>NZ_JAOTIF010000009.1 GCF_025628885.1 Paraflavisolibacter caeni | reverse complement strand
TATATTATGTGGTATGGATGGATGGCATCATGCTCAAGATCAAACACTCAGGCCACTACCAAAACAAATGCATTTATCTGGTCATCGGACTGAAGCCCGATGGCCTCAAAGAGGTGCTGGGCATGTGGACTTCAGAATCGGAATCCGCTGCCTTCTGGCTCTCTGTGCTCACAGACCTGAAGGCAAGAGGGGTAGCAGATATCCTGATTGCCTGCACCGATAACTTAAAGGGGTTTACAGAAGCCATCCAAGGGGTATTTCCCGCCACCATCACCCAGTTGTGTATTGTCCACCAGATTCGTAATTCTTGTAAGTATGTAGTATGGAAGGATCGCAGGGAGTTTTGTTCGGATTTAAAACAGGTCTATGCCGCCCCGAACTGTAAGGCGGCCGAAGAGGCCTTATTGGGCTTTGAACTCAAATGGGGCAAAAAGTACAAACATGCCGTTGGGTCCTGGCAAAACAACTGGCAGCACTTAACAGCGTTCTTCGATTTCCCCCTGGAGATTAGAAGGATCATCTACACCACCAACGCCATAGAAAATCTGAACAGAGGCATCAGAAAGTACATTAAAACCAAAGTACAGTTCCCCGATGATCCCGCAGCAGAAAAAGCTGTCTACCTGGCCATCATGAACATAGAAAAAAAATGGAGCCAGCCCTTGGCAAACTGGGGGCTCATACTCCATCAATTTGTCACCATCTTTGAAAACAGATGTAAACTCTAATACAGTTACTAATGACTATTTACACAAAATATTTTAGGGTCTCGGTTGAAAACACGACATGTCTTTACAAGGTGCGGAGTGTTTTGTATTTTAAGTGCATGCCACTAACTGTTTGAAGGCAAGGTGCACGCATTGAGGCACAGCTTTGTGACTCATTTACTAGACAAGGGGACGGCTGTGACCATGATCATGAAACTTCTGCGCCATAATGATATTAAGACCACTTTGCTGTATTTGCATGTTACCAACCGGGATATGTTGCAAGTGATGAGTCCACGGGACAACTTGAAATTAGAGTAGTGAAAGTTGTATTGGCGAAAGTTTTTTGGGAGGGGGAAACTTTCGTTTTTGGGATTAAGTGTTTCAGAATGAATGGCGTTTTAAAATTGTTTTGAGAATGGAGGGGTTAAAACTTTCGCATATTTTTGAGTTATACACCACCTTATGACAGATACTGCCTTACAAACTGAATGGAAAAAGTTCGCTGATGCTATTGGCGGCAGTATCAGCCAAGCTAAGGAAAGCTACTTCAATCCTGACAATACCTACTGCATAAAAACTGATAAAGAGGAAATTAGTCTTATTTGGGCTGACAAACCAGCAAAAGGCAGAGGAACACATGTGAACTTACAGTCCGTTTTTCGTTTTAGGCTAAAGCCTGGGTCAACTGCTTATTTAAAAATCTACCCTAAAGATTTATTGACTGGCTTGTTTTCCACCTGGAACAAAAACAGGCGCAGGACAGAAGATCCTGAGCTTGATAAGGCATACATCTTCATTGCCAACGAGCAAGAAACCCTGAGTGCAGTTGTATACAAGCTCCAACAATTTCACCAACAGAATAAGTACAGGAGCTTTGTCATTGAAACAGAAAATGATTCTCGGACTTTACTCATTCAGGTTAATGAGTTGCTTATTCAAAAAGAAGACTTGTTCTTCTTCTATGAGTTCGGAAAGAGTTTGGTAGAAGTGCTGTAAAGCGGTGTATAACAGCAGTATTTGTAAAATGGCTGCTCCTGAACTATCTTTCCGCTATAAATCTAAAATCAATGGCATAGGTAGAGTGAAGCGGCAGTAACCCAGACTTCAGCCCCTTTACAAATACCTGAAACCGTTATGCGTCATGCTTTGACGACAGCGTAGCTTGAAAGAATAAATAACAAATTTGCCTTTGACAAATAAAACGGGGAAGCCGAAAACCGAAAAGAGTAGGCAATATTAAAAGTTAAACACAATGGCTCTTTATTTAACACGCTTCAGTTATACACCTGAAACATGGGCTAGATTATCAAAGAACCCGGAAGACCGCAGAAAAGCCGCACAAAAGTATATTGAATCTGTTGGCGGTAAGCTTCATGGCTTCTGGTATGCTTTCGGCTCATACGATGGTTATAACCTTTGGGAAGCACCTGACAACGTTTCAATGGCAGCAGTTGCAATCGCAATTAGCGGAGGTGGTGCTTTGTCGAAATTTGAGACAACCGTGCTACTAACCGTAGAAGAAACTTTAGATGCGCTTGGCCGTGTCCAAGCAATCGGCTATCACCAGCCCGGTGCATAGTCCGGCATTTGTTTATTTTTATGGAATTCTTATTAGCAATAAGATTTTTTGCCTGTTGTTGGTATAAAACTACTGCAGTTATGGTACTGCTATACCAACAGTGCAAATGTACTAAGACCTCTAGTCAGATTTTTGTATCTAAACAAGATGTGTGAAAATTTCTTAAACATGCCCATCAACAATAGGCTAATTTAGTATAAATGAAAGGAGGTCTTTATGATCCACAAATTACGAATCTTATCGAATCGAATGTGGCAGCCATTTGTTTTGTTTATTCTCATTGCCGCTGCAGCATGTCAGCAAGGAAAGCCGCAACCTCAGGGAAAAGCAACCAAACAATTACAGTCTCAGGAAACGAGTCCCGAACAACAACACAGTACGAAGCAGGCCTCAACAATGACTTTCTATATGACGCGTTTCAACTACACACCGGAAACTTGGGCTAGAATGATGAAGAATCCAGAAGACCGTCGTGTGGCAGCACGCCAATACATCGAGTCTGTTGGTGGGAAGCTTCATGGCTTCTGGTACGCATTTGGTGAGTATGATGGCTACTGCCTCTGGGAAGCACCGAATAATGTTTCGATGGCCGCCGTTGGAATTGCGATCAGCGCTGGGGGTGCTTTATCAAAATTCGAAACTACTGTATTGCTTACAGTCGATGAGACCTTAGATGCCCTGCGCCGTGCACAGACTATTGGCTACCGCCCGCCTGGAGCGAAGTAAACATTTAATAAAGTACTATATTACACAACTCATCTTCCGGCAGGCGTAGCACGAACGCACAACAAGAGTATTGCCGCAAGTGGGGCTGGACATTGGAGCAATCGGCTACAAATCGCTATCAGCAACAGTTTCGACTTAACGTTATTAATTTAGTTCTTCACTTCAACTTTTAAAACAAAACCAAGCTGCAGTTCCGGGCTTGACACTATTAAATATCCCACTTGCGGCAATACCTGAACGTAAAGCGCAACCAAAAACAACCATGAAAGACGAAGAGTATAAGAGGTTAATTAATGAAAGAGATGTTCTTGACCGCACGACTTTAAATGTGACGTTAAAGGAAGTTGTTTCAAGACATGAGCTTGAGTTGGCAAGTGAGATTCAGCGGATTCTCAAAAACAATAAAATACAAAAGCCTGACCTTCATTTAAAACCTTACGATACGACTACAAATTATTACAAGGTCGACCTCACTTCTGACCACATTGAAAAAATTATAGACATTTTCTTTGAACTGGAATCCAGTCATATAGGTGAAAATGGAGAGACAACACCTACAGCCTCTTTCTATGCTTCACTTGTAGATAAGTGGAACGAACTGACATAAATATTAAAAAACTATTATGCAGCGCTTTACAAAAGCTTTTCAACAATGGCAGCTTTATACCTGAGACCAGCATTAGAATTTCTATAAGCTCCATATCTTTATCCAGATAGGCAGTAACACAGACTTCTGCCACTGACGGAAACACTTTTGAACCGTTAGCCGCTATTTGAGAATCAAGCACTATACATTAGAGGATTAGCCCTAAACATTATCTTCTTTCGAAGCATTATTTTTGCACCCTTTTGTAATCATCATCTAAAATCACTTTTTAATGGAGCAGCAAATAGCGAAAATGCAGAAAGATTTGATACGGCTTAAATGGTATGCAGGTGTATTGACTTTATTATTTATGATCACAGGTTTGTTTGCTTTTACCAATTCTGGTGAAACCCGCTTCAAAGAAATTACGGCAGAACGTATCAATATCGTAGAAGGCAATGGCCAACTGCGGATGGTTATCTCCAACAAAGAACGTTCACCCGAAGTGCTGGCTTATGGCAAAGCTTTGACGCCACCCATTCCTGGCGGCAACAGGCCCGGGTTGATCTTTTTCAATGATGAAGGCACAGAAAACGGAGGATTGGTGTTCATGGGTGGCAAAGACAGCAGCGGAAAGTACCAAGCCACCGGACATCTTTCTTTTGATCAGTATAACCAAAATCAGGTGCTTTACCTGACATATGCCGACAGCAATGGCGATCAAAACACCGGTTTGCATATTGATGACTGGCAAACCTCGCCGGCATTTTGGGATTGGCGGGCTGAGTATAAGAAAGCGCAGCAACTGCCGGCTGGAGCCGCAAAAGAAGCATTGCTGAAGAAACTCATGGAACCAAAAGCTGGTCATAAGGCATTTGCCCAACGTGTGTTTGTGGGTAAGGACGATAGCAAGACCGCAATGGTAATGCTTGCCGACCGCATGGGAAAGCCCAGATTACAACTACTCGTTGATTCCGCAGGAACTGCTAAACTGAACTTCTTGGATGAGCGGGGAAACATTACCTATAGTTTACCCAAATAGATCGTTACTCAGTTGTAAACGAATAAGCGGCTAACATAGCAGCTTTGACAAAACAGGGTTTCAGCACTATCTTTAAACGGCAAACAACTATTCAGCAGCAATGCATAAGTTCAGGAATAGTATCCCAGACTTCCCTGCCTTCTCAAAGCTGCGAGAACCGTTAGCCACAATTCTATGAGAGCTTTTATCTATACCATTCTGACTTGCATATTTATACTTTCTGCGATTTTGACTGAGGCTCAAAAACCTAAGCCTGCTGACTTTTACTTCAACATCAAAAACTTTGATTTAAGTAAACTCTGGAAGAGTGATAGTATTACAATTGAAGGTGATGGTGATAAGATACCTTTTCCTGAACCACTTGGCTTTATTGGCGAAGAATTTCATCGTTTCTATATTCATTACACTTCCGTAACAAAGAGCAAAGACACCCCTTACTTGTATTATATCACAGGTAAGACCAGAGTAAAAAATAACATCTGCAATTTTACAGGCGAGATACTTGTTCAAAAGGCTGTGACGTATAAAGAGCCTGTTATTCCCGAATACAAGCAGTACAAAAGCGGCTCTGTTACCTGTCTTGTTACTTTTTATGAGGACAGCACACAAAGTTCAAGCGGCATAATAAAAGGAAAGCTAACGTCTGACTTTTACCTTGATAAGAAGGGCAGGCTGCATTATGATGCTCTGATGTTTGGCTCAGATGGATTTTCAAACAATGGTAGTGAAGCAACATGGACAAGCTATAAAACAGGAAAAAGCAAAAAGTGCAACTGGGGTGACTTTAGGATTCCTGGAAGTGAAAAGCTGGATATTGGAGTTGGTGAATTTAGTGTAGCTGGTGAGTATGTTCGAAATGGTTGGGAGACCTACAGAAAAGCATGGAGCGGCGACCCTGATGCACCAGAGACAACAAAGGCAAAAGAGGCAGAATTAAGAAAGTGGTGGCAATAAGAAAGAACTGTGGCTAACATGGGCTTCAAAAAAGTCGGGCTGAAGTGCTATCTTTCATCTTCAAATCATTATTCAACTTAGGTGCTAAAGTGAGGCTATACATTTCCAAATGCCCGCCCTTCTTAAAGACCTTTGGACGTTAGCGGAAATTTAAAGAGACAAACCAAAATGGTAAATGCTTGGGACAAAATTTTAGTTGATGACTTTGAGGACGGCTATCGAATGGCCGACGCAACCTATTCCCAATCATTAAAACATTATGACCTTAGAGCTAGAGCCATCTCTTCTTTCCTTTTGCGCAACTACGAAACTGCTTTGTCGGACTTTTTGAGGCTTAAACAAGACGAACAGGCATCCAATATGCCAAGCGACGGCACTTACCTCGATATAGGTCTTTGCTACTATGCCATTGGCGATATAATGAGTGCAATTGAGCATTTTGTGTTTCCGGTTGCGAACAGAAAGTTGATAAAATATACAAGTGACATTACAGTTCCTGCAAGCATTCTCTTTTATGTTGGGTTGCGAACACAAAGGCAAGACCTTCAAAAAGTAGCAACTAAAGAGCTAAAGCGATTCATGCAGGTCGTTCCCCAATTTATATTAGGGAGGGCTGCTGAGGACGACTTGGATAAATTGTACAAAGAGCAAACGCATCCTGTTTTGCAAAACCGAAAACAATGCAAAACAGAGTTCTATAAGGCAGTAAAAGCATTACAGACAAGTGATTCTGACAAATACCAGGAGCATTTAAAGCGTTGTGTTGCTTTAAAGGGCAACTATTTGGAATTTGAATATTATATGGCAAGGGTTGAACTCGACAAACTTAACAGCCGCTAACAATGGTTTGCCAATATACCGGCTGAAGAGCAATCACTCGGCATTTGTTCTTTATTCAACTTTATATAACTTTCCATGCAGACGGAACGCGAATGTCGGTACACCAGCAAGCCCTAATCGTTGTAGGCTATTTTTTGTACCTATTTTCTACATGTAAAGTGACTTGATGAAAACTTTTATTTTGACGTTGCTTTTTGGATTCGTACTGATTTCTTGCGAACACAAGCGAGATGTAAAAACACTTAGAAAACTTTTCAATGAAACCAATTACGACACTGCTGTAATTCAAAGCACACCCTTGTATGATAGCTTGAAAAACATTATTATTTCATACATTGACACCATATTCAAGTTTAGAAACAGCAGGCATTTTGTTTATCATGGAGACACAGGAAAAGAAACACAGGAAGATGCAGACTTCTATAATTTTTATTATAACTATGGTGAAGCCACCTCTCTTAGCTATGGAACGGGACCAAATGACCAAAAATTGATTGACGAGGTAAGTGTTGAAAACATGCCTACTTTTATTTATCCTTCAGTTGACAGAATATTCAAACAACTTGGTAAGGACAAAATACTCGGTTTTACCTTATGGAAGGACAGCACAATAGAAATAACAGTAAAAAGTTTTTATAGAGAGAAAGAAAATGCTGATGTGGGCCATATTTTAGTTTGGAAAAGAATTTATGCCACGAATATTGACCCTGATTTCTTTTACCGTGACACTTTGATTGCGCCAAAATGGACTTATCAAATTTGGGTAGACGATCATCAAGGCTTTTAAAACATCCTACAACATAAATATTGCTGCAGCGGAGGCTAATAGCTATATTGTAGCTGCAAACAATAATTAAACAATAGAATAAGGTTGAAGCTGTTGGAATGCTAATGCCTGCACTGACAGCAATACCTTAACCGTTATACGTTATGTTAGATCCAAAGGTTGAGAACATATTTGAATTTTATAGAATCATAGAGTCATACAAGGGTTCCGAAAGTGAAGCCTTATTTCTTCTTTTACATTCCAACCTATTCTTTAAGTCAATTCTGATTAAGAACTTCCACGATTTAAACACTATTGTAAGTGAACATAATAGTTCTGCTATTTACAACTTAATTTGGAGAAATAAAGATTCAAGATTTAGGTCAAGTATTCAACAAAAAATTGCAAGGTTGATGTTTAATTATCTTTCTGCAGTCTTTGGTTACGTAGATTTCGCAAGAGTTCACAATAATTCTTATCTCAAGAAAAATCATCAAGTATTTGACTTCATAAAGGCTAATAATCCTTTCAAAGAACATTTGGCTCACAGGTTCATACAAGATTTAAGAAATTTTGCTATTCATAATAAGCCAATACCAATTGGTTCAGAATTAGTAATGAAAATTGAATGGGATACACCTCGAAGAAATATATACGTGGAAAAAAGCAACTTGCTTAAATGGTCTAGTTGGTCTGTATTAGCATCTAAGTTCATTGAAAAACAAGACGAAAAGATTTACTTGTTTGATATCCTGAAGGCACACTTTGAAGAATTTATTAAATACCAAGTGAAAATATTTCGGCTGCTGTTAAAGGTTTCACCGTCCAAGACTGCCGAATTTAAAAAGGATATTGAAACAATCTACGCCCAAGCCAATTTAATTAATAAAACAGGCGCATTGCCATTTAATTCTGCTTTTGTACGTTATATAAATTATCAGATTGTAAAGTCACAAACTGAGCGCATAACATAGACTTCCGAAAAGTTGGGCTAAAGTGCTAAACTCAACAACAATTTTCTATTTTACACGTGTGCAAGGGCAAATCTGAAGGGTCCGGAATGCCCAGCCTTCGGAAAGCCTTTGAACGTTATAGCACATTCATGGAAGAATCTCTATTTAAACCACTAAAAGATTATTTGACTAAGGTGCCTGCAGTCAGATACCTTATTTGGACAGGTGTAAATGATGAAGGATTCTGGTGGGTGAAATTCCAAATTGATATAGGACACCTTTACTGTAGCATCTATGCCGGAGGTTGGAACGCAGGCGCTTTTTCCGGCGCAACCGCTTTGTTTTGGGGCGTAGCTGTACACTTCTTGCACGTATTTATTTTTTCGCGGGGACGGCTCCGGTCTTTTGAATATCATTTCATTGTTACATTAGCATAAAGTGTAACGACGCTTACCCGTAGGGGTATGCCGCTTGACTTACGACCGCTTACGGAAACGCCGGTCAATAATCTTTAAAACAGCGTTTTATGCAAAAAAATATATGGATTATCCTTGCCGTAAGTTTTTTGTTTGCCTGTACCAACAACGGTGCGGGTAAGAAGGATACGGAGCAAAAAAAAGAAGTACCGCCTGCTGCTGCCGCAGGTCAAAAGAGTATTCCTTCCGAAATCAGCAAACGGGTCGGGAACACTACGATAAAAATAGCGTACACCGCACCGGCCGTACGAGGCCGTGTGATTTGGGGAAAGTTGGTGCCGTACGATAAAATTTGGGTAACGGGTGCCCACAACGCCACTTCTCTGGAAATAGGAGAAGATTTCCGCGTAGGGAATAAAACCATTCCAGCAGGCAAGTACGCCCTTTTCACCATACCCGGAAAAGAACAGTGGACCGTTATCCTCAACAAAAACTGGAACCAGCACCAAGCCGATGATTACAAGGAAAGCGATGATATGGTTCGGCTAAAAGTAGAGCCAAAAATAACCGAGCAAGTCGTGGAACGGTTGAAATTCGAAATCGATCAAACGGGCGAGCGAACGGCCAATGTCATCATGAGCTGGGAAAAGATTCGCGTTCCCTTCTCCATCGAGATACTGTAAGCAGTTACAATACCAAATGACAAACAGAGAAAAGAGATTTCTTCTTTAATTGATAATTATTCGAAAGCAAGAGAAAACGGGGATAAGGTTTTTCGTACAAATATTGAAACTGACAACAGGGGCCTTGAAAAGAGAGAGGGAGTAGGAGAAGAAACTGTTCCCTTTTATATTGTTTTAGAGACAGGCTGTGCACTTGCTACAATAAGGCTGAAAGACAAAAAGCCTTTACAATAAAATCGAACGTTTATGTCGGTTGTATTCATTAACACAAAATTCAGTTAATACCAGCTTCAATTAGGTTTGTAGTAAAACAGGTAGGGATAGAGCCCAATTATTGAAGACAAGAGTGTCTGGAAATGAACGAATATCCTTGTTGGCATGATGTGCATTAATATTATTTTAAGGTAATGTTATAAGATAATATTTGTCATTCAATTACCTTTGCGCACTTGTATGGCCCCCTTGGCCAAATACAGCATTGACTTAGCGTCAAATCACCTTTCCTTTTTCTTCGTACTTCACAAGTTGAGTAGTGCAAGGGAGCGAGCCAACCTTAGCCAATAGTACCCCGCGCGTTTTCACTTTTAATTCGATATACATGAGAAAATCTACATTGCTTTTAATAGCTTCTTTTTTGGCTTTCAGCTCGTTTGCACAAAATGTTCAACTGCATTATGATTTTGGTAAAGGAAGAAAGTACCTGACCAGTACGGTCGAAATGTTTAAGCCCGACAAATTAGGATCCACATTCTTTTTCGTTGACATGGATTATGGCAGCCACGACCTTGATGGCGTGACACTGGGCTATTGGGAAATAGCCAGGAGTTTTAAAATCTTCAAAAACTCAAATTTTGAACCACGGGTGGAATATAACGGTGGCTTTACCCGCTTGAGTAAAGATCTGACCGTTTCCATACCAAGCTCTTATCTCGCCGGGATGCAATATACCTGGAATAATGCCTCTTTTACACGGGTATTTACTATGCAGGCTAACTACAAGTATATTAAGGATAAGAATGATGCGGCCTTTCAGCTGACCGGCGTATGGGGCTTGCATTTTTTCAACAAGAAACTGTCCCTGGTTGGCTTTGCTGATTTCTGGCGTGAGAACAACGTTGTTTGGGACAAGCAGGGCGATCAGCATGAAACGAAATATGTTTTCCTTACAGAACCACAATGTTGGTATAATGCCACCCCACACTTCTCTTTTGGCGGTGAAGTGGAAATAAGTTCGAATTTTGCAGGCAATCAAGGATTTATGGCAAACCCTACTGTAGCGGCAAAGTGGACTTTTTAATTATCAAAACCAATTTAACTCCCGTCCAATGAAGAATTTTTTCAAACTAGCACAGAATAAGACCACTGTAAAAACAGAGATTATTGCAGGTATTACCACCTTTATGACCATGGCCTACATCCTTTTCCTGAATCCGAATATCCTTTCGGCTACAGGAATGGATAAAAACGCCGTGTTTTTTGCAACAGCCATTTCCGCAGGCTTTGTAACTATAGCCATGGGACTAGTGGCCAATTTCCCCATTGCGCTGGCCCCAGGCATGGGATTGAATGCATTATTTGCCACCGTTGCACTGGCCGGTGTAGGCATGCCCTGGCAGGTAGCCTTGGGTGCAGTATTTATTTCCGGAATGATTTTCCTATTGCTGACAGTGACAAAAGTGCGCCAGATACTAGTAGTAGCAGTGCCTAATTCATTAAAAGTGGCTATAACGGTCGGAATAGGCCTTTTTATTACCATAATAGGATTGAAATTATCGGAAATTATGGTAGCCTCCGCCAATGTAATTCCGCCAACGCTCGAAAAATTACAGGCCAACAATGGCAAAGCCGGGTTGATGTTTTTTGAATGGAACATTGGATTAGGCAGCTTTAAAAATCCAAGTATGCTGCTGACCCTGATAGGGCTAGCCATTACGGCAGCATTAATGTCTTTGCGTGTAAAAGGCTCATTGCTGATTGGAATCGTTGCGACAACCCTTATTGGTATCCCGATGGGTGTAACTCAAATAGCAGAGGGCTTTTCTCCTTTTCAGCTTCCTGATTTTTCAAACCTGGCTGTTTTTGCGCTTGACATCAAAGGAGCTTTAAAAATGGGCATCTGGACCGTGGTGTTTACTTTCACCTTTGTTGAACTGTTTGACACATTTGGAACACTGGTAGGCACTGCAAACAAAGCCGGATTGATCGATAAAGACGGGAAATCGCCGAAAATAGGAAAAGCCATGCTGGTTGATGCTTTGGGTGTGTCGTTTGGCGCTTTGATGGGTACCAGTACCGTAACAGCTTATGTTGAAAGTGCCGCAGGTATTGGCGAAGGAGGACGTACAGGTTTAACAGCGGTTACTACCGGGATCTTATTTTTGCTGGCTCTTATTTTGGCTCCTATTGCTACCTTGATACCCAATGCGGCTACGGCTCCGGCGCTGATCATTGTTGGGTTGCTTATGGTTTCTTCTATCAGTGAAATCAACTTCAATGATTTTACCGAAGGTTTGCCGGCTTTCATGTGTATCATCATGATGCCCTTTACTTACAGTATTGCCAATGGAGTTGCTGCAGGCATTATTTTTTATACACTTTTGAAGGTTTTGACAGGGAATTATAAGAGAGTACATTGGATGATGTATGTGTTGTTTGTATTGGTTGCTATTCGTTATGTTTTCCTATCCGAAGGTTAAGGATTTATGCATCATACAAATTAAAAGGGCTGACCCAAAAGGTCAGCCCTTTTAATTTGTGGTATTTATTTATCGTCCTGATTGAGGTACAACAAGAAAAGCAGAAAACAAGCAGTCAGAAAAAAGGCAGTGTTCTGAACGTTCCAGTTCTTTGACTGCCACATCAAAAACCATTCTCCTCCAATGGTGATAAACACCATAAACCACAACAGAACACCCAACGCAAATCCATACATGGCAACAGATTTTGCCTTTTTGAATTCGGTTGCTGTTGTGCGGTACTTACGAATCATGTTTTTGGTTCCAACCAGCAGGCAGGTTGTAATAACAGCTTCCCAGAGAATAATCACAATAAAAAACAAGTGGTGGAAAAACACGTTGTGAACAGATCGCCATCCATTCCTTTCTACAGAAAAAGTGTCTTCCATCTTCGCGACCATGCTAACAAAGGTAAAATTGGAACGGTAGTCGGTGACATTATTCAGACAGACAAGCGCCATGTACAAACCTACTGTACAAGTAAACAGTATTTTTATGAGTCTACTGTTCATTGAGGCTTTTTGTAGGGATCAATACGAAGTAAGGTACTGAATAAAATTGAAAGGTAATTAACATGGGATTTGTACATTCGATGAGGAAATAAACAATAAAGCGATGGAAGCAACAGAAAACAGGGAAATGCGCATTACCAGAACGTTTCATTCTCCCATCGACCTAATGTGGGAAGCCTGGACTAATCCCGAGCACATTGTACACTGGTGGGGACCTAACGGGTTTACCAATACGATTCTCAAAATGGACTTTCAAGAAGGAGGAGAATGGAAATTCACCATGCACGGACCAGATGGAACCAACTATCCTAACCGGAGTATTTTCAAGGAAATTATTCCGCTTCAAAAAATCGTTTTTGAACACTTTAATCCGCATTTCATTGCTACCATTCTTTTTGAGTCTAAAGGCGAAGAAACTCAAGTAGACTGGACTATGCTATTCGATACAGTAGAAATGCATGAGATCATAGTCAAATCACACAAAGCCGACGAGGGACAAAAACAAAACCTTGAAAGACTTCAATTATATCTTTCTAAATTGCGGATGACACATCACAATTCAACAGAGGTCATATAAAAGTATGAGTAAGAATAAAAACAATAACAAGGAGTTGTCTCTAGAACAACGTGAAGAACTACTCAGTGTATTGAAAGCCCGTTTTGAGAAAAACATGAGCCGCCATAAAGGTCTTGAATGGGCTAAAGTACAAGCAAAGCTGGAAGCTCATAGTGATAAACTATGGTCGCTCAACGAAATGGAAAAAACTGGCGGTGAACCGGATGTGGTTGGTTATGATGAAAAGACAGGCGAATATATTTTTTATGATTGTTCAGCGGAAAGTCCTAAAGGCCGCAGAAGTGTTTGTTACGACCGTGAAGCGCTGGAGGCAAGGAAAGAACATAAACCGGGAAATAACGCTATTGATATGGCAGCTGCCATGGGCATTGAGCTGTTAACGGAAGAACAATATCGAGCGTTGCAGCAACTTGGAAATTTCGATACGAAAACATCCAGCTGGGTGCAAACACCTTCTGGTATTAGAAAACTCGGCGGCGCCCTCTTTTGTGATCGTCGCTACGACCAAGTCTGGGTGTATCACAATGGTGCAGAATCTTACTATGCAGCAAGGGCGTTCAGAGGCTCGCTAAGGGTTTAAATTTTCATAGAATTGTGTTTCAATTTATAAGAGTCTTATCGATTCATGAGGCTATTTCTATTGAGATAAAATCTCTCTTTTGCCTGTTGCTGTTCGAGTATCATTTGTGCAACATATTCACCAAGAGCGGGGCCAAATTTAAATCCATGACCAGATCCACCGCCGACGATCCACACATTTGTAGCTCCCGGGTGCCGGTCTATGATTAAATCGCTATCCGGTGTTTGTTCGTATTGGCAAACACGGGCTTCTAATAGTGGTGCATCTGCAAGTGCAGGCATGTAGATACGAAGTTCATCACGTACTATGTTTATCAATGATTGGGTTGGCATCCGGTTGTCGTCTGTTGGATCAAAAGGTTCTCCACGGGTATCATCAGCTACTTTGAAACCCCTATAATCATTGCCCGGTATTCCATAGATAAATCTTTTGCCAAAAACAAGCCATACCGGCATGTGCTCCTCATTGAAGCGCCGGTCTCCTTGTGGCGTGCCAAAAAAATAAACTTCCTGGCGTGTTGGCGTAATCAGACTCCCGATAACATCCGGAAATAGTCTCCCCAGCCAAGGTCCGCATGCAAATACAAAAAGATCAGATTTTATTGTTGTACCCTCTTCTGCTTTTACTTCTTTCATCGTGCCATTTACGATTTGTCCTGGCCTGATGAATGTCTGCTGATAATTGCCGCCTTCCCGCACAAAACTTTCCAGTACTAATGAACAAGAACGTCTTGCCAATAAATAGCCCGCTTCGGGTTCAAAATAAACACTTTGAATTCTTTCAAAATTTAACAAAGGAAATCGTTTAGCTGCATCTGCCGTTGACCAATGTTGGATCTCCAGTCCATGTTTGTGCAATGGGTCTATCGAAAGTTGTGCATGCTGATCATCAACAGAGTGCATCCAAAGGGCACCAGTGCGTTGGTAAATTTTGGTCTGCCATTGTTGCTCTGCCTCTTTCCAAAGAGTAAATGATCTTGCAACCCATTCAATATAGTCCTGGTCACCGGCATAAGCTCCCCGGATTACACGGGTGTCACCTCCAGAACTTGCTCTTGAATTTCCGGGGCCCCAGGCATCGAGTAGCGTAACTTTTACGCCGCTTCTTAAAAGGTGGAGTGCTATCCAGCCACCGAAAGCGCCGGCACCTATAACAGTTACTTTGGGATTACTCAATGAATTCATTTTTCATTCGTTTAATGAGCTCTGCATATGTTTGGACCGGCTAAGAAGTGGTAGCTTAGCTGAAGTTTAGGGCATTTCCTTGTGTCAAAAATACCTCTTAAATGAAAAAAAATAAATTCCTATCAGACTTAGATTTTTTGATTGGTGAATGGGAAACGGAGGTATATAATACTTCATTTTTGCCTGACCAATCAATGAAGTTGAAAGGCACAGTCTTGTTTGAATGGTTTGAAGAGCAGACGTTTCTTATCATGCGTTCCAGCGTTGAAGGTGATGGACCGCCTAAGTCGGTGGCTATTATTAGCCAGGATGACACTACTAAGCAATATCAAATGTTATATTATGACGAAAGAGTAGTTTCAAGAATATATAATATGAGTTTAGAAAAAGATACTTTGGGATTATGGAGAGATGCGCCAAAATTCTTTCAACGTTTTGAGGGTAAGTTAAGTGCTGACCGTAAGACAATAAAAGGTTCCTGGTTTAATTCAACTGATGGAAAAGAATGGCAACATGATTTTAATATTGATTACCAAAAAATATCATGAAAGCTATAGATACTCAGACTATTTCTACGATAAGTGAACTGATCCGTTCTCAACAATTATCGCCTGTTGCTATTGTAAAAGCTTGTCTTGCTCAAATTGAAGCATTAAACCCACGGTTAAATGCTTTCATCACCATCTTGGAAGAAGATGCACTGAATGCGGCAAATGAGGCTGAAAAGGAAATTAAGAAGGGGAATTGGAGAGGTGCATTGCATGGTATACCTGTGGCTGTGAAAGATTTACAGACATCACCACGCGCAGTGCCGATGATGCCCAAATTATGCTCGAAGTACTTATGGGTAATCAAAAAAAGAATGGAGGTACTCCTATCAATGATTTAAAGATAGGCGTAGTTCAAAACTTTAGTGGTAATGATGAAATAAGAAGGGCATTTTTAAAAATGACGGAAAAAATAAAATCCCAAGGTTATCAAATGATTGATGTGCAAATTCCTTTCGATAAAGCGAGATTTGATTTGAAAGATCTGCAGAAAGACCGTGAAGCTGCCAATGAATTATTGTTCAATCATGCTGATTTGCTTTTACTACCAACATTGAACGACCATGTTCCAACAATTCAAGAAGCTCAACAAAAAGGTCCGCAAGCGATTAGTCCTGCCAATACTTTCTTTTGTAATTATTTTGGGTTGCCGGCTATAAGCCTTCCTTATGGAAAAGATTCCAATGGTTTGCCATTAGCATTCCAGGTTGCAGGAAAACCAATGAAAGACTGGGAAGTGCTTAACGTTGCCCAATCAATTATATGAACCAGGATGTAGCACGAACGCACAGCTCTTGTAAGAATTCGTACACCCTATAAAAGCATCTACGGCCAGGGTTATGGTGAGGCCGGTAGTGTCGCACCTCAGCATATTTACCTGTCAAAATTACAGTTCTTAGGGCGTTTTTATTACCCTCCAAAAAATGCTTTAGAAGGAAAAAGTTTCCATGTAAGTGGTTAATCCACGGGCTGCGGGCATTGATGTTGAGCGAATTAAAAAAGGTTGTGGGCTTAATATTAAAGTAACAAATGAGGTCCCTCCTTATTTCTGCCATTTTGTTACTTTTGGGCCCGAACCAGTTTTGATTTCAAATTGACAGACCCACTTTTATACGACGAAACTACATTGCTTGTATTGGTTGCCAAGGGTGATGAGACCGCCTTCCGTCAGCTCTTTAAACATTGGCAGCCTTTCCTTTCCACCCATATTTTCCGTATTACTGAATCACGTGAGCTTACCGAAGAAATTGTGCAAGATGTTTTTTTGAAAATCTGGATGAGTCGTGAAAGTCTTTCAGAAATAGAGAATTTCAAGGCTTATCTGATCGTGGTTTCCCGCAACCATGCAATAAACGCATTGCGTAAGGTGGCTAAGGAGTCCAGGCAGTGGAAATACTGGGTTAGGGAATATACAGAGACAGAAAAGGCAGCTGATCCCAGCATAATTTATTATTCCATGATTGATGAAGCTATTGACCGGTTGCCCAGCCGACAGAAGGAGGTGTACCTGTTGCACCGTCACGAACGGCTTACCTACCACCAGATTGCCGAACAATTGGGCATATCAAAGGAAACGGTTAAAACACACCTGGAGCTTGCCGTTGCCGCCATCTCTAAATGCGTGAAGCAGCGCGTAATACTGGTTTTGCTCTCCTTCTTTTTTATTCGTTAAAAAAAAATGACGATCATTCCCCCTTTTTTGCCGAGCCCTGTGTCTTATATATTGAATCCGTTATGAAGTTTATAATTGGATAAACAAATCAATACTATGGTTCCTTCCCGGTTAGAAGAACTATTCAAGCGATATTACAACAAAACGGCTTCGGAAGAAGAAAGAGCTGAGTTGATGCAATGGATCAATGAATCCAAGGACAACGAGGACTTAGCAAAACTTGTTCAGCAAAGCGGTAATAGTTTAGACAGTTTTGAAGATATCCTCACTTCCCAAAAGGCTGAGGCCATGGTGCAATCCATCCTCGATCGAACGAGAGTGGAAACACCGGTGCGAAAAATAGGTTGGAGGAGCTATGCCGCCGCCGCTTGTATCATTTTCGCTCTTATTGGCGCCTGGAAATGGTGGCTTGTTGGAAGGAATAATCAACAGGATATTGTATATCAGCAGCAATTGGTTACACAAAATGGTTCACGTTCAGAGTTGGTGTTGCCTGATGGTTCAAAGGTTTGGCTCAACGCAGGTAGTACCTTGGATTATCCCAAACGGTTTGATGGTAAGACAAGGGATGTTCAGCTACAGGGCGAAGCTTATTTTGAAGTGGCGAAAGATAGGGAGAAACCTTTCTTTGTTCACACCAAAGCATTTAAAATAAAAGTGTTGGGTACTGGCTTCAATGTAAGGGCTTATCCCGACGAAGACAGTGCTGTAGCTGCACTGGTGCACGGTTCTGTGGAAGTGATCGTTGGAGAAAAGGAAAAAAGGAGCATCCTCTTACGTCCCAATGAAAAACTTACTCTTCCTATGATTGGAGAGAAGGGTGACGGAGCTCAAAACTTAAATGATCAACAAGCTGTTTCTGCTCTGTTGCCAGTAAAAGGAAAAATGACCCTTGTGCAGGACACTGTGCAGTTGGAAACGGCTTGGGTAAGCAACAAACTGGCATTTAAAAAAATGCCTTTGGGAAATATAGCCTTGTTGTTGGAGAAATGGTATGGAGAAGAGATCAGGTTTAAAAATGATGATAAGAGAAACCTTGTTTTTAGCGGAGTATATCAAAAGGAAGAGGATTTAGAAGAGGTATTGTATTCGCTTGAACTTGCATCCGGCGACAATTTTCAATATAAAAAAGACAGTAGTGGCGTCATCTGGATAGAATAACAATCAAATGAAATTTTTATTTACCAAAATAACTGTACGATGAAAAGATCCTTCTCTACTTAATTCAAAAAAAATACAGCAGTCATTTGAACCAATAAAAAACGGGAAATGTTGGCCCATTTCCCGCTAAAAATTATTGGTTAATGATACTGTTATGTCTTGACGTTCACCACAATATTTATCAACCAACAATTCAAAGTTATGAAAAAAAGGCTACTGCCGAAATGGTTTCACAAGGAGCGAAGCCACCATAAACTGCTTCTCATTATGAAATTCACAGCTGTCTTCTTGTTAATTCTCTGCATGCAGGTAAGTGCTACAGGACATTCTCAGAAAATTTCCATCAAAATTTCCAGGGAAAGCCTGGAGAATGCTTTTTCAATGATTGAAAAACAAACCAGCTACAGGTTTGTATACAACGATGATTATCTCCCTCTGAATAAAAAGATAAATGTCGAAGCCCGGGATTGGACGATCAACCAGCTCTTAAATGAGCTATTGAGCAATACAAAGTTGGGTTACCGGCTGATGGCCAACAACCTAGTGGTCATTGCTCCCAGTGGTTCAGAAAACAATGATGTTAGTGTAACGGGAAAAGTGGTCAATAGCCTTGGTGAATCCTTGTCAGGCGTGAGTGTTCAGGTGAAAAATGCCAACCTTGGAACTACAACAAATGAAAGAGGGGAATTTGAATTAAAAGTACCGGAAAATGCGGTGCTAGTATTTTCTTTCGTGGGTTATACTAGCCAGGAAATAGCATTGGACGGAAGAAACTCGGTTTCTATTACCCTAGCGGCTATTGACAATACCATGAATGAAGTTGTGGTAGTGGGATATGGAACGCAAAAGAAAATCAATGTGACCGGTGCGGTGGACCAGGTTTCTGGTAAAGAATTGGCAAAAAGACCCATTGCCAATATTTTTCAGGGCTTGCAGGGGCTTAGTCCAGGGTTGAACATTACGTATTCGGGTGGAAGGCCGGGTTCTACTCCTGCCATAAATGTTCGGGGTGTTACAACCCTTACGGGCGGTGGAGCCTCTCCACTGATTGTTATTGACGGGATAGCATCGGCTACGGATGATATCATGCGTCTCAATCCCTCTGATATTGCTTCTGTTACCGTGCTGCGGGATGCAGCTTCGGCAGCCATTTACGGAGCCCGTGCCGCCTTTGGCGTTATCCTGATCACAACGAAGCAGGGAGCCAGTGGTGGAAAACAGCGCATTAGTTATAATAATTATTTTTCCTGGTCCCGCAGCACCGTATTACCAGAAATGGTAACAGATCCCTATATCTATTCCAGAGTATTGGAAACCTCTACTGATAATACGCCCTGGGATTATGTGAATTATTCCGATTCTTATTACCAATGGGCCAAAGAGCGTTCTGACAATCCCTCAGTAGAAGACATCCGAACAGACCCCAATGATCCGAACAAATGGATCTATATGGGGAGCAATAACTGGAATGACTATTTCTTTAATAAAACAAGTTCATCGCAAAATCATAGTCTTTCCTTCAGTGGCGGATCGGAAATTGGTAAAGGAAAACCTTTCAGTTACCTGGTCTCTACAGATTATACAAAAGAAAACGGTCTGAACAAATTGGCTAAAGATGATTGGAAACGGTATGGACTAAGAACCCGTGTAAATTTTACACCCATCAAGGGTTTGAAATTTGATAACAACCTGAATATTTACCAGACCATTTCATCTGCCCCCAGCTATTCTATAACCGATCTTTATTATCTGCAGCCTACACAGGTAGCTAAAAATCCTGATGGCACATGGGCCAATACAGCAGCGGGAAGACTGGGCGCACAATTAACGAAAGGTGGACGAAATGAGCAAAGCAGGTTTGGCTTTCAGAACATCATCAAAGGCGTTGCCAGTTTTTTAAACAACGATTTGCAGGTTACCGGAAGTGCCAGTTTCAAAAGAGAACTCTGGAGGAATAATACCGATTATCAAAAATACAAGATTGGCTATGGCCCTACGGATATACGCGAAGAGGGCGGTAGTGGTTCTGTCTCCATCAGGAATGGCAATGTGAAGCATGATGTATATGATCTGTATGCAAATTATACCAAGCACCTGGGCAGTGATCATGAACTTAAATTAATGGCAGGCTATAACCAGGAAGAATACATTTGGTCTTATGAGCAGGCGTCCAGGGATGTGCTGATTTCCTCCTCCCTGCCTTACATTGGCCTGACTACAGGTACGGCTACTCTTGGTGCAGATTATACTACCTATGCACTTCGCAGTATTTTCGGCCGTTTTAATTACACTTATAAAGGCCGTTATATTATCGAAGCCAATGGCCGGCGTGACGGTTCTTCCCGTTTCCCTAAAGAACGCCGGTGGGGCTTTTTCCCCTCGGTTTCTGCTGCATGGGTAGCCGGCGAAGAGCCCTTGTTACAATCCCTGACCAAATACGTACCTACGCTTAAGTTTCGTACATCTTACGGGGACTTAGGCAACCAAAGTGTAAGCGACTTTGGATATATTCAAACTTTGCCTACTGCAAGATCTTCCTACCTGATTAATAATGCTTATCCTACCGTAGTTTCTGGTGCACCTGCATTGCGTGTGGATCCCGATACCTATACATGGGAAAGGGTAACCACTTTTAACGTAGGTACAGACGTTGGGTTATTGAAGAATAAGGTGCAGATTGGTTATGATTACTATGTCCGCAAAACAATAGGCATGCTTGGTCCGGTTGCTGAGTTGCCTGGAGTACTCGGCACAAGTGCTCCAACACAAAATGTGGCTGATCTGGCTACCAAAGGATTTGAATTAACAGTTGGTTTCCGGGACAATTTCAAACTAGCTTCAAAGCCTTTTGGTTTTGGCGCGAGGTTTACCCTATCGGACTCCCGTACCAAGATCACAAAATATAAAAATGACCAGCTCCTGTTAAACAACTACCGGGTTGGTCAGTATATCGGAGAAATCTGGGGGCTTGAAAATGACGGTTATTTCAAAACCCAGGAGGAAATAAACAGCCTCAATGAGTCGGCCATTGTACCCTGGGGGGCATTAGAAATTGTAAAAGGCTGGCCTAAATATGTAGACCAGAATAAGGATGGAAAAATAACTAAAGGGAACACCCAAACAAACCCGGGGGATTTGAAAGTCATTGGGAACAGCAGCACCAGGTACCGTTTCGGTTTCAACTTAGATATGGATTGGAACAATTTTGATTTTTCTGCCTTTTTGCAAGGAGTGGCTAAAAAGGATTTTTACCCTCACCATTACCTGTTTTGGGGACCTTACCAGCAACCTTATGCGGGCGTATATCCCTGGAACCTGGATTTTTACCGTGCTGCTTCTGAAACAGGTGCCGAAAGGGCCAGACATTCCGCTTCATATATAGCAGCCGGTTTAGCTGATGCCAATACGGGTGCTTATTTCCCGGTATTGCAAGCCTGGCTCGCCGATAACAATTATGGCAGTGGCCTGGATCTTCCACAGAACAAATATTTGTTGAATGCAGCGTATTTGCGGCTAAAGAACCTAACGCTGGGTTATACCTTACCCGTTGCACTCACTAAGCGGTATAAGATCAGCCGTTTGCGGTTGTTTGTTACCGGTGAAAACCTGTTTGAGTTTTCTGAGGTCAAAAAATATTTTGATCCAGAGGCTGTAGCTGATGGTTATGGCTGGGCCTATCCTTTCCAACGCAAATATGCAATGGGGCTGAATCTTGATTTCTAAGCGCGTTAAACATCAGAAAATGAGAAAAAATAATCTTTATATAGTAATCTGTTGCATGATGCTGATCATGGCTGCATCATGTAAGAAAGACTTTATGGATCGCTTTCCGCAAACTTCTATTCCGCCCGATTTGTTTTTTAAGTCGGAAGAAGACCTGGCATTATACATTAATGGGTTGATTTCATTACCCGACAGGTGGTCATATGTCAGTGATCAGAATACAGATGACAAAGCAACTACTTCCGCCCAAGAAATAAAATCCATGATGACCGGCACGCCTAATTCGCAGAATATTACCGGCGGATGGACATGGAGCCGCTTGCGGAATATCAATTATTTTTTGCAGAATTATGATAAGGCTGCAGTAACCCAAGAGGTGAAGGATCACTATGCAGGACTGGCCCGATATTACAGGGCTGAGTTTTATCTTGATAAGGTAAAAAGGTTTTCGAATGTGCCCTGGTATTCACGGGCACTCAATCCCAGCGATACGGTGGACTTGTATAAAAGCCGGGATCCACGGACGCTTATCATAGATAGTATAATGACCGATCTGGAATTTGCCGCTTCACACGTAAAAGAATCAGTACCTGAAGGCACGCCGGGCAAATGGGTAGTAAAACTAGTGTACGCAAGAGCGGCATTGTACGAGGGTACTTACCGCAGATACCATACTGAATTGAATTTGCAAAACACGGCGAATAGCTTTTTGCAAAAAGCAGCACAGATCGCTAATGAGATCATTGCCTCCAATAAATTCCAGTTGCATGGTGATTATGTTGCTTTGTTTAACAGTGCCAGCCTGGCGGGCAACAAGGAGGTTATTTTAGCTAATATATATGACCAGGATTTGAACCGAAGCGGCGGAAATAATGGCTATATTAATAACTATGAGCAATCCCTGTCCCGTGACCTGGTACAAACTTATTTAATGAAGGACGGCAGCCGATTTACTGACCAGCCGGACTACCAAACTTTTAGCTTTGTACAGGAGTTTCAAAACCGCGACCCGCGGCTATCGCAAACATTCATGTATCCGGGAATAAAATTGGCGCCGAATACACAGCCCTACGTTCTGCGACTGAACAAAAACTTCACCGGTTACCACCAGTTAAAAGGTTATATCAATACTACCGATTCAAAGGTTAACAACAGTGTTGATTTTCCGGCTTATCGTTATGCGGAGGTCTTGTTGATCTACGCCGAGGCTTTGGCCGAACTGGGCACTCTTACCCAGGGGGATTTAGACAAATCAGTTAACCTGTTGCGAAGCAGGGTAGGAATGCCGGCACTTAACCTGGCTGCGGCCAATGGTAATGCTGATCCTGTTTTAGCATCAAAATATCCGGATGTAACAGGGGCCAACAAAGGCGTAATTTTAGAAATCCGGCGGGAAAAAAGGGTTGAATTTGCTGCAGAAGGTTACCGCTTTGACGACCTGATGAGATGGAATACCGGTATGGAATTGGAAAAAATTCCGGAAGGCATGTATTTCCCGGGCCTGGGGAAATATGATTTGACTGGCGACGGTGTAGAGGACATTATCCTTATTGATAAAACGGCATCCATTCCGCCATCCGGCTCCCAGGAAGCCAACTCATTAGGGGTAAAATTGGTTTATTATAAGGCAGGCAGCTATGGAGAGGATGTTACCGTGTACCTGAAAAATGGTAAAAATGGCGGCCCCATTGTTACCGATAACAAGGTCCGACAATTTGTTGCTCCCAAGTATTATTACCGACCTATTCCCTTTAACCAAATGACACTCAATCCCAATCTTGGTCCGCAGATATTCGGCTGGGACTAAATTAATACCAATTTCAATTGAATAGACCTGGTAATGTTGTCCTTGAAACATCATGGATATAAGTAAATAAAAAAGTGGTTTATTGGTGTGCAGGGAGGCATTCTTCAATGTGTGCTTCCCTGCTTTTAAAATTTATTATGAAAAGGAGAGAAATATTAAAACATATAGGCACGACAGTGGGTGCAGTTGCGTTGGGTGGTCAGGGAATTGCTGCTTCCACTGCAGCGCAAATAACCAAGAGAAAAAGAGTTTTACGCATAGCGCATATTACCGATGTGCATATCCGGCCGGAGGAAAATGCTCCCAGCCGTTTTCAAAAATGCCTGGAAGAAATTAAACAACACAATGTTGATTTTTTTCTAAATGGAGGAGATAGCATTCTTGCAGCCGATTATAATAATATTACCCGTGAAAGAGTAAATGAATTGTGGCAGATATGGCATGAAACTACACAGTGTATCAATCAATTTGAAGTGCATAGCTGTCTGGGCAATCATGATATGTGGTGGGCTGCACCGGATAAAAAGGATGTTATGTACGGTAAAGATTATGTAGTAAAGCAATTGGGAATCCCTGGTCGCTACTATAGTTTCAACAAAAAGAACTGGCATTTTATAATTCTGGACAGCAATAATGGAAACGCCGGATCATTGGATGAAGAACAACGAAATTGGCTGGAAAAAGAATTGGAAGCCCTGCCTGCAAATACTCAGGTTATTTGTTTAAGCCATTATCCTATACTGGCCGTATGCACCCATGTAGTGGGTGGTAATCATACGGACTCTTCCTACATCACCAACCTCTTCTACAAACACCGGGATAAAAAAATCAATTGTTTAAGCGGGCATATTCATTTACTGGACAATGCAGACTATAACGGTGTGAAATATTTTTGTAATGGCTCTATGAGTGGGTATTGGTGGGGCGAAGGTGATAAAGAATCAGCAGGTAAATACTATTATAAAGAAACACCTCCCGGTTACGCTATTCTGGATTTGTTTGATGATGGTTCTATAAAAAATCAATATTTCCCGCATTCATACTAATAGGTAAACGTGGCTTGTTTTTATAGCGTCGTCAACCGCTTGTAAAGTGCAGGAAAAAGTAAATGTATGGTCGCAGCCAGGGGGTCAGCAAATTACATGCTTAAGAAAAGGCAGGATTTAATATGGCCTGTTCGGCATAACAAATATTATCCTCAATTATGACAGGAATCTCAACTTCCAGGCAGGTTCCTGCTCCCGGGCTACTTTTAATTTGAAAATGGCCATTTAGAATTTCCACCCTGCTTTGCATATTGGTAATGCCAATGCCGTGCGTTTTCTGCGTGAGATCAAAACCTACCCCATTGTCAGAGATGGTGAAACGCAAAAGAGACCTTTCCTCTGTTAATGAGACGTTGACACGATCTGCTTTTGCATGTTTAATAATATTTGTTACCTGTTCCTGGGCCACACGGTAAAGTGTCAAATGAAGCTCGCTTTCCATTTCCAGGAAGGGTAGTGCACCGAACTCGATATGCACATCAATTTGCATTGAGGAGCGTAAAGATTCAAACAGTTCCGTTAGGGATTCTTTAAAATTGATGCTCCCCAGCGAGGGCGCAGAAAGCTGCTTAGACAGACTCCGAATTTCATTAATCGTGTCATTTAAGAAAGCGACACATTTAGGTAATATGGAAGCAGTATCGATCTTTTGATCAATACAAAGTTCGATATACAACTTTATGGTAGTTAGGACCTGGTTCACATTATCATGAAGTTCCCGGCTTACCTTGGACCGCTCGCTTTCCTGGCCCCTAATGGCAGCTGAAGTAATTTGACGGCTTTTGATTTCACGTTCTGCATCCAGCTTCTTTTGCAAGTAGACTTTTTCTGTGATGTCATTGGCTATACCAAGGATTCGTACCGGTTCTCCAGATTCCCCATGAATGGGTATTACCCGGATTTCTCCGTATTTTATTCCGGCAGGGTGAAGGGCTTCTTCAATGTAATCGATGATCTTCCCCGACTCTATTGCTTCATTGTATTTTTCTCTTACCAGGTCATGTGAAGCTTCAGGCATTATCTTCTCGATAGGTTGGCCTTCCACCTGTTCGGGTGTCCAGCCGGTCACTTTTGTGAAAGCAAGGTTTATGGTTTCGAAACGGAATATATTATGCCCTTCCACCCGGATCAGCCACATTGGGTCAATAGCACTATTAAAGGCAAGAGAAAGCTGGTGCTGACTTTTCTTTAACGCAAGTTGTGTTTCGACCTGGGAGGTCACATCATGAATCAGGGATAAAATATTGATGACTTTGCCCCCGTTATCTTTCTGGGCAGAGTTATACCATTGGCAGTAAATAACCTTACCATCTTTTGTGAGATTCCGATTCAGGCTTTCATTGTGGTTGGTACGGCCTGAAGTGATCTCGGCAACCAGGGCGGCAACACCAGCGGCATCTTCTTCATGAACAAATTGATATAAATTGATTGGTTTTTGCAAAAGTTCATCGGGCGCACATCCCAACATTGCAGCGGCCCTTTTGGAACAATAAACAACCTTCATGTTGCCATCCCAGAGTATCACACCAAAGGGGGTGTTTTCCAAGTGGTAAGACAGGCTAAATGTATCAATTAAATCATGAAGTTCCGGGAGCGCCATTACATGGTATAATTTAATAATATAATTACTTTCAGGCGGTAAATTTAACTGTTATTATTAGTAGAAATTTTCATTCATTTTACTTACTGATTAAAGTCATTTGATTATTCTTATGCCCGGATATTGGTGACAGGGGTAATAATGGTCAATTGTGAATGGGCAATGGTGAATGAGGAGGGGGATGATTTTTAATTTGTCAACTTCACATATATTTATGGACATATGGCAGAGTGGCTGTATGATCAAAAGTTGGAATAAAGAGCTTATAAAATACAATGGTGAAACTTAAATTATTGATGGTACTGTTCATCTTACCATCTTCATTGCTTTTAGCACAGAAACAGGATAGTGTGCAGCCCTACATTTCCCTTATCAAGAAAAATATTTACGCTGATTATAAGGGCATGTTCAGAGAACCGGGCGGGGCTTTGAATTATCCATATATCACTCCAGGTAGCAGTGCTTATGCAAATGACCTGTGGGATTGGGATTCCTGGTTAAGCAATATCGCCCTAAGGCAAATCTTATCAGATGTAGGATCTGAAAAGGACAGAAAGGATGCTGTTCAATATGAGCAGGGTTGTGTGTTGAACTTCCTGTCTTATACGGAGTTTGATGGCTATATGCCCATATTGGTTGCGAAGAAGTCGGATCCCAAAATCATCAAGCCTAAGAATATCTATGAGACCAATATGCATAAGCCCGTGATTGCACAGCATGCGGCATTTTTGACCCGGTTGAACAATGGCAATGCAGAATGGTTGCGGGAGCAGTTTAGCCTGATGCAGGCCTTTATCAATAACTACCAGTCGCACCATCGTCATAAGTCAACAGGTTTGTATTACTGGCAGGATGACCTAGCTATAGGAGTTGATAATGATCCCTCTACTTTCTTCCGGCCACGCGGCAGTTCTGCTTCCATATTTTTAAACTGCCTGATGTATAAAGAATTGAAGGCGATGGTGTACCTGGCTGAATGTCTCAAGCTCTACGACATCAGTAAGGAATATGATCAAGCTGCTGAAGATCTGAAAAATGCGATTCAAAAGAACTGCTGGGATGAAAAGGATGGATATTATTATTCGGTTGATATAAATTTAAGGCCTGTCACCAATGAACCCTCTATCATTTTCGGTCAACAGTTTGTGCTGCATAGTGGTTATCCAAGAGCGTATGATTGCCTGATCCAAAGGATTGGTGTATGGTCAGGGTTTATGGCCATGTGGGCAGGTATTGCTACTCCTGAACAGGCCAAGAGAATGGTCCAGGAAAATCTAGAAGATAAGCGGACTTTTAATGCTGCTTATGGCGTGAGGACGCTGTCCAAGATAGAAAAAATGTATAGTGTGCGTGCCAGCAATAATCCTTCTAACTGGCTTGGGCCTATTTGGGGTGTGTCTAATTACCTGGCGTTTCGTGGTTTAGTGAAATATGGATTTGATCAGGAAGCTAAAGAGCTTGCGGTGAAAACCATTCAACTATTTGGAAGGGATTACCAGCAAACTGGTGCCTTGCATGAGTATTATGAACCGGACACCGGGGCTCCTGTGTTGAACAAGGGTTTCCAAAACTGGAATTACCTGGTTTTAAATATGATCAACTGGTATAATGGTTCCAAGGTTGTTGAGGAGTTTTAAAAACGAAAATATGTTTGCTTGCAAAATGATCAGGGCTTTTCTATTCTTCTTTTGTTGTTTAGTTTTTCCATTGATTGGACTTTCTCAATCTAAAACCGGTTCGTGGGGAGATCAGGGCAATGGGACATTCATTAACCCGGTATTGTATGCAGATTATTCGGATCCCGATGTGATCAGGGTTGGCGATTTGTACTACATGGTGTGTTCGGAATTTCATTTTATGGGCATGCCTGTATTGCAGTCCGAGGATATGGTGAACTGGAAAATTATCGGCAGAATTTATACAGGGTTGAATTTTCCAGAGTATAATGCTAACCAGCGTTATGCCGGCGGCTCGTGGGCGCCGACTATCCGCTACCATGATAAAAAGTTTTGGGTTTATTTCTGTACGCCTGATGAAGGACTTTTTATGAGTACGGCGCAAAGGCCAGAAGGGCCGTGGACGCCACTTGTGCAGGTCAAGAAGGTGCCGAAATGGGAAGATCCCTGTCCTTTTTGGGATGAAGATGGTAAGGCCTACCTGGGTCATAGTCTGCATGGAGCGGGACCTATTATCATTCACAGGTTGAGTGCTGATGGTACCCAGCTACTGGATAGTGGCTTTACCGTGTATACTGGTCCTGTAGCAGAAGGAACGAAGATCCATAAATGGAATGGGTTTTATTACATCAGTATACCGGAAGGTGGGGTAGGAGAGGGATGGCAAACGGTGCTGCGGTCTAAAAACATATATGGGCCTTATGAGAAGAAGGTGGTATTGGAAAAGGGTAGTACGCCTATCAATGGTCCGCATCAAGGAGCCCTGGTGGCAACGCCAAAAGGGGAGTGGTGGTTCTATCATTTTCAATCTGATGGTGCTATGGGAAGGGTATTGCATCTTCAACCAGTCAGCTGGCAGGATGGCTGGCCCCTGATTGGAGTGGATATAGACCGAAATGGTATTGGAGAACCTGTATATGTATGGAAAAAGCCTGATGTGGGGACATCCTTTCCAATTTCTGCGCCTCAAACAGATGATGATTTTAACAGAGGTCAGTTGGGTTTGCAGTGGCAGTGGAACCATAATCCTGTAGATGAAGCTTGGTCACTTACACAACGGCCAGGGTGGCTGACATTGAAAGCATTGAAAGCGGAAACTTTTTTACAAGCTCATAATACGGCTACACAGAAGATCATGGGGACTATAGGAGAAGCTGTAACTGAGATGGATGTACGAAATATTGCTGAAGGTCAGAAGGCTGGTCTCTGTGTGATGAGTAAGGCTTATGGACTGATTGGCGTGCGGAAGAAAGAAGGGAAGCTGTACCTGTTTTTTGATCAAAATGGTGAGGGATATAAGGAACAAAATATAGCAGCCAACACGATCTATTTTAAGGTTCAACTCAATATCAAGGAAAACAAGAATCAATTCTATTACAGCCTGGATCATAAGACGTTTGTTCCGTTTGGATCTTCCTTTGTGGCAAGGTGGGGGTATTGGAAGGGGAGCAGGATCGGTTTGTTTAGCTATAATGAATTGGGTGATGGCGGTGAAGCTGCGTTTAATTGGTTCCGTTATGATTATGATGGGCCGAAGGGGTAATACCTTTTCAGGTTGAATAATTTGGGAATTGGTCGTGAATGGTCAATGGTGAATGGTCAATAAATTACCAGTTAAATTGAAATGGGATAAGTCTTTCGTTAGGCAATTTCTTGTTTCATGCTCTCTTTCACTTTTTCTCTGTGCATGGTACCCCATTCACTCAACGCCTGCAAGACGCCGTTCAATGTTTCGGCATATTCTGATAATTCATATTCAACAACTACAGGTGTACTCGTAAATACATTACGTTTAATAAAGCCGTTCAGCTCTAATTCCTTTAATTCATTAGAAAGCACTTTTGCAGAAATGCCTTCAATCAAACGCTGCAACTCATTAAACCGCCTGTTGCCATCCATTAAAGCAACAATTATTCGCAATTTCCATTTTCCGCCAATGGCATAGAGTGCATCTGCAACAGCATTCAATCTTGCTTTACACTGTTGATCCTGGGGAAGCAGATTATTGTCTTTCAGTTTACTCATACCTAATTATTTGAAGCTAACCCAAAGGTAACTACTAACCTTTTGTATAGTACTATCCTTTTGAAAGTAAAGGTAGATAATTTTGTGACATCCAATTAAAACTTTAAAAACGAAAATCATGGAAAAAACAAAATGGGTGCTCGATCCCACACATAGTGAATTAGGATTTAAAATCAAACACCTGATGATCAGTAATGTTTCAGGTTCATTTAACAATTTCCAAGTTGAAATGCAAAGCAGTGGAGATGATTTAACCTCTGCAGCAATTTATGTCACAGCAGACGTAGCTTCTATCGACACGAAAAATGAGCAAAGGGATGCGCATCTGCGCACTTCAGATTTCTTTGAAGCGGAGCAATATCCTGAGCTGAAGTTTCAGTCAACCAAGGTGGAAAAAACTGATGATGAAACTTACATTGTTTGGGGTAACCTAACAATAAAAGGCATCACTAAGCTAGTTCAGCTGAGTGTTGAATATAGCGGTGTTACCAAAGAGATCCATGGGGCGGTGAAAGGGCTGGCTTTACAGTAGAGGGTAAAATCAAACGCAGCGAATTTGGCCTTACTTTCAATGCTATCCTAGAAACAGGTGGTGTAGCGCTGAGTGAAGAAGTAAGAGTCCAGGGTGACATTCAGTTGGTGAAACAGGCTGTCAGTGTCGCTGCTTAATCATCAATGATTCAATAATCATTTAAAAATGCATTTATTATGTCCATTAAAAGAAGTCTTGTAACTATCAATACACCAGTAGGACAACCAGGATTTTTAGGTCCAGGTCATACTGCCCGTCCGGTGGTCAATGGCAGTTTTTCAAAAACTGATCCTTTCATTATGTTAATGGATGATCTACTGGATAAGAAAGGTAATGAGCCTGTTGGTGGTCCACATCCTCATGCAGGGTTTGAAACGGTCACCTTTGTGCTTGAAGGTAAAATTGGCGATGCTGCACATACCATGCAGGCAGGCGACTTTCAAATGATGACGGCAGGAAGTGGCATCATTCACACAGAAACAATAGAGGAAGAAACAAAATTGCGGATATTGCAACTATGGCTGGCTCTTCCAAAGAAAGACATGTGGGTAAAGCCAAGGGTACAGGATTTACCGCTTGAACATGTCCCTACAAGCAATGAAAATGGAGTTGCCATCAAACTGTACAGCGGTTCCTTAGCGGGGATTAGCTCTCCCATACAAAACTATACATCGCTCATTGTAGCTGATATTACCATAGATGCTGGTGTATCAACTGTGCTGCATTTACCTGCCAACTACAATACGTTTTTGTATGTAATTAATGGTGACGTAAAGGTTGGTGAAGATGGACAACCATTACGTCAAAACCAGATCGGCTGGCTGGATTTGTACGATGAAAGTTCCGAAAGTGATCTGAAATTAGCTGGCGGCAAGGATTCGGTTCGTCTTGTTCTTTATGCAGGCAAACCAACAAAGGACCCTATTGTTTCTTACGGACCATTTATTGCTGAAAGCCTAGAAGACATTTCCCGTTTGTACCAGGAATACAGACAAGGCCAAATGCAGCATATTTCAACCGTTCCTGAAAGTCAAAGGATATTGTTGTAAGAAATGAGGACTTGAGGATACTGAGGATGGTGAGGATAGAATCATCGAATATTATTCTGTCCGCAAACTTTTCACGGGGTTGGCTAGCGCAGCCTTAATAGCCTGGAAACTGATGGTGATAAGGGTGATCACAATTGCAACAAGAGCTGCTAATACAAATATCCAGGGGCTGATATTGATGCGGTATTCATATTGTTGTAACCAATTTTGCAGGTAATATAATGCAACGGGGGAAGCAATTAAACTGCTTATTAATACCAATGTTATAAAATCTTTCGAGAGCAATATCCAAACCTGCAGCATGGATGCACCTAAAACCTTTCTTATACCAATCTCTTTTGTACGTTGTTCGGCTGTATATGCAGCTAAGCCAAATAATCCTAAACAGGAGATAAAGATTGCCAGACCTGCAAAGATTGCCGCCAGTTTTCCGACCAATACTTCCAGATTAAATTTGGCTGCATAACTCGCATCAGCAAATTTATAATCGTAAGGATAGGAGGGATTGTATTTATTAAAAATCGCCGTAAGCTCATTTATTGCATCCTGTGTATTTATATTGGCTGATAACCGGTATAGAAGGTTGCCCTGGGCGCCCGGTTCGTAAATGAACATGGTAGGATCGGCAGGCGCAAAGGGTGAAAGCATCAAGGCATCTTTCACCACGCCAACGATCCTTCGCGAAGTGTCCCATTGAATGATTTGATTGATAGGATCTTTTAACTGGAGCCGCTCTATTGCTGTTTCATTCAATATCACGCCTGTCTTGTCATTGATATCTTTGAAATCCTTACCCTGCATCATTTTCATATTGAGGGTCTTAAAGTAATCTTCCGAAACCTTGATGATACCCATTTCTACTGTCTCGCCCGCTTTTTTACCGGGCCAGCGGTCAAGATCAGAGTGCCAGTAAATATTGGTCGCGGGGCTTGAAGCCGTTGTTATGCTTTCTAAGATTCCTTTGCTGAGCAATTCATTTTTAAGTGCCACATAGTTACGGTTAAGGTCATCGCTCATATTTGTCATTAACAACCGACCCAAATCATAACCAATGGGTCTTTCTTTTGCGTGTTTTATTTGCTGGAAAACGATAAGGGTTGCAATGATCAATCCAATGGAACAACTAAACTGCAGTATCACCAATACTTTACGTGGCAAGGTTGCCGTTTTGCCTATTTGCGGGCCACCTTTTAACACTTTTACCGGTTTGAAGGAAGATAAGTAAAATGCAGGTCTGCTGCCGGCTAATAATGCGGTCATTACTACACAGCCCAGCATCAGCATCCAAAAAAGTCCATTAGAAAAAGGAATGCTTATTTTATTATTCGTCAATATATTGAAAGCAGGTAAGCTTAGTTGAACAAAGACAATAGAAAACACAAAAGCGATGAATGCCAGTAAAAAGGATTCGGTTAAAAATTGAATCACCAATTGCTTCCGGTCAGATCCAACAACCTTTCTTATTCCAACTTCCTTTGCCCTTTTTTCTGAGCGGGCCGTCGTTAGATTGACAAAGTTGATGCAGGCGATCAGCAATACAAATACACCGATAATGCCAAACATTTGTACATACTCAATGAAACCTCCCACGGAAGTGCCGTTCTCATATCTTGTATATAAATGCCAGTCTTTTAGCGGTTGTAAAATGACTTCTGTTTTTTTAGCTACCGGATCATTCCCAGTTTTTTCAATGTTTATAATTTTAGGAGCTATCTGTGCATAGGAAATGCCCGGTTTTAGTTGTACAAACTGCTGATAGCTATTCCCGCTGCCAAAAGGAAGGTTGCGATCATCTTTTACCCAAGGGCTTGTAGATTCATAATAACTAAATGGTACCAAATAATGAAATTGAAAAGTAGAATTGGCTGGTAAGTCTTTCAATATACCAGTTACCTTCAGGTCATCCTTATTGTCGAACCGGATGGTTTTGTTGATGGGATTTTCCTTGCCAAACAATGCCTTTGCGGTTGATTCTGTCAATACAATGGAATAGGGGTCTTTCAAGACACTGCCGGCATCACCCTGCAATAAAGGAAACTGAAACATTTCCAGGAAATCTTCTTCCACTTGTCCACCTTGAATATAGAGCTTCTTATTTTCTCTCATCAATCCATGTGGGCCAAACCAGTCCGTTACTGCGACATATTCAATTTCAGGATATTGGGTACGCAATGCATCCGACAACTTCAAGGATGTGCTATTAAATGTTTGTATTTCCCCCTCTATATTCGCGTTGTGCTTTACCTGATAAAGCCGCTGATAATCAGGAAGAAACTTGTCATACGAATATTGATGGTAAACCCATAGCCCTATCAATAGCGTGACTGCCATACCGATAGCCAGCCCAATTACGTTAAGGGCGCTATAAACTTTATTCCTCATCATATAGCGCCAGGCTGTTTTCAGATAGTTTTTAAACATAGCGATAGCATGTGATCTATTGCTTCCAAGTATATACCAATTTATTAGCCATTGTTTTTCAATTTATTATGAATTCTTTAGCTCGAACAGTGTACGAATCTGGTACAAAAAGTGTACGAATCCAAACAGAGCGACCATATTATGAATGAAAGGTAGGGGAGGAGTGTTTCAATGAAAAGGAATTTGCAAGTGCAGGCGAATACGCAGCTTGCTTAGCAGTAGCTTTATCTTATCAAGATCGTGTTGGAAGAATGTAGTTGAAAACTGTTTTATAATAATAAAACATAAGTGATTTAAATCTTGTAGAATACGAAAAGTTGTTTTTAAACTGCTTTTGCAAATTTGTATCCATTATTATATCTGGGCATAAATTAAAATTCATAGATTGACTTTCATCCAATTTCGTTTTAAATCTCTTTTCTGATTTCAAGGTATGAGTAGCATCTAAATCAAAACCAATATTCTGAACTTTTGATATAATTGGATAAACTGTATAAAGATTATTTTTAAGTTGAAAATAAAACCAAGCAATAGCCCAGGAATCAACAACACGCGACTTCGCTTTTTGTATTAGTGATGGAAAATCTGTTCCAAATTTTTTCGTCTCTTTAATGGAAGACCTGCTTATACAATCCAAAATTTCCCAATTAACTGAAGACCATCTATTGGCCCATGTAGCCCATCCCCATGAAGAAGCTCTTAAGTTAAAGAAATTATCATATCCATAGTTGTAAGATGGGACTAAAGCAAATGTGTAGCCAGATATTGAATTAATTTTTTCATTGTATTCATAGGTTTGAAGAGCCTGGTTCATAAAATTTAAAAAATTTGGTGTTGTTAACAGGTCGTCTTCAACAACAATAACGCTTTTATATGATGTCAGCACTTCAGACACTCCGGCTTTGATAGACTTTGAAAGTCCCCTATTAACAGTGTACTTTTTAACTGTGACGTTTTTGAATCCATCGATTTTATCAATATAATTTTGAACAAGAGCGACTTTCTTTTTATCACTTTGGTTCTTGGGCCCATCTGCAAAAACAATAAGTTCAGTTTCTTTTGCTAGAAAATTTTTTTGTAACGCGTCAACTGTTTTTTGTAAAGATTCTAATCTCTTATAAGCAAATAAGACAACTGGGGCAAGTGACTTAACCATGAAAAGTTTATTAAAAGTTATACTTTATGTCTGAAGACGAGGCTCTTTGTGGTTTATTGAGTAGTTTTTATATCCATTTTCCATTGAATAAATAAAATAAACGCTAATGTTGGAATAGATAAAAGGAAAATAAGGATCGTTGAAATATCTGGTTTACTTAGAAGATTCATAGTGATACCAATGATGGAAGGGTAATCTGAAGTATCATGTACATTCAATGCTTTATAAATCCAACAAAACAATAATGACAATGAAATAAGAAATGCTATAATTTTTATTTTATAATTAGTACTTTGATTTGGCTTGTTGATAAATGAAGGATATCTGAATTTTTCCCAATCAATAAATAATAGATAAACAATTAAATTAGCGGCAAAAGTGATATTAAACATTAATAATACAAAGCAGTGAAATATTACTGCTGCTGAAAGAAAGTATTTGAAAATGTTGCGGTGAACTACACTTAATAAAAAGCCAATTTCGAAAGACAAGGTTAAATAATCCAATAATTTCCAAAAGAGGTGATTGTCAATTTTAATGAAAAAATTTGCCAGATATTTCACCCTTTCCCATGAATAATAATGATCATAGAGATGAAATCTCACTGCTTCAACATTCCATTTCCACCATCCTCCGTATGCCTTGACAATTCCTGCTGTAAAAAAGCTAAAACCGATCATCAAGGCGAGGACAGAAATAATAAATGTTTTACGGTCCGTAGATGCTGTATCTTCTTCCGAATGAGTTGTTTTTCGCCGCCAGTTATCAAATGAATAATATCTTCCCCATCCTGCTAGCCCTAAAAATAGTGGTGTTATATATAAAAGAATACCGTGGTCAATTTTTCCAAATGAAAAAACAAAGTTTGATCCCAGAATGTAAGTACATGTGAAAATAATAGAGCTATATTTTGTCCATATTCCCCAAAAAATAAAAAAGAATGAAATGATATTTATTACAGATAGGAAAGTGAAAAAGCTTTGATTGGGAAAACTATCAAATAGATTAGCAATACTTAATTTGGGTGGGGAAAAGAAATAATTAAAGTAATTGCTTAACCAGTTAAAAGATGGTAATCCTGTAAACACAATGATAAAAACACAATAAATTATACGGTAAATCGCTAAATGTTTTGTTGATGTATTATAGGATTGGAACAAAAATTTTTCAAGTAGTATCATATAAGTTTAATTAAAGTTTTTCTTTCATCAAATACCTCATTATAAAACTCTTGTTTTTTTGCACTATACTTTCTTTTACCTTCTATGATAAGGAGAGAAACAAAGGATTTATTTGGATAAAGCCTTTGTAAATTCTTTTTTGTTAAGCTTATAAAAAGTTGTTTATCATTTAGTATATCAATTATTTTTTTACTCTTATATTGTTTTATGTCTTCTTTGTATTTACTAATTAAGTATTCTTTCAATTTTACCGTTTCTATCATTTTGTTAACATGTACCAATTTGGATATTGAGAATACTTTTTTTTTATTGACGAAAAAAGTGTCATGCATTTTATCAATTGCATAAACATTTTGAAAAGGGACCACTATTATATCATGTCTCTTCCCGATTTTTGAAAAAGAAGGAAAAACAAGGGATGGATATGGTTCTGAGTAAAACTTAGCTATAAAAAGATGAACAAATAAGAATAATGCTACTAAAATGTACAATTGTACATATCTCTTTTTTTTCATAATAGCTATAAAAAGGTTATTCAATTATTATAACGAGTTGCCGCACAACTCTTTTTATGGTTAATCATTGATAATAGAGTGGTACAGATCAAGAAAATGCAATATGCAAATTGGGTGGAGTTAACTTGGGAAACAGATCATATAGATTTAAAGATAAATATCTTGTTTTTTATTTCATAATTATTTAATAAAAAACTGCCCCAAATTCTTGGGGCAGTCGGATTTCATATAGCATGTTTGAGTTTTTTAATCAGCTTTTTTTACCAGTTTGATGACTAGTTTTTCGGTTCCCTGCACTACCTGAACCAAGTAAACGCCAGGCTGGTAGGAGTGACCGAAGGTTAAGTTGCTGTTGGAAGCAACTCCACTCTTTGTTTCCATCACACGGCCAGTAACATCTGTAATGATCACTGTAACTGGTGTATTGCTGCTGCTTTGGATGTTGAGGTTAAAGTATTGTGCAGAGGGGTTGGGATATGCACTTACATTTAATCCTTTTTGTGCTATCGTTTCAACATTTGCAGCGATCAAGGCTTTGTTGTTTTGTCCTTTCTGGTTGGGTGGCACAGTCACTGTCAACACTTGTGAGCTTGTATTACCGACTATATCAGTAGCCTCGATGGTAATGGTGTAGGTACGGCCAGCGCCAGTTCCTGAGCGTTCTGCACGAAGTTGGATATTGTGCTCGTCCACTATTGCCCAATCAGGAGCTGTATCGCCATCACCCAAACCATTTTCAGCTTCATTGCTGGTTATAGAAATTACAACAGTTGTACTATTTGCGTCTAATACCTCGTAGTTCAGCTTTATGTCCTCCATTTTATGGTTAGGCACTAGCAAAGATGGTTTATTGACGGAGGCATTAGTGAACGTTGGTGCCGTATGATCGAAGTTATAGGTCTCACCGGCTGTGAAGCCTTCGGTCAATGGATTGGATGCTTCATCCGTGATGCCCGTATTGCTGCTGTTTACATTCAGACGCAGTGTTCCATCACCGGTGATGTTATTTACTGTTACATCAATGGAAGCGCCGGAATCAGCGCTTACTGAAGCAATGTCGCCGGATGCAGTTCCAGTCGCTGCCAGACTAAAGTCGGACACATCCACACCTTGTACGTTTTCAGAGAAGTTTACCCTGTAGGTCACTGAAGTTGCATTGGTGACTTCGGCTGTTGCTGTCTGCTTGGTAACACCGGACACCGAAGGTGGTACAAAGTCAGTCACCACAATATTGGGGACAGGCGGGGTGGCCATATCGTTGCCCAGATAAAAGCTCGGATAAGGCGGTTGGTTATAAGCCGAGTTCTGCCAAGCGATTGCCGTGCGGTACTGAGGATCGTGCATCAGGGTATAGATGCGGTGTTCCGTAGGAATGGTGGTTGTGAACAGGATCAGGGCCGTATTATCGGAGCGGCGGAAGATCATTTCCTCGCGCCAATCGCCCAGCAGGTCGGCAGTGAGGCCAGGATTGGCCTTTGTACTGTTGTTGGAGGAAACAGGAGCTGCGTTGTAAATGGTATACAGCCTGTTCAATGAGTTGGTAGCTGGATTCCATTTGTCCAATTTCGTTCCATCCAGCAGTTCACGGCTCAGGTCGCCGTCCCACCAGATACCGAAGTTGTAGGTAGGTTTGTTGGTACTGATCTGCACACCTTTGGCATCGTATAGGTTGCCGGAGGACCCCCACATTTCATAGCCCTTATGGGTGGGGTCAATGTCGGCGGCCATAGCACGGCCGATGTCGCCAGTAGTGGGTACACCCCAGAAAGGCACGCCGGTTTTGGCATCTTTCAATACCAAGCCGTTGGTTTTGTAAGAACCCTGGTCTTCGTGGCAGCTCCACATTTCCTGACCAGGCCTGTCAGGGTCCATGTCGGTCATGTGCATGGCATCGCCATGACCCAAACCGTTGGACCAAAGACCCTTACCATTGTCGTTGATGGTGCTCGATCCATTGAAAATTTCGTCTTTACCGTCACCGTCCACATCGCCTATACTCATCTGGTGGTTGCCCTGACCAGCATAGGCTCCGTTGCCTGCATCGTTGCTATCAAAAGTCCAGCGGCGGGTGAGTTGGCCGTTGCGCCAGTCCCAGGCTACTCTTACCAGGCGGGTGTAATAACCGCGTCCCATCACCAGGCTTGGACGAGCTCCATCCAAGTAGGCTATTGCAGCTATAAAGCGATCTACGCGGTTACCGTAGTTGTCGCCCCAGCTAGAAACAGTGCCACGAGCAGGCAGGTAGTTTGTGGTTGCCATAGCAGCACCAGTTAGGCCGTTAAAGATGGTCAGGAATTCGGGACCAGCTAACACATAACCGGAGGTGTTGCGGTAGTCGGCAAATGGATCGCCAATGGTAATGCCTTTTCCATCTATTGTACCATCTGCAGTTTTACAAGCCACTTCGGCTTTGCCATCACCGTCCAAGTCGTAGACCATAAACTGGGTGTAGTGAGCGCCCGCGCGGATGTTGCGTCCAAGGTCGATGCGCCAAAGGTGGGTGCCGTTCAATTTATAGGCATCGAGGTATACATTACCTGTATAGCCTGCTTGTGAGTTGTCTTTGGAGTTGGATGGATCCCATTTTACGATGATCTCGTATTCTCCATCTCCATCCACATCGCCCACACTGCAATCATTGGCCGAATAAGTATAGGCAACACCATCGGGAGTCATGCCGCCTTGCGGAATATCCAGGGGGATGGACAATTGGTTATTGGCCCAAACTGAAACCGGGGCTGAAGCAGCTCCTTCCACGCCATTGATGACTGGTTTAACGGTATATGTGCCGTTTGTCGATGTTTCGTCAGTATAATTGGTAGAAGTTGTAATAGGTGTTTGATTGAGTTTCACTCCATCACGGTACAGGTTAAAGGCGATGTTGGAAGGATCGGTCCCCAGCATGCGCCAGCCAACATAAACTTTGGCATCTGAGGTACGTACTGCCACTACACCGCGGCTCAGGAATTCCATTTGTTTGGGTGTGTTCACTACCGGGTCGGGAGCAGGGGGATCGGGTGGGGTAACAACACCAGGAACATAGAACCGGACTATAGGAGTAGCTACTGATACGCTATTGGGTTTTGTATAAACGATGTATGGCCGGCTGCTTTCGTTCACAGCAATTGAAATGCTGCCCGCAGGTTCGTCAATACCAGTAGTTACGGACGCATCTTTTAACTCGGTCCAGGAAGTAGTGCCAACAGCGAGTTTCATTACACGGGTCACGGAACGTCCTGAGCCATTGGAAATGACATCGGCGAAGGAGGCGTACAGATTACCGGAAATATCATTGATCAGGCTGATGTTTGGTGCATCACGGGTAGATATAGCCGCAGAATAACTCCATGTGCCGGCAGTCTTGTTGTAAACGATTACCGTGGCTTTGTTGGAGTTGCCTGTATTAAAATAAGCAATTGCCAGGTTGCCACTGTTGTTGGTAGCGATGCAGGTGTGGCGAATTCCTGTCGTGGCCCCTGAGGCAGCACCGTTCACCTGGGCTGGGACGCTTATTGATTCCCAGGCATTGTTGCTATACCTGTACAAAACCAGATTACCAGTAGTGGAGGAGGCAGAAGACTGGTTGGCAAAAGCTACATAAGGGACGTTGTTTTCATCAATGGCGATACCAACGCCAACTGCCCTTTGTGCAGAGATTGCGCCTGAACCCAGCGTTTCCCAGGCAGAGCCGTTGAACTTCTTTACAAAAGGGTTCAGGCCTGAGCCATCGCCAAAGACAATGTAGGGAACATTGTTCGCATCAAAGGCCAGTGCGCTCCTAGGGGTAGAGTTGTATTGGCTGATGCTGTATGTGACTGAACCAGCAGAGACATAGAGATTATTGCTGTTGTTGTTCAGCGGCTCCCAGGTATCGGAGGCTTCGTTGAATTTTTTAACAGCCAGTTTGTTGCCGTTGGCTGCGTCCACATAGGTGACGTAAACATTCCCGGTTTCATCAGCATAAATGCGCGTATAGGTAGCGCTTCCTGAAGAAACGTTGCCGCCCACCTGTATCCAGGAATCTTCCAGTTGTTTTTTTACTTTGGCTATTCCAGATTCGGTGTAAATCACATAGGGAATGGATACTGCTCCATCGCTGACCATGGCGATATTGGTATAGCTGGAGGTTGAAGAAGCAATCGTCTGTTCATTGGCAATCACCTGCCATTGTTGTGCCCAAGTGTTGACAGATACAAGGACGAGCAAAGTAAGGCAAGAAATTAGGATAAATGGTTTCCTTGAGGATTTTGGGGGATCAGCAGCGTTTTTGGGGGATAATCGTAAGGGACGGAAAACGGCCAAGTATGACCGTAGACATAGTTTCATACACAAGCGATTTAGTGTTAGGGATTAGGATAATATCACAACAAGAATACGTAGCAAAAGGTCTTTCAGCATCCTGATCTGTCCTGACTTATGGATTGCTTTGTGCGGTGTATTGTGATTTTTGCTCCTATAACGGGTTTGCCTGCAGTATTTATATAGATTTTTTTATATTACATTTATTATATTAATTTTAATTTTTTGTAATCGCCCTCAGATAGTTTTGTACAATCCTTGCTCTATTGAATACTACAAGAGCCCCTGTATAGAGCCTTTCAATGGCCCCGGTTTATCTGTTTGAAAATGGGATGAACATCAGTAGTCATTTTTCACCCTTAATAGTTCATTTATGACGAAAACACCCTTCCTATTCGCCATGTTCTTTATCCTGCTTTTGGCAGGTTGTACAAAAACAGACAATTTTAAGAGCAACAATGCTGACAAGCCAGTGATCCAAGCAGATGGTCAGGCCAGTAAGGTAATGATTCAAACGGACCGGAAAACGTATAAGGCAGTCCTTTACAGTGCGGATTATATTACTACAGCTAAATCGGGGAAAGCAGGGCAGACTATATTTTTCAAGGATGTAGGCAATAAACACCTGGATGTAGATTTTGTACCGTCTGATCCACGCCGTGGAGGCAGAACAAACATTACCTATGCTATTGATAACGAGACCACCACGGATAACGGATTATCACATGTGCAAGTGGCAACGGCAATCAACAATGCTATGGCTACATGGGAAGCTGTAAAGTGTTCTGAGCTCAATCTTACTGAGATCCCTCACAATGGAGACCTTGGCTGGGTGCAGGCTTTTAGTGGTTTTGGTGGCAGTTTGGACCAGGTTGCAGATATCCAGCATTCCGGATTTTTGCCAGGTGCATTTTTTGACCAGATCGCTCCTGGCGGTAGTAGTTTCATACTTGGGATCACTTATCATTTCATATTTTTTGACGAAGATGGAAATGTATCCGACATCGATGGCAATGGCTTAGCAGATGTGTCATTTGCCGAGATTTATTACAATGATAATTTTGTTTGGAGTACCAATAGCAGTACCGGCATTGACATAGAATCTATTGCGCTGCATGAATCAGGACATGGATTATCACAAGCACATTTTGGAAAAGCATTTTTAACTAACAGTAATGGAAAACTTCATTTTACGCCAAAGGCTGTGATGAATGCTGCTTATTCCGGTGAACAACGCAGCCTTCGAGGTACTGATAATGGCGGGCATTGTTCTATATGGGCGAATTGGCCAAAAAAATAGGCCTTATTATGCAAGTTGTTTCATGAGAGGTGGCAGGCCTGGGATGGCTATCAAGGTAAATCAGGAACCTACCGGTCATCATAAAAAGTACCAGGCCTGATATAAAAAAAGTAGATTTATGTCTTCATCTCTCTTCTTAAACTCCAGTTTATGAGACACTGTCACTTTTCTGCATATTTCAAGGTGATTATTTCATCTTCAATTTTATTTATAACCGCCGTTATTTCCCATACTGTTTCCGCACAGACAAGCGCTGCCACTATCAGTGGCTATGGTAAGGCAACCTATAGCGCTGTAGCAACGGGCAAGTTTATGAAGAACTGGCTAATAGCCGGGCCTGTTCCGGTTAGCGCTGATTCTATGCCGGCAAGTTCGGTGCAGGAGAAGACCTTTAAAGAAGATATTATTTCTTCTGTTCCTATTGTTACAGGAAAGCCAGTGATGCCGGTACATGTACAGCAAAATACTTTGCAATGGAAAAGTATTTCATCAAGTGAAGATGCGGTGATGCTTGACAAGGCTTTTGGTGAAAAGAGCTATGATTTTGTATATGCCTACGCAATTGCAGAGATCAAGGCAGAAAAGGCCGGTACCGTGATGCTGGGGCTTGGCAGCGATGATGGTGTTAAAGTATGGCTGAACGGGAAACTGGTACATGAGAACTGGATTCCAAGGGGTGTTCAGAAAGATGATGATGTTGTTCCGCTTCCACTGGTGAGAGGAAGCAACCAGATATTGATCAAGGTGCAGGATATACAAGGAGGCTGGGGCTTTGTTGCAAGATTGCTTGATCAAACAGCTTTAAGTGACCAGTTAGGAGTAGCGGTAAGCAGAGGTGATCTTGATAAAATGAATTTACTGATAGACAACGGAGTAGATGTCAATGCCAAGAGTAGTGCAGGTATTTCACCCCTGGTTGCTGCGAAAATTGCGGGAAGAACAGATATTGTTCAATACCTGATCAAAAAGGGGGCTAAAGAGGAAGCGGTTCCTGATGCAGCCACATTAATCGATACTTATTACCAATCTCTGAAAGGCAAAGAAATGCCAGGGATTGCCGTATTGGTTTCTAAGGACGGTAAAACCGTATATGAAAGGGGCTTTGGTTATGCAGATATTAAAGGCAAAAAAATAGTGACTCCTAATACTAAGTTCAGGATCGGCTCTGTTACCAAGCAGTTCACTGCAGCGGCCATCTTAAAGTTGCAGGAGCAGGGATTACTCAGTGTGAACGACAAGCTTTCCAAGTATATTCCTGATTTTCCGAGGGGGGAAGAAGTGACCATTCATCATTTATTGACCCATACTTCGGGCATCCACAGTTATACAAACAAACCGGATTTTATTAATAAGGTGACCAAAACAATTTCAGAGGATAGCCTTATTTATTCTTTCAAGAATGATCCTTATGATTTTAACCCGGGTGAAAATTTTATGTATAATAACTCAGGTTATTTCTTGCTTGGTTATATTATTGAAAAGGTATCCGGGAAGTCATATGGCGAATATTTGAAGCAGACTTTTTTTGATCCACTTCAAATGAAGAATACCGGTGTTCATTATGCGGGCATCAAGCTTGAAGAAGAAGCACATGGATATGGATCTAATAATGGCAAATATGATGATGCTATCAACTGGGATATGTCCTGGGCAGGAGGAGCCGGAGCATTGTATTCAACATTACATGATTTGGATACATGGAATATGTCACTGCATTCTGGTAAAGTGCTGCGCCCGGAAAGCCTAAAGGCGGCGCTTACAACGGTTACTTTAAAGAATGGCGATCAACCAGCCATGAATTATGGATATGGGCTTGTTACAGGAAAATACCGCGGAATTGATTATATAGAGCATAGTGGCGGACTGCATGGCTTTGTTTCTCAACTGGCTTATTATCCCAAGGAGAAGTTGAGTGTTGTGATGTTTTCCAATACAATGACTCCCGAAGTGACCTTTGATCCTAATAAGATAGCCGAGGCGTATTTGTGGAATGAAATGGAAAAGGAAACTGCGAAACAAGTTGTTAGTGTGCCTGCTGAAGTTTTACAACGCTATACCGGGAGGTATGATTTTATGAGCGCAGTGATGCAGGTGACATTGGAAAGCGATCAACTATTTGCGCAACTTAGCGGCCAGGCTAAATTCCCGATCTATCCTTCTTCACAAACTGAATTTTTCTGGAAGGTAGTTGATGCGAAGATCAAGTTTATCCCGGATGAAAACGGAGTTGTCAATCGTGCCGAGTTCAGGCAGAATGGGCAGACTCTGAATGTGAAGAAGCTTAAAGAAGATAGCATTGTAACCATAGATCCAGTATTGCTGGATCAATATACCGGCAAGTACAAGCTGAATGATCAAATCGTGGTTACCATTATTAAAGAGAATGACAAGTTATTTGCCCAGCCAACGGGGCAGGGCAAGCTTGAGATGTTCCCAGTTTCCAATACTGAATTTGTGTTTAAGGAAATCAATGCCAAGATCTCTTTTATCAAAGATGAAAATGGGAAAGTGAATAAGGCTAAGTTAAGGATGAATGGAGGGGATAGTGAGTTGCCAAGAGTAGAGTGAGGGGCTGTGGAGATACAACTGCTCCCATTTTGGCATTGAGGGTAGAGCCTTTTACATCCAATGATTTGGTGAGCACAACCGTATCTCCCAGCGATTCAGTATTCGCCAGGTAACTACCTGCACACCCGGCACTTCGCTCTACATACTTTCCGATAATGCTTTCCAGTGATTGCTGTCCAATTCTTCCAATTTCATTTTAATTCGATTGAAGCGGTGAAGGTAAAGGATTGATGTTAAAAAATTGGTGCATTCAATGGTTGCACATTAATGAGTGGTATATAAAACAGAATTGCCATAATAAAAAATAAAGAAGTACATATGAGCAATAAAATATTAAGGTTGTTGTTCATTCTTATTGTTGCTGTTCTTGTAAGTGCCAAGCCGCTTGTTGTGTGTAGCGCTTTCGGAAACACTTACTATGTTGCCAATAACGGAAATGACAGCAATCCTGGCACTTTAGAGCGGCCTTTGAAAACATTAAGAAAGGTTAATGAGATTAAACTTAAAGCCGGTGATACTATTTTATTTAAAGGTGGTGAAACATTCGATGGAATGTTGGAGCTTATTGTACAGGGTAGTAATAATAAACCAGTGGTAATCAGTAGTTATGAAAAAGGTGCTGCTACTATCAATGGAGGCAATAAAGAAGCGATCATCATCAAAGGCAGTTATTTTCAGCTTAGTAACATAAATGCAAGGGGGGCAGGACGTAAAACTGGAAATTCAACCAATGGAGTCAGCTTAATAGAAGCAAGTTATGCTAGTATAGAAAATGTAAATACACAGGGTTTTCAAAAGTCCGGCCTTGACCTGTATGACTGTAATAGCATTCAGGTTAAAAATGTATATGCACTGGAAAACGGATTTAGTGGAATTAATATTGGAGGTTCAGACAAGAAGAAATCAAGAAATATACTGGTAAAGAATTGTAATGCCGAGAATAATCCCGGCGATCCTACAATGCTTGAAAACCATAGTGGTAATGGCATCTTGATAGCGCACTCAGATAGCGTAACCATTGATCATTGTACTGCTACTAACAATGGTTGGGATATGCCTCGTATTGGAAATGGGCCTGTAGGAATTTGGGCTTATGAAAGCGATCATGTTTTGATACAATATTGCATCAGTTACCGGAACAGGACAGCCAAAGGCGCAAAAGATGGTGGCGGATTTGACCTGGATGGCGGCGTTACAAATTCTGTGATTCAATATTGTCTTTCTTATGAAAATGAAGGTGCGGGATATGGCTTATTTCAATATGCCGGAGCCTCATTATGGTACAACAATACTGTACGTTATTGCATTAGCATTAACGATGCAACCTCAACAGAGGGATCGGGAGGAATCTTCTTCTGGAATGGGTCTGATGACAGCGTTCAACTGGCTGACTGTATCGTACATAATAACCTGGTATATTCAACACATGCACCAGCTATTGAATTTGAGCCTTCCAGTAAAAACAAAAATATTTTCCTCTATAACAACATATTTATCGGGGCAGAGCAAATTGTAAATGGGCCTAGTTCCGGTGAAAAGTTCATTGGTAATGTGTGGTGGACGACAGGTGGTGATATAAGGTTCAGGGGCTATAAAAACCTGTTTGTGTGGGCGGATGAAACCGGCCAAGAAAAGTGGAACGGACAATTAGCGGGAAGGCAGATCGATCCCTTGTTGAAGGGACCATTTACAACGAAACTTATAGATCCTAATCAGCTGCATACGCTCACTAATTATACTTTACAATCCAGTTCGCCTTTAATAAATACTGGACTTAATTTGAAAGCATTATTTGAAAATCCGACCGCATCACATGATTTTTATGGTACACCTATACCTCAGGGTATTAACCCAGAACCAGGTGTTTTTGAGTGGAAAGAAAATTAGTTTGTGTTGTTGTTTCATTAAGTTATGAATCTTCTATGTATGCAGGAGCAATTTTTATACATATGGGTTTTGAAAGTGCGTTTTATTAATGGTCTGTTACTTATCTCTTTATTTGCTACTTCTATTCATGCCCAGGAAGTTCAGATCATTCCGCAGCCTGCCCATTTAACTAAAAAGGCTGGCAGTTTCATGCTTACAAAGAATACTGTTATCGTTATTCAAAATAAAGAAGATAAAAAGAGTGCCTATTTTCTGAACAGCTACCTGAAACAGATCTATGGGTTTCAATTGCCTTTTCAAAAACATGCAACAGGAAAGGCAATAACAATTTTTACGAATAATAATACAAGTGATAAGGATAAGGATGCTTATACTTTTGAATCAGGTCCTGCAGGTATTCTGATTAAGGGAAATACTTATGCTGGTACCTTTTATGGTATGCAAACATTGATTCAATTACTGCCCACTAAAAAGGCTGCTTCATTAAAAATTCCATCAGTATACATTCAGGACGAACCTCGCTTTATGCACCGTGGTTCATTATTAGATGTAGGCCGTCATTTTTTCCCTGTGGCTTTCATCAAAAAATACATTGATTATCTGGCTCTGCACAAGATGAATTATTTCCACTGGCATTTAACTGATGATCCAGGGTGGCGCATTGAAATCAAGAAATATCCCAAGCTAACAGAAGTTGGTGCCTGGCGCAATCGATCTTTGATGGGCCGCTATCCAGGAATCGGGTTTGAAAACAAGCGTTATGGCGGCTATTATACCCAGGAGCAAATAAAGGAAATAGTGCAATATGCAGCTGACCGATATATTACCATATTACCGGAGATCGAAATGCCTGGCCATTCTTATGCTGCATTGGCTTCATATCCTGAGCTGGGATGTTCCGAAGGCCCCTATACCGTGCCAGAGGTATACAGGGTTGACGCACAGGTATTTTGTGCCGGCAAGGAATATACTTTTGAATTTCTTCAGAATGTACTGGATGAAGTACTTGAGCTTTTTCCTTCCCAATACATTCATATTGGGGGAGATGAATGTCCGAAGGATGGCTGGAAAACTTGTCCCCGTTGTCAGGCGAGAATAAAAAATGAAGGTTTAAAGGATGAACATGAGCTACAAAGTTATTTTATACAAAGGATTGAGAAATATCTAAACAGCAAGGGCCGTACACTCATTGGATGGGATGATATCCTGGAGGGCGGATTGGCGCCTAATGCAGTTGTTATGAGCTGGAGAGGCGAAAGTGGCGGCATAACTGCGGCCAAAGAAAAGCATAAAGTGATCATGACACCCAGTAGTCATTTATATTTTGATTATAGCCAGGTAGAGCGTGAAGATTCGGTAACAATTGGCTGGTTTGATTATGCTAAAAATGAAAACTGGTTTACTCCTATTGAAAAAGTATATAATTACGAACCAATTCCAAAAGAATTAAGTCCGGAAGAAAGTAAATATGTGTTGGGCGCACAGGGTAATGTTTGGACTGAATACATCACCAATCCTCGCAAAGTGGAGTATATGCTTTTTCCACGGATCAGTGCCATCAGTGAAGTATTATGGACACCAAAAGAAAAGAAGAACTGGAATGACTTTGAAAAAAGATTGATACCACAACTTCAAAGGTATGACCTCTGGAAGGTCAATTATAGCAAAGCCCATTTTGGATTGGAAGCAACTGTATTGCCTCAGATGACTTTATTGGTGTTAAATGGAAACTTTCATCCAATCATCCTGAGGCAACTATCCGTTATAATAATGCTACTGGTAGTTCAGTATATAAAGAGCCAATCAAAATAAACAAAACAGGAGAGCAGTCTGCAATATTGATGATCGCCAATAAGCCTGCAATGCAATTACATCAATTATTCAAAATAAATGGAGCTACCGGCAAGAAGATCAGTTTGAGTAACGGGCCTTCTGAAAATTTTTTGGGAAATGGGGCTTTCACATTAGTTGATGGCGTACAGAATAGTAAAGGATTGAAAAAGCAAACAGAGTTTTTAGGTTTTTTGGGGACTGATTGTGAAGCAGTGATTGATCTTGGTGCAACACAGAACATTAGTCATGTGAAAGTTCATTTTTTCCATCAGAAAGGAACCTGGATCTATTCACCGCAATTTGTTGAAGTTTTTTATTCTGATGATGGTAAATCTTTCACCTCGGTTGGAACTACTCAGGAAGTCAGTTCAGCGACTGGTAATGCTTTTATGGAAAAACATTTTACTTCTATTTCTACGCGTTATATAAAAGTATTGATAAAGAATAAAGGAGATATAGAAGGTAATCCGTATGGTGGTCATAAAGCCTGGTTGCTGGTAGATGAAATTGAGGTAAATTAAATATTCATAAACTCCTTTTTGTACTCGGATGGTTTTTGGGACATAATTTCTTTGAATTGCATATTAAAGTTGGATAGGGTATTAAAGCCGCATTCGTAACAAACCTGTTCTATGCTTGAATCAGTTTCAATCAACAGCTTACAGGCATGTTTGATGCGAATTTCTGAAAGAAAGCGGGAAAATGTTTTGTTGCTTTTCATGGTGAAGTAGCGGCTGAACGAGGTGGGCGTCATGTGTAGCAAGCTTGCCATGTCAGCCAGGTTGATCTTTTTACGGAAATTCTTTAATACATATTCATATACCTTATTCATCCGGTCTGTTTCACTTGCCTTGGCAGGGTTCAGGTATGCTGTTGTGGAAATAAGGCGGTATTCTTTGGTTACGGAAAGCAAGTTCAGGATCCGGAGCAAGTGAATGACACTTTCCAATCCCTTTAGCTCACACATCTCTTTCATTAACCTGATCACCTGCTTTTTCTCGCTTCCATAAAACTCAAGTCCCAGTGAAGATTTATGAAAAAGCCTTTTCACCAGCATCATTTCCTCTTTTTCCATAATGCTGGTTCCTAAAAAGTCCTGGTGCATGTAAATCACAATGCCTTTCGTTCTTAAGGAGCTGTTTTTAACAAAATAAGCTTCATCGCTCCGCCATAAATGAGGTAAGTGTGGCCCAATTAATACCAGTTCTCCTGGTGAGAACGAATGCATACTGTTCCCGATAAAGCGGGTTCCTGTTCCTTCCAGCACTACAAAAAGCTGGATTTCTGCATGAGCGTGCCAGGTTGGATCAAAATGTTTTTCTTCAAGGTATTTCACTACAAATAACTGGCTATCCGGAATGGCAGATTTGTGAATGGCAGCTTTCATGACCTATTAAACTTTGACAATAATAAATAAATGTAATCCCTAACAATGTCAAAATATAGTCAGAAATAGATAAAATTTTGGAAGTTTATTCAATTAATTATCTAGATATTCGTCTTTTCTACATTTTACTGACGCTTAACCTGCCATTATGATACCAAAGAGTCTAACGACAATTGTTATTTGCCTGTTTGCTACTCTATTGATAGCTGCTGCTGTAAAAGTGCAAACTGCACCGCACCGCCTGGAAATTTTGTTCCTTGGACATAAAAGCAAACATCATAATTCAGAATTGCTTGCAGACATATTTACCAAAGAATTCTTTAAAGACGGCATCAACATAACTTATACTACTGATCCGAATGATCTGAATGAAAACAACCTTAACAACTTTGATGGACTGGTACTGTATGCAAATTATGATAGCATAACTGCATCCCAGGAAAAAGCTTTATTGGATTTTGTAAAAGGTGGTAAGGGGTTTATTCCAATCCATTGTGCCTCTTATTGTTTCCGCAATTCAGATGAAGTAGTGGAAATGATTGGCGGACAATTCAAGAGCCATAAATATGAAACGTTTCCTGCAGTCATTGTGAAATCGGAACACCCGGTAATGAAAGGAATTCCTGCTTTTACAACCACAGATGAAACATATGTACATGATAAGATCAGTAAACAAATTGAAGTGTTGAGTGAAAGAGTGGAAGGAGATCACCGTGAACCTTTTACGTGGGTTCGTAATTATGGCAAGGGGCGCATTTTCTATACTGCCTATGGCAATGATGAGCATACTTTTAACAACAAAGACTTTTTACACCTGGTAAGAAATGGTATCATCTGGGCTGTGGGTGATCAAGCGGCGTCAGACCTGGCTGCTTTACAGTTACCTGAACCAAAATATACAGAAGCTGTTATTCCCAATTACGAACGCAGGGATCCAGCGCCCCAATTACAAGAGCCGCTGAATCCTCATCAATCCATGTTGCTTTCACAGGTTCCGGTTGGTTTTGAACTGAAGTTGTTTGCTTCAGAACCAGACATCATCAATCCTATTTATATGAATTGGGATGAACGAGGTCGTTTATGGGTGATTGAAACGGTAGATTATCCCAACACTGTAAAAGAAGATAAAGAGCAGGGTGATGACCGAATCAAAATATTGGAAGATACCAATGGTGATGGCAAGGCTGATCAATTCACACTGTTTGCGGATAAATTAAATATTCCTACCAGTTTTACTTTTTCCAACGGTGGAATTATTGTTGCCCAGGCACCTTACTTTTTATTTCTGAAGGATACGAACGGGGATGATAAAGCTGATGTAAAAGATACTATCATGACAGGGTGGGGGGTATATGATACCCATGCCGGCCCTTCTAATTTCCGTTACGGGTTGGATAATAAAATCTGGGGCACAGTAGGTTATTCAGGTTTTACAGGAAAGATCGGAAAGGATTCGATTCGGTTCTCTCAAGGTATTTACCATTTTACACCTGATGTTAAAAATGTAAAAAGCTTGGAGTATTTATCCTCTACCAGCAACAATACCTGGGGTTTAGGGTTTTCTGAGGAATTCGATGTTTTTGCTTCCACAGCTAACAATACCCATACTGCTTTCCTGGGCATCCCGAAAAGATACCTGGATATAACAGGCAATGCTGAATCTGGAGTGGAAAAAATCGATGCGCATTATTCCATACATGTTGCTACAAAAAACCTGCGCCAGGTAGATGTCCAAGGTGGCTTTACGGCAGCAGCCGGTCATAGCCTTTATACAGCCAGGACTTATCCAAAAGAATACTGGAATCGGGTTGCCTTTGTATGTGAACCTACCGGCCGTTTAATACACCGGGTTGAACTAAAACAAAACGGTGCCGGCTTTACAGAAGATGGTGATGGCTGGAATCTGCTGGCCAGTGCTGATGAATGGATGGGGCCGGTACAAGCAGAAGTAGGTCCTGATGGCAACGTATGGGTAGTGGATTGGTATGATTTCATCATTCAGCACAATCCTACACCTCAAGGTTTTAAGAATGGAAAAGGAAATGCACACGAGAATCCATTACGAGATCATGACCGTGGGCGTATCTACCGCATTCAATACAAAAATGGTCAGGAAAGCAGTATTGCAAAGTTGGATAAAAATAATCACAGGAGCCTGGTTGAAGCACTTTCTAATAACAATATGTTCTGGCGTACCACGGCCCAGAGATTGCTGGTAGAGTCGGGAGATCAAAAGGTTTTACCCGAACTATACAAAATCGTGCTGAACGAAAAGGTAGATGAAGTCGGCATCAATGCCCCTGCTATCCATGCGTTTTGGACCATTCATGGTTTAGGTGCATTGAATGGTAGTAACCAGGAAGCATTGGAATTAGCTACCAAAGCTTTAAATCATCCGGCAGCAGGTGTGCGTCGTGCAGCTATCCAGGTGCTACCAAAAACCCAGGCAACAGCCCAGGCCTTACTGAAAGCAAATATTTTTAATGATAAGGATCTGCGTGTCAGACTGGCGGCAGTATTAGCTGCAGCAGAAATAAAGCCTTCCAATGAAATTGGCGCTGCTTTATTTCAAATGGCAGAAAAAGAGGAAAACAGTAATGATCACTGGTTGGCGGATGCTTTGTTTGCCGGAGCAAAAGTTCACCAGCAAGGGTTTGTAGCAGCGTTGCGGAAAAAAGGAATTCAAGAAACTGCAGCATTGGGAGAAGCTACTCTTGTGCAGCGTATTGCCATGGCCTCACGGATCAAAGCCATTCCTTTCCGTCCACGTTTCAGCTTAACTGCAGAAGATGCACCAGATATAAGCGGAAGAGAATTGTTGATCTCCGGGAACTTTGAAAAATCAGGGAATAATCCTGCTAATGGATTGATCGTAGCGCAAGGAGATAAAAACAATGGTTATGGTATGTATATCCAGGATAACCAAGTGTATTTCCAAGTGAACCAGGAAGGTAAGCCTTATATCGTTCGTACGTCAGCGGCATTACCGGCCACATTTGCATTCAACGCTTCCTTACAGCAGGATGGTACCATGCAGCTTATGGTGAATGAGAAACCAGTTGCTACGGCTAAAGCGAACGGTTTATTCAAAAAAGAATTTAACAGTGGCTTGAGGGCAGGATGGGAAAATTTAAAAGATGACAATAAGCTGGGTAATTATCCGGACACCTTCTATTTACGAGGCAGGTTAAGCAGTGCCAAAATAGAATTGCTGGAGCCAGGTTCTGTTAAAGAAAATGCAGCCGCAAAGAAAACTGTTCCAAAGGTTGATAAGACCGTGGTCTTAAAAGTGGTTAAGGATGTTATGAAGTATGATCAAAAGCTGATTACAGTAAAAGCAGGAACTACTGTGCAGATCAAATTTCAGAATCCTGATTTCATGCAACATAACATGGTGATCATTAAACCGAATTCAGAAGAAAAAGTAGGGGCAGCTGCAGATAAATTAGCAACAGCAGCCAACGGCGCCAAATTGAATTATGTTCCCAAAATGCCTGAGGTATTGTTTGCGACCCCATTGGTGAATCCATCCAGCAGTTATACATTGACGTTTAAAGTTCCGGTAACTCCTGGAGATTATCCTTTCCTCTGTACATTCCCTGGTCACTGGCGTATTATGAAAGGAGTTCTAAGAGTTACAAAATAAATGTGAATTGTTAATGGTGAATGATAAATAAATTCAGTAAACAGATTATCTTCCGCTCTTAACTTTTAAAACGATTGCCCTTATGCAAAAAACGACATCACTTACAGGAGCTAGTGAATCCAAACCAGACATGAAGCTGTTTATTGCCTGCTTTATCGCATTAGTTACAACTGCATTCGGTTTTATACTTCGTGCGGTTGTTCTTCCACAATGGGGAGAAGAGTTCCGTTTAACCCAAACACAATTGGGAGAAATTTCAGGTGTGGGTTTATGGCCATTTGCCATCAGCATTGTTTTGTTCAGTCTGATCATTGATAAGATCGGTTATAAAACGGCCATGATCTTTGCTATTATCTGCCATATCACATCTGCTATCATTACCATATTTGCCAATGGTTACTGGATGCTTTACATCGGTACCTTCATTGTAGCCCTGGGGAATGGGACGGTAGAAGCTGTGGTTAATCCTGTGGTAGCTACTATGTTTCCAAGGGAAAAGACAAAATGGTTAAGCATTCTTCATGCCGGTTGGGCCGGCGGACTTGTACTGGGTGGAGTAATGGCCTTGTTACTGGGTCAAGACATTCAATGGGAATACAAGATTGGTTTAATCCTTCTGCCTACATTGGTATATGCCTTCATGATGATCCCTCGCAAGTTTCCGTTAAATGAAAGAGTGCAGGCAGGTGTATCTTATAAAGAGATGCTGCAGGAGGTAGGAGCCGGAGGCGCTTTAATCATTATAGCGTTGATCGTATTTCAACTAGGTGCAGTATTCGGATGGTCCACCAGTCTGAATATTATTATCACTTTATTGCTTACCGTATTGTTTGGTTTTTACACCCGCAGCTTTGGTCAGCCGCTTTTTATCCTATTGTTGCTCATCATGATCCCTCTGGCTATAACCGAGTTAGGTACAGATAGCTGGATCACTGACCTGATGACACCTGAAATGGGTAAATTAGGATTACAGGCCGGGTGGGTGCTGGTGTACACTTCCGCTATCATGTTTGTACTTCGTTTTTTTGCAGGTCCTATTTTGCACAAAATATCTTCAGTCGGCCTGCTGGCTGTTTGCTCCGGTATTGCTGCCATTGGCCTGTACATGCTGTCTTTTTCCAGCGGCATTATTATCCTGGTCGCTGCCACTATTTATGGCCTGGCAAAAACATTTTTCTGGCCCACCATGCTGGGTGTAGTAGCTGAAAGGTTTCCGAAAGGAGGTGCTTTGACCCTTAATATCACCGGAGGTTTAGGAATGATCGCTGCCGGAGTTATTGGAGCTGGCATTCTGGGTTTTATACAAGATAAGTCGGTAGATGTAAAAGTTGCCGAATATGACAGAGTTAATAAAGTCGCACTTCATAGCACGTATGTAACAGAGCAGAAAACAAGTTTGTTTGGAGACTATCAAGCGCTTGATCAAAATAAGCTGGCTCTGGCCAGCCCGGAAGACCTGCAAACGGTAGCCACCATCCGCGACACGGCCAAAAAGGAAGCCTTAAGGTACATTGTTGTTTTTCCCATTATCATGATGGTGAGTTATGTAGGACTTCTCGTTTATTTCCGGTCCAAAGGCGGATATAAAGCAGTGGTGTTGCAGAAGGAACCCGTTGTTATTCCCATACCCAATCAACATTAAACATGCCTTTGCAAATAAAATATGGTGTGAGTACCTGGCTGTGGACTTCTCCATTCAGGACTGAATCCATACAGGAGCTGTTTCCCAAAATTGCAGCAATGGGATATGATGCAATTGAAATTGCGATAGAGGACCCTTCCCTGATCGATGCAGGTGCAGTGAAAAAAGCCTTGGAGCAGTTCGGGTTACAAGCCATCGTTTGTGGTGCGTTTGGTCCCAGCCGTGATCTTACCCATGAGGATCCTGCGGTTCATGAAAACTGTTTCCGGTACATTGAATCCTGCCTGGATCTTTGTGTGGCATGGAATACAGGTTTCTTTGCAGGACCTATGTACTCTGCAGTAGGCAAAGCGCGAATGATATCACCGGAAAAAAGAAAAGCTGAATGGGATCTCGCTGTTAAAAACCTACGAATTGTGTGTGAAATGGCCGCAGACAGAAACCTTCAAATTGCATTAGAGCCATTAAACAGGTTTGAGTCGGACCTGATCAATAACATTGGTGATGTGATGCGCTTAATAAAAGATATTGATCACCCGGCCGCAAAAATCTTACTGGATGGCTTTCATATGAACATTGAAGAACCGGATATTGAAAGGGCTATTATTGCTGCAGGCGATCAACTTATTCACTTACAGGTATCTGAAAATTACAGAGGAGCGCCTGGTACAGGACAAACTCGCTGGGATGCCTATAAGAGAGGACTGGAAACCATCAATTACAAAGGGGTGGTTTCCATTGAAAGCTTTACGCCTGAAAATAAAGAACTGGCAGGAGCTGTTTGCATATGGCGACCATTAGCTGAAAGCCAGGATGAGTTTGCCGTGCAGGGAATCAGTTTTCTTAAGAGCTGGGCAAATTAACTTCAAAAGGCTTTCCATTAGCATTAGAAACGATTCCACAAACGATAAACATTCAAAATCTAAAATTATGAGCTATAGAAAAATTAATGTCGCCATTGTTGGATTAGGCTTTGGTGCCGAATTCATTCCCATCTATCAACGCCACTCCAATGCAAATATGTATGCTATTTGTCAGCGAAATGTCGAAAAGCTGAATGAAGTAGGTGATGCTTTTGGTGTTGAAAAGCGATATACCGATTTTGATGAATTATTGAAAGATCCTGCAATTGATGCGGTTCACATCAATACGCCCATACAAAACCATGCAGAGCAGTCGCTGAAAGCCTTAAGGGCTGGCAAGCATGTGGCCTGCACGGTACCCATGGCTACAACGGTGGAAGAATGTCGCCTGATTGTAGAAGCCGTAAAAGAGACAGGTCTCACCTATATGATGATGGAAACTGTTGTGTACAGCCGCGAATTTTTATTTGTAAAAGAAATGTATGAAAGCGGGGCTATGGGTAAACTGCAATTCCTCCGGGCTTCGCATCAACAGGAGATGGCAGGATGGCCGGGTTATTGGGAAGGCTTACCTCCGATGCACTATGCCACCCATTGTGTAGCTCCTGTTGTAGCTTTGGCAAAAGCAGATGCGGAATATGTTTCCTGTTTTGGATCTGGCCGTATTGATGAAGATCTTATCAGCAAATATGGATCTCCCTTTGCTATTGAAAGCTGTCACATTCAATTCAGGAATTCAGACCTGGCCGCTGAAGTAACCCGCTCTTTATTCAACACAGCCAGGCAATACCGTGAAAGTTTTGATGTGTATGGATCTAAGAAAAGCTTCGAGTGGACACTGGTTGAACACGAAGATCCCATTATTCACATAGGGGAAAAGCCTGAAAGGGTGAAAGTACCTGATTATGCGCGTTTACTTCCTTCAGAAATACAATCGTTTACTACTGGGGGCGTATACGATGCCGACAGCAATCAACATTTATCTTTCATCCAGGGGGCAGGACATGGCGGGTCGCATCCTCATTTGGTGCACGAATTCATCAGTTCATTGATTGACAAACGGCAACCCTTTCCCAACGCCCGGCAATCGGCAAACATTACGTGTGTAGGTATCCTGGCGCACGAGTCGGCAATGCAGGGAGGAAAGCAAATGTATTTACCAGAATTTACTTTGAGCTTATCACCTGATATAAAGAATGCTTACGTAGCTGAAGCTGTAGCGTGATCGTCTTTGCTCTTATTTTCCAGGTACGATGCTTTTCAATGTAAGCGTTGCTCCCTGTAATGCTTCTGACTCTGCTTTCAGTTTCATAGTACCCTGCTGGCCGGGTTTTGCACGAACGATCACGAGACAAAGGCCGTTGAATGCATCGCGTTGGGTAGAAGCAAATGAAACCATGTTGGCTGCATCGCCATTGTCTGTGGCTACAATTTCACCTGGGCCTTCTATAGAGAATTGAATAGTATTCTTTGCCTGAGGTACGATCAAGCCATTTTTATCGGTGACTCTGACCGTTATAAACGATAAGTCCTTACCATCTGATTTGATGACAGGACGATCTGCAGACAATATAAGTTTGGATGCATCGCCTGTGGTTTTCACGACGTCCTCAGCCCATTTCTTCCCGTTCTTATATACAATTGCCTTTAGCTCACCAGGTTTGTATTTTACATCGTCCCAGCGAATACGGTATTCATATTGACCTTTTTTCTTTCTGCCTAACGATTTGCCATTCAGGAATAACTCCGCTTCATCACCGGAAGTAAATAAGTGTACGGGTGTAACCAGGCCAACGCGGCCGGGCCAATTCCAATGCGGCAGGATGTGTGCCATTGGCAAATCAGGACGCCAATGCGATTGATAGAGGTAAAAACGTTCTTTTCTGAAACCTGCCAAATCAATTATGCCTGAATATGAACTACGGGCTGTGTAGTAAGGCGTTGGTTCTCCCAGGTAATCCCAGCCTGTCCAGACGAATCCGCCAGCTACGTAGGGATGCTTTTCCATGGTGGCAAACACCTTGTCTGCAGAAGAACCAAAGGGCACCGAGTACAACTCGTAGGCACTTACTTGCTGCGTTTTCGAATTGCCACCCATACTGTCACTTACCGGTGCACTGTTGCCTTCGAAGACGGGAAACAGGAATTCACCCCGGCTGCTTAGCGCGGAGGCGTTCTCGCTGCTTTGGATCACTTTAGTTGGAAATTTCTCATGGAATGCCGGAAACAGTGGTGGTGTGGTGATCCCTTTCAAGCCCTTATAAGGCCCATCATATCGAATCCCTTCTCCCTGGTAATTCAAGCTGACAACGTCTACCACTCCTGGCAAAGGCATTTCCGGCTTGGCATAGTTCATTGCTACCGTTGCAGGGCGGGTTGTGTCTTCTTCCTTAACGATCATATATAAATGCGTAGCTACAGCACCGCCTTTTTCAGCCGTGTATTGCTCACCCACCTCATTGCCGAAACTCCATATCATTATCGAAGGGTGGTTCCTATCCCGGCGAATAAAGGCGCGCAAGTCCTGCTCGTGCCAATCAGGAAAAATCAAATGAAAATCAATGGGTGTCTTTTTTAACTCCCACATGTCGAAGATCTCATCTATAACTAGGAAGCCCATGCGATCAGACAGCTCGAGTAATTCAGGAGCGGGAGGGTTGTGGGACAAGCGGATCGCATTGCACCCCATTTCGCGCAGTATCTCCAGCTGGCGCTCGGCGGCCCGCACATTAAAGGCTGCACCCAATGCTCCCAGGTCGTGGTGCTGATTCACGCCTTTGATGTAAATATGTTCTCCATTAACGAATATTCCTTTGTTGGGGTCAAAGCGTAAGTCCCGGATCCCGAAGCGGGTTTCGTACCTATCAACTGGATTGCCTTGAAAGGAAACCTGTGTGATTGCTACATAGCGGTTAGGCTTTTGCGTTGGCGGGGGACCCCATAATTTGGGCTTGGATATCGTTATGGAGCCAGAAACCACCTTGCTGGACTGTGCCATGATCCGGCCTTTTATCGGAGTCAACTTTCCCACTGGTTTACCGACTTTCTGTCCATTAGCATCTAAAAGATAGATCTCCGTGGAAACATCGAAATTTCCAGCTGTATTGGCGTTATTATCTACAGTAACCTTGAAGTCGATTGTAGCAGAGGCTTTGGAAACTTTACGTGTTATAACGAAAGTGCCCCATTGTGCCACATGGACAGGATTTGTCTTGATCAACCAGATATTTCGATAGATACCACCTCCCGGATACCAGCGGGAAGAGTTATTGGGATTGTCCAAACGTATTGCCAGTTGGTTTGCGGCACCCGGAATGATGTAGGGTGTCAGATCCAATTGCCAGGAATTATAGCCGTATGGCCAGCCTCCGACCAATTTGCCGTTTAACCAAACCATGGCATAGGACATTGCTCCCTCTACTTCCAAAAAAATAGATTTTCCCTTGTCTGCTACAGGAATGTTGATCTTCTTCCTATACCATGCTACTCCATGGACCGGTAGCCGACCCATACCACCTCCAACAATAGCATCCTGACCTTTATAAAATGGACCTTTGATCGCCCAGTCGTGGGGTATGTTGATGCTTTCCCAGGAGTTGTCATTGAAATTGTTTTGTGTAAAGGGGAAATCGCTTCCCGGATTTCCCTCAGGCCTTTTGAACCATTTGAGGGAATCTTTGATAAACTTGTTGCCAGAAGGCAAAATCCAGGGCTTGAGCACAGTTTTGGTTGTTGCCACTTTTACTCCTTCTGTTGGCCTGGTATCTGCTGGTTTATCGTCCCTTTCATTTATGACCTCCGGCCGGACATCATAGATCAGGCTGTCTGCTTTCTCTGAGGAGTCATACCTGTAAAATTTCCAACCCAGGCCAATAGAAATACGTTCCCTGGTCAGCATATTTGGATTTGCAACTTTGGTCTGTGCAGTGACAGGTGTATGAGCAAACAATATGAGTGCAACAAAAAAGCAAAGAGTACGTATATTCTTAACTGTTATATCAAGTTTCATCTTCGTTCTTTACGGCTTTGAATATACTTATGGTTTTTTAAATCTTTTGAATGATTTAGATTATTAATGGTTGAAAATTAAAATGGTATAAGTATACATGAAAATGGTATCAGTAAGAAGAAGAGTTCATTCAGAACTCTTCTTCTTACTTCATCAATTAACTTTTACATTTTCTGTGAGGTTATTGGGCATAGCCTGGATTCTGTTCCAGTTTGGCACCCCTGTTTCTTTCGATTTCTGAGAAGGGGATCGGCCAAAGATTAAAATAGGGTTTCATCTGGCTAGCATAAAAAGGATTGCATTTTACCACTCTATCATAGAATTTTCCCAAACGGCACAAGGTCAGCATTCGCTTTTCTTCAACACCTAATTCCCGAATTCTTTCATCGAGTATATAATCAATATTCACATTGCCAGGTGTTACTGGTGTTGCATTGGCCCTTGCCCTGACCACATTGATGTCTGCAGCAGCGGAAGCTGTATTGCCTAATCCCAGGTAAGCCTCAGCCCTAATCAGGTAGGTTTCAGCAAGCCTGAACATATATTGGTCGACATAAGTGCCGCCAGCCGAAGATTTTAATTGATATTTCAATACAGGATCGGACGAGCCAGGATTGACATATACAACAGCGGGATGATTAAACGGCTGTGTGGCCTTTGATTGGTAAGGATAGAATGCTCTGTCTGGCTTATTGGAAGTTACAACAGCACCATTAGTGCCAGTAGTGCCGGGCGGTACATTACGGGTAGAAATTACCTTGCCATAGAAGGGACTTGCCGGGTTATTGCCAACAAAATCTCGTACAAAATTGTGATTGGCATTCCTGATGTCATTATTAAAATCACTTTCAAATACCGTGTTCATGAAATATAAAGAGGGCGCTAAAAATCCAACACCTCTGCCGCCTGTATAATCACCAACTGGCCACTGAAAGGGCGCCACGTTATTGATCTTGAGATCGCGGACAAGTGGTGCATGTACCCGTTCTAATGCATATACACCTGACTGTGACCCGGCAGTTGAAGCACCACCACCTATCACATCTGTTTCAAACTGGATGACCCAGATCGCTTCTTTATTACCGGCTGATTTCCTGTTCTGGTTTCCAGCCTGGAACAGATCCCAGTACACGTCACCGGGTGTCACAGTACTGCGTCTGCCAAACCTGTTGGTCATAAGACCCATATTAGGGTCATTGATCACGACAGAAGCGGCAGTTACCGCATTATCAAATTGCCCGTCGGCAAGGTATACTTCAGCTAAAAGGTGCTGTGCTGCCAGGTTGGAAATTTCTCCATCTTTCACAACTGCAATTCCGGGCAGGTTGGTTGCTGCAAACTTCAAATCTTCTATAGCCTGGGCATACACCTCTTTTCTTGTTGCCCTGGTAAAATCTGTCTTTTCTGTTGTCACTTCTTCTAACTGCAGAGGGACTCCTCCCCATAGGTAGGCAAGGCTGCGGTAAGCGAAAGCCCTGAAAAACCTTGCTTTTGCTTCAAAGGCTATTTTGTCAGCAGCAGGAACCTCGGAAGCCGGAAGGCGGCCGATGATCGTGTTTGCTTCGGATACGATCTTATAAAAGTTTGGCCAGTGACTGTTGAAGGGACTGTTGACAGGGCTGATCTCAGCATCGAGGTTAGGTGTTGCCACAGTAATTTCAAAAGCAACATCCGTTCTGTACAGGTAATGAAAAGGCTGGAAATCATTGACTATATAAAACTCATTTCTTACCAATGTATATAGATTATTCACAGATGCATTAAAGTCATTTATCGTTTTAAATGCATTGGAAGTGCTTAAGAAGCCCTGAGGATCTTCATCCAGGAAATCCTTCTTACAGGATAAGCCGCCTGTAAGGAGCATGAGCAGTAATAAAAAACTATGTAAATTTTTCATTTGTATATTTTTTATGCCTTAAATGGGCAGGTCGAAATAGGAGTTTCAAATCTGATAATCTGTATCAATAGATAATATTTAGCCCAACAGTGAAAGCTCTCAGCACTGGTCTTCCGCCAATCACCACGCCTTCTCCTGTTTCGGGATCCCAGCCCTCCCAATTGGTCCAGGTGGCCAGGTTTTTACCACTTACATACAGTGTTAAAGACTGGAATTTTACATCCTTGACCAGGTTAGCGAAATTGTAGGAAAGGGAAACATCCTGCAGTCTTACAAAATTCCTTTTTTCAAACTGGTTAGGTTCTATAGGCCGGGAACCGGAAATATTACGGGGATACTTGCCATTAGGATTAGCGGGCGACCAGTAATCGATTCCTTTCAGATCATTCCACCGGATGCTATTGTCCTCCCGGAAATACTGAGGTCTATTATTGGCCCATGGGCGGTTGCTTCCCAAATAACTATCACTTTTACCCTGAACGGAATTGAGTAAAAAGCTGAGGGAAAATCCTTTATAAAATAAGCTATTCAGCAAGCTTATGCGGTATGAGGGCTCCATCCTGCCAAGGAAAACTCTATCTGATTCAGGCGTGATTACGCCGTCCTTGTTTTGGTCTACTATTCTTACAGTGCCATTTTGGAAGCCCGGAAGTTTTGTATCATTAATCTTATAGATCCCATCTGCCTGGTAATCGTAAATTGTATGGATGGATTTGCCAATAAAAAGGCTGTCCGCAATCAAATCATCTTCTTTACCATCCCCATTGGCGTCCACACCTGTCAACGTAATGATCTTGTTTTTGTTGGTTGAGAAGTTCAACGTTGCCGACCATGTAAAATCTTTCTTATTGAATATTTGTTGGGTAATAGAGGCTTCAAAGCCCGTATTACGGATGTGCCCGAGGTTGGTAGTAATAGTGTCGAAGCCTGAAATTCTTGGAACAAATACACCGAATAATAAATCCTTGGTGTTGTTGTTATAGAAGTCCAGGGAGCCTGTGGTTTGGTTTTTGAACAATGCGAAATCAACACCTGCATTAAGGCCTTTTGTTCGCTCCCACTTCAGGTCTGGATTGCCCAGAGTATTCACTACCTGGCCAAAGGAGGGTGTACCACCATCACCAAAAATGTAGGCATTGGAAGTGCCGGCTAACACCGTCGAAAGGGAGCTGTACCTGGTGGTCTGGTTCCCGCTTTCACCATAACCTACCCTTAGTTTGAGGTTATTCACTACGTTCACGTTACTCATAAAACTTTCCTGGGAAATAATCCAGCCTATGGCTGCTGAAGGAAAGACTGCATACTTATGATCTTCGGCAAAGCCTGAAAAACCATCCCGGCGTATGGTAGCAGTCAGCAGGTATTTTTCATTGTATTTGTAGTTCACCCTGGCCATCTGGTAATTTAAAGCTTCTTCCCAGGCATCAGATGTAGAAAACTGGTTCGTGCCCAGCGACAAGTTGTTGTAGCTTAGCGTAAGGCGGCTAAAGCCAGTGGCCCTTGCCAATGTACTGTCGAATTTCCTTTCTACAGCCCCATACAAAAGCGTAGCTGTGATATTATGCTTGTCGAAGCTCTTCGTATAAGTCAAAATATTGTCGAAAGTATAATCATAATAATGCTGGGTACCTTTATAGGCTTCACCTGTTTGCCCCGCCGCATAAATACTGGAACCAAACTGCTCGCCGACTCTGTAGTTGTTGCCAAAGTTCATGCGGTAATTGAGTCCTTTCACAAACGGTATGTCTATATCTGTGTAAATCGTGGCAAAAAAAGAATTGTTCCTGTCGTAGTTGTCCACATAATAAGTAGTGAAAGGGTTGGGTTCAAGGGTATTGGTCGGGAATGGAATCAGGTTGCCTGCAGAGTCATAAGGTACCAATAAAGGGGATATGTGCTGCAGGGAGGCCAAAGCTGGTTCGGCGCCGTCCTGGTTGACAAATGCGGCTGACGAAAGCAGGCCAACTTTCAACCAGTTTAAAGGCCTGGTTTCCAAATTTGCCCGAATGGATTTTCTTTTAAAAATGTCGTTGATAATATACCCTTTCTGATCTAATAAGCCACCCGAAAGAAGATAACTCACTTTATCGCCACCACCGGAGATGCTTAGGGTGTTGTCCCAGATCGTACCTGTTTTTGTTCCTTCGCCCCACCAGTCATAATCATTGGGCAGTATATTACCATTCGCATCTTTCATGGAAGCATCCACCACAGTAGCAACATTAAAGTTGGGATTAGGCTGTGTAAAGTCAGGAGCCAGATAAGATCTTTCATAAAAAGCCTCTGTTAGACCGGCCAGGTATTCTTCCCGGTTCTTTGGTTTGAGATCTCCAACAGTAGGCTTCTGTGTTCCGTATGAAGTCGAGAAGGATATTCGTGGTTTTTGGTTGACACGACCTCTTCTTGATGTAATGAGGATTACACCGTTGGCGGCCTGTGCTCCATAGACGGCAGTGGAGCTTGGATCTTTGAGCACATCAATAGAAGCAATGTCATCCGGATTGATGGAGGAGAGTGAGCCGGAATACTGAATACCATCCAGAATGATCAAAACATTCTGGTTACCGCTCAGTGAAACCTGCCCGCGTATGGCAATCGGAGGCGTTCCCCCAGCAACAGTCGACACGCCGACATTCAACCCCGGCACTGTACCCTGAAGATATTGACCCAGGCTCGTATTGGGAACATCTCGTAAGGCATCCATATTTACACTGGCTACTGCGCCTGTTACATCTTTTTTCTTTTGGGTGCCATATCCTACCACCACTACATTCTCAAGGCTTTGGGTAGCGGCAGTCAATGTTATGTTTTGGTTAGCCTGGTTGTTCACGGGAATTTCTTTTGCGGTAAAGCCAACAGAAGAAACCACCAGACTACCATTCGCTGGAGCGGTTATTTGAAACTCTCCGTTGTTGTCGGTAGTGGCACCTATCGTTGTTCCTTTTACCGAAACTGATGCGCCAACTACCGGTTGGTTCTTTTCATCAGCAATTCGTCCTTTTACGGTAACGGTTTGTGCCATAGAAGGAAGTACCCACAAAACGGTCATTAAAAAAAGCAATCCAATCGCTTTTGCGTTTTCCAAAAGCAGGGCAATGTCATCCATTACTTTTGGAGGAATTTTAGTAGCCGTGATTTTCATAAATGTTCTTTTTAGAATTGTTTAAACAGTCAATAGAAGTCTGAAAGGGCAGGAATCAAGTATAAGCATCGCTCACTATTTTCAACAGGTAGGATCAGGCAGTATAGTGTTGGCCGGTTATAAGGATGGTTTGATCAAAAATTCACAGCAATAAGCTTTCCAAAGAATTTAATTCCTCAGTCTATTTATTTAAAAACAGTTTTGACCCGAGCTTGAGCTATCGAGGTGTTGAGAAGGGAGGGAATACTGAAATGGGACCAGAGCCGGGCCTGAATCATTTGATGTGGAAGATTCAGGGTGTGTTGTATTGGCTTTACTGCTGTGCTGTTGCCAACAACAGGTTATATAAAAAACAAACTGCACTGACAACATATCAATAGATACATCGTCAGTGCAGTTTTGAGTTGTTAATTAATTTTTTCCCTGGGTTGTTAACTGCCAATTATCCGTGCGGAAGGGGGATGCAGGGAGACCTGCGGCGTTGTAGAGGTTTGGTTTGGGGATGTTTCGCCAAGAAAAGCGAACAGCCTGAGGGTTCTTGATTGCATCGCTCCAAACTACTAAAGTATTGCCTTCGATTTTCGCTTGTGCAGGAACGAAGGCCTGGTCTTCACCGGCAATGGTGAATTCGGTTAAGTTGCCTCCTTTTGCTGTAAGGCCTTTGTCAAAGTCGAAACTAATGCGGATCTTATCGCCTTCAATTTTCATAGACTTATATAATGGACCTGAGGTAACCATGTTTTTCCTGCCATATTCATTATGCAGCGCCCACAAAGAAAGGCGCTTTCCTACGAGTTCTTTGTTGCGCGGGTGAATGTCGAGAGAATCACCGTTGTCTGTTGTTACTGCAATGCCGGTGTTGGGTGTGGTCCTGTAAGCAAACAGCTGTGCGTCCCTGATCTCGGGATTCTGGCTGCGGTGCGGAGAGATCTGAACGAAGTAAAAAGGCATCTTGGGTGCTTTCCAGTCGTCTCTCCAGTTGTTGATCAAGGCAGGGAATAACTTGCGATATTGATAGGCCCTTTCTGCATTGCTTTCACCCTGGTACCAAATCGCTCCTTTTAAAGTATACGGTACAACCGGGGCAATCATGCCATTGTATAATTTAGAAGGAGAGTGGTTGTGTGTTGGTCCCATAGGGGCACGGGGCGCAGCGCCTTTTGTTGTACTGGTATCTGCTTTCCACTTCGCAACAGCTTGCCTGTAGTTTTCATTTTCTGCCGGGAAAACCTCTAAAGCCTTTTTATACCGTTCCAGGATGGGGACGAAATTCGTATTTCCTTGCAGGACTTCTTTTTTAGTCCAAGCTTCTGCCGGCGTGCCGCCCCAGGTGGCATTGATGATGCCTACAGGATAACCTGTTGCCTTGTTGATCTCCCTAGCAAAAAAATAGGCTACGGCAGAGAAGGTGTCAATAGTTTTCGCTGTACACAGTTTCCAATCACCTTTGAAATCAGGTTGTGGTTCATCGGCCACTTTATTCGGAACGTCAATAGTGCGAATATCAGGATGCTCTGCATCTTTCATCAATTCTTCATAATTGGAAACACCTGTGTATGAGGGATTGGGCGTTTTGCCAATGAAGAATTCCATATTCGACTGCCCGGAGGCGAGCCATACTTCTCCCAATAAAATATCTTTTACTTCAATCGTGTTCTTGCCGGTAAATTTCAGCGTATAAGGTCCACCTGCTTTCGTGGTGTTGATATAGGAAAGCCATTTACCTGCAGCATCTGCAGTTGCTTTTGCCGTTTTTGGGTTCCAACTATTGGTAATAGTAATTGTTTCTCCAGGACTTGCCCAACCCCAGATTGCCACCTTTGCATTTTGCTGCAGGATCATGTGATCGCTGATGATGGCAGGCAGTTTGATTTGGGCGTGGAGGAGGGAGGAAAGGAATGTTGTGACCAGGACGGTTAAAAACTTGATTCTATTTTTCATTGCAAACAAATATAAACAACAAATGTAGGGTGGTGTAGGGCCTATGCCATCCTGCTGTATCCTGAAACTCCATTACTCAGTAGTCAGCAAGAAGAAAATTTGAATAATAATCGTTTTTTTTACATTTATAGTATTTAATTTTATCTGCTTAACATGGTTGCTTGAAAATAAAAATATGAAAAGGTATTCCTTCGTCTTCTTCATCGGGTTACAAGTCATACTCTCCATTGTGCTCATACAGCCATCAGCTGCACAATTTCAGCCTAATCAACTTTTATATGGTGTTGCTTATTATGATGAATACATGCCTTATGAGCGATTGGATAAGGATGTTCAAATGATGAAAGAGGCCGGGATCAATGTTGTCCGCATTGCAGAATCTACCTGGAGCACACTTGAAACGCAGGAAGGAGTTTTTGATTTTTCTCATATAGACAGGGTTTTAAATGCGATGCACAAGGCAGGCATCAAAGTAATGATTGGCACACCCACTTATGCTGTGCCCACCTGGCTGGTTAAAAAGTATCCGGATATTCTTGCCATTACACCCAGGGGGCAAAATCAATATGGTGCGCGCCAGAATATGGACATTACCAATCCACATTTTTTGGAACATGCAGAAAAGGTCATCCGCAAATTGCTGGAACATGTGAAGGACCATCCTGCTGTTATTGGTTATCAAATAGACAATGAAACAAAGTCGTACGAGACCAGTGGGCCAAACGTGCAAAAGCAATTCGTTCAATATATGAAGGCAAAATTTCCTTCGCTGGATAGTCTTAATAAAGCATTTGGCCTGGATTACTGGAGTAATCGCATCAATAGCTGGGATGATTTTCCCTCTGTGAATGGCAGTATTAATGCCAGCTTAAGTTCGGAGTTTGCAAAGTTTCAAAGATCACTTGTAACCAACTATTTAGCATGGCAGGCAAAAATTGTCAGGGAATACAAAAAGCCTCACCAGTTTATCACGCAAAACTTTGATCTCGGGTGGCGCGGCCATTCCTATGGTATACAGCCTGACGTCGATCATTTTGCTGCAGCTAAAGCCTTAGACATTGCAGGGATTGACATTTATCATCCCTCACAAAACCAACTAACCGGAGCTGAAATTTCCTTGGGTGGTGATTTGACGAGGTCAATGAAAGGGGGACAGAACTATTTGGTAATCGAAACAGAAGCGCAGGGTTTTCCTCAATGGGTACCCTTCCCGGGACAATTACGACTGCAGGCCTTCAGTCACCTGGCTTCCGGGGCTGATATGGTTTCCTACTGGCATTGGCATTCTATTCACAATGCTATAGAGACGTACTGGAAAGGACTGCTGAGCCATGACTTTGAGCCTAATCCTACGTATGATGAGGCCAAGACGATCGGGGCTGATTTTCAAAAATTGAGTGCTCATCTTATCCATCTTCAAAAAAGAAACAATGTAGCCCTCTTATTCAGTAATGAAGCGCTCACTGCCTTTAATTCTTTTCCTATAAGCGGGGAGAATTATAATACATTATTCCGTCCTATGTACGATGTATTGTATCGTATGAATGTTGGTGTTGATCTTATTGATCCATCCAGCACCAATTTAGAGCAATACAAATTGATCGTAGTTCCTGCACTTTATGCAGCTCCAGATAGCCTGCTCAAACGGCTGAATCAATACATCAAAAATGGTGGTCATGTAGTTTACACGTTTAAATCCGGTTTTTCTAATGAGCACGTGAAAGTGCGATCTGTTCGACAGCCAGGTATTATCAGTGAAGCGTGTGGCATTTATTACAGTCAGTTTACCGATCCCCAAAATGATGTTGAATTAAAAGGAGATCTTTTCAATGGCGGAACTGAGCAAAACAAAGTCCGGAAATGGATGGAACTGATTACTCCCACAACGGCCAAGGTTTTAGCCTATTATGATCATCCTGTATGGAAGAAGTATGCAGCCATTACGCAAAACAACTATGGGAAAGGTGTCGCTACTTATATTGGGTGTATGACTACGGATGCCGTGCTGGAGAAGATATTGGCAGATGCTGTAAAGAAAGCAGGGTTATGGGGTGTGGATCAACAAATTTCCTTTCCCTTAATCACAAAATCAGGCATCAACCAAAGGGGCAAGGCTATTCATTATTATTTCAATTATTCAGCAGTTCCCCATTCTGTTCAATACCCTTACCGTGATGGTAAAGAATTGCTTTCAAATGAGACAATGGTAAAAGGGAAGGAGATGCAGTTAGAACCATGGGGTATAAAAATAATTGAAGAGCAGTAAAGGGGAAACATCAAGGTCTATCCAGGTACAGAGAAAAAAAACGAGTATAATTGTTTTTTTTACAATTATACTCGTTAACTTTATATACATAACCGCTTGCCTTGGCATTGAAAGAAAACGAGATAAATGCAACTCTATTATGGGATCGAATGAGGTCCGGAGATTCTTCTGCATTGCAAGAGCTGTACAATATTTATTACCAATACCTTTTTGGAGCTGGTTTTAGTCTTTGCCTTGACAGGGAATTGACAAAGGATAGTATTCATGACCTGTTTCTTAGTATCTGGGCAAAACGTGAGAAAATTCCAGCAGTATCTTCTGTTGGCGCTTACCTGTGCACCTGCATTCGTAGAAAAATTATTGATGTTCTGAAAAAAGAACAGTTTTTAGAGCAAAATATCTCCAGTGAAGATTATGAGATGCAATTTTCTTATGAAGAGGTGATCATTGCTTTTCAAACAGAGCATGAGACCAGACTCAAGCTTGATAAGGCTCTGGCTCAGCTTACTAAAAAACAAAAAGAAGTCATCAGGTTGCGGTTTTTCGAAAACAAAAGCTTTGAGGAAATTGCCCTACTGCTGAACAGTGAGCCCCGCACGATCTATAATCATATGTATGAGGCTATGAAGCAACTCCGCTATTTTCTTTCCTCTACTTATTCTTCGTAAAAAAAAGTTGAAAAATTTCTGGTAAAAAAATGACTTCCTGCAGTCTTTTCTTTAGAATCGGGTTGAATGAAGGATTACTTAGCATATTTGGTGGAGGACTTTGTTACAGATGAGTCGTACCTAAGATATTATTTCAAGGAAAATGAAGCCGATATCCAGTTCTGGACTGATTGGATCAGCCGGCATCCTGAAAAGCTGGATGTAATTATTTCGGCTAATAATTATATAGAAGCATTTTCTATCAGGCTTTCTGATGCTGAGTTTCAAAAGGAACAACAGCGCTTTGCTGGCGCCTTAAAAAATCTTTCCGAACATGGAAATACTAATCTGTTCCAGCAAACAGAAGTAGTCAATGACCATGATTATTTAGAGGAGACCGAGATCATTTCAGTAAGCCCGTTACAAAGGATGGTGCGTAAAGCCATTATTTTTAGCATGGCTGTCGTTCTGCTGGGAGGTGTTTATTTTTCATTTTTTCGCAACAGCAAGGTGTCTAAAGTATCCACTGCAACTGAAAATATAGTTATGGTGGAGAAATACGTACCCAAGGGGGAGCAGGCCCGTATTCTCCTGCCTGACGGCAGCGAGGTCCATTTAAATGCAGATAGCCGTTTGGTTTATCCTTCAAAGTTTACAGGAGGACAGCGGGAAGTGACTTTGACAGGAGAAGCTTTCTTTCATGTAAAAAGGGATACGTTACATCCATTCCATATCATTTCCGGGAACCTGATGACTACTGTTTTAGGGACTTCCTTCAATGTTAAATGTTACCAGGGTGATCAGCAGATAAAGGTAGCTCTGGTTACCGGGAAAGTAAAGCTTGACAGGATTGCCGATTCAACAAGTAAGAAAGTAATTGGCGAAACGATGTTTCTGAATCCTTCAGAAATGGGTTTATTCAGCAAGCGCAGTTTAGCACTTCAAAAAAAGAAATATAATCCTGACGAAGAATTAGGATGGGAGCGAGGTATTATTGTCTTTAAGAATGCAGATTTTAAGGAAATAGCCGATCGTTTTCAAAGGACTTTTAATATCCACCTTGTGAACAGAAGCCATAAGAAGCAGTGGAGTTTTACTGGTAGTTTCAGTAACGCATCAGCTGTGGAAATCGTGGAAAGCATATGTCTCTCTAAAAAGTTAACCTATACTACCAATGGGGATACGATTGTAATCAAATAACATCATTTCAAAACGAAAATCAAACTGTATGAGCAACTTGAACTTTCGATTGCTACAGGGGAAAGTATTGCATTTCCTCATGCCATTTGCTTTGATATTATGCACGTATGGAGCAATGGCATTTGACTATGGGCAAACCAAGGGTGATCCTCTTGATGCCAATATTAAGATTTCTAAAAAATCAGAAAAGCTAGGTGCACTTTTTAGCCTGGTGGAGCAACAAACTCCTTTACGGTTTGCTTATGATGCCAGTGAAGTAGACATTAATAAGTCCATCTCCATCAAGAAAGATGTGCTTATCTTAAAACAATTGCTGTTAGAGATCAGCCAGCAGACAGGCACTTCCTTTGAATTGTCAAAGAATGTGATCACTGTGATTCCTCCAAAGACTCATACTATTTCCCTGAACTCAGTGAGTTCATCAAATGCTAAGAATGTTACAGGTAAGGTTGTTGATAAGAATGGGGCACCTGTTGCCGGCGCTACCGTGTCCGTTAAGGGTACTTCAAAAGGAACCGCAACTGATGGGAATGGTAGCTTCAGAATCGATGCCAATGAAGGTGATGTATTGGTGATCACTTCAGTAGGCTTTGAAAAAACTGAAATCACTGTAGGCACTTCATCCAATATTTCAGTGATCCTTGCAGGCATAGGAACTGCTTTAAATGAAGTGGTTGTTATCGGTTATGGTACGCAGCGTAAAGCTGAAGTGACCAGTTCGGTAGCAACTGTGAAAGCAGAGAATTTTATAAAAGGTACAGTAAAGGATGCCGGGCAGTTGATCCAGGGTAAAGTAGCCGGATTAACCATTATTTCTCCCAATGGAGATCCTACTGCTACCTCCCAGGTTATCTTGCGTGGCCAGTCAACACTCATGGGGGTGAACCAAAATCCTTTGGTGTTGATTGATGGTGTGCCTGGAGATCTGAAGATGGTAGCCCCCCAGGATATAGAATCTATTGACGTGCTCAAAGACGGTTCTGCAGCCGCTATTTATGGTACCCGTGGGACTAACGGGGTCATTTTGATTACTACTAAAAGGGCAGGTGCTAATAACAAGACGACAGTTGAATACGGCGGTTATGTTAGTATACAGACTATAGCCAGAAAACTGGATATGTCGACAGCAGAAGATTTCAGGGCCCAGATCGCTTCAGGTGATCGCATTGTGATTACACCTACAGGAGATACTTCTTACCCCATGCTGGATCATGGTGCCAGTACAGACTGGTTGAAAGAAATTACCAGGACTCCAGTATCTCAGGACCATAACTTAACATTCCGTGGAGGTAATGCAACCACCAACTACCTCGCAAGTGTGAACTATAATGATCTGCAAGGTTTGTTCTTAAAATCCTACAACCAACAATTTTCTGGGCGTATGGATTTTAACCATAGCATGTTTAACAATAAGCTGAAGATCAATCTAAACTATTTTAGTGCTTCCCGTAAGTTCAATGGTTTCAATTCAAACATTTACAGGCAGGCGACGATGCAGAATCCCACAGCGCCTGTAAAGAATCCTGATGGTACCTGGTTCCAGGAATTGACCAAATTTGATTACCAGAGCCCAGTATCTGATTTAATGGAAAGTGATGGTAAATCAAGTGAAAGCAATTCAAGGTATAAGGGTTCAGTTGTTTTTACACCCATTACAGGATTAAGACTTTCCGGTATATTTTCTTATACCAAAAGAATGTTAGAAGCGGGGTATGCTGAGACCAAGCAACATGCATCCACATTGCGTGATAATAGAAACGGCTATGCCAGTGTTTCGGGGAATTCATCTATAGACCGGCTGGCTGAATTGACCGCTGAATATTCAAAATCTTTCAACAGGAACAACTTTACCCTTTTGGGTGGATATAGTTACCAGGAGAATGATTACAATAGTGACTTTACGAACAACTGGGATTTCCCAACCGATCAGTTTAGCTGGCATAATATCGGCTTAGGGCGTGCCATTAGCAGTGGAGATTACACAGGTTTGATCGGTAGTTATAGAGCAACCACCAACTTAATAGGATTTTTCGGCAGGCTCACCTATAACTATGATCAGAAGTACCTTTTGATGGCCAGCGTCCGTAGTGAAGAAGCTAGCCAACTTTGGGGCACTAACGATCCATGGGGAACTTTTCCTGCTGTTTCTGCAGGCTGGAGAATTACCAGGGAATCATTTATGGATAACCAAAAGCTTTTTAATGACCTGAAGCTTCGGGCTGGTTATGGAGTTACCGGATCGCAACCCAACCAGCCATTTCTAGGATTGGCAACACTCAGTTATGGTGGCTTTGTGTTATCTAATGGAGAGTGGGTGCAAACGCTTGTGCCGTCGCAAAATGCTAATCCAAATCTTCAATGGGAAGAAAAAAGGGAGACCAATATAGGCCTTGACTTCAGCATGTTGGATAACCGGATTGGCGGTAGTATTGATTTGTATAACCGGAAAATACATAACCTGCTTTATTTGTTTGAAGTGCCAAGTCCTCCAAATCTTTACAACCGGACCATGGCCAATGTTGGAACCATGCAAAACAAAGGGATAGAAGTACAGGTCAACTTTGTGCCTGTCCGTAAAAACAACTTTGAATGGAATTCAACGGTCAACTATTCTACTAACTCTAACAAATTAATCAGTCTCTCTAATGACCTTTATAAAACTTCAACTGATTATATCCGAGTAGGCGCTATTTTTCCTCCTATTCAAACTTTTTCCCACCTTTTAAGGGTTGGCGGAGAAGTTGGTGATTTCTATGGTTATAAAGTAATTGGTGTAGGCGGTGATCCTTCAGATGTGGCCAACTATGGTCAATGGATATATGAAGGCCGTGATGGAAAGCCGGTCAATTACAAAGATTTTGCCCATGCTTTTGAAGACAAGAAAGTGCTGGGTAATGGTCTTCCCAGGCATTACCTGGCCTGGAACAATAGCTTCAGGCTGAATAACTGGGATTTAACCATTACGCAAAGAGGTGCCTTCAATTTCCAGGTGGCCAATTTGCAACGTATGATGTTTGAGAATCCTACGCAAGCACAGTATAACCTGATGAAAAATGCATATGACCCGGTATTCGGAACCACTCAATTAAAATCGCCAGTTGAGTTTAATAGTTATTACATTGAAGATGGGGATTTCTGGAAAATAGACAATATCACCCTCGGGTATAATTTCAGGAAAACAGGTACTAATTTATTTCAGTCCGCAAGGGTTTACGTAGCATCACTTAATACATTGATCATTACTGGTTACAAGGGGATTGATCCAGAGGTTAGTTTGCGCAATGCGCAATCTGCAGCACAGTCTGGAGTAGTACAAGTACCTACTTCAGGTCTTGATCCCGGCATGGATTCACCCTATAAATATCCAACTACACGAACATTTAGTGTTGGTCTTAATGTAACCTTTTAATTTTTAATTGATTCAGCCATGAAAAAGATTAACCGTTATATATATTCAGGAGCAGCTATCCTTGTTTTACTTCCGTTTCTATTTTCAGCCTGTACCAAGTTGAAGGACACCTCTTATAATACCATTATTGCACGGGAATTTACACCAGACAGTACTGATCTTGCTGCATTAGCAGGTGCTGCCTACGTGGACTGGCGTGGCCTATTGTTGCAATGGAATACTGTTTACAGAGCCCAGGAAGTTTCTGCTGACCAAATGCTTACGCCAGCCCGTCCTAATGGATGGGTAGATGGCGGTGTATATCGCCGGATACACGAGCATAAATGGACAACCGAAGATGATATCGTGATCAATATATGGACAAGGGCTTACCAAGGCATTACCAATAGTAACCGTATCATTTACCAGGTTCAGTCAGGAGCCATTCCTGTTGACCCCAAGGATACCACCACATTGATTGCTGAAATGAAGCTGTTGAGAGCGTCCTATTATTGGATATTGTGTGACATTTATGGAAACGTTCCGATCGTAGACAGGTTTGATGTGCCAGCAGGGTATTTACCCAAACAAAATACCAGGAAAGAAGTATATGATTTTATTGTCAATGACCTGGTGACCAATATTCCGAAAGTGAGCACAGAAAATAATAAGACAACCTATGGTAAGTTCAATAAATGGGCAGGACTTGCCTTATTGGCAAAAATGTACCTGAATGCAGGTGTTTATACCGGTACTCCACAATGGGAAAAGTGCAAGGAAGTTTGTGATGAAATCATAGATTCCAAGCTGTTCATATTGGAACCCAACCAGAAGAATGTGTTTGTAACGAACAATGAAAATTCCAAGGAGATCATTTTTGCATTGCCATTTGATTCCAAGTATGTCAATGATTGGAATTCGTTTGATGTGCATATGCAAACGCTGCAACCTGAGAACCAAAAAACTTATAATCTACAATTCTCTCCCTGGGGTGGAGTCTGTGCCATTCCGCAATTCATCAGCACATTTGATCCTGAGGATAGTCGCTTGCTGGATAATTTCATTATGGGGCAGCAGTATACGTCAACCGGTGATAGCATATACGGTACTATGGGCGCCTATGTAGGCAAGCCGTTGTCGTATCGTAATTATGTTCCTGGTGTTGATGTTTCAGAGGAAGTAGATGGATTGAGGTTGGGCAAGTTTGAAATTGCCGCGGGCTCTACCAATCGCCTGAGCAATGACTGGCCACTGTTCAGGTATGCCGATATATTGATGATGAAAGCTGAATCTTTAATGCGGAGCGGAGATGCTGACGGAGCAGCCGCAATCGTAACAGAAGTCCGCAAAAGAGCTTTCAAATTGAATCCTGCAAGAGCTGTGGTGACTGGAGCGGATCTGTTAAAAGGAAGCAGTTATGATTATGGACTTCGAAACCATTTAGTAACAACTACTGAAGGAGGTGCTGATATCCAATATGGCCGCTTTTTAGATGAACTGGCCTGGGAGTTTAACCAGGAAGCCCGCAGAAGAACTGATCTGATCCGGTTTGGTGTATTTACGAAGAAGTCATGGTTGTCCCATTCTCCCAATGGTGACTACAGGTCGCTTTACCCCATACCCAGAACAGAGATTGCTAAAAACTCAAATTTGAAACAAAATCCAGGATACAACTAAGATTACTTCAATTCTATATTCCCATATTGCAGGTATTGAATTGCCTGCAATGTGGGAAGTGCTTATCCCTGATTAAAGTTTGAATTCTTACATAATGAAGAAAATTTCCTATATACTCTTTCTGTTTTTTTCCAATGTAGCATTTGGTCAAAGCTTTACAAAAACAACCTATGGTATTCAATCTACGGTTGACGGCCTGATTGTGGAAATACAGTTTAATAGTCCCAAAATTGTCAGAGTTGTCAAAGCTCCGGAAGGTACCTCTTATAAAAAGGAGAGTCTTTCGGTGATTAAAAAGCCGGAATCCATTAAACTGGATATACAGCAGCAAGGAAATGCCGTTCTGCTTAAGAGTGAAGCCTTGCAAGTAGAACTTAATCTGATGACAGGTAAAGTGGCTTTCAGTAACTTAAATGGCGGTCAACTCTTTACTGAAAAAGACTACGGCACACAGTTCACTGCCATCAAAGATGTCAATAAGAATACCTACAGTGTTCGGCAGGCTTTCCGGTTGGACAAAGACGAGGTTATCTATGGTCTTGGTCAACAGCAAAATGGTAAAATAAGCCAGCGTGGCCAAAAGGTGTTCCTGCGCCAGGATAACATGAAGGTGTGCATTCCCTTCTTTCAATCGGTGAAAGGTTACGGCGTTTTCTGGGACAACTATGCACCTACCACCTTTTTAGATAACCCCCAAGAAACTTCTTTTGATTCGGAAGTAGGGGACTGCTCGGACTATTATTTCCTGTATGGCAGCAGTGCTGATGGCGTGATTACTCAATTGCGTGATTTAACAGGACAGGCGCCCCTGATGCCACTTTGGGTGTATGGCTTCAACCAATCCAGGGAGCGCTATAAAACACAATTCGAACTCGTGGATGTGGTAAAGAAATACCGTAGCCTGAAAGTGCCGTTGGATGGCATTATACAGGACTGGCAGTACTGGGGTAAAGACAGTAACTGGAACGCTATGGGTTTTGATCGTTCTACCTTTCCTGATCCAAAGTCAATGGTGGATAGTGTACACCAGTTGAATGCTCATATTTTTATTGTTGCATGGCCAGGTTTTGGGCCTCAGACGAAGCAATATGCAGAGTTCAAGAATAAAAAAATGCTCATTGACTTCGAGACATGGCCTCCCAGAAGTGGAACTACACCTTATGATGTCTACAACCCTGTGGCACGCGATATCTACTGGAGTTACCTGAACAAAGGTGTGTTCTCTTTGAACAGCGATGCCTGGTGGTTAGATTCTTCTGAACCTGATCATGTAAATCTGAAAGAAAAGGACTTTGACCTGCCTACTTACCTCGGTACTTTTCGCAGTGTGCGCAATGCTTTTCCTTTGCAACACGTAGGTGGGGTGTACGATCATCAGCGGCAGACGACTTCTGATAAAAGGGTAATGATCCTTACCCGCTCGGCCTTTGCCGGCCAGCAGCGTTATGGTGCCAACACCTGGAGCGGTGATGTGGGTTCCAACTGGCAGACATTCCGCAAACAGATTCCTGCAGGTTTGAACTTTTCTTTGTGCGGTATTCCATACTGGAACACTGATATTGGAGGCTTTTTTGCAGGAGCTTTTGTGAAAGGTGGAGGTGCGAAGAATCCTGAGTTTCAGGAACTCTATACCCGCTGGATGCAGTTTGCAACTTTTACTCCAATGATGCGTTCTCATGGAACAGATATTCCCCGGGAAATCTACCAGTTTGGTAATCGTGGCGAATGGCCATTTGACGTACAGGAGAAATTCATCAATTTGCGCTATCATCTTTTGCCATATCTATACGCCACTGCATGGAATGTAACTAGTCATTCCGGTTCTATTATGCGTGCATTGTATATGGATTTTGTCAATGACAAAAAGGTGTATGATATCGAAAATGAGTATCTATTCGGAAAATCATTTTTAGTATCCCCTGTAACGGATAAAGGCGCTGCCACTCAATCTGTATACCTACCGGCAGGTGCTGTATGGTACGATTTCTGGACAGGAGAACGTACTGAAGGCGGCAAAGCTGTTAATAAAGAAACACCAATTGACATCATTCCTTTATATGTGAAGGGCGGCTCTATTATACCCTGGGGACCGAAAGTTCAGTTTGCGGAAGAAAAGAAGTGGGATAACCTGGAATTGCGTATTTATCCTGGTGCTGATGCTGAGTTCACCTTGTATGAAGATGAAAACAATAATTACAATTACGAGCAAGGTAAGTACACTGAAATAACATTTTACTGGAATGATCACGCAAGTACATTAACCATCAAAGATCGTAAAGGCAGTTTTCCTGGTATGCTCGCTACGAGAAAATTTGATATTGTATTGGTGAACCATCAAAATGGGACCGGAGCAGGTAATTCTTCAAAATTCAATAATACAATAACCTACAAAGGCAAAGAGGTTACAGTCAAATTGTAAGATCATGAATAAAATAATCCGGGTTATCATGAATGTCATATAAATGATGTTGATCATGTTGCGGGCGATTTCTTGTTCGCAGCATGATCAATATTGGGTGTTCTTATTTATATTTGTCTGAATTACATTTAATGCTTGTCATACTTCATACCAGCCAGTTATTGTTGAAAAATATGATATGCGATCAAGCCTTAAATGCACATTTTAAACATTCAATACTAACGAGAAAAATAAAAGGGTATCCTACCTGATCAAGAACATCAAAATGAAAAGAACTTCAATCTTCATCTTTCTGCTTGCAATGGTCCAGGTGCAAACAGTTTTTGCGGCCAACAATAAATCGAATAATGAGCCTGACTCTGTTTATCTTTTTTCCTATGCAACGGTCAAGAACAATAATCATAATGGCTTGCATTTTGCCTGGAGCCGCGACAGGGAACACTGGTTTTCTATTGGCAATGAATTCTCATTCCTGAGGAGCGATTATGGACGCTGGGGGAGTGAAAAACGAATGATCACTCCTTTTCTGTTCCTGGGACCAGGAGGCACCTGGCAATGTGTGTGGAGCCTTAATGAAAGGGAACGTCTTTTTGCCCATGCGGCATCAAAAGACCTGGTGGACTGGGGCCGGCAAAGTTACCCTGAGATGAATGCCGGATCCAATATTCTTCGCCCGGTAGTGCAGTATGATCAGCAATCCGGCATTTACCAAATTACCTATACTGATGCTGCAGGGAAGTACTTCCGGGTAATAACAAAAGATTTTAAGTCCTACAGCCCTGCAACGGAAGTGTCCCAGGCCCAATACAAAAATCCCAGTCAGACCATCACTTTGCCTGAAGGTAGTGCCACCGGGCAAATGTATAGGGTGCCCTGGTCCACAGTGGATCAACTCATTAATAACTATGAACGTAAGCAGTATAAAAACAGCTTGTACAATGAATTTGCAAAAGATGATGCCCAGCGCTTTGCAGGCCTTAAGCCTGTCAACGCAGCTATCTCCGTACAGGGAGCAAATGCAAAGCCGATCAGTGATCTACTGCTGGGGATCTTTTTCGAAGACATAAACTATGCGGCAGATGGCGGATTGTATGCAGAGTTGGTGCAGAACCGTGATTTCGAATACGCATTGAGCGATAAGGAGGGTCGTGATCAAAAATGGAATTCCACTTACGCCTGGACTTTAAAGGGTGAGCAAACTGCCTTTACGATGGATAGCGCAGCACCTATACATGCGAATAATCCACACTATGCAGTACTGCAAACTACGACGCCTGGTGCTTCGTTGGTGAACAGTGGTTTTGATGGCATTGCAGTCAGGAAAGGGGAGCAATATAACTTTTCACTTTTTGTCAAACAACTTGAAGGAAAAGGTGGAAAGCTGCTGGTGCGCCTGGTTGCAAAAAATGGCGAGGTGTTGGCCCAGGCCAATGTGCAGGCATCTTCTGGTACGTGGAAAACATCCAGGGCTGTACTTGTTCCCAATGCAGATGCTACGGATGCGACTCTTGAATTACAACCACTGGCTGCAGGTCGCCTGGCTGTTGATGTGATCTCCTTGTTTCCGCAAAACACTTTCAAAGGCAGAATCAATGGAATGCGGGCTGACCTGGCACAGGTGATCGCAGATATTCATCCCCGCTTTGTGCGTTTTCCTGGGGGGTGTGTAGCCCATGGAGATGGTCTCCACAATATCTATCAATGGAAAAATACCATAGGTCCCCTGCAGGCTCGTAAACCACAGCGCAATTTATGGGGCTATCACCAGACAGCAGGATTGGGTTATTTTGAATACTTCCAGTTTTGTGAAGATATAGGTGCGCAGCCTTTGCCCGTGATTGCGGCCGGCGTGCCTTGCCAGAATTCAGGTAATGGACCTCATGGAGGAGGTCAGCAAGGAGGCATTCCTATGGACCAGATGGATGAATACATCCAGGATATCCTGGACCTGGTAGAGTGGGCTAATGGAGATGCGACTACCAAGTGGGGTAAGCTGAGGGCAGCGGCAGGTCACCCCAAGCCTTTCAACCTGAAATACATTGGTATAGGCAATGAGGATCTGATCACGGATGTTTTTGAAGAGCGGTTCACGATGATCTATCATGCGTTGAAAGAGAAGCATCCTGAAATCACTGTTATTGGAACGGTAGGACCCTTCTATGAAGGAACGGATTATGAAGAAGGATGGGAGATCGCCTCAAAGTTAAAGGTGCCGATGGTAGATGAGCATTACTATGTTTCTCCAGGTTGGTTCATCAATAACCAGGATTTTTATGACCGATATGACCGCTCTAAACCAAAGGTGTATTTGGGTGAGTATGCTGCCCATGTACCCGGAAGAGCCAATAACCTGGAAACAGCTTTAGCTGAAGCCTTGTACCTGACTGCTATCGAACGCAATGGCGATGTGGTGAGTATGACCTCCTATGCACCATTGCTGGCCAAAGAAGGGCATACGCAGTGGAATCCTGACATGATCTACTTTAATAATACAGAGGTGAAGCCTACTGTCGGTTACGAGGTGCAGAAGCTCTATGGGCACAATTCGGGTAATGAATACCTGACTGCAAGCATCAATGTTTCCAACAATACAGAAGTTGTAAAAAAGCGCATTGCATTTTCTGTGGTTCGTGATTCGAAGAGTAAAGATGTGATCGTTAAAATGGTCAACCTGTTACCGGTAACTGTGAATGCATCTGTGGTCTTAAAAGATATTACCTTGGCTAACACAAAAGGAGTAAAAACAGTATTGCAGGGTAAGCCTGATGATAAGAACCTGAAGCCGGTTATTTCGGATTGCACTGTTTCTGAAAATTTCAGTTCAGAGTTGCCGCCATACTCTTTTACCATTATCAGGATTCAAACAAAATAATAACATAAGAATTGTTTACTCCCTGCCAGGGGTAAACATCTACTATTAGATTCATTATTTCATTCAATCGAGCCTTATAAAATGAAATCGCTTTATTCCCGTTTATTCATCCTTGCGTTGATGCCGGTGATTGCTTTCAGCCAAACCAACAGGCTACAAAGTTTTTCGCACACTTCCAGGTTACAAAACTTTCCGCTCTCTTCTGTGCACTTATTAGAAAGCCCTTTTCAACAAGCCCAGGAGACGGATTTGAAATACATGTTAGCATTGGATCCCGACCGCCTGCTGGCTCCTTTTCTCAGGGAAGCCGGCATTGAGCCCAAGGCAAAAGGCTATGGTAATTGGGAAGGTACCGGTTTGGACGGTCACATCGGCGGACATTACCTTTCAGCTCTTTCCAATATGTATGCTGCAACCGGCAACCAGGAAGTGCAACGCCGCCTCAATTATATGATCGACTGGATTGAAAAGTGCCAGCAACAATCGGGAGATGGCTACGTCGGAGGAATTCCAGGTGGCAAAGCCATGTGGAAAGACGTCGCCAATGGAAAAATCGATGCTGGCGGCTTTTCCCTGAACGGTAAGTGGGTGCCCTGGTACAATATTCATAAGCTGTATGCGGGGTTGGTAGATGCTTATGTGCTTACTGGTAATACGAAGGCAAAAGATATTTTGATCAAGCTCTCTGATTGGTGCCTGGAATTGACGTCTCATCTTTCTGACCAGCAAATGCAACAGATGATGCGTAGTGAGCATGGAGGCATGAATGAAGTGTTTGCAGATGTTGCTGCGATTACTGGCGATCAAAAATACCTGGAGCTGGCCAAGAGGTTTTCTCACCGCTTTATCTTAAATCCTCTATTGCAACATAAAGATTCCCTGACAGGTTTGCATGCCAACACACAAATTCCCAAAGTGATTGGTTATGCCCGCATAGCAGAAGTAGGAGGGGACCAGAGTTGGGAAGATGCTGCAGATTTCTTCTGGCAAACTGTAGTGGCTCACAGGACTGTTTCCATTGGTGGCAACAGTGTGCGGGAACATTTCCATCCTGCCAATAATTTCACTTCCATGGTGGAGGATAAAGAAGGCCCTGAGACCTGCAATACGTATAACATGCTGAAGCTGTCGAAACACCTGTTCTTATACCATCCTTCTGCAAGCTATATGGATTACTATGAAAGAAGCTTGTACAACCATATATTATCTTCCCAGCATCCGCACGGTGGCTTCGTGTATTTTACACCGATGCGCCCCAGGCACTACAGGGTTTATTCGCAACCGGACAAAGGTTTTTGGTGTTGTGTGGGTTCCGGAATGGAAAATCATGGTAAGTATGGAGAGTTGATCTATGCCCACAATGATAAAGATGTTTTTGTGAACCTGTTTATTCCTTCAACACTTGCCTGGAAGGAGCGTGGAATCAGCATCACTCAAAAAACAAAGTTTCCTTTTGAAGAGAAGTCGACTATTCAATTAAAGCTTCAAAAGCCTATGCAATTTGCCCTTCATGTCCGTTATCCTTCCTGGGTAAAGAATGGAAGAATGAAGGTGCTGGTGAATGGCAAAGAAGTAAAGCTTACCAAAGACACCGCTTCCTATGTTGCGATCAACCGTTTGTGGAAATCGGGAGACGTGGTGACACTTTCTTTACCTATGGAGACAAAAGTTGAGCGCCTCCCTGATGGTTCTGACTGGGTATCTTTTGTTCGTGGTCCTATCGTATTGGCTGCAGCTACGGATACTACCAACCTTGTTGGTTTAAGAGCTGATGACAGCCGGATGGGGCATATAGCCAATGGTCCGCTATATCCTATTGAAACTGCTCCTCTGCTGGTTTCTTCCCAAAAGGATGTTGCCTCTGCGCTCCAACAAGTTCCAGGAAAGCCGTTGACGTTTACAGCATCCAGTCTTATTTACCCTGCCCAGTTTAAAAACTTGCAACTGGTGCCATTCTTTACAGTACATGATGCCCGTTATATTATTTACTGGCCTATCACTAACCCGGAAGGGTTGGAAAAGAGGAAGCAGACTATTCGTGAAGCTGAAGAAGCCCGGCTGGCACTTGAAGCCCGTACTGTGGACCAGGTAGCTCCCGGTGAGCAGCAGCCTGAATCGGACCATAACTTTCAGGGGGAAAAAACAGAATCAGGTGTATTCCTGGACCGCCACTGGCGACATGCTTCGGGTTGGTTTAGCTATGATCTTAAGAACAGGAATAAGGAAGGGCATGTACTACGTATTACTTATTCCGGGAGGGACAGAAACCGGAGCTTTGATATTTATGTCAATGACAAGCTGTTTAAAACCGTAAACATGGATGCTAACCGTGGCGATGGGTTCTACGATGTGGATTATGAGCTTCCTTCCGATATCCTGAATAGTCTGACAGGTGAAACCATGACTGTGAAATTTGTAGCGCATTCAGGATCTGTGGCTGGTGGTATTTATTATGTACGTTTGTTGAAATAAAGGGAAGGGAAAACCTTCCCTTCATCTTTTTCTGGATCAAAGTATCATTGAATCCGGACTGCTTCCTTTAAAATGGATCCAATAGATAGTCCATGGATTTTTTCATCTGCTACATAAGATTGGGCTGTTTTATCGGAATGAAAATATAATCACCTGATTCAATTTCCTACCTGTTTTTAAAATAGTAGCTTCCCTCTTTCCATCACGGCAGTAAGTTAAAATATATTGTTCGGTTCCGTGGGGCTTCGCACCGGTTGGATAAAATCTTCCTAGGTATTACAATGGCTTTTGACCTTGGAAATCCTTCTCTTTTTCTTTAGATGGCCGTAAATATTCAAATATTTTGAATATCATAAAAGTAAATGAATAATATCAGTCAGAACCATAAAAAAGTCCATCAAAAACGGAGATTACTCCATTTTTAAAATGCCGGATGTGTGCTTACTTTGGGCATATTTAATAATAATTCACTAACAACTTGTTATATGAGTGATCAGGTAAAAGTCTGGGTGGAAGACTTTGTGATTCCAACCTATCCTATTGGGAAACCGGAGAAGAATCCGATGTTTTTGGAGAAAAGGGTTTATCAGGGAAGCAGCGGTGTTGTTTATCCACATGCAGTCGTTGAGAAAATTTTCGATGAGAAAATTGATAAGGCATACAAAGCTGTATTCCTGGAGAATGCATACATAAAAATCATGGTGCTTCCCGAATTGGGGGGCAGGATACAAATGGCGTATGATAAAGTAAAGCAGCGCCATTTTATATATTACAACCAGGTGATCAAGCCAGCTCTCGTAGGGTTAACAGGCCCCTGGATCTCTGGTGGCATCGAATTCAACTGGCCGCAACACCACCGTCCCAGCACTTTTGAACCAGTGGATTACACCATCGAAGAAAACAAGGATGGCAGCAAAACGGTATGGGTGAATGAAGTGGAGCGCATGTTCCGTACGAAAGGGATGGCTGGTTTTACTCTTTATCCTGATAAAGCTTATATCGAGATTAAAGGCAAATTGTACAACAGGACGCCATTTCCACAGACCTTTTTATGGTGGGCGAATCCTGCAGTGAAAGTAAATGATCATTATCAGTCTGTTTTCCCGCCTGATGTATATGCAGTCTTTGACCATGGCAAGAGGGATGTTTCCTCTTTCCCTATTGCAAAGGGTACCTATTATAAGGTGGATTATGCGCCAGGTACCGATATTTCCCGTTATAAGAACATCCCGGTGCCAACATCATACATGGCCATAACCTCAAAGTATAATTTCATTGGTGGTTATGAGCACGATACGCAAGGAGGTTTATTACATGTGGCGAACCATCACATTTCACCGGGTAAGAAACAGTGGACATGGGGGCATGGCGAATTTGGACAGGCATGGGACAGGAACCTTACTGATGAAGACGGTCCTTACATTGAATTGATGACCGGTGTATTTACTGATAACCAGCCCGACTTTTCTTGGCTGCAGCCATATGAAGAAAAAACCTTTGTTCAATACTTTATGCCTTATAGAGAAGTGGGCATGGTAAATAATGCGACAAAGGAAGCTGTTGCCGGAATTGAGATCAATCAAAATGAAATAGCGATCAAACTCTATCTCACCTCACCTTATGACAAAGTGAAGATTGCGTTGCTACACCAGCAACAAGAATTGTATAGTGAAGTGATCAGCAGCTCTCCTGAGCAACCTTATATAAAAACGGTGACACTTGGTCAGGCGATAGCGCCAGAAGAAATCAAATTGGTTGTCACTAACCTGGAAAACAATAAGGTTTTGGTGAGTTATCAACAGGAAAAGGCCGTGGAGCAGGAAATTCCTTCACCTGCCCAAGCCGCAAAGAGGCCACAGGATGTTGAAAATAATGAGCAATTATACCTGACAGGGCTGCATATTGAGCAATACAGGCATGCAACCTATATAGCAACAGACTATTACAAAGAGGCACTCCGCAGGGATGATAAAGATGTAAGGTGCAATAACGCAATGGGTTTGTGGTATCTACGCAGAGGGCAATTTGCAAAGTCAGAACCTTATTTCAGAAAGGCCATTGCAACATTGACACAGCGCAATCCTAATCCATACGATGGCGAGCCTTATTACAATTTAGGCTGGGCTTTGAAAATGCAGGGTAAAAACGATGAGGCATTTGATGTTTTTTATAAAAGTGTTTGGAACGATGCATGGCAACATGCTGGCTTTTTGAATTTAGCAAGGATTGCATGTGCTAAAAATGATTTTGAAGAGGCTCTTGAATTGATTGAACGATCATTGATCAGGAACTATCATAGTCATACGGCAAGACATGCAAAGTCATTCATATTGAGAAAGCAGGGAAGAGTAGAAGAAGCCAGTGCATTGATCCAGGAATCATTAGCCATAGACCCTTTCAATTTTGGGTGTTTGTTTGAAAACTATCTAATTTTTTCAGCAAATGGTCAAACCTCCGAGGCAGATAATGCTTTGAATCAACTGTTGGAAGTTAGCCGCAACTGGGTGCATAATTTTATTGAATATGCATTTGATTATGCACATGCAGGTTTATTTGAAGAAGCTTCATCGTTGTTGCAGGTGCACTTCAGAAATTGTGCAGAGCAATATCCAATGGTACCTTATTATTTGGGTTGGTTTGCTTACCAGCAAGGGCAAACAGAAAGGGCAATGACCTATTTTAAACAGGCCGCTGGTCTGAAATCTGATTTTTGTTTTCCCAACCGAATTGAAGATGTTCCGGTTTTGCAGGCAGCCATTGCGTTCAACGCCGATGATGCTAAAGCTCCTTACTATTTAGGTAATTTCTGGTACGACAAACGACAATACAAAGAAGCTATTGGATGTTGGAAACTCTCTGTGCAGATCGATGACAATTTCCCAACTGTGCACCGTAATCTTTCACTGGCTTATTTCAATAAGTTGAAAGATGCTAAAAAAGCACTTGCTTCTTTAGAAAAGGCTTTTTCTTTAGATGCGACTGATGCAAGGGTGCTGATGGAGTTGGATCAATTATATAAGAAGCTGAATACGCCACATCAACAGCGTTTAGAAATTTTGGAAGCCTACCAGCAGTTAGTTGAGTCGCGTGATGATCTGTATCTGGAGAGAGTTACCTTGTATAACCAACTGGGTGACTACCAGAAAGCGAAAGACTTAATTGCAGCTTTTACATTCCATCCATGGGAAGGAGGTGAAGGAAAAGTGGTAGGACAATATTTGATTTGTCATATCGAGTTGGCAAAACTGGCACTTAAAGCTGGTGATGCTAAAGAGGCTCTACAATTGTTAGAACAAGCAGAAATTTACCCGGTAAACTTGGGTGAAGGAAAGTTGTATGGAACCCAGGAAAATGATATCCATTATTTAAAGGGATTGGCTTTTGAACAATTGAATGTTCAAAAGAGGGCTGAGGAATATTTCCAAAAAGCTACTGAAGGGATCAGTGAGCCGGTGCAGGCTATATTCTATAATGATCCGCAACCAGATAAGATTTTTTACCAGGGACTTGCCTGGATGAAATTGGGCGAAAATGAAAAAGCATCGGCTATTTTCAAAAAGTTGATCAGTTTTGGGCTGGATCATATCGATGATAACATCAGCATAGATTATTTCGCCGTTTCACTGCCTGACTTATTAGTATTTGATGCAGATCTGAACCTTCGTAACAGGATTCATTGTTTATATTTAATGGGACTTGGAAATTTAGGTTTGGGTAATTATCATACAGAAAGTGCCGAGGCTTGTTTAAATGAAGTATTGGGCCTGGATGTCAATCACCAGGGTGCAGGTATCCATAAAAGGATGATAGATTTTACTTCACTTATTGAACAATAAAAATTTTGCTTGTCAGCTGATTGATACAATCAGTATAAATGTCACATATGAACAATACTCTTTTAATAAAAGAACAATCAGTTCGCTACAATAACGCCTATATTATTGGCATTTCCTTTATCTCTGCTTTAGGGGGCTATCTTTTCGGATTTGACTTTGCCGTTATTTCCGGGGCGCTTCCTTTTTTGAGAGCAGAGTTTGCTTTAAATGCCTGGTGGGAAGGTTTTTTGACCGGATCCCTGGCTTTAGGCTGTATTGCTGGTTGCCTCATTGCAGGAACATTGGCTGACCGTTATGGACGCAGGCCAGGACTGATGCTGGCTGCTGCTATTTTCGCTCTTTCTTCCCTGGGTATGGCATTTTCAACCAGCTTATCCATGTTCGTTATCACGCGTTTTGCGGCAGGTATTGGTGTAGGCATGGCATCCATGTTGAGTCCAATGTACATAGCTGAAATTTCCCCTGCAAGCATCAGGGGTCGTAATGTAGCTATCAATCAATTGACCATCGTGATCGGTATTTTGATCACGAACCTGGTCAACTATACATTATCTGACAATGGGCCTGAAGCATGGCGCTGGATGTTTGGCATGGGTACGATACCTGCTTTGCTTTTCCTGGTAGGTGTTATCTGGCTGCCTGAAAGTCCGCGCTGGTTGGTAAAGGCTGGTAGGGATGAACAGGCACAAAAGGTATTAAGCAAAATAGGCAGTACAGGATTTGTAAAAAGCACTTTGTCGGATATTGAAACTTCTTTACAAGGCGTAAAAAAGCAATCCTTTGCTGATGTATTTCAAAAAAGTGTGCGTCCTGCAGTTTTGGTGGGTATTACACTGGCTGTGTTTCAGCAATTGTGCGGTATCAATGTTGTATTTAATTACACGTCAACCATCTTCGAATCTGTAGGTGCTAACCTGGACAGGCAACTTTTAGAAACCGTTTCTATTGGCATCGTTAATCTTGTTTTTACCTTTGTTGCTATGTGGCAGGTGGATAAGCTTGGCCGACGCCCTTTAATGTTGTTTGGTTCTTTAGGTCTATCAGTTTTATACATTGTACTGTCCTTTTCATTACAGATCCATGCAAGTGCAGGTTGGGTTTCTTTGTTCGTGCTCCTAGCCATTGCAACTTATGCAACATCACTTGCACCTGTGACCTGGGTACTGATTTCTGAAATCTTTCCTAATAAAATACGTGGCGTGGCTTCCTCCGTTGCTATTGTGTCTTTATGGATTGCCTATTTTATTTTGGTATTTACATTTCCTATACTGGCAGAAAGGCTTGGTACTTATGGGCCTTTTTACTTGTATGCAGGTATTTGCCTGGCAGGTTTTCTATTTGTAAAGGCCAGGGTAAAAGAAACCAAGGGGCAGACATTGGAGGAGTTGGAACAGACGATGAGGGTCCATTAATTAACGAATGATAATATGTTTCAAAGTTTTGCTGTAGAATAAACATATTGTTCCATTCCGCAAACCAGGAAATAAAACTAAATGAGTGATCAGTGATGAGTAATGCGTAAACAAGTTTACTCACTCATCACTGGTCACTCATTATGCATTTTTATTTCTGATCCTTGATTAGCAGTTCCCGTCAATCGAACATGCAGCTCCATCTGCATTGCTTGTTGCAGTTGCCAATTGATCCTTCTCAAACTCCTGATATGCTTTTTGCAAGGCTCCCAGAAATACAGAATCTGGCTGAGCTCCTGAGACTGCATATTTCCTATCCATCACAAAGAAAGGAACGCCTTTTACACCAATCTGTTGCGCCTCATACATATCAAGATACACCTGTTGTGCGTATAAATCACTTTGCAGCATACTAAGAACCTCTTCTTCCTTTAAACCAATCTCAATGCCTAATTGAACCAATGTATGGATATCATCAATGTTTTTCCCTTCTGTAAAGTAGGCTTTAAAAAGCCGTTCTTCTGCAGCATCTTGCAGGTTGTATTTTGACGCTAAGTGTGACAGCCTGTGTGCATTGAAGCTATTGGCGGGGATCACTGAATCGAAATTATATTCCAGGCCAGATTCTTTTGCTTTTGTAGTCATCTGTGCATGCACATTGCGCGAATATTCCAGAGTCCATCCTTTTTGTTCTGCTAAATACTCATAAATATTTTTATCGGTCTGTGTTTTTAAATCCGGGTTCAACTGGAAACTTTTCCATTCAACCTGAAGATCATCTTTATGAGCAAATTGCTCCAAAGCCTCTTCAAATTTGCGTTTGCCTATATAGCAAAACGGGCACATGATATCAGACCATATTTCTACTTTCATATTGTGCGTTTTCTATTATAATTAAGGTGAGGTTATGCCACTTTCAAAATCAGCTTGTCTGCCTCCCTGCGTACCTTTTTGGCATTCACTAAAAAGTCTTTTTCAGCGTCGCGGTAACCCAGGGCCAGGATGGTGACACTGCGCAAGCCTTTTTCTTTTAATCCAAGAATCTCGTCAACAGCAGCAGGTTGGAAACCTTCCATTGGTGTTGCGTCTATTTCTTCTACAGCAGCCGCTGTTATTGCTGTACCGAATGCAATGTATGCCTGCCTTGCCGCCCATTCATATTTTTGTTCTTGGGTACGTCCATTCACAATGTTCATCAAGGACGCTCTAAAAGGGGCCAGGCTTTCCAGGGCTACGTTTCTTACTTTGGCTATGCTATTGATGTATTCGTCCACATGCTCTTCAGTAACATTTTCCCAGGCTGCAAAAACCAGTAAGTGGGAACTTTCTGTAATTTGTGGCTGGTTATAGGCTGCGGGTTGCAACTTCTTTTTTACTTCTTCATTTTCAATAACCAGTATAGTATAGGGCTGTAAACCCATTGAAGAAGCTGAAAGGCGTGTAGCTTCCAGAATATTATCGATTTTCTCTTGTGGCACTTTTTCGCCATTCATTCTTTTGGCTGCATAGCGCCAGTTTAAAGCATCAATTAACTTCATTTTACTTTGTTTTTATATCGTTATTATTTTTCCTAACAGTGTTAGGCTTATGGTTAAAAAAAAGGTTAACCCTTGATTCCAGAAATAAAACTGGTTATAAAATCCTGTAAAACCATTTGGTTCAGTTCTTCTTTATTTGAACTGCTACCCATCATGTTGATGGAAATCAAGCCATGAAGCATGGACCAGAATGTGTGCAGTTTTAAATAAGGATCAGTTTCCGGATGTTTGCTGCTATGGATCAGGTGTTTAACCGGTTCCAATATTAGTTCAGTAAATGAGCTCAATTCCGGGATCTCCTTAACCGTTTCGCAGGAAGGCATTCCTAATCCGTACATCACCTGGTAATAAGCTTTATGCTCAAAGGCAAATTCCCAATAGGAATAGGCCATGTATTCAATTTGCTTTTCCGGGTTCGCGGAACGTTTTTTGGCCTTGCCTAAATCTGCATTCAGGATCTGGAAACCTTGCTTGGTCAATTCCAGCAGAATAGCTTCTTTATTGGCAAAATGATCATAAATCACAGGAACACTATATTCAATAGCATCTGCAATTTTGCGGATAGATAATGCCTGCCAGCCTTCCTCCGTCACCAGCTGCCATGCAGCCCTGAGGATGGAACAACGCACCTCTTCTTTTTGCCGTATTTTTCTTTCTGCTATTCCCATTTAGGTAGTGTTCTGTTTCCTAACAGTGTTAGCAAAGATAGGTTTTGTTTCGAATTCTAAATAAATTTTGGTTGGGATTTTAACATTTTATAACAAGCAAGTAATGCTTGACACTTTGCAAACAAAAGTATTAAGCGTTGGAGAGTACATAACAGCTTTTGTTAACTTAAACATCATTTAAGGCAGGCGTTTTGGTATAATATTTTAGCCCTCATCGTGCATCAAACACCTGTTTAATGAATATCCTGGATATTAAGGTTATGTGTGGACCTAATATTTGGTCCATAAAAAATCAGAAATTGATACAAATGCTTTTAGATCTGGAAGACCTGGAAATGAAACCAACGAATCAAATTCCGGGCTTTTATGAAAGGATACAGCAAATAATTCCATCCCTTTACAATCATTACTGTAGTGAAAATGCTCCCGGTGGCTTTTTCGAAAGGGTAAAGGATGGAACCTGGATGGGGCACGTTGTTGAGCATATTGCGATTGAATTGCAGTCACTTGCAGGTATGGACCTGGGTTTTGGCCGTACCAGGGGAGCTGGTAGGGAAGGCGTTTATCACGTGGTCTTTTCTTACTGTGAAGAGCAGGAAGGAATATATACTGCGAAAGCAGCGGTTCGAATAGCTGACGCCCTTGTAAAAGGCACTCAATATGACATTAAAAAGGATATAGAAGAAATCAAAAGACTTTGGTACAAGGAGCGGTTGAGGCCGGATATCAACGACTTAGTAACTGAGGCGTACAAGCGGCAAATCCCTGTTACCCGGCTCGACAGTTCTGATGCTATTCAATTGGGGTATGGAGCTCGGCAAAAGTTAATTGACGCTACATTAGATCGGGATGGCTATGAAGCAAAGAAAATTGTTGATAGGCTGTTTCCCGGTAGCGATGGGCGAATTCCAATTGTGGCCATTACAGGAACTCATGGGAAAACGATAACAACAAGGCTTTTAGCTCAAATGGTGCAGCATGCGGGTTTCAATACCGGGTATACGACTGCAGATGGTGTTTATGTAAATAATGTATTAATAAATGAAGGGGATGCTGCTGGTCCTTATTCTGCTCAGCTGATATTAAAAGATACTGCTGTTGAATTCGCTGTATTAGCGTGTGCCCGTGGAGGTCTGCTTAGGTCAGGATTGGCTTTCGATGCATGTGAGTGTGCGGTAGTGACTAATCTTGGCGGGGATGGTCTGGGTTTGGATAGTACTCATACTATTGAACAGCTGGCAAAAGTAAAATCAGTTGTTCCGGAAACAGTCAGGGAAGGAGGGTATGCCATCTTGAATGCCGATGATGACCTTGTATATGCCATGAAAGACAATGTAAAATGTGAGGTGGGCTTATGCTCATTATTTCCGGATTGTGCTCGGATCGAACAACATTGTGCAGGTGGAGGCTTAGCTGCATTTGTTGATGATGGTGATATCCTGATCAGAAGAGGAATGGATATTATTCCTGTTGAAGAGATACGAAATATTCCTATAACCTTAGGCGGCTCGGCAACTTCCAAAATATATTACGTCTTGGCAGCAATTTTGGCTGCTTATGTCAACAAAATCAATTTGAATACAATCAGCCAGACCTTAAGAACATTCGTTCCATCTATTCAAACAACTCGGGCAGAGTGAATTTCACGTTAAATCCATAATTTGACCGGGATTTTTGATTGATTAAATTATGGATTTAGAGAAAAAAATAAATACTACAATTCTAATTAGTAGCTTTTTATTCATCATCTGCTCATTACTTCTTTCCTGCAGTCCTAAAAATATCCCTGCAAGTGAAATTTCCGTTGAAACAGGTGTTCCTTATACATTAGCTGTTTACCGTAAACAGGTATTGCAGCATATTGGATATAAGCTAACCCTAGACATTCCCGAAAAGAAGGAAGAGCGTATTGCGGCTGATGAAGTCATATCCTTTTCATGGAAAAAGAATCAGCATCCTTTACTAATCGATTTTAAAGAGGGAAAAGATCATATAAAAAATGTAAGAGTTAATGGGAAGCAAATTCCTGTTGCATTTGAAAAAGAACATATACAAATTGAGCCCAGGTTTTTAAGAAATGGTAAAAATAAAGTGGCGATACAGTTTATCGCTGGTAACCTGTCGTTGAACCGAAATGATGATTACCTGTATACCTTGCTGGTGCCCGACAGAGCCCGCACTGTTTTTCCTTGCTTTGACCAGCCGGACCTGAAGGCAAGTTTTCAGTTGACATTATCTGTCCCTCTGGTTTGGAGCGCAGTGAGCAATGCGCCATTGAAAGATTCTTCACTAGTCGGGGCCATGAAAACATACCGTTTTGAACCCTCAGATACCATAAGTACCTATTTATTTTCATTTGTTGCAGGTAAATTCAATAAGGTGCAAAAGGAAATGGGAGGGAGGGTTATGAACTTTTACCACAGGGAGACCGATACTTCAAAGATCCGCCTGAGCCTGGATCCTATTTTTCGCATACATCAAAATTCACTGAAGTTCATGCAAGACTACACCTCCATTCCATATCCATTCAAAAAATTCGACTTTGCTGCGATTCCCGATTTCCAATTCGGTGGCATGGAGCATGTGGGTGCCATTCAATACAAGGCTTCCGCACTATTCCTGGATGAAGGTGCTACCAAAGACCAGGAGCAGGACAGAGCCAGTGTTTTGGCGCATGAAACTGCTCATATGTGGTTTGGCGACCTGGTCACCATGCGCTGGTTCGACGATGTGTGGATGAAAGAGGTGTTTGCCAACTTTATGGCTGATAAGATTACAGGTACAGTCCTGACCGGTACCAATTATAATCTCAAGTTCTTATTGGATCATTATCCTGCGGCTTATAGTGTGGACCGGACAGCAGGCGCCAACCCAATACGTCAGCCCCTGCAGAATCTAAAGGATGCAGGTACATTGTATGGCAACATTATCTACCATAAAGCTCCTATAGTGATGCGCCAGTTGGAATTGATCCTGGGGCAGGATTCCCTGAGGGAAGGCTTACGCGAATATTTGAAAATTTATGCCAATAGCAATGCCTCCTGGCTGGATCTGATCCGGATTTTAGATGAAAGAACACCTGTTGACCTGCAGACATGGAATAAGATATGGGTAGAAGAAACCGGGCGGCCAATATTCGATTATAGTTTATCTAAAGACAGGGATAAAATCACGCAGCTAAAGATCTCACAAAGAGGTGAAGATGGTTCGTCCCGTAAATGGCCTCAGTTTTTTGAAATATCACTGGTCTATCCGGACCACATGGAGCAAGTCGCTGTAAATATGAGTGAACAGGATGTCATAGTTACGGAAGCAGAAGGGAAGGGAGTTCCATCTTTCATTTTCTTTAATGCGACAGGAAAGGGGTATGGGCTTTTCCCTATAGATGGACCGCTGATTGCTCAGGTAGTTAATATGAATGATCCTGTGATGCGGGCTTCGGCTTACATCAACCTTTATGAAAATATGTTGAGCAGGCGCTATTATACACCTCTGCAGTTGATAGATGGGTACCGTACAAAGTTGCTTGCAGAACCTGAGGAGTTGAACCTTAGGCTAATGACATCACAATTGGGTAATACCTTTTGGCGCTTTATATTACCCTCTGAAAGAGCGCGCCTAGCAACGGTATTGGAAAAAGACTTGTGGACGGCCATGCAAAAGGTGTCAGCGCCCAATAAGAAAAAAATATTGTTTACAGCCTTCCAAAGCATTGCCTTAAGTAAAAATGCCGTTGATTCTTTATACAAGGTATGGAAGGAACAAAAACCACCTTTGGATGTAAAACTGACAGAAGATGACTATACTTCACTGGCACTCGCATTGGCCGTAAGGGATCAACCTGATCAAACGATATTAGAGGAACAATTAAAACGGATCAAGAACCCGGACCGTAAACAACGTTTAGCCTTCATGCTACCTGCTCTATCTCGGGATGTTCAACAGCGGGATAGCTTCTTTCTTTCGTTGAAAGAAGAAAAGAACAGGGAAAAGGAGACTTGGGTAACGACGTCTTTGCAATACCTGCACCACCCCCTTCGCGTCGCAACTTCCCAGAAATACCTGAAAGAAAGCCTTGATTTGCTGGAGGAGATTCAGCGCACAGGAGACATCTTTTTCCCTCAATCCTGGCTCCAGTCAATCCTTGGAGGGTACCAATCTCGCGAAGCAGCCAATATTGTGAGGGCCTTCCTGGAAGAGCATCCTGGTTATCATCCAAAACTGCGGGAAAAGATATTGCAAGCTGCAGATGGCCTGTTCCGTGCAGAAAGGATATTGTATTCAAACGAGTAGATATAATATTATTTTTGTTGGCGTCTTAACAATTTAACTGGAACCAACATGCGCTTATTGATGGAAGCAAATAAATGCTTACTGACTGCATTATTGGAAAAAGAACCTGAATATGCAAACAATTAATTTGGGAATTATAGACGACCATGAAGTCGTGATCAATGGTCTAAAAGCAATGCTTTCTGTCCACCAGGAAATCAACGTGATCCTTACTGCACATAATGGTGAACAATTACTACAACAATTACAAACAGTCCAACCGGATGTTTTGCTGATGGACATTCAAATGGAAGGAATGGATGGTATTGAGCTGACCAGACATGTACATAAACTGAATCCCAATATACGGATCATTGCCTTTAGCAGTTTTGATGAGACCCACTATGTTCGCCAGATCATACGCAACGGTGCTTCCGGATACCTTTTGAAGAATGCCGCTCAAAAAACATTACTTGAGGCCATTAAAGCAGTAGTAGAAGGAGAGGAGTACCTGGATGAAACCATCAAAAAACTGATGCTGAACGAAAGCATTACAGGACAAAGGCGGTCTATTTACGAAATACCACTAACCAAGAGGGAAAAAGAGATATTGAAATTGATTGCTAATGAATACTCAAATCAGCAGATTGCCGATGCATTGTTTATTAGTCTCAGAACAGTAGAAACACACAGGCTGAATCTTACTCAAAAACTAGGCGTGAAAAATGCAGCAGGATTAGTGAAAGAGGCCATCAAACGCGGACTGATAGAATAATGCTCCCTGTCTATAAAGCACCGTTGTTGTCACTCTGATAGGTATGCACTTATGATAATCCTCACCTGCATCAAATGAAAAAGCCCTCCCGTTTCCAGGAAGGCTTTCTCAATCGAAACTGGCCTAAGGGTGTTTACTTCAAATAACTAATTATTTAAGCTTGGTTTTTAGGGTACTTCAATAGTATAGGATTTGCTTGAGGATTAATATTCAAACTTCACTTGTTTTTCACCATCATTTGATGTCAGCACATAACCATTGGAATCGTAGGTGTAGGTGTTGGTGATTGTAGCATCCATGGTACTGCCAGGGAAATCGTAAGTAGTAGTTAAAATATCATTCTTAGCAAAGAACTGGGTAGAAAAGCCTGAAGGGTCCAGGATGTATTTAAACGTTGCTGGAAATATAGGTTTTTTATTCCCATAAGTATAAGTTGTGGTGGAAGCTCCTAAGCCTTGTGATTGCACTTTAGTAAGATTCCCATTCTGATAAGTAAGTACGTAAGTAATTTCCATATCATCTTCATCTTCTTCACCTTCTATATGAGCTTTTATTTCAGTAACAAGGTCATTGCTTACTGTATACTCAAGTCTTAATGTGGCGATGAGATCGCCTTGCTGACTGCCCACCATTTCGTAGCTTTTTAATTCACCTGTAACAGGGCGACCATTGTTGTAGGAGAACTCAAAAATGTTTTTAGTTCCATCTTCCAGGTTTTCTACTTTAGTAACATTGCCGTTAGCATCATAAGTAAAGTTGGTAATTTCAGAATTATCTGTGCTTTTGTAGGATGTGATCCTCCTGTCGCCATTGTAGGTAATATTGTAAGTGGTGCTTACTCCATTTTCTGTTTCAATGATGCGTTTCACCAGTTTAGAAGTTACAGTTCCAGAGGTGTCGTTATCTTCATTATCTTTTTTACATCCGGTAATTGCAATCAGGGCAGCGCAAAATACAAATAAGAGTTGCTTTTTCATGAAATGTTTGTTGTTGATGATTTTAAAATTTGGTTTCGATGAGAAAAAATGAAAACTGTTCGAACAATTTTTGCTTCAGCAGCTGTTTTGTGCTTTAGCAGTGCAAAAATGAAAAGAAGATTAAAGTGATTTTTCTGTAGAAAAACGTAATTATAAAACTCAGTAGAAGTACGTAGATAGAAGGATACCTAAGGTAATCAAAGTGGCCAGCATTAATCAATGGCTTCAAAGTCGCGCCATTAATCGAAAGGTTCGAAACCAATGTAAACTCAGAGCTTCACCTGTAATCCTTCTATGGCCAGTTCAAATGGAAAAGGATAGGTGTTTTTTTCTTTAAGATGGTTGAAGATTTCATGCAGCTTTTTATCAGTATGCATGGGATCATGATGAGATAAGATCAGTCGTTTGACTCCTGTTAAAGCAGCAAACTCAACAGCATCCTCGATGCTGCTATGCCCCCAGCCAATTCTGTGTTTATATTCGTCTACTGTATATTGTCCGTCATGCAACAACAAGTCTGCTCCTAATGCCAGGTCGCTGCCCGAAAGCCATTTAACATCATGGGGCATGCCGGTGGGCCCAAGGGCAGGTTCATGATCGGGTATGTATGCAAATACACTATGCTCATTTTTGATTCGAAAACCTATTGTGGGACCGGGATGCGTGACATAGCGGGACTGTATTTCGAAAGGGCCGATTTGGAAAGAACTGTTATCTATTTCATGGAGCGTAAGTTTACAGGGCAGATCACGAAAATGAACGGGGAAAAGAGGTGGAGAAAAATAACGCCCAAGTCTATACCGTAAGCTATCATTGCTGGCCGGCCCCCAGATATGAACTTCCATGGAAGGGTCGAAAAGAGGTCTGAAAAAACCAAGCCCTTGAATATGATCCATATGCAAATGGGTTAATAGAATATCAACCCGGCCACGCTTCAAATTTTGGCTGTGATTTACATATTGGATACCGCTTCCTGCATCCAATACAAGCAACCAGCCATTTGCCTCTACTTCGATGCAGGAAGTATTACCTCCATACTCATTAGTATCAGGGCCTATTGTGGGTATGGAACCACGTACGCCCCATATAGTTATATTCATTCTTCTGATGGTCTCCAAAAAATGGCAACGGCTCCCACAAACTTTCCGGCTCTGCCAATAATAGGATAAGAAGTTACTGATATCCTCTCTGCAATTCCTTTCAGGTTCTGGATCCAAAAAGTCTTATGGTAAGGCAAACGATTCTTTAGTGTTTTTACCAAAGGAAGCTCCTCAGTTGCTAAGGCATTCCCATCATCATCTTTGTAGTTAAATACAGTACCCCATACTTCCACCGGCATTTCACCAGTGTCTTTATAGCGTTTACCTAAAATGTCTTCAGCGGGTTCATTGTAAAAAATAAGGTTTCCGTTTGTGTCGGTAATAAAGACCGGAATGGAAAGGCAATCGGCTAGCTGTCGGTTCAAAATTATCTCAATATCATATGCCATATCCAATGCTTTAGAAGCGTATAACCCTACATTAAATGTAAGCAATTTGATAACAATTGTAAAGAAGATGTGACTAGGTGTAAAGACGAGTGAGTCAAATTGCTGTACAGAAAACAACCAGCCATGCTTTCTTACTCCCATTTGCTCCCATGTTACAAATACATTACAACGATGCAAAAGAATTAGGCGGGCAACTCTAATTGTTAGAGTCTAAAATTACAAAAAAGCCTTATTTAAGGGTGTTTTTTAATTTTATCGGTTCGCCTGAATAAATACTGCTACAGAAGCATTGATTAAATTCTGATAAAAATCCGCTTCATCATTTCATTTAATTCCGGATGATTGTATCCAAACAAGTCCGGGTTTTCAAAAAAGTATTCTGATATAACAGCAAAGCATTCAACAGCACTTGTAGCACCGTATGGATTAATATCCGATTCGCCGCGCCTGATGCGATCCATTGTCAATTGAAGCAACTGCTGCCATTTTGGAACATATTTCCGCTCCAGTAATATTTCCGGAACCCCATCCAGGGTGCCATCCATTTTATCGATGAGATGAACAAATTCATGGATGGCTGTATTATTGTTACTCATGCTATTGATAAACCCTTGTCGTAACTCCCATTTGGAAATAATCAAGACGTTTTGCAAGGCTCCTGACCCTACCATCCCCGAAACTGTACGGTCATAACCCTGTTGCTCAAAATCAAAATTGAAGTTGCCTGGATATAATAGCACCTCTTTCAGGTTGATATATTCCCAATCACGGATGTAATAAACGGGAATCACAGCCGCAGCACCTACGAGCACAATATCCAAATCTTCCACTTGTGCATTGGCTCCGGTGATCTTTACAGCCAATAAAAACTTTTGAAATTTATCTTCAAAAACCTTCTTACCTTCTTCATCCAGGTTTGCATAAAATCGAACATAATCCTGCAATATAACCTGGTAATCTTGCGGCCATGCAACAGCTTCTATACGCTTGGGTCGGAAAACGAACAGAATGATCAGGAGTATGAGTAATAAAGCGAATAAGATCTGTAGCACTATAATCATAAGAGGTTGAAGTTAAGCCAAGGAGCATAAAATCACTTTTCAGGCATAAAAATTATTTGTTACAATAATCAGTTAACTTCTGCTTTGGCTTTAAAATAATGAGGCGTGACTAAAAGAGATTATGATGCCGTAGTGGTGGGATCGGGACCAAATGGTCTGGCTGCCGCGATTACCATGCAGCGTGCAGGGCTTTCTGTTTTGTTAGTTGAGGCTAAAGAGCTGCCTGGAGGAGGAATGCGCTCTGCGGAATTGACTTTACCGGGCTTTATTCACGACATCTGTTCTGCGATTCATCCATTGGCTGCCTTATCTCCGTTTTTCAAGACGCTGCCACTTGATCAACATGGGTTACAATGGATTTATCCCGAAATCGCCGCAGCACATCCCTTCGAGGATGGAACGGCTGCAGCTTTGTACCAATCCATAAGACAAACAGCTCAATCATTAAGAAATGATGGCCAGGCTTATACAAAGTTGATCATGCCCTTGGTAGAGAAATGGCCGGGTATTGCCGCCGATCTATTGAGGCCTTTGCATTTTCCAAAGCGCCCGGTTGATATGGCATTTTTCGGAATAAAAGGATTGACATCTGCCGCCTACCTGGTAAAACGTTTTGATACTAAAGAGCTACGTGGACTTTGGGCAGGAATGGCTGCACATTCTATTCAACCTTTGTCCAATGTGGCGACTTCTGCGATTGGCCTTGTATTAATGGTGGTAGGGCACCTGAATGGCTGGCCATTACCAAAGGGCGGGTCAAAAGAGATCGGCAACGCCTTAGCTTCTTATTTCGAGTCAATAGGAGGAAAGATCGAAACAAACTTTTTTGTGCATTCCCTGGAGCAATTGCCTTCTGCTCATGCTGTCTTATTCGATCTGACGCCTAAACAAATGCTTCAGATAGCAGGACATCAGTTTTCTTCCTTTTATCAATGGCAGTTGAAACACTATCGCTATGGCATGGGCGTGTTTAAAATAGATTGGGCATTGGATGGTCCCATACCTTTTACGGCAACTGAATGCAGAAAGGCCGGAACGGTTCATCTTGGCAATACTTGGGAAGAAATTGCAGCATCAGAGCAGTTAACATGGGATGGGAAACATCCTGACAGGCCTTTTGTTTTATTGGCACAGCAAAGCTTATTTGATCCTTCCCGGGCGCCTGAAGGCAAGCATACTGCTTGGGCCTATTGCCATGTTCCCAATGGATCAGAAATAAATATGATTGACAGCATTGAAAGGCAGGTAGAAAGGTTTGCACCTGGTTTTAGAGAATTGATATTGGGAAGACATACGATGAATACAGCTCAAATGGAAGCGTATAATCCAAACTATATTGGTGGCGACATTAATGGTGGAGTAATCGATGTTCGGCAATTGTTTACCAGGCCTGTATTGCGACTTTCTCCTTACACCACTTCGGCAAAAGGCATTTACATATGCTCTGCTTCAACACCTCCTGGCGGAGGGGTTCATGGCATGTGCGGTTACTATGCTGCTAAAAAGGCATTGAAGGACATCTTTAAGCTCGAAGCACTATCAATAGATTAAATCAAGGTGAAATCCATCTATAGCTTTTTAAAAAATCCAGCAGGCGTTGATCGTTAACGGACATGGGAGGGAGCCAGAGGCTGATCCGCTCGCGGTTCCAATAATGGTGCCGGGCGTTTCTTGGTGGTGCAAAGCTGTACCGGTATAGAACAGCCCTGATGTAGCGGGGCGGCTTGTTGGGGAATGGGTTGCTGGCAAATAAACCCACTGCTTTAGGATCATTGTGAAGGAGTTTCCAGATAAGATGGAGTGTCCATGGGTATTCATCGGGTGTCGACATTGCCGCGAACCACATTTGCCAGTCTAAGCGCAGCTGGTAAGGAGCTATTTGCGGGGAGCGCTTTTCGAGAGCTACAGGCAAGCCTCTATAGACATAGGGTTTCCAAACAGCTTTGTCGCTGGTGTCTGCGGCCATAGTTCCTTCGAAAATAACATTAAAGCGTTCCTTACCTACAGTTCCAAAGGCACCATAGGTATTCACAAGATCCAGGGGATCGAATGAAGTGTTCATGATTTGCCTTGATGACAGCATATTGACTGCCGGCCTGATGCTGAGGATGCCAATAACAGCAGTTACGATCCATGCCGTAGTCATCATAGGCCTGGATTCTTCAGCTCGCTCTGCAGCAGCTTCCGCCTTACGAACGAGCCTGCTTGGAAGGATCTTCGACCAGAAGCCATCGTCAAAACAAGCCAGGGCAGGAATGATCGTAAGCCAGTTCAAAAACGAGAGATTACCACTGAGGAATATGTTAAATTGGAACAACACGATAACAACGCCAGCAATATGGCGTGCCAGCCGTGGCCAGAAAACGAACCAGGGTGCTACCAATTCAGCCAGGTGATTGAACCAGACTCCGATTTTGAGTGCTGTGTGCGGTAGAAAATGGAAAAAGCGGCTCAAGGGGCCGGGAATAGGCTGTGTTTCAAAATGGTAAAAGAGTGCGGTCCCATTACGCCATACTTCATCCCCTCGAATTTTAATCAGGCCTGCCCCCAACATGATGCGGAAGATGAGCCACCGGAATAAAACGATAATAGGATAGGGTGGAGCATAGCGGGGAAATGGACGCATGTCAAGTAGTGGACAAAGAAAGATGGCGAGGAAGCCGGTCTCTGTAAGTTGGATCTCCCAACCATATCCATACCATTCCTGACCAACATGCACAAAAGACATGTAGAGAAACCAGAGCACTGCAAGCAGGAGTGCATTGGCATAACCTGTCACAACCAAACAGGAAAGTATGAATCCAATCCAGGCAGTTGTTAAAAGTGCTGTATTAGAATGGTCGAACCAGAAAATGGAAGGCAGGCGCATAAAGCCTGCTGTATCCGAGCCTAATGCCTTGCTCCATAGTTTAAGATAAGGCCCAACAGGAAGCAGTCCATCAGAGCCGATCAAAGGAATGATTTGGTTAATGGCCACAAGAAAAGCAATGGCATAGATGACGCCCAGCAGGCGAAGAATCATAAAGCGAGTGAGCCAGTACGTTGGAGCAGTACTGGGCTCAAGAGGGGCTCTACTGTATATATTATCTATATCGTTTGGTGCTTCCATTCGATACTCCTATCAAACATGATGCATTTTACCTGCCAGGGAAGAAATGCCCGGTAAAGAATAGTTGAAATGTATTTGGGAGGAGGCATTCTTTTAGTAAAAATTGCAACTGATGAGAAATTTTTTAGTAAAAAGTGCAACAATGTTTTGAGTCATTGGAAATTATGGCAATTATCACTGAGCAATTGTAATCGTCGCCATTTTTTTTGCAACTATTACCACTTCTCTAAAAAACCTCATCATTTTTCAATTTGACGTTAGCTGTAGAGGTTAGTAGTTTAGCTTATTCCTTGTTTAAACTTTGAAGTATGAAAAAAAATATTACCCTTAGCTGCTTGTTCTTGTTGCTCAGCTTCATCTCTTTTTCGCAAACCTCTAAATGGTTTGTCACTGTCGGAAGTGGCTACAGTTTTGGCGGACCTGCCAATGGCATAAAGAATCAAATGAGAAAGTCAGGATGGAATGACATGGATGAAGATATGGTACTTGGTTTTAACTGGTCAACAAATTATCCCAGAAAAAACCCAGGCTTGCCTTTGATGCTGACTGCAGGAAAAAAGTTGAAAGAGTACAAGAGTATTTACTTTACAGCAGGTTTGGCAGATAATGCTACTGTAAAAGGCTTCAAAAAGGAGGGAGAGGCATATTTGCTGATACTTGGAGGCTCTTATGGACGTTATATATCGGTGGATTATAAGATATGGCAAATAGCTGGCGGCTACCAATATGCTTTTCCAAATGCCCGTATAAAGTTAGGGTTCGGTCCATCACTGCTCTTATTGAATTCCAAAGCAACGAATGCAGATAGCAGTATCAATAAGCAAAATTCTTTAGTGCCCGCTCTGGTAGGCAATGCCCGGCTGCCTCTGGGAAGAGAAAAAAGACTGTTTGGGGTAGAATTTTTTATTCAAACCACCCTCGCTCCACCAGCCAAAGTGGAAGATTTTACGAAGGTTGGTTCTTCAGATAAAGTGTCCCTTGGAATGAGCAATCTTACTCTTGGACTAGCATTGGCATTACGTCGCAAATAAGGTTAACCTCCGGTTTCCCTATCCGGCGCATCTACTGGTTTAGATTGGGGCGATCCTTTTTGACGCAGGAAAATACTAAGTGCCACAATGGCCAACACGGATAAGAACTCGCTTTGCCAATTTTGAAAAGATTCAAACCATAAACGTGAATTACCCAGGTACTGGATGGCCGTTTCTGTCGGCATTCCTTTCAGCAAGGCCACTTCATTGTAATCTTTTAAACTGCCATACCAGTGTGCAAGAAAGCTGAGAAGAAACAACAAAAAGAGTGCGTAGCACAGTGAATTCTTATAGATAGCAAGCACAATACCACCTGTTTTTACCGGCCATGGCGCATCCTTTTTTCCCGGGTCTGGTTCTTTATCTACCTCCTCTTTTTTATCAGGGTCCTTTGATTCGGAGGATCCTTTTTGATATAGAAGCATGGTTAATATAACAAATAATGCCATTTGAAAGAACTCGCTTTCCCAGTTCTCAAACGTTGCCTGTAAAAAATGGCCTGATGTAAGATAATGTGACATGTTGATCTCCTTGCCACCTTCTTCTTCCATCTCCTGGTTGTGTTCTTTTAATCCTGTTAAGGCCTGTCCTATAATTGAAAACAGGAATAATAATAAAAAAACCAGAGAGAGACCATTATTCCGTAATTGTTTCATAGTGTAGTTTTTGAAACATATAAAAAATATCATTCCAATATTTTTATACATGCAATTAAGTGTGGCTACATCATAATTAGTAACAACTTATGAGCAACTGTGTATTAAAGCATTGCATGTAGAGCCAGTTTTGGGTAAGCTTAAATTTTGAAACCAGCTTTTCCTGTTCTATGCAGATTATCAATATACTTTTTTCGGAATTATTGTTCTTTGGCGGAATAAGCGCTTCTGGCGTGTTCGATATTGATGCAGGTAAGCGGTTTATGTTGCTTATGATGTTTGATGAGGATAAATATGCCTCGAATGTAAAGTACAGAATTGGCAAAGGAAATTCTGGATGGCAAATGGAAGTTTCCAGAAGCACAACCAATGAGTTGAATAGCGAATACTCAATCCTGGCGATGAGAAGAATAGAAAACGAATCAGCCATTAAGGATATCCGAAAAAAAGAAACGACTTTGTAAAAGTTGATTTACAAAGTCGTGTTCGTAAGTGCCCAGGACTGGATTCGAACCAGCACGCCCTTTCGAGCACCACCACCTCAAAGTGGCTTGTCTACCAATTTCAACACCTGGGCAGTTGAATCAGCGGGTTGCAAATGTATCTATTTTTTCAAAACAATGCGAAAAGTTGTTCCTTTTCCTGGTTCAGAATTTTTTACAGTCAAACTTCCTTTATGATATTGATCGATAATCCTCTTTGAAAGTGTAAGTCCAAGGCCCCATCCACGCTTCTTGGTTGTAAATCCTGGCTTGAAAACTTTTGAAATATTTTGCTTGCTGATGCCTTTTCCGGTGTCTGTAACATCAATGATCACGTTCTTTTCTCCCTCAATAATATTGATCGTAATAGATCCTTTGCCTTCCATGGCATCCAATGCATTTTTAAGAAGATTCTCAATTACCCAGTCAAACAAAGGCGCCGATAAGCGGGCCGGAATATAAGTTTTCTGGTGGGTATTGATGGCAAACATAACTTTTCCGGAAGCCCTCTTCCTGATATATTCTACCATGTCTTCTACCAGGTCCACTACATTGTGTTCTTCCAACTTTGGTGTGCTCCCGATTTTCCCGAAACGATCGGAGACAAGCCGTAGCCGTGAAATGTCTTTTTCAAGTTCCGTAACCACTTTTTCGTTATCAGGCACTTCCCTCAATATTTCCAGCCAACCTTCCAGCGACGAAACAGGCGTCCCTAATTGGTGTGCCGTCTCCTTGGCCATCCCGGCCCATACCTGGTTTTGTGTTGAACGGTAGCTGCTGCGTAAGAGCAATAGCGTAAAGGTGATGAACAAGCCAACAATGAATAACTGTACCAAGGGATAATACTGGATCTCTTTTATCAATCTGCTGTGGCCATAATAATAGCGGTTTACTTTACTGGAGTCCAATGGATCTGTCCAGGTGATCGGCGGGTTTTCCGATTTAAACTGCTTTAATTTCTGTTGGAGGAAATCAGGACGCTTTTCAGCAATGGCCGAGTCCAGGTTTTGATATCCGGTAATACTGTCTTTTTCGTTTGTAGCAATAATTGGAATATCGTCATTGTCCTGGAAGATCTTAAAAGGCAAACGGGTATCCGTATTTAATGGGTTCAGCAGTGATGCACTGGCTTCAACCCATTCCTCCACTTTTTGGCGCTCTTCTTTCTCTATCTTTTCTGCCAGATAAGACGAGTACCAGATAGTGCCGCTCACGATCAGGATGGCGATCACCGCCAGTAAAACCCGCCAGTCTAATAATTGTCGTAGCATGCTAAAATTGTGAAAAATAAATAGTACTCACGAAGTTAGAGGTACCAGTTATTTCCTCTTCACTTATTTTTGAAACTTAATCTGTTGAAAATTGGTTTATTCACCCTCTGTTGCTATCGTTATTTTGAATTGGAACGGCAAACATCACTTGGAGCAGTTTCTTCCTTCAGTATTGTCTACTAATTACGGTAACTATAAAGTAGTTGTCGCTGACAATGCTTCAACAGATGGTTCTGTAGATTTTGTAAGGTCAAACTTTCCTAAGGTAGAGGTTGTCGTGCTGCACCAGAACTTTGGTTTTGCAAGGGGATATAATGAGGCATTAAAAAGGGTAGAGGCTGATTATTTCATGCTGCTGAATTCTGATGTTGAAATCACGCCCGGATGGCTGCAGCCAATGGTGGAATTATTAGAAAGCAATGACAGGAATGCAGCCTGCCAACCCAAGATTTTAGCTTATAAAAACAAAAGATTGTTTGAATATGCCGGTGCCGCTGGTGGTTGGTTGGATGCTTATGGCTATCCTTTCGCCCGCGGTCGCATTTTCGATGTTTGCGAAGAAGACCACGGACAGTACGATACAACGCAACAGGTGTTTTGGGCAAGCGGTGCTGCATTGTTGATCAGGAGCAATGTATTCAGACAATTGAATGGTTTTGATGAATATTTTTTCGCACACCAGGAAGAAATTGATTTGTGCTGGCGTCTGCAGCTATCAGGCTTTAAACTGTTTTGCTGCCCTCAATCTATAGTATATCATGTAGGTGGAGGCACATTGCCAAGAGGTAATTCGAAGAAGACATTTCTTAATTTCCGCAACAACCAGATCATGCTGGCTAAAAACCTGCCTTGGCCCGAGAAGTGGTGGAAGATTCCTTTTCGCATGGCACTCGACCAGGTTTCAGCACTAAAGGGTTTGCTTTCCGGTGATGGCGGATACTTCATTGCTATCATAAAAGCGCACCTTGCATTTTGCCGCTGGTGCATCTTTCATAAAAGAACAAAGAGAACGTATCCACTGGCTCCAATAAAAAGCTTGCATGGTATCTGTCAAGGCATTATTATATGGGAGCATTTTGTAAAGAAGAAAACACGCTTTTCAGAAATAATTAATGTGGATAACTAAGTTTAAAAAGAGTTTTGAAATATTCAAATCGTACCATTATTTTTGCAACCTCAAAACGCATGTATGGATTTACAGCAAGAGTATAGAGAAGAGTTGCAAAAAGTACAGGACAGGGATTTTACTCACAACTGGGTGTCATCTTCTGCTTTTGTGTTTTACTTGTCTGTATTTTGTTTTGTTGCTTTTACATTTGGCACATGTGCACGTTTGTATACCGAGCGTTATAATAAAAATAAGTTCGAACCAAAGGTTCAGGAGAGCACTTTGTACACTCCGAAATACAAGTAAAAAAAGTAAAAAAAAGTTTGGCAGGAATTACAAAAACCCTATTTTTGCAACCCCAAACAATAAGTTCTTAAAATGCGGAAGTAGCTCAGTTGGTAGAGCGCAACCTTGCCAAGGTTGAGGTCGCGGGTTCGAGCCTCGTCTTCCGCTCAGATTGTCCTCCCAAATTTTCGGGAGGATTTTTTTTGGAGCCCTGGTGGTGGAACTGGTAGACACGCAGGACTTAAAATCCTGTGGGCCGCAACGCCCGTGCGGGTTCAACTCCCGCCTGGGGCACAGATCAAAAGCCGTAAAAAATTGTAATACAATTGCTTACGGCTTTTTTGTTTTCTTTCATTTCATTTGCTCCTATCTCTTTATTTTCATTTCTTTTATTTCCCTCATTCGAAGCACGGTATTTGTTATTATTCTAACAATTTATTAATTTAATACATAACCAAACCACTGATATGCGAACCTTAACCCTACATCAATTCGATACCTTGTGCGAAGAAGAGAAAATAATCCTTATCGACGATCATGGTGTTTATCTCGATGTTTACCGTCGCTCAGAAGGATGTAAAGTAGGCTTGTTTAAACTATGGGACTTTTATTGTGAAGTGTGGTTTCATAAAAAATCAAACAAGATACATAAGGTCAAGGCTTTTAGTAATTATAAGAAGCTGGATTTATATTTAGACCAGGTCGATATCAATTCTATCTATTCATTGCTTTGATTGCTGTCCTTTAGCATCAGTAGTGTTCCTCTTTTTTAAGAATGATACATTAATTCTTGTATTCATAGAAATATTTCGGTTATACATCAACTTTAGGTAAGCTTTTTACATTCCATCGAGAGGCAACCTTAGACCTTAGCTTTTCTTATAACATCCTGGTTTAATCTATAAAGGATTGAAAGCTCTTTTTATATATAGAAAAATACACTAAAAAAGTTTCTTTCTTCCTTGTTTAGAATCGTCTCCTTTTATTATCTTAATAGATATTTATAAACACAAAAACCTAAGCTTATGATTTTTACTAAAGAGTGGTGGGATTTCCACCTGACTCCAAGTGGCTGGGTGCAGGGTTCTTATCAACCCGAAATGGGAGATGAACAAAAATTGGAGGTGCCCGGTAATGTAATTCTTACCCGGAGATTTAGCGAACAAACTACAGAACCACTCTCTCCAGGAAAAAGGACTTATGTCGACCTGGTTGTAAAAGATGAAGCCCTTGCAGGCGAACTTTTACACTTATATCCTTATCCCTGGAAGTATTATGCTTCCTTTGAGTATGCTAATGAAAATTAGCCCAGGTAGATCGACAGAGAAATTTGTTCCCAATGAGGCTTCAGCTTCAAAGAGGTTAACTGGAGGTGAGGCCTCATGATGACGAATATTCATTTTAACACTAACTTTGGTCATATTCTTTCGCGCCACGGCAAAATAACTTTGTACCATGGCAAATACATTGAAACCAATCAAACGTAGCGCATCACTAAGGCCCCTTTCCCGTGAGCACCATGATGGACTCCTGTTTTGCTGGAAAATCAGGCAAGGCATCAAAAAGGAGGTGACACCACGTCGCATGGCTAACTTTTGCCTTTGGGCCTGGACAAACCACTTCGCAAGCCATTTCAAAAAAGAAGAAGACGAACTGCTGCAAATAGTATCCGCCCACCATCCCATGATGGAAAAAATGCTTGAAGAGCACGAGGGTATCCAATTTAAAATAGAACTGATCCAAAAACGCCCTGAATATGAGGGATTGGAAAGGCTGGTACGGATCTTAGATCTCCATATCCGCTTCGAAGAACGCGTGCTGTTCCCATTCATAGAAACCATCGCATCTGCCAGCCAGCTGGAAGCCATCGGGGCTCATTTGCAAGATGAAAAAGGAAATGCAAATGAAATCTATCATGATGAATTTTGGCTCGAAAAATAAACTACCATCTCGCCACTAACTTCAAATTCACCAGCCTCGGCGTCAGCCTGTTAGGCATAGCATAGGTGTTATTAGCAAAATCTTTGATCAGCAAGTAGGAAATAGTGTTGGGATGATCCAGAAGGTTAAACACCTCCAGGCTCGCCCAAATGTTATTGAAGTTCCTGAAAGGACTATGACTGCGCCTGTTTTGTTTATCTGTATCCAGTAACAAGGCACTAAAGCCAATATCCACACGTATATAGGGATCAATAGTCAATGCATTCCTGTATTGTACACTGCCAGGGATATTGTATGGCAGGTTGCTTCCGTAGAGCGTGTTCAGGTAAACTTTGAAATTCTTGTTGGTTGCCAGGTAATCCTGGAAAAACATGCCGAAAGTGATCAGACGGTCAGTGGGACGGCGCAACCATCCGTTTTGTGTGATGGAACTGTCTACTGGCTTGTTCAACGAGTCAACAGTATAAACCTTATAATAGTCATTCTCCAGGTCTTCCCGCGTCCTCATAAAGCCCAGGCTGATCCAGCTTTCGGCATCCTTTACGATCTCTCCAAACAAGCGCATTTCCAATCCGGCTGCATAGGCTTTAGCGCTGTTCTCCCCAAAATAGCGGATGCGCACATTATCGATATCGTAAGGGTTCACATCGGTCATGTGCTTATAATATGCTTCAGCCGTAAAGCGCAACAACCGGTTCCAGCCTTTGAAGTTATAGTCTAAACCTGCAACGGTTTGCCAGCTTTTCTGTGCTTTCACCTGCGTGTTTACCGAACCGTCATACCGCCTGAGTTCACGATAAAAAGGCGGCTGATGGTAAGCTCCCACCGCTGCTCTGAAAATGATGTCTCGCTCCCAGTCCGGTTTCCAGGAGGCACTGAGCCGGGGAGACAACAGAAATTCTTTATTGAGGTCGTTATAATTAAAGCGCAGGCCTGCCTGTAATGTAAAGGCGTTCGAAGAGTCGCCAAAGCGCATATTATCTTGCACATAACCTTGAAACTTATTGATGTTCAGATCCGCCGCTGATTGCAACACACTGTTCAACTCTAAAAGATTGGGATTGTAAGGCAAAGTATAGCCAGCCGAATCCTGCAGTTCCCATTCATTTAGCTCGTCTTTGATCGAGGTCTTATTGTATCCAACGCCCCAAAGAAATAGATGTTTGCCTTTATTCAGGCTTCCATTATGAGAAAAGTTGTAGTCTACAATATTGAGATCATTCCGGGCATAGTTCTGGTAAACACCTGCTCCCAGGGGATTGACGATGGTCCCAAAAGTTGAGTTGGATTTATCGAAATCACGGTCACCAAAGAGATACGCACCGGCAATGTCTATGTTTTCTTCTTCAATATCCTGGAACCGTGATGCCATCCATTTTAGCTTTAAATTTCTATAGGGCCGGAAAGTGGTAGCGAAACCAAGCATTTTCGTGGAATAAGCGTCTTTCTCCTGGCCTTCAAAATAGATATCAACACCAAGGTTGGCGGTGTAATAAGGAGTAAACACCGAAGACGTCAATTGGCTGAATTCAGGTACCAGGGAAAACTTGGTTTGAGAAATATTACCCAACATTTCTGCGCTCCATTTTGAAGAAAACTGGTAAGTGAGCAATGCCTGCAGATCTGCTGAAGAGGGCACATAATTCCCTTCTGTTTCCTGGCTGCTTAATAATTTCTTGTTGCTGCGGTTGCGCGCGCCGATGATGTATGAAAGTTTGTTCTTTGCCCCAAGACCTTCAAAATGTAGCCCTTGCTCCAGGATACTCACATAGGCAGAACCTCCGAAGGCACGGGGCTTGTTGTATTGAATATCGAGCACCGAACTCATCTTATCCCCGTACTTTGATTGGAAACCACCATTGTAGAAGGAAACATTGTGCACCATCTCGGGGTTGATAAAGCTTAACCCTTCCTGCTGTCCGCTACGTACCAGGTAGGGACGGAATATTTCAAAGTCGTTTACATAAATCAGGTTTTCATCATAACTGCCGCCTCGTACATTGTATTGGGAAGTAAGCTCGTTATTAGAGCCCACAAAAACTTTGATCATACTCTCTACCCCTGTAACGGGCGTTGGGAGTTGGAGTACAGATTTAGGGTTCGGGCGGATCAGTCCGATCTCCGTCCGGTCGCGCTGATCGGAAACAATTACTTCTTTTAATGTCTCCGAGCTTAATTGAAGGTGAATGGTTACATATTCTTCTTCTCCTTCATTCAGAATAAAATTTTGTTGAACCTGCCGGTAGCCTGAATAGGAAAATACGAGTGCAAAGGCCTTGTCTGCCGGTACTTTCAATCTGAATAACCCTGAATCATTGGTGGCAATACCGGTTTGCTGCCCTAAAATCGTCACAGATACTGCAGATAATGGCTCTTCATTTTCATTCACAACTTTACCACTAACTACCGCTGTTTTTTTTTGAGCATGAAGGCAAATAGATATAGAGGTAAATAATAAGTAGACGATAAGGGAACGTAAATTCACAAGCCGTTGTTTATAAAGCTTAAAAGTAAATGATTAGAAGAAATAATTCTGCTTTCAGTCGCAATACACTGAAACACTCTTCTCTCTGCAAGTAAAAATTTACACGTTGAACAAATGTACTATTCAAAAATCCAACCTCCTTCTAATCCATTATGTCCTCCCAAATCAAGGTTCGGAAACTCTTCCCACTTTCAAATAAACCGGGTACCTGAAAGTACGCTCTTCATTCTTTGGCCAAATGCTTTCAAGGTGCTTTTGAATCATACCGGTCGCTGCCTGGCCATTCGCACGAAGATATTTTTGTGAAGCCGACCAACTGGTAAAAAATCCAATCAAGTCCTCACGGCTAAATTGCTGAAGGATGGAAAATTCTTTGGAAGGCAACGGCTTGTAAGGAAATGGAATGGTTTGATAATGTTCTTCAACCCATTTGCGCTCCGCATCCCAATACTGTCCTACAATGTTGCGGTAAAAGTGGAGAATAAGATCGTTCAGCTTCCGGTCATCAGAAATAATAAGATCATAAGTCCAGACCGCAATGACTGCATCGGGTTTGCCTACGCGTGCAACTTCTTTGCGGAATGCCTCCCAGTTAAACCAGTGATAAGCTTGTGCTACTGTGATCAGGTCAAAGTGATGTAAAGGGAAAGGCGTGTTTTCAGCAGGGCAGTTTACATATTGTATATTAGGAGCAGACGGAGCCAAAGCCAATTGTGCAGTGCTGATGTCTGATGCAATAACCTGGTCAAAGTGTTGGGCAAGATGAAGAGCTGCCTGGCCGTTTCCCGTGGCACAGTCCCAGGCAGCTTTATGCTCTGTAATAAAAGAATAAATGTATTCGAAAAGTTCTGCCGGGTATGAAGGCCTGTACCTGGCATATTCCGCCGCCTGCTCAGAAAACAGATCTTTCATAATTGACGTCAATTACTTCCTAAAATTAAAGCCAATCTCTTTCCCTCTCAAATCCTAAAACCAGCAATATCCAATATCTAATATCTCCTTCCTTTCCTCCCATCTCTAAATCCATCCCTAACTAGGATTATGTGCGCGGATGCTCTCCGCCTCAGGCGGACTGGGGGGTATCCAATCACCCTGCTCTCTTCAACGCTGCAATGGTAGCCTTAGGGTCTTTAGATTTAAACACTGTATTCCCTGCTACTAAAACATCAACACCAGCCTGGACAAGTGGTCCTGCATTCTCAACCGTAACGCCACCGTCAACCTCAATCTTTACATTAAGTCCCCTTTCATCGATCATTTGCCTCAACTGGCGAATTCTTTTGAATGACTGCGGAATGAACTTCTGGCCTCCAAAGCCGGGGTTTACGCTCATAATCAGGATCATGTCCACATCTTCCAGTATATCTTCCAGTAGAGCGACGGGAGTGTGGGGGTTCAGCGAAATCCCTGCCTGCATGCCCAGCGATTTGATTTGCTGTACAATCCTGTGCAAATGGTTACTGGCTTCATAATGAATGGTCAAAACATCCGCACCTGCCTTTTTGAAATCTTCAATATATTTTTCAGGCTCAACAATCATCAGGTGCACGTCACAAACTTTTTTTGTAGCTGTACGGATATGTTCAATAACCGGCAGGCCAAAAGAAATATTAGGAACAAAACGTCCGTCCATCACGTCCAGGTGCAGCCAGTCGGCTTCACTTTCATTCAGCATTTTGCACTCATCTTCTAAACGCAGAAAGTTCGAAGCCAGCAGGGAAGGGGCAACTAAAGGCATAAGATATTAACGATTTATTGTTTTTGATTTCCAGTTTCAGGCCGCAAATATCAAACTTCAAATCCAAACCGTATAAATAAAGACAACCGATCACATGTTTTGAACCATGACAAATGCAGTCATCTTATAATTTCTCCGCTGCAGTTTTTGCCTCAACCAGGCTTTTATCAAGACTGTAGGCACGCTGGTAATTCTGTTTCGCTTCTTGTTTTTTGCCCATCGCCTCCTCTGTCTTGCCCTGCCAGTAATAGGCATCGGCAAACGTTGGAGTGACCTTTGCCGCCAATTGAAAAGTCTTCAGCGCTTGTGGATAATCTTTACTGTCATAAAGCAGTGAGCCCTTATCCATATAAGCATCTATAAAATAATAATCATGCTGGATAGCCTGGTTGTAAAAATTAAGGGCCTCTGTAGTGTTGCCATTATTGGCATAATACACACCTTTAATATAATACGGTTCAGCATGACTTTTTGATGAATCCATTTTAATCAGCGAATCGGCAACTGCTAATGCCTTGGGGTTCTTTGCCTGTGCATATTCAAACGCAAGGTTATAAGCCAGTTCCGCATCAAAGGGGGCATACTTATAAGCTTGTTCTAATGTTTGCAATGCTTCTGCACCCCTGTTCATGGTTTGCAGCAGTTCTGCTTTCAACAATAATGCATCGATCTGGTTGGGAAATTGAACGATTATATTGTTGCATACAGTCAATGCTTTATTATAATCCTTCTTTTGTTGGTAGCCGCGGGCCAGGCTTACTTGCAGCACAATGCTTTGTGGCAACTTTTTCAGCGCTTGTTCAATAAATAGGATCGCAGAGTCAGTGTTTTGCTTCATCAATACACTAGCAATACTGATCGCATTTTCTTCGCTGCCTTGCAGGCTCCATGCTTTTAAATAGTCTGTTTTTGCTAAATCCAGTTCTTCAGACTGTGCTAAGAGGGTACCGCGGCGGTGATACAGTTCTGCCCGGTTGGGATAGTCATTGATGCTATCAGTGAGCGTCTTGTAAGGGGCTTGTGTCAGAATAGAAGCATCATCGTCATTGCTGGAACAACCAACAAAATAAAAAATCATCAATGAATAAATTACTAAAGAACAAGGAAGTGCCTTCAATTTCATAAGCTCAAAGCTAAGTGCTTTAAGGTTGATATTTCTTTTACACGATATCAAAAGCTGTTGTAGTTTTGGCGCAAATAAAAAAGAACAGTATCATGGACAGCAGCATTTACAACAGTCTTGTAATGGCGCATAGCGTAGGACGTTGGATCGTTTTATTATTATTGTTAGTTGCCATCTTTAAAAGCCTGGGTGCTGGTAACAAGCCATTTACCGCAGGTCATGCCAAAACAGGATTATTCCTCACAATTTTTGCTGATATAATGTTGCTGCTCGGGCTTTACCTGTGGTTTGCTGGTGCATGGGGCTTAAAACTCATTCAGGAAAAAGGTGGGGTAGGAGAAGTGATGAAAGACCCGGTTACCCGCTTTTACGCTGTTGAACACTTTGCCGGTATGTTGATCGCTATCATTTTGCTTCATATTGGTAAAGCACAGGGCAAGAAAAACGTGCCTGACAAGATAAAGCATCGTCGCACGGTAAGCTTTTACATACTTGCCTTGCTGATCATATTAGTTTCTATACCTTGGCCGTTCCGTATTGCAGGCGCAGGCAGAGGCTGGTTCTAACCTGTATTTCGATGCAATAAAACTATTTGAAAAACCCCGGAACGATCAATTCCGGGGTTTTCTATTTTTCGCATTTTTTAAAATTAAAATGATCTCTGGTCTTTAATTGGTTCAAAACTCAAACTCCTGTCCCAGTAAAGATGAACTCAATTTCCCAATTAGTTCTTTGGATTTCTGGTACCTACCCTCAACAGGTTCAAAAGTGATGACCAGTTTTGTCTCCGGATCAACAATATGGTATTCCTTGACCCCAAATCTTTCATACAGGTCTTTTTTTGTAATCAGGTCATGGCTTTTATTACCCGGAGAAAGAATTTCCACGAGCATGGCTGGAATGCCATGAATATGTCCTTCTGTATTGATTATGTCTAATTGGTCATTTAGTACAACAATTATATCAGGCTGTACCGCATTGCTGGTTTCATCAAGATAAACATCACAAGGCGCCGTATAAACTTTACCTAAGTTCTTTTTTTTGCACCAAAAATGTAGTTCTGAAGAAATGCTAACTGAGATCTCTTGGTGGTTAGTAAATGGTGATGGTGACATATATAATTTGTTGTCAATAAGTTCGGCTAAAGTTCCTTCTGGAAGCATTTGATAAACTTCCATTAATGTTCTCGGAGGTGCTATCATTGTTTCTGCCATACTCAAATTTAACCTATTAAAGGATTTAACCCATCGCTCCTAAACTCCTCGTCCCCCCCAACTCAATCACCTCGCAATCCTTAATATCCCTGCCATCAATGGAAAACCGCACCAGCGTCCGCACTTTATGCCATCCCTGGTTACCGGCAGCTCCCGGATTCATATGCAGGCACTTAAACTTTTCATCATACATGATCTTCAGAATATGTGAATGGCCGCAGATAAAAAGTTGTGGCGCCTTGATCTTGAACTCTTCTTTTACAATGGGTGCATATTTCCCTGGGTAACCTCCTATATGCGTCATAAATACATCCACTTCCTCGCATTGCCAACGGAGTTTTTCCGGAAATTGGCTACGGATATCAAGTCCATCTATATTGCCATAAACCCCCTTTAATGGTTTAAAAGCTTTTAGCCGGTCAGAAATAGCAGATGTGCCAAAGTCTCCTGCATGCCAGATTTCATCACATTGCTCAAAATGCCTGAAAACAGCTTCATCCAAATAATTATGCGTGTCCGAAATCAATCCTATCCTTGTCATAACTTTCAAAAAGTGCAATGTAATGCCTAACAGCTTGCTATTTGACATCCTCCCCAACATTTCTTATCTTCCATTTAATCCCCAGACACTAGTTTTTAATTTTACATTTCCTCCCCACCTTATAGAGGACTTTATAGAGATATTATAGAGACCTTATAGAGACTTTATAGAGACCTTACTGCGGTCTAACTCCATAGGAACTCCCTGTCTACTCCGTACATCAGCCGTACTTTAGCTATACTTTAAGGGTACTTTAGCCGATGCTACTTCGATCATCCTTCGACTATCCTTCGACCATCTTTCGACTATGCTTCGATCTGAATGGAGCAAATGCTCATAAATAAGGGGAAAACAACCTGCTGGCAGAACGCCTTCCAAGCCCTGAACGGAGTCAATGGAGCTGGTCCTAAAGGTACAAAACCAACCCCCACCTTCCAAGTTTTGAACCCCTCCTTTTACCTTTCCTCCAATTCACAATTCACCATTGACCATTCACCATTCCTCATTCCTTCGGTCAATCCACAGATAAGTTTATTAAATTTAAGGTACAAACGATCCTATGCCATACTATTATAAGCTTGGGGAAATCCCACATAAGCGCCATACTCAATTCCGCAAACCAGATGGTGGACTCTATTCTGAGCAATTGTTTTCTACGGAAGGGTTCTCCAACAACTATTCCTTATTGTACCATATTAACCCGCCTACTCTAATAATCAAGACAGAAAAGCCGGTCAACCTCATGCCCGACATCGCTGAAGAGAAAATGTTGCAGCATCGCAGCTTTGAGGGCTTCAAAGTAAAGCCTGCAAAGGAATTTCTCGAAAGCCGTGTTCCTGTGCTGGTGAATAATGACGTACACATTGTATTGGCCGCCCCTCAGCAAGGTATTAAGGACTATTTCTACAAAAATGCCGACGCCGATGAAATGATCTTCGTACACGAGGGGAGTGGGGTTTTGCGCACCATGTATGGCGAACTGCCTTTCGGGTATGGTGACTACCTGGTGATTCCACGGGGAACGATTTACCAGGTTCACTTTAATGATGAAAACAACAGGCTTTTTATTGTGGAATCATTCAGCCCCATCCGTCCTCCTCAACGGTACCTCAGTAAATATGGTCAACTGCTTGAACACTCCCCTTATTGTGAAAGAGACATAAGGCCTCCTCAGAATCTGCAGGCACAAACTGAAAGAGGAGATTTCATGATCAAAACCAAGAAAAGAGGCATTTTATATAATATCCATTATGCTGCCCACCCTTTTGATGTAGTAGGGTGGGATGGGTTCTGCTATCCATTTGCCTTCTCTATCCACGATTTCGAGCCTATTACTGGTCGGGTACACCAGCCACCACCTGTCCACCAGACTTTTGAGGGAAATAATTTCGTGGTTTGTTCTTTTGTCCCGCGGCTTTTTGATTACCATCCCCAATCCATTCCGGCCCCTTACAACCACAGCAATATAGACAGTGATGAGTTGATTTATTATGTGGATGGTGAATTCATGAGCCGTAAAAACGTAACCCGGGGCATGATTACCCTTCACCCGGGCGGCATTCCGCACGGACCGCATCCCGGCGCCGTAGAAAAAAGCATCGGTGCAAAGGAAACCAAGGAACTTGCCGTCATGGTGGATACCTTTCATCCTCTAATGATCACAAAACAGGCATTAGAAATTGAAAATGAGAACTATGTGATGAGTTGGGCAGAGTAATTTAATTCCCATATAGTCCAATTTCCCAATTGTCCAAGTGCTTAATATTGTTACTCATTGGCTATTACCTTTCGTTCATTTCATCGCTTGGCCAGATTTTTTTAGGGTCATCATTATTCTAATAAAATCGTAGTAACTTTTAAACAAAAAGCTATGGTAAAGATCACTGACCTTAAAGTTGGAGATGTCGTAAGAGTGATAGATGAGGGAATAGAAAGAGACGGTATCGTTGAAGAACTCAGCCGTGAAGATAACATGGCCTGTGTCTTTAATGGCGTCCAGGAATTCTGGTATACGCCCGAAGAGATCATACCTGTGCCCCTTACAGAAAAGGAACTCCTAATGCTGGGCTTCGAACGTGAGAACACCGAAGATGGTGTCAAATACATGAGAGGCCCTTTCCGTGTCCTGGTGCACGATCCCGGAAATTATACCAAGCTGGATGTTTGGTACCGGGAAGACAGGCGTCATTTTGAGCACCCGCTCTACGTGCACGAATTGCAAAATCATTACCTCCAAATGACCAAGGTGCCTCTCGAGAAGCCCTTGACTCAGTAAAATTTATTGAGCAGGCTACGTTTAGGGAGCTTCAGAAACCGTAGCTTGCTTATTTTTGCCCCTCAAATACCGGCAAAAGGCAGTTTTTTTTAAAAAAAAGCTGCAAAAATGTCTTATTTGCTGTTAAATAATTAATTACGTTTTTCTTTTTTCAGTGTAATACTTATATCTTTGCGCTCCCAAAATCTGTATGTCGAAGCAACCATTAATTAAACAGGACGGAACAATATTAGAAGCCTTGTCAAACGCTATGTTCAGGGTGAAGTTGGAAAATGGCCACGAAATCCTGGCTACTATTTCCGGCAAAATGAGGATGCACTACATACGTATTTTGCCAGGCGACAAAGTAGGTGTGGAAATGAGCCCATACGATCTAAGTAGAGGTAGAATAATATTTAGGTACAAGTAATAAGGGTTGGGCGAATTCGATGACGCAAATAAAAAATCATTGATTCGTCATCAAATGAGCCCTTATGATTTGAGTAGGGGAAGGATTATTTTCCGTTACAAGTAGAGTGGAGAAGTCGTAATAGTAAAATTTATAACTAGAAAACTGTAATAAATTAGTCATGAAAGTTCGTGCATCAATTAAGAAGCGTAGTGCCGATTGCAAAATTGTGCGTCGCAAGGGTGTATTGTATGTTATTAACAAAAAGAACCCTCGCTTCAAACAAAGACAAGGATAAGAGCTGAAAAAGGAAAGAGTTTGCATGTTGTCATGTTCTCTTACTGTTTAAAGCTTAGAAATCGTAATCTAAAATCGTAAATAGCAAATAAATTATGGCTCGTATTGCCGGCGTTGACTTACCCAAAAATAAAAGAGGCGAAATCGGTCTTACCTACATCTTTGGTATAGGCCCTTCTACTGCCCGTTACATTCTTGACAAGAATAATATCGATAGAAACAAGAAAGTACACGAGTGGAATGATGAAGACTTGAATGCTATCCGTACTACAATCAATGATGAATTGAAGGTAGAAGGTGCTCTGCGTTCTGAAGTTCAAATGAGTATCAAGCGTTTATTGGATATCGCTTGCTACCGTGGTCTTCGTCACCGTAAAGGTCTCCCGGTAAGAGGTCAGCGTACTAAAACCAACAGCCGTACACGGAAAGGTAAACGTAAGACAGTTGCTGGTAAAAAGAAAGCACCTAAGAAATAAGATTAGCTGCGAGTGGTTAGTTTCGAGCTTCGGACAACTTGTATCGATGCTCGAAACTGATTGCTCGCAACTTTTTTATACGAAGCTTTTGAACTAATGCCGGATCCGGTGCTTCGGCGGGGAGGGTTGGTTCAATCATCCTGCTTAAACAGGGTGATCATTTCAAAAACAATTTAAAGATTACCTAAGAACAATGGCAAAAGCACAAGTAAGCGCTAAAGCTGCTGCGAAAAAGAGAGTCGTAAAGGTGGATGCCTATGGCGATGCTCACGTTACAGCTTCTTTCAACAACATCATCGTTAGTTTAACCAACAAGCAAGGTCAAGTAATTTCTTGGTCTAGCGCTGGTAAAATGGGTTTCAAAGGTTCTAAAAAGAACACCCCATACGCAGCTCAAATGGCTGCTTCAGACGCTGCTAAAGTAGCGGTTGATGCAGGCTTGAGAAGAGTAGATGTTTATGTAAAAGGTCCTGGTGCTGGTCGTGAAAGCGCTATCCGTGCTCTTTCCAACAGCGGCATCGAGATCTCAATGATCAAAGACGTAACTCCATTGCCTCACAATGGTTGCCGTCCTCCTAAGAAAAGAAGAGTTTAATATAGCATAGTTACGGTTTTATATCTACGGTTGGCAAGTAAAGGCAATGTTTCCTTAAATTGTACATCGTAAATTGTAAATCGTAACTTTTTTATAGCCTGATACTTTCATTTATATAAAGGGTGTTTAATTGATTTTTACCGTTTTTACTGATTAAACACCGGTTTCTAAAAAGCGGAAATGAAATAATAATATGGCACGTTACAATGGTCCTAAGACCAAAATTTCAAGAATTTTCGGTGAGCCCATCCTGGGTAATGGTAAATGGTTGGGTAAAAACAGTAACCCTCCCGGTCAGCATGGTGCTGCCCGTAAGCGCAAAAGCTTAGGCGAATACGCCCTCCAGCTGCGCGAAAAACAAAAAGCAAAATACACTTACGGGGTATTGGAGAAACAATTCCGCAAAACTTTTGAAGAAGCCGCTCGCCGCAAAGGTGTAACCGGTGAAAACCTTATCAAGTTGTTAGAGGCACGCCTGGATAACACAGTTTTCCGTATGGGTATCGCTCCTTCTCGTCCTGCTGCTCGTCAGTTGGTTAGCCACAAGCACGTAACAGTAAACGGTGAAGTCGTAAACATTCCTTCTTTCCAATTACAGCCTGGTGATATCATTTCTCTAAAAGACAAGAGCAAAGACAACACTGCTGTTACTAGTCAGATCCGCGGTAAGAACCAAAAGTTCAACTGGGTTGACTGGAATGAAACTGTAATGCAAGGTACTTTCATTACCTACCCAGAAAGGGAAAGTGTTCCTGAGAATATCAAGGAACAACTAATCGTCGAGTTGTACTCTAAATAATGGTACTAAGAGCTTAATCGAGTTCCTCTTTTAATATCTTAGGCCAAATCGTAAATCGTAAAAAAGTAAATCGTAAACCGATATGGCTATTTTAAATTTTCAGAAACCTGATAAGATCGTTCTTCAAAAAGTAACTGACTTTGAAGCTCAGTTTGAATTCCGTCCCTTGGAACCAGGTTATGGTGTTACCGTAGGTAACGCCCTGCGCCGTGTTCTGCTTAGCTCTTTGGAAGGCTATGCTATTGTAGGTGTGAAAATTGAAGGCGTGGAGCATGAATTTGCTACAATCCATGGTGTTTCTGAAGATGTGGTTGAAATTCTCCTGAACCTGAAACAGGTTCGTATCAAGAAGGTAGTAGACCACGATGTTCAGAATGAACGCATCATGCTGAGCATCAAAAACAAAACTGAGTTTACTGCCGGTATGCTTGCTGATGGTACTCACTCTTTCCAGATCATGAATCCTGAGCTGTTGATCTGCACTCTGGACAATTCTGTTAAACTGGATATCGAATTGACCATTGGTAAAGGTCGTGGTTATGTTCCTGCTGAAGAGAACAAACCTAAAGATGCTCCTGTAGGTTATATTCCTATCGATGCTATTTATACACCGATAAAGAATGTAAAATACAGCATCGAAAATACCCGTGTGGAACAACGTACCGACTTTGAAAAGCTGGTAATGGATGTAACCACAGATGGTACAATTCATCCGGAAGAAGCTGTAAAACAAGCCAGCCGTATTTTGATCCAACACCTGATGATCATTACGGATGAAAACATCACTTTCGACAGCAAAGAAGAAAAGAAAGAAGATATCGTCGACGAGCAAACATTGCAACTGCGCAAAGTATTGAAAACGCCTCTGGAAGACTTAGACCTGAGCGTTCGTGCTTTCAACTGCTTGAAAGCCGCTAAGATCAATAGCTTGAGCGAACTGGTGCAATACGAGCAGGAAGACTTGATGAAGTTCCGCAACTTCGGTCAAAAATCTCTTTCAGAGATCGAACAAGTGTTGAATGAAAGAGGTCTGCACTTCGGTATGGACCTGAGCAAACTCGGAGTAGACAAAGAAGATTTCTAAATCAATCACAATGTGCTCATTGGTGTTTTAGCCAATGAGCACATTATTTATAACGTAGGCTGCAAATCCTGACACGGTGCAGCTGAATAAAACACAAATGTCATGCGTCACGGAGACAAAATTAACAACCTCGGTCGTACAAAGTCGCACAGAGATGCGTTGCTGAGCAACCTTGCTTCTCAGTTATTTATGCACAAACGCATTGTAACTACTTTGGCTAAAGCAAAAGCTTTGCGTACTTACGCAGAACCTTTGGTTACAAAAAGTAAAGTGAACGAAACTCACCAACGTCGTATCGTGTTCAGCTACCTGCAAGACAAATACGCTGTAACTGAATTGTTCAACGTAATCGGTCCTAAAGTTGGTGGCCGTCCTGGTGGTTATACCCGCATCATCAAATTAGGCATCCGTCCTGGTGATAACGCTGAATTAGCTATGATCGAACTTGTAGATTTCAACGAAATCTACGGAAAAGGTAAAGCTGCTGAAGCTAAAGAACCAGCAAAGAGAACTCGTCGTGGTGGTAGCCGCAAAAAGGCTGAAGGTGCTGAAGCTGCTCCTGAAGCACAAGCTGCAGCAGATCAACCTACGACTGAAGCTTCATCTACTGAACCAACTCAGGAAGGTTAATGAAAAATGTTTAATAAGACCAAAGGCAAGATTTTTTAATCTTGCCTTTTTTATGCCCACCCACTACTTTTCCTAACAAACTGTTTAGCTAAAATTCAAAATTTAAACACAGTAAAACGTTCTGAATTCGTTTCTTTGCGTAATCAAAATAAAAATGGAGAATAAACCTGCAGTATTAGTTTTAGAAGATGGTACCACTTGCTACGGTAAAGCCTTCGGCGCTATAGGCACAACCGGCGGTGAAATTTGTTTCAATACCGGCATGACTGGCTACCAGGAAGTTTTTACCGATCCTTCTTATTTCGGTCAAGTGTTGATCATGAACAATGTTCACATTGGCAACTACGGAATAAGCATTGAAGATGTAGAGTCTGATGGCATTAAAATTAAAGGCCTGATCGGCAGAAACCTTGAAGAACTTTACTCTCGTAAAAAAGCTCAAGGTTCCTTGGATGAATACCTCAAAAGTCAAAACATTGTTGCTATTGAAGGTGTTGATACACGCGCATTGGTAACACATATCCGCAGCAAAGGAGCAATGAACTGTATCATTTCTTCAGAAATTCTGGATGCAGAGGTGCTTAAGAAGAAGTTGTCTGAAGTACCTGATATGTCAGGTCTGGAATTAGCATCTTTTGTTAGCACTAATGTTCCTTATGAGTTAGGCGATCCTTCTTCTCCTGTTCGTATAGCAGTAATGGATTATGGTATCAAACGTAATATCCTGAACTGCATGGTGAGCAGAGGTGCTTATGTAAAGGTATTTCCTGCAAAAACCTGTTTGGAAGAAGTGAAGAAATTCAATCCAGCTGGTTACTTCATTTCAAATGGTCCAGGCGATCCTGCTTCAATGGATTATGCTGTAGATACAATCAAGGGCATCTTGAAAGAAGAAAAGCCAACATTCGGCATCTGCCTTGGACACCAGTTGCTGGCCCTTGCCAATGATATTCCAACTTTCAAAATGCACCATGGTCATAGAGGTGTAAATCACCCGGTTAAAAACCTGATAACAGGCCGTTGTGAGATCACTACACAAAACCATGGTTTTGGTGTAGACCCTGAAGCAGTTAAAAAGGCTGATCACATTGAAATCACACACGTCAATCTGAACGACCAGTCAATTGAAGGTATCCGTGTTAAAGGTAAACCAGCTTTCTCTGTTCAATACCACCCAGAAAGCACCCCAGGTCCCAATGACAGCCGTTACCTCTTTGACGACTTCATCAACCTAGTTAAAAATCATAAATAACAAAAAGTCCCGCCCCGCGGGACTTTTTCATTTCACTTTCTCCTCCATCTTAAATCCCGCTATCTGTGGTTACCTTCGCGCCATGAAAATTGCAATCATCAATGGCCCTAACCTGAATTTATTAGGTAAAAGAGAACCTGGCATTTATGGCAGCCAGTCGTTTGAAGACTTTTTCAAATCGCTGCAGGCAAAATTCCCTGATATCTCCTTTCACTATTATCAAAGCAATGTAGAAGGAGAACTCATTAATGAATTACAGCGCGTAGGTTTCGACTATGATGGTATCATTATGAACCCCGGAGGTTATACGCATACATCAGTTGCCATTGGCGATGCTATTGCTGCCATCAAAACGCCCGTTGTAGAAGTACACATTTCCAACGTCCATGCAAGAGAAGAATTTCGCAAGCTTTCCCACGTATCAGCAAAAGCCGCAGGAAGCATCATCGGCCTCGGACTTAAAGGATACGAACTCGCCGTTCACTATCTGTTAAGCAAATAATTAATCTAAATCCAGATTCCACTACTTGGAATCTGGATTTAGATTAGTTCACTATCGCCTCCGTCACTTTCCCAATATCCTTACTCAACCTGTACACAAAATCCAGTTGTTCTTTCAACAACACATCATCAGCACTTTGCACCAACTGTCCTTCATGTTTATATTCAATCAGTATTTGTTCCGCTCCGGAAGTAAAGTTGTGTTCCAGCTTATTTAAAGTGTCGCATAAAATTCCAAGTACCTTACGAACAGAACGTATCACATCTTCTGGGTACACTTTCCCTTTTTGATGGAGCACTGTAGATGCAAGCGTCGCAATATTAGAAAACAGGATGTGATTCAATACCACGAACTGGTGTATTTCTGTCTTATTCTTTTGTGTACTCTTAGGTTCTGAAAGCATGCGCTGGAATGCCGCAGACAAATTCGCGGAATTTACATATACTTCTTTACGTGCAAGCTTGTAATCTGTTACGTTCACCACCTTACCTGCTAAACCTTCAGCCACTTTGTACAGGTATTTGTAATTGGCCTGCAGCATGTTTTTTAAGTAGGTATGAAGTTGGGCCGATTCCCAGATAGGAAACAGTAGATATCCGCTAAGAAAAGCAATAACACAGCCAATCACCGTATCAAATACTCTTTCCTTGATCAATTCTACAAACCCAACTCCTAAAAAAGCAAAAAGAATTAGAATAAATGGAGTCATGCAAATAACCGACACAAAGTATTTTACTCGTTGAAAACTGTAAGTAGCGATCATAAGCAAGACCATTAGGGCAAACAGTATATCCTTATTATCAATGAAGTGCAAAATTGTTGCACCAATAACTCCGCCTATGAGCGTCCCGATGATACGCTCATAGTTCCGCTGTTTGGTCAGACTAAATGCCGGCTTCAACATGAAGGCAATTGTCATCAGTATCCAATAGCTGTGTTGGCTATAAGCAAACGACTTGGCAATCACAAAGCCTATAATACAGGCTACTCCCACACGGAAGGAGTGTTTAAATACGGCTGATTCAAAATTGAGGTTATTCAGGAAAATTTTAGCATCCAGGCTTTGATGCCCTACAAATTGGGCATAATCCGTTTTGGTTTCTTTGTTGAATTTTTTCTCAGAACTTTCAAAATAGATGGCAATATCATTTATCCGCTGCATCATCTTACGAATGTTCACCAGCATCTTTTTTAAGATCAGGTTACTTTTATCTAACTCATTTGCAGCTTGCTCATCAATCTTTTTCTTTAGTTGCAAAAGTGTTTCATCTGCTTTCAATTTGATGCGGTAAGAATCATTGGAAAAGATGGCTGCGCCTATATTGTCCAGTTCATTTGCCAACTCCATAGCAAGCGCATGAATATCTTTTAAAATGCTGCTTTGTCCATAGCGAGCCCGAAGCATGCTGTAGTCATAGTAAGCGGCTGTCATATCTTCAAACAAGTCAACGGTATCTGTAAAAGCAAGCACAAGCCTCCTGCCTTCAGGAGTTGTATCCTTTACAATTTGCCTTGTTTTAAACATGAGCTCCCGTACTGCATCCTGTTTTTCGTTCACCACGATTTGTTGCGCAACAAGTTGCCTGTAGTTTTCGTCCAGGTCAGTATCCGCATCATAAAATTTTGCTTTGATACTCAAAAAAATGCCTAGTTCCCTGATACATTCACCCAATGCTCTCTGGGCAGCCCTGTATGGACGCACTCTGTAAGAAAGCAGGCTGATGGTCATATACCAAATACCACCGCAAAAAATAATAAAGCTTTGTGGTACCACTTGCCACGGGTCAACCGGTTTATCCATGGTCAGCGCCATCGAAAGCAGGGCCGCACTGCCAACAAGGGCTGCTCTTTGACCATAAACATTAAACATGGAAAAAAAGAAGCTGAACAAAAACACCTCAATTCCCATGATGAAATTGCTCTGGCGGGCAAAGCCTGTCGCAATAGTAACAAGGAAAACTGCCATCAGGCAGAAAAACATACTGTTCTTGCGGTGAATGATAGGGCCAGGGGCATCCACAAGACTAGTACACAGTGCCCCTAACGAAAATGTGAGCCCTAATCCAAATTCGTTAAGAAAAGATCCTATCAAAGCCGGCAGTAAAACAGCAAGAGTAATTCTGATGCCGTCTTCAAACTGCTGGCTGAAAAAAAATAACCTGACTTCCTTTGATTGTTTTTTCATTCCTTACAAAAATATCTGTTATGGCCTGGGCTTCCTTTTACTTATTTTTTAAGAATTGACACCTTTCTCCAGTCATCTTTCCACCTTTTCCACCCTTTCAATCCTCAATATCCTGTAATTTGATTAAATAAAAACATTCCTTTTCTGTCTATATAAAATAATTCCTCAACATTCCTTTATTTCGATCTCATTTGGTAAAATTGTAACAAGGAAGGACACTGGCTAAATAAACAACACTTTAAAATAATTTTGAAAACATAAATTCAATGTTTTTGACGTTATTTACTTATAATCGTGCCGTTATGCGAATACTCACTTTGATATTATTGTTAATAAGCTTCAATGCTTTCTCCCAATGCAAAGAATACATCATTGGTGTAAAAGGCGATACCTTGAACTGTGTGGATATGAAAGGTTTGAAGCAGGGCCGTTGGGTGGTACATGTTGATGATGTGAGGGGAGAACGTGGTTATGAGGAAGAAGGCGTTTTCGAAAATAGTAAGAAGGAAGGCACATGGCGGCTTTTTTCTCTGGAAGGCGACCTGATGGCAGTTGAAAATTACCGCTGGGGACAAAAAAATGGAAAGTGTCTTTACCTGAATCAGATGGGCAATCCCATACGCGAAGAAAGCTGGAAGGCTGTAAATCCAGAGAACCCTTATGATACGGTTGACGTATATGATGTAAACGACCCTACAAAAGTGGTTGAAAAAAGAGTCGTGAAGTTGGAAGGAACTACTTTGAAGCATGGTACCTGGAAATACTATGATCAGTTTAGTGGCAAAGTGGACAAAAAAGAAGATTGGGTTTTCGATAAACTAAAAACCAAAGGTGATGACGATAACCTTGCACCTATCGCAGTAACAGATAACCCCAGCAATACCAATTCTAATACTAAGACAAAAGCTGCAACAACTGACGGAGATGAAGAATTAGATAATAAGAAAAAACTGCCCAAGCCTCAGGCAGTCCTCGATTATGAAAAGAAAAATGCCGGCAAGAAAAAAATCCGTGTTCGCGACGGAGCAACAGGCTATTGATATTTCAAACTAAATATAAACTCATCACATTTCCATTGGCTGATGTCAACACCATCAGCCTTTTTATTTCTAACAATCGGTCAGTATCCCAATAAACTTATAGGCCACCCCTTATAGTAATGTTATAGAAAACTTACAGTAAACTTATAGTAAAGTTATAGTAGAGTTATAGTAAACATGCTAAGTACATGCTAACTACATGCTCCCTGTATACTCCCTATCTACTCCGTACCTAAGGCGTATCAACTCCCTTATGTACCCCCTAGCTTCAAACTCTTAACCAATTCTTGAAACCTTAAACTTTACACTATCTAACTGCCTCAATTATAACAAAAATCTGCAAACTCTAATCCCCAAACTTCAAACAATTGGCTATCTTTGCCGCCCCGGATAAAACCACCGGGTTTTTTATGGATCAAAATAATATTATTAACCCAAACGCTGAAGGACAGGAGAATGCTCCGGTAGCTCAAGAAGCTGCTGCTGCATCTACAGCGACAACAAATGAACCTGTTCAGGCTGAAGCTGCTGCAGCACAACCTGTTGCTGAACAAAAAGTTGCACAGGAGCCTGTAGTAGAAACAGCTCATGATGATTTCGACTGGAGCATTGACAAACGCAATGTTGCCTCTTACAGCAAAGACGAAAAAGAAAAGTACGACAAAGTATATGATAATACTTTCGTACAAATCAACGACGGTGAACTGATTAAAGGTCTGGTTGTTGGTATCACAAAAACTGACGTTGTTCTGAACATTGGTTTCAAAAGCGACGGTCTGGTTTCTCTGAACGAATTCCGCGACCTGCAGAACCTGAAAGTAGGTGATGAAGTGGAAGTTATGGTTGTAGAAAAAGAAGACAGAGATGGTCATCTGAACCTCAGCCGTAAACAAGCCCGCATCACTCGTGCTTGGGAACGTATCGTTGAAATTCACAAAACTGGCGAAATCGTTACCGGTACTGTTACCAGCAAAACTAAAGGTGGCTTGATCGTAGACGTATTTGGTATGGAAACCTTCTTGCCAGGTTCTCAGATCGACGTTAAGCCTGTTACAGATTACGATCAGTTCGTGAACAAAACAATGGAATTCAAAGTGGTTAAAATCAACGAAGCCATCAAGAATGCCGTTGTATCTCACAAAGCTCTTATCGAAAGCGATATCGAAGCTCAACGTGCTCAAATCATTGGCAAGCTTGAAAAAGGCCAGGTACTGGAAGGTACTGTTAAGAACATCACCGACTTCGGTGCGTTCATGGACCTTGGCGGCTTAGATGGTTTGTTGTACATCACCGATATTTCATGGGGCCGTATCAACCACCCAAGCGAAGTGTTGAAACTCGATCAGAAACTGAATGTAGTAGTTCTGGATTTCGACGACGAGAAAAAACGCATCTCTCTGGGTCTGAAACAATTAACTCCTCATCCTTGGGATGTGCTGCCTGATACCATTCAGGAAGGTGCTATCGTTAAAGGTAAAGTAGTGAATATTGAAGACTACGGTGCATTCCTTGAAATCATGCCTGGTGTAGAAGGCCTGGTACACGTATCTGAAATTACTTGGGCTAACACACCAATCAACGCTAAAGAATTCTTCAAACTTGGCGACGAGCATGAAGCTAAAGTGGTGACTCTGGATAAAGACAGCCGCAAGATGAGCCTTTCAATCAAACAGCTTTCTGAAGATCCTTGGAGTGATATTGAAACTAAATTCCCAGAAGGCAGCCGTCATTCAGGTGTGGTGAAAAACATCACTCCTTATGGTGTGTTTGTTGAATTGACTGCTGGTATTGGCGGTATGATTCACATCTCTGACCTGAGCTGGCTGAAACGTTTCAACCACCCAACTGAGTACACTAAAGTTGGTGAGAACATCGAGGTAATTATTCTTGGCATAGACAAAGAAAACCGCAAACTGCAACTGGGTCACAAACAATTGGAAGAAGATCCTTGGACCAGCCTGCAGGATACTTTCGCTGTAGGTTCTATCCACGAAGGAACAGTTTCCCGCAAAGACGACAAAGGTGCTATCGTACAGTTACCTTATGGTCTGGAAGGTTTTGCGCCTAACCGCCACCTGACTAAAGAAGATGGTAAGAGCGTGGGTGCAGATGAAACTGCAGAATTCATGGTTATTGAATTTGATCGCAACGAAAAACGCATTGTGGTTTCTCATGCTCGCATTTGGGAACAAGCTCAAGCTCAGGAAAAAGACGCTGCCCGCAAGGAAGCAAGAGCTGAAGCTGACAAAACCAAAAAAGCAGTTAAGAACCTGCAAGGCAAAGTTGAAAAGCCAACCTTGGGAGACCTGGGTGCTCTGGCTCAAATCAAAGAAAGATTACAGCAGGAAGAAAAAAATAAAGATCAACAACAATAATTTGTTTCTTTATAAAATTCAAGGCCGCAGCAATGCGGCCTTTTTATTTACCCCCAATGCCCACCAAGGTTGGCATTCCTGTTTTCATTCCTCATCCAACCTCACACAGTATGTATGATGTTAGTTTCAAAACTCGATGAAATCATTATTTGCGTTATGAGTTAGGTGTCTATATCTATGACAAAGGGATCACTCCTAAAAGCTGTCAATATTAAAAAAAACTTTTCAGAGGATATTTACTCAGTATTTATTTATGAAGTCGGAGAAATCAGACTTCATATGAGCGTTTTAATGGTTTTGGTGGGAACAAAACCATCATCAAATATGATGTGCCACACGCTTCTCGCACTGTCCTTTTAGGGCTTCGACCATTAATGACTGCGCATGATATTATGGTATAATACCTTACCTATTTTCAATTCACTTCTTCGAAAGAATAAACAAGAAAAATTAGTCAACTTTATAGAAACAAAAGCACAAGAAGTTGGAGAAAGCTTCTTATCAAAGTTTTGGTACAATCAAGGAGAGTATTTATATAATTTGATTGATGCGATATGAATAGCCTGCTTCTTCATTGCGTCCCAACCAGTTATTTCAGTATTAAGCTAACATAGGAATATGGCCAGAAAAGAAGATATAGGTAATAAGCTAAAGTATAAATACTTGTTTAAGGAGCGTTAATTATAATAAAAAACCGGTTAGAAAACTTCTAACCGGTTGTTGAGCTACTAGGATTCGAACCTAGACAGACAGAACCAAAATCTGTAGTGCTACCGTTACACCATAGCTCAATCGCTAAATGGAGTGCAAAAATAAAAGTTCAGGTAAATCCAGCCAAATTTATTTCAGAAATATCTTCAACTTTTTCCATTTTTAATAGAATAAGCTATTTGTTAATAGCACTGAAATGTGTGACAGAATAGTCACCTTATTTTTTTTATCCTGGCACTTTCAGCCGTTATTTTACTTCATGGAAAAGCAATTTATGTTGGCTAATTTTTTCAATATTATATACACGATAGTTAATTCTAAATAAGAGGCCCGCATGATGCGACTTAAGTTTGTCTAATCATCCGGGCCTTCGAAAAAATGCTAAAAACTTTTATCAGACTACTTTAACCAGGTAGTAATTCTTCTTTCCTTTTTGTATCAGAAGATACTGTTGATGAAGTAGAAGTGAGGCTTCTATTGTAAAGTCAAGGCTTTGGACCTTATTCCTGTTGATACTTACACCACCATTCTGAATCATTTTACGAGCTTCACCTTTGCTGGGAAATATCTTTGTTTCGGCCAGGAAGTTCACAATATCAATTCCTTGCGATAATGACTCTTTTGAAATATCTACTTTTTCAATACCCTGTATACTTTCCAAATCTTCAATGCTCAGAGATTCTGCTGGAGCATTTTGCTGACTGAATAACTTCTCTGTAGTTTCTATAGCCTTTTTATATTCTTCTTCCCCGTGAATAAAAATGGTGGCTTCTTTTGCCAAGGCTTTCTGTATAACTCTTTTACTCGCATCTTCCTTTTGCTTTTCTATCAATTCTTCAATTTGAGGTCGGTCAAGTAAAGTAAAGATCTTGATCCATTTTTCAGCATCGGCATCAGCAGCATTTAACCAGAATTGGTAAAATTGGTAAGGAGTTGTCTTTTCAGGATCAAGCCAGATGTTTCCTTGCTCAGTTTTACCAAATTTGCCTCCATCGGCTTTTGTAATCAGTGGGCAGGTGAAAGCAAAGGCTTCACCACCGACCTTTCTGCGAATAAGCTCTGTACCAGTTGTAATGTTACCCCACTGATCGCTGCCGCCCATTTGCAGTTTACAATTCTTATTTTGATATAGCCAGTAGAAGTCATAACCTTGAATTAATTGATAGGTAAATTCGGTAAATGATATGCCTGATTCGCTTTCTATTCGCTTGCGTACGCTGTCCTTATTCAGCATGTAATTCACGGTAATATGCTTACCTGCATCACGAATAAAGTCAAGGAAATTTATGTTTTTAAACCAATCATAATTATTAACCAGTTCTGCGGCAGTTGGTTTAGAAGAGTCAAAGTCAAGATACTTTTGCAGCTGACTTTTAATTCCTTCCAGGTTTTTCTGAAGAACATCTTCGCTCAAAAGATTGCGCTCCAGGCTTCTTCCACTCGGGTCTCCAACCATGCCAGTAGCGCCTCCTACCAAAGCATAAGGCTTGTGGCCAGCCCTTTGCAGGTGCACCAATAGCAATATAGGTACAAGGCTACCAATATGCAGTGAATCTGCTGTAGGGTCGAAGCCAATGTAGCCGGAAGTCATCTCTTTTTGGAGTTGATCTTCTGTTCCCGGCATAATGTCCTGGATCATTCCCCTCCAGCTTAGTTCTTCTATAAGATTCATATGTATTGTCAATTTTGAGCAGCAAAAGTAAGTACGATTATGTGGATATCGGGGTTTAAAGGCTTAAGTTTAATTATTAAAGCCTATAGGGTGAGGAGCTTGAGTTTTGTAATTTTTGATAAGGGCGTAATAAAATGATCAATGATCAAATCTCAGAGGTAGGTAGTTCAGTAAAAGGGGAAACAGTGTGGAAACAATTTATATATAACATTTAAGTAGGAGTGAGTTTGCTTTATCCTAGGCTTTAGTATGGATTACGAAGGGCATAGGGTGGAAGTAGCAACGAAGGATGAACTTTTAATAAAGTGATTTTAGCGAGAGAAATAACCCCTTTAAAGAATATATGGTATTTTGTTTCAATGATTGAGGAACTTGTAATTTAAAGTTATTGTTATTCATTGACATTAAACTTCGTAGGTCAAGTGTTTATACTTATTGGAAATTGTGATAAAAGGGGATTGCTTAGAGAAAGTGCAATATCAAGTAAACTTATGCGTTTTTTGCCCTTCAAAGCAACTGATTTTGTATTATATTGCAATTTAATTTTAATATGTTTTGCTATTGCATCTGTCTTTAATAAAAATTATTTTTGCTTGATTCAACTCAAGTAAAACGAAACCTTAATTGCTTATCTGAAAACTGTCTAATGAAGAATACCGCTTTTTTTCTCACCATTTTCTTCTGCTTTGCTGGTATTGCATCATTTGGTCAGTGGCGCAAGTATTCCAATGAATTTTTAAATATAGGCGCTGGAGCGCGAGGGCTGGGCATGGGGAGCTCCCAGGTAGCATCAGTTAAAGACGGAACGGCAGGTTACTGGAATCCTGCAGGCTTGGCTAACGTTAAGGATCATCCTAATGTTAACTTAATGCACGCAGAATACTTCGGACAAATAGGTAAGTATGATTATGGAAGTATTGCGTTACCCTTGGCTGAAAACCGGCGGACGCTTGGCTTAACGGTTTTGCGTTTTGCTGTTGATGATATTCCTAATACACTTTACCTGGTTGAGCCCGATGGTTCTATTAATTATAATAATATTACTTCATTCAGTTCTGCAGATTATGCATTTATTGTATCCTTGGCTCAAAAAATAAATTATGATGAGGACCGGGATGTTCATTTTGGTGTGAATGCAAAAGTAATACACCGGAGCGTTGGCAGTTTTGCCAAGGCTGTAGGTTTTGGACTAGATGCAGGACTACAGTACTTAAAGGGTGGTTGGAAATTTGCCATAGCGGGCAGGGATATCACCACAACTTTCAATACCTGGAACTTTACATTCAGAGAAAGGGAGAAGGAAGTTTTTTACCTCACTAATAATGATATTCCAATAAGGTCTACAGAATTAACTGCTCCTCGTCTGATTTTAGGAATTGCCCGGAACTTTGAGTTTAGTGAAAAAGCAAGCCTGTTGGCAGAGGCAAACTGCGACTTGACTTTTGATGGTAAACGCAATACTTTGGTAAGTGCCAACACTGTAAGTATTGATCCTAAATTGGGATTGGAATTTAATGTTAATGATGTTTTTTATCTAAGAGGTGGGATCAATAATTTTCAGAAAGCGTTGAAAGATGGTGATTTGACAAATCAGAAGAAAGTATGGATATATCAGCCATCCTTAGGAGCCGGATTTAGGATAAAAAATGTGCAAATAGATTATGCTTTTTCAAACCTGGCTAACCAATCCAATCCTTTATTCACCCATATATTTTCGCTTCAATTTGATCTAAGCAGAGGAGACGATTAATAGAAGTTTAAAATATCTGTATCCCAAAAATGTTTATGCATGAAAAAAGTTCTGTTTTGTTTATTGCTCGCTTGCAGCTTTGTAGCTAAGGGACAAGTGTACAATAACGAATGGATTGATTATAGTAAGACTTATTATAAGTTTAAACTACGTAATTCCGGGGTTTATCGCATACCTCAATCTGTATTAGCAAGTGCTGGTTTAGGTAATGTGCCTGCAGAACATTTTCAATTGTGGAGAGATGGGGCGGAAATACCGATTTATACTTCTACACCTTCAGGAACATTAGGGAGCAGTGATTATATAGAATTTTGGGGTGAAAAAAATAATGGTAAAGCTGACAAAGGGCTTTACCGCAAGCCTGAATACCAGTTGAATGATTATTACAGTTTAATTAGTGATACAGCCTATTACTTCTTGACTGTTAACCCTTCCGGTGGAAATACAAGGTTAGCAACAATAGTTAATGAAACCGCTGGTAATACACTTGCACCAGAGCCGTATTTCATGTATACGATTGGTAATTATACCGGAAATAAGATTAATGGTGGATTAGCCTATTATCCTGGTGCTTATTTATATTCATCATCTTATGACCAAGGTGAGGGATGGACATCTGGTGATATTGGAGGAGGGGGGAATCATACGACCTCATACAATAATTTATTTGTTTATCCTTCTGGTCCAAGTCCAAAGTTTAAGATTTCGGTTTCAGGAAATTCGATAGATATTAGAACATATTCTGTTCTAATTAATTCGGATACGATCCTCAATAAGGCTTTCAACTATTTTGAGTATACGACAGATTCTGTGGCATTTCCCTTGTCTAAATTATCTTCAGGAACTGCTACTGTTAGGGTAACCAATTCAGCAGGAAACATGGTAATCCATAAATACGAGCTGACATATCCTCGTTTGTTCAACTTTGGTGCATCTAAAAACTATGAATTTATATTACCATCAAGTTCAAACAAAAGGTACCTGGAAATTTCCAACTTTGCTTTCGGTACAGTAGCTCCTGTATTATATGACCTTACCAATGGAAAGAGGTATGTTGGCGATATATCGGCTAAGCCATTGGTAAAGTTTGTGATTCAGCCATCTTTGGAAGCTCGTTATGTTTTAATAAATGAGGAAAGCACAAACATAAACAGTGTAACCGCCTTACAACAGCGAAATTTTATTAATTATGCTGATGTTGCCAATCAAGGCGATTTTCTTCTAATATCGAATCCGCTTTTATTTAATGGTACTAATGGTTCAAATCCGGTTGAAGAATATAGGGCGTACCGCAGTTCGGCAGCGGGTGGCGGATATAATGCTAAAGTTTGCTTGGTTGATGAACTAACGGACCAGTTTGCCTTTGGTATCAAAAAGCATCCTGTTGGCCTCAGGAATTTCATCTTATTTGCAAGGCAACATTTTACAACAGCACCAAAGCATGTTTTGCTGCTTGGGAAAGGCGTAGATTATACAGCACAACGTTATAATGAGAGTAATGTAAACATTAACCTACTCAACCTTGTTCCCACTTTTGGTTCGCCTGCTTCAGATGTGTTACTGACTGCAGATCCGGGTAGTTCTGTGGGTAGGGTTTCAATAGGCCGTATATCAGCCATTAATGCACAAGAAGTAATAGACTACTTAGATAAAGCGAAAGAATTTGATGCTGCTCAAGCACAAGCACTGGTTTCGCCAGAGGCAAAGGATAAACTATGGATGAAAAATGTGTTACACATTATAGGTGTAAGTGAGCCAGTGTTACAAGCAACCTTAGAAAGTAGTATGTCGTCATTAAATTCAATTATTAGTGATACACTATACGGTGCGAAGGTGACAACATTAACAAAGCAAACTGGTAATAATGTTGAGCAAATTAACAGTGTCGTTCTGAATAACCTTTTTACTGAAGGAATGAGCTTGATTACCTATTTTGGGCATTCTGGAGCAAGTACTTTATCCTTCAATCTCGACAATCCTGAAAGTTATAATAACAAAGGAAAGTATCCCTTATTTATTGCTATGGGTTGTAATGTTGGTAATATTTATGATTTTAATACATCTCGTTATTCTGTAAAACAGACACTATCTGAGAGCTATGTCTTAACACCAAGTAAAGGTACTATCGGGTTTATTGCCAGTACCCATTATGGTGTTGTAAGGATTTTAGATACGTGGAGTCAGAACGTTTACAATACAATTAGTAGAACAGATTATGGGAAATCAATAGGTGATGTTTTAAATATTGCTGCTGACAAGATACATAGCATGGCCCCGGAAGATTTTTACTTTCGGTGCAATATGGAGCAAATGGCTTATCATGGAGACCCATCTATTAAATTAAATACCCATCCGAAGCCAGATTATTTTGTCAATGATCAATTGGTTACTGTATCTCCCACTTTTGTATCTATTTCAGAACCATCATTTAAAGTAAAAGCTAAGTTCTTAAATATTGGAGCCGCTGTAAACAGAGATATTGCAGTTGAGATAAAACGTGAATATCCTGATCAAACTTCTCAGGTAGTTTATCGAGATACTTTAAATGGTTTACTATTATCTGATTCCATTATTTTGAATTTGCCAATTGATCCACAAAGAGATAAGGGGTTAAATAAACTGACAATTACCATTGATGCAGATAATGCAGTTGATGAACTGTTTGAAAATAATAATACTACTACGAAGGAAGTATTTATTTACCAGGACGAGGCTCGTCCAATCTATCCTTACAATTACGCCATTGTCAATGATCCAAATGTGAAACTATCGGCATCTACAGCTGATCCATTTAGTTTATTAAAGAATTATAAAGTTGAAATGGATACAACGGAGTTATTCAATTCGCCTTTAAAGGTAACTAAAACAATAGAATCAAGAGGCGGAATGCTAGAGTATCAACCTGGAGTAACGCTAAGAAATAATACAGTTTATTATTGGAGAGTAGCAATTGTGCCTGCTTCAGGCGAGTATCATTGGAGTAATGCTTCTTTTATTTATCTAAAGGATAGTGAATCAGGATTTAATCAGTCGCATTATTATCAGCATTTAAAGTCTGAATCAAAAAAAATGTATTTAGATTCCGCTTCAAGAAAATGGGAGTTTGGATTAATTCCTAATGATTTATATGCAACCAATACAATTTTTCCAACTGGTGGTAGTACCGATGCTGATTTTGCAGTAAACTTAAATACTGAGTATGCCATGCGAAGTGCATGTGTCGGTAGGTCATTAATCTTTAACGTGTTTGATGCTAAAACACTTAAACCTTGGAAGAATGTAGATGACAATGGTGCAAATTTATATTTGTACGGCAGTGGCTCAGCGAATTGCAAACCAACTAGGAATTACAATTTTGAATTTTCTTATTTGACTTCTGCCAGCCGTAAATTAATCATGAATTTTATGGATACGATTCCCAATGGATCTTATGTTGTGGTAAGAAGTATTGATTATAATACCACTGCTTCTTATTCATCAAACTGGCGCTCAGATACTGCTTTATTTGGTAGTGGTAATTCACTTTATCATAAATTGTTACAAGCAGGCTTTGCCAATATAGATTCTATTGATCGCCCAAGAGCATGGATATTAATCTATCAGAAAAACAATAATTCCTTTAAGCCTAAATATGCATATACACAGGGAATCTATGATAATGTTAAAATAACATCCACAGTTTTTTCTAGAGGAAATAATGGGGTTGTGGAGTCGCCTGTATTTGGTCCAGCAAAATCATGGAGGACGTTTATGTGGGAAGGTGCTATTGAAAATCAAAAGACTATTACTTTCTCAAAAATTATTGGTATCAGAACCGATAATAGCAAAGACACTTTATTCAATTCTATTGAAGTTGATAATAAAGTAACAGATATTTCATCCATAAGTGCCTCGAAATATCCTTATCTGCAGCTATACATGACTACAATGGATACGACTGATTATTTACCGCATCAGTTGAAATATTGGAGACTTACTTATGATCCGATACCAGAAGGAGCCATTGCGCCCAATATTTACTTTAGTATGAAGGATTCGTTAGAAGCTGGTGAGGAAATCAATTTCAAAGTGGCATTTAAGAATGTAAGTAAAACTTCATTTGATAGCATAAAGTTGAATTTGGTAATTATTGATGCAAATAATGTAAGGCATGTTCTTCCGGTTGTAAAACAGAGGCCATTAGGCGAAAATGACACGCTACATGTTTCTTCAATTGCAGATTCCAAGCAATTTACAGGCAGAAATACTTTATATGTAGAAGTAAATCCAGATAATGACCAGCCAGAGCAATTCCATTTTAATAATTTTATCTATAAAGATTTTTATGTAAATCAGGATTTAGCAAGTCCCATTTTAGATGTTACATTTGATAATATTCATATTTTGAATGGCGATATAGTCGCATCAAAGCCGAACATTGTCATCAAAATGAAGGACGAATCAAGTAAGCTTTTGTTGAATGACTCTTCCTTATTGACAGTGAAGGTGAGATATCCGGATAATACCATTCGGACATTCTCACAAGATAGTGATACTTTACGCTTTGTGCCGGCAGTTGTGGGGACAGATAATACTGCAACAATTGAATTCAATCCCTATTTTACTGAGGATGGTGACTATGAGTTGATTGTTTATGGAGAGGATAAAAGTGGTAATAAGGCAGGAAATACAGAATATAGAATAGCGTTCAAGGTGATTAATAAACCTATGATATCCAATATGTTTAATTATCCCAATCCTTTTACGACGTCAACAGCATTTGTGTTTACCTTAACGGGTAGCGAAGTGCCTCAGAATATGAAAATTCAAATTCTTACTATTACCGGTAAAGTGGTTAGAGAAATAACTAAACAGGAATTGGGCTATTTACATATTGGCAGAAATATAACTGAATTTAAATGGGATGGTACAGATCAATATGGACAAAAGCTTGCAAATGGGGTATATCTATATCGAGTTGTAACTAGTTTGAATGGTAAGTCGCTTGATAAGTATAAAGCTGAAGATGATCAAACAGACAAATATTTCAATAAAGGTTATGGTAAAATGTACCTAATGAGATAAAATAGAAAAAATAATTATATTAATACTTCAAATTGTAATAATAAATTATTGCTGTATCAAATATTTTAAGATAGCAAGGGTGAATATTATTGGGTTAGTATTTGAAAATTAGGGGCCGAGATCAAATGAATAAACTAAAGAAGAAGTTAAATGGAACCCAACTTTTACTAATATTTACTTTTTTTATATTCTGTAGTGGTTTAATCTTTTTTCTTTGTAATGATTTCTGGCAAGATGAAGTTTATACATTGGTACATTTTGATTTTGTTCCATTTAAAACAACATTATTTGATTACCATAGTACTAACAATCATGTCCTTTTCAATGTTTCTGTTCAGTGGTTTGCAAGAATATTTGGAATAAATGATATTAAGAGCGCCCTTGAGGCACCCTATCTCCTTAGATTAATTCCTTTCCTTTATTCTATTTTAGGCGTTGTAATTTTTTACTTTGGCGCAAGAAATCACTATGGGAGACATTTTGCAGAAGTAGGAGTTTCAATTTGGTGCACTTCAATTGTCATTATTGATTTCGGTGTTCAATTGCGTGGCTATTCTTTAAGTATACTTTTGACCTTACTTCAATATTTTGTCTTTTTAGATCTCTTAAAAAATAAACCAACATTTAAGAAGGTCGCATATTTTATTCTACTATCAGGGTTAAGTTTGCTTTGTTTGCCAACTAATATTTACATAAATGTATCTTATTTAATTTTCTGCTTTACACTTTGTCTTTTCCCATTTACTTCATACACTTTCTTAAAAAAGGAAATTAGTTCGAAAGGTATTTTCCTAATTGGGACTGGTCTGGGGTTAATTACTCTTGGTGTTTTATTGTATTATAAATGGCTTCTTCAGTTGCAGCCGGAAAATCCATTACTTTCTTCATTTCATTTATTTAGTTTTAAAAATCTAATCCAGGCTTTTGCTATTTATTTCCATTTCTCCGATATCCGGTACTATTTATACTTGTTTTTGATTTTATGGGTAGTCCAGTTTTGCAAGTTTTTAAAATTTAAATCCTATTCTAATATCTACTTTCCTTTTTTCTGCTTCTCAATGCCATTTTTACTTTTTTTCATACATGGTTCTATAATAATTCAAAGGACTTTTCTTTCCTTGTTTCCATTTTTTGTAATTATAGTAACTTCAACAATAGAGAAGTCAATATTGTGGAATTATAGATTTAAAAAGTATCTTAATTATCTAATTGCTGGTAATATTTTTAGTTTAATTTTTTCATTTGCAATTCTTTTGAATAATTCTAAGCGCAATAATGAATTCTCATTACATCAACATGATCTAAGAAACCATTATTACCTTGTAAATTTTAATGCAGAAGAGGTGACTTTATTAGCGAGAAAAATAATTTTGAAGAATAATATTAAGCTTTTTGTTTGGGATGATTTTGGCCAGACAGGGATTGACTACTACTTAAATTATTATGACGTTCCTTTTGAAATGTTCACAGATCGTATGAAATTTGAACAAGCATGTCTTGTTTTGACAAATAACAAGGGCGCTTTAGAAATGTATTTGCAACAAAGGCATGTTATCTTCAAAAGACTACTAAACAAGGATAAACAATACAATCTTTATTTGCTACAAATGTAAGATTATCAAGCGGCGAGTAAAATATACTAATGATAAGAGGGAAAAAACTTGTTGTTGTTTTACCTGCATACAATGCCGGTAAAACCCTAGAGAGGACTTATTCTGAAATTCCGTTCGACATTGTTGATCAAGTTGTATTGGTTGATGATAAAAGCAATGATGACACTATTGCTGTTGCCAATAAGCTTGGCATTTCTGTAATTGTATTGCACGATAATAACTCTGGATATGGTGCCAATCAGAAGAGTTGCTATAATAAAGCATTAGAAATGAATGGTGATATAATAATCATGTTGCATCCTGATTATCAATACACTCCTAAGTTAATTCATTCCATGGCATATTTGATTTCAAATGAAGTTTATCAAGTTGTACTCGGTTCAAGAATTTTAGGCAATGGAGCTCTTCGCGGTGGAATGCCTTTATATAAGTATTTTTTTAATAGGCTGCTTACTTTTTTACAGAACTTGCTGATTGGTCAAAAATTATCTGAATATCATACTGGGTATAGAGCTTTTTCCGCTCAAGTTTTAAAGAGTATAACCTATAATAAGAATTCCAATGGTTTCATTTTTGATAATGAATTGCTTTGCCAAATATTATATAAGGGATATTATGTTGCTGAGATTACATGTCCTACCAAGTATTTCGAGGATGCTTCAAGCATTAATTTTAAACAAAGTGTAATATATGGTTTGGGGGTATTGATCAATTCAATAAAGTACAGATTGAGTAAATTGAATTTGATTCAATCAAGACTCTTCGAAGATAATTAATTGTGGGTTGAAAATTCACTAATGGGCAGGTGTAAAGCTTAACGTTACTTTTTGGGAATTTTCATTTACGGCAATAGCCATAAAGGTTTCACAATAGGGAAATATTGGTACTCTTTTATCATTTATATATGCCTTCCATCCTGGGAAATGGTTTTGCAGGATAATTAAGGTGTCAGTTCTTGGTACATGAAGGTTTAGAGAAAATGAATTAGGAGTAAAATGAGCTATTCCAATATTTGCATTAAGATTGCTCAATAGGAAGGCAAATGGTTTAATTTTTACTAGTGCAGTATCACTGCTTTGATAAAAACGTTCAGTTCCATTTAATAGAGATGGATATTCAATTTTGGGATGTACAATTTGCTTATCATACCATGACCAGTTGCCTATTAATGCTTTTTCTTCTTCATTTATGTCCTGGGAAGTCTTGCCATTGATGGAGGTGGGAGAGGGAAATCCATTTGGACTTTTTGAGATGATTTGTTGCATTTTGAAAACGCTGGTTCTGCCAACGCCTGTAATAGGTAATAATAACCAGGAATTCAAACAAATGTCAAGTAAGAAAACTAATAGTAGAATATCCTTCCAATTATTCCGGTAAATTGACCACAAGTAAACGACGGAAAGAAAGCTTGCAACTAAAAGAGATATTAGAAGCGTGTGTTTAAAAGTTATATTATCGATTACATTCTTGATCAGTTGAATTCCTGATGTTGCGCTTATAGAAAGATTCAAATTTGGGTTCAATAAAATTGCAATTATAATGGCTCCCAACAAAAGAAAGATTGCAAATCCTTTAAGAAGCAACTTCAATTTACTTTTGTAAGCATCGTTTCCTGAATAAATTTGGTTGATTTCAAAAGAACCACAAAGAATTAATGAGAAAATAGCAAATACTCTGTATTCTCCATTTGTCCTTACCGATTTTAATAAAGGCAGGTGAACATAAATACTTTCTTTTACATTGCCTCCAAAGGATAAAATCAACATTATCAGGCCTGCAATGCAAAATATTTTTTGAAGGATGTTTTTCCGATCATTGATTAAAAACACTAGGAAAGAAATAAAACCCAGTAATGAAAAATATGCGTTTCGCATGGAAACGTCCGTTAAAAAGAAAGTAGAGTTCTTTATAGTACTTAACGGCAGTACAAATGATATATAGGATGGAAGTGTGAAACCAACATTGGTACTTTCGAGGTGATTCACTGCTCCAGCCCTGGAATAAAAAGGAAACAATGTGAAATATGAAAATAGAAGAGGGGATAGGAACAGAAAACTTATAATTATTAGTTTAAAGTTTAAAATAATAAATTCCTTCAGCTTATTGTAAGAATGGGAAAAAAGAGGATGTAAAATAACAAGGATGCATCCATAAAATGCTGTAGCAATTGGAATTGCTGGATGTCCTCCTGCACATAAAAGGTATGTGGATATGCCAAATCCGAGCAGATTTTTAACATTAGGCTTCTGCTGATATAAAAGCCAAAAGGAGATTAGCCAAGGAAGAAAAGCTGCACAAGTTAGAAAGTTAATGTGTTGAAGGTTCCCTATAAAGAAGCCACAGCACATAAACATGCATCCCATTATAAAGGAAGTCTTTTTAAGGAAATTAAGGTTTCTCCCCAGCCTGTACATTCCCAGTCCTGCTATATAGATATACAGCAATACTTCAATGGTAAATGTATAGGCGTTATATCCAATTAATCCAAAAAGCCACGTAATAGGATGCCACCAGGCAAAGCCTGGATCTGCATATAGTGGGAAGCCAAAATTTAAGTAAGGATTCCATACGGGCAGGTAACCATGCCTAAGAGCTTCTGAAAAAAAGAACTTGTTAGGAAAATTATAAATAAATGCATCATTCTTAAGAGAAAATAAGAATGAACTGAGGGGCAGGTACGCAATTAAGCAGACAAGTAATAACAGCAGAGGCGCCTTTAGCTTCCTAATTGATCTTTGGTTCATTGTTTACATAATATTAAGCGCCTGCTTTCGTATAATATACTTCCCTACCATATCAAACTCCAAATTCACTTTATCGCCTTCCTTTAGATACTGGAGGTTCGTATGTTCCCAGGTGAATGGGATGATGGCGACCTTGAAGGTAGTTCTTTGAACGCCGAAGGCAGTGAGGCTGATGCCGTTTATGCAGATGGAGCCTTTTTCGATGATTAGGGGGGCGTGCTCTTCGGGAAATTCGAATTCTATTTCATAGCTCCCGTTGCAGTCTTTGATGGATTTGCAAAGGCCTGTAGTGTCTACATGGCCCTGTACAAAATGACCATCGAGGCGGCTGGAAGGCAGCAAACTGCGTTCGAGGTTTATATATGAGCCAACTAGCCAAGAGCCTAGATTGGTTTTATCGAGGGTTTCTTTGACGGCTGTTACCCGGTAGAGGGGGGCTTTTATTTCCTCTATAGTGAGGCAAACGCCATTGTGAGCTATGCTTTGGTCTACTTTTAATTCGCTGGTGAGCGGAGCAGAAATCCAGAAAGTTTTGTTTGTTCCGTGACCGGTTATTTCCTGAACCTGGCCCACGGCTTCAATTATTCCCGTAAACATGCGGTAAAATTCGGAGTTTTAAATTTTATTTTGGCAAAAAATGATATTTAATACTATCTTTGCCATCCTAAAAAAATTAAAGGAGGTATATAAGCATGCTAATCATTGATTCAAAAGACTGCGAAAACATAGACAAGGCTTTAAAGAAGTATAAAAAGAAATTCGAAAAAGCTAAAATCTTGTTGCAGTTGCGTGAAAGACAGTCCTTTACAAAACCTTCTGTTAAACGCAGAGGCGAGGTTTTGAAAGCTGTTTACAAGCAACAAATAGCCAGCGGAAAGATCGAATCTTAATACCTCGGAGGATTAAAAAATATACCGGTAGTTGCCGGAAGTAAAGCTTAGCATACCAAGCCATTGAAAAGGCTGATATTTTAAAAGTTTTACTAATCTCTATATTTAAGATAGCTGCAAAGTATTTGTTACTTTGCAGCTATCTTTTTTTATGTCATCAACAGAACAGATCATCCAGCCTTTTTTGGACTTTCTCAAGTTTGAGAAGCGGTATTCTCAGCATACTATTCTTTCTTATCAAACGGACTTGATTTCCTTTTTTGACTACCTGGTTACGAGCCTTGGTGGTGTGGAACAATCCCAGATCTCTCATATTTATATACGTAGCTGGCTGGCTTCAATAAAAGATGAGGGGATGACTGCAAAAACCATCAACCGGAAGATTTCAACCTTACGTTCCTTTTTTAAATACCAAATGAAGGTAGGCGTGTTGACACAGACTCCTATGAATAAAATCATAGCCCCCAAGTCAGAAAAGCGGCTTCCCAATTTTGTTTCCGAGTCGGAGATTGACACTTTGTTCAGGCATGTGGATTTTGGTGACGATTGGAAGGGGAGGACTGACAGGTTGCTTTTGCTTATTTTCTACCAGACAGGTCTCCGGGTGACGGAACTGGTTACTTTAAAGGAAGGTCATGTGAATAAGGCCAATTCGACCATAAAAGTATTAGGTAAAGGAGGGAAGGAAAGAGTAATTCCTGTTGCCCCAGAACTTATGAATGAGATATTGACCTATATATCTTTCAAAAAAGAAGCATCATTCAATAGTTTAAACGAATGTCTTTTGGTGAATGAAAAAGGAGGAGAGTTGAACAGGAGAGGAGTGTATGCAATAGTAAAAAAATACCTAAGCATGGTAACAACTATTGAAAAACGTAGTCCTCACGTATTGAGACATACTTTTGCCACCCATTTAACAAATAATGGAGCTGATATCAATGCTGTCAAGGAGTTGTTGGGGCATAGCAGTCTGGCTGCAACACAGGTGTATACTCATAATTCCATTGAGAAGTTAAAGAGCGTTTATAACAAAGCTCATCCTAAGGCTTGATTTTTTGCAGAATATATAAAAAAGCAGGCCTTTTCTTGGAAAAGAAGTGTTTAACCTTTAACTTCATAACAGTAACCTCAATTCATTTATGACAGTTCTTTAACTTATTGTTTCACGTTTAAAACCGAGTTCTATGACGGTACACATTCAGACGCTTCATTTTGATGCAGATCGAAAATTGGTCGATTATGTCACAAGCAAATTAGAGAAGTTGAACACGTTTCATGACCGGATTATTAAGGTAGATGTGTTTCTGAAGCTTGACAATGTAGTGCATACGATCAAAGATAAGATTGCTGAAATCAGAGTGCATGTTCCAAGAGCCGATTTTTTTGTAAAAGCAACAAGCAAGTCGTTTGAAGCTTCTTTTGATGAAGCGTTTGACTCGTTGGTAAATCAGATTAAACGGAAAAAAGAAAAGCAGTTTGCTTAATAGAAAAAGACCTCCAGGATTGGGGGTCTTTTTTTTTGTAAAAAATATTTTTCATCATTTTTTTTGTGGTAATACAAATTCCTTTACTTTTGCCTTCCCAAAAACGGAACACAGTTCTTTGTAAATGAATAAGATGCCACTTTTACTCGACTAATTAAGCAGTTGAAAACAGGGTGTTTGTTGTTGCTTTAATCGTGCATTTTGTTCAAATGTTATTGAATGCGCCACTTTAGCTCAGCTGGTAGAGCAACTGATTTGTAATCAGTAGGTCGTTGGTTCGATTCCGACAAGTGGCTCTAAAGAAGCATTTTTTTGATTTTGAATTATGATTTGTAATTGTGAATAATTACAACGTACTTCGCGAGGCAAAAAATTGATAAAATTGGGGCAGGTTCCAGAGCGGCCAAATGGGGCGGACTGTAAATCCGCTGTCTTTCGACTTCAGTGGTTCGAATCCACTCCTGCCCACGGAATAATTTGAAGATTGGCAAATTTTCAATGAGAAAGTTTGTTCAATAAAATTGGATAGTTCTTTAAATGTTAAGTGTTGAAAATTTCAAGAACTTTGCGGAGTTTTTGGAGTTTACATTTAATTAAATAAGCGGGAGTAGCTCATTTGGTAGAGCGATAGCCTTCCAAGCTATAGGTGGCGAGTTCGAGCCTCGTCTCCCGCTCAAATGAAGTCATTAGTTATTTAGTCAATAGTCATTGAGCAATCAATGACTGAAGGCTTTTGGCCACTGATTCAATGACTTTGAAAAGCCGTTGTAGCTCAGTGGTAGAGCACTTCCTTGGTAAGGAAGAGGTCGTGAGTTCAATTCTCATCAACGGCTCGAAGCTTTTTTGAAAGGTATTGAGGCTTTGCTGAAAGGTTTAAAAAGCTAAAATAAGTAATGACTTTCAAGCATAACGGAATTATAGAAGAATATAAATTTAACTCCACAACTAAAAACCGATAACGATGTCTAAAGAGACCTTTAAGAGGGATAAACCTCACGTTAACGTTGGTACCATTGGTCACGTAGACCACGGTAAAACCACTTTGACTGCCGCTATTACAACCATTCTGGCTCAGAAAGGTTTGGCGACAGCAAAAAAATATGATGAAATCGATGGTGCCCCTGAAGAAAAAGAGCGTGGTATTACTATCAATACTGCACACGTTGAATATCAAACTGCTAATCGTCACTATGCTCACGTTGACTGTCCTGGTCACGCTGACTATGTGAAAAACATGATTACCGGTGCGGCTCAGATGGACGGTGCAATCTTAGTTGTGGCTGCTACAGATGGTCCTATGCCTCAGACAAAAGAGCACATCCTTTTGGCTCGTCAGGTAGGTGTACCTCGTATTGTAGTTTTCATGAACAAAGTTGACTTGGTTGATGATCCTGAATTGTTAGAGCTGGTTGAAATGGAAATCCGTGAATTGTTGAGCTCTTATGGTTTCGATGGTGACAATACTCCAATAATCAAAGGTTCTGCAACTGGTGCTTTAGCTGGTGAAGATAAATGGGTTAAAGCTGTAGAAGAGCTGATGGAAGCTGTAGATACTTACATTCCTCTGCCTCCTCGTCCAGTAGATTTACCATTCCTGATGTCTGTTGAGGACGTATTCTCTATCACTGGTCGTGGTACTGTTGCTACTGGCCGTATTGAAAGAGGTCGTATTAAAGTAGGTGAACCAGTTGAAATCGTAGGTTTGATGGAAGCTCCTCTTACTTCAACTTGTACCGGTGTGGAAATGTTCCGCAAACTGTTGGATGAAGGTGAAGCTGGTGATAACGCAGGTCTGCTGTTGCGTGGTATTGATAAAACTCAAATCCGTCGCGGTATGGTAATTTGCAAACCAGGTTCTATCACTCCGCACACTGAATTCAAAGGTGAAGTTTACGTACTGAGCAAAGAAGAAGGTGGTCGTCACACTCCATTCTTCCAAAAATACCGTCCTCAGTTCTACTTCCGTACAACTGACGTAACTGGTGAGGTTGAATTACCTGCAGGTACTGAAATGGTAATGCCTGGTGATAATACATCACTGACTGTTAAGTTGATCCAACCAATCGCGATGGAAAAAGGTTTGAAATTCGCGATTCGTGAAGGTGGCCGTACAGTAGGTGCTGGTCAGGTAACTGAAATTCTGAAATAAGGATTACCTTACATAAATTCAATTAGCTAATTGGCGAAATTGCTAATTAGCTAATTGTTTCTACGGGCATAGTTCAATGGCAGAATAGCGGTCTCCAAAACCGTTGATGGGAGTTCGAATCTCTCTGCCCGTGCTGAGCAATGTGCAAATGTGCAAGATTTGAAAATGTGCTTTTTATAACACATTTTCCGGTTAAGAATGCATTTGCACATTTTTATATTTGCTAATTTGCATCATTAAATTGCATATTAAAAAATGAATAAAGTAACTAACTACTTCCGTGACTCTATTAAAGAGTTGACTGACAAGGTAACCTGGCCAAACTGGGAGCAATTACAGCAATCAACAATGATTGTTTTAGGCGCTACATTAGTTATTACTGCGATTGTTGGGTTGATGGATCTCGTTGCTGCAGGCGGCTTGAAATTTATTTACAAATTGTTCTAAACGATGGAAGAAACTACCCAAAATGCCGATACTCAACAGCAGGATACCAAATGGTATGTGCTGCGTGTGGTAAGCGGAAAAGAACGCAAGGTTAAGGAATATTTAGACAAGGAGATAAGCCGCGGCGGATGGTCTGACGTGGTAAAGCAAGTTTTTTTACCAGTTGAGAAAGTATACAAAGTTCAGGGTGGTAAAAAAGTAATGCGTGAAAGGAACTATTATCCTGGCTACGTGATGATTGAGATTGTAGATGGTAAGCTTAGTGATGATTTAAGAGATACCATTAAGAATACAAGTAACGTTATTCATTTCCTTGGAAAAGAGAATCCTATTGCTCTTCGCAAGGCAGAAGTGAATAAAATGCTTGGTAAGATGGATGAAATGGCAGAAAGTGGTGGTATAAGTATGAGTGAGCCATTTATTGTAGGTGAAACTATTAAAATTATTGAAGGGCCATTCAATGATTTTAATGGTGTGATCGAAGAAGTAAATGATGAGAAGAAGAAGTTGAAAGTTACAGTTAAGATTTTTGGTCGTTCAACTCCTGTAGAACTTAACTATATGCAAGTTGAAAAGCTAAGCTAATTATAACCTGTTTATAGAAAAGGCTGATTCATTGTACATTTGAATCAGCCTTTTTCATTTTAATTATTGCCTATCCATTCGAATGATCAACGAAATGAGCGCTAAGAGAAAGGGCGTATATATTTTTCTTATTTCCTTTCTTGTACTATATATACTATCCGTTCTCATCAACCTTAATTATCCTTTGCTTAGTGGTGAAGAACCAAGAAGAGCTCTTGTGTCCATTGAGATGTTGCATTCGGGTAATTACATAATGCCCAGTATTTTTGGTGAGGATTATTTCAACAAGCCTCCCATTTTTAATTGGATCCTTACTGGTTTCTTTTACATTACTGGATCAGAGTCTGAATGGGTAGTGCGATTGCCTTCGTTATTGTTTCTATTAATATTCGCTGGTACTCACTATTTCATTGCCAAAAAATTTTTACCAAAGACAATTGCTGCGCTATCTTCTCTGTTTACATTGACCAGTGCTGATATATATTTTTATGCCTTACAAAATGGGGGTGAGATCGATATATTTTATGCCTTAGTTGTTTATCTTCAAGCGATCTCTCTCTTTTATTTTGGCCACTATAGGCGATGGCTATATTTTTTCCTAGCTTCCTATCTATTTTGTGCCATTGGATTTTTAACGAAAGGCTTTCCTTCTCTTGTATTCCAAGTGTTTACTCTTCTAGCTGTTTGTGTTTATCATCGTTCTATAAAGTATTTGTTTCGATGGCAGCATCTTGCTGGTATAAGTATATTCCTGATTGTTACCGGTGTATACTTATACTTTTTTAGCTTTTATAATCCACCTCAAAGATTATTGATTAATCTTCTAAATGAGTCGTTTAAAAAGTCAGCCGTAGGAGAGCGATCTGAAAAATTATGGAGTAAGGCTTTTACATACCCAGCCTTAATCCTGAAGTTTTTACTTCCATGGTCTTTGTTACTTTTATTGCTGGTGAAGAAAATCAGGTTACATATATGGAGTAATCCTTTGGTACGGTTCTCAATTCTTTTTATAATATTCAACATTGGTGTTTATTGGTTTACCGGAAGGCCAAAGCTTCGATATGTTTACATGTTTCTTCCGTTCTTTTATACCATTCTGGCGTATTTGTATTGGAAGTATAAGAGTCATTATTTCTCTACAATAAGCAAATTTCTAAAGTATACCGGTTTTCTCTTCCTATTAATTTTAGGCGGTGTTGTTGTACTTCCCTTCTTTTTAAATGTTTCAATTTTCTGGGTAGTGTTAATGGCGGTGGCACTGCTAATTTTTTCTTATAACTATTTCAGGCAATCGAGGTTTTCTATCTGGTTTTTTATCATTGGAGTAGTACTAACACGCCTAGTATATGCGGCATTGATCGTGCCTGTTGAACATGAGCGTAGCAGTATGCGTTATGATCTGTTTATAAAGGAAATCGGGATGGCGAACAATCATCAGCCTGTTACCTATTGGTCGCCGGCTGATTCCCTGGATTTTGTCATAGATGTTAAGATTAATAAATGGGAGTATGAATCCCTCGCATCCCCTCCTGAGTTTCATTACCAACTCCCTTATTACTATCATAGGGCAACAGGAGATATCATGCAATATGCAAGTTCTATTCAGCCCAATCAAACCTATCTTACATTTAAGGGATGGCTCAAGGATTCGTCAGTAACTGTTCTATGGACTTCTCATGATCTAAAAGTTGGAGACGCCCTGATCTTATTTAAAAAGTAGAGCGAAATACTGGCGTGTAAAGGCCTCGTGAGATACAGTTTAGTAGTAAAAATTGCTATTTTATATATTAGCGATCGTTAAATATAATACAAATAATAAATTATTATTGATAAGCGGTAACATTCGGGTTATTTGGAGCGTTTAATTTCGCAGGCAGCTTTGGCTGCACGACCATAAACTATGCGCTTATTTCTTTTGTATTTCCTTTTGGTAGGAATGGCTGTACAAGTAGCAGCACAACCTTCTCCCAAGCAATTGCCTGCTAAGAGGATCTCTGCAACTATTAAAGTGGATGGAAGTTTAGATGAGGCTGTATGGAAAGAAACAACACCTGCAACAAGATTTGTCGAATGGCGTCCAAATTTTGGGATAGTTGAAGATAGCGCGACAAGAACAGAGATCTATCTCGTTTATGATCAAACCTCAATTTATGTAGGCGGATATTGTCATGAGCGTAGCCGTGATAGTATCTCCAAGGAGTTAGTTGGCAGGGATGTGATAGGCGTTAATGATTATGTAGGAATTATTTTCGATACATACAATGATAAAATCAATGGTTTTGGTTTTTATGTTACGCCATTGGGTGAACAGTTTGATGCCAAGTATTCCAGCACAGCAGGAGAAGATGGTTCTTGGAATGCGGTTTGGAGCAGTGAGGCCAAGGTGCTGGCAGAAGGGTGGACATTTGAGATGCGCATTCCATATTCAGCGATCCGGTTTGTAAGTAAAGAAAATCAGACCTGGGGATTAAATATTACCAGAAACCGAAAAAAGGTAGGTCGGCAGTTTATGTGGAGCCCTGTTGATCCGAAGGTAAATGGATTTATCAATCAATCTGGCTTATGGACAGGGATTGAGAAAATAGAACCACCTCTCCGACTTTCATTATCACCCTATTTTTCCGCTTACGTCAATAATTATCCTGATAATGAAAAAGACTGGAGTTCATCTGTAAACGGAGGTATGGATATCAAGTATGGGATCAATGAGAGCTTTACACTAGATATGACATTGGTACCAGACTTTGGGCAGGTGAAAAGTGATAACCAGGTGTTGAACCTAACACCATTTGAAGTAAAGTTTACAGAGAACCGTCCATTCTTTACAGAAGGAACAGAGTTATTCAGCAAGGGGAATCTTTTTTATTCAAGGAGAATTGGAGGAACACCGCTGCACTATAATGATGTAGAGGATTGGAAACATCCTGATGAAACTATTATTAAGAATCCTATAGAATCTAAATTGATTAATGCAACGAAGATCTCTGGGCGTACAACTAAGGGCCTGGGTATTGGTTTTTTCAATGCAGTAACAAAATCTGCATATGCAGAAGTTGAAGATGCTAATAAAACAATGAGGAAACTTGAAACCAATCCACTCACAAATTATAATATTGCTGTTATAGACCAGACGCTTAAGAACAACTCTTCTGTTTCATTTATTAATACTAATGTTTTGCGGAGTGGGAAAGATTATGATGCCAATGTTTCAGCTGGATTATTTGATATCAATAATAAAAAGAATACCTATAAATGGTCGGGTAAGTTTGCCTTGAGCCAGTTATTTCAAACTCCGGGAAAGAATACAAATGGCTACTCTCATTACCTAAGCTTTAATAAGACCGGCGGTAATTTTCTATTTACCATTCAACAGGATTTAGTAGATGACCAGTTTGACAGTAATGACATGGGTATCTTATTTAACAACAATTACCTTGATCATTATGTATGGCTCAGTTACAGATGGATCAAACCAAAGAAGTGGTATAATAGAATACAGGTAAATTATAATTGCACGTACAGCCGCCGTTATAAGGAAAGCTATTTCCAGACATTTTATACCAATGTAAATGCGAATGTTCAATTCAAGAACCTGTGGTGGGCTGGTTTATATGTTGGGTTAAATACTAAAGGGAATGATTTTTATGAGTCAAGAAACGGACGTATCTATCAAACTCCGCAATTCGTTAACTATAATGCATGGTTTGAAACGAATTTTACCAAAAAGTATTATGCCAACTTTGACTGGTCTATGAGTCATAGTAATTATTTCAATGGAAGGAGTCAAGCAATAGGCATGTTTCACAGATACCGATTCAACGATAAGTTTTCATTAAGTAATAATATTAGTTACAGACCCAGTAAAAACGAGGTAGGGTATTATGATGAAGAAAATAGCAATGTAATGTTTTCATTGCGTGACCGGAATACAGTAGAAACTGGCCTGGAGGCGAAGTACAGCTTCAATAACAAGTCGGGCATCAGTTTTATTGCGCGTCATTACTGGAGTAAAGTGGAGTGCAAGCGTTTCTTTTTATTGGATGGGAAAGGTTTATTAATCCCAACAGCTGCACCTGCTGATATCAATCATCAGAATTATAACAACTTTTATATCAATGCCGTATATACATGGCAATTTGCACCAGGTAGTTTTATAAATATTGTTTGGAAGGACGAAACCAGCACATCCGATGAAGATATTCAGTACAGGTATTTTAAAAACTTCAACAGGACAATCAGTGCTCCTCAGAATAACAATTTATCTGTGAAGGTGATTTATTACCTCGATTATTTGGATTTGAAGAAACGGAAAAAGGAGAGGTGAGGAAAGGGGGCAGATGGCAGATGACAAAAGTTACCAAATCTCTAAAGTTTGCTTGCAAGGCCTGTTTAAGCAAAAATCTTCGACGGTGTGGCTTTATTATATAAATCTTTTCCTACCTTTGCGCTCCCAAATGAAGTTCTTTAGTTTTTATCCGCCGCCTGGCGGGAAAATGAGGAATTTGGGAGATGGAGTAGTCGCAGAGATGAAACATCGCTTGAACCAATAAATCAGAAGAAAAATGGCAAAAGAAATCACTGGCTATGTAAAGCTTCAGTGCAAGGGTGGCCAAGCAAACCCTGCACCTCCAATTGGTCCGGCATTGGGTTCCAAAGGTGTAAACATCATGGAATTCTGTAAGCAATTCAATGCAAGGACACAAGACAAAATGGGAAAGGTACTTCCTGTTTTACTGACTGTATATTCTGATAAGTCATTCGACTTTATCATCAAAACTCCTCCTGCAGCCGTTCAGCTTAAGGACGCCGCTAAAATTCAAAGTGGTTCAAAAGAGCCTAACCGCACCAAAGTTGGAAAGGTAACCTGGGCACAAGTTGAAGAGATCGCAAAGGATAAAATGCCTGATCTTAACGCCTTTACCCTGGAAAGCGCCATGAGCATGGTTGCTGGTACAGCTCGCAGCATGGGATTAACTGTTGAAGGAACAGCTCCCTGGGAAAAATAATGTTTTGAACCTATTAAAAGAATTTGACAATGGCTTTCATTCCTAAAAAAAGAAAAGCAGCAAACGTTAAAGTTGATGCCTCCAAAGTGTATTCTTTGAAAGATGCATCTGCGCTGGTAAAAGAAATTACCACCTGCAAATTTGATGCGTCTGTTGATATACATATCCGTTTAGGCGTAGATCCTAAAAAAGCTGACCAGGCTATCCGCGGTACAGTTACTTTACCTCATGGTACTGGTAAAACAAAAAGAGTATTGGTGCTTTGCGGTCCTGACCAGGAAGCTGCTGCAAAAGGCGCTGGTGCTGACTTTGTTGGTTTAGATGAATTTGTTCAAAAGATCGAAGGTGGCTGGACTGATGTTGATGTAATCGTCGCTACTCCAGCTGTAATGCCTAAAATCGGCCGTCTTGGTAAGATCTTAGGTCCTCGTAACCTGATGCCTAACCCTAAGACTGGTACAGTTACTAACGATGTAGCTGCTGCAGTAACTGAGGTTAAAGGTGGTAAAATTGCCTTCAAAGTTGATAAAGCTGGTATCATTCACGCTTCTATCGGCCGTATCTCTTTTACTCCTGAAAGGCTGGTTGAGAATAGCACTGAGCTGATCAATGCTATTATTAAGGCTAAACCATCTACTGCAAAAGGTACTTACCTGAAAGGCGTTAGCATGGCCAGCACAATGAGCCCAGGCATTTCTGTAGACACAAAAGCTTTTGTTCACTAAGATGATCTTTTGAGATACATCACAAACTTATTATCATGACCAAAGAACAAAAAAATGAAGTAATAGAAGCGCTGAAAGAGAAGTTTTCTCAATATAACAACTTCTATGTTACCAATACTGAATCATTATCTGTAGATCAAGTAGGTAAACTGCGTCGTATTTGTTTCAACAAGCAAGTTGAAATGAAAGTGGCTAAGAATACTTTGATCAAAAAGGCACTGGAATCACTGGATAATCAAAGATATTCTGGTGTTTACGAATCTCTGAATGGCGTAACTGCTTTATTGTTCAGTGAGAATCCAAAAGAGCCGGCTATCATCATCTCTGACTTTAGAAAAGGTAGCAAACGTGATATACCTACATTGAAAGCTGCTTTCATTGATGGTGATGTGTTTGCTGGTGATAATCAACTGGAAGCTCTGACAACATTGAAGAGCAAGAACGATCTTATCGGCGAAATCATTGGCTTGTTGCAATCTCCTGCGAAGAATGTTATTTCTGGCTTGAATGCAGGTAACAAACTGGCTGGCCTGATCAAAGCGCTGGAAGAGAGAAACGCTTAATTAAACATTGAATCCTATGTCTTCGGGTATAAGTGAAGACGCATTATAAACCATCCGCCGGAGTCGGAAGGCTATGAAGGCGGTTTTTAAAAGTAAAACAATGGCTGATTTAAAAGCATTTGCTGAACAACTGGTTAACTTAACAGTAAAAGAAGTTAACGAATTAGCACAAATCCTGAAAGATGAGTATGGCATCGAGCCTGCAGCTGCTGCTGTAGCTGTTGCTGGTCCTGCTGCTGCTGCTCCTGCTGCTGCAGAAGAAAAAACTTCTTTCAATGTAGTATTGAAAGCTGCTGGTGCTAACAAACTGAACGTAGTTAAAATCGTTAAAGAATTAACTGGTTTAGGTTTGAAAGAAGCTAAAGATTTAGTAGACGGCGCTCCAAAACCTGTTAAAGAAGGTGTGGACAAAGCAACTGCTGATGATTTAGTAGCTAAGCTGAAAGAAGCTGGTGCTGACGTAGAAGTTCAGTAATCAAATAACTTCTCAATAAAAAGGCCCCCAAATTGGGGGTTTTTTTATTCCCCCAGCCTAAAGGGAAGCACCGGCACACAACCCAGAATTACAGGGAAAGATATGGGATGATTTTTTTGAAGGTGGGTTCATCGATGAGTGCAATGTTTTTCAGATCGTCAAGGGTGGTGAAATTTCCATGTTGGTTGCGGAATTCTACTATGGCGTTGGCCAGGTTCCAGCGAATGTAGGGGTGGGCTTTTAGTTCATCTTTGGAGGCTGTATTTATGTTTAATTGATGAAGGGAATATTCTGGACATTGTACATACTTCCTGATTTTCTGGAATGTGGAATCCGGAAGCCCATAGGTTTCCCCGATCTGATCGATTGAGTAAAACCCGCCCAGTTTATCTCTGAAGTTTACTATCCGGTTTGCCAGCTTGCTTCCGATGCCAGGCAGCGCTATAAAGGCTGTAGTGTCAGCTTTATTGATGTCAATGGAAGTATATGTTATTTTTCTGCTTTGTGTATTTTGAGAAGCTGCTGTTGTAAATGCTTGCGGTATTAGAATAAAATCTTCAACGTGCTGATAAAATCCTTCCGGTAGTCCCCAGATCTTTTGTATATCCTCCTTTTTGTAAAACCAGCCTCCTTTAGACCGATAATTGATGATCGTATGTATCGTGCGCGTAGGTAAACCCAGCCTGGCCCAGCCCTGTTCGTCCAAGGCATTGGGATCAAATTGGAAGGGAACTGCATTTGGATTGTAATCAGCTTTAGGAGCTTGTGCAATTGGGCCTCTTTTAACAGCAGAATGCTCACTGGCTGATATTCTTTCATAAACTTTGTTGCCAGGGGAGGGGCGTGTTTCTATCAATAAAGTTGAATCAGCTTTTAGCAAGGAAGGGGATTTGGGCTGCCCGTAGAAAAATGGGATCAAGAACATCAAAAGGATCAGGGAAATCAGAGCCAAAATGCCCATCCGGTCCTTGCGGGAAAAGGTAAAATAATCCGACAGAATCTTTTTCCAGCACATAAAAGCAGTTTAGTGGTTTCTTAAAAATACATATAAACTATTAATGGCTTAATCTTTGTAGCGAAAATTTTTGCTTGACTTAACACTAAAAGTCTTACTTTTGCAATCCTTTAGTTTTGGCCAAAAACAATCTTGACGTACAATCACATGTTATAAAAAAACTACTCCGGCTTTTATTTTGAGGAAAAATAGAGGCGGGGGAAAGTTTTTTGTGCGTCTAAATTTTTAAAACCGGTTTTTATACATATGCCTTCAACAACAATGAATCACAGGATCAACTTCGGAAAAATTGGAAACATTGCCGAAACCCCTGATCTTCTTGCTGTTCAGATTCAGTCGTTTAAAGAATTTTTTCAATTAGAAACGACTCCGGACAAGCGGAACATCGAAGGGTTATTTCGTGTATTTAAAGAGAACTTTCCTATTACTGATACCCGTAACATTTTTGTTCTTGAGTTTTTGGATTACTTCATCGACCCGCCCCGTTATACTATTGAAGAGTGTATGGAGCGTGGCCTGACGTATGCCGTGCCATTAAAAGCAAAGCTGCGTTTGAGCTGTAATGATGAAGAACATATTGACTTCCAGACCATTGTGCAGGATGTTTTCCTGGGTAACATCCCTTACATGACGCCTCGTGGTACTTTCGTTATCAATGGAGCTGAGCGTGTTGTAGTTTCCCAATTGCACCGTTCACCTGGTGTATTCTTCGGGCAGTCCGTTCACCCCAATGGTACAAAGATCTACTCTGCCCGTGTGATCCCATTCAAGGGGGCCTGGATGGAGTTTGCTACCGATATCAATAATGTCATGTATGCTTACATTGACAGAAAAAAGAAATTCCCGGTAACTACCCTTCTGCGTTCTATTGGTTATGAAACAGATAAGGATATCCTTGAGCTGTTTGGTATGGCTGATGAAGTAAAAGGTAACAAAAAAGACCTCGAGAAATATATTGGCCGCCGTTTGGCTGCACGTGTATTGCGTAGCTGGGTTGAGGACTTCGTAGATGAAGATACTGGTGAAGTTGTGTCTATTGAGCGGAATGAAATTGTATTAGAGCGTGATTCTGTATTGGATGAAGAAGCGATCGAAATGATTGCTGATATGGATGTAAAGAGTGTGTTCATTCAGAAGGAAGATGTAGGCGGTGATTATGCTATCATTTACAACACTTTAAATAAAGATACTTCTAACTCAGAACTGGAAGCTGTTCAGGTGATTTACCGCCAGCTTCGTGGTGCTGATGCTCCGGATAACGAAACGGCGAGAGGTATCATCGATAAATTATTCTTCTCAGACAAGCGTTATGATTTAGGCGAAGTAGGTCGTTATAAGATCAACCGCAAGCTGAACCTGAATGCTAAACTGGAACAGAAGACATTAACCAAAGAAGATATTATCGAAATCATCAAGTACCTGGTTCGTTTGACAAACGGCAAGGCTGAGATCGATGACATTGACCACTTGAGCAACCGCCGTGTTCGGACTGTGGGTGAGCAATTATATGCTCAATTTGGTGTAGGTCTTGCCCGTATGGCCCGTACAATCCGTGAAAGGATGAACGTACGTGACAACGAGGTATTTACTCCTGTCGACCTGATCAACGCAAGAACGCTGTCTTCTGTAATCAACTCGTTCTTCGGAACGTCGCAGTTGTCCCAGTTCCTGGATCAGACCAATCCATTGTCTGAGATCACACACAAGCGTCGTATTTCGGCTCTCGGACCCGGTGGTTTGAGCCGTGAGCGCGCTGGCTTCGAGGTACGTGACGTACACTATAGTCACTATGGCCGTTTGTGCACTATTGAAACACCAGAAGGACCAAACATTGGTTTGATCTCCACGCTTTGCGTACATGCTACGATCAATGAAATGGGCTTTATTGAAACGCCTTACCGTAAAGTAAAAGACGGTAAAGTTGATATGAAGCAGTTGACCTTCCTGAGTGCTGAAGAAGAAGATAATGCTAAGATCGCCCAGGCCAACGTTCCTCTTGATGAAAAAGGAGCTTTCGTTGAAGAGAGAATTGTGAGCCGCGAAACTGGTGACTTCCCAATTCTTGATAAAAACGAAGTTGAATATATGGACGTAGCGCCAAACCAGATTGTAGGTTTGAGTGCTTCGTTGATTCCGTTCCTTGAGCACGATGACGCCAACCGTGCCTTGATGGGATCGAACATGCAACGTCAGGCTGTACCATTATTACGTCCCGATGTGCCTGTAGTAGGTACTGGTTTGGAAGGCAAAGCTGCCCGCGATGCCCGTATCCAAATCCATTCTGAAGGCAATGGTGTTGTTGAGTTTGTAGATGCTAATGAGATCCACGTTCGCTACAACCGCAACGACGATCAGCGCCTTGTATCATTTGAAGATGACCTGAAGATCTATAGACTTACCAAGTTCATCAAGACCAACCAGGAAACATCTATCAACCTGAAACCTGCTGTGAAGAAAGGACAGGTAGTGAAAGAAGGTGATTTCTTAACTGAAGGTTATGCAACTAAAGACGGTGAACTGGCTTTAGGTAAGAACCTGAAAGTGGCGTTCATGCCTTGGAAAGGTTACAACTTTGAGGATGCCATCGTAATCTCTGAAAGAGTAGTAAAGGAAGACATGTTCACTTCTGTGCACATTTCCGAATACGAGCTTGAAGTAAGAGATACAAAGCTGGGTGAGGAAGAATTGACTCCAGATATTCCGAACGTATCAGAAGATGCTACCAAGGACCTGGATGAAAACGGTATCATCCGCATTGGTGCACAGATCAAAGAAGGTGACATCCTGATTGGTAAGATCACTCCAAAAGGAGAGTCTGATCCTACGCCGGAAGAAAAGCTGCTTCGTGCCATCTTCGGTGACAAAGCCGGTGATGCAAAAGATGCTTCTCTGAAAGCTCCTAACGGTGTAGAAGGTGTTGTGATCAGCAAGAAACTTTTCCAACGTGCTAAAAAAGACAAGAATGCCAAAGTGCGTGAAAAGTCTGCTTTAGAAAAACTGGAGAAGATCCATGATAAGAATGAGCAAGATTTACTGGAAGTATTGCTCGAAAAACTACAGGTGCTGTTGAAAGACAAAGCCAGTGCAAGTGTAAGCAACAACTTTGGTGAAGTGCTGATCGGTAAAGGTGCCAAGTTCACTCAAAAGAATTTGTCACAGATCGATTATCAAAACGTAAACCCTCTTGGCTGGACTGGTGATGAAAAGATTGATGAGCAGATCAACATCTTGTTGCACAACTACAGCATCAAATACAACGAAGAACTGGGCCGTTATAAAAGAGAGAAGTTCAACATCTCAATTGGTGACGAGTTGCCTGCAGGTGTGTTGAAACTGGCTAAAGTTTACATCGCTGTTAAGCGTAAGCTGAAAGTAGGTGATAAAATGGCGGGACGTCACGGTAACAAAGGTATCGTTGCCAAGATCGTTCGCGCTGAAGACATGCCATTCCTTGAAGATGGAACACCGGTAGATATCGTTCTGAACCCATTAGGTGTACCTAGCCGTATGAACCTTGGGCAGATCTATGAAACAGTATTAGGCTGGACTGGTGAAAAGCTGGGTGTTAAGTTCGCTACACCAATCTTTGATGGTGCATCTACTGATGAAATCGCTAAGTACTGTGAAGACTCTGGTATTCCAATGTTCGGGCATACTTATCTATATGACGGCGAAACTGGTGAACGTTTCCACCAGAAGGCCACTGTGGGTGTGATCTATGTTATTAAACTGCACCACATGGTAGATGATAAGATGCACGCAAGAAGCATCGGGCCTTATAGCTTGATCACACAACAGCCTTTAGGTGGTAAAGCTCAATTTGGTGGACAGCGTTTTGGTGAAATGGAGGTTTGGGCTCTGGAAGCTTATGGCGCCTCTAACATTTTGCAAGAGTTGTTGACCATCAAGTCTGATGATATTATCGGCCGTGCCAAAACATACGAGTCCATCGTTAAAGGGGAGAACGTTCCTCGCGCCGGCATTCCTGAATCCTTTAACGTGTTGGTACACGAGTTAAGAGGTTTAGGTTTAGACCTGAAGTTCGAATAAGATATCCTCCTTCCGCCTGAGGCGGAGTGATTTAGATCATCTTTATAATAGACATTCATTAAAAAGCCGCTCATAACCGAGCGGCTTTTTTGTTTGATCAATTGATTATTTTCTTTGAACAGGACATATTATTTTTCTGCAAATTGTTTTATACAATTTAATTTAAGGAATAATGTTTGTACCTGAATTAATGATATTCAGTAAAGATTTTTATCGATCAAGACTGGCTAGAGATAAAATTCACATTAACCTATTACCATCAGTAAAACCTTTTTCACCATAATAATTTTTAACCTATAAATGTGTGATATGAAAACAAAGGCTAAGGATAGGCATGATGGCCGGTCCATAAAAAATAATGAAGAGGAAAGGAGTCCTGATAGGGATCAAAGTGTAAGTAATGAGCCTGCCAGCAGGCGTAAAACTGGGGCCGATAAAGATGTAGGAACGGCTCCGGCAAAAGGGTATTTTCCAGATGGGCCGGGAGGAAGTTATAAAGGTGTTTAGACTTGGAACGTAATGTTTGAATTTGTGTAAACATAAAAAGGGGTAGAACTTAAATTCTACCCCTTTTTATGTTTTGCAGCATACATTGGCAAATGTGCTGCTTCAATGATTAATTAATTATTGTTCCAGATTTAATGGATAAGTATATAAGCCATCGTAACCCGGGTAAATACCTTCGAGCCTGATCGAACCCTGGCTATTACTTAAGATGCGGCTGAGATCCTCGACATTTTCAACATCCTCACCATTCACACTAACAATTACAAATGTTTCATTCATTTTTGTCCTGCTCAGTGCTCCGCCAGGAGTGATCTTTCTTACCTGCACACCACCTTCAATTCCGTACTCATGTGCCTTGGCTTTTTCAAGAGTCACCAGTTCGGCACCCAGACGGTTTCCAATGTTAGACACTGCCAGGTCTTCAAAAGTGCCAGCTTTTTTCTTTAAAGTTATTTGTACTGTATATTCTTTTCCTCCACGCAGGTAAGACACGGGGACTTTATCTCCAGGGCGGAAAGAAGCAATTTGAGCGCTCATTTGTAAACCGGATCTAACAGCGGCGCCATTTACTTTGGTAATCACATCACCTTTTTTGATACCTGCTGCTGCTGCACCACCATCAGGAGAAACGCCGTTAACTAATACACCTTCCGCATCTGTCGGGATGCCCTGGGCTTTTATCTGCTCTTCAGACATATCCTCTGTAGAATAGTATTGAATACCCAGGTAGCCCCTTTGAACGTCACCGAAGCGGATAATGTCATCAACAATTTTCTTTACAATATTTACAGGAACAGCGAATGAGTAACCCGCATAAGTACCAGTTGGTGCCAAAATGGCAGAATTTATGCCAATAAGTTCACCATTTGAATTCACCAATGCGCCACCACTATTTCCCTGGTTCACTGCCGCGTCGGTTTGAATAAATGATTCAACAGGAGTTTCGCTTTGCCTCCGGTTGATGTTAATTGTACGTCCAGTTGCTGAAATGATACCTGCTGTAACTGTTGTTTCCAATGTCAAAGGATAACCTACGGCTAATACCCACTGTGCTAACTGAATGTTGCTCGAGTTTCCATAAACCAGGAATGGAAACTTATTGCCATCAATCTTTAATACAGCAAGGTCGCTACTTGGATCACGACCAATTAGCCTGGCCTTATAAGTTTTTTTATTGTGGAGCGTAACTGTTATTTCTGCCGCAACGCCTTTATCGCCATCTGAAATAACGTGGTTATTGGTAACAATATAGCCATCTTCTGCAATGAGAACGCCGCTGCCTGAAGCTCTTTGTTCCGGAACTACATTGGGACCATAGCCAAAAAGATCATCAAACCAATCATCAAAAACACCACGTCTACTAGGAACATTATTGGTTTGCTTGCGGGCTGGTATTTTAGTTTTGATATGTACAACTGCGGGAATTGCTGTATTGGCAGCCTTGGTTAAGTCTGTTGCCTCTGCTGGAACAGCTGTTCCGTCAAAATATCCTGCATAATTAGCTGGAGCGCCTTTTTCAAAAGAGCCAACCGCAAGGTTGTCCTCCCTAAAAAGCTTATTGTAGCTCCATACGCTACCTACCGCAGTGGCAGCGCTAATGGCAACAGTCAAAAGAATGTGATTCAATTTCATCTTCTAATAATTTTCGTGGTTAAATAAGTCAGTCAAATTGCGTGCCTTGACCAAACAAAATAAATACAGTTTTCATTGAAACCTTTACCCCTTTTCCAGTTTAACAAACTATTTACTAAGGTTTTCGTAGTTTGAATGAGGAGTTAGGGATAGAGACATTTATCATTTGGATTATTTGTTCAATTCCATTAAGAATTTCATTGTATCTACACCATCAGCAAAATCGGTAATTCCGGGGCATTGGGCTTCTCCGAAATGAATATCGCTTTTTCCTACGATGCATTGGATTGATGCATTACCATTCAGTTTTGACCGTACTGCAATTGGATCCTTGTAGAATTCATAATTCAGTTGGGCAATAGGCGAGAAGATTGATTGGTCTTCTACGAGCAGGGTGCTGCCACTCGACATAAAAAATCGGTGATTCAGGATATGCGCCGCCAGATGGTAGTCGTAATTGTTCTTGTATTTATTATGGTTGATGAAGTAATCATACTTTTTAAATGCATCTAATAAGGGAATAAAATCATACCCTTCAGGTACATAGAGCTTGGTTATATTACGACAACCAAGACCAAAATACTGATGTACATCATCTGCCAGCTTTTCGAGTTCCTCATTGGTTTCTTCGCCTGTAAGTATCGCAACCGATGTCCTGTTTTTACGAATGATACTGGCGTAATTTCTAAAATAGTGTTCAAAATACCGGCTGGAATTATTGCTACCAGTAGCTATGTAGGCGTCACAGCCCTTGAGCATATGCTGTACCAGGATCAATTCCTGAACATGGCTGTCCCATTCAATCAATTTATTGATAAAATGCTTAACCAGAACTTCGTCTTTTGAGGAAGGCTTTACAACAGCAATGTGCCCACTAAGAAAGGCGCAAAGCAAATCATGAAAACCTACCAATGGAATATTGCCTGCCATAACAATGCCTATGCGTTTTGGATGCTCCACATTTTCAGGCAGATGGTATTTTGAAATCAGGTTGTCCAATTGAAGAGGCTGCAGGAAATTAGTTGCGATATTGTTCAATGCTAAGTTGATGAACTCGGTTGTAAACCAATTATTTTCCAGGAAAGCATTCAGTTTTACTTGTTGTAAGGCTTCCTCTTCATTTGTCATGTAGGCACCCAGACGAATTAATAAATCTTTTCTGTTATTCAAATTCATGCGTAAAGTTCGTTTATAAAAGTATAAACCCTGGTATTATAGGAAATTTGTGGTTTATAATAAAAAAATAGGTACATCTATTACCAGTAAAACATTTTTCTTGAGATCAATTCATCCTCAGAGATTAAATTTGTCGCACAAAAATAATTCCCACTCAATTAAACTAAAGTTATGGCAATCAAGATAACTGATGAATGTATCAATTGCGGAGCCTGTGAACCCGAATGTCCGAATAATGCTATTTATGAAGGTGGCGTAGAATGGGCAATTGCTGACGGAACAACCGTTAAGGGTTCTTATACCCTTGTTGATGGTACTGTAGTGGATGCTGCTCAGCGCAATGCTCCTATTGCAGTTGATACTTATTATATAGTACCCAGTAAGTGTACTGAGTGCCAGGGCTTTCATGAAGAGCCCCAATGTGCAGCAGTTTGCCCTGTAGATTGTTGTGTTCCCGATGAGATGTACCAGGAAACAGTTGAAGAGCTTCTTTCTAAAAAAGAAAGGTTGCACATATAAAAAGAATGGTGTACCTTAACACTGTCTAAAAGCAGTGCGAGCTGCATTAATAAACAGGTGATATTTCCTGTAGTAAAAAGGTGAAGGATGAACAGCCTTCACCTTTCTAATTTAATAACCTCCTTCTTTTCTCTTTTTCACTTTCATTCTGTTAGCTTAGCTTTGAAAACATGAAGAAAAAAATTGCATTGGTCACCGGAGGATTTTCTGGTGAGGCTGCTATTTCCTATAAATCGGCAGTAACTATATACAATAATTTAGATAAGGAAATTTTTGATGTTTATACGATCGATATTAATCCGGAAGGTTGGTTTTATGTTGATCAGGATGGAAATAAAACAAAAGTGAACAAAGAGGACTTTTCCATCCAGGCTAATGGAAGTGAGGTCAATTTTGATGCAGTATTTATCGGTATGCATGGAACACCTGGTGAGGACGGCAAACTCCAGGGGTATTTTGACATGCTTCAATTGCCCTATACATCCTGCAATGCAGCTACATCAGCACTCACTTTCAATAAGAGATATACGACAGCTGTTGCAGCTGTGGCTGGCATTGCAGTAGCCAAATCAGTTCATTTGTTTCATCATACAGGCTACAATGTTCATGATATACTTGCCCAGTTGCGACTCCCTGTTTTTGTAAAACCCAATAATGGTGGTTCTAGCATAGGAATGAGCAAAGTGACAGAGGCCGGAAAGCTGGAAGAGGCTCTGGAAAAAGCTTTCAAGGAAGATGATCAGGTATTGGTTGAGGAAATGATCCAGGGAAGAGAATTTACAATTGGTGTTTTTAAATCAGAAGGAGAGATCATCCCGCTTCCTATTACGGAAGTCGTTTCCCAGAAAGACTTCTTTGATTACGAAGCCAAATATCATGGAGCCTCTTCAGAGATCACACCTGCAGTTATTGATGAAGGCTGGAAGGCCAAAATAGAGGAAGCTGCTGCAAAAATCTACCAGGTATTTAATTGTAATGGAGTAGTTCGAATTGATTTTATTTATAATGAGGCGCAGGATACTCCATACATGCTTGAGATCAATACTGTACCGGGGCAGAGTGAGGCAAGTATTATTCCACAGCAAGTCAGGGCAAAGGGATGGTCATTGAAAGCATTCTATACCTGGCTCGTACTTGATGCTTTGGAAAACAAGTAAATCTTTGAAACCTCCTTCTCATCTTTGTTATATTGCACCTCAAAATATATTAAGCGTTGTTTAGTCTCATAACCCGGAAGCCCCTATGGGTAAATATTATTTTAGGCATTGGCTTGGTTGTTCTTATATGGTTCTTATTTGCGCTTTCATTAAACTGGATAACCCATCATGGAGAAGCAAAAACGGTTCCTGCTGTTACAGGCAAAACCGTAGAGGAAGTACGTAATCTCCTGGATGAACATAATTTTGAGCTTGTGATCCAGGACTCTATTTATAACGATACCCTTAAGCCTGGTATCGTCGTAAAACAAGTTCCGGAAGCCGATGCTGTAGTAAAAGTTAACCGTACTGTTTATGTGACAGTTAACCGTACCGTGCCACCGGATGTTGAGATGCCCAATCTAATAGGTTATTCTTTCCGCAATGCTGAAATGGTATTATCCAATATGGGATTGAAGCTTGGAGATACTACTTTCAAACCGGACTTTGCAAAGAATTCTGTACTTGAGCAGATATATAATGGAAATGACATTACTCCTGGCACTAAAGTAAAAATGGGGTCGCCCATTTCACTGGTTATAGGAGGTGGCATTGGAAATACAGATATGGCTGTTCCCAAGCTTATAGGACTTACGTATGGCGAGGCTAAAATTCTATTAGATGCACAAGGATTAATTTTGGGTTCTGTGATTCCTGATCCAGCAGTAAGGGATACAGCAGCAGCATTTGTATACCGCCAAACTCCTGAACCCAAAACTGCTCAAGGATTGCAATTCAGGATACGGCCAGGGCAAATGATGGATATTTGGTTAAGTGTAGAAAAGCCGGTAGTCGACTCGACCAAAATCCCACAGCCACCACCGCAGCCAGAGCCATAACAAGGTGACGATTGGAAATGTTCCACTTATTACTTTGTTATTATTTTTGATCAGAATATTTTACACAGCTATCTTTAATAAATAACATTACATCCATCAAAATATTAAAAATGAAAACAATTACTGTTGATGAATTAAAACAAAAAATGGACAGAGGCGAAAGGATAAACCTGTTAGATGTGCGAGAGCCACAGGAATATGCTGAAGTAAATATTGGCGGTCGCCTTGTGCCACTTGGTAAAGTGCAAACCATGCAGGTTGATGAACTGGAAGACTGGAAAGACGAAGAAGTGATCGTGTATTGCCGTAGTGGTCGCCGAAGTATGCTGGCTTGCCTGGTGTTGGATCAAATGGGTTTTAAAGAAACCTATAATCTGGAGGGAGGCATCCTGGCATGGCTGGAGAAGTATAAAGCAGAAGAAAGTAAAGCATAAAAAAAGCTGGCATTAAGCCAGCTTTTTTGTTCAGAAATCAGTAGTGCAGCTTAGAATTTTATATTCACTCCAAATGTCAAGTTAGTGCCTGCCATGGGGAAATAGTAGTTTTCTGTAACTAGTTCTTTATTGTAATAATAACTAAAGGTATAGCCGTTCGGTTCATATTTTTTATTGAATAAATTATTCACCTGGGCAATAATGCTGATATCTTTAAAGAGTTTATGTCCGAATGAATAACTCGCTCTTACATCTTCTGTAAAATATTGATCCAACTTTCTTTTTTCGTTGCTCGTGTTGTCCAGGTATTGCTTGCCAACATATTTACTTAAAAGGTCAATTTCCAGGCTTTTCAATGGAATTAATTTTACTGTAGCGCCAGCGATCGTATTAGGTGAAAAGGCAATATCTGTTTTTGAATATGTGTTTAGTTTTTGATCTCCGTTATCATAATCATCAATATATTCAGTGAAGTCCAAAACTTTATTCTTGCTAATAGCCAGGTTTCCTGAAAGTTGGAGCCAATCGGAAATATTAGCACTGGCTTGTAATTCAATACCTGTTCTATAGCTATTGTCGATATTAGTTCTTGTGTAAGCACCTACATCATTGATCTTTCCTGTAAGCACCAGTTGATCCTTATACTTCATATAGTATAAGGTTGCGCCAAGGCTATAATATTCATTCCTTTTTTCTACCCCTAATTCTATATCGTGAAGTTTTTCCGGCTTTGGTTGTTGTGTCATTCCTGCTTCAAAGTCATCGCGATTAGGCTCTTTTTGGGATATGCTGTAGGATGCATAGGCCAGTACATCATTTAATTGATAACTGATACCGGCTTTAGGATTGAAAAAATTGTAGGTGTTATTGATACGTAATGTTGGATTATCACGGAATCCGTCAATGCGGTAACGTACTCTCCTGTATTGCAGATCAGCATAAACCTGCAAGTTGGGAATAATCATTTGTTGCCATTTGGCATAGGTGGAGGCATCATTTTTCCAGGCATTCAGATCGTACCAGCGGTGTTTGGGATCGCTCATACCTTCCTTTGCCCAGATCACATCTCCATAATGATTGCCAACATATTTGGTGAATGCGCCGCCAAAAGTGAATTGAGTTTTGCCTGCCTCGTACAAAAGAGAAAACACATCACCATAATAGTCGTTGTCCAGCCATAATTGCCTGATCATATCAGAAGCAGTAATCGTTTCGGTTCCCTTTACTTGGTTGGGCATTCCATAATCTACATAAGCTTGATCCGCTTTGTATTGCTCGTAATAACCTTTTCCTTTTACATAGAACAGGCCAGTGTTGAAAGTTAGATTATTGTTGATGTGCTGGGTATAAAAAAACTGGTAGTGATCCTGTTTGTAATTATCTGTTTCATTTTCATAAGGAGAGCTAGGTTTTTCCATGCCAGCATAATTTATTGTACGGTTGGTTTTCAGATCCGCTTCAGTAACTCCATACCATGCCTGGTAAGTCTTTTCCTTTCCTGAGAAAATATTTAACCTGAAGGTTGTTTTATCACTTGTATATGCTGAACTTAAAAAGTATGATTTCAGATTGCTACTAGCCCTGTCAATATAACCATCACTTGTGATATTGGACAAACGCAAATCTGTTGTAAAATGACCCCCAATAAGTCCGGTACCTACTTTGACGGTATTCTTCCATGTGTTGAAAGAACCATAGCTGTTATTGAACTCACCATAAGGTTTAGTCATTAACTCATTGGTGCTTAAATTGAGTGTTGCACCGAATGCGCCTGCTCCATTGGATGAAGTACCAACACCTCTTTGGATTTGTATACTGTTTAAGGAAGATGCAAAATCCGGCAGGTCAACAAAAAAGGTACCCTGGCTTTCTGCATCGTTGTACGGAATACCATTTAAGGTGACATTAATCCGTGTGGCGTCTGTGCCTCTTATTCTTATACCAGTATACCCGACGCCATTTCCTGCATCTGAATTTACTACAACAGAGGGGGTCTGATTTAGAAGAAATGGTAAATCCTGTCCGAGGTTTTGTTTTTCAATAGCATCCTTGTACAGATTCGTTTTGGTAAACGGAGCCAAACTGCCAGCTCTAGTTGCCCGGACTTCTATTGCCATTAGTTCTGTTGTGTCATGGTTTATGCTTTGCGACCAGGCGTTACTTGCAAAAAGCATGAAAGAAAAAAGAGCAATCCTTTTCATTTTTTATTTTGGTTTAATAAATGAAAGGGAAATGCAACGGGAGAGGAGTTCCTCCCTGCGCAGGCATTACCCTGATCAGGTTCTACGGGTATGATCTCAGTCTCACCGCCAAAAGCGGAAAACACCCCGGGAAACGCTGAAAAACTAATTTTAGCGCCGCAAAGATACATAAAACTTTTTTGGGGATTACTGTAACCTTTTACACTACTACACGTTGAACAAAGAAAACCAGCATATGAAAAAGTTTATTGCAGCTTTATTTCTATACTTTATTGTTTTTATTGCAGCCGCTCAAAAGACTATAAACGACCCCAATGCAGAGGTGCGAAATGTGGCCTCTTTCCATGGGATTCATCTTTCAGACGCTTTTGATGTCATACTTACCCAGGGAAATGAGGAGAGAGTTGTTGTAAGCGCTAACGATAAAAAATTTGTCCCTTATATTACCACAGAAGTGGTTAATGGTATATTGAGGATTGACGTTAAGAATGAGAAAGGTTCCTGGATGAAGAACAGAAAGCTCAAAGCCTATATTTCAGTAAAGAGTTTAGATGAACTTAAGGCTGGTGGTGCTTCAGATATCAATATTGAAGGAACACTTTCTGTATCCAAATTGAAGCTCTCTCTTTCCGGCGCCAGTGACCTGTCGGGTAAATTAATGGTCAATGGAGCTTTAGATACTGATTTAAGCGGTGCTTCTGATCTTAAAATAGATGGTTCTGCCGGTGAGTTTAATTTAGATGCCAGTGGAGCCAGCAATGTAAAAGCATATGATTTTACGGTAAGGACTTGCAATATTAAGGCTAGCGGAGCCTGCAATGTGCGTATCACTGTAGAAAAAGAACTTTCTGCAAACTTAAGCGGAGCCAGCAATATTTATTATAAAGGCGCAGGCATGATCAAGGATATTAAAACCAGTGGTTCCAGCAATATCAGCAGGCAGGATGGCTGATTGAAAGGAAACCAATAACATAAGCGACCATTAATACTAACTATTATTAATGGTCGCTTATGTTATTTTAGCAGTAGGTTATTATATCCCGTTGAGGTTTATTTGTGTTAAATAAGGTTCTAATTGATCCAGATCTTCAAAACTCCTGGTATCTACTACTTCATCCCCATCTTCATTAAAAAATACTTCGACGTAAAAACCATGTAATTGAAATAATAGTACATGTGATACACCTGATTTTCTATCCGCTATACAAGATCCATTAAGAAGAAGGTGCCTGTGCTGTGTTTCCTCACTCATTGCTTTGAATTGCTGCAGGTTCATCGGCACTATATTGAATAAGGAGTAGGACAAACGAGGTGCCACCAGGATATGCTTTCCCTCTTGAAGCTAATAGGGGCGTTTTTATTGATTAATATGGTAGAAACTTCTCCTCATCTTATTACTGTTGAGTTCAGAATTATCTACAATTTTCTTTTCGTGGCTATTTTTTTCAAGCTATAAATGGGCTGTGTGCAACCTGGAAAGTCAGGCACTATGTTTGGATTATTGAATATAATTGGGCATGCAATTAATGGACAAAATAATAGTAATTTTTTTGTGCAGATAGGTTGTTGTGTGGTGTTGACGACAAGGGTAGTCTCAAAGGCAGGCTACCTTTTTTGTATCAGTTTGCCCATATCTAAATTGGTCTTTATATTTACTTGATCATCAATGGTCATTTCAATTATCCAGGTATTTTATTGATCAATTATCTTTACATGGCAAAAATTATATAAAGTAGTGTTTATCCTTAACTATGTTAACAAATCTCCAGGCATTACTTCAGGAGCTTAGTGAAGCTGTATTCATGCTGGACAAGGATGGATATATCAAGTACTCAAATCTTGCAGCAGCAAGGCTGACCGGCTATTCTAATAGAGAGTTAATGAATCAGCCCATCCACTTACTATATAACGATGACCATAGTAGTAATTCTATAAAATTGGAGTATGAGCTTAGTGTTGCTTTAAAGAAAGGGGAATATGTTTCTGAAGGATGGAAAAGAAGAAAAAATAAGACCTTTTTTTGGACAGAAATGAAGTTGGCTCCTCTTTATGAAGGACAAAATTCCTTAATTGGGTACAGTCTGATTCTTCGTGATATTACTGAAAAAAAGAAGTTCGAACTTGAACTCCTGGAAAATGAGGAACGTTATCGTTTGATGGTTGAAGGTGTAAAGGAGTATGCCATATTTTTCCTCAATACAGAAGGGTACATTGTCTCTTGGAATGAGGGAGCCAAACGAATCAAAGGGTATTCTACCAATGAGATCATTGGCAAACATTTTTCAATTTTTTACACGGCTGAAGATATCCAAAGCAAAAAGCCTGAGCGGGCACTTAGAACAGCTATTGAAACTGGGAAATATGAAGAAGAAGGCTGGAGAGTGCGAAAGAATGGGTCACTTTTCTGGGTAAGTGTTGTGATCACTGCATTATACAATGAGCTAAATAAACTAATAGGCTTTTCAAAAGTGACCCGTGATCTTTCTGAACGTAAAGAGGCTGAAGAGGCTCTCCGTCAAAGCGAAGAGCGTTACCGTTTATTAGTAGAACAGGTGATTGACTATGGTATCTTTATGCTGGATGAAAAAGGAAGAATCGTAAGTTGGAATGAAGGTGCCAAAAGGATCAAGGGATATACTGCTAGTGAGATCATTGGGAAATATTTTTCTATTTTCTATCCGGAAGAGGATATTATTAGTGGAAAGCCTGCAAATGAATTAAAAATTGCCAGAGAAACGGGTAAATATGAAGAGGAGGGGTGGAGGCTAAAGAAGGATGGTAGTCGCTTTTGGGCTAATATTGTGATTACGGCAGTTTATAATAACGACGGTATCCTGATCGGTTATTCGAAAGTAACCAAGGACCTGACTGAGCGAAAGGAAACTGAGCGGGCATTGAGAGAAAGCTATGAAAAATATCGCCTGTTGTCGGATGAACTAAAATTGAAAAATGTACAGTTGTCTTCAACTAACAATGAACTAGAGCAGTTTACTTCTATTGTATCTCACGATCTCCAGGAGCCGATCAGGACGATTAAAAGTTTTTTACAGCTGATCGAGATGAAATTGAGCAATGGGCAGTATGAAGATTTAAGCATTTTTATCACTAAATCCATCAATGCTGCCACACGTATGAGAGAGCTCATTCAGAATCTACTTCAATATTCCCAATTAAATAAAATTGAACCACTTAAAGAGATTATCAATGTAAAGGAGTTGGTGAATGATGCTTTGCAAAATATAAAGGCATCGGTTGAGGCTAGTAAAACGCAGATAACTGTTGAAAGTGAAGTAGAAACTATAAAAGGCGACCGTGTGCAACTAGTACAACTGGTTCAGAATTTGCTGAGTAATGCAATGAAATTTACGGAAGCCGAAAATCCCCAGATCAGGATAAAATGCAGTAAAGAAAATGGGCACGTAAAGTTTGCGGTATCTGACAATGGAATAGGTATTGCTGAAGCTGATCTTAAAAAGGTTTTTGAAATCTTCCGACGATTAAATACAAAAAAAGACTATCCTGGCACAGGGATCGGGTTGGCTATTTGCAAGAAAGTTGTAGACAGGCACCATGGAAGAATTTGGCCCGAATCTAAGCTGGGCCAGGGCACTACTTTTTATTTTACTTTGAACGAAGAAACTCAAGAGACATTACCCTATAATGAAAAAGTTTAAAATTATTATTGTTGAGAATGATGAAGATGAGCAACTCTTTATGAAAGAGGGATTCGATGCTGTTGGCTTATTCGATATAGTCGCACAATTAAAAAATGGGGATGAATTATTAGAGTGGTTAGAAGGAAATAAATCACCATTACCTGATGTCATTTTATCTGACCTTAATATGCCGGGTAGGAATGGATATGATGTTATTGAAGATATTAAAGGCAATCCAAACTATGCACATATTCCCGTGATCATTACCTCAACCTCGTCAACAAAATCTACTATAGACAAATGTTTAGCCCTGGGTGCTTCTGATTATATTGTGAAGCCCGATACATTTGTTGTATATGAACCGTTTGTTAAAAAGTTGTATGAGGTGATAGAGAAGAAGGACCTGACCAATGCGAAAGATTTTTCCGTTGCCACAGCGAAAAAAAGTCGTTAATATTTGGAAAGACTATGCTAAAAAATAAGAAGCAAGGACTAGCTGCATTCTTGTAAAAAGATTTGCAGCTATTTTTTTGATTTCATTTGGGAATGGCTACAAACAAAAAATCCCTCCCGAAAAAACGGGAAGGACCTTAGTTGCGAAGGGGAGGATCGAACTCCCGACCTTCGGGTTATGAGCCCGACGAGCTACCGCTGCTCTACTTCGCGATGTAATATTTTTATTTAAAGAACTGTTTGTTTGCGATTGGAGTGCAAATATAAGAGCTTATACATTACTGGCCAAACAATTTTTAATATTCTACATTTGCAAAATATTTTAAACAAGTGAAGACAGGTTTTGTAAACATTTTCGGAAGGCCTAATGCAGGGAAAAGTACCTTGCTCAATGCCATCATGGGTGAAAAGCTCGCTATTGTGTCGCCTAAAGTGCAAACTACCAGGCACCGTATCAAAGGAATCCTTACTGAGCATGATTACCAAATGATTTTTTCGGATACTCCCGGGATCATTGAACCAAAATACAAGCTTCATGAAAGGATGATGCAGGCAGTTAAAAGCTCCCTGGAAGATGCTGACGTTGCTTTACTGCTTGTAGATGTAAAGGACAATTGGGAAGAGTGTGATGCCATATTCAGCTCCCTGAAATTAAAAGTTCCATGTATTGTTATCATTAACAAAACGGATACTGCATCAAAAGAAAGAATAGAAAACGCTGTAACCTTCTTTAAGGCTAAGCCTTACTGCTCTGAGCTCATCTCTCTTTCTGCATTAAATGGGGTAGAGGTAAAAGAGATGTTAAAAAAGGTTGCACAAAAGTTGCCTGAGGGTGAGCCTTTTTTTGCAGAAGATGAAATTACAGATCTGTCAGAGCGCTTCTTTGTAGCGGAGTTGATCAGGGAAAAAATATATGATTTGTTTGAAGAAGAAATTCCCTATCATACTACAGTAGTTGTTCGGGAATTCAAGCATAAATCTACTTTAATAAAGATTGGTGCCGACATCATAGTACAGCGGGAAACTCAAAAGTCGATCATTATCGGGGAAGGAGGAAAAATGATTAAGAAAATAGGTACGGAGGCAAGAAAAGATATTGAAAAGTTCCTTGCTAGTAAGGTTTTTCTTGAACTGCACGTGAAAGTTCGTCCTAAGTGGAGAGAAAATGATCTGTTTTTAAAGGAATATGGATATCAATAAATAATTAGAAATTAAAATACAAAACGTAAAATAGAATGGGTTTTACAGTAGCCATTGTTGGAAGGCCAAATGTGGGAAAAAGCACTTTTTTTAACCGCTTGCTGGAGCAGCGGAAGGCCATAGTGGAAGACATACCTGGTGTAACAAGAGACCGCCAGTATGGTATAGCAGAGTGGGGGGGTAAAACCTTCGACGTCATAGATACCGGAGGATTTGTTCCTGACTCAGAAGATGTGTTCGAGCGTGAAATACGCAAGCAGGTGCAAATAGCCATTGATGAATCCAGCGCTATTTTATTTTTGACCGATGCTACAACAGGCATTACAGACCTGGATGATTCTATGGCGGATCTATTGCGCCGGTCAACCAAACCTGTATTTCTTGTTGTGAACAAAGTAGACAATAACCAGCGTTTATTGGAGGCTGCTGAATTTTACAGTCTTGGATTTGAAAAGGTATACTTTATTGCGTCAATAAGTGGTAGCGGAACAGGCGACTTGCTGGATGATGTTACTGCTTTGATCCAAGAAGAACCAGAAGAGGATGAGAAAGAGCATTTGCCAAAGTTCGCCATTATTGGTCAGCCAAATGTGGGTAAATCATCGTTACTGAATTCACTCATTGGTGCTGAGCGTACCATCGTAAGCGATATTGCGGGTACAACCAGGGATACGATACATACCCGGTATAGTCTTTTTCAAAAAGATTTTATCCTGATCGATACAGCTGGTATTCGCCGCAAAACTAAAGTGCATGAAGACCTGGAGTTCTATTCAGTTATCCGTGCTATTAAGGCTGTTGACGAAGCTGATGTCTGTCTTTTAATGCTTGATGCTGAAAAAGGCATCACAGCCCAGGATTTAAGCATTTTTAGCCTGGCTGCACGTAAAGGTAAGGGCCTTGTTGTATTAGTAAATAAATGGGACCTGGTAGAAAAACAGACCAATACTGCCAGGGATTATGAAAAAGTATTGAAACAACGCCTTGCCCCTTTCACTGATGTACCAGTAATTTTTATTTCTGCTAAAGAGAAAACAAGGATATTCAAAGTAATTGAAGTAGCCCTGCAGGTATTTGAAAACAGGAAGAAGAAGATTTCCACATCGACATTGAACGAAGTAATGCTAAAGGCTATTGAAGCCTATCACCCGCCTGTGGTTCGTGGAAATCCTGTAAAAATCAAGTATGTAACGCAACTGCCAACAGTTGTGCCTTCATTTGCTTTTTTCTGCAACTTCCCTGATGATATCAAGCAACCGTATAAAAACTATCTCGAGAATCAATTGCGCCAAAACTTTGATTTTACAGGTGTGCCTGTACGTGTTTTCTTTAGAAAAAAGTAAATGATCGTTATAAACAAAAAACTATAAATAAAAAACTTTAATTAAGATTTGTTTTTTTCCTGACAGCTTATACCTTTGCAGCCGTTAAAAAACAAAATAAAAAGTACTATGAAAAAGTTTTTCGCTGTATTCGCTATCGCAGGTGCATTAGTAGCTTGTAACAACTCTTCTGAATCAACTGAAGCAACAACTGATACTGCTGCTACTGTTGACACTGCTACTACTGTTGTTGATACTGCTGCTGTAAGTGTTGATACTACTGCTGCTGCTGTTGATACTGCTGCTAAAGTTGATACTGCTGCTCACAAATAAGTAATTATAAGATATTACTTCTTGCAAGAAGGTCCCTCCCGCTGAAAGCGCGAGGGATTTTTTATTATCCAGTATCGGGCTGAAAATTTGCAAGATTATTAATGGAATATTTGGATTCTATTAAAAAAGAAAGGCACCTTATTTCCTAATAAAGCGCCTTTCTAAAAATCCTTGAAATCTTATTATTATCGAATTCAACCAAGGTTTCTGTTAATTCGGTAAATCTGTAGTTACTTCCAAAAGCTGAAATCTCTCCAGGATACTTTCTACTGTAATTTTTAAAGTGTCCAGTTCTTCAGTTTGCTGCTGGATAAACACATTATCTTCCAATGCTCCTATCACTTCATCCATTTCTTTTGGGTTGTCGTAAACCATTTTCTTAAACTCGTTCTGGTAATCCTTTGCCCTGGAGTCGTGAATGTTTTTAACCATCCATTCTTTTATTTCCAGGAATTGTTGCAACAGGTTTTTAAACAATGCAGGTGTAAACTGTTCTCTGGTAATATTGAGCAGTTCCAGCAATGATGCAAAAGCATGTTCTAACTTTTGCGTCTTATAAAGTTGTCCGTGCTTCCTGTAAAATTCATGTACTTCCACCCAACTGTTGATACTACCTGACTTAATATTTCTAAGTAGTGAGTCCACAGCATTCTGTTGGATCAATTGCCCCCCTATATTATGCCATTCGAGCCTTTTCGGTTTTGCAGGCAGGCTTTCTATTAACTTTTCAAATGAGTTGATCTTATTGATTTGAATATGACTAATAACCTGGCTGACTCCGTAATAGACGATCAACTGTTTATAGATATCATAAGCTTGCTGCACTTTAACAACCTTCACCGGGCGGGTATCATTTTCAAATCCAAAAGCAAATACATCTGTTGTACCCAATTTCTTTTCTTCCAGTACTTTCTTTCCAACTGCAGTTATGAAATCATCAGGATCATTCATTTCACTACCATTTTTTGCAATGGCAACAAATTGCTCAAGCAGATCCAGTGCTGAGAAAACTTCATTAATGCTGTCGGGTGCCAGGAAATCATATTCTATATGCTGCGTCTTCTTGATGCGCTTGTCACGGTCAATATATTTAGCCGCATTGCGTGCCAGGGCATACATATTATACTGGAACCAGTATGCAGGCATCACGATTAGTTGGTTGTTGGAGGTATCATTACTAATCAGGCTGAATGGGAGCAGGATGTTTAGTTCTGAAGCATAATCTCCTTTAGCGATCAAAGTAAAGCTCGCAAATTTTGAATTGTGTTTGAGGCTCACGCATAGGCCGGGCCAGAATCCTCTCCCCGCAATGATCTCTCCATCTGCAGCACGGCTATTATGGTTAGATCCAACAGTAGCACCTGCTGCCATATTGCTTTGACCCATGATCAAGGCTGCACACAAAAATGAGTTGTTATGGTGCTGTTCATGAGCGGGATATATCAGAGAGTTCAGTACCTCGCAACAAGATATTGTGGCATTATTTCCCAGGTATGAATTGATCAACCTGGCTCCATATTTCAATTGCGAATGTGAGGACATAACAAAGCGAACAGCCTTTACTCCATAAAAGATGCGGCAACCAAAGCCTATAATTCCATTCACCAGTTCACAACCTTCGCCTATTTGTGTTTGTGCTTCAGGCGAAGAATTAATGGTAAGGTTTTTCAACTTGTTAGCACCTTTGATATACGCATCGCACCCGATCCATACATCTTTGATGATACTCGTGTTCTTGATTACCGTACGATCACCAATCTTTCCATAATAACCTCTCTGTTTATCAAACCTTCTTTCTGTAAATTCCTTAAACTTTTGCAACAGCAGTTTATCATCCCTGTGCTTTGACCATAGAAATGCATCTCCAGGCAACATACCATTGAATGGCATGATTTTCCTGCCGCCATTCTCATTGCATACCTCCAGCCAGATCCTTACGTCTTCTTCTTCGCCATCTTTGATGACGCCATTTCCAAACTTGGACCTGCTTGTCGTATGCAATTCATGCACATTGGTAATGATTGCTTCATTGCCAATGATATAATGTGCCAGGTAATTAACGTTCTTGATCACCACATTATCGCCAAAGTCGCAACTGATCAGCGTACTGTTGTATAGTCCTACCGGTTGGCAAACATTATGGTATTCAAGGTAAACTGGTTCGAGCTTTCCAATGCGCACCAGGCCATAGAACTTACAGTTCTTAACCAGTTCCGGGTTGAAGGCATCAGATACAAGTATTTTAGTCCAGTCGTCAGAAGTATTGTTATTACGCACCAGAGCCTCAATTTCATAGGCTGTAAGGTTGCGGTACTCTATACCATTCCTGTTTTGCAGGTTGCGTAAATGATATTCATCTTTGCCTGCAGGCAGGAATGGAGGATCTATAAAATTGTATCCTAAGGCGTTTAGTGGTCTTTTAATGATTTCATTCATGGGTGTTTTTTCCTCTTTACTCTACTGTTACTGACTTGGCAAGATTACGTGGTTTGTCCACATCCAGTCCTTTAGCTACACCTACATAATATGCTAAAAGCTGTAAAGGAACTGTGCTCAACATGGGAGCTACAATTTCATCAGCTTCTGGTACTACAATCACATCATCAGCTAACGAAGCGCTTAGGTCGTCTCCTTCATTGATCACTGCAATTACTTTTCCTTTGCGGGCTTTGATCTCCTGCATGTTGCTGATCACTTTCTCATGGTAAGAGTCCTTGGTAGCAATGAAAACAACAGGAAGCGTTTCATCAACCAATGCTATAGGTCCATGCTTCATTTCTGCCGCAGGGTATCCTTCAGCATGTATATAGGAGATTTCTTTTAATTTCAGGGCACCTTCCAGTGCTACTGGGAAGTTATAACCCCGGCCAAGGAACAGAAAGTCTTGCGAATCTTTATACTTTTCCGCCAGGCGCTTAATGTGTTCTGTGTTTTGCAGCAGGGCAGCAACTTTTTCAGGAATAGATTCCAATTCCTTCAATAACTGCAGGTAACGCTGTTGATCAAGTGTTCCTTTTTTATAGCCAAGCTTTAATGCGATCATGGTCAGGACCGCTAATTGAGCTGTAAAAGCTTTAGTAGACGCTACACCAATTTCGGGTCCGGCATGCGTATAAGCACCTGTATGTGATGCACGGGCAATAGACGATCCAACAACATTAACAATACCCATGATGATGGCGCCATTTGTCTTCGCAGTTTCAATAGCTACCAGCGTATCTGCCGTTTCTCCACTTTGCGAAATAGCGATAATCACATCACCCTCACAGACTACAGGGTTGCGATAACGGAATTCTGAGGCGTATTCAACTTCAACATTGGTACGGCAGAGCTCTTCAAAAATGTATTCTGCAACCAAACCAGCATGCCAGCTGGTGCCACATGCAACCATTACAATGCGACGGGCATTGACCAGTTGTTCGGCAAATTTATCAATGCCACTCATGGTGATCGTTCCGGCATTGGCATCCAGGCGGCCGCGTAAACAGTCGTAGATGGTTTGGGGTTGTTCAAAAATCTCTTTCAACATGAAATGGTCATAACCACCTTTCTCAATGGCTGCCAGTTCCATATCCAACTTGGTAATGAATGGTGTCTGACGTTCGTTACCAAGATTTTTTAAAATCAATTCATCAGGTTTGATGATGGCAACTTCATAATCATTTACATACACTACTTCTTTGGTGTATTCAATAATAGGAGAGGCGTCAGAGGCAAGGAAGTGCTCATTTTTTCCAACACCGATTACTAACGGACTTCCTTTGCGGGCCGCAATCAAAGTATCGGGATTTTCCTGGTCGATCAAAACAATAACGTAAGCACCGATCACTCTCTTCAGTGCTATGCGTACAGCTTCTTCGAGGATGCAGTTATTGTTTTTTTGAATATCTTCTATAAAATTGAGCAGAACTTCTGTATCTGTGTCACTATGGAAAACATATCCCTTACTAATAAGATCTTGCTTCAGTTGAGCGTAGTTTTCAATGATGCCATTGTGGATCATTGCAAAACGTCCGCTGGAAGACAGGTGGGGGTGTGCGTTGCGGTCACTTGGTTCTCCGTGGGTAGCCCAACGGGTATGACCAATACCAATACTAGCGTGCAGGTCTTTGCCCTGGAGTGATTCTTCTAGTTTAGCAACCTTTCCTTTCTTTTTATAAACTTTCAATCCGCTGTTTAAAAGTGCAATGCCTGCACTGTCATATCCACGATATTCCAGTCTTTTTAATCCTTTCAATATAACAGGGTAGGCTTCTCTATGGCCGATATAGGCGACAATTCCACACATAATAGTTAATAGTTAATTGTGTATTTTACATTGCGAAAATGGGAAATTGATGGGACAATACAAAAGATTGACCCGAATTGCCCGTTTTTCGACTTATAATAGTTTTCCGCTAAGCGTCATGAAAGCAACCGAAAAATAAATGATCAGGCCTGTTACGTCGACAAGAGTTGCTACGAAAGGAGCCGAACTAACTGCCGGGTCGGCACCGAGGCGTTTTAGGATCATCGGCAGCATGCTACCGCAAATGGTGCCCCATAAAACTACACCTATCAATGCCAGTCCAACGGTAATGCCTAGCATGATCCAATGTTGTCCATATACTTCAGGATTTATGCTATGCCATACAAGAATGCGCAAAAAGCCGATGACTCCCAGTAAGGCTCCCAGGGAAAGTCCGGAAAGTATTTCTCTGCGCATTACCCGCCACCAGTCGCGGATGGAGATCTCGCCAACAGCCATTGCCTGGATGATCAGTGTTGAGGCCTGTGAGCCGCTATTGCCGCCACTCGAAATGATCAGGGGGACGAAAAGCGCCAATACTACCGCTTTGGCAATTTCATCTTCAAAATAGGCCATTGCTGTAGCTGTCAGCATTTCACCTAAAAAAAGAACAATCAGCCAGGTCGCTCGTTTCTTTAGCAGGCTAAAGAGTGGCATTTCCAGGTAAGGTTGTTCCAATGCCTGAGTACCACCAATCTTTTGCATATCCTCGCTGAATTCTTCGTTAGCTACCCACAAAACGTCATCAATGGTTACAATGCCAAGCAATTTGTTACTATTGCTTACAACCGGTAATGCAACACGGTTATTCATTTTAAAAGCCTCATTAGCAACTTCCTGGTCGTCATATGCATTCAGGGAAATCACCCGTTCGTCCATCAACTCACTCACCTTTTTATCAGGATTCGCAAGAATAAACTCACGGATACGGATATCATCCTGGAGCTCTCCTTTATCGTTGATGACATAGATGACATCAATGGTTTCACTGTTCTTTCCCACTCTTCTGATAATATCAAGTACTTCTATTACCGTATTGTGCTCATAAACATACACATAATCGGGTGTCATCAGGCGGCCAACACTATTTTCGGGGTAGCCCAAAAGTGATAGTGTTATTTTTCTTTCTTCAGGATTCAACAGTTTGATTAGTTCCCTAACTACATTGCTCGGCAGCTCCTCTAAAAAGTCTGTGCGGTCATCGGCAGGCAATTCATTCAAAAGTTCCGCTGTTTTGCTGGCAGGTAAGGTTTGAATGATGCGCTTCTGTGTAGGAAATTCAAGGATTTTAAATACGCTGGCAGCACGGTGAACGGACATTCCCGCAATGATATTGCTTTCATAATCAGGGTATTCATAAATAAGGTTTGCAACATCAATTATATTTTGATGATCGAGGAAATCCCTTGTTTGCAAAGGGTCATTATTTTGCAAGATATCCTCGAACTCCTGTTTCAATCCTTCCTGTATAATTTCCTGAGACATAGGTCAAAATTACAGGTTCATGAGTATACTTAAACTCAATAAACTTTTATCTTGCAAAACAAAAACTACCTAATGAAATCGATTAGCTTTCTCTCAGATGATGTGTTTGTAATGAAATCAAGGAAGAAAGGAAGGGGCAGAGGCATGTTTACTAAGAAAGCGCTGCCAGCCAATACAACTATTGAAATATCACCTGTCGTAGTCCTCAGCCCTGAAGAACGGAAACATGTAGAAAAAACCCTTTTACATAATTACATCTTTGAATGGGGCACAGACCGCAAGCAATGCTGTGTAGCTTTGGGTTATGTTTCCCTTTATAACCATGCTTATGTTTCAAATTGTGAATATGAAATGGATTTTAGAAGGCAGTTGATCACGATCAGAACAGTGCAAAAAGTAAAAGCAGGGGAGGAGTTGCTGATTAATTATAATGGCGAATGGAACAATGAAGAAGAGATTTGGTTTGATGTGAGATAGAGTTGTTAGGAATTTGAAGTTTCCCTGATATAAGATTAATATTGATCTGGGTATTCATCAGTTCATAAAAAATCCCTTAACCATTTATGATCACTTCAGGCTTTAAGCTTCAAACTGCTCCAATACAGCAGCACTTAGTCGCTCAGCGGCAGAGGATTAATTCTATAGATTTTCTGCGCGGCTTAGTTATGGTGATCATGGCTCTTGATCATGTCAGGGATTTTTTTCATGTTGAAGCTATGACTGGTGATCCGACCGATTTAGCTACTACCACTCCATGGTTATTCTTTACCCGTTGGATCACCCATTTTTGCGCTCCTGTCTTTGTGTTTTTAGCAGGGACTTCTGCTTTCCTGGCAGGACAGAGAAAGACTAAGAAGGAATTAAGTCTTTTCCTGCTCAAACGAGGTTTTTGGCTGGTGCTGGTTGAAATGATTGTAATTACACTCGGCTGGCGATTTGATCCTCTTTATCATCTATTCATCCTGCAGGTAATCTGGGCAATAGGTATGAGCATGGTTTTCCTGGGGATTATGGTCCGGTTGCCTTTGCCTGTAATCTTTGCAGTAGGGTTTGCCATTGTCTTCGGCCATAATTTGCTCGATGGCCTTGAGGCAGAAAGAAGTGGGAAAGTGGGCCTGCTGTGGGATATTTTTCATAGGTCAAGGTTCTCCTTCCATCCAATAGCCCCAAACCGGGGTTTCATATTAATATATGCCCTTGGACCGTGGGCCGGTGTGATGATGCTTGGCTACTGCTTCGGTTGGCTTTACCGTAAGGGTTCTGATCTGATGGCTCGCAAAAAAACATTGCTGGCTTTAGGCCTCTCAGCAATCATTTCTTTTATTATTCTTCGATACATTAATCAATATGGAGATCCTGCGCCATGGAGTGTACAAAGGAACGGCATCTATACCGTGCTCTCCTTTTTGAATACCACCAAGTATCCTCCTTCACTCCTTTATTTGATGATGACTTTAGGGCCAGCCATTTTATTCCTATACTTCTTCGAGCGTATGGAAAGCAGGTTTGCAAAGTTCTTTATCACTTTCGGACGGGTACCTTTCTTTTTTTATGTCATTCATATTTACTTCATCCACTTGCTATGTCTTATTACTTTTTTTGCCAGTGGGTATGGTACAAAAGATATTGTTTCTCAAACACCCTTCCTTTTCCGTCCGCCAGACCTTGGCTTTAATCTTTGGATTGTCTATGGCATCTGGCTTATGGTGGTCTTTTTATTATATCCTCTATGCCACTGGTACGAAAAAATAAAAATGTCTAATAAACATTGGATCTTAAGCTATCTCTAACCCAATTCGTCATTCAAACTTGTCCGCCTCTGGCGGATTCGAATCATTCCCTCGGTTCGTCATTTTAGAATGTTCTTGATCTCATTCAATTTCAGGAGAGCTTCCACTGGTGTCAGGCGGTTGATGTCAATTTGGGTCAGCATTTCCCTGATCTCTTCAAAGGTTTGGCTATGAGCATCAAAAATGCTTAACTGCAGTTTCGGCGCCGAAAGCTGCTTGATGTTCTTATTGAGGCCTTCGTCCACGTGTTTAGTTTCCAGTTGTTTCAATACATCCTGGGCCCTTGCAATTAGGTCTGGCGGCATACCGGCCATCTTGGCCACATGGATACCAAAGCTATGTGTGCTGCCTCCTGGTGCCAGTTTCCGCAGAAAGATCACCTTATTGCCAATTTCCTTATTGGTAATATGATAATTTTTGACGCGGGGCAGTTTGTTTTCCAGTTCGTTCAATTCATGATAATGCGTGGCAAAGAATGTTTTAGGCTGGTGAGGAGAGTGGTGCAAATGTTCGGCAATGCTCCATGCAATGGAAATGCCATCGTAAGTAGACGTACCTCTTCCTATTTCATCCAATAAGATAAGGCAACGGGAAGAAATATTATTGATAATGGAAGCGGTCTCATTCATTTCGACCATAAATGTCGACTCACCGGCACTCAAGTTATCCGAAGCTCCAACACGTGTAAAAATTTTATCTGTCAGTGCAATGCGGGCTTCACTTGCAGGCACAAAACTGCCCATATGTGCCATCAGCGTTACCAGGGCCATCTGTCGCAACAAGGCCGACTTACCACTCATATTAGGGCCTGTAAGGATAATGATCTGCTGTTCTGTTTTATTCAGCACCACATCATTGGCAATATAGGGCTCTGAAGGTGGCAGGTTCCGTTCAATAACCGGGTGACGGCCCTCTTTGATCATGATCTCTTCTCCTTCATGAAGAAGGGGCTTTTTGTAATTGAACTGTATGGCATTGTTGGCAAAACAACTAAGGCAATCCAGTGCAGCCACAATTTGTGCGTTGGTCTGAATGCAGGAAAGGAAGTCGTGAAGTTCATTGACCAGGTTGTCGAACAGCTGCAATTCAATTTCCAGGATCTTTTCTTCAGCTCCTGTGATCTTTTCTTCGTATTCCTTTAACTCTGGTGTAATATATCTTTCTGCATTGGCTAAAGTCTGCTTGCGCATCCATTCTGACGGCACTTTGTTTTTGTGCACATTGGTTACTTCCAGGTAATAGCCAAATACATTATTGAAGCCTACTTTGAGAGAAGTAATACCTGTACGCTCAGATTCTGCCTGCTGTAGTTTCAGCAGGTATTCTTTGCCATGATGGGCAATATTGCGCAATTCATCCAGTTGTTCATGAACAGAAGCATTGATAAATCCACCCTTAGCTGCTACTGCAGGTGGATTGTCAGCCACCTCTTTAAATATCTTTTCTGCTATATAAATACAAGGATTCAGTGCATCTGCCAGGCGATTCAGGTAAGCATGTTCACTGGCGCTGCACATATGCTTGATAGCATCGATCTGCTTCAGGGCACGGGCCAGTTGCAACAGTTCCCTGGGATTGATCTTTTTCAGGGGTATCTTCGATACCAACCGCTCCACATCGCCGCACTGGCGCATTGCCTGTACCAGTTTATTACGAAGGTCAGTCTGCAGAATCAGGTGTTCAACCGCGTCCAGTCTTTCATTAATCTTATGGAGGTCTTTTAGAGGGAAAACGATCCAGCGCTTTAAAAGGCGGGCACCCATTGGAGTACAGGTATTATCCAACACCTTTAATAATGTACTGCCATTTTCAACAGGACTGTTCAACAATTCCAGGTTACGAATGGTAAACCGGTCCATCCATAGGTAGTCATTCTGATTTATGCGTTGGATGGAGGTAATATGCTGGAGATTGGGGTGCTCAGTTTCTTTCAGGTAATGCAGAACTGCGCCTGCAGCGATCAGGCCATCCCTTACATCCTCTACACCGAAGCCTTTAAAAGAGTGCGTATCAAAATGTTTCAGTAAAATTTCCTGGGTGTAGTGCTCTTGGAAAATCCATTCATCAAGCGTATAGGTATAAAACTTAGAGCCGAATTCTTCCCTGAATTTCTTCTGGTGGTGCCTCTGAAAGATCACCTCAGCCGGTTTAAAACCGCTCAGCAGTTTATCTGCATACTCCCGGTCTCCTTCTGCTACGAAAAACTCTCCCGTAGAAATATCCAGGAAAGAAAGCCCGTACTTTTCGTTGGCGGTAATATGCACGGCCGCTAAAAAGTTGTTAGTTCCGTGCTCCAGGAGCTTTTCATTGGTAGCCGTGCCGGGGGTCACCATTTCAGTAACGCCGCGTTTCACAATTCCTTTTACAGTCTTCGGGTCTTCCAATTGGTCACATATAGCCACTCGGTAGCCTGCCTTTACTAATTTGTGCAGGTAAGTGTCCATAGCGTGGTGCGGGAAACCTGCCAATTCAGACATAGCCGCGCCGCCATTATTCCGTTTGGTCAGCGTAATGCCCAATACTTGGGAGGCGATGATTGCATCCTGACCGAAGGTTTCATAGAAATCTCCTACACGAAACAGCAATACGGCATCAGGGTATTTGGCCTTGATCGCTTTATGCTGCTGCATTAGTGGGGTATCGGCTGTTTTTTGTTTACTCATGGTGAAGCGGCAAAAATAGAACACAGATGAATTAGAGACGTGTTATTGATCCATAATATTATAATCCCCCATTTATCACCAACTGAACGTTACAACCATCTGCGAGTTTTTTTCTTGTATTCCAAATACGATTCACCGAACCAACTTTCCATCCATTTTTCTTCCCGAAGTATGAATTTCGAGTGCAGAATCCAGATCATAATGGGAATTACTAAAAATGGAGAAAGCGAGCCCAATAAAATAGCAACACCAAGCAGTATTACAACAAGTCCGACATACATTGGATTTCTCGTGTAGCGATAAGGACCTTTATGAACAAGCACGGTGGCTTTGACACCAGGATGAGTTTGAGTTCCTGCTTGTCGAAACAAAATGAAGCTTCCGTAAGTAAGAGCGAATCCCAGAATAATAAAGACAATTCCAAAATATTTCCACGGAAATTTTAACCAATGCGCAAGAGGGAAAACTGAGTTTAATAGAATCATCAATGCTATTGCGATTAAAAAGTATACTGGTGGCCGAATACGGGGAATTGAATTATTCATGGTTAATTTCCGTTCAAGTGTTAATATTTAAATTTTCAATTTTCTGCTATTCTTCAAAAGTTTAGAGGACTGCGGTAATATTTCTTGCAATCGAGTTGAACTCATCCAAAGAAGTCGCACTGGTCGTTTTATTCACTTTCATCCGGAGCAATTTTTCTCCCTTTCTGACCAGAATAAAATAAAAGTTTTGTCTGTCACTATGAAAGTAAGCTTCGTCTCCCAGGTCATGAAGTACTTTGACGCCTTCGTGGTTTTCGTTTGCCCTCTTGATAGAAGAATAGATGTATTGGGCAATTGAAACTTTGGCAAATTGTTCAACCATAAAATAGATATTGCCTGTTTTACCGGTTTTTTGATCTGTAGCATTTGCGGTATATGCACACTTGTATGCTAAAGTGTCCTCCTTGATGGTCAATGCGCTGTCGCTTAAATGAGCTTTTTCTCCTAAGATTCTTTCGGCATCTGGTAAGGTAAATAAATTCCTTAGTCGGATAGAGCTTTGCGTTAGATTTATTTGATCTGTTGGAGTAGTGTCTGGGGTAGAGTATTCTCTTTTGGATTGCCCTGTATTCTTACCTGGTGCAGGAGGGTGGCCGCACCTCAAAACAGTTAAAGTCATGAATACTATTGAAAAGACCATTTTCATGGTTATCCTTTAAATTCTTTCTCAAACACGGTTGTAAATCACACAGATCAAAATTAGTTGAACAAGTTGAGTGGTTTACCTGATGATCTGTTAAACACAGGATATGTTTTGCACATAACGGCTGATGCAAAACCGCCTGTTGTGTGTATAGCATACGCCTCCACTTTAGTCAATTCCTAAGTCGTCAGCAATTTTCTTTTCTGGTGTTATCTCTTCTAAGTCCAAACCTGCCATGTCCGCAATAATATGGTTAATGACTTTTTCCATCTCTCGCCGGTTTGTTCCAAGGTCTGAAACAAACGAACTATAATTTAAGGCTAAGGTCTGCTCGGTAAAGTCACGAACAGTTTTTGCCGGGATTAATATCCGCCTGGGGTCAAACAAGTCGGAAAGTAGAAATGTCAGAAAAATGCCTGCAACCGGAATGAGAAGTGTCCACTTGGTAACGTCAAAGAAATTTATAAGAATAAGTGATGCTGCGAGTCCGCCAAGAATTGTGGTGATGCCGAATGAAGCCAAAAGCGTCGCCCAGGGTTTTGTCAATTCAAGGTCTGGCAGCTTCAAATTTGTGGTGTCAGCAAAGCTGTAATAGACGTGTCGTCGCTTTTCTTTTGGAAAAAGGTCTTCCGGTGATGTGTCCAACTTGAAGTTGGGTGGAGAGAAACCAAAGTTGTCAGCGAACGACCGTCGCAACTTATAAAACAGAATTTGTGATTTGCACTTGTCGCTGTACCGACCCGAAAGGTGTCGCCAAACAGCGTCGTGAAAGTCGCCAACCGTTAAAATTTGTTCAGCCTCTCGGTCAGGGATTTTAATATCGAAGGTATCTTCAACCTTCATAAGAATTTCTACGCTGTCAAGTCCCATAACATTTTGTGTTAGGAAGTTCGTTTAATCTTACACACAACGAAGATGAGGCTTTTCAAAGTGGCTGACGTCTGGATTACCATTGTTCAGCCTTTCTTCGTTTTATTAATAATGTTTTGTAGCTCCAAATTACTGCATAGCTGCCATTTTGAAAAGCCGAGTGTGTGTGCCTTGAATGGTAAATATAGTTCTTAGAAGTAAGAATGCCAGAGAGTGAAAGTCTCTTATGTGCGGGGT
>NZ_JAOTIF010000089.1 GCF_025628885.1 Paraflavisolibacter caeni | reverse complement strand
CTGATTATCAGGATGTTAAGTTTTGATGAAGAAATTGGAAAAAAAATTATGGACGGGTTCGTTGTTTTTAACGTTTCCTTTACTATCATTGCAGAGCCAAAAACAAAAAGCCCCTTGTAGAAACAAAGGGCGTCTAACGATTGCTTGCCATATGAAAATTCTTAAAAGGTCTTCTTTGTGCTGACGATACAGCTTGCCGGTTGAAAGTGTGTGCTACTTAGATTGTTTGTTTACTTGCTTGCCAACTCTAACGATTCACTTGCTTTTTTATTGCTTGTTCTTGCTAACGATGCTTTGTTTTTCTACCGATTGTTTGTCCTGTCTAACGGTTGCTTGCCCTTCTCTCTCTTTCAACACTACAAAAATAGAACGGATCTGCTTACCCTCCCAGACAAAAGAGTGGGGAATCTATTATTTCAAAGCTGGGGTGAAAAGGGGAAAACCCGCTCCAGGCCTGCATTTCAGCTTTTTATTTTCATCATATCCAACCCGTTTTTTCCACA
>NZ_JAOTIF010000088.1 GCF_025628885.1 Paraflavisolibacter caeni | reverse complement strand
GCTTATGAGCACCAGGAGGTGCCTTTTGAAAAGGTGGTGGAAGAAGTGGTCAGGGAAAGGGACCTGAGCCGCTCTCCCCTGTTCCAGGTGATGCTGGTGTTGCAGAATACCCCGGATGTGCCAGGGCTGCAGCTGGGAGATGTGCAACTGGAAAGGGAAGGCTTTGAGCACAGCAGGGCCAAATATGAACTGACCCTGAGTCTTTGCCACACCCCTGAAGGACTTAGGGGATCTGTAAACTACTTAACCGACCTGTTTTCATCTACTACCATCGAGCGGTTGGTGGCCCACTTCAAAGCATTGCTGCATTCCATTGTCCAGCAGCCCCAGCAAAGCATTGCCAGCCTCAATATGCTCTCAATGCAAGAGGAGGCACAACTGCTCCATGGCTTCAATGCTTCAGAAGTAGACTATCCCCAAGACAACAGTATTGTTTCCCTGTTTGAACAGCAGGTACTACAAACACCTAATAACATTGCAGTAATCTTTGAAGAAGAGCAACTCAC
>NZ_JAOTIF010000087.1 GCF_025628885.1 Paraflavisolibacter caeni | reverse complement strand
GTTATATTCCAATTAAATCAATTTTAACTAACTTATTATGAGAGTACTTTCTTTTTTGTTGTTGATTTCACTCATTAACCCATCCTGCACCTTTTCTTTTGCTAAAATTAAACTCGATAATGAGAAGGATGTGCGAAAGGCGTTATCAAAGGAATGGGCAGCTATCTACACGGAGACTTCGGGAAGACGTGTAAAAGTGCCAAAAGGAGGAAGGCCGAATATTATTTTTAGTGAAGACGGAACATGTAGTCAAAGAGTAATAAGTGGCTCCTTCTTCATTGTCACTAAAACTGAATCGAATGTTGATCCGAAAGCAGAGACAACATACGTGAGCACGGGTAATCAAAATGGACCAATGCTAAAAAACGGCAAAATTATCAATAATGCTGAATGGAATTATGATCCGAACCCCCACCTCTTATACATTGGAACGGGTAATCAAAAAGGCTCAGGACGAGTTCTAAAGCTAACAAGACGTAAGCTGATACTTGTCGAACACCTGCGCATG
>NZ_JAOTIF010000086.1 GCF_025628885.1 Paraflavisolibacter caeni | reverse complement strand
GTTATAGTAAACATTAGCCGTACATGCTAACTACCTCCTCCTCGACCACTCCTATACTACTCCGGATCAACCCCGTATCTACCATATACCTACCCCCTACGATCCCCTTATCCAACCCACCCAACCATACCTTCAGGGTAGATCAAGTATAGCTGAAGCACACCTGAAGCATACTTCAAGTATACTTAATGCACGAAATAAAAATTTGACCCCTTCCCTGATCCTCACCCTACCGGCAGGCACCCCCACCGCTCGGTCCTGCCGCTCTCTTAGGGCTCCTGACAGCCGCCCCTGTTGCTGGCATGGCCGCTGTGTGGTATGCTTTGGTCCTGTCTCTGTGGTCCCGCCCTGCCAGCGGCCGTTCTTTATCTCCTTTGGCCATAGCCCTACCCCTGGGTAGGGGTCTGGTGGTTGGTTTGCTGGCGGGCTGGGCAATAGTTTTTTGCTTTCACAGAATTTTCACGAAAAAACCTTAAAAAAGATTTGGTGGGGATTGGGTGGGTTTCTATC
>NZ_JAOTIF010000085.1 GCF_025628885.1 Paraflavisolibacter caeni | reverse complement strand
CAGCTTATTCAAAAACTCTTTTGCTTGTTGCCTGGTGAAATGTGTTTCATGATTGCGTGCTGCGATATCTTCATTAGGCATCCCTACCATTAAGTCAATGATTGAAGCATCTTTTTCGATTTTGCTTTTACAGCTTACTTTAAAATAAAGATCAGCATTGATGGAATCTCCCCCTATGAACGGTGTATTCTGAAAAGTTTTGAATCCCTTTAACTCATTGCTTTTGGACCCTTGTTGCGAAAAATAATCATCCATGGCTGCAGTAATAACGCCTGGTTCATAAGGTAATGAAATAGTAGCAGCCGGCTGGTGGGTCTTTTTGTAAACAACGATCCCATCCTTAGCCTGTCCAAATACACATCCGGATAATAATAGCATAGGCCATAAAAAGAAATTTCGTCTCACTAGGATTGTCTTAAAGGATGAATAGTAAAGGATTAAAAGCAGATGCAAAGATTGAAACAGGTCAGAAGGAGATGCAGGAATGATTACAAGGTGCTCTTTGTATGAGC
>NZ_JAOTIF010000084.1 GCF_025628885.1 Paraflavisolibacter caeni | reverse complement strand
TCCAGTATGCAGACTATGCCCTCTGGCAAAGGAACTACCTGCAGGGAGAAGTATTGGCACACAAGCTCACTTACTGGAAAGAACAGCTCACAGGAGTAGAAGCCTTGCAACTCCCCACTGACTATACAAGACCAGCGGTACAAAGCACCCAAGGAGCTTTAGTCAACTTCCATATTGATACAAAACTTTCAGAGCAGCTCAATACATTCTCCCAAAGGCAGGGCACTACTCTGTTCATGACCCTGCTGGCAGCCTACAAGGTGTTGCTATTCCGCTACAGTGGACAAAGTGATATCTGTGTGGGTACCCCCATTGCTGGTCGACAGCAGCAGGAAGTGGAAGGCCTCATCGGCTTTTTTGTCAACACCCTGGCCCTCAGAGACCAACTCACAGGAGAGCAGTCCTTCACCGAGGTATTACAACAGGTGAAGCAGACGACTCTTAGTGCTTATGAGCACCAGGAGGTGCCTTTTGAAAAGGTGGTGGAAGAAGTGGTCAGGGAAAGGGACCTGAGCCGCTCTCC
>NZ_JAOTIF010000083.1 GCF_025628885.1 Paraflavisolibacter caeni | reverse complement strand
GTCTTATCTTTAGCCTCTTGCAAGGATACTCCTGTTATGGAAGGATCATATATTCCCGTTTTAATGGCAATGGCTATACCGAATGACATGGCGGCTGGAAAACGATACCTGTATTCATTAACCTTTGATTTGCTTTTCAAGTCAAGATAACCACTGGAATCTGGCTGGTATTTTTTTATTTCATGATACCAGGTTGTGAGCGCAAATCTGTTGGCATTAAGCAGGGTTGCTTTTACGGTGTTTGCTAATTTATTGCTAGGTGCTTTTTTTTGAAACCCGCTCCAATTGATCGGCATTACCTTTGTTGATGAATCTGAGTTCTTAACAACTGCTGTGACTTGGCTTTTCCCGGAATTGACTAATGTAATCAGCAATAAAATGATGACTCCTGCTTTCAGATTATATTTCAATTTTATTTCATTTATTAGTTTCGGTTTCATGGGTATACAACAATTGTACAGCCCGTCAATCTGTTCATATTTTTTTCAGCAGTAAATGCTGACTGAAGCACCCGCTTTTGTGCGATAAAATTATGCATATCCTTTCCG
>NZ_JAOTIF010000082.1 GCF_025628885.1 Paraflavisolibacter caeni | reverse complement strand
CCAAAACCAATGTCATAGGCCCAACCATCCCCACCAATGATCCAGACGGATTTCTTTTCCAAAGCATCAGCTATTTGCAGCAACAGTTTAGCATCTGGCTTTTCGATGTTTCTAAGGATGCGTTTCAGGATATTAACATTCTTGCGTTTCTCAATCACTTCGGCTTCTGTGGTTTCTTCATTATTGAGAATAGCCTCAGCGAGTTCAACACCAACATCATCGCTGACCAATTTTAGCAGGGAGGTGGCATAGTCTCGTTTTTTGTCGGCGGCTAGTTTGATACCCAGTCCAAATTCAGCGTTGTCTTCGAACAGGGAGTTGGCCCAGGCTGGTCCGCAGCCATCACTATTCTTGGCCCAGGGGGTGGTGGGCAGGTTGCCACCGTAAATGGAGGAACAACCCGTAGCGTTGGCTACCATCATGCGGTCACCGAAGAGCTGTGTAAGCAGCTTCAGGTAAGGCGTTTCCCCACAACCGCTACAGGCACCAGAGAACTCAAACAGGGGCTCTAAGAGTTGGGAACCTTTTACTGTAGTACGGCTCACCCTTGTACGGTCGATGTCGGGCAGAGAAAGGAAGAAGTCCCAGTTTTGTCTTTCAGTTTCCCTGAGCGGCAGTACCTCCTCCATGTTGATGGCCTTGTGGCC
>NZ_JAOTIF010000081.1 GCF_025628885.1 Paraflavisolibacter caeni | reverse complement strand
ATGTTTATGCCACACATAGGCATCTGCCTGGTAGCAGATGGTGTAACCTGCCTTGAGCACTTTATAGAACATGTAGGTATCCTCCCCTACGCCGGAAGGCATGCCGGCACCTAAGGACTCCTCCATCAGGCCAATGTCCGGGTGCGCAAAAATACTGGAGCGAAAGGCAGCATTGGCTGTAGCCCCCAACTGCCAGGTAGGCACCGCATTCCGGTGGGCTTCAAACCACTTGCCATTTGCTTCTTTGTTTTCAAAGCCGCGCCCCAAACCGCCATAACTCTCAAACAAACGCTGCGAGGGGCTCTCCAGTTCCATGGGCAGCACATTGCCTGTCACCACCATCACGTCGGGACGGGCAAAGGGTACCAATAGCCGCTCCAACCAATCTGCCGGCATGGTGACATCATCATCGGTAGCCACGCAAATCTCTCCGCTGCTGGCGGCAAAGCCGGCATTGCGTGCATAGGACAGGCCCTTGCGCAGTTCCTCAACCAGCAGCACACTGCTAAATTCAGCCACGACCGGTGCGGTTAAACCCGAAGCCGGGTGGTTGTCTACCACGATGATCTCTACGGGTCGTTGGGTCTGCTGGGCCACCAGACTGCGGAGGCACTGGCTCAGATCCTCTGGCCGGTCGTAGGTGGCCACAACTATAGACACCTTTACTTCCGGAGAAAG
>NZ_JAOTIF010000080.1 GCF_025628885.1 Paraflavisolibacter caeni | reverse complement strand
TATCTGGCCATCCAGCCACCGTCTACTACCATGACATGACCATTCATGTAAGCAGAGGCTTCGGAGCACAGGAACACCACTGGTCCTTTAAAGTCTGCAGGCAAGCCCCAGCGATTGGCAGGAATGCGACTTAAAATAGCCTGGGAGCGGTCCGCATCCTCACGCAATGCCTGGGTGTTGTTGGTGGCAATATAACCTGGAGCAATCCCGTTGATGTTTACCCCCTTGGAGGCCCACTCATTGGCAAAAGCCTTGACCAGACCGGCTACAGCAGACTTGGAAGCGGTATAGCCGGGTACATTGATCCCCCCCTGGAAGGAGAGCAAAGAACAGGTAAACACCACTTTACCCGAGCCCCTGGCAATCATGTCCTTGCCAAATTCCCGGGTTAAGAGGAACTGGGCATCCAGGTTGACTGAAATCACTTTATCCCACCAATCATCGGGATGCTCGGCCACCGGTTTACGGAGGATCATGCCGGCATTGTTGATCAAAATGTCGATGGTATGGTTGGCCTTGACTTCCGAAATGAAGCTGTAGAGGCCTTCCCGATTAGAGATGTCCACCACATAGGCAGTGTAGGTTCTCCCCAGGGCAGTGACTGCTTGTTCCGTGTCGCCGCCTTTGACCGCTTCCACGTTGGAGGCGCCCACGATGTCGGCACCAGCTTCTGCCAGGGCAATGGCCATCGCCTGTCCCAG
>NZ_JAOTIF010000008.1 GCF_025628885.1 Paraflavisolibacter caeni | reverse complement strand
CCTAAACAGGCTGGCATACAGCCGCCTAAAACACAAAATTAAAGTAAAAATCTCTTGACTTTTAACACAGAATCTCTATAAGATCACTGCAATGGGGTGGGAAAATGTTTGGAATGACGAATGAATCGAATTACGATTAGGACAAAGGGAGTAGAAAAGATGATAGATGATGGTCGATAGATGGTAGGTGAGAGATGATAGAAGGGATTTAAGGGAAAGCAGTTGCTTAATTTTAAAATTATTATACAGATGGAAACAACAAAATTCAGTATTCAGATCAACGCACCTAAGGAGAAGGTGTGGCAAACATTGTGGAGCGATGACACTTATCGCCAATGGACTGTAGTATTCCATGAAGGCTCGTATGCAAAGACAGACTGGAAGGAAGGCAGTAGTGTGCAGTTCCTGACGCCAGAAGGCGATGGTATGTATTCGCGCATTTCAAAACTGATTCCTAACACACAAATGACTTTTGAGCACCAGGGCGAGGTCAAAGGTGGAGTAGAACAACCTCAAAGTTCCTGGGCCGGTGCTAAGGAAAGTTATTATTTATCAGAAAACAATGGCGTTACGGAGCTTACTGTAGAAATGGATACAGTAGAAGAATTCATTCAGTATTTCAAAGACATTTTTCCTAAAGCATTGCAATTGATAAAGAGTCTATCTGAAGCCAAGTCTACGGCAAACGCCGGCTAAGCTTTTCATTGAAAGCAATGAAGGCTTGCAGGAACTGTGCATGGAGGACTTCAGGCCCTGTATAAAAAGGGATGGTTTTGGCGATTTCATTGGAGTGATCGATTCGGAGTAGAGAAAATTTAAAAATACGGGAGATGGATAAAGGTTCGATATTTGCTAATCGCAGATATTTAATAAATTCCATCCTTAATACCGTATATGAAAAGACTAGGCTATTTGCTTTCGTTTTGCGTGATCTGTTTTACTTCTTTGGCACAAAATCAATCAGAAATAGCAATCATTCCTCAACCTGTATCGCTCACCAGGAGTTCCGGGCAGTTTACCCTGCCGGAGGTGGTGGTGATTGAAGCGCCTGCAAGGCAGGATGTTAAAACCGTAGCTCCTTATTTGCAGGAAAGGCTGATAAAAGCTACCGGGCGGAAAGTGAATTTGAGTAGTACTTCGTCAGGTGCTTCTATAAGGCTTTTGCTGAACCAGCATCAGAATACTGCTATTGGCCAGGAAGGCTACCAGTTGTCTGTGACTCCACAGATCATCACGATCAAAGCAAATGCACCTGCTGGTCTTTTTTATGGCGTGCAAACCTTGATACAGTTATTCCCGAAAGAGATCGAAAGCGACAGTACCGTTCAAAATGTATCCTGGCAGGTGCCCTGCGTGGAAGTTACAGACTATCCGCGTTTTGGGTGGCGGGGTTTGATGTTTGATGTTGCCCGTCACTTCTTTACCAAAGACCAGGTGAAGGACTATATCGACCAGATGGTACGCTATAAATACAATCTTTTGCATTTCCATTTAACCGATGATCAGGGTTGGAGGATCGAGATCAAGGGGTTGCCCAAACTGACGGAGGTGGGTGCCTGGAATGTAAAGCGGGTGGGCTATTTCGGTACTTTTTCACCGCCTACACCTGATGAACCCCGAAACCAGGGTGGATTTTATACGCAGGAAGATATCAAAGAGCTGGTTCAATATGCTAAAGAGCGCTTTGTGAATATCCTCCCGGAAGTGGATGTGCCGGGGCATAGCCTGGCAGCCATTGCTTCTTACCCGGAACTGTCCTGTACGCCAGGTGCTGAAAAATACACAGTTAATTCAGGAGAAAACTTTATGGACTGGTCAAGAGGTCATCCGCCGATTGCGTTGATGGATAATACCTTGTGCCCTGCTAATGATAAAGTATATGATTTTTTAGACACGGTGATCACCCAGCTGACCCAGTTGTTTCCATTCGAATACATTCATATGGGAGGGGATGAATGTCCCAAGAATTACTGGGAAAAAAGCCCGCAGATCAAAGCCCTGATGCAGAAAGAAGGATTGAAAACCATGGACGAGGTGCAGAGTTATTTTACCAAAAAGGTGGTCAAGATGGTGATGTCGAAAGGGAAGAAGTTCATTGGGTGGGATGAGATCCTGCAAGGAGGTCTTGCGCCTGGAGCTGCCGTTATGAGCTGGAGGGGAATGAAAGGTGGCATTGAAGCCGCGAAGATGGGACATGAAGTGGTGATGAGTCCTACAGACTTCGCGTACCTGGATTATATGCAGGCTGACGCCATTATCGAGCCCCGTGTGTACGCATCACTCCGTTTGAACAAAGCCTACCAGTTTGAGCCTGTACCTGCAGGTGTGGATCCCAAATACATTAAAGGTGGGCAAGCCAACCTGTGGACGGAGCAGGTATACAATATGCGGATAGCCCAGTACATGACCTGGCCAAGGGGGATGGCCATTGCAGAAAGCTTATGGTCACCTAAGGAGAAGAAGAATTGGGATGACTTCTTCAGCCGGGTAGAGCAACATTTTCCACGGTTTGACGTAGCCGAAGTAAAGTATGCGCGTGCTGTTTATGATCCTATATTTAAAATCAGCCGGGATGCACAAAAGCAGTTGAAGATTGAGTTGATTACAGAGGCCCCGGGACTGGATATTTATTACAGCTTTGATAATTCATTTCCGGATCGTTTCTATCCTAAGTATGAGGAACCGTTGATTCTGCCCAAAGATGCAGTCATGCTTAAGGTGATCACTTATAAAGGCAACCAACCTGTTGGACGCATGATTGCCATGCCTGTTGATGAGATGAAGAAACGGGCTGATGGGAAGAAGTAATTAAATTTGGATGCACCCGCTAAATTAAAATCAATGAACAAACAAAACCGGCGAAATTTTTTAACTTCAACTGCTATGGCTACTACAGGACTAATGGCTTCTGCACTTCCAATAGATACACCCAAAGAGAAAAAGCAACTGCTGCACCACGTTTTCTTCTGGCTTAAGAATCCTGCTTCCCAGGAGGACCGGGACAAGCTCATTGCGGGTTTGCAAACCCTGAAGAAAATAGAAACGGTGCGCAGAATTCATATAGGTGTGCCAGCCTCCACAGAATTGCGCCCAGTGGTAGAGGCCAGCTACAGCGTTTCCGAGCTCCTGTTTTTTGACGACCTGGCCGGGCAGAAGACGTACCAGGATCATCCTATTCACCAGCAATTTGTTAAGGACTGCTCTCATCTGTGGGAGAAGGTGCTCGTGTATGACTCCATGGATGTGTAAGGAGGAGCAATAATGCATTACTGATCTATTTATCCGAAATAGGGAAAAATGCATTAACTTAATAGAGTCATACGAAAACCTGAAACGATTTGCTGCCATACTATTTCTAAGCCTGCTGCTCTTTAACTGGTTTGGATATAAACTGGTGCTGAGCTATCTGCAGCAAAAAGCTGATCTTCAGCTGGAGGCTCGTATTGACATCAATGACTACGATGAATCGCAGCTGGTCGAGGTCCGGGCGCCGCTTCAACTGCCTTATCAAATCACCTGGGATCAATTTGAACGTTGTTATGGTACCATTGAAATCGACGGTAAGTCCTATACGTATGTCGAAAGAAAGATGGTAGACGGCTACATGATCTTCAAATGCATTCCAAATACTGCCAAAGAGGTGATTAAAAGTACTGAGCATATCCTGGCAAAAGCAGTGCAGGGCGCGGGACATGAAAGTGAAAGAGCATCTTCTTTTGTCAAGGCCATGAAATGTTATATCGGTGACTTTGACCAGGAAAAGCAAACATCTGCACTTCAAGGGCTGAGTTCCCTCAAGCATACCTATTGGGAATTGAAAACTGCTTTTATGGAAAGCGGTTTTACTAGTTCCATTGATGAACCGCCGGAGTGAAATTTCCAACAAATCACATCCCCAGCCCCTAAAGGGGAGTTGCCCACGCACGCGTTATGGCGGGCAGGCAATTACCGGGCGTTTTCTTAATGCTGCTTCTACTCTTTAAAAGACCAGTCATGAAAAGAATGTTAACAGTCTTAGTCGTGATACCATTCATGCTCCTGCTTGTGCCTGCACGTAGCCATGCACAAACAGACCTGGATGCCATCATGATGAATAAATATCAATTCTGCAACGGTTTTATGTACAATTATGCTTCCTGGGATCATTACTGGGAAGGGACCTTCAAACGAGATAATAAAAACATGGGAACGGTAAGTACCCAATCGGTCATGTATATGGCCAATTATGGCATTACCGACCGCTTGAACATCATGGCAGGCGCTCCTTATGTATGGACAAAGGCTTCTGCCGGAACATTACACTCAATGAAAGGCGTGCAGGACCTGTCCCTGTTTGTAAAATGGAAACCTGTTACCTGGACCTTCGGGAAGAATAAAATCTCGCTATTTACCATAGGAGGCTTCTCTACTCCTTTGGCCGATTATGTTATTGATTTTTTACCCATGTCCATAGGACTGGGCTCCACGAATATTACGGCAAGAGGCATGGTCGATTACAAACACAAAAGATTTACCGCTACCGGTTCTGCGGCTTATGTATGGCGTAGTAATGTAAAGCTGGACAGGGATTCCTATTATGATACCGAGTTGCACCTCACCGATGAGATAAAGATGCCTAATGTGGCTAACTACCAATTGCGAACAGGCTACCGCGGAAGATACCTGATAGCGGAAGCGTTGCTAACCAACATGACGACACTGGGAGGCTTTGACATCACCAAAAACAACATGCCCTTTCCCAGCAACCGCATGAATGCAACGACTGTAGGTGTGAACCTGAAGTACACGGTGAAGCAACTGGCCAACCTGGATGTGTATGCCGGCGGTAATTATACAATAGCAGGGAGGAACGCGGGGCAGGCGACAGCCTATAATGCCGGCCTGTTCTATGCTTTTTACTTCTGCAAAAAGCCAAAATCCTGAACTTTTAAACATGAAGTCATGAAATCACTCTTCCTATATACGTTCATTATGGTTGCCGGATCCCTCTTGGTGACCTCCTGTTCTAAAAGCATTGATGAAAGAACCAACAATGCTCCTGCCTTAGCACCAGCTAATATGGATATCGATGCCGGAAGCTGGAAACCTGTTTTACTGGCAAGTGCCTCTGAATTTAATGTGCCGGCACCTGCACCCACTAATACGCCCGATTATGTAGCCCAGGTGAATGAAATCAAAGCCTGGCAGAAAGATCTGACCGGTGAGGAAAAAAGCCTCGTCAACTACTGGAGTGCCGGGGCTGTATTGCGTTGGAACGAAATCCTGCGCGAACTGGTGGCTAAATACAACCTGCCCCCGTATCAGAATCCTGATGGCACCTATCCCATTCCCAATGCCAGTAATCCGTTAGCCTATCCACAGTTCCCATTTGCCAATCCTCCCTATGCAGCCAGGGCGTATGCCTATTTCAGTGCAGCGCAATACGATGCCCTGGTAGCTGCCTGGTACTATAAAAAATTATACAACCGGCCAGCACCCTATAAGGTGGACGCTAATTTAAATGTATTGATTCCTAAGTCGGATCTGCCTTCCTATCCGTCAGAGGATGCTGTGATCGCCGGTGTAGCCACTGAAATGCTGAAGTTGCTATTTCCCGGTGAACAGGATTTTATCCAGCAAAAAGCAGATGAACATAAGCGATCACGGATCATTGCAGGGGCCAATGTACGTAGCGACCTGGAGGCAGGTGAAGCGCTGGGCAAGTTAGTGGCGCAAAAGTTTGTAGCCCGTGCCCGGACCGATAGGGCTGGAGCAGCCGTAGGAACGGCAGCTGTATGGGACCAGATGGAAAAGGATTGTATCGCCAAGGGTGAAGGTTACTGGATTAGCCAGGAAGTACCCAAGCGTCCGCCCATGTTGCCCTTGTTTGGCAAGGTGAGAACCTTCTTGTTCGATTCGTTGACTTTGGTGACCCAGATCCGTCCCGGTCCGCCGCCATCTACTTCCTCCCAGAAGTTCAAGGAAGAGACTGAAGAAGTATTGTATTATAGTGAACATCCCACCAGGGAAAGGATGCGGATCATTCATTTCTGGGCTGATGGTGTGAGTACGGTCACGCCACCGGGTCACTGGAACAGTATTGCCGCGGAAGATTTCATCAAAGAAAATTTAAGTGAGGTGCGTTGGGCCAGGAATTTTGCATTGCTGAATATGGCGATGATGGATGCGGCTATAGTGTGTTGGGATGCCAAGTTCACGTATTATAATCCCAGGCCTTCACAGGTGGATCCACGGATCAAAACATTAACGGGTTTACCCAATTTCCCATCCTATGTATCCGGGCATTCCACTTTCAGTGCTGCTGCGGCCACTATTTTAGGACATATCCTCCCTTCCAGGGCCACTGATTACGCCCAGATGGCCGAGGAAGCCAAGATGTCGCGCCTGTATGGAGCCATTCACTTCAGGAGTGATTGCGAGGTAGGGTATACCTGTGGTCAGAAGGTTGGTGACTTTGCCATACAAAGGGCGAAGGCTGATGGAGCGGAGTAAGTTCAGTTGTCATTCATTATACTGCTTCCATTACTTCTGCTACAGGTAAATATATTTCGAACAGTGAACCTTCACCGGGCTGGCTGGATGCCAGAATATGGCCGCCATGAACCTGAACGATCTTTTTACAGATAGCCAGTCCAAGTCCGGTGCCTGGGTATTCATTTTGTGTATGCAGGCGCTGGAATAATTCGAATATCTTATCTGCGTACTGTTGCTCAAAGCCAATGCCGTTGTCTTTGAAGCAGATGTGATGATATTCTGTACCCGGCTGCAAGCCTAAGTCGGTATCTTTGCCAGCTAATACTTTATGGCTGGTAATGTTGATCACAGGGGTATTACCGAGGCTACAGTATTTCATGGCATTGCCAATGAGATTCTGAAACAACTGCTGCAATTTGAAAGCAACGCCCTGCACAACAGGTAGTTCACCGGCTATAATGGTGGCACCTTTTTCATTGATGGCATTTTTCAGTGAAGACGTAGCGGCTGTTAAAACCCTATTGAGGTCTACCAGTTCCTGTAATTCGCTTTCCATCTCGACCCTTGAGAAGGCAAGCAGGTCTTTAATCAGATTGCGCATACGGGCGGCAGCCAGTTGCATTCTTTTCACGCTGTTTTTGCCCTGTTCTGATAATCCCGGCTCTGATTCTTCCAGGAAGTTGGCAAAGGTTTGAATTTTACGCAGCGGCTCCTGCAGGTCATGGCTGGCCACATAGTTGAAGGAGGTGAGTTCTTCATTGCTCTGCAGCAGTTGTTTATTCTTTAATTTCAACTCTGTATTGACTTCTTCCAGTATTTTGGCAGCCCTTTTCCTTTCTGTAATGTCGTGCGAAACTATGAGCAACCCTGTAACCTTGCCTTCATTGTCCCTTAAAGGAGTATGGCTGGTTTCTGCGGTAGTGCCACTCCTGTTATCTATATACTCAATTCTATAAGAAGGGTGTCCTTTGAGACCTTGTTGGATCAACCTGAAATTTGGATGCTTTTCCACTTCAGGAAAAACTTCCAGCAGCTTTTTACCGATGACATCTTCTCTTTGCAGGCCAAGCGTATTTTCAATGGTTTTGTTCCAGATCATGTAGCGCATATCGGTGTCGACAGCGGAAATAAGGTTATCGGTATTTTCAATGATCGATTCCATTAAAGCGGTCCGTTGTTCCAGTTCCTGTTTCAGCATTTCTTCTTCGGTAACATCCAGGATGCTGCCATAAATCACCGTTTGGCCTTTTTCGTTCCGGACAGGGATGGCTGAAGCTTTTATATACCGTATGGCGCCATCTTTCCTGATGATCCTGCAGCGGACAGGAGCAATAACACCGGTAATAACATTTCTATGAACGGCTTCAATTGTCTTTAGCTTGTCTTCCGGATGCAGAAATTCAAAAAAGAGTTCAAGGGAAGGTGTCACACTGCCCGGTTCAACACCAAACAGGCGATATAGATTGTCAGATATAGTAGCGTCACCCGTTTGCACGTTGCGGCGGTAAGAACCAAGATTTCCAGCCTGTTCGGCCTGCTCGAACCTGATGTTGTGATCCTGCAGGAGTTCAGTGGCCTGTTTTAGTTCTGTAATGTCGTGAACGATGAGCAGCATTCCTTCAAAATTGCCCTGGCTATCTCTTAGGGGAATAAAGCTGATCTCCCCGGTTCGCTGGTCTTTCAGGAAGCCGAGCTGTTGCCTGATGGTTTCTTTTCCTTCCAGTGCTTCTTTTATCAGGCTTAATTTGACATCCCCGATATAGGGGAAAACTTCTGTCACCTTTTTTCCCAGCACCTCGCTTCTTGTTGTTCCAAAAGCTTTTTCGTATGACTTGTTGAATAGTGTAACCCTTAATTCTGTATCCAGCACCAGGATCAAATCCTCATTATGCTCCACCACCTGTTCCGTTAAATAAGCACGTTTTTTTGCTTCCTGTTTTAAAAGGTATTCTTCGGTGATGTCCTGGGTGGTACCAGTTATGATCTCTTCACCCTTTTCATTTTTACTGAACCAGGTAATGCATTGAAAATACCTGCGCTCACCATTTTTGCAGGTAGCCCAGAACTGGCAGGTACAAGTACTGATACCCTGGACGCGGCACTGCTCTATCTTTTGCAGGGCGTTGTCACGGTCTTCTTTGTCCATCAATTCTAAAACGTAGCAGGTGTCGGTTTTAAAACTGCCTGGTTCATAACCAAACAAGCGATACAGGTTATCGGAGCGATCTATGTATTGGGTTGCCAGGTTCCATTCCCAGGAGGCTATGTGCGCACTATGCTCTGCATTTTCCAGGAGAGCGCCAGCCTTCTTTGCTTCCTTCCCGGCCAGCTGACCCTCCTGATTAGAAAGGTTTAGCTGCTTATCCAGTTTCATAATTGCAAACAAGATGATGAGCAGGGCTGCTGTGGTTAATAGGATAGCGTAGAAGGGAGTGGTGAACACATAGTGTTTATTCGTTGTGATATGCTGTTTCAGCAGTTGCTTCTCTATGTTCTCCATGATCTGCAAGCGGTCTTTCACTGCATCCATCACCTGTTTCCCGGTTAGAAGGTCTGTTGTCAGGCTAGGACCAAAGGGAGCAACTTTATTGCCATAGTTAGCCCTCAGCGTCTGAAGCAAATCAAGCCTTTTGTTTACCAGGTTATTCAGGGTATCTGCCTGTTTTAACTGTACGGGGTTGTCGCTCACCAGCGCCCGCAGGGTGTCGAGGTGTTTCATGACACGCTCTTTGTTCATGTTGCTATTGTCGAGGAAGGAAGAGTCTTTGGACAGCAGGAAGCCACGCTGGTCGACTTCGACGTCTTTGAGCTTTGAAAGGGTTTCGGATAAAGACAGCCGCACCACGTTGGTTTGGTTTACCCAGTTTGCAGCCTGGTTCATATAGCTTATTCTTTTTATCAAAAGAAAAGTCAGGCTGCACAGCAACAATAGGGCAACGGCAAAAAGTACCTTAAGGGGTTGCTTTTTGATGGAAAACACTGTAGTCGGTTTCATATGGATCTTCACCAAATCTTTATCATGTTATTAAATAAATAAGCAGTTTTGGTACGATCTGTTTTAAGAGAGGAAATAATAACCCTAGCCAAAAACAAACGTTCGTGGTCTTTTCAAGCAGGGTAGCATGATGATTCGGAGACTGGATTTTCTTTTGTCGGACGGCAATTTGAAATGCCATACTTTGACTCCATTATGAAGATGAAGAAAATACTAATGTTTCGCGAGATTTTACGACGGGTGTGGGCATTCTCCAGTTGAACAGGGGTGTTTGGGCGGCAACCATTGCCAGTTTCCTTTTATTTTGCAGGCTTATCTAATACTGCTGCTTATGCATTATAGGAACTATTTTGTAGCCATCTTATTGTTCAGTTTATTCATTCAAAAGGTAAGTGCCCAGGATCTTACCGCGGTCATCGGTGCCATGCCGCAGGAAATAGCTGCTTATGATGGCATGATTGAAAACAGGCATGAAGTAAACGTAGGCGGTATTCAATTCATCAAGGGGTATATCAAGAAAAGGAATGTGGTTTTTGTCGTATCAGGTATTGGTAAGGTCAATGCCGCAATGACCTGTACGATGTTGTTGCAGCATTTCAAGCCGTCGAGGGTGTTGTTTACAGGTGTGGCAGGGAGTATTGACCAGGATATCCATATTGGTGACATCGTGATTGCTGACAGCGTAGTGCAACATGATTTCGGCACTTTGACTGATGGTAATGCATTCCAGTACTGGGGTGCCCAGAATCCTATAGATCAAAGTAAGAACCCGGTTTTCTTTAAGGCTGACTCTTTGTTGTTAAGCACGGCAAAGTTACAGTCTGCCAGCATTATGCTCGAACCTATCGTCATTCAACAGTTGTCGAGGGCGCCTGTTATTACCAACGGAATCGTTGCCACCGGTGATCAATTTATTTCTTCTGTTCAAAAGAAGCTGGAGCTCAAAAAGACACTCCATGCACAAGCTGTTGAAATGGAAGGAGGGGCTGTTGCCCAGGTATGTCATCAGCAGAAAGTGCCCTTTTTGATCATCAGGAGTATCAGTGACCTGGCGGGTAGTGATGCGGAGGTAAACTTCAGCCAGTTTTTACAGATTGCTTCTAAAAATGCAGCCAAATTTGTTGGGTGTATCATTGAGGCTTTGCCTAAAGCCAGTCATCAGCAAGCCAAGGATTATTATAAGACGGAACTCTATTTTGGAATGAGCTATGATGGCAAAACAGTTACGGAACAACAATGGCAACAATTCTTAAGCCGTTATATTACGCCTAAGTTTCCTGATGGCCTGACTGTCATTGATGGTTATGGGCAGTGGTATAGTGAAAAGCAAAAGAGAATTGTACGTGAACGGTCAAAGGTTGTTGTTATTTATCACCAGGACGATCCAGGCTTTGAAACTTCCATACAATTTATCACGGGGAGTTACTGCAAGCAGTTTCACCAGGAGTCGGTGATGAGAGTGGATTCAAAGACAGAGAAGGTGACTTTTTGAACGCAGGTTATCATTACTTCATCCATACCCTTTTCAAAAACCTTAACCAGTTGTTGTGCATAATGTTTTCAATGTCTGTTTGTGCATAACCTCTTTTAGTTAATAACTGCGGTAGCTTTTGCAGGTCGGCTATAGTTTCGAGGTCATAAGGACATTGTTCTTTGCCAAAGGCACCATCGAGGTCTGATCCGATACCTATATGCAGAGCATTGCCAGCCAGCTGGCAGATATGGTCAATGTGATCGATCAGTATTTCGAGCTTACAGTTCATGGCCTCAGGTGTTGATTGCCCTCTGATCCAGTTGGGCACCATCATCCAGGCATCCAATGCGCCACCAATGACAGCATCGCGGTTGATCAGTTCTTTGATCTGTTCATCACTAAACTGGCGGTTATGGTTTACTATGGACCGTACATTGTTGTGACTGGCCCATACAGGTCCGTTAAAATGATCCAGTGCTTCCCAAAAACTGTCATCGCACAAATGTGTCACATCCAGGATGATGTTCAACCGTTCCATTTCCCGGAGCAACGCTTTTCCTCTTGCGCCCATGAATCCATGCGCGTCTGTGCCTTGAGCATAACGGCCGGGGCCATAGTGTGCAGGACCTATCGCACGTAATCCATATTGCCAGGCTTTTTCTACGTATGACAAGTCGATCAATGAATCGGCACCTTCCAGGCTCTGGATATATCCAACGGGCTTTTCTTCATTGGGTTCACCATTCATCCACAAAGCCAGGTGTTTTTCCAGCGTTTGCAGATCTGTTATTGCGACCATTTCTCCCTTTGCTTCCATTACCTTATACCAGGCTAATTGCCCTTGTGTCTGTGCCCAGGCCTGCTCCGCCGAATGCCAGCCAGGCAAAGGATTGTCCGGTGCTACATAGCGGGCAATTTGTGTTGCCACTACCAATCCCACATTGCCTTTGCGTAATTCAGGCAGTGAAACAGTAGCCTTACCACGATCCGGTTTATCGGTCAGCCCTGCTTCACGGGCATTGATCTCGTTGACAGGTTTGCTCAAGTCCCTGTTCCATTCCATAGCATTCATGGCCAGGTCCAGGTGGGCATCGATAATAAACATAGGGTTATTTATGGCTTAGAATAAAATTTTACGGTTCCTGGAAATAATGGGCCACTCGTTTGTGACGCTTCCATTCTCCACTACCAAACCCTTTTCATAGAGTGCACAGGTAGGACAAATATGATAGGGCAGGCCATACAATACGTCTCCAACCTTGTAGTGATGCCCTTTTTCTGCCTGCAGTACCAGGTGTTCTTCACTTTGGCTAATTACCTTGAGATCCGGAGCATTGAGAAAGGAAACACGATTACCCAATGGATTCTCGGCTGCGATAGACTTATGCCCGAGGTCAGTACACAACATTGTTTCAGAAGGCAGGGAAATGATGCGCGTCAATACCAATGCTGCAGTCTGGAATGGTTGTTCTGAAAGCTTTTGTGTATAGCCGTCGTCCCAGAAAATAAAAGTGCCTGGACTGCATTCCACTTTTTTCCTTTGCGCATGGATCGGAAACGTTGGTGAGCCTCCTGCGATGATGATGGGTTTTTCAAGACCGGCTTTCATCAGTTGTTTTTTCAGTTCTTCAACCAGTGCATAGGCCTCATCGCACTGCTGTTTTCTTTTTTCAAAATCTTTATCACCAATATGCCCATCGTATACATGCAGACCTATGGGCGTAATCCCTTCCAAATAGGAGCAAACAGTATACAAGTCGATTGCTTTGTCCGGAATCACTCCGGTCCGGTTCATGCCTACGTTCACATCTAGATAAACCGGGATGTCAAGATTGGCCTCAACTGCCCGTTCGGAGAGCTGCTGTGCCACCTTATAATCATCAACCAGGCAGGAAAACCTGGTTGCAGGAAAAGTGATGACCAGGGATATGAATCGTTCTATTTTGGGACCAACAGGCTGATATGCCAGCAACACATCCGGGGCTTCAATATCAGCAAGCATTTCTGCTTCGGCTATGGTGGCGCATTTGAATTTGCGGATGCCAGCTTCCATTAACAACAATGAGGCTTCTTTTGTCTTGTGAGTTTTGACGTGCGGACGCAATCTTGCCACATCATCGATCATGCCTTTGATCTGTGCAATGTTATTTTGCACGCGATCCAGGTAGATGAGCAGCGCCGGTGAATCAAATTCGCTGATATTGTTGATGGTGTACCAGTTTGGGTTTTCAGTCATGAAGATATTGTATATGAAACCTCTAATGTAATTCAAATAGTGCTTCTATTTCAACAGGGATGTTGTCGGGCAGTGATCCCACACCAACAGAACTTCTCACGCCTATGCCATCGCTGCCCCAGATGTGTGCAAACAGCTCGCTGCATCCATTGATGACATAAGGGTGTTTTTCAAACTCCTGTACACAGTTGACCATGCCCAAAACCTTGATCACCCGTTTTACCCGGTCAAGGCTCCCAAGCTGTGCTTTGATGGTTGCCAACATGGCCAGTCCCACTTGCCGTGCAGCTCTTTTCCCATCTTCCTGATCCATATCCTTTCCTATGCGGCCCTTGATGAGACTTTTGTCGTTGAGTAAGGGACCATGACCCGATAAATACAAATGATTGCCCACGACCAGGCAGGGCTTGTATACACCCACGGGCGTAGGTGCAGGCGGAAGTGTAAAGTTCAATTGTGCTAAACGTTGTTCAGGTGTATGCTGTTCCATCTTGTTGAATGATTTACCTAAAATTATTCAAAGTTGAGGAGGAAATGCTATTCTATGTAAGCCCCCTTCAGATACATGGTTGGCCATACTCATATTGCAGCATTCCTATGCTACTCATTTGCTGGAATCAAGAACAAACATTCCTGCCATATAGAGCCCCTTTGGACATGCTGCCACTGTAAGAAGATTATTTTCCTTGTTTTCAAATGAGCACTACGGATGAGCTCATGCAAATTGGACAACAAAAGAAACGAAACAAAAAACTCTGAAAAACTATAAAAGGCAGTCAGTTAAAGAGGTTTTTTAAAATTCAGTTGCATTGATCAGCTCGGTTCGTAAATTTATCTACTGTTGTGCGTCATCTAAAGAAACTTCATGGGACTATTTAACTTTTGTAAGAAGAGAAAGACTGTGGTTCACGAACCCTCAGTTCCCAAGCCACCAGTTGATGAACAAAACTGGACTGGTAAAGATTTTGAGTTCCTCATCACAGGTGTCACTGATATTTCACCTGATGTCTACGACAACATTATGACGCCTAACTCCCTTACTTGGTCAAAAATCCTATGTGACGAGTGGCCATATTATCAAGTTGGAGAAGATGAGTATAGCTATTCATGGGAACTACCAGGTATTCAAATGACCTTTAGTGACGACTTTCCATATGACAAGGCGAAAGCCGTAGCCGATGAAGTCATCAGCAACCTGAGAGCAGCAGGACAGGACGCAGAGCTAATCATATTAGATAAACAACAACTCTACCACTTCGAATGAGTGTACACGAACGCACAACGCAGGTTTTTCTGCACTGGCTACTAATTACCGATAACCTGCTTTGGAATCACTTTAAAGCACCATATCTTTAACCTGGCAGTAGTACCACTGACTTTCGCCAGTGACAAAACACCTAAAATCGTTACAGGCAATTTAAAATGACACCATCCGTACAACAATATAATCTTGAGAAGAGCATATGGACAGAGGCCGACTTCAAAGTTATGGGCTGGCATGATGCTGCCATTCATGCGATTTCGTTTCAGTGGAACAATGGCGAGTGGACTGGTGATTTTCTTTTAGACATTGACTATATTTTCAAGTGGGTAGATCCCGTGAAAGGCAAGGGGCACTTTTCTTACTGGATAGCTCCGTGTACATTAATTTTTAAAAAAGCATTTAAACTGGACGTAAACATCAAGACGGATCTTTTCGGCATTGATGCACAACAGATAGTTGAAGTGGTACTTGCTGATACAACGCAAAATCAAGAAGGTACTATAACTTATCAATGGGCAATTGAACTAACGGCGGGTCATATAAAACTGACTTCTGAAGGCTTTACTCAGATAGTTAGACAATTACCTATCCACACGGACTTTCTATTGCTGACGCAGGAACAACGGGGAGGCGTTTCTTTTTCTGAACAGCCTTGTAAGTTGGACGACTAAACAGCCTGTAACAAGTCAGTTTTGCCAAAGCAGGGTATCAGTATTATCTTTAAACCATAAAATACTATTCAGCGTTTTGCAATAGTAAGGAATAATAACCCAGACTACCCTGCCTTAGCAAAGCTGCAAGAACCGAAACCGTCAGCTACAACAATAACAAGATTCTCTATGCGATTTATCCTTTCTGTACTATTCCTTTTAGGATCGTTCATTTCTTTGGGACAAAAACCTTCCTTTAGCAAACCGAGTATAAACTTAGATATAGATTCATTATTCGAAGCAAGGAAAAAAGAAGCAATAGGCAAACCTTTTCCTGTTTTTAAAGCCACGAATGAAACTGAAAAGATCAACAATGAAATCCTCAAGGGAAAAGTAGTTTTAATCAATTTTTGGTTTGAAGGCTGTCCTCCTTGCATGGCTGAGATGGATGCCCTCAATGAACTGTATCAAAGACTGAAGAACAACAAGGACTTTGAATTTATTTCTTTTACAATGGATCAAGCAGATGCCATAAAAAGAGTACGGCAGAAGTTTAAACTTCAGTTCAAGGTATTTCACTTGAAAGATGAAGAATGCAACCGGCTAAATCAAGCCTTTGGCTATCCCACCAGTATTGTATTAGACAGAAGTGGCAAGATAACATACCTGGTTAGTGGTGGCGCTACCGATAAAGACAAAGCAAGGGAGTTTATACTGACCAAACTGCTTTCTGAAATCACTAAGGTGTTATAGCTGCAGCCAACTTTAAGCTTTCCAAAATGGCAGAAATCTGCAGGTTTCGACAACGTGGAGCATTACTCAGAAAATGGGATTTATATTAAGGCAAATAAATAAACAATGCCAAAACATTGCAAACTCAAACCAACTCACAAGAAATGATAGCCACAGTAGAAACTTTAAAGGAAATCCTTGATGCATTCAATCGCCATGACCTAGACGCTATTATGGAATTCTTTTCCGATGACTGCTCCTTTGATATGCCAAGGGGCACTGAACCATGGGGACAACGCTTCATCGGCAAAGCACAGGTGCGTGAGGCTCTTGCCGGACGCTTCAAAGGTATTCCGGATGTTCATTATGGTGAAGACCGTCATTGGATATCCGCAGATGGCAATATGGGGGTGTCAGAATGGACATTGACAGGAACAACAACTTCAGGGGTTAGCTTGAAAGTGCGAGGTTGTGATCTTTGGGAGTTTCGAAACGGCAAAATCACACGAAAGAATTCCTATTGGAAAATAGTCGATCAACCTACATCGAAATGATTAAAGAACATTTAATAAAGCGTTGTAATGAATGAACACTACTCATCTTCGTGGCTCGACAAACAAATAGGCCGTACGCAACAAACAGTTTTCTACAATAGCGATTGAAGAATAGTGGCTGAAATATAGTACTCCTATTTAAACTTTCAATAAATTTAAACTACTGGTACACAGACTGCCACTCTTGTAAGCAAACAGTGAATTCCTCAATAAGGGAAGCAATTATCATTACGGCTTTTAATAAATTAAAATTCACAACATGAAAATCTCCTATCCACATATTATTGAAAATTGCCTCGGCGAAAAAATCATTTTCCATGCTGTGCAAAAAGAACCAGGCGGCGACAAAGTCATTGTGGAGAATTTAGTTACACCAGGGCACGGGCCTCTCATGCATACGCATTTCCTTCAGGATGAGGAATTAACAGTTATAAAAGGCAAAATAGGGTATCAAATTCTTGGACAAGAGGCACAATACGCAGGAGGGGGTGAAACTGTTTTGTTCAGGCGGGGGACTCCTCATCGTTTTTGGAATGCAGGAGAAGAAATCCTTAATTGCAAAGGGTGGATTAAGCCGGCCAATACGATTGTATTCTTTCTTTCGGCAATTTACGCAGCACAGAACAAGTCAGGAAAAGCACAGCCAGAAACATTTGATGGCGCTTATCTTTTGACACGTTATGCCAAAGAATATGACCTAACCGAAATTCCTATGTTGGTTAAAAGAACAGTAATTCCGCTGACTTATTTGCTCGGACGTATTTTAGGAAAATACAAGCATTTCAAAGACGCACCCGAACCCCTAACCCAATAGGAGTTCATACGGCTAACAAAATATGGTTCTAGAAGCTTTAATTGCCAGTGCCAAAATTATGCGCGATGCGAAATAAATTTTTGCGCTAAGTAGACTAGGATTTGTTTTATTTTTTTTGCATTTTTATTAAATAAATTAATAACAAAAAAATTAACCATGCCAACTGTAGTAGTCCGACACAAAGTAGGCGATTTTGAAACATGGCTGAAAGGCCATGAAGACAGGGTAAAGATTTTTGCTCCTGCCGTATCAAGCTTTAAAACATTTCAGGATCAGGATGATCCTGAATCGGTGGTTTTGGTTTTAGAAGTAACAGATATGGAAAAGCTTGGAGCTATCATGAATGATCCAAATGTACAGGAGGCGAAGGACCGGCACACAGTAAAGGAACCCATCCTTCTTTCAACGGAGGTAGCTGTCTAACCGTATTGCCTTTCGTTTAAAAATCAGAGCATGGGCATGATGTGTGCACCAGCTGTGTTCATTAATCCCTAAATCGTTTCAAACGCTTTAGGGATTTTCATTAAAAAGCGATACTGATCCACCTTGACATTAAAAGTTCAGCTGTAGTATATATCATCAACTTTTTATCTTTACTCAGCATTAGTCAGCCGAGTCTCAGGGGCTCGGACGCCTGAAATGCAAAGTAAGCTCTTCACCGTTGTGCCTCATGCTTTGGCGACTGTGCAAATGATAAAGTTCACTGCGAGAAAATAAACAGAGACAAATCATGTTTGAAGGAAATCCATTTGTTGTTCAAGGTTTTGAAATACCTTCTGACAGCCCCCTCTTTTTAACAATCCTCTCAATACATATTTTAGCCGCATTGACCTGTGTAGTGGCCGGACTGATGGCAATGCTTGCAAAAAAACAAATCGGACTCCATCCAAAAGCTGGGACTGTTTATTTCTGGTCTCTGTTAGTTGTTTTCATAACTGCAACTATTATTGCGGCAGTTCGGTGGAGGGAAGATTATCACTTATTTATTTTAGGTTTTATTTCTTTCAGTTCGGCATTTATTGGCAGAAAAGCCCGAAGGAATCAATGGGAAAAGTGGAGTATTATTCATATCACAGAAATGGGAGTTTCTTATATTTTATTACTAACTGCTTTTTATGTTGACAATGGAAAGTTTTTACCAATATGGAAAAATTTTCATCCCTTGATTTATTGGTTATTGCCAGCAGTAATTGGAATCCCAATTATTATCAGGACTGTATTTACGCATCCTTTATCAAGAAAATATTTTGATAGAAATTAAAACATTGTAAACTTAAATTCAGACCACGATGTGAAAACTTAGCACGAACGCAACATCAACGTGGGAACAATCTACGCAACATATTAGAATAATAATTTCAGGGGGAAACTTGTTTAATTTTGGTTATCCTTAAAGTTCAGATATGATAAACGTGCTGGATTTTATATGGAAAACAGACCTGTATAAAAAATTTCAGGTGGATGAGCTGCTTTTTGTGGAATTCAAATGTCCTGCCGACGATTACACAAGCGGTATCTGGTGGCATAACAATTTTTTTGCTTTTGTACTGGCAGGAGAAACCTTGCTGAAAACGCCACAGCATGAGCATACGCTTAAACCGGGCGATTGCTTTTTTGCTAAAAAAGGCTCAGTTCTTTCCTTAAGTGAAACCCAGGAAGACTTTTGCGAACTGTTGATTTTTGTACCGGATGATTTTATCAAATCCGTCATTCACAAATACAAAATTACCTTACCCAAAGACCCTACCCCTAACAAGCCAGATACCATAATTCCCCTTGTAGCCGATGATGTACTATTGATTTATTTTCAATCCCTGCTTAGTTATTTCTCTATGCCGTCCCCGCCACCAATCGCCCTTCTCAAACTAAAGTTCGAGGAGCTGATTGTGCATATTGTTTCCAGCCATCATTACAGCTCTCTGAAGTACTATTTCGATGAACTCTGTGCAAGGGCAAAGCCATCCATCAAAGAGATTATGGAAGCAAATTTTTTTAGTAATCTTTCTTTAAATGAATTTTCCCGCTTGTGTGCCCGAAGCCTCTCCGGTTTCAAGCGGGAGTTTATGGAACTGTTTCATACCACCCCTGGCAAATGGCTGCTGGAAAAGCGCCTTGAATACAGCAAGTATTTATTGGAAACCACCAATTTAACGATTGATGAAGTGTGCGTGGAAAGCGGATTTGAAAACCGTTCACATTTTATCCGTGTATTTAAAAACAAATTCAGTCTTACGCCCGGCAAATTTATCCTGCAGAATAAACTTCAACATTAATAAACAAATCGCTGAACGTTACAGTATCGCTTTTTGCCTTTTCAGCAACTTCATCTCACATGGCCCGTTCTAATTTTGTTTTGGAATAACAACAGTCATGAGGCGCCTCTTTGAATAATTCTTTTAACCATTAAATCATTAAATTATGGAAGCTGTAAAGGAAGTTGATCCCAGTAAAGAAGAATTAAGGCAAGCCTGGGGCCAAATTGCTGAAGGCTACGACCAGTTTGTTACAGATACTGAAATATGGCTGGCTAATGAAGCACTGAAACGTGTGGGTTTGCAAGCAGATCACGCCTTTCTGGATGTTGCTGCCGGCTGTGGCGGTTTAAGTTTACCGGCTGCTCGTCTGGGAGCAAAAGTGCTGGCGACTGACTGGTCACCGGAAATGATCAGACTTTTTGAAAGGCGTGTTCGTGAGGAAGGCCTTTCGAATGCAAAAGGGCAGGTAATGGATGGACATCAGCTGGAATTGGAAAATAACCTGTTTGATGTTACAGGTTCGCAATTCGGAGTGATGCTCTTCCCCGACTTGCTAAAAGCGCTGAAGGAAATGGTAAGAGTGACAAAACCCGGTGGCAGGATACTTTTAATTGCTTATGGTTCGCCGGAAAAAATTGATTTTCTGAATTGTTTTATTAAGGCAGTACATTCAGTTTCGCCACATTTTGAAGGATTACCTACCGATCCTCCGCCATTGGAATTTCAAGTGGCAGATCCTGCTGTATTATATCAGCGGTTGGCGGATGCAGGATTGAAAGACATTCAAGTAGAAACTGTCACAGAAAAGCTGGAATTTAGCTCTGGGCAGCAGTTATGGGATTGGACCCTAAACGGCAATCCGATCGTAGGGCATGTTCTCGCTGAATTGAATGTCACCAATGAACAGACCGAAACCATTAAAGAAAAATTAGAACAAATGATTCGTGAGCGGGCCGGTGCAAATGGTACGGCAATACTGACTGACCCGGTAAATATTGGCTTTGGAACAAAATACGGACATAATGAACCATAAACTGTCCATTTAAAAGCCTGATTTATCCATTTTAGATTGCTTTCAATTAGTTCATTTTTGTTCTGTCAATTATGATTCATAACTATAAAACAGAAAGAAATGAATACGGTGCATTTTAAGACAATACAGGTTGACGGCGTTGATGTTTTTTACCGCGAAGCCGGCGATCAAAATAAGCCAGCCATGCTCCTGCTTCATGGTTTTCCTTCATCCTCACACATGTACAGGAATCTGATCAATGATCTTTCAGGCGATTTTCATTTGTTAGCTCCTGATTATCCAGGCTTTGGGCAAAGCAGTGCGCCATCACCATCCGATTATACTTACAGTTTCGATAACCTGGCTTTGACCATTAGCCATTTTATTGATGCGCTGGAATTAAAGAAATTCGTTTTGTACATGCAAGATTACGGCGGTCCCGTAGGCTTTCGTATCGCTTCACAAAGACCTGAATTGATACAGGCGTTGATCGTGCAGAATGCGAACGCTTATACTGAAGGATTGGGAGATGCCTTGAATCCGCTTGTGGCCTACATTCAAAACCCAAATGCAGAAACAGAAAAGGGTGCCAGGAATTATTTATCACCAGACACTGTCAAATGGTTATATACAGATGGCACTGAAGATCATTCAAAAATCAGCCCGGATGGGTATACGATAGACCAATATTATTTAGCGCGTACGGGCAATGATGAAATACAACTGGCGCTTTTCAGGAATTATGGAACCAATTTGCCGTTGTATCATACCTGGCAAAGTTATTTTAGAAAGCACCAGCCGCCTACCTTGGTGATATCCGGTAAGAATGACAAGCTTTTTTTGGCAGTTGGAGCTGAAGCTTTCAAAAAAGATATAAAGGATGCACAGATAAGTTTGTTGAATGGTGGTCATTTTGTGTTGGAGGAAAAACATACCGAAGCAGCTTCAATTATTAAATCATTTCTCTTTAAAAATGGTGTCGGGTACGATCCGGGACACACGGTTACATCTGATGCATTCGGGAACATGTCTCCGGAAGTGAAACTAAAAGAAGCTTAGTGACAGTGCCGGTAATAAATAGCGCTATAATAGTCCACCAGAAGAAAGGTTTGCTTTTCAAATGCTTAAATTAGAGTAAAACTTACGCAAATGGCAGATCAGAATTCATTCACCTTGGTGAATGAGCAAAACGGAAACCTGGCATTTAAATTATTTTTCTTTGAGGACAATAGTTACTTCGACCATTTGCAACGGAATAATTACTACTCTCTCATCTGGATAAAAGAGGGCGCAGGGAAGTTGAAAACCGGTTTCTCTGAATACAATTTTGAGCAAAACTCTTTGTTTTCGTTTGCTCCTTACCAACCATTCCTGTTTTCATCCAAGTTCATAAAGGGGGTTGCTATTTACTTTCATTCAGACTTTTTTTGCATCCATAAACATCAGACAGAAGTAACCTGCAATGGTGTTCTTTTTAACAATATTTATGACATACCATTTTTTTCGGTGGATGAACATTTAGAAGCTACCTTAAACGGGGTTATAGAACAAATTAAGTCAGAAATTCAGAACCCTGGGATCGCACAATATGAATTATTAATCTCCTTCATGAAGATCTTTCTGATCGCTGCATCCCGTTCAAAAAGCCAGCAACAGCCACATACCCTGCAATTGAAACAGGTCAAAAAAGAACCTTTTATTTTACAAGACCTGAAAGATGCGATCGAGAAGGAATTTAAATCGAAACACGCGCCAAGGGATTATGCCGTTTTATTGAACATTTCGCTTAATGCATTAACTAAGATCACAAAAACACATTTTAATAAGAATCTTACCAATTTAATTACTGAACGAATTATTATCGAAGCCAAAAGAGAGTTGTATCTGACGAATAAATCAGTAAAAGAGCTAGCCTATGAATTAGGCTATGAAGATGAATATTATTTCAGCCGCTTTTTTAAAAAGAATGCCAGTATCTCACCACAGATGTATAGAGAGACCGTAGGTTTTGGAAAAGCTGAAATTAATTAAATCTTACAATTCCCTTCTGAATAGCAAACAGAACCAATCCTACCCTGCTTTTTACATTGAGCTTCTCAAAAAGCTGGTCCCTGTATCCATCTATGGTACGCGGGCTTAAAAACATTTGTTCCGCAATTTCCTTATAGGTCATTTCTGTACAGGCGAGTTTTAAAAATGTGATTTCTTTTTCATTGAGGCTTAACAGCAGTCGGTGGTCATTTGCATCGTCTTCATCCATTTCCTGGATGCTATGCACGAGCTTTCCCGTTACTGTTTCCGAGTAATAAAAGCCTTTTGTCACCACCGCATCTATAGCGGCCTTTAATTCTGAAGGCTCACTTTCTTTTAAAATATATCCTTTAGCCCCATTCCGTAACATACGTATGATTGCATTATCATCATCATACATACTTAAGGCCAACACTTTAACAGATGGATAATTCTTTTTGAGCCATAGGGTTGCTTCAAAACCATCCATTTCCGGCATGTTGATATCCATCAAAACAATGTGTGGTAAATCGTCCTTGTTCAACTTGTTGACCAATTGTTTACCATTGTCACATTCTAAATGAATATCAAATCCCTGGATGCTGATCAGGTTCGCCAGTCCTTTACGTAAAAGAACGTGATCATCTACAAGGGCTACTTTTATGTTATTCATACAATGCGTTTTTGATAGGAACCGTTAACTTGATGCATGTCTGATTAGCCTTGCTATAGTGAACCTGCAATTTGGCGTTGATTAATTCAGCTCTTTGGTGTAATGGCAATCTCTTTAGAGAAAAGCTATCATCAGGCATATTCCATTGTGTCCGTTCGATGGGTTTTCCTGCATGCTTTACTATAAAAGTTACACCATTTTTCTCATAAGCAACAGTTACTGAAATGGGGTGTCGCTTATGCTTTTTTATAAGGCCAAAAAGCATTTCCTGCAGCATACGGAATACGATCAATTCTATGCCCGCAGGCAGTGAGCAAGGTTCACCCATTACTTCAATTGCAGAACTTTCCTGATCACTGTTTAATAACTTTAACTCATGTTCAAGAAGCCGGATCATTCCTGAATTGAATAATAATTCTGTTTCAGGATGAAAGCTTTTACACATATTCTTTAGATCCTGGATTACCCTGCCTACTAAATGACTTGGTTCAGTTGCCTTTTCCTTTGCCACATCGTTATTATGCGTTAGCAAACTTAGTTGTAAGCGTACAAGGCTTAAAACCTGTCCAATATTTTGATAAACTTCCTCAACAATTTCATTGAGATAATGGTCCCTAATATCATACCTCGCCAAAAGCACTTCATATTGGTATCGTAACTCTTTATATTGATTTGAACTGACCATGATGCAATTTAGTATGGCTGCTCAAAAGCAAAAACCGTGAAAACACCTGTTTATTCAAGAGTTTTGCGGTTTAGAATCTTCAAAAGAGACCAAGGCTCATCAGCGATTTACTCCTTTTGAAAAAGTTGTACGGGTAGTATAATTACATTAAATTCATATGTATAAAACAGCACAATTTTTATTCGCTCTTTTATTATAGTTGATAAGAAAGGCTCTGAGCTTTTGTATGTAATGATCCACCTGATGAAGCGTCTTGTAATCCTTCCCTTTTACATTGACCTTAAAAAGGTGTTTTATGAAAAAGCTAACACACATTTCCTTTCTTTTTTTCATGTTGAGTCTTCTAGTAATCGATATAAAAGCTCAGGATTGCTCTAATTGCGGGAATGGATGTACTAGTGAAATTGTAAATACAAAAAAAATATCATTTAGTAAGAAAGCTCCTGCTCCATGGGCTATCGATGGAAGAATTTCAGATTGGGAAGAAATATTAGGTTCAAGGAGTGAAGATGATGTTTTAAAACCTTTCGAATTACCTAGTGGAACTGCTTTTAACTGGGCCCTTGATGCCGATAATGAGGAAGAGTTGACTACAGAGTGTTCATCTGATTTTTCTTCTCATATTTTTGATGATCCCTTTCCTAAGCCAGACCAAAATATAAGACTAACTGCTTTTACACATGATGATTTCAACGTGTTCTTTTATTTCCGCCGGCTTGCTCATAGTAATTCCATCAATAGTTTCTATTATTTCTGTGATGTGAATGCTGATGGCTATATGAATGAAGGGGAGCCTGTTTTCCATGCTGCACTTAAGGAAAACAACAGTCTGTCTTTAACTTTAAGCCGTTATTTGCCTGATATTCATCGCAATTTCATTAAAGGCAAGGGAAATCCTTTAGCAATTGTCCAGGAAGATAGCAATGGAATTCGTAGTGGCGGACCCATTGTCCAAAACTATCCTATGCCTGGAAGACTAGAAAAAGTGTTTGATTCAAAGAACGTTCCTCATAAGGAACGCTTAAAAAAGAATGAAACATTTGCCGCTGCCTTTACTGAAGATGGCTATGGCGTAGAGCTTGCTGTCCCATGGCAGTATTTAAAATTATGGATTGTTGATCATAAGAAAAAGAAGCAAATAGAAAAGTTAGAAGACGAATTAGAAAATCTATCAAACAATCAACAATGGCTGAATTCATGGCTTGATCCGTTTGTAGATCAACTTGAGGACATATTTGTGGATCGGTGGAAGAAGACTAAGTCCCTAAAGGCCGGAGAGATTTTTTTCTATAAATTGTCCTTGAAGCGAGGTGGTGGAAAATATACAGATAACGATGTGGCAGATAATGTAGGCAACCCCTGTGATGGAGTTGGGAAGTCTGGAGATGTAGCCTTTGACACAAGCATTTCCACTCCGGTCTTCATTCCCGATTCTGGTTATAGGTTTAAACTAAGCTATACAAACCGAACCAATGCAACTGAAACATTTGATATCACTGGTATTGTCTTCAATGAAATAAAATTTGATCATGAACTACCGCCTAATGACGAGGAAGAAGATATTTCAATCAAGATTTATTCAGATAGAAATTGTAATGGCATACCAGAGCAAAATGATTCGATGGTAACTGTGCCCCTTGGAGGCTCAGTGCCATCTGTGTGTTCGGTAAATACGTTTGCCAACATCCAAACAGAAACGGAACCGAATGCTAAGGCCTGTTTTATCATAGATATTTTGCCGCGTGATCACGCAATGATTGTGAGTGGTGGGGTGAATTTTCAACCTACTGTTAATTTTATACCTGCAGACCCTTGTATCTTTTGCAGTGCCGGTAGGACTATTAAACAGATAGGCATCATGAGATCAAGTTTTTCTTCATTGTTTTTATTTACTAATAATGGTCTGATCAATAAAGCAGAGCAGCATTCTAATCCATCGCAGGTATTAGTATATCCTAATCCTAACAGAGGTTCGGCCATGGTATACTTACCTGCCAAAGAAGGTGCTGCTACTATTGTTCTTGAAGACTATTCAGGAAGGAACCTGCAGCAATGGAAGAACTATGCATCTACAAACCTTCAGATCAACAACCTGAGGCCCGGCTTTTATCTGTTACGCGTATACTATCCTGGTAAAGTGGAAACTAAAAAGATTGTCGTTCAGTAAACTATGAGAAAGCTCATTGCTATTCTTTCAATTTTAAGTAGTGTCTTTATCCTTAAGGCTCAAAGCCAAACTATTGATAGCCTGCAAAGAGTTTTGAAAATCACTACTGTTGATACGACGCGTGTGTTTACTCTTTTAAGGATTTGTCTTGAATATTATTATGTTGTTCCAGATAGTGCCATGTTGTTTGCTCAACAAGCATATCATTTAGCTGAAGAAAAAGAATTCCCATTAGGAGCAGCCCAATCCCTTGCTATTATTGGCGATTTGTTTTTTGAAAAAGGTAACTATGTAAAAGCACTTGAAACCCATGTAAAGGCCCTGGAGATATACGAAAGAATTAAAAGTCCGCTGGGTATGGCAGCCTGTTACAATAATATGGCAATGGTATACCAGGAACAGGAAGATGACCGCAATGCAGTCCGTTATTATCTTAAAGCAAAGGATATTTTCCAGGCTAAGAACAAGAAAGACGATCTCGTAAAAACCTTTATCAACCTGGGTTTTAATTATGAAAAAATGAACCTGTTAGACTCGGCACTATTTTACCAGAATAAAGCCTACGAGTTGGGACTCCAGGTAAAGAATACCGGTGATATTGCTGCCGCCCTTGTAAATCTTGGTGATATTCATCACCGATTGCATCAAGATGAAGTCGCACTAGACCATTATAGAAGGAGCATTCCTTTGGCGTTACAGGAGAATGACAAGCAACTACAGGCAAAAGCCAAATACGGAATCGCCAGAATTTATAAAGATGCTGATGCGACGGATTCGGCTATACTTTATGCAAAGCAATCATTAGCCTCTGCTGTGGATTGTTCTTTTTCCAAAGGGGTCGTGAATGCTGCTGATCTTTTGTCTCACCTCTATGAATCACAAAATAGAATGGATAGTGCTTACTGGTATTTTAAAAAATCGGTGAGCACAAAAGATACCTTATTCAATTCGGAGATCGTAAGAAAGGTACAGATCATCAATCAAAATGAGCAATTGCGTGAACAGGAGAAAAGGGCTGCACTGCAGCGTTACCGGAACAATTTAATCAAATATGCCATCTTAGGGGGCGTTCTTATATTGCTCATTGCAACGGGATTCTGGCTTCGTGTGAACCAATTGAAGAGAGAACAAATGATCAGGACCAAACTCTCCAAGGACCTGCATGATGATTTGGGAAGCACGCTCAATAGCATAAAAGTCTATACCAACCTTGCACTCATTAAAAAAGAAGACGTGCACCTGCTGAAAATAAAAGAGAGCACCCAGGAAGCCATCAGTGGTGTACGGGATATTATGTGGGTATTGGACGATCGTAAAGACGTTATATCCGATTTGCTGCAGCGCATCAGGCAGTTTGCTGTGCCTTTATGTGAGGCCAATGACATCAAATATATCCAGCAAATTCCTGAGGAAGTTTTATACTACAAGTTGGATCAAGAGGAAAAAAGAAGTTTATACTTGATCGTCAAGGAGGCCATCAACAATACGGTCAAGTATGCCAAGGCTTCTGAAGTCCATCTCACGATGGAGCTGTACCTAAAAGGAAAATTATGTATACAGATCAAGGATAATGGACAGGGTTTTGATGTAACAGAGCCTGGTGAGGGTAATGGATTGAAGAACATGAAGTACAGGGCTGAACGGATCGGATACTATTTCAATATCAACGCTGTTATTGGCCAGGGTACGATTATTGAGCTTAAAAAGCATTAATAAAGGATGATAAATTGTTGTTGGAATCTCCACTTGCACTACATTTTCAATCCTTCACCCTTATAAAACTCTAAAACCTTCATTTTAAATACATACTCGTACTGTGCTAACAGCTCTTGTGATTTTGCATTGTACCAATGGTTTTGAGCTGTAATGACGTCAAAAGTGCTCAACAGTCCTAATTCGTAGCGCTTCATTGCAGCATCAAAGGCTTTTTTGGCTGCCTCCTGGCTTTTCTTTTCAGCATTGAACTTTTGTAAGGAAGTAATGGCATCTGAAAACGCTTTGTAAATTTCCTGTTTCAATATCATGTCGTCCTGCTGTTGCTGCAATTCAACCGCCTTTATTTTTAATTTGGCTCGTTGAAAACTAGTGCGGGCCGAGCCGCCATTAAAGATGGGAATGGTCATACTTAAACCAAAGTTATTTCCAAAGTTGTTGGCTAACTGGGTACCGAACGGATCGGCATAGAAGCGGTATTGAGTTGAACGGACAGGAACAATTACTGAGTCTTTCGTGCGTTCTACAATGCCGATCCTGGTATAGCCATTTAGTTTATAGCCATTAGCCTCTGCTTTATTCCTGGCATTAGAATAACCTGTCTGTAAGTTTCCATATAATGATATGGACGGATACATAGTCGCTTTTGCTGCCTCTACATTTTTATGAGCAGCTTTTAACCGGAGCCTGTTTACTTGCTGTTGAGGGAAATTGTTCAAGGCCAACTGGTAAAGGGCTTCGGGCTGTAAATATGAAAGCGGCTCTAACTTTATGGAATCAACTGGCGGTGTTTGAATATCGAATGGCATGGCTGCGTCCAGGTTGAGCAATGCTTTCATGTATAGAAGTGACTTTATTTCAGCTTCTTTAGCAGTTATAAAACTGGCACTGTCCTGGGCGAGTTGTGCTTCCAACTGCACTGCATTCAGTTCTGGTAATAAGCCCGCCTTTATCAGCTTTCTTGTATTGGATAACTGCGCTATTCTTTGTTGGATCTGAACAATGTTGACTTTCACCTGTTGCTTATTCAATAAGGCCTGCAAATAGGCTCCTACCACATTTAAGGAAAGATCGTTTTTCAGTCTTTCTATAGATGCCTCTGAGGCTTCTGCCATATAACGGTCTGCTGCTATTGTATTACGCTTACTATAAAAGTTAAATACTTCTACGGAGCCTTGTAAACTAAAAGTAGAATAAAAAATACTTTGCGTGGTGAACTGATTCGTCGTGCGATCTATAGAACGGCCTGATGTTAATCCTGTTGAATTAGAAAAGTTCACTGAGGGATATTGTGACAGTTTGCTTTGCTGATAAATTAGTTGGTCATAACGAGCCTGTATCTCCTGTTGTTGAACAGAGGTATTATGATCAAGTGCGTATGCAGCACACTGCTTTAGATCCCACTGATCCTGGGCCATGCAAAGATGAAACGAGGCCGTCATGATCAACAGTAAATAAAAGTTATGTTTTTCCATATACCTATATTTTAAATAAGCATTATTAGTGGGGTATAGAGTGTATGATACCAGGGAATATCAGGAAGCTAAAGAGTAGCTGTTCTGTTGCCACAATTGATGATAATGGCCTTGTAACTGTATTAAGTCCAGGTGCGTTCCCATTTCGATCAGTTTGCCATGGCTCAGGACCAGGATAGTGTCGCATTTGCAAACAGTAGATAGCCGGTGTGCAATGATGATGATGGTTTTACCTTGCTGCTTAAAATGCTGTAAGGCTTGCTGAACTTTCTGTTCACTGATGACATCCAATGAGGAGGTAGCCTCATCCAGGACCAGTATTTCAGGATTACGGTACAATGCCCTGGCAATGGCTATCCGCTGACGTTGTCCACCTGATAGGTTAATGCCTTGTTCATTTAAAGAGGTGTGATATCCATTGGGTAATTTTTCTATAAAGTCAGTTATACCCAGCATATGGGAAAGCTCAATAATCCTTTTCATATCTGGTTCCATATCGCCCAAGGCAATATTTTCAATGATCGTACCGGCAAAAAGGTCAATGTGTTGAGGAACAATGCCTATCATACTTCGTAAACTATCATTTGATATTTGTTTGATGTCGATATTGCCAATATTGATCTTTCCTTTCTGTAAGGGATAAAGATTTTGAAATAAGGAAAGTAAGGTTGATTTGCCACTTCCACTTTCTCCTACAATAGCTGTAGCTTCTCCTTTCCGGATTTCCAGGTCCAACCCTTTAAAAACTTGTGTACTGGTGCCATACCGGAAATGAACATTGATGAATTGGATGTTGTCAACAAGTTCAGGGGTTAGCGTAAGCTTATGTTCATCTGATTCCTCCGTTTCTAAATCTATGATCTCAAACAAGCGATCGGCAGCGATCAAAGCATCCTGGATGCTGCGATTGGCAGTAATAAGGGAAGACGCGGGACCTGTAAAATATCCTATCAAAGCATAAAAGGAAAGTAGTTCGCCCGGAGAAAGTTCGTGGTTGATCACAAAATAGCTACCACTCCAAAGAATAATTATGGTAAATAAACGTGTGATCAATTCCAGGCTTGTTCCTGAGTACACGGATAAGATACTTGATTTATAAACTGTTCTCAGTAGACTAACAAAACGGTTTTCTATTTTTGAGTTTGCATATTGTTCCAGACCAAAACGCTTGATGGTACCCACAGCATTTAAACTTTCTACTAAATGGGTGCCTAATTCGGCTCCATCTTCCATTAACTTTCGACCCCATTTTCTGTTGATTCGCCTGGACATCCTGTAAATGGCCAGGTAAAATGGAATGATGGCAATGATAATAAAAGCCAACTTCCAGTAGTATAAAAACATAATGGCTATGGAGAATCCTATAATCAGGGTGTTCACTACTAAACTTACAGCTACCTCATTGATGACCACACGAATCTTTACAGCGTCATTGATCCGGCTCATGATTTCACCGACTTTCATGGTATCAAAAAAGCGTTGAGGCAAGGAGAGTAAATGTTTGTAGTATCCTAAGATCAGTTTGGCGTCAATGTTTTGTGCAGTCTGCAGGGCAAAAATTCTTTTAATCACTCCAATAATGAGCTGAAAAAATAACAAAGCAATCATGATCACACTCAATAAATTGAGTAATCGGATGTTGCCCTCCACCAGTACAAAGTCAATTAGCTTTTGAACATAAATGGAGCCGGACAAGCCTAAGAGCGTATAGACTAACGCTCCGAAAAAAGCTTGAAACATCATGCCTTTATGGGGTTGAACCAGTTGCCAGAACCGGTTGAAGTTGCTCGTTTTCCGGTTTCCTTTTTCAAAGCTTTCACCCGGTACAAGTAATACCAAAACACCCGTCCATTCTTCTTTGAATTCATCATGCGTTTTCTTATAAATACAACCATCTGCCGGGTCCATGATGATTATGTGACTATGTGTCGTATTATAGATGACCACATAGTGATAAAGACCATCTTTAAAAACTACATGCGCAATGGAGGGCTTAGGGATTTCAAATAAACTTTCGAAGGTGCCTTTTACTCCCCTTGCTTCAAAACCCAATTGTTCGACAGCTTCCAACATGCCTAGCACATTTGTGCCTCTTTTGTCCGTGCTAGCCAATTGCCTGATTTGGCTTACTGGTAAATGCAAATTATAAAAAGCTGCCACAGAAGCGATACAAGCAGCTCCACAATCTTTGATATCGCGCTGTCTGACTTTTATTCTTTTCGGTAGCATATGTATATTTTATATTCGTGAAGTGATGGAAAGAGATGCTCACTGTTCACTTGCTGATGGATTTGTCCAGTCGTCGATTTTATCAAAAAGCAACTGCCAGAGACTTCTTTGGGTAAGGATAAAACGGGCCTGGATGGTCAATCCTTTTTTTAACTGACCTGTGAAACCATTTTTTAAATGCAGTTGCTTTTGATCGAAGGAACAACGCACCTTAAATGTGGACTGATTGTTTACAAGCGTAAAATCATTATCTATTGATATTAGTTTGCCTGTAACTATGCCAAAATATTTATAATCAAACGCATCTATTTGGAACTTTACTTCCTGTCCCTTCCTGAGCAGTCCTGCATCTCTTGTGGGTATATAACATTCAGCTACCAGTTCAGTTTCCGGAGAAAGTGTGCCTAAGGTTTCACCTGCCTGCAGAAGGCCGCCTATATATTTAGCATTAATTCCTTGCAAGGTTCCTCTTACCGGCGCTTTCACCTCGTAGTATTTGGCGTCTTGTGTTAATTGCTGTTGTTGTGCCTGTAATTGGGAAAGTTCCAGCCGGTATTTCTCCAATTCCCCTTGCCATATACTTAACTGTTCTTGCCTGAATGCTTTTGTAGCAGCCTGCAATTTGTCATTCTCAATTTTTTTGTCCTTTAATTCGTTTGGAGCCATAACGCCTTCTGCAGTCAGCTGGGTATAATTTTTTAATTCGCTCTTTATTTTTTTAAGGGCTGTAATTTGTTCGGCTTGCTGGTATGAAAAGCGGCTAGCCTGTTGTTTGTAAATGGGGGAAATCAAAGTGCTGTAAATATGCTGTGTGACTGCATTATTTGAAGTAAGCAATTGAAGGTCGTGGATGAACTGCTGGCGATGAGCAATTTCAAAGTCGGTCTGCATCTTTTGATTACCCGTACTGTTATTTTTTATCCTTAGAATCACAGCCTCTTTGGGTACCACCTGGCCTTCTGCATAATCAATACTTTCTATAATGCCACTAACGGCTGCTTTGATTTCGGTACGTTCGTGTAATGGCCGGATGATTCCTGAAGCTTTTACAGCAATATCGAAGTAAAAGAATGGAAGCGCTGCCAAGCCTAGCATCAGCATGAATAGGATCACCCAATATATACTGAGCACATTTTTATTCAGGCGGCATAAATAAACTTCTTTGCAATTTGAGTCAAAAGGAAGAATCATATATCGATGTTGAATATTCCTGATATTTTGAAGCATAAGGTTTAGCTTATGACTGCTAAACCTTATTACCAGTCCATCATTTATCCGAGAGCATGGGACTGGATTTGGCCAGGGCGGCGGATCTGGAACGGGCGTTGGCGCTAGAGTAGAAAATTGTGCAAGACTAGTTATTGTATGCATCAGACAAGAAGAGCCAAGGATCAATGGAGTGTTTTGTTTCCGTCAACAAGCCGGAATCACTCAATTGAATTTGCAATAATGATTGAGCTTGACGTATATGCCAGATAAAGTATGTTCTACCCGGTTTCGCCGGTTGCATCATTTCTGGAAAAAGATCATTCAACAAGCCATTCCAGCAAGCTTGTACCAACTGTTCTTCAGCAGATAAGTTATCGCTTTCTTTTGAAGTCTCTTTTTCACACAATTCCCGCCGGGTTAAAGAGGTGCTGGTGACCAGCAGTATTTCGAGTTGATTGTTATCGTTTTTCATGATCATTGTTTTTAATCGACGATGTAAAACTACATTTGGCGGATGCCCCAAATCAAGGGTGAAAACACCTGTTTTCAGAGGGTGATTACCAGGTGTAAATAATGGTATAGATAATTAATTGGAGCCTGGTTTTGTAAGCAATAAGGCTTCACCATGAAGGCCAAGCCTTATTGTGTTCTCCTGATTGAATGTTTCAATCGCTTTACTGTGATTGCCGAGTCTAACACGAATACCCATCAATTTCTGGCTCCTGGGAAACAGGCTGAGGTTGAGGTTCAGGCTCAAAGCAACCGCTTTCAGAAGCACCAACTGCTGCTCCAGCTAAAAAACCGATTGCTGCTCCTACTCCTACTACTAATGGCGCTGCAACACCAAAAGCCGGGGCGACTTCAGCACCTGCTGCAGCGCCTGCTATAGCACCTGCAGTTGCATATCCTGCTGTTCCAGTAACGCATTGCGCATCAACATCGCCACCATAAGTTTCTTCCATCTGTGTTAGTGATAAAGCTGTAGTTGTTTTTTCTAATTGTGCGAATGCTTCAATTTGTTTCAGATTAATTGTTGACATAAATAAAAGTTTAATTATTGATGTACTCGTCTTTAGCATGTGCGCCAATGCGGGCTTACAGTACATTGCTCCCATGCGTTGATCTGACGCAATTATTTTAAGTTGTAGGATTGTTTATCGTTTATGCATCCAGGTATTCCGTTTTGGCGTATGAATACCGGAGTTTGGGTTTGTGATGTAAGCTTCTATAAAATTCAGACCTCTTTCAAAGCTATCATTCTCCAGGCATCTTGCCTTCAGGTTTTTTATATTTGATTTGAACGTGCTCTCCTGCAATACCTTTTCGATTTTACTGTCAATTTCCGCTTCCGTATCTTTTATCATGTTTCCCCTGACACCTAAACCATGATAAACGACTCGTGCTGCATTTCCTTCCTGATCAAGTTCAGGGTTTAACGGATACACCAGCATAGGGACTTCTTTTAAAATGCATTCCTGGATCGATTGCATGCCCCCCTGGTTGATCATTAAATCACATTTTGAAAGTATTTCCAGTTGAGACAGGTTTTGGTATAGATATATATTGGGTGCATTAAAGTTGAACCAGGCGGGATTGATATCTCTACCCGTAGATGCCAGTAAGAGATAATTTCTTTTTTTCAAGAATACGTTTAACAATTTAATCAGAAACATGATTCTTGTCATTTTATATTTTGAATCATAACTTCCAAATGAACAATACACAATTTTTTCAAAGCTATTCTTCTCAGACTTCAACAGAATTTCCGAAATATGATGGTCCATTGGTAGTTCATTTCTGGATAGGTTTACACAGGGACACATATAGAGTTGATTATTCTCAATTTCCCTGGGAAAGTCAAACTCCTGCAGGGAAAGTATGATCTCCGGCGCTATTTTTATTCCAAAATGTGTAACGCGGTTTTGATTGATGATTTCTTTCGGAGCGTAATTATTTCTTTGGAGGTATTTCTTTGTCAGTTCGAAGTTGGATGCTCCAAAGAACTTTATCCTGTCAATTAGTTTTGCATATTGGTTTTTGAGCAAACGACCTTGCCATAATAATGCTACTTGTATTCTACTCCATATATTGTTTTTCGGTATGAAGGAAGAAGTAAAAGGAGGGACCAGTGGCGCTTTATTTAGGCTCACTTTGGTAGTGAAAACCATGAACTTAATTTTCTTTTCGAGAAGAATAGGAAATAGTGCGCTTAATGAAACGTCCAAGATCATTAAGTCAGGTTTAAACTTGCTAATTGCTGCTTCTAAAGGCGAGCCATTTAAAAAATAGTTCTTGTACTGTTGATTGATCTTATACCTGAAAATCAATTTCTTTATCCAATTACCTTCCGGAGCTTTTTCATGTGTAGTAAAGTTTGCATGATTATAAAACTCGAAACCTTGCCTGATGATTGTTTCCTTGAAACTTTGATGCCCTAAATATATCACTCTATGGTTTCTATTCATTAGTTCCTGGGCGAGTTTATAAGTTGCATTGTAATGACTAGCAGTGTCAAGACATTTAAATATTATTGTGGACATAGCTTTAACATTAAGTTTCTACTACACATATTTCTTATTATCGGTGAAATGATTGGTATAAATTATCTGTATATCTTTTCATGATATACTGGATTAAAAAATCGTTGATTATTACTGTTGTTTGTATCAACGATGTAAAACTACATGTGACAGATGCCCCGTATCAAGGGTGAAAACACCTGTTTTTAGAAAGGGATATTCTGGTGTATAAATCAGCCGCTATTTATTTGGTATTCAGAGTGTCAATGATGAAAGGCCAACGTGGATACAGTATTATATCAATGAATAACGTAATAATTATACCTTATCCACATAAAAATATTGCTTGACTGGATCATCCTGGTTCGTAAATTAGTACTGTTAGGTTGTTCAATAAAAATTTGCCTCGATGCGAGTCCGGCTTTACTTAGTTGCTTTCGTGTTTTTATCTTTTATAAACATGCAGTCATTATTGTGTCAACAGAACAAGGATAGTACACTGCATAGCCATAAAAACACGAAGGACTCCATTTATATGATAAGGTTAGATACCTTACTGCATTTGCAATCATGGATCAGTGCCAACCAGATGAAGTACACTCTTGTTTATAACGAGGATTTCAAATTGGTTCTTGCACCAAATGAAACTAACAATTTGTCTTTCGGTTTCAGCTACCGTTATTTAGATCTCGGCCTGAGCTTTTCGCCGCAGTTTCTAAATGCAGACCAGGATAATGATCAAAAAGGAGCATCAGAACAATTCAGCTTCAGAACCGGGTTCGGTATTCACAGGTTCTATTTGAATTTTGACCTTAGTTCGGTAAAGGGCTTTTACTTAAAAAACAGTGTTGATTTTTCCAGGGGCAGTCTCCCTGATTCGCCTTATCTCGTTTATCCGGATCTCACCATTAAGAATTTCAGCACAATGGTAAGATATAATGCCAATCAAAAATTTTCTACGGCTGCGCTTGCTGGAGGAACTCAGGTACAGCGGCGATCGGCCTATACCATATTACCTTCTTTGCAATTTGCAACATTTAATTTTCATGATGATTCAAAAAATACCGGGGTACAAAACGAAAGTACATACAGTACGGATCTTAATGTATTGCTTCCGGTGGCGGGTACTCTTGTTATCTCGCCAAAATTTTCTGCAAGCCTGGTAGTTGGTCCCAGCTTCGGAGTGGATTTTTTTAAATCTGTTTCTATTGATGATTCTAACAAAGTAGTATTATCAAAAGGAACAAAATTCACGACAGGTTATAGTTTACAAACATCGATCAGCTATCATTCAAAGAGGTTTTTTGCCGGTTTCGAATCCCGGAACAGAAGTTATGGACATAAAATTGAAGATATTTCCAGGCTGATCAAACAATACTCCTATTTTCAGGTGTTCATCGGGTGGCGACTGACTGCTCCTCGCTTTGCAAAAAGATCTCTTGACTGGGTCAATAAGATATCTCCCATTAATTTTGATTAACGGAAGTTGGCTACATTCAATATCAAAGGCATCTCATATCTAATTGAGTAATAAGTGATATTCATTACTATTCAATAGGGAGTTTTGTCCGGACAGGGAAGAAGGTAGTTGCTGTACTATCCTGATAAAATTGTTTCTCATCAGGACAGGGCGGGGGTGGCAGATTGTTATGCTTGTTTTGCCGATAAAAGATGGGTATTTGTCGAAAGTGAGGTAAAATAGCCGGATGTCTGAATTAGTTTTACATCATCAAATCAAACACAAAGGCTTTGCAAAAAGCTTCTTTATAAACGACTTGGTTTCGTATGGTTAAGGGTGAAGCCCTGCTATTCCTAGCGGGGCACTTTTTTTTACTGCCGGTAAACAAACAATTTGCGCAGTTCTCTTTTGTCTTTTAAATCTGATGTATCACTAGGATTCTTTATTACCATTTGTTCTAAAGCCTTGTTCAACCTGGTTACGGCTGTATTACTCAATATCCAGTTCATCGGGAATTTCCTGGTATTTAAAGGAAGGTACAGGCTGATAAACGCTCCATTCAGTTCCTTTACGTATTGTTGTAAATAGTACTGAGCCACATTTGATCGGCCTGAACGTGTATTGTAAATGCCTCCCACTACTTCCATCACTTCACTGAATGCTTTTACACTTTTGCTTTTAATGGTTGTGTCGTCATCTCCAAAGTTGAACTGAAGGACATAAGGTTTAATGGGTTTATTATTTAGTTTCAAGGCTTTCATTACTTCCAACAAAGTTTCAGCACCTGTGTTTTCATAATAGCCGCCATCAATAAAATGTCTTCTTATCCTATTCTGTTTGTCATAGATGGCTGCACCCGGTGAAATCAAAGGAAAGCGCGTACTCAGGTTGATCGCTGTGCTATAAGCGATGTCTGTTTTTACCCGTCTCGATACATCTCTTTGTTTGCTTAAAGGTAAGCTATCGATGATGGTGTTGCTCCAGATGCATTGAAGTCCGGTTTCTACTTCTGTTGTATTGATAAAAACTGCTGGTAACCTATTATTTACAGTTTGATTAAACGATCCTGCCAATACGTTTTTCTCCTTGTCTATTTGGTGCCAGCCATCTTCCCAAGCTTCTTCCAGCGCAATGGCCCTGTCCAGCCGGTTGATGTGAAAAGGTATAAAGTAGTTGATGATCTCGCCAAAGACCAGCTTCCCGGTTACAGCTGCCAGAAAGTCTGTTTTGAAGAATGTTTCTGTTGCCGATGCAAAACTTACTGTGTCGCTATTGATTTTGCGGTTCAAGTAAACAGCATTGAAGAAGTTGGTTCCGAGAGTTCCGCCCGATACACCGCTGTAACAGTAGATGTATTTACTGAATGAAGGGTATTGGTCAGCGAGCTTGGCCAGGATCATGGCGGTAAATGCGCCAGTGCGCAGGGCTCCTCCTTCTGCGGCAATAAAAACTACGGGCACAGTGTCTTTTTTCAGACCATCGCGGTAAGTCCTGTCTGCTATATTTCTCCGAAGTGTGTCTGCCTGCAGGTAGTGAAACCAGTCATCAAAGTGTTGGGTGAGCTGGGGTCTTTTATCAACGGCAGCTTCATTTAATATTCTTACCTGGTGATCTTTATTGAAAAAGGTTGTGATCAGAAACATCACCATCAGAAAGAAACGAAAGGGGAATTTGGACTGGACTTTGTCCAGGTAATGAAGGCCTGTATATATGATCTGCCAGCAAGCAAAGGCCAGGCAAATCATGGCTGTAGCACCAAACAGCATGTATGCTTTGACTTCTACAATGAAGGCAAATGTGATGATGAATAGAAATGCCAGAACAGATAATACGAACAGTTGTCTGAACAAGCATTTATAGAAAGACCTGGGTATTTTAAACATCCAGATGTATAAATTGTTATCCTGGCGCGGGTTGTTATTATAAGCCAGGAATTCCTTTGGTAAAGTCATGCCATTGGGTAATGTTGTTTCACGAGGCAAGTCGGGCCCGTTGTATGCAGAACCCTCCATATTGGTGTATATATCCGGGATATCCACTCGTACGTCATTTAAAATGCCGTATAGTTTTCTTACCCATTGATCCTCCCTGGGGCTAATGGCCAGCCATTGAAGGCTTTGGTATTTTTGAGCCGCTTTCACTATGCCATTTCCTACATACAACCAGTATAAGAGTAATCCCAAGAAGCATAAAAGAAGAATGATCAATCCAAAAGCCAGGTTGATGGAAGGTGTATAAAAATCCTTGTGGTTAGAAAACCAGGCCTTACAAAAGGCCAGGATCATTAATACAAGAGGAAAAAACAGGGAAACACGGGCGATGACCTTTTGAAGATGCTTTCGATAGTCTACACGAACCTTTGCAAGAGATCTGCCTGAGTTGTCTGATAGGTAAATAATAAACCGTGAACAGAATTCTGCTGCAATGCTCCAGAAGAATAGTGTTACCAATAACCAAAACAGGGGGATTATCCTGAATTGGTTGGCTGCATCTTCAGCTATGGATAATAGAACATCAGTGCCTTGGTCTACGAATAGGAAGGCGAAGATGGCCAGTAAGTCGAAGAGTATTAGCAACCATAGGCCTCTTATTGTAATTGTTGTATCACTTACTTTTTGAAATAGGGTATATCTGAACTTCCCGGTAACAAGTTTATCAGCATCTGGCTTCATGCTCATAATGTGGTGTTTAAGGTTATTCCTTTGTTTGGGTTTGTTTAAATAGGGGAGGGGAAAATGAGAGGGTAAAGTGATTGTAAAATATAATAAATTTATAAGGTGTGCAAGGGGTGTGTATAATGTGTGAATTCACCTCTATCATTCGTAGATTCAGTATACATACAGTATACTTAAAGTAGGGCTAAAGTATTCCAACAGCATTCCTCCATTCCCTCTACTTACTCCATGCTGAATGGATACTTACTCCCTGTCTACTCCGTACATCAGCCGTACTTTAGCTATACTTAAGCCGTACCTAAGCCTAGGCTACTTCGACCATCCTTCGATCATCCTTCGACTATCCTTCGACCATCTTTCGACTATGCTTCGATCTGAATTGAGCAAATGCTCATAAATAAGGGGAAAACAACCTACAGGCAGAACGCCCAAAAAGCCCTGAACGGAGTCAGTGGAGCTGGGCCTAAAGGTACAAAACCAACCCCCACCTTCCAAGTTTTGAACCCCCTCATTGTACACTTCCCTTTATTCCTCATTCTACCCCCTTCTCTCTTTCCTCCAATTCACCATTCCTCATTCCCAAGTCCCTCCATACCCAGGGCCCTGTGCGCTGATGCTCTCCGCCTCAGGCGGACCGGGGGTGTGTATGATAACGATATTCAACAGATAATGATGTCATCTTCTGACCTATGCTTCTGAAAGTTGCATGATATTGGAAGTACGTATTTCAGAAAGTTGTTAGAACTTTAAAGAAGCTTTCAGCTTTTCATGATGTGATTTAGTAACCGTATCAAAAATGAAACCGTTGTATGAGTGAAGTAAAGAATCCTGGTATTATCATGAAAGTTCTTGACTGGGCTTATGAAAAGGCAATCAATGGAGCTGGATTGGTTGAATCGGCGTCCATGCTGGCAGGAGATTACCAGAAAATGAATAGTGATCGGGAAAAGGCCATTGACAGCCTTATTCAATGGCAAACGACAAAGTGTGCTACGGCCGGATTTATCACGGGGATTGGAGGCATGCTTACGTTGCCTATTGCTATCCCGGCAAATATTTCGAGTGTTCTTTTTATGCAACTGAGAATGGTGGCTGCTATTGCCATTATGAGGGGGTATAATCCCAAAAGCGACCAGGTGCAATCGCTTGCTTATATCTGCCTAACGGGGAGCGCCGCAACTGATCTTCTTAAAAGTGTTGGCATTCGAGTTGGACGACAAATTACTGAAAGTGCGATCCAAAAGATTAGCAGCAACACCATTGCGCAGATCAATGAAAAAGTGGGTTTTCGTTTATTGTCAAAGTTTGGTAGTGAAGGCCTGATCAATCTTAGCAAAGCAGTTCCACTTATCGGCGGCGTGGTCAGCGGGGCTGTTGATGCCGCTTCTACCAAGGTTATTGGAAAGACCGCTAAACATACGTTTGCTTATTAGTGGATGAAGTTTGTCCATTTCACTGATAGGTTGATGACCCGGCCTTCAATAAGGCCCCAGATGGGAAGAAAATCGGGATTGGTTATGTTTCCGGCATATAAGGGTTCATTCTTTCCTTGTCTTTCATCGAAGAGGTTTTCACCGTTGAGTACGAGGCTCAGGTGTTTCCCCAGGTTTCTTTGGATCATGGCGGCCCAGAACCAATAGTCGGGGGCTTTTTTAGTGGGCTCGATGTACTGGTTGCCTACCCATGCGGATTCGAGACCCATGCGCCATTTGCCGTCTATTTCGTAGGCGAGGGTAGAACCGAACTTGTCCTGGGGAGCAAACAGGATGTAGTTGTTTTTGTCGTTGGTGTAGCGGGCAATGGTATGGTTGTAGCCTGCATAGAGTTCGAGAGCGCCATAGGCCAGCAGGACATAGGTGTCGGTACCAGTGCTCTTTGAATTAAAGGGCTGGTTGGTGAGGCTATACTTGCCATTGGATTGCAGGACCGGTAAAACGGTGTTGCCGATGTGGGTATAATAGAGCGCCTGGTTGATGGTGAACTCCCAGTCGTTCCACTTTGTGTGGTAGTTAATGTCGCAGTTGATACCCTTGCTCCTTTCTGCTTCCAGGTTGTTCACTGAGGGATTCATTTCGCTTAGATCAACCTGTTCGCTTTGCTGGGTAAAGACATTGGGGACCTTATAACCAGCGCCGGCACTCAGGCGGATGGATAGTTCGTGAATAGGTTTGTAGGCAAAGGCAATACGGGGGAGGGCAAACCAGCCCCACTCGCTGTGGTAATCGGCCCGAATGCCGCCTTCGGCTATGAATTTGTCGGTGATGTGCCAATCGTCCTGTACAAATACACCGATGGTGTTGTAGTTATAATCAACGAACTGTGATGTGTCCTCCTTTTTCTTTGTAAAGCTTTCTGTGAGGTAATTGATACCTGCCACCAGGTCGTTGGAGCCGATCTTCTGGTTGTAGGAGGCTTCAGTGTAGGTATTGAACTGCTGCCCGTGTAAAGAGAAATCAGGCTCCGTATTGTCCAGGTTGAACAGGCTGCCTGCGCTTTTGATCACCAAATTGCCGTTGTTGGAGAACCGGTTGTTGTATTGCAGGTCCATACTGTGGCGGTTACTCTTTGCCGTTTCTGTATATTGGTGTTCGTTGGTTTTTTCATGTTCCAACACGTACATATCGCCGCCCTTCCTGTCTTCTATAGTGCCATTGTAGCCTATGGTCAGCGTTTGCCGGTCGGTGGGATAGATAAAGAATTTAGGGTGCAGGTTGTATTGCCTGAGCCTGGGCACGTCGCTAAAGCCGTCATCGTTGACATCATTGGCATCCTGGATGGTGGTGCCGGCAAAGAGGGTGAGACCGGTCTTCTTCCACCTTTGCGCGTAGTATAAGTTTGCATTGTTTTCCTTTAGCGTTGAGCGATTTAGCAGGGCCGTTAGTTCCGGTTGTTGTTTGGGTGTTTTGGAAATGAAGTTGATCAATCCCGCTATGGCACCGCCGCCGTACAAGGTAGATGCAGAACCCTTTATGATCTCCACCTGTTTCAGGTCAAGGGGCGGAATGGAGAGGATACCGAAGTTGGTATTGAGCCCTTCATAAACAGGCAGGCCGTCTCTCAGGAGTTGGGTATACCTTCCATCAAGGCCCTGGAGTCTTACAATGCTACTACCGGTAACAGAGGAAGTGTTTTGTATGTGGATGACGGACAGGTCGCCCAGGAGGCTTGCCATATTGCCAGGCTTGATGCCAGATTCTTCCGCCAGTTCTTCCGTGCCGAGGACTTCCACGCGCAGGGGGAGGTCTGCAATTCGGTTGTTGGTGCGGGTGGAATTGATGATCACCTGTTCTTCTTCCTTAACGGCAGGTTGCAGTTCGATGAAGAGGGTATCGCTATAGGGCAGTGAGAGGGAGAAGGAGGTGTCCTGGAAGCCTACATAAGATAGACGGGTTTGATAATTGCCTGCGGGCAGGTTGTTGATGGTGGCTACGCCATTGGCGTTGGCTGCTTTGGTTATTTTCAGTTGCGGGACACTTATGGTAGCGCCTGCTAAGGGTTGATGGGTATCGGAGGAGGTTACTTTGGTTATCAGGGTATTTTGGGCCCAGGTGGATTGGGTGCATAGGAGCACGAGGATTGCTAATAATTTTTTCATGTTACAAGGTTAAGAGCAAAGAGCGCACCATTGTGTTTGACTTATTGAAGGAAATGCAAAGGTAGAGGTTAGATGTGTATACAATTGAACTGTAGTGATTAATTTCAGGATCACATAAGACCAACGAATATGAAGCTTGAATTACATATTTCCCATAGCAACCAAAACAATATCTGCGTTACCTGTGGTACCCGTTATGCCACTGCTAAAAGCAGTACTGATGCCTGCCCTGTTTGTAATGATGACCGGCAATACATTGGTGACCAGGGACAACAGTGGACCAGTTATGAGCAGCTTGCTAAGGTTTATGCGATCCGCTTCAGTAAACTGCATGATAACCTGTATGACCTGCGCATGATGCCATCCTTTGCGATTGGTCAAAGGGCGCACCTGGTGATTGCTTCATCGGGAAACATTTTGTGGGATTGCCTTCCTTATATCAACGCAGAAACTGTGGCTTATATCAATGCTCTTGGCGGATTGAAGGCCATTGTCATTTCGCATCCGCATTATTACGGATTGATGGTGGAGTGGGCCGGGGTATTTGACTGTCCCGTGTACCTGCATGCCAATGATGGGGAGTGGGTAATGGATCATGACCCGCATATACAACTGTGGGAAGGTGCTGAGCTCACCTTATGGGATGGCGTCCGGATTGTTCATACAGCTGGTCATTTTCCAGGCAGTGTTGTTCTGCATATCCCTAATGGAGCAGGTACCCTGCTTACTGGTGATACCATTTATGTGTCCAGGGACCGGAAGCAAGTGAGCGCGATGTACAGTTATCCCAATATGATCCCTTTGAGCAAAAGTGCTATTGAACACCTGGTGGAGCAGGTGAAGCCATTAGTGTTTGACCGTTTGTATGGAGCATTTGAATTCATGAATATCCATGAGGGTGCAAAGGATATTGTTGACCGGTCGTTCAACAGGTATCTGCAGATATTGGAAGGATAATGGATCTGTATAAAAATTGTTTACAATGCATTAGTGATGATGCTGTTGTGCGCTGGTTACATCAGCATTTGTGCTTTGTCCATTAGAAAGTTTGGTCATTGCCTGTTTCAATTCCAGTAGTTCATTCTTCAGTTCATTAATCACTTGTTGTTGCTCCTGCACGGCTTTCACCAGTAAAGGGATGATCGCTGTATAGTTGATTGATTTTATTTCTTCTGCATTGCGTTCGCCATTGCTGCTGTCCCTGGTCTCTTCGGTTGATGTGATTACTAATTCAGGGATTACTTGTTCGAGTTCCTGTGCGATAAAACCATATTGCTTTTTGCCAGACAAATTAAGCTTGTTGTACTCATTGGTTTTAAAGAAGTATGTCCTGGGTTTCAGTTTATTGATGATGTCCATGGCATTGGACATGTCAGCAATGTTATTTTTCAGCTTAAGGTCAGAGGCTTGCCAGACACCCCCACTGGCTAAGGCATTACCATAAACCGTGAATTTATAAGTATCCGAACAGTTGCTGAAACGCGCGATATCGCAAAAGCTGGCGAAATCATTTGTGGAAGCACTTATATAAAGATAACTGCCGGCGCTGGAATGTTCCAATCTATAGTCCGGAGCTGAGGCGCCAGGTTTGAGAAATTCCAGGTAACGAGGTGAAGTTGAAGATGTCAATCTTTGATCTCCTGCAAGTTCGAATGTTCTGAATGGTGTGGCTGTACCAATGCCTACACTTCCAACTACATACAAACCATTGGCCGGGCCTGCAGTAAAGCTGCCAATGGATGTACTGCCATTGCCATTGACTATGAGTTTGGTGCCGCCTGCAATCTGTGCCCTGAAAGGACTGACGCCTGAAGCACTGTTGACGGTGAATTTGGAAGGGGTGCCGGTGGAACCGATGGCCCAGTTACCGCCATTGGTGATGCGGCCGCGTTCAACACCACTGGTTTCAAATAGAAGGGAATGACTGGAGTTGGTACCGATGGTTCCATTGGCAGAAAGAGTATTGCCTCCGTTGACCCAGCTTTGAGCCTTTGGGTTCATAGTGGCAACGGTAGTACTTAACAGAAAGAATAGTAAGGTGTTTCTCATGGCAAGTGCTTTTAAAGTGAAGAATTACTTTATGGGCTATATGGTCTTTCAGCGTGAATTGATATAGTTGCAGAGGGTAGCGTATAAAAGCGATACATCCTTAGGTGGGAGCGGTATAGGAGATATGTTCCTCTAAGGTAGAAACATTTTATTGCCAGGCAAAGCATATAAGGTAGAGGTTGGTAGTATTATTGCTTGTACATACCTATGGATTTCTTTTTCATCACTTATATTGTTTTGTTGCTCATCATTTGTTTTTTGGTGATGGTGGCACAACGATTAAAGATATCTTATCCCATTGTGCTGGTGCTGGGTGGATTGCTGTTGAGCCTGGTGCCGTCTGTAGGGGTAATAGAAATTAAGCCGGAGCTTATTTTCCTCATCATACTACCTCCTATTTTGTATGAAGCTGCCTGGCAAACTTCCTGGAAGGATTTCTGGAAGTGGCGGCGTATCATATTTAGCTATGCATTTTTTATCGTGATCCTTACGGCCAGTGTTGTGGCCTTTGTGACGAGCAGTCTTATTCCCGGGTTTACACTGGCTCTCGGCTTTTTGCTGGGTGGCATTGTGTCGCCACCGGATGCTGTGTCGGCTACTTCTATCATGCGGGACCTGGACGTGCCCAAACGGATTTCGGCTGTTATTGAAGGTGAGAGTTTGCTGAATGATGCATCGAGTATTGTGGTGTTCCGGTATGCTTTGGCTGCTGTTGTCACCGGTACGTTTTCGTTCCAGGCTGCTGCCACCAATTTTTTGCTGGTGATTGTGATGGGTGCATTGATCGGACTTGCCGTTGCGCTGGTGTTTTATGCCATTCACCGCTGGATGCCGACAACGCCGAATGTAGATTTTGTGTTGACGTTTGTTTCTCCTTACATCATGTACATTGCTGCGGAGCATTTTCAGTTTTCCGGTGTGCTTGCCGTGGTTACCGGAGGTCTTTTCCTGGCGCAGCAGCGGCAAACCATCCTGAGCCCCATGAGCCGGATACGGGGCATCAGTGTGTGGTCGATCATCGGCTTTGTTTTGAATGGGCTGGTGTTCATGTTGATTGGGCTGCAGCTGCCCACTATTGTGCATCAATTGGGCAATATCAGTTTGTGGGCTGCCATCAAATACAGCCTGATTGTTGCGGCTGTCCTCATCGGGTCGCGGCTGTTGATTGCCCTGGGCACACCGATCTTTACCCAGTTTGTCAGCCGCTTTATCAAAACCGCTGATGCCAGTCCAGGTTACAGGGCGCCACTGGTATTAGGATGGGCCGGCATGCGTGGTGTGGTGTCGTTGGCGGCTGCTTTGTCCATACCGGTTTACATGGCCAATGGGGAGCCGTTCCCGCAGCGGAACCTTATTTTGTTCATTACGTTTTCAGTGATCCTGGTGACGTTGGTATTGCAAGGGCTGACACTGCCCCTGGTGATCCGGATGGCGGATCTCAAGGATCCAGACTATAAATTGCCGGAAAACGAACAGGACCTGCGGTTGCAGAGGGGCCTGGCCCGGTGTGCGTTGCAGAAGATCGAGCGCCGGTACAATGACCAGTTGGCTCAGAATGCTTTGATGCAGGCTTATTACGACCGGCTGCGAAACAGTCTTCACCTGTTGGAAAACAGCGATGTTATGATTGCCGAAAGTGAAAGCGACAATAACAATAGTGAACGTGCTGCTTTTGAAGTGATGCGTAAGGATATTATAGAGACGCAGCGGGAACTGTTGCAAAGAACCAATAAGCGTGCGGCGGTTTCGGATGATGTGATCAAAAAATACCTGCTGGCGCTGGACCTGGAAGAGGAGCAGCTGAATGGTCAGGTGAAGTTGTATTGAGGCGGCTCGCGGATGGAATGTGTCTTTGTCAACGGACCGTCAATGAAGCCATTAAAGTGAATACAAGCGCCAGCCGACCTAAAACCGAGAACAGGCCCAGAATGGCAAGTGTCCATGGATGTTGTATCAGGAAGTTGGTGTAATTTAGTATCTCTTTCCTTCCCCTTTTGAAAGTAGCTCCAGATCTGTGAAGATTTCTTCGCTTGCTATTTCACTTAAATGCTTGCAATATGAAAGACAATCTACTCCTGAAGAAGTGCTTGCTTCTAGTGTCTTTGTTTCATCTTTCTACTTTAGGCTTTTCACAGGTTACAGAGCAATGGGTGGCCAGGTATAATGGTCCGGCGAATGGTAGTGACCTTGCCCGGTCGCATTCCCTGGCTGTTGATGTTTCGGGGCATGTTTATGTAACCGGCGCCAGCGAAGGTGTTGGAACCAGTGTTGACTATGCTACGATCAAATATGATGCAGCGGGAAATGTAGTATGGATCAAAAGATATGATGGTCCCGGCAATAGTACGGATGCCGCCAATGCGCTTGTAACAGATGCTGCAGGCAATGTTTATGTTACGGGTTCAAGTATTGGCATTGGCACCAGTTCGGACTATGCTACGGTCAAGTATGATGCCCAGGGCAATGAAGTGTGGGTTAGGAGGTATAACGGACCGGGAAATGCAGACGATGTTGCGAATTCGCTGGCGGTAGACGTCAATGGCAACGTGTATGTAACAGGATGGAGTCCGGGTTTTGGAACCAATTATGATTATGCTACTATTAAATACGATGCAGCAGGTAATGAAGTGTGGGTAAAAAGATACAACGGACCTGTAAGTGATCTTGACGCGGCAACATTCCTGGCTGTGGATGGCTCCGGAAATGTTTATGTAACCGGGTATGGTTATGGTGATGGGACCTTTTTGGACTATGCCACGATCAAGTATGATGCAGCAGGAAATGAGGTATGGGTCAAAAGGTATCATGGCACAGGGAGTATTATGGACCAGGCGTTTGAAGTGGCTGTAGATGCCAAGGGAGATGTTTATGTTACTGGCATTAGTGATGGGCATGGATCTGATTTTGACTATGCTACGATCAAGTATGGAACTGATGGCACTGAATTGTGGGTCAAAAGATATAATGGAACAGGCAACAGTTATGATGCCCCCAATGCGCTGGATGTAGATGGCATGGGAAATGCATATGTGACAGGACAGAGTATTAACAGTAATGGTACCAGTGATTTTACCACTGTCAAATACGACGCTTTGGGGAATGAGGTATGGGTGAGGAGGTACAATAACTTGGGGAGTAGAATCAATGTAGCGAGTGCCCTTGATGTATCTGCCAATGGAAATGTGTATGTTTTTGGATATAGTAACGGCAGTGGAGGTGATCTGGACTTTGCTACTGTGAAGTACGATGCCGGCGGCAATGAAGTATGGGTCAAAAGATATAATGGTCCGGGGAATGCTTTTGAACAAGCGCATTCATTGGTTGTAGACGCTTCAGAAAATGTGTATGTTTTTGGATCGAGCAACGGCGTTGGGACAGGCCCTACTGATTATGCCACTATTAAATACACACAGAGTTCTGTTACCGATATTAGTTGCGGTCAAAATGGGGATAAGGTGATGGTGTGCCATAAAGGAAAGACATTGTGTATTGCGCAAAGTGCTGTTGAAGCACACCTGAAGCATGGAGACCAGTTGGGTGGTTGCAATGCTGCTCCTGGTTTGAACAGTATTACAGAAGGTGGTGGGGCATTGCAGATGCCGGAAGAAGTGGGTGAGCGCTTCCGGATTGTGGTAGCACCGAATCCATTCAATAGTAGTGCACGTCTGCAATATGAGTTGCCAGCTGGTGGAACTATTTCCATCAAGGTTTATGATGTTGTAGGCAGAGAAGTGGCTATGGTGGTGCAGGGAGAACGGAAAGCAGGTGTCTACAGTTCAGACCTGAATGCTGCCGGAGTTGCCAGGGGCGTGTATTATTACCGGGCATTGTTGACCACCGGGCAGAAGACGTTTATGCAGACGGGGAAAATGATGATAATCAAATGATAATGACGCACCTGATCTAATAGGTGTAATAAAAAATTAATTAAATTAGTAGGGTCTTACTTCCCTGACGAATGTTATTTCCTAGTCTATGAGGAATCTTTCTCTTTTATTGTCAGCCTAAAACCTGGGTCATGGGAACTTATTTATCTTATCAGAAGGCATTACTCCTGCTTTTTCTATGCCTGATTTCGTTTTTATGTTTTGCGCAGGTTAAGGAACAGTGGGCAAAGAAATACAACGGGCCGGGCAATAGTGGTGACGGGGCCTCTTCTATGGCAGTGGATGCCGCGGGGAATGTGTATGTAGCTGGCCTAAGCAATGGAGGTAAGACACTTGAGGACTATGTCATAATCAAATATAATGCGACAGGAAAGGAGCTATGGGTAAGGAGATATAATGGACCGGGGAATGGTTATGACAATCCATCTTTTATTGCCCTGGATCTTCAGGGCAATTTATACGTTACAGGAGTTAGCTTAGGTAGTGGAGGCGAATCTGACATGGATTATGCCACCATCAAGTTTGATGCTGCAGGCAATGAACAATGGGTAAAAAGATATAATGGGCCGGCGAATCAGTGGGATGAAGCAACCTCCTTAGCGGTAGACGGGTCGGGGAATGTGTATGTTTCGGGCATGAGCTGGAGCATTGAAAATAATTATGACATTGTTACCATCAAGTATGATCACAATGGCAACCAGTTATGGGTTAAAAGTTACAATGGACCGGGTAATGATATGGACAGGGCAAGTTCCATGGCTGTAGATGCTTTGGAAAATGTTTATGTGACAGGCAACAGTTCCCTGAACGGAGCATTGGACTTTGTAACCATTAAATACGATGTAAATGGTAAGGAGGCCTGGGTGAAGAGTTTCAGTGGTTCTTCAGATTCTTTTGATGCCGGACTTGTTATTGTTACAGATGCCTTTGGGAATGAGTATGTAACTGGTTATAGTATAGGCAGTGATACTGATTATGACTTTGTGACGATCAAATATGATCGTAATGGTCACCAGCTTTCGATTTGGAAGTTTGATGGGATAGACAATTCTATGGATATACCCGTTTCGCTTGCTGTTGATGCTTCAGGAAATGTTTATGTAGCTGGTACCAGCAGGAGTAAGGGAAGTGGTGATGATTTTCTTACGATCAAATACGATGCAAATGGTAATGCGGTATGGGCAAAAAAATATAATGGGCAGGAGAATGGTGCTGATAATGCCGCTTCGCTTTGTGTTGATATCTATGGCAATGTGTATGTGACGGGAACTACCCAGGTGGGCGCTGGTCCGTTTGATTATGATTATGCCACTGTTAAGTATGATGCCAATGGTAATGAGCGATGGGTGAAAAAGTTTAATGGATCACAGAAATTGAATGATGGGACAAAATGCATTGGTGTTGATGGGAATGGCAATGTGTATGTTACCGGGTACAGTGCTGTTAGTGATGGCAGTACTGACATTGTCACTATCAAATACGGGCAGACTTCTGCCTCCGATTTCAGTTGTGGGCCAAAAGGCGACAAAGTATTGGTATGTCATAAAGGAAAGACGCTGTGTGTTGCAAAGAGTGCTGTGGCTGCTCACCTGAAGCATGGCGACCAATTGGGCAATTGTAACGCTTCAACTTTCCTGAGCAATAAAACAGAAGATGCAGCGGGAGCTTCATTGGGGGAGCAGGAGGTGGGTGGTTTCCGGGTTTCCGTATCACCGAATCCATTCAGCACTAGTGCCCAAATGAAGTATGAATTGCCTTCGGCCGGAACGGTTTCTATCAAGGTGTATAATATGTCGGGTAAGGAAGTGGCTACGGTGGTGCAGGGGAAACGGAAGGCGGGCATGTATCGTACAGACCTGAGTGCTGCGGATCTTGGCAAGGGGGTGTATTATTACCGGGCGTTGTTGAGTACGGGGCAGAATACGAATACGCTGACGGGGAAATTCGTTGTGGCTCAATAATGCAACCGTTCCACCTGATGCTAAAGACCTAACTAAAGGAGTGTATTACTATCGTGCTCTGCTGACTACCAGGCAGAAGACCTATATACAAACGGGAAAAATGATCGTTATTAAATAAAGGTTTGTTTTCTGAGGAGTAAAGAGGTGGCTGAAGTTTCGGCCACCTCTTTTATAATCATATTACCTGGCGATGACCAGTTTCTTGCTGTCTGTTTGAGTGCCATTGATGTAAAGGGTATAGGTGTATGTTCCTGCGGTCCATGCAGCCGTGTTTACATTGAGTTGGCCATCCCCTTTATTGCTGATGGTGATGCTTTTGATGATAGCTCCTTTCATATCAGTAAAGACAATGTTGGCGGTGCGGCTATTCTGGGGAACATAATATTGAATCAATGCTGTGCCCTGTGCAGGATTGGGAATGCTGGCTTTTAGAAAGGCAGTGGTGAGATTATTTCCATTTAGGTTTAGTGTGTTCAATAGCCTGTCTACTGTTTCTTTCAAATCATTGATCTGCTGTTGCTGTTGTTCTATTTGTTGCTGATGTTCATCATTTAGTGTTTTAAGTTCCTGTACAGAAGCGACCAGGACTGGGATGAGTCCCTGGTAGTTGATGCCTTCGTATTTTATTTCAGGGCTTAGTTCTTTCCTTGTGTCCTTGTCCAATTCGGCGGGATGTACTGCCTGTTGTACTAGTTCAGGGAATACCTCTTTGACTTCATCGGCGATCAGGCCAATCTGCTTTCCTGTGGGCAGTTGCATGCTTTTGTAAGCTTCTTTATTAAACAAATAGGTGGCAGGTTTGAGTTTCATTAGTTGTTGGAGGGTATGTTCTAAAGGAACAATGTCTTGTTTGAATTTTCTATCGGACACAATATAATTGTAAGAGGTTGCCCAGACAGCTCCGTTGAAGTATCCTGCAGCGTTAAATGAACCACCAGAGGCAGTGCCATAAATGCCATAACGACCTCCGGTAGTACCATAAGCTGCAGCACTTACTCCATAAGCACTTCCGCTATAACTACCTGCTTCTGCAGTAGCAAATACTCCTACATCGCCACCCGTTGCTTGAATACCATATCCATAGCCAGGATTGTTCACTGAGCTGGCTATAATACCGAAACGATCCGAATTCCCAGTAAAGTTGTTAGTAACTCTAATGCCTGCAGACGAGCCTGGATTTAGGATATTCAGAGATGCGCCAGTCATTGCGGTACCGATGCCTACAGTGCCGGCTACGTACAATCCATTGGTTGGGCCTGCTGTAGTACTGCCAATGGATGTACTGCCATTGCTATTTACTATCAATTTAGTAGAACCATTGACCTGGGCTCTGAAAGGACTGACACCTGAAGCACTATTGACGGTGAATCTGGAGGTGGTGCCGGTGGAACCAATGGCCCAGTTGCCGCCATTGGTGATGCGGCCCCGTTCAACACCACTGGTTTCAAAGAGAAGGGAATGACTGGAGTTGGTGCCGATAGATCCATTTGCAGTAAGGGTATTGCCACCATTCACCCAGTTTTGGGCACATAGTTCCGTAATGCCGATACAAGCTGTGCTCAACAACAGCAATAGTTGTTTTTTCATGATTAGTTGTTTAGTATGAAGGATTGCTTCACAGGCAGTACGGCCCATCCACAGGGAGCAGAAAGGGGGCTGGTGTCGTGTACTGCTTTTTTAGGGAACGGTATAAGGAGAACTGTTCCTCTAAGGTAGATACATTTAGAAGACAATCCATGCTCTATAGCATCTTATCAACTGGTGCTGATGCGCTTACAAGCTGGTGCTGTTGAGATTGCTATCGGGCAGGCAGGAAGGGGGAGAAGATGATGGGTTCGTTTGTGACCGTTATTGCCTCAACTGGTAATTGTTGGGAGGCCGGGTCTGTTACTTTTATGAATTCAACTTCCGTAATGGCATTCCAAAGATTTGAACTATTGCCATGACATACAATGCGTATATACCGGGTGCTGACTGGTGCAATGGTATAGCTTTCAAATGTTGTGGTTTTGCCGCTACTTTGTCCACTGTAAACTGTTGTCCAATGGATACTGTCCTGAGACACTTGCAGATTAAAAGAGTGACTTCGCTCATCACCCCTGTACCATGCTATTTTCACATTATTAAGGGTGACTAAATCTGTAAAATAATACCTGATCCACTGATTGTTTCCATAAGCTGACCAGCGTGTGAGATAGTTACTATCCAAAGTATTTGCAGCAACATTGCTATCCTGGGCACTGCTTGCCAATACAGCGGTAATCGTCACTCTTTGCGGACTGGTAATACTTACCGGTGTATAGGGTTGAAGGGATATGGTGCGTCCATAAATCACTGCGGTTACATCTGTGTCTGTTTCCACGTTGGTAATTTCTCCCATATTCAACTGAATTATAAATCCCGTATTGGTGCTAAAAGTAGCTTCCGGTATTGCGTCATTATTAATGTCAATACTCGTTCCCTCCCCTCCTGCAGAGGTTCTTCCTATATACATATTTCCTATTACTTTGCCTAATACAGAAGTGAAATCATTGCCTGACCTGACAAAGCTTTTCCGTACAGTTTCTGCAGTCGGATCTGAGGCATTACGGGGATAAATAAAAGTTACATTGCTGGTAGTGCCAGAGACCATTCTTACAGGGCGCAGGTCTCCATAAGAGCTCCTTCTGGTTTGATCTGTAGTTGAAATGGTAGGTGATGAATGCAGGGCAATAAAATTCTGTTGATCTGAGGTGCTGCTGAAAGATGTACTTGCTACAAAAGATGTGATGCTAGTAATCAGTGTAGTGGCACCATCATATGTCAACAAGGGCCATGTATTACCAAAGCTGGTAGTGGAGGAAGTAAGAATAGAGAGAATGCCATCCGGTGTAATGGTAAAGTCATTGTTAAAGGTTGGGCCTGTTTTGCCAGCTTTTGGTTTATACTCCACGCGACAGCGGACCAGTAATGGATGCACGAATTGGGTGGAGAAAAAAGCTTCGTAGCGATCCGGCACACTGGCTAGCCGGATCCATGTTCCGTTTTCCAGGAAAGTAGGCGCAAAGGATACTCCCTGATTACTGGATGTTTCTCTTATACCATCGGAAGGGCCCAAACGTGAATCCCAGCCGGGCCTGGCAAAACGGACTACGCCTAATGTAGTCCAATAACGGTCATTTGTAATGGCAGTTGAACCTCTTAAACAAACTTCCATGTGCATGCCACCTGCATTAGCTACGGCCGTTGCAAATGAGTTATCACTTGCAATCGTGTATCCTCCTATTTCATTTGGGGTAGGTTGTTCTGAAATGTTGGTCTTATGCCTTAAGTAATTTTCAGCCATATGGTACATCATATTGCCATTATAGTTAGTGAAATAACTATAGCTGGCATATCCTATTCTGCTTGCAGGAGAAAAATGGTTTTTGGTTACATAGTAAGTTCCATCAGATCTTCTCCATCTTTGTACACTATTAAATGCAAGAGCAGCAGCATGGCGATACTGGCCTGCCAGCCTGGTGTTGCCTTCCAGGTTGGCTAATTCCGCCATGATCTCATAACCGTTGGCCAATAATATATCATTCCACGTGTGATTGCCACTACGGCCTCCTGCCACCCCTTGCCCTGAAGGGTCTTGCAGCAGCAAACTGGATTGAGTGCCCCTTTTTAGCAGCGTCAGCATTTCATTTTTGGATGCGCCATAATAACCATCCGCAATCATGTCCAATAAATTACTCCTGGCAACCGATTCATAAGGCCATGTATCCGGGTCACTGGTTTTATCATGATAAAAATTCCAGGTATTATTTGTGAACCTGCTTTTTTGTGTATTGATCCAGCTACTTTCAAGCCAGGAGATGGCATTGGTTTTATTGACATATCCATTCTGCGCGCGGTACCATTCACCTTTCATGGCATAGGTTCTCCAGTTGTTGGTGCTTCCGCGTAGTATATCCTGTATCGGTTTCGCCATACGACTTTTCCAGGTTTGTACTTGTGTGGCGGAGACAAAAGGTGTATAGAGCGGGATGGCACTCGCCAGCGGTGCCAGGAAGAATTCTCCATGATTGTCCGGGATTGATGAGGCTCCTTCTGCAACGTCGATGGTTGCTTTATTCATAGCAGCTACTCCTGCATTCAGTAAGTCTTTAGCTCTGCCTGCGGACAGCAAAGTGGCTACAGCATTGGCAAAGTAAGGAGTAGCATATTGGACTTCACGATTAGCATAAGGGTCAATAATGGCGCCACTGGAATTTTGAAAAGTAACACACTTACGGACAATACCCTCCACCCTGTCTAAGTAAGCAGTTCTTGAAATGTTTAATGGTTTCCATGGCCTTGCTGTCAGATGATAATTAATGGTAGGTAAGTTATTATTATAATTAACAATTAATGTGGAGTCGGCTTCAGACGATTGGGAATAGCCGATTTGTAAATAACAAAACGATACTACAAGAGTTGAAAAATGTGACTTCATCTGGTGTTATTTTCAGGGTTATGACTACCGTTTTATCCAACAATTGTAAAGAGCAAGGATGATGTTAGCAGAGGGTCCGAATGGAGTGAAGCAGGTGCAAATATATAGATAAATCAATGGGTAGAATTCTCAATATTAACGCTTAGGCGCAGTTGACCTGAAAATGTGATGGGTGTATTTTATTTTATCGGTCGTTCTTTCCCGTTAAATATTATTATAGAAAGAAGTAATGTGTTGCCATGTGATATATGAATATTTATACTTATTATAAAAAAGTTTGTTTTGTTTGATCATTGATTATAAATATCTAACTTTAACAAACACGTCCTTAATTTCCAATTTCCCTGAAATTGATCGAAATCCTATGATAGCCTGGAGAGCAGGCTAAAGTTTTAGCTTCCACTTTTTTAAACCGTATAAATATTCGCTATGTATAGTGCGTTTCTTGAAAATCAAGTACCTACAGCATATGGCTATGATGCAGAAAGATTGAAAGGGCTTCTATCAGCAGTGATTGTGCAAAACGTACAACCTGGTGTATGGGATTGGTTGCAGGAGAAAGCCGGTACTACTGCAAGTGTTGGCCAGTTCAATACTGCTTTTGTGCTTATACCAAGGAAAACCGGTAAGGCGGTGATTCAACTTACAGAAGAACAAAATCAAAATATACAGTCCACCAGGAAAGGTTTTTCTATCAAAGGGTGGACGATTGACCGGCTGGCCAGGGTTTGGCTGGTCCTCCAGCTGGATACCTCTGACCAGGACCGTTATTTCCGTATGATTGAGAACCTGTTCCTGGCTGCGGAAATGAATGAGCTGGTGGCCCTGTATTCTGCATTGCCTGTTTTGGCGTACCCTGAATTATGGAAAGCACGCTGTTCTGAAGGGATCAGGAGTAATATCGGGGATGTTCTGTTGGCCATTATCTGCAATAATCCATATCCATCCGAATATTTGAGTGATGCAGCCTGGAACCAGCTGGTGATGAAGGCTTTTTTTACAGAGAAGCCTATTCGCCAGATCTATGGGTTGGATCAAAGGGCGAATCAGGAGCTGGCCAAGATCTTAACGGATTATGCGCACGAGCGGTGGGCCGCTCACAGGCCAATACACCCCCAGTTGTGGCGTTGCGTGGGAAAGTTCATCAATGAAGATAATTTCAATGATATCAAACGTGTGGCAGGTTCTGCAGATGAAACAGAGCAGAAGGCGGCGTTGCTGGCATGCCATGACAGCGACTTTTTGCTTGCCAAAGAGTTGCTGGAGCAGCACCCGGAGGAGAAAGCGGCGATTGAGGGAGGAGTGTTGACGTGGGAGGGAATCGAGTGAATGAGAAATGGATGGGGCGTAAGAAGGATAAAAGAGGAGTGGTGGGGGATGATGGAGGAGAAATGATGGATGAATAAGCAGTAAGCTGTAATGAGCCAGTAATCATTAATTTAGTCACCTTAAATTATAAATAAACGATGTGTTGTAGCCATAATTTCAATGAAGAGGGATTGGCAGCTGGAAAACGTGAAACTTTTTCCATTGAGAGTGTTAAAGGCATGCAGTTCTTTGATCCGCATGTGCATATGACTTCCCGTACCACGGATGATTACCAGGCTATGGCGGATGCCGGTGTGGTAGCCATTATTGAACCCGCCTTCTGGTTGGGGCAGCCCCGTACCGGTATCGATACTTTCCGCGATTATTATAGCAGCCTGGTGGGCTGGGAGCGTTTCCGTTCTTCGCAGTTTGGAATCAAACACTATTGCACCATTGGCCTGAACTCCCGCGAAGCCAATAACGAGCCTTTGGCCGAGCAGGTGATGGAGATCCTGCCACTTTTTATTTACAAGGAAGGCGTAGTAGGGATTGGCGAAATTGGTTTTGATGACCAGACCGCGGCCGAAGAAAAATATTACCGTTTGCAGTTGGAGCTGGCCAAAGAAGCTGGTCTGCCAGTGCAGATCCATACACCGCACCGGGATAAGAAAAGGGGTACTACCCGCAGTATGGACATTGCTTTGGAACACGGTCTCGATCCTCACATGGTGATCGTGGATCATAACAATGAAGAAACCGTAAAGGAAGTATTGGACCGTGGATTCTGGGCTGCCTTTACCATCTATCCATTTACCAAGATGGGGAATGAGCGTATGGTGGAGATTGTGAAGCAATACGGTTCGGAACGCATCATGATCAATTCTGCCGCTGACTGGGGCATTTCAGATCCTTTGGCTGTACCCAAGACCGCAGCGCTCATGATAGAGAAAGGCATCAACTATGGAGACATCCGCCTGGTTACCTATCAGAATGCCATCACCGCATTCGGGCAGAGCGGGCAGATCAATGAGGCTGATTTTGCCGCCGTGAAAGAGATAGACCAGACGCAGAAGTTTGCAGGCAATACGGTGCTGAGGGGCGGCCAGCAACCAAGAGTAGATAAAAGTTCAATGATTATCCGATAAGATCGAGGATGCAAAAATTAGTAGGATTTCTCCGCTTGATGCGGTTGGCAAACGTGATTACGGCTGTTTCTGATATTATGGCCGGAATTGCCATTGCCGGGTATTTCAATACCATGGACGGACATATCAATTCATTCCAACCGGCGGCATTGTTGATCATTGCCACCGTTGGTCTGTATGGAGGCGGTGTGGTTTTCAATGATGTATTCGATGCGGAGCTGGACAAGGTGGAGCGGCCTGAGCGACCCATACCCAGCGGGTTGATCTCTAAAGGCGCGGCGGCTTTCTTTGCCTCTTTATTGATCATTATGGGCATTGCTGCTGCGGCCATGATCCATCCGGAAGGTTTATTTTCCGTATCAGGTTTGATCGCTGTGGCGATTGCAGTTGCAGCGATTGTGTACGACAAGTGGGGCAAACATTATGCGGTGTTGGGTCCTTTGAATATGGGATTGTGCAGAGGGTTGAATCTGTTGTTGGGCATGAGCATTTTGCCGGAGGTATTATCCCAATACTGGTATATCAGCCTGGTTCCTATCGTGTATATTGCGGCCATTACGATGATCAGCAGGGGGGAGGTGCATGGAAGCAGCAGGAGTACGTTGTATGGAGCCGTAGCCTTATACGGCATTGTGATTGCCAGCATCCTGGCAGTAGCTTTTACCAACAACAACCTCTGGTATGTGGTTTGCTTCCTGCTATTGTTAGCACTCATGATCTTTCCGCCGTTGCAGAAAGCTATTCGTGAACCTAAAGGACCCCTGATCGGTAAAGCGGTAAAAGCGGGTGTGATTGCACTAATTGTGATGAATGCAGCATGGGCTGCAGCTTTTGGAACCATTTATTATGCGTTGCTGATCTTATTGCTTTTGCCGGTTTCGATATGGCTGGCAAAGTTGTTTGCAGTAACCTGAAGATATTTTTTCTCATTCTGATACTATATTGTTAACGAGGACATGGATTTTATAGAACAATCATTTCGCGTACAGTTTACGTACAAGGTTTATTTCACAGAGCATTTGTTTGCTCCAGGCAATTCCCTTTTCAGGGATTTTTTATACAGCCAGAAGACTGATTTCAAGAAGAAGATCTTTTTTGTTATTGACGAAGGTGTGGCGGATTGTCATCCACAGCTGCAGGAGCAGATCAGGGATTATTTCAGGGATGAAACCGCTTTTAGTTTGGTCGAGAACATCCTAGTGGTACCAGGAGGTGAAAAGGCTAAGAATGAAGAGGACCTGTTTTATCAGATCGTGAAGGCGGTAGATGAATATGGCATTGACAGGCATTCGTATATAGCGGCGATAGGAGGAGGTTCTGTATTGGATATGGTAGGCTATGCGGCAGCTGTCAGTCACCGCGGTATCCGTCATATCAGGATCCCGACCACGGTACTCTCGCAAAATGATTCAGGAGTCGGTGTGAAGAATGGTGTGAATTATTCCGGTAAGAAGAATTTCCTGGGCACCTTTGCGCCACCTGTAGCCGTGTTCAACGACTTTGATTTTTTAACGACACTTACCGATGAAGACTGGCGTTCGGGTACGTCTGAAGCCGTTAAAGTGGCGCTGATCAAAGACAAGGCATTCTTTCACTGGCTGGAAGAAAATGCTCTTGCTTTGGCCATCAGGAATATGGAGGCGATGCAATACCTGATCAAGCGGTGTGCGCAATTGCATATGGAGCATATTGGTGGTGGTGATCCGTTTGAAATGGGTTCTTCGCGGCCACTGGATTTTGGTCACTGGAGTGCACACAAAACAGAGCAGCTATCCAATTTCACCATCAGGCATGGTGAAGCCGTGGCCATGGGCATTGCACTGGATAGTGCTTATTCATACCTGTTCGGACGTTTGGAAGAAGAAGCGTTCCGCAGGATTATCGATGTATTATTGAACCTCGGGTTTGAAGTCACCCACCCGCTGATGGAGGTCAGGGATGATGAAAGCCCCGTGCTGCAAGGATTGAATGAATTCAGGGAACACCTGGGTGGAAGATTAACGATCATGTTGCTGGAGGAGATCGGAAGAGGAGTGGAAGTACATGAACTGGACGTACCTATTCTACGCCAGGCTAGTGATTGGCTAAAAGATTACACCAATATAAAACTAAGAACATGAAGACGCCATACGGACACCTAACTTATTGCAGCAACATTCATGCTGGGGAAAGCTGGAAGGATCATTTTGCACAACTGAAGAAATACATTCCGCACATCAAACAAGAAGCTTCGCCACACCAACCCTTTGGTATAGGGCTGCGCCTGTCGAATATTGCCAGCCTGGAACTGGAATGGGAGGAAAACATGGAAGCTTTCAAACAATGGCTACAGCAGGAGGATTGCTATGTGTTTACGATGAATGGCTTTCCATATGGCAGCTTCCATCATACGAGGGTCAAAGACCAGGTGCATGCACCGGACTGGACCAATTATGACCGCTTTCAGTATACCTTACGGATGGCATGGCTCTTAGCTGAATTATTACCTGAAGGCATGGATGGCGGTATCTCCACCTCGCCATTGTCGTACCAGTTCTGGCATGAACCAGAACAAATGGATGAAGTGTTTGTAAAGGCTACGAAGCATATTTTAGGAGTGGTAGAAGAGCTGATCCAGATCAAAGATGTGACCGGTAAAATGATCCACCTGGATATAGAGCCGGAGCCCGATGGACTATTGGGAGAAAGCGAGGCCTTCTTTGAATGGTATACGCAGTACCTGCTGCCTATGGGTATCGATTATTTGCATGACCAGTTTGGTTACGGTGAAACACAGGCCGTTGCAGCCATTAAAGAACATGTGCAATTGTGCTATGACATTTGCCATTTTGCGGTTTGCTATGAAGACCATGCGGCCGTACTGGAAAAACTCCGAAAGCTTGGGATCAAGACCGGTAAGATCCAGATCAGTGCTGCACTGAAAGGGGCATTTTGCCAGGATCTTCAAATGAGAGGGGCCGTTGTTGACGCCTTTGAAGACATTAATGAATCGACTTACCTGCACCAGGTAGTTGCCATGCAAAAAGATGGCAGCCTGATCAGGTATCCTGATATCCCAATTGCCTTGAAGGATGCTGCTAATGAATTTACTACGGAGTGGCGGGCGCATTTTCACGTTCCCCTGTTTGTAGATCATTATGGTGTGCTTGGTTCTACGCAAAAGGATATTGAGCAAGTATTACAGCTACACCAGCAGCAACCGTTTACCACACATTTAGAAATTGAAACCTATACCTGGGAAGTATTGCCAGGTGATATGCGCTTACCTATAGAAGATTCTATTGTAAGAGAGCTGGAATGGGTACAAGGATTATTGAAACGAAAATCAACCAGCGCTGCTACTAACCAGGCTGCCAGCAACCAGACGTACCATGCATAAGACTGTTGTTATAGACATTGTAGGATTATCTTCTACTTTGATTGGTGAACACACTCCATTTCTGAAAAGCTATATTAGTAAAAGGGTGCTGCAAACCATTGAACCCATGTTGCCGGCGGTGACCACCTCGGTGCAGTCCACCTATCTTACTGGCCAATGGCCATCGCAACATGGTATTGTAGGCAATGGCTGGTATGATCATGAGGATTGCGAGGTTAAGTTCTGGAAGCAGTCTAACAAATTAGTGCAGGGAGAGAAAATATGGGAGCGGGCGAAGAAGCTCGATCCCCAGTTTACCACATCGAAGATGTTCTGGTGGTACAATATGTATTCCAGTGCGGAGTTTTCTGTAACACCGCGACCTAATTATTTAGCCGATGGCCGTAAGATGCCTGATTGCTATTCACATCCGGCAAGTTTAAGGGATGAATTGCAAAAAGAGCTGGGGCAGTTTCCTCTATTTAAGTTCTGGGGGCCGGGGGCTGATGTCACTTCCACGCAATGGATCGCTGATGCATCTGTATTTACAGACCGGAAGTACGATCCTACGCTGACCCTCATTTACTTGCCTCATTTGGATTATTGTCTGCAGAAGTATGGGCAGGATCTTTCCAGGATCAGCAAGGACCTCAACGAGATCGATAAGATTGTAGAGCAATTGGTGAACTATTATTCGGGTGTGGGTGCGAAGATCATCCTGTTGTCTGAATACGGGATTACCAATGTGAGCCGGCCTGTACATGTGAACAGGGTGTTGCGTGAACATGGATTGTTGGGGATCAGGGTAGAACGGGGATTAGAATTGCTGGATGCCGGTGCCTCGAAGGCCTTTTGCGTGGCGGATCACCAAGTGGCGCATGTTTATGTGAATGATGTTTCTGTTATGAGTAAGGTGCGAAAGATACTGGAAGATATTCCAGGTGTTGAACTGGTGTTGGATAAGGAGGCGCAGAAGGCGTATCATATTGATCATGAAAGGAGTGGTGATTTTGTGTTGATGGCTGATGAGCAGAGCTGGTTTACGTATTACTTCTGGATGGATGATGCCAAGGCTCCGGATTATGCAAGGGTGGTGGATATTCACAAAAAGCCGGGGTATGATCCTGTGGAGTTGTTTATGACCTCTAAGGGAAGGGCTGCTTATAAACTGCTACGTAAGAAACTGGGTTTCCGGTATGTGATGGATGTGATTCCGCTGGATGCTACGTTGGTGAAAGGATCGCATGGGAGGATTGTGAAGGAGGCTGGTTATAAGCCGGTGTTGATTACGGATGGAGGGTTTGGTGAAGGGATGTTGCAGGCGGTGGATGTGTATGATGTGATTTGGGAAAGTTTGGTGGGGAGGAAGGAATGAGGAGCGCACACCCCCAGCCCCTAAAGGGGAGCATCTGCGCACATGATCCTGGTTATGGATGGATTTTGAGATGGGAGTGACGAATGTTTTGAATGGCGGATGGCGAACGGGGGACAGGGAGATGGATGTCTGAAAATAGGAGTTGAGACAGGATTTTGGGTATGGGAAGGAAATGTAAATGCATCATCAAAAATGTAAAATATAAAACTGGGAAGGCTGGGAAGGAGTTGCTTGGAAGGGAGCAGCCTTTATCCTATACGGAAAAAAGAAAGGGATGTTTTGAGGCATCCCTTTCTTTTTAGATGGGGAGGTGTTATTTGACTACGTTCATTTTGCGGGTGGAGATGATTTTATAGTTTACAATTAGAGAGCAATTGTAAACACCATTGGCTAAAGAAGATGCATCAATGTTGATGATGCCGGAGCCAGAGGTGTTGATGGGTACCTGGCGGACGCTTCTGCCTAAGGCATCTGTAATCAGCAGGTGCACGTTACTCATTCCTTCGGGGACTGAATACTGAATATTTGCTGATCCTTTTACGGGATTGGGACTTACTTCGCCCAGTTGGGCACTGGTTAAAGAAGTATTGATGTTTTGGCCATTGGAAAGCATAGAGATGGCTTGTTTGAGCTCAGCCAGTTCATTCTTTAAGGCAACCAATTCATGTTTTTGCTGTTCTATTACCTTTTGTTGTTCCTGGATTGCTTTGACTGTTATAGGAATGAGTTCTGTGTAGTTTACAGCCTTAGTGGTTATTTTTTCTGCAGTTTCTCTTTGCGGTATGGGGGGCGCAGGTGTTTGTGTGCCTGGTGATGAAGATAATCCGGCATTAGATGCTGCTTGAATGGGTTTAGATATTTCATTTTCTACTTCCATGACAAGGTTGGGTAATACTTCTTCAAGGTCTTGTGCCAGGATGCCGTAGTGTTTTCCTTGTGGCAGATTTAAGTTTGAAAGCTTTCCATCATGGCGGAAGTCATAACTTTTGGGTTTCAGTTGTTCAATTACGCTCAGGGCATCTCCGAGTTCTTCAATGTTTGTCTTCAGGTTTTTATCGCTGGTTTGATAAACACCAAAAGCGTAAACGTTCCCGTCAAATACGCCTGCCCAGTTTTTATCGGCCCGGTCAGTCCTTGCCCTCAATCCGTAATAAGACGAGGAAATAAAGTAGCCACCTAATGAATTTGAGCTAATACCATATACCCCATAGCTGTTGGTACTTGTGCCGTAAACGCCATAGGTAGTACCAGAGCCCACAACACCATTATTACCAGAACCATATACTCCAGTGCTACCAGAACCATATACTCCATAGGTGCCACCAGAGCCATAAATTGCATAGGAACTACTAATACCATAAACACCATAATTATTGCCATTGCCAACAACACCCAAATAAGTACTGCTACCGTAAATGCCAGTGCCACCATTCGTGTTGTTTGCATATATCCCATTGCCGGTACCAGAGTTATTGACATAAATGCCGCCGGTACTACCAGAAGCTAATACATTTAGTTTATAACCACTAAGTGTGTTCGTGCCAATACCCATACTGCCAGTAATGTAAGTGTTGCCTGCTACATGCAACTTTTGGGCAGGGGCGGTGGTGCCGATACCTACATTGCCTGAAGTAGGATGAATATAGACCCGGACTGCATTGTTGGTAAAGAGCCGCAGGGGAATGGCATTGGTGGTGCCCAGTTTTGAAGTGGTGGAAGATGCGTTGGAGTTGCCCGCCAGACTCCAGTATGGAGAAGTGTTCTGGGCGCTTGAATGCTGCGTGCCTATCAGGATAGCCAGTACTACCAACGAGGTTAGATGTTTGCTCATGGTTGTCGCTTTAAAGTGATGAAATATTGTAGGGTATAGGCCATTCCACAAGGGGTAGGAAGCGTATAGGAGGATAGAAAACTACTTAGGTGGGAGGGATGTTTTATTTGACTACGTTCATTTTCCGGGTGTGTATGGTTTTATAGTTTACAATGAGGGAGCAATTGTAAACGCCACTTGCTAGAGAAGATGCATCTATGTTGACCACGCCAAAGCCGGAGGTGTTCAGGGGAATCTGGCGCACACTTCTGCCCAAAGCATCTGTAATCAGTAACTGAACTTTATTCATTCCTTCCGGTACTGAGTACTGAATAGTAGCAGATCCTCTAACTGGATTGGGACTTACTTCACCCAGTTGGGCACTGCTTAAAAAGGTATTGATGTCCTGGCCTCCAGAAAGCTTGTAAACCAATTGTTCCAGTTGCTCAATCCGTTGTTGCTGTTCCTGCATGGCTTTGACCATTATTGGAATCAATTCTGTATAGTTTACTGCTTTAATGGTTATTTTTTCTGCTGTTTCCCTTTGAGGTGCCGGTGTAGTAGGCGTTTGTGCATCGGGTGATGAAGGTAATACCGCATTAGATCCTGCTTGAATGGGCGTAGATAATTCATTTTCTACTTCCATGACGAGGTTTGGTAATACTTCTTCAAGTTCCTGAGCCAGGATTCCATAATGTTTTCCTTGTGGTAGATTTAAGTTTGCAAGCTTTCCATCATGACGGAATTCATAACTTTTGGGTTTCAGTTTTTCAATTACGCTCAAGGCATCTCCAAGGTCTTCTATATTAGTCTTCAGGTTTTTATCACTGGTTTGATAAGCACCGAAAGTGTAGACGTTCCCTTCAAATACGCCTGCCCAGTTTTTATCAGTTCGTTCTGTTTTTGCCCATAGGCCGTAGTTATTGGCCGAATGAAAATGGCCACCTTGGTAATTAATGCTATAGCCATAAACGCCTGTTCCATTTACGCTATAGCCATACACGCCATAAGTACTGCCAGAGCCATAAACACCATAAGAACTACCAGATCCAATAACTCCATAAGTACCGCCGGCTCCATAAACGCCAGTATAGCCAGTACCATAAACGCCATAATTATTAGTTGAATTACCTCGAACGCCATAAGTATTGCCAGAGCCGTAAACGCCAGTACCACCAGTGCCGTATACTCCATAAGTAGTACCAGCGCCGTAGACGGCATAAGTACTAGCTGTGCCGAAAACACCATAAGTATTGCCAGAGCCATATACGCCATATGAATTCCCACTGCCGGAAACACCCATAAAAGTACTGACCCCAGCAACACTAGTGCCGCCAGCAGTGCTGTTAACATAAAGCCCATAACTGGTACCAGGGTTATTGATAGAAATGCCGAGGGTACTACCAGAAGTTTGTACATTCAGTTTAGAGGTAAGCGTGTTCGTGCCAATACCTACATTACCTGTAATATAGGTGTTGCCTGCTACATGCAGTTTTTGAGCAGGGGAGGTGGTGCCGATACCTACGTTGCCTGAAGTGTTGATATAGACCCGGGTGGCATTATTGGTAAAGAGCCGCAGCGGAATGGCATTGGTGGTGCCCAGTTTGGAGGTGGTAGAAGATGCATTGGAGTTGCCCGCCAGGCTCCAGTAAGGAGAGGTGTTCTGGGCACTTGAATGCTGCGTACCTAACAAGATAGCCAGTGCTATCAACGAGGATAGATGTTTGCTCATGGTTATTGCTTTAAAGTGATGAAATATTGTAGGGTATGGGCTATTCCAAAAGGTGTAGGAAGCGTCTATGAGGATAGAAAACTGCTTAGGTGGGATAGGCTCAAAAGAAAAGTTCCACTAAGGTAAAACCATTTATAAAATATCACAGCAGGATCTCAATTATTGTATGCTCATTGGGATCAAGTAATGTACAGACACAACAGTTTACTGGATGCTGAGGTTCTTCTTCAATGGTTTTGTTTGATGGATTAAAGAAGCGTTTTCCGGAATACCAGTTGGAAACCATTGATGGATACTATGACCAGCATCAGGATTTTTGTTTTACCTGGTCATTGGAAATCTGTGGATGCCCTGAATATCTTTATTGAAACGGGTGTTCATGGAATCCTCCATCAACAAAGTGGGCTTCTGGTCAGGAGTTGTAGCATTTGCCGCCACGGTATCCTATTGCATTGTTCAGCTGTTGCAGCTTTATGGTGGGCTTACCTATCCCATGGATGAAAAGCTCATTTACGGAACTTCCCTTTGTATCGTGATTCCTTTTGTTTTGGAAATGCTGGCGTTACATTACACAGCACCTGATCACAAAAAGTTCTGGAGCCATGCTGCGCTGATCTTTACTACTTTATATGCTGTGTTTGTGACCGCCAATTACGTGGTGCAATTAGCGACGGTGATTCCGATGACCATGGGAGGGCAGTTGGATGAAGTGCGCCTGTTACAGCAAACGCCACATTCTTTATTCTGGGACTTTGATGCTTTAGGATACATCTTTATGGGTTTGGCCACAGCAGTTGCTATCCCGGTATTCAAGAAGCAGGGTTTTGAAAAATGGGTGAGACTTTCCTTCATTGCTCATGCCCTTGTGACTCCATTGATCAGTATTGTGTATTTCTATCCCACCTTTTCCTACAGGTTATTGGTGCTTGGTTTTCCCTGGGCCATTACAGCGCCTTTGTTTATGTTGCTGCTTGCTATTATGTTCCGGAAGAAGGACAAGAAGGAAAAAGGAATAGAGGATAACCTTGGAAGTGTACAAACGACGGCCAGAAAGACTTATATGAACTCAGTTACATCGGACGATTAAAAAGAAAGGAGCTGTTTAAAAAGGCAGCTTCTTTCTTTTTCCTTTTCATCTCATGTGAGTAGTTTATTAAATCTGTATACCTTATTAAGACTACTCTTTCCTATCATAACCCGCTCCCTCTCTAAACAAAGTGCTGGGGAAACCAGCAAGTTGTTATTCATCTTTAAAACTGCTTTTTATGAAATCAATAATTATAGCTTTATGCTTACTCTTCTGTTTACATACTTTTTCTCAGGCTATTTACTATGTAAACGACAATGCAACAGGAGCCAATAATGGTAGCTCCTGGACGAATGCTTTCACAAAACTGCAGGATGCCCTGGCAGTGGCGGTGAGCGGGGATCAGATCTGGGTAGCTGCCGGCATTTATTATCCCGATGAAGGAGGAGGATTGACCAATAACGACCGCACGCACTCCTTTCACCTGAAAAACGGTGTCGCTCTCTATGGTGGCTTTGTGGGTACCGAAACCCTGCTCAATACGCGCAACTGGCAGACCAATGTAACTACTTTGAGCGGAGATATTAGCCAGGATGTGAACGGCAACAATGCAAACAACTCCTTTCATGTGGTGCAAAGTGCTTCTGTTGGCAATACGGCTGTTTTGGATGGCTTTACCATTACTGGCGGTAATGCTAATGGTCTTACTTTGCCGGATAATCTTGGTGGAGGAATGTATAATAATGAATCTTCTCCCACACTTACTAATTGCAGCTTTTCAAAGAATAGTGCTGATAAAGGTGGAGGTGGAATGTATAACAATGAATCTTCTCCCACTCTTACTAATTGCAGCTTTTTAGAAAATTCCGCTTTTTTGACTGGCGGCGGCATGCATAATGAATTATCTTCTTCTCCCAGGCTCATCAATTGCAGCTTTTCAGGAAATATGGTTGATACCGACGGAGCAGGTGCTGGAATGTATAATAGTAGTTCTTCTCCCACACTCACTAATTGCAACTTTTCTGGAAATCGGGCTATTGATGCAATTGGTGCAGGAATGTTTAACAGTAGTTCTTCGCCTATTCTTATCAATTGCATCTTTTCAGAAAATGAGTCTTTACACTGGGGTGGAGGTATGTATAACTATAATTCCTCTCCTATACTCACCAATTGCAGCTTTGTAGGAAACAATGCAGCTTATGATGGAGGTGGAATGTATAACAGCAGTTCTTCCCCTGTTCTCACGAATTGCAGCTTTTGGGGAAATAGTGTTGAATTTGATGGAGGTGGAATGTATAACAGCGGTTCTTCGCCTACACTCACCAATTGTATCCTCTGGGAAAACATAAACGGCCAAATTTTTGGTAATGCTGTAGTTACCTATTCTATCGTGCAGGGTGGCTTTACCGGCACAGGTAACCTGGACCAGGATCCTTTGTTTGTGGATGCAACTAATGGGGATCTGCACCTGCAGGCGGGTTCTCCGGCGATTGATGCCGGATTGACCAGTGCCAATACGACAACTGTTGATCTGGAGGGCAAGCCTCGTGTGGTGAATGGGATTATTGACATGGGAGCTTATGAGTTCCAAGTTACTGCTGCTCCTGTAGTGATTACTTCTGTGACTGCCAATCCATCAACACTATGGCCTCCTAATCACAAGATGAAGGAAGTAGAGGTCACTACTGTAACTACCGGTGGCAGTGGCAGCACAAGTTGTCAAATTACAACTGTAAGCAGCAATGAATCACAAAACGGAGGTAGTAAAGATGATCTTTCTCCTGACTGGCAAATCATGGGTAATGACAAAGTGCTGTTGAGAGCAGAACGGGATGGTAAGGGTAGTGGACGGATTTATACCATTACGGTTACCTGCACCGATGCCATTGGTAGTAGCGATTCCAAGACCGTACAGGTGAAAGTGCCTCATGACCAGGGTAAGTTTGAGATTACCCAATCAGAGCGCAGTGAAAGCATAGGTGATATTTCTGGTGCGTTGCACATCACGGCATCACCCAATCCAAGCAGTAATGCCTTTAATTTAACTATCAGTGGTGGTGTAAATGAAAACATAACGTTAAGGGTGATGAATGCTTTGGGTAAAGTGATAGAACAAAGACAAAACATCAAATCCGGTCAAACATTGCAAATAGGACAGGGTTATGCTGCAGGTATGTACATTATCGAAATTTTGCAAGGCAGTGAACGGAGCACCATTAAAGTAGTGAAGCAGTAAGCTGCTGTGCAAAAAACTGCCTTTGAGGTATGTGAAGGGGTGAATTGTGAATGGGCAATTGGATACTGTAGTATATGAAAAAGGTGATACCTAGTGGTATCACCTTTTTCATTTTGGGAGGAAGAGGCGGGTTTATTTGACTACGGTCATTTTCCTGTTGTGTATGGTTTTATAGTTTACAAGGAGGGCGCAATTGTAGACACCGCTGGCTAAAGAAGATGCATCTATATTGATGACACCGGCACCGGTAGTGCTGATGGGTATCTGGCGGATGATCCTGCCCATAGCGTCTGTGATGACCAGTTGTACGTTGCCAGATCCTTCGGGTATTGAGTACTGGATCGTGGCTGATCCTCTTACGGGGTTGGGACTAACTTCGCCCAGTTGAGCGCTGCTTAAAAAGGTATTGATGTTCTGACCATTGGAAAGCATGGAGATTGCCTGTTTGATTTCGGCTAATTCATTCTTTAATGCATCCAATTCCTGTTTTTGCTGATCAATCACCTGTTGTTGTTCCTGAATCGCTTTGACTGCTATAGGAATGAGTTCTGTATAGTTTACTGCCTTGAGCGTGATCTCTTCGTTTTGTTCATTCCTCTTTTCCTTATAGAGTCTGTGTTGCGTTGTCTTTACCAGGCCTGGTAATACCTTTTCCAGATCCTGCGCCATAAACCCGTAGTGGTTTCCTTTGGGCAGGTTCATTTTGGCATATTTCCCGTCGTTGCGGAAGGTATAATATTTGGGTTTCAGTTGCCCGATAACGGCCAACGCTCCACCCACTTCTGAAATATCCTTCTTCAGGTTCTGGTCGCTGGTGGTGTATTGTGAAGTACTATACACTTCTCCATCGAAGAATCCGGCATAGTTATCAGCGCTGTAGCCGTAAACACCGACGCTGCTGCTGTTGAGACCAATCCCGTAAACACCATAAGTGGAACCTCTCCCGATTACGCCATATTCATTTCCTTCACCCCAAACGCCTATGTCGCCGCCGCCATAAACGCCCTGGCCATTTCTGTAGGTTGCATAGCCTTCAACGCCGCTATAATCGGCAGTTCCTTTGATGCCGACTTCTGTAGTGATTTCATAATCCAGATACGGGTCGCCTGTGACCACATTGGCCGTTACATCCAGTCCTACATAGTCTTTACTTTGAATTTGTGAATAACCCTGAAACAGCGTGTTGCCTACAACGTGCAGTTTTGATGTAGGAGAAGAGGTGCCAATGCCGATGTTGCCGGAGCTATGGATCTTCATGCGTTCAATATTGTTGGTCACGAAGCGCAGAGAGACATTGTTGGTTGTGCCTAACTTTTGTGATAGGGTAGCATTAGAGTTGCCGTTCAGGCTCCAGTAAGGAGAAGTGTTTTGTGCGTGCATGGACAAGGTTGTCAGCACACAAAAAAGTGTGGATAGTAAAGGTGTCCTCATGTTCAAATGTTTTATATGATCAAGCAATGAAATGTTTTCCCCCCGAATTCTACAAACACGCTATCAATGGATGTTTAGGAGTGATGTATTATGATTAAGTGTTAAAGATTTCTAAATAAATGTAGAGTATTATTTTGAAATTGCATTCACAACTCAGCATTTTTTTTAAAGATTTATTTTAAGGGGATAAATGCCTGGATCAGGCCACGGGCGTGACTTTTAGAAGATGAGGATGATTGGAAATAGTTATAGTAATTGTTATAGAAAAGAGGGCCAGAAGTGTAAGCTTCTGGCCCGTTACATTTCATGGGCATTTTGCATTTACCTGGCAATTACCAGCAACTTTCTATCGGCCTGTTTGCCATCGATGTAGAGACTGTAGATGTAGGTGCCTGCAGGAAGGGAAGAAGTGTTGATGGAGGTCTGTCCGGAGCCTTTATTCAATATGAACTTTTGAACCACATGGCCATTCAGGTTGGTCAGTATTAATTGTGCGGTACCGGCCTTCGCAGGTATATAATAGCGAATTAGTGTACTGCCTTGTGCAGGGTTGGGTATGTTTTGTTCCAGGTGGGCAGAAAGGCCTTCCAGTTGATTTTGTTTATCCTGATTGAGTTCTAAAGAACCAAGTGCCAGCCGTTGTGAAGGATCTGTAACGGTGATGTTGATGATGGAGGACGTAGTTGTCTTTCCTAAGTTGTCATAGGCTTTGGCTGTGACCTTATAGGTGCCGGGGGGAACATTATGCACCTGGCGGTAGTAGGGGGAAGCCCATTCTGTAAAGACTAGCGTAGAACCGTTGTAGAATTCTACTTTGTTGATGGTGCCATCCGGGTCTGAAGCCAAAGCCGTAATGTTGATGGTTGCAGGAGCGACGAAAGAGTTGTTGTTTGCAGGCGATACGATGTTTACTACTGGTGGCTGATTGTCTTTCAAAAGAGCAGCGGAAATAGTGGCGAAAGACTGTGGAAAGCTGGTGAAGCTACCTACCATATACAGCCTTTTGTTTCCTATAGCAATATCATTTATTTGAGAAAGGCCTTTATCAGTTCCCTGAAACGATGGATCTACAGAGCCATTCATCAAATACCTGCTCACATAGGGGCCGGCAGTTAAAATGATTCCACCGTTTTGAAAATCGATCAGCACTTTAGGATTGGCTCCTAACCTGAAATCAATAACACCAGACGCACCATAATACTCCGACATTGCAAAAGACTCGTCTAAGGAACCATCGGTTTTGAGCCTGGTAATACCGTGATAGACAGGAGAGGGCTCGTAACGGAGCTCTTGCCATTGCTCCACGGCAACCACGATCTTCCCATCTGGTTGTGTGGCTATAGCACCTTTTGCCTCCGGCCATCCGCTTAAGAATGTACTCCAGCGAGCTGCAGGAAGCGCTTTTCCCTCTTCACCAAAAGTTTTGTCTAAAGTTCCATTGCCGTTGTAGCGTGCAAGAGCTAGCTGAGTATTGTAGTCATACCCGAAAGCAGTTCCTGAGACAACTACCTTTCCATCTTCCTGGATGGCCACAGCTTTCGCAAAGTCTGCCGGCGATCCGAAATCGGTAGTTACATAGCCGTCGTTGCTATAGGTAAGGTCCAGTGTGCCATTGCTGTTGTAGCGTGTTACTGCGAAGTCATAATCACTAGCAGTTCCGCCATTGCCCGCCACGATGATCTTGCCATTGGCATGTATGGCCAGTGCCACGATCGAAGAGTTTTTGTGTTCGATCTTTCCACCATTTCCGAATGTGTGGTCCGGTGAACCATCCTGATTGTAACGCGCGATCAGAGGGGCCTTGGTGCTGTTGAAATAATCGCCGCCAGCCACGATGATCTTCCCGGTCGGCTGTATCGCAACAGTCTGTGCAGCGGAATCTACCGGCTGCATACCATCTTCACTAAAAGTCTTATCCAGTTCGCCTTTGCTGGTATAGCGGGTCAGGAGCTTGTCATTGTATTTGCCATTGAAGCTTTGTGCCAGGGCCAGCAGTTTGCCATCCTTTTGCAGGGCCGTGGATAAGAATGAAGCATAGCCTACCTGGTAAAAAATAATGGCCTTGCCATCCCCGTCCAGTGTTGGGTCTGGCGTTCCATTGCCGTAATAACGGGCAAGAACAAGGTCCTTATTGACGCCATTATGGATGTATCCTGTAATCCCTATCCTGTTGTCGGGCAGTAGTGTAAAACTGCTGGCCCCGTTGATACCCGGAACCAGCTTTCCATTTCCGGCAAAAGTGATCTCTGGTGTGCCTGTATTGCTGAAACGCAAAATGTTTAAAACAGGATTGTTACCTCCAGATGTTCCTGAAGCCAGGATCCTTCCATTGGACTGTAGGGCGACTGTGAATGCACCATCCGGAGATACAACCGTATTTGTGACCAGTTTTCCATCACCGCTAAAGCTTCGATCCGGAGTACCGTTGCTGTTGAAACGCCTTAGCGCCAATTTATAAGAGCTGCCTGTAAAAGCGGGACCAGCCACCAGGATCTTTTGATCCGGTTGTATTACCAGTGCATGTACCGGGAAGTCAACTTCCACATTGCCTTCTTCGCCCCATGAAGGATCGGGGTCGCCATTGCTCTTGAAGCGCGTAAGAAAGGCGCTATTATGGTCGCATACTACTATTTTACCATCGCTTTGAACGGCAATAGAGGTTGGGGATGTATAAGGGCCGACAGGATCGCTGGTGATATATCCCCCGGTACCGAAGCTGCCATCTGGAGTGCCATTGTTGTTGTAGCGGGCTATTACAAAATATGGACTGTCGAATGGATACTCCACAAGGGCATATCCACCCACCAGTATTTTCCCATTTGGTTGTATTGCTAAAGAAGTGGAGAGGAAGTCATGAGGTTCAGAAATATGGACTGTGCCAAAATCCGTATCCCGGGAACCATCCGTGTTGTAGCGAACGAGGAATGAGGCATTGAGCATGCTTATAAAATCATCCACATTCCACGCGATCACTACTTTCCCGTCTGGTTGCATTGCAACATCAACATAATAAGGATCTAAGATGGTAGGAAAGGAATAATTAAAGAGTAAGGGTTCGGAGTAGCCATTGGTTCCATAAGTTTTATCGACGGAGCCATCGGTATTATAGCGGCATAATACGAGTTTCCCTTCCAGTCCGGCAACCGAAATGATCCGTCCGTCGGGCTGGACGAACAGTTCGGTGCCTGATTCGTTGCCCAGGTTTCCTGCTTTAAACTGGGTTTTTAAGATGCCTTGTGTACCGAATGTAGGGTCGAGGTCACCGGCCTTCTGTGCTTGAATAGGAGGTAGAAGATGCGAGAGTAGCATGCAAAGTAGAAGTACCTTTTTCATGGTAAGCGTTTGTTGGTTAAGGGATAGTTTAAAGAATCAATAATGAGTTGTTGAACGTAGCTTTCCTAGTTTACAGGAAGTTAGTCATCAAGCGGGAGGGGGGATACAGTAAAAATAATAATTATATATTTGTATTTATTTAGTTTTATTTACATATATTTAATCTGCTTCGACAAAAGACTGGACAGACTGCTCCGCTTCGATTTGTATTTTCAACTTTTGCATTGGCATGTAATAAACGGGAATGATAGTGTTGGTGAAAGGACATTAGTGAAAGGTGGATTGGAATGGATGTGTGGGATTGATGGTTTCTCATCATAGATCAAATAAACCCAGTTTATGGAACAAAATACATTAGATATCGTTTTAGAATTAGAGCAAGCCGATTTGAAGGAAGAACGGAAAGTAGCCGATGAGGTAAAGTATAAAATATCGGATGACGTTAAAGAAGTAGACATTGTTTCTGATTCTTTGGAACCTGCAGGTTTTATAGAACCTGTCTCTGTTGCTATTACCATCACAATAACTTACCTAATCAAGAGGCTGGTAGATTTCTGGCTCAAGGATAAAGAAAGAGGGGTTCAAATTGATACCCGGGAAATTCCTCCTACTGTTTCAAGGCTAGCAGGGGTACCTGCCGGGTTTTTGGTGATCATCGATAAGAATGGTAATGTGATCACCCAAAAGGCAGAATATGAAAAGAGTGAGAACCTGACTGAACTTGTATCTAAAGCACTGAGCGGAAAATGAGAACACATTCTTTCGATTATATCACCGGCACTATGCGTGTGCCTGTTGCCGCACCCGAGTCGTGGAGCATTGATGGATTGGATGCCTTTTATAAGGATCCCAATCATCCCGAATGGGGAGGAACGATTTGCAGGATCCTATATCATGAAAGTATTCACTTCTGGCAGTTTTTCTCTTCTGGTTACCTCGCTAATTTGCTGGCAGAAGACTGGATCAGGGTCAAGAAGTTTGATGAAGAAAAAGTGATAACACCTACCAAAGGGCATATTGAAAAGCATTTTACAAAGGCAGATTCATATCCTTTTTCTGCTGCAGAACTTACAGAGTGTTGGGCCAGATATTGGGATGTTCATACGCGTAGTCCTCTGCAGATCATTCAAGAGGATGAAGTCCTTTCGCGTGATCCACAGGTTCAAAAGGCTTTGTCAACGATAGATCCCCGATATCCCACCAGGTATACCGGGGTTATGTTTGACACCTTTATGTCGGAAGGGAAAGATAGCAAAAGCTATGCACAGCCCTATCGATGGATGCTCGAGGTGTCAACAACTGGAAGCCGTTTTGTGAATTCCCTGTTTCCTGCCCTGGTGACTACTGCATTTGGCAGCCCGGACCCGGTGCGTGTTTTTTGCGAGACCTTTTACCTTATCGAACACAGTCCTCAATTGAAAAATGGGCTAATGGCTCATATGAATTCGAACATTCATTTTAACTGGTTTTATAACTGGGGCAACATCATTCATGTTGTCAACCAGTTGATGCATGAAGCCAAAATGCCTTTGTTTACAAGCGGGGTGGATGTGATTGAAAGAGGGCCCCTGAAGACCCATCCCATCTATCAACTCTATGCTAAGCGGATCAAGAAGCTGTTTGCGGGACTTTTACTATTTTCATTTGGAGCAGAATCACCCGGAGCGATCACTATCAAAGAGGAAGATTCGACCAAGTTTGTCGATTTCATGGAACGGGATGTCTATTCAAAGCATACCTGGATCGCATTTGGACTTCCGGGGCAACCCAACTACCGTGCTTACCTAGGGCATTACTTACCGCCGCCTTGTATTCATTTCTCCAACATGACCTATTATGCATATGAAACTCCCCAGTTATATGAAACAGATGATAAAAAGGAAGAATTTAAAACAGTAGAAGCATTCAAGCAGCTTATAGATGGATTGAATGAGCAAGTGAGGAAATATAAAAATGCCAAAAAGGCGATGGAGTTGGGGTTGCCGGTTGATACTTTTAACTGATGATAGATGATGGATGATAGATGAGGGATTAGTTGTTGGTGTTCTGCTTTAGTTTGGTAGAGAGGTCTCTTTCGAGAGTTTGGATTTTGGTTTCGATGGCTGCGAGTTGCTCTTCTTTTGTTTTGATCTCGGTAGGCTTTACTGTTTCTTTACCGCCGGTACTGGAGGCCGCTCTTAGCTCTTCCCTGTTGAGATACACCAGCTCTTCATATATGTTTCTATAGTTATACTCTAGCGTTCTGTTGTGTTCTTCGAAGGTGTTTATTTCATTGGTGGCTATCAATGAATCTTTCTTTAGTTTATAAATCATGCTGTCGATTCTTGCAAAGGCCTGTTCTATATGGACAGGAGGCCTGGGCTCATGATAAAACAGATATGCGGGCTGCTGATCAGGAGTTGTATAGGGGTAGGCCTTGAGGATGTTTTCATAGTTGATGTTGTAGGTCTTGTCCAGCCAGGTGTAAAATTCAGTGCTCAATTCGGCCATGCTTTTACTTGTTACTTTCTCTACCAACTCTGTATTGGAGATGCCTACTTCGAGGGAGTCTTTGCGTGTTTTGAGCCTGTTCTTATAGGCGTCTACTATGTCGTCCACTATGTCTTTGTCCTGCAGGTACAATAAAAACATGTTGGATAAGGCATAGTGTATAGAAGCCACACAGATGTTCTTTTTCTCACCACCTTCAAATTCATTCCAACGCATGTTGATCAGCTGTTCGAGGGTAGGGACTGTAATTTCTCCTTTGGCTAACTGGGTTAACAATTTGAAGTGATTGACTCTCCAGGTGTTTTTGGCTCCCAGGATATTGTTGCCATCCAATTTATAGACGGCATACATGGATGCTATTCCCTCATCGAGCCATGGGGGTACGTCGCCTACTTCTGTTCTTATGGTTAGGTGGAACAATTCGTGGTAGAGCGTGCCTAGGCCATTAGGATCGGCTATGCCCAAGAGTGAGAGATCGCCGAGGGTAGAATAGCCAATGATGTTTTGCGCCAAGACCACATCATGCACCAATATGGCTGCTTTCTGTAATTCCCTCTTGCCCGGAACCAGGTAAACGGTGAACAGCTTATCTGATGGCTTCAATTGATAGAAGCTTAAAAAGTACTGGTACGCGTTTTCCAACCTTTTACTTACCTGCTGCACATCATTTTTTGTGTACGCATTGCTTTTCAGTGACACTACAATAAAACGCCCGCTGGTATCTACATCATAATCATTTCCGACGATGGATTTGATTTTAGTTAGCGCTTCCTTTTTCCTGTCCAATTTGAACAAGCGTGATTCCAGTTCTTCCAATGTTTTTGTTGAGCTGTTGGAGCTTGGTTCTTTGTAATGGCATTCCATTGTAAAGCCGCCTTTGCCCATAACGCCGGCTTCCGGCAGCGGTGCATAATTGATGTAGATGATGCTGGACATTGTTGCGGGGCCTGGCTGCGTTGCAGGCCGGGCAGGTTGACCGCATACCTGCTTTTCAGATTGTATAAAGTCCCTTTGCTGTTTCTGTAACGGGTAGTGCTGGTCGATATAATCCAGCCATTCGACGGATTGGTCCCTTAAACCTTTCATGCAAAGGCTTTTGGCAATGAAATAGTCGATCACTGCATTTTTGCCATAGGGCATCTTCCGTATTTCCATTGCTTTTGAAAAAGCTTCGTTGTATTTACCCTGGTTCAAGAGCTGGATAAAGTACTGCCTGTCAATTTTTATTTGTGTGTATGCTGCAGTGCCTATGAGGATGCATAAACAAAGTATCGTGTGGTAACGTATCGTGTGGTAAAGTTTGATGTGGTGCATAACAAGGTGTTTAACATGAGTCAGGGATGGTGAGATGATCAGGGACGGGCTGCACGCATTTCTTCATCAGTAGCTATCCTGGTTGTGCCTGAATCCGGTTTTGCTTTTCCTGTATCGGTATGTGTTTCAAAGTTTGGAATGTTGGCTGAATCCAGTCTATTGTATGGTTGGCTAATTGAAGGGATTGCGAGGTTGCCTGCATTCAGGTACAAGGGCATGTCCTTTACATTGATCTCGGAGTGCTGTAGTATGGTGGCCAGCATTAGAACAGTACCGAGTACTCCAAAGATGACACCTGGTGAAGCTGATGCTATTTTCAGTTTGATGTTGTCGCTTACGGAGCCTTCGATGTCGCTGGGTTCTTCCTGGAGTTTTGAAATGATAAAGACGGCACCTACAATGGCCAGTATCATGCCGGTGAAGAATCCAAAGTACTTGGTCAGTACTCTTGACATCAACAGCACGCCGGCCTGGCTGTATCTTTTGCGCATGGACATGTCTTCCATCTTGGCTAGCGTATAGAACCTGATATAGTCGGCATTGTCCTGGTAGGAGATGGTTTTTCCTTCGCCATAAGACATATAGACGGGCTCCAGTTCTGAATCCTTGTATGAATTGATCTCCTTGTTGAACCTGTTGAGTTGAAGTGTTGCCAGGATGATAAAGACAATGATCAGGAAGGTGGGAACGATGGTCATCCACCATATCAGCCTGTTCTGCCAATCGTATAGGTGTTCGGTATTGCTTTTGGTTTTCGGGGTTTCATTTTGTTGATCAGTAGCCATGGTTGGATGAGTTGATTCATGAAGCTATGATGAGTATAACGAACAGATGTATAGCGCTATTTAAGTTACGATAATTTATGATGTAATAAAATTATTTGTTTTACCGATGGACGTTGTCAATGGGCCGCTTAAGCGATTTTTGGAGTTCAGCTATTCGGCTTTACTTAAAAATATTGTACCTTTTATCGGCATTATCAATACCCTTTCGATAAACTTTTCTTTTTTGGTCTCAAGCCCTGAAATTCATTACTCACTAAAAATTTCAGGTCATGAAAAAAATTATTCTACTTCTCTGCCTGATTGAGTTTTCCTTTTGTGTCCAAGGCCAAATATTGAAAAAGGTTACTGACCGTGCAAAGCAACAGACGAATCAAAAAGTTGATCAAGAAGTCAATAAGAAGGTAGATAAAACAGTAGATGATGCAGCAGGTGAGAAAAGTACAACAGATGAGAGGAATGCTAAAGCTGATCAAGGCGATCAAAAGAACAAACAAGATGCAAGCAGCAAAGATGTGAACAATGCGGCGGCCCCTACAACTATCAAGGCGTACAGCAAATATGATTTTGTGCCTGGTGAAAAGGTGATTGGCTTTGAAGATTTCTCCACCGGTAATATTGGCGATTTTCCTGCAGGCTGGAATACAACAGGTTCTGCTGAAATCGTGACCATTGAAGGTAAGCCGGGACGTTGGTTGTGGATCACTAAGCCGGGCGTCTTTGTTCCTGAGTTTACTACAAAATATCCCGAGGATTTCACCTTTGAATTTGACCTGTTGCATGGTGTACCCATCAGAGGGGCTTATTTTAGTTTGGCGATGGCCGAGTTGGAGAATGTTGAGCAACCTCAAAACTGGGGTCTCGCATCCAACCGGTTGACTCTCGGTTTGTACATCTCTAATTCGGACCAGGAGAAGGGGACAACTACTACAGAAATCAGGAAGAACTCTGAAAGTCAATCGTCCAACCAGAGTTATACAGACTTGCTAAGTGACAAATACAATCCTGTTCATATAGCTATCTGGCGCCAGAAGGAAAGGGTGCGGGTTTATTGTAACCAGGAAAAGATGTGGGATCTTCCCAAGGCGGTTGCAACGGATGCGAAATTAAATGCACTTGTCTTTTCGGCACAATATGCAGAGGAAGGTATACAACATTATATCGGCAACCTGCGGCTGGCTATTGGTGCACCGGATACCAGGAATAAAATGCTGACGCAAAACAAATGGGTGACGCATGGAATTTTGTTTGATGTGAACAGTGATAAGATCAAACCTGAATCTTACGGCACCTTGAAAGAGATTGCCAATGTGTTGAAAGAATCTCCTGACCTGAAAGTAAAAATAGTGGGACATACAGATGCTGATGGCAGTGATGCTGATAATCTCGATCTCTCCAAGCGCAGGGCCGCTGCTGTAAAGACCTCACTTGCCAGTGATTTTGGTATTGGTGATAGCCGTATGCAAACTGATGGAAAGGGTGAGGGCGAACCTATCGATAAGAATGATACGCCTGCTGGCAAGGCCAATAACCGGAGGGTAGAGTTTATTAAAATGTAATCTCAAGTGATTAGCTTCTAGTAAGAGGTAATGTCGGTAATGTCCGGGATGATCAAGTAACCTTCTTGTTCATTGCCTAGCCGCTCGTATTTACCTGACAGGTAAAAATAGCCTACCAACGCAGCCGTAATGGCATCCATTTCATCATGAGTGGTTCCTTTCCTATCGTAGGTTCCTTTGATCCCAAAAGCTTGTAAGCCTTTCACGAGGCCTTCCAAACTTTTTCTTTTTCTCGGAATGCCTAACATATCCTGTGTGATGCCCGGATAACTTTCAATGACCGTATATCCCAGCTTCCGAAATTCATTTGCCAGGTAGATTCCTCTTTGCGTTAATCTTTGCATGCTGCGGATCAAAGGAGGATAAGACCTCACACCTCTTTTGGCCATGATCCTTTCACATTCCCTGGTGATCCCATATTCCTTTCTTCCCGGATCGTCGTCAAGGACAGAAATTCTTCCAGCAGGCAGGGACAAAGGTGCATCAATTGAAATGACTGCAGGCTGCTGTTTGACCGTTTCTTCGATCAGTTCCTCATTGGATAAAACCCTTTTGGTTTGAGCGGTACCGTTGACCAGCAAGGCCCATCCTGAAGCTTTGGTTTCTGAACCGGTTAAATCAATACCCACAATTCTATGATCCCTTACAACTGGTAAATCATTCAAGGTTATCACCGGTCCTCCTTTTTCAGGAAATGTGTGTATCCTTCTATAGGATTCCTTTGGAGGCGTGTGTATCGGCATGTGGTGTTTTGTATGTGAAGAAATGCATTTTACCTGAATAGTCGTCATGCCATGGCTTGTTTTTTGAACACGGGTGATACAAATAGATATTTTATGACAATGGGGTTTATTGGCCTGGGTAACCAGGGGATTGTGATGGTTAATAACCTGATCGAAAGGAATGTTCCCTTGCATTTGTACAACCGCACAGCAGAAAAAATGCAGGCCTTTTCGGGAAAGGCTCAATTGCATGCCTCCGTTTCCTCCCTGGCCAAAGCATGCGACCTGATCATTTCCATTGTTTCGGATGACAAGGCTGTTGAGGCTATTTCCTTTGGCAATGAGGGCTTGATCGCACAAATGAAGCCGGGAAGCGTTCATGTTTGTATGAGTACCATTGCTCCGGATACAGCCAGCCGGCTGGAAGCTGCGCATAAAGAAAAAGGTATTGAATATTGTACAGCTACCATTATCGGCAGACCGGAGGCCACCAGGAACCGCAACCTGGTCACTTGCTTTTCGGGCACTACCGGATTGAAGGAACCAATCTTTGGTGTATTAAAGGACTTAGGTACTGCAAAGCTTTTTGAATTCGGGGACAGTGCTGCTACAGCGGCGGCTGTTAAAGTTTGCAACAACTTTATGATCGCTGCTGCCATGGAAGCCATGGGGGAAGCGTTTACTTTAGTGGAGAAGGCGGGAGGGAATGCTACTGCTTTTTATGACATGATCAGTGATAGTGTTTTTGCCTGTCCTATCTATAAAAACTATGGGAAGATCATTGTGGAGAAAAACTATAAGCAGGCCGGCTTTACTTCCCAACTGGGTTTGAAAGATATACGACTGGCCTTACAACTGGCGGAGGCGACCAATACTCCTTTGCCGCTGGCTGATTTGATCCGTAACCGTTTCCTTGTTAATCATAACCGGGGCCGAAAGGATTGGGATTGGGCTTCGTTTGTGGAGGTGATTAAGGAGGAAAACAAATAGGGGTGACCGTAGTAAAATGAGGAAGGGGTTCGTGTTGAAAAGGTAATCTGACTGCTGTTGCAGGTGGCAATTATTTTGATTTGTTTGCATATAAATCAAATAACAGTTATTTCTTTTATTTATTTTGGAGGTATCCCTGAGCATCAGAACTTTGTCTTATCATGTCTTATTAAAGTGACCTGGATTTGTGCGAACCATTAAAGCTATGCACCAGGCGATTTTAAACCTACCCTTGGAATCGCGCCATTACCACTGCCACCGGGATCGTAAAACCGTAATACTCTATCCAAACGCTCTATCCATAAAGGATGATCTGTGCCCCTGTAGCCTGTTTTAAATCGAAAAAATTGTTTTCATGAAAATCAATTTTATCAGAACGGTTTGCTTCCTGCTGCTTTTCAATTCCTGTAAAGAGAAGGATAAAGGACCTGCGCAGGTGGTGCCGACCGTAAACGTAGTAGAAGCGGGCCAGCTAACGGTGCCCGTGTATGCGGAATACGTAGGACAAACATTCGGGCAATCGGATGTGGAAATCCACTCAAGAGTGGAAGGCTGGGTGCAAAGTGTCCTATTCAAGGAAGGGTCTACTGTAAGCAAAGGCCAGTTGCTCTATGTAGTCCAGGATAATGAACTCAAAGACCGGGAGCGGGTAGCACAGGCGCGGCTTTCAGAGGCCAATATCTTACTCGTTAAAGCAAAATCTGACCTTGACCGGGTGAAACCTCTCGCGGAGATGAATGCTTTAAGCAAACGCGACCTGGATGCGGCACAAGCTGCTTATGACGCCCAAAGAGAGGCTGTTCATGCAGCACAAGCAGTGTTGAGTAATTCGCGCACCCAATTAAGCTATGCGAGAATCACAGCACCGATCACTGGCACCATTGGTGTTTCAAAAGTACAGGTAGGCGACTACGTTAAGAATATAGGGGAGACGCCGCTCAATACCATTTCGGCCGTAGGGTCCATGCGAGTGCGCTTTTCCGTTACAGAAAATGACTACCTGATGCACCGTCAAAAAGCGGGCGGTGAAGATCTAAGGAACGCCAATGTTGACCTGATCCTGAATGATGGCTCTGTTTTCCCGGAAAAGGCGAAGATTGATTTTGCCAACCGCGAAATTGACCCGGCCACAGGTTCCTTGTTGTTGCAGGCCGTAGTGGAAAATAAATCAAGATTATTGCGCCCCGGGCAATATGTGAAGGTGCGTGTGAAGACAGATGAAATACCTAATGCCGTATTGGTTCCCCAGCAGGCCATTAATCAAATGCAGAATATGCACATGGCTTTCGTGGTCAATGACAGCAGCAAGATCAATCCCAGGCCTGTTAAAACCGGTATGCGTGTTGGCAGCAACTGGGTGATCACAGAAGGTTTAAAACCGGGCGAAAAAGTGGCTCTTGTAGGGAATGCCATCATTAAACCCGGCATGGTCATCAAACCCGTGGTCACTGCCTATTCCTACGACTCTTCTTCGGCAAACTAAGCGGCAGCAGAAAAGCGAATTTAAAACTCTTCAATCTACCACATGAGTGAATTCTTCATCCGGCGGCCAATTTTTGCAATGGTGATATCCATTTTATTGGTGCTCCTTGGCGTGCTGGCCCTGCGGGGTATTCCCATTTCCCAATATCCCGAGATCACCCCACCAATGGTGCAGATCAATGCCTCCTACACCGGTGCCAATTCCGTGAACATGGAACAAACGGTGGCAACGCCTATCGAACAACAGGTGAATGGCGTAGAGCGCATGATCTATATGCGCTCTGTAAATGCCAATGACGGAACCACCCGCCTCGAAGTTTCTTTCGAAGTAGGCACCAACCTCGACAATGCCAACATGCTTACGCAAAACCGCGTATCACAGGCAGCGCCCTTCCTTCCCCCGGAAGTAACCGCACTGGGTGTAACCACCAAGAAGTCGCTCACCTTTCCGCTGATGCTGGTTTCGCTTTCTTCGCCTAACAGCACCTATAATTCCAAGTTCCTGAACAACTATGGTTTTATCAACGTGGTGGACGAACTCAAGCGCATCAATGGTGTGGGTGATGTGTTTGTATTCGGCGGATCGGAATATGCCATGCGCGTGTGGGTGAAGCCCGATCTCCTAGCAAAATATGAGATCACCGTGCAGCAAGTGATCCAGGCGTTAAAGGCGCAGAACGTGATCAGCCCGGGCGGGAGTATTGGAGGAGAACCGGCAGCCCCCGGAACGCAGAATACGTTTACCACCCTTCTCCAATCACGCCTCATCACTGAGCAGCAGTTCGCTGACATCATCCTCAAAGCAAACCCCGATGGCGCCCTGGTGCGGATGAAGGATATAGCCCGTATTGAACTTGGAACAGAGAACTATACCATGAACAGCCGTATCAATGGCTCGAGTGCTTCCACCATTGCCATCTACCAGATTCCCGGGTCCAATGCGCTTGCCGTCGCACAGGCGGTCCGTGATAAAATGGAGCAGCTGCAGGACCGTTTCCCGCCCGATATGAAGATGGATTTTTCGCTCGATACCACAGCGGCTGTTACAGCCGGTATCGATGAAATTGTGCACACCCTTATCGAAGCGGTGATCCTGGTGATCCTGGTGGTGTTCCTGTTTTTGCAGGACTGGAGGGCGACCTTAATTCCACTGCTCACTGTTCCCGTTTCGCTCATAGGTACTTTTATTGTATTTCCCCTGCTTGGGTTTTCCGTAAACGTGCTTTCGCTTCTTGGGCTCGTGTTAGCCATCGGGCTCGTGGTTGACGATGCCATTGTGGTGGTAGAAGCGGTTATACATAACATTGAGCATGGTATGGCGCCAAAGGAGGCGACCAGCAAAGCCATGAAAGAAGTGGGCGGACCGGTTGTTGCCATCGCTGTTATTCTTTCGGCCGTATTCGTTCCCATGGCCTTTACGGGCGGAATTACCGGAAGGTTGTACCAGCAGTTTGCGCTCACCATTGCGATTTCGGTGTGTTTCTCCGCTTTTAATGCCCTTACCTTAAGTCCGGCCTTGGCGGCCTTGTTGCTGAAACCCAAATCGGAGCAAAAAGGTTTACTTGCACGGTTTTTCGCCTGGTTCAACCGCGTGTTTGACCGCTTTACGAATGGCTATGTCGGTGTGGCCGGCTTCTTTGCCCGCAAACTGCTGGTCTCGCTTTTGATCCTTGGCGGTATTATTGCGGTGACCGTAGTCCTGGGAAAGAAGATCCCAGCGGGATTTGTGCCTGAAGAAGACCAGGGATACTTCATCATCAGCACTTTGCTTCCTGATGCTGCTTCCCTGGAGCGCACCGACAAAGTAACCACAAAGGTAGAGGGCATCCTTAAAAGCATTCCGGAAATAGAGTTATACACTACGGTAAACGGAAACAATCTTTTGAACAATACGGTAGCGCCTAATGCCGCCACATTTTTCATCACTTTAAAACCCTGGGAGGAACGGCATAAAACGGCCCTGGATGTTGTAGCGGAGGTCAATGCGCTTTGCATGAAAAATATTTCCGAAGCCACGGTGATCGCCGTGGGGCCGCCCCCGATCCTGGGTTTGGGAAATGGGGCAGGCTTTACTATGATGCTCCAGGATCGTGCAGGCAATTCACCCCAGTATCTTGCCCAGCAAGCGCAGCAGTTTATAGCGGCCGCCAGCCAGCGCCCGGAGATCGGGAGGATCTATACGCTGTTCCGCGCCAATGTGCCACAGAAAAGCATCCAGATAGACCGGGAGAAAGTCGACAAACTTGGGTTGGATCTTGCGCAGGTGAACAGCACGATCTCGACCCTGCTCGGCGGGTCCTTTGTCAACAACTTTAACCAGTTTGGCCGGCAATACAAAACCTATGTCATGGCGGATGCGGGTTTCCGCATGCGGGCAGAGGATCTTCAGCAATTTTATGTAACCAATGCAAGGGGTGAAACGATTCCAATAGGAACCATTGCACAAATTTCAGACACATCCGGTCCACAGTACACCAATCACTTCAACATTTACAGGGCTGCTGAAATCAATGGTGTGCCTGCTTCGGGATACAGTTCCGACCAGGCCCTGACAGCCCTGAAAGAAGTGGCCAAGGAGGTATTGCCCGCTGATGTGAGTTATCAATGGAGCAATATGTCGTACCAGGAAGAAGCCGCAGCGGGTACAGCGGGCAGGGCGTTCGTGATGGCGCTTTTATTTGTTTTTCTCATTCTTGCTGCGCAGTACGAGAGCTGGAAACTTCCTTTCAGTGTGCTGCTGGGGACTCCCTGGGCCGTGATGGGGGCCTTCCTGGGGCTGTTCATTGCAGGTCTTTTTTCACTTAGCTATGTGAACAACGTATTTGCACAAATCGGGTTGGTGATGCTCATTGGATTGAATGCAAAGAACGCCATCCTGATCATTGAGTTTGCCAAGATGAAGAAGGATGCCGGGGATCCAACCCTCGATGCATCGCTGGATGCAGCCAAGCTCCGCTTCCGGCCGATCCTTATGACATCGCTGGCCTTTATACTCGGTGTGTTGCCGTTGCTCACCGCAACCGGTGCGGGGGCTGAAGGAAGAAAAGTAATGGGTATGGCCGTATTTTCAGGCATGCTGGCTGCCACCATTATCGGCGTTTTGCTGATCCCAGCCTTCTTTGTTTTAATTGAAGGGAAGAAGAAAAAAGTACCTCCTCCCTCTATCCCAATCCTGTTGATTCTCTCGCTGGTTTCCTTATCATCCTGCCTGGTGGGAAAAAAATTCTCCTCACCGGAAGTTCCCTCAGGGATTGCATATAGGGATACGGTAACAACTGATACGTCATCGTTGGTAAAATGGTTTGACTTATACAAGGATACGGCCTTACAGACCATTATTGAAACAACGCTGGCCAATAACAAGGACCTGCTGACTGCTTCCGCAAGAATTGAAGAAGCCCGTGCCCAAACGGCCATCATTAAGGCCAACTTATATCCCCAAATCAATTATTCCTTAGAGGCCGGCGGCGGCCATGCGGGCTCCAGTGCCCAGGAAGCGGCCAAGGGTATCCAGGGCAGTTCATTCAATATTTTTGGCGTACTGAACTGGGAAGTGGATCTATGGGGCAGGTTAAGACATAACAGCCGGTCGGCAGTGGCGCAATTCCTATCGGAAGTGTCCAACCGAAATGCCTTACAAACCAGCCTTATTGCCGAAGCGGCCTCTCAATACTTTTTGTTGCGCGACCTGGATAACCGGCTTGTCATTGCCAACCAGACACTGGTTGGCAGAAAGGAAAATACAAGGATCATTTCCGACCGGTTTGACAAAGGTTATGTGGCTGAAATAGACAAGTTGCAGGCCATGCAACAAGAGTACATTATTGCCACCGCCATTCCGTCGTTGCAGCGTCAAATCGTTATCGTGGAAAATTCCCTTAGGCTTTTAATGGGCATGGGTCCCGGCACCGTTTCCAGGGGATACAGCAATTTTGACCAGTTGGTATCCCCCGCTATCCCGGTAGGTCTCCCTTCACAACTACTGCAAAGAAGGCCTGATATCATGGCTGCTGAAAAGTCCCTGGAAGCTCAGTTTGAACAGATTGGGGTGGCAGAGGCCAACCGTTTACCGGTTCTCAGTCTTACAGGAGTCCTGGGTTTTGCCAGCCCGGAGTTAAGCACTTTGATTCATAGCGATGGACTTGTGGCCAATGGCTTTGGAAGTATTTTCGGGCCGATTTTCAATTATAATCAAAGAAAAAATATTGTTGTAGCAGAACGCAGAAGGACCGATGCCGTATATCAACAATACCAGAAAACAGTTTTGGTTGCATTCGGGGAAGTAGACAATGCGCTTACCTTTTACAGGACCTACGCGGCAGAATACGAGTTGCGCAAAGCACAGGTAGAAGCTGCCAAGAAAGCCCTGGATCTGTCAACGGCCAGGTATGACAATGGATTCACCTCCTATGTAGAAGTGATCCTGATGCAGGATAATCTCTTTGATGCGCAAATTGAGGAATCGCAGGCGTTGCGGGGCAAGCTTAACGCGGTGGTAATGTTGTATAAATCATTGGGAGGAGGATGGTAGCTGATATTTCTTTTACACAGCATGAATCAATGGGTTTAATTGAGGTTGTTGGAATAAATGTTATTCAACCATAGGAGCGAGGTATGGTAATACCTTACACTAATTTCTTTGTCAAAGGGCAAAGGTTTTTCTTTTAACCGTTTTGTTACGAAGCTGTCTGCATTGCAGGCGCAGATCGTGGAAATGCCTTTGACAAATACCTGGAGGGGTACATAGTTATTAATAAAATCCTCGTTTTTTAATATTCTATCATCTGATTTCATAATGTATTGGTTAGGCAGATAGCTAAGTTACGAACTAAGTAAGGTATTTGCTAATAATATTATGTATATTTTTATTTTGAAGAGGTAAAAAATTGATTATAAATTTATTGTGAAAATATTGAATTGCTAAAAATATTGGAATATTTGCTTGTTTGCGGCTAAGTAATTTGGCTGAGTAGAAGGCCAGGAAAAAGGCAAGAAAGGAGGTCCTTATTTTGAATGTAACAGAGCTGTAAAGCTGGTGGGAAAGGCTGAGTTCACCAGCATGAACAAACGGAAAGATATGCGCGATGGCTGCGCATAAACATTTAAATGATTGGATGAATAAATATTTTTAAATTTATAATGTACTTCGTCTCCCTAGGAACAGCGCTTCTTTATTTATCATTTCACCTCGTAAACTTTGAAGCATGTTACAAATTGATATTACCGGAATTGATTTAAATGGCGGACTCGTACTAGAAGTGAATGGACATCCCAATAATGGCCATAGTGCTGTCCAAAGGGGGTGGGCTGTACACTGGAAAGTGAATGAAAGTTGTGATGTGGATTATATTGAAGACATTCAACAGAAAGACATCAGCGGGACTACTGATATTTTTTCTTCTAATCCCCCTCGTTCGCAGAACCCCCAAAGGAAAACCTGGATAGGAATCGTAAACGGTACTGCTGCTGATTATTCTGTATATGCTTATGCTATCAAGTGGGTAAAAAAAGGTAGCACAGATATAAAAACATTCGATCCTTTAATTTCTGTCAAGCCCACATCCTATGGAGGTAATTTGTTTTTCCTAGCCATTGGCGTTGTTTCTGGTGTTCTTGCCGGCTTTTTTTGTTTCTCGAAGAAGAAGAAGAAAAAAAGCTGGTTTTAGTGTTGCCGTAGTTCGCAGTAAAAGACCCTGATACGATCCTAATTCCCCTTAAACCATCAACATGTTCTATAGAAAAGCGCATACTATTTTTCTTGGCTGTTTTTGGTTTATGATCTCCAGCGTTTTTGCACAGGAACAGAAAGTAGCAGATAGTTTGGCTGTTATTTACCAGCATAATACCTTGACAGGCAAAGCGAAGTTTGAATTACTCAGAGATCTATCTTTCAACGAGGTCAGGGATTTAAAAAAGGGTTTACAATATGCGGAGGAACTGATCCACTTATCGGAACAAACCGGGAATCAAACATTCCTGCGTGTAGGTTATTTCCTAAAGGGGACAAAGCTCAGATTTTTTGGACAACTGGATGAGGCGCTGGAGGCCTACATCAAAAGTGCTGAAATAGCCAGGAAGACAAATAATTTAAAGGCTGAAGGAGAGACTTACGGCGCCATTGCTGATATCTACACTGTCGCCAACAATCACCCCAATGCGATGCATTACTACCACAAGGCCATTACTACTTTGCGACAGTCTAAGGGTGATTCCATTAGCCTGGCTTCTTATCTTTCCAATGCTGGTGATGCATACCTCAAAGCAAAGAAATATGATTCTGCTCTTTCGTATTTCAATGAGGCAAAGGTAATTTTTGATCAAGCCCATTATCAAAGTGGTATCGGCTATAGCCTAGGTGGTATTGGTATGGTTTACGCTAACCTAGGTCAGAATCAGCTTGCCGAAAAAAATATCAATGAAGCGATCGGTATACTGGAGCAGGCACAGGATTATTACCCTATCTGTATTTATCTCATTTCCATGGCCGATGTGTATATGACTAAGGGGGATCACCAGACGGCGTTGAATTATACCTTGAGAAGCCTCCGCCTGGCAGAACAGCATGGATTGAAGGAGCAGGTGGCCAGCGCGAGTCTTAAATTGTCGGAGCTGTATGAACGTGCAGGCAACACCAGCGAGGCTTTCCTCTATTATAAAAAACATATCGCCTACAGGGACAGTATCAACAACCTCAATACGGTGCAAAGACTGGCTGACTTGCGCACGAACTACGAGGTCTCTCAAAAGCAGCGAGAGGTGGATATGCTGAACCAGCAAAAGCGGAATAGACAAAAACTAAATATTGCCCTGGGTGTTATACTTGGCCTGACCATCATCATTATCGGTATCCTGTTGAAGAACAACCGGGATAAACAAAAAGCTTATCAAATCCTGGATTTGCAAAAGCAGGAAACAGACCGGCATAGAGTCCAGGCGGAGCAAACGCTTGACGAATTGCAACTGACGCAAAGACAACTGATCCAATCAGCCAAAATGGCTTCGTTGGGAGAGCTTACAGCAGGCATCGCGCATGAGATCCAAAACCCGCTCAACTTCGTGAACAACTTCTCTGAAGTGAGTGTTGAGCTGCTGGAAGAATTAAGGGAACTCACTGCGCACCCATTAACAGATGCAGACAAGGCTAAGGCAGATGAAATCATCAAATCTATAGCTGATAGTCTTGGAAAAATAGGTTATCACGGGAAAAGGGCGGATTCTATTATCAAGGGCATGTTGCAACATTCCAGGGCCAGCACCGGCAAAAAGGAACCTACAGACATCAATGCTTTGGCTGAAGAGTGCCTGCGCTTAAGCTATCATGGACTCAGGGCTAAAGACAAGGCGTTCAATGCCAATTATACGACGGATTTTGATGAAAGCATTGGCAAGATGGATGTTGTGCCCCAGGATATAGGAAGGGTATTATTGAACTTATACAACAATGCTTTTTATGCCGTGAATGAGAAGAAGAAACAGGGGGATGTTGCTTATGTGCCCCTTGTTTCCGTCAGCACTAAAAGAGTTGGCCGTAAAGTGGAGTTGTCTGTAAAAGATAATGGCACGGGCATTTCGCAGGGGGCGATGGAGAAAATATTTCAACCCTTTTTCACGACAAAGCCAACGGGTCATGGAACGGGACTTGGGTTATCGTTAAGTTATGATATCGTCAAGGCACATGGAGGGGAATTGAAGGTGAACACACAGGAAGGGGCGTTTACGGAGTTTGTGATTCAGTTGCCGGGGAAGTGAGGGGATTTCGGATTTCGGAAATTAGGGAGTTTGAGGTTTGGAGTTTGGGGGTTTGGGTGGGATGTGGTGTTATGAAAAGATTCTTCCTGAGATTGGTTTTCTTGTCTGCATTTTTTCAGAACAACATAAAAACCTAAGTTTATGAACAACAACAAACGTTCTCCCAGGCGCTTTTCTTTGCATCCTGTTTTGCAAAACATCACACTTACGCTGTGCTTCCTTGTTATGCTTTCTTCAGCAGGTTTTGGACAAGGCAATGATGAAGAAAGTATTAAGCAAATCGCGGAGAAGTCCTTTAATGAAATGCTGAACCGGCAGGCTGACAAATGGAAGGCAAACTGGAAGCAGGATGATAAAGCCAGGATTGCCGTTACAGCTTCCGGCTTTCATGCCGAGGCGTTGGGATGGGATAGTATCGTAAAGCTTGTGGCTACATTCCCTCCGCCGGAGAACCCTGATCAATTACGTATCAGTACTCCAAACATAGTTGTTCGTACCGATGGCAATATGGCAACAGCAGATTACATTACTACTGTTGTTTCACCCAGTACGGATTCAGCTGGTATGCGCTGGCATACCTTCAGTTCGTTTGTTAAAGACGGTAATGATTGGAAGGTTACCTCACAGCTATTTACCAACCTGAGCAGTTTTAATGCGAATAGCGCTAAAGCTATTGAAGATAATATTAATAGTGCAGGCTACCAGTTGATGAATGCCAACAGGCTCAATGATGCCATTGAGCTCTTTAAACTCAATGTACAGTTTTTCCCCAAGGCCTGGAATCCTTATGATAGCTTAGGTGAGGCCTATGCTAAGGCGGGTAAAAAAGACCTGGCTATTAAGAATTACGAGATGTCTATTAAACTGAATCCAAAGAATGATAATGGGAAGAAGATGTTGGAGAAGATTAAGCAGAATAAACCGTTGTGATGAGTGATGGGTAATGACGAGTTATGAATGACGAATAGGGAGAGAAGATAATAGATGATGGATGATAGAGGATGGATGAGATATTTAGGCGGCTGTCTCATTGTTTATTGTAAAGGTGAGTTTATATATGAGACAGCCGCCTGGTTTTCCATTCTTTGGGGCGCTTTATGGTTCTTCGTTAATTGTCCGTGGTTTGCCTGAGGAGCTGGTCTTCGAAGACTTCAATGGCGCGGTTGAATTCTTTTTCCCGCAATTTATCTGCCGGCGGGTTGACTAAAAAGCGTTGCAGCTTACGGTGGTACATTTTATCCAGGCAGAGGGCGAATAAATAGGCTTTTGTCAGTGGGCTGCCTGCAGGTTGCAGCCGTAGTGCCATATATTTTTTGACCAGTTGCACTGCGTGGTTGGGATACTTGATGAAAAGCTGGTGTAGCTGCTCCTCCGATATATTCTTCCCAGAGCCTGCCTGCTCAATGAGTTGTTCTAATGTCTCAAGATCTTGTTGCTTTTGCAAGTTTTTTTCCTGTTGCATATACATTCTTTTGACGGTGAGGGAAAGGCAACAGGGTGATGGGGATAAAGAGATGTCGAGTGGGAAAATGAGATGCTGATACAAATATAAAGAATTGCGTGTAAAACTTTTGTGAATGATGTGGTATCATTTTTTAACGATAGGTAAGGGGTGAATACTCTTGATCCTTTGTAAGTGTTATTGCTGGTGTTTTAAAAGAATTAGATTTTGGTTAATATGGCCCTTTTTCTTGTTGTAATTACTTTGTATTGACAACAAACCAGTAATCCAATGAAATTCAACTCCACTTATGAGTTCCTGGTGTTTTTAAGAAAGGAAGGGATCTTAACTGCCTTTAGTTATGATCTGAATTATAAAAGTGTTGCTTTAGCTTTATACGGTAAACGCGATTATAAAGGAAAAAAGGTTCTTGATGAATTGCTTCCCAAAGAAACCTACAATAAATTGGAAGATGTGCTCACTGAATACTGTTCAGGGGAAGTTGACCCAGATGGTGAATTCACTTCGTTTGATTACGATATCGTATTGAATGATGATGGCACTATTGAGTTTCAATCGGAATGTGATGTCAATTCATTATTCCCTGAGGAAATGCCTGCGTGTGAGTGGCTTGACTGTAGGGAAGCGGATGACATCATGAAAAAATATGATGACCTTATTCCTCCTGAAGGTCTTGATGACCGGGATGATTTTGAGTCGGAATATGAAATCCTGGTGGAGCATTTAAGCATTGAGGATAGTACAGAGGAAGAAATCATTGAAAAGATTACAGTACGGAGGTATCATGAAAGCACAAAGAAGTGGGATACTATTGAGCGTAATGAACTGAAAAAAGAGCTTTTTGATTTCTTATGCAAAGCACTTCATGAGGGGACACTTGAAAGTGGATCCCGGAATTGTATCAGCATTGATTATAGAGGGTATGTTCGAAATGATTATACCTGTTTGCGTATCGAAGATGACTTTGATATCCGTAGCGTGTTTGAAGATGAAGTGGCGTATGAAATTCCAAGGGAAAGGCTGCAAGTATTATTAAACTAGGAGGGATCTATTTCAGTATCATTAGAACAAGTGTTGGATTGTAAGGCCAACGCTTATCTATAAAAATATTGCTTTTTCATGGTTAAAAGGGTGAAGCCCTGCCAGTCGTGGCGGGGCAATTTTTTTGTGGTTCCTGATGATACGACTATCTCCATTCCTATTTCAAAAGGACCAGGGTCAGGTGCGGAGTTTTTCTATGACGGTGTTGGGGCAGAGGCCGGTGTATTGGCAGAATTCTTCGATGGTGATGAACTGGTGATCTTGCTTGCTGAGGGTTTCTTTTATTTTCTTTAGGAGGTCGCGGCCATAGCGTTCGCTTTTGCCTGTTACTATTTGAATGTCTTTGGGGTAAATACAGATGCGTTCCATTTCTACTTTTTTACAGCTTTACTTGCTTACTTGCATTTGATTTTTATTTGTTGTTGGTCTATTCGTTTTTGATGTTTTACTGGTGTTTTCGTTCTGATCGTTTTCATACACTCCTCATGCACTATCTATGCTCCATCTATGCACCATCTATACACCAAGCATACACTTAGAGTAGAGGGGAGGAGGATGAGTGATGGAGATTTCGGATTTCGGGAGGGAGGAAGTTTATGACGGTTGTGTATTGCTGTTGGGTTGTGTTTGTTGTTAGTGTGTGGTGGCATAGGAGTGAGGATTTGGTAAAGACGGCAATACTGGCGGCGGTGGGAGCGGTGGTGAGTTTCGTGGTGTCGCAGGTGTTGAAGGCGGTAGTGCGTTACCTGAAGAAGTGGGTGTAGGGAACCATTGGTGTTGGTAGATGTTGGTGCACGTGTATAAATAATGATCCCCTCCGGCAGGAGGGGATCATTATTTAATAAGGCTATCCAGACGGTTTACAGTTTTTCATAGGAATATATTTAGCCTTAGGTTAGTCGTCTTCAAAAAATGGATACGGATTTAAAACGGGCTTACACTCAATCGAACAACTAGTTGTGTTTTCATAGGGATCATTGGATTTAGTTGTTTCAAAAGGATACTGGTCGTTTCAGTAGGATATTGGATTCCGTTGTTTCAATAGGATATTGGATCATTGGAGACACAAAGCTAGGTCTGAATATTAGCCCCGGAGGTCGAGAATCGTTCAATTGGGGTGGGAAAAGGCCGAAATGCCGATTCCTGGAGGTGGAAGCTTTAATCGTAAACTGTTGTTATTCAATAGGTTAGTGGTTTTACTTAGTTTTTTATGCAAGAGGTTGTAGGGGATAACTCTGAGGGAGTGAATGGTCAATGGTGAATGGTGAGTGGTGGAGGGGATAAGGAAACACTGCATGTGGCGATCGTGGATAATGTGGCGAGGCATCATGATGAGGATGTGCATTACATGAGCGTATAATCCTTAAATAATAGCATAGTCCATTTATTGCGTAGTATAATCTATTGCTATCTCAAAAGTGGGGGGGTATTTTTACAGCTTTTTAACACATTAGCCGTTTGCGGATTGAGATCCAGACTATTGCTTGCCAGGATGTAACAATGGAGTTCTGCTGTTTGATTGGACTGAGTATAGGCATAATTAATCAAAAGTTGGATTACATAACCTATGGCCGTGTTTTTTTGTGAATTAATTACTTATACTTTTTAAGCTTCTTATGACGCTTTCGGGGAACGACGATGTAATGCTTGTTGAAAATGACGATGACTGTTTACGACTTCTCAAAAAAAATGATAGTGCGGCATGGCAATACCTGATCCGCATCTACTTTCCTGTGTTATGCCGTTTTGCCCAAAAAATATTAAAGACCGACGTAGATGCTGAAGATATCGTTTCTGATGTATTTGTGAAAGTATGGCAGAAAAGTGCTGATTTTGCTGATTTTCAACAAGTCAAAAAATACCTGTTTGTTGCTACCCGAAACAGCTGCCTGAATCAATTGAGAAGCAGGCAACGGGAAAAAACAAGGCACAAGGAGTTTACCAGCGCATACGAGCAGCAGGATGATCCTTTTTACAAAGAAATCATGTATGCCGAACTGCTGGCAGAGATCCGCAGGGAAATTGACGGCTTACCCCGGAAAATGCGGGAAATATTTATCCTGGCTTATTTCAAAAAAATGACGAACGAGGAAATAGCCAATCACCTGCAATTGTCCAACCAAACGGTGCGCAATCAAAAAGCCACCGCCCTCGCTATGCTTCGAAAAAAGCTGAACCACAAGACTTTATACTCTATTCTTCTTTTATCCTGGGGTTTACAGGACCTGTTTTAAAAAAAAGAAAAAAAATTCCTAGTACAAATGGTTTGTCGCGGTGTTTATAGCTTATAAGTAAACACTGATGGAACAAAACAGGGTTGATGAAATCATATATATAACGGGCCTGATCAAGAAAAGCTGGATCGGCGGACTTTCAGAAGCGGAACAGGCTGAATTGGATGACTGGAAGAACCGCAGTGAAGCAAACCATCAGCTTGCAGAGGAAATCAATGCGGCAGACATTGCTCATGATTTGTTGGCATTAGAGCAATATGATGTTACTAGTGCGAAAGAGCGCATCTTTTCAAAAATACAAGGATTAAATGTTGAACCGGTTCAAGCCGCCACGCCGGTGGTTCGTATTTTCCAGCTTAAGGCCATGCGATGGGCTGCTGCGGCTATTTTATTTTTTGCCATTGCCGGTACAGGCTGGTATCTATCGAGCAATAGAACGCCAGCAAGTGCGCCCGTGCAAATCAGCAGGGCCGTGAAAGTAGTGCCGGGAGGAAACAGGGCCATACTGACACTTTCTGATGGCAGCCAGGTAATATTGGATAGCGTTGCCAATGGGGTGATCGGCAAAGAGGAAAACGTACAAGTGATCAAATTACAGGATGGCAAGCTGGCTTATAATGACGGTTCCCCATCAGCGGCCCCTGATTCAAAACCTGTATATAACACCATATCTACTCCGCGTGGGGGGCAGTACCAGGTAACGCTACCGGATGGCACTGCGGTCTGGCTTAATTCGGCTTCTTCTATCACGTTTCCTACCAGTTTTACAGGCGACGAACGCACCGTAACCATAACCGGAGAGGCTTATTTTGAAGTGGCTCATCAAGTTCAAGCAGGCGGCAAAAGGGTTCCCTTTGTTGTGGACGCCATGGGAAATAAGACTACCGTATTGGGCACTCATTTTAATATCAATGCCTATGCTGACGAAGGCCCTGTGCGCACCACACTAATAGAAGGCTCTGTGCAAGTGAGCAGTGGTGCCGTTTCGGCGGTGCTCCGGCCGGGCGAGCAATCCCGTTTAGGCAAGAATAGTTATGCTATCACCCAACCGGACCTGGAAGAAGTACTGGCCTGGAAAAATGGGAAATTCCTTTTCCGTAAGACTGATGCCAAAGCCATCATGCGCCAAATATCCCGTTGGTATGATGTAGACATCCATTATAAGGGAGACTTGTCGGGAATTCTATTTTCCGGAAGCATATCCAAAAAAGACAATATTGAAAAGCTGGTAGAAATTTTAGAATTAGACGGGCGGATACATTTTGAACTGAAGGGCAGGGACATGACCGTCATGTCGAAATAGATGCGTTGCCATTACTGATCGAAGAGTTTACATAAACCCTCTTATTCACTTAAAAACGATTGCTTATGCCCTTGTAAATGAAAAAACTACGAAGAGGTAGTTTAAAAAAAAGAGAATCCTGCGGGGGCAAGATTCTCTGAGGTTTTGACTACCGATGTTCTGCTTCTGTTCAAAAAAGAAAAACTCTAGTAATCCAAAAACTTATCAAAAGTATGTATGAAAATGCTAAAGGCAATGCCTTTCGGCCAGGAAACGATTTGCCAGCCAAAATGATGCTTTATATGAAAATGTCTGTTTTTTTCTTGTTTGCAGCCTGTTTGCAGGTAAGTGCCAAAACTTACTCCCAGAAGGTTTCTATTTGTGGTAAAAACATGTCACTTGAGGCTGTTTTTGACGTTGTCAAAAACCAAACCGGATATGATGTGCTTTATAACCCTGAACTGCTCAAAAAAACGAAGCCTGTAACTGTTTCGGTAAAAAATGTTGACTTAGCGTCGGCGCTCAATATTTGCTTTAAGGAGCAGCCGGTGAACTTCGATATCCGGTATAACACCATTGTTGTGAATACCAAACCAGAAGCCAAACCAGAAACTCCTGAAAAAAGTAGTTCACCCGAGGTGATTGCTGAAGTTGGTCCCATCAAAGGGGTTGTAAAAGATGCAGACGGTAAACCGCTGGCTGGAGCAAGTGTGATGGTCAAGGGTTCCACCAAGGGCACGGTAACCAATGATCAAGGAGAGTTCGTTATCAGTGTTCCTGAAAATGCATCAACGTTGGTTGTTTCTTATATAGGAATGGAAAATTCCGAAGTGAGTATTAAAGGAAAATCCAATTTGAATATCACCATGTTGATCTCTGCTGCCCAACAGCAGGATATTGTGGTAGTAGGTTATACCATCCAAAAGAAAGCACTATTATCCAGTGCTGTAGCCACTACAAAATTTAGTGAGTCCATGAACGAATTGCCTGTTAGTGGTGCTGCGGAACTTTTAGCAGGAAAGTTAGCCGGTGTTTCGGTTAATACACCCAGGGGCATACCAGGTGCTCAGGCCAGTGTTTCTATCCGCACCAACTCTTCATGGAACAGCCAGCCTGTTTTATATGTAATTGACGGTGTGATTTACAACGGCGGAAGTAACACTAATGGACAACAGGCTTTCCAAAATCTTAGTGCAGGTGAAATTGAATCAGTAACTGTACTTAAAGATGCTGCTGCAGCAGCTGTTTATGGAGCTCGTGCAGCCGGTGGCGTATTGGTTGTTACCACCAAAAGAGGTGCTTCAGGAAAACCGACTTTTAATTTTACAACCAGCTATTCAGGTGATTATCGCCAGGGAGAAGTTAAGTTAACTAGCCTGGCTGAAACCGGAGCGCTTATTAATCAAGCGTATGCTAATACTGGAACTCCACCTGTATCAGGTGATGCCTGGGCTCCTGAAGAGTTAGAATGGGCAAAAACGCATAATTATGATGCCTTAGATAAGATTTGGAGAACCCCATTTATTGCAAACCATAACTTAACTGTCCAGGGTGGTTCTGACAGAGTAAAGTATTTTGGTTCTGTAAATTATTTTGATCAGGGTGGTTTTATGAAATCAACAGACTATAAAAGATGGAATGTTCGATTAAATGTTACTGCCGACGTCACTAACAACCTTCAATTATATGCTGGCTTTTCTATGGCTAACGCCTATACATCTGCAACACCTGTAGAAGGAACAGATGGAACCTATACCAAATTGAGGGTGTCATTCAACCGTTTTCCGATGATATCGGATCAGGGAGACAGATACTTAACATCAGGTTGGGCTTACGGAAATCCGGCTGCTGAAGTAGATGGCATACTCGGCTATCAACATACCTATTTCCAGGACCCCCAGGGTACTTTTGCACTCACATACAAACTTCCCTGGGTTAAAGGTTTAAGTGTAAAAGGTACTTATTCGGCTGATTGGTCAAATACGCGATATAAAGGATTTGATAAGCGTGGTACTTTTTGGTACCCCATTTTTTCCGGTCCCAATAGTCATATCGTAAATTCAGATAATAGTGTTCTGACTAGTTCTTACACTAGTACTAATTTTTGGGGCTTATCTGGAAGAGCGAACTGGGGATACAACAGGCAGACCAACTTACAGGCTACTTACGACCGTACTTTTGGACAACACTCTGTAAATGCAGCGTTGGTTTATGAAAAGGCGAATTGGGGGCAAAGTGGTTTTAGTGCCAGTGCACAAGGATTTCCTGTGTATCAAACTGACCAATGGTGGGCAACCAACAGAGATGCCATCAATGCATCAACTGGTGCAGGTGGTGTAACGGATGCTGATAATGGCCGTGCTTCATTTGTTGGACAGATGAACTATTCTTATGCAGGTAAATACCTGGCATCATTCTCTGTTCGTCAAGATGGATCTATGCAGTTTGCTCCAGACAAAAGATGGGGTACATTCCCAGCAGGTTCAGTTGGCTGGATTCTATCAAAAGAAAAGTTCTTAGCGAATAACAAAACTATTACCAATTTAAAACTAAGAGCATCTACAGGTATTACAGGTAATGATGCTGTAGGTGGCTGGCAATGGCAACAAAGCTATGCAACAGGAAGCACTTACTTTTTGGGGGCACCTTCTGCCTCAGCGGCTGTAGGCGTTAGATATGGTGCTTTGGTTAATCCTGATTTAACCTGGGAAAAGACGCTGAATTATAACATTGGTGTTGATTATGAATTGATCAATCATCTTTCAGGTAGTATCGATGTTTGGCAATCACATACCTATGACGTCCTGGGTTCAAGACAAAACTCTATGCCAACCACCTTTAGTTTAACAAAGCCTAGTGAAAACTATGGTATTGTAGATGCCCAAGGTATTGATTTAAATGTGGGTTGGAAACAAAAAAGCGGCCATGTTAACTGGTATGCAAACCTAACAGGTTCCTACGGATGGAACGAAGTGAAGAAAGCAGATTATGCTACCAGCAATTTGCCATGGCAAGTTCCTGTAGGTAAAGATCGAAGCTATATTGCAGGTTATGGGGCTTACATCATCAGAACACAGGAGCAGCTTGATGCATTCAAAAAAGATAATCCTAACTATGTTAATCCAGGTAACGGTAATGATAAAATACGCTTAGGGTCGATGGTGTATGAAGATATCAGTGGACCCAATGGTGTTAAGGACGGAGTCATTAATAATTATGACCAAAAGGTTCTTTATAATAATGCCAATCCTATCGTATATGGTCTCAACTTAGGTGGTGAGTGGAAGGGAATTTCTATTGACGCCACATTTAGCGGTTTAGCTAAATATGTTAGAAACTATTATTCAGTTGCCGACTATTATATTGGTAACCAAGCATTCCAGAACATGAATAAAGTATGGATGACAGACTCATGGACACCTGAAAATCCTAATGCCAAGTTGCCAATGGTGGTGATCAGAGATCTCAGATCCTATAGTATCAGCAATACTAATTATTGGTACCAGGATGCAAGCTTCATTAGACTGAAAAATCTGAATGTTGCCTATAATCATTCGTTCAAAAAACCATTGGGCAATGCCATCCAGGGATTCAGATTCTTTGTTTCAGGTACTAACTTATTCTACCTGTCCAAATTCAAATGGTTTGATCCTGAGAATGGCGGTGGATGGAGTGGTGTTACTTATCCAATCATGAGGACTTTCAGTGTAGGTGCTAATGTTAAATTTTAAAAACGATTAAATTGATTTTCATGTATAAATTATTAAAATTTCGATCTAAAATAGCCTTCATGGTTTATTTTATGATCCTATGCTTAGGCTTTACTGCCTGCAAGCCGGAACTTGATTTTCAGAATGTAAACGGCCTTAATCCTGACAATGTATGGAATGATAAGAACATGATTAACGCTTATTTGAATGATATCTATGCCAACTCAATGCCGGGTTGGAACTTTGGATCAGACAATAGCGATGAGTCAATGTCATCAAATGGTCCTGCTCTGTCGGCTTTTTGCAAAGGTATCAATATCAATGTTTCCGGTGTAGGTGTGGGTTTTAGCTATGGCAACATAGACAAGATTAATTTTATGTTGGATAAGTTGCCTACAGTTTCTTCAACAGTGCTCACCCCAACAGCTAACGACCAAATGCAAGGTCAAGGCCTTTTCTGGAGAGCATGGCATTATTGGAATTTGGTAAAAACTGTGGGCGGTGTTCCTCTTATCAGGAAGCCTCAAAATGCAGCCGATGTAAATTCTTTGTTTGTAAAAAGAAGTGCTACTTCAAAATGTATGGATAGTATCCTTGCAGATTTGGATAAGGCAATTTCTATTTTGCCAAGAAGATGGAGCAGCGGACCTGATTACGGACGTATTGACAAATGTGCTGCCCTGGCATTCAAAGGAAGAATCCTGATGTGGTATGCAAGCCCTTTGTTTAACACTACTAACGACCCGGCTCGTTGGCAAAAAGCTTATGATGCCTGTAAAGCTGCCTATGATACTTGTGTAGTAGCAGGATATGGTCTTTTCCCAACATACAACCAAATCTGGCAAACTAAAGGAACGGGGAATACTGAGGCGATCATGTACAACAACTATTATTATCCAGACCATGCCTATAGTATGAATACGCTTATGGGACCGGGTATGTCGCAAGGTAACGCCTGTCAATGCATGCCAACGGTATGGCAGCTTCTCTCTTTCCCAAGAAAAGACGGTACGTCTATGGAAATGGGCACAGCTACCGGAGTAGATACAGCACGGTTAAGAACAGATGCAACCTATAATGCTACTGTATTAACCGATATCGTTAAGAATATGGATCCGCGTTTTTATGCATCTGTTTCTGTACCGGGTATGCCTTATCCTTCTTTAACCTTGCCAGGAGGTCAAAATTTTTGGACTGCATTCGGATATAATAGTAGTGGAAAATTGTATGAAATGGCATCGGTTCAAACGGCGGGAAGTCCTGGTGCGTATTCGATTTATGGATGTTTTTATCCTCTGAAAGCGGTTACTCCGGGTACTGACCAGGTAACATCTCAACAAAAGGGAGGAAATAACTTTATAGAAATCCGTTTTGCAGAAGTGTTGATGAATCTTGCAGAATGTGCTAATGAGCTTAACTCAGGTGGGCACAATTACCAGGAAGCATTGACCTTGCTTGCTGCTCTTCGTCAAAGAGGTGGTATTACCAAAGGTGGTGGTACCTACGGCTATGGTCTTGATGTGTATTCAACTCAAGCATCTGTACGTAATTTAATGATGAGTGAGCGCCTTGCTGAATTCTGCCAGGAAAGTAAAAGATGGGATAATCTTCGCAGGTTGAAGCGTTTTGACATATTGAACGCTAAACAAAATTTATCTAACCTTTTTGTTGTTCATAACACTTCAAATGCTCCATTAACAAAGAAAACCGATTTTGACTGGACTCAAAATATCCAAACAGATGCAGTGCGTGCTAACTTCCATTTAGAATTTAAAAAAGAAGTTACTAACAATCCTGTTAACGTCTATAACCTGCCAAACGCTAACTGGTTCTATCCAATAGCATTGAATGATTGGCAAAAGAACTTCGCTAGTGATCCTGCTCAACAAAACAATGAATGGGGCGGAACATTCGATCCGTTAAAATAGTTTCACATAAATGGTAATTAAACATTGTTTTAGAATCGTAGGGGCTTTTCCAGGCCCCTACTTATTTCATTACTTATTTGATTTATGTCATATTAAAGAGATTATTTGTTATGCAGATCATCTATGAGCATTTCACTTTCCCACCCGATCAATCTTTTACGATCAGATCGGAAATGTTAGCAATAAAAAAATATGCTTCCCTGCGATCTCATGAAAACTTTGAGATCGCATTCATCGAAAACTGCAGTGGCAAACGCTTTATAGGCGACCGCATACAGGAATTTGAAGGACCTGAATTGGTGTTGCTGGGCAGTTACCTGCCGCATTGCTGGCAGATTGATAAAGCCACGGATCCCAAGGTGCAGCCGCAGGCTACTGTCATCCATTTTTTCCCGGATTTCCTGGGGCAACAATTACTGGAAAGACCGGAGGCCAAACCTTTGAATGAGCTGTTTGCGAAAGCTTCCAAAGGGATTTTCTTTTCGGGTGATACCGTAACAAGGGCTAAACAGTTGATGAAGGAAATGCTGTATGAAACTGGCTTAAAAAGGGCATCGCTGATGTTGCAATTGCTGGAAGAATTGGCGCAATCCGATACCAGCCAGATATTATCCTCCTCTTCTTTCAAAAATATTGAGTATTCGAGTGAAGCACAGAGGCTCAATAAGGTATTTGACTATATCTTCAACAACTTTAAAGAGGAGATCAGTTTGCAGGAAGTAGCCGGCATCCTGCCCATGGCACCAGCTGCATTCTGCCGTTTTTTTAAGGCCAGGACCAACCGCACCTTAATCGATTTTGTCAAGGAAGTAAGGATTGGCCATGCGGCTAAGTTGTTAATGGAAGGCAAACATAATGTAACGGAGGCCTGCTACCATAGCGGGTATAACAACATCTCCAATTTTAATAAATACTTCAAGGAAATAAATGGCCTGACACCAAGGGCATTCAAAAAACAATTCACCGGTTCAAAACAGGAATCACTATTACAAAATATTGGATATTAAAAAATAACTAAGCAGGCTCAAAGAGCAGAACTTTTCTCATGTGACAGCATTCGTTAAAAACCAAAAGGGGCTTTTCCAGGCCCCTACTTATTTTAAACACCTGTAGTAACTGCAAAGAAATTTGTTGAAGGCTATGACAAAGACAACAATTGCAGTCATACGGCCTTTACGGATCTTACCACCTCCTTTGCCATTGAATAAGCAGTCTAATCCTTCACTTAAAGAAATTAGACTGCTTGCTGTTTATAAGAAAAATAAGGGAATGGGTTATCACCAGGTACTTACTTGCATTCAACGCTTGAATTGTCTACTTCTGATGTGACTTCACCATTGGCATTAATTGTGGTGTGTATTGTCTGATGAACCAAGTAGTTGTTACCGGGGCCTTGACCTATAATTCTAAAGTTATTGATACTCGTAAAAGAAACTTGTTCATTTTGCAATGAGCCTTTAAAGATATCTTGTGTCACTCCTGTTGCCTGGTATTTTTTTCCCGAAATACCGATACCTGTTATTCCTTGTGGTTGGAAATGTTCCTTTACAATAATGTTATTGCCGTTAATCGTAACGTGCATTTGTAAGTGCAGTGTGCCTTCTAAAGTAACAAGGTCTCCTGCACATGGAATGGGAACTTCTATACTAACATCTATGAATTCATTTGTGGTGAACGCGATAGCAGGGGGTGGCGCTTTTAAGGTTAATAATGGTCTTTCAGAACCGGGTGTTGTAAATGAAACACTAACAACTGCCATCAAAAGAATGCAGAGAAAAGATAACTTACTCATGTTGACCTCCTTTGGTTTTTGGTTTATAATTAAGGGATTTTGCCGGTGGGATTTAATAGACTATTTCAATAAAATACGGCTGGACGTTTTATAAGGTGGGGAGGTAAAAGCATTCTAAATATAGAGAAGATTTTTAGTTCATGGAAATATTTATTTATGAGTTTTAAGGAAAACATTTTACCTGGCGATAACCAGTTTGTTGCTGTCTGTTGGAGCGTCGTTGATATTGTTCCTGGTTATTAGTGCTTCCAGTTTTGTAAGCCGCTGTTCTAATTGTTTATTGTTGCTTTTTAAGGCATTTACTTCTTCTTTGAGTTGTTTGTTCATGGCGTTCAATTCCTGTACGGCTTTGACCAGGGGTACTACAAATTCAGCATATCTGAGGCCATAGAAATCTGCTTCGTTTTTGGGCTTGTCTAGGCCGCTAAATTCATAGTGCAGCTTTTGGGCTATCTCCTCTACTTCCTGGGCCATAAAGCCTGTATGAATGACTTTGGCACTGGCAGCTTGGGATGCCATCTCTTCGGCTAATGGTGCCGGTTTTTTCTCGCTGCTTTCATTGGTCGCTGACATGCTAGCAGCCAGAGCCTGATCCATGGCTGCTATATCAACAGTGTAGGTAACCGGTCTTAACTGGGCAATAAACGCCAGTCCCGGTACATCTTCCTTTACATTGCTTTTATACCTGCTATCTGAGAGTTTGGACCAGCTGGCATAACCCCCGATAGAAGTAACCGCGCTATTGCCGATACGCACCTGGTTGGAGGCTGTAGTTGTAGCTGAACGCCCCAAGGCTGTCGTGTTGGAAAGGCCGGAGGAGGAGGGACCAGCACCTTCCCCTATTGCCGTATTATAAGAGCCGGTGGTGTTACTGTATAAAGCAGTCCAACCCAAAGCTGTATTATCATGGCCGGAAGTATTATAGCGTAAAGCCTGGTAACCAAAAGCTGTATTGTAAGAGGCGGTATTGTCTCGTAAAGCATTATAACCACTGGCTGTATTGTAAGAACTGCTTGCGTTGGAGAACAAGGCATTGGTGCCTGTAGCCGTATTGTAAAGCCCGGTTTTATTGGAATATAATGTCCAGGCACCAATGGCCGTATTGGAATTGGCGGTGGTGTTTTTGTATAAAGCTGCATACCCAAAGGCGCTGTTGTAAGTGCCGGTGGTATTGGCGTTTAGCGCGTAGGCTCCATACTTTGTATTCGATTGTGCGATTACCGTATTTAGGTTGATTGTTATCACTATCAAGAAGAGCAGGATTGCTAACCGGAGAAAGGATTGCTTTGTCATAATCAAGGTGTTAGTGTGTACAGATGGGGTGTCAGTCAGCAAAACATAGAGTGGAAGGAGCAAGGTACCAACTTTTACCTGGATGCAGCCTGAACGGGACCTTACACTCAGCAACATCTTCCAGGCTGCTACTTTCTATGTGATTTTCGGAAATATATTTCTGGTTTTCATTTGCGATTACAAGAAAAAGGGTATTTTTAGTGCGAATCAGCAATATATTTCCGATGGGACTTGAAGAAATGGGAGTCATATTGAAAGAGAGACGCCAGTTTTTAAAACTGAGACAAGAGGACGTGGCTGAAATCTCGGGCGTGACCATTCGGTCGCTGCATTCCATTGAACAAGGTACAGGAAATCCTTCCTTTGAGACCCTCGCAAAGATTGCTTCCGTTTTGGGAATGGAACTGAAAATAGAAGTTAAACAATTGGACCATGGCTAAGGGTGCGGTTTATATCAACGGTGAGCTGGCTGGAATCCTGGAAAAGAAAGCAGATAGTACCTATGAGTTCAGGTACGAGGATCATTATTTCGTTCATGAAGCATTTCCTCCTGTTAGTTTAACCTTACCAAAGAGCCAACAGGTTTACCAGAGTAAAGACTTATTCCCTTTTTTCTTTGGTCTGCTTGCAGAGGGGGTGAATAAAGACATACAATGCCGGTTGTTGCGCATTGATGAAGATGATGATTTTACGCGGCTGTTGAAGACTGCAGGCGAGGATACCATTGGTGCAGTCACTATCAAAGAAATGCAATGAGTTGTCCAGGATGTTATAAAAAAGGAACAGGACGTTTTTGTAGGCGTTGCCGCCATGAACTATTCGATGGGGCTCGCATTGCTGCTGTCCTGCCCTTTGAAACACCTAATGATAGTAATCTTGCCCAGTACCAGGAAAGAACAAAACGTTTATCGATTTCGGGTGTACAGTTGAAGTATTCATTACGGCTAGAAGAAGGTCAATTCGTGCTTACTGACAGGAATGGTGCTTATATACTCAAACCAATACCTCCTTTGCCATTGTCCTTAATAGACCAGGCTCCGGAGAATGAGCACCTAACCATGCAGATCGCACGCCAGGTGTATGGCATGAGCACAGCTTTCAATGCACTCCTGCGCTTCAAGGATGGAGCTCCTGCTTATATTACCAGGCGATTTGATATCGTAACAGACAAGGGTATTCGATACCTGCAGGAAGATTTTGCGCAATTGAGTGGCAGGACCCGGAAAAGCCATGGTGAAAACTTTAAGTATGAGGGTAGTTATGAAGAAATTGGTATACTTATCCGGAAGTATATAGCCGCAGCTGTGCCGGCACTGGAAGCATATTTCAGGCTGGTCCTGTTTAACTACCTTTTCTCCAACGGAGATGCCCATTTGAAAAACTTCTCCATTACGAGGACTCCATATGGTGATTATGGGCTGACACCTGCTTATGATCTTATGTGCACGGTGTTGCACACCGAGGGTGAAAGTGATACAGCTTTGGAACTTTACCAGGATGATATGGAAGATCCTTTCTATCAGAGCTATGGATTTTACGGGAGACCGCATTTTGAAGAACTGGCGAGGCGTATTGGTATTTTGCCCAGAAGAGCGGCTGCTATTATAGACCACTTGCTGAGCAAGACGGATAAAGTCATGGAGATGATTGAAGGATCTTATTTATCAGCATCACCGAAAGAGCGGTATACCCATTATTATTTGGATAAGGTAAGGCGGTTTGAGGTAGAAAAAGGAATTATGTAGCAGAAATTCTTTAATTTAAGGAAGTGCTTGCCTATTTTTTCATCAACACCAAATTCAACCCTTATGACCATTACCTTAAAAACCAAGGAAGTAAAAGATATTATATTCGATAAACCTTCTTTACTGATTAGTGCCAATACCATTTTAGAAAAGGCTAAAGAGATCATTGTTGAAGAGATCAACCCGATCAAGGTGGAAGTATTACTTGAGGAAAATGACTATGTTAATGAGACCGTAACCATCTATATTACTTGTGAAATCGGCAAAGAGGGATGGATCGACCTTGAAATGATCGTGCTGCCTAAGCATATCGAGATCTAAAAAGTTATAACGCCCGCCTAGTATCTTTCAGAGAAGAGGCGGAGCGGCTGAAGACAAAGTCCTTTTCGGAGCTTGATTTGTCCAGTATACGGGCTAAAGTTGCATTTACGGTCGCTTTATCGTCGTCAAAACTTCCATGTGACCGGCAGGTAGATTGGCGGGCAGAGCCTTCGGCGGCTGTATTCGGAGCCAATACCAGGTCTATCTTTTTATCTTTGATGAGTGCTGATAAGTCCTTGTCTTTCCTGATGAACTTTTCCATGCCTAATATGGGTATTCCGTCTTCCCGGAAGATGGGAATGCGCTGCTTTTCTTCGAAGGCGTTAGAGACCAAATACAGGAGTGATTTGTTATAGATCTTTGCGCAGTTATCGTCCCGCTCTGCTTTGTCGGTCAAGGTAAAGAGCGTGCACCGTTCTATCGTATTGTTTTTAATAGCAGGCAGGTAGGCTTGTTTGAACAAATCAACTGTACAGGCTGGCGCCCAAAGGGTGCAAGAACTGATCTTCAGTCCATAGCCCTTCGAGCCTTTTGCAGTGAGCAAGTTAACGAGCGGCGCATGGAAAATACTCCCTGCACTATGTCCTACGACATGGATCTCCAATGCATTTTTAAACTTTTTGGCCAAAGCTGCCAGGTAGTCCAGGGCCAAACGGGCACCGCCATTTTGCATTTCGGTGGCCAGCATGGCATTTTCTTTCATTTCATCCCACTGCAGTTTTCCTGTCAAGGTCCTGGCCAGGGGCTCCAGCGCGTCGTCCAGGCGGTCCAGCATAAAATCCTTGGTCGCATCCAGGAAGCCTTCCGGGCGTCTTCTTTTAATGGCATCCTGCAGTATGTTCGTGATCGTTGTCCATGCATCACTATGCCAAATAAACGAAACAGGATAGACCTCTGCTTCCAGCAGTGCCTCCCTGTAGTCTGCCAGTCGCTGTACCGCAGCCGTTTCTGACACCAGGCCTCCATGAGCATACAACAGGATCCGCTTTGTCTTCCAGTCCTGAGTCACGCGCGGAATGTCTTCTTCAAAAATGGTTCTCACCTCATCGGCTGTTGTACCAAAGTCGCCACCTGCGTTGAGTTGGCCGTTATTACCGAGGCTAATGATGTGAGGGCGCAAATCTGCATAAGCATAGGCATCGGATTGACCGGCAGCTGCGGAATGACTGATGGCCGCTGACTGCACTTTGCGCATGGTAACGGGAGCGCCTAGCCGGGCCACCCAGACATCTGTTCCATTTTGCAGCCAATCGTCGTAGGTGATCAATGCGTAGCCATCCATGCCCCAGTCCGGCCCCCAGGAGTTCTGGATCCAGAAGCCCTGGCTGTCATAGGCTACAATTGCAAAAGCATGTCCTCCCAGGAAAGTTTCTTCCAGTGGAATAAGTCCGTCTTTGCCTATTTTCTGCCAACCCGAATGTACCATTCCAGTGACGTATAAGATGCCCACTTCGGCCATAGCGCTGTGCATGGCCACCAGGTCTTTATGATTGACGCGGTAGTAAGCACCCAATGGACGACGCAGTGCATCTGATGTTCTTTCATCCGTGAGTCTCCGGTCCTTTTTTTTGAAGTCATATGGCCAACACTCATGCCCGCATACGCCGTGTTTGTGCCAGCCCTTCATGGCGCCCCGGGCACTGGATCCACTGTAGGTTTCTCCAGGCCATTCGTCATAACGCTTTGCCATTTCATAGAGCATGCGCGGGCTGACCGGTTTGGGATCGGGCACGACCTTTCTCCGGCGGAGCAAATAATTGGCTACGGTGGCCAAGCCAAAGCCGGTACAAGCGCCTTCCTGCCCTTGGTCGAGGATGGGCACTTCCCATTGTCTATACTCGTCAAGGCTGATCATTGATGGGACTTCGAAAAGGGTCGCTTCGTACATCCTGTCCCTGAAGTCCAGAGTATCCGGGCGGGCGTCGAGGGTGCGCTGGGGTCTCCTGGTATTCTTTGCCATTTGATTCGTTAATTGGTTATGGGAGGAATACAAATTGAAGGTGTTTTCAAGTGTTGTAGATTAAAGAAAGGAGATATCAATAATCAATTGATAATGTGATCATCATTCTGTTATTATGAAGTTAAGCAGGTGGTTTTTAAAAAACAATAGTAATTCTACGTTCCAGCCATCGTATATTATTCACGACCAGTAAGATGTGCCGGTTGTATTTAAAAATTATTATGGTTGTTTTTTGGTTATTTCAATAAAAAATCATAAGCTTTATATACGAATATTGTTCCCCGTTTATTAACGGTTGCATTTCATACAACTCTTTAGATCCTGCCTATTACATCCTTATTCCTGCCCTGTTTACAGAAGAGAACATTTAAACAAATAAACTATGCCTAATTGGAAAGGAATTATCGGAACAGGATTCTTGCCGAAGGATTTTGACAGCTATTGTCATGAGCTTGCATGGACTGCCTGGCGGCCTTCTTTCATTGTTTTGCACAATACTGCAGTGCCTTCTTTAGCACAAAGGCCTAACGGGTTTACACAACAACATATGAAGAACCTGGAGCGGTTCTACAGGGACACCCAGCGGTGGAAGGCTGGTCCTCATCTTTTTATTGACGATAAACTGATCTGGGTGTTTACTCCGCTCACTGTTTCGGGTACGCATTCTCCCTCCTGGAACAAAGTTTCTTTCGGTGTTGAAATGCTTGGTGATTATGAAAGGGAAGATTTTGACAGGGGCCGGGGTTTGAAAGTGTTTAAGAACACGGTGGCTGCACTGGCCACTTTATCGGCGATTCTTGGATTGGATCCTAATACGCTTAAGCTACACCGGGAGGACCCGTTGACAACTCATGCTTGTCCCGGAAGCAGTGTCCGTAAACTAGAGGTGATTCAAGCAGTACAGGATTTGCTTGTTGATCGGCATGCAGGGGAGCATTCTATGGGACCGGGTGGTTGATCGATGGGTGGGTTGGTACCGATAAGCTTGTGTAAGCTGGTCATTATAAAGCGTTTATTTATGATTAATTTTTGTTATTAAATTTGGAAATCAGGCTCGGAAAACCATAGCTTTGTGGTATCTTACTAGAAAGGACAAACGATGTGAACCTTACTTTATTTATTCATCTAAAAACCGTCTTTGGTTCTCTATCCGGATAGAGTTTATAATTTCTTTAAATCATCTACCCTTCCCGGCATAATCGAGTGCATTATGCCTTTTCACCCTGTCAAGACTATTGTTGCCCTGTACAAGGGCCGGGGATCCTATTACCCTGTAAAATCGTCATCTACTCTTTGGAAATGCAGAAATTCTAAATATTCAACCACAAAAAAGGAGGCTAAAATGGCTGATCCAGTTGGACCTGTCTTTACAGGAGGATTTGAAGAATTCGTTATTAATGACGAAACCGGGCAGCAATACACTATTCTGTACTTGCCTGACCGCAATAATGACAAATTACAACAAGAAGGTAAAGCACCTCACTATTACTGGGTACCAGGAAGTGTACGGCTTGCCCGTTTTGGTGATACGGGTGACTTTAAGTTCCGCCACATTCATTTTGTAGGGGTATTTGATGAAGACATTCATGTTGGTATTGAAGGGAAGTCTGAAGTGGTGGGAGGCCTGCTTTCGTTCACCACTACGTCGCGTTATCCCACAGCAGTACTGAAGCAGGCAGAAGAGCAGCTGCTGAATAAGTTCAGGGGGGATAACGACCGTTATTGGGGTTGGCGAACCCCTGCAGCACCTATGTTCAGTATGATCCCGATCCGCAGTAACCAGATGGTGGTGACCAACCTGGCACCTGGCCGTAACGGGACGGCCCCTGTAGAAAACATACCTACAGGCGGCGGCGCAGCCGGAGGAGGAGGCGCTCCTGGAGGTGGGGCTCCGGGTGGTGCTCCCCGCAACCTGGTGCGCAGGGCCAACCTGAATCGTACCGTTATACATGGCCGTGATAACAATGTATCCAACCTGGATGCCTGGGCCTGGGAGTTGCAGGGCCAGGGACCGGGCTCTGTAACCGGAGGGGAAAATGCTTTCTCCGGGTTGATGGGGGCTTTACCCAGCGAACTGATCTGGGCCGGCTTCCAGGGAGGCGCCAGTCCTATTACGGTTGCACAGAACCTGATGATGCCTGTATGGAGCCAGGAACTTTACCTGAAGATCACCGGCAACTGGGACCGGATCTTCCAGCACTTCTCTGCTCATGCCAATGCCCAATACCTTTGGTTTTCTGCAGACATCAAGGCTGAATTCAACAACCTGCGTATTAGTGGTGGTATCAAGGTAGAGATCGCCATCGACGGCACCATACCTGGTGCAGATAAGATGGAACAGGAAATCAACAAGCGGATAGATGCTATTACCAAGGTGTTTACCGATCAAGCTGCTCAACGCATTTTTGCGCCACCTACCCCGGATGTAAAACCAGCCGAGGCGCCCAGTGGTGGTATCCTAAGCAGTCTCTTCGGTGGTAGCGGTGGCTTGGCGCTTAAATACAGGCGTGATGAAGCCCACCTGAACCTGGCTTACGAAGAAACCCAATACATCCGCTATTTACAACCCAATACGATCAGTTCTTCCTTTGAAGGGTTCTATAACGTGTTGAAAGCAGACCCGGATGCCATGAAGAAATACTTCATCCGCCTGGTGATGGGTGATATCAGCCGCAAGATCACCAGGATCGTGAAGCCGGTGGTGAACTGGCCTAAGCCTGAACAAAGCTGGGTGGGAGAACCGGTGGCTTTTCTTTCCGCAGAAGTTGGATATCCCAGTGAGAATGGCAGCATTGTATGGGACATGAATGCCTTTCAAAGTACGGACACCACGGAAGAAAGCAACTGGCGGCCTGCTTTTGCAAGGCGGGAGGAAGATGAGGTAGAAAATGCTCCTTCCGGTTGGGAACCCGATGTGACCTTTGTACGGCGAAGGGTACACCTTACCGAGCCAATAGGTATGACCGACAACCTATATGTGAAAGTAGATGTAGAAAAGAATGTCATAGACCTGGATCCTGAAGGCGGTACGCCTTCTACCGATAACGTGATCGAGGTACGTGCAGATTCAGCAGGTAAGTTGGAAGTAGGGCCTATTGATGTTGACGTTATGCTACAGGATGCTACCCAGGTAGTGACCGTTGAATTCAAGGCTTTAGGACGGAAGCATGATGGCAGTGAGCGAGGCATCGTTAGTTTGCAGTGGCGTTCCAATGATATGGACCAGCCCCGGTTCTGGGAAATCTTTACCGGCCAGTTGGACTATGTGCCGGAATACCAGTACAGGGTTACGGTTTCCGTGAAGGGAACTCTATTCAGTGCCGGTATGTCGTGGACAGGTCCATGGATGGACGGACAGGGTAATGGTCCACTGATGGTGCATGTGCCACGCCAGGACGAAACTGGTGTAATCACCCGTCGTATGACACCGCGTGAAATTGCATTGGAAGCATCGGATGGCAAGCCTGTCGGTGAAGAAAGCAGGCCGCCGGTACCAGTGCCTCCAGGTAGTGTTCCGATTCCAACGCCCAAGCCACAGGTTTCTACCCCTCCGGGCGGACGTACCACTAAAGACAAGCCTATGGCAGGGAGCATGGAAAATGAACCCGGCGCCACAGGACGTTATGTAAGCGGTTATGGCCTCGAAGCGCCAAAGCCAAAAGCACCGCCCAAACATTATGAAGAAGTGGTGCCTGCTTCCGGACCCAAAGGAAAAGCCAAAAAGAGCGAGTCCAGGCAAGAGCGATCAAGGCGGATGAGTAACGACCAAGGGTGGGTAAAATTATAAGACCTTTTATAAGCCTTTTGTCAGCACAGTACAACCAGGCAGCAGGCTGCGGGTATTAACACCTGTGCCTGCCGGCCTGCGCTGTAGTATTGCCAGTGTTCAACCTACTTAATCGCTTCGTTATGGCACAGATACAAACTTCCGAGGATGTAAAAAAATCCCGTAGCGATCTTATTTCCCCTCCCCCGGTAACCAAACCGGATAAAGGACCTCCCAAAACTACCAACCGGGAAGCCGCATGGGTATCACAAACTATTACACTTACAGATGGCAGTACCGAGACGGTACTCATCAACGACCAAATTGAGGCTGGGGTTACTTACGTATTGCCACAAGTGCCGCGGCTGGTTTATGGCAGCGGCGGCGGTCCCATACTAAACTTATCGCTTATTCTCAACAAGGCGCCGGCACCCAGTGAAACCAATATACAGCCGCTGATCGAGGGCGGTATGCTGGTGATAGAGCTGCAGACCGGTGTAGACAAGGCTGTATTGGACAGCCTGGCATTAGGAAGTAACAGGAACTACCAGCGTCTTTTTGCCCGCAAGGTTGTTTATAGCGTGAGCTGGAGCGGAGGCATTCGACCAGAACAACTCGCCCAGGCGGAAGGGCAGGGAACTGAAGCCAGGGCTGCGCTCAACATCCGGCTGAGCAGGGAACAGACCCTGGAAGTTCTGGATGCCCTGGATCAAAATCCTTCACGCCTGCGGTGTTCGGCCCAAATCTCTTACCGGATAGCCATAGCCGCACAAACTGTTCATCTTTCCGGATCGTGGGCGGCTATACACCGATTTCTCAGCCGCTACCAGGATGCGGAGGGGCAGCTTACAGAAGCAGACCTGTACCGGCTGATCCCTCAACTGGCTGCGGAGGGCATTGTACTGGTAGAGGCGGAAGGCGGTAGTACGGAGGCCATAGCCCCGGAAACGCTGGCACGCCTCTTTATGCGGCAGTCGTCCGTGATCCTGCAGCAGGCCCCTTCCTTTAGTGGGGCTGAAACTGTTTATACGCTACGCCCGGAGCCTCATGAAAGCTTTCACCTTGATTATACCGAAAAGGTCAGTGGATGGGGCCTGAAAACCGTTGAATTGGGTATCTCCTTCAGCCAGCTCCTTGGCGGCGTTCTTGTACACCAGAACTGGGACGATTATGTACACCTGGTTGCCCAGCAGCCGGGTAATCCAGCTGTTACTGCTCCTGTAGCCCGGCGGGTACGTGCTGAACAAAGCCGGCGTGCTCCGGGTAACAACAACCTGGAGGTGGTTGCCAGCGGCAACAAGATCACTTCTGTTTCACTGGCATCAAAGCCCAACGCCACGGCCTCCATTGCTGTGCGGCCCTATGTGAAGCCCCAGGTGGAAACGGCGGTTATGCTTGATGATGTCTATATAGCAGTGGGGGAAAAGGAGCCTTTGCGGCACCTTCCTGTTGTCGTCGACATTAATGCACCTTACTGGCCAGACCGGATCGCCCGTCTTGAGCATTGCTGGTATGCGCCGGAGTTTACCCTGGTGACACCTGCTGCTGATGTAGCTACAGACAGCAGTCCTTTTCATTTTTCCTTTGAACGTACCGGCGTCACCAGCAGCGGTAAGCCAGCGCTTAAGGGTACCATCCGTTTTACCCTGCAGCCGGATAAAAGCAGCCAGACTGCTGAAGCGCTTAGCAATAATGGCATTGCTACAGCCAGCGCGGTACCGGTGATCAGGATGGTGGTTTTCCTGACGATCCCCTTTGTAGACGAGAGCGACGGAACGGTGAAGCAGCATGCCTTTTCCACAACCATGAGCAGAAGCGGTGAAGCTGTCATTTGCGAAGTGGAATTGCTCAATGATTGGGTACGCCTGGCCTATGGGGCCTTGTCGGTAGCAGGCTTCCAGTCCGAAAAGGTTGGTGTACAAATCACTTATGCATTTACGGCTTATGTGCCTGTGCAGAAAGATGACCTTGTCTTTACTTTCGGGGGCAAGGCCCTTTATACGCCCATTGTCTATTCCAATGAAGAAAGAGAAAAACGCCGTGGCACATCCTACCTGGATGCCACCACGATGACCTATGTGCAGCCGGGAGCTGAATTGCGCTACCGGGCGCTTAGCGCAGAGGAAGAACAAGCCCGTGCTCCGGGCCGCAGGGCACGGTTTCCAAAAGCTATTCCCCTGCATGCCGCTACCACTGCCGCAACCAGTGTTGCGGTTTCCACAGTAAGGCCGCATGAGACCATAGTCACTGCCAGGCCAGAAGTGGCAGTGGCGGTTCATGAGCAGCTGACCCTTAATGCCAGTATTGCTGCCCTGGTTGCGCAAGTGGAATATGGTATCTGCACCCAGGTACGCCGGCAGGCACAGGAGCTTTTTTTTCCCTGCAACCTTTTCGGCCGTTTTTACCAGGAGGTACAGAACGGTACTGCTACGTCCATAGGCTGCCAGGAGGCCCTGACCCTGGGGCAAACGAGGTACCGCCTTTATGAAGAAATCACTGAAATTCAGGATCCGGACTATAAAGTATACCGGTCCCTGCCGCAACCAGGGCAGTTCCTGGTAGTACCAGACCAGTTCTGTATCAGCCGGCGGGAAAAAGGGCAGGAGGATGCATACAGGCCATTAATTTTCCTGAACGCCCTGCTTGATGTTGACACACCGGCCAATAACCGTGTGGAATTACGGGCCACCCTGCAGCCTGACTTCCCTGAATTTAAGCGGGCAGCGTTGCTGGAACGATTAAAAGCCTTTGACTCTGCACCCAGCTTACATTACCTCACTGACCTGGCGGCAGAATCGGTCACCTTCAACTGGGCATTGGATCCCGGTATGGCTGCCAACAGCCAGGCCAGCGTGCTGGACACCGAGGGACCTTTTATCAGTACCTATTTCGGGATGGACCTTGCCTCCTGGCAGCTGATGAAGAAAGTGCTGGAGACGCCTGGTCTTTCCGGGAGTGTTTCTTTTACCCTGGCAGATGAGAGTGTATTTCATTCCAATTTGCTGTTGAAGTTGGACAGGATCCTGGGGCCCTGGGAAAATGGTCCCCTGGACACGCAAGCTGCCGATGGGCAGGTAAAAATTACCAATTGCATCGACCGTGCCATTGAGGTCAGTGACCTTGTGCGCTATGCCGGATCTGCGGTAGCTGAACGGGTACCTGTGGAAGCTTCCATAGCAGCCGGCGGGACCTACCAGGTGAGTACCGGAAGCACCGGCCTGTTGCCGGTTTACAGCCTGCCCCCTGGTGACCCGGTGGCGATCGAGGAAGTCCGCAGCTTTGTGGAAGAGATCTACAGGAATGTTGTTTTTATCAACCTGCTCAACTTTTCCAATCACCAGCTTCTGCGCTTGGATGTAGAAGCAAGGGTTCAGGGTGTAGAAGGCACCTATACCGGACAGCTCACAGAACAAGCAAGAATATTTGATATCGAGATCATACTGCCGCTTACTACCTACCTGGAGCGGCACACACTGGAAGTCCGTGTCACGAAGCTATTCAGTGACCGGGCGGCCGAAACCTCTGACTGGTTCCTTTGGGAATTGGATCAATCCGGGCCTGTGAGTTTAACGAAAGAGATACTAAACCTTTAAAAAGTGTATCATGAAAAATGTAATTGCGCCTCCTGCAAACACTACCAACAGAACTTCTGGCAACCAGGAAGACAAAAATTCCTATTACTACACCAATGGCCAGAGGATCCCCCTGGTGAAGGATCCTTCTGTTTTTGCGGTGCGCTATAAAGTTGGCCGGGATTCGCGAGATGGCTCCTTATCACAAGAAGCTTCCCGGTTGTTGCATGAAGTTTCTGAGAATATTGGATTTATTCCTTACTACGCTTTACAGGTATACCGTGCAGACCATAGCCGGCTAGGTGCCAGTTTACCAGCTTATGGCAATGGGGAGCGGACTTTGACTGCTGCCGTCAGGAACCTGAAGTCAGAATCCCCTGTTGAATATGCCGCCATTGCCTTCCGGCGTAACAAGGATGTTCCTGTACGCAACCTTGACGACCTGATGTTCATTACCAGGGAGTTTGCCGTTCAATTCAAGGAGAACATCAGTCGCAGGGAGATCGATGAATTAAACAGCCGCTACAGGGTGGAAATCGTGAAAGAGCTGGATTATGCTCCTAATGGTTACGTGTTGCGGGCACCGGAAGCTGAAGGCGATAACGGGCCGGTAGTGCTTGCGAATCTTTATTATGAATCAGGTATGGCGGTATTTGCCCATCCTAATTTTGTACAGCGCCACCACTTACGGCAAGGCATCCTCGAAAAAGAAAAGAGCAAGGTCAAGAAAATTGTCACGCCCCTGGCTGTGCGGGAAGTGCAGCCGCGTACAGAATTTTTATCGCAGCAGTGGCACCTGCAAACTGCAAAAGTGACGGATGCCTGGAATATCACCAAGGGCAGTAACACGATCAAGGTGGCCATCCTGGATGATGGCGTTGATACCGGGCACCCTGAATTTGATGGAAAGGTGGTTGTCCAGTTTGACTTTGCTACCGGTGATTCGGATGGCAATCCCAATTTGAGCAGTGAAAATCATGGTACTGCCTGTGCCGGTGTGGCGGTGGCCAAAGGTGTCAAGGCTTCCGGTGCTGCACCTGACTGTTCTCTCATTGCCATACACACGCCTGACTTCCTGGGTACAGTAGAAGAAGCCGAAATGTTCCAGTGGGTGGCCGACCAGGGTGCAGATGTGATCAGTTGTAGTTGGGGGCCTGCCGATGGTACGGGGGCTGTAGATCCGTTGCCTGATAACGTGCGGGCTGCCATTCACTATTGTGTGACCAAGGGAAGGGGCGGAAAGGGTATTCCTGTGTTCTGGGCTGCAGGTAATGGTAATGAATCTGTGAGCAATGATGGTTATGCTGCCAATCCTGAAGTGTTTGCCGTAGGAGCCTCTACCAACAACGAGCGCCGTGCGTGGTACAGTGATTTTGGGCCTGAGGTCTTTATCTGTGCGCCTTCGAGTGGAGACAGGAGTGAGCGCCGGATCTTTACAGTAGACAGGCGTGGCAATAACGGCTATAATCCTGACCCGGATACGGGCGTATCCCACCCGGCAGGTGATAACGATTATACCGATGATTTTGGTGGTACCTCTTCAGCCACACCACTGGTGGCAGGTATTACAGGGCTAATCCTTTCTGTAAAACCAGAACTGACGGTTCAGCAGGTACGGGAGATCCTGCGGGATACAACCGATAAAATTGACCAGGCCAATGGCAATTACGACAGTAATGGTCACAGTAACCTCTATGGCTATGGTCGTGTGAATGCCCTCAAGGCTGTCGAAAAGGCTAGGGGAACCAGTGGTGGAGGCGGCGGTGGTGGGCAACCCACAGGTCAACTCTTTATCACCGGACCTAGTAGTATCAGCAGGCAGGATGCCGCCCCAACGTTCCAAATCGGCATGGGTGGAAGGGCGATGTACGCTGTGGAAGTAGCCACACGCTCTGACCTGTTTGACTTTGATGGACATGGCAGCGAACGCAATGACGGTAACTTCTATGCCTCCTGGCAGGAAGCCATGTTGACGCAGACTCCATTCACCTTACCGAGTGCTGCCTGGGATCAATTGAAGCAGGCCAACCAATTGTTCTATCGTTTGCACGTGGCTGATGATAACAACTGGAGCAATCATGCCGCAACGGTCAATGACAGTGATGCCAGCAGTGCTCCGAGCATGCAAATTACCGGAGGTGGTGGAGGCGGCGGTGAGCAGCCCAATACCGGCCAGTTGTTTATCACCGGCCCATCCAGCATCAGCAGGGAGGATCCAGCCCCCACTTTCCAAATCGGTATGGGAGGAAGGGCGATGTATGCCGTAGAGGTGGCCATACGGGCCGACTTGTTTGATTTTGACGGACATGGCAGCGAACGCAATGACGGTAACTTCTATGCCTCCTGGCAGGATGCTATGCTGACGCAGACTCCATTCACCTTACCGAGTGCTGCCTGGGATCAATTGAAGCAGGCCAACCAATTGTTCTATCGTTTGCACGTGGCTGATGATAACAACTGGAGCAATCATGCCGCAACGGTCAATGACAGTGATGCCAGCAGTGCTCCGAGCATGCAAATTACGGATGGCACCAGGTTGGGACGGAGGGAGATGGGTACTCCAGCACCGAGGAAAGAAGGCTCACTTACTTATTTTAACATCTGGAGTGCCAAAAAAGAAGATGAATTATTATGGCGTGGGCAACCGCTTTACCAGTAAGTATGATGTAGTCGATGTCTAAACTGTCCTACTGCGATGAAGACGATCCGTTGATTACTTATGCCTGTCCTGGCAGCTGAGTGCGCAAACTTGAGCTCATTCAAGCTGTCAGGACTTGCTTACTTCTTCTTCATACCAGAACATAAGTAATTTATGAAATGATCAGCGATTGTGTTTGGTGGTAGTCATTTTTGAGGAGCCACAGGCCTTACATAAGGTATCTATCATTTGATCGTATCCCTCTTTTGAGAAGGGTTTTGACAATACGACGCAGGCACCAAGGGCAGAACCATTTTTAATGAGTGTCTCATCCGTATAAGTAGAATAAATACATACGGGTATACGTGCATACCGCTCACTATTTTTCAGGTGTTGCAGGGTTTGAAGACCATTCATTTTTGGCATATTCTGATCGAGGACGATTATGTGTGGCAGTTCATCGGTGTTTACAATACTATCCAATAGTTGAATCACCGACTCGCCGTTTTCAACTATGGGCATTAAAATAACATCATCCCGGTCTTGCATAAAGTCGCTAAAGAATTCCTGATCGTCCAGATCATCTTCTGCTAATAAAATTCTTGTTTTCAACATAACTTTAGGCAAGATACGTGTTTAATTCATGGGCAGGATAATTTGAAATTCGGTACCTCGACCTTCTTTGCTTAAAGCTGTGATCATTCCATTGTGTTTTTCCACAATTTTTTTTGCTATCGCTAATCCAATGCCTGTTCCCTCATAATTATCTTTTGTGTTCAGCCGTTCAAAAAGGGAGAATATACGATGCACGTACTTGTCATTAAACCCGATCCCGTTATCCCGGATGCTGAGCAAACAGAAAGGGCCGTCCTGCTGTCCGGGACTTTCAAAACACTTTTCAGCTATTCGCCTGGAAGTGATCTCTATGACAGGAGGGACGCCAGCTTTGGCAAACTTTAAGGCATTGCTGATGATGTTTTGAAAAACCTGCCTGATCTGACCTTTGTTTACTTTGAGGTAGGGCAATTCTGCTACGTTAATTTGCGCATTTTTTTCTTCGATGATCAATTCGAAGTCTTCTTTTAATTCATTGATGATCTCATTGATATTTGTACATTCCAACTGCAAGTTGTTGGCCGAAAGTTTTGAATAGGTTAGCACATCTATAATCAGCGTTTTCATACGTGCCGCGGCGTCATTGATTTTCTGAAGATGCTTTTTTGCGTCATGGGGCAACCTATCCGATTTATCTTGCATGATACTGGTAAACATCTGGATCTTACGTAACGGCTCCTGGAGGTCGTGGGATGCAATAGAGGCAAACTGTTGCAGGTCGTGATTACTTGTTTCCAATGCACGGTTGATCTCTTCCAGTTGAATATTGCTTTCGAGTAATTGCTGCTGCGTTCTTTTCTGGGTCGTCAGATCTGTAAGAATGATGCTTAATGATACACCTTCCAACAGCTCGAGCGTGGCTAATGATAATTGTACAGGAGTTTTGTGCTCGCCGGCCAGCAGCCATACTTCACCTTTGCAATCATTTTTCCAGCATTTTTCAAAAAGTACCTCATACTCGGCCCGGTTCTCAGCAGCTATAAAACTTTCAAAGGGTGTTCCTATAATTTCTGAAATTGAATGTTGGACCATATTGGCGAATTGCGTATTGCAATAAAGGACCAGGCCCTGCGTACTGATGGTGACGGCACCTTCAGCCATTTTTTCAATGAACATCCGGTAGGCATGATCTGCAGTTTTCAAAGTATACAACTGATGGCCCTCTTCTCCCTGCACCACAAGGGCATCGATCTGGCCGGTCCGGATCGCTTCAATGGTTTCATTTGCCTCATTCAGTTGAAACCGAAGCTCTTCCAGCTCCTTCAGTAAGTTTTTATTCGTTTTATCTATTGGTTCATTCTTCACAATTACTGTTTGAGCCCAAGACCTTTTAGAACTTTATCGGTATCCGAGAGATCGCCGATCATTCTTTTTTCGGGCAAGGGTAGTTTTTTGATTAAAAGTGGTAAAGCGATCAATTGCTCCCGTTCTGCTATATCTGCTTGCTGGTATACATCGATAATTTCCAGGCTGTATTTTCCTTTGAGATAAACTTCACAAAGTTTTTTGAGATTGGTCAGCGCCCGTACGGAATTAGGTGTTGCACCCGTAATAAACAGCCGAAGAACATATTCTTTTGTGCTCTTTTGCGGAAGCTCTTTTTCATCTAAATGTTCTTCTTTTTGTTGCATTTCAGTTTTTTAAAGGGCGAATGTTTAATCCCACCAGTACTTTTTCTTCATTAGAAAGGTCTCCTATTATTTTCCGTATAGGGACGGGCACCTTTCGAACCAGCGTCGGAACGGCCAGTATCTGGTCTCCTGCAGCCAGTTGGGGATGGATGAGCAGGTCGATGACTTCGATCTGGTAAAGATCTTTCAGGTGCTCTTCACAATACCTCTTCAGGTTGTTCAATGCTGTAACTGATTTGGGCGTGTTGCCTGCTATGTATAGCCGTAGCTCCCACTTGTATTCTTTTTTTGCTGTTGTCTTACTTCTTGCTGCCATTGCCTGTGTTTTTGGTTTGCCTGCTTTGCATCATCTTCCGCCGGTTCTTTGCCATGATCTCTTTTGTCAGTTCTTCTTCCACGTACGATTTATTCAGTTCATCCTGAACGGACTCAAACTCCTCCTGCAGAGAGGCGATTTTCGCTTCCAGCACTTTTCTTTTTCGCTCTATTTCCAGGTCCTTCCTGCTTAAGGCGTGTTTACGCAATACCTGTCCTGTAGCTTCAAGCAATTGCTGCGCTTCTCTTGCCGAGCCGGTCAATACGCCATCCGTTCCGAGGTATACATCCACCAGGTCCAATCCTTCATCTGTAATTACAAATTCCCGTACCTGGTTGGAATGTTTCATGCCACGTGATTTCATGATGTACATGCCGCGGTTTCTTTCTCCATTAGATTCAATGTCACGCACCAACAGCCAGGCATCCACCAAAGAAGATACGCCTTCATCAGTTTGCTCTGTGACAATTGTATTCAGCGAGAGCGCGGTAAATAGTACGGTGATCTGTTCTGTTTGCAGGAAGTCGATCAGCCTGATCAGCATGGCCTTTACTTCGCTTACTGAGCCCACGGTAATTAAATTGGTAATGGGGTCGAGGATGACCGTTTTGGGCTTGAATCTTTTTACATGTTTATGAATGGATACCAAATGCATTTCCAAGCCATTCAGGGTAGGCCGGGCAGCATGCATTTCGAGCAAACCTTTATCGATATGCGCTTTCAAGTCAATGCCAATGGACTTCATGTTTCGTATGATCTGCTGTGGCGATTCTTCGAAAGCAAAATAGAGGCAGCGTTCTTTTCTTTTACAGGTTTCATTCGCAAAATAAGCGGCCAGGCTTGTTTTACCGGTTCCTGCCGTTCCTGAAATAAGGATAGAACTGCCGCGGAAGAATCCTTTACCGCCCAGCATTTTATCCAGTGCAGGAAGGCCAGAGGAAATCCTTTGCGAGGATACATCACTGTTTAACATCAGGGAGGTAATAGGAAGCACAGAAATGCCATCTTCATCAATCAGGAAAGGGTATTCGTTGGTGCCATGAATAGAGCCACGGTATTTGACAATCCGCATCAGCCTTGTTGAGATCTGGTTGACCACCCGGTGCTCCAGCAGGATCACACAGTCGGACACGTATTCCTCTAATCCCTGTCGTGTCAATGTACCTTCACCTTTTTCGCCCGTAATGAGCGAGGTGACACCTTTTTCTTTGAGCCAGCTGAATAGCCTGCGTAATTCGGTACGAAGAATGGCCTGGTTGTTTAATCCTGCAAAGAGATTTTCGAGGGTGTCCAGCACCACCCGTTTGGCACCGATGCTGTCAATGGCATAACCCAGGCGGATAAATAAACCATCGAGGTCGTATTCTCCTGTTTCCTCGATCTCACTTTTGTCGATATGGACATGATCAATTTTAACAAGCCCTTCTTTTTGGAGTTTGGGCAAATTAATACCCAGCGAGGCTACATTCATTTCGAGTTCTTCTGCCTGTTCTTCGAAAGTCATGAACACCCCTGGTTCGCCAAATTCCAAAGCACCCCTTACAATGAATTCGGTTGCCATGAGCGTTTTGCCACAGCCTGCGGCCCCACACACAAGGGTCGGCCTTCCTTTGGGCAGTCCACCCCTGGTAATCTCATCCAAACCTTTGACCCCGGTTGGGGTTTTGGGTAGCTTTTTTAATTGGGTAGTATTGTATTTTGATTTTGGAGGCATAAAAGAAGCGCTATATCGTTGTTATTTATATAATTGCTAGGCTAGAAACAAGAATCGTTCCCAAGCATCAAGTAATAGCTTTCCTCCATTCATGCTGCACGCTGGTACAGATATTTTGCAGGTTTCTTAACTTCAATAAATCTTTGACCATGGGCAACACAAAGTCACAAGACTATCTACAAGAACTGAACATGGAATACAGGGCCACCCGCGCCTGCCTGCAGAGAATTCCTGAATCTTTATTTGACTACAAGCCGCACCCTAAATCGATGACGATGGGTTACCTGTCCTTGCTGGTGGCTGAAATCCCTTTATGGATCAAATACATGGTGACCGATGGGGAGATTGATTTTGTAACCTTCCATCATTTTCAACCTAAAACCAATCAAGAGCTGGTGGATCATTTTGAAGATAACATGGCAGCAGCAAGGAAGGCATTGGAAGCAGCTACAGATGAAGCACTGGAGGAGTCGTTTTCCTTAAAGGCCAATGGGAAGCTGTTGTACACTTCAAAGAAGATCATAGATATTGGTATTACCATCAATCACTGGGTGCATCACCGTGGACAGCTGACGGTGTATATGCGTTTGAACGACATTGCTGTACCTTCTATTTATGGTCCTTCGGCTGATGATCAAAACTTTACAGCGTCGAAGTGAGGGGAAAAATATGTGATTATTTTCTAATGGATATTTAGTATATTAGCTATACTAATTAATCCTTCCTTCCGAATACTTAGTGGTGAGTAGTAGTGAGCAGTCCTATGCCTTATTGTTGTCTCTGTTTTGTAAACGTTATCATCAAAAAACTAACCTATGGCAAAAGCAAAAAGAGCAAAAAGTAAATCATCCGCCAGGAGAAGCGAGAGCAGCAGTTCTAACGTTGAAGTGTACATGGCCAGGGCAAATGCTCAAGTTGCCTCCGCAATAGCGAACACCACTTCCCCTTTTACGATCGAGGTCCGATTTTTAGGTGGCCTCACAAGGGCGCAGAAACAAGCCTTCAAATCTGCAGCGGACAGGTGGAGTAAGGTGATTGTTGGAGACTTGCCCAGTGTCCAGATAGACGGCGAAGTGATTGATGATATCCTGATTTTAGCGCAGGGTATCAATATCGATGGCCCAGGCCGTATTCTTGGGCAAGCTGGTCCTACCAGGTTACGCCCTGCATCAGCCGGTGCTTCGGCCTTCCTTCCTGCTAAGGGTAAGATGGCATTTGATTCGGCTGATTTGCAGCAAATGGAGCGGGATGGAACGCTCAAAGATGTGATTACACATGAAATGGGCCATGTGCTGGGCGTTGGTACTGTCTGGGGATTTAAATCACTCTTAAAGAGAGCCGGTACCTCCAACCCGACATTCATTGGACCGAATGCCATGCGCGAGTTTGGTGTGTTGCGTGGGAGCAGGCCTAAAGCGGTGCCGGTGGAAAATACGGGTGGACCAGGTACTGCGGATTCTCATTGGCGGGAAACCGTTTTTCGTAACGAATTGATGACTGGTTTTGTAGGTGCGGCCGGTAATCCATTGAGCCGCATGACTGTTGGCAGTCTAGAGGATATAGGTTATGTGGTAGACATGAATGCGGCCGAAGCATACGGCCTGCCGAACCTTATGGCGCTTGCTGAATCGGGAATGATGTTGGTTGCCAATGGAGCTCTGGATAAAGGTATAATGCTTCCCAATATTCCTTTAATTCTACCTGACGATAGCCTTGTATAATGAGATGAGGAGCAACTTGTATATAATGTAGGAGGAGCGATGAAAGGAAAATTTATAAGGCCTAAGGCCGAAATACTGAGTGCGAAGGCGATGATCCCGGAGCACAACCTTATCATTCCCCCGCCTAACCAGTTTACACATGAAGTGGTTGAGGATTCACCTTTTTACTACAGTGAACCGGGAGCCAGCGGAACACCGGTCGGAGCATTGAAGAGCGGGACTAAAGTTGTGCTCCTGGTTTATGACGAAGGAAGTTACTGTCGCGTTGCAGACGGACAGGGGCTGTATGTAGTGGTGGAGTACGGCAGGTTGAGGAAACTATAGTATCCTACTCTGTGTGGGATTGGTCTGTGTTTTGTAGCATTTACTTTCACGTTCACTCTGTCAATGAAGAACAATACCTCGCATCCAGCTTTTATTTTAGGCATTCTTAGCTACTTTCTGCTCATTGTAGGTGTAGGCCTGAAAGCAAATTCGTTCCGGGCGGGTTACTACGTGCTGGCAGTTGTCCCCATACTTGGCGCCGTTCACTGGGTGTGGAGCCTGTATAGTGTGATACGAGATCCCCAATTGAAAGGAACCGAAAGCCGGGTACTCTGGCTCCTGGTCGTCATCATCATCGCGCCTTTGGGCGGCATGATGTATTTTTTCATGAGACGAAAGCGGGTTAGCTTCTGAGTGAGCAACCGGCAGGACTTGCCTATTCAATTACCGGCACTGCCTGTTCAACTGCACCAGCTTTTTCTTTTTGCTGCCCTTTTATCATACGGCTTACACGATACACCATATAAATGCAGATCAGTGTTAATGCCACAATTATATAGCCTAAGGTGTTATAGTGTTCGAGCGGACTGAAGCTGGTTTTTTGTTTTACGATCATGCCGCCAACGACTGCAGCGAAACCTCCTGCTATTTGCTGCAACGATGAATTTACACTCATGAAGGCGCCGCGATCCTGCAATTTGGGTAAGGCAGATACCAATGCCATAGAAGGCACCATGCGGCTCATGATCCCCATCATAAAAAATATATTCATCATGATCACAAACCAGAATGGCACTACAGAAAGATTGGTGTAAATGATAACCATGATCATCATCCAGACAGAGGCGAGGGCAAAAATGGTGAACTTGTCTTTTTTGTCGCTTAACTTTCCTATTACCGGCATGATGATCAATGTGCTGATGCCTGCTACCATAAACAATAGCGGTAATTGTTCTGGTGTCACGTGAAGATTATTGATGGCGAACGCGCTGCCCCAAGGCATCATCATGAAACCACCAAGCGATAGCATGGCTGTTGCCAAAAAACCAATACGGTAATTACGTATGGAAACGGTGTGCAGCAAATGCGCTAAAGCATTGCGATCCGTTTGCAGTTCGAGGTGTTTGGTGATGGGTTGCATTCTGATTAAAATGGCTAACCAGATAAGGCTTGCCAAACCAACGATCATGAGGAAAGGAGCCTGCCAGTGCCAGTAATTGGCCAGGTACAAGCTGATGGGAATGCCCAATACCTGGCTTGCTCCAAAGCCCAATTGCAGAAAGCCCATGACGCGTCCCCGTTGTTCCAGAGGAAACAAGTCTGCCACGATTGCCATAGATATAGAACCAATCACACCGCCAAACAAACCTGTAATGATGCGTGCAGCAACCAGCATTGTATAAGATGTTGTGATACCACACAACAAGGTGCCCAGAATAAATCCTACATAAAAGAAAAGTAGTAATTTTTTGCGGTCGAATTTATCGGCGAAACCTGCGGTAAGAAAACCCGCAATCCCGGCACTGAAAGCATAGCTGGATACTGCAGTTGCAAACTGTGAAGGCTTTAGGCTCATAGATTTCATCAACATATCACCCAATGGCGACATGACCATAAAATCGAGCACTACAGTAAACTGGGTAAGGGCGAGCAGTATAATGACCAGTGCCTGGTAGGCTGAAAATTTTTTAATTGGTGTTTGATGGGTTGCAGTCATAAAAATGTTTATCGAATGGTTCTCTGTTTATGTTTGTCTCTTCAGCTCAAGAAAAAGATGACAAATATAAATGAATGATCATTCATTCGAAAGGCCCGGTACCGGAACTTCTACTGTTGCCAGGGGAGGGCGTTTACATGAGCGCCCGGAAGACATTGAGGATCTGGTTAATAGGAATGATTTTTCAAGTGGCGTATCCTCATGAGCAGGATCAAATAAACCAGGTCGGCAACAAAACAGCCTATCCCCAGGAATAAAACAAAGTTGGATTTGAGCCCATAAATTATAGTGGGGGCCAGCGTGCCAATCATTTTTAAAAGAGCTATTCCCACGGACTGGCCTTCTAAACTTTTTCTGCGGTTGAGCATGGCTATAAACAGCCAGGACATCATTAGGTTCTGGATAAAGGCTGCATACATGCCTTGTGAATGATCCAGTTCCACTGAGATCAGGTAAACAAAAAAATAGCCGGTCAGGAGTACCAGGAGTGAATAGGGATAAAATAGTTTTGGGGAAAGATAGGACGGCCATTCTTTTTTGCCATACATAAAGTAAGTAACCAGGATAAACACATCAAAGACCAACCAGACCCGGTTAATCGTTTCTTGCAGCCCTATGGGAGGAGTAGCCAGCACAAAGGAAAAGATCAATTCCCAACTAAAGTTAAAAGCCAGTGCCCAAAAAGGCATACCATAGGTTTTATCCCGGTAGGAACGATAAATGATCAGCAGGTACACCAGCGTCCAGCTAATGCCACTAACCAGCGTAAGCACAGTGGTAAGTGATTTTCCCATTGCCTTTTATTGTTGCTTTAAAATTAAATATTAATGGCTGGTATAAACAATTGATTATTTACAACACTTCTGTTGATTTATCGTACGGTTCTAAAGGAGCAGAAGGACTTTGCCGTGGCGTATCTTCAATTACCAACTATATAAGTCGCCAGAACTATATAAAAAACACGAGTTTTAGCTAAATATAATAACCAGGTTCAATCATCGGAACTTCACAGTGTCGAAGTGAGATGGGGAGTAAGTGCAAGAAGTTGATAACAAAAACCCCGCTCACTTAGGAACGGGGTTGAGTATATATGGATTGGTTAAGGGCTATGTGATAATGACTCTTTTACCACAACACCACTATAGGTGCGTATTTTGTTTACCCCGGAAGTACGGTACACAAAAGCCAGCTTTTGACCATTGGCATAATCCGGATCAGAGGTATTGGGCGCCAGGGAGTAGAAGTTTGAAACAACAAGAGCATACCCAGGCATGGCGTTCACAATATTCTGGAGGCGGGTAATGTTCACGATCTCTGAAAGCGCATATACATCCGCGTTCACATTTTGCATTACCGTTTTCACATTGGTTTCCTGCAGGTTGTCATCCTCTGGTCCATTCTGGGTGCTGCCAAACCACTCTACATTCCAGTTCATGACCTTGAGGGTATCGCTTGTGGAGCCTCCTCCTTGTGTAAGGGCGGTAAAGTTTTAGCTGGTGGTACCACTGCTGCCTGCAAAGTTGTTGCCGGCAGCATCACGGAAAGCGCCTGCACCTACTTCTACATAGTAAGCTGTTGCGTTTGCCAGGTTTGCGTATGGGATGGTTGCAGTTGAATCTGATACCAAAACACTTGAAGAAGCTACATCAGTGGTTTGGACGATTGTGTTATCGTTACTGCGCTTGATCAGCAGCGATCCTGTTCCTTTTTAATCAATCTACAAAATTGATTAAAGGAGCAATGGGTATTTTAATATGATTACCATTCATCTATATTTATAAATGCAGAACATCTTTGGATAAAAACAATAAGGTATCCATATTAAGTGTAAGTTGCCAATAAATATCAAGTGTAAGCATTTGATCACAGTATAAGTTTTATCTTCAGCATACACAAACAAATATTTTTCCGTATTCAACAATGAAAAAAGTTATTTATTTTTCTCTGCTGAATTGTCTGACTTTTACTGTTTTCTGTCAAAAAGGTTCTTATAAACAGGCTTCAATATTAGATATACATTGTTTTATCAACAACTTCAAGATTAGTCAGAAAGCCTACCATTTTAAACAATTTAATCCAGGTATAGGCATTAGCTTTATTAGTGGTATAATTAAAAGTCTGGATTTGCAAATTCAGCTAAACGGTTCTTTTCCCGATAGTAGTTTTAAACGTTCCAACTTACAGAAAAATCAACTCTTCTTATTAACAAATGATATTTGTTTAAGAGCAAGAATACTTCCTGAAAACAAATGGATACAGCCCTATGTTTCATTTGGTTCAGGAACAGCATTATATAACAATGAATATCAGGTCTATTTGCCTTTTGGCACGGGAATGCAACTTAACTACAAAGGCATGTTCTTATTGCTGACAGCACAATATCATCATACATTGAATCAAAGCTTTAACTCTGGATTTTATTATAGTTTAGGAATTGCAGGTGCTGTTGGTAAAAAAAAGAAGTTAAACGAATCCAGAAATGTAGTTTCAATGAAGAATGTACCTGTTGATAAGGACCAGGACGGCATTCCTGATGATCAGGATGCTTGTCCCAGTGAAGCGGGCACATTACTTTTATCGGGATGCCCGGATACAGACGGAGACGGGATAATCGATAGTAAAGATAAATGTCCAAAAAAATTTGGCCTTGTAAAATACAGTGGTTGTCCGATACCTGATACAGATAATGATGGACTCAATGATGAACAGGATCTGTGCCCTGAATTGCCAGGTTCGGTTGCTCACAAGGGATGTCCTTTTCCTGATAATGATCTGGATGGTATCAGTAATAATGAAGACAGTTGTATTAATCTATCTGGAAGTAAGGAAAACTTTGGATGTCCGTTCGCACCAAGAAAAATAGTAGAGCAGTTAGAAACTGCGGCTAAAAGAATTACATTTCAAACTGGCCGTTACAAACTTTCTCCTAAATCATTTTCAGTTCTTGATGAAGTGGCTGGTTTATTGCTCAGCAACCCTGTGATTAAAATAAAAATTGAAGGACATACTGATGATAAGGGTAGCAAAGAAATGAACAAGATCTTAAGTGAGCTTAGAGCAAAAGAAGTACTACTGTATTTGAAAGGAAAAGGCATTCAGCAATTCAGACTTCAAGCAATTGGTTATGGAGAAATCCAACCACTAGTTGATAATTCATCCAAAGAAGGTCAAGCTAAAAACAGACGTGTTGAATTAAAGATAATGTATGAATAAAAAGGATGTATCTGTCTTTGTAGCAAGCTAGCAGTATTTAAAAAAAACAAGAAAAAAAATAATTTACTTGGCAGTATATGCTAAGATGTGTTATTTTGCTAACGTAATAGCACAACCGAAACTAATTCCTGAACTATGAAAACAATCAGACGGCCATGTCTGTTTTTGTTATTGTTTCTACTTTTATACTTTTCATTGCCAATAAAAGCGCAGTATATTCCAGCTTTTGGTAAGAATAGTTCTGATTCGGTTTTTTGCCTGCACTTATTAGACTCTATTTACCATCTTCAACTATTTAAAGGACAGTTTGCAACTTATGATTCTGTATTCATGAAAAGGGTAAATAGTTTTCCCCTATTAGCAAAGGATACGTCTCATTATTACAGTAATCAATATAAAATAGCAAGTCATTTTTCTAATCAATTTTCAAAATCAACCCTGCAGTTTAACGGAGGAAGCATAAATTATAGTTGGAACTATCGTTCAGGAGTTGACACGCCATTTATCGAGCGTGATATCTCTCAACACATGCTCAACATTGAGGTAAATGTAACAGTAGCGCAAAAAATTCCTTTCCGGCTCACTTATTTTCAGAGAGAGAGCAATTCTTCACTCTTCAGAGATTATCGGGACTTTCGAATAGAGTATAATGAATCTGAATTTCAGCGTTTGCGTGCTGATAATGTGCGTAGATACTATAAGCAGTTGTTAGAACAATTGAAGAATCCTTACATCAAACCTGCCCTTAATGTGACCGAATATAGACTCTCAAAATATACGCACTGGCTAAATGATTCATCAGTTATAAGGGAGCTTGTTGAGTCTAAGGAGTTGATGATCAATGCTAGTACTTTTTGTGCTATAAATGATAAGACAGATTCTGCATTGAATAAGGCTAAGGCTTTTGTTATTAATTATAATAGAGTTGAAGAAGAAAATGATCATTATAAAAAGTTATATGACTCTTTATTTCAGGTATACATAAATAATCAAAAAGAGGTAAGAAATCTACAACTGTTGCTGAATGGAGATCTTAATGATTTACGAGCTCAGGAAGAAATTGACAGGATTGCTCAAAAGCATGGCATATCAAAAAGTTTTATCAAGCAGATTGCTAATGCATCAAGAGGAGTTCAATCTTTAGCTATTGGCAGAACATTACCCAATTTCAGTAATCTTACATTAAGGAATACAAATGTCCGTGGTGTACATTATGAATATAATTATCATCAATTATATGCGGCGGTTGTAGCTGGTGCTATTGATTTAAGAGTAAGAGACTTTGTTTATAATAAAGCGAAACGTGTTCCTCAATCATTAATCTCTGCAAGGCTAGGTTATGGAGAGATCAAAGGCACTCATATCATACTTACAATGCTTAAAGGAAAGAAACAGCTGCCTTCACCTAATAATTCCAGGGCAGTAGGTATATATGGATTCAGTGCAGAACTTCAAAAGATCGTTGGAAGAAATCACCTTTTTAGATTCGAAGTGGCGCAGTCAGCTGTGCCTGAAATGACAGCTTCTACAGCTCAAAAAGAAAGGGGAGCTTTCGATTTGAAAGATAAGAAAGACAGAGCTTATTCAATTCAGTTGCAGTCTAATTTCCCAAAAACCCGTTCAAAAGTGTACGCAAATTATGAGCAGCGTGGAATCAATTACCAGGCGTTCACATACTATCATTCTAACGCAGCATCAATTAGCTGGAATATAGGGCTTGACCAGTATCTATATCGAAAGAACGTTCACTTGCAGGCTTCTATAAGAAAAAATGATTTCTGCAATCCATATATACAACAAAAATATAGCGCTAATACTGTTTTCAAAAGTGTCGTATTAAGTTTTCAAAAACGTCGTTGGCCTGGAATCTCTGTTGGTTATTTACCGTCTTCTCAATATGCGGTAGTGGACAGTCTGGTTGTAGAAAATAGATATCAGATCTTCAATATGACTGTGAAACACCAGTATCAATTAGGAGCAGCTAAGGGTTCTTCCATATTGATGTTCAACCGATTTTACAACGATGTTCAAGATAGTGGGTTTGTATACTTTAATTCAACAAATTATTACTTCAATCAAAGTTTTCTGTTCGCATCTCATACTGCTAATTTAAGTATAGCTCGTACTGCTAATGGGATCAATACATTGAATGTTGTCGATGCCGGAGTTGCTACCAAAGTAAGGAAGCAGGATGCATTAGGATTCGGAGTTAAGGTTAATAATTTAAACCGAAATTTTACAAAGATTGGATTTTATGCTAATACTCAAATAGATATTCCTAAAGTCGGAGCTCTTAATTTATTGCTGGAAAAAGGCTATTTGCCGGCATGGAATCAAACCTTGAGAAAAAATGAGTTTTATAGCATCGGATTCACAAGGTATTTCAAATAATAAAATGAAACAATGAAGAAATTAATGATCTTAAGTTCGTTGCTTGTTAGTCTTTGTTGTGAAGCACAATTATTGATCAACCTGCAGACAGCACCAGTAGGAATGGTCCAAAAAAGTCAATTGTGGAACATGGCAGTCTCCAACATTAATAATACCAACCTTACTTTTCATATTGAAGTGATCATGTCAGATGTCTCAGCTGGCAGACCCGTTCTAAGTGCAGTGACCGAGCCTTTGACGCTACCGTCCGGAACTAAGCAATTGAATGCTTCATCATTTGCGCCTATTCAATATAATATCCTGAGTGCTGCATATAATATTGATCAAACACCAAGTGGTTTGTTGCCAGTTGGCAACTTTGAGGTTTGTTACAGGTTTTTAAGGCACCTTCCGGAGGATGTTGAGAATATTGCTGAAGAATGCCAGGAAATAACGGTTGAACCGATAAGCCCTCCTCAATTGATATATCCATATGATCAGGCAGCAATTGAAGTAAGCTGCCCCCAATTGAGCTGGCTGCCACCCGCGCCGGTAAGTCTTTTTACCAACCTTACATATGATTTACAGCTAGTTGAAATATTTGCCAGTCAAACAGCAGAGGATGCGATACAAAAGAACCTTCCTGTTTTCATCCGGCAAAGTATTCCTGCAACCAACTTATTATATCCCTCTTCAGCTCCAGCCCTGCAAGCTGACAAGCAATATGCCTGGAGGGTCACTGCAAAAAATAATAGCGTTCAGGTTGCACAAAGTGAAACCTGGCAATTCAATATGAAGCAATCAAGAATGGTTGATAATTTACAGAGGAACTTGCCATACGCAAAACTGGAGAAAAATGTTGAGGGCGGTTTTGCGCTCTTTTTTGGCGAGATCAGGTTCGATTACTTTAATGATTCAGAAGATAGCGTATGGCATATCTCATGTCTTGATTTGACGTCAACTAGGCAACGACCCTTTTCTTTTGATATCGATTCGATACCCTTAATAAAAGGTCAAAACCTTGTTAAGTTCAACGTGCGTGATCATTATGAATTCATAGACAAACACCTCTATTTACTTGAAATAAAAAATTCACGAAATGAAATTTGGCATTTGCGATTTGAATATCGTAAGCCAGAGGAATAAATACATATTGCAGAATTGCGACTAAACCAAAACTAAGCCATCATATCAATCTAAACCCTTTGAAAAATTATGATTCAGTTCTTTGCCGGGCAGCATCGTAAGATCGCTGGCTTATTATTCTTTGTGCTTTATTTCGAATTAGTGCTGCCTTCCATTGCGTCGGCAATGACACCACAAAACTCAATTTGTAGACTTAAATCATATCCATCAACTCCTTTAGATGCATCATTCCGCATTCCCGCTCTCACAAAAAAGTACATCGGGCAGAAGGGAATATTGAATGGAAAAAATGATTGGAACCATGAGACTGCTATTCATCTCGAAAAGCCAGTAGAACAGCCAAACCATACCAGTATTGGTGGCCCAGGCCAACCTGAAATGCAAAGCTTCCAAAGTGTCAATTCCAACAATCTGGTTGACTTATTTACGGGAGATTTTTCCTATAATATACCTCTAATGGATGTGGGTGGCTATCCAATCAACATTCATTTCAGCAGTGGAATATCAATGGATCAGGATGCAAGCTGGGTAGGTCTGGGATGGAATATCAATCCCGGAACCATCAATAGAAACATGAGGGGGTTACCAGATGATTTTAATGGAAAGGACAGCATTACCAAAACGCAAAACATCAAGGAAAATAAGACTGTGGGTGTAAGCGTGGCTGGAGGTGCAGAGGTAAAAGGCACACCGATAGGTTTGAATGCAAATACTGGCATTTTTCACAACAATTACAATGGTTGGGGATTGGATTATGGTATCGGTGCCAGTATCAACAGCGGTAAAAATGCTTATGGTCCGCTCACAGGCTCTTTGTCCATAAGCAACAATTCGCAAAGTGGTCTCAATATCGGTGGAAGTATTGGGTTTAGATTGGATCAGGAATCAAATAACCAAACCGGAAGAGTTTCTATCGGATCAAATTACAACTCAAGAGCAGGTATATCTTCACTGCAACTGTCAGCAGAGTATAGAACTAATAAATACACAACCCAAAGCCAGCAAAGGAATGGTTATCAGAATTCCAGTTCATGGGACCTGGTGGGGATGTCTTTTGCTATTCCTTCTTACACCCCATCTATTTCCATGCCCTACACCAGTTATAATTATTCATTTACCCTTAAAGGTGGTGGAGAAGTTTATTTGGTGCATCCCAGTTTGAACTTTACTGGTTATGTAAGCAAACAATATATCGATCCTGTTGATCAAAAGCAGAAATTGCCAGCTTACGGTTATTTATATTTTTCCGATAAAGGAAATAACAAGAGGGCACTGCTGGATTTTAACCGTGAAAAGGAGCTTCAGTTCAATGAAAAGTCTACACCGCACATTGCCATTCCTCAATATACATACGATATCTACTCGATCAGTGGTGAAGGTACGGGTGGAATGTTCCGGCCCTACAGGGGTGATGCGGGTTATGTACATGATCATCTGATGCGCACAAAAAGCACTGGTGGAACAGGCTCAGTTGATCTGGGCGGCGGAGGCATATTGCATACAGGTGTTGAAATCATTAACTCCTCTGTTTATTCCCAAAATACTCCATGGACAGGACAAAATGGAATGATTTCAAGAATAGGCTTTCAAAGTAGAGACACCACCTTCCAGCCTGTTTATTTTCGGAATCCGGGTGAAAAGACAAGCAATACAGTTGCATATTATCAATCGATCGGTGATGATTCTTTGATAAGGGTAAAACTGGATGGAACAAAAAAAGGCATAACCGCAACTGATAAATTACTGGTATACAATGGCCTCAATCCTGTTCGGGAAATTGAAGTCAAGGATCCCATTGTTAAAAAGCAAAGGGACAAAAGGAGCCAGGTGATTTCTTATTTAAATGCAGAAGAGGCCAGTCAATTTGGCTTAGATAAGCTGATACAATCATACCAGGAAAATGCAATACCTGTTGGCGATTGTAAGGATATCGTTGCTTCTGAGCCAAGGATAGATGAAAACAGAAAGCCTCATCACCTTTCTGAAATCGATGTTCTCAATGGTGATGGGAGACGCTATGTTTATGGACTTCCTGCTTATAACCTGGAACAGGTAGATGCAACTTTTGCAGTAAAGAAAGAAGAAGAACCTCAAAACTTGGCAGCTGGGTTGGTAAAATATACGCCAGGGACAGAGAACAATGTTAATAATCCGGAAGGTAAGGATGGTTACTTTTCAAAAGAGATTATTCCTGCCTATGCTCATTCTTTTTTACTGACTGGTATTGTCTCCCCTGATTACGTGGATATCAAGGGTGATGGCATTACAGAAGATGATTTGGGGGACGCTGTAAAATTCAATTATACCAAAGTATATGGAAAAGCAAATCCTTACCAATGGCGGACACCTTATCAAAGTGATAGAGCTAATTATAATGAAGGGCTAAAATCATATAACCGCGACGATAAGGGCACTTATATATTCGGAAAGAAAGAAGTGTGGTACTGGCATTCTGTTGAGTCCAAAACTATGATTGCCTTGTTTAAGACATCGTCAGATCGTAAAGATGTGTATTCTGTTAAAGGTGAAAATGGTGGGCTGGATGATACAAAAGGGTTGCGAAAACTTGATAGGATAGAACTTTATGTGAAGTCGGATCTGCTAAAAAACGGAAAGAATGCACGGCCTGTTAAAACAGTGCATTTTGCCTACAGTTATGAACTGTGCAAAGGAGTCGCTGGTGATACCAACAATGGAAAACTGACCTTGCAGTCTATATGGTTTACATACAATGGTAATGAAAAAGGAAAGCAAAACCCTTATGTTTTTCATTACCATGATGGTGCAGATAAAAAACCTCTTGATTTGTACAATCCAAAGTACAATGTAAAAGCTTACGACCGTTGGGGAAACTATAAGGATCCTCAATTCAACCCTGGAGGGTTAAGCAATGCTGATTATCCATATGTGTATCAGGATAGTGCAACGACAGCTCGTTATGCAGCAAGTTGGAGTCTGGATGAAATTCAGCTGCCTTCTGGCGGACGGATGAAGGTTACATACGAATCGGACGATTATAGTTATGTACAGGAGAAAAGAGCAACAGTGTTTACTGAAATCGCAGGTTTTGGTGAAAGTGAAACGGGCACACCTGTTTCAAGCCTTTATCCGGTAAAAGGGAAACCTGTGGATGATTATGATTTTGTCTTTATCAAATCGAAAATTCCTTTGGAAAGCAAAAATGATGTGTTCACTAGATATCTTGAAGGCAATGAATACATTGGTTTCAAACTGGCAGTCAAAGTTCCTAAGGACAAATGGGGTAGTGGGTATGAATTTGTACCGGTGTACGCTAAAGTAAAAGATTATGGTCTGATGACCGGCAGCAGCATGTTTTGGCTGAAATTGGAAAGGGTAGGCAATGAAAGTCCATTGGCAAGAGCCGCTATTCAATTCCTGCGCCTGAACCTGCCATCCAAAGCTTATCCATCTTCCGAACTGGGCGATAAAGTTGATTTAGGTGATGCTGTTAAAATGCTGGCCTCTTCATTTGTAGAAATACAAAATTCAGTTAATGGTTTTGGCTCGGAAGCCAGGGAAAAGGGCTGGTGCAGGGAAACTGAGTTATCCAAATCATTTATCCGCTTGAACGTACCAACTTATAAAAAGTATGGTGGTGGCCTGCGTGTAAAGCGCATTGAAATTTTTGATAACTGGAATGCTATGACCAAACGGACTAATTTTCCCGCTGGCATGAAAGAGTCTGTATATGGACAAGAATATTCCTATACCACAACTATAAAGGAAGGAGGGCAGATACGTTTGATCAGTAGTGGGGTGGCCAGTTACGAACCTATGATTGGTGGGGAAGAAAACCCATTCCGGACACCCATCGCTTACGCGGAGAAAATAGCGCCAATGGCACCTGTCAATTATATGTTCAGTGAAAATCCTATTGGTGAAAGTTTTTTTTCTTCCGCTTCTGTAGGCTACAGCAAGGTTCGGATAAGAACCATCAATGATAAAGTTAAATCTGCAAATGGCTGGGAAGAAACAGAGTACTTCACCACAAAAGATTTTCCTACCCTTGTGACGCATACTTTACTGGATGATGAAGCTAAAAGAAAATACAGGCCAAAATTGAGCAGTTTTCTAAAGATCAATTCAGTAAGCTTTCTTACCGTTAGCCAGGGTTTCAAAATTGAATTGAATGATATGAACGGCCGCGTAAAGGCCCAGTCCGTGTATGCAGAAAATGATCCTGTCCATCCAATACATTACACCAGGAACTATTATAAGGTGGACAATAACCAGGCAACGGTACAGCATTTAAATAATAATGTATGGGTAGTTGATTCTGCTAATGGATTGATCAATCCAAATGGTATCATAGGAAAGGATGTGGAAGTGATGATGGATATGCGGGAGCAATATTCCCTTTCCACTTCAAAAAATGTTTCACCAAATATTGACCTTATTCCTGGTTTTGGGATTATACCAGTAATCCCGTTCCCCTCCTTTTTGAGGCCTGCTCAACGAGAGGAAACTCGTTTCCGGTCGGCTGCTACAGTAAAAGTGGTACAGCGTTATGGTATTCTGGATAGTGTTGTGGTAGTTGATAAAGGTAGTGTAGTATCTACCAAAAATCTGGTGTATGATGGAGAAACAGGTGAAGTGATCCTTTCGAGGACCAACAATGAATTCAATGATCCTGTTTACAACTTCAGTTACCCGGCGCATTGGGCGTACAACGGTATGGGGATGGCCTACAAAAATATTGATGCTGTTTTTGGCAATTTGAATCTAATCAATGGAAAGCTGTATTACACAAATAATCAAGAGTTTCCGACAGAGCAATTTTTCGAGAGTGGCGATGAGATCCAACTCAAAGGAGTAAAACAATTCATTAGCCCGTTTAATTGCCTTCAGTTGGTTCCTCCAATATTTACATTGCCGTTGCCCTCAAAGATTTGGGCATTAGACGCAGCAAAAGGAAAGGAAAGGGCAAAGGGTATTTATTTTATTGATGAAAATGGAAGGCCTTTAACTGGCAGAGTGAATTACATGCGTATTCTCAGGTCTGGTAAAAGAAATATGCTGGATGCCAGTGCCGGAAGTATTGTGTCAATGGCTAATCCTGTTCGGGAAATTAGCCCTGGCCAATTTAAAATCGTTATTGATAGTACTACCAAAGTGTTCAATGCGTCAGCCGCTACTTACAAGGATTTATGGGCCGTGGAAAACAGTTTGTATCAGGAAGACAGTTGTTATACTACTACAAAAGATACCTTGATTCCGATTAAACCAACAGTGCGATTGATTAAAAGAAGGTATGTGGCAGGCAACTCTTCTTCTGATATTATTTCGAACAATTCCAATTTATTGATCGCAGGTACAGAAGTCATCAAACCCCAAACAGACCGGCATACCTATGTTTACAATACAAAAGCCCTTCTTCAGTTTGATTTGAATATACCCGGTAACAGCACGATTACTTCCGCATATATTGAGGTGTATGGCAGAGAGCCGAGGAATCCGGTTCCGTTATGGAGTCAGGAGTGTGTTGATAGAAATGTCTTTGGAAGTTGTGTTAGGCGAAATAATGATTGGAACAACGAAAAGTTGTTCTACCGAGATGTGACTGCCAATCATTCTTCTCTTTTTAAGAGAATGACTGTTGCTCCAGGAAATAGCAACAATTATGACAACTACGTTGGAACCAATACAAATGCTGTGGAAGTTGATTATAAATCTCCAGTCCAGGTAAGCATCAAACAGCTGATGCAGGATATTGTCAATAATGGAAATAATGGGATTTTGTTCCAGTTAAAAAACGAACCGCCCTTTGGTTCGTTGAAATATGACAGAATTGCCTTTTTATGTTATGCCGGAAATAATGAAAACTATCAGGGTTGGTGTAGGGAAGCCAAGTTTCAGAATGGTAATTATTTCCTTTGTAACAAAGGCGCAACAGGCCCCACCATCTGGATCAATGCAAAGATCCCCAAAGATACTTGTGTGAAAGTCTGCAGGTTCAACATCAATGATACTTCCATAAACCCTTACCGTTGGGGTGTGCTGGGTAACTGGCGAACTGATAGAGCCTTTACCTATTATCACGACCGGGAGCAAAGCGATGCTGCCATCACGCAAACAGATATCCGTCGCGACGGATTGTTGAAAATCTTTGAGCCTTACTGGAAGTTTTCAAGCACTGGATTATCTGCCACCACAGATACTGTAAAATGGGTATGGAACAGTGCCATGTCTCTCTACAATCGCAAAGGTTTTGAAGTGGAAAATTATGATCCGCTCGGTCGTTATAATTCAGGTTTATATGGATATAACCAGACCCTTCCTGTTGCAGTTACGCAAAACAGCAAATATAGGGAAGCTCTCTACGATGGATTTGAAGACTATGCATATAGAACAAATAACTGTGCAAGTTGCTCCAGTCCGAAAGAATTCGACTTTATCAAAGGGAACAAGGGTGTAGAGCAAAGTAGTGCAGAAAGCCATACAGGGAAATATAGTATGAAAGTGCTGGCCGGTTCAGAGTCCAGGTTAACCATGCCTGTTGTAGATACGACAACTTTGAAGGTATCTACAGCTTTATCTGTACGGGTGGACTCCACGCCGGTTTATACGCAAACTGTTGTTGGTAAAGGTACAGGTCTCACTGGAACTTATAACGGTTACCCGGTGAATAAATGTTCACTTGGACAAATTATTTTGACGGGTACCAAAACAATAACACAAACAACGGTGGAAGGGCCTATCAATATGGCCTGGGGTAGTACGGCTCCTGTATCCGGTATGTGTAATCTGATGTATGATGTTGCATGGACTGGAAAAATACAGGTTCCCTATACAGACAACTATACTTTATATGGCGTTTCAGATGGAGGCATGATGGTAAAGATCAATGGTGTAGTTGTAGTAAATGCGATGAATGCAAATGTGGAAGCAGGTGGTCCCAAAATTTCATTAGAGGCCGCTAAATTGTATGATATACAAATCAGCTATTCACATTTTACCAGTAGCAATGCATATGTTCGATTTACGTGGTCCCGTGAAGGCGATTTGATCAAGTCTGTGGTACCCAGGAACTTTCTTTATCCTGCTTCTATGACAACTGTAGATACTGTAGGATCGGTCATTCGCAATATTAAATATTACTGTGTCAAGCTTAATAATCCAAAACCTCAGAATATCATTAGGCCGATGTTCTCACCTGTTCAGGGTAGCAAACTGGTTGTAAGTGCCTGGGTGAAGATAGAAGGCACAGATTGTAATACGGCACCGGCACTCAAGGATGTCATTGTGGTGAGCTTTGATTCAAGAGGCAATAACACTACTGTGTCGCTGGAAAAAACCGGTGTGCGGATAGAAGGATGGCAACGATATGAAAGTGTTGTAAGCATTCCGGAAGATGCTACGAAACTTTACTTAAGTGTCAAAGGCACTCAGAGTCGGACAATATATCTGGATGACATCAGGGTGCAGCCTTTCAACAGTAATATGAAAAGCTACGCTTATGATCCGGTAAATCTGCGTCTGATGGCTGAACTGGATGAAAACAATTACGCTTCTTTTTATGAATACGATGATGACGGCACCTTGATCCGGGTGAAAAAAGAAACCGAGAGGGGGATTATGACCATAAAAGAAACCAGAAGTGCGCTTCTGAAGGATAGCGAATAATAAGATTTGATGATACATATAGAAATTATCTGTTACCCATAAAACAAGATCAGACTGATGAAATACTGTAAATTATTATTGATGATACTGGCATTGCAACTCATAAATGAGACCGCATATACCCAGGTGGTAGAGAAGGGATTTGAGATGATGGAATTATTGAAAATATCTGAAGTGTACCGCCAGGTGCCTGATATAAGTTTCCAGGTACATTATACCTATACGGATAGCATCAAACCATCCGAGATCCTGGAAGAACTCGATGGTAGTTATAAAATCCATAACGGCAAGTTCTGGGCGATGCTGGATAGTGTAGAATATGTTCAGGGGAACCTTTACAATCTTACCATTTATCACCAGGACAGCACAATTGCCATAGGAAACAGGCAGGAGTATAGAAATGTGTTGCAGGCACCTCTGATGGATTCACTGTTCCGGGAAGCAAATGTTCAAAGTATGCAGGTGGGTCAATTAGATGGCGCTACCCGGATATTGAAAATGAGATTCAAGCCGGAGTCTTCCTATAGTTACTACGAATTGCAATATGACCGGAATAGTTATCTCATTCGCAAAGTAAAGTTCTATATGCGGGAGCCATCGGAAGAAAAGCCAGGAAGTGGAACCCATTGCATCAGCATTGAGTTTTCAAATTATTCGGATGCAATGATTAGTGATGAATATTTCAGAGAGGACAAGTTTATATTCCAGAAAGGAAAAGAGTTTCTTACCCAACCAGCTTTTAATGGCTATCAATTATTAGTGAACATCGCTCAATAACCACCTGCAATTAACTGTTTTATGAGACCCTTCAGAAAAGTTGCTTTGTACCCTTTTGCTGCACTTGTCTGCTTGTTTTTAACCCATTTTGCACAAGCGCAACAGGAACCGGTTTATACATATGCTTTGATTGGTGATTCTATCAAAGTGGGCAAATCAATTACCGTTCTAGATACTGTGTTTTTCAATACGATGTTGAAGCCCTCTATTTTGCGTACCAGTGCAGTCAATAATGTCCTTAGCCTACGCATTAACGAAAGTACCGGACAGATCATGCCAGACTCTTTTAGGGTAACCCTCAAGGTGAGTGCAGTATATACTGATAAAAACAACCTGGTGGATACTGTGAAAGAAAAGATGTTTTCAGTGGATTACAACAGGAACAATACTTACAAGAGTAGGGATGTTTTCTTTTTGCAGGGTGCTTATTCCATGCAATTGAAGATTTTGGACATAAGCATAGAATATGCTCCTTCCAGTGTTGTTATTCCTTTGCTTACACTCGAAAACAAAATACAGGTGGACAGGGACTATGTGATGAATCCTGTTGTAAATGGCTCTATGTCCTGTACTCCAAATGCAGTTAAGAAAGTTAATTATGAGGGAAGTACCGTAGCTGAATATGGAGAGTTAAAAATTACCTGGACGCCTAATCGTGTATCAGAAGCATATGACGTGGAATGGACCTATATAGATAAGACCGCTTTAGATAATGGTCGCTATTTGTCAGCAGGTCGGTTAGATCCTCAATTGATTTTTAAGAATAATGCTTCTCGGATTACCACCAAAGCAGCCTTTTGCCAGGTGCCTTTGCTTTATGATGGGGAAGGTAGTTTATTTTACAGGGTAAGAGGTGTGCAACAGAATCCGGATGGAGAATTGTTGTATACCGCCTGGAGCTCAGATTTCATCAATGAGGGCGGCTTGGGACGATATGACTTTACTGGTCATGAACGGACGCTCAACTGGCAGGCTACTACTACTTTTGCTGAAGAAGGCAAACGTAAATCAGTAGTTCAATACTTTGATGGCAGCTTGCGCAACCGTCAAACAGTTACCCGAGATAATACAACGGAAACTACTATTGTGGCTGAAACCTTGTATGATCACCAGGGAAGGCCAGTGATACAGGTGATGCCGGCACCCACTTTAAATAAACTCATTGGCTTTACTCCTAATTTCAATAAGGCAGATATCAATAGTGGGGAATACGACAAAAATGCCTACGATCCGTTGCAGACAGCGTCTAATTACTGTGATAAGGGAGCGGGAGCCATGAGCACATCCAGCGGTGCGGCGCAATACTATTCAACGGACAACCCCGAAAAGGATAATGGAGTGCATCAATTCATTCCCGATGCTAAAGGTTATGTTTTTACAGAAACTCAATATACACAGGATAATACTGGTCGTATTTACCGTCAGGGTGGCGTAGGCAGGGATTTCCAGATTGGGAGTGACCATGAAACCAGGTATTATTATGGTACTCCGGAACAAACCGACCTGGATGCTCTTTTTGGAACAGAAGCCGGCGATGCCTCGCACTACCAGAAAAACATGGTACGTGATGCCAACGGGCAATACAGTGTTAGTTATGTTGATATGCATGGACGCGCTGTTGCTACTGCCTTGGCAGGTAAAGAGCCGGAGAACCTGATGCGGTTGAGCACCTATCGCGATTCCATCCAAACGGAAAGCCTGCTCAGTCCCAGCAACAACCTGTTGAAAGGCACCTCGGTTGAATTATCCAAATCATTGCTGGTTACAAAAGCCGGTCCCCATATCTTCCGATACGATTTAGGTGCTACAAGCATGACGATGGATGATTGCCAGAAGAAAAAAATCTGTTACGACTGCCTGTACGACCTTACTATTACCATAAGTGATGATTGCAACAATCAGCAATTTGGAGGAAGTCCTAAGGTCATTTCAAAAAGCAATTTCAAGCTCTTCGAAATTGATACGGTATGCAGTGTGGTTCATCCTCTGAATATAGAGTTTAGCCAAATGCTGAACGAAGGCAGCTACAATATCACCAAAACTCTTTCCATCAGCCAGGAAGGCCTGCAGTATTACCAGGACAATATATATCTGAAGCAAAATACCTGCCTTACATACGAAGAAGTGCTGCGGCAACAATTAGATGTCATTCGTCAGCGCATGACTGATTGTGACCAGGGCACTGAGGATATGGCAACGTTGCACATGTACCGCGAGCAAATGATGGAAGACCTCACTCCGGGAATTGGACAATACGCTGATCCTGATATCATCCCTGATGTTACTCCTGGCTGCACCGGCTTTTCCATTTTTAATACGTTTGATGCTACTGGTAAGAAAATCTGGCAGGATCCTGCCTTGCAATACAGGGATGAAGAAGGAAAACTGGATTTTGTAGATGTAAATGGCGTTCCTACTAAACCCAATGATTTGGACCAGCAGACTTATATTGATAATTTCCAGCAAAGCTGGGCAGAAGCTTTGCTGGAAAGGCATCCTGAATTTAAATACTACCAGCAGTATGAAAAATACGCGGATAGCCACTTATGGGATGAAGACTTTCGGAAAACTGATACCTATGAACAGGCTATAAAGAAAGGTTACCTGAATCCGCTGGCCAGTACTTTTTCTCCAGCGAGTCAATTTTCCGCCGGCTCCGATCCATTATACACAGCTCATCACTTAAGTGTTTTCAAAACAGAGATGGAAAACTACATGCAGCAACCCTTTGCTGGTGTTGACAGCCGTTTAAAAGGCATATCCCTGTGGAGCGTAACCACTGTTTTGTCTAAATGCACGGAACCCATCGACAATAGCTGTACCAACTTCTACAGCCTGCCATCCAATGTATTCAATAATCAGTTGCTGTGTGTTGGCGATCTCGATATGGCATGGCGGATCTTCCGTGACATGTACCTGGATAAAAAGCAACTTTGGCTTGATCAATTTATCCGCAGCCAGATTGGCGTACAGCCGTATCCCTGCAAGCCACTGGTTCCCGTGTTCCCAATTCAGGAAAAGGTTAAAAGTGAAGAGGGCTTGGTAGCCAATGCTAGCAGTGAAGCGGATGGAAAAAATATAGCCGATGCCAGGTTGAAGGCTATGGTCGAGGAGAACTGTAAGGCCTATACGAAACGCTGGTTGGACCAGCTAGGTGCTTGTAACTATACTGAGGCGCAGTCTAATACCATATTGCAGGAGTTGATAGAGGTTTGTAAAGAAGGTGGTGATGAACAACATATAATGGGTGCCAGTACGGTTAAACCGGCCAGCACACATAAATTCCGCAGTTTTGATGAAGTAATCAGGTATTATAATGCTCAGTGGGGCATCGCTGATAACAATTGCAATGCTTATCTGATCGATAAACCCCTGCCCAACAACCAGCCTATGTTCCGTGTTCAAAAGCCGCTGTGGAGCAAACCGGAAAATTGCGAATGTGAAAAACTCAATGCCCTCTTCAATCAGTACTCGAATGTTGCAGGGAACTATAACAACTTTAGCGATTACCTGCAGAAAAAATGGAATACTCATATCAGCCAGTCCGCGCTCGACAGCCTGCGTGGCTTGTGCAGTGGCACTATTAATTGCAAGTATATACCCCAGCCAATATATCTGCCGTTTGCCCTGCAATGCAATACGGGTGAAATTTGTATAGACTGCTCACAGTTCAAGCAGGCTTATGATAGCTTTAAAGTTCGCTTTCCTTCATTGGTACCAACCTTTACAGAAGAGGATGAGGTGCAACAACAAATAAACAGGATTTTTGCCAACTATTTAAACCAGAAATTTGGCTTTAACTACACGGCTGCAGATTATTTGAACTTTTCTGCAGGCTGCGATAGCATGAAAACTGTTCTGGGTACCAATGCTACTACTGATACCACCTTACTGAAGCTTGCAGAAGCATCCTGTGCTCAGGTGGTAGTCCCTTCTACCGGCACCAACAGACCGTATAACATCAGTTGCGAACAGCTCATTACCACATATAAGAATTTTCTGGCTGACTTTCCTTATCCTGAAAAAGGAGCAACGGTTAAAGTATACAAGGAAGCAGATAATAATGTGCCATTGAGCCTAGCAGACGCTCCGGCAATGAGCATCATGCAGGAAAAAGAAACAGCTGACAACTTATCGATTGCAGTTTCCGCACTTTCGAACACTCAGGTGAGTGTATTGGCAATGCCCGACAGTATCATAGCGCCACTCCCCGATTCTATACAGGCGTTTTCAAAAAGCAGTGTTCAGACATTATCTAAAAGTTACGGATTCAATACCTTAAGCGCATCCGGCACTATGATGCTTGCTGCCCCCCCGAACCGTATTCTGGTTGACTCATTGCTCTCTGGAAAGGCGCTGTTTGAATGGTATTTCAATACGAACTTCAAAACAAGTGGTTACAGTTATGAGCAGTTTATGGACTGGATGGTAAATGGCTGTGGATACAAACTTCGCCAACTGCCATTCAGCGATGAGGTAGAGGCTTGCTGCGATACATTGCAGACGCTGTTCAATGATTTTCTGAGAAAGTATCCTCAAAATGGCGGCGCTTCTATTACAGAAACCAAAGTGGTTCCGGTGCAGAAGATCAACCACTTGCTCCAGTATTATAATTATTATGGACAGGTGGTACAGGAAGCTACCGGCCCTTCTGCAGGAGCTTTAGCTGCTATGGTATGGACGAATGGCAGCTGGTTTAAATTAAGGGAAAATGTAGGTTTCAATTTCAATGTGCTGCCACAGAATGCCACCATTAACAGTGCCGCTTTGAATCTTTATGCCAAGCCGGAACATGTGGAGTTTTATCCTTGTTGTGGAGCCCATTACAGGAAGGGGACTGATTCGGTATATGGAATTTTTGAAAGACTTGACGGTCCTGTAATACCGAATCAAACGCTTTGGAGCAATCTCCCGTCCACAAGTCCTATTAATGCACTTACACTGGTGCCTGTTAGCGGTAACGGCACAGGCGACGTGTTCAGTAATCAGGATTACCTGAACCAATCCTGTACTGGTCTGATTCAGGATTTGTACACCAGTGCGCAGGAAAACCAGAACTATGGTTTGCTGTTTCGCCTGAATCTTGAAAATCTTGGCTATAAGGGATATACTTTCTGGGGCATAACTGCACAAACGCCTGTAGGCAAAATGCCTTATCTATCCGTGAACTACACGGCTGCCCGTTGTGATGTGTTCACTGCATTTATCAACAATGCTTTAGGTACACATTTGAATTTAGAACAGATTCGCAGTCTTTACAATCAGTGTGGTATTCCACTTGATGTTTGTCCGAAACCGGAATATGATCCTGTGTTCACTCTTTGTGGCAAAGCGGAACCTATGGATGAAATTGTTCAACTGGATGCTGACGAGTGTGCCGACAGCTTGCAGATCGCCACGGTTTTAGCTACCGAACGATATCGCCTGTATGTGGATTCATTAAATAATAACTTCAGGGAAGCCTACTCGCAGAAATGCCTCAACATTCTGGACCTGGAAAGCTTTACAGTCAGCCATCCGGTCAGTGAATATCACTATACACTCTATTATTACGATCAGGCAGGAAACCTGGTGAAGACGATTTCACCCGAAGGCGTTCACCCCAATCGTAATAGCGCATGGTTGCAGCAGGTAGCCCAAAAACGTAAGTTGGGTGAAAGGCTGGTGCCCGAGCATGGCTTACCTGCCGTATACCGCTATAACAGCCTCAACGCTGTGGTTAGTCAAAGCACACCGGATGCAGGCCTTAGCCGCTTCTGGTACGACAGGCTGGGCAGATTGGTGGTAAGTCAGAATGCACAGCAAAAGCTGGAAGGCAGCTTCAGCTATACCCGGTACGATGGCTTGGGCAGGGTCACAGAAGTAGGCAAAAAGCCACAACCTTCTGTTATGACTAATGCCCTGGCACGTAACAGCAATCAACTGGCCGCCTGGTTTGGCTATACCTATACGGGTACAGATGGCCAGCGCCTGATGGCCGAAGAGGTCACACAAACAATATATGACTTTAAAGACCTCACACCTCAATTAACACAAGGTGTAGCAGGTGTGGTGCCGGTAAATCAGAAGGAATATACATTGCGTAACCGGGTAAGTTATACCCGCTACTTCAACCGCCTGTTAGTAAAAAGAGTGGGTGGAAACTTGACCATTTATACACCCCGCTATGAAGAATTTGAAAGCAGCACTACTTATGGTTATGACATTCACGGCAATGTAGATACTCTTTTGCAAACCTACCGCACCGGTGTGATGGCCAGCCATAGCGGCAATCGATTCAAAACGATTGCTTACAAATACGACCTGGTTTCCGGCAAAGTGAACGAAGTACATTATCAGCCTGGACTTAGTGATGCACTTTACCACAGGTACAGCTATGATGGCGACAACAGGTTAACTGACGTGTATACTACGGACAATAAATCCCTGATCGGCGACAGGGATCTGGAAGAGCATGAAGCACGTTACCTGTATTATAAACATGGTCCCTTAGCCAAGGCAGTCATTGGCCACCAGCAGGTACAGGGATTGGATTATGCCTATACCTTACAGGGCTGGTTCAAAGGAGTGAACAGTATAGGGGCGAGTCAGCAGCAGGATATGGGCGGTGATGGCCTTTTAGTAGCAAAAGACGCCTTTGGATTTTCTTTAAATTACTTTACCGGTGATTACAATCCTATTGGTACTGGGGTAAATCCTTTCCCCGGTCATTCCGCTTTCCTGGATGCAAATGCCTACAAGCCGTTGTACAACGGCAATATTTCTTCTATGGCTGTGAGCATTGACAAACTGGGTGCAACACAACTGTACAACTACAGGTATGACCAGTTGAACCGCCTTACAGGTATGGATGTTTACCGTGGCTTTGATGCACAGAACAATACATGGCTAGGGCTGAGTACTACCGAAGATTACAAAGAGCAGGTTACCTATGATGGCAACGGCAATATTCTTTCTTACTTAAGAAATGGAGCTGAGAGAGAAAAAGGCCTGCCCATGGATGATTTGAAATACAGTTATAACAGGGATGCTGCTGGCCAACTGTTGAACAATAGGTTAAGACATGTTAAGGATGAAGTGATTGCCAGTCTCTACACAGAAGATCTGGAAGGGCAAAAGAATGACAACTACATCTATGATGCAATTGGCAATCTGGTTCATGATGAAGCAGAAAATATTGAAAAGATTGAATGGAACGTTTATGGCAAGATCAGGAACATTTTGAAAAATGATGGCACTTCAATCACGTACAGTTATGACGCTTCAGGCAACAGGATCAGTAAGCAGGTAAGCAAGGTAGGAAGCGGTGCTGCTACCACCTGGTATGTAAGGGATGCCCAGGGAAATGTAATGGCCGTATATGAAGAAAAAGGTGGCAAACTCAACCTCACCGAGCAACACCTCTACGGGAGCGCCAGGCTGGGGCTATGGATCAGGAATATAGATATGGATGTAGTGCCCACTGCCAGTAATATTTCTTTACTGGGACCTGTAACAGTTGGTACCCTTCAAAGAGGATGGAAAAGGTATGAATTAAGCAATCACCTGGGCAATGTGTTAGCTGTAATGAGTGATAAGAAGAATGCTGTACCTTCACAGCCAAACAGTTCTTTGATTGACCACTATGAGGCTGATGTGGTAAGTGTGCAGGACTACTATTCCTTCGGTATGCAGATGCCGGGGAGGATGGTGGCTTCGGGCATGTATAGATATGGGTTTAATGGGAAGGAGAATGATAATGAGGTGAAGGGAACTGGGAATCAGATAGATTACGGTGAAAGAATCTATGACCCAAGAATAGGACGTTTTTTAAGTACAGACCCTCTTAGCAGAAGTTTTCCATGGTATACTCCTTACCAGTATGCAGGTAATAATCCCATCTTATTTATTGATATTGATGGCTTAGAACCAATAACTCCAGAACAGTTAAAAAGAACAGTCACATGGCTTGTAAGTAATAAGCCCATGTATATTGGTAATTTCAAGCGAATCCATTATGAACTATTTACAAGACGAGTATATTATGGTGAAGGTTCTTTAAATATAAGTGAACAAAATATTCTTAGAGGAGCTGTCGGTGAAGTGGTTTTTGCAGGGAGGGCAACAGTCGGATTCTTGCCATATAATAGAACTACATATAGTTTCAATAAAAACCAATCTTCTATATCTTCGCTTCGTCATGATGTTAAGTTAACGCTTACACCTATCAGGGCAGCTCAAAAGCCAGGAGAAAGAGGGGTGACAGAGCCGTTTACAAAAAGCAGAATGACATGGGATCCTGCTATTGAGTTTAATAATGCAGATGGCTCTACATACAAGTATTTAACTGATAAAAAGAATCAAACAACTTTATATGTTGAAGTAAAAACTTTAGGACAAAATTCATACAACTTCACTAACATAGTTGATGGTTTTGACCAGGCTATTAAAACAGCTACAACCTTAAAAGGACAAAAAAATAGTCTTAGTGTACTAGCTGTGGACAGTGATGCATATATGAATGCGATAAAAGATCCGGCACAATTAGGTATTTTAACTGAAAAGTTATCTGAGTTGAAATTAGCAGGAGGTCATCTCATGTTAATTAACAACCAGTATAAGAAAACTGAAAAGGAAATTAATGGTGCAACTGAAAAAGCTAAAGACAATTAAGTTATATAAATTGATTGCTGCTATCGCTTTTATGGCGATGTTGCTTTATTCATGTAAAAATAAGTCAATGCTAAACAAATTATATAAGGACAACTCACAATCAAACGTTCACTGGCGTTATTACTTATACGATAAAACAAATTTTTTTCAGGCGTTAAATTTGTTTGATTCACTACAAAATAAAAATGATAAAAATGGAGTTTTAAATGTTGTTGATACTTTATTGACCAACATAGACAGGGATTACGATAGTATTAAAACAGATAGCAGCTTTTTGCTTTTTATGCAATATGTAAACAATAGTGATAGTACTAAGAAATACGTCGATTTATATTATAATCTTGCAAAATATAAACTATCAAACTTAAAAGACAGTATTAATCAGAGTGACGAAATAGGCAGTCTGGATGAACTGAGGGAGTATTATGTTAGATATAAAGCTTCTGTTTTTTTTAAGGAAGCATGGTTTTATGTAACCAAGTATCACGTAACTGAAGTCTTTTTTAGGTTGTTTATAGATGATAAAGTTTTTAATCATCTTTTCAATCCAGATAAAACCACAGAATACCTAGAGACAGATATGTATTTGAGTATTATTTTAGGTAAATCTGTTGCAGAAAGGATTACTAAAAATGTAATTTATAAGAAGATTGTTACAAATGACTTTCAAATAAATGATTCTATTTTTTTTGAAGGATTACAGGGCGTTATAGATGATAAATACATAGTTGTTTACAGCAATGAATAAAGGTCTGGTGTAATCAATTAAGAATCCGCTGCAATCAGATATTATTACTATTGTGACACCGGCGTATAATGGAATAAATGATATTGAAAACCCAGCGAATGCAAGAGGGTTAGAAAAGTATTATCGATATGGCTTTAATGGAAAGGAGAATGACAATGAAGTGAAAGGAGATGGGAATAGTTTAGACTTTGGAGGAAGAATCTACGATCCACGCTTAGGAAGGTGGCATTCTACTGATCCGGTAGTAAAGCCTTTGGGGGTAGAAGAAAGGGTGGGTCATATGTAGATATCACTGCAGTAAAAGACGGGAGAACACTAAGAATAAATACAGTTGATGTTTACAAAAATGGAAAGCTAACAGCAAGAGAGCTTCGTAATGCAGCAAGAATAAGACAGCAAACACCTGGTGATCATTTACTTTTAATTCCAAAGAGATAAACAATGAAAAGCAAACAAATATTTTTTTTCGCTGCTGCTTCAGATATTCAATCTGTAATTCAAAAATTTGAAAATTCTTAGACTGTTCAATATTTTCAGACAGGTATGTTTGATGACTCGTTAACACCTAAGTTCAATTCGATGTCTGAATATAAAAATTTGGGTTGTGTATCAAATGGAGATTGGAATCAAATAGACAGTTTTTTGATATTGCCTAAAGAGGTAAGGATAAACATTAGAGAAATTCCTCAAAAAAAGGAGGCTTGAAGTTTGCAGTTGATCAGATGCAGAATCCGCAAAGCATTGTTATTGAAAAAGGAGGTATATTTAAAGAGGGTATTTTAATTGCGGGTTCAATTGGGACAATATCTGAGAATGAACATTCAATAATATTTTTTAAGCTTTTATCAACTTTAATTAAGAAAGAATTTATAAAGGTTGGAACTTTTTATGTAGGCAAATATGCAAAACAAAAACTCGATCATGGATGGCGATTAGTTACGAATGAAAAATCACCAAAGTAATATGATTTGGCATTAAGTTGAGTAGTTTCAGCTATCGGTAGTGTTCTATAAATAGTAAACGCTATTGTCCGGATGTATATGACTCCGGACATTTTTCTTTTTATAGTGCTGCTACATTTTTTTGGAAGAAGTCTTTGAATTTGGTTTTGGTGAGCATGCCTTCGATGATGCGGAAGATGGCCTGCTCGAGTTGGTCAATGAGTTGTAGTTTTTCTGAAACGGTTTTGTCTTTGATCTTCACTTCCATGGGCACCTTGCCTTCAAAGTGGATCACCTCGTCCACGGTCATGCCAAAGAGCTTTGCGATTTTATCCAGGGCCTCAATGGAAGGTTTCCGTTCCCCTTTTGCGATTTTGGAGTAGTTGGAGGCGTGGATGCCGGCTGCGGTGGCCACTTCTTTTTGCAGGATGCTTTTTATTCCCTGATCTTTTTGATGTTTTTGCCGATGTGCATGTTGTAGAGGTTTGCTTTGAGTTCTACAGTTAACTTCTGCAAAAGTAGTCAGGCTGACCTTTTTAGAAAGAATAGTGTTCTTTTTGATAAAATTAAATTGTCAAAATGATATTTAGTATTTTGTTTTGCACTTGTCAAAAAGACCAAAAATAGTTTTCTGATCGAGATCACCGACATCAAACGCAGCTTGCCCTTGCCCAGGTGTTGCAGCATTACGGACTGAAGTCGGATAAACACCTGCGATTGCACTGCCCCTTTCACGAGGACAAAACCCCTTCCTTGCAGGTGTATTATAAAACCCATTCGAACTGTTACGCAAGCGACTCCATGCTGGACTGTAAAGGGTATTGTAAATCAATTGGTTCTAAGTTATCACTAAAACATTGCAAATCATGGTAAATGGCTGTCATCATTTTTCTATTCTAATTACCTAAATAATTAAGCCTACCAGTTAACCCAGCTGAAATCTTGCAACTGCTTGTTGCAAAAATTATCGCTTATACAGGAGCGATAATAATTTCCGTTTTCCTATTTTCCTTTTCATTACTTTGGAGCTATGCCTGAACATCAGAATATAGAATACAAAGAATCATGGCGGGATGAATACCTGAAATGGATTTGCGGCTTCGCCAATGCGCAGGGTGGAAAAATTTATATAGGCATAGATGATAAAGGAGCAGTAAAAGGCATTACTGATTGCAAAAAGCTTCTGGAAGATATTCCCAACAAATCCATTACCCATCTTGGCTTGGTGGTAGATGTAAACCTGCACAAAAAAGAAGGAAAACATTACCTGGAAATTGTTGTGCCCACTAGCGATGTGCCCATTTCCTACCATGGCAGCTATCACTACCGGAGCGGAAGCACCAAGCAGGAGCTGAAAGGACAGCACTTGCATCGATTCATTTTAAAAAAGATGGGTAAAAGCTGGGATGATATTCCGATGCAGAACACCACCTTAGAAGACATAGACGAAGCCTCTGTTCAATTCTTTTTAAAAAGAGCACTGGACAAAGGACGCATTTCCCCGGATGCTGCCTCTGACGATCTAAAAAGTTTGCTGGAGAACCTGGAACTGTTCAATGAGGAAGGCCGGCTAAAAAGTGCAGCCATTCTGCTGTTTGGTAAAAAGCCAAAGAAGTATTTTACCACCGCTTATTTTAAGATTGGCCGCTTTGGCACTTCTGACCATGACCTGCGCTTTCAGGATGTAATAGAAGGCAATATCTTAACCATGGCAGATAAGGTCATCGAAGTGCTACGCTCTAAATACCTTGTTGCCTCTATTTCCTATAAAGGCCTTGAGCGTCTGGAACAACTGGAATACCCCGAGCCAGCCCTCAGGGAAGCCATATTGAATGCCATTGTGCATAAGGATTATACCGATACTTTTATCCAACTCAGTGTCTATGATGACAAGCTGATTCTTTGGAATCCTGGTTCGCTGCCGGATGAACTAAGTATCGAACAATTAAAATCAAAACATCCATCAAAGCCCCGGAATAAAAACATTGCTGAAATCTTCTTTAAGGCTGGATATATTGAAGCCTGGGGCCGTGGCATTACCAAAATGATTGAGGCCTGTGCTGCCGCTGGACTACCTGAGCCCATTATAGAAGAATTGGCTGGGGGTATTCAGGTAACCTTTCAAAAGGATATTTATACAGAAACCTATCTGCAGCAGCTTGGTTTGGAAAGGCGTCTAATTGAAGCTCTTCTTTTTATAAAACAAAATGACAGTATCACTAATACCCAATATCAGGAATTATTAAAAGTTTCCAAAAGAACTGCTACAAACGACCTCCAATTGCTCATGGAGAAAGGTTTGGTTACTAAAATTGGGACAACTGGTAAAGGTACTTCGTATATGCTGCAAAGGGGCAGTAAAGGGGCAAAAAGGCTTGCAAAGGGGCAGTAAAGGGGCAATTCATTCTTATAAAAGCAGATCTCTTTAATCTCCTTCCTGGTACAGATACTTTGCTTGATTGTTTAACTTCAATAAATCTATAGCCATGAACAACACAAAAGCGCAAGAATTTCTCCATGAACTTTATCCCAAAAGGAGCTTTAAGGCAATTGACGCATGGCGTTTATTATATTTTCGCAACTGGAGTACCTTTTAAGCTTTGAGCTACGAGGTACTCCAAAAACTTTGCAAATGGTTTGATATCCTGCCCAACACTTGCGCTTTCAAGTGCTTCCATATAAGTGGCTCTTGCTTCTACCGGTATTACAGTCCAGGGATATCCCCCCGAGGCCAACATAACATTCATTAAAAAGCGACCCATGCGACCATTGCCATCCATATAAGGATGTATAAAAACAAAAATGAAATGACCAAGAACAGCACGCACAGATGCCTCCGGCTCCTGCTTTAGCATTTCAAATAGCGCAGGCATTGCTTCTCTTACGGCATCCTTGTTTAATGGAACATGCTTCGATTTGCCAATATAAACCTGGTGTTTTCTATAACCAGCCAGATCAGAAGGTTTTAACAGGCCTGCTGTTACACTTGGTGCAAATAACTCCCTATACCAATCTCCATGATCTGAGTCTGCCACCTCTCCGGGATTTTCTCCATTAAGTATTTTCCGAATACTATTTTCGACCTGTTGAAAAGCTTGCCAGTAACCCCGGGCGGCCATTGCATCCCGTTGTTTTCTGTCTTCTTCGTTTTCATAATGGTTCCAGGCTCCTGTACGCACCCGCTCAATCAATTCGGGTGTGACCCGATATTTTTCTATGGAAAGTGAATGGTATGCATCGGTTAAATAAATTTCTTCAACTTTTTTGAGATAGGCATCCTTATCTGATGGAAGACCGGGAGCCTTTGGAAGAATCTCTATAACTGGCATACGCATTTGATGCCACATCAATTTAATCCGGTTTACATAAGGCGATTTTTCACGTACCGATAATTTTATTTCTAGTTTACTTTCAAACGGATCAGTTTCCCGAATATCAAAGCCAGCCGATTTCATTGTTTTCAGAATATCATCGGCTATCCTTTCCTGCCCATTATTTCTAAATGCTCCTACCAATCGTCCGGCAATGGTACTGTGACCACCATCTAATAAAAGACTTAATATTTCGGAAGCATCAGCAACCAGCGAAAGGGCAGTTCTTACATCGGTCTCGTTTTGTGTATAGGTGTTGGCAGAGCAATGAATCAATGATGCCGGCAAAGTAAGCATCCGCACACCTTCCACCACCGTAGTTTCTCTTTTGACCGGAAGTTGTGATTTCATACTGAACAAGGATGTGCCATACAGAAGTTCAGTCTTAAAATTATTAGCTTCAGGAGATTTAATTATCAATTGTGCGGGAACACTCCAGTTACCTGCATGTAGTTGGATAGATTGTTCAGCAGATATACACCAATTCTCATTATATTTTTCATTCAGAAATCTTGAACAGAAATGCCAGAAGTTGCTATACCATGACGTGCTATCCCCTGGCTTTTCATCGGGCCGGCTAATTATATACCATCCCCTGACTACTTCCTTCAAAAACCCATTTTCAACAAGCCGTTCTCTATGGGTCCTTGATAATTCATCGGATTTGATGGCCACTTTTCCTTCCTCCTGCAACTTTCTAAGTTCCTCAAGAGAATCCGCCAATCTTTCTGCAGGTGTTGCCATACTAATTGGGTATTAAAATTATAATTTAATGTTGAGGCAAAATTATAATTTAATGCTGTATAAAAATTATAAAATAATGCTTTAAAAGTTATATTAAATGAAAATCATTGCAGGCAAGCCATTTTACCCTCCATAAGTTTTACTGCCGTAATCCCAACTGTCCAAAGAGAACAGGGAACAATAACAGTGCTGCATTAGTGCTCATCGTAATACATGCCGCCAACGACTGCAGCGAAACCTCCTGCTATTTGCTGCAACGATGAATTTACACTCATGAAGGCGCCGCGATCCTGCAATTTGGGTAAGGCAGATACCAATGCCATAGAAGGCACCATGCGGCTCATGATCCCCATCATAAAAAATATATTCATCATGATCACAAACCAGAATGGCACTACAGAAAGATTGGTGTAAATGATAACCATGATCATCATCCAGACAGAGGCGAGGGCAAAAATGGTGAACTTGTCTTTTTTGTCGCTTAACTTTCCTATTACCGGCATGATGATCAATGTGCTGATGCCTGCAACCATAAACAATAGTGGTAATTGCTCCGGTGTTACATGAAGATTATTGATGGCAAACGCGCTGCAGTCATAAACGTTTACCGTACACCCCACCTGCAGCATTTAATGTCGTTTAAAGTATTGTATTTCCCTTTCGTGCCTTTTTGCGTCTTCCAATGTATCAAAAGTTCCTAGGTTCCTGCGCTTATTGGTGTTAGGGTTTTTCTTCCGGGAATAGAGCCGGTATTGCCCTGATTTCAATTTACGTATCATAAGTTATATTGGTAATCAAACCTCTGAAGTTCAATCAGCATGCCAGATTAGCTAAATCATCATTCACCATTTTTCACTATTTTGTTACTACACATACTCCACCCTTAAACAAACCAGTCATGAAAAGAAGAACATTTATAAAGTTATCTTCAGAAGTAACAGCCGGAAGTGCCCTTGCGCCTTTAACTGACTGGGTGCCTGGTGACCGGCTAAAAAACTGGGCGGGTAATATCGAGTACAGTACGGACAAAGTTTCTTATCCCAAATCGGTTGCAGAGGTACAAAGCCTGGTAAAAAAACAGAACAAGCTAAAGAGCCTGGGCACGCGCCATTGCTTCAACCGGATTGCAGATAGTAAATATCATCTTCTTGCTACAAAACACTTAAATAAGGTAATTGAATTGGATGCGCAAGCACGCACTGTAACCGTAGAGGGTGGCATGAAATATGGAGAGCTGGCTCCCTACTTGCATCAAAACGGTTTTGCCTTACACAACCTGGCTTCATTACCCCATATTTCTGTTGCCGGTTCTATTATTACTGCTACTCATGGTTCAGGAGTAAAGAACGGCAACCTGGCTACGGCTGTCCGGGCATTGGAATTGATGACCGCTGATGGAAGTATTGTTCGTCTTTCCCGTGAAAAAGATGAGCAGCAGTTCCTGGCTGCAGTAGTGGGGCTCGGTGCCTTTGGCGTGATTACCCAAGTTACCCTTGCCCTTCAACCTACTTATGAAATGCGGCAAAACGTTTTTGTCCAACTGCCGATGAACCAACTCCAAGAGCACTTTGAAGCGATCATGTCGGCAGGCTATAGTGTCAGTTTGTTTACCGACTGGCAAACTGAATCCATAAACGAAGTCTGGATCAAAAGCAGGGAGGATGAGGATAATAAGCCCGGGCAGGAGTTCTATGGGGCAAAAGCCGCCACAATAAACCTGCATCCCATTGCCGAACTTTCTGCCGAAAACTGTACGGAACAAATGGGAGTGCCGGGACCCTGGTTTGAACGGCTCCCTCATTTTAAAATGGGCTTTACACCCAGCGCAGGCAAAGAATTGCAGTCAGAATATTTTATTCCTCGCCAAAATGCCGTAGAGGCCATTGAGGCCATTCAAAGATTAGGGAAACAGATCGGTCCCCACCTTTTAATTTCTGAAATTCGCACCATTGACGCCGACGATTTTTGGATGAGTCCTTGTAGACAGCAGGCTTCCGTGGCCATTCACTTTACCTGGAAACAGGATTGGCCTTCCGTCAGTAAACTGTTGCCTTTGATTGAAAAAGAACTCTCTCCATTTCACGTTCGGCCACATTGGGGAAAACTATTCACGCTGGCACCTAACGTGCTAACCTCCCGTTATGAAAAACTGGAAGAGTTTAAAAAGGTGGTAACTGCATTTGATCCCAAGGGTAAGTTCCGAAATGATTTTTTGAATAAATATGTCTTTCAAAATGCCTGATACCAAACCGCTATCAAGTAAGGTTAAGTTTAACTTCGGATGTATGCTATACTTACCAATTAAGTTAACATGTAATAAACTACCTTAGTAAAAAGGAAATGTACATATGAGAATAGCATACCTTACACTTTTAAGCATTATAACGTTAATGAGTAGTTGCAAAGAAACCAAAGATCAGTTGGGAGACGATTGCCTGGTCAAACTGCCTAAAATAACTTTCACCAAATCGCTCAATAATGCTGCAGGACTTTATGGTTTTGAAAATGAGCGGCTCACGATTCGAAGCAAAAAAAGACTACTTTAACGATCCCGGTGGGAAATTCTCAAATAATTCCGCGCCGGTTTTATTATCCAGGGTAGATAATAAAAAGCCGTTTACATTGACTGCTAAAGTTACACCATCCTTTAAAGAAACCTATGATGCAGGTGTACTTTATATTTTTTCAACTGAGAAATTATGGCAGAAATTTGCATTTGAAAAAGATGAACGCGGAAGAACAAGAGTCGTTAGTGTAAGAACAATAGAAACTTCAGATGATAACAACCATGATATATTGACCAATGAAAGCGTTTTTTTGAAGGTGACCTCTGATACAAAAACTGTTGGTCTTTATTATTCGATAGATAATGTCACCTGGAATCTGGCAAGGCTTTATAAAAACAATTATCCTGATGTTATATGGGTAGGCCTAAGTACGCAAAGTCCCATCGGTAATGGCACTACCGCTATTTTCGAAAATTGTTCATTAACAGAAAACAGTATCAAAAACTTTCGGGAAGGTATCTAATAATTGAACTTCTTATTTCCTTAATGATTGTTTGGGTTCTGGCGATTTATACTAACTATATAAGTCGCCAGAACTATATAAAAAACACGAGTTTTGGCTAGATATAATAACCAGGTTCAATCATCGGAACTTCACAGTGCCGAAGTGAGGTACGCATTATTTACGTTCAGATATAAGGATATTAACAGAAAAAAGAGTTAGGGGAAAGCCATAAAACATATTTTTCCAGTCAATGGATTATAATTCGTTACTTGCCTTATATTTTGTACCAAGAAAACTACTGCTATGAGTAAAAGACTCAACCTATTCCTCTTTTGTACCATCCTATTGCTCTATTTCAGCTCCTGTGTGAAAGAAGGAGTGAATGTAAAAGGCTCCATTAAAGAAATTGTTTCTTTTTCCTTGAAAAAAACAGATGGTACTGCCCTTAGTGTATCTGAAGCCAGTGTTTCTATCCATAGAGATACCATCACCATTTCTGTTCCATTTCTTACCGATATTACCCGCCTGGCTCCGGAAATTGAGATCAAAGGCGTGACAATTTCGCCTGCCAGCGGTGTGGTCCAGGATTTTTCCCAACCCCTTACTTATACCGTGAAGGCAGAAGATGGCAGTATGGCCGCTTATAAGGTGATTGTAAAAATCGACAATCCCGGAGGTTTGGTGTATATAGGCAGTAGTGATCAACATTTTTATGCGCTGGACGCTCAGAAGGGTACAATAATATGGGAATATGCCAGCACTGCTTCCTTTGCTTATTCCAGTGCTACCTACGAAAATGGAACGGTGTATGTCGGCGGCATTGATAATTACGTTTATGCTTTTGATGCCATTTCGGGACGTGTAAAATGGAAGTTCCTGGCTGGCACAACAGGAGTGGAGTCGGATGCAGTGGTGGTCAACGGGACCGTTTATGTAGGCTGCAATGATGACTACCTGTATGCATTGGATGCGGGTACGGGGCAGCTCAAGTGGAAGTTTACCACAGGCGGTAATGTGAGCTCCAGTCCTACGGTATGGAACGGTGTGGTTTATTTTGGCAGCTCAGATGGCAGGCTCTATGCCCTGGATGCGGGCAGCGGGCAGTTAAAGTGGAGCTATGCAACGGGAGGAATGCTGAACCAGTCTGGGCCTGCATTGGCTAACGGAACGGTTTATGTAGGCAGCAGGGACGGGTATTTGTATGCTGTGGACGCGGTTAGCGGGATGCTGAAGTGGCGTTTTTCTGCCAATGGGATCTCCCTGGAGCAATCCAGTCCAACGGTTGCAGGCGGCATTGTTTACATTGGTGCCTGGTACGATGTGCCCAGCTTTACACGCAAGGGCAGCTTCTACGCGGTGAATGCGGCTACCGGTACTTTGGTTTGGGAGGCATTGACCAATACCGGCATCAGTTCGAGTCCTACGGTTTCGAATGGGATAGTATTTCTTACTGCTGATGATCTTTACCTGCATGCACTGGATGCAGCCACTGGAGCAACGTTATGGAAACAACGGATATTGGCGAATAGCGCCAGTCCTGCCGTTTCGAATGGAGTTGTTTATGTAGGCGGTGGGGGCAGTGGATATATTTATGCATTTGATGCTAATAGCGGCATGGAGAAATGGCGGTTGAAGACTACCGGCCTTATGACTTCCTGTCCCCTGGTCATTACGTTAAAAGGGAAGGCTGATTATGCGGGTGATTCGGGAATGATGAATTAATAAACAGTATAGCGGTATGCACTATGTAAATATTTTTACTATAGCTGATTTGATTCGTTATATGCAGCAGTAGCACTGATGCAACAATAAAAAGTACTCCTGTTTATTTTTTAATTTGTCTTGGCGTAACCAACTCCTAAGTTTGTACCACAAAAACACTCATGGCGTTCTCTCCAAACCAGGTAAAGGAGATCACTTCAATGATGGGTACACTCATGCAACAGATGCGTCCGCCGGAGCATATCAGGCATCAATTAGACCTGGGCTGGAAGGTAGAAAGGCAGTCAGTGTTCCTGTTTGAAATCCGTCCTCGATGGGATGATCCTTCCATAATTGAAAAATACGATTTTGCCAAAGCAACATGGGTGCAAAAGGAAAAGGAATGGCATGTGTACTGGATGCGAGCCAACGGCAAATGGGATCGGTACGCACCCCTGAAATCTGTAGTAAACCTGCAGCGTTTTATTATAGAGATCGAGAGAGATCTATATGGCTGCTTCCGCGGTTGAAGATTAATTACCTTCAAAATTCTATGCAGTAAAAGGGAAAAGCCTCTTAATTTTCAATAATCTTGTCAATGGGCAGCATGTCGCAACCCTCTTTAATTAAGAAATTCCATATGCAGCAAATAAACAACCTGGAACGCTTGGCCGGCCTGATTACGGAAACCAATCAGTATTTCCTTCATCAAGTTCAAAAGCAAGTGAACACGGCACTCACCTTACGAAATTGGCTGATTGGCTATCACATCTTTCAGTATGAACAGCAAGGAGAAGATCGCGCTCAATATGGAGAACAGCTCTTTAAAAAGCTTGCGCAGCAACTAAAGGACGCCAAAATCAAGGGGCTGTCCTTTACGAATCTATACCTCTGTCGGCAGTTCTACTTGGCTTATCCACAAATTCTTCAGTCAGCGGCTGAATATTTACAACCTTCCCAAAATCAACTGAATATAATTCTTCAGTCACCGACTGAAAAATCTGCCGGGTTACCACAAACACCTGGAAAACTGCTCTTGGAAAAGCTTTCCTTCACACATTTTGTAGAGCTTGTCAAATGCGAAGAACCCTTAAAACGGCTCTTTTATGAAACCCAGGCACTCAAAAATCAATGGTCTGTACGAGAGCTTCAACGGACTATGAATAGTATGCTCTATGAACGAACAGGGCTCAGTTCAGATAAGAAGGCAATAGTTAAAAGCTACAAAGTTGGATCGGAATCGCAAATCGACGATGTCTTACGAAGCCCTTACGTCTTAGAGTTTTTGGGATTGGAAGAAAAACCATCCTACTCTGAAGGCGATTTAGAGCAGGCCATCATAAATCATCTTCAAATTTTCCTTTTGGAGATGGGCAGGGGATTTTGTTTTGAAGCTAGACAAAAGCGAATCACTTTCGACAATACGCACTACCGGATCGACCTGGTATTTTATCATCGGGTCTTAAAATGCCATGTTCTGATTGATCTGAAATTGGGAGAATTCAGCCATGCAGACGCAGGACAGATGAACGTTTACCTGAATTATTACAAGGAAAACGAAATGGAGAAAGGAGATAATCCACCGGTAGGTATCATTCTGTGTGCCGGAAAGAATGAAGCTCTTGTAAAGTATGCTACCACTGGACTGCCGCAAAAAGTATTTGTTTCTAAATATTTGATCAATCTGCCCAGTGAAAAGGAGTTGGAAAAAATCATTCTGGAAGAGCAACAAAAGTCAGTTAGGTTTTAGGTTAAACTCTTTGATAAGGAGGCAAATTTGTTGGTGCTCTCATCTTCTGTGTTGGACACACAGAAGGATCTTTTGTGAGCTACAAAATCAACAATGATTGGCATCTCCTAGGTATTTCGATTGATCCGTACCAAGAAGAAAACGAACAATTGCAGGTCATGGATGAAAATGCAAACCGCCTGCTCGGCCTGGTCAACCAGTTGCTTGATTTCAGAAGGATCGAAAGTGATGCCTATGAGATCAAAAAAGAACAGGTAGACGTGGTTTCATTAGTACAGTCGGTTTATTCCCGGTTTTCTGCGCTTCCTTATCAGAAGGATATTGAATTTACATTGAGCACCAACATCAGTAAACTAGTATTGCAGGCCGATCCGGAAGTACTCAATAAAATATTAAGCAACCTGTTGATCAATGCATTCAAGTTTGCAAGGAATCATGTGCGGTAACCATATCCGAACTGGTCAGGAGGGAAGGTGCAGAGCAAAATATTTGCATCGGTGTGGAAGATGATGATGCCTGTGATGGATGGTATTGAGTTGTGTAAGGCAGTGAAAACAAACATTAATTACAGCCATATTCCATTGGTCTTACTGACCGCCAAGGGAAATAGGGAAGCGGAGATTGAAGGGGTAGAAGCCGGTGCAGATGCTTATATCCTGAAACCATTTAAATGGAAGCATTTGGCCGCTGTGGTGAAAAACCTGTTGGATTCCCGTGAAAGATTGATCCCCAGCTATCCGTGGAAGAGTTGAGTAAGGACATGACTATGAGCCGCTCCAACCTGTTGAAGAAGTTAACGTCCTTATCAGGCTATGGGCCCAATGAACTCATCAGGCTGGTACGGCTGAAGCATGCCGCCCGCTTATTAGTGACCAATGAACACATGATTGCGGAAATAGCCTATATGACTGGGTTTAATTCACCATCATATTTTTCAAAATGCTTTCAGCAGCAATTCAAATTAACGCCCAAGGAGTTTGCGGATAAGAATATCGTAAGCGCACGGGAGGATATTGAGGAGTTGATTAATAGGAATGGTTTTTCAAGTGGCGAATCCTAACGAGATTGTCGCAACAGTGATGCGACAATTAAAATTTATTTATTACCGTATTTCTACGCTTGTTTATTTCAAATAATGTATATATATTCACATATATGAAAATGTGATTACATTTTATTGCAACATTCTTAATGTAATCTTCTACACTAGAAAACTTCTCTTCTAATCCTACTACTCCCTGAATGCAATTATTCAAACTGTAATACTTAATATTGAGTATATGCAATATGTTGGTCATGCCTCTGAAGGTTAGAGTGAAATGCAAAAGGCAAGATTCTGTGTGTATGTATTTAATCAGGCTGTTATTAGGCGCTTTTTGGGGGTGTTATCAAAGCTTGTTTCCGTAGGTTGACGATATCATCAGCGGCGGGCTCGGTTACTTCGTAAGTGTGAACAACGTTGAGTTCTCCAGCCTGTAATCGGACATCAGTTATACCTAGAACGATGCGCGGTTTCTACTGATGTTAAAGATGATGCTGGAGTCCAACTAGAAGGTTCGCGAGCATGTGCTTTTCGGAACTGATTTTTATGTAGTAAGTAATATGATATCAGAGCGAGCATATAGTATCAATATAAGGGCATATTTGGGTGAAGAGTTGTTCAATTAGATAGCGATTGTGAATCCATATAATTTCCTAAGTAACAAGCTGTATAAAGTACGGGGGATGATCATATGAGAAAAAGGTTTTATGATTTTAATAAGAGATAATTTGTGTGCACTATAATAAATAATAAGGTTACGCCCATCAATAATCGAAAATGTGTAGGATTAAAAATAAAATAAAAAATATAAGTTTTTTTGAATGTTAAAATAATTGTATTTATTTTTAGGTAACACTTCTTTAATCCTTTTTTCCGCTCCCCTTGGAACTTTACATAATCCTTTAAAAACACTGGACATTAAATGTGTATATAAGACGTTTTCTTTTATAGAATAATACTCTTATGTCCTTACCTTCTGAAGCCTGAACTGTATTTTGGTTATAAAAACAAAACTTTCTTAGAAAGAAAATTTGCATATATCATTTGCTAGGTTTACATGGCATAGTTATGATTAACTATATGCTCTTGACTTTTTTTTATATTAATAATCCTATTCCATATGAATAGCTATTTGTATTGCATATCCTGAAAGTTATTGATTAGAACTTAAGTTAAACCATTTTTATGTTTCCAATGGTAATGGAAAATTAAAAGGGAAATAAATGATATTCTATGAGCACTAATTAACACACTTATTGTTTAAAATATATTTACTAATAATCAGTTTATAAATATCTTATGTAAGCGTTAATCCGGTTTTTATGCTATAGGAGCATATTCATATTATGTCTCCAGTAAGCTCATGCACTTTTCATAAAAACTTAAAACATAAAAAAATGGACGCTGAGCAACTTTATGCAACAATGAAACAAGACACCTCTAAAGTATGGTACACTTTAGAAGACATAAGTGAAATAACAAATGAGGATGTATTCAATATTGAGAAAGTTTTAAACAAGTCCGACTTGTTTGTAAGGTCGTCAATGTTATCAAAAAATGGCGAGCAATTATACACTACAAAAAATGATTTTAAAAAGAATGCCTCGTTTGCACAAAAAATTATCGGGGCGTTTAAAAACAGAATTGATTAAGTTAACAAGGATTACAAATGGAAAACTTTATTTTAGTACCAGCTATTTCTGGACTAGTTGCCCAGATTTTAAATTTATTAGAAGCACTAAAAGCTGATCCCGCAAGGCAACCAAACTTCAAGGACTGGATTTATTGGTTACCATATTTGATTGGACCAATCTTGGGTGGTTTTGCAGGATATTATTCTTTTCATGATAATCCGAACTCTTTTACTACAACACTTGGTGTTCAGGTAGGAATATCTGCTCCATTGTTATTAAGAGGATTAGCTGCAACAATTCCAACTCCTCAAAGGAATTAAACATTTAATGGCTATAATAGAAGTAAAACATCAGTTTTTATGGCGATTCCAGAACTTATTCCCAAAAAAGATAGCAACGCACTAGTATTGAAATTTTTGTTGAAGATGAAAAAGTGGCAATTATTGATAATATCAAGATAATTCATTAAGAAAAATAGTAGACACATGATGTTTCAAAGATTTTCTTTGTTCAGGCAATTGGAAAGATAAAAGGCACCATGCGTTCATTTGAATCTATTACTGCAATTATTGTAAACAAAAACTATGAAGAAGAGGTTTAGTCTTTTTATTATTACATTATTTATTCATTACTGCTCTCACTCCCAAATTACTCTGGGTTCTTTAACTAAGCAATCGATTAAGATCAATCAAGATATAACATTTACAGGGTCTGGTGGTACTATCACACTAAAAGACTTTTCAATAGAAACAACCGGTATTATCACCTTTACAGATACTACAATTAATCTTGACGGCGTAACGATTAAATGTGACTCTATTGTTAAGTTTTCGAATGCATCACCCACTGTCAATGTCACAAATGTAGTAGATATAAGCTGCAAAACTTTGACTTTCCCTGCTATTCTATTAAGGCTGAATGGCATTGATACCGTTGCTGCAAAAGGGGCTAAAACTGACGCTGCAAAAGCAACTAAAGAAAGTCCTGCGTTAACACTAAGGTTTAGTGCCCTTACTCCCTCGTCTTATAAAATATCATGTAATAAATCATTGTCTTATTCAATCATAAGAAAGGGCGAGTAAATAGAGAATGCAAAAGCTTGTATTAGAATTTACCTAATAGAACAAAGATAAAAGACCTATTGTGGTTTAGTAGGCCATCCATTATACTCTTGCGGCTTTTGACAGAATGCAAAATGCACATTGAAACAATTGAAATATTAGAGATCGCACCAATCATTGGTAAAAGTTTACCAGTTTAGTTTAAAACAGAAAGTGATGAAGGAAATTAATATTATATTGAAGTCAAACCTTTGTATAATTATTTTGCTGCTAAGAACAGGTGTTATGGCTCAATCATCATACCCATACGCTTTAGAAACAGTAACTTTTAACGTTGAAACGAAACGAGTTGATAAGGTGCCATTTGACAAGCCATTTAAGTTAGAAATAGAAAATCTAACTGTACAAGAAATTCAAAACATATTTATTTATGAAATGACCTACAACGGTAATGTAAGGTGCTTTGTAAGAAAACATCATGATATTAAAATTCCTGGAGATAGTGTAAAAAAAGAAGACAAAAAGATATGGTTCTTAATGCCTGCCTTGAAGCCTCAAAAACACTTTGATATAATAATAATAAGTAAAGAGACAGATCCTTATAATAAAACTATTGCATTAAATAAAGCAATTTTTAAAACACCAACAGATAGGACGGCTCTTGAAAATTTATTTAAAAAGCTAAAAAGTTCTTATGAGTTAGCAAGCTATTGCAATAAGCCTGCAAGCAGCGTGGTTCCAGGTACAGTCGATGACTATTTGGATTTGTATAATCAAGGGTTGGATAAGGTAATGAATTCAATAAATAAATTCGAAGGAATTCGCACAACGAACAATATTGATGAAACCAAGTTTGGGAAATTAATTGCATTATCTAAGCAATGTTGTAAAACAATTGATTCCGCTGCCTTTCTTAATTTTTATGACGTAACGACTAAAAATACTTCTATGGAACTTATCTATAGAGGTGTTACCCGATTATCAGACGTTGTAAAACAAGAGGCTGATATATTTGACCTTCAGAAGCGTATTGCAAATTTAGAAAGCTCCATATCGACACTTGGGGTAATAAAATTGCAAGTATCAACAGTTCTAAATGCAATGCAAGGTGGTGATAGAAGCATGCTGAATGATATTGATTTGTTAATTGGCGTACTAAAAGATAATAAGAAAGTTCTGTTTGATTTATATAATAGGGGAACTGCGGTACTTGATGGGCAATTTTATTTCAACAATAATCTAATATCAACAACAGTTGAAAAAGATTTACAAACGGAATCTAACAATCGGTTTCTACTTGATTTGGGATTTGCCAATTTAGGAGTTAAAGATAATAGAGACAAGTTTACTTATATTCCGAAGCTGGCCTACGGTGTAAATATTCTATTCAGACCAGTGGATAAAAACGTACCATTGAACTCTCTTACCGGATCTTTCAGATCTTTATTCAGAAAGGACATCATCATTGATAAAGACACTTTGGGTCTGCTTGCAAAAAAGTCAATTTGGCATTACTTGTCACTTTATGTTGGTTTCACGATAGGTGAAATAAAAGAACCTGAATTTGGTGATTTTTATAATAATACCTCTTTAATGGTTGGCCCAAGTATAAGACTTTATAGGGCTCTCAGATTTTCTTTTGGTCCTGCCTTTTTACGTAGAGTAAATGCTAGCCCCGTCAAATCACGCGAAGAAATTGCGGCAGGTATGTTTGCTACAGCTTCTGTGGATCTTGATTTACTAAAAGCAATAAATTCTATTATTAACCCATTAACTCCATCTCTAAAATAAGTAAAATGAAGAACATTAAATATCTTCTTATCATTCTACTGTTTATTTCCTGTAATAAAAAGGTCGAGTTACAAGATGTTTTTACAAGTTCTGAGGTCATAAATGCAATGTTACCAGCTGATGGATCTTCTACTACAGAAGTAAAAGTGGAGCTACCGGTTGACAGTGATCCCTCAAAAAGAGGTGTGGTTTTCTCAGCAAGTAATGGGAGTATTGTTGGCGCACAACAAGGAAAGTTAGTGGTTAAAGCAAATTTTGAAAATGGAAAACTTATCGCAAAAGCTACCTTCAAATCTTCTTTGAAGCCAGGAGATGCATCTGTTACAATTATCCCCGAACAACAAAGCGCTTATAAAGACTTTAATATTACTAAAAAAATTACTCTCCAACCCTCTTTACCGCATACTGTAAAACTAGAGTATAGTACACCGGCTATACGAAATAATTATCAGAGTGAAATATTCTTAAGAGCTATGGTTTATAATGATATGGGTAAGGGTGTATCAGAAGGTGTTGAAGTAAAATTTGATGAATATACTGAGCCGCTCACGCCTTTTTCTGGTAGGTACAGGTATAGCAATAAAGGAACAACCTCCGGCGATTCTTCTTCTGTCAGCACCTTTTTCAGTGTAGGAAATATTCCAGCTAACATTAATTTCTTTGTTAAGGCAGAAGTATTCGAAAATGGTAACCCAACGGGTAAAAGCGATGTTATTCAATTAACCGTTATAAATTAATATGTATGGGTAAAAAAAAAGTAATTAACGACGATCCACGTTTTGCAGCACTTCTAGATGCTGTGAAAAAGTTCCATGAAGATCAAAGCGACAATGAAGACAAATTACATGTTAAACAAATTGTAATGTCTCTTGCGCCGGAAGTAAATAATCCATGTAATGGAAAGACGTGTAGGAGTGGCTTTCATCCGGAAATATTTATTGACCCTAACACTGGAGATGTTAGTTGTCGTTGTGTAAAAAATTAGCAGCCCCTTTTGCTCAAAATGTAGTAATGTATAAAACATTTATATGTTCTGCTGTCGCCTTCAAGGTGTTTGAATGATTGATTTATGCCAAGCACTTTGCCATAAAGTATCATTAGCTGACTGAACGAAATGGGCAACCGCACATCACCCGCCAGTAATTCAAAGCTAATGGCTGAATAAGCCCATACCGAACTGGCGGAATTTACTCATGCTTCCATTTTGTTTTCAAGATCAGAAAATAAAAGGAAGGTGATGATAATGAATAATGAGATAAAGAATAAGAGGGAGAGAAGACGTTTCATGATTACCGTAATAACCTCGTTGTGAAAGAGGGGAATTCCGGAATTTACAATAAAAACGCATCAAAAACTTTAATGCCATTTTTTAACCATGATCAACTTATCCCAACCTATCGACCTTACGGATCCGGACGCCGAAGCATTTCTCCGCGGTATACAGGGTAATATCATCAAAGGCCATGGCCGTGATCACACCTCACATCTTATTTTAAAAATAATTGGTGAAATACCTGCCGCAAAGAAATGGATTGCTGATTTTTCCCAGAAATTCGTTACGTCTGCCGCTGCGTCAAATAGGATGACTATGAGCTGGAAAGCAGATGTCAATTCCGCTGGCGAACCTTTTTTCATGTTTCTGTTAACTGCCGAAGGGTATCGTAAGCTTGGCTTTACTGATCAGCAGATTCCTTCACCGATGAATATACCTTTTGGCGGTGTTCAATTTGATCCCTATTTCAAGCTGGGCATGAAAGTACAAACTGATAATTCTCTTCCCCGCAAGTTGCCAGACCCTCCCGTTGACCAATGGGAAACTCCATACCAGGATACCATTCATGCAATGGTGCTTTTGGCCGATGACAGCAAGGAAAGGCTGGAACATTCTATCACGGAGATTAGCAACTCTATCAAAGGGATTTTTCAAACGCTTACCATTGAACGTGGTGATGTACTTAGAAAGAAATTCCTCCGCGGCGAACTGGTGGTAGAGCATTTCGGTTTCCAGGACGGCATCAGTCAGCCATTAATGATACGACAGGACATTGATAAAGAAATTGCAAAAAGGGGTAATGCCCACTGGGACCCGTCTGCGCCGCTTTCATTGGTGCTGGTGGAAGAACCTGTGGCACCCGGCAATTATGGAAGTTTCATGGTATTCAGAAAATTGGAGCAAAATGTAAAAAGTTTCTGGGAGTCTGTTGAAGAACTGGCTGGTAAATTAGGCAAGCCTGTTGACGAATCCGCAGCGCTTGCGGTTGGACGTTCGCAAGATGGCATTCCACTGCTGCCAACAGCGGTGATTGTAGACGGTACTGACGCTAATGATTTTCATTACGATCAGGATGACAAAGCATTGTTGTGTCCTTTTCATGCACATATCAGAAAAACAAATCCACGCGGTGATGTGCCGAGGAACTTACCTGCTCCTGCGGAATTTGAACGTTTCAGGAGAGTTGTCAGAAGAGGAATTACTTACGGATACCGGCCGGATATTGGCCTGCCTTCAGGCGGTTCAAGGCCCGAAAAAGAAGTCGGCTTATTGTTCATGTGTTTTCAATCGAACCTCGATCAATTTGTTATCCAGCAGGAAGGTTCAGACGAAAAAGATTTTGTAGTTGAAGGAGTGGGGCCTGATGCAACGATTGGACAAAGTTCTGCACCGGTTCCGCAAACTTGGCCGGGAAATGTGAAGCATACCATGGCCAATTTTGTAAAGCTGAAAGGCGGTGAATATTTTTTTTCGCCCAGCATTAGTTTTTTGACAGGCTTATAAACATCATCATTAAAACCTATAAGCTATGAGTTATCTAAATACATTAAGATTTCACTTTGCAGGAGATTTCTTTTCCAATCCTTCAACAGTGAACAATGACCCTGCCCATTATGAAAACGCACTTTTTGATCGTAGTACTTTGTGGAAACGGCAGGACGCAACAGGTATGAATGGTTGGTGGAATCCCGAAGGTGCGCATGCATTCAGGTTCCAGAATGTGAAAACTACGGCAGCTTTTCATACAGATGGCACTCCTGTGCAACCTGCTTCAGATGCTGTACTCAGCCTGAATGTAGAATCAAGGATTCGAAATTCCGCAAAGATGGTAGACCTTGACCCCGATCAGCAATTGGTATCAATGATCTTTGGTCTCCGAATCAGCCTAACAAATGATGATGGGGATGAATTACTTGCAGGCATTATGGATCCAGCGCCGTTTACTGAAATATGGCAACGGGGCAACACGGGTGCTGGAGATGAGCGCGCCAGCGCAGCTTATCAATCAACAGTGAACGTTACAAGTTGGGGCGACCTGAGTTCATCGCTTTTCCTGCAGCAATTAAAGGCTGCATCGTCGGATGTTTTGTCTATCAAGTTCAATGTGGATGGATATGTTATGTCGTTTGACTCTCCCCGCTTTGCAACAGGAAGAGTAGTTGGTTCTATTGGCACTGCCTCGGCTGCTGAACCGAAACATTTTATTGCAGGCCGGCATTTTGAAACCGCTGCAAGGCCAAACGATATTATTTTCCCCGGCTTTAGGCCTGTAAATGGGATTAACTATTGTGTTGGCATTCATGATATTACAAGAAATAAATTCCGTTTGGACCTTGGGAATGCTTTGCCAGTGACTCCTTCCAAAGGTCCTATAAATACTGCTATTCTTGGACAATTGTTCCTTGGCTGCAAGATGGCGGATGGCACCGTGAAGGAAATTGATGAAATACCTTATGCAGGAGGCAACTGGTATGAAACCTCTGCCGGTATTGTTGAAGTGCCTGCAAACCGAACATTAACAGCAAATGAAAATTCGCTCATCAACAGTTCTGTTGTTTGTATTCTATCACAAACCGCGGAAGGAAAGAAGATAATCACTGAAGAAGCTAATGGCAGTGCATACGTACGGGCAGATATGTTTGTTGCCCGGATGAACCCCGGTGATGCAACTGAAATAAAATTTTTTGCAACGCAGTTTGGTAAACCCCTACCCAAAGCACGTATTTCATTTGCATTTAGTATTCCCAGACACATAGTGGTAGCGGATTTTCCTTCGGGCGGATTGAATTTTCCATCTTCCATTCAAACCGATGCAGCGGGGCTTGCAACTTTACGTCTTCAGGCCATTGATCCAGGCAATGCACGTATTTACTATACTGAAACATTTCCACGGGAGCATATTGATGGGCAGGTTTATCGCATCAATTATGGATTGATTGGCAGAAGAACTCCCAATATTTCAGACTTCTTAAGTGTGTTGGTGTGGAATACATTCACTCCTGATAATCCTATTACATGGCACGGGTCAATGAAGGATGTGATGACGCAGTTTGGGGACATGTATCCCATTATGGCAAACGATCAAAACATTAGCCTTGATTTGGCAGATTACGAGCAAATATCACAGCAACGGTTAAAAATATTGCATGTGGTGAAACTGACCGTGGAAGATCCGATGTACATGCCTGTTACACGGGATTTGTCAAGGACCAGGCAGGAAGCATTGATAAAATGGCTGGAGAATGTTGGCGCAGATGGAAAACCATTACTGGGCACACCGCCTGTTGTTCCTCATTACATAGCAACAAATATCCCATTGACACATTTTTCGCCTGCATCCGATCCCGGAAGTAAAACAATTTTCGGTGAGAAAATGCAGAAGAATTCAGTTAATAAAATAAACCTAGAGTCCAATGATTAAGATAAGCCGGGAAATATTTGCGCTCACGGAAACAGGCGACATAGAAGATCTGAAGAAAGCATTGCAGCATGCCATTGAACTAGAGCATTCCACCATACCGCCTTACCTGTATGCTATGTACTCATTATCTGGTTCTGGCAGTGTGGCAAACCAAAAAATCGCGGCTACTATTATGGACATTGCACTGGAAGAAATGTTGCACATGCTGCTGGTCGGCAATATTCTTAAAGCAATAGGAAGCAGTCCGCAGGTTTTCTCTGAAAATTTTGTTCCCAACTATCCCAGTTCCTTGCCTGGCTCTGTTGGAAGTGTGGTGGTACCACTGAAACCTTTCTCACGTCAGGTCGTTAAAGACATTTTTATGGAGATTGAAGCTCCTGAGAACCCATTGAACTTTGAGATCAAGGAAATTGCGTTTACTCTGGAACCGCCCAAAACCATAGGTGAATTTTATGGCCGCATCAAAAAAGTATTCGAAGAGCAGGGCGACGCTATTATCACAGATACTACTGGCGATACGCAGCCAACAAGCAGTTTTCCTGTAAACATGCGTATCACTTCTGCACAAAAAGCAATAGACGCTATCAATGTTATAGTTGAACAAGGTGAAGGAACTTCCACCACCCCGTTGTTTCCTGATGGGGATGCCAGCCCGGACAATGACCATCTTGCGCATTTTTACCGGTTTGCTGAACTGGTATATGGAAAGATTAAAAAAAATCCTGCACCCAAACCTGGAGATCCACCGGAGAAGCAATTTATTTACGATTCAGCAGATCCTGTTTCCTTTGATGAGCAGCAAGTAATACTACTGCCCGATAATCCAAAAAGCGCTCAATATGCCGAAGGCAGTGATGCCCGTGCGCTTTCTGACGAGTTCAACCGCACTTATACAAGAATACTTAAGTTTATTCACCAGGCATTTAATACCAATCCTAACCGTTTGGACAATGCGGTGAACCTGATGCCGATGCTGTCTGATACAGTGGCCAGGCTGATGAAAATCGATTTGGGCAATGGAAAAAAGGCTGCTCCTACATTTGAATTTTTACCGTAAGATTTATTGAATGCAGGATTTACAACTAACTTCTTTTATGAAAATTACTTTCAGTTCATTATTGCTGCTGATTTGCACTGTAACCGTTCATGCTCAATATTCATCCATTAAAGGATCTGCATAATCAAATGGGAAACCAGCCTAGGGTGTGTCCATTCGTTTGCTAAATACAAACCTGTTTGCAATTACTGATTACGTATTGCAGTTGTTATAGGGATAATATCACGTTTAGAAAGCGGAGCTCCAGCGAGAGCAAAGTAATTCAAAGCATTATGCCTACAATACTTTCACGCCAGAAGAAAGGCTGGTAGCTTTAACATGTTATACTACCTTCCAATGAATGTTGTATTAAGACAGCTGATTTTTGTAAACAACCCCAAATATTATAAATTATATGGGACTATACTTGAACTATCTCGTAAACTTACAGAGACCAAACTAGCGCCAGCATTTAAAATGGAATTTGTAAATAGAGTGGCATATTTTTTATCAATTAATCCTCCTGATAAAGAGAAACTTAGATAAGAAATTCTACCTGATTCCATCATCAATTTCTCTTCGAAAGATTTGTTATCCTCGTAAGCCTTTTTACCAGGTTGAATCGGAAAATTTGCTTTTAACGTAAAGGCGGCATTGATAGGATCTAGAGAAGCATAGGTGGCTACTTCACCAGAACTCGGATTGGAGGATACAAGGATGCTAAATGTTCGGTTTAGTACTTTATTTAATTCATATTGTGTAAGAGGTCGCCGGATGGTAGATGTGTCCTCTCGCCGTCCGGTCACATCCCCTTCTCTAACGATCGTATCATGAACTATGTACTGAGCACTAGTAAATAAAGGCAGGCAAAGTAACACTGCGATAATTTTCTTCATGATGTAATAGGAGTTAAAAAGGCGAAGGCTTTTCGAGGGCGGAATTCACAAAACTCAAAAATACTTAGTATTTATTAAATTACTGCTACTATAAAATTATAAATTTTATAGATTCCTGTTCCTTACGAAAATGTATATGCTCTTTTCCTGTTATTGTTTTGGAAAACTTTGTAATAAAATGTGTGCATTACTCCATTTTGGGTTTGTGTTTGCTTATTTTAATAGAAGTAATTACCTGTGATAATGGCATTTTGATATTAATTTTAGAAATAGTTCGATTTTTACCTGTGTAGATCTTTATCATAAACCCAGAATACAGCAGCTATTATAGATCACTTGCTCGGCAAAACAGACAGAGAATTGTATTTATCTGAACTGGTGAAAGAGAAGTATATGATTATTATATTTATAAATTAGAATTCCTTGTGATTAGCTAATACTATTACAAGATAAACTAAACAACAACGTTGATTCCACTGAAATGCTTAGCGCCTTTAATGAAAAGAGTTTATAGGTTAGGTTTAATTTGGTTTGTTTTTCCCAGTATCAGATGATCCCATATCTACTGAAAAGATAGAGAAGCCTATACCAACTCCTACCCATGGTTTGCTATCATAGCCCCAGTGCCTTCCCATTACTCCAGGTACTTTATCCCAGCCAAGTAGTAGTCCTATATTAAAGCTGTCCTGTTGAAATACTACACCGCTGGCAAATGTAAATGCCCCGGTAGAACTTCCTTTTTCTACAAATCCTTTGGTACTTAAACTATCTACCTGAACGTTTGAAATACTTGTATTGATGAGAAAGTTGAGACTGCGGTTTTTGCGACTGTTGAAACTGTATTTTAAACCAGTACATATACCTATATTGAACTTTTCTTCATAATTGAAGAAGCGGCCTTTATCTTCATTGCCTTTTCGTAATTTAATTGGGATTGTCATCACGCCGAAAGTAAAATCCCACCCTTTTGCATAATAAGGATCTACTTTTGCATTGAAATCATCCAAATCAATTGAGTAAAATTTTTCATCATCTTTTGGGCTGGCATAGTTTGGCCTGTTTATTTGTTGATTGAAGCTTTCTATTCTTTGATAAATGTTGTTAACGCTATCTAATTTAGTCCCCGAAAGATTCTGATTCGTAAAAGGCGAGTTTTTAGTTGTCCACTGCTTCAGGATTAATTTGTTATCTTTTATATCGACTACTCTAAATTTCCAGCCTGTGGGGAAAATTACTTTTCTGCCATCTTCTTTTTCTTTCACATAATCGTAAAATGTTACCACCATATCGGCACTTGTAATAAAGTTCCTTTTGATCAGGTTATTATCCTGAGCCTTGATTGCAATGGTTGCAGTTGCCATCGCAAGGGAGAATACAACTTTTTTCATAACTGTAATTTGATTTAGGGGTGATAAATGAAATGGTGGAATTACCAGACTGTGGAAAAATGGCAGTTGTTGATCACTGACAAAGTACTCGCTTATAAACAGCGATACGTACGGGAAATTTCCCGTTTTCAAGAGACCCTTTTCCCGTTGTTTCCACTTTCTTAGTCATTGAACTTTGGGTTGTCAATTGCAGGTTCGATAGCAAAGGTTCTATTAGAAATTCCTACTGTTATATTCCGCCAGGCTTAGAAAATGATCAATTTTAAAATCTGACACTCTCTTAATTAATACAATTCCCTTTGAAGATCTACAATCCAGCTGATATAGTGAAAACAGCATTGTATCCGACGTTAATCCGACCATAGTATTTATCTATAAGCTAAAACAGGTACATCATGGAGTTCCGAGAACGATATCAATACAATACGAAAACAGACTTTATTGCTAAGGGAGGGTTTTCCAGGGTATATAAGGCTTATGATAAGAAGCTGGGACTTACGGTAGCCCTTAAGGTCTATTCACTAGGATTACCGGGTAAGTATGACCTAACAACAGAAATTAGACATATGATCCTGTTAAGCCATCCCAACATATGCCGGTATTTTGATGGAGAAGTACTCAAAACCGTAACTGCTTTGGGCGAAGAGGAGATCCTGCAGATCGGAGTGATGGAGTACCTGGATGGAGGTACAATCAAATCTTACGTGAAATCTCATCCCGAGCATTTATCCAGGCTCCTGAAAGATGTTTTAAGAGGGTTGACCTATCTGCATCAGAACGGGATCGTTCACCGTGATCTGAATCCACCGAATATTCTGATCGCACATACAGCTTCTGGTCCTATAGCCAAGATCACCGATTTTAATATTAGTAAAGTCATAGATGAAACGGCACCTTTATCTACCCAAATATTGGGCAAGGTCGAATATATGGCTCCGGAGCAGTTTGCTCCCGAAGTGTATGGGATCAACAAGAAGATCAGTTTTAATCTTGACCTCTGGAGCTTTGGATGTGTTATTTATGAACTGCTCAAAGGAGAACCCCTATTTGGATCAGCAGATCAGCAGTTAAGTACACAGCAGGTAGTCAATAATATTTTAACAGGAATCAGTACAGAAAGACTGAATCAGTTGCAGGAGCCCTTTAGATCAGTAGTTAAACGATGTATTGTTAGAGATGCTCGTTCAAGAGCTCAATCTGCGGAAGAGTTGATAGAAATACTTGATAGAGATAGAGATGCTAAGCATATCACTCCAAATCCTCCAATGATTGATCCTATACAGCCAAAAAATAATTATGGTGTTTGGAAGTTTTTGGTGATCGCTCTTGTGTTACCACTATTGATTGCTTTCCTAGTACTGATGGGCAGCGGCAGCAGCCAGACGGATGATACGGGAAATGAGAACTATAACAATACAACATATGATGATCAACAGGCCGCAATCACAGATACTACTGTTACAATTAATTCAACAGACACTCTTGAAGAGTGGCCATGAAATGAAAAGCTTTATGCTTTCCTAATACTTAATCACCACTAAATAACACAATTATGTTTAAAAGCCCTTTTTCCTTCGACGGTCGTATCAGAAGAACCGAGTACGGACTCTCCGTCATCCTCTATTCCTTCATTACCATTGTTCTTGCAATAATGTCTTCGGCTCCGGGAATCTATTATCTCCTTATACTCCCCGGACTGATCTTCTTTTGGGCACAGGGAGCCAAAAGATGCCATGACCTGGGCAATAGCGGATGGTATCAATTGATCCCCTTTTATGGACTTTGGATGTTGTTTGCAGAAGGCGATAAAGGAAATAACCGATTTGGTCCTGATCCTAAAGATCCTTTCAGTAATAAGGAAAACCGCATGATCGTCCGTTAAATCCATATGATATCAAATTTAATGACCCTTAAACTAAGTACAAATGCCAAATACAAATGATCCTATTCATGCTATCATTGATAACCTGACACCCGAACAGGCAAGATCTTTATATAGTGAATTGAAAGTCGCGCAGCGAGTTGCCCAAGGCACTTCGGATCATATCATCCAAAGCCTTGAAGAACGTTCAAAATATATCAGCTCCGTTATAGATGGTAATAATAGTACCGCATCTGAAATCAATGCGATCCGTGATGAAGGTATCAATGATGTTAATATCGCAACAGCCTTATCCGGAGCTAAAATATTGAAAGGCGCTGCAGATACTTTTATGGGAAGCGCTTCTTTGGTTTCAGGACCACTGGGCGAAGCATACAACAAAGTTTACTCTACCGCAACGTCCATTATGGAAGCGCATCAGAATATAATGGATGGCCAGGTTGGTAGTGGGGTAGCTGGTCTTACCAAGAGTGCAGGCGAATTTGGAGAAAGCGATCAATTCAAGCAACTCAAGATTTTGGGAGCAGCAGCTTCCTGGTCGGATGTACATGATAAAAATGATGTTTACGGACAAATCAGGTCAAGTCTTGAAGCTGCTGGCAGCGTGGCTAGCGTGTTCAATGAAGGAGCTGGAAACATTGCCGGCGCATTTGTTCAAGGGGCGGATGGTATGCATACCATGCAGGAAGGTGTTGAAACTGTAAAAGAAGCACTTGACTGGCAGCTAGAACAAAAGGAAAGTATCAACAGTCAGGCGGAACATGCACAGCAAATGATTGAAGCCGCCAATGAACGACTCAATGTTATCAGGAATGATGTTGACTCCCTGAAAGAAAAGATGTTGATCGGACGTAATCCTGAAACAGACAATGTGCTGAAGTTGATGGAGCAGCGATTTCCTGAAATTTCAAACGATATTGATGAAGACCATATCATCTCAAAAGCGCAGGAATACAGGAACATACTTCCCCAGTATATTTCTCCATCAGATAAAGACCCTGTCCAAACTGATTTACAGGAATACAATTTGCAGCAAGAAATGCCCATTGATACACCGGAGCATTTTGAGCCTTTAGGATCATTTAATGAATTGATTCCTACACTTCCACCATCCGGGTCAGAGCAAGACCTTGAAGATGATTCCTCACAAGACACTTCATTGAATACTTTACTGCAGCCTGAATCTGATCTGGCTGAAAATGTCCCTCCAGTCAATGTTCAGGAGCCTGGTTTCAATGATTGGGAGAATGAGACATCCCTTGGCAATTCAGACCAGGCTCAAGCCTGGGAGCAGGAAAATTCAGGATCAGGCAGTCAGGACTTTAGCAGCATCACTGAATATGCAACAGGTACTTCGTATTCTCCAGATCTGGTTTCTCCGGAAGAGGAACTCCCTGGCTCGGAAGAGATACCTGATCTTCCACAGGAATTTTCCGCCAGTGGACCAGAGACTGGTTATCAAGAAAATATCGAAGACAGCACCGCCTTTCCGTCCTATTCTCCAGGTGTAGATCTATACCCTGGCACTATAACAGCTGACCCGGGTTTTGAAAATCAGGCCAGTGGAACAGATGGTACAAGCATTACAGAATACCAGCCATCTGAAGAAGAGAACATGGATGATACGCCCCTTGAAAGCGGAGGTTTTACTTCAAGCTCTGAAGAACTATTAGAATCATCAGCCTATCCGTCTTTGGAGGATAACACATCCAACTATGATTTCAATACCGAAACGGCGGGAGAACTTTCAGAAGGCAGTTATAATCCGGAAGATTCAGCCAATGAGTCAAACACAACCTGGGGCGTTAATATCCAGCCTGATAATTCATTTGATGGGACCGGACCCGAAACAACCTATGACGGTACCGGCCATTCAGATGAATATGATGGCACAGGATCTTCTACAACTTATGATGGTACGGCCCCGGAAAGTACTTATGACGGAACTGGGCCGGAAACCACCTATGATGGTTTAGGATATTCTGAATATTCAGAGCCAGAAGCGAGTGACGGGTCTGAATACTCTACGGGCAGTGAATCCTACGGTGCCGATACATATAGCGCTCCTGAAGAAAGTAGTTCAGAAACTTACAGCGCTCCAGAAGAAAGCAGTGGATATGAAACGAATGTTCCTGAATATGATGCCGGAAGTATAGATAGCTCTTCGAACAGTGGAGGCTACGAATTTACAGACACCGGCAGTTCTTATGAATCAACGGATAGCTTCAGCTCTTCTGATTCAGAGGGCACCAGTGGTGAGGCCATTTAAGTAGCCTGTGAGGCATGATGGAAACCAATCAAGTTCAAATCAAAATTTTCGTTTATGGAGTTTCGAGACCGATATCAGTTTGACACAAAAACTGATTTTATTGCTAAAGGCGGATTTGCCAAAGTGTATAAAGCCTATGACACGATGATGGATCGTACTGTGGCTTTAAAGGTGTACTCCCACGAGGTGTCGAGCAAGTACGACCTGATTGCCGACATGAAAAGAGGCAGCAAACTGGACCATCCCAACCTTTGCCGGTATTATGATGTGGCTGTATTCAAAAAAGAAACAGCTTTTGGAGAAGAAGAAACACAACAAGTAGGTGTCATGGAGTACTTAGATGGCGGCAACATCAAGGATTACCACAAAGCGCATCCGGAACACTTACTGAAGCTGCTGATCGATGTCCTCCAAGGGCTCACTTACTTGCATGAACATGAATTGATACACCGGGATATCAAACCGCAAAACATACTGATCAAAAATACTTCCAGAGGGCCAGTTGCCAAAATCACTGACTTTGGAATCAGTAAAGTTGCGGATTCTTCTGCCACAACAAAGTCCTCCAGCCTTTTAGGCTCTATAGAGTACATGGCGCCCGAGCAATTCAATCCCCATAAGTACGGTATTAATGGAAAGATCAGCTACAATCTTGACCTCTGGAGCTTTGGATGTTTAACTTACGAGTTATTGAAAGGAGTTTCAATTTTTGGAGACAAGTTAGCTGAACTCAGCACCGAACAGATGTTGATCAAAATGCTGGATGACATTGATTTGTCCCGTATCAATTCATTACCTGAACCGTTTCATGCAATCAGCAAATGCTTGGTAAAGGATGCGAATCAGAGAATCAGCAAAGCAGATGATCTTATTGAATACTTTAGCAACTACCTGCTGGAGAATAAAGTAGACATGACGCCCACACCGGAGCAAGATGCAACAGTTGTAATGGAGTCGTCTAAAGAAAAGGAAGATAATGCTCATCTTGAGACTGTAGCTTTAGACACTGGTGATGGTTATGCTTCTGATTCAAATCATGGTAAAGACCTTGGAACGCGTTCGGAGGAAGGCTCTCATGCTGGAAATAAGAAACGGTCTCGCAGGACTTCAATGATCCTTGCCCCTGCCATTGGTCTCCCCGTTATCTTTCTAGTGGCTTTGTTATACTATTACCCGCAGTCACATCCTGAGATCAGTGAAGTGCCTGCTGATGGTAGTAATGCAAAGGTGACAACGACTGATGATTCAACAAAAAAATCTGCTTCTATATCATCTATCGATACTTCAGATTTTTCGTTAGGCCCTTCAAAAAACAAGAATAATAAATTGAAAACGGTTTCAACTCATACGGCTTCATCTGATATGCAGTACCTGTATGGCCTGTACGATCATGCGGGGGATGAATACAACTATTATGGAGAGGTCAAAAATGGCAAGCCGCACGGTTATGGTATTGCAAAGTACACAAAAGGAGACGTTTATGAAGGTTACTATAAGAACGGCAAAATGAGTGGTGAGGGAACATACACTTGGGAAAATGGCAGCCAGTATATTGGACAAAGAAAAAACGACAAACGCGATGGCTATGGCACCTTCATTTATGAAGATGGATCTAAATATGCAGGAGAATGGAAAAATGGTGTTCAAAGTGGAGAAGGAAAAATTTATGATAGTGACGGAAATCTTCTTTATGAAGGAAGATTTGAAAATGGGAAGATGGTTGATGATTTGGTAGATGAAGATGATGATAAAGATCTTACAACATCAAGGAACGGGTATTATGTAGTACAATATGAAGATGGGCTATACGAAGGCAACTTTACCGATGGTCAGATGGATGGCCAGGGGACCTTCACCTGGTCCAATGGGGACAAATATACTGGTACATGGAAAGAAGGGTTGATGCATGGATATGGAACCTATTCTGCTGCAGAAGACCGGCAAATTAAGAACTGTCCTGATTGTTCGGTATATAAAGGGTATTATGTGGATGGTCAGAAAAGCGGTTTTGGCAGATGCTATGATAAAAATGGCCATTTACTTTATGAAGGTCAGTTTAAAGATGGGATGCCAACAGACAATTATCCCAATCAATAAATAGAAAGACTACGCTTTACAAACGACACGTCTATGAAGGATGCTTCTTTTATAGAATCTACTTATAAGGTTGGCAGAGTGACTGGCAACGACATTGTTATCAATGTGCCAACCTTATCTGCTCATCATGCGGTTGTTTCGTGTTTATCTGATGATATTTTCCTGATTGAAGACCAAAATTCTCTGAATGGTACTTTTCACAACGGATTCAGAATCAAACGAGCTGTTTGCAACCGGAAGGATGTCATTTTTTTAGCAAATGCGAGGTTTGACCTGAACAATTATTTCCCCCGCCACCAGATACAGCAGGAGCTTAGAGAAAAGTTTGATATACCCAATCAAGCATCACCAGCTCCTGCTAAGAAAGATCCGAATGATTATACATCAGAGTTTGCCAAACTGGAACTGGTTTATAGGTCCTACAATGAGATCCGGTGTAGCCTACAGGGAAAAGGACAGCTTAAGATGAACGTCCTGAGAGCTGCCCCGGGAGCTGCATTGGGTCTTTTGTTAACATTTATTTTACCGCATGTCGGAGTTCCCTTACTAACACAATTTGCTGGCTATGGATATTCTGTAGGCAGTTCCATTGGAGGCATGCTGGGAATATTTATTTCCAATTCGGCAAACAATCAAGAAAAGATCATAGCGCTGGATGAGCAATTTAAAATGAATTATATATGTCCCAAATGCAAAACCTTCCCTGGTTTTATACCATGGAAAAGTCTGGCTCTAAAAAAATGCTGTGACCGTTGTAAAGCCATTTGGGTTTTATAAACTAATCAAATAAAAAATATTACAATGGAAAAAAATACCACTTCTGCAAACGAGGATGCCAAAAACATTCCTCATGTTTCGAACCAAAATCTCAATCATCCTCCAAATAAGAGTCAGCCCAGAGATGAACGTACAATGGCTGTTTCTGCACCTTCGATGGTTCAACAATATGTACCCAAGTCAAATCAACCACCATCCTCTCCCATCACTGCTGTTCCTCAAAATCCTTTCTTTGAGCTTTCAAAGTCGGATGAGAAAAAAATACAGAAGAAACGGATCCTGTCGGGAGTCATTGCCGGAGGAGCCTTGTTGGGAAGCGCCCTGTTAACCAGTTCTTTCTTGAAGAAGAAAAAAGATGGAGATGTCCTCACGCCAGTAGTGCCGACGGAAACTGGTGCGACCGATCTAAGTACTTCTAATGGTTCAGGACAACAAAAGCAGGTTGTTGTATCAACAAATCATAAGGTATCAGATATTCCTACTGATGATCTGAGTCAGGAGCAGGCAAGAGAAGTGGCCAAAGCAGATATCGGAGAGGGTTTTTTTAAACATCAGGGTGTTATTTTTTCAACCATAACAGAGAATGAGTGGCTAGCCATGAGTGATCAGGAAAAAGCAGAGTTCTTAAACGGATTTACTATCAATGATAACCCGCATGCAGAAGAACCAATAATAATAGGGGACCAGGAATATTCCCTGGTATATCCGATGCTGAGCGAGATTGAAGATATGAAGATATTGAGGGATAATGAAACTGGTGATATTTATTATGCAGACACTCAAAACAACATTCACTACTTGGATAATGTCTCTCAAAACCAATATGGTGACCTTGTGCGGACAGATCCTGTGACGGGGGAAGTGACACAGTTCAATCCATCGGTGATCCTGGAGAATGTAAATGATGGCAGAATAGATGTCAGTATTTACCCTTCAGATGTAGAGATCATCAATGACCAGACCCCTATTGAACAGGCAACATGGTTGAGTACATCTTATGAAGAAGCCAATGGCGAATACAATACAGTAACATCCGGATGGGATATTGACGGGGATGGTATAGTCGATAAAGTACAACAGATCGTTAATGAATACCCTGACGGGACTGTTATCCTTTGTGATGATATGGGTCAGGAGATCATCAATGATCCCTTTATTCCGACAGAGTTACCGGTTGATCCTTCTAATCCTGTAGCCGATCCGGTTGCTGCAGAACAAACGGACTTTGAGCCAGCAAAAGATCCGCTAGCCAGTACTCCGGCTACGGGGACTAGTGAAAGCTCAGAACAGGATATCTTAAATGAAAAGATAAGAGCCGCAGCCCAGGAGGCAGGTATCGATGGGATCAATAAGATCAAAGTTCATGAAACAGATGATGGCTTTGATGTGAAGGTCAAGGGTGAAGATGGTGAAAAGTTTAAGGTTCATTTCAACCACGACGATCTGCAACATTACGGAGCGAATAATCCTGCGACTGACCAGTATCTACAAAAGGAAGGAGAGGATCTGGATCCATATTCTAATGAAGAAATACAAGATGCAGGATCTGGAAGCGAAGCGCCAACTGAACCTGGTAATAGTCCGGAGGTATTTTATACTTCAGCGTCTAATGAAGAGCACATTCCTTATGGGCAATCAGAGAATACTGATTTGGATGGTCAAAACGCTAACCTGTTTGATCATTCGTACCAGGATCCACCCAATACTGATATCTAAATACGTAAAATCATTTACATGGAAATCTTTTGCGGCCGATGTAAAAAGCACTTTGAGTGTAAAGAGGATATGATTTTAGAAAAGAGCAATTCTTTGCTTTACCTGAAATGTCCTTACTGTCAAAAGGTGCTAACCCATCAGAAGGATGCCTCTGTTCCCTTTTTTATCCCGACAATTGTGCGGCAACAATTATACGACCTCGGATACAGTAGGTGGGATGTTGATAACATGACACCACAAACAGCCCAGGAAATCATTCAAAAGCGACTTTGCAAATCCAGAGGCGAGTCTAAGCAGGAAAGTCTATCTGCTGAAGAACGAGGTCAACTTGCGCATGAAATAGTAGGCTGGCTGATCGTTCACGATGAGCAAACAAAGCCACAGACCCTGGAACTCAAGCCAGGACATAATTACATTGGGCGAAAGTCAGAGTCCAAGCCTGTACCATTGGGTATAGAAACTGATGATCTTGCAATGAGTCGCTGGCATTGTGATATTGAAGTGACGTACAATGATAAGCTAAATGATTATGATTTTATCATTCATGATATGCAAAGCAGGAATGGAACGATTCTCAATGGCAGGGTCCAGAGAAAGCTTCATGAGAAGGATTTGATCTATTTGAATAATAACGACACTTTTCAATTAGGTATCACGAAAATTGCTTTCCGCAAAAATTCAGGAATCCAAAAAAAGGAAAAAGTTGTGAAAGAGGTGTTGGACAGTCCATACCAGCCTACTTTAGTGGTCAGCAAGGATAAAATTGAGCATTTATACAAGTGAACAGTAACGTAGAACTGTTACGATTCTATGAACATTTAACTCAAACATCATGTTACAAGCAATCAACGCCTATTGCCTCAATGAAGTAGGAGGCAGGGATCAAAATGAGGATTCTGTATGGCCTGATAAATACCAGGCTGATATTAATACCCGTCTTTTCATGGTATGTGACGGCGTAGGTGGCAGCAGCCAGGGTGAAGTCGCTTCTAGGCTTTGTACTGAAGGATTTGCTGAATACTTTGAAAAACATCTCCTGGCCGGGCAGAAGCCCAATACCAGTTTTGTGGAGATGGCCAGGCAGTTCGCAATGATGCGTTTTAAGCACTACATAGAAAGTCATCCCCAGGCTGAGAGCATGAGCACCACACTAACGCTTGCATATCTGAATGAAAAGAGCATTTTTATCGCTTGGTGTGGCGACAGCCGGATCTATCAGATCAGGGATGGGCAAATTGTATATCAGTCTGAGGACCATTCTTTATTGAATGAGATGATTCGGCGTGGTGAGCTTTCCCCCGAAGACGCACAAAGTTTTTCAAATAAGAATATCATCCTGCGTGCGTTACAATATCGAAAGCCATATTCTGCTATAGAAACCGCAGAACTCACAGATATACGGACGGGTGATTACCTGCTGCTTTGCTCAGATGGATTACTGGAAAACATCACGCCGCAAGTCATCAAACAAATCCTGGGAAGTAGACAAAAGAAAGATCCAACTGAACTTTTTCATCAATATTGTTACAGGCAAACAAAGGATAATTATTCAATGTATCTGATCGAATTGGGAGGTAAAGCTTTTACCGGAATGAAAAGCATAGGAAAAAAGAAATATGTGCCTATATTACTTGCAGGTTTAGCGGGTCTTTGTATTTCCCCGCTTATGAATTGGACAAGTAACCTTTTTGAACCACATGAACAAACAAACCCCAAACCGGCATCTCCCATTGAACAAGAGCACAACAATGCAGTCGTGAATACGGCCTCACCTTCCAAAGAGAACAGGGAGATGAATAATCCTGTTTCAAGTAAGAGCTCCGGTGCATCAACTTATAAAATTGAGAACATAGCAAAAGATCATAGAAAAGACACAAAAAGAGATTCTCTAATCATCCAAAGAAACAAAGTAAGCTCCTCTACAATGCAGAAGCAAAATGATACGCCAAATAACAATCATGGTCATGAAACTAATGCTATTACAAGAAAACGGGTAGACTGGCCCGATTCGAACAAGTTGCAGGAAACAAAGCTGGGTAAAATAAAAGAAGACGTGAAGAAAGAAAGAATTTCAGATGCTAAAGAGCATCCAGATGTAAAAAAGGAGAGCATTGAAAAACAGGTGGAAAGTTATAAGAGGGACTCTACTTTTCTAAACTGAGAGGTACGCCTTTACTTATAGATCACAGATAAAATAACAAAAAGAGGCCCGCACTAGAGCGGGCTTTCTTAGCTTATCGTTCAATTCCTTCGTGTTAGATAACCAGAACCCTGCAGACTCCATACATTATTATCTTCATCCTGCTTAATGTTATTTACCTGTCTTGACCACACAACATATAATTTCTCATCGTTGACATAGGAAAGCATATAGGTTTGGGTTTCGCTCCAGACTTCACTATTGTTCATCCAGAAATACAAGAAATTATTCTTGTTTGATCCATACCTGGCCATGATCGGTGCTACAGGTTCCCATCCGTTCGTATCATTATCGTAAAAGTACTGAGTGATATAGTTGTCTTTGATGGAAATACGTACCCAGAGATCATCGTTACTACCGAGGACGCTAATCTTACCTGACCAATCGCCGTTGAATTTATACGATTGTGCGGATAAACTGGTAAATAGCATGAAGCCTAACAGGCTCAGGAATAAATGTTTCATGATTATTGATTTAAAAGTTAAGTGAATGAACTATCCTGGTTCAGAGGGTAGCTATATAAGAGTATTCAAGAGATACGGTAAACAACATTATAAGAATGTTTTATCCGGAATGTATTAGTATGATCTTTCTAGCAAGATATGCGTTGATGAAAGTTGTTACAATGGGAAATAACTCTTTTGAATACGGGAAAATTCCCTTTAGCAGGAATGCAGAGTTGATTTATGCGGAGAGATGAAAAACTGGTTGAAGTAAATTCACTTCTTTTCAATCTTTACCAATGTACCATTACCTAAAGAAGAAATAATTTCTACTTGATAACCAATTTGCTGTGCACGATGAAAAAGATTTTTCAATCCATTTCCTTCTGAGTTAATACTGCTATCAAACCCCTTTCCATCATCTTTAATCAGGAGCGTTCTTTTATTCTTATGCTGTAGAAAAAGTAGATCTATATTTTTACAATTTGCATATTTAATGCTATTGTTAATGATCTCTTTGGACATCAATAACAGATTTCTTTTCTCTGGTTTAGTTAATAACTGATCATCACTATCTACTTTTACTTCACTTCTGAAATTGGTATCATTTGCCCTAGTAATCGGAATTGCAAACTTTTCAATTCTATCAATCAGCTCACTTACCGTGTCTTTTGAGTCATCCAAGACCCAGATCATATCCCTTAGACCAGTTGTTGCTTCTGTCAACGAGTATTCGATCTGAACCCAATATTCTTCTTTGTTTGTATTACGCTTGGCTAAATGCGTTAGCACTTTTATAGTATTAAGAGTACTCCCAATATCGTCATGTAAATCACTGGATATGTTCTTACGAATAAGGTGCTGTTGTTTAATCTGGCTAATACGATAGCGGTAAAAGACATAGAATAGTGCACCTACGGCAAAAAGAACAGCTATTTTAAAAAATAAAGTCTGGTACCATTTAGGCTCAATAATAAGGATCAATTGTCTTGGATCACTCCAATATCCGTCTTCATTGGCAGCTTTGACTTCCAGTGTATAGGTACCTGGTGACAAGCCGATAAGGTTAATAAAATTCTGACTTCCCTGATTTATCCATGATGCATCTTTCTCTTTTATCCTATATTGATAAACAACACGGTTAGGATTGATATAATTTAAACCAATAAAAGAAATGTTTATTTGAAGCCAATTGTTAGGAACTCTCAAATAATTCATTTTAAAATTAAAAGTATCAATGCTCCGGCTTCCTGTTCCTGTCTTATTCTTTATATGGTAGTTCACATTTGTATAATAGAAAGTAGGGATAACTTTATTCAAACTAAATTTAGAAGGATCAATCACTGTAAAGCCATTTACCCCACCAGCATATATCAACCCATCTTTAGCCAATCCACACACTTCTTCAAATCCATTAGCGTGCAATCCATCTTCTTCAAAGAAACTTTTAAATTTATAATTATTAATATCCAAAACAGATAAGCCATTATTACTTGTTATAAGTAAGTTCTTATTGGAAAGGTTATAGATTTGGTATACTCCATCATTTGACAGGCCATTTGAAGTACTAAAAACTTTTATGATTTTATAAGAAGAGTCTAATTGAAGTATTCCAGAACCATAAGATGTAATCCAGTAATATCCTCCTGCTTCACACATATCAAAAAACAACTTGAAGTGCAATTGTGTATTCTTATCAATGAGCAATAGCTCTTTCTTCCTTTTAAGGTTTTCTGATAAAACACTAATTACATTATCAGAAAGCACCCAAATATCACCCTTTGAATTCCTGTATATGTTATTAACAATATTTGACGAAAGACCGTTTTCACCTGGACCCTGTTCCATTTTTCTGACAGTTTTCCTTGAGGGGTTCCATATTAAAATGCCATTATTATTTTCTGAACCAAGGATCACTAAAGTATCATTTATGAATAAATGGCTGTTTATAGCTACTGAAGAATAGGAAGAAAATTCAGGATAAATTTCTGCAATAGGAACTAATTTACCATTATTGAAAATAAACATTCCATCAGGCCGGGAAACATGTATCAATCCTTTTTGATCCTGATATATGTGATGATATAAATGGCCGGTATCAAACTTTGTATACTTGTAAGATTCTTTGCTTATATGGACAATCCCATTTCTTAGACCGGCAAGAATATCACCATTCCGTAGAGGATAAATTGATCTTACATGATCTAACTTAATATTATTTCTATTATCATAGTTATAGCGTTGAAAAGGATTGATATTACCTGAAACGAAAGCTAGTCCCTCCTGACATCCAAGCCAAATGTTATCTTCGGAATCAATTAATATACTTTGTACTGCATTTAACCAATCAGTTTCTCCCAGCCGACTAGCTTCCTCTAGTACTACATAGTTGGTCAATGTAACATCAAATCTAAACAGCTTGCTAAATCCTGAAATGAGTACATTGCCCTTTTTTTCTAAAGCAATTGACTCAATGCTACTTGTATTTAATACAGGCAGACTTTGACAAGGATAATTATCAACCTTAACATCGTAAAGAGGCGTATAGGAGACTTTTCTTAATCCCTGGTTTGTAGCAAAAAGAAATGCCCCTTTTATTGAGATATAGTTAAGAAACCGAATTTCATTGCTTTTTAGGTGATCATTTAATTCTGATAACCTAATTTCCTTTATAACTTTTTTTGTAAACCCATCATAAATGACAATTCCATACCGATCATAACAAGCCCAAATTTTACCATTTTCATCTTTGGCTAATGAGCGAACGGCAAAACCTATTGAACTTTCTTGTTTTTCAGGGAGTAAAGGGCTTAGTTCGAACTTCTTCTTTGGAATATCATAGATCTTAATGCCTGTAGATGTACCAATCCATATCTCATCCTTGTTTTTCAGCATTGATATATTCCAGTCATCATTATTTGTATACGGAATTCGTGCTGAAACTTTTACGTCACCAGTAATAGAATTGATTGCGTTTATACCCACTTCACCAGGTAACACCCAAATAAGGTTCTGGCTCGTATCTTCAATTAATTCTCTAACATCTGTTCCAGATATTTTATTTTTTTCAGGAGAGCTCTTTGTATAGTTTATAATTGACTTTCCGTCGAACTTGTTTAAGCCATCCTGTGTGCCGGCCCAAATAAAACCCCATTTATCCTGAATAACTTTTCGTATGTTATAACTACTTAATCCGTTTTTTTGGGTAAATTTCCTAACAGGAACAGTTACTCTTCCCTGGGAGTATACAACGAAGCTCAACAGTAGTAAAAAAATAAAATTTATACTATGTCTCATCAAGGAAAAAAATGGGTGATCGTATTTCTAATATATGCAGATTTTAGAATAGATAAGACATTTCCTATGAATGAGGAAATGAAAATAGAACTTGATCTAATGCTCAGAGAAATTTTAACTACTCCTATCAATACCGGAAATGCCCGTTTATATGTAATCCTTAATGGAATTAAATACAAAGTACAGGAAAGCCAAGGAGTACAGATTGAAAATAGAACTCTCTTATATGAAATTATAAACCCTGAAAGAAAATCAATAAATCAATTCGGGTGTTTTCAAATTATTGAAAACATTGTTTATGAACCAGGAAAGCCAAATCCAAATAATGTACAAAACCCAGAGAAACTTAAGCGAATTTTAGAGAAAATAAAAGTAATGGAGAAAGAGGAAGTCGTCTTAATTACATGGGATCATGGTTCTGCTTTTGGAATATTTAGAGAAGAAATTTCAAAACCTCCGACGACAATAAGGAAACCGATTTATCAAGAACTTGATAACTATCCATATCTGAAGGCTTTTTGGGAAAGGGCAATGGAAGAAAGAAGTTTTAGTGATACAATAAATAAGGAAAGGGAAAATAGGGGTGATATAATTATTCAAAGTGGATATGATTTATTTAAACTCTCACTTAAAGAGGACACTCAAAACATCTTTGCTAACTTGTTATATAATATTGAAATTGATAATTTCATAGAGGTCAAAAAGAATGAAATGGAACCTTCTAAATTAGTCTTTAACAAAGAAAAATATTTCAGATCAAATGGTTTAGAAAGACATGATTTTAATATTGAGGAAATGAATCAGGAGTTCTTATTGGAGGAAAATGTAACAGAAATTCTTAAAAATGATGAATTAGCAGAGTCTCTAAGCGATTGGTTAGGTAATAAAAAGGTTGGAGTATTATTAATGATGAACTGTTGGATGATGAACTTACATACAATGTATAGTTTAAGAAAAAGCGTACAATGTCTCATTGCTCCACAGGGCAATATTGCAATTCCTGGTTATAATTATCGAGGCATTCTACGCTACCTTTATAAACCACTTAGTCCTTTCAGGACAAATCAGGCGCTAGCAATAAAATGTGTAAAAACATGTGAAAACAAATATGCTAAAAAAAGAGAAGAGAAAATACATAAAAAGTTAACACAGGTTCATGAAAAAATTGATTCTTGGAAAATCATAGCAATTGACTTACAAAAAGAACAAGATGAGCAATTCTTGTTTGATAAACAAATTACTTTATTGAAATGTATAGTTGAAAGTTTAATTTCTGAAATTAATTCCGCTTCAGAATTCAAATACATGTTCAAATATATTAGATCTGTATCTTTTGATTACACTTCCGGAAAAAGCCGCATGATAGATATTATCAATTGGCTCTTAAGCATACGACATTCAGATCTAAATAGCTTTCCTTCTAAACTCACTGCAACAATAAAACATGAAATCATGAAACTAAAAAATATCACTGTCGGAGATATGAATAATTTACCTATAGTCTTAGCTAAGTCAAAAGGTAAATCTATCTTCAATAATGGAAGTGCTAGTATTAGATTGGAACCAACTGGATATAGTATTTTTTTTCCAGAAAAAAAGATTGATAATGATCCAAACTTAATACATAATATCCGAAGTGATCTTTTTTTAACCGAGTTTCTTACTAATTGGAATACTTTTCTGAATAATATTGATTCTGGCATTTAATATGCCTTAAAGTAATCAAAATACTTTATGGTTTTCACTATTCAAAAAAAGTATTCCCGTGCTCACCTTTTTGTCCACCGGTTAATATTTGTATATCTTGAGAACGCGATTCTATAATTATTGCAGGCTGTAGGCCACCATCTTCAATTATACTAAGAAATAGCTCCTTAAAACGCCCTTCATTAAAGTTGGGGTCATTAAACTTTAGCACACCACATCGATCAAATCTAATTGGGCCAGGACCGACCTGAACAGCATCAGGATTTACTTCAAAAGGCATTGACAAGTTCATTACTACAGTATCATCCTTTCTTGTAAATGTAAGTTCAGCAGCATTAACATTAATTGTAACTCTGACACTTTCATTTAAAGCAAACTCATTCCTATTTAATCTGTCTTTATATGTGATATCGTTTGGCATACGTTATTTTTTTTAATTTTAAAATGTATATTATCAATTATAGTCAAGTTTTTTGATAAAAATAATTTTTGAGGAAAGATGAGTTACATGCATAGTTACTTGAAAAGTAAATAAATCATTTTTAAAGTATAAACACTAAATTCATAATTTTTATACTTCACATTCATCTAAAGAAATAATCCCTCTCCTTATTCCTTCCAGCACCATTCCTACTCTACTCTGAACGTTTAACTTGATAAATAAGCTCTCCCGGTAGCCATCAATGGTCCTTTCCGCTAAGTTCAGTTTAGCTGCAATTTGTTTGTATGTAAGATCACTACAAGCCAACTTTAAAAAAGCCTTTTCTTTTTCCGTAATAGATAAAGCTTCCTGTTCATGTGCTTTTTTAATCAACCTTCGGTAATTCACATTTACAGCATCTGCATTATAATAGCCTCTGTTATAGATTTCCATTAAAGCCTTTTCCAGTTCTTCCGGGTGAATATCTTTTAATAAATAAGCGCAACAACCTGACTTGATCATATTAATGATGGTAGTATCATCATCCTTCATTGATAATGCAACCATTTTAATTTCAGGATATTTATCTGCAATTACTTTTGCAGCTTCAATACCATTCATAACAGGCATATTTACGTCCAATAATAATATATCAGGTCTGTCTTTGGCCAACTCCAGCTTATGTTGAAGGTCTTTACCATTCAGAGATTCCACTGTTACATTACAATTTGGAAAGCTATTAACAAGCACGCTTAATGATTTTAGGAACAATTGGTGATCATCTGCTATGCCTATTTTAACAGTCATTAGCTTTCTTTTTTAACTGGTAATGTAATTATGATCTCTCTGCCTCCCATTATTCCCGAAGGCCAAACAATTACACCTCCTATCAGCTTTAAATAATATTCTATTTTCTTTATACTTTTCTTTGGTATTAATAGTATACGGAAAGGCGTTCCGCCATCTCTTATTGTTACTTTTACATGCTTGTTATATATATCAAGTAAAATTTCATCTTGCTTTGAATGTTCAATATTGCTTTTGATTACCTCTATTATTACATTAAAAAGGATCAATTGTATATGTTGCAAAAGGGGTAAGGATGTTGTAGAAACGGTGAATGTGACATGTGCCTTTTTCCAATGGTTAAAACGCTCTATTTCCCCTTTCAGACTTTCTATCAAACTAAAATTATCAAAACAACGGTCATCTAATGAATTGGATAGGGAATGAAGCTCTTGAATAGCCATAGTTAACGTTCCCTGGGTTGTTTTTATTATATCTGATATAGGATACAAATCCCTATTAGTCACTCCTAACAGCATTTTTATACTGCTAAGTAATTGGCTTATGTTATCGTCTATTTCGCTCCGTAATACACTTAATTTATATTGTTGTATTTCAATTTGTGACGAAAGCAAACCTATCTTCAATTCTTCTCTCATTCAGAATTAGAAATTAAATTAATATAAATAAACCATAAAACCAAATTCTCTTTTTGTAAGCACAATATTGAAAATATATTTAGCATTATAACCGGGAATTTTCCCCTTTTTACGATGCTGGTTACTCCATATTTTACGAGGTGTAAGATCAAACAAGTAAACATTTTTCGGATATTCAGCCAGGATAGATTAGGTGGTTTTGAAGCCTGTTCCTGAAAACATAGAGGTAAATGTTCCTGACAATTTCTTAGTGCACCTTCCAAAAAAGAAACAAATTTTCAATGCATAAGCTCATCCATTGCTTAAGCTAAATTTATTTCTCAACTAATTTCCAGGAGTGGAAAAAACATTGAACGTTGTTCTTCTTCAAATTTGGTGGAAGCTTAACTAGAATCAAAGAAGAGTCGTTTGCGCAGGAGTTCAATACTGGCCCGCCCATACATTTTCCATTCGATGGTCTTTAGTTTATTGATCTGACCCTTCACCTGTCCATTGCTCCAGGGCATTGTCGCTGCATTTTTACTGCTTCAAAATCACTTACCAGCCCTTTAACAAAACTTCGCAACTCCTTAATGCCGGTAGCAACTACCTGCTTGAACCACCTTTTCAACAAGCCTGCTTTTTGTTTTCCATTATTTCCTTGAACTGAGTAGGCAAAAGTGCAGTTGTTTTGATCTTTGGCCATTTGCTGTAAAGATTCGCTACCAGCATTTGTTCACTTTTTGATAACAGCTCCTTTCTACGTAACTGCAAGTAAGCGATTCTGGAAGATAAAAGATACCAGGAAGCCTAAGTTTTGCATTGCGGGGAGCTTTGTTGACATACTCCTGTAAATGCAGGCAGAACTACGTCCCCCATTGTAACCTCTTTGTTTGATTTCTCTATAAAGGTGCACCAGTGGGATGTTCGGTTCTTCTTTCAATCTTCTTCGGATGTAAACATCAAAGCAGGCAATGTTTACCTGAAGCAAAGATCTACGTCAGGGTAGTTTGTGCAAGTGTAGGTATTTTCTTATAGTATGACGGCTCATATGCAGTGCTCTGGCCATGGCTTTGATGGCCACACCCTGACTTTGAAATCTTTTGATTTGCTTCAACTGCTTTTGTCGTAAAGTGTAGTTCACAGTATTTGCCTTGAGCAGTTTCTTTTTTCTTTTGCTTTTTGTAAGCTCGCTGAAGTCTTTGTGTTTCCTTTATCAGGGCATGCTTCAGGAACTGGTAGTTACGTTCTACTAACTGCTGCAGACCATCAAAATGGTTTTTCTGCTGGTGCCAGCGGTCCACTACCTACCGGACACCAGGAAGGACTGCATTAATGGCATTGCCGTAATTGAAGTAACTGTCCCTACTCAGGAGCCCTATAGAATACAGAAGATCGGAATTTGGCCATTTTTCGATAGTTCAAAGAAGCAATGCCGTGGTAAAGACATATAGGAAGTGGTGTACAAAGATGGTGGTGAGAGATGTGCTGTATTGATACCTGAGTAATCATTGAACGTATCGTAAACTATAATATTAATATCGGCTGCTCACCATTGAAACAAAAGGGCTTCAGTGAAGCAATAAATTTATTTTCCAACTTTGTTTTCAAATAAACAGGTCCGATTCAATCAGTTGTGAATTTGTTTATCCGAATAAAAATTGGTTCTGCATGTTGTTGTTTTGAAAATTGAAAAATAAAATTTAAGTTTAACGTAATATCTCGCTGGACGACTATTTTCCTACCTTCTTGTATTATTTGCCTAAACGCAATTATTTCAGATTCAAAATGAATGGATATGCAAAATAAAACTAACAGCCGTTATAATTTCAGCAGTCTTTCGATTAAAGATTTAATCGAGGCAAGAGACACTTTTCACGCACACTTGATTAACAAAAGAAATGTTGTAGCAACGGCCATTGGGCGATACCTGATTAGAGAGGAAGATATCGATATGAACGGTAGCTACCGGCCTTTGCATAGCGGTTCAAAAAGAACTATAGAAAACAGTTGTGTCATAGATATATCCTGGCCGTGTATTCTCGTATTTGTTAATAAATGGGAAGACGACGCAGATTTAATCAAACAAGGAGCTAGCAACATCGTTCCGAGGTCCGTCTTTATGCCGGATGGGCGGGTAGTTCCCATCTGTGTTGTTGAAGCGCCACAAAATAATACTGGAAGTAACTTGGTAAACTTTGATAAACTCATTTTCCCAACCAATTTGGTTGGCGGGGGATTTCCTGTTATTGTCAATGTTCAAGGAAGTGACCATGTAGCGACGGTGGCTTGCCTGGTTACAGATGGGCATTCATATTTTGCACTGACTAATAAGCACGTAACGGGGGAGAGTGCTGAAGAAATAGAAACACTGTTTGGCAACAAACCAATCGTTATAGGTATCAGCAGCGGAAAAGCTATAAGCAAGGCTGAGTTTGCAAGGTGGTATCCAGAATGGGCGGTTAAAAATATGCAAGTTAATTGCGACGTTGGCCTCATTAAAGTTTCCGATATCAATCGGTGGAAAACAGCAATTTTGGAGATTGGCGAATTGGATGAACTTTACGATCTAAACACATTCAATCTTGATCTGTCATTGATTGCAACCTATACATTTAAGAATGGTGAGGATAAAAAAGAAAAATTGCCCGCAGGAAATGGCTTGGTGCGGGGATACGGTGCTATTTCCCATTTAACGGAAGGCCAAATACTTGCCCTTTTTTACCGGTATAAGTCTGTTGGGGGCGTTGAGTATGTGAGTGACTTTTTAATTGGTGGTCGTAATGGCCAAACACTTCGTGTTGACTATGGGGATAGTGGCATGCTGTGGTTACTTGAAACAATAGACGAAAATAACAAACCAAAATTGCAACCATTTGCCTTACATTGGGGCCAGCACCAATTCTTTGTAGGTAATCAAAAGAAACATTTCAGTTACTCAATGTCTACTGCACTTAGCAACATTTGCCGTGAACTTGATGTGGAACTTGTTCGGGGCTGTAACGTAGCCCTTGATTACTCGTGGGGTAAGGTGGGCCATTATTCGGTTGGTAGCTTGGCCATTGATTGTATCCTGAATGAAAATCTTGCAGCTTTAATGAGAGCCAACATCAACAATATCAGTTTTCAATCAAGGAAAATTACCCGAGACTTGGCTGCTAAAGACAATCCAGACCTCTCCAAAAATCCGGACGAAGGTTTTTGTCCTTTAGCAGATGTGCCAGATATTATTTGGAAGCAATCAAAGTCATATATCGATAAAGAAGGGAATCCAAAAGGTTTTGAATGGGGACGCAAAGGTGATGAAAACCCCAATCACTATGCTGATGCAGATTATGTTACAGAGAACGGCAATTTATATGATTTTTGTCCCACGGCTGCAGACCTAACTGTACAGACTTGGCAGCATTATTATAATGAGGTAGATAAAGCAATGGGACATACACCTGATGCGCGTGAAAAAAAGAAACGAGGTCTTCTTTGCTTCAGGGTATGGCAGATATTTGATTACATGGTAGCTGCATTGAAAAACCGTGAACATGACAAGTTTATTTTCGGCGCTGGAGTATTGGCGCACTATGTTGGTGATGCCTGTCAGCCCTTACATAGCTCTTTTATGAGCGACGGTGATCCTGCTGACAATGAAACCATAATGTATACCCCTCCACGTGGCGGCTCGCGTCATCCCAAAGGCATACCGTACGAAAAGATTATAAACCCGGGAAACGGTGTACACGTAGCTTATGAAGATAACATGATAGATGACTTTATTCACGTCATGCTTCCAAAGATTAAGGAAATAATCAATGATAATGAAAGCAGGATCATGCAGGAGCTATTAATACCGATTGGAAATGGTCAGGAAGCAGGTTTTGCGGTCCTGCAGTTGATGAAGGTTACGCAAACTGACATTAATCCAAAAGACATAGTTGAAGTGTATAAAAAAGCTAAGGGGCACCAAAACATCGCCAAGGAGTTGCATGATGAATTTGGCGAACTAACGGTAGAATGTATGGCAAGGGGGTGCCGGGTTTTGGCTGCAATTTGGAATGCTGCTTGGGATGTATCACAAACTACAAGTGAGTATAAACGGTCTATTTCTCAAGATAAACTAATTGCACTTTATCGAAATCCGGACGAGTTGCCCTCATTACATTTAGATACTATTGAAAATATACTGGTCAAATAAAAAGAGCTATAGACCTAACGCTCAATTACCAAAAAACTTTATATCAAAAAGAGAAGAGTTAATCGGCACACTGGAGTCAAAACTATCCAGTATACTTTAAATTGGAAAACGTTTTCAGAAATTTCCAAGGGGCTATTCATCGATTCTTCCCAACTCAGGACGGCAACAGATGTATGAGATGAATGTAAGAGAACTGGAAACTATAAAAAATGAGATTTTTAATCTGATTGAGCTAATTAATGTACTGCAAAAAGAAGATACAACTACAAACATCGAAAATAAGTTCCTTTAATAGAATGTCTTCCAAAAAATCAACAGTGTTTTGATCGCTTTCAAAGTCGAAATTCTTCCAAGCTTCAGGATCAGGAAAGAAGAATATTTTAAGGGCTTTTTTAGACATTGACTTACATGCCAACGTATTTCCCTATAGGAAAGTTTCAGATTATACAACCAAGCTATTTGAAATTGCAGAAATATATTGTAAATTTAATGTATGTATTAACAAGCTTCAAAAATAATTGGTGCTACCCTAAGGAAAAGATTTGGTATGGCAACTTTCTTCTGAACTGAGACTTAATATAGTTCACTTATGCAAAGAGATCTGTAATAATATAATTATTACAGATTTCTAGATTATAAAAGATGTAAAAAAAGCTATTACTATTAAAGATAATAATATATGAGTCTTGAATTTAAAGATGTAGTCTCTCATATTGCTGCTCTTTACCGACAAGGCATTTTAGTTCCATTTATTGGTTCTGGCATGAGTCGCCCTACTTGCACTGATTGGACCCAGTTTATAAAAAAGATTGCAAAAGAAGCAGGTATTGCCATACCGAAAGCATTAGAGGAAAATAAAAGAGTAGAGGCATATGAGTTATACCGAATTGCAGATATTGCAGTAACAGCTTTGCGGGCACTTGATTATGAAAGTCGTGCGGTTAAATATCGTAATGCTCTAAAAGCGTGTGACTCAAAGGAAAAAGATGAACCTAAAATTCCAATCCAAACAAAGGCACTTGCTAAACTCTTTTGGCCATTGGTGTTAACAACAAATTATGATGATCTTTATTGGAGCGCTGCCACTATAGATGAAACTAATAAAGAGTTTCCGCGTAAAAGACCATATCCCGTAGTAATGGGCAGGAGCCTTGAAGACTGTCATCAAGTTCTACGTTCTCTCGATGAAGATTCATACCCAATACTCTGGACTCTTCAAGGATTTTTAGGAGGTCAGGTCGAAAAGCCTGAAGAAATAATAAGAGATCCAGATAGACGCAGATTGCTAATCAATCAACTGGTTGTTGGCCATCAACAATATCAAAGAGCTATTAATGCTGATGAACACTTTAGGCGAGCCTTTTCCGAGGTATTCCGCCGTCGCTCCCTTCTGTTTATAGGATCTGGAATCTTAGAAGATTACTTAGTGAATCTATTTAGTGAAATTATTTATCATCATGGTTCTGGACCGTATCCGCATTTTGCTTTGGTAGATCAGAAGGAAAGAGAACGCTTTGATTCATCATTTCTACAAGCGCGATTAGGAATTATTCCAGTTTTTTATAACAATCATAATGAAATTCCTCAATATCTCGATGCATTGGCAAACCAAGTAAGGTATTGGCCAAGTACTGAAAATTCAATTGATATTCTATCCCAAGGGATCGTACATTTTAGCGAAATTGGCTATACAGTAGCTGCTAATACGCAAACCGATGAGCCAATTCCCTTTAAGGTTATCCTAAATAAGTCGAGGTTGCCATTACCAGAAAACAACAATAAGGAGTGTTCGGTTGTGAGCGTTGGCCGTGAGAATAATTCCCCTAAAGAAGGTGCTCAGGCAGAATCTTTCTTGAAGAAAGCAAAAGAAGCAAATTTATTCGAGAGCTCTTCTGATTGGATTCCCCTGGATAAGCGGCCCTCCTATGTTTTCCGTTATGGCAAGGCTCCAATATTTGCTATCGCAGCACGAAGACGTGATTTAAGAGGATATCATCATGATCGACGTGATCTATCAATAATTCCCGAGGCTATATGTGCAGGTTTGGTTCAAATTGATAATGCAAAGTTTGAAATAGTTCATTTAGGGCCGATCGCGTCAGGACGAAGTAGACCATGGCACCCAATTCATCCTTTTGCTCAAACTATTCGTGGAATAAAACTTTTCTTAAATAACAATGTTGTAAAGAATATTAGGCTGATAAACATTTATGTTGTAGATCAATCTGTCTGGTATCCAATTATTTCAAGGAAAGTGCCTATAGCTGAATTACTTTCTTCAGAGCTCTCTACAAATAGAATAGAGTTGAAAGACACTGAAGGGAATACAGAGAGCTTTTCAATAACACTGAAAGAATCGCCTACACTCAAAGAGTTATTAGAGCTTTGTAAACTGGAACGTGTTAGATGGAAGATAGATATTCGTCCAAAGCCAACAGATGAGAAAGATATAGGGGAGCCTAGCGATGATTTAGTAATCACACCAACTATGACTCTTGTTCTAACTGCAAAAGTAAATTGATAATGTAAGCATACCTCTTTTTCGGTCAGTTTGTAGGTAGAGTTTTGTTAACTGAAATTCTCACTTATGCAATAAAATATTTTATTACATTAGCAAAACCCTGAATCACCCCACAACTCATTGATTCAGAACGAAGTCGCCTAACCGAACTAACCGCCAATGAAAACTGTTGCTTTTTTTGATCTGGAAACAATCCCAAAGACCAGCCAAATCTCAGATATTGGCTGCCTAAAAGCCGACGGCGCTACTTTCCACGACATCTCCGTACCCAAGTTCCTCGAATTCATAAACGGCAGCGATTTCATCTGCGGGCACAACATCTTCAGGCACGACCTTGTTTACCTCCAGCAACACACGGGCAACAATACCTTTGGCATCAACAATGCCATTGATACCCTTTTTCTTTCTCCGCTGCTCTTCCCTTCATACCCGTACCACGGCTTGTTGAAGGACGATAAACTGCAATCGGAAGAAAGAAACAACCCTGTAAACGATTCCAAAAAAGCGAGAGATCTCTTTTACGATGAAGTGGCAGCTTTCAACAAGCTCTCCCAACCCCTTCAAACCATCTACTTCAACCTGTTGCACCAGCAAACCGAATTTTCCTGCTTCTTCTCATTCCTCAACTACGCAAACCCCATTTCTAGCCACGAACTGGAAAGCCTCATCTGCTCAACATTTGAAAATAAGATTTGTCAAAACGCAGATCTCGGAAATCTCATCGCAAAAAGCCCTGTCTCGTTAGCCTATTGCCTAGCCTTGATCAATGTTTCTAACAGGAACTCCATTACACCTTCCTGGGTATTGCATTCATTCCCGGATGTGGACCGGATCATGTTCCTGCTCAAAAACAATCCATGTATTACTGGATGTTCCTACTGCGATGCAGCCTTAGATCCTGTCAAAGCATTAAACCGGTATTTCAATCATACCTCCTTTCGCTCCTATGATGGCAAACCATTGCAGGAAAATGCAGTACGAGCAGCCATAAACAACAAATCTTTACTGGCAGTATTCCCAACAGGAGGAGGTAAGTCCATTACGTTTCAGATTCCGGCCCTCATGAGTGGAGAGAATGCCAGGGCCCTCACTGTAGTCATTTCTCCCTTGCAATCTTTAATGAAAGACCAGGTAGATAATCTAATAGGGAAAGATATAAATGACGCCGTCACCATCAATGGGCTGCTTGATCCTGTTGCACGTCAAAACGCCATAGAGCGCATAGAAGGGATAGAGAAAGATACTGCCATTGCCAACATTTTGTATATATCGCCCGAGTCACTGAGGTCTGCTACCATAGAGCGCCTCTTACTGGGAAGAAAGATAGCCCGTTTCGTCATTGACGAAGCGCACTGTTTTTCCTCCTGGGGACAGGATTTCCGGGTAGATTACCTCTATATCGCAGAATTCATTAAAAACTTACAGGAAAAGAAAGGACTCAAAGAGAAGATACCGGTATCGTGCTTCACGGCCACAGCCAAACAAAAAGTAATCGAAGACATTCGCACCTATTTCAAAGAAAACCTCGAACTGGATCTGGAAATATTCAGAGCCAGCGCTTCCCGTACCAACCTGCACTACAAGGTATTTCCTAAGGAAAGCGATGAAGAAAAGTATGCCGAAGTGCGGCGGCTGCTTGATGAAAAGCAGTGCCCAACCATCATATACGTATCCCGTACCAAAAGGGCCTACCAGCTCGCAAAGCGATTGTGCGATGATGGCTTTAATGCCAAACCCTACCATGGCAAGATGGACAAAGATGAAAAGATAGAGAACCAGGAAGCTTTTATAAAAGGAGATGTGGAAATTATGGTGGCTACATCCGCCTTTGGTATGGGCGTGGATAAGGACAATGTGGGTATGGTCATCCATTATGAAATATCCGACTCTCTGGAAAACTATGTGCAGGAGGCAGGCCGGGCAGGACGGAAGGAAACCATAGTAGCAGACTGTTATGTGCTGTTTAATGAAGAAGATCTGGACAAGCACTTTATCCTGCTCAACCAGACAAAGCTGAATTGTAAAGAAATCAACCAGATCTGGAAAGCAATTAAAGAACTGGCGAAGACAAAAGATAGGGTAACCAATTCTGCCTTGGAAATAGCAAGGAAAGCTGGTTGGGATGATAACATTAAAGATGTTGAGACAAGGGTGATCACCGCCATTGCAGCCCTTGAAGATGCTCGTTATATAAAAAGAGGACAGAACAAACCCCGGGTGTATGCCGATAGTATCCTGGCAAAGACTGCGCAGGAGGCAATTGAAAAGATCAAAGTTTCTGCAAAGTTCAATGATGAGGAAAAGGTAAGAGCCGAAAGGATCATCAAAAAGCTGTTTTCCAGTAAGAGCAAGCGGCTGGCAACAGAAGAAATAGCAGAATCCAGGATAGATTATATCTCCGATCACCTGGGCATAGACAATAAAGAAGTAATCAAAATTGTCAACCTCCTGAGTGATGAAAAGATCCTTGCAGGAGCTAAAGACCTAACCGCCTTTATTCGAAAAGGAGAGAACAGCAACCGTTCATTAGCTGTTGTAGAAAAATACCGGATGCTCGAAGAGTTTTTCTTCAAGACACTGAAAGACGGAGAAGAAGCTACTTACAATTTAAAAGAGATCAACGAACAGGCCAGCGAAAGCGGTTGTAAAGATGTATCACTCAATAAAATAAAAACGCTGCTCAACTTCTGGACTGTCAAGAACTGGATCAAAAAGGAACCACTTGAATACACTAAAAATCTGATTCAAATAATAGTTCTCAGTGCAAAAGATGAACTTAAAGATAAAATGGCCAAGAGGCATTTCTTAGCCCGTTTTATTATTGAATATCTGTACCAAAAGATCAATGACCTGAAAGATTCAAAAATAGACGCAGATGAAGTGCTCATTGAGTTTTCAGAGTTAGAATTGAAAGAGGCTGCAGAGAAAGGATCTGGCCTGTTTAGCATGAAAGTTTCCCTCGACGATATAGAGGATACCCTGTTTTACCTGTCCAGGATAGAAGCAATTAAAATTGAGGGTGGCTTCCTGGTGGTATACAATAAGTTGGAAATTAAAAAATTGCAACAGAATAATAGGATCCAGTACAAGGACTCCGACTACCAGAAGTTGTCCCAGTTTTACCAAAGTAAGGTGCATCAAATTCATATAGTAGGTGAATATGCCAAAAAGATGATTCAGGACTACAAAGACGCCCTGCAATTTGTAGATGATTATTTCCGACTAAACTATACCTCGTTCCTGAATAAATATTTCCCAGGCAAAGAAAGGCAGGAGGAAATCGGAAGAACCATGACGCCTGCAAAGTTCCGGCAGTTGATCCTCGATCTTTCTCCTGCACAACAGAAGATCATTCTGGATAAAACCAACAAGCCTATAGTAGTAGCCGCCGGTCCGGGCAGTGGCAAAACCCGTGTACTGGTCCACAAATTAGCCTCCTTACTCTTAATGGAAGATGTAAAACACGAACAGTTGTTGATGCTTACATTCTCCAGGGCTGCTGCCACAGAATTCAAGAAACGCCTGCTAGCGTTAATTGGAAACGCTGCCAATTTCGTCGACATCAAAACCTTCCATTCCTTCTGTTTTGACCTGTTAGGTAAAGTAGGCAACCTGACTCAGTCAGATTCAATTATCCGGACAGCAATTGAAAAAATAAAGAGTGGAGATATTGAGCCAAGTAAAATCACACGCACCGTATTAGTGATCGATGAAGCTCAGGATATGAATCTCGATGAGTACAACCTTGTACAAACCTTAATTGAGCAGAACGAGGATTTGCGTATGATCCTGGTGGGTGATGACGATCAGAATATATTTGGATTTCGTGGGGCAAGCTCAAAGTATATGCAGCAGTTAATTGAGGCTGGCGCTGTAAAGTACGAGTTAACAACAAACTATCGCTGCAAAGCCAATTTAGTAGACCTGGCGAATCAATGGGCAACAAGACTGCCCAACCGGTTAAAGGATCAGCCTATAGCTCCTCACAAGCCTGGTGAAACAGGGAATATAAAGATTGTTCAATATGCTTCAGATCATTTGATCGCCCCACTGGTTGACGATATAAATGCCACCGGTCTTGCAGGATCTACTTGTGTACTTACCCAAACAAACGATGAAGCAGCACAGCTAACCGGGCTCCTCCTGAAGCAAGGCTATACGGCCCGTCTCATTCAAAGTAATGATAACTTTAAGCTGTATCATTTGAGCGAGCTGCGTTTTTTTACAAATATGGTAAACCAGCAGCAAGAAAATAATCCTGTCATAAATGACGAAGATTGGGAAGAAGCCAAAAACAAATTGAACAAGGAGTTCAAAGAAAGCAACAAGTTGGAGTGGTGTCGGTATATCATTGAAGATTTTGAGCGCATAAACCCAGCCAGTAAGTATAAGAGCGACTGGAAGGCTTTTCTGATGGAGTCAAAGTTTGAGGATTTCGTGCGCATTACGGGTGATGTCATTATTGTCTCTACCATACACAAAGCCAAGGGTAAGGAGTTTGATAATACGTTTTTACTGCTCAATAAGTTTGACATTGCTCCGGATGAAAGTAAGCGTCAGCTGTATGTTGCGTTAACAAGAGCAAAATCCAACCTTGCTATTCATTATACTGGCACTTATTTGCAGGGTTTCCTTGTAAATAATCTTACCTATACAAAAGATAATTTCCATTATCCGTCTGTCAATGCCATTACCTTGTTACTAACACATCACGATGTGAAGCTTGGTTATTTTGAATTTGTACAACACAGGTTAGCTCATTTACGGAGCGGCCATATGTTGAATATTACACCTGAAGGGTTAACCAATAGCAAAGGCGAGACTGTTCTTCAATTCTCAAAGCCTTTTTTGGAAAAGATAAATAGCTTGGCAAGTAATGGCTATAAGATATCAGAAGCTAAAGTGAATTTTATTGTTTATTGGTATAACCTTGAAAAAGATAAAGAAGTAAAAGTTTTACTACCAGAGTTAACACTTGATTTTAAAACGTGTTGATAAAACAGATATAACATGAAAGAACTGAATGATGTATCACCTTCCAGAGCTGTTGCTATAAAAACAATTTCTGAGGCATTTAAGATATTGAAAGAAGAAGGAGGGCAACTTTCTGGAAAAGAAGTATTGGATAAAATTAGTAAGCGTGTCCAATTCTCTGACTGGGAAAAAGGCATTTTGGAAAAAACTGGAAATATTCGATGGCAATCTATTCTACACTTTTATACAATTGATTGTATAAAAGCCGGATATCTTAGAAAAACGAAAGGTATTTGGTATATCACACCAGAAGGAGAGCAAGCTTTTAAAAAGTTTAGTCCTGTAGAGTTTTTAGGATCAGCTACTGTAGCATACCGTAAGTGGAAAGCGGAAAGTAAACAAGTTAGCAAAACAGAGGATGCCGAAATAGAATTGGAAGAAAGTGGCGAACAGGTCCAAAAAGCAAATTTGGATCAGTTAGAAGAGCAGGCAATTGCAGGCATCAAAGACTTTATCAATCAAAAGAATCCTTATGAGTTTCAAGATTTAGTGGCTGCATTATTACGAGCAATGAATTATTATACTCCTTTTGTTTCACCGAAAGGGAAAGATGGCGGTATTGATATAATTGCATATCAAGACCCTTTGGGAGTACAGACCCCGCGATTGAAAGTACAAGTAAAGCATTACCCACAAAATCCAATTGCAGCGGATGCGATACGAAGTTTGAAAGGATTAATCAATAGCGGAGAAGAGGTGGGCCTATTTGTCACTAGTGGCCGTTTTAGTCCTGAGGCAGAGCGCTTTGCCCGAGAGGCAAACGTTCATATTAAGCTGATTGATGGAGATGAACTCATTTCCTTATGGCAGCAGTTTTATAATGAGATGAATGATGAAGATAAAAATTTGCTGCCTTTGCATCCGGTTTACTTTTTAGGAAGCAATGAATAATACATAAATCAAAGTACCTCTATGGCAAAGAAAGTATACGTAGTTTGGGAGGGAATGGAAACTGGTGTTTTTACTGATTGGGTAAAATGTAATAATTCAATAAATGGTTATAAAGGGGCCAAATACAAGTCCTTTAAATCTTTAGAATTAGTGAAAAAAGCATTTGCTGAAGGTTACGAATTATACTGGGGCCAGGAAACAAAGTTTGAAAGTGAACTTTCTGTTCTTTTTGGCTATCTAATGCTTTGGTATATTTATAAGGTAATTTAGTTGCTTTATATACTAAATAGAAAGACACTAATAACAACTTAATAACATTTAAATTTACAATTATGGCAGGTTTTAAAGATCTATGGATGGATGAACAAGAGTCAGAAAGAGATAGAAAGTTAGCAGAGCATTAAGGTATTACACCGGATGAATTAGGTGAACTTGAATACTATTGGGATGAAGATACAGATAATGAAGGAAGTACTATTAACCACGTTATTGTTATCAAAAACGGGCCACAAAATGTTTTAAAAAAAATTAAAGGGCTTAGTAGTGACAAGAGAGTGATTGTTGATCCAAATGTATTATAGGAAGTCGAAGCGGCACATGTGCCGCTTTTTTATTTATATAGTTTTGCTTTAATCGTAATAAAAAAAGCCCACAGCTTTCTTACATGAAAGCTATTCTTTTACTCTGTAATCTTTTATGCATCACATTTTCGACATCTGGACCCAAGGTAGATAAGGGCGAAGCGAGGGCTGCGTTTGTGCTATTGAATAAAATCAGAATCAATCCTAAGGCCTATCGAAACACTTTTCAGCAGTTTGATGATGTACAGCCCAAGCATCAATTAAAGTGGAATGATACCTTGGCCAGGGTAGCCAAAGCCCTCGATATGGCCACAAGGAACTATTTCGCCCATGTGGACCCGGATGGATATGGCATCAATCATTACATTCATAAAGCAGGTTATGCATTGCAGCCTACATGGTTAAAGAATCCTCAGTATAACTATTTTGAGTCCTGCAATGCAGGTGGTTTGACAGGTGAAGATTCTATTTAGATGCTGATTGTTGATGATGGCGTACCCACATTGGATCACCGCAAACATTTGCTGGGTATGGATAGTTGGAGTCATAATCTTGTGGATGTTGGGATTGGTTATGCAAGAAGTAATGGCAATACGCGTTTTAAAACTTATACGTGTGTGATTATTGCAAAGCATCAGTGATTGAAAGTAAATAAGTATGTTTAGAACTTTAAAGAGACTTATAATTTACATTGAGATAACAGATTAGTCAATACCTTAGCGATAAGAAATAACCAAAACAACCGTTGGCGAGTAAGCCTTAATACTTTTTATGGAAAACTTACTTTACTACCCATACATAAATGTTCCAGAGACCGCTTGGACTGCAAGAACCCTATTGTACTATGACAGAGTGGGATCTATTGTACCACAGAGATATTTTTATGAGCCCGATAACTATAACCCATTTATGAGGGAAATGGTACGTAATGAACTAATAGAGCCTATAAACCCAATAGAAGTGTTAGATCATCCTTTGGAAATATCACGGCCATTTATTAAATACTTAAACGATGATGATTTTGATTTGCAAAAGCGAAGAAAAGCTTTCCTAAATGGGAGTTTGGGAAGAATTCACAGAGACAAATTTACTTTGAATAACCCCAGAATTCATGTAGACAAGTTTGATGGTGAAATTTTCTATCAGTTGAAGCAGGCAGGTCTTGCAATCAGGCAAGATGATGAATGGTTCATTGTTGAAAAAAAAACAGCTAATGAACTCATGACATTTCTTGCTTCTGTTTTAGGCGGTAAACTTAAATATCAACCTACCACAGACAAAATACAAAAGAGATTTAAGGCAGTTTTTAAATCAAAGCAAGATTTCAAGATATCAAAGAAGGCAAGCGAGAAGCGAGAGCTAATTTTAAATGAACTTATCCCCTTTCCTGAACAAATTGATATTGTTAAATTACGAGCATTTAAAGACAAGAATTTAGACTTACTTAAAGCGTTCAAAAATAAAGTTGAACTAATTGTTCTAAATCCAAATATGGAAGAAGGTTCAGCTCTTTTCCATGAAGTAGTACAAGAATTAAAAATTAGAAAAGCTGAATTATCGGCAAAAATGAATGAAAGTAAGTTAGGTGGCGTTTTATTTGGAACTATTTGTGGAATAACTGCTGCAGTTATAGGGCTTCCAATCGCAGAAACTGCAGAAACCGCAACGACCGTTGATACTGTTGTGGGTGGGCTTGCAGGATTTGCAAATGCAGTTTATTCCGCTTTACAAATTGAGAGAGCCGAAGATATTTTCGATCAATCAGGCATGAAATATTTGGCTTTAGTTGACAAAAGATTGAGAAAGCCTAATACCAACAAGGATTTTACATTTGTAGAGCTGGATGGATAAATCATAAGCTATGTGCATCCATTGACAGTAATTTCAGTAGATGGAACATAGGTGGATAACTGAATATGTTTTGTACTTAGGCCTTCTTAGAGGTTACAGCTTGAGGACTGATGTTCTTTTACACCCGGTTGAGTGCAAATTTCTAATCGTTGTAGATAACCATATGTTGACGTTTCTTAAAATTCCCGATGTTGCTATCGGAGCTATTGCTGCTGCCATAATTGGTGCAGGTATTTCCGTTTTGACAATTTTGACGAAAGATTATTGGTTTCCTATTCTTACGGAAAGAAGAAACACAAAAGCGAAAAGGAGACAAACTTTTAGAAAGTATGCCAACCCTTTAATGATTTCGTCAATTGTACTACTTTATAGAATCAAAGAAATATTTTATCGAGGGTATTTTCTTCTTGATATTTCACCGAAGAACTATTTTAACGATTACAAATATATAAGCTCAATTTATAGGTTACTTGCTCTTATAGGATGGATAAGAGCTTCTAAAATTGAACTATCTTATATAGAAGTTGAAAAGACCGACGACTATAAATATATCGAAAAAGCTATCACTGAGTTTGAGAAGAGCTTAGCAGATGGAGAACACATTGAACAATCCGTTTTGGAAAATTTGGCGGAGCATTGGAATTTACCAATTAACAGCCTTCAGAAAGAAGACAAAAATAAGCTAGGTGTCAATATTGAAAAGATTATAGACGAATATTGCTTTAAAGAAAAGGTTGAAATACCATTAGAATTATCTGAAGAAACCAAGCAGAATTTAGCGAAAGCAGTTAGTGATTTAATCTGTACAACAATTAAATGTTCAAAGGTTGATAAGGAAATTATCAATGAGACAGTTAAGACTACAATAAAGGAAATGTCAAGAGTTGAAGCATGGATTTTTAGAGATTGGCAATCGGCATTAGGTGACATGATGATAAAAAAGGCTTCAAATGACACTGAAAGAAAGTTTGAAGTAATAGGTTTTAAAGAATTTGAACAATTGTATACTTCTAATGAGCCTGAGGATAGGAAATGGATCGAGCGCATTGACAGATTATTTAGAAATCTTGACGTTTCGTTAAATGACCGCTTTGATGCAAGAACACAACAATTCAAAAATATTTACAAAGCTACCTATGGCTTGCTTGAGGCATATTCTAAGGTGAATACTAGTGATATTGACTTAACAGGAGATGCTTTAAATAAATTAAAGAAACTTTAGGAGCTAATTGCTGTCTATACAAGGTGTTTTACTGCATTCCAAGAGGCCGCATAGTTATTATCTCTTAATTAGCTTCTAAGAGTTCTTTGATACTGCTATTGCTCTGATTAACCGATCACTAACGAGCAGTCTTGATGTATTTGAAAGTCTATCGGCAATAGGCATCAATACAAGAGGTTCTTATAAAGAGGTTCTCTGTATTTGCGGTAATCAAAGAGATTAAAGTGATCATTTTGATCATTGATAAAAGTATCAACCTAATCAATCAGTAAACAAATTTCAGCATCAGCATTTTTAAATAATAAATTCAAATACTAAACCAGAAACCTGGTTTACAGAAACCAGCCTTGAAGAATTGCCGGTAGCTACTAAATCTTTTATTACTCTTTCTGAAGGATGTGCATCTCTATTTCCAATACCATAATTAATGAAATTGTAGCTACGTACTGGTATACTTGAATGAAGTAGTTTATCTCCATTGTTTTCGGAACCATGGTGAGGAATCTGAAATAGCCAGAAATCATTCCAATAATGTTGATACTTATTTAAAAACTCCGTCACCTGTTCCTTTGTTAACAAGAAGGTATCAGCAGTGAGGAGGACGTTTGGATAAAAGAAATGCCCATTATCCAACCATTCTCTATAATGCCTGTAATATCCATTTACGCCAGTCCAAATTGTTTCTAATCTTGAGGAAGAAGGCATGAACTTTTGAATCTGCCGGATGTTTTTGTGATAAAAATCGAAATAATAATCGTACTCCTTATAATCAATTTCAAGAAAGTCGAATATTCCATTTAGATTTCTATGCAATAAACAAAGGGCTGTGGTATTTAAATCATCTATTTTAATTCGCTCTTTGGTAATAAGTACAACATTCTTTGCGGCCTCTTTAAAAATGGCTTTTATAGATGTAGCTGAGTTTATGCCCTTTACTTTTTCAATTGTTTCTTGCAACTTTTCCTTTACCGGTAAAGAATTATCAATACCAAATTTTTTATAAAATAAAATTTCAACCTCTTTAAAAAAATCTTCTTCCTTATTGCTAATGGCTCTTTTGTAAAATAAGAACTCCATTAATTTTGAAATACCAACGGTGCTTTTCAGCTTTCCCTTATTTGTGTCTTTTACTTTATATGCTTTCCCTTTGGTTGGTGAAGAGGTATAAATTAAACTTCCCAAATCTAAATTTTCTTTTGCAGAACGATTAAAATCGAATAAGAATCTTGTTTCATTACTTGAACCTTCGTCGCTTTCACGTGGATCGCCATTGACAGGTGGAATGGGATTGTCTTGATTACTTTCTATAAAGTAAATTTCAGAATCGCCATCTAAATTATCATTTATAGTACCTATTGGATCGATAATAAATCGCAGAGTAAAATCATCTTCTGCTTTAAAGCCCTCAGAATGACATAAATGTCTGGCAACTAAAAAAAGTCGCTCTTCAAAAGTTATAAAGGGCATTACCAATCTTTTGATTTTTATCTCATCCTGGAGCAATAAACCAACATATTTAACGTGGTCGGAATCAAAATGAGAAATAACCAACAGATCAAGAGTTTTCTGATCCAGATAGTCTGTATCTCTATATAATGAAACTTCTGCCTGGCAAGCTTTCGCTGTGTTACTCCCGCAATCAAAAACCATTCGAAACTTAACCTGGCTATTATGATTAATAATACAACTGTAAAATAGTCCTTGCCCAACTGGATGAATAGTAAACTTTTGATGAAATGGTTTCATTGATAGGTTTGAATTTGTTTAATTTATCTCGTGCGTATTTTAATCTTATTGCAAATATCTTTTACCACATCAACACCTTGGTATCAGAACGATTTTCCAGTCTGGGGTCAGCCATCCAAAACTTTGTACGAATGTGTTGTTATCAAACGCTCCTCGTAGTTGGTTGATGATATTAACTTTCGCTGATATTTTTTGAAATGTACCCTGCTTCTTCGTGCTCAAGTTCATACCATTTTCCAACGAAAAAGGGCAAGTGAGTTTTCATAGGAGATTTCTTTTAGCAAGATGTTGTCAGTATATAAGTGTCCATTAGAATATTCATATTGTTATTTCCAGAAACCAACAAACTCTTCGTAGGTGGCTTGTTTGTCAGAGATAAGGGTCACAAATAGTTTTACAAATTCCATCAGCTTTCTATTTCAACAGGTGAGTGTAGAATACCAACTGTCTTTTCCGTTATTTGGGAGAAGTCTTCGTTGATAGCATTAGCAAGGAAGTGGGCTAGGTTAGCCATGTCTTCCCTGGTAATCATGTAAGCCTTTCCAACGTAATGAGCGTAATATGAGTTCTCTTTTGAGCGATGTAATAAGCCTTTTTTCTGTATTTCAGGTAATAAGGTTTTATCTAGTTCGTCTAAGCGTTGTAGATTAGCTCCATTTACTTCTAAAAAGACTCTGATCACTTGTTCATCAGTTAGTAGCTGGTCGTATAAAATAGTGTAAAAAATATTATTAATCTGTGGAAATTGGAAAGTCCGGTAAAAGTCGCTTCTTCTGGCACCTACCTCTAATCCAAGTTGTTCCCCTGCTGCTTCAAGCTGATTAAGAATATATAATGTCGCCTGTTCTCTGGTGGCCAGTATTTTATTAATCTGAGTGATGTTATTTAGAAAGAATAAAACTTGCTCGTTCATATGTAAATCTTTACTAAGGTTTTCTATAGCGGTTGCAAATTGGAAAAACAGGTGCTTCTGTTCTGGTGTTAGATCAATACTTCCCATTTTTCTATTCAATTCACTGAACCATTCTTTGTGGAGAATATTCTTATACAAGTTCCTAACATTGGCTGGGGTGTGGTGTCTACCCACAGTTAATAAAACTGCTGCTTTGTTTTCGTCTTTTCCAGGACAGCTATCCCAGTAGTCTTGTAGATCGTTGTCTAAAATATGATTGACCTTGTTTTCGATTATGAGAAACTTTCCCTCATCCACTCCAGTACCAATGACAAGAATATCAATAAAATTTCCTTTTCGGGTTTGTACTTCACGAGCGACCTTATAATCTGTGAACTTCAGATCGGAATTTAAAAGCGATAACAAAGTCCTTAAAAACAGATCTGAAAGTCCGTGATCTTCTTGTTTATCCAGGAAGTATTCGTACCAACGACTGAACACACGTTCATCATACGTATTGCCAGAAATGTCGAAGATTGTACGAAACCTTGTTGGGGGTGCTGGAACATCGCTACTAACTAGTTCAAGCAATTCAGGGGTGATACTCATTTGCATTAGTTTTAGTTTACGATTTGGTAAACGCTTACGGTTGTTACCTTAAAGTTTCCAAAACATAAAAGTATAAATTCATTTGGTTTGAATTCCTAATTTAAACCATTAATTTTCTATTGTGGGTACGAAATTTTGAGATAGATGCGGTTTTGAACAATTATATCCCGACAATATTTTTCTTAGTTAATTGTTTACTTTCAAATAAGCAAAATATAAGGAATATATCAATCAAGGATTTGAATATTTCAAAATTTTATTTGCCCACCTCACCTAACAAAAATATTTACTACATTAGCACACCCCTGAATCACTCCACAACCCATTGATTCAGGACGAAGTCGCCGAACTGAACTAACCGCTAATGAAAACTGTTGTTTTTTTGATTCTGTGTCGCCAATGGGCTGATTCAATTTTCACTGCCTAACTTTGTTATGCTTGGTTGAATCGGATCGCTGTGTTGTGACTTTTATTAAACTGTCAATCTTGTTACTAAGTATGTTGATGCCTGATTGCATCTTTTTGTACGTGGAATCATGGATAATTTCCTCTGTTTTCTTTTTGTAGCCATAATCCACTGCTTCCTTTAATTTATTTGCGTCAGTACAAAATTTTACCGAAAGGGCAATCATCAAAGTCAAGATTGCCAAAACAGCCCATTCGATTTTTGTTTTCATATGTTTTACATCATCAATTCTTGCACTAAGTACACTAGGTGAAGCAATTTCTCCTTGACTTAAAGCTTCTACGGGTTCATTGGGAATATTAACCTGCTTATCGTGTGTCCCAACATAATCCTGGGATTCATTCAAATCTGCAAACCATATAGGAAAGTATCTTGAGCCACGGCTTAATACAATTGTCGCCGGACCAGCATTATAAACAGAAAACAATAATTTACCTTCAAATCCTGGGTCAACATGAAAGCCAGACACGTTTACGAGCCCTTTGAATTTTATTCCTGCTTTAATAGATATGAAAGCTATTTTGTCCTTTGGAATTTTTACTGTCTCCTCTGTAAGAAGTAATGCAAATTGTCCTGGTTCTATGTGAATTTTTTGGCCGCTGTTCAATGATTTTACTGAACGAGGCTTAGTGTCTGTCTGAAATACCTGATCACCGAGGGATAACTCATAGGAGCCATTTTTTATTCGATCTTGATTAAAAGGTGTAATGATATCCGCACCCTTCAAAAGTTGCAATAGATTTTTTGTTCCTAAAAATGCCATAACAGAAAAATAAAAATTTTGTATGTATGATTTTCTTACATAAATTTGTAAGAAAATCATACAGTATGACTAAACTTGACAATGCTGTAGTCGAAGCAAAAATCATCAAAGCTGTTGATGAAATTAAAAATAAATTGAAAATTGACGCTGTTGTGGTAAATATTGAATTTTGTCCCGGAAAATTTATAAGTAGCCAAATTCTAGTCACTTTAATGGGACGTATAGCCGATTCTTTGGAAGTAAATATCCCTGAGAATTGCTACATTTTTCATGATAAAAAAACTCTAAAACAGCTAACAATCAAAGAAGCTGCTCAAAAACTTATTAAAGAAGCTCAAAATGAAAAATAGCAACATAAGTAATGATCGGGAAAAGATTGCCGCCCGACTTAAAGAGGCAAGAACGCTTGCTGGGTTATCGCAAGAACAAGCTGCAAAGAAATTGGGAATACCACGACCTGCAATTTCAGAGATAGAGGCAGGTAACAGAAAAGTAAGTGCTGAAGAAATAATTCAGTTTGCAAACTTGTATCAAGTAGATAGTGACTGGCTTTTACTTCAAGAATCTGAGAATGAACAGTACAAGTTTGCGGCAAGAGAACTGAGCAAATTAAGTAAAGACGACATTCAAAAATTGCTACATCTTTTAAAAGTCCTACCAAAGTAACAATAAATGAATCAATTATACAGGAAGGCTTTATTGAAAGCGGATGAAATTCGAATGCAGTTAGGTTTAGATATTTTTGAACCAGTAAATATTTTTGATTCCTGCATCAGTCTTGGGGTAACAGTCAGATTTGTTGACATAAATATGGAAGGCATGTATTTGGTTCAGGAGGATGAAACGCACCCTACAATCGTGCTGTCGAGCCTGCGTCCTCTCCCAAGAAGATGCTATACATGTGGACATGAGCTGGGGCACCATGTTTTTAAACATGGCTCCAAGATAGATGGCTTATCGCATACAGAAGAACCATCAACCTCCAACGAAAGCGAGGAGTTTTTAGTGGATTCCTTTGCAGGAGCATTGTTAATGCCAATTGCTGGTATTCAGGCGGAATTTGCGAAAAGAAATTGGACGGCGCAAAATGCTTCTCCTCTCGAATTCTATATGATAAGTTCAATTTTTGGAACAGGATATCAAACATTGATTGTTCATTGTAGGACTAACAAAATTATAAACGAAGCCAAAGCTAGTATTCTGCTGAAGAGCAAACCCGCCAAGATATTTAAAGACTTGTTTACGTGCAGTGCAGACAATTCATACTTCAAGATTTTTGACGGCAAGTCAGAGATATCAGTTATAGATTTAGAGGTATCGAATTATATTATCTTTCCATCAAACTTTATTGTCGAAGGCGACCATTTACAAAAAGTTCAACAAACTTCAATCGGCACTGGATATATAGCAGCTAGGCCTGGAATTGTTCGAGTGACTTCAAATGAAGGAGCGGTCAGCTCTTTCGTGAGAATACAGAACTTCCGTTACGTAGGACTTGTCGAAAATCGGCACTTAGAAAACGAAATAGATTAATTATGAATACACGTCCATTATTATTAGAAGAAGAGAATTTGTCCTATGCCTGGCGCAGAGCGTTGGAAAGTACTCTTAATAATTCGCCTCATGAGATTACTCCATTGATCGTAACACTTACAAAATTCGAGGAGTGTTCCAACGTGAGAGAAATTTTAGATTCACATTTGCAAAGCAATCGATTAGCATCAATCCAAACTGTTTCAGAAACGATTTTCCCAAATTCTCTGTATCAATTTTTGGGGCAAAACAGATCAGAACTTTATAAAGAATATGTTAAAAACTTGCCCCGTATAAAGAAGATAGATTCAAGTAATCGCAACGGGACCTATTTTGAAAGATTGATAGCGTTTGATGGAAAAGACAAAAAAATAAATCAGTTAGAAATTATCATTTCATCATTAAAGAACAAAAACATTAAGCGACGTTCAAAGCTACAGGCATCAATCTTTGATCCTCAAAAGGATCACACTAACAGACCTTTCCAGGGATTTCCGTGTTTGCAGCACATTACATTTTTCCAATCAACGAACGGTGGTCTTGTCATGAATAGCTTTTATGCGGTACAATATCTATACCGGCGAGCTTATGGAAATTGGCTTGGGCTTATAAATCTTGGAAAGTTTGTAGCGAACGAACTACAAATAGAATTTGAAAGATTCAACTGTTATGTTGGTGTTGAACATCTTGATCATTTGACAAAAGTTGAAGCCCAGGATTTACTGGCAAAACTCTACAATTAGCTCGTGCGAGAAAACTATTTTTGTCGAATTGTTCATAGACTAAGAAATTAAAAAAGTGACATCTAAAGCCCAAACATCTGCAGTTAAATCTGCTTTAACGATACATAGTGTACTATCACCTGCAAAAACCACAGAAGTTTATGATAGCTATTGGAGATTTGCATCTATTAGACAAGAAGTATTCTTCAATCGATTAGAAGAAAAACCCTATCCTTGGACATCTGATCCAATTATAAACAAATACAAATTCACGAATGTATATCGCGCTGCCGATCGAGTTAGTCAGTATTTAATCAAACATGTTATTTACAATGAGAATTTACCAGATTCTCCTAAAGAAGTCTTGTTTAGAATTCTGCTGTTTAAACTTTTCAACAAAATTGAAACATGGGAACTTCTTAATTTAAAAATTGGAACTATAACGTTTGAGGATTATGATTTCGACCTGTATGATAGTATTCTTACTGCTGCTATTGCGAGTGGAAGGCGAATCTATTCTGCGGCGTATATAATGCCTTCTGGAAAATCATACTTCGGTTTTGTGAGAAAGCATACCAATCATTTAAAACTAATTGAACTAATCTTAAAAAAACAAACGCATGAGAAACTGATGTTTGCAAAATCAATGCAACAAGCATTTGAAATTATAAAGAATTTCCCAAGCTTGGGTGATTTCTTAGCTTATCAGTTATTAATAGACCTTAACTACTCACCGATAATAAACTTCTCAGAATCAGAGTTTGTTGTTCCCGGTCCTGGAGCAAAAGGTGGAATTAGCAAATGTTTTTCAGACAGTGCAGGCTTAAGCAACGTCGAAATAATTAAGTTAATGACTGATAGACAAGAGAAGGAATTTGAAAGATTAGGATTGTCTTTTAAAAGTTTGTGGGGGCGAAGACTACAGCTTATTGATTGTCAGAACTTGTTTTGCGAGGTGGATAAGTATGCAAGAGTGAAACATCCACAAATCAAAGGAAATAGTGAGAGATTAAGGATAAAGCAAGTTTTTAAAGCAAGTTCAAAGCCCATTAACTTTTGGTTTCCTCCAAAATGGGGTATTAATAAAAATATTCAGCCTCTAAAAAGTAATTCGATCTCTGAAGGATTATGGAGCAATAGCGGTGAAAGCAATTAAGCAGCAAACAAATATTAAATCAAAATGATTGTAGGCATTGGATGTGATATTGTTGAACACAGAATAACGGAACAGCTTGAGTGGCATTCAGACACCAAAGTGTTGAAAAGGATTTTTTCAACCCAAGAACTTGATTTATATGACAAAGAAAAGTCAAGTAGATTTCTTGCTGGAAGATTCGCTGCTAAAGAAGCAGTTTTAAAGTGTATTGGAACTGGGATGCAAGATGGTATTTCTTTATTAGATATTCAAATTCTTCCTAACAGTCTGGGAAAACCTTACATAAACCTGACAGGTCAAATAAAAATAATTTCCGATGAAATGGGTATAAATTTATGGCACATAAGCATTACACATTCGTCAAACAATTCGGTTGCGTTTGTGATTGCTGAGTCTTAATTATAATTGGTTTTAAACGAATTACATTAACCTTATATATCATGTACATACAAGAATTCGATGGTATTAACTCTTTTTTGATAGGAATAGCAAGGTTATTATTAAATAATGGTGAGAGTAGGGTAACAAGAAATTTTGAAACTGTGGAACTCAATCACCCTATTATTATTAAAATAAAAAATCCCCTTTCAAGACTTGTAACCTTGAAAGAAAGGAATTGGAATCATGTGCTTCCCTATGCTGAATCTCTTTGGATATCATCTGGCCGTAATGATATGGGAATGATTGGTTCCTATCTGAAGAAAATGTATGATTTTTCTGATGATAACATCAGTATGAGGGCGGCTTATGGTCCTAGACTAAGATATTTTAGTGGCGTTCCAAATGATTATGAGAACAATCTTAATCAAAAGTCCATCAAAGTGCACATTGAAAAGATCATAGAAGTAGATCAATTTTCTTTTATTGAAAAAGTATTTAAAAAAGATCCTTATACCAGACAAGGAATAATTTCAATAACAGATCCAGCAAAAGATTATTTTGATAACAATTATGAATTAAAAAAAACGAAAGATTTTCCATGCACTAATAATATACAGTTCCTACGAAGAGATAACAGCTTAGACGTAATTACTCACATGCGTTCCAATGATTTCTTTTGGGGAGCTTCAGCAGTAAATATTTTCAATTTCACTTTTATTCAAGAATATTTTGCAAAGATATTAGGGCTAGATGTCGGTTATTATTACCATATTGTAAATAATCTCCATTATTATAAGGATTTCCAAAAGAAAGTTGAAACAATTGCTAATCTTACGGAATGTAAGGACGACTATTTTGCTTATAAAAAAAGCTTTAACAACTTGGCAGAGTTTGATGCTAGAATTGCTAAACTGGAAAAGTTTGAAGATGAGTTGAGGAAGTCAAATACTAAAAAACTGATAACTTTCGACGATGATTTTTTTGATGATTGGGCTAAAGTTCTATTTGCATTTCATACAAAGCAGCCATCAATAAAATTTTCCAATCCACTATTAAATGAATTACACGAACGTAAACAATTAAAAGCAATTCACTGAGTAGTTATGGAAAACTATCACACTTTAGATGAGCAACATCTGAAAAGTATTACAGAAGAAGTAATACAGGTCTTGCTTAAGAAAAATGAGGACTACGGAGGTGCAAGTTTTGACTTAGGACTAAATGGTAATATGGTTCACTTATGGGATAAGGTGAAAAGATATAAGACTCTAATTGAAAAAAAATTATGTCAAGGAGAAGCACCAAATTTTGAGAGTATCCAAGATACTCTAAGGGACATTATTGGTTATGCCTTAATTGGGCTAGTAATCCTAGACTCAGAAAACGGTAAGTGAAACTAGCTCTAAAAAATCCAAGCCTAAATCTTTTGAAACTATTCAACCAAGCCAAAATACGCAGATAGTTCAAAAAAGAGCGAAAAAGCAGATTGGTTTGCTCGTATTAAAATAGAAAAAACCTACTAGGCCTTAGCAAAATATCGATTTGCGCGTGGGCCCTAACTTTATATTGTCTTGTTTCAGCTTATTAGCGCCCAATACCAACTTCATTGCAGCGAAAACCTTTTCATAGGAGTTCCTCGTTGGTTTACTATCCTGCGGCTATGATTACGATTGTTCGGAACAACCACGATACAGTTTACTTGATCAATACCTTCATCAAATCCACTATGGAAACCGCAAACGGTATAGAAGAATTCCTTCCATAGGTATAGTTAGGCAATTTTGTTATATCCCAGTTCATACCAGCAAATTCCATCTCTGCTTCAGAAATAATATCGAAAACCAGATAGAAATCATTTCTAGGATCAGGGTAATTCTTCTCCATCATTTCTTGCTTACTTAATATTCGAGGGCCTTTATCAGATAACTTGAAGAGTTTGCTAGTTTTTGTCTCTCCATATGAGTGAAGCAATAAATACTTAGCGTTCAACTTTTCTAAGCCAAGTCTTAAAGAACCTTTTACATCTCCTATCCTTACGTTGTAAAGATTATTTTGTAATATCCAATCAAGATGGCTTACACCTTTATAAAATCCTACCAGAACATATGTCTCGTCGGGTATGAAGCTCCTATTCATACCAATTGGCTCTGGTAAGGCTTCTTTGAGTTCTTCGGAACGTTTATCCTTATGCACCTCATAGGTTTTCTGTGCCATTTTCTCCCTTTGAGAAGCTCTATTCAAGAAATGATTTACAACTTCGCTTAGA
>NZ_JAOTIF010000079.1 GCF_025628885.1 Paraflavisolibacter caeni | reverse complement strand
TAATGAGTGAAATCAACAACAAAAAAGAAAGTACTCTCATAATAAGTTAGTTAAAATTGATTTAATTGGAATATAACGGATCAAAGTGTTTACGAAGTGGTGGCAGTCCGTGTTACCAGCACACTGGGCTAAAGGTAAACTGCTTAATAGATATTTGGAAGCCAATTTCAATTCTTTCTCCACCATTTTGTGAACATTCGTGTTAGGCGCATTTAAATCAGAGCATCCACAGCTCCAAAAATTATGGCCAATAAAAAACATATCCAAAATACAGCTAAAGCTCGGTTTGCACTCTTTATTAAGCCAATATCCTTTGTAGTGTAGTTTCCCATGCGTATTGGGAATAGATACTTTGGAGCAAAGATTCTTCTTCCAAGACCTAAAAAGGCATGGGATGATTGTTTTCCATCTAACTTATCATGCAAGTACACCTTATAAAAAAAGGCTATTCCTGAAGCAAAAATTAAAAGTACTATGATTGGATGGGGCATGATTAGTTTTATTTGATAGCTTCAGGCATCTTAATGCTGTAGCGCCTAACGGAACCGAGCTTGCTATCCGTAGCGGAAGTCCGTGTTCCTTTGATTTTTTTATTGTCTGAAGATAATTAAAGATTAGATGCTGAGTTAACTTCTTGCCTCCGCTATGGTAGCAAACTGGTGTGTGTGCCTTGAATGGTAAATATAGTTCTTAGAAGTAAGAATGCCAGAGAGTGAAAGTCTCTTATGTGCGGGGT
>NZ_JAOTIF010000078.1 GCF_025628885.1 Paraflavisolibacter caeni | reverse complement strand
GGTAGCCTTTAGTTGTTTGTGTAAATAGAATTTCTGTTTCTGTATTAGCGGGTCAAATAAAGCGATTGGGTTGAAGGAGGCGGAGCGTAGCGGAGCCGAAGGAAACCCAATCGCTTGCGGCGGCCCGGGGCTATGCCCCCAAGATTTTGTAACTTACTAATACAGTTTACTTATGGAAAAGCAGGAAAACAACTCCAAAGTTTCTCTTCCCAAAGACTTCTTCAAACAGTTTAAAACAAAGGAAGAGTTTCACGCCTTTTTCAATGACCTGTTCAAACAAGGAGTCGAAGAAATGCTGCAGGCAGAACTCGACGCCCACCTGGGCTATCAGAAGTACAGCAAAGCAGGTCACCACACAGGCAACAGCCGCAATGGCGCCTATGCTAAAAAGGTAAAAACCGAATCTTTAGGAGACCTGGTCTTAAACATCCCCAGGGATCGCAACGCTGAGTTTTCTCCACAGCTCATCCCCAAGGGGCAGCGCATGAGTGACAAGCTGGAGGAAGCCATTATTGGCATGTACAGCCGCGGCATGACCACTTCCGACATCTCGGAGCAGGTCAAACAAGTTTATGGGGTGGAAGTCTCGGAAGGCACCATCTCCAATGTCACCAATCGCATCCTGGAGCATGTTAAAGAGTGGCAGAACCGTCCACTTGAATCCCTATATTATGTGGTATGGATGGATGGCATCATGCTCAAGATCAAACACTCAGGCCACTACCAAAACAAATGCATTTAT
>NZ_JAOTIF010000077.1 GCF_025628885.1 Paraflavisolibacter caeni | reverse complement strand
CTCAATGATCCCGATGGGGACGGCAAACCCCAGTTCCTGAGTGCCGCCTCCAGCAAGGCCATCCTGGACCAGATCAAACAAAATATGACGGCCAATGGCTGGCAGCTGGTGGGCAAAAACAACAATCCCGATGTGCTGCTGCTGGTCTCTGCCATGACCACCACCAACATTTATTATTACTATGACTGGTGGTACTGGGACTGGTGGTACGGGGGCTGGTATGGCTGGTACTATCCCGGCTATTATCCCCCTTATGTGACCGGCTACCGCTCCGGCTCGGTGCTGGGGCAGATGGTGGACATCAAGGGCAAAGTGAATGGGGAGAACCTGCCGGTGGTGTGGAACTTCATCATCAATGGGCTGGCCGAGGGGGGCACGGCCTCCATCACCAGCCGGGTGCAAGGAGGCATCAACAAGGCCTATAGTCAATCCCCTTATCTCAAACACTAAACCTTATGGCTATGAAAAAGATTTGGATACTAGTATTGCTGTTGAGCTGCAGTGCTTCGCTCTGGGCCCAGCACCACCGCTACGGCAGCAGCTTTGTGATGAGCTATCCCATTGCCTTTCCCATGGGGGATTTGAAGGATTATGTCTCCAAGGTCAGCTATCGAGGCATCTCCCTGGAGTTCAACAAATGGCAGAAGTCCAATTTGGAGGTGGGGCTGGAGTCGGGCTGGAATGTGTTCTATGAGCGGGTCGAAGACAAGGTCTATACCGACAAGACGGCCTCCATTTCGGGGGTGCAGTACCGCTACACCAACTCGGT
>NZ_JAOTIF010000076.1 GCF_025628885.1 Paraflavisolibacter caeni | reverse complement strand
GGCCAGCTTGTTGATCAACAGGAACACCCCAAAGGCCAAATAAGGCATCACAAACCTTAGGATGGATTGCAGGGACCGGCCCACCCCAAAGGCTCCAACCGAAGAGGTCCACCTACCCATCATCAAAGAAGCCCAGAACAGGGAGACAAAGGGGGCCACCTGCTCGGTGGGGAAGGCCGATCCATCGGCTCCCTTGACGTGCTGTTCCATGAACAAAGGCAGGTTGGAGGCCGTGGACACCTCCACCCCTACATACAAAAAGATGGCGATCATGCCCAGCCACAGCTGGCTGTGGGAAAGGGCACCGCCCTGGGCCACCGGCACCAAATGGTCGGGGATGTCGGTGGGGCTGGCCACAATACTTTCTGCGGTTTCCTCATCCAACTCGATTTTGTTGGGCACGGAGGAAAACTTAAAGATCAGGGCCGCCAACAGGAACAGGGCTCCCAGCACCAGGTAGGGGGTTTTCACGGCCGAGATATCGGCCACTTGAGCCGCACCGCCTATAGAACCAAAGATGGCTAGACTCACCAGCACGGGGCCAATGGTGGTGCCAAAGTTGTTGATGCCGCCGGCCAAACTCAGTCTTTGGGAGCCCTGTTGCCTAGGTCCCATGACGATGGCCAGGGGGTTGGCGGCGGTTTGCTGCAGGGAAAAGCCCAGCCCTACAATAAACAGGCCGGTGATCATGAGTGTAAAGGAGGCAGTCTGGGCCGCCGGGTAGAACAGCAGGGTGCCCAGGGCGGAGATGACCAGGCCCAGGCAGATGCCGTTTTTATAGCCCAGGCGGTTGAGGATATCGCCTCCGGAGGCTTTGGAGATGAAAAAATAGATGAGGGCGCCCACCGTATAGGCCACATAGAAGGCAAAGGAGATCATCTGGGACTGCCATTGCTCCAGGTGGAGTTTTTCTTTAAAGACGGGGATTAAGATATCATTGCTGGCAGCCACAAAGCCCCAGAAGAAGAACACCGAAATCAGCACCCCAAATTGGGACCAGCGCGTTTGTTGTGACATATGGAAGTTATTT
>NZ_JAOTIF010000075.1 GCF_025628885.1 Paraflavisolibacter caeni | reverse complement strand
ATTGTTTCCCTGTTTGAACAGCAGGTACTACAAACACCTAATAACATTGCAGTAATCTTTGAAGAAGAGCAACTCACTTATCAGCAACTCAATGAAAGGAGTAATCAATTAGCCCACTACCTTAAGAGCAAAGGAGTGAAGGAAGAAACCCTTGTTCCTATCTGCCTGGACCGAAGTGTGGAGCTGATCCTAGCCATACTGGGCATTCTAAAGGCAGGAGCAGCTTACGTACCCCTGGATCCCCACTATCCCCAGGAACGCATTGCCTACATGCTTAAGGATACCAGAGCCTCCCTTGTCCTCAGCAGTACAAAGCACCAAGCAAAGCTGGCAACAACAGCCATAGAGCTCATTAACCTGGAAGAACTTGTAGATCTGGTTAGCGGGCAACCCACCCACAACCTATGCCTCACCCTCAGCCCCCAGCAGCTGGCCTATGTGATCTATACCTCGGGCTCTACCGGTACCCCCAAAGGCGTGCTGGTGGAACACAGGGGGGTGGTGAGCCTGGTGCGGCAGGTGGACTATGTGCAGCTTTCTGCTGCAGACGTGCTGCTCTCCACGGGCTCACCCTCCTTTGATGCCACCACCTTTGAGTACTGGGGCATGCTGCTCCATGGGGGACAGCTGGTGCTCTGCTCCGAGGATACCCTCTTGGACAGTGGGCGGCTCAAGGACCAAATCCTCAAAAGAGGGGTGACCAAGCTGTGGCTGACCTCCAGTTGGTGCAACCAGCTGGTGGAGGAGGAACTGGGGCTGTTTGAGTCGCTGCAAACCCTTTTGGTGGGTGGCGAAAAGCTCTCCGCCGCCCACATGGCAAAGCTTAGCAGGTGCTATCCAAGTCTAGAGATCATCAATGGCTATGGGCCTACGGAGAACACGACCTTCTCGCTGACCCATTGTGTTAGGGAGGCAGACTTGGCGGCTTCCATTCCCATTGGCCGGCCCCTGGCGGGGCGCAGTGCCTACATCCTCAGTGCTGCAGGCAGCCTGCAGCCCATTGGGGTAGTAGGGGAGATCTGTGTGGGGGGAGCAGGCCTGGCCCGGGGCTACCTGAACCGGGAAGAATTAAC
>NZ_JAOTIF010000074.1 GCF_025628885.1 Paraflavisolibacter caeni | reverse complement strand
AGTGAAAAAGGGTGAGCGTACAATTTAGGTCTAAGTAACCCCTGAGGGTATACTGTTATAGAGATTTTACCTCCCCTTTTGATCTCTCCTAGAGTTTGAACAGAATGTAAGGAATAGCGCAGGGCGTTATATCCAGAATATCCCACCAGGAGACCAAACCAAGGGAGAGGCTTCACTTCATGATTGTAAATACTATAGCATTGGTTATGAAAAAGATCGTAAAACAAGTGGCAGGCATTGATGTCGCCCAAAATGAGTTAGTGGTGCAATTAGGCCGCATGTTTGATGACTGGACACCTGAGTTGCATGCCTTGAAAACCTTCCCCAACACGGCCCAAGGCTTTGCAGCCCTTCTGAGTTGGGTGAATCGATTGACCCCCTCCGACATCCCCACCAGGTATGTGATGGAAGCCACCGGGGTCTACCATGAGTGCTTAGCCTATTATCTGGTTGAAAATGGCTGTGAAGTCACGATTGTGCTGCCCAATAAAATCAGCAATTACATGCGCACCCTGGAGCAAAAGACCATGACCGACAAGACGGCCGCCCAGGCCATTGCCCTTTTTGGACTGGAGCGCAAATTAGAGCCCTGGACCAAGCCCCAGGCCATCTATCAAAAGCTCCGGCAGCTGACCCGGGAACGCAGCCAGCTCATCGAGCTGAAAACCATCTGTAAAAATCAGCTCCATGCTGAACAGAGTGAGGCGGAAGGAAATAAGAAAAGCATGGCGAGGTTGAAGAAACGGATTGACTTATTAGACAAACAAGAAAGGGAAATCCTAGCGGAAATCAAGGAGTTGATCAAAACAGATCCAGCAGTGCAACAGGTGGTGGTCTTGCTTTGTTCCATCACCGGTGTGGGCTTATTGACGGCGGCTACCGTCTTAGGGGAGACCAATGGCTTTGATCTGATCTGCAACAAACGGCAACTAACCAGCTATGCCGGCCTGGATGTGCGGGAAAAGCAATCGGGTACCTCCATAAAAGGCAAACCCAGGATATCGAAGAAAGGCAACAAACATTTACGCAAAGCCATGTACTTACCGGCCCTGGCCGCCATCAGACATGATGAACACTATAAAGCCGTCTTTACCAGACTGGTGGCCAAAGATGGTATCAAAATGAAAGCAGCGGTGGCGGTACAAAGAAAACTATTGGAAATGATGTTCACGATATTTAAAAAAGGGGAAAAATATGACAGCAATTATTGTAAAAATCAAATCGAAGAAATGGCACCCATAGAAACTGAAAAAAATTAGGAGGCAAAAATATTGCCTCCTAAACAGGCTGGCATACAGCCGCCTAAAACACAAAATTAAAGTAAAAATCTCTTGACTTTTAACACAGAATCTCT
>NZ_JAOTIF010000073.1 GCF_025628885.1 Paraflavisolibacter caeni | reverse complement strand
GCCACTTTGGATGCATTGACCACAAAGAACTTCAATTCTTTATGTAGGATCTCTTCCTGTATCTTTTTAGGTAACCGGTCCCAAACATCTTCAGTGTTGTAAGGAGCATTCAAAAGGAAAGTAGCCCCCTTTTCAGCATCTTTCAGTACGTCATATTTCTCTAAATAATTAAAGTGATGACAGGCTACAAAATTGGCTGAGTTGATCAGGTAGGTAGAACGGATCGGCTGTTCACTGAAACGCAAGTGCGAGACCGTTAGAGAGCCAGACTTTTTGGAATCATATACAAAGTATCCCTGAGCGTGATGCTCTGTTACTTCACCAATGATCTTGATCGTGTTTTTGTTGGCACTCACCGTACCATCTGCGCCCAGACCAAAGAAGAGACCACGGAACAGGTGTTGTGCTTCCAGAGAGAAGTTTTTATCATAAGGCAGGCTGGTGAACGTGACATCGTCTTCAATGCCAATGGTAAAGCCTTTCTTTGGAGCCTCTTTTTGAAGTTCGTCATAGATGGCTTTCACCATGGCAGGGCTAAACTCTTTGGAGGCCAGGCCATAACGACCACCTATAACTTTGGGCATTGGTGCTTCCCAGCCGGCATGCAGTGCATTGATCACATCCATATACAGCGGTTCGCCAATAGCGCCGGTTTCTTTACACCGATCCAGAACAGCAATTTTCTGAACAGTTCGTGGAAGTGCATCGATAAAGTGTTTTACAGAGAAGGGGCGATACAGGTGAACGTGTAGATAACCCACTTTTGCTCCTGTAGCATTCAGGTATTCGACTGTTTCCTGAACTGCTCCGGCCCCGGATCCCATAATGATGATGATGCGTTCGGCTTCGGGGTGGCCGTAATATTCGAAGAGTTTATAGGAACGTCCAGTTAAGCCTTCAAACTTCTGCATGGCATCTTCCACAAGGGCTGGCACCTGCCAATGGTATTGATTGCAGGCTTCGCGGCTTTGGAAGTATACATCAGGGTTTTGTGCAGTGCCCCTAATGAATGGGTTGGCCGGATTCAAGGAGCGGTCGCGGTGGCGGGCCACATCAGCTTCGTCGATCATCGCCCTTATAAGGCTGTCCGGTATGATCTTCACTTCGTTGAGTTCGTGGGAAGTGCGGAAGCCATCAAAAATGTTCAGGAAAGGAACAGAGGCTTTCAGGGTTGCAGCAGTAGCAATCATCGCCATGTCGTGTGCTTCCTGCGGGCTACTACCAAACAACATGGCAAAGCCTGTAGATCGAACGGCCATCACATCGCTGTGGTCGCCGAAGATAGACAAGGCATGTGTTGCCAGCGCACGGGCTGCAATATGGAAAACTGTAGGGGTTAATTCGCCTGCAATCTTATACATATTGGG
>NZ_JAOTIF010000072.1 GCF_025628885.1 Paraflavisolibacter caeni | reverse complement strand
GATGCGACCTTTAGATTAGCGGTTAGAAGTTAAGAAGTTCTTTGAAGATAATGTTTAGATGATAAATTTAGTGGAAGAGAGATGGAGTGAACCTTAAGATGCGACTGGGCTTAAAGGCCCAAGTTCTGTATTGGTCTCCACCTCTGCTTCCACTCTGGTTGCCTGTGCTCTGTTTAGAATATTAGGCCCGTAATGCCTGATAAAGGTCTTAGAGACAGCCAACTTATTTGTTTATTTCTAAACACTAAAGTATGCAAAAGCCTGTAATCATCGGAACAGATGTATCCAAGTTGACCCTTGATCATGCCATCAAAACCAGTGAGGCACATGTAAAAACTCCTAATAATCCAAAGGGCTATAAGCAGTGGTTGAAGTGGGCCTTAGGCTTTGGAAACAAAGAAGATTTATGGGTAGTGATGGAACATACCGGTTATTACTCCTATCAATTTGAGCTCTTCCTGCAGGAGCAACAAATCGTGTACACTAAAGTATCCGCTTTGCAGATCAAGCGATCCGTGGGTTTAGTACGTGGTAAAAGCGACAAAATAGATTCTTTCACCATCAGTCATTATGGATGGATGAGAAGAGACGAGTTGGAGGCACAAAAAGTGCCCGCTGTACTGATCACAGAATTAAAGGATCTCATCACGCTTCGGGACAAACTGGTAAGAGAAAGAAGTGGATACAAAGCCAGGCTAAAAGAACTAAAGGCCACCAGGCAGTACGGTAAATCCCATATCCAAAACAAAATACCCCTCAGAAGGATCAAGCAGTTAACAGCAGATATCAGGGAAGTGGAGGTGGCTATTGGGTCTATTATAGAACAGAGTGAAGCCGTGCAGATGAACTACAAGTTGTTAACCAGCATTAAGGGAGTAGGTTTTATCACAGCAGCCTACATGATCGCTTATACGGACAATTTTCAAAAGTTTTCCAACAGCCGGCAGTTCAGTTGCTATGCAGGTGTGGTGCCTTTTGAGCATAGTAGTGGAACCAGCATACGAGGGAAAAGCAGAGTAAGCCATTATGCCAATAAAAAAGCCAAGCGGTTATTGAACTTAGCAGCTTCCGTAGCCATACAGCATAACGGGGAACTCAAACAATATTACCAAAAAAGAGTTGGGGAAGGAAAAAGTAAGATGAGCACACTAAACATTATCAGAAATAAATTGGTAGATAGGATGTTTGCAGTTGTAAAGAGACAAACTCCTTACCAGGAAATTGTAAATATTGCAGCATAAAAAGGTAGCCTTTATTGGTTGGTGTAAAAGAAATTTGAGTAACTGCACTAAGGGGTCATCTAAGCGGTTGGGGTGAGTGAGACGGAGCGTAGCGGAGGCGAACGAAACCCAACCGCTTACGGCGCGACCAAAGCCCAATGCCCTAAGATTTTGTAACTTACAAATACAGTTACTACTTCCTATTTACACAACTTTTTAGGGTCTCCAAAAAACATTTGGTGGAATCTTAGAATACAGA
>NZ_JAOTIF010000071.1 GCF_025628885.1 Paraflavisolibacter caeni | reverse complement strand
CATAATCGAGTAGACGGCCCTGCCACTGGTAGGTAGCAGGGAGCGCCTCTCACACCACTGTACGTACGGGTCACGTATACAGCGGTTCATTAAGTGCAGGAGCCACTTTGAAGTAATAATCCAGTAATGCTTCATATCCCCTTTTTCTGAGTCTCTCCAATGTAATGGTTGTATTCAGAATAGGACTTTGAGCTACCGCCCATCCACCCATTCTGGTTCTACTCCATACACGGGCAAGTGCGTAATTCACGCCCAAGCGCATCAGGTTCTTCCTTCTGCGTTCAGGTTTCTTCCAGTCATGCCAAATGCAGTAACGCAGCCTTTTCCTGATCCAACTGTCCACCTCTTTGAGCTTGCCGTGAATACTGGCCATGCGGAAGTAATTCACCCACCCTCTACCTACTTCTTTGAGTTTACGGGTGCGTACAGCCATACTCATCGGAGCGGTTTTGCGGGTGATGGTTTTGAGGTTCTCTTTCAGCTTGCTCCAGCTCTTTTCACAGACCACCAGTTGGTATTTGCCCGTTGCACCCTTCTCATAGGTGGAGACAAACCTGTAGCCCAATATTTCAAATTGGACGGGTTTGCGGATGCCGCTTTTCTCCGTATTGACAGCCAGCTTTAGTTTGTCCTTTAAGAAAAGAACAATGGCCTTCTCAGTCTTCTGTGCCTCGTATCTGCTTTTTGTGTAAATGCTGAAATCATCGGCATAGCGGACAAATCTCAGTCCCCTTCTTTCCAGTTCCTTGTCCAGTTCATGCAGCATGATGTTGGACAGTAGTGGACTTAAAGGACTGCCCTGAGGAACGCCCTTTCTGCGTTTGGTGAGCTTGCCATCGATTTGAATGGGGGCTCGTAGCCATTTGCGGATCAGGCGCAGGGTGAGCGGGCATTTGACCTTTCGGTACACCAGTTGCAGCAGCAGGCAGTGATCCACTTCATCAAAGAAGCTTTTCAGGTCTATATCCACAATGTGTCTATAGCCTTCATGGATGTAGGTCTGTGCCTGTAGAATACAATCATGGGCACTCTTGTTAGGCCGAAAGCCGTAGCTGTGCTGAGAGAACTCATACTCAAACAGGGGTGTAATGACCTGTGCTACACTTTGTTGTAGCCATCGGTCCACCACGGTGGGAATACCCAAGAGGCGCATCTTACCACCACCTTTAGGAATGGAAACGCCCAGGATCGGTTGAGGCAGATAGGTACCCTTGATGATGCTCATAGCGATAGCTTCCCTATGCTCATAGATATAGGGCTTCAGCGCTTTTAGCGGCATACCGTCCACGCCGGCGGAACCTTTGTTGCGCATGACTTGCTGGTAGGCCAGGTGCATGTTTCTGCGGTTGATAATCTGCTCTACCATCTTTAATACTTCTTTGTTTTTCTCTGCCTTCCTTTAATGCATGGCTTCCGCCTGAGGCGGATCCATGCAACATCGGAGGGCGACTTAATGTTCGGTCCTTCACTGCTTGGTGAGACCTCCGTTCCTTCCAACGGCTCGTTACCACAGCTACTATGACCTCTGCTGACTTCCTTTCATGCATTACTGCACGAAATAGGAGCTCCCCTGGTAAGGTAAATAGCCTTCGGATTACCGCTGCTGCATCTACATCAGTGAACTCAGTCATTTAGGACTTTACAGGGATGTGGCTGCTCGTCCGTCCACTGATGCCTCCTATGCAGTTCCTGTCCGTCAGTGCAATCCTTTGCAGTCTGGCTTACTTCAGTGCATGGATTACTCCACACCACCTTGCCACTTGCTAATGCTTCGGGCTTGACCCCGCACATAAGAGACTTTCACTCTCTGGCATTCTTACTTCTAAGAACTATATTTACCATTCAAGGCACACACAC
>NZ_JAOTIF010000070.1 GCF_025628885.1 Paraflavisolibacter caeni | reverse complement strand
AACAAAGAGACAAGGGTGTGGTGTTTAGGATAAGCCACTTCACAGCTGTTAAAGCCATGGAGCAACTGCTGCTGCTCTAAGGGAGTCAGGTATTGCAGTACACTTATAGGTAGCTGTGGCTGCTCAATGACGGAGTGGAGTAACTGATTAAAATGGGCAATCATGCGCTCAATGGAGGCCGCACTAAACAAATCAGTTCTATAGCTTACAGCTCCCTGCAGTCCTTGTGGGGTCTCCGTTAAAAAGAAGGTGAGTTCAAACTTGGCGGTGCTGTGTTCGATCACTTCTCCTGTAAGCTCTACCTCTCCTAACTGAAGACGGGGTACTTCAGGGGTGTTGCGCAGCACCAGCATCACCTGGAACAAAGGAGAGCGGCTCAGGTCCCTTTCCCTGACCACTTCTTCCACCACCTTTTCAAAAGGCACCTCCTGGTGCTCATAAGCACTAAGAGTCGTCTGCTTCACCTGTTGTAATACCTCGGTGAAGGACTGCTCTCCTGTGAGTTGATCCCTGAGGGCCAGGGTGTTGACAAAAAAGCCGATGAGCCCCTCCACCTCCTTTCTGCTGCGGTTGGCCACCGAAGTGCCCACACTGATGTCGCTTTGTCCACTGTAGCGGTACAACAGGATTTTATAAGCAGCCAGCAGGGTCATGAACAGAGTTACTCCTTGCCTTTGGCTGAATGTATTGAGTTGCTCTGAGAGCGTTGGATCGATATTAAAGTTGACAAAAGCTCCTTTGGTATTTTGCACGGCAGGGCGGGGGTAATCGGTAGGCAGTTGTAAGGCTTCTACTCCTTCAAGCTTTTCTTTCCAATAAGAGAGCTTATGCTCCAGTACCTCTCCCTGCAAATAGTTTCTCTGCCAGAGGGCATAGTCGGCATACTGGATCTCTAAAGAAGGCAGTTGAGCAGGGCGGTTTTCACTATAGGCACTATACAGCTCCCTAAGCTCACGCACCAATATAGGTGTGGACCAGGCATCGGAGGCAATGTGATGCAAGGTCACTACTAAAATATGTTCTTCTATATCCAGCTCCAGGAGGTAGGCCCGGAGCAGGTAGTCTCTTGATAGATCAAAGGGCCGGGAGATCAAAGCCTGGGTGTAGTGCTGTAAACTCTCCGCATCCTGCTTAAAGCGTGCGCCATCTAATACAGTTAGCTTCCAGCCATCAGCTGCTTGTATGTATTGATAGCTCTGGCCTTCTTCTTCAAGGAATATGGTCCTTAACACCTCATGACGCTCGATGATGGTTTGGAAAGCAGATGATAGGGCTTCTTTATCTAGTGCTCCTTTCAGTCTAAGCACGGCTGGTACATGATACTGTACACTGCCCTCCAGCTGGTCAATGAACCACAAACGCTCCTGGGCAAAAGAAAGGGGAAGACGTTCTATTAAGTTTCTATCAGATCTATTTATCCTATTATAGTTCTTATTGACCTTTATTGATTTCCAGTTCCTGTTACTTAAAAACTCAATTATTAATTTCTTATTCTCTTTTATTAGTTGCAGTAAACCTTCATCAATATTTACATTATGCGGGATTTTAAGTTGAAGTTGCTCTTCCTCTAAAATAATTTCAATTCCATTCTGCTTTGCCAAGTACAACAAGTCAATTGCCTTTGTTGAAACGTATTCCATAATGACAGAATTAATTATTAAATGTTTAATAATCTAAATGATGATGCATCGTTTTGATTTGATTGAGAACTGCGTTGTACTTCCAGATATTTACTTAGATCACTAATAGAAGTGAATTGGAATAATACCTGAATAGGAATTGATATTAGTAATTCTCGTTCAATAGAACTTTTGATTTGCATTGCCATCAGGGAGTGTCCGCCGAGTTCGAAGAAGTTGTCGTGGATGCCGATGGGGGTTACTTTCAGCAGTTGCTGCCA
>NZ_JAOTIF010000007.1 GCF_025628885.1 Paraflavisolibacter caeni | reverse complement strand
AGCCCCAGAAGAAGAACACCGAAATCAGCACCCCAAATTGGGACCAGCGCGTTTGTTGTGACATATGGAAGTTATTTATCTAGCTAAACTAAAAAAATTGTGTTTATTAATTTTTTACAAGGCTGCCAGTCCTTTTAGACTGGTCATTCATAAATTGTATGCTTTTGAGATTACATCCGCCCTTACGTACCATGAGCCTTAATACTTGTTTGCCGGCAGGGAGTTCAATTCTGTTTATATCAATGGCTTTCCAATTGTTGTTTCCATTGGTATTCGGCACAGATATATTCCTGGCAACTTTAGAGTTATGAAAAGAAAATGAGAGTTGAGCAGAATCATTTACAGAAGATACATTAAAGCGAAGTGTATATTTTCCTTTACGGGCAACATTAAGCGTATATTGTAACCATTCACCATCTTCCATATCGCTAATGTAATATCCATCGTTGCTTGAAGAATCTTTACGGATATCCACACCATCATTTCTATACTTTCCTCCTTTGTTTCCTACGCCACTTTTCCCGGATGTACGATAATTTGCAGTATCCTTGTCAAAATATGCATATCCATTCCTTCCCAGATCATAATCCACTGCATGCAATGTGCTATTCATGGCAATTACATTTGCATTGAAAGGCTTTGTTGCAACAGAGTGCGGTTGACGGATCAAAGCGTCTACAACATCTTTATGATAGATGGTATTTTCTAATCTGGCATTATTGGCCAATTCAAGCAGACCTTTATAGGCCTCAGTTTCACCAGGCTTTTGTCCATGGTCACTCCAATAATTCAATACCAGTTGATAATTAGCATTTGAGCTAATTTCCAATGGATTATTCCCCCCTATTTTCTTAAGCGGCCACCACGCCCAACCAATGTTATTTTGCTCCAGCAAGCGCACAGCATCTGTGAACCATACATTGGAGTTTTCTCCTGTTTCTCCAAGCCATACTGGGACATTGTATTGCTCCCTATATTTAAGGATATGTTTGATAGAAGATGGATCATTGTAATTCCAATACTTGTGAAAACTTAATGCCATATTGGAATCCCATACAGGTAATATACCATTGTAATTATTGCCCCAGCCGTTCCCTTCAATAATGATCAAATGCTTTTGATCCACTTCACGGATGGCTTTGGTGATATCGACCATAAGGCTTCTCAATGGCTCATTTTTCTGTTCCTTCAGTCCATTTTTATCATTAGCCAGATCCTGGAAACCCCAATTGGGTTCATTAATAATATCATAGCCTCCGATCCATGGTTCATTGGCATAACGCTCTGCCAGCTTTTTCCATAACATGATCATCTTCTGCTGATTTTCCCTGTTTTCCCAAAGAGAAGGTTTATCCGGATCCCTGTCAGATATATTTAAATCATTACCCTGTCCGCCAGGTGCGGCATGCATATCAAGAATCAAATACATTTGATTGGCTTTGCACCAGGCCAAAAGACTGTCAGTTAATGCAAAACCTTTTTGCAGCCAGGTGTTTTCTCCTTTAACCGGCTCCTGATCTACAGGCAAAGTGTATAAGTTATAGTGCATAGGTAGGCGCACAGAGTTGAAACCCCAAGCCTTCATGGAGTCAATATCAATCTTGCGTGTATGGTTTGAAAGCCAGGCATCATAGAATTCCTCTGTTTTCTTTGCCCCTATCAAGGCCTCTATCCTTGCTTTTATTTTATGCTGCTGGCCTTGACCATTTACCCGCAACATGTAACCCTCCTGCAACATCCATCCACCTAATCCAATGCCTCTCAGCAATACATTTTCACCCTTCCCATTCACGATTCGCTGTCCATCTGCCTTCAAAAATCCCTGTCCCTTCACAGGTAGTAAAAATGCAGTCCATGCTAAAATGAAGAAAGCTGTTTTAAGCGACCAAAAAAAGTTGTATGATCTTATTCGTCTTAACTTAATTTTCATAATCATCAGTTTGGTAAAAAATTCCTTTTTAATAAATAGTTGAGCAGTATAATGAAGAACGGGTAGTAATAAATAAAGATCTGCCATCCTTACCTGCAAGGCAAATAGTTACAGGCCTTTCGGGTACTTCTATCATGCCTTTTTGCTTTCCGGAAGCATCATAAATATAAATTTGCCCATCGGCTATGTAGAGGTTTCCTGCACTATCTGTAACATTATTGTATTCACCTCGCTCAGCAAAGTATTGAAGACTGTCCAAATAACCTTCCCGGCTTACCTGCAGGCGTACAGTTCTCTTATCATATTCATCAGTTGCATAAACCGTTTTACCAGGAAAAGCTTCAATCAATGCATTGGACCGGGCAAGATCATAGACTTCAGGAATAATCGTCACTCCATCCATTGCCAAAAATGCTTCTTTGGGTTTATTAACTGTTACTTTATTAAAATCGTGATAATCGCGCCAACGATTGGATGGATACAAAGATTTATATAAATTATGGACTGAAGCCATCGGAACTTTGGGCAGCAATTGAATTGAAGCTTCAGGATTTTCCGGATCAATTGAATATACCCAAACCCCAAAACCGGAGTTTCCCCAACCACTAAACGAAGTTCCTTTCGTATCTGGTAATGTTGGAATGACTTCAGGTTTACCATCTTGTAAATAACCAGGCCTTGGAACATATTTAAACACAACCAATAAACGATCATTACGATCACAACCTAACGATAATGGCTCCCATGGGAAATCAGCAATCATGCTTAAGGATTGAGATTCAATACTCCACTTATAAATCCTTTTTTGCCGGGATTCACTGAAATAAATATTTCCCTTACTATCCCTGCAAATACCATCTGCATATTCAAAACCTTTAGCGAGTTGTTGTATCTTATACTTTTCTGTGTTGGCTACTTTTTTCCTGGTATCATTTCCACTTATGAACAATCTTGCAAACTCCCAGGGCCGAACTTCCTGGTCTGCATTTATATCATATAAAGGCAAAGTTGAGGTATATTTTGTTTGGCTATAGTTATGCACATTCAGCAATTCTATGTTTTTATTATTCCAACTCCTGATCGAATAAGGATAAGGTGTATTGACCCGGATCACCCTGAACATGTATAAGTTGGCAAATACAAGATGTTCACAACCTTCTATTTCCAATGGCTGTGCGAATGAACTTTCCCTGCTTTCTTCTTCAAGCTGAAGCGCATAAATCTTCCAATTAGATACATTTTTAAAACGCACTTCATTCCGGACATGGTGCTCAACAGACATGGCATAAACTTTCGAAGGCGTAGACGTATTGGAAACATAAAGACCTGAAGAAGAAAACGTATTAGCCGTCCAAATATCTTTAAAAGTTCCTCCCCCACCATCCGTGATCCATAAACTCCAATACTGCGTGTCCCAGGCAGCATCTATCCCTGGCAGAATACGCGAAGAAGCAGTATTGCCACCCCCTGATCGATTGCGTCCCTGGCTACCAGAAGGTTGAGATGCAGGTCGAGCCATTGATCCATGCCCACCCACAAACTTTACATCATTCATATATGAATGTTCGCCAGCCATCCATTTACAGGCAACTGCCCTGTTATTGTACGCACCAGTATTGAGTCCAATTCCTGTTAATATATTGGTCCCTCCTTTTGGCGCCACCACTAAAGGCTGTGGTCCACCAAACCCACCAAAAGCTTCTGAATGATCATCAATAAGAAATTGAGTAGCCATTGGATGAAGGCCAATCAGTGCAGTATTGGGCTTCAAATAAAGGGTGCCTGTTATTTTATACCAACCCTGCGGAACATATATAGTAGCATAACGATCAATTGCATCCTGTAGCACTTTTGTATCATCAGTTATTCCATCTCCTTTTGCACCCAATGTCTTTACATTTACCCATGCCTGCATAGGAGGAAGTTGTGGTAAACTGCAGGCAAATGATGTATTAAAATTTTGCTCAACACTCATCTCCTTATCTGTTCTACAAACTGGCTCCTGTCCTAATTCATCTATTTGCCAACCATATGAATAGTTCTTTACTCTATAAATGTTACCCGGTGCAGCAATCATTTGTTTGCTTTGCCGTAGTTGAGAAAACACGGGTACACGACGACACAATACATTACGTATGTTTACTTGTGTAAATGCATTGGCTTCATTGCTGATGATCATTGCAGGACCGCTTACCTCGTCAAATACACCTTCTTCAATAAATATTTTCTCATGGTAATTAGAGTCCACATCAATAACTGTTGGGACTTTCTTTACCTGCATCCGGACAATGGTTAAACCAGCTTCCTGGGTTTTGATGGCAGCCTTCCGCTGGCCTTCAAAATAAGTATCCACCATCATAAACTGCCATCCTGGTGATGGTTTTGTAGTGTATATCCCATAAGAACCTCCGAAGAAACGTGCATCCTCTATCTCATTGCCTACATCAAATATGCCTGCTTTACCATCACCAATGTGAATATCTACATGAGCAATAAAACTATGTTGCGCAAAATGTGTTCTCAAGGCAACGGCATTGGAATTACCCTTATCAATTTTTATATCGATATTGGAAAAAGCACTGTAAAATGTTCCTGCATTGGCATCCCAAACTGGTTGACCATCCTGAAACATCCCACCTGTAAACCAGAACATGTATTTTGCTTTTCCCTTATCAGCAGAATCAGGAAATTGAAAGCCCGGTGCATTTTTTTGCAGGATGATCTCCGGCCTGTTCGTTCCATAGCCAATCAGTCTTACCGCAGGTGGAATAAATATGGTCTTACTGATCAAATACTTTCCTTCAGGTATAAAAAGAATACCAAAATTATATTTAGTCTTTACCAGATTGATCGCTTGTTGCAAAGCATCGGAAACATCAGTTTTTCCATCCGCCCTTTCTGGAAAATCCGAAGGCGTAAAGTATACAGCATCCGGATCTTCCGGCCTTTGCGTATAAAAAGATTTGCATTTGGTTGGCTCAATCCTTGTTCTGACTGCCTGGTGCGAGCTTGCCAGATGCCAATCCTGAGCTAAGCCCCATGTAACCGGAACAGAAAAGAATAAAAAGAGAAATACTTTCTTATAATACACCTGCAAACTTTTATTGTATGAGTATAGTAGATATAGAATGTGGAAGGCTTATAGCTTCTGCCCCTTTACCTTCCAGGCATAACTTGTAGGAAATTTTATTTCCGGTCGGATTCATCACCACAATGGCAACTTTGCCATCCTGGTTGATAAATGCTGTAGTCAGCAATTGATCCCTATTAGATAAACTCACGATTCTCTTTGCACCCGGACGAACAAATTTGGAGAAATGACCCAAATAATAATATTCACTGGTGTACATCAGCTTCCCGGTCCTGGTATCAGCATGTATGGGAGCAAAGCAGTAATTGCCTACATGATTGGGTCCGCCTTTTTCATCCAGCAGGATGTTCCAGTCACACCAGGCCACTGTTCCGTTATTGAAATCATTGACAAGTGAACGGCCATATTTCTCACCCAATGCCCAGTCATTGATCCTCTCCAGGCTAAACTTCTCGATACAACCTTCAGTAAAAATCAGGTTTTTATCGGGGAAGGTTTCGTGTACCCTCTTCACATTTTCGAATTGCATGGGACCTCCAGTCCAGGTTTCATACCAGTGAAATCCTATTCCCCATACAAATTTGGCCGCATCAGGATCATCCAATACTACACGCGCTCTTTGATACATCAGGTCGCGGTTGTGATCCCAGGCTATTAGTTTCTTACCACCCATTCCCTGTTTTTGCAAAGTAGGTCCCAGGTATTGTTTGATAAAATCCCTTTCATCTTCAGCAGTAAAGATGCACGACTCCCATCTTTGCTTTGCCATAGGTTCATTTTGCACACTCAATCCCCATACAGGCACCCCTTCCTTTTCATATGCTTTGATAAATTGTACATAGTAATTGGCCCAGGTCTGCCGGTATTGAGGGAGTAACTTGCCGCCCTGCAGCATGTTGTTATTATCCTTCATCCAGGCGGGTGGGCTCCAGGGGCTCGCAAACAAATTCAATCTGCCCCCGGCAGCAGCCATCGCTTGTTTGATCATAGGAATGCGGTACTGCTGATCATGGGCAATACTGAATGTTTTTAATTCTTTGTCACCATCAGCAACGTAAGTATAGGACCCGCTGGAAAAATCACAACTGTTGATATTGGTCCTGCCTAACGTATATCCAATACCATCTTTCAAATCGTAATAAGCCTTCAGGAATTCCTGTTGGCTTTCTTTAGGAAGCTTGGCAAATGTTTCAGCTGCAGCATCTGTTATGGCACCTCCAATGCCAACAACAGTCTGAAAAGTTTTAGTAGGATCAACAAATACACAAACATCGGTTTCCAACGGCTGGGCAAAATCTTTGAATTCCAGTGATTCTGACTGACTAATGCGCTGTTCGGTACATTGCGCAGTGGTATAAACAGTCACCTTTTTATTTTCCAATGATTTGAATTTCATGCTTTGCAACTTGCCGCTGCTTTTCTGCTGCGCCTGCAGGGCACACATGAAAAAAGTGGAAGAAAATATAAGAATAAGCTTTTTCATATAGATTGAATTTTTATAATTACCAAACATATGTTCCAACAGCCCCACTATTCAAACTACTCGTAACTATCTTGCCATTAAATTGAATGTTGAACTTTTCCTGGCTGCTTCCGTTATTGAGTACGATGAGCACTTTATTCCCTTCTGGATTTTTAAAAGCTACCGTCAACAAAGTTGATGTCTGCGAAGAACCTATCCTGGTGGATCCTGGCCTTACAAATTTGGAAGCATGAGCAATAATATAGTAGGAAACATTTCGGGAAACATAAGTACTGGAACCAATAGTTAATGCGCCCATACATGTAGAACAACCACCACTGGTATGAGGCAGGTAACTGGGGTCCGCTGCCAGGTTCCATTCCAATACATTACGGCTCCAGTTGCGGGTAGCTCCAATGATCAGGTTTTGTATGTGCCATTTCAAATCCCCTCCAAAATTACCAGGGCCTCCTGTCCATTGTTCTGTAAAGTAAATGTTCTTATTCGGGTAGGCGTTATGAACCTGTGTCAGGGCTGAAACATTACCTCCATACAAGTGAAAGGCAGATCCATCAACATACTGCCTTGCTGCCGCATCATTCAATACGTTGATGGGATAGTCTGGCTTGTCAGCATTGTGATCCCAAATGATGATCTTGGTCGTAATATCCGCAGCCAGGAAGGCTGGTCCCAGGTGGTTTTTCACAAAATCAGCCTGTTCAGTGTCCAGCATCTTCATACTTGGATTATTTCCATCGTGCATTGGTTCATTTTGAACGGTCATGGCATCAATGGTGATCCCTTCTGCCTTCATGGCCTGTATATACTTCACGAAATACTGGGCATAAACCGGGTAATACTCAGGTTTCAGACTACCACCCTTAAATACACCCGTTGTCTTCATCCAGGTGGGCGCTGACCAGGGCGAGCCCAAAATCTTTATATTGGGATTAATAGCCAGGATCTTCTTTAAGATGGGTATCAGGTCCACTTTCTCCTTATCAATGCTAAACTGCTGTAAAGAAACATCCGTTTGCCCGGCAGGAACATCATCATAGGTAAAAGAGCTTGCACTTAAGTCGGATGCGCCAATACTGATGCGTAAATAACTAACACCAATATATGTACTATCCGTAGCAAACAATTCTCTTAGGATTTCATCCTTGACGTTTGGAGTTAAAGAATTAAGTAAAGTCGCACTGCCTCCCGTTAAGGTATATCCAAATCCATCCATAGATTGGTAGGTCTGCGTTGTGTCCACTTCTATTGTTGAATAAGAATTATAAGAACTGGTAAACGCCATATTGATCGGCTGTTTTGTAAACAGCACCATCCTATCTGACTGTGTTAACCAGAAATCAACATCATTTTTAGGCACTTGCACTGGTGGTGTAACCGGGCCTGGTACAGTATCCTGCTTTCCATCCTTTTTATCACAAGCCGAAGTCATACTGGTCAATAGAAGTAGCAGTCCAAGAAGTTTGTTTTTCATAATATCATTATTAGGATGTCAAATCACTTTTTATCTATTCTTATTGAGTTAATTCAAATTTGCTTTCAAGCTTGATATTATCAGAAGCACCTCCAATCATAAATTTGAAGCTTCCCGGCTCTGCCGTCCATTTCATTTGCTGGTTATAAAAACAAAGCATCTCCCGGTCAATAGTGAAATGAACGACCTTACTTTCACCAGGCTGCAGGAATACTTTTTCAAAACCCTTCAACTCCTTTACAGGGCGTGTCACACTGGCCACCTGGTCATGAAGGTATAGTTGTGCGACTTCAGCCCCTGCATATTTTCCAGTATTGCTCAGTGTAAAGCTTACGTCAATGATCTCGTTGCCTTTGATGGTGCTTTTGCTTAGTTTCAAATCGTTATATGAGAAAGTGGTATAGCTCAATCCATAACCAAAAGCATAACGGGGAGAGTTCGGCATATCCAGGTAGGCAGAACGGTAGTTGCCAGCACGCTCATTGACCAATGGCCGGCCGGTATTTTTATAATTATAGAAAACGGGAATCTGGCCTTCCGAACGTGGAAAAGTCATAGGCAATTTTCCAGAAGGATTGTAATCACCAAATAAAACATCTGCCATCGCATGGCCAGCTTCACTGCCCAACCACCAGGTGTATAGAATAGATGGAACATGGTCTGCCGTCCAGTTAAAAATTAACGGCCTTCCTGCCATCACTAAGACCACTATGGGCTTTCCAGTATTGTACAAAGCTTTGATAAGTTCTTCCTGCACACCCGGAAGGCCGATATTAGCACGGCTTTTTGCCTCACCGCTCATATTAAAGGCCTCTCCCACTGCTACAATCACCACATCTGCCTTTTGTGCTGTTGCAACCGCTTCAGCAAATCCTGTTTGAACGCTATCCTTTATTTCACATCCTTTTGCATACAACAGTTGAACCTGGTCGCCTAACTTAGACTGAACACCTTCGTACAAAGAAACCAAATGATCATGCTGCCACTCAACAGACCAAAAACCCTTCATATCCACTTCCGACTTTGCCAGGGGCCCAATGAGCGCTACAGATTTTACCTGTTTTGATAAGGGCAACAGGTTATTCTCATTTTTTAAGAGAACGATACTCTTTGCGGAAACGTCACGGGCTGCTTTGTGGTGTTCAACCGAATTCAACACAGCATTCTCCCTTTCTTCATTGCAAAAGCGGAAGGGATCATCAAATAATCCCATTTCAAACTTCTTGCGCAGAATTCTTCTCACCGCATCATCAATCAGAGATTCGGGCACCTTTTTGTCTTTAACCAGTTTTACCAGGTTATTGATATAACTCCGGCTTTCCATATCCATATCACTTCCCGCTGTTATGGCATACTGTGCTGCTTCATAATTATCTTTTGCGAAGCCATGAGGGATCATTTCCCCTATTGAATTCCAATCACTCACTACAAAACCATTGTACTTCCATTTACCTTTCAGGATATGTCTTTGTAAAAAACTATTCCCGGTAGCAGGTATACCATTCAGTTCATTGAATGAGTTCATAAAAGTGGCTGCTCCTGCATCCACAGCTGCTTTAAAGGGTGGCAGATACACTTCCCACAGCATTCGGTCACTCATGTCAACTGAATTATAATCGCGTCCTGCCAGGGCAGCGCCATAGGCTGCAAAATGCTTGGCGCATGCCATCACAGCGCTGGTATCTCCTAAACCTTTTCCCTGGAATCCATGAACTCTTGCTTTGGCAATTAAAGAACCTAGATAAGTGTCTTCTCCTGCACCTTCCATTACCCTTCCCCATCGCGGATCCCTGCCGATATCGACCATAGGAGCAAATGTCCAGTGGATACCTGCCGCTGCAGCTTCTTTCGCAGCGATCCTTGCTGACAGTTCAATAGCATCCAGGTCCCAACTGGCAGCTTCTGCCAGCGGTATAGGAAAGGTTACGCGGTAACCGTGGATCACATCCAGTCCAAAAAGCATAGGAATTTTCAGCCTGGATTGTAAAGCTGCTTCCTGAAGCATACGCGTATCTTTTGCACCACGTACGTTGAGCATGGAGCCCACCTTACCTTGTTTAATTTCGTTCAGTTTATTACTATTGGGGGCAATAGGACCGGTTGCCAACCGGTCGCTGGTATATTGATTTAACTGGCCAACCTTTTCTTCCAGCGTCATTTGGGCAAGCAGGCGGTTTACTTTTTGTTCTAAAGAAACATTAGCCTTCAGACTTGTTTGAGCAAACATGGAACTTGCACCAAAAAAAAGCAGACAAGCAGCTAGCAGATTTTTTTTCATCATGATAGATTGTAAGAGTACGTGAAAGTTAGAATGACCTTTATACGGATGACCTGCTGTTGCAGTAATGCCTTGCATTCTCTTTCTTCATATCCAATAACAGCAAATCGTATTTCCGTATTAAGAAATATTTTTGAATCGTTGTTCAAGGGTGTATCATCAACATACAAAGACTAAAGAAATAGCCGGAGATCCCCTCTTACACAAATAACTGCATTGGCAATTTCAATAGGTATGGTTTGGAAATGGTAAAACAGTTGCCGTGTAGACACACGGCAACGTGTTATGACTGCTTTGCGAGCTACTGCTTAGTAATCGCTGTAAAGACTTACATTCGAAATAGCAACTGAACTAAAAGAACTTCCGGTACCTACTTTTATTGTAAAATAATAGGTTCCTGAAGTAGCCGGAGTAAACGTGCTTGTTTTAGTGCCCGAGGTAAAAGATGTAGTGCTGCTTGCCCAACTTACAAAAGTAGGTGTCGAACTGCTGCCATTACCACTGGAAGGTTTATCCGCCCCATAATCAGAACCATTAGCAGGCTGAAACTTACCAATCCAAATCTCACCCCAGGTGCTATTATATGTATTAGCCTCATAAGTTATAGAAACATTGTATTTCTTACCTCCGACCAACTGTACTGCCTGGTAAATACCGGTATTGTTTGGATTGTTGGTGACAGTAAATTTACCATCTGCCAACGCCCAAATACCATTCTTTGGACCCTGGTTAAATATACTCCAGTATGCGTCATCGCCCGGCCTCATTTGTCCACCTTTCAACATATATCGTGGATCATTAACTGTAGTTGTTACGGCTATTGGACCAGCATTGTATAAATGTCCTCTCTTATCTAATGCCTGCATTCTGATATTATAGGTCCCTGCCAATGGGAAAAAAACAGTATCTGTCGCTTTTCCTCCTGCATATCCACCTCCTTGATCCAGGTTCCAATAGGTTCCTGCGCAGTTGCCGGCAGTTGTATTGGTAACAACAAATTTTGTATTGCTACCCTGAACCGGAGTCACTGTAAAAGTTGCTTTTAAGCTGTCAACAGTACCATATGCTTCAAAGCTGTTATTTGATTCCTTCTGGCACCCCAGCAAGCCTATCGCACCCAGAGCCAAAGGGAATATTATTCTTACTATTTTAGATTTTATTGACGACTTCATAACCATAATTTTAGTAGCGTTTATGATAATCTTTGTATTACGTTTTATCACCAGCCAGTATTTTGCGCCCAGCCTGTTTTTACAATTTCATTCTGAGGGATGGGATACCAGTTCATTTTTTCTTCGTACACCCTATCTTCCAGTTTCTTCACAGCATAAGTAAACTTGCTTCCATCAAAAGTGATCTCCATCCTGTTCAAAGGAGCTTTGAAATAAGTGGCGGCTTTTTTCCACCTGCGGACATCCCACAAGCGATGACCTTCAAATCCAAGTTCTACCCTACGCTCATGCATAATAGCCTCCTGTGATAAGTTTGTAAGAGCTGGCATAGCTACACCTGCACGAGTTCTTACTTTATTGAGTGCTTGCAACGCCGTCATACCATAACCTTTCGGATCGCTATTAGCGCCATAAGCATTAAACATCGCTTCTGCGTAATCCAACAGTAATCCTCCATACCTGAAATAAAGCCATTGATGTTTTGTTTTGGTATTATTGGTCAGACTAACACTTGGATTTACGTATTTTGACAAATAATAGCCTGTTTTAGTAGCATTTAATTTAGGCTGGCCGCTATTGCCTCCGACATATGTTTGAATAGTATTGGAACTAAATGAGGCTCCGTTGTACACTACAGTAGCTGCCAGGCGGGGATCTCTGTTGCTGTATGGATTAGCTGCATGGGTTGGATTGCTCCAATCAAAAGGCACGGCCGTACTGCCGCTTTTCACTTCAAACTCATCTACGAAATTCTGACTGGGCGTGATACTGTTTCCATTACTTTTTTCAAACATAATAGGGAAATTGTTGAACTCAAACCCGTTCTGATCTCCGAACCTTCTGAAGAAAATTGCTTCAGTAGTCGCTGCATTCGTAGCACCAAATATATCGGTGTAAGATGTATTAGCCGTAGGAAGACTATAAACATTCATTTTTATCACATCGTTAGCAGCAGCAGCAGCGTCTTCCCAGGTAAACGCGGAGCCGGCCTCTTTGAACAAAGGACTGGCGGCATATAACAATGCCCTAGCTTTCAGCGCTTTGATCGCTCCATAAGTGGCTCTGCCCGATTCATACCAAGTTAAGCTGGTACGCACGCTATCCGGAATAATAACTGCGGCCTTGTCGCATAAAGAAACGATATACTTGAAACAATCATTCACTGAATTTCTTGGCAAGCTTTTCCATGTATCAGGATTATTGTAATCTACTGCCTGGTCGATGATAGGAACGCCACCGTAACGTTTCACCAACTCAAAATAAAAGAAGGCTTTCAGAAAATAGCATTCCCCTTCCATGAACTTCACATTCAATACTGCTTTTTTGTAATTAGTAGAGTCGTTATTGACAATGCCATTGGAGAGATAGGACAGATCAATTTCTCCTCTGTGTTTCAGGTGGAGATTGGCCTGGTAAATACCGTCGAAGCAATTAGACCAGGCTCCTCCATCAGGATTATTGAATTGGTTCCACACGCCATAATTGAAAGTATGGGAACGGTTGTTTACATTGGTATGGTACGCGTCGTCTGTGGCTGCTTCCATATCCATCGAGGCAAATCCATCTGGTAAAAAACTATACGCTCTCCAAACAACATCCTGCGCGTAGTCGTATGTTTTGTACATCATGTCTATAGGCATGTCAGCCGGTATGTTTTTTACATCCAGGAAGTCCTTTTTACAAGAGACGAAAGAGAATGTAGCCAACACTATAATGATGATATAATAATATTTTTTCATTTTGTGTTATCTTAAAATGTTCGTTCTAAAATTTTGCTTTAACTCCTAATGTACCTGTTTTCATCAATGGGTAGCCCATTGAAAGCCTTTCTGGTTCTAATCCTTCGATGTCGTTTCCAAACAGGTTATTACCACTCAGGAAAAACCTTACATTCTCCATTTTCTTCAGGAATCCTGTGTGAGGCAGGGTGTATCCTACTTCAATACTGCGAACTTTGAAGAAGTTACCATTGCGAAGCCAAAAGTCTGCAGCCTGGTTGTTGTTGTTATTGACCAGGGTGGACAATCTTGGTGAAGCAGCTGTTGCTGCCGTTTCCGGTGTCCAGGGATTGCTTGAAAAAACAGTAATATTATTGTTATTCGCTAACGGGTGTGTATAATCGAAAGCGTCATCCAATAAACTTACGGTCCTGTTCATGACCCCTTGTAAAAAGGCATCAAAATCAAAGCCTGCATATTTGAAACCTAAATTGAACCCTAATGTGATCTCAGGAAGCTTGGTATATTCCATTGGCACTTTGTCGTAACTGCTAATTAATCCGTCATTGTTTACATCCACATATTTCAGGTCGCCAGGACGTACTGGTCCATAGGTTGATTTTACCACTCCTGGGTTCAGGTTACCATTCGCATCAAAATCGGATACCTGGTAAAATCCAACGCATTGCAGGCCGGTCATCTGGTTGATCCGGTAGCCCTGATCATACAGGTAACTATAAGGTTGGGCGTCTTCTGCTTTTTTGGTTATTTTATTGCGGGCATAGGCCATGGAAGCTCCGGCATAATACTCCAACTTGCTCTGCGTTTTGTCTCTGAATTGAAGTGACACTTCAAATCCTTTGTTTTCGGCCTCACCGGTATTTGTATTTCTAAAATTGAAACCAGTATAGTCGGGAACCCCAACAGGTGCTTCCAAAATAGCTGTACGTTTTTCGCTAAACACATCTACAGTTGCATTCAACTTCTTGAAAAGTGTCAGGTCAATGCCTACATTAGCACTTCGTTTAGATTCCCATGTAAAATCAGCGTTCGGAATGGCTCCTTCCGTTCTGCCGTTTTTACCTCCATCGGTTGTTCCCAGGGTATAAACACCCTCCGTATAACTGCCCCATTGTTCATACAAGAAGCGAGAACTTTCGTTGGTATTGGCCGTCACACCATAAGACGCCCTTGCCTTTAAGAAGTTAACAACGCTATTGTTTTTCAAGAAGTCTTCATTGCTTACAATCCATCCCAAACCGAGCGCGGGAAACATTCCGTAACGATGGCCTGATTCAAAATCACCTGAGCCAAGATAAGAGAAGGACAGGTCTGCAATATATTTCTTGCTATAATCGTAAGTCACGAACCCGCGCAATCCTTGTTCCACTACTGCATAAGTCTGACCGTCATGGATATAACTGGAACGGGAAGCTTTTAACATGCCTGTAAAACTATGTTTGCCGAAACTTTTATCATAATCAAAACCAAACAGGGAAGAGGTCCTGTTCCAGTGATCATTACCGCCATCATTGATACTTTCGCCTACAGCTCCCAATACATTATAAACAACGGCACCCTTAGCATCTATAACGGGGTTGTCGTAAGCATCTTTGGCAAGTACATAAGAAGGTACAGCAAACTTTTTCTCATAAACACCTACATATACGTTGCTGAATGAAATACCACCGCTAAAAGCCAGTCCGCTCACCAAGGCATCAAATTTTTGTTTGAAATTTACGTTCGTTTGCAAGTACCGGGTATGAGAACTATAAATACCATTTGTCCTGAGCAATTGTACCGGGTTAAAATTATAAACAGAACTATTTCCCCATGTCCCATCCAGGTTTTTCACCGGAAATGCTGCAGCCGGGATCTTCAGCAAATTAGAAAACACAGAGGCGGCGGTAAAGCCGGCAGGCGTATTACGGTCTTCAGTAATTCCGGAAACAGTAGCTTTCACAGACAGATTTTTGTTCAACTGCAAGTCTATATTTGCTCTCAAATTGAGCCTTTTATATTTTGCATTGGTGCCGAAATCTTTGTCAATCATATCCGCATCCCTGTATAGACCTATAAAATCGGTATAGCCGCCCAGTACAAAATATCTTGCTTTTTCGTTGCCGCCACGGAATGAAATATTGTAATTCTGTGTTGCAGAATTATTGGTCAATAGTTTATCATACCAGTTTACATTGGGATGAAAAGGATCATCACTGGCTTTATAAAAATCAGGGTTATAATACTTAACGGGCAACCCGTCATTTTTCAAAGCCAGGTTGTAAGCAGTTACATACCCGTAAGCATCCATTACCTCAGGCATTGCAATGGGGCGCATGCCTCCGTACCTGGCATTTACCTCAATCTTGGTTTTGCCTGTCTTTGTACCTTCTTTAGTACGAACGCTCAATACACCTGCACCACCATTAAGGCCGTAAACAGCAAGGGCAGCCGCATCTTTCAGCAGGGTGATGGATTCTATTTCATTGGGAGACAAAGCAGAAAGCGCATTCATATCCACCTGGAAGCCATCAAGATAAATACCCACCTTATTGCCCGCTATATTCCAACTGCTTTGACCGCGTACGTAAAGAGTCGGGTTATCATAACCGGGTTCGCCAGCACCTGTCACTACGGTCAGACCCGGGATCCTTCCCTGCAAGGTGTTCAGTAAATTACCTGCGTTTGTCCGTGCCAGTTCTTCTCCTGAAATGGTAAAAACGGCACCTGTATTTCTCCAATCCTGTTCGGTTCTGATACCTCCGTCAATAAGATTGGCTGGAGCGCTTTTTTCAGTCAGAAATATGGTGGAATCTAACTGGTTAGGCTTCTTTGTTTGCGCCTGGGCTACCGATAGCCCGGACAACAAGGTCAGCCCAATAAAAAGTTTTATATTTCTATTTTTCATATAATTTAAGATTATCTATTTACAAACCTTTAATTACCATCCCGGGTTTTGACCATCCCAATCTTTTCCGCCCAAATAGTTCATGCTTATTTGATTGTATGGGAACGGTACATAGTAATACTTCACAGGAAATGATCTTGTTCCATAAGATATAAGTTCCCAGTTGAGGAAGGGATTGGTAGGCTTCGGATTCACGCCATTCTTGGATGCCGTAACCGCGAAACCATGAAAAGTTTGACTCAATACGGTATGAGCTTTCAGCCAGCGGTGCAAATCGTTATAACGGTGCATCTCAAAGGCCAGTTCTACGGTACGTTCATTTTGAATATCCTCTCTGAAAGCATCGGTTGAAGCAGGCGATTTGGCTGGCATACCGGCCCTTGCCCTGATCAGGTTTAAGTAAGTAGTAGGCTCACCGGCAGGTCCTGAATATTCATTCAACGCTTCTGCATAACTGAGGTAAAACTCGGCCAGGCGGAAAACAGGCCATACAAAATGGTTATCATTCATATTGTCAACGCGAGCAACAAATTTTACACTCTCTACGGCGCTTCCGGTAGCATCACCAGCGTTCGTATCATCGACTATGGCACCTTTAGAATAAGACCCGTCAGTTGCCGCCTTGTAATAAGCAGCAAACGTTCTGCTGTTGTTAAACCATTGCCCGGCAAAAGCAAGAGACTGGTAGGCGCGAGGATCTAGATCCAGCTTCAGGAAATAATCTTTAAAATCCAGTCCGCTTGGAGTAGCGGTCCATTTTGTACCATTCTTTTTTTCATACAATTGCAAAAATTCAACGGGTACATTGTTTTTAGCGCCCCAACCGTTCATGCGAATCTTAGAAGTATTGTAAAAACCCCATTGATTCCATTGACTTCTGTCCGGATCTTTTTGATTGAACGTATTTACCAATATCATTTCGGGGTTACCATAGAGTCCGAAAGTCTTTCCATCCTCACTGGTATATACATTGTTACATACCGCTTCATAATCGCCCAGGCCGGCATAAGTGTCGGTATTGGCATTGGTGGCAGGCTTTGGTGTAGAAGACACCCACAACTTAACTCCGGAAGCCGGAGCAGCGTCAATAACTGCTTTGGCAGCATCTGCCGCTCTTTTCCAACGTTGTTTGTCATAAGTAGGATAGCACAGAACGGAATCCCTGGCATCGCCAAACCGGGCGCCAGCAACCATGGACTTCATATCACTTGGCGTATTATAAAGCGGGCTGGCGGCATATAATAAGATCCTTGCTTTTAAAGCCAAAGCCGCCAGGCTGGTTACTTTTCCATAATCTACGCCCGCACGAGTTGTCGGAAGTAAAGCAGCAGCCTGGTCGCACCAGCTTACAATACTATCTACAACAGACTGAACAGAAGCGCGCGGAATTGAAATCTGTCCGTCACCTGACAACACGCTGGTTACAATAGGAACTCCACCATAAAGACGAAATGCGCTGTAATGAGCCATTGCCCGGCAAAATATAGCCTGTCCTTTCACATCAGTGATCCAACCCGGGGTTGCATCAGATACGTTATCAATATTCTTTAAAACAAGATTGGCTTTCCTGATGGCTTTGTACCAGCCTGTAAAAGGAGGTGCATCAGCACGTGAAGCACTGGTAGGCCCCCTATCAATAGCTGCTGAAGGGGTCATGTTACCAAAAATGTAGTATTGATAATTGTAATTGGCAGCAACCCAGGCAGCACCCGGGAGTGTTAAGTGTACATTGTCCGTAAGGGCATCCTCACGGCAATCGGCCGATTCGGTTAACACAAAGCCCGATGGAACGCACCATTTGTACATATCTGCTACAGCATATTGCGCCTGCATTTGCGTATGAAATATGGTGTCTACCGTTACTGCTCCGCCTTTAGGCTTTTCCAGGAAATCTTTTGAGCAACCAGTCATCATGCCTGCCCAAACCATGCCGGCAAAAAGCAGAAGAGGTATATATATTCTTTTCATCATTTTGTCTTTTTCGGATTAATAATTAAAAACTAACCTTAAACCCTCCATTATAGGTACGAGTCAATGGATAACCCAGGTAGCCCAGGTTTTCGGGATCTCCCCAAATAGGATACTGGCTCCATGTGTACAGGTTGAATCCATTTGCATATACCCGAACCGAACCAAGTCCCAATTTTGCCAAAACTCCGCGCTGGAACGTATAGCCCACTTCAAGGTTTTTCAACCGCACGTAAGAAGTATTGATCAGGAAATAGGTATTCTTGTAGGCCTGGCGGTTATAAGCAGCTATCGGGAAATTAATAGCCTCCCCTGCTGCATAGCGGTCAAGGGTAAAGCGGTTCCAGTCCACTTCAAAAAGGGCTTCCGTTGTACCATTGAAGTGCAGGTTTGTTGCCGGCATAGGATTAGCCGCTACACCTGCTGCTCCTTGAAATAATACAGAAAAATCAAATCCTTTGAAATTAAACCCAAGTGACATCCCAAAAGTGAAACGAGGAATGGAGGTATTGCCGGATCTTACATAATCCTTATTATCAATAACACCATCAAAATTCACGTCTTTCATTTTAATGTCGCCAGGCTGTAAAGCCACACCAGAGAAGGAGAGATCTCTTTGATAAACCGTCATTCCGGTTGCATTTTTATATTCCTGGCCTTCAGCATTCAAAGCTTTCACAGGGTTGGACAATATGGGATTACCATCTTTGTCCACTTCATAAAGGTCTGCCCATGAATTAAATAAGCCATCCGCCTGCAGGTATGATCCCTGGCCGATAGGCTTACCTGTTTCTGCCTGGTATTCAAGACCTGGAACTATCGGTTCATCACGGAAAACGATTTCATTCTGGTTATTGGAAACATTCCCCTTTACCCAATAGTTAAAATCACGGCCCGTTTTATCATTGTAAGTGATTTCCAGTTCATTACCCCAGTTTTTCGTTTCTCCAAGATTATAAGGAGGCAAACTGGCAGCCACTATGCCCGGAACAGTTCCTCTATACCAAAGGATATCTTTCCTGTGTTCGTTGAAGTGGTCATAGGTTACGCTTACTTTATCTTTAAAGAATTTGGCTTCAAAGCCGATATTCATTTTTTGCGCCGTTTCCCAGGTTACATTTGGGTTGCCGAGTGTACTCTCCCAGGCCGATCTTACTTTATTACGGTTAGAACCATACATACCAAAGTAATAACCATTCATATCACCGCTGCCGTAGGACCATACGTCGGGCAAATACAGGTAGCGTGAGCCACCAATCACATCATTACCCACGAAACCGAGCGAACCCCTGACCTTCATGAAAGTAACATAGTCGTTCACAGGCCAAAATGATTCTTTACTGGCTACCCATCCCAATGAATAAGCCGGAAGGAAACCAAACCTTTTCCCCTCAGGGAAGTTTTCCGATCCATTGTAGCCCATGTTATACTCTGCCAGGTATTTGCTTTTATAACCATAGGTTACCCTGCCGACAACACCTTCATAAGCATGGGGAAGGTGATAAGCCAGGTTAGGATCGAATTTCTTTTCCAAATTAAACATAGCCAGGCCTGTAACGGTATGGTCGCCGAAAGTACGGTTGTAGTTCATTGCGAACTCTGCGTACCATTTACGCCATTTACCTGAATACCAGTTGTCCCACCTTTGTGAAGGCGATTCGTTGTTCAGTCGTACCCAAATCGGGTCCAGATTGTCCCCATTAGGATTGGGGCGCACAGCCCACTTTACAGGAAAGGCTTGCCCGCCGGAAGTGCTGGAAAAATAGCTATCATAAGCGCCTCTTGCACTTGCAGAAAGACCACGTGTAATAAAATCCAGTTTGTGTGTTAAGCGAATAGCAGAATTGAGCGTACTGTTGTTATTGATATTATACTGATTCCGCATGGCCAGACTGTACAATGGGTTAAATTGTTCAGCTTCACGTTCCTTAATAAATACAAATTTGCCATCGATATAACCGGGAGAACCCATAGGATTCGTCCACATAAGATTCTTTTCATAATTATACCCGTCATTGTTCATACCTGAAATTTGAACAAACTGGGTTCCCAGGTCCAGCGCAATTTTGAAATTGTCGGTCACATCAAAATCAAAATTGCCTCTCAGATTGTATCGATCCTTCCTGTAGTCCAATTCTCTAGAGAAAGGCATATAATCGGTTTTGAATAGCCCGCCTTGTGATAGGTAGCCTGTGGAAAGAAAATATTTCAAACCTTTGGTCCCCCCTGTTATGTTAATATTGGCTTGCGACTGAGATGCAAAGTCTTTGAAGATCTGGCTTTGCCAATCCTGGTCGGGGTGGAAATACGGATCATAATAAGGATTTTTGGATCCGTCAGCCAAAGTTGGCGTATGAGCATTTTGATAATACTTCACATCTTCTGCGGTGTATTGCGGTACATAACCAGTTTGTCTTTTCTGTACAAACTTGGCCCAGCCATCAGCCTGGTTCAGCACATCCGCATCATTGGCATGTTGTTGCCAGTAAGTTTCCAAAATCTGCTCATTCCGAAGTGTGGCATACTGGTAGGAATTAACATACTTGGGCAAGTTTAAAAATTGCGTAGCTGCCGACTGAACCGTAGCGTTGATCTTGGGAGCGCCTTCCTTTCCGCGTTTGGTGGTAATGAGGATAACGCCATTGGCGCCACGCACACCGAATACGGCCGTAGCAGAAGCGTCTTTAAGAATACTGATGGTTTCTACTTCATTCGGATCAATATCGTTATAAGTATCTCTAACCACCCCGTCCACCAGTATCAAAGGAGCCGTATTCCCGGTAAAAGTACCTACCCCTCTTACATACAATTTCGCGGCATCATCACCAGGTTTACCCGAAGATTGAACGGATACCAGGCCTGGTAACCGCCCGGCAAGCCCATTACTAATGTTGGCAACAGGCGACTGTACGATTTCTTTGGCAGATACTGTACTAATGGACCCAGTTACGGATGCTTTCTTTTGTTGTCCGTAACCTACTACTACTACATCCGACAGGGAAACCATATCGGTTTTGAGCGTAATACTAAAATTAGTGCGGCCGCCCATGGAAACTTCCTGGGCCACATGACCCACAGAAGAAATCACCAGTACGGTTGACGAAGGTGAAACTGAAAGGGAAAAATTACCCTTATCATCAGTGGCTGTTGAAATGGTAGATTTTTTTACAGTAACAGTAGCCCCTTGAATTGGGTTGTTACTTTCATCCTTTACGATCCCGCTGATCGTTTTTGTTTGAGCAGAGGCCTGCTGTGTGGCTAGTGCTGATAAAAAGAATACCAGCAGCAACCACATGAGTTGTCTTTTTCTCATATAAGCTGTTAATGTTTGTAAGAAATTTTAGATTACATTTTACTCCAAAGTATCTTTCTAAATACCTGGCTGTCTAAATACCTGGCTGTGGAAAAGGGGAATAACGACTGGATGGAGGACGATTGTACTGCCAATAAAAATGGCGGACATAGGCAAGTTTCTCTTTCATAAGATTCTGTAGTTCATGATTTTGATTCATATAGCAGCAAATTTTCAAGGCAAAATTGTCCTCAATATGCCTCTGCTCCCAAAAAAAGCACTACGTCAAAACCTCTACAATAAAAAATAATAATATTGAATATCAAGCATTTATAAAAATACCACCTACTTCAACATACGCAACTGCAAACTTTTTTGACTTCTTATACCTGCTTTAATGCATGATAAGGGAACAATCACTTACGGATCGCTCAGGTAAAACCCAGGATGATTTGAATGATGGGATGGGAAGAAATATGATAATAATTAGCTAGGCTTGCCTGTGAGAATTTCAGAAGATTTTAAGTCTAAAGTGATTTTCTAAGAATCAGATGAAAAGGGTTCTTTGCTTTTTTGACCTGTCCATTAAGGATCTGGCAGGCAGCTGAACGGCCCATTTCTTCAAAATCTGTAGAAATAACAGTAATGTCCAGAAGCTCCTTGAAAACAGTCTCATTAAAAGAAATAATGCCGATCTCCTGGCCAAGCTGGTAGGTAGAATTGCGAACTTTTTTGATCAAAAGCGCTAAATCCGATTCGGTTATTACAATATAAGCGGTTTGTGGCAGCAAAGCCTCCTCTCCTACAGATGAAACCACAGAAAATCCTTTTTGGTGCTCCAGGCAGAATTGCAAAACACCTTCAGTAATTTCTGTGGGGTGATGGCTATATTTTGGGAAAACCAACACCAGCCGGTCATATTTTTTCATCAGGTCTGCAGCTTCTTTTAAGGCGTAGTAAATATCCCATTTGAAATCCTGGTATATCGATATGTGATTTCCTTCTAATTCAGGTACATGCTTATCCAGCAGAATCAATTCGTTTTCAGGGATCATTTTTAAAACTGACAGACACACCTCTTTTTCAGCGCCATGAAAAAAATGGGGCATAATGACATAGTAATGGTAAGCCCCTTGGCTGGTCTCCAGTATTTCCTTAAGGAGATGGGGATCATAATGATGGATCTGTAAATCTACTTTCGCTTTTTCCCCCAAAGTTTGCAACATACTGTCATAAACCATTTTTTTATAAGAACTCAGTTTATTGAAGACGAGTAGCACTTTTATCCTTTGATCTTTTTTTCCCTGTACGAAATATCCCTTTGCGGCAACAGAAATAATGTACCCTTGTTCTTTTAAATCTTTATAGGCTTTTTCCACTGTATCCCTGGCAACTGAATACTGTTCACTGAATTCGTTGATGGAGGGCAAACGTTCATCTTTAAGGAGCTTTCCCTTTTCTATTTGCGCTACAATAGCTAGAACAATCTGTTTTACTTTAGGGAGCTTATTATTATTGATTTTAATACGCTGCATAGTTTTGGTATCACCAGTTTAAAAATTGAAGCAATATTACAAATGCTGCTTAATACTACCCCATTTAAAAAATGATTTATACCTCTATTATGTCAGAATCTGGCGGAAGTTGGATATGGAGCTCATACCTGGCAGATTACCATCGTAGCAGGGTCGCTGCTCCATAGTTTTGTTGCCCAATAAACGTTTCTCCCCGGATAAAACCAACTAATGGAATGAATCAGTGCAATAAATCGTCAATGGATATAGCCTCCAGGTAAGGCTTCAATAATTTTGTATTATCAAAAACACAGTATTCCTCTATAGCCTTGTTTTTGAGATTACAATAGGTTTCTACGTAGTAGTTGTCCAACTGAAACAGAAAAACCATGTAATCAAATTTATTTCTTTTGCCAATCAGTATCCCTTCATGAAGAACTACCAATTTCTTTTTTTCCTCGCTTAGTAAGATAAAATCAGAAAGTTTCATAGTTGTCTTTTTAAGAGTTGACTTGAATAAATGCTTACCAATAACCTTAAAATAAAAAGATGCAGAATGACAGTATACCGAAAATCTTTAAAAATGATACATCTGACTAACAACTGAACTTAACTTGAAACTTTTTCTACAATAGGCATATCATGTGAGGCTGAAGAGGGTTTACATGCCTTTGCAGATCATAGAGGCACTAACAAAGTTATAGTATTATGAACAAATAGCAAGCCCATCAAACTATCTTTCTAATTTCCACAACCCGGAGATTTATTTTATTTTTCAGCGTTCTAAAAATAATTACTTCATACCTTTTACTATCCTCTACAAGTATTTGGCACAACCAATAGTGGTATTTGCGACTTTAATACGACAGTTCTTGTAGTACTTAAACGAACAACGTTTTTCCAAAAACTGAGCTTATGAGGGACCATCACTAACAGGTTTGCCCCTAATTCCTTAATTCCTTTTTCAATACCCTCAACTACACCTGTTTCTTCAATTTCCCTATAGGTATGAGCAACGTCATTCAAAGCAGCTTTGGTATTAGCATCTACAGGTTCTTTCAAAGTATATTCTTTTGCTCTATGAGCAGTTTCCACATGAAAAACCTGCACTTCTGCCTTAAAACTTCGCGCTATATCTTTCACTACTTGAAGCTGGGTTCCCTTTTGCAGGCAATTGGAGTCAAAAGCATATAAAATCCTTTCAATTCCTGTAAATGATGCATTATTAGGTACTACTAAAACAGGATACTTAGCGTCCCTGATAACCGAAGTAGTGGTATTACCAAATAACCGGTCACTCCAGTCACTGGTATGCATACCCATCACAACCAAATCGGCTTGTGCACCCATTACAATTTCTTCCAATGCATTGCTGACATCAGACATTTTTGTTTGAACATCCACAGTAACCCCAAATTTGTCAGATACTTGCAATGCAATATTTTCTAATCGTTCTTGATTATCCTTTAGTAATTCAACGAAACTCTCTGCCGGAAGCAATGTATTGGATGCATGCACAGGAAGTTGAAAGGCATTGAATAAAATAATCCTGGCATTCATAAAGGAAGCCAAAGCGCCTGCATATTGAAGTGCATGATCAGCATTGGAAGAAAAGTCTGTTGCAACCACAATAGTTTTCATAAGCCAAATTTTATAGTGTTCTAAAGATATCATTTCAGCTTACCAGAATTTATAATCATTGACTGTCTTTAACCTGATAAATCTCAGTTCTTTATAAGAAAAAAGGTCATAGGCATTTGCCGCCTATGACCTTTCATAAATTTCTTGAATGAGTTATCTATTTCCAGCCTCCGCCTAAAGAACGATACAGATCAACCGTAGCTTGTAATTGCAGCAGTTTATCATTGACCCGTCCTAATTCAGCGGCCAGTAAACTTTGACGTGCAGTGATTACCTCGTTATAATTGGCAAAACCATTGCGCAGAAGTTCCTGGGTATATTCAACCGAACGTTGCAAGGCGATTAACTGCAGCGAACGCACATTCATTTTTTGTAATGCTGTCGCATGAAGGGAAAGCGCATCTGAAACTTCACGACCTGCTACCAGCAACGTGTTTCTGAAATCAAACAATGTGGCTTGTTGCTGCTGTTGTGCGATAATCAAATTAGTCCTGTTCAATCGCTTGTTGAATATGGGCTGTGTCAATCCGGCACCGATTGCTGAAGCCAGTGAAGATGGATTGAGAAAACTACCCAACGACAAACTGGTCAAACTTGCGGAACCATTAATGGTTAGTGCCGGATAAAAGGCAGAACGGGCAACATTTGTAAGTTCAAAGGCATTCCTGTAAGCCAACTCGGCCTGTTGAACATCCGGCCTGTTGGCCAGCAATTGAGCAGGCACGCCTGTTTGAAGTAGATCTACTGTTGACTGATCATCCAGCCTGCTGCGGTTGATGGCAGCGGGAGGATTGCCTAATAGTATGCTCAAAGCGTTCTCTGTTTCTTTGATGCGCTGTTGAAGATCCGGAATAGTAACTTCGGCGGCATAACGTTGCGCTTCACTTTGCACCACGGCAGCTTCAGTTACTATTGCGGCTTGTTTTAATGCCCTCATCGTATGCACTGTCGTATCCCAGTTTCTTACCGTCTGTTCTGTTATTGCCAATTGCTTATCCAGGGCAAGAAGCGTATTATAATAGTTGGCAATTCCGCTTACGATACTGGTTTGAATTGCCCTTGTTGCAGCTTCTGTTTGCATCAAATTGGCTAAACTAGCCCTTTTGCTGCTGCTCAATTTACCCCATACATCAATTTCCCAACTTGATGATACTCCAATTTGAAATTGAGTAGCATTGGAGCGTATTCCAAATCCCTGGGCATTTGATAATTTTGAATCTGTTACGCCCGCATTTGCATACAATGCAGGAAGTAATGCAGCTCTGCTTTGTTCATAATAGGCTTGCGACTGCCTGATCCGGGTATATGCAACCTGCAAATCCAGGTTTTGCGCGATTCCCTCTGTAATCAATCTCTGTAAAACAGTATCGCTGAATACTTCATTCCAGGGCAGACTTGCCATGCTATTGGTATCATTGGAACTGGCATCACGAAATAAACCCTGTGTACGAATCTCCGGTGATTGGTAGGGTTGTGATACTTTACAAGATGCCAGCACCAAAACCACCAATGAGACAACTAATATATTTTTTAACAACGTTGTGTTCATAATCTCTCAATTATACTTCAATCATCTTCTTTTTACTTCAATGATGAATCATCATTAACTGCTTATCATTTTTACATATTGCTTATTGTACTTTATCTAATACCCATTCTTTTTCAACAACAGCATCATCAAGCAACAATTCATTTTTATGCTTTCCTCTTATTCGTTCCTGCAATGATTGGAAAATGACAAACAATACAGGAATAACAAACACCCCAAACAAGGTTCCTATCAACATGCCGCCTACTGCACCTGTTCCGATCGATCGGTTTCCGGTAGCTCCCGCACCAGATGCCAGCATCAGCGGCACAAGACCAAAAATGAATGCGAATGATGTCATCAAAATAGGGCGTAAACGGGCCTGTGCCCCATCAAGGGCTGCTTGCACAATACTCATCCCCTGCCTCCTTCTTTCCGCGGCAAACTCTACGATCAAAATGGCATTTTTAGCCAGTAGACCAACCAGCATGATCAGTGTGATCTGCACATAAATGTTGTTGGTAATGCCGAAGATCTTCGCGAATAAAAAGGCACCCGACAAACCAATAGGCAGGGATAATAATACAGCAAGTGGAAGGATATAACTTTCATACTGGGCACAGAGCAGGAAGTATACGAATATCAGTACCAGTGTGAAAATAAATACAGTTTGACCGCCGGCAGATAATTCCTCCCTGGTCATGCCGGAAAACTCATAACCATATCCAGCCGGTAATACCTGCGCCGCAGTTTCCTGAACAGCCTTGATGGCATCACCGGAACTATAACCAGGCTTAGGCGAACCATTGACGTTAATAGACGTAAATAAGTTGAACCTGGATATTGACTGTGGACCATACACCCGCTCCAACGTAATAAACTCGGTAATGGGCGCCATAGTACCATTCGCATTTCTTACAAATATATTGTTCAAACTTTCCGGATTGGCCCTGAATAAAGGCTCTGCCTGGTACATAACCCTGTATTGCTTACCAAACTGGTTAAAGTTCGAGGCATATACCCCTCCATAGTACCCCTGCATCGTACTCAACACATCACTTACTGTCAACCCTGCGTCTTTAACTTTTGCTACGTTTACATTGATCTGGTATTGAGGAAAATTCGGGTTAAAAGATGTAGATGCATATTGTATTTCAGGACGCTGGTTTAATGTTGCCAGGAAATCAGAGCTGATCTTGGAAAATTTAGCGATATCGCCACCACTTTTGTCTTGCAATTGAAACTCAAAACCACCCGTTGTACCAAACCCCTGAATAGTGGGCGGCGCAAAAAAGATTACCCGTGCATCACGGATCCCAGCGGTCTTTCCAAACATTTGCCCGATAATGGATTGTACATCCTGGCCTTTCCCTTTTCTTTCGGCCCAAGGCTTCAAACGCATGATCACCATGCCATAGTTACTTCCGGTACCGCTGATCATTCCTCGCCCGGTAATACGGAGAATATTCTCTACCTCAGGTATCGTCCGTGCAATTTTTTCAATCTGTTTCGTTATTTCATCAGTCCGTTCCTGCGATGCACCTGGTGGCAATGCGATGTCACTCATCACGACTCCCATATCTTCATTAGGTACAAAAGCTTTTGGTGTTGTTGCCATCAACACATAGAATAAACCTGCAAAAACAGCGATGCCCCCAATGGCTACCCATTTCCTCTTTATTAGAAATGATACAGAACGTCTGTACTTATGAGTGGTGGCCTCAAAGGCCGTATTAAATCCGATATAAAACCTTTGAAGAAAACTCCTTTTCTGATGTCCATTTTCAAGGTGTGGCTTTAAAAATATAGCACATAAGGCCGGGCTAAGCGTAAGGGCATTAACGGCAGACAGGATGATGGAAATGGCAAGTGTAAGTCCAAATTGTTTATAAAATACCCCTGCAGAGCCTTTGATGAAACTAACAGGTATAAACACGGCCGCCATAACCAATGTAATGGAAATAATAGCACCCGAAATCTCACTCATGGCATCAATGGTAGCTTTCCTTGCCGATTTGTAACCATGATCAAGCTTTGCATGCACAGCTTCCACTACCACAATGGCATCATCCACTACAATCCCGATGGCTAATACCAATGCAAACAATGTAAGCAGGTTGATGGTAAAGCCAAATAGACTTAAAAAGAAAAACGTACCTATTATCGCTACAGGAACTGAAATCGCCGGGATTAAAGTGGACCGGAAATCCTGCAAAAAGAGGAAAACCACGATGAACACTAGTATAAAAGCCTCAAGCAGTGTATGAATCACTTTGCTGATGGAAGCATCTAAAAAATCATTGGCATTTACAAGGTTTACATAATGGACACCTTTTGGAAAACTCTTCGAAGCTTCTTCCAATACACCCAAACTTCCTTCAATAACTTCCTTGGCATTAGAACCAGCAGTCTGGCTGATGGCCACCCCAATGGAAGGCTTACCATTGGTCTTAGTTGTACTGGAATAATTCAGCGCTCCCATTTCCAGGCGGGCAATATCTTTCAAGCGCAATATTTGCCCGTTAGCTGCAGAACGTATAACAATGTCTTCAAACTCTTTTGGACTTTTTAACCGCCCCCTGTACTTGATTACATATTGGAAAGATTGCCCTCCCTGCTCTCCAAACTGCCCCGGAGCTGCCTCCACATTTTGCTCCGCCAATGCAGTACTGATATCACTTGGAACAAGACCATAGGTAGCCATCACATCTGGCTTCAGCCAGATACGCATGGAATATTCCATCTGTCCGAATACAGTAGCATCACCAACACCATTGATACGTTTGATCTGAGGAATCAGGTTGATACTTGCATAGTTTTGAAGAAAGGTTTGGTCATAAGCAGGGTCGTCACTATACAAGGCAAAAATCACCAGGTTACTGCTTTGACGCTTAGCCGTGGTGACACCTGCACGGGTTACCTCTTGGGGTAATAGGCTGGTGGCCCTGGCAACACGGTTTTGTACGTTTACAGCAGCAAGATCAGGATTGGTGCCCAACGCAAAATTCACAGTAATATTGGCCGTTCCATCATTACCTGATGTTGAAGTCATATAGGTCATGCCTTCAACACCATTAATTTGCTCTTCTAACGGTATCACCACACTGTTTAATACCACATCAGCATTGGCACCCTGGTAGGATGCAGAAACCTGTACCGTAGGCGGTGCAATATCCGGGTATTGTGATATGGGTAAGGATATTAAACCCAGCACACCTAATATCACGATCAGCACCGATATCACAGTAGATAATACCGGTCTCTCAATAAATTTTCTAAACATAACTTCTTCTCTTAACGAAACCTCATTTAATAATTAACTCATGATAAATCACTCTACCATCTATAATCTATTATCTATCATCATCTCTCTACATTCGTCATTACCCTATATACACTATCAGAATTCACTTCTCTCGGCTTAATTGCCGCCCCTTCTCTTAAAGAAGCAACTCCTTCCAATACGATTTTTTCACCTGGATTTAACCCCTGCTGAACAACATAGTATTGCCCATTGTTACTATCCATCACCTTGACCTCGACACTCCTGACTGTTCCCGTACTTTCAACAACATAAACAAACTTCTTTCCCTGGATCTCGTAAGTAGCCTTTTGTGGAATCAAAAGAGCTGAATCAACTGTTCTGGGTATTCGAACCACACCACTGCTACCACTCCTGATGATATTACCAGGGTTAGGAAATGTTGCTCTTACACTGATTGAACCGGTTTCTGTATTGATCAACCCGCTGGCAGTTTCAATACGGCCTTTCTGTGAAAATTCTGTACCATTTGGAAGGATCAAGGTAACAGGAGGAATGGTAGCAAGACGTTGCTGAACAGTAGCTCCGGGCGTATTCTTCGAAAACTCCAATGCCATCTTTTCATTAATAGAAAAATAAGCATAGATATTTCCAATGTTGGATACGGTAGTTAAAGGTTCTGCAGTGTTACTACTTACCAGGCTACCAATTTTATGAGGTATGACACCAACGACTCCATCAACAGGACTCGTAATACTTGTATAACCAAGGTTGGTTCTGGCGTTGGCAAAAGAGGCTCTTGCTTGCGCAAGCGCTGCTTGTTTTGCTTGCAAGGTGAATTGCGCCGATTGAAGCTCATATTGGCTGATTATATTTTTCTCTACCAGGGGGCGAACCTTTTCCACCTGCATCTGAGCAGCATTGACGTCGGCCTGCGCAATTTTAATGTTAGCCTGGGCAGTTCTTACACCCTGCTCATATTGTGGTGCACTGATCTGAAAAAGTGGTTGACCTTTTCTGACAGTTGCGCCCTCATCCACATAAATCTTTTCAATGTAACCATCAATTTTTGGACGGATTTCAATGTTCTGTTGACCTTGGATGGTTGAAGGGTAATCTGAAAATAAGGTTGTACTCCGTGAGGTAATGGTAAGAACCGAATAAACTTTTATCTCGTTGGCGCCAGCGCCGCCAGGACCACCAGCTGCACCTGCATTCTTGCCTTTTCCACCACACGACAAGAGAATAAATACAAATAAGAATAAAGGAAGCCCTGAAAGTCGTACACTTTTCTTCATAATTGTTGCTAATTATAATGTTGCTTTTGGAAAATCTAATTTCAAAGGCGGGCAATCGAAAACAATAAAAATTCTTGAAATAGAGAAGCGGTCATCAATGATGATTCACCTCTTCACCTTAATTAAAGAGAAGAGACAAAATCATTTCCTTACGATCCAGCAATAGCTTATTATAAGCTGTATCACTTAAATCAAACATATTTTTAAAAACAGGTTTGGCTACATAAGGATAAGCTATCAATGCGAAAATGTTCATCATATAGTTAATTGGCTTCATTACAGGAATGGTGCCTTTTTCCATTTCATGATGAATTTCCTTTAAAAAATTCCTGATCCGTTCTTTGCCTCCAGGCAAATGGACAAACATTTCTTCGTATTTATGAGGCTCCTGGTTCAACTGAAGTGTAATAAAAGTTTCCAGGTAAGGCAATTCAGTCAGGTCTTCAAAAAATACATCCAGAAGTTTTTCAACTTTTTGTCTAAACCCTAACTGTGAACCAATCACTTCATGAAGTCTTTCCCTCAACTTTGTCAGAGCCTCCGTAAATACAACATTGAACAGCATATCCCTTGACCGGAAATAATAATGCAGCAATGTACGGTTAACCCCCGCTGCATCAGCAATTTCCTGGGTCGTTGCCAGCATCTTCCCTTCTTTTAAAAAAATACGCCGGGCAGTTTCCTTAATATGTTGCTCAGTTTTGCAGTCCTTAACAGGCATTTACGATTTTGTTTGACAATTTTGTTAAACAAAAATAAAGGGAAAGGGTGCAATGAAACTAAAAAAAATCTTAAAAAAAATCCGCTGTGGATACAGCGGACGATGGACAGTTAGTCAAAATTGCATATTTCGATACAGAAAGTATAAACTTTCCAAAGCGCTTACCTGCACTACTACGGAAAAGAAGTTTTTAAAATGAACCCGGGCTTCAATTTTTAGCAGTTAGCTTACTTAATGTTTTTCCCCAATAATTAATTCGTCCATCTTGCTTCACAGCATCAGCCTTCAATGATAAGTCATTCTCGTTTTTATATAAAATAGCTTCTTCGCCTTTCTTAAGTTGAAAAGAATAAGTGCCATTCCCTAAATCCTTCAATTGTACCTGGCCTTTAATCTGTAGCTTTCCCTCCATATTTGGACGAATAATACAAGGCTCACCAGCCAAGCTTTTTATCTTTACCCATTTTGTTTCACCGTCTTTTCGAACCGCACTGATTAAAAATGCGCCTTCCGTTCTTAAGTTTTCAAATGACAGATCCTTCCATGAAGATGGAACTGCAGGAAATACCCTGATCTTTTCGCCCCAGCTTTGTAATAATAACTCCTGAATCGAGGTGGCGGCAGCCAGCGGCGTTTCAATTACAGGCCCTTCTTCTAAATACATCGTATTAGGTTTCGTATAGCCGAATAATTGATTCAGATAGTCAAGGGCTTTATCACCTTGGCCCATTACGGCATGTATTGATGCACTGCCCGTAAATGAAAATCCGGCAAATTCCGATTTAAGACTAAGCCAGTGTTGCAATGATTTTTCTATCAGCGGCCTGCTTTCTGGCTGCTCCCAATTCATGATGCACAAAGGATGAATCATCAGCATATGTGAATAATGACGGTGGGATTTATTAAATGCCACATCCCGGCCAATCCGCAAGCCATTTGCGTCCGTGGGATAATCGGTAAGATTAATCAATACATCTTTCCATCGTGGAGCAAGGCTATCGCCCGGATTTATCTTTAATAAAGTAGCACAGCCCCAACGAAACAATGACAAATCATAATTACAATCTCTTGTAATACCACCGGGGTATTCAGGCGAATGGGTATGCGGCAAATGCCATTTGCCATCCTCTTCTTTCGTCATCACATCCAGGTAATAGTTGATGCTTCCCTTTAACAATGGAAAAAGTTTTGCTTTTACACTTTCGTCCATTGTATAGCGATACTGCAACCAGTAATTATATAAACACCAGGTAAGATTTCCCAGCTCGAGGTCCGATTCTGAAGCAGTTGTATCTCGTAATGGATTCACTTTTACCGGGCTGTACAAATCGCTCGTAGCAGCGCGGCCCAGCGCCAGCGCATTGTGTCGGTAGGCTACAGGTACATTCCTGCTCAGGTTCTCTTTGCCCTCATCAATCATTTTTACAAGCCCGTTAGCTAAATCCAACTGATTGGCTGCGTAAAGCGGCGAATAGGTCAACTGAATATTCAGGTTAAACCAATAAGCCGGCCATGGGGTATACCGAAACCAGGGGCCCATCAAATCTAACGCTGGTTTTCCTTCCCTGGTAGCCGAGGCCAGTTTATATTGCTGTATCCAATAAAAACTTTCCAGTCTTGCATCAGGCAGCGATATAAAACTCTGGGGATAATATTGATGCCACCATTGTCTGTGTACATTCAGCAATTGCTGCAAGTTATCTTTTGCACCATTGCTCACAGTTTGTATTGCCTCATCAACTGAAGATTGTTTTCTATTGATGGCAACTGATATGTAGTATATCTTGCTATTCGCTTTATTTTTAGCGGCCCATGCCGTCGTGTAATCGCCACCGGCAAGCATCGGCTGTTTACAGTATTCAACCGCTCCAGTCATTGCAAGAATAGAGGGTGGATTAGCCACATATCCATTAGGAGTCTTCCTGGATTTTGTGCGGGGGCTAATGGAAACTTCCGGATGAAACTGCCACTGAAATTTTCTTTCACCAGCACTCACTTTCGTTTCAAAAACAATAACGTTCGTCTGTGAAAGTGTAGCTGTACGCCATTGAATCGTTCCTTTATCAGTTACAATCGTTCCATTGGCCTCAGCATTCCATAGATCAAGGCGGGCGGTATTCTTTAAAATTTTCCCTTCCGGTCTGAGCTCAAAATGCCCGATGGGCAAACGAGCTTTTTCAAATGCCGGCGAACCTTCTCTACCATCTATTACATCCGTACGACCCACCTCCAGGCGCAGGGCATTGCTATTCTTCATGTATAGCATAGCGCCAAGCAAACCATTGCCAGTAAAAACGCCTTCTTCCCACTTGGTAGTAAGCGTATCAAACACCAAATCGTTGCGGGAAAGAAATTTTTGCCAATTGATAGCAGTAGTATTTGTTTGAGCAAAACCTGTTTGCGCCAGGAACACTGTAATTATGAGGAAATAGAAAATCTTTTTTTTGTTCATATGTTGTTTAATAGTCATCTCTCGTTTTTTAATGAGCCAAAGGTCTTAGCACCACATCCATTCCGCTCCATTTGGTCTGCATAACATTTTTGCCCTATTAATAAAATTTCACCCAGTCGCCGGTGATAATCGGGTAATGCGGGATTATCCTTAGGAATAAAATTAACTGCATTCAAATTAATAAACGCAAATCTCTTGTAGTACACGTGTAATCTCATCATAACCTTTCGTGGCTGCAATATTTCTATTTCTTTTAATTGAAACTTTTCAACACCACACAACAATCATATCGCTATTGCACTTTTTTTGCCCAAATCGGACGCCCTGTTAAAGTCAGGCCGGAATAGGTAACAGTTACTTTTCGTGGAACAGATTCCCAATTCCATGCATTTGATAAATTATATTTTATATTATTTATGGTAAGTATTCCTTTTGTCGTATCCAGCGACCATGTTCCTGTTACGCCTCCGCTTACCTTTTTATCAATTGTTAACAACATAGTAATTGGTTGTTGAATTACTTTATATTGGTATTGCATGGTGATTTGCTCCCATGTACCAGGAATATATTCTTCCTTAATAGTGGTTTTGGGAACTCCTGCATAACGCTCAGGAGCAATCACAGGCCAACCATCTTCAGTCCAGTGAATTTGTCTAACATGTCCCATCATTACGGCGTTGGACACATTTATGCCCGGTACATTCTCTGGCAATCGACCCTGCGAAGCATAGAACCATTCTTTTGTATCAGGATTTTGAAATATGGAACAATGTGAAATGCCCACCCATCCTGTATGCCCACTAAATGCATAGGGGTGAGTTAACATCGGCCAGCATTCTGCACCAGTGGTTACACTCGCTCCATCGATTCCAACATATGGTCCGGTAATATTCCTAGAACGCGCTACCCGTGTATTATAAGCAATCGAAAGTTCATCATAAGCAAGGAAGAGGTAATAGTACCCTGTAACCTGGTTATAAATGATTTCAGGGCCTTCCAAAGCCTGCCAGCGATTTGTATTTACGTTGCCTCGTCCTGCTATACGTACGCCATAATCATCAATGGTTTCCAGTTTGTCAGGTTTACCTGTTGCCGGATTCAATTTCAGGGCAGCAATGCCACTATGCCACGAACCATAGATCAACCAATGTTCGCCTTCAGGAGTAACAATAAATGTGGGATCAATAGCATTGAACTTAAAATAACCACTCCAGTCATTGGCTCCGTTCCTGGTATAACTCCTTACCCCATCAGGCTCAGAACACACTACCATCCCTTTGTCTACCCACTGATTGGTTGCCAGGTCATCTGATTCAGCAAGTCCAATAAAAGCACGTTCTGTCCACGATGTATTAGGGTCAGTTCCTACAATTGGATTGGTAACCACTACGCTATAATATAACCTGTATTTATTGCCAACCTTCTTTATGTGCGGTGCCCAAAAACCATAACTAGGATTTTCAATTGGAGGCAAGGCTGGCGACATACGAGCCCGCTTATTGTTCAAAGAATCTTTTACCCAGGCAGGTACAGTACTGAAAGCCATACCCATGAATTCCCAATTGACCAGGTCCTTGGAACGACGATAAGGATAATGTCCTTGTCCCTCATGCACATTACCATAAGAAGCGTCAGTCTGGTACATGTAATAATATTCACTGCATTTTTCCACTGTGGGGTCATGTACATTAGCCAAATTCCATTGCGAACGACTAGCCCAGGCAGATATAGAGGTATAATTATCAGCGTAAGTCGGTCCGGCAAAGGTACTTACTGGTGGTATAATAGGAGGATCGACAGTAGGAGTACTGGTCGTTTCCTCATCTTTCTTACTACAGCCTGCGAAAATAACCAGCATTAATCCTGCTAATATGATTGGTAAACTTTTTATTGAAAGCAATCGAATTCTCATTTTTTGGAATGGGAAATTTTGGAAAGTAAAGATTGGAAGAATGATAGGAATAACTTCAACAATAAGTTTCATTCTTTCAACAAAAAGTATCAAAGAACTAAAGTGAGTGAGTTGCCCTGTTTTTATGGACAGTAAAAAACAGGGCAACTCAGTCTAAAATGTTTCTTACAATTTTGGAGCTGTTAGGGCATAAGCACACCACAGTACCGGAGCCTGACCATGCAGATCGCCTGTGAGCCCTTGACGATTGCGGTAATGCTCGCTGCTGTTACCAATATTGGTACCCTCACACACTTTAGTAACATCACCAATCTCATCAATATAACCTGTTGTAAGGGCTATCCAGGCTTTTCTAGCCACACCTCCATATTCTTTTTTAGGTAGCCAGCCTTTGCGCACCCCTACAATCATAGCATAGGTGAACATGGCAGTGCAGGAAGTTTCCTCCCACATGGTTGCGTCATCTACTACTTGCCTCCACATACCATTTTGAGATTGGTTTTCTTTAAGAGTAGCCATCATTTTCAGATAAGCACTCATAATCTTGGGACGGTCAGCATTATTTTGGGGCAGTGCCCTTAGCAATTCCGCCATTCCGACAGCCATCCATCCATTACCTCTGCCCCAGCTAAAGTGTGCTGATGGCGCATGATAAAACAAGCCATTGGGTAATTGAATTGAGTCCAGGTAAACCAGCATTTCCTTGGCTGCCCGATTTAAAAATTTATAATCACCGGTAGCGCGGAATGCCTGTGCTTGTATCGCTGTGATCATAAACATATCATCTAACCAAATACGGGTTTGCCAGGAGTATCCCCCATCAGCCCACTTCTTCTCAGCAGCACTTGCATTTTGAGGGACTTCCCACTGGGTATTGGCATAGCGCATTCCCATATCTAAATACTTCTGCTCTTTTGTTTGTATATATAGTTCCAATGGGAGTGTACCAAAAACGTTATTATCAACATGATTGGGTTTGGGTTGCAACTTAGCTTCAGTAGTAAACAGTGGCTGGAAGCGAGCTTCCAGTTTATTGAATAGCTCTTTATTATTGGTTGCTTTTGCAAACCAAAATCCCCCAAGCCAGGTACACACATCAGGATAAGTGATCTGTGGTGCAGGAAGGTTCATCTTCAATGGGTTGCCATAAGTCGAATGTGGTCGTGAAAGAAAGCGTTCGGTGATTTTAATACCTACAGTCTCCGGATTGGCTTTATCAGGAAAGTTTTTAAAATACTTTATTTGGGCGTTTCCCTGTAATATAAATAAGAAGATAAGTGCTTTAACCCCTATAATTTTGGAAAGGATTCCTGTTCTTGTCAGCCTCATTATTTCAAATTATGTTTTATAAAATATGGTGATAACAGTTGTAACAACAACAGTTACCGCTTAGTGATATTCAATTACTGATTTACAAGTTTCTAGGTTCTGTAGTTGGTTTAGTTGCAAATTGCAACTGCAATTTACCCCACTGAACATCCAGCATATCGCCTTCGCCTTTAGATACGGCTACGTTCTTATCGGTATTCTTAAGCATATCGTCAATAGCCATCGCAAATCCGAGAACTGCGCTGTTCATTTCAGACAGGTTAAAGTCCCTTGAGTCTCCGGAATAAATTACAAAGTCGATCCAGGTCTTTGTACTATCCTTGCCTGTTTCCCATTTACCTTTCAAATCTCCAAACTCCATTTTATAGGGATGAATGTAAAAGGGCAAGCCACCAGCCACAAAAGTAAAGGGTTCAAGAATCGATTTTGGCAGTTGAAGTTTGGTAATTGGAGTAGCAGCATTAAACTCAAAACGGAGTCTTAAATCGCTTGCCTTAAATTGACCGTTTTTAATGCGATCAATGCTAAGGTGTTTATCGCCACCATTTGTAATAAAGTTGATACCGGCAAGCACCTTGTTTTTATCCTGTACACTATAAAAACTTGCCGAGCTAAAGTCAAAAGAATCATGTAGAAGCCTCACCTGGCAGTATTGAGGCTTTTTATCAGTGCCCCAATATAGTAACAGTGGATGACGCTGATTCCACATACTGGCTCTATTAGCTGTTGCTATAGCATATTTTGATGTCATGTATGCAGTCCCTGTAACTTTAGGATTGCTGACAACGAATACATCAGATTCTGTACGTGGATATTGGGGATTTAAAAAATAATGAAGTAAATAAGGAGGTATTTTATGTGTCATTTTAACATCCCCAATAAACGACGGAGCACCTACCTTTCCACCGGATGCCTCATAAAGAATTCCTGAAAAGAGAGCATCCACAACAGGACTATAAGCCCTGCTATGTGGCCCCACCCATTGTCCTGTAGGTTTGTGATAATGACGTGCAATCATTTTCCAGGACAACGCATACAAAGAATCGACCATTGCTACCGCAGCAGGCTCTTTGATATGACGCTGCATTCTGTTTAATTCGTCTATAGCCACTATGGTATAGGTTGGACTATTGTACTCTTCAAAGCCACCTCTTATTACAGTATAATCATAAAAGGTTTTTAAGCGGTTTTGTGCGTATTGAAACATTTCCTTTTGATCAAAAAGCTGGGCTGTTACATAAGTAACATAGGTCCCCATGATAGCTATATTGGTATAGGAAGGACCAACATTTCGCCTTTGAATGGCCTGCGCAGCCAAGAGGATCGCCTTTTGCATCTTTGGTTTCAAACTATCGGGAAGTTCATCCTTATGTTCCATCCATATATCGATTAGGGTTACCGCATTGAAATCTGCCCAGTTGTAGTCAACCGGTGATTTCTTGGTAGCCAGCGGTTCTTCCTTGAAGTATGGCCATACGCCACGAGTACCTGAGCGGCTAACAGTATCCTGAAGGGCTATGGTACTTTCAATAATATCAATTGCCTTATTGACATTATTCTTTCCACCATAGTCCATCAGCTTTTTGGCATAGAAAAGCGAAGCCCTGGTATCATGAAAAGTACCGCTTATAGCATCGGTATGGTAATTCCACCCTTTGAGCTTTTGGGTCAGCATTTTTTCTTTGGGATCATATTTCCCGTCAAGCTCATTTATTGAACTTAACAACCAATTCCTTTCCTGTTTTGAAAGCTTGGTTTGCTGTGCCCAACTGGGGCCAACCATTAAGAGCATCCAAAATAATAGTTTAAACCGAAACATCATATCTGTAGTAAATTGTAAAAAATTTATTGTAATAATAAAACCATGAGGAATCACATCATCGTTTGGGTAGTCGTTTAATGGGTAGTAGGTTAATAGACAAAATAAGGCAAGCGCATTCACATTAAAAAAGGAGAATGCCTATCATTACACTAAACTTTATTATTAATAGACAAACAAGTACCTCTATTACACGAACAAGTAGCCTTTTTACATGAACAAGTAGCCTTTTTACACGAATTGCCAGGTTGCAGGCAATTAGCTTCTATATAGAAATAAAAAACACAGTGCTTTATGCAATCCATAAACGGTCAACATAAAGCACTGTGTTATTTTAGTTCAACTTAGAATGCTTTAACACGCTCCGTCCAGCACTCTGATAGCATTTAAAAAAGACTTTGCGACACCAGGAACGAATCCCGCCCACTTTTAGGCGTATACGACTCATCAGTAAACCTATTTGGTTTATAATATGACTCGAAATAAACCATGGTGTTAATTTTAAAATCCGGAAGTCTAATTTTTGTTGAAGTAGCATTAATTTCTGATTCTTTTTGCTGCCCTTGTTTATCTACCCAATAGATTTTTGTAGCAACATTAAAACTGTCTGGATCCGCTCTGAAATTCAGATAAACTGAATCCATCGGACTTTTTTTAGGATTAAAAGTCGCAGAGGTAGCGTTAGTCAAGAACCTGTTTTTCAAATTATTAAGATATACAGGCCCAATGCTACGCACACCATTTAAAACCTTTGGAACTGAGACCCCCAAAGCATTAATTGAGTATAAGGATATATTTACCACTTCAGATTCCGGCAGGTTGGGAATTACCAAATTTTCCGTTTCTGCCGGATTCAAGGTCGAAGGTGTAAAACTCATTGAATCAGTTCCGTTTCTCCAATAAACCTTATACTTTGTAATACTCTGGTCGGAGCTGGGATTAAACCGTAATGTAACCTGGTTGACCTGGGGAAGTGCCCTTAAATTGCTGACAACTCCAGGATATTGAATTTCTTTACCAGCCAGGTAGGAACGATATTCTGTTGGTTTATTACAGGCAATAACCGCAAGAAATGCCCCAATGATAACTGTTCTATTTATTTTAAATACTTTCATATTATTTAATTACTTGTCCATGAAAAGTGAGTTCTCTAACGATAACGTTGCCTCCTCCTTGCATTATTGTTTCCGCAGCTAAACGCATATACCTGACAGGAGGGATATCTTTGTCAAATTCGAATTCAAAACCTGCAGCATATAATGCATTATCCTCTGCACTATTTTGCCCTACAGGAAGACCGGATGGCTTAGGAGGATGCTGAAATCGACCCAAACAAATCCAATCGCCCACCACAAGACCTTTGGTTGCCCCTACCGGAAGAAGCGCATCCTTCGGTATAGGTTGATTAGATCCCCACATAGCAAATTCCTTTACATTTTCATTTGTAAAGGCAAACGCGCCCCCTCTTCCCCATAGTCTGAATCGGCTCAGCCTGGCAGACACGCCCATATCAAACGTACAAACAACGGGAGACAATGATCCTCCAAGGGCCCTCCATGAACCAGGATTATCTCCAGTTAAATTCCCATCCCACAGATATCTCATCGGCCAGTTTTCCGCAGGATCGGTTGGTAACGGAAAAGTTTTAAACAAGCTTTTATCCATCTGGGTCTCCAGGATTGGCGTAATCCACTTAAATAAAGTATCCGTGTGGTTACCGAATTGATCACTGACAACGAAGCCCCAATAGTAGTTAACCGGATTATATCCCCTTACCGTTAGCGTCATGACAGAATCTTTACTAAACTTTTGCATCACCGGCTTCATGACGTTATATAAGGAATCGTATTTTAAAATGGTCAATCCAACATTTGAACCGGTTCCGTTTGTCATTGTGGCATACACACCTCCAAAGTCTTGGTTGGCCAACAATTTCTGATAGGCCAGTTTATAAGGAGGGGTTCCCGGGTTTACTTTTATGGTAACGGGCTGGGAACTAACAGAAGCCCTGCTAACAACCGTAAGGGTAACTTCATATTCTTTCGCGTCGGCGAACCCATCCAATAGCATTTTATTTCCATAATAACTGGCAGTTGTTTGCCTTTTTACGCCGTCACGTATAAAATAATCAGCCTTTACGTAAAGAATGTTATCCGATTTAGGTAAATCATAAGTTAATTGAGCAGCGCCAGCCAGGTTCTCAACCCGGACATTAGAAACTGCTGGGGGCACAGTTTTATCTTTTGATACCACCTCATTATAATTACTACCCTTTGTACAGGCTGTAAACAACGCTGCAAATAGCAGGGAATATGAAATAACTAATAATTTTTTCATGTTTTATATTTTACCAATATAAGTTTTGAACAATATTTGAATTATTGAGGATTACTGATTCATGGAATGGCCAGAAGTAATTCTTCAACCCTAAAACCGGTGTAAATAAATTCATACGTTTGTAATAGTCTGAACGCAAAGCCATCCCAGAAGCATTCCATCCTTGTAAGGGCTCTGACAATACCTGGAGGTATTCCTTCCAGCGCTTCAGATCCCAGCCCACTTCTCCTTCAAAACATAATTCTATGCGACGCTCCTGATGTATGATAGATCGCAATCCCTCTTTAGTAAGCGGTTTATCGGGTTTTGAAGAATATTTTGCCCAGGACTCAACCACTCCTTTCAAACCTGCGCGTGCCCTAACTGAATCAATATATCGATAAGCCTCTGTACCGGGACCCGATGCTTCGTTTTGAGCTTCCGCGTACAAGAGATATAAATCTGCCAACCGCATTCCAGGAATATAGAAATTAACCTGATCAGCAGTACTGGAAGGAGCCAGCTTTGATTGGTAGTTAACGAGTTTTTTTGCCCAGTAGCCCGTCCAGTTCGACAACGAAGTTCCTATGGTAGAGAGATAAAGTAGATTGTTAATTGTAGTGGTTCCCATTCCATACCATACACCTCCGTCAAAAGCAAGGTCTGCATAAAACCTGGGCTCACGGAACTGATGCAAATTAGCCATCGGATATCCTGACTGAACATAGAACTTTTGCTCCGGTGTGCCATTGGAATAGGCATACCTGCCGGCATAATTATAATTAATATCCTCATTAATAGGGACGCCGTTATTAGTATAATATAACTCCGCCTGTGCAATAGGAACTGCCAGTGCCCCCATGGGAGAGACGGTTCGTGCATTAAGGGCTGCAGTTGATACAAGTGGCGCCAAATAACGTTGCTGCAGGGCCGGTGCATTGCTTGGCCATATAATCTCCGGAATCATAAATGCCGAGGATCGTTCAAAATTAATCGGTCCTTGAATAGATAATAATAATTTCAACGAGTCGGGCAGGTAACCCAGGTTTGCAGGATGCGAATAACGATACAGTGAAATATTATAGCTGTTACACAGATCGATCGCTTCTTTACATGCAGCGGCTGCAGCTGTCCATTTTTTGGGATCAAATTGAGCAGGTAAAAGCGGAGTTCCGTCTCTATTAGCCAGTTTTTTAAAATCGGGGTCACCATTAAAAAGAGGACTTGCCTGCAATACTGCAGCCTTTGCTTTTAATGCCGACACCATTATTTTATTAAACCTGCCCAATTCCTTGGATAGATCGTAAGTCTGATCAGGTAAATCGGGAGCCGCTTCATTTATTAATGTATTGATATATGAAAATATGCTATCACTGGGCGCCCGGGGCAGTTTAACTTCCTCGGTTTCCGCACTAACGGGCAGATTTTCTTTTACCAAAGGAACAGGGCCGTATTTGCGTACCAGGTAGAAGTAATAAAACGCTTTCAGCGCCTTTGCCTCCGCAGTCCACTGCACACGCTCGCCCAAACTCAGATCTTTCGGCATATTTAAATTCTCCAAAAGGGTATTACAGCGCCTGATAGCCACATAAACCTGGCTAAAATCGTTGTAAATATTTGTAGAAGCAGCGGTTCCATAAGGAGATAAAAATCCTCTGATCACAAAGAAACCCGCAGAACTATACGATCCAGCGAGACCTTGCCCTGGAAAATTATCTACCGTTGTTAATTCGCCCGATGCTGTCCAACCTGGATTATTCTCTAATCTTTGAATGGATTGCATTTGATTATAACAGGAAAAAAGATAATTCTCTGTTTCATTGCGATTGCGAAATGCATATTCCAATGTAGCCACATTATCCGGAATAATATCAAGGTACTTTTTACAAGAACCCAAAAAAGAAGCAATGCAAATCAATGCTATAATATATTTTTTCATTTTTTTCCTTTAATTATTTAATACTGATTTGAATGCCTCCATTAAATACTTTTTGAATCGGATAGGCAAAAGCATTACCACCCTGTTCAACATCCCATGACTTAAATTTGCTGAACAACAAAAGATTTAACCCGCTTAAGTAAAAGCGACAATTGTTAATCCGTAATCTGCTTAAAGTACCTTGTTTTAACGAATACCCCAGCTCCACACTTTTCAGGCGCATAAAAGAGCCCTCACGCATCCACCAGGTGCTTGATACCGTATTATTCAAAATAGCAGTTGGAGTAATACCCATCCTCGGGTACAGTGCATAAATATTTCTATTATCTTCTGACCAATGGTTATCTGCAAACTCTTTAAGTAATTGTGTGGGCTGATTAGCAGTTGCAGCAATAAACGGACTTACGGCATTCGGATCTATAAACAAACTGGTTTTAGCATTACCCTGGAAAAAACAGGCAATATCAAATTGTTTAATCCTGGAACTAAGGCCAAACCCATACGTAATTTGAGGAGTGGTGGGATTACCAATAGGTACCATGTCAATGGTATTAATAACTCCATCATTATTAATGTCACGATACTTAATATCGCCTCCCATTGTGTTTGGAAACTGGTAAGGAGAATTTTTCACCTCCTCATCATCCACAAAAAGACGCTCTGCGATATAGCCCATCCTTTGGTTAATGTAACTTCCCGTTATTTTTCTCCAGGGCTGTCCAGGATATTCAGGTTCTTCATAAAAACCATATTTGCTTTGGGTAACCGTAAGGTTTCCACGACCCGCAATCATGATTTCAGGAGTTATGTTCTTACTATAATCCATTTGCAGATCAAGTCCTTTAGAAAAAGCCTCTCCAATATTTGCTCCTACACCAGCTTCCAGCCCCATGTTGGCTATATTCAACCGGTTCTGATAAATTTTCTCACGCTTTTGTGTATATAATTCGGCAACTACTTTCAAATCATTCAATAAAGTAAATTCTGTAGCAAGATTGGTTTGCGTAGAGGTCTCCCATGTAACTTCCGGGTTAGGATAATTTGCAATGGTTACCCCCGGACGTGCATAACCGTTATTGACGCCAAAGCTTGATCCTGAGTTACCATTAAGGTTCACTGAAGCCAGGTAGAAGAAACGTGTAGCGGCTATATTATCATTACCTACTAAACCATAAGAGCCACGGAATTTAAGGCGGTTTATGACCTTAGAAAAGCCGCTGGATTCCCAGAACTTTTCATTTGATACAGTCCAGGCTCCACCCACTGTTGGGAAAAATCCAAATCGATTATTTTCAGAAAAACGCTCGGAGCCATTGTAACCGAAACTAAACTCCATGGTATAACGTCTATCATATGTATAGCTCGCCCTGCCTGAATAATTTAGATTACGATAAGCAAGTGAATTAGTCAATGCATCTCCCGCAGCAGCCTGGTCACTTTTCAATTGCTGCTGACGAGCCGCGACCAAAGAAGAACCCAGTGTATGTAACCCAAAAGTCCTGTCCCAGTTTAAAATACCCTGGAAATATACTTGCGATGAAACCACTGTATTTCCCCTTGTAAAATTCAGATATTCTGTAGCCTTACCCACTTCCGAATTAATCCACGTTAAATTATAGCCGCCTGTTTTCGGATCATAATTAGTGGGAAGTATATTATAATAGAACGGCAGGTATTGACGCGATAAACTGTAATAGGAATAGCGTTGGGTTGAAAACAGGCCGGAAAATTTCAGCCCCTTAGTGATAAAGTCCAGTTTTTGTGAACCATTCAGCTGAACATTTACTGTAGACCTCGTAAATTCGGAATAGCCTTTTAAAAGCTCCGCATAAGGGTTTTTAGGCAAGTCGATTATGTTACCAAAAAGTACATGCTTGGTGTACATATTTGCAGAATCCGGCGCATAATAAGCAGGAAACAGTACCGGATCTGTATGCATGGCCAGGTTGTACATATCGGTAGCACCACTGGGATCTGTTGTAATAGGTCCATTATATTCATCAAAGATGCCCCCTAACAACAGCGACAAAGATGTTGTTTTTGTAAGGCTGATATCAATATTGGAACGAAGCTGGTAATTCTGCAGCTTAACGTTATTGTTGAAATTATTAACAGGGCTTACTTTAAGCAATCCATTATCAACATTGTATGATCCCGAAACATAATAGCGTGCTACGCCCCCGCCACCACTGATATTCAGGTTGGCCCGTTGATTGTTTGTATGTTTTTTGAACAACTGGTTTAACCAATCATTGGCAGGGTACATATAAGGATTGGCGCCGGGTTCATTATTTACAGTTTGTTGCGTGAAAACCAACTTATTCTGGTCGTATTTGGGATTAGCGAAAGGATCCCTGGTTACAATGGCCTCATTATAAAGTTTCATGTAAGTAATGGGATCCGCCAGTTCAATCCGGCTGGTAGGAGAAGATACCGAGTTCTCTATACGAAAAGTAAGATTAGGTCTGCCTTCTTTACCTTTTTTCGTAGTAACCAGGAGTACTCCATTTGCACCCCTTGATCCATATAATGAAGTAGCGCCAGCGTCTTTCAGCAGCGAAAACGACTCAATATCATCTACCTGCAAACGTGCCAAATCTGTTGTAGAAGATTCAATATTATCAATTAGAATCAGGGGGCTATTATTATAACCAAAAGTGGTTACACCACGAATGAAAAATTGGGCATTGTCATAACCCGGCTGACCTCCTGGCTGATAACCAATAATACCAGCCAGCTGTCCGGCAAGTGCGTTGGTTAAATTGCTGGAAGGGATTTTTAATTCTCCAGGTTTAATTGTAGTAACAGAGCCTGTTACAGCCTCTTTTATTTGTTTTTGCCCAAAGGCGGTAACCACCACCTCGTTCATTTTTTGTTTTTCCAGGTCTTCCTCAAGTGTAATGATGATGTTACGGCTGGATCCGGCAAGCAGTGTTTTTGATTTGAACCCCACCGCAGTCACCAGAATTGAGTCCCTTTCGGAATCCACTTCTATCATAAATTCACCGTCATTCCCTGTAGAGGCCCCTCTTTTTGTACCCATAACTAAAATAGAGGCTCCAACAACGGGTTGGTTTGTTTTGGTGAGTACTTTACCATTTAACACCCATGAGAATGCTACCCGATTCGTTTCCAACTGGAAGATCGATATCAAATGGTCTCCTGTACGTTGATAGCCCAGACCGGTGCTCTTTAACAGGACATCTATAGTCTGTTCTAAACTTTGTTCTTTTACCTGGGCATTTACTTTTACACCAGCAACCAGCTCACTTTTGTAAAAGAAATTATACCCCGATTGTTCGCGTACATTTTTAAGCGCCTGGTCAAGCGGCACATTTCGGAGGTTTAAACTGATTTTTTCCTGCCCGTTACTATTTGCGGCAATGCACTGAAATCCTGTTAACAGGATTAAGAATACGGAAAGCTTCATTAGTAGGAATAACTTAACATACGTTCGATGTTTTAGCTTCTCTAAAACACGAAAAAATAATTTCATATCTTCGAATTGATTAAATGAATAAATAACGCTTGGCAAAGCTTTTTTTTTCGTTGATCACAGGGAAATGCTCGCAACATTTCCCTTTTTTTTCGGGGGAATTATTTCATAAATCGTTAGTTGTTTGGATTAAAAATTAGGGGGTTATTGTAACTGTTTTATTATTGATTTTATAATTTAAGGCTCCAGTTAATTTCAGCGATTCTAAAACTTGCTCCAGGCTGGCATTGCCCACTGCCCCGCTATATTCCATGCTTTTTAAGTGTTCATCTGTTATCAGTATCTCCACATCAAACCAGCGGGATATTTCCATAGCAATCGCATCGAGCCGTTCTTTTTCGAAAACCAGCCGATTCTTTACCCACTCTGTTTCCATCGATCCGGAACTGTCTGCAACTGGTTTTATTTTGTTTACCGTATACAGGGCAGTGCTTTCACTTCCGGCCTCCTCCTTATCCCGCACTTCTTCTGAATTGCTTACGGAAAACTTTTCAAAGGGTTTTAGCAGAAACTTACGATCGGGATCTTTCCGCATGCTGACCTCAACCGATCCACGGATCAGAGTCGTTTCTGTACTCCTGTCATTTTTATATGCCCTCACATTAAAGACAGTGCCCAGTACTTTAACATCAATCGTTTCCGTGTGAATGATAAACGGCCGGCTTTTGTCCTTCACCACATTGAAATAAGCTTCGCCGGTGAGTGTAATCTCCCGGTTTACTTTTCCAAAATCATCTTTATATGCCACCCGGCTATCTGCATTCAGCCATACCTGTGTACCATCCGGAAGAAGGATATATGATTTCGATCCCTTCTTGGTAGCCACAACATTTTGTTTCAGAGACTGGCTTCCGGTAGCATACAACATATACAACCCCAACCCGGCCAAGAGCAGCAAGCAGGCTGCTATGGCAGCCATCTTATTCAGGCGGAACACCCTTGACCGCTTTTCCCCGGCTCCCTCCTGCTGCTCCAGCTTTTTGTGCAGGCGCTGCAGGGATTCTTCAATCTTCGAGGCAGAATACATATTTTCATATTCAAGCCGCTGCCGGAATACATCATCCACCAGTGATGCCAGGAATTCATCCTCCGGGTTCCGTGCCAACAGATCCTTCAGTTCCTTCAGCTCGGGTAATGACAGTGCTCCTGACTTCTTCTTTGTTAATAATTCTATTAATCTGCTCCCTGCCATTTTATATTGATGTTATTCTGATTATTTATAAAGACAGTTTTTTGCTCCTCTTCCCCCCAAACCTGTAGTAATTATTTTTGTATTTTTTTTTGCGCATAGTACATATTATACTCGGGCAATGATTCTTCCAGCACCTCCACCATCCGTTTCATTGCAATGGTCATCTGGTTTTCGACTGTCTTTACCGAAAGATCCAATAAGGCAGCAACATCGTGATACTTCAGCCCCTCTTCTTTGATCAAGCGGAATATCAGGCGGCAGCGGGGAGGGAGTTCATTGATCGCCTGGGCTATCTTTTCAAGGTTTTCCTTTGCGATCATACTTCTTTCCGGTGTTTTAAACGACAAAGAAGCCGCTTCACCCAGGTCCTCAAAGGCAGCATCGTCCAGGTCCACAAAAGCAGATCCCTTCCGGCTTTTAATATGATTCAATGCCTGATGTCGTGTAGCAATATAGATATAATGTGAAAAGTTCCTTATTGCAGTCAGGGTCTTCCTGTTATCCCATATCTTAACAAAAACGTCGCTCACTACTTCTTCAGACTGATGCCGGTCGCTAATTACAGAATCGGCAAACGATACCAGGCCCGGCAGATAATACCGAAATAGCTGGTCGAAAGCAGCATGGTCGTTTCGTTCTGCGATTGAGTCTGTGAGGGCTTTAATTTTCTCTGCAGTCATCACTTGTTTTTTGTTTCATATGAATCAATTCTAATATTATATCTGTTTCAATAAAAAAGTTGAAACAACTTATTTTATCGTTTTTTTGGCAATGCGGTCAACAATTATTGACATTTATATGCTTTGATGTGGTGATATTAATAGCCTCAAAGACTTTGAATGGAATATTAATCAAGTGATCCTTTAGGGAAGAACTCTCCTGGGCATGAAGCTTAAGTAAGCTAATACAGCTTATCAAGGCAAGCAAGATAAATAAGTAGCGGCAAAGCATTTTCGTTAGGGTAATCGATTTTAGGCAAAATAACGCAAGCGCATCCACATTAAAAAAAAAATTACATCAGCACAAAAAATCAATGGTAGCCAAGCTACGCTGCTTACAATAAACATCATCACTTGCAGCAGCAATCAACTCCCCTAATCTCTACCCGTTCGGTTTTCAGGGAAGTGCTCAATTGAAAATTGCTTCATTCTACCTGGTTGTAAAGCTGCTTTCTGCTTCCATTCAGCTGAGCCATACACGCCGGCCTGTCCATAGTCGAATGGTTTGAATCCTATTGTCCTGCACAGTGCTGAATTCTTGATACCGAAATTGTAGGATTCAGGTGCAACAAACATCGGATCGGTTATTACGGAATGTTGATCCCTTCCAAGGTTTTGCCATTTGTCAAAGCTGATTGTATCGAATTTTATATGCGGAGTCCGGGTATCCCAATAGCAATTACTGTCAGATAATATATTCACCTTATGCCAGTTACCTGCAGTCAGCTCTCCTTTCGTGAAATAGATAATATTATTGGTAAAGCTAAATGACAAATGCTTTTCAATTCGGGTAGCAGCCAGTTGCGATTTCCCGTTAAAAGCAAAAATATTATTGCGAATGATGTTGTTCCTTCCATAATGTTGGTGAAACCCCTGGCTTTTGCAGTTGTATACAAGGTTGTTCTCCATCAATATACCACTTGATCCCTCATCTGTATACAAGCCCCAGCCACCATAACTGTATGCATAAATATCATGGACGGTATTGTTGCTGACTACAGTGCCTTCCGATGGACCCAATGTATAAATTCCACCCATATCACTTAATACCCCCCAACCAAGATGATGAATGTGATTGAACGAAATGGTATTGCGCTTAGCCGCGCTATAGGAGTAACCCCAGACCCAACCGACAGAAATACCTGAATAAAACAGGTCGGAAATCTCGTTATGACTTACCGTGTTATCTGATCCATTTAAAATACCAACGCCTACAGCACAGGGAAATATTTTCCCGCCCCCGCGAATAATATTATTATCAATTTTTATTTTTCGGGTTAAATACTTTTGAAAAGCAATTGAATCAATTGGGTCGGTTTTTAAGGTATCACTATAAACAGGAACACCCTTCTGCGGACTAATAACATTTCCAATCTTAATACCACCGGCACCCAGATCCTGCATAAGGCAATGCTGAACAGTACAGTTGCTGCAGGATTTTCTGAACCAGAATGCATAAGTACCAATTTGTCCAACTTCACAATTCATAAAAGAAATATTGCTGGCAAAATCAGCCAGTATAACTGCATCTACCTGTGCACCGGCTTGCATTGGTTCAATTCCACCTGCTCCGGTTTGATAACGGGAAACTTTAAACCTGAGATTTTCAAAACGGATATATTCAACCTGTTTGCCGGTCTGCTCATTCCCCTGCATCACAATAAACCGATCCAGCACGGGCGCCATAAACCGGGTATGCTCAATGGTTTCCCCGGGCAGCGGAATGTAGAACAGTTCTCCGCTACGCGATAAAAACCATTCACCCGGATGATCCAAAGCCTGTCGATAGTTTTCAATTGCAACCAGCGTATGCGAATCAAGCCTGTTCCATGGCTTCATGCTTTTACCTTCAACATAGAAGCTGCTATTTTCAGGATTATAAAATTGCAATCGCTTTCTTGTATAATCCCATTTATGATAAAAATGAAATATTACGTCATTCCATTCCTTCGTCTCAACCAGGCTCAGTTCCTTTGCTGCATCAACGCTGTCAAGCCAAACCTGTTGAACGGCAAAGCCGGCATTCGCTCCCCGCTTATCCAGAATGGTTTCATCTGCACTTTTAAGATAGTAAAATCCTGTATCTGGACTTACTGCTCTTTGAGCTCTTTTATCGTTCACAAAAAGCTGTTCAAAATACCAGCCGAAATTGGCTGTTTGTGGAACAAAAGCTTTCCATAACTGGTCGTTAACTTTTGTAAAGCCCCTTATTTCTATTCCGCCATAAAAAACAGGCGAAGCGCCATCGGCCGCTTTATATACTACAGGCGCTGCTGCGCTGCCGCCATCTTCACTACTTAGTTCAAGCGGTCGCGACATATAGTAAACACCATTTTCAATGATAACATAGATGGTCTCTTTGATGGGGCCGCTTTTGCGGAGCTCCCTTATTCTGTCTCTTGCACCATTCAGAGTAAGTAAAGGACTTTGTTTACTCCCCTTGTTGCTATCTTTTCCACTAGGTGATATATAAATATTGATACCAAAAGCATTTACCGAAAGACCAAAAAAAATCACCAGGAAATAAAATATAACGCTCCAGCTTCTTCTTGTCATTTGATTAATAGTTGTAATAAAAACCACTTACCTGCTAAAACGAACAAACGTTGCATGGGACTAATTACCATCTTTAAATATTGGCGCAGCAGGTGCATCAAAATGCTCTGTTGGCTTTATTGGTTCGTCTAACGGAACACCGGTTTTCTTTTGTCGTGATATCTTAATAGCCTTTACCGGGGATAGATATAAGTTGATCAATGTTCCTTCACAGCCTCTGTCGGGCATCATCTCTGCATATACCTTTAAACATTCATTAAATATGTTCAATACTTCGTTACAGATGGTATTGTATTTTTCATTGCTGATGTTCGGGGCATTCAACTCATTGGCTTTTATAAATGCCTGAAGATAGATGTTAGTAGCCCTTAACCGATTATCCAGGAAAGAAATGGTTGTTTGAGCATACTTGTTTTTATTACCTGCCGCACAATTACTTAATACCTGCCTTGCAGCTTCGTATTGTTGCAGCATTTCTTTCAGCTCTTTATCGGAATGAAACATGAATCCATTTCTCCAGTATCCCTTCCAGGCAAAGCCCAGGTTTGAAGTATGGGAACTAAAGGCCTTTTGCAGCAAACCCAGGGCCCTGCTAAATGTTTCCGGATCCGATATACCCAGCCGTTGCGCATAGTTTCTATAAAAAGCATCCGGGTCTTCAGCGCCATAAATGGTTGCAAGAGCAGCATACCGGGCAGTGATATTATTCTCAGCCGTACGCCAGTGGTTAAATGCTATGGTATTCATGCCGCCAGACGATATACCCGGCTGCTCACTAAGTAATTCATAAATACCTTTAATTCCATTTTGCTGCAGGTACATCATACCGTCAAACTCCAGCCAGGAATATATGACAGTATTTTTCCGGTCGTTTTTATCAGACAGAACTTTTGGAACGTTGCGGGCTACATACTCGCTCCCATGTGCAGGCATGATACAAATTTTACCTGCCGGTAAATATTTTCTTGCAAGATGATAGGCGGGTACATTGTATTTGTTGGTGCAATAAATGCCCAGCTTTAGCGGTGGCAATGAAATATGGTGTTGATTGGCGGCATCAATTACTTTAAGCACATGTCCTATTTGTCCATAGACATAACAAAGATCTGACTGCACCGGCTCAATCGGCGAAGTAAGTATACTGTCTTTTAAAATTTCTGTTCCGAAGAATGAGCTGAGAATTGATTTGGTTTCTTCAGCAGTATTTCGAGCGCCCCAGCCGCCACTTTCTTCGGTAATCATTTCGATGGCATCTATCTGCGGGTATTGCCTGTATATTTGTTGCAATGCTTCAAGCGTTGGCTGTATATCAGTCGATTTGTTTCTTGGCTCAAATGAAAACTGTACGGTCATGCCTGCCCGTTTGGCTTCTTTCATAACCTCTTGCAGCCAATACACCGTCATTTGGCTTCGTTTGGGCAGGTTGTCAAAATAAGGTTCTATCTCTGGTATACAGTATGTTTTGTTGTTATGGACATACTGTTTAATCAGTGGATTATCCGGAATATCATGTCGGTCGCCGTAGAAAAAATTGCCGGCATATGCCGTTGTATCTTTCTTTTTTAACTCGTACCACTGACCCGGATAACTGTGAAACGCAATAAAGTTGAAACGCATCCTTGCCAGGTTGCGTATATACTCCTTTGCATCAGGTAGTGAATAAGAAGAAATGTCCATGGGGAAATTAATGTGCTGCCGGATACCACGGTATTTCACTGCAGGCACAATGATTTCGGAGTAGTTTTTAAGAGCTGCTTTATCGATCTTTCTATCAAGAAAATAACCATTGAACTCAAAAGTATAGCCAAGCTTCTCCAACAGCGTGTAAACAGCACAAGGAATATCTTTATCAGCAGCACCACTCAGTTCAATGTATTGTTTCCTGTTTCTGACAAAGCAGTTTACAGCAAAAGCACTTTCCTGTAAGGACGCATTCTTTTTTAATGTTATGATCCAATCAGCTGATTTGCCATTACTTGTAAAGTGCAAATCATCCTTTTTGTCCAGAAAATTCTTAAGTTCAGAAATACTGAAAGCAACGGCCGGGTGGCTGCTTTGAGTGACGATCGTGAAATCCGTGGCTGCCGCCATAAGTGGCGTAAAACACAATAAAAAAAGTAACCTTTTCATTTGGAGTAATTGTATGGGCATTGGGATCAGTTACAAAAATTCGAAATTGGGTTATGAAAAAAGCTGCGCTTTATAAAAAACATTGGTCTGATTTAAACAGGTAATGCACAAATGCTGAGGAAAAGGGCTGATTGTATAAATATCTCTGTGAAGGGTTTTGACCTGGTTCCGAACCTAAAAAAGGATATGCTGCTTTAATAAAAAAGCAGCATATCCTCTATTCAACAGGTTTTAGATAAAAATCGATTACTTGGGAGAATCCCAGCCTGGGTTTTGCGTCAATTTTTTGTTCTTTATAAGTTGATCCATTGGAAGTGGAGACAAGTAGTCTCTTTGATCATTGAACTTGTACACACCTCCATTAGCAGTAAACGGAATAGGACCACTCGGGTTGTATGGATCCATATAACCTCCGGCATCGCGTTTTAGGAGTGTTGAACGAAGGGCATCTGTTGAACTATACCTAAAGCCCTTTGGACGACTGCCGTTAAATAACGCATGTGCACGCCATCTTTTCCAGTCATTCGTTCTAAAACCTTCTCCGGCTAATTCAACTCGTCTTTCTTGTCGCACAATCGCCAGAATATTTGATACAGGATAACCATAGTTAGGCCAGAAGCCTTTAGTTACGTCCGGTAGATTACCTGTCAATGCAGGCATACCCACGCGGTCGCGGAGTAAGTCTATATTATCAGAAAGATCCGGTAAGGCACCTTTCAATTCAACATAAGCTTCCACATAGTTGAGCATCAGTTCCGGTATTCTGAAATTAACACTTGCCACCGCAGGATCAGAATAGTTCTTCATTATCGAACTTGGGTTATGTCCTTTCTTGGGAGCCATACCGGTTATTGAACTTCTGGCTTGTCGAGTAGCATCCAAATTCATTCGTGGTTCTTTATATACCCAATCCTTATAAGGAGGAGTATTATCATACATATAGTCACCCGGTACAAAGATACTTTGGCGGAACCTAGGATCAAGCAGATCTGCCATTTGAGTTAACCAAGCTGCACCCGTTTGTGTTGCTACATTGATAGTGTCCATGATGTCTACTGATGTTCCATCTTTTTTCAGATAACTCCTTGCCATATCTAAAGACCAGGTGCAGCCACCATAGCCATATTCCCATAGTACATAACCTGTTTGGCATGAATTTGGAAATAACGCATTAGAAAAGGTCCTGCTCAGGGTAACTTCCGGAACATTTGCATAGTCAAATTTGCCAAACAAGTTGTGATAGCTCTCTTTTGTACCATCGGCTTTATATAATTTGCCTATAAATCCACCACAATCTGTTTTAAACTGCGTGTATGCATCTATTGCTTTTTGGAACATCTTATTGGCATCTACACTTGAAGCCGAAGGTGTTCCGGCGTGGTATTTAGCCCAGGTTCCTTCAAACAAGGCTACGCGTGATTTAAAAATCAATGCTGTTTCTTTATTGATCCTGTTAACAGTAACAGCAGCTCTTGGCTTAAGGTACTTGATGGAAGAATCCATGAGTGCCAAGATGGAATCTACCACCAACGCTCTGGAATCTCTCGGTCTAAACAATTCTACTGAATCCGTTTGTGATAGCACGTGAGAATACCAAGGTACATCACCAAACGCCTTCACCATGTTATGATATGCTAATGCTTTCAAAAAGCAAGCTTCCCCATAAGTCTGCTGATAAGCCGCGAAAGGTGCCGTACATTTTTTATAGTTATCAAAAAACGTGTTGATTTGTCGGATAGCAGTCCAGTTCCATGAACCACCGGAAGCGGGGGTGGTGGAATTTTCACCATTCATATATCTGTTATAACCCGATGCCTGCACCATATTGTCCGATACCTGGTCATCTGAATAGGAGCCCATACTCCCTGCATCTGTACCTATCTGTCCGGGAAGCCAAGTATATAAATTTATTATATAGGCATCCAATTCCTGTGGTGTTACCCAAAAGGCCGGTGTAGATACCTGGTCCAGAGGTTCCCTATCCAGGAATTTCTGGCAGGAAAAAAGAGAACAGATGATACTGAAAGAAGCGCCACCGACAACGACTCCTCTCATTATTTTCTTAATTAATTTATTATTCATAATTATTTTATTTTATCAATTAAAATCCAAGATTCACACCGAATGAGTACGTTGCCTGTTGTGGATACGAAAGACCCACACCATTTTCCGGATCTATGTAGTTAGGCATGTTTTCTGCCGACAACACAGCGATGTTTTCTGCCGAGAAATAAAAGCGACAGGTCTTTATTTTTGCTACGTTCAACCATTCGTTTGGTAAAGTATAGGTTGCCATCACGTTTTTCAAACGCATATAGGCAGCACTCACCATATACCTGGTACTGGTCGCGAAGTTTTTAACCCCTTCAGCTCCAGTATAAGGTCTTGGGAAATAAGAATTTACATTTTCGCCCAGTACTGAAAGAACTCTTGGGGCACTATTGGCATCTCTATAAAAGTCCAATGACTTGTCCCCTTTATATATACCTTGTGCGATCGAAGTAATGCCACTTAAAGGCCCGCCCCAAAAAGAATAAGTACTTCCCATAAATAGGTCACGTTTGCCAACACCTTCCAGGAATACAGCAAGATCTACACGACCTGCTTTTGGAAAACTATAACCGCTAGCCAGATTGAAACTAAAGCGATAGCGAGGCGTACTGTTTCCTATTTTGCTAAGATCGCCGTGATCTGCAACAGTTGAAGCACCCGGAGATATTAGACCGTCTTTATTAAGGTCTTCATACTTCACATCACCGGCATACCATTTTGAACCGTTAGATATCCTACTTTGATTTATGGTTGGTTGTTGTCCGGTGATAGCAGTAGTAGGAAAATCACTTTGAACCAGCAAGCGATTAGAAGTATATCCCCAAATTTCTCCAAATTCTCTCCCTACATACCAGTCAGTGTACAAAGGAGTAGGATTGTTGTATTTGGTTACATGTGACATCGCATCTGACATACCTAATCCTACACTATAGTTCCATCTTTTGTTGATGTTGTCAGCCCATTTTACTTGCCCTTCCCAACCTTTGGTCACCATTTCAGCATTGTTTACAGCCGGAGCAGATGCACCTAACACCGTTGGTACAGGAGTAGCCGGTCCGATCATATCCCATGTTGTTCTATTAAAATAATCAAACTCTGTAGTCAGGCGGTTGTTCAGGAAGCCCAATTCCAGGCCAAGGTCAGCCGTGGTTAATTTTTCCCAGGTAAGATCCATGTTCAATATGCCCGGCATATTCACATAAGGAAGAGCTGCTCCATTGAACAGCCATGAAGACTTATTGCCTGTTGTCATGGTAGGTATATGTACATAACCTGCTGCGTTACCCTGATTACCCACGGTACCATAAGAAGCTCTTAGTTTCGCACGATTAACGATCGGTGCTATGCTTTCCCAGAATTTTTCATTACTCATATTCCAACCGGCAGATGCTGAAGGGAAAAAGCCCCAACGTTTATCGGCTGAGTAGCGACCGGAACCATCGTAACGTCCATTCACTTCCAATAAGTATCTGTTGTCATAATTGTAATTAAACCTTCCAAAGAATCCGGCAGTAGCCCAGGTGCTTACCCCATCACTAAGTGAAGGTGATGCTCCTGATGCAACAGCGAATGCAGGTAAATCTGGTACATAAAGGTTAATATTATTACCAGTCATTCTTTTATAATTATCCTCTTCCGCCGAAGCACCGGCTTGAATTCTGAATGTATGTTTCTTAAGCGCATACTCATACGCCATATATCCCTGAAGCGTCCAGTATCTATCCAATGCAACCTGTTTCGTTAATGCGGATACATTAGCGCCACTATTCGCTGCATACGATCCGTTAGGCTGCTTCGTAACTGTCGGTTTCTGAAGCGCTTGGTAGTCATCCACTGCCAAACGCCAGGTACCGTCAATATGCGCTGTCCAGCCCTTCATGATATCAATATCAGCTCCTAATATATTATCCAGACGATGAGATTTACTCACAGCGCTACCATTATTCATTGATTGAAGCATAAAGGGATTCAGCTCTCCCACCGCGGTAATCAGAGGAGTAGTAGGCGCTGCACCGAAAATAAATGTATACATCCGGTCTCTACCCCCACCCAAGTCTCCCATCGGGGCTGTTGCCTGAGCAAGCGAATAACGGGTACGGTATGTCAATTTAAGCCAGTCATTTACCTGTGACACCAATCCTGCGTTGAGATTATATCGTTTATAATTGTCTATATCTTCTATATAATTCAAAACACCCGGTTGATTCACAAACGCTGCGGAAAGGAAGTAAGTAGTTTTATCACTTCCACCTCTTACCGAGAAATCATGCTGCTGGCGCAAAGAAGACCGCAACCATATATCCATCATATCGTTGTTGTTCATAGCAACACCATAGCCGGTAGGAACACCGTTGGTATAGGTGAAAGGATTCAGTTGAGCGTAGGTATATTTTCCGGGATTATTTATGTTGTCCTGAATTGTATCCAAAATACCCGGTGTATAACTTACCGCATTTGCATTCCCTCCAGCAACATTCATTTGCCCCTGATTCATGCAAAGCGCGTAAGTGTATGCATCAACAGTGTGAGGCACTCTTACAGGAGTAACATTTGCAAAGTTGGCATTATACGTAAATTGGGGCTTTTCGTTTTTCTTAGCCATTTTTGTAGAAACCACAAGAACACCGTAAGGTGCGCGGGCTCCATATACAGCAGATGCTGCGGCATCTTTCAATACCGATACGCTTTCGATATCATTGGGGTTCAATGCGTTGAAGTCCGTCATAGATCCAGGAATACCATCAATTACAACCAATGGTTCAGTAGCACCACTTAACATTGCTTGTCCCCTGATTTGAATAGTAGGTCTTGAGCCAGGCGTGTTACCACCACCCGGTGTACTGAAAACCAAACTTGGAGACGTACCTTGCAATAGGGCACTGGCACTGGTCACAGGACGATTTTCCAATGCTTTGCTGCTAATCGTTTCGATAGCGCCTGTCATATTGATTTTCTTTTGTTTACCGTAACCCACTACCACTACATCTTGCAAAGTTTTATCTTCCTGGGTCAATGTTACATTTATTGTAGTCTTGCCCGATCCAACCTGAACTTCGCTGGTAGCAAATCCAGAGAAGGAGAAAACCAAAACGGTATTGGCATTTTCAACCCCGATGGAAAATTGACCGGCATCGTCGGTAACCGTTCCTTGTTTGGAACCTTTGACCATTACACTTACCCCCTTTAAGAAGGCACTGTTTTGGTCTATCACTTTTCCTTTAATTGTGCGCTTTTGCGCCATTGCCACGAAGGCAAGAAAGAACATGAAGAAGAATGCTAGCGAGCATCGTTTTAGAAGTACTACCATAGGGTATTATATTTTTTTTGCAGAAAACGGAACTAAAGGTAGATACACTGCCACTTACAGCCCAGTCTGTTTGCGAAATATAACTGTCAATTTGCGAAGCAATGCCTCACTTTAAGAAAACTTTAAGTACTCAATGATAATCAGGCCAGGCATGCAATTGCCCGAATTATCGACACTGCATTTAAAATATTTTTATATGTGTCGTATTGACAATTAATGTCAAAATACGGCAGAGTAGCACATCGGCGCAGCATCAGGCATGAAGATTTTTTTGATGATGCATTAGTTCTGATATATCATTTTCTTTGCACAGGAACCTCAAAACTGAAGCAAATAATTGACATGAATCATACACTTAACACTAAACCATTAACATTTTTTTTACTACAAAGAGGGTTTCTAACCTGCCCTAAATGTAACCGGATGCTTACTAGTAGCGGCTTCCAAAGGCAACTGCTATCGCTATATAACTACCATTGCGTATCTTTTTGTGGGTGAGAGATTAATCTTTATTGGTCATATGACCAAAAGGCGGGGGCTGGTCCCAAACCAGGTGCGCGGTAACTTTACCAACCATCAGTAATTTTTATGTTGCTGGTGATCGGGTGAACTACCCGGTGAACTGAAAATTATTGATCATTGAAAATCCTTGCTGGATAAGCATTTCCTCGCTCAAGTTTGAATCCTGACGGGATTCCTATATGTTTAAAACCCGTTTAATCCACTCCTCACATAATCCAATTGACCTAACCGGATCAAAAAGCCCCTCAATCTCACTACTGGTTAAATATTGCCTCATAACTGTATTTTCCAAAACGATATTTTTCAAATGCATGCCACTCCTTTGCACCTCCTGACAGCATTTTTCTATCAATTCATGCGCTTCCTGTTTCCCGATTTTTTCTGCTAAAGCAAGTGATATATTTTCAGCAAAGATCAACCCTTTGGTAATTTCAATATTGCGCAGCATCTGTTCTTTATCCACTTCCAAACCATTCGTTACTTCTGTAGCCTTGCGCAATGAACCTGCCGTCAGTTGCACGATGGCACTGATGGTTTCCCATTCAGCATGCCAGGTCCCTGTACCTCTTTCATGATCCTGCACCATCGTACCAAGCATTGTGGCTACTAATGATGGCACCCGTTGAACATTGGCAAGGATAGCAATACAACCTACCGGATTTCTCTTATGCGGCATAGTAGAGGAACCGCCCTTACCCTTACCCGAGGGCTCGAAAACTTCTGCTATCTCCGTTTGCATCAACAGCGAAATGTCTTTGGCTATTTTACCAAGGCTACCATTTAGGATACCTAACGTTGTAGCAATTGCTGCCAAACAGTCTCTTTGTGTATGCCAGGGGATGGAAAGCATCTTGAGTCCGAGTAGTCCAGACATCTTTTCTGCCACCATTAAACCCCTTCCCATCATACCATGAAAAGTACCAACTGCTCCTCCCAATTGAAGAACAAAGTTTTCTTTTAATAAATCATCCACTTTTTCCTTTGATCGCAAAATTCCGTCCAACCAATGAGCCACTTTGAAACCAAATGTGATTGGACGTGCTTGTTGCATAAAAGAACGGCCTATCATTACTGTATTCCTGTGAGTTTCTACCAGTAATGTCAATTGTTCAATCAAAACGTCCAGGCCTTTGGCAATCAGATCAATAGCATCTTTTAACTGCAGCATCACCGCCGAATCAATGACATCCTGGCTGGTGGCGCCATAATGAACATATTTTGCAGCTGCTGCATCTTTCTGATTGACTACAGAGGTCAATTGTTTAACCAGGGGTATATTAACGTTGCCACCCAGGGCTGCATCAGCTATTAATTGTTCTTTGTTGATGTTTGCAACTTGGCAACATTCACTTATAACCTGAGCTGCCTCACCGGGTATAACACCACATATAGCTTGAGCCTGGGCCAATGCACTTTCAAACTGAAGCATGTATTGAATGATGGCTTCATCACGAAAAAGCAAGTTCACTTTTGGATCATAAAAGATGGCCTCATACAGGTGCTGCATGAATAAACAATTGTATGTTAGAATTTATAAACATTAAGATAATGGGATATTAGGATATTGGACAATATTTATAGTATTATTTTAAACTCTTTCAATGATCGTAGCATAACCCTGCCCAACTCCTATACACAAGGTAGCCAATGCATATCTTTTGTTTTGTTTATGCAATTCATGTGCTGCAGTCTGGATAATCCTGGCACCCGACATACCAAGAGGATGTCCCAATGCAATGGCTCCCCCATTCGGATTGATGCGCGGATCATCTTCAGTCAAACCAAGTTCCCGTATACAAGCTAATGTTTGTGCCGCAAAGGCTTCATTGAATTCGATCAGGTCCATATCTTCAATTGTAAGACCTGCTTTCTTCAAAGCTTTCTGGGTAGCACCTACAGGACCAATACCCATGATCCTGGGTTCAACTCCTACAACGGCTGAAGATACAATCCTTGCCTTGGGTGTAAGATTGTACTTTTTCAACGCATCTTCAGATACAATATACATAGCAACAGCTCCATCATTGATCCCCGATGAATTTCCTGCGGTTACCGATCCACCTTCCTTACGGAATACTGGTTTCAATTGTGCGAGTTTCTCTAGGGTTGTATGATCCTTGATGAATTCATCATCTTTAAATAAAGAGGTTTCACCCTTCTTCACCTGTATTTCAACAGGCACGATCTCTTCTGCAAACCTGCCTGAATCCCTGGCCTTGGCTGCACGCTCGTGGGAATGATAAGCAAAATGATCCTGGTCCTCCCGGCTGATCTTATAGATGTCCACCAGGTTTTCTGCCGTGGCACCCATAGCATCGGTACCATGCATCTGGTGCATTTTGGGATTAACAAAACGCCAGCCAAAACTGGAGTCAAACATTTGAGCATCGGTACCGAAAGGCTTAGATGATTTGGAAATCACCCATGGCCCCCTGGTCATATTTTCTACCCCCCCCGCTATAAACACATCCCCTTCTCCTGCTTTGATAGCATGTGCAGCATGCATGACTGCCGACATACCTGATGCACAAAGACGGTTCACTGTCTCACCGGGTACAGAGGTGGGCAAACCGGCCAGCAACAATGCCATACGGGCCACATTGCGGTTATCCTCTCCTGCCTGGTTGTGACATCCTAAAATCACATCATCAATTACTTCTGTGGGGATATTGGGAATACGGCCTACCAATTCTTTGATGACCAAAGTGGCCAAATCGTCTGTACGTACTGAAGAAAGACTTCCTCCCAGATTTCCAATAGGCGTACGGATACTATCAACGATATATGCTTGTTTCATTTTTTTCAACTTTATCCTTTTCCAATTGTTCAATAAATTTTGCTGCAGTTTTAGCCCTTACTTCTTCCAGGGTAGCTCCAGGCATGAGCTCTATTAAAGTCAATTGCCCATCCGGGTATGCAAAAACTGCCAGGTCGGTGATCACCAGATCAACGACTCCATGTGCCGTTAGTGGCAGAGTACATTGGGGTACAATCTTGGAAGTTCCATCAGGATCGGCATGAGTAAGGGTAACAATCAGCTTCTTGGCTCCTGATGCCAGGTCCATGGCACCCCCCACGCCCAATAGAGGTTTACCAGGCACCGCCCAGTTGGCTAAATTCCCTTGTTCATCTACTTCCAATCCGCCCATTATGGCTACATCCACATGCCCGCCGCGGATCATGGCAAAGCTGTCTGTACTATCAAAATAAGAGCTGCCGGGAAGGGCTGTAACAGGTATTTTCCCGGCATTAACGGGATAGTCCATTGCACCCCCATCTATTGGAGAAGGCCCTACACCCAGCATGCCGTTTTCAGTGTGCAAAATGATGCCATGTTCGGGTTTGATGAGATCTGCAACCAATGTAGGAATACCAATACCGAGATTGACGACATCACCTTTATTCAGTTCTGCAAAGGCACGCCTGGCCATATTCATCCTGGATTCACTTACTTTCTTAGAAGAACCAACAGAAGCAGAACTTCCCAGGTTTTCCAGGGAAACATGGGCCTGCACCAGGTAGTCCACGTAACAACCTGGCGTATGAATGTGGTTTGGATCCAGTTCACCAACAGGCACAATTTCCTCTACTTCAGCAACTACTAGGTCTGCCGCTGTGGCCATGGCCCGGTTAAAGTTTTGCTCTGTCATCCGGTAGGTCAGGTTGCCTGCCGTATCGGCGCGCCAGGCCCTGATGAAGGCTACATTAGCTCTGATGCCTTTGATAAAAACCTGCTCTACTCCATCTATAATTTTGGTTTCCCTCCCTTGCGCAATCAGTGTTCCTGCTGATGTGGGCGTATAAAATCCACCTATACCGGCGCCACCTGCCCTTATCGCTTCGGCTAATGTTCCCTGTGGTAATAGCTCATATGCTACTTCTCCAGCTTGTGCCGCTTTTACAGCATCAGGATTAGACGTAAAAAAGGAACCAATCATTTTCTTGATCTGTCCGTTTTTCAGTAGCCTTCCTCCACCCAAACCAGGCTCTCCTACATTATTTCCAATAAAGGTTAAATTCTTTGTACCCGTTTCCGCAAGGGCATGAAGCAAATGAACAGGGTTGCCGGTCATACCAAAACCACCACCTAATACCGTATCACCAACCTTTACCAGTGCTGCAGCTTCTGCAGCCGTAATTTGTGGAACTCGTTTCATGAAATGACATCATTTGTTATATACATCAAAAAAACTGTTTCTTTTTCCCCCTGCATATAGATATCGAAATGATATTCTATTCTTCCGGCATTTTGTTTACGCTGTGCTATTAGGGTATTTCTTCTTTCTTCTGGAATGGTATTGAACAATTCATCCTGGCTATTAGTTGCTGATTCATCCGAAAAATAAAGCCTGGTGTACAATCGATGCAGGGAGCCTCTCATAAACAATATGATATTGATATGAGGAGCCTGACCATCTCCGATGGAACCAGGCTTGATCGTGGTAAACAAAAAACGATCCTGTACATCAGTTCCTGTGCCCAGGCGGCCAAGGCCGGTAAAACCATCATTCTTTTGGTGAATAGGCAAAGAGCGATACTGTCCGTTTGCATCAGCTTGCCACAATTCGATCAAAGCGTCAGGGATCGTTTGGCCCTTACCATCATAAATACGACCAGTAATATAAATGCGTTCTCCTTCTGTATCATGGTTGATCAATAAACCATTGATAAGGCTGTTGTAATCATAACCGTATTGTTCTGCAGTTAAACTGTAGGCAAAGAAAGGTCCGACTGTTTGCGAAGGTGTTTGTCTTAGTTTTTCCATTATTCAAAAGGAGTTTGACATTTACCGTTTAAAACAATATTGAATTCATAAGCCAGCGCAAATTCAGGCTCAGTCCAGTCCATCCTGAATTTGGCTATTAATAATTCCCTTGCATGCTTGGGAACTGATTGGAAAATGGGATCAAATTCAAATAATGGATCTCCCGGGAAATACATTTGTGTGACCAACCGGTGCCCGATTTGATGCCCGATCACAGAGAAATGAATATGATTAGGTCGCCAGGCATTAAAATGATTACCCCACGGATAAGCACCTGGCTTAATTGTATAGAAGCTATATCTTCCTTCTCTATCCGTAAGCATACGCCCGGCACCCAAAAAGTTGGGATCCAGAGGAGCATCGTGAATTTCAGCTTTGTGGATATATCGACCAGCTGCATTGGCTTGCCAGATTTCAACCAGTACATTACGAAGCGGTCGGCCGTATTCATCCATCACCTTTCCTGATACTTTGATGCGTTCACCAATGGGCTCGCCATTTTTACGGGCATTTTTAGTTAAATCGTGATCCCATTTTCCTATAGCAGAGTCGCCAAAAGCAGGCAGACTCAAATCTTTCAACTGCTCTTTAACAGGTATCAGGGGTTTTGTGGGACTGCGCAAAATGGTTGATTTGTACTCGGAATACAAGTGAGGAGGTTGCACATTGAAATTAATTGGTTCCACTTCAATGAGTTGACTATTTTCCATGAGAAGCATTTTTTTGATTAAAAATTTCTTTGGCGATTTTAATGGCACCATTTGTAGCCGGCACACCAGCATAAACCGCTGTATGCAGCAATACCTCTTTCACATCCTCTTCTGATGCGCCAGTATTTTGTGTAGCCCTGATGTGCATTGCCAGTTCATCTTCATAACGCATGGCAGTCAGTAAAGCAATCGTGAGTAAACTCCTCTCCCTTTTGGTGAGTCCCGGCCTGGCCCAAACTGCCCCCCAGGCATTGTTAGTGATATATTCCTGGAAATCCTGGTCAAAGCTGGTTTTATGGGCCTCAGCCCTGTCCACATGAGCATTGCCCAGCACTGCTCGACGGGTTTTCATTCCTCTTTCATTTAGAGAACCGTTGGAAGAAGCCAAAAAATCCAAAAGTATTTGTACAAACTCTTGCGGTGTTTCCACACAGGGCAGATGCCCTACCCCATTTATGACCACCATTTTGGCGTTTGGGATCTTTGCTGCAGTAGCTTCAACTCTTTCCTGCGGTGTTGCGTTGTCCTCACTTCCCGCAATACAAAGCGTAGGTATAGCTATAGCATGAATCTCATTGCTCAGGTCTTCATCCCTTATTGCTTCGCATGCATGGATATATCCCAATGTAGAACAGCTTTCTAACATACGTTTGAGGCCTGCTGTTTCTATTTTCTGATTGTTCCTGAAATCTTCAGACAACCAACGTTCCAGGATTTTATCAGATAGGGAGGCCATACCTCCCTGCCTGATGGCATTGATCCTTGTTTTCCAGTATTCCGCAGCATCTGCTTTAGGAGCACTGTTACTCAGGATCAAATGTTCAATTCTTTCAGAATGTTTTAATGCCATATGTTGTCCGATCAAACCGCCTATAGATAAGCCAACATAAACGCACTTTTCTATCTGTAGCATGTCTAATAGGGAAATGATCAACTGTACATAATCGCTGATGCGAATAGGCCCATCCACTTCTTCAGAAAGCCCATGTCCTGGTTTATCAAAACAAAGAACAGAGCCTTCACTCCTGATCAATTCAACAACCCTATCCCATATACGAAAATCAGTACCAAGCGAATTGACAAACAGAAAAGTCCGTTCACCATTTCCTTTTAGATATTTATAGTGAATGGCCTTGCCATTAATGTTGATAAACTGCATGTCTATATTTCTTTAAGCCCAACATAATTTTCCGCAATGGTTGTGGCCTGCGCATTAGACTGACCAATGTAATCAAAGCGGGATTTCTGTAAATGATATTCAAATGAGCCTTGCGCTGCCTGTTTATGAAAGAGGTAGGTCATGAAATTGGAAAAGTCTTGAGCTCTCCAAATTCTTCTGAGACAATTGGAAGAATAAGATTGAAGCAATTGCTCCTTACCAGTACGATACCAGTCTTCCAATGCTGCCGCCATCCACTTCACATCGGCTACAGCCAGGTTTAATCCTTTGCCTCCTGTAGGTGGTACAATATGTGCAGCATCACCTGCAAGGAATAACCTGCCAAACTGCATATTGTCAATCATAAAGCTGCGCATGGGGGTAATCGCTTTTTCGAAGATTTCGCCTCGGTTTAACTGGAAACCATTTCCATTGGATAACCGCACTTGCAATTCATCCCAGATCTGGTCGTCTGTCCAGTTCTCTACTTTATCAGCATTATCAACTTGTAAATACAAGCGACTCACTTTCGGAGAGCGCAAACTATGTAGCGCAAATCCACGCTCATGATAAGCATAGATCAATTCATCGGTTGATGGTGCTGCATGAGCCAGAATGCCCAGCCAGCTGAAGGGATATTCTTTTACAAATTCATTGTAAGAATTTGTAGGAAGGCTTTTTCGCCCAATGCCATGATAACCGTCACAGCCTGCTACAAAATCACATTCCAGTATATGCTGTTCACCATCTTGCTGGTAATGGACTTTAGGATGCTTTGTATCACTACCTTCAATGCAGGTTGCAGCTGCTTCAAATTGTATAGGAGTACCTCGCTCAATATTTGCCTTTATAAGATCCTTCACCACTTCCTGTTGTCCGTAAATGGTGATGGTACGTCCACCGGTAAGCTCATTGAATGGAATTCGTTTTCGCTGTCCGTTAAAACTTAAATAAACACCATGGTGCAGCAAACCTTCTTTGTTTAAGCGGTCTGCAACACCTAATTCATTGTATAGATCAACAGTGTTTTGTTCGAGCAATCCTGCGCGTACTCTGGCTTCTACATATGCCCTGCTGCGGTTTTCCAGCACAATACAATCAATGCCGGATCTGTTTAAAAGAAGAGAAAGTGTCAGTCCGGCCGGCCCTGCACCAATGATAGCAACCTGGGTTTTCGTGGTCATAAAATGGCAAATTATCGTTAGGTTTTTACTTGCTCATTCCAATGCATGATTAGAATGAGCTGTTTCAATATTCATTGTAAAAATAGCATTGCCATCTTCCTTTACCTTTGTACATATGGGCCAATTACTTGGACAAAACAAACATTTCATAGAAATATCCCGACTTTAACAACCAATACAATGACCAATGCCATATTCAAAAAACAAACCGCTCAGTTATGGCCTTTATGGCGAAAAGGATTTTCTTTTGCCTGATTTTTTGCACTGCGAGACCATGCAATACCGGAGCGAAAAACACAATTGGACCATCCAACCGCACTTGCACACCCATTTGTTCCAAATGTTTCTCATTGAATCAGGTAAGGTTTCCTATACTTTTGAAGAAGGCAGATATCATGTTAGTTCAGGTTCCATCATCACCATTCCTGAAAACATATTACATGGACTGGAAGTTAGTAAAGATGTAATAGGCATGGTCCTCACACTCTCTTCTTCTTTTCTTGAAACGCTATTTAAAAGCTCGCATAATGTTTTAATCGAACTGGGAACAACTAAAGTGCTGACCGACTTGAAAGACCATAAACTGTTTCATTTGGTTCGCCAATTGATCTATGGTCTGTACGAAGAATTAAAGGACGATATGCCCGAGAAAGGTCTTGTACTGCAAGGTTATTTGAGCCTGATGCTGAGTAACATTTACCGGCTTTCTATTGAAAATTCAGAAAGAACAATTACAACTGATAATCGTAACGCGCAGTATTTCAGGAGTTTCCAGCGCAGTATGAAGCAATCTTACACACCCCGGAAAACAATCATACAATACGCACGTGAATTGCACATCACCCCAGTGCACCTCAACAGGATATGCCAGGCTACTGTTGGAAAGTCGACATTGCAGGTAGTGCACGACTTTCTGTTTTTAGAAGCCAAAAAATACCTGCTGTATACAGATTACAGTATTTCAGAGATCGCTTACCGCCTCAACTTTGAGGACCCTGCATATTTTTCACGCTTTTTCAGCAAACTGGCCGGGTGTGCACCCAAAGAATTCCGGAAACAATAACCTATCTGTTTTACACCCGCTCTGGTTGTAAGCCCCAATGCTCCGGTGAACGCCATAAGGAGGATAGCAACAACTCCCTCATGAAAATATACTCCTTGGGCAATAGATCATACATGCGGGCAAAAAGTTCTTCATGACTCATTAACTCTGCCTTCCAGGCTTCCCTGTCAACCGCCATGATTTCCCTGAATTGTGCCTTGGTATAATCAGAACCCCTCCAATCTAAATCGCGGTAGCGCGGCATCCAACCAATGGGACTTTCCAAAGCCGAAGCGGTTCCATGCACTCTTTCAACAATCCACCTTAACACGCGCATATTCTCTTTAAAGCCTGGCCAGAGAAAATTCCCATCTTTATCTTTTCTGAACCAGTTGACACCAAAAATGCGGGGTGGATTGGGCAGACCGCGGCCCATCTGCAGCCAGTGATTGAAATAATCTGCCATATGGTAACCACAAAACGGCAGCATGGCAAATGGATCTCTTCTTACTTTTCCCTGCTCCCCAAAGGCTGCTGCTGTAGTTTCAGATCCCATGGTAGATGCCAGGTAAACACCGAAATTCCAGCTAAAGGCCTGGTACACTAAGGGGATGGTACTGCCTCTTCTTCCACCGAAGATAAAGGCACCAATACGTACTCCTTCTGGGTTTTCCCATTCAGGGTCAATAGAGGGACATTGGGATGCCGGAGCCGTAAACCTTGAATTAGGATGGGCCACAGGTTGACCACTGTTATAATCATGTTTATTCCCTTGCCAGTTGAGAATATCTGTCGGTGGCGCATCATTGAGCCCTTCCCACCAAATATCACCATCAGGCGTAACCCCCACATTGGTGAAGATGCTATTGCCTCGCATGGCCGCCATGGCATTGGGATTCGTTTTTTCATTAGTACCTGGAGCAACCCCAAAATACCCATATTCGGGATTAATAGCATATAGATGCCCATCTTTACCTGGTTTGATCCAGGCAATATCATCACCTACTGTCGTCACTTTCCAGCCTTCCATCTCCTTGGGTGGAATCAGCATAGCAAAGTTTGTTTTACCACAGGCCGAAGGAAAGGCAGCAGCCACATAGGTTTTCTCACCTTCAGGATTCTCGGCGCCCAGGATCAGCATATGTTCTGCCAGCCAATGCTGTTCTTTGGCCATAACCGAAGCAATACGAAGGGCAAAGCATTTCTTGCCCAACAATGCATTGCCGCCATAACCACTGCCATAGGAAACAATACTCCTTTCTTCAGGGTAATGAACAATATATTTAGTGGTTGGATTACAGGGCCAGCTGGTATTCTTCTGGCCATCTTCTAACGGCGCACCAGAAGAGTGTAGACATTTAATGAATTCCCCATGAGAACCCAACTGTTGCAACACTTTATCTCCTACCCTTGTCATGATGTGCATATTGACCACAACGTATTCACTGTCTGTGATCTCCACACCAATTTTAGATAAAGGTGATCCCAAAGGACCCATACAAAATGGAATCACATACATAGTTCTCCCCTTCATACTTCCTTTGAGCAAACCACTGAGTATTTGCTTCATTTCTAAAGGTTCCATCCAGTTATTTGTTGGACCAGCATCTTCCTTTCTTCGACTGCAAATAAAGGTTCTGTCTTCAACCCGGGCCACATCGCTGGGATCGGAAAAACAGGCAAAACTGTTGGGCCATTTTTCTTTATTCAGGGGAATAAAAGTTCCTTTTTCTACCAATTGTGCACAGAGCTCTTCGTATTCCTGCTTACTCCCATTACACCAATGAACAGCATCGGGTAAACACCATGCAGCTACTTCATTGATCCATTGTAAAAGCTCTTTGTGAGCGGTAGGAGTTGGTGACAAAAGGGATGATGTCAATGATTTTTCCTTGATCATATGGATGCTTTTAATGGTTAATGGAAAATCTGAATTGTTTAAGTGCTTACATTACAATGTACCCGTGTACACCTAATGCACTTCATACAGAATACGGGAGTAAAATATGTTTCAGAAATGAATACCTTGTACACACTACTGTAAAAATAACTTGAAACAAAAGTGTTTTGTTAGACAAAATCAGGACAATACTATGCAAAATCAGGACGTTTGTTTGAAAGAAAACTCCACCAGCATATGAAAGCCCCTTGTAGAAACAGCGGGCGTAACAATTGTTAGCCAAGATTCTTTAGAACTGCATTTCCCGTATTTCGCTTTCAACGCTCAGTCTTTTCCAATGATTATAAACTAATTGGATGTTGTTATTTCCAGGAAAGATTTTCAATTATTGATCAATCATTTATTGATACGTAAAATCCAAATCCATTGTCTTCCTTGTTATGAAATCTATTTGTACTTTAAAATTTTAAACCGCAAAACACTGAATTCTTCAGAAGGCGGGAAAACAACTGTTGCTATGGTTGGATCATTTTTAAAACCAAAACCTGCGTCACCACCCATACTGCTAAAGGATTCGTCGCCATTCAGCCTCCGTGTTGCCTTCCATTCGCCATTGATGAAAGAACCTTCTTCGATCAATTCTACATCCAGCAATGGCAATGCAGGGTTTGTCACGGATTGTTTAAGAGAAATATGAAATTCTTTACCAACAAGAATAAATTCATCTGGCCCAATATTGATGATCATTCCTCCTGCTAAATCAGGTTTTGGCTCTTTAGAGGCTACTCCTGCAAAAATCAAAGAAAAATCTACTACTGATCTGCCGACATCGGCTTTTATTTTATAACCTCCCAGGTCAAACTGCCAGGACGGACTAAGGCTATCTAATAATAATCCAATCATTTTTCCAGTACCGCGGTATTTCAATATCGCATCTTTCACTTTTGATAAAGCAACATAAGCAGGCCTTATGGGAGCTTCGTCCGGTGTCATATCTTCAATACCAAAAGGAGAAATCCCTAAAATATCCTGATGGCCAAAAGCATACATGGCTTCAAAAGCTGTACGTCGATCGTGTCGGATTTCGGGAACAAAAACAGGATTACCGGGTCGCCTATAAGTTTCAATAACCGGTATTGCATCAGGAATATAAATATCCGGCGCGATCATATCAATGGAAGGCGCTGCAACCCGCCATACATCCAACGTGTGCGGAATGGGGCCGCCACTCGGATACTTTCCGGGATAACTTAAACGTGGTTGTTTTATCCATGCATTCACATACATCGGTATCGGATATGCTGATTTTCCTGCTGCTGTAACCGTTTCTATATACCGGGCATAATGATATACCGTAAACAATTCGTCGGTGAGATAGGCCAGGGTCATCCAGTCTGCAATACTGGTATCACTTTTCCCAAACACCTCTTCCCAACTGCCGCTTGTTTTACTGCCATTGGCTTTCCAGACCTTTTCAATTTCTGGTTGAATTTTATTTTTCTTCAGATAGCTGATCAAATCGGATGGAACCTGCGATCTATACAACTTGTCACCGGTATAATCACGGGCTGTGTAAAACAATCCAACTTCATTTTCAATTTGCGCCATGATAACCGTTTGTTCTTTTTCATCATACTCCCTGATATGTTTCATCAATGCTTTAAAAGCACGGGCATCAGCTTTCATGGTTTCTTCACCAAAGGCAGACAAATGTTGTAATGTTTTGCCGTTTTTATCTTTAGCTAGCGGGTATTTATCAACATTATGTTTTACCCAGCCTGGCACATAGGTTGAATAACCGTTTTTCCAGGTGCCAAACCATAATATGACCAGTTTCATATGCTGCCGCCGTACACCGGTGATCATACTGTCCACCAAACTGAAATCAAAATCTCCTTCCACAGGCTCTATCAGCTCCCAGTAAACAGGAGCAAGAACTGTATTCAGATTTTTCTTTTTTAATTGCTCCCAGATAGGGCGCATATAATCTGCACTTGAAGTAGAAGAGTTATGTACCTCTCCTCCTAATATCAAAAAAGGTTTGTCATTTACGATAAGCTGAGTTGTATTTCCGTTTTTTTGCAGGTACGGAATAGAATTATTCTGTCCAAATAAAATATTGCATATAAAAAGTAAGGGGATAATAAACTTATTCATTTGAGTAAATTGTTTACAAGTAACTGTTTACTTCGAATTTTCTGCTACAAAAGTTATTTAAAATATTATCTTATTGAAGTTTTGATGTATTGCTTTTTCGATTGCTTTTTGAACAAATGGCTCCATGATTTTATATCCTGCCAGGTTGGGATGCACGCCATCAGTTGTCAATTCCTTTTTCATTCCCTTTCGCTTATCTACCAACAAAGAATACAAATCAATGTAAGTAATATTGTCTTTCACTGCATAGGCTTTTATCAGCTTATTCAAGGCTATGATTTTTTCAGCAGGTTCGAGGCCTGGGCGCCAGGGATAATCATAAACCGGAAGCTCGGAACATAGTACCACTTTAATACCGTTTGCTTTTGCCAGTTCTGCCATGGATGCAATATTGCCAGCAATCTTATCCAGTGTTGTCGGACCTGTGTTTTGTGCAATATCATTGGAACCACCAAGGAATACTACGGCAGATGGCTTTAGATCAATTACATCCTGCCGGAAACGAAGCAGCATTTGGGAAGAGGTCTGTCCGCTGACACCACGATTGATATAGTGATTGGCAATGAAAAAGGCGCTGTCATACTTGCGCCAGTTCTCCACCCTTGAACTGCCAATAAATACCACTCGATTTTCACCGGGCTTAGAAGGTGACAACATTTTGTTTTCTTCTTCATAGCGCTTCAGGTAAGCCCAATCAGTGCGCAATCGCTCTTCCTCATCTTTTCGCATTTGCTTTACTTGCTTTTGGGAAAGCTGCGCCATAAATCCTGTTGGATTTTCCGGCCATAACCATCCATGTAAATCCAGCCAGTCGCCAAAGCGTTCAATCCATGTATCGGTGGGAATATCCAATTTACGTATGCCAAAACCATGACCACCTTTCTCATACATGTGCAATTCTGCCACTTTATTTGCACTGATCCATTCATTATACAAATTGCTGCTGTGAGATGCAAGGCCCACCTGATCGTCTGATGCAGCACAAATAAATAGCGGTGGCGCATCAGTTGGGATAGTATGGTTCTTTAGGTAACTCATGTTGGGATAAATCGGTGCAGCAAAATCAGGCCGGGTAGCGGCAACAGTAGCAGTAAAGACAGTGCCTATGGTGAGGGTGCCACCGGCAGAAAAACCCATAATACCGACACGCTTTGGATTGATGTTGTATTCAGCAGCATGGGTGCGTACATATTCAATTGCTTTTAACCCATCGGCAATGGACATTTTCACCATACTGTCTTTCGATTCATCAAATTTCTTTCGGTCCTTCATCTTTTCCATTACAGTGCCAATAGGATCATCGGTATCCATGTGCACCAAGCGGTATTTAAGCACAAAAGCAGCTACGCCTTTTGTGTTCAGCCACTTTGCTACATCAATGCCTTCGGGTTCGATGGACAGTGTATGCCAACCACCGCCCGGGGCAACGATAACAGCCGTTCCATTGGCCATTGCAGCAGGCGGTAGATAAGCAGTGAGTGTGGGTTGTGTCACATTGTAAATCACTCTTGCGTTGAATGGGTTCTTAGTGTTTTCCTGCTCCTGCCAGGTCCAGGTTTCCGAACCGGGAGCGTTGTCATTGTATAAGTGAATAACTTTTTGTTGTGCGTTTGTAGCACTGATGGCAAAAGCAAAATAGACACAATAGAAAAATAGTTTAGGCATATCTATTCATTATTTTTTAGCAAACGTTTCTAAGCAGCTATTGAAAAGGAAAATTTGGCTTCCTTCACATTTTCAGAATCTGTACCGATAAAAACCTTAAAATCTCCGTGCTCGGCAATCCATTGTAAATTGCTATTAAAGAATTTTAATTCTTCTTCCGTGATCGTAAAATGAATGGAACGGCTTTCTTTCACTGCCATCTCCTGAAAATGCCTGATTCTCTCAACGCCAGTCACTGCAAACAATGCTCCTACTTTGCCTTCTTTGATTTTTGCTTCTACATTACTACTTCCTGCTTCACCTGTTTGAATCTCTCCACCCGGTGCTATCAAATTCAACTGGCCAACTTTTTCATCCAGAGTCATTTTACTCATTAAGCCATTTATAAAATGATTCATCCTGTCTTCTTTTTGTGCAAAGCCCTGAATAGATATAAAAAGTAATATGCCTATTAAAATTCTACGAAACATATTTATTTGCTTATAAACTAAACATTCTATTATTAAAAAGTGGCTAGGTCACAATGCTATAGACCAAGAAAAGAAAATATTTCTTTATCCATCTGTAGCTTTATTTCACATTTGTTTAAACCGTTGAAATTCTTTTCACCTCTAGTTGACTTAAAATATTTCTTTCCATTTGTAAATGCCGTTTAATTTGCTCTGGTGCGTCGTTTAAATAAAAGCAATGCCCTTCATATTCCGTCATAATCACACCCTTAAAACCAGACTCCACAATCAGTTTGAGTAACTGCTGATATGGAATCGTTGTCTCTACACCATTTTCATCTATGTGATAAAACTTTCCATGGAAGTATAAGCACCATGGTAACAATGACTTAAACCCTTCCAGGTCAGCTGGAGCAAAACTCAAATAACCAAATAGCTCGCTGATAGCTAATTTTTCAGTTTGACCACCACCCATTTCCTGTACTTTTTGCCATATACTTTCTTCAGTATATCCATTGTGTCTGTTTTCCACAATGAAATTCAGGATTGCTTCATTTGCTCCCAACCCGATGTATCGTTGCAGCACGAAAGGATTTGGTCGTTCAACAAAACATCCGAAATCAGGAACCAATCCAATAAACGAAGACCCAGATTCTTTTATTTGTTGAATCAATTCCTGAACTTTTGGGTCACTGGGACGAGAGGGTGCATGCACCTCAATAGCTATTTTTATGTTGTAGAATTCAGCAAAACGGGCAACCTCCTTCACCAAATGCGTTGGAATACCAAAGCCACGTATATATTTGCAGCCCAATTTGTAGGCGGTCATGAGCTCAAATGTTACTTCCGCGATGATTTCCTGATCCGTCATGTCGTGGTCTGAATATTTTCCTGCGTCTATACCTCCTCCATAACTAAATGGTTCTACATCATACTTTTTGCATAGTGCAAGTAAATGGTTGATCTCTTCTTCAGTTGGATTGGGATAATTGTTGAACATTTGACTGCCTACAATTTCAAATTTTTTGATGCCCAATCTGTTCAATTCTTTGAACATATCATCGAAACCATAGTCCTTATTTTCGCACCATTGTTGTGTGAATCCATATAGTGATACACCGAAATCTATATCGTGTTGCATAATTATCTTTCAGGTTAATTTAGAATAGTCATTTTTTTATGTGCAGAACTGTCCACGGCTCCATACGTTCTAGGAGCAAACTTCATGTATGGAATCCGTAGCTCTAAGGTTAATGCGATATCATGTTTGCCTTCCGGTAAGCCGTAATTGTAAATTTCGAGATGGGCGGTATTCTTTATACTCCAGAATTCAGCAAAGAGATCTTTTAACTGAGAGACTGAAAACTTTTTACCGTTGATACAGAATAAGATCAGGTACTCTGGGATGGTTTCCCCATTCACTTTTACTTCAAGCCTTTCTATGCAAGAAACATGCAATCCTCTGTAATAATTTAAATTTACTCCTAGGTTAAAACCAACCCGGTTTCCATTGAGATAAATATTACGAAAACTTCTTTCACACAGAACTCTGTCGTCAAATCCGAGTTTTAAAAATTTTGTTGGCATAATGTGATTTCTTTTTTATTCTATTTTGGTTTACTCTTGCACAATCCTTTGCAACAAATTCTGCGCTTCACTTAAATAACTCTTCGCAATCTGTTGCTCCATAAACTTGGTATTGTTCAAAGCAAAATCCCTGATCATTCTGAAGGGCTTTGGTGCATTGTGGAACACTCTACCGATCTTTCGGGCAAAAGAAGTCGTGTCATTGCAATATTTTACCCGCTCTTTATCATATTGGTTCAGGCCTTCCTGTATAGAACCGATATCGGAGAGATTCTTGCCTTTTAGATATTTGCCTAAAAAGAAGCCATCTTCTATAGCCATGCCGGCCCCATAGGCAGCATAAGGCGAGGTAGGATGTGCAGCATCACCCAGTAAGGTTGCCCGTCCTTTTGACCACTTTTCCAATGGTTCCCGGTATTTAATGACCCAGCGGAACGTATGACTTTCCTCACTTGCATTCAGGATGGTCTGTACCGGTTCTTCAAAATCTTTCAGCTTTTCTTTGAGATAGACATGAGGATTCGGCGGCTCCGGTTGATGTTCTGTACAAGCTTCTACAAACCACCATTCAAAACATTCTTTACCCTTGTAGATGAGTGGAGCATAACCAAACTGATACAGTTCACTGTGCCGCAGAACGATTTCATCACGAGCTATACCTCCAACCTCAGCCCAGCCCAACCAAACGGCTATGCCCAGGTGCTTTAATTCAGAAGAATCCCACAACTGTTGGCGAACATTGGAGTTGACCCCATCGGCCCCGATAATCAGATCAAAATCGTATTGCTTACCATTGTCAAAAAAAGCAGTGATTTTATCTTCTGTTTCTTCGTAACGCAGCAATTTGTGTGCGGTAACGATCATGCCTTCCGGAATAACTGCCAACATTTTTTCGTATAATTCAGAACGCATCATCCCTGACTGCCATCCATTTACATGGGCTTGCTCCAGGTATTGCTCTTCCATTCTGAAAAACACACGTTGTTTTCCTTTATGGCTGCGAAAAATAACCTTATTGACACCAGAAAAAGTATCGTCAATGGTTATACCGTAACTCCGCAAAATATTGATGCCGATAGCATTCATAATGATAGCACCTCCCAATGGCCTGATCTCAGGATGTCTTTCAAAGATGGTGACATCAAATCCAGCTTGATGCAAGGCCAGTCCTGCTGACAAGCCTCCGGGACCCGCTCCTATAATGGCTACTCGTTTTCTTTTTTGATTTGCAAGCATTGTGGTTGTGTTTTTAAGCATTATTTTAAGAACTACTTCCCGCAACAATAGAGTTACGAAAAGCAGTTCTTAGGAAATCAAAACTTATAAGTAGCTGTCAGGAAATAAGCCCTTGGTTGCGTGCCACCGATTGGAAATAAAGCATCTTTATTTGCTTCTACTTTTTCCTTGGTAAACTCAGATAAATTGTAAACAGCCGGGAAACCACCAGGTGCTCCCCAGGTCATCACACCAAATGAATTAAAGAGGTTATTGATATTCGCATTTAAAGACAACCTTTTGGTAACATTATAGCCAATGCCTAAATCAAATAGAGAAAAAGACGGCAGTTGGAATGCGTTTGGCACGTTTGCCCAGCGCTTCCCTGTATATTGATAGGAAAGAAATGCATAGAACTTTTCTGTACTGTAAGTTGGTGTTATATTCAAAATGACATCTGGGGAGAGATCAGCCTGATTGCCTGAATAATCAAGGGTTGAGTCATCTGATTTTGAAGAGGTAGCGCCAGATGTTGAAATTTTATACTGTGGGAAAGTAGCGTTTTGGAAAGTCGCTGCAACCCTTGTATTAAAATGATTAGATAAATAAATGGTAGCTTCTGCTTCCACACCAATAGATCTCAGTTTGTTATAGTAAGGAGTTAGGCTGTATAATTTCCCGGCAGAATCCAATGATGTGAATCCTGTAAAGATGTTGCTCAACAAACTATAGTAAGGAGTAATTGCCAGGTCAATTTTAGAAGACTTGTATTTATAGCCAAGCTCTACCTGGGTTACATTTTGAACAGCAGGATTTGTTAATGCTACTTTTTCCGGTGCATCAATTGACTGGAAGAGGTTGGCCTCCGGTGCTTTTCTTCCCTCGGAATAACGCACATAAATAGATTGGTTATCGGCCAGCAAATAATTAAACGCACCTGAATAAGACCAGGTATTGGTGGTGAACTTATAAGGAATAGCCAATGGATTCTTATAATAGTTATTATCGTAAGTGGTCAGCGGATTACCATCCAGGCCGCCATCGCTACCATTATTGGGAACACGGATGTAATTTGTGCCTTCTGAAATGGTATGCTCATATCGAACACCCAGGTCGAAATTGAGTTTAGGCGTAATTTGCCAATTGAAGGCCAGGAAAGGAGCTAAGTTCGTTTTCTTGTATTCGAAATCATTGTAACCAAATACACCGCCCGTTTTAAAATAACCTTCCGGACTGGTAATCTGCTGTGTAGCCCCTCCCAGGAAAGCATTCTGATAGGTAATATCCATCATCCGGGGACGGTTTTCTAAGGTTGTAAATGCAGTTCCTACAATACCACCAGAGTATCTTGGCAAATTGGACAGACCTATAAACGCCCCGAGGTTATAAGAAATATTTTTTGCCTTTTTAGTAAGCACTAACTGGTCTAAAAACTCGTTTATCTTTGGCTCTCCATGAACAGCAGCCTGGTACAACATACCATTTTTAAGTATATCCTGACTGGGCATGTTATTGGATACAACTGTCCATGACGGAGGCCCTGTCTGCGATACGGATGCTTGAACAACCGCCAGGGGCTGCTTGGTAATATTGTCTTTATAGGTAATGGTTCCCATACCAATTGTGCCGGCAACTGCATTCGGTATCAGATCAGTCAAAAGTGTAGGACTGGTAGCCTGGGTGATGTTTAAGGTCAGGCGCTTGGCAGAGAACTTCGCATTATTTTGAAGTGTAAAACCATGGCCGAATGTATGTTTCCAATCCGCACCAATAGCAAACTCCCTTGAATGGTTTAAATCCTTTGGATCAAAGCTAATCGGAACACCATCACCTAATTTTGATGATACGCTGGCTTCAGCAGGAAGAATAAATGCATCTGTTTTCTTTATTCCTGGTGCCAATTCAGGATGATCAAAGTTTCTCCCAATTAAATTTAGAAACGTACCATTGTGGTCGTTCAGATATTTTGCATAGAAAGTAACAGAACCACCTGCATATTTCTTTTGAATATTGGCTTTCACCTGGCCGCCATAATTCAAAGGGTAACCCACATCACGAGCACCTTTGGCATGGCGGTAAAAACCACCAATATTGTAGTACCAGCCATTTTTACTGATGGGGCCACCCACATTAAGGTCTGTGCGGTGATAAAAGTTCCGGCCATCGCCTTCCAGTCCAAGCTTTTCTTTGACCACTCCTGAAAATTTACTTCCACCGGTTTTTGAAAGATAGTTGAAGATACCTCCCGGGGCATTGGCCCCTGCAATGGAAGCAGTACCACCTCGAACAGCTTCGAGCCTGTTTAGGGTTGCATCTGCCCGCAAAAATAAATCATGAGTGTATGAGTTTATGTAAACATTTGAAAGCGGCAATCCATCTTCCTGCAACGATACATAGTACAAGCCGGACACATCATCATTATAGCTCGGTCTATTGGCCAAACCCCGGGTATACACGTCGGTTCTTACTTCACCTTTTGCTGAATTCACAAATACGCCGGGAACTTTTCTCAACAGATCAGCACCACTGTTGGGTGCCTGCCTTTCTATTTGTTGGGCGTTCAAAGTAGAAATAGAAACCGATGCTTCCAGTTTTCTCCTTGAATCAAAGACACCTGTTACAACTACATCTTGTAAGGAAGCAGCAGTTTCGATCAACGCAATATTCAATACAGTATTCGTACCCACTTTACGTTCCAGTGTTCCATAGCCGGTATAGGAAAACACCAATACGGCCTCCATGGAAGAAACTTCAATGGCATAATCTCCATCTGTATTTGTGGATGTACCTCGTGTCGTCCCCTTGATAGTTACTGTAGTTCCACTCAAAGGTTTCCCAGTTGCAGCTTCGGTTACTTTACCACTTATTTTCATTTGGGCAAGTGTTGACATTGAAAAGAAGAAAGTCATTACAATGACCAGGAGTAATTTGCACTTTTTCATATTGCAAGTTTTCGTTTCGAAAAATGATTTTTTTGAATCGTTGTCTATCAAAGTTGCCTTATAAAAACAGGATAAGCACTATCGAAATGCAACTGTTTTCTATCATTTTCAATCAATTTTAGACAATAGCGATAGATCTATGAATTAATTATAAGGAGAGTTGATTTCTATTATTAGAAACTATTTTCAGAAGAAGAATGAGTTTTTATATTGCGTATTGAATGGCGCTTATTATAGATAATTTTCCTCCTTGAATTAGTTATCCCACTGGCTTTAACACTTTGAATCAGTTGAAGAATTCACAATTCTGGATTGACCATTTTACGATATTCTCCTGGTTTCATTCCAGTTTTTGATTTAAAGAATCGTACAAAATTGCTGAGTTCATTGCCACCCATCCGGTAAGCAATTTCAGAGACACTAAGGCTGGTTTGCGTTAACAATACCTTCGTTTCCAACAAAAGCATTTCGTTCAATAGATCATGTGCCGATTTTCCAGTTACGCTTTTTACACATTTGTTTAGATGATTAGGAGTCACTCCAAGCATTTCGGCATAACCAGAAATATTTTGTTTCTCATAAATATACTGCGCAAGAGCCTTTTTATATTTTTCGGTAATTTGGTAAGCGGAGTTATTCGATAAGGAAGAAACAGATTGAACAAACGGTTTCAATTCAGTAAACAAAGTAATCAGGTAAGTTCTTAAGATGTCAAACCTGCATTTTTCTCCTGCCTTGTATTCCATTTCAAGCCGTTGAAGCAGCGGCATGATCAGATCTTTTACCTCATCGGTTATGGTTATAAGAGGAAAACAGTTAAAGTTTAAAAAGGGAAAGTCCGCCAACAGGTCTTTGATTCTGTAGTCAGACGTCAAAAGGTCTATATTAAAATGACAGTAATATCCTTCTGCATCCTGACTACCAGACAAATGAGTGGTGATTTCATAGGCCGGTACAAAGAAAAAAGTGTTTTCCCCAAATTCATAAGTGTTCAAACCTTTAGTGCGTAAGCTGTGGCCTTTTGTTTGAAAAATAAAATTGAAAAGAGTAAGTCGGAAGGGATGTACATCTGTCTCTGTAGGGACCTTGATAAAACGGACATAATCTTCTATACGATTGATATGGAATACATCAGAAGCAGGCGTAAAGAAAGACTGAAAACGATCTCCCCCCGTACTCAATAACTTTATTTTCAACTTTAAAGGGTCAAATGTTGGTATGGCGTTTTTTTGAAATGTCATAAATTCTGTTTTTTTAATTCACCAACTGCAAAATCAGCAGCCCTGGCTGTTAGCGCCATATAGGTCAACGATGGATTGACACAAGATGAAGAAGCCATAGCTGCACCATCAGTAACAAATACATTTTTACAGGCATGGATTTGATTGTATTGATTCAAAACAGAAGTCTTTGGGTCCTTACCCATTCGTGCAGTACCCATTTCATGGATACCAAATCCGGGATTCATCGGAATGCTCATCGCTCTAACGTCTTTAAAACCTGCAGCCGTAAGCATTTCCACCATGTCATCCCCCATCGGTTGGCGCATCATTTTTTCATTTTCTCCAAATTCTACATCAAAAACCACCAAGGGCAATCCCCATTTATCTTTCTTGTCACTGTCAAGATACATTCGGTTATTTGGATTGGGTAGCATTTCACCAATACCAACAAAAAATATGCTCCATGGACCTGGCTTGGTTAATTCATCTTTGAATTCGGCTCCAAACCCTTTTTCATGCAAGCCTCTGGTCCACGTAGTGCGGCTTGCTGCCCCCTGATAACCAAATCCACGCAAATAGGGTTGCTTATCACTGCCCCAATTTCTATAGCGGGGAACATACAATGTTGTGGGACGACGGCCATAATAGTAGTCGTCTTCAAAACCATCAATTTTTGCTGTTACTAAAGGACCGCCATTATGGTCCATCAGATTTCTGCCTACCTGGTCACTGTCATTTCCCAGGCCATTGGGGAAACGACTGGACTTTGAACGTAACAATACCGAAGCTGTAGGAATGGTACCCGCATTCACAAAGATGATTTTAGCATAATACTCGGTCACCTTGTTGGTTTCTGCATCAATCACCCGAACACCAGTCGCCCTGTTTTTCTTTTCATCGAAAATAATTTCTGACACAATTGCATTGTTCACCAAAGTCAACCTTTTTGTTTTCATAGCAGCAGGCAATGTTGCTGATTGGGTGCTGAAATAACCTCCAAAAGGACACCCCCGTAAACACAGGTTACGATTTTGGCAGGATGCACGTCCTGTTTCAGAATGCCAGGGTTGTGGATCGGTTAAATTGGCTGATCTGCCAATAGTAACTGTTCTCTTGAATTTTGACTTTACTTGTGCCCTGAGATATAACTCTGGAGCAAACATGGGAAAAGGTTTTAAGAATTCTCCATCAGGTAACACATCCAATCCCTCCTTCATGCCACTGATACCAACAAACCTTTCCACATAAGAATACCAGGGCGCAAGGTCTTCGTATCGGATAGGCCAATCCACACCAATACCTTCCCTCCCATTGGCTTCAAAATCATCTTTATTCCAGCGATAGCTATGCCTCCCCCACATTAAAGACTTTCCTCCCGTATGATATCCTTTCAACCAATCAAAAGGTTTCTTTTCAATATAGGGATGGTCTTTGTCACTTTCAAAAAGGTGTCGGTTGGATTCCTGTCCATAACCCATACGCACAAGAGTCGCATAGTCTTGTTGGACATCAAGCGTCATTTTAGCCCGGTGCTTGAACTGCCAGGGAGGCGTGTTTGCCGTTTCATAACCGGATACATGTTTGATATCCCTGCCCCTTTCGAGCATTACTACATTCAAACCTTTCTCAGTCAGCTCCTTCGCTGCCCAACCACCTGTAATCCCGGAACCGATAACAATAGCATCAAAAGAATTCATGCTTAAAAAATTTATTATTGAATAGCTTGTGACGTTAAAACAATAGATGTATAATGCGAATGAAGATTTTTTTATACTTATCCGCTGTTTTACCAGAGTCTGTCTGTATATTCAGAATATGCCTTTTGGTCACTTTTGATTTTTATCGCTTCTATGCGTCCTGGTACTGGCACATACACCATCGCCTTCGTCATACCTATCTCCGATGTGAAATAACCCAATAAGGTCAACTCTTTCATGAGTTGCCAGAAGGAAGGTACCGGAGGTCGTGGTTTGTTGGTAAGCGTTTTTGTTTCATCGTTTGTAGGCGGTTTCACCTGGCTGGGAGGGTTGCTCGACTGGGCTAAGGCCTCACTCTCAATTTGTGTGAGAACAGTTCTTTTCTGTTCCGGAGTCAATGAAATGAAATCATTACCCAAGGCGTTTGCTTTTGCCTCAACGTCTTCCAATCCTTTTTGAAAACTTTCCTGTTCTGGTTTTCTATAGCAATCCTGAAGCATCATTTCAATAAAAGCAGGAACACCTGCTTCTATTGCACCGGGAGTAGATGTGGTAGGTATGATCATGCCAGAGATTTCAGAAACGATCTTTTGCTCACTTTCTGAAAAGTAATTTTTGTCACTCTTATTAGTACATCTGGCTAGAAAATTAAACCGCTCCATGGCTAATGCGGTAGCTGCCGTTACGCCTATTAGAGTAGCAATGTTTTTGAGGGCTTCTCTTCTTTCCATTTTTTATTCTTTATAAAAATTTCGAAAGGATACTAATTCAAAGTTTCCTTTTGGTTGAAAAAAACAAGTTGAGAATAGCCATGACCAAACATAATATTCCAAGAACCATAAAGGCATTTAAAAGGCTACCTGAAAGACTCCGGACTCCGGACACAACTAATGGTGAAATAAACTGGCCGAGAAAAAAGGCAGTGGTCCAGAATCCCATGCCTCTGCCCCTGAATTCAGCAGGAAGCAGTTGCAAGCTCCAGGGAACCAAAACCGGGATGGTCAGCCCGATTCCAAGTTGTGTTATGAATGCAGCTATGACAACGAAAATTTCATTTTGAGCAAAGCCTATTCCTGTTAAGCCGACAGCATAGAAAAATCCCATTAGAGCCAGGTGATAATGGATAGATCTTTTGGCAACCAATTTATACATCAAAGCACCCACTGGTGCGCCAATACTTGCAATGGCACTGTAGTTCCCGATTTTCACCTGATTCTTGATACCTATTGCGTCGAGAACCAAAGAGAAATGAAGTGTATAAGCAAAGTAAATAATACTTGTTATAAGTGTGGTAATGCACAAAGTCAAGATGATGCTAACTGGCCACCGTGTAGGTGACAATACTTCGAACTTTACATCTTTGTTTTTAATGTGGGGTTCAAAAATAAATAGGTAAGTCGCTATTAAAGTAATGAAAGAAATGCTATAGATCAGAAATGGGTATTGCCAGCCAAAAGATGCCAAATAGCCACTAAACGACAAAAGCAAAGTAGCTAAAAAAGTACCTGTTACACTTTGAATGACGATCCATTTTGCCCGTTCTTTTGGTTCAAAATAATCGCCCCACAAAGTATTGCCAATCGTCAGAATAAAAGCTTCACCAATACCCAGCAAAAGCCGGCTGGCAAACAGCAGGGAAAAACTATGGATAAAAAAGGGCATTACTCCGCCAATACCATAAAGAAAAGTAATAAATAAAAGTAAGTTTCTCCTGCCCAGCTTATCAGCCAAATATCCTGCAAAAGGCGAGAGCAGGGCCACACACAACCCTGGCGCTGCCAAAACCAATGGGGCAAGCGTATTAATGTTTGGGACATCCTTGAAATACTCCATTATAGCAGGCACTACGGGAACTAGAGCAATGATTGCCATCATCGGCAGCATGTTGATGAGTATAACAACTAAGGCCTGAGGAAGACCAGCCCTTCGGGCAGTTGAAATTGGATGGGCAATCGTTTGGCTTTCGATCATGGCAAGCGTTTCAGTAAAATGTAAAATTTAATTGCTGATTTCAAACTAAAGTTCAGCCTAATTTCGACTGAATTAGCTATCAGAAAAAAGCTTTTTACTATCAGTTTCAATCAATTTTAATAAAAAAGCCCCCTGTAGAAACAGCGGGCGTAACGATTGTTTGCCAAGACTCTTTAAAATTGCATTTCCGGCACCTCACCTTCAAAAATGAGTTTTCCCTCTGTAGACCTCCTGATCTCTTCTACTGTAACACCCGGAGCTTTTTCCAATAGTTTAAAACCGCCTTCCGGAATTATCTCAAGCACCGCCATTTCGGTTACTATTTTTTTTACGCAACGAACACCCGTCACAGGCAACGTACACCGTTTAAGCAATTTGGATTTGCCTTCCTTGTTCACATGTTGCATCGCAACAATGATATTTTCAGCCGATGCCACCAGGTCCATGGCACCTCCCATGCCCTTAACCATCTTGTCTGGGATCTTCCAATTCGCGATATCCCCTTCCTCCGAAACTTCCATGGCGCCCAGTATAGTCAAGTCAATATGACCGCCCCGGATCATCGCAAAACTATCAGCAGAACTAAACAGCGAAGCTCCCGGCAGCATGGTTACGGTTTGTTTGCCTGCATTGATCAGATCGGCATCCACTGCTCCTTCAGTGGGAAAAGGACCAATACCCAGCAACCCATTCTCAGACTGAAGCACCACTTCAATACCCTCTGGTATATAGTTGGCCACAAGGGTGGGTATGCCAATACCCAAGTTGACATACATGCCATCCTTCAATTCCCGTGCAATTCTCTTTGCTATTTGGTGTTTGTCTAACATGAATTAATTTTTACTGATCGTTCTTTGTTCAATTCTTTTTTCATAGCCACTACCCTGAAAGATCCTTTTGACGTAAATGCCGGGCGTATGGATCTCATTGGGATCCAATGTGCCCGCAGGCACCAGTTCTTCTACTTCTGCTATAGTAATCTTTGCAGCCGTAGCCATCATAGGACTGAAGTTGCGGGCTGTACCCCTGAAGATCAGGTTACCAGCTGTATCACCCTTCCATGCCTTTACGATGGCATAATCTGCTTTCAACCAACTTTCCATCAGGTACTCCTTTCCATGAAATGCTCTTACTTCCTTTCCTTCCGCCACTTCTGTACCCACCCCTGCTGGAGTAAAGAAAGCTGGAATGCCAGCCCCTCCTGCCCTGATTCGTTCAGCTAGTGTACCCTGTGGAAGGAGCTCAACCTCCAGTTCTCCGGACAAGAGTTGCCGTTCAAACTCCTTGTTCTCGCCAACATAGGAAGCAATCATTTTCTTCACCTGCCCCTTTTGAAGCATTAGGCCAATACCGTAATCATCCACTCCTGCATTGTTGGAAATACAAGTGAGATTCTTTACGCCTTTGCGTAATAATGCCGCAATGCAGTTTTCTGGTATGCCACACAAGCCAAAGCCGCCTAGCATAAGCACAGCGCCATCTTCAATACCGGCTATGGCTGCATCGGCACTTGCTACTACTTTATTGATCATACTTATTTTGAGTTCTTTTAAATACTTTCTATTACCATCGCACTGGCTCCGCCTCCGCCATTGCAAATGCCGGCTGCCCCTATTTTCCCGCCTCTCTTTTGTAAAACATTGATGAGCGTAACTAGGATCCTTGCACCACTGCAGCCTAATGGATGTCCCAGGGAAACAGCCCCTCCATGAACATTAACTTTAGATGGATCAAGGTTCATTTGCTGTGTGTTGACAATACCCACTACACTAAAGGCCTCATTGAGTTCAACATAATCTATATCCTTTAGCTCCAGGCCTGCCTTTTTCACGGCTTTGGGTACTGCAATACTGGGCGTGGTAGTAAACCAGGTGGGCTCCTGTTCGGCATCTGCATAACTGAGGATTTTGGCGATTGGTTTCAGGCCGAGTTCCTCTGCTTTTTCTTTACTGCACAAAACAACAGCAGCGGCCCCATCATTCATGGTGCTTGCATTGGCAGCCGTTACCATACCTTCTTTTCCAAAGGCGGGCCTAAGTGAAGCGATTTTGTCAAATTGCACATTCCAGGGCTCTTCGTCTTTATCCACCACCACATCTCCCTTTTTTGAAGGAATCACTACTGGCACTACTTCGTCTTTGAATTTACCTTCATTCCACGCGGCCTGGCTACGCTTGTAGCTTTCTATGGCAAAAGCATCCTGCTCCTCTCGATTGATCTTGTTTTCTGCAGCACAGATATCAGCGGCACAGCCCATAGCAAAATGGCTGTAGCAATCTGTCAAACCATCTTTTTGCAGTCCATCGATCAGGGCAGTTTCTCCATACTTGTGGCCCCAGCGCATGTTGGGCACATAAAAGGGAGCCGCACTCATGTTTTCCATGCCTCCGGCAATGACGATATCAGCATCTCCAAGCAATATGCTTTGAGCTCCTTGAGCAATGGCTTTCATACCACTGGCGCAGACTTTATTCACGGTAGTGCAAACCACCTTATCTGACAGTCCTGCATATTTGGCTGCTTGTCTTGCAGGTGCCTGTCCTAGGTTAGCCTGCAGCACACAACCCATCAGCACTTCATCTACCTGGTCAGCTTGCAGACCGGCTCTTTCTAAAGTGCTCTTGATCGCAATAGCTCCCAGCCTGGGTGCCGGCACATCTTTTAATGCACCACCAAAGCTCCCAATTGGTGTGCGTACTGCTGATAATATATATACTTCCCTTGTTGTCATCAGAATATTTTTAAAGTTGTTTAGGTCCATATGTAAACCAATCAAAGTCTGCCGGTGATTGGGATTTCTGTCCATTGCCTGTAGCATAAAGCCCAATGTAAACTCCGGTAAATCCACCGGCGGTTTCAGAACTCAAAAAACGTGTGTCCACTCCGCCAATCTTTTGAAATGAGTGATCCCCCTGCGCATATTCAAAAGCGTAATATTCCTCCGTACCTGTTATTTTAAGTTGGATAGGGCCATCCTGCAGCAGAACTTCTTTTTCTGTATGGTGAATTCTTCCAAGATTATAGGTAAGCACAAGCACACGTTTGCCATCAATATTTTTCACCGACAAATCATAGTGATAGGAAATGTCTTTGAATAACGTTATTCCAGCTTCTTCATTTGGCTTTTTTGGATTGAAGTCAAGCTGCGTAGTAGCCCCGAAATCAAAATGTTGCTGTCTTCTTCCAACAAAGGTGACGTCTGGCAATTGATGGAGTGAAGAGTCACTCCCCATTAATCGTAAATAGCCTTTTCGGGCAGTAAGAGAGTAGTTTGCTTCATTAGGATTGTTAAGATAGTTCCATTCGAAGCCTAATTTTTTTTCATTAAAGTCTTCTTTCTGAGAAGATGTTTTTTGTAAGACTGGTCCAGGCAGTGAAGATGCTTCCATCTTGAAGGAAACCGTTCCGTCACCATTCACAACCGGCCAGGCATTTCTGTCCCACCGAACAGGTGCCAAAAACGTCTCTCGCCCAAGAATCTGATGTGAATTCAAATGGCGAAAAGCGTGTGCAATCATAAACCATGAACTGTCCTGTGTTTGCACTAAGTCGCCGTGACCCACTCCTTGAATTGGACTTGTTTCTGCATTGGCATTGATGTGCGTTAAAATCGGGTTGGCCGGATTACTCAAATAAGGACCATCAATGTATTTGCTTCTTGCAATAGCAACCTTGTGTCCGTATTCAGTTCCGCCTTCGGCAATCATCAAATAATACCAGCCATCTTTTTTGTAAAGGTGTGGCCCTTCTGCAAAACGGGCACCGGTGCCGGTCCAGATATTTTTGGGAGTTGTGAGCAATTTGCCCGTCTTATTATCAATTTCTGACAAGTGAATGCCTTTGTTTGGGTTTGGTCCCCAATTGACAGTAGATGTGACATATACTTTTCCATCCTCGTCAAAAAACAAACTGGGATCAATGCCTTGAACTTCTGTCCAAATGGGATTGGACCATTCACCTGCAGGATCTTTAGCGGTAACATAAAATGTTCCTTTAGAAGTTATGTTGGTGGTAATCATATAAAACAACCCATCATGGTACCTGATAGTTGGTGCGAATATTCCCATTGTTACGCCTGCTTTCTCAAGAGGCAGCTGTTCTTTTCTTGTCAGGGCATATCCTATTTGCTGCCAGTCAACCAGGTTTTTGCTGTGAAAAATGGGAACACCTGGAAAATAGCCGAAACTGCTATGCACCATATAATAATCATCACCTACCCTGCACACACTAGGATCAGAATAAAATCCGGGAATGACAGGATTTTGATACGTAACCTGTGAATACACTACAACATGCAAGAAGATTGTGACAATAAGAAATACTCTTTTCATAATGAATAGTACTTAGTCTATTGATAGCAAAAATGTCTGGTCTCACACTTATCAATAAGAGGCATTGTTACAGAATCACTATTGAATGATCTGCAATTTCACAGGCCCCAACAAACCCGAAGGCTGTAACGGCGAATCAGCTTTGTAAAAAGGCATAGTAGTATAGGTTATCTTATTTGCTACCCCCGGTTGCTGGTCACCAATTAAGCGGTTAACCCACAGGTTAGTGACCTTTATCTCCAGCTTATTGGTACCTGCTTTCAAGGCATTCGTTGCGTCTACCCGGAATGGTTTTTTCCATACAATACCCAACGGTTTATTGTTTACTGTGACTTCGGCAAGGTTCTTTACATCTCCCAAATCAATCCATAGTTGCGAACCGCTCTTGATAGCACTTGCAGGTACATCGATGTTCTTTGTATACATTGCTGTGCCAGAGAAATATTTGATGCCAGCATCGCTGCTCTCGGTGTATGAAGCCAGCTTGTCAAACGTTGCATTGGCTGGTGCTCCACGGCCGGGTTGAAAAGAAACCATCCAAGGACCTTCGATGTTCATAACTTCTTTTGCTGTTTTTGCTGGCAAACGAAGAGATGTTTTTGTTGCTAGCGTTTGGAACACCACAAATACGGCATCATTGGGCGTTAAGTTAAGATTGACTTTTGTCACTCCATTTGCAATGGTAAAAGACGCAGGCTCTGTTCTTCCGGTTTCAGGATGCCATATCTGTGGTACTTTACCTGTGATCCGAAAAGTTGCTTCAACATCTTCATTTCTGTCGTTACGGTTGTTGACCCAATAAATATCACCATTTATAAGCCTGCGGTGTACATAAAGAAGCTTTGTGTTCGGTTGTTGTTTGACGTAAGTAAAGTCAGGTGGAATATTCAGGTCATTGAGAACTTCCTGGATGGTTTTGCCTGTATAAACTTTTCCGCTTACTGATGCTTTCGAGCTGGGTTGTGTACCCCAGACCTCGTTCACCAAACGCTGAAACTCCTGCTGATCGTCTTTCAGGCTGGGTGTGTTTTCCGGCTTTATACCACTGATCGTAGCACCAGCTTTCGCCAATTGAGCGATCTTGCGTAGTACGGGCAAAGACATCTTTTTAGCATTGCTGTCCAACACCAACACACGATAACTCATGCCTGATGGAGTTACCAGCCGCCCATCTCTTACAGACAACAAATGAATGAGTGCATCGGCATTGATAAAGTCAAAATTGTATCCTTCCGGAACATCCGGCAATTTCTTTCCAAATAAGCCGGTGATGTTGTTGTCTTCGCCATAATAGTACACCACATCCGCCACAAACTTTCCCTGCTGCAGTAGGTAACAGCTGCGCGATAAATAAGCTGTCCAGGCCCTGGCCTGCTCTGCCCATGTTTCATGACGGGTAAACCATTGTCCAACCGAGCCCAAACCTAGGCCGGGAAATTGATCATCCAATGGCTGGTGAACAGAGGTATGAATCACAAACCGGTTCAAACCACTCGCCAGTTCTAAATCAGCTGTTGGTTTTAAATTTTCAGGCGCATAGGACCACGCTTTACCGCCAGTACCAGCAGCCGTCAGGGATTCAGCTGCTGCAAGGTTTTGTCCATAGATATGAGCAACCGATGCTGATTCCCGTATGTCAGCCTGATAAACCATTTGGTCATCACCTTCAAACTTTGGCATCCACATAGCCGACATAGGCACGGCAGCGGTGCGTTTGACATCCATGCCATCAGCAATCAGGGCTCGTCGGTCTTCATGCGACTCTGAGTACCGCTTCATCCCGTATTGTTGGAGTATGTTGGTAAGACCATCATAGTGATATTCGGCAAGCATTTCACTCAACGTCTTCCGAAAATCCCAAAGGAAGCCATCACTTGCCTCCATGCTTTTTACCACATGCCCCGTTAACACCGGCATCCAGGGCAGCATACTATAACCACGGCGCTTTTGAAACTCCTGCATCATATTCGGAGTCCAATTCTGCGCACCGGCTTCCCAGCTATCCGTAATGACGTATTGTAAACCACCATTGCGACCCATCAAGCCACCGGTTACACTTTTATACTGGTCCAAATACTGGGTGAAATATTTTTTTATAGAAGCTGGGTCTAGTTTATCCACTTCTAATCCGGTAGCTTCAGGAGAGGCAGGATGATTGGTAATACCCAGCAATGAGTACCCAAAACGTACGATGTTCCAGTTGCCGGGTGGAACTGTCCAGTTGAGCGTTCCATCTTCGTTCAACTTGTCTGTTACATCTACCACTTCATCAATATTGATAGCATCTGTTGTTGCTGGCGTCGCTTTTTCATAAAGTCCCGTGGAGGGTGCAAAAGCAGCCTTCTCCTCAAACATGTGTACACGTGTTACAGGAGATAAGACAAGTTCCGCAATCTCGGTTCCCAACGGAGCCTTTGGTGGCGGCATTCCCGGTATTCCAATCATTGCAGCGAAATCAGGCGGTGTTGGTGGGTTTTGAAACGTAATCCGGAAATATTGAGCTGTTGTAACAGGTATAACAATCGTCTGCTCAAGCACATCGCCCGCCGGTAAATAACAAATCCATTTAAAGACTTGTCCATCATCGCTCACTTCCAAACTGCGGGTATCCTTTAGTTCACCATACAAGCCAAAAGGACCTTTGTCACCACCCCCAACCAGGGTAATGGCTTTGATGGTTTGTGGTTGAGCAAAGGCAAACTGTATCCAGGCAAAACCTTTGGTTGAATCAGAAGGTAAGAGACTTGTCTTGGCAAGGTCACCATCAGTTAATTGTTGAAGGTTAAAGCTGCCACCGCTCGATGAAATTGATGGTTTTAATTCGCTTAATAAAACATCTGCTTTCGGCACTTTGTAGGCAATAATTTTAATGTCTTTGTAAAACGTAGGATGACTTTCTTCCGCTGCTGTAGCACCAAATTCCGGCTGCTTTGGAATGTTCTGAAACGGGCCGGTTGTCGAAGGTGGTTGCGGCAAGCGAATAGTTGTACTACCACCATGCACTTGTGTTTCCGACCAAACCAGTTTTTTCATCCCTTCTTCAGGTTTCACCCAGGGACCACCACTTTCGCTCCAACCGGGAGAGCCGGCTATGGCCATTTCTAATTTTAAGGAGTCAGCTAGTTTAGTGGTGAACCGGAACGCATCTTTCCATTCCGGTGTCATGTACACAAGGCGCTTCTCCACGATCTGTGGTGTATGAAGAGCTGCGTCAAAGTTTTGAAAACCTCCAATGCCGGAGCGATGCATCCATTCCAGATCTTTTCTAATACCTTCTTTGGTTACATTACCATTCATCCAATGCCACCACACGCGAGGCTTGGCTGCTTGCGGCGGATTTTGAAAATGGGACAATAAGGAATCAGCTGCTTTTTGAGCATGAATTCCAATATGACAAAGAAGAAATAGCAACACTATAAGTTTGCAACGAATGCGCTCTTTCCTTATTTCTGGCTGCAGAATTTCAGTAATACAAAAAGTCTTCAAGGTTTCTATGTTGGTTTTAAAACAGGTGTATGATTAAATGGGTTGCATCATGGCCGCCGAGGCTTTTCCTATGATGGCACCAAGATTAGTTCCTTCAGGTAACCGTCCCTTCCAGTCCAACTGTTCCAATTCACCGAGTTGTACAGAAGTATCCACCACCATTTTACAACGTGCCAGGCGTCGGTCCATAAATTTATGAAGCGCTTCTTCCACTTCGCTTTCTTTTTGAAGCAATTCAGCCAATACAATAGAATCCTCCAAAGCAAGGCCTGCACCTTGCCCCAACTGCGGAATGGTGGCATGCACCGCATCACCAATCAACACTACTCTATTTTCATACCAGGGTGCCGGCACAAACAAGACCTCCAATGGCCGGTACACCACTTTTTTAGGATCGGTAATTTCATCCACTACTTTTTTGATCATGGGTGCAGAATATTCTCCAAGCCAGGCCCTCATACGAGGTACTAATTCATGTTCCGGAATAAAAGGATTGTCTTCCCCTTCCGAAGTCACAAGGAACATATACATTGTATCAGCGGTCATGGGAATCAAACCTGCTTTAGAGTGCCTGCCCATGAACATATAACCGGTCTCTAATTCAGGTAAACGCTTGAAGGGATAACGCCATACCGACTCATTGGTATAACGGGGCTTATAGTTTCCGAATACAAGGCTCCGTACCTTGGAATTGATGCCATCGGCTCCAATGAGCAGATCGTAAGTGCCGGTGCTGTCATCAGTAAATTGCACGCTTACTTCTTCTCCTTTGTTTTCAATGGCTGCAACACTGGTACCCATACGGAAAACCACACCCTGCTTTACAGCCTCCTCATAAAGGATCTCATGAAGAATTCTTCTGGAAATGCCGTTGTGACTGGGAAGACGGCCTATTGATGGTACACCTACTTCTGTAAAGACATGCCCTGCAGCAGTGCACATTTTCACCATGCCATAAGGAGAGCCCCGTCGCAAGGCTTCTTCAGCCAGTCCCAGCGCATCTAAAGCTCTCAGGGCATTAGCAGGCTGGATAATGCCCACTCCATAGACATTGAACTCCTTGTGGAGTTCAGCAATAGTAACAGAACAGCCATTTTTGGCCAGGGCAATACCGGAAGACAACCCTCCAATGCCGCCACCTACAATCAATACTTTATTCACTGTTGGCATAACAATCATTTTATCGTTAGTAAAGTTTCAAATCAGTTTAGTTTACCCCTTTTCATTTCAGATTTCGGCGGGTCGCTTCAATTAAAAACACTCTTTACTGTCAAGGGTTCCGAAATCCGAAATCCCACATCCGAAATGGTTATTCACACAACATAGTTCCTCAAAACTCCGATCCCTTCGATCTCAAACTCCACAACATCACCCCGTTCTAAAAAGCGGTGTGCTTCTCCCCCTGTCTCAATCAAACTCCCCCATCCTACCGTACCTGAACCAAGGATATCGCCCGGGTAAAGGGTGACACCATTCTCTGAGGCTCTTTCGATCATCTGTCCAAAGGTGTAATGAATGGTATTGAAATTTCCTTCACAAATGACTTGTCCATTGATCTTTGCGATCATGCGCACATTGAATCTTCCATTATCCTGCAGATATTGGTTCATTTCATCCCTTGTCACAATGCAGGGACCAATGGCATTAGCAAAATCCTTTCCCTTGGCTGGACCTAAATGCACTTTCATTTCAACTCCCTGGATACTCCTGGCTGTCCAGTCATTAAATACAGTATAGCCAAAGATGTAATCTTCAGCTTCTTCTGCCTTAATGTTCTTGCCTTTCTTACCGATAATGCAAGCCATTTCTAATTCATAATCCAGCTTTGTTTCTTTTGAGGGACGAGCGATCTCTTCTTCAGGTCCATAAATAGCCTGGTGATTGGTGAAATAAAAGATGGGCATTTCATACCACTCCTTGGCTATACTGTGTCCAAAGCGTGCCGCCGCATTCTGCAAATGTTGTTCAAATGAAACATAGTCTCTAAAGCTGCGTGGATTGGGCAGCGGTGCTAATAATTTTATTGCATCTAATGAATAAGTGGATTCAATATCTTCTAACCCTTGTTCTTTGATAATGGCAAAATATTGCTCATGGTGATCAATAAATTGGAGCATGTTGGCTGGCAGTGCACCCTTGCTAATCAAGTGCATGTCTACGACCCCATCCCCCTTTAACCAGCCTGCTCTTTCGGCTCCGTCTTTATTTTTGAAAGTAACAAGTTTCATTTTTTTCCAATTAGCATAAGACCTACAAAACAGTTTGCAGCCAATCAAACATGGGATTTACTTTATTAAAATTGTCCACATGGCAGTGTGATGAACCAGTGCCTTCTTTAGGCACAATGTTGATATGCTTTTCACATGTCAATGCATCGTACAACTTATAAGCATTCTCTACAAAGTTTTGCTTGTCATCTTCACCATGCGAGATAAACGTTGGCATGCTGATTTTTTCTGCCACTCCTTCTAAAGTAAAATTCTTCAGTTTTTCACGGGCTTCTGTCATATTGGTGGAACCGGTGATATGCATCATGATGCTTGCCAAGGAATGATTATCAGGACGGTTCTTCCAGATATCATAATAACTCCATACTGCTCCCCACACACAACACACTTTAAAACGTTTTTCAAAAGCTGCTGCTCTTGCAGCCATATAACCACCCATAGAAACAGCCATAATACCAATGCGTTTGGGATCTACAGGCAAATTGGCAACAGCCCAATCAAAGGCAGCAGTAGCTGGCACTTCATAATCATAACGGGTAAGCATATGCCGTAGGCGCAGTGATGCCCCCTGACCTGGACCATCCAGCATCAATAGGGAAATACCACGTTCTTCTAACTTCTGCCAGGGACCGAAATACAACTCTTCAGCCGTGGAGTCAAGGCCTCCAAACATGATCATCAAAGGACCATTTTCTTTCGCACCAGCTGGCTTTAAAAAGTAACCGGTCATTTCTGATCCCTCAAAAGGAACACGAACGAACTTGGGTGGATTAGGCAGCATGAAAGCTCCTTTCTGAAAGGCTTCTGTAGCTTTCAAATAACCTGGCACTTTACGAGGATCATCAGGTTTTAAGAAAAACTCAGAAGTACGCAAATAATTCGATGCTCTTAAGTAAGCTTGTCTTGCAGTAATGGAATATCCCTTTGCCATGGCCTCTTCTGCTACCGCCAAAGCTTCGTTTCCGGTTTGCGCCCAACTATCATGAAAACTCTTAAAATCTCCTGGTGTAATGCTTGAAGCTGCTTCCATACATTCAAAGACCTCTCCACCACCATAATGACTCTGCGTCAGTATTCGGTTTAGCTGGTAGGAGAACATATAATGATCCGGATAAAAATGCCACATGAGTTCTTACTCGTTTAAATAATTTCAAAAGCTGTCAATTAAATATCCTGCGGTTTCAACACACCTTCCGTAAGTCCCAGTTTCTTCCCTTTACCCATTTCTGCAAATGGGTTAGCAAGCCCCCAGGCGTCATTGGGATTATCTTTCAGGTAATGAACATCGGGTCCGTGATCGGGAGCAAAAATCAACCTGGCTCCTGCATAGAACTCGAATAAAACACCTGTCCCCGGATCAATTATATAAATGAAGAAACCCTCATCTGCCTTATGTCTGGTCGGGGCCCCCATTACACTCTTGTATCCTTTTTCTGTGAAATAATCTAGAGCCAGCAACACTTCTTCCCTGCTATCGAAATTGTAGCAGATATGATTCAGCACTCCTGCTCCTGCTTCTATATTAGGATCAGTAAATACAGCTACGTCATGAGAAAGATTACCAATGGTCCACAGCCCACCTACTGGTGGCAGCTCATCAGAGATTCTTACTTCATCCGGGTTCTTCAGTCCCATAGCTTTCCAGAAAGCTTTCTCCTCTGCATATTTGTATTTAGCCACCATATAGGTCACATGGTCAAACCGGCGAGGATTGACACCTAAGCGGCGGTTGGAGGCATAACGGTCGGCATAGATGCTGCCCTTCTCTCCTGTTTCTCTGAGCCACACCACATCCCAGAATACCTCATGGGTATGCCCATCCGGTGATTGAAAGCGGTAGGCTTTGCCATGACCAAGATCACCTTCAACCCAACCCAGGCCGGCACCTATACTTTCAAGATAGGCCACACAGTCTTCCAACGCTTCAAGACTATCTGCACGCCAGCCCAGGTGTCCCAGGCCTGGTTGATCACTCTTTGTAATTTTCAGCGTATGATGAAAATAATCACCCCATGCTCTAAAATAAACAGACTGCTCATCACGACCGGTTTCATCCAGTCCTACAACCTGGGTAAAAAAGTCTACCGACTCCTCCAGCTTAGAGCTATAAATTTCTATATGTGCTAATTGAGATAAGTAATGAGGATTTCTTGCCATTGTAATTAATTTTTTTCTGGAACTGATTAGTTGATGATATGAAATAAGTTGATGTTTTTTTAAAATACCAATGTAAATCAGCGTGTTTTGCGAAACTTCGATTGGTATTGTTGACGCTGTTTACAGGATTGCAAAGTGCATAAAGTGCCAGAGTAGAAGAGGAACCTGTGATAGCGGTACCCAAGCTTAAAATCAGGTTGTACTTTTTCATATTGCAAGCCAGTGTGTTTAAATTGATTAAATCACTTCTTTAGTTAATTTCGATCAATCACCTCCTAACAAAGTTGTGAAATAATAAAGGGTATAACACTATCATCTTGCGGCTATTCATTAACAATTTCAATCAATTTTTGAGAAACCTTATTTCAAATCTGCAAAAAAGAAAGAAGCCTGGCATTTAAAGGTCAACGATTTGGATAAAGTACTTTATAGCGAAATGGGAGCCCGGGCACCCTCTCTTATTTGCTGACGGAAATCGATTTCTTGAAGGTTTCCCGGTTCATAGTTGTACACTCAACCTGGGTATGTAAGGAAGATCAATTGAGCTGTCTATATTCAGTCGGTGTCAAACTGGTTTTGGTCTTAAAAAATCGAACAAAGTCGCTTAGGTATTCCTTTCCCACCTTATCAGCAATTTCACTGATGGATAATGAGGTTTGTTTCAATAGAGCTTTTGCTTCCAATAAGATCATTTCATCCAACAGGTCATGAGCAGATTTACCGGTTACAGCCTTTACACATTTGTTTAAATGATTAGGAGTCACGGCCAAAAGATCAGCATAAAGGGAGACTTTTTGCTTCTGATAAACGAACTGCATCAGCGCCTCTTTATATTGTTGTGTTACGCGGAAAGAAGCATTCTCCAAAAGTTTGGTGGCAGGTCCCATAAAACGCTTTACTTCAACAAAAAGTGCTAACAGGTAAATACCAATAACATCAAATTGTTGGGCATGTAGATCATACTCGCCTTTCAGTCGGCTTAAAAGATTGGTAATAGGATGTATAACTTGCTGCTCAACGTTTATAATTGGATTGCCTATAAATTGAAGGAAGGGAAATTCTTTCACAAGGTCATTAGGCTTATAATATTTAGTAAGGATTTCAGCATCAAAATGGCAATAGAATCCTTTAGCATCCCGGCTCATGATCTCATGTGTAGTAATTTGATAAGGTGGTAAGTAAAAGAAGGAAGGCGCCTCAATTTCATACTTGTCCAGCCCTTTAGTACGAACGCTGTGACCTTGTGTCAGGAAAATAAAATCATAAACGGTTTTACGATGTGGAGGAAGAGGAAATTTTATGTGCTCAATATAATCTTCAATCCGGTTAATATGGAAAAACTGTGATATACCCGTTTGAAGCGGCTGCCAATCTGCGTCACCAAAATGATGTTTATTCATTTCGGTGAGTTTAAGAACAGGTATTTGTACAGTTTTCAATGGCAAGTTTTTTATTGAACATCAATTTTACGGAAAATGTTATTGACTTTAGCCATTTACGCGCTGAATACCGAACTATTTACCTTATGATGGCTCTACTCCTCCAAGCTAACAGTTGCATCTTTATGACCACAATCCAAATAATACCAGAAATTTTCTACTTACCCCATGCTGACTCGATACCTACTCCATACTTAAGCCGTACCATAGGCGTACTTTAGCTATACTTTAAGCGTACCAAAGTCTATGCAACCTCGATCATCCTTCGATCATCCTTCGACCATCCTTCGACTATGCTTTGATCTGAATGCAGCAAATGCTCATAAATAAGGGGAAAACAACCTACAGGCAGAACGCCCTAAAAAGCCCTGAACGGAGGCAATGGAGCTGGGCCTAAAGGTACAAAACCAACCCCCACTTTCCAAGTTTTGCCCCCTTCAATTTACCTTTCTCCCATCCGTCATTCGAATCATTCATCATTCCCCTCCCCCTTCTTAAAAAAATAAGGAATGCCTTGCGGACATTCCTTTTACGCTAAAAGATATAGGTTAAATCTTAAGCAATTTCCGGTTTCCCTCTGAAAGTGTTTCGCTGTTCATATGATGAATTATGTTTCAGCAGTGAAATCACTTTCTCAGAGCTCCTGACGGCCAATGCAACGCTTGTCAAGGTTGGGTTGCAAGTTGTAGGCACTGGTAAAACGCCATTGCCTCCAACAAATAAATTGTCATAACCCCAAACATTTGAAAAGGTGTCGCAAACAGAGGTCCCATCATCTGCTACACCCATACGCACCGTGGCTTGCGCATGCAAGGACGTTCCTGCTGGCATTAATGTTTGTTCGCCTTCCTGGATCACTTTGCCAAAAGCCGCAGCAGCTTTTACCTGCTCCACTTTTGCACTTGCAATTTGGGCTCTGTCTTTTTCTGTCAATTGAAATTGAAAACTCATCTTCGGCATACCAGAATAATCCTGTTCTGTTTCCGAAAATTCAATGCAGTCTTCATATCGCATTTCCTTCAAACAGCCAATGCCCAGGCCAACAACATGTTTTGGATTGCCATGCGTTTCAATTTTCAACGGCGACACATCCATGTGCATAATTTGGGCATGAAACGGATGGCCCGGATCATCAAAAGGTACCAAGAAGACACCTATGGTTGGCTCTGTTCGGCTAGACTGATCGTACCGTTTGCCAAGCGTGGTATCAACCAGGTCATCTTTTAATTCAACAAAGCAGAAGATGAAAGGATGCTCATTCAGGTAATGTCCCAAAGCTTTTGGTCGAATACCCGATGCCCACAGCAATTGCGGCGTACGTAAGGCATCGCAGGCCACAATTACCAGCTTTGCTTTCACTTCTTCTCTTGTTCCGGAAGGAAGATGTTCGATCAGTGCGCCAGTAACATGACCGTCTTCCTTATAAAGTTGTCGACAGATAGTTTGATCTCGCAATTCAAAATTACCGGCATATCCGGGCTCTGCTAGGTCGCCCAGAATAACGTCAGGACCAACCCAATACCGCTCTCCTTTTTCATTTGTGATACAAGCCAGTGGCATTGGTTGCACCTTCCTGCCACTGGTAAGCTGCTCATTAAAAATATCGCCCAAAACTTTTTGAATAGCCAAACCTTCTGCACTTTCCGGAAAAGCTGATTGGGTAACACATAGCAGCTTTTCTGCCTTTGTAAGTGCCTGGTCCATTTCAACATCAGGTATAAACGGAATCCGCTCTGCATTCCCTGGCCTTGGACAGGCACATGTCCAGTGCGCTGCCATGCCACCTACATTGGTTGAGCAGGAAGCTGCAGGCATTTCATTGGCCTTCAGGTCTTCTGCATTTTCTGATACAAGGTGAGTACCCGGCCTTCCTAATAGGTCAATGCTCAATTCACCCATATTGACTGCGTTAGCTCGCTCTGTAACCGTAATCAATGGATACGGCTTTTGATGCGGTCCCTGCGAAAGTATTTGTGCCCTTTCCCGTTCCTGATCGTCTTCGATATTCTTCACATGCATTCCCGCTTTACCAGTAAGCCTAGGCCCCTTCTCAATCATTAGGATTTTTGTATCCGGAAGAGCATCTTTGATCAAGCGTGCATACGTTGCGCCAATAGGGCCACTGCCAACTATTAAAACATCTGTTTGAATTTGTTTCATCAGCTTAATAATTTTTCGCTGGTTATAGCAATTTCTTTTTCATTAAAATCATCACACCATCTATAGGTATTGATAACTGTCATTTCACCTTCTTCTCCGGACAGAGAATTATGATGTTCCATCCCTAATATGAATTCCTTGTTCGTAGCTTTTGACTTTTCAGCAATATGCTTAAAGATGTTCTTATAATTGATTTCACCAGTCATGGGCTCATTACGTCCCGGCTCATCTCCTACTTGAAAATAACCTATTTCATCCCAACATTGATCCATGTGATAGATCAGGCGCCCTTCATTTTTCTGCAAATGATACATGTCGAAAAGTATTTTACAACACTTTCTGTTCACCGCTTTACATAACAGGTATGCTTGGGTGGAAGTGCGTAGAAATAAACTCGGGTGATCACTTAATGGTTCCAGCACCATTGTAATTCCATGAGGTTCAAAAATATCGCATGCATAACGCAGTCCTTCAATAACATTAGCTGTTTGAATATCTAAAGGAAGCGAATAATCAAAAGTGTCTGCAACCACAGTAACATAACGTCCATTAAGCCGTTTGGCTGTTTCTACTACTTTATGGCATTGCTCCAGGAAAAGGGCACGCCATTCAACATTGCCTGATGCCAGTGTTGCTTTGGGTGGCCAAAATGTGGGCGGCAGAAGGAATGTTCCCATTTCCATACCCAAATTAGCTAATGTCTCTCCAATTTTATCCAGCAGTTCCGGCGGCTGCCCGACCATGCCAATTCCAAATGCCCGGGGAAAGTTTTCACCAACTCTGCCACTATCCTCAAAAGACCGGAATCCAGTATCGGCCATAAACCTTAATTGGTCGAATAGATCTTTTCCGGCCAGGTTTTCAAACATGCCGAAATGAGGCGCATAATTAAGATTGAATGAATATTTAGTTGTAGCCATTGATCAAATTGGGTTTTTATACTTCCAAATAGGTTTGCAAACAATCCACACATCTGTTTCAGTAGTACGAAATGCATGGCCTTTATGCAATCATAGAAGTAGTTTGATTGATAAAACTTGTTTACACAGTGCGTGCATATTCTTTTTCTTGAATATTTTCTAAAATCTTTTTACAAAGTGCGTGGTGTTTTTGCACCATTTCAAACCCTGTAAATTCATCGGTAAACGCTGTGCCTTCATATTCGCTTGAAACATATCCTCTGTATCCTCCTTCATAAAACACTTTCAAAATAGCCGCATAGTCAATCGAAGGCTCATCACCATGCTCGTCAAAACCATAAAACTTGCCATGTAGGTGAACTGTCTGCGGAATGATTTCCTTCCAGGCATTGACATCCTGCCGGCCATTCATACTGAATGCCATGTTCAGTCTTCCAATTTGAGGTGGAGTGGCTCCCAATGCTGATGCTCGCTCCTGCAATTCACCAAATTTGGCTGGTGTGGGTATATCTTTTTGCCAGATTTCTTTGGTGATGGCAATGAGTTCATCAGTGACACCTACCTCGCGAAAACTGTGTAGCAGCGCATCCGGAATTTGGCGCATGGAGGTACCAAAATCGGGAATGAATCCAAGGAATGGCGAATCCATTTCTTCATATAACTCACGCAGAGCAACAACGGCAGGGTGGTCAATCAGATAAGGCGTATGTAATTCCATACCTAGTTTGACATTTGCCTTTTCTGCAACCGGTACGAGCTTTTTGATGACTTCAGGCTTGGCTGTCATTTGAACACGAAGCACAGGAAAACCTAGCTTGTTTGCAGCCCATATTTGTGGAATAATGTATTCAACTGTTTCTTCAATAGTAAGAAGCCTGTCCCTTCTTATGGCCACATCAACATTTGCATCCAGGCAAGCTGGCTCAAAGCCAAATTGCTCAATCAATCTTCTGACATCTACAATTGTATTGTCGGAGAGATATGGAAAACCTTTCAGACTTTGAAAACCAATGATCTCAATTCCAGGTCCTAAGTTCAGTTCCCGCACTTTTGACATTAGTTGTTCCAATGAATACTTACCTGAATTCCACTCGAGTGCAAAAGAAAATAGGGAAGTACAGAGTTTTATATTGGGGTGTTTCATCTAATTACAGGTTAATTGTTTTGTTACAGTACTTGATGCTAACAAGGGGTTGCCTTCTCTGCCAACCAGTATATAGGGAATGAATAGATCCAGCTTAAACTCGATGTTATATTGTTTTCCCTTCTGTAAAGGTTCAACACCGTTTACGTGCAACCTGGCACCATCGGTAATGAAAAGCCACTCTTTGTATAAATTAGGCATTTCACTGAAAGGATATTTATTTCCATTGGCTTCAATAAAAACTTCACTTTCATCAATAGCTTGTCCATTAATGATGGCTTTGCAGCTCATACACGAAAGCGGCAATGATCGATACCAATGTGAATGGAATTGAAGCGTAAATCCGGTAGGAGTTGCTTGCAAAGCATCATCCGCAAGAATGAAATTATCTAATGGTCCCATTGTTTGAATTTGGATTGATGGTTCTGGACTTCATATTCTTGACACGAAATCCAATTCAGAATTGATTAGCCTAAGCAATAGAGATCGTTTTCTCACTATTCCTAATAGATGGAAATGGAAGATAAGCGATGCGCATGTTGAGCATTAAACGAACCTGGTGGTCGCCTTTTAATAATCCACCTTCCTTATCAATAATAATGTAAGCCACTTCACCCATATTCCAGCGGTCATCTACTGCTGATTCCATTTGTTCAAGCGTATAGGTGTTGCCATGTACATTAAACTTTATGTCTTCTTTTGGAACTTCTGCTCCGTCAATGTTTACGCCAATGTCTTCCAACAACGAAAGGGCAATACCACGATAATAAGGGAGCCTCGCTCCGAATTTGAAGCCAGTAATTTTTCCATTTTCAACGATGTTCTCCACATCTTTTTCAACAATCATATATTTTTCAAACATCTGTATCATCTTACTTTTTTTGAAAATTGTAATAGAATTTGTAATTAAACTTCAGACGGCTATTTCTTTAGTTGGTTCAAGCTTGAACAACAATTGATTTTTTATTAGGTGCAACTTCTTCTCCCAACAAACGTTTAAACATTTCTTGTTGACGCCGCACCTGTTCAACACTATCCACTTCATAAACATCCTGAATATGACGGTTACCTTCATACTCGCTGGATAAATAACCATTGTAACCGCCTTTGATTAATATCTGGATAATGTCCTCATATGGAATGCTGTATTCTGTACCATCATCTAACATTTCATAAAACTTAGCATGAATATGGAAGATGCGCGGTATGTGCTGAAGTAATGCAATGGGATTGTAATAGGTATTGTGCCTGGTGAGTTCTGCCACGGCTATATCGATCCGCCGTTTAGACATTTGTGATACCTGGGCAATGATATATTCAGCCATTATACCTTTCTCGTGCTGCTCGCATACGAATTCCACAATTTTTGGATCAGCACCTTCCCTGATCATTCTATCTGTTTGCACTCTGGCCAGGCGTTTGGTAAAGGCACCCATATCCGGAACAAAGCCCAGGTATTTGGACCCGGTTTTTTCCATCACCTCCCAATGCCTTGCCATCCAGGCACTGTTGATGTGCCAGGGCGAATGCACTTCAATTCCGATTTTGATATCGTATTCTTCGGCATAAGGAGCCGCTTTCTCCATGAGTTCAGGAGTGATGTTCACAATGGCTCTCATGATTTTGAACCCAAGACGCTTGGCAAATTTTAAATCCCTGATGATAGATTGCAGAGCCTCATCATCTGAATAATATTTTCCTTTGGTCATGGTATAATCAAGCATAAAGTCGTGGCAGACCGGTGTTACGCCGTATTTATCCATCCATCCGAACCACTGGTCTACAAACGCATCTGTTAATTTGGGAAACCCCCAGATACTCTGTTCGCCTAAGATCTCTATACCAGTTGCACCAGTTTTAGCTACAGCCGCAATGCAATCTTCCAATGACATTTTTTGAAGAAAAAATTCTTCCTGATAACTGTATAGACTTACACCTCGTTTAATTTGATGATTAGACATGTTCATAATTTAATATTGTAGATAAGAATTGATTTTTTGTAATAAATTTTACAATGATTTTGCTCCCTTATTTTGCCAATAGAACTTTGGAAGCCACACTAAAACCGCAAGCAACAGGCAAATAATACCTACAACCATAACTGTTGTGAGTATGCCGCCAGTCAGGTAATTGATATAGCCAACAACCAATGGGTTTACAAATTGGCCAATAAAGAAACTCGCTGCCCAAAATCCCATGCCCAGGCCTCTGTGTTCAGATGGCAGGCTTTTGAGCGCCCATGCTACCAATGTAGGTACAGTTAAACCAACAGCTACTTGTTGTATCCATGCTGTAGCAACAATCCATTTTTCATGATGAACTATACTCATACCGATGTATCCAATACCCATCAAAGCATAAATAAGCAGCAGAAGAAAAAATATAGAACGCCCGGAAATTTGTTTAAACAGATACGCACCTAAAGGAACCGCAATACTGGCAATAGCGGTGATCATTCCAATTTTACTTTCATTGGTAATACCATTGGCAGTTAATACAAGAGAGAAGTGAATGATGTAAACATAATAGATAACAGAAGAAACAAGCGTTACCAAACATATCCAGGATATTGTCCGCCATGGAAAGGCCTCCATATTGACAGGTGCTTGTTCTTTTTCTTTATTCTGTTCAGGTTCCCACAAATAAAACCACCCGGCAATAAAGATGGGAAAAGCAAGTGCGTATACGATGAATGGCCACTGCCATCCCTTTCCAGCTAAAAAGCCACTCCCGTAAATAATAACAGTTGCCAACACAGGACCAACAACACCTTGAACTGAAAGCCATTTAGGCCTTTCATGCTCTGCAAAATAATCAGCAAGCAATGCATTACCAATTGTCAACACAAAGGCTTCTGCTATTCCAAGTAGTACTCTGCCAACCATAACCGCCCAAAAGTTTTCCAGGAAAAAAGGAATAACACCACCAATCCCATAAATGAACATTGCAATAAGTATCAAGCGACGACGGCCAAACAAATCACTCAGTCTTCCTGCAAACGGAGAGAGTATCGCAATACACAATCCTGGAGCAGTCAATAACATTGGCACCAACACTTGGTGATTAGGGATGTAATTAAAATGCACCATCAAAGTGGGTAATGCAGGAGCCAAACCAATAATGGCCATAATGGGCAAAAACATCGCGAAGATCAATGTCCAGGCCTGTCCTGCACCAGCTTTACGCTGAACCGATACAGGCCGATTGATGTATGCTGTTTGATTCATGTTGATGACTGCTGTTCCTTTCATGGTTAGGTATGTTTAATCGTAGCTTAAAAATTTCAAAATTTATAAGTTACCGATACGAAGTAAGCTCTTGGTTGAATGGGAAGCACTGAATAAACAGAATTAGGATTGGCTTTCCTTTTTTCAGGAGTAAAACTATTATGGCTAAAACCATCAATAATATTATCCTCAGTGGTAGCCGACCAGTTCATGACACCAAAAGTGTTGAATAGATTGTTGATGTTGGCAGCAACACCTATCCTTTTAGTCAGGTTATAGCCTGCCCCCAGGTTGAATTCATGAAAACCGGGTAAGTCAAATGCATTGGACATATTGGCAGCTCTTTTGCCCATATATTTCCAACCGGCAAATACATAGCCGCTTTTGAAAGAATAAGTAGGCACCACAGTGTACATCAGATTTGGAATATTCTCCGCTGTGTTCCCATTGTTGTCAGTCAGTTTATCATCTTGTTTGCCGTTTGCTCCCATCACCCAACTTTGCCATGTGGTAGCTTTTGCCGACTGAACCGTTAAACCAACCCGAACATCAAAGTGTTTGGTAAGAAATACATTCGCTTCTCCCTCTACCCCAAAAGTGCGGATGGCATTGAAGACTACTGGTGTGAAATAACTTAGACCGGTTGTATCCTGACCTATAGAAGACACTGGAATGTCGCTCAACTCACTATAGAAGGGTATAATAGAACCTGTAATCTTTTTGCTTTTGAACTTATAGCCTATTTCTATTTGATTCACTTTTTGTGCACGGGCTTCAGGGCTGACGCCTGGTGTGTTGTAATTATCAAAATAGAATTGCATATCAGGCGACTTCCGACCACTGGAATACCGGCCATAAATCGAATTGGATTGATTAATCTGATAGTTAATACCTGCTGAATAGGAAACTGTATTTAAATTCGTTTTATAAGGAATGTCCTCGCCTTTTACAAAATAGAAGTTGTCATATAATGTTAAAGGATCTTTGTCTATTCCACCCTCCTCAGACTTTGGATTTTCAACGCCAATATTATTGCTTCCATCAACTATAATGTGATCAAAACGAACGCCCAAGTCCAGGTTTAAATTTGGAGATAACTGAATACCGTCGGCAAGGAATCCGGATAATTGTGTTTGTGTCACTTCATATTTATTAAACGAAAACCTGCCACCCGATAATTGAGCATAGCCTTCAGGACTGGTTACCTGGTAAGTTTTGCCATTCAGTTGTGTCCAGGTAATATCCAATGGTTGAGGTTTATTTTCTATTGGCCTTATCACCGTATTGGCAGTTCCGTTCGGATCTGTTTCTACATGAGAAGAGGCAATAAATGAACCAAAAGAAATAGAATGCTTGCCTGCCTTTTTATTAAACGTAAGTTGATCCATCACTTCATTCAACTTGCTATTGCTGTAATTGGTAAAATTGAACAACACACCGTCTTGCATCACACTATTTGCTGGTAAATTATTCTTCAGGATAGTATAACGGAACGGCGGACCTTGTACGGTAGGGTCAAAGGCAGCGGAAACTGATGCCAGTTCAGTCTTAGTGTTTCTATCCTTAAAGGAAAAAGTACCAGGGCCAACCATCCCCATTAAGGCATAAGTAAAGAATCCATTCAATGGGGTTGGATTGGCCATGATGGTTAAACTTTGCTCTACATTCTTATGATCCACCTTGAAGTTATTGGTTAATGACCAGCCATTGCCAAGTCTCAGATTCAATTCAGAACCCAGCGAATAATCTTTTGAATGCGAAAGGTTTGAAGGATCAAAAGTGTAGGTCTTGTCAGTCCCCCATAAAGGAGATTTTACCGAAATATCTGGCAACATATAAGTATCTGCTTCACCAAAACCTTCTACCAACTGGGGCTTATCATAATTCCTGGCAGGCAGATTTTGTGGCAGACCGTTTTTATCATTCAAATATTTGGCAAATATTTTCACAGAACCATTGGAAAAGGTCTTTACCAAATTGGCTTTGAATTGTCCTCCTTTATTTTGAGCATAGCCTGGAGAACGGGCTCCTTGAGAGATTCTGTAGAAACCACCTACATTATAGAACCAACCTTTAGTGCCTAACTTACCTCCGAAATTTCCATCCAGGCGATTGTAAGCGTTTCTACCATCACCTTCTAACCCAAACTTATAAGTAAGTTCATTGGAAGCGTTCTGGCCTGTCTTGGAAACATAGTTAAAGATACCGCCCGGAGCATTGGCGCCTGTAATAGAAGCAGAACCACCCCTAACGGATTCCAGGCGTGATAAAGTAGCATCAGCCCTGTAAAAATAATCGGCCACAATATTGCCGGAGGAAAGATTAGATACAGGTAATCCATCTTCCATAAGCGATACGTAATAATAGCCATTACCACCCGCCACAGAAAACTGATTGGCATTCACCCCTCTGGAAAACACGGTATTGTTGATCTCCCCAACAGAAGAGTTCACATAAACACCCGGTGTGTAACTCAGCAGATCTGCAGCACTATTGGGAGCCAGCTTGGAAATGGCATCGCTTTTCAATGTGCTGATGGCTATTGATGATTGTAAAGCGGTCCGCTTATCAAATACGCCGGTTACCACCACTTCATCAACCATTTTAGTTGATTCCTTAAGGGATATTATTATTGCCTTGTCGGAAGAAAAGGGAGTTTCCATTGTTGTATAAGCAATATGAGAAATGATCAGCGTACCACTACCGGGAACATTGCTAAATGAAAAAGTTCCGCCTTCCTTTGTTACAGTTGCTTTATTGGCACCTTTGATTTTAACTGTGGCGCCTACAATGGGTTTACCTTCGGCGTCTGTTACTGTCCCGCTTACGCTGCCGGCTTGAGCAAAGCTTTGTACACTAAATAAGATGAGAAAAATAATCAGCCCAATTGAATGCAAGGCCTTCTTTAAGGAAGTCGAAGTCATGGCTAAGCAATTTTGTGAGTTAATACTTTAAATTCCAAGAACTACTTTTGATGCAATTCTGTGATAGTGAAATTAGATTAAAACAAAGGGCTGATGTTTGACATTAAGCGGCAACTATTTGACAAAATCAATCAATTTGATAAAAATTAGTACAACTACTGATTAATATCATTAAAAATTCCAGATTCAAGCTCCACATCCTCATAAGAAAAAGTTCATAACCAATAAACTGATAATCTATCTTGGTTGGCAGTCTCTTTATGGAGAACTATTTTCAAGCAAAATCAATGATTGAACAGTTTTGGTAAGACATCACGTTCTGCTCATAATGCTGAGTTAACAGGTAAGCAACATGCACTATGCATCCCTTTCAATAGCGGGTATATTAATTATATTTCAGGATTTACCATTTTTCTGTACTCTCCGGGTTTCATTCCTGTCTTTGATTTAAAAAAGCGGGCAAAATCACTGACCTCACTCCGCCCAATTTGGTAAGCAATTTCAGAAACACTAAGGCTGGTTTGTTTCAACAACACCTTAGCTTCCAACAATACCATATCACTCAATAGCTCATGTGCAGATTTACCGGTAACCGTTTTGACACATTTGTTTAAATGATTAGGAGTTACAGCAAGCATTTCAGCATAATCCGTGATCTTTTGTTTTTGGTAAATGTGTTGCGATAAAGCCTTTTTAAATTGTTCAGTGATCTGGTATGCAGAATTATGTGAAAGCGACGAAGAAATGGTCGCAAAGGGCTTGATTTCAGTAAATAAGGCGATCAGATAAGCTCTTAATATTTCATACCGGCATTGCTCCCCTGCTTTATATTCCTTTTCAAGTCTATTCAAAAGTGGCAAGATGCATTCTTTCGATTCATCGTTGATGGTCACTAATGGATAACAATTGAAATTTAAAAAAGGAAAATCGTTGAGCAGGTCTTTTAGTTTATAGTCTGATACCAACAAGTCTAAACTAAAATGGCAATAATATCCTTCTGCATCCTCACTGATAAATTCATGTGTCATGATCTCATATGCCGGTAAAAAGAAAAAAGTGTTTGCTCCAAACTGGTATTTATCTAAACCTTTACTTCGAATACTTGATCCTTTTGTGAGAAAAAAGAAGTTATACAATGTTATTCGGCGTGGGTGTAAATCTGAAGGTAGAGGAAAATTGACGGCATGGATATAATCTTCAATCCGGTTGATATGAAAAACATGATGGGCAGGGGTAATAAAAGAAGGCAATTGAAACCCTCCACGGCTTAACTCTGAAGCTAATTCAGAGGGATTGAAGGTCGATATAAAATCTTCTTTAGTCACAGATTTTGTTTGCTGAATACCTCTAAAGCAAAATTAAAGGTTCTGAATATCTCATTTGAATCTAACCCTGTATTGTTTCAGATATTCATTTTCAATCAAAGATCCAAACAATTTATCCTTGATATATATAGAAACCATGACTAAAGTCAAAGAAATTTGTTGATACATATCAAAGCGATCCTCTGACGCTTATCATAGAATGCAATAGCAGCTTAGCTCTTACTTTGTACTTACTATTAAACACTAAATCATGAAACTTCAATCATTGTCCAGACTTTGTATCGGACTGACTTTTATAATCTTAGCCAACCATTCTTTTGCCCAACAAAATGCATCTCAGGAATTATCCCCCATTACAGTAGTCTCTTCCAATATAAATGCGAAGGTGGTTAAAGCCTTTGAAAGCACGTTTCAAGATGCTGTCAACCCCATTTGGTATAAAGTAGATGGCAAATACCTAGTGAAATTTACCCAGGAAGATCGTCCTCACAATGTCCTGTATAGCAAAAATGGCAGCCTGGTCTACAATATTACCTTTGGCTGTGAAAAATGCCTGCCTGCACAAGTGAAGAAAGTAGTGGCCAAAAATTATTATGATTACAACATTGTAGGTGCTACCAATATTCAGGACAACAACCGTAATGTGTGGGAAATCAAACTGGAAGACAACAGCAAGCTGGTATCCATCTTTGTTGAGAATGAACAGATAGAAGAAGTATCCAGCTACCAAAAAGCCAGCTAATCCTGCGCAGGAATTAAAATAAAGAAGTTACAAGTAGAGCGTTGATGTCAGTGTTCATAACAAAGCCATTGAACTCCTGACCTAGATACTCTGCTTGTAACTTTAAGCAAACGCCCCACCATCAACAGGCATGGCATGTCCTGTAATAAATGAAGATTGTTCAGAACATAACCACAAAATCACATCAGCGACTTCTTCCGGTTGACCCATACGTTTCATAGCCTGAAAATTTTTCGCAGCTTCCAAGGCTTCTGAGTCGTAAGCCAGCTTTCTTCTTCCATCCATGATCATGGGCGTTTCAATAGCCGTGGGACAAATAGCATTGATACGAATGTTATGAGTGGCATATTCCTTTGCCGCTGTCCTGGTTAAACCTACTACACCAAATTTGGAAGTTGCATAGGGTGAATTACCAGGTTGTGCTACCAAGCCAGCTGCTGATGCCACGTTCACAATAGAACCCCCACCATTGTTCAGCATTTGTGTAATTTCTGCCTTCAGGCAGAAATACGTTCCAAAAAGATTCACTTGCATCATATGCATCCAATCTTCTTCAGGATACTCGTGCAAAAGCGCTGAATGTTTCCCTGCGATCCCCGCACAGTTGACAGCACAATCAAGGCTTCCAAATGTTTGAATAGCAGTATTGATTAAATTTTCTACATCCTCTTTTCGAGCTATATTACAGGTAACAAAAATCACTTCATTACCCATTTCCAATATTTGTTGTTCAATGCCCTTACCGGCAGCTTCATTCACATCTGCCAATATTAATTTTGCACCTTCAGCAGCAAAAGCAACTGCTGTAGCATTTCCTATACCACTAGCAGCACCAGTAACCAAACAAACTTTATGATGAAATCTATTCATGATTACTCAATACAATTTTAATTCATTATTTAATTGCTCTTTACCAGTTGTCTATATTTATAAGGCGTCACTTCCTGGCCGGAAGGGCAAAAGCAATGTACTGATCACCGGATTTGCTACCGATCTTACCACCACCACAGGCAATCACCACATATTGCCTTCCATCAATAGAATATGTAGACGGAGTGGCATAACCCGGTACAGGCAACTGTGCCTCCCACAATACTTTACCGCTCTTTTTATCAAAAGCCCTGATCTTGGCATCCTTTGTAGCGGCAATCTTATCCTTTTAACTATAGACCCAGGCTACTTGAAGCTGGGACACATTTTGAACGGTAATCTGTTCATTAGAAGAATAGCGGATCCCTTCCTTGGAACCAGCATAAGTACTCCAGCCACTGTATTTCTTCTTCAGGGACTTTAAAGAAATAGAATCTTTACAGGAAATAAAACATGTAAACAAAATGAATAAAACAGGCAAAGCAATCTTGAGCATAACAAATGCTTGTTAAGATGCAATGTATAAAAGAACGAAATGATTTGGGTGTAAGTATCTAATTTATAACTCTGTTTAAATAGGTTGCATCATTTCACCCAGTGCTTTCCCCATGATCGCACCAATGTTGATGCCTTCGGGCAGTTGACCCTTCCAGTCCAACTGTTCCAGCTCGCCTACCTGTACTGATACATCCACTACCATTTTGCAGCGAGCAATCCGTCTGTCGGTAAACTGCTGCAAGGCAACTGTTACATCATTTTCCTTTTGCAGCAATTCTGCCAACACAATGGAGTCTTCCAATGCCAGACCTGCCCCCTGCCCCAACTGCGGAATAGTAGCGTGTACCGAATCTCCAATCAACACAACTCTGTTCTTGTACCAGGGTGCAGGAACAAAGAGTACTTCCAATGGCCGATACACCACTTTTTTAGGATCTGTGATTTCGTTGATTACTTTTTGCACCATTGGAGCCGAATATTCCTCTAACCAGGCTTTCATTCTAGGCACAAGTTCCTCTTCCGGAATAAAGGGATTGTCCTCTCCTTCTGAGGTAACAAGGAACATATACATAGTATCAGCAGTCATGGGAATCAACCCCACTTTAGAACGCTTGCCCATAAACATATAACCAGTCTCCAATTCTGGTAAACGCTTGAAAGGATAACGCCAAACCGATTCATTGGTGTATCGAGGCTTGTATTGACCAAACATCAGGCTGCGGACTTTGGAGTACACACCATCGGCGCCAATCAAGAGATCAAAAGTACCAGTTGTGCCATCTGTAAATTGTACACCTACTTCATCTGCTTTATTTTCAATTACAGCAACAGACATTCCCATTTTAAAGACAACACCTTGCTTTACCGCTTCTTCGTAGAGAATCTCATGCAGGATTCTTCTGGAAATACCATTGTGACTGGGAAGACGGCCTATAGGCGGCACACCAACTTGAGTAAAGACATGCCCTGCAGCAGTGCACATTTTCACCAGGCCATAAGGAGAACCCCTTCGCATGGCTTCATCGGCCAGTCCCAGCGCATCTAAAGCTCTCAGGGCATTAGCAGGCTGGATAATGCCCACTCCATAGACATTGAACTCCTGGTGGAGTTCAGCAATAGTAACAGAACAGCCATTTCTGGCTAGAGCGATACCTGAAGATAACCCTCCAATACCACCTCCTACAATCAACACATTCCTTACTGTTGACATAGCAATCGTTTTTATCGTTAGTAAAACAGTCTACACTTCGTTCAATACTTTTTTAACTGCTGCATTTTTTACAGCCTGAGCTACTTTTTTAGACACGGAAAGATCAAGAACCGATGGAATAACGGCTTCAGGTGTTGGATGAGCAACACTATCTGCAATGGCATATGCAGCAGCCAGCTTCATCGCCATAGTAATGCGGGGAGCTCCTGCATCTAAAGCCCCTCTGAAAATACCAGGGAAACAAAGTACATTATTGATTTGGTTGGGCAAATCACTGCGTCCTGTTCCTACTACAGCCGCTCCTCCCTTATAGGCTTCTTCGGGCATGATTTCCGGAACGGGGTTGGCAAGAGCAAAAATGATCGGCTCTCCAGCCATCGTACTGATATCTGTGGCAGTGAGCAGGTTTGCTTTGCTGACACCAATGAAAACATCTGCTCCCACCAATGCATCTTTCAATGAACCTTTGAGGTCATCCTTATTGGTATATTGTAACAACTCTATTTTCTCTCCATTCAGATGCTGTCTTTCGCTATGAATGATCTCTTTACTGTCACATACAATCACATCTTTTACTGCAGTGTAATAGTCACCTTCTTCCGCTCCAATACCTTTCAGTAATCGTGCAATGGCAATACCTGCAGCGCCGGCCCCGTTGATCACAACCTTGAGCTCGGAAATGCTTTTCCCCTTCAGTTTAGCAGCATTGATCAAACCTGCCAGAACAACTATTGCAGTTCCATGTTGGTCATCATGAAAAACAGGAATGCCCAGGTCCTGCAAACGTTGCTCTATTTCAAAACAACGGGGTGCGGCTATATCTTCCAGATTAATGCCTCCAAATACCGGAGCAATATTTTTGATGGTCTTAATAATTTCTTCCGTATCCTGGGTATCCAGACAAATAGGAAAAGCATCGATACCTGCAAACTTTTTAAACAGCAGAGCCTTGCCTTCCATCACCGGAATGGCAGCATTTGGTCCAATGTTACCTAAACCCAAAACAGCAGAACCGTCGCTCACCACGGCAACGGTATTGCCTTTAAGCGTATAGGTATAAACATCTTCCGGATTATCTGCAATTGCAAGGCAGGGCTGAGCCACACCAGGAGAGTAAGCCAACGATAGATCATCACTTGTTTGAAGATCCATTTTATTTTGAATGCCAATTTTGCCTTTGAGTTCTTTATGCAGTTCCAGAGATCGTTCAAAAAAATTCATTGTACAGTTTTTAAATGAGTAATTGGTTGATTATTCCAAAATGGCCACAGCCCTCGTCCAACCGGCGCTTCCTCCTTTTATTTTAGCGGGAAAACAAGCAACTTTAAATCCGTAAGGAGGTAATTGGCTAAGATTTGCCATCTTTTCAATCTGGCAATATTCTTTTTCACGGCCAACGTAATGAGCCTCCCAGATAACACCAGGGCGGGGATTCTTCAGGTAATCCTGAACCTGCAAATGTAGTGGAATATCCCATCCCCACCCATCGGTACCCATGACTTTTATTCCCTGGTCGATCAACCAATGTGTAGCCTCTGCAGAAACTCCCACATGAATTTTTACAAAATCATCATCGTAAATTCTTTTATCGGCATCGCAACGGATCAGTACAATATCAAAAGGCTTTAAGGTGTAATTGATGGCAGCTAACTTTTCTTTTAGATCATCCACCGTTATACTGTAACCTTCAGGTTTGTCAGTAAAATCCAGTACCACGCCATCGTTAAAGAACCACTCCAAAGGCAATTGCTCAATGGTCCGTGCAGGTTTGCCATCGCAAGTCGGAAAATAATGCCAGGGGGCATCTACATGTGTGCCCGCATGACTGGTCACGCTTAAAAATTCACCCGCAGGACCATTACCATCAATAAATGCATCACCAGGAATACCATTAAACAACTTGGCTCCCATTTTTTTTGCACCTTCCTTGTGATCTTCATACACAATCGAAGTAGGCAAGGGTTCTTTTATTTCAGGAGAAATGGTTACAGAAAGATCTATGATTTTCATCGTTGATTTTTTAAATAATGTAGAAATCGTCACCACTTATTTTTCGAACTTCAGTTCATAGTGCTGAACAAAAGGTGGATTTTCAAAATAAGGCCCGATCAATGCTCGCCATTGTTGAAACAAGTCAGATTCACGAAAGCCTTTGGTATGATCTTCTAATGTTTGCCAGCGTATCAGAAATACATAACGGTTTTCTTGCTCAATGCACTTGTGGAATTGATGTCCTACATAACCCATGGATTGACTGATCACTGATTGTGCCTTTTCTAATGCTTCCTCGAAGGCTGCATTTGTGCCTTGCTTGATGTCTAATGTTACTAATTCTAAAATCATATCAACTATTATTTATTTTAGTTATTCCTACAAATAAAACCTTTTTATTGAAATTATAACTATCATCATTTCCAATGAATCATTTTTTGTCCAGATACCGGACATTTGAAATAAGGTACATTAGTCCCTCTCAAGCTACCCAGATAAACGGTCTTCAAATCTGGACCACCAAAGGAGAGACTAGCCATCCAAGGCGCAATAGTTCCTTTAGTGACTCCTAAAATTTCTGGCGTAACACTACCATTGTGATAGGCCTCGAATAATTGCTTCTTAGTATCAGGATTGCTGTCATCCAGAATGTTAAGTACTTCACCATCAGGAGTAATGGCAATCAGTACATCAGTAAAAATCAGGGTGATCCATAAATTACCAAAAGCATCAAAGGCAAATCCATCGGGAAAACCATCTAACTGTGAAGGCCCATATACTTCACGGTTCGTTAACCTTCCATCTTCTTGTACACGCAGCCTGGAGATTTTCCAACCAGTGCTTTCCACTACATACAACCATTCTTCCATTTCATCAAAACGAATTTCATTGGTCCCGCAAAAACCATCAGCCACAATGCGCGCTCCTTTTTCATCCATCAGGGCAATGTATCCATCAGTAGCTCTGGTATTGATTTGATCAGACCAGGGTTCTGTTTGTGTGGTCACTGAAAACCAGATCCTGCCTTTTGAATCTCTTAACGGAAAGTTGGTCTTTCCTAAAGGGCGTCCATCAATTTCAGAAACAAGGGTGGTTAACTTCCCTTCACGGGTCATTCGTTCAATGTGATTGGTACCCCAATTGGCAATAATAAAATCTCCATTAACATCGAAACAGACACCATTAGGCAAAGAGCCTGATGCCGTTATATATCTTGCATGATCGGCCTTTTGATCAAATGTATCTAAATTTGATCCGGTGTCTTTAAACGGATTAATGATCACCTGCTCTCCCTGATGGTTCATTTTTACCAATCCACCCCTTGCGTCTGCACTCCAAACAGTTCCATCCTCTTCTGTAAGAATGCATTCAGGCCGCTGTAAGTCTTTTCCCAAATAGTTGATAACAGCAGGATCAACTTGCCAGCCTTTTAGTGGATTTATGGTCTTTTTTTGAATCAGCATCTTAAACAACTTTATTTCTCAACACGCCAATACCTTCAATTTCCAATTCCACCACATCACCCGGCTCCAATGGTCGATGCACCTCGAAATTGTTCTCAATCAGGCTTCCCCAACCTACTGTACCAGAGCCAAGGATATCTCCCGGATAGAGGGTTACATTATTCTCTGAAGCCCTTTCGATCATTTTGGCAAATGTGTGATAAACAGTATTGTAGTTTCCGTCACATATAGTAGACTGGTTGATCTTTGCTGTCATGCGAAGGTTGAACTTTCCATCTTCCCTGAGATACTGATTCATCTCATCTCTGGTAACAATGCAGGGACCAATTGCATTGGCAAAGTCTTTTCCTTTGTGAGGACCCAAAGGCACTTCCATTTCCTTTTTCTGTATGGCGCGGGCTGTCCAGTCATTGAAAACAGTAAAGCCAAAAATGTATTCATCGGCTTCTTCAGCTTTGATGTCTTTGCCTTTTTTGCCAATGATCACTGCAATTTCCAGTTCAATATCCAGTTTGGTTTCTTTGGAAGGACGTTTGATCTCATCATCTGGTCCATAAATAGCATGGTGATTGGTAAAATAAAAGATAGGCATTTCATACCAGGCATCTCCGATCTTGTGTCCGAACTTGGCAGAAGCATTGAGCATGTGTTGCTCAAAACCAATGTAGTCCCTGAAGCTGCGCGGATTAGGCAGGGGCGCTAATAGTTTTACTTCAGATAATGAATAGGTGGGTTTTGCCTCATGTAAGCTTTGATCCTGAATAATGGAAAAATACCTTTCATGATCATCAATAAAAGAGAGCATGTCATCAGGCAGTGCGCCTTTGCTGATCATTTGCATATCCACAACGCCATCCTCAGTGAGCCATCCTGCTCTTGATTGACCTTCAGGGTTCTTAAATGTTACCAGTTTCATTATGTAGAGAATAAGTGATTGAGTTGATAAATAAAAATTTCTTTACTCCTGAATGCCTGAAATTGAATAGTCGTCACATCTTCATTAATGGTCGTCCTCCATCTACAGGAATGATACACCCGGTACTGAAAGTGAGTACTGTTGCAACAGCATATACAGCGTCTGCTACATCCTCTGGTGTGGCCAAGCGGTTTAGTGGCGTGGCATCCAACTGCTTCTGCAAATAAGCAGGATCAATACTGCTGGTATATTCACCCAATACCCAACCAGGCGAAACAGACACGACACGGATCTGTGGTGCCAAAGCACGGGCCAGGGAACGTGTCATACTGTCTATGGCTGCTTTGGAAGCACAATAGGCAACACTACTGCCTATTCCAGTTACCCCGGCAACAGAGGAGATATTCACAACCAACCCATTTCCACTCTTCATCAACAGATCCTTACAGGCACGGATCATGGCAAAAGATCCTCGAAAGTTAGTAGTGAAAATTCTATCGATCCATTCATCTGTGAGTCCCTCCAAATCATCATGGGCCACAGGTGTAGTAATACCTGCATTGTTGATCAGGATATCTAAAGAGCCATATTGCTCAGCAACAGCAGTTGATAGTTTTTTGAGCGCATCACTATCATGAACAGGTGCATGAAAGGCATTGTGGTTATCTCCAGGCAGCTCATTAAGCAACTGTTTCGCTTTTTCTGGCTTGCTGTTGTAAGTGACAACTACAGACGCTCCTTCACATGCCAGCTTTTTGCAAATGGCTGAACCAATGCCACCGGCACCACCAGTTACTAATGCTATTTTTCCTTTCAGGCTATTCATGTTCAAGACACTAATTCTTCTTTCTTCTTACCATACCGTTTCACGCGTAAGTCAGCCTGTGCCTTATGTGCTGAGAAATTCTCAATTGCACATAAACGAGAGCAGTATTCACCTATTAAAGCACTGGCTTCAGCAGTACGGACTTCCTGGTAAGTGCAGGTCTTTAAAAACTTCCCTACCCACAAACCACCAGTATAGCGGGCCGCTTCTTTAGTAGGCAGAGTATGATTGGTGCCAATGACCTTATCACCATAAGCCACATTGGTCTTATCACCTAAAAAGAGCGCACCATAATTGGTCATCTTTTCCAGGAAATAGCGTGGATTTTCTGTAAGCACTTCCACATGTTCACTGGCAATACGATCAGCTTCTGAGACCAATTCATCAACAGTATCCACTACAATCACCTGACCATAGTCTCTCCAGGAAACTGAAGCCACATCTGCTGTTGGCAGGGTTTGAAGTTGTCTATCAATTTCCTTTAAAGTCGCATGCGCTAACTCTTCGCTAGTTGTCAGTAGAATAGCGGGCGTGGTAGGTCCATGTTCTGCCTGACCTAATAAGTCAGTAGCACACACTTCTGCATCAGCTGTGTGATCAGCCACCACTAGAACCTCTGTAGGGCCTGCAAATAAATCAATACCTACCTTTCCGTAAAGCTGACGTTTGGCTTCTGCAACATAGGCGTTGCCAGGACCTACCAGCATATCAACAGGTTGAACTGTCTGAGTACCTAATGCCATCATGGCAATAGCCTGTACACCACCCAGTATGTAGATCTCATCCGCACCTGCCATATGCATAGCCGCTACTGTAGCTGCAGGTATTTCACCACCAATGGGTGGTGTACAGGCAATCACTCTATGTACACCGGCAACTTTAGCAGTAAGCACACTCATGTGCGCAGAAGCCACCATTGGATAACGTCCACCAGGTATATAGCACCCTACACTGTTTACCGGTATATTCTTATGCCCGAGGATCACTCCGGGTAGTGTTTCCACTTCGATATCTTTAATCGCTTCACGTTGCTTCTGGGCAAAGTTGCGGATCTGTGTTTGTGCAAATTTGATGTCTTCAATTACTTGTTGGGGTAACCCCGCAATAATGTTTTTAATTTGTCCCGGTGATAATTGGAACTTTTCAGGTGACCATTTATCTAGTTTTGCGGAAAGCTCACGAACAGCATCATCTCCCCTTTCACCAACATCGTAAAGCATGGCCTCCACAGTTGCCCTTACTTTCAAATCAGCTTCTTTAGATTCGGCATATGTGATGCCTTTTTTTATGATTCTTATCATTAGAATATTTTAAAGATTTAAGCGTTAAAAGTTTCTGCTTTCAGTTCTTTTTGTTCAGAAGAAGCAGCATTACCAACTCCATACATTTTCTTCTGTATCCAATCATACATGTTGAATGTCTTGGTAAAATCATCTATCTGGCAATGCGCAGAACCACTACTTTCTTTGGGTACGATCTCCACTACCTTTTCACAGGTAAGCGCATCTCTTAACTTATATGCATTCTCCACAAAGTTTTGACGGTCATCTTCGCCGTGCAATACATAAGTGGGCATGGAAATCTTTTCTGCCACACCATCAAGGGTAAACATTTTCAATCGTTCTCTTGCATCCGCCATATTTTGAGCTCCAACTATGTGCATAACAATCTCTGCAAGAGGATGATTATCAAGCCTGTTCTTCCAGATATCATAATAGCTCCAGACAGCACCCCATACCACACAAATCTTAAAACGGGGTTCAAAGGCTGCACACCTTGCGGCCATATAACCACCCATAGAAACAGCCATGATGCCAATGCTTAATGTATCCACTTCATCCTGCAGATTAGCCAATGCCCAGTCCAGCACCGCACTACCCGCTACATTAAAGTCATATCGTGTGTAAATGTGGTTAAAGCGAAGCGAAGCACCTTGCCCCGGGCCATCCATTGCGAGCAACGCTATTCCACGTTCGTTCAAATGCTGACAGGGTCCGAAATAAAGTTCTTCTGCCAGGCTATCCAATCCGCCAAACATGATCATGAGTGGGGGATTTTTTACACCTTCAGGCAGAAAAAGGTAACCGGGTAAGAATGAACCTTCAAATGGAACCCGTACTTGTTTTGGTTTGTTGTCGAACAAGGAAATAGCTTTTTGGAAAGCATCTTTTGCTTTCATATAAGAAGGCTGTTTCCTGTTATCTGATGGTTTCAAAAAGAATTCAGAAGTACGCAGGTAGTTGAAGGCCCTGAGATAGGTTCTGCGAGCAGAAACATTCTTATGATCAGACAAATAATTTTCAGCCAGATCAAAAACTTTGTTACCCATCTTTGCCCATGCCTGGTGGAAACTTTCATTGTCTCCCGGTGTGATTTCGGAAGCCACTTCCAATATTTCAGCAAATTCGCCGCCTCCATAATGCGCTTGAGTCAATGCACGGTTTACCTGGTAGGAAGGCATATACTGTCCTGGAAAAAAATGCCACATAATAATTTAGGATTTTAGATTTAGGATTTACGATCTTACTTAACGGATGCTGCTTCCAAGTTTGGCTTATGAGAAGCATGCTCCTCCTTAAATGAGCCGTCTTCGCCCTTCCAGGGATTGGTATTGCCCCAGGCATCATTTGGATTGTCTTTTAAGTAATGAATATCAGGTCCATGGTCCGGAGCAAAAATCAAACGAGCACCAGCATAGAATTCAAAACGATTCCCACCTGGTTCATCTATGTAAATGAAGAATCCTTCGTCTGCTTTGTGACGGGTTGGAGCCCCCATAGCCAGCTTATAACCGTTTTCAATTGCCCAGTCGCATGCAAGCAACACTTCTTCACGACTATCAAAATTATAAGCAACATGATTTAAGGCGCCTTCACCAGGTTTTAATTGAGGATCTGTAAAAATGGCTATATCATGTGATAAATTTCCGGTTGTCCACAAGCCACCAACAGGTGGAATATGATCAGCTATTCTTACTTCGTCAGGATTTCTTAATCCCAAGCCTTTCCAGAACTCTTTTTCTGCAGCGTAGTTGGACGTATTGTAGGTAACGTGATCAAACCTCCTGGGATTAATGCCAATTCTCCGGTTGCTAGCATAACGGTCTGCAAATACACTGCCTCGTTTACCCTCTTCCCTGAGCCATACCACATCCCAGAATACTTCATGTATATGGCCATCTGGAGACTGGAAGCGATAGGCTTTACCATGCCCCTGGTCGCCATCTACCCAACCAATTCCTGCACCTATACTTTCCAGGTAGTTAACGACATCATCCAAGGCTTCAGGACTATCTGCACGCCAACCCAAATGCCCCATACCAGGTTTTTCATTGAAGGTGATCTTCAGTGAGTGATGAAAATAATCACCCCAGGCTCTTAAATAAACAGAGTTCTCTTCACGTCCCGTTTCATCCATTCCCACGATATCAGTGAAGAATTTTACGGTTTCCTCCAGCTTTGGGCTGTACACTTCAATATGTGCCAATTGTGAGAAATAATGCGGATTTCTAGCCATTGTCTTTATTTGAAAAAGTTGAAAATTTAGTTAGCAGAAAATGAAAGGTTTGGTTTAAAACTTATAAGAAACAGTCAGGAAATAAGCACGAGGCATAGATCCTTGTGTTGCATATACAGCATCCGGGTTGGCCTTTATATATTCAGGAGTGAAACCCTGGCGATCCAATGCCATTGGAAAACCACCGGGACCAGACCATCCATATACGCCATAAGTATTGAACAAGTTGTTGACATTCGCCTGGAGTCCTACTCTTTTGGATACATCATATCCAATACTTAAATCAAACTGGCTAAAAGCAGGCATTCTGAATGCATTTAAAACGTTTGCCTGGCGAGCTCCCAGATAATTCCAATTTAAAGAAGCATAGAAATTATTGGCACTATAGGTAGGCGTCAATCCTAAGATCACACGTGCATTGTTATCAGTTTCATTACCTGAATAATCAGCCAGCACATCATCCTGTTTGCCAGGAGCGTTGGCAATCCACGTAGTGAACTCTGTTGCTTCAGAATGTTGAAGTGTCGCTATACCCCTTACGCTAAAATGATCGGTGAAGGCATAGTTGGCTTCTACCTCCAGACCATAAGTTTTATATTTTGCATATTGAACCGCTGGTTGATAGTTAGCACCATTTGTATCAGTAAACGTTTGCAAATTCGGAACGTTACTTAACTTACTATAAAAAGGCGTTACAAATAAGTTGAGTTTTCCTGTTTTAGCTTTAAATCCAAATTCTAGCTGTTCTGTTTTCTGAGCATCTGTATTGAGCGTCTGAATAGCAAAAGGTGTCAGCGCTGAGAAATAGTTTTTTATTTCAGGTGCTTTATTCCCATTGGAGTAACGGCCGTATATGGCAAACTGATCGTTTATCTTATAATTCAAACCAGCTGAATACGAAAAGGTGCTTACTGATTTGTCATAGTCTAAAGGAGTTCCGGCAGTTCCTCCACCATTATCATATAAAGTAAGTGGGTTTCCATCTCTTCCACCATAGGTTGGGTCGTTTACTTTTGAATTAGGCACATTGGGTGTATTGTTTCCTTTTACACCGGTATTTTCAAAACGCACACCCCAGTCAAGATTTAAGCGATCTGTCAACTGCCAGTTATGCCCGAAAAATAAAGCCATTTGTGTTTGAGTAGCATCACTTAAAGAAGACCCATTTCTGCCTACATCAACAATGCCATTTGGATCAGTTACCTGGTAAGTTTGGCCATCAAAACCTTGAAGTGTGATATCGGTCAGGTGTGGTTTATCTTGTATAGTACCAAAGCCTAAACCAAGATCTTCTTGTCCTCCTATACGGTCTACATTAGAATGAGCATAAAACCCGCCGAAAGTGAAATTCATGTTCTTTAGTTTCTTAGAGAAAGTAAACTGATCCATGAATTCATTGATCTTGAAATCTGAATAGAAAAGGGGCAGGAAGAATAGAGAATTCGGCTGCACATTGTTTCCAGGGAAGTTGTTGTTAGCACCAGGAATAAAATTAAATCCTGCAAACTGGCCATTCACAATATTTGGAGCCTGAGTTACGGTGCCCAATACCTGTCCTGTCACATGGTCTTTAAATGTATATGTACCAAACCTGCCCAATAAGTGTGGAATCGCATAAAAAACAATACTGGTTGTGCTGAAAGGGGTTACCACAGCTGGTGTATTATTGGTTGTACGTTTGGCTGAATAGCGAGCATCATTTTTAAAAGTCCATCCAGTTCCAAAGTTTTGTGTCCAGTTGAATCCAATAGCTTTATCAGTAGAATGTGTTTTATCCCTTGTGTCAAATATCCTGGTACCGGTATTGTTAATGGGTATCTGCATAAACATGTCCGGCAGGTAGTAAGAATCTGTTGTAGATAAACCAGGAACAACTTTAGGATTGTCCCATCCAATAGTTGGGATGAATTCCATAGTTGCATTGCGGTCGTTCAACATCTTTGCATAGAACTTGAAAGAGCCTGATTGGTAAGTTTTCACAACATTGGCTTTCACCTGGCCACCATTATTCATAGGATAACCCGGGTACCTAGGACCGTTGGAACGACGGTAAAATCCTCCTAAATTATAGGTCCATGTTTTATCCTTACTTAATGGCCCACCAAGATTTACATCTGCTCTATAGAATGGGTTCTTGCCATCCCCTTCCAAACCAAAACGCCCCCTAACTTCACCGCCGAATTTTGTTCCACCTGTTTTTGATATATAATTGAACAACCCACCGGGTGCATTCGCACCTAGAATAGAAGCAGTACCGCCTCTAACAGCCTCCACGGTCTTAATTGTGGCATCAGCTCTCAAGAAATAGTCGGTTGAAATGTTGACATTTGTAACAGGTAATCCATCTTCCTGCAGGGATGTATAAAAATATCCGTTAGCATTATCAATGGAACCAGCAGAGATGCCTCTTGAATAAACCGTATTGGCAACTTCGCCACGGGCATTGTTCACATAAACGCCTGGAACCTGGCGCAGCAGATCGGCAGCACTGCTGGGTGCGAGCCGGTCAATCTGTTTGCTGCTAATGGTAGAAATTGCCACGGAGGAAGACATTCTGGTACGTTTATCAAATACACCGGTGACCACCACTTCATCAACCTGTGCCACAGATTCTTTCAGAGCCACAATTACTTCTTTACCGGAAGTATATGGTGCCTCCATTGTTGTATAAGCAATATGAGAAATAATAAGTGTACCGCTACCTGGGACATTACTGAATGAAAAAGTTCCCTGTTCTTTTGTTGTCGTTGCTTTATTCGCGCCTTTAATTTTAACTGTAGCACCAGCAATGGGTTTGCCTTCCCCGTCGGTTACAGTTCCGTTGATACTCTCTGTTTGAGCGAAGCTTTGAATACTGAAAAAAAGAAGTACAATAAAGCCAATAGAATGCAGGGCAGACTTAAAGGAAGTTATAGTCATGGCAAAGCAAATTTTATCGTTATGGATTTCGTTTTGTTGGTTGATTTCAGAATTAAATGTCTTTAATCAACTCCTGTAAAATTAGATGGGAAGGAAGGGGTTTTGTTAGACAGAATCAGGACAATACTATGCAAAATCAGGAAACTTGCCGTTTTTGAGCAGGAATTTGCCGTCTTTACTCTTTTGATACAGGTATCTAGAGCAACCCCGTTATGTATACTTTTTACCATTTTCACGCTTTATCCTGGGCTTTGGGTGGGCTTTGGTAGGGAGTATCTAGGGAGTATCCTGGGAGTGGGTGGGCATGACGAATGATTCGAATCCGCCAGAGGCAGACAAGTTTGAATGAGGAATGACGAATGGAGTGAATGAGATGAGGATATCAGGGTATTGGTTGAGTGAAAAATGGTTTCTAGGCTCAGGTACGGCTAAAGTACGGCTCAGGTAGGGAGTAGGGAGGGATAAGTAGGGCTTCAATACGGGGTAGATATGGCTTAGGTACGGAGTAGATACGAAGTATATATGAAGTATCTAGGGAGCATATACGGAGTATGTTTACTATAACTTTACTATAAGTTTACTGTAAGTTTCCTATAAGATTACTATAAGTGCCATTGACGAATGGGAAGGAAGGGATACTGCCGGCATACACTTGCCTAGCTTTAGGTATACTGAATGTATACTGAAGCAACGAGGATGAATTTTCTAAACCTGGATTTGAGGAGTTTGGAAGGATCCGGAGGAAATAGAGGCTTTGGGCAAAATTACTCCGTTTGCCGGTATTGAGAGGGTGTGAGACTTGTTTTGCTTTTGAAAAACCTAGTAAAATCGCTGGGATCCTCTTTGCCGATCTTAAAAGCAATTTCACTGATGCTTAAGGTAGTTTGCTTCAACAAGGCCTTGGCTTCCAGGAGTACCATATCGCTTAGGAGGTCATGAGCGGACTTCCCGGTGGTTGCTTTTACACATTTATTCAGGTAATCAGGAGTAACTGACAGCAATTGGGCATATTCGGTCAGTAATTGCTTATCGTAAATATGTTGCACCAATGCATTTTTATATTGCTGGGTGATACGGGCCGCAGCATTTTCCTTTACTTTTTCCAAAGGTCTGGTAAAAGGCAGCAACTCCAAAAACAAAGTCAACAGGTAAGCACTTACCATTGTATAGTTGGGTTGGGTCGAAGCATGTTCCCGCTCGAGACGTAGCAGCACAGGAGTAATCGTGTCCACTAATTGTTGATCCACATTAACAAGTGGATTACCAATGAATTGCAAAAAAGAAAACTGGTTTAGGAAGCCAGGTTGCACAAAATTCCTGGTCAGTATTTCAGTATCGAAATGACAGTAATATCCTTTTGCATCCTGGCTATAACCTTCGTGCGTGGTAATTTGATAAGCTGGCAGGAAAAAGAATGTGTTGGCTGAAAACTCATACCGGTCCAGGCCTTTACTACGAATGCTGGTCCCCTGGGTCAAAAAAACAAAATCTGAAACGGTTTTACGGTGGGGAGCCAAGGGAAACTTTATATGATCCTTGGTGTCTTCAATTCTATTGATGTGAAATAGATTGACATGCCTCGTTTGAAACAATTGGACAATAGATGCTTCGAAATGGAACCAGTCCATTTCTGGGCCGCTTAGTATGGGTATTTGTTCGCTCTTTGAAGGCAAGCTCTGGGTTCTTAATGATTGAAGATACGAATCAATAAAGTCAAATGGCTGTCGCATGCAATTAACGGAAATATTTTAAGCTGAACAATAATTTTAAAGCCATATAACTGGCTCCAATGTTTGAACCCGATAATATATACCGCCTAACATCAGGAGACCAGCGTCTTGTATAAATTTTCTTCGATTATACATTTAAGTTATTTTGTAGTTGATGATGCGATCAGTTTACTTTCAAATGGATCCCGATTAGTGGTTACTAACAACTTTTTTCTCTTTAGAATCTGCAGGCATTAATAATCCTCTCATTCCCAGCCAATCACCAAAGCGCTCGATCCACTTGTCAACAGGAAGGTTTTGTTTGCGCATGCCAAAGCCATGACCCCCTTTTTCATACATGTGCAACTCTGCCACCTTCTTTGCAGCGATCCATGCATTGTATAAATTGGTGCTGTGCGATGCAAGTCCCAACTGATCATCCGAAGCAGCGCAAATAAAAAGTGGAGGAGCATCAGCTGGGACCGTTTGGTTTTTCAGTGCATTCATGTAGGGGTAAATTGGTGCTGCAAAATCAGGATGGCTTGCGGCATTACAATTGAACACAGTGCCCATGGTTACGGTACCACCTGCAGAAAACCCCATAAAGCCAATGCGTTTTGGGTTGATGTTATATTCTGCAGCGTGCGTTCGCACATACTCAATGGCTTTCAAGCCATCTGCAATGGCCATGTTAACGACACTGTCGTTTTCTTCGTCGAGCTTTTTAAAGTTGCCCGATTGCTCCAATTCGCCCATTTTTTTCATTATGGTACCAACAGGGTCATCGGTATCCATATGTACCAAACGATATTTTAAAACAAAAGCCGCCACGCCTTTCGAATTCAGCCATTTAGCAACATCAATGCCTTCGCTGTTGATGGATAATGTATGAAAAGCTCCACCAGGAGCAATGATTACAGCCGTACCATTTGCAGATGTTCGTGGTGGTAAGAAGGCTGTGAGTGTGGGCTGCACAACATTGTACACCACGGGAGATTTGAACATATTGTTGTTATTCTCTCTTTCCTGCCAATTCCAGTTTTCTGAGCCAGGTGCTTTGCCCGGATAGAGCTGAATAACTTTTTGTGCATTAACTATAGAAGCACAAAAAACAAATAAAAGCATTAAGCTATTTTTCCTATTCATAAACCTGGGATTATTTTACATAAAAAGAGGAAAACAGGTAATCAGTCTTAATTTTTTGTTTGGCCAATTACCTATTTTATTTACTTGTATTAAATTTTACTGTTGACTGAAAGAGATGATCTTCACCGGCCCTAATAAGCCTGAAGGCAGTAGTTTGTCTTCTGCTTTATAGAAAGGCATGGTTGTGTAAGTGATCTTGTTGGTAACACCAGGCTGTGCATCGCCAATCAAGCGGTTCACCCACAGGTTGGTGACCTTAATCTCGATTGTATTCTCTCCTGCTTTTACTGCATTAGTAATGTCCACATGGAAGGGCTTTTTCCATACCACACCCATTGTTTTTCCATTCACTGTTACTTCTGCCAGGTTCTTCACATCACCCAAGTCTAACCATAGCTGTGCACCCTTGCTGATGACATTAGCTTGTACATTAATGTTCTTTGTATAAGCTGCTGTTCCGGAAAAATACCTGATACCCGTATCACTGCTTTCTGTCCATGAAGTCAACTTGTCAAACGTTGCACGGGCAGGAGCCCCACGGTTGGGTTGAAAAGCTAATTTCCACGAACCATCAATAGTGGCCACCTCTTTTTCTATTACCTTGGGAAGGGTAACAACAGTTTTAGTTGCAGTGGCCTGGAATACTACAAATACAGCATCATTGGGCGTCAAGTTCAAGGAAACTGTTGTACGACCATTAGCAATGCTATAGGAGACAGCATCTGTCCTGCCTGTTTCCGGATGCCAGATCTGCGGAACTTTCACGCTTACCCTGAATGTAGCTTCTACAAGTTCGCTGCGGTCATTGCGGTTGTTGACCCAGTAAATATCTCCATCTTTGAGCTTGCGGTGAACATACAACAGCTTTGTATCGTTTTGTGATTTGGTGTAGGTAAAGTCAGGCTGGATGTTCAAGTCAGTCAATACTTCCTGGATAGACATCCCAGTATACACCTTCCCTATTACAGAAGCTTTAGATGAGTGTTGGGCTTTGCCCCATACCTCATTTACCAGGCGTTGAAACTCCTGCGGATCATCTTGTAAACTGGGTGTACTTTCCGGTTTTACACCACTAATCGTTGCTCCATCTTTTACCAGTTGAGCGATCTTTCGGAGTACAGGCAGAGACATTTTCCTGGCATTGCTATCTAGTACCAGCAGGCGGTAACTCATTCCACTGGGTGTAACCAATTTGCCATCTTTTACAGACAGTAGATGAATCAAGGCATCAGCATTGATGAAATCAAAGTTGTAGCCTTCAGACACAGCAGGTAATTTCTTACCAAACAAGGCAGTAATGTTGTTATCCTCTCCATAGTAGTACACCACATCGGCTACAAACTTGCCCTGTTGGAGCATGTAAGAGCTACGGGCCAAATAAGAAGTCCATGCTTTTGCTTGACCAGCCCAAGTCTCATGGCGATTGAACCATTGACCAAAAGGCCCCAGGCCCAAACCAGGCACCTTTTCATCTGAGGGCTGATGGACTGAGGTATGAATCACAAAACGATTCAGTCCACTAGCGAGCTCTAAATCAGCTGTAGGTTTCAACTTTTGCGGATCGTAGGACCAGGCATTGCCCATCAAACCAAAAGCTGTCAATGATTCTGCAGCCACCAGGTTCTGACCATAGATGTGTGCTACAGAAGCTGATTCACGTATATCTGCCTGGTGCATATTTTCTCCTCCACCAATACCATCAGGCGTCCACATTGCAGACATAGGCACCGCAGCGGTACGCTTTACCTCCATCCCATCTGCAATGAGTGCACGACCATTTTCATGCGATTCAGAATAGCGCTTCATGCCATACTGATTTAATATATTGGTCAGTCCATCATAATGATATTCTGCGACCATATCACTTAGTGTCTTTCGAAAATCAAACAAGAACTGCTCACTGGCCTGAGTGCTCTTAAGCACCTGACCTGTCAGTACCGGCATCCAGGGCAGCATACTATAGCCACGCCTTTTTTGAAACTCCTGTGGCAAGTTTGCAGTCCAGTTCTGTGCACCAGCTTCCCAGCTATCGGTGATCACATATTGCAAGCCACCTTTACTGCCCATTAGTCCACCTGTTGCCTCTTTGTATTGTTCCAGGTAATTGGTGAAATACTTTTTAATGGCTACAGGGTCCAGCTTATCTACTTCCAAACCCGTGGCTTCGGGTGAGGCCGGATGGTTTTCCTTTCCGATAAGCGAATAACCAAAGCGTACTACCTTCCAGTTGCCGGCAGGGGCCGTCCAGTTCAAAGTACCGTCAGCATTCAGCTTGTCGGTTATATCCATAATATCCTCCATTACAATGACATCCTGAGCGGCAGGCGTTGCCTTGGCGTCCAGATCCATGGCCGGAGCAAATGCGGCCTTTTCTTCTGCCCAATTGATGCGGGAGGAAGTATACAACACCAGTTCTGTGATCTGAGTACCTGCCGGCGCTTTAGGTGCTTCACCGCCCACTCCCATCATGGCGCCCAGATTGGGTGTCGGTGGCGGATTTTTAACTGTGACCCTGAAGTATTTGGCAGTCGTAGGCGGTATAGCGATGGTTTGCTGCAGTACATTACCAGCAGGGATATAACACACCCTTTTAAAATTCACCCCATCATCGCTCACTTCCAGGCTGCGGTTATCTTTGAACTCACCCAGCAGGCCAAAAGGTCCTTTATCGCCGCCTCCCATCATGGTGATGGCTTTAATGGTCTGTGGCTGAGGAAAGGCAAACTGTATCCAGGCAAAACCTTTTGCTGTATCTGACGGCAATAAATTGGAAACACCGATATCACCATCAGTGAGTTGGGATAAGTTAAACTGGCCGCCACTTGAGGTAACCACCACATTCAATTCGCTTAATGACTTGTCCGTCCCTGGCAGTTTATAAGCAAGAACAGCTATATCCTTATAAAAAGTTGGTGGTGTTTTGGGTTCTGCCTGTGACATGCCAAATTCCGGCTGTTTGAGTAAATTTTGAAAAGGTCCTGTTGTACCTGCAGGTTTGGCTAATTTGATGTTGGAGGATCCTCCCTTTATACGGGTTTCTGTCCACACCAGTTTCTTCATGCCATCTTCGGGAGTGACCCATGGACCACCACTTTCACTCCAACCCGGAGAACCGGCAATGGCCATTTCCAGTTTCAGCGAATCGGCAAGCTTTGTGGTATACCTGAATACTTCCTTCCACTCAGGCGTCATATAGGTTAAACGTTTCTCCACAATCTGTGGAGTCATCAATGCCGCATCAAAATTCTGGAAGCCGCCGATACCACTGCGATACATCCACTCCAGGTCTTTGCGGATGCCATCCTTGCTGATATTGCCATTCATCCAATGCCACCATACCCTCGGTTTGGCCACATTGGATGGATTCATAAAACCCTTCAGCAATGTATCTGTTTTAGTCTGCTGAGCATTGACAGAGGAAGTTGCTATTGATAATGAAATGATGAACAATAGAAATCTATGGAAAGTATACATAGTCTTTTGTACTTAAAGTAGGTTTGTAAAAATGTCCCGCAAATATGAATTTGCAGGACATGATGATCAGAACTTAAATGTAGCTGTCAAAAAATAAGCTCTTGCGGGAATTGCAACCGTTGAATAAGGCGCGTTTGGATTGGCCTTGAGCATTTCCTCCGTAAACCCTTGACGGTCTAAGTTACCAGGGAAAGTACCTGGACGGGACCAGCTCATCACACCATATTTATTTGTCAGATTATTGATGTTCAGGCTCAATTGTAAACGTTTGGTAACATCATAACCGGCAGCGAAATTAAACTGGCTGAAAGCAGGCAATTCAAATGCGTTGGCAACATTGGCCTGGCGGGCACCCAGATAAGACCAGTTCAGCTGTGCATAAAACTTTTCACGGTTATAGGAAGGCGTTACATTCAGAATCAGATTCGCATTATTATCGGTCTCATTGCCAGAAAAGTCTTTGATTTCATCATCGGCAGCTCCATTTCCATTTAAGATCCAAACCTGGTAGTCTTTAGCTTCAGAAGTCTGCACTGTCGCTACAGCACGAACATTAAAGTATTTCGCAAAACTATAATCGCCTTCCAGTTCTATACCTTTAGTAACGATCTTATTGAACAATGCAGGCGTCACATATACAGTACCATCATTATTATTTCCAAGTACCTGTTCCGGTACATTACTCAAGATGCTGTAGAAAGGAGTAGCAAATAAATTCAGGTTACTTCTTTTCATCTTCACACCCAGTTCCATTTGCTGAACCCTTTGATTCCTGGGTTCTAAATTGTCCAACTCCTCTTTTGTATCCAATCCATTAAAAAATCCCAGGTCCGGAGATTTTTTCCCATCCGAATAACGTCCATACAAGGAGAAATTGTTATTGAATTTATAGTTCAAACCAGCTGAATAGGACAATGTATTCATGGATTGATCATATGTGAAGAAATCAATTCCAGGTTGGTTACCAAGTGTTCCATTCGCATTATCATAGATCGTCAAAGGATTATTGTCCAACCCGCCATAAGTGGGATCACTTCTAAGTGGGTTGGCTACAGCCAAGGCATTGGATCCCTTTACCTTTACACGCTCATAGCGTATGCCCCAGTCCAAATTCAATTTATCATTCATTTGCCAGTTGTGTCCAAAGAAAAAAGCCAATTGGTCTTGTACAGGTTTTTGAGCAGATTGAGGAGCACCTATATTCATCATGCCATTTCCGTTGGTTACATCATACACTTTACCGTCCAATCCCGTCAGGGTTATATTTACGGATTGCGGATTGTTTTGAATCGTTCCTAAACTCTGAGCCGCGCCAAAGCCACCTAAGATATCGATATCCGAGTGCCCATAAAAACCACCGGCAGTAAAACTCATATTCTTCAACTTCTTCGTGAGGGAAAACTGGTCCAGCACTTCTTTTACCTGATTCCTGGAAAAAGCTAATGGCTGAAAGAAAAAGGAATTAGGTGAAATTTCTTTACCCGGGAAATTGCTATTCAATACATTGAAATTAAAACCTGCAAATTGCCCGTTGATGATGTTCGGTTTTTGCATTACGGAACCATATTCCTGCCCTGTAGTTGCATTACGGAAAGAATATGTACCAAAACGTCCCAATAATCCAAGAACAGCATAAGTAACCGGGTTATCCATAGACATTGGGTACACAACAGCAGTGGTGTTCCAATTGGATTCTTTATTTGAATAACGGAAATTGTTTTGGAATGTCCAGCCAGTACCGAAGCGTTGCTCCCAGTTTAATCCTATAGCACGGTCTATAGAATGGATCAAGTTATCCGAATGATAAGTCTCTATATCATTCGGATTGGAATTCACCAGAAAGCTCTGTGTAAGAGATGGCAGCAAAACAGAAGAATAGGGGCTAAAGCCTGAAGCCGGTTTAGGATCGGTAAAGCTAACGGTTGGTGTAAATTCGAACCAGCCATTGTGGTCATTCAGGTATTTGGCATAAAGCTTCAAGGAACCTGTCTTGTATCTTTTCAAGATGTTTGCTTTCAGCTGCCCACCCCTGTTTAGCGCATATCCCGGATCACGGGCACCTGTACCATAGCGATAGAATCCGCCAAGATTATAGAACAGATTGAGCTTTCTGCTCAATGGTCCTCCAATATTTACATCACCCCTGTAATAAGGATTACGGCCATTTCCTTCCAGGCCATATTTAGCTCGAACCTCACCTTCAAATTTTTCACCCCCTGTTTTGGAAACATAGTTGAAAATACCCCCCGGTGCATTGGAAGAAGTGATAGAAGCCGTTCCTCCACGGACTGCTTCCAATCGACCTAAGGTTGCATCAGGGCGGTTGAAATAATCCGGCCCGTAGTTCACATAAGTAGCATTGGTGACAGGTAAACCGTCTTCCTGCATAGATACATAATAGTATCCCGAAGCACCATCATTAGATCCTACAGAAACTCCACGGGAATACACCGTATTGCGAATTTCGCCCAGTGAAGAATTGACAAAAACCCCTGGTACATTTTTCAGTAAATCTGCAGCACTTGTTGGCGTGAGCCTGTTGATCTGTTTGGCCGAAAGAGTAGAAATAGCTACAGAAGCCTCCATCCTGGTACGCTTATCAAACACCCCAGTCACAATGACTTCATCGACAGCCGCTACGGACTCCTTTAAAGAAACGCTCACCACCTTGTCTGAAGCAAATGATGTTTCCATTGTAGTGTACCCAATATGGGAAACAATAAGTGTTCCATTAACAGATACATTATTAAACGAGAAAACACCGCCCTCTTTTGTAATGGCAGCTTTATTGGTGCCTTTAATTCTTACTGTTGCACCTACCATTGGTTTACCGTCCTGATCCAAAATAGTACCACTGACGTTACCAGTTTGAGCAAAACTTTGGGGACTGAAAAAGAGCAAAAGAACAATGAAGCCAATTGAATAGAAGGCCGCCTTAATGGAAGTTGAAGTCATGGCAAAGCAATTTTTTTCGTTTTTGTTTTCGTTTCGTTGGTTGATTACAGATATTCTTTAGCCATAATCAACTCCAGTAAAATTAGATGGGAAGGAAAGGGTTTTGTTAGACAGAATCAGGACAATACTATGCAAAATCAGGACATTTGATGGATTTACACAGGCACAATACAGTTCTTACTGTTACAGATAAAGAAAAGCCCACTGTGAAAACAGTGGGCTGAACGATTGCTCGAATTGCCATATGAAAAAACTTACTTCGACCTATTTACGAGAAACGGACTATGGTAAAGAATAAAAAACGAGTCATTGCATTGTCCCATAAAACTCCAAATCTTTTATGGCGGCTTTGCTTCTTTCAGGTTGTACATCAGAAATAGTGATCCTGACATATCTTACATTTTCATGGTTAAAAAACACGGGCTCATACTCTTGTCCGGAAACTTTTTTCTCACCTATTACATTTTTCCAATTCATTCCATCAGAAGAAACATCTGTTGAATAGGTATACCAATCACTGTCTTTTCCCCAAATAATCCGGCTGCCCATCAATGAATAACTTTTTCCAAAATCAATCGTTATCAAAGCCGGCAAATTATTCCGTTCAGAAGTCCATACGGTAGAAGAGTTATTGTCTATTAAACGCTCTAAGCCTTCATCGCTATTTACATTACTCCGCACTTTTATCATGTCCGGCGCAAGTTTGATAACAGGAAGCAACTTTTCAGATTGATTGTCTTTTGATGCAACAAAGACTTTCTCTTTATCATTCTTCCATTTTACATGCACACCATCCAGTAAATATTTCCCTTTATATGGAAGTGTTTTGATCATTGCTTTAGCAGCTTTCAGGCCCGGGCTGGTGGCAGTGATCACAATATTTCCAGGTTGGTTAGCAGTACGAATAAGCCCATAGCCAATGCCTCCTTCGGTTTGTTGGCTTGCCACACGAATACCTGGTGCATTGCCCCCTATCAGGGTTCCATTACCAGACACATTTAAATCGATTTTAAATGATTGCAACGGCTTTGTATTGGTAATAACTGCTCCGTTTTGATCACACACTTTAATATATACCGGCACCATGTCGCTACCATCTGCTACAGGCTTTATACCCCAATCAGCAATCTCTATTTCAAGGTGGTCAGCTTTCCCCGGTGTTTTTACAACATGCCTTTTTACCACTTTACCATCCATGATTCCCTCGGCTTTCAACTCTCCAGCAAGGTACCTGCCGGTTTTAAAACTATAATACGGACTTCCACCTTTGGCAGCAATAAAAGCAGCTGTACCGGCATTTTCTTCTCTTGTCATTTCACCTAAAAGTCTATTGTTCCGGTATAGTCTCACTTTATCGCAATTGGAAAAAACCACAATGTTTGAATCCAGGTCAGGACGGCTATTATAACCGGCTATAAATACCATTGGCCCATAAACAGGATTTCTTGCGTCCTGCATAGCCTGTAATTGATAATAGCCGAATTTCTCATAACGGTCTATATCCACTACACCGCTAAAAGCTGTAATCGAATCAGAGCCTCTTGTATAGTCATTAAAGCTCCACAAAAAATATCCGCCTATTCTTTCGTTGGCATCCAGCTTTGCATGATCCCAATAGCCACCCTCAGCTTCCAGCATAGTTCCGTTCAATGCATTTTGCCGCAGCAGGCATTGGGCTAAAAGCCCTTTCGCTGTGTAGATCCGTGATGCGCGCAGACTGTTTTCCCGCTTAGGATCAGCAATCCATGTATCTCCCCACTCCCGTGTCAGCGATGGCATTCCAGGCATAGGATCAGAGCCATCTTCATTAATCACTTTATAACTAACATCATAATACTTTCTCCCTTTGGCAAAAAAATCATCCGAAGTAAACATCTGGTCATTGGGCATTTCTTCATGAGCAACCCTTACAACTTCTTTAGCCCAATAATCAGGAGTGGGTGATTCGTTCAACGATGTCTCCCATAAAAACACAGAAGGCCGGTTGCGGTCTCTTCGTATCATTTCCCGGACTTGCTGATAGGTTCTTTTTATAAATACTGAATCCTTATTGAAAAATTGCCAACCCGGCTGGCATTCTATCACCAGCAAACCAATTTCATCACAGGCGTCCAGAAAAGCCGGAGATTGCGGGTAATGTGCCGCCCTCACTGCATTAAAGCCGCCTTTCTTAATCTGCAAGGCATCCCGCAACTGCATAGAGTTCGCAGCTGCATCTCCAATATTCTGAAAACTCTGATGGCGGTTGGCACCTCTCAGGTAAAGCCTCTCTCCATTAATATAAAAACCATCAGCCTTTCCAGTTGGTGATTTGAAAGAAATCGTTCGGATGCCGATACGTGTCACCTTACTGTCTGATGATTCCGCACCCTTATACACCTTGGATAAAACATGATATAAATAAGGATGGTCAGGATGCCACAATTGAGGTTTTAAGACTTCAAGTTGCTGAACAAATTCTTTTTCATCTGACAATAGGTCTTTAATTGCAGACCTTGCTACTTCATTCCCTTCTTTATCCCTGATGCTTGTAATCAATGTTACCGGAGTTGTATCCCTGGTTTGATTTACAATATGAGTTTTAATAATTATTTCCGCTTTCTCTTTGCTAACTTTTGGATAGGTAACAAATACCCCTCCACCGGCAACTTTATTGGCATCAAGCGGGTCTGATATATACAGTTTATTAGTAGCCATGAGTGAAACATCCCTATAGATACCACCGTAATAATTAAAGTCCAACCTTGACTGTGCTTTACCAGGCGGGGTCATCGGGTCATCCATGTTAGATACACGAACAGCCAAAACATTATTACCATCAAATCTCACTTTACCCGTTATATCAACAACAAACCCAAGATATCCTCCGTAATGAGCAGTCAATTTTTCTCCATTGAGGAAAACATCACAGTTCATCTGCACACCGTCAAATTTCAGGGTTAACCTTTTGTTCCGGTATGAATTGTCCATTCTGAAATACCTGCGATACCATCCTATGCCCTGGTAAATATGATTACCTCCATTATGCTTTTTTTCAAGCTGCAATGTGTGAGGGATACTCACCGCCCCCCAATCCTTATCATTAAAGTCTATTGCTTCAGCGCCTTTAACATCTCCTCTGAAAAAAGCCCAGTTGGTATTCAGGTTGAATATGCCATGAAAAGATTCATTGGAGCTATTGCTGGGGAAATCGCGTTGGTTCTGACCAAAGCTGCATTGAATTGTTTGAACAAAAAAGACAAGGAATATTATTACACGGAAGATGTTCATTTTAGAATACAGGTTGCTTGAAACAATTATTATAAATAAGTCTTAGTTATTGGACAAAACATTTTCACCTTTAAACCTGAACCAATTGAAATCAGCGTAACCGTCTACACCTTCTTTTTTGATGCTGTAATTAAATAGGGCAAACCGGTTAGCAGTCCAAGCATAACCCAGATCCATTTTTAGCTGGTTGCCAAATGGAATGAATTTCTTTCCATCAACACTGTATGAAAAAGTTGCTGTAAAGCCTATATGCGTTGCGTTTGCTTTGATCCAGAATTTGTTTGGCGTAAATTGATTGATGCTGTCAATCACCTGGCCATTGTTTACCATCAACAAACAATTATTATTTCCCACTTTTCTTACGGCCATATAAGCATAAGGCTTTTCGAAAATTCCAAATCCTGCAATGTTACCATCCTTCAATCCAGATACATCTATTTCAACAGTTCCTTCCGATGCAGGCCCCTGCACTCTTTGTGTAAGGGTATTGCGAGCCATAGTCAGATCATTTGCAAACGAAGAGTGTAAACGCAGATATCCTTTTCTTTCCGTCAATGACCACTTTTCGTTATCAGGATTATGATTCCATTGCCATTGCAAGCCAAGCGTAGATGCATTAAATTCATCGGATGTTGCTGGAACTGTAATGGGATGAGTCTTACCCACTTTGGGTTTCTCATTGATCACAACACCTTTTCCATTTCCTTCTTTGCCCAACATAGGCCAGCCGTCTTTCCATTCCACTGGCACTAGATGCGGTACTCGTCCAATCGCCCCCCTGTCCTGCATAATTACAAACCACCAACTACCATCTTTCAGTTGAAGCATGCCACCCTGGTGCAAACCATTATTTGGATATGAAGATTCATCCTGCACAATTATTTTGCTTTCATAAGGCCCATAAATGTTTTTGCTGCGTAAACATACCTGCCATCCCTCTGTACCTCCTGCCGGACAGGTAATATAGTAGTAACCGTTGATCTTATAAACGTGTGAGCCTTCCATGCCATATTTGGTATATGGAGCAGAAGAACCTTGTGGTTTATCAATTGCTTTATCCCAGATCAATTTGTTTTCTCCCTTCACAGAACGGGCATCCGCAGCCAGTTCGGTCACATACAATTTCCCTTGCCCGTGCACCACATAACATTTACCATCCTCATCGAAAAACAGACCAGGATCATACAAGTATTCGGGAAAGATAGTACGGGTCCAGGGTCCTTTTATGTCTTTGGCTGTGCAGATGGAGTACTGGCCTTTTTCCTTCCCCCAATTAGGGGTACAAAAGCCTACATAAAATAGACCGTTATGGTGCCGGATCGTTGCTGCCCATGAACCTCTCAGGTACATCTCCCCTCCCTGCAGGTTATAACGTGGATCTTCATCATATTGGTCTATTGCATAGCCAGCCATTTCCCAGTTCACCAGGTCTTTTGATTTTAGAATCGGGCAACCAGGCACATAGTGCATACTGGTTGAAACAAAATAAAACTCATCTCCTACCCGGATCACATCCGGATCGGGCCAATCACCCCAGAGTAATGGATTTTTAAATGTGCCATTTCCATTGTCGGCAGTCCATACTTTCGATATTGTATGCATTTGCGCGCTTATATCCCCCTGCTTCATCCAGTTCACTGTTACCAAAAACAAGACAAACAACTTTCGCATAATGTCTATTTTATTGAATTCGTACATCATATCAATATTAGTTATTTTCCCGCATCACTATCCCTCATCATTTTAGATGGGATTACTGATGCTTTTACTGTCTTCATTTGATTTTTGGCTTGCTGACCGACAACGTAAAAACTTTTTTTCAGTCTGATGTCATCATAAGAAGCTCCGATCATGATGCTGAACTCGCCGGGTTCCACAACAATTTTATTGTCTGTGTTGATCAGTTCCAGGTCTTCAGGAACAATTTGAAACTGCACCCATTTGGATTCGCCCGGTTGTAAATGGATCCGTTCAAAACCTCGCAGTTGCTTTTCGTAAGTTGTAGTGGAACTGATCACATCGTTAATGTATAACTGCACTACTTCATCACCAGCTACATCGCCAGAATTCGTTATTTTACATCTGACAGTGATATTACCCGTTTTACTTTCTATACTATCTACTGCAATACTATCATATGCAAATTGAGTATAGGACAATCCAAATCCAAAGCAATACAAAAGACCTTTATTGGCAACTGAATAGTTCTTCATGGGTTCCCAGTTGGCATTTGGTTTTGCCGGTATATTGAAGGGAAGCTGGCCGACCGATTTTACCCAGGTGCCGTTTAATTTACCTCCTGGATTATAGTCTCCTTTCAATGCTTCTGCAATAGCTTGTCCGCCCTGTGCACCCGGGTAAGGTGCGCCCAAAATTGCTTTACAATATTTCTGAGCAAAATTGATAGTGGCAGGTCTTCCCCACACCAAGACTAAAACAACCGGTTTTTTGGTTTTCACTAGGGCTTCCAACAATTGCTCCTGGTGCCCAGGCAAATCCAAACTGCTGCGGGTGCGGCTTTCGCCTGATGTGCTGGTGCCATCACCCAGCACCACTACAACTACATCGCTTTGCAGGGCCAGGTCCACAGCTTCCTGGATTGATTTGTTTTCATTGACAGATAAAGTGTCCGGTATCAATTCATTTTCAGGCCATCCCTTTGAAATCAGGTCAATTCCTTTTGCATACTTAATTTCTACATCTACATTTTTATAAACATTCTTTAATCCATCATACACACTGGTAAATGTATAATCCATCGGTCCATAATGTGTGGGCACATAATTATTGGTGTGTGCATTGGGGCCAATAACAGCAATCTTTTTGAAATTATTTTTTAGGGGAAGAATGTTGTTTTCATTTTTCAGCAATACCAAACACTCACGGGAAGCCCGAAGTGCCATGGCCTGATGCTCTTTTGATGAAACAATTTGTTGCGCTAATTCAGGATTGCCCGTATAGGGATTGTCAAATAAGCCCAACCAGAACTTTACATACAATACATTCCTTACTAATTCATTGATTCGCTTAATTGGAATTTTTCCTTCTTTTACCAATGCCCTGATATTATTGATGTATTCATCAGGTGTATTAAAATCGGTTCTAACATTCAAACCGGCTTGCAGAGCCAGCAGGCAGGATTCTTTATGATCGCTGCATACATTGTGAATGTCAGAGAGTCGCTCAATAGAATAACTGTCTGAAACAACATATCCTTTAAACCCCATTTCATTGCGAAGTTTTGTTGTAAGATAAAAATGGTTGCTTGCTATGGGCACTCCATTATAATCGTTGTAAGAACTCATGACACCCAAAGCACCAGCTTCCCTGAATACTTTGCGAAACGGGTACTCATGAATGTAATACATTTCGGATGGCGTGATATGTGGATCAGTACGGGCATCCCATTGGCGAGCACCTTTACAGTCACCATAGCCAACATAATGTTTCGGAGTGGAAACAACTTTTTCAGACTGGATTCCCCTTGCCATAGCCACCCCCATACGGGCCACCAGGAACGGATCCTCACCAAAAGTGCCTTCCCATCTCCCCCAGCGCTGGTCTCTTACTACATCCAATATAGGAGCGTAAACATTGGTGTAGCCCAGTACACGGGCTTCTTTCCCCTCCACTTTTCCTTGCTGAAAGGCAAGCTCTTTATTCCATGTGCAACCCACCGCATTCATGGAAGGAAAACTGGTAGCATGTCTGGCACACAATCCCCTGATGCCTTCATTAGAAAAATCCACAGGGATACCGAGGCGGGTATATTCAACAAAAAAACGTTGCGTTTCATTGATGGCTGTGGCATTGTTAAAAGGGGTTTCGTTTTCCTTTATACGTGGGGTGTTGTTGATGTGTTCATCAATATTGGCGATGCCATCTTTCAAGATCAACTGATTCCATTCAATTGTCGGAAGACTGTCTTTCAGCACTTTTCCATGACCATAGTAAGTTGCCAGCTGGCAGGATTTTTCTTCCAGTGTCATTTGTGCAAGCAAATTGTCAATCCGCTTTTCAACCGGTTGCAGGGGATCTTCGTAAATATCCTTTTTATTATTCTTATTGAAATCAATCCAGCCTTGCTTATAGATGTGATTTTTAAGCGGAAAAGGATTGGATTGTTGTGAAAACAAATTGCCACAATGGACGATAAGCAGGGCAAATGCTGGTAACAACTTTGAAAACATAATACAGAATTCCTTAAATGATCAAATACAGTTTATATCCATTCAGATTTTCATACTCCATATCATAGGATGTACAGCAAGCAGCGCAGCGCCAAAATTGGATGTATTAGAAATTTGCGCCATTACCAAACTTGAATTCTCTGTTGTCCTCCTTTTTTTATTTCAAACGGACCGGCTGAAGGATTAACATGATTACGTGTTATACTCACAAAATCAGTATTGAATATGATGGCATTACCTGTTCGATCTTCAAATGGTTGTTGGGGAATTACCGCACTCCCAAGCAGTTTACTTGTAATTAGTTTTGGTTTCCTTTCTTCCGACCACTGTTTTTCCATGTTGATTACAAGGTACCATCTACCATTCTTTTCCTCCAGTTTAATTCCCGAATTATAATTGGGAAGCACTACTGGTTGATGTTCATGTTTTGATGGCTTTGCATTCATCAAATACACATTTCCATTCATCTGCACCGGTAATGCAGAGTGGTTGTAAGGGGACAAATCTGTCTGACCCAAAAACACATTATTGTAGAAACGGGTATCACCAGATGGATTTTTGTAAAATCCGGCGATCTCAGTTGAATGCGGTTTTAGAAAAGGTGTTTTGCGTGCATCAACACTGTCTGTTGGCCAAAGATCCCATGCAATAAGATTATGAACAAATGCAACACCTTGCGAAAGTCTTACCTGAGCAAGATGTGGCGAAAGAAAAAGATTATGGTCAACCAAAATAGGTCCATGATTTACTTCCAAAGAGAAATCCTGCACAGTATTATCATGCAGTAAATTTTTTGTCACGCGGGTTCCCTGCGCCATCCAGTCGAGCCAAATTCCTCCTTCGGTACGGTAAATATGATTCCTGCTGATTTCAACATCAACGGCCGCATGCAATTTTATTCCTGCTAGTTCATAACCCCAAAATAATTGCTGGTGGCCAATATCGTTAATCGTGTTCCCGGTAATTGTGCTGAACACTGCTCCCAAACTTCCAGCAATGCCTGCCTGACCGCAATGGCTGATATGATTTTTCCTAACCAGATGACTCCCCACATGATCTTTATTCCAGGAATTGGAAAGGGCCCGTTCAGTAGTTTTAATAAATCCATCCACTGATTCAGATTTGTTATCCCACTCATCACCATACTTTCCAAGTGTAATGCCTACACATTTCGAATAACTGATTGTATTTTCTTCAATTATCCATCCCTTACTCCAATGGGTTCCAATTAATCCAATTTGTTCTGCGGTAGGCGGCGCCCAGGGCGTAGCTGCGTGACACATACGAAACCCTTTTACTCCAATATAGTTGATGCCCGGTTGGGAGGGATAAAATACGGCTTGCCGAACATTGATTTCAACCAGTTGTTTGTTCGGATTCACTGCGTTAAAATTTGCCCAGATAAAAGTATTGTTTTCATCTACCTTACAATACCACAATGGTTGATTGGTGTTGGCCGAATTCAAATCTTTCAGGCCCTTTGCTTCAGTTAACGGCCTGCCGTTCAAGTAAACTTCGCCTGTATGGCACCAGTTTCCTTTTGTAAGCCAATCGCCGTATAATGTGTCCTTGTATGGATTGAATTTCCCAAAAAAACTATTAGGTATTTGAACCATCCAGATTGAACTGTCTAGTTTTTGCCAGGCTTTGATGATTTCAGAGCCTTTTAATTCAACTGATTCACCCTTCGCAGCCCGATACCAAATCCGTTCTTTTTCAGAATTTCCACCACGTGGTGGTGAGACTTGCTCACGATACACACCGGCATGTACAGTAATCAGATCTCCTGGCATGGCAACCTTTGCTGCGGCTGAAATTGTCTTAAATGGTTTTGATAAACTGCCGTCATTATTATCATTGCCCTTAACAGATACATGAAATTCTTTGTAAACAACTTTTCTTTTTTGAGCAATCCCTGTCTGTATGTAGCTGATAAAGGCTATGGCAGTTATTAACAACAACCGGATCTCCTTTCTGATCAATTTGTTAGTAAAATATCTTCTAATCATACAAATCTGGTTTGACTTTCAATAGCAATGCCGGTCAACATAAAAATCACTTACAATCCTTTAAACATTGTTTGGCTCAGGTATACTCTGAAATCTTTAATTCTTCCATTAGGAGATTCCTGCCGGGGTAAATACTTAAAGCCACTTATGTGCTGTAAAGCACCAAGATCAATCACTACCTGGTGTGGATGCTTAGGAGAATCGCCTTGCCATTTTGTATGCCATACAGTTGTATTTTGCAAGTCAAATATGTTATCTGCTTTTCCATCCTCTCCCTGGATTTCTTCACTGTCTGCATACACCACTTTCCATTTATTCCGGGGCAATTCTTTTCCGTTTTCGTCCAGGAGATACAATTCGGCCATCGTTGTGAAGGGATCATTTTCTCTATGAGCATTTAATGCTTCCAGACAGAAATAACGGCCTTGTGCAGTATTGAATTTTGCTGTTTGCCATGCAATGCCTGTATCAAATGAACCTTGATATGCAGGTTTAACACCGGCTAAAACCAAAGCCTGGCCATCCTTTCTGTGTTTTTTTACTGTTGCTTTTTCGGTCAAACTATCCAAAATCGGTAATTCCAGTCCGGCCAATACATTCTTTTTCGGACCGGTATAATCCAGCACAATCACTTCATTGCTTCCTTTTTTCAGCCATGGCCCAGGCACATACATGGTTTGCGTGGGCCCGATATTCCAGAATCTGCCCAGGCAATGACCGTTTACCCAAACCAATCCTTTACCCCATGTGCTTACATCCAGGAATGTATCGCCGGTTTTATTCAATACAAATTTTCCTTTATGAAATGCAGGCATGGATGTTTTACCCTGACGAAACTTTACATAAGCAGGAATTCCATCATTGCTCAATTTTATTGGGTATATTTTCCAATCCAGCAATTCTTTGCTTTCACCATTTGATCCAGTAATGAACACTTTGTCTGTTATCCCTTTTCTGTCATGTATATATCCTCCATAGTTTACCCGCCCCATCGCTTCTACCAGTATATCCAGCACATCTCCTTTTTGGGTAGCAGGCAGTTTACAACTGTTCTCATTTCTTCTGCGGTCAAGCGTAGCAATTTTTCTCCCATTGACAAATACCTGTGCAAAATCATGAACTTCCTGAATATTCAAAACGGAAGCAGGCCCTCCAGGCAATTGTGTACGATACAATATGCTGCCGTAGCCCTGGTCATACGCTTCCATATTTTGCACCTGCTTAGCACTAATAAATGCGGGCAGATTGGAAAACATTGGTGCTACTTCAGTGGTTGTAAATGCGGGAATTTTTATGACCGGATTTCTGGTAGGCACAGCCGGTAATGTTTCACCATCCTGTAAATAGCCAGAAAACAGTTTGCGTAAAGCATAATATTTTTCCGTATCCCATCCAGCTTCACTGATGGGAGCATCGTAATCATAACTGGATGTTTGCGGTAAGAAAGGAGGACAATTAGCGCCTGACCATAATCCAAAGGTCGTTCCGCCATGAACCATATAGATACTAAATGATGCTTTATGATCAAGCATGTAACCAATTTCCTTAACCACATTACCCACTGAACCAGTATGGTGTTTGGTACCCCAGGAGTCGAACCAGCCCGGATAATATTCGCCGCACATCAGTGGGCCTTTACTTCTTATTTCACGAAGGGCTTTAAAATTGGCCTGTGGGTTACCGCCAAAATTTACTACACTGAATATATCGTCTCTAACATCATTTTTTAACTGAGAAGGTCCATCGCAAGTAAATAGTGGAATAGAAAATCCCGCCTCTTTCAGGTAATCACGGACCTTACCTATATACTCTTTATCGTTTCCATAAGAACCATATTCATTTTCTACCTGCGTCATTATTATCGGCCCGCCATCAGAAACCTGGAGAGGTGCCAGCACACGACCCACTTCTTTTAGATAAATACGGCTACGTTCCAGGTAATAGGGATCCTGCGTTCGCAGTTTGATGTCCTTTTGCTTTAGCAACCACCAGGGGAATCCACCAAATTCCCATTCAGCGCAGGCATAAGGTCCTGGCCGGAGAATCACATATAAACCTTCCTGCTGTGCCATCCGGCAGAACTCTGCAACATCGGCATTTCCATCCCAGTTAAACTTTCCAAGTTCGGTTTCATGAAAGTTCCAGAATAAATAAGCACAAACTGCATTCAGCCCCATGGCTTTAGCCATCTGCAGCCGATGCCGCCAATATTCCTTTGGTATACGGGCAAAATGCATTTCCCCACATCGGATAACATAAGGCTTGCCGTTTAATAAAAAACTAGAATCGCCTATAGCAAATGTCGGTGTAGGCTGTTGCGCAAATAAACCTATGGCCAGGAATAAATTGCAGATGATGAAAAAGGAGATTTTTTTCTTCACTTTGATAGTTTGAAAATATTAAAGTCTATTATTTTATTGACCAGAATTTACTCATCTTCATAAAAATAATCACCAACGCCCTTCTTTATTATTTCAATCGTTTGCGCAATTTCAATCCATAACAATTTCAATTGACTAATACCAGTTCCAGTCGAGATTTGCCCACTTAATATTTTCATTACTAGCTGATAATAAATACGTGGTACAATTTGAAAAAGAGTAAGAAAGAGGGAGTAAGAAAACTTACTCCCTGTACGAACTGTTATCACATTATTCTATGCTTATATGAGTAAACAGCCTCCGTCTAAATGAAACTAATAACCATCGTTTTGCTTAAGATTTTTATTTAAATCCATTTCCTTTTGTGGTATAGGAAACAAATAATTTTTGGAACTGAATGTACGTTCCGCTACAGGGCTTATTCGGTTGGATGTTAGCGTTAGTGCTCCATTAGAAGAGTTAACACTGCCCAGCAAGGCTCCCTGCACTATTCCCGGCATTACCTGTTCTCCAATTTTCCAACGCTGAATATCGAACCAGCGAAGCCCTTCCAATGCCAATTCCACTGTCCTTTCCCTTCTGATCAAAGTACGAAGTTTCGCCAAGGAATTATAAACAGTCTCATCCACATCCGGCATACCTGCTCTTTTTCTTACCTTATTGATGGCATCGTATACTGATGCGTCTATCTGGCCAGCTTCGATTTTTGCTTCTGCATACGATAATAAAATTTCAGCATACCTCATTACAATGAAGTTTAGGCCAGTGTTATCAATATCAGTTCCAAACTCGGTATTCCGGAAGTCATCGAGTTGCGAAACAAATTTCCTCACATTATATCCGGTGGGTGAACAGTTGTTGTTTTTGTAATAATCGGTTCCATCGTAGGGGTCAAAATAGGAGCCTTCATACATTGTACCCGGCCTGATAATAGAGGCATCGAGACGCGGATCTCGATTTTTATATGGCTGCATTGGGTCATAAGATTGATCTTCCTGGATGGTTTTACCATTAATAGTTTCGTAAGCATCCACAAGCTTTTGCGTTGGAACAATAGAGCTCCATCCTCCTTGCGAGTTTGGCGCAACCGCCTGCAAAACCCAGGCAGAATTGTCGTCCTTTAAATATTGTACATCCAAAATTACTTCCTCATTATTGGCATTACCTGGACGGAATAGCTCAGCATAATTAGGGAATAATTTATAGGTGAAAGGAGGCGCCATTAGCTGCTGGCAGGTAGCAATACAATCTGCCCATTTTTCATTATAAAGCTCCACTCTTGCTTTTAGTCCAAGGGCAGCGCCCCTTGTAATCCGGCCAACGTCTGTGCCGGAATAGCTGATGGGGAGGTCTGCTGCAATGGCTGTTAATTCATCCAAAATAAATTTTATGACCGATGCTTTAGAAGCCTTTGACACGGTATTGGCCTCAGATGGTTTCAGTTCATGCAAAATCAATGGAACATCTCCATAATTCTGGCTCATGATAAAATACTGATAGGCTCTCAAAAAACGGGCTTCACCTTTCATTCTTGCTTTCAGTGGATCGGCCACGGCAGTTGAAGGTGTCTTATCAACATTATCTAAAAACCAGTTGCACCGTTGTACCGTTTTAAAGTCCCATCTTCCGATTCCCACATCATTGGGTGTAGCATATCCGGAGGCTAAAGTTTCATATCCTTCCCAAGGAAACTGGTCATAAGCAATATCGGTCATACAATCGTTGTATACAACATTATCGCCGTATTCCCAACCGCTGTAGCATGCATTCAACGCTGCGGTAACGTCATTTTTTGAAGTCCATAGTGAACTGTTACTATAAGCATCCCTTGGGCTTCTTTCAAGAAAATCTTTTTTGCAACCGCTTAAAAAAATAGCTACAAAACAAGTAATGATATATAGATATTTCATGATTGTCTTTTTAGTTAAATCCTGATTTAAAATGCTGATTAGAAATTGATATTAAGACCTACCGTATTTACGATCACCTGGGGATAATTGTAAACGCTGCCGGTAGAGCCTATTTCAGGATCTATCCATTTGTAAAACTTGGTGAGGGTTACAAGATTCTGGCCACTATAGTACACTTTTACATTCTTAAGACCTGCTTTTTTAATTATGGCAACAGGCAAATTGTAGGCTACCATTAAATTCTTCAGACGCAAATAGGAAGCATCCTTTACCCAGAAAGAAGAAGGTGTACCGGTAGGGTTGTTCTGTTTATAACTGTACCACAACCGGGGGAAGGTGGCAGAAGGATGCTCAGGTGTCCATCGGTCCCAAAAAACCGATGTAGGTTTATCAACATCTGGCCCCACGCCTCCTATCAAATTGCCTCCTGCTGCTTTTACGCCAGCAGCACCTTGAAGAAATAAGGAGAGCTCAACTCCTTTCCATTGGGCACCAAAGGTTAACCCGAAAGTGGTTTTAGGAAAATAAGTTCCCAAAAAGGTTCTGTCCATGCCGTCAATAATTCCATCCGGCTTACCATCGGGTCCGCTTAAATCCCGGTATTTCAAGTCTCCAGGTCCAATCTTGCCTCCGCTTTGCTTCGCATGTGCATCAACTTCAGCCTGAGTTTGAAAAATACCGTCACAGATATAACCGTACAGAGAATTAATAGGGAATCCTACATCCTGGAAAGTGCCGCCGGAAATATAAGGGCCGCTCCCCTTCAGATCTGTAATTTTATTTGTAATGAATGAAACGTTGGCAGCCACATCGTAGGAAACGGCTTTCACCTGATTCCTATATTTTGCAGAAAACTCCCAGCCTTTATTGGACACTGACCCGGCATTTTGATAAGGAGCTGACAAACCATACACAGCGCCTATGGGTAACAATAATAAAATATCAGAAGTATTCCTGGAAAAATAATCAGCCGTAAAATCTAATTTATTACTCAAAAAAGTGGCATCTAATCCTACTCCTGCAGTTGTGGTGGACTCCCAGGTAATGTCGGCATTGGCCCCTGCAGTTGGCGCAATCCCGGAAGCCAGGGTTTGATTAAACGAATAATTCTGTCCAGGGCTTATCGTTGCAATGGCGGGATAGTTGCCTACAACGCTTTGATTTCCCAATCTCCCCCATGAGCCGCGCAGTTTCAGGGAGTTGACACGACTTAGATAACGCTCAAAAAACTTTTCTTTTGAAATATTCCAGCCGGCGGATAGAGAGGGGAAAAGTCCCCATTGATTATCCTTAGCAAATCTGGAAGATCCGTCTCTTCTTAAATTAGCTTCCAGCAAATAACGCCCTTTGAAATCATAATTGAACCGGCCAAAATATGATTGCAGGGCCCAATCGTTGGAATAGCCCTCATTTTGCTGGCCATCTTTTGGTGCCACATTGATCTCGGTAAGAACATTGTTTAAAAATCCCTGGCGATAGGCATAGAGATAGTTATAAAGCTGATATTCTTGGGAAGCACCCAGCAACAATTTGAAATGGTGATCCATTGCCAGAGTTTTTTGATACTCCGCAACAGCCTGCAAATTGGTATAGGTTGATTTGTCCGAGGACTGAGTCAGGTTGTTGGGGCCTTGATACTTGGTTGGTGCACCATTGGTCCCGCTGTAGTATTGGATGTCTTTTACAAATTGCTGGCGCTGATTTGTGCTTAAACGGTATCCAAACGCCGGTCTGAGATGGAGATCTTCTAGTATTTCCCAATCAAGACCAAAATTGGAGGTAAGTATATCACCCTTATTTTTATTGAAAGACCCCGATTCTAACCATGCCATTGGACTACCATCTGCTACATAGCCATAAGCACCATTTGGATATTTGTAAGGTACTGTATTAGATAGCCTGTTAAATTGCCTGATCAATTGAGAAAAACTGGTGGCATAAGTGCTAACTGGCTCACTAAAGGGAGTATGCTGATATGCCAGGTTCGCGCTTACACTAAATTTCTTGTTGATTTGGGAATTAACATTAATACGAGTTGAATATTTTTTATAATTGGTTCCTTTTACATTCCCATCCTGGTTGAAATAGCCCAAAGAAGCCATATACTGGGTATTGGCATCGCCGCCGCTCACACCAACGTAATGGTTTTGCTGCAAGCCGGGTTCGGTATAGAGCAGATCCAGCCAATCGGTATTGGGACGTGTGGGATCAGTACCATTTTTAAATTTTTCAATATCAGCATCGGTCCATTTCAGCGTCTTGCCTTCATTCTTTAAGGCTTCATTATACAACAAGGCTTGTTGCCAGGAAGGCAGAAAATCGGGCAGGCGGTTCACACTCTGTTTTCCTAAATAAGTTTCGTAATGCACCTGCGCCTGCCCTTTTTTACCTTTTTTGGTAGTGATCAACACCACTCCGTTAGCAGCCCGGGAACCATAGATGGCTGCTGAGGCAGCGTCCTTCAATACAGACAAACTCCCAATATCATTTGGATTGACTTCACTCATGGAAGCTATAATTCCATCTACAACCACCATTGGACTACTATTGCTTAAGGTGCCAATACCGCGTATACGAATAGTACCTGCATCTCTTCCAGGTTGACCGTTGGTAGTGGTTACCGTAACACCAGCCATAGTTCCCTGTAAGGCATTCGTTACACTGGTTACTGGCCGATCCTCGAATGTTTTGGAACTAACAGTAGACACTGCTCCGGTAAGACTTGCTTTTTTTTGTGCGCCGTAGGCCACTACAACCAAAGCTTCTTCTACTTTTTCTGACAGCTTCAGGGCAATTTTTAATGAACCGGATTTTAAAACGGGAATTTCATAGTCCTCATACCCTATATAGGAAATTACCAACCTGCCGCCTTCATCCGGAATTTGAAGCGTAAAATTTCCATTTTCATCAGTTGATGTTCCTTTGCCGGTGCCCTTTAGTTTTACAGAAGCACCTGCCAGGAGCTTACCGTTATTATCTGTAATAACACCTTTTACTTCAATTGGAGGAGGAGTAGCAGGCAACTCTGTTGCTTTCAATTCTATTGGTGTTACAACAATTGTATTTTTTGTGATCGTATATCCAAAAGGAAGATTCTTAAAACAGATTTTCAATACTTCTTCAAACGAAGTATTTGAAACATGTACATCTACTTTACCTGCCTGGTCCATTAACTCATCTCTGAAAAAAAACCTATACCCGGTTTGCCGGTTTATTTCTTTAAATATCTCTTTTAAAGAGGCATTCTTTTCAGAAAGCGTTACGTTCTGGCCAAAACCATTGGCACTAACCTGCAAGCAGGCACCTAATAAAAAGATGGTAGTCAATTTCAAAATCAACAGCGTTTTGGGAATGACTCTCCTTTTCCGATGGAGAAAATAATACACTTTTAAATGCATAACTTTGTTTTGTTTGGGTTAAACAATAAGCGGTCCGATACAGATTTGTTTATTTTCCGAAATATTCGGAAAGGGTTAGCCCAAGCTACTTGCCGTCCCGTCTGGTACACGGGGCGGTTTTCTTTTGTGTTAACCGTTTTTTTATTATTGCATTACTACAATCCTTTTTGCTTCAATCTTAAATTTTATACCTGCCAGTTGCATCATCTTTAGCACTTCTGAGATATTGTCGTTCCTGCTTACAATACCAGAAAAATGCTCTGTACTTATTTTGCCTTCGTAAACAACTTCTACATCATACCATCTTGAAATTTGATGCATGATGCTTTGTATAGGCAGGCTGCTGAAATTGAACAAACCATTTTTCCAGGCCATTACCTGCTCTACATCTGCATCTTTATCCAGTTGTATTTGTCCCTTTTTATTTAATTGCGCCTGCTGTCCCGGCATAAGCAGTTGTGTGCTGTTTTTATTTTTTACTTTCACAGATCCCTGTAACAAGGTTACTTTAATATGTGACTCATCCTCAAAGGCATTTACATTAAAATGTGTACCCAGTACCTGTACCTGCATATCACCTTTCTTTACAAGAAAAGGTTTTGACGCATCATGAGCCACTTCAAAATAAGCTTCACCGCTTACTTCAACCATACGTTCACCACCTGCAAAGGCTATAGGATAATGCAAAGAACTTTCATTGTTTAGCCAAACCTTAGTTCCATCCGATAAAGTAAGACTTACTACCTTGCTTCCCCTGGGATTAACCAGGGTATTATACACCATTTCATGACTTGTACCATTATAGGCTATCTGCCCATCGGCTAATTTTACTACGTTTACACTTTCCTGCATGGCCATAGTACCGTTACCTGCACTGTCTAAAATAATTTTTTGTCCATTGGAAAGTATAATAACGGCATCAACCGAATGAGGCGGCGCTACATCATTTTGCTTTTTTGGTTTTTCAATAGCAATAGGTGTATTGCTTTGTGTCTGCCGAAATTTCATATAAAACACACCTGCACCCATTAATAACACTATAGCTGCTGCGGCAACCCACCTGCTCCATTTGCCTTGCATCGGTATTACCTTTGTTTCGCCCGTTTCTTGTTCCAGCCTGGCCCAGACTGTTTTTTTACTCAAAACATCCTGCAATCCTTCTTTCAACTTATTATCATCCAAAAACTCTTCTGCAATCTGCCTGTTATGCTCCGATTGGTTCATCCAGCCCTCAAGCTCATTTTCTTCAGCCTCTGTAAGTTGCCCTTCAAGATGTTTGATAATCAACCCTGTAATTCTTTCATTCGTCATTTCTATGCTTGTAATATGTTAATAACACCGCAGGTGGTATTTTGTCCCGATTTATTTTACTTTTTTTTGCCTGACAATTCTGTCATATTTTCAAATGGTCATGATTGCTGAAATAATATAAGACCAAGACCCAAACAGCTATGTTCTTTTTAAAAAATGCAACCCGTAATTGCTTAATGGCCTCCACCTTTAAATTCCGCACTGTTTTTTCGGCAATGTTCATGTGGACAGATATTTCGTCGTTCTTCATTCCCACCAGTTGAAGTTTCAGAATGGTTTTCATTTTTAGAGGCAACCTGTCAATTTCTTCATACAGGAATTGATATACACACTCGGTAATTTCGTGTTGCAAGAAGTTGGTTTCGGTTTGGTCAGCTAAAGCATTTTCAAGCTCTAATTGGTTTTGTCCCTGCCGCTTTTCGCTTCGTAAGTGGTTGAGACATGCATTTTTAGCCGTAATAAAAAGAAAGGACTTAAGCTTTTGGGGATCTGCAAAATCGCTACGTTTTTTCCAAAGCTTTAAAAAGGTTTCGGTAGTAATGTCTTCTGCTGCGGCCCTGTCAATGACCAGCCGTTTCGCAAACCGGAACACAGATAAGTAATATTGATGATATATAGTTTCAAACGCTTTTCTGTCGCCATCGGCAAATCGAAGCATCACATCATTTTCAGTAAGTGGTGGAAAAGATAACATGGCCTTTTTAGCAATCGTTACGGGTTAAAGCTAATGAAAACAGAACAATCTGATCATAGATCCTTAACCAGTGCAAATGTAGGGCAGCACTTAAATATGTTCGTTTATGAATTTAAGTTCATCTAAACAGTTATTACCAAAACAAAAAAAGCCCACTGTAAAAACAGTGGGCTGAACGACTGCTCGTATGACCATATGAAAACAAAACCAAATTTTCAATTGATTAGATATGTCATTGAAATCGACTTAAAAGGCAATAGCCATCCTAAAGCTTTCAATTTACTTGCGCCTGTTGGATAATCCTTTGGTAAGTATAAAAGCTTTGTTTTGGTGTGCGTTGCTGGGTTGTAAAATCAACATAAATAATTCCAAAACGCTTGGAATAGCCAAACACCCACTCAAAGTTGTCCCAACCACTCCAAACCATATATCCTTTTAGTTGGGCTCCTTCCCTTTTTGCCTTTAAAGCTGCATCAATATGCCGTTTAATGTAATCGGCACGCAAGGAATCTTTTACTGTATTACCATCCTTGATATCTTCACCTGCAAAGCCAGCTCCATTTTCTGTGATCATGGTAACCGGATTGCCATATTCACTTTTTAACTGCATCAAAAGCTGGTACAAATACTCAGGACGTACAGGACCACTATGTGCCTTTACAGAATCAGGGTTATTATCCATCCAACTCGTGGACATAGGTGCTTGTTCATTATATTTTACAAATGCCGGCGCATAGAAATTAATACCTAAGAAATCAGGCTTATTCGCTGCAATCAAATTCATTTCTTCTTCCGAAGGTTGAAATTGAGGATCATACTTGCGGATAGAATCCATAGCCTGTTTAGGATAAGTTCCTTTGAACAAGGGATCTAAAAATAATCTATTCAGCAGGGCATCCTGCAGAACAGTAGCCTTTACATCAGCAGGATTATTTCCATCCATAGGCACACAAGGAGAAAGATTAAGGGTTATGCCTATGGAGCCACCTAAGTTCAGGTTGTGATACATCTTTGTAACTGCAGCATTGGCCAGCAATTGGCGATGTGCTTTCTGCATGCCTATTGCATAACGAACATTTGCAGGTTCCTTGCTTTGGTCCAAATTCAGCATGTACTCCACTAAATAGAATTCTATGTAAGGTTCATTAAACGTGATGAACTTCTTTACTTTTTTTCCATAACGCTTCAAAACAACAGAGGCATAATTTGTATACCATTTGATCATATCAGGATTACCCCAACCACCTTTGTGCAATAAGGCGACAGGATAATCAAAATGATACAAGGTCACTACAGGTTCAAGTCCTGCAGCAATCACATCATCGATCAACCGATCATAATGGGCTAATGCTTTTTCATTTACTGCTCCTGTACCATCTGGAATGATGCGGCTCCAATCCAGTGAAAAACGATAGGCATTCACACCCAGTTGCTTTAGCAGTTGAATGTCTTTGAGGTATTGGGTTCTGTCATACATATTAGCTGCTACATTACCGGTTTGCTTCTCTCCTATGACAAATTGTGTAACGCCCACTTTATTGGTTAAAAAATCCCATTTAGATTCCCCTTTACCATCTGCCTGGTACGCACCTTCTACCTGGTAAGCGGCAGTGGCGACCCCCCAAAGAAAATTATTGGAAGTATGAGTACCCGTGGCTTTTTGAGTGAAACCTCGAATACCGGTCAATATAAATAAAAGACATAATGAAAAAAGAATGCCCCTAAAAGGAGTTATAGTCATGGCAATGCAATTTCGTTGTTATCATTTCGATTGTAAGCTGTTGATATCAGACGAATGTTCCTATCATCAACAATTGTAAAAATAGTATGGTTCAATAATGATTTTTTGGCAGAATCAGGACAATAGTATGCAAAATCAGGACATTTGCAGGTCTTCAACCCATGCATTCACAACAGCAACTAAATGGATCAAAACTTTTTAAAAGTATATGTATATGTTTTTCTTGCCCCTTTCACAACAACTATTTTACTGTAAGGCGGCTTTATGAAACTGTCTCCTTTTTCTGTATATGCATGAAAAAAGGCACCTTCTTGCGTAATATCAGGAGCAAATAAGTATTCCTGCTTGCTGTTATCCAGTTTCACGGCTTCCACATTGAATTGAAATCGAATACTGTCCACTTTTCCTTTGATATCCGAACTGTCAAAAAATAAATAGGCCTGGTGCAGGATATCAGGCTGGCCAGTTTTTATTTTACCTAAGATGTAAATAAGTAAAGACATGGCAACAATTGTCAATAACATATCTTTCAGTGGGTTGAACCCTATATTAAACCTGGATTTGATTGTTGCATGCATGACCAGCAATCATGAATTTATTGATTCGAGAACGTAGTATAGGTGGAAAGTCTATCATCATTCGGCTTATTCATCCTAAAAGAATTTTGGCCCACTTTTAAGGGGTAACGTTGCCCTTTCCAAATTCAATGACATCATTGCACAGTAAACTCTGCTATTTGATCGTATATTAAAATAAAAGTGGGGAAACTGCTCAGTCCCTGATAGCAAGGCGTATAATTAGATTGGACCTGCTGATTAAAAATAACAACGTATTTAGCGCTCGGGCTCATCATTAACAGAAGCCCGTTCTCCCCCCATTACCCTGTCCTCTTTGTTTTCATGATCATATTGAGCTGCCTCCTCTTTAATTGCCCTGTCTAAATCAGTACTGATTGTTGTTCCTGTGTTGTTATCATCTTTCTTTCTGGGAGGCTCCCCTCCTGCTCTTTTTCTTTCATTCTGGTCCCAGGTCTCTCCTATATTATGATATTCAGACCCTTTTTGAACATCTTGAGCCATAATTTTTGATTTAAATGAATCAATACAATTTATACCCGAAAAAACTATGCCTCTTCTATTATCTACTTCCAATCCTTCATTCCGACAACCTCTTTCTCCATTAAAAAATGCTTCAGCCCTACCTCGTAAAATTCATCGCCCACAACCTGGTACCCGCACTTGCTGTAAAAACCTTTTGCAGTATCTCTCGCATGCAGCACTAATTTAGTAAAACCGTTTTTTTTTGCCAATTCCTCTGCAAACGCTACAATTGCAGCACCAACACCCCTTCCCTGGAAATCAATGTTTACCGCCATCTGACGCAACTGCAAAGTACTATCACCTATCCTGGAGAGCAGACAACAGCCAATCAATGCATCTTCAAAAGCACCAACAAGGAAATGCTGTCTTTCCTGCTCCGGATTGATATAGGAGTGGGAAATACCAAAAGGATCCAACAACATTTTCTTCCGCAGGTGAACCATTTCCTCATAGTCCTTTGTGCCTGTCTTAATTAATTTTATCTCCATACTATTTTTGCTGCAAATGTATTTGCTTCATTTCTCACTCCCAATTTCTATTGCTGCTACATGCCAATTACCCCATTCCCATTCGTCATAATGCCTAACTTTATTAAGCAATTCCCAAACCCATTCCAACTATGGAATTCATCGACTACTACAAAATATTAGGATTGGACAAGAACGCCAGCTCAGACGACATCAAGAAGGCATACCGCAAATTAGCGCGTCAATACCATCCCGACCTTAATCCCAACGACAAGGAAGCCCATAAAAGATTTCAACAGATCAATGAGGCCAATGAAGTACTCAGCGATCCTGAAAAGAGAAAGAAATACGATCAATATGGCAAGGACTGGAAGCATGCTGAAGAATTTGAAAAAGCGCGGCAGCAACAAAGACAATATGCAGGCAGCGGGGCTGGAGGCCAAACATTCAGCGGAGATTTTGAAGGTGGCGACTTCTCTGATTTTTTTGAATCGCTCTTTGGAGGGAGAAGCTCGAGAGGACGTCAAAGAGAAACGAGGTTTAAAGGACAGGATTACCAAGCCGAACTGCACCTGGGCTTAAGAGATGCCTATACCACCCACCAACGTACACTAACGATCGATGGCAAGAACATCCGGATCACCATTCCGGCAGGAATAGAGGACGGACAAAAGATCCGGCTGAAAGGATACGGAGCCCCTGGCATAAAGGGCGGTCCGGCTGGTGACCTTTATATTACTTTCCATATAGAAGACGATCCGCACTTCAAAAGATCTGCTAACGATCTATATACGACGGCAACAATCGACCTATACACCGCTGTTTTAGGTGGAGAAACAACCATCCATACTTTTAGCGGAAAACTAAAATTAAAAGTACCACCCGGAACCCAGAATGACGCAAAAGTCAGGGTGAAAGGAAAAGGTTTTCCTGTATACAAACAAGAAGACCAATTTGGAGATCTATACGTAACCTATAAAGTCAAGATTCCTACACACCTTTCTGAAAAGGAAAAAGAATTATTTACTGAACTTTCCAAACTGAGATAAATTATATGCAAGACGAAAGCTTGATACCCGCAAGTGAATTATGTGTGCACCACAAAATTGAAATGAGCTTTATCTATTCTTTACAGGAATTTGGACTGCTTGAAATGGTAAACAGGGAAGAAACCATTTTCATCCCAACAGAACAACTCAACGAACTGGAAAAACTGATCCGCATGCATTACGAACTCAACATCAACATGGAAGGCATCGACGTCATTTGCCACCTCCTCAAGCGCATCGAAGCCACGCAACAAGAACTCAATCAATTACGCAACCAATTAAAGTTTTTTCAGTCATTTGAAAATAGCTGATATTCAGAACTATAAAGCAAAACCACGTTTATCAAAGGTATAATAGGTAAATATGCCAATGCCACCATTGATATTTGATTTTATAGCTTCAGGAGTCAGGAAGGGGTCCTTATAGGCACTACTGGCGTTACGTACAGAAAGCAGGTATTCATAGTAATCCTTTTGAATATGGTATAGTGTTACTACCACGGAATCTGCGTCCGCTTTATATTCTTTCCATGGCAAGGAACAAGAATCTGTTACCGGGTCATTTTGATCATACAATCCGAATTTCGTCTCCTTATGCTTACCACTTTTATAGATAGAAGCAAGAAGTTTGAAGTACTGCTCTCCGGCATTACTGGTTTTGTAGTGGACTGTAATGGCATTGCGTTCAAGATTGATATTTTGCATTTCAACTTGCGACACGATATTGGTTGAAGCATACAATCGAATTCCTTGACTGTTTGTAATATCCAAAGTAAAAAAAGAATGGTTGTTGTGAATCGTATCCTTGCTACTGTAATTGACATAAACCCGCCTGGCAGAATCCCAGGAGAAAATGCCATTCAACTGAATAGCTCCAGAATCTGTAATAATATAAGCCTTTGCGTTATCCAAACCCCATAAATCCAACTCATCATCCAAGTTAATACTTTCAGTAAGCGTTAGCGCTGCTGGATAACCGGGAGTAAGAAAACATTCAACTATGATCTCTTTTTGCTGAGGTGGTATCTCAATGTCTATGTTGCTTTTCGAGATACAGCTGTGTATTACTGCTAAAGAAAAGAGAACGGCCACAATCCATAATAACTTTTTCATACTGTAATTTAAAATTCTGTACGAATGCTGAAAAAGGGTACTAAGGGAAGTATAGACTTTTTCCTGGCTTGTAAATAAGTTTGATTTTGCTCATTTTTTACAACTAAGAAGTATATGAAATAGGGATTTTGATAGGCATAGGTATTATAAATTCCGGTTGTCCACGAACACCTCAGCTTTTTAATCATCAATTGATGTCTTATAGATATATCCATGCGGTGTGATAAAGGCATTCTAAAGTTATTACGGTCATTATAAATCGGAACTTCGTGCACTTCAAACTGGTTGCCATCTGCATCCTGGTGTATATACAAACCCGTAGGAATTGTCATCAAAAAACCACTTTGAACAAATTGAGAAAAAGAAAACAGCCAGTTTCGATGCCACCGCCAAGAAAAGGAAAGATCTAATTTGTGCCTGATATCATAAGGCAATGAATATGCTATCCCGTTATTGATACCAGGAAACTGGCAAGTTGACTTGCCCAATGTATAATGACTTTCCATCTGGAATCTTTTATTATTATAATACAAATTAAACTCTATGCCTTTAGAAGTGCCTTGCCCTATCGAAGTATTAAAATCCAGTGAAGAAAAATAATTTTTATCAAGAAATTCGATTTGATTCTTCAGGAGCATATAATAAGCTGATAAACTCCATTTTAGCTTTTTATTGAACATTTTGGTATAAGTAGCTGAAAAGTTCCAGGCATTTTCAGGTGGCGCCTGACTGGTTGATGGATACCAGATATTCATAGGTAACTGCACACCCAATGGCACATACATATGGGAGAATTGTACGCGGCGACTGATATTCAATAAAATACTTTGTTTGCCGCCTTTATAAAGCAGATTCACAGTTGGTGAGAAAGTTAAAAAAGATTGATCTGATTGATAATAATCAAGTTGTGAACCGAGCTTTAAGGTCATGGATTTCTCAGGTAATATAGTGCTGAAAATATAGCCTCCATAATTTTGAGCATTCTTTTTGTGCATTGTGATTTGATCATTAGAAGTTTCTATTGCAAATTGTGATTCGGAATTCATACTAAGTGTACTGTACTTGGTATATAATCCATAATCAAAAGAAAGTTTATCAGACACCAGCCAATACAAATTAGCTTGAACAGAACTTTCTGAAATCTTATTGTTCATCTGTTTCATTAGTTCAGAATAAGCCATATTAGCAGTATACCCTGCATGTCCTACGTTTATGGTTAATTTCTTGTTTCTATTAAAAGTATATTGCCAATTAGCACCTATTGCCAGATTTTTCCAATCAGCATCAATATTTAACGCCTCACTATTCTTCATGTGTAACTTATCGCTGGAATAAAAAGTGTTCAATCTCAATAACGCTCTTTTGTTTGGTTTGATCAATAAGGTATTATTCCAGTCATAAAAACCATAGGAAGGCAAAGGGGAATAATTTACCTTGTTGTTATAAATACTATTGTAAGAATTGGATATAACATCAAAATAGGAACGCCTGAAATGGCTGATGAAACCAACTTTATTTTTCAGCACGGGAATGTTGACACCAAGTTTTGTAGTCAAAATGCCAAGTTCCGCATAACCCTTAATACTATCGCTTATTTTATTTTCGGTTTCCAATAACAGGTAAGAGGATAAATAGCCGGTGTATTTGGGATGGATATCTTCTTTTAGTAACTTGACATTTGTAAAAGCATCTGCATTGATCACCGGGTATATGCCGAGTAAGTGATTGCCACTAAAGGTATTGATCCCATTGATAAAGACACCTGTGTTTCCCGAACCTAACCCCCTGACATATAATCCCGAATTAAACTCATGGGTATGAATAATTCCCGCCTGCCTTTGTAATGCCTCATAAACATTCGCTTCACCTAAAACGCTCCCCTTTTGTAAAATCTCATCCCTGGAAAACAAAACATTGGCTGAAAGTGTTTTGTTACGAGCCGTCACCAACACTTCATCGAGTGAATCATTGGCTGGTTGCAAATAGAGATACAAAACAGTATCACCCTGTATAACCAATTTTTGTTCGATTTCTTTATATGAAATATGCGAAACCTTTAAATCGAAAACGCCAATAGAGCCGGGACGAAGAATAAATGCACCGGAACTATCAGAAATGGTGCGATATGTTTTTTTCCCATCTAATTCTATAGTTGCATTTTCAATAGCTGACACTGTTGTTGTATTGAAAACAAAGCCACGTATATTAACCTGGGCATACAAAAATTGATGAGTTAGCAATAATAGAAGGTTCAACAAGAGCAAACGCACGAATAAGACCACACAACTACCATACAACCTCTTCATAATAGGGAAATTATTCTTGTGTCTTCCAGCGTACGGCAACAATGTTTATATATACCTCATATAATACGTCAGGAAAACACATGAGGTATTGTACAAAAAATTAATATAATTTAAGCATTTTCTCTTGAAAAAGAAAATATCAATCCAGGCCAACCTGGCAAGACCGTTATATGTGCTTACAGAACCGTCACATATACTTATTTATTTACAGCAGATTACAGATTAATTGTTTGCTGATGCGTTGCTAGCGAAACTTGTTCCTTCAATAAAAATTCAAACAGGTTGGTTTCTGTGGACAGGCCTAACTTTTTACGCAACCTGTATCTGCCAATTTCAACACCGCGCACCGAGATATTGATTAGTTGAGCGATTTCCTTATTGGATAGGTTCATACGCAGGTATGCACAAAGCCTTAGTTCACTGGCCGTCAAATAAGGATACCGGTTTTTCAATACAACCAGGAAATCAGTATGCACTTTATCGAAATGATGGGCAAAGTTTTCCCATTTATCATCTGTTTTATTGTCTTCAACCAATATTCTGATCAGCTTTTTAAATTCATGTGACACCTGTTCATTATCTATTTTTTTCAATAATCCATTTAATTCATCACGTATCTTTTCAAGCATTTCTCTCTTTTGTACCAAATGCATTGCTGAAGAAGCCAATTCAGAATTCTTATGTTCAATTTCCACTTCGAGTTTTTCATTTTTTAGCTTGACAATTTCTTTTTCATTTTTTTCTAACTCCAATTGATGCAGGTATTGTATTTGTTTTTGCCGTTCTTCGTATTCTGCTTTTTGCTTTAAAAACTTTTTTTTCTGTTTACTATGGATAATATATACCAATCCTAATAAAAAAAGCACATACATGCAATAGGCTAATGTAGTTTGATACCATGGAGGAAGAATAGTGAATGCATAGGTACTGTTTATAGATTCATTTCCCAGGTTGGTCCTGGACTTTACCTGGAAAACATAATTGCCTGAAGGAAGGTTTGTATATTCTTTTTCTGGCTTTCCTGACCAGTTTGACCAGCTTTTATCGAACCCTTTTAAAAAATAACTGTATTCAATATTGGATTGTTGCCCATAAAGAATAGCAGCATATTCAAAATGCAAGGAGTTCATGCTATAGGGCATTTCCGTTTTTGATGGAGATAAATACCCTCCAAATAATACACTATCTCTTTTCCCAAAAGACCTGGCTACTCTTATCCGCGTTTCTATCAGCGACCGGTTTTGTTTGTAATTATCAAAATCTACATGATAAAACCCTTTTTCCCCGCCTATGAAAATGTTATGTTCATCTATTGGATAAATATTTTCAAAGCCACTCACTAATTTGTTATTTAATTCGGGGAAGTGGATGATTTTAGGCTTACCAGATGTAAAGTCAACAACACCTAACTCCTTTTGAGAGACAAACCAAATATTTCCTGACGGGTCTTCTTTAAGATACCTGATATTTCCTTCATTCAAAACATTCTTGAAATAAGTGGAAACCTCAAAAATATCCTTTTGGTCATTATATTCATATAAACCCTTTTCAGTAGCAGCAACAATCCGGTTTTTAACTTTGAATAAGTAATTGTTATTAGTAGAAAAAAGCCCATTACGCTGGTTATATAGTTTTATACTTGTTGATTGATCAGGTTTGATCATAATCTTGTATATACCTTTATAAGGGTGTGCCACCCAAACCGTTTGTTCATTTTCTACCACGATAAATCTTGCCGACTCAAATTGTGCATTGATCCCAGATTTAAGGAAGTTTCCATTTTTAAAGTCATAAAAATTGAGCCCAAGATAATTTCCTGCTACCATAAGAGAAGACGGGAGCACATTGAACATGGGTAAAAACGTCCAGAATCCACTGGAATTATCCAGGGGAACAGCCGTATTATTATTGATAATAAATGCTCCATTATGGTGACCCATTAAAAGCAGGCCATTCACCGTGGAAAGATTCCAAACCTCGCCTTCTGTGTTTTCCACATTCTCAAGCTTACTTTTAATAAAGCTTAAGTTTTGAGAACCATCTAATTTCACCTTGTATAGCCCGTTAGAAGTTCCAAAGTATAATTGGTTTTTAAAAAGAATTGTAGAATATCCGGAACCTATGTTTTGGGCCTCGGGATAGATATGCTTAATTGAATTATTAAAGGCAATAAAATCGACTCCGTTATCGAGTCCTAACCAAAGATTATTGTTCCTGTCTGAATATATACTACGGATGTTATTATTCTGCAGGCCCTCTTGATGCGTCAGGCTTTGGATGATATTCCCCTTTTCATCAATAATATGACAGCCATCAAAACTGGTCGCCAACGCTATCCGGTTTTTATCTACTACAATTGCTTTATAAATGCTTTTTTTAGACAATTGATCCAGGTCTGGCGATGAAATTCGGACCAGGCTTTTACCATCATTAATAAATAGGCCGTCCCTGAGTGTTGCAATCAATGAACGGTTGTGATCTAATGAAATGAAAGAGGTGATCAGGGCTAATGGGGGCAGGACTGTATTTCTAAAAAATGGAACCCAGGTTCCATTTTGAAATAAAAAAGTCCCGCTTTCAAGATCTTCTGCAATTAATTGATTATTACAAATGCCTAAAAACCTCCATTCGGAATGAGTTGGGTAAACCGTTATCTTATGATTACTTAACTGGAAAATTCTTTTATTGGTCCTGAAAAAAATATCATTGCCATAAATACAAATGTTCCAAACATCATCAAATGAACGCTCCTGCAAGGGGATCAAGCCAACAAGTGAGTGATAAACAAGGAACCCTTTTTCATCTGGCGCGAAAAATCCTAATTCGTTTTGCCCGCCAATATATATTCTTTGATCCCTGGTGATCTCAATAGACCTTACAATAGTATGATTAGGCAGGGGGTATAATTTCCAAAATGTACCATCAAAGCTTAATAACCCCTCATTATTTCCGAAATAAACAAGTCCGTTCTGACCTTGTTTGATGTCCCAGTTTTGGGTACCCGCACTATAAGACTGCTTGGAATAATTAATGATCTCAGGAAGACCAATGGTGTTCTGACAGAAAACAGATAAAGATAAAATCAGGAAAAAAACAATAGCAATCGTTCTCATTTTCATACGTTGGCCATTATGAAAGTAATAATTTTTGTTTGATGAAACAATGATGTAGTAAAAACGGCAAAAAATCAGCTTTTCAACAGATTGTTGTAGTAGTGTTGTAGTAGTAAATTCTTTTCCCGGGGGGGCGTTAGATACCTTTATGTTACCTGAAAAGGAATTATTAACAACCTAAAGGCTTGCGTATGAAATTTAAAATTGCTTTACTACAAAGCTTTATTGCCATTCTATTTTTCGTCCATTCACATGCTCAGGATGTTACTGTAACCGGAAAAGTAACAAACAAGACCAATGGCGAAAATCTCCCAGGTGCCACCGTTAGATTAAAAGGTAATGAAACATCAACCCAAACTGATGTGAGTGGCTCTTTTAAAATTACTGTTCCTTTAACCGGATCTATACTAATTGTTACCTATATTGGTATGCAGGACCAGGAAGTTCCAGTCAAACACGGACAAACCGCATATGATATACAATTAGATTCAAAAGCCGGTTCATTAAACGAAGTAGTTGTTGTGGGTTATGGCACACAAAAGAGAGCGACCCTTACCGGCGCTATTTCCAGTGTTAAAGCAAAAGACCTGGAAAATGTTCCTAACGGACGTATTGAACAAGCATTACAGGGACGTGTTTCTGGTGTGACCATCCTTCAAAACTCGGGTCAGCCTGGTTCAAGTTCTACCATCCGGGTACGAGGCATAACTACATTTAATAATAATAACCCGTTATGGGTCGTTGATGGTGTAGTTATTGATGCCGGGGGTATCGGCTACCTCAATCAGTCGGATATTGAATCTATTGAAGTACTAAAAGATGCCGCTTCCGCTGCTATTTATGGTACGCGCGCAGCTACCGGGGTCATATTGGTGACCACAAAAAAAGGCAGGTCAGGAAAGCCAATTGTAAATTATAATGGTTTTTATGGCGTTTCGGGGCCTGCAAAAATGCTTGACCTACTGAATGCGACCCAATATGCTGTTCTGAGGAATGAAAGTGAAGTTGCTGCAGGAAAAACCATTGTCTTTCCAAATGTTACATCTGTAGGTAAGGGTACTGACTGGCAAAAAGAAATATTCAACAATTCAGCCAATCGTTATTTGCACGAAATAAGCCTCAGTGGAGGAAATGACAAGTCCACTTTTTACCTTTCTGCCGGCATTCAGGATCAAGAGGGGATCGTAGCCACAGAAATTTCAAATTATAATAAAACAAATATCCGCCTGAATTCCACCCACAAAATCTCCAACATCTTTTCATTCGGTCAAACACTGGGTTATACTCATCAAAAGACTAAAGGAATTGGAAATACCAACAGTGAATATGGTGGTCCACTGAGTTCAGCGATTAATTTGGATCCTATTACTCCATTGGTGGTTACCGAGGTAGCCTCCCAGCCTAATGCAAGTATATATAGTAATACAGGTATCATTAAGGATGCAAACGGAAACCCCTATGGGATTTCCAATTGGGTGGGACAAGAAATGACCAACCCAATTGCTTATATGCAAACAAGGTTGGGCCAATATAGCTGGTCTGATGATATTGTAGGCAATGCATACCTTGAGGTAGCTCCCATCAAAGGATTAAAGATTCGTTCAACTATAGGTGCCAAAAAAGCATATTGGGGGAACATTGGTTATACGCCTTTATTCTACCTAAGTTCAACAGTCTCATCCAATAAAAACAGCTATAATAAAGGAGAAAACAAATCATTCAACTGGAACATTGAGAATACAGTAAACTATAATAGAAAATTTGGTGATCATGATTTTACTCTTTTGTTAGGTCAGGGTGCTTATGTAGAAAATATTGGGGGAAACGTTGGAATGACCTTTTATAATCTTCCGATTTCCGACTACAGGGACGCATCTTTCAGGTTCGATGTAGGCCTGGCTAACCGTGACGGCTATGCAGGTGATCTTATAGAGCATAAAATCACCTCCTTGTTTAGCCGTTTAAACTACACTTATCTTGATAAATACTTTTTTACCGGTATTGTTCGCCGGGATGGTTCCACCCGCTTTGGGGCCAACAATAAATATGGGGTATTCCCGTCATTTTCTGCTGGCTATAATATTAACCGCGAAAACTTCTGGCCCGTTAATAAGATAGTCAATTCGTTGAAATTGAGAGGAGGATATGGGATTGTAGGTAATGACGCCCTGGATGATTTCAGGTATCTGTCTACAGTTGTCGGCGGTTATAATTATTCTTTGGGCAATACCGGAACAGTAACAACTGGTTATGCCCCTGAAACATTAGACAACCCTGATCTTCACTGGGAAGAAACAGCATCAGCGGATATTGGCATTGAATCTCAATTGTTTACAGCTTTTAACCTCACTGTAAACTGGTTCAATAAAAAAACAACCGGCATTCTCCGTCCGGTAGTAATCCCGGGTTATGTTGGCGTTTCTTCAAACCCCTGGGCTAATGTTGCAGACATGAAAAATACTGGTATTGAGGTAGAATTGGGTTATCACAAAAGCTTTGGAGATTTTAATTTCTCTGTTAATGCAAACGGTTCGTATCTCAAAAACACAGTTACTTATGTAGCAGCCGATACCAACTTTATTAGTGGTGGTGCAGGCTTCCAGTCGATGGGAACCATAACACGTATACAAGTGGATCATCCGTACAACAGTTTCTGGGGATACAAAAAACTGGGCATATTTCAGAATGAGCAAGATATCCAGAATTATAAAAATAAAAATGGAGCGCTGATACAACCCAATGCACGTCCCGGCGACTTTATCTGGGCAGACCTGGATGGTGATGGAAAAATCACAAGTGGCGACCTGGACAAGTCGTTCCTGGGTAGCAGTATTCCAAAATATTCTTTTGGTTTTACTATTAATATGGATTATAAAGGATTTGACTTTATGGCCTTTGCACAAGGTGTAGCAGGTAGTAAGATATTCCAGGGTTTGCGTCGACTGGATATACTTGCTGCCAATTATCCTGCTAAAGCAATGAGCCGTTGGACGAGCGAAGGCTCTTCAAATGATTATCCAAGGTTGATCAGCTCAGATCCTAACGGTAATTTCAGTAACATGTCGGAATTCTACCTGGAAAAAGGTGATTATCTCCGTCTTAAATTAGTACAACTGGGTTATACGCTACCCAACAAGTTTTTCCAAAAAATAGGTGTTTCCAGGTTCAGGATATATGTAACAGGAGAAAACCTGGTCACGCTAACCAACTACACAGGATATGATCCTGAAGTGGGAGGTGGAATATTTGGCATTGACAGAGGCCAGTATCCACAGGCACGTACCATTCTAGGCGGTGTTCAACTTACATTTTAACTCATTAATCTCTTTATATATGAAACATATTCGAATCAATACAGCACTCCTGGCGGCCACCCTCATGGTATTGCTCGGATCATGCAAAAAGGATTTTATAGAGATTGAACCCAAAGGACAATTTCTTACCCAAAACTATTATTCCAACAGGGCCGAAGCCTATTCTGGTTTAGTTGCAGCATATGATGTGTTGCGCAAAAATTCAGGAGGTTTTGAAAATATGATCACTATGATGAATGCTGGTTCTGATGATAATTACGCCGGAGGAGGCAGTTCATCCGATGGGGCAGGCATCCAGGGGTTTTCCAATTATACCATCAATCCAAACATTATACCCCGGAGCTTCTGGAGTGATCATTACCAGGGTATATTCAGGGCTAACATTTTATTGGCTAAACTACAGGGTGTGCCAATGGATGCTGGTGAAAAGGATCGCTTTACTGCTGAAGCAAAAGCTTTGCGCGCTACTTATTATTTCAACCTCGTGAGAATGTTCAAAAACATTCCTTTATTTCTTGAGCCACTCAGTACCGCAGATATCTATAATGTTACGCAAGCAGAACCTTCTGCTGTATACGCACAGATAGAAAAAGACTTGAACGAAGCAATACCTCATCTACCAAGTTCTGTGGTCTTGGCCACAGAAGCCGGACGTTTTACGAAGTGCGCTGCGCAGGCCATGCTTGGTAAAGTATACCTTTTTGAAAATAAAAAAACAGAAGCCGCCGCTATGTTGGCCCAGGTGAATGGCACTCCCGGCCAGCCCAATCAGTATGGCAACAGGCTATTGCCCAATTTTGCTGATCTCTGGGTATTTACCAATAAATTCAATGCTGAATCAATCCTGGAAGTAGTTCATACCGACCAATCCAATGCTGACTGGGGTTTCTGGGGCAGCAGCAGGGATGAAGGAAATACAGCATCGCAAATGGTAGGGCCACGGAGTTACAACAGAGTTGGTACAACAGCCCCGGATATTTACACTTCCGGCTGGAGCTTTAATGTCTGGACACAGGATTTCTATGACCTCATTAAAAATGACCCAAGATTTTCAGCTACTGTTCTGGATGTAAAGGCTTTGGCAGCTGCAGGTCAGGTTACCTATATTGAAGGATTCCAGAACACTGGATACTTTCTCAATAAGTTTATTCCAAGGAAATCAGATATACGTACCGGAGGTGGTTCTGTAGAATTGAACTTCCAGCAAAGTAGTTATATCATCCGTTTGGCAGATACCTACCTGTTGGAGGCGGAAGCTTTAGGTGGTACCGGAGCAAGAGCCCAAGCCTTGTTGGATGCAGTACGAGCAAGAGTTGGATTGTCTTCTGTTCCGGTTTCCATAGACGCCATTAAAACAGAGCGCAGGCTGGAATTGGCTGGAGAAGGCCATCGTTTTTTCGACCTGGTTCGCTGGGGTGATGCTGCTACTAAATTAGCCAACCGTGGCTTCAAAGCTGGTAAAAACGAAATATTCCCGATTCCTTCCCAGGAATTACAGGGTACGAAACTGATTCAAAATCCTAACTACTAAAACTAACGGTCATGAAAAAAATATCAATAATCTCTGGCCTGTTGGCTTTAATTGTGGGCACTACCGGATGTCAAAAAGATGGCATTGATGATGATACTTCCTTTTTGAGCACAGCTGCCGTAGCTAACACAGGTAAAGTTTTCGAAATAAGCAATGATAATTCCGGTAATGTAAAAATTACGCCGACGGGTGAAGGAGCATCTTCTTTCATAGTAAAGTTTGGTCATGGAACCGGAACGGCTTCAGAAGCAGAAGTGAAGCCGGGCTTTTATGCAACACATGCTTACCCGGAAGGAAGTTACACTGTTACTATCATATCGAAAAGTTTATCCGGAACTGAATCTACAGCTACCTACCCACTGCAGGTAACATATAGAGCACCCGAAAACATCAATGTAACGGCATCAACTGATGTACATATATTGAAGGTGAAAGCTACTGCACTGTATGCAGCGTCTTACCTGGTGTATTTTGGTGATGTATCCAATGAAACAGGTACACCCCTTGCATCTGGCGCTGAAATATCTCATACATACACAACAGCGGGGAATTATGATGTAAAAGTAGTAGCGCTAAGCGGCGGTGCTGCCAAATCAGAAAAAGTTACGCCAGTTAGGATTTATGATGCATTTGGCTTCCCGATCACTTTTGATCTGTCCACGATCAATTACTTCTTTGGAACCTTTGGTGATAATCAGCAATTCTCCCTTGTCGACAATCCTAACCCATCAGGACTGAATGCAAGTGCAAAAGTTGGCAAATTTACCCGAGGAAATCAAGGTTGGAGCGGCACCTATAGTCCGCTGAATACCACTATTGATATGGCACAAGGCAAGAAAATAAAAGTCCTGGCTTATAACTCGGACCCGGCTTTGATTGGTAAAAGCCTCAATGTAGAATTGGAAGCAGGTTCCAGCATAAAAAATGGTGTTGCTGTACTGAAAACAGCATTTACGACTTCAGGAGCATGGGAAGAACTTGTATTTGATTTCGGCACTATTGCAGCAATCCCTGCTGATGAAAAGTTCAAGCAACTTGTCTTGCGCTTTAATGATGCAACAGATGGAGCCGGAGCTGTTATATATGTTGACAATTTCAGACAAACCAATTAAAAAAATGATTATGATACAATATGCAAAATATTGCCTGGCATTTGCACTGATCCTGGTGATCAGCAGTTGTAAAAAGAAGGACTACAGCATGGGAAATCTCACCGCACCTTCCGAAGTGACCATCAATACAAAAATTGTTGGACAGGATGCCACTCATCCGAATGGTGATGGTTCAGGTGATGTTGAAATCACACTCACAGGGAAAAATACGCTCTCTTATAAGATAGATTATGATGCAGGAGATGGAATCGATCTTGTATTTCTTTCCAATGGGAAAATCACCAAGAAATACACTAAAATCGGGTTGAATACCTACAGGATAACGGTGGTTGCTTATGGCGCAGGCGCAACCGCTACAACGGTTACGAAAGAAATACAAGTTAGAAGCGACTTTACACCAGATCCAACACTTGTATCCAATCTTACAGGCACAGGCTCAAAAACCTGGAAAGTAGATAAAGACATACCAGCACATTTCGGAGTAGGCCCATGGAGCGCAACTTCCGTAACTCCAGCATGGTGGTCCGCTTCTATAAATGAAAAAGTTTCCTGTTGCAATTGTTTTTATACAGCAACATTCACTTTCACTAAGGTTTCTGCAGGCAATTATACACTTACTGTGGCATCTCCCGATGGTGCGTTCACCAAAACTGGGGCCTTGGCGGGAGGACTTCCCGGCATTCCTTCATCAGGAGATGAAGGTTGCTACAGCTATGGTGGCGGTGCAGCCTCGTTCTCATTTGTACCGTCTGGTTCGGGGATTGAAGCATCAACGCCATCAACTAAAACAGCCATTCTCTTAGCCGGTAATAATACCTTTATTGGGTATGGTGCTTTACAGAAAGAATACGAGATCTTATCGATTACACCCACTGCTTTGTACCTGAGAGTTCAGGGCACGGAAACAGGCAATGCCTGGTATTTAAAACTGAAAGCAAATTAAGCGACTTTAGTTCTCTCATATGCAAGCAGTGATTAAGCAGCACAGGACAGCGATGTCCTGTGCTTTCCCTCCATACCCGCTGCTACAATTTCAATTCAAATAAAATGATGTTACAAAAATTAGCCGACCTGTTAGTGATGGCCGTATTCAGTTTTTTATCTCTTTCCTGCGATAAAAAAGATGACAACAATCCTCCAACTGTTGTGCCGGTAGTTAGGATCGAAAATGCATCAGTGGTAAGAACCACGACAACGGCTGTTATGCATTTTAATATCACATTAAATAAAACAGCAAATGCTCCTGCCTCTGTAGACTATACTTTGGTTGATGGCACAGCCATAGCCGCCAAGGATTATTCCAATGCTTCCGGAACCATACACCTTCCTGCCAACCAGTCCACCACAGAGGTGGCAGTTCAAATAAAAGGAGATCCTACAAATACACGCCAGGACAATCTTGAGTTTACTGTTCAACTCAGTAATCCAAAAGGGTGTACATTGGGAGTTGCTTCTGCAAAAGGTACGATTATAACGGAAGACGGGACCAACTTTACAACAGATAATAATGGTGTCACAACACCCCTCACCTATCCTGGTTATACGCTTGTATGGAATGATGAATTTTCAGGAACTACTTTGGATGCTAATATATGGAACTTCGAAACAGGCAATGGCTCTAACGGATGGGGCAACAATGAATTGGAATATTATACCAACAGTACAAAAAACGCATTCGTTTCCAATGGCAACCTTATTATTGAAGCACGTAAGGAATCAATTGGTGGCTTTAATTACTCCTCAGCAAGACTCACAACACAAAACAAAAAATCTTTTACTTATGGAAGAATTGATATTAGAGCAAAACTCCCGAAAGGGAAAGGAGTATGGCCAGCTTTGTGGATGCTGGGAAATAACATCACCAGTGCAGGTTGGCCTGCCTGCGGCGAAATTGATATTATGGAGTTGCTGGGACATGAAATAACAAAATCATATGGCACGTTACATTATGGATCTTCTTCAGCAACACATGGTTCAAAAGGCACATCATTTACACTCAGCAGCAGCTCCTTCTACGATCAATTCCATGTTTTTTCTATGGACTGGAAGCAAGACCAGATTAAATTGTATGTTGATAATAATCTTTTCCTCACGGTAAACAAATCTGATGTAGGTACTGCACCCTATCCTTTTAATGCGCCATTCTTCTTCATTTTTAATGTAGCAGTTGGAGGAAACTGGCCCGGCAGCCCCGATGCAACAACAACCTTTCCGCAAAGAATGATCGTCGATTATATAAGAGTCTTTCAATAAAATAGTTTAAAGAATGAAACCAATAAGATTAATACTTCTACTCTTTTTAGTATTGGTATCCATGTTTGCTGTACATGCCCAGAAAAGCTTTATTTATACGAAAGGAAAAAACCTGATGCTTCCTGATGGTAAACCTTTCCTTATGAAGGGAACCAATTTGGGAAATTGGTTGGTACCGGAGGGCTATATGTTTAAATTCAGGGATGTAAACTCGCCGCGGATGATCGACCAAGCACTCAACGAGTTAATTGGTCCCGCAGCAGTTGATAGTTTTTGGAAGACCTACCTGAACAACTATATCACCGGCGCTGATATCCAATTCATGAAAGCAATCGGTATGAATTCAATCAGGGTACCATTCAACTACCGGCTGTTTACTAATGAAAAATATCTTGGTATTAGTAATCCAAATCATGGTTTTGAACTATTAGATCGACTCATCAGTTGGTGCAGGAAAGAACAGCTTTATATACTCCTTGATATGCATTGTGCACCAGGCGGACAAACTGGTGATAATATTGACGACGGCCATGCCTATCCTTTTCTGTTTGATAGTGAACAGGATCAACAATTAACAGTAGCCATCTGGAAACGAATAGCATACCGCTACCGTAATGAACCGATCATTATAGGTTATGATCTGTTAAATGAGCCGATCGCTACTTATTTCAATGCAGATCAATTTAATTATAAGCTTGAAGGTTTGTACAAACGGATTACTGCAGCTATCAGAGAGGTAGATAAGAATCATATCATCTTCTTAGGTGGCGCACAATGGAATACCAACTTTGCTCCATTCGGTCAGCCTTTTGATCATAAACTGGTGTATACTTTTCACAAATACTGGATGCCGCCAATAAAAGAATCCATTCAATCTTATATTGATTTCAGTAACAAATACAATGTTCCTGTTTATTGTGGTGAAACAGGTGAAAATACCGATCAATGGGTCGACAGTTTCAGAATAACACTTGAAAAAGCAAATATAGGCTGGCACTTCTGGCCATACAAGAAAATGGACGATACGCAAGGCATCGTAAAGTTTGCAAAACCAGCTTCTTACGATACTATTATAAACTATGCCGCAACAGCCAAAAAGAACTTTGCTGATGTCAGAAAATACCGTCCTGGAAATTTAGCAGAGATCAAACAAGCCTTAAATGAATTTTTAAAATTCTGCCTGTTTGAAAACTGCAAACCTAACAGCGGATATATCCAGGCACTCGGATTTTCTGAAAACAACCAGGCCAACTATGGTAAAAAAAAACATCCAGTTAACGGTCTTACCTCAAAATGATCAAAATGAAAACAGAACTTCCTTTTAATTTAAGAAAAAATACTTTCTTAAAAATGGCACTAGGAACAGCGTTCATCATTTCAATTTTCATAGCCAATAGCCAATCAGCGAAACCTTCCTTTCAAAAACAGAAGCCAGAGATTGTCAAAGTTTATACAACAGCTTTCAATACTTCCCATCGCTTAAGCCCTGTTGAGGATATCCAATTTACAGATCCAGGGGCATTGGTTGAGCGCAAAGTGTTTGTTTTTGTGGACGACAGCCGTAGCTTTCAAACCATGTTGGGTATAGGAGGTGCGATAACTGATGCATCTGCAGAAACCTATGCCAAACTTCCAACTGACCAGCAAAACGAACTGCTAAAGGCCTATTATGACCCCCAAAATGGAATTGGCTATACTTTGGCACGCACCAATATGCAAAGTTGCGATTTTTCAAGTGGTAGCTACAGTTATGTTGCCGAGAATGATAAAGAACTAAAAACTTTCAATGTAAAACATGATGAGCAATACCGCATCCCTTTAATTAAAAAAGCAATAGCTACTGCTGGGAAATTGACTTTATATGTAAGTCCATGGTCTCCTCCTGCATGGATGAAAGACAATAACGACATGTTGCATGGCGGCAAACTGCTTCCCCAATACAGGCAGGCCTGGGCTAATTTCTTTGTGAAATACATCAAAGAGTATGAAAAGTTGGGGATTCCGGTATGGGGACTTACCGTACAGAATGAACCTCTTGCCGTTCAGAAGTGGGAGTCCTGCATTTTTACTGCGGAGGAAGAACGGGATTTCATAAAAAATTATCTCGGCCCCACATTGAAAGACAGCGGCTTAAGTTCAAAAAAATTAATTGCATGGGATCATAATCGTGACTTCATTTACCAACGAGCAAATACGATCTTAGGCGATGCCGCTGCTGCAAAATATGTTTGGGGGTTAGGTTACCATTGGTATGAGACCTGGACAGGCGGCGACATGCAATTTAATAACGTGAAAATGGTCAACGATAATTACCCGGAAAAAAATTTATTGTTCACAGAAGGTTGTGCAGACAGCTATGATGAAAAACGCATCAATGATTGGAGCCTTGGCGAAAAATACGGCCGTTCTATGATCTATGATTTTAACGCAGGAACTGTAGGCTGGACCGACTGGAATATTTTACTGGATGAAAAGGGTGGGCCTAACCATGTAGGTAATTACTGTTTTGCACCGATCGTTGCTGACCCGGTAAAAGGATTGCAATACACTAATGCTTATTATTACATTGGCCATTTCTCGAAATTCATCAAGCCTGGAGCAAAACGAATCAATGCTTCAAGCAACCGAAGTGGATTATTGACCACCGCTTTCAAAAATACAGATGGCAGCATTGCCGTTGTCGTCATGAATAACAGTGATCAGAATATAGAGTACCAGTTGTATAGGAATGGAAAAGCGGCACAGACATCCAGCCTGCCACATTCCATTTCAACGTTTGTGTTTCAAAGTTTCTAAATTTTATGAAAACCAGTCAATGTCCGAAGATGAAAACATTATACCGGAATAAGCTTCTTGGTTTTTGCTATTCAATTTTTCTTCTTGGATTCATAAGTTGCCAAAAAAACAGTCATCAGGATAATGGTGGAGGGACAGGGCTAAATAATCCTGTCCCCGTTCAAACTGACGTTGATTTTTATTTAACCAAGGGCAATCAGTCTGTCCTATTACAAAAGCAAAATGCAATTCTTGCATTTAAAACCACATCCAACGGTTATCCTGATATTCTTGTAGATACAACTCTTTCTTATCAAACTGTTGATGGCTTTGGATTCACGCTAACTGATGGCAGTGCTTCATTGATCTACAATCTTCCAACTTCCATGCAAAACGATCTATTGAATGAATTGTTCGGTTCAGACAGCACCTCCATAAGCATTAGTTATTTGCGGGTAAGCATTGGGGCTTCCGACCTCAGTGCTTCGGTATATACTTATAATGATATGCCTGCAGGACAAACAGATATGAATTTGGAAAATTTTAGCCTGCGTAAAGATCAAAGCAATGTAATACACATATTGAAAAAGATATTAGCTATTAACCCCAATATTAAAATTCTGGGCTCACCCTGGACAGCGCCAACCTGGATGAAGAGTAACAACAATTCAATAGGCGGAAGTCTTTTGCCACAATACTACAGTGTCTATGCCAATTATTTTGTGAAATACATACAAGCAATGAAAGCTGAAGGCGTTACCATCGATGCCATTACTCCTCAAAATGAACCTTTGTACGGGGGAAATAATCCAAGCATGTTAATGACAGCAATGGAACAGGCCAACTTTATCAAAAATCATTTGGGGCCGGCATTTCAGGCAGCATCCATCAACACAAAAATTATTACTTATGATCATAATGCAGATCGCCCGGACTATCCATTAACTGTCCTGGATGATGCTGGTGCGCGTCAATATGTGGATGGTTCGGCTTTTCATTTGTATGGCGGCGATATCAGCGCTTTATCGATAGTGCATGAGGCCTACCCGGCAAAACATCTTTACTTCACAGAACAATACACTTCTTCCAACGGTGATTTTGCAGGTGATCTGAAATGGCATCTGAAAAATATAATTATTGGCTCCATGCGCAATTGGAGCAGGAATGCTTTAGAATGGAATTTGGCAAGTGATCCTTACTATTCTATCCACACAACAGGCGGCTGTACAACTTGCAAAGGAGCCATTACGATTATCTCAGGAGTGACCAGGAACGTTGGCTATTATATTATTGCACATGCTTCCAAATTTGTTCCGCCCGGATCCCAAAGAGTTGCAAGCAATATCGAAGGCAGCTTATACAATGTGGCATTCAACCGCCCGGATGGGAAGAAAGTACTGATCGTGGAAAATGATGGCGCCAATGCTCAAACCTTCAACATAAACTTCAATGGACGCCGCGTAACCTCTTCACTGGACGCCGGTGCCGTTGGAACTTATATATGGTAACAATCGACTCCGGCCAGAATATAATTTACGCCAACCTTTTATAAACCCAAAAAGGTAAGATTTTCAAGATCTGGGCAATCAGCCACCATCGTTTTGTAATATATACTACCCTCTTTTTCTTTTCAATAGCCCTGATGATCTGCCTGGCTGCTTTCCTGGGAGGCGCCACCCAGAAATGACCTGGCACTTTAACCGTTTTCGTTCCAAGGAAACCAGGTTTAATATCTGTAATTACAATTTGCTTTTTCAGCCTCTCAGCCTTAATATTCAGTCCTTCAGCATAATTACTCATATAGGCTTTACTGGCGCTGTAGGCCGGGGCCAGGCTATTACCTCTTAATGCTCCAATTGATGATGTGAGTGCAATCTGTCCATAGCCCTGTTGAACAAAATATTGAAAACAGTGATAAACAATTGCCACAAAACCATTGACATTAGTCCTGGTAGTGATTTCTTCTGTTTCCCAGTTTAATTCTGCAGATGGATTACCATACCCGGCATTATAAATGATCAGATCTAGCCCCCCAAGCTGATGTATAAGACCATCAATATGTTTTCGGTTATCCTGATCCATGACATCAAAACAGGCTATTTGAATATTTTGAGGAAATTGACTTTGTATTTCTTTCAGCAATTCTTTACGCCTTCCCGTTATGCCTATCAAATGGTTTTGACGGGCATAAAGAATGGATATCTCTTTACCTATACCTGAAGTGGCGCCAACGACGATGATTTTCTTCTGCTGCATACACAAACCAAATATGTTTAATTTACCATTTTAAATTGATACCCCGCTCCCATCATACCTATTAGTATCTTAGTCAACAAAACAAAAGACCTGATTTCAACCTGTGACCGATATACTCGATAACCCGATATGGAATGCCCTGATGACTGGCAACAAGAAATTTGCTCATGGTAATGAATACGCTAAATACTTTGAAAGAGAGGTCGCTATTTTCGCCGGCCTGAAAAGTAATAGTGAAACTGATTTGCATGCATTACATTCGCTGGTCCCCGAAAAAAGTCTTGTCGTGCTCTTCACCCCAGGAGAGATTTCTATTCCTGCAGGCTGGAGGATAGAATTGAACAAAGAAATTTTACAAATGGTATATCAGCAACAAGGACTGCCTTTAATGAAAGACAATGAATTGGTACCCTTAATAGAAAAAGACATTCCTGCCATGCTGGAACTGACCACACTTACCAACCCGGGCCCTTTTCTGCCCCGCACCATTGAATTTGGAAACTATGAAGGCATTTTCAATGGGGATAAACTGGTAGCCATGGCAGGGCAACGCATGCAACCTGACCCTTTCACAGAAGTAAGCGCTGTATGCACACACCCAGACCATACAGGAAAAGGTTTTGCGGCAAGACTTGTCCGCAGCCAAATTGGCAAAATTTCAACAGCTTCACGCATTCCTTTTTTGCATGTTTATTCGGATAATACAGCCGCCTGGAAGCTTTATGAGAAACTGGGCTTTCATACAAGAAAGCAAATGTTGGTGTATGTTTTAGAAAAAGAAGATTAATCAAACAACCAGGAAAACTACCCACTAATTCATTGCTGGATAATGCTTAATGGCGTTTATGCCCAAGATTTAAAGTTGCAAATTGTTTGAAAATCGTAACTTTTGCTTTGAATTCTATATTCCAGGGCTTAATAATTCAAATAATTTTGCAACTTGAAATGCAACAGCAAACAAGCTGATGGAAAATAAATATTTGGCTATTACGGAGTTACCAAAGTGTAATCTATCAAGCTGATTGCTTCAGCAATGTATTTGACAATTATGTTTTGAGGAGAACTATTTCAACTCAAAAAATTCATCTTATACATGCGGTCAAAAATCAATCTTGTGAACCATCATGAAACCTTTAAATAATCATGCACAAAAAAAATTGGTTTTATTTCTTTCTATTTTTATTGGTGGGTATCCGGTCTAATAGCCAGACGCTATCTTTAAAAGATGCTGTGCAAATGGCACTTAAAAATTATGGTACGGTAAAAGCAAAAGCGAATTACCTAAACGCATCACGAGCTTCAGTAAAAGCGACATCCTTAGAATATTTACCGAATTTAAATGTGGCAGCACAACAAGCCTATGGTACCGCCAATGGGCAATTCGGGCCATTATTTGCCAGTGGGGGGTTAAATGCATCTTCTTCAGGACCGGCCTTTCCTAAACAGAACTGGAACGCTGCTTTTGGCGCCTTATATCTTGCAAACATAAACTGGGATTTTTTCACTTTTGGCAGGGTACAGCAGAAAATTAAAGTGGCAGAGGCGCAGGTACTGCGGGAAACAAATGACCTGGAACAGGAAAAGTTTCAGCACCAGGTTCGGGTGGCCAGTGCTTACTTAAATTTACTGGCCGCACAAAGACTAAAGTTATCGCAACAAAAAAACCTGGATCGTGCAAATGCACTCAAAACAGTAGTGGTGGTTCGTACAAAAAATGGATTGAATCCCGGTGTCGATTCTTCTCAGGCCAATGCGGAAGTATCCAATGCTAAAATCGCACTGACCAATGCCATTGATTATGAGATGGAACAGACCAGCCAACTGGTCCAATTAATGGGGATACCTTATCAGGAATTTCTTCTTGATACACTTTTTATTAACAGGATCCCGGCTTCTCTATATGATTCAACGCCTCTTAATGAAGAAGAACATCCTGTCTTAAAATTTTATCAAAGCCGTATTCAAGTAAGCAGGCAACAGGAAAAGTATTATGACCGGTATAAATATCCTGTCTTGTCTTTAATTGGTGTCGCACAGAGCAGGGGGTCTGGTTTTCACAATAATTATAGTGAGCCTTATCCTAATGCTTTTACCCATAATTATTGGAGCGGTATTCAGCCAGATCGTAGTAATTACCTGATCGGAATGGGTGTTACCTGGAATCTAACCAACATCAAAAGGACACGTCAGCAAGTAACAGTGCAGGAATGGACATCCAAGGGTTTGCAAGATGAATATGAAGTGATCAATCAGCAAATCAAAGTACAACTTGCGCTGGCGGACCAAAAAATGAAAAATGCGATTGCAAATTATCATGAAGCACCTGTACAACTGAAAGCCGCATCTGATGCCTATTTACAAAAAACGGTTTTATATAGAAATGGCCTTTCTAACATTGTGGATGTAACCCAAGCGCTTTACACGCTCAACCGTGCAGAAACAGACAGGGATATTTCCAATAATAATGTATGGCAGGCATTGCTGTTAAAAGCTGCAGCCAGCGGCGATTTCAGCTTATTTATGAATGAATTTTAATGATTCATTTTTATAAGTGAGGGGCAATAATAAACGCCAACTCACTATACTCCAACGATAAAAATTTTTCCTTATGGGATTAATTAGAAGTGCTCTTAGAAAACCCATTTCTATTTTGGTAATTGTAATGGGTTTATTCTTTTTTGGAATCAACGCTGTACGTAACATAAAGGTTGATATATTCCCGGATTTAAATTTACCGGTCATTTATATTTCCCATCCATATGGTGGCTATACGCCAACACAAATGGAAGCTTTTTTTGGCAAGCAATATGTCAACCTTTTGTTGTATGTATCTGGTGTAAAAAGTATCGAAACCAGAAACATACAAGGACTCACTTTAATCAAGCTCACTTTTTACCAGCGTACCAATATGGCGCAGGCAGCTGCAGAAGTAACTGCATTTACAAACCGTGCCCAGGCCATATTTCCACAGGGCTCACAACCGCCTTTTATTTTACGTTTTGACGCCTCTACTTTACCCATCGGTCAATTGGTATTGAGTAGTCCCAAGCGATCAAATAATGAACTAATGGACATGGCGAATGTATATGTGCGCTCATCCTTTACTTCTATTCCCGGCCTAGTATCTCCGGCACCTTTTGGTGGCAATATTCGCACTGTGGTGATTAAAGTAGATCCGCAATTATTAAGGGTACACAATCTTACACCTGACCAGGTGGTAGAGGCATTGCGTATCAACAACCAGGCAACACCTGCCGGAAACGTAAGAATAGGCGATTACAATTATTATACACCAGCCAACACCATCATTAAGAATATCAAAGATTTTGGGGATATCCCGCTATTCAGGGGTGGTGTTCAAAATTTGTATTTGCGAGATATCGCTACCGTGGAAGATGCCGCGGATATTACTACTGGCTATGCATTGGTAAATGGAAAACGATCTATTTACCTGCCCATTACCAAATCGGCAGATGCTTCTACCTGGGAAGTAGTGCAAAATTTAAAAAAAGCCCTGCCACGTTTTCAAAGCCAGTTGCCTGAAGATGTAAAACTATCTTACGAATTTGACCAATCGGTATATGTAATCAATGCTGTAAGAAGTTTAATTACAGAGGGAGCTATTGGTGCAATTCTGACAGGCCTGATGGTGTTGTTATTTCTAGGCGACAGGCGCGGTGCCTTGATTGTTATTTTAACGATACCTGCCTCTATTATTTCGGGTGTATTGTTTCTTTACTTGTTTGGTCAGACTATTAATATTATGACGCTTAGTGGTCTGGCACTAGCCATTGGAATATTAGTAGATGAATCGACGGTAACTATAGAAAATATTCACCAGCATTTAGCTATGGGTAAGCCAAAAGCTTTGGCTATATGGGATGCGTGTAAAGAAATTGCTTTTCCAAAACTGCTGATCCTACTATGTATACTGGCAGTGTTTGCACCGGCCTTCACCATGACAGGCATACCAGGTGCCTTATTCCTCCCGTTAGCTATGGCCATTGCGTTCTCCATGATCACATCCTATTTCCTGGCACAAACGTTTGTCCCTATCATGGCGAATTGGCTAATGAAAGAACACCACCATAAATCATCGAAGGACGGGCATATATTAACAGATGAAGAAGAATTTGCAGCATTGGGATTATCCGCGGAAGAAGAACAAGATACCTGGGATCAGAAAAAGAAATTGTTAGAAAAGCAACTGAATAAAGGAAATGGCCAATTGAGCCGATTTGAAAAATTTCGAAATCGCTTTCTGCGCTTTTTAGATCGCATATTCCCCTATAAGAAACCTATTGTTATACTTTACGTGCTTTTGACTTGCGGAATCGTTGCTTTGCTTTTCATGAATATTGGCCGCGATGTTTTGCCAAAAGTAAATGGTGGTCAGTTTCAGGTTCGGTTACGCGCAGCAGATGGTACCCGGTTTGAAAGAACAGAAGACAAGACGATCAAGACATTGCATATATTGGAAGACATGGTTGGAAAAGAAAACATAGCGGTGAGTTCTGCTTTGGTAGGACAGCATCCTGGGCAATTTTCAACCAGTCCCATTTACTTATTTATGAGTGGCCCTCAGGAAGCAGTGCTGCAAGTGGCCTTAAAAGAAGATTATAAAGTGAATTTAGACGCGTTAAAAGAAAGGTTCCGTCAAAAGATGAAGGCCGCTATGCCCGACGTACGGCTTTCATTTGAACCGATTGAGTTGACCGACAAAATTCTCAGCCAAGGTTCTCCAACGCCTATTGAAGTGAGAATAGCTGGTAAGGACAAAAAGCTTAATGAAACTTATGCAAATAAAGTAATTGAAAAACTAAAGAAGATTTCCTACCTGCGGGACGTTCAAATAGGACAGCCTACTAAATATCCTTCTATAAATATTGATATTGACAGGACCAGGGCAGCACAAATGGGAGTAACGATATCCGATATATCCCGCTCTTTAATCGCTTCCACTTCATCGTCACGGTATACGGAGAAAAACGTGTGGATCGATCCCAAAAGCAACCTAAGTTATAATGTGCAGGTGCAGGTCCCCGAAAATCAAATGACAAGCATTAATGACATAAAGGAAATTCCGGTTCTGCATAATGAACCCCGGCCTATAATAGGTGATGTAGCGGAAATTAAGCAGGATACCACATATGGGGAAAACGACAATATGGGAGCCATACCATTCTTGTCTGTAACCGCTAATTTAAACAAGAAAGACCTCGGTACTGCATCAGAGGATGTAAAGGCTGCTATCCAGTCCTTAGGAGAACTACCCCGCGGATTGGCCATTGAAACAAAGGGTTTAAGTGAAGTATTGACAGATACCCTAGGCAGTCTGCAAACGGGATTGCTTACCGCTGTGATTGTGATCTTCTTAATGCTGGCTGCTAATTTTCAATCCTTCAAAGTATCATTGGTCGTATTGTCAACCATGCCAGCTGTACTTTTAGGATCCTTGGTTCTTCTGATACTCACAGGTTCTACACTCAATTTGCAGTCATATATGGGTATGATTATGTCGGTAGGTGTATCTATTGCCAACTCGGTGTTATTAATTACCAATGCAGAACATTTGCGTCGCCATAACGGAAACGCCTTACTCAGTGCAAAGGAATCTGCAGCGCTGCGTGTACGGCCCATTTTAATGACCAGTATGGCTATGGTGGTAGGTATGATACCGATGGCTTCCGGGTTGGGAGAAGGGGGTGATCAAGCAGCGCCTTTGGGTCGTGCCGTAATTGGCGGATTGATCGCCTCAACTTTTGCCGCTCTGATCATATTGCCTTTGGTATTTTCCTGGGTACAGGGTAAAGCATCAACTACTTCTGTATCACTCGATCCGGAAGATGAAGAAAGTAAACATTATATTCCTTCATTACATCATTCAGCTCATTAAGTTAAGTTGATCACTATAATAGAAAATGTTTTTTTATCGTTCAAAAAGTAACAATGAATTGGCGCTCAAATAAATTATCACGGTTTAAGATCATGTTTATTGGTAGTTTTTTAGTAACAGGCTTGTTGTACAGTTGTCATTCTGAAGAGAACGCTCCGGAGGAAAAAACAGAAGCAAAACAAGCTGTAGCAGAATTACCCGTAACAGAAGTGTTTCCTGTGAACAAGGGACGTCTGTCTTCGTCTTTGCAAATTCCGGGCGAGTTAATAGCTTACCAACAGGTGGACCTGTATGCCAAAGAGGCCAGCTTTGTAAAAAAGTTGTATGTCGATGTGGGTTCGGAAGTAACAACAGGTCAGTTGCTTGTTTCGATGGAAGCTCCGGAACTGGGTTCCCAATTAGCAGGTGCGTTATCTAATATCAAGTCTCAAGAGGCTATCTATTTGGCTAGCAAAGCCAATTATGACCGATTATATGAAACAAGCCAGACTCCAGGTACTATTTCACCAAACGATCTGGAACAGGCTGCTGCACGTAAAAACTCAGACTTCGCACAATTGCAGGCAGCTAAAGCTGCTTACAGGCAAATTGCAGAAACCCAGAACTATTTACAAATACGGGCTCCCTTCAGTGGAGTGATCTCTGCCCGGAATGTAAACCTTGGTGCTTATGTAGGTCCTTCCGGAAAAGGTTCAGAAGTTCCTTTGTTTACCTTACAGGAACAAAAAAGATTGCGTTTGGTTATATCGGTTCCAGAAGCGTATACCAGTTATCTGAATCAGAAAAATGAAGTAAGTTTTACTGTCAAGGCCCTGCCTGACCAGCATTTTAAAGCCCACATTAAACGTTTGGCCGGAGCAATAGATAATAGATTGCATGCTCAGCGAATAGAAATGGATGTTGTAAACAATGATATAAAATTATTGCCAGGAATGGTGGCTGAAGTAAATCTACCTCTACCGTCAAATGACAGCACTTTTATAGTACCTAAATCGGCTGTTGTCAATTCAACAGAAAGTGTTTTTGTGATTCGTGTTGTGAATAACAAAGCAGAGAGGGTAAATGTGAAAACCGGTAGAGAAGCAAATGGTACCATAGAAATCTATGGCAATTTAAATCCTGGTGACCTGTTAATAAAAACAGCAACCGATGAAATAAGGAACAGCAGTGATCTGCAAAATGTAAAAGCGGTAACACTTTAAGTATGGAAAGGAATTGCTAAGAAACGGCGCTACCGTGCAATGTATAAAGCATTTCGATTTTTTTGCACTATTTAAGAACTGTAAATTAATGGTAATGAAAAAGGTTGAAACCATAGAGGAGTTCTATAAAGCGAAAAACTATTGGTTGCCTGATGATCTCCGCAACGGAATCGGGCATTTCAATGTATTCAGGTTAGAGCCTTTTACTGGAGCTAATGCCAAACCTGTGCCTTATAGACGCAGAGACTATTATAAAATCATGCTGGTAATTGGAAATGCCAAAGTGAACTATGCCGATAAAGTGATCGAGGTGCAAAAGCAGGCACTTGCATTTTCTAATCCACAGATACCCTATAATTGGACACAAAAAGAACGTATTCAAGGAGGCTTCTTTTGCATTTTTAATCATCACTTTTTCCATCAATACGGCGATTTAAATCAATATGCAGTTTTCCAACCTGGCGGAACACCGGTATTTGAGTTGTCAGATGAACAGTTAGACAAGGTAAAAACTGTGTATGAACGTATGTTTGAAGAGATCAATTCTGATTATATACATAAATATGATGTCTTGAGACTGCTTGTTTTTGAACTGCTGCATTTCGCCATGAAAATGCAACCGTCTACAAACTTTGACAAGCAACCGATCAATGCCTACCAAAGAATTTCATCAATGTTTCTAGAGCTCCTGGAACGTCAATTTCCTATTGATGACTCTCATCAAAGAGTCAACCTGCGTTCAGCTTCTGACTTTGCAGGTCAGCTAAATATACATGTTAACCATTTAAACAGAGCAGTCAAGGAGATAACTGAGAAAACAACCTCTCAGCTTATAGCCGAGCGTGTTTTACAGGAATCAAAAATCCTGTTGAAACACAGCGCCTGGAATGTATCAGATATTGCTTATGCTTTAGGTTTTACTGAGGTCACCCATTTCAATAACTTCTTCAAAAAACATGTTCAGCTGAGTCCGTTAAAATTTAGAAATGTTTGAAATTCGTAAGGCCTTGTTTCTTTTTCATTATTTCAGGTTTACAAACTGATCGAACTTTACTACCATATTTCAAAACAAAGAAATATTGGAGGCAAAAATGAAAAAAAGAAAATTGGGTAATGGCGGTCTTGAAGTCTCTGCTCTGGGACTTGGCTGCATGGGATTGAGTTTTGGTTATGGACCTGCAACAGAAAGGCAGGATGCCATAAAGCTAATCAGGACAGCATTTGAACGTGGCGTCACCTTCTTTGATACAGCAGAAGCATACGGTCCATTCGATAATGAAGAATTGCTGGGAAAAGCGCTGCAGCCGTTTCGTGACCAGGTAGTTATTGCGACTAAATTCGGTTTTAAAGAAGGCAAGACTGCACTCGGATTGGACAGCCGTCCGGTTAATATCAAAGCAGTGGCTGAAGCTGCGCTCAAACGTTTGAAAACTGATGTAATTGATCTATTTTATCAGCATCGGGTTGATCCCAATGTTCCCATAGAAGAAGTTGCAGGAACCATCAAAGACTTGATCAGGGAAGGTAAAGTGAAACATTGGGGTCTCTCTGAGGCAGGGGTGGAAACGGTTCGTCGTGCCCATGCCGTGCAGCCGGTAGCAGCACTTCAGAGTGAATACTCTTTATGGTGGAGGGAACCAGAGCAAGAAATCATACCAATATTAGAAGAACTGGGCATTGGCTTTGTGCCTTTCAGTCCTCTTGGGAAAGGTTTCCTCACAGGAAAGATCAACGAAAATACTCAGTTTGATAGCACCGACTTCCGCAATATAGTTCCCCGCTTTAGTGAAGAAAACAGGAAGGCAAATCAAGCCATGGTTCATTTATTGAACCAGATTGCTGCACAAAAGGGCGCAACAGCTGCGCAAATAGCATTGGCCTGGCTGCTGGCACAAAAGCCTTGGATTGTTCCGATTCCTGGTACTACTAAGCTTCATCGATTGGAAGAGAATCTTGGAGCTGCAGATATTGAATTAACACCTGATGATCTCAAGCAAATAGAAGAGGCCGCATCAAAGATCACTGTGCAGGGAGCGCGATATCCCGAACACTTGCAAAAAAGAGTGGGACGATAATAACACAACTCAAATAGATAAAAATCAATTAAACTACAGATATGGCTTCCCTGAAAAAGGAAATGTAACAATGAAGAAGACACATATCAAAACACTATAAAAAATACCATGACAAATGTGATTGTTGTAATTGGAGCCGGATCAATTGGTCAAGCGATTGCACGGCGAGTGAGCGCTGGTAAGCACGTCTTACTGGCTGATCTGCGCCAGGAAAATGCCGATGCCGCTGCGAAAACACTAAGGGATGCCGGTTTCAATGTAGCCACGGCGACCGTCGATGTGTCTTCACGTGCTTCTGTTCACGCTCTTGTTGAAACAGCAACGTCCCTCGGCGAAGTCTTAGGTGTCATCCATGCTGCTGGTGTTTCTCCTTCTCAAGCTTCACCGGAAACGATTCTTAAGGTCGACCTCTATGGAACTGCGCTAGTGCTGGAAGAATTTGGCAATGTCATCACGCGTGGGGGCGCTGGTGTAGTTATCGCTTCGCAGTCTGGCCACCGTCTGCCACCACTTTCATCCGAGCAAAACACGGCTCTTGCCACAACTCCGGTCGAAGAGCTACTTAACTTGCCAATGCTTCAACCCGACCAAGTAAAGGACTCGCTTCATGCTTATCAGCTTTCAAAACGTGGAAACTCGTTGCGTGTGATGGCCGAGGCTGTTCGTTGGGGCAAACGTGGTGCACGGGTCAATACAATCAGTCCAGGGATCATTATTACGCCGCTAGCTAATGATGAATTGAAAGGGCCACGCGGCGAGGGCTACCGGCGCATGATAGAAGTGTCTGCGGCAGGAAGAGCCGGTACTCCAGATGAAGTAGGAACTGTTGGCGCACTTCTTATGGGGCCCGACGGCGCATTTATTACCGGCAGCGATTTTCTTATGGATGGTGGCGTAACCGCCGCCTATTGGTTCGGCGAACTAGCTTCAAAGTAAAGGATGGCACTTCAATTCAAAGAAGCTATCAAAGGGCAAGATATAGTTTATGCAAATCTTGCTGGAGATCTTGAAGCAATGGCAAAAAATATTGTCAAGGCGATGCAGGAGGAGGGTGTTCAAAAATTGATTTTTATCAGCTCAATTGAGATTTATAAAGAGCCTGTGAGGCCTGTATTGAAACCTTACAGGAAAGCTGCAGACGTAGTGGAAGCCTCAGGCCTTGAATACACGATCTTAAGACCAACCTGGTTTACCAGTGTTGATGAAGTGGATTATGAAATAACCAGAAAAGGCGAACCGGTAACAATTTACAATACCTCGGTACGTTTTAAACCAGTAAAGCCTGTAAAAGCAATCAGTTTATTACGACGTTCTGGAAAACCTGTAAATTTTAAAATACAAACATGTACATACTCATCGCTCCTAATGCCTTCAAAAATAGTCTTACTGCTGAAGAAACAGCAACAGCCATTCAGGAAGGATTTTTACAAAGTAAGCTGGATTGTGAGTGTGAATGTTTTCCTATAGGTGATGGTGGGGATGGCACTGGCGAGCTGATCATTAAAAAATGTAATGGACAGCTTGTAGATGTAGCGGCTCATGATGCTTTAGGAAGGGAGATAAAGGCTCCTTTCGGTTTGATCGATAAAGGCAAAACTGCCGTGATTGAAATGGCGGATGCGTCTGGGATAAGGTTACTAAAACGGGAAGAATTAAGTCCACTGCTTGCTACTTCCTTTGGAACGGGTGAACAAATCAAAGCTGCGCTGGACAGAGGCGTGCAAAAAATTATAGTAGGAATGGGTGGGTCGGCAACCGTTGATGGGGGGTGTGGTATTTTGAAAGCATTGGGTATCCGGTTTCTAAATGCTGACAAGGAGGAATTAACCAATTTGCCGGAAAGTTTAACAGAGTTGGATACTGTTGATATTTCAGGTGTTGACAAAAGGATTTCAACTTGTGAAATCATTGTATTGTGCGATGTCGATAATTTGTTATTGGGCGATGAAGGGGCAGCAGCCATGTTTGGTCCTCAAAAAGGAGCATCCGCTGATGATGTAAAAAAACTAGATGCAGCTCTGAGCAGGCTTGCACAAGTAGTCTTACAACAAACTGGTAAAGACATGGCCCATGTAAAGTATGGGGGTACTGCCGGTGGAGCAGCAGCGGGACTATACGCATTTCTAAATGCCCATCTTGTAAATGGAATAAATTATTTCCTTGAATTGACGGGCTTTGATACTGCATTAAAAAAAGCAGATCTTGTCATTACAGGCGAAGGCAGTTTCGATGAACAGACCTTGCAGGGAAAGGGACCATTTGGTGTTGCATACAGGGCTAAGCTACAAGGATTGCCTGTAATAGGGTTAGCCGGGAATGTACCAATAGAACCGAATAAAAACTTGCAAAAGTACTTTGATGTTTTATTACCTATTGGTAATCAACCTTGCAATCTTGCCACTGCATTAGCTTCTACGTCAAACAATTTAAAGCGAACAGCAGTTGAATTGGGAAATTTATTAACAATTGCCAAAGCACCGCATAAAAATGTGAATTTGAACCGCAAGCTTTCAAATAATGCATTTTGATGTAGTTTCTATTTAAAGTTATTTGTAAGGCTTTTTTTTAATTTGGATCCACTTCGTGTGCTAATTTTTCACGGAGCTTGAATTCTTCAAGATCAATTAGCGAAAGGTATTTTCGAATCAATTCCTCATCAAATTCAGCGCGGTGATTCATTTCTTTGAGCAATCTCCTTTGCTGATCTAACAGTTCTAAATAAACGCGCTGATAACTTGTCAGAGGATTTTCTGTTGTGTAGTTGAGCGCTTCAATATTTTGTTGGAAAAAATTCAAGTCAATTTGCATCCTTGCGAACAAATTATTCAGGTGTTCGTTGTGCATGCGCTCCTGGCTATATTTCTCTTCCAGTAATTGAAGCGAGGTCAACGCAATTTTTTTCTGGATGATCAATTCCTGCTTTTGTCCTGGAATAGGCGTATGATTATCCTTCAGCTTTACTTTTCGAATCAACCAGGGAAGTGTAAGACCTTGAAAAACCAAAGTTATCAGGATCACTATAAATGTAATGAAGAGAATCAGGTTTCGATAAGGAAAAGGCTGTCCTCCCTGGATGACCAGGGGAATAGAAAGAGCAGCTGCCAGGGATACCACACCACGCATACCTGCCCAACCGGCAATCAGTGGCCCCCTCCATCCAGGATTAGGATCTGCAACAGTAATAACATGACTCATCAACCTTGTGAAAATGGATGCTCCAAGAGCACACAGCAGCCGGGTAAGGATAAGAGCAAATGAGATAACCAATCCATACCAGATTGCTCTTTCCAGGCTGATATCACCAAGTTGCTGTATAATGGACGGCAACTGAAGACCAATAAGCATAAAAACCAACCCATTGAGCACAAAGACCATATTTGACCATACATTGACACCCTCAATCCGGCTCTGATAAGTAAGCATGCTCTGACGCCTGCTTGATAAAAGTAGACCGCCACTGACTACAGCTAACACACCCGAAAAATGAAAGTGTTCTGCAGCGAAATACATGCAGTAAGGAGTAACCAGGGTTAAAACGATGTCTATACTGGGCGTTGTTGGCAACCAGCGATGAATGCAGTAAAAAATGGCTCCCACCAATAGACCGATCATTGTTCCCAAAACAATGACCAGAATAAAGCTGGTGGCTGCCTGTTGAAAATAAAACTGCCCGGTGACCACCGCTGCTAATGCAAAACGAAACACGATCAGGGAGGAAGCATCATTAAGCAGGCTTTCTCCTTCAATAATGCTAACCAGTGATTTGGGCACTTTTACTTGCCGCATGATCGTTGTTGCAGAAACTGCATCGGGCGGTGATATAATGCCTCCCAATAGAAAACCAAGGGCCAAAGTGAAGCCTGGAATGAGCGCGTTGGATATCAGTGCAATGACACAAGATGTAATGATAACAATGGGAAAAGCAAAACTGGTGATCACCCTTCTCCATTTCCAAAATTCTTTCCATGATACTTGCCAGGCAGCTTCGTATAGAAGGGGTGGTAGAAAAATAAAGAAGACCAATTCCGGATCAATGGTGATCGCAGAAAACTGGGCCATAAAACTAAGCATCAACCCGCCCAATACAAGCACAATCGGGTAAGCAATCCGAAGTCTGTTGGCAATCATGACCAGCGCCAGGATAATTAAGATGAGATAAACATATTGAGTTAAAAAACTTTGCATAAAAAACTCGCTTCATTACATACAAATGCATATAAATTATGCTACCAAAAACATCCATCTGAAGCTTAAAATTATGTTAGTTGTATGAATAATAATTGAATTGAAAAATTCTGAAACGTTATAGGAGGCAATTATTTTTTCAAACCAGTTATTTCAGATAGCAAACAAACGAGCACAGCGGCAATATGTATTGAGAAAATCAAAAACTGGAGTACCTTTAATTAACGACATGGCATGAAAAAGGTATTGATCTTCCTTTGCTCAATTCTAATTGCACTAAACTTGCAGGCCCAAACCACCACCTCTCCTATTGGAGCATATTATTTGCGAGGCGAGATGGAAATGGCAGGTGGGTTTAAGTTGGACAGCAATGGCCGCTTTCAGTTCTTTTTCTCCTATGGAGCCTTGGACCGGCAGGCAAGTGGCATTTGGCAACAGATGGGAGATCACTTGGTATTGGACAGCGAGCCAAAAGGAGTTAAGGACTTTTTGCTCACCCAATCAAAAATGGACCCAGGAAAACAGCTAACCCTGCTTATCACCAATGCATCACCGCAGATTTTGCCTTATGTCATAGCCATAGTTCATTCCAAAGGAAAACAGTTCCACTCAACCGCAAATGAAAAGGGGCAGATGGTTCTTCCAATCGAACAAGCAGATAGTATAGTGTTGCAGTTTCAGTGGTGTCCGGAAAAAGCATCTCGATTTGATGTTGCCAATCTAGGGCACAACCATTTTTCCTTTCGCATGCTGCCTTCTGTTACAGACGTCATTTTTGACCGCTTTCCATTAACCATAACACCGCAGGAAATTTACGGCCCTTTGCCTTTTTCCGGAACTCATATCTGTCATTTTCAACGTACCACAAACAATATTGATCAATGAGCTATAAAGTAATTATCACCGGGACAACAGGAATGGTAGGAGAAGGAGTTTTGATGGAATGTCTTGATCACCCCCAGATTTCAGAAGTGTTAAGTGTCAGCAGAAGACCAAACGGAAGGTCTCATCCAAAGTTAAAAGAATACATAGTACCCAATTTTCTCAACCTTCAAGAAAATGATGAAAACCTGCAAGGCTACGATGCCTGCTTTTATTGTGCAGGAGTTAGTAGTATAGGAATGAATGAAACTGATTACAGCCGTATCACTTACGATACAACCATTCATTTTGCAAAAGTACTGGCACATCAAAATCAGGGAATGACATTTATTTACGTAAGTGGAGGTGGCACAGATAGCAGTGAAAAAGGCCGGTTGATGTGGGCCCGTGTAAAGGGAAAAACCGAAAATGCATTGACAAAATTACCTTTTAAAAAAGTGCATAATTTTCGTCCTGGTTTTATGAAAGCTAGTCCGGGTCAAAAGTATACTTTGAAATTATACAATTATTTAGGCTGGTTGTACCCGTTCTTAAAAGTAGTTTTCCCCAACGGTACCAGCACATTGAGACAAGTAGGTCAGGCCATGATCAAATGCCTGACCATAGGTAGTAACAAGCAAATACTTGAAGTAAGAGATATTAACGAACTGAGCTACAAATAAGCAAATGCAGCTTCCCTGTATTTATTGAAAAAACTATTGCTTAAGAACAACCAGGTAGACGTTAAAGGGTTGCTCCGGTTCATAATTGCTATAATCGATCGATACAGTTAGCTGTTCCCCTATTAGAAAATAACCTTCCTGCAATGTTTTATTATTATTGTTTCTATAGGGCACTTCTTCATAACCTTTGCCCAATATGGATAATAACTTTTTTTTCCAATTCTCAACCAGGCTTTTAGCCTGTTTTTCATCAATACCCGAAGCAATTGTAGCCATATAGGAGATACCATCACTGTAGCTGTTGATTTTATTCTCTGTTGTTCCCTGCAGGTTTACTTTGGAAGCATAAACCACATCAGAGCCAACCTGCTCTACCTTTTCTTTTCGGAAACTTTTAAAGCCAGAAGAAGCTTCTGTCAGAATCTTCTTTAATTGACCAGCAAACGGCCCGACAGCAGTGCCTTGGGTGATGGCAAAGAAAGGAAGAATAAGCAATAAAATTGCTGTAGAAAAAGGTTTCATATGGGTAAGGTTTACACTAAAATAATACTGATTTTTTTATAAAGCAATACCTTATATCATACTTCACCGAGAATAATGAAACCAGCAATAAAATAACCAACTTAATCAGGACAATAATTTATAATTTGAATAATAATTATTCCTTAACTTAATAACGATTAGACGCACCATTAAAAAGAATAAAATAACAAACCATATCGACACACTTTACCAAATTAATATAAAATAGTTTATATTATAAAAAAACAAATAATGAGCGAAATAGAAAAAGAGAGGCTATCAAATTCACATAACAATAAAAATTGGAAAAAGTGGGGGCCATATCTATCTGACAGGCAATGGGGTACTGTCAGGGAAGATTATAGCCCTGAAGGAAACGCCTGGAATTATATTAATCATGATCTTGCAAGAAGTTATGCTTATCGTTGGGGTGAAGATGGAATAGCCGGATTTTGCGATACTGATCAGGTATTATGCCTTGCCCCTGCTTTTTGGAACGGGAAAGATACTATCTTAAAAGAAAGGCTCTTTGGTTTAACCAACGGAGAAGGCAATCATGGAGAAGACGTTAAAGAACTTTATTTTCACCTGGATTCCTCCCCTACACATTCTTATTGCAAATTCCTTTATAAATATCCTCAGGCAGCATTTCCCTATCTGGAATTGCTGCATAAAAACAAGCAAAGCCGTTTTAACTCCGAGTATGAAATACTGGATACAAATGCATTTAAGGATAACCGTTATTTCGATTGCTACATTGAATATGCAAAAGGAGACATCAACGACATCCTGTTGAAAATCGTGGTGTTTAATCGCGGCCCTGAACCAGCTACCATACATGTACTTCCTCATCTTTGGTTCCGTAATTTCTGGAAACACAATTCCCGGTTTTCCAAACCAGAGATAATATCCTTGTCAGCCCATAGCCTACAAACCAGTTCCAGTCGCAATGGCAACTTTTATTTCTATCATGAGCATGGGGAGCAATTGTTCTGCGATAATGAAACGAATAGTCAAAGGATTTATAATAGACCCAACGATAGTCTTTTTGTAAAAGATGGGATCAACAACTACATCGTCAACAAAGCAAAAACCGTTAACCCCAATAAAGTTGGAACAAAAGCCGCTGTCTGGCTCAAAGAGAATATAGCTCCGGGCGCATCGAAAACATTCAGGGTTAGACTAAGCAAAACAGAACAGGATGCTCCCTGGGCAGAATTTGATGAAATATTTGCAAAACGCAAAACAGAAACAGATCAATATTATACAAACCTGACACCAGGTAAAATAGCCCTTAACCATCGCTTATTATTGCGCAGTTCTGTGAGTGGGCTGCTGTGGACGAAACAATTCTATTACCTGGATGTATTTAAATGGCTCTTTGGTGAACCCCATGAGACGCCTCCCTTTCGAATTCAAAAAAGGAATTACGACTGGCAACACCTTACTGCCCGGAATATCATTTCAATGCCAGATAAATGGGAGTATCCCTGGTTTGCAGCCTGGGATCTGGCCTTTCATGCCGCAGCTTTTATTCATGTTGATGCTCACTTTGCAAAGCAACAACTGTTGCTGGTACTACGTGAATACTATATGCACCCAAACGGACAAATACCTGCCTATGAATGGAACTTCAGCGATGTGAACCCGCCGGTGCATGCATGGAGTGTATGGTATGTTTATGAAGTAGATAAGAAAAGAACTGGGATTTCTGACTGGGACTTCCTGGAGCGGGCCTTCCAGAAGTTGTTGATGAATTTCACATGGTGGGTCAATCAAAAGGATGCAAATGGTACAGATATCTTTGAGGGCGGCTTTCTTGGGTTAGATAATATTGGCGTATTTGATAGAAATCAAATGCCTCCAGGCATCAAGAAATTGCAACAAGCCGATGCAACAAGCTGGATGGCTATGTATGCCATTAATATGTTGCGCATATCTCTGGAACTTGCGCAACATAACAAGGCTTTCGAAGAATCAGCAGCCAAGTTCTTCAGGCATTTTTTAAACATAGGATGGGCCATGCATCATATGGGAAAAAAGGACATTTCTTTGTGGGATGAACAAGATGCATTTTACTATGATGCCATTCAGTTCGAAAGTGGACACGTCCAGCGTTTAAAAGTCCGCTCTCTGGTAGGTATCATTCCCTTATTGGCTGTTGAAATAATGCATAGCAGCGTATTTGAAAACCTTCGGGAATTTAATACCAGGTTACAAGTCATCAGGCTTACCAGGCCCGACTTAACCCGCATAATATCAGATATTGAAACCAGGAACAAGGATGGGAATTATTTATTTGCTATCATGATTGGTGATCGGCTGGAACTACTATTAGACAGACTTTTAGACGAAGCGGAGTTTCTATCAGAATACGGAATCCGATCCCTTTCAAAATGCCACCAGGATAAACCTTATATGTTTGAGTACCAGGGCAGTTATTACGGCATTCAGTATGAACCAGGAGAAAGTTCTACCGCCATGTTTGGGGGTAATTCCAACTGGCGCGGACCAATCTGGTTACCTTTGAATTATCTGATTATTCATGCCCTTCGCAAATATTATGAATATTACGGCGATAGTTACACGCATGAATTTCCTGCCGGGTCGGGAAAGAAGCTAACGCTCAAACAAATTGCTAATCAGCTTACTAAAAGACTTTTGAAGATTTTTGAAAGGAATGATTCAGGAAAATTCCAGTACCATCCAAGCCATGAACCTTGTTGGTCTAAGGATCACTTTAAAGAACATCATTTATTCTACGAATTTTTTCACGGCGATACCGGCCAGGGTTTGGGGGCATCTCACCAAACCGGTTGGACGGCATTAATAGCCAATTTGTTATTAGAAATGGATATTGACGATCTCTCCATTTTGTGAGCCATAATAGCGCGTGGTCCTTACAATAGTTAATCCCAAACATATTTCCAATTACCATCACTCATTTTTTTCCAGACCGTATGAAATACGCCTTCATAAACACCAGTCTTTCCATTTTCATCTATGATACGCCACTTATACTTTCCATAAGTATAAGCCATACTACCATCATCCGACACATCAACATAATCCGGACTCCATTCCGCAATCGCATCTTTATATACAGGATTGGAATAAAATTTTTTAATCGCAAGGTTCCCCATAATAAGTGAGTCATTCCCCCTTTTTATGACCGCATTTTCGGCAGCATAATGATAGAAAGCATATTCTGCTCCATAAGCTTTCAAATCATCCTGGAACTTTTTTTCAACATCCCTTATTTCATTAATGACTTTTTCCTTTTCGACCTTGGTTATTGATTGCGAAAATGAATCGAAATGTAAAACAGTTAATAGTGTAAAGAAAACAATAGCCTTTTTCATAATTGTTTTAAATTACATGTTAAGAACTTAACGATCGTACATCTAATTTACTGGTATTATTCTTACCGGGCCTAACAGGCCGGATGGCATAGGCTCCCAGTTTGAAGCATCAAAAGGCTTGTAATGATTGTTCACGAAATTGATCTCGTGATACTTGCGCCATTGTATTCCTTTACGGTCCATGTCACGTACCCGGTTGGCCATTAGGTTAGCCACTTCAATCTTCAAAGTATTTTTACCTGGCTTCAGGTATATACCAACCCTGGATTGGAAGGGTACACTCCAGAAAATACCGGCGTCCATTCCGTTTATCCAGACGTGTGCGCTTTCACAAACCTGGCCTAAATCGAGCAGGTATTCCTTCGCATTCTTTGCAGGCAGATTGAAAGTAATTGTGTACTCACCGCTGCCTGAAAAAGCAGTAATGCTGGTATCGGTAAGGCTAGTCCAGGAAACCAGGCTTTTCATTTCCTGGTCCGAAGGAAGTTTAGGCCCTCCTTGCGTAAAATGAAGCTTCCATGTTCCGTTAATGATAAGCGGATTACCTGGCTGATCAAGGTATTTCCAGGCACTCACCTGCGGTGCAGCCTTTGTAAAACTGCGCAAGAAGAGGGCTTCCCCCGGCTGTAATTGAACCCGCACTTTTGTTGTGCCGTTGGCATCGGACGCCTCGGCTTTTCCATATACACCTGTCAAAGGATCCATGATCACTACAGAGGAAGCAACCGTATTCAAAGGAATGCTGGTATTAATGACTTTGGCTGTATGATTAACCAGGTAGTAGTATTTTCCATCAGGCAAATTGCGGCGGATGAACTGCAGCCCCGTTTCTGTCAACTTTTCTCGTTGAATACCTGCCATTTCCAGCGCCTGTTGCACATCATCAGCCAGGTAGACCTGCCCTTTACCCAACTTCACCTTTTTCACACTGTTTCCGGCATCACCGAAAGCCATGCGTGACAAGATGTTCTTCAATTGAGTTTTACGGGCATCCGCATCTTTAAATCCTGGTACATCTTCGGGCAATTGCTCAAAAACAACAGTTGCGCCGTTTTCGGCTAACTGCAGTATCTTTTGCAGGGTAGCAACAGGCATCATCTTACAGGCAGGGACCACCAATGCTTTATATACATTTCCTGAAGGCCCCATTTGCAATGTGCCATTCCGGCTTCCGATCCTGGATAACATTTGATCAGAAGCAAAGTCTTGTAAATAACCTGCATCCTGCATGCGAGTAGCCAGACTATAAAAGGTGGTAGGTGTCAGCCAGCTTCTGGTATTGTGAAAACTGAGTTGCATCTCCAGCCCTTTAGCCTTATTCCAATTATCATAAACAGGCCAATACAGCAACAATTCATTATCTGGTGTACCAGACTGCAACACCGATTGGCAACGGGTAATATACCCATTCAGTCCGCTCAAGTGTGGCCAGAAGCTATTAGAAGGCACGAAATTGACCGCAGCATAAAACAACCAACCAGGGAAGGGTACCTCTTTTGGCGAATAGGTAGTACCATGATAAAAGGTATGGTTCACGCCGGAAAGAAACAACCTTTCAACTTCGGGCTTGCATTGAGAAAGGGATGTTTTGAAATGATCGGTCAGCCAGACAAAGGTTTCCGAAGATACCAGCGGCTTTCCATATACATGCGCAGCGGAAGAAGCGAACTTGAAGATCATGGAATTATGCTCCGGGTCAACCACATCATTGCTGTCTTTTCTCAGGCCGGGAATAGAAAAATCTGTGGGCCCGAAATGTGTTTCGCATTCGGGTATATCAACAGCACCATAAAGATCCAGCAGATTACCCGGCGAGCCATGCGCCTGATTCTTGGTCAATTTCTGATAACCATGCGCCCAGGACGTCCAATTACGGGTAAAGTTTTCCAGCAGCATTTCCCCCATGGTTTCCCTGTAATCAGATTTGATCCTGGCCACTTCATCAGATGAAGAATCGGAACTGGCCAATTGCCGTAAATAAAGACGCAAATCGTAGCCTCGGTTGTGTTGAAATAAATCAAAGAAATCGGGTGACCAACTGGCATCGTAAACTTCATAGCTGTCGTTAAAAAAAGCACGGAAGCCGGCCACTTTCGGAGTAAAAGCCTGATCAAACCTATTCAGGTAAACATTTACTGACTTTTTGGACAAGTGATCCACGACCAGTCCTTCACCGCCAGGAGCAGCCCTTTTTACACGCTGCAATGTCTTTCCGCAAAAAGCAGCATACACCTCCCAATTTCCAGAAGATGGCATCCATTGAAGTCGTCCATCCTTGTCCACTTGATCAAACAGTGACACCACTTCTCCTTTGTCGCCATAAGCAGTAACGGCTTGCAGCATAGCGCCCGCCAGGCGCTGTTTCTCATCCTTCATAATCAGAGACTCGGTAAGCCTGCTTCCGGCAGACATGCGATAGGTCTGAATGACTAATTTGGAAGCAGCATCATCGGATTTTATCTGTGGACCTCCAAATGGCCAACCAGTACCGGTATTTAGATCCACACCCATACCCAATGAAGTTGCTTTCTGAACAGTAAAATTCAGCATGTTCATCCACTTGGGTGAAAGGAAATCGATATAACGGTTTTCATAACCAATAGCCCCATAAATAGGTGTTACTTCCACTCCGCCAAACCCTGCCTTCTTGTAGGTAGTCAGTAAGTAGCCAAGATTTTCCTCGTCCACAGCACTACCCATCCACCACCAGCGGGTCCAGGGTTGCATTTCTTTTTTAACCTGAGGCCAGGCTACTGCGGAACGTTGTTGCTGTGCAATTGAAAGAGAACTATTAATGGAGAGAAGAGTGGCCAATATAAACTGAACGGTAATTTTCATCGATACTGAATTTGATTGCATGAAACTATTATTTTACTTGAGGACGCTAATTTGGGTACCAGGTTTTCTATGATCCTACCGGGCACGATCATGAGGTTAAATTTCTTTGCAGGAAATGCAAATACGCATGCACAAACAAGAATAAAGAAGAGGAGAGCAGTAAACTTCTTCATATAGCGACTCATTAGTGATTTTTGTAAAAGTACCCTCCTGCTAATGACGAACTGTCCTGCACCATCCCAGTCCTAAAAAAGCAGGGGCAACTACTGTCGCCCCTGCTAGATTGATCAGCTCATCAACTTAACTGATCGCTACTTCCTTTCGAGTCAGCTCCTTGCCTTCAATAAGTGGTAAGCTAACATGCAGAACACCATCCTCATACTTGGCCGTAATCCCATTGGCATCAATCGTTTCATTTAAATTAAACACCCGTACAAAGCCACCTCGGCTGTATTCCCTCAATACCCAATCTGGCCTGGGAAAACCTTCCGGTGGTGTGTAAGAAATCTTCAATTCCCTGCCTTCAACATCAATTTTAAAGTGTTCTTTAATGCGTCCTGGGGCAAATACCAGCATTTCATAGCTGGTGTCGGTTTTGTAAACATTAACCGCTGCCCTTTGCATGGATCGGTTAAGCAGTAGGCGCTTGCTGCTTCCGTAATGTTCGCCTTTTGCGGCGCATGACTGATTGTAGTTCATGTTTTCCATTTTAAATGAAAGGATATAATATAAGACGAACAATCAAGCCAAAAACTTTATAGTTACTCCAAGTTGGGCCCTTTTTTATATCTGAAATCTAAACAATGACCTGACTTTTCTTATCAAACGATCTATCCAAAATCATTTTTTATTTCTGTCCAAATGATGCAAATCATTCATTGAGGCACCTCCTTTTTTTAATTTTAGAATAATGCTACTTTCTAAAGGAAAAATATTGCTTCAGGTACATTTTACAGACACAGGGGCGCACATTACCCCTGTGTTTGGTGAGTTTGACAATAAAGAGCTGTTAGCTGCTTTCGCCCGCAATGAAGAGTTATTGACGCAATTGTTTTTCATTTTCAATACAAAAAGTGATGCACTGGAACATTTAGCAGAATATTTTAAGCAAAGAGGATGGCAAGTGACTGATCCCCCACAACACGATTGCTGATTTGACTAGGCTGGAATATCGAGAGTGATATTCTTATTGATCTGGATGTTATGAGCACCTTCTCATGCCTGAGATTTGATTTTTTACTGAATTCCCCTTTACATTTGAAAACAATACCGTTTTCAAGGCACAAAAAATTGATATTGATTCATAAGCATAACTCATTTCCCAATGATCAGATTCTTCTTTCTTTTGCTCCTTTTGAACATCTATACACTTTCAACTTTATCAGCACAAACTGCCCAAAAGAATGCTGCTGCTAATAGAACATACACGAATCCGTTACCAGTTAAGTTGGGCGATCCTTATGTATTGTTTACGAAGGGTAAGTATTATATGTATGGAACGGGAGGCCATGCAAAAAAGGGCTTTGCAGCCTATTCTTCCAGCGATCTTGTTAATTGGAAGGATGAAGGACAAGTTTACTTTCACGACAATAAAAATGGCTGGAGTGATCCGGAGGCAGCCTGGGAAGGAGCTTATTGGGCGCCGGAAGTTTATGAAGTGAAAGGAAAATTTTACCTGTTTTACAGTGCGCAATGGAAAGAAAATCCTACCAAGGAAGCTGAAAACTTTCGTATAGGCGTTGCCGTTGCAGATAAACCCACCGGACCATTTATTGATCTGACGAATCAACCCATTTTTGATCCAGGATATCCCATTATAGATGCTAACGTCCTGTTTGACAAAGACGGAAACGTGTACTTGTATTATTCTCGCTGCTGTTATAAACATTCCGTCGAAAGTGAAGTGGCCACTTGGGCAAAAAATAAGGGATGGTTTCAAGAAATTGAAGAGAGCTGGGTGTACGGAGTAGAACTAAAACCCGACTTTAGTGGTGTTATTGGTGATCCCGTACTCTTATTACGTCCGCCGGTTAATATGAAGGATGAACAGGCAGAATGGGAAAGCCGTTCTGTTACCACCAAAGAAGTCAACCGCCGTTGGACTGAAGGCAGTGTTGCTTTTCGCAAAGGTGATACCTATTACATGATGTATTCCGCCAATTACTTCGGTGGGCAACATTATGCAGTAGGCTATGCCACTGCTTCTAAGCCTCTGGGCCCCTATACAAAAGCGTCAAACAACCCGGTATTGCAAAAAAACACAGCCCGGGGAGGCAACGTGACCGGTACAGGTCATAACAGTATTACGTATTCACCCGATGGAAAAGAGATGTTTTGTGTATACCATGGCAGAACAAAAGTAACCGGAGATGAACGTGTAGTGTTTATCGACCGCATGCAGGTAAAAAATGGCAAGATTACCGTCTTTGGCCCTACAACCACGCCGCAAAAACTTCCAGTCAAAAATAAAAACTGACTTCAAGCAGTAAGAAAGCGGCTTGAGATAAAAACAATATTACATTCCGAGAACTTTAGGTTTTAAAGATGCTTCATTTCTTCATAGAGGTAAATATTGAATCCGGGCCTCTCCTGTTTGCAAGTTGCTATCATTGCCTTTGCCACAGCCTCTGCTTGAATAGGTTTATATTTAGACGGGATTAAAAAGGAAAGAAGCTTCATCAGGATCTGCCCTACTCTTTCGCCAAGCCGGAATTCTTGTCGCTTGCCTAATAACATGGAGGGACGGAAAATGGAAATAGACGGAATATTAATTTGACGCACAGCATCTTCAACTTCCCCTTTCAATTTCAGGTAAAAATTCTTGCTCCCGCTATTGGCGCCAACAGAAGAAACCAATAAAAACTGATCAACACCGGTTTCAGCACAAAGCCTGGCTGCCGTTACAGGAATATCAAAGTCTACCTTACGGTAAGCGTCCTGATCGCCTCCTACCTTCTTTTGGGTGGTGCCTACAGCACAAAACACAACATCACTGCCAGCTATGGCTTGCTTGAATGCTTCATGATTGGCAAAGTCGATCACAGAAACTTGCACCTTCGGGTTATTGATGGTGAATGGTCTCCGTACAATCACCTTTACCAAACTAAAGTCTCGATCCCTTAAAAGTTGCTCCAGTATTAGGGATCCGATCAATCCTGTCGCTCCTATAATGGCTGCAGTTTTATTTTCCATAACAAATGCCTTGATAAAAATTTTATTACATGTTGGTTTACTTACTAACAACCACCTGTCTGCTATAATACCGAATCATATCTCATCTCCAAAATTATGAAACGATATTAAATGACTTCACTTTCCTGTTACCACGCCGCTATCCTGGTGAAGAAATAAAGATACTGTCTGATTATTTGTATATTTAATATAAGAGCAATTCTTCTCTTAAGTCAAGTGGACATATTGTACAGACTTCAGGTAATGGAAAATAAACCCAAATGCCATGACAGAAATCAATTATAAAACTTTAATACCGACTTTCATATTTGGACTTATTTTATGGTTTATAACTCCTCCAGAAGGCGTTAGTTTAGAAGCATGGCACCTGTTCTCCATTTTTATCTCTACCATAGTAGGCATCGTTCTGAAAGCGGCCTCCATGGGTACTCTGTCTATCGTGGCTATAGCCTTGGTGGCACTTTCCGGCGTACTAGCGCCAGACAACACAGAACAAGCCATTACAAAAGCTTTAAGTGGATTTGGCAACAGCATCATCTGGCTGATCACCATTTCTTTCTTTATTGCAAGGGGGTTTATCAAAACAGGCCTGGGAGCCCGCATTGCATACTGGTTGATCAAAATATTTGGCAAAACGTCCTTGGGCCTTGCCTATTGCTTAAGCGCCTCAGAATTAATACTGGCGCCTGCCATTCCTAGTAATACGGCAAGATCCGGTGGCATCATTTACCCCATTATGAAATCTATTGCCTTGAGTTTTGACTCTAAACCTGATGATGAGGAATCCAGGAAGAAAATAGGCAGATTTCTTACACTGAGTGCTTACAATGCGAACATAATTGCATCAACTATGTTTCTTACTGCTACAGCAAGCAACCCCATCTGTCAGAAGTTTGCTGCCAATATGGGTATAAATATGTCATGGGGATCATGGGCCCTTGCCGCCCTTGTGCCAGGCTTAGTGGGCTTGTTGGTAACCCCTTTGGTAATCAAGCGCGTCATACCGCCTACAATAACAGACACGAAACAGGCTAGTATTGAAGCCTCCGCAAAACTGAAGGAAATGGGAGGGATTACCCGTAACGAATGGTTCATGATCATCACCTTTTTCATCCTCTTGTTTTTATGGATATTTGGCAGTGTAATCAATGTGAATGCAACGACTACGGCCTTTATTGGAGTAAGCATACTGCTGATTTCACAGGTATTGAATTGGGAAGATGTAAAATCGGAAAAAAGTGCCTGGGACACCATGGTGTGGTTTTCAGCCCTGGTAATGATGGCCAGCGGCTTGAATGCACTAGGTTTTATTGATTGGTTCAGTGGCATGGTGAAAGCCCAGATTTCAACCTTGTCCTGGCGAATAGCTTTCCCCATCATCATACTGGTATACTTCTATAGCCATTACATTTTTGCCAGTGCCACTGCGCATGTGGCAGCTATGTACGCGGCCTTACTCGGAGTTGGCATTTCCCTGGGCATACCTGGCGGCTTGTTAGCTTATATGCTGGCTTTCATTGGATCTGTTTTTGGCACACTTACCCATTATGGACATGGTCCCGCTCCGGTATTGTTTGGCAGTGGTTATGTCACTGTTAAAGAGTGGTGGAAAACGGGCGCTATTTTGAGCGTGGTATTTATATTGATTTGGATGGTTATAGGTGGCGCATGGCTGAAGATAATTGGCGTTTTCTAGTAAATGAATTTTCACTTCATACCTTATATTGTCGTTGCCATTTCTAAATTTATTAAACGATCTTAAAATACCCGCCAACCTGGTGAATCGACGATGATACTGTTTGATTATCTGTATATTGAATACCCAAGCATTATTGGACTAAAGTAAAGATGAACATAATTCAGACTACAGATTATGGAAGATAAACTCTATCAAAGATTAATTGAAATTCGAAGAAAGATCCATCAGCAGCCTGAATTAGGTTACCAGGAATATAATACGGCAGCTATAGTCTGCAGGGAATTGGATCAATTACAAATACCATATAAATCAGGCGTAGCCAAAACGGGTGTTGTGGCTACCCTTACTAAAGGTAGCGGGCCGTGCATTGCACTGAGAGCTGACATGGATGCCCTGCCCATTCAGGAAGAAACCGGGCTGGACTTTACATCCCAGGTTGATGGAAAGATGCACGCTTGCGGTCATGATGTCCACACAACCATGCTCATCGGGGCAGCACACTTATTAAAACAAGAGAACTTTAGTGGGACCGTAAAATTCATATTCCAACCCTCAGAAGAAGGAAATTATGATGATCCAGAAAAAAAATCTGGTGGTCATCGGTTAGCAGAATCCCTTGAATTTGAAGATGTACAACTCGCGCTGGGTTTACATGTACATCCATTACTGCCAGTGGGACAAATTGCTTATAAATTGGGGCAATCCCTGGCTTGCGCCAACTTCTTCAGAATTAAGGTACAGGGAAAAGCTGGGCATGCTGGCGCTGCCCCTCACCTGGCTATTGATGCAATCTTCATCACCAGTAGCTTGATCCAGGCAGTTCAATCTATAGTTTCCAGGTATACAAACCCAGTCCAGCCTGTAGTAATTTCCTTTACTAAAATACAGGGTGGAGTGGCCCCAAATATCATTGCAGAACATGTCACTCTGGAGGGAACCATTAGAGCCTTCGACCTTGATACGTACCAGGAGGTAAAAGACCGGTTAAAAGCAATGGCAAATGGTGTAGCAAATACATTTGGGGCAACAATTGAAGTAGAATACCTGCTCGACTATCCAAGTTTATTGAATGACAAAAAAGTTCATGAAAGACTAGAACCCGCTCTGCAAAATACATTTGGATCACAAAACGTCGTGGAGATAGACCCCTCATTAGCTGGTGAAGACTTTGCTTTCTATTCAAGAAAAGTACCATCAATGTTTTACTGGTTAGGTGCAAGAAATGATGCTGATGAATGTTTTTTCCTTCACCACTCGAAGATGATCGTCAATGAACAATGTATCAGTTTGGGTTCGCAATTCCTTGCCGAAGCAGCCCTTACACTAATGAAGGGGCCAATCTCGAAATTTGCCTTATTCTCTTCTGATTTAATAGACCAGACTCATTCAACTTAAAGAGACTACCATAGAAACCTCTGGCCCTCCCCAACATCAGCAATATGCCCCATCTTCCCTTGCCGGTAGTCCTGGTACAATCGCTTGATGTCTTCGGATGAATCCCCGATAAACGGACCATAGGAAACGATAGGATCACCCTGCGGTTGGCCGGCATACAATACAAAACGAACACCTTCTTCTCCTGCTCTTAACCTCAATTCACTAGGAACCGCATTCCCCGGCAGATCCAACCATCCAACCTGGTCCTGCTTCAAAAGTCTCCCTTCGTCTCCCACTTCTACACTCCCATTCAATACATACAAAAATGTATTGTAGTTGGCCGGTATTTTCTGTACGGTCGCGACACCAGGCTCAAAACTGATATCCGCAACAATCATTGGAACATAGTTTTTTATAGGAGAGGTCATCCCTGCAAGCGAACCACTATACAACTTAATATGAACTCCATTTTGAGATAATTTCGGCACATGCTCAAAAGGCAGATCCTGCACTCTTGGCATGGCCCACCTGTCCTTCTTAGGAAGATTCAACCAAAGCTGCAAAAGGCGCATCCTGGCTTTTTTATCAATGGTCTCAGTATGAACAATTCCGCTGCCTGCGGTCATGATTTGGAAGTCACCTCCTTTCATTTCACCCATTTCTCCTTCTAGCAATAAGGACACTGTTTCAAATCCTGCATGGGGATGTGGCCCGCCCACAGGCTCTTCATCCTTCTTGTCCAGTATATCATCCATCAGCATGATAAAAGGATCGCTTTCAGAAAAGGGAATTTGTATAACTGGTCTTGCCGTATGACCAGGCCCTAGAAACCCTGGTTCACCAGGAGGTGTATGTATCTTGGTTAGTTTTCGTATCATGATAAATAAAGCTTTTATTTTTTAGCATACAAACCGCCCCATTTCTCAAACCATCTCAAACGCTTTTGGGTATACCACTGTTCCGCTGACACCTTTAAGTCCATCTTCCACAAGTTCAATCGCCATAAATACATCGGATGGAACTTCAAATGGCGATTGAATGTTCCATCTCTTTGCCGGAACAAACCCGAACTTGGGATAATAATGCTCATGCCCCAATACAATCACAGATGCAAACCCAAGTGCTCTTGCCTTGGCAAGCCCGCTCACAATCAATTGTCCGCCTATCCCTTGTTTTTGCAGGTCTGGCACAACAGCCATCGGCGCAAGTGCCAGGCTTTCATATTCACTCCCATCCTCATTTATGATTTTGATCTTAGTAAACAAAATATGCCCAACTATTTTCTGCTCAAATGTTGCAACCAGTGAAAGTTCCGGAATAAAACTATCACCACTACGCAACAACTCAACCAAATTAGCTTCAGACGCTTGTCCAAAGGCTAATCTGTTGACTTCATAAATGGCAGTAAAGTCACTTTCTGTTTCTGGTCTTATGTCAACGTTGATCATGGAAGAATGTCATTCATATTGATTAAAAAATCAAACTTGCACTACTAATTTACCAACAATCCTTTTAAAAATTGAAAAGCTCCACATTAGTAGCTTTTTAGAAATTCACATCTGTAGTATCCAATTATCAACAATGGAAAAACCTTCAACCAAACATTCATTTCCTCCTCGAAATTGCAATTTGTGTTTTCCTGATTTGCCTCGTCGCGATATAATGAACTCTTTCATTATACAAGATCCACCCTCCTATAGCCCCAATGATACTTCCGGTTAGGATATCCAAAAACCGGGCAGTAATCAAAGCCGTTGGATTTATTGTCAATGCATTACCAGACTCGGCCAGGAAAATAGTGAGGATAGTGATAAAAATTACAGCAATCCCATAATTCCGGACAACAAGAAATTCTACTATAACTTGTAAAGCGATAATGCTGATGCAAATGATCAGGGGTGTAGGATGCAGCATCAGGATAAACCAGGTAATGCCTAACCCAACGAAGGTGCCCAAAATACGCTGAATACTCCTTTGCCAGATATGATGGGTGCTCGCTCCTTGCATCACTGCTGCACAGGAAGTGGGCACCCAATAAGGATTTTCCAGTTTCAACAAATGAGCAATCAGTAAAGCAACCCCCACCATAAAACCAAAAGTTGCAGACTCAACAAGGTTGACATATTGATTCTTACTTACATTGATCACCTGGTTAGTAGAGCCCAACTTCTTCATGGTGAGGAAGCTATACAACAAACCCAAAATGCAGGAGATCATAGTGCCTATACCTACAAAGCCTATGTTTTGAGGGATCCTTTCCAACTGAAAAGGCATACAAATGGCCACTGAGGCGATCATGATAAAGAAAAAATTACCAGGGGGCTTGGTCAGTTTTAAATAATACAAAGCAGAATGGACCGCAAATGCATATAAGCCGAGCGCCAGGGATGCTACAAAAGGGTTAAAACCCAAAATGGCACCTATGGAAAAAGAAACCATCAAACCAAAAGAACAAATCATCAATGTGGCCATTCGATGGGCAATACCTATTGAATGTATGTATAAGATCACCAACCCTGCCATTGAAGCTAGTTTCCACCCTGGAAAGTTGCCGTAAAAAAATCCTACCATGATAGGAATCCCAACACTCAGCCCAGCCAATACCGGGATATGCCACTTCCTGTCTGTTTTCTTAAATTCAATAAGCTGCTTCAACATGTCCCATAGTTTTTCTTTCAAATGGGAAAGTAAAACTTTATCCGGTTACATAGCTGTTGAGCATCGTAACTTACCTCCTGTAAAATAGTGAGTCTTGGATATTGCGGATTGTCTGCAATCTCTCTTCAGTTTGAATGATCATAATATCAAGTGCGATTTCTAACTGCTCATTCGCCAATGCTTTATTCAAAGCGTTATGCAATGCGGCCCTAGAATTTTCAGTTACAGTGGACATTCGGATACCAATTACAATGCTGGTTTCATCATTCAGGCTTTGTGCATATTGGTAGGCTTCCAGTATGGTATCTACTTTTTGAAAGTTATTGATAAGATTCTTTAAGATGTGTCCATTTAATGGCTTAGCAGGTTTGCCAAAAAGCAATGTTGTATCCTGCTTTATAGTTCTTGTTTCAATGTTGCTGCGATTACGTTCTAATACAAACATGTTTTTCTGATCACTATTAATCACAATCCTGTCAATGTCATGTTGCTGGCAAAACGCAAGTAGGTCTTGGGATTTCATCGCTGTATAAGCAGTCTCTTTTTTTGCCCATTTATAAAGTGACTTTTCATCGCTAAATGCTCCAAGTACTTGTAAACCATCTAAATTGAATACTGAAGTCAGGGTTAATGTTGAACCTTTTTTTAGCGTTTTCCACTTACTTGTGCCATGAGTTTCATTTACAGAAGGAAGAAGCAAGTAAGAATTACCTCTTGATATTTCTTGCAGAATGGCTTTGTAATTTTCATCGGAACGCTGCCTGCCATTCATGTCAAGTAAATAGTTTAGTCTGGAATTATCTGGTTTTGTTTCCAGCTCGACCGGTTGGTCTTGCTCATAGGCACCAAATAGTTTTTTCAAAAAGTTCATAGAATAACGGGTATAAAAGACAGCTTGTAAACGGCTATTCGCTCTAATATAAATTATCTTCATCTCTTTTCCAAATCAGCTCACCCTTATTTCGATCTATCACACCCACATTTTTTCCACCCCAACTACGTGCATCCTTGGTTGCTGCGCCCTACCTAAGCCGTACCAACTCCGTACTTAAGCCGTACCATAGCCGTACTTAAGGCTAGACTACTTCGACCATCCTTCGATCATCCTTCGACTATCCTTCGACCATCTTTCGACTATGCTTCGATCTGAATTGAGCAAATGCTCATAAATAAGGGGAAAACAACCTACAGGCAGAACGCCCTAAAAAGCCCTGAACGGAGGCAATGGAACTGGGCCTAAAGGTACAAAACCAACCCCCACCTTCCAAGTTTTGAATCCCCCCAACTCCCAACTCCAAACGTCAAACTCCCATTCGTCATTCGCATCACATTCTGTTATACAAAGCCGTCCATTCTCTTAAAAGATGCTCAGCATTCCCATTCAACTGCCCTGGCACCAACCGCCACCTCCAGTTTTCCTCTCCTGACGAGGGTATATTCATCCTTGCACTTTCATCAAGTGAAAGTACGTCCTGCAATGGCAATATAACCGTCCTGCCAACAGACCCATACGCCAATCTGCCCAATACTCTACTCACCTCATTTTCAGGAACATTATATCCCAGATATTGATTCAAACGGTACCTGTCATTCTGGCCCTCCTGCCTGTACCATCCTAATGTTGTATTATTATCATGCGTACCGGTATACACAACGAAGTTCTCTCCATAGTTATGGGGTATATGGGGCGAGTGCGCAATATCCTCGCTAAATGCAAATTGCAGCACCTTCATGCCTGGCAGGTTAAATTCATCTCTCAACCTATAAACTGTTTCATCAACTTCTCCCAGGTCCTCGGCTACAAATGGAAGTCCGCCTAATTCCTGCTGCACAACCGAAAAGAAATCCGATCCGGGACCTTCTTTCCATTCGCCATTCCTGGCCGTTTCTGAACCAGCGGGAACTTCCCAATAGGAAACAAAAGCCCTGAAATGATCCAGGCGAACCAGGTCAAATAACTCTTTATTCTTTTTCAATCGCTGAATCCACCAATCATATCCACGCTCTTTCAAGACATCCCATCGAAAGACAGGCATGCCCCATAGTTGTCCGTCAGCACTAAAAGCATCAGGTGGAACCCCGGCCATGCCTATGCGCTCTCCTTTACTGTCAACACTAAAGATATCCCTGTGTGACCATACATCTACCGAATCATAACTCACATAAATTGGAAGATCACCCAACAGCATGATCCCAAGTTGGTTGCAATAGGCTTTTAACTCTTTCCATTGTTTCATAAACAAGAATTGCAGCCACTTGGTTTTGTTCATTGCATCCGCTTGTTGCTGTTCCAGCTTCTTGATTGCGGCGGGCTGCCGTTGCTTCAAAGACACCGGCCATTCATACCATGGCTTACCTTTTTGAATCTTCTTGGCTACTGAATAAATAGCAAAGTCATCAAGCCATTCTTTTTCCTGTTCACAGAATTGCTCAAACAGGTGTTTAGCCGCTTCATAGTCATTGTTCTGAAAGTTCGACCAGGCCTTATCAAACAAATCAGTTTTAAGGCGCTCTACTTCTTCGTAATTCACCCTCGATTCAGCAGGCAGGTAATACCCCTGTAAATCAGATTGATGCAGAAATCCATCTTTCACCAGCAATTCCGGGCTGATTAATAACGTATTCCCAGCCTTGCTCGAAATCGAACTATAGGGCGAATGACCTTGCCCTCCTTCAGTTGGGTTAAGAGGTAAGAACTGCCAGAAACGCTGGTGACAGCGATATAAGAAGGATGCAAACGCCTTTGCCTCCGGACCTAGATCTCCAATACCAAATGGTGAAGGAAGGGAAGAAACATGAACCAATATGCCTGCACTCCTTTGGCCTACTGTTTGGAACAATCTCAATATAGCCAATGGCAATCCTGCAAATACTTCCTGTATCCTGATCTCCTTGGCAGGGTTGCTCCTGGCATGTGATAGCAGATGTTCCCAACCGCTGGTTAATTCCTGGGGTAAAACAATGGCTGTATTTTTCCAGTCTATCTCATTGACAGAAGTATTCTGTTCCTGGCAAAGAACAGTAGGATGTAAGGGTACAGCTATGATAATCCACGTTTGCAGGTACCTCCGGGCAAATGCAAATACATGGTTTTTATAAGCCCCACTTACTCTAAGAGGAATATAATCACCTCTTACAAAAAGTTCAGGATGCTCCGATCGCATTTGTAATACCGATTTCAACAGCCATAATTTCACGCGTCCATCGTAGCGTGTTTCCCATAACTCCTGGAGCAGCCTTTCACTTGGAGATTCATTTTCTACAATTGATTCCAGTAACAGGCCTCGCTTGTCATAATCCACTGACCTGCGATTATCAGGATCAACAAGACTGAGATCCCACAAATCTGTTCCCTGGTAGATATCAGGTACACCAGGGCAAGTAAGTTTCAGCAATAATTGGGAAAGAGAATTAACAATACCAAAGTCAACAACCCTTTGATGAAAGGATTCAAAACTATTCCAGAATGGTTTCTTTTTATCTAATAAGGCTTTTGCAAAGGCTTTTACCGAGCTTTCATACTCCTCATTAGGAGAAGTCCAATTAGAATACCGTTTAGCCTCCCTGATAGCTTTTTGCACATATTCCAGTAATCGATCTTTATAATCACCATCATCTGCTCCGGGCATTGGATAGGATCCTATCAAAGTCTGGTAGATCAAATATTCATCGTTCGCATCAGGCGCATCATCCTCCTTCAACTCCATTGTTAATTCTTGCCATTCGTCCACGGTTTCAAACCATTCTTCGGGTATATCAGTCAATACATTCAACCTCGCACGCACATCCTCTCCCCTTTTGGTATCATGTGTAGATGTTGCGTTCAGCGATAATGGCCACTGTTCCTGCCGTGCCTTCATTTTTTCATGAAACTCATCTGGCGCCAACCCAAAAGATGCTGGAGCATCCCCAACTTCATTATGTCCTATAAATCGGTTATAGGTATACATAAGCGTATCTTCAACACCCTTTGCCGTAAGAGGCCCCGTAAATTGCATGCATCGCTGGTAAAATTGCAACACACGACTGTTATAATCTTCATTACCCTCATGTGGCCGATGCAGTAAAACTGACTCCAGCAAACCTGTTGCACTAATTAATTCAGTATCCGTCTTGCGTATGCGGTTAAGAATCAGCTGAACGCCTTCTGCCTCCGCCCCCTCCAGAGGCAACTTATTACCATAGAATCGGTAAACCGGACATTGTATCAAAAACTCAGCTATAACGTCCTTTAAATCTTCTCTCCTGATACTTGAGAACGATCTTTTTTCAACCAGGTTCAGCTCAATAAATAACCTGTAAAGGTTGTCCAGTTCACCACCCATATGATCCAGAAGTATTTGTCTCTTCTTTAAATAGATATGATGGGAAATTGAAGTGAAATCATCAGTAAGTTCCTGGTAATAATCTGTAAACGCATCTTCACTCTCATTCTGCGTAAACAGGTTATTCACCATAGCAAGAAAATCATAGCCCGTATTGCCTTGAATAGGCCATTTCTTTGAAAGTACTTCTCTTCGCTCTAATATCTTTTCAACAACGATGTAGGTTTCCTCTCCTGTCAGTTGCCGTAGGCGCCCGAGGTAAGCCGTTGGATCATATAGCCCATCAATATGATCGACGCGCACACCTTGAATAATACCCTTGTTTACCAAGGTTTTAATATATTCATGATGTGCCAGGAAGGCCTCCTCATTCTGGATGTTCAAACAGATCAATCCGTTTACAGTAAAGAATCGCCGGTAGTTGATCTTTGCATCTGCTTCTTGCCAATGACATAGCCGGTATGCCTGTTCACCGGCTATTTGTAATAATTTTTCCTTATCCTTGTTGATCTGCTGCAAACGGGCATCAATAGCTGATCTGACGGCTTTATTTTTCATTACACCAGCCAACTGCAAACGAAACTCATCCCATTGTTCACTGTAAGCCTTAGCATCTTCAATCTGTTTCATTCCAGGCATCTGTACAATCAGTTGCTCCAAAGCATCTAGATTCAATTTTTCTCCCCCATCCAATATGGTAGCGTAAGATTTAGGATACAATGGATAACTCATATTGTAATATTGAAATACAAACCGGTTATCCGTATAAGCTATTTTCAACTCGCCTCTATTGACCACATCCTCCAGGGTTGATCCCAGGAATGGAACCATAAGTCTTCCTTGATGCATATCTCCCGACCAGGTAATATCAAAGTAAGGAGCGTAAACAGATTGCGGGCCTTTCTCCAAAACATCCATGATCCAGGGATTGGTGGAATCGAAAGCCATATGATTCGGTACGATATCCTGGAGCCAGCCTATACCTTCCGTTTTTAATTTGTTGTTGATCTCTTTCAATTGCTCCTCTGTACCGATTTCAGGATCAATCTTACTTGAATTCAAAGTATCATACCCATGCGTGCTTCCTTTTAAAGATTCAAATATGGGCGAAGCATAAATTGTTTTGATTCCTAAGCTTTTCAGGTAAGGAATTATCTTTTCAAGATCGGTAAAGCTGAAATTTTTATGAAACTGTATCCGGTATGTTGCTACAGGATTATACATGGTTGTTAGAATATAGGATGAATGATTCCGGTTGCAAATCGATATTCTCATTATGGGATACAGATGTTGGGACTGCACTATGTCCATTCCATTCAGGCGCAGCAGAATTGATCAAAAGATGCCATTTGTCAGATTGATTAGGAATTTTGACAGTTTGTTGCGCACCTGAAAAATTGAAGTAGCAAAAGACTTGCCGCTCATGGTGCCATCTCCGCAGGAATAATACGTTTTGTTCGTCCATTACTTCAACATCAAGTTGACTTCTGTTGAGATGAGATAAAGCAGGTTGCTGCTTACGAACAGCAATAAGTGTTTGATAGAATCGAAACATTGTTCTGTGAGGTTCTTCCTCAAGCAGGTCCCATTGCAGCTTTGATTGCAAGAAGGCGTCTTGATCCATAGGATCCGGAGCTTCTCCTTCAGCATGAAATGCAGTAAATTCTGCTTTACGCCCCTTGCGTACGGCCTCTGCCAACTGCGGATCTGTATGGCTAACGAAATATAGAAATGGATGCGGCTCGCTCCACTCTTCTCCCATAAACAACATGGGTATATAAGGACTAAACAAAACAGAACCTGCTAAAACCTTTTGCATTTCAAAAGATTTCAGAACACTTGTGCGCTCGCCTAACATCCGGTTTCCTACCTGGTCATGATTCTGTGAAAACACAATAAACCTGCCACCGTTTTCTCCCTCGACTTTTACACCAAATCTCTTTTTACGGTGTTGCGAAAACTGGCCATCATATACAAAAACATCCTGGTAAGCCTTTGCTAAATGATGGATGCCTTCAAAATCTGAAAAATACCCATATCGGCTACCACCTGCGGTTACACGAAGTGAATGGTGAAACTCATCCACCCACTGGGCATCCATACCATAACCTCCCTTTTCCAATTGATCGATATAGCGGGTATCATTCAGATCTAGTTCCACCATAAGATAATGCGTCCTGCCGGTCTCCTTCATCAGGTCATTAACGCGCAACTTGATCTCTTTTAGAATATGTACAGGACTAAAGTCTTTGATTGCATGAACAGCATCAAGACGAAGTGCATCAATATGAAATTCCCTGAACCACATCAAGGCATTTTCTATAAAATAATCCCGCACGCCATCACTCCAGGCATCATCAAAATTGATAGCCCCTCCCCAGGGAATTCTATATTTATCATTGAAGTAAGGGCCGAATAGGTAATGATAAGCCCCTTCCGGACCTAAATGATTGTACACAACATCCAGCACAACTGCTATGCCTTTATGATGACATGCATTGACTAAATGCTGTAATCCCCTCGGACCACCATAACTATTCTGTACGGCATATGGAGCTACGCCATCATAACCCCAGTTGCGGCTACCAGGAAATTGTGCTACAGGCATGATCTCTATTGCATTCACACCCAGATCTTTAAGATAATCCAGCTTTTGCTCAATAGATAAAAAAGTACCTTCCTGTGTAAATGTTCCGGTGTGCAATTCATACAAGATATATTCTTCGAGTGGCGGATTCTTCCACTGCTCATCAGACCATTGATAATTTTTGAGATCAATTGCTTGCGAAGATCCGTGTACACCTTCAGGTTGGAAACGTGAAGCCGGGTCGGGCAACGGATCACTACCATTCAAACAAAACTGGTAGCGGCTACCTTCTTTGATTTGATCAGTAGTTAGTTTCCAGTAACCCTCTTCGCTCTTTTCCAATTCCAGGCGTTCAGCTCCGTCTATTATTGTCTCAACTTTTACTGCGTAAGGAGCCCACAAAACAATTTCATTTGTTCCGTTTTTATGGAAATCAACTCCAGGTTTTCTCATAGATTATTTTTAGCAATTAGTAATTCACATGTTCAGAACCACATTACATCAAGCCTTCACTTTTCTTACTGAACCTTTGGGAACCTTCTTTGAAACTCCTACTTGCTCTTTAACTTTTGCCCTTAACAGCAATATCGACCTACCTTCTACTTTAATAGATTCTCTCGCAGCATATGTTGCCGGTTCAAATTCAATTTCATTCGTATCCAGTTCTTTAATCCACTTAAGTCCATATTGTCTTCCGGGCAACTTAAATGACAGTGATTCATGAAAAGCATTAAAAATGACATAAAAACTATCATCTATAACCTGTTCTCCATTGTAGCCAATGGAATGTATCCCATGACCATTGAGGAAAATAGCCATTGATTTAGCAAAGTCAACATTCCAATGCTCTTCTGTCATTTCTGAACCATCAGGCAGGAACCAGGCAATATCTTCCAATCCAATCCCTTTAATGGGCAGTCCCTGGAACCAGCGCCTCCTGCGAAATACAGGATGTTTTTTACGTAACTGTATGATCTTTTGCGTAAACTGAATTAAATCCTGATCAGCCGCCTTCCAGTTGATCCATGAAATTTCATTATCCTGGCAGTATGCGTTGTTGTTTCCTTGTTGCGTACGCCCCAACTCATCACCGGCAAGCAACATCGGCACCCCTTGTGAAAGGAAAAGGGTAGCCAGAAAGTTTCTCATTTGACGTTGCCTTAATTCAAGAACAACAGGATCATCAGTTGGTCCTTCTACACCACAATTCCACGAATGGTTATGGGATTCTCCATCATTGTTATTCTCCCCATTCGCTTCGTTATGTTTTTCATTGTATGATACAAGGTCATTAAGCGTGAAGCCGTCATGAGCAGTTACAAAATTGATACTGGCTGTAGGGCGCCGGGAGTCGTTTTTGTAAAGATCTGAACTGCCTGTAAAACGTTCAGCAAACTCAGCCAACATACTTTCTGCACCTCGCCAATAGTCACGAATACAGTCCCTGTACTTGCCATTCCATTCAGCCCAACCGGGGGGAAATTTACCCACTTGATAGCCACCTTCACCAATATCCCATGGCTCAGCAATAAGTTTTACCTGGGAAATGGTTGGGTCCTGGTGTATAATATCAAAAAAGGAACCTAGGCGGTCTACTTCATGCAATTCCCTGGCAAGTGCTGATGCGAGGTCAAACCGAAAACCATCAACTTGCATATCCACAATCCAATAGCGAAGGCTGTCCATGATCAGTCTCAGAACATGAGGGAATTGTGCATTCAATGTATTCCCTGTGCCGGTATAATCCATATAATACCGTCTATCTTCTGTAAGACGATAGTACAGGGCATTATCAATTCCCCGGAATGAAAGCGTAGGGCCCATATGATTGCCTTCTCCGGTATGATTGTATACAACATCCAGGATCACCTCAATGCCAGCCTTGTGCAACTCCTTCACCATATTTTTAAATTCTATCACTTGCTCCCCTAAGCCTCCAGTAGCTGAATAACGTACATCCGGGGCAAAGAAACCTATTGTATTGTACCCCCAGTAATTTGAGAGCCCTCTTTCCTTAAGATGCCTGTCAGTAACAAAATGATGTACTGGCATGAGCTCTAGTGTAGTGATACCCAACTCTTTTAAGTAATTGATAGTAATGGGATGGGCAATGCCTGCATAAGTTCCCCTGATTTCCTCCGGCAAATCAGGATGCATCATGGTTAACCCTTTCACATGCGCCTCATATATGATAGTCTTATAATAAGGGACCTTTGGCTTTTGAACCCCCTCCCAGTCAAAACGATGGTCAATCACTACTGATTTTGGTATGTATGGAGCACTGTCTACATCGCTAAAGCTTAAATCTTCCTCAACATTTCCTATTTCATAACCAAAGAGAGCATCATGCCATTGAATTGTCCCTGCAACAGCTTTAGCATAAGGATCTATAAGCAACTTATTAGGGTTAAAACGATGGCCATTGTGAGGTTCGTAAGGACCATAAATACGGTAGCCATATAACTGACCAGGCTTTAATCCCGGAACATAAACATGCCATATGTAATGAGTTACTTCATTGATTCTGATCTTTACAGATTCTGCTTCATCCTCAGTAGAATTAAAAAGGCAGAGATCAACACCTTGTGCATTTTCAGAATAAATAGCAAAATTAACACCTTCACCGTCCCATGTTGCCCCTAATGGAAATGGACTGCCTGGAAATACTTTTGTATTCATCTAGTGAATCTTTGATTGGGAAATATTATTCATGCTAAAAACAGCACAATACAGCCTTCAACTATCCTGCCATCTATAGATGAGGTAATGATTTTATAAAATACAGGTATCAACCAGGAATGTGGAACAATTAATTCTTTGATCAAAATATCCTGATGAGGCAAGAAACTCAGAAGAAATAATTCAGATATTATTTAATAGCAATAAGGAACACAACTCATTGTAAATCAATTCACTTAGGTTTGAGCTTTGACAAAACTGATTCCTGAACTGTGTGATCAAAATAGCAGCCTGGTTCCTCTTAAAATGAAGTTTTTCTTTTGTACCACCCATTCAACATAAAATAAAAAAGTCAATTATATTAAATTGACTTATAGAGATTATTTGCACTTATTTGTAAACACGCCTTACCTGTCTTATTGGGGAAAGAATGAAGCAAAATTATTATCACATTTACAAATCAACTAGCAGACTATTAGCGAATTCCATGATGTTATTACTCTGAGTGTGGATAAATTACACGGACCAGATTTTATAATTATTTAGTATTGAATTTGGACAGGCTAACACCGCCCAGTTCACTGGATTCATAAGCTGCTTCAACACACGCCATTGTATGAATACAATCATCCACGGAATTATCAGCCTTATCTACAAGTCCATCTGCAGCAAGCATTACTTGTGCCATGCTGCCAATGAACGCATGAGGGAACCATCCCCCTTTAATATCCAATTCCTTCCATTCAGCCTTTTTTCCTTCTTCTAAAAAAACATACTCAAACTTGTCAGGCATCCCTATAGGGTAATCCATCAAGACACCCAATGTTATTTTGATAGCACCCTTTGTTCCTTCAAACTTTATATACGATTGCTGCTTATCAAGGCCGAACACATGGCAATGATTGGTTAAAATATTTGCGCGGATCATGTCTCCATAATCCATAATAATATTACTCCTCACAGAAGCCAGTTTGTTCATCACCGGGTGTTTGACAGTCTTGGCATATATACTCTTCGGGTTTCCAAGAAATGACCGGATCAAATCAATGTGATGAATGCTATGATACAGTATCTCAACACGTGGCAGGCCATACATAAACTCCCATATATGCCAGGGAGTAAAAACATTGATGTTTACTTCAATATCACATAATTCTCCTAAAAGTCCTTGATTGATTAAATCACGGGCCATTTTAATATTGGGAGCATAGCGCAATTGAAAATTGATGCCGGCGGTGAGTTCTTTATCTTTAGATAACTGAAGTATTTGCTTTGCCTGGGACAAATCTTCCCCCATAGGTTTCTGTAAAAGGACCGCTGTCCCATTTGGCAACTGTTCCATGACGCCTATCATGGCAGAACCAGGTAATGCCACATCAAAGACAACTTCTTTTGGAGCATGTTGTATCATTTCTTCCAGACTACCAAATACACGTGGAATTGCAAACTTTTGTGCTGTAGCCTCAGCTTTGTCCCTGTTGATATCAAAAATTCCTGCAACAGGAAAAGAAGCTAATTGATATGCAGGTAAATGAGCATCGTTAACTATTCCACCAGCACCAATGATAAAAATAGGCCGTGGTCGCTGAGGCAATGGACTATAAAATGACATAAGCAAATAAGGGAAGAGTAACTTCAGTTCCAGTTCCGGGCGGGGAAAGTAAATAAAATTATTGAAGCAGATTTAAATTTAAGGAACACTTCACTTTGAGAGGAATAAAGGGAGCCGGCCCCAACGGAGCCGGAAACCTTCATCTTAGAGCATCCTGTTTGGTTTTAGCTCCAACAGAGTTAAAACCAACAGGTATTAATAAAAATTGGGTACTATTTGTTCATATAGCACTTAACAGATTACTAATCTTCAAAAACGAAGGTTTCTTTCTAAGGAGATTGGAAGGAAAAGCTGGCCAAGGTTTTACATCAAATTGTTTTCAAAGATATAATTACATTTTCAAAATCATGCCAATTTACCTGTACATGATAAATGCATCCATTTTGAAAGAAATCTCCCAAACTGATCAGCTTTAAATATTCCAGAACAAATTACCGATACATGTTATTGATTATCCTGAAGATTGTAGAAATCCACAGCATTTTGAAAAAGAACTTTTTGCTGCGCCTCCTTATCCAACAGGTCATTCAAAATCGTTGTATAGGCCTGCCACGTTTTATTATAATTCCCGGCAAGAAGGGAAACCGGCCAGTCACTACCGCAAAAACAACGTTCTGCCCCAAACGCCTGCAGCGCGAACTCTACATATGGTTTTAGATCATCGGTTGTCCATGAGGTGAAGTTGCCGGAAGTTGTACCCAGTCCAGATATCTTGGCATACAGGTTTTGATGTTGAGCAGCATCTTTCATTAATCCGCCCCAACGGCCAAACTTTTCCTTTGTAGCAATGGGAGGCTGATTCAGGTGATCAAATACCATACACAGACCGGGAAGCTTTTCTGCAACCTTTAGGACCGTTTCAATGTGCGCCGGAATAATACCTACCACATCATATGGAATATTGTGAGCTTCCAATATTTGGAGACTCTCCATTACCTCTTCCTGTAAAAGCCATTTAGGATCAGCCTCATTATGAATCAGATGACGAACGCCCTTGAATAAGCGATTCTTCAGATACTTTTCTGTCAAAGCAATTTCCGTGGCAGCAGGATCATTTAAAGGTAACCATCCAACCACACCTTTCAACCAATCATTGTTTGCAGCGACCTCCAGCATCCAGTCAGTATCTTCAAAATTATTAGCCGCTTGAACAAGTATCCCTCCTGATACACCTGCAGCCAGGCGATCCTCCTCTAATTCTTCAATATGATAAGTACGATTGAGAATGGAAGTATCCCCTTCCAGCCATTTGTATTGGGCTTTATCAAAGTTCCAAATGTGAATGTGTGTATCTATTAAATTCATTGGCAAACTAATTGAGCATTCCTAAGTAATTAATAAAGTGGTAAAACTACTACTTGACCGGAAACAAAAAAAGCGGTTATTATTCCGCTTTTTTAATTATTAAAATAATATAGAAAAATACTCGAGTTATTATTGAATCCCTGTCAGCGTTTTAACAGACTATATCAAATTGCTTTTCAATTTGGTCATTATGTTCACCTAAGAGGGGGGCACCAATTTCAGAAGTAAGTATTTGACCATCAACACGTATTGGGCAACGCGTTGTTTTAATGGTCAAACCATTAGTCGTTTTAACATCCATTTCCATATTCAACAACTGATATGCATGCTCTTTCGCCAGTGTGTCATAATCCAATACTTTAGCACACCATATATCTGCTGGTTGCAGAATGGAAAGCCAATAGTCTGCTGTTTGGGTCAGGAGGTGTTCAGCGAGGATAGTTTTGATTTCATCCCGATTGTTAAACCAGGATGCTTTATCGGTGTAGTTTATAAGTGTATTGCATGAAAGCAATTGACCCAATACTACAATGTTGGTCATTGCCAGAGCGATATATCCTTCTGCTGTTTTATAAATACCGTAAGGAGCTGCCACATAGGGATTTCCATTGTTGATGCTGCTCCGAACAGGCAATTGATGCCCATCGTTGTAAAAGCAGGTCAGCACTTCGAACTGGAAGTATAGAATGCTCTCGAGCATACTTACCTGAACTAAAGAACCTTCATCGGAAATTGCTTTTTGGTAAAGTGCAGCCAGGATACCTTGTGCCACATGCGTGCCGGCAAGAATATCAACAATGGCCACTCCCATTGGTGTTGGTTCCCGTTCATCATTGTTACTCAACCAGGTTAAACCGGATGCAGACTGAACCAAGAGGTCCTGTCCGGGTAAGTCCTTCCAGGGCCCTTCCGAGCCATAACCACTGATCTCTGCATAGACCAGGCCGGGATTAATGGCTTTCACTGTTTCATAGTCCAATCCAAGTCTTTGCATCACGCCCGGACGGAAGTTATGCAACAATACATCGGCTTTTGCGATCAACTGCAAAACCCTTTCCTTATCCACAGCACATTTTAAATCAGCAGCATAGCTTTGTTTATTGCGATTTATGGCATGAAAGATAGAAGATTCGCCGTCCATGACTACATCAGACACATATAGCTGGCGGCAAATATCTCCAGTTCCTTTTTTCTCAATTTTAATTACCTGAGCGCCCATATCCGCCAATCGTAAACTAGCAGAAGGACCAGAAAGAAACTGGCTAAAGTCAATAACAATTATATCTTCTAAAAGCTTCATCAAAAAATAGAATATTTTAAGGTCCGGGTTAGTATTACAGTTCAGGGCGTTTAAAAGTTTCTACCAGATTCCTTCCAGTGATTAAAAACTTATTGTTGAATATCCGGTATGCTGACCAGTCCCATTTCTCTACAAATGCTTTCGTTATGCTCACCTAAAGTTGGAGCGGGTTTATCCGAAAACAGTCTTTGTCCATTCATTCGTATTGGACATCTTGTTGTTGTGATTTGATTTCCATTGGAAGCTTTAATTGTTTGCTCCATTTGCAAACATTTGTAAGCCTCTTCCTTTGTTAATTGCTGCCAATTAAGTACCTCCATAGACCAGATATCCTCAGCCTTCAGCTTTTGAAGCCAATGTTCAGAGGGCTGTTGCAGCAGGTGTGCAGCCAGTACTTCTTTTATTTCGTCCCTATAAATAAAAGTATCTTCCTGTTTGAATTGCGCCAGTGCACTACACTCAATAATAGTAGCCAGCCGCAGAATATTTACCATCGCAATAGCAATATGGCCATCTGCAGTAGGGTATATTCCATAGGGAGCGCCCAGCAAAGGATTCCCATTACTGATACGGCTACGTTCAGGTAATTTGCCACTGGCATAGTAAGTAGTTAGGAGTTCAAATTGAAAATCAAGCAGAGATTCCATCAAGCTCAATTCTATTAATGCCCCTTTACCGGTTTTCTGTCTTCTTATTAAGGCTGCGAGTATACCCTGGACCATCTGCTCTCCGCAAATAGTATCACCTATTGAAAGCCCAAAAGGTGTTGGATTATCATCCTTATTAGCGGTAGTGAAAGTTAAGCCTGTCAGGGATTGTAACAATAAATCCTGACCCGGATGATGATTCCAAGGGCCATTCTTACCAAAACCGGTAATTTCTGCATAAATGATCCGCGGATTGATTTCTTGTACAGATGCATAATCCAAACCCACTTTTTCCATAACACCTGGACGAAAATTGTGTGTTACCACATCTGCCTCCTCGATCAACCGCTTAATCAATAGCAAATCGTCCGGATCCTTTAAATCAGCAGCAAAGCTTTCTTTATTACGGTTAATTGTATGAAAAAGCAAAGAGCTGTCATCAGCCCATAAATTTTTAATAGACAGGCTTCTGCAGGCATCGCCTCCTTTAGGTCGCTCTATTTTTATTACCCTGGCACCCAAATCTGCCAGGCGTAATCCAGCTGATGGGCCGGATAAATACTGACTGAATTCAAGTACAATTAATCCTTTTAATGGCAGTTTGTTCATGGTTGTAATTTAAGTTCATACACAAGGCTCTCCTGGTAAAGCCTATTCATTTCCTGTAACACTGTTTCCGGGTTACCTCCTTTCCATAAATACTGGTGTAATGGTTCGCATGCGGTGTCCTGGAAATGCAAATAACCATTATACCGTGGCCTCATATAACCGCTCTGCATGGCAGGGAGCACCGAACTGAAAAAGTCATTGGTAAGCCTGTTGGCTGTTTCTGATTCCCAAGCTTTCCTGTACCCTGGTTGGCCACCATGTTCAACATAAAAGGTAGACTGGAATGATCCGGATGTCACCATTTCTGCAAACTGCAGTGCAATTTCTTTATGCTTACTAAAAGCAGAAACAGACAAGCCCGTACCTCCAATTGTTGTACGCAGCTTTTGACCATTGAAGTTGACCACATCCGCATAGGTCAATCTGTTTTCAGCATATCCGGTCCTGCTGTAATTTGAATAACAATAAGCAAATGGACAGTACCAAAATTTATTGGTTTTGGACATCATTTCTGCAACAGCTATAGGATTGCTGGTGAACATGACTTTATCAACCAGCGAATACAATTGCGGCATTGCCTCCAATGCTTTTATACCAGTTTCTACGTCAACAATTTCTTCTTTGGATTGAAAGGGTACTGTTCCATGGGCAATGCAGAAAGTGTAAAAGTTCATCAGCAGGTCAATGGGAATAGCAGGCACAGCAAGTTTACCATCTTTTGCCAGCAGCAAAACGTCTTCCCATGTTTGAGGCAGAGATACGTTATTCTTTTGAAGTAGGTCACTTCTATAAGAAGCCGCAGGTGTAGCTGCATCAATTGCCAAAGCCCACTGGTGTCCTTTATAATTGTAACTCTGATGGGAAAGACCGGTTGAATTCACGGCCTGATCATTCAAAAAACTTTCGGGCAAGTATTGATCTAAAGGCAATACACAATTGGTGGCAGCAGCGCAACCTACCCAGGGATGATCTATGATGAGTAAATCATATTGCTCAGTAAGCTTTTCAATCGGGAAGTCTGCGAATTCCTGGAGGGTGCGCTTGTGCCATTGAATTTCCACGTCGGGGAATAATTCGTTAAACCGTTGCGCCGCAGCCAGTAAGGGTGTTATTCCCCTACTATGCCCCCAAGTAATTCCCTTTAAAATAGTTTTAGCCATTAGCATCTGTTTTCTTCTGCACCAGTAAAATATGTTCACAAATCATCACCAGATCATCATTCTGGTTCAGAGCTTCTACCTTTTCAGTCACCAAGCCAAACCCAGGTTTTTTATGTTCCTTTATATCCGATATGGAGATCCTCACACGGATTGTATCGCCAATGAAAACAGGCTTCAAAAAGCGTAATCTTTCATAGCCATAGGTCATAGCCACTTCATTTATCAAACCTGCTGTCATACCGACAGCAACGCTGAAAATGAGTGTGCCATGTGCGATTCTTTTTTGGAAGGGCTGGGTCTTACACCATTCCTCGTTCATATGGTGCGGATAAAAATCACCGGTTTGACCGGCATGAAGAACAATATCTGTTTCTGTAATGGTACGGCCAATCGTCTCTCTGACCTCACTTAAACAGAATTCTTCGAAGTACTTTTTAATAAACACGGCAGCAAGATTATATGAGGGATAAAAGTCGTGTAACAATGACACAAGCACAATAGAATATTTATGAAATGTGATGGACAATTTTGCTAAAAAGGCAATATGTAGGGAATGGCGAATGATTCGAATCTGCCAGAGGCGGACAAGTTTGAATGACGAATGATTTAAATGATGAATGAGAAATGGGGTGAAGGGAATGAGATGAGGATATTAGGGTATTGGTTGTGTGAAAAATGGTTTTCTAGGCTCAAGTACGGCTAAGGTACGGCTCAGGTACGGCTCAAGGGTTAGGGGAGCAGGGAGGGGGCAAAATCTGTTTCGTGCACTAAGTATACTTGAAGTATGCTTGATGTGTGCTTGATCTATACACCATCCCTACTTCAGGTAGGCTGAAGGTATGGGGAAAGGTGGGAGGAGTAGATACGGCTTTAGTACGGAGTAGATGGGGAGTACATGAGGAGTAACTATGGAGTAAGGTCTCCTATGTTTGGTTTTTGAAGCAGTATTTTTTGAGAGGAGTCGGGAAGGTCTGGGTAGTTTTGAGTCCATCAGTGAAAAAGGGTGAGCGTACAATTTAGGTCTAAGTAACCCCTGAGGGTATACTGTTATAGAGATTTTACCTCCCCT
>NZ_JAOTIF010000069.1 GCF_025628885.1 Paraflavisolibacter caeni | reverse complement strand
CTTCCAGCCATCAGCTGCTTGTATGTATTGATAGCTCTGGCCTTCTTCTTCAAGGAATATGGTCCTTAACACCTCATGACGCTCGATCACGCCCCGGAAGGCAGCTTCCAGTGCTTCTTTATTTAAGGTTCCTTTTAATCTAAGCACCGCTGGTACATGGTATTGCACACTGCCCTCCAACTGGTCAATGAACCACAAACGCTCCTGGGCAAAGGATAAAGGCAGCCGCTCTGGTCTTTGCACTACAGCTTCAATAGAGGGTAGCAACACCTCCCTGTTCTCTACCTGCAGGTGCTCCGCCAGCTGGGCTACGGTGGGATAGTCAAACACATCACCTATACTTACTTCCACCTCTAGCTCCTTGCGTACCGCAGCAATCACCCGAATGGCCAACAGGGAATGGCCCCCCAACTCAAAGAAGTCCTCATGCACTCCCACCCGCTCCACCTCCAAGAGCTCCTGCCACAGCGCACACAGCCGGGCCTCCACTTCATTTCTGGGCCCCTCCTGTTTATTCCCCACCCCCTCTGTGCTGTTGGGATCCGGTAAAGCTTTCCTGTCCACCTTGCCATTAGCGGTCAAAGGAATGCTTTGCAGCTCCACCCACTGAGCAGGCACCATGTACTCCGGCAGCCTGCTTTTTAAATAATCAATTAATGGTTCTTTATTAAAGGCTTTCTCTTGTGCAGAAACGATATAACCCACCAATCTTTTTCCTCCATTAGTATCCTCTTTGGCTACTACTACACACTGGCTTACCCACCCACTCTGCTGCACCACGGCTTCAATCTCGCCCAACTCTATGCGATAGCCCCTAATCTTGACCTGCTCATCCACCCTGCCCACAAACTCAATAGCCCCATCCTCAACATACCGCACCACATCCCCGGTGGCATACAACCTTCCTCCAGGAGTAAAGGGATTGTCGATAAACTTCTCTTTGGTTAAAGCCTCATTGTTCCAGTACCCCCTGGCCAGCCCCTCTCCACTGATATAGAGCTGCCCACTCACTCCTACAGCACACAGACAGAGCTGCCCATCCAGCACATATACCCTGGTATTGCTAAAGGGTTTTCCTATAGGTATGAGGCTATGGTACGCTCTATCCCTGCTCACCACATGCAGCAGCTTGCCAATAGTGGTCTCTGTAGGTCCATAGTGATTGACTACAATGCACAGGGGGGCTGCCTGCCGGATTTGTTCCACCACTTCCCGCTTGAGGGCTTCACCTCCAAAGACCAGCAGGCGAGCAGGCAACAGCAGCTCGCTCCCGCTGCTCAGGGCCTGCCAGTGGGAAGGCACCAGCTTGACACAGTCAATTGTATGTTGAATAAAATACTGTTGCAATCTATGACCGTCATTGACCAGCTCTTTGGAGCAGAGGTGCAGGGCTGCCCCACTCAACAGGGCCCCATACAGCACCGTGTTGCCCAGATCGGCAGACAGGGTGGAGACCAAAGCAAAGCTGCGGCACTGCCCGATAGGCAGGTGTTGTGAAAGGCCATAGTAGTAATCCACCAAACTGTGGTGTTCCACCATCACCCCCTTGGGCGTACCCGTGGAACCCGAGGTATAGATCACATAAGCCAGGTGGGAGGGCTGCAGATTTGTTTGAGGGTTGTGCATCGGCTGCAGGCCCACCACCAAATCTTCCACTTCAAGGAGTTCAAGTGGGGTAGTCTCCAGCTTTTCCCTACTGCTCTCACTGCATACTACTAAAGGAGCCGCCGTGTCCTGAAGCAGGTAGTGGATCCTGTCTACAGGGTAGTCCGGATCTATGGGCACGTAAGCTGCTCCTGCTTTTAAGATCCCCCAAATGGCAATGAGCACTTCCACACTCCTTTCCATGCACAGAGGCACTAAAGAGTCCTGTCTAACGCCTTTGCTCCTAAGCAAGTGGGCCAGCTGGTTACTCCTTTCATTGAGCTCCTGATAGGTGAGTTGCCGCTCTTCAAAGACCAGGGCCATGCTGTGGGGTGTCTTTTCCACCTGCTGTTCAAACAAAGAGACAAGGGTGTGGTGTTTAGGATAAGCCACTTCACAGCTGTTAAAGCCATGGAGCAACTGCTGCTGCTC
>NZ_JAOTIF010000068.1 GCF_025628885.1 Paraflavisolibacter caeni | reverse complement strand
CCTACATGTTCTATAAAGTGCTCAAGGCAGGTTACACCATCTGCTACCAGGCAGATGCCTATGTGTGGCATAAACATCGCAGCACAATGGCAGCCTTGTACAAACAGATCTATGATTACAGCCGGGGAGGTGTTGCCTATCATTTGACTACTTGGTTGCACGATAGTGACTGGCGTGGGTTAAGGCGGATAGCAGTGGAAATACCGAAGGTGTTCTGCTGGCACATCAAAGAAAAGCTTCGCAGGCGCAGTAATTACCCCTTATTTTTAATTTGGCTAGAGTTCAAAGGGTACCTGGCTGGCCCATGGGCTTACTGGTGTTCTCACAGGCGTGTTAAAAAACTAGGCAAAAGCAATTCCTATTTGCCACTCAATGAACGACATCATTTATCCACCAAATTAGATGTCGATTCGGAGAGTTACCTGACAGAAACACTGCAAATAATTCCTTCTGAACAACCGCAGTAAACTTCTTTACAAGTAATAATATCCCTTTAGATTAATGAAGCCAACGCACATGTTTAAACCAATCAAAATAGCTGAAGTAGAACTCACTAAGCCAATTGAAGATTTTGAAGGTTTACAAGAATTTGAAAAGCTTCAAGTACTGGTGCGGATGTATAACATTCCGATAGGATATATACACTTACCATTGCCCAATGGCCGATGTTCAGCAACAATACTGAGTCAAAGTATTATAGAGCAATATTATCATCAAATTGCTCAACTTTTAATCCGTAATGGCTTAGCTGCACTGATACAAAACAGCAAACTAAATATTGCAGATCTAGTCAATCTACCACCCCTACTTGTAAATGATTCAAAGACCTCAATAACGGTGGCTGTTTGTACGCGTAACCGCACAACGGACCTTGCCTTATGCCTTGATGCGCTCTGTGGGCTTGATTATCCCCACCTGGAAATCCTGGTGGTAGACAACGCCCCTTCAACAAATGATACAGCGCTTTTGGTAAAGAATCACTATCCTTCTGTACGCTACATATGCGAACCCAGACCAGGGCTTAGTTGGGCCAGAAACAGGGCTGTTTTGGAAGCGGAAGGAGAAATCATTGCTTTTACCGATGATGATGTAATTGTAGATGCAGGCTGGGTAAAAGCCCTGGCAAGTGTGTTTGCTGAAAGCCCGGAGGTGATGGCTGTTACCGGCCTGGTCGTGCCTTACGAATTGGAAACCCAGGCACAGGTATTATTTGAACGGCATGGAGGATTTGGTAAAGGGTTTCAACGAAAGTCCTGGAGTGTAGCTGGTAAAAAAATGTCCTGGCGATTACTGGGAGCAGGACAGTTTGGTACCGGCGCCAATATGGCTTTCCGTTGCTGTGTATTTAAGAACATAGGGCTTTTTAACACAGCTTTAGGTGCCGGAACAGTTACCCATGGTGCTGAGGACCTGGAAATGTTTTTCAGGGTATTGAAAGAAGGTCACAAGCTGGTATATGAACCCAGTGCGATTGTACGCCATCGACACCGGCGTGACTATTCAAGTCTTTGTGCGCAGTTAACAAGTGATGGTATTGGCTTATATTCTTATTTCAAAAGTGGCGCGACAAATTATCCCAATCAACGTTCTTCTTTCTGGAAATTGGGGGTATGGTGGCTTATCAAGGGCAATCTAAAACCCTTATGGACCTCTTTAAAGCATCCTACCCAGTTTCCAAGGGATTTGATCATTGCAGAGCTGAAAGGCTGTTTTGCCGGAATGAACAGATACCAGAAAGCCTGCCGGATAGCGGCTGAAATTGAGGGTACTTTTGGCCCTTTGCCTGTAAAAGAGATAGCACATACTTCTTTATCTGAAGCCCATAAAAATTACAGAAATGCGATAGCCATTCGTATTATAGAATTAAGTGATCCTCTGCCACAATTGACTGAAACAGAGGAGTGTGGGGCCATTCAATTATATGTAACTTGGAAGCAGCGTCTACTTGGATACGTAAATATCAATGACTCCAGGGAAATATCAAATCCAAGCCGCTTGTATGAGACAATCGCGAATGGGTTGAAGTTGAACCTTCTACAACTAAACTACAATTTAGACAAGGATTTTCTCCAGGCCGAAATTACGTCTACCTTAACCAGCCATTTTTCTGCAAATCAAACAATTCAGGATTCCTCTGTCGGCCTTTCTCCGGAAGTAAAGGTGTCTATAGTTGTGGCCACCTACGACCGGCCAGAGGATCTGAGCCAGTGCCTCCGCAG
>NZ_JAOTIF010000067.1 GCF_025628885.1 Paraflavisolibacter caeni | reverse complement strand
CCGTACTTCTTCATCAGCTGGGCTGGTGTGCCACTCTCCCCAAAGCTGTCATTGACCGCTACATATTCCATCGGCACCGGGTCGTGCTGGATGAGCACCTGGGCAATGGAGTCCCCCAGGCCCCCCAGGCGGTTGTGCTCCTCGCAACTCACCACACACCTTGTCTTGGCCACCGATTTTAAGATCGCTTCCACATCTAAAGGCTTGATGGTATGGATATTAATGATCTCGGCATCGATACCCAACTCGGCCAGTTGTTCCCCTGCCTGGATGGCTTCCCACACCAGGTGGCCGGTGGCAAAGATGCTCACATCCGCCCCCTCGTTCACCAGCCAGGCCTTGCCAATCTCAAAGGGCTGGTCCGCCTCGGTGAAAATGGGCACTACCGGGCGGCCAAAGCGCAGGTACACCGGGCCGTGGTGCTCGGCGATGGCGATGGTAGCCGCCCTGGTCTGGTTGTAGTCACAGGGGTTGATCACCGTCATACCCGGCAGCATCTTCATCAGCCCCAGGTCTTCCAGGATCTGGTGGGTAGCCCCATCCTCTCCCAGGGTAAGGCCGGCATGGGAGGCACAGATCTTCACATTTTTATCCGAATAGGCAATGCTCTGGCGGATCTGGTCATACACCCGGCCGGTGGAGAAGTTGGCAAAGGTGCCGGTAAAGGGAATCGACCCCCCAATGGTCATGCCGGCAGCGATGCCCATCATGTTGGCCTCGGCAATGCCGATCTGGAAGAAGCGGTCCGGGAATTCCTTGATAAAAGCTTCCATCTTCAGCGAACCCACCAGGTCGGCACAAAGGGCCACTACATTAGGATTCCTGCGGCCAGCTTCCAAAAGACCAGCCCCAAAGCCCGAGCGGGTGTCTTTTTTTTCCGTAAACGTATATTTTTTCATGAATGAGGTTATTTTCTTGTTGATTAATAGTCCAGCAGGGAGCTTTCCAGTTGGTAGAGGGCCTTTTCCAGCTGCTCATCGTTAGGAGCCACGCCATGCCATTTGTGGGAGCCCATCATGAAGTCCACCCCATGGCCCATGTTGGTCTGCATCAGGATCATAATGGGTTTGCCCTTGAAGGTCTTACTCTTGGCCAGTTCCAGACCCCGGAGCACCTCCCCCAGGTCATTGCCATTCATCTCCAGCACTTCCCAGCCAAAGGCTTCCCACTTGGCTCTAAGATTACCTAAAGAAAGCACCTTGTCGGTGGGCCCATCGATCTGCTGGCCATTGACATCAATGGTGGAGATGAGGTTGTCCACCTTGTTGTGGGCGGCATAGAGGGCCGCTTCCCAGATCTGGCCTTCCTGCAGCTCCCCATCCCCGTGCAGGGAGAAGACCAGGCGGTTGTCTTTTTTCAGCTTTTTGGTCAGGGCAGCGCCAATGGCGACCGACAGACCCTGGCCCAGCGAGCCGGAGGCGATGCGCACCCCGGGCAGGCCTTCATGGGTGGTGGGGTGGCCCTGCAGGCGGCTGTTGAGTTTACGAAAGGTGGCGAGCTCTTCTACGGCAAAGTAGCCGGAGCGGGCCAACACAGAATAGAAAACTGGTGAAATATGTCCGTTGGAGAGGAAGAACAGGTCTTCATCCGAGCCATCCATGTTGAAGTGGGAGTCGTGCTTCATGACCTGGAAGTAAAGGGCGACCAGAAAGTCGGTACAGCCCAGCGAGCCCCCCGGGTGGCCACTCTGGCAGCTGTGTACCATGCGCACGATGTCGCGGCGCACCTGCTTGGCAATATTTTCTAAAGCTTGCATATCCATTTGATTGAGGTTTTAAAAAAGTGAAGGGTTGCTTTCCTTAATTAAGCAACCACAGCTTCCTGTTGCATTTTTTTGGCATCTTCTACAAACTTGGCCAGGCCGATGTCGGTCAGGGGGTGTTTGAGCAAGCCCAGGATGGAGTCCAGGGGGGAGGTGCACACGTCCGCACCAGCCTCGGCACAGGCAATGATGTGGTTGGCCGAGCGGATAGAAGCCGCCAGGATCTGGGTGGTAAAGCCCTGGAGGGTATAGATGCGGGCTATCTGCTCGATGAGCTGTACCCCATCCCAGCCCGAGTCATCAATGCGGCCGATGAAGGGAGAAACATAAGTAGCGCCTGCTTTGGCAGCCAGGATGGCCTGACCGGCAGAGAATACCAGGGTGCAGTTGGTTTTGATGCCGTTGTCGCTGAAGTATTTGATGGCTTTGATGCCGTCTTTGATCATGGGCACTTTGACTACGATATTAGG
>NZ_JAOTIF010000066.1 GCF_025628885.1 Paraflavisolibacter caeni | reverse complement strand
GTAAATCAACGAGCAAGTGCATATTGTTGACCGGATGGGATGTAAATAGTTTTGCTTTCTGATCTACTTATCATGAACAAAACAGCAAAGAAGCCAATCATTAGAAGAAGTGATGAAGAAAAAATTGCACTGATAGAAAAATGGGAAAGCAGCGGTCTTCCTATTACGGTATTCTGCAATCAACATGATTTCTCCGATTCCCTGTTTCACTCCTGGCTGAATAAATACAGGCGTATTAAGAAGAAAGCAAAACCTGGCAGTACATTCATTCCTTTACAAGTACAGAAAACAAATGCAGGTAATGAAATCACCTCTGTAGCTTTTGCTGATATTACTTTGTCAAAAGGCCATAAGATCACTCTTTACCAGATGGTGCCACCAGAATATCTACGTGCTCTTTTATTTTAAGTGTTATGCTTGCCCTCTCGGACGCTTTCCGCTATTTCCTTTACTCCAAGCCAGCAGACATGCGCAAAAGCTTTTACTCCCTGGCAGCCCTTGTGCGTGAAGAACTGCACCACGATCCCCTCACAGGCGATATCTTCATTTTCTTAAGCCGCAGGCGCCATCACATCAAACTGCTGCGCTGGGAGGGGGATGGCTTTGCCCTGTACAGCAAGCGTCTGGAAAGGGGCAGCTATGAACTGCCCAAAGGGGGTGATGAAAACTCTTTTCTGATCTCTCATAAAGAGCTGCTGCTCGTCCTGCAAGGCATCTCGCTTCAGCAGATCAAATACCGGAAACGGTACAGCAGAAAAATGGCATCATAAATCTGGGCTACTTTCTTTGAAATAAGGGAGGTATATGCCACTTTTGCAGCCCACAAATGCAAGAGGAACCTTCCATAGATTACAAAGCCCGGTTGCAAGAAGCCCATGGCACCATAACGGTGCTCAAGCACCGTATTGAGCAGCTGGAGAAGATGATCTTTGGTTCCAAACATGAGCGTTTTGTCCCCACTACACCCCCTGCTGGGCAACTGACCTTAGAGCTACAGGCAGATGCTACTCATGAAGTAAATGTCACTTCCACGCAGAAGATTGCATATACCCGCAGCAAAACAACCCTGGAGCCAAAATCTACAGAGCATCCCGGAAGAAACCCTCTGCCTGATCACTTAAGAAGAGTAGAGATTGTGTTGGAGCCGGAAGGTGTTCCTGAGGGCAGCATCCGCATTGGGGAGCTCATTAGCGAACAACTGGAAGCCACTCCCTCAGAGCTGTATGTAAAAAGGTTCATCCGCCCCAAGTATGCCCTGCCTAAAAGTAGTGGTGAGGAAGATGGCACAAAGATCCTGACAGCATCCCTTCCAGTGCAACCTATTGATAAGTGCATGGCTGGACCATCCCTATTGGCACAGATCCTCATTGATAAATACATGGACCACTTGCCTGCCCACCGGCAGATGCAGCGCTTTGAGCGCAGTGGAGTGAGCCTTCCTTACTCCACCATCATCTCCTGGATCGGCAGCTCTTGCAAGCTGCTGCAGGTATTTGAAGAAGCACTAAAGCAGGAGGTGTTGAGTACAGGTTATCTGCATGCAGATGAGACGGGTATTAAAGTGTTGGATGAGCAGAAGAATGGAAAGAAAGTGCATCATGGTTTTTTCTGGGTCTACCACACCACGGTAAAGAAGCTGGTGTATTTTGATTACCAGAAGAGCAGAAACCGCACCGCAGCCCAGAGCATCCTTTCTACATACAAAGGTTATCTGCAAACAGATGGCTATGAGGTCTATGACGACTTTGATGAGGAGGAGCAGATCCATCATCTGCTTTGTATGGCACACGCCAGAAGGTATTTTGTTGATAGTTTGAACACAGATAAGAACAGAGCAGAATATGCCTTGGGGCAGATGCAACGGCTGTATGCTATTGAACGCAGGTCGAGGGATGAGGGCTTGTCTGTTGAAGAAAAAAAAGCAGTAAGGCAGAAAGAAGCTGTTCCCATACTGGATCAATTGGGAAAGTGGATGAAAGAACAGTTAGGGGAGGTATTGCCGAAAAGTCCTATCGGCAAGGCGCTCGCTTATTCAGTGAAGCGTTGGGAGAAGCTAGGTGTGTATACCCAAGATGGCAGACTGTCTATTGACAACAATGCTGTAGAGAATAGTATCCGCCCAGTGGCTCTGGGGAGGAAAAATTATTTGTTCTGTGGTTCCGGGGAAGCAGCCAGGCGAGCAGCCATGATCTATTCTCTGTTGGGCTCCTGTAAACTGCATGGCATCAATCCATTGGTATGGCTCACTGATGTACTTACCCGATTGCCCATGCAGCCCATCAACCAAATCAAAGAACTCCTTCCACATAATTGGAAACCGCTGCAAGATTAATCATCTCACTGCAACCAACAATATGCAGTTGCTTGTAGGTTTAC
>NZ_JAOTIF010000065.1 GCF_025628885.1 Paraflavisolibacter caeni | reverse complement strand
GGCTTCAATCAAACAGAGGCTGCCTATCCCAATGACAAAAGTATTGTGGCTTTGTTTGAACAGCAGGTAGAAAAGACTTCTCACAGCATTGCGGTGGTCTTTGAAGAGCGGCAACTCACTTATCAGGAGCTCAATGAAAGGAGTAATCAATTAGCCCACTACCTCAGAGGCAAAGGAGTGAAGGAAGAAACCCTGGTGCCCCTCTGCCTGGACAGATCCTTAGAAATGATGGTGGGTATTTTGGGTATCCTGAAAGCAGGGGCAGCTTATGTGCCCATTGATCCTGAGTATCCCCAAGAAAGGATTACTTACATGTTGCAGGACACTGCAGCTGCCATAGTGGTGAGCAGTCAAGAGTACCTTGATTTGCTTTCCTCTGCCCAGGGTAGTTGGGAAGTCGTAGACCTCAAAGCCCTGAACCATGCGCTGGCCCACCAACCCACCAGCAACCCACAAACCAATCTACAGGCCTCTCATCTGGCTTATGTGATCTATACCTCCGGTTCCACCGGTACGCCCAAGGGCGTGATGGTGGAACACTCTGGGGTGGTGAACCTATTGTATAGCATTGCGGAGCATGTGCAGTTCACCGCCCACGCCAGCATGCTGGCGGTGACCACCTACAGCTTTGACATCTGCTATTTGGAGTTCTTCCTGCCCTTGCTCTCAGGAGCCCGGCTAATATTGCTTTCCAGGGAAGTGGCCCAGGATGGCTTCCGCCTGGCTGAAAGCCTCCACCGTCATACCCCCACCCACATGCAGGCCACCCCCTCCACCTGGATGATGCTGTTGGAGAGTGGCTGGCAGAACCGGGAGGGGATAACGATTTTAGTGGGTGGAGAGGCGGTTGGGGACAGCCTCAAAGACCAGCTCACCCGCTGGGGCCATGTCTACAATGTCTATGGCCCTACCGAGACCACCATCTGGTCTACCCTCAGGGAGTTGAAAAAGGAGGAGAGGGTCACCATCGGAGCGCCTCTTGCCAACACACAGGTCTACATCCTGGATGAGGAGCAGGGCCTGCAGCCCATTGGGGTGGCAGGGGAGATCTGCATTGGAGGAGCAGGATTAGCAAGAGGGTATTTAAACCGGCAGGAGTTAACCCGGGAGAAGTTCATTGCAAGTCCATTCAAGGAAGGAGAGCGCTTATACCGCACCGGGGATATGGGCAGATGGCTACAGGACGGCACTATAGAATGTCTGGGTCGTAGGGATGAGCAGGTCAAGATCAGAGGGGTTCGAATAGAGCTGGGCGAGATTGAAGCGGTGGTGCAGCAGAGTGGACAGGTGAGTCAAAGTGTGGTGGTTGCCAAAGAGAACAGCAGTGGCGGGAAACGACTGGTGGGTTATGTGGTGGCAGAGGAAGCCTTCAATAAAGATCATCTCATTGACTACCTGAAAGCAAGACTGCCGGAGTACATGGTGCCCCTGCAGTGGCTGCAGTTGGAGCAACTGCCCCTAACCCCCAATGGTAAGATCAACAGGAGGGCCCTGCCGGAGGTGGAAGTGAGTGCCAACAACAGGTATGTAGCCCCTACAAATGAAGTGCAGCAGCAGCTGGTGCAGCTCTGGGGTGCTGTATTGGGCATAGAGCCTCAGAACATCAGCGTTGAGGATAATTTCTTTGAGTTGGGCGGACACTCCCTTTTGGCCATGCGCATGATCGCTGCGGTGCGTAAGGAGCTGCAGGTGGAACTGGCCATCAAGGAGTTGTTCTTTAAACCCACAGTAGCCCAACTGGCCCAGCACCTGCAGGCAGAGAACAGGGAGGTGTTGCTACCCGCTATTGAAGCTGTAGTGCAAAGACCAGAGCGGCTGCCTTTGTCCTTTGCCCAGGAGCGTTTGTGGTTCATTGACCAGCTGGAGGGCAGTGTACAATACCACATACCAGCCGTACTCAGACTGAAAGGAACCTTAAATAAAGAAGCTTTACAACATGCTTTCCAAACCATCATAGAGCGTCATGAGGTGTTAAGGACCGTCTTTCTACAGCAGGAAGGCCAGAGCTTTCAATACATACAAACAGCTGATGGCTGGAGGTTAGCCTACAGAGAAGACAGAAGTCTAAGTGATCAGGAGTCATTAGAGATTTACCTCCATCAGCAAATCAATGCACCTTTTGATCTTTCCAGGGACTACATGCTCCGGGCAGAGCTCATTAACCTGGAAGCTGAAGAGCATATATTGATCGTAGTCTTACACCATATAGCCTCCGATGGCTGGTCTACTTCTATATTAGTCAGGGAACTGGTGGCGCTCTATGGTGCTTACAGCCAGGGGCATGCGCCACAACTGGCTCCTCTTCCCATCCAGTATGCAGACTATGCCCTCTGGCAAAGGAACTACCTGCAGGGAGAAGTATTGGCACACAAGCTCACTTACTGG
>NZ_JAOTIF010000064.1 GCF_025628885.1 Paraflavisolibacter caeni | reverse complement strand
CTTCCACATAATTGGAAACCGCTGCAAGATTAATCATCTCACTGCAACCAACAATATGCAGTTGCTTGTAGGTTTACCTTCATCATCAGTTTTTCAATTGGCTTCAGTTGCCGGGCTGACAGTTATTAAATACCAGCACAGCAGCAAGACGTCAACATTGGCGGCAATTCTATTGGGCACCTTCTCAATTGACAAGCCTTGAAAACTATTACTTCCATAGGTGATTATTGCAGGGAAATAAAAATCACTCCACCCAAATATCCTTTCTTTGACATCCGGAAGTTTGAGGACAACATGAAAATGGTGAGGGCAAAACAACCGCCTTTTCGTCACGAATTTTACGCCATTGCTCTTAGGCTTTCGGGAGATAATAAAGAGGTCAACGGTCAATTTCTCAATAGCAATTTATTTTTTAACTCGCCCTACCAGATTATCACATGGGATATCGAATTGGATTGGGTCGGCTGGTATATTATTTTTGGCCGTGAATTTTTATCACTCAATCCACTATGGAGAAATTTCATTATTGATTTTCCGTTTTTCCGTCTTGATAAGGCCGCTCCGATGAATCTGCCTGCCGGTGATGCACAGCATGTGAACGACGTCTTTCAAAAGATTTTTGATGAATACCATTCGGATCACCAGGATAAATTTCTTTTCATCCAAACTTACACCCATTTTTTACTCTTACTCACAAAGCGGTGTTTTGACAAAACTACTATCAGCGCCGATGGCCAGCAGGACAACCGGGCGGCTGACATCTTATTGATATCCCGGTTTCAAACATTGGTAGAAACCATGATGACCAATGATCAGGTTACATCTGAATTTCGCCATCCTTCTTTTTATGCTAATAAGTTGAATATTCATCCTAATCATTTGAATGCTGTTGTAAAGAGAATCACCGGCAAAACAGCTACCAGCATTATTCAAGGCCAGCTTATCATTTATGCCAAATCACTGCTTCGACAAACAACTGATTCCATTAAGGAAATTGCTTATCGCTTGCATTTTTCAGAGCCCTCACATTTCGATTCTTTTTTTAAGAAAGCTGCAGGACTTACGCCACAACAATACCGGCATCATCCTATCCTTTGATTTTTGCCATTCCTGCTTTACTTCTCGCTACTATCAGTCTATGTGTCGACGCATCTTTGTATTGCCAAGCTAAAAATCCATAAACTCAACAACAATGAAAAAAGTAAAATTTCAAAGCGAAGGGTTGACACTTACCGGAAACATGTTCCTCCCTCCAAATTTTGACAGCACAAAAAAATATCCTGCCATTGTAGTTTCGGGTAGTTGGACTACCGTTAAAGAACAAATGGCAGGGCTTTATGCCGAACGTCTGGCGCAGCAAGGTTTTATTACACTGGCTTTTGATTTCAGAAATTTTGGTGAAAGTGAAGGTCAGCCAAGATTCTATGAAAACCCCATGCTGAAAAAAAACGATATAGTAAATGCCGTAACCTTTCTAAGCAATCAACCCGAAATAAATTCAAACAGCATCGGCGCATTTGCCGTGTGTGCAGGCGCTATGTATACACTCATGGCCGCTTCGGAAGACAAGAGGATAAAAGCGGTTGTTACCGCCGCTTCATGGTTACACGATTCAGAAGCTGTAAAGCTTTTTTATGGCGGAGAAGAAGGTGTTCAAAACAGAATGAATGCAGGATTGGCCAGCAAGGAAAAGTTTGCAGAAACAGGGGTTGTTGACTACGTTCCCTCCATTTCTGAAACAGATCCTTCTGCTGCGATGTATGGCCCCTACGAGTATTATCTCAATCCAAAACGCGGAGCAGTGCCACAATGGAGTGCTGATAAATTTGCTGTAATGTCATGGGTAGATTGGCTGACGACTGATCCAATGCCCAGTGCTAAAAACCTGTCCGCACCGACACTAATGATGCATTCAGACGGAGCTGTGCTGCCACAATACACAAAAAACTACTTCAATGATATTGCCACGACTGACAAGAAACTATACTGGATGAAAACGGATTTACAATCTCCATTTCATCAATTTAACTATTACGACCAGGAGCCGGAAGTAAGTGAAGTTGTTTTGGAAGCTACAAAGTGGTTTAAAGCAAGGCTTTAAAATTGATAACTGAAATTAATAGCATTAACTGAAATGAAAAACGCACACCTCATAAAAGTGATAGCAATAGCCTCTAAGATTACTAATGCAATATGACAGGTACGGAATGGAACAGACTTTCCTTTTTTCAGTGGCTATGTACTGTGCATTAACGGACGGAAATGTTTTTCCCTCAGTGCTGTGAATTGATGAGATGTTTAAGGGTTATTGTTTTCCAAAAGAGATCATACTTCAGGCAGTTTATTTGAAACTGAGATTTAGCTTGAGTTACAGAGATATAGAAGAATTACTATCAATCAGAAGTATAGAGGTTGATCACGCAACTGTACAAAGATGGGTATACAAGTTTACTCCTCTAATTGAGGGGACATTCAGGAAAAGGAAAAAGCTGGTGGGTAACTCCTGGAGAATGAATGAAACGTACATCAAAGTGAAGGGTGAATGGATGTACCTGTATCGACCTGTAGACAAGGGTGGAAAT
>NZ_JAOTIF010000063.1 GCF_025628885.1 Paraflavisolibacter caeni | reverse complement strand
GCTTATGAGCACCAGGAGGTGCCTTTTGAAAAGGTGGTGGAAGAAGTGGTCAGGGAAAGGGACCTGAGCCGCTCTCCTTTGTTCCAGGTGATGCTGGTGCTGCGCAACACCCCTGAAGTACCCCGTCTTCAGTTAGGAGAGGTAGAGCTTACAGGAGAAGTGATCGAGCACAGCACCGCCAAGTTTGAACTTACCTTCTTCCTCACAGAAACTCCACAAGGACTGCAAGGTGCAGTGAGCTATAGAACTGATTTATTTAGTGCCGCCACCATTGAACGCATGATTGCCCACTTTAAAGAGCTGCTGCACAGCATCACTGAAAATGCAGCACAGCCAATTACCCGATTACCCCTGCTAACTGCTTCAGAAGAAGACCAGCTGCTCTATGGCTTCAATCAAACAGAGGCTGCCTATCCCAATGACAAAAGTATTGTGGCTTTGTTTGAACAGCAGGTAGAAAAGACACCGCATCATGTTGCGGTAGTCTTTGAAGAAGAGCAACTCACTTATCAAGAGCTCAATGAAAGGAGTAATCAATTAGCCCACTACCTCAGAGGCAAAGGAGTGAAGGAAGAAACCCTGGTGCCTATCTGTCTGGAGCGTTCCTTAGAGATGCTCATCGGCATCTTAGGTATCCTGAAAGCAGGGGCAGCTTATGTACCTATAGATCCTGAGTATCCCTTAGATCGCATTGCCTACATGCTGCAGGATACTGCAGCTGCAATAGTAATAAATAGTGAAAAAAGTAAAGAGAAGCTACCTGCATCATCTATTGGCATCATCAGTCTGGAGGAGCAATGGACTGAGATCTGTAAACAGCCCTCTCACAACCCACAAACCAATCTACAGGCCTCTCATCTGGCTTATGTGATCTATACCTCCGGTTCCACGGGTACGCCCAAGGGCGTCATGGTGGAACACAAGGCATTAGTGAATCGTTTAAATTGGGCACAGGATTATTACAGTTTATCAATTCACGATGCCGTATTGCAAAAGACAACGTTTTGCTTTGATGTATCAGTATGGGAGCTCTTGTGGCCTTTGTTAGTTGGATCAAGACTCGTCTTTGCTAAACCAGAAGGACATAGAGATAACCACTACCTGAAATTTATTATTGATAGTCAGAAGATAACAATGGTGCACTTTGTGCCCTCTATGTTAAGTACCTTTTTGTCAGATCTGCAGCCCGGCGATTGCAAAGAACTTAAAAAAGTATTATGCAGTGGAGAAGCATTAAAACGCTCACAGGTAGAGCTATTCAAAGAAAAACTCCCTGAAGTTGAATTACATAATTTATATGGCCCTACTGAAGCTGCAATTGATGTTACTTATTGGAGTCTGTCTGGTAAAAAATCTCAACTCCAAGTAATTCCCATAGGCAAGCCGATACACAATACCCAGATTCACATACTGGATGAGAAACAACAATTGCTACCTATAGGTATTGCTGGTGAGATTTACATAGCAGGAGCTGGCTTAGCTAGAGGCTATTTGAATAGGGAGGAGTTAACTAAAGATAAGTTCATTCTCAATCCTTTTGTACCAGGAGCAAGGATGTACCGTACAGGTGATGTTGGCCGTTGGATGCCAGATGGTAATATAGAGTACATGGGCCGAAGGGATGAGCAGGTCAAGATTAGGGGTTATCGCATTGAATTAGGAGAAATAGAAAGTGTAATACAGCAAAGTGGACTTGTAAGCCAGGGTGTGGTATTAGCCAAAGCGGATAAAGATAGCAACCGGTTGGTTGGTTATGTCGTACCTGCACAGCAGGGAAACTTTGACCTGGAAATTCTCAAAACTTATTTAAGGGGCCTATTGCCAGAATATATGGTGCCAACTTTATGGATGGAGCTGGACAATGTTCCTTTAACATCTAATGGCAAAGTAAATAAAAAACTCTTACCAGATCCTGAAGTTAGTTCTTCCGCTCAGTATGTAGCGCCGAGAAATGATGCTGAAGAATTGTTAGTCAATATTTGGCAACAGTTATTAGGTTTAGAGAATGTAGGTATACACGATAATTTCTTTGAACTGGGAGGGCATTCACTATTAGCCATACGAATGATTGCTGCTCTGCGCAAGCAAATGCAAGTGGAACTTTTAGTCAAAGACATCTTTTTATATCCCACCATAGCCCAGCTAGCGGAGCACCTGCAATCAGAGAACAGGGAAGTGTTATTACCCTCTATTGAAGCTGTAGTACAAAGACCAGAGCGGCTGCCCTTGTCCTTTGCCCAGGAGCGTTTATGGTTCATTGACCAGTTGGAGGGCAGTGTGCAATACCATGTACCAGCGGTGCTTAGATTAAAAGGAACCTTAAATAAAGAAGCCCTATCATCTGCTTTCCAAACCATCATCGATCGTCATGAGGTGTTAAGGACCATATTCCTTGAAGAAGAAGGCCTGAGCTATCAATACATACAAGCAGCTGATGGCTGGAAGCTATCCTACAAAGAAGATCAACCACTAAATGATCAAGAGCTCTTGGATGCATATGTACAAGAGCAAATCAATGCTCCTTTTGATCTTTCCAGGGACTATATGCTGCGTGCAGAGTTGATCAACCTTCAAGCAGAGGAATATATCCTAATTGTTGTCTTACACCACATAGCCTCCGATGGCTGGTCTACCTCTATATTAGTTAGAGAACTGGTAGCGCTTTACAGTGCTTACAGCCAGGGGCATGCGCCACAGCTGAACCCCCTTCCCCTCCAGTATGCAGACTATGCCCTCTGGCAAAGGAACTACCTGCAGGGAGAAGTATTGGCACACAAGCTCACTTACTGG
>NZ_JAOTIF010000062.1 GCF_025628885.1 Paraflavisolibacter caeni | reverse complement strand
AAATACAGTTACTACTTCCTATTTACACAACTTTTTAGGGTCTCCAAAAAACATTTGGTGGAATCTTAGAATACAGAGCCTCAACAGCAAGCATTAAGTCAATTAAGGCTATCTAGTCTCTCTTATATCCTATAGCAAACGGCATTGATATTCATACCAGCTCCAACAGAAGCAAACAGGATCACATCTCCTTCATTTACGCTGTGGTCCAAATCTTTACCTTTTAAAACTATATCATACAACGTAGGCACAGTTGCAACGGAGCTGTTACCCAGGTATTGTATACACATAGGCATAATGTCTTTGGGAGTTTCAGTATATCCAAATAGCTTATACATAGCCTGAACGATTGCTTCATCCATCTTTTCGTTTGCCTGGTGAATAAAGATCTTTTTTAAGTGCATAATATCAACACCACTTTGGTCAAGGCATGCTTTCATGGCCTCAGGTACATGTTTTAATGCATATTCGTAAACCTTTCTTCCTTTCATCTTTATGTACTTGATTTTTGAATCACTTTCAGGATAATAAGATGCATCCATGTTAATATAATACGCTTCCTCCAGGCAATGACTAAGTGAACAGCTGGATAAAATGCCGCTCCCACTTTCTCTCACTTCTTTGTATTCAACAATTGTAGCACCTGCCCCATCACTAAAGATCATACTATCTCGGTCGTAATTATCTATTACCCTGGACAAAGTTTCTGCACCTATAACCAATGCTTTCTTTGCCAGTCCCGCTTTAAAAAAAGCATCTGCCTGTATAATGCCCTGTATCCATCCAGGGCAGCCAAACAAAATATCATAGGCAATACAGCTTGGGTTTTTGATTCTTAAATTGTGTTTTACACGGCTTGCCAATGCTGGAACCGCATCTGTTTGAATAGTATTCTTAATAACATTGCCAAAATTTTGGGCTACAATGATCATATCAAGTGTTTCCATATCAATCCCGCTGTCATTAATAGCTTCCTGGGCTGCTATTGTAGCTATATCAGATGTGTTGAGGTCGTCAGAAACATAACGCCTTTCTGCAATGCCTGTGATTTTTTGAAATTTATCAATGATGATTTTTGGCTCTATTTTGATAATAGAACGATCCTCTGCATAAAATTTACTGGATAAAAAGTCAGGGTTTGTTTTAGTTTGAGTTGGTATACAACATCCAGTTCCGGTAATTACTGACCTCAACATTCTTTTAAATTATTTATAACGCTTAAGATATCTATTTCTTGATTAATATTCCTTACCAAATGTATTAAAAATACAAAAAAGCATGGCAAACAGGCTCTGTTACATCAATTGAAAAAGGCTGATCTTCATTAAAAAGCACTGTTGTATTTAGTGCTAAAAATTGATATTCAATTGAGCTTTTTCTAATGAATCCTGCATATTTCAGAAAAAACAGCAGATGCGACAGAGCCCTCTCTGAAAACTGTACTGTAAAATCCGGACAATACCTAAATTTTATCCAACTGTTTTATTGACAAATAAGTATATTACTCTTATGAAAAGAGTTGTTATCACAGGTATGGGTGTAATTGCACCTTTGGGAGATGATGTCAACAGTTTTTGGAAAAACCTGATAGAAGGCAAAAGCAGCGCAAGTCTTATTACACGGTTTAATCCTGAAAAGTTCAGAACCCAATTCGCCTGCCAGATTGAAAATTATCAACCAGCCAAATTTTTGGATAAAAACGAAATTAAACGATCAGATCTATTTACCCAATACGCATTGATAGCCGCTGGGCAAGCCATAGAAGATGCTGGCTTTGATGTAGGTAAAATGTCTCCTTTTGACATAGGCATTATTTGGGGATCCGGACAAGGGGGAATGGAAACCTTTGAAATGCAGGTGAAGGAATATACACGCTCAGGGTTTGAACCCCGCTTTAGCCCTTTTTTTGCAACTAAGCTGATTGCCAATATGGCGGCTGCATCCATCTCCATCAAGTATGGTTTTATGGGCATTAATTATACTACCGTTTCTGCCTGTGCCACTTCCAATACAGCTATTATGGATGCCTTCAACTATATACGGCTGGGAAAGGCTAAAATCATCGTTACAGGCGGCTCAGAAGCACCTATCATAGAGTCTTCTATCGGTGGCTTTAGTGCAATGAAAGCGCTGTCGGCAAGGAACGAGTGCCCAGCATCTGCTTCGCGACCATTTGATAAACAAAGGGATGGCTTTGTAATGGGAGAAGGTGCCGGCGCTCTGATATTGGAAGAATACGAACATGCTAAAGCCAGAGGCGCCCAGATTTATGCCGAGGTAGCTGGTGCTGCTATGACTGCCGATGCCTATCATATGACTACTTCACATCCTGACGGATTAGGGGCTTTGCAGGCAATGAAATTTGCTTTAGACGATGCCGGGCTTAAGAAAGAAGATGTAGATTATATAAATACCCACGCTACCTCAACCCTCGTAGGTGACGTAAGTGAAGCTAAAGCCATATATGCATTGTTTGGAGCGCGTAAAGACCTGTACATAAGTGCTACTAAATCCATGACGGGTCACCTGCTTGGCGCAGCAGGAGCTGTAGAAGCCATTATATGCATTAAGTCAATTACTGACAACATCATATCCCCAACTATCAATACGCAAGACATTGACGAAGAAATACCAAAAGAGTTACAAATTATTTTAAAAGAATCAATAAGCCACGAGGTGAAAGTAGCAATGAGCAATGGATTTGGTTTTGGCGGGCATAATGCCATAGTGGTTTTCAAAAAACACCTGTAGGCTCCTGCTATTTACTTGTATGCAAACTTGGAAGGGCAGATGCGACGGTTCTGTATTCTAAGATTCCACCAAATGTTTTTTGGAGACCCTAAAAAGTTGTGTAAATAGGAAGTAGTAACTGTATTT
>NZ_JAOTIF010000061.1 GCF_025628885.1 Paraflavisolibacter caeni | reverse complement strand
AGTGTTCGTGATGCTGATTCAAAACTTTTGAACCCAAACATGATCTGAGTTCGCCATTTAATAAAACGATGATCTGCTTCTACCCTATTGTTTAGATACTTGCACTGCCTATCTTAATCTTCTTGCTACAACTGTTGTTGTAGGTTTTGATCGCCCCTTTATTAGCACTGCTTTGATCGATGTCTATCACCTTGGGACAGCCAATATGGTTAATAGCTCTTACAAGGAATTTATGGGCAGCAAACTTGTATACCCACCTTTGGACTGTATCATGGTCAGCGGAAACTCCTCTTATGGACAAAATATCTTCTACGTCTCTATAACTGAGGCTAAATCTTAATTTGAAATAAACCTCCTGAAGTAAAATGTCTTAGGTAAGTTAACCATTGCACTATATGCGCCTTATGAAGCGCTTATTAAAAGGGTTACAGGCAGTTACGGTTTCGGAGGCACCCTTTATTCCAGCTCATATAATTACAGCTCCGTTAGGAGCAACCCATTTCAAATTTGCTTTTTATTAATTTGGAATGGATGGCATGCCGAGCGTGTTTCACATCTCGGCCATTCGTTGGTCTGCTACTATACTGAATGCTATCAATAATATATCTGCTTGTATTAGATTAATAGCATACCTTACATGTATTCTCTCAAGGCTCCTGAAAACTATTCCAACTTAGCCCTCACTGGTTTCAATCTTTGCAGTAGTTTTCTCTGAATGTTGCAATCAAAAGTAAAATATAATTAAATGTAGTGTTCGAAAGTGCACATCAGTTTGCAAACATGTGCTCCAATAAAAAGGAGTAGCAGGTTGCAGCTACTCAATTCATTTAAAAACAAAAATTATGAAAAATATAATTTATATAGCGTGTTTTTTAACGCTAATGGTGACTGGATTTACAGCCTCCGCTCAGGTGTATAAATCGGCAGATGACACAGTTAAACTAAATAAAGAGTTTACAGAAGTAAGCAATGACATTGCAAGCCTTACCGCAAAGTTAACAATAGCACAAAACAACATGCCCGGCTACAAAGACAAAGCCAATGCTTCAGAATCAAATGCCCAGGATGCAGCCGTAAACAACAGTGTTCAGGCCGATAAAGCAACAAAAGGTGGTGGTGTAAAGGAAGCAAGAAAAGCAAAACGAGCTTCTAAAAAAGCCTTTCGCGGAGCCAAAGATGCCAAGTCGGCAAACAATGATATAAGCAACCAGAACGACAGAATAGCTTCTCTTACAGGGGAGTTAGCCAAAAAGCAGGAGCGGCTTGAGCAATTAACAGCGATGCGTACTTTTATCAATGATCAGTTGCCAAAGCAATAAACATGTATCAATTAGAAAAAACAGCAACAGGCAATTATCATTATTTTTCAAATTGATAATTGTTTGTGTATACTCCTAGAAATTTACAATCAAAAAAACTCTATGTCTTTACTCAACCGCTCAATAGTACTTAATACTATGATCAAGCACGAAACACTAATTATCCATGATATAGGTAAAGAGGTGAATCTGGGTTTTGTGCCCGATAAAGCGCACCTGCAGTTTTTTCTAGATGAACTAACAGACAGCGGATACTTGAGTATACTGGATGGTGTAACGCCTTGTACTTATACCATAACGGCAAAAGGTATTACAGAAGGTAAAAGGTTGAAAGAAGGAATATAATATGCGGTTTATTGCTTGAGCATCTTCAATCGGTAATGTTAAGTATAAGATGATCGGTAAAACAAATAATAATTTATGTTAGATACAAATCAATTTAATTTAGACAAGGATACTATAGACCAACTAGGCATACTACGGTGCTATAAAAACATCAATGCGCAAATTGCGCCAAATGCACGAGTATTCGAATATCCCAATATAGAGAATGTTTATATTATGGAGAGCGATCTTTATGGTAATACAATGCCTAAAGGTTCTTGCTTCCTGGCTTTTGAAGGTAGAGCAGGATTGATGGGAATACATATCACGATTGCTACTTTAAGAAATAGCAGTATAGAGGATATCAGGAAGTTGGTGGAAGATAATCATGCAGGTTGATTTTTTTGAGAACAGTCTTTACTTTGACCTTAAGCTCAATTTGCTAGGGACAGAAGAATTCAACGACACAGTTTTGACGGTGCATAATTTAAGAACACATCAAAAGCAATTCATCATCTGGGGAGTAAGCATTGATCATGCAATGATATGGAGGGCACAAAACATCTTAAATGGCAATTCCAGTTCTATTAATATTTAAAAAGTAAAATTCATTAAAGCCGGATGAAAGGTCTTTAAGTTTCTGCCATGAACTTCTGGTTCCAACCTCTTTACTTTCAGTTATAGATTTTATTTGTTTACAAGTTTTATCGAACATTCCTTCCAAATCTATATTGCTTGATATTACTTTCCTATCACAACTGGTCTTAACATCATTTAAAAGAATCTCAAGCGCACTTCTTTCAGTTTCCGCGTTTATTGTTAGAGGGCTTTTAAACTTGATCTGGAGATCATTAAGATAGTTTTTTAATGCTGTAATGGATAATGCCCCTTTAGTAGATTTAGTACAAACATAAAGCACTATTATAAAAAGGCCTGAAACAACTGTTAGTAATAAAAGTTCCGGCAATGATAACATTAAAACTCCTTTGCGCCATTCTTTGTAACGTGCTATTTCTTTTTGTATTGATAACTTCATAATAAAATTTTTATATGATTAAAGATCTTATAACAACTGTAAGGCTATTTTAGTAAGTTACAATAAAATCATTGATTTACAATTATATACTGTTCACATTCTCACTTATTGCAATCCTTTTCAGCTTCTATCATTTACAGTTTTCACAAAAGAAACATCGGCGAATTATTAAATTAAAAAAGAACTTTGGATAAAGCTTGCCTGTATGGAACCGAAGAGCGGGT
>NZ_JAOTIF010000060.1 GCF_025628885.1 Paraflavisolibacter caeni | reverse complement strand
CCCATTGGGGTAGTAGGGGAGATCTGTGTGGGGGGAGCAGGCCTGGCCCGGGGCTACCTGAACCGGGAAGAATTAACTAAAGAGAAGTTTATGGCCCATCCCTTCAAGGCAGGGGCGCGCTTATACCGGACCGGGGATATGGGCAGGTGGCTTCAGGATGGCTCTATAGAATACCTGGGCCGTAGGGATGAGCAGGTCAAGATCCGGGGGTATAGAATAGAGTTGGGCGAGATCGAGAGTGTGGTGCTGCAGAGTCGGGGGGTGAGGCAGTGTGTGGTGGTAGCCAGGGAAGAAGAGGGGAGCAGTAAGCGACTGGTGGGTTATGTAGTGGCAGAGGAGGCCTTGAATAAAGAACAACTGATAGAATGCCTCAAGGCAAGGCTGCCGGAGTACATGGTGCCCCTGCAGTGGGTGCAGTTGGAGCAGCTGCCCCTGACCGCCAATGGCAAGGTGGACAGGAGGGCCCTGCCGCAGGTGGAGGTGGGTGCCACCAGCAGGTATGTAGCCCCCAGAAATGAAGTGCAGCAGCAACTGGTGCAGATCTGGCAGCAACTCTTAAAAGTAACCCCCATCGGCATCCACGACAACTTCTTCGAACTCGGCGCCGATTCCATTATTTCTATTCAAGTGGTGAGTAGGACAAAACGGTTAGGATATTATATTCAACCGAAGGATTTATTTGTTCATCAAACTGTTGCAGAACTTTCAAAAGTGATTACTTATCAATCTGCATCAATAATTACCACAGATGAACAGGATTATTTATCAGGTGCTTGCGGATTACTTCCTATACAACAATGGTATTTTGAAAAGAAACAGGCAGAGATATCGCATTTCAACCAGGGAATATTATTGGCTATCGATAAGGTCATTACCGAACAAATATTGAAACGGGCTGTAGAACAATTAATCTCCCATCATGATGCACTGCGATTTAAGTATTATGAAGAAAACGGTCAGTGGCAACAAGTATATGGAACTGGTAAATCTGCATTAATAACAGAAGATTTGCATTCGGCCACTCAAACTTCATTGCATGCATTAATAGATGAAATAGCCAATAATTATCAGCGTAGTTTACAGATCGGGAATGGAGGTCTCATCCGGGTAGTATGGATGCAAATGCCCGAATCAGAGAACGCAAACCGGCTGCTCATTGTAATTCATCATTTAGCAGTTGATGGTGTTTCCTGGAGGATATTGATACAGGATTTACAAGTACTGTTAAATGGATTGATCAATAGTGAAGAGATAAATCTGGGAAAAAAGAGTTCTTCTTACCGCCAGTGGTATCATGCATTGGAAAAGTATAGCCAAAGCAAACGTTTACAGTCACAAAAAGGGTATTGGTCAAAGTTGGTTAAAAGCTATGTTCCACTTAATGTGGATAAAGAATATGCAGGAGATATCAGATATAAAGACACGAGACAATTTACTCAATGCTTGGATGTAAAGGAAACGCAGCAGTTACTTCAGGAAGTTCACCGGGCCTATAATACTGAGATCAATGATATACTCCTTTGTGCATTGGCTATAACGTTATGCAAATGGAGCAATAAAGACAGCGTCATTGTAGGCTTGGAGGGACATGGCAGGGAAAGTATTATGGAACGTATAGATACCAGCCGGACTATTGGTTGGTTCACTTGTCTTTACCCCGTTTTACTGCAAGTTGATCATGCAAAGACAAAAGATGACTGGATCAGGAGTGTAAAGGATCAAATGCGGCAAATCCCTGATAAGGGGATTGGCTATGGTGTGCTGAAATATTTGAACAAGGAGGATGCGTTAAAAGGCAACGATTGTTGGGATATAATATTTAATTATCTGGGCCAATTAGATAATATATATAACAAGGATGGCTTTTTTACAGAAGCTGTAGAGCCATGTGGAGATAGTATTAGTGGTGAATACATTGTCAGGGAGAAGCTTTCAATAAACTGCGTTGTGCAGGCAGGAAAACTCGTAATAAATTGGAGTTATAGCAATTGGCATTATGAAGAACAAACGATCATGGGCATTGCAGAAAAATATTTATTGAATCTGAAGTCATTAATCAGTCATTGCATACAACCGGGCAAATACGAAGTATTCAAAACACCTTCTGATTATAGAGTGAGCTCTAAAATTAATCATAAAGAACTCGAACGATTCATTCAGCAAGAGGAAGATCAAGATAATATCCTCAGCTTTTAAACTATATGAAATGATGGAGATAAAAGAGTTTATCGGAACCCTGGAAAAAAAGAATTTTTCATTAGCTGTAGAAAATGAAAAGCTCATTCTTAAAGGAGATAGAAAGAAGTTAACTGCAGATGAAATTGAGGATATTAAGAAAAATGAGTTTATTATAAACTACATAAAGGAGCGCAAGAGTGAAATTATCCAATACCTTTCTCAGCTCCCGGCGAGTTATCCTGCTGAAAGAAAAACCAAAAGTGTTGCTTCTATTTATCCCCTAAGTGGTTTGCAAATGGGGATGTTGTTCCATGGACTATATGATGAAGAGACGCGAGCCTATATACAACAATTTGGGTGTGATCTCTTTGGCGTTGTAGAATATGTTTTTTGTAAAAGCTGGAATCATGTGTTACAATGCCATAGCGTACTCAGAAGTTCGTTTTATTATGATGAGTTCAGTGAGCCGGTTCAATGTGTATATAATGATGTTGAACTACCAATTGTGATATTGGATTATAGGAACATGAATGAAACCGAACAAAAAGAAGCCTTAAAGAAATATGAAGAAGCCGATTATAATAAAGGATTTGACTTTAAAGCTGTGCCTTTAATGCGTATGGCATTAATTAGATTAAATGAAAATCAATATCGGATGTTATGGACCTTTCATCATATTTTATTTGATGGCTGGTCCCTGCCTGTTTTATTAGAAGAGTTTTTAAATGCATATGAACTTTTAATATCAGGAAAGCCATTACAATTAGAGAAAGAAGATCGCTATGAAGATTTTATCAGCTATCTTGAAATTCGAGATAAGGAAGGAGATGAAACATACTGGCTCAATTATTTAAAGGATGTAGAACAGAGTACGCTCCTGCCTTTTATTAGATCTACAGCAGAAAGAACAAAAGTAGCCGGGAAGTTTAGGTCAGAGGAGTTACAATTAAGTACTGCTACAATTTCTAAAATACTTGCTTACACTAGGTACAACCGTATAACATTAAATACGTTGATGCAGGGAGTATGGTCCTATCTATTACATCGTTATACAGGTTGTGGTGTTATCGTTTTTGGTACAATTGTATCAACCCGTCCTGATGATCTGCCAAACATCGAGCAGCGCGTAGGAATGTATATCAATAATCTTCCTTTGCGGTCACATATGGAGGAAGAAAGTGGTATAGTAGAATGGTTACAGAATTTACAGCAAGAGCAAGCTTCATCACGTCAATACCAGTACACTATTTTGAATGATATTCAGAGTTGGACAAGCGTACAGGGAGAGCTGTTTGACAGTTTGCTGACTTTTGAGAATTATCCGGTAAGTGATGATTTTTTTTCTGATCAACGGCGTTTAAGTTTTCGAAATTTATACCATAATGGTCAAAGTAATTATCCATTAACTATTATTATCAATAGTATAGGGCAAATAAAGATCGAGTTCAAATACAATAGTAATTTATTAGAGGAGACCCATGTAAAAGAGATACGGCAACATTTTGAAAACGTATTACTTCAAATAGTCGATAAGGCAAATGGTAAGCTAAAGGATATTAATTACCTGACTTCTTTTGAGCAGCAGCAGTTGCTCCATGGCTTTAACAGCTGTGAAGTGGCTTATCCTAAACACCACACCCTTGTCTCTTTGTT
>NZ_JAOTIF010000006.1:48720-241906 GCF_025628885.1 Paraflavisolibacter caeni | reverse complement strand
CATGACTGTCCCCTTGCCCACATGCTGGAATCAGAATAGCCCTGGTGTGTAATGCCTTTCACCTTTTTACCCGTTGCTGTATCATATACGACCACGTGATAAGACGTATAATCAGGCCGGAAGTGATTGTTCATGGTAGTTTCGGCATGCTTCACCGCTATGTCGTACAGGTGCTTGTCCCCTCCATTTTTGGATGCCCAGAAAAGCAGTTCCAGGTTGATCATGTTGTCCATGATGGTATTATGCCTCAAGGGATAGTCTGCACCCGGCACCTGCCTGGGCCAGGAAAGAATGGTGCCTACCTTTGGATTATACAGTTTGGAGAGGGTATCTGCTGCGCGCAGCAGAATGCGCTTGTATTCAGGATTGCCGGTCAGGCGATAACCATTGCCGATGCTGCAAAACACCTGGAAGCCCAAATCATGGTCAATCGCAGAAGAATCCAACAGTGGAAAAAGTGCCCTTGAGAAACTGTCTGCTTTTGCTTTCCACTGCTCCTCTTGGGTGTATTCGTATGCATACCACAGAATGCCGGACCAAAAACCGCTGGTCCAGTCGCGGTAATTTACAAAGCGCCAGTCGGTTTTACCATGTGCAATACTTCTGGGAATGTTGTTGTAATCTTTTAGGGTGGCAGCCGTTTTAAATACCTGCTGTACTGTGTAGTCCAGGTTTTTGTCCTCACTGTATGCATTGGAAACAGCACATCCTCCAATAATAGCAGTCATGACGGTGGCTGCAACAACCGAAAGCTTTTTGATGCTCATATTTTACAATTCAATCTTTGTATCATTTTAATGCAGGCAACTAATAAACTTTGTGTGCTTGCATGAAACAATACTTTGGGATGGATTAGAAAAATTACAGGCGGCTGTTCATTGCCATAGACTTAGAAGCGTTGAAGGTTATTACCGCCTGTAATTGGGAGAATCATTACAACTGTTATTACCAGCCTGGATTTTGTGTTAAATTAGGGTTGAGTTGAATTTGCTGTGTTGGGATGGGTAATAAGTAATTTTTCTCTGCCCACTGCCTGCTGCCTTCAAAAATCAAATTACCATTCGCATCAAGGTTATATGGAGCTTTGCCATTTACCAACCAACGGCTTTCCCAGCGTGTACCTTTCCATTTTACACCCAATACATCCATGGGCATTTCTGTTTCTGCTGTTTTCCAACGTTTCAGATCATCCATACGGAAGCCTTCTAAAAACAACTCTATCGTTCTTTCTCTTCTGATTTCAGTCCTCATGTCCAGGTTGTTTGTAGTAACTAGCTCATTACTAAGCTTAGGCATTGTTTTATTTACCCTGTTGCGTACTTTATTTAATGACTTATCCAGGTCTGCGTTTGAAATACTTCCATTACGTTCAAAAATGGCTTCAGCATAATTCAGATAAACTTCAGCCAAACGTAATACTGGCCAATCGTAACCTTCTTCATTATCATTCATTCTTCTTTCAGTGCCCCACTTTTGATTTTGATAGCCTGTACCATTGGCAGCATTATGCCTGCCCCTGGAGCTTGCTATGTCTGCAGCATCACCCAACCAGGTTGAACGAGCACCTGGATTTTCATTATCCCAATAATAATTGGAATCGATCATCATTGTATAGCGCATACGGTTGTCTCGATTAGTAAACTCCGACCTTGTCATGGCATATCCCTGGAACAGAGAAGATTTATTAACAGGCAAGCCATCCTGGGCGAGGAACATGTCAACAAACTTCTTTGAAAGAGCTGAATTCACCCATGTATGCGTAACATTTTGCCTGATTTGTCTTAAAGAAAAAGAAAAACGGTTGGCCAGTATATATTCCTTATTGCCAGATTTACCAATACCTGCAGGATTTGATTTCTCATCTTCCAGAATAAACAGGTATTTCAGCGCAGAATCGCCCAAAGCTGCAGGTGCAAACAATTGATACTGATTGCTTGCGATTACAGAGTCGCTGGCTGCAATAGATTTATCCAACAATGCATTATAACGGGCTGCATTACCATTCCTGAATTTCTGCCAGGAGCCTTCGTACAAAGTAACCCTGCCTAAAAAGGCCTGAGCTGCACCCTTACTGATCCTGCCTTTATTGGCAGCATTGATTGCGGATTCAAGAGGAAGAAAAGCAATAGCTTCTTCCAGATCTTTGATGATCAAATCAACTACCTGCTCTCTTGTACCACGAGGCGTCTGTAATTCAGGAGAATTAATATCGAGTGGTCTGGTAATTACAGGAACACCCCCAAATTGCTGCAACAAGTCAAAATATACATAAGCTCTAAAGAACTTTGCTTCCGCTACATATTGCAATCTTTCTGAACGGGCCGTATTACTCATGTCTGCACTGTCCTTTGACAATAAATAATTGATGGCCCTCAACCTGGTATAAGCGCTGTTCCAGTTACCATCTGTAGTCACAGAAGGGTTTGTACCATTACTGAAAACATTTCGCTGTGCAACTAAATCACTGCGAATATCAGAATGGGGAGAACCTGCATTCGTATTGGCAGCAAATGGATCATACAATACCTGTGCAAACGAGATCAAATAAGTATAGAATTCATTAGCAGCCAGTTTGTACTGTTCCGCCGTTTTCCAGTAATCGGCATCGGAGATTTCATTGATAGGCTTCAGATCAACATTTTTATTGCAGCTAAACTGGAACCAAACCAATATGCCAGCAATGAATGAAATATATTTGAAAGTTATCTTTTTCATCTTTTAGTTTTTGGAAATTAGAAGGTAATGTTAGCGCCAAATGCCAGATTTCTATAGAAGGGATACCTTGAACTGTAGGTGCTTTGATTGTTGTTGTTGGCATCACCTGTATTGGACACATTTCGGCTCGCTTCCGGATCCCATCCATCACGGATCTTCGTTGTTTCCCAAAGATCATTACCAGAGAAGTAAAATCTCACTTTCTCGATATGCGCTCTTTTGGTTATGCTGCGGGGAAGTGTATAACCAATCACCAGGTTTTTCAATCTCAGGTATGCGCCATTTTCTACTACCCAGTCAGAAGGAAAATAGTTATAGTTATTAATCGTACCAGTTGAAGAAATCCTTGGATAATAGCCATCAGTACGGGTAGGTGTCCACCATTTATTCAGGAATGCTTCGTTCTGCGCCTGGAAAACTATTGCAGCAGGTATTCTCCAGTTACCATCACGAATGATGGCCCTTTTACCAATACCCTGGAAAATAACATTGAAATCGAATCCTTTCCATTCCATACCAGTATTGAAGGAATAGGTTAGTCTTGGGTCATCAGTACCGAGGAATACAGCATCTTCCGGAAAGGTGATTTTGCCATCGCCATTGACATCTTTGAACATATTGTCGCCAAGCGCTAAACGTGCATTCGCTTGTGCTGTAGATGCGCCGCTTGGTATTCCAACATTATTGCCAACAATGAATTTACTGTAATCATCCAGCTCTTTTTGTGATTGAATTCTTCCGGTATAAACTAAACCAAAATATGAATTGATTGGGTAACCTTCAACGGCCCCGTTCAGCCCCCTGTTATTACTGCTGATGATCTTTTGACCACCAAAGTTTACCAGTTCATTATTGTAATTAGATAAATTACCACCAACATGATAAGTTAGTTTGCCTATATGGTCTCTCCATCCTAAGGATACATCCCAGCCCTTCGTTTCTAATTCACCGTTATTACCATCAGGAGCAGAAGCACCCAACACTGCCGGGAAGGTCCGGGAAATCAGCATGTTTTTATTTTGCTTGATAAAATATTCAATTGAACCGTTTAAACGACTATTCAACAATGCAAAGTCAAGTCCGAGGTTGGAAGTCTGTATTTTCTCCCAGGTTCTGTCATGAGCAACTAATCCACCTGGAGCGACTCTAACCACAGGGCTGGTACCCAGGATTGGGAAACCGGAGTTCGTAGCTCCTGTCGTAGAATTAAGATTTAACAATTGAATATAATCATACAAGCCAATACCACTCTGGTTGCCTACATTACCCCAGGAAGCTCTCAGTTTCAACTCATTTAAGAAATCAAGGTCTTTCATAAATTCCTCCTGCGTAATACGCCATCCGCCAGAAAAACCATAGAAGAATTTCCAACGATTATCCGCATCAAATTTGGAAGAACCGTCATAACGTCCATTTAATTCCAATAAATATTTATTGCGAAATGCATAGCTGATCCGGCTAAAATAACCTGCCAATGCATAGTGATTCTGTGCTTCAGCTACTGACTTCGAAGTAGCGTCTCCATAACTAAGGCTTAAAGAAGAGGGCACTCCTTCCAGTACATCTAAAGTTCTAGACAAGAAACGATTGAATTCCTGTCTTTCATATTGTGCACCAGCCATTGCTTTGAAATCATGATCGACTGCAAAAATTTTGGAATATTCCAGGTAAGCATTCAGATTGTAATAGGATTCTTTACGGTTTGCCCTCTGGTAGAAACTACGACCAGTTCCCGATGGTGTCAAGGTAGAGATCAATTGGGTACCGGTATAATCATACCAGCCAATTGCATTCTCCCTTGTACGAAAATCTGTATTATGGAAATAATAACCGGCAGCACCTACGGCCCTTAAATTCCTGGCAAAATTGTAGGTAAGGTTAAAACTGGTATTCAGACGCAGATTCAATTCTTTATTTTCTCCACCGTAATCAGCAATATTATTTGTAGTAGCATTGCTAATACCAGAACCCCAAACGTATGGTCTGCCGTTTTGCGCTGTTAGAGGTAAACCGGGCTGGATACCATTGTTCAATACAGCTCCTATATTAGATGGCTGGGTAATGTCATTCTTTTCCAGAGAAATATTGCTTTCCAATTTCAATTTTTCTGAAACCTGGTAATCATTGTTCAGGCGAAGATTATAACGCTTGTTGGCATTATTTCCAACTTGCAAAAGGCTTCCATCGTCCAGGTAACCCATAGAAATACGGTAACCAGCTTTATCACCTCTTGATGATACACTCAATTGATGTTCCATGGATGTTGCATCATCCCATAAAACATCCTGCATGGTGCCAGGAAAGAAAACAAAGTCTTTAACATCAGTGAAAAAACCAGAACTCTGAAGCCCAAGATTTGTAAGTGCAGTTGCAGCATCAGCACTGTTCAAATAAGTAATATTATTTGCAACAGCATATTGAGCCAACTTAGCATATTTATACCAGAGATCTGTAGGTGTAAAGCCATCATTTACCCTGGCTTCCTCCATCATTGGTCCCCAGCCGGAAACATCTACCAGTTTTGGTTGCAGACCAATTACTTTTCTTGACACTGACCCATTGTATTCAATAACAGCTTTGCCGCCTTTTGCTCTTTTTGTAGTAATGATCACAACACCCCCTGCAGCCCTGGCACCATAAATAGAAGAGGCCGCTGCATCTTTCAGGAAAGAGATGTTATCAATATCGGCAGGGTTGAAAGAGTTCAATGCACTTACACTGGGTAGTGTCAAACCATCCACGATCACCAATGGCTCGGATCCGTTTACAGAAGTATTACCCCTTATCAGGAAACTCCAGCTTTCACGGCCAGGTTGAGCAGAACTACGGCTTACAGTGACACCAGGCACCTGCCCTTGTAAAGCTGCCATAGGGCTGGAAAGAGGTCCGCGGTTTTGAAATGTTTTAGCATCTACTGTAGCAACCGAACCGGTCAGGTTTGCCCTTTTCTTAGTACCATACCCTACCACCACCACATCTGCCATGCTTCTATTTGCCTGTTGGAGTGCAAGACTTATTTGCGTTTTATTGGAAAGGGAAATCTCTTTGGTGTCATATCCTACAAACGAGATGACCAAGGTTGCATTCGGTTTGGAAACATTCAATGTGAAGCTACCATCATCTTTTGTTATGGTGGCGTTTTGGGTTCCCTTTTCCAGAACGCTGGCACCTGCAAGGGGTTCGCCTTTATCATTGGTGATTGCACCTGTTATAGTTGTTGGCGGAGGTGGAATGGCAACCTGTTCTTTTTGAGGAATTACAGTCTTCTCTTTGACGACAATGATTTTATTCAGAATACTATAAGTTAACGGCTGATCCTGAAAACAAAGATCCAACACTTGTACCAGGGGAGCATTATTAATAGTTACTGTAACCTTCTTTGCTTTCCGTAGAAGAGCATCTGTATAAACGAACGTGTAGCCGGTTTGTTTTTTAATTTCCTGAAATACCCGGTCAAGAGGAACGTCTTTTTCAGAAAGACTGACTTTTTGGGCAAAGCCATTTGCTGTGGCATTCAAACAGAGCGCAAGCAAAAATACAGCAGTGAACTTCATCATTAACAAAGTTTTTCCAATCCCCTTTATTTTAAGGAGATTGCGACAAGCAATCAAATGCATAAATTTGTTTTGATTTTGGGTTAAACAATAAAGAATATACCTAGTGTTACCATTGGATTAACCTGAATTATTTGCCGGGAGTATTCGCAGTACTTCCGGTTTTCTTTTGGGCTAATCACTATTTTAATATTACATAACGATAATTTTTTGACCTTCAATATCAAACCGAACTTTACCGGTAAGTTCCAATGCTTTCAATACATCGGAAAGCTTTGTATTGCGGGGCATCTCTGCATAAAATAATTCATCCGTCTTTTTGTTGTATACTACTTCTACATTATACCAGCGAGATACCTGCCGCATCACAGTTTCAATGTCTGAACCTTCAAAGCTGAAATTCCCATTTTTCCACGCCATGACTTCCTCAACATCCACACCACTCACCACTTTTACTCCTCCTTCTTTAGAAAGTTGTGATTGTTGGCCTGGCTTCAGCAGGCTTTTGTTATTTCCACTTACAAATTGCACAGATCCTTCCAGTAAAGTAGTTTTGACAGCAGCCTCATCATTATACGCCATCACATTAAAATGCGTACCTAAAACCTGCACTTCCGCACCATTTACACTGACAATGAAGGGCATAGCTTTATTCTTTGCTACTTCAAAATAAGCCTCACCTGTTATCTCTACTCTCCTTTCCTTGCCAACAAAAACAGTTGGGAACCGGAGAGAAGAAGCTGCATTGAGCCATACCTGGCTGCCATCGGGGAGCTCTATTTGGTATTGCCCTCCCCTTGGCGTTGCTATAGTGTTGTATACCACTTCCTTTGTTCCTGTATTTGCTGGATCATAAGCCAGCTTCCCTCCCAGCTTGATTACCTTGGTAGCCCCTTGCTGAGCAAGGGCACCGTTCTGAGCGTCATCAAGTATTATGGTAGAGCCATCAGCTAATGTCAGCACTGCTTTATCACCACCTGGAAGCACATCGTTTTTAAAACGTTTAGTTCCGCTTTCTTTGGTAATTTCTGTCGATACAGGTCCAGACACAGATAACCGGTATACAACTAAAGACCCAACCATTAATATTACAACTGCTGCAGCGGCATACCACCAACGTCGCATTTTTGCCTGTAGGGTAACCACTTTAGCTCTTCCTTCTGTTTGTGCCGTTATCTTTTGCCACGCATCCTGAATATTTATACTTTCAAAAAACTTCAATTCTTCCTGCAGCTTGTTTTCATTTTTAAACTGTTCAAATAACTTGCGGTTTTCTTCGTTCGCAGAAACCCACGCTTCCAACTCATTTCTTTCATCCTCATTTAATTCATTCTTTAGGTATTTAACAATTGTCTGAGCACGCTGAAAGGGTGAAGTAAATTGATCCATAGATAGCATTGATATTAATAAGAACACATTACCAATAAAAATGGGTGAAAAGAAAACTAGATTTTTTTTAAAAATTTCTGCAGATTTAAAAAAATCTTGTTCTATTGTGCATTTTTCCCTGAAAAGATCATTGTAAATAGTATGGAACTTTCTTTATTTAGGAGTAGTAAAGTAAGGATTAGATGCATCAATAGTTAATAATTATCAACATCTCTGATGTGATAGCATGACCAAAAGACAAGTAAAAGCACCCAAATCCAATTTTAAGCGAAGTAACTGTAATGCTCTTGCCTTCTGTGTTTTAATAGTATTGACAGATATTCCCAATTGTTCTGCTATTTCATGATTTTTTAGTCCTTCAAAATAGGCAAGTTTTAATACCTGCCTGCACCCTTGTGGCAATTCTTCGATGGCATTATAAATTTCACCCAACACTTCTGCTTTAATCATTTGCTGCAATCCTTTTTCTTCTTCTACTTCTTCTGAATTTTGGGCTTTGATAAACTTCTTTTCTACCTTTTCATGCCGGATCCTATTTATACATGCATTACGGACAGATACATACAAGAAGGTTTTTATAGACAATTCATGATCAAAATCACTCCTCTGTTTCCAGAACTTTATAAAAACATCCTGAACTATATCTTCTGAAGCATCCTTATCTTCAATCATGTTGAATGCGAAATAACAGAGACGGGAATAGTATAATTTGAATAAATACTCAAATTCCTTATTAGCCTCCGCTCCCAGGTATTCCTCTTGTGTATCAAATGAAGAATGATTCATGGGCTAAAATTAAAAAAATGGCCTTTAACATTTTTTAACTCCATAAAATATTGAAGGGCAAATCTGGAAAAACATAGAACGTGGTTTTCTTCAATTTTGGTGGAAGATTAGCTGGAATCCTGCATTATCCTGCATTAGTCGCTTGCGTAAAAGTTTGAAACCGGCCCTCCCGTACATATGCTGCTCGATGACCTAGATCAGCATGCGCGGTTTTACTTCTACGCCGGTTAGTTTGTTTTTTGGATTCTGCGGCGATGCGTTTGCTATCGTCCAACGATTAGCGGTGTGCATCATACACCAGTTGCACTAAAGTTTTCAGATAGGCATTCACGGACCTGATTTCTGAGCTTTTGAGTTCCTCTTTTTTGGGGTCTATGTAGCGTTTGCTGGGAATATCGGCTCGTTTTGGTTCATGATTTGGTACCCTACCCTCCCCTCGTATAACCGAAGTTCGAGGGCACCAAATAGGGCACTTCAAGTATGCGATTATCTGAATAATTTGGAGATGGTATAGAAAGTAAAAACCCCACAAAGCTTGTATTTGCGGGGTTTTAGTAAGATTTGATGTCTGAGTTGCGGACCGGACGGGACTCGAACCCGCGACCTCCGCCGTGACAGGGCGGCATTCTAACCAACTGAACTACCGATCCTTAAACGTTCTCCGTGTTACCGGTGTACCGTTTTGGGAGTGCAAATATAGGAGTTTTAAAAACTTCCAAACAAATTTTTCTTGAAGTTTTTTTCATACTCCATAACACCGCTCTTATTCTTCCCTAATCACCCATCAAGCCGATCATCCCCCACTCCTCCAGTCCCCCCATTGGCCGTTTTGACCGGAAGTGACCGCATTTGTCCGCTTTTGTCCACCTGAATCACATTTATCCTTCGTACCTTAAGTATACCTGAAGCATACCATAAGTATACCATAAGTATACCTTAAGTATACCTAAAGTAGGGCTAGAGTATTCCAATAGGATCCATCCATACCCTCTACTTACCCCATACTTAAGCCGTACCATAGGCATACCTTAGCCGTACCTAAGCCTAGGCTACTTCGACCATCCTTCGATCATCCTTCGACTATCCTTCGACCATCTTTCGACTATGCTTCGATCTGAATGGAGCAAATGCTCATAAATAAGGGGAAAACAACCTGCAGGCAGAACGCCCAAAAAGCCCTGAACGGAGTCAAGGGGGCTAAGCCTAAAGGTACAAAACCAACCCCCATTTTCCAAGTTTTGAATCCCCCCAACTTCAAACTCCAAACTTCAAAATTCAAACTTCAAACCTCAATACCCCATTCGTCATTCGCACGTGTCCGCCTCTGGCGGATTCAATTCATTCGTTATTCCTTCCTTTCATCCACGCTAAAGCATACCTCCTGTATAGATACTCCCTATCAAAGCCCACCCAAAGCCCAGGATAAAGCCTTAAAATGGCAAATTAGCTCCCATGTTCCTTCTTTACTCCGCCCACCCAACGTCCTACTTACGCCCTTTTCAGCCTGGGGTAATCCGATCCTAATCCACGGATGAGCACCGTTCCAAACCTGTCTCCTTCCTATTGAAATGGCTTAATCCTAATCTGGTTTCCGCCTGAACTACGACCAAGCTTTTGCCCAATCAAACGATCACTAATAAATTTTCCAATAGTCACTTACTCCTTTAGACTAGTCCGCTATCTTTGAAGCTTTAAAACTCAAACGGATTCATGCTTAAAATTGGCGTTTTCGGGACTGGTCACTTGGGAAAGTTTCACTTGAACAACTGGAAAGAAATTAATGACGTAGAGATCGTTGGCTTTTTCGACCCTCATGATGAAACAGCAGCAGCAGTTAGCAAGCAGTACGGCATTAAGCGATTTTTAAAGGTTGCAGAACTGATCGATGCCTGCGATGCGATTGATGTAGTAACACCAACCCATCTACATTTTGGCGTCTGCGAACAAGCTATCCGCAAAGGCAAGCATGTCTTCGTTGAGAAACCATTGGCTCATACCATGGAAGAAGCCGAGAAGCTGGTTAAACTGGTTCAGGAATCAGGTATCAAATTGCAGGTAGGGCACGTAGAGCGTTTCAATCCTGCCTTCCTGGCAATGAAAGGCTTTGAACTGAAGCCAATGTTTATCGAAGTGCACCGCCTGGCCCAATTCAATCCCAGAGGCACAGAGGTAAGTGTAATCCTTGACCTGATGATCCACGATATCGACATCATTTTAAGCATTGTTAAAAGCGATGTCCGCAACATTTCTGCCAGTGGTGTTGCCGTAATGACCGATACACCCGACATTGCCAACGTACGTATAGAATTCAACAATGGCTGCGTTGCCAATCTTACTTCGAGCAGAATTTCCATGAAGAAGATGAGAAAAACGAGGCTGTTCCAAAAGGATGCTTATATCGGTATAGATTTCCTGAATAAGAAAACAGAGATCATCAAAATGAAACAGGAAGGTGATGAAAACGTATTTGCCTTCGACATAGAAACCCACCAAGGCACACGCACCATCGCCATTGCAAATCCTCCTGTTCCTGAAGTAAATGCCATCAAGCGTGAATTGGAGGAGTTTGTTGCTGCGATAAAAAATAATACCCAAACGATTGTAAACGAAATTGATGGCTTCAGGGCTATGGAAGTGGCGCACCAGATCCTGGATAAAATAAGTCACAACCTTTCTGCCCAATAGCAGTATGGCGCTGAAAAAAAATATTTCTCCTTTTTGGTATGCAGCCAGCGACTACGTTTTTTCGGCCATTACTTGGGCGGTCTTTGATTCTATTCGAAAAGCATTACTGCCCGAAGACTTGCCACCTGTTGGTAATTGGCTTATACTTTTAGAAGTACTTTATATCCCTATTGGCTGGCTGATGTTATATTTTCTTTCCGGCAATTATCAGTCGCTCTACAAGAAATCAAGGCTCAAAGAGATCATCACCACCTTTACTTCTTCCCTTATTGGATGCACCCTTTTATTTTTCGTGCTCCTGGTGAATGATGTATACAACTACAATTACAATTACTATTATAAAGCTTTCGGTTCGCTGCTGGCACTACAGTTTTTCCTGACCACAATGGGCCGACTCGTTATTCTTACTTTGGTCAAACAACAGATCAGGCAAGGAATTGTACAGTTTAACAGCTTGCTTATCGGTAAGGGTGAGCAAATATCCAAAGCTTTCCGCCTCACAAAGGAGCAATTGGCTTTTGCAGGATATCATTACCGCGGATACTTAACTCTGAATGAAGAACCGCCACAAGAAGATATTGATTGTTTAGGCACATTGAACCAACTCGAACAAATTATTTATTATCATCAAATTGATCTTGTGGTTTTAGCCTTTCAAAAAAATAATGAGGCTTTGATTCAGAGTATCGTAAACCGGCTGGGCGAAAAAGATGTAGCTATAAAAATACAGGCAGATGATATGGATATTCTTGCGGGTTCAGTGAAAACAAGCAACGTATTAAGTCCCCTTTTGATCGACCTGAAAACTGGTCTCATGCCTCAGTGGCAGCAGAACTTCAAGCGCCTTTTCGACATCTCGCTATCCATAATAGCACTGATACTGCTGTCACCATTTATGTTGTATGTTGCTCTGAAAGTCAGGCGTTCTTCCGCTGGTCCCATTATCTTACGCCAGGAAAGAATTGGATATAAAGGCATTCCTTTCTGCATGTATAAATTCCGTTCTATGCATGTAGATGCAGAAAAGGATGGCCCTGCACTTTCTTCTGATTTGGACCCAAGGATCACGCCATGGGGCAGAATTATGCGCAAATGGCGGCTGGATGAATTACCCCAATTATGGAACGTTCTGCGTGGCGACATGAGCCTGGTAGGACCACGCCCCGAACGAAAGTTTTTCATCGACCAGATTACTTTACAATTCCCGTATTATAAATACTTGCTGAAAGTAAAACCCGGCCTGACATCATGGGGTATGGTTCAATTTGGTTATGCCGAAAATGTACAGGAAATGATCCAGCGCAGTCGCTTTGACTTGTTGTATCTTGAGAATATTTCGTTATTACTAGACTTCAAGATCATGCTGCATACATTGCGCATTATCTTTTTAGGAAAAGGAAAATAACTACTGTTACAACCATTAACTATAAAGTACAATTCATTTATCGATGAATAAATTACTTCTTTCAATACTTGCCCTTTGCATATTGTTAACTGCCCATTCCCAGACTTCCGCCTACTGGCAACAGCGAGTGGATTATTCAATTGATGTTTCACTTAATGACAAAGAGCATACGCTTGATGGCTTTGAAAAAATTACGTATACAAACAACTCACCAGATACATTACTCTATATATGGTTCCATCTTTGGCCTAATGCATACAAGAATGACAAGACAGCTTTCACCGACCAGGAACTCAAAAATGGAGAAACCAGTTTCTACTTTTCTTCAAATAAAGATCGCGGGTATATCAACCGCCTTGACTTCAAAGTAAACGGTATGGCTGCCCAAACCGTAGATCACCCACAGCATATTGATATAATAAAACTAGTATTACCAGCTCCACTGCTGCCGCAGCAAACCATAAACATCACTACTCCTTTTCATGTTAAACTGCCTTTCAACTTTTCACGAAGCGGCCATGAAAAGCAATCCTACCAGGCTACACAATGGTATCCAAAGCCCGCAGTGTATGATACCAAAGGCTGGCATCCCATGGCTTATTTAGATCAAGGTGAGTTTTACAGTGAGTTTGGAAAATATGATGTGCGTGTTACCATTCCTAAAAACTATGTAGTTGCAGCGACAGGTGTATTGCAAAATGCAGAAGAGAAGGAATGGATAAAGAATAGGAAATTGACAGGAAAGAATAATGAAAGTTTAGAACAGAATACAAAGAAAAAAGTTCCAGTAACAAATGTTGAAAGCCAGGCATCAAAGAACAAAAAGCAAAGCCCTAACACATCTCACCCATCCAAGCACAAAAAGCCAAATCCTCATCAAAACATTACTGGATCCCAGTTACCACCTGAAACCAAAACACTCCACTATGTTCAGGACAGCATTCATGATTTTGCATGGTTTGCGGATAAAGACTTTATAGTAAACAATGATACCTGCAAGCTTTCCTCAGGAAAAGTCATAGAAGTATATACTTATTACATACCGGGGTCCGAAAAGTTGTGGAAGAATAGTGTACAATATTGCAAAGATGCAGTCAGGTTTTACTCAGAAGAAGTTGGCGAATACCCATATGATGTAGTGAGTGCCGTTCAAGGCCCTCCTAGCAGTTTTGCTGGTGGCATGGAATATCCAACCATTACTTTAATCTCTCCCATGCCATCAGAGAAATTACTGGATAATGTATTGGCCCACGAAATTGGACACAACTGGTTTTATGGAATGCTGGCAAGTAATGAACGCAAAAGTCCCTGGATGGATGAAGGAACCAATTCATTTTATGAGTATAAATACATGGAGCGGAAATATGGGCCACAATTGCATGTTGAAGAGTTTTTACTCAGAACAAAGGCCGCTCAGAAAACAGACCAACCAATTGCAACCCCATCAGAGGAGTTCTCCCATTTAAATTATGCTTTATCAGCTTATCATAAAACAGCTGTTTGGTTCGAATTAATTGAAGAGAAACTGGATAAGGATAAGTTCAAAGAGTTGATGCAGCAATATTTCCAACAATGGCGTTTCAGACATCCACAGGAGGATGATTTCAAACAGCACTTTTCCAAAGCGCTAGGTAACGACACAGATAGCATATTTGGTTTACTACACAAAACAGGTATACTTCACCCTCCACTTAAAGGTTGGCGTATTGCCACACCTTTTGTACCAGGTACTTATAAAAAGTATATCAAATCCCCTTCACAACAGCTCTTAACTATTGCCCCGGCTTTTGGCTTCAACAGCTATGACAAAGCAATGGTCGGCGGAATCATTACCAACTATAAATTGCCCCCCTCTCCTTTTCAGTTTGTTGCAGTACCATTATACGCAACCGGCAGCAAACAGTTCGCTGGCATTGGTAGAATGAGTTATTCTATTTATTCAAGGAAAGCCATACGCCACACTGAGTTCTTTGTAAGTGGCTCAACCTTTGCAATGGATAAGGATGAAAACTCGGAAGGAAAGGCATTCTATGAACATTTCCGCAAACTTGCTCCTGGCGTACAACTTACTTTTAAAGAAAAGGATCCATTGAGTACTGTACGTAAAACAATTCAATGGAAAACATTCTTCATCGGTGAAGATAAATTTAATTACAGCACAGACACTGTTATCAATAATTCAGATACAAGCCTTCTGAAAAATATTAGCGTTTCTAAAGAGAGCCGTTATTTAAATCAGCTCCAGTTGCGCTATGAAAACATGCGGGAGTTATATCCATTTGATATCAGTTTACGTATTGAACAGGCTAAAGATTTCGTGCGGCCCACAGTTACAGCCAATTACTTTTTCAATTACCCTAAAGAAGGAGGAATGCAGCTTCGCTTTTTTGCAGGCAAGCTTTTTTTTACCGGAAGCAAAACCAACTCAAAGACGTTTGCCAACCAACGCTACCACCTGCAAATGACGGGACCAGACGGTTATGAAGATTATACTTACAGCAATTACTTTATCGGCCGCAATGAATTTGAAGGTTTAGCCAGCCAGCAGATCGCCATGCGGGATGGCGGATTTAAAGTACGCACCAATTTACTCGCCAATGAAGTAGGTGTTAGTGACAATTGGCTAATGGCAGTTAATTTATCATCCACGGTTCCTTCAAAGTTCAATCCACTTTCGATACTCAAGATTCCGATTAATTTATTTGCGGATATTGGTACTTATTCAGAAGCATGGGAATCAGACTCAGAAGCAGATCGTTTTCTTTTCGACGCAGGCATTCATCTCCCTTTATTGAATGGGAATGTAAATGTATTCATCCCACTTCTTTATAGTGATGTTTATAGCGATTACATTAAAACATATCTCACGGAAGATCGTTTTCTTAAAAAGATATCCTTTACAATCGAGCTGAACAAGCTACTGATCAACAAACTGAAAAGAGAAATTGACTTTTGAAACACGAATCATCCATGAACAATATTCAATACCTGCAACGGAAAGACATAGATGAAGAAGCATGGAACCGCTGTATAGATACTGCAGAAAACGGATTGATCTATGCCTACACCTACTACCTAGATGCCATGTGCACAGCCTGGGATGCTTTAGTATTGAATAATTACGAAGCTGTCATGCCTTTACCTTGGAGGAAGAAGTGGGGGATAAAGTATGTCTATCCACCAGCATTCACACAACAACTAGGAATATTCGGAAATAGAATTACCAAAACGCTGCACTTAAAATCATTAGATCTTATGCAAAGAAATTACGTTTTTGGTGAGTACTTCTTTAATTTTCATAATCCCCCAATAGGATTACAAAAAACAAACTATGTATTAAATTTAAACCAGAATTATTCTTCTATTCGTCAGAACTACAAAAGTGATTTATTAAAGAACCTTAAGAGATCTAATAGACATAAACTCCGCTATCAGTCATCAAGTAATTATCAGAATGCAGTTACTTTATTTCAATTAGAATATGGCAGCAGAATCTCTCATGTTAGTGCAAACGATTATAAAAATCTCAATATCATTCTTAAAGAATTACAGAAAAGAGATCAGCTTATAATCCGTGAAGTATTTGATGAAAAAAAGGAGATATTAGCCATATCTGTTTGTCCTAAAGACAATAAGAGAATTTATTTTCTTTTATCAGTCACTATAAATAATGGAAGGAGTAAACAAGCAAATCACTTTCTTCTAGATCAACTTATTAAAGAATTTTCAGGTAACTCATTATTATTGGATTTTGAAGGCTCTGACATTGCTGGGATTGCACATTTTTATAAAAATTTTGGTGCAGAACAACAAAAATACTTTTTTTATCGCTGGAATCAATTACCGTGGCCAATCAAATTACTTAAAGAAAAGTCTCTTGATGCCCAATAAATACCTTCAACCTCAGTATCTCTACTTAACTTCCTGATAGAAAAGCCAGAATTCGTTACCAAATGAGAAAAAGCACTAAAATTCTCCTGGGAATGTATTTCGATGATTAAGTTTTGAACCAGATCAAGCCATTCCGTGTTTCCTTCAAATAACCGGTGTTCAAATCCTTCAATATCAATTTTAACCAAATCTACTTTTTCAAAACAATGGTTCCTTATTAGTGTATTTAAAGATAAAGATTTTACTCGGGAGCCATTATAATCATCAATTACTCTAGTGTTATAAGCCAATCGAGCTTTTTCAAAAGAAAGAAACCCATCTGTTTCGGCTACAGCAGCATGAACAACAGTCAATCTGCTAATATGTGAATCGTTTTCAGTATTCCTCAATAAAAGGTCGAAGTTATCAGGATCTGGCTCAATTGCAATAATTTGAGCTTTGGGTGAGAGCGTCCCAAAAAATAAAGCCGTCATTCCAACATTAGCACCTACATCGACTATGCATTTAAAATCTTTCCAATCCAAATGTGGTACATGATAAACCCTTCGCCAAAAAACTTCATAAAATATTCCAATATCCCCTGAAAAAGTTCTCAGGAAGATGTTTCTTCTTTTCCCATTATGATTGAATAAATATCTATTCGGCGATTCTGATGTGCCTTGAAAGTGTTGTATTTCACTATTACAAAACTTGCTGAACCTTTTGGAATTCAAAATCAGAGTAAAAAGAGTTTCAATTGAACCTGAAACTTTTATACAAAAGAATAGCTTTGAAAAGAAGTCTTTTACTCTTCCTTCCATTACTACTGATTTATCAACTTATATTCCGAATGATTTAATAAGCTTTCAGCGAATAAGAGATCGACGGGGCGGGTGATTTTAATGTTGTTTTCTTCACCTTCTACGAGAGAAACTTTTAATCCAAAGGTTTCTACTACTGTGGCCTCATCGGTAAAACGTTCTTTGTAGTCAATTTCAAAGGCGGGCAATAAAATACGGCTGTGGAAGGTTTGGGGTGTTTGTACCAGTACTATTTTACTTCTATCCAGCACTTCATTGTCATTTCCTTCCTCGTTCAATAATCTTACGCTGTCTTTGCAACGCACGACAGGAACTGCACTACCACTATGGAGGGTATTCTGATAACAACGATGGATCAAATTCGTAGAGATCAGGCAACGAACTGCATCATGCACAAATACAATAGAATCCTGCCTTACCAGTTGCAAACCATTCTTTACAGAGTGAAAACGGGTTTCACCGCCTGCAGTGATCTGTATACGGGAATAATCAAAGTAAGCGTCTATAATCTCACGTCCCAGGTCAGTATATTGTTCCGGAAGAACCAGTATTATTTGGAGGTCGTCAAAGGCTTCCAGGAATGTTTTAACCGTATAGTAAAGAAGTGGTTTATCGTTGAGCATCAGAAACTGCTTAGGTGTAGCGCTTCCCATCCTGGATCCTGAACCTCCAGCTACTATAACAGCATATTTGTGCATCATAATTTTCTTTAATTGCGAGGTGCGAAGTTAAGTACGCAATTACGATAACTCCAAACTCTCCAGCAAGAGTTCACACTCGTGTAACAATTTATCTTTCCTGATGGCCACGGTTCCTACCTCTTCACAAACCAAGCCACCCGCAATATTGGCAATTTCAGCCATTAATTGAACATTTTTAGTTGCAGCATATACAACTGAGGCGGTAGCAATCACTGTATCACCAGCACCGGAAACATCAGAAATATTGCGCAGATGGGAAGGAATCAGACTAGACTTCTCCTTATTATGATAAAACACTCCCTTTTCAGAAAGTGTGATGAAGGATACCTGGTGCTTCAGCAAATTATTGAGTTCTAAGTGGATACTTTCTAAAGCTTGCAAATTCACCTCGCCAGACAGCAGGTTCAGTGCATCTTTAACTTCTTTTAAATTTGGTTTAAAGATGGTAACATGCCTGTATTCAAAGAAGTTTTTCCGCTTCGGGTCAACGGCAGTAATAATACCAGCCTCCCTGCATATAGAAATCACGCTTTGTATGACAGCCTGAGTCAGAACTCCTTTGTTATAATCCTCCAGAATTACAATGTCAGGCTTTTCCTCCCGCACGAACTTCTCAAACAAGTCAAGCAGGCGGCTTTCTTCTTCAGTACTTAAATCATGTGTATTTTCTGCGTCCAGTCGCATCATGTGCTGATTACGGCTAATCACCCGTGTTTTGTTGGTAGTGATGCGGCTTGAACTGGAAACAGAATAGGAAATATCAATATTATTTTTAGCAAACAGTTGATATAATTGTCTGCTTTCTTCATCATCGCCGGTAACAGAAAGCACAAAGGCCTTTGCACCCAGAGATTGAACATTCAATGCCACATTACCAGCTCCACCAATGCGCTGCTCCTTATGGTGCAGGGAAACAATAGGAACAGGAGCTTCAGGAGAAATCCGATCCACATTGCCCCATATATAAGAATCCAACATTACGTCGCCTATGATGCCAACCTTAAGTGTATTAAACTTTTGGAATAAGTCTTTGAAATCCATGCTGTTTGAGTTCACAAGTTTACAAGCTCACGGGTTCAAGAGTTTACGGGTTTATGAATTGAATAAACATCCGATTCGAGAACCAGTGAGTTCCTGAACTTTTACTTTTTACGGGCCAAAGCAACAAAATATATTGGAATTCCGATCAAAACAATGATCAATCCTGGCCAGGTAAAGCCTGGTTTATAAATTAATAACGCTAAACAAAAGGCTAAAGCTATAACTATGTATAAGATGGGCAGCACAGGGTAACCAAAGGCTTTATAAGGCCGTTCAGCATCCGGACGCTTTTTGCGCAAAATAAAAATTCCAGCAATAGTAAGGATATAAAAGATAACCACTACGAAGGAAACATAGTCAAGCAAGTCGCCGTACTTGCCGCTTAAGCATAGAATGCTAGCCACTACACACTGGATCCACAAGGCAACTTCAGGTACAGCATTCTTATTGAGCCTACCGGTTTGTTTAAAGAATAACCCATCCTGCGCCATGGTATAGTAGACCCTTGCCCCTGCCAGAATCAAACCATTATTGCAACCAAAGGTAGAGATCATGATCATGATGGCCAGTATAGAAGTACCAGCAGCACCAAAAATCTCTTGCGAGGCAGATAGGGCAATACGGTTGTCTTTAGCAAAAGCCAATTCATTGATAGGCAATACAGCCAGGAACATCAGGTTGGTAGCCACATAGATAATAGTCACGATCAATGTTCCCATGAACAGGCTCAGGCCAATATTGCGTTGGGGGTTCTTAATCTCTCCTGCAATAAAAGTCACATTGTTCCAAGCATCAGAGCTGAATATTGAGCCTACCATTGCAGAAGCCATTGCACCGGCTGTAGCAAGTCCAGCTAAGGAGACCCAAGTATCTGAGCCTGTCCAACCGTTGATTCTTGATGAATGTTGCTTCAAATTCCATGCATCTGTCCAGTTGGCATCCCAAACGCCCGCCTTTGATGCGAACAAAAGACCAAACAGGATCAATCCAAAGAGAGCAATTAACTTGGCTAATGTAAAGGTTGTTTGAATAATCTTGCCTTCCTTAACACCTCTCGTGTTTATATAAGTAAGGAGGACAATTAAAAGTATTGATACCATTTGCGCCGCAGAAACATGGAAGCCTTCTGCACCACCAATGATGTAGTTTTTATCACTGAGTGCGGGAAAAATATAAGCAGCGAACTTGGCAAAAGCAACTCCTACTGCGGCAATCGTACCTGTCTGGATCACTGCAAAGAAACTCCATCCATAAAGGAAGCCCATTAAAGGGTTGTATGCCTCTTTCAAATAAACATATTGCCCGCCAGCCTTAGGGAACATAGCACTTAACTCACCATAGCTTAAAGCTGCAGTCAGCGTCATAAAGCCAGTAATGAGCCATGCTGCAATTAACCAACCTGCAGATCCAAGGTCTTTCAGCATATCAGCGCTTACAATAAAAATACCGGAACCGATCATTGATCCAGCAACAATCATGGTAGCATCGAGCAGGCCTAGTGATCTTTTAAAAGCTTTGTCCTCGTGGATCGCTTCTTTAGGCGATAAGATTTCTTGCATTGGTGGTTAATTTGGGCGTCAAGATAAATCAAATGATGAATAATCCGAATTACAAATGACGAAATAAGGGGATACTCTGGTATTTTAAGCCCATCGTTATTGAATTGAAAAGGTAAGATCAATCCATAAAGCCTGTTTGACCCTAATTAGAGCTATTACCATCAATAAAAAATAGGATGTATCAAAAGTAAAATGAAGGCGCTAAGCATCGCATAAATGAAAACTGATTCCATCACCTAACCGAATAAAAAAGGGTGTCTCGGACTTTAGAGACACCCTTTTTTATTGATAATAGCGTTATTTATTACTTTTTTGTATAAGTATTGTTCAGTCCTTTGATCAGATCATTTGTGATGTTGTATACGGTATCACGATAGTAGAACAATCCAGGTTCGTAAGCAAATATATATGAGTAGCCTTTTGTTTGGTTGTAATCTTTCAGGTAGTCTTCGATTTTAGTTTTCACATCACGCATTTTGCGCATATAAAAGTCTTGATATTCCTGATCCAAAGCTTGCTTCCTACTTTGAAAACTTTGTTGAAGCTGCATCATATCTCTTGTTGCCATTTCGGACTGCACCTGATTCATGGTTGCAGCCTGGCTTTGATACATGTTCCCTTTGTCGCGGACAGTTTTTTCCAGACGAGCAAGTTCGCTATTAATAGCATCTTCTTTCTTTCCCAGTTCGGCTTTTACGTCTTTTACCATGGAAAACGAGTTTTCCAGAGAATCCATTTCGAAGTAAGCAATCTTGAATTCTTTTACAGGATCTGCTTCTTTATTTACAGCAGCTTTTGGTCCAGGATTTTTCCCAGAAGAAAGGTGGAGAAAGAATAAAACACCAACCAGAATAAAAAGAATAATGTTAGAGACAAGTAATCCGCGATTCATGTAATGATTTTGTGCAAAATAAAGGGCAAATGCCTATTAAACCAATGAGTTAGTGGCTTTTTATTAAACATTAACAGGGAAAAAGTGGTAGGCTGGCGTTTGGAGTTTGGGGTTGCCTTGCTGGTTGAAAATAACCCATGAGCTGGGACTTTCCTTAGCGGTATATGTTTTGATTATTAGTGCATAAAGTAGAGATATGGGGATTTTATCATGGATTTTATTAGGACTTGTTGCGGGAGCAATTGCCAAGGCCCTAAGGCCGGGCAGGGACCCACAGGGCTGTTTTGTAACGATGTTCATTGGTATTATAGGCGCTGTTCTCGGAGGTTGGATTGCGACCATGTTGGGATGGGGACGTGTGGACGGCTTTAACCTATATAGCATTTTGATTGCCACTGGTGGTGCAGTATTGGCATTGATTATTTGGGCTGCTGTGACGGGAAGAAGGGATAGAGAGGTGTGAGGATATAGATGAGTGGTGAATAGTGAATGGTGAGGATGGTTTATCATAAAAAAGAACCCCGCAGGTGCGGGGTTCTTAACTATTATTTATCTTAAAGAGATTCGATAAATCTGTGATTACTCTTCTTCATCAAAGTTCATGGCTTCGCGAGTAGTTTGCAACAGTTCGTATTCTTCTTTGCTTCCTACGATAATGCTTTCAAACTCACGGAGACCAGTACCTGCAGGAATTGGGTGACCAGTGATCACGTTTTCCTTCAAGCCGAGCATGTCATCAGTCTTACCCTGGATGGCTGCAGAAGACAACACTTTGGTTGTTTCCTGGAACGAAGCCGCAGAGATCCAGCTTTGCGTACCCAACGAAGCTTTGGTGATACCAAGCAATGTTGGAGAAGAAGTAGCAGGATGTGCATCACGGAATTCTACCAACTTCCTGTCAGAACGACGGAGGATTGAATTCTCTTCACGTACTTCACGCAGGCTTACAATCTGACCAGCTCTCAGTCTTGTGGACTCACCAGGTTCAGTTACCACTTTCTTATCAAATATCCAGTCGTTCTCTTCAACGAATTCGAACTTGTCAACCAGGTCTTCTTCCAGGAACTTAGTATCACCCGGATCAACGATTGATACTTTACGCATCATTTGACGTACGATTACTTCGATGTGTTTGTCGTTGATACGCACACCTTGTAAACGGTAAACTTCCTGGATCTCATTCACCACATATTGCTGAACGGCGAAAGGTCCTTGAATTGACAGGATATCCTGAGGAGAAACCTGACCATCAGAAAGTGGAGAACCAGCTTTGGTAAAGTCACCATCCTGTGCGAGGATCTGACGAGTCAGAGGTACCAGGTATTTCTTGGTCACACCATCTTTTGCTTCAATGATGATCTCGCGGTTACCACGTTTCACAGCACCCATACTTACCACACCATCGATTTCAGATACAATAGCAGGATTGCTTGGGTTACGAGCTTCAAACAACTCGGTTACACGTGGCAGACCACCGGTGATATCTCTCAATTTACCTAATACGCGAGGAATCTTCACGATTACCTGGCCGGCTTTCACGCTATCACTTTCTTCTACCACGATATGGCTACCGGTTGGTAAGTTGTAAGATTTGCGTTCTTTGCCTTCCACTACCATTGAAGGAATTTTCGTTTTATCACGGGTTTCAATAACCACTTTCTCGCGGTGACCAGTTTGTTCGTCAGCCTCTTCGCGGTATGTAACACCTTCAATAACATTCTCGAATTTCAGTGTACCATCGATCTCAGCAACGATTACGTTGTTGAATGGATCCCAAGTACATATCACATCACCCTTCTTGATCTGCTGACCATCTTTCACCTGCAGTGTAGCACCGTAAGGTACGTTGTTGGTGATCAACAGACGGTCGTTCTTGGTATCCATGATCCGAACCTCACCGGTACGGCCAATTACTACCTGAACTTTATCGCCTTCGTTATTTAAAGTAGTTACAGAACGAACACCGTCGAACTGGATTGTACCGTCGAATTTGGCAGTTAATGTAGATTCTACTGCAGCAGAACCGGCCACACCACCCACGTGGAAGGTACGCAGGGTTAACTGGGTACCAGGCTCACCGATGGACTGAGCGGCGATAATACCTACAGCATCACCTCTTTGTGCCAGGTAGCCTGTTGCCAGGTTTTTACCATAACACTTCACACAAGTACCGCGTTTGCTTTCACAGGCCAGTACAGAACGGATCTCAACGGTTTCTATACCTACTTCTTCGATCTTTTCAGCAACCTCAGGAGTAATTTCTTCACCTGCAGCAATGATCAGTTCTTCTGTAAGCGGATTATAAACATCGTGAACTGATGTACGGCCTTCGATACGGTCGGACAGCGGCTCGATAATATCTTCATTATCTTTTAAGGCTGAAGTTGCGATACCACGAAGTGTTCCACAATCTTCTTCTGTGATCACCACATCCTGAGCTACGTCCACCAGACGACGGGTCAAGTAACCGGCATCGGCTGTTTTCAGGGCCGTATCGGCAAGACCTTTACGAGCACCGTGGGTAGAGATAAAGTAGTCCAATACGTTCAGACCACCTTTAAAGTTGGAAAGGATCGGGTTTTCGATGATCTCAGAGCCAGTAGATCCAGATTTTCTTGGTTTGGCCATCAGACCTCTCATACCAGCCAACTGCTTGATCTGCTGTTTGGAACCACGGGCTCCAGAGTCAAGCATCATATATACTGAGTTGAAACCTTGCTTATCAGAAGCCAGTTCGCGGATCAACGTTTCAGTGATGCGGGTATCCACACGGCTCCAAATGTCAACGATCTGGTTGTAACGCTCGTTGTTGGTAATCAGACCCATGTTATAGTTTTCCCACACTTCCTCAACTTCCATCTTCGCATTTTCCAGCAGTTCGTTCTTGATATCAGGGATGATCAAGTCATTGATAGAGAACGACAGGCCACCAGCGAAGGCCATACGGAAACCAAGTTGTTTGATATCATCCAAGAACTTGGCAGTTTTAGGAACGTTGGTAATGCGGATGATGTCACCAATGATCTCACGAAGGTTTTTCTTAGTGAGCAGGGCATTGATGAAACCAACCTCTTTAGGAACGTGCTGGTTGAACAGCACGCGACCAACTGTAGTATCGATCAGTTTATGCACTAATTCGCCTTCAGCTGTGCGGATATTGGCTTTCACCTTGATGTGCGCATGCAGGTCGATACGACCTTCGTTGTAGGCAATAATTACTTCCTCTTCGCTGTAGAAAGCTTTTCCTTCACCTCTTACCTTTTCAGTTTCGGTAGACTTTCTACCTTTTGAAATGTAGTACAGACCCAATACCATGTCCTGAGAAGGCAGGGTGATTGGCGTACCATTCTGAGGGTTCAGGATGTTGTGAGAAGCCAGCATCAGCAATTGGGCTTCCAGAACGGCAGCATTGCTCAGAGGCACGTGCACCGCCATCTGGTCACCGTCAAAGTCGGCGTTGAAGGCCGTAGTAACCAATGGATGCAGCTGAATGGCTTTACCTTCTACCAGTTTAGGCTGGAAGGCCTGGATTGATAAACGGTGCAGTGTTGGGGCACGGTTTAACATTACAGGGTGACCTTTCAGGATATTTTCGAGGATATCCCAAACAACAGCTTCTTTTTTATCTACCAGCTTACGGGCAGATTTTACTGTTTTAACGATACCTCTTTCGATGAGTTTGCGAATAATAAATGGCTTGAACAGCTCGGCAGCCATATCTTTAGGCAGACCGCACTCGTGCATTTTCAGCTCAGGGCCTACTACGATAACGGAACGGCCAGAGTAGTCAACACGTTTACCCAACAGGTTTTGACGGAAACGACCTTGCTTACCTTTCAGAACATCGGAAAGGGATTTCAGGGCGCGGCCACCTTCAGCCTTAACGGCGTTGGATTTACGGCTGTTATCGAACAGGGAGTCAACGGCTTCCTGGAGCATACGCTTTTCGTTGCGCAGGATCACCTCAGGAGCTTTGATCTCCAATAAGCGTTTCAAACGGTTGTTGCGGATGATCACACGGCGGTACAGGTCGTTCAAGTCAGAAGACGCGAAACGGCCACCATCCAGAGGAACCAACGGACGCAATTCCGGTGGAATAACCGGGATATACTGCATTACCATCCACTCAGGGCGGTTGGTGATACGGGTATTGGCATCACGGAAAGATTCAACAACAGACAGACGTTTCAAGGCATCTGCTTTACGTTGCTGGGAAGTTTCAGTAGCGGCAGCATTGCGCAGGTCGAATGACAACTGATCCAGGTCGATGCGGCCCAGCATGTCGTGCACGGCTTCAGCACCCATCTTAGCGATGAATTTGTTTGGATCTTCGTCAGGAAGCATCTGGTTATCCTTTGGAAGTGAATCCAGGATGTCCAGGTATTCCTCTTCTGTCAGTAAGTCGCCCAGATTCTGGCCTTTATCGGCACGGATACCAGACTGGATTACCACGAAGCGTTCGTAATAAACAATGCTTTCCAGCTTTTTGGAGCTCACACCCAGCAGGTAACCGATTTTGTTGGGCAGGCTTTTGAAATACCAGATGTGCACTACGGGCACAACCAGTTTGATATGACCCATTCTCTCACGACGCACTTTCTTTTCAGTTACTTCTACACCGCAGCGGTCGCAAACGATCCCTTTGTAACGGATGCGTTTGTACTTACCGCAGGCGCATTCGTAATCCTTAACCGGGCCAAAGATCCTCTCGCAGAACAAGCCGTCTCTTTCAGGCTTGTACGTACGGTAGTTGATGGTTTCAGGCTTTAAAACCTCACCGAAGCTCTTTTCAAGGATGCTGTCAGGTGAAGCCAGTCCGATGGTAATTTTGGAGAAGGTCGCCTTCGGACGATTGTCTTTTCTTAGAGCCATACTTTGATTTCTATTTTTAAAAATTTTCTGTATTCTTAATTAGATACGGGCAGATTGGACATAATAATAGAATTATCCCCCGGAAACCTCCGGGCAGCACAAAATGCACCTGTTATAGTGCAACAATGTTGAGTATCAATAAAATAAGAGATAATCGCGCCGCCGAAAATGCCAATATACCTAAATTAAGAGGGCAAAGGTAAGATAAAATTGAAAAATAATGGAGTTTGAATATGGGATGGGGAGGAATTAGGGGTTTTTTGGGATTTTGAGATTTTGGGGTTGGAGTTGGGTGGGTTGGATAAGGGGATCGTAGGGTGTAGGTATATGGTAGGTACGGGGTTGATCCGGAGTAGTATAGGAGTGGTCGAGGAGGAGGTAGTTAGCATGTACGGCTAATGTTTACTATAACTCTACTATAAGTTTACTATAACTTTACTGTAAGTTTCCTATAACATTACTATAAGGTAAATGAGTGGAATGACAATTGGGGGAGAAAATATGGTAGATGAGAGATGATAGTTGGTAGATGATGGATGAGAGATGGCAGAGGGGATTTGGGATTTTGGAATTTAAAGATTTGAGGGTTGAAGTTTAGGGTTTGGAGTTAAGGGAGGGGTCAAAATCTGTTTCGTGCTTCAGGTATGCTGTAAGTATGCTTCAACTATACTCCAGGGACACGGTTGGAATACTCTAGGTATACTTTAGGTATACTTATGGTATACTTAAAGTATACTGAAGCAACGAAGGATGCATGCTGCCGGAGGGGACAAAAGCGGTCATTTCCTGCCATTTTGTGCCAAACCGGCCATAAGGATTGGAGGGAAAAAAGGGTTGTGGTAGTTTTAGGGGGTAAAGGGCTTTAGAGATAAACAGGTATTTATTGTCAATTCAAAGAGAGTGGTGATAGTGGATAGCGAGCAGGTGCCAATTCTAATTTGACAGACATTTCTTTTGACAGACATTTCATTTCCATGTCGGATCAAGATAACAATGAAGTAGGCAAATTAATTTGAATATTGCAATCTTCCTTTTTCAATTATACATTTCTGTTAGTTGGTGCTTTTAATTGGAATATTTCCATAAGATTATTAACTTTAGTTATCATAGTTCCTATTTAAATCCTCCTAACTCTGCGCATAGTACCTGCGCTGAAATGCTAAGCACCAAAGCCTTTTTTCAAAAATGCCTGAATCAATATGGATTGTATGAAAAGTATCAGAGCTTTTCGTAATGTACTTCTGTGCGTCAAGTTGAATTTTATTCTTTTCAATTGTCTTTTATCGTTTTTACCAGCATGTAAAACAGTGCCGGTAAAGAGAGAGATCAAGGCTGTCCAGGAAATATCGTCGATCAGTCCTACACAAAAGTTTGTGAAGACCCATATGAAAGATGGGAAAGTGTACATTCTCCATCACTGGGTTTATGATTCGGCCAGGTATGTAATGGCAGGATATGGTTCCCTGCTTGATATTAACCGTAATGTTATGGAAACTCGCGGAGGCGAAAAGAGAACAAAGGACGAACCATTCACTATTCCACTTACGGAAGTTGCATTACTGGAAACGAATGATCCTGGTCCTTCCATTGCTGGCGGATTGGGTATTGTAACGGGTATTACAGCTGGATTTACTATTTTCTGCATTGCCAATCCCAAGGCATGCTTTGGCTCCTGCCCTACTTTTTATGCGGATAATGGAGATACACTTGCTTTACAGGCTGAAGGTTTTTCAACCAGCATATCCCCTTCTCTGGAAAAGAATGATATTGACATGCTTTATTCGGCGCGCTACAAAAAGGACTTTGCATTAGTTGTGACCAATGAAGCACTGGAAACGCATTCTATCAGGTTTGCCCATATACTAGCGTTTGAAAAGCAGGGCACTGAACGGGTTTTTGTTAGTGCTGATGGCTCATTTTACAAGTGTAACAATGTTTACCAGCCTACCAGTTGCAAAAGCGATAGCGGCGATTGTATGAATAAGATCCAGTCGGTGGATGGTGATGAATATTATTCCATGGCTGATGCGGATAATCTAAATTCCAAAGAAGAAATCATTGTATCGTTTAACACTGAGCAGGCGCAGGAATTGGGACTGGTTATTGGCAAGCGGCAAACACTTCTGACCACATTCCTGATGTATCAAGGGCTTGCCTATATGGGCAATTCGGCAGCATACTGGTTGGCGGAAATGGAAAGGGGCAAGATAGCACGCAGGGAAACTGTTTTTGATTTGCTGGGAGGAATTGAAGTTTTCGCCAAGGATGAGAACGGCAACTGGCAACCAGAAGGGAAGTTACATGAGACCGGGCCAATTGCAACAGACTTCAATATTGTACCACTTGCCAGCAAACACCTAGGAAGGGTAGACTTAAAATTAAGGCTCAATAAGGGGCTATGGAGGATTGACTATCTTGGATTGGCAACCATTTCAGGGAAAGTGTCTCCTACTGTGATACAACCCTATGCTGTTGAGACCATTAAGGGAATGGAATCGAATCCATTGGGAAAGCTTACCCGTGAGCAGGAATACCTGGTGACCTATCCCGGAGACTCCTACAAAATAAAATATCAATTACCGTATAACAATGCTGAATTATTCCTTGACTCAAGGGGGTATTACCTTGAATGGATTCGAACGGAGTGGATGAACGAGCAGAATTTCCGGAAGCTTCATCTTATGGTAAACAAACCCTCGCTGTATCTAAAAAGAGCAGCACGACCGTATAAGAAGATTGAACCCACCATGGAAAAAACATTTTGGAATAGCCGTTATGTTCAAAAATAATTTCATACTGGTCATCATCATCCTGATCATCATCATTCTTACGCTGATCTGCAGTTGCCGTACCGTGAATGCGCCAAGGGGATCGGTACCCAGTCGAACAGGTATCGAAAACGATGCTTACGGCGGATGGATCTCCGCTGTGTTAGAAGATGGTCAGCAACCGATTTCAGGCGAGTTTATAGCGGTGAGCAACGATTCATTGTACATTATGTGTAGCGAACAGGTTCAATGCATTGTTTCGTCCAGTGTAAAGACGGCAAGAATCATTTTATATAATACGCAAACTTCTTCTTATGCGCTTTGGACTACCCTAGCCTGTATTGGTACGTTTGCAAACGGGGCTTTTGCTGCATTTACTTTCCCTGCTGCTTTAGCAACGGGCATTGCAGCGACAAATGCAGAAGCAAACCGGATCAACTTTTATGATCATCCGCGATATAGCTGGCAAAAGCTGAAGAAATATGCCCGCTTTCCCCAGGGGTTGCCCGCTGGGATCAGGATTGAAGAGTTGAAGCCGAGAGGAAAGTAGCAGGGATGCGGGAATGCAACATTTTGTTCGCTTCAGCTGTCCTTATATAAATTTCCGGGTATGAAAAGCTCTTTTCTCCTGATGGGTTTAATTGGATTCGTGTTCTTTTCATGCACAAAGTTTTCAGCGGATTGCGATCATAAATCTGAGCCTAAATCCTTAGACGGCACCTGGAAAATGGTTCTTGTGAAAGACAATTCAACCAGTGCTGTCACAACCAAGCCCTCAACAGTTCAAGGAGATGTCATTCTTACTTTTATTTCCAACAGTCCAACAACAGGATCATTTACGGGGAAAACGCCCTCAAACGACATTGGAACAAATGCTTATACGACAGGACCCAACCAAAGGCTGTCCATACCTAATTTGAATATGACAAAGGTTGGTGAAACATCCTGGGGTGGTTTATTTGTAGACAATATCAGGAATGCCCAACAATATAGTTTTGAGGCCGGAGAAAAATTAAACATCAAAACCAGCAATAAAATCCTTGCATTTAACAAGCAGTAGACTTTCGCAACACAAGGAAACGACCAGTTTTCTATCATATACCGGATATGCACAATAAAATAAAGCTGCTTTTATTTGGTCTTATCGAGTATTCTATTGTTGTTGCCCAACTGTCGCCTGTGGCCATTGAAAAGCTAGATAGCTTTACCCTAAGGACAATGCAGGACTGGCATGTGATGGACGTTGCCATAGGGATCGTTGGAAAAGATAGTGTCCTTTTTTTCGAAAGGTTATGGGTACAGAGACTTTGAACAACAACTGCCAATTACGCCTCAAACCATCTTCCCTATCGCTTCCTGCTCAAAAACATTTGCAGCGGCGCTTACAGGCATCGCAACAGATGAAGGCAGAATTTCATTAGATAGCCCAGCGCATCAATATTTACCTAAGTTTAAATTATCCAGTGATTACCTAACAAAGCATGTAACCGTAGAAGATCTTTTGACACACAGAACAGGCATCCCCGGCCATGACTGGGCATGGACTTTTAATACGAACTATAGCCATGAAGAGTATTTCAAAAGAATCAGCAACCTTGAAGCATCTGCCCCTCTAAGGACCAAATGGCAATATAACAGTTTCATGTACCTGGTTGTAAGTGTGCTCAATGAAAAGCTGTTTGGAATGGATTGGAATCATATACTGAAAAATAAGTTGTTCGCTCCTTTGGAAATGCACAACAGTTATGGCGGATATGAAGTTATCGACAACCGTTCCAACCTGGCATTGACTTACAGTTACAAAGACTCCTTCCGTTTAGAGGAAAGACTACAAATGGATGACCTGGAAGGTGGTGGTGCTATCAACTCCACGGCAAGCGATCTGACGCATTGGCTGATCATGTGGATCAATGGAGGAACTTACCACGACAAAAAAGTCCTTTCCGGGCAATTCGTAAAAAATGCGATTTCTTCACACTTCATTATATCCAATGGCCTTCCTGATAAATACAATGATGAATATTTTGAAAATATGGGCCTGGGATGGTTTTTATCTTCCTACAGGGGGCATTATAAAGTGCAACATACAGGTAACCTGAGCGGATTTTCCTCCAAACTGGTTTTTTATCCTTATGATAGTATGGGTATCGTCATTCTAACCAATCAGAATAACTCTCCCTTAATTCATCTTATACCCGATTTTATTACGGATCTCTGTTTTCAACTTCAGCCAAGGGATCAACATTCAACATTACTAGAAGAACAAAAAAGGGCTCTCTTGGCAATGTCAAAGAAACAAAAGAACAATACAGACCAAGCCAGCAAAAGGCCCTTTCATTCCCTAGCTTCGTACTGCGGTTCTTTTTACAATCCAGGGTATGGTCATCTTTCAATTGATACACTTTCTAAGCGTTTAGTGCTTCACTATGCCGGAATGAAGCTGGTGTTACTGCCTGAAGGACGGGATTTCTTTTCAAGTCACTATTTCGAAAATGGCAGTGTCGCAGATGGCGGAGTTGGAAATGTAAATTTTACTTTCAATAAAAGTGGTAAAGTGGAAAGGGTGGATTTACCATTAGAGCCTTCTTTGAAGAACATTGTTTTTACCAAACTATGAAGCTGATGGTTTGAAGAATGACTAGTTTATTGTTTTGAACAATCTATTCCAGCGGGGGGCGTGGTCCCAGCTAAACCAAATCAATACAGGTTTACCGACGATGCGGTCTTCGGGTACAAATCCCCAGAAACGGGAGTCTTGCGAGCCATGACGATTGTCGCCCATCATCCAGTAATAGTCCATTTTAAAAGTATAGGAATTGGCCTCTCTCCCATTCAAATAGAATTTGCCGTTGCGCATTTCAAAATCGTTGTGTTCATATACACGGATGGATCTTTCATAAATTGGATAGTTTTCCCTGGACAGCGGTAATGTTGCACCCTTCTTCGGAATCCAGATGGGACCGTAGTCATCCAGTGTCCATTGATGGAGATCATCATTGGGAAAGAGCATTGAATATGAAGAGGCGTATTTCGTATCACCAGGCTTGTCTATTAAGAGGCTGATTTCCTTAGCCAAGCCATTGTCTTTCATTTTTTGTGCAGCTTCAGCAGTCAACAACATTTGATAAGTATTGGGGCCGGTTACTGTTACTTGTCCTACGTCGCTCATATTTACACCATATTCCGTTTTCATGATATCCTCATCCAAAAACTGTCCGCTGGTGCGCACTAAATAACTCATTTGCATTCCGGGAGGTGATTGTTGTTTCTTACCGTTTATGTAGACGTCACCGGAACGTATCTCTAAGGTATCACCAGCCACAGCTGTACAGCGTTTGACATAGTTATCAGATTTATCAACGGGATGAATGGCTAAAGGATATTCATCCGGGTGAGACAATATATACCGGGAATCAGGATCGCCCTGAGCAGCAGCTCTTTTCACGTCGTAGTACAATCTTTCTGACTGAAAGCCTTTGGCGTTGATGACAGTATCACCAGCGGGTACATTGAATACCACAACATCGCCCCTATTTACAGGTGCTGCAAACCAACGTATATAGGGAAGTTTGATTAATTCAGAATAGGACTTAAGTTGACTGCCTGGCATGTAGTTATGCACAAAAGGTACAGAAAGCGGAGTGTTGGGAATCCGAGGGCCATAGCTGAATTTACTAACAAATAAATAGTCATTCACCAGCAGGGTCTTCTCCATAGAGCCGGAAGGAATGGCATATGCTTCGAATACAAAAGTCCGTATCAACACGGCTGCAACGACAGCGAAAACTGCAGCATCCAACCATTCGCGCCAACCTGATTTTTTATGAAGTTTTATTCTTTCATAACCAAGGAACTTTACGCCGGGTGCATATCCTAACCAAGGAAAATAAAAGGGTGCCAACAGGGCTGCCAAGAAGTGATCGCCTAAGGAAAAGCGACCATACAATTTTACAAATTCGATAAAGATGCCTGGGGTAATGAACCAGCCTACTACAGGAATGGCTTGCCAGAACACCCAGTGTTTTGGCCGATGTGCGAGGTGCAGCATTTCCCAGGTATTGTAAAAAGGTATATAGGCTTTCCACTTCGGCACACCAGCTTTCTCAAAGAGTTTTGCAATACCAAATGAAGGTAGTATCATGACCAGGAGCTGAACCAGATAAACTACCAGAATATGGTTGAGGGGCATATACCAAAATTTGAGGCTATAAAATTTCATCATTCAATAATGGCAAGCAAAATTTTGGTGATAAGCTTTTGCTAAAGTGTGGACTCAGGAAGGTGAGTGTATTTGAGCGTATAAAAGCTCATCTTCTATTATTAAAGTGCAGCAACAATTATTTCATATCAGTGCTTCAGCAAATTGTGAGATCATGGTTATTTGATTAACTTTATATAGAGAGCCCACATTCCAGATTGAATATACAGTGGATTTTCTGGAAGGTAAGTTTGTGGTTTTTCTTTCGCCCTAGCAGTCAGTGACTTTTGAGCCCATACGAAACCAATTTTTTTAAAATGAATTTGATTCATTTTCTATATTCCCTTGCCATTTATGAATCAAAATACACCAAGCTTAATAAAAGTAAAATTGATATTATTTGCTATAAAGGAATAAAAAATAAGCTCGGTAGACTTGCCAAATATGCTCTTGCGCTTTTACTCATCACACTTTTTTCTTTCTGCACAGAGGCACAGCTTTACAAACCCAAGTTCATTAGGATAACTACCAATGAAGGCCTTTCTCAAAATCACGTAAGCGCTATTTTAAAAGACAGATATGGGTTTATGTGGTTTGCAACAGAAAATGGCCTGGATAAATACGATGGCTATCAATTTATCTCCTTCAAACATGATAAAAACAAGCCAGAAACCATTAGCAGCAACTATGTTTTTGATATTATAGAGGATGAAAATAGTATTCTCTGGATCGGGACTGCACGAGGTCTCAACAAATTCAACAGGACGAAAGAAACATTTACCCGGTATTTAAATGGACAAACGAACACCTTTGTCATTGATATATTTATTGATAGCAAAAAAAGGATGTGGCTTGGCACTGCAGAAGGATTATGTCTTTTTAACGCCCAAACGGGAAAAGGCAAATGGTTTCAACACAATGACGAAATCTCCAACAGCTTGAGTAATAACTTTATTTTTAAAATAGCTGAAGATAATTATGGTGAGTTATGGATAGCAACAGATAGTGGATTCAGCCGATTTAATCCAGAAACTCAGAATTTTATCAATTACAGACACGACCCGGCCAATAAGAAAAGTATTGCCGGAAACAGGATCAAAGCAGTCTTTAAAGACAGTAGAGGTAATATCTGGGCAGGCACCCAAGGTTATGGAATTTCAATGTATAACAGAAACGACAATTCCTTTATCAGTTTCAGCCATGATCCTGGCAATCCGAATTCCATTGGTTATAATGACATTCTATCTTTTGTTGAAGGGAATGATGGCAAATTATGGATCGGAACGGAGAATGGGGGCATCAGCGTAATGGATGGTAAAACCAATCAATTTACTACTTATAAAAACGAGGTATCGGATCATTATAGCCTGAGCAATAATTCTGTTTACAGTTTATATAGGGATAATACCGGAAATATCTGGGCGGGGACATGGTCGGGAGGCGTCAATTTTCTTCCCCGATTTGGAGATAAATTTAATCTCTACAGACAAATACCAAACGTTACAAACAGTTTAAGCAACAATAGTATTCTAACGGTTACCGGGGATAAGAAGGGTAACCTTTGGATAGGAACGGACGGCGGAGGGTTGAATTATTTTGACCGGAAAACAAAACAATTTACCCATTACAGAAATGATCCTAAAAATGAAAACAGCATTAAGAGCGACTATGTTCTTTCTGTTGTTGAAATAGGTAACAACATGCTTGCCTTAGGTTATCATAGAGGCGGGTTTGACCTGTTCAACTTGAAAACAGGATCATTTTCCCATCATATGCCAAATGAAAAGGACTCTAATTCGATTGCTGCATCGAGTGTAAATGTGGTGTATCAAGATCGTGAAGGAAACTTTTGGCTGGCCACATGGAGCGGAGGCCTAAACTTATATAATAGTAAAACAAAAAAAATCACACGTTACCAGCATAATCCTAATGACCCCAAATCAATATGCAGCAATTTCGTAACTGCTGTTTATGAAGATCATGATCGAAACATATGGGTAGGAACCGTCAATGGATTTGACTTATTTGACAGCAAAAACAACCGATTTATTCATCATAAAAATGATCCAAAGAATAAACGTTCCATAAGCAACAATTATGTTGATGCTATTTATGAAGATGAAAAGGGCAACTTATGGCTGGGAACCCAGGATGGGTTGAATTATTTTGATAAAAAGACAGGAATATTTACAGCCTATACAGAAAAAGATGGCCTGGGCAGCAATATCATCAAAAGCATTCTTCCTGATCATAAGGGTAATCTTTGGGTTGGCACTTATAAAGGTTTGAGCAAGTTTAACATTAAAGCAAAAAGCTTTCGTAATTATACTATTTCTGACGGATTACAAGGAAATGAATTCAAGGCAAAGTCGTGTTATCAGGCACCTGACGGAGAAATGTTTTTTGGTGGAGCAGAGGGACTGAATTCTTTTTATCCAGATAGTGTTAAAGACAACCACATTATTCCTCCGGTATATATCACTAATCTTCAAATTTTCAATAAGCCAGTTCACATTGACAGTCATAATTCTCCTTTACATTCTTCCATAAATGCAATTAAAGAAATTGTTCTTTCTTATAAACAGTCTGTATTTACAATTGAATTTGCAGCTTTAAATTATATAATACCATCTAAGAACCAATATGCCTATAAGCTTGAAGGATTTGATGAAGATTGGAACTATGTAGGGAATAAACGTTCAGCTACTTATACTAACCTGGATGCAGGTACATACTTTTTTAGAGTAAAAGCATCTAATAATGACGGTATATGGAATGAAAAAGGAGCAACGCTTAAAATAATTATCACTCCGCCTATTTGGGGAACATGGTGGTTCAAAGTAGTCGTCTTTGTTTTCGTCGCTGGCAGTGCCTTATTGATCTATTATTACCGTATGCGCAGTATTAATGCTCAAAGGCATGAGCTTGAGCGGCTGGTTGTAGAACGGACAGAAAAACTAGCCAGAAAAACAGAAGAAGCAGAGCAAGCCAACCGCGCCAAAAGCATGTTTCTTGCTACTATGAGCCATGAAATCCGTACGCCGATGAATGGAGTTATTGGCATGGCATCATTGCTATCGCAAACTACGTTAAACAGTGAGCAAAAGATGTATGCGGATGTCATACGTAGCTCAGGCGAAAACTTACTGGGTATTATCAATGATATTCTTGACTTTTCCAAAATAGAGTCTGGAAAAATGGAACTGGAGTCAGAGCCCTTTAACTTACGCTGTTGTATAGAAGAAGTATTGGAAACTTTTTCGGTCAGGGCTGCAGAACACAACCTTGACCTTGTATATATTATACAACATGATGTGCCACCTTATATTGTGGGGGATAGCCTTCGTTTGCGGCAAATATTATTTAACCTGGTAGGAAATGCTATAAAGTTTACCAAGCAAGGTGAGATCTTTATTGATGTATCCGTGCCGGATCGATTAGAGAATGATCATTTACGATTAAACTTCAATGTAAAAGATACCGGAATAGGTATTAAAGATGACAAATTAGAAAAGCTATTCAAATCTTTCTCACAGGTAGATTCCTCCACCACAAGGAAGCATGGAGGAACGGGGCTTGGTTTAGCCATTTGCGAAAAGCTGGTTGCACTGATGGGAGGAAGCATACATGTGGTCAGTGAATATGGTAAGGGATCAACTTTCAGCTTTAATATTCTTACCATGCCTGTTCAAGAAATGTCCAGGGATGAAGATCATCCAGACCTTCAAGTGTTAGCTGGAAAAAACATTTTAATCATTGATGATAATAATACTGTTCTTGCGTCTCTTCAATATGAATTAGAACCATTGAATATCAAATCAACGCTGTCGAACTCTCCTAAAAAGGCACTGGAATTATTCTCCAGATCATCTTCATCAATAGACACTGTATTGATAGATTTGCACATTCCTGAAATGAATGGCATCCAGCTTGCCCAGGAGCTACAAAAGATCAACAGTTCTATACCACTTCTCCTATTAAGAACGATCAAGGACAAAGTCAGCGATCAAGACGTTGCGCTTTTTAAGTGCGTGTTGCATAAACCAATAAAACTGCATTTACTGCAAAAGTGTTTAATAGAAGCTTTATTGAATACTAGACCTGCAGCTATTGAAAAACGCACAAGTGATCTATTACAAGGCAATTTCAGTAAGGAGTTTCCGTTGAACATTTTAGTTGCTGAAGACAACCCTGTCAACCAAATGCTGATTGTAACCATACTTAAAAAGCTTGGTTATTTACCTAAAGTAGCCAATAGCGGAAGTCAAGCTTTGGAAATGGCAGTTGAAAATCCTTTTGACGTTATTTTAATGGATGTACAAATGCCTGAAATGGATGGATGTGAGGCCACCCGGTTCATCCGGAAAACAGCCAGCGTTCAACCCAAGATCATTGCCATGACGGCAAATGTTGCAAAAGAAGAAAAAGAAGAGTGCATTAATGCTGGTATGGATGATTTCATCAGCAAACCAATCAATCTGGAAGAGTTGATCAATAAATTACAGAAATGGGCTTCTAAGACAGAAAATCCTTTAGCTAACTAAATGATTAGTAATTTCCCTCTTTTCCGATGGCAGACTCTATCGGCTACGCCCCTACCTGACTGCATTGGTTCAAATGGTGGTGCAATTTATTGAATAAAAATACTTGTCAATTTTCCGGTTGTACAGCTTTCTGGCCCAAGGTAATTTTGCGCTACAAGCAAAATACCCAGATAAACACAGGCGACATGCCCATGGTTAAAAATAACTTTAAAGACATTTTATGGAACTGACAGATGAGATCATGTATCAAGCATGTGTAGAAAGAGATACATCTTTTGAAGGCTTATTTTTTACGGCCGTAAAAACAACAGGCATCTTTTGCAGGCCATCTTGCACTGCCAGAAAACCCAAAAGGGAAAATGTAGAATTTTTCAGAACATCTAAAGAAGCCATTTTAAAGGGTTACAGGCCATGCCGTGTTTGTAAGCCATTGGAGCACCTGAATGAAACGCCAGAAAAGATAAAAAGTCTTTTACATGAACTGACCGGTAATCCATCGCTAAAGTTCAAAGATCATGACCTGGTTCAAAGAGGAATTGAACCCAGTCAGATCAGAAGGTGGTTTTTAAAAAATCACGGCATTACTTTTCATTCCTATCAAAGAATGTTCAGAATCAATAGCGCATTTAAGAAAATTCAAAACGGGGAGCCTGTCACTTCAACTGCTTTTGACGCAGGTTATGAATCACTAAGCGGCTTTGCAGATTCTTTTAAAAACATATTCGGTGTTTCACCTAAAAACAGTAAAGAACAAAACATCATTGACCTTAAAAGGATAGAAACCCCATTAGGGACGATGTATGCCTGTGCCGTAAGGGAAGGCATTTGCTTACTGGAATTTACCGACAGGAAAATGCTGGAAACAGAATTCAAAGCGTTAGCAAAACTGTTCAATGCCACTATTGTGCAAGGAGAAAATGAACATTTCATATTGCTGGAGCAACAGTTGACGGAATATTTTGAAGGAAAACGTCAAGCCTTTACGGTTCAATTAGTAACTCCCGGTTCTGATTTTCAAAATTCAGCGTGGAGAGAGCTGCAAACTATTCCATTTGGCAGTACACGGTCTTATAAAGAACAAGCTATAGCAATAGGAAAACCCGAATCTATCAGAGCTGTTGCCAACGCTAATGGCATGAACAGAATCTCTATCCTTATTCCCTGTCATAGGGTAATAGGTTCAGACGGACAATTAACGGGTTATGGTGGTGGACTTTGGAGGAAACGCCATTTGCTTGAAATGGAAAAGAAATATTCCACATAAACATATGATCGTTTCATTTGGAAAGTGAGTCGCGATGATTTTATATGAAAGCAAGTGTTAACAAGTAAAACATCCGTAAATTTAGTGTTACATGAACACTCAAAACTATGGAACATTTTACTCTCCGGGAGCAGGTGATAGAAGTTGTTAATAAGCTATTCATTTATACGGATGAACAGGAATGGGCAAAGCTTCAAAGCGAAGTGTTTACAGAACAAATACAGTTTGACATGTCGTCACTTGGTGGAGAGCCCAAGACTGCTATGGCTAAGGAAGTTTGTGAGAGCTGGCAAAAGGGATTTGAGGGTTTGGACGCGGTGAATCATCTTGCGGGGAATTATTTAGTAACCATCAACGAGTTAACGGCAGATGTTTTTGCCTATGCCACAGCAACCCATTTCAAAAAAGCTGCAACACAAGGCAATACCAGGGAGTTTGTAGGTACTTATAACCTGCACCTGGTTTATACAGAAAAAGGTTGGCGTATTGATGCTTTCAAATACAACCTGAAGTATGTAAATGGGAACGTTGAACTGGTATGAGGATTCCGTTCATAAATCATCCGATATGTCCGCCAATATCTATTTTCTTCAAACGATTGCTTTGACCATGCTTATAATGTCAGCATCTTCTTTTGCGCAATCCACTTCTAAACTTTTTGATGGCAATAGTGATGTGGGCGCAGTTCTACACCGCGGTTCTGTTATGTATGATGGTGCACGGCAACAGTATATCATATCTGGTTCGGGTGCTAATATTTGGGGGAGCCATGATGAATTTCATTTTGCCTGGAAAAAGTTGGGAGGAGACTTTATCCTGCAAGCACATGGAAAGTTGATTGGTAAAGGAGTCGATCCGCACCGTAAAACAGGATGGATGGTACGTAACAGCCTGGATAGCAGTTCGCCTATGGTGAGCGTACAAATACATGGAGATGGCCTGGTTGCGCTCCAGTACCGTAAAACTACAGGCGGAGCTGTGGAAGAAGTGCGTTCAACGGTAAAGGGTCCAGATGTATTTCAACTTGAGCGGAGGGGCAACCGGTATATCATGTCTGTAGCACGGTTTGGTGAACCATTTACAACAGCTGATATTTCTGATATCAACTTAGGTGATGAAGTATATGCGGGACTGTTTGTTTGTGCACACAATAAGGATGTAACGGAGAAAGCTATTATTAGCAATGTTCGCATCATCAAGCCTGTGCAGGAAAATTTTGTTCCCTATAAGGATTATATCGGAAGCCATATAGAAACACTGGAAGTATTTACAGGCCAGCGCACTATACTTTATACTGATCCGGGCTCGCTGCAAGCTCCTAATTGGACGCCAGATGGAAAGGCATTGATCTATAATACCAGTAAAGGATCGATGTACCGCTTTGATTTGAAGAGCAGAAAATCAGAAATGATCAATACTGATTTTGTCAAGAAAAACAACAATGACCATGTGCTTTCTTTTGACGGGAAGATGCTGGGACTTAGTGCATCGAGCGGGAAGCCGGAATATGGGTCCCTGATCTATACGGTTCCTGTGCAGGGCGGTAAGCCAAAACAGATCACACCCATAGGTCCTTCTTACCTGCATGGATGGTCGCCGGATGGTAAATACCTTGTATTTACCGGGCAACGAGATAATGAATTTGATATTTACAAGATATCATCGGACGGTGGGGAAGAACTCCGTTTGACCGATGCGCCTGGTTTGGATGATGGTCCTGAATACAGTCCTGACGGTAAGTATATTTACTTCAACTCGGTGCGTACCGGGAAGATGCAGTTGTGGCGCATGAAGCCTGATGGCAGTGATCAGGAGCAACTAACGTTTGATGATTACAATAATTGGTTCCCTCATATTTCGCCTGATGGCCAATGGATCGCTTTCCTGACGTTCATGAATGATATTGATCCCAGTGATCATCCGTTTTATAGACATGTATATTTGAGGTTGATGCCTGCAGGCGGAGGACAGCCGAAGGTAATTGCTTATGTGTATGGTGGGCAGGGATCGATCAATACGCCGTCGTGGGCGCCGAATAGTAAGCGGATTGCGTTTGTGAGTAATAATGGGATGATTAGTGCTACGTCTAAATGAAGAGGCTGAAAGATCAATGGAGCAGTTTAACGACTGTAGGAGGTGTCCGCTAATGCTTTTAAAATTTGAATTGATGCTGCAAGGAAATACCTTTATACAAGTATTGGCCAAATTCATTCACTTGTTATGACAGCTGCAAGAAATCCAAAGTTAATAGGAATATTATTATTCCTTTTAATCACTTTTCTACATGCAGATGCTCAAAGTATCCTAATTGCTTATGGCAATTCATGGAAATACCTGGATAATGGCAGTAATCAAGGCACAGCCTGGAGGAGCAGCAGCTTTAATGATGCATCCTGGCTAACGGCAAGATCGCGTTTTGGTTATGGAGATCCTGTAGCAACCTGCATCAAGCCCGGCGTTTCCTGCGGAAGCAATTATTGTAGTCCCAACCCTTCCACATGCACAAAATATATCACTTATTACTTTCGCAAATCTTTTACTATTGCCAATAAAAGCCTTTTTTCTTCCTTTACTATTAAAATGTTCCGTGATGACGGGGTGGCCGTGTACATTAATGGTGTAAGGATTGTAAGTAACAACCTGGTTGCCGGTGCTGCCTATAACACATTTGCAACAGCTGCGGCGGCAGATGACGGACAGATAGAACAAACCTTTGCCAATATTCCCACTACAAATTTTGTAAACGGCACCAACGTATTGGCTGTAGAGGTGCATCAAAACAGTACTACCTCATCCGATCTTACCTTCGACTTACAGTTGGCAGGCATCATTCCCAGTTCTGTCAGCCTCACTCGCGGACCTTACCTGCAAATGGGCAGCCAGACTGCTTTGACATTCCGGTGGCGGACAAATTATGCTTCCAACTCAAGAGTTCAAATTGGAACTGTTTATGGGTCTTATCCTATTGTTGTAAATGATACCAACAAAACAACTGAGCATGCGGTAAGGATTAAAGGATTGACCTCCAACACTAAGTATTATTACCGTATTGGTACATCTACCCAGGTGCTACAGGGAAGTACAAGTAATTTCTTTACTACTGTCCCGGCAGCTAATACTACGCGTAAGGTGCGTATAGCCGCTTTTGGAGATTGTGGCAGGAATGACAATTCGTTTCAAACGCAGACGCTGACACAATACCGCAACTATCTTACTGCCAACGGTATCGACGCCGCAGATGCCATGATTTTGTTGGGCGATAACGCCTACAACAGTGGGACTGATGCAGAATATACAACTAACTTTTTCACACCTTATGGTTCAAGCATTTTAAAAAATCATAAGCTTTATCCGGCGCCGGGTAATCATGATTATTATTCAACTTCACAAACTTCCCGAACCGGGGCGTATTATAAAAATTTCTCCATGCCTAAAGCCGGTGAATGTGGCGGTGTGGCTTCCGGCACAGAGGCTTATTATTCTTTCGATATTGGCAATATTCATTTCCTGTCGCTCGATTCCTATGGCCAGGAGTCTCCAAATAACACAAGGCTATACGACACATTAGGCCCCCAGGTAACCTGGGTAAAAAAAGACCTGAACGCCAACACCAAAAAGTGGGTGGTGGTCTACTGGCACCATCCTCCCTACACTATGGGCAGCCATAATTCCGACACGGAAACTGAACTGATCAACATCCGCAACAATTTCATCCGTATCCTGGAGCGTTATGGCGTGGATTTGATCATCTGCGGCCACAGCCACGATTATGAGCGATCTTATTTGTTGAAAGGTCATTATGGAAACGAAGCCACTTTCAACCTGGCTACGCATGCCGTGAGCAACTCTTCGGGCAAGTACGATGGCAGCGGCAATTCCTGCCCTTATATTACCGCTTCGGGTGCAGCCAACCATGGAACTGTTTATGTTGTGGCAGGTTCATCGGGCGCCGATGGCGGTGTGAATACGGGTTATCCGCATAATGCTATGCCCTTTTCTTTTGATGATGGCGGCATGCTGTATTTTGAAGTGGATGACAACCGCCTGGATGCGAAATTTATCCGGCGCGATGGCATAGTAGCTGACAAGTTTACTATTATGCAGAATGTAAATAACACATCTACCTACAGCATTACCGCAGGAACATCTATTACGCTGAAAGCATCCTGGCCAGGCAGTTATATCTGGAATACAGGCGCTTCTACAAGATCTATAACCATAACGCCTCCTGCAGGAACTACAGTTTATACGGTTAAGGATTTCACAACAGGTACTTGCCTGACTGATCATATCACTGTTACCGCTTTCCCGAATATATCTCCGGTAACACTAACTAAAAACAGAGCTCAGTTGAATAATAATAAAAAGTAGACCTATGCTTCCAATGGTGAGATAAGAAGTTAGTATTCATCAACAAATCCAGTTTTAAATGTATTAGTTATGGATACAAAGAAGAAGTTAACTGTTGGACAGATCATTTTTACAGTATTTTATTTACTGTTCTGGCCGGCTCTTATTTTATTTCTTTCAGGGGACTGGTTTTGGACAGAAGGATGGATTTTCGGCACCTGGTTTCTTACAACAACAATAGGGGTAACCGTATACTTGTACATCAAGGATCCGGCATTGCTGATTGAGCGTTACAGAAGGCCCGGCACCGGGAACCAACAATCCTGGGATAAAGTATTAATGGCAGTTATTATGGTAATTTTTCTTTTATGGGTGGTGATCATACCGTTGGATAGCAAACGGTTCAGGTGGACGCCAGGATTTCCTACTGCACTTAAATATGTTGGAGGGGTCATGTTATTGCTTTCCAGTTTCTTTCTTTTTCGTGCATTTTCTGATAATACATTTTTATCTCCATTGGTCCGCGTACAACGGGAACGCCAACAGCAATTAATTACCACAGGTGTGTATGCATTTGTCAGGCATCCAATGTATTTAGGCGCTTTATTAATGTTCTTAGGAACTCCTTTATTATTGGGTTCTTATTTTGGAATTGCTATAGGCGTATTGGTGATATTTCTCATGGGCTTAAGGACATTGGGTGAAGAAAAAATGTTGATGGAAGAATTCAAAGATTATGCAGCTTATAAACAAAAAGTGCGCTACAGGTTCATTCCCTTTTTATGGTAATTTTGTCAACTCCTGCAAATGTATACAACATGAAAATCACCCTAACATTAGTAATAGGAATCAGTTTACTTCTAGGTTCTTGTCACGGTAATTCAAAAAATAAGGCAAAGATTGTAAACGACAGTCAGCCGAATGTAAATGCCGATACTAATGTAGTTACGGACTCTAATAAGGCCAGAAGCTTCGATGAGATGCTTTATGGCTCGTGGGTAGAGCCTAATCCAATCAATGAAAAGGAGGTCCAAGGGTTTAGGTTGAATCATGACAGTTTAGCAACATCAATTAACATGGCAACCTTGCTGTATAAAAAGTGGTGGGCAAAAGATAAATATTTGTTTTTGGTAGCAGAAAGCAAGGGCAATCGCCAAGAGATCATTGATACAGCCGTTTATCAAGTAGTTCACCTGGATAATAATCAATTGGTATTGAAAGACAGGAACCGACTCTTAACTTATCAACGGAAATGAGATTAAGCAAGGGAATGATAAATGCCACACTAAAAAGTACAATTCTCAAATTCGAGATATGCTTACCTTCGAATTTATGAAGATAGATATTAACAAAAGAGATGAACTCAATAGCATAATAGACAGGCTTTTTGAAGATACTGAAGCCAAGTGGGGTCTTATGAAACCTCAGCATATGATAGAACACCTGGCGACAACAATGGAGTTTTCCAATGGCAAAATGCTGCTGGCACAAAGGACGACAGAGCAAGAGGGAAAGACCGCTAAGGAAGCATTTATTTATACTGAAATTGAAATGCCACAGGGGCTCAAAAGTTCCTTACTAGGTAACGTTCCTCCCCCGTTTAAACATCCAAGCCTAGATGATGCTAAAAGGAATTTAAACCAGGAACTGGATGATTTTCATTCCTACTTCGAAAATCATCCTGAAGCAACTTTTACTCATCCCAGATTAGGAAGTTTGAACCATAGAGAGTGGGTTATTTTACACAATAAGCACTTTACACATCATTTTAAACAGTTTGGTCTTTTATAAATTACTTCACTGCAACATCCCAGACTTTGGCCCGGCGGGATTTGCCGGCGGGTCCTTCAACCCAGAGGATTACAATGTAATGATCAGGCTTTTCATAAATGTGTGTTGGGTGTTGTTCAGTAGAGGTGGAGCCATCACCGAAGTCCCATTTCCAAGAATTTACTTTGCCGATAGATTCGTCTTTAAAGGCGACTAAACGACGCTGCATATCTACGACGGTAAATGACCATTGCGCTTCTATTGGTTTTTTGAAGCGATCTTCCAAGGGCATGAGTTTGAAGGGCAACAAGTAGGAAGCGTTGCCGTACATGGTGTGTTCTTTGGAGAGGTTCCAGAAGCCGTTGTTGCCTTTTGCGTTTACATCATCGTAATCAATGATGGCCCAACTCAGGCCGATATTCTTGTTTTCTACCAGGATAGATTCTACTGCACGGGCAGGCCCTTCGGGACCAGCATAGTCGAAGGGAGTAATCCAGAATTCCAATGTCAGCTTGCCTGATTGACCTTGCCTGAAGTTATAGTTGTAGGCTGCATTGGCATAAGGCAGGTCTTTAATCCAGGGTTGGCTGCCCCAGGCTAGGGCCCAATCCTTACCTTCTGCTGGCGTAAAAATGTGGTAGTTCTGTGCATGTACGCCGTGGAAGGAGAAGTAGGCATCCATGATGCTGAGGTCTTTGTTGGGATGAAATCGATCGATCAATGGACCACCAGATTGATCGCCATCTACAACGATTTCAAAAATATCATTGTGCAGGTCGGGTAAAGAAAAGTCCCAGTAGTTATCGTAAGCTTCGTATAAGAAGTACAAACGGTTCATCCCTTTCACCCAGCCTACTTTCACTTTTACATCCAGGTTCTTTGGATCGGCCTTTTCATGCTTGCGGCTATCATCCCACAATTGGTCCATGCCAATTGTATAATCATCCGGCACAACCTTCCAATCTTCTCCCTTTCCATCGATAGAGGGTATCATATTGGGCGGAAACTGAAAGATCTTGTAACTACGTTTTTCCTGGGCAAAGGAAGAGATCGAGCTTACTGAAAACAGGGCCAGGATTAAAAAAAAACGGGCATAAATATTCCTGAAATGCAGAGATAAGAAGTTAGTATTCATCAGTTAAGTGCCACGAATTTAATAAATAAGTTATCGATGTTTAGTAAATTTAATGGTATCAATCCGGCCCCCACTATTTACCGTATATCCTAACACTAAATTTTTAAACGGTAAAAATATGGCCACGCAAAAAACTCCAGGAATTCAGAAAGCATTTCTGTTTATGCCAGACATTACGGGTTTTACTGAGTTTGTAAACAGCAATGAAATTATGCATGCACAAAATATCATCAAGGAACTACTTGAAATCATCATAGAAAGTAATCAATTGGATCTTAAGGTAAGTGAAATAGAAGGTGATGCCGTATTCTTTTACCGCATTGGTAACGCGCCATCAATGAACCAATTACTTGAGCAGATCCAAACCATGTTTACCCGTTTTCATCAACATCTTCAATTATATGATCATCAGCGCATTTGTCCATGTGGGGCCTGCTCCAGTTCCAAAAATCTTAAGCTAAAGGTTTTTGCCCATTTTGGCGAAGTGACCGGCGTTTCCATTAAAGAACATAGAACGCTATTTGGAAAGGATGTCATTGTGCTGCACCGATTATTAAAGAATAGTTTACATAAAAAGGAATATGCCTTATTCACCAAACATTTATTGCAAGATGCCCAGCCATTACATTCAACTCCTTCCTGGTATGAGTTCGAAGATGCTTCAGAACAATATGATGTAGGAACCATCAATTTTACCGTAGCAGACCTTTCCCGACTGCATGACGAGATGCCGCCGGTTACACCTCCTGCTTATCATTTATATAAAAAAACAAAACCAGTTTTTAGCCACGAGCAACTGATTCCATTTCCCATAGCACAAGTCTTTACTCCTATTTTCGATCTGTCACAACGTCCTAATTGGATGGATGGGGTGGACAAAGTGGAAATAGTGGGTCATGATCATATCAACCGGGTAGGCACTAAGCATTGCTGTATTGTTCATGGAGAGAATGATTCGTTCATTGTTACCAATTATGCAAAAATTGAGAGTGGCATCATGGAATTGATTGAAATGGATGAAAAAGGAATGGGAGGATTAAGTTTTCATTTGGAGCAAGTCAGTGACAATGAAACCCTGGTGAAAATAGATCTATTGATCAGAAACAACCCCATTATTCTTTTGTATTACCATTTGCTGATGAAATCAAAATTGCAAAAAAGAATCATTCAAGGCCTCAATAACCTGGCGGAGCTTTGTAGGCATGCTGCGGTTGTTGAAAGCGATCCTGCAGGGGGCAGAACAGGATCACAAATAATATCAGATTGATTCAAATCTTATGATGAACATTCATATCAATTATCAATTACTAACTGGTCTCAAACCAAAGGCATCAAAACAAAAATTGCGGTGAACAAACGCTGATTGCCTATTTTCTCAATTCTACCTCACACTGTCTCTGACCTGACTCTGTCGATGCAGGGGCGAGACTTACAATTTTATCATTGCCCCACAACAATCATACATGTCAAGGCAAAAAATAGTCTCTTTCACCTTATGGCCACCTCTTAACTCATTATCATATAATCTAATGTCAATAAAATGGCATCGGAGAATCTATCTTTGCACGCTATTAGCCCCTTTAAGAGGCCAAAGCCACATCAAAAAGACAATATTGAATGCTGAGAGATAAAATTTTGAAGAAAGAATCCGGGATAGTTTTTTATAGTTTAACGCCTCCTAAAGTCAATACTGACCTGGAAAAAATTAAAGTCATAGCCAACAAACAAATTGAGCGGCTCAGGAGCCTGAATATAGATGGACTTCTTCTTTACGACATCCAGGACGAATCGTCCAGAACAGACAAAGAGAGAACTTTTGCCTTTACTCCCACCATCGCTCCAGAGAACTATAGCAGGAACTATTTAACGGAATTAAAAGTTCCAAAGATTATTTACAAAAGCATGGCTAACCTGACTCAAGGGCAATTTGTTGATTGGTTACTGTCAAACCAGGATATAGAGTATGCAGTTCTTGTTGGTGCCTCCTCTCAGCAACAAGTTCAGCTCACTAACTTTTCATTACATGATGCCTATGACATTAAAAATAAGCACCTGGAACCTTTGTTGATTGGAGGTGTAACCATTCCTGAACGACATACCAAAAAAGGGGATGAACATCTAAGGATATTCAACAAAGTTGATAAAGGTTGCAGTTTCTTTGTGTCACAGTGCGTTTACAGCCTGAACGACACAAAAAATCTGCTTTCCGACTTTTATTACACCACATTAGATAATGGTAGAGCGTTTTCACCTATCATATTCACGCTGGCACCTTGCGGTTCATTAAAAACTCTACAGTTTATGGAGTGGCTTGGTATTGAGGTTCCAAAATGGCTTTATAACGATCTAAAGCACTCAAAAGACATATTGACTGCCTCTGTTAATACCTGTAGAAATATAGCTATTGAAATAATGGACTATGCAACGGGCAAAAACATTCCAATAGGATTTAATATAGAGAGTGTTTCCATAAAGAAAGAAGAAATTGAGGCTTCGAACCAGCTATTAATTGATGTTTTGAAATTATTGAAAACTGGCAAATCGGAAAATAAGTCGGAAAATAAAGCCTCCCATATTATGGCGATTGACGTTTAAAAGAGAGAAAATCAGCCGCGAGTTTATTCATGTCGTCGTTTGTGAGTGATGGGCCGGAATGGATGATGAACCTATATTTGAAAGATACAGACTGGTGAGGTTGGAGGGTAAAGTTCAGATCTTCCTTTCCATTACTAAAGACTTTTCTGCCCAAGGGATTAACAGCAAAGAGTCCGTAGCCTCTTGCGTGCCAGTAGGCAGGGTAGCCAATATTTGCAGGATGGTCTATAAGGCCTATGGTTATGTCTTTGTTTTGCTTTTTGCCAGTTAGCATTACCCAAGTGCCTTTGCTGCTCCACACATCATCGCCTTTTAATCCTTCACTGCTGTAGTACATGCCGGTTACGCCTTCATTATCCACCTTCTTAACAGCAGTAACATTACCCTTTTCATCAACGAAACCGGTGGCATCTTTGGAAGGCATCTCCAATTCCCTTGCGACCCTTATGGCCAGCAAGCCATCTTTGACGTCTTTAAAAACCACGGTTGTATCTGCAGCCGTTAAGGTTGTAAAGTAATCTATTATGAAATCATTTCCCCTAACGCGGAATTGATACGATGTTTCTTCATTCAATAATACTTTATTATCGGGCCTGACCCATATAGAAGAAGCGGTTAAAGATGCCTGGGCTCCATCAGCTTTTTTATTGATTATTTTTTGGTGGCGTATGGTACCATATTGAGCCCTTTTTTCAAGGGGTATAGCAGTAGAGTTGTTCCAGAAGTCCAAGCCATTCACTGATTCATAATTGAACCAAATACCAGTATGGTGAGGGTGATCGGTTCTTTCGCCGGGAACGATTCTAAAAGGATAACTACGTGTCACCGTTATACCATCAACAGTATTTACAGGGAACAGGACAGGTTTCCTGCTGGAATCGTAGTAACAATAAGCAGTGAGCAATTGGTTGTTAAACAGGATTGCCACTTCTTTTTTATCTTTTTTCTCCACTATTCGGAAACCTTTATCCTTTTGCTGGGACATGGCAAAGAAGCAAATGCATAACAAACTTAATGTCAGGAGCGATTTGTACATGGGGGGAAGATACAACTTAGCGTTTGAAGTTTGGAGTTACCAGCCCATAAATACCATACCTGCGCCACAGATAAAGATGGTGAGGCCGCCTAAGGCATGGAGGTAGCGCTCCAGTTTGCCTGTTTTTAAAAATGATATTCCATAGAAGCCTAATGTTACCATTAACATCATTGTTAACAAGGTGATTATAGTATATACCATTATCAAAGCGAGCAGACCTATTCCGGAGTTTTTGGCAGCAGGGAAATAAAGTAAAGGAATCATGGGCTCGCAGGGACCTAATAAAAAGACCAGGAACATTATCCATGGGGTTACTCTATGTTTCTCTTTTGGAGCAACGATCTCTCCGTGCTTGTGCTCGTAAACGTAAACCGTTCCATCATCATAGATATCGAAGTGCTTATGTCTTTTATTTTGTCCTGCTTTATAGATACCCCATACACTATATAAAAAACCGAACACTAATAAGACCCAACTGGCCAGGCTGCCACGTACCGATTCCAACCCACCTACTTTTGAGAGCGACCACCCAAAAGCAGCACCGCCTAAACCAAGCAATACAGAACTCCATACATGTCCACAACCACAGATGGCAGTCCACACCAGGGTCCGGGCAAAGGACCAGCCTCTAGCTTTCGATAAAGCAATAAAAGGCAGGTAGTGATCAGGGCCAGAAAGCGTATGCAGGCATGCGATTGTTGTTGCCGCTATCATCAGCATGTATATATCATTCGGCATAAATGCGGGATTTGGTGAATGGTGAATGATCTTGATTCATGCGTGATTCGATTAATTGAGCAATCTGCTCGAGGCAGTTGTGCAATTGTTCACCTTTGTAACCCAGAAGACGGACTGTTAATCCGTTTACAGGAAGTAGGGAAACGCCAAAACAAACATCCTGTTCCCTGCTTAACAGCCCCGATATTTCGTTATAAAGATCCTTGGTATTGACCTTTTCATTTATGAAGATGAAAGATGCCTGATGAGTATATCCTTCCATTTGTCCTATAACGCCAACATTCATTACAGCAGGTTGCAGGAACAGGTTTTCTTTTACTATTAACTTTCCCTGTTGAAATATTTCTGTTTTATTATGGTAGCGTGTAAAACTGAAGGACTCTCCATTTAACTGGCGGCCACAGGTCAACACTTCACCCCATATCAGTGAGCAACCTGCGGACAGGAAAATTCTATTGTGGGATGTAAAAGATGAGGACTTGTGTGGAACAATGGGATGAGGCAAATAAGACAAAGAGGAAATGTCTGCCATGTACACCTCCATGGTTTGTACAGCTCCCGTTTTCATTTGAAACAAACGCTGGTAGGATTGTGTTTTTATTTCAACGGCGGTAGCTTCAGCCAGTTCCACTTTGATATTATACCTATCACCATCCAATACACCAGGAGACGCGCTCATGATCATCAATTGGAGCTTCTCTGCTGTTCGGTTGATGGTAATATTGGCCAGCTTAAAAGGTGGGGTATTATATACAGATTTCAGGAAAGTTCGTCCATTTTTTCTGCCGGTTGCGATATGTAATTCACCATTCATCGCCACAGTTTTGGTTCCTCCACTTCTTCTATCAGCGCATATTTTCGGATCCAGTCTATTACAGCTTCCAAGCCATCGCCGCTCATCAGATTCGTAAACACAAAAGGGTTGCCCTTGCGCATTTTACGGGCGTCCCGTTCCATCACTTCGAGGCTAGCGCCTACATAAGGAGCCAGGTCGATCTTATTGATCACAAGGAGGTCGGAGCGGGTAATGCCGGGCCCACCTTTGCGCGGGATCTTATCTCCTTCTGCCACATCGATGACGAAGATGGTAAGGTCGGCAAGGTCTGGACTGAAAGTCGCCGAGAGGTTATCACCACCGCTTTCAATGAAGATGATTTCTACATCGGGAAAACGGCTGGCCATTTCTTCCACCGCTTCCAGGTTCATACTGGCGTCTTCCCGGATCGCAGTATGCGGACAACCACCCGTTTCCACACCAATGATACGATCAGGAGAAAGCAGGCTATTCTTTGTCAGGAACTCTGCATCTTCTTTTGTATAGATATCATTGGTGATTACGCCGATGCTGTAACCGGACATCATCCTGCGCGACAGCCGTTCGATCAAGGCTGTTTTTCCTGACCCAACTGGGCCGGCGATGCCGAGCTTTATGTAATTTCTATCGGACATTGTTTGTTATTTGATGGTGAATGGGTTTAAGACATATAGAGCCGGGTGTATAGTTGTTCGTGTTGCATGGAACGGATATCGAAGCCGTTGCAGCAGAGGCCTAAAAGGTCTCTGTCAGGATTCATTGATTTTTGGGCTAAGTCATGAATTACAGACTGAAAAGAAAATAAGATTTCCTGCCCTTGTTGTTGCCCCAAGGGAACCAATTTCACACAGTTTGTAACCATGCCCGTTGCCGCGTTGTAGTAAAAGCCAGCGAGCGCATCTTGTTTTGGTATATTAAAGATGAATGCCAGCAGGCCAAATACTATACAGTAGTGGCCAAATGCTTTGCGTGATGTTGTCTCTTTACGGAATTGTTGTAGTATCACATCATTATGCATTGGTGAAAATATTTTCAATAGACGCATACCCATTTTCAAACTGGCCTCTCTCAACTCCCTTGGCAATTTAACAGCATTACATTCTTCATCCAGTTCTAATACTTGTTCTATGTTTTTATGTGCGATTGAATCATAAGCTAATGAAACAAAGGCTGCATCTGTAAAGTGAATATTTTGCGTCAGCATTTGCAATACGAAGTCTTTTGCAGATGCAGCATCATGTACAAGTTGCTTTTGCACGTAAGTTTCCAGTCCGTAAGAATGAGAAAACCCACCAACAGGAAGCGTTGGGTCGGTTAATTGTAACAGACGTACCAGGTTGGTGTTACTCATTGGAAGAAGCGTTTGTGAATTGCAATATTTTAGAGAACAAACTTCCACTACCTGTATGAGCATGTGGCGATACAGTTGTTTTTAATTGGTATAGCAACCGGCGCACCTGCACTTCACATTGAAAACCTAAAGCCTGCAACATGCGGTGCAAAGGTGCTTCGTAAGGTATGAGCAATTCATCATCCTGGAAAAAGAGCGGCAGGTGTTTGTTGCCTATTTCATAACAGGCCAATGCCATTTCATACATGGTTTTTGGTTGAATCACCAATACATCACATGGCTCAATCTGCACAACAATCAAGCAGTGGTCATCTTCGTACAATACATCATCCTGTTGCAGTTCAGGTCTTTCCTTCAAAAATTTCAATATGACCTCCCTACCCTGTGCTGTACGTTTATGCAGGATCCGCTTTCCCTTTTCAAACCATTCCAGGCATAAATGGTCAATGGTCCTTGCGCCTATATCAAATGAGGTCAACGTTCCCAATTTCTCCCTGATGATCATATACTAATATTTAAACCTAATTAATACGTAAGGCTTCATTAGAATAAAAAGTATCGTTGTGCCAGAGGAACAACCGCAACGGGCTCGCAGGTGAGCAAGGTACCGTCTACACGTACTTCATAAGTTTCGGGATTTACATCAATTTGCGGTGTGGCATTGTTGTGTATCAAATCCCGCTTCGCAACTGTGCGGCAGTTCTTCACAGGAAGGACAGTTTTTTGTAAACCATATTGCTGTACGATTTGCTTGTCTATAGAAGCTTGCGACACGAAGGTGATACAGGTATTAAACAGCGCCTTCCCATGTGCACCAAACATGTGGCGGTATATGATTGGTTGTGGCGTTGGAATTGAGGCGTTGGGATCGCCCATTTTTGAGGCAATGATCATTCCTCCTTTGATGATCATCTCGGGCTTTACACCAAAGAAAGCAGGCTTCCATAAAACCATATCTGCCAGCTTGCCTTTTTCCATAGAGCCAACATGTTCTGCAATGCCATGAGTAATGGCAGGGTTGATGGTATACTTGGCTACATAACGTTTGACACGGAAGTTGTCATTGTTATTTGCCTTGTCTTCTTCCAAGAATCCTCTTTGCAATTTCATTTTATCAGCGGTCTGCCAGGTGCGAATGATCACCTCGCCTACCCTGCCCATTGCCTGTGAGTCGGAGCTCATCATGCTGAACACGCCCATATCGTGCAGGATATCTTCTGCAGCAATGGTTTCCGGCCGAATCCGGGAATCAGCGAACGCAACATCCTCGGGCACAGAGCTGTCCAGGTGATGGCATACCATCAACATGTCCAGGTGCTCGTCAATCGTATTGACGGTATAAGGACGTGTAGGATTGGTAGAAGAAGGTAAAACGTTGGGATACATAGCTGCCTTGATAATATCCGGCGCATGTCCACCACCGGCACCTTCTGTATGGTAGGTATGAATCGTGCGGCCATTGATTGCATTGATCGAGTCTTCAAGAAAGCCAGCCTCGTTTAAAGTATCTGTATGGATAGCAATCTGCACATCGTATTCATCCGCCACTTTCAATGCAGCGTCGATGACAGCAGGTGTTGAACCCCAGTCTTCGTGAATCTTCAATCCTAAAGCACCAGCTTCGATCTGTTCTTTTAACGGAGCCGTTGTCGCGCAATTACCTTTTCCCAGAAATCCAAGGTTCATAGGGTAAGCATCTGCGGCTTCCAGCATCCTGCGGATGTTCCAGGCGCCAGGTGTAACGGTAGTAGCAGAGGTGCCATCGGCAGGACCAGTACCACCACCAATCATAGTGGTAACCCCACTGAATAAAGCATGGTCAATTTGCTGGGGACAAATAAAATGTATGTGTGCATCAATACCACCAGCAGTAGCAATCAAGCCAGCACCGCCGTGTACTTCAGTAGAGGCACCAATAATCATATTCTCATCTACACCTTCCATTGTATCGGGGTTGCCAGCTTTACCAATCCCTACAATCTTGCCATCTTTAATACCAATATCTCCTTTCACAATGCCCCAATGATCAATGATGATCGCACTGGTGATCACCATATCCAATACACCTTCAGCACGCGTAGCTGTGGCTGATTGAGCCATACCATCGCGTATGGTCTTACCACCACCAAACTTACTTTCATCGCCGTATACGGTATGATCTTTTTCAATTTCAATAACCAGGTTCGTATCCCCTAAGCGAAGTTTATCACCAGTTGTTGGTCCGTACATGCTTGCATACCTTGCACGGCTTATCTGAAGACTCATAAGCTTGTGTTTTTGAAGTTAGCCGAAGACAATTTGCCCATTGCGGACTCTTTTCTTCCATTATCCTGAATACCACCATCTACCAAGTTGTTGAAACCAAATATTTTCTGATTACCACCAAAGCTTACCAACTCCACTTCCTTTTCTTCACCTGGTTCAAAGCGAACAGCTGTACCTGCAGCTATATTCAGACGCATGCCATAGGCCTTTTCACGATCAAACTCCATTTGCCTGTTGACCTCAAAGAAATGGAAATGAGAACCAACCTGCACAGGCCGATCACCTGTATTTGTCACGCTAATCCTTTCCACCCTTCTCCCCTGATTACATTCGATATAACCTGAAGCCAAAATGTATTCTCCTGGTATCATATGCCTGAGTTTTAATTAACGGATTGGATTATGAACAGTTATCAGTTTTGTACCGTCAGGGAAGGTGGCTTCAATCTGAATTTCATCTATCATTTCAGCAACGCCCTCCATGACATCATCCTGAGACAGCAGCGTGGCGCCATAATGCATTAATTCGGCCACGGACTTACCATCCCTGGCAGCTTCCTGCAATTGGCTGCTAATTAGTGCTACCGCTTCGGGGTAGTTTAGTTTCAGTCCCCTATCCTTACGTTTTTGAGCCAGCTCACCAGCCAAGTAAAGGAGCAGTTTTTCGGTTTCCCTTGGAGTTAGGTGCATAATTGGAGCATTAAATATTATGAAATACTGTGTCCGACAATACAGTTGAAAAATGTTTATATATGGCTTGATCCATTACCAAATTAAATCATTACAACAAACAAGCATTAAGCTCAGCAAAACATCAGCACAAAATACCATTAAAATAAATTCATCAAAAAGAAAATATACACATAACAATTTTATTTACAATAAATAATATTACCACAAACTATTATATCTAGATATTTATTTAATTTTGAGTCCTCTCCAATCCACTCCCTTTTAATTTTCGTATCTCTAACGAATACCGGCCAGCCACCATTTACTATTCATAATCCGTATTCCTGAATACGATACCCGTATGAATTCCCCGGGGATCATTTTTCCTTTGAGAAACTCTTATCTATTTATTTATTAAACCTATAGCCATGAAAGAAAACACCAGTCAGTTCAGATGGTTGAATTGGGGAGTTTCGACTATCATTTTACTACTCATTACAGCAGTTCTCAGTTCATCAAGTCACCGTGAAGCACCTCTCATATCCAATGACCCTGCTGCTGATAACACCGATCTGTATGCGTATCGCGATCCCAATCAACCTAACAAGATCAACATCCTTGCGATGTATATACCTTTTCAATTACCACAAGGTGGTCCCAACTATTACCAGTTTGGAGAACACATCCGCTATGAAATTCATATAGACAACAATATCAGCACTAAAGGTGATGATATAATTTACCGCTTTACTTTCAAAAAAACCAATGAAGATCCCACAACATTTTTCAACATCCGACTAGGAAAGGAAAACCTTAAAACCACATACACGTTAGAACGCAGTACTAATGGTGGCTCTTCTTTTAGCACGATCATCACCAATGGCATTGTGCCTCCGCCCAATATAGGCCCCAGAAGTATTGAAAGTCCAGTTGGGCTCAATGCACCCCGATATTCAAGACTATTTGAGAATGGTGTATTCACTGCAACGAGCGGTGAAAAAGTGTTTGCCGGCACAGCTGATGACCCATTCTTTGTAGACCTAGGTGGCGTATTTGACTTGGGTGACCTACCCAGACAAAAAGGCAAACCAATGGATGGGGTTGCCTGTAAGAACGTTAGCGTCCTGGCTCTCCAAGTAGATATTTCCACACTTCAAAAAGATCATAAGTCAGTATCGCAAGCTAAAAACATATTAGATCCTGATTTTGTTATTGGTGTTTGGGCTTCAGCCAGCAGACGGAAGATCAGGGTTCTCAACGGAAACGGCTTAGGTACTGAAAGCCATAGCGGGGAATGGGTACAGGTTTCACGCCTTGGCATGCCATTAACCAATGAGGTGGTCATTCCTATAGGTTACAAAGATCTATGGAATGCCATTACTCCATATGAAGACCTGGCAAAACTCAATGTATTTGGCAATTTCTTTTATAATCCCGAATTAGCCCTTTACATGGATGACAGCCAGTTTGGGCCTGCCATACCAGCTTTTTCCAAACTGCGTATTCAAAGCAATTCACTTGGAGCATTTGATTTCCGCAACTTCAAAAACGGCTTGTTCGGACTAAAGGGCACCTCGGCCGTTGCGGGTACAGCCCTGGACGATGCCATATTCGGTACTTTATTATTACCTGGCGCTGGCAAACCCCGTTCGGTGGATCTATGGCCGATTTTTAATACGGGCGTTCCTAATCTTAAACCTTATCAACTTGCCACAGGAAAAGGAGGCAATCCGCTAGCAGCGGGCAAGCCTTTCATTAACAACTTTTTGCCCAATGGCGGTGATATGTTGCGTTTGAATATGGCTGTTCCTCCCACACCACGTAACAGCGGTGATTTTAATGCAGAAGGGTTAATAAAAGCAGTTGTACTGGGTTTGACAAGGCCAGCCTACAACAACACTTCCCTGCAATGGATCCCGAATATGGATGGATTCCCTAATGGAAGAAGACTAGAAGATGACATTACCAGGATAGAATTACAAGCTGTAGGTGGTATTGTACTTGCGTCTCTCGGTTTGTGGTATGATGACTTTACTCCAGGAGGCAATCCACTAACGCCAAACCTGTTGAATGTACTTACCTATACAACAGGCGTAGAGAAAAACGATACCTCTTTCAGAAGGACCTTCCCATACGTGCAATTGCCATGGCCGGGCACATGTGCATGCGCAGGGACACCAGTAGAGCAAACTAAGGATCTTAATACCATTCAAAATCAAAGCACCATTGTCAGTGATCAAAAGCTAAACATAGCAACTCCAGAAGTGTTTGCGTCAGCATCTCCCAATCCTTTTGCCAACAGTACGACCATACGATATAAAGTCGACAGCAAATCGAATGTGGCGATCATCATTTATAATTCTAACGGGCAGCAAGTAAAATCATTGATGAACAAAAGCCTAGAAGCAGGGGTTCACACTCTTGACCTGAATGGCTCAGCACTTCCTTCCGGTACTTACTATATTCAGGTTATTAAGAATGGCAACATCAAACAAACAATTTCTATTGTTAAAGAGTAAGCCGAATCCAGTTAGAGCTTTAGGTTCCAGGAAAGATATCTGGAACCTAAAGCTCTAACTATAAAATTTTCACTTATGAGCAAAAAACGATTATACCTAGCCCTTATCATACTATTTGTTGTATTGGCAGGTTTTATTGTTGTGAAATACAACAAGGGTAAAATCACAGAGCAGCTTACCTTTTATACGTTACTCGATAGAAAAGGCGATTTGGCAAGGGCGCCTGAATGGGCATCAGTCAGATCCCATGCTGAACACCTGATCAAAACAGTACGGATCAACCCTGATGACAGAAAAGCATCTATAGCTTTAGCAGCTTTATTTATCCAGGAAGCAAGGGCAACAGGAAATTATGCTTATTATGATAAGGCTGCCTTGAAGTATGTTGAATATGTTTTAAAAAATGAGCCAAACAACTTTCAAGCATTGATGTTCAAGGCCATCATACTTGCCTCACAGCATCATTTCAGAGAAGGTTTGAAAGTAGCAGAACAAGCACGAAATATTAATCCTTATAATGCTTTTGTATATGGAATCATTGTAGATAGCCATGTAGAACTTGGAAATTATAAAGCGGCCATTGACAATGCAGACAAGATGGTATCCATACGACCTGATATACGTTCTTACTCCAGAATAGCTTACCTGCGCGAGATCTTTGGTGATTTCAGGGGTGCCATGGAAGCCATGCAAATGGCCATAGATTCAGGCATTCCAGGAGATGAAGGAACAGAATGGTGTCGCGTTCAATTAGGCCGGCTTTATGAAAAAACAGGGGCTTTAGATACAGCCAACTTACTATACCAAGCAGCTTTGCAATACAGACCATCCTACCCTTATGCTTTGGGCGGCCTGGCAAGAATTGCGCTTGCTTCAAAGAACTATCGTCAAGCAGAAAAACTTTACCTTGAAGCCAATGCAATGATTTCCGATTATGGCTTCAGGGAAGAATTGGCTGAAGTTTATGATCAAATGAACCTATCTCAAAAGGCAACCAACACCAGGAAGGCTCTTATTGAAGAAATGCTCAAAGAATCATCCGGTAATACTAATAGCAGCACCCATGGACATTATTCGGATGGCGAGTTAGCCAAGGTTTACATCAAAGCAAAAGATTACAATAATGCCCTTGAACATGCCTTGCTGGAATATAACCGCAGACCTGGTAATATTGAGGTAAACGAAACACTCGCCTGGGTGTATTTCAAAAAAGGAGATATATCTAAAGCAAATCGACATATTACAACAGCTCTAAAGACAGGCAATAAAAACCCGGTATTGCTATGCCATGCCGGCCTGATTGCGGCCAAAGCAGGAGCAAACAATAAAGCCAAAGCATTGCTAGAACAAGGTTTAGCAAACAACACCTTTATGGATCCCGAATTAAAGAAGGAGAGCATTGATGCACTTGCTGCCTTGCATTAGAAAACTCTATACGTATGGTTTAACCCTTGCATTATGTTGCCGTTTTCATCATCCATTTTGAATCATTACAGCAAACATTGTTGTTTATTGCTAACAGGCATCATTATTACCCTGCCGCTATTTGCCCATAACATCAATTATGTATTGCAGCATGCTCCCAGTACTGATGTTATCTGGAATTATTTAAAATTGGGCATCACACATATCATTCCTTATGGATTAGATCACATATTATTTATTACCAGCCTGTGCCTTTTAAACGCAAAGTTTAAAACTATTTTATGGCAGGCAACAGCTTTCACAGTTGCACATACCATAACACTTACGTTGAGCGTACAAAACATCTATGTAATGCCCGGTGCCATTGTAGAACCGATCATCGCCCTTTCTATTGCATTTGTTGCGCTTGAGAATTTATTATTACAAGATTTAAAGCCATGGAGAGTGATCCTCGTGTTCCTTTTCGGACTCATTCACGGAATGGGATTTGCTTCTGCACTCAATGAAACGGGGCTACCACCCAACAGAGTATCGCTCTCTATAGCATCATTTAATATTGGCGTAGAAATAGGCCAATTCATTGTGATCGCTATGGTATTTGCACTGCTGATCATTCCTTTCAGAAACAATATTCGGTTTAAAAAAGTTGTTGTGTATCCTCTATCTGTTTGCATTGCGCTGATTGCCACCTATTGGATGATTGAAAGGATTTTTACATAGGGTATTTATTCTTTATTACCTTCAAGCATTAAATGTCAATTAAACAACTAACATGTTTCCATTGAAGAAGTCTCATTTAATCCTGCAAAGTACCCTACTATCAATTTTAATTAACATGTCGATTGAGGGGAATTCTCAAACACCAGAAAAGTTCTTTCCAAAGAAGGACCTTATGACCATAGGTTCATATTATTATCCAGAACAATGGCCTCACCAGTATTGGGAAAGAGATATCAAAAAGATGGCGGAAGTAGGATTTGACTTTACGCACTATGGCGAATTTGCCTGGACATTTATTGAACCGGAAGAAGGTAAGTTTGATTTTAAATGGCTTGATGAAGCCGTTGCATTAGCCCATCAAAATGGTATCAAGGTGATCATGTGTACATCCACGCCAACTCCTCCCGCCTGGTTAGCTCAAAAACATCCGGAAATTTTAATGGTGAATGATAATGGTATTACTATGCAACATGGCTCCAGGCAACAGATTTCCTGGTCGAGTCCAGTGTACAGGCAATATGTAGAACGCATGGTAGAAGCCATTGCCAAACATTATGGGAATGATCAACGCATATGGGGATGGCAGTTAGATAATGAGCCATCACATTATGGCCAATACGACTACAGTCCTGCTGCACAGGAAAGTTTCCGCAAGTGGCTGCAAGCAAAATACAAGAACATAGATGCACTTAATGCAGCCTGGGGTACTGCCTTCTGGAGTATCAGGTATTCCGATTTCGGCCAAATACGCATTCCTAATCAAAAAGAACTCATCGCACAACCGAGCCCGCATGCGGTGCTGGACTTTAAACGTTTTTCAGCAGATGAAGCTAACGACTTCTTAGGCTTTCAATACAAGATATTGCGCAAATATATTTCTCCTGATCAATGGATCACCACCAACCTTATGCCGGAACACGTAGATGTAGATCCAACCCGCATTACCAGCCTTGATTTTCTTACTTATACCAAGTACCTGGTAGCAGGTTACGATAAAGGCGTCGGCTCACAGGGTTTCCGTATGGGATCACCTACCAGCATAGCTTTTGCCAATGATCTTTTCCGCTCTCTGAATGGAATCACAGGTGTTATGGAGCTGCAACCAGGCCAAGTGAACTGGGGCAAGTTCAACCCCCAACCCTTGCCAGGAGCAGTACGGATGTGGATATGGCATGCCTTTGCAGGCGGCAACAAGTTTGTTTGTAACTATCGCTTCAAGCAGCCTTTAACAGGAGGAGAACAATACCATTACGGCATTATCAGCACGGATGGGGTTACCCCCAGCACCAGCGGTCTTGAATACATCAATGTGATCAAGGAGATGAAAGGGCTGCAAAAGCAGTACGATCCGAATGCAGTCATGCCAACGGCATACAGCCGGCGTTTAACCGCAGTTTTATACAACCCGGATAACCGCTGGGAAATGGATAATCAACCACAAACCAATCAATGGAGTTTCATGCAGCACCTGATGCGTTATTATGGTGCACTGAAACAATTTGGCGCCCCTGTAGATGTTATTACTGAAGACAAAGATTTTTCCAAATACCCCGTAATGGTAGCACCTGCCTATGAACTGTTGGATGCCAAGTTGGTTGAACGCTGGAAGCAATATGTTCAGAATGGAGGTCATCTAGTGCTTTCTTCCCGTACCGGTCAGAAAGACCGAACAGGTAAGTTGTGGGAAATGAAATGGGCTGAGCCTATCTATGAACTAATTGGTGGGAAAGTTTCTTTCTACGACCTGTTACCAGATTCTGTAACGGGTACCATCAAAGCAGGAACACAAAGCTACAAATGGAACAACTGGGGTGATGTATTAGAAGCTAATCCGGGCACTGAAGTCTGGGCAACTTACACCAACCAATTTTATGCCGGCAAGGCGGCAGTTATTTCACATAAACTTGGTAAAGGGACAGTTACTTATATCGGTCCGGATACAGATGATGGAGCACTTGAAAGAGATGTATTGCGAAAGGTATACCAACAAGCCGGTATCTATACAGAAAACTACCCACAAGGAATAGTGGTTGAATGGCGTGATGGTTTTTGGGTGGGCATGAATTATTCGGATCATAATTATCCATTAGCCATACCCGCAAAAGCAAAGGTGTTGCTAGGCAATAAAGTCCTGAAACCGGCAGAGGTGGTGGTTTGGAAGGAATGAAAAGTTGATCGAGCAACTTCTCGAAACTCAGATGGATTCAGTATTATTTTTAAACCTGTTCCCGGCAATCAATATACCGGGAACAGTCCTCTATCAGACTTTACCGTACAATACTATAACCGTTCAGCGGCCCATCTTTTTTCAATTATGTTGAAATATTATGATATTGGGATGATTTGCATATAATACATTTTATACTCATACGATCAAGAAGTCTGCAAACACCTTTTACCAAAGCATTATGAAGGAATTCATTATCTTTACTTGCAATACAATATACTCGCCCTTAGCAGACTAGATAATCTTTCTCCACCGCAAGCTCATCCAGTCTACAGAATGATGAGCATATAGCATTCCGTTTCTCCTTGTCATTAATCAAGATCAGCGTTTACGTATTTTCCAAAAAAATAACAAACTGTGGTCTAAAAAATATTCAGGAAGAAACAATTGTATCAATCGTTTAGCCGAAAAATTTAAAACCAAAAGTTATTTATGAACATCTATTTTTCAAAAGTTATAAAGGTTGGCGATAAACAAAGAGAGTTTAATTTCAGAAAACTTCCCGGTAATTCGCAGACAAGTTACCATGTAGACGTTACAGATGATAAAGGGACCAGGCTAGTTTTTAGCATGTATAAAGACGCTTCAGGACGTTGGCATACCTCAGCCCAGACGCTACCAATTTGGATCCACAATGCAGAAGAGATACTCGGAAACGTGATTGAAGAAGAAACAAAAGATTTTATCTCTTTACATAACAAACAATAAACTCAAGAATTATGAACATAGAAGAAATTGAAAAATTTTTAAAAAGAGACAAAATAGAACCGGAACAGTGTATCAAAATCAACTTTAAAAAAAGAGATTCTATCTACGGCATCTTCGTTGAAAGCAATGATTATAATGATCTGAAGTCAAAAAACTTCTGGCGGATTGTAACCCAAACTCACTTTGATCAGTGGCATAAAACTAAAGATATTAACCTGGCTAAAATCTTCAATGGATCAGAATTCTCCAGATTAGTTTTATATAAAGAAGCTTTCGAAGAGTAATCATTTTTAATAAAAAACAGCAATTATGAACATAAGTATATCCAATTTAGATCAAGAAGTTACAAACGAGCAATTAATAAACTTATTTAAACAATATGGAGAAGTTAATACTGCAGAAGTAGTTTTGGATGTTTTTACAGGGCAATCCAGAGGATTTGGTTTTGTTGAAATGAGCAACGACGAGGAGGGACAGAAAGCTATCAACCAGTTAAACAACTTTGAGTTTAAAAACCGTGCTCTATCTGTTGCAGTTGCACAGCCAAAGGAGGAACAAAAAGGCTCTTATGCAGTGGGCAACGGATCTCAGAAGAGTTATGGGATTTTAAGAAATAATGGAAACAAAAAGAATAAAGGATCGAGAAGAAGAATTTACTAATCAGTACGTTTTTCATTCAGGTTATTATCATTTTATGATCTGACCATTCACCTTTGACCATACACTTTTCACGTTTACACACTGCCATTGGCGCGTATAGAAGGATCATGCCAAGGAACAAGGATCACTTACATGTTATGTATTGCAAAATAAGTTGAACGTGCCAGATACCTTAACAAATAATATGCTTTACATTTTCATTTACCATTCATTAATATCTTATCTTTAATAAATCAATTTGAGTCTCGCATCTAGTAACTGTACAATTAATCTGTTAAGTTTTACTTCTACTCGTTAGTTTTCTTTACATTTTGCTTCGCCTCAGACTATTCAATTATTTTTTAAATTAACACAATGAACATTTACATTTCAAATCTAAGCTTCGACATGCAGGATGATGACTTAAAAGGATTTTTTTCTGAGTATGGCGAGGTTTCCTCTGCCAAAGTCATTATGGACAAATTCACCAATCAAAGCAGAGGATTTGGCTTTGTTGAAATGCCTAACCAAGAAGATGCAAAAAAAGCAATTTCTGCATTAGATGGTAAAACTGTTGATAACAGGGTTATCAAAGTAATGGAAGCCAGACCAAAAGAAGACAGGCCTGCGCGCAATAGTGGCTTTAATAGCGGTTTCAAAAATAAGTGGTAAATTATAATAGCATTTAAAGTTTTATAAAAGCCCGGGTGACCGGGCTTTTATTTTTTTATTACTAAACTATCAATTGAAATTGATATTAATGATTGGCAGTTGCTCCTTTATTTTACCTTTGAAAATGCTTCTGCTTCTTTATTTAATTCATTGGCTGTAGGGGTAGCACCATCCGTAATTTTTACCCTGTAGCGGAAGGTTACTGATTTGCCAGGATCCAAAGAAAAGTTCAATTTCTCTTTACCATTGCTCAGGGCTTCCTGGCCTAAAGTATTGGCAGCGAACAAGCCGTATCCCCGTGCATGCCAATAAGTGGGATATCCCGGATTGGCCGGGTGATCAATGATTGAGATAGCAACTGGCTGCCCGTTTTTTGTACCATACATCATACACCATTTACCCCGCGTTCCCCAGGCATCATTGCCGGTCTTACCTTCACTGGTAAGAAAGTTACCGGTTACGCCTTCATTATTCAATACAGCTACTTTAGTAGGATTACCTTGTGCATCTGTAAACACTTCAGGCTTATCTGCTGGCATTTCCAATTCGCGGCTCACCCTTATGCCCAGCACACCTTCTTTATTGTCCTTGAAAGACACTTTTCCATTTTGGGCTGTAAGGGTAGTCAATCTATCTATAGTGCGGCTACTCGCATCACCGTAAAAGACAAATGTTGTCGTTTCTTTCAACAATACATTGCCTTTATTGTCCACCCAATCTGCTGCAACCACAAGCGTCCCTTTGTCTTTCCCGCTTTCTGCCTTTATGATTCTCTGATGATGGATGCTCCCATATTTCGGCTTGTCTTCCTGTTTTATAGCATAAGAATTATTCCAGAAGTCAAGGCCGTTTACATCTCCATAGTTAAACCACATACCAATATGGTGCGGATGGTCGGTTCTTTCATTTGGCCGGGGATTTAAAGGAAAGCCTCTTGTCACCGTTTGGCCAGATGCCGTCACCAGAGGAAATAAGACAGGTTTATCGATGTTGTTTGTATACAGATAAGAAGTAAACAATTTTCCGTCAACCAGTACATCAACCTTTTGTTCTTTGTCTTTTTGAAGGAACTTCACTTCCTTTTGGGCACCTGCCCTCACCAAAATGAACATGCTAAATGCCCAGAGGCAGGCATATTTCAGATATATCATGTCTCGTGTTTTTAATATTTTGTTAGATTAAGATCAATAAGGTTTGAATTTTTTGCCGTCAACCATTATTTCCTGTTTCTTGTCATCAAATGTGGCTTTCTTTCCAGTGATCACGGCGGCATTGGTCATAATTGTTGCAATAGAATGACTATACCCGGCCTCCACTGGAGCATTTGGTTGTTTTCTGCTGCGTACACACTCCATCCAATTACGAATGTGATTTGATGTTAGCTGATCACCGCCTGTATTAGCAGAAGCTACCACTTGTTCTGTATTCGCCAAACTTACCTCAGGCAGCAGGAATGGTTTCATGCCTGCCGGAGCGGCCATCCTTTCTGTAAGACCACCTTCCGGAGAAACTTTATTTGTATTGAGGTTTAGCTCACCGCCATTTGAGTAATAAATCTCCGCAGGTCTTTCAGAACCATTATGCATGCGTGATCCAAAAGTCACCTGGAAACCTGTTGAGGGATCATCGACCGGACCATAGTCAAATACAGCGTAGATGGTATCCCAATTTTTTCTACCATCCTTCCACATGTAGATACCTCCGTTGGCCACTACACTCCGGGGATGCTGGAGGTCGCTAAACCAGTGTACAGTATCTATCTGATGGCTCATCCATTGGCCTGGCAAGCCCGATGAATAAGGCCAGAACAAACGATATTCCAAATACTTCCTTGCATCGAAGGACTCATATGGCCTGTTCATCAGAAACCTTTTCCAGTCTGTATCTGTTTCTTTTAGTTGCGCCACTACCTCCGGCCTACGCCAGCGCATTGGCTGATTTACATTCCAAGTCAATTCTACCATCGTGATCGCACCAAACTTACCAGACTTAATAAATTCTCTTGCAGCATGGTAGTTTGCACCGCTTCTTCTTTGCGAGCCGATCTGCACAATTCTATCTGTGGCTTTAACTGCTTTGAGTGCCGCCCTGTTATCTTCCATGGTTTCCGCAAATGGCTTTTCCACGTAAGCATCGCAACCAGCATTCACGGCTTCTATGGTATGTAAAGCATGCTGAAAATCTGCAGTAGCAATGAACACAGCATCCACCAGCTTTTGGTTGTACATTTCTTCGTTGTTTCTGCAAGCGACGATATCATGCTGCATTTTTTCTTTCCATAACGCAGCACCTTCTTCTCTCCGTTTACTCCATATATCAGAAACAGCAACAACATCAAAATTTAATTCCTTGTAGTGGTTCAGGAAACAAGGCATGTGCGTGTTTTTATGCCTGTCGGCAAAGCCTACAACGCCCACTCTTACTCTATCGTTAGCCCCCATGATCCTTCTATAGCTCTGAGCTGTCCATCCCATTTTAGAGACCAATACACCAGCTCCAGCCAATGCTGAATTTCTAATAAAATGACGACGTGAATTGTTCATATGACGAGTTTATAATTAACAATAAGGTTTACAAATACTTTTTAAGATATGCTATATAAACGGGCCAATCGGAAGGAATGGTACCGTGACCGCCGGCGTGCATGTAATACCCAAGGGTATTTAACATCGTTTGTTCTCCCGCCTTAGGCATCACATCTGTCCCCGGCCCCTTTTTACCAAACAGTTTGTACACAGGTTCGGCAGCTACTGCGGCTAAGAATTCGCCCTTAGGATCAGACCAATAGTCCGTATCTCCAGTTTGCAACAAAAGAGGTCTTGGCGCCATTAATGCAACGAGCATGTGTGCATCAACAGGTGCACTGTTGAAATCAGTAGCATAATTGTGCCGGTTTGGAGCAAACTGGTAATAATAGCGCGAAGTGTCAGTCATGTGTGCGATGTTTTCTCCATAATTGCGCCTGCTTAAGGCAGCTCCTCCCTCGCCTGAGCAGCTGGCAATTACCAACTTATATCTCGGGTCGTGAGCACCTGTCCACAAAACCGTTTTCCCTAAGCGAGAGGTGCCTTGTAAGGCCACACGTTTTGCATCAATTTGCTTGTCGGTTTCGAAGTAATCCATTGCACGGCTCAAGCCCCATGACCAAGCAGAAATAGCACCCCATTCATCAGGAGCAGGCTGCGTCGTTCCAGGCTTCAGGTAATGGCCTCTAATGCCAAACTGAATACCACCTTTAAAGTCTGGTTCAATATCTCCGTAATATACAGTGGCAATGCCAATTCCTTCAGCAACAAAGCTGGCCACATCTAACTTGCCCATACTTCTTCCCTGGGCAGCAGGTATCTTCTGTCCTTCCCTGGACCATATATAGCCTTGTTTCACACCAGGGTCGTCTACGGCATTGGAATTCGCTGCAAAGTTTATTACCAGCAGTAAGGGAGCTGGCTTATTTGCATTTGCAGGCAGATAAATGAGCAAATCCATTTTATGCTGTGTAGTATCTTTTGTGAAATATACTGTCACCTGTTTACGAATCGCTTTTCCATTAAAAGCCGGTGTACCCTTGTCAAATACATTAAAAGTCATTTCGGCCGGCCGTGACGGCATTTTCCCAAACTGTTGCTCCTCGAATAATTTTATTAATTCAGGCCTGCGTTTTTCGTTCCAGGTTTTGGTATCGGTTACCTTGTTTCCATTTTGCAAGGTCAACACATCGGGAAGTGTATAATTCCCCACGGAATCTTCATTATAGTTGACAGGAAAGCCTGCAGAAGTTTTGGGTAGATTTTCTGTTTGGGCATATAGGAAAGATGAAGCCAGTATAGATACTACAAGGATAACTAACTTATTTATTGAGAAAAGCTTCATTTATATCAGTTATTTAAGCGTTTAAGATAAAGCATTCTTTATATTATTGCTTTCCAAAATGCAGCTTTTTTAACGAAAATAAACATTGAAGTCCTGTCAGTTATTACTCATTCACTGTCATTACACTGATCCGTTTATCATCAGCATACCATTTACCTTCTGAGTGCAGTTGCGTTAATACCTTCTGCTAAATTTCTTTATGAGTATGTTTAAGGAAGAAATTTGCCATTTTCGGGCTTTATCCTGGGCTTTGGTAGGGCTTTGTGTGGGCTTTGGTAGGGAGCAGGTGGGGAGATAGAGGGGTCGCGGTTTTATGGGGAGAAGAGGAAAGAGGAAGAAAATATTAAAAGAAATCCCCAGTACATGAGTTGTATACCGGGGAATTATTGATTTATCTGCTGGAATCATGTTTTTCCAGCGGGCTATGATTATCAGATGTTGGGCTTTTTTACGACGTCCAGGATAGGCTTAGTGATCCCTTTGAGTTCTGTTTGTTCCGGCTTCAGCAATTCGAAAACAATGATCTCGTTTTTGCCTTGTTTCAGCCACTCCACAGGCACATAAACAGTTTGCTGGGGACCAATTTCCCAATACCTGCCTAAATTATGGCCATTGACCCAAACCACACCTTTACCCCAGTTGCTCATATCCAAATATGTATCTCCTTTTTGCTTCACTTCAAAGATTCCTTTTCTCAACACAGGAAGATCAGCAGCAGACTTACCGTTTTTAAAAGTAAGGGCATTCATATGATCAAATGGTAGTGAGAACATTTGCCAACCTGTGAGTTCCTTGTCATTCAGCATTACTTTTTCGGTAATGCCTTTTTTGTTTTGGAGCAGGTAGGGACCAAAGTTGATACGACCTAGGTTCTCAACCAGGATATCCAGGGTTACCTTGCCTTCCGGCAGTGTTACATTCAAACTGTCCTGAGCTAATCTTCTGTCCAATACGCCTACACGTTTACCGTTAATGAACACCAGACCATAGTCTCTAAGGTCTTTGATCTTCAATAAACCAGAAACACCTCCTTCTACTGAAGTGCGGTACAGAACGAATCCATATGCCTGGTTCAAGTCTTCAAATGTAAGCGGGGTTGCATTGACTTTTGCAGCTGGCAATACATCAAACAAGTTGCTTGCTTGCGTCAACTGAATGGAAGGAATGCTGATCACTGGTTTTGCCTTTGGCACTTCCGGAAGTGACTGTCCTGCAGGCAAGTGCTTTTGAATTACCTGGCGGAACTTCATGAATTTTTCTGTAGCATTCCCTGCTTCATCTAATGGAGCATCATAGTCATAACTACTAATCTGGGGCTCATAAGGTGTATTGCCTTTGTAGTTAGCACCATTCATAAAGCCACGGGTAGTACCTCCATGAAACATATACATGTTGATAGAAATGCCAGCGCCCAGCACAGAGTCCAGGCGGCCTACATATTGTTCTGCGGGCACAGTATGATGAGGAGTTCCCCACCAGTCGAACCAGGCAGGGTACCATTCTGCGATATAAAAGGGTCCTTTGCCATTATGGTTATCACGAATCAACTTCTTGACTTGTGCTGGTTTATCCAGTCCATTTACAGCAGGCATCAGGCCCGGCAGGTGTCCTTTTACCAGATCAGAAGCCGGATCGCAGGTATAGAGCAGGCCGTCAAAGCCAGCTTCGATGAACATCTTCCTGTTGATGTCGAGATATTCTTTATCACTGCCGTAAGAACCATATTCGTTTTCGATTTGCACCATCAAAATGTTGCCACCGCGATGTACCTGTAAGGGAGCCAGTTGCTTACCTATCTGAAGGATGTAATTTCTGTAGGCTTTTAAATACTGCGGTTCCTTGCTTCGCACTTCCAAGCCTTTCTGGATTTGTAACCAATAAGGATAACCGCCAAATTCCCATTCAGCACACACATAGGGACTAGGACGCAGGACTACCCAAAGTCCTTCCTCCTGAGCGGTCTTTACAAAGGCTGCAATGTCGTTGTTACCGGAGAAGTCATATTTGCCTTTCTGGGGTTCATGAGCATTCCAGAACACATAGGTACCGATGGTATTGATTCCCATAGCCTTGGCCATTTTCATGCGAGCCCGCCAGGCTTCTCTCGGTATACGGGGATAATGGAGCTCGCCGGAAATCATAAGAAAAGGCTTACCATCCAGGAGAAAAGCCGAATCGCCTAAATTAAATGTGTGCCTGGGTTTCTGCGCAAAACCCATAGCAGTCAAAAAAAGAAAACCTAGTAATAATACATTTTTTTTGATCCTTACCATGAATAAAAATTTATTGTAACCACTAATTATTTCAATACAATCGAAGTAGTCTTCAGGCCTGGCGAGCTAAGTGTCAGTTTCACACTCTTAACCTGCTGACTTTTATCCAGATAAGCAAGCAGTTTGCCGTGAAAAGCTTTCCGCCTGCCTGATTTATAATCTTCATGACTATTTGAACTTCCGCTTTCCAGTCCTAAGAGTTCAGCGCCTTCAGACTGAACTGAAATTTCATTTTCCGCATCATACACAGGGATCCCATTTTCATCTACGATCTGCATTACCAAATGGGATAATGTTGTTTTTCCATCCCAAGCAGTCTTCTCTTCCCATGCTTTGATGGCATAAGCTGCTCCTGAAGTTTTCAAAGTATCCGTTACAGTTGTCATTGCTGCTTTGCTATGCTGTTCATTATATCCTTTTACAGTTAGCATCCCTGGCTGATACACTATATCCCAATGAATAATCCGGTTATTAAAAGATGAGATGGTTTTTCTGCCCAATGATCTGCCATTTAAAAACAATTCAGCTTCCGAGCAATTGGTAAAACAATTCACCCTAACCGTATCTCCCTGTTTCCAGTTCCAGTGAGGTTCTGCCCGTTTATGGCTCCATACGCCTCTATCTTCTGATTTTGGAACCGGAGCTGTGCCAATGTATATCATTGGCTTTTCTGACCATAAGCTTTGCCTGAAATAATACTCTGGTTTACGAAAACCAGCCAGATCCAATAAACCAGCCCTGTTACTACGTTCTGGCCAGCGCCCAGCTTCACCTAAATAGTCAATACCCGTCCATAAATACTGAGCGGAAATATATTGGTTAGAATCGACAGCATTCCAGGCGCTTAGCTGCATTCCATTTTCGCTTCCATAGATAAACCGGTTTGGATAGGCTTTATGGTCTTCGTCATAGCGATGCTCCTGATAGTTATAACCAACAATATCTAAATTGTCCGGATATGTTGTTGTATTGGACATCACCACTCCGGCCAATGCTGCAGTAATGGGCCTTGTGGTATCGTATTTCTTTGCCACCTCAACCAACTGTTTTGACAATTCGCCTAACCTGCTTGCGGGCGGATGATCTTTCAGGTAGCCTCTTCCATATATCTGGGGGTTGCGCCCAGTGTTCAATACTTCATGCGAATATGGATCATTCGGGTAGTCTACCTCGTTACCAATGCTCCACATAAAAACAGAAGGGCGATTGAAACTTCTTAAAATCATATCTCTTAAGTCAGTAGCTGACCACTGTGTAAAGTACTGGCTATAACCGTCTTTACCAGGTGTGCCTACGTTCCATCCCTTTATCCATTTGTTTTTACCCATCTCCCACTCATCAAAAGCTTCGTCCATAACTAAAAATCCAAGCCTGTCACACAACTTGTATAAATAGTCAGCATGCGGATTATGGCTCATCCGAATTGAATTACACCCGGCCTCCTTTAATAACTGAAGCCTGCGCAACCAAACCTCTTCAGGTACAGCTACTCCAAGGGCACCTGCATCATCGTGAATACAAACACCTTTTATTTTGAGGTTCTGACCATTCAGGAAAAAACCTTCATTTGCATCAAACCTTATATTTCTAATTCCGACAAGATCGTTCCACTCGTCTGTAACTTTTCCATTTGATTTCAGTTTCACAGAAAGCTTGTAAAGCTTTGGTGCATCAACTGACCATAATTGAGGGTTTTTCACCTGGAACTTCAGATCTGTATAGGTACTATCAGCAGTTGCCAATGTCAATTGGCCTGTTGCTTTAGCCACGATTACTCCATCCGGACTGGTTAACAAGCCCTCTACTGTTGCCGTAGTTTTTTGCGAAGTATTATTCACCATGTACACCCTGGTATTTGCTTCAGCAAGGTCTTTTGAAACTTTAGGCGTCGTAAACTGAACACCCCATTGTGCAATGTGTACGGGATCCTTTACTACAAGGTAAACATCCCTGTAAATACCAGAGCCTGTATACCATCTAGAGTCAGCAAACTGGCTATGGTCAACTTTTACACTTATGATGTTCTGACCATTCCACTTTAAAAATTTAGAAAGCTCATATTGAAAAGGGATAAAGCCATTGGGACGATTGCCCAGGTAATGTCCATTGATCCAAACAGAGCTGTTCTTATAAACGCCATCAAAATAGATGTATACCTTTTTTGATTTCCATTCTGCAGGAACGGAGAAAGATTTCTGATACCAACCAATTCCGCCTGGCAGGTATCCTGTTGCACTTGCCCATTCTTCACTAAAGGGGCCTTCTATACTCCAATCATGAGGCAAATCGACCTGGCGCCAATCATCTGTTTTCAAGGTAGCATCCGGCCCATTGCTGATATCTCCCTTATGAAACTTCCAGCCCTTATTGAATAATATAGACTTACCAGAAAGTTGAGCGCCAGCAGATAGATACAGTAAGGAGATCAACGCAAAAAGGCAATGGCAAATTAGTTTAATTCTCATCGTTATTACTAGTTAGTAGCGAGTATTGAATAACCTTCAAAGGCTTGTTGTCATATTTGACGCAACCAGGGGGCTTTAACAAGCTTTGATTGCGTCAAATATACATTTAATGGCATTGTTTTTTATGATTGAAATCAATAACCAGGGTTTTGTTCTAACTGGTTATTAGATGCCTGAATTTCAGATCTAGGAATGGGTAGCCAGTAGTGTTTTGCAGCAAAGCTTTTCCCATCTATAGCGACCTTACTGCTATAAGTATACGAACTACCAGACTTCGTCACCTTGATTCCATAAGCAGGAACATTCTCGGTAACTTCTGCAATTTTCCATCTGCGTACGTCATAAAAGCGGTGCTCTTCGAAAGCTAACTCCACACGTCTTTCATTCCTGATCACATCTCTCATTTGTGCCTGGGAAAGTCCTGCGGGAACCGCCGGCATGTTAACAGATTGCCTGCTACGGATGCTATTGATAGCATTGTATACGGTGGCATCGGGACCAACGGCTTCGTTTTGTGCTTCAGCGTAGTTCAGGAGGATCTCTGCATATCGCAAATAGAACCAAGGTTGTCTGCCTGCCACATCCCATGGGTTATCGATTGGATTGGTATCATCCATAAACTTGCGCAAATAGTAGCCTGTTTTGGATGTATTCCAGTTTGATGGCCCATCAGGGCTATCTTTACCGCCTGGCATAAAAGTCTCTACAGTTTTTCCACGATAAGATGCATTATTGTATAATATCGTAGCATAGAACCTGGGATCGCGGTTTGCATAAGGATTTTGGGGATCATAACCAGAGGTTGGGTCCGTAATAGGTTTTCCATTGGCCATCAAATAATCATCCACCATATTTTGCAAAGGAAGGTTTCCACCCCAGCCATTGTATCCATTAGGGCCATTTGCAATTTCCATCCTAACGTGGGGCGCGCCAAAAGTGAACAGTCTTTCAAAAATCGCTTCATTATTCCTGTCGCTCAGGAACAATTCGCGATAACCTCCCTGATAAAGACTATACTTATTCATATCCATTACCGCTTTGGCTGCGGCAGCTGCATCAGCCCAGGATCCTGCATTATAGAGCGGACTGGCAGCATATAACAGAAGCCTAGATTTCAAAGCCAAGGCAGCACCTTTTGTAGCTCTGCCCAATGCCCAACTATCGTCATTACTTACAGGTAAGGCCTGAGCTGCATCATTTAATTGTGCAACGGCATAATCGATGCCTTCTTTAATAGATGCTCTTTTGAACAATTTAGGATTTGTCAAATCATCTGCCAGTTCTGTAACAGCATCACCCATTAAAACCACGCGTCCATAATTGCGAATCAGATCCTGATAACGGTATGCACGAATAAACTTCAACTCTCCTATGAGCTTCGCTTTTAAAGCGTCACTCATCTGCACTTTATCAATGTTTGCCAAGGCATAATTTACCTCCCTAATGCTTCTATAGCTTCTGCCCCAAATCGTTCCGGCAATACCCAGGTTTTCCGGAGCCAACTGACCACGTTGAATCAACCAGGTATTATCATCATTGTTGTATATAGATTCATCTGTCAGAGAGCTCCACATGGCATACTCAAAAGCCCTACCGAAGCCCGGAGGAACCCCTTCCCCTTCCTTGTTGGTCAATCTTACACCCATGTAACGGTTGATCACATAATTCTGGAAAAGGGATGAATCACTCAATATTGTCGCATCTGAAATTCTATCAGTTGGCGTGATCTCCAAAAAGTCTTTTTTACAAGCTGAAAGCATGAATAATGATGCGATCAGAATATTTATTTTCCTGTTATATCTTAATTTCATGATGTTGCAGATTTAGAATTTAACGTTTGCACCCAGGTTCAGGATTCTTTGTTGCGGGTAGAACTGGCCGCTACCACTGTTTCCTTCGGGATCATAATCCTTCACCTTCGAAATGGTGAATAAATTGAATGCGCTTGCGTACAATCTTACTCCTGAAATTTTTATCCTGTTCAATAATGCAGACCTTACGTTGTAACCCAACTCCACGTTTTTCAAGCGTAAGAAAGAGGCATCGTTCAGCCAGAAAGTATTGTTGTATAATCCACCGCTAATGGCACTTGAAGCGCGGTCGGAAACTTTTGGATAGCTACCATCCGGATTGGATGGACTCCACCTGTTATCCGCCCAACTACTATAGAAGTTACCAACGCTACCTGCTTCAGGCAAAACATATTGGCTCACTCTTGACTGACCAGCCAATACAACGGACAAGTCAAATCCGTTATAGTCAGCATACAAATTCAAGCCATATGTTAACTCGGGAATGTTTCCGTAATTCGTTCTAACCTGATCATCGGCTGTGATCTTGTTATCCTTATTGTAATCTTCGAAAATCAAGTCGCCAACTTTGGCTCCAGAAACATGGGGATATTTGTCCAAATCAGCTTGTGTACGGAAGATTCCTATAGCATTGTACAACAGGTAAGTATTCAACGGCCCACCGGTAACACGTTGGTGAGCAAGTGTAGCAGCAGCTTCGTCAATGAAAATTACTTTACTTTTTGCATAGGTGAAATTACCTGATGCGCCCCAGTTGATTTTACCAGGATGATTGTATCCTAATGTACCTTCAAAACCATTGCTGTTTACCTTACCCATATTTTCAGAAGGGACCAGCGGATCAGATCCATATGGGTTTACGATACCAGAAGTAGCAGGCAATGAAGCGTTCCTGTTAGCCAGGATATCAGACCTTTTTTGCTGGAAGTAGATCAATTCAATGTTGAAATTTTTAAGGAATGCAGCATTGAATCCTATATCCATTTTTTTAGCGACTTCCCAGGTAATCTCGGGATTGGCTAATTTGATCAAGTCGATACCAGGGATAATACTATTGCCACCAGAAGTACCAAGGACATAATTGCCTCTTATAGCATAATTCTCATAATATTGGAACAGGCCTACGTTATCGTTACCCAAGGAGCCATAGGAAGCCCTTAATTTAAGGTCGTTTATTATATTATTTTTGAACCAGTCTTCTTTAGAGATACGATAACCAGCAGAAATAGAAGGGAAGTAGCCATACTGGTTGCCGGGAGCAAATGTTGAAGACCCATCGATCCTCAATTGACCTTCTACCAAATATTTCTCTTCGAAGTTATAAGCAAGACGACTGATGATACTCCTGCGCGTGAAATTATAGCTGCTTCCTGAGTTGTTTTTATCTGTAGCTGCTGTTCCGCCTTGTGACAATTCCGGAGTTTGGGTCGTTGGGAAGTTTAAACGAGAGGCTCCAAAAGTTTCCTCATTCGTTTTACTTTGTTCGTAGCCTACAAAAGCGTTGATATTATGGCTACCAAACTGCCTAATGTAATTCAACTTGATGTTGGAAGTGGTCAAGGTTTGATTGGTCTGAGACTCATTCAGTGTAGCTTTTCCTGCTGATCCACCTGTAATCACGGTACTATAAGAACCTGTGGCAGCATTGTAACTATACAGATTATAAGGCGTATAGAAGCCTTTAGTAAAATTGTGCCTTACATCCACGGCATAAAAGCCATCAACAGAAAGACCTTCTATACCAGGAATTGTATAGCTGCCCTTTAAAATTCCGTTGAATACTTGCGTAGGATTATTGACTGTACCGCCTACATCAGTAACCTGCATCACCGGATTATTGTTCTCAATACCAGTAGTGGGCAGGCCGTTAGGATAATATGGAGCTACGATGGGCTTGGCCCTATAAATTGACCTGAAAATATCGCCTGCGCCATAAGCCGGGAACATCCGGTTTTCCTGTCTGCCGGAAAGTGAAAGGCTCGCCTTAAAGCGTTTGGTGACATTTGCATCTACGTTTGAGCGGAAGTTGTACTGATGATAATCTGCAACTCCATGCTTATATATACCATCCTGATAAACAGTACCTAATGAGAGAAAATATTTTACATTCTCTGTCCCCCCGTTGATGGCTAAATTCTGACGGTTTTGTAAAGCCACTTTTTTCAACGCGGCATCTATCCAGTCTGTGTTTGGATAGTTCAGGGGATCTGAGCCATCCCTGAATTTTTGGATCTGCGCCTCGCTATATGCCTGATTCATACCGCTGGTTGGACTGGCATAGTAATAAATCTCATTCATGATCTGGGCGTAAGTAGCAGCATCAGCCATTTTAGGCAGCCTGGTTGGCGAGCTAAATCCCTGGTTGAAACTATATGTGATCGATGGTTTACCAGTCTTTCCACGTTTTGTCGTTACCAGAATAACCCCATTCGCAGCGCGGTTTCCGTAAATGGCAGCGGAAGCATCTTTCAGTACGGTCACACTTTCTACGTCGTTGGGATCGAGCCTATCCAAACCTCCGATCTGTCCCGGAACGCCATCTACCACTACCAAAACGTCGTTGTTTCCGGTTGTGGCCAGTCCCCTGATCGTAATATTGGACGCGTCATAACCAGGCTCACCGCTCCTGTTGTTAATAATTACACCTGAAAATCGCCCGGCTAAGGAGTTAGAAAGATTAGGCTGTGGGCTTTTCACCAATTCAGCGCCTTTTACTTCAGAAATAGACCCGGTTAAGGTTGCTTTTTTCTGGGTGCTGTACCCTACTACCACTATTTCATTCATTTGATTACCGCCTTGTACCAAGGATACATCAAGATTGGACTGGTTTCCAACTTTGACTTCTTTAATATTATAACCGATGTAGGTAAAAACTAAAGTGGCATCTGCCGGAGCACTGATGCTAAAATTTCCATTATTATTCGTTTGGGTTGCTGTTGTCGTACCCTTTACCTGCACGGTTACACCCAACAATGCACTATCACCTGCTGTTACCTTTCCGGTAACTGTTTTTTGTGCCATGCCGGGTAATGACAAGAAAAAGGAAAAGAACAATAAAATAACAGGGACGCCATTTGATAGACTCCAGTAATGGCCCTTTTGGTAAGTGGGACACTTACCTGCTTGCAAGCAATTTCTCATTACGTTAATTTTTAAAAATGGTAAAAAAGAGGAGGATTAAAGAACTAAACCTATTTATCAATATTTCATAAACAGGATAAAAGATCAGATGTCATTTGATCAATCAGGCTTAAAAGGCTGCCTTGGTAACAGTTTGTAATAAATGGACATAGCAATTGTTTTAGACACCAAAAGTATCATTGTACCCCCCTTAGGATTGGGGGAGTAATCCATATAAATAGGAGGGTAATTAGTATTCGGAGTCTAAAAACCACCTTTTTTTATCTGAAATGCCAAAAAAGGTGGCAAAGGAGCCAGTTATTGACCGGTTATCGTATTCAGGTCCTTGTTGAATATAGGACGGTACTTTTTAATATACGCGGATGGATTCATTCCAAAAAGCTGCACGAACTTTTCCCGGAAAAACTTCATGTCCTTGATTCCGACCTGGAAAGCAGCTTGTGAAATGGTGCAATTGCTGCTCAGCATCAGCACGGCTGCCCGACGGAATTTAATTGAACTGATAAAGGCACTGATGGATTGCCCGGAAATAGATTTTACTTTTTTATATAAAGCAGAATGGCTCATACCCATCAACTGGGACAGTCTTTTGACGTTGAAATCTTCATCGCCCAGGTTTTCTTCTACTATTTCGATACATTTTTTAATGAAGTACTGGTATTCCTCAGGAACTTTAACGGTGCTGGCCTTTAAAGTTATTTTATCGAAAAAGTATCGCTGGAGTATATTTCTATTATTTAGAATGTTCTGGATCTTAGCCATCAACAAGTCTTGCTCAAAAGGTTTGGTAATGTATTCATCGGCTCCTAATTCCACACCTTTCAATTTCATATCGGAAGCCAAAGATGCTGTCAGCAGAATTATGGGGATATGGCTTAATTCTTCATTGTTTTTGATTGCGGTACACAACTCAAAGCCATTCATGCCATCCATATTAATATCACTTATAATAAGGTCAGGAAAGACCTTTGCGGCCAGAGCGAGTCCCTCCTCCCCGTTTGAAGCTTCGTAATATAAATATTGGCGTTCCAAGATCCGGCCCAGGTATTTCCGGATCTCCTCATTATCATCAATGAAAAGAATAGATCTTTTTTCTGTAACCAGTTCTGAGGAAGTAAGACCCTCTTTCAATTTTTCCGGAGCAGGCGAGGCTACCGGCAATTCATCCAACTCGATCAATGTTTCAGGAAGCGCCAAATTCCGAGCAACATCGTTTTCCATCATGGATATCGAATCAAAATGAACATTACCTTTTTTGAGCGTAATTGTAAATTCGGCACCCTCACCAGGCTCACTTTTACAGGTAACACTTCCCTTATGGTTATTAATAAAGTGACGAACGAGATATAGACCGATGCCAAACCCTTTTTTCGAATCGTTTTTAGAAGACTGATGAAATTTATCAAATATCTTCCCAGCTATATGAGCGGGAATACCTGGACCAGAATCTCTGATAATTACTAAAACGTTTTCACCGTCTTCGCGGATCTTTAGAGATATTGAGCCATCACGGGGCGTAAATTTGAAAGCGTTGGAAAGCAAGTTAAAGAAAGCGACTTCCAATTTCTCATAATCACCATATAGTTCAATTGATTGGGCCTCGCAAAGAAACTGATAATCAATATTATTCCTTTTAGCCTGCTGTACAAAATATTCAAATACATCCCTGCACAACACAACCAGATCGATCAGGGATACCCGCATCTGATCGGACTCACTTTCTACTTTACGGAAAAGCAATAACTGATCAACCAGCCTAAGCAGGCGGTGGGCATTTCGGTAAATCACATTCAGATCATCGGCCAAAGGACTCTGGTCATCTTTACTTTTCCGGATCAGGTCTTTAATAGGGTTTATGATCAGGGTTAGGGGTGTCCTAAATTCGTGAGAGACATTGGTAAAGAAGGAAATCTTATTTTCATGAAGCTCTTTTTCTTTCTGTGCTTCAATGTGGGCCACCTTTACTTCATATTGGAGCTTAGCCTGTTTGTTTTTGTATAACAGATATATATAAATAATGGCACCCCCGATTAAAATGTAGGCCAGATAAGCCCACCATGTCCGATACCAGGGAGGCAATACAATTATTCGAATTAAGGCTAATTCATTACCCCAGCCTGCGGCAGGATTGCTCACTTTAACTTTAAATGTATAGTCGCCCTCCCGTAAGCGCGAATAATTTGCAGTCCTTGTGTTTTGAACATAGTTCCAGTGTTTATCCCAACCTTCAAGATAATAAGCGTATTTCACTTTGTCTGCCCCGGAGTATTGCAAGGCGAGGTAATCCAAGGAGATCACTGCACGGTCGAATGGAATGGTAATTTCCCTAATCAGACCATGGTCCTTACCTGTTACGTAGGCATTTTCCGCCACAACTTCCTCATTATCAATTCTTAAACCAGCCAAGAAGACGTTCAGTTTCTGACTTTGAACATATATACTATCGGGATGGAAGATGTTGAATCCCTTGATGCCACCAAAAACGATCTCGCCTGATGTTAAGGCTAATCCTGCATTAAAGCTGAATTCGTTACTCTGCAATCCATCCGACTGGTAAAAGTTCCGGAATACCTGTGTTTTCGGATCGAACCTAGATAAACCATTATAAGTGCTCAACCATAAATTACCCTTAGTATCTTCAATAATCCTTAAAATGGTATTGCTCGGAAGGCCATTTGAGGTAGTATATCTTTTAAACTTACCGGTTTTTCTATCCAATAGCAGGAGGCCACCATCCTGCGTGCCCACCCAGAAGCTTTTCTTTTTGTCCTGATGAATTGAACGAATTACATGACCAATATTATAAAAGGTATGCTTCTTATTAGTGAGGTCCAGTTTTACCAGGGAAGAATAATCCCCACCCCAGATATTTCCCTGATCATCTTCAGCCATACACTGAAGATTCGTTATAGCGGGGTCGAAATTTTCAAAACTGTTGGTTTGCCTGTTGAGTAAATACAAGCTTCCTTCCGTGCTTGCACTAGCCCATAGTCTTTTTTTACTATCTTCAAACAACAACCATATATTGTTATCGTATGATTTGTTTTTTGAATTGAAGCAGGAGTAGTGCTCGAATCCCTGACCTGATTTTTTAAGGCGGTTAATCCCCCCAAACCATGTAGACACCCAAATGTCTTTATTAAAATCTTTTACAATACTGGTAATGAAGTTACTGCTGACAGAATTTGGATCATTTGGATTGTGGACATAATTTTTAAAAGAATTGCTGGTTCGGTCCCAGTAACGGAGCCCAGCTCCATCTGTACCAATCCAGAGACTGTTTTTACTCCCTTCACAAAAAGAGAAAATGAAGTTGTTTACCAGATTTGAATTATCCAGTGAGTTATAGACAATGTGTTTAAAGGGTACTGATTTTGAGTCTATTGTATTAATACCACCGCGCAATGTACCTATCCATTTTCGCCCCTCATTATCTTCATAAATGGAATAGATAGCGTTACTGTTTACCAATGATCGGCCATCTGTTGATACGAACGGTGATGCATTTTTACCATTCGGGGGCAAGACCCAAACACCATCACCATTGGAAGCAATCCACAGTGCGCCATCTTTGTCTTTGCAGAGGTCGACTATAGAGTGCACCTGGGGAGTGATATTTTCAGAAAAAGTTGCTGTAACCTGATTAAAATAGTAAAGACCGGTGGTACTTCCTAGCCATACATATCCCTGTTGGTCCAACTCCAAACAGTTTCCTTGTTTGATAGCACTACTCTTCAACTCTAATTTTTGGGTATTCAATTCATATGTAAATAATCCTGTATTCTGAATGAATAAATATGCAAGGTGATTTTTTGAATCATATACTATACTGTTTACATCGTAGTTGCCCTTATTGTTTCCCCCAGCAATTAGTGGAATCTGCCGGCCAACATTTGTGCCCTTTTTAAATACGAACAAGCCATTGTGTTGGGTACCTGCCAGCAGATCGCCGTTCTTTAACCGTTTGATTATAATTACATTATCATTCAGCAAGTTGGTTTGTTTCCCATTAATAAATAAGTACCGAGGAGATGAAAATTTTGACTGGCCCGGGTTATAAATGCTTATCCCTTTTTGTCCTCCACACCAAAGATTATGGTCTATGTCTTCTTCAATTGTGCTGATATTGTTCGCATTAATTGAAGTACTGTCACCAATTATATTGCGGAAAGTTTTAAACTGGTAGCCGTCGTAGCGGTTCAAACCATCGTAGGTGCCAAACCACATAAAGCCATTGTGGTCCTGAAAAATGGTATTCACAGCATTATTAGACAAGCCGTTTTCTATACCGAGGTATTTCACAGCAGGGGCTTGCGCCACTACTGACGCAGATAAAATGAATGAAAGAATCAACCAATACGATTGCAGCAAATTCCTTTTCACAAAAAGAGGCAGCATCATTCTATTTGTTCAGTTATTAAACTCAAGTGGAAATCTTTGCAAATGAATAGATTGCACTGTAATAAATATTCATTTTATTATCAATACCAATGACAATCCACTTATTTGCGGATTGCAATATATAAAAAGATTATAGCAGGCTGGTAAAAGCAACAGAGCTTTAGACCGAAGTTTATTTTATAATCATTTCCTCTACCCCTGTCCAATTCTCAGGGACTTCGGCTGAAATATATTTGGCGGCTTTACTCAGGAATAGTTTTGCTGTATGGTCATCAGGATGAATTTCGATCACATTGTGGAAAGCACTGGCTGCCTTCACAAAAGATTTGTTTAGATAAAAGGATAATCCTTCATTAAAAGTGCCCAGAGTTGCCATCTTCTTTTTCAAATCATTTTCCTTATTCCCGCTAAAACATTCGAAAATACCCGTAGGTGCTTTTTTGCCTTTCAATTGAACCAGCCCCAAGTACCTAAAAAGAAAGTCCTCCTGATTATCCAATGCTTGCAAGGTTGCCTCACTTAACAAAATATCAGCCTTATAAAATTTCGTAAGACTTTCGATACGTGCAGCTGTATTCACGGTATCAGAAATCATTGCAGGTGCCAGGCGATGCCCGTCACCTATTATCCCCATAATCAATGGTCCGGTATGCATGCCAATACCAACTTGAATAGCAGGCAATTTTTTTAATACCTGTTCACTGTTGAATATCTCAACTGCTCTTTGTATAGCTACTGCTGCGGCAACGGAATCCATGGCCTTTCCGGGGAAAATGGCCATTATGGCATCTCCCAAATATTGAATGATAAAGCCGTGAAACTCGTGAACGATAGGGCCCAGCAGCTCGTTAATGTAAGAAATGAAACTAAAGTTCTCTTCAGGTGTCATTTTTTCCGCTAATGTTGTATAATCACGGATATCGGTAAAAAGAACGGTCACAATTTTTTCTGTTTGATCACCCAGCTTTACATCTGTAAGTACTTCCTTACCCAGCGCGTGTATAAATTCATATGGTACGAATTTATTGGTCACTTCATGAATTCGTTTCATTGCTTCCTCGCGCTCACGTACTTCACAGATGTTTTTTTCATAAAGCAGGGCGCTGTCAATAGCTGAAGAAGATTGAAGGGCAAGCGTGGTCAACAATTTCAAATGGCCGGCTGTGTACAATACAGGTTGATCATTTGCTAAAATGATCACTCCCATCACCCGTTGCTTTACTTTAAGAGGTGCATAGATCAATTCTTTTATTGGATAATTACTACTTCCTTCCCCTATGATCTCCGAAAAATCGCTGATGATCTCGGGTTGTGCACCCTTCAAAATATTAAACAGTAATCCACTTTTATTCTGAAATTCTGAAGATCCGAAAAACAAGTCGCCAAAGGAAGCTAAGAGCTCCAGCGATTCTTTTCGTTCATTTTGAAGAAGCACCATTCCCGCGCTTGCCTCAATCAGATGCCTAGCTTCATCAAGTGCTATTTGTGCAATAATTCCTGGCTCAATAGCTTCTGCCAATCTCTCTGAAAAATTGAAGATCAGGTTTAGCTCCTGGTATACATTCAAAACTTCATTTCCCAGTTTTTTCTTTTCGGATTCTTTGGCCAGGATAACAGAAAAGAGTTTGCTCACAATAAACGCTTTTTCATCTCCTTTCACATAACCAAGCAGTTCCTCACCTGCCACCAATTCGTATTGATGAGCAGGTGCATCAAAAGTTTTTCCCACCAACAAATGTCCTTCTAAATCCTCAATAAATACAGCGGCGTTCAATTCTTCCAGCAATGTGACAACTGCAGCTAAGGCATCTTTATTTTTTCCGAGGAAATTCCTGAGTGTAAGTTTAGACATCTCGATTAATCGAATAATGTTGAATTATTGATGTTTGTTACTGATTACTCCAATCCTAATACCTCCTTTGCTTTTTTTAACAAGGCCTCCGGATCAAAAGGTTTAGTCATGTATAAGTCGGCCCCCACTTCCAGGCCTTTTTGCTTATCCAGTTCCTGCCCTTTAGCAGTCAGCAGGATGATATAAGTTCCATCAACGGCTAATTCCTTTTTCACTTTTCGGCAAACTTCCATACCATTCATTTTGGGCATCATCACATCCAAAAAGACCAGTTTTGGTTTTTCAGTACAGATGATTTCCAAAGCCGTTTCCCCGTTGTCTGCAGTCAGGAAATCAACGTCTTCATCCTCTAGTTCTTCCAGTGTTTGTTCAATCAACATCCGGATGTGTGGTTCATCATCAACGATCAATAATTTTTGTGACATGTTCTTGTTTTTGATTATTTACATCGAAGCAACGTGTTGTCCTTTTCAAGTGTTTATTGATACAACACAAACACTACATTCTCTAACCCTTTTTCAAATCGAAGAGTCTGAACGATTTCCTGTCTTCCATTTAACAAGGAATTTAAAATAATAATATCAGGCTGATTGGTAATTGCTTTTTCGACAAGTTCCTTTCCATCCGATTCTACTACCTGGTAGCCTTTTGTCTGCAACACTTCTGAAAGGCTACGGACTGTCGAATTATCCTCGTCCACCACCATTACCTTCTTTTTTGATTTACCCTGTTCCAATAAATTACCGACTTCTGCAAAAAGCTGGGTGGTGTCAATTGGTTTTGTGAGATAACGGTCTACTCCGACCCTATAGCCCCTTGCTTTATCCTGCACAATGGATAACATAATTATAGGTATGTCCAGGGTCTGAGGATCATTTTTAAGAATGGCAGCTAGATCAAAGCCATTCATTTCGGGCATCATTACATCCAGAATGATGAGGTCTGGCCGGTGCTTACGAATACTTTCCAATGCTTCTTTTCCATTTGTAGCTTCTTCAATACGGTACCCCAGTTCTCCTAATTCCTGTTGCAGTAATGAGCGGATAGATGTATCATCATCAACCACGAGAATTGTCGCTGTTCTTTCTTTATTGTTCAGTTTTGATTTTTTCATCTCATCTTTCAGCTGCTTCATCAATTTGTCTAACTGGATCGGTTTTAGTACCGGCTCTTTTTCAGAGATCGATGGAATAGAAAAAATGAAAGTACTTCCCTTGCCCAATTCACTCTCCAGCCATATTTGTCCACCATGATGTTCAACAATTTCCTTGCATATAGGCAAGCCCAAACCTGTTCCCTTAGGTTTATCTGTCAAGGTGTCGCCAACCTGTTTAAATTTTTCAAATACCGATTTGTAATCCTCTTTAGCGATCCCAATACCAGTATCAGAAATACTCACTATAATTTCATCATCTTTCTGGGCAACACTGCATCGAACAGCCCCTTCATGTGTAAACTTCACAGCATTAGAAATAAGGTTCACTACTACCTGTATCAGTTTATCGCGGTCGCCTATTACCATTGGCAAATCTTTGACCACCTCTTTTTCGAGTGTGATGTTTTTATTGATAAAGAGTGCCGATGTAGCGGCTATTGCTCTTTCTACAATTTCCTCCATAGCAATAGTTTCTGTATTCCACTCCATCTTGCCGGCTTCTATTTTAGCTAAATCAAGGACATCATTTATCAGGTGGGTCAGTCGTTCACCTTCTGCTATTACCACTTCCAAATTGTCGCAAACCTGCTGTTTGGCCTTTTCAGTTTTTGGATCGGAAACATCTGTAAAAGGAAAGATCTTTTCATCCAGTCTTTTTTTAATGATCCTGGCAAATCCAAGTACGGAAGTAAGAGGAGTGCGTAGTTCATGACTAACCGTGGACAGAAAGGCACTCTTTGCTTCATTGGCCTGCACAGCAATTTTGCGGGCAGCCTCAGCCTCAAGGTTGGCCTGTTTCACTTCTTCAAACAACCGGGCTTTACGTAAAGCCACTCCCACATGCGCAGCAATTGTATTGAGCAAGCGTTGGTCTTTTTCATTAAACCAATTTTCCTGCTGGGTACTTTGCACACTGAGCACGCCTATGATTTCATCTCCAACGGGAACAGGCACGCCGAGATAAGAAGCTGCCGGAATGCCAACACGGGATATACCGAGTTCTGCGGTGAGTTCGCTCACATCTTTGTTTATCAGGAGCGGCTTACCGGTCAGAATGATCTGAGAAGTTAATCCTTCACCCAATTGAAGCGGTTGTAATTTTTCCCCATATTGGTAAGGGAAACTGATCATTCCGGTTTTTTGATCGAGTAATGCCAGGTAAGCAATATCTGCTTTAAATAGCTGCTGCATCTGGTCGCCTACCAATTGAATCAGTGAATCAAGCTCCAGTTTGGAGGCCAGTGCCTGGCTGATACTATTCACTGTGGATAGTTCAGCAGCACGCGCAGCAATCTCTTGTTCCCGCTCGTTCAATTTCCTGTAAGCACTTGCATTATCCAGTGCGATACCGGTGTAAGTGGCCAAGTTTTGCAAGAGATTCAAATGGTACTCTGAGTAGGCATTCTTCTTAAAACTCTGAATGGTAATGATTCCCAAAACCCGATCCTGTACTATCAATGGCAAATAGATAAAAGACAAAGGATCTTCTGCCAGTGAGCCATCTTCCAGATAAAGATTTTTTTCCTTGTAGTGATTTATATATCGACTGTACTCCAGGGCAACATCATTAATCAGTACTGGCTGGCGGTTTTCAATACACCATACTGGGAACTGGTTTTTATCTGTGGTATCGCGGCTGTATGGCTCATAGCGTTTGCCTTTTTCGATGGCAAACTTGTAGTCGATCCGCTGTTCCTCGCGCGAGTAAATACCAATACCAAAGATGGTGGCATCGGTCAACTGGTTAATGTTTTCGTAAAGCTTGTAAAAGATGGTTTCAAAATCTAATGAGGCAGTGATCTCTTTACCAATCTCACCTAAAAGTTCTACGTTTTTCTTTGCGGTTTCGGTCTCAGCTAATAACATTTTTGTTTCATCAAAAAGGCGTGCACTTTCCAAGGCCACACTCATACTGTTAGCCAGGGTTTCCAAAAGACGCACATCAGATTCGCTGAACGCTTCCTCCCTGTCTATATTTTGCAGGCTAACATAACTGGTAATCTTATCACCTACTGTTAACGGAACAAATAACATTGATTTTGGGAATTCTGTTCCTGGTAATACATTCATTCCAAATTTTGTAAAAGCTTCTTCCGTGTTCTTGTTAATCAAGATTTTCTGACGTGTCTGAATTAGATGTTGTCGTAATTTGTCAAGTGGGCGTTGTTCAGGATAATACCGTACTCCTTTTTCGATCACGTATTTGAAAAGTTCCATCCCGGTCTCATGATCAAATACAGCAATCGCAATAACCTGCACATCGAATAAATCATGAATACGGTTCCCAACTAGTTCATAAATGGTCTGTATATCCATTTGGGCTACCAGTCCCTCCTGTACACTGTTGATAACAGCCAATTCTTCTATTCGTTGTCTTAACTCGGCAGTCCGTTCCGATACTGTTTTTTCTAACTCACGGTGCTTCTCATGTAATTGGTGTGTACGATAACGAACTATACCAAAAATCAAACTACCGAGGACTAAAGCATATAATGCATAAGCCAACGGAGTGCGAAACCAAGGTGGTTGTATATTAAATGAGTAAACAGCCTCCTCGCTTATCTGCTGGTACACGTTTCTTGCACGGACATGAAACTTATATCTTCCTTCGGACAGATTGGTATATTCTTTATAATTATTGCTTCCCCAATCACTCCAAGTGTTTTCAAATCCTTCGAGCCAGGTTTGGTATTGAGTTTTTTGTTCCTGTTGGAAATAAGGTGCAGCATATTCAAAGCGGAAGGTATTATTCTTATAATTTAAAGAAGGCTGTTGCCCTTTTTCATTTGTATTGCTGGAAATGTCCAGGGTTTGTTGACCGGCCATTACATTGCGAACAAGTGTTTTATATTGCTCTCTATAGTCTTTTTGTATCTTTTCATCGTACCGGATCAAACCATCCGTCGAGGCAAACCAAACTGTTCCGTCATCTTCCGGGTAAATTTCGCTTATCACCCTATCAGCAAATGGAAGAAAAGGTGTTTTTTCCATCCGGTATTTTCCATCGGCTTTCAAGGTAGCCAGAGCCACTTCTTTTCCAAAGCAAATCCAAATCCGTCCTTTATTATCAGGAACCATTGCATACTCATTGGGATCATGGCCGTAACCCATTGGACCAAAGCTATTGTCAGGAATAAACCGCTTCCTGTTTTCATCGTAACGGGAAACACCTGAATTGGAAACGAAATATTCTTTGCCTTGTATAGAAAAAACAGCACAACCTCCGGGAGATAATCCCTGCGATGGTCCGAACTGCTCTACTTTTGCATTTTGGAGCGTCAAGTTACCAGTCTTGTCAAAAAGATTAGAAATTCTTATTACTCCATTCCCCTGTGTACCCGCCCACAGCCTATCATCCCTGGTCTTAATGATGCTCCAGATGTAATCTGTAATTCCAGGTATATGGCCAGCAAATTTCCAGTCGGAACCTATACCATTTCTATAAAAAGCAACAAGAGCGCCTTGAACACCAGCGAAAAGTACATTGGGATATTTGTCAAAAATTTTGAGTGCAGTAATTTGCAGATCTCCTCCTTTTGAAGCCTTAATCAAGTGGGCTTTTCTATCTTGAATATAAAAGAGTCCATCACTTGACACCAGGAGCGTATTGTTATCCGGCACCAATTCGAATATCTGATTAGAAGGTATTTCGTTTATCAGCTCGAATCTAGCAACAGTCTTGTTCATTCGCATTAAGCCATTGGAAGTTCCTAGATAGAGATCACCGTCATGTCTCTTTATAGAAAGGACAGCCGTTTTAATGCCGGATTGAGTAGTAAACTGTGTTAATGGAGAGGCCGTCTCTATCCTGGATATCCCATTATCGAGTCCAACCCAGAGCACTCCCTTCTGGTCTGTATAGACTGCATAAACCGATTCGTCCTGCAAGCCTACGTCCCGATTGATCAATTGTTGCATTTTCCCTTTGGCATCCAAAATGACAAGTCCTTTACCTGCAATGGCCAAGGCAAATCTTCCATCTTTCAAGAGCGTCCCTTTGTATAAGGTACCAGATTTAATAAGAGGATCAGCTTCTGATGTAAAAGGCTGGAAATTTTTACCATCATAAACATACAGACCACCATAAAATTGTCCCAAAAGATATTTCTTCCCACTACTTGAAGGGAAAGGCAACATCACCTGCATCCGCTCATTACCCAAAACCTCACTTCCGGGAATCAGCATCAGCGAATCGGCTACCATTTTCATTAAACCTTTATTCTGCTGGTGCACATAGTAGGTACCATCGAGATTAAAAGCAAACATGAATTTTGTATCGGGTTTCCATACTTTCACCTTCCAGTTTTCTTTATCACCAGAAATCACTGGTTGTAGCCGGAAAATCCACTCCCTTGCCTGGAAGTAAATCCCATTGTCTGCTACATGAATGGTCCAGATATCATTGAAATTTTTATAGGGGGCCGGTATAAAATTGAACAATGAATGAAATTGCAATTGTCCTAAGCTATCCGGCTTCAGGTAACCCATATCATTGTATGAACCGTAATAAATCCGCCCGTTTTTATCTTTTGTCAAGGATCTGACCACTCCATTGTCATTGGCGCTAGATCTAATATTTCTCCATTTCACTCCGTCATATTCCAATAATCCAAAAGAGTTGGCGACGTACATGACGCCTCGGTTGTCTTGTATGATGGCCCAGTTTTGAGGGGAGCCCTTATATTCTTTTGCAGAGAAGTTCGTAATAAAGGGTAATCCATCCTCCGCATTGTTTTGGCCAACAGAAATAAATGGTATGAGCAAGAAAAAAACTATGAAGATCTTCCAATAAAAAAGAAGACATCTTCCAAATGGCAAGCAATAATTATTCTTCATAACAAACTTGTTATCAATGAAGTGTAAGCGCTTCCAAAGAGGAAAGGACCATTAAGTTTCCAAGTTTATACCCAGGTAGGAACTAACCTTGCTATTAGTAAATTTAATACAAAATGACAGATAAGGGAAAAGAAAGGGTGATTGATTAATAAAGAGTAACAGGGCCGAGCAAGCCCGTAGATTGCAATGGCTGAGTTGTTCTGCCTTGATTTGTCCAATACTGAGCAATGGGGTTATCGGTTAGACTTTTCATATAATTGCCCATTGTAGTTATTAATTTAATTTCAATTGTGTTATTCCCGTTCCTGATCAATTCTTTGACAGGATAAATCCTCCTTCCATACCACTTGGCACCTGCATTCCTGCCATTTACAAATAATTCCGATACACCAAAAGCCTTTCCAAGGTCCAGGTATTCAATTTTAGTCTGATCCTCTACTATAAAACTATTCTGATAGATAACGGTACCGCAAAAATTTACCCAGTCCGGAATTTCTTTCAGGTCGCTCAGTTTTTCCAATTCTTTTGTAATGATTGTACCATTCACATGTCGTCCTGTGACTGACCATGGATTGGTAATCAACAGTGCTGTTTGATCATTGCTCTTTACCGGCTTAAATACAGGTCCTTTTTTCTCCTTATCAAATACCAACAATTTTAAATCGGCTGGCCCTAAATCGAGAGATAGACTACCGGAGTGAAAAGTTAAGCTGTATCGTTCTCCAGTCTCCGCGTCCCATAGCCAAGGTTGCTTTCCTGAAACAATGGAAGACGAAGGAGTAATGTTGATTTTATAAGAAGCATTCATATTGGAATTAATGAACAGCAATAATTCAACATCTTTTGCCTGGTACCTGACCTGTGATACAAACTTGTCAGGAAAATCAATTTGAACATAAGGACTGATCTTGTATATTTCCTGGATTGCTTTAAACCAACCGGTATGATCTTTACCTGGTTTATTTACTAAAATGGAACGGTCTGTATAGCTCTTTATTTTTTCCATACATTCCTGCACTTCTTTATCTCTTTGTTCGTGATCCTTCCATCCAGGAGCTTTGCTGGGAAAACTGTCAATGAAAAAGATCCTTCCACCCGAGGTCACAAATTCAAATAATTTATTCGCAGTAGAGGGTTCTAATGATTCCACCTGCGTTAAAAAAATGCTTCGATATTTTCGCGGGCCATAAACCAATGTGCCATTCTGAATGGAGGCATCCCGGATCACGCTTTCAGAAATATAATCACAGGCATTGCCGTTCTGGTGAATGGATTCCCATACCAAGGTTTGCCATTGGGGGTGCATGGTTAGCGGGAAGGGATCATTCTGTGCGCCATAGATACTCCAAAGATCGGCTGTAGCAGGTAGAATAGCTATATCAGCAAACATTATAGCCTGTTCTAAAAGCGCGGTGAGCCTTGCCTTGTAATCAGTAAATTGCCTGAAATAGGGCCACCATGGATTTCGTTCATTGATGAACGTTCCATAGATCACCCAACCCGGATAAGCTGCATTGGGTGGTGAATAATTGAAGCCATGAAAGACGGGATGTGTAGTACCAGAAATAATACTTTGATCGCCAGCAATTTTCATTAATTCCAGTGTTTCATTAAAGACCAGGTGAATATTGGTCAACTCTTCACAGCTTACTTTCCTTTTACCTTTCAAATGAGCTGCGGAAGAAACATATTTATTCATTACTGTGTAGGCTCTTCCCACTCTATAATCTGCATCGCTTATCCTGGAGCCCAGTCCTGGCCGTATCCATGTTTCTGCTTCAGGTATGTCGACATCAAAGCTGTTTTCCAAGGGGAAAAATTCTCTTCCATATGCCTGTACGCGTGACTTCACCTTGTTTTCCTTACACCAGTCAAGCAATGGAAGGAAAAACCTTTCACGGATCAATTCAGCTTTTGTCCGTTCAAAATCATACCTCATTCGCTGTATCATGAGCTTAAATTCAGGGCCCTGTCCAGCTCCGTATTCTACGATCGGAGGATTATCATAGACATCTGATTCGTAAATATTGTATGGTAGTACTGGCTTGTACAAAGTATTGCCCATGGAAGTGATCTTGAATAAAATAAAAGGCAACCAGGGCGCAAGGTCATATCCTCTGCGTGCATGGAATTCAGTTAACATATCAGCACACCAATTGGCTCCTTCCAGTTCAAGGCTGTCGGTAAAAAAAGAACGGATCTGATTGGAAAGAGGCCCAATTCGATTCTGTATAGAATCGCTCATTGTTGCGAGGTATTTTTGAACTGCTTCTTTATTGAAATGATTGAGCACAGGACCTGTAGCACCGGGAGCTCCCTGGATCACCTGCATAAAACCATGGATCTTCACCAAAACATACAATACATATTTTCCCTCGGGGATCTTGCAGTGAATTGTTTCAGTTGAAATTTGATCAGACAGATCTTTTACCTCTTCTATCCTGTTGATCACGGCTGGGGCCAATAAAAGCGAAAGCATTTCCATTCTTCGCCCGGAAAAAGGAGAACTGATAGATGGGTCGGCCTCTTTTAAAAGATCAAAAAGCGATACCTCATAATTCATTGGACCTTCCAGGTTTTTAGCACCAATGACAACAGCCTGTGATCTTTCTTCTCCTTTCAGCCACTCGGCTCCAAAAGGCCATCCAGATCCAACAATCAAGTCGCAGGTCATATCCAGCTTTTTGGCCTCTTCGCAACTGAATTTCAATAAATCGATCCATTCGGGACTCAACCATTGAAGAGCAGGCTTGTCTAAATCATTAGTTCTTGCAGGAAATTTAATCGGGTTGATTTCTACGCCGCCGATACCAGCCTCCTTCAACAGGTGAAGCTCTCTTTCTAATTCGCTACGTTCTACTTTATCACCAGTCCACCACCAACGCACAAACGGCCTGTACATAGAAGCGGGATTTTTAAAGATCGCATACAAGTTGGTTCCCGCTTCACCAGCTTCGGGAAATGACAGCAACTTCCTGAAAGGATAGCCAAAGGTCACCAATGAACCTTGTACAATAAAACTTCTCCTGTTCAAATAGATTGATTTATAATTTCCTGGTAGCGTCGCTCCAATAATGATTTCATCCAGTCATTCAATCTCCATTGTTCCTGTTGGGGAGTACCTTTTCTATTCGCGAAAACCATATATGGAGGCGGTCCAAATTCTGGTGTGATTGTACAATGGGTTGCTCCATCCTTCACTCTTGTATCTATCCATTTATCCCAGATCTTCAGGTGAGCTTCCAGAGCTTCTGTATATTCAGGCGCAGAGGGCTCCCATACCTGTGGTCCTTCTGTATGTCCGACCCTGGCATGAATATGCCGGGCATGTTGAATGGCTTTATTTACAGCCGGTTCCTGGTCTTCCAGGTAACTTTCCGAAACGCAAAACCAATGAGAAACATCCAAGGTCAAATGCAGGTAAGGATGTTTCTCCAAAAAAGGGTGAACCAGGTGCGCTGCATAGGTCCATTTATTGCGATGTGTTTCCTGATAAATTGGGATACCGGTTTGCTTACTCACGGTAGTGCAACATTCAAGGCATTCTTCAATTTGCTGTTCAGTGAAATATTCTCTTCCGGTTTGCGCACTAATGTGTAATGGACTTAAAACAGGACTGCGCATTGCAGAGAGATCGAGTAATTGAACTTTTAATGCCGCTAAATAATCTTTAAAATGCTCGTGGTTTCCTGTTACGGTCATGACAATCGCAAACTCCAGTTGATGTTGTTGCAATAAATTGATCACTTTTTGAGGATCTGCATTTTCACCATAAGGGAACCATTCAATCCCTGCATATCCGGCCATCTTTACATCGGTGAGAAAAATATCCCAGTCTGTATGCTCAAAACCCCACCTGGGACAAAGGAATTTTATTTTCATGCGTTCACTGGTGTTGGAGCCTTATAAATCAGCGGGTTTTGTTCATCATTATTCAACAGATCTCCAATCTTCAAACGTTGTAAATATTCATCAGGTAAAATATTGGGTTCGCCGTTAAACTGGTTGCCATCAGGCATATAAGCGCAGGTCATGGCCCGGCGGAAACCATTGGTCATATTTGCATTGGCACCATGTACAGTCAAACCATTATGAAAAGAACAACTGCCTGCTTTCATGGGGGCCGCCACGGAACTACAATTTCTTAATTGAGGATAGACGTCAAAAATGCCATCCATATTTCTTCCGATCGTTATTCTATCAAAACTTGTCAGTTTGTGAGAGCCGGGTATAAAAAACAAGCATCCATTTTCCAAGGTAGCATCATCTAAAGCCACCCATATGGAAATGGCACGGTTATCGGAGAAAGACCAGAAAGGAGTGTCCAAGTGCCAAGCTGTGGGGTTAGCCCACGGGCGTTTGATCAATGCCTGGTCGTGCCAGATGCGAATGCCATCGGCCCCGGATAATTGTGAGGCCATCTGTCCGATCCGCTGATCCAGCATCAGCTCTTTTACCAATTCATTGGTTTGCCAAAGATTCAATATCTGGTCAAATACTTTGACGTAATAATCGGAATCTACGTTGATTCCATCCGCTTCGCCAATTTTGATGTCCTTACCAGGAATCTTTATGCCTGCTCTTTCCTCTACAGCAATGGTAACTGCTTTGCGCCAATGATCCAATTCCTCCGGCGACAGGAAATTTTCAATAACAATATATCCGTTTGCCTGATAGTTTTGAATTTGGGTTTCGTTTAGTTGGAAGTTCATGATTGAAACTGTTTTAAGGTTATCAACTACCCTCCGGTTAATGGCTATGAGCGCATACAATGTGTTTCACACATTTATATGATATGAGACCGATTTCTTCTTGTAAGATACACCTTATTTTACTACAGGGAAAGCCACAACCCTCACTTTAGTACAACCATAGGGCACCAGAGTTATGGTTTTTACTTCCTCTATTACTTTGCCCTTATATATACCTGTTCGATCACTTACGGGTTGGGGAGCCACATCGTTGATCACTTTCCAATCCGGAATTTTCTTAGCCTGGGCACTAATTTCAATTGGAGCATTGGCTAAGTTCCAAACGAAATCATTTGAAACTGGTTTTATTTTTTTTACTTCCAGGTTGTGAATGGGATCCTTTACAATTTTTTCCAGAATGCCATAATTCCAATCTCCTTTTGGATGGACTGTGAAATATTCACCTTCTTTTTCATCCTGTTCCTTTTCCCAGCTTTCTTCCAACTTTAAAGCATACACTAACGGGCCTCTCTCAATCACCCGGGAATTTCGCCCCCAATTGGAAGTGGTCACAGTCATTGGCAACAGTAATGTCAACTGGTCTCCATTTTTCCAGATCCTGTCTATGGTAATGATCTGACCACCTTTCTCTCTACGGATTTCCTTTCCATTCAAAGAAATAATCGCCTCATTACACCATACCGGAATGCGCAATTGCATGGGGAAGGCAACCTCATTTTTTGTACTGAACGTAAAGTTGATCTGGTCATCAAAGGGATAAGCTGTTTCTTCGTAAATCGCTACTTCCGTGTTGTTTTTACCTACTTTGGCTGTAATCCTGTTCGGACTATAATGGAGCGCGGCCAGACCATTGACCGGTGTTCTATACCAGAGGTGGGAAGTAAACTTGGTCCAGCCCTGGTGCATATTCGCCAAGCAACATGTATAGCCGCTTCGCATACCAAATACGTTGTTCATTTCCCGGTCGAATGGCAATGAAAAATTATAAACACCTCTTTCTACCTGCACCTGATTGGCCACCTGGAAATATTGTTTGTTGTTGTAATCATCAGTGGTCTGTGTGGGTAAGGCATTAAATGTCATTCGCTCCAAGGCTTCCATATAATATGTATCGCCGGTAATACCAATGATCTCTTCGAGCGAATACTGCGCCTCTACAACAGCACAAAGCTCAGTACCCTGTACAGGATCGTTTCCATGCAAATCCTCGTCCGCAGAAAAAATGCCCATAGGCAATCCATGCAGCGTCATTAAATCTGTAAACCCTGTCTTCAATGTTTTCAGATACGATGAATCACCAGTACGTTGGAAATGAACGGCAGGATCTTTTAAGGCCATAGCTACATTTACTCCATGCCGGCTCATCCATGCACTATCGTTTTGAAAAGCAGCTGCATGGATCACCCAATCGCGGTTGCCCAGCCAACTACTCCAAGGGAAAGCTTGCGATTGTATCAAGGAAGCCAGTTGCAGCAGTGACGGATCTTTCGTTTTGGAAAACAACCACTGAACCATCAGAATATTATCGTGCGCTCTTGACTGGGCCCATTCTGTCCATTTCCCAATCGGGCATTTTTTTAAAACTTTTTTCTGGTAGTCAAAATATTTGATCATGAAAGGAATCACGCGGTTGTCGTTAGTAGCGGTATAGTATTGCTTTAATACTTTTAACATGATCATACGTGGCCACCAGTCCTCCCCTTTTTCACAGGTTTCAATTGTTATTTGCTTGCCAGTTTCCCGCTCCCACTTTGTTATAGGGCCAAAGTAACCGGAAGGTCGCTGATTGTTCAGTGTCCAGTTGATATATTTCAACACTTTTTCTTTTAATGCAACATCATCCAATTGGTAAGCCAGCGGAACCGCCCCATCCAGCCAATAAGGAGTTTCTTCCCAGCCATCACCTTTGCCACCTAACCAGCCATTATCATTCTTGACTTTCCAGTACACTTCATCTAAATGCCCGGATGTGCCATTCCGCATGATTTGTAGCTGATGCAACAGCCAGCCCTCTGGTTTTATGGATCCTAAAGGAACTTCCTGATATTTGAGCTGTCCCAATTCAGAACTATACTTAGAAGGAACTGATGTTTGTGCCATTGTTCCAATTACAGCCACTTGAATGAAACTATAAGTGACCAACAACTTTTTTAAGTACATCATTTATTATTTTATAGGTTGTGGAGCAACGCCTCCTGAAGTAATTGTTATCGGTTTAATCAACCCTTTATCATCAAAATGCATTTCATCGATACAGGTAACGCGGTGGTTGGCAGCGGTTTCGCCCAAAGGTCTTCGATGATAAACAATAAACCATTTATCTTTTTTAGGAACATGAATCACAGAATGATGGCCGGCACCTGTTGCTACTTTCGGATCTTGCTGCAGTATTTTTCCGATTCGCTCAAAAGGTCCCATAGGAGTATCAGCAATGGCATAAGCAACAGAATAATCAGGTCCTGTCCAGCCACCTTCTGACCACATAAAGTAATACTTACCCTCTTTCATAAACATAAAAGGACCTTCCACATAACCTTTAGGAGTGATCTCTTTAAAAGTTGTCCCGTCTTCAAAAGGAATGAAGCTTGAAAAATCATTTTTCAATTTGGCGATATTGCAGTGGCGCCAACCACCATAGATCATATAGTATTGCCCGTCCTTATCTTTAAACACAAATTGATCGATGGGCTGTGCTCCATTATGAAATTGACTGATCAATGGCTTACCCAAATAATCTTTAAAAGGACCTTCGGGCTTATTAGAAACGGCCACGCCAATACCACCATATTCCTGGTTGTTCTGTATATCATTGGCGCCAAAGAATAAATAATACTTGCCTTCTTTTTCTATAATAGCTGGCGCCCAGACTGCCCGCTTTGCCCAAGGTACATTAGACGTATCCAAAATACGGGAGTGCTTGGTCCAGGTAATGAGATCGGGTGAGGAAAAGGCATCAAAAAACACCTGCTCATTATAGGGAGCAGAATAGGTTGGATATATCCAATATCGTTTATTGAAAACAGCACCTTCAGGATCGGCATACCACCCTGGAAAAACAGGATTACCGGAAGTTGTATTGTTTGTTGAAGACTGCATCTTTGGTGAACAGCTCAAAATGGCACAACATAAAAAACAGGAAACTGACAAGCTCTTTAATCGCATTGTTAATTAAAACTTTTATTTTTTTGACAATATGCAATGTGTACACTAAGAATTCTGGTTATTGAGTTCACTTTATTTAAGCAACAGCCTGCAACATATTCATAGTTTATAGTTGATGCGTTTTTTGCAGAAATGCCAGACGGGCCAATATTTCCAGCATACCTGATTGAGCAACCAGGTCAAGTGTCTTGTCTTTACCCATTAGGCCAAGAGGATTCCTATTCTTCATCAAGGCATGATCAGTACACACCTGAAATGCCTTTATATATTTCGTGTCTTTATGATGTTGCAACAAATGCTGGTATGCTCGCAAAAGCACCGCATTGAACCAATAATCATCCCTGAAAGTACCATTTGCATGAAAATACAGCAGTGCACTATCAGCTATGGCCACTGCCTGCTTCAAATATTTTCTATCCCTTGTTATTTCATAGAGATAAATATTTGATTGCAGCATGGTTCCTGTATTGTATGAATATATCGCCTTTCCTATTTTTTTATTGCCCACCTGAATGTTATCATAATATAATCCGGAAGGAGCCTTCAAATGATCGTTCACCCATTTATATAACTGCAAAGCCGTATCCAGATAACTTTTCTGCTTAGTTGCCTGGTATAACTGAAGCGCCAGTACAATTCCCGGCCCGTTGGAACAAGTATTCTTTGAAGTTTTTTTGTTTTCCTGCCAATAGATGCCACCCTGTAATACTGTATCGTATCCTGTCATCATGTAGCGATATATCAATTCTGCCTGTTTCAGGAATGCAGGATTCTTTTCCCTTTTATAAGCATCCAAACAGGCAATTCCAATCCACTGGTTATCGTCATAAAAACGGTCTCCCCCTTTCAGCTTCATGATGTAAGACGCATATCCGGGTGCAGGTGCTACAGGATCATAATACTCCTGAATCATGTTTAGCATACGTTGTACCAGATCTTTCTTGCCTGATAATTTTTCTATCTCATTATTGGCCTGAATGAGGCCGCACAATGGCCACAGATAAGAAAAAGCATTTTTATCTTTTTCAACCACCACAGTTTCTTTATAGAAGCCGGCAGCAGGATCATAAAAATTATTTTCGATTGCCTGCTGAAATTCATCCAGTTCACTTTGGTATTGAAAATTATCCGAGCGATCTGTTGTTTGTGCCAGTACGGAATTACATACTAACAACCGGATCATTACGGCATAGAGGAATATACGGATGTTCATAATGGGAATCCTTTATCCAGGGATAGCGAATAGGGATAAGCCGCCGACTGAATGCCCCTGCTTTTATTCGGCACATTACTCATCACAAACTGAAGGGTACCACCTTTTTGCAAGTCGAAATGGCTGACCCAGTTTTTATCGTATAGTTTTCCGTTGAATTGAAGACTGCTCACGTAAACGTTTTGAGCACTGTTATCCGGTGCATTGATTTGTAACTGCTTTCCATTTTCCAAGGTGATAGTCATTTTTTTGAAAAGTGGTGTCCCCAATACATATTGATCGGTACCCGGACAAACCGGGTAAAAACCCATTGCTGAAAACACATACCAGGCAGACGTCTGGCCATTATCCTCATCACCGCAGTATCCATCAGGCGAAGGCTTATACAACTTATTCATCGCCTCCCGTATCCAATACTGGGTTTTCCAAGGCTGTCCGGCATAGTTGTATAAATAAATCATGTGCTGAATAGGCTGATTACCGTGCGCATACTGCCCCATGTTCATGATCTGCATTTCTCTTATTTCATGTATCACTCCCCCGTAATAACTTTCATCAAAAACCGGTGGCATATTAAATACAGAATCCAGCATGCTGACAAACATTTCATTTCCTCCCATTAGGCCCTTTAATCCCTCTATATCATGAAACACACTCCAGCTATAATGCCAGCTATTCCCTTCTGTGAAGGCATCACCCCATTTGAAAGGATTGAACGGAGACTGAAAGCTGCCATCTTTATTTTTACCCCGCATCAATTTAGTTTCCGGGTCAAACAGGTTGCTATAGTTTTGAGCTCGTTTGGCATACAAATCGATTTCCGACTTTGGTCTTCCCAACTTTTTTGCCAGTTGATAAATGGTAAAGTCATCATACGCATACTCTAATGTGCGGGCAGCACTTTCATTAATGTCTACGTTGTATGGAACATAACCCAACTCATTGTAGTATTGCACACCTTTCCTGGCCACTGCCGTCAATGGCCCTTCGCTATTGGCATCTTTCACCAGAGCTTCGTACAAGGTATTGATATCGTATCCTCTTAGTCCTTTCAAATAAGCATCAGCCACAACAGAAGCAGAGTTATTGCCGACCATTACATTTCTATAACCAGGACTGGACCATTCAGGTAAAAAGCCACCCTCTTTATAATCATTCACTAATCCTTCCTGCATTTCTTTATTGATAGAAGGATAAAGGAAATTCAAAAAGGGGTATAATGCCCGGAAAGTATCCCAAAAGCCGGTACCTGCAAACATATAACCCGGTAACACTTTGCCGTTATAAGGACTATAGTGAACAAGGTTTCCGTTTTGATCTATTTCGTAATGTTTTTGAGGGAACTGAAGTGTACGATACAGGCAAGAGTAAAAAGTCCGCGTTTGATCAACCGTTCCGCCTTCAACTAACAACCGGCCCAATTGCTTATTCCATGCACTTTTTGCTTTTTCTTTTGTAACATCAAATGTTTCACTGCCCAATTCGCTTTTCAAATTATGTTCTGCCTGTTCATAACTGATAAATGAAGAAGCTACTCTTAAAACGACCTTTTCACCTTTTACTGTTTTAAAGCCGATTACGGCCCCTGCATGGTTAGCAACAATTTCTTTTGATTCTTTTGTCAATGTACTATCATGCCAGCCATATGATACAGTAAATGGCTTGCTGATATAAATAACAAAATAGTTTTTAAAGTTTTGAGGTACGCCGCCACTGTTTTTGGTTGTATAACCTATAATCTTATTTTGTTCAGGAATCAGCTTTACATATGATCCTTTATCAAAGGCATCAATTACAATGAATGAACTATCGGATTGCGGGTAGGTAAACCGGAATTGAGCTGCTCTTTCAGTAGGTGTGATCTCCGTAGTGACATCATGGTCAGCTAAATATACACTATAGTAGTAAGGTTTTGCTATCTCTGCTTTATGAGAGAACCAACTAGCCCGGTCATCTTCCCTGAACTTCATTTTACCGGTAACTGGCATTATAGAAAACTGACCATAGTCGTTCATCCATGGCGAAGGCTGATGGGTCTGCTTAAAACCTTTGATTTTATCAGAATTATAAGTGTACCCCCAGCCACTGCCCATTGGACCTGTTTGAGGCATCCAAAAGTTCATACCCCAGGGCACACAGATGGATGGATAGGTATTACCATTAGACATGCTGGGTTTTGAATCTGTTCCCATTAAAGGGTTCACCCACTCCACAGGATCGGATACATTAGTTACTAATTGAGCCTGCGTATCAACAAATACATTGAATACAATAAAAAATAGAATAAATCTCTTCATGATGTGCCTTTTCAAAAAAGCGATAATTAATTTATAACTGTTTTATTTTGATGTTACGAAAGGCCACTTCATAGCCGTGGTCCTGCATATTATATTGTTGCAATACTTCTGCAGGAACACCTGTCCACTTTCCTGGTCGATTGCCCATATAACCTAAATCTCCAATACCCATTTTACTTGTAAAAAATCCGGATGCTGTTAAACTTCTCATCCTGTTAAAGAAGGCGACACCCTGCTGCATTTCAGGATTTGCTTTTGCCGGGTAGGCAATTTCATCTACAATTTCTATTTGCTGTTGTGCGGTACAGTCTATAAAGGAATTATTGAAACGTTTTAGACATTGCATGTCCAACCAGCGAAGGCCTCCACGCATGGGGACCTGATGTTCCGGGATATCTTTTACAATAAATTCAATAAACTCCGGCACTTTGGCATCTGATGCACTACCGGAACGTTCATCTCTTGGAATAATAATATCACCAAGTACTGTTATGGTTGCCATTTCATGATCCGTAAAGAACTTTTCACTTAGCAACTTTTGGTTGCGTTCCACTTCAAAATGCTGGAGGCCAGCTTCATCTTCATTAGCGGTAATGCTGGTTCCTTTTACCACTACTTCATCCTTTGTCTTACAGGCACCTAATAGAACGCCAGTTGAGATTGCAGTTATACTTAATGCTTTGAGGGATTCGCGTCTGTTCATACAAGTATAGTCATGAATGGATGATTAAATATTTTGCTTTTTACGCTGGTCTAAGATGTATTCCGCTGTACGCATGGATAAAGCAAGGATGGTCCAGGTAGGATTTTTATCGCCTTGCTGCACCATGGGAGCGCCATCTGTTATGAACAAATTTTTGCATTCATGTGCCTGACACCATTTATTTACCACCGATTTCCGAGGATTGTTACCCATCCTGGCAGTTCCTACTTCATGAATAATTTTTCCGGGCTTATCCAAACCATAATTTGTTTCCGGACCGGCCGGACCATTTAATACAACAGCTCCCATTGCATGCATGATTTCTGAAAAAGTTGCCTGCATGTGTTTTGCCTGGTTGATCTCGTCACTGGTCCAAGTATAGTTAAAACGCAATACAGGAATACCATACTTGTCTACTGTGTTTGGATCAATCTCACAATAGTTCTCATATCTTGCCAAGCCTACGCCCCGCCCTGCCATGCCCACCTCAGTACCATAAAATCGGCGATAGTCATCTTTTAATGAAGCGCCATAGCCACCTGCCTCTTTTTTGTTCCCGTTTCTATCCGGCACCATTCCATTTGCTTTAGGTACATGACCACCAAAGCCATAAGAGGGCATGCGCATACCGCCACCAAATTCGATATGATATCCTCGTGGAAAATCTAATTTCTTATTATTGCCCCACCAGGGCGAATAAATATGCAAACTACCCACGCCATCCTCATTATAGCGCTTACGGTCCATCAATTGCGGGAGAAAGCCAGACATAGAGGAACCTGTTGAATCGTGCAGGTACCTTCCCACCAAACCACTGCTGTTACTTATTCCGTTCGGATGCCTGGCCGATTTCGAATTCAGCATGATCCGTGCTGATTCACATGCGCTAGCAGCCAGTATTACTGTTGTTGCACTAACGGAGTATTCCTGCAAATCTTTCTTATCTACATAAGAAACACCAGTAGCCAATCCTTTTTCGTCGGTTAAAACCTCCCGAACCATGGCATTGGAAATAACTTCCAGATTACCCGTTTTCATTGCGGGTATCACAAGTGCAGAGGAAGATGAAAAGTCGCCGTAAATTTTACAACTGCGTCCACACTGGCCACAATAAAAACAAGCATGCCTGTCTTTATTATTGGGCAAAGCTTCCGTTAATACAGAACCTCTTCCTGCTATCACAGGCACCCCTACGCTTGCTGCCGCATTTTTAATCAACAACTCATGTAACCTGGGTTTGGGTGGCGGAAGAAATATACCATCCGGTTCGTTTTCAATTCCCTCCTTTGTACCATACACGCCAATCAGCTGGTCCACACGATCATAATACGGTTTTATCTCATCATATGTAATTGGCCAGGCATCACTAACTCCATCATCAGGCTGAAAGTCTTTAGGCCCAAAGCGTAAAGAAATTCTACCCCAGTGGTTGGTTCTGCCACCCAACATTCGCGAACGAAACCATTCAAACGCTGTATTATCCTTGTGGGTATAAGGTTCACCTTCTATTTGCCATCCACCATAAGCCGCATCAAAATCCCCAAAGGGTCGTGTAGTTGAGGCACCTCTTCTTGGCGACTCATAACTCCATTTCAGTTGATGTGAATCTTTTGCCGGGTCAAAGAAAGGGCCGGCTTCCAACATCAGGACCTTTACGCCTGCATTTGCCAGAATGTAACCAGCCATACCGCCTCCTGCACCTGAGCCCACAATTACTACATCATATGTTTTAGATGTTTTTTTTATTTGGAGCTTGTCATTTGCCATAATTACCTGATGCTTATTTTTTTACAAAAGAGAATTTGAAAAACAGATCACAAGAACAAGAAAGATATACTACAAGATAATTTATTCCTTAATACCCTCCATTACCAAGTCTTTTTAATTTGCTTTAATGATAAGGAGAAAGGTTTGTCTTCCTCGTTTGTGCCTCTTTTAACAGCAGGCTTATCGCCCATTTCAAACTGCAGGTTTCCTCCATTGACAATATCATCATAAGTCAACCAATTATGATTGTATGTTTTACCATTCAGTGTTGCAGATTGAATATACACGCGCTCCCTACTATTATTCTTCGCTTCAATGACAAACTTCTTCCCGTTTTCCAAAGTGATGGTCACCTTTTCAAAGACAGGACTTCCTATAACATATTGATTTGTTCCCGGACAGACACTATAAAAACCTAATGCACTTAAAACATACCAGGATGATGTTTGTCCCTGATCTTCATCACCGGGATAGCCGTTTTCTGTAGCGTTGTAAAGCTTTCTCATAACGTTACGCACATGCCACTGAGCCTTCCAGGGTTCACCTGCATAATTGTATAAATAAATCATGTGTTGAATGGGTTGATTGCCATGGGCGTACTGACCCATATTTGCCATTACCATTTCTGACATTTCATGGATCATTCCTCTATATGAACCTACCTTCACTGCATTAGGAACTGAGAAAACAGAATCGAGTTTGGCAGTAAAATTTTTATCACCACCCATTAAATTAATAAGGCCTTGGACATCATGAAACACAGACCACTGCCAATGCCATGCATTGCCTTCTGTAAATGGCCCACCCCATTCAATCGGATCAAAATCAGAGACCCACTCACCATTCACTTTTTTACCACGCATAAACCGGGTACCGGAATCATATACATTCCTGTAATTATACATTTGCCGTGCAAAGACATTCTTATAGAAATTGTTGCCTGTTAAATTTGCCAACTGGTAGCCACAAAAGTCATCATATGCATATTCCAGTGTTTTAGCGGTAGCTTCACCGTATTCAGGATATGGAACATAACCCAACTGGTAATATTCCTTCCAGCCATGCCTGCCATTAGCTGGTCCCCAGGGTCCTTTATTCGTGGCTTCATACAGGTATGCGCTTAAAGCCCGTTCAGGATCGAATGTTCTGATGCCTTTGACCCAGGCATCGGCAAGAAGTGAAATTGCATGATTGCCGATCATACTTCCTCCTTCACCAGGGAATGACCAGGAAGGCAACCAGCCACATTGCTCTTTTGCATCGAGCAAAGCCTGCATGTAGCGGCCATGCATGGTGGGATACATGATCGTATTTAAAGGAAACTGTGCTCTGAAGGTATCCCAAAAGCCGGTATCGGTAAACATATAGCCTTTGTGAACCTTACCATCATAAGGACTAAAATAATAAGGATTACCTTCTTTATCATATTCATAAAACTGGCGAGAAAAAAGGCTGGCCCTGAAGAAGCAAGAATAAAAAGTTGCTTTATCTTCTTCCGATCCACCTTCCACCAAGATCCTGCACAAGTGTTTATTCCAGATTGCTGCTGCAGCTGCTTTTGTATCGTCCAGGTTTTTGAATTTACCTAACTCAGCTTTCAAAGTTACACCAGCCTGTTCCTGACTTATGTATGAAGAGGCTACTTTCAATTGAACCTTTTCACCATCATTAAATTGTATGTAGGCGCCTATACCTTGACCTTCATACTGTAGTTGATCTTTCTGAATGGTATTGCCGCGGTTTTCCCATGTACCGTAGCTTTTAAAAGGCTTATCAAATTGGATCTCGAAATAGCTTTTGATCAGGTTCCCCTTGTTGTTTTTATTATTGCTTACATAACCGGTGATCTTTCTTTCCCGGGGCCAGATATTAATTTCGCTGATACCCGTATATCCGTCTAATACAAGATAACTGGCACTACCCTTTGGAAAGGTAAACCTAAGATGGGCACCACGTTCTGTTGGCGACATTTCTGTCACAATTCCATTGTCCAGTTTCACCCGGTAATAGTTTGGCTTTGCAATCTCATTGTCATGGCTGAACCCTGTTGCCCGTTCTTCTTCATTTACAATTAATTTACCGGAAAGAGGCATGAAGGAAAAAACACAGTAATCTGTTGTCCAGGAGCTGCATTGATGCGCCTGCTGAAACCCACGGATTGATTTTTTGAAATACTGATACTTCCACCCATCTCCGTTCTTACCGGTTTGGGGTGTCCAGGTATGCATACCAAATGGTAAGGCAGTAGTTGGATAAGTATTGCCGCGGGTTAACTCATGTTTAGAGTTCGTTCCCTGTAATGTATTTACATAGTCAACCGGATCTTTACCCCTGGCATAAAGCGCCATACTACCCAATTGCAAAAACATCAAAAGACAAAGCGATTTCTTCATTATTGTGTTGTAAGAAATTTTATACAATGATCAAGTCCACAAAAGAATTTGATATCACATAGTGGGATGCTGTTCATAAATGGTCCAAAACTGATCGTCTTTATTGTTTCTTTTTTTCAACAGGATCGGAGCATTTATTGATCCAGACTGATCAGAAGGCATCACATAAAGTGATGTACCTTTTAAACGTATCAGGTACGTATTCTTTTTTACAGGAATGAATTCAAACTGTTGATTGGATTGATTCGTTACCAAAGGCTGTTGTATCAAGCTATCGCCTTCAGCAGGATGCTGCAGAACCGGCTGAAAAGTTTTACCTGTAAACAAATTACGAAGCTGATAAGTGTCGCCTTCCAAATGATTAAAATCCCAGGTAACGCACTTCCAATTTACGGGTGAATAGGCTATAATGGGAACGCCATCTTTTTTATTTGCGTCCAAAGGACGTAATAAAATTCCTGTCTGAACATTTTTGATCGCATAAGTTCCCTTTATTACCTGGGCATGAATACTATTCATACCAGCAAACAACATTATGATCCATAAAGTAAATGCAAGTCTCATTTTCATATTTCAAGCATTAAAGGTTCTCTAATAAACGACCAACTGTTGAAACAGCAGGTCGTATTTGTCTAACATTTGCTATGCACTAAAAAACCATTTTGATCACTTAATTTATACTGCTTATTTTTTAATCAAATTGACTTTATCATGGCGGTAAGGATTGCCATTTGCATCAATTATTTTCCTGAGAGTTTTTGTTCCAACACTTTAATAAAATAGCCTCCTACCACACTGCGGGCCTGGAAACCAACCTGTCTGCCATTGCTTGTTTCATGCCAGTCACTCAGAGGCACACGGCTGGGTGTTTGCATTGCGAATTTGTACACAGGGTTCACTAAAGCTTCAAAATCGCTTTTTTGATCCGCAAGAACTGAGGTCCATATTATCCAGTCCGATTTGGTATATCCTTTCCTGCTGTCCAAAGGCAGACCAAATTCATTCTGACGGCCCAGGTAGTATTTCACTTCCTTTTCGTACACCTCTTGCGGGAAGAGGTTCAGATCCAGTATCTTATCCCATACCAGGTTGTACTTCTGACTCCAGGTTCCTTTTTTATCAAAAGTCAACGCATAATGGTCTCCGTCATCAGCCATTTGCATCCATTTTTTTGCCATTTGCTGTGCGATCGCCTTGTATTTCTGAGCCGTTTCCTTTTGTCCTAACTGTTCGGCCATAAAAGCATAGCCGCCAATACCCATAATTGCTTTAATCGAAAGGTTCGTATTCCTTGCCAAGTGCCCGGCAAAATCATCAGTACATAATTGATTGGCCGGATCGAAGCCTTCTTTTACCAGGTAATCGGTCCATTGGGTTAGTGATCTCCAGTGCTTTTTAGCATAGGAAGCATTTCCTTCAGCTTTCACAATAGCAGCGGACAGGATGACCATATTTCCGCACTCTTCCACCGGCATATCATCACCATAAGTCTGACCATTGGCAAGAGGATATGTACCCAAATCGTGGGCAGCAAATGGCTTCGTCCATTTACCGCTTTCGCTGTAATAGAATATGCCGTTCAGCATTCCTTTCAAAAGATCCGGATTGTACGCCAGGAATAAAGGAGCAGATGGATAAGTTACATCTACTGTATTGATGGAACCATTGCTGTAGTTTTCTTTGGAAAGGAACAATAATTCACCCTGAGGGCTGCGTACCAGTTTGTGTGCAGCAATAGCCTGGCGATAGGCCAGCTCGCACAGGCGGGCATAATTTTCACCACCTGCTTTTTGTGCATCACGGAACATGCTTGCGTTGAATGCTTCACATTGCTGTAATACTTTTCTATAGTCTGCAGCAGCTTTCTCCATTGTTTTTTCAATAGAAGCTCCAGACTCTTTCCAAAGCGGTTTCAGGTTTTGACCAAAATATTGAATTGAATACAGATCATCATAACCTAAAAGCACAAAGGACTCTTTACCTTTTGCATCTACCTTTCCCAAGGGCAAAATGGTATTCAGCATTAATTTTTTGCCTTTAGTAACAGAGCTGTAATCATTCTTCACAAATGAGGAAACTACATTTTTGGATGGGGAGATATATTGCTTTGCCTTTGCTGCAACTGGAACACCCAGGTACATATATCCCCAATCTATACGCAGGTCATCACCTTTCTTTTGCAGCATTGGCTGAGCCGTGGTGCCAGCTTTTAACAGTGATAAACCACTACTGGTGTATTGTTGTGCTGCCACTTCCTGCGATGCTACATTGGTTGCGATATCAGCCGCAGCCCCCAGAAACACCTGTACATCGTGAGCAACTCCATCGTTGGACTTTACGCGGGTAGTGATATATGAAACGGGACGTGATACCAATTGCAGGTCATTCATCAGCAAGGGCGAAGTAAATTGTAAAGAAAGATCTATTTTACCGCAAGTAAATTCGTATTTGGTCTGCGTAGCATTGATCACTACTGTTTTCTGAACAGCATTGTGAATGTCTGCCCCTTTCATTTTTTCTTCATCTACAATTCCAAAATCCAGCCAGGAACCTCCCGCGGTATTTGCAACGTGTATCGCCAATACATTCCTTCCTTTAACCAGATTTCTTTTGAGGGCATCATGCAGTGGGAGATAGTTGAACTTAGAAAGCCAGCCTTTGTGTTCATAAATCTTTTTACCATTTAAATAAACCTCTGTATTATCATCGTGCTGCAGCTTTAGAAACAAATTATTAAAGTTCAGATCATCCACTGTAAATGTGCGACGCACCCAAATATTCCGGCTCGTCCAAAGCGTATTGCTTACCGTTTTATTGTCACCAACAGGTGCTTTCCCATTTTTCCAATTGCTGTCGTCAAAAGATGACTGCATCCAGTTGTCAGCAGGTGTTGATTCAGTATAAGCAATTGCATAACCTGCATCATCAGAAGCAGGCAATATCGTTTTAAAGCTTCTTTCCGCATTACCCATGAAACGATAAACTACACCATCTACTTTGATCAATCCAACCAAAGAATGATCAGTACCCGTCCAATGCCTGGTAGGTGCCGCCAACAGCGTATCGGTCATTGACCAAATGCTGAAATAAGGATCATGTGTAATCAGGGGATAAGCAGGCGCTTTTGTTAATTGAGCAACCAGATTACCAAAAGCACAGAAAAATAAAAAGAGAAAGCTGAAAAGTCTTTTCATGGTTAATTATTATCGTGTTGTTAATTGTTTGTTTTCAGAAGGAGCATCTAAGGAAGTTGCAGTTTTAACAGGTTCTCCCAAATTGGGTGTACCGTCTTTATTCCAGGAAAACCTTTGTGCTCTTGGAGAACGAAAACGCCCACACCCTTGCCCTGGTTTGTCATTGGCATGATATAAAATCCAGTCTTCCTTTTGATCGGGAGATTTGAAAAATGAATTATGCCCGGGAGCAAACACACCGTTTTCTTTGTTTTGTTTGAATAATGGCTGCCCATTTTTTACCCATTTTGATGCATCCAGAATATTCCCTCTACCTGTAAAAGTTAAAAGCCCAAGCGCATAGTTATCAGTCCAGCAGCCACTGGCGGAAAACACAATAAAAAGCTTTTTATTGTGCATCATTGCCTGAGGGCCTTCGTTCACATTCACGTGAGAAGGGTTACTCCCACTACCCAAATCACCGTCTTTCTCCCATTCAAAAGTTGGCATAGAAATCAGTACGCGATCGCCCTCAATGGTCCAGGGATTTTTCATTTTGGCGATGTAGATATTTTGCTGGCCGTTGACAGTTCCCTCCCATCCTGACCAAATCATGTACAAACGTTTTTTGTACTCAAAAACATCTCCATCAATAGCCCATTTGTCTGAGGTGTCAGCTATCTTACCTTTGAACACCCATTGGCCTTGAAAAGGATCCAGTGCCGCATTTTCCAATACATACAAACGATGATTTTCATTCTTCCCATCATCTGCTGCAAAGTAGACATACCATTTACCATGGATGTGTTGAATTTCAGGAGCCCATAAATTTTTGGAATAAGCAGTACCAGCCGGTGGCGTAAATATCGTTTTCCGCTCTGCATGAGGCAGGTCTGCAAGACTTTTTGTCTTCCAGATATCGATCCGGTTGCCTAAAGTATGGGTATAGTAATAATAGTCATCTTTGTAAAAAGAGAAGGGATCAGCTCCTGAAGGCAATAAAGGATTTAAAAAAGTAGCATTCGTTATACTCTGTGACATTACATTGCCTGAAAACAATGCAACTGTTAAGATCAACAGGAGGGAAAATCTTTTCATGCTTTATTGTTCTATATTAAAGGAAAGCCATCGTTCATCTGTAAGTTACGTGTAGGATGGCTTTCCTTTATTTTTTATTTCACGTTACAATTTCAACTCCTTAACAGGCGAGTAGAGCATGTCTTCTACTCCGCTGATCTTGACTCCTACCCTGGCGAAAATATAATCCTGGGTACGTGTTAAGGTAGGTACATTCACATCCAGGATAATGTTGTTCATATCTGTGATACTGGCACCTGATAGTTCCTTCTTTGCAACATTGGCAGAACCCGCATCTGATACAAATGAAGTAGTATTCAGGTATAAAACAACTTTATCTATATTCTTTGCATTGGCATCTGTAATGATCTTATCCAATTTGAAGGAACCTGTTACTTTTCCTGAGCTGATGGAAAACTGTGGGTTCCTGATCATGTAATAAGGAAGCACTTCGATATCCATGCTTTTATTCCCATTGATCTCAAGCGCAACTGTGTCCTTTGCAGTGCCATTCTGTTTGGTCATATATGGCCCCTGCCCGCCGGGAAAAGAAATTTTATAAGTGCCATTAAATAGCATGGACGAGAAAGAACCATCCTGTTTGATCGTTACATCAATAGGCGTCAGCTTACCAAATCCTGACTGCCAGAGTTGAAAGCGAACCTGGTCGTATGCTACATTGATGGCTTCACCATTGTATACGATCCTTCCATTGAATGTAGCACCAGGCGGATCATAAGTATCTTTTGAGCACGATGCCAATAAGCAAATGAATGCACACAGTATGATATAATAAGATCTGAATTTCATCATCTTTTTATTTATCAGTGAATGACTATTGATTTGGATTTCTAACCAACTTTGGATTGTTAGCGATAATGTTGTCAGCAATGTAGGAATAGTAGTTACCCAAACGGAAGCGGTCAGGGTTCGTCACAGCATTTGGCTTTGCCACTTTAAACACCCATTTGCCATTGTTTGGATCTCCGGGCGCATAATACTTATATGGGATCAATCCAAAAACCTGAGTATTGGGTTTATCTGCTTTTCCAATATTCGCTTTCAAATCAGCCTCTGTCATTTGTGATCCGTTCCATACTGCACCAGCCAACCTCCAACGTTTCATATCCCAAAGCATATGATCCTCAAATGCCAATTCCACTCTTCTTTCCTGAACAAAGCGATCAAAAGAGAGCTCGCCTTCTGTTAATGGCGTTTTCAATCCTGCCCTGTCGCGTACCTCGTTCAAATATCCTACAGCCACATTTTTCTGATCTAATTCAAAAGCAGCTTCGGCTGCATTCAGCAATACTTCAGCATAACGGTAGCGGATCCACCACACTTCACTTTTGGTACCTAAGGAACCTGCACCAATGGTTGGATCCAAGTACTTTCTAATGTAAAAGCCTGTTTGAGCGGTAAACTCCTGGCCTGCTATCGGACCATCCCTACCTACAATCACTTCAGGTGCGGATTTACCAGGCAAGGTTTTTTGTTCATTCACCCGTGTACCTGTAACGATACTTTTATCTGCCAGCATAAATCCACCCCAGATATCTACAGGCCTGTTTCTAAAACTTGAGCCAGGAAGGATCACTGTTCCGGCGAGGCGGGCATCTCTTCCTGCAAAAATATCCTGTGGGTTATCGTAGAAAATATAATCGGTTCCTGAAACATTCGCAATAGGCGCAAACGTATTATTGAGCAACTCAAACGACTGCACGAAATTCAATGATGGATTGGTTCTGCCGCCAAAGCTTTCCTCCGTCATGGAATAGGGCTGATTGTCCACTGTGAAATCGTGCATTTTACTTTTCAACTTGTAGTCTTCAGCAAAAATCACTTCAGGGTTGTTTGCTTTGTCCAGAAACAAGCTGGAGAAGTTATCAGACAAATTCTCTTTCTTTTTATACAAAGAATAGCCTCCACCAGTTATGATTTCCTGTGCAGCTTTCAATGCTGTTTGATAGTAGCCCTGTGCTTTGCTAGCAGGTATGCCTACTTCACCTCCTGGCAGTGTTACTTCCGGAGTTTTCGACGAGCCATATTTTGCAATAGAACCAGCATATAAAGCAGCCCTTGCTTCCAAAGCCAAAGCAGCAGCTTTTGTAGCTCTAGACTTAGTTCCCGGCGTATTGGGCAGGTCTCCTTTGATGGCTTCCATCTCACTGATCAGGAAATCATAGATCTCAGATTCTTTCGCTCTTGGATGTTGTAAATAGGTTGGATCACCACTGAAGTCATAAGTCATTGGCTCCAGGATCAGCGGAACACCACCCATACGCTTTACATGGTCGAAATACATAAGGGCACGAAGGAAACGTCCTTCAGCAAAAAATCTTTTTCTATCCACCTCTTCAAGTTCGGTAGCCTTTTCTGCCTGCTGAATAAACAGGTTGAGTTCCCTGATAAATCCATAATCCCAGGTACTCCATTCTCCATAAGCCCAATCCTGGTTTTGAAAACGCCAGTTGTCTCCATTGTTGGATATCAAGGCTTCATTAAAATCTCCGAAACGTTGCCATTGACCACCCAACAGGCCCTGGTAATCCGGAATACGGTCATACAGATCGGCCAGTACTGATACGATCAGTGTTTTATCCTTCCAGGTCGCTTCCTCAAGAAGGATATTTTTAGGCTCTTTATTCAAAAACTCGTCGTCCTTCTTACACCCAAAACCAAGGACGAGAAGTGCTAATATCATTAGAGAATAATATCTTTTCATCTATAGTTGATTTAATCATTATAAAGAAAGGTTCACACCGAAGTTGATCACTTTATTTTGCGGATACTGAAGACCGTTACCATCCACCACTTCAGGATCCAGACCATACTGATAAGCATTATCAATAGAGAACAGGTTGTATGCATTTACATAAATTCTTGTTTTCTTGATCTTCGCTCTATCCAGTAAAGCTTTTGGAAGTGAATAACCTATTTCCAGTGTTCTTGCCCGCAGGTAGCTTAAGTTCGTAACCCAGAAAGTGGATTGTTTGTTATAATTGCTGTGGCCACCGTCATTGAACCTGAGCGCGGGGTATTTACCAGGACTCCAAGCACTGTTTACATCCCATGGATCTGCCCTGTGCCAGCTGTCTTCATAAAAGTCCTTCAATAAATTACCATTGTTCTGATAAGGCCACCTCATTTCCCAATCCCTGGTAAAGGTGTAGAGGGATGCGCCAGAAAAGTCTGCTGTAAAATCAACACCTCTCCAGGAAAGAGAAAAGCTGAGTCCAAAATTGATATTGGGGTTTGCGCCGGTATAGCCAATCGGACGAACATCATAGCCATCTATTTTCCCGTCGTTGTTGACGTCTTTATACATCAGGTCGCCGGGCAACAGGGTGCGGTTATTTTGTCCATCGTTATTAATTGCATAATGATTGATCTGCTCCTGAGACTCGAACTGTCCAATTACTTCATAACCCCAATAAATGCCATTCCACCTATCCTCAATTCCATTGCGGTAATAGTCCCAAGAATTACCATAAGTGAGTTTATACCCCTTCAGGAATTTGCTTCTTGACAATGAGAAATTACCACCTACAGAATATTTGAGTTCACCAGCTTTGTTATTATAATTCAACGCCAACTCACCGCCCATGTTCGCGTCGCTGTTTACATTTTCCTGGGGAAGGTTGTACCCCAGTTCTGAAGGAACCAAAACATCGTATTTGGCGCCAACCAGCCCGGTACGCTTGCGATGAAAATAATCAACTGAACCAGAAAGTTTACCTTTCAACAAGGTGAAGTCGACACCAACATCAGCCATGGTACTGATAAACCAGGTAATATTATTCGTTGGAACACCTCTATACCTTGAGCCAACAACCAGGTTACCATCAAAAATAGAATTGGAGCCGCTGTTGTAGTTATAACCAGAAAGATAATCAAAGGCACCAATACCTACATTATCATCTCCCAACTCGCCATAAGAAGCACGAAGCTTTAACTCACTTAAAATGCTTTCCTTCACCAGGGATCTGAAGAAGTTCTCTTGAGTTAGCCTCCAACCAGCTGATACTCCGGGAAAGGTCCCTGTTCTTTTACCAGGTGCAAATTTCCAAGAGGCATCTCTCCTGGCAGAGACCTCTGCATAATATTTGTTCCGGAAATTATAGTTCAGCCTTCCTATATAACCTACACGCGCTTCTTCCCAATCGTTATCATTATATGTATCAACATCAGCAAAGTATAGAAGAGGGAGCGCATTTGTTTTAGGCACTGCATGTACCCATACATCCGTTTCGTTCCTATCCCTTCTTTCCACAACAAATGTGGCACCAACACTATGATCGCCAAATGTGTTGTTATAGTTCAATTGACCCTGAACAACTTTATTGAATACCTTATGGGTCCCACGTTCGCGCCAGGGGTTGGTGCTACCACCTGTCCTGGTGTAGGTACTGTCCACCGGATTAAAGCGATAAGCATCATAGGTATACTCGTGCCCATTCATTACCTTATCTGCAATGTAATAAGAGTACATGCCACGAGCATTCAGTCCCTTTACCGGCAATTGGTATTCCGCAGTAAAGTTGGTTTGTAACACCCGCCAGTCTTCATGCCAGTAACCAGATTGCGCTTTATTCAATAAGCCCCAGTTTTCAGCATTATGACCGATGTCGTTCAAGTAATCCGGATTATCATTGGCATATGGACGTTCAAATGGTAAGTTTCTCAACAAGGCAAAACGAGGGGCCCAATAGTCATCGCCACCAGGTACGCCAGGGTTATCCCTTGTTTCAATGCGGCCATTGATCTGAACACCTACTTTCAGCCTGTTGGTTACTTTGGCATCAATATTTGATTGCAAGTTTGTTCTTTCGAAAGTAAACTCCCTTCCCAACACAGAATTCTGATCCAGGCGCGTCAAAGACAGGTAGTAATTGATCTTATCTGATCCACCTGTAGCATTTACATTGATGGACTTAACAGGAGAATTTTTCTTGATGATAAAGTCATGCCAGTTGAAATCACGGTATCCATATTCAGAGCCGGCCTTCCATCTTTCCAATTCGGCTTTCGTCATTGATGTACCGGGGTTTACCCTGTTCATTTCAGCTGCCACCTTTCCTAACTGCCATTCATACGAATTGACTACGTCGGGGAACCTTGTCCAGTTTTGAATGCCATAATAAGCATCCACGTTAATGGAGTTGCCACTTCCGGCCCTTCCTCTTTTCGTGGTTACCACCACAACACCATTTGCAGCCTGTACACCATAAATAGCAGCCGATGCGTCTTTCAATACGCTGATGCTTTCAATGTCGTTTGGTGACAGGTTATTGAACTGGCCAGCATCCTGTTGAATGCCATCAATAATAAATAAAGGGCTACCCAAATTACGAACGTTGATGTTTGCACTTGAACCTGGCCTTCCATCAGGCATGCGGAAAGTAACGCCCGGCAGCTTCCCGGCAAGACTGGAGCTCACTGTTGAACCACCGTGAACATGGTCTATATCGGATGCAGTAATTGACGAAATGGAACCGGTGATGGACTCTTTCTTTTTCGTACCATAACCCACCACTACAACTTCGCCAAGAGATGAATTCTGAAGATGAAGAGATACATTCAAGTTGGTTTGTCCACCAACCATTACTTCCTGTGGTGCATAACCAACAGATGTAAACACCAGTACAGCGTTGTTATTGGCTACACTGATACTAAAGCTGCCATCGCCCCCGGAAAGTGCCCGGTTGTTGGTACCCTTTTCTGTTATCGTTACCTGGGGGATGACAATACCGCTACTATCCCTCACTGCACCGGTTAACCTAATTCTACCGGGAGCTTGGGAAAAAGCAGTATTCCATAAAACGGCTACAAGAAGCAAGCCCATCATAAGGCCTCCTCTTTGCCCAAAAGTAAACTTTGCATGAAAGCTGTCATGCAGTAAATGCTTGTTTTTAAAATTCATAGCAGGCAATTGAAATTTTAAGACATACTAAATGAATAGACGGATCCCATTACGATCATCCTAGGGACTATCGTTTGAAGAATGGCATACGCCAGTAAAGCAGATTAGAGCGGATTTGTTGGATTAAATCTGGTATTTTTTTGTTTCAGGCATAAGCAATCAATTGTTAGAGGTTAATGATGAGTAATGTTTGAGTGATTTGAATTGCGTGAACAGATAACATTCAAATCATTTTGTAAAGTAACAGTATCATAAACAGTAGTCTTATTCGGAGCATTTCATAACTTTTACAATTTGTTACATTTTGGTGTAATTTGCTTTTTTAATTAACTGATATGTTGCCAACCATTTTATTAGTAGATGATGAAGAAGAAATTCTTGATTTCCTTGAACGTATTTTAAAAAGCAAGTACACTGTATTGAAGGCCGAGAACGGCAAGGAAGCACTGAGCAAACTGGAAACAGAAGCAGTTCACCTGGTGGTGAGTGATGTGATGATGCCGGAAATGGATGGCTTTGCCTTGTGTAAGATCATCAAATCCAATTATGAATACTCGCACATACCTGTCATCTTATTAACAGCTAAAAATACTATTCAATCGAAAGTAGAAGGATTGGAACTGGGCGCTGATGCCTATATTGAAAAGCCTTTTTCTAAAGAACATCTACTGGCACAGATATCGAGCCTGATTGCCAACAGGAATATGATCAGGGAATATTTCGCCAGCTCTCCACTGGTGCATATCAAAAGCATTGCCCACTCCAAAGCAGATGAACGCTTTTTAGAAACACTGAATGAAACTATTTACAGGAATATTGAAGATGAAGAACTGGATGTAGAAAAGGTGGCAAAGATCATGAACATGAGCCGGATCACACTTTACCGGAAGATCAAAGCCATATCGGACCTGACACCTGTTGAACTTATTAATGTTACCAGGCTGAAACGGGCTGCAGAATTATTAGCAGAAGGAGATTACCGCATCTATGAAATCGCTGCCATGGTGGGCTTCAGTTCGCAGAGTAATTTTGCCCGTAACTTTCTGAAGCAATTCGGTATGACTCCTACTGAATACATGAACTCCAAACAGATAAAGAAGGTTTAAGAAAAAGCCCTTTGTAAAAACAAAGGGCATAAACGATTGCTATATGAGAGAAAACACCAGTTACATGAAGTTGTTTATTTTTTAAAAGTGGCTTTATATGCATCTATTTCACTTCTTAAGATTTGCTGCCACCAATGTTGGGTTGTATAACTTGCTATGAATCTCATTCAATTTGTTTACAGGAATCTTGATCACCTTCCTGTCGTAGGTCATCAAACCATTTGTTTCAATTTCCACATCAGTAGTCTGTGTATAAACGGCGGCAGATAATCCTTTTGAAATCAGGAATGGTATACGGTCGATAAATTCTGAATAACGAGTTAACAGCTCCTCCTGATTTTTAAAACTCTGATAGCCCCAATTGTTTTTATCCTGCCAGGTGTGGTTCTCTACGGGCAAACCCAGACCACCAAATTCGCCTAATACCAGTATTCTTTTTTGCCCGAACAATGCAGGATCCGGCATCAAAGGCTCGGGATAATTATGCAGATCAATGATATGGCCAACATCTTCAAAGTTTCCACCACTAGCTGTATTGGTCAACCGTGATGGATCTTTCTGCATGGTCCATTCAACAATTTCTTTTGTTTTAAACTGTCCCCAGGCTTCATTAAATGGCACCCAAACTACGATGCTCGGAAAATTGTGCAAGTCCTGCATGATCTCTTTCCATTCAGTGCGGAAGGCAGTTTCAGACTCTGAGGTTCGCTGTTTGTCTGTTGCCCTTCCAAAAATCCCCGGACGGTTCTCCCAACGATTCCCCAAATCCCCGCTTGGCATATCCTGCCACACCAGAATACCCATTTGGTCGCAGTAGGTGTACCAGCGAGCCGGCTCCACTTTCACATGTTTACGGATCATGTTGAAGCCCATTTCTTTTGTCTTCTCTATGTCGAACTTTAAGGCTTCATCTGTTGGAGCCGTGTACAAACCATCAGGCCACCAACCCTGGTCTAGTGGACCATATTGAAACACGAACTGATTGTTGAGGAGCATGCGTTGTATGCCATTCTGGTCAGGCGCCATAGAAACCTTACGCATCGCGAAATAGCTTTTTACTTCATCAACAACTTTCCCTTTGCGGACAACCGTGTACTTCAGGTCATAGAGAAAAGGAGACTGCGGAGACCAGAGTTTCGGGTTGGGAATCGTTAATGAGGCTTCAGTATTTGGAGCCACAGTTTGTTCGGCTACTTTCGTTCCTTTATCCCAGGCTGAAACAATTACCTGATCTCCAGTTTGGGATTTTTCCAAAGAAGCTTCTGCCTTTAATACATTCTGATCTAGATCAGGAGTCTGACGGGTAGCAGCAATATAAGTCTGCGGCACTGTTTCCAGCCATACGGTTTGCCAGATTCCAGTCACAGGCGTATACCATATGGCATGAGTTTTTTTCACCTGCTTTCCACGCGGCTGAGGGCCCTCATCGGAAGGATCCCAAACCTTTATAGCGATATCCTGGGTTGCACCCTTTTTTAAAGCCCCGGTGATATCCATAGAGAATGGATCATATCCTCCTTGATGTGATCCCACTTCCTTTCCATTAACATACACAGTGCACAACCAATCCACTGCACCAAAATGCAAGAGGACCGTTTTACCTTTTGCCGTAGGCACAGATATCGTGCGCTTATACCAGAGTACACTATCTTTTCCCACTGTTTTACCAACACCTGAAAGCGAGGATTCCACAGCAAACGGAACGAGGATATTTCCCTGATCAGCAGCAGGGATGGATTCCTGGTCTTTGGGTAGCATAGCATACTGCCAAAGTCCATTTAAATTGGTCCAATTGCTGCGTACCATCTGCGGACGTGGATACTCAGGCAAGGGAGCTGCCGGATTCACCTTTTCCGCCCAAGGAGTTGCAATTCTTCCAGGCACCATTTGCCAATTTTTCTGCGCATTTATAGTCAACTGTGACAGCAGGAGCGCAACCAATAGATAAGAGGAATGTTTTTTCATTTTTAATCATTCTTTAGTAATGAGTAAAGCCCAATTCTTTTAAGGTATTTTGAGGAATCTATATTTGATTTTGAATATCTATTCAAGGAAAAAACCAATAACATTAGGTTAGGACCGAAGAATGGCATCTTATTTTTGATCATATAGCAACTAATCATTTAAGATGAACAATCGTTATCCTGATTTATCATCAACCAATATTCATTAGTTTTAAACCAGGTTGTGAAATAAGTACATAAAATAAATTGAGCTTATTCAGGACGTATCATTATATTATCAAAATGTATCTTTTTTGAAATTACAATTGCTTGCGGGGCTGTTAATGTTTGTAATAACAGCCAATACACAGCCATATTACTTCAGGCACTACCAGGTGGAAAACGGGCTGTCTCATAATACCATCTTTTGCAGCGTACAGGATCAAAAAGGCTTTCTATGGTTTGGCACCAAGGATGGTTTGAACCGGTTTGACGGCTACCGATTTAAAACCTTCAACATTGCCAATGAAAAAAGCGGCGGCAAAGGAGCAGACCTGATCTTATCGCTGGCTACAGATCGGAAGGGAACGGTCTGGGTTGGCACAGAAAAAGGACTGCTATATTTTGATGCAGCAAAAGAAAGATTTCATCCCTTCCTGGATACAATCAGAGGCATCAATGATCTCTTTTTTGATTACGCTGGTCAACTCTGGTTTATTGCAGACAACACCGTCTGCCGCTACAACTTTACCACAAAGAGGTTAACCCTCTTCCCTTCTGAACGCTTTTTCAATGCAACCTCATTATGTGAAACGCCAGACGGGACTATGTGGTTCTCTACCGCAGACGGAGAACTTCAACAATTCAACGCCGCTACACAAACCTTTAAAGCTTACCAAGTTTTCAGACATTCCCCAGCAGCGGATTCAAAAGTCATCCAAAAAATTGTTTATGATCAAAGGGGCAGCATATTAATCGGAACCAGTAATCAAGGCATCAAAGAATTCAAACTGAATACGCTTGATTATACAGATGTATTGATGTATAATGCTGACAAAACGACCATCTATGTCCGGGATATTTTGCAGGTGAATAATGAGGAGACATGGTTTGCCACCGAATCAGGTATTTACATTCTGAATCATGCTACCGGAAAGTTTCTCCAATTAAAAAAGAAACACCTTGATCCCTATTCCCTGTCGGACAATGCCATCTATACACTCTACAAGGACATAGAAGGAGGCATTTGGGCCGGAACTTTTTTCGGCGGATTGAATTATTTTCCCAAACAGCATACAACCTTTCAAAAGTATTTCCCGGATTACTCCAAGAACTCCATCAGTGGCAATGCCGTGCGGGAAATCTGCGAGGACGATCAAGGAAATATCTGGATTGGAACAGAAGATGCAGGCTTGAACAAGCTGGATCCCAAAACGGGGATGACTACCCATTTTGAACCTACAGGTAAACCGGGCAGCATCAGTTATTACAACATACATGGCTTACTTGCCGTGAAAGATGAAATCTGGATCGGCACCTTTGAACATGGATTGAATATCCTTGATATTGCTACAGGGAGGGTCAAAAAGCATTATTCAGCAGGTGCCGGCGCTCATCGTTTTCAAAACAATTTTATTGTAACACTGCTACAAACCAGGAATGGAGCTATTTTCCTAGGCACAGCCCTGGGCGTTTATCAATACAACCCCAAAGTTGATGGCTTTGATTACCTGAATGAAATTGCTGATGGCAGCTTTATTGCCTGCATGCAGGAAGACCAGCAAGGCACCATATGGGTTGCTACGCACAACAGGGGACTTTATTATTTTAACCCGCTGACCGGCATTAAAGGACGTTTTATAAATGAACCTGGTCATGACAACAGCATACCGGAGAATTCCATCAATTCTATTTTTGAAGACAGCGAAAGGAACCTGTGGCTCTCCACTGAAGGCGGAGGGCTTTGCCGTTTAGATCCATCAAGAAGAAAATTCACCCGTTATCATACCAAAGATGGGCTGCCCAGCAGTTTTATCTTCAAAGTGCTGGAGGATGATCACAAGACCTTGTGGATCACAACAGCGAAGGGGCTTGTCAACATGGATAGAGCCAATGGCAAAATGAAAGTGTACACCAAGTCGAACGGGCTCATTAACGACCAGTTCAATTATAATTCAGGGTATAAGGACAAGCAGGGAAATTTATACTTTGGCAGTGTGCAGGGCATGATCCAATTCAATCCCAGTACTTTTCGCCAGGACAAATACATACCAGCTGTCAACATCACCGGCCTGCAAGTGGAGAATAAAGAAGTGGACATTTCGAAGGATTCCAGCATTTTACATCAATCCATTCTATACACCAACAAAATAACACTCCCCTACGACCAGTCGTCCTTTAGCATAGACTTTGCGGCCCTGAGGTTTACCTCACCGGAAACGACGGTGTACAGTTACATCATGGAAGGCCTGGATAAAGAATGGACCTATTTACCCTCCAACAGGAAGGTTTATTTCACCAACCTGAAACCAGGCAGGTATACCTTCAAAGTAAAGGCAGGTAACGGCGAAGCCTGGAATGAACCCAAAGAGCTCGCCATATTGATTACACCTCCTTTTTGGGCCACCACAGGAGCTTTCCTGTTTTATATCGTTATCGTCTCGTCATTGGTGTATTATCTCATTCGCACCTATCATCAAATACAGGAAAACAAAAAAGAAAAAGAGATCTACCAGGCCAAGATGGAATTCTTCACCAATATTGCCCATGAAATCAAGACACCGCTTACGCTGATCAAAGGGCCGGTAGAGAACCTTAGTGACATGGCCGGCCATGTTCCTGAAATCAAAGAGGAAGTGGACACGATGGAAAGGAATACGGACCGGCTGATCAACCTGATCAACCAGATCCTTGACTTTCGCCAGACGGAAACAAAGGGATTCAGCCTGGACTTTTCGGAAGTGCATATCAATGAGCTGGTGCAAGAAGCACATTTGACGTTTCAGCCCCTAGCGAAGAAAAGAAAGTTAAGCTATACACTGGAACTGCCTGCTGCTGATTTGCATATGAAGGCAGATGCCGAAGCGCTGACCAAGATCCTGAACAATTTAATCAGCAACGCGGTGAAGTATGCGCAGCATGAAGTAAGCACAAAAGTGATAGCGCCCCATAAAGGAGCCAACAAACTGTTGATCGAGATCAGCAATGATGGCTATATCATTCCTGCAGAAATGAGAGAAAAGATCTTTGAGCCTTTTTTCAGGATCAAGGAGACCAGTAAACAGAAAGGTACGGGCCTTGGGCTTGCCCTTGTGCGATCTTTGGTTGAATTGCACAATGGGAAAGTGTATTTAAAAGAGCAAGGAGGCCATTGCAATGTGTTTGTTGTGGAGATACCGGCGGAATGAAAATTTGCCATTTCCGGGCTTTATCCTGGGCTTTGGGTGGGAGTAAGTAGGGAGTATCCTGGGAGCAAGTAGGAGGAAGATGATGGATAGCAGATGCTGGATTATTAATAATTAATTATTGATTATTGGTCCATAGGGAAAGGTGAAATGAGGTATTGGGGTATTGGAATGGCATGATATGGGAGATAAAAGTGGTTTTCTAGGCTTTTCCTAGGCTTAGCTATGGATTCAGTAGGGCTCAGGTAGGGCTGAGCAACGAAAGATGAACCGCGGATTTGCACGATTAGAAAGGGAGGAATAGGATTTTTTGATGGAGGAGTCCGGGTTTTATTGGAGATTGAGAAAGGGGAAGAAAAGATGCTTTTTTGAGGTTTAGGAACGAAGGGGGCATACTGTTGTCATACTCTAGGTATACTGATGGTATGCTTCAGGTATACTTGATCTACGAAGGATCCATACTTGAAAGCTGGAGTTGAAAAGGACAAAAGCGGCCATTTCCTGCCATTTTCTGCCAAAGCGGCCAGAGGGGTTTGGGGTGTGGGTGGGCAGCCCTAGCTTTAGGGTATAAATGGATGAGCTATATGGAACAGGTCTATATCAATAGTAAAGAAAGGGTGGTGATCAGGGATGGCAAGCAGGTGCCTAGACTCTTGTTGGGCATGATCCGGGGCTCGATTGGGAAGTGCTTTGTGGTGAAGCATTATAGGGCCAACAAGAAAAAGAAGTGGAAGAAAAGGATCGTGATCACCAAGTACCCGGACATGAGTGGCATAGTAGCCTCTGAAAAGCAGCGGGTAAGGAGGGATTTGTTTAAGGAGGCAGTGGTGTATGCAAGGTGGATACTCTCGGATGCGGAAAGGAAGGAGGCCTTCCGAAAGACATTGCCCAGGAAAAAGAGGAGGCATGTCTACCAGGCAGCAATCCGGTTGTATATGAACATGCAGGGAGACAAGCATTGGTTGAGAAAGCAGCTGGCAGTGAGAGGCATGATGAGCACGGGCAGAAGGGAGATGGTGGAGTTTGTGAATGGGCAATGGTCAATGGGGAATATGAAAGGTGTGCATGCTAGTGGGGTGAATAGTTGTGAGCAGATGGAGTCTTGGCGGGTGTGGTGGAAAAGGGAAGTGATTGAACATGAAGTTGAGGAAGTTTCTGAGAAACAGGATGGGTGTTTAGAGGAATTGCGGATTTAGAGGGGTAAGTTGAGCAAGAGGAAGAAGTTCTCGTTTTTCTTGTTTTCAGTTAAGCACTACTGTTGGGCTCATGCAAATTGGGCAATAAAAATTGCGAATCAGAAAAACAATGAAAGACAACAGCTTGTAAAGGTTTTCAAAATTTCTTGTTCGGATCAGCTTGGTTCGTAAATTTATCTACTGTTAGCCGCCACATATGAGACTTCTTACAGCATTAATTTTTATACTGGTGCTGCTTTCTTGTAAGGAGAGTAATCATCCACCCAATGCCACCGCTGCTAATTCTTCTGCTAAGAATGAAAGCCTTACTACTTTTAAGGATGAAATGCCTGTAGAACTATACTACTACAAATGCGACTACTCAAAGAATCAATTTATAACGATTTTAAGTTCAGGAACTAAGGATACGACTACTGAAGTTTGGGGAATTGATAAAAGAGATATTGAAGAACTGCCTATAATTGAGCTAAAGGAATTAGACTCAGGCACGATAATTAAGAAAGCTGAAGCACATTTGAAGAAAAGGTTTCCAGGTATGAGTTTACAATTATCTGGCTTCCAAGTGGAGAGTATTACTGACAATGACACTTCTAATTCCAGAAATAAGTTTGTGGAAGTAACCTTCCAATACAATAAGAGAGGCTATTATCAGATAGTTCCATTATTGTCCGATGGCAGAATAATTTTAAGCAACAATGAATAAGTAAGGCGGCTGACACATATGTTCCTGCCATAGCGGCTTAGTACCAGTAATCAACTTCCATATCTCAGCTTATCACCATATCTTTAACCCTGCTACGGTACCTCAGACTGCCGCCACAGGGCAGGAACACCTGAGACCGTTTTGCGTCATGTTCGGAGACTCGGCAAACTCTGTCAACACAATTTTCTAACCTGATATTAGAAGCATGAAAAAGCAACTACTTTTTAAATTGATAAGTGCTTCTCTCTTATTCTTTATTCACATAAATACAAAAGCCCAGAATAGTAAAAGTTTGCCTAACAAAAATTCCTCCTCATCAATTTTAAACGGTGCTTGGAAAATGGTTTATGATAATGTGAATGGAAGAATAACCGTTGCTAAAGATCAACCGCTTAAGGTTTATGTGCTCTGTGACGGCTTTTGGATGTGGTTCGGGCCCGATTCTGCTGGGAAATGGAACCAGGGCGGAGCTGGAACTTATGAAATAGACGGTAATATCTGGAAACAGAAAGCCATTTATTCTTTCGACCCTGATCGCATTGGCTATATTAACTGGTCGAAATTTGAATTGCGGAACGACACACTGTACATGCAGAATTATGTAAAAATGTTTTATAAAGATGAAGATGTAACAGCCGGTTCTCCCAAAAGAAATGTGAAATGGGTAAGATTTAAAGAATAGAATTACGAGACTATTCCCCTTAAAGACAGAAACACGAACGCACAACAGTTGTATTTGCAATAGCAGGACACGACGTTGTTAGCTTCAGCAGCAGTAGTTCTGCTCATCTCCAGTACCCGAGCTTGACGTTATTAAATTCAGCTATGCATTATTTCTTTAAACTTCAGTCTTTCAATCTAACTTCGGTTCGGACGGGACGTTAATAAATGCCCTGCCATCGCAAATATCTGGTCGTTGTACACAAGTCTTACATCAAAATTCTTCCAAATGACAAAAGTTTTAACTGTTGGCATCTACAGAATACAGGATCCTCAGTACGAGGTACTACCCAAAAATTCTAAAGAACTAGTAAGGCTCCATGATTTAAGGAAGACTGCATTACATGACGTATTTGACAATCAAGAAATAACAAAAATCATTAGTTGGGGAAACACAGATGACACAACTTCGCATGAATATGTCGAACTCATCCTGGGTACCATGGGGGCAGCCATAATCCAACCAATTTTGATTGCAGGGCTAAAGAAACTTGGAGAGATACTGGCTGAAAAGGCAGTAGAGGAGACAACATCAGAACTTGTAAAATGGGTGATATTCAAATTGGGGAATAAAGCTAAAGAAAACAAGATATCCGAATTTAGTATAAGGCTAAAGGACAACACTCTCATACAAGTAGACCCTCCACAAGGAAATTCCAAAATCCGCATTTCATTCAAAGATGGCGAAGTAGTTTCAATAAAATACAAATTGGAAAAATAGAAAATAACAGCCTCAACTGATGTAGCTTTTGAAAACAATTAAAACCATAAGCAGCAACAGATGATAACTGAATTTAAATGCCATATTCCACAATTCGCTATTGACGATTTACAATCGAGGTTAAGGCAAACCCGGTGGACAGATGAAATCAAAGGCTCAGATTGGCAATATGGTGCTAGTCTTTCTTACATCAGGGAACTAGCTGATTATTGGTTGAACAAGTTTGACTGGAGAAAAGTCGAAGATAAAATTAACCAATACCCCAACTATGTAGTAGAAGTTGAAGGGACTAAAATTCATTGTTTGCATGTTAAAGGCAAAGGGAAAAAATCAGTGCCGCTTATCATCACACATGGTTGGCCAGGTTCTTTTCTGGAAATGAATAAACTTATTATTCCTCTTACAACAAACCCTGAATTCTCTTTTGATTTAATCATTCCATCCATTCCGGGTTTTGGCTTCTCTCAAAAAATTAATGTCCCAGGTTGTAATCTTTGGTTTATAGCTGATTTGTGGAGTAAGTTGATTAAGGAATTGGGCTACGAAAAAGTTTTAGTTCAAGGTGGCGATTTCGGAGCAGGCATCAGTACAGCCCTTGCTTTAAAGCATCCTGAAGATATACTCGGTTTACACCTCAATTATATTCCTGGTTCTTATTTCCCCTTTTTATCTAAAACTGAAAAGTTGACAGAAGAAGAAATTCTTTTTCAAAAAAATGCGGAGGAATGGTATACAAGAGAAGGAGCGTATTCACATCAACACCGGACGAAACCGTTAACACTTGCATACGCATTAAATGACTCGCCTGTTGGACTGTGTGCCTGGATTGTTGAAAAATTTTATGGCTGGAGCGATTGCAACGGAAACATCGAAAGTATTTTCACTAAAGATGAATTGCTTTCAAATGTCAGCTTGTATTGGTATACTGAGACCATCCATTCTTCTATCAGGCTTTATAATGAAAACAGTCAGGTGCCTTTGCATTTTTCAAAAAATGATTTTGTAAATGCGCCTGTAGGTATTGCAAGATTTCATAAAGAAGAACCATTCCCGTCGAGAAAGTTCATAGAAAGAGGTTATAATATTCAACATTGGACAGACATTCCAAAAGGCGGACATTTTGCTGCTTTGGAACAACCTGAATTATTATCAAACGATATAATACAATTTGCAAAAAGTTTGAACCAAATAAAATAGGAACATATATTTGTTTTAATGCGAAATCGACTTTTAATAGGTTGCTTATTATTTGCCACATTCTATCTGCTTAGTTGTGATCATAAGCCTGAACAAAAGAATACCAGGAAAACGATTGATTATATAAAAGAAATACCAGGTATAAATGATAGCATACCTGCCGACGTAACCGAAAAGGGTAAAGTTCTGATCGCTTATTCAGATTGTTATACTTGTCATAAAGAAGATCAAAGATCGGTGGGACCGGCTTTTAAAGATATAGCAAAAAGGTACCCGGTAAACAAAGTTTATATTGAGATGCTTGCTCAAAAAGTAATCATCGGAGGAAGCAGAAGTTGGGGCTATCCAGTAATGGCTCCTCATCCCAAACTTTCATTTGAAGATGCAAAAATGATGGTTTCCTACATCCTGTCGATGAAAATGTAATTCACTGATGTGTTAAAAGAAATGATCAGCCCTGCCATCTGAAGCGCCTATGTAAGCAACGGAAAGATTTCCTGGTTTTCGAAGGATGGTGAATCAATCGAACTTACAATACAACTATCTTTCAGATAAAAATAAAAAATCAACGGCATCGGTGAAATGAAACAATAAGTACACAGACTACAGCCAATTCACTAATACCTTTGATCGCTATGTGCAATTATAAATCGACCCTCAAGCTATGCTTACAGAAAAGGAAATTCTAGAAAACTTAGACAACTCCAATAAACAAGGTTATTACTGCTCATTTATTGAGCTTGGACATGCATATTCTTATCTGATTGATTGCAGATTAAACGTTTTTCGTGGAGACAATGACCGCTGGGCTGTTGCAGCCGAAAGGCTTGGCTATAATCCCAGAAGAGGCGGCATTCTGCTGGACATTTACTATTTCGGCAATTGTCTAATAAACTTAGAGCATTACAATGGACAAGACACAAACTGGTACAGTGTAATGCCCGTTGATAACGATAGCTTTTGGGACACTATTAATGGTGAGTGCTTGAAACCAGATGCGGAATACTGGATGGTGAGAGGACAAAAGGTCAAATTAAGTCATAATAAACAAGATTATTTTGAAGCTGATATTGAATTGAAAGAATATGAACCAAACGAAATTTCGGCAGAAGAAGTTGGAAGACTTGTTGTACTAAAACATCGTGAGCTATTTCGTGCAACTGGTGAAGAGCTATACAAATCAATTCCAGGTGACTTAAAGAAAATTCTTGTGCTCGACGAATGGTATCATCGGGATTATATAGAAGTTGTACAACCGAAAATCAGCGATGAGCATCTTCGATACACTTATGAATTCAACAAAAATTTGGCAAGTGGACAAGAGTACATGGATTATGAAAGTTTTGCTGCTTTATTCAGACAAGGAGAGCAAAGAAATAATGAATTCAATCAACAGCAATGGCAAGACAATCGACCAAGTTCTTATGAGACATGGCAACAGATTGCAAGAGTGATAGTAACTGGTGATTTATCACATTACAAGCCTACTTTAGAACCGAATACTCATTGGAAGTATTGGCCTGACTCAGGCACTCTATAATTTTGAACAAGAGCACATAACAAGCAATTTTTGAAAGCAGGGCACATGCATTACATTTAACTTATAAACGTTAAAAACAGCAGTATATTGGTTCAAGAGCGGTAACTCAGACTTCCCTACCTTCACAAAGCTACAAGAAACGTTATGTGCATTACACGACTCTCAAAATCTATTGACGACTAAATGGGAAAATCAACTTTAATTTTATTAATTGTATTTTCTAGCCTTTCATCTTTTGGGCAGACATTTAGCATTGCAAAATTGGACAGTTTTTTCAATGCCCTGGAAAAAAGAGATTTAGCAATGGGCAGTTTGACTATTGCTCAAAATGGCAAAATTCAATACCAACGAGCATTAGGGTATGCCTATATCGACTCTATTAAAAAAATACCAGCTTCAATCAATACAAAGTACAGGATTGGCTCAGAAACAAAAATGTTTACCGCCGTAATCATCTTCCAACTTATGGAGGAAGGAAAAATCAATCTTGATCAAAAATTAAGCTTGTATTTCCCGGACCTTCCAAATGCAAGCAAAATTACCATTAGCAACCTGCTCAACCACAGAAGCGGATTGCATAATTATACGGAAGGAACAAACTATAAGGAGTGGATGGATAAGCCGACAACGCATGAACAGTTACTTAAAATTATACAAGAAAAAGGAACTGATTTTGAACCAAATGCCAGGGCAGAATATTCCAATACCAATTACCTGCTGTTAAGTTACATTATTGAAAAAATATGTAACATGCCGTATGAAATGGCTATTACAAAAAGAATCATTTCAAAAATAGGACTAGTCAATACATATTATGGACGTCCAATTGATTTAAAGAAAAGCGAAAGCGCTTCATACAAAAACGTAGAGAACAAGTGGCAGAAAGAAAAAGAAACTGATTTAAGTATTCATGTTGGGGCCGGTTCAATTGTTTCTACCCCCACCGATATGATAACATTTATTGAGGCATTATTTAACAATAAGCTTGTCAGCAAATCAAGTTTGAAAACTATGAAAACTTTGGTGGATGGCTATGGAATGGGACTGTTTCCTTTTGACCATGGCTCACAAACCGCTTTTGGGCATAATGGCAGAATTGAAGAATTTTATTCCTCGGTAAGATATTTTCCTGATGCTAAACTATCTGTAGCTTATATCACAAATGGTATCATCTATCCAAGGATAGATATAATAGATGTAGTGCTTAAAATTTGCTTCAATGAACCATTTATTGCGCCGTTTTCAAAGCCTATTACTTTGAAGTCCGAAGATTTGGATAAATATGTTGGCAAGTATTCATCAGACCAAATGCCAATAATAATTAATTGCACAAAAGACGCAAACAAACTTTTATTGGAAACAAGGGGAAAGATGTTTGAAGTAGAACCCATAAACAACAATTATTTTATGCATGCTGCTACTGGCTATTTCTTTGAGTTTTTTCCTGATAAGGAAGAATTGCAAATTAAAGATACTGACAACATCTATTACTTAAAAAGAAGTAAATAATGCACAAAACTTCCAGTTGTACGTTATGCCAGAGTGACGCTCTAAATAATTTAAAGATGCGAAAAAGATATTTGCTTTTCATCCTATCCCTTACATAGCTTAATGATAGCGTTAGTAAAAGTGAAAAATAAGGGCTGAACGAACTGATTCTATTGAACATTTGTACTATATTTAGACTGATGGTATAGTAACGCCGGTATATTGGCTAGCCCTTACTCGTTGTGCGAAATCTTTAGAATACCTATGTTATTAAAAAGATTTAATGAACCTCGACAATATTATAAAAAAATATCAGGCATTAAAATCAGATCCATTTGCAGTCTCTAATCTGATATTCAGTTTACCGCACAAAGAAAAAGTGTTTAAAACGCAGCTGTTAGAGCTTATTCAAAACAAAATTCGGGATCAAGATTCTGAGGACTTGGGTTTTTACTTATCCCTTGCTTATTGGGATGGAATAGATGAATCATATAAACCAGCACTGAAAGGGCTTATCCAAGCAACATGGCATACTTATCATGAGGACATCATAGAAAGTATTTTTGAACTTAAGGATGATGCATTTACAGATGATTTGTATAAAATCGCCATAACACCTGACCCTTACAGACAGTATGATGATGAATTAGAAGCAACTTTACGTAAATGTGTACACGCTTTAAAAGCAATTAATTCTTCAAAAGCAAACGAAAGACTGGAACAGCTAAAAGCAACTGGAAACAAGAATGTTTTGGCAGCATTAGAAATATATCACTAAGAATTCACACAACACAGAAGATAGCAAACGCTGGAAAGAATAACTATCTTTCAGCTATAAATAAATAATAGACTAAAAGAAGTAAGTGAGGGTATGGGAACACAGACTACCAAGCCTTCAACGTCCTGAAACCGTTATGAAGACTAAAATTCCGGAAACATTAATTTTTTCAAGGCTTGTTATAGGGTTGACAATAGTCGTATTAAGCAACTTTCATGTTGACCATTATAAAACAATTGCAATAACACTTTTGACTGTTGGCTTATTGACTGACATTTTTGATGGTATCATTGCAAGACACTTAAATATTTCAACACAGATACTCAGACGATTGGATTCTACAGTTGACCAAATATTCTTCATTTGTGTTGCCGTTTCGACATATATCCAATGCCCAGACTTTTATTCCAACAATGCCGTAAAGTTGACAATACTTATAGGCTTTGAGGCTTTAACTTATTTAATCAGCTTTTTGAAATTCAGAAAAGAGATTGCAACACATTCAATTGGGGCAAAAATCTGGACACTGCTGCTTTTTGCGACGCTTATTCAAATCATAGTTGAATGCCAATCAAATGTTTTATTCAACCTTTGTTTTTGGGTTGGCTTATTGACAAGACTTGAAATTATAGCGATCATCCTGACTTTAAAAAATTGGACAAATGACGTGCCTTCATTTTACCATTCCATCAAACTTAGGCATAACAAGGAAATTAAAAGACTCAAAATATTTAATGGATAAGACTTCTGCCAACAATTGAATGGTAGTCCTGAACCTATAGCCAGCTTTGAAATGACTATTATTCAATATTTTTAACTAAATTCAAAACGAAGAGTATAAGGAGTGGATTCGCACCTCAATAGAAACTTTACGCAAAGAGTCAAATCCAGTTGAGGACAGAGATGAATCCTAATGTTCTAATTTTTGACTTCGGGCTTTAAAAGCCCTGGACGTTAAGCAGTAATTGAAAACAGACCTCGTGACACCGAAACAAATAGAACGACTTAAAAAGAAAATTGCCGACATTAAGCGAGCGCTTGCCGCAGAAAAAAGAAAATTTGGCTGGTATGACGATGGACGGGGACTTCGGTATCTACCTACGAAATATTTTATTCAACTTGGAGACTATTCCGGCGGCTTGACTTATACGAAGTGGTTTGACAAAAATTTTCCTGATGACAGTGGCTTCCCCGACTTTTTATTCGAGTGGACAATTATTCTTTTCAAAACAGGCAGGATAAAGGAGGCAGAGCAGAAAGCTTTTCAAACTTTTTGCCGTAATACTTACCTGTTCGACAAATTTTTTGGCAGGCCTATTATACCTTTTGATAAATGGGAAGGTTCAAACCTGGAGGCGCCAGGTTTTACAGAATATCTTGACTATTCATGCAGGCAACCGGCTCTTGGCGACTTTAGTGAATGGCTCGCCTCATTCATTTCGACACAGGACTTCATTAATCGCAGTAACAAGTACATTGACATTCAAAAGCGGCTAAAGACCGAAGATGATAGTGAGACACGACATTATTTGGTCAGACAGGCAAATCAATTAGAGCAATCCGGTTGACAAGGAACAGCTGCTTACATTTGGTTTGGTATACTGGCGATGCGGCAGAAGTCTCTAAAGCGGAAAAGCCGTAAATTTGACTTTCAAGCACACGTATGACTCGCCAAGCTATCATAGAGAGGACGCTCAGAGCAATCAATCAGTTGCCCGAAGAAAAAGCAGAGGAAATTTCTACTTTTGCTGAATTCATCATGAAACAATACGAGGAACAACAACTCACCCAAGGCATACAGAAAATAGCTGCCCAGAGTTCAACATTTGATTTCCTCAACCAGGATGAAGACCTCTACACAGAAGCAGACCTGAAAGAAGTGTACAATAGCAAAAAGTGACATTGTACTTATCACCTTTCCCTTTACTGACTTGAGTGGCAGCAAACTCCGCCCTGCTGTTGTTTTAGTAGACACGCCAACAGACATTACCGTTTGTTTTATCACCACCCAGGTTGGCTGGCATGAACCTACAGACATTTTACTACAGCCGAATGCCACAAATGGCCTGCGCAAGACCTCTTTGATTAGGACCAGTAAGATTGCGACACTTGACAAGAGTTTGGCAAAAGGTCTGTTGGGACATCTGACTTCACAGGAGACAGCAGAATTGAATACAAAGCTAAAAACCTTGTTGCAACTTCACTAACATTAATGCACGCCCGGCAACAAGCAGTTTTCTTCAATAGCGACTGATGTCTATACGCTAACCACAGTAATTTATTTAACTTCAATATGTAAACCAGGCAATTGGAACATAGACTGACGCTATTTCACGAAAGCTGCGGATCAGTTGCCATCTATTAAAAATTAAATCAAGATTGAAATACGTACCTAAACAGCAAGTATCCTATTCAAAAAAAACAAAACTCATACTTTACACCCTTGGAATTGCAATCCTTGCCTTTTTGCTCTATATCCAGTATTATCAAAAAAAGATGCAGGTGGAAACCATCGATATGTGTTCAATTATAAGAACCACAATTATTGATATAAGCTTCAGCAATGGCAACAGGAAAAGCAAGTTATATTTTAGAAACAGCCAGAATGAAGTGAAACATGTAAACGTTAATTACTCCGAATGTCAGGAGTACAAGCACGGAGACACTATAACAGTGTATGCAAATGACGAGAGTGATTGGTATGAGATTGCCCCATCAACACTAAGACATTCCAGTCAGAAGGACTGACCGATGAAAACATTTATGATTCTGCATTGTTGGTGCATGACTACATCTGCTTTAAAAACTCTATTGAACTTATTATCTTTATTTTTTAGCTGTAATACTACAGGCTACCGACAATGACAGAAACAATTTTCAATGTTAGCCACAATACAAAAAGACCATGCTAAAGACAATTACCATTACGACTGCTTTTGTTTTGACTTCTTTTCTTGCATTCAGCCAGAATTATGAAAAACAGTTCAATGACTTATCTGCAAAAAATGATACAGGCAGACAAGCAAAAGTTTTAGCTGCCTGGGCAACAGCATCGCCGAAGGATCCAGAACTTTTTATTGCTTATTTCAACTACTATGTGAGTAAAAGCATGACAGAAGTTGTTTCGCTGGACAGAACTAAAAAAGATGAACACTCTTTTGTTTTGACCGACACTGGAACAGGAAAACCTGTTGCGTTTTTAAACTCTTCGGTTAAATACAATTCAGAACTCTTGCAAAAAGGATTTGACTACATCAACCAAGGCATTTCCTTACATACATCCAGACTTGACATGCGTTTTGGAAAAATCTACATGCTTGGAAAGGCTGAAAACTATCCTGAATTCACAAAAGAAATCGTTTCCACTATTGACTATGGAAATAAAATCAACAACGCGTGGACCTGGAAGGAAGGCAAACCTTTAGAAAACCCGGAACAAATCTTTTTAGGTTCGCTACAGGATTACGTTACCACCATCTATAACACAGGAGACGACAACCTGCTGCCACTCATGCGACAAATTTCAGAAGCAGTAATCAAGTATTACCCAGACCATGTAGAAAGTCTCTCCAATATTGCATTGACGTATTTGATAGCTGGTGATTATGACAAAACATTACCTTATCTTTTAAAAGCAGAGGAAATAGCACCAAAGGACATAATTGTTCTAAACAATATTGCAGAAACCTATAAGCGAAAGGGCGACAAGACCAATGCAAAGGCTTACTACGAGAAGGTTATAAAGTACGGCGGCAAGGAAGAAGCACAAGACGCAAGGCAAAAAATAAAGGGGTTGTAATTCAAATGCTCTTGACCATTTTAGTATTTGTAAAGCGGATGGTCTTGAACTATCTTTCAATTATAAACCAATAAATTACGATACAGGTAAAGTGAAGCAATAGTAGCACGGACTGCAGCCTCATCACAAATATCTTGAACCGGTTGCCAGCTATTGCGAGAATCGAGCAGCCGTTTTGGTATTGTGGGGCTGGAAACGGATTTTAATTGACCACAGTAGGAGGATTTGTAAAAAATATATTCTGAAGGTTATGGAATATCAATAAAGGTGCATCTTTTAATAAATTAAGAAAATGAAAAGGGTATTCTACCTAACCTGTGTTCTTTTAGGTTTTACAACTGTATTACAAGCCCAGGAGGACAAAAAACAAATACCTAAAGTAAACCTGGATCATTTTGTGCCTCCAGATACAACAACTCAAAAGACCAATAAAAAGGTTTCAAAAAGTAGTAAAAAGAATATACCTAAAGTTGATTTGTCTCATTTCAAGCCACCTGCAGATTCAAGCAGGAAAAAGGATTAAGAAATTCCTAAATCAAATCCATCTAAAGAAACACGGACTGCCACCATTTCGTAAATACCTAATTGGCAGCAACAATAACAGGATTCTTTATCAGATTTATACTTGTGGAGGCACTACCAATAAAGCCTTATGGCTTTTATGTCCATAAGGCTTTAGCTAGATTAATGAAAGAATCATTTAGTGAAAGAAAGTGGGATATTCAACTTTACTACAAAATTCCTTCCCATATTAAATACTCCTTGTCTTCCTGAAACGGGATTCACTTCAGCATATTTTAAGCGGCTTAAATGATTTTGATAAGCTACATCTGTGAGATTATTGCCTAACAGATAAAGACTAAAGAGGGTTTTATCGTGGTTCATCAGATTGGCACTGATGCCTGCATTCAGCAATGTGTAACCAGGGGTGGGCGTTTCTGTATCATAAGCTGTGAAAGGCTTGTCCTGTTTGAAGGTATTGTCGATATCAAAGTGCAGGGAAAGATTCCTCACCGTTTTTCCTTTCTTTAAAAACTCCCATCTCAATTCACTGATCCACCTTGTAGCAGGAATGAAGGGAACATTCTTATTGCCTTCAAGCGCTTCTGCGAATGTACCCCGTACATAGGAAAGGGTATTTTCCCAATGTAACCAATCCAGTGGATGCGGGTGAATGTCTACACCCATTTCAGCACCGACCAGGTTGGCAGTTTGTTGCCGGAATTGAAATGCCGGAATCATTTCACCATCCACTTCTACGAGGGAGTCGCTGCCTGAAGCCCCGGAGAGTTTGCTATAGAAAATGAAGTTTGCGATATGATTATAAAATGTACTGGCTGTAAAGTGGATGTGCTCAGAATTTAATTCTATGCCAAGGTCGCCCTGCCAGGAGGTTTCAGATTCCAGGTCCTGATTACCATATTCATAGCGGTTGGTTCCTTCATGTGCTCCATTAGATGCTAACTCCGGAATACTCGGTGCACGGAATCCCCTGGCCAGGTTGATCTTGACGAGGAAATTCTCTGTTGCCGCATAACTAACGCCAGCACTGCCTGATACATTGGCAAAACTTTTTTTGAAAGCATTGAATTTAATTTCACCGTCTTCCATTAATTCATCGGAAGTAAGATCGCGATTATCAAAACGAAGCCCCCCGCTGAGCGTGGTTTTGCCTATCGTTTTCTGGGTATAAACAAAACCGCCGATATCGAATAACTTATACTCCGGAATTAAAAACTCTACTCCTTTGTTTTGATTGCGCTGCTGCATGCCACCCACGCCAATTGAAGTAGTCCAGCCCTTATGGTTGTCGTAGAGATAAGCGGTATTGTAGTTCAGGGTTTTCAAATCAAAATAAAGGCTCTTTTCTTCCGGATCATCCACATTACCAAATTCTTTGCGCTGATTGCGCTGCCAGCCCAGGTTGAGGGTAATCTTTCCTTTACCTAGGCTAAAGCTGTTATCCAGAATGAATTTCAAATGATTAACACCCTGATAGGGAGTCTGCGGCGTGGTGCTGTTGAAGTCGCTTTTGGCAGGTGTTGCTTCCATGCCCCCAGGCAAAAGCTTAATGAAGTTTCCATTATCGTCCCGCTCTCCTTCTACAACGCCCAGCTCCTGGTTAAAGCTGCTCACAATAAAGTGGCTGTACCCCCAGGTGCTGTTATAGCCTACGTAACCGCCGTAATTGTTCTCGTTGAACTTAGAGTTGTACACGCGGCCGTCGTATTTGTTTTTGTAATCAGCTGCTCCTTTATAATCTCCCCAGGCATTCCAGTTAAATCCTTGTTGATTGCCCCCGATGTTGGCAAAGAATGATCGCTGTTTATTATTCGTTTGATAAGATGATAGTACGCTGCCATTGATTGTATTGTTCGCTGCCGGCGATGTGGTGATAATGTTCACCACGCCAGCCATGGCATCACTACCATAGACCAGGGATGCTGGTCCTTTCAAAATTTCTACGCGGCTGACACTGTTCTCATCAATCTCAATTCCGTGCTCATCACCCCACTGCTGCCCTTCCTGGCGTACACCATCATTAATTACCACCAGGCGGTTATACCCCAGCCCTCTAATGACAGGCTTGGAAATAGCCGGGCCCGTTGACAACTGGCTCACACCTGGCTGACGGGATAAAGCATCAATAATATTGGTAGAAGGTGTTTGCAGCAACTCCGATTTGCTGACCCTGGTAATGGGTACAGGAGCTTTCCGTATACTGGTGGCACCCACCACACCTGTTACCGTCACTCCTTCGTTTTCAATAATAGAAGAAGTAAGGGCAAAGTTTACCGTATCATTTCCTGTGGCATCTAAATGCTCGACCAAGGTTTTATAACCTGTATACGAGATCTCAACAAGGTTATGCCCTTTAGGAATATTTTTGAATATGTAATGGCCGGAGGAATCTGTATTAGTCCCCACTTTTGAATCGGATAATACAATGGAAGCACCTGGTAAAGGAGCTCCAGTCTGAGCGTCGATTACTCTTCCAGAAAGCAGCGTCCGTTGTTTTTGCTGGCTCCAGGAAGTAACAATAATGCAGCAGCCAATCACCAAAAGCAATAACTTTTTCATTCAATCATAATTAGTCAGTAAATAATTTGTAGTAAAAGAGGAATGGGAAAGCTATGCTTGTGGTGGCCCACGGTTTACTGTACTGGCAAAGTGAAGTTTCTGGTAAGAATATGTATAAAGGTTAGTATGTACAGGGTGCAGTAAGGTAACTGAAAAAGTAATGAATACAGGTTGATAGAGATAAGGAGCCGTTACTACCAGTTGGTCAAAATGACACTCTTTTTGCTTCTGATGAAAGTGGATCCCGGTTGTTGGAGCATCGGTACAGGTCTGGCGGTCCTTGTGACCTGCTAAAACCGAATGGAAGTAGGTTTCAGGGGTTATGCTGATGGTAAAGATCACCAGCAGCATTAAAGCGACAAATCTTTGTATTGTATTTTTCCTGTTCAACTTATTTCCACCCAGGTGCTTGAATGCCTGTGCTTTCCGACTGCAAAGATAGTGGATGCAACTTTGTTGCAAATATAAAATTTCAGTTTACCGGTTTTGTGTACTGATTGGAGCGACAAAGCTTTTTGTATGGTGGAAGGTTGATCCGTATTGTCCTTGTATAAACTGGAGCTTTTATTAATTTAGGAGTCCCGAAGCCAATGACATACGAAAACAGATATTTGAGTAAAGTAATCATACTATTCATCAGCATTTCTGCATTGCTGACTTCATTCTATTCCTGCCAAAAAGAAGTTGATGGAACCATCGATGGGACATTGCAGCCTATTGAACTTCGCTTCAGACCCGTCGCCAATGGCCAGCGCCTTGAATTTGGAAGTACCTATACGAACACACACAATGAGTCGTTCAGCGTACGGGCCTTTAAATTTTATATTAGCTCCATTGACCTGGTCAATGAATCGACAGGGGCCACGTACCAAGTGGACAGGAACCAATATTACCTGGTCAACTTTGCAGACAGTAATTCAGTTGTACTGAAACTGAAGGCTCCCGCGGCTCAATACAGCACCCTAGCTTTTACCATAGGGGTAGACAGCCTTCATAATGTAAGCGGCGCACAGACAGGGGCTTTAGACCCGGCAAACGGGATGTTCTGGACCTGGAATACAGGATATATCATGGCAAAACTGGAAGGATATTCTTCTGTATCTAATCAACCCAATCAATTATTTGAATATCATATAGGAGGGTTTAAAGGAGACAATAACGTGGTCAAAAAAGCCTATTTATCTTTCCCCGGTGGTGCCTCTATTGATACAGAGGATGGAAAGGAAAGTGCTGTGACGATTTCTGCAGATGTCAATAAGTGGTTTACAGGGCCTCACCAGATTTCTATAGCCAGCAACCCGGTCTGCATGACCCCAGGCCCTTTGGCTGAAGCTGTTGCCGACAATTACCTGCGTATGTTTTCCGTAGAACAAGTCATCAATCAATAATGCGTAAAAAGATCTGGTATATATTGACCATTGCCTGCAGCATTGCTTGTTGCGTATTACTGATGGATGCCTGCAAAAAGGGGGATATTATGGTCTCCCTAGTTTCTGCCAACTCCAAATATGACCAGGTAAAAAGGGGCCAAGCCTTGTTTACCAAAAGTGAGCAGGCGGGTTATAACACGTTTAAAGCCAAATGTGCATCCTGCCACCAGGAACCACTATTTACAGATCTGAGCTACCGTAATAACGGGTTGAAGTTTAACGACTATTTGAAGGATGTGGGCAGAATGCGCATTACTCAGAAAAAGGAAGATTCTTTGAAGTTTAAAGTCCCCAGCCTTCGTAATGTGGCACTGACCAATCCCTACATGCATGATGGGAGATTCTGGACACTTCCTGATGTTTTAAAGCATTATACATCCGGCATACAACAAAGCACTACACTGGATCCTGTTTTAGCGGGAGGCATTTCTTTATCAGCAGAAGAAAAGAATAATTTAATCAGTTTCCTGGAGACGTTGACTGATGATGAATTTGTAAATGATCCGCGGTTTGAGCAACCGCAATGAACAATAAGTATGATGTTGTATATTCCCAGAACAACCAGCCAGTATTATTTACGTATTGATTATTTAACCATACAGATATGAAACAAATTCTTTTGTCCCTTTTGATACTTTGCATTGTGAGTTGCAGTAAAAATAAAGATGAAGAAGCGCCGGTCATTACCATTAGTTCACCTACCAACAATCAATCGTTTGCCGCGGGCCAGACAGTAAATGTGTCGGCAACGGTTACAGATAATGTGGAACTTCATGAAGTGCATTTGTTTGTAACCAATAATGCTACGGGACATGAAGTGGTACATTTTGAACAGCATGCAGATGCAAAAACCTTGAATATTGATAAATCATTTACTGCGCAAACTGGTATTACCTATAGAATCAGAGTAGAGGCAGATGACCATGCTGGTAATGGATCTGAAGCACAGGTACTGGTGAGTAGTCAATAATAAGAGACAAAAGACCAATTCAGAACTAATGTAACGAATGCCCTTACCGATAAAGGGCCGCAGGATTTCAAGTAATCATCATGTTTTGATTTTCTTAACTTTACAAGATGCAAAACAAGAATGTGCGGTCGGTTTCGGAGTTCAATAATGAACTGAAGTTAAAGGGGTTCAATGTGTTCGAAATAGGAAGTGATAGTAATATAACCCGCTTTTATAGCAGAAAGGACTTCTATAAAATTTGCCTGACGACGGGTAAGAGCATCATTCACTATGCCGACAGGAGTTTTGAAACCGATGGCACTGTTTTGTTTTTTGGCAATCCCCACATTCCTTATTCCTGGGAGACTATTTCAACGAGCTATGTAGGCTATACCTGCCTTTTTTCCGAAGCGTTTTTAAAGGCGTCTGAACGGTCCGAAAGCCTGCTACAGTCACCTTTGTTTAAGATTAGTGGTACACCCATTTTAAAAATAACGGACCAACAAAGAGAGTTTTTAAATACCATCTTCCGGAAAATGATTGATGAGCAACAGACCGATTATGCCTATAAAGATGACCTGATCCGCAACTACATTCATTTGATCATCCACGAAGCCTTGAAACTGCAGCCTTCGGAAAACTATGATCAACATAAAAATGCTGCTTCCCGCATTACTTCCGTATTCCTTGAGCTTTTGGAAAGGCAGTTTCCTATTGAAAGCACCGACCTTCCACTCCAGTTAAAGACGGCACAGGATTATGCAAAAAACCTGAATGTGCATGTTAATTACCTGAACCGTGCTGTAAAGGAAGTGACCGGAAAGCCCACCACTGCCCACATTACGGAGCGCATCATTAGTGAAGCAAAGGCGCTCCTGCAGCATACCGACTGGAACATTGCTGACATTGCCTATGCACTTGGCTTTGAATACCCCTCCTACTTTAACAACTACTTCAAGCGAATGACCGGCACGAACCCCAAGTCCCATAGAGTACTGGAGGTTTGAAATTCTTAATTATTGGTTTGATAATCATTAACAGCAGGGGCTATAAATGAAAGACCTTTGCTATGTGTTATCAAACGCAGTGACAATGGACAAGTTGGAAAATGGAGATATCTCCAATCAAAGAGATCGAGACATTTTCGATAGGATGAAAGCCGGGGAACCCATCCGTTTGGATGACCCGCAGTATCCGAAGGTGTGGGAAGTCGTTTCCCGTACGATCAAGCTATCTGCTGGACTTAACACTTCTACAGACGTTGACCAGATACGGGAGCGATTGAGTGAGATCATCGGTACGCAACTGGATGAGAGCACAACTGTATTCGCTCCTTTTTACACCAATTTTGGCCGGTTTACCAAAATAGGCAAAGGCGTATTTATCAATCATGCCTGTTCATTCCTGGACATGGGTGGTATTACCATCGAAGACGATGTGCTCATCGGACCCAGAGTTAATCTCACCACCGAAAATCATCCATTAGATCCCGCAGACAGAAGAGCGCTGATTTGTAAGCCAATAGTCATTAAACGAAATGCATGGATTGGTGCAGCAGCAACGATACTGCCTGGAGTAACGATTGGGGAAAACGCTGTTGTTGCGGCTGGAGCAGTGGTATCTAAGGATGTTCCTGCCAATACAATCGTAGGTGGCGTTCCTGCCAAAATCATCAAATCAATTGATTAAAAACAAAATAGAAAAATGGGTTCTAATAAAATTAAAAGAGGAAATAAAATGAAGAAGCTCACATTCATAGTCGCCGCAATGCTTATGTTTTTGGGGCAGGCTTCTGCACAGTCAACTCAAAATGAAAAGTCAGTAAAAACTGTAGAAATGAAACCAATAAATCCGGATGGCTATACCACCTTTAAGGTAAGCAACAACATTGCAATGTATAAGGTTGTTTTCAAAAACCAGTACAATATGAATGTTGCAGGCCATCTTTTTATTTCCAAGAGTTTGGACCAGAGTAAAAAACAAGCTGCTATCATTGTTGGGCATCCTATGGGTGCTGTGAAAGAACAAAGTGCTAACGTATATGCTGCAAATATGGCTGAACGAGGGTTCGTGACGTTATCTCTGGACTTGTCTTTTTGGGGTGAGAGTGAGGGCGAGCCACGCAATGTTGTTGCACCTGATATTTATGCTGAAGATTTCAGTGCAGCTGTTGACTTTTTGGGTACCCGTCCATTTGTTGACAGGAACCGAATTGGTGTGATAGGAATTTGTGGCAGCGGAAGCTTTGTGATCAGTGCCGCTAAGATTGACCCAAGAATGAAAGCCATCGCAACTGTCAGCATGTACGATATGGGAGCGGCCAGCCGTAATGCATTGAATCATTCGCAGACCCTTGAGCAGAGAAAGAAAATTATAGCGGAGGCTGCGGAGCAACGTTATGTCGAGTTTACTGGTGGTGAAACTAAATACACCAGTGGAACTGTTCATCAATTAGATGAAAACACTCACCCTATACAGCGTGAATTTTATGATTTTTACCGCACTCCACGTGGTGAATACACTCCGAAAGGAGGGTCGCCGGAGCTCACAACGCATCCAACACTGACCAGTAACATGAAGTTTATGAATTTTTATCCGTTCAATGACATAGAAACGATTTCTCCCCGTCCAATGCTTTTCATCACGGGAGATCAGGCGCACTCAAAAGAGTTTAGTGAGGATGCTTACAAACGTGCTGCCCAACCAAAAGAGTTATACATCGTTCCACGTGCCGGGCATGTGGACCTGTACGACCGGGTAGAACTCATTCCCTTTGACAAGCTAACCTCCTTCTTTACCGAACACCTGAACCAGGGTAAGCGTGATCAAATTGCAAAGGAAAAGAGCACTGTTTCAGCAGATAGCAAATAGTTCGTCAATAAATCGAAACAACAGAATGAAAGTACCATTGATTGCAGCCCCGCAAATACAAATCATCAAAGCGGAAGAAATTAATCATGCCTGGACAAAGGTCCTTAACAAAGAAGCCCGTTACCGGTATGTCATTGATGCGGCAACATTTTAACATGAGTTCTATGAAAAAATTACTCTTGCTTGTATTCTGTGCATTTTCGCTTTTCGCCAGTTGTGCATCTTATGATAAAGATATCGCTGCACCTGGTGCCGGTAACAATACTGACATTAACTCAAATCCAACCGGAGGTAAAATGAAAATCAAGATTGGAAACAGCACGTTCACCGCAACGCTGTATGACAATGCCACAGCAGGCGCATTCAAAGCCCTGTTGCCAATGACCGTCAATATGGCTGAGCTTAATGGAAATGAGAAATATGTTGATTTATCCCGCAGTCTCCCGACCAACGCTTCCAATCCCGTAACCATTCAGACCGGCGATTTGATGCTATACGGTTCTACGACGCTGGTACTCTTCTACAAAACCTTTTCAACATCTTACAGCTATACAAAGCTTGGACGGATCGATGACGTTAAGGGACTTGGTGCTGCCGTTGGTTCGGGAAATGTGACGGTTACGTTTGAATAACAATAAACTAAAAATAAGCAGAGTTAAAAGAAAGAAGATAGTACGGTTATTGTGAGATGATGGTGCAAAGAATGAAACGAATTAAATCATGTTCACTCAAAACTGATAAATTGATCAATATGGAAGCAGTAAGAACAACAGGGGAAGGAGCAATTGCGCTTAAAACCAAAGAAGTTAAAGCATTCGGCACAGAAGCAGCCGATGCACCTCTAAACCAGTTAAACATTCATCGCCGAAAACCTAAGCCACATGACGTTGAGATTGACATCCTATATTGCGGTGTTTGTCATTCTGACCTTCATACAGCAAGAAATGAGTGGCACGGTACCGTTTATCCATGTGTACCGGGTCATGAAATCGTTGGAAAAGTTGTTAGCGTTGGCGATCATGTTACAAAATTTAAAGTTGGCGATTACGCAGCAGTGGGCTGCATGGTAGATAGCTGCCGTGAATGCGACTATTGTAAAGAAGGCCTGGAACAATACTGTGAAGAAGGAAATACCGGAACCTATAATTCACCTGATAAATACCTGGGTACACAAACGTATGGCGGGTATTCGGAAAGTATTGTTGTCAATGAGGTGTTCGTTTTACGGGTGCCTGAAAATCTTGACCTGGCCGCCACTGCGCCACTGTTGTGTGCAGGCATCACAACGTATTCACCACTGAAGCATTGGAATGTAGGGCCGGGTAAAAAAGTAGGTATCGTTGGCATTGGTGGTTTGGGACACATGGGGGTTAAACTTGCTAAAGCAATGGGCGCAGAAGTTATTGTATTTACCACTTCACCTTCGAAAGTTGAAGATGCAAAACGCCTGGGTGCTGATGATGTTGTGTTATCAAAAGATGAAGAACAAATGAGCCGCTATACCGGCAAACTTCATTTTGTACTTGATGCGGTTTCTGCGCAGCACGACATTAATGCTTATCTAAACCTATTGAGAGTGGATGGTTCACTGGCATTGGTGGGAGCACCCGAAAACCCGCTTCCCGTAGCCGCATTCAGCCTTATTCCTTACCGGAGAAGCTTTGCCGGCTCCATGATCGGTGGGATTGCAGAAACACAGGAGATGCTTGACTTCTGTGGCAAACACAATATCGTTTCAGATATAGAGATGATCAACATCCAACAGATCAATGAAGCATACGAACGTTTGCTGAAAGGCGATGTCAAGTATCGATTTGTGATTGACATGGCATCTTTAAAAAAATAAGCGTAATCCTGCATGGCAAGAATATTTATCACCGGCTCGGCGGATGGACTTGGGCAATTGGCGGCAAAGGCATTGATTAAGCAGGGGCACCAGGTTGTTCTTCATGCACGCAATGCAGAGCGGGCAAAGCGGGCGTTTGATAAAGTACCCGGTGCAGGCGATGTACTAACAGCTGATCTTTCCAGTATTGATGAAACGAAAGCGTTGGCTTCAAAAGTCAATGCTTTAGGGAAGTTTGATGCGGTTATTCACAATGCCGGTGTTTATCAGGTGTCAAGGAATAGTGTTCATGCAGACGGTTTGCCGGTATTATTTGTTGTAAACAGTCTTGCCCCCTATATCCTAACCTGTTTAATACAAAAGCCTGAACGGCTCATCTACCTAAGTTCCGGAATGCATCTTCAGGGTGATCCGAACCTGGATCGCCTACCCGTTGGCACACAGGGCAGGAACAGTCATGTAACCTATTCTGATACGAAGCTGCATGATGTAATCCTGTCTATGGCTATAGCACGTAAATGGACAGATGTGTTTGCCAATGCAGTTGATCCTGGCTGGGTGCCCACAAAGATGGGTGGTGCAGGTGCGCCTGACAACATTGAAAAAGGTTTTCAAACGCAGGTATGGCTTGCTGTGAGCAATGAACCTGAGGCCAGGGTCAGCGGTTATTATTTCCACCATAAGAGACAAGCTCATTATTTGCCAGCTGCTAAGGATGCCGGTGCACAGGAGCAGTTCCTTGCACGGTGTGAACAGATTACAGGAGTACTGCTACAATAAAGATGAAACCTAAATAGGAGTTGATCCAGCAGTCATGAAAACAACAATTTAAAATATAAAAGAAAAGAATGAGTAATAATATTGAAGGAAAAGTAATCGTCATTACAGGTGCAAGTAGTGGTTTGGGTGAAGCAGCAGCCAGGCACCTTTCAGAACAAGGAGCAATGGTTGTATTAGGTGCCCGTCGTGTAGATCGCATCCAGGCATTAGCAAACGAGTTAACGGAGAAAGGCGGTAAAGCCCTTGCCCTTGCAGCCGATGTAACACAGGTTGACCAGGTAAAAGCATTGGTGGATACGGCTGTTAAAACGTTTGGCCGCGTTGATGTTATTATTAACAATGCAGGATTAATGCCGCAGTCGCCACTCGACCGTTACAAGATTGATGAATGGAACCAGATGATTGATGTAAACATCAAGGGCGTATTGTATGGCATTGCAGCAGCATTGCCTTATATGAAAGAGCAAAAATCTGGACACATCATTAATGTATCTTCCGTAGCAGGTCATAAAGTGAGAGCCGGTGGTGCTGTGTATGCAGCAACGAAACATGCAGTAAGAGTCATATCAGAAGGCTTGCGGGAAGAAGTGAAGCCATACCATATTCGCACTACGATCATTTCACCGGGTGCAGTAGATACTGAACTGCCCAACACCATCAGTGAACCAGATGTAGCAGAAGGTTTCCAGAAGTTTTACAAGAATTATGCTATCCCGGCCCATTCATTTGCCCGTGTTGTGGCTTTTGCCATCAGCCAACCGGAAGAAGTGGACATCAATGAAATTTTATACAGACCGACAAAACAGGAATTCTAAAATTGAAATTACTTTAGTGAAAAAGTAAAAACGATTAGCGATGGAAATAACAAGAGTAGGTTCAAAGCCTTCCGGTAAGGGACCAGAGGATTGGTTCACCGGAGCAGTACGAATAGATCCATTGTTTGATGCTAACGAAGCGAGACGGGGTATAGCAGCCAGTGTAACATTTGAGCCTGGTGCAAGAACAGCATGGCATACACATCCACTTGGTCAGACGCTGATTATTACAGCAGGTTGTGGTTGGGTACAGCGAGAAGGCGGTCCTGTTGAAGAAGTACATCCCGGTGACGTTGTGTGGTTTGCGCCCAATGAAAAGCATTGGCATGGAGCTACAGCGGCAAATGGTATGACACATATTGCCATACAGGAAAATCTAAATGGTAAGGTGGTTGACTGGATGGAAAAAGTAACGGACGAACAGTATAAAAGGTAAGTTATGACTTACACCTACTTAGGCGACCGCTTTACTGATGTATCATTAAAAAAGAAATCATGTATGGCGGTTCGGAATGCGAGGGGTAAGTGCATCCGTGGCAAGAACGGCAATATGCTGGTGAGATTTGAAAATGGAGTTGTGGTGAATGTGGTGGCGAGATTGCTTAGGAAGAATACTCCAAGCAAAAAAGCCTTATAAATCAATGATCTATAAGGCTTTTTATTAACTGTTGTGGAGAATACCGGAGTCGAACCGGTGACCTCTTGCATGCCATGCAAGCGCTCTAGCCAGCTGAGCTAATTCCCCTTAAATAAAAGAGCCGGGCTAAGCCCATCGAGGTTGCAAAAGTAAGGGTTCAAACAATATCATTGCATTACTGGTACAATAATTTATTTAAGGATTTTCAAAAATTTTATGCAGAAAGGCGGAGAACCTAAAGAAGCAAGACCAGCCCAGGAACAGGAGATGCCGGGCATAGAACAGAAAATGACTCCGAAGTCGAAGACTGAGCGCCCTGAGCTTCTCCAAAAACTTGAAGGCAAGGTGGCCCTGATTACAGGAGGTGATAGTGGTATAGGTGGTGCGGTGGCCCGCTTGTTTGCCCAGGAAGGCGCTGATGTGGCCATTGTCTATATAAGTGAACACCAGGACGCGGCAACAGTTAAAAAGGATGTGGAAAGCCATGGCAGAAAATGCATTCTGCTGCCAGGAAATATCCGTGATGAGCAGTTTTGCAAAAAAGCTGTGGAAGACACTGTACAACAACTTGGACATCTCGATATACTGGTGAACAATGCAGCAACGCAAACCGAACAAAAGAGCATCGAGGATATTTCGACAGAACAATTGAAAGAAACTTTTGAAACCAATATCTTCTCTATGTTCTGGTTTACCAAATATGCATTGCCCCACCTAAAGAAAGGATCTTCTATCATCAATACAACATCCGTAACGGCATACAGGGGCAGCCCCTCTTTGCTTGACTATTCCAGCACCAAGGGAGCGATTGTTACCTTCACCAGGAGCCTGAGTGCACAATTGGTTGAGAAGGGCATCCGGGTGAATGGCGTGGCGCCAGGGCCTATCTGGACTCCGCTGATCGTTGGTTCATTTGAGGCTGACAAGGTAAAGACTTTTGGTACTGATGTGCCCATGAAACGAGCAGGCGAACCAGCAGAGGTTGCGCCCTGCTACCTGTTCCTGGCAAGCGACGATGGTTCTTACATGGCAGGCCAGATCCTGCATCCGAATGGAGGTGAAATTATCAATGGATAAAGTGTAGACTGGTGCGATTTTTGAACTAGTATTTATAGTTCTCTTGAGGGGTGGTTTTTAGTAAACCTGAGATCAAACCCATTGAACCTGATCTGGGTAATTCCAGCGAAGGGACGAGAGAAAAGAGTTCTGGTTTTTAACCAGGACTCTTATTTTTTTAAACCAGTTTATAAAGTGAATGGACTCTATTGCAAGAGTTTATAGAGGTTTAAGCAGGTCTTTGACCAAGAAAATATTCTGCCTGGCAGTAATGAACAGGTCACGTCTATCTTTTCCTCCCCAGCATATATTAGCAGGAATCGTTGGCAGTTGAATCAATCCCAATTTTTCTCCATTGGCATCTATGATGATGATACCGTCCGTATTACATAGGTAAAGGTTGCCATGAGGATCGCATTTAATTCCATCGCTGTTGTATTGGCCTACGATGCGCTTGAAAGTTAATGTCTTTACATCAAACTCCAATATCGTAGCTTCAAAAGGTTTGTTGGAACAGACAAATAATGATTCCTGATCCGGCGACAAACAAACCCCATTCGGATAGAGCATTTTATTCCACAATAATTCCACTTTGCCTTCCCGCCAGCAATAAACTCCGGCAAGAGGCTGGTATTTATCGCTATTTATTTTTTGTTCTTTTAAACCATAAGGAGGGTCAGAGAAAAATACCTGTCCCTGATGATGTGCAATAATGTCGTTTGGGCTGTTGAAAGGTTTACCGTTATAGCCAGTGATGTAAGGCAATAAGGTGTGACCATCATAAGCAGCCACATCGTGATTACCATGACGGCACACCAGGAGTTTCCCTTCTTTATTATAAGCCAGGCCATTTGAACCCATCATGCGGGGCAGTTCAGCACTGGCTTCATCTTCACACCCACTGTGGGAAATGTAGACTTCTTTGGCCTCTCCAGGTATAATCTTGCTGATAATGTTGCTCGGTATATCGCTGAATAGATAATAGCCTGAAGCATTCCAAACAGGACCTTCTGAAAACAGGCAGGTATCATCCAGCAGTTCCAGTTCAAAGTCTTTATTGATATAATCGGTAAGAGATGAATGGAAAATAGTTAGCGGGTGCATAAGCAGGGATATTGAAAAAATTATCTGATTAGCTGCATTCTTATTTTATCTATTACCTGGCAGACATCCATTGTAAACTGGTGTGAATAGAAAGGTGATTCTATAATGCCTTTTTGTATGCAGGCTTGCACTTCATCCATTTCAAAATAAAGCCCCATCCCCTTCCAATCGCTTTTATGCACCATTTTGGTTCCATCGGCCAGGTCCACTTCCAGTCCTTCAGGTTTTGCGCTCCATGGATTCCTGATGTAAATATTGCCCTTTTCACCGCAGATATCTATAAATGAATCCATCTGATCGGTTACAGAAGCTTCAATAAAAGCGTACTGCCCCATATCGTATGATAAGAATGCAGAGAAATCTTCATCTTCCCCATTATAAGCTAATTTGCCAGTAGCCTTTATGTAAGTAGGTTGCCCCAAAAACAAACAAGAGAGGAAAACCGGGAACGTGCCTAGTTCAAAAAGAGCACCTCCCCCGATATCTCCGCTGGCAGGCAATACCATTTCACCTGTTTTATAATAAACAGAGGCCTTAAGAGAAACCACGTCACCAATCAAACCACTGCTTATGACGGAAAGCACCTTTTGCACAACGGGCATAAACCGTATCCACAAGGCTTCCATTAAAAATGTTTCATTCTGCTTTGATAATTTAATGAGATCAGCTAACTGCCATGTGCTATCTGCTATAGGGCGGTCGCAAAGAACCGGCATACCGCCTTCAAGGCACAGCATTGCCTGCATGTAATGCTGCTTATGCGGCGAAGCAATATAAACGGCATCAATCCCAGATTGCAGCAAATCATGCACAGTATGACAAGCAGTTACATCATGCAATTTTTCATCTACATGTAGATCATTATGGTCTGAAGGCAGAAAGGCTTGTAAGGACTGAGGGTTGCATGTATACCTGGTTTCGGCCGAAAATGACAGCGCTCTTTCCAGTGAACCAATCATGCCCCATTTGAATGGCTCCATTTTGTGTTTTGTCTACAAGATATAAATATCCATTATACAAGCAATCGATTTAATATTTTTTTCAAGTCGACTCCTTTCCCCAGAATGGGTTTAAACAAATCGCCCTCCGTTTTTAAGCGGTCAAAAATATTTGTTGCATTGTGAGTGGTTGGCGTCAGTCCTTTTTTGACTTCGCTCCAATCCACAGGCGTTGAAACAGGAACACCCGGTTTGGGGCGGAGTGAATAGGGAGCTGCCGCTGTTTGCGCCTGACTGTTTTGTAAAAAGTCGAGGTAAATCTTCCCTTTCCGTTTGGCAGGGTTGCGTTCCAGGCTAGTGATTCCGGGCATTTCCTGGTGTACCAGTCCTACCAGTAGTTCTGCAAATTGTTTCGATTCATCATAAGTGTATTTCGCGCCTAGTGGAACATAGATGTGGAGGCCGGTTGATCCGGAAGTTTTGCAATAACAATCTGCTTTCAATTCATCCAGCAGGGACTTAACAACATGAGCCGTTTCAATTACCTGCTCAAATGAATTATTTTTATCGGGGTCCAGATCTACCAGGCAATAATCAGGCAGATCAGGCTTTTGATGACGGCTATGCCAGGGATGCATTTCTATACAGCCCAAGTTGGCCATGTATAGTAATGAGGCTTCATTATTACAAATCATGTATTGAATTGTCTCATCGGTAGACTCGCTATAATCTTCATGAGTTGGTATCCAGTCCGGCAGCTTGCCAGTCATATCTTTCTGGAAAAAGTGCTTACCATTGATTCCGTTGGGGTGACGGTGTAATGACTGTGGCCTGTCTTTCATATAAGGAAGTATATAAGGAGCGATGCGATGATAATAGTACAGCATATCGCCTTTGGTAAAGCCCTCCTTTGTCCAATACAGCTTTTTCAGGTTCGTTACCTGAACTAAGTGGCCGTTCAACTTGATATCAGCAGCTTTTTCATCGGCAGTTCCCAGCTGTTCGGGTTCCAGCTTTTTATTTTTGTAGGCGCCTGGATTTACTTTTTTACCAGCAGTTTTTGGTTCAGCCTTTTTTATCTTTTTCACAGAAGATGCCTTTACTGACTGTTTGTTTTCCGGATGGTTCAAAACAGCGCCTTTTTCTGTTGCGATCTGCAATAAGGTTTTCCCGGATTTAACAGATTTATCCTGGGCTGTAACATCTTCACCGGAAGCGTACTCATCCTTCTTTTTCACCAGCAACCAGGGTTTTTCATCGCCTTTCATTCTGAATAAAGCAAATAAGCCTTTTAGTTTATTGCCATGTAAATTAATAATCAGGTTTCCCTCTTCATATTGTTGCAACAGCAGCTGCTCCTGTTTCTTTTTACTCATCCCCTCGCCTTTTTCCGGCTCGTATGTGCCCTCATCCCAGACCATTACAGTTCCTGCACCATAATTTCCTTCCGGAATCACTCCTTCAAAATTCCGGTAGTCGTATGGATGGTCTTCCACCGGCATCGCCAATCGCTTATCGGCCGGTTTTAGGGAAGGGCCTTTAGGGACAGCCCAGCTTTTCAATACCCCATCCATTTCCAGGCGAAAGTCGTAATGCAGTTGAGATGCATCGTGCTTTTGAACAACGAAACGGAGCATGCCCTTGGATGATTTTTCCTTGCCTTCGGGTTCCGGCGTTTCGGAGAAACTCCGCTTTTGATGATAAAGCGATAGGCTCATGAAAGAATTTTACTAAAAGGAGTTTAAATCCTGTGCCATAAATGGTTTATTGTTTGCGGTTCTTTATTTACAGTCATCTCACAACCAAATTGAATTACTTATTTAAAATTTATTTTATGTTAAACAAGAAAAACAGCGACAGCAAACTCCCAGGTGCAAGAGAGGAAGAAGTGAACAGGGAAACTCCAGAAAATAGTACTTCAACGGCCATGCATAGGGGCAAAAGAAGTGCTTTCAATGAAGACGTGAACTTGAGCACTAACCCACCAGGACGTAAACGCGACCTTTCTGATCCATCCATTGAAGAAGGTGACGAAGACTATGATGATGAAGAAACAGAGCCAGATGATTATTTTGAAGATGCACACTACAGAAATGAAGAAGCGGAAATATTGAGAGAAGAACAGAAAGAGTATGAAGGATATGGTGATGAGGACTACCTGGATAAACCTTGATGCAACAGCACAACGACAAAAAAGCCCCGCAACTCATCGCGGGGCTTTCAATAACGTAGACAAACTTTTAAAGTTGGCATTTTACCTTATTTATGAGCCCGGTAGTTTCTGCTCGTTATGAGGTAGCATAATAAGTAGAAGGTTGATAAGTATTGGAATTTTTGAACATAGTAGAGAACACATTCACTGTGTTGTGCCACCAGGAGTTACGAGCTGTGGTTTGGGCTTCGTGGTAATCAGCTTTTTGCATTTTTACCTTTACCAATACCATTTGATCGTCGATCTTTTGGATGAGATCTTCCTGGAACAGGGATAAGGCATTGATTTCTTCCGGATCAGTAACGACCCAAGCCTTACCTGCTACTTGTAAAAAGTAGTTTTTTCCTTTTTTGTAAAAGTCCAGCCGCACAGGAAAGCCTTCTTCAAATTCGCGCAGGCTTTGCTTAGGCTTTTGCACCAGAAGCCATACAAATCCGAAATCGTCGACCTTTAAAGTAGAAACGATGGTAGTGGGAAACTTTAGCACTGAATCGCTCAAGTTAAAAAATATTGCAGTACCAATTTCCTCGATTTTCTGTTGAACAAAATTAAACTGTTGATTTACTTGCATAAGCTCCTATTTTGGTGATAAACGGGAGAGATATAAATACCTCTATCCAAATTAAATACCATAATGGATTAGGATTATTAGGCCTTTATCTAGGAGTTGGATGTGTAAAATTGTCCACAGGATATGGTGGTCATAGGATGTTAGCTGGCATTATTTTTAAAGAACTAACATAAACCTACAAAAAATTTTTGTTTATGGCAAGAACTTCAAAATCATTAAGTACAAAAAAGTCCGGAACTGCCATGGTTAAGCAGTACGATGAACACACAAAACTTCACGAGCTATTTGTTGAAGAACTGAAAGATATCTTCTGGGCAGAGAAACACCTTTTGAAAGCATTACCTAAAATGGCGAAAGCTGCCACTTCAACAGAATTGGCCAATGCATTCCAGGATCACTCAGAACAAACTGAAAACCAGATAGCCCGCCTGCAAGAAGTTTTTGAAATGTTGGATATGGCGGCAAGAGCAAAGAAGTGTGAAGCAATGGAAGGATTGGTAAAAGAGGCTATGAATGCTATAGAAGATACGGAAAAGGGAACGTCAACCCGTGATGCTGCGCTTATCATTTCTGCTCAGAAGGCAGAACATTATGAAATTGCTTCTTATGGTAGCCTGGTACAACTGGCCAAGACCATGAATCGTATGGACATTGCAGATGTTTTGCATGAAACACTGGATGAAGAAAAAGAAACGGATGTACACCTGACAGAAATAGCGGAAAGCAGCATTAATATTAATGCTCAACGTGAAGAAGAGTAATTAGCCATATGTAAAAATACGAAGTGTGCAAGCAGCCGCTTGCACACTTCGTATTTTTACATTTCCCCAATCAGCAATCGCCTCCCCTTATACCGTATTTTCCCCAAACTGGCTTGACTTTTTCTTTTTATGTAGAAAAGTCAATATGTCGAAAAAAAAAGTTCATAATCATTTTACAGCCCGCTTCGAAGCATTTGCGTCTGCAGTTACAAAAATCACCGGATCTTCTGTGGCATTTATTGTCGCCCTCCTGATCATTATTGTCTGGGGTATTACAGGGCCGCTCTTCCATTTTTCAGATACCTGGCAGCTTGTGATCAATACAGGTACTACGATCATTACCTTTTTAATGGTTTTCATAATCCAACAAACACAAAACAAAGATTCAATGGCATTGCAGTTGAAATTGAACGAACTTATTGCCTGCGAAGAAAGAGCCAGCAATCGCCTTATTGATGTTGAAGACTTAACACAGGAAGAACTGGAAATGCTTAAAAAGTTTTACATCAGATTAGCTACCCTGGCCAAAAAAGAACATGACCTACACAGTTCCCATTCTTTTGATGAAGCAAGCGAAATCCATGAACTAAAAAGCAAATCTCAGAAAGCCCGGATTGCTAAACGCTTAAAAACATAAACTTTTTCCCTATGGAACATATAGAACAACTTTCACATAAAGAATTCCTGGAAATTGATAAGGATTATGTCAGTGCAGCAATAGTAGCGGAATTGACATATGTCAACGATAAGGATCCCGGTATTCAGCGCGTAAAAAAAGGAACAGGCTTCTCTTACCTATATAAAGATCAGCCTTTGAAGGATGAGAAACAATTAGAACGGATACGGAAACTGGCAATCCCGCCTGCCTGGACAAACGTATGGATATGCCCAAAAGAAAATGGACATATACAGGCAACCGGACTGGATGCCCGCAACCGCAAGCAGTATCGCTATCATCCGCAATGGCACGAACTGCGCAATGAAACCAAATTTCACCGGTTGTATGAATTTGGCAAGCTCCTTCCCTCCCTACGTTTAAAATTAGAAGAGGATAGCGCAAAGAAAGATTTGAATGAAGAAAAGGTTGTGGCCATTGTGATCAGCCTTATGGAACGCACTTACATCAGAATAGGCAACAGTGATTACGAAAAACTCTACGGCTCGCATGGGCTGACCACTTTAAAGGACAAACATGTGAAAGTTGATGGCAGTAAAATCACATTTTCATTTAAAGGAAAGAAAGGAATTGATCATAAAATAACATTACGCAACCGCCGGTTAGCTAAAGTGGTGGAAGCCTGTCGTGAGATTCCTGGTAAAGAACTGTTTCAATACTATGATGCGGAAGGAAATAAGAAACCTATTGATTCCGGCCTGGTCAATCAATATATAAAAGATGCAACAGGAGGCGACTTCAGCGCAAAAGATTTTCGCACCTGGGCGGGCACACTCAACATTTTACGGGCTTTTAAATCACTAGGAGAAGCCTGCTCAGAAACCGACTATAAAAAAAACATAATAGCCGCACTCGACGAGGTGAGTAAAAAACTAGGCAACACCAGGACTGTATGTAAAAAGTATTATGTTCACCCCGGCATCATCAGGCTTTATGAAGAAAATAATTTGAACAAATACCTGCAAGAACTGGAAGAAATAGAAAAGCCCGATGATCTTACCGGGCTTACTTCAGAAGAGAGGGTCCTGATGAAAATCCTCAAGGAATTAGTTTGAGTAGTTGATGATCAACTCACTTGCTTTTACTGCGGCTCCTGGCAGAGGTGGCAGATTTCTTACTCCTTGCAGACTTAGATGCAGCAGCTTTTGATCTTGTGCGGCTAGCAGTACTGGTCGCACGTTTCGTTCCCCTAGCAGCCTTAGTTGTACGTGTTGTAGCTTTTTTAACTCCCCTGGCAGATTTACTTGCTGTGGCTTTGGTCCTGGAAGAGGTTGCCTTAGCCCTTTTAGCGGCTTTTGTTCTTCCTGGGGCTGCAGATTTGGATGCTGCCTTTTTAGGGACTTTTGCTCCCCGCTCTCTTGCTTCAGACAATCCAATTGCAATTGCTTGTTTACGAGAGGTTACCTTTTTTCCACTGCGCCCGCTTTTCAATTTTCCCCTTTTCATTTCATGCATTGCTTTTTCAACCTTGTCGCCGGCTTTTTTTGAATACTTTGCCATGGATGTACGTTTTAAGGTTAGTAATTCTCATGATTAGAAAGAAATAATTATACCCAAAAATGGGCATTTCCGGTACGGTTTTTTAAGAACCCAACATTAAAACCTATCACTATGGCAGACACTAAAAAAATAACAGGAATTTTAAATGATCTTATCCAAATCAACAATGACCGGGTTGTTGGTTATGAAAAAGCAATAGATGAATTAAAAGCAGGCGATGCTGACCTTAAAACGTTATTTAAACGTTATACACTTGAAAGCAAGCAATTTGTGAGTGAACTAACTCAAGAAGTAACACGGCTGGGTGGTAACCCATCGGATAGTACTACCAATTCTGGTAAGATATACCGTGTGTGGATGGATCTCAAAGCTGCTATCAGTGGCAAGGACAGGAAAACCATATTAGAAAATTGTGAGTTTGGTGAAGATGCAGCTCAAAAAGCCTATGATATAGCACTTAATTCAGATGTAGATTTGGAACCTACATTACGAGAGTTAATTGTTCGTCAAAAGGCTCAGTTGCGTATTGGACATGATGAAGTAAAGCGCCTGCGTGATCTGCAAAAAGCAAACAGGTAATTGACATTATCAACTGGTAATAAGCAACCGGCAATGTGCATTATGGAATATTATCATTTCAATTTGCCTAATGCCGGTTGCTTATTGTTTTATAGCTTGTTGATGTCTTTACTGAAGAATTGAATAATATGAAGTTTTTAATTTCATTTGAAGGTTCTGGCAAACATTTTTTATTTGGATACACTATATTAAATCCCCTTTTATGATCATCAATGAATACAATACGCAGCCCTATATGAAGAGCCTTTCCACCTGCCTGAATAAAATGGTTATGGAAGGTTATGTTGAAGATTTTAAAGTAACCGATCATGGATTAGAATCATTGAACCATGGTAAATATTATAAACCAGAAGAAATCCAGGTAGTCAATTACTTCCGTTTCGAAGGCATGTCAGACCCGGACGATAATGCAATTTTGTATGTGATCCAAACAAATGACGGTACCAAGGGAACTCTCATTGACGGTTATGGCGTTTACATGGATACAAAGCTTTCTGCTTATATGAAAGAAGTTGAAAACATTCACAAGAAAACTTCCAAGTAAACGTATTCTAAGTGGTAGTGATGATGAATTTATGTAAGGATTTTACATCTTTCTAATAAAAAAACAGGCTATCTCAATGCATTGAGACAGCCTTTGATAATATGGACTGTATATATAGAAATTGTATCAGCAATTAATTTATGCCCTCCTTATTATACCTAACAAAAGAGCAATAATTGCCAAGACAATTAGAATGTGTATTAATCCTGTAGCACTCCAATAGAATACACCTAAAAGCCAACCTATGATCAAGATCACTGCTATTATATATAGTAAGCTACTCATAAAATATATTTTTTGCTTCATTGATAGTATAGAAAAAATATTGCCAGAATCGGTTAAACCAATTAAGAATTTTCTATTTGTAGATGCAATAAAATATCAAAAGTTTCTTGTGTAGTAAATTCCACATTAGCTCTGGAATAGCTTAATTTTATTAAGTGATGAGCTGTTGATCATTCATTCCATAATTAATGAAAAAATTAAAGGCTTTCTGGAAGGTTTTTAAGAACGCATCATATGGGTTTGTAGATGATAATGCTTTTAAGTTAAGCGCATCCTTAAGCTATTATACCGTTTTTGCGTTAGCTCCTTTATTGATCATTATTATTTCCTTAACGGGGATATTTTTTGGCCGGGATGCTATGCAAGATCGCATCTACATGCAATTAAAAGGTTTAATCGGTTCGGAGGCGGCCATGCAGGTACAGGATATTATCCAGAACATTCATACGGCACACTCCAGTACGGCAGGAGCCATTATTGGAATTATTATTCTTTTTATCGGAGCTACGGGCGTTTTTACAGAAATGCAGGACTCAATAAATTATATATGGTCTGTTAAAGCAAAGCCTAAAAGAAGCTGGGTTAAATACCTTGCTAATCGCCTGCTCTCCTTCTCTCTTATTATAGGTATGGCTTTTCTACTATTGGTTTCTCTTATTGTAAATGCCTTGCTTAGTTTCCTGAGCGATTCTTTGATGCGTCTTTTACCCCAGTATACTGTCCAGTTATTTTATGTAGTCAATACATTAGTCATACTGAGTTCCATTAGCGGCTTATTTGCCGTAATTTTCAAGGTGCTGCCAGACGCTATTATCGAGTGGCGTGATGCCATTATGGGCTCTGTATTTACAGCCCTGCTTTTTTTACTAGGCAAACTCCTGATCAATTACTATATCGGTAAGGCCAATCTTGGCATCACCTATGGTGCGGCAGCTTCGATTGTTATTATCCTGGTTTGGGTATATTATTCTTCTATGATACTTTTTTTTGGTGCAGAGTTTACAAAAATGTATGCTTTGTCGCATGGAGAAGGCATCCGTCCCAAGGAAACTGCAGTCTTTATTATCAAGAAAGAAGCTAAAGAGATTTCTCTTTCACACCTGGAGACATGAATTTATGATGAGTGGCATAAATTTTTAAGAACCTATCCAAGATTTGAGATAAAGACTATTAGATGATATTAAAACTGCTAATATGAAATATGCAAAACACCCAAATTTTATACTGGGAATTATAGCAGCGATTGTCGTATTGATCGGAATTGGATTTAAAGGTAATGGGTATAATTCAGGTAACTACATTATAATGGGAGGGTCTGTTCTAGGAGCGATCCATTATATCTGGACACTTTTTGATGTGATAGGAAGGGACAGAGATGATTTAAGAGGCTTTCAAAAACGTTTCTGGCTGATTGTTGTTGTTGCTGTTCCCGCCCTGGGAAGTTTACTTTTTTATATCATGCACCAACAACATGATAAAATAGTTACTTAAAAAGGAGGTTAGCTTTAAAGCTAACCTCCTTTTTAGTTGCGTTTATGCTGTGGGAAATGTAATGACAAATGTTGTTCCTTCTCCAACTGTAGATGAAACGTCTATATGCGCTTTGTGCGCTTGAAGAATATTCAAAGTAGAGGCCAGGCCAAGTCCCATTCCGTTACGTTTTGATGTAAAGTAGGGCTCAAACAAGCGCGATAAATTTTCCTCCGGAATGCCACAGCCGTTATCGCGAATAGTGATCTTGTGAATCACATTTACACTTTCAATTTCAATATCCAGCTCTCCCTCATTTGACAGCATAGCTTCTAATGCATTGATAATAATATTCAAAAAAGCAATTTTCAGCTTTTCCCTATTTGCCATAACCCAACAAGGTTCGTTACAATAGCGAATCTGCATATTGACGCGTTGGAGTGTAATGCGGTCCAAGGCGTCAGCAACGCTGTCGTCCATTACAGATTGCAGGGTTGTGCGTTCGAATGTAAGTTCTGTTGGTCTTGAAGAGTCCAGCAATTCTGTAATCAGGTCACCAATACGCTTACTGTTGCGTTGTATAATATCCAAGTATAATCCTTCCTCTTCATCTTTTGCTTCATGGTTTAATTGCTCAACGGACATGTTGATGTTATTGAGGGGATTGCGCACTTCATGTGCCAACGTACGGACAAGGCGCCCTGTGGCTGCCAGTTTTTCGGCCAGGAGATTTGCTTTTTCTGCCCTTTTCAGGGTTGTAATGTCATGGACCAGGCATTGGTAATAGGTTTGCCCCTGTGCACTAGGTGTGGCTGTAATTGAAAGAATACAACTTTTCTTTTCTCCGACTTTTGTCTGAAATTCCAGTTCCAGGTCATTTATTTCAGCTTCTTCGTAAAGAATCTTTTCCAGGAGTCTCTTTGAAGCCTCTCCATCAATGACATTATATAAGCTCATGTTCAAGAGCTCTTCCTTTGGATGGCCCAACAGGTCGGAGGTAGCCTGGTTGAAATCTTTGAACAACAGGTTTTTATCAGCAATGAATACCGCATCTTTTGAAAGCTCAAAAATATTCCGGTATTTCTTTTCATTTTCACGCAATGCTTTCAGGTAGGATGTACGTTCCAATGCATAGCGGATGCATCTTTCCAATTTATCAATGGTCAATTCTGTCTTTATAAGATAGTCGGTAGCCCCCATTTGCATTGCTTCAATATCAATCTCCCTGTTACCCTTGCCAGTTAGTAATACAATTGGTTCCTGTACACCCATGTACACTGCCTGTTTCAGAAAGTCCAACCCAGTTTTAGCACCCAAGCGATAGTCAACAAAGTAAATATCGTAGTGTGGGTCCATCAGCTGCTCAACCGCATCGCTGTATTTGTAACACCAGTCAATTTGAAAAAGATAACCTTGAATTTGCTTTAATAAATCGGAAGTGATAAAAAAGTCGTCCTCATCATCATCTATTATCAAGATTCTAATGTGGCTATTGTTAAAGGATGACATTGGCTTAATCTTGTTTTCCGGGTAAGGTGATTGAAAATAAACAGCCATTTTCTACATCTCGATTATAAGCAAAGGAGCCTTTTAAAGCGTCGACTGTCAATTCTATTTCTTTTAATTTGTTGTTATACAATTGAATCCAACTTTCGTTGACTGTTATATTGGTATTGAAATCTATTTGAAAATTCCTAAAGCCTTTTTTTAACCTTACATTTGATGTGCTTACAGTATATGGATCACATTTTATGTGCAGGAAAAAGAAGCCTTTTGGAGGGTGTTTCATGATCATGGTTAGAAGACCATCAATAACAAAATGCCATTGTGTTTCATCGCCCTCGACTAATGGCAATGGATCGAGCCGGGCAGCCATTTGCTGAACAATGCTTTTCTCAAAACGTTTCCAATTACTTATTAAAAGCAGGTTCAGATCTACTACCTTTTCCTGCTTTTCCATGAATTGAACCCTATAGCTTTGACCAGGATGCCCTTGAGGATAGTTTTTGGATACAGAATTTTCTTTATCCCAACTCATGACTATTGATTATTAAACTCCTGATATTGTTTCATTTTATTGTATAATGTCTTACGATCAATATTGAGCAATTTTGCTGCTTTGCTTTTATTGAAGTTCACTTTCTTTAAGGCTTTCAATATCATTTCGTATTCAGCATCAATGCTTGCCCCTTTCAGTGTCGTTTCAGAAATCCCTCGCGGAGTTTCAACTACTTCTTCCCTAACTATTGTAGGTGGCGTTGCTGGCCTCACTGTGGTTTCGGGCTGACTCTCAAACTGGAGCTTGTTGTGATGAGATATCTCAAATGGAAGGGAAGTTGCTTCAACTTGTTCTCCATCTGTAAGCAAGGTCGCTCTTTTGATCACATTTTTCAACTCGCGAAGGTTGCCATACCAAACGTAAGTTTTAAAGATTTGCTCGACTTCATCGCTGAAGCGTTTTACATTTTTTCCAAGCTCCTGATTGGTTTGTTCCAGGAAGTGATTGGCAAATAGCATCACATCTTCAGGCCGCTGGCGTAAAGGCAGCACATCGATGGTAAATTCATTAAAACGATGGTAAAGGTCTTCACGGAATTTTCCTTTTCGAGTTGACTCCCAGAGTTTTTCATTGCTGGCAACAATAATGCGAACGTCAAGATCTATATCCTTTGTCCCCCCTACCCTGCGCATTTTCCGTTCCTGCACTACACGCAGCAGAGAAACCTGAATATCGTACGAAAGGTTGGCAACCTCATCCAGGAAGATCGTGCCACCATTGGCAATTTCAAAGCTGCCTATTTTTTGGTTCAAAGCACCGGTGAAAGAGCCTTTCTCATGACCGAACAGTTCACTACCAGCCAATTCTTTTGAAAGTGATCCACAATCAATGGCCACAAAAGGTTTGCCTTTACGCTTACTGCGTTTATGAATTTCCTGAGCGATTGCCTCTTTACCACTTCCACTTTCACCGTATATAATTACGGTATAATTAGTGGGTGCGACAAGATCGATCTGTTGCAAAAGAGCTCTGAACACTGAAGAATCTCCAAAAATATATTCACCAGAATGTATGATTTTAGAAGGTACCTGTTTTACAGCAGGAGGTGGCGTTGCATTTTCCTTTACTGGTGGTACAACCTGCTTAGATTCGCCGGCAAATGGTGTTTCTAATGCTTTCTTAATAGTCACAAGAATTTCATCAGGGAAGAGCGGCTTAGTTATATAGTCATACGCACCCATTTTCATTACTTCTACAGCTATTTTGATATCGCTATATCCAGTAATAATAATTACAGGGAGGGCCGGATACTTTTCTTTAATTTTTCCTAGCAATACATTGCCTTCCATATCCTCAAGACGAAAATCACACATTACTAAAGCAGGTTCGGTTTCATCCAGGATTTCAAGGGCTTTTTTACCATTATAAGCTTCCAATACCTCGTAGCCGTGGCGGGTTAAAAAACGTTTTAACAGCAGACACATGTCTCTGTCATCATCAATAATAAGAATTGTTTGCATATTGCTAGATTTCTATGGTTCGTTAATATTCTAATTGCTTGTTACTAAAGTAATAAAATTATCAAGTAATGAAACTATGCCCATAAACTACGCACATGAGATACAGGAATTTGTAATTGCTCGCGGTATTTGGCAACTGTGCGCCGGGCCACAGAAAAACCTTTTTGTGACAATATAGTCACCAATTGCTGATCTGTATATGGATTATGCTTGTCTTCACTTTGAATTACGTCCTCGATAGCAGATTGAATCACACGGTTGCTAATAACTTCACCTTTTTCATTGGCGATTCCTTCTGTAAAGAGATCTTTTAATAATATCAATCCAAACGGTGTTTCTGCATATTTGTTGCACGTAATACGAGATACCGTTGAGATATCAACTCCAACCATTTCGGCTACATTTTTCAAAATCATCGGTTTCAGCAAATTGATATCCCCTGTTAAAAAGTATTCATGTTGTATTTTGACAATGGCTTTCATGATTTTCAACATGGTTGCTTCGCGTTGCTGAACGGCATGTATAAACCATTGTGCTGACTGTAATTTGTTTTTCAAGTATTGCACTGCAGATTTATCCGTATTCATCTGAGTGTGGTTGTCAGCCATTTGTTTCCATGTGGAGTTAATATTTAAACTTTCAGAGCGATGCCTGTACAATTGAATTTCAATATCGTCTCCATTACGGATTATTATAAAATCTGGCAATATATTCTGATTAGCGATCAATGATTCCTGTTCTTCACATATTGGTTTCATTTTTAATGAAGCAATAAGTTTTAGAACTATTTTCATTTCCTCATCATCAATCTTCAAGTGGCTTTTAATTTTATCCATATTACGGTTGTGAAGATCCGTAAAATGTTCCTCCAGTAGCTTAATAGCCATTTTAACATCAGGCCGTTTGGTATTCATGCGACCAAGCTGAATCAACAAACATTCACGGATGCTCCGGGCACCAACCCCGACGGGCTCCAGTTCCTGAATTTTCTTAATAATTTCTATAATTTGTTCTGCCTCTATCCACTTATTGATCCGGAACGAAATATCCTCAGCCAAATCGTCGGGACATTGTTCCATTATCCCGTGGTCGTTAAATGAATCTATCACGAATTCGGCAAGCATTATTTCTGTTTCATCATCGCAACTCAGTTTAAACTGTTCCTTTAAGGCTTTACGGTAGTCAAACTGATTTACAATTGGCCGTTCAGGAAGTTTTTCGTTGTGCAGATAGTTGCAATATTCCATTTTATAGTCAGGTATATCATCGTAGCCATATTCCTCCCAATCCTGAAAGTCCTGAACCGAGTCTTTATTAAACTTTTCTGCTAACGGCTCAAATTCATTTTTCTGATCTTCCAGGAGCGGATTTTCCTCCAGTTCCTGTTGAATACGTTGTTCTAATTCTAATGTATTCAAATGGAAGAAGTTAAGCAATTGAATTTGTTGTGGTAAAATCTTAAGCCGTTGCTTCTGAGCTAAGCGCTGATTGATCATCATTTTTATTTTGGCTTACTATTTAATAAACAACTGAAACACCAAAATTTACAAAATAGTAAACAATTAATGTTGACTGATTTTCAATTAGTTATTGCAGAGTCTTGCATCTTTCTATCTAAATTACTAAATCGAATTTTACGTAAGCTCAACTTTTGGGGAATGAATTCCACGAAACACCAATTTCAACTATTGCCAAAAACAAATAAACCCAGCACTTTGCCGAGTTTATAAAATTGTATATCTCTAAAGTTATTCGGCTCTCTGAAGCCTCTGCTCAAAAAAAGAAGGAACCGGATACCGGTTATTTCTTGTACTTGACGAAGGGTCTGCCGACTTGCGCACCAGCTTTTCATGTTCAGCTGTTGAGGGCATTACAGGCTTATCTGCAATAAAAGCCTGGCGTATTATTGTGCCAGGTTCTCTTCCTGCTTGTTCGGTTTTCATCATGGCTTTCTAATTTTAAACCATTAAAAATTCTAGAAATTGATTGGACAAGACATTTCTATTCCTATTAAGTTCAAAATATTATACCAATTTTAAAAAAGTTGTACAAAAGGGTTCTCCAGTAAATAAGTAGTTTATAAAATTCAATACTTGTGTATATTTTCAGTTCAGGCTTACTAATCATTGATAATATTGCGTAAAGTGGGGCAATTAAATAGATCATTTTCACTAAGCTCATTAGTAGAACTATTTCCTCAATAACCACTGCATTTAAGCGCTGCGCAAAGAAATTGTTGCATATAAAGAAAATGGTACAATTCTTTAATTATTGAACCATGAATTGTTAACCTTAAAATACCTATACTTATGTTACGTTGGACAATCATCTTTTTAGTAGTTGCTATTATTGCAGCTATATTTGGATTCGGAGGTATTGCTGCTGGAGCAGCCTCTATAGCGAAAATTTTGTTCTATATTTTCTTAGTACTTTTTGTACTGTCATTGATAGCAGGCGGATTCCGCAGAGTTGATTAACAAATTAAAATTATCATCAGGAAATAAAAAAAGGTGCAGCAAACTGCACCTTTTTTTATAATGAAATGCCTCAATATACTGTGTCCTCATCCGAACTTTCGTTTTCACTTGTATTAACTGCTGTTTGGGAAGGAGCATTAACGGTTTTATTACCTGCCTGTTCATTTACAATAACTTTTTCATCAGCTCTGCTATCAGCAGGATTTGCATTTTCCAGAGAGTCTTCACTGCGCTCTCTCTTTTTTGTGGGGTCGGGTGGCTGAAATTCTGACAAGTATGCCACGCCGGATTGAGCCTGGCCGTTATTTTCATACTTATTCATAATTGTACATTTTAGATTGATGTTACATCACATATAATGGGAAAAAATTGTACCTAAGCTTATATCAAGATACAGTTGAGGTATCAAAACAATGTCATTATGAACAATGAGAAAATCTTAATGGGATCATCGCGCATGTCGACAAAAAGCCGCCTTCATTTATTTGTTTGGTATTCTGCTTTTGTTAAGTATCTCTCCTGGACTCCTCATCCTTAAATAAATCAGAAGTTCTGGCGGTAAAATCATCCTGTTTTTCCTGCATACCTGATGCTGGCGGAGCTTCTGAAGTGGCATATGCCTCAGGTGATGCATGGGGCCTAATTTTTTGGAAGAAATTGCGCACTTTCTGGAATATAAATAGCCGCGTTTCTTCGCCGATAATATGTGAGGAATAATTTTTAACCAGGAATGGGATGATGATCTTTGTAAACCATCCGGACCTGGCCAAAATAAACTTGCGGAGCAGCAGATCAACACCGAACTCTAATCCGAAGTTCATTAAAGGAGCTGTATTATCACGCGTAGCTATATTGTTGATTTGCCTTGCTACTTTATTGAAGGGTTTCAAACCTTCCTTTACACCGGCAATATCTTTACGTATGAGCTCTTCCTGGGTTTTAATAATGCCTATTAACCGTTGCTGCTCCTTTAAAAGGTCTTCGTATGTGCGAATGGTGCTATTCATATACTTTACTAATGATTGTATTACGGATCCAAGGAACAATTACTTTTTTACGCAGGGCGAAAATACAAATTACGATTAGCAGGAATAATCCGGCAACAATAAAGAATCCTCCTGCCGTACTATTTATCAGAGTACCTAACCACCAGGCAAGACCGAAAAAGATAAACTGTAGAAAGAAAAAAGAAAAGAAGAGCGTTGCAATACCAATGGCAGCCCCGGCGGCGGCATTAGAAGCCCCTATGGTAGCTTTGGTTTTTGCTAATTCTGAATAAGTCTTTACATAATCACTAACGTGCTCTTTTAAGTCCCTGACACTAGATTTCAATTCTTCCATAATGAAAATGTTTGAAAAGAAAATAGCAGGTCAAGAGACCTGCTAGAATTTTAGCTAAAATTATCTGCGGCTCCACTATAACGTTCGGCCATTTCACTGGTCATTTTAGCACCTTTTTTCTTCATATTGGCTATTTCTTCTTTTGCACTGGCAAAAAGGTCAGATAATTGGTTTGCCCAGTCTCCTGCTTTTTTAGATATATTCTTACGGGTTTGCAAACCTTTGTCAGGTGCTAAAAGCATCCCTAAGGCAGCGCCCGCTGCAGCGGCTCCGAAAATTCCCAGAATTAATTTAGTTCTTGTAGTCATGATTTAAATATTTAAGGTTAAGCAATAGCTTTCCTGAATATTTTAAATAATCGTACCAGAAAAAATGCCTGAGCTTGATAAATACTTCTTATCATCCTGTGTAAAAAACTCTACAAGAAAATTGAATGAATTGCCAATTAAAAATAAATGAATTTGTAAGTACCCTAATCAGCTATTGCCAGGGAAAAAGCAGGAATAAATTAAATTTTTAAGAAAGTATTTAAGAGGAAATTTGATGGCCAGCTGCTCTTTATTGGCTGAGATTAAGACAAATAGGTCGTTCATCTTTGAAATTCGATTAATACTCATTTCTTTGCACAGGTTTTGGTATGAAAATTACGGTACCCTATTAACTCCATGAACTATATGACGCAAAGGAAAAAAGTTTTAATAATAGATGATGAAGTAGATCTATGTTTGTTAATGAAGGCATATTTTATCCGTAAAAACTATGAAGTTCATATTGCTCATACTTTAAATGACGGTATGATCCGTCTTAGCCAAATTCATCCAGATTATTTATTAATTGATTATAACCTTCCGGATGGACTTGGATGGGATAAATTACCTGAAATGTACCAGAAGTATCCAAACATACAATACCACCTTATCAGTGCGTTTCGCCCATCAATGCCAGACGAGTTGGATGGCGCCAAATTAACTATTTGGGAGAAGCCTATTAGTCTTAAGGCACTGGATAATTTTTTTTAAGCATACCAGTCATACCCCTAATCCGCCTAAGGCGGAGAACTGCCAACGCACAAAGACTTTTAACAGGTACATTATAAGAAAAGCCCTCAACTTTAATATTGAGGGCTTTTCTTATATAAATCTAATATAGCCAAGGCTTTGCAGCGCTGCCCTCACCTTTAGGGGGCAGGAGTGTGACTGGGGGTGTTTTTTTACTCACCCCAAATTTCACCTTCTCCTTTCAGCCAGCTTTTTACCAGATCGGTTGTTACTGACTTTGGACGCTCGATTGGCAAACTTAATGCTCTATCCCAACACAAGCTGGCCAGAACACCTAAAGCACGGCTTACGCCAAATAACACTGTGTAAAAGTCGTACTCTACCATGCCGTAGTGTACCAGTAAGGCACCACTATGCGCATCTACGTTTGGCCAAGGATTTTTGATTTTACCTAAAGATTGTAAGATTGGCGGCACGGTTTCATAAATATTCCAAACCGTTTTAACCAGCGGGTCTTCTGGCATATGTTTCTTACCAAATTCCATTTGGGCTGTGAAACGAGGATCTGTTTTACGCAAAACAGCATGACCATAGCCTGGTACTACTTTACCTGCTGTCAAAGTTTTACGAACATATTCTGCAATTTGCTCCTTGGATGGGGATTCGGTATTTAATTCTTCACGCATTTCAAAGATCCACTTAATTACTTCCTGATTCGCCAGACCGTGGAGCGGACCAGCCAATCCATTCATACCAGCAGCGAAACTTAAATAAGGATCACTCAAAGCAGAACCTACCAAGTGTGTTGTATGGGCAGAAACATTACCTCCTTCATGGTCAGCATGAATGGTCATATAAAGCCTCATCAACTCCATAAAACCTTCATCATCATAACCCAGCATATGAGCAAAGTTACCTGCCCAATCGAGTAAACCATTTGGTTGAATGTGTTCGCCATTTTTGTATTTGCGGCGATAGATATACGCTGCAATGCGTGGCAAGCGAGCTATCAGGTCCATTGCATCATCAAAGACGGCATCCCAATAATCTTTTTTGTTCATGCCTGCCGCATAACGCTTTTGGTAATGACTTTCCGTCTGTAAAGCCATAATTGCCACTACAAACTGGGTCATTGGATGGGAATTAATAGGTAAGGCTTCAATTGTGTCGAAGACATGGTTTGGCACGTGACTGCGTCTTTGTAAGTTACTTGTCACCAGTTCCACATCATTCGCACTAGGAAGATCACCAACCAACATCAGGTAAAACAGTCCTTCAGGAAGAGGCTCACTGCCCCCTTCTGCTTTTGGCAACTTTTCCTGAAGTTCCGGAATGGAGTAGCCACGAAACCTAATCCCTTCCTGGGCATCTAAAAGAGAAGTTTCAGAAACTAAGCCAGTGATGCCACGCATGCCCTGGTAAATCTGTGACAGTTGTACCTCCCCAATTACTTTGTTGCCATGCGTTTTGAGGATGTCTTTGATCTCAATGGCAAGCGAATCTGCTTTTTCTTTAAACCTTGCTTTTAGGGAACCCATTTTATTTCACTTTTGGTTATTTTAAGGGAATAGTTTACTAATTAGGGACGCTAAGTTATATAATGATGACCTTGATGCAAAAAAAACACACATTAATATCTTTTATAACCCGACATAGTATTCATTCTTTGTATGTAATATGTGCATGAAACTCTTATTTTGGTGCTTTCCTGTATAAATAATAAGCGACAAAGGAAAATACTATATTAGGCATCCAGGCTGCTAATAAAGGAGGAAAATTTCCTTTGATTGAAAATACGGTAGAAAATCGATCGGATAAAATAAAAACAGCAGCGATAATAATTCCAATAGCGAGGTGTAAGCCACTCCCCCCTCTTGTTCTACGGCCAGCAACAACGGCTCCGATCAAAGTCAATAGTACAACGGAAGCAGGCGTGGCTGTACGGCGGTACATTTCTACCTTTAATGTGTTTAATCCCTCTGTACCTCTTAATTCTTCTCTTTTTATATATGCAACCAATTTTGGAGTACTTAGTTTATCTTTCAAATACTCGTCTTTTCTCAGTTCTGACGGACTTAAGTTCAACTTCATATTCTTTTCAGGCAAATACGCAACTTCTTCTTTCATGCTATCAATTTTGCGCTCGACGATACCATATAGCTTCCAGTTTTTTTTCGCTGTATCCCACTGCATTCTATCTGCCCGAAGATTATAAAAAGCTTTTCCATCGCGGATTCGTTCCAAGAAAAAGTTTGTAGCAGTTTTAGAGCCTGTATCATAATAGCGCAGGCCCACATAGGTGTTGGTATCAATTCGTAAATAGAAAGAATATTGGGTATTCAGGCTTTTATAAGGATCGCCCTTATCAAGATAGGTTGTCTGAAAATCGCTCCGGATCACATTTGCCCTGGGAATACCATACCGGTAACCAAACCAAAGCACAATAGCAAAGAATAAACCGCCAATCATATAGGGCCTTAACCATCTGTTGTAAGAAGTTCCACTGGCCAATATGGCTATCACTTCGGAACGTAAAGCCATCTTACTAGTGAAAAATATAACAGCGATGAAAACAAATAATGGAAACAGAAAGCTCCAGATATAAGGGATAAAGCCTGTGTAATACTTAACTGCAATATCGTAAGAACTGAGGCCTGTTCTAAGGAAATCCTCAGCTTTTTCACTACTGTCAACAGCCACTGCAATTACCGTAAACAGCAACATGCAAAAGATAAATGTAACGACAAACTTGCCTAGAATATACCAATCGATTTTTTTCATCTTCTGCGAAATAAAAGTATAAAAAACAAAAGGAGGTGTAAAGAAATGATAAGTTTTATCTTATTTAAACTTTGGTTTCTCTATGATCGAATTAGCTTGCTGAAAACAGTTGCCAAGGCTATTTGCTGCTATCCAACCGCTAGTCCAGGCGTGCTGAAAATTGAATCCGCCAGTGATACCATCAACGTCCAGAACTTCTCCTGCAAAGTATAAATTTGGCTGCTTTTTGCTCATCATCGTATTTGCATCTACTTCTGATAACATTATGCCTCCTGCGGTCACAAACTCTTCTTTGAAGGTTGTTTTCCCCTTTACTTCCACAACATAGTCAACTAAGTTCCGAATCAAAGCATTTTCCACTTTTGATGGCAGATCTGCAAAACGAAAATGATCAGAAACGCCTGACTGGTGGAGCAGGTATAAAAACAGCCTGGCAGGCAGATCTGTAAAATTATGATTGGTGACCTTCTTTGTACTCAAATGATTTCTAAAGCTCCTGAATTCTTCTTTCAAATTATTCTCATTAAAATGGGGCAACCAGTTTATATGTACTTTAAAAGCATAATTTTTAGCGGCCAATTCGCGAGCGCCCCAGGCACTTAGCCTTAAGATTGCAGGCCCACTTAATCCCCAATGAGTAATTAAAACTGGACCTTCTTCTGTGAGTTTTGAACCTTCAATTCTCACGCGAGCTTTTTCAGTACTTACTCCCATCAGTTCTGTAATGGGATGTTTCGGCAAATTGAATGTAAAGAGCGAGGGTACAGGTTCTGCAATTGTATGACCAGCATCTCTCAGCCAGTCGAACATGGACAATTTAGGATATCCGCCACTAGCAATACACAGCAAATCAGCGGTCAGTTGCCGCCCATTTCCCAGGATGAGTTTAAATGTCCCGGCATCATATTTCAGATCTTTTACCTCAGCCTGCATTATTATTTGAACACCATACCTGTCAGCTTCCTGTAACAAACAATCAATAATTGACTGAGATGAATTTGTCACCGGAAATATTCTTCCGTCCCTTTCTGTTTTTAGTTTTACACCTCTATCTTCAAACCATTTGATGGTATCTTTTGTAAAGAATCTATGGAAAGTTTTTTTGACAAAGTTTTGTCCCCTGGGATAACGCTTGCTCATTTCGGAGATCTCGAAGCAAGCATGTGTAACATTACAGCGCCCTCCCCCCGAAATCTTTACTTTAGATAAAATCTTATTCGTCTTTTCAACTATTAAAACCTGTAAGCCTGGATGGAGCCTTGCTGCATTGACTGCACAAAAAATGCCGGCAGCCCCTCCTCCTATTACTACCAAAACACGCCCGCTTAGGTTAGAATTTTCCTGATGCATAGCACACAATTATGGGCATGCAAATAAGTTCTCATTATTCTTCTCAGCAGCTTCAATTGGAGCATAATCAGAAAGCACATCAGCTTTTCCTTTTCTTATGCAAACATCATGTTCAAAGTGGACTGAAGGCTTGCCATCAGCTGTTCTAACAGTCCAACCATCCTTATCTGTATAGACCTCTTTTTTACCTAAATTGATCATAGGCTCTATAGCCAATACAAGTCCAGACTTCAACTTTGGCCCTGATCCTCGTTTGCCATAGTTCGGTACCTGCGGATCTTCGTGAAGTTGTCGGCCAAGTCCATGCCCTACAAGTTCCCGAACCACTCCATAGCCGTGTTTCTTCTCAGTATGCTCTTGGATGGCAAAGGCAATATCACCAATGCGGTTTCCTTCAATAGCCTTTTCTATGCCTTTATACAAAGATTCTTTGGTAATTTTTACCAGTTGTAAGATATCATCAGTGGGCTTTCCAATCAGGAAGGTATATGCATGGTCTCCATGAAATCCATTTTTGTACACGCCTATGTCAACAGAAACAATATCCCCTACTTTCAGTTCATTACCATTTGGAAAACCATGAACTACCACATCATTTACAGAAATGCAGGAGTTGAAAGGATAGCCATGATAATTTAAAAAGGAAGGAGCGCCGCCATGATCCTTGATAAAATCGCCAATCATTTTATCCAGAGATAAAGTTGTAATTCCAGGCTTAAGGATCTTAGCTACTTCAGCAAGTGTTTTACTTACCAATTGTGCACTCTCCCGCATTAATTCAATTTCCTGCGGATTTTTGATATGAACCATATTATATTATAAAAAAACCTGGTAAGCAAGCCTACCAGGTTCGTTTGTTTATGAAAATACTTATTAATCTATTCTTTAGTACTCTTTATTACAAACTTAATATGAAGCTTGAGTTACAGTTTGTCTTCCCTGGATCCGGCCGCTTTTCATTAATCCATCATATTGTCGCATCAATAGTTGCGTTTCGATTTGCTGGAGTGTATCAAGAATAACGCCCACCATAATCAACAATGAAGTACCACCAAAGAAAGTTGAAAAGCCATGGGTTACTCCAAGCAATTGAGCAATCCCAGGTAAGATACCTATCAAAGCCAATAAGATAGCGCCGGGCAAAGTAATTTTATCCATTACAGCACCTATGTAATCGACAGTGGGTTGACCGGGTTTTACTCCAGGAATAAAGCCGTTGTTTTGCTTTAAGTTATCAGCTATTTGCTTAGGATTAAAAATCAAAGCGGTATACAAATATGTAAATCCAATAACAACCACAGAATAAATTACCATATACCAAACGTTAGAGTGGTCGGTAAACATGGCAGCTATACCATGTCCTGTAGCAGTTCCTGTCAAATTAAATAAGGTAGGCAGGAAAAGAACAGCCTGGGCAAAGATGATCGGCATAACGCCTGCGCTATTTACTTTAATTGGCAGGAATTGACGAGCACCACCAAACTGGCGATTGCCTACGATTTGCTTAGCATAGTTTACAGGTATTTTTCTAACCCCCTGAACCAGCATGATACAACCCATAATGATAGCGATCAGGATCGCTATTTCGATGATAAATACCAGTATTTGTCCTGTACGAACTGATTTATTTGCCAGTTCCTGCATGAAAGATTGAGGCAGACGTGCCAGGATTCCCACCATGATAATCAGAGAGGTACCATTACCAAGCCCTTTATCAGTAATTTTTTCACCCAACCACATCACGAACAAAGTTCCAGCCGTCAATAAAACGACAGTAGATATCCAGAAATAACTTGCATATCCTTCAATAATTCCACCGGATTGAGCAGTCATTTGTCGCAGGTAAGCAACATAAGCAGAACCCTGAACCATGGTTACCGCAACGGTTAAATAGCGAGTCCATTGGTTGATCTTTTTACGACCACTTTCCCCTTCTTTCTGCATTTTTTGGAACTGCGGAACCAAAACTGTCATCAACTGCATAAAGATTGAAGCGGAGATGTAAGGCATAATACCCAATGCAAAGATTGAAGCCTGAGAGAAGGCTCCGCCCGCAAAAGTATCAATAAGGCCAAGAATACCACCGCTTGCTGACTGACCAAGTTGTTCAAGCTTTGTTGGATCAATACCAGGTAAAACAACATGTGTTCCCACCCGATAAATAAATAAAAGGAGCAGTGTAAAAAGGATTTTGTTGCGCAGTTCCTCTATGCTCCAGATATTCTTTAATGTTTTAATTAATTTCTTCACAGAATGATGAGAGTTTACAGTACAGAATTTGTTGAATTAAAAAGGGTTTGCGATATTAAGACATATAATCTTTATTGCAAACCCTTCTTCAATTTTTTATAAAATTATTACCCAATTATACGCTATATGCGCATCAAATTTAATCAATTTTAACTTACAATTTCAACTGAACCACCAGCAGCTTCAACAGCTTCTTTAGCTTTTCCGCTGATCGCGTTTACTTTGAAAGTGTATTTGTTTTTGAGCTCACCATTACCCAATACCTTTACTCTGTCAGTCTGGTTGATCAATCCATTCATGTACAAGTTCTCCAAAGAAAACTCCTGAATTCCATATTTCTCAGCAATCTGCTCAATTTGACCCAGGTTAAATACTTTGTATTCTACCCTATTGATGTTTTTGAAGCCACGTTTTGGAACACGACGTTGAATTGGCATCTGGCCACCTTCGTGAGCCATTTTTCTTTGATAACCAGTACGGCTTTGTTGACCTTTGTTACCTTTTGTAGAGGTACCGCCATGACCAGAAGCTTCACCACGACCTAAACGTTTTTCCTTATGTACAGCGCCTTTAGCAGGCTTTAAATTGTGTAATTTCATTGTTTTTGATTTTTACTCTGCGGGGCATCTCCCCTCGCTTATTTTACTATAATCCTATTCAAAAGTAATAGAGAAACCTAAAGGATATTCAATTAATTAGGCGATTTCTTCTACTGCTACCAGATGTTCTACTTTACGAACCATGCCCAGGATTTGGGGGGTAGCTTCTACTTCTTTAGCAATGTTCAATTTATTCAAACCCAAAGCTATTAATGTTTGCTTTTGACGCTCAGGTCTGTCAATTGGGCTTTTTACTAAAGTTATTTTTATTTTTTTCATAATTCAGTTATTTAACATAGCCAGAATAAAGCATTATCAATAAAAAAGTATTGATAATCAATACAGGACTATTTTAGCCATTAAAAACTTTCTTTAACCCGATTCTTCTGGTCTTAGCAACCTCAACAGGTTCGCGAAGAAGAGACAAAGCTTTGAATGTTGCTTTCACCACGTTGTGCGGGTTTGCAGAACCTAAAGATTTTGCTAATACGTCTGTAACACCAGCGCTTTCCAATACTGCACGCATAGATCCACCGGCGATTACACCAGTACCATGAGCGGCAGGTTTGATCAATACTTTAGCAGCACCTTCTTTAGCCAGTTGGTCATGAGGAACAGTACCATGCATAACAGGCACTTTGATCAAGTTTTTCTTTGCATCCTCAATTCCTTTTGTAATAGCTTCCTGAACTTCTTTAGCTTTTCCAAGACCGTGGCCAACTACGCCATTTTCATTGCCTACTACTACCAATGCAGAGAAACTGAAAGCACGACCACCTTTGGTAGTTTTTACTACCCGGTTGATAGCAACAACCTTTTCTTTTAATTCAAGATCGCCTGCTTTTACTCTGTTTAAATTAGCTTTTGCCATAAATTATTTTCGAATTACGATATACTATTAAATTGATTACGCTTTACAACCTACGATAGCAATCAGATAGCATATCGTAAATTATACATTGTAAATTTTAGAACTGAAGGCCTCCTTCTCTTGCACCATCAGCAACCGCTTTTACACGGCCATGATATAAGTACCCACCACGATCAAAAACAACTTCCTTAAGTCCTAATTCAGTTGCTTTACGAGCGATTGCCTGTCCAACTAATTTACTTTTTTCTGATTTAGTACCAGTTTGGGCGGCAATATCTTTATCTCTTGAAGATGCAGCTGCAATGGTTACAGCTTTATCATCATCAATCAATTGAGCATAGATGTCAGAATTGCTGCGGAAAACAGACAGGCGTGGTTTCTGAGTCGTACCAGCAATTTTAGTTCTGATGCGGTTACGAATATTTTTCCTTCTAAGTGTTTTAGCGCTTGTTCTCATTGCTTTTATTTATTTTCCTGATTCTGCCAGGAGAAAATTTGAAAATTTAAAATGAGCGAATGTGAAAACCAAAGATTTTCACATTCGCATATCAGCTCATTATTTACCAGCCGCTTTACCAGCTTTCTTACGAACCACTTCACCAGAGTAGCGAACACCTTTTCCTTTGTAAGGTTCAGGTTTACGAAGGCTACGCAATTTAGCAGCTACCTGTCCAATTAATTGGCGGTCGATTCCATTCAAAGTAATTGTTGGATTTTGACCTTTTTCCTGAGCAGTTGCAACTTTCAGTTCTGAAGGAACTTCAAAAATGATATTGTGAGAATAACCCAGAGCTAAATCTAAAACGTTACCAGTGTTAGCTGCTTTAAAACCTACACCGACAAGTTCTAATTTTCTTTCATAACCATCAGTTACACCTTTCACCATGTTTGCAACTAAGGCTCTATATAAACCATGCATAGCACGGTGGCGGATCTGATCTGTAGGACGAGAGAAAGTCAATTGATTGTCTTTTATTTCAGCAGTAATATCACGATCAATCGCTTGCTTTAATTCACCTTTAGGTCCTTTTACTGTTACAATATTGTCATTGTTTACAGTTATAGTTACACCTGCAGGGATTGTAATTGGTTGTTTACCTATACGAGACATAAAAAAAGATTGTTGTTTGTAGATTAATCTGATAGCTGTTGACCGGTCAGCCTGGATAGGTGTCGGCTTAATGTATCAGCAACTCTTTTATATTGAAACAAGTTCTGATAAGGAATTTATAAACCTAGTTCCTTATCAGAACAAGTGCATTAATAAATGTAACAAAGAACTTCGCCGCCTACGTTTTGAGCTTTAGCTTCTTTATCAGTCAATACACCTTTAGATGTAGAAAGAATAGCAACACCTAAACCACCTTTTACACGACGGAAATCAGCTGGCTTTGCATAGTGACGCAGACCTGGACGGCTTACTCTTTCCAGACTTTGAATAGCTGGTAATTTTGTTTGAGGATCATACTTCAAGGCGATTTTGATCAAGCCTTGTTTGTTATCATCTTCAAACTTGTACTTCAAAATATAACCTTGATTGTACAAGATCTCAGTCATACGCTTTTTTAAATTAGAAGCAGGAATTTCTACGATTCTGTGTCCTGCCATTTGTGCGTTGCGAATTCTTGTCAAAAAATCTGCTATGGGATCTGTTACCATATTTATTGCCCTCCTACATTCCGCCTGAGCGGAATAATTGGAAAAGTTTTAAGTTTTAAGTTTAATTATTTTAAGCTTACTTATTAAATTCTGAAATGCCAGAATACAATAAGCTATATTACCAGCTGGCTTTTTTCAATCCTGGTATTTTACCATTCAGGGCCATGTCACGCAGGGCAACACGGGAAATTCCAAAGTAACGAACATATCCTCTTGGACGTCCAGACATTTGGCAACGATTTTTCAAACGTACGCTTGAAGAGTTCTTGGGTAATTCATCCAAAGCTTTCCAGTCGCCAGCTTGCTTCAATGCTTCTCTTTTTTCAGCATATTGAGCAACCATTCTTTCTCTTTTGCGCTGTCTGGCTTTTACTGATTCTTTAGCCATAATTATTTATTTATGATTTACGATTTGTGATTTACGATTTACGATTTAGAAGTTTGTATTGCTTCTGGCAAATCGCAAATGGTAAATCGTAAATTTTTTTACTTCTTAATGTTTTTGAAAGGCATCCCTAATTCTTTCAGTAACTCATATGCTTCTTCATCAGTTTTAGCAGTAGTTACGAAAGTGATATCAAGACCAGTGATTTTGTTTACTTTATCGATATCGATTTCAGGAAATATAATTTGCTCAGTCACACCCATTGTGTAGTTTCCACGACCATCAAAAGATTTCTCATTGATACCTTTAAAGTCGCGAACACGAGGTAAAGAAACAGCAATCAACCTATCCAAGAATTCGTACATCTTTTCACCACGTAAAGTAGTTCTTGCACCAATGGGCATGTTTTTACGCAACTTAAAGTTGGAGATATCTTTTTTAGAGTAGGTAGCTACTGCTTTCTGACCACTGATGGTTGTCAGTTCTTCAATCGCGATATCCACCAACTTTTTATCAGCTACAGCACCGTTAACACCACGGTTGATAGCGATTTTTTCAAGTTTAGGAACCTGCATGATTGATTTGTAACTAAAGCGCTTCATCAAAGCAGGAATTACTTCCTGTTTGTATTTGTCTTTTAATCTCGGAGTATGTTTTACTGTAGCCATTATTTAATTACCTCCCCAGATTTTTTAGATATACGTACTTTTTTGTCTTCTTTTACTTCTCTTTTTACTTTAGCGGCTTGCTTACCATCCCACAACATAACATTGCTAATATGGATAGGAGCTTCTTTTTTTACAATTCCGCCTTTGGTATTTTGTGCTGAAGGCTTAGTGTGCTTAGTGATGATGTTGACACCTTCAACAATTACTTTACCATCCTCAACCAATACTTCTTTTACCAGGCGAGGCTTTTTCAAGTCTTTATCATCACCAGCAATCACTACTACCTGATCGCCTTTCCTGATATTGTACTTTGGTTTGAATCTTGTTTTCATAACCTAAATCCCCGGAGGGACTTTTTGTTTTATGTTATCAAATATTTATTATCGTTTGTGAGTGTTGATTGGTCAGTAGTGAAAGAGCATTTCAACTTTCCGCGCACTCCAGCCAACTTACTACAAAACTTCTGGGGCCAATGAAATGATCTTCATATAACCTTTATCACGAAGTTCTCTTGCAACGGGTCCGAAGATACGTGTACCACGTGGTTCATCAGCTGCGTTCAAGATCACTACTGCATTGTCATCAAAACGGATGTAAGAGCCGTCTTTACGACGCAGTTTGTTCGTTGTTCTTACGATTACTGCTTTAGCTACTGTGCCTTTTTTTATACCACCGGCTGGTATAGCGTCCTTTACGGTAACTACGATTTTGTCACCCACTTTTGCGTAACGCTGACCACTATTTCCCAATACACGGATACAAAGCACTTCTTTTGCGCCGCTATTATCCGCAACATTTAACCGGGATTCTTGCTGGATCATTTCAAAAACGATTTACGAATTACGAATTACGAAGTACGACTTTCATAATTCGTACTTCTTATTTGCGATTTCAACTAATTATTTCACTTTCTCGATAACTTCAACCAACCTCCAACGCTTAGTTTTGCTAAGGGGGCGAGTTTCCATAATCTTCACAACATCACCAATGCTGCACTCATTTTTTTCATCGTGAGCATGGAATTTGGTTGTTTTCTTTACGAACTTACCATAGATGGGGTGTTTTACCTTTCTTTCTACGGCAACAGTGATGGATTTAGTCATCTTGTTGCTGGTAACTACACCAATTCTGGTTTTTCTTAAGTTACGTTCTACTGCTGTAGTTGTATTTTCAGCCATTGTATTCAGTTTTTAGCTTCGAGCTTCGAGCTTCGAGCCACGGGCAAATCCTCGTTGCTCAGAGCTAATGACTCGTTACCTATGCCTCTAATTGTTTTTTTCTTAATTGTGTTTTCAAACGTGCTACTTCTCTACGCATGTTTCTGATGCTCATTGGATTTTCCAATGGAGTGATAGCATGTGCAAACTCAAGCTTTCTTAAGCGAATCTCATCTTCAGTGATCCTTGCTTGTAAATCTTCTACGCTCAGAGCCTGAATGCTTTTTTGGAAATCTACTTTCTTTGACATTTCAGTTAATTTGAAATTATTTATACGCCCATTAAGTCGTAGCGTTTAACAAACTTGGTTGCAATAGGTAATTTTCCTGCAGCCAGTTCCAATGCACCTTTTGCTACTTCTTCGGATACACCATCCAATTCGAAAAGGATACGACCTGGTTTTACAACGGCAGCCCAGAATTCAAGGTTACCTTTACCTTTACCCATACGTACTTCTAAAGGCTTACGGGTAATTGGCTTATCAGGGAAAATACGGATCCAAACATTACCTTCACGTTTCATATGACGTGTCATAGCCTGACGGGCAGCTTCGATCTGACGGTCAGTGATCCAATGGCTTTCCAAAGCTTTCAATGCATAAGAACCGAAGGAGATTGTAGCTCCTCTTTTAGCATCGCCCTTCATGCGACCTTTATGCATTTTCCTGTGCTTTGTTCTTTTCGGCTGTAACATTTATGTTTAATTTGAAAATTTGAAAATGAACGATCAAACAATTACTGATTGATCATTAACATATTTATTCATTATTGATGCTGGCCTCTTCCACCGCGACCTTTGCTGAAATCACGGCCTCCGCCACCACCTTGCCTTCTATCTCTTCCGAAATCACTTCTACCTTCTCTTCTATCTCTTCTGTCGCTTACTTCACTCTTACCACCAATGAAGTTTGGATTCAGGTCTCTCTTTGTCAATACTTCACCTTTACAGATCCATACTTTAATACCGATCTTTCCGTAAACTGTTAAAGCAAAAACATTTGCATAGTCGATATCCATACGAAAGGTATGCAAAGGAGTACGACCTTGCTTGATTTCTTCAGTACGGGCAATTTCAGCACCACCTAAACGGCCGCTAACTTTAATTTTGATACCTTCAGCACCCATGCGCAGTGCAGAAGCTATTGCCATTTTAATTGCGCGTTTGTAATTAATACGGTTTTCAATTTGACGAGCGATGGTGTCACCAACGATCATGGCATCCAGCTCAGGACGGCGAATTTCAAGAATGTTGATCTGAACATCGTCTTTGCCTGTCAGTTTCTTTAATTCTTCCTTGATTCTGTCCACTTCATTACCGCCCTTACCTATGATGATACCAGGCTTAGAAGTATGAATAGTAACGATTAGTTTTCCTAATGTTCTTTCAATAACTATTTTGGAAATACCACCTTTATTGATACGGGCATTCAGGTAGGTTCTGATTTTGTTATCCTCAATCAGTTTGGTTGCAAAATCTTTTTTATTACCATACCAGTTAGATTCCCATCCTCTGATGATACCTAACCTGTTACCTATAGGATTTGCTTTTTGACCCATGTTTTTTATTTGATAATGTGATAATTAGCTAATGATGTTGCAATCATCACTTTGTTTAATCTATTCTTTTTATTAGCACATTAGCTAATTATCGTATTAGCTAAATTTTTGCGTCAACAACTACAGTTACGTGATTACTTCTTTTACGTACACGGTATCCACGACCTTGAGGTGCTGGACGCATACGCTTTAAAGTTCTAGCACCATCAACGAAAATGGTTTTGATGTATAATCTGCCTTCATCACCGTTCTCGTTTCCTTGTTTCCAGTTGCTGATAGCGCTCAGAACCAATTTGCGAAGAGGTACTGCAGGGTGTTTAGCATTATGCTCTAATACAGCAAGTGCTTTTTCTACTTCCATACCACGAACCAAGTCAGCCAGTAAGCGCATCTTGCGTGGTGATGTAGGGTAATTGTTCAGTTTAGCTACTGCTTCCATTTTTATTATTATTTCTGATTGAGGGATTTTGTGATTTTGAGATATATATCAAATAATCCCGCAACCCCAAAATCTCAAAATTTCTTTTATCCTTTTTTACTTGAGTGTCCTTTGAAGTTTCTGGTTGGTGCAAATTCACCTAATTTGTGACCTACCATAAACTCTGTTACATAAACAGGAATGAATTTATTTCCATTATGTACAGCGAACGTATGCCCAACAAAATCAGGAGTAATTGTCGAACGGCGGCTCCAGGTTTTAATTACGCCTTTTTTTGCTTTTCCTTCATTTACAGCCAACACTTTATCTTCAAGATGTGCTGCTACATAAGGACCTTTTTTAATCGAACGAGCCATTGATATTTACGATTTACGATTTACGATTTTGATTTGTTTGTTAAATGGTCAATAATCAATTACAATCATTGACCATTCACCATTGATCATTCAATTATTTAGACAGTTTGCTGCCGTTGCTACGTTGAATGATTAATTTATCGCTACCTTTTCCTTTAGTTCTTGTTTTTTCACCCTTAGCGTATTTGCCAGTGCGAGAACGAGGATGGCCACCTGATGCACGGCCTTCACCACCACCCATTGGGTGATCTACAGGGTTCATAGCCACACCACGGTTGCGAGGTTTGATACCTTTCCAACGGTTTGCACCTGCTTTACCTTTGCTTTCCAGGTTGTGGTCGCTGTTAGAAGCCACACCTACAGTAGCATAGCAGTTGATCAAAACCTTTCTTAATTCACCACTTGGCATCTTAAGAACCGCATATTTTGTTTCCTTGTTCGAAAGCTGAGCGGAAGCACCAGCGCTACGGGCAATTTTACCACCTTGGCCAGGTTGCATTTCGATGTTGTGAACAACAGTACCCAAAGGCATGTTTTTCAATTGTAAAGCATTACCCAATTCAGGAGCTACTGCATCACCACTTACAACTGTTGCACCTACTTTCAGACCCTGTGGAGCGATGATGTATCTTTTTTCACCATCTGCATAATGTAACAAAGCGATGAAAGCAGAACGGTTTGGATCGTATTCGATCGTTGCTACAGTTGCAGGGATTTCTTTCTTATTGCGTTTGAAATCGATGACACGGTACATTTTCTTGTGACCGCCACCGATATAGCGCATTGCTCTGCGACCAGAAGAGTTACGTCCACCAGTTCCTTTTTTAAATTCAACCAATGATTTTTCTGGTTCATTGGTAGTGATTTCTGCGTATGCATTACCGATTCTCCAACGAGTACCGGCTGTCATCGGTTTATATTTCTTAAGTGCCATTTTTATTAACCCTTAAAGAGTATTTTGATATTTCTAAGAATCAAGACTTCTCGGCGCTTGTTACCATATTTTTATTTACTAGATCGTTGAATACAGATCGATTGTTTCGCCTTCAGCTACAGTTACCAGAGCTTTTTTGTATGCTGGCTTTTGACCTTGAACGAAACCTTTCTTTGTATAACGTGTTTTATTTTTTCCTGGAACAACAGCTGTATTTACGTCAATAACGTTCACACCATAAAACTGCTCAACAGCTTTCTTAATTTCCAGTTTGTTTGCTTTTCTTGCAACTTTGAAAGCATAACGGCGCAATTTGTCTTGCTGCTGATTTGCTTTTTCAGTTAAAATTGGTTTTACCAATATTTCAGAAGTTTTCATCTGATTTTAATTTGAGAATTTGACAATCTGCTTATTAGCTAATTATGCAGCTACTTCAGCTTCTTCACCAGCAAAAATTTTCGCCGCGCTTTCTGATAATACGATTACTTCTGAGTTCACAATATCATAAGTGTTGATATCGCTTAACAACACACCTAATACAGAAGGAATATTGCGAAGGCTCAGACTAACGTTGGTATTGTATTCCGGAGCAACATACAATGCTTTTTTATCAGCAACGTTGATGCTTCCCAATACATTCATGAAAGCCTTTGTTTTTGGAGTGTCGAAGTTCAGATCTTCCACCACAAAAATTGAATTTTCCTTAGCCTTGTGAGAAAGAGCTGAAATTTTAGCCAGGTCTTTTACTTTACGGTTAAGTTTGATATCATATTTGTGAGGCTTAGGTCCGAAGATAGTACCACCACCTTTATACAAAGGGTTGCGGATATTACCTTTACGAGAACCACCAGTACCTTTTTGACGGTGTAACTTGCGGCTAGCACCTTTTACTTCAGCCCTGGTTTTTACTTTATGCGTGCCTTGACGTTGAGCTGCCAGGTATTGTTTTACTGCGAGGTAGATTGCGTGGTTGTTCGGCTCGATTCCGAAGATTTCTTCGGGGAGTTCAACAGTTCTACCTGTTTTTTGTCCTTGTATATTTAATACTTCTACTTGCATGATTACTTCTGGATTAAAACGATTGAACCATTGTGGCCTGGAACAGAACCACTTACCAAGATGTAGTTTTTATCAGGGAAAATCTTAACGACTTTCAGGCCTTTAACTTTTACGCGGTCCTGACCCATACGGCCGGCCATGCGCATGCCTTTGAATACACGGCTAGGGTAAGAAGAACCACCGATAGAACCCGGAGCTCTTTGACGGTCGTGCTGGCCGTGAGAAGCTTCACCAACACCGCTGAATCCATGGCGTTTCACAACACCCTGGAAACCTTTACCTTTTGTAGTACCAACAACTTCAACTTTTTCGCCTTCAGCAAAAATGTCAACAGTGATGGTATCACCGATATTTTGTTCCTGATAGAAATTTCTGAATTCTTTTACACACTTTTTAGCCGGGGTACTGGCTTTAGCGAAGTGATTTTTCTCAGAGAGTAAAGTGTGTTTTTCTTTTTTATCGCCGTATGCGATCTGCAGGGCCGTATAGCCATCTGTCTCCTGCGTTTTCACTTGGGTTACAACGCATGGACCAGCTTCGATGATCGTGCAGGCGGTTTGTTTTCCGCTCGCATCGAACACACTGGTCATCCCAATTTTTTTACCAATGATTCCTTTCATTTTCTTACGGTTTTTCCCCGCAAGGTCATACAAGACATTCTCCGATGCTGATAGTCAAATCCTTTTTATCATCGAAGGGTCAATCCTGGTTTATCACCGACCTTTTCCTTTATCCGTCCTTGTAACGGGCCTTTGGCTTCAGAAGTACCGGCGACAAACAAACCTCGAAGGGCTTGTTTTATATGTTAACTCCATGTTCTTTTGGAACCGGAGAATATTACTATTTCAGAGCTCTTTTCTCTCATCGCTATTGATGAGATTGAGAGATGACATCTTTTATAAGAACTATCCGGATCCTACTTTATTCAATCCGGCAAATCCGCAACCGGAATAGAGCGATCCGCTGCTTCTACGCTTTGATCTCAACTTCAACACCGGAAGGCAAATCAAGCTTTGACAAAGCATCTACAGTTCTGGAAGAAGAAGTGTAGATATCAAGCAAACGCTTGTGAGTTGCTAACTGGAACTGCTCGCGGCTTTTCTTGTTTACGTGCGGAGAACGTAATACTGTAAAGATCTTTTTGCGTGTAGGCAAAGGAATTGGTCCCGTTACTACTGCACCTGTGCTACGAACAGTCTTTACTATTTTCTCTGCTGATTTGTCTACCAAATTGTGGTCGTAAGACTGTAATTTAATTCTGATTCTCTGTGACATAAGTCTTAACCCATTTTTGGAATGGGAGTGCAAAGGTAACGGTCTACATGAATATCAACAAAGTTTTCAAAACTTTTTTTCTTAAATAAAACCTTAAATGCAGTTACTTGCAGCCCTATTTACTCCTACAGACTATTATTTTGATGGAAAATAATTCTAATAAAGAAGGGAAAAGCAAAGGAAAGCTACTGAAGCTGATGCTTAAAATTGTAATTACGGCTCTTTGTTTTTGGTATATTTCCAAGAAGATCGACTTTTCGGATGTGTGGATCGCATTATTAAAAGCCAACTGGTTGCTTTTGGGAATTGCGGTTCTGCTGTATGCTCTATCGAAACTGTTGTCTGCCTTCCGTTTGAATATTTATTTCAGGAACATTTCACTTTTCATTTCAGAATGGGATAATATTAAGCTGTACTGGCTGGGCATGTTTTATAACTTGTTTTTGCCCGGAGCTATTGGCGGGGATGCGTATAAGGTTATTATTTTGAACAAGAAGTTTAAGGCTTCATATAAGAAGACTACCTCGGCTGTACTTTTGGACAGGTTCAGTGGATTATTGGCCTTAGGTGTTATTCTCTGTGCATACGCTATCGCCGTTATCAATGAGACGCTGGTTGATGCAGTTATGGTTAGTGGTGCATTTGTTGGGGTAGGGATTTTTTATTTGGCCATCAGATCCTTTTTCAAAGACTTTATAGCAGGCTTCTGGCCTACTTTCTTTTGGGGCCTTGCCGTTCAGCTTTGCCAGGTGATCTGTATCTATTTTATTATGGCGAGTTTAGGAGTTCCCCTACAGCACGAATGGATTCTCATCTTTTTACTGGCGTCGATTGTTTCTGTGTTTCCTGTTTCTCTTGGAGGTGGGCTAGGAACAAGGGAATTGGTGTTTGCTGAAGGAGCACGTTTTTTCCATTTAGACCCTCACATCGGGGTCATTATTAGCCTGCTTTTTTATTTGTGCAATGTATTAAGCTGTGTTTGGGGTGCCTATTATATTTTTAATGATCCCCTAAAGAATGTGGATGTACCTGCTGGTGTGGCGGATTTGCAGCCAGAGGTATCTGAAAAAGGATTTTGAGATTTGGAGTTTGAGGTCTGGAGTTTGGAGTTGGAAGTTGGGGAGCAAAACTTGGAAAGTGGGGGTTGGTTTTGTACCTTTAGGACCAGTTCCATTAACTCCATTAAAGGCTTTGAAGGCGTTCTGCCTATAGGTTGATTTCCCCTTATTTATGAGCATTTGCTCCATTCAGATCGAAGCATAGTCGAAAGATGGTCGAAGGATGATCGAAGGATGGTCGAAGTAGCATCGGCTTAGGTATGCTTAAAGTATACCTAAAGTACGCCTATGGTACGGCTATGGTACGGCTTAAGTATGGGGTAAGTAGGGGGAATGGAGGGATGCTGTTGGAATACTCTAGCTCTACTTTAAGTATACTTAAGGTATACTGATGGTATACTGAAGCAACGAAGGTTGAGTTTATTTTTTGGAGACAGAGAGCGTGGAAGACTAGGATTCGTGCATAGAGAAAATCTGCACCTTGTTATAAAATAAAAAAGGCCGTCCTTGTATTTTAGGACAGCCCATAGGTTTATAAAATATAATTAAGAGTTCCTGATCTGTATTACTTCAATTTTAATGTATCAACAGTTGTAACCTTGCCGATGGTGACACTGATGCCGGTTTTTACCTGTTTAGCTAAGGTTGTATCTGAGGGAAGGAAATGCAAATCATAAGTGCCAGGATTCAGGCCTTTGATCAGGTAGCCACCTGACAAGCTAAAGGTGCTAGCGACAGTATCCGGACCTTGAATGGCTAATATTGCAGTTTGAATGGAATCTGGTTTGATATAACCCTTGATGGTACCGCCTGCTGCTTCAAGGATAGTACGGATCACTGGCTTCAGCATAAACTTGCCATTTCCAGTTTGATGGATTGATTTTGCTACATCAAAATCCAAATGAAGCTTGTATATGATATCACCTGTTACGTCCTGATGAATATTCAATTTCAAACCTGATTGCTGGGCACTTGGCGTTTCCAGCTTGATAGTAGAGCCATTCACCTTTACATAATTGTTAGGTCCTAATATCAGCCTGATCTGTTCTATTTTTCCTGTGGGCATTTCAGCATCCGCCAACATGGTATCCTTGTCGTTTACCAGCTTAAGGACATCATAGGTTCCTCTTTTTACATTATTAAGGCTTTCCCATCCCTCGTTCTCGTTGGAGGTATAGTTCACTAAAATATCCTGAACATCAATCAGGACTTCATCATAATCACCGGGATCATCGGTCAAGTATACTTGTAAACGAGCTTTACCATTAGATTCATTCTTAGAGCAAGAGATAAATGAGAGCGAAAGTGATACAACTAAAACAGCTAAGAGCAGTTTTGTGATTTTCATAAAGTAAGGTTTTCGCGAAACTCTGCAAAAAAGGGACCAAACTGTTAAAAAAAGAGAAACAATATCCTAAAGCAAATAAAGACTTTATAATCGCCTAATGGAAACACCTAACTAATAAAAAGAGGCTGCCTCAAACTTTTAAAACAGCCTCTTTCTAATCTCTCCATTAGTCTTTCATAGCCATTACTGGCTCTCGGATATATAAGGTTTAAAAACGGGACATTTCGTACGAATTATTTATTATAAACAAAATAAATACCTGTTTATTGTGTCAGGCTGACCTAAATTATTAAGTTTCTTTACAAACTGTATTTCCAGCGTATTTCCTGACTAATTAACCTTAAAAACAACAAATGCCCTGATTAAAAGTTCAATGAAGGTGCAGGCAGGTATTTATAGCTGAGCATATATTTTAATTGATCAGATCACTTGCAAGAATGAAAAAGGCTGTCTCAAATTATGAGACAGCCCTTCAGTATAACTAAATGCTTATAATCAATTACTCAGCACTTACTTTGCCTTTGCTCTTAGCAATCACTTCTTCAGCGATGTTGTTTGGAGCTGGAGCATAGTGAGAGAACTCCATGGTAGAAGATGCACGACCAGAAGACAGAGAACGAAGTTGGGTCACATAACCGAACATTTCGCTCAGCGGAACTTTTGCTTTGATCACCTGAACACCTGCACGTGTATCCATACCTTCCAGCATACCACGACGACGGTTCAAGTCACCAGTAACATCACCCATATATTGATCAGGAGTCAACACTTCAACTTTCATGATCGGTTCGAGTAATACCGGTTTTGCTTTGCGAGCTGCTTCACGGAAACCTTGCCTTGCACAAAGTTCGAATGACATTGCATCAGAGTCAACCGCGTGGAAGCTACCATCATATACACGGATCTTCATATTATCAACCGGGTAGCTAGCCAGTACACCTGTAGTCATCGCTTGTTCGAAACCTTTCTGGATTGCAGGAACGAACTCGCGTGGGATAGAACCACCGAAGAGATCATTGACAAACTGGTACTTCTTATCAGGATTTTCTTTTACAAACTCCTCATCAATTGGTCCAAGGTTGAACATGATATCGGCAAATTTACCACGACCACCTGATTGTTTTTTTAGTACTTCCCTGTGTTCAACAGTATTTTGGAAAGCTTCTTTATAAGCAACCTGGGGAGCACCCTGGTTTACTTCTACTTTGAACTCACGACGCATACGATCTACGATGATCTCCAGGTGCAACTCACCCATACCACGAAGGATGGTTTGTCCTGTTTCTTCATCTGTATTTACGCGCAGTGTAGGATCTTCTTCTACCAGCTTGGCAATAGCCATACCCATTTTATCAACGTCGGCCTGAGTTTTAGGCTCAACGGCGATAGCGATCACCGGCTCTGGAATAAACATGTTTTCCAGAACGATTGGGTGATTTTCGTCACAAAGGGTATCACCGGTTTTAATTTCCTTGAAACCAACAGCAGCACCGATATCACCAGCTTCGATGAAGTCGATTGGGTTCTGCTTGTTAGCGAACATTTTCATGATACGAGAGATACGCTCTTTCTTACCGCTTCTTACGTTCAATACATAAGAACCTGCATCCAGGTGACCGGAATAAGCGCGGAAGAACGCCAGACGACCTACGAAAGGATCGGTCATGATTTTGAAAGCCAAAGCTGCAAAAGGTTCTTTTGCATCAGGCTTACGGGTCAATTCTTCACCTGTATTAGGATCTGTACCAACAATAGCTTCTACATCAGCAGGAGAAGGCAGGTAACGACAAACGGCATCCAAAGCAGTTTGTACACCTTTGTTTTTGAAAGAAGAACCGCACATCATAGGAACGATGCTCAGGTCGATAGTAGCCTTGCGAATAGCTTCATGAATTTCATCCTCAGAGATAGTGTCTGGGTTGTCGAAGAATTTCTCCATCAGCGTATCATCGTACTCGGCAACAGCCTCGATCAGTTGGCTTCTCCAGTATTCCACTTCTTCTTTCATATCATCCGGAACAGGAATTTCATCGAAGGTCATACCTTCAGTTTCCATGTGCCAAATGATACCTTTGTTTGTGATCAGGTCCACAACGCCTTTGAAGTTGTCTTCAGCGCCGATTGGTAATTGCAGGGGAACAGCTTTAGCACCCAGCATTTCACGAACCTGGTTCACTACCATCAGGAAGTCAGCTCCTGAACGGTCCATTTTATTTACGAAACCGATACGAGGAACGCGGTAACGGTTTGCCTGGCGCCATACAGTTTCAGACTGAGGTTCCACACCGTCAACGGCAGAGAACAAGGCAATCAGACCATCCAATACACGCATAGAACGCTCTACTTCTACAGTAAAGTCCACGTGTCCCGGAGTATCGATAATGTTGAAATAATATTTTTTAGTGTTTGCATCGGCCTTTCCTTTAACAGTAGGGAAGTTCCACTGGCAGCTTACAGCAGCAGAGGTAATCGTGATACCTCTTTCCTTTTCCTGTTCCATCCAGTCGGTGGTAGCGGCGCCATCATGCACCTCACCGATTTTGTGGATCATACCTGTGTAGCGCAGGATACGCTCGGTTGTAGTGGTTTTACCCGCATCGATGTGGGCCGCAATACCAAAATTGCGTTGAAATCTCAAGTCTGCCATGATTATTAATTGTTGTAATGTTGTGTTTTACTTGTTGTGGGATACCAATCAGCGATCCTTGCTGAAACAGTTGATTCCACACTCTTTTCTTCTATTTTACAAAAAAGAGGTGCAAAGGTAAGAAAATGCAAAATATATCCATATTTCCTTTATTCAATGTTTGTTAAAGATGGTCTTCAAAGGATAGTTTAACAAATTGGGACGGAAAATGAGTAGGCCGAAACATTGTTTGAAGGAGTAAGCTATCTGATATTTAGAGATCATTCAAACAAAAAAGAAGCATAGAATAATTCATTCCGTTTGTATTCATTTCGATATTTATTATCATTATTGTATCATTTATAGCTTCTTCAAAGTTCAGTAAACATCAGGCTGATATCGGGACCAGACAGATTTACTATTGCTATATAGAACACCTAATTTAGTTTAGATCGTTAAGCATATTACATTAAATGATCATTAAGTTTATGGTAGCATCAACCTGCCATCTATGTTGTATCTATTGAGCAAGTTTACTTCTCATTTACTGTTATATAATCATCAAATGTGGCTGCGATGATATTAATCTATATAAATCTACAAATCATGTTCGCATAATTTTTGCAATTCATTATCAAGATTGTAATTTCAACTTTTGAATTTTTTTTCTTATTACTAAACCCTTTTTATTCTCATTAAAAACCCATTAAAATGGCAAAAGCAACAAAGAAAGCTGCCACTAAGCAAGTAAGCAAAAGTGCTGGTGGCAGAACTGCAGCTAAAAGCGCATCCAAGGCAGCAAGCCAGTCGCGCGGAGTTGCAGGAAAAGCAGCCAAATCTGTAAAATCTGCTTCTAAAGGTGCCAGCAAAAGCGCAAAAGCAGCACGTCCTGCAAGCAAAGCTGCTGCAAGTGCAAAAGGCCTTGGAAAAGCAAAAGCTGCTAAAGGAGCTGCTGCTCGTGGCGGATCTGCAAAGAGTGTAGCTTCACGCGGAGGATCAAGTGCAGCACGCAGTGTAAAAGGTATGGCTAAAAAATCGCCAGTAGCTGGACGTTCAGTTAAAGGTGTTGCCTCCAGAGGAACTAGTGTTAAAGCAGCATCCAAAGGACGTGTTACAGCTCCCAAAGCTGCAAAAGCAGCAAAAGGTGTTAAAGCTGTAAAAGCTGTAAAAAGTGTAAAAGCGGCTAAAGGTGCAGCTGGTAAAGGTGTAAAAGGCGCAGCATTCCGCGGAACAGCAAAATCAGTAAGTGCCAAAGGCGCTTCTTCAATAAAGAAAGGTGCAACTATAAAGAAAGGTGCAGCTGTTAAAGGTGCCGCTAGCAGAGTTAAAGCTGCTAAAGGAGCAAGCGTAAAAGGCGCTGCTTTAAAAGGCACAAAAGCTGCTAAAGGTGTTGGCATCAAGAGCATTAAAGGAGCGAAAAGTGTAAGCAAAGGAACTAAAGCAGTTAGTGTTAAAAAAGCTGGTAAAGCTGTAAGCACTAAAAGTATCAAAGGCGCAGCTGTTAAGTCAGCAAAAGCCGCTAAATCTGTAAGCAAAGGAACCAAAGCAGTTAGTGCAAAAAGTGTAAGCAAAGGCACAAAGGCTGCCAGTGTAAAAAGCGTCAGCAAAGGAACTAAAGCTGTGAGTGTTAAAAAAGCAGTTAGTGTTAAAGGAGCTGGTAAAGCTGTAAGCACTAAGAGCATCAAAGGCGCAGCTGTTAAGTCAGCAAAAGCCGCTGCACCTAAAAGTGCAATTGGAAGCCGTAGTGCCGTAGTTAAGAAGAGTGCAGCACGTCCAAAAGCGAGTGTAAATGGAGGACGTAAAGCAGCATCTGAAGAGCCACGCATATCACCTGTTCCTACTACAGGAACTCAATATGAAGGTTCGGATATTTCTACAGGAACACAAACTCCTGAAGGTATCACTACTCCTACAGACCTGGAATCTCCAGCAACACCTGAAGCTCCTGAAACAGGAGAAACTCCGCAAACCGGAGGAATGGGCAGCACCCCATCTGAAGAAGGTGATAATGCTTAATATATAAGATAGTTCAATAACTCGAAATCCCGCACAAGCGGGATTTTTTTATGCCAATTCCATTATGGTAATAACATAAAAAAGAGGTAGCTTCTGGTTAGAAGCCACCTCTCCTATTATAATTAGCTACGAAAAAAGTTCGTTATACTCTGAAGTGTGCAAAAGCTTTGTTTGCCTCGGCCATACGGTGAGTATCTTCTTTCTTTTTGAAAGCAGCGCCTTCACCTTTAGCAGCAGCAACGATTTCGTTTGCCAGTTTATCCGCCATGCTACGGCCATTTCTTTCACGGCTATAACGGATCAACCATTTAATGCTCAAAGAAATTTTCCTATCAGCGCGAACTTCTGCAGGAATTTGGAAGGTAGCACCACCAATACGACGGCTGCGCACTTCTACGGCAGGCGTTACATTGGACAAAGCTCTTTTCCAAATTTCATAACCGTCTTCGCCGGTTGTTTTTGCTACTTTTTCAAGAGCATTGTAAAAAATATCAAAAGCTACGCTCTTTTTACCTTCCCACATAATGTTGTTTACAAAACGGGTAACCAGCTTATCGTTAAAACGAGGATCTGGAGCCAGAGGTAATTTTTTTGCTTGTGACTTACGCATCGTATCACTATTTTATGGATTATAACAGGAACTCCTGATAAACCCTTTTAATTTGAATTTTATAACTGTCAGGTTATTGAATAACCTGGCTTATCTGAAATTATTTTTTCTTAGCTGGAGCTGCTTTAGCACCGCCTTTATCTTTTTTAGTTCCGTATTTAGAACGGCTT
>NZ_JAOTIF010000006.1:0-48475 GCF_025628885.1 Paraflavisolibacter caeni | reverse complement strand
GCGTTGAGGGCAGCTATCCAAAGCTCTTGACTTGCTTTTCGCCCTGATAATTTCTCTTCCTTTACGAACTAATTGCTGTATAGTAGGCATTACAAACCTTTTATTTTTGGGACGGCAAAGGTAACGGCCAAAATGTGAATAACCAAATATTCAATTTCTAATTTCTCAAAAATATTTTCCTTTTTTTCAAAAATAAACTGGTTTTAACAAATTATCTGAGTCTCTTCTGATTGAAAAAGAGGATGAATTTGAGGGATATTATTCAATATGTCCACGAGCAATTTTCTTCTTTTGGGAATATTGGACAGTAATAATTGTTATTAATTAATATCCATCGCCGGGGCAAATCTTTCCAAAAAAGGATCAGGGTTTAGTTTTTGAAGTTGAAACAACAATAAACATTCATCAAAACTTCAATTTATGGCTATTAAATGGAAGATCGATCCTGCGCACAGCGAAATCCAGTTTAAGGTAAAACACCTGATGATTACCACTGTAACTGGATATTTCAAAGAATTTGACCTGGAAGTTGAAACGGAAACAGAAGATATTCATACGGCGAAACGTATTGAATTTACGGCTGATATTGATTCAATTGATACTAATAATGCACAAAGAGATACACACCTGAAGTCAAGTGATTTCTTCAATGCAGAAGAACATCCACAATTAAAGTTCGTGGGCTTGAATTACTCAGCTGATGGAGACACGGCTACACTTAGAGGACAATTGACCATCAGGAATATTACAAAGCCTGTATTGCTCAATATAGAATATGGCGGACAGGTAGTTGACCCTTATGGCCAAACCAAGGCAGGGTTTACCGTTGAAGGCAAGATTAACAGGAAAGATTTTGATCTTACATGGGATGCGGTTACGGAAGCAGGCCAGGTTGTTGTGAGTAATGAGATCAAACTTCATGCAGAGGTACAACTGGTGAAACAAGGATAGATTGAATGACGAATAAAAGGAGGATCATCTGATTAAAGCTGCTGTTCCTTTGCGGAAATAGGATTTACCATTGTAATCCACGGCTTTTACCAGCCACACATAGGTACCAGAAGCCTGCTCCTTACCATTAATCCGGCCATCCCATCCATTGCCGTTTTCAGCAGTGCTAAATACGGTTTGCCCCCATCGGTTGTATACGATAAACTGTTCAATACGCTGTATTCCCACTGCAATAGGTCTTAGTAGATCGTTCCGTCCATCATCATTTGGAGTGAATGCATTGGGAACATATATATAAGGCCCTTTTTGAAATACTTTGACTGTAATAAAGGCGGAATCTGTGCAGCCGGCTTCGTTTGATACCAGTACTTTATATAACTGCCCCTCACTGGGTTCATAATAAACAGCAACTGGATTAGAAACATCAGTTGCCGACAAATTGGAAGCGGGAGACCAAGAGTAACTTTCTCCTCCTTTGGCTTGCAGCTGTAAAGGCTGACCAACCGACACAGCTGTATCTCTTCCGGCTGAAGCGTTTATATCGGGCAATACTGTAATGACCACAGTATCCAGTCCAGCTTTTGGACATCCCTTTGAATCATAAACAGAAAGTGTATAAGCTGTAGTGTTTTTCGGGCGAACAGTTGGATGTAGGGTATTGGCAGCATTCATTCCAATAGCCGGAGACCAGACTGCATTATTTCCATCCATGCTGCCAGACAGTTGGGCCGATGTGGCAAAACATATGGTTGTATCATTGCCTGCATTTGCATTTGGATAGGGAACAGTTTTTACCAGGATCCTATCTGAGGCAGAGCAACCACCAATTCGGGCAGTTACTTCATAGGTTGAAGTAGCATTGGTGACAGCAAGTGGATTTTTTGAAAAAGCATCATTCAGTTGTTCTGCAGGCGTCCAGGAATAAGATAAACCATCTGAAACCACCCCTAGTCGAATTTCATCTCCCTGACAAATCGTAGTATCATTCATGGCCTGCACATTTACTTTACTGACCACGTTTACGGTTACTGAATCGCTATTCAGGCAGCCTCCGTCATCCAATTCAACAAAATAGGTAGTAGTTGCATGGGGAGTCACTGTTGGTGAATTTGTGGTACTACCCGTAATGTTAGATTGCGGGGACCATTTAAAAAGGCCACCCCCTATTGCGTGAAGCGTTAACTGATCGTTTATACAAATGACCGTATCGCGAAAAGCAAGGCCCAAAGGAGGTTTATCAACTATTGAAACAGCCTTACTGATCGTATCTACACAGCCATTTGTATTGGATACGATCAGCTGTACATTTTTGACTCCAATACCAGAATAGGCATAACTAGGATTCTGCAGGGTTGATATGTCATCACTGAGATCGTTGTCACCAAAATCCCAGGTCCACTTGTACGCCGCTCCATAAACTGATGTAGTAGCATCGCTGAACCTGGTTGGCTTTTTAGAACAGATACCATTGACTTCAAAGCCAGGCTTAAAACCAGGATAAACCCTGGCCACCGATGTAATTGAGTCTGAACACTCCTGGCCCCGGTTGATGATTAGTTTAATTTTGTACAGGCCAGTATCGGAGAAAGTATATACAGGATTGGAAGAGGATGATGAGAAGACAGGTGTGCCCTCCTGGTCAGAAAACTCCCAGTAATAAGTTTGAATTAATGGACTGTAAGCACGGTTGTTGAGGGCTAATGTTTTAGAATCATCGCAAAGCTGGTACTCTGGCAGTAAGGATGCGGCAGCGATGGTGCAGGATGTGATATTTATCTGCAAGTCTTTTCTCTGTAATGCGATTACTTTACCATTGCGAATTTCTTCTACGCAAACTGTAACCACGTAAGTGCCGCTAGCTGGTGCAGTACCCTTGATCATACCAGTTTTAGAGTCTATTGTAACTGTATTACCCAAGGGAGAAGAGCCGGTAAATGCCGTGCCCTCGTAAGGAACAGATAAGAAAGGAGGTGGAGAGGCAGGATTACTAGTACTTCCCCCACCAAAAGAACCACCCTGATATGCATTGCAGAATGAATAACGCAGTTCGTCACCATCAAGATCCTCGGCTGCGAAGCTGTAGTTGAATGAATTATCAGCACAAACTACAACCATGTCGTCGCTATTGAACCGTGCACTATTATTTTGTGGTGCTGTCGCCATGGTGGTTGTAGATGGGATTTCAGCGGTAAATGTAGCACCTACATTCCCATAGCCACTACTCAGGTTACTAATACCATTGATTCGAAAAACAATTTGGAGCGCAATAAGATATCCATCCGGAGAACCCGGCAAAGAAAGGTCAAAGTTGTAGTAGGCTAAATCGTAACAAACATCCGGGGGATTTGTAATGCATTTATTGGTGTTGGATAATTCAAGCCGCCCTGAATTGGCAAGGGGAACAGCAAGATCCTTAATACGACTGTTGGTTGCTTTATCAAAAACAGAAATAATTGCAGGATCGGGAAACTGCCTGTTTCTATGGCAATCTTTAAACAGTTTTGCTGTAATCCTGTATTGATATACGCCACCCGATGCTCCTAAAAAAGTATAGTACATTTCCCCCCCGGTTATATGGTCGGCCTTAGCTGCCAACCAAATACCCAGGCTAACAAGTAAGCAGACAATACTTCTCTTCATGAAACCAAATTTTCAGAATAATAAAATGGTCACACTACTCTATAAATAGATATTACTGTCTTGAATCTGAGGAATACATGAATATACGTTTTCTTTTGCACAAGGTGTCTTCCATTTTAACTCAATTAGAAGTTTAGTTAACCCGTGTAATGAAGTAGAAGTCCTTGACGCTACCGCCATAAATCATACGAACATCACTTAGTGGTTCTGGCCAGAATGGTAATTACAAAATGGTATAATTTCACAATACTTTGCATAAAAAACTATTGGTTATCAATGTACTCAAAACAAGAAGCGGCAAAACTGAAAGAGGAGTTCTGGACAGCATTCGGTCAATATATGGCACCGATTTTATCAGCAGATGGAGAGAAAATAAACTGGATCAACTATAAAACAGGAGAAAAGCACATTCAGTTCCGGATGCATGCGGATAATAAAAAAGCATCGATTGCCATTGAACTGTCACATCCCGATCCTGGCATACAGCTGTTATACTTTGAGCAATTTATCCAGTTAAAGAATGTTTTTCAAAGTATTGTTGAAGAAGAGTGGTTCTGGAACCAACATGTAACCAATGATCACGGTAAAACGATCAGCCGGATCTATCATGAAATAACTGGTGTGAGCATCTTCAAAAAGGAAGACTGGCCGAAATTGATTTCATTTTTCAAACCCAGGATCATCTTACTTGATGAATTTTGGAGCAATGTGAAATACAATTTTGAGGCACTCCGGTAATCTTCTGGAAGCCTACAGGGTAATAATTAACGAAATAATCAAGAAAAAGGGAAAAATTACAGCGAATGAACAGGAAAATGAAGAATTATTCGTTTTCCTTAGCTCTGTGGCAAATGAGCTCAATTGAAAAGCTAAAAGCCAGGCCAAATGCTAATGCCTCCCATAGAGATTGTCTTTTGATGACAGCAACGAAAATCATTACGAGGCAAAACAAGCTAGCCATCACAGTCAATGCGTTCTTCTCAGTTAGATACTTTTTCATATTCTTGGATATTTGTAAAATATATAAGGGTAAATGAGACGACAAAATTAGTTTTTGATAGAAAACAACCACTTATACATCGTCCAACTGGCTAAAAATATCGTCTAAAATATTGTTAAAGCAAATTTTAATATAAAGCCGCACCATCCCGGGAATCATATCCTTGTAGGTGCGTGTTTATGATTCACAAGATGTGTAACCTATTTCAGAAAGGCTGGAAAAGCCCTATTTGACAGAAACTAAAGAGCGGTTAAGAATGCTCATGTTTTCTTATAATAAAAACATTTCTATTCTCCGGAGATTCTTCATAGACATACCTGTGGAAGGGAGGAAAAAAACCAACCGGCATCTCTCCTGAATGTAAATCTTCAGGTGGCGGTGGTTGATCTAATTCGTATGAGGTTACATCACTGGCAATTTCCCGAGTTTTTCCATCTAAGGGCCCGCCAACAAATTGAACTGTCTTTGTGTGTGCCATGCTCTTAATTTATTGAAATTTACTTTAAAATTTTTATTGTTTCAAGGATTTGGTCCTGAAGATTTCACCCCTTGATTATTAATTGAAGAGGCTATAAATAAAAAAACCTCAGCAAGAAAACTGAGGTGTGGATTTATTATGAGAAAAATTGCACTAAGGATGAGGCTAAATTGCCTTGCTAAACAGCTGTTTTTCGGTATTCATTTCGTTTCTCAATAGGTATAAGTCAAATGCACTACACACATTTCGTATGAAATAATGCCCTTGAGCGGTTAATTGCACGCCATCTTCATTCCACTCAATCAAACCATCTGCAGCCAGAGCTTCCAGCTTAGGGAAAGTATATTGACGCAGTAGAGGCAGGTGTTCAGGCTCGAACCTGGTAGCTGCACGACAGCTGATATCCAGGATGTACTTGCGAAAAGCAGCATCTTCGGCATTTAGCAGGTAACCCCTTTTAATTGCCAATCGTTTTTCATTGATTCTTTTATAATAATCATGTATAGTTTTTTCGTTCTGAACATAAGCAACACCAGCATCAGATATGCTGGAAACGCCCAAACCGAGTAACAATCCTGTTTGCTGTGTTGTATATCCCATAAAGTTGCGATGCAGCCTTCCATCCAATCTTGCCTTGTATAGATCATCATGGGGCAATGCAAAATGGTCCATTCCTATATCCGAATAGCCATTAGCCATCAGCATTTGCTTTCCTTTTAAATACAGCTGAATTTTATCAGCTGCAGAAGGAAGGTGACTTTCATCAAACAGGCGTTGAGCCTTACTTGTCCAGGGAACGTGTGCATAGCTGTAAAAGGCAATGCGGTCTGGCTTTAATTCAAGCACCTGCCTGATTGTTCTTTCAATACTTTCAAGCGTCTGAAGAGGCAACCCATAGATAAGGTCGTAATTGATTGAAGTAAAACCAATTCTACGGGCATTTTCTGTTGCTTTGATCAGATTTTCAATAGGTTGAATGCGATTTATTACACGCTGCACTTCAGGGTCGTTGTCCTGAACACCAAAGCTAATCCGGCGGAAACCCTGGGCATATAATACCTTTAAATGCTCAACGGTTGTATTGTTCGGGTGCCCTTCTACACTAAATTCATGATGAGGGTGCACAATACTATCCTTCAAAAGGATGCCCATCAACCGCTGCAGATTAGCAGGGGAAAAGAATGTAGGCGTTCCTCCACCTAAATGTACTTCCCTGATTACGGGAGTCTGGTTCATCAGTTTCCGGTAAAGTTTCCATTCTTTCTCCAGCACGCCCAGGTACTCTTCCTCTACACTATGGTTTTTTGTAATCTTTTTATTACACCCACAATATGTGCACAACGACTCACAAAATGGCAAGTGTATGTACAGGCTAATACCACCAATAGCATTTTGCTCATCAAAACGCTTTCTGAATACATTGATCCAGTCTTCAGCAACTAGTTCCTCTTTCCAGAAGGGCACAGTAGGATAGCTCGTATACCGAGGAACGGGCTGGTTATATTTTCGAATCAATAAAGGATTCACTTCTTCGTTTTGCATAGCGTTATACCGTTAGTCTTTTTGTATAGCTTACTCATTATAAGAAAAGTTGCATCCCTATCATGTCAAAAAATAACGAGAACGAAACAATTGAGACTATAAGAACTGCCACACATTTCACTCTTGCGCACCACTTTGACTATAATGGAAAAATCAGCTTTAATTATTCATTAGTGAGTTTTGCCAAAATCTAAAGGTGATCAAAGGTAAAATGAAGTAATAGGGAGTTGAATGATTACAGTTAACCATTCACAGGACATTTATCATAACTCATCGAAACGAATGTTTTTTAGAAAGATTTATAAAAATTCAGAGAGTTATGATAGAAAGATAATTTTAATATTTAGATTATGATCTAAGTCGGATTAAATCTATACTCACCCTAGTAACACCTTACTAAGGATGAGTATAGGTATGATATCTAATTTGTTGCTGGCTGTTATACAATTAATACATAAGGTGTTTCAGGCGATTCACATCACTTACGACGATCTTTCCACCTTTTATATCAATCAATTTCTCTGATTTGAAATCGCTAAGTGTCCGTATCAAAGACTCAGTAGCGGTACCAACATACTGAGCAATCTCTTCCCTGGATATCTCAATAGGGTTCTTTTCGTCAGCTGTATTGAATTTGGCATTGATATCGACTAGCGCCTTAGCTACCCTTTTCCGCAGAGAGCTATAAGCCAGGCTCAGCAGGCGCTCTTCTTTTTCTTTAACATTCTGGGTAATAATGCGAATGAATTTTGCAGCAATACTTACGTCGCTGTAAATCATCTGTAGGAAATCCTCTCTTGGGATCTGCATGATCTCTGCGTCTTCAATAACTGTGGCGCTATCGTCATAATTTTTATCTTCGATCAAGGCAGAATAACCAATAAAATCGCCGGCACTATGTAAATCTGTAATATATTCTTTACCATCCTCATGGGTCTTGTGCCCTTTTACTTTGCCGCTTACCAAGTAATATAGAAAACGAGGGCGTTTGCCTTCCTGGTAGAGCGCCTGCTTTTTATTATACTCTTCCACGTCGTACTGGTCTGACAACTGTTTCAGCACGCCAGTATCCTTAATATCCTTCACAAATTGTGATAGGCCCTGGGGAGAAGGAGGGTATTTTTGATCGAGAATCTCGGATTTTTTTAATCTTACTTCAATTGCATTCAGCAGTTCGATATCTTCAAAAGGCTTGGTCACATAGTCATCGGCCCCCATTTCCATACCCTTTCTAAAATCACTTCGTTCAGTCTTAGCAGTAAGAAAGATAAATGGAATATTTTGTGTATCCGTATTCTTACGCAAAAGATGCAGTACACCATAACCGTCCAATTCTGGCATCATAATATCGCAGACAATAAGGGATGGTTTCTCTTTCACAGCTATATCCACTCCTTGTTTACCATTGGCAGCTGTGAGTGTTTTGTACCCGGCAAGCTCCAAGATTTCAGCCGTATTTTCTCTTAGATCGTTGTTGTCGTCAATTACCAGAATTGTCTTTGCCATTGTTGTCATGTTTAATGGGGAAAGTTAAAGTTATCGTTGTGCCTTGATGCAATTGGCTCTGCAAATGTAATGTTCCGCCCAACAAATCGGAATAGCGCTTTACAATATGGAGCCCCAAACCGGTGCCCTGGATATTGAGCGCATTTTTTCCACGGAAGAAAGAAGAGAACAAGTGTTTCTGGTCTTCATCAGAAATTCCAATTCCTTTATCCTGGACGGAAATGCTGGCATTTTCGCCATCCACCTTACTTCTTACGCTAATAGTGGTATGGGGGTCGGAAAACTTAATTGCATTACTAATCAAATTGATCAATATATTTTTCAAAAGTTTTTTATCACTTTCAACAATACTGTCGCCAATATACTTATAATCTATAAACTGTCCTTCTTTTAAAAGGCCTTTTAGATCGTCTATAGTGTCACCTACCACCTCAGGAAGATTAAAAGTAACGAACTCCGCTCCTACTTTTCCTTCATCAAGTTTACCCAGGGACAAGAAATCTTCTAACAAGTCGTTCAGGTGCTTTACAGACTCTTTTATTCTTGTTATATGCTTATCACGATTTGCCTGTTGTTCAGTAGTGGTATATTTTGATATCAACGAAGCCGAGGACAGCACAGCACTTAAAGGAGTCCGGAATTCGTGTGAAGCCATGGAAACAAAGCGGCTTTTAATTTCATTTAACTGTCTTTCTTTATCTAAAGCTTCACTTAACTCGGCCTGAGATTGTTCTAATCTCTGCAAAGCTTCTTTCAATATAATAGTACGTTCTTCCACCTTAGCCTCGAGCTCAGCATTTAATTTGCGAACGTCATTAGTTACCTTTTCAAGCTGCTTTTGTTGCTTGAGCATGCTTTGCTCTATCTCTTTCCGGTGCGTAATATCAACAATAAAAGCAATCACGTATGAGTTATCCTGCTGTGTATAGGGGCTTAAACTCACCTCAACAGGGAAATTATCGCCCGTCTTTTTTTGTCCAAAAAGGTCTCTGCCGGAACCCATTGTCCGGTTTGAAGGCTTACTGTAATAGCCATCACGAAGTTGCGTATGTCCAAGGCGGTACTTTTTGGGAAGTAGAACTTCGACGGGTTGACCGATTAATTCTTCAGCCACATACCCGAACATTCGCAATGCAGAAGGGTTTACCAGGATAATTTCCCCCTTATTATTAGTTAAAATAATACCCTCAGTGGCATTCTCGAACAAAGAAGTCATGTGCGATTTATGGAACTGCATGCGGTTAAATAGGCTTTTGATGTATAATACAATCAGAGTTGTGAACAAAACTAACAATAGAATGAAAAAGTGTTGCATCCATGAACCAAGAGAATGATATAAAAATATATCCCATATCATGAAACCCAACACAACCAGGCTGCTCACGAGCCCCGCAATAATTGTAGACTGTTTATCCTGAACGAAGACAGAGAGGAAAACTACGACTAATAAACCGCTTAAAATAATGGATTGGCCTGTAATAAAAACCCTTGACAGGATGGTAATCAGAAAAACGCTTGCGGCATATATACTTGCCTGCTTACTTGAAAGTTGTGGCAGTGAGACTATCAAATCAGAACACTTTATGCAAACTTATAGACTAAAATGGTATCTAAGATTTAAAAATAGAAGACCTTATTTATTATATTATTTATCTATATCAGACAATAACTCTTTCTCCATCCCAATAGCTTTAGGGAAGAGCACATTGTCTTCCAGGCGCTTATGCTGCAACAGGTCAGCATCAAACTCTTTCAATTTATTATATAATACCTGGTGATTAGGACAAACATCATCATTGTATGTATAGTTATTTGCAGATTTACGGAGTTGGAGTAACAGGCTGAAAATGCGTTTGTGCTCTGTTTCAATGATCAAGCTCAGGGGCTTACTTAATGTACGAACAAAAAGACTTCCATATATTTCCTTTCGCTTGAAGGTTGTACTCACCAGTTTTAGGTAGGGAAAGATGCTATCTTCTTCATGATCAATGTGTTCGGACAATTCAGCAGCCAGATCAATAAATGCTTCTTCAACTTCATGCAGGTAAGGGTATTTATCCCCATGTGATGATGCAAAGGCCTTTAAACCAGCACTAAGTTCTGGCATTGTTTGCTTGATGTAAGCATGGTGTACATTCAGTATATAGTCCACCAGGAACTCAATGGACCAATCTTCAAATTTCACTGTAGGAGGCAAACTAATAGGATTAGTTACATTTTCCAGTTCTTTTTCTACTGAATCAACATTAACGTTGTGTAATTGGCAAGCTTGCTGCAGCGGCAAGTTTCCGCCGCAGCAAAAATTAATTCCATATTTATTGAATACCTCAGCAGTGCGATAGTCCTTCCGCACAATATCTGAAACGGTCATGTGATATCGTTTTAGTGGTGTTTCGTTCATAATTCAAAAGGACGATAATGCCCTCTTTAATTCATAAATGACAGCAATCGTGTTTATATAACTTCAATAACAACAAATATTCAGATTGAAATATTTGAAGTCTGATTTATTATTGTGAAATCTCAGCCTTCTTTTGCAGCAAATCCTCTACATCAAGGGTGCAAATGCTTTTTATGAATTCTTCTTTGTCTTCAGTAAGCAAATCAGAAATCAAAGTTTTTTCCAGTACATCCTTCATTGCCATTTTAATTTCTACCATCTTGTCGTGAAGCGGGCATGGCTTCTCAGAGTTACATTCTCTTAACCTTAATACACAATTATTAAAAGAAGTCAATCCATCGGTAATTTCAACAACTCTAAAAATTGAAGTGGACAAAGTTTGAGGGTGCAAGGAAAATCCTCCATGAGGTCCTTTTGCAGAAATCAGCAAATTTTCCTTCACTAACCGCTTCAAAATCTTCCCTTCAAAATGCCTAGGCATTGCCAATTTCTCAGCTACTTCATCTGCCTGAATTTTCCTGTCTTCATCTTGCAGCAGCGCTATATATAAAATGCTGCGCAAGGCGTACCCAAATGATTTGGAAAAGATCATAATTCTAAGTTTTAAAGGTCATTTTTCAACAAGCAAGAGAATCGATCACGAATCTAACAGGCCGCTGAACAAATGACATTTTTAAGTCATAACACAATAGCATTAACTTAAACCAGATAATCTCTCTAATCATTGTCCATTTGCCTGCCTTAGGCTCAACAAAATCTATAAAAGATATACTTAGCCAAAAATATTTTTCAAAAATAAATATGTCCACCTCCCTAAAAACCTGATAAAGATCATTTTGCTCTTTGATGATGCTCACAAGTAGCATTAATCACCCCAGATACTTTTGAGCCACATAAGAGACATAAATATCTCTTTTAACTCCTAGGGCGTCCGCCAGTGAAACTTAAGTAACCTAAAAAGTGTCGAAAACATAGTATATGCTTTGTTCATCGAAGAGCTAATAAGGGATTGAAAACCAGCAGAATGAATTGTTGCTCGTAGATATATCAACCATCTGCCAGCAGCAATAGACCAATTATTAATTGTAAACAGACACTAAGAAAAACAAATGAGAAAGATCAAAATTGTAACCACAGCTCTTCTATTTGCAGGGTCATTATCGATGTTTTCTTGTTCAGAAAACAAGGCCCAGGAACCGGAAACTAGCCAGGAACCTGCAACAAAAACAGCCGAAGCAGCAACTGCTGCATTGTCCATGCCAGAAGTTCAACTAAGCACCCCATTAAATCAGGAATGGGTAACAACAGGGAAAGGTCTTTATGAAATGAAATGTCAATCATGCCACAAGCTAACCGATGAGAAATTGGTGGGCCCAGGTTGGAAAGGTGTTACCCAAAGACGCCAAGCCGGCTGGATCTTGAATATGATTACGCATCCGGATGAAATGCTAAATACTGATGGTGAAGCGCAAAAACTCCTTGAAATATGCCTGGTAAGGATGCCAAACCAGAACGTAACACAAGATGAGGCCCGTCACATCATTGAATTTATGCGCAGTAACGATGGCGTAAAATAATCTCTTCATTTTCAACAACATATAAATTTTATGAAAGTCAACTCCTCAAAACTCTTCATCCTGACAGCATCTGTAGCTGCCTTAACAAGTGGGTTACAGAGCTGTAATTCCAGTTCTGCAGGCAGTGCTTCAACTAACGATGCAGCCTCAAAAGTTTATGTTGCCCCGGGTAAACACGATGAATTTTATAATATCGTTTCTGGCGGCTTTAATGGCCAAATGAGCGTTTATGGAATTCCATCCGGGCGCATGTTTCGTATTATTCCTGTTTTTTCGCAACATCCGGAAAACGGATATGGCTTTAGCGAAGAATCAAAACCCATGTTGAACACATCTCATGGCTTTGTGCCCTGGGACGACCTTCACCACATTGCTCTTTCAACTACTAATGGCGAGCATGACGGCCGTTGGGCTTTTGGTAATGCAAATAATACCCCACGGATTGGCCGGGTAAGTCTGAGCACTTTCCGCACAGAGGAAATCATTGAAATTCCTAATAGTGCCGGTAACCACTCCTCTCCTTTTATTACAGAAAACACAGAGTATGTTGTAGCAGGCACCCGTTTCTCAATCCCGTTGGACAATAGTAATACTGATGTACCCATCAACACCTATAAGGACAACTTCAAGGGCACGATTTCTTTTATAGCTGTTGACCAGGCTACTGGCCACATGTCTATCGACTTCCAGTTGCTCTTACCTGGTGTCAACTTTGACCTGGCGCGTGCCGGTAAGGGGCCCTCTAAAGACTGGTTCTTCTTTAGCTGCTATAATTCTGAAAAAGCAAATACGCTCCTGGAAGTAAATGCGTCAGCTAAAGACAAAGACTTTATCATGGCCGTGAATTGGAAAAAGGCCCAGGAATATGCACGCGCAGGTAAAGGCAAGAAAGTACCTGTGAAATATGCTCATAATGTATTGGATGAAAAGACCCATACTGCCACTTCTACAATGATCAATGAAGTGCTCACTTTGGATCCAAAAGACTGTCCTGACATGGTATATATGATGCCTTGTCCCAAGAGCCCACACGGAACCGATGTTGATCCAACAGGCGAATACATTGTTGGTTCGGGAAAATTAGCAGCTACTATTCCTGTATTTTCATTTGCTAAGATTCAACAAGCAATTGCCAGCAAAAATTTCGATGGCAGCTACGACGGTATCCCAGTACTGAAATATGATGCTGTTCTGCATGGCGAGGTACAAAAGCCTGGTCTCGGACCTTTGCATACGGAGTTTGATGGAAAAGGCAATGCATATACATCTTTCTTTGTTTCTTCAGAAATCGTTAAATGGGACATTAAGAGCCTTAAAGTGTTGGACCGCGTACCTACTTATTACTCAGTTGGCCACCTGTCGATTCCTGGCGGCCCCACTAAAAAGCCGTGGGGTAAATATGTGATTGCTTACAATAAGATCACTAAAGACCGTTACCTGCCCACAGGTCCTGAGTTGACACAAAGTGCGCAATTGTATGACATCAGTGGCGAAAAGATGAAGCTATTGCTGGATTTCCCAACTGTTGGTGAGCCGCACTATGCAGAATCTATTCCAGCTTCACTTATTATGAATAATAGTAAGAAGATCTATAAAATAGAAGAAAACCAGCATCCGTATGCAGCAAAAGGAGACAATCAAACAAAAGTAGAACGCAAAGGCAATGAAGTGCATGTTTCTATGACAGCCGTTCGTTCACACCTGACTCCTGATAATATCGAAGGTGTTAAACTCGGGGATGTAGTTTACTTCCATGTAACCAACGTTGAACAGGATTGGGATGTACCGCATGGTTTCGCTATCAAAGGCGCTAATAATTCAGAGATCCTGATTATGCCTGGTGAAACACAAACGCTGAAATGGCAGCCCGACAGAATTGGTGTATTCCCGTTCTATTGCACCGACTTCTGTTCTGCATTGCACCAGGAAATGCAAGGATACATCCGCATATCACCTGCCGGTAGTAATGTTGCACTTACATATAGCACAGGTACCAACCTGCCAGCTGCTACTGCAACCAGTACGCCAGCAACGACCCCAAAATCATCTAAATAAAAAAAAGCAGAGCAGCCTTATAAGGCTGCTCTGTTCTATACTAAAACTAAATAAAATTGATTGCATTATATGAAAAAGATCATCAATTGCTTATCAATATTAATAATCGCTTTATTTGCCTTTGCTTGTAATGCTTCAACCAATGAGGCACAATCATCAACAGAAAATACAGAATCTGTTGGCGGACAATCTGCTGTACAGGATGACGAATCGCAAAAAGATATTGTAAAAGTTGCTGCTTCATCCAAAGACCACAGTACGCTAGTTGCAGCAGTGAAACAAGCAGAATTGGTAGATGTTCTTTCAAATGCAGGTCCATTCACAGTGTTTGCTCCTACCAATGCAGCCTTTGAGAAATTACCCAAGGAAACGCTGAATGCGTTGATGAAAGATGATAAAAAGTCCGAACTTCAGGATATCCTTCAATATCATGTTTCCGTGGGTGTGTTTAAACCTGAGATGTTGCAGGACGGACAAGTAATCAACCAAGCGAACAGCAAGAATATTACCATCAGCAAGAAGGATGGAAAATTGATTGTGAATGGAACAGCAACTATCATTGCGAGCATACCTGCATCGAATGGTATCATTCATGTGATTGATGGGGTTTTGCAACCACAGTAGATAAGATTTATTGTTGTCATTTTCATCATACAGCTTCCAGGGCTCACTACTCCCTGGAAGCTTTAAAAGAAAGGTTATGAAAAAGATGAGTCGAATAGCTAGAATTCTTGTTGTAATTGCCTCCCTGGCATTAATTGCCACCATCTTCTTTCCCATTTGGAACATAGACCTCGTTGCACCTCAATATCCGGAAGGTCTCAGTATGCAAATCTGGCTGAATAAGATAACAGGACAGGTGGATATCATCAATGGCCTGAACCACTATATCGGGATGAAGCACATTAAGGCAGAAATGTTTCCGGAGTTTACTTACCTGGTTTATGTAGTTGGTGCTTTTGTGGTGCTAGGTCTTTTAGTAGCCCTTATTGGCAATCGAAATCTATTGCTAGCATTTATATTTCTTTTAATAGCTGGAGGCGTTACTGCCATGTACGACTTTTACCAATGGGGTTACGACTATGGCCACAACCTGGATCCTACAGCTGCTATTCAAGTGCCCGGATTATCCTATCAACCACCATTAATTGGACATAAAAAGCTGTTGAACTTTGATGCCTTCTCGTATCCAGCAAATGGCGGATGGATCATTGTAGCAGCAGGAGCTTTATTTATTGGAGCATGGATATTTGATACTATGCGCAATAGAAGAAATCAGAAAAACCCAAACCAATCGAACAAAAAATACAACCATTTAGCAGTGACGTCAATTGTTATAGCTACAATTTTCACATCCTGCAAGACAGGTCCGGAACCCTTTAATTATGGTAAAGACGGCTGTCATTTCTGTAAGATGACCATCATGTCGCCACAATTTGGGGCAGAGATTATTACAAAGAAGGGCAAAATATTGAAGTTTGACGATATGCATTGCCTGATCAGCGCTTTGAAAAAGGGGGAAGTAAAACAGGAGGATATTGCACAAAACCTGGTGATCAATTATCAGAAAGAAAATGATTTTATCAAAGCGGAAAGTGCAACCTATGTAGTTAGTGATCAAATTCACAGTCCAATGAATAGCAATGCCGCAGCACTAAGTAATGAAAAGGCTGCAGCGGAATTGCAGAAAACAGTAAACGGCCATGTAATGAACTGGCAATCGTTATACAATCAAGTTCAATAATGAAAAATCTTTTCCTGATAGCATGTGTTTTAATGGCGTTGCCAGGGTTATGCCGCACACTGGTTGTGGGAAAGGGACAGACCTACTCAACAATCCGGGAGGCTGTTGCTGCCGCTCAGGACAGGGATACTATTCTTGTTAAAAAAGGAACCTATTATATCAATAATATCGTCATCATCAAATCCATTTATCTAATTGGTGAAAACTACCCCTTGCTACATGGAGCCGACAAATACGAGATCTTTACTGTCAGTGGGAAAGATATAACTATAAAAGGTTTTCATTTTACGAACTCTGGCTATTCTGCCATGAACGATTTTGCTTCAGTGAAAATAATAGACGCAAGCAATATCATTTTTGAAAACAACCGGGTAACAAATGCATACTTTGGCGTACATATAGCCAATAGCCATCATTTTACTATTCGAAGCAATTATTTCAATGGTCTTACCAAATCTGAACAAACTACCGGAAATGGGATTCACCTGTGGAAATGTAACAATGCTTTAATTGAAAACAATGAAATTCATGGCCATCGCGATGGCATCTACTTTGAGTTTGTTACACAATCACTCATCCAGAAAAATTTTAGCGAAGGCAACATACGGTATGGTTTACACTTTATGTTCTCGAATGATAATTGGTATGTAGAAAACACTTTCAAAAATAATGGCGCTGGCGTGGCAGTGATGTATTCAAAGCAAGTGCACATGCTGCTCAATCATTTTGACAGCAACTGGGGCGCAGCGGCTTATGGCTTATTGCTCAAAGAAATCAACGATAGCAAAATTGATAGCAATACCTTTTACCAGAACACTGTCGGCATCTATATGGAAGGCACTAACCGGATCAATGTAACCAACAATGTTTTTAAAGCTAATGGGTGGGCAGCAAAGGTGCAGGCAAGTTGCATGGATAACACATTCTTTCATAACAATTTCTTGTCAAACACCTTTGATGTTGGGACAAATGGCACACTGGTGTTGAATACTTTTAATAACAATTATTGGGACAAATACGAAGGCTATGATTTGAATAAGGATGGCTTTGGAGATGTGGCTTACCACCCGGTCAGCATGTATTCCACCATTGTAGAAAACAGCCCAAATACATTGATGCTTTTGCGCAGCTTTATGGTTTCATTGCTTGACAAAGCAGAACGTGCTATTCCCAGCCTTACACCTGAAAACTTACGCGATGACCAACCGCTGATGAAAGGATTGAAATTGAAAGAAAAAAAATGAAACGATGATCACTATAAAAAACCTACATAAAAAATTTAAAAAGCTGCATGCACTGAATGATGTTAGCGCATCCTTCAGTAGAGGACAGGTGGTGTCATTGATAGGACCTAACGGCTCTGGCAAAACAACGCTGATCAAATCCATTCTTGGCATTGTGAAACCAGATGCAGGCAGCATTTTGTTTGCTGGCAAGTCGATTGACAAGCAGGTGGCCTATAGAGATAATATTGGATACATGCCGCAAATTGGCCGTTACCCGGACAACATGAAGATTGGACAGGTTATAGAAATGGTCAAAAATATCAGGAACCATAAAGACGGCACCTTGGATGATGAGCTGTTTTTTGATTTCAAGATGGATGAAATGCAGGACAAAAACATGCGTAGCTTGTCAGGTGGCACCAGGCAAAAAGTGAGTGCTGTGCTTGCATTTTTATTCAATCCGGATGTATTGATTCTTGACGAACCTACAGCAGGTTTGGATCCGCTGGCAAGTGAAATCCTAAAAGATAAAATTATAAAGGAAAAGAAGAAGGGTAAGCTAATCCTGATAACGAGCCATGTGTTGAGTGACCTGGATGAACTGACTACAGATGTGATGTACCTGCAGGATGGAAAGCTTCACCTGTATCAAACAGTTGAAAACATCAAGCAGCAAACCGGAGAAACGAGGCTGGAGAAAGCCATTGCCCAGGTAATGAAACGCTACCTTAAAGATGGAACAGCCACTATTCCTATGACCGAAAACAGGGAGGCCGACTATGCTAAAGCTATCTAAATATGTTTTGTATGATATCGTGAGGAGTAAAGTAATCATTGCGTATACATTGTTCCTTATGGCCGTTTCCTTCTCATTGTTCCAAATGGAAGATAACAGTGGGAAAGCTGTTTTGAGCCTGTTGAATATTGTACTGATTGTTGTCCCCCTGATCAGCATGGTGTTTTCTACTATTCACTATTATAATTCCTATGAGTTCATAGAACTTATGCTTTCACAGCCGGTAAGCCGGACTAAGATCCTGTTAAGTGAATATTTAGGAACCGCCCTTTCACTATCTTCTTCTTTCCTGATTGGTGTAGGTATTCCTGTTGTACTATTCTATTTTAATAGCACAGGGATATCCTTAGTTTTAACGGGTTGCCTGCTCACCTTTATTTTTACATCCCTTGCTTTCTTTACTTCCGTACAATCCCGGGATAAAGCCCGCGGTATTGGCGCTGCATTGATGTTGTGGTTTTATTTTGCCCTCATATATGACGGACTGGTATTGCTTGTGCTATTTACATTCAGTGATTATCCGCTGGAGAAGCTAACATTGTTACTTTCATCTTTAAATCCTGTTGACTTGGGAAGGATCTTTATCATGCTGAAGATGGATATTAGTGCCCTTATGGGATATACAGGAGCTATGTACAAAGATTTCTTTGGTAGTGGCACAGGAGCATTGTACACCATAGGTATCATGCTGCTCTGGATGATCACACCATTGCTGCTGGCGGTAAGATCATTTAATAGGAAAGACCTGTAAGAGGAAAGACGAATGATTCGAATGTAGAATAACGAATTAAGATAGAGCCTGTTTTAACCAGGCTCTTTTTATTTTTATTCCGTATTAAGCAACGCCGTCTGAATATTGTTTCAGCTTTGCAAGTAGTTCTTTGTTTTCAGGAGGAGTACCAATAGTGATGCGTAGACACCCCTCGCACAGGATCACATTGCTTCGGTTACGAACAATAATTCCATGATCTTTTAAAAAGTTATATATAGATAAAGCGTCAGAAACTTTTGCCAGCACAAAATTGGCATCAGATGGATATACTTTCTCAACCAATGAAAGCTCTTGCAATTCTTTTGTCAATAGTTCTCGCTCGGCAACGATTTCCTTGATCATTGCATTCACGTCATCCAGGTTGTCCAACGCCTTCATCGCTAATTCCTGGGTTGCCTGGTTGATGTTATAAGGCGGCTTTATTTTATTCAGGATGTCTATGATTTCAGGTGAAGCAATGGTCATTCCCAAGCGCAGCGCAGCTAATCCCCAGGCTTTTGAAAACGTTTGCATGATCACCAGGTTGGGATAGTCCTGCAAGTCGGGAATAAAGGAGCGCTGCCTGCTAAAGTTGATGTAAGCTTCATCGATGACAACTAAACCATCGAAGTTATTCAGAATCATCTCCACATCCTCACGTAAAAGGCTATTAGCGGTAGGGTTGTTGGGAGAGCAAAGGAAGATAAGCTTGGTGCGTTCATCCACCGATTCGGATAATGCTTCAAGGTCTAATTGGTAATTTGGTGTCAGGGGCACCCTTTTTAAGGGCACATTATTGATGTTTGCATACACTTCATACATGCCGTATGTTGGCGGACAAATAACAATATTATCCAATTGCGGCTCGCAAAAAGCACGGATGAGCAGATCAATGCATTCATCACTACCATTACCCAAAAGTATATTTTCGGGCTTTACAGATTTGATAGAAGCGATCTTCTTTTTCAACTCCCATTGTAAAGGATCCGGGTAGCGATTGTACCATTTAGTAAGTGGAGAGCCAAAGCTGTTTTCATTGGCATCTAAAAATATTCTTGCCTCACCTTTAAATTCATCCCGGGCGGAAGAATAAGGTGTTAATGCTTTTATATTTTCTCTGACGAGATTGTCAAGGTTGAAAGTAACCACAGATTTGCTGGATTTTATAAAGATGAACAGGATTTATCCTGAAATATTTGTTTACTGTTATAATAACCATGATTGGAATAACTGCCTTTGATTTACCTATTTACAAAGCTTTTTACTCCAAAATAATCTATCAAATTTCCTCCAATCAAGGTTCAGATATCCTTACCCTCACTGCATTAGCATGAGCCTTCAGGCCTTCTGCTTCAGCCATTTCAATCACTGTCTGTGCAATGTTTTTCAGACCATCTTTAGAAAGCTTCTGGAAAGTGATTTTTTTAACAAAGCTATCTACGCTAACACCGCTATAAGCACGGGCAAAGGCATTCGTTGGTAAAGTATGATTAGTTCCACTGGCATAGTCCCCTACACTTTCGGGCGAATAATTTCCAATGAAAACAGAACCAGCATTCGAAATCTTTTCAGCAATTACCTCTGCATCCCTGCAACATACGATCAGGTGTTCTGCAGCATATTCATTCACCATTTCGATGGCATCATCCATTGTATTTACCACAATAGCCTTACTATTATTCAGTGCTTTTTGAGCAAGATCTTTCCTGGGCAATTGCTCCAGCTGCTTTTTCACTTCCTGCAGCACTTTTTGTACCATGGGCTCTGATGTACTCACCAACAACACTTGGCTGTCTACGCCATGCTCCGCCTGTGATAATAAATCGGACGCTATAAAAGCCGGGTTGGCCGTTTCATCTGCAAGGACACAAACTTCACTAGGGCCAGCAGGCATATCGATAGCTACCCCACTTACCTGAATCAATTGTTTGGCCGCTGTAACATATTGATTGCCGGGCCCAAAGATCTTATACACGGCAGGGATACTTTCTGTACCATAGGCCATAGCTGCAATAGCCTGGGCCCCTCCTACTTTGAAGATCTTTTTAATGCCCACCAGGTTAGCTGTAAATAGTATGGCTGGATGCAGCTTACCTTCTTTGTTGCAAGGTGAACATAATACTACTTCTTTACAACCTGCGATAGATGCGGGAATGCCCAACATCAGGATAGTTGAAAACAAAGGCGCAGTGCCACCAGGAATGTATAAACCGACCTTTTCTATACCAACACTTTTTCTCCAGCATTCTATGCCCTGCATCGTTTCAACAGAGCGTGGCTTATGCATTTGAAAAGAATGGAAAGTGAAAATATTTTCTTTTGCCTGTTGAATAGCCTGTTTCAATTCTGTGGTTAACAGAACTTCGGCCTCTTCGATCTCTGATGCACTCACTTGTAACTCTTTCAGCTCTGCACCATCAAACTTTAATGCCAGGCTCCTTAAAGCGGCATCGCCGTTCTGCTTTACCTCGGACAAAATAGATTGAACTGACTGCAAAACAGCTGTATTATCATTATAGGGTCTTTGTAAAAGGCCGTTCCAATCTTGTTTAGAAGGATTATTGAATAACTGCATATTGATGAATGGTGAAATGTCAAATTATTATAATTCCCGAACAGGATTTATACGATCATTTTTTCAATCGGGACCACCAGTATGCCTTCGGCACCAGCGGCTTTAAGTTGCTCTATCTTATCCCAAAACTCATCTTCACTCAAAACGCTGTGTACAGAGCTCCATCCGGTTTCAGCCAGAGGAAGCACTGACGGACTGCGCATGCCAGGTAACAGTTTGATAATCTGAGGTAGAGATTCGTTGGGGGCATTCATCAACACGTACTTATTCCTTTTTGCTTTACGCACAGAACGGATGCGGAACAACAATTGGTTCAGGACTGATTGTTGTTCTTCGGTAAGCTCTTTTGTTCTGACCATTACTGCCTCGCTTTGCAAAATAGGTTCCACTTCCTTCAGGCCATTCATAAACAAAGTAGACCCGCTGCTAACCAGGTCACAAACCACATCAGCCAGGCCAATGCCTGGAGCCAACTCTACCGAGCCGCTGATCTCATGGATCTCCGCATTTACACCATTTTTATTCAAAAAGTCCTGGGTAAGGAAAGGATAGCTTGTTGCAATCTTCTTCCCTTCTAAGAACCGGGCATCACCATATTCATCTGTTTTCTTTACAGCAATGGATAAACGGCATTTGCCAAACCCTAGCTTCTCAACAATATCAACAGATTTGTTCTTTTCATACAGTACATTCTCTCCAACAATACCGATATGGGCCACTCCATCTTCAACATATTGGGGAATATCGTCATCTCGTAAAAAATAGGCTTCAATAGGAAAGTTATCGGCAACACTCTTTAATTGATTGTGGCCGTTTTTAATACCGATGCCGCAATCATTGAGCAGCTTCATTGAATCCTCGTGCAGCCTACCAGACTTTTGAATTGCGAGTTTCAGGACCATTGCTTGAAGGTTTTTGATTTACTTTTTGGTTCAGTTCTTAAACAAAAAAGGCTTACCCGTGGGTAAGCCTCAATTATTTGTACGCACAAAACATCAATGGCTTACCCCTGGAGGCAAGTATGAGCATGATGTGTATGTGCGAAAATTGTCATAATTGTGGCGCAAAATTAAGGGTTGAGAATTTCCCAGCAAAAAAAATCTGAACATGAGCTTGGGGGGTGAACACATTTTACAATTGCCATGTGCTCAAAATTGAGCGGGTGCAAAAAAATTCCTGCTATTTGAGAAACCAATTGGTTGCATATACTATATTTGCAACCAATTGGTTTCTCAAAATAATTCCAAAATGAGAAGAGATGTTTTTCAAGCCATAGCTGACCCTACCAGACGGGCCATAATTGGGTTGATAGCGTTGCAGGCAATGACACCAAACGCTATTGCAGAGCACTTTGATATTACACGACAGGCAGTGTCGAAACATTTACGCATTTTAACAGAATGTGAACTTGTGAAACAAGAACAACAGGGAAGAGAAATTTATTATCAACTGCAAGTGAACAAAATGAAGGCAATTGACAAATGGCTTGATCAGTTCAGGAAAATTTGGGAAAACCGGTTTGACCAGCTAGATCATTTATTATCAACAACCAAAAACCATAAAAAATGAACCAGATTTTGCTTTTTGATTTTTCAGTAGACAAGAAGAATAAGACCATCCATGTAAAAAGAGAGTTTGCAGCACAACTTGGGCTTGTTTGGGATGCCTGGACAAAACCTGAATTACTTGACCTTTGGTGGGCACCAAAACCTTACCAAACCAAGACTAAATCACTGAATTTTAAAGAAGGTGGTTATTGGTTATATGCAATGGTTGGCCCAGAAGGTGATGTTCATTGGTGCAGGGCCGACTACAAAGAGATACGCCCCCTGGAAAGTTTTTCTGCATTGGACGCATTCTGTGATGAAAAAGGGAATATCAATCAAGACTTCCCTCGCTCATTCTGGACAAACAGTTTTAATGAAAGTGAGGACAGCACAACGGTGGATATTACCATAAAATATGATGAACTTGCCGATCTTGAAAAAATAATTGAAATGGGCTTTAAAGAAGGTTTCACAATGGCTCTTGAAAACCTTGACCAGTATATTGAAGCTCAATTTAAACTAAGAAGCGAACTTAAACCCAATCACTCACCCAGGGTTAGTACCTACCTGAACTTTCCAGGTAATACGGAACAAGCATTTTTATTCTATAGATCTGTTTTCCAAACTGAATTTTGTGGTAAAGGCATTCAACGATTTGGTGAATTACCAGCAGATCCAAGTCAGCCACCTATAGCAGAAAATGTAAAGAACATGGTGCTACACATTGAATTGCCCATAATAGGCAATCATATTCTTATGGGAACTGATGCCCCAAAAGAAATGGGCTTTACATCAATATACGGCAACAATATGCATATAAACATTGAGCCTGAGTCCAGAGAAGAAGCAAAGCGCATTTTTGAAGAACTATCTGAAGGAGGTAACATTTCCATGCCACTACAAGATATGTTTTGGGGCGCGTATTTTGGCAGCTTTACTGATAAATTCGGCATCAACTGGATGATCAACTATCAGAATAGCTAATAGGGAGTTTAAATGAAAAAAAAGATCAGGCTAGAAAGCCTGATCTTAATTTCCCGGCATTTATTCCCACTATCTTTTTTTAAAACTAAAAGCACGGGAAATGTTGAAACCAAAAAAGATATCACCATCACCCCAGGAACCAGACGTCTTCGCTAAATAATAGGGCCCGATCATTCCTTCTGAATTTGTAAAGACCAACTGGAATACATGCCCACCTGTTTCGATATCAAAACCAAATGATACGGAATGGTGAACTATTGTACTACTGATCTGGCCTGTGGGCAGATAATTGTATTCAGCATTGAAACTGGTGCGTTTTGTAATCTTCATCCTGCCGCCAATACCCAATGCAAATAGATCATTCTGATCCTCTGGTGTAGGCACAAGGTTGAAGTGTATCCAGGAAGGACTCAATTGAAATGAAAGCCGCGAACTGAATTTACGGGCCATAAGCAATTGAGTCACGTATGCAATACGGTGTTTTGAAGTCAAGTAAGGTTTATCATCATACTTCAATGTTGTATACGTCATCAATCCATATAGACTAGCTGTTAAAGGCATTCTTCCTTTGGTTTGTTGCAGCATCTTCCACTTGAAAGAACCATCATAGGTCTTATCCAGAGAACTTCTTCCTACACCAATTGAAAATCGATTTGATATGCCATAATCAAGCCCAAATCTGATGGTGGCATTATCCAGGCCCCAGAGAGCATAAGCACCCTCATTGATCCGTCCAAAACGGTGCATGATCAAAAACTGCAAGCCGTTCTTTCCAGGTGATTCCACTGTTGGTGTATTAATTATTTGAGTCGCCTTAAAAGTACCCGCGGAAACATCCTGATGCAATTGCTGTGGCATGGAATCTTCCAACTGTTTCAACAAGGTTGTATCCTGGGAAAATGCAACGCTATTAATTAATAGGATAAGACAGGTAATAATATTTTTCGTCATGTTGATCATTTTATTTTGTTGCATTTGACATTCACACGAACATCCATTTGCTGTGCAATTTTTTCCCGTACAATTGAAGGGATTTCTATATCGAAATCAGCAGGTATGAGCTTAAATTCTGATTTACCTATTAAAGCTTCATCCTGTACTTCAATACTGGCAGGAACTTCAAGATCCTTAGTTACACCATGGAACGTTAACTGTCCCTTTACTACCACAGGATAAATTCCATTCTTACTAACATCCACATCACCACTGTAGGTACCCACAAAGTTTGCCTTTGGATAACGGTCACTTTCAGCATAATTTTCATTAAAATGTGTCTGCATCAATTGTTTTTGAAATGTAAATCCCTTAACCAGTAGCGTAAATGCAATATTCTTTTTGGTTGCATCGATCATCCCATAGGTCTGCTTGTTTTCTGCCCGTATATCTTCTAAAGGTGTTTTGGAGTAGAAGCCTATGAAACCATTCCTGGTGAGGAAAGTCTGAGCTCCCGATTCATTGTATAGGAATAACAATAATAATAGTGCAAGATTTTTCATTTGGTCATTGATTAAAGGTTGCTATTTCTTAGGTAACGTTCATATATAACCAGTAAACCGACTCAATTGTTTTGTGCCCCGTTATTGATCCATGATCGGATCTTATTGATATTGCAGTCGGACAGCTTTGCTCCATTCTTAGGCATTTGCGGATACCCTGCTGCATGTGTAATCACACCAAGCAGAGTTCCATTATTAGCCTTTGTCTTTAATGCATTGTAGTTGTCTAATGTTACGCTTCCTTCAGCAGATCCATTGCCATGACAAACATAACAGTTAGCCTGTAGTATTGGCACCACTCCGGTTGCATATTTAATATTTACGGTATCGCATGTGCTCCCCCCATTTCCACCACCTGAAGGATTTTGATTTTGCGCTTCATCTTGTTCATTGTCTTTTGAACAACTGGTGATCAAAATGGTAGCAAATGTCAATAAGGAGAACAATGTTGATTTTCGATTCATGTCTTGATATTTATAAATAAAAATTCCTGATCAAATAAGATTGCCCTATTGATGTAATGCTAATGCTCAAATTATTGATTAACGAAGAGTGCGGCTAAATCCAATAAAAACACCATTGCTACTCATTGGCAAATCACCAATGCCCACACCTCTGAGCGGAAGTTTCATATATGGTTCTAAACGAAAGCTACCTGCATTGCCTATCTTTTTCTCGAACCCGATACTAAGGTTGAGTATAGATGTCCAATCACGGGATGCATTGTTGTACTTCTTGTAATATTTATATTGTGTTCCGTAATAATCATATGAGTAATCGTACTTTTCTTTTTTCATTAAGTAGGATGAAGCGCCGGCCGTTGCAAATAAGTTGTAATTGCTCTTTTTAACCCAGTTGAATTTCACATTAAACGGAATTTCAAACATATCGCAATAGCCATTAACATCCAGAATCTTTGCATGCTGAGGGAGACCAAGGCCGCTTTTATTAAAATGTTTACCTTCTGAGTAATAATCTTTATGTCCCCATAAAACTCCCGTTTCTAATGAAAAACTTTTACTGAACTGGTAACCAACAAGCAGACCAACACTATAGCCTGGGCTGTTCACCTTTTGTGATTTTACAGTGGTTACATCAGGACCAGCAATAAAAGCAGTATATATTTTTTGCGCAAACCTTTCCTTTTCACTATTTGATAGGTCACCCGTTTCAACAGTGATTTTATCCTTTGACAGCAACCGGATAGAATCTAAAGGTGTAATTTGCTCCAGGTTCTTTGTTATACTTTCGCTGTTTACTAAAACAGGATGCTTATTGGGATCCTGAACATAAGCTTTTGTTTGCTGCTCTTGCGCGTTTTCTTTGGACGGTATTAAAAACGGGCTCTTTGCTTTTTTGGTTCGGATAAAAGCTTGATCGGGTTTCTTATTATGCACCAGGTTCTTTTCTGCATGATTTAATACAATACTTTTTTGGGGAACCTGCCCAGAGGTTAGTTCCTTTTTTGAGCTGCTCATTTCAACCTTCGTATTGGCATCTGTATTCGTGAATGAACTATCAGGTTGGTGAATAGGTTCATTTTTCTGTATAAAAGTGGTGCAAATAACGACCAGAAAGATGGCTGCCATCCAGAAATATCTTTCGAGTTCTCTCACTCTTTCTGGCGCAGCTTTTCTCCTGCCAGGCTCTAGCCCTTCCAATACTTTGTCCCAATCAGAGCCATCGGTATTAAGCGGGTAGTTTTCAGCAGCCTGGCGGAACAAATCATCCATATCGTTATTTACAGATTGCATATCTCAGTTGACTCCTCATCTTTTTTTAAATACTGTTTCAAATGGGCCCTTGCTTTGGAAAGGTTGGATTTACAGGCTCCAACTGAAATCCCCAGCGCATTTGCAATTTCCTGGTGCGAAAAACCATCAATCACATACATATTGAATACCGCCCTGTAAGATGGAGGTAGTTTTTTTACATGTTCAATCAATTCTTTGTACAATACTTTTTGATCTGCAGCCAAATTATTATCAGCAATTTGCCATATATGATCTGGCAGGTCACCAATTTCCGGTAGCATATGTCGTCTCCGTAATTCGTCAATTGCAGTATTGACCATGATCCTTTTGAGCCACCCCATAAGCAGCTTTTCAGTCTGTGCACCATCTCTGCTTTCAAACTTGTGAAAGTTATGAAACAGCTTTACAAAACCATCATTGACAACATCCACAGCCTTATCATAGTGGTAAATATATCGGAATACAATTTTAAGTGCATACCCATAGAATCGCTCATAGAGCATCTTTTGATGCTTATGATCATTCCCGGTACATCCCTTTATTATGGCATGTAAATCTTCCAAATTTTTGATAGTGGGTTATGGTTTCTGTAAAAGAATACGATATTTTTTGATTTGGGTTGCCACAATTTGAAAATCTCTTAATAATTTACAAAAAAGTCAGTTACTATAGTAAACAATTTTTTAACGACTTTAAACAGAACTTTGTAAAAAGTAAGCCAGTGAGAAAGATTTATTTATTATTGATTTTTACAGCGGTTTACCAGCTTTCACTTGCCCAAAAAATTGAAAGCATTGCTTTTAATCTTTATACCGATAGCCTGAAAAAGGGTTTTTACAATTACATTAGTGTTGACGGCAGGTATGATGATGGTCGTTGGCAGCCACTGGATTCCAGTTCCATTATTTTTTCTGCTAATGCAGGCTATTTTAAGGGAAACGACCTGTTTATTGACAGCTCCTATAAGTGTGATAGCATTATTGTAAAGGCAGCACTAAGAAGTAACCCAGCAATTTGGAAAGAAGTTATTATATATATCAGAAAAAGGCCCTTCAATGAGCCCCTGAAAACAAGTCAGGAAGTTCTGGATGAGATTAGAAAGCCAAGAAAGGCAAAGAAAAACATGGTTTAAATGACGAAATATATTTCGTCATTTAAACCATTCGTCATTTAAGAAATATCCTCCACTACCTGGTTCATTTTTTTGGCATCTTCCAGGAACTTGGCCAAACCAATATCAGTTAAAGGATGCTTTAATAATCCTAAAATAGAATCTAGTGGACAGGTACACACATGGGCTCCGGCTTCAGCAGCTCGCACAATGTGATTGGGGTTGCGGATTGAAGCGGCCAGTATCTCCGTTTTAAATCCCTGTATAGAGAAAATCTGGGAAAGCTGTTCAATCAACAGCATACCATCCCAGCCACTGTCGTCAATGCGACCAATGAAAGGAGATACATAGGCTGCCCCGGCTTTAGCAGCTAATATGGCCTGTCCGGCTGAAAATACCAGCGTACAATTGGTACGGATACCATTGTCGGTAAACCATTTAATTGCTTTCACCCCATCCTTGATCATGGGTACTTTCACGACAATGTTTGGGTGAATATCTGCCAGCTTTTTGCCTTCCTCAACAATTTCATCAAAGTCGGTTGATAAAACTTCGGCGCTGATGTCACCATCGACCATTTCACAGATTGTCTTGTAATGCTCAATTATGGCATCTTCCCCAGTGATGCCTTCCTTAGCCATAAGCGAAGGATTTGTAGTTACACCATCCAGAATTCCTAAGTCATTGGCTTCTTTAATTTGAGCAAGATTGGCTGTATCAATGAAGAATTTCATACTTAAGTCCTCGAAGGATTTTTTTAGGTTAAGAATGCTTTTGAGCAAGAGCTCAAAACGAAATCAGTTAAAAAATGAGATATGAAAGTTAAAAAGAAAATGCAATAAGAAACCCGGAAATAAATTGAAGAGAGAAGATTATTAACCTGAAAATAGGGGAAATAAAAAAAGGCAGGCTACTTACATCGCACCGCTACAACCGCTTACCCTTGCTACCTTCCGATCCTGGGGGATTTAGCAGGAGCTGGCCGTGTAAGACCTGCCGGGGTGCAAAATTAGGGGAAACAAGTTTAAAGTCTGCGCTTAAAAAGTAAATTATTTAAAAAAAAGGATAACCCACAGTTCACGCCCCCATCCATTCTTTAAAAATCGAAGCTTTTTCCCTGCTCACAATAATATCTTCTTCAAGAGGAAGCCTGATCTCCAACTTTAATTTTCCATTGAACCAGTTATGTACAGAAGTAATCATATCATGCGCCAGTATAAATTGCCGGTTAGCACGAAAAAATTGATTCGGTGATATCACTTGCTCCACCTCATCCAAAGTATAATCAATCACAAACTTTTGGTTTGACCTTGTTACCAAAAAGCTTAGGGCATGGCGTGAAAAGAAATAAGCAACCTCGGTCGTATTAATGGATACCAGCTTTTGACCTTGTTTTACTAAAAATCTTTCCCGGTAGTTAGAACCAACAGAACCCTTCAATTGTTTCACCAACGCTTCCAAAGAAACAATAGGTTGTTTCCTTTCAATATAAAGATCCCGCCATTTAAGCAAAGCTTTCTTTAGTTCCTGGCTGTTGATAGGCTTTAGAAGGTAATCTATACTATTCACCTTGAAGGCACGGAGAGCGTATTCGTCGTAAGCAGTTGTAAAAATGACAGGGCATTTAACGATCACCTGGCTAAAAATATCAAAACACTGGCCATCCGCCAGCTCAATGTCCATAAAGATTAGATCCGGCTCCTCGTTCTGCTGCAACCATTGTACGGTTGTATCAATGCTGTTGGTTTGTCCATCGATTTCAAGTTCCGGTTCCAGTTCCTGTAATAAGCTTTTTAATTGTTTAGCCAATAAAATTTCATCTTCAACGATCAACACTTTCATACAATTGGTTTTTAATTAGGGGAATGACTACCTGGAATGCATCCTCGGTTTGCAGTATTACCACATTCTTTACATGAAGCAGCTTGTATTTGCTTACAATATTCTGCAAGCCTAGTTTATCAGAACTTACCATTGAACTTTTCTTTTGAAGATTATTTACAACAACCAGGTTTTCTGCCTGATCATTATAAATATGAATATTCAAAGGCCGGTCAGGGAGAATGCTATTATGTTTAACTGCATTTTCCACCAAAAGCTGTAATGTTAACGGAGGCAGCATGCAGGAAACGTATTTCAGATCAACATTAATTGTCAATTCTATACTGTTTCCAAAACGCGTCTTCAATAAATGAAAGTAGTGATTTAGAAATTCCAGTTCTTTTGACAAAGTGGTCAGGTTTCTATCATTTGTTTGCAATAAGTAGCGATATACAAAAGACAGTTCATTTACAAATGTCACAGCCTTTTGCTGATCCTCTATAATTAGAGAAGCAAGTGAACTCAGGCTATTGAATAAAAAATGTGGATTGATTTGAGCTTTCAGGGATTCTAGTTGTGTTTGAAGATTTTCCCGTTTCAGAGCTTCAGTTTCAGACACCAATTGCTTCCATTTCTGAAAATAGTAAATGCCTTCATAAATAGCTGCAACAATTACCACGTAAAGAAGCCCGACAAAAATGTTGTATAAGTAACCTTCAGGCGGAAATAAATAGCCCCAGAACAAGGTTTGGTCGTACACCCAGATATTCAGATAACGCACAATAATTGTAACAAGAATACATCCGGCCAATAGACCAGATATCCGTTTTCCCGACTGCCTTAATTCTGGGAATTTATTGCGAAACCAAATGATGACCAGGCGGTTGGCCTCCCATAGCAGCAGGGCTTCGGCAACTGCTATCAGGTAAACTTCCCAAAATGAAAAGCGCTCTTCATGCCCATGCTGTTCATTGAAAAAGATGACATGAGACATGAATGCAATAAATGGTATTCCTAAAAATCGAAACCATAAGTCGTTTATCTTGATTTTTGCAGTGTGCATTTGTCCGTGGGGTTGCGTATTTATAAAACAGGGCTGATTGAAATTAACCAACCCTGCGCTTATTTATACGTTTTTTTACATGAACTGTATATCCTTTCCTATGGAGCGTACAAACTGACACCCGAACCGTGTTACTTCCATTTGGCTACATATCTGCAAATCTCATTTTTAAAGTCCGTAATCTTAAACAAGTAAGGTCCAAAAATCTTTCTACCAGCTGTCACATTGATGTATACATAAGTATTATTGCCAGGAACATACAATGCTATGGTCGAATTCCCAATACCGTCACCTTCATGGCCCATTTGCGGTAAGCCCCCGTCAGCATATTGGTAATACTCTAACCCAAAGCCATATTCAGGGCCTTCCGAACTACGGCCTCGAAACCAGGTTTTCATTTCCTGTAAAGAAGCATTATTTACTACTTTCCCATTCATCAGGGCCTCATAAAAGGTTATGACATCAGAAGGCGCTGCAGCAATCCCACCCCAGCCTTCACATGCATTACCCAAAGCATTATTCCAGGGAGTAATATTTTCCAGTTGTTCACTGGCATCGCGGTCAAAATAATAATCAGGAAAGTCAAGATTATTGATTTGCTTTTCTGATAAATGAAAAAAGGTTTGTTGTAAACGCAATGGCTGGGTGATCTCTGTCTTTAATAATTGCTCATATGAATTGCCGGAAACCTGTTGCAGTATCAACGTCAATAACAAATAATTGGTATTGCTGTATTTATAATCTACCCCTGGCTCAGAAAGCAGTTCCTTGCCTTTTAGCATTGCAATGATCTGCTGCATAGTAGGCTGATTCAATGGATCACTGAACTGCCACGTAAGAAACTCGGGCAACTCTGCAAAATCAACCAGGCCTGATGCATGATTCAACAGGTTACGAACAGTAATTTTATCACTTCCTGTAATATCGGAGCTTATTGCTTCAGGCAAATAAGTTTTAATAGATGCGTCCAAATTAATCTTTCCCTTCTCTTTCAGCTTCATCACCAAAGATGCTGTGTAAGTCTTTGTAATGCTAAAAATCCAGCTTACCCTACAAGGCTGCATAGTATCTTTTGATTCTGTACGTGCATAACCTCCGCTTGTTAAATACCAACCATTTCCGTTTTTAACGGCCACCTGCACTCCGGGCAATCCTCTGGCAATATACCTGGAGATGATAGCCTGCAGGCTATCTTTCATTGGATGAAGAGAATTTACGGCTACCATACCATTACATTGCTTGGTAGGCTGAGTAAATGATTCCTGGCGGCAGCCTATAGATGAAACCACCGCAAATACGCCAAGAGTGAATACAAACTTTTTCATGGTTGTGGGTTAATAGTTTTTTGAATTTGATTTAAATGCAAGTAACAGCAGGAATATGGCAGAGGAAATGAGATGTTCAGTGAAACGGAGAAATGAAGGGATGAAACGGAGAATTGGAGGAATAAAAATGCCTGTTCGGTGAGGAACAGGCATTACCCTTGATGCACTTATAAATAACTGTCATTTAGTTTTTCTGGATCGAATATGGATAATTAGTTTGGAGTAACCCAAATCGCTATAATTATTGACGGTGGAGTATAGAACTCACAAAATTGAAACCTATCAACTCATCAACTCTTGCTCCAAAGTGACGGTAATAAACCAGTATTATATAACTGTTTTCTGTTTCATAGTAATTGCCTTCTGTTTCGCTAAAATCAGGATACCCTTTTTTATCAGCAGGAAACACTGCATAATTATAGTTGTAATATCCCTGTTTCAAAAGCAATGACTTCTCATACGCCCCCCTCTCCTTGTTAAACTCCATTTTTCCACTATTGTCCCATGCATAATTGGTCATTTCGCCAAATAAATACAAATCCTTTCCCTCATATGGCTTATTGCCTGGAGGAAAAAAAGAGAATTTCACTTCAGCGTAATCACTTTGCCAGAAGGGGTTGATGTTTTCTAGGGCCTCCAATGTAAAAGAGCCATTCAAATCATTGTAATATATATACACCTGGTCTTTTCGTGAAGGATCAGGCTTTACTGTAATGAAAGTAGAATCATTTTTTGTTTTGATATCATGCACCTTGTCTCCCCTTAACCGGAAACTGCGCAGATCAACCCACCGAAACTCTTTGCTGGCAGGCATTGATGTAACCTCTTCGTCACTATACTCAAAATAATTGCCTCTGTAAATAGTAGGGCGGTCAAAAAAACGTGAGGTCAGCCAATTTTTATTTTGCAATACAACAACTTTAAGGTCAGTAGGATTAAAAGACTGAATGCGTTCATCTAATTTGATTCCGATTTGAAGTTTTTGATCAGTTTTGAACAACTTTTGATTAAAAGGCCTTTGCACCTCTGCCGTGATAGAGGTTTTTCTGTCTACAATCACAAATCGCCGGGTAAAAGCCAACTTGCTTGTATCGCCATTCAAAAATACTTTCAGCAAATAATTGCCAGAACGTGTGGGATAAGAGCTTCGATCGGGCAAAGTTGCCTGGTAATGCGTATATCTTGTGGTGGATAGGGATGAATTACGATAGTTGCTGATGCGGACATTTTGAAATCCTTTTGTATATTCAAAAGTAGTTAGCATACTTGGCGTCCAATCGGCATTACACAATTGGAAAGAATAATAATAATTTTTTACGCCCGCATCCAGATCATCAAAATGAAGTTCCAGCACATCAGAAGAATTCAGCATCAAAATAGGAAAAGTAGTTTGGTCACCCGGCTTATATAGTTTTACAGAATGTATATTCTTCCCCAAAGGACCGGTTACCTGGGCAAGCAAATTGTTGCAAAAAGTTGCGATCAGGAGATATAGGGCGATCTTTTTCATATTCTATATGAAAATAAGATATGTTAAGGGTATAACGAAAGGAGCTGTCGTGAAATCTTAACGAAAAACGAAGAAACCCTACCTTTATCTCGTGAACATTTCATCTTTCATAGCCAGGCGTATTGCCTTCAACCAACAGAAATCATTTTCACGGTTCATTATTCGCCTTTCGATAACAGCCACTGTTATTAGCGTAGCGGTAATGATCATTACCCTTTCATTTGTCAACGGTTTCCAGGAAACTGTAAGCCAGAAGGTCTTCAGTTTCTGGGGACATCTGCGCATACAGTACCGCCAGCCCATGAAAGCAAATATTGCCGAAGAACTAGCCATTGAAAAAAACGATACACTAATAGCAAAAATTCGCACCAACCCTCAAATTCAAACTATTCATCCTTTTGCCACTAAATATGCAATTTTAAAAACTGCAGATGAAATGGAAGGAGTATTAATGAAAGGGTTGGATAGTAGCTATAATTTCAAACATATTGCAGGCTTCCTGCAAAGTGGAAGGTGGATCCAATTTAATGATAGTACTTACAGCCGGGAGATCGTCATATCTTCCTACACTGCGAACCAGTTAAAATTAAAGGTGAACGATCGGGTCCTTATTTATTTTGTGAGACCAGATGGCTCTCTGCGTCCTGACAGGTTAACAATTACAGGGATTTATAAAACCAGTATAGAAGAATATGACAAGACCTTTGCCATTGGAGACATTAAACTGATCCAGCGCCTCAACGGATGGAATCCTTCAGAAATAGGCGGCTATGAAATCTTCCTCAAGGATTACAATCAAATGAGCAAGATAAGTGATGAAATTTACAATCAGGACGACTTCCCGCTTCTGTGGGAGACAAGAACAGTTAAAGAAATTTACCCAAATATTTTCGACTGGCTGCAAATACAGAACACCAACCAGGGAATATTGATCACAATTATGATCATCATTGCTGTTATTAACCTGATCACCTGCCTGATTATCCTGGTTTTAGAACGTTTGCGTATGATTGGAATACTAAAGGCACTTGGCGCTAGTAATTGGACGGTGCAAAGAATATTCCTGCAGCACTCTACCCTTATTACATTTTCTGGGGTACTGTTAGGAACAGCCTTTGCGCTGGGCCTGCTTTGGCTGCAAATGAAAACCGGTTTTGTACGATTGAAAGAAGAGGCTTATTATATGCAGACTGCAACTGTAAAAATTGAATGGTGGCAAGTAATAGCAGTCGGTGCCGGCACACTGCTGGTCTCTTACCTGGTATTACTGATACCATCTTTTATTGTAAGAAAAATACAACCAGTAAAAGCAATAAGATTTCAATAAAAAGGCAGATTTTACCAAGTTGATATGGGGAATATCCTGCCAGCTATCTATCTTGCCATCTTTACAATTTTGACAGATGCCAAGCAATCTAACTTTTGTAACTTAACTTCAATTTGTTTTGAATTAAACGTTCTCTCATGAACATGTACTTTATTGCCATTGTCCTTCCTCAAGAATTAAATGAAAAGGTACTCCACTGGAAAAAATACATGCATGAAAAATATCATTGTAAGGTAGGATTGAAATCGCCTGCTCACATCACCATTATTCCCCCCTTTTGGCTGGAAGAAAATATGGAAGAAGAACTTTTGAATGATGTTGAAGTACTGGCAAAAGAGATGGCCCCATTTCAAATTGGTACGAATAACTTTTCTGCATTTAAGCCAAGAACCATATATATTGCAGTTACTCAGAATCCCGAATTAAAAAAGCTGAAACATAAGGCTGACCAGTATTTTTCCGACAAAGAACAATATGGTTTAAAGATAGAAACCCGGCAGTTTAATCCCCATATTACTATTGCTACCAGGGACCTGTTTAAGAAAGACTTCTATGAGTCATGGCCCTTTTTTGAAACTAAAGAATTTAAAGAAGAATGGAATGCAAGGAGCCTTTCGGTCTTGCGACACAATAAAAGGAATTGGGATGTGATCTATGCAGCGCCATTTGGCAATAGCATTGAACCAAAGACGCTCTAGGCAATTTCGTATCTACCTCAGCACCCGAAACCCAATTAGCCAACATCCGAACTATTGTGGCATTGGAAAACTGAATGCACCAGGCATGAAATTAAAGTCTTCGGTTTCAAACATTTCAATATTCATTTGGAAACCATCGTCAGTCTTAATGAAAACCCTGTCCTTTATAACTTTTTTGTAACCGTCTTTTTGAAAAACAAATTTGTATACGCCAGGCTTCAGATCTTCAAATGAATAATCACCATTTTCATTAGTAGTGATCACCTGTTCTTTCTTAGAGGCCATATAAGCTGTTATGCATACGTCCTTCAATGGCTTTTTAGTTTCATTATGGAACACACAACCCATCATGTCGCTTTTCCGGGTGTTATCTTCACCATTTCCATTATTAGCATTGGCAAACAAAGAAGCACCTATTGCAAAACCGCTCAATAATAATTTCATTTTCATGTGCATAACCTTTGTGTGGTGATAGTTATTCGCGTTTCCGCTTCACTGTTTGATAAAATTAAAACTTTTTGAAATTTTTTGAAGTTCTTGCTTGAATTCTTCCATAATAACCTTTACGATTTGCTGAGCTGGCAAAACTTGATCCAGAAGAGCGCTCACTTGTCCAATCTCCAATTCACCATTTTCGAGATCGCCTTCGAACATACCTTTTTTGGCACGGCCCCTGCCTAGAATGCCCCTCAACTCGTCAGCAGAGACACCAAGTTGCTCTGCCGCTCTCACCTCTTCGTAAAATTTATTTTTCAACAGGCGCACAGGGGTCAAACTCTTCATGGACAAAACAGTATCGCCCTCAGTTGCAGCAATGACAGCTTTCTTAAAATTCTTGTGCGAGGAGGCTTCCTCACTAGCTACAAAGCGACTACCCATTTGAACCCCACTTGCCCCTAATACCATTGCGGCCAGCATTTGCCTCCCGGTAGCGATACCGCCAGCTGCTATTACAGGTATTGAAACGGCATCAACCACTGCTGGCACAAGTACCATAGTGGTTGTTTCTTCTCGCCCATTGTGTCCGCCTGCTTCAAAACCTTCCGCTACAACAGCATCGCAACCAGCATCCTGGGCCTTAAGAGCAAACTTGCTGCTGCTTACCACGTGCACCACTGTTATCCCATGCTGTTGTAAATGCTGTGTCCACGTTCTTGGATTCCCTGCAGAAGTAAAAACAATTTTAACACCTTCCTCAATGATGATATTGATATGCTGCTCCAAATCAGGATACAGCAACGGTATATTGACACCAAATGGCCTGTTGGTAGCGGCCTTGCACTTTAAAATGTGTTCTCGCAAAACTTGAGGATACATACTCCCTCCACCGATAAGTCCTAATCCGCCTGCATTGCTAACCGCACTTGCCAACCGCCACCCGCTAGCCCAAACCATACCAGCCTGTATGATAGGATAAGTAATGCCAAAAAGGGAGCAAATCGCCCCTCCCAACACGTCCCCATGCACACCCCCGGCCCCTAAAGGGGTGCTCTGGTCAAACATTCCTTTATTACCCTGATCCATTTTATATATAACTTTTTAAATATAAAGCCAAGGCTACGCAGCGCTGCCCTCTCCGCCTCAGGCGGACTGGGGTGAGGTGTGGGTATTTGGACATTACCCCAGATCAATATTAGTATTATCTCCAATATTCAACGTCCGGGTCTCACCTCGTATACTGGTATCACTACCAATAAGAGAGTAATCCAGAACGATATCAAACAGATTAGAAAATGAACCGATGATAGAATGTTTGATGATCGAAAAATCGATGGTTGTATTGTCGCCGACAGTAACATTCGGCCCAATAATGGAGTTTTTTATTTCGCAGTTTTTGCCAATACTTACAGGATGAATGATTACTGTATTTTCAAAAGAATAATGGTTTTCAATATTATCACCGAATTTTCTCAATAGGGTGGCATTTGAATCCAGCAAGGTTTCTTTCTTCCCACAGTCAAACCAGGAGTCTACCTTAAAGACTTTCACCTGATTCCCATTTTGGATCATGCAATCCAGGGCATCTGTAATACTGTATTCGCCATGCGAACGTAAGCCCTGGCTGATATTTTTGTCCAGGCATTCAAATAGTTGGGGAGTCTCCTTTATTTTATAAATGCCCACTAAAGCCATGTTAGATTTAGGTATCTGCGGCTTTTCCACCAAATGAGTCACAAAACCATCACTATCTATTTCGGCAACCCCAAAATCACGTGGGTCATCCACCTTTTTTACGCCTAACATTGATTCGGGACTATCCAGGACTTTTTTGACATCATACTCGCAGATGGTATCACCAAGTACAACCATCACTTCATCGTCATCAACAATTTCTTTTGTAAGTTTTAAAGCATGACCAATTCCCTGGCGGTCATTTTGAAAAACAAAATGCACCAGCAGGTCAGGGTAATTTGCTTTTACATAATCTCGGATCTTATCTCCCAGGTATCCCACTATAAAAATAAACTCACTGATCCCTGCATCTCTTAACTGGTCTACAATAATGCTTAGAATGGTCTTTCCGGCCATTGGTATCAAAGCCTTTGGCTGGGTGTATGTATGAGGCCTTAATTTAGTGCCGGCTCCGGCAACAGGAATAATTGCTTTCATGAGTTCTTTTATTGTCCGGCAAAAGCAGTTGATAGCTTTTGCGCAACTTCTGTCAATTTAATGATTATTAACCGGTTTTTTGGTGGCGAGCTGGCAGTTGTAAGTCGTAGTAAAAAAATATTTTCGAAATTCAAGCCATTGATAACCGTTGTTTTTAGCTGGTTTTCAGTTTTTTACCCGCACGTCTGACACAACATACGCTACTTTTTACCAGTTGTGTACTATTCACACGCGAACGAAAATATAAATTTTCCCTCAAACCCAAACCTGCTCCGCTGATACTATCGGGTGTAGGCTTATTTTTGCGCTTTAATTGAAAATAGTTCGCTTGTTCACAGGCACACGGGCCCACGAGTTTTTTAGCTCCGACGTGTACACTTGCGAACCCGCAAACGCTAAAACTTTACAATGCAAAGAGATTCACTGGTTTTCGACCTCATCCAAAAAGAACTTCAACGTCAACGTCAGGGCATCGAGCTTATTGCATCTGAAAACTTTACTTCGCTGCAGGTAATGCAGGCCATGGGCAATGTTATGACCAATAAATATGCGGAAGGCTACCCCGGCCGCCGGTATTATGGTGGTTGCGAGATCGTTGACCAAACTGAACAGTTAGCTATCGACCGCATTAAAGAAGTATTTAACTGCCAATATGCCAACGTGCAACCCCACAGCGGCGCCCAGGCAAATGCCTCCGTGCTGTTAGCTACTCTTCAGCCTGGAGATAAAATCTTGGGACTTGACCTTAGCATGGGCGGTCACCTGACCCACGGCTCTCCGGTAAATTTCAGCGGAAAACTTTATGAACCTCATTTTTATGGAGTGAAAAAAGAAACCGGGCTGGTTGATTATGAACAAATGGAAGAAGTTGCCCGCCGGGAAAGACCGAAAATGATTATTTGCGGCGCCTCCGCTTACAGCCGCGACTGGGATTACAAACGCATCCGCCAAATTGCAGATGAAGTAGGCGCCCTGGTAATGGCCGATATTGCACACCCGGCCGGTCTGATTGCCAAAGGGTTGCTCGCCTCTCCTTTTGACCATTGTCATTTTGTTACATCTACTACGCATAAAACACTCCGTGGCCCCCGCGGCGGTATTATATTAATGGGTAAGGACTTTGAAAATCCTTTTGGCCTGAAAGACCCTAAGGGCAACATCCGCATGATGAGCAACCTGCTGGATATGGCCGTATTCCCCGGCATCCAGGGAGGCCCTCTTGAGCATGTGATTGCAGCTAAAGCAGTTGCTTTCGGTGAGTTGCTGTCAGAAGATTATACGCAATATGCCAAACAGGTAAAAAGCAATGCCCAGGCAATGGCAAAAGCTCTTGTGGCAAAAGATTACCATATCATTAGTAATGGTACCGACAACCACCTGATGCTGATCGATCTGAGAAATAAGAACATTACAGGTAAAAAAGCGCAGGAAACACTGGACAGGGCACATATTACCCTGAACAAAAATGCCGTGCCTTTTGATGATAAAAGCCCATTTGTAACTTCAGGTATCCGTGTAGGTGTGCCTGCGATCACTACCAGGGGCATGAATGAAGAACACATGCAAACTGTGGTTAATTTCATCGACAAGGTGCTGATGAACATTGATGACGCAGCCGTTGTAAGCAGCGTGGCAAAAGATGTGCATAGCTTCATGGAGCAGTTCCCGCTCTACCCCGAATTGGGATAACTTAGCTTGTGGTTTGTGGGTATTAACTTATCCACAAACTACAAACTTTCTTAAATAAGCTTTAACTAAAGAAAATATGATCCAACGAATCCAAAGTCTTTGGCTGCTTTGTGCAGCAGCTTTTGATGCTGTGACTTTTCGCTTTCCTTTTTATAGAGGCGACTGGACAAAGGACGCTGTTCAGGGCGACATTGATCTGAATGCTCAAACCTCAATTTGGTTTACAATCCTTACAATTATTGCAGGAGCCCTTGCTTTCGTTACAATTTTCCTCTTCGACAACCGTAAACTGCAATTACGCCTTAGTTATTTAGGCATTTTCATGACTATCATATTACTGGCGCTTTATTTTATGGAGCTACAGAATTTTACTACAGGAACAATAGCCGTCTGGTGCATCTTTTATTTTGCTATCCTCGGATGCTTTATCCTGGCAGCAAGAGGCATCTGGAAAGACCAGAAACTAATCAAAAGCATGGATAGGTTCAGATAGTGCTCATCCCTTATAAATCAAAAAGCCATTAAGGAGTTCCTTAATGGCTTTTTGATTTATCATAAGCTCCTTCACAGGAATGAAGCAACCATGAGCAACTCTTATTGCACCAGGAATTTCTGTTGCATACGCACTGCCCCACTGAGATTAAGAATATAAATACCGGCCTTTGCACTATTCAATGTAGTAGTTTGACTCAAGGAGCCGCCTCCATGGCTGATATTTTCAACCCCCAGCATCTGGCCGGCAGCACTAAGCAACTGTAATTGATACTTCCCTGCTGGCAGGTTACTGATCTGCAGCGCCACCTGGCCACTTTTCGCATACACACTCATACTGCTATTCTTAGCACCCAAAGTAATATTCACCAGGTTGCTATAAATCGTCTTTCCTGTAGTTTCCACAGCCTTGATACGATAAATGATTTTTCCTTCCTTCGCAGCTGCATCCAACCAGGAATAAGCGGCGCTGCTATAATTATTTTTTGAAGGATAAAGTTTCTTGGTGGTAATAAATGCCTTTCCATCCAAAGAACGCTCCACTTCATAATAATCCACATCAGACTCTGTAAGATTGGTAAATTCAACCTGAACTCCGGATGTTTTCTCTGAAGCCTTTACATTGGAAAAATGAACAGGCAATACACTAAAATTCGCAGTGGAACCGAAGGTAAACGGACTAAAGTTAGATACACCGCTCCAGGTAACAGAGCCAGTGGTAGTGGTACTTGCTGTTGCTGTGCCCCCATGAGCATTCCATGTTGTTCCATTAAAATGGGCCACTTTAACTGATGAAGGATCGCTAAAAAAGCTAGAGCCAGTGCAGTTTTTATTCACATCCCAATATAATGTAACATTTACGCTTGAACTACCGGTTATTCTATTCAAATTCCAATATTCACAGCTACTTACACTATTCAAACCAGTAGAAGTAATTGAACCTAAAGCAGCAGCACTTGACGGAATATACTCAGCCTGAAACGCATCACTAATAGATGCAGTAGCAGTTACTCCAATAGGAATATATTTCCCGTTCTTTCCTACAGGAAATTTAAATTCACTAGTAGAGAAACCCACCTTTTGAATTGGGCCGTTAACAAAAGATGCATCTGAAGCTCCTGTTACAGTTGCGTTATTGTTAAGAGTCAACAAACTTGTTGAAGAAGTCGTTATTTGCCCGTTGGTCAAGTTCAAAATGCCATTTACATTCAGATTTTTATTAAGTAAAACACCTGCCGAATTGTTGACAGTGAAATTATTAAACGTTGTTGCGGTTGATCCGGCAATTTCTTGTGTAGAACTACCATTACAAGTTACCTTACTGCTGCCCGCTGTAAAAGTTCCATTGTTTGTCCAATTACCACTAACTCCATAATTAAAAGAACGGGCATCAAAAGTGGCATAAGATCCAATAGAAACATTACCTTTAAAATCCATATTATTAGCAGAAGTAGCAATAGTAGAAGCTGCAGAAGATGTTCCTGCCATAGTGAAATTGCCATTAATTGTTGTTACACCAGTTATTGTTTTGGCTCCACTGCCTGAAAGGATCAAATTATTGTATGTGGTAGGATATATTTTTTGATCAGCTCCATTGTATTCAATAGTAGATCCAGAGTTACAAGTAAAAGTAGTAATCCCATTACCCCCATCCCTAAAATCTTTCAGCGTACCATTTATTTTCAATATACCTGAGACATAAAGTTCATAATCAGAATTATTTGCACCAGTTCCTTGCACGATACTCCCAGTGGAAACTGAAATATTTGCCCCAATGGATAGACGTGCTATAGATTTTTTATTGTTAATCGCATTGACGGCAATAGATGTTAGGCTTAATATTACTGAATTATTATCACTACTTATAGTTGCAGTAGTGTTATCAAGATCACCAGTTTGCAATGATGAAGCTGTAGCATTTGTATTTAAAACAAGTGTATTTCCGCCTGCAATAATAATATTACCAGCATTATTTCCATTGCCACTTACAGTAAGCACTCCAGAACCATTAATTGTGGAAGTACCTGCATCTGCAGTAGTGATTGAGGAAAACGTCTTAGATGCATCCATTTCAAGAGTACCGCCGGCTTTGAGGATAATATCGGCACCTGCAGACAATGTGCTGGCTTTAACAGTTTGACCACTTGTGATTGTTGTACTTTGCCCAAGTACAGCGCCTGCGAAGAGTAGGTTCACTACAATAAAGGCAAAAGAATAGTAGCTTCTTTTGTGTAAAAGAATTTGCATAAGGTTGGGAGTTTAAAGGTTAATTACTGTAGGCTAACACAGGAAGTATGAATCACTGGCAATTCAGAGGAAATGGAATACAGATAACAGTCAAATCAGAGGAAATGGCATTACAATAGTTAGAAATTCAGAGGAAGTGGATACGTGATAGTTAGTTATTCAGAGGAAATGGAAGGGTGATAGTTTTTTATTCTTGCACCAAAATAATGCATGAGTTTGAAAAATACAAATTATCACAAAACTTTTTTAGGTAATTATACTTAAAAAATATAGTAAACACCCATGGCTAATTGATTTTCAACAAAGGGAAACTACACTCTATTTAAAACAGATTGCAATGCATACTCGGTATCTTGAATGTTGATACAAAGTGATGAGTGATGCAAAAAAAGCTTCAATTACATCACTCATCACTAATTCCTGGTCATTCACTTTTCATCACCGCACAACAAATCTCTTCTGCATTTCTACCGGACCACTTACATAATAAAGATAAACGCCTGCCATTACACTTTTTAATGATGTTATCTGGCTAAGCGAACCTCCGGTATGATTAATACTTTCAACGCTAATCAATTGCCCAACAGAACTGAACACCTTAAACTGATATTTACCGGCAGGCAGGTTATAAATCTGAACATGCGCCTGCCCACCCTTAGCATACACGCTTAAGCCCCTGTTCCTTACTCCTAAAGTAATGTTTACAATGTCGCTATAAATGATCTTCCCTGTTGTCTCTACAGCTTTGATCCGGTAAGCATTTTTCCCTTCAAAGGCCGAGGCATCTAGGTAAGTATATGAAGCAACACCATAATTATTCTTTTCGGGCTTTATTCTTTGAATAACACTGAATGATTGACTATTTATAGATCGCTCAATATCATAATGATCAATATCAGACTCCGTAAGATTTGTAAAACCTACTTGAACACCCGCTTGCTTTTCCGCAACTTTCACATTCGAGAAATGTACAGGCAAAACATTGAAAGTTGTTGTTGATCCTAAAGTAAACGGACTAAATTGAGATACATTGTTCCAGGTAACTGAGCCACTATTGGTTGTAATAGCAGCACCTATGCCACCATGTGAGTTCCAACTGCCCCCAACTCCATCAAAATGCGCAACTACTATAGATGGAGGATCGCTTATTCCAGTACATGCGTTATCCTCATCCCAGTATAAAGTAACGTTGACATTTGAATTTCCCGATATCCTCTCTAAATTCCAATATTCACAACCACTTACTTTTAACAAACCTGGAGAAGTGATAGGACCTAAAGCAGCTCCACTTGAAGGAATATATTCGGCAGTGAAAGCATCTCCAACATTTCCCGGAGCAGAAATTGCAATAGGAACATATTTCCCATTTTTTCCAACTGGAAAAATAAATACATCATTACCAATTTTTCTTACTGGCCCATTTACATAGGAGGCATTGGAAACTCCTGGAGCAGTTGCACCATCATTAAAAATAAGAACATTATTGTTTGTTGTATTGACAATTCCTTGGGTCAGTGTAAGCGCCCCTGTAATGTTCAATGTACCATCCAATGTCACATCGAATCCATTTACATTAAAATCATTGAATATTGTACCATTTGGTATACGAAAATTATTATTCAGACCGAAACTTACAAGTAGATCATCTATACCCAATCCTTGCCGGCCAACACCATTTTGATTACCATTTGGTATACTCCACCTTAGCATTATTTCCGAATTATTAGCTAAAGGTGTGCCCAGTTGAATTACAGCGGTTATTATTTTTCTATTAGTGCTACTATTTCCATCCAGGGTACCAGCAGAATTATTGTTTGCTAAACTTACAAAGTTGAATGTGCCCGGACCTGGATCAGTATAAGTTCCAGTTGTAAGACTTGTGACCGAAGCCCCAGTTAAATATCCAAAATTAAGGGTTGATGCATTTTGACTTGCGTTATACCATTGTTCTCCAGTATACGAAACAAGTATTTTATCAACACTACTGCCTGTTGTATTTTTTAATCGTATCCCAAAAAAGACTCTTTCATTGTTATTCTGCCCGGTAATTTGTCCTAAAGCCCTGTCTGCAGAAGTTGTCCCAAAACTATACAACGTACTAGCCGTTCCACTATTAACAGCGCTGTATGAGGTTTTGTTAGAATACCATCCTGCTAACGTAGAATTATTTGTCCAGGTATTACTTGAAGTACTGTTTGCTAGTCCATTAAAATCCTGAGTATAATAAGGTATCGAACTAGTAATCGATATCTGTCCCTTAGAACTTATAGCAAAGACATAAAATGTCAGCACGAAAAGTAGAGATCTTTTCATCATATGAAAATTTTAGAATTGACTAGAAGAAGTTTAAGTTGGAATGACTCAAGTGGAGATCTTCAAGAGGTACAGAAGTGATTAGTATTCGTAACTTTTCTAGTAATTACCCACCTTACCGATTTGACTTCACTTCTGCTAATATAGGAATTTTACTTATTCAAATTCTGAGTTATTCAAACTTTTCCTATATAAGCTTTTAACGTACCATCATAAACGAAATACTAATTACCAAACAAAATGAGCAGGCCTTATTTTTTTACAATCCTTTCAACCTATAACTTTAACCCCAAATCCCTATCGAATGAAAAATGTAATTTTCCGCATCTTACTGGTACTACTCTCCTTTGCTTCCATTGCACCCCAAACTTTTGCCGCAAGTATGCCGGTTCTTGTAAAGCCCAATACAGAAGACCCCACTGTAAAACAAGCATTGGAGGAGTTCAACAACTTGCCTTCAAAAGAAAAGAAGGAGCGCATCAAAGAAGCGAAAAAAGCAATCAAAAAACTGAAAGCTGAAAAGAAGGCAGGCATTGAGCTTACAACAAGTAAAGCTTTGGAGATTATTTTTGCCATATTGCTTCCGCCATTAGGTATCTATTTACATGAAGGCCGCATCAACAACAGGTTCTGGATAGGCTTATTACTTACATTGCTGTTCTTTATCCCAGGCATGGTCTATGCACTGATTATAGTTCTGACAGAATAATCCCGATATACCAGCTTCAAATGGCAACAACAGGAATGAATTACCATTCAAACAAGAGGCCCTCAACTGAATAAAGTTGAGGGCCTCTTGTTTATAATATTATATATAGCTATGGCTTTGCTGCGCTGCCCTCTCCGCCTAAGGCGGACCGGGGGTGTGGTCCGTGGCATGTCCCGGATCGTATTCAGCCACCACCTCGTACAACGGACTAAACAAATACAATTTTTTTGTAGCTACCTCTTCGCATTTAAAACGCTTGCGCATCTTCGCGCCCTTTCTAAAGATCTTGCCATCATAGGTTATAAACAAAGCGCCTTCCGGAAGATTCTCCACAAAGATGACTTCCTTACCATTCTTTTGGTCATAACTTTTCAAAACACGAAGCAACACATCATCTGCACAACTGCTTGCGGAAGGATTGTGAAGCGATCGAATTAACGCCTGTTTAATATCATCAGGAAATACATCATGCTTGATGAATTGATCAAGCAACTGGCCGAAAATAGATTTCCACTCCCGTCCATGCGACTGCACCCTGTTGCCAAACTTCTCAAATGTCAGCAAGTGTGCCAGTTCATGCAAAAGCGTAATTAAAAAAGAGTACTGATTGAGATTACCATTTACACTGATGCGGTGATTATGCATATGCGTACGGTGCCGGTAGTCGCCCAAAATGCTTTTGCGCTCACGGGCCACGGTCAAATGCACTTTAAATTCATGCAAATAGTGCAATACCGGTTCGTAAGTGTTGGGAGGAAGAAAATCTTGTAATCTTGAAATAGGTGCTTCTTTTTTACCCATGGGCCTTTCCTCTTAGCAATTTAGTTAATATCGAAACTTCCATAAAAGTATACACAAGGTACAAACCCATACAGCCAAATAAGGCGGGCTTATTCAGGTTGCTTTTATAGGTAGCGATATAAACAGTAGCAGCTATAATGCACACAACAAGCTTTAACAGGATACTGCCGAAAACGGCACGGGTAAACGCATGAGGGTTTGGATTCTTCAATCCTTTTTGAGCGACAATAAATGAGATCAGTGTAATCAGGAACAGCATCAGGTTCCCCACAATCAACACATCCTTGTTGGCGTTCCATTTGTTCAACAGCCCGTTCCCAAGCAGGAAGAATGAATTCAAAATGATAAATAATAAAAATACCGGCAGGAATGCCCTTAACTTACTTTGCATTGCTTTTATTACGTTTAGATGTCTCTTTGATCAATTTATAAATTATCATGCATACAACGACCAAAGGTAATATCCAAACTGTTAATGGAATAGGAACTTTCATCCACCGGTCAGCTTTATAGCCAGCGAAAACAGCTATGCCAAGCGACACAAATATTTGAGTGGCCAGCCCGGCATAGCGCATCAATTCAGGTGTGGCTCTATTTTGCTTTTGATTTTGCGGCATCAGGTTCAGTCATTTTTACAATATTGGCAGGCACAGTTCCCATCTGGCACTGCCCGTTAAAGGTGGCAGTCGGTTCTACCTGTAATTTAGCAGCAACAATGTTGCCTAGAACATTACATTGCCCCCTCAATTGCAATAATTCTTTTACCTGAACATTTCCCTGTACCCTGCCAATGATGTCAGCCTGCTGGCTTTCAATATTACCTTCTACATAGCCTGCCTGGCCCAAAATAATTTTTGCAGTACAGGAAACGTTACCAATAACCGAACCATCAATACGTAGATCATTACTGCAATTGATGTCTCCCTTCAATGTTGTTCCTTCACTAATAAGGGTTGCGCTCCCCAATGGTGTTTTTTCAATAGGACTAGGGTTTTTCTCTTTAGTAAACATAAGGATTGGTTTATTTAATTGAATAGTCTTCAAAGGATAAACAAATATTTAATTTAAAATCATATTCCACTCTAAATGGCTCAAAAGTTCGTCATTCAAACTTGTCCGCCTCTGGCGGATGCGAATCATTCGTCATTCATTAGACTCTTCCACCACTGGCACTTTCAGCTGCGTCGTATCACGCTTCAACTCAATCTCACCTGATATGACACTTTTTATACTTTCAATATACTGGGTCTGATACGTCACTTGTTTCTCCAACGAATCAGTTAAATACTTCAACTGGCGGTATTCACGACTGATCTTTGCACTTCCGTAACCGGGAATATAGTATTTAAGTGGAGTTAAAACAATTAATGCAGCGGTTAATCCAACAAATAAGACGATTACAGTACTCATAGCTATGTATACACTCCTACGGGAAAGGCGGAAAGTCACTACCTCCTCATAGGTATCATCATTCATTATAACCAGTCTATACCGGTTGCGCAAGCGTTTAAAAGTTGTCCCAGCATCCAATTTAACCATACCAACTGTTTAGCGCTTAAAGTTAGGCAATGAAAAATTTGAAAATATGCCAACTTGAAAATGATGAGGGACTTTTTTCTTTCCTATCCCAATCTTATAGAGACCTTATAGAGACATTATAGAGATTCTGTGTTAAAAGTCAAGAGATTTTTACTTTAATTTTGTGTTTTAGGCGGCTGTATGCCAGCCTGTTTAGG
>NZ_JAOTIF010000059.1 GCF_025628885.1 Paraflavisolibacter caeni | reverse complement strand
TTGCTTTCACAGAATTTTCACGAAAAAACCTTAAAAAAGATTTGGTGGGGATTGGGTGGGTTTCTATCTTTGCGCTCCGCTTTTGAAATGAGGCGGGCAAGTTCTTTAAGTCTTTGATAATCAGTGGTCAGTATGGATTTACCGGTAGTTTTTAGGAATAAAAAAAGGTAAATAAAATTTGGCTGATAACGATAGGGCGCTTACCTTTGCGCTCCCTTAGCGAAAGGCTGGGGGAAGTAAGTGGGAAGGCCACGAAAGATCTTTGAAAGTTTGGAAGCAACAGCGCTGTATAACTAGTGTATACAGGGCTTAGGTAAGCAAAGCAAATAACATTCGATTTTGACTCGTTAATTTATCCAATGAGAGAAATTAATAGTCAGTATCAAAACTCATTTACAATGGAGAGTTTGATCCTGGCTCAGGATGAACGCTAGCGGCAGGCTTAATACATGCAAGTCGAGGGGCAGCAGGGTGGTAGCAATACCACTGCTGGCGACCGGCAAACGGGTGCGGAACACGTACGCAACTTACCCTGAACTGGGGGATAGCCCGGGGAAACCCGGATTAATACCCCGTAACACTTGGGGGTGGCATCACCTCTTAGTTATAGCTCCGGTGGTTCAGGATGGGCGTGCGGCTGATTAGGTAGTTGGTTGGGGTAACGGCCCACCAAGCCAACGATCAGTAACTGGTGTGAGAGCACGACCAGTCACACGGGCACTGAGACACGGGCCCGACTCCTACGGGAGGCAGCAGTAAGGAATATTGGGCAATGGAGGCAACTCTGACCCAGCCATGCCGCGTGGAGGATGAAGGCCCTCTGGGTTGTAAACTTCTTTTACCTGGGACGAAACCACCTTTTTCTAAGGGTGTTGACGGTACCAGGGGAATAAGCACCGGCTAACTCCGTGCCAGCAGCCGCGGTAATACGGAGGGTGCAAGCGTTATCCGGATTCACTGGGTTTAAAGGGTGCGTAGGCGGGCAGGTAAGTCCGTGGTGAAATCTCCGAGCTTAACTCGGAAACTGCCATGGATACTATTTGTCTTGAATACTGTGAAGGTGAGCGGAATATGTCATGTAGCGGTGAAATGCTTAGATATGACATAGAACACCAATTGCGAAGGCAGCTCACTGCGCAGTGATTGACGCTGAGGCACGAAAGCGTGGGGATCAAACAGGATTAGATACCCTGGTAGTCCACGCCCTAAACGATGGATACTCGACATACGTGATATGACAATGTGTGTCTGAGCGAAAGCATTAAGTATCCCACCTGGGAAGTACGACCGCAAGGTTGAAACTCAAAGGAATTGGCGGGGGTCCGCACAAGCGGTGGAGCATGTGGTTTAATTCGATGATACGCGAGGAACCTTACCTGGGCTAGAATGCAGTCTGACCGTGGGTGAAAGCTCATTTTGTCGCAAGACACAGATTGTAAGGTGCTGCATGGCTGTCGTCAGCTCGTGCCGTGAGGTGTTGGGTTAAGTCCCGCAACGAGCGCAACCCCCATCAGTAGTTGCCATCAGGTAACGCTGGGAACTCTACTGAAACTGCCGTCGTAAGACGCGAGGAAGGAGGGGATGATGTCAAGTCATCATGGCCTTTATGCCCAGGGCTACACACGTGCTACAATGGGGCGTACAAAGGGCTGCCACTTAGCGATAAGGAGCCAATCCCAAAAAACGCCTCTCAGTTCAGATCGCAGTCTGCAACTCGACTGCGTGAAGCTGGAATCGCTAGTAATCGTATATCAGCAATGATACGGTGAATACGTTCCCGGACCTTGCACACACCGCCCGTCAAGCCATGGAAGCCGGGTGTACCTAAAGTCGGTAACCGTAAGGAGCCGCCTAGGGTAAAACTGGTAACTGGGGCTAAGTCGTAACAAGGTAGCCGTATCGGAAGGTGCGGCTGGAATACCTCCTTTTTAGAGCTTGACTGCTTACGTTGATCTCTTCGGAGGTCCTAGGCTTAAAGCTGTTGCTTTCAAAAACTTTCAATTTATTGAGTTCTTTTTCAGTGAGTAACCCGTAATAGGGGGCTACCGAAAGATCCGTAGCTCAGCCTGGTTAGAGCACTACACTGATAATGTAGGGGTCACCAGTTCAAATCTGGTCGGGTCTACCAAACAAAAGAGTTTATGGTTTTGTGGGTCACTATAAACTACCTCAACTAACCAGGGGGATTAGCTCAGCTGGCTAGAGCACTAGCTTTGCAAGCTAGGGGTCATCGGTTCGACTCCGATATCCTCCACAGTTCTTTTAAACTGATTAGATGTTGACGTTTTAGGTCTGCAGGTTCGCAATCTGAACATCTACGCTGTACTGGTGCTAGTAGCCCTGTACGTAAGTTCTTTGACATATTGGAAAAAAGAAAAGTTGTTAGACGAAAGAGTCTAAATGCCAAATCACAATGAAAGACAATCCATATTTATATGGTGGTCTGAAGTTAGTGGCTTGGGTAACAAACTACAAGAAAGATTTTTAAAGCAACTAAGGGCACATGGTGGATGCCTTGGCTCTGAGAGGCGAAGAAGGACGTGGTAAGCTGCGATAAGGCAGGGGGAGCTGCACACAAGCATTACATCCCTGCATCTCCGAATGGGACAACCCGCTATGCTGAAGGCATAGCATCTCCAAAAGAGAAGCCAACCCCGGGAACTGAAACATCTAAGTACCGGGAGGAAAAGAAAATAAATAATGATTCCCTGAGTAGTGGCGAGCGAAAGGGGAAGAGCCTAAACTTTGGGAGCGTGCTCCCAGAGGGTTGTAGGACCGCATTTAGAAACCGACCTCAAGCTGAACGCTCTGGAAAGAGCGGCCATAGCGGGTGATAGCCCTGTAAGCGTACAGGGTCGGGGACGAGCGGGATCCTGAGTAGGGCGGGACCGGAGAAATCCTGCCTGAATCTGCCGGCACCATCCGGTAAGGCTAAATACTCCTCAGAGACCGATAGTGAACCAGTACCGTAAGGGAAAGGTGAAAAGCACCCTGAACAAGGGAGTGAAATAGTACCTGAAACCGTGTGCCTACAAGCGGTCGGAGCCAGAGCAATCTGGTGACGGCGTGCCTTTTGCATAATGAGCCTACGAGTTGCTCCTCACTGGCGAGGTTAAGTTCCTGATAGGAACGGAGCCGTAGCGAAAGCGAGTCCGAATAGGGCGGCTTAGTCAGTGGGGGCAGACGCGAAACTTTGTGATCTATCCATGGGCAGGATGAAGGAGGGGTAACACTCTCTGGAGGTCCGAACTCATTAACGTTGAAAAGTTATGGGATGACCTGTGGATAGGGGTGAAAGGCCAATCAAACTGAGAGATAGCTCGTTCTCCCCGAAATGTTTTTAGGAACAGCGTCGCATATTAGAAGTTTAGTAGAGGTAGAGCTACTGATTGGGCTAGGGGGCTTCACCGCCTACCAAACCCTGACAAACTCCGAATGCTACTAAATATCTGCGGCAGTGAGGCTGCGGGCGCTAAGGTCCGTGGCCGAGAGGGAAATAACCCAGAATAGCAGCTAAGGTCCCTAATGCACAGTTAAGTTGATGAAACGAGGTGGGGTTTCTATAACAGCCAGGATGTTGGCTTGGAAGCAGCCATTCATTTAAAGAGTGCGTAACAGCTCACTGGTCGAGAGACCCTGCACGGAAAATAATCGGGCATCAAACTGTGAACCGAAGCTCTATGATGCACCCTTGGGGTGTATTCGGTAGGGGAGCATTGAAAACTGCATCGAAGCTGACAGGCGACTGTTGGTGGAGCGTTTTCAAAAGAAAATGTAGGCATAAGTAACGATAAATAAGGTGAAAAACCTTATCGCCGTAAGTCTAAGGGTTCCTGATCAACGTTAATCGGATCAGGGTTAGTCGGGTCCTTAGGTGAACCCGAAAGGGGTAGCTGATGGAAAACTGGTTAATATTCCAGTACCCGCATTGGTTTCGATGGGGTGACGCGGTAGTGAACCGTCCGCCCGGTTACGGAATACCGGGTTAAAGCGTGTAGATAGACCTTTGGCAGGCAAATCCGCCAGGGGTGTCGAACGTGATAGTACCGCAAGGCTTCGGCTGCGCGGATAGTGACGCTAATCATACCGCCGAGAAAAACCTCTAAGGTTAGGCCAATGCTGCCCGTACCGCAAACCGACACAGGTAGACGGGATGAATATTCTAAGGCGCTCGGGTGAGCCGTGGAGAAGGAACTAGGCAAATTGACGCTGTAACTTCGGGATAAAGCGTTCCTACTTCGAGTAGGACACAGTAAAATGGTTCAACCAACTGTTTAACAAAAACACAGGGCCCTGCAAAATCGAAAGATGACGTATAGAGCCTGATACCTGCCCGGTGCTGGAAGGTTAAGGAAGGGTGTTCGTAGCAATACAAAGCTCCTGACTGAAGCCCCAGTAAACGGCGGCCGTAACTATAACGGTCCTAAGGTAGCGAAATTCCTTGTCGGGTAAGTTCCGACCTGCACGAATGGTCTAATGAGTTGAACACTGTCTCCTCCACGAGCCCGGTGAAATTGTAGTATCGGTGAAGATGCCGGTTACCCGCCACGGGACGGAAAGACCCCGTGAACCTTCACTACAACTTTGCATTGATTCTGAGCAACCGATGTGTAGGATAGTTGGGACGCTATGAAGCCCCCTCGCCAGGGGGGGTGGAGCGGTCGTTGAAATACCAACCTTCGTTTGCTTAGGGTCTAATCCCCACAAGGGAAACAGTGCATGGTGGGTAGTTTGACTGGGGTGGTCGCCTCCTAAAGAGTAACGGAGGCTTGCAAAGGTACCCTCAGTACGGTTGGTAATCGTACGCAGAGCGCATCAGTAGAAGGGTGCTTGACTGTGAGACAGACAAGTCGATCAGGGACGAAAGTCGGCTGAAGTGATCCGGTGGTTCCGCATGGAAGGGCCATCGCTCAAAGGATAAAAGGTACTCCGGGGATAACAGGCTGATCTCCCCCAAGAGCTCATATCGACGGGGAGGTTTGGCACCTCGATGTCGGTTCGTCACATCCTGGGGCTGGAGAAGGTCCCAAGGGTTCGGCTGTTCGCCGATTAAAGTGGCACGTGAACTGGGTTCAGAACGTCGCAAGACAGTTCGGTCCCTATCTGTGGTGGGCGCGAGTAAATTGAGAGGACATGACCTTAGTACGAGAGGACCGGGTCGTACGTACCGCTGGTGTATCTGTTGTGCCGCCAGGTGCAGTGCAGAGTAGCTATGTACGGACAGGATAAACGCTGAAAGCATCTAAGCGTGAAACCTTCCTCAAGATGAGTTTACTTTTAAGGGCCGTTGGAGACGACAACGTTGATAGGCTGCAGGTGTAGAAGTGGTAACACTAAAGCCGAGCAGTACTAATTGCCCGTACGCTTTAATTTTATTTAGACTCTTTTCCTCTAACAAGTTTTCTTCCAATATGTAACTGTATTGAAGGATCCACCCTGGATCCTGACCTTTTTATGGTGGTTATGCCGGGGGTGCCCACCTCTTCCCATTCCGAACAGAGAAGTTAAGCCCCCCATGGCCGATGGTACTGCACCCAAATGCGGGAGAGTAGGTAGCCGCCATTCTTA
>NZ_JAOTIF010000058.1 GCF_025628885.1 Paraflavisolibacter caeni | reverse complement strand
TTCATGATAAGTAGATCAGAAAGCAAAACTATTTACATCCCATCCGGTCAACAATATGCACTTGCTCGTTGATTTACTGATGAAGTTAACAATTAAAAGCCAAATACAATTCGATCAAGCCTGATAATAGCTGATAGTGGTACAACTGCCGATTGTTATTCCCCGCCCGTACCGAACAGTACATTCGGGCGGGCGTTTGCCAGCACACCAGCAAGACGAATGTAGTGCGTTCGCCTTTTGTCCTGGCGTCTAAAATTGGACACAGTGTTCTACAAATTAGGGTGTGTCCAGGAAGCTCGGGCTAGGCAATTGAGAAAACATTTTTTAATAAAAGAATTGCTCTAATACAATCTGACCTTCTTTCACTTCATACAGCATCACCTGATTGATTTGTATTCTTCCCAATCCATCAACAGTAATATCCACCTCCCTTCCTACCGCAAAATAATTGCCACCTACAACGGGCTGGGTTGTATAAATTCTATGAACTGCCTCTACCCGTTTCCCCCATTCCTCACCTTTTTTGCGAACAGCAGTTTTGCCTTCCGCATACTTAAAATAGGGAGAATTTGGAGGTTCTATGCTCCTTACATGATCTGCAAAAAGTTCGTCCTGGATTTCAAACCACTTCTCTTGCTGGGCAAGTTCATTGAATCGTACTGCAACTTCCCGAGTTGTCAGTGCGGTTTTGTTTGTTGTCATTGTCATAAAACTTTTATTCGGCAAATATCTTGTTTAAATACTACTTGATTAGGGTGTCCCCTCCTCGCTACAGAAATGTAGAATAACAAAGTACTTCGCAAAGTGTATTTGTTAAATAAAGCGGCGAGCTACAAGAAGGAAAGATGTTAGACGGAAATCCGCCTTCCAAGGCTTCTGCAGGTAAAGGAAAAATTCTGTAAATTGTGCATCTATTGAGAGCCGGTAAGGACAGGCCAATTGGAGCATAGACTATCATTCCCGGTAGTGCTCCCTTTTACCCGCACTATGATTACCTCCCACTAACAAACAGCTTCGTATTGATAGAAGTCAAAGGAGTCAGAGAGTTAATAGAAAAGAGCAGAAAGCCCCGTGAATCTATAAACAGGTAAACTCAAAATTCTACCCAACCAAACTAACCGCTTCAACAATTTTATACGCCATGGATCAGCCACTAACAAAAAAGGTCACTCCTACCCTTTTTGAATGGATGGGAGGACAGGAAGTTTTTGAAAAACTATTTACCGCCTTCTATCAGAAAGTGCTTAATGATGATTTGTTGTCGCCCCTCTTTAAAAATATGCCTTCTGAGCACGTCCAGCGCGTTTCCCATTTTGTGGCAGAAGTTTTTGGAGGCCCTAAAGTCTATTCCACTGCCGACAAGGGAAGCCATGCTATGATGATCAGCAAGCATATTGGCAAGATGCTTACAGAAGAAAAAAGGCAAAGATGGATACAACTGTTACTGCAGGCTGCTGATGAAATCGGACTAAAAGATGATCCTGAGTTCCGATCCGCATTTGTAGGATATATAGAATGGGGCACTCGGATAGCTGTGATCAATTCTCAATTACCCAAAAATCCAATGGAGGCCCATACGCCAATGCCTAAATGGGGCTGGGGCGAAACCGGCGGGCCCTATATTCCCAATGAAAAATAAGTTGAACATACTACCATTCATTTTTGCCGTCGCACTCATTATTCAGTGCAGTGGTGCTGGCAAATCACCCGAAGCAGGCAGCCGGGTGCTGCGGATCGACCATATGGTAGACCTGACCCATACTTTAACGCCTGAGTTCCCTTTTATCCCAGAAAGGGATTTAACCTATCCTTTCGAGCTCATTCCGATGGCCACGCTAAAAGCCAATGGCGTAGAGGCCAACTTCTGGAGAATTCATGAGCATTTGGGCACGCACATTGATGCGCCTAACCATTTCATTGAAAATCAAAAATCGGTCGATGAGATAGAGCTGAAGAACCTGATTATTCCTGTGGTGGTTATCGACATTGAGCGATTTTGACCGGTGCGCCTATTGGCCAACAAATAAATCTGCTCTAAAAAATTAAATCATGAGTCATAAAAACCTGAACACGGCCAACGCCAAAAAAGTGGCGATCGTTATTTCCAATCCTGGCACCTCCACTACGGGGGGCTGGCCCGTAGGGTTTTGGTGGAGCGAACTGACGCATCCCTATTTCAAGCTTACCGAAAAAGGACACGAAGCAGAAATCTTTTCCTATTTCGGCGGCAAATGTGAGGCGGATGCCCTGAGCAATCCTGAAGACCCTTCACAATGGCAGCCAGAAGATGTGATCAGCCGTGGTTATATTCATGACCCCGCGTTTATGAAAAAGGTAGACGATACAAAACCCGCAAAGGATATTGATGTAACAGAATTTGACGCCTTGGTGGTAGTCGGCGGACAAGGTCCTATGTTTTTACTGGAAAAAGCCGCAGACACCATTCAGAAATTTGTGGAATTCTATGAAGCTGGAAAATTTGTGGTCGCTCTTTGTCATGGCGTCGCCATTTTAAAATACGCCCGCTTATCAAGCGGCGAATATCTGGCAAAAGGAAAGACAGTCACCGGCTTTGCCAATATCGAAGAAGATTATTCGGATGAGTCCGTCTGGAGCATGAACCTCCTGCCCAAAGATAAACACGTGATGCCTTGGCGTATTGAAGATGAACTGAAAGCGATCGGGGCTAATTATATACAGGCAGGCTTATGGAGAGGTTTTGCCATCCGGGATGGATTTCTCATAACCGGACAGCAAAATTTTAGCGGGAGTGAAACCGCGGATGTCTTGATACAGGCGTTGGGAGAATAAACTTTCCACCCGGATGGGAAAATTAGCGTAAGCAGTAGAGGGAATTGCTGATTTAGGGATTTTGGCACATTGGGATTGGCGGAAGGGCATCTCCGCCCAGGTGCGTGTTCTACGCACTGTTAGGCAAGGCTTGGAATCATTGCTTTTGTTGGGTTAGCGCCGCAAAATCGGGTGCCACCAAATTGTCTACCAGCTCATAATGTGCCGAGCGCACATCAAAGTGGCTGAGCAGCTTTCCCGCTTCCGGATGAATAACCGCCCTGGTATAGTCTTCACCTGCAAAAGCAATGACGGCATTAAGATCAGTAATCTTCCTATGCCCGGAAGAACGTCTTTGCGTAACAGGGTTTCATAGAAATCAGCATTCTCCTTTGAAGTATACCCATGCCAGATGCGTGCTATCATTTTTTTCTTTTAAGATAAGACTTTTAAAGACCCCTGTTGAGAGAAAGGCTGCAGAACGTGAAACATCAGACGTGAGACAATAAACAAAAAAACTATACCTTGTAAACCTATAACAGGATTATCTAAAAACCTGTAAACTTATTTTAGGACGAGACAGTGTTCATACTGCTTTTAATTTATGATGAGGAAATTCCAGGTACTTAGCACCACCAGTACACTGACCTTTTCATGCAGGCCGGTTTATCTCATCGGTGCTGCTACTTTCTGGGTGGTCCATACTGTTGTGTTTGTTGTCATTGTCCTTACACTTTGGCCAGGTAAATATAAAGAAGCCTATGTCTGAGGTCGCACCTGTATTTCCCTTACTTCCACAGTTCCTCCATATTCAAGAACAGGGAATTGCTTTGCCAGTTCAACAGCATCTTCCATGCTGTCTGCACGAAGAAAAATATTGCTAACTACACGAAGGTTATCTGAAAAGACAGATTTTTTTTCAGCTTGATTTGAACTGGAAATAACATAACCCTCTGCCGGAAAAGGGAAGCTGGTAATATAAATGCCATCCTGTTTCCATTGTTCTATCAATGCATTCCATTTGACGTTTGCTGCTTTTACCTGTTCGGGTGAATAGGTAACAGGCACTCTTACTAAAAAGCTAAAGTCTTTCATTTATCATTCAGTTTTTTTCTGTTATCAATTGACCAGTCACCTGCTCCAAAGGCAATAAGAATAATGCATCCGCCAAGTACGGCTAATGGCATGTTCCATCCCGGTGCCGTTGGCGTTACAAACCCAATACCAAACACAAACTGCGTAACATAAATTGCTCCAAGAAGGATGATGCTAAGTCCAACTGCAGCCAATCGGGTTAAAAATCCAAGCAGAACGGCTGTAGCCCCCAGCGGTTCAGCGATAGAAAGAAGCCTGGTTGTAAATAATAAAAAGACGAAACACCTTCAGGCGCATGAGACCAAAAAGGAAACTTGAAATAGGCCGCAACATAGAATATGGCTGCAGTAATCAAGCGCAGTATCAGTAACGAAACATGCTGATATTTGGAATAGGTTTGCATTGTCGTGTATTTTTATTAATCATATCAACAGAACTATTATTTTCTGACATCTTTATTTTCTTGTCAGCTTATATTTCAAATGCGTTGTCAATGTTGACGGAATAACTTCACTTATCTCAATTTCATATTTATTCCTATCAATGTTATCAAGCAGGCGAATGCCGCTGCCTAAAATGATAGGAACTATGTGAATGGTGAATTCATCAATCAGTCCTGCATTGAGAAATTGTTGAATGGTATTTGCTCCGCCTTGTATTCTTATGTCTTTGCCTTTTGCTGATTCTTTTGCCTTTTCAAGTACAGCCTCTATTTTTTCGTCTGTGAAATAAAATACTGTGATTCCCCTCTGCACCCAGGGTATTCTTTTTTCGTGTGTCAGCACAAATACATCTGCCTTGTACAAGTCTTCAGGCCAGTTGACTTCTCCTTCCTCAAACATTCTTTTTCCCATTATGTAGGCTCCCGTCCTTGAAAATACTTCGTCAATAAGGTTGCTGTCCTCGCCGTATTCTTCACCCCCTTCCAGATTGATGTTTTTCCAAAAGGCTTTTTGCTTATACATCCAGCTGTGAATTTTCACTCCGTTGTCTCAAAGCGGATTTTTAGGCCCACGATTGTCTCCAGCTAAAAAACCGTCAAGAGAAATGCCGCTGTCAAAAAATACTTTACTCATAGCGTCATTTATTAAATTGATTTGATGGTCATCGTAGGATTTTTTTAGCTGACACTCCTAAATAAGTGAGTCTATGGCACTCGCTTTATTGATTAACTGAAATTATTTTTCTGTCAGCAGGTCTGAAGTACCATGAGACTATAATGAGCGATAACAATAACAACGATGGAAATAATGAACTCATAGGATCACCGATTGCGATATGCGAAAATATCGCACCCGTCATGATAAAGATAAAACCTGCATAGGCCCATTCCTTTGCTAAAGGAAATTTTGGAATCAACACTGCCGCAACTCCTAAAAGCTTCAAGACACCGAGTATTGTTAGTAGATAGACAGGATAGCCCAAATGTACAATCATATCTTCACCGCCTTGTCCTTCTTTCATTTTGATTAACTGCCCTGCTCCTGTAACAGTCATTCCTAATGCCAACCATAGAGTGGCAATCCAATAAATAATTTTGTTTCTCTTTGTCATAATGTATTATTTTAATTTGCTTACAATTTCTTGAATTCGGTTATGTGCCATATTTATTCCCTGAGCAAATGGTAACTTTAGCACCTGGTCTCTGTGCGAAACCGATTCATATATCACGTGCATATTAAGTTTGCTGGTATCGTCAGTAAGTTTTTCAAATTCATAGAACTCAAGCTGAACGCCAAAAGGTGTATTCTCCATTTCAAATGTCCGTGTGATTTTCCGGTTCGGGATAAACTCATGGATAACCCCATTGAACCCGTATTTGTTTCCTTTAGCATCGATTGTTTCAAATTGATAACTGCCATGCTTTTTACTTTCAAGTTTCAGCACTTTCGTTGGTGAATGTGGGGTGGACATCCATTGCTCAATAATGTCGGGCTCTACATGTGCTTTAAAAAGTAATTCCAATGGCAAATCAAATTCCCTTGTAATCACTAATTCTTGTTTGCCGTCTTCGGCATTGATTTTTGTTTTCTGTTCCATATTATTCTATTTTTCTGGCTTGTATTTTTTCATTATGGTTTCTAATTTATTAAACCTGTCATCCCACATTTTGCGGAATGGTTCAATAAAGTCTGCTATTTCTTTCATCTTTTTCGGATTTAAGTGATAGTATATTTCTCTGCCGTTTTGCTCTTGTTTAAGCAATTCGCACTCGGTGAGTATTTGCAGGTGTTTTGAAACGGTCGGTCTTGCTGTGTCAAAGTTTGAGGCTATGGCTCCGGCAGTCATGGATTGCGAAGCAACCAACATAAGTATAGCCCTTCTTGTCGGGTCTGCTATGGCTTGAAATACGTCTCGTCTCAAGTTCATTGTGTAGCTATTTGACTACAAATATATGTGTAGTCAAATAGCTACACAAATTTTTCTATTTTTTTTGTCTGAAGGTTTTATGTATGGTTGGCTGTAAGGGCTTTGTCGCATCTGTTGAAATAAAGAAAGAAAATGGAATTTTGAAGCAATGATCTATGCTGCAAGAGAACAAAATGTCTTGTAGGAAGTTGCCATAAGAGAAACTATTTGTCCTTTCTTGATCATTCTCACCATTTCAATACCTGTTAGTGTTCGTGATGCAGATTCAAAACTCTTAAATCCCAACATGTACTGCGTTCGCCATTTGATGAATTTATGATCTGCTTCTACACTATTGTTTAGATACTTACATTGCCTGACCTTGATTTTTTTTAAGGATCTTTGGTTGTAGGTTCTGATGGCTTCTTTATTAGCACCACTTTGATCAATGTTAATCACTTTAGGACAATCATTGTTGTTTATTGCTTTCAGCAAAAACTTGTAGGCAGCATATTTATTTCTCCTCTTAGTGAGCAGGAAATCTACTGTTTTCCCTCCTTATCTACAGCCCGGTACAGATACATCCACTCGCCTTTCACTTTGATATAGGTTTCATCCATTCTCCAAGAGTTTCCTACAGCTTTCTTTCTCTGCCTGAATGTTCCTTGGATGAGTGGAGTAAATTTAAACACCCATCTTTGAACTGTAGCATGGTCTACTACAACACCTCTAATGGATAATAGCTCCTCCACATCTCGATAGCTCAGGCGAAATCTTAATTTGAAATTCACCGCTTGCAAAATGATCTCTTTGGGAAAAAAGTAACCTTTGAACATCTCATCGATTTATTCCTGAAGTTATTCAATCGGGTATAGATGCGACCTTTAGATTAGCGGTTAGAAGTTAAGAAGTTCTTTGAAGATAATGTTTAGATGATAAATTTAGTGGAAG
>NZ_JAOTIF010000057.1 GCF_025628885.1 Paraflavisolibacter caeni | reverse complement strand
AGGGGAGGTAAAATCTCTATAACAGTATACCCTCAGGGGTTACTTAGACCTAAATTGTACGCTCACCCTTTTTCACTTATGGACTCAAAACTACCCAGACCTTCCCGACTCCTCTCAAAAAATACTGCTTCAAAAAACAAACATAGGAGACCTTATAGAGACTTTATAGAGACCTTACTGCAGTGTAACTCCGTATCTACTCCCTGTCTACTCCGTATCAACTGCTATCCAACAGCCAGCAACTCCATACCCCAACGTTCAGTTACTTTTCACATTTTTCATCAAAATAGACCTCCTTGCATACTAAAACCCTACTTTTTTTGTTATAAGACTTTAGTTTGCAAACCAAATGTCTTTAAGTCGCTATATATTAAGTTGTTTTTTAACAACACTTGTACTGTTTTTACAATCTGCAAAAGCCCAGACAGGCTTTGAATTAGAAATTAAAAAACCTGAACCTTTCGACAACAGGGTACTCAAATCCGAAAAAACAGGCCAGAAAAAGTTTACATGGAACCGCCGCTTATTCCAAAACACCTATACACATTATAATTATTTCTTCAACGCTAGCAACAGGCTGAACGAAGTGATTAACCAGGCCAAAGCAATCAATCAGGATGACTACGCAAACCTGTTACCATTTTACAATTATAGCCTGGAAACCACTGCCGCACAAAAAGCCGAATTGGACTCTGTCATATATAAAGCCAAAACAGGTATCGTTATGCACGACCTGCGCAACGACTGGATTGATGACATGTATCTGCTCTGGGGTGCCGCTTATTTCCTGCAAAAGGAGTTTGATTCAGCCCATCAGATGTTCCAATTCATCAACTATGCCTTTGCAGAAAAAGAAAAAGATGGCTATTATAAATATATCGGTAGCCGGCTTGATGGAAGTAGCGCACAAAGCATAGTAACTAAAGAAGATGATAAATTGCTGAAACGGCTGACTTCTGATCCACCCAGCCGGAACAATGCTTTTATCTGGCAAATACGTACGTTTATTGAGGACACTGCAATGGCAGATGCAGGCAGTCTCATTGATGCACTTAAAAAAGACCCCAACTTTCCCGAACGGCTCAATGCATCTCTTGAAGAGGTTCAGGCTTACTGGTTTTATAAACAGGAAAGATGGGACAGCGCTGCCATACACCTGACTGCCGCCCTGGATAATGCAAAAACAAAACAGGAAAGAGCCAGGTGGCAATACCTTGCAGGACAACTTTTCGAAAGATCAGGCAAACCGGAACAGGCAAAAGAATGGTTCAGTAAATCAATTGACAATGCTACCGATCCCGTTCTGGATATTTATGCCCGCCTCAATCTGATCCGGGTAAATAAAGAAGGCGGTGATGATTATGTGGATAAGAACATAGCCGAGTTGGATAAAATGGCTCACCGTGAAAGGTATGCTGACTACAGGGATATGATCTATTTTATGATGGCACAAATGGAATTGGAACGGAACAATCCTGATGCAGCACTAAAATACCTGGAAAAAGGAGCGAAATATTCCAACGAAAATATAGGATCCCGTAATCGCACTTATCTGAAACTGGCCGACTTGGCCTATAGCCAGAAAAAGTACACTGCAGCCGCATCTTATTACGATAGTATACAGTTTGAAGCTGGTGAAATGCCAGAGGCTGAAACAGAATACATCAATGGGCGTAAAAATATTCTTGATCGCTTAGTAGGCAACCTGAACACCATTCAACGACAGGATAGTTTGCAGCGTATTGCAGCCATGCCGGAAGCAGAAAGAACCGACTTCCTGAAAAAACTGGCACGCCAGTTACGCAAACAACAAGGTTTAAAGGAGGATGAAACAGTATCTTCAACCTTGGCTGCATCCGTTACGAACCAATCAGACCTATTCAATAGCAATACAAAAGGCGAATGGTATTTTTATAACAAATCGTCAAGGAGTAACGGCGCAACAACATTCAAGCAGATCTGGGGCAACAGACCCAATGCTGATAACTGGCGCCGGGGCTCAAGTATCTCGGAAGAACAGAATGCTGCCGCACCGGGAAATACTCAGGGCGTACCCAGTGCAGGTGTTGGCACGACCACAGGTGCCGTTACTTATGATGCATTATTGCAAACCATCCCATTAACACAACAGCAATTAAGTCTTTCAAATGACTCAATCCAAAATGCATTGTTCTCAGCTGGCAATATATATTTTAACGAAATAGAAGACTATCCCTCAGCCATACAGGCATACGAAGAATTAAGAAGGAGATTCCCGAACCATCCTGAAATGAATGAAGCACTTTTTCACCTTTACTATGCATATCAGAGGTCAGGAAATGCAGCCAAAGCAGAAGAAATAAAAAAGTTGTTGCAGCAAAAATTTCCTGAGAGCCGCCAGGCATCCATTCTGACTTCAGGTGTGGATCCGTTTTCCAACCGCCCATCCGCTGATGTAACCAAAACCTACGAAAGCATCTATGATATGTTCATAGAGGGCAGGTTCGATGAGGCAAAAGCAGCAAAACGCATTGCCGATAGTATATACCAAACCAATTACTGGTCACCACAATTGCTCTATATCGAGTCGGTTTACCACATCAGGAAAAATGAGGACAGTACGGCAAAGGATATTCTCAACACCTTGATACAGCAAAATCCGGAAACTCCTATAGCAGATAAAGCCACTACCCTGCTTGATGTTTTAAGCCGCCGGAAACAGATTGAAGAAGAATTGCGCAACCTCCAGATTGAGCGGCCGCAAGAAGAAGTGGCCGTAATCAGTCAAACAACCCAGCCAATCAGGCAGGCACCCCCAACAAGGGATACAGTGGCTGTAACTAAAACAGAAGTTCCTAAGAATAATGTTCAGAATCCTCCCGAACCTAAAAAAGAGGAAGTTGTTGTGCCAAACGAACCGGTTAAAAAAGAGGTCGTTGTAACCCAGGCTCCTCCCTTAAAAGCAGATACAGATGTTCCTCCGCTCATAAGAGACACCACTGCTGCAAAACCGGCGGAAATTGCTGTAGCTAAGCCTACAGAAAAAATTGTTGCTGATACAATCTCAAAGAAGCCAGTAGCAGCAGCAAAACCCTCTGCATTTGGATTTACCTATGATGCAGAGGCGCCACATTTTGCAGTAGTGATCCTGAATAAAGTAGATAATATATTCGGAAATGAAGCAAAGAATGCATTCAGCAGGTTCAGCAAAGAATCTTATGTAAACCAGGTTCCCAATGTACAATTGTTGCCCCTGGATGCAGAAAACAAACTGCTGCTCATTGGTATCTTCAGCAACATACAGCAGGCTGCTGAATATGTTCAAAAAGCCAAGCCTATTGCCAGCACACAAATCGTCCCTTGGCTTAAAGCGGATAAATACACCTTTTCGGTAATTACTGAAAGTAATCTTGAAACGCTCAAAACCAATCCCAACCTGGATAATTACAAAAAGTTCTTAGAACAGTTTTCTAAGATCAAATGGTAATAAAAACCCGGTAGAAATATATCAGGTAGTCCGAAAGAATGTTTATTGATCAGGAACATTTCTTTCGGACTTTTCTCTTTTAAATTTTAACCATCCATTGGACCTGTTTTTTTAGCTTTGACAACATTTCGCTACTGTTTTTGCTTAATCCGGGTCATCAAACCCGACAATAACTATATATGAAAAAAAGTGTTCGTGTCTTCTGGATAATCTTATGGGGAGGTATTGCTTTATTTATGCTCATCATTGTGTTTGCCATTGTCGGTGTCTTCGGAAAACTGCCATCCCTGAAAGAACTGGAAAATCCGACCATTATGCAGTCATCAGAGGTCTATGCAGCCGATGGCACCCTGATGGGAAAGTATTACCGGGAAAGGGGTAATCGCAGCAATGTTAACTACCGCGATATCTCAAAGCATGTGATACATGCGCTTGTGGCTACTGAAGATGAACGTTTTTATGATCATGCCGGCATCGACTTCAAAGCCACACTTCGTGCAGTATTTTTGTTGGGTAAGGAAGGTGGTGGAAGTACCATTTCCCAACAGTTGGCAAAAACCCTGTTAGATCAGGGTAGTAAAAACAGTGCGCAAAGGATTATTGAAAAACTAAAAGAATATATAGTAGCCATCCGGTTAGAAAGAAACTTCACAAAAGAAGAGATCATTGCGCTTTATCTGAATGCTGTTCCTTTTAGTGATAATGTTTATGGTATTCGTAACGCATCCAGAACCTTCTTCCAAAAAGAGCCCGATAGGCTTACTGTTGAAGAAGCTGCCTTATTAGTAGGTACCTTACAGGCTAACTATACATACAATCCTCGTGTATTTCCCAAAGCAGCCCTGGAGCGCCGCAATATCGTGCTGGGTCAAATGGAAAAGAACCATTACATCAATCCATCTGAAGCTACAACATTAAAATCCCTGCCTATTAAATTAAATTACAGGAAGCTGGATGAAAACACTGGTTATGCTCCTTACTTCCGTGAAGTGATCAAAGATGAAATACGTGATGCATTAAAAGATCTACGAAATGCCAATGGTGATAAATATGACATTTATGCCGATGGCTTAAAAATTTACACCACGATCAATCCTAAAATGCAGGAATACGCAGAAGAAGCTGTGGCGCAACAAATGCCCTTTTTGCAAAAAGCGTTGAATCGGCAACGTAATATCAAGTCTGGGTCAGTATGGGAAGGAAGAGCAAATGTATTGGAAGCCTCAATGAAGGCCAGCGATCGCTGGAAAAATCTGGAAGAGGAAGGATTGAGTGAAGCAGAGATCAGGAAAACATTCACACAAAAGGTTCCCATGCGCGTTTTTGCATGGAACTCCAAACGGGAAGCCGACACAGTAATGACCCCGCTGGACTCTATAAAGTACCACCGCCAGATGCTACAAACTGCTTTTATGGTGATGGATCCGGTAACGGGCGAAGTACGTGCCTGGGTTGGTGGGATCGACTTCAAAACATTTAAATACGACCATGCTAATATTAAAACCAAACGCCAGGTAGGTTCTGCTATCAAGCCTTTGTTGTATTGCCAGGCTATGGAAGAACGGGGCTTTACTATGGAAACACCTGTCGTGGATCAGCAGCAATCATTTGGTGCATTGGGCATGGTACCAGCTACTGGTAAAACTTGTACAGGCCGTACCATGACGATGGCTTCAGCGCTGGCCTGGTCGCGCAACTGTGCAACGGCGTACATTATGAAACAGGTAGGTCCTGCCCAGTTCGCCAGCTTCCTGGAGCGTATTCAAATCCCAACCAAAATTGAACCATACCCTTCTATTGCGTTAGGAGCCTGTGACCTTTCATTGTACGAAATGATGTGGGGCTATACCATTTTCCCTGGTCGCGGCTTTTCTACCAAGCCTTACTTTATCAGCCGGATTGAAGACCGTAATGGTAATGTGATCAAGCGCTTTGACTTCAGCCAGAACCGTAAAGAAGTTGTAAGTGAAGTAACCGCTTACCAGATGTGCAAAATGATGGAAGGCCCTGTTACAAAAGGTACCGCAGGCGGATTGATGTACCGCTTGGGCGCCGCTGAGATGGGTGGTAAAACAGGTACAACCAACGAAAATGCTGATGCCTGGTTCATGGGTTATTCACCTCAATTGCTGGCCGGTACCTGGATAGGCTGCGACGATCGGTTTATTCGCATTGAAAGCGCTCAGGGTTACGGTGGCACTGCAGCCCGTCCTATTTGGGAAGCATTCTTCCAAAAGGTATATGCTGATAAATCACTGCAAATAGATCGTGCGGCTACATTCGCAAAACCAGCCGATCTTCAGAATGAGATCTTTAGCGCCGATATTCCCGGAATTATTGAAAATGCGCCCCCACCAGGAGCCGAAGGTGTTGACCAGGGCGTAGGTACCGCCGACGAATATGGCTTGGATACAACTTATGAATTTATGGGTCCTGAATCCAAACCGGTTACTGATGATAGTAAGAAAGAGACTGCAAGAAAAGACAGTTCTTCTGGCAAGAAGGCTCCCAAAATAGGAGACCCAGCTACTAAGCCCGAGGAAAAGAAGAAAGGATTTTTTAAGAAGATCTTCGGAGGAAAAAACAAAGAAGAACCTCAAAATGACTACTAATAAAAAGGCCGCCGCAAAAATTTGAGGCGGCCTTTTTATTATCTCCAACACCAAATTATCTCCAACGCTACCCTAAACCCTATCAATTCTTTCCCACAAATCCAGGTTCTGAAAAGTCATCTTTCTTATATCAAGTATCCCTGGAGTATAAATACGCCCTAGATAATCCCTACCAAAGCCATATCAAAGGCATACCCAAGCCCAGGATAAAGTATGAAAATGGTAATTCCCCTTTCAGCCAATCCCTCAAACCCCAAAATCCCTTCACACCCAAACCCTACACCTCAAATCTCAACATCTCCAAATCCCGAAATCCGTATTCCCAAATCCCCTCTATCATCCATCATCTTTCATCTATCATCTTCTCTCCCTCCATTCGTCACTCGTCATTCCAATTGTGCCTTATAGTAATCTTATAGAAAACTTACAGTAAAGTTATAGTAAACTTATAGTAGAGTTATAGTAAACATCAGCCGTACATGCTACATACATCCTCCCTATACACTCCGTATCTACCCCCTACCTAAGGCGTATCTACCATACCCCCACGACCTACTATCCCCTTTATCTAACCGACCATGCCTTCCGCATACCTGAAGCACACCTGAAGCATACTTACAGCATACCTGAAGCACGAAACAGATTTTGACCCCCTCCCTTAACCCTTAAACCATACCCCCTCCCTCCCCATCCCCTGCATAAAAAAAGTCCCGCCTGTAGAGCGGGACTTTTGATGAATTGTCTATTCAGTGACTTTTACCAGAACTTGATGTAAATAGCCGAGAGCAAGATCAGGGTCATCACGATCAGCCCCATGGTGGCCGGCTTGACCTTGAACATACTGGAATCAATGGCAATGGCCTTGGGATTGTCCTTAGGCCCCAACAGGCTCAACAGCACCATCACCCCCACCGTAAAGACAAAGGACCAGCCCATGCAGATCAAAAAGGGAATCTCTACCACCTTTTGTTCCACACCGCCCACCGTCTTGGTGTACTCATAGGCCGTGTACAGCCAGGTCTCCTTACCAAACAAACGGGGGGCATAGTTGTTAAAGAGCACCGACATGCCAAAACCCGTCAAGACCCCGGCCACGGCTGCTGCCCCTGTAGTGCGCTTCCAGAACATGCCCAACAGGAACATGGCCAAAATCCCCGGGGAAATAAAGCCGGTATACTTCTGGATGAAGGTAAAACCCCCCTCTCCGCCAATCCCCAACAAATCCTCCCAGGTAAAGATCAAAGCCACAATCATGGCCGCCACCACCGTGATCCGCCCGGTCCACACCAG
>NZ_JAOTIF010000056.1 GCF_025628885.1 Paraflavisolibacter caeni | reverse complement strand
AACAAAACTATCCATTCCCAGTTTTCTTGCATAAGCTGCATAACTGCTATCATCATTGGTATACTTTGCATGACCATGGCCGTACCCAAACTCTTTGGAAGCTCCTTCAGCAGGCGAGAGTTTGATTACTTTGGTTGAAGAACAGGCAACAAAAATAAAAAGTAAGCTAAGGCAAACAAACAGTTTTAATTTCATGGTTTTGGTTTTATTGAAGAACAATTGCAACTACCGAAAAGTGATTTCAGGCAACAGGTTTCAGGGTCATTCCGAAGGGTAGAGGTCTGTGTTCTTTTCCTTCCTCCCCTATTATGTTCCTGGTTAAAACCTTTCGTTAACCCTTCCCGCCTCTAATAAATTCAAATATCAAGTTTAGACCAATAATAAACCACCAATATTTTGACAATTAGTGATGCTTTTTTTGCATGGCTACTGCTCGAGGGAATCAAGTTGTGGTATATGCGCATGTGCGTAACCGGGGATAAGCTTTGACTACAAGCATTGATATTGCCGAGCGGGTTGCAGCAAAAGTATATGTGGAGGGTTGAGCAAATGTCTTAACTTTGCTAATAAAATTAGCATTTGCCTTTTTACCGGATTGTGATATGGACCAGAAAGCGGCGAGAACCTTATACTGGGATCCGGCAGATCGATAATTATAATATCGATGCGGTGCAACATATTATGAGGGTGAAGGCTGAGGAAACCTATCGTTTTGATTTTGTGGATGTGGAGGTGCAAATGATATCAAAGGTGAGTACTGCCGTGAAAAAGTACTTAAAGGAACTGACCAGGAAAAGAGAGGCTAAGAAGTGGCCGGCCCTTAAACCTTATATGCCTGGTGTAAGCCGTAAAGAACTGTATAAAAACCAAGAATACATACCTCTTTGGCAAAGAGTGCAAAATAACAGCGATAACAGCATCGATAAAGGGATTTAAGTTCAGAAGCGTCTTGCCTCCTATCCTATTCAAACTGGTTACATTACAGTACTTAGATGGCGGTTATCCGTCTAGCTTTAAAAGATATTCTACGCAGTTGTTGTTATTGGTTCATCAAGGTAGCAGGATGCGGGCATAATAAAAGCTCCGCTGGAAAGGGGAGCCGTTAACCAAAACTAACTGCTTAATAAGCTGGTGTAAAAGTAGGTTGATAAATGGGGATTGTCAATGATTTGCGTCAACTAAATGACAATAAAATAAATGAGGTTGGCTGGGTTAATTAGATTATGCGAGTGAGCCTTGTTTATGAGTGGCGGGTTATGGTAGTATTTGTTGATTCAGATGAACAGGTCGGATGCAAGCTGCCTAAAAAGGCAACTCGCTGATGAAAGCGTAGAGCTTGCAAACATGGACATAATAGCGGCACTGGCGATACTTGAAGACCTGAAACTGAAGGCCTGCTTCTGAATAGCTGTAGACTAAAACTGCACTGGAGAAACGACGTGGACGGGCGGGAAGAAGCTTTTTCATATTTAAAAATTTTAGGGCAGGTTTCCAGCAAGCCGTGTTTGCCGGCAGTATAAATGATGGCCAATGTGCATGTGGGTTTGTGTTTATGCTGCGCAGCTGGGGTGTTGTGAGGCTTGCTAACTTGCCCGTATAGAAATTTTTAATTGAAAAAGCGCCGGCCGGTTAAGTGTTGGTGCAGGGTTTAGTTGGCTGCGGAGAAGAGGCAGTCCAGGACTTCATCAGCTGCCAGGGGATGGATGCTTGCAGCATTAGCTAGTCGGCAGTGATGGATGCTATGCTTTGGTGAGGCGGGTAACTTGTTTCATAAATAGGAAATAAGCAAATAAAAGAAGAGAGAAGTCTGGCAAGAGCAGCTTTGTGAAAGAGTGAGCGGTAACTGAGCGGTGGGCGCGACAGGAGCCGCTCAGCTAAGCGAAGTGTAGCAAACAATTGAGCAAGGCTGCGGTGTGTGGGCCCAAGAAGCGCTGGTTTGTGCCTGGAGCAGGGAAGTGAAAAACTTTATGGCTGCGGATTTGGTCTTGCGAGATAGCTGCAGCGATGAAGTTTTTTTGTGGGTGTTTTAAGATTACTTTTAGGTATTCAAATCTTACCTAAGCCAGGGAGTGAGGGTGGCTTTGCCTTGTTTACTCTTTCCTTATCATTTGCTTTTCCGACAGCAAGGATGCCTGATATTTAGTGACTTCTTGATCTAATCAAACCTTAACCAGATGATTACCCTAACGATCACACCTCTGCATATCAGGGGGCAGGAAGCAATGGGTATTCCCTCCCCATTGGATCAAGAGCTGGAATATGCTATCAGAAAAATCAAGGGCATTAAATGGAGCGGAGCACATCACCAGTGGTATTTGCCCTTAAATAAAGAACAGTACCTGATCCTCAAAGAAACATTAAGGGATAAAGCACAACTGGACAGTTCAATCCTCAGGCAGTACCTGGAGCAAAAGAAGAGTGTGCAGCCTCTGCTGAAAACTGAAAAAATTTCTAAGCAAAGAGCAGAGTTGCTTTTGCAGTTTCCCTTAAATAAAGACAACCTCCAGGCTTTCACCCAATACCAGGAATTACTACAGCTCAAGGGCTATAGTCCTCAAACGCAGAAGACCTATTGCGATGAATTTCACCCGTTGCTGCGTCTCTTAGGTAAAGGAAAAGTGAGCGAAATGACGAAAGAGGGGGAAGGCGTTATAGCGCCACACGCCTCAATACTGCTATCAATGCCCTGAAGTTTTACTTTGAACAGGTGCTGGGCAGGGGACGTGAGTTCTATGACCTGCCTCGACCTAAGAAGCCAAAGAAGTTGCCTGGTGTGCTGGCGGAAAGCGAAGTAGCCAGGATCATTCTGCAAATGAAGAATTTAAAGCATAGAGCACTTTTGATGACAGCTTACTCTGCCGGTCTAAGAGTAAGTGAGCTGGTAAAGTTGAGGATAAAGGATATTGATCCGGGGCGTATGATGATCCACATCCGGGAGGGCAAAGGTGGGAAAGACCGGATGGTGCCGCTGAGCCAGACCTTGCTGGAGACACTAAGGATATATTATCAGCAGTATAAACCGGGGGAATACCTTTTTGAAGGAGAAAATCGAGGGCCGTACAGTACCAGAAGTGCCCAAGAAGTACTAAAAAAGGCCAAGAGATGGGCAGGTATACAAAAGAAAGGTAGCATTCACCTGTTGCGCCATTCTTATGCTACTCATTTGCTGGAAGCGGGTACAGATATTAGATATATCCAGGTGCTTTTAGGCCACAACAGTTTAAAAACGACCTTAAGGTATACCCATGTGAGCAATCTGAAGCTGGGCAGCATACAAAGTCCGCTGGACCGGCTGAAATTGGAGTAAGCAGTTGCGTTTTTTATATTTTCAGATTAGCACTACAGATGGGCTCATGCAGATGGGGCTATACAAAAAACTCAATTGGAAGTTATTGATTCTTAGGGAGTAAGGGTTATTTCTTAAATTTTTGCAGGGTGGCGGGGATATGACTAAATTTACTCGTTGAACCAACATCGCCTATTCAGGCGATGAGTTTTTAAGACTGCGTAACTTGTAGTATTCTTTATTTTAAACTACAAGATCATGGAAAAAAAACACTAAGCCCTCAGGCTGTTGATGCATTGGAAAGAACTTCCCAGTACATGTTCTTAGGCCATTACAGCCAAGATTCTATTCGTAATTATCTCAGAGAACTTCGTTACTTCTTTGTTCATTATGGGGATGTCCCTGTTCAGCAATTCTGTGCTGATCATGTCGTGCAATACCTGCTGTACTTAAACAAGACCCTGGGCTGTAGTCGCACCAAGTGTCACGGTGCAGCGCAAAGCATTTCCTTTTTCTTTCGCAACGTGCTGCAAAAGCCCTTAGTCCTTCCCACTCTGATCTATCCAAGAAAGGCCACCAAACTGCCCCCGGTCATGAGCCAGCAAGAAATCAAGGCCCTCATTGACACCATCCAAAATGTAAAGCACCGAACAGTGGTAATGCTGCTGTACAGCACCGGCATGCGCTTAAGAGAAATCTCTAAACTGAAAATCACCGATATCGACAGTAAAGCCATGCAGATCAAAGTGGTTCAGGGCAAGGGTTCTAAAGACCGCTTCACCCTCTTATCCCAACAGGTGCTGCTGGAACTCAGAGCCTATTACCTGATTTACCGTCCCCAGGAGTATTTGTTCAATGGCGCACAAAAAGGAAGGCCACTGAGTTTGCGCTCTATTCAGCACCTGGTGAAAATTGCGCTGGCCAGACTGGGACTGCAAAGCAAACGCTACTCGGTACATACCATTCGGCACTCTTTTGCCACACACCTGGTAGAGAATGGTACAGATCTTCATACCGTAAAAGAACTGTTGGGACATAGCTCTCTTCAAACCACTTCCAGGTATTTGCATCTCAGTGCCAAACACCGGCAAAGTGTGGTCAACCCTTATGATGTCTTGCCGGGTGAAGAGCAGCCCTCAGGTAGCAAAACAAAGCATTAAAGGTGGATTATGGAAACATACTCCACGCCTGCTGCTACGGTGCAGCAGGTGCTCAAAGCCCATCCCATGCAGGTGGAGCAGGCAGCCTCTGCTCAGGTAAAGAAAGTACTGGGCAGAATCAGCCTCTGCCGTACCCCTGATCTGGGCTTTCATCTCTATCGCTGCACCAGTGAACAGTGTGGGCATGTCAAATACCAGTATCACAGCTGCAGAGACCGACATTGCCCTAAGTGTGGCGCCCTAAAGAAAGAAGAGTGGATCGAAGCCCGCACACGGGAGTTGCTGCCGGTGAAGTACTACCATGTGGTCTTCACCCTGCCGCATGAGCTGAATAGCCTTGTCATGGGCCATCAAAGACTTCTGTATAAGCTGCTCTTTGATGCCTCTTCGCAGACACTTCTTGCTTTTGGAAGAGATGAAAAGTACTTAGGGGCACAGCCAGGCATCATCTCGGTGCTGCATACCTGGGGACAGCAGCTCAGTTATCATCCCCACATACACTGTATCGTCAGCGGCGGGGGTATTACTGGAGAGGGAAAGTGGAAGGAGGCCACAAAGAATGACTGGCGTTTTCTCTTTCCGGTCAAAGCCATGTCTGTGGTCTACAGAGGCAAGTTCATGCAGGGGCTGAAAACACTGATGGCAGCAGGGCAGCTCATACCACCGGAAGGTATGGATGTAAAGGCATTGATCAATGGGTTGTATTCAAAAGATTGGGTGGTGTATGCCAAGGCTCCTTTTGGAGGTCCGCAGGCTGTGATTGAATACCTGGGAAGGTATACCCATAAGGTGGCCATCTCCAATCATAGGATCATAGGGATTAGTGATGAGGAGGATACGGTAAGCTTTCAGTATAAGGACTATGCAGATACAGGAAAGCAAAAGGAGATGACCCTTGCCGCCTCTGAGTTCATCAGGCGTTTTTCCCAGCACATCTTGCCCAAGGGTTTTACCAAGATCAGGATGTACGGTTATTTAAGCAACAGGGGCCGGCATAAGCGGATCAGTGAAGTACTCACGTTGCTGGAGCTGCCACAGCATGCGGGGGCTGTTAGTGTTCCTTTTACGGTGCGTCTTTTGGAGCGCTATGGTATGGAGGTGAACAGGTGTCCTTGTTGTGGGGAGAACACATTGGAGTTGGTGTTAGTATACCTGCCTTGGAAGAGAGCAGATGATGGCTGAGCGTAGTTGTAAAGCGGATATGATTGGATGATTTCAGAGTAACGTTCATTGGACGTAATGACAGTGATTTGCACCTAAAAGAAAAAACAACAGTTAATAACAACAACGAAAATAGGATGTGCTTAATTTTAGAGCTGCAATCCATTACTGTCAGCCACTTTTGGTGGCAGATGATGGATGAAAAACAAAACAGAATTAAAAACTTTAAACAACTAAGAAAGGTTAGATCGATACTTTACTCCTAATCAGAGGCGGTACGGCGACATCGGTCAACGCAAAAGTATACCGCAAGGCCCCACGAATAATCCTTTAGCGAGGGCCTTTTTCAGGGGGCCTTTCGGATACTTTTCTTAGTGTTATGGGCAACTTAAAGAAACTCCAATTACAGTAATGGCATCTGAAGAGTGGTATCGTAATAAAATTTGGAATGAGATTGTCGCTACTGACTTTGAAGCACGGTTAAAACGCTCAAGGGGAGCATACAACAAGGCTCAATACTTGAGAATACAAGCCAGCTACCTATTGAATAGTGACGATAGTGACACACAACTTGCTGGTGTTAGCTTGATGGAAAGACTCTTAAAGGATTATCCAGAAGAAGAGTTTAGTGTGGTCTTTGCACAGGAGCAACTGGGCGACTATTATATTCATGTTGGTGCTTATAAGAAAGCAGAGATGTACTATAGGCTGGTAACAGATCACTATAGGACAAAAAATACACGCAGCGGCACAAGTGGACTGGCAGATCTAAAACTTGCTGAAACCATTTTAAACGGCAACATAGAAGACAAGTTTGAGGAAGCCTATAAACTTTGCAAGAATCACCCTGTTGATAGCATCATCCTTAACAGTGATAAATTTTATCATGCAGCACTAAGTGCTCAAGTGTGTGAGAGAATGAACAAAAAAGAAGAAGCAAAACAATATGCAAAAGTGGCTCTGGCATTCTCTTATATTACAGAGCCACAATTCAGCCGCCACAAAACAGTTGGGCTTGTGAACGCAACTGACATCCAACTAATGGAATTGGAACATATAGTGAATCAGTAAAGGATTGCTGCCCATAACATTTGATATTTGTGAATTGGCTGCTGCTGAACTATCTTTCAACTTTAAAACAATAATCAAGGACATAATTTGAGAGAAGCAGCAGTAACCCAGACTACAGCCACTTCCCAAATACCTTTGATCGTTATGCGTAATTAATCCGACCATGTCTAAAAACACAATTATCACCATCCTAATTGTTTTATTACCACTTGCCTTTTGGGGTGGTATGAAGTGTCAGCATGAATCAAATAGATTTGATCAAATTGGCAAGCCTTTGTTCAATATAGTTGAATTTACATCTGGCAAGGCAAAAGAAAATAGGTACTTGGTATCAATGACGTGGGGACTTACTGGAGATCATCAAGTAACTGCACTGACGCAGACAAAGCCAACAAGTGAAAACTGGATGCCCAATCCCAAAACTGATTATATATGGAGAGGCAGTTTTACAACTGTGTTTCATCAACAATTCGGTGATACAATAAAGATATTTTCTGTTGACCCACCAACAATACCAACACAATTGGGTTCAGGTCTGAAGATAAAATTAGAGTCTATTACTTCCAGCCAATTTGATAGTTTACAGAATATTACTAATGCAAGTGTAAAAAAATTTGACTACTTACCCACGCATAATCGAGTAGACGGCCCTGCCACTGGTAGGTAGCAGGGAGCGCCTCTCACACCACTGTACGTACGGGTCACGTA
>NZ_JAOTIF010000055.1 GCF_025628885.1 Paraflavisolibacter caeni | reverse complement strand
TTCATGATAAGTAGATCAGAAAGCAAAACTATTTACATCCCATCCGGTCAACAATATGCACTTGCTCGTTGATTTACGAACATGCTGCCAAAAAGAGGCAAAAGAAAGCGGCAATAATGGAATTAAAAAGTACAATTTTACACTTAATCATATAAATAACATTTTTTATAAAAGCTATATAGTTTGCATCTTAGCTGGCTATTCATGTCCTCAAATCGCAATATTCAGCAGCATTTTCTTGCCATAATCGCCCCATCTGTTGGCAACTTTGTTGATAGCCTCCATCATGGTCTTATAAGTAACCTTCTTCCCTTTGGTTGCCGGCAACACAATGTTCATGTTCACACCACTTACTTCTACCTTGGTTGCAAACCATGTTGTATGCAGGCGGGGAATCCCCATGCCTAGTATCATTCCAGGTAACCCGTGAATACTTTCCGGACCTCCTGGAATCAGAATATTGTCTGTGTAAAATGCAAACACACCTATACTGTCATTGAGTATGCCGACCGCCTTTCTGCATTCAAATCCGGCAATCTCCCTTAAATCGGCTGTTATTTTCCATTTGATTTTGGCAAGACTGTCCTCTACAAGAAATGTTTCTTCATACATAGGTTTTTGCGCCACCACCCGATCACTTTTATAATCAGTGTAAACAATGTTTTTATCAGCAATTGGACTATACCAGGAACGTGGGCTCACAGGAACTTCCCTGCCAGGCTTGAAAATCGACTTAGTAGTATCACCTATAAATTCAAAATAGCTTAATGCTGTTATTGGAAGATTTGCTTTATTTCTGTCAAAGTATTCAGGTAGTAGCTCTTTATACATCTGTTGAACATAAACGGTCTTTTCAAATTCCACTTTTATGGTATTATAGAAAAGGGCTTGTGCCTGTAACAAGGAATGTACAAGAAAGATGGCTATTAAAAGGAGAATCAATCTTTTCATAAATGTTGTTTTAGTAAGTTAGATAATGGCCTATCCATATTTCAAGTATTACTATTTTCCTGTGGGCATTTTATTGAACGACCATTCAAACTTCAATAAGAAATAACGGCTTACCCTCAGGTAGCGCTCATCGGTTACAAAGTTGCTGTTGATACTTTGGTTGTATCCTTTGTTCTGATTAAGGATATCGTTGGCAACAATGATGATCTTTCCACTTTTATCCTTTAATACCTTTTTGGATATATTGCCATTCCATTGTATAATGTTGGTGTTGCGGTCGAAGGCGCCTATCTTCTGGCGGAGGTCGGCATTGACATCACTGCTGATCTCTATTTTGCCAGGAAGCATTACATAGCCATAGAAAGAGGCGCCGTAAGAGAAAAAGTTGTTGTCTACCTTGCGCAAGGAGGAACGGGAAGTATTGTAACGTACATTTGGGCGGATGTTGAAATTGAACTTATCTTTTACATCGTAACCAAGGTTATAAGCGGCATAAAAACTAGAATAGTTGTTGATGCCCTTTTCATTGTTGATGAAATTGATATTCCGCCCGCCATTGGCACTTAAATTTACTCCATGACGCAGTTTCTTTTCTCCCTGGCCAATATTCCAATTACCATAGATAACCCAGTTATTGTTACCATTTACATTAATGGGTGTGTATGTTCTTTTACCTGATGCATCAATGATACTGGCGTTGGAAATATCGTTTTGCGTAAAACCATAATTGACACCGAGGTATAAGTTTTGGCCAGTCAATATTTTATAGTTGGAATAACCGGCACTGATCCAGTGGTTGAAGCCCACCTTGAGGTTGGGGTTACCAACAAAGACATTGGTTTGGTCATTGTTGTCGCGGATGGGTTGCAACTGGTTCATACTGGGCTGGCGGGTAGTACCTCTATAGTTGACAGAAAAATATTTCTGCTGTTTTAGCTGGTAGCTATAGTTTGCCTGGGGTGTAATGTTCAGGAAGTTGTAAGTAGTCTTTTTGTCTTTATACTGGTCATCGAGGTTTAGCTGGAGGGCAGACAATCCAGATCCGAATGCGAATCTTGTCTTTTTGCCAACATACCTTAATACACCCATCGCGCTATGGGAAGAGACATCAAGGTTGAAATTATTACTGTATAAAGAGTCGAGGATCTCGTACTTGCTATTGCCGGCATCGTTGTAGGAGGCACGATTGGAAGCTGAATTGTTGTTGTTGTAACCATAATTTACCACCAGGTTCAATTTAGGAGTGAGCGGCTCACTGAAAGTAATCCTCGTACCAATGGTCTGGGAGCTGCCTGTAAATAGCTTTTGCTGGTCGGTAATACTGTCGGCCAGGAAATTGCCAGCGGCATCGTATTTTTTAAATGTAGAATACAATGTGCCGTTATTATCGTCTTCTACCAATCCAAAACGCAAAGTCGTCAGCAATTGCCTGTCTTTCTTTTTGAACAATTGCTTGTAAGTAAGCTGGTTGTCCAATTGTTTATTTTCGGTCTCGCTCTCCGTTGTCTGGTCGTTCTCATTCAGGAATAAATGGTTTTCGTTCTGGGTAAAGCTTTTGGTATTGTTATAGCCCTGGGTAGTTTTATAGATGCCAGCTGTGGTGAACTTGAAAGAAGCCAGGGAATCCAGTTTCCACTCGTATTTGCCATTGATCGCGTGCTGCTGGTTGAGGCCATTGGTTTTTACTCGCCGGTCACTATATAATAGTCCACTGGATAGGATGGTTTGCGTAAGTGTGGAAGACTCGTTAATTGTAGACAGCCGGTTGTACCTGTAAGAACCGTTAACGCCATGCTTGTCTTCATTCCATTTGTTGCTGAATAAGGCTCCTGCTGAATAGGAGTCTGGCAAGCCACGGAGGCTCCAGTCCTCGAAGTCGCCACCACCATAGCTGATATAGTAGCCGCCTACTTCGTCATATTCCATATCATTCTCCACGCCCAGTTTCTGGCGGTCTTCCCAGTTAAGGCTTCCTGTACTAACAGTACTTTTTGTTCCATATACAGAAACCTTCTTTTTACCTACGAAACGGTTGTACAAGGCCTTGCCATCATGGTATTTTTGAAAATCACTTCCGGCATTAATCTTACCAAAGGCCCCCTTCTTACTGTTTTCTTTTAGCTTGATGTTTACCGTCTTGCTTTGGCTGTTGCCTCCCAACCCGGTAAGGTTTTGCTGATCTGTCTTTGTATCAAACACCTGCACCTTATCCACTGCTCTTGCCGCAATATTTTGAGTAGCCATCGTAGGATCATCACCAAAGAATTCCTCCCCATCTACCAGCACCTTTTGCACCCGCTGGCCATGAGCCGTGATCTGGCCTTTGCTGTCTACCTGGAAGCCAGGGAACTCTTTCAGAAGGTCTTCCACCGTAGCACCATCTTTTACATGAAAGCTATCAGCTGTAAATTCTGTAGTATCACCCTTAATGCGGATAGCTCGGCCACTTTGTATCACCACTTCTTTTAAAAGCGTAGCTTTTTGGGTAAGAGCAATAGAGCCCATATCCACCGCCTGCTCCTGCACATTCACCACCTCAACATAATCGGCAAACTTGGGGAAAGTGATCATTACAATGTACTGGCCCTTTCCAATATGAGGTAGAATAAAACTTCCATCTTTACCACTTCGGGTATAATTCGATAAAGTAGAATCTTTTTTATGAAGCAAGGAAATAACCGCATTGGATAAAGGCGCTTTTCCCAGGGTATCCACTACCTTACCTCTCAATTGGGATTCCTGTTGGGCAAAGGCAAAGTTGAAAAGGCCGATAAAGGCGAATAAAAAAAGTAGCTTTTTCTTATCAAAAAGAAACTTAATCTTTTGAATCATATATGCTTTTTACTGGCGTGAGTTTTAATTTGTAGTGAAGGCCGCTAGAGTTAATGGCCTTTTGGTAAGTGAATCCCGTGGTTTAGCGATGATACTTCCGCGCGCATCCTGTGTGAGTGTGTAAGCTGTTGCACCCACGATAAATAATGCAGTTAGTTTGGTTTTATTCAAGTATGTATGGAGCATTGAAAAAATTAGGTTATTCTCAAAGCGTTATCAAATCTTCTAAAATGTCGTTCCTGCCTTAAAAACCTAAAAGTCAACCTTGAACTAACAACAAACCACATCAATTTTGACAATTATTGATGCTTTTTTTGCTTGTTTAACATACATGCATATCCGAAATTGGAAAATCAAACCACAATAACCCCTCCTTGCCAAAGCAGAGCATCAGAGTTATCTTTAAACAGTAAATTACTAATCAGCGGCATTGCAAGAGTTAAGCACCGGTCCCAGGTTACCTAGCCTCTTAGAAACTATTTTCAGCAACTTTAAAAATCATACAATATGTTGGAAAAGCTTATGCGCTTAACAAACGTCAAGAAATTTAAAGTTAATTGGGCTCTTATACAACCGAATTTTTACTTATTAGTGTTGTTATGTATTATAACAGTTTCCGCGAATGCTCAAAATGAGCAATCCCCTTCGCTAAATATCGGTGATCCTGCTCCTCCCCTGCGTGTGCGAGAGTGGATAAAAGGCACACCGGTTCAAAGTTTTGAAAAAGGCCATGTGTATGTAGTGGAGTTCTGGGCAACCTGGTGCAAACCTTGCATTGCAGCAATGCTTCATCTCTCTGCTTTAGCTGCAGAATACAAGGATAAGGTGACCATTATAGGTATTGATATCAAGGAAATGAAAACCACTTCCATACAGAAAGTAAAAGCTTTTGTCGACAGCATAGGCTTCCGGATGAATTATCATGTAGCGGCTGAGGATAGCAATTTTATGGCATCTAGTTGGATCGATGCTTCAGGAGAACAGGGTATCCCGAAGTCTTTTGTGGTGAATGCTAATGGAAGGCTGGCCTGGATCGGACACCCTAAAGATCTTGATGCAGTGTTGCGTAAAGTAGTGAACAACACCTGGGATATAAAAGAAGAAGCGGCCAAGCGGAATTCCAATAGGCATTTAGCAGCGCTGGATGATTCATTAAATTATGAATTGATTAGGTATGTACGAGATCCTAATAAGCCGGGTGATCTTGGAAAACCAGATTCAGCCCTTTTAGAGATCGATGAATTTGTCAGACATGAGCCAAAGCTGAAATACGCACCTTTTATTGCTTGGCATACTTTTTCTGCCTTACTCAAAACAAACCCGTACAAGGCCTATGAGTATGGAAAAACGTGGATGGTGACACCAACTTATGAAGAGCCTTCTTACTGGTCCATTTATAGAAATATTGAATTGTATTCAGATAAATTAAACCTTCCAGCAGAAATTTATGAGTTAGGTGCAGAAGCTTACCAAATGGAGATTGACCGAATTCCCTACCCAGAACTTGTTAACATTCCCAAACTGTATCACAAAATGGCAGATATGTATTGGCATGCAAAAAATAAAGTAAAAGCGATAGAAGCGGAACAAAATGCTATTAAAGCACTTAAAGGCAGAAAAGACTATTCAGCGACCGATTTGGCTGCTTTTGAGTCCCGGCTTCAGCAATACAAGAACATGTAGCAGGATGGATTGTAAGCGTCCCTTTATTAACTACTAGTTAGGAATCGAGTTTTCTAGTTGTTTGAAGTTCCCACTGAATAAAAAAAGCCCGCCAGGAATAGCGGGCCGCAACCAAAACTAACTTTTAAGCAGAAAGCTTGAAAAATTGAATTGCGCACAGAGTTTCAGTAAAGTCGAATATCCAAAACTGATCTTTGTCAGACCGCACACCTCACACTCCACGTACTTGCACAACCGTTAAATCGATATCCAGCACACATCCGCTCCCATCCACCCAACGCATAAAGGAAACAGGACGGCATGCCAACAACTGCGAATTATCAATTTTTGTCTATTAATTCCTTTTTTAAAACTTGTTCTAATGTATTCGATTGTGATGCGTTGGAATTCCAAACTACTTTTCCATCCCGACCAATTAAAATTCCAGAAGGAATCGGACTGACAGGATTCTCATAATTAGCTTCAATATCTTTGTTGCATGATACATTATACCAATGTTCAATTTTTTCTTTTTGAATAGCTTTTCGCCAGGCAATGGAATCTTTATCTATAGATATTGTAAGGATTTCTAAGCCATTAGGATGATATTGATCATATAACTTTTTAAGGTGGGGTATTTCTGCTCTGCAGGGGCCACACCAGCTTGCCCAAAAGTCTAATAAAACATATTTTCCCCTTAAATTTAATAAAATAATTTCGTTACCATTTACATCCTTTGCCTTAAAATTATGGGCAATATTGCCAACTGTATTTTGTTTCTTTTTTCTGATTATATCAATAATGCGTAATCCATCTGGGCTATTTTTGATTCTTGGTGTTAAATTGTGAAATAAAGTTTCGTCTGCTAATTCGCTCGGAAATCCGTTCAAAAATGGAGTTAACAAGATATAGGCACTTAAATAAGAATCTGAATGCTGTTTTACAAAAGAAACATTTTCCAGAGTAACTTCCTTATTGTATGGAATTAACCTTTCAATTGCTTTCTTTTCGTTTTCTAAAGCAACTTTCTTTTCTTCTTCCGTTTTAGCATCTTTGTATTCGTATTTAGCTTTCAATAATTGCCGAAATTCATTTTCATATTTGGCTTTTATCGAATCGTTGTGCCTTGCTAAAGTCTCCCACTCTAATTGAGTTACCGAACCATTCATTTTTGCATGCTCATAATCATTTTCTATTAATTCAATATTTTGAACTCCTGGTTCTATATAAACGTTAACAAAATTTACTTCGTTGAAATCTATTATTTTTCTATAGCCTTTAATTATTGCCCGAGTTGGTCCACCTATTTTTCCTGTATATTGAAATTTGCCATTTTGAAGATTGGTAGTATCTATTATCCATTTCCCCATAATGTCAGTATATCTTAAAATAATATATCCGGTATCACGCCCTTCGATGGTGCCATTTAATACAAAATTATCTTCTGAAGTATATTGTTTCTGTGATAAACAAGTATGGAAAATAACAAGCCCCAAAACAATAAGAACAAACTTTTTATTAATGGAAATCATGATCGATATTTTAATATTAATTTACGTTTTACCCCCTTGTTGGTATATCGCAGAGCTATGTGCATTGGGCGTACCAACAAGCTGTATAAAGACAGTCCGAAGAGAAAAGACAACACTTTTACACTCTTGTTGGGTTTTATTCATAGCCTCACCAACAACACCTAAAGCATTGTTTGTTGGTACACTGCAGCACAGGACCAGGGCGGCATACCAACAAAGGCGAAGGGCATTTCCTGTTGTGTACTTGCAATCTGTATAATAGTAGAATGGTTTGAACATAAAAAGTAAACCTACATTATACCACAGACGAAAATTCAAATCTCTGGAACTTTTATACCTATAAATTTTAAAACTTCGTCAATACTTACATCTTCTTTAATAATCCTCCCCGAAGCATCTAATAAAATATTCATCGGCACTCCTTGATAGTTGAGGGTTTGAAAAATTGTATTCCTCCATGCATTTTCTATCCTAAAAAATTGCCAAGGATATGCTTCCTTTTTAAGAAGGGTTTTAAAAGCCTCATTATCAGAATCAATAGATATACCAATCACCTCCAACTTTGTTGTATCTATATTTTCAAACATCCTTTTAAATCGGCTCTCTTGTATTCTACAAGGGCGACACCAGGACGCGCCAAAAAAGATTAAGGTATTTTTTTTAGAGTGTGCTAATAGACTTTCAATTTTGGATTTTCGGGATGTAGGGGTTATCAATTCCACACTGCGAAAATTGTTAAAATCAAACCCAAGATTCCGATCATAGACATATTTATTCAAGAGAGCCTTTGTCTGTTTCCCAACTGAACTTTCTCTAATATTTTGAGGAAACTTTTCAAAAAGTGCAAGTTTTTCCGAAGTATGTAAATTAGGATGCATGCCTAAAAGTATCATGCCATCAGTTGATGTAGTCCATAAATTTGCATGCTTGAATTGCAAATAGTTAGCCGCTTTATCAAATTCCCTTTTAATATAAACCAAGGTGTCCGAATCATTAAATTCTAATGTTGTACCATTGGAAGTTTTCGTATGAAGAAAATTGTTTTTTAGTGGTAGAATATAGGTAGACAAGTCTTGAATATTCTTAAAAATCTTTGCTGTATCAGGAAACATACTTTTATACTTTTCTAATAAAGTATCTTGGTATAGTATTGATGCTTCAGTAATTGGTTTATCCAACACATTTCCTGAAGTTACTTTTAAGGAGTTATGCTCTTTACAAGCTACAAACAGATTAAATAAACATAGACTAACGAGGCTTAAATGAGTTTTCATAATTTTTTGTTGAAACTTTTAATTATAAAATTGATTTCATGAAAACAATTTTTCTTCACCACCTAATATTCAATGGCTATTTGGAAAGGTTTATCAGTTGCTTCTTAAGCATTTCAAATTCGCTTGGTCTATAAGCATTCTTATAAACAATTTGCCCATCTTTTAGTACTATATAATAAGGAATCGTGATGGAACCTCCTGCAAATCCGAATTCTTCGTCTAAATATTTTCTCAATTTTTTCCCAGCAAGGACATGATAGCCTCCTAAACCCTTTTTCTCAATTATTTCATTCCATTTAGGTGCAGCAGATTGCTCGTCAATAGATATATATAATCGCTTTCCGCCTATCGTTGCCAGTAAGCTGTCAACCTGGTAATTAAGCTCCATTTCTGCCAGGCAGGGTCTACACCATGTAGCCCATATATCTACATAAACAATCCCATTTTTTAGTTTTGGAAATTCATTCACTTTAAGGTTATGTAACGCGCCGGCGTTATTAAGATAGACAATATTATTTCCAAATGACTTTGATTTTCCTGTCGATTGCCCAACATTATTTTTACTTTGCTCTTCTTTTGATGAACCAAGAATTTTCCTTATTGCAATGGCGTATTCACTATTAGGATACTTTAAACAATAATATTCCACTGCATCCCTCATCGTGTCTTTGGATATGCCAACACTATGAAAACCTAATATCTCATTGCCTAAGAAATATTCCTCATTCTTAACGCCATAATAATGGAGCAAATAATACTGAAAGAAAAAATCCCTTCCTTTATATTGAATGGTGGAATCGTGCATGTTATTATACATATCATTTCTACCTGCCTTCTTCATTTGAAAAAATGATAAAAGGGTAGCCCGAGTAATATCCCCTAACATACATTGAGAAATAATAGAGTCTTCCATCATAGTTGCTTTTATCAACCTTTCAGAAACTTTAAGTCTGACAGAGTCTGGAACTATTATTCTCTTTACTGATTGATCGTTAAGCTTTCTGAGCGTTTCCCCGACAAGAAGCGATTGAATAGATTTAGTTACAATTTTATGATATGAACTCGAAATTTTTTTTCTAGAAAGTAGCGAATCAAAGGGGGCAGTTTGCCGCTTGATTTCCTCTAAAATTGAGGTTGTCATATTGACTGAAGTTGCATTGCCGGTTAATATTTTTCTCAAATCATCATACTTGTTTCCAGGGAAAAAATCATACCGGTAAAATCTATTGTGACCTTCGCTGTTACTTCCAGAAAACTGGCAGGGAATGTAACGATAGTGGTCTTGATTCTCAAT
>NZ_JAOTIF010000054.1 GCF_025628885.1 Paraflavisolibacter caeni | reverse complement strand
CTATCCTTCGACCATCTTTCGACTATGCTTCGATCTGAATGGAGCAAATGCTCCTAAATAAGGGGAAAACAACCTACCGGCAGAACGCCTTCAAAGCCTTTAATGGAGTTAATGGAACTGGTCCTAAAGATACAAAACCAACCCCCTCCTTCCAAGTTTTGCTCCCCTCACTTTACCCTTCCTCCAATTCACCATTCACCATACCAGGGCCATACCTAATCAGCAAAATTGTCCACTGAGTTCAAATTCAAATAATTTGACATAAGGAAAATTGTAAATCATGAGCTGTCAAATGATAACTTTATTGACGGAAACTATAAAAAAGGAGCATATCCAATTTGATTATCCAATGTTTAATTACTTAAAACTCAAAACTCTATATCCTAAAATCCAAACTAACAATTGAATCCCTTATTTTTGCGGCTCAAATTTTACAAACGTGGCTTCTCAAACATTACAATCTGTAGCTACCAAGTTTACAAAGGAAACTTATCTGTATTGGTACGAGTTGATGCAATTAATCCGTCAATTTGAATTGATGGCCGAGGAAAAGTATAAAATGGATGGAAAAATCCGTGGCTTTTTCCATGCGTATATTGGTCAGGAAGCAATTGCTGCTGGATGTATGACGGCTACTAAGCCTGATGATTCATTCATTACAGGATATCGTGACCACGGTTTAGCCATTGCAAAGGGTGTATCTGTAAATTCTTGTATGGCTGAACTTTATGGAAAAGCTACAGGTAATTCTAAAGGTAAAGGTGGTAGCATGCACTTCTTTGGAAAAGACGTGAACTTTTTTGGCGGTCATGGGATTGTAGGGGCACAAATTGGTACAGGTGCAGGTATTGCATTTGCAGAAGCCTATAATAATACGGATAATGTAGTATTATGCTTTTTTGGTGATGGTGCTGCCCGTCAGGGTATTTTGCATGAGACCTTCAATCTGGCAATGCTGTGGAATCTTCCAGTTATTTTCATTTGTGAAAATAACCATTATGCAATGGGTACTGCCGTTAACCGTTCTTCGAACGTTATTGATATATATAAACTGGCCGATGCTTATGATATGCCAAGTGATGTGATTGATGGTATGAGGCCAGAAACTGTTCACGAGGGAGTTGCCCGTGCTGTTAAGCGTGCACGCGAAAAAGGTGGTCCAAGCTTGCTGGAAATTAAAACTTACCGTTATAAAGGCCACTCTATCAGTGATCCTCAGAAATACAGGACAAAAGATGAAGTGGATGAGTATCGCGCGAAAGATCCTATTTCCATGTTACTGAAAACAATCTTGGAAAATAATATTGCAACCCAGGAAGAAATTGACCAGATTAATGAAAGAGTTGATCAGGCAGTGGCTGAAAGTGTGAAATTCGCAGAAGAGTCTCCTTGGCCAAATGATGATGAAGTGTTAAAAGATGTATACGTTGACAAAAATTATCCATTTATTGTTGATTAAAAAATAACGACTGCTTTAATTTTATTTTCATGGTAGAAACAAAACAATTGCAAGAAAAAGACGATAGCCAGGTTGTGGTTGATCGTGCGAAAGATTTTTGGACACGTTATAGCCGCCCAATTCTGATTGCTTCAGCTGCTATTATCATCATTGGAGGTGCTTACCTGGCTTATAAATATCTTTATAAACTGCCCCAGGAACAAAAAGCAGCAGATGCTATGTTCAAGGCGGAAGAATACTACCGTCTGGATTCTTTGAATGCTGCTTTGAACGGTGATGGGGTTAATGCAGGCTTTTTAAAAGTAATTGATAAGTTTGGCGGAACAGATGCCGGTAATATGGCAAAGTTCTATGCTGGTCATATTGAGTTAAAACTTGGAAAATTTGATCAAGCAGCAAAACATCTGAAAGATTTTGGAACTGATTCCAAATTAATTCAGGCAAGAGCTTATAAATTGCTTGGCGACGCTTATGCTGAACAAGGAAAAAATGGCGAAGCTTTAGAAAACTACAAAAAAGCTGCCTCTCATTTTACTGATGATGAAGCCAATTCTTCTGAATATCTTTTTGTAGCTGCTTATTTTGCTGATAGGGTTATGAAAAACAAAGAAGAAGCTATCGATTTGTTCAAAGAACTGAAACAGAAATTCCCTCGTTCTGAAAGAGGTTTCGAGGCTGAGAAATATCTCGCACAATTAGGAGTTTATAACTAAGCTTTTAGGCAAAACATTATGACAGAAGCAAATAGTAAGCTTTTACAAGAGATTGAGGGCATCCGTAAAGTAAAGGATGCCCTTGTTGTTTTAATTAAAACGGAATGGAATAGTGCAATTGTAGATGAACTGGAAAGGGGTGCCATTGAAATATTTAAACAGTATGGTATTCATTTTAAGACATATGCTGTTCCGGGAGCTGTGGAAATTTCTTTTGCTATACAGCAGTGTTGGGCCAACAATAATACGCCATCAGCATTTATCGCCTTAGGATGTGTCATCAGGGGAGATACCCCACATTTTGATTATGTGTGCAAAGCAGTAACAGATGGCGTTACTCAATTAAATCTGTCCTTACCTGTACCGGTTATTTTTGGCGTCCTGACTGTTGATACGGAATTGCAGGCGAAGGAGAGAATCGGAGGTGTTCATGGCCATAAAGGAGAGGAGGCTGCCATTACTGCTTTAAAAATGATTGTGCTTAACCAGCAGTTCCGAAATGAAGAATAAGTCGAATGACGAATTAGATTAGGTCGTAATTGACAAATTGGTTTGTCATTTATAATAGAAATCTTATGAATGTACAGCTATTCGTTCCCTGTTTCGTAGATCAGCTTTTCCCGCAAACTGCCTTTAATGTAGTAAAAGTTTTAGAAAAGGCAGGTTGCTCTGTTTCCTATAACCCATCTCAAACCTGTTGTGGTCAACCTGCTTTCAATGCTGGTTTTTGGGATGATGCTCGTGATGTTTGCACCAAGTTTATTAAAGATTTCAATGCTTCAGAGTACATTGTAGCACCAAGTGCGAGTTGTGTAGGTTTTGTCCGAAACTATTACACCAGGCTTTTTGAAGATACCACTCAATTGATTGATGCGAAAGCCATTGGTGAAAAAATATTTGAGCTTTCAGATTTTCTGGTTGATGTTTTGGGTTATACCGACTTTAATGCGAAACTTACTGGTAAAGCTACTTATCATGATTCTTGTGCGGGCTTAAGGGAATGTAAAATTAAAAATGAACCCAGGAAGCTTTTGGCAAACGTGGAAGGATTGGAATTAGTAGAAATGCAGGATGTAGAAACCTGTTGTGGTTTTGGAGGTACATTTGCTGTTAAGTATGAACCAATCTCAATAGGAATGGCAGAACAGAAAGTCGAAAATGCGCTGGCAACAGGGGCTGACTACCTGATTTCAACTGATCTATCTTGTTTAATGCACTTACAGGGGTATATTGATAATAAAAAGTATTCATTAAAGACTATGCACTTAGCTGATATTCTGGCAAGTGGATGGTAAATTATGATTTTAAATTCTAAATAGTTATGGCTTTTTGGTTGGTAAAATCAGAACCTTTTAAATATAGCTGGGATCAATTTGAAAAAGAAGGACAGACATATTGGGATGGTGTTCGCAACTATGCTGCCCGAAACAATTTGAAGGCAATGAGAAAAGGTGATGAAGTATTGTTTTATCATAGCAATGAAGGTTTGGAAATAGTCGGAATAGCCAAAGTAGTAAAGGAGCATTACCAGGATCCTACCACGGATGAAGATGCATGGGTTGTTGTTGACCTACAACCTGTGAGAAAACTAGCCAAACCAGTAAGTCTGAAGTTAATAAAAGGAGATGAGCGCTTATCTGAAATGGCTTTACTTAAGTTAAGCCGTTTATCAGTGCAACCTGTAAAACAAGAGGAATGGAACATTGTTTTGGGTTTGGCTGGAGAATAGACTGGTTAGAAAAAAAATTAAACTTCAGTTGAATTCATAAAGCTTGTTATTCATTTTTTCTAAAATATACTTCAACTTGGGCAGCATATAATGTTTAACTTTATTATACTTTAATCAAGTATTGTAAAACGAAAACCTATTATATGCTGCAAGAAGTTTTTTCTGCGGCGCCGACATTGCACCACCCAAGGATGCTAACGCCGCTTCCGTCATTAACGGCAGAGCTTCCTGAGCTCGAAAGTAAAATTTCATTTCTACCATTTGTTAGTTACCTGAAGGATAAACTTCCTAAAGTTTCAGAAACGACTTCAAAATTCTTTACTCAACTAATAGATAATTTAGAGCGTAGACCGGCTTTATTAAGTCCGATGAATAACTTGTCGAGTTTGGAGGAACAATCTGAACTTTTGGAGATGCTTTGTACTGCTCTTTTTCCCGTAGTGAGTGAACATGAAAAAAACAGTTTTGCTTTATCAGTTCCCTACCAGTTTCAAATATTTCATCACTCAGAGCCCTTCGCCAGATTATTCTTAGATCAAACAAAGGAACACCTGCTTCTTCCAGAAAACCTGGCAAGTGACCAATTAAAGAACATTGAATGTTCCATGATTTATAGTCATGTATTGGAAAAGTTTTATGGCATCAAATTGAATGATAGTCCAGAACTTGTATATCCAGTTTCAGATGCCAATACCGGATTGAAGCGGTATTTTAAAATAAAATATGACAGGCGTTTTATTGATGTACACCTGAAAGGTGTTTTGCCACCTATTCATGATTGTGCAGTTTGCTTGAATACTTTTAGAATTTTAGATCTTGAAAAGCAATTACAAGCCATGCCGCTTCATTTATTTGAAGTAGAAGGTTTCGCTGTTTGGGTAGCAGAAGACGTGACTACCGATGAATCATTGGAGACAATAAAAAAGATACTCTTGCGTCAGAAAAGCTGTGACATGGGTATTGCCGATGAACTGAAGGAAGCTATTCATGCTCTTGTAGGGTTAAATGATATACAGATAGGATTATCCCCATTTCTGAAAGTAAATAATCGCTATATACTGGATGATACTTGTTCGCAAAATAGTTTGGGGGGGAAACAAATGCTTTCTAATGATCCTGATAGCCAGGCTGCATTCTCCATGTATGTAGGATTTCTCAGCGAACATCCTGAACCTATCACATTTTCTGTTCTTAGTGAGGATTTAGTCCGCGACATTCCCTTATTAAAACCAGTATTTGATATGGGAGCCAGAAGCTATATTCATTATCCTATGCAAAATAGTGACGGCTTATTGGGAGTTCTTGAAATAGCTTCTCCTATACCGAACCTATTAACATATGAGGTAATGAGCCGTTTGGAGCCAGCTATACCTTTATTATCGGTGGCATTACTGAAAAGTATAGATGCATTCCATCAAAAAATTGAAAACCTGGTCAAGGAAAAATTTACAGCCTTACAACCATCTGTAGACTGGAAATTTGCTGAAGTAGCATGGGAAAGTCTTAGAAATAATGATATTGGTACACCTAATGTGGTTTTTGAAAATGTTTATCCATTATATGGCGCTATAGATATACGAAATTCCTCAATGGAAAGAAGCCATGCCATTCAGAAAGATCTTAAAGAGCATCTTGTTGTCATTGACGAAATACTAAACCGGTTAGAAGAACAAGTGCATCTGCCCTTGCTGGAAGGATTGAAATTCAAGATTTTCACCATTCAGCAAACTATCCAGGAAAATATGCTTACCGAGGATGAAGTTCGAATCAATGAATTTATTGAAAATGAAGTTAGGCCCGTATTAGGGCATTTACAAAGGATGAATCCTCAATTACAAAAAATTGTGGATGATTACTTTGATATGGTTCAAAGCCCTGATAGCCCATTGTGCAGGTATCGTAAAGAATATGAAGAAACTTTATCGATAATTAATGAGACGATGTTACAGTTTCTAGATAAGGAAGAAGATTCTGTACAAAAATCGTATCCACATTATTTTGAAAAATACCGAACAGATGGTGTGGAATACAACATTTATATAGGGCAGTCTATTGCGCCTAACTACCCATTTGATTTGCTTTATTTGAAAAATATACGTTTATGGCAATTGCGTTCAATGGCAGAAGCAGCACGTATTTCTCATAACCTGTTGCCTTCTTTGAAACTACCTTTGCAAACAACTCAGTTAATATTAATTCAAAGTCAGTGCATTTCCATACTCTTCCGGAGAGATGAGCGGCGATTTGATGTGGAAGGTGCTTACAACATTAGATACGAAATCATCAAAAAAAGACTTGATAAGGTCCATATAAAAGATTCAACAGAACGGCTTACCCAGCCTGGTAAGATTGCGATTGTTTATTCCAACCAAAAGGAAGTTCCTGAATATCAACAATATATAGAGTTTTTGCAGAATAAGAATATCCTCCAACCGGGTATTGAATTTCTTGATTTGGAAGAACTTCAAGGTGTTAATGGATTGAAGGCAATGCGTGTAGCCATCAATCTTGAAAAATAATGTATTGGTTTCGAGATTAACCCTGCTAAGTCAGAAATAATATGACTGTTTTCCTATCTATTTTTATGCATATATAATATTTGTAACGTATTTATTTCGTTAAAAAACCGCGTCGATATTGCTGTTTCTGCTATTTAATTTGATTTCTCTTTTAAGTTTTGGCATCTTTGCGGCCATTTTTAACTTGAAAAATTAATATTGTGAAAGAACGATTGTCAATTGTTCCTTTTATTCTGCTTATTGCCATATCAATTTTAGGAGTTATTCATTCCAATGTACCAACCAAACCAATGGTAACAGAAGGTTTAGTCGCCGGAGATGTCGCATGGATGTTGTGTTCAGCTGGTTTAGTATTATTAATGACTCCAGGTTTGGCTTTATTTTATGGTGGAATGGTAAACACCCGCAATGTAATTTCCACGATGCTTCAAAGCTTTATTTGCATGGGTATCATCAGTATTCTGTGGATAGTAGTTGGCTTCAGTTTAGCTTTTGGAGATTCTATTGGAGGCTTTATAGGAGATCCGAGGACATATTTCATGTTTAAAGGTGTTTTAGAAAGCAAGCCATGGCCATTAGCGAGCACGATTCCATTGGTACTTTTTGCTTTTTTCCAATTAAAATTTGCTGTGATCTCTCCTGCATTAATCACTGGGTCTTTTTCTGAAAGAATCCGTTTTACATCATATATTCTGTTTGCAAGTTTGTTTAGCATGTTGATTTATGCACCTATTGCGCATTGGACATGGCATCCTAATGGGATTTTGTATAAGATGGGTGTTCTGGATTTTGCAGGCGGTACTGTTGTTCATATTTCTGCAGGTTGTTCCGCTCTTGCTGCAGCCATTTATTTGCGTAAGCGCAAAACCGGAGAGTTACATTTAAACCCTTCCAATATTCCATTTGTACTTACAGGTACCGGTTTGCTTTGGTTTGGCTGGTTTGGTTTTAATGCCGGTTCTGCTGGTGGTGCCAATCACGTGGCTGCTATTGCATTGGCTACTACAAATACAGCGGCTGCTTCTGCTGGTATTGCCTGGACCCTTTTTGATGTTGTTAGAGGAAAAAAACCTTCAGCCTTAGGATTTTGTATTGGTTCCGTAGTTGGTTTGGTGGCTATTACACCTGCTGCTGGTTATGTGACAATTCCTAATAGTATTTTTATAGGAACTGTTGCCAGTATTATCAGTAATATAGTTGTAGCTCTTTCTGCTAAAACCAACCTGGATGATACACTTGATGTATTTCCTTGTCACGGTGTAGGTGCGATGGTGGGCATGCTGTTTACAGGGGTATTTGCTAATCGGGCTGTCAATCCTTTGAATGAGACAGGCAATGGATTACTTTTTGGTGAGACTAAATTGTTTCTTGCCCATCTTACAGGATTAGGAATTGTTGTAGCATTTTCATTCTTCGGGGCTTTCTTACTGTTAAAGATTACAGATATGATTTCTCCTTTAAGGGTATCTAAAGAGGAGGAATTAGAAGGTTTAGATATTACGCAACATGGCGAACAAGTCTCAATGAGAGCATAAATACAACACTTCTCAATAAAAAGCATGTCACTTTTGATACAAGATGAACACAAAAGTGACATGCTTTTTTAATGTTTAAGGATATTTGCTTATGATTAGTTATAATCCAAAGGACTGGGCATTATTCCTTTACCGTTTTCACAAGTCTGATACGCTACGTAAGTTGCTGCCTTTTATTTTGGCTATTGGTATTTATTCCTGGTTGATTGCTTTTTTGATAACCAGTTATGTTCCGGCCGACAGTAACTTAAAAAATATGTCACTAATCCATACTTTACTTGGATTTGCTATTTCAATGTTACTTGTTTTTCGTACCAATACGGCTTATGATCGTTGGTGGGAAGGTAGAAGGCAGTGGGGGGCTTTGGTGAACAGCAGTCGAAATTTGGCCCTAAAATTAAATGCTATGCTGGCACATGATCATGAAACCAGGGCATTTTTCAAACAATTGATTCCTCGGTTTGCGCTGGAATTGATGGTCCATTTACAAAAAGAAGAGACAAGGTTTTTACTTGATGAAAAGACTCATCCGGAGATTCCAAATTTTGACCGGAGCAAGCATATGCCTGGCCAGGTTGCAGGTTTGCTGATTAGCCGCATTAACATGATGTATGTACAAAACCAAATTACGGGTGAACAATTGATCTTGCTAAATAGTGAAATCAATTCATTTATGGATATTTGTGGTGCATGTGAACGGATTAAAAACACACCAATTCCCTTTTCCTATAGTGCCTTTATTAAGAAGTTTATATTTTTTTATGTGATCACACTGCCTTTGGGTTATGTTTTTAATATGGGGTATTTCATTATCCCTGTGGTAGTTTTCATTTTTTATGTATTGGCAAGTCTTGAATTAATTGCAGAAGAAATTGAAGATCCATTCGGTCGTGATACCAATGACCTACCCATGCAAAGAATAACAGAAAATATTACAAAGAATATTGCAGATATTCTCACATGACCAACGGAAATTGTTGCTACTATCATATAAAATATATTTATTATGAAGGTCTGTTTTCATAACCTGTTCAAAATCATTTGTCGTACTTACATTTTTACAGTCCACATTTCTGTATTTCAGTAATTTTGCGGCCTTTCCATCATAAACCACCAGGAAGTACAAATGAAAGAAAAATTGCAACAGTTGGCCTTAGAATTGGATGGCGAACTGTTTTTTGACACCACGATGCGCACCTTGTATGCTACTGATGCATCGGCTTACCGGGAAATTCCACTGGCTGTTGCTATTCCCAGATCCGTTGAAGATCTTAAAAAGCTGATCCATTTTGCTCGCGCACAGAAAACATCCTTGATTCCTAGGACTGCTGGAACTTCATTGGCTGGACAGGTTGTAGGGGATGGTATTGTAGTGGATGTGTCTAAGCATTTTACTAAAATACTGGAACTGAATAAGGAAGAAGGTTGGGTTCGTGTGGAACCTGGCGTTATACGTGATGAACTGAACATGTTCCTGAAACCTCATGGCTTGTTCTTCGGGCCGGAGACTTCTACTGCAAACAGGGCTATGGTTGGTGGTATGGTGGGTAATAATTCGTGTGGCTCCAATTCGGTTGTATATCGCAGCACACGCGAGCATTTGCTGGAAGTAAAGGCTTTATTGAGTGATAGCTCAGAGGCGGAATTCAAAGAATTGAATATTGATGAGTTTCACCAGAAATGTGAAGGTAACACTTTGGAAGCCGCTATTTACAGAACTACCCGCAGTTTATTAAGCGATTATAATAACCAGGAGGAAATCAGGCGAGAGTTTCCAAAAAAGAGTATTGAAAGAAGAAATACCGGGTATGCGGTAGATGTTTTATTAGAGTCGGCTCCTTTTACAGCGGGTTCAGAAGATTTCAACTTTTGTAAATTAATAGCCGGTTCTGAAGGTACTTTGGCTTTTTTGACGGAGATCAAATTGAATGTAGTGCCACTACCTCCAAAGGAAACCGGTTTGCTTTGTGTTCACTTCAATTCAATAGATGAATCACTCCGGGCCAACTTAATAGCATTGAAATATAGGCCAAGCGCCAGTGAACTTATTGACCATTACATTCTTGAATGTACTAAAGATAATATTCAACAAAGGCAAAACCGCTTCTTTGTCCAGGGAGACCCTGGAGCTATTCTGGTTGTAGAATTTGTAAAAGAAACCCGCGAAGAAATAACAGAAATAGCAAAGCAAGTGGAAGAGGAAATGAGAGCTGCTGGATTGGGTTATCATTTCCCATTACTTTTTGGAGCTGACACAAAAAAGATCTGGACGCTTCGAAAAGCTGGTTTAGGGTTGCTTAGTAATTTACCTGGAGATGAAAAAGCTGTTCCTGTAATTGAAGATACAGCAGTAGATGTTGAGGATCTGCCTGCTTACATAGCAGAATTCAATGAGATTTTGAAAAAGTATAATCTCTATTCTGTACACTATGCGCATGCTGGTTCCGGTGAATTGCATTTACGTCCTATCATTAATTTAAAAACAGAAGAAGGCAACAAATTGTTCCGCGCTATTGCGGAGGAAATTGCTACGCTTGTTAAGAAATACAAGGGTTCATTAAGTGGTGAGCATGGTGATGGCAGATTGCGCGGTGAATTTATACGCCAAATGGTTGGTGAGAAGAATTATCAACTGTTGAAGGAAATTAAAAAGGTCTGGGATCCGGAAAATATTTTCAATCCAAATAAGATTGTGGATACCCCTTCCATGAACAGCATGTTGCGCTATAAGCCAGGGCAACAAACGCCTGTTTTCAATACCGTTTTCCGTTATCCAAACCAGGATGTTTTGCAGCATGCCGAACAATGTAATGGTTCTGGCGACTGCCGCAAGACTCATTTATCTGGCGGCACCATGTGTCCATCCTATATGGCCACCAGAAATGAGAAAGATACAACCAGGGCAAGAGCGAACATTCTTCGTGAGTTCCTGACCAATTCTGATAAACTGAACCGCTTTGACCATGAAGAGATCAAAGAGGTGATGGATCTTTGTTTAAGTTGCAAAGGTTGCAAATCTGAATGTCCCTCCAATGTGGATATGGCAAAATTGAAAGCAGAGTTCTTACAGCATTACTATGATGCTAATGGAGTTCCTTTCCGTTCTAAACTTATTGCTAATTTTACTCAATCTGCCAAGCTAGGGGCACTGATGCCAGGTGTTTACAACTTCTTTGTAACGAATTCTTTTACAGGTAATATAATCAAACGTTTCTCTGGTTTTGCAACAGAACGTTCAATGCCTACCTTGTATAAAACAACTTTATTAAGCTGGTATAAAAAGCATCGCAAGAAATTGGCAACAGGCAACGGGCGGTTGGCAAAAAGTGCAAGAAAAGTATACCTGTTCTGTGATGAGTTTACCAATTATAATGATACTGAGATAGGCATCAAAGCAATTCAATTACTGGAAAAACTTGGTTATGAGGTTGAGATTCCAAAGCATGAGGAGAGTGGCAGAACATGGCTTTCCAAAGGTTTGTTAAGGACCGCCAAGATGATCGCCAATAAGAATATTGAGTTGCTTAGTCCTATTGTAACAAATGAAACTCCGTTGGTGGGTATAGAACCCTCTGCTATTCTTACTTTCAGAGATGAATATCCTGACCTGGCAGATGATGAATTGTTGGAAGCATCGCACAAATTGGCAAAGAATGTGTTCCAATTCGATGAATTCATTGCAGGTGAAATTGATAAAGGTAATATTACAAGGGAGCAGTTTACTAAAGAGAAGAAAGCAATTAAGCTGCACGGACATTGCCAGCAGAAATCTATCTCATCGATCAATCCAATGGTAAAAGTATTATCCTTTCCTGAAAATTATACGGTTTCTACCATTCCTTCAGGGTGTTGTGGTATGGCTGGTTCTTTCGGTTATGAGAAAGAACATTACGAGGTTTCAATGAAGATCGGGGAATTGGTATTGTTGCCTACAGTACGTCAGCAATCAGAAGATGTCATTATCGCAGCTCCAGGTACAAGTTGCCGTCACCAAATCAAAGATGGTACTGGCAGAAAGGCCAAGCACCCAGTAGAAGTATTGTGGGAAGCGATTGTAAAATAAACTGGTTAAAAGACAACTGATAAGCGTCAACGTAAATTTATTGCTTATCAGTTGTCTTTACTTGATTTTGGTAAGTTTTGCTCACTTCTTCAATATTCTTTGTTTTCATTTTTTGCAGGTCCTGATCTTTTACTTTATTGAAATAAGCATATTCTTTTCCGTTCCATCTCCATATTGGGAATTCAAATCCAGGACCACCTATTATTAAGTCTGGATATCCTTTATTGATTGTAGGTATAACTTCCGGTGCTGTGCCAGGAAAACCCAGATTTGTTGAATAGCTCCCATCTGCTTTTTAAATATAAAGAACTACACTTGAACCGGTTTGCCCTGAAGTATAAGAATTTCCATACACAACAAAAATATCTTCCTTTCCATCTTTGTTTAAATCTGAGGGGAAAACCTGTGCTGTAAAGGGGAATTCACTTCCTTCATCTTCCATTGAAACAAACTGGGTTTTATCTTTTGATAATTTAACCCCTAAATTTTTATAGATAAGGTTTTTATCAGCTATGGAAAGGCTGCTTTTTACATTGGTAAATAAAAGTTTAGCACCTTCTGCAGGATTAGTTTGGGCAAAGGAAAGTATAGAAAGTATAAGCAGGATTGGAGTAAAGAAAGTTCTATACATCTTCAATGGTTTAGCATTTATAAGTTACTAAAAAAGCAAAAGCCAGCAAAATCAGTTACTCAATCAGGATGTACTAATCATTTCTGCTGTTTGCTCTTCTACTTCCGATATGCTTGCTTTAAATTTGATAATTTTTCTGCCTATTATTAAAACGGTGAAACTAGAAAGAGAACAGATTGCCATAATGCCAGTCATAGGCAGGGCTGTTTTATTGTTCAAGATACTTACTAAGGCTGATGTGAGTGTACCTACTCCCATTTGAATGGCGCCAAGGAGAGCAGAAGCAGTGCCTGCATTTCGGCTGAAAGGGGCAAGGGAAAGTGCTGAAGAATTGGGGAACGTGAATCCCTGGCAACATAAAAATATAAATATGAAGAAGATGGTGCTGAACAGGTCGAGTAAACCAAAGAATGTTCCCGCCGCTAGAATGACTCCAGAAAGTGACTGACAGAGTAAGGCAATGCGGATGATTTGTTCGCTTGTATAGGTTCTTAATAAAACACTATTTACCTGGCTTGAGATGATAAGGCCTAATGCAATCAATGCGAAGATCCATCCATATTGTTTTTCGGTTACTTTGTACAATTCCATAAAAACATAAGGAGAGCCTGAAATATAAGCGTAAAGTCCAGATGAAGCCAGTGACCCAGTTGCAGCATAGGTATAAAACTGGGGCTCATTCAGTACATTAAAATAACCTTTTACAATAGCGCCTGGCTTTAATGATTTTGTAAGGTCTGGTGGCTTGGTGGTTGGAAAGACAAAATGGACTGCTGTTAATATCAATGCTGATAATAAGGTTAACACCACAAATACATATTGCCAACCAAAGTTTGCTGATATGTACCCACCAAGGGTTGGTGCAATCACAGGAGAAATGCCAATGACCAGCATAAGTGTTGAAAATACTTTTGCATTATCTTTTACAGGAAACACATCTCTGACTGTAGCCCTTGATGCTACCATCCCTGCACAGCCTCCTAACGCCTGTAGTAAGCGCAGCGTAATGAGCGCGTCCACAGAGTTGACAAAAACACAACAAGCGGATGCTAACAGGTATAATGATAAACCAAAGTAAAGTGGTCGCTTACGGCCGAAACGATCCAAAATAGGTCCGTAAATTAATTGCCCCACTGAGATGCCTATGAAAAATGAGGACAACGAGAGGGATACATGAGCTACTGTAGTTTTGAGGTCTTCAGCTATTGCCGGAAATCCAGGCAGATACATGTCTATGGAAAATGGTCCAATAGCTGAGAGACTGCCAAGTATCAAAATCAACAAAAACTTGCTCTTTCCTTTCATGTATGCAAGGTGCTAAAATAATATGCCATTGCAAGATTATTATCCAGGGAAAGTAAATTTACAAGATGTCTTCGAACGAATTCAGATAGGCAGGGAAATGTTCAATGCGCATTAAACATCTGGATTTGGGACATCATATTTAATTGTGATATCGTGCTGTTACTTAAGATAAAGAAGTAATCCATGCTATTTCATAATATTCATCGCTTCCTTTTGTACAAGTAAATATAAAAGAAGTCATTACGGGTACTGTTAAATAATCAATATCGTAATTATCGCTCTTTATACAAGTGATCTCAACACAACCATCTGCTTTGGATATGGCAGACGACCAGTCTATTTCCTCAAAATAACTTGAAAACTTATTGATATTCTTCTTTTTCTTTTGTCCTGCGCTCTCTTCCAAAGGATTTGAATAAAAATTTGACATTGAAAGTTGAGGTACTGTTATTCTACTTTCTACGGAAGTTATTATTGATGCTTGTTTCATGACTTTACAATTTTATAGTTATTGACTCTTCTTCATTAACCCTTAACCCTCATTTCCGTCATTTTCCTAAATATAGCCAAATGGGATGCCAGATTTTAAAATTAAGTGTTAGAACTAATGTTTCTTCATTAAAACGGGAATAGTTTTTAATAAGAATTGAGGGCTGTTTAAAGGAAGTATAATAGGAGTAAATAGGGAGTACATATGGAGTTAGACCGTAGTAAGGTCTCCTATGTTTGTTTTTTGAAGCAGTATTTTTTGAGAGGAGTCGGGAAGGTCTGGGTAGTTTTGAGTCCATCAGTGAAAAAGGGTGAGCGTACAATTTAGGTCTAAGTAACCCCTGAGGGTATACTGTTATAGAGATTTTACCTCCCCT
>NZ_JAOTIF010000053.1 GCF_025628885.1 Paraflavisolibacter caeni | reverse complement strand
AAAACTTATACTTTTTATTGAAAGGAAAAGAATTGGAAATGACGAAATGAAATACCAATCTAATCATATCAGGTATGCTGGTATAGAGGGATATAAAAAATAGAGACCTTTAAGGATCGTGCCATTTTGCTGTAAGAATGCTGAGCACAAGAAGTTAAGGACTCGTAACAAAAACATTACCTGATAAAAAATGCTTATGATCACTTATTCAACAAATAAGACTGTATTACTCGTTGATGACGACCCAGCTCTGTCTCATTTGGTAAAATAGATCAAGCAATTTCCAGTAAAGGATCTTATTTGGATTAAATCTTAATCATATCTTTTGCAAGCCTTCCCAATATCTTCAACGCATGTTCTATCTCCTTATTAAGGGGAGCACCATAACAAATGCGGATACAGTTAGTAAATCTTGCATCAGTACTGAATATATGACCCGGCGAAATACTGATATTGTACTTCAATCCAGATTTGAACAGTTCAAATGCATCTATCCTCTTATCCAATTCAACCCACAAAACGCAACCTCCTTTAGGCTGACTCACCTTTGTTGACTCAGGGAAATAATCTACTATAGCTTTTGTATACAGCAGGCTCTGGGTATACAACGCTTTCCGAAGGTTTCTCAGGTGCAGATCAAACCTGCCTGTTTCAAAGAAAAGGCCTACAGCCGCCTGGTTGGGCGTAGCAGATGATACAATATGCATCAATTTGATCTGTTTTACCTTATCAATAAATTTTCCTGGGATACACCAGCCTACACGGTACCCAGGTGCAAGTGACTTGGATACAGAGGCGCAAAGCAGCACCAGTCCTTTCTGGTCAAAACTTTTACAGGTTCTGGGTCTCTTTTTGCCAAAATACAATTCACCATAGATGTCATCCTCAATCAGTGGAATTTCTTTGGCGGCAAGTAGCTCTACAAGTCTTTTTTTCTTTTCGTCCGACATTTCACATCCTAATGGATTGGTGAAATTGGTCACAAATAAACAGGCCTTTATTGTTACCTTTTCTATTGCGTCAGCAAGATATTCCAAACTGATGCCCTCTTCAGGATGCGTTGGTATTTCCAATACCTTTAATCCAAGGCTTTTCATGACGCTAAAAATACCGAAGTAGGTAGGCGTCTCAATGGCAATGGTATCTCCTGGTTCCGCAACAGCCTTCAAACAAAACACCAATGCTTCCATACAGCCTTGAGTAGTCACCACATCTTTCTCTGTAATATTCCCACCCCAATTGAAGGCATACCTGGCTATTTGTTTTCTAAGCCTAAGATTACCCTGCGGATGCTCATAACCCATACAACTGTCAACACTCTCCCTGATCGCTTCAGCCATGGTCTTGCTTAGTTTGGCAACAGGAAGTAGCTCTATCGCCGGAACAGCTATTGATAACCTGATCAACCCTTCGGCATTAATATCCCGGTAAACCAGGGAAATAATATCATCTACACTGGCTTCTTCCGGTATTTTGTCTTGATCCTCTGTCTCGCTTGTAGGCCTGGCTACTCTTTTACGGAAAGAAACATAATAGCCCGATTTCGGACGCGCTTCTATCAGACCTTTGATTTCAAGCTGCGTGTAGGCGTTAAAAGCAGTGGAAAGACTTACGCCCTGCTCTTTGCTCAAAGCCCTTACGGACAAGAGTTTTTCACCGGTTTTCAGCACACCGTCCAAAATATTTTTCTGCAGTTTTTCTGCCAGCTGAACATATAAAAACTCCTCTTCAAGAGGTAAGACCTGAGCTTCCATGGCTAATCTGTTATGCCCAAAAATACAAAATCTGAATCTGTTTTTCCATTGCAAATACATTCACCTTTGACAAATCAAACGAAAACCATGAAGGAAAAACTGAAAGCATATTTCGCTCTGGCTTTTATCTGTATTGTTTGGGGTACTACTTACCTGGCAGCTCGTGTGGGCGTAAAAGATTTCCCTCCTTTCCTGTTTATGGGTATGCGGCAGACAATGGCTGGAATATTGCTGGTGTTGTTCTTATTACTATCAGGAAAAAAGCTGGTGCTCAGCTGGAGTCTATTCAGGCAGCAATTAATTCCTGGTCTTTGCATGATCACTTTCGGCAATGGAATAATAGGCTGGTCAGTACAATACATTCCGAGTGGCATGGCAGCACTCATATGCTCAATGATCCCGCTTTATATCATCCTGATCAATCTTATCATTGATCGAAAAGACAATATGAACTGGCAGATAACACTTGGAACTTTCCTAGGATTGGCAGGGATACTGGTGATCTTCAGGGATCATTTGGCAGAATTACAAAACAAAGAATACCTCGCAGGCATGATCATTACAATTGCCTCCTGTATCTCCTGGGCAGCGGGAACGATTTATACACAAAAAAATAAGAAAGGCTCTGACCCAATCTTAAATGCGTCTGTACAGCTTTTTACCGGTGGCGCTGGATTACTGTTAATGAGTATGCTTTTCGAAAGAAACGCTGAACTTCCGCCGATATCAACCAGCACTTTTCTCGCATGGATATACCTGGTTGTGATAGGATCTGTGGCGGCCTTTGCAGCCTACTTATATGCATTATCAAAATTACCTGTCGGACTGGTGACTGTTTATGCATATGTAAATCCTTTGGTTGCAGTGATCCTGGGCTTCATGATCCTGAATGAGCGTATCAACTTTTATACAGTTGTTGCCGCTGCGATTATCCTATGCGGGGTGTACCTGGTGAATACAGGGTATCGACTTAAAACAAATACTAATCAATAATCATTGATAACTTATTAAAGGTCTGACAGGATGAAAAACAAGCCAAAAACAAACGTGCAGATCATTGATTATAGCGATAAATACCAGGCCGCTTTCAGAGCACTGAACGAAGAACGGACATCAAAACAATATGCCATTAAATTTTTCAATTGTTCATTTCTCCCGCCATCATGTTTGAACAGCGCTGCTAAAAGAGAAACACACTACTCCCCAAAAACCATTTTGTAGCAATCAATATTATCCTTAGCTTGAGCTATATTCGTTATGCAAAAGAAAACAGTTGTTTTATATAATCCTAAGGCTGTTTTTTATACTATGCCGCTGGCTTTGCTGGCTATCGGTTCTTATCTTGATCCGTTAAAATATAATGTAGTAATTATTGACGGACGGCTTGAAAAAGATCCGTTGCCAAAGATATTCTCTGCGCTAAAAGATAATGCAGTATGCTTTGCTGTTACTGTGCTTACTGGTAGGCCAATAAAAGATGCATTGCATGTTTCAAGAACTGTAAAACAAAAATTTCCTGACCTGCCTATTGTTTGGGGCGGGTGGCACCCTTCGTTATTTCTTTTTGAAACTTTGCTGGAAGATTCGGTGGATATAGTTGTGAAGGGGCAAGGTGAAATTAGCTTTGCTGAGGTAATTCAGAAATTGATCAATAAAGAACAGTTAGCGGGGGTTAATGGTATCGGTTACAAGGTTGATAATAAAATCATCATTAATCCTGAGAGGCATCTGGCAGATATCAATTCATTCCTGCCTTTAAATTACAACCTCATCGATGTAGCTGCTTACATGCAACTTAGCGGAAGAAAGCAACTTGATTATATCTCTTCACAAGGTTGCCGTTTCCGTTGTGCTTTCTGTGCAGATCCGGCAATGTATAAAAGACGATGGCATGGTTATTTACCGCAAAGAATTGGTGAGGAGATAGATGAACTTTGGCAGCAGCACCATTTCGAACACGTACATTTTCAGGACGAAACTTTCTTTACTAACAGAGATCGAGTTAAAGGCGTTGCTGAAGAGTTCATAAAAAGAAAATTACCTATTAGCTGGTTTGGAACAATGAGAGCTGACCAGGGTGTAAGGTTGCCATTTGAAATATGGAGCCTCTGTAAAAAATCAGGACTCGAAAGAGTAATGATAGGCATGGAATCGGGCACTCAACAAATGCTTGATTGGATGCAGAAAGACATTAGGCTGGAACACATATTTGAAACTGCGGAACAATGCATTAAGCACGATATTGCCATTAACTTTAGTGTGATTGTTGGTTTCCCTAATGAGCCGAAAGAAAGTGTATCAGAAACGCTAGAAGTAGTAAAGAGGTTGAGAAGAATGAGCAGCGATTTTGTAGTGAACATTTTCTATTATAAGCCCTACCCCGGAAATAAAATAGCAGATGAGCTTGCAATTCAAAATTATCGTTTTCCCAAAGGTCTTGAAGAGTGGAGTGATTTCGATTATGTTGACTCAGGTAAGAGTGATTGGCTTACAGACGAACAGGTGCAGCATATTGAAGCTTTTAAATTTTATCAGCAGTTAGCTTGGAGTAAGCCAGTAGTGAGCAAATATGTTCTGCAACAAATCGCAAAGCTGAGGTGCAATAAAAATATATACGCATTCCCTTTAGAAAAGAAAATCGTCAGGTTCATTAAGCCGGTAAAACAAATGTCTTAAGAAATCTCCTTCACTTAAACGTTATCGTACAAGCCTTTTCATTGGTGACCCTTTAGATAAATGAAATCCAAGCATCTGTTATATTCACCACATGATCCCATTGCACTATTCAGACATTTACTTGGCTAGGAATCTGCGGACTCTTTCTACGTTAAGGCCGGTATGTTCGCAGAACTCGAAGATGGTGATGAGATCTCCTGGCTTTTTGTTGTACCGGCGAATCTGGGCAATGATCTTCCGGGCCGTGCGTTCCTTCTTGCCGATGATGTTGGTGATGTCTTGAGCAGAAATGAACATGAGAATAGGCTCTTCTAAAATTTATTATAGATGTCAACCTCAGAGCAAAGCCTATTTAAAGGAAAGGTGTACAATAGGCCGGCTCCTCAAGATGCAATAACCTGACCCTACTGAAACAACCTGGATGGATGGAAGGTGCATTCTCTATACACCCATATTCTTTTAACTCTTGCTAAATGTTTAATCATCTCTTCTACTCACCGAATCACGCATCCCAATTTGGAGCAAATTGATGCATTTCATGTAGAATCTAAAAACAAAAAAGCCTGAGAATCAGCGATTTGCAGGCTTTTGAGTTCTTTGATACGGTCTTTGTGCGGAGAGAGAGGGAATTGAACTCTGCTCCTATCCGACTGTCATTCAATATATTAGAAACGCGTAAAAGTCCGGGTATCCGAATTTTCACCCTCACCTTTCAAGAACTTCAACTCATAAGCAAATTTAATTTAATATCCCTAAAGAACAGAACTTGCACCCAATATTTTTAACATGGGAAAGCATGAATATGTGGTTCATCGAAACTTGTTTCAAAGACATACTCATGAATGACTCACGATTTTTTACAAGCCTCAAAGCCGCAAGGGTTCTATTCTGAACAAAAGTAGCAAAAGTTACATTTCTGTTTCTATCCTTCTTCATCGAGATTTACCTGCTCAATCGGTCTAATTGATTTTTGTACATTCGTGCCCCCTGATTAAGGGCTTAATGTTTCGAAAAATAGTTCACAAAAAGAGAACTATTAACCATTTATCCTTAACTTTACATGAAAGTTCATTTAATTCGAAAAGAAACTATTGAAGATTTCGTACTTAAAAATGCCCGAAGCAGGCCTTCTTTTGAAGAGTGGTTGGAAAAGTTAAGGTATGCAGACTGGGAAAAGCCTACGGACATACAAGAGACCTTCGGATCGGCTGATTTATTGGGTAAGAGTTCAAATAGGGTAGTTTTTAATATTGCAGGCAATACTTATAGAATGATCTGCAAGTATGCTTTCGGAGAAAAGCAAGTTCATTTGTTTATTTGTTGGATTGGGACACATACTAAATATGATGAACTGTGCCATGATGAAGAGCAATATACTGTGAGTTTATATTAATTATTCAATTATGGACACTTTAAAATACAAGATTATTAAAAATAAAACCCAGTATAAGGAGTACTGTAACAAACTGGAGGAACTTGTTTTTTCTAGCTCGAAAACAAAAGCCATTAAAGACGAAATTGACTTGCTTACGCTCTTAATTGAAAAGTGGGATACTGAACATAATACTTTTAACGAATTGAATCCTATCGAACTGCTTCAATCACTTATGAAAGACCATAACATGAAAGCCAAAGATCTGGCAGATTTACTAAAAGTGAGCAAAGGATATGTTTCAGACATTCTCCATTATAAAAAAGGATTGTCCAAGGAAGTGATCCGAAAACTGGCAGAACGGTTCAAAGTTTCCCAGGAAACTTTTAATCGTCCCTATAAATTAAGAGTCCCAGAGAATGCACTCTTCAAAAATGCAAGTGTAATGAATACTAAAAAGAGTCTAGTCATAGCTTAAATTTTTTTATCCAATACCCAACAAATATGCCTTCTGCGCTAACTGCAGACGATCTGTATATTGCGAGGCGCTTATTCCAATTGGAGATTCACAGGAGAAATGGAAAGGATTTCGAAAATTTTTTTTCGAAGACAATGCGTCTGCATAACCTGGAATTTGTTCAGGTTAAACCTCAAGGACAGTATACTTTTTACAACAAAGAAAAGATACCAAAATACCAAAATAAGAACGGTAAATAAGTGCCTATCCTTTAAAATGGAATTTTAATATCACTTGTTGCCAAATTGGAACTGGCCTGAGCAACTAATCTCTGTTTGTTACTAAAAACATCTGCTTTAATGTTGATAATTGATTTTCCTTGCTTAATTACTTGTGTGCGGACAATAACTATTTCACCTTCTTTAGCGGCAGTAAAAAAATCAACATTTAAATTAATGCTTGGATAAAAGCATTCTAACCCTAAGCAAAAAAAATTAATACCCATACATTCATCAATCATTCCACAAATTACCCCACCATGAAGCATTCCGACAGGATTCGTCATTTCTTTCCTTATCGTAAACTCTAACTCAACCGATTTTTCTTCTACAGAAACAACTTTTCCATACAGCCAATGCCCATATGGCGAGGGGCTACCTGTAAATTGCTTCCCTATAAAATCCTGAACAAATTTCAGTCTTGGGTTTTCCATGCTCATATTTTCGTTTTGTTTACACTTTTCAGAATTGCACCTTCAAATGCATTATATGCAAACCGTTGTAGCGTTAGGAAAAGCGATGTTCCTTTTCCAATTGGATAACTGAACCTGGGCTTTTTTTCATTTACAATTTTCATCACCGTATCTACTACTGCACCCGGCTCTGGTGCATTTTTAACTGCATTGCTGGTATAAACATCTATCTTTTGCCGGAATGTATCGTACTCTGAGATTTCTTCTTGGGATACTGTTGCATTTTCACCAAGATTGGTTTTAAAATATGTAGGTTCAATCATACTAACCCTGATGTTAAATTGGTTTAACTCAAATCGCAGAGATTTGAAATATCCTTCCAACGCATGTTTTGAGGCTGAATAGTAGGAAACATTCGGGTGACCGATTAAACCCAAAAAAGAACCCGTAGTAATTATTTTTCCCTGTTTTTGTTTTCTGAAATACGGCAATAATTCCTTTGTGAGTTTTACGGTTCCCCAAAAGTTTGTTTCAAATTGCTGTTTACCTAAATCAACAGGAGTTTCCTCGGCAAGCCCAGCCAGCAAGTAACCTGCGTTATTTATCAACACATCTAATTGTGAGATTCGACTGAATAGTTGCTTAACAAAAGATTCAACAGAGTTGTCATCAGTAATATCCAAGGCTAATAATTTGAAGGGCAATTTGGTTTGATATTTCTCTGGATTTCGGCTTGTTCCAATTACCGTATAGCCATCTTTGTGTAGCTTGCTGGCAACTAAAAGTCCAAAACCTGAAGAAGCCCCTGTTACTAAGATTGTTTGTTTCATTTTTTATTTTTTTTTATTATTTATTTGTAAACCAAAATGAATTTCTTCATGTCTTAAAGTGGTTGAAAGTTTATTCATTTTGAATTGAAGGCGGAATAAGTTTATACATTACCGGCGTTACAATTCTAGATAGTATTGTCGAGCTTATTAGTCCTCCAATTAATACAATCGCTAACGGTGCTATGAGTGGATTAGGGTTCAGGGCAATTGGAAGTAATCCGCATATTGCAGTTATTGAAGTAAGCACAACGGGCAGGAAACGCGTTTCACCAGCCATATTAATTGCTTCATCTATACTGTATCCTTCTGCACGAAGTTGGTTGGTAAAATCAACGAGCAATAGAGAATTTTTGACCTGAATACCTGATAACCCAATGAAACCAATGATGGAAACCAATGACATTGGGTTGCCGGTAAAAAGCAGGAATAACACACCGCCTAATATCCCCAGTGGTATGATCGATAACACAATAATAATTCCTTTAAAGGTTTTGAACTGTAATAGCAACACCCCTATAAAAAGAAATCCGCTAAGTAATATGACTGAAAGGAAGTTGCCGCCCAAAGCATCACCTTCTGACTCGGCTTCCCCTGATAATTTGTAATAATATCCAGAAGGCAATTTTAGTTTGTTAAGTTCAGGAACAATGTCTTTCAATATATCGTTCGCAAGCACATTATCTTTTGTTAATGAAGTTACCTTGGCAAAGCGGGACTTATTAAAATGATTAATTGCTGTAGGAGATGTCTCAAAAGAAATTGTAGCAATTTGATCAATTTGGACAGGAGTACCCTGAATGTTATTTACATATAGGTTCTTCAATGCGTTAAGGTTTGAAAACTTTTCCCTGGGTAGCGTGATGACTACATTCCGCGAATCACCTCTGTCGTCGATATAATCCCCAACGTTCAGTCCGGCTACAGCCATGCGGATTACTTTATCTACATCACTGGTGAGCACACCCAGTGTTCGTGCTTTTTCTTTGTCAATTTTAATTTTTACATCCGATTTGTATGCGTTTAATTCATTGTTTATATAAAATGTACCAGGATGTTTACGCAGAATTTCTTCTACTTTAAACGAAAGGGACCGCAATGTATCTTGATTCTCTCCAAATACTCTTACTACGATATTCGCTTCAATAGGGGTTCCCTGCTCGAAGTCTTTAACTTCAATTCTTGCATAAGGAAAATCCTTAAACTTATTCCTTAGCTTTTTAATTAAGTCTTTTTTCGATTCGGGACTGGCCTCCTCATCCATTTGTACAAAGACCTGGGCAAAATCCGGTTTAACATCCTGCTGGTGTACGTTATAATATATTTGGGGATTGCCTTTACCGACATTAGCTGTATAATAGACAATCTCTTTGTGACTTTTTAATTCATTTTCTACCAGTTTGGTCACACGGTCACTTTCAGGGATATCGGCCTGTAATGGCATTTTTATATTCACGAGAAACATGGGTTTTTCCGATGTGGGAAAAAGCTTAAAGCCCGTTAACGGGAATAATAGAAATGCAAGGACACTTAATCCTATTGATATGCCAATAGTCACTTTTGGCCATCTTAGGGCCACTGGCATCACGCGGCGATAAGAGAAGCTTAGAAATTTCTGCAAATTCCGTAGGAAGAAATTACCTTCACCGTGAGTGTGCGTCTTTAATATCCGGCTTCCAATAAAGGGTACCAGTGTTAGTGCTACTATCATAGACGCAAGGACGCTTGTCATCACTGCCATAGGCAAACTTCGGATGAATTCACCAGCAACATCAGGTAAAAATGCAAGTGGCAGAAACGCGATCACTAAAGTAGCCGTGCATCCCACAACTGCTACCCCGATCTGTTTGGTGCCTTTCAGAATAGCATCTTTTTTAGAATGACCTTCCCTGAGCCATCGCTCTATATTTTCTACGACAACAATACTATCATCGACCAATAGTCCCAATGCTACCACGAGACCAACTATGCTCAACTGATTCAGGGAGTACCCTAATAGGTTCAATGCGATCAGGCCTAATGCAAGTGAAAGCGGTATAGAAATCATTACAATAAGAGACGCTCGAAATCCCAACGGCAATAGTGTGATAACTACTAAAAGGATAGCTAATGCAAAGTCGAAGCCCAGATGTCCCAAGCGCTGCGAGACCATGTCAGCCTGATCAAAATTTTTGACCATTTTTATATTCGCAGGCAAGTCTTTACCGAATTCCTCCAGCACGGGCATGTACTCTTCCTTTACCTTGCTTATGTTTACATTATCCTTCATTGCAGCCGTTACAAGTACGCAACGATGTCCGTTTAGACGTGTGATATGACTCACGGTGCCATCTTTATAGCTAACATCGGCAACATCCTTCAGGTAGATTACTTTTCCATTAGCATTATAGATAACAGTGTTGGCGACATCTTCTACGTTCTTAAACTTACCGCTCGTCTTTACATTGAATACCTTACTGTCGAGATTGATGCTTCCTCCGGGAATATCCACTGCTTCACTTTGCAGGCTGCCTATTGCCAAGTTGAGGGGTATTCTCAACCGGGCGAGCTTATCCAGTTGCATATCAATTCGGATTTCCTGTTCTGGAATTCCAGCATATTTTACCTCTTTGAGGTCAGTTATCTTTTCCAACCGGGTTTTAAGTATATCCGCGTTGTCTCTAAGCGTTTTACCTGAAGCAGTATTTGAAACCAATGCAACCTGCAATATTTTTACATCGGAGGAAGAAATCTTTTCTGTTTTAATCAGGTAAATATCCTTCGGAAGTTCGCTGTTTTTTAAAGCGTTTATTTCTGTAGATATCTCTTGATACTTATTGTCTACATCGACACCATACTTGAATTTGGGTTGGAGCACAGCTACGCCATCCTCTACCGAAGTGAGTACCTTATCGATATTTTCAAGTCCGTATATTTTGTTTTCAATAGGTTTTACCACCTGTTCTTCCATATCCTTGGGACTGGTGCCTGGGTAAATAACAGTTATCAGATACTGCGGAGGATGGGTGGTAGGATCTTCCGAGCGGGGCATGGTAAAAAGTGTAAGCACACCAACCACCGCAACAAGAAGAAATATAATCAGCGTAAACTGATAATTCTTAACGGAAAAATTTGTGATCTTCATGTTCTTATTGGTTTACGGGATGATTTTGATGGTAGATTGTTCGTTGAGGTAGGCGCTATTGGAAATAACTATTTTGTCTATCCCATCAAGTCTGTCCTTTAGATACACCTTCTCGTTATCAAACTTTAGAATGGTAACTGGTATTTTTTTTACCCTATCCGTACCAATTGTCGTGAACACAAAGCCTTTGTCTCCATCAGGTTCCACTAATGAGCTATACGGAATAACAAGGGCATTTTCCTGTTGATTTGTTGCTATTTCAGCTTTTCCGAACATACCGACAGCAGGTACTACTTTACCTAGTTTTAACTTTAACTCTACCTGGAAAGAGCCGATTTCTCTGTCTGCAGCTTGCAACTTTCGGAATACGATGGCATTAAATGTTTGACCAGGATAACCATCTAATGTAACCTTAGCTGTTTGGCCAAGTTTGATCACAGCCCATTCCCGGTCTGTTACACCCACTTTGAGCAAGTAACTATCATTTTGTTGTGTTGAATTAGTAAGTAGTACTGGCATGCCGCCACCAATAACTTCTCCTTCACTTGCAATTTTTTTAGTTACAAATCCATCAGATTCAGCATAAATTTTTGAGTAACGCTCGTTAAAAGCTGTGGCCTCTTTGGATTTTTGGGCAACGTCCAATGCAGTCTTGGTGTTCTGTAATTGTTCCAGCGAATAAACACTATCCTTATAAAGATTAACAGCCCGTTTATAATCCCGTTGAGCTTTATCTACATTGAAGTCGGCTTGAGCCAACCCGGCCGATATCTCGGTCGAATTTAACGTTGCTAACAACTGGCCCTTTCGAAAAAACTGTCCTTCATCTACTAATATCCGACTAATGACTCCGCCTATCTTAAATGAATAATTTGCTTCATTTTCAGTACTGACCAAGCCGGTGGCCTGTATTATGTTGGGTACTTCCAACGCTGAGACAGGAGCAATCTTAACAGATATGATGTCTGGCTCGCCGAGTGGATTTGTGTTCTTGTGCTTTTCTTTGCAAGACAGCAACAAAAGTGTACATGCAACGATTGTTAATTGAATTTTATTCATGTTATTTTATTGTAGATTAAAGCTGGCATTAGCACGTTCAATAGCTGTAAATGATATCCACGTGTCGAATAATGCAATATTGGCCTGGAGTTGAGCATCTATCCACTGATTCTGGGCATCTAATAGTTCGATGTAGATAGCCATTCCTTCTTTATACAGGCGGAATATATCATTGTAATATTTTTGAGAAGAAACTACCTGAGATTGGGCTGCATTGTATTGTGCAATAGCAGCTTTGAATGAATTAGTAAAGGTGGTTAACTGCAATTTTAGTTGCTGTTCTACATAACTTGTTTGCGATTGCAGAACTTTCCCATCTGCTTCAGCCTGCCGTATTTTGTATTTATTTTTATTACCGGAAAAAATATTCCACTCCAGGGATATACCCGCCAGGTAATAGAATGATTTGTTGTTCACTTTAAAATCAAATGCTTGTGTGCCAAGGTCAACAAAAGAATATAGTTTTGGACGTTTGTACGATTTAGCGAGGGCCGTAATGTTTTGATTGATGGCAAGAGCCTCCTTTAATTTTACAAGTTCCTCTCTTTTGGCAACGGTGGTATCAGTTAAAAGCAAATCAACAGGAACAGCGTTAATGCTGTCTATGATTATTTCAGTATTCAAATCAGTATTCAATAGAAAGTTGAAATATGCCTTCGCATTATTTTGTATTTGTATTGAAGATTCAAGCAGGGCATTGTATTTGCTCACTTCATTATCACTTCTTACTACTGCTGTCCGGTTTACTTTTTGATTATTGAAAAGAGAAGTATTTACCCGTAGGTTTTCCTTTACAAGAGATAAAGCTGTTTGATAAATATTAACCGCTTCACAAGCCTGTAAATATTTGTAATAAGCATTTTTCACCTCTTTTACCAATTCTCTTTTATACAGGCTTATCTCAATTTTCTGCAGGTCGTATTGCTGTTTTTTTATTTTACGATTGTATTCAATTTCTGCATTCAAAATCGGGTATGTTGTTCTTATTTTGGCATCATAAAAATTGTTGGGGTTAAGCAATATGCTTTGGTTTTGCACCTGCGGAAAATTATTGGTTCCTGTCATTTGATTGAGCATCTTGTAAACAGGGTTTAATAAATTCCCCACAGGAAAGTCAATCTTTCTTCCACCATCTGCAACAGTGTAGGTAGCATTAAATCCAACTGACGGAAGGAATAATGACTTCGCCTCTTTTAAAACATACAAACTTTTAGTGAGCAGGAATTGCTGTTGTTTGATTGTTTCATTATTGTTTAATGCAGTTTTGATATAGGCATCTAAGTTGGTTTGTGCGTATGCCCCAATAACACGAAACAGTAACAATGTGATAAAAACTTTTTTCATTTTAGCGTCTTTTTGAACAATGGTAATTTATTGAACAATGTTCATTAATAAAGAAAAAAAATTACTTTTTTTCTATGAATTTTAAAAACTCATTATAAGCATCAGAAACGATAGTATCTGGATTCTTTAAAAGAACTCCTTTTGTACGAGCCCTTATTTCAAGACTGCATATGCCATGCATACAGCTCCATATCAGAAATGAAAGCGGCTCCAGATTATGTCCTTTGAAATACCCGGCACCAATACATTCCTGCACTGTTGTTCGCAATACATCAAACGTTGCGGCACCCTCATCCCATTCTTTTGCCTGGATGTCATTTAGAAACTCCATTGGTTCCTTTAAATTGAACATCAGGTCATATTTATCGGGATTGTCCATTGCATACTGGATATAAACCTTGCCCATCGCTTTTAACCGCTCCATTGGGTCTTTTACAGTATACAATACCCTGAATTGCCCAGCCAGTTCAGTAAAGCATTGTGTGTGCAGGGCATGAAGAATGGCATTCTTATCTTTAAAATAAACATATACAGTACCGATACTGTAATCAATGGCATCAGCAATATTGCGGATGGTAGTCTGCTCTATACCTTTTTCCACAAACAACTTCATTGATGCTTTTAATATCAGAGCTTTCAGTTCTTCCTTTTCCCTTGCCTTGCGTTCTGCACTGCTCATTGTTGGATAATTAGAGTGCAAATAAAATGAACATTGTTCATTTCGCAAAATTAATTTGTTATCATTAAGCTAAAAGCACAGCAGATTTGGCCTTAATTACAATAAAAGTATCATCCATTCAAAGTTGACATTATTTCTTTTGAATAATTTTTTTGCGGTGGTTTAATCCCCAATCCTTTAGGGAATAGATGATTGGAGTTAATGTATCTGCATAGGCTTCTAATTTATATAATATCTTAACTGGGTAATCATCTATTACCAGTCTCTTTAGCAGTTTGTGTTGTTCCAGTTCTTTAAGTTCTTTGGCCAAAACTTTTGGGGTTATTCCGGGAATACTGTCTTGTATATCAGTAAACCGCTCATTACCTACGCCCACAGAAATGATAATGGGCAATTTCCATTTGCCGTTAATTACGTCCAGCGTATCCCGTACAGGCTTTATCGTTTCAAGGCAATCACAGTATGCTTTTTTTATAGCCATAGCTCATTATTTTAATTTCGTTACTTTCCTTTGGGAAAGCACTATACAAAGGAAAGTAATATATTCTAATTTTGCAAAGCCGTCCGCAATGGTGGGTGACGGGTTTTAGAATGGAGAAAATAATTACAAAGAAGTATTAGAAAAGTGGTCAAATAATAATTATAAATTCTAAAAAAAAAAGAAGATGAAAATTGGAGTAATAGGTACCGGTGCTATCGGTGGTACAATTGCAAAAAAAATGGCTGTAGCTGGCCACGAAGTAAAGGTGTATAATGCTGAGGGACCTGATAGCCTTAAAAAAAGAGCTCAGGAACTTGGCGTCTCGCCTTCTGTAATAGATGAGATTGTAAATGATGTTGATGTCGTTATTTTATCCATTCCTACAAAAGCAATTTCTGATTTACCTAAAGATTTATTCGCAGATGTTTCCGAAAATGTAATACTTGTTGATACATCTAACTATTATCCGTTCCGTGATGGTGAAATAGAAGAACTCAAAAATGGAAAAGTGGAAAGCGTTTGGGTTGCAGAAACTTTGGGGCGTCCCGTGATTAAGGCTTTCAACAATCTGCTAGCCCACAGCCTGGAATTTGGGGGTAAACCTGAAGGCACAGAAGGACGGATAGCAATGGCTGTGTCAGGCGATGATGACAAAGCTAAAAAGATTATAGCTAACCTAATCAATGATGCAGGTTTTGACATTGTAGATGCAGGAAGTCTTTCTGAATCATGGAGGCATCAGCCTGGTACACCTGCGTATTGTACAGAATTGAATGCAGCAGAACTTAAACAAGCCTTCAATGATGGTATAAAGGAAAAAGCTCCAGGTTTAAGAGATGCTGCAATCACAAAACTTATGAGATATACAAGTCAACCATCTCATGAAGAGATATTGGAGCTGAATCGCTCATTGTTCCCTAAAAATCCAAAAGGCTTTTAAACTATTTCATTTTATGGTAAATCAACGAGCAAGTGCATATTGTTGACCGGATGGGATGTAAATAGTTTTGCTTTCTGATCTACTTATCATGAA
>NZ_JAOTIF010000052.1 GCF_025628885.1 Paraflavisolibacter caeni | reverse complement strand
TTGACCGCTTCCACGTTGGAGGCGCCCACGATGTCGGCACCAGCTTCTGCCAGGGCAATGGCCATCGCCTGTCCCAGGCCCGTATCGCAACCGGTGACCAGGGCAGTTTTGCCTTTCAGTTCAAATTGATTTAAAATACTCATGATTGATGATTATAGTTGAAAATTGAGTTTGGCTACAAGAATTCAATATGTTATTCATTAACAACAAAACTATCATTTGTCTTTCGTAGCCATTGCAGCAGTTTTGGTCGTAAAACTTTTACCTGCTCATGATCTCTGTTGTATAGATTATTCAGTTCATAGGGATCGTTCTTTAAATCAAATAAGAACCCTTCAACAGTACTCCCCTTTTTCTGATAAGCAAGTTTATAACGTGCAGTGCGTATTCCCCTGAACCCTGCATTGAGCTTCACGTTACTACTCGGAACACCTCCCATAATGAACTGTTCTGCTGGCATTGGACCGCTTCTGTTCAGGAAATAACTGGCATAGCTTTGCCCATCAATGCTCTTAGGGATTGCTTTTTTATAACCCGTTAATTCCAATAGGGTTGGAAACAGGTCAGGCATACTACCTAAAAACTGCTCATCTATTCCCGGTTTTATTTTTTCCTTCCAATAAATAATTAAAGGAATGCGCAACGATTCTTCGTAAATATTATTTTTAGAAACCTCGTCATGTTTGCCCAGGCAATTACCATGGTCGGCAGTGATGATCACAATGGTATTGTCAAGAAGCCTATGATCTTTAAGCCCATTAATGAGCCTTCCAATTTGTTCATCGATACCGGTAATATTGGCATAATAATATTTTACATCTTTACGGTAGTCATCACCCATCGGGGTTCCTGCAGGCGGAATATTCGGATCGGTGAGCAGGGAATCCATCGGAATATTTTTGTATCGCGCATAATATTTTTCGGGGACAGTTTGATATTCTGAATGGGGAGGATTCATGGATACTACTAATGAAAATGGAGCCCCCTCCTTTCTTAATCCTTTTTTATTACTGATAAATTCAAGGGCTTTATCGACTTCATGCTCTGGTCCCCACTGATTGACATAGTGAAAGCTATCTCTGGGCGCTTTAGTATCCCAATACATTGGGTGATTATGAACATCATATGTACCGTAAGCATACCAGTAATCAAACCCATGCCTTTTTTCAAAAGGAGTCCATTCATTCCAGGCCAATTTTTCTGTATTGTTAGAAGTAGGAATAAAAGGTTTATGCGGAGAATCCAGGTGCCACTTGCCAATATAACCGTTGGAATATCCCTTTGCTTTTAAAATATCAGACCAACAAATCATATCAGCCGGCAATTCTACACCATAGGGCCCTGAAGCTGAATTAACATTGCTATACACTTTATTTTTTAGCGGGTATGTACCGGTCAACAACATAGCCCTTGCCGGCGAGCAAACAGGGTAATTGCTCACCATCTGCGTAATCGTCAAACTACCTTTTGCAAAAGAGTCGATGTGAGGTGTCTGCACCTTTTCCTTTCCTAAATAACCTATAGCCTGTTCCCTCCACTGATCAGCCAGAATAATGACAACATTAGGATTTTGGTTTGGTTTCTTCTGGGCTGTAGCAGGCAAAGTCTGTGAAAACAAAAAGAACATACAAATGCAAAGTATTGTCAGCGCATCATTCAATTGCATAAGAATCTGTTTTAACTGTACCATTTCTGAAATCTGCCTTTTTGCAGCGACCGTAATTTGAACCATTTTACTTGGGGGCAGGTTGTAAAGCTATTCTACCTAATAAGAAAAAAAGGGGCAATATCGTATCTGAATAGGGGTAATTTCAAATTGGCAATATAAAAAGAAGGGGCAGAAAGCCCCTTCCAAACATTACTACAGATTTTGAAATAAATAAAATCAATTAATAACCATTTGTCTTTTATTGTTTTAATACTTTTTCAGAGGTGATCTCATTTCCATTTTTCACCTGCACATAATAAATACCCGGAACTAATCCTTTCATGGAAACAGTTTGAGTCATTTTAGTGAGACGTTGACTTACCAGCAATACACCATTTGCATTGTAGAGTTGTATTATAGCACCAGTTTCTAACTTGCTCAAGCTAATGGTCAATATATCATTTACCGGATTGGGATAGAGTACGACCTTATGCGCAGTGAATTCCTCAGCACTTCTATCACTGTTCAGAGCAATGAAAACAGTTGAATTACAACTACCTAACTTGTCTCCATGATTCAAATGATCCTGCACATCAGCCGAAGCAATACAGATCGTCTTTTCATTATGGCAGATCATTACCTTGTCACTGTTCTTACCGCAGGTCACATCCAGGGTACTGATCATAGTTGAGGCAGTAGATGAGCATCCTCTAGCATCCGTTACGGTAACAGCATAGGTGCCAGCAGCACTAATGCTAATTGACTCAGAAGTATATCCTGTATTCCACAGGTAGGTATAAGGCATTGCCCCGCCAACCGGAACTATGCCTATGGCAAGAGAAGATGGACCATAACCTATATACAACGTGTTTTTTGCATCAACTGCTGGATTCATGGCGTATACAGCAGGAATGCTGGCATTCAAAGGCTCATTAATGTTAACAGTACAGGTCTTAATTGTTTGGTTCCCATGAATATCCGTTACCGTCCAGGTAATGGTAGAAAGGCCTGTATTAAACTGGCCGCTGGCGTCCACACTAGTTCCGGTTCTTTCGGTAGCACCGGTAATGGCATAAATGATAGTGGCCAGGCCACAATTGTCGGCAGTAGCTGCCGCTGGAACCTGGTAATTGTTGCTGGCTGCATAGCAGAACGATTGATTGGCCGGAGCAGTAACAACAGGTACTTCGTTGTCTGTTACCGTTACCAGTTGTATGGCGGTTGCCACATTTCCAGAATTGTCAACAGCAGTCCAAATTACCTTGGTTATACCAACCGGGAACACTGCAGGAGCATTGTTTGTAATGGATTGCACACCATCATTATCGGTAGCAGTAGCTGTACCCAAAGCCACATTGCTGGCGATAGCCGCACCGGCATCGGTAGTTACTTCCACATTAGCAGGAGCAGCAAGAACCGGAAGTTCAACATCTATCACCGTTAGTATTTGTTCTATCGTTGTGGCAGCTCCATAAATGTCATCACCTAGCTGAGAAGCCGTAATAGTGCTGGTACCTTTACCAACAATGGTTACGGTGTTGCCACTTATTGTAGCCACAGCAGTGTTGGAACTGGTGTAGCTAACCGGTAAGCCAGATGAAGCTGTAGCCGTTAAAGCAAAGGCTGAATCAGTGGTTGTTTTTGTAGGGATTGCTTCAAAGCTAATAGTTTGCGGGGTCAAAACACGACTTAACACAATTTCTACTGGTAATCCATCCACAGTGGTGAACTGAATCGTGGTTTCCCCATTGGCTGTCCCTGTTATGGCAGCCGCTGCATTAGCCTGGGTTATTTCCCAGTTTGTCCCTTTTATGGTAACGTTTATTTGCCTGGTTACAGATGGCGCATTTGACCTCCAGGTGAATCCGAGATCCGGATTGGTTACTGCAAGCTGAAGATTTTTTTGTGTTGAATTGTAACGAGACATTACCAGGCAAGGATAATCCGCGCCGGTTAATTGGCCATTGTTGTCGATTCCTGAAAGCGGGTTAAAAAATGAATATCCAAAAATAGCATTCCCGTTAGCCGGTTTGTATTCCACTATATGGGCAATACTGTCTTTACGGTGAACGGTATAAGGTTTGTTACCTGCAGCAACAAGATTATCTAAGTTGGTCATGTCAGCGGCTGCTGCCTTAGGCATACAAACATACTCATAACCTTTATCAGTAGGTGCCAGTCCGTGATCTATATAACCTATTGCGTAATTACCTATAGGATTAGACGAAATATTGGTTGGGGAAACTTGTGAATGCAGAGGAACTTGTTGGTCAGCCCTGGTCAGCTTGATGTCACCACTGCCGCTAAACACATAAAAACCGGTACCGTAATTATCTACAAGCCAGTGGTTGCCACTACCTGAATAATTGTTATCATAACTGCCTGCCTGCAACAAATTACCATCAACATTTACAACATCCTTGCCGGTTGCCGTTTTACGTTGAAATAAGGTGGTCAATGTTGTATTTGCAGCATCGTTGTTACCAATGCCTGAACCAAGACAGATCAGCATGTTGTCAAACGTAAATACGGATTTCTTGAAAACAAAGGTTGGATTATGGTTTTCTGAAGAATAAACGGTTCCCCATCCTTGATCTGTCTTTTCCTGAAAATCCATGGCAAACATGCCGTAAGTACCATGAATTGCTTTTAGGAAACTACTGTTTTTATTTACAAAACTTAAGGAACCGACAAATCTTTTCTGCTGTAGTTCATCTATTCTTTCTTTTTCGGCACGGAGTTTATCCCACGGAAGTCTGATAACTGTAGCACCTGGGGTGAAATTCCAATCCCAGGTTGTCACGTCGTAGCCATTTCCAGTCAGCGCATCTCCGGGATAAATGATATTAACGGCACCATAACTTTGATAGCGTCCGTAACGATTCGCATCTTCAAAAATCTCAGCACCAAACATGTTGTTATTGAATCCCTTGCATACAGCCAACCATCCATCTTTTCTGTAAATACCGGCCATGCTGTGATTGAACTGGAAATAACCTGAATTAAAAGGGGCTACAGTACTATTACCAAAAGGACCATAACCACCCCATACACGATTATAAAAGGTAGCCATCACAGGGTCTGAGGTTCCTGTACCCAGGATGCTTCCTCCTGCTACTGCCATAGCACGAAAATTAAATTTGCTGATGGTAGTAGCAATTTCTTCCGGTTTTCTTCCCGTCATGGTTAAGAATCTCGTAGTGTTATCATTGGTAAACATGAGTTGAGCCATGATTGCATCCCTTAACCGCAGGTAGCCGGCACTGCTCACTTCAAAAGAGGTTCCTCTTAAATAGGAAACAATATCAGCAGCACCATTTAAATTGTACATATAGGATGGATAAGACGCATTGTGATGAAAGCCGGAACCATCTGGTTTTATTCCGCTGTAAGCTGCTCCTGCTGTATAACTGGTAAAATTTTCCATAAACCGTTTGAAAGCAGTCATATAACGAAAGCGTTCATCTGCAGAGTCAATCCATTTTACATAAGCCATCGTAACATTTCCACTGTTTCCCATATGGTCGTCATTGATACCCCCATTGTAGTTAGGTTCCCAGAAGTAGCGAAAATTATTTTGTTGGTACAGTAGGTTTTCAAACAAACCTTTTACGTGTGGGTTGTCCTTAATACGTGGTATTAGTATTGCAGCTCGTCCAAAATCTCTATAGGAATATTGATTATAGTCTGCAGCAAATAAGCCTTTACACATTCTGTCTGATACCAGCCATACTGTGTTAAGGGCTTTGGTGAATATATCATTATCCTCAGGATGGAACTTGATGTATTGGGCAAAGGTTTTTAAGAATGCTGTTTGACCATAGCTGGTAACGGCTGTCTGAGCAGAGATGGTATATCCGCTTACCGTTATATTAAGTGCATTATAACTTGCTACAGCACTAGCAAGTGCAGCGGCTGTAGGTTCGGTAGTACCCAAATACGAGTCGGAAAAACGCTGTACAGCTGTATTAATCTCTGCTTCTACAGTTGGGTTAGAAGGCACTAATGGTAGATCAGGTACTAAGCTGATTGGGCATGGTGGTGGTGGCGGTGCCGGTGGCGGTGATGTAAGTATTTGATATTTTACAGCATTTCCTGTGTAGGTGACATCACTGGTATAGCCAGTTGTGTTTTTAATTGTACCAAAAGTTCCCGAAACAGTTCCAGGTGATGTTGATTGTGCAAAAGTGAGAAATGGTTGGTCTGTTGGGCTATATGCGTTGATGATGTCAACCGTCAGTGTTGTCGATGTTCCGATACTGATATTTCCGGTGGCGTTTAATTGATCGTAAGTAGTTACCGCTGTAGGACCTCCCGCTTGTACACGCATGGAGCCGTTGTTGGCTAATGTAAAGTTACCGTTTACCTGTAGGTTCCTGGTAGCCTTATCGCCGGAGGCAGTACCAAAATTCAATGAGTTTACCGTAAGATTTCCATTAATAGTAACAGGGCCTACCGCTGTAGACAAATACTCGCTATTAACGTTCAGTTCATTAAGAACCGCTGCTGCAGGATCAAAAGTAATTACTGTGGCGGCGCTGTTTGGAAGCGTAGCACTAGTTCCCGAAATGGTGAGTTTTGAATTGGCATTTCCTTTTATTAAACGAGTACTGGTATTTCCCTGCTTGATGGTAGATGCCTGTAAGTTATACCCATTAAGATCTAATGTTACAGTTGTTGCGTTGTAAATAAGCGGACTGTAGAACTTACAATTTCCTGCCAATGAATGGCTGGAACCAAGTAGAAGACCAATACTGATACTGTTTGCACTGGTGACACCTGTTGATAACTGAGTCAAACTAAGGGTTTTCCCGGTACCTCCTAAGTACACACCTCTAACGCTGTTAACGTCATGAATGGCTGTGGTTCCTGTAACATTCCCGTTTGCGCTGAAAAAATTACTTCCTCCAGATGCTGCTTGTAATGTTTTTATAGTTCCGTTCCAAGTAAGAAGGCCGGTAATTGTAAATGAAGAGGCCCAGGCATTGTTGTTGTGGATAATTGTTCCTCCCGCATTAATATTTAAGGCAGCAATGGTCATGGTGCCACTATTAGTAATGGAGGCCACGCCCCCATTTAAAATAATGAGATTGTCGGTAGCGGCAATGGCGACTGAAGTTAAGCCGGTAGTCCCATCCGGATTGGTGGTCCAGTTGGCGTTAACCACACCAGTGTTGCCGGCTAAGGTAGCTGTGGCTGAAGCCGTGTAGTAATCTGTAGCATTTGCAGCAAGGCTGACAAGCAACAGGTTGAGCAGAAAGAGTAAACTTCTTTTCATATAACTAGCAATTTTTGGTAGTGAAACGCAATTCGTTTATCGCTCTAAATTGCTAAACAACATTGGGAAGGCAGGGTGTGAAACGTATTAGTTTAGGGTGAAATTTGTCTTACTAAAATTATCAGCGTTGCTGCTTTGAATATCCCTGGCTATCATGCCCGAAAAAAGAAATGGTCAACAAAAAAATGTTGACCTGCAGGTTATTGGCCGACCAGGAAAATTCAAAAGCACGATTGCCCTGTACCGAAAATATATCAATCACGTTCCAGTTATTTGTATAGCGTCGGCTGATCAGCCAATCCGAATAAATATCGAGCACATTGGCATAAGCCTTACCTTTTCGCTCATCATATATGGGGCTTGTTATATGTATGATGGAAGCACCTGATTGTGTTACCTGCTCATGCATCCAGCTCATTCCTTCGCAAAACTTCTGAAACCGGTCATTGTCAAACGGCTGATAAATACCATCATTCATACCATAACATGCAAATACCAGGTCGGGCTTTATTTTTAAAATACGATCCAAGCGTTCATGCAAATCAGGCCGGGGAAATTTACCGCCGGCGTGATTAGATTCCGATAAACCTGAAACAGTTTCACTGGGCAATCCCAGATTAATTATTTCAACATGTTTTTCGGGATATTGAAGACGCAGGTAAGCATCTATACAAGATGTATAATAACCAGCATAAGTAATACTATTCCCTATGAAAACAATTCTTTTGACGTTACCGGGAATAGCATAAGGTTGAGTATAACATTGAATTTGAATTCCCAGGAAAATGGTTGCTATTAAACAGAAACGTTGCATATCATCAGAAGTTTAGTTTTTTCACTACAGGTTTACCTGCCAGTTTGCCCTGTGGCATTTCGAATACAAAGGATTTATTACCGAGGGCAACCGTAATTTGTTTCAGATCCTTATTCATTTGCGGGTCTTGCACGGAAGCCACAAACCCGTTGCCAATCAACTCAATTTGTACAATACAGGGATCGGACACAGTAATAGTAACGCCCTGCTTGTTCAGGGTTGTATTTCCCTTATAGAAAACAGCCTGGTAATTATTTTCATCCAACGACTTCACCGCCTGTATTAATGTATCGTTTTGCAATACTGCAAAAGGCAGCTTATTGTCCGGGTTATCCTTTCCGCAATAGACTACGTATCCATAAGTATCGTCTTTCACTTCCTGGCCATGATCGATCCAAAGCCGAAAAATGTTCACACTATCCGGCAAATTCTTCACAGAGCTGTTCGTCTTGTTTATTTTTAACCAATCGGCTTTTTTAGTTTCGCATACAAAGTAAGCCGCTTTGCTATATTCGGGTAAAACGGTATAAGCGAATTTATCCTGTTGTTTTACCCAAACGGCCTGCCCTTTATCAAAGAATGACTGAACACCTGGTTTTACCTTTTGCCAGGAACCATTGTTGAGCACTACCACATCATTCTCTTTTGCAGTTTGATCGATGGTGGTACGAATAGTTCCATCCAATTCAGGGCGAAGATTGCTGACACCAGCGCCTAAAGCAATCATATAATCGCCCAGCATAAAATATGCCTTGTGCGCCTGCACACCAAAAACACATTCGTTTTCACCTTTATTGTTTCCTTTATCATTTACATCTTCCCTGTCCGAACCATTCATTTTTTCAAAAACAAAACCTGCCACCGCATTTTCTCCTCCGGCAGTAGCAGCACCGGCAAAATTGAATTTGCTGCTATAACCTCTCCAGTTGGTAACTGGCTTTATATTATCCATGCCTTCACGTGCCGTTACACCGGGCGATGCCGTAACATCCCAACCACCATATACCTTCCGGTATTCTGTTCCGTTGCGCTGGAATAGCGTCATGCCATCATTATTAAAAAAGTTATAGCAATCTGCAAAATTGATAGCACTTTCAATTCCATCACACCTGTTGGAAGCCATGTTCACCATAATATGGTAATCACGGTTTTTCTTCATCAGGTCATCGTTATTAAAAAACCATCGGGTACCACTGTACACACCGGCTTCGAACTGTGGCATATTAATAGCTTTATTGTTGGCCTCCAGTATGAACTGTGTTATTTCCAATTGCTCCGGAGTGGTAAACGAAGATTTCCAGTCTTTCATCAGGCTTTTGGCGAGTCCTAACGAAGGAATCATACCACTACCTCCTCCATAAACTGACGAATAGCGATCTAAGCATGGAAGTTGGTTGCCTTTATAATAATACCAGTTGCCTCCGCTGAAAAAATTGATCAAAGTTTCTTTGTTTTCCTGCGTTAATTTCTTCTCCCATGGCGAGCCTTGCAACATCACCATCATGTTCAACGCGTTGTTTCCCCCGTCGATGGGATAACCCCAAATGAGGCACTGCTTGCCATGCCCCCATCCTGCCCCATCGGCCGTAAATCCTTCCGTCCAAAATGATTCATAATATGTTGCCTGGGAAGTCTGGCTGATACCCCGCTGGCATACTTCTGCCAACAGATCGATCATGGGAATGGACTTGTACATAAATGCAGTCGGCAATAGCGAACGATAAGCAAGTGCATTACCACCTACCCACCACACATGATTTCTGAACCGCTCTATCTGTACCACATTCTTGTCGGTGGAATCGTTGCGCAAGGGTTGTGTCCAGCATTGTAAAGCCACTTCTTTCAGTATCAAACAAGCATCCTTTAACAAAGGATTGTTGCTCTTGCCGGCTTCTGCTTCATCCATTTGTTTTAGCAACGAAAAATAAATATTCACTGCCGCTGTAGGAATTAGAAAACAAGATGCATGAAACCTTGGCGCGGCATTGTTACGGCCCGTTTCTAGATTGCCATAGTGAATGATGGCTTTGTAAAATTTATCAACCAATACATCGTTTTCCTTCATTTCACCTAGACGGTAAGCATCCGCTATTTTCCAAAGGCGGTTAATCGCTTCCGATACCACTTTTGCAATCACATCGCTTTGTGCCGTATATTTTGAAAGCAACATTTTTTCATCCGCAATCTTCATTTCCTGCTGCAGCAGGTCGGTAAATTGTCCATCGTCTCCAAGCAATGCATAGCATTCCCTGCTGCTCATTTTCATATCTTTCGCCAGCTGAGCATAGCGATAAGGCGTCTTATTGAAATACTCCCGGTACTTTTTGATGGAAGCTTCTTTCTCCGCATCCTTTACCGTCATGGCATGCGTGGAATATTTCAAATAGTTATCATAAGCAAGCTTTCGCTCTACATCCTGTGCCAGACAGTGCACTACAACATTGATGGCACAAATAACAAACAATATCCTTTTCATATTTCAGCTACTTCTTTATAATTCATTTTATTTCTTTAACATCCTGTCACACTAACAATAAAACAAATTGACTCATATAAATTATTATCATTCAAAACCTCTCCATCTATTTAGAGCATATTTGATTCGCTTATTGGTTGAATAAATCCGGTTAATAATCATGAAGACCTGATTTGCATTCAGCCCTCTGGTTGAAATAAGAAGGCCATTGCTTGTTGAAATCGTCTTCTACCTTTGTTGCTTCAAAATCAAAATTTATTACTAAGGAATAGCAAACCTGTCTCCTGTTTTTTGTAACCAGTATTGTAAGCGGGGAAGTAATTTCTTGACCATAGGATGATCCGCTCTGTAAATATTATTGAGTTCAAAGGGATCGGTTTGCAGATTGAACAAATATGGCTCAAGGCCACCCCCTTTTTTTGTTACATAGGCTAGTTTATATTGCTTCGTCCTCACACTCCTGAAACCTGAATGTTTGATTTGTTTTTGGTCGTACGACAATGCCCCTAGAATGAATTGTTCAGAGGGCTTGTTCCCTTGCCTGCTCAGGAAATAGGAAGCATAACTTTTACCATCCACTGTTGCCGGTATATTCTTTTTATACCCCGCCAAGTCGAGTAAAGTGGGATAGATATCCGGCATGCTTATCAGCAATTCATCATCAATACAAGGTTTAATTCTTCCTTTCCAGTAAACAAGAAGGGGGACTCGCAGCGATTCTTCGTAAATATTGTTCTTGGAATGTTCGTTGTGTTTGCCCAAACAATTACCATGATCGGCAGTAAACAGGACAATGGTATTATCCAGCAGCTTATTTTCTTTTAAGGCCTGAAGAATGCGCCCAATCTGTGCATCCACACCCGTAATATTGGCGTAGTAATTTTTAACATCCTTACGGTACTCGTCGCCCATCTTGGTGTCTGCCGGCGGAATATTAGCATCGGTCACTAAAGAGTCTATCGGAATGTTATTGTATGGCTCGTGATATTTTGCCGGTGCCGTATTATAAGGCTCATGCGGTGGGTTGATGGAAATCACCAATGAAAAAGGAGCAGACGTGTTTCTCACATTTCCCTTGTTCTTAAAAAAGTCAATGGCTTTGTCAGCTTCATGCTCCGGTCCCCATTGGTTTACAAATTGAAAACTATCCCGGGGGGCTTTTGTATCCCAGTACATAGGGCGATCGTGGTAATCGTAAGTGCCATAGGAATACCAGTAATCGAATCCATGCCGACGTTCGAAGGGTGTCCATTCGTTCCAGGCTATATCACCTTCATTGTTCTTGCAGGGAATATAGGGTTGATGAGGTGCATCTAAATGCCACTTGCCGATATAACCGTTTGAATAGCCCTGCTCTTTTAATACATCAGACCAGCAAACAATATTCGCTGGCAACTCAACACCGTAAACTGCCGATTTTGAATTGACATTGCAATGAACGCCATTTTTGTTGGGATAAGTACCAGTTAATAACGTAGCTCTTGCTGGAGAGCAAATCGGGTTGTTGGAAACCATTTGTGTAAGGACCACCCTTCTGTTGCCAGTGCATCAATGTTGGGGGTGTACACTCTTTCCTTACCTGTAAACCCGAGTACTTGTCCCCTCCATTGGTCAACTAAGATTACTACTATGTTCGGTTGCTTGTTTTTTGTTTGAACCGATGTTTTTTTATTAACTGGAATACAAAGAGAGGTGCCTATAACAAGGGTAATCCCCATTACTCCAAATAATATAATTCTTTTCATTATTAAACGATTTTTTATCAGGTATTTATGATTACTTTTCCGTTGTTAACAATCTGAAAAAGATGTTTTCGAATCTGCCTTTCTCTTACTGTAGCTCGCCCATCCGGCGTCTTACTAAAAAACCTCCACCAGCTTTAAAAGAAACATAATTTTTTACTATAGGTTTACCTGCCAGTTTCCCTGTGGTAATTCAAATACACTTATTCATTTTATTTTTTAAAAGGTACCACCATATTCCATGTGTGGGTGCCGTTTTCAAAACCTCCTAAGCCATCCATGGTTGCAAAAAACAAATAAGCAGGTTGCCTGTTTTGAAAAAAGATAAAAGGCCTTTCCAGTTGGCCCATTGTTTCAGTGGTACCATCATCCCACCTCAGCGTTCTGGAATAAGCTTTAGGAGACGGATCAATTGTCCAATGAATGGCATCTTTTGAGTTGGCCAAAACCCCTGCGCCTTTCTCTCCCGTATATTTTGCCACATGGTCTTTAAAAATCACGTGATAGCCTTTCTGATCCTTCCAAAAGAAAGGATCTTCAATTTCAGGCTGATCAGGCCCACCCAATACAGGTTGGTTGTTGTTCAATACTTTGAACTTGTCATAAATGCTCTTCGCACAGGCCAGCCCAAAACACATAGGCGAATAATGATCATTGCCTTCATAATTGCGGGCTTTAAAGATCATCAACACCGAGCCATCCGCTTCAATGATAGGACTTGGGTTAGAGGTAAGAAAACTGTAGAATGTATTGGGTTCGGTTTCCAAAACCGGTTCATCAAAACGTTTCCAGGGGCCGTAGGGCGAATCGGATATGGCCACGCCCACCCGTTTGTTGCTACGGCCCACGATGCACCATTTACTGGTAAGTGAAAACTCTTTCACGTTCGGCTCTTCAAACGGATGTGTAGAGCCCATATAGTACAACACATACTTGTTCTTGTATCTTAATACACGAGGGTTGTGCGTAGAGCGCCCATCCCAGTATTGCGCCCCTCGGGCTGGCAGGGCCACATCAGAAAAAGTATAAGGCCCTTCGGGCTTATCGGCCACTGCATGCACCACTTCCGACGCCACCATCCAGCCGGGGTGAAACAACAGGCTATCGGGCCAGCGGGAAGCATACATATGGTATTTGTTATCATCGCCTTTTATTACCGTGCTGCACCATACCCAATACCCTTTCATTGAAAAGGCAGGCGTCTTGTATGCTGCTCCCAACTGTGCATAAATTTGATTGGAGATATCCGCTTTTTGCGCCCAACTATTTTGAAGGCTTATTACTTGCAAAACAAAGGTCAAAACAATTACAGCATACTTTTTCATATCTATCATTTTAAGAAGCCCCAACAATCCCGTTGCTTTTCAACCAGCTTTACAACTCTTCTTTCGTCTTTTTTATTTACCTGGCGTTAATCATTCCTTATACCATTTTAAATTGAATAGTACGAGTATTGGTTTGCCTTTTCACGTTAACGACCAAATCATTGTACTATTCATTATTAATTGGTATTAGACCTATTGAACCTAAATAGGGTTGTGTTCCCCATTGCTTGTTAGGGATCGGGCCCAATACTAATACCCATTTAAAATGAGTTATATGGTAATCATATGGATGGATTATTAACTTTTGTTATCCTAAAAAGTTTACAACCACCTGGAGCGATTGATGTATGAAAAACAATTGCTTTTGGTTTGTTCTTATCGTTATAAATGAATTCGAATGGTACATGCACTCCGGTGAGAGCATCCTGCACTTGCAGCCCTTTTGCCTTTAGTTTTTTAATTTGCGATGACAAGGTCGTCCAGTCAACCATCACTTTTTCGTTTTTAATGATTGAATCCTGGTTAACCGCTTCAACCATTGCCGTATTTTTTTCGTGATGAATCGTTAAGCGCAGCATTTCGGAACCTGCTAATAAAAATGCACCAACACCGTAAACGTCTGTATCTTCATAGCCCACTTTATCGGGAGCAGCACCAATTGCCTGTACATATCCCAATTTGCCATTAGGATGGATAGACGTTGTAAGGGCATTCCATGCCTTTACAACAACCGGTGCATATTTCTTATAAGGAAGGATACCCTGGTTAATTCCCCAGGTTAAGGCATAGCAGAAGAAACCGGTACCGCTGGTTTCTTTTATCGGATAGGTATCCGGATCCAGCAAACTGGCATGCCAACTACCATCAGGCTGTTGTATGCTGGCTATTTTAGCTGACATATCCTTAAAAAGCTGGATAAATTGCTCTCTGTCAGGATGATTTTTAGGCATCACGGAAAGCACCCTCACCATGCCGCCCATTACCCAACCATTTCCACGGCTCCAAAATACTTTTGCCCCATTTTTCTCTTTCTTAGTGAAATATCGACTATCCCTGTAATACAAATGTTCTTCTTTATCGTATAAGTATTCTGTTGACTTCCACCACAGTTTTGATGTCGTATTCAAATACTTAGCATCTCCTGTAGCTTCAGTGAGATAAGCCAATGCAGGCGGCGCCATGAATAATGCATCGCACCAGGCCCATTCCCGCAAATGAATTCCTTTTTTCCATTCAAGGCTATCTGTATGTGGTAGCATGGCAATGGTATCCGCAAGCGACTTGAAGTCCTCAATGTACCTCGGGGCTTTATAAATTGTATAAAGCTGGGAATAAAGCTGCCCCACACAATAATCATCAGCAAACTGGCGATACTTGCCTATCTGCCATTTATTATCTTCTCCTACCTGTATAAGCTTTTTATAATAGGTTTCATCATTGGCAATTTTACCCCAGGCCATCATACCTGCATACATAGCCCCACTGGTCCAGTCTTTCTTCGAGTTTTTCCAACCTTCGGTTTCTAAGGTTGTCCATTGCCAGTCAGCAACCTTTTTCATTTGATAATAGATACTATCGGCACGTAATCCCGGTAGTTGGGCATGAGCCGTACAAACAATAAAGAGAATGATAATTAATGATACTTGTTTAGGCATTTGATTGATTTATTATGTTCTTTGATTGATACCATTTATGACCATACAGGCATCCTCCTGGTTTCCCGCTCATTTAGAAATGGGTTGATTATCGTAAACTGCAGGCGCCTGTTTCTGTAACCAAATAGTCATCCAGGCCGATCCCATCCTGGTTGCAATGGCTTCTTCTCGCCCAGGATAACTATTTTCACTGTCACCTTTATAGGTGTGCCTGTCGGCAAAACGATTTTGTTGCGCTAATACCTTATCGGTATGCAATTTCGCCCAATATTTACCTTTATATTTTTTCGACAGATTATCCCAGCCATATGTAAACGCTGCAATGTCAAGATTAGCGTATGTATCGTAAACACCTTGTCCCCAATCAGAACCTTCAGGATAATAAACATCAGCTGTTCCAGGCTTATACATCGGACCACCCGGCGCATTATAAGGAGGGGCTGAAAACGAGTGTGTAGTTATCGAATAGTAAATTTTATCAAGGTTAAAGCGTGCGGCTTCCGGTGTTGATTTTCCAACTAAAGAAAACACGATCGGTGCATTGATCATTGATGCAATTGCATTGTAAGTCGGATGAATGATACCATGGTTGATTACAAATCCTGGTTCTTCCATATTGGAACCGTTCACCCAACTGCTGACAGGACGCCCCTGTATAATTTTTGAGTTATGCAAATCAGAAGGCAGGGAAGTGGCTGCTATCATATATGCAACAGCCTTATTTAACCATTTATTTGAATGGGGATGGCTTGGTAACATTACCGCTGCCAGGTACATTAATTCAGCATTCCAGGCATCCTCTTCAATTTTAGAATCCCCCTTAAATATTACCTTTCCTGTACTGTCTTTATAATAAAGTGGGACTGTAGGAAGAAAACGATCTGCTTCTGCAACAATCATTTGTAAGATATAGGTTTGATCTTTCGGTGAAAAATCGTCCCATAAAAGCCAGGCTGAATATCCAGCAAAATAAGCCCAATGAGCCGCCTGCCAATCACCCCCCCAAACCTTGCGGGTATTGTTAATTTTATGATCATAAGCCACTGACCGGACCAATTGGATCGTCTTATCTTTAGCCTCTTGCAAGGATACTCCTGTTATGGAAGGATCATATATTCCCGTTTTAATGGCAATGGCTAT
>NZ_JAOTIF010000051.1 GCF_025628885.1 Paraflavisolibacter caeni | reverse complement strand
TATATTATGTGGTATGGATGGATGGCATCATGCTCAAGATCAAACACTCAGGCCACTACCAAAACAAATGCATTTATTCATCTCCTCCTATTTCAAAATGTTTCTCTCCAATCGAAGGAGCCGAAGATTTAAGTGTTAAATTGTGATACATAGGCCGCTTGCGGGTTCCTTTCCAAGTGGAACATCAGCAGGGAGCAAGATTAAATGCAACAACGTATGAAATCAGTGAGGGATTCAGGTTTCGCAACCCAGGCAAACTTGCCTTCTGGTAACCGGGTCCATGTGATTGGCGCAGGACCTGTGGGTCTCCTAATTACGGCATTATTTCAATCAATGGAGGGTTTCTCCGTTCGTTTATATGAGAAGAGGCCGCAGTACACACGTACCCGGATGGTGAAGCTTTCTTCGTTCCTAGTTGCGGATTCAGTGGAGAGCTATTGTGCCGATCATATTGATGCAGAGAACCTGGCAGCAGTGTTTGATGTTGCCGAAATTGAGGAAACCCTTGCATTCAGACAGTCTATCCCCGATGACCTGATGTCACTTATTCGTGAGTGGGTTAAGGGGTTCTGCCCACTAAACACCATCGAACAAGCACTCAGCAACCTCATCGACAACCGTGGTTCAAATAGGGTGGAGCGCATTGTAACTAATGTGACTGCGGAGCAAGCAATAACAATGCTCGGGCCGGGAGACATCCTTGTCGACTGTACAGGTTGTAAGTCATTAATCAGGGATCACCTGGCAACGGGCCCGGAAAGTGGCAACAAAGATGCCAACACATTCAACATTCAGCTTGAATACGCAATTGTAGTCACCTTTGTGTATGGCCAGCAATACCAGTGCAACGAGCATTGCAAATACTACAAGAATGAACAGAACCTTCACTATAAGTTCATACCTGCGGTGGATCGTACTTTTTACGATGGTAACCTCACCTTTGTATCTGGCATCGTTAATATTACGCCCGAGGACTTCGAGACGATGCCGGCAACATTCGATGGACAGTGGCTTCGTATAAATTTCCCCCAGGTCGCTGGCTCTATGGACAACTTTATCGACAAAATAAAGCAGGAAACGCACGGAGAGATAATTGGTGATCTCGACATAGTACGAATTCCACTGAACTTGTACAGGGCTCGTAACGCAACCAACCGGAACTGGCTTGCTGCAGAGGGCAACGACCACCCGTTTACCACTTCACCGGTATTTGTGGTTGGCGATTCTGCTCTCGGCTCTCCCTATTTCCAATCGATTTCACTGGGCTTAGAGTCTGCTATGCACCTGGCGGCACTAATAGGACAACGTAATCTGCAACTTGCGGATATGCTCAATCGCTATGAGCTCTATATGTATAAACAATGGCTTCGTGTCTATATGCGAAGCAAGATGATCAAACACAATAAGGATCTTTTAGAGACTATTGATGAGCCGTTAAGGCTGTTGGAGCTGCTGCATATTTATTAGTACAGATTCCTAGCGGAAAAAGCTACAATGTATCGTAGAAGGGAAGTTTGAAAATCCGCATAGTCATAGTTTAAGCGGATCGATAATTATGCATTATTAGCAATGCATTGTTTACACAAGCGTTACAACGCAACTCTTTGTTCTTCTGAATCCTGATCTTGCCTGCACTTTTCATTCTTTCTTTAACATCAAACTTTAGGGGTATACCAAAATACACTTCATGCGGCGTTTTCGGACTGTGTTTATAATGGGGGCGAAGCACATTATAATCGTAAACAGCCCATTCAAGAAATTGCTCCAATTGTTGTATACTATGAAATTGATGATTATGCAGGTACCTGCTCTTAATAATTTTGTGTATTGCTTCTACTGGCGAATTGGAAAACTTGATGTCCTTTAACGATCTTATTTTAGTGATCTTGTAATTTGTCAATCCTGCAATAAACTGATTTATATGGTGGTTGTTATTTTCTCTTCCTCCATCTGCCACCAGATTAACGGGTTGCTGGTCTGGATGTCGCCCTACAATTTTCAATGCTTTTGTAAGAGCTCCTTTAACAACTTCGAAGCTCAGTTTTTCAGCGACTTGAAAGCCTAGAATCATCTTCGAAAAATTATCCATTACAAACGTAATACATACTTTTTGATCTGAGATGAGGTAATGAGTAGTGTCTACATGCAGGTATTCATTGGGTCTTTCTGCTAAAAGGCCTACTTTACGTTGGGGTTTTCGGCCAGTTTTATGCGTAAGTTCCATTAGTCTTGCATACTTATACCAGGAATACATACTAGCTACTATGCTGCCTCTTCTGAGTCCTGTGGCTGCAATTGATACGATTGGCCAGTGCAAGAGCCTAGGTGCAGTAAGCAGTTTTCTCATCTTCTGTACTTCTTTTTTCTGAAGCTGATGTGGATAGCGTTTTACACACTGGAATGAATGAGAGGCTGTGCAATAGCTTCTTATAAGAAAAGACCACGCCTGGTAAATCTTATTAGTTAGTCCAAGGAGCTTAAGTGTTTTCCGTAGGCCAAATCCTACTTTTAAACAGTCTATCGCATGAACAAGTTTTTTTTGAAGTTCTACATTAGTTTTCGCTTGCTCAATAATAGGGGAAATATCATTTTGCATGATCAGCCAGGCCTTAGCTATACTTCTTAGCATCTTTCTTTGTTCCTTACAGGTCTTCTTTAATGCCAGATAGTCGGCCATTTCTTCAAAGAAAATGCGATACTCATGACCAATGTAAGAACAGTAATCAATTTTGCGCCAGCTTGCAATAGTACTGTAGGGGATTTGCTTTCGAAACTCTTTAGGTAATAAGTACTCTTTACCAATAAGATAGAGCATAACCACCGAGGTGTCGTACTTTTTCTTTTTCATAAAAATGGTTTGAAAGGAAAAGTAAAAAACAGATGCCGCACAACTGGAAACAACTTCAATAAACATTTTTCCGATTGCTTTTATTGGTAGTTCACTGTTGGGTTCGTTCTCAGGAATCCCTTACGGGCTTATGTTCTATAAAAAGTACACGGTTCCGTCCGGTCTGCAACCTTAAAATCAAATCTTACTAATATCCCACCCATACAAAGGATGCGAGGGGAATTTCTTAACCTGAGATCTTCACTTGCGCAATCGTTTGCATATTTTATTCTTGTATTATTTCCCATATTTTTAAACTGATCATTTATCTATTATTAATATTATTATTTCTATGTTTCGGTTATTAAACAGTTGGTAAATGTCAAGGGGGAAGTAGGTTTACTTACTTTCTCTTTTTCCGGAATTTCAATAGAGAAATGGATTGTATAGAGGTTGCAATTACTTAAAGAATTATGTGTTTTTTATTAAAAAGTCTTAGTGTTGATAATCAAGCAGTTTGAGAAAAAATCTACGATAGATCGTAGGTGGACTCGCTCGTTTTGTAGAAATCAATAGAAAGCAAAACGCACGTAATCCTGTAAAAAATCGTAGTCGCGGGTTCGGGTCCCGTCCGGTCCGCAACTCAGACATCAAATCTTACTAAAACCCTGCAAATCACACGTTTGTGGGGTTTTTCATTTCCGGCACATCCCCAAAATATTCAAAAAATCGCATCCCAGAGGTGCCCTATTCGGTGCCCTGGAATTTCGGTTATACGAGGGCACCTGATCTGACACAATACTTTATATCACTACAATTCATGATCACAATCACCTACAAGTGTACCCCAGTTTTGTAAATTTATAGTACCAAAACAAAGGGCACCAAAACATGAACAAAACCTTCACACTGCTATATTTTCTCAAGAAAGGCAAGCTCCAATCAGACGGCACTGTTCCCATCTATCTCCGCCTCACTATTGATGGAAAACGGGCAGATATCTCCAGCAAACGTTACATAGACCCCAAAAAATGGAACGCAAAAGCGCAGAAAGTAGACGGAAAAAGTGAAGAAACCAGGTCCGTGAATGTCTACCTGAAAACCCTCGAGCAACAAGTTTATGACGCCCACCGAGAACTACTCGATGCCGGCAAGCACATTACTGCAGAAACCCTGAAAAACAAGCTAACCGGTGTGGAGGAAAAACAACGCCTGCTGGTCCAGATCATGGAGCAGCACAATAAAAACTTAGAGGCCCTGATCGGAAAAGGATATTCCCGCGCCACCTGGGTGAAATATACCACCACCTCTAGACACGTCAAGGATTTTCTGAAATGGAAATTCAACCTGGCCGATATCAGCATCAAGGATCTTTCTTTTGAATTCGCCAGTGATTTTGAATTCTACCTCAAATCCCAGAAATCCATCGATATAAACACCAATGCCAAGTACATTAAGAACCTGAAAAAGATCGTAAAGGAATGTGTGGCCAAGGGTTGGCTGGAAAAAGATCCTTTCATGTCTTTCAAGCTGAAGGCAAAAGCCTCCGACCGGACATTCTTAACCCAGCATGAATTGGATCTCCTGGAAAACAAGCAATTCACTATTGAGCGCTTGAATCATATTAAAGATATCTTCCTCTTTAGTTGCTATACAGGGTTGGCCTATATCGATCTGGCCAATCTCAAATCTTACCAGATTTCAATCGGCATTGACGGAGAAAAATGGATCTTCACTTCCCGTCAAAAGTCTGATGAACCCTCTCATGTTCCCCTGCTGCCAACAGCGATGGCCATCATTGAAAAATACGCCGCACACCCCAAAGTTCTGAACTCCGGCAAGTTGTTGCCCATTCCCAGCAACCAGAAGGTAAACTCCTATTTAAAAGAAATTGCTGATGTGTGCGGCATCACTAAAGAGCTCACCTTCCACGTGGCCAGGCATACTTTTGCTACCACAGTTACACTCACCAATGGTGTACCTATCGAGTCAGTAAGCAAGATGTTGGGCCATAAGAAGTTGCAGACTACCCAAATCTATGCTAAGATTTTGGATAAGAGGGTAAGTGATGATATGAAAGTCTTGAGAACTAAGCTTACGAAAGAGGATGGCTCCGATCATCTTAAAGCCATTACTGGTTAATTGGTGCCAGGGAACACCGGGTAAATTGAATGCTTTACTCCGCTTCTCGAGCCAGATCATCTGCGATGTATCGTAGAAAGAGTCGGAAGATGTCGGCTGTTTATTATATTATTTCGCCGTAAAAAAGAGAAATTATTATGCCAGAGACATATGATTCCAGCATACTAATGTGCACAGAACCAGATTCGAACATTGAGATTTACACTACTCCGCTTCTCGAGCCAGCAATTCTACGATACATCGTAGTTTCCATATTGACATAGCAAATGTTTCATGATAAAAACTCAACCATAATACTTGCTTTATATCTATCAATGTAATCCTAAAGGAAAATGAATCGAAGATATATCTGTCTTTAACGCAACAGGATAGTTCCATCATATTAAAGCCATTACTGGTTAATTGGTTTCCATTATTTCTTTTACCACTTATTTCATACTAACCTGTCTCTTTTATCTTACAAAAATTTTAAGGTAAATAGGCAGGTTTTATTTTAAAGTATAATATATTTAGCGCTCATTTAGTTGCCATAGAAACGAAAACCTCCGGAAACTAACTTCCAATCCCCTTCATTCGTAACCAAATTGTTTGTTTGCCAAAGTGCAAACCTATTCTGAAAACACCCATTAGGGATCAATGAATCATTCAACCAGGTTGTCCCTGCCTGAATTCACAACTAGTTCTTAGGATTATTTCATCAATCCCCTAACAGGTTTGATAAGGGAAATTTTGCCTCTTCACTTAAACAATGGAGCGAGGCCGCATTGTAGGGAAACCGAAAGCTTAACGATATACACCATAACTAAACTTAAAAATTTGAAGAATTCATTAGAAAAGCTTTATTATTTAATCAATGTGCGGATTAACACTGTCAATACAGTAGGAATTGACGCCTCTTGTCGTTTCTTAGAGATATGGATTAATGAAACAACTTCAGAAACTGATAGCATAAGAACTTACCTGCTCAAAAAGTCTGTAGACATCGAAAATGAACAATCTCTCGTGCTCTTAATTTACCAATGCCAGTCAGCCCTGATACGCCTCCTGGATAAAGTCTTTAGCTACATGGATCCTGCTTCTCCGCTCAATGGTACGTATGATACCATCCTAAAGCGCCTGGAGAAGCTGCTGCATTTTATTGAATGCCATTATCCTAAATACTTCAACAAGGAAGAAAAGGTACCAGATCATTTGCTGCATGCCACACAAACACTTATTAAAAAAGAACTCAGGCATCTGGAAAAGACTGTTTTTGCCGGCACAGATCCCAGGCTGAAGAAAATATTGTGCAGCCATTTACAAAGGTTTACTCAAAACAACAACGAAGAATTCATCTGTTATAAAAAGCTGGCCTATGTCAAAGAGTTGGTCGCCGAATTAAAAGATATGTCCTTAGCTTGCCAACAGCTGATGGATCTATTGATCTATATGAACTTCAATACCTCTGATTTTTTTCAATATTATGTGGCAAACCTTGGGGTGGAGATTGCAGCATGTAATCTCCCGGCCCAAAAGAGAGATGTATTGCTCTCTGCATTTAAATCATTAAACCAGTTGCAGGAAAAACCAGGCATTGCTTTCAAACCCAAGATGAAAAACTTAAAAGAACAGATTCGTGCCTGGATCTCTGAAGAAATCAATTATTTAGATCAACAACAGGCTTACTTTACTGTATTTAATGAACATTCACCGCCCGCTCCAGAAATAATTGATGAAGAAAAACTGCACACCTCCCTTTCTGTGCAGCAACTCGCCGTTTTCATCAGGGCCGCCCGGGATGCTGGTGTGCTGACCAATAAAAACCAAACAGCATTGCTGAAAGCTGTTGCAAGTATATTTCATACACCCAATGCTAATTCAATTTCCGCAGAAAGCCTGCGCAGCAAATATTATACGCCTGAGCCGAGCGCTCTCGACTCTGTAAAGGATATCTTAATGAAGATGTTCAATAAAGTGCAATCATACTAAGCATCCCGCTTACCAATTGAGCATTGTCTCTTTTTGCCCTTTCATCACAGGTGCTGTGCGCTGGTGCTCTCCTCCTCAGGCGGCCTGGGGGTTAATCTTCTTTTATGAAATCCATTAAATCCAGCTCCTGTAGGTAATCCACAATTTCATATTGGTGATGATAAGTAAAGGAAGGATAATCATGCCACCTGTACACCGGAACATTCACAACCTCCTGCAGGGTCTTAAGGCCCTGGTTCAACAAGATGATTTTCAGGTCCGAAGTGAAAGGAAGGTCCTGAATTGGTGTATTTAATATTTCCTGTTGGTTCATGAAAATGAAGGCTTCTTAAGTTGACTCCAATACCCTAATTTAATTGAAAAGTCTGCTTTTTGCAAATCGTATAAACTAGTAGTAACAAAATTTCACAAGTCAAATGTTGGAAATTCTATCGTTTCCCAATGTTAATTTTTAAAAAGCTACAATAGAAAATAAACTAACGGTCCCGTAAGTCCTATCATCTGTCAAAAAGATCTGATGATCCACAAATTCAATTAAACAACACCGGCCTTCATCTAAACTATCCGGCAATACAATCATTTCCTACTCCCGCCATACATAATTTTAAAAGTCATAACTCAGTCCCTGTCTGCCTTTCACAGGGGTACCGGTACCCCTGCTACCCCTTTGATATTGCAAAAACTCCTCTCTTTGTCCCATCATCTAAAACAATTCAAATTTTATGTCAGTAGAAATCTTAACCCGGCATGATTTAATGTCATTTAAAGAGGAATTAATCAGTGAACTCAAACAGATCATCAGCAAAGAACAAATTGAACAAAAAGAATGGCTCAAGACTAATGAAGTGCTCAGGATGCTCAAAGTCTCTCCTGGTACCCTGCAAACCCTGCGCGTCAATGGTACCCTTAAATACACCAAGTTAGGAGGTATCATATATTACGACAATGAACACATCCAGGCCCTGCTGAATAAAGAGAAAAAATAAACCAAAACTACCCATGTGAACTATATTTCTCACCTCAATACCTTTTTCGAGCGCGCCAAAGGGGACAATACACTTGCTCCAACCCATATCAGTCTTTACCTGGCCCTATTTCACTACTGGAATGTAAACCGGTTTGACAACCCTTTCCCTGTCTACCGAGATGATCTGATGCAGCTCAGTAAGATCGGATCCAAAAACACTTATCACAAATGCATCCGCGAGTTGCACCAGGCAGGTTATATCCAGTATTATCCGGCGCCATTTAAATACTTACCTGTGGCCATCAGTATGATAAGGTTTGATAACGAAGTAGAAAAAAATACTTATCAACAATTAAACATGTTTAGTCCCAAAAATGGTACTTGTAAGCCCATTGGTACAAGTACCGATTTTGATACTAGTCATGTACCTCTTTTGGGCTCAGCAAGTATCAAAAATGATACTAGACAAGTATCAAAAGTGGTACTCCTTTATAAACATATAAACTTTAAACAGTTAAACAGTGTGTGTAACACACCCACAAAAAAAAATAATAAAAAAAATGTGGATAAAAAATCAAATAATATTTCTTCGGCTACTCATTCAGGAAAGGAGCAAAAAGAAAACGTTTTGCCGCGTGTCCCAAAATCGGTACATGTGCCCACTGCATCCAGCTCCAAAGTAGGGGAGAAGAGGATGGTTCCCACACTCCAGGAAGTAGAAGACTTCTTTCGCCAGCACAACTACCCACATCCGGAAGCAAAGAAGTTCTTCTACTACAACCAGGGCAAAGCCTGGATGATCAGTGAATCACTTCCTGTCACAGACTGGAAACCCATTGCCCACAAATGGATGCTCAATACCAAAACACAAAAACAAAACAACAATGATCGAACCCCACAACTCCATACCCCACGAGATAAGAACTATTCAGAGCCACTATGATTACACAATCTATTGGCTACTGATCGAAAAGAAAGGCAAAGAAATCTATCATCCAAAGTTCAAATTGCATGAAGAAGATACCACTACCATCCTGCAGCTCCTGATATACTTCCTGCAAGACGCTCCAATGGCTCAAAAATACAAGATCGACCTTCGGAAAGGGATTGTCCTTACCGGGCCGGTAGGATGCGGTAAAACGTCTCTAATGCGGTTAATGAACCAAGTGCTCTCCACCAACCACCAACACATGATGAGAGCCTGCCGTGAAATCGCCTTTGAATTTGCCACTCAGGGCTTTGAAGTCATCCAGCGCTACACCCGCGGATCCTTCAACCAGTACACTGAACAAACAGTAGCCTATTGCTTCGATGATCTAGGTCTGGAGCCAGTCGTCCAACACTATGGCAACATCTGCAACGTCATGGCCGAGATCCTGCTTTCCCGTTACGATTTTTTCATCCGTTACAAAATGCTCACCCACATCACCACCAACCTAAACAGCCAGGAAATCGAAGACCGCTATGGCTCAAGAGTCCGCAGTCGTTGTCGGGAAATGTTTAACCTAGTATCCTTCAACACAGACTCAGTAGATAAAAGATCATAGAGAAAGTAATAGCAAAAGAAGATTTAATAGCTACTAAGAGTTGGCTATACAACAATTAGTAGTTTACCTAAAAACCTATCAAAAGCGAATGGTCGTTTTGAACGACGGAGATGAGGCTTTATGTATTGACAGCAGTCCGTTATGCTTCAGTCTGACTTCTGTTCTGTTGTTGATTGATAGTTTATTGCTTAAATGTAATACATAGCTGTCATTTCATAAAACCACCTGGTAGCCGCATTAAGAACTTCCTGGTAGCCGCATTAAGAACTTCCATATATTAAAATTTGTATAAGATATAATTGCAACAGCTACAATAACAGTTCCTGCTAACAACATGATACCCGCAGCGCTAGATACTTGTTTGTTGTAAGTCGAATAGTTGTGGATGATATTGTTTCCTTTTTCCACTTGGTATACGTCTAAATTGAAGTCTTCTGAACTAGGTTCGTAATATACTTTAATCGTATCTCCAATGTTTACATTATCCTGTAATTGACCGTATGCATTGTTTGACCTGTAGATGGTAAAGTTCTGGTCCGAGTTATACAGCCGGAAAAAGAAAACAGTCTGCGTCTGACTAATCTTTGCACCTTTAACAAAGCGACTTCTTATTTCAGCCACTTCCACTGGTCCTGTAATATTATCTACTTTCTTAAGGTCCAAGTCGGTGTCCGATATAATAGTTTTGATTCCTCCTATTAAGCAAATGCCTCCTAAAAACAATGCACTCAGGAATCCTCTCAATCTTTTTGTCATAAGAAATGTGCAATATTGCGGCTTAACGATCAAAGATATTTGTGAAACGGTTGAAGTCTGGGTTACAACTGCTTCAAATTATCTATGCCATTGGTTATTGTTTTAAAGCTGAAAGATAATTTAGTAGCAACCATTTTACAAATATTCAATGTTGTGCGAAGTACTGTGAAATCTCAAGCTTACTTCCAGAAGAAAACATTGCCATCCCATGCATACTCGGGTCCTCGACCTAAAGTCGCCTTATAAACAATGAAAATTAGAATAGGTAAGAATATTGCCATGATGGAAATATATTTGCCAAGTGTATGGGTTTTTCGATACAAATAGGCAATGAACAACAAAATCAAAGTGGAAAACCACAAAAACACAGCATAAACTAAGTCACCAAGCCCATGACCAAAAGCAAGCAACCCTACCATCGGGAGAATGGATAACAAGCAAAATATGATGATAGTAATTCTATATATCCAGCTTACTGCTTTCATGATGGTAGTTTGATTTCGTACAACGTTTTCAAGATGTTTCTGTCGCTGGTAGCAGTCTGGGTTACTGTCACCAGGATAAAGATATGGTGTTCCGCAGAGACTTAAAAACTGGTTAACAATCTGATTCCACCGGTGCAGAAAAATCAATGTTAGCGGCTGGCTATTTATTGAAGACTTCCAGTGAATTCCAGTAAAGACCCATTTGCCCTCTTTTCAGCATTCCTTCATTATCAATATGCCTCGGCAATTCCAGCGGAGGATTTTGCAGCTTCTTTTGTAAACTCTCGTACCCTTTAAATCGTTCAAAGGCAAACTCCAAGTTAGCGTAATAACTTAGCATCCAATCCAATTCATAGTCAATGATACCCTGCTCTAACTGTCTGTCCAAAGTGCTTATTATCTGGTTTTCAGCAGCGGAGTCAAGCTCCTTGATACCTGTAAAGCATGGTGGTTCAACAGTGGAATACCAGGTAAGAAACAGACCTCTTTTAAGAGCTTCTGTCTCTTGATTATGTAATTGAGCATACTGCTGGTGAATCCTGCGATACTCTTCAAAGACTCCCCGCTCTTTCAGCTGTTTTATTTTTTCCTCCATAGTGCCTTGCAAAGAAGTCACTACTTCATAAAGCTCCCTTTCTCTATTTGCTAATTCTACTAAATTCATCTGTGCTTGACGCTAACGGTTTTAGATGTTTCTGTCAATGATTGAAGTCAGAGTTACACCTGTTTGGATAAAGATATACTGTTTAGTAATGATTTAGAAGCTGATTGTAGTCATTAAGCCATCATTGCTGAAACATTTTATGTTGTGTGTAGCCTTTGTCAACTCTTAGTTTCAATTTTAAATGTTCCACCGAGTAAAAGCCCATATTGGTTGTCAGTTTTATAAAGAGCCTTCCATTCTGTCGTATTAATATCGTCAAGATAAAGTGAGATAATGCTGTCACCAACGGCTAACGCCTGAATGGTAAATTCATTTATGTTTTCAAGTTCGGCCAACTTTTGTTCAATGATGTTAAATATTGTTTCATTGTCAAGTTCAGAAGCTACCAAAACATGGTTCTTTCGCACAGGTTGAAAGTTCGGAAAGTCTCCAAACATCTTATGAGGTGTGTCCCACTTGTAAAGCCAGATTAGCTCAGACTTTGTTAGTGTGTTAATGCTTTTTAGTTTGGCTAACTCAGGAACGATCTTTTTAAAATTGTCAAATTCGGAAAGGGGCAGCCATAAAGCACCTTTTTGTTGCAAAGAATATGGTGGGTCGTATTCTCCGCTATTCGGTTCATCAGCAATTGCTTCAAAGGCAGGAATGAAAAACACATATCCATTTTGTTGTCTGAGAGCAACCCAGTTTCCAGACGCACAATGATGAATTCCGCAATGGTCGCAAATAATTGTTTGAAAGATTTGTTCATCCCCAATTTCTCCATCAAGTTGCTCTACCATATTGATGAAATCTTTACCCTCAATTTTTAGAGCCGTAAATGTTGGTTTGCCTCGTTCAGAAGAGGTAAAGTCAAATTGTTTTGGGTATGTATCAAAGTTGGTTGAAGTCCACATTTTTTATTCTTAGGGAGCAATTTCTAAGGTTACACACAACGGATTAGCAGCTTGCTTTGCAGTAGTGGCGGTCTGTGTTCCGTTTGTTTGATTTATTAGTGAAGATAAAGAGAATTACGAGTGCTTACAATATGTTCCTCCGCCACTATTGCAGCAAACTGGATGTTGTGTGTTCGTGCCTTATTCATCATCAGGAAGGGTAATTAGCCTTGGAATACTTTCATGTAAAACCTTATCTAAGCAACTCTTATGTGCATACAGCCCTTGAGCTTCCTCTATATTACTGCTCAGAGATACCGAAATCAGGACAGCATTCTTAAATAACAAACTCTGTCCACAGAAGCAGCAGGTAACAATAGGTTCTATTATATTCATGCAAGTTTTTAGTTTTCAATTAAGTCAATAAACTCAATACCTCCTATTCGTCCATCTTTGAGTATGTCTAAAACTATATCCCCTTTGTTTTCCTGTTCTAAAACAATGCTTTCATCAATCTGCCATGCTGCCCCAGGCTCATTAGCGTTCTTACTGTTTATGAATTGGTAATAGCCTTTACTTGTCCACTTTCCTCCAGAACACTTCTGTAATGCCTCAATAACATCAGCACGTTCTGGCTCTTGTTTTTTTACGAGTGTAATTATCTCTTCAATGTTAATTGAGTCTTCCATAGCATGACACACAACGTTTTTAACAGCTTTAAGTAGGAGTGGCAGTCTGAGTTACTACAGCTCCACTTCTGCATGACTGCTGAATAAAGTTAAACTGTTCACTCCATATTCCAGATCCACTATTGTTTAAAACTGTTTGTTAGCGGCACCAAGCTGCTAAGGGTTACCATTTATCGAATTGAATATTCACCCAGTCTGAAATCAGCAAATCACAAACAAAACTTCTCATTTTCTGCAGAACTGTTAACTTCCTAAATTTCTTATAGTGTGACTTCGGATAGATTATAGACACGTCACCCATTTCCTTTGGCATCGTTAATTGATCGTCAAGATTAGTTAAATGATTTTCCAAATTCAGCTGATAATACGCACGTAATTGGGCACTTGCCAAATTATTTGTCGGAAACCGCAAACCCCTAGGTAAACTGTAAAAACAAGCACATGAGGATTTAGGAGTGCATCCTACAATCTTGAAATAGAACATAACTGAGTCTCCTGGGAAAAGCATAACAGCAGAAGGAAAGTTTTTATTCAACCAACAATCATTCACTCGGTGGAGTTTGTAAACCGTGTCATTCATTTGCAATTCAAGCATCACCGCATCATTACCCCAGGCATTCCAAGATTCATAAAAGCTGGCAAGCGTGTCAGTATTGTTAATGATAACAATTTTCACATCAGGATTTAAATCATCGCCAGTAGATGTCGTTTCAACAGGAGGCAACCCTTTTAATAAACGTATTGCCAAAACAAGCTCCTTACTTTTAGGACTTTGAGCTTGGCCATTTGAATTTGATGTCAGACAACAAATACAATAAAGTAAAATAAAGTATGACTTAATGGTCCGCATGGTCTTTTGCCGCTAACGGTTCTCACAGCTTTGCAGAGGCAGGATAGTCTGGGTTACTTTCCCTTACTCTGGCAGAACTGCTAAATAATGATTTGTGGTTTAAAGATAGTGCAGATGCCCTGCTTAAGCAAAACTGACTTGTTACAGGCAGTTTAGTCGTCTAACTTACAAGGCTGTTCAGAAAAAGAAACGCCTCCCCGTTGTTCCTGCGTCAGCAATAGAAAGTCCGTATGGATAGGTAATTGTCTAACTATCTGAGTAAAGCCTTCAGAAGTCAGTTTTATATGACCCGCCGTTAGTTCAATTGCCCATTGATAAGTTATAGTACCTTCTTGATTTTGCGTTGTATCAGCAAGTACCACTTCAACTATCTGTTGTGCATCAATGCCGAAAAGATCCGTCTTGATGTTTACGTCCAGTTTAAATGCTTTTTTAAAAATTAATGTACACGGAGCTATCCAGTAAGAAAAGTGCCCCTTGCCTTTCACGGGATCTACCCACTTGAAAATATAGTCAATGTCTAAAAGAAAATCACCAGTCCACTCGCCATTGTTCCACTGAAACGAAATCGCATGAATGGCAGCATCATGCCAGCCCATAACTTTGAAGTCGGCCTCTGTCCACATGCTCTTCTCAAGATTGTATTGTTGTACGGATGGTGTCATTGTAAATTGCCTGTAACGGTCAAAGGTATTTGTGAAAGGGGCTATAGTCTGTGTTACTGCCGCTCCACTATTCCGGTACTGCAGGTTAATGATTTATAGCTTAAATGTAGTTATGCATCAGCCATTTTACAAATACAAGTGTTAGCCGTTTTAATTTTTATTAAAAAGTCTCCTTATTGTTTTCAGTATACCAGTGTTCTTTTTTATTTTATCAGTCACTTTGCCGCTGCTCCAAACCCAAAACTCATCATGTCCAATGAATAGGTTTACATCTTTCAATTCACTATCAGTTGGGTCTACTAACTCCCAATTAAAATCTTCCAGCCATTCCTTTACGGTCCTACACTCTCCCCACACATCTCCATGTTTTCGCCACCAGCCATACAACTCGGTATCTCTAACCTTAATAAGCCTTACATCAGGCAAGAAACAGAACTCATCATAGGTTAATTTTTGACTGGCATCAGGGCATTTGCCTTCACACTCAACTCCCAAATCAATACACCACTGAACAAAACTCCTTGGTTCAGGCTCAGAGTATGGTCTATGGTATGTCTTTGCTTTGGTCATTGATTTCGGCTAACACTACTAATTTACGAACCAAGCTCATCCTGACAAATAATTTTCAAAAACCTGTATAACTTGCTGCCTTTCAGTGTCTTCTAGAATTTTTTTGTTTCGCATTTTTTGTTGCCCAATCTGCATGAGCCCATCTGTAGTGCTAATCTGGCAACAAAGAAAACGAACTTCTTATAAAGGTAATCTGTCTAACGGGCTTTGAATAGAGGCTATATTCTTCATACTCACATGCGTATACCTTAAAGTTGTTTTCAGGCTGTTATGCCCCAGCAATTCCTGGATGTAGCGGATGTCAGTGCCTGCCTCTAAAAGATGAGTAGCATAGGAATGTCTTAGTAAATGAATACTCCCCTTTTTATTTACCTTGGCTCTGATCTTTGCCTGTGCCAATACTTTTTGGGCAGAGCGGACACAATAAGCACCTCCGCCTTCTCCTTCAAAGAGGTATTCTTTAGGTTTATATTTACTATAGTACTCCCTTAGGATTGTAAGCAATACTTGGCTCAATTGTACCATCCGGTCTTTGCCGCCTTTCCCTTCATGGATATGAATCACCATGCGCTGGGAGTCAATATCCTTTACTTTTAACCGTACCAACTCACCAACCCTTAATCCGGCAGCATATGCGGTCATCAATAATGCCCTGTGCTTTAAATTACTTGTTTGCTGTATGATCCTGACTACTTCACTTTCTGCCAGTACCGGAGGCAGCTTCAGTGGCCTTTGGGGACGGGGCAGGTCATAGAACTCACGCCTTCTGCCCAGCACCTGCTCAAAATAAAACTTCAGGGCATTGATGGTAGTATGTAGGTGTGTGGCGCTGTAGTGTCTCTTATTGAGTAACCAAAGCAAATAGGACTGTACCTGCTGTTTGGTCAGGTCACTCACTTTTGCTTTTACCAGAAGGCGCAGTAACAGGTGGAACTCACTACAATAGGTCTTCAGTGTTTGCGGGCTGTAGCCTTTAAGCTGCAACAACTCCTGGTATTGTGTAAAAGCCTCCAGATTGTCTTTGTTCAAGGGATGAAGCAAAAGCATTTCTGCTCTTGTCCTGTTGATTCTTTTTGATTTCATCAGGGGTTGCACACTTTTTCTTTGCTCCAGATACTGCTTTAAAAGGGTGCTATCCAATTGTACCTTGTCCTTTAGCGTTTCCCGTAGTTGATGGTATTGTTCTTTATTCAGGGGTACATACCACAGCTTATGCGTTCCGCTCCATTTGATACCTTTGATTTTTCTGATTGCATATTCAAGGTTTTTATCCAGAGGCTGCGGTATCCCCATAGCTTCCTGTCCTCTGATGTGTAGAGGGGCGATGGTTAAGGTTAACATTGGATCAAGGTTTTAATTGCATATAGAAGGTACAAATTTTCAAGGGCATCTCATGATCGTAACAAGAAACAACAAGGGTGTACACTTGATTGAGCCAACACTTTTGCTGGTTTTTCTGCTATTTATTTTTGCCTTATTTGCAAAAATGCTGAAATGCAGTCTGGGCAAGGGCTAATGGGGTATTCTGACCCTCATAGAAAGTGCAAAAACATGGAAAATTTGTAAATGGTAAAAGGGCCTATATCTCCGTTATTTACAGGCTATATGTAGCTGTAAAGAAGGGGTATGATCTATTTTAAGGGGGTGTCTAAGTGATTGGGAAAATGAAAAAGCTGCAACCGGGTAGGTACAACCTTAATTTCATATCTACAATGTTCAAAGTGTTCACGGTGTTCATGGAAGGTGTTCACCTTGAACAGTGAACATGTATAAAGGTTTTACAGCTTTATGCAATAGTGATAGCCTGTGCTCAAAAGCCAGTTTTGTAAAAGTTCGCATGTTAGATGTTGCTTTTCAAATTAAAGTCTGTTTCACCAGCCCTTTTGGCCATTTCGATAATTTTAGAATTATCCCAAAAATCTATTTTCTCTTTTATCAATTTAGCCATATCATCGAGCCAAGCTATACTACTTTCATTTAACTCTCCAAGAAAGTTTAAAAACAGGGTTTTATCTTTCGGAAAGTTAAAATCAATTTCAGTTCTAAAGACTTTATGATTTCCATCATTATCAATATATGAGTTAATAGCTGATTCTAAAAGTGACTTTCGAATAAGTAAAAGCTGAACAGTTTCCTCATCTTTAATATTTACGTGAAATATGTGGGGTTCCCATTGAATTGCGTTATTAAGAACTTTTGAGTCAAGGTGTCCGCTTATTTTGTTTCTTAAATGATTTACAAACTCTAACTTTCTTTTGATTTCCCTTGCCTTACTTGATAAATCATAACGATCTTTTATAATGAAGTTGAAATCATTAATTGATTCTCGCAAAACATTAAGATGAACCAAGCAATATTTAATCAACCTAAACTGTTCTCCAATCTCTGATTGATTGTCTAAAAGTTTATGGTAATATTTAATATCATCTTTAACTAAAATTGCACGTATATATAATTCCTCGTCCTTTAACATAATTTGAAGTTGCGCAACGGACTGGTATTGCCGAAGGCAGGGGTTTGGCGATCCTAAAGTTTAAAAATGATTTACAGTTTACTATTGATTCGTCAGCCTCATAGCATTACTTCAGCCCTGCATTCGGTAATATCATGTTATATGCCTATAGAAGTTTTAGATTTTTTTATAGGTCACAACATTAGAATCCACAATTCTATCATTCATGCGCAGGTGTTCGACAAGTATCAGCTTACGTCTTGTTAGCTTTAGAACTCGTCCTGAGCCTTTTTGATTACCCG
>NZ_JAOTIF010000050.1 GCF_025628885.1 Paraflavisolibacter caeni | reverse complement strand
GAGCGGGTCGAAGACAAGGTCTATACCGACAAGACGGCCTCCATTTCGGGGGTGCAGTACCGCTACACCAACTCGGTGCCCATCATTGTGGGGGCCAAGTATTACCCTCATACCAATAATGACATGCTGATGCCCTATGTGGGGGCGGGGTTGGGCACCACCTATACCAACCGGGCCACCGACTTTGGGTTGTATCGCATCACCACCAACACCTGGCAGTTTTGCCTGCGGCCGGAGTTGGGGGTCAGGATCAAGGGCCCCTCGGGTATGGATGTGCTGGTGGGGGGCAAGTATTATGCAAATTTCAACAATGATGAACTGGATGGGCAGTCCTTTTTGAGCCTCAATGTGGGCTTTATCTTCCACACCGGCCACTGAGGAGGCGCCTGTCCTTCAAATAGATTCAGGGTGTAATGACAGATAAGCAAATGGCGAGTACAAAGGCCGTGTATTTCCATACATGGCCTTATTTATTGCCCTACATTATTGACGAACGGATCTTTTTGATTTCGGTTAGCAATGAGTTGATTATTGATCGGCATATTCGCTTGGTGTTTTACCATATACCTTTTTAAATTCTTTACTAAAATATTTGCTATCACTATATCCAACAGAATAAGCTATTTCATATACAGCCAAATGCTTTTGTTGCAGAAGGTTAGCTGCTTTTTTGAGACGTAGTGATTTTACAAAGTCGTTCACTGACATAGAGGTCACGGCTTTTAATTTTTTGTACAGCACTGGCTGGCTCATGCCTACCTTCTTCGACAACATATCAACCCCAAAAGAAGGATTGTCCATATGTTCTTCTATCAATTGGATTACCTTGTCTAAAAATTCCTTATCAACGGGATTAACATATGTTTCTGCAACTGCTTCAACCCCTGGTGTATTGATGCCGGCAGATGGAATTAGCTGCTGATTGAATTTTTGCCGCATTTTCTCACGGGATGTCAGCAGATTGCGGACATTCAGTTCCAATACTTTTGTACTGAATGGTTTAGTGATATAGATATCAGCGCCAGTTTCCAGACCACTTACCTGGTCGCTTTGTGAACTTTTAGCAGTGAGTAAAATTACAGGGATATGACTTGTTCTTTCATCAGTTTTTAGCTTATAACAAAGCTGGAAGCCATCCATTTCCGGCATCATCACATCACTGATTATCAGATCAGGAATTTGCTCAATAGCTGATTCCCAGCCTGCTAATCCATGTTCACTTTCTAATATATGATATTTATCCTCTAATGATTCACGTATTAGAGCCCGTAGTTCAGGGTTGTCTTCAGTTATAAGGATAGAGTAGGGCTTCTCCGTTTCTTTACCATTCGATGGAGTCGTGATGGAGACAGGGATTGCCTGTTTCTGTTCTATTTTAATAGCTTCTTTAGCAGTCCTGGTTTCCAGTATATATTGGCTATTTTCAAAGTGTTTATTTCCAGAGAGCAATGTAACTGTAAAGGAGGTTTTACCATCCTTGCCAGGTGTAGCTGGTTCGCTTTCTACAGTGATGGTTCCTTTATGCAGTTCCACAATATTTTTAGACAGTGCCAAGCCAATACCATAGCCAGTATTTTGAACTCCATGATCAGCTACCTGGTAGAAATTAGTAAACAGTTTCTCTATGTATTGTGGGGCAATACCCCTGCCATTATCTGTTACACTTATTTGAATGCAATCGTCTTTCTGTTCCACGTTCATACAGATCTGTCCCCCTTCCGGTGTAAACTTAAAAGCATTCGTAAGCAGGTTAAAGAAAACTTTTTCTAATTGTTCTTTATCAAAATAAAGGAGGGCGGCTTCTGTGTTGTGAATAAACGAAATCCTGATGTTTTTCACCAGCGACAATTCCTGGAAACTGGTATAAATATCCTGCAAAAAAGAAATCAGGTCGTGTTGTGCTATACGAAGTTGTAAATGGTTGGTTTCCGCTTTCCTGAAATCCATCAACTCACTTACTAATTTTAATAAACGGTTTGCATTGCTTTTTACGTTGGTTAGCTGCTGGTAAATCAAGCCATCCTTCTCTTTTGCATCCAACATTTTCTCCACAGGTGCCATGATTAATGTCAGGTGGGTGCGTATCTCGTGGGAAATATTAGTGAAAAAATTCAATTTTGCCTGGTGCAGCTCATCTTCCTTTTTTAATAAGGCTTGTAAGAAGAAAAACCTGGTTACTAAAAAGATAATCGAAGCCAAGATCAGCACATAAATACAATAAGCCCACCAAGTTTGCCAAATAGGAGGTAGTATTGTTATATTCAATACTGCAGGTGTACTCCATACCCCATCATTGTTGGCTCCTTTTACTAAAAACTTGTAGTTGCCAGATGGCAGGTTGGTATAAGTGGCAGATGTGGTGGTTACTTCATTCCAGTTCTTATCAAACCCTTCCAGCTTATAAGCGTATTTGTTTTTGTTGCTTTTAATGAAGTTGAGCAGGGCGTACTCTATGGTAAACACATCCTGGTTGTGCCGGAAAGTTATGTGTTTCGTAATGCTTATATTTTCTTTAAGCAGGTTGTCTTCCCCATTGATCTCAACAGGGGTGTTGAATAATTTTAACCCGGTAAAGACAATGGGAGCAGCATACTTGTTGGTTTCGATTTTGCCTGGAAAAAAACTGTTAAGGCCATTATAGCCGCCAAAGAAAAATTCTCCTTTGCTATCCTTAAAGAAAGAATTATAATTAAACTCATTCCCTGTCAGTCCATCGCTGACCGTATAGGTTTGAAAGCTCTTATGAGAAGGGGTGAACTTTACTAATCCATTATCAGTGCTTAGCCACAAGTGCTTATTATCATCTTCCAATATGCCAAGCACATTATTATTGGGCAAACCTTCTTTTTCTGTATAATGAATAAGTCTTTCTTTTTTTATGTCATACATGGCCAACCCACCATAATACAAGCCTGCCCAAATATTTCCTTTTGAATCTTCTTTGATGCAATTGATTTGATCAGGGCTTATTTCCTGAACCTTGTTCTGGTTCAAAACATACAGTCCAGATGCCGTGCCGATCCATATTCTATTTTGGGAATCTTCCATTAAAGCTTTCGCCAGTCCAGTAATTTTCGCCTCTTTCAATACTGCGTTATTAAATGGTACCAATAGACCGTTCTTCCTCTGTAATAGGAGTAAGCCTGAAGTGGTACCTGCCCAAAATCTTCCCTGGCTGTCCTCCAGCAGTGAAACCACTTCACTATTCAGCGTCTCCGGGTCATTATCCTTAAATAAAAACCTTTTAAATGTTTTCCTATCTGGTTCAAATAAGTTTAATCCGCCACCATGAGTGCCAGCCCAGATATTCCCATCCTTATCCTTGTACACTACTTTTACCAGATTAGAACCCAGACTTGAGGGCTCATTTAATTTATTTTTATAAACTGTATACAAGCCTGTTTTCCTGTTGAAATAATTCAGCCCGCCACCCTCAGTGCCGATCCATAAATTATGTTGATCGTCTTCCACAACGCTGCTGACCACATTGTTGCTAATACTGGAGTGATTCTCCCTGCTTTGCATGATCGTGAAGTGGGTAGTATAAGAATAAATGATATTAACACCGCCAAAATAAGTCCCTGCCCAAATTGAACCATGGGCATCTTCAAAAAGGCTGTGAATGGAGTTCTGGCTTAGACTTTTTTTATTACCTGCATCATACTGGTATGAATTAATGTTTTTACTGACGGGGTCGATGATGCTTAAACCTTCCTGGGTGCCAACCCATAGTTTTCCTGTTTTGTCGGAAATAATTTTGCGGATATTATTATTAATGATACTGAAAGGTGGGGCTGTAGAAAAATGAGAAAACAAACCCGAGGATGGGTTAAATACATTAACCCCGCTGTTTTGTGTGCCGATCCATAAATTTTGCCGAATGTCTTCCGCAATGGTGGTAATGTAATCAGCGCTGAGGCTGCCAGGATTTTTAGGATCGTGCCGGAAGGTTTCATATTGGTATTGGCCATTCGATCTTTTCATTTTTGTCAATCCGTTATTTGTGCCAATCCATAATTGACCAATATGATCTTCAAAAATGCTGCGGATATTGTTGCCTGCAATTCCATTGGTGTTATCGGCGGGAAAAAAATGGAAGGTGCTATTTTGCCGATTGGTTAACAGGTAGAGGCCGTTTGAGGTTCCAACCCAGAGATTTTGTTTCTTGTCTTCATAAAGACAGGTGATTCTGCTGGCCTGGTTGGTGAACTTTTTAGTGTTTAACGAGATTCTTTCGAACGCATCTTTTTGGGGATTGTATTTATTCAATCCATGATCTGTGCCGATCCAAAGTGTACCGTTTGCTTCACATAATAGAGACTGGATATTATTTCCTGAGATACTGGTGCTATCTGACCGGTTCGTTTTATAGATACTGAAACGATGGCCATCATAGCGGTTAAGGCCATTGTCGGTACCAAACCACATAAAGCCCCGGCTGTCCTGGGTTATCGCTAAAACAGCATTATTGGACAATCCTTGTTCAACTGTAAGGTGGTTGAAAGCAATGTTTTGTCCGCTCATCACCTGGGAAATAATTAAGCAGGCTGTTAAGCAAATAATTAGTTTCAGTAGTGATAATAAATTATGGGCTCTCTCTCCAGCAATCATGCCGCAATCTACAATAATTAAGACCAAAAAAAATCGGAAACCGCCTCTGTTTTATGAGTGATTTCTCCTTAAAAGAAAAAAATAATTATTGATAATCACGTAGTTGTGTATTGTGTTTATAAAATTACCCCTATTCTTTTAGGATTTTCTCCCTGTGTTTTTGGGTTTGCCTTCGAATTTTATCTGGTAACAAAAACGGCAGTTAAATTAAAAGTGATTCTAATGCCTGGTTTTGTTGCAACAAACTTTATTCATTCTAAAAGTTAATGCTTATGCGATTGCTGCAATTTGTTGGGAAGTCCTGTTATTCAAAAAATGTAGCGGGGATTTTATTGATCTTTTTCTCTCCTTTCTTACTAATGGCACAGACCAAAACCCTGAGCGGTTCTGTGACCGACGAAAGTGGCCAGCCCCTGGCCGGAGTATCCGTGACCATAAAAAATACGGGGAGAGGCGCCAGTACGGATAATAAGGGCAAATTTTCCCTCAGTATAGCAACAGGTGATACCCTGGTTGTTTCCTCCGTTAATCATGAAACACTGAAGTTGGCCGTTGGCGGTCAAACAGTTATTCCTATTATCTTAAAAGCAAAGAATGGAAAATTAGACGAAGTGGTGGTAGTAGGTTATGGTACTAAAAGCAAACGTGATATCGGTGGCGCTGTATTGGCCGTAGATCAAAAGTTATTAAAAGACCGGCCGGTAAGCAATACGATGGCTGCTTTACAAGGTGCAGCCCCCGGGCTTGTAATTACCCGTACCAGCGGACAGCCAGGCCGTGAAGGATGGTCCGCCAATATCAGGGGTATCACCTCTCTTGGGGCCGGTAACGCACCACTTGTGATTATTGATGGAGTGGAAGGGGATCTGAATGCGTTAAATCCCAATGACATTTTGAATATATCCGTATTGGAAGATGCCGCATCGGCTTCCATTTATGGGGCAAAAGCCGGCGGTGGTGTGATCCTCGTAACCACAAAGGGCGGAAGGATGAATCAGAAGGCTAAAATAGATCTCACTTCGATGTACACCTATCGCACACCCTATGCAAGGCCCGATTTAATTAGTTCCAGAAGACAGGCTGAATTGCAAAACATCGCAAAAATCAATGGAGGTGCCAACCCGGATTTTACAGATCAGCAACTGGAGTGGCTAGACGATCCCAATGTTAATGATGTATGGAATACAAATACAAGGTCCTGGGACTATTATTATAATTATAACCTGGCTGATATCCTAATGCGTAAACAAAGCCCGCAGCGAAACATTAACCTTTCGGTAAGCGGCGGAGGTGATAAATCATCCTACCTGTTTTCAGTGGGTTACCTGGATCAGCAGGGTATATTTAAATTCGGGCCTGACCAATATAATAAGTTCAATGCCCGGATCAACTACAACTCCAAGCTTTCAAATATTTTTAGCGTAGACTCCCGTATTTCTTTTACAAAAGAAAATATTGATGCGCCTCCTGTAGGCGTCACAGGAGAGGGATTGATGTATAATGTTTATTCCATCAGGGCTTCACGGAACCCTATTTTTACGCCCGGAACCGATGAGACCAAATATGCTTTTATCGGTACCATCTCAAATGCCTATCCCATACTCAAGGATGGCGGATATGATTACGAAGACAAATACAATATCAATGGTGTTTTCAGCGTATCGGCCAAGCAGGTTTTGAAAGGATTGGATCTGAAAGCGGTGTATAGCCCGGGGGTTGTACTTTCTGACCGGGAGGTCTTCAGCAGAACCATCCCGCGTTGGACGATTGATCAAAATATGACTCCCGTTCCCGGTAATCCGATTAACCAGATCAATTCATTGAATAAAACCAGTCCGAATACTATTACGCAAAATTTTTATACTACGGCTGATTATGATTATAAAATCAATGCGCACCACTTTCATTTATTAGGTGGGTATGAGTTTAAGACGTATAAATTTGACTGGTTTCAGGCCATACAGAGGGGGTTGTTGTTGAATGATTTTCCTACGCTCAACTATACAAGCCTTGCGACTGCCGATATCAATAACGTAAAAGATAATATACAGGTTAATACATGGCTGTCTTACTTCGGCCGGTTATCATATGATTTTAGCAAGAAGTATTATTTTGAAGGAACACTGCGTAGGGATGGAAGTTCCCGTCTTGCACCGGGCAATAAATTCCAAACTTTCTATGCCGGTAATGTATTCTGGAGAGCTACAGAGGAGGAATGGGTTAAAAAAGCACTGCCCTGGGCTAATGAGTTGAAAATTGGAGTTTCTTATGGTACTGCAGGTGGTGCCCAAACTTCAAACCCCAATGCCAACAACTACGATTTTCAGCCATTCCTTACACAGGGTTTCTATCCTTTCAACGACTCCCGGACAGCCTATTTCTACCAGAGCTATCTTCCTGCAGAGGGCAAAGCCTGGGAAGTAATTGAAACGGCCAATTTAGGTGTGGACCTTGAATTGTTTAAAAGAAGGCTCCGTTTTCACTACGATTATTTCATTAAAACCAATAATAACGTATTTGTTGCACAAGCCTTACCTGCTCTTCTGGGTGTAACCCCTAATGCGGCAAACCTGGCTGCAGTACGGGTAAAAGGCTGGGGCGCTAGTGTTAACTGGACAGATCGGTTTAAGAATGGAAGCTATTTTATAACAGCTAACCTGAGTGATGATAGAAATAAAGTGGTCCGTTATGACGGCTCAATTTCCTACAATGCAGGTATTAATGCTAGTATACCGGGCCTGTCCACTAACTCTATTTATGGCTACAAGGCCGATGGATATTTTGATGATAGTCGTGAACTGACCGGATATCCTGTGCGTACACCCGGTACCGGTATTGGAGATATTAAACTGGTTGATGTAAACAGTGACGGCAAGATAAATTCCGGGATCAATACGGCATCAGATCACGGAGATTTAGTGTACCTAGGCAATACCAACTCCCGCTATGTTTTTGGTTTTAATGCAGGCGCAAGCTGGAAGGGGTTTGATTTCTCCATCTTGTTTAATGGTGTGGGTAAGCGAAGCATATTGCTGGAGCCCTACTCCACCATGGCCTTTTACGACGGTTGGCGGATGCCATGGGCTATTCATGAAGACTACTGGACACCGGAAAACCCGAATGCTAAATTTCCCAAAATTCGTATTGCTGACAGGATCAATGATCAGATCTCTTCGCATTGGATACAGGATGCAAGTTATATCCGTCTGAAAAATCTACAAGTAGGATACACACTGGGGCAAAATGTGCATAAATTAAAATACATGGGCGACATACGTCTTTACTTTTCGGGGCAGGATCTATGGGAGAAAACCGGCATGTGGTTCAATTACGTAGACCCGGAAAATACAGATAGGGTTAGTTTTAGCTATCCTCTATGGCGTAGTTATTCTTTAGGGTTGAATGTGAGTTTTTAAATGCTCCTGTATTATTTAAAAAATTTGTATAAACGATTAAAGTTTTTATTACAATGAAAATATTATTAAATAAATATTACCTAGTAAGCTGCGTTACTGTAATTAGTGCCAGCCTGCTGCTAGGTAGTTGCACCAAGCAACTGGATCAGGTTTCGGAAACCAATATTAATGATGCGATTTTTTGGAAAGATTCAAGCCACCTGATCATGGCGACGAATTATCTCTATACCAGCCTGCCTGATTTCAATACGCCGCTGGAAGAGCTTTATAGTGACTTTGCATTAGACATTCGTACCCCCACTGTCAATGCAATAAGCGAAGGCTCACGAACAGCTCCATCCAGTGACGGGCAATGGAACGGCGCTTATAATATAATTGGTGCAGCTCATAATATAATAGAAAAATCAGTAAGCATTCCGGATGGCCCAATGAAAACCTATTGCATTGCACAGGCTCGATTTTTCAGGGCCTTGTCTTACTTCCGTCTCGTGAGGGCGTATGGCGATGTGCCTTATATTAATAGAACTATTACTGGTCGTGAAGACAAGGCTTTATATACGCCAAGAACAGACAGGAGGGCTGTCGTTGACTCCATTTATGCTGACCTGGATTTTGCCGCAGCCGTTTGCCCACAGGCAGACCAGATACCCGGCACTACAGGTACGACAGGCCAACCCGGCAGAGAATATGGCCGTATAACTCGCAGTGCGGCGCTGGCACTTAAGTCCAGGGTGGCACTGTATGAGGGTAGCTGGGAGAAATTTCATGGAGAACCTGAATTAAGTGGAACCAAAGACCCGGACAAACATTTTAGAATTGCCAAAGAGGCCGCAAAGACGATAATGACTGAGAATAAACATAGCCTGTATACAAGCGATGGCAATCTTAGTTATCAAAATCTATTCAGATATCCCGGCGAAACATACGCTAAGAATAAAGAAAATATTTTGGTACGGCTCTATGGGAAAAGCCTGTCAGAAAATATTGCTTCTCATGCCTACCTGCGCCCATCGTTAACAGACGGAGGCAATGCCGCAACCCGTGCTTTTGTAACGCTTGCACTTTACTCTGATGGTTTGCCAGTCGGAAAATCTCCATTAGACTCCAATGGCAAGGAAACAAGCCTGCTTACTGATTATCAAAACCGTGACCCAAGATTAACACAGACCTTGTTCAAACCAGGTGATCCTTATGCATCTATCTCCGGTACTAATCCTACTTATGGCAATACCTATTATTACCATCAACAGAAATACTGGACCGGCCAGGCTGACTTTTTAAATCCTACTGTATTCCTGGATTATATGGTCATTCGTTATGCAGAGGTATTGCTGAACTATGCCGAAGCCACTTATGAATTAAACAGTAGTATATCAGATGAAGACCTCAATAATACTATCAACCTGTTGCGTAAACGGGCTACCAATAATGACAATTCCAAGCTGGCCTTATTGACAAATGATTTTGTGAACGCCAACGGGTTGAATATGCGGGAAGAAATACGGAGAGAGCGTTCGGTTGAACTTGCGTATGAGGGATTCCGTTATTGGGATCTGATCCGGTGGAAAACAGCAGAGACAGAGCTTCCGAAACCTTTGCTGGAGCGTAAATATTTTGACAATGTAAATTATGGCGGCAGTACAAAGCCACCCCTGATCAATGGATATGTACTTTTCCAAGCTGCTGATAAAAGAAAATTTGATAAGAGCAAAGATTATCTGTCGCCGATACCAACAGGACAGATCGGGTTAAGCAATGGCACATTGACGCAAAATCCTAACTGGCAGTAATATTATTTTTGGAGATCATATAAAACCGGTGGTTGTTAGAGCATTTGATATACATGTGAGGTTAATAAAGTCAATCAAAACAACCACCGGTATAATCCTTGAAAGATGAAAATGGAAGCGGGGAGTTTATTGTATAGAAGTACAGCAGGGTGATGAACGTGAAATCATAAGAGTAATAAAACTATAACGTAAAGGCCTTAGGTCTTCTTAAGAAAAGATAAAATGTGTGATGAATAAATTTTTTTTGATAGTAGTATTGCTTTTCACAGGAAAGGCAAAAGCTTATGAACCTCGTGATCTCTTGCAAAAGAAAGCCACGCTACAACAGGTAAAAACAAGCCTCGTTTCAAAAGATCAATGGATAAAATATCCTGCTTATGCCAACTGTGCAGCATGGGATAAATTGACTGGTCCTTTAAAAAAGGAGTTAATACAGGAAGGTGAAAAGTATTTAAACTATGAATGGAAAGTAATAAGGGCGACAGACTACCTGGAGTATGAACGAAGCGGCAGCAGGGTAGCAATGGAAAATCCATTTGGCAGTAACAATACAGCGTTAAGCCACTTATTGCTGGCAGAACTGGCCGAAGGCAAAGGTCGTTTTATGGATCAAGTTATCAATGGTGTTTGGCAGGCTTGTGAAATGTCGTCCTGGGCATTGTCGGCACATTTGGGCGCACAAAAATCAAGGCGTTCGCTTCCCGATTTCAATGAACAGATCATTGATCTGACGTCTGGTGACCTAGGGGCGTTTTTATCATGGGCCTGGTATTTTTTGCACAATGAGTGGGATAAAACAAATCCGGTGATCAGTTCAAAATTGCGCAATAACATAGAGCAACGAATTCTTCAACCCTATATGGCGCGCAGCGATTATTGGTGGCAGGCCTTCAATTACAAGCCCGGTATGCTGGTAAATAACTGGAATCCGTGGTGCAATTTCAATGTGCTCACATGTTTTTTATTGCTGGAAGACGATGCAGATAAATTATCGGCAGCAGTTCATCGCACGATGATAAGCGTTGATAAGTTTATTAATTATACTAACGAGGACGGCGCCTGTGAAGAAGGTCCTTCTTACTGGGGACATGCTGCCGGTAAGTTATACGACTACCTGCAACTTTTAAGTTATGCTACCAATGAGCAGATAAATATTTTTAATGAGCCGATGATCAAAAACATGGGAGAATATATCGCCCGCAGTTATATAGGCAATGGTTGGGTAGTGAACTTTGCCGATGCTTCAGCTAAGGGTGGGGGAGAGCCTGGCGTAATCTACCGTTATGGCAAAGCCGTTGGAAGCATTGATATGCAAAAGTTTGCAGCTTATTTGGTAAACAATAAACAAGGCAATAATGAAGTCAATGCCGGAAGAGATTTTTTCAGAACGATTGAAAATATATCATCTTACCATGAGTTACTGAAAACAGCCCTTGCACTACCATCTGCTACATGTTCATGGTACCCGCAAACCCAGTTTTGCTATATGAAAAACAAAGCTGGTTTCTTCTTTGCTGCAAAAGGGGGGTATAATAATGAAAGCCATAATCATAATGATGTTGGTACTTTTTCTTTGTATGTTGATGAAACGCCTGTATTTATTGATGCTGGTGTTGGTACTTACACCCGGCAAACTTTTAGCAGTGAACGGTACAGCATCTGGACGATGCAAAGCAATTATCATAATCTACCTATGATCAATGGAATGCCACAGCAATTCGGTTCTCAGTACCGGGCAAAGGATGTGGTGTTTGATGCAAAAAAATCTTTACTAACCATGGACATCAGCGGCGCTTACAATAAAGAAGCGGCTGTCAATAGTTGGGTACGCAGTTACACCTTATCTCCAACAGGCGGGCTTGTCATTGAAGATGTTTTTCAAATGACTGCGGCAAAAGCAGCCAACCAGGTAAATTTTATGACCTGGGCCAAACCTGATATAAGCCAGGCCGGCGTTGTGCTCATTGAAAAAGATAATAGGCGAATAAAAATGGATTACGATGCATCACTGTTTGAGGTGAGTATTGAAACCATACCACAAACTGATCCCCGTTTGTCAAAAGTATGGGGAAGTGAACTGTATCGGTTATCCCTTACCGCTAAAAAACAATTATTGAGAGGGAAGTATAAATTCACAATCAATAAATATTAAATGTAAATGCAAGCGGATCAAGCAGATAATTTGCCAAATCTGCCTTTTAGTATAAAATAACAATATGAACTAAACGGCACCTAATAATATACTCATTTTAAATACATTGATTCAGTAATGAAAAAAATTACATTGTTTCTTGCAGCAGTTTGCGCAGTATATTGTCTGCAGGCTCAAACAACTGCAACCAAAGAGAAGATGCGGCAGTTGATAACAGAAAACTATGCACTAGCAGATTCGCAATATCGCTACATGATGACGCTGACGCCGGCGGATAAAATGCCACAGAGCTATGATGAGAAAAGCAATAAATTTATAGCCTATAATATACAATGGTGGTGCACCGGATTCTACCCGGGTACACTTTGGTACATCTTTGAGCAAACCAGGGATGAGGTCATTAAAAAAGAAGCCGAAAGAGCTTTGCGGGTGATAGAGCCCAACCAGACCTTTACCGGTAACCACGACCTGGGGTTCATGATGTATTGCAGTTTTGGAAATGCCTACCGTATCACTAAAAATGAAAAATACAGAGACATTATTTTTCGCTCGTCACAATCGTTGGCTACCCGCTACCGGCCTTCTATAAAAGCTATTCAATCATGGGACAGCTCTATGCGGTTTAAATGCCCTGTGATCATTGACAATATGATGAACCTTGAAATGCTGTGCTGGACCACTCAACAGGGTGGCAAGAAGACATATTGGGATATGGCTGTCAACCATGCCAATACCACGCTAAAAAACCATTTCCGGTCCGACTACAGTTCTTTTCACGTAATTGATTACAACCTGCAAACCGGAGGCGTGTACCGTAAGGCCACCTGGCAGGGCGGTTCTGATTGTTCGCCCTGGGCAAGAGGCCAGGGATGGGGCCTGTATGGTTATGTAATGATGTACCGCTTTACAAAAGATAAGGCCTATTTGAACCAGGCCCGCCATATTGCCCAATTTATTTTGCATCATCCCAATTTGCCGGCTGATAAAATTCCTTACTGGGATTTTAATGCTCCCCTGATACCGTTGGCCAAAAGAGATGCCTCTGCCGGGTCATTGATTGCTTCGGCCTTATTGGAGCTAGGACAATACACCAGCGGGGAGGAAAGAACTGCCTATATCAGCAATGCGGAGGTGATGCTGAACTCCTTATCAAGTGAGACCTACCGTGCAAAGCCAGGAGAGAATGGAGGCTTTTTATTAAAGCATAGTACTGGCGCTCTTCCGCAAAATTCTGAAATTGATGTGCCGCTTATTTATGCCGACTATTATTTTCTGGAAGCATTGAAAAGATATAAGGATTGGTACTTGTAAAAAAGAGATAGGATAATTGTTATTTACATCCATGCTGTAACTGATGAATGTTATTTACTTCATAAGAAACATCTACTTTATAAAATAAATACAAAGAATGATCATAAGATTTTCAGTAATTATTTTGCTCTTTTCACTCTGTATTTCAACAACCGGAATTGCACAAAAACAAAATATAAAAACAAAGCCGCAGGAGAAAGTGGTTGTCACAGGTGCACAGGATCGTGAATACTGGAGTAACCTGTTATACAAAATAGCATCGCCTGTAATTTTGAATTTGGCTAATGGAACCCTGAAGAAAAATATGCCGGTAGAAAAAGCCCCTGGCTATGGACTGGATGATACAAAAGTAACTTATCTGGAAGCTGTGGGACGAACTATGGCAGGCATAGCACCCTGGCTTTCTTTACCCGATGATGGCACTAAGGAAGGCAAAATGCGTAAGCAATTGCGGGAAGCACTCTTGAAAGGCATTACCCATGCGGTAGATCCTAACCATCCCGATTATTTAAACTTCAGAACAGAACAACAACCCATTGTGGATGCTGCTTACATAGCACAAGCGTTTTTAAGAGCGCCCAAAGCCTTGTGGGAGCCGCTTGATTCAGTTACAAAGAAAAGAGTAGCTGAGGAATTCAAAGCATTACGAACAAGAACAGGTGCTTATAATAATTGGTTGTTGTTTGCTGGAATTAATGAAGTGTTTTTATTGAGTATCGGTGAGCAACCCGATCCGGTGCGTATTGAATTTGCCAAAAGAAAAATACTGGAGTGGTACCAGGGTGATGGTTGGTACAGCGATGGCCCCAGTTTCAGCATGGACTATTATAACAGTTATGTAATACACCCGATGCTGGTTGATTTTTTTAAAGTATTATCTGATAAAAAAAGGATCAAAGCCGAAGATTATGAAACAGCAGTGAAGCGAATGGTCCGTTATGCAGAATTTACAGAGCGCTTCATTGCACCTGATGGAAGCTATCCTCCATTTGGTCGCTCCATTACATACCGCACTGCTGCCTTCCAGGCATTGGCGCAAACAGCCTTGATGGAAAAATTACCGGAATATATTGCACCGGCGCAGGTACGTAGTGGATTAACAGCTGTGATGCACCGTATCTATGATGGCTGCAATAATTTTGACAGCAACGGATGGTTGGTATTGGGCTTTTGCGGCCATCAACCACAGATTGCCGATTATTACACTTCTACAGGAAGTTTATACATGGCTACGCTTGGTTTTCTTACATTAGGTCTTCCGGCTGATCATAAATTCTGGACCGATCCTGCTTCAGACTGGACCTCCAAAAAAGCCTGGAGCAGCCAGCCGTTTAAAAAAGATTATCATGTAGATTATTGATAGAAGATTATTCCCGGTGGCAGCAATGGCTGCCGGGAAAGGATTGGTGCAGAATATCCTTCCCTTTCGAGTTATTGCCAGGCATTTTCCTTTTTCGTTGAAATGACTACTAATGGCTTTTTTGATAGTTATACAGAGTTCATCTCCTCCAAAATCATGCTTTAAATCACATACCGCCGTATGTATGTGATTGCCATTAAATCATTCGAATCATTCATATTGGACAGAAACCTTTGCTGACTGGAGTTCGCGCAAGGCTTGGGGAGGGCTGCCGTTTAAGAACTATTATGCTGTTGATTATTAAAATGAACTAACTTAATTAAATGCTAAAAAGCTAAAGTTAGTCACCATAGATTTCAAAATATATCCGGTTAGGTAATGTATTAACATTATACACAATGATAGGTTTACAATTATATATCAAGAAAACATTGAAGGTTGTTGCTTTTATTTTTTCATTGTTGTTTTCGCTTTCTGTATTTTCTCAAAATAAACACAGTTTTTCATTTTCATCTTCAGCATTTATCCTGGATAATAAACCATTTAGAATCATCAGTGGTGAGTTACATCCAGCCCGAATTCCCAAAGAATATTGGCGGCATCGCATACAGATGACAAAGGCTATGGGGTGTAACACAATTGCTATGTATGTGTTCTGGAACTACCATGAAAAGGAGCCGGGCCAGTTTGATTTTACAACCGACAATAGAAATATCGCAGACTTTCTAAAAATATGTGCAGAAGAAAAAATGTGGGTGCTGTTGCGCCCAGGGCCCTATGTATGTGGAGAGTGGGATTTCGGTGGTCTTCCACCATATCTTTTGCGTATACCGGATATTAAAATCCGATGCATGGACAGTCATTATTTGGAAGCAGTCAAACGATATGTGAGCCGATTATCCTCTATTGTCAAACCCTATCTTGTTACAAATGGTGGCAATATCCTAATGGTGCAGATTGAAAATGAATATGGCAGTTTTGCCAATGACCGCAATTACCTTGAAACATTACGTGGTTATTGGACGAGCAATGGCATTAATACTCCTTTTTACACAGCAGATGGCGCCACGCCTTTTATGCTGGAAGCTGGTTCTTTACCAGGGGTGGCCGTTGGGCTCGATCCTGGTTCCAGCCAAGGCAACTATACACTGGCTGCTCAAGTAAATCCTGGCGTTCCGGTTTTCAGCAGCGAAACTTATCCCGGTTGGCTTACCCACTGGGGTGAGAAGTGGGCCAGGCCTGATACAACTTCATTGCTGAAAGAAGTTAAGTTTATGCTTGACAGCAATCTTTCCTTTAACTTCTATGTCATTCACGGAGGTACCAATTTTGGCTTTACAGCTGGTGCCAATGCTTTTAGTGCTACGCAATATCAGCCGGATGTTACCAGTTATGATTATGATGCACCTATAAATGAACAGGGAAGGGCCACGCCAAAATATTATGCCATCCGCAGGCTGATCAATCAATATGTAAAAAATATACCTGAAATACCTGCGCCTGTTCCTGCAATGAATATTCCAGAAATTAATATGCAACCTTTTTCATCATTATGGAGCAACTTGCCTAAGCCAGTTGCATCTGTTCAACCGAAACCATTTGAGTATTATGGACAGGATCATGGCATGATGGTGTATAAGACTAAATTAATTGGCCACAAAAGTGGTAAGCTCACTATTTGGGAACCACATGATTATGCTCTTGTGTTTTTAAACGGGATGTTCATTGATACCGTTTTCCGGGATGGGGGGAATTGGACAGTGGATCTTCCAAAGACTAATGTGAAAGATCCTGTGTTGGAGATACTGGTTGAAGGCATGGGGCACATCAATTTTGCCCAATTTATGATTGACAGAAAGGGCATAACGGACAGAGTTACTCTAAATGGCATGACATTGATGAACTGGGAAGTTTTTTCATTGCCATTTGATTATCGATATGTCCTGGGATTAAAACCTTCGGCCATTGATATAGCCCGCCGTGGAAACTTTTTTAAAGGCAGTTTCAATTTGCAGCAAACGGCTGATACTTATATTGATATGAGTCAATATAAAAAAGGTATTGTATGGGTGAATGGTCATAACCTGGGACGCTACTGGTATATCGGTCCACAACAGAGATTGTATTGTCCTGCATCCTGGTTAAAAAAAGGAATGAATGAGATTCTTGTTTTTGACTTACTAGAAACCGAAGCAAAGCGCATCCGTGGTAAAGAGACTCCGGAATAAAAACATATAACACTCTTTTCTTTTTACTGCTGAAAAAGATCCAGGTTCTACTCTTTTAAATATATAGTGGGTAGAGGGAATGACGAATGATTCGAATCCGTCAGGGGCGGACAAGTTTGAATTACGAATAAAGAGACAGAGGAGTCGGGGTTTGATAGGAGATTGAGAAAGGGGTAAGAAAAGATGCTTTTTAGAGGTTTAGGAACGAAGGTGGCATACTGTTGCCCTACTCTAGGTATACTGATGGTATGCTTCAGGTATACTTGAGGTACGAAGGATCCCTACTTGAAAGCTGGAGCTGTAGAGGACAAAAGCGGCCATTTCCTGCCATTTTCTGCCAAATCGGCCACGAGATTTTTGGTTGTGGGTGGGGGGCAGTAGCTTTAGGGGGAAATGAAAAAAGATGAAACAGCTTTACATTGACAACAGGACCCGCTTGGTGGTGGTGGATGGCAAAGTGATGTCCCGGCTGCTGCTGGGTATCATTAGGGGCTCGATTGGGAAGTGCTTTGTGGTGAAGCATTATAGGGGCAACAAGAAAAAGAAGTTAAAGAAAAGGATCGTGATCACCCGCTACCCCGACATGAGTGGGGTGGTGGCTTCTGAAAAGCAAAGGGTAAGGAGGGATTTGTTTAAGGAGGCAGTGGTGTATGCCCAGTGGATCCTCTCTGATAAGGAAAGGAAGGAGGCCTTCAGGAAATCACTTCCCAGGAAGAAGAGGAAGCATGTCTACCAGGCGGCCATCCGGTTGTATATGAACATGCAGGGAGACAAGCAGTGGCTGAGAAAGCAGCTGGCAGTGAGGGGGATGATGAGCACGGGCAGAAGGGAGATGGTGGAGTTTGTGAATGGGCAATGGATGGTGGGGAATGGAGCAATGAAAGGTGTGCATGGTGATGGAGGGAATAGTTGGGAACAGGTGGGAGCCTGGAAGGTGGTGTTGCAGAAGGAAGAGGGAGTGGGGCTTGAGGTGGTAGGTGTTTGTGGAAAGGAGCCGGGAGATGTAGAAGTATTGCGGATTTAGGAGATGGTGTTGGCGGAAGTAGGTCGTTTTTGTTGAAGTGTGTGCGGTAGTCAAGGTAGCCTTTAGTTGTTTGTGTAAATAGAATTTCTGTTTCTGTATTAGCGGGTCAAATAAAGCGATTGGGTTGAAGG
>NZ_JAOTIF010000005.1 GCF_025628885.1 Paraflavisolibacter caeni | reverse complement strand
CCCAATGGTGGTGAAATAGACGCTTCCATCATTTATGCTGATTACTACTATATCGAAGCATTACTCAGAGCAAAAAAACTAAAAGAAGGAAAGAGCCTTTATGAAAAGCTGTAAATAGAAATCTGGATGAATGGAGGCTTACTCTGTCCCTGTTATCAACAAAATTCAAACCATTGGAATATATATGAAACTTTTCTTCCTGCTAATGCCTGTTGTAATGTACATACAAGTTGCTGCGCAACAAGTAGTGCCGGGTTCTCAAACGACCATTCAGTCACCGGATCAAAATCTCTCCATTGAATTTTACCAGAAAAGTAAAGGGGAGGGAAAGCGTACCCTTTATTACTCTGTTACCTATAAAAATAAACCAGTCATTAGGGAATCAGCATTAGATCTTCAACTCGACAACCACCTCTCTGAAAGTGCCATGGCTTTGAAGGTAGATACCCATGCCCGCTGGATGGAAAATCTATCTGTTAAAAAGATCACTACTGAAACAAAGGATACTAACTGGCAACCGGTAGCTGGTGAGCGTCAGACCATTCGTGATCATTATAATGCTGCTTCCATTGAGCTGGTTAAGGAAGACAATCCTATTTATCCTGTTCATGTGCAAATAAGGGCATACAATGAAGGGGCTGCAATGCGTTTCTTCTTTCCTGAAAATGAAAAAGGAACATATTATCGTGTAGTGTCAGAAAACACTGAATTTACATTGCCTGAAGGCACCATGGCCTGGCATCATTCCTGGGCGCAGGCTCCTTATCAATTGTTGCCCCTGAGTAACTGGCCTAATGAAAGTGAACGTCCATTAACGCTGCAACTGCCTAGCGGATTGTTTGCCTGCCTGGCAGAAGCCCAGATGGTGGATTACAGTCGTACCAAGTTTAAATTAAGCAAGGAAAAGCCCAATACCATAGTAACTTCCATACACGATCCTGCTGACCTGATCTCTCCCTTTGCCACACCCTGGCGGTTGATCATGGTAGCGGAAAAGCCCGGGGAGCTGATTGAGCATAATTATGTTGTACTCAATCTGAATGAGCCCAATAAGATCAAAGATACCAGCTGGGTCAAGCCAGGCAAGATCATGCGGGTCATGAGTCAGACTACAGATGATGCTCTGGCCAACATAGACTTTGCTGTAGCCCAGGGCCTTCAGTATGTGTTATTCGACTGGAAGTGGTATGGGCCAGCTTTCAGCTTTAGCTCAGATGCCACCAAAGTTGCTATCCCCAACTTTGACTTGCTTCGTATAATTCAGTATGGAAAAGAGAAAGGCATTGGTGTGTGGCTCTATGTCAACCAGCAGGCATTGCTGGCACAATTGGATTCATTGTTTGCTACTTATAAAAAGTGGGGTGTGGCTGGTGTGAAGTTTGGCTTTGTACAGGTAGGGTCCCACCGCTGGACCACCTGGGTGGAACAGGCCATTCAAAAGGCCGCAGAAAATGGTATCATGGTAAATATCCATGATGACTGGCGTCCGACGGGAGAACAACGCACCTGGCCGAACCTGATGACTGCTGAAGGCATTCGTGGCAACGAGGAAATGCCGGATGCTACTCACAATACCGTGCTTCCCTTTACCCGCTACATTGCGGGCGCAGCTGATTACACCATTTGTTATTTTGACAAAAGGATCAAAACCACGCATGCCCACCAACTGGCCATGGCAGCTGTTTATTATAGCCCCATTCAAACCCTATTCTGGTATGATAAACCTGCTGCTTATGAAGGAGAACCAGAATTGGAATTCTGGAAGAAGATTCCAACTACCTGGGATGAAACAAAGGTATTGCAAGGAGCGCCGGGACAATTCATTACCACAGCAAGAAGAAAAGGGGATGAGTGGTTTGTTGGAACGCTCACCAACAACGAAAGCAGAATCTTAAAAGTTCCACTCAACTTTTTACGTGCAGGAAAGAAGTACCTAGCTTTTATTTACTCGGATGATCCAAAGGGCGCAACCAAAACGAAAGTCAGCGTAGAGAAAAGGAAAGTTGATAGTAAAACAGTATTGACGGTAAATCTATTGCCATCAGGAGGGCAAGCTATTTGGCTGACGCCTGAAATAAAATAGACAAATACACCTTGGTCCATTGACGATTCGCCATTCACCAAACACAAACAACATATAAACCACTAACGTATGCATATTCAAACAGAAAATGTTGCCCACTATGAAACTATATCGCGTTTTTTGCCTTTTCACAAGGTGCTGTTATTTGGGTGTTTATTTCCGAGATCTTCCCCAATTCTGTTCGCTCCCAGGGTGGTTCATTAGGATCTTTTACCCATTGGATCATGGCGGCGATTATTTCCTGGACCTTCCCGGTGATCGTTGAAAGCAGTTCCAATGGTGGTTTCTACTCTTTTATATTCTATAGTGGCATGATGCTGCTTTCTTTCATCTTTATCTGGAGGGTAATGCCGGAGACTAAAGGAAAGTCACTGGAGCAAATCCAAAAAGAATTGGGCATAAAGTAAAAAGAATGATGAAACAATATAGTTCCATTCCGCTGTTACGAGCAAAAAGATCAAATGGAATCTAATATGGAAAAGACTTTATTGATAAGAAAACATTTTATAGCATTTATCATTTTCATCTTGCAAATGCACCTAGTGCGAGCGGCGGAGTGGCAATGGTCAGTTGAAGTGAAAAGCGTTGTATCCAGTGAGACCAATGGTCATCCAAGAGCATTCCTTTGGATACCACCTGACTGCAAACAGGTGCGTGGTGTGGTGGTTGGTCAACACAACATGACTGAAGAAGGCATTTTGGAACATCCTCATTTTCGGAAAGCGATGACAGAGCTTGGCTTCGCAGAGGTATGGGTTTCTCCGGGTATCAATGTTGTCTTTGATTTTAATAGGGAGGCAGGTGAACAATTCAACGAGATGATGCAATCACTGGCAAATGAATCGGGTTATACCGAGTTAGCATTGGCCCCAGTTGTACCGATTGGTCATTCGGCGCTAGCCAGCTTTCCCTGGAATTTTGCAACCTGGAATCCTGCGCGAACGCTGGCTATTCTTTCTATTCATGGCGATGCACCGCTTACCAACCTGACAGGCAGCGGGCGTCCTAACCCTGAATGGGGCAATCGCAATATTGAAGGCATACCCGGACTGATGGTAATCGGTGAATATGAATGGATGGAAGAAAGGGTTTCGCCAGCGATGAAATTCCGGTCCATGTACCCCAATGCGCCTATTTCACTTTTAGCAGATGCTGGACATGGACATTTTGATTACTCAGATGCTTTAATAAAGTATCTCGCCCTGTTCATTCAAAAGGCAGCAAAGTACCGGTTACCAGCTACAATATCTTTAGACAAGCCGGCTTCACTAAAGCCTGTAGATCCAAAGAAAGGTTGGCTTTTGGACAAATGGCGTAAAGACGAACCGCTTAAAGCCAGTGCTGCAACTTATACAGACTATAAAGGTGATCGAGCAGAAGCGTTCTGGTATTTCGATCAAGAAATAGCAAGAGCAACAGAGCAATATTATGCAGTATCTAGGGGTAAACGGCCGCAATACCTGCGCTTTGCGCAAGAAAGAAAGTTGGTGCCATATACGGGTGGGCACCCGCAATACAGGCCACAATTCATGCCTATGGATGATGGTATCAGTTTCAAGATCACACCTGTTTTTAGTGATACTATTTTTCGTAATGCAGAAAAGCCCTTGGTGTGTACGACTGGCCATGCTGGCGGTGATCCCGTCATTTCAAGGATCTGCGGGCCTGTGGTGCAAACTGGTACGAACACTTTCCGCCTGCAGTTCTATCGCATGGGTATGAACAATCCTCGACGTTCAAATGATATTTGGCTGTTGGCCAGTCATCCCGGTGATCAAAAATATAAGAGCGTGGTACAGCAAGCCGATATAAGATTCCCGCTAAAAAATACGGAAGGCGCGGAACAGAAGATTACGTTCCCGGCACTGGGCGATCAAAAAGAAAGTGTCAAGACGCTGACACTTGGAGCAACCTCCAATTCCGGCATGCAGGTTTATTACTATGTACAGGAAGGACCAGCCGAGATAGAAGGTAACATATTGAAGTTCACAAAAATTCCTCCCCGGTCCAAGTTCCCGGTTAAGGTAACGGTTGTTGCATGGCAATATGGACGTTCGATGGAACCTAAGGTTCAAAGTGCACAGCCGGTCATTCAAAGTTTTTTTTTAACGAAATAGCATGAAAAGACAAACATTATTAGGGTTGATGATCCTGTGCTTCTTTTGTGGTAAGGCTCAGTCCCATTATCCAGGACAGCATAAAGGCAAGTTCGCCATTGCGGACCAATTAAAGCCTGCAGTTTATGCATTTGACTTGCAGGATGTGCGCCTGTTGGACAGCCGTTTCAAGGAGAATATGGAACGGGAACAAAAATGGTTACAATCCATAGAACCCTATAGATTGCTGCATTCTTTTCGTACGAATGCAGGTGTTTATGCGGGTAATGAGGGCGGTTATCATGTGGTAAATAAGCTGGGTGGATGGGAGTCTTTGGATTGTGAGGTGCGTGGGCACTCAGCTGGTCATATTCTTTCGGGATTAGCTTTGATGTACGCATCAACAGGAGATGGACAATACAAGATCAAAGGAGACAGCCTGGTGAGGGGACTTTCAGAAGTGCAGATAGCTTTAAACCAGGATGGTTACCTGAGCGCTTTTCCGCAGGAGTTGATTAACCGAAATATGCGTGGACAAAGGGTATGGGCACCCTGGTATACCTTGCACAAGATCTTATCCGGACTGATCGATCAATATCTATACTGCGAAAACAAGCAGGCGTTAGATGTAGCTTCCAGGATGGGTTCATGGGCTTATCAAAAGCTAAAGCCAGTAACTCCTAAACAACGCACCATTATGCTGCGCAACGAGTTTGGCGGGATCAATGAATCGTTTTATAACCTGTATGCTATTACTGGTAATAAAGAGTATCAGTGGCTGGCTGAATTCTTTTACCATAATGAAATGCTGGACCCTTTAAAGGAGGAAAAAGACATACTCGAAAAGAAACATGCCAATACCTACATTCCTAAATTATTGGGATTGACACGTGATTATGAATTGGAAGGTAAGGGCGACGGCCATAAGGTAGCTGACTTTTTCTGGCAGACTGTGATCGATCATCATTCATTTGCTACAGGCAGCAACAGTGATCAGGAAAAATTCTTTAAACCAGATCATCAGTCTGAGCACCTTACCGGTTACACAGGTGAGTCGTGCAATGTGTATAATATGCTCAAGCTTACCCGGCATTTATTCACACACACTGCCGAATCAAAGTATGCGGATTATTATGAAAAAGCATTGTATAACCACATCCTGGGTCAACAGGATCCTGCAACCGGGATGATTGCTTACTTCCTGCCCATGTTGCCTGGAGCGCATAAAGTATATAGTACTCCGGAGCATTCTTTCTGGTGTTGTGTTGGTAGTGGTTTTGAGAACCAGGCTAAGTATGGTGAAGCCATTTATTATCATGATCAGGACGGCCTGTATGTGAATCTCTTTATTCCCTCTGAACTTACTTGGAAGGAAAAAGGCATGAAGGTCCGCCTGGAATCCAGTTTTCCTGAAGAGGGGACTACGTTGTTAACTATAGAAGCAGCACCTGGTGTACCTGCTGCATTGCACATACGTTATCCATCATGGGCAGTTGCAGGAGCTTCTGTTACTGTAAATGGTAAAAAAATACCCGTTAAAGGAAAGCCTGGAAGTTATATATCTATCAACCGAAAGTGGAACAAGGGGGATCGTGTAGCTGTTCATTTTCCCATGACCCTTAGGTCAATACCTGCCAATGATAATCCCGGCACAGTTGCCTTTGCCTATGGACCCATTGTATTGGCTGGTGTTATGGGCACAGAAGGAATGACGATACCTGCACCTTATTCAAACCCTGAGTTATACAACGATTACTACACGTACAATTACAATGTACCTCAAGGTATCAGCAATGTGTTGGATATAGATGTTGAGAAACCTGATGCTTCCATAAAACCTGTTGCCGGGGAAAAACTGACGTTTAAAACCGCAAAAGAAGGTGTGCTGTTGAAACCGCTCTATGATATTCACCGGGAGCGTTATGTGGTGTATTGGAACATAAACCCTGGCTCGTCAAAAGATAAAGTAAAACATCAATAAAGTAGTTAATAGCGTAACCTGAATACACAGCCATCAATGAAAAAACAATTTTTTCTTTTATGCTTTTACATCATTTGTGTAGGAAGTGTTCAAGCCCAGGAACTGGTGACATATCCTGCCCCCCAGGGTGTAGTTTATTTGCAGCACAATGATGATTACACAGTAAAAGTGCGCAAACCGGGTGGGGAGTGGCAGGACCTTTTTGAATACAACGTCCAGGTAGATCTGGACAAACCACAGGATGCTTCCATGGTTTACTTCGATCACTTGGGTGCTGTGGAGGTAGCCGTGCGTAAAAACAATGGCAGTGTACAATCAGTGGAGGTGCGTCCAAGCTCATATGGAATTCATCCTGCAGTGCAGGGAAATACAGTTTTTTTCACTTTGGCAAAGCCTTCCAAAGTATCTGTAGAATTCAACGGGGATAAGCTGCACAACCTGCATGTTTTTGGTAATGCAATGGAAAAGGAAAAACCAAACCCTAAGGATACCAATGTCATCTACTTTGGTCCCGGTGTCCATCAGCCCAAAGACTTACCGGGTGATGAAATCAACATTCCAAGCGGTAAGACCGTGTATATTGCTGGTGGGGCTGTAGTTAAAGCCAAATTGGTATGCGACAGGGTAAGCAATGTTAAAATAATGGGAAGGGGCATCTTGTTGCAACCACAAAGAGGTGTGGAGGTTAGGCATTCCACCAATGTTTCGATTGAAGGGATCATTATAGTGAATCCAAAGCACTACACTGTTTATGGCGGAGGGGCTAACAAACTGACCATCCGCAACATCAAATCATTCAGTTCTAATGGCTGGAGTGATGGCATAGACCTGATGAGTTGTAGCGATGTGACCATTGATGATGTGTTCATGCGCAACTCAGATGATTGTATTGCCATTTATGGTCACCGCTGGGATTATTATGGCGATGTCCGTAACTATAGTGTCACCAATTCTACGCTTTGGGCCGACATTGCCCATCCCATCAACATTGGACTTCACGGCAATACTGAAAAGGAAGGAGAAGTCATTGAAAACCTTTCATTCAAAAATATTGACATCCTGGAGCAGGATGAAGATGATCCGGATTACCAGGGCTGCATGGCAATTAGTGATGGCGACCTGAACCTGGTGCAGAACATCTCTTTTGAAGATATCCGTATTGAAGATTTCCAGGAAGGACAACTCCTAAACCTGCGCGTAGTGAACAATGCCAAGTACAATACTGGTCCGGGCAGAGGCATTAGGAACATCACCTTCAGGAATATCAACTATAAAGGGATAAACCTGAACCCTTCTCTCATTCAAGGTTTAGATGCAGGGCATGGCATTCAAAATATCACCATTGAAGAACTGAGCATCAACGGCAAACTGGTAAAGGATGAAGATGAAGCTAATATAAAAATCGGGGCATTCACGCAAGGGGTCGTATTTACCAATGGAAAGGAGAATGGTGTGAGCAGAGCTGGCGCCCAGTCTTTCGCACACCCTGGTATCTTGCACAGCCGTGAAGACCTGGAACGGATGCGGAAAGCCGTAGCTAACAGGGAAGAACCTGTTTTTTCAGGTTATCAGGTATTTATTCAAAATCCAGCATCGCAATACACTTATCAAATGCAGGGGCCCTTGGAAATAGTGGGCCGCAATCCCACCGTCGGGCAGGGAACATATGACAGTGACGCCAATGCCGCCCATCAAAACGCAGTGATGTGGGCAATCACCGGTGACAGGCGATATGCGGATAAAGCCATTGAAATCGTCAATGCCTGGTCCAAAACTTTAAAATCCATTACCGGCCGTGATGCTGTACTGATGGCGGGCCTTGGTCCTTTTAAAATGGTCAATGCGGCTGAGATCCTCCGCTATACAAACTCAGGTTGGGCTGAAACCGACATCCAACAAAGTGAAAAGCATTTCAGGGAGGTGATTTATCCGGTGATCAAGGATTTTGCCCCTTTTGCCAATGGCAACTGGGATGCGGCTGCTATGAAAACCGTCATGGCCATTGGTGTGTTCTGTAACGACCGTCAATTATTTGAGAAGGCGCTGCGCTACTATGTTGCAGGACATGGAAATGGCAGCCTGACCCATTACATCATCAACGATGAGGGACAAATACAGGAAAGCGGTCGTGACCAGGGGCATACGCAACTGGGGATCGGCATGCTGGCAGAATGTTCAGAGATCGCTTGGAAGCAGGGATTAGACTTGTATGCGTACCACAACAATCGTCTGTTGAAAGGTTTCGAATACGTAGCCAAATTCAACCTGGGTGATGAAGTGCCTTTTACAGAATCCCTGGACAGAACAGGTAAATACTTCCATATAAATATTGCCCGCCAGGACCGCGGCCCTTTGCGTGCAGTATACGAACAGGTATTCAATCACTATGTAAACCGTATAGGGATACAGGCTCCTTTCACCAGGCAGGCTGCGGAGAAAATCCGTCCAGAAGGACCTGGAAAACCAGGCGCTGACCATCCGGGCTATGGAACCTTGTTTTTTACAATACCTACTGAAAGAACTGGTGCATTACCTGCTATGGTGCCTGCTGCACCTGGTGGTTTGATTGCTGTGGGATCTTCTAAAGAAAACACCCTGACTTGGATTGCTTCAATAGGGGCAACAAGTTACACAGTGAAAAGGGCTGCCAAAAGCAGTGGTCCATATACAGTCATTGCAAAGAATGTGGAAGCAGCAAAATACACGGATAAAGATGTAAAAGCAGGGATGCTTTACTATTATACAGTCTCCGCATCCAATGCAAATGGTGAAAGTAAAAATGCTATGGAAACGGGTATTGCTGCCGGTTTGCCCAATTTATGGAAGCAACAGGACATAGGAATTGTAAATGTTCCTGGCTTTACCAAATATGATGGGCAACTTTTTACAATCGAAGGTAGCGGTATGGGCATTGATAGCAGCATTGATGCGTTTCATTATGCTTATAAGCCCGTGACTGGAAGTGGTGAAATAACGGTCAGATTCGTACCGCAACCAAGCTCTCAATTCTCAAGGATGGGTGTTATGATGCGCGAAAGACTTACTGCAGATGCGCCCCATGTATCGCTGTTACTATATCCTGGAAAGACAGGGCAAACTGAAGCGCCCAAATGGCATGTAAGGCTTTTGGCCCGTGGAAAGGCTCGCGAACAAACGGCAGTAAAAAGTTCTGGTACTGGCCTTTCTGAGCCCTCAGTAACTTATGGGAGGTTTACAGGCTATTGCTGGCTGCGTTTACAAAGAAAAGGCGACACCTTCACAGGCTTTTCTTCAATTGATGGTAAAAGTTGGACAGAGCTGGGAAGCGTTGTCGTGCCTGTAAAGAAAACACTGTTTGTCGGCCTTTTGGTTGCTTCAGGTATGCCCAATTCAACAACTATCATGTTTGATCGTGTAAGAGTACAAGCAGCGGAGTAAATTGTTCTTCTGACCCCGATGACTCTGCCGCTTTACCTATAGCAAAGATGGGCAAACCTTCAAATAAATAGGTCAATCCTTTGTGGCAAATCCTGACAAATGGATAGACTCTAAGGTTGGATTGTTATGTAGAACCTCCACTTCTAAACATATTTGTTGCAATCCTTTTTTTTCAAGCCTTACACTGGTATAAAAATGTTCTTCAATAACCCCCAATAAAATTAACATGAACGTAAAAACGACCTTGCCGCTTTCGTGGGCGCTCTTTGTTCACAGTAAATGCTTTAGACAGCAGAAATCATTTACTGGTAGGAGGAAAAAAAATATCGGTAACTTCTTATTGCTATTGTTATGTTTTGTCTTTTTTGCAGGACAAACCGTAACAGCTCAATCTTTTGTCCATCCCGGCTTACTCCACAAACAATCGGACCTGGATCGTATGAAAGAAAAGGTTGCCGCAGGTGAGGAACCATGGAAATCGAGTTACGATATCCTGGTTGCCAATTCACATTCTTCTCTTACCCGCGCCTATGCTAACCCTGTTCCAAGTGTTATTTATAGAGGATTTGACGGGACGAACCCAGAAAATTATGCATCGCTTTTCAGGGACGTTGCTTCAGCATATGCAACAGCGCTGCGTTGGAAAATTTCAGGGGATGAAGCTTATGCAGAAAAATCTATTTCAATTATGAATGCTTGGTCTGCATCATTAACAGCCATCAGCGGAACTTCTGATAAATTTCTGGCAGCTGGAATTTATGGCTATCAGTTTGCTAATGCAGCAGAGATCATGCGGACATATAGTGGATGGGTACCTGCAGACTTTGATCGCTTTAAAAATATGATGTTGACAGTTTTTTACCCTATGAATAAAAACTTCCTTGAAACCCATAATGGAGCTTGCATCAGCAATTACTATGCGAACTGGGATCTTGCCAATATGTCCTCAATGATCAGCATAGGTGTGCTATGCGATAGGAGGGACATCTATAACGAAGCAGTAGATTATTTTAAAAATGGAGCTGGTAACGGATCTATAAAAAACATGGTGCCATATCTGTATGGGGAACTCGGGCAATTTCAGGAAAGCGGTCGTGACCAGGGACATGCCATGCTTTGCGTAGCACTGTCCGCGTCCTTTTGTGAAATGGCCTGGAATCAAGGTGATGATTTCTATGGGTATGACAACAACCGTTTGCTGAAGGCGTATGAATATATTGCGAGGTATAATCTTGGATACGACGTACCTTTTACTACTTATTCCAACTGTATTGGTGTTATTCAGACAGTGGTATCTCCTGATGGTCGAGGTAATGTTCGTCCGGCATGGGAAATAGTTTATAACCATTATGTAAATAGAAAAGGTTTAAATGCTCCTTATATCAGCCTGTACGCACAACGGGTGCGACCTGAAGGTGGAGGTGGTAACTATGGTCCCAATAGTGGCGGGTACGATCAGCTAGGTTATGGATCGTTAACTTTTTCACTGGGTGAGTCTGCAAAACCTGGTAACCAAACAATCGCCTTTCCTGCAATAAGTACCAAAGAGTATAATGCGCCTGATTTTGATCCGGGAGCTACAGCCTCTTCGGGCCTACCGGTTTTTTATTCTGTTCTAGATCCTAATGTGGCTTCAGTAAATGCTGATGGTACCATTCATATTTTAAAACCAGGGACAACTGTTATTTATGCGCAACAAATAGGGAATGACACATATTATGCAGCACCCGTTGCGCAGCAAATTTTAACGGTAAACAAAGTTCCCGGTACAAATGACGGAACTTGGAGCAATGCAAATGGAACGATAACTACAGCTATAACCTCTACCAGTGGCAACCCGACACTGACCTGGCTGGGACAGACTTTTGCAATTGGTAATCTAATTAAATTAACCAATATAGTTCCAGGCGGTTTTACACCCAATACCACATATTATGTTGTGTTTGCAAGTGGGAGCACCTTTAGACTTTCCGCTACTGCAGGTGGTAGTCCCATTACACCTACCACCACCATAGCAAACGGCACGGGAGAGCGTATACCATCAGGAATTACTACCAGTACAATATCTTCTACCGGTGGCAGTCCTGATTTATTATGGCCAGGCCAAACTCTGGTAGCGGGTGAACATGTGAAATTAACAGGTACTGTACCAGGCGGATTTACTGCCAATACTGTTTATACTGTAGTAGCTGCTTCTGAAAATACTTTCCAGCTGGCCTTGAAGCCCGGTGGTACTGCAATCAATGCTACAAATACAATTACGAACGGGTCGGCACAACGTTTTCAAAAATGGCTTGTTCCAACCAACTGGAGTGGGGGTGTGCTGCCAAGTGGTAATAATGCAACTGCTACATTTGGTGGTATCTCCTTTGCGAATATTCCAGGCGTAACGCTTGAAGATAACATCACGATCGGAACATTAAGTTATGCGGCAGGTGGAACATCGGAATTGACACTGGCAAGCGGATTAAACGATGGTAAATTAACTTTTGCTACACTTTCGGGAATGCCTTCCATTGATATGACATTGATCAATAGTGGAGCCCGTAAGCTTTTCATGGGAAGTGCCAACAACAATTCAAGGATTCCTCTAAAAGTAGCTGGAATACAGGGGCTTAAGGTGAAAACGCCAATATATGGGAATTCAGGGTCATTTGCAGGCTTACGCATTCAGGCAGCCATGAATTGGGACGAATTTAGCGGACCTTTGAATGTGGCACAAGGCAATATTGAACTACACAATACAACAGGCAATACATCCGATGCAGACGATGTGTTATTGCCGAAGAAGCAACGTTTGATCCTTGGTTCAGAAGGTACGGCCGTCCTGATTTTTACAGGTTCCGGTAATGCAGCAGTGAAACAAACCATTGGTGCTTTAGACGGAACTGATGATGCTTATATCATTTCGAAAACAAGCATGACAGCAAGACCCGCTACTTTGGTGATTGGAGCTGATGACCAGGATGGGAATTTTGCCGGAACTATTGGCCGCGGCCCACTGGATACTTCAAATCATAGCTTTTTTGTAGATCTGGGCAGGGTTGACCTGATTAAAATTGGAACAGGGACCCAGGTGATTTCAGGCCCTATTTGCAATGGTAATTTTATTAGTGGTTCCGGTGTTACTTCAACCATTACCGGTCCTAATTCAAGTGCCGTAACTGTCAATAAAGGCAAGCTTATATTAAGCGGCAACAACCTGTATCAAGGAGTAACGAATGTAAATGGAGGAACGCTTATCGTGAACGGTTCCACTCGCAGTGCCCTGTTGGTGAATGCCGGTATTTTTAGTGGCTCAGGCAGCAGTTCTGCCGCTATAACTGTTGGTACAGGTTCTGGCACAGGAGCAGCAATTGCTCCCGGTAATTCTGTAGGTACATTTACCACCACAGGCTCTATATTTTTAAATTCCGATGCAACTTATGCCCTTGAATTGAACAGTGATCTAAAAGCTTTTGACAAAATCGTTGCAAATGGTGTTACCCTGAATAACGCGAAGCTTTCTCTTACAGATCTGGGTAATAATTCCTTACTGAGTGCTGAGAGCCATTTGATCATCGACAACTCCGGTAACAAACCAGTAAGTGGTACTTTTCAAGGTCTTGAAGAAGGAAGTGTTATTTCATTAGGAGTGAATTCTTTTACAATTACATATAAAGGAGGAACAGGAAATGATGTTGCTTTAACAATCTTGAAACATGATCAAATCATAACCTTTAATGCCATAGCTGATAAAATTGCAGGTGATAGTGATTTTGATCCTCAGGCGACAGCCTCATCACAATTACCAATAACCTATATCAGTTCAAATCAAAATGTAGCAACAATTGTTAATGGTAAAGTTCATATTATAGAAGCTGGTACTGCTATGATTACTGCGATGCAGGAAGGTGATGATACCTTTGCTCCTGCAACACCAAAGACACAAACATTAACCGTATACAAACTGTATTATGTAGATGCAGATGGTGACGGTCTTGGCAAGGAGCCAAAGTTGTTAGCGGAACCAGTAGCTCCTGTAGGTTATTCTATTCTAAATACAGATTGTGATGATGCTAATCCTGTTCAATTAACAGTAGCCATTCCGGATGTCTATGCTATGAATTCGTCTGTTGATGAAAAAAATACATTGTATATTGGCTATGGTCCCTCTTCCCTTACCGTTACTGCAAAACCATCCGGAGGCACAGTTCCATATACGTATCAATGGACCACTGGAGAAACGAGTCAGTCTATACCAGTAAGCAAAGCAGGGACTTATAAAGTAAACATTGTGGATATTAAGGGGTGCACAGCCACTGCTTCTATTTCGATCAACATCCTGGATGTAACCTGTGGCAGGAACAGTGACAAGGTCATGATCTGTCATAATGGAAAAACCATCTGTGTTGCATCTTCAGATGTTCAGGATCATCTGGAGCATGGCTGCAAATTGGGTAGTTGTGCTTCTGCTTCTTCAATCAGCCTGAAAGTGGATATGGCTCCAGAGGACATCGCTACTAACAAGGTGACGCTTTATCCCAATCCGGCAACAGACAACCTGAACATACGAGTCAACAAGTTGGAAGTAGGTGCTATCATCCAGGTGTATAATGCAAGTGGTGCACTTGTGATAAAGCGACGCCTGACAAGTAACACCCAGGTTATTTCAATTAAAGGATTATCTGCAGGCATTTATTACGTCCAGGTGAAAAATGGGGAATACATGACAGGAGAAAAAGTGATAAAACAATAATATTGAAGTCTGGGGTTAATGTGCCTCAATCAAAGAAACAGGAGAGGGGGTACCCTTTCCTGCTTCCTATTCTAATCCTATTAAGACTCGATTGCCAGTCTAATGAAGAAGTCCGAGACATTGGCGGCTCCCATATAAATGCCGGACTAATAAATCTGAATAACAGGTGCGTTGGAGAGAGGTGAAGATGATGCTATTGTGCAACGACTGGTAAATGAGTGGTTATTCAGGCAAATTGCCCTATCTTGTTTTCATGAATCCAGGTCCACTCCGCTATTTTATTGTGAACAAACCTTATGGTATGGAATCACAGTTCATTAGTCCCTATCCGGGTGATTTATTAGGTGATCTTGCCTTTGATTTTCCTGAAGGTACTCATGCTATTGGCAGGCTGGATAAACATTCTGAAGGTTTGTTACTGTTGACGACGAACAAAAAGGTAACAGCCCTTCTGTTTCAGAGTGAGGTGCCCCACAAGCGCACCTATTTGGTCCAGGTGAGACATAAGATGGATGCGGAAGCCCTGCATCAGTTACGCACGGGTGTAACGATCAGGATAAAAGGAGGAGGTGAATACACAACACCTCCCTGCGAGGTTCAGATCGTGGAGCCGCCGGGGGATATTTTTCCTTCTCCCCGTAACTTTCCAGCTTATATTACAAGCACCTGGCTGTTGATAACACTTACCGAGGGCAGGTATCGCCAGGTTCGTAAGATGGTAGCGGCTGTAAGGCATCGTTGTATGCGCCTGATCCGCGTATCGATTGAAGACCTGTCGTTGGGTGATCTGAAACCAGGAGAAATAAGGGAAGCTGCTGAAGATGTGTTTTTTGAACAATTAAAGCTGGAAAAATAATGTTCTGAGGGATAATTGGGGACTGATTGCCTGGTCTGGTGCATTCAAATTGATAAAATAAGGATTTCTTATGAAATAATTGGCAGATGAATTCAAATTAAATGCTATCTTCGCCACGTTAATTTGAGCTTTGCATTAGTAATCGTTAATTATTCTGCTTCACCTGCATCTTAGTTAGTTTCTTACTCCTTGCCTTTCTCAGATCTGTTAAAAAAATTATCAATAATCAAGCATGAACATTTATGTATCAAACTTAAGCTTCAACGTACAGGATGAAGACTTAAGAGAATTTTTTACTCCTTATGGAGAAGTAGCATCAGCTAAAGTGATCAGTGACAGGGAAACAGGAAGATCCAGAGGTTTTGGATTTGTGGAGATGTCTGATGATGCAGCTGCTAAAAAAGCAATTGCTGAACTGGATAGCGCAACTGTTGATGGCAGAACCATTAAAGTAATGGAAGCTAAACCTAAAGAAGACAGGCCTGCTCGTAGTAACAATCCTTTCCGTAGCAATAACGGTGGTGGTTACAAAGGTGGCGGTTTTAATAAGAACAGGTATTAAGCCAACGTCTTTATAAAGACATCTAAGAATAGAGCACTTCAGAAATGAGGTGCTTTTTTTACTACATCAATACTTTACCGAGCACTTCTGCGAGCAAACGTTTGAGCTCATTGTAATTGGTTGGCTTGGTAATAAAGAAATTGGCACCTTGGTCAAGTGACATTTCCAACTCACTTTTCAGGGACGATGTGGTATACATGACCACCGGGATGGAAGCCAGGTCATGGGTCTGCCTTACATGCTGTAGAATTTCCCAGCCACTGATTTGGGGCAGGTTAAGATCAAGGAAAATAATATCTGGCAAAAGCTTTTCTTCCTTTGACCATTCGGCTAAAGCACTTTCTCCATTTTCAAAGTATTGAAAAACAAAATGATTGCCTACCTCTTCCAATGCTTCTTGAAATACCTCTGCATCATCCCTGTCATCATCTATTAAAACAACTCTCTTCATAGTTTAAATGCTTGTTCGGTTTTGGATGATCGGGAGACGAATGGTAAAGATCGCTCCTTCACCCAGTTTGCCGGTGGCTTCTATGGAACCACCATGTCGTTCTACAATCCTTTTACATAAAGATAATCCTAAACCTGTACCTTCAAACTGGTCCTTTGAGTTAAGACGTGTAAAACTTTCAAATATTCTTTCGGCATAACGCTGGTTAAAGCCGATTCCATTATCCTGCACCTTAATAACTGCCCATCCACTTTCATGGTGAGAACCCCAATCGACAAAAATATGGATCACAGGAGGTACATCAGGCTTGGAAAATTTCAATGAATTATTGATCAGGTTATAAAACAACTGATACAACAACACGGCTGATCCTTCTATGATGGGGAGACCCGTATAATGAAGAACTGCCTGTTTCTGCGTGATCAGCAACTCCAGATCAGACTCAATATTTTGGAGAATGCCATCAAGCTGAACCGCTTCAATCTTTTGTTCGCTGGCATTGAGAACCGAATAGTTTAAAACGCCCTCGATCATGGCAAACATCCTGTCAGAAGCAGAGTCAATTTTTTGAATGAATTTCCTCGACTTTTCTGTTAAAGTATTATCTGGATCTTCAGCCAGGCGGCTATTAAAGGTTTTGATCTTGCGCAGTGGCTCTTTTAAATCATGGCTGGTTACGTGCGCAAATTGCTGCAATTCATCGTTGGAGCGTTGTAAAGAATGGTTCAGTTCATGCAATTCTGCAGTCCGCTTTCTAACTTCCTCTTCCAGTATGGTGGAATGTTCCTTGGACACGTGAATATCTGTTGCACTGCCAAACCATTTAAGAATGTTTCCGTATTTGTCTTTAAAGGGGAAAGCACGGCTCAAATGCCACCGGAAAGTTCCATCCTTCATTTGGATCCGTTGCTCCGCCTGATATGCAGTACCTTGTTCCAACGCCTGCTTCCATGTATTTGCTGTAGCAATTAAATCATCAGGGTGAACAAGTCCTTCCCATGTCCAGGTGCCGTCTTCGTTTTTATTTGCCCCGCCATATTCAGCTACCCGGTCATTAAAATAGGTAATTTGGCCGGCTTGGTTGGCCGCCCATACCAACTGGGGAACGGCATTTGCCAGCTCGTTGAGTTCTTTTTCACTTTGTTCTGTTATTCTCCGGCTGATGACCTGCTCGGTAACATCGATACCTACTGCGATAATGGAAGTGATCTCACTGTCGTCATTGCGCAAGGGTTCAAAAATAAAGTTTACGTACACTGTCTGCGGCTGTCCGAAGCGGATCAGTTCCACTGTCGTCTCATTGGCCCTGAATGTTTTGCCTGTTGTATAAACCTCTGCTAGTAATTTACCAAAACCTTGTGCCTCTATTTCTGGTAGAGCCTGCATAAGGGGCTTACCTATAACCTCTTCATTGGTTCTACCCCAGATCTCCAGTGCCATTTCGTTGGCTATTTCAATAATGCAAGAAGGGCCTTGCAAAAGCGCTGTAGCTACCGGGGAATGGCGAATGATGTTTTGCAGGTTTTTGGCAGCGGCAATCCGGCTCTTGGAAATTTTAATATTGGCATCTACCCTGGCAATCAGTTCTTTGGCCGAAAATGGCTTTATCAGGTAATCATCGGCCCCCGCCTCTAACCCTTCCACCTTGGCTTCTTCACCGGCTCTTGCGGACAATAAAATGACCGGCAGCATTTTCCTGTCGGGGTGTTGGCGCACTTTTTCTAACAAGCCAAATCCATCCAGCTTTGGCATCATCACATCAGAAAGCAAAAGATCCGGGTTGAAATGCAGGACTTTTCGGTAGGCATCTGCTCCATCTGCTGCCGTTATTACCTCAAACTGGACGGACAGCAACCGCTCCACATATTCCCTCATATCGCTGTTATCATCCACAACCAGTACTTTATACTTCTTGTCAGTAGGGGTGTTGAGCGGAGTAGGCTCCTTTGAAGCATCTGCTACACTTTCTTCTTGTTCGTCTTCTTCCGGTGAGGGAATCCACTTCATGGCTTCTTGCACATAAGCATCCGCATGACGGGCGGTTACTGATATAGAGGAATCTGTTACTATTTTATTTTCAGGCAGGTGATCTTTCCCAACCGGGATAGAAACCGTGAAAGTTGAACCTCTTCCAACTTGGCTTTCCACTTCAATAGAACCTTGGTGCAACCGTACCAGCTCTTTAACCATCGCTAGCCCGATTCCGGATCCTTCCTGGCTTCTTCCTTGTATGTTTTCTATGCGGTGAAAACGGTCAAAGATCTTTTCCAGGTGGTCGTGTGGAATGCCAACGCCCGTATCTGCAACTGAAAACTGCACCATGCTACTTTCTTCCTTTACAGATACAGTGATCGATCCTTCTTTACTGTACTTGAAGGCATTGGAAATAAGATTGAGTACAATTTTCTCCCACATGTCCACGTCAACATATACTTCCGACTTGATGTCCTCACAATGAAATTGAAGCTGCAAACCTGCTTTTTCAATAGCCGACCGGAAGGTACTGGCAAGTTCCTGCGTTAAGGAACAAATGTCTACTTTGGTAAACCACCCTTCAATTCTTCCTGCTTCAATACGGGAAAACTCTAGCAGGGTATTGACCAGTCGCTGCATGCGCAGGGCATTGCGGTAGGCAATGTCCATACGCCTTTTGTTTTCTTCAATTGTATTAAGATCATTAAGCGCTTCTTCAATGGGACCCAGCAATAAGGTTAAAGGTGTTCTGAATTCATGGCTGATGTTGGAAAAGAACGTGGTTTTAGCTTTATCGATCTCGGCCAGGGCTTCCGCACGCTTGCGCTCTTCTTCCAATACGTGCACATCAGCAAATGCAGTCGCCACCTGGTCACCTACTAAAGAAAAAAGGCTGGTGTATTTTTCTTCCAGTAACCGGTATGGATTGATGCCCACAACGAGGATGCCATAAGGGACATTCTTCCCGGTTTGGATAATGGGTATGACAATGCCATGTTTGGGGGGTACTTGCCATGCACCAGTAGGAAGATGCTTCAATATTTTTTCCGGGTATTCAAATACATGTAACTCCCTGGTAGTTAAAGCCCGGTTGATTGCTATGGCAATAGGATCATCAGAGTCTAAGAGCGTTTCTTTTAAAAATACATTTTGGTGATTACCTATGGTAGTGAAACGTTCCAGGATGGCCTTACCATCTTTGATGGTATGGAACAAGGCAAATGGAAAATCCTGCGGGTTCTCCTGCAAAGTATCTATGGTGTTTTCAATCACCTCTTGGTTGCAATGGCAATTGGCAAGTCGTTTACCCAGTTGCGTTAGTGTTTTGAGTTGCCGTTCGCTGATGATTTTATCAGTATCATCAGTATTGGCACAAAACATCCCTTCGGTTTTTCCATCGTCGCCAGGAATAGGTGTATAGGAAAATGTATAGTATGTCTCTTCCGGGTAGCCATTACGCTCCATGATGAGTAGTTGTGACTCAACATAGGTACCTTCATCTTTTTCCATCACCTGCCTGAGCATGGGCTCTATGTTCTTCCAGATTTCTTTCCACACCGCAGATGCCGGCTTGCCTAGTGCCCATGGATGCTTGCCCCCGACAATAGCCTGGTAAGGGTCATTATAGAATTTGATGAGTTCTTTCCCCCATCCGATCCAGATGGGCTGCCTGGAGGTGAGCATGATGCGGATACAGGTACGCAGACTTTGTGGCCAGTTTTCAAAAGCACCTAAAGGTGTTGTTGACCAATCGAAATTTCTGATTCGCTCACCCATTTCGCCACCGCCAGATAAAAACTCAAGGGTAGAAGATGGTTTATTATCTAAGGTACTTGATTGCATAATTAAGAGTGTGGTGTCGAAAATACTATTTATATCCCGTAAAAAAACCTCTGCTTTACTATTCGCTATTAGGATACTGCTGAATGCAAACTGAGAATTTTTTTATACAGGGGAAGCACAACAATAAACACTGCAAATGATTTAAATAAAATTAATAAAATGCTGGCATTCAAAACATAAGGCATAAACGCTAAAATAGGTGCAAAGTTTGTTATTGAAACTCCTGTTAATTGACTTCTGTAGGGTTAGTGCCATTATAAGATAACTTAGATACTTGCTCGTTATATGCCATCATTGTACTTCTTCCTGATCAAAGAAGAGGAGAAAAATGGTGGTACCATGCAGTAAGCTGGATTTTATCTAACAGATTAAGTGCGTTTGTATGAAAAACCCCTTTACTCCTAAAAAGCCATCAAACCACCTTTATGTTTTCATTTCTTTAATCCTGGTTTCAGCACCTTCCTTTGCCCAATGGCAAAGCCAGCCTAATGGATGGAAACCACGATCGGAAGTTACTTCGGTTGTTTACAACGGTAAGGTATATGCTTTTTTCGGCTTCCGTGATTCTGCGCAAAGTATTGTGGAGCCCAGCGCTGAAGTATTTGATCCGTTATCAAATACCTGGACTTTGCTCGATTCTGTGCCGCCTGGTAAAGCAGTCACGCACGCCGCAGCAGCACTGATCGATGACAATGTCTGGCATATCGGTGGTCGTGTAGGAAAACATCCCGGACCTCTTACCAGCGAAATTTGGATTTATAACATCACTGCTAATTCCTGGTCTCCTGGCCCGCAATTAATCGATCCAGCTACCGGCAACCCAATACTTTGGGCTGCAGGAGGGGCTGCATTTTTAGGCAGAACGCTTCATATCTTTGGCGGATTCATCATTACGGCCTGTAACGATGCTACATTAGGAACAGGGGATCAACAGAAATATCATCTGACCCTGAATGTAGACGACTGGTCGGCTAATCCATCGCAGCCTGCTCCTTGGAAAAATGAGTCTGCGCCGATGCCCGTCAAAAGAAATCATTTAAGTACGGTTGTACTTGGAGGCAAAATTTATGCAATAGGAGGACAATTTGGACATGATTGCGGGGGCGGCCAGGACAAGCAGTATTCGCATGTTTACAATCCCGTAACGAATACCTGGACTGCGTTGCCATCATTACCTACGCCTCGTTCTCATACTGAAGGCAGTACATTCGCAATTGATGGAAAAATATATGTCGTAGGTGGTCAGGCAACAAATGGAGCAAGTACGAACAAAGTCACTATTTTTAATCCCGCTGCAAACAATGGTGTCGGGGCCTGGAAAGATGACACGAGTTTAACCCTTCCCAAAGTGTTTGAAACTTTATCAGCAAAAGTAATTGATAACACATTCGTCATCTCTCATGGTGGCCAGCCTCGCTACAATAATCCCAGTAAAGTTACTTATTCAAGAACGTTGTCTCGAACTCCTGTTTATAAGTTGGGTTTTCTTCCGGAATGTGAGAATCTGCAGCTGCCTACAGGAAGTTTGGTAAAAACAAAAGCCTTGCTTTTTACCATTGATGGCAGTAAAGAATATACAACATCGTCTGATGCAAACTGGTTGGCGGTGACAAAAAATGCTACAGGGACAGCCATACAAAATGCAGTAGATATGGAAGCAGCAGTCAATACAGAGGGATTGGCTCCCGGTACGTACCGGGGCACCATTACGGCAACAGGCACAGAAAACGGCGCCAGTTATACTGCCGCACAATACTGTGTCAATTTAACCATACTCTCGCCAAACACGCTGGAAGCTGAAAATGCCTTTCTGAATAAAGTGGTGGTTGCGTCTAACCATCCAGGTTATACGGGAACAGGTTTTGGTGATTATATCAATAACTCCGGGGACTATATTGAATGGACTGTAAATAAACCTGGTGCAGGCGCTGTTTCATTGCAATTCCGTTATGCTAATGGTTCAACTGGTAATCGAGCATTAAAATTAGAAGTAAATCGCAAGGTCATTGCTTCTGCATTGGCATTTCCTCCTACAGGCGCATGGAACAATTGGTCAACAGTGAATATAACGGCAAACTTAATGGATGGAGTTAATAAAGTAAGATTGACAGCAATCGGTTCAAGCGGAGCAAACATCGACCACCTGGTATGGTCAGATGTGACTTCCAATGCAAACCTTACATCGATACAGGCTCAGGATCATTCAGAAACAGCCCTAACTACAGGCTTTAAAGCTTTTATTGCTCCTAATCCGGCTTCCGGACTGGCTAAATTGACTTTACAGGGATTTTCCCACGCGCCGGTTGAGATCAAAATAGCAAATACAACGGGAGGCGTTTATAAAACATTTTCGGTTAGAAATGTAAGTACAGGTCAGGTTGATTTTTCTGTTCAGGATTTACCTGCCGGAGTTTATGTAATTTTTGTAAGGCAGGGGAACGAACAGGCGTCTACTAAACTAATGGTAACGAATCATTGAGGTGATCCATCCTCGATGATTCGTGACAACGGAAGGTTCCTGTATGAGAAAGCCTTTACTTTAAAACTTCCGTTTTTGGAAACAATTGTTTATGATCTGGTTTGTTAAGTTTTTTAATTTGAATTCAATCTAGGAAGTGGTAATAATTCAAGAACGCAAAGGAGTGGAATCCCGGATGATAAGGTTGGGAGGTAAAACAATTTGATGATCCTTTGAAACATTACCGTCGATCTGGTCCAAAAGAAGTTTGACAACCTTTTTACTAATAGTTTTGATAGGTTGTGATACTACTGTGATCCCAGGAAATGCTAAACGAAAAAGATCATGATCATCAAAACAGATCACGCCAATATCAGTTGCGATTTTAATATTTAAATTCCTGAGACTTTGAAGTCCTGGAATTCCCAGGTTATTGGATGTAAACAAAATAGCATCTATAGCTGGCTGTGCTTTTATGAATGTTTCCAGTTCCTTGATCGTTTTTTGCTCCGTATTTTTGAAAGATATCTTTTTTACCAACTCTGGTAAAAAAGATATCTTATGTTTTCTTAAAGCAGCTTTATACCCTTCAACACGATCAAGGATTTGTATTTGATCTGTCTCATTCGTTACAAGAGCAATTTTTTGATACCCCTGCCTGATCAAATAGTCAACGCTATCATAAGCTCCTTTGTAGTTATCGATCGTTACATAACTACTCGGTACATTTTGGAAATAACGGTCTATTAAAACAATTGGTTTCTTTTCCCGAACTAAGTTTTCTATTTCGTTGACCATACCAGATGTGGGGGCGATAATATATCCATCCATTTGCTTATCCAGTAGTGTACCTAAAACGTTTCTTGCCTTGCCCTCATTATTTTCACTGTTGCAAAACATAACCGTATACCCAAACTTATCTGCTTCCTCTTCTACAAATTTCGCCAGGTGTCCGAAGAAATAGTTCGATATATCATCTACGATCAATCCTAATGTAAAGGTTTTGCCTGTACGTAAGCTTTTAGCAAATTGATTCGGACGGTAGTTCAATTGATCTGCCACTTTAAAAATTTCTGTGATCATCTTATCGCTGATCTTGCGTTCCTTGCCCTGTCCGTTTAAAACGATTGATACAGTTGAAAAAGATACTCCCGCTTCTTTCGCAATGTCTTTAATAGAAACCTTTTTCATATCTAAATTGAATAAATCGTTATTTCCTGGCTTTTAAAAATACAAGCAAAACTAATATATTTAAACAATTGTATGTTTTCAAGGAACGCTACATCAGGTAATTTTTCTGCCTTAAGAACAAAATAATATCGCATTATATTTATTTATAACAAAATAACTACCAAAACACGGTGTATAATGCAGTAAGTATGCCGCATATTAATATGGAGGCATATATAAAGCCCGGATTTACTCTGAACCAGGTCTGATCAATTTGAATAATGCTTCTTTCCTGTTTATTTTCTGTGTGCCATAGGCTCATGATAACCATGATCACTACCAATAATACAAAAGTAATTGTCATCCTGTCTAGAAAAGGATAGTCAGGGAAAACACCATTGGTCCACGCAGGTAAAAACTTCAATATTGTTGAGATTGGAATGGTAAGCAAGGCTCCGGCCATGGCTGCATTGGCTGTAGTCTTTTTCCAATACAGTCCTAGAAGGAATATTGCCAGCACGCCTGGAGAAATAAATCCCACATATTCTTGTATAAATTGATAGGCCTGGTCTAAAGATTTTAAAGCAGGAGTTACCAGGGCTGCTACCAGCAACGCTACAATAACAGCGCCTCTGCCCACTATAACCAACTTCTTTTCCGAGGCATTTTTATCAAAATACTTATGATAGATATCCAAAGAAAAAATTGTTGAAATACTATTCGCTTTACCAGCCAATGAAGCTACAATCGCGGCTGTGAGTGCAGCAAAGGCAATGCCTTTTAACCCGGCTGGCAACAGGTTCATGAGCGTTGGGTAAGCATGGTCTGGTTTAATGATGCCTGATCCATCAAGCATTTCGTGTTGGAATAAGCCATTTTTATGCAAAACATACATGGTGATGCCAGGCAATACTGCAATGACTGGTATCAATAGCTTTAAAAAAGCTGCAAATAGTATCCCCTTTCGAGCCGTAACCAGATCGGCTCCTAAAGTGCGTTGGACAATATATTGGTTACATCCCCAATAGGCTAGGTTGTTGATCAGCATGCCTCCGATCAGAACAGACATCCCTGGCAGCTCTTTATAGTGTGGATTGGTAGAGTCAAATATCATATGAAAATGTGTCGGCGCTTCTTTTCTCAATATAGAAAGGCCCTTCATGATGTCTTTACCATATCCAAATTGTTCTGATAATAAGGAAAGAGCAAGGTAAGTCGTGATCAGCCCGCCAATTAATAAAACCAATACCTGGATTACATCTGTATACCCTATCACTTTCATGCCTCCTAATGTAACAATTAGGGAAAACAGGCTTAATCCAACGATACACCATTCAAATGAAATACCTGAAATGGAAGATATGGCCAGGGAGCCTAGATAAATGATAGAAGTAAGATTGATAAATACATAAACCAACAACCAGAACACGGCCATTACAGTACTTACCTTATCATTATAACGCTTAGATAGGAATTGAGGCATTGTAAAAATCCTGTTCTTCAAATAAAGGGGAATAATAAATACAGCTACAATGATTAATGTTGCTGCTGCCATCCATTCATAAGTGGAAATCGCAAGGCCCAATGCAAAGCCAGATCCGCTCATTCCAATAAAATGTTCGGCAGATATGTTTGAAGCAATTAGAGATGCCCCGATAGCCCACCATGTAAGAGAACCTTCAGCAAGGAAAAAGTCTTTGGAATCTGTGGTCGCCGATTTTTTCTTATGGTAGATATAATATCCATAAGCAGCGACTACAATAAAATAAATAAAGAAAACTATATAATCAGCGGCTTGCAATCTATTCATTATCGATGGTTTTAATTCAGCAATAAGCTTGAACGTTCAAAATTTATTTTCTTCTTTGTAAATATCAAATAGATGTCTGTTCATTAAGTTGCATGCTGTTTAAGCTGGTTTTGAGCTTGATAGTGATTTCAGATAACCTGACACTTCTGCCTTCTTCCATAGACTTCCTGGTTGCAATGGCGATCCTTGTGGCCTGGTAGCCATCATATCCGCCCACAGGCATTGGTGTATCATTCAGCAATGCATCAATAAACAATTCCATTTCTTTTAAATATGACTTTGTATAGCGGTCCATAAAAAAGTCAAGAGGCAGTGCCTGGTGTATACCTTTTTCGTTGAAGATAATGTTTCTGTTGTGAAGGCTATTCTCTACCTGTATCATCCCGCCACTGCCAAATATTTCCAATCGCTGATCATAGCCATATACAGCTTTTCGGCTGTTATCAATGACAGCATAAGTGCCATCTTCAAAAATCAACGTAGTTAAAGCTGTATCAATATCTCCCGCTTCACCAACTGCCTGGTCTACCAAAACCAACCCTCTTGCATATACTTCTACCACTTCTTTACCCATGATATACCTTGCCATATCGAAATCATGAATGGCCATATCCAGGAACAATCCGCCAGAGTTTTTGATATAATCGATAGGAGGTAAGCCCGGGTCCCTGCTCGTGATCTTTACAATTTGAACATTTCCTATTTTCCCTTCCATAATTGCCTTGCGTGCTTCCATGAAATCAGGATCAAAACGCCGGTTAAAACCTAGCATTAATTTGATGCCCATATCTGCAGCCATTGCAGATAATGCTGCTGTTTTCTCAAGGGAAAGATCCATAGGTTTCTCACAGAATACATGCTTGCCATTAAGGATTGCTTTTTGAATCAGGTCAGCATGAGAACTTGTGGGTGTACAAATTAATACCGCATCTACATCTGCCCGTTCTATTACTTCATTTGGATCGTTTGAAATGAAAACATCACCATATTGTTTTTTAAAAGATGTCTCGTCGATCTGGGGGTCCCCAACAGTAACTATTTTTGCATGAGGAAAATGTTGTTGAATATTATTAAAATGAATTTTACCAATACGCCCCATTCCTAAAAGCGCTAAATTGATTTGCTTCATACTAATTTTTTTAAGAATAATTAAGTTATAAACCTATTGTTTGCAGGTACATCCTGTTGTTTTCTGCACATTGCTTTGGATTACCCATGCCTGGTAACACATCCTGTTCCACCACAATCCAGCCATCATAATTTTGTTCCTCCAAAAATTTCTTGATAGCCTTAAAATCAACATTTCCTTTTCCCAGTTCGCAAAAAATTCCATGCTTTACAGATTCAAAATAATCCCAATTGTTCCTGGCTGACAAACCTTTTACTTGGTCAGAATGGTCTTTAAAGTGTACATGCCAGATTCGTTGCCAATGCTTGTTCAGGAAATCTAGTGGGTCTGCACCTCCTCCAAATTGAAAATGTCCCGTATCGAAACATAATCCTACCAGGTCTGGGTCTGTCAGCTGCAACAGGCTTTCTATTTCAGCCGGTGTTTCTATATATCCTGCCGCATGATGATGAAAGACTGTCCTCATGCCATACTTTTCCTTAACTGCCTTTGCTATTTTTTCAACTCCTGAAGCAAAGATGTTCATTTCGTCTTTGGTAAGGCCGCCCTCGCCATTGATACGGCCTGCATTTTTAGTGCGGTATGCGACAGTTCCATTATTATCGGCCAGTACAATAAATGCATCTTTATAACCAGCCTCATACATTAGACCAGCCACTTTTAAGGCTTCCATGATACCTTGATCATGTTCTTTTTCCTGCGATAATGAAACTGGTACAAAGGCGCCTAATAAACAAAGGCCTCTTTTCCCTATTTCAGTTCTTAAAGCTTTGGGCTCTGTTGGCATAAAGCCCCAGTCGCCCAACTCTGTCCCTTTATATCCCGTTTCGGCAATCTCATTGAGTACTTGTTCATATCCCAGGGCAGGACCATCCAGCTCAAACTCAAGGACGCCCCAGGAACAAGGTGCATTGGCTATTTTCATATGTTGTAAGTTTAAAATTTCCTGGACCATTCTTTTGGCCAGCGTTCAACTACGACTTTTGTTTGTGTAAAAAATTCAAATGCATGTTTCCCCTGGCCATGCAGGTCTCCAAAAAAGCTTTCTTTCCAGCCACTAAAAGGGAATTGTGCCATGGGCGCTGCAATACCTATGTTGATGCCTACATTTCCTGCCATTGCTTCATTTCTGAACTTTCTGGCACTTGAGCCACTATTCGTGAATACGCAGGCCATATTACCATAGGTGCCGGCATTAATAAAAGCAAGTGCATCTTCTACCGTTTTCATGTGAAGCAGGCTCATAACCGGTCCAAAGATTTCTGTTTTGATTAATTCACCATGTACAGGGATATCTTCAAGGATCGTGGGGGTAATAAAGTTGCCTTGTTCGTAATCTTTGATATTGGGTTTCCTTCCGTCCAATAAAACAGATCCTCCTTCATGCACGCCTTTCTCAATCAGGGTTTCAATCCGGTGTTTGCTTTCTTTACTAATGACTGGCCCCATATCGACTCCTTTATGTAACCCATAACCTACTGCTCTTGCTTTGGCTGATTCATATAAGGACTCTTTGATTTTAGAATTATTATCTACAGTGATAACCACAGAAGCTGCCAGGCAACGTTGCCCCGCACAACCATAAACGCTATCCGTAATAATCTGCGATGTCATTTCAATATCGGCATCTGGCAATACTACAACCGGGTTCTTCGCGCCTCCTTGTGCCTGCACCCTCTTTCCATTTGCAGTCCCGCGTGAATAGATATACCTGGCTACCTGCGTGCTTCCAACGAAACTGATCGTGTTGATTTTCGGATGATCCAATATGGCATCTACTGAATGCTTGCCTCCATGTACTAAATTGATAAGCCCGGGGGGGAGATCCAACTGATCAATCAACTCGAATATTTTCATCATGGTCAAAGGCACTTTTTCTGAAGGCTTTATGATCATGCTGTTGCCACATGCAATCGCATAGGGCAAAAACCAGAAAGAGATCATGGCTGGAAAATTAAAAGGCGCAATACAGGCAGTCACGCCTACAGCCTGCCTGATCATATATTCATCGATACCATTTGCGATATTTTCCAGGAATTCGCTTTGTAACTGCATAGGAGCTCCTGTGGCCACTTCTACGTTTTCAATGGATCTTTGTAGTTCCCCATTCGACTCTGCCAGCGTTTTGCCACATTCCATGGTAATAATTCTGGCTAGTTCTTCACGATTTTCTTCCAATAATTGCTTGAGCTTGAACAATGGTTGAATACGCTTCAATACAGGAACATCTTTCCATTGCAAATAGGCTTCATGTGCTGCAAGAGCCGCATCGTCTATATCCCGGGCTGTAGAAGGACCAAAAGGGACTTTTGCTAATACTTCCGCCGTAGCTGGGTTAAGTACATCTGTTGTCTCTGAACAAACACTTTCTACCCATTTCCCGTTAATGTAATTTTTTAGTGCCAGCATTATTCAATTTTGATTTAAGTTTTATAAATGATAGCGTTGCCGTTTTTTATTATTGATTAATCTTTCAAAGCTTTCCTGGACAGTTTTTATGGTAGATACTTCTGCCACTGGTACCTCCCACCAGCTATATCCATCAACCCGTTGATCCCTGTCTGTTTCAATATAAATTACTGTTGTGATGTTTGTTTGCTTAGCTTCCGCAAGTGCATGTTTAAATTCATCTATGGATTGAGTCCTTAAAACAATGGCTCCTAAACTTTCAGCATTGGCTGCAAGATCAACAGGTAGGTAATTACCATCCAAATGCCCTGTGGTATTGTTTCTGAATTTATAATGCGTTCCAAAACCATTTGATCCCAATGATCTGGATAATCCGCCGATACTTGCAAACCCGTTATTGTTAATGAGAATGATCGTTATTTTATAACCTTCTTGTATGGATGTGGCAATCTCTTGCGCCATCATTAAATAACTGCCATCTCCCACCATTACGTATACTTCACGGGATGGATCTGCCATTTTAGCCCCTAATCCACCGGCTATTTCATAACCCATGCAAGAGTATCCATATTCCATATGAAAACCTTTGCTATCCTGAGTTCTCCATAGTTTATGCAGATCCCCTGGTAAACTGCCTGCTGCACACAGTACAATATCTTTTGAAGAGGAGAAATTATTGACTGCTCCTACCACTTCGCCCTGGCTAACAGGAACGCCATGTTGTAAACTATAAATTTTATCTACAGTTTCATTCCATTCCTGGTTATGCCTGCTGATATCAGAACCATACTGGTTGTGCACGGTAAAAGAAGATAATAATTGATCTAGTTCCTGTATGGTTTCTTTTGCATCTCCGATTATAGGCAAAGCTCCCTGTTTGAATGAATCAAACTCCGAAACGTTGATATTAATAAACCTGACATCTGGATTTTGAAAAGCAGATTGTGATATGGAAGTAAAGTCACTATAACGTGTGCCTATGCCAATCACCACATCAGCATGCTGACAGGTCGAAATAGCGCCCGGCGTGCCAGTAACACCGGCTGCACCAAGATTTTGTAATTCATCAAATCGTAAAGAACCTTTTCCGGCATAGGTTTCAACAACTGGTATTCCTGTGCGGTTTACCAGCTTTTTCAATTCATTGCAGGCATCGCTGTAAATGACACCTCCTCCTGCAATGATTACTGGTCGTTTTGAAGAACTGATCAAATCCGCAGCCTTTTGAAGTGCAGACTTGTCAGGACGAACTCTTTGAATTTGCCAGACTTTCTTCTGAAACATCGTGATGGGGAAATCATAGGATTCTGCCTGGACATCCTGTGGAAGTGCTAAGGTAACAGCTCCCGTTTCAGAAGGGGAGGTGAGAATGCGCATGGCCTTTGGCAAGGCCGCAATCAACTGTTCTGGCCTGTTGATCCTGTCCCAGTATTTGCTTACCGGTTTAAAGCAGTCATTAACAGAAATATCGTTTGAATACTGGTATTCTAACTGCTGCAGTACCGGATCAACTGAACGCTTTGCAAAAATATCTCCTGGCAAAAGTAAAACGGGTATCCTGTTGATGGTTGCCGTTGCTGCGCCCGTAACCATATTAGTTGCTCCCGGGCCAATGGAAGTTGTACATGCAAAAGCGCCTAACCTGTTTTTAACCTTGGCATATGCAATGGCGGTGTGAACCATGGCCTGCTCATTTCTGCACTGGTAATATTGAAAGGAAGGATATTGCAGTAAAGCCTGGCCAATACCTCCAACATTGCCATGTCCGAATATTCCAAAGCATCCTCCGAAAAAGGGATACTCGATACCATCTCTTTCTACAAATTGATTCTGTAGATATTCAATTGTTGCTTGCGCTACTGTTAACCTTTTAGTTTTTGTTGCCATTGTATTATGTGTTAATGGACCATAAATGTTTCTTTCTCGTTAGGCATTAAGCCACCCCTGGAATCAGCAAACTGCATGATTTCTTTATAATAGGGCATATCATTGGCACATCCTGGCTTTTGTACAACCCATGCGCCACAGGCGTTTCCAAGCCTGCAGGCTTTATATAAACTCCAGCCCTGTAAATAACCGTAGATAAAGCCACTGGCAAAAGCATCGCCGGCACCAAGAACATTCAGTACTTCAACAGGAAAGCCGGGCACATCCTGCTGTTGCCCATCTTTGTAATAAATGCTGACTCCTTTGGACCCTCTTTTCACAATCAGGATTTCAGGTCCGGAGCTGATGATCTTTTGTATAGAAGCGTCTAAATTTCCTTTGATCTCTGGTGCTGAAATTTGTTGATGTTTGATACTGATTTGTTCCGCATTTTGAAGGGTTGCCGCTAATATTTCTTCCTCAGTTCCGATGGCTATCTTCACTTTTGGCAATAGAGCTCTTACCATTAATCCAAATGATCTGACATCTTTCCATTGATCTGCTCTGAAATCAATATCCAGAACAACGTCTACACCATGATCTTGCGCTATCTCTGTTGCATAAAATACTGCACTTCTGCTTGGCTCAACACTTAATGCTGTTGCTGAAATTTCAAGAATTTTGTATTGACTGATATTGGCATCAATGACATGATCAATGGTTACCTGGTTATCAGCGCAATTGTCCCTGTAATACACCAGCGGAAACTTATCCGGGGGTTCTATGCCTAAAATGACAGCACTGGTACGTGCACCATTGATACGTGGAATTGCATCCGTACCGACATTCTGTTTTTTTAAGAAGTTGATAATGAAGTCGCCGATCTTGTCATTGCCAACTCCTGTTATAATGGATGCTTTAGCGCCCAGGCGGCTTGCACCTACTGCTATATTCAGGGGAGAACCTCCAACAAAGGCATCAAATCCTTTGATGTCTACGAAATCAGCCCCAATGTTTTGAGAATACAAATCAATGGATGAACGACCGAAGGTGATCAGGTCAAATATTTTATCTTTCATGTTTATTGTTTATTCATTTCAGCAGTTACCATAGGTATTCTTGGATCTTTTCCTTTCCATGAATTGAAAATCCATTCATGTACGGGATCTGGTGTATTTGCAAGTGATTGGTCACTGCCGGCAAGAAAATTTAAGTAGTAGCAATTGTAACCATGGCCAGCCACTACAGGATGGTAACCTCTGGGAACCATCACGATATCATTATTCCTCAATTGCATCAATTCATTCAGGCTTCCATCTTCAGTGTACACCTGTTGAATGGCATAGCCTTGTTCCTGATCAATTTTATAAAAATAGAATTCTTCAAGAGCGGCTTCGATTAGTGTTCCATCCGGTGCTAGTTTTCTTTCATCATGTTTATGCGCAGGAAACGAACTCCAGTTTCCTGATGGCGTATATACTTCAACTGCTACTATATTGCTGCAACCAAATCCTGGTTCTGCCAGGCTGTTGATTTGTCTTGTGGCGTTATCGCCTCCCCGGATTTCTATGGCAACTTCTTCCGGCTTTTTGAATCTCGCAGGAAAATCATGTGCAGATGGACACCAGCCTGCAGCTATGTCCAGCCATTCACTTTCGGCAACCAGGCTAAAAGATGTATGCCTGGGCAGGTATAAAGTATGGGCGATGCCGGAGAATACGCCTTTCCTTCCATTAATAGTTTTCCAGGAACCTCTGTTGGTCGTTACAGAATAATTGCCACTCAATAGAACAAAAACATATTCGTTTGCTCCGGTATCACCACTCCATGTTTCGCCTTCTTGCATCAGGCGTGCTTCAAAGTTCAGGTGTGTCCAGTTGGCATCAGCAGCCGTAACTTTTTGATATACCCTGCTATCAGGGGATGACCGTCTTGCCAGTTTATATTCTTTAGGATGAGTCATGTGCATTAATTTAATTTGAGCGCAGAAGCCTTGCCTTTAGAGCCAAATACTTCAAAGCGTTCTATCATAAATGTTTTATAAGCTTCCATATACATTTTACCAGGCACTACAGGGTCAAACTGGTCTGGATGTTCTGCAAAAAATAGCCTGTGTACCTTTGTCCATAGCAATCGCAGATCGGTGGCAATATTCACTTTGCAAATCCCATAAGGAATGGCCTTTTTTATTTCTTCATCCGTTACCCCACTGGCATTTTTCAGCAGCGCTCCACCCAGTCGGTTGATTTCATCTATGTCATTTCTTTTCACACCTGAGCTGCCATGCAATACCAATGGAAATTCTGGCAGAGCCTGCTGGATCTTTTCCAATACAGCAAATTGCAACCCCTTGCCACCACTGAACTTATAAGCGCCATGACTGGTTCCAATAGCTACCGCTAAACTGTCGCACCCCGATCTGTCCACAAACTCTTTTGCCTGGCAGGGGTCTGTATACTTTGCATGATTTTCAGCAACAGAAAGATCATCTTCCACACCGCTTAGGACACCTAATTCTGCTTCTACAAATACATTCCGCGGATGTGCTGCTTCCACAACTGTTTTGGTTCTTTGTATGTTACTTTCAAAATCATCATGAGATGCATCGATCATTACTGAAGTGTATCCCTGGTCAATTGCATCTAGTGCATGTGTTTCATTACCATGGTCCAGGTGAATGGAAAAAACCACTTTTGGATATATTTTAGCCGCAGCCTTGATCATTGCCATGATCATTGTTGGGTGAGCATAATTTCTTGCCACCGGCGTTACTTGAACAATAATAGGAGTGGAGGAGTACTCCGCTGCAGCAAATAACCCATGTATCTGCTCCATGTTAAATACATTGACCGCAGCAATGGTGTATTTGCCATAACAATGGTTAAATAATATATGTGGCGATACTAGCATACTTTTTAGATAACAGGTTTCTTCATCGATACTGCATGTTTTTAATCACAGCTATTTAGTAAACTGAACTGCGCTGTCATTCATTTCATAATGATGAGACTTCAGTAAATTGATCATTTCTGCGCCAGCTAAGAGTACTGGCCCATAGCCGTGTGCTGCATACTTGCTAATAGGACGGTAGTAATAGAAGGCTGGGTCGAAGGCCATGCCTGTACCCACACAGGTTCCTTCTACTTGTCCTGAAGCATTCACTTTTGATGCTACAGCATTCCATGCAAGCAGGGTTATCGGACCATAGGCTGTTTTATCTAACCAGCCACGGTTAATAGCCTTTGCAAAACAATAAGTATATATTGCGGTGCAAGAGGTTTCCAGGTAAGAATCATCTTTATCCAGCAACTGGTGCCAGAAACCGGTTGATGACTGGTAGGAGGCAAGTCCTTTTGCATGTGCCTGCAACAGGTCAAGAATTTGTTGTCTGCCTGGATGGTTTGCTGGCAATACGTCAAGTAATTCAATAATGGACATAAGTGCCCATCCATTGGCACGGCCCCAATGGAATTCAGGATGTGGCTTCATATCCTGCACCCATCCATGCATAAAGATGCCTTGTTGCTTATTAAACATCCTCCCTGCAAATTGTAATACTTGCTTCACCCCATCGTCAAAGTAGCGGCTCTGCCCTGTGAACTTTCCCATTTGTGCAAGGGAAGGCACACTCATAAAGAGATCATCAAGCCAAAGTGTATTGGGTAGTGGCCTGTTTCTTGCCAATGTGCCATCTTTTAAACGGTACTCCTTATAACTTATGTAATCAATATAATTTTTAATGAGAGGTTGGAGATCAAGTTTTAAGCCTGCATTAAGCCCTTTGATCATAGCTGCGCACATAGCTCCTGCATCATCCAGGGCATGGGGCTTTACTACTGAATTCACTGGCGTTATTTCAGCAGAATCTTTTGCTAAAACTTCCTTATAATAAGGGATGATATCGCTGATTAGTTGGAAACGCTCACTTGTATAATCTATAAACTTTTGATCTCCGGTGACCTGGCCTGCCTGTAGCATACCGGCATAAGTAACACCCCATTCATAACTGATCAACCTGAAATCACCCTTTTCAAATACAGAGTTTTTCCCGGGCGATCCATAGTTAGAGACTTTATTTCCTGATTCTTTGTTAATCAGTTTAGCCGGGGTAGTTGCATTAAGATATCCATACACTCTATCCAATACTTGCTTAATGTCCTGGACCGTTGTTTTGCCATAACGGGTTGGATAATCGGGCTGCAGCATATGCAGGGGCGTGTTCCCATCTTTCAGGTTTATTTCTGTCTGCGCCTTTCCAACAAAAGGTATGGTTGAATACATTAATATCGCAGTGAGTTTAATGTATGTTGTGGTAATTGATTTCATTACTGAATGGTATATTATTGGATCTTTACTTTAACTTCTGCTGTCATTTGGTCAACCATGTTACGGACATAATTAGTGAAATAATCAGCCTTGCTGAATTGTGGATCAGTTAGTTCCCAGCAAGCCACTGCATAATAACTGATTGGTTGATGATTCCTGATTTTTAACCTGCCAAGGAAAGTATTGGAAACCCTGCCTTGCTTTGGCGCCTCTATATATCCCTGGTAGACATCTTTGGGAAGGATCAATGCCATTCCCAAATACCATGTTTTATTTATGGATTGTTTATCGTGGGTAAGCAGTGCAACCCATTGATCATTCAATATGAGTTCTGTTGGTTTCTTAGCAGTATTTGAGTTGGCCAGGCCTATCAACAATTGCTCATCCCCTTGAAGATGATCGATGCTCACTGTATTTTTAAATGCATACATTCCGGGCCATATGCTGGTAGTTTGTTCAACTGATAAATTCCTGTCCAATGGTTTCCATCCTTTGTAAGAAAAATTCATGATAGAGCGCACAGGACCATTTGATTGAATCCTGAAGATGGTAGAATCAACATTGTTAATAGAATCCTGTTCTGTTACACCAAGTCTTGCTAAACTATCCTTGATCATAAGTGATATGCCACCAATGCCAACCGAGTTGGCAACAGCAAGTATATCGGTCCCCCAGTCTTTCATCACACTATAATTATTCTCTGTATAGCCATCTTTGCCAATTCCAACACTATCAGGCGTCATATAGGAAACTGTTTTTCCAAAGACGTCAATTGAATTACGGCCATCAAGATATTGTCTGAATCCAACCTTATCATTTTCCCAGGTAGGGCCGTCCGTTTGGTAGTGTTGATAGCCAATAACACCAGGTAATTGATCTGCATAAAAAGTATCACTCATTGCAGGAGCTACATGACTCTCCTTTGTTTGGCGGACACCAAAGCGGACATGGCTTCTATTTTCATACTTGATCGGAGAACTGGTCCATGCCAAACTCAGTGTTTTCTCTTCTTTTGGAGAAAGATCAATGACAAAGAATAATTCATCCCATTTTTTATCATGATCAGTATCATCTAGCTGCGCCTGGATAGTATCACCATTACTGCTGGTAATTAAGGGAAATAATTGACTATCCTTGCTGTAGGGCAAATCCTGCCTTTTAATGATGACTGGCTTATCGGTTAGCTTGACATCTGATGTATTAGTTAGAATTATTTGGTGGTTGCCACTGTTGCTTCCGTTTTTGCATGAGAAAGAGACAACGATCGTGATGCTCAACCAAATAAATAAAACGTTTCTGATCATGATAAAAACATAGGATTTGTGTAATAATGAAGTTTGATTACTAAAAAATTATTTTGCCGCTTAACTGAATTTTAGCGTGTGATTAAATGGTGTAACCCCTGTCAGGTAAACATGCATGCCTTTAGTTCTCAGGCTTCCGAAGTGTGTGCTATATCTTTCACCTTCCAGGCCCCTGATCATTTTAATATTTCCTGTTCCTGGGCCGAAGGTGATCTTATCTCCTTCAAATTCGTAGGTGCCTTCCCCGCTTTGTAAAAAGGTGTTATCATTTTCCCCTTCAACTACACCTGTGAGTTTTCCTCCTTCGTTAAAGCAAAGCTCTATTGTTACATAAACCCCCGATGGTCCTGATACCTGGAAATTCAATTCATTTTTCCCATTATTATCCGTAAGGGTAACCTTCGTCTCCAGCGTCTTAACATTGCTGACAGGCCTGTTAGAGAAATCCATTTTATTCCAGAAACGGTCATCTATACTTGGTGACAATTTGTAGTCTCCGTCTGGCTTCCTTTTATCTTTGGGTAATGGCTGGTAATAAGGAACTTCTAATTTTTTATATAGTACATATTTATTCCCTTCCTTTTTCATGCCATCACTATAGAAATAACCCATGCTAAAAAAGCTGGACGACAACCTCATGTATTTTAATATAGCCTTGCCTTTACGATATGAAAAGAAATTAGGACTATTGGAACGTCCAGACGCGATAGTAATTGGCCAATCAGCACCACCAAATAGTGTTGTGGCCGTATCGTTATGACGAATCCTTAATAAACTGGAAGTAGTAAACAGTTTTTCATATTCGATGGGAAGTTTTGAAGGGACAGGAAGCTGTTCCTGCAACAATGGATTCTCTAAAAAGTCATAAATAAGATTATCCATTACTTCCTTTTCAAAACCTTCCATTTGTTCAATGAATCTGGTAATAGCCGCAAACATGCCATTTTTTTCCCTGATGGCTAAATATCTGTAGTGCAGGTAAAAAGCCATAATGCTTTTCGAGGACCATTGATCCTGTCTGCGCGAATCATTGATAACAAGATCACCATTGGGCTCCATATAATAATAGACCATTTCCAGGTTCTTTCTGGGAAAAGCAAACAATGCCGGCTTGTTGAGCAATCGCCCTAATGTAATGAGTGAGTTGTTTTCTACATTTCCATAGTTCTGGCTTCTTTCCGGGTAATGACCATCTTTATCCATAAAGATGCCTTCACCCATCCAGTCATCTATTCGATTTAAATATCGCTGGTTGGGATAGATGGCATTAAGCCTGGCTAATGCCCCACAGACTACCCACCTGTGATTAGGCGTATGCACGCCACCAGTTACCAATCCCTCACCGCATTTTAGTAGAAACTTCTTGATTTCACCTTTGACATTATTTAAAGCCGGGGAATCATCCTTTGTCAGAATATAAGCACCTGGAACGAGCGATTCTAATAGGAATGCTGTGTCTGGCGGTGATTCGAGGTTCCCGAAATTAAGCGTGCCGTCTGCAGATTGGTGTTCCTGTAAAACAGACGCTAACTTTTCAAGTGCAGGAATGATTGATGAACTGTGGTAATATTTTGAACCCTGGGAGGTATAAGCAGATGCAAGGAACGCAAAATCTTGTCCTAGTCCGCGTCCCGAACTTTGTTTGTCAGATTTCAATATAGTTGCAACTTTAATATCATTGGCGGCCAACAATCGGTTAAGAAGTTCAATATCTTTTTGACCGGGTTTATAGTTCGTATCTGTTGCATAAGACAAAAGAGGACCACCCAATTGATTGAACATCATTAGGCTGCCAGCTTTCAGGGAAGTTTTCAAAAATTCGCTACGGTTAATTTTGTTCATAATTATAAAATTGATTGGGACAAGATTTTATTTTTGGTATGGATGTGATACAAATTTGTTAACGTATATCATTTAGTTAAACCATTAATAACCTGGATTTTGAACCAGGTTAGGATTGACGGTAAGAGCTGAAGTCGGAATAGGGAAAATGCGGCGATTTACACTAGCGTCTGTTTTAAAGCCCCAGCTACCTTCAAACTTTCCAAACCGGATCATATCATTGCGGTGCCAGGTTTCCATTGCAAATTCACGGGATCTTTCAGAATAAAGATTTTCAAGAGTGACAGCTGTTAATGGCGCAGAAGTCGTGCGTTGTGCCCTCAAATCATTCACTAAAGAAAGTGCTGTTTGGTTCTGTGTCGGAGTACCTCCACGAAGAATGGCCTCAGCTTTCATTAATAGGATATCTGAATAGCGGAAGAGAGGCATGTCATTGTTTTGGTTCCTGGAAATGGATGTACTGTCAGGGTAGAACTTGATATTACGATATCCCATGTTCCATCCAATCTCATCATTGCCAACATCAAATGTTGCTACACTTTGCCTAAGCGTAATATTAGGTGTAAGGTTGAGTTGGAACGTATAGGTTGCTGCTCCGTCAGAACCCGTATATGTTTGGTCATATCCTTTTTTTGTTGTGGTGATCATAACAGGATTGCCGTTATGATAGTATTGTAAGCCGGTAAGCCATTGGTTATTCCTGATGTCATTTGGGTCATTGAAATGGGCATAAAATTCAGGCAATGTGCTTTCGGGGCCTTCAGTAGTATAAGGAAGACTGTATTTTGATCTCATTGATCTTGGTACATCATAGCGGGCACGATACATAAAACCATTTGTATTAGGCATCGCAGTTGCTGAAGGATCAAAGGGAATGGCAAAAATGAATTCCTTCATTTGCGGTCCATTGTTCGGATAGAACATCTTCAGGTAACTACTTCTTGGCTCCAATGCATACTTTCCGGAATTGATGATACTGTCACAGGCAATAATGCAATCATTAAAACGATCTGCACCGGTATAATAAGCTGCATTCACATACATTTTCGCCAGTAAGGCAAAGGCTGTGTACTTATTGGCCCTTCCATACATAGGCTGACCTGTAGTCGGGGTTAGGTAGGGCAATGCTGCTTTTACATCTTTCTCAATAAAGTTGAAGACTTCAGCTCTTGGCAGGTTTTTATGTTGTGTGAAGTCTCCGTAAACCGTATCAAGGGGTACGTTGCCATACAGATCCATCATCATAAAATAACCGAGGGCACGAACAACTTTTAATTCGCTAAGACTGGCAGTTTTAGTTGCTCCGGTTGGCATTGTTTGACCCAGTATGGAAAGCGCCTGGTTCGTGGTGCCAATAAGTCTTGATAACCAGGTCCAGGTTGCGCCAGTGAATCCATGATCCTTTGTCCAGTCATGGTAATGCAGCATGCGGTAATTTTGGTTATCATACCAGTTGCCGCCACGTGCAGGCATGATTGCTTCATCAGAGCTTAAAGTCTGCATGAACCAATAATCCAATCCATAGTTTCCTCTTAATGCAGCGTAGGCCGGGCCTGCTGCCTGTAAAAACTGAGCGTCAGTTTGGGGAAAGACATTTGGGGTCAGTTCTGATGTTATCGGCACATCTATTTTATGACATGATTCCAACAAACCGATAACAGACACTGAGAACAGGATATATGTTAATATTCTTTTCATATTGATCAGGTTCATTTTTATTAATTAGAATGATACATTCAGGCCTAGGAGAATTGTTCTTGTTCTGGGATAAAAATTATTGTTATCATAGCCTGGCGCGAGACCTCCCTGGCTGATTTCAGGGTCAATTCCTTTATACTTTGTGATCACAAAGAAGTTGTTAACTGTTGTATAAACCTTGAGCATTCTAATATTATCGCCAAGCTTTTTAAAACTATAAGCCAGGGTTGCATTGTCTAATCGTACATAACTTCCATCTTCAATAAAGCGGGTAGAATATTTGTAAACGTTTACATCGTTGATAGGTTCATTGGCAGCATCTTTCAGGATATTGCTGTATTGTGCGGTACTTGGCCTGAACAGGTCAGCGCGGGTCGCGTTAAATATCTTGTTTCCAAGACATCCCCTGAGAAAAACATTCAAATCAAAATTTCCATATTGGAATGTGTTGGTCCATCCAAGTAATAATTTAGGCTGAGGGCTTCCCAGGTATCCATAATCTACACCTATCCTTGGCGTTGTCGTGAGCTTTCTGCTCGGATCATAATATTGAGAAATACCATCAGCTGTCTTACCGGCATATTCCAGTGTGAAGAATTGTCCAACAGGCTTTCCTGATTTCAGGATCTGTATGGTACTTCCTGTTTGTCCTTGTCCGTTCGGTCCTGTAATACGTACAGAATCTCCTCCTGCAAATAATTGATTGGTAAGGCCGGTAATTTCATTTCTATTATGGGCCAGGTTCAGGCTTGTATTCCAATTAAACTTGCTGGTTCTTACTGGACTGGCATTCAGACTTAGTTCTATTCCTCTATTGTTCATGCTGCCGCCGTTTGCTGTGATCCTGCCGGTTGGGATCAATACCGGATTGACAGTGTAACCGTAGATCATTCCTGTAGTGTTCTTATTATATGCCTCCAGTGTACCGCTAATTTTTCCATTCAATATTGTGAAATCCAACCCTATATTGGCTGTTGCTGTTTTTTCCCATTCAAGATTCGGGTTATCAGCTTGAATAGGTCCATAGGCAGCCATTTGAGTACCGTTATTATAGAATGTTCCTAAGCTGCCGGACATGATTTGCGCTGTATAGGCATTGAATCCAGTAGAATTCCCCGTAACGCCATAGCTTGCTCTTAATTTAAGATCTGTGAAAAACTTTTGATGGTTCATGAAACCTTCCTGGATGATTCTCCAGGCTAAACCAGCTGATGGGAAATATCCCCATTGATTATTGGCCCCAAACACAGAGCTGCCATCCCTTCTTACGGAAAGCTGTAAAAGGTATTTATCACTAAGGTTGTAATTCAATCGGAGAAAGTCAGATATAAGTCGTGTTTCCTGGTAAATCCCATCCGCACCAAAGTCAACCCGGAAAGGTGCGATTGCATATGGATTGCTTAAGGAAAGATTATTGTAACCAATATTATCAGTCGGGAAATTGGTGCTTGTTGTTTGGAAACCTTCCCCAATTACATTTCCTTGCCAGGAATATCCGAGTACAGCATTGATTGAATGAATGCCATACTTTTTATTCCAGGTCAAATAGGATTCCAATATTTTATTAGTGTTTTGGTATGCGTTTCTTAAGGCAAGACCATTGGTGCCAAAGTTCCTGATGGCACTGTATTTGGAATAATAACTATTATAGTATTCTCCATGAAGGTTGGTGTAATTTTGATAAGAAGCATTGAGATCATAGGTGAGATCAAAAGGAAGTTTTACATGTGTGGTAAAGCTTCCGATCAGGCTATTGGATTTAGTATTATCCTGTGCTTGTTCAATCATAGCAACAGGGTTATATGAATTTACCGTTGCAAAGTTTTCAAAATAAGTCCCATCAGCATTTCTTACTGGTGATACAGGCAGGTACCGGATCATTTGAGTCAACACTGTATTTAACAATGGAACATTGTTGGCATTACTGTTGGAATTGGTAACCATCATTCCAAACCTTATTTTATCTTTCAGTGCTGATTGTTCTATTGATAAGCGGGCAATCAAACGCTTCAGATCACTGAATCTCATGATGCCCTCTTTTTCCGCATAGTTGATGCTTGCGCTGTAATTACCATGTTCTGTGCCGCCGCTAATGGACAAATTATGATTATGTGAAATCGCAAAAGACCTCTCAACTTCTTTCTGCCAATCTGTATTTGCTCCTTTATCATCTGCCGGGGCAAAAGCCTGGCCGTTCTTGGTTAATAGGGATCTTAATTCGTCAGCATCCATCATTTCAAGCCTGTTCGCTACCTTTTCATGCCCTACATATCCCGAGTAGCCAATTGAAAATTGTCCTCTTCTTCCTTTTTTAGTAGTGACCATGATAACCCCATTGGCTGCGCGGTTCCCATAAATGGCTGTAGCCGCTGCGTCCTTTAAAACATCAATTGAGGTAATGTCGTCTGGGGCAATCGCAGAAATATCTGCACCTGGAATTCCATCGATTACGTATAAAGGCGACTGAGAGCTGTTTAAAGTGGATGCTCCTCTTAATACAACGGCAGCAGGTGCATTGGGGTTACCACTGGCAGTAATATTGAGCCCTGCAACTTTTCCCTGCATTAACTGCCTTACGTCGGTAATGGCCCCTCGGTTAAAATCATCGGGGCGTACAGTTGAAATTGAACTCGATAGGTTTTTCCGGCTTTGGCTACCATAACCAACTACAACAACCTCCCCCAGCGTAGAGACCCCTTCTGTCAATACAACATCGATAACTTTCTTTGTGCCCAGGGCAATTTCCTGGGTTTTACTGCCTACAGAAGAAAATACGAGTAGGAGATTTTCGGTTGATGGAACTATTATACTATACTTACCTTCTTCATCCGTTACAACTGAGTTTTGGGATCCTTTTTGAGTAACTGTGACTCCCGGCATGGTGTTGCCTTTTGAAGAAGTAACACGACCAGTTATTGATCGGTTTTGAGCAAAAGCAGCTGTAAACGAAAACAACAGCAATAGAAATAGGCAGGATTTAATTTTCATATACAATCGTTGGTTGAATAAAAAAATACTTATCTAATTCGTTTTAAGTAGGAAAACCCTTTGTCGATAGTAGGATATTCATTTAAGGACACACAATTCCCTCCGCGTATCACAATAACGCCACTAATTTTAATAGCTTTCCATCAGAATGTACTGCAGTGAAAGCTATCTGTTGTTTCAGCCGATATTTAATAAGAAATTATCTAGGTGGAGTATCACATAGGCATACTAACCAGTCAATTGGAGAAAATGGTTTGAACATAAGGCCAATCGTTTAATGTGTTTTGTTGTTTATGGCTAGTAAAACGTTCAAGTAAAACGTTTTACTAGCATGAAAATAGTTGTTTTAATTTAACAAACAAATTTTTTCGAAAAAATTGATGATTTTAAATGACTGGAACGTTTTATTACATTGAATTAATACGATATGATTTACGGATGCTAACACTTTAATTCCTTGTTGAACAGTTAAAAAGTGGTAAATTCCTGTAAAGAAAGATGTATGCAAAATACGCTTGCAACAAAAAAATCCTTTTATCACAATGAAACTTTTCCGCTGCCGGGTTCCTTAAGTGAGTTGGAAACTTTTGCTGAAATCCAAAGCCAGTTTGGCCGGCAGTTTGAACAATATTTCCCAGATAAACTGGCCGAAAAAACTGTAGTCATTCTTCCTTCACTTACATTGGACCAGCAAATACTTTACAAAATAAGTGGTCATGTATTTTACGAGGAGCGGTTGCTTTGCTTATTGATGCTGCTGCGCATGCCCAGGACAAAAGTAGTTTATGTGACCAGCACGCCTATCGATGCAACTGTTGTAGATTATTACCTGCATCTTTTGCAGGGGATCACGGGTAATCATGCACGCAGCCGCTTGGTCATGCTGAGTTGCTATGATGCTTCTGCCAAATCCCTCACCGAAAAAGTACTGGAGCGGCCACGGCTGATCCGGAAAATAAAAGAGCAGATTATAGATAAGAATATGTCGCACCTGGCCTGCTTTAATGTGACGCCTTTTGAAAGAACATTGGCAGTGCAGTTAGGTATTCCCATTTTCGGTACAGACCCGGAATTGCTTTCTTTGGGTTCAAAATCAAATAGCAGGAAGTTGTTCAAACAATGTGGTCTGCCAGTGCCGGAAGGTTATGAGGATGTAAAAAATCGTGATGAGGTAATTGATGCGCTGGTCCAGTTAAAAAGAAAAAATCATTCGCTTCGCAAAGCCGTAATCAAATTAAACGATGGTTTCAGTGGCGAAGGAAATGCAATTTTTGAATACGGAACGATAAAAGATAATCCTGGCATGCACCAGCAAATAAAGGCTGCCATGTCAGGGCAATTAAGATTAGTTGCCAGCGACCTGACAGAAGCATTGTTCTTTGAAAAGTTCGATGCTATGGGTGGAGTAGTGGAGGCTTTTATTGAAGGAACTGTAAAAGCATCTCCTTCCGTTCAATACCGCATTACGCCAATCGAAATAGAGGTCGTGAGCACCCACGATCAGTTATTGGGTGGTGCAGATGGACAGATCTTTTTAGGAGCTTATTTTCCTGCATCCAACGAATACAATACAACCATTGCAAAAGCAACACAGTCTGTAGCTGTGGCGTTGGCAGAAAAAGGTGTATTAGGCCGTTTTTCCATTGATTTTATTTCAGTAAAAGAAGGCAATACCTGGAAGCATTATGGCATTGAAATTAACCTGCGGAAAGGAGGAACCACCCATCCACTCCTCATGCTTCAGTTTTTAACGGATGGGGAATATAATGCAGAAACAGGTGCTTATTATACTGCATCCGGAAATCAGCGTTTTTATTTTTCTTCGGATAATTTGGCTTCTGAAAAATATAAAGGATTAACTCCGCCTGATCTCATTGATATTGCCATGTTTCATTCATTGATGTATGACGGTACTTCCCAGGAAGGTGTCATCTTTCACCTGATGGGCGCCTTATCTCAATATGGAAAACTGGGTGTTCTGTGTATTGGCAGTACTCCGGAAAAAGCATGGGAGTATTACGAAAGAGTGATTAATGTGTTAAACCATGAATGCAGCTAGAGTAAATAGCAGTTAGTAACAGGGCAAAAACTAACTAACTCCAGAATCTTTAACCCATGGACGCTGCAACTTGGCGTATAAGTTGGAATGATGTTTTCAGATAGGCCCGTTTCTTGTAGCAGAATTTCCTCCGGTTAAAATAAAAGCGAAAAACAATGAAAGTATTGATTGTATTGACCTCGCATGGAGAACTGGGAAACACAGGTGAAAAGACAGGTTTTTGGATAGAAGAATTCGCTGCACCATATTATGTTTTGGCTGATAATGGTGTGGAAATTACCTTGGCTTCACCCAAAGGTGGACTACCGCCCATTGATCCTAAAAGTTCAGATCCAGGTGCGCAAACAGACGCCACCAGGCGCTTTGAGAATGATCAGGCATTAAGACAACAATTGGCCAATACTAAAAAATTAAGTGAAGTAAATGCCGATGATTTTGATGCTGTCTTCTTTCCCGGCGGACACGGCCCTTTATGGGACCTTTCATCCGATGAACATTCTATCAAACTGATCGAAAAATTCTGGTCATCAAATAAACCAATTGCTGCAGTATGTCATGCGCCGGCTGTATTGCTCAATGCAAAAGAGAAGAATGGTGAACCATTGGTAAAAGGAAAGAATGTCACTGGTTTTACCAACACCGAAGAAGAAGCTGTACAGTTGACCAATGTGGTACCCTTCCTGCTGGAAGATGAACTGAAGAAAAAAGGCGGTCTTTATTCCAAAAAAGAAAACTGGGCCTCTTACGTGGTAAAAGATGGATTATTGATAACAGGTCAAAATCCCGCTTCCTCCGAAGATGCAGCGCACCAGCTGTTGCAATTGTTAAAGAAGTAAATTGCTGAAGTAATACTTATTTTATACAAATCCAAAGAACGTAATATGCAATCATTAAACGGAAAAGTAGCGCTGGTTACCGGCGCAGGTAAAGGAATTGGTAAGGCTGTAGCCCTCGCATTGGCAGCAGAAGGTGTACATGTAGGCCTGGTGGCCAGAACGGAAAAGGATATTAAGGCAGTTGCAGAAGAAATCAGGAAACTAGGAGTAAAGGCAGCATACGCTATAGCAAATGTGAGTAACAGGGCCGAAGTGGAATCCGCTGTTGAAAAAGTACAAAATGAATTGGGACCTGTCGATATCCTGATTAACAATGCTGGTACTGCTACATTTGGCAATTTTTTGGAACTGGAACCCGAGGTCTGGGAAGAACAGATCAAGGTAAATGTTTTTGGCGTTTATTATACAACCCGTGCCGTGCTTCCGCAAATGATTGAGCGCCAAACAGGCGATATCGTCAATATCTCTTCTACGGCCGGCAAATCGGGCAGTGCTGTTACCAGTGCGTACGCAGCTTCAAAATTTGCAGTGTTTGGTCTGTCGGAAAGCCTGATGCAGGAAGTAAGAAAGCATAATATCCGTGTAACGGCTATGGCCCCGAGCACTGTTGTTACAGAACTGGCGCACAAGGGGAATTTAATTACAGGTGATCCTGAGCGTGTGATGCATCCTGAAGACTTTGCAGAACTGATCATCGCCCAGCTAAAGCTGAATAGGAGAGTGTTCGTGAAAGAGGCCAGTGTATTTTCCACCAATCCCTAATTCACTTACCTGAAATGGCAGATGATAGATGGAGTATGGGATTGATTAGTTTTGTAACTTTATTCTCAGGTCATTTCACCCCTTTAAAGGCTTTCCTAGTGTTCCAGCATGAACTTTGGTTTTCCCTTGTTTTTAAGAATTATCTGAATTAATATCGCAGTATAGTCGAACTATGGTCGAAGGATAGTCGAAAGATAGTCGAAGGATGGTCGAAGTAGCCTAGCCTTAAGTACGGCTGATGTATGGCTTAAGTATAGCTTAAGTATAGCTTAAGTACGGCTTATCTATGAAGTAAAAATGAAACATCATTAAATCCTACCGCTATGGCAAGAGTAATCAGTAATTCCCTGTTGAAAGCACTGCGTGGTGCTATCGGAAAAGAAATTGTGTTTAAACAGTATGGCGATGAGACGGTGGCGAGCAAATATCCTGATATGAGCCGTCATAAGGCAACCCAACGACAGAAGGTTCAGCGACAATTACTAGCAGAAGCCAATGCCTATGCCAGCAGGATTCACAGGGATCCAAAGCTGCGGGCACTGTATGAGCAGGGACTTAAACCTGGAGAGAGTGTATTTCATAAGGCGAAGAAGGAATTTTTTGAAAAGAGACGGAAATAATATGCCAAGAGGAATACCGATGAAGTATTTTAAAGGTGAAGTGCAACCCGCTCAATATGGGAGGCGCTGAAGAGATGAAAGGCTGGGGATTGCAATCCCCAGCCTTTCATCTCTTCACCAAAGCTTGTGCATAGACCAGCAATATTTCTCCATCCTTTTCATACTTAGCTTCATTGTTTAGCCTGGCAGTGATCATTGATACACCCCCTATCGGCTCCCACCCCTCTCTAAAGCTTTTGACCACGTCTTTTGCCAAGTCATCGCTGTCAATGTTTTTTAAAATTTTATAATCATATGCATCTTTCATATAGGATCATTTATGGGTTAAAAATACACCCATGCGACAGCAAGGATTATCTATTTCCCTAATGCCTCCCTCACTTTAGGAGCGATCTTCGTTCCAAAAATTTCAATCGATTTCATCATCGATTGATGCGAAGGTCCACCTACATCCATATGGGCAGAAAAACGGGTTAAGCCAAACAATTCCTGCATCTCTAAAATCTTATCAATCGCTTCATGGGCGTCTCCAATAATTAGGTGTCCATGCGGCGCCCGCCCCTGCTCAAATTGCTGCTTTTGATAGGGAGGCCACCCTCTTTGCCGGCCAACCCTGTTCATCTGGGCAGAGTACAATGGGTAGTACTCATCCGCAATTTGCTGGCTGTTCTCACCAAAAAAAGAATGCATATGCACACCCACCTGGAAATTGTCTGGATTGTGGCCAAAGTGATCGTATGCCCTTCGATAATAATCGAACAGGGGTTTGAAATGGGCTGGGTTGCCTCCAATAATCGCAAAGATCACTGGCAGTCCCAAACGTCCTGCCCGCAACACCGATTCGGGGGTGCCACCAACCGCAACCCAGATATCCAGGTCGTTGTTGACTGCACGGGGCAAAACCTCCTGGTCCGCCAGGGCCGGCCGGAACTGGCCTTTCCAGGTTACCCGTTCTTCCTTATTGATTTGCAACAGCAGGTTTAGTTTCTCTTCAAAAAGTTCATCATAATCCTTCAGATCATAACCGAATAGTGGAAACGATTCCGTAAAACTGCCCCGGCCTACCATCAGTTCAGCCCTGCCTCCAGAGATGAGATCCACTGTCGCAAAGCTCTGATACAACCGAACCGGATCGGACGAGCTCAATACGGAAACTGCGCTTCCAAGCTTGATATTTTTCGTCACTGTTGCTGCGGCAGCTATAATAATTTCGGGTGTAGACACGGCATAGTCAGGGCGGTGGTGCTCTCCAATACCAAAAAAGTCCAGGCCAACCTCATCCATCAATTTGATTTCCTCGATCAACTCCTGCATTCGTTGCTGAGCGGGTTGCACTTCACCTTTACTGTTGATACGCAGATCGCCAAACATACCGATACCTAATTCCATCTTGATTTATTTTTTACGAATGTACTTTCTATGCAGGTTAGGCCCTAATGCAAACAATGAAAACCGGAATAACAGTTTTGTGTCATTTATATAATAATATAATATTATATAAAATTATATTAAATGTTTGAAATCAAATAGTTGAATATGTAATAGATGATATTTTACTGCTTTTAATAGAATTTCCAATAATGGCCGACCATAAAGAATGAAAAACTGATCAAAATATTGCGCAAACGGTTGCATTAAAATGCAAACGTTTGCGCTGCTGCACTACAGCCTTGCACGTTTTGCAGGGTGCAATTTACCATCTAATTTGGAGCTCCTTTAATCAATCTGTGCCAAATTTAGTTTGAACTAGTCCTTCAAGGATGGGGTAAAAATTTAATATGATGTTGGCTGTGATTGGAAAGGGAAAACCCAACTAAATTAATTATGAAAATCCGGTTGTTGCCCTCGAGAACTTTTCAGAAAGCAATTTTTTCTGCGTTGGCCATCATTTCTGTTTTTGAAGTATGTGCCCAATCTGATACATCTTCGGTATCGAATACTAAACTAAAAGACTCGTCTATTGTTGTTACAAATGGAGTGAAACTGGAACAGTTATCTGCAAACTTCAAAGGGCTCAACCAGCTTCCTTTAAAGTCAGTAAGTTCCCAACCTTATATTTCGTTACAACAATTACTAAAAGGAAATGTGGCCGGTGTGTATGTACAGGAGCCAAGTGGAGAACCGGGTACAGAGCAGAATCTTTTTATTCGAGGCATATCTTCGCCATTACTTAGTAAACGTGAACTCTTTGACCAGCAGGCGGTTATTTTTCTGAATGGAATTCCTCTGATTCAGGATAATCCGTTTGCTTATGAAATTCAGCGTTACGATTTTAATAGAATCGGACCTGCAACGAATCTTCTTTCTACGATCAACCCGGATAATATTGAGTCGATCGAAGTAATTAAGGATCCGCTTACTTTGGCGACTCTTGGTCCTATCGCTGCAAATGGCGCTATTTGGATCACCACCAAAAATGCTCACTCGGGCTACCGTGATATTTCAGTAAACAGCTATTATGGTTATGCACTGAAGCCAAACGTTACTCCGGTGAACGCCGCTTATGAAAATAATTTCCGTGCGCCGTTTTATGATAAGTATGCGAGCATTAGCGATCGCTTAAATTATCCTCCTTATTTAAGAGATTCTACCAATGCTGATTATTATGGTCCTGCTAACTGGGGTGATCTTTATTATAAGAATGCGCCTCTTTATAATATGGACCTGAGTCTTACGGGTGGATCGGATAGAGCAAACTTCCGTTTCTTCGGAGGCGCTACCAAAAACGCCAATATTGCAGATAACACATCTTTGAGTCGTTATACCGGTTCTTTCTTCATTAATGCAGCTCCTCTTAAATGGCTGACGGTGTCTAGCATGATCAATTATAACCGCTTGCAAAGAGTGAGAAATCGCAATGTGCGTGATCGCCTGGCTGAGCAACGTTATATTCCTGATCTTACCAATCCTCTTACGCCAAATAAAAATCTGTATGGTTCTTATCTGAGCGAATTTGATAAGGCGATAGATAATAATGCTAATAATGCAATACAAGGATATCTTGCTGTCTCTGCAGACCTTAATAAATTCCACTATAATGGACGTTTGGCATTTGATTATAATGAAGGTATTCGCGATGCCTTTTGGCCAACTACCTTATTAGAGGGCAATAACTTTGTATCTAACTACTCCTCGTATAATCAACGTGCCATCGGTAGCAATACCATTGGTTATGATGTTAGGTTTGGTGGCAAGAACAAACTAAACTTCGAGGCTGGCCAATCTTTCATGGGCGATATATATAAATATGATTACGCCTATGCATACAACGGTCCGAATGACTTTGTGAAGATCAATGTGGTTGATCCGGCAAGTTTGAAGCCTACTTCTTTTATGGTTTATTACTATCCCGCTAAAATGCGTAGTGCATTGATCTCTTTTTCCGGTAAGGCTACTTATTCATTTGATGATATATTCAATATTAATGCTGTTGTTAGGCGTGATGGTTCTTCCAATATGCAGCCTGACAACAGATGGATGACTAATTATTCTGTGGGTGCCGACTGGGATATCAAAAAGCATTTGCTTTCCTCTTGCTCTGTTACAGACGCTCTATCTCTTTCTGCTTCATGGGGAAGATTGGGTAAACTGTTGAGCGACGACCGCTTTAATGCGGGTGCTCAATACCGTGTTGATCTTGGATGGGGTAGCGAGCCTGGGTTAGGTTCTTATAATGGTATTGCTGGTATTTCAAGACCTTATACTAGTGGCTGGGTTGGTTATGGTATTCCATGGGCTTACAGTGATCAAATGAATGTAGGTGTTCGCTTAGGCTTGTTGAACAATCGTGTACGAGTTGCTGCGGATGTTTACAACAGAGATGATAAAGATCAATTACTTCCTATTCCTGTTGCATCTGAGTGGGGTTATACTGGAGCTTATCAATCGGGTATGTCAGTAAATAACAAGGGGGTAGATCTTTTTATTACAGCAGAGCTTGTCGCCGCCAAAAATCATGCAATAAGCTGGGTTGGTAATTTGAATATGAATTACAATACAAACAAACTGACTGCATTACCAGGAGGGCTGAATGAGTTGGTTATCGGCAATAATAAGCTGGTTGTAGGCAAAAGAATTGATGCTTTTTGGTTGTTGGATAATTTAGGAGACTATAAATCTGATGCAGAGATCCCGGTTGATCCTTTAAAAGGACGTCGCATTTCTTACCAAGGTACACCTATACAGGTTGGTGACGCTCGCTGGCGTGATATCAATGGAGATTATGTAATTAATGATAACGACAAAACATTACAGGGGAATTACCTGCCTAAGGTAAGCGGAGGTTTTGGAAGTACCCTTGGTTATAAAGCTTTCTCTTTGGATGTGCAGTTTTATGTTGCTTTGGGCAGAAAAGTATTGAATCAGTACGCTTCATCTCGTCTTGACTTTATTAATACGGACGCTAATAATGATATCAATTCTATAAAAGAGATCACTTTCTGGGAGCAAAAGATGGATCTTTCATCTTATCCTGTATATAATCCATGGAGCAGTGTTGTTCCTTACCGGGTTGATCAAAACTTATTCTTAGACGATGCTTCTTTCTTAAAGCTGCGTAGCTTGTCGCTCTCTTACGATTTTGCAAAGAGCATGAGCAAGCACAAATCATTCAGAAAGCTTGAGCTCTATTTGTCAGCAACTAATCTCTTCACGATCACTCCATTTAAAGGTGATGATCCTGAGTTGGTGAATTACAACGGCATCTATACAGGTTATGGATTACCGATGTCACCTTCTGTTATCACCGGTGTAAAACTGAATTTGTAATCAGGTAAAATCTTTCCAATTGTCAAGAAACTATACAGGTATGACGAAAATTAAAAATAAGTTTATGAACAGGAGTTGGCTTTTGTTACTGGCAACAGGACTGCTGCTTATCCTTGGTTCCTGTAATAAGCAATTAGATATTCAGTCTTCGCGCCAGGCTGACGAGGCCGGTCATTGGACCTCATATGAAGATGCGCGTAGTGGTTTAATAGGCTTGTATGGACTATTCCGTGCAGCGGTGGCGGATAACAATGCGCACTGGTTGTTAGGCGAGTTGCGTAGCGGTGATTTCAAATCAGTTTCCCGCCCTGATTTAAAGGCTATCATAGACGGAAACCTGAACGCTTCGTTTCCTGCTATTCAATCGGTAACTAACTGGCGTCGTTTTTATGCGGTAGTTAATGCCTGCAATCTGTTTATCGAAAGAGTTAAAGAATGTGAGGCCGATCAACGATATACAGAATCTTATTATAAGCTGGATATCGCACAGGCAAGAACACTCAGAGCATTCGTATATTTTTATATGGTGAGGATTTGGGGCGATGTGCCTCTGATCACCAGGTCGCAGGATGGCACTTTTGAGCAACTGCCTCGTACTAAACAGGATGCTGTTCTTTCTTTTGTTGAACAGGAGTTGAAAGAGGCTGCTCCATATCTTCCTTATTTATATTCAGGAAATGATCCCGAGCAGAAGTTCCCTAACAACTATTATGGCAATAACTCCGCCTATTGGTTGAATATGCCAATGACCCGCCTGGGTGCTTATGCCTTATTGGCGCATGTTGCAGCATGGCAGGGACGTTATGTGGATGTTGCTATCTACACTGATTTTATCATTAACAATGCTTCAAAAAGTAATCTTAAGTTGCTAAGCAGTGATGAGGTGGTCAATAGTTTGTTTGATGCATCAAATACCACTTTAGGGTATAACCAGTTACTTGGTTTCAGCTTTTTAAAGACAAAAGGTGAAACCACTACTGAAGGGCATATTGAGGAACTGACACTTGCCAATACAACGCTGTATGCAATGTCTAAGCAGATGCCTGATATTTATGTTCCGAAAGATGTTATCTCTGTTATTTTCCCAAAAACTAATGGTAATGATGATCGTTTTGGCGTAGATACTACTACTTTCCTCAAGCTGCCTACTACCAGATATTTTGAAAATTATAGTTCTGCTGTTCCTGTATTTAAAAAAGTACGTGTGGTTGATGGTTCGGCTGGTAATCGTGGAAAATTTGCCGTGTTTAACTCTTCCATTGTATTTACTCGTTTGGAAGAGATCAGATTGTTACGTGCTGAGGCATTGGCCGTGCTCGGACAAACTAACGATGCTTTTACGGAGTTGAATGTTATCAGGGGACAACGAAAGATTACATCTGTGTCTCCAGCATCAGGTGCTGATCCGATTGATGAGATCTTCGCAGAAAGAAGAAGAGAGTTAATGGGTGAGGGATGGAGATGGTATGACCTCATTCGTTATAACCGAATTAAACATAATAATGCTGCCTTTAATGAGTTGATCGATCAAGGAGGCATTTACTGGCCAATAGCCCAGGATGTATTGAATCGTAACCCCAAACTTGTACAAAATGCTTATTGGCAGTAGCACGGAGTCTTGAATGAATACCGTTGCTCGTGTAACAAAAAAACTTAAACAAATGAAAATGAATTTGAAAAGGTTTATCCCCGGCAGTTCTTTGTTGATGCTATGCCTGGTTGCTATAAGCATGTTTTCCTTGACAAGCTGTCGCAAAGACGATACCTATTATAACTATAAGACTACTGCAGGTGCGTATAATGGTACAACTTACGAGTATCTGCAATCACAAACTGGTTTGTACGACTCTCTCCTTTTGGTGCTTGGTCGTGTAACGGGTTTGGCTGATTCTCTGAAAACAGGCTCGGTTACTCTTTTCGCGGCCAATAACAGCAGTTTTTCGCTGGCGTTGCAAAATATTAACCAAGCACGTAAGGACTCTCTTCCTAAAGTGTTGCCTCCGGTTACTTTAAGCACAATGGATTCTACAACGTTGGATATGTTCCTGGCCCGCTATATTATTCCCGGAAAGCTGGCAAGTGACAGCCTAAAGGGATATACGGATGGCAGAATGGCTGCATCTATACGTTATGGGTATAATATGCAGGTGCAATATGTGCCTACCAATGCGGCAGGATTTTTAAATGGAGGCCCCAAGGCTATTTGTTTCAGCGATCCAAAGAACTCTCTTTTTGTGAAAAACTGGGTTCGGGTAAATACCATGACAGTTGATATTAAAACTTCCAATGGTATTGTGCATTTGCTGCCTCCAGGTCATGATTTTGGATTCGGATATGAGTTTATCCGGTTAATTAACCAAAAACCATAGTTTTTATCAGTCATAACATTATTAATCGAAAGATGGTTACAATGAACAGCTCAATTAAAAATATACCAGGTATTGCAATGTCTTTGCTCTGCGCCGGAACTGTGCTGCTCCTTTCCTCCTGTCAAAAATTCTTGCCAGCGGAAAGGGAAACTGTGGGTAGCGATTCGCAGTATACAACAGATGTTTATCAACCTATATTGGGGCGCACTACCAATTATACTAATAACTTTTACCAGGGAAGCACTACTTATCCCTCTACATTCCGGGTTGTGAATCCACGTAGAAGAAATGGTCAGCCGGCTCCTGAGCTTACGGATGTATTTCCTGTATTGGTTTGGAAAACGGCATATACTGGTTTGGAAAAATCTGTAGAAGAGATAGATGCTAAAAGAGAAATACAAAACAGGCCACTTTTTGAAATTGGAGAGCACTCCGGCTCTTTTACAATGTGGGCTGCTGCTAAATCCTCATTTATGAGAGCGCAACCGGACTCAGGCTATTTGTTTGATGTGGAGCTTTCTAACTCCGGCGGTCGTAGATATTTCCGTAATCTGAAATTGCAGCCTATGAGAGAGCGCCCTTATGAGCCCTCTAACTATAATGCTTCAACCGGACAACCAACTTCTAATGGTGTTACGCCTTCTGTTGTTTCGTCAATCAAAGGACTGACCACAGACCGCTATCTTTCTTATGGCGATATAGAAGTCTATATCAGAAAAGTGATCAAGCAAGGTGTTACACCAACTAACTCACTTACGTTCAGGTTCCTGGACACGTTATACAACCCGATTGATCCAGCTAAGTTTGCTACAACTGACTGGGATAACCTGGTGCATGGTTTTAATAAAGTGATGACCAATGAGTCCGTTACGTATAAAGTGGCATACCCTATTCCTGCTGTTGCTCTGCCTACGCGCTTTACCACCGGTGATGGTAAAAGGGCTAAAGTTCGCTTCTCCTATTCAAGACTTGGATTTGGTGGTGCAACGGAGAAGGCAACGCTGGGGCTGGACTTTGCTATTTACGAGCCCGGAGATTGGGAAATTGTGTTTGCCTTCAAATCAGATAATCCCAAATTCGTCAACGATTAATACACGCCATACATGTATCGTATAAAAAAACAAAAATTGATTGGAATGAGATTGTTGTCATTTATAACTGCTTTGATCCTTGTTACATCTTTTGGTAACATGGGTTATGCGCAAAATAAAATAACGGTAAGGGGTGTTGTAAAGGACCAGGCGCAACAAACTTTATTGGCAGGAGTCAGTATCTCTACGGCCAAACCGCAAAAAACAATTGCAGCAACTGATTCAAAAGGTGCTTTTACAGTTTTAGTGGATGCAGGTTCGGAGCTGGTGTTTACATATGCAGGTTATACGCCGATCCGTAAAACTTTTTTATCCAGTGTATCTGGGGTTGAAATCAGTATCTCACCGAATAACAATTCCATGCAGGAAGTTGTGGTTCAGGGATTTAAAACTAAAACTCGTGAAACATCTACCGGTTCAAGCCTGGTATTGAGTGGTAAAGCTTTGCAGGATGTACCGGTATCGAATGTGATGGAACTTTTGCAGGGTAAAGTAGCTGGTTTGAACATACAGAACAATTCTGGTTCTCCGGGCGGTATGGGAACTATCAATATTCGTGGTTTATCAGGTAGCACTGTTAGTGCTGATGGTTTCCTGACTCCTACCTCACCTTTGTTTGTGATTGATGGTGTACCTGTAGATATGAACTCAAACTTTGAGTATGGTTTCCAGGGCGGTGGTGCCGGTATCAGCCCATTATCGTTGATTCCACCGGAAGATATTGAGCAAATGGACGTGTTGAAAGATGCTGCTGCTACTTCTCAATATGGTGCCAGAGCTGCTTATGGTGTTATTATCGTTACCACAAAGCGTGGTAAATCGAAAGTGCCTATTGTGCAGTATTCTACAAACGTGTTTGTGAAAACTCCCCCAAAATTGAGAGAAACGATTGGTGGTAAGGAAGAGCGTGCGTTTCGTATCAACAGCATCCTGCAGTATGATACTTCTTATCAGCATGCACTGTCCCTGATTAATTCAACTCCGTTTTTATCAGATAGTTTGAATCCGTATTATAATAACGCTACCAACTGGCAGGATTATTTTTTCCGGAATACTTACAACCAGCAACATAACATGAGTATCAGGGGTGGTGATGATAAGTTTAACTATAAAACCAACCTTAACTACTACCAGGAGAACGGTATCATTCAAAATACCGGGTTTAAAAGATATTCACTAAGTATGAATGCCTTATATGCCCCTTCGCAACAGTTTAGAATGACTGTTAATTTGTCAAGTTCTTTGGGACAAAAGAAAAATGGTAGTGGGGTAGGGCTTGTTCAAACCGGTGTGGCAAGCAGTGCTAATTCCTCCTCACTGTTGCCTCCACCTTCGTTGTTCTCTGATAACAATAGTGCGTTGGCTACAGCGAATGTGGTTAATAATAATAAGACGATTAATATTTCGTCAAGCTGGGATATGCAGTATGAGCCGGTTAAGGGCGTTCGTTTTGGCAATTTGCTGAGTTATAACCTGGTTACCGGATCTTCTGACAGGTTCACGCCCTCTTACCTGAGTGGTGGTACTTCAGAGGCATATAGCTCTAATGATCGCAACTATACGATCTATGATCGCACCATGCTATCGCTTACTAAAACACTTAACAGGGTGCACAACCTGAGTGGTTATGTATTTAATGAAATTAATGCCACTAGTTTCCGTCCGAATGTGATCCAATTGAGCCAAACGGCGAGTGATCAGATAACCGGACCTATTGGTTATTCATGGGCTAACACTTTGGGAGGTACGTTAAACAGTCTTAATGAAACGCGTCAGCATGGTTATGGAGGCTCTTTCTCCTATAACTATGACCGTAAATATGTGCTTGATTTCAATTTCCGTTTAGATGGTCTTTCTACCACAGGGGCCAAACAGCCTTACTCAAACAACCCTTCTGTGAGTGCTCGTTGGAACTTTGGTAAGGAAAAATGGATGGAGAAGTACGATTGGTTAAGCTATGGTTCTTTAAAAGCTTCATGGGGTAGAAATATCAAGCCGACAGGTAACATCTTTGATACCTACGGGCGTTATAATGTAGGTTTGCCTTACAATAATAATCCTACGGTATCCATTGATTATGGAACAATTCCAAATGAACATTTTTTGCCTGAAACTCAGACTCAGTCAAACGTAGGTATTGAAACCGGTTTATTTGGCGACATGGTCAACTTTACGATGGAAGGTTACTACAGGTCTGTGGATAACCAGGTGATGGGAATTGATCTGAGTAATACGAGCGGTTTCTCTAAAATGAACACCAATGCTAAGAGTATTGTAAACTATGGTATGGAATGGACAACAACCGTTCGGGTGTTTAAACCAACCAATCCATTCAAGTGGACGGTTTCTGCTAACGGTTCTATGAACAGAGATATACTTGCTAAACTTCCTGATGGATTGCGTCAGATCACGCAGACAATTTCTGATGGTGGTAGCAATGTTCCTATTGTTTATCGTTTAGGAAGAAACGTATTTTCAAACCTTCTGTATTATACTCAGGGTGTGTATGCAAACACTGAAAATGTTCCTGTAAACATGGCAACCGGCTTGAGACAGGCACTGAGCACAACTTCCGGCTATTTATCTTTCCAGGCAGGCGACCCTCGCTGGACAGACGTTAATGGTGATTATATTATTGACGAAAAAGATCTTTTGCCGATAGGTAACCCTGTTCCAAGATTTGTCGGTGGTTTTGCTTCTCAAATGGAGTATAAAAGATTCCAGCTCAATATGAACTGGTCGTTTACGCTGGATCGTGATTTATTGAACGCATCTTTTGCACAGATGATGCAAAACTTTGCTAAACCGGCTACGATGAGCGCTCTGGTGCCCATTGATAAATATAACTATTGGAAACCTACCGTTCCCGGCGAAAAACTTGGAGGAGGAACCGTCAATGCACGTTACCCTAACCCGTTTGACTTTCTTAGGGCAGAACAGCTGCAACCTTACCGCTCTAATCAGACATTGTTTTTGGAAGACGGATCGTACTGGAAGCTCAACAACGTAGTGTTGATATATAATGTGGACAGAAAAATGTTGACTCGCTTGCACATGACATCTTGTAAGTTGACGTTGACAGCCAACAATGTGCTGACAATCTCTAAATATACCGGACCAGATCCTGAGATGGTAACGCAATTAGGACGTGATAACTCGGGTGGTTATCCTAATGCACGCAGTTATGCAGCAGGTATTAATGTTCAGTTTTAACGATCGTAAAATGGATAAGAAATCTATGAAACGTATTATCAGTTTATCAGTTTTTTTCAGCATACTCTTTTTCGGCACAGGCTGTAAGAAATTTCTCAGCCTGGATCCGCCGAATGCTCTTTCCGGGAATAACTTCTGGAAATCAAAAACTGATGTGGAGAATTTTACCAATGGGATGTATGAGCAATTCCGTAAGGCGGTAGCTCGTGAAAATATGAAAGCGGACAATGGCAGTTACAACTTCCCTTTCTTTGCCTTTGCCGGTGAAGTGAGGGGGGGGATGACTAGAGAGAATCCTTCGATAGCGGGGACGCGTCCTTATATTGGCGACCTTTCTAATAATAGTCTTAAATCATTATTTATTGACGCTAAACGTGGCAGTTACAACTGGTACCAAATATTCAATGTTGCTCGTTTTTCTAAATGGGAATTCTTTTACAAGGTTATTGCTGCTGCTAACATTGCGGTTGATCGTGTAGATGGAGTTCCGGGGCTTACTGATGCAGAAAAAAAGCAATACAAGGCAGAAGCCATCTTTCTTCGCAACATGAGTTACTTCCTGATGGTTCGCCAGTGGGGCGACGTTGCCTACTATACGGATGCATACCACACTGCTCCGTTGAAGCGGATGCCGATGGTGGATGTGTTGAAGAACGTAAAGGCTGATATGCAGGCTGTGAAAAATGACCTGCCCTGGACATATTCTGATCCGGTATTTGTGGCTGTACGAGGCATGAGAGGGTCTGCTATTGCCCTTCTGATGCATGTTGATATGTGGTTGGCTTCCTTTGATGCGCCCAACGCAGCTGAATATTATACGGATGTTGATAAGCTTGGTGATGAATTGAGACAGGAAAATGGCGGTGCTTATGCTCTATTGGACCTGGCTCGAAATGGAGAAATATTTAAAGGTCGTTCGAAAGAAGGGCTTTTTGAAGTGCCTCAAAATGCAAACTATGGAGAGTCTTTCGGATGGTCTTATTTCTACGATTTTGTGTACTATAATCGTCTGAACCCTTCTCAGTCTGGTTACCCGTATGTTTATTATGATGCTACTTATCTAAAGGCTATCTATCCCGATGGAGAGTCTGATAAGAGAAAAACATATTGGTTTGATGGCGGAGGGGCTGATATGTATAGTGGTTCTGGCAAGTCGCACATGACTAAGTTTTATGTGAGTTTGGATCCTAAAGCAATTGACGGAACCTCTTTTGATGCCAGTCAGATCATCTTCCGTTATACTGATGCTATCCTGCTGCAGGCTGAGGCATTAGCTAACCTGGGGAATGAGCAAAAAGCGCTGTCTGTAGTGAACATTGTTCGCGACAGAGCGGCGGCTGCGCCTTTGACTTCTACTGGTGATGTGTTAAAAAATGACATTTTCTTTGAGCGTTGCCGTGAATTGATCGGTGAAGGGCATTACTGGTATGACATCGTGCGTACTAGGAGAATAATTGACCCTGCCTATAAGTTTGGTTACCACTGCACTGTGGAGCAGTACAAGGCTGGTGCATGGACATGGCCAATTAATAAGAGTGCGTTGACGAATAATCCATTAATGACCCTGAATAATTATTGGGAGTAAGGGACTGTTGAAAAGCAATGAATCATTAATCAAAAAAGAACTCACATGAACTTTATAAAAAAAATCCAGGTATTTGCATTGATCGCGGCCTTGTTGTTTATGGTTGGTTGCCAAAAAGACGGATATTTTATGGATACCGGAAAACAGACCGCTACTTTCAACGGAACTATTTTGGATTATATTAAATCCAAGCCCGGCACCTGGGATTCAATCAATAAGATTGTTAAGCTTGCCGGTTTGGAAGATTCTTTGAAAACTAAAAAACTAACGTTTTTCCTGCCTGATGATTCCTGTGTACGTCGTACGCTCGTTGCCTTAAATCAAAGGCTTGAGAGGGATGGCAAACCTTGGGTTACAAAGCTGGAGCAAATTGATTCTGCTGTATGGAGAAGGCAATTATCACGCTATCTGTTCAAGTCTGCAAAGTCTATGAATGACTTTCCGCAACTTGATCCTGGCAACCTGTCGGCTTATCAAGGACAGATCTATGAGTCTTATGCCGGTGCCCTGATGAATATTGGCGTTATCTATAATGATGCAGGAGGAGTTAAATATGCAGGATACCATCAGTTGCGTTTATCCTATATCCCGTCCATCTCAACTCCATTAGATTACAATAGCTGGTATTCTGTAACGGTTTCTACCGTGAATGTGACCCCATCCAACGGATTTGTGCATATTTTGAATTATGCGTATCACAATTTTGGATTTGAAACAACACAGTTTATTGACGATGTAATTGATAAAGGAATTGATTATACCAAATAATCTGCCCTGATTTAATACAAGAATATTCATGACAAAATTTTCAATAATGACAGGAAAAACGAAACAAAAAATATCACTGGCACTTTGTTGCTTTTTAGCGGCAGTGATGATCTTTTCTTGTGTGAAAAAAGACCTGGAGCCGACAGAAACATACCCTGCAGCTCTGACTCAGCTAGTTAAGTTTTTAGACGGAGCCCCTTATCCTGCTACTGGGGGTGAGGGTTCTGTTGTAACCTTTAATGTAAACGGATTGAAAGGAAAAGAGGGACAGTTTAAGTTCTTAATTAACCAAACGGAAGCAGAAGTTGTGTCTGTTGCTGAAAACACTGTAGCCGTGAAAGTGCCTGTTGGGGCAAGCTCCGGAGCTTCGGCGGTGTTGATTAATGGAGAGTACTACTTTGGACCTACTTTTACCGTAAAAGGAAAGGTATCTATTGATCCTGATTTCAAAACTGATGTTTATGTATCAAACGGCTCGATCAGTGGTATTATTTCTAAACCCGATGATGCTAGCTCCTATATTATCTATGGCAGTTTTTCTAATTATAATAATAAGGCAACCGTCGATATACCCATTACTTCCGTTGCCATCATTAAGAATACCTGTGAATATAGTTCAACGTTTTCTATGGGTAAGCGTGGACTCGGTGGTTCGCTGAGCGGTTTACTTCCGATTTCAGGTAATTATTTAGCTTTCGGCTCGTTTGGATCGGTTGATACCATGGGGAATATCAATAATATTACCCTATTGACATCAAGCGGAGCATTGTCGACTAAAACTGTTGATGTGATTAATCCTGACCCGGTTAATCGTCCCGAAGATGGAACCGCTCTTGTTCCTGCTTTTAATGGAGGAACATCCGGAGGTATCACTAAGGCGTTTAATGATGCGTCAACCGGCAACACTATTGTTGTGGGTAACTTTAGCAGCCATGTCAGTACGTTTTATGAACGTTCAACCAAAACAGGTTTTCAAATTGATCTCGTGAAGATCAGGCAGTTGATTCGCATGAAGCCAGACGGTACTTTTGATTCCACCTTTAATTTTGATATGACCAAAAAAGAGGGTTTGACTAATGGGAACGGTTTTATTTATGATGCCGTGCAACAGAGTAATGGTAAGATTATTATCGTAGGTAACTTCTCTACATTCAATGGTCAGGCTGTAAACTATATAGCCCGTATCAATAATACAGACGGATCTGTTGATGCTACGTTCAACGCAGGTAAGGCTGGTGCTGTGGGTGGTTCTATTAGCCGTATCACTTATAATGCAACCACCGGCAAGTATTTGCTGCTAGGTTCATTTAAAAGCTTCAATGGAGTACCAGCCAATGGAATTGTGATGATTGACGGAAATGGTAATGTGGACAACACCTTTACGTTTGGTAGTGTGGATGGCGGGCAACCTAACTTTGCCGCTCAGTTAAATAACGGAAAGATCATGGTTGCCGGTAGCTTCAGTAAATACAGTACTTCGGCAGGTAATTATATTGTTCGTCCCGGATTTATGATTTTGAATAGCAATGGTACGTTAGCTGCCGGCTATAATAACACCGGGTTATTTAGAGGTACTATCAATAGCTTTATAGAATCTACAACTAGTGACGGCTCTCCGGCTGTAATCCTGGTAGGTAACTTCGACCGGTTTAACAATAAAGAAGTTGCTGATATTGTAAAAGTGAAGCTTGAAAATTAATGAATTTTAAAACTAACAATGTTGCATATATGAAGAGGATATCTAATTTCATAAAGGCGGGGATATTGGTATTGTCTGGCGCAGTTGTGTTTGCCTGTAACAAACCTTTTACTAATCCGCTCCCTCCGGTTGCCGGTGGTGCCAATAATGCCGTTGCAGGTGACGTCAAGGTGTTACTGATTGTGGTTGACGGTGCTGTGGGTACCGAGGTACAGAAGGCTAACCCCAGGGTTTTGAATAGCCTTGTTGATTTTTCTATTTATTCATGGAATTCGCTGAATAACTATAAAAACACAGCTCAAACCAATGAACTGGGATGGGCAACCTTACTTACAGGCGTTACAAGTGATAAGCATAAGGTTACCGGTACAAATTTCTCTAACAATGATTTTGCTACTTATCCGACAATCTTCTCCAGGTTGAAATCTGTAAAACCTGGCTTGAGAAGTGTAGCCTATTGCTCTACGGGTAGTCTCGCTGATAATCTGGCAGCAGATGCTACAGTTAAAGGCTCTTTCAGCAATGATGCGGCTACAAGAGACGCTGTTGTGAATGAGTTGGCCACACAGAACTCATCTGTGGTGATGGCAGAGTTTAATAGTGTGGATTTGGCGGGAGCTGCTTCATCTTATTCTGCCACTTCTTTAGCATACAGAGATGCCATCTTAGATGTTGATACTAAGATTGGTGATATCCTGGATGCAATGAAAAGACGACCAACTTTTAAAAACGAGAACTGGATGGTTATCATCACTTCCAACAAAGGTGGTAATGTTGCGTCGACGGCTTATCCATGGGTACCATTTGATGATAGCAGGCATAATACCTTTTTCTTTTGTTATAGCCCAAGATTTAGTAGTAAATCCGTTGGAAATTCTGGAACTAGAGCATTTTTCCCTTATTTAGGTACCGCTCCAGTGTATTCTGGAAAGAAGGCTGATAAAAAACAGGCAACCGTGGCAGATGATGATAGGTATGATCTTGGAGCAAACAAGGAAATGACTATGTGGTGTAAAATAAAAGCAGCTGCTCCGGCTGTAAATACTGATTATAATTATGTGCCTTTCTTTGCAAAAAAGAGAGATCATAACTCCACTAAGGGCTGGACATTCATTCCTGGCAGTTATTCTGTTAATAATGGTAAGACTTGGTTTGCAACTTTTTATGATGGTGCTACAAAAAAAGAAGCTAAAAGTGGGCAGGTTTGCTTTGATAATAAATGGCACACCCTTGTAATGGTGGTGAAAAAAATTGATGCGAATACGCGTAGGGTAAATGTTTATACAGATGGTGCAAAGGCCTTAGCTAGTGACGCGTATTGCGATATCGCTAACACTGATTTTGGCAACACTGATCCACTTAATATTGGAGTTGGTTTATTTCAAGCCAATGATAACCCTAAATTTGATAATGTCCTAATAACTGACTTAAGGATTTGGAATACAGCGGTGAGTGATTCATACATTTCCAGTAATTATTGCTCTACTACTATAGATCCTTCTGATCCATATTATGGCAATCTGATTGGTTTTTGGCCAGGATTTCCAGTAGTAGTAGAAGGAGGAGTGAAAAAATTGAAAGACCTAAGTCCTTCTGGTAAAGATATGATAGTGGATCCTACAAATTATAGCGAGATGACTTTTGCAGATCAGGCAACTACCGTATGTCCGCCGCCAATGAATGAGGATGCTTGGAAAACGGTTCCTAATTCTGTTGATATAGCTACTCAGATCTACTACTGGTTAGGAGTTAATATAAATGGATGGGGCTTAGATGGAAAGAGTTGGATACCTACTTATGCTGATATAAACTAAGGGTAGGATAACAGATTATAAAATTAGTTGAATACAAAAACGATGAACATGAACTCTATTGTTCTTGCCAAAAGATTTACAATAGTCGCTTTATCCCTTGTTGTTCTTGGCACTGCCTGTGCTAAGAGGGATCTATACCAGGCTAAAGACGGAACACCCGGGGATAGTAAATTGCCTGCTAGTGTGACCATAGATACCAGTATCAAAACAGTGGATGCCAGTAAGTATGCACAGGCAAGGGTTTTTCCCGGACTTGTGTGCTCTGAGGCGCCTCGTTTGAAAGACACAACCGTCCGCATGAACTTTGATTATAACTATGTGGGCGAGGATCTTCGGATGAGTGTACCGCCGCAACCTCTGTTCAGCACAGGGCTTTATGCCGGGCCTGGTGAACTGGCGATAGTGGATGTGCCTACCGGCTTATACAATTTGTCTGTTCAGGTAGGCGCCTGGACTGATAACCTGTCAGGCATTGAGAATCCGGACAGAGACCCTATCATCTATTCTCGTTCTCAATTGTCTCCTGGTCGAAACTATATCCGGAATCTTTACGGTGGACATATATATATTCTTGCGGCCACTCCGGTGAAAACTCCCGTGGATCTTGTTTTTTCTAACGTGTTGAGATCTCCTGACTTTATACTGGGCGAAACCGATCCTATTGTATGGAAAGCGGCAATTCAAAGTTCTTGTGTTCCCTGGCTGGAGCTGCGTAGCGAGAATGCCATCTTTACAGTGCCTAGAGAGTATTGCATCTCCAAACCAATAGCAGATCCTGTTGCATTGATGACAGAATGGGACAACTCCATTAAGTATGATTTTTATCAATGGGAAAAACTATCTGCCAATCCTGCTAACCCCGCAGATAAAGCTCCTTTACTGCCTTGGCGTGTTGTGATGGATATCAAGCCGGTTGCAGGTTATGGGCACGCCGGTTATCCTGTGGTAACGTATAATGACTATAACTGGTTTGCCATGATGACGGATATTTCCCAGGTTAGAGGTGGCGGCTGTTGGGGTATCTACCATGAATTGGGGCATAATAACCAGCAGGGCAAATACTGGAGCTGGTCATCCTTGGGTGAAACCTCCAACAACTTGTTTGTCTTTAAGGCTGCTAAGCGTCAGTCTGCAACTTATCCGGGCGCATGGCCTGCCAAGCATCCTGCTTTGGCAACCATGATACCGTCTGCATTGACATTTGCCGCAGACAATACCTCCGGCAAAAACTTTGATGGTACGGATTCTAGAATTAATGATCCCTTTGCCCGCCTGACACCTTTCCTGCAGTTATTTGAAAAAGTACCAGCAGGTGCTAACTATAATGGATGGGACATCATGGGTGAGCTATATTCAAAGGCAAGACAGGCAGTACGCATCTCCCAGAATGATCAGGACAAAAGAGATTTCGTGTATGAAACGGTGTGTAACTTCACAGGGTTGAATTGGCTTCCTTTCTTTAAGCAATGGGGTATCAATATTAGTAATATATCCTCTGCCAAGATGTCTAAATATCCTTTAATGAGGCAGGATATTTGGAACTACAATCCTCTTACAGGACAAGGAGGTAATACTATACTTACCGACCTGAGGTCTTTATGGACATTAACCGGGTCATATTCAACTCAAGAGGCAAATAGTAATGGCCCGTTACCTAAAATGTTAGATGGTAACTTCACTACTTATTGGCATACCAACTACGGTACAGGTGGCGGTGTTACAGCGGCTCCATACCAAATAGATGTTGATATGTTGACACCTGTTGATGTTAAGGGCTTTGCCTTTGCTCAAAGGGAGAACGGAACAGGAACATCCAGAGCTATTAAGAATATGCAGTTATATTATAGCACGGATGGCGTAACCTATAATTTAATTGACAAATCGCAATTTACGCTAACGCTACAACCGCCAACAGGTTATAGTGTTCAGCTTGCGAATGTTCAGAAGTTTCAAAACTTTTACCTATCTGGTGGAGCTAGCATAAAAATGCGTTATTTCAGGTTCATTATACCATCCGGCACCACCGATCTTTATAATGGTCCTAACGCAGCATTATCTGAACTTAATGTCTTGTATTAATAATAAGTAGTGTAAGCAACAGAAAACAATCGTGTAAAAAATAAGATATGATCAAAAGAATTAAAATAAATTTTCTACTGCCGGTGTTGATGCTGGCATTAGCTACACTTCCTTCCTGTGTACGTTATTATGATCCTCCTCCATATTTTGAGAATAATACAGATACAGTTGCTCCTCTAAAAAGGAAAGTGCTCATTATTGGTATTGATGGAGCTGTTGGGGCTGAGTATAAAACGATTCAGCCAACAGTACTGGAAGGCATGAAGCTACATAGCAAGTACACCTATGATGGTTTTTCTGATGAGTCCACAACAGATGCCTCTTCCTGGAAAACGCTGATGAGCGGTGTGCCTTTCGCTAAACATCAGATATCGGACAGCTCCTTGGTGTATACGCAACCTCAGGATGGAGATGAGCACGGAGCCATTAAGAACTATCCATCTTTCCTGAACTATATTCTTAGTTCTTCAAAGTCTGACACCCGTACTACAGTTATATCAAGTTGGAGTACTCTGATGAGTAAATTAGCTGCAGAGGCTGAGAATAAAATACTTGGTGTCGATGATGCCGCTGTAAAAGACTCTGCTGTGGCTAAATTGCCAACCAGTAATTCAGATATTGTTATTGTCCACTTTAATGGCGTAGCCAAAGCCGGTAAGATCAGTGGTTTTTCGGCAACGGCACAGGGATATAAAGATGCCGTAACAACAGTCGATGGGTATATTGGCAATATCATGACCGCGCTTAAGAGCAGACCTGGCTATGGTACAAAAGAAGAGTGGTTGGTGATTATATTGGGTACACATGGTGGAACCGGCACTACTTATGGTGGTTCCACTACACAAGAAGTGAACACTGTTGCATTTTATTACAATGAGAAATTTAAGCCCACTGAGCTTGTTAAGCCAGGATATAACGGAGCGCAGATAACGGGTAAGGGTACATCTGCTGTGAATGCTACAATTCCAGATGATGGCGGATTCTATAATCTCGGTAGTACAGGAGAGCAAACTATTTCTGTTAAGATTAAGTGCTCTTCCAAAGAAGCAAATTGGCCTCACTTTTTCTCAAAACAACAGAAAGCTTTTACAGGAAATGGCTGGACTTTATATACGAATAGTGCCGGGAATTGGAATCTAGCTGTTTCTACTAAAAAAATAGAGCCTGCAACTTCTAACGTATTTGATAATAATTGGCATACACTCACCTTTAAGTTTATGGATAGTGCTAGTAAGCGTTGGGTTGTTAGATATACAGATGGTAATAGGCTGGAAGCTACGGACTTGACTGGCGCAGGAGTTGCCAATTCTCTTTCTAGTACTTCTCCTCTTACTTTAGGCTGGGGAGCAGATCCCGGGTATGGTGGTATTACGGCTTACTATGCTGACTGCATGATCTTTAATAAAGCTTTAACTGATGCTGAAGTACAGGACATGGTTTGTGCACAGGATATTACAAAGCATCCTAAGTATGGTAACCTTGTCGGTTATTGGCCTTGTAACGAGGGGTATGGTAAACTTTTCAGAAATAGAGCTCCCGGCCAGGTTAATAAAGACATTATGCTAAAGGGAGCTTATGCTTGGAGTACGCCTTCTTCCTTCCCATGCACAGCACCTGTGGGTGATCCGGCAAAAGCTCCTATATGGGCAAAATCTTTGGACGTAGCTACTACTTTAATGTATTGGTTGAAAATACCTGTTCAGTCTACTTGGAAATTAGACGGCTCGGTTTGGTTAAACCAATATGAAATGGAGTTTGTAAAGTTGTAATATAGTCAGCTTCAATAATTATTGATAAAGTGAGGCTGTTCCAAATTAGTATTGGAACAGCCTTTTTTTTTTCGAACAACAATGGTTGCAAACTTCCTTGTGAGAGACAATGATGATAAAAGCATCAGAATAACTTCCGAGTATAAATATGGTATCATTACTTTAACGACTTGAAAATTCGAAATGAAAAGAAAATTATTGGTGGCCTTGCTGTTGTGCTGCCTCAAATCAGTTTATTGCCAATCAGTGCATGTGGAAGATAATTTTGACCGGGGATGGTTGTTTGCTCGTTATGGTTCACAGCCTGATGGTTCAAGCAAAGCAGAGCCGGAACAGGTATTCCAAACTAATTTTAAAGATGCTGATTGGCGTCAGTTAAACCTACCGCATGATTGGGGTATTGAAGGTCCATTTAGAGAAGATCTTGATGGCAAAACAGGAAAACTTCCCTGGCGTGGAATTGGCTGGTACCGGAAACATTTTACAATTGCTCCTTCAGAAAAAAGAAAACAGTTTTATGTGGACTTTGATGGCGCCATGGCCAATGCAGAAGTATGGCTGAATGGACATAAAATAGGGGAGCGCCCTTATGGATATAGTTCGTTTCGTGTCGATCTTACACCGCATATTTTGTTGGGAAAAGACAACGTAATAGCTGTTCGCCTGAATACAGAAGAATTGGGTTCAAGATGGTATCCCGGCGCTGGTATCTATCGTCATGTGCGATTGGTAAAAAACAATCCGGTGCATGTTGGCCACTGGGGTGTGTTTGTAACAACGCCCAGCATTTCTGATAAAAAAGGTGTGGCAAAAATTGATGTTGCGATTGATAATAATACATCGAAGGGCCAAAGCATTAGTTATGCTGCTGAAATCTACCAGTTAGATGCTAATGACAAGCCGGGCAAGAAAGTTGCTTCCAGCTCAAAACAGTCTATGCAGTTAGCGGCGTTGAAGAGCCAGACAGGAAACTTTATTCTTGATGTATCCCAACCTTTATTGTGGGATATAGAACACACCAATAGGTATCAGGCCAGGGTTTTAGTTTATGTGAATAACAAGCTGGTAGATGAATATCGTGAGTCATTTGGGTTTAGAACCATTCAATTTACACACGATAACGGGTTTTTACTGAATGGTAAAAGAGTGCAGTTGAATGGAACCTGTAATCACCATGATCTTGGTGCATTAGGTGCTGCAATGAATATTCATGCTTTGGAGCGGCAGTTACGAATTTTGAAATCCATGGGTTGTAATGCATTGCGTACCTCACATAATCCTCCTGCTCCAGAACTGCTGGCCCTTGCAGATAAGATGGGATTTTTGGTAATGGATGAAGCTTTTGATTGTTTTCGGATTTCAAAAACTAAGAACAAAAATGATTATGCCTGTTGGTTTGATCAATGGCATGAAACTGATTTGAGAGACTTGATTCTGCGGGACAGAAATCATCCCTCTGTTATCATGTGGAGTTCGGGAAATGAAATTCCAGAGCAGTATTCTAAAGATAAGTTTTACCTGTTTGCAGAGATGCGAAATATCATACGCAAATATGATACGACCCGTCCGGCTACCTGCGGTATTTCAGCGCCAAATAAAACAGCCTTCAGTGGTGTAGAACTGAATGTGGATGTGCATGGCATGAACTATGCTTCCGGTAAGGGATACGGCGGAGATGGATTGTATCAGCGTTTTTTAGACTTTAATGGTCATGAGCATTTACCGGGATATGGCAGCGAGACCAGCTCTACTATTAGCACAAGAGGAGAATACTTCCCCGGCAGGTTTCAAGTGTCTTCTTATGACCTTACTGAACCAGGCTGGGGTTCTTTACCTGATGCAGAGTTTAAAGAGCTTGATCGTACGCCTGCCATCTGTGGTGAGTTTGTATGGACAGGTTTTGATTATTTGGGTGAGCCAACGCCCTTCAACAGTGATGCCAGTGTGTTACTGAACCATTCAACACTTAGCCCGGAAGAATTAGAAAAAGAAAAACAGAAGCTGGAGCAAATTCAGAAGAGCCGTCCGCCATCGCGTAGCAGTTATTTTGGCATCATTGATCTGGCTGGATTTCCTAAAGACCGCTTCTACCTCTATCAGGCACGCTGGCGTCCAGATCTTCCCATGGTGCATATTTTGCCGCATTGGAACTTTCCCAATCGTATCGGTAAAGTAACACCGGTATTTATTTATACTTCGGGAGATGAAGCTGAATTGTTTTTGAATGGCAAATCGCTGGGGCGCAAAAAGAAGGGGCAGTATGAATATCGCCTGCGTTGGGACTCTGTAGTGTATGAACCCGGTGAATTAAAAGCAATTGCGTACAAGAATGGAAAACGATGGGCAGATACATTGGTAAAGACTAGCGGGACTGCTGCAAGACTGAAGGTAACTGCCGATAAAACGGTTTTGAAAGCAGATGGCGTCGATCTGGTTTTTGTTACAGTTGACGTGACAGATAAAGATGGCATCATAATGCCTACGGCAAAAGATACCATCCACTGCAGCATAGGAGGTGCCGGCGGGATTGTAGCGACCGACAATGGCGATCCAACCAGCCTGCTTGCATTTGCTTCTCCTGTGCGTCCTGCATTCAATGGAAAATTGCTGGTCATCATCAAAGCAAAGTCAGGAACCAAGGGTCGATGCCGGTTATTGGTGAAAGCAAATGGACTTAGATCTGCTGAGCAAGCAATTGATATTAGGTAGCCAGTTGAATCATAGCAAACACATTGTTGATTTACGATTTTGCTTCATTTGACCGTGCTGGTTATTGTTAGGGAGCTGGTTATTAGAATTAATTTTAAAAAATCAGGTTTATTTTTCATAACTTAAAGGTGATTTAATTCTTAAAAACATGACTGTAAAAGAGATATCATTAGGGTGTATCATCAGTTTATTGTTCGCGTGTAATGCAAAAAAAGAAGAACCGGAAGCAGTAGTGATTGATAAAGAACAAATCAAAAATGAAATTCAGGCTAAAGAAGATTCATTTGCTGCGGTTTACAATAGCGGAGAATTGAGAAATATAGGCTATTATGCAGATGATGCAATCAGCTTTTTTCAAAACAGAGCACCTTTAGTGGGCAAGGATTCAATAATATCTTTTTTAAAAGCCGATGTCATTTCAAATCCTAATAAGATTTCATTTACAACGAAAGAAGTATTTGTATCCAATGATGGAAATCAGGTTGTAGAAATTGGTTCTTTTAAAGTGGTTGATTCTGTCAATACTCCAATTAACTCGGGAAATTATATGAGCTTATTTGAAAAAAGAGATGGAAAATATGTTGCTTTAAGAGATATGAGTGCTTCTGATATGCCAATTGAATAAGAAGACTCAGTATATATTTTTAAGGCTGTGCGAAAAGCATTTTCGCACAGCCTTTTTGTTTATAAAGTGGTTTTGATGTGATCATTAGTTTTCGGTACATAATTAACGTCTTCTTCCACCGCCACCACCACCAAAGCCTCCGCCGCCCATTGAACGACCTCCGCCGCCGCCCATGGAACGACCACCTCCTCCCATTGAACTAGACCTGGATGACGGAGAAGAATAGTTTGATGACTGTCGTGTTGATGCAGAAGGACGATTCGATGCAGAAGATCTATCTCCAGCCCTATCTGATGTAGAGGCAGACGGACGATTCGAGGCCGAAGCTCTGTCTCCAGCCCTGTTGGATGCCGATGGAGATTGTCGGTTTGATGCAGAAGATCTATCTCCAGCCCTATTTGTTGTTCGATTGCCATAACTACCCTTATTCATATTATTCGAGACGGTAGTAGACCTGTTTCTATTACTATTATAATTATTGAAGTTATTATTATTGTTAATAACTACCGTATTGCCACCGCCATAATGACCTCCATAATAACCATGGTGGTGATAATAATGATTGCTACGATATATGCCCACTGCCATAACTGTTGCAAACCCAAACCAGGGCGGATAATATCCATAATGATAAGGCGGGTAATAAGGTACATAGGCTGGTGAATACACATACTGTACGATTGGTGCAGATTGAACAACTACAGTAGTTGTTGCCGGTACATTCACTGTTACAGGGTTTTCACCAGTATACCCTGGGTTAGCGGTAACGGACGAATTTCCTTTTGGCTCAATAACATAATCTTTACCATACAACTCCTCGTCACCAACAATCTGCATGCTGACTTTCCCACTTTTATCTTTGTCTAATAAGATCACTGCAACATCCTGTGTTTCTTTTTTGTTGACATCAACCTGGAGTATAAATTGATACGACTCATCTTTTTTCTTAGTAGCCACTTTGATAAAATCAATTTTTTTATCCAGGTTTAAATCCAGGTTATTGATTTTTGCTTTTTCATCATTTATTGATTTTTCAAATTCTTCAATTGTTTTTGACTTTTGAAACACATCCAATACGGCATAAAGATCCAGGTTGTCTCCCGGTAAGCCTAACATAGCAGATGTATCCTCTTTTTCTTGAGAAAAAGCCTGCAAGCTTAACAAACTCATTATTGCCGCTAAAAATGGCAAAAGAAATTTTTTCATAATATGGTCATTTTTAAATCGAAGAGTGTAAGCGATCACTAAGCTCTTTGTACCTGGGTTTGCCTGTAAAACTTACACCGTTCTTAATTCGTTTTTATAGTGTAAGGCAGAGGAATATTTATTTTAAAGGGCGAGATCCTGTTTGGTTCAGTTCCGGATTCTGTATTGATTTCAAGTTGCTGCTTGTAACAATTTACAATATATTTTTGATTTTCCCTCAATAAAAACTTCACAATGAAATGCTGAAACAGCACAGTTTTAAGCAGCCTGCCTGGAGCGATTGTTTTATTTTCGTCGATTATGAATGGTTTATTTGAAGGATCCATGCTCCATTGGTTCCTGATCTTTCTGTCAGCTTTGATCATCGGATTGTCCAAATCTGGCATGAAAGGCCTCGACATGATGAACGTGACCATCATGGCTATTGTGTTTGGTGGCAAAGCCTCTACAGGTATTGTATTGCCGTTGTTGTGTATAGCAGATGTAATGGCGGTAAATTATTACCATCGCCATGCCCAATGGAATCATTTCTGGAAACTATTACCTTGGATGGTAGTGGGTATTTTAATAGGCGTAATTATTGGCAAAGATTTGAATGAAAGCATCTTCAGGAAGGTCATGGCCTTTATTATCATCCTTACTGTTGTCATCATGTTGCTGCTGGAATTTTATAAACGTTTCACCATTCCTCACAACAAGTTATTTGTAGCCTTAATGGGATTGATCTCCGGCTTTACCACAATGTTTGGTAACCTGGCAGGAGCCTTTTCCAGCATCTACTTCCTGGCCATGCGCATGGAAAAGAATGATTTTATAGGTACTGCGGCTTGGGTGTTTTTAGTGATTAACTTTTTTAAATTACCATTCCAGTTTGTTTACTGGAACAATATTACGCTCAATACATTGAAAATAGACCTCTTATTATTGCCCGCACTTTTCATTGGTTTCTTTGCGGGTATTCGCATTGTTTCGAAAATCAAAGATGACAGTTATCGCAAAGTCGTGATCCTCCTGACAATGATAGGCGCCGTGTTTATTTTCTTGAAACGATAATGAATGCGGTCACTCTCCATCATGCCAGGTATTTAGTTTTAACTTTGAAGCATATGAAGGTCTACCAGCAAGCAGTATCATTACCAGAAAAAAGAAGAGGATTTCATTTGATCACTACGGAAGTAGTTAGGTCATCGCCTCAGATTGCAGATATCAAAACAGGCCTTTGCCAGGTGTTTATTCAACATACTTCTGCTGCGCTCACTATCAATGAAAATGCCGATCCAACAGTGCGTATCGACTTTGAAATGTTTTTCAACAAGACCGTCAGGGAAAATGATCTGGATTATGAACATGATTATGAAGGGGCAGATGATATGCCAGCCCACTTGAAGGCCTCTTTATTGGGTAGTTCTGTGGTGATACCCATTCATAATGGAAAGTTGGCCTTAGGCACCTGGCAGGGTATTTATTTGTGTGAGCATCGTAATCATGGCGGATCAAGAAACCTGGTAATTACTGCATGGGGTGAGTAATGTTGTTCTACCTTGCTGTTTTCAATTGAGAGAGATATTCATGCGGTGTATAGTTTGTGAACTTTTTAAAAGCACTGATAAAGGTATTACGATTGCTAAAGCCACAGGCCAATGAAAGTTGGTGCACTTTGAGTGTAGTGTATGAATTGTTATTAATGAAATTCAAACAGTACGCAATACGGTAGCGGTTCACAAGGTCGGTATAGCGCCGCTCCATCACTTTGTTGACAAATGCTGAGAGTTGATAGGATGGTATGTCTAGGTCATGAGCCATTTCGGTCATGGTGTAATGCTGCCGCAAAAATGGCTTTTGTTCCTCCATGAGCTGATCTATACGCCTTTGAAGCTCTTTTACTTTAACTGGTGACAAGTATAGCTTCTCTTCCTGCGGATCATCTTCCCTTAAAAAGGAAAGCAACTTACTGTATGGTAATTTATCATGCGCCACCGTTAGCTGATAAGGAGCCCTGGGTATGAAGAATGCTTATATCAAAGTGTTGGTTGATGCCAAAATAAGCAACTGGTTGAATACCCCATACATCTATTGCACAGACTTCTGCCATGATTTTTAATTGTTGGCAAAGTGATATCTGTTCTTGCATTAGAACTTGATGTTACCAGTATCTTCGGTTAGAACTTTAGGGGATCAAAGCATTAAAATACATAGCCTATGTGAATTATATAACGGTAGCCAAAATTCCATGTACGGATGTCTCCTTCATTATCAAAATTCTTATTAGCCAGTATATTATTTAGCCCGGGAAATTTCTCAGTAATAAGGTCTTTAATTGCCCCACGTAATTCTTCTTTTTGTGCTTGGCTAAGGTCACTTTTTATTTTTGCATTGATTTTATAGTAGCCAAATCCAGGTCCGATCAAAACAAAATCAAGAGCAACTCTCTTTCCCAAAATAAACTGGTAGCCCATTTCTCCACCTACTGTAAATATGTTCATTGTTAAGTTTGTTTGCACAAGTTTGCCTTGTGAATTAGGATCAGTATAAGCCCATTGGTTGTCTCTTTTGAATTGGGCAAAAGCAGCATAGGGACCTATAAAAACGCCATGAGGCGCCTGATATTTATTTTCTTTTTTCAGGTAAAACCGGTAATCAGCATTTATTTTAAAACCGTTATTTTTTAAATCATCATTAAAACTAAAGGAATCGGTTTTAATATCATTTCTGTCAGCTGTGAAGAGGGACGCTTTACCAACATTAATAGAAATACTTTGATTATTCTTAAGTACGCGTTCATATCCAAAAACGATATGTCGGTCTGGTCCATAAAGTAAGGCTCCTGACAAATCATACCGGATGACATTCTTATAGGCTTTACCTGTTGTTTCTTGTGTAGCTTGACCCTGTAGACGAAGTGTTGCAATGCAAAAAGCAACGGTCATTAGAAATAAACAGTGAATATTTTTCATAAACTGAATAGTTTGAATGGAAAGTGATTTCTATTGCTAATAAATAATTCTCCCCTGCAGAAGTGTTATGTTTTTTGTTGTGGTTCCAGTAATTTGAAGAACTGGTCTAGTTCTGGTAAGATCACAATCCTTGTCCGGCGATTAAGAGCCTTTCCCTCTGCTGATGTATTTTCACTTACTGGGTTGTACTCGCTGCGCCCGGCTGCCAGCATTTTTTTAGGATCCATGCCGTATTCATTTTGTAGCAACCTGACAACAGTGGTGGCTCTTTTGACACTCAGGTCCCAATTGTCAGTCAGTATTTTATTGCCCTTATAAGGAACATTGTCTGTATGTCCTTCTACCATAAACTGAATATCAGGTTGGTTTTTGAGCACCTTTGCTACCTTGCTCAATACTTCCTTTGCTCTATCGGTTATATCATAGCTGCCGCTCTTGAACAACATCTTATCAGAAATGTCAATAATAACCACTCCTTTATCTACTTTAATGTTGATATCCTCATCTGCCAAATTACCAATAGCCCCTTTCAGGTTCATCACCAACGCCATATTGAGTGAATCTTTTTTAGCCATTTGTTGCTGCAGAGTTTGGATGTAGGCATCCTTCACCCCAATATTTTCCATGGACTTTTGTATACTTTCCGCCTGCTGTTTTGAAATCACAGACATGTTTTCCAATTGTGATAATGCCTGTGTATTGTTTTCTTTCAGAAAGGTAACCTGCTCACTAAGAGCTTGCTGCTGTCCCATCAGCTTGCTTTTGTCTGTATTGCATTGGGTTAGCTCTGTCTGTAACGAGGTTTGACGGCTGTTTAATGTTTCATATTCCTTGGAAAGGCTTTTATACTTTTTACTGCTTACGCAAGCGCTCCCCGCAAAGGAGAGAACAACCACGAAAATGAAAGTTGGAAAATTCATAGTTGTGATAATTGAATTGATGAAATAATATACCCGGATCTGGAAAAGCAATCAATAGAGCATTGATAACGGTATCACCACATAAGGCAAAGTGTATCACTTTGCAATGGGATATTAGGATATGCAAGTTTTGTCAACCTGGCCATACTTCAAAATCGCCAGGCCCTTTATATGCCAAAAATTATAATTTTTGGCAATTCAAGCGCCTGAGTTTTATTATAGAAGCGGTGAAAAGAATAAAATTTGTAAACACAATTTTTCCATACTAAAACCAAATACAATGTTGAACAAATCCTTGCTGCCGGTTTTATTGATAGCAACTATTATGATCTCTTCTTGCGTGTCCAGTAAGAAATACAAAAGTGCAATGTCCACTGTAGATGGGTTAAATGCTCAAATCAGTACACTGCAACAACAAGTAAACGAACTTACGGCCACTAATAAGTCATTGAGCTCAGAATATAGCAGTTACAAGACAGATTGTGAGGCAAAGCAAAAGAAGTATGAAGAATACCGTAATGCCTTGGCGGAGGCTAGGGACAAAATGATGGAAGTCCAAAAGGCATTGGAAGCTGCCGAGGCTGATTTCAAAGAAAAGGGTGTTGATGTTTATGGAAAAGACGGTCGTGTCTATGTAAACATGCAGGATAATCTCATGTATGCGAGCGGTAGTTCTAAGTTGACTGAAAATGGCAAAAAAGCATTGGAGGGACTGGCTTCAGCCTTAAACCAATATCCTAACCTGCAGGTGATTGTGGTTGGGCATACTGATGATGTGCCTTTTAAAAAAGGCATTAATACAGATAACATGAGTTTAAGTACGGAAAGAGCCAATGGTGTTGTACGTGCCCTGAGAGATGATTATAGTGTAAGCCCGGAACGCCTTGTTGCTGCAGGGCAAGGAAAATATGCTCCTGTTGCCGATAATGCAACAGCAGAAGGAAAGGCCAAAAACAGGCGGACAGAGATTATTTTGAATCCCGATCTAAAGCGAGTGTGGGAAACTGCTCAATAACAATGAACTGCTTATGTTTCGGATCTGGCTGGTTTATATACTGGTCTTAGCTATTAGCCAGACCAGTGCTCAACAGTTTAATTCAGATAGTTGGCTGTCAAAGCCTCATGGTAAGGTAACCCATGGACAGGAATTTAACGGTAACCTTGGTGCGGGGTTTGAGTTTGGCATCATGTTGTTTACACCTCAGTTTGCTTGCTTTGGTGGATGTAATAAGGATGCGAAACAGCAAAAGGACCGTAAACGCTGGAAGTTATTTAAATAATGATAACCTAAGATAGTTCTGAACAAATGTTTAATTAGGGAATATTTGTTTGCAACATTTCCCGGACATTCTCCAGCGGTTTCTGACTGATCCGGAAGCCTTTTTTTTCACTGGAGTCCATTTCGGCAATCAATACAAGGACCATAGCAACAGCCCCTATCAGTAAAGGTAAACTATATATCCTGCGTATGTCAAATGAAGCGATTTGGTAACCCACGAGAAACATACTCATAATGAAAAGTGCGATAAGGGAAATCCACAGGATAGATGGAATTCTTACAAGTAAGGCAATTGTTTCTCTTTCAGAAGCTATATCTATGACTTCATTTACCGAACTGGTAAAAAGCGACCGTAATTCTGAGTCCATATCTTCCTTTGCTAAGGAGGCTGTCTGGTTCCAGATCAATAAGTGAATATCGTTCATTCTGGATATGCTCTTTGGCACATTCACATTTTCAGTCTTCTGGATTTGGAGTAAATTGTCAACGTATTCCCGGAAAAGTTTCCTGACTTCTGATTTCTGTCTTTCCGGGATCATACTTGTACGCAGATAACAGGTACCAATAGCGTTGGCCTGTCGAATAACCAATTCCCTTCGTTCGGCAAACCTGTTCGCTGTAATAGAGAAAGTAAAGCCCAGCATAAATCCTAATAAGGCCAGCATGGCTCCTAAGGCGGAGTTAACAGGAGTATCCGGCTCTTTTTCTCCTTTCTGTAATCTTTTTCCGGCAATGTAGGCACCGGCTTCGGCAATAAGCATACCTACGATTATAATCAGGATGAATAACATCCATGATGGCATAAAATTGATAAACGATGTTATATTCATGTTAGGCCATATCTTTTTTATCATTTCAAATGGGCTTTCTCCCATTCTCTAACTCTTTGCCGGGCTTCGTTGAAGATCCTTTCATAATTTCTTTTCCGTACTTTCTCGCTTGCTTCAGGAGTTAACCCCTTCCAGAGCGGCTCGTACATGTTGAACACCGCATAATACATTTCCGGGCTGGTTGGCGCTACCACATCTGTTCCAAACAGGAAGCGGTCTGGGAAACGATTGATAATAGTAATGGTATTTTGCAAGGACTGTTGCGAGGCGATAACATATTTAGCTACTTCATCCCAGGATATATCAAAATATACATGCTTCAAGGCCGGATCCGTAAGTATATCTTCTACAATCTGCAATTGCCTGGGGTTGCGGTTGTTGATTGGCTCAGAACCGGATTGCTGCACCGGGTGCACTACACGGCCTAAGCCCACATGTGCCCAGATAATTGTTGTTTTAGGGTGTCTCTTCAACAAGTCCTTCATTTGAGCAAGGTATACAGGTTCAGCCCCGGCTTTGGCAAAAGGCATATCCATGTCATTATGTAAGATTACTGCCAGGCCAACTTCCCCTGCAAAATCAAGTATGCTATCGAGCGCAGGGTTGGTAAGGCTGGCTGCTTCTCCGGCAACTTTAGCGGAAACAAATTCTTTATGAATACTGAATTCACCAATACCCGAAAATACACCTGGAAATGTAAGTAACACCCTTTTGATGTGCGCCTTTGCATACATATCAGCCGGGTTAAAACCCGTGATCATGGGATCGAAGCGTTGCTTTTCTGTAGGAGAAAGTGAATTGTATACGCTGGCTATATAAGCATCGGTGAATGAATAATAATAAAGGGGGGCATCACTTTGTAAATAATAGGTTGGCCCGTAAGTACCGGAATTCTGGTAAGACCACATTTGCTGTAGGGGAATACCAAATAAGGTAGAACGTCCTACTCGGTTACCCATGATCTCTAGATACTTGTGAATATCGGCACCTTCTTGTATGTAATTGGTCAGGTGAAAGTGGGAGTCATTGAAATCATTGGCTGGTGGCGGGGGTTTCTTGCTGCTTTCTTGGCTTTCAGCAGCACGGGTCAATATAATGACCAATAGGATGCTTAGGATTGTCTTATAAACATTCTTATAATTGATGGTGTGTATATATCGTTCGATCATTGAATGTTTCACACTTGAATGGTTTCAGTATTTGAGAAATCTTTTCATGAGGTCCTTATAGAAGTAAATCGGTTGAAAGAGAAATTGTTGTTCCGCTCTGGCCGCCTATATAATATCCAAAGGTTGAGCCTGCTGGTGATTTTTCTATCCGGATGACGTGCAGGTTGATGCGCAAACTGCGGGTCCCTGAGGGAAAAAAGCTCATCCCACCTGTTACCTCCCACGGCTTCCGGTCAAATTCATCGATCAACTTGCCATACACACCGTACACATCCAGTTTCCTCTTTATTAAAGAGTAACATGCTGTCACGTAAAATGAATTGTCTACAATTTTAGAAAGTGGTACAGGTTTGTCGGACAGGAAATTTGAAAGCTTTCGCCGGATAAATTCTGTCTGGACATGTAGTCCTTTGTATTTTACGCCGGCATCAAAAGACATTATATCATAGTTGGTTCTTTGTATAGTAATATCATCACCTAGGGCGCCAGTTTCAAAGAAGAGGACACCGTCGGATAGTCGGATCTGGGTTTCGGCCGGGTTTGGATTTGAAACCTCATTAAAGCGGTCTTCACGGGCATGGTTGATTGAAGCGCCAAACCGAGTAGCCGGTTTGGTATGATACTCAAAATCCCCGTAGCCACCGCGGGGGCCAAACTCACCAGTGGTTGGCATCCACCAGACGCTGGCGCTTGGAGTCAGGTGTCTGGTCATTTGCGTATTGTTAATACCCAACTGGCTCAAATTATTACCAAGCATTAGCCAGTAATGAAATTTGGGCAAGATCTGTCCATTCAACCAGATTCCGCCGGTGAAGCCCGGGCGTAAGGCTTCTTCAGCCATTTGCCTGTCGGTTCCTACAAAATAGGGCCAGGGCCCCTGTAAAGACCGGACACCAAGGTTAGGGCCAATACCCGCTCCAAGTCTAAAAGCCTTATTAAATTGATATTGCATGTTCCCGAATAACAGGGTCTGCCCGGTTGAACCAAGTCCCCAAACACTTATTGTATAGCGTAGCCGTTGGGTAAAGAAGTATCCTGATGCCCAGATGAATGTACGGTGCCATTGAATATCATGGCGGGTATCAATTGCCCTTTCCCGGCCCAGGTGATCGGTGAAAGATTGGGTGGCTGGTAGTTGATTGGTGTACCGGATCAGTCCATAAAAACTTAAATTAAGACTAATCAATTTGTTTTGATAAATAGTGAAGCCTTTACCAGGCGTATATTCACCAGCAGTCTCAGCGGGTAAGCTTTTTTCTGTATTAATTTCATAGGGATATTTTTCGGTACTGAGTGTTGTAGTGTCATATACATCATACTTCGCATCATCTTGGGCGAAAAGGCTGCAAATTGATAGGGTGAGACCAATTGTGAAAAACAAATGTGCGGACACACGTTTACATGTCTTCATAAACCTTTTTTTGTTCAATAAAAATTCCTTTCTGTTTTAATTGGTGTAAGCTTCCTATTATAATTTAGGCTGAATCAAATAGGGATCTGCCTTCAATTTTTCTACTACATAAGCGATGGCTTTTTGTGCTTTTACACTGTTACCTGCTGCATCCAATGGTGGAGATACAACTGCTATTCCAAACTTGCCGGGACAAACAGCTAACAAACCTCCTCCCACACCGCTTTTAGCGGGCAGGCCGGAAGTGTATAGCCATTGCCCGGAATCATCATACAAGCCTGCTGTAGCCATAACCGGTAGGGTGTACATTACTGTTTCTGGGCTAACCACTTTCTTTTTTGTAATCGGGTTCACACCTCCGTTGGCCAATGTGGCTGCCATCGTTGCCAGGTCTTTTGCATTCACGTTGATGGCGCACTGTTTTGTGTAGATATCGGTTGCCTGTACAGGGTCAAAATACATACGGTTGTATGCCTTCAGTAAGTGCGCAATGGCTTGGTTACGCAAATTGTCACCGGCTTCGCTGATATATACGGGTTCGTTTACAGTAAGCGGCCGGCCGGCAAAATCACTATGAATATCAAGAATACTTTTCCATTTGGCTGCAGAATCGCTGCCGTTAATAAGGCTGCTGGCAGCGATAGCTCCCGGGTTTACCAAAGGATTGATTTCTTTTCCCTTTTGTAATTCAACAGCTACAATAGAATTGAAACGCATACCGGTTGCATCTACGCCTATCTTGTCCCGTACAGCCTGTGGGCCTTGCTCTTCAATGACTTTGGCCATAGTAAATACTTTCGATACGCTTTGGATAGAAACCATGGAGGTGATATCGCCTTGAGTATAAACCTGTCCATCCGTAGTGACGAGGGCAATGCCAAAAATGTTGGGGTCTACGTTCGCCAGCTCTTTAATATAGTCGGCGTTTTTACCTTCTTGTAAATCCTTGAATTTGTTATAAGCTTCAGTTAACGCCGCTTCAATCATTCCTTTGTCGGCACTCATAACACCTTCTGTTTTCTTGCCTTGTGTTTTTTTCTTTTCCTGGGCTTGAATATCTAAAAAGAAACCGGAAAAGAACAGTATAAATGAAACAAATGCAAGTGCAAGGCGATGACTTAAAGAAAGGTATTTCATAATATTTCTTTTGAATTGAATGATCCTTGTGAATAAGTGATTTACCTGTAAGTGACTTTGTGTTTATGGAGCAGTTTTAGTATCTCGGTAGAACTTTTGCGAGAAATTATATTTAAAGGAAATCTGTGATTTATACCCTTCAACCTCCCAACCATCACTGTGATTTTTACGTTTACCGTACTGGAATTCCGCACCGACCATTACATTATCGACCGGGTAATAAACAAGGTTAACCAAACCATAATCTCCTCTTTTAAAAGCATTGGCAGATTGCCCATTTGAATTATCGATATCTACCCATGAATAGCCAATTGTACTGCTGAATTTTTTGTTCCAGTAATGGTCGTAAAAGGCAACTGCACCGAAAACGGGGAGCGCCACACCTTCAACTACATTTCCGTCTTTTCTCTCAATAGCCACATCCGCTGGAGCATCGTTCATGTAATTCTGTATACCTTCTCCGTATACCACTGACAGGTGCAGCAAATCTTTCTCTAAGAATTTAAGTCCTGAACTCAGGTTTAAGCCCCATCCCAACTTTGTATCGCTAAGGTCTGGAGCAACGTTATCAATATCTTCCCATTTCAGACGCCTTAATATTCCCGCTAATTCTACATAACCCCAGTTTCTGCCATGCCGGTATTCAGCAGAAAAGTCCGGAAGGTCTAACTTTGGCCTTACACCTTGTAGCTCTATACGACCAGCATAAACTCCCTGGTCAGAACTGGCGCCAGGACGCTCAAGGGCAAAGGTTAGACGGGAATCACCTTGTATGGGCATATATCGTATTTGCACATTGCGGAAAAACGCCATCCCAGTTGGGCCCCAGTATTCAAGCGAATTGGGAAATACGTCAATGTCCATAAATGGACTCCAGTATTGACCCGCACCAACCTTCCCCAGTTCCCCGTATGCATGGCGAAGACGGATAGTGGTTTGCCCGGCATCAACACCAGTTCCAAACATTTCAAATTCGAATATGGTTTTAAGTTCTCCTAGTGCAGTTGGTAAATAACCTTTTACCCCAAAACGGGTTTGCCTTACACTAAAATAAGTAAACCCGTCAGCCCCGAACTGGTTTTTAGATGCTGGTAATTTGGTCACACGCATCACATCAAACCAGTCTGGATCAATTTGTCTGTAATTATGGCCGGCATCCATCATGGCAAAGCCATATAGCTCCATGCTAACCTGCTTCTGGTTGTCGCTTTCTTGTGCATTTGCATTGCTGGCAAGTGCACAAACCAATAAAGTAATAAGACCTCTTTTTAAATTTTTAAACATTGAGATAAGTTTGTGAGCAGCATTTTCAAGATAAGGAGCAGTTGTGTATGCAGCCGGTGTATTCCATTTTGGATAGAATACAATATCGGTGAAGTTTGAATCCATACATATTTGTTTTTGAGGTTGCGATTTTATAAAGCCTGGTTGAGGTAAACTTTTAATAAATCATTCGATCTGTTTACCACAATAAAATAAGTAGGGGTGTAAGAAAATGATATCAGCAGGGTCGCAGTTCTAGTTATAGCCAAGCCATGAGTGAATCCGATACAATCAAAGTGCAAGTTTTATCTTTCTCTCTGCGATACAAAAAAAATAGGTCCTTCAATTGCCAAAAATTATAAATTTTGGCAGCATTCGTTTATACTTGCCAAAGGATGTAACAAGAGATATAAAGCCATTCTTTTGACGTTAATGACTGATTTTATGGTTTGAAGAATGTCAAATAACCCTTCAGGAAGATGTAATTAATTTACATAGCAGTTAATTGGAATCTGCTTTCGAAGAAATGAACGGCTCCCTTTTTTTGAAATCGGTCAAGCACACCATAGCCATAAATCAATTCCAATCGGATAGCCTTCGAAAGATACCAGTTGACCATTGGCGTAATACGCCAAAATTGACCTCCCTGGATAGACCCGTCATTTAAGTTGAAGGTAGAAGCATGTAGAACGCCTTCTATTTCGCCCAGGCCTCCTTTAAAAACAGATTTTTTCACAGGTACAAATCCATATATGCTCCCTACAGTGTTATAAGGTCGCTTAGCGCCTGTAAAGAAATAGCTGGCTATGAAATCTCCGCCATAAAATTTATGGTCTTCAAATTTTTCTGAATAGAAATTATGAACCATAACTTCTGAACCTAATGTCAGGCTGTTGTTACTATAAAAGATTTCAGCTCCTATACTACTGGAATGATCAGTCTGAAATTCTCCTGTGTTAATAAGATGGGGAGTTGGATTGGATTCAGGCCGCGATTTAACTGTAAATTTCCCATTCAGGGGCTTGCCATATCTAAGATTGGTCGCTATATGGATCAGTTTATTGTCTGCTTTATCATATACCGGCATCCACCCAACCCGCGCCACAAATTGCCATTCATAGGTGGCGAATCCCTGGCCTTTAGAGGTCAAATCACTAAAAGCTCCAAGGTTCCAGAATATTCTCGATTTTGGCAGGTAACCAAACCATTTAATTCCATCTGCCAAAATAGGAATGGGATCCAATGCCATTTGCCTTTCATTGGTCACTCCGGAATGACCATTCATGACCTTGATCATAGAATATCCTTCTTTTGTCCGACCGATAAAAATATGTCCTGCTAACTCAGGTACACCAATAGTAAGTCCGGTTTCACGGGCCATCCAAATTTTCTTGTCGCCATCCCACATATAAGCAAATTTCCAGGAGATCGGTCTTTTGGTTTTAAGCACCCCGCTACCAAGTATCCGGAAATCTCTTAGTTTGAAGGTTGGGCTTAAGGATAGTTTTAATGAGTCCATTTGCTCTTTGAATACCTCACTTTGAGCATATGTAGTGAAATCATGAATATAGCCAAGTCCAATTCTAAAGGAGGAATGAGCGCCTTCAAATTCGTTTATTGGCAGGCTTTTCAACCTGATTGAATCCCATTCACGAATAGTGAGAAATAATCCTGTTGTGCCATCAGGGGTTTGTTTTAGTGTGTCTTGACTGTATAATCTGCAAGGTGATAAATGGCTGAGTAACACAAAAAAAGCTATAAAAAATAAACTAGGTTTCATTAGAATTTAATACTTATCAATTTCGTGGCCCGATCAGAATGCCACCTGTCCTGAAATCCTTTTGCGTCAAAAATCCGGTGCTGTATATGATAGCATTGGGTGGTGTGGATACTGGAAGGAACAATGCCGTAGAAGCTGGGAGGCCTGCAACAATTACTGCCTGTTGTTCAAGACCAGTAAAAATGGCCATACCCAGTGGGATCAATATCGTACGCGCAGCCGGGTGCTAGAATGTATAGTTAATACTTCCGGGGGCTATTAATATTCCATAAACAGTTTTTGAATTTCTTCTGGCTTACGTTGCTTCAGAAGGGCAACAGACAGCAGTATTCTCGATTTTTGTGGGTTCAACTCATAAGAAGCTATGGTGCCTATTTTGTTATCATCCACCTCCACATTACGGCCTATATCACCGGTAGCTACTCTTGAACTCCTGACTACGACCACGCCTTTTTGGACGGCACGTTGGCAGGCGTCAAGGGCGGCCTTGGTCATGTTTCCATTACCAACCCCGGCAATAACAATTCCCTTTGCTCCACGTTGAACAGATGCATCAATAAGATCAGCTGGCATGTCGACACATGCATATACGATATCAACACGAGGTAGAGTTTTTACGCCCTCAACGGAAAACTCACTATTAGCACCATATATTTTATGGGGAATGCGATAAAACTCATTATGGCCATATGCTGACGAGCCTATGATGCCCCGGAGCGGTGACATAAAAGTTTGAACAGCCGTTGTGCTCACCTTGACTAGGCTTTGTGCTGAGTGGATCTGGTCATTCATCACCAGCATAACACCATGGCCTTTTGCCTCCGGATCTGCGGCTACGGCAATAGCATCATACAGGTTTAAAGGACCATCGGCGCTCAAAGCAGTGCTCGGCCTCATGGAGCCTACCAGTACAACAGGCTTATCAGTTTTTACCACTAAGTTCAGGAAGTATGCGGTTTCTTCCATAGTATCAGTGCCATGCGTGATCACAATACCGTCCGCTGCATTTGATTTGGTAAGTTCGTTGATGCGGTTGGCCAGTTTTAACATGATATCGAAGCTCATGTCCTGTGAGCCAACATTGGAGATTTGTTCACCCTTGATGTTAGCCAGCTTTTTGGCATCGGGTACTGCTGCAATCATGGCATCAATGGTTACCTGCCCTGATGTGTATCCAGCTTGGGTGGAACTGGCGGCAGAACCAGCAATTGTACCCCCCGTAGCGAGTATAACAATATTAGGTAGGTATTTATCACCTGGTGCTACTGTTTTTTCAATGGGAGGTGCTACTCGTGTTGCATCAGGTAGTTCTCTGTATTGTGTCTGCGCCATAATGTTGGTGAACAGCAATACACTGGTGCAGAAAGTGCTCAAAGAAATACTGAACTTTTTCATTTTATTTCAGTTTAAGGTAGATCAATATGGTTTAGCTTTTGCCGGGCCTGTTGGACCTGTTGGAGCTGTCATTTTTACTGGATCCATCAGTTCTTTGATTTGCTGCTCAGTCAGCAGTTTTTTCTCCCGGATCAATTCCAGGATGCCTTTATCTTTTTCCAGAGCCTCTTTAGCCAGTTCAGTTGTTTTATCATAGCCTAATATTGGGTTCAATGCTGTAACAATGCCTACACTGCGTTCCATGTAATGCTTCAACACCTGCTCATTGGCAGTAATCCCATCTATACATTGTTTTCGGAACAATGGCATACTTTTAAAAAACAACCCCTGCGATTCCATAATGGCAACGGCAACTACTGGCTCATAGGCATTCAGTTGAAGGAGCCCGTCTTGTGAGGCAATCGTAACCGTGGCATCGTTACCAATGGCCTTATAGCAAATTTCATTCATCAACTCTGGCATCACTGGATTCACCTTTCCGGGCATGATGGAAGAACCAGGCTGAAGTGCAGGGAGGTTGATTTCGAAAATACCTGTACGTGGTCCGGTAGCAAGGAATATTAGGTCACTCGAGATTTTAGACAGGGTTACTGCAAGGTTTTTTAGGGCTGAAGAATACATGACAAAGCCTTGCATACTGGAGGTGGCGGCTACCAGGTCTTTGCTGAGCATCATCGGCTTACCGGTGATTTTGGCCAGGTGTGCAGCACATTTCTCAGCATAGCCAGGAGAAGCCGTAATACCAGTACCAATGGCTGTGGCCCCCATGTTCTCTTCATACAAGTATGCCTCCGATTTCACTAGCCCTTCGATGGCTGCATCTAGTTGATATCCAAACGCATGGAATTCCTGTCCCAGGGTCATGGGCACAGCATCCTGGCCTTCGGTACGTCCCATTTTAAGAAGCTTGCTGAACTCTTCGCCTTTTTTATGGAAGGAAGCCGACAGCGCCTTTGCTTCTTTTACCACCTTGTCATTATGGAGCAGTAAGGCTACGTGGATAGTGGTAGGATACACATCATTGGTCGATTGCCCCATATTCAGGTCGTCATGTGGTTCAATAACGTGATATTCACCTTTTTTATGACCGCTCATTTCCAGGGCAATGTTGGCCAGTACTTCATTCGCATTCATATTAGCTGAGGTTCCCGCACCACCTTGGTATAAGTCAACAAGAAAATGTTCATGGTACTTACCATCAATAACAGCTTGGCAGGCTTTTTCAATAGCTGCAAGTTTCTCTTTACTCATCCTGCCAACATCCGTATTAGCACGCGCTGCTGCCAGTTTCACCATAGCATAAGCCCTTACATAATCTGGATAAAATTTGGTGGTTACCCCGCTTACCTGGAAGTTTTCGAGCGCCCGTGCTGTTTGCACACCATAGTAAGCATCGATGGGAATCTGTTTTTCACCTAATAGATCTTTTTCCGTCCGGGTCTGTGCATGAAGGAAATTCCCAAATAGCAGGGCTATTGCTATATTGAGCGCGGTAGTTTTTAGCTTTAAATTCATGATGCTGTTGTTTTAATCAATACCAGATGTAGTTTTCACTGCAGTTTTTCAGAGCCTTAATGGGAAGTTGGAACTAGATTATATTTTCAAGAGGTACAGGAATGAAAAAGCGCTTGATTCAGGCATTAATGACAGCGGCAGTTAATGAAATGAAGAGTAAAATAGTAAGTAGCATACTAAGATTGAAACAATACTGCCTGTTACTTTGTAAAATTAACCCCAATAAACTAACCTGAATAATAGATTATTATAGCCTTGCCAAAATTTATAATATTTGGCAAGCTTGTGTGGTGCTGCAAAAAATTGCAATAATTAGCGTCTTGTTGTCCGGCTCTGGGACTAGTTATTTTCAAATAAGTCATATGGTTATTTATTTCAATTCTTTATTCATGACGAATGATGATTTCGGGTATCTACCTCGTTTGTAGTAAGTGTAAATACTTGTTTTTATGCTAATTTCTTCAAAACCGTATCCTTCAACGTTCTTGCTGGCCTATATTTATATTTTGAATCCTCATGTAATTTCTTGGGATTAATATGGCCGGTTTGCTGAGAATCCACTATCCTTCAATTGCGCATCTGAAAAAGATGTATGATCTGTCACCCGATGTGTTATGCGTTTTGGACCAGGGCGGCAGGTTTGTGGAAGTAAGCAGGGCTTCTTTAAAGTTGTGGGGCTATCATCCTGAAGAACTCATTGGTAAATGCTACACAGAATTCCTGGTTGAGGATGATTATCAAAAGACCAAACAAACTGCCCGGAAAATTATGCAGGGAGCTTTTGAAACAAACTTTGAGAACCGCTACTATCACAAAAATGGATGCATAGTGCCGGTTTCATGGTCAGCTCAGTGGGATCCGCAGGAACAATTGGTATTTTGTATTGGCAGGTACATTCGCCCCAATCTCGAAATGAATGAAATGCTTGAACTCATCACTGATGGGTTCCTGGCTTTGGATAGAAACTGGCATATTACACACATAACACCCCGGGTGGAAAAAATAGTTTCCGTCAAACGAGAACACTACCTGAACAAAAATTACTGGGAGTGCTTTCCTGAGTTGATCGGTTCAGTGTACGAAGAGCAATTCAAAAAGGCCGTTCAGACAAGGATGCCAGTTCATTTCAATGGCTACTTTCCACCTTTCCAGGTTTGGCTTGAAGTAGATGCATATCCTTCCCATACTGGTCTATCTGTTTTCTTTCGTGATATATCTGCACGGAAAAAAGAAGAGGAAGAATTGCGCAAACTTTCTCTTGTGGCAGAACATACCGACAACATCGTGGCTATTTCTTCTCCTGAACGTAAGATTATATGGGTGAATGATGCATTTACCCGCAAAACGGGATATAGTTTCGATGAAGCGGTGGGACAATATATCGGAAATGTTTTCGATGGCCCTGAAACTGATCCGGCATTAATACAATATGTCCAGGAAAAGGTGGCCAATCGTGAGTCATTCCAAATTGAAGTGATCAACTATAAAAAGAATGGAGAAACCTACTGGGCAGACGTTTCTTGCCATCCTGTTTTTGATGAAAATGGAGCTTTGAAACAATTCTTTTCGATTGCTACTGATATCACAAAGCGGAAAAGGGCGGAAGAGGAGATGAAACGGCTCGCTCTGATCATCAGGCAAACAGATAACCTGGTGATGTTGTGCGACAAGGATGCAAGAATAAAGTGGGTGAATGATGCCTTCATCCAGAAAACGGGTTTTTCATTGCAGGAAGCTCTTGGTAAAAATCCTGCTGAACTGTTGAGTGGCCCCGAAACAGACGCCCGGTCAATTGAACACCTGCGGGAAATGAAAAGAAATGGCGAACCTTTTCATGTCGAACTGCTTTCTTATACAAAGAACAAAGAAAAATTCTGGGTGGAAAATACCGGGCAGGCAGTGGTAGATGCAAAAGGAGAACTGGAGATATTTTCTATCATGACGGATGTCACTGAAAGAAAACTGCTCGAGGAAAAATTGGATCGAGAGCGTGAGATGCGCCAGCGCAAGATCGCCGCAGCAGTGATTGAGGCGCAGGAAAGAGAGCAGGCCCATGTAAGCAGGGAGCTGCACGACAACGTCAATCAGGTACTCACCACGGTAAAACTCTATGCCGAATTGTGCAGGGATGGGATTGGCGATACAAAAGGGATGCTCGATAAAACCAGCGATCTTCTTCAGGGATGTATTGACGCTATCCGCAGTTTATCCAAGCGCCTTTCTGCCCCTTCGCTAGGGAGTATAAAATTAAAAGAGTCAATCAAAGACCTTGTTGATACAGTTGCCGCCACCAACAAGATCAGAGTCTGTTTGGAAACAATAGGCATTGAAGGCCTGGAAGTAAATCAGGAAGTACACCTTGCACTCTACCGCATATTACAAGAGCAATTGACCAACATCCTCAGGCATGCCCAAGCGAATAATGTTCAAATTGTGATAGACCTTATAGAGGACGTACTCTGTTTACAGGTAATTGATGATGGAAGAGGATTCGACACTAAGCAAAAGCGCGAAGGGATCGGTCTCACCAACATGCGCTCCCGTGCCGAAAATTTAGGAGGCACACTCTCCCTTGCAAGCACTCCCGGCGCAGGTTGTCAACTAATGGTAAATATCCCCTTGGAATCGATATAACTACTTTTCTAGTTCCTTAAGCACATTGGTGACTTCATCGGGTCGCTGAGTACCTATAAGTAATTTGGCCCCATTTTTAAAAACAATCTGAATTCCGATATCCCCTGAAACTGTATAAGCTGTGCCTGAGCCTATTGTACTGTAGCGGATACCATAACTTCCATATTCGGATATTACGTCGTATTTTCTGATATGCAAATGCTGTACACTGTCCCATTTATATTTTGTCAAAGGCAGAAAAGGTGGATAGCGCACATAAATACCATCACTTCTGATCTGTGTGACGAGTTTTCTTTCCAAAAATATACTTGCTAATGCAAATAGAAGCAGGCCCGCGAAAAGGCCAATGGTGAGTTCATTGATCGAGCCCTTTTGCCAAAAAAAATTGATGATGGCACAAACAAAAAAAATTCCTGTAGTTACCCTAAAAAAATCACGGACACTTTTGGGAACAGGGCCTTGCACTTCTTCAAATAAAATGGTAGTGTCCATATTGCCAGATGCTGCAATTATTGCATTTCACTATGGAAGTTACACCAATCATCTAAAAGACTCTTTATTTTCTCTTGTTATTTCCACTTCATCTTGTATACTTCCGATCCCGCTAGCAAAAACACACCTTTTCCATTCAATAAAAAGAGCCGTATAGCTCTTAAGCGATCCCTTTGAACCAATACGGCTCTTGATACTGTCTTAATTGTAAACACTGTTCCACTTATTCTTAAGCAAGATAACATCCATAATTTTATCGGTAGTTGCTCTGTCTAACAAAAGCTTGATGCCAATAAAATTCAATATGTCTTCTTCCTTCTCGGTTAAATACCCCTTGCCTAATAAAGTTTCTGTAACCATGCAAAATAAGGTAGGTGCATGTTCTGGACTGACCAGTTTAGCTGCTTTCTTGATGATTTCTTTGGGTGCCAACTCATCCTGTATTTCCATCAATTCGGAGTAATAATCAAGGATTTCGTGCCCCCTGAAGAGCACTTTTGAGGTGATGAGCTTACTAAATGTCTCTTTGGCTTCCTGTGAGATTTCACCATGGATATTGGCTGCTGTAAAAACAATGGCAAACCAGGCCGCTTGTTCATTAGAAGGCGAATAACCGTAAGATCCTGTTAGTGTTGAATAAGTGGACATTTGATTGTAAAAATGTTTCATAGACAAGTTGTTTTTAGTTTATGAATAATTGAAAAATCAACTTTTACTAATACCACTTTATCATACCTTCAATTGCTAAACAAAGTTACAAAAAAGACGACGGTATTAAGAGTTTATTATGGTGCATTTGGAAAGACGCCTGGGCTTGAGACAGGCTACGGCTATCAACATGATTGATATGGTTGGCATAGGCCCATTTATCACCCTGCCTATGGTAATCAGCATGATCAATGGCCCCTTTTTCTTGTATGCATGGATAACCGGCGCCGCTTTGTCATTTATAGATGCTATGGTGTGGAGCGAACTGGGTGCCGCATTTCCAAGAGCTGGAGGCTCTTACAACTTTCTGAAAGAGGCATATGGGAAGGCCAGCGCAGGCAAGCTAATGAGCTTCTTGTTCATCTGGCAAACCATGATTCAGGCGCCTTTGGTCATCGCATCTGCTGCCATTGGTTTTGCTTCCTACTTCAATTTCCTCGTGCCGCTGACCCCGCTGACAACCAAACTGGTAAGTGGTAGTGTCGTGGCGTTGATCGTCATCTTGCTGTACCGTAAAATTGACAAGATCGGGAAAATAAGTGTGTTGTTATGGATAGGAGTGCTTTTGACCTTGCTTTGGATCATTGGAGCCGGTATGGCGCATGGCAATTTTCTGCAACCTGTAAGGCATATGAATGACGGATTAAATGTTGATTATGCTTTCATTGCACTTTTGGGAGCTGCCAACGTAAAAAGTATCTATAGTTATCTGGGCTATTATAACGTCTGCCACCTGGGAGGAGAAATTACCCATCCTGCAAAGAATATTCCTCGCAGTATGTTTCTTTCCATAGCAGGTATTGCAACCTTATACCTGCTCATGAATGTAAGTGTCGTCAGTGTGATTCCATGGCAACACGCAAAAGAAAGTCAATTTGTATTAAGTGCATTTATGGAAACATTGGCCGGCCATACGGCAGCACAAATATTGACTTGCCTGATTTTATGGGTGGCTTTTGCGTCTGTGTTTTCTGCTACACTTGGTTATAGTCGTATTCCCTATGCCGCAGCCGTAGATGGAGCTTTCTTTAAGATATTCGCACGGCTGCATCCAACCAAGCATTTCCCTTATATCTCTTTACTGTATTTAGGTGGAGTGGCATTCCTATTCAGCTTGTTATTCAAACTTGGTGATGTGATCAGCGCCATCCTTTCAATGCGTATCTTGGTTCAGTTTATCGGCCAGGCAGTTGGCTTGCTTTTGCTCAGCAAAAACAAGGTTAGAGCCAAATTCCCATATAAAATGCCACTATTCCCGGTCCCCGTTTATTTAGCAATCATGATGTGGGCAGGCATTTTCGTTTCAACTAGTAAGAAAATAATGATCACCGGGTTGGTAACACTTTCCATTGGAACACTGGTCTACTTCATTATGGCAAGGTTAAAAAGAGAATGGCCATTCGAACTAAAAAAGTGATATAAGTATTTCAGCCATTCACCTCTGATTAATGCATCATCCTGGCAGCAATACATTTAAAGAAGCTGATCTATGTAAATCTGTTGAGGAAAAATTTTCGTAGTTCTATTGACCTCCTCAACCTTTAAAAAATCTATATGCTGCATTTTAAAAGGGGTTTATATTTTTTATTGTTTTTATGCTCCCTTTTATTGACTGATCTTGCTTTTGCACAAACAAATAAAAAGGGTATATACTTGGTAAACACTTTATCAAAAATACCTGTTCAGGATGCTTTTGCGCAGACTGCTGATTTGAGCTTTACTGCTACTGCCGATGAAAATGGGTTGATAAGCTTCAGAAATCTATCCGATACCGTCACCAAGCTTTTTATATCATGCATTGGTTTTGAACCTAAGTTGATCAATGTAACATCTCTTTCATTTTCTAATCACTTACCTGTTATTGATCTGGTTCCAAAGGTATCCAGCCTGGAAGAAGTAAAGGTGAGGGCAACAGCCTCTAATGGCGTATTCAAAACAATTAGTGACCTGGATATCCACCTCCGCCCGATCAATAATTCGCAGGAGGTATTACGAATGGTTCCCGGCCTGTTTATTGGCCAGCATGCAGGAGGCGGAAAAGCCGAGCAGATCTTTTTAAGAGGCTTTGATGTAGACCACGGAACAGATATCAATTTAACAGTTGATGGCATGCCTGTAAACATGGTCAGCCATGCACACGGGCAGGGATATGCTGACCTCCATTTTGTAATTCCTGAACTCATAGATAAAGTGAACTTTAATAAAGGTCCTTACTTTGCTGACAAGGGAAATTTCACAACCGCCGGTTTTGTTGAGTTCAAAACAAAAGATTACCTGGAGAACAATTTTATCAAGGTAGAAGGGGGCAGTTCAGTACATTCCGGGGCATTACAGGTATTAATTTGATAAAGCCGAAAAGGGATAGAAGAAATCAAAGTTTGTATTTTGCTGGAGAAGGCTCTTTCACAAAAGGTTATTTTGACAGCCCTCAGGATTTTAGCCGCTTCAATGGTACGCTGAAATATCATGGCAGTATCAATAACACCAGTACTTTGTCTGCAACCCTAACTGCCTTTACCAGTAGGTGGAATGCTACCGGACAAATCCCTGACAGGGCAGTGGAAAGTGGAATGATCGGCTTTTATGGAGCTATCGATAATACAGAAGGAGGCAAAACATCCAGGCATAACGCCAATATAGAATTACAAAGCAACCTGGATAATGGTGCTGTTTGGCGTAATCAGCTTTATTATAGCAAGTACAGATTCGAACTTTATTCCAACTTTACATTCTTCAAAGAAGACCCGGTAAACGGTGACCAGGTCCGTCAAAAAGAAACTAGAGATATTGTTGGTTACAATGGTTCTTATCAAAAAGAATATTTCTTAGGAAACATCAGCACAGAAACCAATGCAGGTGTTCTGGTAAGGTATGATGCTGTCAATAACATAGAACTCACCCGTACAAAAAACAGGACCATCAATACCAATGAATTGATGATGGGTGATGTTAATGAATTAAATACAGCAGCCTATTGGGCTCAAAGATTTTCAATATCCAAAAGATTAGACATTACAGGCGCCCTGCGTGCCGATTATTTTACCAACTGCTACAACGATCATTTAGCGTCAGCTGTGCTTACCTCTCATTCCACAATCATTAGTCCGAAGCTAAATATCAACTATAGGGTGAACGATAATATACAATTATATCTATACAACGGCAAAGGCTTTCACCGCAATGATACGAGAGTGGCCGTACAACAGGATGGAAAGAATGTAGTGCCACCTGCCTATGGTACTGATTTGGGAGGTATATTCAAACTGGGAAAGAAATTGGTATTTCAATCAGCACTTTGGTATTTGTGGCTGGACCAGGAATTTGTATATGTAGGTGATGAAGGTGTAGTGGAAGCCGGAGGGCAAACAAGAAGGTTCGGTCTTGACATATCAGCCAGATATGAAGTGATAAAAAATCTGTTTGCAGACATGGATGTTAGCCTGGCTAACGCCAGGGCATTGAATATTCCTAAAGGAGAAAATTACTTGCCCTTGGCGCCACGCTTCACCAGTGTAGGAGGATTGATCTACAGGAAGGAAAACGGATGGAATGGCAGTCTGCGTTATCGCTTTATGGATGATAGACCAGCCAATGAAAATAATTCCGTTAATGCTAAGGGATACTTTGTCGTTGATGCTGCCATCAACTATACAAAGAAGAAATGGGAAGCAGGACTGGCCATTCAAAACCTGTTAAACACGAAATGGAAGGAAACTCAATTCAACACAGAGAGCAGGCTTCAAAATGAACCTGCATCGGTATCAGGGATACATTTTACTCCAGGCACACCCTTCTTTGCAAGAGCTAGCTTCACTTTATTATTCTAAATGAAAATTCGATCGTTTTGTCCGATATCGCACACTTTTTTAAACCTCAAATTTTATAATTGATTATTAATCAATGATTTAACTCTGGCATCCGTCTTGGAAAACCTTGAATCAAATTTGATTACATGGACAAGGTCATTGCCAAAGAAGTAATTGCCGAAAAGAGAAAGAAGACACTACTCTTTACATTCCTCGTTGTAGGTATTTTGATTACAGCCATTTGCTTACTTCGCTTTGCATTTTCTGCCTCCTTAAAAAAATCACAATTCACAACGGCCGTTGTGGAAGTGGGCGACATAGAAAACACGATTACTGCTTCCGGTGAAATGTCGCCCGAATTCGAACAAGTATTGACCAGTGTCATGAACGCTTCTATCCAGGATGTGTTATTGGACGCCGGTACCAATGTAACCAAAGGACAATCCATAATGTTGCTGGATAAAGCCGCAGCCCAGGCAGAATATGAAAAATTAAGATTGTCCCTCGAATCCAAACGCAACAGCGTACAAAAGCTCAAACTCGAACTGGAAAAAAGCTTTTACGATATCCGTTCCAACAATGACATCAAGCAATTAAAAATCAACAGCCTCCAAAGTACGCTGGAAGATGCCAAACGCTTATACAAAGCAGGTGGTGGTACCAAAGAAGACATTGAACAAGCCGAATTGAATTTAAAAGTGGCTCAGCTGGAAAAAAAACAATTGGAAAACGAAGTACGCAGCAAACAAAAAACAATGCAGGTGGAGATTAGAGAATTGGATCTGGTGGCCGCTGCGGAGGAACAGGATTTAAATGAATTGGGACGCAAGCTCCAACTGGCCAATGTAGTGGCTACAAGACCAGGCGTGATTACTTGGGTAAATAAAAACATCGGTGCCAGCATTCAGGAAGGTGAGCCGCTGGTTCGCATAGCCGACCTGGAAAGCTTTAAAGTAATCGGAAGCATCTCTGATAACTACATAAGCCAGTTACACAATGGCATGTCGGCGATTGTTGTCATCAATGAAAAACAATTTCGCGGAACAGTTTCCAACATCAATCCATCAGTACAAAACGGCATCATAACTTTCGATGTGCAACTGAATGAACGCAAAGACCCACTGTTCAGGCCCAAAATGAAGGTGGATGTGTACTTGGTAACCGACAGGCATACAAACGTGCTCAGGGTGGCAAATGGCCCTGCCTTCAAAGGATCTAGTGTGCAGGATGTATTTGTGCTGAAAAATGAAAAGGCTACACGCCGGACTGTCCACATTGGCATGACAAACTTTGACTATGTGGAACTGAAAGATAACGTGCAGGCTGGAGAAGTGATGATCACTTCCGACATGAGCGACTACAAAAACGTCAATGAGATCACCATCAACAAGTAAAAAAATGAAACCAACGATAACTGGATTACTTCTTTGCATCGCCCTGTCTTGCTTCGCGCAAAAACAGGATACGGTAACGCTATCCCTGAAAGAAGTTGTGGTTATGGCTAAAGAACGATCAATTGCATCCCGCCAGGCACAAACGGTGAAGGAAACAAAGTACTGGCAATACCGCACCTTCCGCTCTAATTACCAGCCGCAGCTTTCTTTACAGGGAATACTTCCCGGCTATACCAAATCATTCATACCAGTATTGCAGCCCAATGGCACCATCGACTTTCACCCGGTGCATAACAACAACGCCTCATTGAATCTGGCGTTTAGTCAAAGCATCGCTTCAACTGGTGGGACGGTCTTCGGTACCACGCAATTACAACGTTTTGATGATTTCGATAGGAAAACTACTTTGTACAATGGAACACCCTATGGCCTTGGTTATAGTCAGCCCTTATTCAAATACAACAGCTTAAAATGGGATCAGCGCATTGAACCCTTAAAGTATGATGAGAGCAAACAGGAATATATAGAATCAATGGAAGAAATAGCAATTGATGCCAGCGCTTATTTTTTCGATCAGTTATTGGCACAGGTAAACCTGCAGATTGCCGAAACCAATTATGCCAATACCAAAAACATCCTGCGCATTGCCAATGAAAAATTCGAAATTGGAAAAATATCACGAAATGAAGTGCTGCAATTGCAATTGGAAGAACTAAAAGCCCAAAAAGCTGAAGGTACTGCAAGGCGTGATATTGAAATAGCAAACCTGAATCTGAAAGCCTTTACCGGGTTGCAGGGAGATGTAAAAATTGAACTCGTGATCCCTGATGCCATAACAAACATCCGCATCGGGCAAGAGAAAGTTTTATCTGAGGCTTATGCCAACCGCTCTGATGCCATTGCTTTTTTCAGGCGTGAACTGGAAGCAAACCGTGATGTGGCCAAGGCAAAAGCTGACAACGGCATCAATGCTACACTAACTGCCAGGCTGGGTTTCTCAAAAAGTGCGACTACATTTTCAAAAATGTACCAGGCACCTAAAGACCAGCAAATGCTGCAGTTGGAATTTGATATTCCTATTCTGGACTGGGGCCGCTCGAAATCGCGTACCAAAACTGCGGAAGCAAATCGCAAGTTTATCGAATATGCAGTCGAACAGGACAAACAAAACTTTGTACAGGAAATTGTCACGGAAGTCACCTTGTTCGATATGATGAAAAACCAGTTGGTACTGACGCGCCGTGCAGACAGTATTGCCAGTGAAAAATACGAGATTGCAAAGGAACGTTATATGCTGGGCAATTTGAGCATCACAGACCTGAGCATAGCTTTCCAGGAAAAGGACCAGGCCAAGAGGGATTATGTTTTTGCGCTGCGCGACTATTGGAAAGCTTTTTACCGCCTGCGTTATTTATCCCTTTACGATTTTGAAAAAGAACAAAAGATTACTTACAAATAAAACAGATCACCCCAAAAATCAATAGTATGATACAATTAAAGCAAATTGAAAAATCTTACAGAACGGATACCATTGAAACTTTGGCACTCAACAGGATCAATTTAAGCGTATTCCAAGGTGAATTCCTGTCCATTATGGGACCTTCCGGTTGTGGCAAAAGTACTTTGCTCAACATAATGGGCTTACTGGATGCGCCGACAAAAGGAGAGGTGCTGATCGATGGTCGGCTAACAACGCATCTTTCTGATAAGCAATTGGCTCACTTCCGCAACCAGACAATAGGCTTTATATTTCAAAGCTTCCACCTCATTAATGACCTTAGGGTTTTAGACAACGTAGAGCTGCCTTTGCTGTACCGCAAAGTGTCTGCCAGCGAACGGGTGCAATTGGCAAAGGAAGCACTGACAAAAGTGGGGCTGAGCAACCGGATGAAACATTTCCCTTCCCAACTTTCTGGTGGGCAAAAACAGCGGGTGGCCATTGCCCGGGCCATAGTGGGCAGGCCTCAGATCATCCTGGCCGATGAACCTACCGGTAACCTGGACAGCGCCATGGGTAATGAAATTATGGATCTGTTGCTCCACTTGAATGCAACAGAAGGAACGACCATTGTTATGGTTACCCACGACGAAACCATGGCAAAAAAAACACACCGCCTTGTAAGGCTCTTTGATGGTGCACAGGTAAACGATCACACTTTAAAACAGGTATATGCTTAAGAACTATTTCAAAATAGCCATTGCTGTACTCAAGCGCCGTAAATTCTTTACGTTTATAAGCCTCTTTGGCATCAGTTTCACGTTGACAATACTTATTGTAGCTACTGCTTTTATTGATAATGCCACCAGTGATAACTATCCTGAGGTGAATAGGGACCGCTCCTTGTATATAACCTCTGTTCAGGAAAAAGGTTTGAAGAACCATAGTCAGATGAACAGCCCCGCCAGTTTTTATTATCTGGATCGCTATGTGAGTACTTTAAAGACTCCTGTCAAGGTTGCCATTTCTTCTTTTTATGCGGTTACAAATGCCTATATCAACAATAAAAGGCTGGCGATCAATTTGAAATATACCAACGATGAATTCTGGGATGTATTCCAATACAAGTTTATAGAGGGCAAACCATACACTTTGCAACAAATAAACAACGGAGAACATGTAGCTGTGATTTCTGAAGATACCAAAAGAGATTATTTCGGAGATCTGCCCACTGTTGTCGGTAAATACATCGAAGCTGATAACGTTCAATACAGGGTTGCTGGTGTAGTGAAGAGCGTTCCCGTGACAATGCCACTTTCTTATGCCGATTTATATGTGCCTTATACGGTATCCAAAACAGACTACAGGCAAAAGACCCTGATGGGAAACTATACGGCTGTAATGATGGCAGCCACGAAGGCTGATGTACCAAAAATGAAAGAGGAATATGCCGCCATAGTGGCTAAAATAAAGCCTGATGACAAGGAATATGATGAATTCATTAGCATAGCCGACACTTATGTAGCAAGTTTTATCAGGAATTCACCTTTAGGTAGTTCAGATGAGAGTGGCATTAGTAAACTGGTTATGGCAGCATCCATTTTTCTCTTGTTTTTTATGTTATTACCTACACTGAACCTGGTCAATATCAACATCAGCAGGATCATGGAAAGGTCTTCTGAAATAGGCGTACGTAAAGCATTTGGCGCTTCGAGTTCAACGCTGGTCGGCCAATTCATAGTTGAAAATCTGATCCTCACATTTTTAGGATGTATTATAGGCATCATCATTTCTTTTATCATTCTACAGTTAATGAACAATACCAATATGATTGCTAACATGCACCTGACCATCAATGGAACAGTATTGTTGTATAGTATGGCCGCATGTATAATATTCGGCCTCATATCTGGTGTCTACCCTGCATGGCGCATGTCCCGCCTTCAAGTCGTCACCGCATTAAAATCTCAATAATTGGCAATTGCCTATTCACCATTGACCATTCACAATTAACAAACTAATTATATGATCTCCCATCTATTCAAACTAATCTGGAATAAAAAGAAACAGAACTTCTTATTGATCACCGAAATGTTCGTTTCATTTTTGGTCATGTTTGCGGTATTTACAATGATTGTCCGCGCATACAACAATTACAGGCATCCTTTAGGATTTGAATATGACGATGTTTGGGTAGCTAGCTATATGACGCCCGAAAACATCCAAAGCGATGATTCTGCTGCACTTTTTCAGGATGTATTGAGGAAACAGTTACAATCTTTTCCCCAGGTAGTAGAGGCCGGTTTCTCTGGTCATAATTTTCCATTTGCAATGACTATGTCCAATTCAATGGTAAGTAGTGATCAGAACGAGGGTGTGATGACAAATTTTTACAATGCTGACGATAATTACCTCAAGGTCTTGAATGCTAAAATGCTCAGCGGCCGTTGGTTTTCAAAGGCTGATGACGTTTCAAAATCGCCTGTGGTGGTCATCAATCGTAAACTTCAGGAGGAATTGTTTGAAGGAAAAAATGCAATTGGGAAATATATCGAATACGGCGGTGATCGTTTAAAGGTGATTGGCGTCATGGAAAATATGAAGGACAAGGGGACTTATACGCCTGTAGAAAATGGATTATTCAAAAGGATTGACGCTGGTGCCGCAAAATGGACGAGCAACATACTTATAAAAGTGAAACCAGGTGCTGATGCTGTTTTTGAAGGTAAATTATTCAAAGCCCTTTCCAATACAATTGGAACCAGCGTTGAAATTGAACACATGGATAAAAAACTCACAAGGCAAAATAAACTCTCTTTGATCCCGATGATCATCATGCTGGTAGTGGGTGGCTTCCTGATTATCAACGTTGCCCTGGGTTTGTTCGGCGTACTGTGGTACAACATCAATAAACGCCGTAGCGAAATTGGTTTGCGTCGCGCAGTAGGTGCCTCAGGAAATTCCGTGTCAAAGCAACTCGTAGGTGAATCGCTCGTGCTGTCTACATTGGCATTGTTGATCGGCCTGTTCTTCGCCATTCAGTTCCCTCTACTGAAAGTTTTTGACCTGCCGGCTTCAGTTTACCTGGTGGCTATAGCTTTATCTGTCGCTTTCATTTATATTTTAGTATTCTTGTGTGCGCTTTATCCGGGCAGACAGGCTGCCGCCATATATCCGGCAGTAGCCCTGCACGAAGAGTAATACTTTAATTTTGCTTTTCCATGATCCTGATTATTGATGATGATATAGCTGTGCGTACCTCGCTTCATTTGCTGTTGGAAAATGAAGGATATGAAACCATCGAGGCTGATACACCGGAAAGCGCGATCAATAGGGTGCAGCAGCACGATTTATCCTTGATTATCCTGGACCTGAACTTTTCCATTGAAACTTCAGGTAAAGAAGGAATGGAGCTGTTGCAGCGCATCAAAAAAATAGCTCCATCCATTCCTGTGATCCTGATTACCGGCTGGGGGACCATTGACCTGGCCGTGCGTGGGATGAAATTGGGGGCAAGCGACTTTATCAACAAACCTTGGGAGAACAGTCACCTCTTGCAGTCTGTGGAAACCCTTCTCGATCTGAAGGAAAAGAAAAAAGAACAGCATAGCCGCAAGCAACTGGATAACCTGTATAATTTCCAGCACATAATTGGTGAAGATCCCAAAATGCTGGCCCTCCTGGAAGCCATTGGCCGTGTGGCGGATACGGATGCCTCTGTTTTGATCATGGGGGAAAGCGGTACGGGAAAAGAGTTGATTGCTGAAGCGATACACCAGAACAGTAAACGCCGGAACAAGCCATTCGTAAAAGTGAACCTTGGTGGCATTTCTACTTCTTTATTTGAAAGTGAAATGTTCGGCCACGTACGGGGTTCTTTTACCGACGCCCGTTTCGACCGCATCGGTCGTTTTGAAATGGCGAATAAAGGAACCATATTTTTAGACGAAATAGGGGACCTCGACGCTAGCAGTCAGGTAAAACTGCTTCGTGTTTTGCAGGACCGCACCTATGAAGTGTTGGGAAGTAGCCGTACCAAAACCGTGGATGTGCGCGTGGTTTGTGCTACCAATCGCAACCTGGAAGAAATGGTAGCTAGGGGCACTTTCCGTGAGGATCTGTTATACCGGATCAACCTGATCACAGTGAAGTTACCTGCTTTAAGAGAACGGCCAAAAGATATTCCGCACCTGGTAGATTTCTTTTTGAAAAATATGAAAGAGATCTACAACCGGCCAGCTCTTTCCGTAACAAAGGATGCCGCAAAATGGCTGCAGCAATTGCCGCTACCCGGAAACATCCGCCAACTGAAGAACCTGGTAGAACGTACCGTCTTGGTAAGCAGGGGAGATGAATTGGACGTGGACGATTTCCGCACGCAATACGACCAGATGCCGATGAAAAAGGAAACAATGCAATTGCCCGGAGTTGGGCTATTGACACTGGAAGAAGTGGAAGTGGAGATGATCAAACGGGCAATGGCCTATCACAAAAACAAGATCGCAAAGGCGGCAGTCGCCCTTGGCCTGACACGCAGTGCACTATACAGGCGACTCGAAAAATATAACCTTCCCTACGATGAAACTTCGGACTAAGTTCCTGCTGTTTATGGCCTTTCTGCACCTCGTTACCCTGGTGCTCTCTTTCATGATCTTTCGTGAAAATAAACTGCTGTTCATTGCTTCCGAAGCCCTGATCATCATTTCACTCTGGTTGTCATGGGGACTGTATAAAGAGTTGATTCAGCCACTGAAAACTCTAATGACAGGTGTAGAGGCAATACAGGACCGCGACTTCAATATAAAATTCCTACCCACAGGCAAATACGAAATGGATCAGCTGATTGGCGTATACAACAACATGATTGACCAACTACGCGAAGAACGGACCCGGCAGCAACAGCAGCATTTTTTTCTGGAAAAACTGATTGCCACGGCACCGACAGGGATCATCATACTGGATTATGACTACCGCATTGAGCAGGTGAATCCCAAAGCCGAAGAATTGTTGCATCTGGAAGAAAAGATGTTGAAAGGACGTGTAGTCGCTGAAATACAGCATCCGCTGCTGCAGCATTTTGCAAACCTGACTTCAGGCGAAGCAAGGACCATAAGCATCAATGGGATGAATACTTATAAACTGCAATTGTCTCACTTTGTAGACCGCGGGTTCCCTCGACATTTTATCACTATTGAAGAACTGACAGCCGAGATACTGGCCGCCGAAAAGAATGTGTATGGAAAAGTGATCAGGATGATGGCCCACGAAGTGACCAATACAGTAGGACCGGTGAATTCTATCCTGCAATCAGCCCTGAAAACAGATGTATTCGAAAATGAGCGCAATAGCACCCTTCAGAATGCCCTGCAGGTTGCGATCAATAGGAACAGCAACCTGAATCAGTTCATGCGCAACTTTGCCGATCTGGTAAAATTGCCCCAGCCGGTTCGCAATAAAGTTAATGTTCATCAACTGGTACACAATGTATGTGATTTAATGAGCATCAAGGCAGAAGAAAAAGAAGTCAGCTTCATTTTTGAATTGGATGAACAACCCTTTTTCATTGCAGCCGACGAGCAGCAATTAGAGCAGGCGCTGATCAACATAGTAAAAAATGCCTTGGAAGCGATGGAAACAAAAGGAAGCATTACTTTCCAAACGGATGCAGCCAGCTCTTTGTTAAGGATAGCGGATACTGGTAAAGGCATTACTGAATCCGAGGCTGAACACTTGTTTGCTCCTTTCTTCAGCACCAAAAAAGACGGCCAGGGTATAGGTCTAACCCTTGTCCGCGATATCCTCCGCAATCATGGCTTCGAGTTCTCATTAAAAACTATAGCCCCTCACCAGACAGTCTTCACCATCAAATTCGCTTAAGTACTTAAATCCTTGGTTGCTTTTCAAAAAAGTAATGCCCTGAACCTAACAATTACCCCTAACTGCATATACACCACTCCCCATTCACCATTGACCATTCACCATATCCCATTGACTTAGATCAACGTTTTTTCTTGCCTGAACTCAATGGATCAGCCCTCTCCGCCATAGTAGTTTTGTCCTACAAATTCAAAAACAAATAAAAATTACAACTATGGCAATTAATTGGAACATTGATCCCGCACACTCTGAAATTCAATTTAAAGTAAAGCACCTGATGATTACTACTGTAACAGGCTACTTTAAAAACTTTGACTTGAATGTTGAAACAGAAAATGAGGACTTCTCAACAATAAAAAAATTAAAGTTTACTGCTGAGGTAGATTCTATCGATACCAACAATGCCCAGAGGGATGCGCACCTGAAATCAGCCGATTTCTTTAATGCAGAAGAGCATAGTCAATTACGCTTCGTTGGTAATAAATATGTAGCAGATGGCGACGATGCAAAGCTCCATGGCGAATTGACAATCAAAGGCATAACTAGGCCGGTAACAGTTAATGTTGAGTATGGTGGTATCGTTGTTGACCCTTATGGACAGACCAAAGCCGGCTTTACAGTAAGTGGTAAGATCAGCCGCAAAGAATTTGGCTTAACTTGGAATGCTGTTACGGAAGCTGGTAGTGTAGTGGTAAGCGATGAGATCAAAATACATGCTGAAGTTCAATTGGTAAAACAGGCAGTAATAGTAGCTGCAGCTTAATCTTTCAATTATGGAAAATAGGATATTAGGTTTACATCATATTACAGCTATCGCAGGCAATGCGCAACGTAATTATGATTTCTATACAAAAGTCTTAGGTGTCAGGTTGGTAAAGAAAACCGTCAACTTCGACGATCCGGGTACCTACCACTTCTACTTTGGCGACGAGGTGGGTACACCTGGTTCAATTCTCACCTTCTTTCCTTGGGAGGGAATTCAAAAAGGTAGCATCGGCACGGGTATGGCTACTGAAATTGGCTACTCCGTGCCAAAAGGTAGCCTGGAATTTTGGGAAGACCGTTTCAAAGGACTCAAAGTGGCGCATCAGCCAGTCAATGAGCGATTTGGCGAACAGTTCCTCCAATTCGAAGATCCGGATGGCCTGCTGTTAAATCTGGTCGTTCCGGCAATAGACGACAACAGGAAACCTTGGACAACAGCCGGAGTGGCCGAAAACACGGCAACAAAAGGCTTTCATAGTATAGTGTTGACCGTTAGGGATGTGGCTCCTACAGCAAAGATCCTTACCGAAGTCTTTGGCTACAAACTCTTAAGCCAGGAAGGTAATCGCTCCCGTTTCATTACCGATGCCATTGACACCGCGAACATTGTCGACATGGTAGAAGAGCCTGAAGGGCAGCACGGCATCAACGCTGGCGGAACCAATCACCACGTAGCCTTCAGGGTAAAAGACGACAACATTCTGATGGAGTTTCGCGAAAAGGTGAGAAGTGCCGGTCTGAACATTACAGAAAAAATAGACCGCAACTACTTCTATTCTCTTTATTTTCGCGAGCCCGGTGGTGTGTTGTTTGAATTGGCTTCCGATAATCCGGGTTTTACAACAGATGAAACTGTAGGCGAATTAGGTACGCACCTCATGCTGCCTGCTCAATACGAAAGAAGCCGTAAAAAGATTGAAGAAGTACTTCCGGTACTCCACCCTTAACTATAGTATATAAAACTCAAATGATGAACGAAGTCAAGTTAAGTTTGAATAAATTGGGTAATGGCGCTTTCTTTATCATGGATGGGGCCGAGTTATTGGGAGAGATGGTGGTGAATATTACGGGCAGTGACCTGACCGTTTACCATACTGAAGTGTCTGCAAAAGCAGAAGGCAAAGGCTTTGCAAAAAAGCTTCTGGCAGCAATGGTAGATCATGCCCGTAATAACAATCTGAAAGTGATCGCACTTTGCCCTTACGTCTATGCTCAATTTATACGTCACCCCGATGAATATGCGGACATTTGGAAAAAAGTATCTTCGAATCAATAATAAGGTTTCCGCAAGTATTACTTTACCACAAATATGGAAAATTCACAGAAAGAAACAGCCCGCATTGAAGCATTCAGCGATGGAGTTTTCGCAATAGCCATTACCCTGCTCGCATTGGAACTCCCATTTCCCCATATTGAACACATAAAGGGTAATGCAGTCCTGACCAAGGCCTTCTTTGACAATTGGCCCGCTTACCTGGCATTTGTTCTTTCCTTCTTAAGTATCCTGATCATGTGGATTAATCACCATGCACTATTTAACCATATTCATAAAACCAGTAGTGGGATCATGTTTGCGAATGGCTTTATGTTATTGTTGGTAGCTGCAGTACCTTACCCTACATCTTTAATAGCAGAGTATTTCAATACACCTGCTGAAAACAGTGCCGTTGCCGTTTATGCAGGTTTGTTCATTCTGATAAATGTGGCCTATAATTGGCTGTGGTATACTGCAAGCCGGAAAAAGCAATATTTGAAACCTGATGTCACACCGGGTACGATTCATACTATAAGGAAAATCTACTTGCTGGGCTTTCCCCCATATGTATTATCGTTTGTAGTTGCTTTTTTTAGTGCAGGCCTTTCATTGGCGATTTGCACATTGTTATGGATTTATTGGGCCGTGGTGATCAGAAAGTACAATCATTAAACCTAGTCTATGAAATCACAACTCTTTAAAAAGTCTGAAAGGGGCACAAAAGACATGGGATGGCTGAAGAGTAATTTTTATTTCAGCTTCAGTGATTATTATAATCCCCTGAAAAGCGCATTCGGAACACTGTTAGCTGTCAACGATGACTTTGTGGAGCCTGGAAAGGGCTTTGGTACGCACCCCCACAACAATATGGAAATTATCTCCATCCTGCTTCAGGGAAAGATGAACCATAAAGATTCAATGGGATATAGTACAACAATTGAAGAAGGGGGTGTGCAGATCATGAGTGCGGGTAGCGGACTCCGGCATGAAGAGTACAACATCGGAGAGGTGAATGTAAACTTTCTGCAGGTTTGGATTCAACCAAAATTGCAAAATATCAATCCAAGATACCAGCATCGGAACTTCCCCGTTGCAAAAAGGATCAACAAGCTGCAAACGATCGTTTCTGGTGAAGAAGGACTGGAGCATTGCTGGATCAACCAAAATGCAAAATTGTCACTGGGTTATTTCAATACGCCCCAGGAGATTACCTATAACTTTCAACAAGTAAACAAATGCCTGTTCATTTTTGTAATTGAAGGCAAGATAAGTGTTAATGGAACAGACCTTTCCGGGAGAGATGCCATTGGTGTTTGGGAAACCGATTCTGTACCAATTCAATGTGAGGCTGGCGCTCACTTCCTGGTAATTGAAACACCTGTCAATCAAAAATGATTTTCATAAGGCTTTAGGAACTTCGTACTCTTTTGCCTGCAAAAGAACAATTGCCATCACCACAACCCAAAGCATGAAAACACCAACGTTAATGCGCTCCCACACCCCAATCCATGGCGTGGGCAGATTCGCATCAATTTTAGGCGCGTCCAATCCTGTCAAAGTACCAAACACAAGCAGTACCACCAAAGTCACAATTGCATAAATGCGAAACCGCTTACCAAAGGCCGCTGCCGAGAACCCTATGGCGAGAAGCATCAACAGAACAGTCACTATTGAGAAAGCAATGTGAATGGTATCGGTCAGCGTTCCACCGCCCGCTGCCAGCGCATCACGTTGGTGCATCGGTGCAAATGGCCATCCCAGGCCAATCACCCCAAATAAGATCAGCAGGCCTCCTGTAATGCGCAGGAAGCGATGATTGACCGCCGATCGCCAAATACCCCATCCGAATGCAGTCACAAGTATGGTGTACACAAAACCCATAGGAACCCAAAGTGACCTTGTGGGAGCCCCTATTGCAGACAACTCGCTGATGGTTTGAGAGGCGGAACTGTAGCCGTCATACAGCATCGCCGAAACGATATTCATGGCTACATACAGCAGAGAAGCAAGCTCTTCCTTAGCAATTGATAATCAGACTTGTTGACCTTTAATCCTGAACGCAGCTCACTTCGGGACGCTTCTTGTGATGCAATAGAAGGGTTCATAACTATCCTGTCATTTCGGATATTAAGTTCAAATAAACAGGTGGATTATAAAATGATAGTAGGCAGTATTTTCTGTGATTGGTATCACCAATGCATTGCATGCTTAGAACTTATAACCAATGCCGGCATTGACTAGAGTAGGGTAATTGATTCCAAGTCGAAAAACAAATCCCGTAGTCGATTTTTCAAACCTATACCCGAGAAAGAGATCCGGTATAAAGGTTTCAGAGAATTTAGGGTCGGAAATAGTATTGGTTAACATGTATTTGAAACCCAAATCAATTTCCAAATGAGAGTTGATCTTCTTTCCAATAAGATGAACAAAGGCTGGATTGATATATTTACCTTCTCCAGCAGTAAGAAAGCTGCCAGAGCCAAAACCTAGCCTGATCTTACTACTGGATTTCTGTTTATTGAGTATCCTTCGTTCGTAGTTAACATTAAGATCAACGAAGCCAACATAGATGTTAATATTGTTAGGGGATGCAGTTGTTTGTTCAATGTTATCTTGCGCCCTTGCCTTTAAACTTCCACCAACAAGCAGTAAACTAATTAAATAATTCGCCAATAAATTTTTTCGACGAAGCATAAAATAGATTTTTTATAACTAGTAGCCTAAGTATATGTAAAAAAGTTGCTGTTCCCTTCACCTTCATTCCTGAAAATATACTATTCATTTATTGAAAGCAAGTCCTGCTTGTTTTAATAATGCATTTAACTTGGGTATACTGCTTTTCCCCATACCATGGAAGCTCAGAACTTCTTTTTCTGTCAGTCGGGAAAGTTGTTCTAAAGTAGTGATGCCATTGTTCTCTAAGGCTCGTTTGGCTGGCGCACTTAATCCCGGAAAAGAACCTTCTTTAGCCATTCGTTCTTTTTCATTTTCCTCTACTCTGAATGCCACAATCCTTTCGATTAGCTCTAAAGGCATGGGCTGATCTAGCGGAAACTGGACCGAACCCTTTCCTTGTTTGTATTTTGAAAGCTCACCAGCAAACGCTTCATGCCCTGTTGGTGTAGCATAAAAGCCAATATGTTGTTTGAAACCTGCAAAATAAACCAGTGGCTTCCCATTAGTTTTATAAACAGGCATGCCATAACTGATACTTTCAATTGCTTGTGGCGCTTTTTTCTTTATGGTCGCACGAATTTGCGATAAAGCTTGTTGCACATTTGGTGGAAAGCTTTTGATATACTCGTCCACACGATCCATTCTTTCCATTTACATCTCTTTTTGCCATTCGTTCAATGTCTTCGGATCTGTATTTAGTTTGTTTGGAAATTTATCAAGAACTAAATTCAATTGAATGTTATGCTCTAAATAGGCTTTCAGTCCGTCCAATACAGATGTGAAACCTCCGGTATTATCCTTAATGGCTCTAATCAAGTCATCTCCGGTTAAATTGAAACCATAGTTTTTGATCACTACATAAGTTGTATCATCTGTAAATGGTGTAAACACGTAGTCAACAGTAGTTGCAGGATCGCCCCATTCCGTTGAAATAAGTTGATTAGGAATAATCTCTTTTGTAAATACATTAGTGGATACACCATACATTTCCCACTCCCATTTTACTGTTTCACCAACTTCCAACCGCCCGCTTGACTTTGTAAACCAGAACTTTGTAGTGATGCTGGGGTCAATAAAAGCTTGAAATACCTCTGCCACAGGCTTTCTGATCAGCATTTGCGTTTCTACTGTTGGTGTTTGACTCATATTCTGTATGACTTTTTTATTGTTATTGTATTACCTGTTTTAATTACTGCTTATAAATGTAATACATAACTGCTATTTCGATAAACATGCTATGAGCAGTTGTCCTTATTTTAAATACTTGTCTTTTATATACCCATACCATTCTCTGCAAAATTGCTCCTCTGTTAGTTGCAACGTTCCCTTCAAGTCTCCATAGTTTTGAATAAGACGAATAAAGTTATCCTGTCCGAACTTGGTTTTAATGAATTCAGCAATGGTATAACCGCAGTCATAAATTTTCCCGCCTTTTATACGATTGTTTAATTCTGATATACTGGGGTATTTTCCATTTGTTAGGTAAGGCAGCGTTTTTGGATCAACAAACTGACCTGCTTCATAAACGCTGACTGCTTCCCAAAGCCAGGTAGGAAACGTTGCAAATTGATGATCAAACCTTTGTGAATTGAATGGTAGTGGTTCATTGTCTAAAAGTAACTTCAACGTTACAGTATGGGCAAATTCATGAACAGCTACTTTCCTGCTATCACTTTCTCCCCAGGCCTGTTCTACGAAGTGGAGCTTGGAAATGCCCTCTATGTTTCCTGAACCACCCCAGTTCTTAGTAGCTTTTATATATCGCCATCTTTGAGCGTAGATATTTACTTCAATATGATCTGAAGGCTTTGTCTTGAAATCATTGCCAATCCTTGAATAATTGCTTTCCAATACTTTGGCAAGTTCAGAAATCTTTGTGCTATCAATACTGCTGCTGAAAAGGAAAGTAAAGTGTTGCGTCTTCATCTCTTTCCTTCTTTCCGGAAGTAAAAAAACAATCAACAGCCCCAGTAGTAAAATGGCCAATGCAATAAGTATTATCTTCAACTTTCTCATCTGTTAGAAGGTGCCAGCTTTATTATAAAATAACTGCCAGAGGTTTTAACTGTTGCTGTCAGTATGTGCAATTGAAATGCAACAACCTCTCTGTATTTCCAATGGCGATTAAAGATAATTAGATGAGATCATATTTCTGAGCCAGGGAAGAGACAAATATGTAGTATAGGGCGCTTGGTTATAGTTTCTGAGGATACGCATGTACAGCGACATTGTTCCTTTATGCTTTGTTCACACAAATAGTCTTTATTGCCCAAACAAGGCTAGAGGCCTGAGGCGACTTACTTCTTTTTCTTTTGGGAAAATGTTTTTTGCAGCGCCTGGCGATTTAAATAAAACTTAAGCGCCAGGCCGACAGCACTTACGGCATCAACGTTGTCTCCGTTTCGGTACTGATACAGGTAATAGGATTCGAAATTTACATACAAGGCCACTTTAATTTCAAGGCCGATACACAACCTGAAACGGTTAGAGCCGCTCTCCGTGAAATTCACAAAATACTCTCCATACAGGTAAGGGGTAAAATACAAGTACTGGGTTTGCATATCCTTTTCAAAGGTGAGACGTGGTCTGTAGCGGGCTTTGAAATCGCTGTTTACAAAACGCCAGTCGAAACGATTTTTATTGGTCAGTAATATATCCATCGGTAAATGAAAACGTAGATTCGCTTCGGTGGCAATCGTGTGTTCCTTCACAGGATTTACAGATTTAGGTGGCGTTGATGAGTAATAATATCCCATCCTTAACCACAAATAATATCCTCTTGAACTGTCCTTGAGTTGGGGCATGAATTTTTGACGCAATGATGAATTGGCAAAATAATCGACATATATTCCTGTGCTTCCATCCGTATAATCAGAGGTCCTTAACCTGGTGACAGAAACCATGGCAAAGAGCCTCCATTTATTATTGAAACTGTAATAGACATTGAGCTCAGGCCAGCCTTCCTTTCGAGCCCCGGTACTATCCTGGGCCATTAACGGAAACGCATACAGCAGAATGATGACGATATATATTGCCTTTTTCAAACGCTCATTTTGTTATTAGCAATGCATTTTGCCAGCTTCAATACTTGACAGTTCCTTTGAATTCACTAAGGCAACACTAATTTACTCATCTTTCTGCTCTGACGTATCGCCGCCTTTGCCAATTCGATGTCTGTGCCCTGAATAGTGGCGAAGCGCATATTTGCAACTGTTTTCTTTTCCGTTGCAACAATCGTTTCTATGTTAAAAAGATGCACTAACGTTTGAACCAGCTACATGTATTTGTTGGAGTTATGAGAGATCACTTTACAACCTTGACTACTACTAATTGCGCTTACTCCGTCCGCAGACTTTTTACTGGGTTTGCTATTGCCGCCTTGATGGATTGATAACTTACTGTGATTAAGGCAACAAAAAGTGCTATGAGCCCCGCCAATGCATACATCCACCAGGTGAGGCTGACACGATAGGTAAAGCCTTGCAACCATTTATTCATTAGCCAGCCGGCTATTGGAAACGCAATAATCAAGGCTAAAGCCACTAGTCTGATAAAATCTTTTGACAGAAGAGCTACTATACCGGCCTCACTGGCACCGAGCACTTTGCGAACACCGATTTCTTTAGTGCGTTTCTGAGTAGCAAAAGCAGCTAAACCAAAGAGACCAAGACAGGAGATAATGATGGATAAAAGGGAAAAGGCATTGAATAACTTACCCATTCGCTGCTCTGCCCTGTATAGCTTTGATAGATCCTCGTCCACAAACCCATAAAAAAATGGATAGTCACCGTATATCTTTCCGAATACATTCTTAATAGCAGCAACAATAGTGTGCATGTTTTTGGGCGTGGTTCGCAGCACCACATGACCGCCGGCAAAATTGTTTTTGATAACAAGTGGCTCAACAGGCTGTTGCACCGGCTTAAAATTGAAATCTTTAACCACACCAATAATTGTTCCTTGCTTATCTTCCAGGCTAATAGATAGTTTTTTACCAATTGCTGTCGAAGGCTGAAGCCCCATGGCCCTTACCGTAGCTTCGTTGACCACATATGTACTGTCATCTGTTTTTAAGTCTTTGGAAAAGAACCGCCCGGCCACCAGTTGCATTCTGAAAGTTTTAATGAAGTTTTCATCAGTGCGCAACCGGTAGGCAATGACTTGATCACTGGTTGCTTTAGTTGGCCATGAAAGAAGGCTTCCTGATGTAAGATAGGTAGGCAACTCGTCTGTAATGGTATAATCACTAATGCCAGGTTGCTGATCAAGGATTGCTTTCAAGGCCTCCTTGTTGTTGTGCAGGTCGCCCACCTCGGGCATTTTTAAATAGAGTAAGTTTTCTTTGGTAAAACCAATATCTCGGTTCTTGATAAACTGAAGCTGACGATAAACGACAATGGTACTGATCATTAAGATGACCGATATAGAAAATTGAAGTATGACCAAACCGCTTCGTAAAAAAGATTTTTTACCTTCAAAAATCTTCAAGCCTTTTAAAACATTAATGGGATGAAAAGAAGAGAGAAATAAAGCTGGATAGCTACCAGAAATGATTCCTACAACTATAGCTGTCCCTAGAAAAGAACCAACGATTTTTCCATCTAACAGGTTTATTGAAAGTGATTTTGATGACAAATCATTAAATAAAGGAAGCAGGAGCAGCACCAGGCCGGTAGCGACAATCAGTGAAATGAGCGATAATAATAGCGACTCTCCCAGGAACTGCAGTATAAGCTGGGAGCGAAGTGCCCCTATTGTTTTACGCAACCCTACTTCTTTTGCCCTTTGGGCAGATAGAGCAGTCGATAAATTTATGAAGTTGATACAGGCAATCAACAAAATAAAGATGGCTATAAGCGAAAATATGGTGACATGCTCATTATTGCCCTGGCCCTCTACATCCAGCATATAATGGGAGTGCAAATGAATATCGGTGAGGGGTTGAATAGATAGGTTCGCCTGAACTTCTTTATTATTCTTTGCAGGAAGCTCATTTATTTGTTCTTCTATTTTCTTAATTGACGTTGCAGTAGCGCTGAAATTGTCCGCAAGCTGAAAATAAACAAACGCGTCGAAGTTATTCCACGATCCCTCTGGATTGTTTATTCGATCATACTGCTCCATGGGTAAGAGTAGATCAAACTGCAGGTGTGAGTTATGCGGAATATTTTTTAATACACCCGTAACCATCAAGTTTCTGCCCTTGATATCATCATCAATATAAATGATCTTACCAACCGCAGATTCCGCACTGCCAAAGTATTTGATGGCGGTTGCCTCCGTCAGCACCACCGCGTCCGGAGATGTTAAAACGCTGGTTAGATTTCCTTTCAATAAGGGATAACTGAAAATTTTCAAGAAGTTAGAGTCAGCATAATAGATTCTCTTTTCGTCAAACTTCTTTGTTCCAACGGTAATGATTTTATGAAGAGCCGAAAGGCGGGTGGCATTCTCTACACCTGGGATCTCGGCTTTGATAGCTGCAGCCAGTGGTGGTGGAACAACAGCTGCTTCTACATCTGCTAGTTTGGCTGTTATTCGGTAGATCTTATCTGCTTTTGCATTAAACCGGTCAAAGCTTAGTTCATCCTGTACCCAAAGAAAAATGAGCAGGCTGCAAGCCATTCCGGTAGCAAGTCCAAAAACATTCACAGTAGTGAATAGTTTGTTCCTTATTAAATTGCGAAGAGCTGTTTTTAGATAGTTTCGAAACATAAACGTTGGTTGGGTTTTCTTCTTTCAAGCAATTATGATTCGTTTGCAGGTTGAAGTACTGCCTTTTTGTGTTTCATTAATAACCATGCCTCTTTACAGGTTAATGTTTATCAGCCATCTATGAGTTTGATGATTTTACAGGGTGTACGGATTCGTACAATAGCTGTGCGGTTTTGATATACCGGTTGGCAACGTACAGGTTGTGTTTCCTGGTCCGAGTTTCTGGACACTTAAAAAAATACTGTTTACAAATTGTTGTTCACTCTAAATCTGTAATGACACCAGGTAGTCTTCTTTCTTTCCGAAATCTTCTATAAGTTCCAAAGTTCTATCCATCCTTTTCTGCCACACCACCTCCCAGGCTCCCACCTGCTCCCAACCATTCACCCCACCAGCATGCACACCTTTCATCGCTCCATACACTCCACCAGCATGCCCCATGAACAATTCCCCCTTCACCACCCTCACATCAGCTATTTCCCTTCTGCCCGTGCTCATCATGCCCCTCACCGCCAGCTGCTTCCTCAGCCACTGCTTGTCCCCCTGCATCCCCATATACAACCGGATGGCCGCCTGGTAGACATGCTTCCGCTTCTTTCGGGGCAGGGTCTTTCGGAAGGCCTTCTTTTGTTCCGGATCCGAGAGGATCCACTGGGCATACACCACTGCCTCCTTAAACAGATCCCTCCTTACCCTTTGCTTTTCAGAGGCTACTATTCTGCTCATGTCTGGGTACTTGGTGATCACGATCCTTTTCTTCCACTTCTTTTTCTTGTTCCCCCTATAATGCTTCACCACAAAACACTTCCCAATCGAGCCCCGGATCATGCCCAACAAGAGTCTAGGTACCTGCTTGCCATCCTTGATCACCACCCTTTCTTTACTATTGATATAGACCTGTTCCATATAGCTCCTCCATTTATACCCTAAAGCTACTCCGCCCCACCCACAAGCAAAAACCTCCTGGCCGATTTGGCATAAAATGGCAGGAAATGACCGCTTTTGTCCGCTTCCCCTTCAGGTTTCAAGCAGGGATCCTTCGTACCTCAAGTATACCTGAAGCATACCATCAGTATACCTACAGTAGGGCAACAGTATCCTTCTTCGTTCCTAATCCTCTCAAAAGAATCTTTTCTTCCACTCCTTCCTCTTCCCCCAATAAAACCCAGACTCCTCCATCTCTTTATTCACCATTGACCATTCACCCCACCATCATTCCCTCGATTCGTCAATCTCTAATCATAAATTACATGAACGGTAAATGTCGTAAGTACATTTCATTCTAGGTTTGCCTAAAATTCACAAGGATGACCATCCATTTTTTCATTTCATCAACTACAAAAGCATAACAAACTTTTGTAGCACAATTGTGAAAAGAAAAATATCCTGTAACCAATGATTGCTTTTTGCGTCCAATTGTGTGTTAACACTTTGGAGATATTGAAAAATAGATCATAATCAAAATTGAAACCTGTTAACTCATCTGCAATGAAACATTTAAACTCCTTTACCAACTTATATGTTAGGATGACTGCAATGCTCATTTTCTTGTTATTATTGTCAGCCACTGCAACAATGGCTCAAACGTTCAGCAAGATTTCGGGCTCGGTTCAGGAAACTGGCGGCAAAGGCCTGAATGGCGTCACTGCCTCATTATTGAAAGCAAAAGACTCGTCTTTAGCGAAAGCGTCTGTTACAGATAAAAATGGCCTGTACGAATTTGAAAATATAAAAGAAGGACAGTACCTCATTTCCTTTACCTCTGTTGGTTTTGAAAAGAAAACGACTCAAGTCATCAGTCTTACCTCTGGTAATGCGATGCAGATACCTGCAGTAATACTGCAACAGGTCGCAAAAGGTCTCTCTGAAGTAACCGTTCAAGCCAAAAGGCCTTTAGTTGAAAATAAGATTGATAAAATGGTCGTAAATGTAGACGCCTCACCAACCAATGCTGGCGCCAATGCTCTTGAAGTGCTGGAAAAGTCGCCTGGTGTCAGTGTGGATCGTGATGGAAACATCAGCATCAAAGGCAAGCAGGGTGTTATTGTATTGATCGATGGCAAGCAAACCTATTTGAGCGGCCAGGACCTGGCAAACCTTTTACGCAACATGCCGGCAAGCCAGCTCGATCAGGTGGAAATCATGACACAACCCTCCGCAAAATATGATGCTTCTGGCAACTCCGGCATCCTCAATTTGAGAACCAAGAAGAACCTCGCAAAGGGGTTCAACGGTACCATCAATTTGTCGTATGTCCAGGGACGTTATCCGAAATCTCCTAATAGTTTCAACTTTAATTACAGATCAGGAAAGATAAACCTGTTTACCAACCTCAGCTATTCCTATTGGTCTGGTTTCAACGATCAGCATCTGACAAGAAAATTCCATAAAGATGGTGAGTTGGAATCTGTTTTTGAACAACAGGCCGACCAAAAGCATTATGGCCATAACTACAATGCCAGAATAGGTTTGGATTATAGTATTGATAAAAACACAACAATAGGCTTTTTAGTGAACGGTACCCATAATCCCCGTAGGTGGGAAAACAATGGTCGGGCAGATATTTACAATGGAAAAGGTGAATTAGATTCCTTTAATGTTGTTCAAACCATCAACAGGGATACATGGCAGAACCTCGGTGCCAACCTCAACTTCAGGCGGGTATTGAATGCCAATGGAAGGGAGTTTACAGTAGATCTGGATCGCATTGCATACAAAACTAGGAGCCGTCAGACTTCTGATAACTATAATTATTTCCCGGATAATACCTATTCAGTGGATCCCTTCCTTCTGAGGGGCAACCTGCCGTCTGAAATCACTATATACAGTGGAAAAGCAGATTATGTTCATCCTTTAACGAAGGAATCAAAGTTTGAGGCAGGTGTTAAAAGCAGTTATGTGTCCACTGATAATGATGCTCAATATACACTCTATGACCATGGAGAAGCTGAATGGGTGGTTGATAACAATAGAAGTAATCGCTTCAAATATGAGGAGAATATAAATGCTGCTTATGTTAATTACAACAGGCAAATGAAGAAATGGGGTGTGCAAACCGGCTTACGTATAGAAAATACCATTTCAAAGGGTAATCAGTTTGGAAATGCAGTCCAAAAGGATTCTTCATTCAAAAAGAATTATACGCAACTGTTTCCTACAGCTTATATAAGTTATGCGATGAACGATAAAAACCAGTTTGGTTTATCCTATGGCCGCCGCATTGAAAGGCCTAACTACCAGGATATGAACCCGTTTCAGTATTTACTGGATCAATACACCTATCGTCAGGGAAATCCAAATCTTGCGCCGCAGTTCACACATAACATAGAGCTAAGCCATAATTATCGTAAAGCCTTGAATACCACACTGAGCTTTACATCTACAACCGACATCCTGAACGATATCCTGAAGCAAAATGATGAAACCAAGGTGACTTACCAAACGAAAGAGAATGTTGCGAAACGCCAGACAATAGGTCTTTCAGTAAGCTACAATGCCCCGGTTACCAAATGGTGGGCGACAAGTGTCTATATGAATGTCAATAATAGCCATTACGAAGGCATTGTGAATAACAGTCCATTGGATGTTAGCCTGGTATCTTTCATGGGTAATACTAGCCAGCAGTTCAAATTTGCAAAAACATGGAGTGCTGAAGTCAACGGCTTCTATCGCACAGCTGCCCAGGAAACCGGCATGTTCCTGATTCGCCCAATGGGAGTTGTTTCTTTCGGCTTTGGCAAACAGATCATGAAGAATAAGGCATCCTTAAAGCTGAATATATACGACCCGTTTTATCTTCAGAAGGCTAGAGTGGTCATAGACCATGATAATATTGATGTTTACGTAACAAACAAGTGGGACAACCGCCGCGTCGGATTAAACTTTATTTACCGCTTTAGCAAAGGTCAGAATACCCAGGCCCAAAACAGGAGGTCCAGCAGTGCTCAGGAAGAGCAAAATAGAGTAGGAGGCGGTAACGGCCAATAAAATAGTAATCAGAACATAACAATGAAAAGGCTGCCTCTAACGATAGAGACAGCCTTTCTTACATAGGAATAAGCTTATTTTATAATTCTTCACCATGCTGAGTAAGATCCAGGCCAATCTCTTCTTCAGCAGATGATACACGCAGTGGGCTAATGGCATTAGTAACAACAAGCAGTATATAAGAACCCACAAAGGCAAATATGGATACGACAACTAATGCCATCAGGTGTGTGAGGAATAATTTTGTTTCCCCATAATATAATCCATTACCTGTGGTGTTTGCTGAGTTGACTTGCTGGGTGGCAAATATGCCGGTCAAAAGCATACCCGTCATACCGCCAACACCATGGCAGGGGAATACATCCAATGTGTCATCGATCTTTGTCCGTGACCTCCAGATAACGACAAGACTGCTGACAACTGCAGCAACAACACCGATAACAATAGAATGAGGTACTGTTACATAGCCCGCTGCCGGCGTAATAGCTACCAAACCTACAACAGCTCCGATACAGGCTCCCATCGCAGATGGTTTCCTTCCCCTGAACATGTCAAAAAATATCCAGGCCATGGCTGCAGCGGCAGATGCTGTGGTGGTGTTTGCCAGGGCTGTTGATGCTAAAGTTCCTGCTCCTGCAGCTGACCCGGCGTTAAATCCAAACCAGCCAAACCACAGCAAACCTGTTCCTAATATGACATAACTGATTCTCGCAGGTGTGTGATCCGGCTCATTTCTGCCTTTGAGATATAAGGCTGAGGCAAGGGCTGCCCAACCGGCTGACATGTGCACCACGGTTCCTCCTGCAAAATCAAGCACGCCTTGTTTAAACAATATCCCATCTGGATGCCACGTAGCATGAGCTAGTGGGGCATAGATGAACATCATGAATAAACAAATAAAAATGAGATAGGAGTTAAAACGGATGCGCTCTGCAAAGGCTCCGGTGATGAGTGCAGGGGTTATTACAGCAAATTTTAACTGGAACATAGCAAAGAGCACCAATGGAATAGTCGGTGCAAGGGGCCAAACCGCATTCCCTACCATACCCTTCATCATAAAGAACGTAGTGGGATTGCCAACAATACCACCTATATCATCTCCAAACGCAAGACTAAATCCAAAAATGGCCCACAATACCGTAATGACGCCCATACAGACAAGGCTCTGCAACATAGTCGAGAGTACATTTTTCCTTCTTACCATCCCGCCATAGAAATAAGCCAACCCGGGGGTCATCAATAATACAAGAGCTGTGGCCACCAGCAGCCATGCTGTATCACCGGTATCGATCTTGTTTTCTGCAATATTAACTGAGTGAAAGGAGGGGAACATCAGGCCTAAGATTACCGCGACGACCGCTAGGATAAAAGGTGCTTTTCTTTTCATTTGAGTAAATTTTTGGCGGTTATAAGATATGAGAGATGTAAAATCTTGACTTTTGTATGCTTAAATTACAAATAATTGGTAAAAAAGTATCAATATTTTTTATTTTAATACATACGGGTGGTATGTTTAAAGCTTGTGAAGGGCATACAAAAATGGCAATGAATTTGGCTTGCACTGAATCCAACTTGGTAAGAGTGTGCTGCCCAGCATAATTATGATGAAAAGAAAGGAGGGTGCCTGCAAAGAAGTAAACTAATAAAGTAAGAAGTGGTAATCGCTAGTGAAAATCAATGCATGTAAAAAGAAAAGCCCGGGTGCCCGGGCTTTTCTTTTAGTAAGTTTTATACTATTTGATTAAGTAGGTTGCACTACTTGCCTCTCCTTTTCGAACTCTTTCTTGGTGTGCAACTTCCTTACTTTATACGTTTTCTTGTTCTGCGATTCATAATAGGTTCTCATGGCAATTTCTGAAATAATACCTATTGTGATCATTTGAATACCGCCCAGTAGAAAAATTAATCCTAGGATAAGTATTGGCTTACCCCAAATATCATGTCCCATGATCTTTAAGACCAATAGGTAGAGATTGATCAGTACACCCAGGCCCAAAGAGGCAAAGCCGATTGTGCCAAACAGGTGCATGGGCTTTTGCATATAACGGCGGAAAAAGACCATTAATACAAGGTCTGACATCACTTTGAATGTCCGGTTAATTCCATACTTGCTGGAACCGAATTTCCTGGGGTGGTGCTTCACGTCCACTTGTGTGATTCTTGCTCCTTGCAGTTTAGCCAGCACCGGGATAAAGCGGTGTAATTCGCCATACAGGCCCAGATCTTCAGCTATTTCCCTGCGGAAAACTTTCAGTGTGCAGCCGTAATCCCTGATATAAACACCTGTCAACCGGCGAATCAGGGCATTGGCAATCTTGCTTGGGATCTTACGCAGTACCATCCCGTCTTTTCGGTTTTTACGGTTACCAGCCACAACATCCCAGTCTTCTCTTTTCAGCAGGTCGAGCATGAAAGGAATATCGGTAGGGTCATTTTGAAGGTCGCCATCAATCATGGCAATGAATTCACCACGGGCATAATCAATACCTGCCGTCATGGCCGTACTCTGACCATAGTTTTTCCTCAATTCCACTAAAACGGTGCGTTCGTCAGCGTACTCCAGGATACGCTTTCTTGTATTGTCTGTAGAGCCGTCGTCTACCAGGATAATTTCGTAATTAAAATCTTTTAATGCAGAACGGACAGCATACAGTAATGGCCTCACGTTGTCTTCCTCGTTCATTACCGGAATAACCAGAGATAACTCTATCATAATTATTAAAAGCCCAAAGGTAGGATGAACCGGGGATTTAGTCTTTGGATTTAAGGGATTGCTAAGAAAACAAGAGAAAGGGGCGCCGGTACGGCGCCCCTTTGTAAGATCCTTAATTAAGTGATTATCAATTTGTTTTAGAAACGGTAACCTAAAGAGAATCCCCAGCCGGTATTCCGCCAGTTGGTTTTATCATTTGAGACACCTGATACCTTTGGATTGATATCTACAAGTCCTAATTGCGCATTCAACTGGAAAGAAAGCTTATTCGAGAATTCATATCCTGCCAGGAAATTAGCTCCTGCATCCATCCGTTTAAACGTGGCACCTTCCGTAGCGGAATGTTCGTTAGAAAATTCTATATCTACTTCATCCTGGTCATTTTCTATCTTGCCTCCAATTCCAAATCCTACATAAGGACCAAATCCTACTACCATTTTGCCTGTACCTAAAACAGGTTTATAGAGTAAGTTCACAGGAATATCAATGTAAGATAGCTTTATTTTGGTATCACTATTTTCCCATTTAGTGCCTTTCTGCGTAAATAAAACACCTGGTTGGATATAAGTGTCTGTGCCTACTGGTATTTCTGCATTCACGCCTGCATTAAAACCTGTTTTTAGATCATTTTGCAACTTATTGTCTTCACCATCTTTCCCATTAATATTTTGGAAATTAACACCTGCCCGTATTCCAAAGGTTGTCTTGTTTGCGGTAACGGTCGTTTTCTGGGCAAAGATTGATACACTGAAAATAGTTGCTGCTGTCAGCAAGAAAAATTTTGTTTTCATACTACTCGATTATGGGTTTAAAAAATTGAAAGTTTATTGGCCTGCTTCTTTTTTCGCGTCGTTGATCATTTTCTGGTTTGCAGTAATGACGAACTCAACGCGGCGGTTTTCTGCACGGCCTGCTTCTGTTTCATTGGAAGATTTAGGATCTGTTTCTCCCATGCCTTTAGTGGTTACACGCGTACTGGCAACGCCTTTGCTTTTAAGGTAGGTAGCTGCGGCATTGGCTCTGCGCTCAGAAAGAGTCTTGTTATATGAATCAGAACCAACACTATCGGTATGGCCAAGTATTTCAATGTTGGTATCTGGGTATTTGTTCAAAACATTTACCAGCTTGTCCAGATTTTGCTGTGCAGAAGTACCCAGGTCGGAGCGGTTAAATCCAAAGAGTACTTTATCTTTAAACTCTACAACGATACCTTCACCTACGCGTTTTACTTCTGCATCACCCAACACTTCTTCCATTTCTTCGGCTTGTTTATCCATTTTTTTGCCGATTACTGCTCCTGCGGCTCCGCCCGCTGCTGCACCTATGATGGCACCCATTGCGGTATTGCCTAGTGAGCGGCCGATAACACCACCGATAACACCGCCACCTGCGGCACCGATAACTGCTCCCTTTTGGGAACGATTCATTGTTTTACATCCGCCTGCCATTAATCCAACTAACACTAGCATTAATGCAAACTGTCTAACTGTGTTCATATGTATCGATTTTAAATAAAGTTTTCAAACACCGTACCTGTCTTTTGGTACAATTATTTTATAGGCAAGCTCGTATATGAAATTGCACTTCTGGCTCGAACTAAAGTGCGTTTATAGATTCCGGGTATATTAGAGTAAGTAGTATTTGAAAAGTTTAAAACAAGAGGGAACAATCTCTCTTATTTTTTGCAGCGCAAAAGTAGGGAGAGTTCAATTGTAATTATCTGGATGTTGAAAAAAAATATTTACAGTATGATCAATGTAAAGACATTTCAATCTTTATTGAACCAATAAGTGGAGATGTTGAAGCCAATATTTGTTTATGCGGTTAGATTTCTCATTAGCCATCCTGCTTGTGATGTAGCACCTTGTTCAAGAGCTACCATACTGGCAATTTCTTCCTGGGCTTTTTTTATAGCAGCGTTTACAAGACGATGATGCACGGGTTCGTTTTCCTGGCAGTTGATTCTATTTGTTATTTCCACCAGGCGGTTACTTCCAAAATGTTTAAATAAAGGTTCGTCCAAAGATGAATAAACTTCTGCTTGAGTGAGGTGTAGTTTTTTATAGAGCTCTTTTTCTTTATGATGTAAAGGGTAGTGCTCGGCAAATATTACAGGCACGTTTTTAATATGATCATGTGTAACCTGGCGGGAAGGAAATAGGGTAGAAGTGGGTAGGTTTGCTTGAGTGATCAGGTTTTCTAATTGGTGCAATGTGTCCTCAAACCAGGTGATAATTACAGTATTTGAATTTTGCTTCAATCGCTCAATGCAATTATTCCACTTTGCTTTTTCATTTAACCAAACAGTTTCAATTACTCCCATATGATTGAGGTTTAAAGATGATGAATCATGAGTGTTTCATAAAACTAATTTACTTCGATGTTTTGGTTTAAAACTTATTTTACAACAATTACTTTAATATAACTAATTACCATTAGTAATGTTTATATCATGATCCTAAGCAGATACATCTATATAAAAAAATGGGGGCCGCAAGACTACGGCCCCTCTCCCCTTGTTTATGCAAATGAAAATGAAAAACTAATTTATGGTTGCTGCGGCTTTTGAGGCTGCTGCGGTTGTTGTCCAGACTGATTCAACGTGTCCTGTGTTTGAACACCTTGATTTTGTAAACTATCTGTAGCATTCAAACCAGGCTGAGTCATAGGCATTTGTTTAGTTGCTGTATAGTACTTTGCCTTAGTCTTAACCTTTGTGTCTTTTGTTTTGATCTTTACATCTGTTGGTTCACCTGCTGGTTGAGTTGTAGTATTTAATGCTGTAAAAACAGAAGTCGGATCAGCTTCATTGTACGGTACGCCTAATGCTACGTTCAATTGGTGAGCTGTAGAATCATAGAACAATGTTCCTTCTGGAACCTGGGTGCCGCTAGCTGTTTTTTGAGAAAGAATTCTGTATGTTGAAGGAGATTTCTTTAAATAAGCTTTAATTCTTCCTTGTGGTAAACCTTCAACCCATACAATTCCTCTGCTTGCAGAGTCCATGGTAACTGTTACCGTAGATGCAGCAGGATCTGTGGCGTTATTTAATTGATAAGTACCCAAAGCTGGAAAAACTCTTTCCGTAGACATGGCTTCAGGCATAGGTTGCATTTTGTACTTTGCACGGATAGAATCAACTGTAGTGCCTCGACGAGTAGAGTCGATATTGGTAGTTGGTTGCTGTGCTTGTGCAGATGCTGTGACAAATAAGGCTGTAATAGCCATAAAAATGGTGTTCTTCATACGTTCGCGTTATTGAGTGTTTTCTAATTAGGTTTTGCCCTTTATACACAATATTGTGCCAAAAATGAAGTTTGGAGAAAGAAGTTTAAAATTTGATGCAGAATACAGGTTTTATAAAACTATTCTTTTCTGCTATAGGCTTTTTATATATAAATAAGTGATTGGACTTCAAAGTTCATGGAGGAAAAGTTGGTGAATGATAAAAAAGTGCGTGAACTATTTTTTTGAAAGTAGCTTGTTCTAAAAATCAAGTTGAAGGGATAACGTTAAAGAAATGTTTATAAGAGGCACATCCGGCCTTAAAAAGAAATGCATGGTAGCCTTATACTCCTGAGTAACACTAAAACTTTGCCAAAATATTTAGTTTTTTGTCGAAAGTTTAAACCTCAGACTCTAAACTTCCTGTACCTTCGCTGCTCCATGATTTTGGGGTAAATACATGAAAAATAAAGATCTGAAAAACGGTAATGGGACCGTTACTGCGGAAGAATATATAGAGGTTCTTGGAGCCCGTGAGCATAATCTCAAAAACATTGACATTAGCATACCTAAAAATAAGCTGGTGGTGATCACAGGTATCAGCGGTAGCGGTAAATCCTCTCTGGCATTTGATACCATTTATGCCGAAGGGCAGCGCCGTTACATGGAAACATTCGGGGCTTATGCAAGGCAGTTTATGGGAGAGATGGAGCGTCCTGATGTTGATCAGATCACTGGACTTTCGCCGGTAATCTCTATTGAACAAAAGACCACTAATAAAAACCCTCGTTCTACCGTTGGCACTGTAACAGAAATCTATGATTTTCTCCGCCTGCTTTTTGCGCGTGCAAGCGAAGCCTACTCATACAACACCGGGAAGAAAATGGTGAAGTGGAGTGAAGATGAGATTGTTAATAATATATTCAAAAGGTTTGAAGGTACAAAGATCACAATCCTTTCTCCTCTGGTAAGGGGTCGGAAAGGACACTATCGTGAGTTATTTGAAGAGGTAAGAAAAAAGGGTTTCCTGAAAGTGAGAGTGGATGGTGAAATCAAAGACCTGGCCCCTAAAATGCAGGTGGACCGCTACAAGATCCACGATATAGAATTGGTAGTGGACCGCTTGAAGGTTACTAAGGACCTACGCACGCGCATTAGTCAAAGCGTGCAGCAGGCACTTAAATTGGGGAAGGATCTGATGTTTGTGGCCTATGAAGGTGCTACACCCTCCAAATCTGGTGAGGCTGCTTATAGCCGTCAATTGATGTGTGAAGATACCGGCATTTCATATGAAGAGCCTTCACCAAATTCCTTTTCCTTTAACTCCCCTTATGGCGCTTGTCCCACATGTAAAGGGCTGGGCCAGGTGTATTCAGTGGATATGAGTGCTGTAATTCCTGATGACAACTTAAGCATAAATGAGGGTGGTATTGCTCCTTTAGGCGGTGAACGTGATGCTTATTTCTTCAAGCAGGTACAATCACTGGCCCGCAAGAATAAATTCAGCCTTGATAAACCTATCAACGAATTACCACAAAAGGCTTTAAACCTTGTTCTTTATGGCAAGGAGAATGGCTTAACAGGGGACGAACTAAAGTTTGATGATGAACAAGATCTTTCCAGCTATAGTAATGACTTTGAAGGTGTCATTAACCAGGTGAAACGTTGGTTTGCAACCAGCACAAGTGAGGCAATACAGCGCTGGGCCGAAGGCTTTATGCAATTGACTACCTGCGGCACCTGCTGTGGTACCCGCCTGAAAAAGGAAAGCCTTTGGTTTAAAGTTGATGAGAAGAATATAGCCGAACTCAGTGAGATGGATTTGGTGGAGTTATTGAAATGGTTTGGTGGCATTGAAAAGAGGTTGAGTGAAAAGCAAAAGGTAATTGGTCGTGAGATTATAAAAGAAATAAGGGAACGCTTACAATTTTTGCTGGACGTTGGCCTTACTTACCTGACGCTGTACCGTCCAACACGGACCTTGAGTGGGGGCGAATCGCAACGGATACGCCTGGCTACACAAATAGGTTCCCAACTGCAAGGGATTACCTATATCCTGGATGAACCTTCTATTGGTTTACACCAGCGTGATAACCACCGGTTGATAGGGGCGCTGCAGAACTTGAGAGATATAGGAAATACCGTCCTGGTAGTAGAACATGACAAAGACATTATGCTGGCAGCCGATCACTTAGTTGATGTAGGTCCTAAAGCAGGTTGGCATGGTGGCAAGATCATGGCACAGGGAACACCGGATGCGGTACTGCGGAGTAATACCATTACAGCATCTTATTTAAATGGCGAGAAGGGAATTGCTGTGCCTAAAGAAAGAAGAAAGGGCAATGGAAAAAGTATTGCCTTGAAAGGCGTTTCAGGGCATAACCTTAAGGATGTTTCTGTTTCCTTACCATTAGGAAAATTCATTGTGGTTACCGGTGTCAGTGGCAGTGGTAAATCAACGTTGATTACTGATACATTATATCCCCTGCTTTCTCAGCATGCTTACGGTTCAAGAGTATCGCCAATGCCTTACAAGTCTGTATCCGGTCTTGATAATGTTGATAAAGTAATTGAGATAGACCAATCGCCCATTGGCCGTACACCCCGTAGCAACCCGGCTACTTATTGCGGCTTCTTTACTGAAATAAGGCAGTTGTTTGCCTCAGTACCTGAAGCTAAGATTCGAGGTTATAATGCAGGTCGTTTTTCTTTCAATGTAAAGAGCGGACGCTGTGATGTTTGTGAAGGCAGTGGCATGCGCACCATTGAAATGAACTTCCTTCCGGATGTTTATGTGCACTGTGAAAAATGCAATGGTAAACGCTACAGCCGTGAAACTCTGGAAATACGTTATAAGGGTAAGTCGATAGCAGATGTTTTAGATCTAACCGTTGAGGACGCAGTTGAATTTTTCCAGAGCATACCTTACTTGTACCGTAAAATAAAAGTATTGCAGGATGTTGGCCTTGGCTACATCACATTGGGACAGTCTGCCGTTACACTGAGCGGTGGTGAAGCACAGCGGGTTAAACTGTCTACAGAATTGGCCAAGAAGGACACTGGTAAAACATTCTATATACTGGACGAGCCCACAACAGGTTTACACTTTGAAGATATTCATCACTTGCTTGAAGTATTGAACAAGTTGGTTGACAGGGGGAATACAGTACTTGTGATCGAGCATAATATGGATGTCATCAAGGTTGCTGACCATATTATTGACCTGGGACCAGAAGGCGGCAGCGGTGGTGGAAAGATCCTGTTTGAGGGAACTCCTGAAGCTTTACTGAAAGTAAAGCAAAGCCATACTGCGAAATACCTGAAAGACGAGTTGAAGAAATAGATTGATCTTTTTAATTAGTCACCTGAAACAACTATTGATCAATGGTTGTTTCAGGTGACTTTTTTTATGGCCTTTATGGCAACTTGTCTCAATTCGTTACATCAGTAGATGAAATAGTTGCGGAATATGATGGAAGTGAAGATGGCAGACAGTACAAAAAACAGGATGAGTTGTACCAACAGGATAACAACGATATAGGCTACCCTTTTTTCATCAGGTGTTTTTTTTAATGGTGTTATCCCCAGGTACATCAAATAAACCATATAGCCAAATCCTGCTATCACAACAATGAAACTAAGAAAAGGAATAATACCTAAAATACTGGCAACTGCATTGGGTGTGTAAGAATACCCAACTAGTTGTGCTGATCTGTCCAGGTCTTTCTCTGAGGAAAATGTAGGTGCCAAAGCATCTGCAATGTAGGTGCCGGCATAAAATCCTATAATAGCCATGGCTATAGCTGCCAGGGCATTGGCTAGCCCAAGACCTATGGAGTGCCAGATTAATCCTGAAAGCAGGGCAAAAACGGCTGGAACAATGGATAAAGGAATCACATAAGAAGTAAGCATTTCCTGAACAGTTGCATTTTCTGTTTTAATAGCCAGCCATTCTGTTTTAGGATTCATCAAAAGATTTTTAACTCTGTCTATCAGGTTCATACGGTTGGGTTTAATAGTTAAAGGTATACATGCCTGAAGCATATACAATTTGATGGGGTAGATTCATTGGACGGTAGATCCTGGAGGGCTTTTCAAAGGTGGATTTATTCGAACTAAAAATAGAGAGTAATAAGGAACAGCTTCTCTTAAGTTCTTAATTAAAATCGGTGTCTTAATGAATAGGTGTAGGATTCAACTTAAAGCTCAGTCATTGTCTTTATTGCTGTGTCAAATTTAATTCCTTTTGCTAAAGAATTTAAGCCAGATCAGAAAAAAAGGAAGTTTTGGAGGGAAAGAATTTAGGCTTGGGCTATGAAGGTTTGTTTATGTTTTTCAGATACCAATAAGGGGAGGCAGAGGAACTTAAATAAAGTTTTGTCGGACAAAAATATAGGGAACGGATTAGGTTACTCAACCTTTCAAATCAACTTTATCCAGTATACTCTGCCGCTTATTGGTTATATTTTATTGAATAGTGATCTTTCCACGTTCTACACCTTCATCTTTATAGAACAGGTCATATAAATAAACACCTTTTTTGAGATATTTTACTGTTTTCTTTTCTTTAGGTTGCAATATGGTTTGGTGAATCAGGGCTCCCTCAAGGTCGAAAATGAAGAATTCCAAAGGCTGATCACCCTTTGAATTCATAAATGTAATCCCCTCGCGGCCAGCACTTGAAAATAAATGGGCAGAGGGCTTTTTTTCATGCAAAAGCTCACACCTCACTGAGTCAACAGGGATTGGTACAATATTAAAGATGGATTGGTTAATGCCTTTGTTTGCTTCACCAGTTATAGTAATAACTGTGAGCAAAAGGAAAAAGGCAGAAAGCCGTATATATTTATTCAAGTTCATTTATTATGTCAGTTTTTGGTTTGTATGTTTTATAGGGTTAACCATTGCTTAATAAAAAACAGGACAACGTAATTGATTGGCTGCTCGACGAGCTGCTCTGCCTTCCGGCGTGTTATTACCTCCCAGGCGCCAGCCAAAACGCAGAATGGAAGAGAAATAGGAATCATTTTCCGTAGGATCTCCACGCTGTTCGTTGATAGCGGGGCCTGATGGCCTTGTAGATGGATTGGCAATATTTTCCCTGAAATATAATTGCTTTGCCATCGTTGCATTTTCCGGTGTCAGGTATTTATCAAATAGGTTTGCGTCGATATAAGTTTTACTTACATCATCAATGTAATCTGTTGATGTAACACGATGCAAAATCTCAAGCCCTATGAATTTGTTATTACTGAAATAATATTTAAATCCAAAACCCATTGGAACTTCAAACGCTGTCAGATTATAAGGTTTACGGTTAGGATATTCATCCATTCCCTGTCCTTCAAGTTGGAGAGGTTTCAGGTCAACCCAGCGCCTGGTACCATTCGAATTAATGTATTGGCCTTTGGGGTTGAACTTGAACATCCCAAATCCAACCAGCCCGTAAGGACGGAATTTGCCTTTCAGTTCGTCAAATCTTTCTAAAAATACAGTGGGGTAAAATTCGGCAGCAAAAAAAGCTTCCAACATGGATGAACGAAACATCAGGTTACGCTTTTTCCTGAATAGTTCGTTACCTCCTTTATCTCTGATCAGGCTATCATATCCTTCAAGAACGCCGTGATTAGCTGCAAACCTGAAGCCTAGCCATTCTGTAGGATATAAATTGATATAAGCACCTTTTGAAAGGTTCGTTATAGAGAAGTTGACATCCTTAAGAAAGGTCTTTCCTTTTCCCTGGTTGCCACCCAGGTCTCCAAGAAAGATCATAGGTCCAATGCCAAGGCCAATCTCGAGTTTGCCGTTTCCGGTAGTAATGGATTGAGAAAATGATTGCTTTGAGGAAATAAGTAAAGTCGCAAAAAAAATAATTACACCTACACAACCTGGTAAAGTCTTCTTCATAGCAGTCGGATTACGTTTTCGAAAGGCTTGGGATTAAAAATTCTAAATTAAAATGAATACTTGTAAGTCGCAACAAGTGACTTTAAAATTTTTTATAACTAAGGGTATGGCCTTATATAATTTTAGTTTAATTTGTTTTGAGCATGTAAATGTGTTCAATACCATCTTCTAGATAAACATCACTGATTTGCTGAAATCCGAATGACTCATAGAATTTTTTTAAGTATAACTGTGCTCCGATTTTAATCGGTTGACTTCCATATAACTGAATGATGCCATTAATAGATTGCTTCATTAATATCTTACCTATACCTGAATTGCGTACTTCCGGAGCCGTTACTACCCTTCCGATTGAAGGTTGTTCGTATATGTGACCTGGTGGGGCAAGGCGTGTATACGCGACGAGTTTTCCATCCTGTATCCCCATGAGGTGATGGCACTGTTGATCTTTGTTGTCCATATCCAGGAAAACACAATTCTGTTCCACTACAAATACTTCACTTCTTAAGCGAAGAATAGCATAAAGTTCATTTGGAGCGAGTTCATTAAAGGCTTTTATTACCCAGTTCTGGTTCATCATCATTTATTTGAGTAAAAGTACAATTCATAGGCAAAGCTACTTTTGCATACAACTTATCTTTAGTTTCTTAGTTTGCATTATGACAATGATCAAAGCGGTTGAGTTATCGGTGAAACTGGGCTCAAGGTGTGTTATCAATCCTGTTTCTTTTGAAGTAAACGAACATGAACAGTGGGCTGTAGTAGGCCCTTCCGGCAGTGGGAAAACTACGCTTTTGCATGCCTTGGCCGGACTGCAGTTCCATAGTGGCCGAATAGAGATGGAGAAGGGTATAAGGGTAGTAATGGTAGAGCAACAACACAAGTTTAAGAATCTGTCCAATACTTCAAACTTCTATTACCAGCAAAGGTTTAACTCTTTTGATGCGGAAGATACGATCACTGTCAAGGAATACTTACAGCCATATGTACCTTTCAGAGAGGAATTAACCAGTCTTCTGGACCTGCTTGGAATCAATAATCTGTGGAATCGCAGGTTGATACAGCTTTCTAATGGAGAAAATAAGCGTTTACAACTGGCTAAGGCATTGTTGCAGCAGCCTGGTATACTATTATTGGATAACCCGTTTACCGGACTTGATGTAACAGCAAGGAGCAGTTTGGAGCACATATTACATAAGGTGGCACAACATGGCATTCATATTATAATCGTTACTGCTCAAAACGCTGTGCCTTCTTTTATTACCAATATATTAGTGCTAAACGAACAGGGAAATGCAAAGTTGTATACTGCACAAGAGTATAATTCCTTACCACAACAGGAAAAGCAGCCGGTTCAGATCGATATAGTGTTGTTGCAAAAGCTGGCTGGGATGGATAAGGTGCATGAGTTTGAAAATGCAGTTTATATGAAAAACGTCCGGGTGCAGTATGGGGCAAAAGAGATATTGAAGAACGTTTCATGGCAGGTAAAAGAGGGGGAGCGCTGGGCCTTGTCTGGTCCTAATGGTGCAGGAAAGTCAACTTTGCTAAGTTTAATTACAGGGGATAACCCACAGGCCTATGCCAACGAAATTTATTTGTTTGATAGAAAAAGGGGTAGTGGTGAAAGTATATGGGACATTAAGAAAAGGATAGGGTATGTTTCTACGGAACTGCATTTATATTTTCCTCCTTCAATTTCTGTGTTTAAAGCTATTGCATCAGGCCTTTTTGATACGATTGGTTTATTCAGACAATTGAATGAGGCGCAAATAAGCAGGGTATCAGAGTGGATCCGGTTGTTTGGACTGCAACATATCAGTAACCGCTTATTGAGTCATCTTTCTGCCAGTGAACAGCGATTAACCTTATTGGCCAGGGCATTGGTTAAAAATCCCTCCCTTTTGATCCTGGACGAGCCTGCTCAGGGTCTGGATGTAGAGCAGGCAAGAATGTTCAAAGCAATCGTGGACCAGATCTGTACGCTTACCAATAAGACGCTGATTTATGTGACCCACCTGGAGGAAGAAATACCTGCATGCGTAAATAGGTTTATCAGATTGGAAGGAAATTGAAATTTACCATTTTCACGCTTTATCCTGGGAGTATCTAGGGGATGACGAATGATTCGAATCCGCCAGGGGTGGACAAGTTTGAATGACGAATGGGGTATTGAGGTTTGCAGTTTGAGGTTTGGAGTTGGGAGTTGGGTGGGCAGAACTTGGAAAGTGGGGGTAGGTTTAGTACCTTTAGGCTCAGCCCTGTTGCCTCCATTCAGGGCCTTGAAGGCGTTCTGCCTGCAGGTTGTTTTCCTCTTATTTATGAGCATTTGCTCAATTCAGATCGAAGCATAGTCGAAGGATAGTCGAAGGATGATCGAAGGATGGTCGAAGTAGCATCGGCTTAGGTATGCTTAAAGTATACCTAAAGTACGCCTATGGTACGGCTTAAGTACGGAGTTGATACTGAGTAGGCAGGGAGTTCCTATGTAGTTACACTGCAGTAGGGTCTCTATAAGGTCTCTATAAGGTCTCTATAACATCTCTATAAGGTGGGGTGGAAATGTAAAATGAAGAATATAAAGCCGGGGGGAAGGGAGGATACGAAAGAAAATTATTTCTTCAATACCCGTATTTATCCTTCCATAAGCTTCTCAGGAACTTTCTCAATTCTTCTTCCCTTGGGTTTTTGCCTGGATCGTAAAAGACTGTGCCTGCAATTTCTGAGGGCAGGAATTCCTGCTCTGCAAAGTTGCCGACATAGTCATGCGCATACTTATAGTTTTTGCCATATCCCAAGTTTTTCATCAGTCCTGTTGGTGCATTCCGGATGTGCAAGGGCACAGGTAAATCGCCTTCTCTGCGTACCTTATCCAGCGCTTCTTCAATAGCCATGTAAGAAGCATTGCTTTTGTGGGAAGAAGCAAGATAGGTGGCACATTGCGCCAGTATGATCCTCGACTCGGGGTAACCTATTTTATTTACCGCATCAAAGGTGGCATTCGCAAGGACTAAAGCTGTAGGATTGGCATTGCCAATATCTTCGGATGCAAAAATTACCATACGCCTGGCAATGAATTTAACATCTTCACCCCCCTCGATCATGCGCGCCAACCAGTAAATGGCTCCATTGGGATCGCTGCCCCGCATTGATTTGATAAAAGCGGATATGATGTCGTAATGCTGTTCACCGCTTTTATCGTAAAGGGCAATGCGCTGCTGGGCAATATCGAATACAAGATCATTGGTAATGATAATGGCAGTAGGAGTGCCGGTGGTTGGGGTAGCATTTTGAACTACCAGTTCCAGCAAGTTGAGCAACTTCCTGGCATCTCCACCTGAAAGATTAATCAGGGCTTCAGTTTCCTGTAATTGAATGTTTTTCTGCTTTAGCCAGTCATCTTTTTGAATGGCCTGTTGCAACAAATGATTCATGTCGTCAGTGGTCAACGGCTTGAGCACATACACCTGGCAGCGGCTGAGTAAGGCGCTGTTTACTTCGAATGAGGGGTTTTCTGTGGTGGCACCAATGAGCCTGATAATGCCCTTTTCTACAGCGCTCAACAAGGCGTCCTGCTGGCCTTTGTTAAAGCGATGGATTTCGTCTATGAACAGAATAGCGCCTGTAAGCTTTTGTGCATGCTGGATCACCTCACGTACTTCCTTCACACCTGCGCTTATAGCACTCAATGTGAAAAAGGGGGCGTGCAACGTATTGGCTATCACATTAGCAATGGTAGTCTTTCCCGTTCCCGGCGGTCCCCATAGGATCATAGAAGGTATTTTGCCACTATTGATCGCTGTGCGTAAAATACTATTATCACCAGTGAGGTGTTCCTGTCCGACCAGTTCGTCCAGGGCTGCCGGGCGCATGCGTTCTGCTAAAGGTGTTGTTGCATTCACTTTGGCAAAGTAAGAAAAGTTTGTGGTTCGTAGTTGTCATACTACTGTTGCTGCTGCTGTCCGGCTAAATAGTCTGGTATCTGATCTGTTGTAGGTTGCTGCGTTTCCATATCTACGTCGTTCATGTCTTCAAAAATTTGCCCGTCTTCGTAACCAATCGATACATAAACAGAAAGCTTTTGCAGTGCCGGTCCTTTAAATGTGCCTTTTATAGGAGTGCAGTCAACAAAATTGCGGCCCACTGCCAGCTTTATATGACGATTGGTGACCCAGATGTTATTCGTCGGGTCAATACCGGCCCAGCCATAATTGGGTATCCAGACATCTACCCAGGCGTGGGTTGCGCCTTCCCCCCGCATGCCATTTTTGATCGGGCAGATATATCCGCTTACGTAGCGGCTGGGAATTTTCATTGTACGCAGGATCTGTAGCATCAAGTGGGCGAAATCCTGGCATACGCCTGACTGATGGTCCAGGATCTCGTCAATAGTTGTTTCTGTGGTTGTAATGCCTTTCTTGTATTTGAAATATTTATAGATATACTCGCAACATCCTTCTACAACGGCTGCTACGCTTTTGTTAGGCGCATAGATGCTCTGAATGATCTTTTCAATTTCATCCTGTGCAACAATCCTTTCAGGTGAGGATAGTTCCAGTAAGTTGATCTGGCCGTCAACATCTCTAAGCAGATCATCAAAACCTGAGTGAAAATCGATAGATAATTGTGTTGAAGATGTTGTGCGTATTACCAACCTGCTTTCAATAACCAATTCACTATGGGGTTGCAGTAGGTTGAAAGAACCGCTTTTATTGCCCCAATAATCGATAAACGTTTGAATGGCGGGATTTCCTGTAATCATGACTTCCTGCTGTACGATTTCCTGCTGCGCGCATTGGTATGGAAATATTTTTATTTCATTAATGCTTTCTTTTACCAGCCTGTCGTATTCGTATTTAGTGATGTGATGTAGTTTAAATATTGCCATGCCTGTTTCTTAAGAGTAGGAGAAAAAATGTTGACCCATTAAAATATTAAAATGTTGCAGTTCGCCGGTTAATTCTTCTAAGAACTGCTCCAGGCATTCGCCATTTAATAATTCCAGGTCCATGTAACATACTTTGCTATGTGTTCTTCCAAACAGGCGCAGTAGGTTGGCTCCTTCCGCATCATCTTTATCTGTTACGCGGTTTAAAAAGCTTGATACATGGGTAAGCGAATATAGTATTGAATGTGAGAAACTTTCGTTCAATACCACCTGGTGCAAAACATTGTAGGTGTGATGTGTGTTTTGATAAGTCTTTAAATGAAGCTCGTAGCCTGAAAGGGAGAGCAGGAGGTAGCGCCAATACAAAATATCGTTTGGCTCGGTCTCCATTTGGTTCAACAACTGTAACTGCTTTTGCAGAAAGGTAATGGTTTGCAAAGTGCGCTCGAGGTATATCCCAAGGTTCATGAAATCCCAGCCTGTACCCCTGGGCATGGTTATTTGGGTGAGGCCGGTATATGTTACGCAATGTTGGGTGAACCAATCCATTACTTCCATGGCATCATTTGCATTCAGGCGGGATAGCAGAATGGGTTGGTTGATGAGATGATACATTTTGTTTACCTCGCCCCATACCTCCTTTGTGATATTGTCCTGTACGCCACGGGCATTTTCGCGGGCACGGTTCACTATTAATTTCAATGAATTATGGTTAGATACATCCATAAGCAGTTTGACAAGGGCTCCTTCCGTATCATTTTCCAAAGTTTCAATTTCTTTAGGGCTGGCGGCTGAAAAGGTTTCCAGTACCGGTTTCCAGTTTCTATAGGTGGTTAAATCCTTGTCGAGCGATGAAATATAGTGAGTGGATGTTAAGCGCAACAAACTATCAGCACGTTCCATATACCTGCTCAGCCAAAATAAAGAATCAGCAATCCTACTTAGCATATTGAGGGATCGATTTTTAAGGTGAAATAGATTTGGTGATTAATCAATGATCCAGGTGTCCTTACTGCCACCGCCCTGCGAAGAATTGACCACCAGGGAGCCTTCTTTCAATGCCACTCGGGTGAGACCGCCGGGCACAATCTGGACGCCATTGGGTCCACATAAGGCGTAGGGCCTTAGATCAACATGGCGGGGTTGAAATTTCCCATCTATAAAGCAGGGGACAGTTGATAGCTTAATAATTGGTTGTGCAATAAAGCTACGAGGGCTTTTTTCAATTTCTTTTCTAGCCTTCAGCCAGTCTTCTTCACTTATTTTATTGCCCATGATCATTCCATAACCTCCCGATTGATCAGTGCGTTTGATCACCATTTGTTGGATATTGTCAAAGACATACTCCCTCGCATCAGCATCACTTAATTGGTAGGTGGGAACATTGGGGAGGATAGGCTCTTCGTTGAGGTAATACCGGATCATATCCGGCACGTAAGCATAAACTGCCTTGTCGTCGGCAACACCATTACCTACTGCATTTACAATAGCAACATTGCCATTGCGGTAGGCACTTAATAAGCCTGGCACCCCAAGGATGCTGTCTGATTTAAAAATTAGGGGGTCCAGAAACTCATCGTCAATTCTCCTGTAAATGACATGCACCTGGCTCAGACCTTTGGTGGTTTTCATGTAAACCTTGTGCTGATCTACCACCAGGTCCCGGCCTTCCACCAGGTTTATTCCCATTTGCCTTGCCATGAAAGTATGTTCATAATATGCCGAATTGTAAATGCCTGGGGTGAGCAGTGCAATTTTAGGATTTGAGATCTGTGATGGTGCGAGTGATAATAAGATCTGGTGGAGTAGTAAGGGATATTCGGTTACTCTGCGTACGTGGTTGGCAGCCAATAGGTCAGGAAAAATGCGCTTTGTTACCTGCCTGTTCTCCAGCATGTAAGAAACACCGGAAGGGGTACGCAGGTTATCTTCCAGTACATAAAACTCACCATTATCACCCCTGATCAGGTCAATGCCGGAGATGTGGACATAAATATCATGAGGTACCCTTATGCCAAAAACTTTGCGCGTATAATAGGGGCAGGAAGCAATCAACTGGGCTGGGATGACGTTGTCTTTCAGAATTTGCTGTCCTGAATAAATGTCCTTCAAGAAAAGATTCAATGCCTTCAGGCGCTGTTGGATGCCTTTTTCTATTCTGTCCCATTCTGTACCCGTGATAATACGGGGGATGATGTCGAATGGGAAAATCCGTTCAATGCCGGTGCTTTCGCTATATACAGTAAAGGTTATACCCTGGTTCATGAATAACTCGCCCGCTAACTTCTCTTTCTGCTGGAGCGCATTAATATCCAATGATTGGAGGTTATTAAAGATGTTGTGATAGTACTCCCTGATACTGTATCCATCATACATTTCATCCCAAATACCCTCCGGGCACATATACTTCTGAAGCAAGGTTTCTGTCGTCATAAGCTGTTGATTTAAAATGATGCGGCACTACATGATTATGTATAATTTATTTAATAAATATATTTATAATAGCCAACTCTCTGTTGTATTGAAAGTGTATAAAAATGAAATATAATAAAAAATGTGCGATATTGATGTGTGTATTGTGTTTTGTTTAGAATATTTTCTGATATAAAATATGTTTATATATGGGGTGTGGCAGATTATTTGTAAATTAATGGTGCATGAAACTTTTCAAATGCTCCAACTGCGGGCAACTGGTTTATTTTGAGAATACTCATTGCGAACATTGTCAGTCTTTACTTGGGTTTAATGCCGATGATCTTCAGATGACTTCAATACTTAGAGCGGAAGATACATTTTGGATGTCTAAGGGGAACTCCGGAATTCGATACAGGTATTGTGCGAATCATGAATACGGGGTATGTAATTGGTTGGTGCCTGCTGAAAGTGAGTCTCCCTTTTGCAAAGCATGTGCATTAAACAGGACCATACCTAACCTTAGTAAGCCGGAATATATTCAACATTGGCGGGTGATAGAGTTTGCCAAGCACCGTCTTATTTACTCATTACTCCGCATGAAACTTCCCCTGATCAGCAAAGCTGAGGATGCGGAAAAAGGTTTGTGCTTTGATTTTGTTGCTGATGGACATTCGGTATCCAATGAAAGAATTTTAACTGGTCATAGTAATGGGTTAATTACCTTAAACATTGCGGAGGCTGATGATATTATCCGGGAACAAACGCGGAAACTGATGGATGAAATGTATAGAACCGTACTTGGACATTTCCGGCATGAAATAGGGCATTACTATTGGGAAAGATTGATCAACAATTCTGCAGATTTGGATGCTTTCCGGCAGTTGTTTGGAGATGAGCGTGCTGATTATGGCGCAGCATTAAGAATACACTATAGTAAGGGGCCTTCTGAGGAATGGAGGGCGCATTATATCAGTTCGTATGCCAGTGTGCACCCCTGGGAGGACTGGGCCGAAAGTTGGGCTCATTATATGCATATTGTAGATACACTTGAAACAGCTTACTCATTTGGTTTCAGTGTTGATCCTCGCGGAATACAAACAGCAGCGCCCTTAAGGACAGAGATCAAAGCAGACCCCTACAGGGTGAAAGATTTTGATCATATCATGCAATTATGGCTACCGCTAACTTTCACCATGAATAGTATAAGCCGGAGTATGGGGCTACAGGATTTGTATCCGTTCATTATTAATCAGCGTGTGCAAGAGAAACTAACTTTTATTCATAATATTATTAATAAGAATGGTCACTCCAGCTACATGATGGTAGGAAGCCAGGATTTGCTCATGCTTTAATTTGGTTGTTCTTCCAGGAATTTGATGATTCTGTCGAAGGAATTGCTGAGTGTTGATCCAAACCAGCCGTGCCGTTCCCTTGGGTAAACTACTAATTCGTGCCGTACTCCTGCTTTTTCCAGTTTTGCTTTCAATAGCTTCGATTGGGAGATATTGACCACCGGGTCGTTGCCTCCATGAAGGATCAGGGTGGGAGGGGTTTGAGCAGTTACAAAATGTGCAGGGCTAGACTGCTCGTAGATTTCCTTTCCCGCTTTTGGCGTCGTGCCTGTCAGGGTTTGCAGGGCAAAGGGGATCATGTTGTGCCATGGCTTATTGTACATCGCTGTCAGGTCGGTGGGACCAAAGAAGTCGATGACGGCTTTGATCCTGGGCGACTGGTATTTATAGGCTTGCAGCATGGCCAGGTGTGCCCCGGCAGAGGCACCCAAAAGCACCAATTCGTTGCTGTCAATCCCGTATTTGTCTGAGTGCTGGGTGATAAAGTCCAAAGCAGCTTTAACGTCCTGCTCCTGGGAGGGGAATTTGGCTTTTTCTGATGCCAGGCGGTATTCAAGATTGAAAATGGCATAGTGTGGTAAGCGCTTTTTGAGCGTGTCGATATAGGTGGCAAAGTCGGACTTTCTACCGTAGGCCCAACCACCACCGTGGATGAGGACTATTGACCTGGTAGAGCCGGAAGACCGGCCTGCGGGTAAATAAATGTCCATGCGCTGGGCGGTGTCCTGTCCATAGGGAACGTTGAGCTTTGTTTCTGCAATAGTGGTGTCTAAAAGCGGCTCTTGCGCATTACCGCTTTCCTGACATGATGTATATAGAATCATAGAAATAAAGACGTAGATGAGATTTTTCATAACTCAGAATAAGGGCGCAAGAGCTGTGCCGTAATGGAACAAAAGAACCTTAAAGAAGGGGTTAAAATGTTAATTAGGAAGGAGGGGGGAGGGGGCAAAATCTGTTTCGTGCTTCAAGTACCCTTCAGGTACGCTTCAATTATACTCCAGGGATACGGTGGTGAATGGGTTTAGAGATTCAAGGTTGGAAGGATGAGTACTAAAAAAAGCTTGCTGGAATACACCCAGCAAGCTGTTATATACTGATTTGGTCTATGCATGGATTATTTTACTTTAACTGCCAACCGGATATTGAGTTCTTCCAGTTGTTTTTCATCGATTGAAGATGGGGCATCAAGCATGACGTCGCGGCCGCTGTTGTTTTTGGGGAAGGCAATGAAGTCGCGGATGCTTTCGCTGCCACCGAGGATGGCACACAGACGGTCGAAACCATAGGCGATACCACCATGCGGAGGTGCGCCGTATTCAAAGGCGCCCAATAAGAAGCCGAATTTGTGTTGGGCTTCTTCTTCGCTCATGCCGAGGGCTGCAAACATTTTTTCCTGCAGCTCGCGCTGGAAGATACGGATAGAACCTCCGCCTATTTCGTTGCCGTTCAATACCATATCATATGCGTTGGCTTTGATGTTGGCATAAGGATGTTTCAGGTAGTCTGCCGCATTCTCAATTACAGGATTGTTATTGATCATTTCTTCTATCTGGGAAGGCTTGGGCGAGGTAAACGGATGGTGACGGGCTACCCAGCGGTTTTCTTCAGCATCGTATTCAAACAATGGGAAGTCGAGCACCCATAAGAGCTTGAATTCGTCTTTTTTGCGGAAGCCAAGGCGCTCACCCAGTTCGAGGCGCAAATCGGAAATGGCTTTACGGGTTCTTTCTTCTGCACCCGCCAGGATCAGTACGAGATCTCCAGGTTTTGCGTCGGTATATTCTGCAATCGCTTTTAACTGCTCAGGTGAGAAGAATTTATCTACGCTGCTCTTTAGAGAGCCATCAGCATTGTAACGGATGTTCACCAGCCCCTGCATACCGATTTGCGGACGTTTTACCCAGTCGGTCAGTTCGTCGATTTGCTTACGGGTATATTCTGCTGCACCGGGAACGGCAATGGCTACTACAGTTTCAGCATTGTCGAAGACAGCGAAGCCGGACGCGCCGGACTCACCCCCGGCCCCTAAAGGGGAGGCCTGAGCTGCGTCTTGCTTGGCCAGGAAAATAGTGGAAGGGAATTTCAGGTTGGCTACTTTCATGCCGAAGCGAATGTCTGGTTTGTCGATGCCGTAGTTCCACATGGCGTCTTCCCAGGTCATGCGTTCAACAGGCTCGGTATAGTCGATGTCTTTAACGGCTTTGAAAATGAATTTGATCAGTCCTTCGAACATGTTCAAAATATCTTCCTGCTCTACGAAAGCCATTTCGCAGTCTATTTGGGTGAACTCTGGCTGGCGGTCGGCGCGAAGGTCTTCATCGCGGAAACATTTTACAACCTGGTAGTAACGGTCATAACCGCTCACCATCAAGAGTTGTTTGAAGGTCTGGGGTGATTGCGGAAGAGCGTAGAACTGACCTTCGTTCATGCGGGAAGGAACCACGAAGTCGCGGGCGCCTTCGGGCGTGGACTTGATCAGGAATGGTGTTTCAATATCCATAAAGCCTTGCTTGTGCAGGTAATCGCGTGTAGCGCGGTTAACAGCATAGCGAAGCTCAATGTTTTTCTTTACTGCGTTACGACGCAGGTCGAGGTAGCGATATTTCATGCGCAGGTCGTCGCCACCATCGGTATCGTCCTGGATAGTGAAGGGCGGTACGGCTGATTTGTTGAGGATCTTGAAAGAATCAACGGTGATCTCAATATCGCCTGTAGGAATGTTGAGGTTTTTATTGCTGCGTTCAGTCACAGTACCGGAAATCTGGATCACAAACTCACGGCCCAGGGGCGATTCGTCTAACTGAGCATTCAGTTGCTCACCAAACAATAACTGCGTGATGCCGTAACGGTCGCGAAGGTCAACAAAAGTGATAGAGCCGAACTTTCTTACGGTTTGCACCCAGCCAGCCAGTGTTACAGCTGTACCTACGTGATGCAGTCTTAATTCGCCACAGGTATGAGAACGATACATGAAAATCTAAAATTTAAAATATAAAATATTATCCCAATGTTTGTTGGGCGTAAAAGTGCGGGCAAAGATAAACTTCTGAGGTGAAAGTAAAAGCCCCCGGAGAGCCGGGAGCCTTTATCAAATCAAAAACCAACCAACTATTATAAGCAGTTCTTTATTTCTTCAACGGTTTCAAGAAATGCTTTTTCTCTTTTGATATTCTTCTGCCAGGCCAGATCGCGGGCAATGAGGTCAATCTCTTTTTTGATGGTGGCACCGGGTAAGTCTTTTTCCTTGCCTAAGATGAACACGGTATCAGAAATGGCAATGGCAGTAGCGATGTCGTGGGATACAATGACCAATGTTTTTAGTTCATCTGATATGGATACTTGTAAAAGAAGCTCTACCACTTTATCGAGGACACAGGCATCCAGACCGGAAAAAGGCTCATCCAGAAGCAAAAAGTCAGAACCTTTGAGCAGTTGTTGAATAATACTTGCCCTCTGTCTTTGTCCACCTGATAATTGCTGAGGATATTTTTGCAGGTGATCGGTTAATTCAAAATCTGCTGCACTCTTTTTTATAGCATCTGTTTCGTGGCCTTTAAGAGCTGGGTTTTGTTTTGCCGCCAACATCAGTGATTGATGGATGGTTCGCCATTCAAACAAATAGTAGTTCTGGAAGATCACGCCCATATCACCTGCTCTTACCGGCTGGTCATTTTGAATATGGATATGTCCGGATGTAGGTTGTTGCAATCCAGATAGCAGTTTGAACAATTGGGTTTTACCAATACCGCTTCTGCCGATCAGGGAAACTACCTGTCCCTGTTCCATGCCGGGGCGTACAATATTCTTGATGCTGAAGTTGATGTTTCTCAGGATCGTTTTGTTGTCGTATTCAAGATGAACATTTTCAGCTTTGAGAATGATTTCTTCTTTTGTGTGTGTTGTCATTTGGTACCTCCTATTGCTATTTTGGTGTGAGGGAATAACCATTGTCTTGTTGTGCCCAGTAAAAAGTCAAATAGCAGTCCTATCAAAAATATCACGAGCTGCAAGGCCAGTACGTTGGTGAGGTCGTTGTATTTATTGTACTTGATCAGCAAAGTACCGATACCACCTTCACTCATGTTGAGTCCTTCAACCAGTGTGATCATCAACCATGAGATAGCGAAGTTTTGACGTAATATTTCGAATACGGCATCAGCTTTGCCCACAATGATCACTTCATATAAGGTTTGCCAGTTGTTGTAGCCAAGTGTTTTACATAGTTCATATTCCTGTTTGTCGATATTCAAGATCACAGAAAGAAAGGAGGTGACAAAAAAGGGGACAATGCCAAATACCAATAATGATAACTTCAACTGGCTGCCATCTTTGGTGAGCAATGTAAAGATGAAGATGAGACCCGTTAATGTCAGGTACCGGCATTTTACCAGGAATTGAGCAATGCTTTTAAAGAATGGGATCACCGATAAATAAGCAAAAGCCAGTGTAATCACGATCGAATACAACATGGCCTGAACGGTGAGTGCAAGGCTTACCAGGATATTATCCAACAGCAATCTTGTGGAAAGAAGATGGAAGAAGGCTTTCGCTACTTTCGCCGGTTGTGGTATCAGGCCATTTGAAGTTGTGTGCCAGAACACCAAAGCAAACATCACCTGCATGACTATCATGATGATGAATGCCTGTTTACTGATCTTGCCAAATGGTTGGAATATTGTTTTCATTGATTTGATTTTGATTGTGAATGGTCAATGGTGAATGGTGAATTAGGAATGGTGAATGGGGGTGAACCCATTCACCATTGGTTGGGTACTATTATTCACCTAATACGATCTCTACACGGCGGTTCTTGCTGCGGCCGGCTTCGGTGTTGTTATCTGCAATGGGCTGACTTGAGCCAAAGCCTTTTGATTCAATCTGATCCTGTTTCAAGCCTTTCTTCAACAGGTAAGCTTTTACAGCTCCAGCTCTCTTTTCAGAAAGAGGCCTGTTGATTGCATCAGAACCTTTGTTGTCCGTGTGACCATACACACCCAATTTCAGACCTTCTGCTACGACTGCTGATTCAAATATGTCATCCAGCAGCTGATAGGATGAAGGATTAATGTTTGAAGAGCCGGATTCAAATTCGATGGAGTAAGATTTAGAAGAAACCTTACTGGTAATTGATGATGCATATTTTGTTTCCATCGCTTTACCTTCTAACAAATCTGTATGATTGGAAAGCACAGATAACAAAAACGATTTGTCAACAGCTTTTTCATATGGCATAAAGGAAGGCATAATGTTGGGATACATTTTTACCATCAGGTTACCGAAGGTGTTGTACACTGCCTTGTAACGGTCTACTTTGTCTTCTCCCAGGCCATAGGTGTTGGCCATATCGGCAAGGTTGAATACTGTAGAACCACCAAGATTCACCTTTAAACCCTGTACGTCATTTTCTTCAACACCATTGTAGTATTTCAACCAATATTCAGCATCTTTTTCTCCGTAGACTTCGGCACTTACCTGTGCAGCAAAAGCTTTTGCACCATTAAATGATCGAACCTGGTCGCCAGCTTGTGCAAGCGCAATGATCATGTTTTCCACAGCGGTTCTGTGATCATAGGCCCACTTTTTAATAGCGATGGTTTGATTAGGCATTTGAGATGCATATTGCTTTGTGTTGGCAATCGTTACCAGTCCACCCTTTTTAGTAGCCACGTTTACGTCACCGGGCGTCCATGTAGCAACTCCATCAACACCTACGACGGTATCTTTACCAGTAGTTCTACCATTGATCACGATCTTTCTTTTTTCAGAATAACCCGTGATGTACTTGTTAGGTGCATCCAGGAAGTCATTGGCTGCAACCAGGTTGATCGCATTGGCATCGTAAGTGGTTTCATCAGGATTCACTTTCAAGCCATTGTCACCAGCCCACTTCAGCAAAATGTTCACATCACCGTCGCGCAATACACCGGCTACACATTTCCCTAATGCTTGTTGTGGGTCTTTCTTCCATGAAAGAGGGCCCATAACCTGGTCTTCACCAAAAGATTTACCGTGTGCTATTGGCAGAATAATCGGCTGGTATTCCGGGCCTAAAGCTTCCAGTTCTTTTGATAAAGAGGTCATGAATGCGGGCATACCATCACCCATAAACGTGATCAGCACACCAGTTGCGTTTGGATTGTTCTTATAGTCATTTGCGAACTTTACCAGGTCGGCCATTTGCTTGTTACAATCATCCTGGCGTACATAATTCACATCAAGGTTGGCTTTATCGAAAAGCGAACCTTTGGTTGTACGTACACCACCATTGGCGTACATACCTGAGAATTGGCTGTTCCAGGCCATGCGCTCCCAAACGATTCCTGTGCCGCCATTATATGCAGGTTCTTCTGATGGTAAAGGCAATTGAACTGCCTGATCGCTCAAGGAAGCTTCCGGTGCATCTGGCAGGGATACCTTTCCTACTTCAATGGAGTTTCCTACGTCCTTTGGACGGCTTTGATACCATCTTACGCCTACAATACCTGCAGCAATGACTGCAGCAATGATTAATATTTTACCGGCAGGTTTTAATTTGATTGTCATGTTGATTTGATTTTAGATTATTTAAAAGTTTGTTTATGGTTTTGCAAGGACATGGATTGGGTGTTCGGTGGCACTGTGTATTTTTTTTCAGTGCTCCGTTAATTGGGGAAGTGATGGGAAATTGGTCTTAATCGAGCAGGCCTCTGTAACGGTCGGTGATCTGTACACCTTTTAAATTGCCCGTGTCTTTGTTGTTTTCCAGAGCGGTTTTGGTATAGTTGAAGTCTGATTGCATGTTGAATTTTTTGATCAGTTCAACAGCCTGGGCTGACTTAGCCCTGTCTTCCAGCACTTTGTCGTCCATGAACCTGGAGGTGACGTCAATAGCTGACTTGATGTGTCCAATCTTTTCGCCAATCTGTTCTTTCAATACTGCCAATGCTTTTTCAGCATCAGTGTTTAATTCATCGTCACCCTTGAAGGCTTTCATGGCGCTAGTAACGGCAGATAAGCCTGTAGTTACTGAATAATACAGGTCTTTCTTTGCTTCCAGATCCAACCTGGCATCTTCAAGCATGATCCCGCTTTCTTCATACGCCATGTCAGCAAACTTTACCAGCTTGTTCAGGTCGCCTACTATAGGCGTTACATTATCAATGTACTCACGGCAACGCAATACATTGTTGGCATACAGATCGAGTTGCCTGCCATTCTTATTTTCAGTCTGCAGGATGATTACTTTCTGTGCATTCAATTGTAATTCCTTCTCTTTTTCCTGCAGTTTATTCATCAACTCACTTTGCTTGCCTTTTAACCGGGCCGCTTGCTTGTACAATGTGTTCCTGTCATCATAACCTTGCTCAATCTTGGCTTGCAAGATGTTGAATGGGTTCAGTTCAATGACAACACCAATGGTATAGTTGGCGATGAATTCAGAGAGGTATTTCACTGCTCTCCAGAACTTCTTACTGGTAATGATCGTTAGCAAAAAGCCAAGGATCAGACCTCCTATGACCAGGTTTACGAGATTCCATGTTACGGTCAACAACCATGGCAATACAAACGTGGAAAAGCCATAGGCGAGACCCATAGCCAATGATAGACCTATCACGGTAGTGGCTACATTTTTAGGTTCAGAGAACCATCCAGGTGTTTTTGTTTTATGGATTGTGTCGTTCATGTTTTTTGTTTTTAGTTGATGTACTGTTTAATTTTTTCTATGTCCTGCAGAATATTGGATTTGATTTTTTCCAATTCTGTTTTGTAATTGTTTGTGTTGTTTTGAATTTTTTCTTCCTGCTCTTTGACTTCCTGACCCATGAGCGCGATTTCCTGTTGAAGGCTTGCTAATTCCTGTGACAGTTGTTGTATGCGCCTGCTTTTTGTTTCGATCTCCTGTTTTCTTGTTTGTACCTTCTCCTGCAAAGTGGTATCAATCGTCGCATTGAAGTTTTCTGCATCTTCATCAAGCAATACCAGATATTGTTTTGTTGTTGATAAAAGGTGCTGTTTGTTCAGTCCTTGTACCGTCAAGCCTGCGAAGGCTGCATTGTACCTGGTTGCTTCATCAGGAATACAGTGCATGGCTTCGATCATTTTAGCAAACTCGAAGTAGTCGGGACCCTGGATCTCTGCTTCTTTGAACAGTTGATCAAAGTGTTCTTTGAACTTGCTGCTATTTGCAGTGTTCATCGGTTTCGTAGCTGCATTGTTAACTGGGGTGAAGGTCTTTTCTTCACTGGTAACCGGTTTTGCTTCTTCGGTTACTTCAACAAATGCAGACAGGATTTTTTTGCCTATGCTGGCCATAGTTGTTGATTTTTAGGTTTGAAAAAATGGTTTATAATGAGCGTTTATTTCAATACACGCAATGGTTTACCATCCCAATGCGACGGGTAAAAAGCCTGGCAACAGAAAGAAATCTGATTTTGTTTCCTGTACCGGCTGAATACGGCGCTTTCGGATTTGTGTTTGGTTGTAGTTGATATGTGTATGATGGTGTAAGACCAGAATGAGCATAGCAATGGCTATCACCATCCATTTTTTTGATTTCATTTTGATGAATGTTGAATACTGCCGTGTGCAACGGCTAGAATACATGCCTTGTGCAAAGGCACATGTCCTTAACTCGGTTGAATCTTTACTGTGGAAAAATTACAGGTTGGAGATTTCCGGTGGGTTTACCCAAAGACGATAGTGGGTAAATAAGGATTCCAGAAATTTGTTCATGTTGGGTGGAGAAATACTCCTATTTGATTTGAAGACGTAAAGATATATCGATGTTAAGGGGTATTTCAAGCCCATCCGATATGAACGGTACTTTTTGCCATATGATCGGTAAAGTATGTGTGATGGGCGGTAAAATAAGAGGTTAAGCGCGAAAATAGGAGTTTAAACGGTTTCCTTTGTTCCTTTTGTCTTGATGCAAAAGGAACCAAAAAATCAAGGCTGCCGCAATCGCTCCGCGTGCGCAGCCTTGCCAGTGCACAAGAATTTGAACTACAGGTCATTAGGATGCATTTATGTTAGATAGATAATTTGATCGGTGCTTTTGTGGTTAGACTGGCGTGGGTTGGAAGAAAGAGTTTTGCGTGATAGGAGGAGAGACTGGAGGCGCTGTATTCCGCCTTGCACTCATGTGGGTAGTTAGATATATTAGAAAGGGCGGAATAAGGCGCTGGATTTGTATGTGGGGAGTAGAGAAAACTTAATTATAATTAGTTGATTGATAAAGAATATTTTTTATAGCGTAACCACTTGTGCTTGCTTTTCTTCTTTTTGTCTTTGGAAGAGGTAATAGTATGCTAAAGTGAGTACGCCAATCGCAAATGGGAGGATGGCCAGGTGCTTGCCTGTGAATTGATGCCAGATGAGCACTTCGTCAAAGCCAAAAAATTCGGAGATCATCCAATAGGAGTTGGCGGAGATCCAGAAAGTAATGGCCAGGTTGTGGGCCAGTTCGGACTTTAAGTCTCTTGTGCGCCAGGCTATAATAATAGAAATGATCAGGGTGGGCAAAATCATGATCAAACCCAGTTCTTTCCATATCATGCACCAGCTGACATCTTTCAGCAGCCAGAAGATGATGTGCATATTTTCCATTTTCCGGTAGCGGGCCGGAATCACGTATTGGGGTTCGTTAAAATGGCTCATGATTGATTAAAGGCGCAAAAATACAAGAGAAACGTAAATCCGTTAGGGTGGATTTACGTTACAGGAAAATGCGTTTATTGCCTCATGTTTTTTTCTTATTTAGAAAGAATTCGCTGGAAGCGGTTTATATCTGCTTCTGGTGTAATTGGAACTCCATTGACAATATGCTGGGCAAGTTGTTGGGCAAAGTAGGGTGTTAATGACGCGCCTTTAGTGCCCATGCCATTTAGTATACCAATCATTGGGTTTTGCGGGTGAAATCCCACGAAGGGTCTCCTTTCCAGGGTGGAAGGCCTCAGCGCAGCTTTGTGATCAACAATTTTGTAGGGAACTTTCAGCCATGTGTCGAGATGAAATTTTGTTTTTTCTAAGAACTCGTTGGTTGGGTTGGGATGGCTATAATCCCACTCGTAAGAAGATCCTACCCAGAACAAATCTTCGGAGAATAGTGGTACAATGGCCATGCTCTTTTTGAAGATATGCTGGTTGGTGAGTTCCTTGCTTTCAATTAAAATAGCTTCGCCTTTGCTAGGAGCAAACGGTAGCCCTTTGAACCATGAGTAGTTCATAGAGTGAATACCATCGCAAAAGATAATCTTTTCAGCAGTGATATGGTTGTAAGAAACAGAGTCTGTCTGGAAGGACAGGTTTTCTGCCTTGAAGTCTTCTTCCAATAACAAGTTGCGGTTTGTTAGGTAAGATCTCCAGGAGGACAGCAATGTTTGAAGGTCGGTGGTGTAGGCGGGCTGGATCTTTCCACAACCAAATTCATAGTTAAAATACTGGTTGAACTGGTTTTGATCGGGGTAGGTATGCAGGTAGGTATCATTTTCTGTCATGCGTGTAACAAACGCATCCCGCATTTGGGCAGAGGGAAAAAAGTCAATGATGGACTTCTCAAAACTGATTTTTTGATCCAGGAAGTTGCCAATTTCGGCATAGCTTTCATGCGCAAAAGGCATTAAAGTGTCGATCATCCAGCTATAGGAGTAGCGCCTGCCTGTAACCGGGTTAATGACTCCTGCAGCAACCTTTGAAGGAGCCGCAGGCAGGTTGTTGTCAACAATTAAAAAGCTTTTGCCTTCTTTGAATAAGTTCCAAGAAAGCATAGTGCCACAAATGCCCTGGCCAATGATGAGTATGTCAACTTGCATATATTATTGATCTAACTAGGAGGTGCGAAGTTAGAGGTGAAGGCGGTTATTCAAAGTAAACTTTTACAGTCTGATAGAATAGCCTGTTTTGCAGCACGGCAGAGAACTGGCTGTGCGACTCTTTGAAGCCCTTGAGTCCAAACAGGCCGGCTGCATTGCCTTTGTTGATGGCGATCTCCATATATCCCGCGCTGTTGAACAATACCAGTTTTTCACCCTGAGGTACATCGGCATAAGAACCGCTAATTCGTTCAATCATTTCATCGCGCTTGAATATGATCTTAAATTTCCTGCCCTTACGTTGTTGTTCAAACTGCTCCTGTGTAATGTTAACGATGACATTTTCAAAGTTGTCGATGAAGATGATCTGACCTTCCATCCAATTGTCACTAAGTAAGGGACGCAGCGGGTTCTTTTCAATGTACTCAACATCAGGGATGCCAATCTTTTCAGCTGGCTCTCCATTGAGCATTTGTGTGATCGCTTTTGCAGCGATGTCAATGCAATAAAGTGTGTTTTTAATCGCAGTTTTTTCCAGCGGAAGACCGATCACCATTTCGGGTTTTCCCTCCAAAATCATACTCAGTAGGCCATTATCGGCACAGATGATGTATTGATCATGATGAAAGGCCAGCAGTAATTGTTCTGGCTTTGATTCAAAAAGGTTGACCAGAATAATGTGATAAGAGTACTCTGGAAAGTTTTTAATGGCACTGCGGCAAACATAGGCAGCCTGGGGGTAATTGAATGGGGACAGGCTGTGTGAAATATCGATAATGTTGAATTCGGGATTGATGCATAAAAGCCTGCCCTTAGCGGCACCTACAAGGTAGTCCTGATTACCGATATCTGATGTAAGTGTAACTAAGGGCATTTGATATGAGAAATGTGAAATTTAGAATTTAAAAAATGGAAAGTAAAATGAATGGGTAATTGAAAAAGTTCTTTATTTAATCAGCTTTCCGTCTTTGAAGAAAAATCTTTTTACCAGTCTGTCTGTAAGGCCGGGAAAAAACTTATTCAGGAAGACTGTTTCTTTTCCCATAAAGGTCATAACCATTGTGCGCTTCTTCTTTTCAATTGCTTTCAAAATATGAACGGCACACTCTTCCGGGCTCATCAGGCCTGATTCATCTAACGGACTTTCTCCTTGTGCATTGCCTTCTTCATTCAAAGCTGCATACCTGATGTTGGATGTTGTATAGCCAGGGCATACCCACATTACATGAACACCTGTACCTAACAATTCTGTACGAAGGGCTTCGAGCCATCCCTGCAAAGCAAATTTGGAAGCTGAGTAGGCGCTGCGTCCAGGTAAACCCCGGTAACCTGCAATAGAAGAAATGCCTACGATTACCCCTTTGCGTTGTATAATTGTATCGAGTGCATGTTTGGTGCAGTAAGCAGCGCCAAAGAAATTAACGTTCATTACATTGCGCATCACTTCTGTCGATGCATCCTGAACCAATGCCTTCATAGAAATGCCCGCATTATTGATGAGGATATCTATGCCACCCATCATTTTAATAGTGGAATGAATAAAGTGGCGGCAGTCGTTTTCTATGCTCACATCTGCAGCTACAGTATGCAGCGGATAGGAGGGGAACCGCGATTGCAGGTGGTAAAGTTTGTCATAATTGCGGCCGCAGGTTGACACTTTGGCGCCCTTGCTTAACAATAATTCAACAAGGGCCTTTCCAATGCCTTCGCTTCCACCGGTTACGGCTACAACTTTATTTTTAAAGAAATCAGACATGGGTGAAAATTAGTTGCGCAAACCTAATTCAAATTCAACATTGTTTCTAAAAAATCAGCGCGATACTATATCTTGAAAACTATATTTTCTATTTCTGAAACTAGCGCTAGCTGTGGGTTTGAGTCAAAGTGTAAAGAATTTTGGAACTGTTGTCCTGTAAGCACTGTAAAAGCATGCTTTGGGGATAATGAGATGATAACTGCATTTTTTTTTGCAGGAATGAAAAAGGGTTCTATATTTGCACTCCCAAACGAAAAATGGCTTAAATAAAGATAGCCAGAACTCAAAATAGATGATTCCGTAGCTCAGTTGGTAGAGCAATACACTTTTAATGTATGGGCCCTGGGTTCGAGTCCCAGCGGGATCACAAACGAAGCAGCCTCTTGAATCACAAGGGGCTGTTTCTTAAATACCGATTTTAATAGAATTGTTTTTTATCTTTTATTTTTTCTAAAACTTAAAAGATATTGATTCCGTAGCTCAGTTGGTAGAGCAATACACTTTTAATGTATGGGCCCTGGGTTCGAGTCCCAGCGGGATCACAAAAGCCTCCACAACGGAGGCTTTTTCATTTCAAATATTATTGATTTTCAAGTATTTCAAAAAATCTTTCATCAATTTAATTCAATCGATTTTAAATAAAATGGTGACCATTTCGGGTACCATTTCTTACCCCTACTTTTAGGTAACCGAAATTGAAGAATAAGGTAACCGAATTGGTTAGAAATAGGTAACCGAATTTGATGAATTGCTTGATGGGCGTGGGTTTATAGAGTTTTGATTAGTGCATAAAACTTCAAAACAAATCAAAATTCGGTTACTTCAAATCACCACATCATGAAAATCAATCAAAACACTGCAATCCTGTTTTGGCTATGTAAAGCCAAACAGTCTGAAGATGGAAAAATCCCCATTTATTGCCGCATCACTGTCGAAGGAAAGAGAGCCGAGTTCTCCACAGGCAAAAAGATCAAAGCAGATAATTGGAGCTCAAAGTCCGGAGAAGCCAAAGGCTTTAGTGAAGAAGCTGTCACTATCAACCGCGAATTACGAAAGATCAAAGCAGGCCTCCAAAAAACTTACGACCAGCTTGATGCCACCCATGAAAGGGTAACAGCTGAAATGCTCAAAAACACCTATCTCGGCATAGGGCCCCGCAACAAAACCATCAATGAAGTGTTCGCAGAGTATAATAAGATATTAAAGGAAAGGGCAGAAGCCAAAGAGCCCACGCTGAAGGTGAAGACTTGGCAGCGCTTCGAAATCACCAAACAAAAAGTAATTGACTTTCTGAAACACAAATATTCCAATAGCCAGAAATTGATCAGCGAAATCAAAAACACCTTTGGCGATGATTTCAAGCATTATCTCACTACTGTCGATAACATTGGCATGAACACAGCCATGAAGTATCTGAAAAATACAAAGCAGGTGTTTCACTATGCTGTCCTACAGGAATATATCCCCACTTCTCCCATGGCTGCTTTCAAGTGCTCCTATAAAAATCCGAAGAGAGAACGCCTCACCTGGCAAGAGTTGGTTGGACTGTACGAAACCCCCATGACTGTTGCCCGTTTGGAAGAAGTCAGAGATGTTTATGTATTCAGTTGCTTCACCGGGTATGCCTATATAGATGTTTATAAACTAACACCCGAGAACGTAGTCCCATGGATCGATGGCTCCAAATGGATGATCAGGGACCGTTACAAAAACGATAATAAATCCAATGTGCCCCTAATGGAAATTCCCTTGGCCATCATCGAAAAGTACAGGAGTCATCCTTATTGCCAGGCTTATAATAAACTATTGCCGGTAAACAGCAACCAGCGTTACAACGCATACCTCAAAGAAATTGCAGCTATTGCCGGCATCAACAAAAATCTCACCACCCACACAGCCAGGCATACTTTCGCCACCACTGTTTTACTCGAGAACGATTGTCCTATTGAATCAGCCAGCGAAATGCTCGGCCATAATTCCATTCGTACCACCCAGATCTACGCCAAAACAACCGATGTAAAAGTGAGCAGGAACATGAAAGAGGTAAGAGCAAAAATTACGGGCAAACTGCAAATAGGGAAAACCGGTAGCTAGCTATTAAACCAAACTTTATTAATAAATAAAGATAGCTCAATACCAATTTCCAATTCTATACAAACCTGTCTCTTTTATCTTTAAAAAAAATTATAAGGTAAATGAGCAGGTTTTTTATAAAGTATAATATATTTAACGCCCGTTTGGTTGCCATATAGACATTAGCCTTCTGAAACAAACCATCATTTCCCTTCATCCGTAACCAAATTGTTTGAATGCCAATGTAGCTGACCTACCCTGAAACAACCCTTTAGGGACCAATCCAACATGCAACTAGGTTGTCCCTGCCTGAATTCACAACTAGCTCGCCAGATTATTTCATCAATCCCTTACAGGTTTGATAAGGTAATTTTTGCTTCTTCACTAAACAGTGAACAAGGCTCAATTCTATTGAAACAAAAAACGAAACGATAAAGCAACCATCACTAAACTGAGACAAATTGAAAAATTCATTAGAAAAGCTATATTATTTGATTAATGTACGGATTAACCCTGTAAACACAGAAGGAATTGATGCCTCTTGTCGTTTTTTAGAGATTTGGATAAATGAAGCAACTTCAGAAACTGAAAGCATTAGAACTTACTTGCTTAAAAAGTCTGTAGACATCGAAAATGAAAAATCCTTTGTACTCCTTGTATGTCAATGCCAGTCGGCAATGATACGCATGCTGGACAAAGTCTTTGCTTATATTCTGCAAGATGCCGCTTCTGAGTTAAATAGTATGTACGATGCTATATTAAAACGCTTGGAGCATTTGCTGCATTTTATAGAGTCCCATTATCCAAGATACTTCAACAAGGAAGAAAAGGTTCCGGATCATATCCTGGCAGCAACGCGAGCCCAAATCACAAAGGAGCTCGAGTATCTGGAAAAAACGGTTTTTTCAAACATTGATACCAAGCTAAAGAAAATATTGTGCTTCCATTTGCAAAAGTTTATCCAAAGTAACGGCGAAGACATTGTCTGCTATAAAAGAATAGCATACATGAAAGACCTGTTAACAGAGATAAAAGAAATACCCTTAGACTCCCAATACACCTCCCAGCTCCTGATGGATCTGTTGATTTATATGAACTTCAATATTGTTGATCTGCTAAACTATTATGTGGCTAACCTTCAGGCCTGTACTGCAGCATGCACTACACCCGTTGAGCAGAGAGATGCATTGCTCTCAGCTCTTAAAACTTTAAACCAATTACAGGAAAAACCTGCAGCAGCCTTCATACCTCAGATGAAATGTTTAAAAGAACAAATCGGCACCTGGATCTCAGAGGAAATACACTATTTAGATAAACAACAGGCTTGCTTCAATACCGCTCATGAACATTCACCGCCTGCTCATGATAAAGATGAAGATGACAAGTTACACACCTCCCTTTCTGTCCAACAATTAGCTGTTTTCATAAGAGCTGCTAAAGATGTTGGCATTCTTAACAATAAAAACCAGACAGCTCTTTTGAAAACTATTGCAAAGATTTTCCGAACACCACAAGCAGGCTCTATCTCTGCAGATAGCCTGAGAGTAAAATATTATACACCTGAGACTGCCGCTAAAGATTCCTTAAAAGATCTTTTACTCGAGATGTTCAAAAAAGTTCAATCATACTAGAGCATTCCATTCACCTGTTTCAATTGTCTCTCTCGACCTTCTTGGAAAGGTTCTGTGCACAGTTGCTCTCCGCCACAGTCGGACTGGGGTTATTCTTCCTTCAGGAAATCCATCATATCATGGTCCTGCAGGAAATCTACAATTTCATACTGATGATGGAAATTAAAGGCGGGATAGTCGTGCCATTTATAAACAGGAACATTCAAAAGATCCTGTAATTTCTGATGGCCCTGTCTAATTAAGAGATTTTTCAATTCAGAATTGAAAGAGAGATCTTGAATAGGAGTGTTTAATATTTCCTGTTGGTAGCTCATAAGAAAAAAAGTAAGCGTGGTACACTGACTACGGTCACTGAGGGCCGCCAAGCCCCGACACTACCAATAGCCGTGCCCACGCCGTAGCGTAGGCGACCGGTCTATCTTCTGAGTAGTGTCTAAAAAGTTTGGCGGATTTCAGTAACTCTTCAAATAGCGTTCGCTATCAAATATTTTAATATGGTTTCTTGTCTATGTCATTTCACAAATATAGCATAGCTGAATTCCCAATTCTGAATTTGTTCCTTTTCCATAGTAATCTCATATGAATTTTAAAAATATTTCTCAGACCCATACTGCATTTTACGGGGGTACTGTTACCCCTGCTACCCCTTTGATATTCTTAAAAAACTTCTCTTTGCTCATCACTAAAACAAAATAAATATTATGGCAGTAGAAATTTTAACCCGGCACGATTTGATGTTATTTAAAGAGGATTTAATAAGCGAGCTCAAGCAGATTTTCAGCAAAGAGCAGGCGGCACAGAAAAAGTGGCTCAAGTCTGATGAAGTACGCAGACTACTTAAAGTTTCTCCAGGGACATTGCAAACCCTGCGCATTAATGGTACCCTTCAATATACCAAAATAGGAGGGATCATCTATTACGACTACGATCACATCCAATCTTTACTGAATAAGCCAAAAAGATAAAATTTAAAACCACAAACTACCAATTTGAACTATATCTCTCACCTCAATAACTTCTTTGAGCGCGTAAAAGAAGACCAAAAGCTTTCTCCGCTTCATGTAAGTCTTTACCTGGCATTGTTTCACTACTGGAACGTACACCGGTTTGACAACCTCTTCCCGGTTTACAGAGATGATCTGATGCAGCTTAGTAAGATCGGATCCAAAAACACCTATCACAAATGCATCAAGGAATTACACCAGGAAGGTTACATCCTGTATTACCCGGCGCCATTTAAGTACCTGCCGGTAGCTGTCACTATGATAAGGTTTGATAAGGAAGTAGACAAAAATAGTTATCAACAACTCGACATGTTTAGTCCCAAAAGTGGTACATGTAAAGCTTCATCAACAAGTACCGAATTTGATACTAGTCATGTACCGAATTTGACCGTTGCTAGTATCAAAAATGATACTAGACAAGTATCAAAAGTGGTACTCCTTTATAAACATATAAACTTTAAACAGTTAAACAGTGTGTGTAACACACCCACAAAAAAAAATAAAAAAAATAATGTGGAAAAAAACAAATCCGGAACTTCTTCACTTACTCATTTAGCAAAAAATCAAAAACAACCCAGGACGCCCCGCGCCGAAAATCCGGAACATGTAATAAAACCACCCACGCAGAAGAAAGGGCAGGAGAGAGCCGGTCCCTCACTTTCGGAAGTGGAAGCTTTTTTCCGCCAGCACAACTACCCACTTCCGGAAGCTAAGAAGTTCTTCTACTACAACCAGGGCAAGGCCTGGATGCTCAGTGAAACACTTCCGGTCACAGACTGGCAATCTATTGCACACAAATGGATGCTCAATATCAAACCGCAAAAACAAAACAACAATGATCGAACCCAATACCTCCATACCCCACGAGATAAAAACTATTCAGAGCCACTATGATTACACAATCTACTGGCTACTGATCGAAAAGAAAGGCAAAGAAATCTATCATCCAAAGTTCAAACTCTATGAAGAAGACACTGCCACTATCCTGCAGCTGCTCATTTACTTCCTGCAAGACGCTCCGCTGGCTCAAAAATACAAGATCGACCTGCGGAAAGGGATAATCCTTACCGGGCCTGTAGGCTGCGGAAAAACAACGCTAATGACGCTCATGAACCAATTGCTCCTTACGCACCATCGGCATTTAGTTAAAGCCTGCCGTGAAATCGCCTTTGAATTTGGAGTCGAAGGCTTCGAAGCCATTCTGCGCTACACCCGCAAATCCTTCAACCAATACAGCGAAACCAATGTCACCTATTGCTTCGACGACCTCGGCCTCGAGCCAGTGGTTCAATACTTCGGTACCTCCTGTAATGTCATGGCCGAAATCCTGCTTTCTCGCTACGACCTATTTATCCGCTTCAAAATGTTCACACATATCACCACCAACCTAAACAGTCAGGATATTGAAAGTTTCTATGGCAACCGGGTCCGCAGCCGCTGTCGGGAAATGTTCAATCTGATCTCCTTTGATATGAGTTCTTTGGACAAACGATCATAAAAAAATATTAGAGTATTGTATTTTACTCATGAGTTTGTTACTCATTTTGCTATATACTTGCTTTTTTTTAAGACGAATCTACCTTTCAGTAATTATTCTTGGATGCGCTAATCTTCTAAAAAAATAATTTACACTTTCTGTTAACTAAAATATTTATACTTTTGCAGTGAATATTACTTTTGCCGATAAAAACCTAGGAAAACTTGCTAATGACGATAGGAAAAGGGTGCAAAAGCTTGGAAAGTTGAGAGCGGATTTATTAAAGCTTCGCTTAAACCAACTGGCTTCTGCTACAACTCTAGAAGATGTAAGGCATTTGCCAGGAAAATATCACGAATTAAAAGATGACAGAAAAGGTCAATGGGCTTGTGACTTGGATCAACCTTATCGTCTGATATTTAAACCTCACGAGAATCCAATCCCTACAGATCCTGATGGCAAATACATTTGGATTGAAATTACCGGGGTAGAAGTAATAGAGATCACTAACTATCATAAAGAAAAATAATCCAAGCAATTGTCCGCTAATAATACCATTTAAATTGTAGATCCCTATGGCAAAGAGAAACGAATACTTTCCGCAATCAGTACCTCATCCCGGGGAGACTTTAAGTGAAAAGTTAGACGAATTAGGCATGGGGCCTAAAGAGTTTGCTGTGCGTACAGGCAAGCCTGAGAAAACCATTACAGCAATACTAAAGGGAGAGAGTTCTGTAACAGCCGATATGGCAGTATTGTTTGAAGACGTACTTAAAATACCTGCCCATTTTTGGCTCAACAACCAACGCAATTATGACGAGTACTTAGCCCGGGAAAAAAGAAAGGCTGTCATTGAAGAAGCTGTTTCCTGGGCTAGGTTATTTCCTGTTGCAGATATGGTAAAAAAAAGCTGGCTCACCTCAGGTACTACCATTCAGGAAAAAGCAGCAGCAATGCTTTCCTTTTTTGGCTTTTCATCTCATGCTGCCTGGGAAGATTATTATTTTAAACAACAGTTGAAAGTCGCTTTCCGTATTTCTTTGGCCAATACAAATGAACCTTATTCCATTTCAGCCTGGCTGCGCAAGGGCGAGTTGCAGGCTGCTGAACTGGAAGCAAATCCCTACGATGAAAAGGCCTTCAAGGAAGCCTTGCCAGTGTTGAAAACGATCATGGCAACACATCCTGCCAACTTTTTTGATCAATTACAAACCATATGCTTGAGTGCTGGAGTGAAAGTGGTGCATACGCCTTGTTTGCCCAAAGCGCCAATTAACGGTTCTACCCGTTGGTTAAACGATACCCCCCTCATTCAATTGTCTTGCAGGTATAACCGTAATGATGGCTTTTGGTTTACCTTTTTTCATGAGGCAGGTCATATTCTTTTACATGGTAAAAAGGATATATTCTTGGAAAAGGTTGAATATTCTGAAAAAGACAAGGTAAAGGAGCAGCAGGCAGATGACTTTGCTGTCAGATGGACGCTAAAGGAAGAAGAAGAAGAGGAAATAGTAGCAGCCGCACCCTTAAGTGAACAGGATATAACTTCCTTTGCAACAAAGTTTAATACGCACCCAGCTATTATCATCGGGCGTCTGCAATTTAAAAAATTGATACCCTATTCATTAGGCAGAGAATTCTTTGAGCCTGTTGTCTTTGAATAAAATAACATGCTGTCCGACAGGGGTTGCCCAGCAAACTTTTGTTGCGTTAAAAGAAAAACTGGATCAACTCAAAACCCTTCACCAACAAACCCAAAAGGAGCTTGAGGATCTTTTCCCGGCTTTATTAAATAAATACTTTAGCGAATAATCTATTGGCGCAAAGACAATACGATATAGTTAATTTAAAGAGATTATCACTTTTTACGTTGTTTATCACATCGTATATACCATTGTTCGCTCTGGTTATTTTCAGGCAATTTTATAACAATTGGGAGTTCTTGCATTGGGGTGGTCTTAGCATTGATTCCTTACATGTTTTTGTAAAGAAGTTTGGAGTATCTACTGTACTGTTGATGCTCTCGGTCATTGGCTTGTTAGGCTATTTCATCACCTTTAGTAATATAAGAGCAAATGCAGCCAATGGCGCTTTAGTGCTGTTGAAAGATGTGAAAAATAAAAACAGTGAAGCGATTGGATATATTGCCACATACATTATCCCATTCCTGTTTCAAAACTTTGAAACCCCTTACGAAATCTTCGCGTTCTCATTTTTGTTGTTTATTATTTATCGTATTTACATCAATTCAAACATGCTGCTAATAAATCCATTACTTACGATGCGGTATGCCATTTATGAAATTGAATACGAATCAAGAAAAAAGAAGTGTAACGGTCTTGTGGTAACAAAAGAAAAATTCCTGCCCGATGACACTGAAGTAAAACTCTATGAAATAGGGCATAAACTATACTTTTTAACAGTTAACGAATAAGTTTATGACTTTCTCAGACTTGCACACAATCGTATCCGATGTAAAAGCTACAAACATCAAATTGAACCTTATTGTAAGAAACTTAAAAGAAGGCGTAAAAGCAAAGGACAGGGTTTTAGATAAGTATGCTTTCACTGCCTACCAGGTTGAAATTGAGGACGAATTACGAGAATTCTTTCATGAGCTTACTTTACAACAATTAGAATTACTTGATAAAGAGGATACATCGCTCCAGCCTTATGACCCCATTACTGATGATACACAAAAAGTGTGTACATATCAAATGGAGAATAAAGCATTGTCGTTTTCGGACGTAGTAGTAAATCAATTAACGGGTACTCCTCCACGCTTAAAAAGCTTGGATGAAATCTTTAAATATGGTGAACTATGGGCTTATTGCGTCGGCTTTGCCATTAATCACGAATCTGCGCTCTATACATTTAGAAAAACTTCCCAAAGCAAAATAGCTGTTGAGGCTTCAGAAAATCCGGAAAAGAATATACTTAGGAGGAGCTTTAATGCAGTATTTAATACAAATACATCTAAGCTTGAACCTCTTCATGGTCAGGTGATAAACATGGATAAAAAACTCGACTGCATTTTTTATGATTCTACTTTTTATGTAACGCAGAAAACCAATTTTGAACATATTATTGGCATGTCCGAGGAGTTCAAGCAAGCTTCAACTGAGTTCATTGACGAATTAGAGGCTACCAGCCAATTTGAGGGTTTAGATGTACTAAGAAAGCAAGTTGACGAGAATCCAACAATCCATAGAAAGCTTTCCCGTCTTGCTAAACTAAAAAATCATAAGGATCTTAAGCCAGAAACCATTCTAAACATGCAGGAAGCAGTTAAATTGGAAAAAAAAGAACTGAAAATAAAAGACGGCAAGTTTCACTTAGAAAACGATTCTGATATAGATCTAATGATAAAACTTCTAATGGATTATTACAAGCTTGGTCTGGTTTTTAATAAAAGCTATGGATCATTTTCAGGTAGAGTTTTAAACTAGAGTTAAAAGACTACTCAACAAAAATGAATTATAATTAGAAATAGCTTCTTATATCATTTATAATACTTGGAACTTTGGATAAAGTATTTCTGACAATATCGCTATTTTTTTCATTCTCTAGAACTACAGATTTAATGTTTTGAAACTGATATACTAGAGCACTGTTTTGCGTTTGAGGATAATAGTTCAGGATCGAAATGCACTCATCTAACCTAATTAGTCCTTGTCTAGCAATATCATTGACAAATGGAAGATCAAAAAAATATGCATTTATTTCGGAAAGTTTAAAAACATGCTCATTTTTCATTTTCATAAAGGCAAAATAATTAAATTGTTATCACTTCTCCAATATTGTACATTACATACTGCATCAGTATAACAAAATTTATATAACCAAATGTTGAAATTACATTTTGGTTGTATGCTCCTATAGCTTGTGTTTTGTCTTTAAATATTTATTCCATGGATCTAATTGTGAATCAATTTATGTTTCGGGCAACTACTTCAAAGCTTCATCAATAATACTGGCAATTGCTTGTATTAATCCTCCATCAATCTCTCCTTCCATTCCTCCGGGTATAACTACCATTTGATACCTCCCATCCACTTCCTCCTCAAACACAATTTCCCCACCATCCACCTTCACTTTAATCTTATACCCATACCTTCCCTTTCCCTTCAGCAGCTTGCCTCTAAATTCCAATTGCTCTCCCTTATATTCTACTGGTATAATCAACCATCCTTTCATAATCCATTGTTTTAAAAAGGATCAACGCCAAACCCTATACACTCCCAAATCAAATCATCCAGCGACATACTCTTCAAATCCTTTGCCTTTAATTCTTCCAATTGAAAACAAGGTGAGTGGATGTAATAAATCACATAGTCTTTCAGCCATTGTATTTCCTCCGCCGTTGTCTCATTTTTACAATTCCGAAGAAAGATACTTTCAATAGATTCACCCTTTATAAAGAATCTCCTGGTATGCATAGGAAAACCATTAGGGTAGATTGGCTCACCGTTTAGTGTAGGATAAACCATAAGCTTTGATTTAGTTAGTATAATGGTATAATGAATTAAATGCAATATAGTACGTCCTTACTTTCGGACTTTAACCGAATCGATCGTATGAGCATATCTTGATTAAAATCATATTCCGGAGACCTACTGAAATGAAAGAGCACACCTTTGCCTCCAAGCAACACCTGCAAACTGCATTTCCTTGGCCACTATAAATACCAGGTACAACAACTCTTAGCAGCAAACTAAAACCTGCAACAAACAACTAACCGGCCAGCGCTTTTTCAATTAAAAATTTCTTTACGGGCAAGTTAGCAAGCCTCACCACACCCCGGCTGCGCAGCATAAACACAAATCTCAAGGCACAAAGGCCATCATTTATACTGCAACCCGACACGGCTTGCTGTAAACCTGCCCTAAAATTTTTAATAATGAAAAAGCTTCTTCCCGCCCGTCAGCGTCGTTTCTCCAGTGCAGTTTTAGTAAACAACTATTCAGAAGCAGGCCTTCAGTTCCTGGTCTTCAAGTATCGCCAGTGCCGCTATTATGTCCATGTTTGCAAGCTCTATGCTTTTATCAGCGAGTTGCCTTTTTAGGCAGCTTGCTTCAAGGCAAGTCCCAGCAAATTCTTAAATCAGAAATTAATACACTCTCATCCCCAATATCCGTCAACAGCCCTCATTTAATTTAGTAGATTTTAATTGACGCTAATCATTGTCAGACTCAATTTTCAATTTTACTTTTATCTCATGCTATTGAATTTAGCAGTTAGTTTTGGTAACCGGCTCCACTTTCCAGCGGAGCTTTTTTTATGCCTACATTCGCGCCATGAATGAGCATGACTTAGTAACCATTGATCCTTCCATACTAGAGGATCCTTCCACCAAATCCAACCACCACTTATTTAAAAGGATTATTGCACAAAAGGAGAGAGGCACTATTCAACACCTGGACATCGAAAAATCAAAAGAGCTAAAGGCTAAACTCTACTGGGTGAAGTTTTACGTAGCAGCTATTAGGATCGATGAAAAATAACTGGTGAAATCAGAAGAATAGTACTTGCAATTATCAATACCCGAATTTATCTTGTTGGCTTGATTAGGACATTTATAAATAGGCCCGTTGTTCATCAACGGGCTATTTTTATAGTTGAGAGCCAATTTAATCAGATGGTTCTATCTGTTGAAATAATCTCTCCGCCTCAATGCCGGTACAAAAGGCTTATCCTCCGGCCATTTCTTTGCTTCCCTTTTCTTTTTGGATGCTTCAAAATACTTCCTTACAGCAGTACTCGTCTTTGATATCATCTGCACCTCCACATCAATCAAATCCCTTCTATAGGTTTCCTCCGCCTTCACCCGCATGATATGTTGCACTGCATCCACATTATAGTTCTCGATCTGCCGGATCCCCGTATAAGGTTCCCGTCGCCGACTGGTCCATATCACAATTCTATAATAAGGCAAGTGCTAAATATATTAGCAAAGCTATGGCAATCTCTGAAAAACAGTAAAACTTTGTCTCATAAAAAAACCGGTTATTCATCTGTAACAAACATTGTATATATACATATATAATACGTATCTTACCTTCAATGCTTGCTTCATGGGCTTTTAATTACTTAAATAAGGCGCAAATCAATAAATTAATGTTTTGATTAACTTTACGCCGATATGAAGCAACTATTGGCATTTTTGGTCTTACTGGTGCACATGAACTTTTTTATGTTCATGCCGCAGGCTAATGAAGTAGATCAATATAGTTCCAATGGAGTTGAAGTAGATGATATTAATTCTTTTGCAGAATATATTGATCAGATAGTATTAGGAAACAAAGACTGCACTCCGGAAGATGAGGATGATGATAGTGCTCGCAATTTCCAATTGATTCAAACTGATCTCTTTTCCTTCATACAACAGTTTGTCGAGTTCAATAATCCTTACAACAATCTTAAAAAAAACAATTTTCCTCCTTTCATAGAACAGAGATTTACCTCTATATATTACGATATACAAGCGCCTCCTCCAAGAGTTTGATTTTTTCATTCCTTAAATCCATTTACCATATTCAGATATTGATCATCAATATCTGATATTGTTGTTTACTGTATTGCATAAATTTTATGTGCAAAGCAGTATGTCCGACTATCTGCCTTTACAAGATTGTAAAAAACTGCTTTATTCAAAGTTGCGTCTCACACATGGATGTTTCGTTCTAACCAATAAAAACAATCAGGGGTGTTAATACACGAGTCACAACCAAACCAGCATTCTTAAATAGGAGAGAGCACTGCAGATAGCTATTCTAGATTCTAAAAACACATAATGGAAATTATCATCATTCTATTTCTTATTTTATTGAATGGATTTTTTGCCATGTCAGAAATCTCTGTTGTCTCTGCTCGTCGGTCTCGCCTGGAAGCTGCTGCTAAAAAAGGCAATGCAGGTGCTAGAAAAGCAGTGGAAATGGCAGAGAATCCAAGCCGTTTTTTATCCACTGTTCAGGTGGGTATTACCCTAATTGGAATTTTAACCGGTTTGTATGGCGGAGAAGCTTTGTCCATACAGCTTAAAGGAGTTTTGGATAAAATAGATTTCATCGCTCCCTATAGCGAAGGGGTTGCAGTTACATTGGTGGTCATTGTGATTACTTATTTTTCTATTGTGCTGGGAGAGCTGTTACCCAAAAGAATTGGTCTGACCATGCCTGAAAGAATCGCCAGTTTTGTTTCCCGTCCAATGAACCTGCTTTCCAAGATTGCAGCTCCATTTATCTGGCTGCTTTCTAAATCGACAGAAGGATTGATTAAGCTTTTTGGAATCCGCAAAACAGACGAAAGTCATGTTACCGAAGAAGAAATCCGGGCTATTGTGCAGGAAGGAACAGAAGCGGGCTCCATAGAAGAAATTGAACAGGATCTGGTAGAGAATGTATTTCATCTGGGAGACAGGGCAATTACCTCTTTAATGACACCTCGTCATGAAATCGTCTGGATCAATTCGCAAAAGCCTTTTGAAGACCAGATTGAAGAAATTGTAGATGCAGAAAAGTCTGTATTTCCTGTTTGCAATGGAAGCTTAGATGAATTTGAAGGTATATATTATTTAAGGGAATATGCAAAAGCTGCTTTAACGAAAACAGATACATCATTAGAAACTTTATTAAGAAAGCCTCTCTTTTTTCCTGAAGGTATCAAGGCTTATAAAGTATTGGAGCAGTTCCAGGAATCAAGAGTCCACTTTGGTGTTATCGTCGATGAATATGGCTCTATTCAAGGAGTGGTCACGCTAAATGATTTGCTGGATGCTCTGGTTGGTGATATTATCCTGGAGGAAGAAAATGAGGTAGAAATAGTAAAGAGAGAAGATGGCTCCTGGTTGGTAAATGGCACAACAGCAATAGAAACGATGCTGGAAGCATTAGGTGAGGACATAAGAACGGAAAGAGATGCAGATTATAACACTGTAGCAGGTTTGGTATTGCATCATGCAGAACATATTCCTAAAGCAGGTTTTTCATTCGATTGGCGAAACTACAAGGTCGAAGTAATCGATATGGATGGACATAAAATAGATAAAGTGCTCATAACAAAGAAGTGAGCGTCATTCAATGTAAAAACAAAATATAACAAGTTTACTTTCTGTAAAAATGAACCACATATCAAATAGAAAAAGAGTTCGTGTATAATATTCTTTTTATGGCCGATCCTTATCATGCAAGCACTGTGAGAACTGTTATTAAAGTAGTAATTATCATCATTTTGCTATTCTTCCTTGTACACCTTCTTTTATAAGAATAATGCTTTTATAAGAATGATACTTTTTTTATTCAAATGTTTAGCGATGAAACCAGCTTATTCACCTTCCAGGGATAAATTAGTTTTTAATAGTCTTCGAAGGGAGGCGCATCGGGTAATATTCCTTAATGGTGTCATTAAAAAACCACTATAGGCTATTAAAACAGAACCGTATTTCAGAAAATATTTTTGAAGAAACAATTTAAAAGCTATGAACACCTCAATAACATTTCAAGATTTTAAAACGATGAGCCACCATCAGCGTTACAAGAGTATACGTTTGCATGGCACGTACCTCATGAGCAGGGATAAAGAGGAGCAATGTGTAATGCTTTTTCAACTCAACGACTTCTATGTAGAAGCCTACATAGAAAAGAGTTCTGGTAAGGCTAATTTGCTCCGGTGCTTTAAAAATTCTTATGAGCTCTATCCATATTGAGATAACATCGATATCTCTGGTTTTTTTCCTGACCTATAACAAAATGATGGGGAAAACATAGAAGGTTGAGTAAAATTTATCACTTTTTAATTAACATAATATGTCTAACTAGTTTCTGGCTTTGCAAAAAAATCTTAGTGGGATTAGGTAAATCTATTATTAATGTCCAGTAAGAAATAAAACATGAAAAGCATTGTCATAATATGGCTCCTTTTACTGATTAGTCAAATAGGTAAAGCACAGGACATTAGTGGCGTCTGGAAGGGCACATTAACCATGCAAAATGGCTGTTTTGCAATTAACCATATAGAATTGGATATTAGTTTAAGCGGCGATATCGCCACAGGCAATTCTTATCACTATCTTGATGTTGATAATTATGTCAAAAAAAAGTTTAAAGGCCTTTATGATGCCGCCATGAAAACCATCACACTTCATGAGGGGCTTATCACCGGATTTAATATTCCTTCCACTTGTACGATCTGTGTAAAAAATTACATATTAACATACCATAATGAAGGCAATCAGGAATACTTAAGTGGTGGATGGGATGGAAAAGAAGTAAGGACCGGCGTTGATTGCGTGATGGGACAGATCACTTTGAGCAGGGTAAAGGAATCAGCATTTAAAGACATTCCTGAAATAAAAGTAGATACGGGCGAAATACGCCTCGACTTTTACGACAATGGTGCTATTGATGGGGATACCATTTCTATTATGATCAATAAACAGGTCATTCTTGCTCATCAGCGTCTATCAGCAAACCCCATTACTACTTATATTAAGATAGATCCAAGCCGTCGATTTCAGGAAGTAGAAATGGTGGCAGAAAACCTGGGGGCCATTCCTCCTAACACTGCATTAATGATCATTACTGTTAAAGAAAAACGCTATAAGTTGCAATTATCTTCTGTTCAGGAAAAATCTGCTCGTGTCATGTTTGTGTACGATCCGGAAGAATAAATGCTTCTTTTGATAATCCGTACATGTTTAGAACAATAGGACCTCTCAAAGCCTTGAAAGACCCTTTCATTTCAGTCAATAAGCTATAAAAGAAAAATATTTTATTAAAAGTATATTGATGTATGGTTTTTATTGAATTTAGCCCTATATTCTATTTTTTGGTTGCTATTCTAATAATACGTATGGCATATTTGTTCTTCAGAAATCGAAGACAATAGACTATTATGTTAGTAAATAATACCCCTTCACTTAGTCCTGCACCCATGTTTCTTCATTCGCTCCACTACTCTCTGCAACGGCTCCTCCGTCGCCCATCCTTTCACAACTTTCACACCGGCTCCTGCGTCACCTCCCGCGCCGCTCCGTTACCACTTTCTCTCATTCACAAAGCAGCAGCTGCTTGCCTACTCTTCAGCCAAATATTTAATGCCAAATCAAAGCGGGAATTCTCTCAATTCCCTTTTACAATTTAACTTGCTGCTTTAAAATTGGACACATGGTATTAACAAAATGGTTCAAAGCTTTTTTTGAGAGTGAGAAGATTGGCGGTTTTATTTTATTAGGCTGTACTATTCTATCCTTATTCATTGCCAATTCCATCTATGGCCCAACATTTACGCATTTCTGGCACACCTATGCGAATCTCTCCTTTAACGGTATTGATCTGAACTATTCCATAGAACACTGGATCAATGATGGTCTAATGACCATCTTCTTTCTATTAGTAGGGCTTGAGATCGAACGCGAACTATATGTTGGAGAGTTGCACAAGGTCAGGCATGCACTATTACCCATTGCTGCTGCTATAGGAGGTATGCTGCTTCCAGCTTCTATTCACTATTTGATCAACCACGGTACGGCAACCCAAGCGGGCTTTGGAATCCCTATGGCTACAGACATCGCCTTTGCCATTGGTATGCTGGCGATCCTGGGCAGCCGCATTCCACATGGACTAAAGGTGTTCTTAACTGCCCTTGCCATCATTGATGATCTGGGTGCCATAATGGTCATTGCCATCTTCTACAATACAGGCATCTCATGGCTCTATCTGGGGTCTGCTCTCGGTATCTTTGGTATGTTACTGCTGCTCAACCGCCTACGGGTACATAAGCTGATTTTTTATCTGATCCCGGGAGCCATCATGTGGTACTGCATGATGAAATCCGGGGTACATGCCACCATCAGTGGGGTCCTGCTGGCCTTTGCAATTCCCTTTACCAAGGATGATGATACCAATCCCTCTTATCATTTACAGCATTTCCTGCACAAACCGGTTTCCTTTGTTATTCTACCCATCTTTGCCCTGGCCAATACAGGTCTGGTGCTGCATGAAGGTTGGGGCGGCCAGATGTTTGAAAAAAATAATTTGGGCATCATTCTGGGCCTGATGATAGGCAAACCCTTAGGCATCCTGTTGTTTAGCTGGATGTTGGTGCGTGCCAAGTGGAGCAGCCTTCCTTTAAAGGTTACCTGGAAACACCTGATAGGTGCAGGCATGCTGGCCGGTATTGGTTTTACCATGTCCATCTTTATTTCCAACCTGGCTTTCAGGGATGCGGAGCTGATCCAGTTCTCCAAAATAGCGGTACTCGTCGGCTCACTCTTTTCCTGTGTGCTGGGATTGATCTTTCTCTACTTTACGCCTTCAGGTATTGAAAATAACGATAAATAGTTGCCTAAATATGTGGTTGGCATGAATTAAAGTATAGTGATGCTCACTGACTTTTCGCCATTATCAGAATGGGAATCCAATTTGCAGAAGCATTTGCCAAACAAATGGGAGCAGATCTGATTCTTTAAGAGATGCATCTCCTGAGTCGTACTTTAGGTAAATGATCCACTCTGGAAAAATAAGCCTGACCAGGAAAAATCAGGTAACATTCCCTTTGAAAGTAATTTTGTAAATTACATATTGGTGTGAAAGCGATTGCTGCTATATTATTCTTATTGTTGCTGTTGTTTCATCTCATTGGTTACCAATTGTGCTTTTCTTACCTACAAAAGCAAGCTGATCTTGCTATGCAGGCAACTTTGGACCAACAGCACTATAACCGGGAAGACCTTTTTGTACTTCGGGTTCCTCTCGCACTTCCTTATCAAACCGACTGGAAGGATTTTGAACGGGTGGATGGTGAAATCAAAATAAACGGTAAGATATATAAATACGTCGAGCGTAAAATGGAAAAAGGGGAGTTGGTCTTATTGTGTATACCCGATAACCATCGTTCTCTAATAGAAAATACACAGGAAGACTTCTTCAAACTTGCCAATAACTTGCAAACAGATGCACCCAATAGTTCATCTCATGGAAGAGCAGTTTCCTTTTACAAATTGATCCACGTTTTTTTTGAAACTTCTAATTATGATTGGCAGGCTGATACAAAGAAAACAGAACCTTTGCCCGGTTGCTTACCCTATCTTTTTCAATTGCCCCAAACGGTAGTTTCATTTCCCGACCAACCTCCTGATAACATGCCGGTCATATAAGTTCAATTTTGTTTTAGCCAACTTCAGTGTCCAGTGAGATTCTGCGATGGACATTGACTCAATGTTACTTCTAAATGATCATTTACTATGAGGTATTTTTTATGGGTTGCAGGGATTGTGCTCGCTTTTATTTCCTGCAATCAGAAAACCGATTATGAAGCAATATTCAAGAACCCAAATTTATATGCCAATACTGTGCATGAATTAAACAGGGTAGTAATGGGTAACAATTTTAGTCCGATCGTGGCTTCCCGAAATTACCTCTATGCCAATATTGCTGCCTATGAATGCATCGCAGCCGGCTATCCCGCACAGTACAATTCACTAAGCGGTCAGCTAAATGGATTGAACAATGTTCCCAAGCCAAAGACCGGAGAGAAGATCAATTTTGAGTTTGCCTCCCTGCTCGCCTTTTGTTCCTTGGGAGAATCCGTTACTTTTCCCAAAGGCAGCATGAGTGAATATGTAGACAGCCTAAAAGGGCTTGCACACCAACATGGTATGTCCTCCGATGTGTTTGAGTCTTCTGTGAAGTATGCAGCGCAGGTCGCCGATGCAATCATGGCTTGGAGCAGTAAAGACCACTATCATGAAACAAGAGGCATGGCTGAATATTTCGTGGACAACAATATTGAAGGGCGCTGGGTGCCGACACCACCCGCTTATGCCATTGCTATGGAGCCCCACTGGAATGAAATCAGAACGCTGGTGCTGGACAGCGCCCACCAATTTGCAGCTCCGCCTCCTTATACATTTAATATGAAAGATTCAAACAGCGCCTATTGCCGTGAGGTGATGCGCATCAAAAATGCAGTAGACAGCTTAACGGAGGAGCAAAAGCATATCGCTGATTTTTGGGACGATAATCCTTTTAAATTAAATGTCAATGGCCATTTGATGTTTGGCACCAAAAAGTTTTCGCCTCCTGGTCATTGGATGAGTGTTGTCGGGATTGCTGCACAGCAGGCAAAAGCAGATTATCCAACCACTGTTTATGCTTACGCCAAGACCTCTATTGCCTTATTTGATGCTTTCATTCATTGCTGGGATGAGAAATACCGGTACAATACCGTAAGACCTGAAACAGTGATCAACAGGTATATGGACAAAGACTGGCGTCCTTATTTGCAAACACCTCCTTTTCCTGAATATACCTGTGGCCATTCTACCTGCTCCTCTGCTGCTGCCGAAGCATTGACCAGTGTATTTGGTGACCAATTTGCTTATATAGATTCTACTGAACTGGAATTTGGTATTAAGAGCCGCAGTTTTACCTCCTTCCGTCAGGCCGCAGAAGAAAATAATTGGGCCCGGTTCTATGGAGGGATTCATTTCCATCAATCCTGTATTGTCAGTACCGAATATGGCAGAAAAGTGGGCGACTATGTGGTTCAGCACTTAAAAATGAAAAAGTAATTGCCATTATTGAAAGGATCAAACAGATGCTTGTTACAGGAATAATAGGCTTAAAGTCTGTACCCTATAGAACCAAATACCTCACCTGCTTCAATTGTTCAGGATGCCTGAGTTCTGGCACTATACGTTGGGTAGTAAGTACAGCACGAGCAGGATGCTTGTAATTACAATGCTCAGTGTTACCAGGGAGGAAAGCCATTTCGAAGGAACATTGTAAATGGCTTAATTTTCAATGGATGCCATTGATTTTAGAATACTTGCAGCCCAGGCATAGACATTGTGGCTCATGACCATCCTTCTCATGTGTTTCATTTTATGTTGCTGCTCATCACCAGGCATTTCAAGCGCTGCTTTGATGGCATCTGCCGATTGTTCAATATCATAAGGATTGATGATGAGTGCACCATACAACCCATTGGAAGCGCCGGCAAATTGGCTTAGAATGAGTACACCATCATTGTGGTCACGAGCTGCAATGTATTCTTTCGCTACCAGGTTCATCCCATCATGCAAGGAGGTGACCATGCAAAAATTGGCAGACTGGTAAAAAGGAATAATCTCCTCATGGCTGTGGTGTTTTTTTAAAAAGAGGATGGGTTGCCAGTTTTTGGTTTTCAATTTCCAGTTGATCCTGTTGGCTTCATTTTCAACTGCACTCACTATGTCCGCATAACTTTTGATCAGGGTGCGACTGGGGGCGCCAATCTGAACGAATGTAAAGCGTCCGATGTAAGAGGGATATTTATCAAAGAATCTTTCAATGGCCTGGAATTTTTCCAGCAGACCTTTGGTATAATCGATCCGGTCCACGCCGATTCCAAAGGCCTCTGTCCTAAGTCCATATTGCCTGAGGATTTCCACAGGTTCTCTTTTGGGTTCATTGCTGGTTTCATAATCCTTCAGGGTAAAGGCAATACTGATCGGAAAGGGCTTTACCAGGGTAAAATGATTACCGATCTTTACCGAGAAGTTTTCCCAGATCACTCTTGATTCCAGCGTGTTGTTGACCGTCTCCAGGAAATTATTGCAATGATATTGAGTATGGAAACCAATGAGGTCAGCACCAAGCATGCCCAGCAGTAATTCTTTTTGCCAAGGGCAAATTCCAAAGGATTCCGAATTGGGCCAGGGGATATGCCAGAAGATCGCCACTTTGGCATCGGGTCTCTTTTCCTTGATCAACCTGGGCAAAAGTGCAAAATGATAGTCCTGCACCAGGATAAAAGCTTCTTGCTCGTTTTTGATTTCTTCTACAACCGAATCGGCATACAACTGGTTTACCTCCGCATAATAATCGAAATCTATTTTCCTGAACACAGGTCTTGTATGTGCAATATGACAGAGAGGCCATAACCCTTCGTTGGAGAAGCCGTAATAAAAATGATCTTCCTGTTCTTTGGTTAGCCAAATCCTTCTAAGGGTGTATTTGTTTTCATATGGAGGTACCAGAACCTTATCATTTTCATCCACCATTTCCCTATCGGCATCACCACTACCAGAGGCTACCCACAAGCCACCACAGGCCTTTAGTATGGGTTCTAAAGCTGTGACCATACCACTAGCTGGCATAATGCATTGTATATCTTTGCCGGCACGGATGTGCATGTACGGTTCACGATTGGAGACCACCACTAACTTTTTGCCATTTAAGATATGCTTCATTTCTTCATTCAACCGCTCTGGTGTCCATACAGATTCGGCAGAAGTTCTCAATCGGGCTTCTTCCTGTGCAATGGCTTTGGCTTCCTGCATGGCTTTGGCAATACCCGTGATCTCCTGGTATAAGGGTTGTAAAAAATCATTGGGAGGGCGTTTTCTAAGCTTTTCCATATCTCCGGAGCGTGCTGCCTTCACCCAATCTATTAATTTATTCAAGGGCATCAAAATGCCACGGCGAACAATTAAAAGTGTAATTACAGAAATCAAAAGAGCCTGTAAGAACCATCTTACAAAGCTCCTGAGCCAAATGCGGTTGATGATATTCCGGATATAAGAAGCGTCTGCATAAAAGACGACTGCACTTTCGGGCATTTCTTCTCTTTTGATCACCCGGGTGAACTGGTAGATGTTTTTTCCTGCTACAGTGATCAGGTTACCCATTGATGAGTCAGCAGATAGCGTTTGGGCAATAAAATCTGCAGATGGTTCAATATAGGCTTTTGCTTCACTATTAAGAGGTACAATGCTGTCTGCATTGTAGTATATCAGAACACCTGTAAAATTGTATTGGCTGATGATACTATCCGTAATGTGCAGACTGTCACCTTTTTCTATATTGGTTAAATGATTTTCGTAAAATTCATCTGCCAGGCGGATGGTCTTGGTTTTGAGTTCATCCATTAATTCACCTCTTTCCGTGGAGATCTGAAAAGCAGTAAAACCAAAAGCAACCAGTCCTACCGCAACAATAATGGAAACAATCAAGGCTACATTTACTTTCATACGGTCCATTTAAAAGCGTCATCTTTGTAACGTACAGGAGGATTTTTCCTTTCCATAAGGGACTGTACGTTACAAACAAGCTACATCAAGGGTAATGATTAGAAAAATAAATTGGATATTCTAATCAAATTCTAATTTGTCAATTGCAATAAAAGCTATGAGTTGCTGTCTAATTCTACAGCAGATGTGTTCATGGATGAAACATTATAAATGAGCTTTATGACGGCTTTGTTGTTCACACTGATTCTTTTAGGAGTATCCACTATCGCTGGATTATTGGGTTCACTCACCGGTTTAGGTGGCGGTGTTGTTCTCATACCGGTGCTTACCTTGATTTTTAAGGTGGATATTCATTATGCAATAGGAACTTCGCTGATTAGTGTCATCGCAACTTCATCTGGAGCAGCAGCTGCTTATGTGAAAGAAGGCATTTCAAATATACGTTTAGGGATGTTCCTGGAGTTGGCCACAACCATAGGCGCTATTTCAGGTGCTTTTTTAGCAACCTATATCCCAACTTCCACTATTGCAATCATCTTTGGTGTGATCTTGATCTTGTCGGCTGTCATGTCATTGATCAAGCACTCGGATCACCTTGTTACCGGAAGGGGCGGCTATTTAGCCAGGAAGCTTAAATTAAACAATCGATATCCCACCCAAGATGGAGAACAGCAGTATACGGTAAAAAATATTGTAGGTGGCTTTTTAATGATGAATGTTGCTGGCATTATATCAGGTCTGCTGGGCATTGGTTCTGGAGCCTTGAAGGTGATTGCCATGGATCACATCATGCAGGTGCCTTTCAAGGTCTCAACAACCACCAGCAATTTCATGATTGGTGTGACTGCGGTGGCCAGTGCAGGCATCTATTTGAAAAGAGGGTACATCGATCCGGGCTTAAGCATGCCGGTGGTCATAGGCGTGTTGGTGGGTGCTATTGTCGGCTCTAAGATTTTGTTTGCCGCAAGGACCAAGGCTTTAAAGATCATCTTTGCCATTGTCATTCTGATTTTGTCGATGGAAATGATGTACAACGGCCTCACTCATAAGGTATAATGTATGAAAGTAATCAAACAAAGTATACGCGATCGGGATATGGAGACTATCATGGGCAAGGTGCTGCGTTTTGGGGTCCTGGCTTCTGTGACTATTGTGACCATCGGAGGAATTGTATATCTTGTTCAGCATGGTTCTCAAAAGCCTTATTATCAGCAGTTTGTTGGTGAGCCACGACGATTTAGAGAAATACAAAAAATAATGCAGACTGCCCTGCAAGGAAGAGGGCGTTCCGTGATCCAACTGGGACTTTTGGTCCTAATGGCCACTCCTCTTGCAAGGATTGCCTTTTCTATCATCGGATATATATTAGAAAAGGATTTTTTATATGTAGTAATCACCTTAATTGTGTTTTCCGTCATTATACTCAGCTTATAATGATATCATCAAGAGCCACTCATTTCTAAAACTTCTAATCGTTTTCTAATTTTTGATGCCGTTGCGATCAATAAAAAATTGCCTACTTGCAGAAACAAAACATTAAAGAAATAAGCTTTTTGTGGGAAAAGGTAGCTGTTATGAATGAGGAACCATCTCATTATGCAGATGAGATCAAATGCATACAATTTAGAGAAGGTAGACTTGTTTATCAGCGATTTAGAACCATTCTAGAAGAGCAAAAAGGCCTAGAATATTTCAATAACTAAAATTATTTAAATAGATGTTCCCAGATTTTCAATACCTGATGGAAGGAGTTTTGAAGACACATATGCCTGAGTGGTTGGGCTTGATCAAAACCTTCGGTTTTTTTGTAGCACTGGCTTTTTTAGCAGCTTCCTGGCTGTTGACAGTGGAATTAAAACGAAAAGAGCGGCTTGGTCTGCTCCAGCCAGAACTTGTACCACTTCCTAAAGCAAAAAGATTTATGAACGCTCGGGAAGAACTTAGGATAGAGAATAATTCAGCAATTGTTTATCCACACCAGAGGGTCGGAGATATCATTATCTATGCATTATTAGGTGGCATTGTGGGTGCAAAAATTTTTAATGCTTTTGAAACATGGGAAGATTTTAAACGGGATCCTGTAGGGAATTTGTTTTCTGGCAGCGGACTCACCTTTTATGGCGGATTGATTGTAGCGGCAGCCCTTATTTTCTACTACTGTAAAAAGCATAAAATTCCCATTATTCATTTCTGTGATGCCATTGCACCAGCTTTGATGCTGGCTTATGGTATTGGCAGGCTTGGCTGTCATTTTTCAGGTGATGGAGACTGGGGCATTTTCAACAGTGCTTATATCACCTCCTCCAACGGCCGTTTGATAGAAGCTTCTGAAGCACAGTACCTACAAATGCTGCAGCATGCTTCATCCGGCTTTATGGATACTTATGGTGCTTTGTCCAATGTGCCCCATGCATCTGTTCACGCCCCGAGTTGGTTGCCAGACTGGCTTTTTGCGATAAACTATCCACATAATGTTAATAAGGAAGGAATACATATTTCTGGCTGCCTGGGTAAATATTGCAATGTCCTTCCAGTAGGTGTTTTCCCGACTTCACTGTATGAGGCCGCTATTTGTTTTTTATTGTTTTTACTGCTTTGGTCGGTTAAAGAGAAATTCAGGTGCCCACTGCATCTTTTTGGATTATACCTGATTTTGAATGGTCTCGAACGGTTTTTGATTGAAAAGATTAGGGTAAATTATAAATATGACTGGGGTTTGTTACATCCCACTCAGGCTGAAATTATTTCAACATTCTTGGTGCTCAGTGGTCTTTCTATACTCTTATTTTACAGGGATAAAAATACATCTCTTTTAAAGAAAGTATAAGTTTATATGTTTGTAAAAAACTTTTAATCGGTACTTATTGATAATACAGCAAGTTATTCCTCATATATAAATTTGTGAATGCTCCATAGTAAGTTTTCATCTGATCTCAAACGATGGAATCAATAAGGAATCTCAGGTTAATTTTCTTAAGGTTACATAGATTGGCAGATTGGGGCAATTTGAATCGCCAAATCTATTCCTGGTCTATTAGCTAAGTGGGCACTTTTTGATTAGATTTTCCAATATATGACCTTATGCTTTTATACGAGGGTAAACCTTTACTTCTGTTAGTGCATTGTCAGCCGGGGATATAGTTAGTGATTTCAGCTTACAGGCTTCTATGCATTCTCCACAAGTGATACACTCTTGTTTGTTCAATATAACCACTTTATTATTATAGGTTAGGGCACGGCTTTTACAGGCCGTGCTGCACATCTTGCAGCCAATACAACCTTCTTTTGGACTAATGGCGGCTGTACCTGGTATCTTACTCATCCAGCCTAGTACCAGGCCCACAGGGCAGGCAGTTTTACAAAAGGGCCGGTACATAAAAACAGAAATCACCAATATCATGGCAAGTAGCACCCAGCTTACCACGTTAGATGCCATAAGGTTGTAAGCGGTTTTGAAAGGATCTACTTTATTCCATAGTATAGTTTGGGTAACCAGTAGTTGAGCGATCAAAGCAAAAAACACAACCAGCCTGGTATACCTCATGATCTTTTGTGCCTTGGATGAAGAAAGAAAGTTAAACTTTCCGGGAAAGTGAAGCAATTCCTGCAAGGCACCAAGATGGCAAACCCAGCCACACCATACTCTTCCTCCAAAATAGGTAATGGGTATAAGGGCTAAAAACCACATTGCTTTAACAGGATGGGATTCTTGTCCCGTAAAGTATAAAAAGCTTACCTGCAGCCAGGATATAGGACAGGGGCAAGATCCACGATAAAAGCCCAGCAGAGCAACTGATGCAACCAGAAAGAAAGGACGGGCAACCCTTGTAGCCTTATACCTTATCAATATTCCTGCAAGGATAGTCACCATCAACATGCCTCCAGCCCAGTAAACATCACCGTTACCTTTTTCATGCTGGTGTTTGTTACTCGAGATTTGCTCACCAGAAACTGGCTGGAGCCTTTGTATATTAGGTTGTACAGAATCTCTGTTCCTTGTCGTTACTTGTGTATTACCCGGTTCGTTCCATTCTTTAAATTCATCTTGCGAAAAAAGACAAATGGGATACAATAGGAAAATGACCAAGCCTGTGCAAATTATCTTCTTCATGATACATTTTGGGAAGTACTATTCAACACGATAAATCCCTCACTGTTTTCTTTGCTGCATTTTCTGCGTACATAAAGTGAAGGCTTTCCTTTCATGTTACCTGTGACTTTTACTTTCATTTTGCGTTCCCAGACACCTGCAGATAATTCTTTCCAATCTGTTGCAGATAGGATCTTCAATCCATCAGTTTCATAGGTTGTTTCATTGATATCCACGCGGCAATTCCTGTGGCTTTTTGTTACATGCACCACGATCACTAATTCCTCTCCGGCCTGGTAAACTGCTTTTTTAGCCGGTGTACTTACTTCAATATCACAGGCCAGCAATTGTGAAAAGTTTAAGAAGCAAAGCGAAGTAAGAAGTATTATGAAATGTTTCATCAACATTGTTTTCTATTGTATTGTACGTAAAGGAACTATTGTTGTTAAACAGCAAAAGGCTATAAATTATACAGGATCTGGCTGGTACAAGAGTAGTTTAATCAATAGGTTAAGGCAAGAATAGTCATCATCAATAACTCTGATCGTCGTCAGTATTTCTGAAAACAAATCGTCCTGGTTGGCGAAAGTGGGATGATAGGGTCTGTGTTCCCGGTCAATGCATTTATTATGCTAGAGGAACATTTAGGTTAATAAAAGATTGAAGACTTATATGGGATTAAAAAGTAGTATGTGCATTTGTCGGTTCCTTAACATATCCAAAATGCTGGCGTGACACAGGTCACGATTATTCTTTTCTCTTCCATTGACATTTGCACAAACGAAAATCAATGGAAAGTTTTGGCTATGTGGCTTCAGCCCTGGTGGGTATTTCTTTAGGTCTTATTGGCGGAGGAGGTTCGATACTAACCGTTCCGGTAATGGTCTATCTTTTTGGTCTGAACCCCCTGCTGGCTACTTCTTATTCGCTGTTCATCGTAGGTTCTACCTCTCTTGTAGGTGCCATTAACAATTATCATAAGGGTTTAGTCAATGTGAAGGCAGCACTTTATTTTGGTGCAGCTTCCATCATTACAGTTTTCATTACCCGTAAGTTCCTCATTCCCCTCATTCCCAAAAATATTGCTACCATTGGCGGGTTCACCATTACAGAGCCGCTACTCACAATGGTTCTCTTCGCGGTGCTGATGCTATTGGCATCAGTAAACATGATCAAGGCCCGCGAGGAAAAAGCCCCGGAAAAAGAGTGCAGGCATTGTGTCAAATTCTTTAAGCTGGTTGGTTATGGTGTATTGATTGGTCTGATTACCGGGCTTTTGGGAGCCGGTGGCGGCTTTTTATTAATTCCCGCACTGGTCTTTCTGATTAAAATGCCTATGAAAAGGGCTGTAGGTACATCTCTGCTCATTATTGCATTGAATTCTTTAATAGGTTTTGCTGGTGACATTGGTCACTTTCAAATCAACTGGTCCTTTTTGACCTCTATTAGTTTGATTGCCATAGCCGGCATCTTTGTCGGAGGGCTGCTGAGTAAAAAAATACCTGGTGAAAAGTTGAAAAAGGGCTTTGGATGGTTTGTGCTCATCATGGGTATATACATCATCGTTAAGGAAGTGTTTCTATAAAGTTAACAACGATAAATACGGTCAATGTTCAGGAACAAGACCGTGACTCAAATCACGAAATAAGACAGACACAATCATCAATTTTACATCACGAAAAACAAACGATATATATGAAAATAGAACAGATTTATACAGGATGTTTAGCACAAGGTGCTTACTATATTGAGAGTGACGGTGAAGCGGTAGTCATTGATCCACTTCGGGAAGTGGAGCCTTACCTTCAGAAAGCAGAAAGCAACAATGCAAAAATCAAGTATGTTTTAGAAACGCACTTTCATGCTGACTTTGTCTCTGGTCACGTTGACCTTTCAAAGAAAACCGGCGCTCCCATTGTATACGGACCCAATGCCAATCCAAGCTTTGAAGCACATATAGCTGCGGATGGCGAAGAGTTCAGGGTAGGTAAAATAACATTCAAGGTATTGCATACCCCTGGTCACACCATGGAAAGCACCTGTTATTTACTCAAAGACGAAAGTGGAAAAGAAGTGGCACTTTTCTCAGGTGATACTTTATTCATCGGTGATGTTGGCCGTCCTGACCTGGCTCAGAAAGCAGCCCACATGACAAAGGAAGAATTAGCAGGTACTTTATTCGATTCATTAAGGTCTAAAGTCATGACCTTGCCGGATGATATAATTGTTTACCCGGCGCATGGTGCAGGCAGTGCCTGTGGTAAAAACATGAGCAAGGAAACTACAGATACGCTGGGTCACCAAAAGCAAACCAACTATGCTCTGCGTTCAGATATGACCAGGGAAGAATTCATTCAAGAAGTAACTGCAGGTCTTGATGCTCCTCCTTCCTATTTTCCACTAAATGTAATGTTGAACAAGCAAGGCTATGAAAGCATTGACGAAGTGATGAAGAGGGGGCAGCATGCGCTTGATCCGGATGAATTTGAAGCTGCAGCCAATGAAACTGATGCTATTCTATTAGATACCAGAGGTCCTCAAAGCTTTGCCAAGGGATATATTCCTAACTCTATCAATATTGGTATTGATGGGAACTTCGCCCCTTGGGTAGGTGCTCTGATACCCGATATCAAGCAACAGATCCTGATTGTGGCAGATGAAGGCAGGGAAGGGGAAGTAATCACACGTCTGGCTAGAGTAGGGTACGATTATACCATAGGGTATTTGAATGGTGGAATCAAAGAATGGAAAGCCGCCGGAAAAGAAATAGACACCATTCAGTCGGTTTCAGCAGAGGAATTGGCTCATCGTATGCAGGGAGCGCCTGTTCATATTCTGGATGTGAGAAAAGAGGGTGAATACATCAGTGAACATGTCGACGGAGCTGAAAATACGCCTTTGGATTACATCAATGAGAACATGGCACAACTGGATAAGGATCAAATATATTTCGTGCATTGTGCTGGTGGTTACCGCTCCATGATCTTCACTTCAATCTTAAAAGCTAGAGGTTTTGAAAACCTGATTGATGTGCAGGGAGGTTTTAAGGCCATCAAAGAATCTGGTAAACTGCCAGTTACAGATTATATATGTCCCACTCAACTCAATAAAAAATAAAATATGAAAAACCAATTAGATAACGCAGCTATAGTCGATGTACGTACGCCGGAAGAGTTTGCTCAAGGTCACTATCCGGGAGCAGTCAACATACCCTTAAATCAGGTATCTGAACGTATAGGCGAACTGAAGGATATAGAAAAGCCAATCATTGCTTATTGCCGAAGTGGCAACCGCAGCGGAATGGCTGTTTCAATAATGATACAAAATGGCATTATGGAAGCATTCAATGGTGGCGCATTAGAAGATCTTTTACAGGTAAAATAAATTTATATGCTTCATTTCTTTAGAAATCTTTTCACAGGCAAAAACACAACCATTTTACAGCAGGCCTTGGCTAAAGGTGCTGTCATCATTGATGTACGCACACCCCGTGAATACAGTCAGGGGCATATTAAAGGTGCTCAAAACATTCCCCTGAACGAAATAAAGCTGAAATCAGATATCATTAAAAGATGGGGCAAACCAGTGATTACGGTTTGCCGGAGCGGCAGCCGCAGCTTGATGGCAAAAAATACGCTCACTTCAGCTGGTATCGAAGCCTATAATGGAGGAGCCTGGACTAATTTACAAATCTTAATAGGATGATGAAAAGTAGAATATTCAATAATTGGAATGTTGTACGCTGGGTGCGTCTGCTTTTTGGACTAGGGGCTGTTATTACAGGTTTGTGGCAGAAAGAATATCTGGCAACGATAGCAGGTACATTTCTGATGATTACTGCACTTGCAAACACCGGCTGTTGTGGCGCAAGTGGATGTGCCCCACGAATAAATAGAAAGAAAGAAAATCCTAAGGAAATTATCTATGAAGAAGTCGGCCCTTAAGGGGCGGGCTTATTGCCTGGTGGGTTTTCATTGGAATGTCGCTCAGTGATAATAGGTTCTTCTGGTGGATAGGATTTAATGCAGTTTTATTAATAGTACTGCAGCCTTACCTAATGCATCTTTCAAGAACCATCTGGCTTTCATTTTTCGTCAAATATGATCCGGCACACGCCTGCAATGTAACATTTGACAAAGCAGAGAATTAATATCTGAATAATTTCTAAAAATGAATAGTACCGTGACATGAATCACGAACACTATTCTCTTCAGTGGTCACCTTTGCATTCAAAATTGAAAAACAATGATTGAGCTGTTAAAACAACCATGGCCATGGTATGTCGCTGGAGCTTTTGTTGGCCTCACCGTACCGGCCTTATTGATATTAGGCAACAAACACTTTGGCATTTCCGCGAATCTTCGCCATGCCTGCGCAGCCTGCCTGCCTACAAACATCAAATTCTTTAAATACAACTGGAAAAAGGAAATGTGGAACTTCTTTTTCGTAGGTGGTATCCTGCTGGGTGCATTCCTGGCCACTCAATTCTTTTCAAGTCCTGATCCAATACAAGTAAACCAGACACTTGTAGAAGAACTGAAAGGCTATGGCATCAATGATTATAGTAAAATGATCCCAGCCCAGATTTTCAGCTTTGAAAACCTGTTTTCAATTAGGGGGCTTGTGCTTTTAGTTGGCGGCGGTTTCTTGGTAGGTTTTGGCTCCCGGTATGCTGGTGGATGCACCAGTGGCCATTCGATCATGGGTTTAAGCGATCTGCAAAAACCATCCCTCAGTTTTATGGTGGGCGGTTTTATCATGGCTAACCTGCTTCTGCCTTTCATCATGAAACTATAACTCAGGAACTATAACTTTCAAAATCATCAAAATACTATTATAATGATTGACACTTCTTATCAACATAAAACTCATCAACCCTTAGTAGTCGAACAACTAAATGATACTGACTACGAAGTACGTGCACAGGATACCATGTGTGTCAACGAGTCTCATTTACAGCACAAATGGTATCACAACATCAAATACGCAATCGTCGGAATCATCTTCGGTATCGTGTTTACTAAAGCTGAAGTGATCTCTTGGTTCCGCATTCAGGAAATGTTCCGGTTGCAAAGCTTCCACATGTATGGTGTGATCGGCACAGCTGTTGTGGTGGGTATGATATCAGTTTGGCTGATCAAACGATTTAACATCAAAACCATCTATGGCGAAAAAATCGAGTTCCATCCTAAGAAGTTTAACAAAGGGCAAATTATAGGTGGTTTGATCTTCGGCCTTGGTTGGGCTATGACTGGCGCCTGTCCTGGTCCTTTGTTTGCTCAAATCGGCACTGGTGCTCTGGTTGCATTAGTGGTTTTATTAAGTGCTGTTACAGGTACTTGGGTATATGGCTACTTCAGAGAAAGACTGCCGCACTAAAAACACTGTTGTGACTTATGGCAATTTTGTCCATCGCAACAGTATACCGAGGGGACTTATAAACATTGCTTTAATGTAGAGCTTTTTAAGGTGTCTTAAGAGTATTAAGAAAAATACTTTAAAATTTCAATGTCAAAGCGATTATAGTTTTCTAAATATAGCTACCGCCTAAACCTTTTGAAACTTTTCAAAAACATTTGAAAAGTTTCAGCGGGTAGATTTGCCTTTTCCTTTGCCTGCCCATAATGGAATTCCACTCTCATCCCTAAATGTAAACACTTTACCCTCTTTACTAATTTCCCTTGCAATAATAATTTGTTCTCCATTTAAAGGAACTTTAGAACCTTTAACTTCCACTTTATCATTGACAGTAAATTGGATAGATTGATTATCTAAATACCATTTAGGTCCTAAATGAACGGAAATTGTATCACTTCCAGTATTCACCAGCAAATGTATACCTGAAGACATGCCTTGTAAAGGAACAACCTGCTCAACTCCTACAACTTGGCCTTTTACTTCTGTAACAGTTTTTGTATCATAAATCCTGTTATAATTGGAATTCCTTCCCCACCCACCCTGGCGATTCTGAGCCAATGAAATTATTGGAGAGACAATCAGCAGGAATATAAATACTTTTAATATACTTTTCATATTCATAATAATATTTGATAAACAGTAAATATAATTTTGGCCCTTTGACCATAACAATGATTTGAGTTAGTTAATTTAATGATGGTTATCCTTGGGTTTCTTAAAATAATATTTGATAGTATTGGACGGATGAGATGTTTTTTGTATATAATGAAAACGCATAGGAAACTGCCTTAGTTTGTCCGGTTACATTCTTTGATATTCATGTGCTTGGCCTTTAATTGTTGGTCCCATCGAAGTGTTTCCTTAGATGTTGGGGGTAGTGATTCTGTTTCCCTGATCTTGATGCAAAACAGCTTTAATTAGCTGTTCAATCTTTCAGGTGCTGGGCAACCTGGTGCCCTCCACGCAGGGCAGAAATGCCTTCGCTGAATGGGCTGTACAACAAGTTCAAAGGAGATGACAGGTTTGTTTTTTTGTTTATAAATGAAGATGAAGAGATGGCAAAAGCAAAGTCCTATTTAGAAAAAGAGGGTTTCAACATTCCATTATCCAGCCGGGCAATGCTTTTTGGGCATTTTTTATAAAATCTAATCTCTTTCTAATCCTGAATTCATAAGCTACTAATAAATAAAGTGCTACTTGCATTGGTAAATGTTTTTATGTTGTTTGAATTCCACGGAGCTAAAGAATGCATTGAAGGCTTTGGATTTTTTTGATTGTAACATTGAAAGCTATACTTCGATTTATGCAAACGTTTTGTCCAATTCTGAAATTTATTCATACTCCGTGGTTTCAAAATATTTATACTATCAAAGCTTCATGAAACATTAAGTATATGATGAAAAGGAGCAACAGGTTATATTTAGTGTTGTTTGCTATTGTCAGTGCCTTGGTGCTCGTGATTTGTTTTTTGCTCAGCCAAAATATTTCTATCAAGCACCAAAACCGTAGGCTTCTCCTTCAGAACGATTCCCTTCAAGCATTAAATATTAACCTAGTAAAACGGGTAGATTCTATCTCCAAAAGTAATAGCCCGGCTGCCCAAAGAAGAATATTGACGTTTAGATAATACATTGAAGTTAAAAGTAAGAATCCATTACAGGGTGGTTATGCGAATCAAAATGAATACACATCAATTCAATAAAATATTAATTCCTATCGATCTTAGTGAAAGTTCTTTAAATGCTTTTGAAACTGCACTTTATTTAGCTGAGTGTCAAAAAGCGAGTGTTGAGATTATTTACGTTCAAGACAATACTTTTAGCTCGAATAATCCAAACTCTCTTTTTAATGATCGATTATTTAATAATTATGAAGATATTTTTAATGCCCTGGCTGATACCGCAAATAAAAAGCTGGGCAACAAACCGAAAATTATCATAGAGGAGGGGCTGGCAAGCGCAGCAATTGTTCATACCGCAATAAAAAACAATTGTGACTTGATTGTTATGGGCGTTCATGGGGCTTCAGGCTTCAGAGAACAATTTATTGGTACCAATGCTTATAATGTGGTCAAATATGCAGAATGCCCGGTGCTAACCATCCCAACTAAAAAGAAGTGTAAAGAATTTAAAAATGTTTTGTTTCCAATAAAACCTTTATATGGCACATTTAAAAACATTGACCAGGTTTTGGCATTAACGTCAGAAATGAATACAAACCTGCAAATGCTTTGCTTGTCTTCATATAAAAATGAAGATGAACAATTATTTTCAATTTTAATTGAAGAATTAAAAAGTAAACTGGTAGGCGAACGGATAAACATTTCAACACAGTTCAGTTCTGGAAATAATTTTGCAGATCATATCTTGACATGTGCCGATCAATTAGGAGTAGATTTGATTTTACTGACGTCATCTATTGATATCACGTATAAGCAACAATTTATTGGGCCGCACACACAAAGGATCATTCATCAGGCAAAAGTTCCAGTTTTAATCATGAAACGATCGTCTTAATTATCTAAACAAATCAGCCTCTCATAAAGCGCAATATCTTTTTATAGCGATCAGAAGACTTCTATAATTATTCCAATTAATGTTCAACAGGCAAATAGCTCATCGAATCCAAAAGTGCTAGTGCCATTTGATGCGTATATAAATTATAGCTGGCATAAGATGCTTCAGCACCAATTTTAATGGTATATGCATTTTTCCTTTTACTCAGCATCTTGAACATATCTTCATCTGTTCTGTCATCTCCCATAGCTAAAATAAAATCATATTCTTCATGCAAAACTTCCTTTTTCAGTGCCGATCCTTTATCAAACCCGCTAAGCCTGACTTCTACTATTTTATGACCCATTAATACCTGGACGCCCAAATTGTATGCATACTCATTCAAAGCTCCAATCAATTCTAATGCGCGCAGTCGGCCTTGTTCTGCATCAGCGTTACGATAATGCCAAACTATAGAAAATTCTTTCATTTCAATAAAAGTGTTGGCGCAACGTCTCTCATATACTTCCATGATCTCCTGCACCTGCTGTTTCCACTCATGATGTTGTGCGATCCGGTTTTTCCATGCACCATTCTTCAATTTCATTTTGGCGCCATGTTCAGCAATGATGTAGATGGGAAGTTTGCCCAGCCAGTTATCCAAGGTGTCACTATCTCTGCCACTAATGATATAAACATTATTCTGTTCATTTTCACATAATCTTTGCAGCAGTTCCATTAACCGAAAACTTGGCTTGGCTTCCTGTGGTTTAGGGGCAAATGCAACCAGCGTACCATCATAATCCAGTAAAATCAAACGCCTGTTGGAATTTCCGAATTCATCTAGCAAATTTCTTTTTGTCAGATCGTCCAGGAACTTTACCTGGAAAGCCCTTTGCTTTTCTTTAATTTGATGAAGCTGGTTAAAGAAATCCACAGCCCATGCCTGCACGTCATATTGCTTTAGCCTGTTGCGCATGGCTTCTAAACGCTGCATTTTTTCATCCTCAGGCATTTCCAGCCCCTCCAGAATTTTATCAGCTACCTCATCCACATCATTAGGGTTTATAGTCAAGGCAGAGGTTAATTCTCGTGCTGCCCCAGCCATTTCACTCAGTACCAATACGCCTTTTTTATCTTTTCTGCTGGCAACAAATTCCTTTGCTACCAGGTTCATCCCATCGCGTAAAGGAGTGATCAAAGCCAGATCACAAGCAGTATATAAGCCAACCATTTCTTCAAAGCTTACTGAATTGTACTGGTAAATGATGGGTTGCCAGTGAATATTTCCCATAGTGCTGTTCATCTTACCGATCATCTCATCAAAGATTTTTTTACGTTCTGTATATTTGGATATACCCTCTCTGGAAGGAACAATCACTAAAATAAACACTACTTTTTCCTTGAATTGAGGATTCCGTTGCAAGAACAATTCATACGCTCTTAACCGATTGGAAACACCCTTCGTATAGTCTAATCTGTCAACAGAAAAAATTATTTTCTTATGGCTAAATTTCTCTTGGATTAAAGTTCTGGTTTGTACAACCTGTTCATGATCATAGCCATTATTAAAATGATCAAAATCAATGCTAATCGGAAAAACATCTACTTTAATGAGGCGGTTTTCATGCTCTATAACATGCATGTCGTGTTCAAGACCCAAAATCATTCGAACACATTGAAGAAAATGAGCCGTATAGTCAATCGTATGAAATCCAACCAGGTCTGCACCCAACATTCCGTACAACAATTCCTCCTGCCATTTTCTGGGCAATAATCGAAAAATTTCATAAGAGGGAAAGGGTATATGAAGGAAAAAACCTATTGTCAATTCTGGTAATGCGGTACGAAGCATCTGTGCCAATGGAAGTAGGTGGTAATCATGGATCCATATAACATCGCCCGGTCTGGCATATTTAATCAATGCTTTAGCAAAGGCTGCGTTCGCTTGAACGTAACAATGGTAGTTTTCCGTATTGTATTCTGTAAAGGATGGAAAATAGTGAAATAAAGGCCATATAGTAGAATTTGAAAAGCCATTGTAGTATTGATCATAAGTTTTGGAACTGGTAAATACTGGCAGGTAGGTGTATTTAGAACGTGGCAGTTTTTTGGCTGCTTCTGTCCATGCGGCAGGATTGCAACAAGGCATACCCACCCAAAAGGTTTCAGAAAACTCATTGGCATTCGCTTTTGAATTCTTAAGGTAATTGTTAATAGCAGTGATCAATCCACCTGCCGAAGGGATCACCGTAAGTTCATTTCCCTCTTTTTGAATGGTCATCGGCAAACGGTTGGATATAATAAAGAGTCTTCTTGATTTCATAATATAGCATTAAGTGGTTTGGCTAATCCATATGGCAGCTTCGGCCAACTGGCATGAATGTAATATGGCTCTCAAAAAGTAGAGCTACATTAAACTAAGATTAGAATTTCATTATAATTAGTATTGAAACAAACAAAGGATGGTTGTTTGATAACTGATTTATAAATTGAAGCAACACTGATGCTTGATTCATCGTTTACTTTGCAGCTTAGAAGTAGGATAAATGAAAAAAATAAAACATAGAATTCAACATATTATAGAAGTTTTTTCCTCTATCAGCTGGAAAGTAAATTTTTTGCAAGCGCTACCCTTTTGGGTAGCGTCTATTTTAACAGGATTGATAGCCGTTGGGTATGCAGCGCTCTTTAGTTCAGCAGAACACTTTGCACAAATGATCTTTCACTCACATAAATGGGTAATATTTATTCTTACGCCGTTATGCTTTTTTGTTGCATGGTATGTAGTTCAAAAATTTGGTCCCAATGCCAGAGGTAGTGGTATCCCCCAAGTGATGGCAGCTATAGAATTAGCGAATCCTAAGTATAATCATAAAATCGATCATTTACTTAGCCTCCGGATCATCATCACAAAGATTGTTTCCAGTTTGGTCATGGTTATCGGTGGCGCAGCCATTGGAAGAGAAGGTCCGACCATACAGATAGCAGGATCTGTTTTTCGCATCATCAATAAATGGATACCCGAAAGTTGGCCTAAACTTTCCAGGCAGAGTTATATTTTGACAGGCGCTGCTGCAGGATTAGCCGCAGCTTTCAATACGCCTCTTGGTGGGCTTGTGTTTGCAGTTGAAGAACTGGCCCGCATTCACATCCGCTTTTTTCGCACTGCCCTTTTTTCTGCAGTTATCATTGCCGGTTTAACAGCTCAAGGTCTGCTTGGGCCCTATTTATACCTGGGCTTTCCTTTTGTAGGCAACCTTCGTTTTACAATATTCTTGAGTGTTGCCCTCACAGCAATTCTTGCGGGTATTGGTGGCAGTTTGATGTCAAAATTGATTTTGAAGATATTGAGTTGGAGAAATACATTTAAAACGACAGCTAAGACGATAGGGTTTATTATTTTTTCTGGGTTGACAATTGCGCTTATCGCTTATTTTTTAAATGATAAAGTGCTGGGTTCAGGAAAGGATATAATGACTACAGTCTTATTCACAGAAAATAAACATGAAGAATGGCATACCGTACTATTGCGTATTGTAGGCCCTTCTATTTCATTTGGCACAGGAGCAGCAGGCGGTATTTTTGCGCCCGCTCTTGCAGCAGGTGCCAGTATTGGTGCTTTCATAGCCAGTTTGTTTGAGTTTTTAGGCTCAAACGCCAATGTATTGATTTTAAGTGGCATGGTTGGCTTTCTTACAGGCGTTACCCGTACACCATTTACATCTGCTATATTGGTTTTGGAAATGACCGACCGGCATAGTGTTATCTTTCACCTGATGTTGGCTGCTTTGCTTTCAAACATAGCTTCACTTTTAATTGACAAACATTCCTTTTATGATCATTTAAAGAAAGGGTATTTGATGGAATCCAAGGATGAAAAAGAAATAGCACCTGTTGATAAAACGGAATGAAGGTGAAAATACAACTTGTTTCTTTTTTGATATTTGCTTTCCTGTACTTTATAATACTTCTTGGATTTATAAGATTCAATTAATCATAAAAGCTATACACACCTGGTTCAAGTATAATGCCATTTTAGTAGCTTAATTACGAAGAGTTGCACATATTAGATTTGTTACCCGACTGAAGACAATAATTCTCTTTTACCTCTACGTTTTTGAAATTATCCGATTTTTTATCAACAGCTACGGCAGAGGCTTCAAAGATCTTCTTCGCAAATAAAATTCTTATTTCTAATGGTTTGTTTTTCTAATCTGGATTTAATCTTCAATTAATCCTTTCTTAATTGCAATATCATATATTGGTATCTGTCAAGTCGGCTTTAAAATCAATTCAGGGATTAAATGCCAATTAAATTCTGATGATATGAAAAATTTTTACCTACTTCAAAAGCTGCTTTTTGTTTTTGCCTGTTTTATATCGCTCAGTTTTACCTATACTCCAGATATCGATGAAGCTAAGCAATTCATTTATTATGAGCGTTATGCCAGTGCTGCTCATGTTTTACACCATATATTGAAAAATGATGCCTCTAATGCCGAAGCCTGGTATTTACTAACAAAAACTTACTTGTTGCAAAATAAAACCGATAAAATTAAAGATAGCTTATTATTGGCTCCTTTAGCTAAAAGGAATGATCCTTACTACCAGGTAGCTTATGGGTATTTGCAGTTGCAACAAAATAAAAAGGACAGTGCGCATTTTTATTTTGGTGAGGCTTTAAATCAAACTAAAGAAAAGGACGCTGCTATTTTAAGTGCAGTGGCTCAAGCCCATATTGATGCTCCAATTGGTGATGCTCATTACGCTATCGAGTTGTTAAACAAAGCAGCTAAAAGAGAAAAGAGGAGCGCGGCAATCTATACCCTTATAGGTAATGCATACCGTAAACTCAATAATGGAACGGATGCATATAAGGCATATCAACAAGCATTGGCTTATGATCAAAATAATGCAGCGGCCTTATATCAATTGGGGAATATCTTTCTGACACAGAAAAATTCAGAAATGTATCTAAAGTTCTTTCGTAAAGCTTTAGCTGTCGATCCCAACTTTGCGCCCGCCTATTATAGTCTATATACTCATTATTATACGCTGAGCCCGGAAAAGGCTATGGGTTATTTTAACCAGTATGTAGCCAAGAGCGATGTTCATGAAAGGAACGAATATCAGTATACAGACCTGTTGTATTTGACTAAACGATATGGTAAAGCGATTGCTAAAGCTCAAGAATTGCTAAAAAAGGATACCGCAGAAGTAAGATTGCATAAGTTAATTGCCTATAGTCAATTAGGATTGAAAGACACGGCCGCAGCAATGATCCATATGAGGCGATATTTCTCTGAATCATCGGATAGTAGTAGGGTCATCAAAGATTTTGAAACAATGGGCCTGCTTTATGCTTCTATACCTGGAAAGGAAGACTCTGCAGCTCTAAATTACCAAAAGGCGGTAAACTTACAGACAGATTCAACTGTTCTGTTCAACTATTATAAAAAATTGGCTCAAATCTACAAAAAAAGAGAAGACTATTCTAATCAGGCATTATGGCTGGGTAAATACTATGCAAACAATGAAAAAGCAACCAACATTGATTTGTTTAATTGGGGTATTGCACATTATATGGCACATGAATGGTCCAAAGCTGATTCTGTGTTTGGGGTGTACATTGAAAAATTCCCAGAACAAACATTCGGCTATTACTGGCGTGCACGCAGCAATGCAGCATTGGATAGCGCCTTGGAGAAAGGGACTGCTATCCCTCACTATCTTAAATTAGTAAAGGTGGCTGAAAAAGATCCGGATCGCGGAAATAATAAAAAATGGTTGATTGAAGCGTATGGTTATCTGGCTACTTATGAAGCCAATATAGAAAAGGATTACCAAGCGGCCATTGAATACTTCAAAAACCTTTTGGCGCTTGATCCGGAAAATAGAGATGCCGAAAAGTATATTGCTATACTTGAAAAAAATATCTCGAGAAGTTCTGATACAAGCAAGAATAATAAAGATTGATCAATAATTCCAAACTATGGATTCGTAGTTAATGAAAATATGACAATTCACGATCTTGTTAATTCAGGAGGTCAGAACGCTTTATCTTATGAACATGAATTGGCTATACCCATGGTATCGGGTGAAGGTTTATGGAACCAAAGAATAAAAATATTCTTATCTCTGGGGCTGGTATTGCAGGCCTTACCGCTGCCTATTGGATGAAGCAATATGGCTTTCAACCGATTGTCGTGGAAAAGGCACCAAAGCTGCGAGAAGGGGGGTATATGATAGACTTTTGGGGGGAAGGATTTGAGGTCGCAGAAAAAATGAACATCATTGCAGCCTTAAAGGAAAAACATTATGACATTCCGGAAATCACTTTTGTCAATAATAAGGGCAAACGGGTGGGAGGCTTCAATATTCAAAAGTTAAGAGCATTGATTCAATACAGGCACTTGAATATGTTAAGGGGTGAATTGGCAAAAGTGCTTTACCACTATGTTCAAAATGAAATTGGATTTATTTTCGGTAATTCCATTACAGCCATTGAGCAATCTACCAATGAGGTTGCTGTAACATTTAAAGACGGCCAACAACGGAATTTTGATTTAGTAATAGGCGCCGATGGATTGCATTCCGCGGTACGCCGGTTAGTTTTTGGAGCTGAAATGCAGTACATAAAGCATTTAGGCTATTATGTTTCCTCCTTCACAATAGATAACTATACAGGTAATCCCCACATATTTCAGAGTATAACGGTAAGAGGTAAATGGGCCGGCATTTACAGCATGGCTAAAAATAGACTGGCTACATTTTTTATTTACAAAAGCAACAATACAGGTGATCAGCATCGCAATATCGAGGTACAACAAGATAGGTTGAGGGAAACATTCAAAAATGTAGGCTGGCAATGTCCTGTGCTGTTACAAAAAATGCCTGCTGCTGGTGACTTTTATTTTGATGAAGTAAGTCAGATTGTTATGCCTGAATGGGCAAAGGGCCGGGTAGCACTTGTTGGCGATGCTAGTCAATGCGTATCGCTCATCGCAGGAAAAGGCGCAGCTTTGGCTATGGCTGGTGCTTATATTCTTGCAGGAGAATTGAAGAAATCCGCTGGAGATTATGTTTCTGCCTTTCATTGTTATCAAAAGAAAATAAAGCCGGAAGCGGAAAGAATGCAAAAGTTAGGGAGGGACTATGCTCCTTCCTTTGTTCCAGATACGGCCTTCGGCATCTGGAAGCGCAACACCTTTACAAACCTAATGTTCCTACCACTTGTTTCCAAGTGGTTTATCAAACAGTTTTTATCAGAGAGGTTGAAACTGGAAGAATATTAAAAAACTCTTGATTGTAAATCACCCACCATGTATCAACAAAAGACGCTTGTAGAACTGCATTATACACTTGAACATCTTTTTAAGACCAATGTGGAACGACTTCTTGAGCAGAGAATCAAAATGGTAACTAGAAAGGATATTGCTGGCGCAGATGAATTTCATATCAGAGGTGCAGCGGTCTCCTTTGAACTTGCTAGTCAGATTAGCTTACAATAGAATGATCAAATTCTAGATGTGGGCTGTGGGATAGGAGGGCCCTGCAGAATGCTGGCTAGTGAGTTTGGATGTCAAGTGACCGGGACTGACCTTACGGCACAGCGCCACAGTCCGGTATAAAAGATGAGTAGGGATATATTTCAAGAATGGAATGAAAGATGCAGGCATTAATATTGAATTAATAGAAAGGAAGATGTTACTTGAGTAAAGTAAGTAATCAATTACTTCCCTTTAAAATAATGCATTATGAAATCATTTGAAGTTCTTCGCTTAAAAGAAAAAGAAACGCTCCTTAAATATCCTGCGTACATATCGTTGCTTGCTGCCAACAGAGATGGCAAGTTGGATGAAGAAGAAAAAAGTCGGCCATCAGGTTTTCTCATATCAAGTTCAATTCATGCAATCCACTACTTTTCGATTTTTATAAGGATGCGGATAGGACTTTTGCAAAGAACATAGAGCAACTAGATCATGAGTTGCCAAAAGAGAGACATCAGAGGGAAGCAGCTATCAAAAGTGAACTCGAAAACCTTGAAGAAATTTTAATGAAGCTTGGAAAGGAGTATGCATCAGCCATGCGTCGCAGTATGCAATCATTCAAGGACCATGTATCAAAAGCACATCACAATGTATTGGTGGACTTTATTTTTCCTATACCAATAAAAGGCATTTCATATAACTAGTGCTTAGCGAAACTATTTGATTTTATGCTAAAGTTTATCAGCTAATTGCTCCACAGGTATATAACTTAAGGCTTCAAGTAAGGATTGTACCATTTGAGGGTTTTGTAAATTATATTGAGCATAGGAAGCTTCTGATCCAATTTTAATAGTGTAAGCTTGTTTTAGATTGCTCAACACTTTGAACATATCTTCATCCGTTTTATCATCGCCCATTGCTAGGATAAAGTCATATTTTTCATTCAAAATCTTCTTTTTCAGGATAATTCCTTTATCAAAACCACTCATTCTCATCTCTATATTCTTATTACCCATCACTACAACAGCGCCCAGATCACTGGCATATTCATTGAGTTCAGCAAACAGCTCCAGTGCTCTAAGCTTAGCTTGCTCAGGATTTGCCTTGCGATAATGCCAGACAATAGAAAATTCTTTTATCTCTATAAAAGTATTGGCACATCGCCTTACATACACTTCCATGATGCTCCTCACTTGTTGCTTCCACGTTTGGTCCTCAACAGATAACTGATTTTTCCACTTGCCATTCTTTAGCTTTATTTTTGCTCCATGTTCAGCAATGATGTTAAGGGGCAGTGCGCCCAGCCAATTTTCCAAAGTTGTACTGTCTCTACCACTTAAAATGAAAATATTATTCTGCTCATTAGCAGAAAGTCTTTCCAGCAGCTCTAGTAATCGCCTGCCAGGCCTTGCTTCCATGATGGAAGGCGCAAAAGATACAAGGGTACCATCATAATCAACCAGGATCAGTCGCTTGGCTGCTTTCCTGAAATCATTTAATAAATTCTTTTTGGTGAGTTCATCTATGAACTTGATCTGGAATTCCTGTTGCTTTACTTTAATAGCATTGAGCTGATTCAAAAAATCTGCAGCCCAGGTAAGCACATCATAGTCTGCTATCCTTTTACGCATTGGCTCCAAACGTTTACTTTGCTCACCAGACGGCATTTCCATAGCTTGCAGAATTTTATCAGATACTTCCTTTTCGTCATTTGGGTTAATGATCAATGCAGTGGTAAGTTCCCTTGCAGCCCCCGCCATTTCACTCAGTACCAGCACCCCTTGTTGGTCTTTTCTGCTGGCGACAAACTCTTTGGCCACCAGGTTCATACCATCGCGTAGAGGAGTGATCAGGGCAATGTCGCATGAAGTATACAAGGCTACCATTTCTTCAAAATTCAAAGAATTATACTGGTAAATGACCGGCTGCCAATGAATCGTTCCAATTTTACTGTTGATATTACTGATCATCTCGTCGATCATTTTCTTTCTCTCGGCATACTTTGTTATATATTCCCTGGAGGGAACTACAACCAATATGAAAACTACTTTTTCCCGGTATTCAGGGTTGTTTTGCAAAAACAATTCATAGGCTTTCAAACGGTTGGATACACCCTTTGTATAATCAAGCCTGTCAACAGAAAAGATGATTCTCTGCTGCTTGAATTTATCCTGCAATCCGGCTCTTTGAACAGAAACTTTTGCATCGTCGAAAGCGTTATCAAAGAGCGTGAAATCAATGCTGATAGGGAAAACATCCGCTTTGATCAATCGGTTTTCATGCTGGATGATATGCATGTTGTGCTCCAGGCCTAATACCATTTGGATGCATTGAAGAAAATGAGTGGCATAATCCATGGTATGAAATCCTATGAGGTCGGCCCCCAGCATACCATACAGCAATTCTTCACGCCAACTCCTGGGGAGCAACCGTACAATTTCGTAAGATGGGAACGGGATATGGAGGAAAAAACCAATAGTCAGTTCCGGCATTGCCTGCCGCAGCAACCGGGCCAATGGAAGTAGGTGGTAGTCGTGAATCCACACAACGTCATTAGGACGCAGGTGCCTGATCATCGTATCCGCAAAGGCTTCATTAGCCTGGATATAATAATTGTAATGCTCGGTGTTATATTCTGCAAAAGAAGGAAAGTAGTGAAAAAGAGGCCAGAGGGTTGAGTTGGAAAAGCCATTGTAATAGCACTCATATGCCTTTGCATTGTAGAACACTGGCAGGTAAGTGAATTTTGATTCATGAATCCCTTGTGCTGCTTCCGACCAAACAGCGGGTCTGCAACAAGGCATGCCTACCCAGAAAGTTTCTGAAAAATTATTGTGTTTGTTTTCTGAAGTACCTGCAAGATAACTTTTCATTGCGCTCACCAGGCCTCCTGAAGAAGGTTGCACCTTGAACTTTTGATCATCAGTTATTATGGTAATGGGTAGGCGGTTAGAAACGATAAACAATCTGCTGGTATTCATATGGAGCACTTTAAAGGGGTTATCGAGATCTATTATTTCGATCTAACATTCAAAATACAACTATATTATTAGGATAGCCTTAAATCAGGGTTAGACTTTGATTAAAATACTATTCAAAGTACTTATCCTAAGATCTAATGCTTTTTTAATATAATTTTAAGCTCATGCTAACTAATGTGTCATAAATTAAACACATTCTATAGTCAACCTAAACAATTCTGCCTGTCATTTTATTCCTCATGTAAAAAAGCAGGTGTTATGAAAAAAATTTTGATTATCATTAACGGGTTTCAGCTCTTTCATAATGATTTGAATTATGCTATTCACTTAGCCAAAACAGAAAAGGCTGTTTTGCATGGATTATTTGTTCATAATCTGAAACTCCAGGAAGTGGAGGGGTATGCTTTCCCAAGCGACATAAATCTCACCGATACAAATTTTAGTATTGAGTCAGAAAGGGAAGAATTGGTAAAACTTCAAAGTGCTCAGGTTAAATTATTTGAAGACATTTGTTCATCCGGCGGAGTTAGTTTTAAGTCTCAATTAATCCATGAAAATTTTCTGGATGCACTTATCTATAATAGTGCATTTGCTGATCTGGTGATCATTAATGCTGAAGTAGATACCACTTATTATTCCTTAAATAGCCTGCTTACAAATCTGTATTGCCCGGTTTTGCTTTTATCAAAGGAAGTCGGAATTTTTGATAAAATAATTATTGCTTATGATGGGCATTCTTCCAGTATCCATGCTATGAGGCAGTTTGCCTATCTATTTACTTCCTGGCACCATCTGCCTGTTTACTTGGTCTCCGTCCTGCCTCAAAATATTAGGGAAATAGAATATAAAGAACAGGTTCAGGAATGGCTCAGCCTGCAATTCCCTGATGCCCATATTAATGTTTTAAAAGGCGATGTCAAAGAAGAATTGCCGCTTTTTATCAGTTTGAACCAGGATGCAATAGTGGTCATGGGGGCATTTGGGCGCAGTTCTTTATCTCGCTTTTTTAAAGAAAGCCTGGCAAATGTAGTTCTGGCTAAAGCAAAAACAGCTTTATTCATTACACACACATGAGTCAGTAAGTGTTGGGTTCAAAAAAAGAATAAAGGAGATTCTGAATGGCTAAAAATTGCATATATGGCCAGATGTTAATAAAAAGCGATTGGTGCCTGAAGGTGTGCGTTTGGGTTATGATCGTTGTTGGTTTCCTTACACAAATGAATTGTCAGGGAAAGCAACTGAAAGCATCATTGCCAGTCGTGCCAAGAGATACAACAATAAAGCCACAGGATGCTTATTCTCAACTTTTTTTGGATAGTAATTTTGTAGCATCCTTCATCAAATCCGAAGTAAGTTCTGATTCAGTTGCTAATGATATCACTAATTTTTACAACATACGAAATTTTCAATATGCCTGGTTTCATGAAGATGGGTTAACAGAGCAGGCGGATGTCTTCTGGAATTTATACGTTGATATGATTAGTAATGTGGACAGTTCAATTTACAACCGGTCCCTTTACTACAAGATGGATCAATTGCTTAATGAAGATACTTTATACCCATTAGATCCGGAGCAACAAGCATTATTAGAATTAAGACTAACACAAGTTTTTTTCCGATATGTTCAGGTTGCCTATAAAGGAAAACTGCATCCCGAGCAAATGAAATGGTATATACCCAGAAGAAAACTGGATGCCGTAGTATTACTCGATTCCTTGTTCGTAAAGAAAAACAATATAAAGGAGTGGAAGCCTTTAAATCCATCTTTTCACCGGTTATATGATGCCTTATTTCAATATTATTCCATAGAAAAAAACGGTGGTTGGCCTACCATACAAACTTCCAGTTATAAATGGAAAAAAGGAGATAAACATAAGGTTATAGGACAAATAAAGCGGCGCCTGAGAACTTCCGGTGATTTCCCTTCTGCAGATTCTTCTTTCTTATATACAGACTCATTAGAGGATGCAGTGAAAAGAATAAAGGTAAGTTATGGAATGAAAGATAATGGGATCATTGATGCCGCTTTTATCAAAGAGCTAAATGTATCAGTAGGGGAGCGGTTAAAGCAAATGCTGGTAAATCTGGAAAGGATGCGCTGGATGCCTGAACAACCTCAGAATTACATAGTCGCCAATATTCCCGAATACAAATTACATGTATATGAAGGTGGAAGAAAAGTAATCAGTATGAACATTGTGGTAGGAAAGGCAGCAAACAAAACTGTTATTTTTTCCGACCAGTTGAAGTATGTAGTTTTTAATCCATACTGGAATGTGCCTCGCAGTATCGTACGGAAAGAAATGATGCCTGCAATCCAGCGAAATGCCAACTATCTAAGTCGGAATAACATGGAAATTACCGGCTATAAAGATGGGCTGCCTGTAGTACGGCAAAAACCCGGTCCAGGCAATGCACTCGGTAATGTGAAATTTATATTTCCTAACCAATACAACATCTACTTTCATGATACGCCTGCCAAAACTTTATTTAGTAGGCAGAAAAGAGCTTTTAGCCATGGCTGCATTCGATTGCAAAAACCAATGCTTCTTGCAAATTATTTGTTACAAAGCTATTCTCAATGGACGCCCGAACAATTGAAAGCTATAATGAACAATAAAACAGAAAGATGGCTCACTCTTGATCAGCCAGTACCAGTTTTCATAACCTACTTTACTTGCTGGGTAACCCCGACAGGTGTTATAAACTTTAGAGAGGATATTTACGGGCATGACAGTAAAATGGCGCAACATCTATTTCAATAATCTAAGTTTTTAAAATAAAAGTTTTCTTTTATGCAAAGTAAATCAATCAGCTTCTCGCAAAGCATTTTTATAAATATATTATTAGCAGGAAGTCTTATGTTACTATTAAACTCCTGTTCCAGAAAATTAAACTTTTCGTCATCTGTCGTAGTGCCTGCAGCTGAAGGTTCAGTAAAGGTTAAAAAGGACCGGAATAAGAATTATTCCATTAAAGTAAGTGCCATCAACTTAGCTGAACCCGAAAAACTCCTCCCGCCCAAAAGCACATATGTTGTTTGGATAGAAACAGAGCGGAATGGAATTAAGAATATAGGACAGCTAAAAAGCTCCAGTGGCTTTCTTACTAAAACCCTGAAGGCAACCTTAAATACTGTTACATCATTTAAACCTAACCGCTTCTTTATTACCGCAGAAGATGAAGCCAAAATTCAATACCCTGGAGGACAGGTAGTGTTGACAACCAGTCATTATTAACAGAATAGCACGTTGTTTGTAACTTAAGATTTGAAAACTTGAATAATGATATGGAACATTATTATACCAAGTCTATATGTAAAAGGGGGTTCCCTCAAGGCAGTAGTCACCGATTAAAATGGCGCTGCAAAGAAGTAACTTGTTGTACATAAAATGCATAAAAATGAAAACCAATCAACTTACTTCTGCTCCTAAAGGAAACCCTTCGGGGAAGGTACAAAATAAAACTGACTTTTCAGCCCATGACCTCTTTTAGTGGAAGTGGGCGACCTGCATCGCTTCAAGAGCTTTGATGCCCTGAACCACTTTGTGGGGCTTTGCCCGGATAGCCACAGCAGCGGAGAGCGGGAAAAGCACACGGGCCTGGGTGATCGCAGGCACAATTTATTTCCACTGAACACAAGGTCAATATTCAAGGGCCTTTACAGCCATAAAGACTGAAAGTCCCGAAGGGACGGCATTAATATAGTACCACCAATCCCCCTCCACTACTCAAAAGCCCCGAAGGGGTGACATTAGAAAGCTATCTAAAGGACACCTCCATAACAATGCATTATCTTCCCAGCTTAATGGCGGTTTGGTATCAGATCAATTCACTAAAGAAGCAGCATGCAGTCCAGCAACAGCAATTAATAGAACAAACGAAAACCTTGCTTGCCAACTCAGTTAAACACTATTTGCAATTGATAGCAAAACCCTACGTTTGGGCTGTACGCACCGAGATGATGAATGGAAACATGAACCAGGTACATTTATATGCTAATGACATGGTGAAGGAAAAAAACTTTAAGACTATATTGATCGTCAACAATAAAGGAATTATTGTTTCTTCAACTGATAAAAAGCTGGAAGGACAATATTTCGCAACCGTTGGAAATAAGTCATACTTAAATACAAATAATACGGTCGTTGAACAGGTAAATGATAGTCTTTTGTGATGTCTTCTCCTATCATAGGATTTAACAGCAGGTTAGGCTCGTTGATCATAAATAATTCACCAACCAAACTCGTTTTCAAGTCGAAAAGGGATTTATCATAATCCCGTTATTTATTCAATGATCAGTTTTATTGAATCTGTTTTAACGCGTTCTTTCAACCATGTCCTGAGCCTTGTTCTTTCCCTGGCTGAAAAATACCTGTCAAAATTACCTACGAATAAGGTGACTGTGTCAAAGTGAACTGTATCCAATCTCTGTACAACAGATTGCGATAAGCTAAAATCCTTCATGTCCGGATAGAGTGACTTAATTTCAGTTTTCAGGTCTGGCAAAGGCATTTCCAGCTTATTACTAAAACTGGACGTGGTGTCTCCCAATTTCCTATTACTAAAAACATCTTCCAATACACTTGCTTTTATTTGTGCCAGATCTATTTCCTGTTTTGCATCCAGTCCCTGACGTATCACAAGATTTGTTCTATCCAAATTATAAATGTGCATCCGTTTTCGGAGCGAATCAATTTTATTTTCCGGTAATCTTTGCCCGATCAGCAATAGTTCAATAGAAGATGCCTTGGGTTGAAATTTAAAATTCCTATCCACTACCTGTGTTTGCGGAAAACTAAATTCATTTTGAACAAAGCTCTTGGCGTTTTCTTCAAATATGGTTCTTTGCACTATTCGCCAGGCCAGGTAAATACTTGGCAAAATAGTCAGGATAACGATAAACCAAATAGAGCGGATTACTCTTTTTTGTTGTGATAAAGTGGCAAATTCCTTTTTATGAAATTTTAAGTAGCGGACAATTAAAAATGTGGCCAGGCATATAAAAAGACAATTGATAAAAAACAGGTAAAAAGCGCCTAAAAAATAAAACCATTGTCCTGTAGCCAATCCAAAACCAGCCGTACATAAAGGCGGCATTAAAGCTGTGGCTATAGCTACACCTGGGATCACATTACTTTTCTCCCGTCTTGTTCCTGCTACAATACCTGCTAAACCGCCAAAAAAGGCAATGAAAACGTCCCAGATAGTAGGTGTGGTCCTGGCTAATAATTCTGATTTCGCAACATGTAATGGCGTTATGATGAAATACAGGCTTGATGCAATCACACTAATACTTGCCGCAACCAATAAATTCTTAATCCCCTGCTTTAACAAATCAAAATCATTAATACCAATGCCAAGTCCAATGCCCATTATAGGCCCCATCAAAGGTGATATGAGCATCGCGCCAATAATAACAGCAGTGGAATTTACATTCAATCCAATGGATGCAATGAATATGGCAAAAATCAATGTCCAAAGATTTGTGCCCTTGAATTGCACGTCACGCTTGATAATTTCCACAATTTGCCGTTCATCCGCTTTATCTTCATCAAGATTAAAACGATGTTTGAAAAAATTCTTTATAGCAGTGATAATTTCTTTCACAGTATTCGATAATGTTTAGAGGTATAATTTGTTTATGTTTGTTTTGCAACAGTGAAAAATACCAATAAATAACTGAACTTGAATTCGTTGTCAAATTAAAATTTTTAAAATCACCTTATTCATACTTGCGAAGCTGCTTAACAAATAATAATCTTTCCCCAACTATAAGGATCTTCAGTTAAAAATATCTTTATTAAAATCGTAGCTAGTACTATAATGCCTACCACTATATTACAGATCACTTCACGCATTTTGTGGTTATTTCAGCCAATTTTTTCTTTCTTCTTTGAAAATCTCGTTCACTTTACCTGATCAGCCAGTGTGACGCCCTTTGTAGTCCTATCAGAATCACTATCAGTACAACCGCTGAAATAAACAGCATTAGAGTATTAGGTTTTGTGTATTGAAAAGCAAAGATCATGGCAGAGGAAACGGCAGGAGGATGCATAGCTTTAGCACCAATCATTACAGCAATAGCAATGATCATGGAAGTGTCAGCTGTTAAATAACCTGGTCCCAGTAAAAGATACATCAGATAGCCAATAACAGCAGCCGACATTTGGGCAATAGAAAGAGTTCGTAGGGTGTCTGGGATCCAGGCAGATGAGAACCGCGCTGGAAACAAGAGAAGAAAATAGCAACAGCTGCTTACTAAAGGTTTCCAGTAAGATCAACACTGCTATAATCATTGATACAGGCATAATCGCAAGTATGATCTCAGTACGTATGTCAAACCTCCTAAACATTTCTTGCATATGCTAGTTGGGTGTATCAAATGTGGAATTATTTATCAGCACAGTGATTATGCCATTGTGCGGTTTTACAAATTAGAAGTAGATTAGAATTCATATCCCCATTCCGCCTGTTGAATCTGCATTCGTAGAAGAAACTGTCACAGACGGAACGAAGATATGAAACCGTCAAACTTCACTTAGATGTTCACTTTTTAAGTAAACATCAAGTGCTCACCATAAAACAAAAGGATATTGGACATCTATTTATTAGGCTGCCATCCTGCTGCACTCTTCCATACAGCTACTGCAGGCTCTTGCACATTCCTGGCAATGTTCTGTTTGATGTTTGCCACATTCATCACCACATGCCTGGCATATATCTGCACAAATACGACAAATCTCCTGTGCCTTACTGCTTCCTAAGCTCATGAGCTGCGCTGATGATAGCAGATAGCAGCGCATTCCATATCCAATTGAATGCATCTTGCCATCATTTTAACATCATCTTCCTGCGTACAGTCGTGTGAGAGGCTCTCCCTGCTACCTACAAGTGGCAGGGTCGTCAACTCGATTAGGCAACGTTTATCATCAGTTTAGGATCAATGTTAAGTAATATTGCTTCCGGTTTCCATCGTACCGGTTATTCGCTGTATGTTTTCAGGCGAAAAAAATTCAGGAATGGGTACTGTTCCAGCGAGAGTTCCAATAAAACGATTAGTTTCTACCTGGTTTTCCCGCAAGGCAGTAAAAAGATATTCCATATCAGGTGGCGGCGGCTGGAGTGTTGCCCAATCGCAGGTAAATTCATACATAGGCATTACCTCTTCATCACGAGTCAGTTCGTAATGCTCCAGCGCTTTCTCCAACGTTTCCTTTCCTGAAAACCCTGCATCCAGTGCATCAGTGAGCATTTCGGCTGCATGGATCGCATCGCTGATGCCTTGTGCTGTTATAGGGTCTTTGTGATAGCCTGCATCACCCACAAGCGCCCAACCAGGACCTGATGATTTACGAAAGAAGTTGCGCAAGTCAGCCATGCCAAAAAAACGCTCCTCCCTTTTACCCTGGCGTACCAGTTCGGCAAGACTTTTATTAAGTTCTAGTGTCTTCATGTAGTTGCCTTCAATGTCACTGCGGTAATCGTGAAATTCATTTGCAGGCCATGCCACAGGAAGGCAGGTAAGGCCATCATTCGTTGGAATGGCACCGATAGCCCGGTTCGGCACAGAGTATAACACAATATCTTCCACCGGCATGCCGCTCCAGTAAGTATAATACCAGCATGTCAGTGGCTGTCGGCTATTGTACTCCTGTGCGTCCACTGTCCGTGCCACAATTGAATTTTTACCGTCTGCACCAATTACCATCCGCGCATTCTCCCTGACTAATGAGCCGCCCTTGTTGCGGCAGCGAATGCCCGTAACCCGATTTTCATCCATTATAATTTCCTCTACCACACAGTTTTCACGCAGTTCTGCGCCGGCATTTACTGCTGCATCTGCCAAAATTTTATCGAGCACAGTACGCCTCGGTGCAATCACCTCCACAACTTCAGAGAAAAGGGGTGAGCCCGTTAAAGCAAATGGACCAAGGTCTAGGGTCACTTTGCTTATTTTCGGGCAGTTTGATGACAGTATAGTGTCCAGCAGTCCCCAGTGCTTCAGCCGTGATGCTCCCGGCGGCCAGATGATATGGGTTGAGATAGTGTCACTCGGAAATGCAACTTTGTCTACTAAGAGCACCTTGTAACCCTTGCGTGCAAGCAGCATCGCAGTTGGTGAACCGGCACAGCGGGCACCAATAACTATGACATCGTACATGGCTTAAGGATTTTTCACAATACAATTTTACAATCATGAAATTATTCTTGCATATCTGCGCTTTCGTTCTCAAATGTTGCCTAACGATCACCAGTATTTGTGAAACGGCTGAAGTCTGGGTTACTACCGTTTCATTGTACCCATGCCATTGATTATTAATTTATGGCTGAAAGTTAATACAGGAGTAGCCGTTTCACAAATATTATTGTTATATGCCCTGTTCTGAATCTAAGTACTTTGCTCTGCTAATAACTAGAGGTATTCTTTCCGCTGGCGCTCTGTCAGTCCAGGACATGAACCTTGTCTCCAAAGCGCAGATAATTCAGTTGTAGTCTTTAACCCTTCAAACTCTGGAATAACTTTATTACAAATGATATTACTGATTTCTTCTGCAGCTTGTTGTGCCATCTTCTCACTATTTATTTATCAGTGCTGTGATTGTGCCACTTTACTGTTTTCAGAATTAGAAGTTGATTAGAATTCATATCCCCATTCCGCCATTTGAATCAGCAGCTTTCAAAAGAACTGTCACTGGCGGAACGAAGATATGAACCCGTCATACTTCACTTAGACGTTATTCTTTTAAACGTCAAGTGTTCACCTTAAAAAAAAGGATATTGGAAGTCTATTTACTAGGCTGCCATCCTGCTGCACTCTTCCATACAGCTCCTGCAAGCTCTTGCACATTCCTGGCAATGTTCTGTTTGATGTTTACCACATTCATCACGACATGAAAAAGAAACAACAGCTCCAATTCCATTGAAAACTACATACCAATCTTTATGCTCATGAGCAGCATAAATTCATGCTCAGTAATTTCCTTTATTGTTTCTATTTTAATAAATGCGACAAAGCCGACTGGCAACTGAAATAGAAAAATTAATTTTGCAACATTGTACAAGGTTGCACCTTCACTGAACAATATTCGCTTACCCTATCTATACTGCTCTATACTGTGCCACATCCTTAGCTGCCTATCTTTTTTAATCTTTAAAACCTGTAGTATGAAAAACACCAGAGCAATTGTTGCTGTGCTTGCTGTTGCCACACTTCTTTCGTCATGTCATAAAGATGGTAAGGATGAATTTGACGATTTATTTAATAACGGTAATGTCTATACACTAAACAATCAAGTTAAAGGGAACAGTATTATTCAGTACAAACGAAACGCCAGCGGCTTACTATCACTTACCGGTACAACACCGACAGGAGGCCAAGGAACTGGTAGTGGATTGGGCAGCCAAGGGGCTTTGTTCCTTAGCGAAAATCACAAGTGGCTTTTTGCCGTAAACTCAGGCAGTAATGATATTTCTGTGCTTAAAGTTTATGATAAGAGTCTTACTGTAACCGACTTGATAGCCTCCGGTGGAACTAAACCCATCAGCATAACCAATTTTGGGTACTGGGTATATGTATTGAATGCAGGAGGTGATGGCAATATCGCAGGGTTCTATCTTCATTCAAATGGCACCTTATCACCTATATCTAACTCCATCAAGCCTTTGAGCAGTAATGCAGCCGACCCTGCACAAATTTCATTTTCCCATAACGGTACTGCTTTAATTGTAACCGAAAAAGCAACTAATAATATCCGTAGCTGGGAATTGAATTCATCCGGTGAACCAATAGCTGTGCATAACTTTGCCTCAGCAGCTCCCACTCCTTTTGGATTTGCTGTAGGCCAGGAAGGAAAGATTTTTGTATCTGAAGCAGCAGGCAGTGTTCCCGATGCCAGCGCTTTATCAGTATATCATGTAGATGGCAACGCAAATCTAAGTTTGATAGACGGACCTGAATCCACTACAGAAACCGCAGCCTGCTGGGCGGTATTGACTGGTAACCAAAAATATGCTTATGTTACCAACGCTGGAAGCAACACCATTAGCGGTTATAGCATCAGCCAAACTGGCGATGCTGAGTTGCTGAATAGCGATGGCATGACTGCTCAAACAGGCAAAGGGCCTATAGATGCAGCTTTGAGCTCCCATTCAAATTTCCTATACATATTAACTTCCGGGAGCCATACTATTCAGGGATTTTCGGTACATAACGATGGCAGTTTAAAACTGATTGAAGAAGAAGGAGGTTTGCCAATAGGCACCAGTGGTCTTGTGGCTAATTAAAGTTAAACTCAATGGTAATAAAATGGCTGCTCTTGTAGGACAGCCATTTACCATAAACTTGGAAAGTGTGTCTTCTGCATCTAATCCAATGTATCGGTTAGTAAGGGATAAAGAATCAAGGTTGAAGCCTTGTTTTTTAATTCGTACTTCCAAAGCTGTAAGATGTTCTTTTGTTGCAATAATGATAATGCTATCACCTGCAATAAAACCAGAGCCGATAAATCCTTCTAAAGAGTCTAAGAATATCTTGCCATTCTCATAAATCTGAACTACATGGTCGCAGGGTGCTATTTCGCCCCGGAAGACCTGTAAATCGATTATTCCCAACCCTCGCTATTCTTATACATGTTATTATAGGTTATATGTGTTCGCCTTAAAGGTACAAACAGTTCGCATATTTGATGTTGAAACATTTATATAAGTCGCCCCTGCAAAATCAGGCTGTAATGATGCTTTTCCCTACATCAGAGCCGGTACCAACAAACATCAACGTTCGGAGAGAGGATTGAGATTGTTTCATCAGGAATAATCTGAGGCAGCTTTATTCATTAATATATAATAGAATCAAACTGCTATAATTTTTTTTCAAACTTACCTCAGAATGAAAGAACAATTTTATATTCTAAAAGTTTCCCTAAATAAATAAACTGTATCAGCCTTATTACTAGGCTTTATATGCATAAAGCAGCATCAGAAAAAATATAGTTGCATCATCAGATGTAAATAATACTAATAAAATCCATTTTTCCTAGTTTACCTTATCCTATAAATGGGAGGACTTAAAACAAGGTATGGTATTAAAGAAATAGTGTATTGATTATTAGGATGAACCCAACACAAGTAAGTTCAGTTGATCTTCTGTTGCGACGCTCCGTTCAACTTTCTGTAATTCTATTTAGCAGTTCCTGAATTTAGAGTCTTTTGATCTACCCACCGCACACAAAAACTTTATCACTGCTCTAACCGCACAAGATCCACAAAGCAGCCATAAAGTTTTCTGCCAACTCACTCCTGACACAAAACCTCGCTTCTTTTCCCTCCGCACAGCAGCCTTGTTCATTCTCTCTTTCACTATGCTCATTCGTTCATCACAAAGCTGCTTTCTGCCAACGCTTCATTCACTCTCTATTTCGAACAACCGCAGTATATATCAATCGTACCCCGCACAGCCCCGCCAAGCCGGGCAGCAGGTGCAGCATCTCACTGCACCCACAATACGCAGCACCACTAGCCCGGTCCTGGCGGGGCTTACCAGCGCTTCCTCTTGATCTTGCTTGTAAGCCTCTAATATTCGACTTGCGTGCCCTCATCCTCCTGTCGTCGGCTGTTCCAGGTAAAAAGGTCTCTCTCAGGCAGGGTCGGCAAGCAGGCGTGCCAAACCCTTGCAGCAGCGCCAATAAGGTCTATACGTCTCTTGTATGGTATTGGCGCCGCTGCAAGGCCCTCTGGGTGCTCCGCTATCGCTCCGCAGTTTGTCATGCTGTTTGCAGCTCCCTCTGCCTTCGTTCGGGCAGCTCCTGTGTCCTTCACCCATCTTCGTTCATTCCCTCCTGCGTTCCGCTCCATTCCACCCGTTCGCCCCCTACATTTTGCTCCAAGGCATGGCAGTCCTTACCAAAACACAAATGCAACGCTCCAAACCTTAACACACAAGCAATACCCCAAGGCCTGCACATACCTTTCCGCAAAGCAATCAGCACAAAGGCTCACTGGGTTCCATTCCGCTCCCCTCCGTCGGTCATTCACTTCAGCAGGGTTCAGTCCACCCGCTGCCCACATTTGTGCTCGCCTGCGCTGCTGCCGGCTGCGTTCCTGGGCTTCACTGGCGCAGTACCCTACCTTATGTTTCCACACCACATATCCAAAACACAAACATGCCACGTTCCGCCCCGTCTCTGTGCGCCCATCATTCCCTGACGGTCATTACCTGTGCGCCCCAGCCGGCAGCGCTCGCAGCCGCTTCCGTTCAGCCCTGCCATGCTGCAAATCCCTCCGCACAACGGGCTTCCTCCAGCGGCTTTAACGGCTCGCCCCCTAAGTGCCGCAAGTATTCGGCACGCCCCGGGCTTCATTAAAGAGAAAAACCTTATTACGGCATTTGAATCGGAGATTTCCGCCTAAGTGAGTAGGATTGAGGAAAAGAGAATATGTAGCCTTTCGGAATATTACTTTAAAGTGGCTCCTGCACTTAATGAACCGCTTTATACGAGGCCCGTACGTACAGTGGTGTGCGAGGCGCTCCCTACTACCCACAAGTTTCAGGGCTGTCTACTCGTTTATCAGCATTCACTTTATCTGTGATTACGCTAACTTAAATGTGTAACTAAAAGTGCCTCTTTGAGAAAATAATCGTATCGCAGTAGGGTCTGTCGTGTGCAAGCTTGCGTTGTGATTGCTACCTCTGCGATTGGTAATACCACTCCTTAAAAACTTTTGCATTATAGCTAAGTGCCGCCAGCAATAGCACGAGGTAAGTATATGGCAACCTCTAAGAAAACAATTATAACAATTAGAGAATAAAGACCTTAGGAACGGAAATTTATTCTTTATTTTCTTTAAAAAGTGTTTCCATATCCGATTTAAGAAAACTATAAACCCAATTCCTTAAAACACAAAACTCGTCAACTTTGGGAGTGTTTATCTTGTCTATTGTTTTGATTAAATTATAGTAATCATTATGAAGAATTTGGTCAAGCGAGAATCCTCTCAAAACGTTTGTTTCTCCTCTTGTAAAGGGTTCATCTGTTTGAGTTAATTTCTTAAAATTTATTTTCACTTCTCCATCTTTAGAGGAGCGATAACCTAACATCCCCCACTTACGAACATCTTCATCCTTCATGTAAAAAAAGTACTCATGTGGAATTGTCATAAAAAATGGAAACCTGTCTTTAAAGGTTGGAAAACAATATTCAACAAATTCTTTGTAACAAGAATCTAAATGCTTCAAAAAGGTTTCTATGTATAATTTAGCTTGTCCTTTACTAAATTGCCGTGTTCGAATTTGCGGTATATCTAGGTTTCTTTCTCTTTCGCAAAATGCTTTTGTTTCACTAATCGATATATCTGGGCAAGGCAAGTGATGTTCTGCAAGTTCGCTATAGCCTTTACTTAATAGGATCTCTACAAGTTTAAATAGTTCCTCCATCGGAGGGAAATCTCCTATGATATTTAATCTCGGAACATCAAAATTTCCTCTTAAAGCTGCATCAATCTTATCAGCTTTTACTTTTGGATCTAAATGATACTGCCTTTTGTAATATTCACTAACACAGAATTTATACAGTTGGTCTCTTAGATTCTTTAAATCGATTGGATAGATTAAGTTAAATCTTGGCAGGTAATAATCCTTTATTGTAAAGCTATATCCGAGTTCTTTGAAATAATAATAAAGAATGGTCGAAACTTGTTCCAACAAAAGAATATCGGAATTATATACACTTAGTCTGCCTTTTTCAATTATTTCTTTAAGCTGTTTAAATATGTTTTTCTGAACAGTTTTGCTTTGATCTTCGATCAATAATGATAGGTTACTTCCGTAAACTGTGTTTACACCTTTTTCAAAAAAAAGATCATTATCTAAATTTGAAAATATGTTTCCCAATTTTGCAAATTGAACTTTATTCGTCGAATTAGAGTCTAAAGGGAAAAGTGCGTAACCGTCTTTCTGCAATAAATCTTCTGGCAAGAATATTCCTATATCACCTTTGGTTTGGGGATCGAATTTTTCCTTAAAACTTTTGAAATGCTGTTCCAGATAAGAATTATAGCTATTCACATATTTTAACGATTTATCCCTCTTGAATTTGATTAATGTTCTCTTGTGTCCATCACTTGCGTTTTCTAGATAGAAAGAGATTGCACTTTGCCCGATGTAATTTTCATAGAATCTCTCGAGTGTGTCATAAAATTCATCTTCACTAAGTTTATAAAGTTTATAAGAATGAAAACAGATGATATAATCACGGATTTTAGAATAGTAGAATGATATATTGTATGAATCATTTTTATTAGACCTAATAAGTATGTTTCTTGCGAATAAATCTTCAGGTATAGTTTCATCTATGGAAAACTCTAATTTTTCTATTAAGCTTTCCACTTCCATTCCTTCGTCATGGAAAGTTTCCCAGGAGGCGTATTTTTGATTTATTAAAATCTCTCCGATTTTTGACAGAATCCGCAAACCAACTTGAAATCCTATGTCAGTCTTTTCAAGGGATTGTTTGAGATATCTTTTAATTAAGTCTTTATCATTTATTTCTTGAGGAACCTCTCTTTGACTATACACTTCACTGAATATTCTTAAGAAGAAGCCATTTCTTAGCGCTTCCGATATTGACTTTGAAATTTGGCCTTGAAAACCAAAAGCCTCTTTGTATAATGGTAATATTGAGTTGATCTCTTCATCACTGAAATCTTCTAATAGAAAACCTGGGCAATTGTCAGCGCTAGAGATCTTTTCATGAAATCTACTTAGCTCCTCAAATAAATGAGTGGGAGTGCCGTTTTTCTTTAAGATATTGTTCCAAATATTTGCTTTACAGCTAATGCATATCTTGACTCTCCTCATAGTTCTTATCGAAAGAGCTATTTCGCTTAATTCAATGGCTAAATGAGAATCTCTACTTTCATCTATTGCATCGATGAAGATTAGAATATTTCTATTAAGAAAACTACCTAATTCATCAAGCTTTTTTAAAACGCTATTACTTTCACTTTTGCTGGAAAAAACAACATTTAAATCTTGAGCGATATGCTGTAAAGGAGATTTGTTGATTATAGCTGCATTATAGAAAAAAACAAATTCATTTTCTAATTGTTGAAGAGCCAATGAGCACATTGCATTTGTTTTGCCAACCCCTGCCGATCCAACTATTCCAAATACTGAAGCTTCTGAACTGGTAAAAGTATTAAATGCATTTTGTAAGCCTTGTCTTTGAACATGAAGTTCTTTTACAAATTTTGCATAAGGTTCATTGATATTGCCTATTATCGGACCCATTCTATCCCGAACTTGATCTTCGCAAAATTTCTTTAAGTTTTCTGATGAAAATGAAACAAATTTCTTTAGAGCTTCATATCTTATTCGTAGATCAATATCTGTGGATAGTGTACAATCATTTTGCCAATAGCTTGACTGGTCAGAAATCTTGGTTCCAGTTAATTCTTTTCGAGAGATTGAATCGAAAATCCTTGTTGTTTTTCCGTTTGTAATAATAGTAAATGGAGCAATATTGTCGGTAAGTAGTCTTGCATATGAGATTCCTTGCTCGATGTCTTCTTGTTCAATGGAAATTGAATCATTTTTTAATTCAACAATGAAGAGATTGTTCCCATTTCTTTTACATAAAATATCTGATCTTCCATTAATAGTATGTCTAGACTTTCCAAGTTTAATCGAGAATGACTTTTCTAACGAAATCTCGGAAACATCAAAACCAAGGTCATTTAAAAAGGGTAATAATAGCTTACCTCTTATTTCTTCTTCGTTCATTAACAATCTATATTTAACTCGTAGGCTAGTTCTGGATTTTAATGACAATGATATTCTTAAAACCTGAGTTGCCATAACAAATCTAGAAAACTGCTAGCTGCAATCGAAGCCCCATTTATAAGCAAACATTGTAAAAACGTATGATTTACACTTTCTCATTTCGGGGACTCTCACTCATTGCTGCTTACACTACTAATTTACGAATCAAGCTCATCCTGTCATGAGATTTTTTAAAAATCTATATAACTTCATGCTAATCAATGTCTTTCAATGCTTTTCTATTTTGCATTCTTTGTTGCCCCATCTGAATGAGCCATCCATAGTGCTAATCTGAACACAAGAATACGCAATTGCATTCCTCGTTTCCCAAGAGCATTTTTCTTGCTGTCTGTCCTTCCCAAAAGAAAAAGAAAAAAAGCAAAACAAGGTAGCAAGGGCAAGCCTTGCTACATCAGGCTTTTAGCTGCTACCAAATTTTTTAAGGCCATAAACACAGATGCCTGCGCTGCGGCGTTCCTACATTTCTCTCGAAGATTCTAACAGCTCTCTTTTATAGCCAAAAAATTTGGTCTGCAGCATTGCCCTTGCTTCTCCGGGGCTTTCTTTTTTTCCCTTTTTTCTTTTGGGAAAATGACTTTTTAAAACCTACAAATGTAAATGTCATGACTAACGCAAACGACCACTTCGGCTACAGCAATGGCTCAGAACGCTTCTTCTATAATCAACCTTCCAGGATCTTTTTAACATCAGGAGTAAAACACCTGGTAGATACCTGCTCCGCCTATTGGTTCATTGATGTGATCATCTCTCACCAGTATAAAAGACAGATAAAAAATCACCGCTTCCAGGTGTGGGAACTAAAACGGATCAATGAAAACCGGTTTACGATCGTTGCTACCGATGGAAGCCACAACCGCATTGCCTATCAGTACATTCTTTACAGTGATTTTACTTACGATCTCGCCACCCTTTGGCTGGTTAATGGTACGCTGATGCTACCTAAAGAATACTGAAATGAAGAAAGGGCCAACCGGCCCTTCTTATTTTCTCTAAAGTCACCACTACTTATAGAGAACATTCATTTATGGAAATACCTAACCACTGCTTTCAACACTAAAGTTACCACAAAACTCACGGCCGCACCCACAGCCGCCAGGACTGCGGTCTTAAGCAGATCCTCGCTACTGATGTTCACCAGGATGGTAAGCATCGTACCTGCTGCTGTGCCTGCCTTAGTGGTATTGTCGAACACGTGCTCCATAACTTTATTCTCCTTCAACAGCTGCCTGACTCACCGCAGAAGCCACAGATCCGGCAATGGCCAGGTATCCGGCTATTTTGACCACCACTAACGGCAGGGCCAATGGTGAAGTGGTCAGGGCAATGCTTACCGCTGTAAGTGCCAAACCAATGTTCCGCAGCTTTACAAAGAAGGGTGGAGTAGGGGCCTGGATCCTGCTCATGATTTGTTTCATAACTCTGAATTAAGAAGTAAGGAAAATGGATTTAGAAAAAGGAAACCAGAGCGCTTGCCATGCCTCTCTCCGGTTTCCATGGTGTTTCACAGGATGATATCTTATACACCCTCAACTTTGATCAAAGCCAGGGCATTGTAGGCGCCATTCTTCAGTGGATAATATTCACCATTCACCTGTTGCAGGAATTCAATGCCCAGCACCTGGAACAACGGATGCACACTCGCTGCAGTAAGTGTAGATTCCAGGCTGAGGGCTGCTGTTGGCATGTTGTCCAGCGGCAGAATAGCAGTTTGCTTGGTGTCCACTACAAACTTGCCTCCTTCAAAGTCAACTTCGGCTGCCCCGGAATTAATCCTGAAATGCGTGGCACCTACGGGAGCTGCAATCATATGAGCAGGAATGAAAGGTGCTACCGATACGGTAAACTGACCTGTAGCCCTGTTGATAACAGCATCATAAGGCGCATAAAGAGCTGTAGTTAACTTCCCATTGATGTTGAATTCAAAGCCCTGTAACAGCTCTAATTCACCATCCAGCACATTTCGCATACCGCGTGTACTGGTGTCATCCGCCTTCACCACTTTGACCATTTCAGTAGTCAGACGGCTGGCCAGCCTGCTATCAGCCACGTTTTGCAGTAAGCCCTGGATGGAATTCCGGAGGAGTTTGGCAGCCTTACCGGCCCTACCGAATTCAGCTCCGTTTTCCCGGGTTCTTTCAAAGGCAGAATCGGTTGCAATGCGGTCACCGTCTACGCCGCCTTTCTCGCGAGCCAGGTAACCGTCCTGGGATTTGTAAAAAGTGATATCACCAATCGTTCCCTGGAGTTTGATGATACCCATTTGTTTAGCCATAGGATAAAGTTTTTAAAAAGTCTTGCCAGGCAGGGAGGAAGCAATTGCAAGCCCAACAAGAAATGATAAATAATGATTAATTTTAAGTTCCTCACCACAAGATTATTACACCATATTAGAAGCCCAAAGTAGCGGTACCGCTATTGCAGCATTATGCAGGAAATTGTACCAACTCGCATAGTCATCTATGCCAAAGACATCAGCAATATAACAGGCAGGAAGGAGCGCACTGCCCGAAAGATCATTGCCCAGATCCGCCGCCGTTACAACAAAAAGCCCGGCGACCTTATCACCATCTACGAATTTTGCGAACACACAAACCTGAACGAAGAAAGGGTCCGCCAATTCCTAACCCGGTAAATGCCAGGATAGAATAGGAGTGTAGCATGGATAAAGCCAAGATAAAGTATAGATAGAGTATTAACAAGCCTAATTCAGTTCAAAATAAACTAAATGTAATGGTCACTATAATGTGCACTAATTGGTAAAAGCATGGCTCCTGATTATTATTTCGCTTCAATAATTTTTGAATCAATTTGTTGTTATTTATGCTTTTATCTTGTATATTTGCACCGCATTAAAGCTCTTATAAATTCCAATAAAGTCAGTCAATTTATCCGGTTACCAATTCGGTTACCTTTTTGAACTGGTTTTTTGAAATATAATACAGTAGTGGTTTCTGTGATCATATTCTGATCCCAGCGGGATCACAGACTAGGAAATAACCTCTTGAAATTCAAGGGGTTATTTTTTTAGTCGGACAATTCTTATTTTCTCTTTCTTCCTTATTTCACTTTACAAATTTACCTCTGAAGAATTTGACTGTAGTTAATGATACAGATGATATGCTAAATGCCGGTATAACTGTATACTTGACTGAATGGGTTACAAGTACTCTAGGAACAGTAGCAATGGCTTCTGGTGCGGGTTCGGTCGCCTAACGGCCGCCCGGAGAACTTATGTGTTTGCGCGGAATTAAAACCCTTCAAAAGATATTATTAACTTACCTTCAACAGCTAACCAAAATTACACAAATGGCAATACCTGTTAACAGGACCAACATAAGGATCCACCCGGATTATAAGAAAGTGATCGCAAGGTTTTTTAATACAGGTAATGAACGTTCACTCCTGATCATCAATAAGGTAATGCAGATGGATGATAAGGATGCGGAAATCGTATTAAGTAATATTTTTAAAGAGTTCTCTAACCGTTACAGGAACATCTACGATATCTTTCTGAAACATTTTGCTTTAGTCAAAGATCTATTGCCACTTAATGAGCAACATGCTATATCCGAAAAAAAATTGCTGATTGGGGCCTATTTTACAATGGAATATTCCATCGAAGCGGCAGCCCTGTTTAATCCTTCCATAGTGGAAGATCCGGACCAGGGTGGCGCAGGTGCCGGGCAAAAAAAAGTAATCGTAAGTTTTAGGGCTACTGGTGAAAGCCATATTTCTTCATTGGTGTTCAAACGGGGCTTATTGGATGAAAATGGAATGATCCATTTTGAACCATCCGGCAAGTATATCAGTGAGGGAATAGTGACGCAGCAAAAAAATGATAACAAACTAGCTTTTGAAAAGTTATTGACACAAATGGTGTTGCCGGAAGATATTTATCCCACCATTTTAAAACAGTTGCAAGACCCGTTTTCCTATAAAGAAATCGAGAAGGCCTTAAAAAATGCCTTACTGAAAATAGAGTCGGCTACTGAGAAAAATAAGATCAAATATGACATTCTTAGTATGGTGAATACCAGTTACGAGGTGCATTTCCCCCCTGAATCACTGCTGTCAGAACGTGTTATTTTCCCGGTAACACTTACAGAGAAGAATGGAATAGAGGATGCAAGATTTGTAAAGTTTATAGAAGATGATGGCTCATTCACCTATATCGCCACTTATACTGCTTATGATGGTTCTTTTATTTTGCCTCATTTAATTACAACCCGTGATTTTTGTGATTTTAAAGTAGCACCCCTACATGGAAGAGCAGCCATCAATAAAAACCTTGCATTATTTCCCAGGAAGATCAATGGGCAATATGCAATGATCTCCCGTATTGATGGGATCAATAATTATATTATGTTCTCTGATGACCTGTACTTGTGGGAAGAAGCTATATTATTACAACAGCCAAAGCTTCCATGGGAATTGGTGCAGATAGGCAATGCAGGTTCCCCAATTGAAACGGAAAAGGGATGGCTGGTGATTACCCATGGCGTGGGACCAATGCGCAAATATTGCCTGGGTGCAAGTTTATTTGATTTGGATGATCCAACTAAAGAACTGGGAAGGTTGAACGAACCACTCCTAGTGCCGAATGAAGAGGAAAGACATGGTTATGTGCCTAATGTGGTTTACTCCTGTGGTTCAATCATTCATGGTGACAAACTATTCATCCCGTATGCCGTGTCCGATCATGCCTCATCTTTTGCAACCGTTCCGCTTAAAGAATTGTTGGAGGAAATTATTAACAGCAATTAATTTATATCCTCTGTTCAAAGGCCATTTGATCTTTGCGCAATTTGCTTGTACAACCTCATGTAATGTAATACCATCACCCGGCTGCTGAATTTGTCCATTGCAAGCTTCCGGCATGCACACCTGCTGATATCAGCAACCTTTCTGACGGCGGCAGTAGCTTCTTCCATGTTATTGACTAAAAAACCGGTTTCCCCATCAAGTATCAATTCTTTCATTGCACCCCGATCAAAGGCAATCACAGGGGTGCCACACATCATAGCCTCTGCTACACTTAAGCCAAAGGGTTCTTCAAAACTAATAGGATGTAATAAGGCCAATGCATCTCCTAATAATTGATTGCGCTGGTGGGGACCTGCATTCCCCATGTACATGATGGATGAATCATTAAGCCAGGGAGCCACTTTTTCTTCAAAATAAGACGTGTCCTGTATCAACCCGCAAAGGATCAATTTCTTATTTGATTGAATAGCTATCTGGATGGCTTCATGTGTTCCTTTGTGCGGATGAATTCTTCCGAAATACAATAAATAATCACCATTGCCCTTGCCCCAATCAAACTGTTGCTCGTCTAATCCATTATAAACAGTATCGAGATACTTAAGATCAGGATGCCTATCGCTATTACTTATAGAAACATAGTGGGTGTGCGCATTATATTTTTTATATACGGGGATGATCTGTTCGGAAGAAAACCCATGTATGGTTGTCAGGACAGGCGTACGGATCAAACGGGAATAAGTAAGTGGAAGAAAGTCAAAGTGGTTATGGATAATATCAAATGCTGCTGCCTGTTCCATCAAATTAGAAATGTGCAAACATTCCATAACTTTTGCATCAGCCGGGTATTCTCCCAATGGCTTTTCACAGACGGATTTCAGCTTTGCCTGTGTAATAGAATCTCCTGTGGCAAATAAGGTTACATCTATTCCTTCTTTTATCAATCCCTCTGTTAATACAGAGGCCACTTGTTCCCACGGTCCATAATTTCTTGGCGGCGTGCGCCAGGTAACCGGGGCTAAAATTGCTACTTTCATTCTTTAAGTGAGGAGGCTACCACCATGTGTGATATCCAATAGGCTAATGTGCTTTCTGCCCCCTGGTTTAAATTAATTCCTTCACTATGCAATCCATCCGCACATCCACCTGTGGAAGGGTCGTATAAAGACAAACCCAGGTCATTTCTGCCCAGGAACCACTGGTAGCTCTGGTACATACGCTTTAAGTACTTTTTATCGCGGGTAAGCCGAAAAGCCTGCTGGTAACAAAGCACCATGGCCATTGCATCAATGCCTTGCTGGTCGAACCGTGCCCTGGCATGCCCGCGTTCTAACCAACCCTGGTTTCCTATAGGACTTAAAACGCCATTATGGAATACTTTAAATTCTAAAAAATCCAACGATTCGAAAGCTACCAACAAATAAGATTCATCACTAGTAATCTCGTATGCATTCAGCAAAGCAAGTGGTAATATGGCGTTGTCGTATGTAAGCACAGGCTCAAACCAATGCCATTTATCTTTTTTGTTGTCTTCATACATCCTTACCATTTTGTTGGAAAGGTCGATCACAAGATCTCTTTTCAGATCATCAGGATAATTGTATTTAATAAATTGGCAAACCCCAATAATAGAATTGGCGATACCACGTATAGAAACCAATTTGTCAATATGACGATATGCCCTGGAAAATATATCAGCCCCGGTTCTGGCCAACGCATTAGAAGGGCCTTCGTTAGCAAGAAACCCCAGCGCCATCAATGTTCTTCCAAATGAATCTTCCGAACCCCGTTCTTCCAGGCAGATCTTGGTATAACTCATAAAGTTCCTGAACTCACCGTTGTCAGTCTGCATGTAATGTATAAAGCTTAAATACACCTGGAGCAATGCTAGTACTGCCGGATTCTTCTTAACCTTACAGGTCAATACTGCCAATAATAATGCACGTGCGTTATCATCAATACAATATCCTTCTTTCCTGTTGGGTATGTTGAATAAGGCATGCTGTATCATGCCGGTATCATCCGTCAAATTAATGATCTGCGATAAATTTACTTTTGGTAAATCCCCGGGTTGAAAAACTGCTCCTGTTGATTGAGAAATTGCTACTCCTGTTGTCATAAATTTATTTTACTACTTACTGTATTCGTTAGATAACTTCGAGGTAAAGACAGGAATTCCCAATACATTGTGGAACAAGTTGACGTGTTTTTGACCTACTTTTTCCCAGGTTGTATTCCTCATTTTTAAAAAAGCATTTTTACTCATTTCCTCTTTTAGTTGGGGATATTCCAGGATCCTGATTGCATGCTCTGCTAATTCATGTTCCTGGCCCGTCGTTAGAATGATGCCCGTTTTTTCGTCGAGCATTTCCTTTGCCAAAACAAATGAATTGGAGATCACCGGGCAGCCGGCGCTCATAGCATACAGAAAAGTGCCACTTACGGCCTGGTTAGGATCTTTAGAAGTAAACAGGTAAATATCTGTCAACGCTAAATATTCCATGAGCATTCTGGTAGGCACATATTCGTTGATTAGTAGTACATTGTCCTGCAAACCATTATTATCAATTAACTCCTGCAGAAAGTCGCGGTACTTTTCCCCTTCCTGCTCCCATAAATTAGGATGTGTTTGCCCTAATACAATATAGACTGCATCTGGAAAAGCGGCGCTGATCTCTTTCATGGCCATAATACCCTTTTCAATTCCTTTGTTGGGACTTAACAATCCAAATGTTGTGAGCACCTGTTTATTCTCAAGATTGTATTTAACCTTTAACTCATTAGTGCCTGTTTTGCTAGTGGCATGTGTGCCATGGGGTATAATGATGATTTTGTCTTCACTTAACTGGTAATCTTCCTTCAGTAAGCGGGCAGAGTTTTTCGTCATCACAACTACTTTATCGGCCAATAATCCTATAGACTGGACAATTTTCAACATTTTTTCACCGGGAGTGGGGAGCACCGTATGAAGACGGATGATAAAAGGCTTTTCTATCAATGCTAAAAAACCAAGCAGGTATTCACCCAGCTCGCCGCCGTACAAGCCAAATTCATGTTCTATACAAATAAGCTTTACAGAGGGATCCCTGTTGATGTTTTGAGCCGTTTCTATACACGAGTCCATTTGATAACTGTCCATTACCATACACACAGGAGTGTCATATAAACTTCCATTCTTTTTCTTATCCAAAGTACATACCTCAATAAGAATATCTTTTGTCAATTTCGGATTGATTGCATTCACCAAATCCTGGGTAAAGCTTGCTATTCCGCATTTTTTAGGCGTGAAAGTGCTTATAAACAGGATTTTAGATTTTTGATCTAATGACACCATAATTTGATATTTTAAATATAATAATAACTGTAGGGTAAAACTACCTGCAACCAATGAGGTGGGCCTTGAATTTTACAATCTGCTTGTGAAACAAGAAATATAAAAAGGCAAGTGAAATTTGCTGTTCAGTAGATATAACCGGATTAAATATGAGATAGCAAAACAATCTGAAAGCCTCTAAAGATAGCTTAATAAATCGGTGATTAAGGAAAAACCTTTGATAAGTTTATGTGAAAAACTTAAATTACCGGGAGGCAATCAGTGTAGGAATAATAAATGATGGAGTCCTTTTCACGTTTCACATAATCACTACTTAGGAGAGGAAAAGACTACTTGTACTATTAGTAAAGATCGAATATTACTTCAATAAATTAGAACTGTTTCCTTATTATTCTGCTCAACAAGCAATTTCCGCTTTAAATAAGTAGAATAATCCGGAATAGTAACTGGATAATCTTCATCCATTAATACAGATGTCAAGATAAAGAATACAGATGTCAAGATAAAGTCTGCAGTTGTTCTGTTACAAGCCATTAAAATATTCCAGGCGACTGCTAAACGCAATAATGCTTTGACATCGCTATCATGGGGCTGCGCTTCCATTGGATCCCAGAAGAATATAATTATATCCAGTTTGCCTTCTGCAATCATCGCACCCAATTGCTGATCCCCACCTAAAGGGCCACTAAATACTTTTTTTATGGGTATTTGCAACTTTTCTTCCAACAGTTTTCCTGTAGTGCCTGTTGAGATTAATTCATGCTGAATTAATAACTTTCTATTATAATAAGCCCAATCAATTAAATCAGCTTTTTTATGATCATGCGCTACAAGCGCTATATGTTTAGCTTTATGAATACTTCTGAAATTGTTTACCAAGTTTTGAAATTTAAATGTGAAATGTTAGAGCAGCAAAGGAATTACACTTATAGTGATTGAAACTCATAGTAGTTTGAGTGTTTGCATGGTGACATGTTAATAGCACATAGATGACATTCATTGCACTCCTAATTAATACAGCTTAGAGATAAGTAATTGCCATAACTAAAAGTAGACATGCAATACCTATTATTAAAAAAGACAAAAAGAGTAAGCCTATATTTTTTATAAAGCTGATTTCATCTTTATTAAGCATATTGATTTTTTTTGAATGAATAGTCAATATCTATTTTAGCGCTTCATAAAGACAGATACAAAAATTGAAACAGGTTAGAAAGATATACAGGAATGATTACGAGGTGCTTCTAGTGTTAGATGTAATGTACGCTATATAATCGGCATTACTGGTTTTATTATTTAATTCCATCTTTTCACTTATTAAACTTATGCCACCATAACACAATGAATTGAACTCATCATTACATCAATAATATATAAATAATGACGTCCTCTTTATATGAAATATTTAAATAAATAAATTAAGGCACGGTATTATCTTAATATAGGTATATGAAATCAATAACCCCAATAAGAAAAATAAATGATCAATTAGAATCCGGTTTAAAAATAATTCCAACAATCATTCTTATTAGTTTGATTGTAATATTTCTTGGTGCACAAGTTTATTTATTTTTTGAGACATTGTTCGAACGGTAAGAATAATTTTTAAGTGTTCAGGCAATTAACTATCACGTAATTAATTAACAGGCGTAATACAGAATGAACGTACTTAAAAGAAATTAATATTTCAGCTTATAATGTTTTCGGAATATGCAGATGATTTATTGATTTGAGTAAGGTCTTACACTAACTGAGGAAAATTAAAAGAAACAAACTCATCATCTGCTTTAACGAGATACTTAAACTTCCGCATACTTTGCAATCAGGTTATACAATACTTCCGGTTTGAAGGGTTTCGACATATAATCATTCATTCCATAACTTATACATCTGTCCCTTTCTCCCGGCATCACATGCGCCGTCATTGCAATAATGGGGACTGTTAATCCAAGTTCTTCTCTTATCTTTTGCCTTTTCGGAAAACATCATCTCAACAGAATGCATAATGTTAGCAATCTTGAACGGTACCTGCTCTAACTGCATCATTCCTGCTTCTATTTTTGAAAAATCAAGAATATCGTTGATGAGGTCCAGCAGGTTTTTACCGCTGTTTTAATGAAATTCAGGTATTGATGTTGTTCTTCACTAAGGGTGGTTTTTTCGATCAGGTTCGTAAAGCCAATAATCACATTCATGGGTGTTCTTATTTCATGACTCATATTGGTTAAAAACCGTTCCTTGGCTAAAGACGACTCCTCTGCTATTTGTTTTGCTTCCGCCAGTTTCTTTTCTGCTATCTTTCGTTCAGAAATATCATAGAAAATGGTCAGCGAAAAACGCTCATCACCTATGTCAATAATATCCCAGGATGACCATTACAGATACAATCAATGGAAAGAGCCGCTTGATCATTATATTCCCGAACCTGTTGCCGGTGAACAATTGAATAAATCCAACAGAAGGGTGGAAGCAGGCTGTTGCAATCGATAATAAAAAAAGCAGTAAAGCGGAGTGAAAGGCTATAGAAAAAGGATAAGTGAGCTTGTAAAATTCCTGTCAGCATACTGAGAACAGCGACAAACCATATAAACAATATATACTTGCTATGTTTTATATGATCTTAAAATTAAACATTTATATATTAATTGTTTATTGTTTATGTTATTTCGGAAAATAATAAAACCGGAGCAATGAGCGATTAAAGACTCATCATGCAAATTAAGGGAGGAAAGAGTTAAGTTCAGGAATGGCTTGGCAACTTAGATATAAATGCAAATGCGACAGGAGAAGTACCTGTCGCATTTGCTGCACAAATTAATACTATGTAAAAGCACTAGTTTCCTACAGTGGTTTCCTGCATTTCATAGCTTTTCTTTTTATCGGAGGTATTCAATGAAACTGTTGTTGGCTTTCTTTGAATGTGACCTTTTATTGCATAGTAAATGATATAAAGATAGGCGGGGAGCATGCATACTAAAAATGAAGTATGATTCGATAAAATGCCTTTATCTTTTAAAGTTGTGTACAACAGCGGAATCAAGGCGCCACCTGCAATACCCATCACCAGTAAGGCAGAACCCGTTTTGGTGAATTTGCCCAACCCGCTGATAGCCAGAGGGAAAATAGCTGGCCACATCAGGGCATTAGCAAGTCCCAGTAAAGCTATAAATGAAATAGCGGTATAACCTTCACTAACAAAAACACCAATCGTGAAGACACTACCTAAAATGGCGGAAATTGCCAATGCTTTTTGTTGCGAAAGGTATTTTGGTATGGTGAAAATTCCAACGATATAACCAGCCAACATGGCAAACAACGTGAAGGATGTAAAGTATTTTGTTTCATCCAGCGGCATACCCAGTTCTCTGCCATATGCGCCAATAGCATCACCTGCCATTACTTCTGCTCCAACATATAAGAACAGGCAAAGTACACCCAGCATCAGGTGTGGGAACTGGAATATGCTTTTTTTCTCAACGTATACAGCATCATTAGCATCCGCTTTATCCGTATCAATTTCAGGCAAGGAAGATCGTTTGATCATAAATGCCAATAAAACCAGCACTACAGCCATGATTGCATAAGGCGTGATCACCCTGCCTGCCAGTTCATTCAATAAGTTTTCTTTTGTAGCAGTATCAGTGGCTGTGGCTACTTTTTCCTGGATCGTGCTTGCATTTTTCAGAACCAGTGCGCCTAGAATGATTGGGCTGAGCATACCTGCGATTTTATTGCAAATGCCCATAATGCTGATACGTTGTGCCGCACTTTCGATAGGACCAATGATACTGATGTATGGATTACTTGCAGTTTGCAAAATGGCAAGTCCTGCGCCCTGAACAAACAAGCCGGTAAGGAATAAGGAGAAGTTTCTTGTTTGAGCTGCCGGTATAAAGATCACGGAACCTATTGCCATTACCAACAGGCCAAGTGCCATACCATTTTTAAATCCTGTTTTCTTCAGTATGAGGGACGACGGCAAGGCCAGGAAGAAATAAGCCATGTAGAAAGCAAAGGTGACCAGAAACGCCTGGATATCATTTTCCAGCTCGCAGGCCAGTTTGAGGAAGGGAATCAATGTCCCATTCAGCCAGGTAATAAAACCAAAGACAAAAAATAAAATACCAATAATAACAATTGCATAACGATTGTTGCTCTTTGAGTGCTGCATATGACAAAAAAATTTCTTTTTATAGTTACGTGAAAGTAGGGAATGCTTTGCATCAATATACAACTTACCTTGGACAAACGATTGCGCAGATTTAGCAATAGTAATTTGGATAAGTTTGAGTAGATTGGAAATTTGAAAAAAGTATAGTGTATTAAATGTAGGAAATATTCTATGAAAGAGTTGACTGTTTCGAATCTTAAAAGAAAATATCCCTTGCCAGACAAGGAGTTTTTGCAATTAGATAGTCTGGAAAGACACAAGATCGACCAGGTATCCTGGTCTTCATATCCATACCAACCAGAGGTAGCATTCGCCATTGCTCACAAAGAAGAACGTATATTTCTTAAATATTTTGTTAAAGAAAAGTCTATACGTGCCGTTACCAAAAATATAAATGGCAGTGTTTGGGAAGACAGTTGCGTAGAATTTTTTATCAGTTTTGATGATAAGGGCTATTATAATCTTGAATTTAACTGTGAGGGTGTAGCTCTTGTGGGCTTTGGAAAAGAAAAAAGTAAACGGGAACTGGTTTCAGTAGATTTGATCAAAAAAATAAATACACAATCAGTCATTCGCAAGGAGCGTGATGGTTTGATTTATTGGGAATTATCAATATCTATTCCATTGGATGTTTTTGTTCATCATACGCTGACCACGATTAACGGAAAGCAGTGCCGGGCCAACTTTTATAAATGTGGTGATCTTTTACCAGAACCACATTTCATATCCTGGTCCAGGATCAGTTCTGCAGAACCAAATTTTCATTTGCCCCAGTTTTTTGGGACCTTGCGATTTGAATAATAAGCAGAGTACCAAATTTTTGCTATAATGGATAATAAACTTCCTACCATTAAAGAGATCGCTAAACGGCTTAATGTTTCTGTATCCACGGTTTCCCGCGCATTAGCAGATCATCCTCGCATTGGATTGCGAACCAAGACGCGGGTGCAGGAATTGGCAAAAGAGTTGAATTATGAACCCAATGCCCAGGCCATCTTCTTCAAGCAGCGAAAGACCTTTGTCATAGGTGTTATTCTGCCATATATACGGGAAGAATTCTTTTCCCAGGCAATTAGCGGCATTGAAAAGGCTGCTATGGAACATGAGTATACAATTTTATTTGGTCAGAGCTTTGACGATCCTGAAAGGGAAAAGAAGGTGGTGGAAACTATGAAAAAGCAAAGGGTTGATGGATTGATTATTTCTTTATCAAAGCAGACACAAAACTATGAGCACCTGCAGGCATTAGAAAAGTTCGGAATCCCGGTTGTATATTTTGACAGGGTGCCTCCGTTTGAGCATGCTCATAAGGTATATTGCAATTTATTTAAAGGCACCGTGGACATGGTAAACTGGCTATTTGGAAGGGGATACAAGAGGATAGCCATCATTAACGGGCCGGAAAAACTACCCGCTACTAAGGAACGGTTGAATGGTTACATAGAAGGCTTCTCAAAGAAAAAGCTAAAAGTAGATATGCAACTGGTAGAAAATACAGATCTTTCAAAAGAAAGCACTTATCGGGCTGTAAAAAGCCTTTTAGCGTCGAAAAATCCACCAACTGCAATTATTTCATTCAATGATTATGTGCACATGGATGCCGTGCAGTATGCACAACAGCAAAACATTCAAATCAACAAAGATCTTGTATTTGTTAGCTATGCAAATCTGCCTATTACCAGCTATACAGCGCATCCTCCCCTGGTGTCCATCGAGCAGTATCCATATGGACAAGGGGAAAAAGCAATGGAGATCATGATCAGTATTCTAAACGATAAGATTGAAGGTAAAACGGGTCAACAGGTTGTTTATTACAACGAAGAAATGCCTGCAACACTTGTACTGAATCAACAAAGCCTGCTGTAATAGAAGACGATTGAATAATAGAAACAGGCCGATTTATGACCAATGGTGAAGGAAAAGAATTGATGACTATAATAAATTTCAATGTTTTATCTTAAAATGAAGCAATTACTTTTTGTACTGACGTTCCAACTTTTATCCATTATAGGTTTTACCCAACAGGTAAAAGCACCTGCTCCTTATGGAACACTACCTGGCGAAAACCAGGTTCAATGGCAAAAAATGGAATACTATATGTTCATTCATTTTGGCCCCAACACGTTTACAGATAAGGAATGGGGGCATGGCGATGAGGATCCTAAAGTATTTAACCCAACACAATTGGATGCAGGACAGTGGGCCCGCACGGCAAAAGCCGCTGGTATGAAAGGTATCATTATCACCGCAAAGCATCATGATGGGTTTTGCCTCTGGCCTAGTAAATATAGCACCCATACGGTTCGTGAAAGCGCATGGAAAAATGGGAAAGGAGATGTGCTCAGGGAACTGTCCGATGCCTGCAGGAAATACGGTTTAAAGTTTGGTGTTTATCTCTCACCATGGGATCGCAACCACCCGGCCTATGGAACACCGGAATACAATACCGTTTTTGCCAATACACTTACGGAAGTATTATCCAATTACGGGCCCGTATTTGAGCAATGGTTTGACGGTGCAAACGGCGAAGGCCCCAATGGAAAAAGGCAGGTGTATGACTGGCCGCTTTTCCATCAGACTGTTTACAGGAATCAACCCAAAGCTGTCATTTTCAGCGATGTTGGTCCTGGTTGCCGCTGGGTAGGTAATGAGAATGGATTTGCTGGCACCACCAATTGGAGCACGTTAAATACGGCTGGATTTGAACCCGGACAAAAAGCGCCTTCCACAAAAGTGCTGAACCAGGGGGATGAAGATGGAAAGTCCTGGGTGCCGACCGAGGCGGATGTTTCTATCAGGCCAGGTTGGTTTTACAGTGCTGCAACGGATGATAAGGTGAAATCCATCAATCATCTTTTAAACATCTATTATGGTTCTGTAGGGCGTAATGCAAACTTGTTGTTGAATGTGCCGGTTGACCGTCGCGGACTCATTCATGCAAATGATTCCATCCGTTTGATGGAATTCAGGAAAGTGCTGGACCAGACCTTTGCGAATAATTTGGCGAAGGGTACAAAAGTGGCGGCATCGAATGTAAGAGGGGGCGCAAAACAGTTTGCTGCCAATAACCTGGCAGATGGCAATTATGAAAGTTACTGGAGCACGGATGATGCAGTAACAGAAGCTTCACTTACTATTGATCTGGCCAAAGAAACGGCCATCAACCGTATTGTATTGCAGGAATATATACCATTGGGACAGCGGGTCAAATCTTTCGCTGTTGAATATTGGGATGGCAAGAAGTTCCGGGAGTTGGATCGCCAGACCACCATTGGTTATAAACGCATTTTGACTTTTCCTGTTATCAAAACATCAAAGGTCAGGGTGAATATCCTGGAATCCAAGGCCTGCCCGGTAATAGCCGAAGTGCAGTTGTACAAAGCGCCGGAATTGCTGTCGCTGCCCCAGATCTCCCGAAACAGGGAAGGAAAAGTTTCTATCCAGTCGGAGAGCCCTGATGCTGTAGTTAGATACACTACCGATGGAAGTGAACCGACTTTTTCTTCCAGCCACTACACACAGCCTTTTGATTTTGGAAGTGGCGGAATTGTAAAAGCAAAGGCCTTTATCAATAATGGTGCAAAGGCAAGCGAAACAGTTTCTAATACATACGATCAGGCGTCGCAAAAATGGTCTGTGGCCGGATCTGACAAGGATAAACGCCTTGACCGCATGATTGATGGTGACGCACGGACATTCTGGATGAGTGCGCAAAGTAATGAGACAAGCCAGCGTCCTATCATCATTGACCTGGGAGAAAAGCTAACATTAAAGGGTTTCTCATATGTGCCACGGCAGGATGGAAACACAGGTGGTATTATATATCAGTACAGTTTTTCTACAAGTGAAGATAGGATCAACTGGACGCGGGTCGTAAACAATGCTGCGTTTGCCAATATTAAAAACAACCCGGTTAAACAAGACGTATTGTTTGAGCGTTCTTATGCAGCCCGCTTTATTAAATTAGAAGTGCTTTCAACAGTGAACGAAAATGATCAGCAGATAACTGTTGCTGAAATAGGTGTCATAACAAGATGAGAAGTCTTGCTCAAGTGTTGCATGGTATGCAACACTTGAGCAAGACTACATCAATATTGCGTTTGAAGTTGTCGATTCCAAAGATTGATAGGATAGATTTTATCAGCAATCAACCTGTTGATGCACGCTTGTACAATGGGCTTGTCTTCTTTATAGGTAACGCCAAACCATTGCTCTGAGGTGGTAATTGCTTTGATGTTTCCCTTACCTTGCTGGATAAACTCATCGCCAACCAGCGGAATAAAAAATTCTGATTTGGGTAAATGGCCGTTTTCCTGAAGGTATTGCTGAAAGAGTTCTTGTGAAAAATTAAATATATCGGGCGTGAAACACCAGAAGTTCATGGAGGCTTTGCTAGTTGCAGCTAATTCATGCAACGCTCCATTTTCTTCAAAGAATATATTTTGATCTTTTTTAAACACTTTTGTTCTTTCTACAATGGAACTGATATAATTGTTCTCATCTGTTTGACAGATACCTCTGCTTACAGAACCATATTCGGATAAAGTATTTGGCAATTGATAGCAGATATTTGCCCAAAGCTTTGAACCGGCTTCCCTGGTTAGGAATTGACAAGCTTTTTCAAAAGCATCTCTTCCATAAAAGTCATCTGCATTGATCACTGCAAATGGCTCCTGAATGATGTTTTTTGCGCATAATACAGCATGGGCTGTGCCCCAGGGTTTAATTCTGTCTTCAGGAATTGGGAAGCCTTCCGTATAGGAATCTATTTCCTGGTATACATAGTCGGTTTCAATTTTTTCGTTTAACCTGGGTTCGAAAATATCTTTAAATTCCTGTGCGAATTCTTTTCTGATGACAAAAACTACTTTGGTAAATCCGGCTTGAATAGCGTCATAAATTGAAAAGTCAATAATACTTTCTCCCGACGGTCCAAATTTGTCTATTTGCTTTAAACTTCCGTAGCGGGATGCCATGCCTGCGGCTAAAACTAATAAATTCATGATGAAGATTATGTTTTCTTAAATGTTTTGAGTTGAACAGTAAACGCTGAATTGGAAATCTGCAGGTGAAATTAGGGAATGCATCTGTCGAATTTCAGGGAAGAAAAGGCTCAAACGATTGCACGAATTTTGAGCAATCGTTTGCATAGACAAGTTTGTGAGTCAATAAAGACAGGGGTTAGAAATGTTCCTGGTTCACTTTACCTGTTGTTATGGATTGTTTCAATTTTGTGCACTCGTTTGCACTAAAAAAGTCAAGGTATCATTGTTAATATTGCTTGAAATGGCGGCAATGGTATCGTATTTAGAACCATTCCTCTTGAAACCATATTTATTGTAAAGGAGATTTGTTATGAGCCCATCAGTTTTACCGGCTTTTGGATTGAAAGAAGAGTCAATGCGCATAGAACCATTTGGCAGCGGTCTGATAAACCATACGTGGAAGATAATTGCACCAGATGGTAATTATATATTGCAAAGAGTGAACCAGGAGGTTTTCCATAAACCTTCACATATTGCTCATAATATCAGGTTGATCGCTGATTATTTACAGGAATATTATCCGGAATATAAATTCATAGCACCGCTTCTTTCCTCAAAAGGTGAAGACCTGGTTCATATGAATGGCGAAGGCTATTTTCGATTGTTTCCATTTGTAGGTGGCTCCCATTCCAAGGATGTTGTAAAAACACCTGATCAGGCTTATGAAGCTGCCAAGCAGTTTGGAAGATTTACGAAACTGCTTGCGGGTATGGATACGGCTAAGCTTAAAATCACCATACCTTCATTTCATGACCTTTCATTACGATATGACCAGTTTTTATCTGCAATTGAAAAAGGTAATTCCCTTCGCATCCATGAAACTGAGGAACAGATCAAAACATTAATTGGCTTCTCTGATATAGTAAGGGAGTATGAGCATATTAAATCAAATCCTGAATTTAAGTTAAGGGTTGCTCATCATGATACCAAAATCAGTAATGTGCTATTTGATGCAGAGGATAGAGGTTTGTGTGTTATTGACCTGGATACGGTAATGCCCGGCTATTTCATTAGTGATGTAGGCGATATGATGCGTACGTATTTGTCGCCGGTAAGTGAAGAAGAACGTGATTTTGAGAAAATTGAAGTCCAGGATGACTTTTATAAGGCCATCGCGCAGGGATATTTCAATGAGATGAGAGATGAATTAACCCAGACAGAAAGGTCATATTTTTTCTATGCAGGTAAGTTTATGATTTATATGCAGGCTCTTCGCTTTCTAACCGATCACATTAATGATGATGTGTATTATGGTGCCAAATATCCTGGACATAATTTAATAAGGGCCAAAAATCAAATTGTGCTTTTGGAACGGTTAATGGAGAAGGAATCTGTGCTTGCTACTTATCAGCCCTGAATAAACAAAAAGAAATTTGAGACAGGTAATGTATTTACATGAACAAAACATTGCAAAGAAACCTAGCTCTTCATGAAATAAGTTTGTTCTATTGTTAAATCTATACGTTTTTCACCCTAAATAGAATCCTTTTTCTACCCTGGGGCAGCAAAGTTTTAATCAACTTTACGTTCAAGGTAGAAATGGTAAAGTTTTGCTTGCATTGGTGTTGCTTTGATCATACCTGCAGATTTGTAAGATTTTAATTTTCCGGACCTCCCTAATTAGTTATCCTAATAAATTATTGAAAATATGAAATCCAATATTCAGCATGTAAATTATTGCTGAGGTTGTATCATTGATATAACCCATTATGCTCTTGTATAAAATCATTTTTGAACCTTAAATGGAAATAAATGATTAAGAACACCAACCAAATGAAAAATATTTTTCTCATTGAAAATAATTTGGATGATTACTGGCTGTTTACCGAGGCAATAACAAGGATTTCTGATAAGATTGCAATAAAGTGTTCCCAAGACTTAGATAACCTTCTTAAAACATTAGAAGAGGAGCAACCTTGTTTAATTTTTATTGAGTATCACTTACCTAAGAAAAATGGAATTGACTATATAAAGCAGATTAAGAGCCATCCTGCATTAACAGATATTCCAATTATTATGTGGAGCACTACCTGTTCATTACTAGAAATTGAGAAGGCTTACGATGAAGGTGCTCAACTATATATTGAAAAGCCCTGGTCTTTTCAGGAATTAGTTGGTGAAGTGAAAACAGTTTTGAAACAAAACAGTATGGTATAGGGTTAATAAAGCAGTAGTAAAGTGTGATTTGTTTCTTATTTTGCAAAAAACAAATGACAATAAATGTGTGTAAAGACTAGTAAAAAGCTTTTCTTCCTGGTCATTTTATTATGCTTCAATTGTACGATTACTAATTTATCGTATGCCCAATCATATCACTATGATACCATTATGAATAGGGTCCGGCAGAATATAATGAGTCAATCAGCGCAACAAGACAGTTCTGCCCGATTTATTTTGAATTCAATACAGCCTGATGGTAGTTGGGGTGATATAGATTATAACGACAAGTCTGCTGTTAAATGGAAACCAGGCGACCATCTTTTAAATCTTCGTATGCTCATTACGAGTTATATTACTGGTAGTGATTTGAAAGATGAGCAGCTATATAAGACGATACAGAATGCATTTACTTTCTGGTATGAAAAAGACCCTCAAAGCAATAACTGGTGGCATAATGAAATTGCGATGCCACAGAGCTTAGGTGAATTATTAATTCTGATGAGGTATGCTAAAAAACAATTACCTGCGAGTTTAGAGGATTCATTGATCAGGCGCATGAAACGTGGCGATCCTTATAAACAAACAGGAGCAAATAAAACGGATGTCGCATTACATTATTTTTATCGTGCACTTTTAAATAGAGATAGTTTATTGTTGAAAGAAGCTGTTGTGCAATTGTTTTATCCGATCGTGTTTGTTCATTTGAGAGAAGGACTTCAGTACGATGGTTCATACCTGCAACATGGGCCGCAATTACAAATATCCAGTTATGGTTCTGTCTTCCTAACAGGTGCAATAACTGTAGCCAGCTATGTAAGAGGCACTCCATATGCACTTAGCCAGTCTAAACTGGAGTTACTGTCGAACTATTATAGAAATACATATTTACGGGCCATACGCGGAAGTTTTATAGATTTTAACGTGGAAGGTCGTGGTATCAGCCGAAAAAATATTTTATCAAAGTATACTGAAAATAAACGCCTGGAGCTCATGGCGTTAATTGACCCTCAGCATTTTATGGAGTGGCAATTGGCAGCATTGAGAACAGAAGGTGTTAAACCGCCTGATTATAAAGTAACCGCTTATCATAGGCATTTTTGGTGTGCAGACTATACCATGCACTTACGACCTGCTTATTCATTTAATATTAGAATGGTAAGCAGCCGAACCAAACGATGTGAGATGGGAAACCAAGAAAATTTATTGGGCAGGTATTTGTCGGATGGTGCTACAAATCTGCAGCGGAGAGGGGCGGAATATGATAATATTATGCCACTTTGGGAGTGGGACAAAGTTCCGGGTGTAACCAATAGAGATTACACATCAGACAGACCAATGAGTATTACCTGGGGAGAGGTTGGTAATAGTGTTTTTTCCGGCGGTGTCAGTGATGGGATATACGGCGTTTCCGGTTATCAATTAAATTATGATAGTGTTACAGCAAAAAAAGCATGGTTTCTTTTTGATAAGGAAATTGTATGCCTCGGTGCCGGAATTAACAGTGAAGCACAGGAATCTGTCACCACAACTGTTAATCAATGCTGGATAAATGGAAATGTTTTAACATCTGGTAAAAAGAGAAGTGTTAGCAAAAATGAAGTGCTTCATTTAAATAAAGAAAATAAGGCTTGGGTGTTACATGACAGCATAGGGTATTTTTTTCCCAAGGGAAGTAATATTGCCATTTCTAAGGCTAACCAAACAGGTAGTTGGTATCAGATCAACAGAGTATATACAGATCAAAAATTAACTGGGGATGTTTTTAAACTCTGGATCAATCATGGAGTCAAGCCAGTAAACGCTAGCTATGCCTATATTATATTACCAGGTGTGCAAAGCGCCAAAGAGATGATGGACTTTAATGACCAATTGATTAAAGTGATCGCCAATAATGATTCTGTTCAGGCGGTACTACATGCGAATTTAAAAATGATGCAGGTGGTTTTTTATAAGCCATGTACTGTTCACGCCGATTCTTTTTCGATAACAGTTGATAAGCCATGCATCATGATGGTTAAGAATATGGATGCTACAAGTAAAAACATTTTCATTGCAGACCCAAGTCAAAAAGAACAGGACATTACAATACATCTTGTCAATCTGAAGACAAATGGACAAAAAAGCATTAAGATGAACCTGCCTGAAAACGAAATGGCAGGTTCTACTATTTCCATTAACGTTGAAAAGATGTAAAGCCGATAGGTCTGTGAATAAATTTTACAGGGGTTGCTGTTAAGGCTCTGTGCTACTTTTAATTATTAAAATCGACATCGTATCTTTAGAAGCTTGAGTTATGAAGTTTAATACAGTTTCATTGAATAAGCTCTTATGTTAAAAGGTCCGTTTTTGGGTAGATTGCCAGCTCTGTTTTTCCTGCTGTTTTTTATCATTATTAAGTCACAATTTGCAGCAGGACAACAATCAATTGTCTTCGATCATGTAACTGTTGAAAATGGCCTTTCATCCGGATCTGTGCTTTCTATCACCCAGGATGCGAAAGGATTCATATGGATTGGTACTATGGATGGATTGAATCGTTATGATGGTAATAAGGTAAAGATATTCAAATCTTTTTACCAGGATAATCCAATAGGCCCAAGTATAAAAATCAATCAACTGATCGCAGATAAGCAACAGAACATTTGGATTGGTACTAATAATGGATTGTACGTTTACAACACACGAACAGACTCCTTTAGCGTTTTTTATGCTGGAGCAGGAAGGAAAAACTTAAGCCATAACAACATTAAAGCAATTTACCAGGATCGCAAAGGAAATATATGGGTAGGAACGGAGGGTGGATTGAATAAAATTGACTATGGCCAGCCATTTGAATTTCAGTCTATTCCTATAATAAATAAAAAAGACAGCTCCGGTTTCAAAAATGTTCAAGCCATTTTTGAAAATAGTGCGGGAGACATTCTTGTTGGAACCACCCAGGGAATTTTTATTAGTAAAAATCAAAAAGTTAGCGATCATAAATGGGGCCTGATTGCCGATCAATTATCAGGTATCAGCATTTCTACTATAGCAGAAGATAAAAATAAGAATTTATGGATCGGTACCACAGCCTCAGGAGTGTTCAAAATCGATAAAGAGCTTTTGATCATAAAGCATTACAGCCACCAAGTGGGCACAAATACGGGATTGGTCAGCAATGTTATCCGTAAAATAAGGACTGACCGGAAAGGGCGGCTGTGGATCGGCACATTAAAAGGGTTGAATTTATATGACCCCTTAACTGACAGGTTTATTTCCTATGTTCATAAACCAGAGGATCCGCATACACTCAATTACAATTCCATTTACGATATTTTTGAAGATCAACAGGGTAGCATTTGGGTGGGTACATTTTTTGGAGGCGTAAATATCGCGGAAGCATACACCACCAATTTCAAAATTTATCAAAATACAGATAGGAAAAACTGGATCAGCAGCAATGTGATCAGCTCCATTGTAGGTGACCAAGGTGATAATCTATGGATTGGGACCGAAGCAGAAGGACTTAATTATTTTGACCGGAAATTGCAGGTATTCAGATCTTTCAAATATGAAGAAAATTCAAATGCAATATTGAGCTCGAATTTGGTAAAAGCAATACTAACAGACAATGAAAATAATTTATGGGTAGGATTGCACAGCGGGGGCGTCAATGTTTTAAATAGTTCAGGAAAGAAGTTAAAAGAGTTCAGGAAGAATCAACTTCCCGATGCCATTAATTCCGATGAACTCTCCTGTCTCATGCAGGATGACAAGAACCGGATATGGATTGGTCATCAGGAATATGGAATTAACATATATGATACCAAGGCAAAAAGGATGGAGCAATTTGAAACGGTTTATCCAGGTAAAATTTTGCCTACCAAGGCAATCACCTTTCTGTTTGAAGATTCAAGGAAGAATATCTGGATCGGTACAAAGCAGGGCTTAAGCATGTTACAGACTGCTGATCATGCGCTAAAGACTTTTTTGAAAAAGAATTATGCCGGCCAGTTGAAATCCGATTATATCAATTGTGTTGCAGAAGATGAAAAAGGGATTATATGGATTGGCACTTATACGGGCCTGTCTTATTACAATCCGGAGACAAAAAGCTTTGGAACATTCACGTCTTCAGATGGCCTTTCTGGAAATAAGGTAGTAGGCATTTTGGTGGATAATAGCAATAATTTATGGATCAGTACCAATAACGGTCTTTCCAGGTTAGATCGGTCAAGACGGCGTTTCAATACATTTAATACCTATGATGGATTGCCGGGGAATGTATTTAATTATAATTCCTTTTATAAAGACAACGAAGGCCGCCTTTATTTTGGTAGTTTTAATGGATTTATTGAGTTCAATCCTGATGAAATTGAGACCAACCTGGTAACACCCGATATAAAACTGACTGGACTCAGCGTTAACGGCAATCATGTCCATGCCAGGGATGCGTGGGGTATATTAAAAAATGATTTATCGGAAACAAAGAAAGTTATATTAAACTATAATCAAAATATTGTTTCGATTGATTATGCGGTCATGAATTTCATAAAGCCTGGAAAAAATAAATCGTCCTACAAATTAGAAGGCTATGATAAGGATTGGGTTTTTACGGATACCCATAATGCTTCTTTTACCAATTTGCCTCCTGGCAAGTACTCACTACTGATCACAGGATGCAATAACGATGGCGTATGGAATCCTAATCCCAATGTATTGCAAATTACCATTCTTCCCCCTCCCTGGAAAACATGGTGGGCGTATGCAACCTATATTTTTACCTTTTTATTGACTGTTTATGGCATTTTTTACTTCATAGCTTCCAGGACAGAATTAAAGCGAAAACTTCATTACGAATACATGGTCAATAAAAAACAGCAGGAGTTACACCAGATGAAGATGGACTTTTTTACTCATATTTCCCATGAAATCAGAACACCACTTACACTGATATTAACGCCTGTAGAAATGTTGTCGCAAATAATTCCTGAAAACCCTACCAGTCAGAAGTTGCTCCATTCAATAAAGACCAATGCTGACAGGCTACTTAAGCTGACTAACGATTTAATGGATTTTAGAAAAGCTGATTCCGGATATACCCAATTAAAAATCAGGCAAGGTAATTTGGTTCATTTCTGCCAGTCCGTTTATGCTAAATTTCTTTCGGCTGCTACCAGTAAATCTATTGAGTTTACTTTTACGAGTGAAGAAGATATCATTGAAGCCTATTTTGATCCGGAACATTTAGAAATTGTGCTTTCCAACTTACTTTCAAATGCGCTTAAATTTACACCCGACAGGGGGACAATTTCAATGAATGTTGCAAGAAACGGTAACGAGACTGTCCACATTAGCGTTTGCGATAATGGCATTGGTATTCCCAAAGAAAGTCAGGAAATGATCTTTACCAATTTTTACCAGGTAGATTCCCGGGGGAATAAAAAAACGGGTTCAGGCGTCGGCCTTGCTTTTTCCAAAAGCTTAATAGAACTTCATCATGGCAAAATGTATTTTCATAGTGGTATCAACAAGAGTACAGGTACGCAGGAAACCTGCTTTTTTGTTTGTCTTAAGCTGGGTAAAGGCCATTTTAATGAAAGTAGTATTATTTTAGAATAAAATGTTTTTAATCATCATGATTGCTTACCAATATGAATACTTGCAAAATTTTAATTATTGAAGACAATGATGAAGTAAGGGATCTTATTAAAGTCTGCCTGGAAGCCGACTATACCATATTGGAGGCTGCCAACGGGAAGGAAGGGTGGGAAATAGCAGTGGAGGAACTTCCAGACCTGATCATTACAGATGTTATGATGCCTGAAATGGATGGCAATGAGTTTTGCAGGAATCTCAAAAATGACGAAAGGACAAGCCATATTCCCGTCATCATGTTAACGGCTAAAGTGTCTGTAGAGCAGCAGGTAGAAGGGCTGGAAAGTGGTGCTGATGTATACCTCACCAAACCATTTAGTATCCAGGTTTTACAGTCCTATATTAAAAACCTGTTGAAAATAAGAGAAACCCACCGACTATTGTATAGCCAGAAAATATTTTTAGAGCCTTCAGGAGTTGAAATCGGAACAGTCGATAAAAAGTTTATGGAGCGCCTGATGAGTATTGCAGAAGCAAATCTGAGCAATCCTGATTTTCACATTAACGAACTTTCCAGGGAAATAGGAATGAGTAAACCTGTACTCTATAAAAAGTTTAATGCGCTGGCAAAGATTCCTATTGGGGAGTTTATCAAATCGTTACGGTTGAAAAAGGCTGCCTTGCTACTCACACACGATAAAATGAATATTGCTGAAGTGGCATGGGAAGTTGGTTTCAGCGATCGCAAATATTTCAGTAAAGAATTCAAAAAGTTTTTTGGTAAATCTCCTTCCGAATATGTTACCGGATCTGAATTTTCAGAGTGACCTATCAAAGAAAGTCTTAAGAAATAACTGTCATTTTATCTTTTTATTTGATAAAAAATAAAAGATGAACCCTATTCCGATACAATTTTGCCCCCCTGTCTATTGTCTGCTTAAATAGTTTTACAACTTACTGTCAAGTGGGGAATTGTATGAATGAGTATAGTAAGTATAAGCTGCCAGTCATTTTAGTGACGTCCTTGTTTTTTTTGTGGGGTTTTGCCCATAACCTCAATCTTATCCTGATTCCCCATCTGAAAAAGGCCTGTCAGCTTTCCGATATGCAATCGGCCTTTATCGATTCTGCTTTTTTCATTGCTTACTTCCTCATCGCCATGCCGGCTGGTATGTTCATGAAAAAATACGGCTATAAGGGCGGAATTGTCTTTGGCTTGCTCCTGTTTGCGATAGGGGCGTTTCTTTTTTATCCTGCTGCCAGTGCCCGTAACTATGGTTTGTTCCTCTTGGCCCTCTTTGTCATTGCCAGTGGGCTTACCTTCCTGGAGACGGCCGCTAACCCCTACATCAATGCTTTAGGGGAGCAAAGCAAGGCCACCACCCGCCTGAACTTTGCCCAGTCATTTAAAAGCCTGGCTGCTACCTTAGCTTCACTAATCGGAGGCGCCGTTATTCTAACGGATAACTCTATTACTGATGAAGCAAAACAGGTCATGACCAGCGAAGAATTGAATGCCTTTCTGACCAGGGAAGCAAGTGTCGTGCAACTGCCTTACCTCCTCATCGGCATCGTTGTTTTGCTCTTTGCGGTGCTGATCTGGAAAACCACGCTGCCGGAAATTACCGAATCACAAACTGCCGCTGCTACTCCAATCAAGGGAAGCTTACTCAAAGAGAAGAACTTTGTGCGGGGTGTAGTTGCCCAGTTTTTTTATGTAGGCGCCCAGGTGTGTGTGGGTAGCTTTTTCATCCGCTACGCAGGCTATGCTGATGGCATGGATGAAAAAGTTGCTGCCCTGTATTTGTCGGCAGCCCTGTTTGCCTTTATGGGTGGTCGTTTCATTGGTACCTTCCTGATGCAATACATTGCTGCAGCTCGCCTGTTATTGCTTTATAGTCTGATCAGTATCGGCTTGTTGGTGGTAGTGGTGATGAATAAGAGCCTGGCAGGTATTTATGCCCTGGTGGCTTTGCAGTTTTTCATGTCCATCATGTTTCCTACAATCTTTTCCTTAAGTCTGATCGGACTGGGAGAAAAGACCAAGCAAGGCTCTTCTTTGCTGATTATGGCTATAGTAGGGGGAGCGGTCATGCCCTTGTTGATGGGGAGGGTGTCTGATCTGTTCAACATCCAGGTGGCTTATCTAGTACCGGCCTTGTGTTTTCTTGTAGTGAGTTATTTTGCCCTGCGTCTGGTAACCAACAAGGAAGCCAAAGAATTAAGTGTTCAATTATCTCATAACTAACTGTAATGAATAAAGAAAATTGTGTCTATATAATCAATTGCGATTTTCAGAAACAAATAAAAATTTACCCCTTATTGCATAAATTCTTGCCCCCTATATCCTGACCAATCTGTGCAGATTTGTATAACAGCTAAAAAATATTTTAAACATTAATTAAGTCTAGCGATATGCATCAAAAACTCCGTTTGATTTCCGGGCTTCTGTTCCCTATTCTGCTCGTTTTTATTCTTAGTGCCTTTGGAGACAAAAAAGAGGATAAGAAATTTATTGATAACATATTTAAAGTAGCAGAACAGCAATATGCTGTTATGCTGCGCAAGTCTGAAGACCTTTCAATGTATCCCCGTACCAGTGAAAAAAACGGTGACATAAAGTATGTGCCCATTTCTGACTGGACGGGCGGCTTTTGGCCCGGAAACCTTTGGTACATGTATGAGTATACCCAAAACAAAAATTGGGAAAAGGAAGCCATTAAATGGACCGAAAGTTTAGAAAAAAATCAATTCAATACAAGTCACCATGACTTGGGCTTTATGATGTATTGCAGCTATGGAAATGCTTACCGGATTACAAAAGACGAAAGCTATAAAAAGATATTGATTCAATCTGCAAAATCCCTGGTAAGCAGGTATCATCCAAAGGTTGGCTGCATAGAATCCTGGGATTCCCGTTTATCATGGGATGGTAAAACGATGTGGTATTACCCTGTAATCATTGACAACATGATGAACCTTGAACTGTTGTTTTTTGCTTCTAAAGTAACCGGAGACCCTTTGTATAAGCAGGTGGCAGTGCGACATGCAGAAACAACTTTGAAAAATCATTTTAGAAGTGATTATAGCTCTTATCATGTAGTGAATTATGATACCCTGACTGGTAAGGTATTGAATAGGCAAACATGCCAGGGGTATTCTGATAATTCAGCATGGGCACGTGGGCAGGCATGGGCCATCTATGGGTTCACGATGGCATATAGGGAAACGGGAAACAAAAAGTTCCTGGATGCAGCAAAGAAGATGGCTGATTTTTACATGAATAATCCCAATCTTCCTAAGGATAAGATTCCTTATTGGGATTTTAACGTGAATCAGAAAGGGTATACTCCTCAATGGAATTATGATCCTAATAAATTTAATTATATACCCAGGGATGCCTCTGCTGCTGCAATTGTTTGTTCAGCTCTTTTTGAACTCAATGGGTACTTGGGTAAGGATGGTAAAAAATATAAGGATTTTGCCATTGCAACACTAAATACTTTAAGCTCGCCTGCTTATTTTGCAGAACCTGGCACCAATGCGTATTTTTTGCTGAAACATTCTGTTGGCAGCTTTCCTCACGGTGCAGAAGTAGATGTGCCATTGGTTTATGCTGATTATTACTTCCTCGAAGCATTGTTACGCTACCGGCAATTAAATAAGCGAAAATCATAATAAGAAAAGCTCAAGCCGGTTAATTGGCGCAGGGCTGAAAAGTTTTTATTTATTATCCAAACCTTTACACAATGAGAATTTGGTTGTTTGCAATTATGGTTCTTTTGAGCAGTATTGCTTTTGCTCAAAAGAAAATTATTAAAGGAACGGTAACAGGTCCTGATGGTAAGCCATTGGAAAATGTAACCGTAACAGTTAAGGGAACAAAAGTTGCCACATTTACCAACACCAGTGGTAGTTATTCCATTCAGGTTTCTGGCAGTAATGTCCTCCTTGTTTTTAGCTCAGTAGGTTATATTCAAAGGGAGCTTTCCCCCGGGGTTAATGCTACATTGAACGTTACCCTCCAATTGAAAGTTGCTGAATCCGAGGAAGTGGTAGTAATTGGTTACGGTACTGCCAAGAAAAAAGACTTGACCGGTTCTGTAGGAAAATTAAGCATGAGTGATGTTCAGAAAGCGCCCGTTGCTTCTTTTGATCAGGCGCTGGCTGGAAGAGTAGCAGGCGTACAAGTGAATGCAGCAGATGGGCAGCCCGGTAGTTCAATGAATATTGTGGTTCGGGGGCCTAATTCTGTTACACAGTCAAATACACCCCTATATGTGGTTGATGGATTCCCGATCGAGAATATGGATAATAATACAATTAATCCAGCCGACATTGAATCGATCGAGGTATTAAAAGATGCTTCAGCAACAGCTATTTATGGCGCCCGTGGTGCCAACGGTGTTGTAATGATTACCACTAAAAGAGGTAAAGCAGGCGCTCCGGTTGTGAAATTGAATAGTTATTATGGATGGCAGCAAAACATTAAGGAGATGAAGGTTTTGAACCCGTACGAGTATGTTAAATATCAAATAGAAGCAAACCCAAGCAAAACACCAGGTACTCCTCCGCCGCCTACACTACTTTATTTAGGTGGCGGTACAACAATGGACTATTATAAGGATACGGCCGATGTCCTGGATTATCAAAGCCAGATATTTCAGGATGCTCCCACTTTTAATAATTCTCTTTCAATAACAGGTGGTAATGATAAAACAAAATATGCTCTTTCCGGGAACATCTTTGATCAAAAGGGGGTGATCATCACATCCGCGTTCAAAAGATACCAAGGGCGGTTTGTATTGGATCAGACTCTTAACAATAAGGTGAAAGTGGGTATTAATACCAATTATAGCTACCTGGAGCAAAACGGGTTAAGTGTTGGCGGCTCTAATTTTAGTGGTACATTGAACCTGATGTATAGTGTTTGGGGTTACAGACCCGTTAACCCAAGCCCTGCCAGCAAAGCTGCGCTTAATGGCGTGGATTTTGACATTACTGACGATAGCAATACCGATCCTCTGGTGTCTTCAGCGAATGATTACAGGTTTAATCCTTTTAAATCGTTAAAGAATACACTCAGTAAGAATATTACAAAAAATCTGTTAACGAATGCGTACCTGGAATATCGTATTATACCTAGCCTGGTGCTAAAAGTAACTGGTGGTATAGACAACAGGCTGGTAACATCGCAAAAATTTTATAATTCTCAAACAGCACAAGGTTCTCTTGGAAGTGTAGGCGGCAGTCCTAATGGTTCAATTAACGATAATAACTACACTGCTCTTCTGAATGAAAACTATATAACCTATACGAAATCTGTTAAGAAAATTCACGATATATCGGCAATGGCCGGTATGAGCAACCAACAGGTGCAAACATCAATTCATGGATTTTCGGCCAATAAGGTTCCTAACGAACAATTGGGGATAAATGCATTAGCACAGGGTACACCCCTTAGTAATACAACAACAGCTTCTTCGAATACTACAGTTTCATTATTAGGAAGGGTGAATTATTCATACAAATCAAAATACCTGTTAACGGCTTCCTACAGAGCTGACGGATCATCCAAGTTTTCTACCGAAAATCGTTGGGCTTATTTTCCATCGGGCGCCATTGCATGGCGAATTTCCAGGGAAAAATTCATGGATGGGTTGAGTAATGTGATATCCGAAGCCAAGTTGAAAGCCAGCTATGGCAAAACGGGGAATAACAGGGTAAGCGATTTTGCATACCTCTCTGTCTATAACATGGATCCTTTTTTCGGATACACATTTAATAACCAACAAATAAGCGGGGCAATTCCCACCACTATCGGCAACGAAAAGCTAAAATGGGAAACCACCGGCCAGTCCGATGTAGGATTGGAACTGGGGTTCTTTAAAAACCGGCTAAACTTAGAGGTTGACGCGTATAGAAAAATTACATCCAATTTGCTTTTAAATGCCAACGTTCCTACTTCGTCTGGTTATTCAAAAGTATTTAAGAATATAGGAAAAGTGCAGAATGATGGGCTGGAGTTTTCTTTAAATTCTACAAACATTAGAAGCAAAGCGTTTACCTGGACAACTGGTTTTAATATTTCCTTTAATAAAAACAAAGTGTTGCAATTGGCAGAAGACCAAGAATCATTTGGTATAACAACACCCTGGACTACTGGCTTAGGTTCAGTACCTTCTTACATTGCAAAAGTAGGGCAATCGCTGGGCCTTATGTTTGGCTTAATAGCCGACGGGCTGTATCAATACAGCGATTTTGATCAAACTACATCGGGCACTTATATTTTAAAGGACGAGATTACCGGTAACGGTAATGCGTCCAGGGCGAGCATTAAGCCTGGCGATATTAAGTACAGGGATTTGAATGGCGATAGAACAATTGATAAAAATGACTTTACAGTTATCGGCAGAAGTTTACCCATTCATATAGGTGGCTTTACAAACAATTTTGCTTACAAAGGCTTCGACTTAAATATTTTCTTCCAGTGGAGTTATGGCAACAATATTCAGAATCTAAACAATTACCAGTTTAGAGGAGGAAGTACCAGCCTTAACCAGTATGAAAGTTTTTTAGACAGGTGGAGCCCAACCAATACCGATACAAAGATTGTTAGAACAGGCGGCTTCATAGGATCGTTTACGGGTTACTCTACCTATACTATTGAAGATGGCTCTTACCTGCGGCTTAAAACCCTTTCTATGGGTTACAATTTGCCCGCTTCAGCTTTAAAACCGTTGAAAATTAAAGCCATCAGGGCATACAGTTCTGTTCAGAATTTGATTACATGGACGAAATATTCGGGCCAGGATCCTGAAGTGAGCTTGTATAATTCGGTATTGACAGGCGGATTTGATTACTCATCATACCCTAAGGCAAGAACCATTACTTTAGGATTGGATGTTACTTTTTAATCTAAAAAAGAAATGTGATATGAAACACAATATATCTATAATAGCAATGGTGGTTTTAGTTGCATTTACATCTTGCAAAAAATTTTTAGACACAAAACCAAGCAGTTTTTTGGCTCCGGACCAGTATTATACTGGCGCCACATTAACCAATGCGCTGGCAGGTGTTTACAATTCTTTAAGTGTTTATGGCCAAGATTATGCAAAAGGATTGTTTACCTGTAATGATGAAACGTTTTGGGGAGGGCCGGGCAGAAATACTCCCGACGCTCAGTCAAGTTTCTCTTTTGATTATGCAAACTCAAACGTAAGTAACTTATGGAGCAAGCTCTATACAGGTATTGAACGGGCTAACCAATTGATTGCTTATGTTGACAAGAATGACCCAAGTGCTGAAGTGCAGGCAGCTTACGGGGAGGCACTTTTTTTAAGAGGGTACTATCATTTTTTACTTGTATCGAATTTTGGCGCAGTGCCCCTTAAGCTAACACCATCAACCGACCCCAATAACCTGAGCCTGTCAAGAACACCCGTTGACAGTATTTATCAATCGATCCTTAGCGATATGAAAATGGCGGAAGGCAAAGTGTATCCTATCAGTAAGTTGGGTACTGCAAGCAGGGTGTCGAAAACTGCAGTGCAGGGAATCCTGGCAAGAGTATATCTCACCATGGCCGGTTATCCATTCAATGGAGGTAAAGCCGGGTCAAGGGCCATGTACGATAGTTCAAGTGTGTATAGCCAAAAAGTAATTAATTCCGGCCTTCATAGCCTGAACCCAAGTTATAGCCAGGTGTTTATTAACCATGCGGCAGATAAGTATGAGGTAAAGGAAAGCATTTGGGAGGCTGATTTTTCTGGTAGTGATGCCAATCCTGCAAGGCTTACCGGTGGCCTGGGCAGCCAAAACGGAATCAGATTTACTGCCGAAAACACATATGCTGGCTCAGCAACTACAATTTGGCAGGATAGTGGCTATAGCTATGCTTATATTTATGTAACACAAAAACTGTATGACTTATATGATAAGTCTGATACAAGGAGGGATTGGAATATCCAAAACTTCAATTACGGTGTTAATACGTCCAGGTCTCCAATTGTTTCAAGAGACCCGATCAGCAATACAACCCCTTTTGCATACAACAGGAATAATGCAAAATGGAGAAGAAATTATGAGGTTGTTTTCCCTAAAAGCAAAAACAACACTGCCATCAACTTTCCTATTTTAAGGTTTGCTGATGTGTTATTGATGTTTGCTGAAGCCGATTTACAACTGAACGGAGGTACTTGTTCTGCCGAAGGTATAGCTGCTGTTAACGCGGTTAGAGAACGAGGTTTTGGTTTAGCAGAAACAACAGCTCCACTTAAATCATTAACGATAACAAATCAGGGGTCGGGTTATAACACTACCCTTACCAGTGGCTATAATAATGCCAGCCTGGGCAATATCAATCAAGGCAATAACCTGGGGTATGCATCCACCATTACCGGCGGCAAAGTAACCGCAGTTAATTTAACCTCGGGCGGTTTAGGTTTTACCCCTACATCAGCAACTACTATCTACTTAGGAAATGCCTGGGCGGCCAATATAACCTATTCGGTTAACCAGCAGGTAATTAATAATGGAAATTTATATACCATAACTACGGCCGGCACATCTACAAGTACACCGCCCACACAAACATCAGGAGCATCTATCGCTGCTACTACAGGGGCTGTGTTTACCTATGCAGGCCCGGCTGCAACAGCTACCGGAACTTTGTTAACAAAGGCAGATGTAGACTTGATGGCTGTAACCCTCCAGAACATCCAGGATGAAAGGTCCAGGGAACTTTGTTATGAGGGTTTGAGAACCAGGGATCTTATCCGGTGGAATATTTTCGTTCCAACCATGACTTCCATAGCTAACCAGGTAAATTCCTGGACTACATTTTCATCTAACACGAAAGCCCAGGTGATTGCCGGTTATAACAATGTAGCATCGGCAGCACCGTATAAGTTCCTGTTATTGCCCATCCCGGCATCCGAGATCACTGTTAATAAAAATATGACACAAAATCCTGGATGGTAAAGGACACAATGCGCATTCACAATAATGATAAAAAAATTAAGCTATGTTTTCATATAAGAATATTTTTCTGATCATGCTTAGCGGCGTTCTTATTGCTTCATGTGATAAGAAAGACGTTGACTTGGCCGCTATCAATACATTCAATGTTAAAGCAGATAGTACGAAATCTGCTGAGCCTTCCAATGATACCGCTTATTATACATTAGGCAGTAAAACAACCTTTAATTTCACCGGCAACCCGGTTGGGGTTACTTTCTATTCGGGCGAAGTTGGGCACAGGTACATTTATCGCAATAGAACATCGGCTGCAGGTATCTCCCAGCTTAATTTTACCAATGCATTAAATACAGGTACGCAAGCTAATTCGTTGCAAGTGATGTTGTCTTTTGATTTTAAAGGTGTGGTTGTGGGTGATACTGCCGCAACACTTGCCAATATATCCGCTGCTAATTGGAACGATGTTACACCGGCAAATATGGCAACCAATGCTACGGCGGTTACAAATACAGTTGACCTCAGTTCTTATGCAAAAAGTGGTAAACGGGCATTTATTGCGTTTAAATATACAGCAGCGGCTGGATCGGTTCAAAATAAATGGACGATCACTAACCTGAGTATTACCAATAGTTTGCCTGATAACACTACTTATACGCTTGCTAACTTAAATGCACCAACAACTTCTTTTTCCAACTATGGTGTACTTGCGTTTAGCCCGGGTTGGATAGCTTATCCTGTTGCAAATACATACAATTGGGCTGTTACGGCAGGTACTTCATTGGTCATTACAGGTGCTGCAACAGCAGCAGCCGCTACTTCCAATGCGGAAGCATGGGCTATTATGGGTGGAATTGATTTAACTAAAGTAACACCCGATGTGGGTGTGCCTGTTAAGGATATTACAGTCACGACCTCACCGTACAAGTACACTTATCCAGCTATAGGAAAATACGAAGCAGTTTTTGCTGCCACCAATCTTACTGTATATACAACGGACACTGTTGTAAGAAAACTTCCTGTTGTTATACAATAGGTGCGGCGAGTATTTATTTTTGTGTCAAGCGCATGAAAATAGAGTTCAATAACCAGGACGCCGCTCTCTTTGAGGGCGGCTTCTTTAGTAATATATGAAGTGCTGAGCAGCGAGGGAGAGGTGTTACGTCAATGCAATTTTGAAACAGTGAATCCAATTTCTCAAGTTATTTAGATAGTAAAATGGTTCAAAACAAACGAAAGTTATATTTCAGCAATGCTTGTCTTGTTGTCTTGCTATTCGTGGCCTCCGGCCGTTTGGCAGCGCAGTCTGCTCCAGGCTCCCAATTGTTTGAAGCCTATAGGCAAAACAAACAGCAATCGCCATTACCAGACTTTTCTTACGCCGGTTACCATAGCGGCGAAAAGGCCATACCTGATATCAGAAACTATAAGGTTTTTAATGTGCTGGATTTTGGCGCCAAACCCAACGATGATATTTCCGACCGGGAGGCCATACAGCAAGCCATTAATGCTGCCAATAAAAATGGTTTAGGTATCGTGTTTTTCCCCAAAGGCCGGTTTATAGTTAACGACGACAGCACGCTGGAAAAGGGAATCATCTGCAAAGGAGACAATATCATACTCCGTGGCAGCGGTTCGGGATCTAATGGTACCGAATTGTTTATGAAAGAGCCACTGGTGCCCGTAAATCCCGATCAAATGTGGACGGGTCGGCCCATGTTTACGGTTACAGCTAATGGACGCGATCAGGAAATAGGAAAAGTAAAGGAGCCGGCCGCAGTTGGTGCGATGGAACTTACGCTCAATACTACCACCGATATCAAAGTGGGCGATTGGGTTGCCCTGAAAATGCTAAACAACGATGCCGTACTGGTAAACCAGGAACTGGCGCCGCATAAACCGGACAGCAGTTGGAAATACATTGTAAAAGAAGGCGTAGATGTTTGTGTTTATTACCAGGTAGCGCAGGTGAAAAAAAATACCATACGGCTGCATGCGCCATTGGCTTATCCCGTAGATCCCAAGTACGGCTGGACAGTTTACCAGTTTGCCCATGCCAACGAAGTGGGTATTGAGGACATAGCTTTTGTGGGTAACTGGAAGGAAACATTTGTACACCACAAATCCTGGAAACACGATAGTGGTTTCAACCTCTTTTTGTTTAGCCGGTGCACCAACTCGTGGATGCGCAACTGTCGCTTTACCGATTGCAATATAGGCGCCATTGTGAACCAGAGTGCCAATGTAACGGTGATGGATTGTGTGGTTACGGGTAATGCCGGGCACGAAGCAATTTCTTCCACCCACTCCACCAATGTATTGCTAGCTAACCTGAAGGATGAAGCTTCGCAATGGCATTCTTTTGGATCGTCGCATGGGGCGGTAAACACGGTCATTTGGCATTGCAGCTATCCGGCTACCACCTGTTTTGAATCGCATGCCAGCCAGCCGAGAAACACCCTTTTGGATAACGTAACCGGCGGCTTTATGCCGGGCCGCCAGGGAGGCGCCATCGAAAACCTTCCCAACCATTTGGCAGGGTTGGTGCTTTGGAATTATACACAAACAAGCGCTCCAGTAAAGGATTTTGACTTTTGGCCAAAGGATGATGTATGGTTTAAAATGGTAAATCCCATTGTGGTTGGTTTTACATGTAATGGCAGCAGTTTTAAAAAAGACCAGGCGGGTTATTTTGAAAGCATAGGACAAAATGTGGCTCCTGCTTCGTTGTATGAAGCCCAATTGGAACTGCGACTGAAAAAGATACCAAGTTGGTTGAAAAAAAGAAAAGCTCTTTGTTGTTGCTTGTAGCTCATCAAAAACAGCAAAAGTAACAATCACTGCATTGTTAAATAATATAGACATGAAGAAATTTGCCCTGACAGCGCTTGCTTTTGTTTTTTGTATAATGGTTGTTGGAAAAGTAAATGCCCAGAATCAGGCAGACCTATCGGCCTTGCTTCAACAAAAAAGAGTTCCTAATCAGCCTTTATTCCAAGTTAAAGGCCCTGATTATACCACAAGTCCTTATACAGGCATGACCAAAAAACATTGGAAGGATGCCGCACTTTATTTACTGAATGGAGCATTTAGTTACATTGATAATATTGATGATCCCATGCAGTTTCCCAAAATGCAAGGCAAGAGTTATCCCAGAACCATTGAACAGGTACCTGTTGAAAAATTAGAAGGACTTTGCCGCACTTTATTTATTGCGGCACCACTGCTAAAAGATAACCCAGGGCTAACGATACATGGTATTAAAGTGGCCGACTACTACCGCCACCATCTTATGCAACTAATCAACCCGCAAAGCCCTGAGTTTATTAAACAACAGGAAAAGGGTGCAGCCCCCCACCAGAATCTGGTAGAGTTTGGCGGATTGTCAGTTGCTCTGTTTTATATTCCAGAAATATTATTTGATCCGCTACCCAAAGCACAACAGGATTTATTGGCCGCTACGATGTTGAGTTATGGAGAGGGGAGAAGCTTTGGTAACAACTGGAAATTCTTCAACATCTTAGTGTTGAGTTTTTATAAAAGCAAAGGATATCAAGTAAACGAAGCGCTGTTGGTTGATTACCTCAATAAATCGCTTGCTAATTATGTGGGCGATGGTTGGTATCATGATAATCCTGCGTATGACTATTACAGCATGTGGGCTTTTCAAATGTATGGCCCGCTTTGGTCGGAGTTCTTCGGCAAAAAATATTATCCCGAATATGCCAAAAAGTTCATGCAAAATTTTAATGAACTCAAATACGATTATCCTTACATGTTTAGTCGTGATGGAAAGGTGATAATGAGGGGCAGGAGTATGAGTTATCGCATGGCCTCGATTATACCTTTTCCGCTGATGGGACTTGAGAATGATACTGCTATCAACTATGGCTGGATGCGCCGCATTGCATCAGGTGTATTGTTGCAATTTTTGAAGGATCCTGATCTGATGCAGGACAATATTCCTACACTTGGCTTTTATGGAGCGTTTGAACCTGCAATACAGCCATACAGCTGCCGTGGCAGTGTATTTTGGATGGCTAAAGCCTTCCTTGGGTTGATGATACCGGATGATAATCCGTTTTGGAATGCAAAAGAAAATGAAGGTGCCTGGAGTAAGGAATTAAAGAAAGGAACGGTATATAACAAGTTTGGAAAAGGTACCGATATTCTTATTACCGATTATCCTAATATTGGCGCTTCGGAAATAAGGGCCTGGGGTAAAGAACTGGGTGCAAAAGAGCCTATTAAAGCCAGCGAAAATTACAACCGCTTATCGTATAATAGTGCCTTCCCCTGGCAGGCTGATAGTGTGGATGGTGTGGTAGCCATGAATTATATTACTAAAAACAGTTCAGGCAATTGGGAGCCGTTACACCTGTACAATTTTCAAAAGTTTGAAGATGGCGTTTATTACCGCAAGGCTGTTTTGGAAACACATCCCGCCACTCAGTTTAACCTGGCAGATATACCACTTCCTAATGGGATATTGAGGGTTGATGAAATAGCTTCCGACACAGCAACTGCTTTGCGATTGGGGCACTATGCACTTCCGCAACTAAAGGGAGCTATTGTGGAAACTACTAAAACAGCAGGAAAATACTGGGTAAAAATTATTGATAACGGGGAGTATCAATTGGCGATGGTGCCTTTGGAAGGCTGGAATGACGTGAAAATTTTAAGTACAGAAAATGTGCATCCACAAAGCAAGCTGTCGAAAGTTATTAACGTAGCCGATCAGTTGAATGCCTCGCAGGAAAAAATATACATTACATTGATGCTTTGGAAAAAATCGGGTCAGAAATGGAGCAGTGAAGAACTGATGCCGGTGAAATCATACACCATTTCTGGCGATAAAAAACAGATACTGATAAAGACTGCGTCGAAAAATATAAAGATTAGTTTTAAGAGTGACATGGTAAAGTAAAGATCATTATTGTATCAATATCCGCGGATTAATCATAACAGAAAATAATCAAAACAATGAAGGTCTATAAGCAAACAATCGTCATCTTTATAGGCATTTTTGGCCTGTTGAGCCAATCTTTCGGTGCTATTAAGCTTCCCTATTTCTTTTCGGATAATATGGTACTGCAACAACGGACTGCGCCATTGATATGGGGATGGAGTAATGCAGGAAGCAAAGTAATCCTCATCACTTCCTGGAATAAAAAGAAGTATGTGGTTACTGCCGATGAAAAAGGCAAATGGAAAACAAATGTGGATACCCCCGCTGCCGGCGGGCCTTTTGAGATCAGTATAAGTGAAGGGAACAGTTCAATCACAATTAAAAATGTTTTAATTGGAGAGGTTTGGCTTTGCAGTGGCCAAAGCAATATGGAAATGAATATGAAAGGGTATAGAGATCAGCCCGTTCTTGGTTCCAATGATGCTATTTTTAATTCAACCAACGATAAAATCAGGTTATACACAGTTCCACGTGCTCTTCAACGTGTTCCCCAAGATACTTCAATAAAGCAAGCATGGAGTGCTGCAGAACCTGAATCGGTTTCCAACTTCAGTGCCACAGCCTATTATTTTGGAAGATTATTGCAGGAAAAACTAAAAGTGCCGGTTGGTTTGGTGTGCATTAGCTATGGCGGCACTCCTGTTGAAGGTTTTATGGATGAAGAAGCATTGAAAGCATTTCCTGAAATCAAATCCTTCCCCTCTAAAACAGATACTTCAAAAAAAATCAACAATCAGAATGCCACTGGAGTGTACAATGGCATGATGCATCCTTTCTTAGGTTATACCATTAAAGGCTGTATCTGGTACCAGGGAGAAAGTAATTACACAAGATCCAAACAATACGAAACCTTGTTTCCTGCATTTGTTAAAATGCTAAGAACAAAATCCAACAACGATAGTCTTCCATTTTACTATGTACAAATTGCACCTTTCAACTATACCCTCAATAAGCCCGACTCGGCAACCAAATACAATTCTGCCTATTTGAGAGATGCCCAACGAAAAGCATTAGCGAAAATCCCGAATAGCGGCATGGCGGTAACCATGGATATTGGCAATGAAATCTTCATTCATCCCTGGGACAAGGAAACTGTTAGCAAACGTTTGGCTTATATGGCATTGGCAAAAACATACGGATTCAAAGGATTCCCCTATGCTTCTCCAATGTATGAGTCTGTAAGCTTTGCAGGCAATGTGGCTACCATCAAATTCGCCAATGCACCCAACGGGTTAACTTCTTTTGGCAAGCAATTAAGCTATTTTGAAATTGCTGGCCCCGATAAAGTCTTTCGCCCGGCGAGAGCTGTCATCTTTCAGGGAAAACTACTGGTATCAAGCCCCGAAGTTCCCAACCCGGTGGCAGTACGCTATGCTTTTAAGGATTTTGTAGTGGGCGACCTGTTTAATACGGAAGGATTTCCAACGAGCAGTTTTAGGACTGATGATTGGTAACAGCATTACACTGTTTAGTAAAAAATGCTGCGTATGTCTATGTCTTCAAAAATAAATGATCCATTTAAACTCAATTGAATAAAAACTATGTACAAAATGAGAAGCAGTTTTCGTGAAACTTTTTTGTTGTTTGCTTTTTTTGTAATGATGGCAGGTTTTGCCTTTGGTCAAAAGAAGTTAGGTAATGAAACGATTGAGCAGAAAACGAAAAGGATGGAGTGGTGGACGGATGCCCGCTTCGGAATGTTTATTCACTGGGGCTTGTATGCCCTGCCTGCACGCCACGAGTGGATAAAAATGAGGGAAAAGCAAACCAATGAACAATATCAAAAATATTTTGACCTCTTCAACCCTGATCAGTTCGATCCAAAGTTATGGGCGAAGGAGGCGAAAGCGGCCGGAATGAAATACGCCATACTCACCACCAAACATCACGAGGGATTTTGTTTGTTCGATAGCAAATACACAGACTACAAAAGCACCAATACGCAGGCAAAGAGAGACCTGGTGAAAGAATTTGTAGATGCTTTCAGAGCGGAGGGAATTAAAATAGGCTTTTATTATTCTTTGCTTGATTGGCACCACCCGGATTTTACGATCGATCGTATACATCCGCAGCGACTGAACAATATTACAGATACGGCGGCGGCATATAAGGATGCGAATAAAAACAGGGATATGGCCGTGTACAGAAAATACCTGTATAACCAGGTTACGGAGTTGCTGACAGGCTACGGTAAAATAGACTTATTGTGGCTGGATTATTCATACGCCACAAAAGGTAATTTACTTGGGAAGGGTAAAGATGACTGGGGGTCTGTTGCATTGTTAAAACAGGTAAGAAAACTTCAGCCCAATATTATCGTAAACAACCGTCTAGACTTGACGGAGTACGAAGATGGCGCCGACTTTGAAACGCCTGAACAGGTGAAACCCGAAGAACTGGCAAAATTCAAGGGAAAGACATTTGAAACCTGCCAGACATTTTCAGGCTCATGGGGCTATTACAGAGATGAAAATACCTGGAAATCGCAAAGGCAGCTGCTCGACCTGCTCATATCTTCTGTTAGCAACGGCGGCAACCTGATCTTGAATGTTGGGCCTACTGCCCGTGGCGAATTTGACTACAGGGCAAAAAATGCTTTAGACAGTCTAGCTGATTGGATGCATGCCAACAGCAAATCGATTTACAAATGTACTTATGCCCCCGATGAATATAAAGTGCCTGAAGGAAGCAAGCTTACATATAATGCTGATATTAAAAGGTTGTATGTGCATTTATATAATTATCCTTCTGATGCCAAATTGCTTTTGCCGGGTTATAAAAGCAAGCTAAAATATGCGCAGTTTTTATTTGATAACTCTGAATTAAAGTTTGAAGTGCAGGGAGATGATGTCGTGATAAAACTGCCAGCTAAAAAGCCTTTGTATGAAATACCGGTAATAGAATTGGTATTGAATTGATGCTGGTTGACACGAAATCCGCTTACAGTGTTGAAAAGGGTAAGTTGATGATAGAAGTGCCTGCGGCTATCCGTTCTATACTGCCTATGTAATTGAAGTATCAGTAAAATAATGTAACGCCGCCAAGAGTTAATCAAGTAAACTTTATAAAAATTCGACCGGGAAAATAGCCGAAACAGGCTATTGGTCAAGTTGTATTAAACAGCTCTTATTAAAAACCTTAAGTGAGAAATATTAATATGATGAAAAGCCTTTTTTTTCTTTTGAGCATGCTTGGCATTCAGTGTATTGCACTGCATGCTCAGAATCGCTTGGAATATGATATAAAAATTAAAAGTAGTAATGCGGCAGTAATAACACCGAAGTTGAAAATGGGAACCAGTGTGAGGCCCGATGGCGAAAGCTTTAGCTATACAGGAAACTACCTGCTACGCAATGGAAAACCCTGGTTTCCTGTTATGGGTGAATTTAATTATGAGAGGTACAATGCTGAACAATGGGAGCAGCAGATTCTTGCCATGAAAGCAGGTGGTGTTCAGGTGATCAGTTCTTATATTATTTGGATCTTCCATGAAACCAAAGAAGGTGTTTTTGACTGGAGTGGAAACAATGACCTCAACAAGTTTTTGGCTCTTTGTAAAAAACATGGAATGTATGTATGGGTAAGAATAGGGCCATGGGTACATGCTGAAATTAAGAATGGCGGGTTCCCCGACTGGCTGATGGCTAAAAACATAAAACTACGGACAGACGATTCAGCTTACTTGCATTATTCTGATTTGTATTATAAACAGGTAGCTAAACAATGTAACGGATATTATTTTAAACAAGGCGGGCCAATTATCGGACTTCAACTGGAAAATGAATTGAATTTTAAGAATGCTCCTGAATATGAACACATGAAGACATTGAAAAAGATGGCAATTCGTGATGGAATAGATGTCCCTTATTATAGTGGTTTTGCCCCAGGTCCAGATAAGCAGGATGAATTTTTGTATACTCTTGGCAGCTATCCCGATAGCCCGTGGAATACAACAACAAAGGCATTTATTAAACCCGTGTATTTCATTAAACCGTTGAAAGCAGATGATGATATCGGAAGTGATTTGTTAGGGAAAGTGGATGCTAATGTTCGAAACAATTATCCATTAATTTCTGCTGAATTGGGTGCCGGTATGCAGAAAACCTATCACAGGCGTGTAGACGTGTCTGCCGCAGATGTAGCAGCCAATATTTTTGCAAAATTAGCAGCAGGTTTAAATGGGTTCGGATATTTTATGTTTCATGGAGGGATGACTCCTCTTGATTTGGGAAACAATTACGGGTTCCAGGAATCAAGGGTTTCTAATTATCCTAACGATATGCCCTTGCTTAATTACGATTTCCAGGCTCCTTTAGGCGCGATGGGAATACCGGCGCCTTCTTTCTCTGAATTAAAATTGATGAATCTTTTCGCAAAGGATTATGGAAGCAAATTGACAGAAACACGCCCTTATTTTCCTGCTAAATTGAAACGTTCAATGTTTTCAACAGATACAGTGCAGGCTTCTGTTCGTACCAAAAATGGTGCGGGCTTTATATTTCTTTCCAATTACCAAAGGCTTGTTTCATTGCCCGCAGTTAAAGATTTTCAACTTAGTTTAAATAATGGCACAACGGTGGAAATGGTTCCGGCAAAGCCGATTACTTTTCCTTCTAATCATTATGTAATCTGGCCTTATAAGTTAGAAATGCAAAGTGTACTGCTACAATATGCTACGGTACAGCCGCTTTCTATTGTAAATAATGGTGGAACAAAAACTTTTGTATTCTTCAGGGATGCCATTGCTCCGGAAATGGTATTTGATAACACTACCATAAAAAAAGTAACTGCTTTAAAAGGTTGTCTGTGGAATGCAAAAAGCGGCACGATAACATGCGATAAACAAGAAGGAAGTTTTTATTTTGAAGTAATGGGTAAAAATGGTGAACTGGTTAAAGTGCTTGTTGTTACCCGGGAGCAGGCCTTACAGACATATAAAATTGATTATGGTAATAAAAAAGAGGCATTGATCTTTACAGAGGCCTTAATAAGACAGGAAGCAAATAATCAATGGAGTCTTGAAGTTGCAAACAAAGACGGGAAGATTGAGATTAAAACCTATCCAAACTCTGATGTAGTGGTTAAATCAATTTCAAATGGGGTAACCTGCAAGCAGGTGGATGCAGGCAACTTATTCAGCTCATTTATTATCAATCCTTCTGTTGGTAACAAGCCTTCTGCACATTTTTCGCCAATCGTTGATAATAATATTGCAGCGGCTCAATCATTCAAAGACTCTATTTTGTCTGTGTTTAAAAAGTCAAAGGAGTTTAATCCGCTGCAGCCTGGTCCGCTATATTTACCAACATTTCATTCTTTGCCCAATCAGCAACTTTATCAGTCAAACTATAGTTGCAAGCCATCTGCCGGTGTAGTTGACTGGGAAGTGACGGTGAATTACGATGGAGATTTGATGACAATGTATCAAGACAATAAATTGGTGTACGACCAGTTTAACTATAATGGTATTTGCAAGTTTAGATTGAATTATTTATCTAAGAATACAGCCGATCCTATATTAATTCAAGTATTACCTGTCGAAAAGCAATTCGATATTTATTGGGGTAGCTTAGAAAAAACATTAGACGATCAGTTAAAGGCTAAAGTAAAGGAAATTGACATCGTTCCGGTGTACAGATACAAGGTAGCGATTGAAGAGAAAATGGTGAAATAAAAGGATTAGATGCTTAAGGACTAAAGCCAGTTGAACATACCAATGAAATCGAATATACCACCAATGAAATATGATGGCTACTGCTACTTATGCTCAATTTTCACAACATGGTCGCCAAATATACATGGGTAACTATGGAAAAGAGTTTATTAATTCAGTGCTATACTATTACAACCATGCCAACGAACCGGTACACCATGTACCCTTCATGTTTAATGTATTGGGCAAACCCTGGCTAACACAAAAATGGGCCCGGTTAATTTGCGAAAATGCTTTTCACAATTCGCCCGAATTAGGGTTGGTGGGTAAGGATGATGTATGGTTTAAAATGGTGAATCCGATTGTGGTGGGTTTTACGGGTAATAGCAGCAGCTTTAAAAAAGACCAGGCAGGCTATTTTGAAAATATTCAGGAAACACAGAAGGGCTGGCTTTGATAGGCGGCCCTTCTGTGTTTATGCATTTTATCTGATCAAAGAACATGGCTGAGACAATTTTTACCCTAAAAAAATACATTTTACGCCCATCTTCCTCAATGCTTGCAAGCAACTTTAAACCCTTGAAAGGATTACACTTTAATAATCAAAATTGCTTGTTGCATGCAAAGAGCTTTACTAAGCTTTATTATAAACACTGCTACTTATTTTATTTGCCGAAAACAAACGGGCAAGCTTATCCGCATGTACTGCATTTCGCAAACTCATTAAAACTGCACCTCATTTAACCATATTTAATCATTTAAACACTTAGCATTATCAACAATCAATTTATGAAACAGGTTTTAGCGATCATTTTGTTGGTCATTTCTTTTAACAGCTATGCACAGAAGAGCGGATGGGAATCTTTATTTGATGGAAAGTCGTTGAATGGTTGGAATGTGATGACTGGTTCTGCCCCTTATACCGTAGAGAATGGGCAGATTGTTGGTACCACTGTAATGGGTTCGCCCAATTCCTTCCTGGTATGTGATCAGAAATTTACCGGCGATTTTGTATTGGAACTGGAGGCTATGATGGCCGACACTAATACTAATTCTGGCGTACAGTTCAAAAGTAATTTTGATGCCAAAGCAAATAATGGACAAGGGAGAATTTATGGTTATCAATTCGATTTTGATCCTTCTTCACGCAATTGGACCGGCGGTATTTACGAAGAGGGAAGAAGAAGCTGGTTGTACCCGGTTTCTTACAACCCTAAGGGGCAAATATTTTTTGCGCCGAATGTGTATCACAAGATCAGGATTGAATGTATTGGTAATACTGTAAAAACCTGGCTCGATGGAAACGCCGTTTCTTACCTGGTGGATACAATAACGGCCAATCAAGGTTTAATTGGCTTACAGGTACATGCTATTGGTAAGCCTCAGCATGCAGGTGTGAAAATTTATTGGAAGGATATTCGTATTCAAACAAAGAACATAAAACCAAAGTCTTTCCCCAAAGGGGTTTATGTTGTCAACCTGCAACCCAACCAACTTACAGCTTATGAAAAACAAAATGGCTGGAAGTTGTTGTTTGATGGAAAAACAACCAATGGCTGGGTTGGCGCACACAAGGATTCGTTTCCCGAAAAAGGATGGGAAGTGAAAGGTGGTACCCTAAGAGTATTGCCATCAACTGGTGCTGAGTCAACCAATGGCGGCGATATTGTTACAAAAGATCTATACAACGCCTTTGAACTGTCTTTTGATTTTAAACTTACCAAAGGCGCCAACAGCGGTGTGAAATATTTTGTTACACTCAAAGAAAACAGCAATGGATCGGCCATTGGCCTGGAATATCAATTGCTTGATGACTCAACTCATCCCGATGCAAAATTGGGTCGTGATGGCAATCGTACACTGGCTTCTTTGTATGATCTCATTAAATCACAAAAGTCCACCCGTTTTTTTCGCCAGCCCGGCAACTGGAATACAGGACGCATTGTTGTTTATCCGAACAATCGTGTAGAGCATTATCTCAATGGTGTAAAAGTGGTAGAGTTCGACCGTGGTTCACAAGCGTTTCGTGACCTGGTTGCCATCAGCAAATACAAGGTATGGCCCAACTTTGGTGAAGCGCCCAAGGGGCATATCCTGATACAGGATCATGGTAACGAAGTATGGTTTAGAAGTATTAAGATCAGGGAACTGAAATAGTTAATTGCCAGGTTAAGAAAGGTGAGTTATTTTACTGCCGGGGATTAACGCCTTCCATTTTTATTAAAAACGATATTTATGTCAAATAACCAGTATTCAAGAAGAAAGTTTTTGCAACAGGCTTTGCTGGCTTCTGCAGCGGCAGCTACGCCGGGCCTATTGCTGGCTAAAGGAAAAAGTCCTGGCATGCCCGCAGGTGAAAAAGTAAACCTGGCCTGTGTGGGTATTGGCAACCGTGCAGCAGAAGTAATCCAGGAATTACACAAAACAGGGTTGGCCAATATTGTAGCGCTTTGTGATGTGGATATGGAAGCACCGCATACGCTCACTATCTTAAAACAGTTTCCAGATGTGCCCCGCTTTAAAGACTTCCGCCAGATGTTTGATAAAATGGGCAACCAAATTGAAGCGGTGTCTGTATGTACACCCGACTTTGCTCACTTTGCCGTTACCATGATGGCGCTCAGTTTAGGTAAACACGTATATGTAGAAAAACCCATGGCTCATACTTTTAACGAAGTGGAGCTGATGATGAAAGCGGCTGCCAAACATCCGAATGTGGTTACGCAAATGGGCAACCAGGGACATTCGGAAGCAAACTATTTCCAATTTAAAGCGTGGAAAGAGGCAGGTATCATTAAAGATGTAACAGCGATTACTGCACACATGAACTCTGCACGTCGCTGGCATGGCTGGAATCCGAAGATCACATCCTTCCCTTCCGCAGAATCTATTCCGTCAACACTCGATTGGGATGTGTGGCAAATGCAAACACAGGGACATGAATACAATAAAAATTTTGTAAACGGTCAATGGCGCTGCTGGTACGATTTTGGAATGGGCGCCCTTGGCGATTGGGGTGCGCACCTGCTCGACACTGCACATGAGTTCCTCGATCTTGGTTTGCCGTACGAAGTAAACCCGTTGAAGTTAGAAGGCCATAATAATTTCTTCTTCCCTATGTCAACAACGCTATCTTTTAAATTTCCCAAGCGTGGTAACATGCCCCCGGTGGATGTGAAATGGTATGACGGGATTAACAACCAGCCACCCCTTCCGGATGGATATGGTGTGCAAGCACTCGATCCCAACATTCCACCGCCAAGCAACGGCGTAATACAGCCTGCCAAGCTCAATCCTGGTAAGATCATTTACACCAAAGACCTGATCTTTAAAGGCGGTTCGCATGGAAGTACGCTGTCCATTATTCCGGAAGAAAAAGCAAAAGCAATGGCTTCAAAATTGCCGGATGTTCCTGCAAGCCCATCCAATCACTTTGCCAATTTTTTAAAAGCCTGTAAGGGTGAAGAAAAAACACGTTCACCATTTGCAATTGCGGGTCCTTTATCCCAGGTATTCTGCTTAGGCGTGTTGGCACAATGGACGGGTGAGAAAATTGTATTCAATCGCAAAAAGAAAACTGTTACCAGCAGCAAACGGGCAAATGAATTACTCGTTGGCCCGCCTCCCCGCAAAGGTTGGGAGCAGTATTATAAAGTTTAATGCTATCCGGCAAATAATAGATAACAAGAAAAAGCCATCGCAAAACAAGGATATCCAATCGGTAACAAAAAACGGAAAGAGATATGAAAGGAGCTGGTTAAGTCATGATGTATTAGCTAAAAGTGAAACATTGGAATTATACCAAATAAAATTGAGTAGTGGGGTAATTGGTTGTGAAACGTGAAATGTGAAACGTAAAAAATAAGGCATCCGCTTAACGGAGGAATAATGCACAAACGTCTGCGCTCGCTTTCCGGAAAGGATATGCATAATTTTATCGCACAAAAGCGGGTGCTTCAGTCAGCATTTACTGCTGAAAAAAATATGAACA
>NZ_JAOTIF010000049.1 GCF_025628885.1 Paraflavisolibacter caeni | reverse complement strand
AAATACAGTTACTACTTCCTATTTACACAACTTTTTAGGGTCTCCAAAAAACATTTGGTGGAATCTTAGAATACAGAGCATAAAATGGTTCTAATATCTAGAAAATAATTACACCGGAATTATCTTACTCCGGCGTAATTATTTGTGGACAGGATTACTGTCAGTTCGACCCATTTGGCGCAAGATTTGGAAAATGTGTTGATTAGCATATACTTATAGGGTATCCTTTTCGCGTAAGAATCCTTAACTACCTTGCTTTCTTACATATTTGGTGAGAATTACAATTACCTGGCCTTCAATCTTTCCTTCGATCTGTTCTGTATTGTTCTCTACCAGGCGGATGTTCTTCACTACTGTTCCCATTTTGGCATTGAGGGTAGAGCCCTTTACATCCAATGATTTGGTGAGCACAACCGTATCTCCCTGCTGTAGTACATTGCCATTGACATCTTTGTGCAGGTCCACACTACCATCATGTTCATGGTCGCCTGTGGCTTTGGCCCAGGCCAGTTTTTCTTCGTCTAGGTAAAGCAGATCAAGATTGTCGGCTGCCCAACTTTCGTTGCGCAGTCGATTCAGTATGCGCCAGGCAACCACCTGCACACCCGGCACTTCGCTCCACATGTTTTCTGATAAAACTTTCCAGTGATTGCTATCCAGTTCTTCTTTCTGCTCAATCTGCGCGTGGCATTTAGCACAGATCATGATGCAGTTATCTTCATTTCTGCTGCTTTGGGGTGGCACTTCATATAGCTGTACGCCTTCAGCTGAGTTACAAAGCTCACATTGGTTCCCACTTCTTTTGAGCAGCAATTCTTCCAGTTTCATTTTATTCTAATTAAAGCGGCGAAGGTAAAGGATAATTATTATGCCGGGTTGATATGATACCGGTTAAATGGTATGTTTATGATAGATGCTGCAAATTTTAGATTAAATCTGCTGAAGTGACACAGCTGGGCTTTTCAAGTGGGAAAGGATATTGAATCACCAATTGAGCGTATAAACTTTATCTGTAAAAGTGTTTTGATCCATAACACCGCCGCCTACATAAATCACACTATCTACGTTAATGAAGCTCGCTCCGGCAATTGCCTGGTTTAACGACCCTACAGACCATTTGTTCGTTATTGTATTATAAATATCAAACCTGTTTTCTGTAGCACTAAAGGATCCATAATTGCCAGAGGTGAAAAAGACAATATTTTCGCCTTTAATGACAGCAGTTGGATGCGATCTTGGATAAGATAAGCAGCTAATGGTAACGCCACCATTTTTTGTGTTCCAGATTTCTGCTTTACCTGTATTCTGTGTCCAATTCGCGCCGCCCCAGTAAATAAAATCACCAAGTGCAACGACTGATATTCCGTTGGAGAGTTCAATTAATGAAGATGTGGACCAGTTGTTATTGACTGTATCATAGATATCAATTTGGCTGTAAAATTTATCTTTATCACTGCCACCAGCAAAATAAACCTTGTTATCAGAAGTAATTGCGCTTAAGCTAAACCTTGCCTCAGATAAATTAGCTACTGACCACTGTTTTGACACTGTATCATAAATATCAACAGTTTTGCTTCCATACATTCCATCTTTTGTTCCACCGGCAAAGAATACCTTGCTTCCAATGGCCGCAGCTGCCAAAAAGGACCTTGGCTCACTTAAATGGGCTACAGTCCAGCTATTTGAGGTTATATCATATATATCCACATTATCATACACATCCTGGCCTATAAAATTCACCGTACTCATACTGCCCCCTGCAAAAAATATTTTGTTGCCGCAGCTTACCGCAGCCATGCCCTGTCTTGCCTGGCTTAGTTGTGCTCTGGTCCAGGATTTCGTACCTATATCGTATATGTCAACTGCTGCTGAAGGCGATGAATTGATTGTGCCATTATTATTGGTAAAAACGCTGGGTCCTCCTGCAAAAACAATTTTACCACCCGCTGCAGCTACAGATGGCGCCCTGGGCTCAGACAGGGTCCCAATTTGGGTTAATGTTGCATTAACTTGTTGTCGGTCGCTCACATCGCAACTGTCTGCATTTCCTGGATGAACTGTTACTTGTACAGTATCCCTTGCTATTGATCCACCATTATCAATTACCATTAATTCAAACCGGTAAACGCCCACGCTCAGGTTATTGACTGTTGTCTGCGCAGCAGATCGATTTTGAATGGAGTAAGACGTCGGGCCCTGTATTTTGGACCAATGATAACCTGAAATTTTGCCATCAGGGTCATTAGAGGTGCTTCCATCCAACGTACATGAGTTTATGGGAAATGTTATGGCTTGATCCTGGCCGGCAATTGCTACCGGCTTATTGTTTGAAGAATTATTTCCATCTTCAGAGGAGTCTTTTTTGCAGGAAAGAAAACCCGTCAGCAACAAAAAAAATAGAAAAAATGATAATCTTAGTATCGGTTTCATTAGAATTTTCAAAAGATTCGTAGAACGATGAATCATTACCTTCCAAACGCGTTTGCAGGTTCTGTACTTCCTGTCGCTGCATGAATGTAGTAAAAACAGCGGCGAGATTCGATATGCTACACCGCTGTTTTAACCTATATAAGGATGCATAGGGTTTGTCACGGTTGGGAACCTGGCTTTTCATAGACGTTACTTTCCAATCTGTTTATTCTTATAAATTCATCATTAAAGGATAGTATGGTTCATGCACCTGTCAATAACTTTTTAATCATTGGCAAGTATCATTCCATTTTTCTATGAATTATAAAATAGTTTAAGATGTGTATGGCTGGGCTGGATTGATCAAAATGTGCGGGGATAAAGCATAACGTAACGGCACAGCCCCGGTTTGTGTTCTGGCTTCTACTTGCAGATGTGGTTTGCCGGCCGTTTGTTTATAACTTCGTTGACTTTAAAAAACCAGCAATATGGTGAAACTCGATGAAAGCCTGCTGAAAAAATATGCGCAGGTAATGGTTCAATATGCTTTGAATAACGGTGAGGGAATTAATAAGGGGGATACTGTATTCCTGGTAGGGCAGGAGTGCGCGAAAGACCTTTTTATGGCTATTGCAAAAGAGATCTATCTGGCAGGTGGAAACCTGATCACTCATTACCAACCTGATAACGTGCAAGATAAAAGTCTTACACGCTTTCTGCTACAAAATGGATCTGATGAGCAAATAGGTTTCTTCGCAAAGCCTTATTGGCAGGGAATTGTTGAGGCAACCGACCACATATTGTTTATTATTTCAGAGCCGGACATTCATTTTCTGGAAGGATTGCCTTCATCAAAAATCAGTATGATGAACAGTGCAAGAGCTCCATATATGAAGATGCGTGAAAAGAAAGAACAGGAAGGAAAGTTATCGTGGTCACTTTGCCTATACGGCACGCAATCAATGGCGGATGAAGCTGGTTTGAGTTTGGAGCAGTACTGGGATCAGATTATTGAAGCATGTTACTTACGGGAGGATGATCCGGTAAAGAAATGGAAAACAGTGCAAAAGGAGATTGAAGATATAAAAGATAAGTTGGATGCCTTGGGAATCGAAAAGCTCCACATAAAGGGTGATGATGTAGATCTGCAGGTGCAAATTGGTGAGCACAGGAAGTGGCTAAGTGGTGGTGGAAAAAATATTCCGAGTTTTGAAATATTTACATCTCCTGACTGGCGGGGAACCAATGGTTCAATCAATTTTAATCAGCCCTTATATTATTCAGGTAAACGCATTTCTGGTGTATCGCTCACCTTTGAAAATGGGATAGTGGTAGCTTCCTCCGCTACCGAAAATGAAGATGCATTGAAAGAAATGATATCGCAGGAAAATGCAGATAAGGTCGGCGAATTTTCACTTACCGATAAGCGCCATTCGCGTATAACTAATTTCATGGCTACTACCTTGTATGATGAAAATATGGGTGGGGCATTTGGGAACACACATATCGCCCTGGGCAATGCTTATAAGGATACATATCAGGGAGATATGTCAGCAGTAACAGATGAACAATGGACTGAGATGGGCTATAACAGTTGTCCTAAAGTACATACGGATATCATAAGCACAAGTAACAGAACTGTAACTGCCAGGCTGCGTAACAATACAGAAGTGATTATTTACAAGGATGGGCAATTTATACTTGATTAGTTTTAAAGGGGCAATAGTGAGTTGTAGCAGCCAGTATAGTCGTTGTAACTAGGAAAAGGGCAGGAATAAAAAAGCCAATGTCCACTTTAAGGAAATTTTATTTGCATATACAAATAAACTTATTTTATCTTTGCCCGGCATATGAAAATAACGGACAGTAAATATGGTCAATGCCTGTACTTTACCTCGGCTGCTCTGGCACGAAAGGTAGAGAAGTTGGCTATTGAAAGCTGGAAAGCTGTAGATCTTCCCCCCAGTTATGCATATTTGCTGATGGCTGTGCTGGAAGAACCCGGTATACAGCCTTCATTGCTGTCGGCGGAGCTTCACCTTCAACCCAGTACCATTACGCGTCTTATCGAAAAGTTGGAAGAAAAGAAATTGGCAGTTCGCACCTATGAGGGCAAGATCACTAATGTTTATCCCACACCCAAAGCCAAAGAAATGCAGCCGAAAATGAAAGAATGTTTGAACCGGTTTTATAAGCAGTATACAAGCCTTTTGGGCGAGGAAGAAAGCAGCCGTTTAGTACAAGATATGGGCAAGATTGCTGATAAGTTAGGGAAGTAATTTTTTTTATCCAAATACTTGTATATACAAATACAATTAAAATTAAATCACATGAAGTACGTTATCACCGGCGGTGCCGGCAACATCTCCAAACCACTGGCAGAATCATTATTGGCTCTTGGTCACGATGTAACTGTAATAAGCAGAAATGCTGAACACTTGAAACCTCTTACCGAAAAAGGGGCAAAGGCTGCCATTGGTTCGGTAGAAGACGTTGCTTTTTTGACAAAAGCATTTTCCGGCGCGAATGCCGTTTACACAATGATCCCACCACAATACGCTGCCCAGGGTTTGGATGCATATCAAAAAGTTGGTGCCAACTATGCCGAAGCGATCAAGGCTAACAACATTCAGTATGTTGTAAACCTAAGTAGCGTCGGTGCACATATGCCCGAAGGTTGCGGGCCTGTTAGTGGCTTATATCGTGTAGAACAAGAACTAAACAAATTGAGTGATACTAATGTGTTGCACTTGCGTCCCGGCTATTTCTTTATAAATTTTTATGGCAACATAGAAATGATCAAAGGCATGAATATCATTGGAGGCAATTATGGTGATAGTAACGCTAACATGGATTTATCTCATCCCAGGGACATTGCCAAAGTTGCGGCTGACGAATTAGTGAATCTTTCATTAAAAGGGCATTCTGTACGCTACCTCACAAGTGATGAACGAACCACAGGCGATGTTGCCAGGGTGTTGGGTGCTGCTGTTGGGAAACCGGATTTGACCTGGGTTTCCTTTACTGATGAACAAGCATATGGTGGCTTGACACAGGCGGGGGTGCCGGAAGAAATGTCGAAAAAATATGTAGAGATGGGAAGTGCTATGCGCACCGGCAAAATGTGGGAAGATTTCCTGCAACATCGTCCACAACAATTTGGTGAAACCAAATTAGAAGATTTTGCAAAAGAATTTGCAGCAGTATATAATGCAGGTTAAGTTTTCTAAACAATGAGCATAGTTAAAAATCAAAGATAAATCGCATCCTGCATACACCTAAAGGCTGCTACATAAGCCCAACTGCCAATGGTAGTTGGGCTTTAATACACCTACAAGAACGGCGTCATCGGCTATTGAATTCAGTGATTACAAGTTAGGTTGTTTCACTTCCTTCCAAAACAAAGCTGATCTTTGCATTAATCCGGTAGTCTAAAATTTTACCATTTTCTACCTCTGCACTCTGTTCTTTGATATAAATTGATTTTATATTATGCAGAGTTTTCGCTGCATGGCTAACAGCTTGCTGTGCAGCATCTTCCCAACTTTTCGTGGAGCTTGCTAAAACTTCGATGACTTTAACAACAGCCATAAAATTATAGTTTAATGATTATTAATATCAATAAAGTTACTTGTTTTATAATCTGCAAATGCAACTGGATATGAATGAATAAAAAATTAGATTGCACTTTTATTTATGAAAAAACTATTAATAGCCATTTGCTTATTTGTTATTGGATTTACAGCCAAATCGCAAGACTATGTGATCACCCAGTTAGGTGTGAGCGCAGATAGTACAAAGCTGAATACCCAGGCCATTCAAAAGGTCATCGATAAGGCTCATGGAAGTGGTGGTGGAACTATTGTCATACCTAAGGGTGTTTTTTTGACTGGCGCCTTATTTTTTAAGCCGAATACGAAGCTTCGTCTATTGGAAGGCGCAGTGTTGAAAGGATCTGACAATATCTCTGATTATCCTTTGATTCCCTCGCGTATGGAAGGAAGAAGCCTCCTCTATTATGCAGCTCTCATCAATGCTTATTATGTTGATAGCTTTAGTATAACAGGACCAGGGATGATTAATGGTAATGGGAATCGGTTTTGGTCAACATTTTGGGCTTATCGCGATTCGATGAGAAAGATAGGCAAAGAGGCCACTAACCTGGAAATTCATCGTCCACGCCTGCTGTTTATCTGGGGGTGCAATCAGGTACATCTTCAAAATGTAAAACTTCGTAATTCAGGATTCTGGACCACCCATTTATACCAATGTCAAAATGTATTAATTGAGAACTGCGACATTCGCTCTCCATATAGGCCTGTTCCTGCTCCGAGCACCGATGGTATTGATATTGACGTATGTAAAAAAGTAATCGTTCGCAATTGTTATATTTCTGTAAATGACGATGCTGTTTGTATCAAAGGAGGAAAAGGTCCTGATGCCCATAAGCGTTCGGAAAATGGTGTGGTGGAAGATATTTTGGTTGAAAATTGCACATTTGGCGAAGCACATGGCACCTTAACAATAGGTAGTGAAAGTATTCATGCCAGGAATATTACATTGAGGAATTGCAAGGTTGAGAATAACTGTCCCATATTAAGATTAAAAATGCGCCCTGATACCTATCAAACATATGAAAACATTACCATTGACAATGTATCAGGCAAATGTGGTTCCATCATAAACTTAAATCCCTGGAAACAGTTTTTCAATATGGGTGGTAGTTCTGAAAAACCATATGCCACTGTTCGTAACATCACCATATCCAATATTAAGGTGGAATGCAAAAATTTTGGAGACATTGAAGGAAATCCTTCCGATAGTGTTTATAATATTGTTTTCAAGGATATTAATGCTACATCAGAGGCTCCAATCTTAAAAAACAAATATCAGGACATTAAAGCCGAAAATGTAATCGTAAATGGTATGCCTTTGGTTATAAAATAAAAAGCCCTTCCGGAGATATTTAACTCCAAAATGCAACAATGGTTAAACTGGTAGAAAAGCGGATTATTTTACTACTGTCATTTTCCGGGTTTGTATGGTTTTGTTATCAATGATCAGGGAGTAATGATAAACTCCACTGGTTAATGTGGATGCATCGAAGTCAACAGCTCCGGAATTATTTATTTGTATGGTTTTAAGGGGACGGCCCAGGTCATCCGAGATCAACAGCTGTGCATTCTTTGCCCCTTCCGGTATGCTAAAGGCAATCTTAGTTGAGTTGATTACAGGGTTAGGGTTATTTTGCCCTAAGAAGCTGCTGATGGTTGTATTGGTATATTGTCCTTGAGTGATCTTGTTGACCAGTTTTTTCAAATCTTCAATTTGCTGTTGTTGCTGATCGATCTTTTGTTGTTGTTCCTGAACGGCTTTAATAAGTAAGGGAATGAGTTCGGTATAGTTTACAGCTTTGATAGTTATTTTTTCTGTTACCTGCGTTTGCTGTGTTGCAGGTGGTGTTGTAATGGCTCTTTCTGCATCAGGTGCTTCGGGCCATTGCGGCTTGGATTCCAGCTCTGGAGGAAGATCATTTTCTACTTCCTTCACCAGGTTGGGCAGTACGTCTTCCAGCTCTTGGGCAATCAATCCAAAATGCTTTCCTTCAGGCAGGTTTAAAGATGCCAGTCTTTTTTCTCTGCGGAATTCATAGCTTCTGGGTTTAAGTTTACTGATGATGCTCATGGCATCTGTAAAATCTTCAATATTCTTCTTCAGGTTCTGATCACTGGTCTGGTAGCTTCCATAAGCAAGTACATTCCCATCAAATACACCTGCCCAGTTTTTACTGGATAACCCTGTGGCTGCTCTTATACCATAGGAGTTTGCAGAATAAAAGTAGCCTCCCAGGTAATTGGTGCTATTCCCGACTACGCCAATTCCATTTGCGCTGGTTCCATAGGCGCCATAGGTAGTACCAGATCCATAAATGCCAGAGTTACTACCCCCGCCGTAAACACCAATATAACCACTGGCGCCATAAACTCCATAGGAACCACCGTTTCCATAAACACCCAGGTAGCTACTCCAGCCATCCACACCATGGCCACCCCCTGTACTCCTGGCATAGAGTCCAAAAGTATTACCTTCGCCAATGAGGCCAGCACCATTGGTATTATTACCGATAACTCCACCATTTGATGCAGATACGCCCTGGGTAAATAACCCGATACCTACCACATGCAGCTTGTCATTAGGGTTGGTTGTACCAATACCTACATTACCTGTAATGATGGTATTACCAGATACAAATAGTTTTTGAGAAGGGGAAGAAGTGCCTATCCCTACATTACCACCAGAACTAATATAGATACGTGTAGCATTGTTGGTAAAAAGCCGAAGGGGAATAGCATTGGTAGTGCCAAGCTTGGATGTTGTGGAAGAAGCATTGGAATTACCAGCCAGGCTCCAGTAAGGAGATGTGTTTTGTGCTCCTGTGTTGAGAGAAATGAAAACAGTAATGATTGGTAGCAGAAAGAAAAGATCTTTTCTCATAATGGAAATATTTAGGATCAAAAAATGAGGGTCGACTTTAACTACAATTCGACAGGGATGTGGATTCCATTCCAAAGAATAACTGGAAAAGATGAAAATTAGGTTTTGATAGGGCACTCTTCTAAAAGAGAAAATGTCCCTTAAAGGTACGCCATTCTTATAGCTTTAATGGTTAAGCTCGGAAGGGTTCAGCTAGTTGTCGGATTTTGATCATGTAAGGTCGGATTAGAACTCTGTTCCATATTTATTTCATAATCATTTTTGCGTTTTGTACGGCATTAAGTCAATCTCTTAATCGCCCGGTGTTTATACATCGGGCTTTTTTCATGCTCATCAAGTAAATTGCATCTATAAAATTTAACCAAAATGAGATCATTACTACTGCTTTCATTTTTAATTCCCTCCACAATCTTAACACTGGCACAAGAAAAAAAAGATTCTTTATCACCTTACTTGTTTCCTGAATTTAAAAAGGGAAAGGTCAAAATGAAAAATGGCAGTGAAGCAAATACACTGTTGAATTATTATACGATCACACAGGAGATCATCTTTGAACAGCAGGGAAACCGGCTGGCATTGGCCGAACTGCCCACCATTGATACGGTCATCATTGAAGGACGAAAGTTTATCCCGGTTGATAACAAATTTTATGAAGTGCTGACTAATACAATAATTCCCTTACTGGCAAGACATTCAGCTAGCCTCATTAACGCAGGGATCCCAACAGCTTATGGTGGTAACTCCAGTTTTGCTACCTCGCTTTCAGATATTTCTTCTGCCGGCAGAGTTTATGGATTGAGGTTGCCCGATAATTACACGACATTGCCTCATACTGACTATTGGTTGAAAAAGAAATTTAATTATTATGAAGCCAACAACCTGAAGCAAATTCAAAGGGTTTTTCCCAGCAGGGCAGATGCTATACAGGATTTTATCAAAGTCAATAATATTGATCTTAAAAAGCAGGATGACTTGGTGAAATTGATTCTTTTTTGTCAGCAATAAGCCTTGTTTGCTGGCAAACTCATATTCCACATCGGCTTTTTAGGTGTTACAAACTCTGTAATGAGTAGTTATCGGCTATTGATCAATATTTGTTTTTCAGATCCATTACTAGCATGGTCATCTGCCTCTACTTTGATTCTATAGGTGATGCCATTTTTCACGGTAAATGATTTATTAATATTCAACGTTTTTGCATCTGCGTGCTGTTCAAAATGAACCACTTCATTTCCTGTAGCATTATTGATTTCCATGTTACTGGGTTCAATCTACCCAAATTATAAAGGTGTAGAAGTCACATAGAAGACGACATCGTTAAAATCGTTATCACATTTATCACTTGTTCTATCTGTGTTTTCCAGGCAGATCAAGGTTTTATTTTCAGTAGCATAGTTAAGCATTACCGAGTGCTTTTTCAATTTGGTATCAATTTCTGGATTTAAAATGTCACTTGAACAAAAATGCTCCACTTTACTGTCAAGTGTTTTGGTGTTTGCATTCCATGCCCCTTTCAATACAACAAAGCCAATAGAGGTCCCTGGTTCAAATCTTCCAATATTTACCTTATCACCTGGCTTCAATGGGGTACCAGCTCCTGCATTAGGGAAAATATAGGTGATGGATTTGATGTCCTTTCCTGTTGTTGGGGGCGTATTCGTTGGATAGGTATAAAAAGCTAGGGCATTTGCATAGACGGTATTTTGATAAGTGAAAGTGATGAATACATCAGAAGACTGAGTGATTGCAATATCTGCAGGTGTGTTGTTTGTTAATAACTCAGGGTGAGTTTCTCTTACATCAGACTTTTCAGTGAGAGTTGACTTGAGGTAGATGATCATGTCTGGAGATACCTTGTCCCTTGTTAATAAATAATTTGGTTTGCCTAAAGAATCGTAACTCCCTAATGCCTGGTAACTTGCCGCTGAAAAATCTACAGGCCTCGATAACACTTCATCTTTTTGACATGCACTCATTAAAAAGAGCGGAATTGATAGGGTAATGTAGGTGTTTATTTTCATGTTGTCGGTTTTATACAAAAGCTCCGGAATTGGTATTATAGGTTTTCATTTTCTCAGAAAAATTTAATTTATTGAGAATCCATAATACGTTCAATATGGCTTTTCGGGATACTACTTGAATAAGTTTCTCTAAGACAAGCGAGATCAGTGAAGAATCTTTAATAGGATCATTAGAAGGGTTGTCAAGTATAACCTAAAAATTTTAAAGCAAATCTCCTGCCAATGTTTAAATACATTAGTAATTGGTATTATGCATATACGTTATGCTTCTAATAGAGAGCTCAGCAAACAGGTTAATGGTCTCTTTGCTCAATATAATCTGCAACGCATACTGTATTATTGTACATATTGAAAAGCTGTGATATGTTTTCAAAGTGATCAATTACATTCGAATTCAAAAGTGTGGAAAGTAACAAATAAATTATCCCTAGATTTATAGTTTTTAATGTATTAATAATCATTATTTATTGATTTCTTAATAGACCTATAATTTATCCTTGATTGATATGAACCGTCTTTTTGCTTGTCTTCAAAGTATTGCACTAATTGTTGTCCTTTTTTTTGTATTAACATCTTGTTCAAAGCGTTCTGGTACGCCTAGAGTTCTTGTATTCTCTAAAACTGCGGGATATCACCATGAATCCATTCCGGACGGCATAGCTGCCATTAAGAAGTTAGGTAGCCAGAACAACTTTTTAGTAGATACCACAACTAATGCCGATTGGTTTATGGAGGATACCCTGGACAAATATGCAGCTGTAATTTTTCTGAGTACAACTGGCGATGTTTTGAACCATTACCAGGAAGCGGAATTTGAGCGGTATATACAGGCTGGAGGTGGTTTTGTAGGCATACATGCTGCTGCAGATGCCGAATACGATTGGGGGTGGTATGGGCGCCTTGTGGGCGGGTATTTCCTTGATCATCCAGGCATTCATGATACTTTTCCTAATGTACAGGAAGGAATATTCCAGGTAGTAGATCAGGATAACAATGCTTCCAGGCATTTGCCAAAACAATGGAAACGTATAGATGAATTTTACAGCTTTAAAAAGCTGAACAAGGATGTGCATATTCTGCTTACTATTAACGAGAATAGTTACCATGGCGGTCATAAAATGGGTGAGCATCCTATGACCTGGTACCATGAATATGATGGGGGCCGGGCCTTTTATACGGCTTCTGGTCACACTAAGGAATCCTTTTCAGAGCCTGATTTTTTAAGGCTGCTATTAGGCGGAATTCAATATGCTATCGGTGATAATAAAAAACTGGATTACAGGAAAACCAAAACTGCCCAGGTTCCTGAGGAAGAACGCTTCGCCAAGACAAGCTTGGTGAGTGGCCAATTATTCGAGCCTACAGAAATGACGATACTACCCAATCTTGATGTGTTGATAGCACAACGGCGTGGTGAGATCTTGTTGTATAAAAAAGGAGATTCCATTTTAAAGCAGGCTGGTTTTCTCAATGTGTATTATAAAACCAGTACACCCGGCGTGAATGCGGAAGAAGGTTTGCTGGGCATCAAGGCCGATCCGGACTTTGATAAAAATCATTATGTTTTTGTTTTCTATAGCCCGGCTGACACTTCTGTGAATCGATTGTCTCGCTTCAGGTTTGAAAACGATAAAATTGATCCTTCATCAGAAAAAGTGGTCCTGCAATTTTATTCCCAGCGGGAGATTTGTTGTCATACAGGTGGATCAATTGCCTTCGACAAAGATGGCTTATTGTATCTTTCTACAGGGGATAATTCTACTCCTTTTGATGAACCGAAGCAACCTTATCCCAACAGTGGTTATGCACCCTTAGACCAACGTCTGGGGCATGAACAATATGATGCCCGCCGTACAGCAGGTAATCCTAACGATTTACGGGGCAAAATCATCCGCATCCGTGTTAAGGAAGATGGGAGTTATGAGATACCCGATGGTAATCTTTATCCCAAAGGACAAAAAGGGACACGTCCGGAGATCTATGTACAGGGGAACCGCAATCCCTATCGGATCTCTGTAGACCAGAAGAACGGGTTTCTCTATTGGGGCGAAGTTGGTCCTGATGCCGGTAGGGACAGTTTCGGCATCCGGGGCCCCCGTGGCTATGACGAGATCAATCAGGCACGTAAAGCTGGTTTTTTTGGTTGGCCGCTTTTTGTTGGGAACAATTACGCCTATCGCGAATTTGATTACAATACCGGTACAGCAGGAAAGATTTTTGATCCGGCAAAACCTGTCAATACATCCAGGAATAATACCGGCAAACAGAACCTTCCTCCGGCACAGCCAGCCTTTATATGGTACCCTTACGATCCGTCGCCCGATTTTCCACAAGTAGGAGCAGGTGGGCGTAACGCCATGGCGGGTCCGGTTTATTATACCGATTTATTTCCAAAAGAAACAAGACTTCCTGGGTATTATAATAACAAACTCTTTATTTATGACTGGATTCGTGGGTGGATCAAAGCCGTAACACTCCAGGCAAATGGTGATTTTGATAAAATGGAACCTTTCATGGAAAACACAAAGCTGAATTCTTGCATCGATATGGAGGTTGGGCCTGATGGTAAATTGTACCTCCTTGAATATGGCAGCGGTTGGTTTTCCAAAAACCCTGATGCAGGCCTTTCTCGCATTGATTACAATGGGGGCAACTTGGCTCCCCGTATTGCCAGTTTTCAGGTGGATAAAACCTCCGGGCTGCTGCCTTTGCGGGTTGTGGCGACGGTCAAAGCAAAAGATCCGGAAAAAGATGGGCTTCAATACACATGGAATCTTGGTGGCATGAGCAAGGAAACATCGGAGCCCAGGCTGGAGCATACTTTTGACAAAGCAGGGGAATATACTTTATATGTTACCGTTAGAGACAAGAAAGGCGCATCGGTGAAGAGTGAACAGATCAATGTTATTGCCGGCAATGAAGCACCAATGGTAAATATATCCTTACAGGGTAACAAAACGTTTTATTTCCCGGGAAGGCCAGTTGCTTATTCAGTAACATACAAGGATAAAGAGGATGGTATGATGACAGCTGATTCTTCGGCACTCTTTATTTCTGCTGATTATGTTGAGGGCTCCGATAAGGCAGGTGCATCCCTTGGCCACCAGGTACTTTCAGAAGCAATGATGGGTAAAACCCTGCTGGAAGCTCAGGACTGCAAAGCTTGTCATAAAGTAGAAGTTAAGTCGGTTGGTCCTTCATTTTCAGCAGTATCAGAACGCTACCAGAAAGAGTCAGGAGCAGAGAAGCTTCTGGTCAATAAGATTATAAAAGGTGGGGCAGGAGTCTGGGGTGAAACTGCTATGCCGGCACATCCCAATCTGAAAGAAGGAGACGTCCGCCAGATCGTCACTTATATTCTTTCCCTCAAGGGCAATAGCGCTCAGAAAAAATCATTACCGGTAAAAGGTCTTGTTCCATCAACTTTAGGCAAACCTGCAAAGGAAAACGGTGTGTTGTTGCTAACTGCATCCTATACCGATAAAGGCAGCAATGGCGTACGGCCGTTGACCACAGAAGCTTCCATCGCTCTAAGGAGTAATATAGTAACCTTTGGAAGCGTGAAGGCTATGAAAGAGTATAATACCATTTCCATTAATGGCACCCAATTAATGATTGTACCAAAGTCTGAGGGGTGGTTCCGGTTGGATAGTTTGGATATGACAGGTATAACTAGTGCAGAATTATCACTTGCCTGGCAGAAAGCACCTGAGAAGGGCTATATATTTGAGTTCCATCTTGATGCTCCCAATGGGCAGAAAATCGGAAGTACTGAGTTAAACGGCGGAATGCCAATTGGAAAGGATGGAAAAGGAGGCACCTTAATAAAAGCTATGTTACAATCCGTTGTGGATGGCAAATTACACAACCTGTTAATTGTCAGTAGGCCAAAAGATCCTAAAGAAGTAAACCAGGCAGGAATTGAATTGGTTAAGTTTAATAGTGATTCAAAATAGCGTCAGCAACCTGCCTTCAACTGATGGGGCTGGAAGAGTTGGAGGCAGGTTGCATCATTTCAATTATTCAGAATAGATTACTGTATGGCTGTTAGAAATATTTCCTCCTTATCTGCCTGGTTTACTTCCTTGATAACTCCATAACCCGGAGCATAATATTTATATTCTATTACATCCGGTTCCAGTCTTGTGTAGTTTTTGGTTTTGATGCAATTGTTGAATGTCCCAAGCAGAGTTGTAACTGTAATGCCTGTCTCCAGGATTTCTGCTTTATCTTCAGCCTGATTCAAATAATATTCCTCCCGGTAAGTAATGCCTGCTATTGGATTGGCTAGCATAATGATGCCTGGTTGTGCACCGTCCACACCAGCTTCCCAGGAACCTTCATGGTCTTTTAGTGTGCCATCCGGATTGTAGTTATTCACCGATTCTCCAAAATACCAGAATGTGCCGTTGTTGTCCTGTGCATACCGGTCAATAGTTTCTTCAACCAGTTTTCCATCATCATATTCCTTGAAATTGACCTCGATGCAAGTAATACCCATAATTTTTTTAGTAGAGTTCAGTCGTTGTTCCTCTACTTTTTCCTGGCCATCCACCGATTTTCCTTCATATATGTATTTTTTCTGTAACTCATAGGGAGTCCATGGATTGGTGATATGGGTGCTGTTGGTGAAATTTTCCGGACTCACATCAGGTTTATATTCATTGCCATCTGGTGGAGGTATGTGCTCCTTGTTACAAGCGGCTAACAGCAGTACGAGTATAGCTGACAGGATTGTGAAGTATTTCATGTTTCATGATTAAAACAAATAGAAAATATTAAATGATAAGGATGGTTGGTTTATAAAGTAAGATAATATGTGTGAACATTTTAGTTGGGTGGCCAGGAAAAAAAGTCATCTGAATTTGTAGGTCATGCCCATACCTAATCCAAAGCTATAAGGAAAAGTTTCCACCACATTGTCTTCTGTTATTGGTGATAACGCATGTTTGAATGAGGGCCGGAATGTTAAAAACATTTTATTATTTACTCTGTATTGGAGCTCAACATCAGCTGTTAATGACCAGTAAAATGGCTTGGCGCCATTTAGTTTATTGATGAATACGACTTCCTTGCTCGGGGTTTCTTCTATTTCCACTTCCACATTAGCACTTGTCATTAAATTAGCTTCGATGCCTATACCGGGCCTGAAAGAAAATTTATTTCTTTCTAAAACGTATTTCACTACTAATGGTACACTGAATGATTCCAGGATGTGCTTCGCTTCTGCAGTGTTCAGACTATCTCCAACAGCAGGTGGTGCACCTGTTCCTGGTTTTATATATGCATAACCCGATGAAGTGATGTATTTAAATGCAACACTTCCAGCAGGTTCCTGGAATGCATATATTTTTTGTGGGCTGATGCCTATGGATGTATGGGAAAGTACAAGGCCGGTTTGCAGCGCCCACTGCTTTTTTATTTGTAGCGTTGAAAAAATACCTCCTGAGAAAGAAGGTTCATGCACTTCTCTATGCCTGATACTTGTTATTGCATTGGGTAAATCGCTATCAAGCCTATAGTTCATTTGCTCGTATGATGCCCAGCCTGTAATCATCCAATATGGCTTGAAATGTCGGCCTTTATTTAGTTGCTCAATATTGATAACCTTGTTTTTTAATAAAGTATAATTGAAAGTGGGTTGTTGCATTTTGTAGCTAGAATTTATCAACGGGTGGCTCAGTTTATCTATGCCAGATTTATTTCTTAATGTCAGTATAGATAGTTTGGGGGGGACTTTTTTATTGGTGCTCCAATAATTTTTTTTAATTGGTGGCCTGTTTGTGCTAGTGCTAATGATGTTGTGTTTGTTCATCAGTTTGTTATCAATAGCAGCTGTACTAATATTAGTAATTGTATCCTGCATTTGGGGCTTTCCTGGTATTCCTGTGTTTTTACTGATTGAACTTTCCTTTGAATGATCTGCATTTATATTCTCAGTTCCTGATTCATATAAAATATACCCGCTCAACATGATCAATACAAGAATTGCTATTCTTTTCCATGCTTCGTATTTTCTTTTATAAGCTTCTGCATCCTTTTTATCCAGAATGGCATTCAGGCTCTCTTTGACAGCAGGAGAGGGTATTTCTTCATAATGCTCCAGAGTCGAACGAAGCAGGTTGTCAATATGGTGTACATCTTCATTCATAAGCCATTATTTGCAATGAGCTGTTCTTTTATCATCAATGATTTTTGTAGCAAAGCTCTTGCATCAGCAAGATTGGATTTGGATGTGCCTTCAGAAATGCCCAGGAGCTTAGCGATCTCGCGATGTTTATATCCTTCGAAAACAAATAGGCTAAAAATAATTCGGTAACCAACAGGCAGAGACTGAACAAGTATAAGCAACTCCTTTGCATCCAGGTTTGATGCTATATCAATTTCGCCTGCTACTTCATAGCCTGCGATTTTAAGATCAATTACCGGGTGTAGATGTACTTTGCTTCTATATTTGAATAAAGCACAGTTTACCATAATTTTTCGGATCCATCCTTCAAAAGAACCACTACCTCTGTATTTTTTGATGTAGGTAAACACCCTCAGAAAACCTTCAAGTAATATTTCTTCAGCTTCTTGCTTATTTCTTGAATACCGCATACAGACACCCAGCATTTTAGGCGCATACAGGTCATATAGCTTTGATTGAAAAGCTCTATTGCCTGCAATACACCCCTTTATAAGAAGTTGCTCCGTAACTGGCAAATGGCTGGTGTTTTCAGGCATAGATATACAGGCTTGAAAAAAAGGTTGGGTTGTTGCAAAAAAATCCTGGATATGAAAACAAAAGAATCTTCAATTAGAGGTACGCCCTGGTGGATCAAGCCCGCAGGATTTTCATTATGTAAAGGTAAAAATTATTATAGGGGGACTCAAAAACTGGTGAATTCCAGTTGCCTGGATTCCTTTAGATCTGCCTGGGGCTAACATTTTTTGTAATCAATAAGCATCAGTTAAATGAAAATTTACGAGGCAGTTGTAATTATTGCAGACTTTACTGAACTTTATACTATCCTTTATTTCCATTTAATTGCTATAATGATTTCCTATGGTGATATTTAATGTCCTTTTTGTCATCCTGTTTTTACTGTTTACTGCTTTGCAGTATAATGACCCTGATCCCTATGTCTGGATGCCATTGTACTTATATGGAGCCTTGCTATGCTGGTTGGCAATAAAAAAAATATACAAGGTTGGCTTGTTTATTATTGGTATTGTAGTCTATGCCTTGTATGCTGTGTATTTATTTTTCGATACGAATGGCGTGCTAAGTATGGTCGAAAAGCATCATTCTGAAAACATTGTACAAACAATGAAAGCCACAAAACCTTGGATTGAAGAAACTAGGGAGTTTTGGGGTTTGATCATTCTACTCTCTGTTTTATTAATCAATATGGTTTGGTTATCGAGTATTAAAAAAAGAGGCGAGTTCTTAAAAATAAATTGATTTTCATATCGAGTAAAGAAGGCACTTAAGTTCGGTAATGCATGAACCTTTTCATGAATCTCCGGGACTTAGTGCCTTCTTTTAATGAGTAATAATTCTGCTTTTTTAAGAGACTTTCTGGTAAGCTTCTTTGCGTTGCAGTACTTTTTCTACGGCACCTACGATGTGTTCGGCATCCAAACCGTACTTCTTCATCAGCTGGGCTGGTGTGCCACTCTCCCCAAAGCTGTCATTGACCGCTACATATTCCATCGGCAC
>NZ_JAOTIF010000048.1 GCF_025628885.1 Paraflavisolibacter caeni | reverse complement strand
CTGGTGTGGACCGGGCGGATCACGGTGGTGGCGGCCATGATTGTGGCTTTGATCTTTACCTGGGAGGATTTGTTGGGCATTGGCGGAGAAGGGGGCTTTACCTTCATCCAGAAGTATACCGGCTTTATTTCCCCGGGGATTCTGGCCATGTTCCTGTTGGGCATGTTCTGGAAGCGCACTACAGGGGCAGCAGCCGTAGCCGGGGTCTTGACGGGTTTTGGCATGTCGGTGCTGTTCAACAACTATGCCCCCCGTTTGTTTGGTAAGGAGACCTGGCTGTACACGGCCTATGAGTACACCAAGACGGTGGGCGGTGTGGAGCAAAAGATGGTGGAGATTCCCTTTTTGATCTGCATGGGCTGGTCCTTTTTCTTTACGGTGCTGGTGATGGTGTTGTTGAGCCTGTTAGGACCCAAGGACAACCCCAAGGCCATTGCCATTGACAGCTCGATGTTCAAGGTCAAGCCGGCCACCATGGGGCTGATCGTGATGACCCTGATCTTGCTGAGTGCCATTTACATCAAGTTCTGGTAAAAACAATTAAACACAGAATACAACCAAAAAGTCCCGCCTATAAGCGGGACTTTTTTTATGCAGGGAATGATGTATACTGAAGCAACGAAGGATGTCTTCCTTCCTATTCGTTATTTAATAATCACGCTTTTCATCTTTACAGTCAACTCCCGCTCCATTTCTTTTAAATGCATATGAGTCCTGATCAATACTACAAATTCCTCGTTATTGGCCCTTTCCATATCTGTCTGGTTTTGAAGCATCATCTTTTTCACCTTGCGTAATTTTAGGTAATTGACCGCCATTTCCACCTCATCAGAGGTCTTATCCTCCTCGATTTTCAAAAACTTCAAAAGCTGTTCCTGGTTACCCGGCTTTAGTGTATCATAAAATATTTTCGCATCCTGCTGAAATAACTTTTGCTGATAACCTGCTGTATTACTCAAAGCCCTTTTCCAATGCTCACTTTGTTCGAAAGGCACCTGGAGCAATGAAACCGCCAGTGCACTCAAAACTGTATCCGTATTATAAACAAAAAAACTCTTGTCGATAGACTGGTTGGCAGCTAGATGTTCTCGGTAAATATGTATCAGCTTGATAACTGCCTGGTTGTCGATCAGGTCATCTTCAGGAACTTCTGACAGAACATATTGAGCAATTAACAGGTGATCGTCCCATTGCTTATGACCATGCTCTAATAATATTCTCGCCACTTCTCTTTCCTGGAGTTCATCCTTAAACAGCAGGTTGAAAGTATTTTCATCAAAGTTGCTGGCCTCCGCTTTCTGTGCATTTTCTGCATGTATATTGGCTTCATCGAACGGAAGCTTTTGTTCTTGTATAGATATTCGATTGCGGATAAACTTGTTTACAAGGTTGGTAAACCCTGCTTCATCAATCCTGAGCATTTGGGAACACTGCCTGATGTATTCCTGTTGCCGCGTAAAATCCTCTGCCTTATCGATTTTGGAGACGGTTTCTGCTATTTTGTTAACTACTTCTGCTTTACGGGTAGCATCATCGCCGGCATCCTTTAAAGCCACTTCCAGTTGGAAGTAAATAAAGTCTTTTTTATTGTGAAGAATAAAGTTCCTGAACTCATTCATCCCCACTTTACGTACATAGCTATCAGGATCTTCCTTGTCAGGGATCAACACCAGTTTTACATTCAGACTTTCCTCCAGCGCCATATCCAGTCCCCGCAAGGCAGCCTTTACACCTGCAGCATCACCATCATATATGATCGTAAGGTTATTCGTGTACTTTTTAATGAGCCTTAACTGATCCTGAGTAAGAGATGTACCGCCGCTGGCAACAACATTCTCAATCCCTGCCTGGTGCAACGAGATCACATCCGTATAACCCTCAACCAGTAAACACTCATCAGCTTTATCTATTGCATGCCGTGCCTGGTAGGTTCCATAAAGGATCCGGCTTTTGATATAAAGCTCGTTTTCAGGGGTATTGATGTACTTAGGAGCCTTTTCATTATTCTTGATCAACCTGGCCCCAAAACCAATGATCTTTCCACTATTATTATGTATAGGAAATATAATACGATCCCTGTAGTTGTCGACAAACTGGTCATAGCGGTTTACTGTTAATCCAGCCTTTTGCAACAACTCCGGATTGTACTGGTGGGCAATAGCACCTTTGGTAAAGGCATCCCTGCTGTCCGGGGCGTATCCTAATCCAAACTTTTTAATGATATCATCCGTAAAGCCCCTTTCCTTCAAGTAGGCCAAGCCAATATTTTTACCAGCCTCTGTATTCCACAATTGGTCCGCATAAAACTGTTGTGCATACTGGTTGATGATAAACAAACTCTCGGAGACCTGCATTTGTTGCCTTTTCTCCGGTGAGGCCTCAGTCTCTTCAACATCGATATTGTACCTGTTGGCCAGCCACCTTAAAGCCTCCACATATGAAAGCTTTTCATGTTCCATAACGAAGGAAATGGGATTACCACTTTTGCCACATCCGAAACATTTGAAAATTTCCTTCGCAGGAGAAACTGTAAACGACGGTGTTTTCTCATTATGGAAAGGGCACAACCCAAGATAGTTGGAGCCTCTTTTCTTCAACTTCACAAAAGAGCCAACAATGTCCAGAACATCTATTCGACCAAGAATCTGCTGTATCGTATTTTGAGAGATCACAAAAGCGAAATTAAATGGGAACAGCTATCTTTTAAATTTTAAATATTCACTTATTCAATTTCACCAATTGCATTCAGCCACAATCTATCATCCTCTACCCCTTCACAATTCACCATTGACCATTCACTTTAATTTCCCCTCAGCCTTCCATTCCCCAATTTGTCCTTCTAAACAATTTTCCCGTCATTCCTTTCCTGTATTTTGTACCTGATACCTCCCGCTTCATTTTTCCCTTGCAGTAATTCTCTGATAGACTTATAGTAATTTTATAGTACCCCCCTTTCGTATATCCTCCCGACTTGCCACTTACTTCCTACCTACTCCGCCCACCCAACTTCACACCATTAGTTGGATAGTGTATAGATCAAGCACACTTCAAGCATACCTGAAGCACACCTGAAGCATACCTGAAGCACGAAACAGATTTTGCCCCTCCTCTTCACCCTTAACTCATCCCAGAACCATACTTACTCCATAGCTAAGCCGTACCATAGGCGTACTTTAGCTATACTTTAAGCGTACCTAAGCCGATGCTACTTCGACCATCCTTCGATCATCCTTCGACTATCCTTCGACTATGCTTCGATCTGAATTGAGCAAATGCTCACAAAATAAGGGGAAAACAACCTACAGGCAGAACGCCCTGAAAAGCCCAGAACGGAGTCAATGGAACTGGGTCTAAAGGTACAAAACCAACCCCACTTTCAAAGTTTTGACCCCCCTCATTGTATACTTCCCTTTATTCGTCATTCGAATCATTCGCCATCCCCTCCATTCCCCACATTCCTTCCCGTCATCCCCTTTCTCCCATTCGTAATTCGAGCTTGTCCGCCTCTGGCGGATTCGAATTATTCGTCATTCAATAGGCTCAACTCAAATATTTTACTTTAAATTCTCTTAATAATTTCTTCATAATTCGATCAAATGGTGGTACATTTAGGTACCCATACATGTCCTGGGAAGTTTGATAAAATCTCAATTTTTAACCTCTAAAAAACTTTATCCCATGGTTCAGACTGACATCTCACAGCTTTTATCAGAATGCGGCGAATGGCGGCAAATCTTAAGAAACTATCGTGAGGAGTTTCATGAAAATCAAAAAGCTTTGCAAGTCTCCTGCAGAAAATCCTTATCAAAAAATCAACTTCAGGAAGTAGAACACTTCGACAACCAATTCCACATCCAACTCATCAACATCCACGATCTAAAACAAGACATCAAAGGTCACGAACGACAGGTACAATTCGAATCTTCTAAAGACGACAATGTTTCAGACGAATTGTACACAAAGCACGAGAATCTCTTAGATGAGTTTATTCATTTAGAAAATACTCTGCAAGAAATCAGATCGGAATTTCACAACTTTATCAGCGGCACAAACAGCTGATATTTTTTTTTAATAGGCAGTCCTATACAAATCAGTGATGAATGATGAGTGATGAGAATGGTGTTAATCTTCTCATCACTCATTGCTCATTGCTATAATTTATTGTTCACTCACAAACTAACGACAATGCCAGAATTTGATACCTCACATGTCAAAAATGTTGTTTTGCTCGGCCATGCCGGCTGTGGCAAAACCACTCTAGCGGAATGCATGCTCTTTGAAGCAGGACTCATTAACCGCCGCGGGTCGATAGAAGAACGCAACACTATTGGAGATTACCACCAACTGGAACAGGAAAGAGGCAACTCCATCTTCTCTAAATTGATGCACACGAAATGGCGTGGCTATAAAATAAACATCCTGGACACGCCCGGCTATGATGACTTTGTCGGCGAAGTCCTTTCAGCCCTACGCGTTGCTGATACAGGCGTTATGCTTTTGAATGCAACCACGGGTGTAGAAGTAGGAACAGACGTGATCTGGGAATACACGGAAAAGTTTCGCACGCCAATGATCTTTGCAGTCAATAAACTGGATGACGACCATTCAGACTTTGACAAAACAGTCCAGGAAGCAAAGGACCACTTTGGCGGTAAAGTAACAGTAGTTCAATATCCCGTTCAGCAAGGCGCCGGCTTTCATGAAATTGTGGATGTACTGCGCATGGTTATGTATAAATTCAAAGACACAGGTGGCAAGCCTGAAAAACAGCCTATTCCTGCCAGCGAAAAGGACAGAGCAGACCAACTGCATAAAGAACTGGTCGAAGCTGTTGCCAGCAATGACGAATCTTTAATGGAAAAATATTTCGATAAAGGTGAATTGGACGAAGACGAATTAAAAGAGGGCATGAGAAAGGCAATGATCAACCACGACCTCTTCCCGTTATTCAGCCTTTCAACATTGAGAAATATGGGTAGCGGCCGCTTAATGGGCTTTATAGACAATGTTTGCCCCAGCGCCAATGAAATGCCACCACAAGTGACCATTAAAGGCGAAAAGCTGCCTTGCGACGCCAACGGGCCGGCATGCATCTTTGTCTATAAAACTATCTCAGAACCACACGTTGGCGACCTTTCCTTCTTTAAGGTCTATTCAGGAACGATTAAAACAGGCATGGAACTGGTAAACGAAACAAATGGTGTGGTAGAAAAGATCAACCAGCTGTTCCTGATGGAAGGCAACAAACGCACTGCTGTCAATGAATTGGTGGCTGGCGATATAGGAGCTACGCTCAAATTAAAAAATACCCACGTTAACAATACCCTACATATTAAGGGCAAAAACTACGAGCTGCCTCCTATCCAATTCCCTTCACCCAATATGACTGTTTCAATTGAACCTGTCAATAAAGGCGAAGAAGAAAAGATGGCCCAGGCAATGCACCAGATAAGAGAAGAAGACCCAACGTTGATCATTGAAGTTTCTTCCGAGTTAAAACAAACATTGGTACACAGCCAGGGAGATATGCACCTCGCAGTAGCAAAATGGAAAATAGAAAACAACCACAAGGTCCTGGTGAAATTTGGCAAACCGCGCATCCCCTATCGTGAAACGATCCGAAAAACTGCTGAAGCCAATTACCGCCACAAAAAGCAATCTGGTGGTGCTGGACAGTTTGGGGAAGTGTTTATACGCATAGAACCTTATTATGACGGCATGCCTGATCCAGCCGGATTAAACGTAAGAGGCAGAGATGTGTTCGATCTGGATTGGGGAGGCAAGCTGGCCTACTACAATTGTATTGTTGGTGGTGCCATCGATGCCCGGTTTATCCCCTCAATCCTGAAAGGTATCATGGAAAAGATGCAGGAAGGTCCACTCACCGGCTCTTACGTTCGCGACGTTCGCGTTTCTATTTACGACGGTAAAATGCACCCTGTTGATTCCAATGATATCTCCTTCAAGATAGCGGGAATCATGGCATTTAAACAGGCATTCAAGCAGGCAGACCCGCAAGTAATGGAACCTGTGTACAAAGTTGAGGTTTTGTGTCCCGAAGACCTTACAGGCGCCATCATGGGCGACTTGCAAAGCCGGCGTGGTATTGTTGAAGGCATGGATACCGAAGGAAACTTCCAAAAGATCATTGCCACAGTGCCTTTGGCCGAACTGCATGACTTTTCATCTTCTTTACGATCTATTAGCCAGGGAAGAGCAAAGTTTTCTATGAAATTCGATAGCTATGCTCCGCTCTCTTTCGAGTTACAGAAAAAACTGGTAGACGAATACCATAAAACAGAGACCGAAGTGGTTGCATAACAACCTTTCGATTGGTGATCAATAAAAGCAATGATTGAAAACGGGCATTTTCATCATTGCTTTTTTGTTTCTGTACGTTTTTGCCCATTTATTTAAACCCATAATTCCCTACCGGTTCCTAAAACCAATTCTTATTATCTACCCCAATTTCCCAGCCTAACCTATCTTAAATTGGCAAAATCTTACTCTTTTCAGCGCAAAAACTCCTTTCAACCCCCAAATTATTAATCTTCTGGCCGATGAATAAAGCTCTTTCACCGTCATTTTCTGCCAAAAAAGCGTAAGTATTGGAGTAAGTTAAACCTTTGTACATAACTTGGTGTCATAAGATTAAGAAACGACAATAACCAATAAAAAACCTTTTCCTTATGCACGCCTATTTCCGTAACCATCAGTTGTACCTGGCAGAAAAACACGAGTGGCTGGACAGACATGTTACTAAAACCAGCAAAAGAGCTTTATTGAAAATTGAAAGCTATAAGTTAATTGCTCAATCCGGTGAAAACGACGAACAAACCAAGTTGGTAGAAAAGTTAGTAAAAGACTCTCTTTTAACTCCAATCTCCAATCGTGCAGTTTTACGCAAGGAAGGGTTCTACGTATCCAACTTATATAATTAATAATTTTCCCATACTTTTTTGAAAGCAGGCTATTACAGCCTGCTTTTTTATTTTCTTCGTTGAAGCAAATGCTTTAAAATCCAACCTCCTTCACCTCTCCTGCTACTGTATGGCTGGCGCCGAATGTAAAACCTAGCATCTTTGCTATTGTTTGTGCATATTGTTTTTGATATAACTGCATGCTCTCTTTCACCTCCCCTTTTGAACTAAAACCTGGAGCCAAAACTGCTAACCATATTTCGCTAGCTCCTGTTACCTCACTTCCATGATCTGTCCACTGAGATTTGTTCTTATCACCGCGACCATGATCTGTTGTGATGAGCAAAGCTGTCTTGTTTTTATACTTAGGGTGATTTTGTACATAAGTCCATATTTCTGAAATCCATTGGTCTACCTGTTTTGCGGCATCCAGGTAAAACCGGTATTCGCCAGCATGTGCCCATTCATCCGTTTCTCCATAACCAATAAACAATACTTTAGGCTCATTCGTCTTCAAGTATTCCAAAGCAGCATAATGTGTAAATACATCCAAACACTCGTCCTTATGCCAGGGCTTGAAAGAATTACTTAACAACTTATTTAACAGCTTTTGTTGGACTGTTACCTTCCCTGGGAAAGTATCGAATGCAGCAAATACAGGGAAACCACAGCGGGGTTCATTGAATATGCGGTTAAATGCCTCCCAGGCACCAAAGGCAGCAACTTTACCTTTGTAGCCAGGTTGTTTGTTCAAAAATTCAAGAACAGTGGTCAGGTGATTATTTGGATAACTATTGGCATTAATTTTTTCATCAGGATAACCTGTAAAGATCTCACTGTAACCGGGATAGGAAAACCAGTATGGATTGGCATTATCTACCTTATTTCCATAAATGCGATTACCATATAACTGCCCCTTTTGAGCTATTGTCGTCCAGGTAAATGGCATTAGCTTTTTACGTCTTTCCTCTACATTGCTATCCCAGTAGTTTTTATAGATATAGGTACTGTCACCCTGGTTATACCGTTTATTATTGGCTATGGCAGTGTCCATACCCATAAAGACTTCCTGCCATCGAAATCCGTCTGTAGTAACAATAATGATGTTTTCAATTTTTCCCTGGGCATTTGTAAGTGTACTAAAGAAGAAAAATAACCAATTAAGAATTATGAACTGTTTCATATATGCTTTTGCCAACGTTGAAGTAAAGAAATATTTCCCATTCCATCCGCCTCACTTAACGAAAAATATTCATCATGCACACCTTGGGTCAAACCAGGAGTCTATGCTTCTGCTTTCACAAGGTATTTTTCATCTATTCGAATGGCCGCGATATGAAATTTCACCCAGTAAAGATTGGCCTTTTGTTCTTTAGATTTTTCAACGTCAAGGTTTTGAATAACGCCCAGTTCCTTGTTTGCAATGATTCGTTCAAATAAGTGGTGATTTGATTTGACAGTTTGATCCTCTAATATTGATGGATCGACAGTTACTAAGTCTTTCTCTTGCATGGCGCGAAGGTATGCATAATAAAAAAAGCTCCACTGGAAAGTGGAACTTTGCATTTTTATGTAATTGTAAAACTATCTGATGAAGTGAAAAGTAATAAATAATCATCAGAAGTGCAATAGGATTATTCATTGGGAAAATAATTAATTGTGATCAACAGACCCAACAACGCTGCTTATGCGTATCTAAATCCACAAGTACCAAACGATCTCAGGATATCTAGTCCCACCTGATTGATTTTTACCCAATAGATCCAAACCTTTTAAAACCGCGCTCTTCTGTTATGGTTAGTATGCCATGGATAAATTTTACAGCATGAATTAGATACATCTTAAAGATTTTTTGCTTTTGGATTCTTAAAAATTCATAAGATGGAATGAAACTTGCCTATAAAGGTTTTATTGCCAGGAATCATAAAATGGAAATCCGTATGAATTAATAAATATGAAGATTAGATTGGAAAAAGTTGTCTATGGAAAACTGGCGTACCCACCGTGACAACCCTATGCAACCCTATAATGTTCGACAGCAGCGGTAAGAGACAAACCTCTTTACCGCTGTTATTTATTAAAAAAAGAACTTTTCATATTCTTACCGATAAGCGTAAGTGATTGCAATACGCTCAACAATACAAATAATATATATTTAATATTACTTTTTTTACTTTGGTCAGACTTTTGTCTATTTTATTTATGATTTTAATGTTCGATCTTTACAAAATAAATATCTAATACAGTAGAAAACGTTTATTCTGTATACACGTCGTTCTAGCTCACCTGTTATGTAGAACCATACCCAATCATCCTACAAAAGATCTTCACGTTACCCACTTGCCTAAGAAAAGCTTCTAATTAAATATCCCTGTTAAGCCTTTTGCATTGATGGGCATTCGTAATGCCTGCATTATAACTATTGTATTAAACCCGAGTTATGAAAATAGCATATTTCGCAACCCTATTAATACTATTATTGATAGTTGGTTCTTGTCAAAAGGAAGAAGTTTTATCTGAACCTTCAGATTTTAGCTCAGCGAGCTACCAGACTTTAGGAACATATGACACTACAGGCAAACCGAATTATCTATTACCTAAGGATAACGTGTCATCGGGGATGATATCCTACGTTAAATCAACGCTAATAGAAAAGTCTGATTTAAGTAAAACAAACCCGGAATTGCTTACAGCCAGTGTAAATACAGACATTGTGCTTACTACACCTTCTGATGTCCTGATCACTTTTGTTTATCAGAATACCGCTTATCCCAACACACTTGCATTCTACACTTATCCTACTAATTCTCCGCCTACCAGTGCAAAAGATGTAAAAACAATCACTTATATTTTTCCTAACTCAGGAATAGGAACGCCATTACGGGCTGGAGATAAAGTGAAAATAGGAAGGTTTGAAGCGGGGACTTCAATTGGTTTTGTTATGATGAAGGGCGCCTGGGATCCTACCACTAAAATCATTGACAATAAAGCAGAACATTATTGTTCAACCGATATATTAAATCCTGAGCTAGATCCTAAATTAAAGAAACATGCTGTAATTATTAATTATAGCTCAGAGAATAAATCATTAATAGGCTTTGAAAATACAAACAGAACCAGCGAAAAATGTGATAATGATTTTAACGATGTTGTCTTCTATACAACGCTTACAAATTAGTCTTAAAAAGTAAACCATTGAATTGAACCTGATTGCCCGGCTTTTTGGTTAACAGCCACAGAGTTTCAGAAGTTTTATAGCTATCTGATTATATTCACTCACTTCACATGGTTTTGTAATCATTTCAACGCCTTTGGTTAAGAAGAATAATTTGTCAATTAAGCTAGCGGAAGTGGTGAAGATGATTACAGGTATGGAAGCCAAATCCCTGTCTTGTTGTATTTTCAAAACAGTTTGTCTACCATCCATTTTTGGCATATTAACATCCAGGATAATAAGACTTGGCAGACGCCCTTCTTTCATTTCCTGAAGCATTTGTAAAGCTTCAAAGCCATTACTGGCACGCATTAACTCATAACTATAACCCATAGCAGTCAGTGCTTCACCCATCAAAAACTGGTCATCTTCATCATCATCCACTAAAAGAATCGGAAAGCATTGCTTTTCTATACTTTTGACTATCATATTTATAATAAGTACTTCTTGGTTAATCCCAACATTTCAATGCTTGAAACCCACTGTTCATTGCAATAAGTTTTAGGAAATCAATTATTGCATACAGCTTACATATGTATTCAGTGAACTCTGATTAGTGAGCAGCCATTAAAAGGATCATGGAAATTATAATTTGTGCATGCCTGATATAGCTTGCCTGCTTGAATAAAAAAGAAGTAGATATAAGCATAGTTAATTGGTTGCAGAGCAGTTTGAAATTGCGGCTAAATTAAACAACAAATTCGGAAATAGGTAATATATTGCTTTGCGGACCTGTTATAAATCCCCTTTACTATATTAAATCAATAAACTAATTGCCCGACCTTAACCATGAAGAAGACAGTTTTATCAGTTTTGCTCCTGAACTCTTTTGCAGCTTTGGCACAGCAAACAGACTCCACCCGATACCTCTTATATGATACCGTAACGATATCTGCACTGCGGAGGCAATTGTATCAAAATACTCCTTTTACCATACAGCAGGTAAATCAATGGCAATGGCAGCTAACTCCTCGCCCCCTGCTTATGAACCAGCTTTCCCGTCTACCATCGGTTAGCGCTATTACCTCAGGTAACAGTATTCAAAAGCCTGTAATTCGAGGGCTTTCTTTCAACCATATTCAACTCTTTGCTCAAGGTACACGAATAGAAAACCAAACCTGGGACGACCGGCACGATATCGGCATTTCGGAGAATGGTTTTGACAGGGTAGAAATCATTAGCGGGCCAGCTGCCCTGCTTTATGGGCCCAATGCAATGGGAGGAGCCATTGTGTTTGCTGAACAGCCCTCCGGAATAAACGAAAAAGCTAATGGATACGTACAAATGGGTTATTTCAACAACAGCCAGGGCGGCAACTTATCTGCTGGTGTAAGACAGGGAAAGGAACACCTCTATTATTCGCTGCATACTTATAGCCCCATCGGAGGCTAGTGTAGGAAGATATCGCATCTACTTCTGGCAACAACATGATGCCCGGATTACGGGCATAGAAACAGATCTGACATTGCATCCGCAAGCACTGAACTGGCTGGAAGCTTTTGTAAAAGCCGGATGGATGAGAGGCAAACTGACTAACGGGTCTGGAAACCTGCCTTACATTTCACCCGCCAAGCTTAAAACCGGCTTTACTCTGAAAAAAGAGACCCTTGGCAAATGGGAAAAATCATATGTCACAGTTGAAGTCTTTGCCAATAGTGCCCAAAACCGGGTGGCAGCATATGAATCTTCCACACCGGGCTTTATACTAACTGATATTTTTGTGGGAACAATACCGCCACTGGGAAAGAACAGTCGCTGGAAAGTGACTGCATTTTGCACTAACCTCTTCAATGTTTCTTACTACAATCATTTATCGCTGATCAAAACCATTGGAGTGCGGGAACCAGGCCGTAATATTGGCCTCCAATGGCGATATGAATGGTGATCATAGTATGTTATAAAAAAGGAAACCTGGTTATATAGGGTCATGTGATTCCCCGGATGTTCCTCAGGATTTATCCCTTCTCTTTTGCTGTTGAGTTTTAATTGCAAGATAGATGTCATCCAATAAATCCTGGTCATTGAAGTCGCCGCTACAGTGCCGCCCCTGCTTTTTGAAACTGACTTTGTGTGGTGGCTCTTGTTTCTGGTCGCCATTGTATTTCAAAAGACCCGCTTCATAAGTTCCATTTTCTGTCTCTGATACAGTGTAGTACGTCAGAGCCCCATGATATAATACTACAACTGTACACTCCATGTTTTCATAATTTGTATTAAAACGCCCAAAGACTATGCCTAATAACCAATAAAATTCACATCTTTTTGGCATCTCATCCACAAGATTATAAATAAAAAGAATGTGGATAAAACTGCACTTTTGCCTATTTTGTTGAGAAAATGGTTTTACCATCACCTTTAACCAATCAATAATGAGAACAGTTATCATTACAGGCGCAAATGGCAATTTAGGAACGGCCGTCACCCAAACATTTTTAAAGAAAGGCTATAGAGTGATCGCCACGGTTTCAAAAGAAGCATCCAAAAAAGAATTACCTGCCCATGACCAACTCTTTGTGGAAACGGTAGACCTGACCAATGAGCAGCAAACCACAGCTTTTGTAGCAAAAACCATAGCCACCCATCAAAAGATAGACGCCGCCTTGCTATTGGTGGGAGGCTTTGCCATGGGTAAGGTGGCTGAAACGACAGGGACTGACCTCAAAAAACAGATGGCCCTCAACTTTGAAACGGCTTATTATGTGGCCCGTCCCTTATTGCAACACATGGAGGAACAAAACTATGGCCGCCTGGTATTCATTGGCTCCCGTCCTGCCTTGAAACCTGCTGACGGGAAAAACATGGTGGCCTATGCCTTCAGTAAATCTTTGTTGTTCCAATTAGCAGAATTCATAAATGCAGAAATGAAGGGGAAGGATATTGTGGCCACCGTGGCCGTACCCAGCACACTGGATACAGAGATCAACAGAAAGAGTATGCCTCAAGCTAACCCCGCAGATTGGGTAAAGCCAGAAGCCCTGGCAGAAATATTGGAATTTACATGCTCAGATGCAGCTTCACCATTAAGGGAAACCGTATTGAAAGTGTACAACAATGCTTAAAATCTATAATGCAACATGCTTTTTAGAACTATCGTTCAAGTACAGTTGGCGGGCGGTTAGTCTATATAGATTGGGGAAAATTGGAGGAAATCAGGAAAGAAAACTTCCGCCCTGATGCAATGACAATACTGGAATATGGTTCAAACATACTAATTCTTTTGAATGACTTTGCTGAAAGAAATGGTGCCAAATACCATGTCTTGCAGGAACCACAATCAATATGTCAATATTGTTTTCGTCTATAAAATTATCAATTGCAGCAGCTACATTTTCATACGCTGGCTCATAGTATGAGGGAGAAAGATCTGCTAAACTTTGCAGAAGATCATTCTTCCTTTCAATAGATGATTCATCAATGATCTCGGTTGAGATAGCAACATGTATGATATGCAGTTTTGCTTTGGTGAACTGGGTAAAGTTCCTGATCATTGAAACAGGAAATTGGATGTTCTTTCGGCAATAATCACAAGCAAAAGCAATATTTTGAATTGAACGGAAATTTACACTTGCAGGAATTACAAGGACGGGGGTTTCCAAATCAATAAAAGAATCAACAATATTCACGCCCCAGGAAAGCAAATTATCAAAATCGCCATCTGAACCCATTACGATCATTGCAGTTTCATCTTCTAAAGCCTTAGCACGCAACTCCTCCATGAAAGCGCCGCTCACCATCTCTGATTGTATATTGATCTCAGGATAATTTAATCTTACCCATTCGTATTCTCTTTGCAGCAGCAGCTGGTCATCTGCAATGGTCTCGCCAATTGAAGCAAGTGCCAATCCATCATAACTTAGTGATCCCGGAAAGTTAAAAATATTCAGCAGTAATACATTTGTGTTTGAATTACGAAGAAATGCACAAGTATAATCCAACGCATTTCGGGATGAGTCGGAAAAGTTGGTAACTACAATTACTTTAGCCATATAATATTTTTAGCAATTACTGCTTGTTTCTCTTTTTCCAGTCTGCACGTTTCATTAAATTATCGCGTCTCATAGCTTGATCAATGGGCTGCATCCGCCATACTTACTTTTGACTTAGACCTCTTGATGAAAATCAATACCAGTGGCACACAGACCAGAAACATGATCCCTATGTATAAAAATATATCCATGTAGGAAAGTATCGTTGCTTGTACACTGACAGAGCCATCCAGCATCTGGTGAGCACTTTTTAACGCAACATTCGGCGCCATACCTTTGGCCTGCATTCCAGCGGCGATCCGTCTTACCCTATCCTGAACTGCAGGATCATAAATATCCAGATTACGAACCAAATTACTTCTGTGGCCCACAATATCCCTTGATAGAAAGGTAGAAATCAATGCCACGCCGAAAGAACCACCCAGTTGCCTCATCATACCTGAGAATGCGGCACCCTGGGCAATTTCTGGCCCTTTTAAAGTAGAAAGAGACATTGTTGAAATAGGCACAGACAAGAAGCCCAACCCCAAACCTCGAACCATCAATGCCCAGAAGAAATTATCAGCACTCGTTTGCGGTGTTATAATCTTATAACTCATCAAGCTGTATATAAAGAAGACGATCATACCCAGTGCGATCAGATACTTTTGAGATACACCACGTTGTATCAACTGTCCCACTATCGGCATCATAAAGGCTACCATCAAGGTACTTGGGACCATTAGCATTCCAGATTGCTGCGCGTTCCATCCTAAAATACTTTGTGTGTATAGCGGGATGATGAACGTAGAGCCAAATAATCCAAAGCCCTGTATGAAAGAAAGTAGCACCCCCATGCGCAGGTTACTATTTTTTAACACCCGTAGCTCAACAATTGGATATTTGTATACCAATTCGCGCCAAATAAAAAGATAGAATCCAAGAAAGGCGATAACCGATAATGCAATGATTAGTTTGCTGCTAAACCAGTCATCCTCCTGTCCTTTTTCGAGAATATATTGTAATGAGCCCACAGCCACCGTCAGCAACATGATACCCAACCAGTCTACCTCACTTGCGGGGCGCTTTTCGCCATATTTAGGACTTCGTACAAATTGAAGTGTCAACAGAGCAGCAATGATCCCTACTGGTATATTGATATAAAAGATATAAGGCCACGAAAAGTTATCGACGATGTACCCCCCAAGCGGTGGCCCCAATGTAGGACCTATAATCACCCCTAACACATAGATCGCCTGGGCCATAGCTCTTTTTTCTGGCGGGTAACTTTCCGTAATGATTGTTTGAGAAGTCACCAATAAAGCACCTCCACCCAAACCCTGGATAAACCGGAATAAGATCAACTCGCCGATGTTGGTGGAATTACCACACAAAAAAGATGCAACTGTAAATATGATTATCGACGCAGCAAAATAGTTGCGCCTTCCAAATTGCTGCGACAACCAACTTGTCATCGGAACAATAATCACGTTGGCAATGGAATAAGCAGTAATTACCCAGCTCACTTCGTTTAAAGTTGCGCCAAGGCTTCCACGCATATTATTCAGCGCCACATTGACAATGGTTGTATCAATGATCTCCAGCAATGCGCAAAACACTGCTGTAATGGTTATAATTACCCGCCTTGAACCATATTCAACTAAAGAGATCGGTTGTTCCATACTCTACTTAATAACTGCCAATAAAAAATATATCAAAAAGTTTCTAGTCCAGGTGCACATCTACATATGCATTCATGCCAGCTTTTAGTTGCTTCACCAACGGATCTTGTCTGTTGGTAAATTCAATTCTTACAGGTAAGCGCTGCACCACCTTTACGAAGTTCCCGCTTGCATTATCTGGAGGAAGCAATGCGAAACTGGAACCTGTAGCCGGTGAAAAAGATGCCACACGTGCATCAAAGTCATGACCAGGGAAAGCATCAATAGAGATGGTTACTTTTTGTCCTGGTTTTAGGTCATCGAACTGGGTTTCTTTGAAGTTTGCCACCACCCAGATATCATTGTCCTGTACGATACTGAATGTTGCCTGTCCAGCCTGGAGGAACTGGCCTGCCTGTACGTTTACTTTTGAAGTGACACCATCTGCCGGTGCTGTAACAACAGTATATGAGAGATTCAATTTTGCATCTTCAACATCCACCTGTCGTTGTTTGATGGTAGCGTTTACTACTCCAATCTGTGTAGAGGTTGCACTGCTTTGTGACGAAACCGCATTGGTCTGCCTGGAAGCTTGCATCTTCTGCTCCTGTAGCACCTGCAGTTGTTTTTCTGCTGTTTCTTTTGCAGCCAAAGCCTGTTCATATTGTTGCTGTGTAATAGAATGATCTTTGATCAAATTGGCATACCTGTTAAAATCCTGCGTAGCCCTCCACAGGTTCACTTTTGCGGTTTCGATCTGTGCGTTGATCGCTCTTACAGATGCTTCAGAAGTAGCGACATTTGCCTCTGCCGCGTTGGTGGTTGCTTTAGCTGTAGAAAGGTTACTCTCAGCTGTTGCCAGCGCAGCTTCGGCCTGTTTCAGTTTGATCCTTAAGTCACGATCATCCAGAAGCAATAAAGTATCACCCTTTTTTACCTTCTGGTTATCTTTTACTCTAACTTCAGTAACGTACCCAGGTATTTTAGGTATTACAGGGTTAATATTTGCTGCTACCTGAGCATCATCCGTTTCTTCATGGTGCAGCGCATGGATGTATTTACTGATACCAAACCAGCCACCAACAATGAGCAATAAAATGAGTACAATCAGAAATACCTTACTTCTTTTTTTAGGCGAGGCTTCAGTGCTTTTGATTTGTGTAGTTGCCATAATCTAATGTTATCCTTGAATCAATTGTTTTGTTTTATTGGTTGAGCAATCCTGCTTTTTGAAGGAGCGTTTGATAAGTGAGTACCAGATCTGCTTTCGCAAAAGTGAGATTCATCTTTGCCCGCAATTGGGCTACATCCGCATCCAGCAAATCTGTAAGTGTAAGCAGGTTATTGTTGTATTTATTCTTGTTGATCCTGTAGTTTTCAGTTGCCTGTTCCAGTGCCTTATTATAGACTTCTATCTTTTTGAGGCCGGACAAATAATCCTGGTATGCCTTATTTATGGATAGGTGGATCTGGTCATTGAGCATGGCTTCATTAGCTTCCAACTGATGCACTCTTGCTTTAGCCTGCTGAACTTTTGAACTTGTTTTCCAAAGAGAAGACACACTGTATTTGACGCCAACACCGATATTCAATGCATTGGAAACAACTAAGAATTTAGGGATATCTGCAGCAATATAGCCGCCAGTTAAGGCAACGCCCGGATAATAATCGCCTTTAGCAACTTTAACATTGGTGTTTGCAGCTTTCAGTCTGTAATCCATAGCTTTAACGTCGCTCCTGTTCTGACTGGCGAGTTGTTCGTATTCTTCAATTGTTTTGATCTCACCGGGCTTACGCAAGCTATTTGAATCAAGATTGAGTATAGTAGATTCAGGAAGCCCCAGCATCAGGTTCATATTTACCATTGCCAGTTTAATATCATTTTCAGCATCTACTAAAACCAATTCCTGATTCGACGTTTCCAGTTGTGCTTTCAACAGGTCATTTCTTGCCAGCAACCCATTTTTTTCCAGGTTGCTGAAATCTGTATCTCTCTGTCTTGACTGAACCAGATTTTCTTCTACGAGTTTTGCAGCGGCATTCGCTTTATACAAATTTATATAAGCGGCAATTGTATTCAATATTATTCCCTGCCTGTCATTTTCTTCATCCATCCTGACTGCCTCTTCCAAAAACTTAGCAGATTCAATACCATATGTAATTTTTAATCCACTATAAATGGGCAATGATAAATTTGCCATGCCATAAATTACCTGGGAAACATGTGCGGGCGCTATTGAATTGCTGTCTCTTGCATTCGATGCCGTTTTCATATCAATTGCAGGACTGCTTAACCGCATGTAAGCTCCGCTCATGATAGCATCAGGAAGCCTTCTCTCCATTGCCTCTTTTGTTGCAGCTATGGCTTCCTCTATTCGGGCCTTGCCTAACCTCAAATGCTTGCTGTTTTTAATGCTCAGTTCTATGGCTTCATCAAGAGCGAGTGTTTTGCTTTGCTGAGCCTGACTCGCCAATACCATAATTAAAAATGGCAGTAATGTCATTTTTAATATCAGCTTTTTTCTATCCTTCATACTTCAATTTGCTTTAAACAGATACTTTAATTAAAACTTTTTCTCGCATAAAATTTTATCAAACTGCTCCATTAGAAGCTATTTGATTTTTTCATTTCATCTGACAAGATGTATCGTTAGCTAATAAAGTTTTCCAAGAAGCATGCTAGGAATAAAAGTTTATTCAGCCATAAAACTTTTAATCTGATTTTTCAGGAAAGGGAATACAATTATCTTTTGATATGACTGAACCATATAATGAATAAATATTCACTTTTAAAGTAAAAAAATTATGCTTTTATTCCATCCCAGCACATTTGGAAATTTGTATTCAAGATTTCTGTAGTCAATTTTTTATTAAAATAAATAGTCCTCTTGGCTATTTCATTAACTGTACCAATCAAAAAAGCAATCAACCAAAAGGTATCTATATCTTTAATCAAACGTTCTTCCTTGCCTCTTTTAATAAGATTCATTAAAGGTTCAAACATTTTCTTTAAGGTCTTTCTGGTATCCTCATCAATAAAAGGTGAATGATAACACTGTTCCATAAAAATACTCTCTGTAAATGATGATATGCGGTGCTGGACCATATTTGACCAAATCAAATAGAAGCTCACTTTAAAAGGCGCTTTAGGATCGTAATTTTTGAAATAAACACCTGCAGAATTCTTTACGCATACATGATACAAACTTAAAATGAGCGCCTCTTTATTTTTAAAATAAATATATAATGTTCCGGTAGCAATATTTGCTTCCCTGGCTACGGACTGCATAGTAATTCCTGCAAGCCCATTAGCCTTTACTTGTTTAAGAGTTGCTTGATAAATCTGGTCAATCTTGTTTTCATCTCTAGGTTTCACAATGCAAATTTAAATGAATATTTATTCATTTAATGAATAAATTTTATAACCCAGATGTAATGCATGTATGCATTTCAGCTTGCTATCATTTATATAAAGCACAAATGAATAGGCAGAATCAGTTGATTCCGGCCTATTCAGGTTCTTCTTCATTTTTGGTGGATTTTCGACCAAGAACAATGGGGCTGGGCCATAAAATTTGCATTTTAGGGCTTTAACCTGGGAGCATCTTGGGAGCATCTAGGGAGTATCCAGGGAATGACGAATGATCGAATGGCGAATTACGAATAAAGGGATAGAAGGGTCGGGTTTTTGGGGGAGAAGAGGGAAGAGGGAAGAAAGTATTCTTTTGAGAGGTTTAGGAACGAAGGGGGCATACTGTTGTCCTACTCTAGGTATACTGATGGTATGCTTCAGGTATACTTGATCTACGAAGGATCCCTACTTGAAACCTGAAGGGGGAAGCGGACAAAAGCGGTCATTTCCTGCCATTTCCTGCCAAAACGGCCAACAGGTTTTTGGTTGTGGGTGGGGTGAAGTAGCTTTAGGGTAAATGGATGAGCAATGAAACAGGTCTATATCAATAGTAAAGAAAGGGTGGTGATCAAGGATGGTAAGCAGGTACCTAGGCTCTTGTTAGGGATGATCCGGGGCTCCATTGGGAAGTGCTTTGTGGTGAAGCATTATAGGGGGAACAAGAAAAAGAAGTGGAAAAAAAGGATAGTGATCACCAAGTACCCGAACATGAGTGGGGTGGTAGCCTCTGAAAAGCAGCGGGTAAGGAGGGATTTGTTTAAGGAGGCAGTGGTGTATGCCCAGTGGATCCTCTCGGATCCGGAACGGAAGGAGGCCTTCAGGAAGACACTGCCTAGGAAGAAGAGGAAGCATGTCTACCAGGCAGCTATTCGGTTGTATATGAACATGCAGGGGGATAAGCAGTGGCTGAGGAAGCAATTGGCAGTCAGAGGGATGATGAACAGTGGCAGAAGGGAAATGGCGGATGTGAGGGTGGTGAAGGGTGAATGGATGGTGGGGAATGGGGTTGAGTGGCAGGGTGCGTGGAGGATGATCTGGAGGAAGGAGGAACTAGGGGCTGATTTGGTAATACAGGAAGTGCAAGCTAGGTGTGTAGTGGGATTGCGAATTTAGGGAAGTAAGTATCTGAGGCAGGAAGTGGTTGCGTTTTTATGTTGTCAGATGAGCACTACGGATGGGCTCATGCAGATTGGGCGATAAAAAATCGCGGACCAGTGGTGTTGATATTACGGACCAGTGGTGTTGATATTAAATGACTTCATGTCGTTGAGCTTACCATGAATACTTGCCATGCGGAAGTAATTCACCCATCCCCTGCCTATTTCCTTAAGCTTGCTGAGCACCTGCAAACTACGGAACCTTTTAGCCTTTAGGAAAGCATTCATTTCAGATATTTTTTCCCTGAATGATACTGATAACCTACTTAATCTTCCACCTAAAAGTGAAGAAGGACGCCCCATTTTAATAGCCGTTTAAGGAGATATAGATATAATTATTTATCATCAGGCACCGGAATTAAATGAATATTGGTGGTTACAGAATGAGGTAAATCAGACAAAATAGTCATGATATCAGTAGCAGCCAGATGCAAGTTGTCACTCTCTGCAACAAAACGGATCAAATTATTAGTATCCGGATTGAAATATTTGACAAAGGGCAATTCAACATCCCAATCATGGGGCAGATTCAGAGACCTCTAGTTACAATCATTATAACGGGGATCAATAGTTGTACCTTTTACCCTCCCTGACTTGGAAAAAATATTAAAATTAAAATCTTTTGCAGGGACAACATCATACTATATTAAGATCATTTTAATCACCATATTAAAACAATCATTAAAATAATATCACTAAACATTAAAACAGTAGTTGTTGAAAGAAAAAGTTGCAACTAACTTGCATTGGTTTTTAAAACCATAATCTTCACTTAAAATCTAACGATGCAATTACCTGGTATCAATATAAATACCTCTTGCAGTTTACTAACAATTTAAACCACAATCATTATATCATGAAGTTTTTCATTGACACGGCGAATCTCTCCCAGATAAAAGAAGCCAATGCCTTAGGCATCTTAGATGGCGTAACCACCAATCCTTCGCTGATGGCTAAAGAAGGCATCAAAGGGGAGCAGGCCATCTTACAGCATTATATAACCATCTGCGAACTGGTGGATGGCGACATCTCTGCAGAAGTCTTAGCTACCGATTTTAATGGTATCATTGAAGAAGGTAAAGTCTTAGCCGCTCTTCATCCTAATATCGTAGTCAAAGTGCCCATGATCAAAGACGGCATCAAAGCCATCAAATACTTCAGCGACAACGGCATCAA
>NZ_JAOTIF010000047.1 GCF_025628885.1 Paraflavisolibacter caeni | reverse complement strand
TGTCACCATCTTTGAAAACAGATGTAAACTCTAATACAGTTACTAATGACTATTTACACAAAATATTTTAGGGTCTCCAAATAAGGGGAAAACAACCTACAGGCAGAACGCCTTCAAAGCTCTTAATGGAGTAAATGGAGCTGGTCCTAAAGGTACAAAACCAACCTCCACCCTCCAAGTTTTGAACCCCTCCCTTTACACTTCCCTCTATTTCCACGAATTCACTATTCACCATTGACCATTCACCATTCACTATTCGCACGTGTCCGCCTCTGGCGGGTTCGATTCATTCGTTATTCCTTCCTCTCATCCGCGCTAAAGCCTACCTCCAGTATAGATACCTCCCAGAATACTCCCTATTAAAGCCCACCCAAAGCCCAGGATAAAGCCTTAAAATGGCAATTTTTCTCCTTCCTGATCCACTAAATCCTTTAACTCTATCTGCCCAAACTCCAAACCTCAAAATTCCGAAATCCGAAATCCCAAATCCGAAATGCCCCAATCATCCCCTCCTTAACCTGTCAATACTTATTTGTTTATAGTCTAATTAGTCTAATATTATATTTATACGAATGTATTGTTGGCAGAAATGTATTGTTGAGTTACATGATGATATTGTGTTTCTTTGATTTTATTAGCCGCTTTGTCATCTTTTTAATCGTCCTGTGTTCCGGTAAGTTCACTTGGAAAAGTTTTTTAATTAGTTTTGTTGCCTCGCCTGCCATTATATCTGAAAATGTTTTTTAACTTGATTGTTAAATAGTAAAAGCATGATTGTAATCATGTAGTTCATTGCCATGATCATTATTCTCTATAGGTTTAGTTTGCACTTTTGCCTTGAATCTCAATGCTGTTTTCTATGACAAAAAACATTTTTATTGCTTCAGCCGAGCCGTATAGTGGAAAATCGCTTGTTTCCATTGGTGTCGTGAACATGTTGCTGGGTAAAGCCCGTAAGGTAGGATATTTCAAACCCATTATTAATCCCGATCCGAATGAAAGGAAGGACGTGCATATTGAGACGGTTGTAAATTATTTCAACCTCCCCGTTAATTATGAGGATACTTATGCATTTACCCGTCAAAAAGCAATGGAATTGCTTGAAATGGATAATCATGGTGAAATCATCGATACGATCATCCGGAAAGTGAAAAAGCTGGAAGATGAAAACGATTTTACCATTATTGAGGGCAGCGATTTTGTCGGCGCAGGGGCCGCTTTTGAATTTGAAACAAATATCAATATTGCCAAAAACCTGGGTGCGCCGGTTATAATCGTTATTTCCGGCGAGAATAAAACAACACCTCAGGTGATCAATTCTGCATTGACTGTGTGGAGGAATTTTGAAGCCCGTGAAGTACAGGTGCTGGCAATTATTGTGAACAGGGTGAAGCCTGAGCAAGTTGATGATATTAATGAGTTTTTATCTGTTCAGTTGCCTGACGGCGTGATCCTGTCTGTGATCCCTGAAGATAAAGGCCTTGCCTCTCCAACCATGAAAGAGATCTATGAGCAATTAGGTGGTGAATTAGTTTGGGGCGGCGAGCAGCTTTCTAACCGGGTAGATAATTTTATTACCGGTGCCATGCAGGTTCCCCAGTTTTTAAATCACATAAAAGAAAACGTGGTGATTGTAACGCCTGCTGACCGTGGTGATATCGTGATCAGTGCTTTACAGGCAAACCTTTCTGCCAATTATCCCAAAGTTGCTGGTATTGTTTTGACTGGTGGTGGCGAACTGGATGCACCGGTACAGAGATTGATTCAGGGGCTGCAAACAGCGATTCCAATTATTTCAGTAAATCATGGGACTTTCAGGAGTACCACAATGGTGGGTTCCGTTCGGTCGCAGATCACTGCAGATAATACCAAAAAAATCCAACTGGCTATTACAACTTTCGATAAATATATTGATGTCAAGGCATTGGATGAAAGGATCATCACCTTCTCTGCAGAAGGTATGACGCCGCATATGTTCCAGTACCAGTTGACGAAATCGGCTAAAAACCAGCGCAGGCATATTGTACTTCCTGAAGGTAATGATGACAGGATACTGAAGGCATCCGCCCGCCTGATTGATCAGGAAATCGTCGACCTGACGATCCTGGGCGATCCTGCTCAGGTGGCTGCATCTATCAAGCGCCTGGGACTGAATTTCGATAAAGGTCATGTTCGTATCATCAATCCTGCTGATTCGGAATATTACCAGGATTATGTTGAAACATTGTATGAGCTTCGTAAAAGCAAAAACGTAACACTGGAAATGGCCCGTGACCTCATGACCGACGTGTCTTACTTCGGTACTATGATGGTATATAAGGGGCATGCAGATGGTATGGTTTCTGGCGCAGTACATACTACCCAGCATACCATCAGGCCAGCCTTGCAGTTTGTAAAAACCAAGCCAGGCATTTCTACGGTGTCTTCCGTATTCTTTATGTGTCTTCCCGACCGTGTGGCTGTATTTGGTGATTGTGCCGTGAATCCGAATCCAACCGCAGAACAACTGGCTCAAATTGCTATATCCTCGGCAGAAAGTAGCCAAAGTTTTGGCATTGAACCACGGATTGCAATGCTTTCTTATTCATCCGGTACTTCCGGTGAAGGGGCTGATGTTGAGAAAGTTCGCCAGGCTACAGAAATTGTGAAACAAAAACGTCCGGATCTTAAAGTAGAAGGTCCTATTCAATACGATGCTGCGGTTGACCCGACAGTGGGCAAGCAAAAAATGCCTAACTCTGAAGTTGCCGGTAAAGCAAGCGTGCTGATCTTCCCTGATCTGAATACCGGTAACAATACCTATAAAGCAGTTCAGCGTGAAACGGGCGCTCTGGCAATCGGCCCAATGCTGCAAGGTTTGAACAAACCTGTGAATGACCTTAGCCGTGGCTGCACAGTAGACGATATCTTCAATACTGTGATTATTACCGCCATTCAAAGCCAGGATGCTGGTACTGAAGCTACAGGTAAAGAGGGAAGGGAAAACACCGTGCCCGTACTTGCTTAATACCAATAGTCATATGAGCAAATGTGGAAATGGTGATGTCAATCATGAATGACACCCATTTTCGCATTTTCAGATAATCATATTTTAAAATTACCATAGACAGTATACATGAACATTTTTGTAGTCAACTCGGGAAGTAGTTCTATTAAGTACCAGTTATTTAAAATGCCTAACGATAATCCAATCTGTACAGGATTGGTGGAGCGCATCGGTCTTGAGAATTCTATTATCACACATAAAGTGTATATCAATAGCGAAGAAAAGGTCATAAAAAGAGTACTTGATCTTGTAGACCATGAGGCAGGCTTAAACGAAGTGGCTCATTTACTAATGGAACCTGAAATTGGTGTGATCCAGGACCCGGCAGAAATCAATGCTGTAGGGCACCGCGTTGTGCATGGAGGGGAAAGTTTTGCATCCACAACAATCATCACTAAAGAAGTAAAGGAAGAAATAAAAAAGCTGTTTTCTTTGGCTCCTTTGCACAACCCTGCTAACTACTTGGGTATCGAAGTGGCTGAAAAGATATTTACAAAGGCAAAACAGGTTGCCGTATTCGATACAGCTTTCCACCAGACAATGCCTGAAAAAGCTTTCCGGTATGCAATACCTCAGAATCTGTACACAGAAATGGGAATTCGTGCATATGGATTCCATGGTACCAGTCATAAATATGTTGCGCAACAAACACTTCAATATTTAAACAATAAGAATGCGAAGATCATTACCATTCACCTTGGTAATGGTTGTAGCATGGCTGCTGTGGACAGTGGAAAATGCATTGATACCAGTATGGGCTTTGGTCCTTTAAGCGGCTTGGTAATGGGTACCCGTTCCGGTGATCTTGATCCTTCTGTGATCTTCCATATGGTAAATCAATTAGGGTATAGCCTCGATCAGGTAAGCACATTGCTGAATAAGCATAGTGGTATGCATGGTCTTACCGGCTTCAGCGATATGAGAGATATCCTGAAATCTATAGCTGAAGGTGATAAAAATGCAAAGATGGCCTATGACCTTTATGCATACCGGATTAAAAAATATATCGGAGCTTATGCCGCCGTATTGAATGGCCTGGATGCTATTGTGTTCACAGCAGGAGTGGGAGAGAACGATTCCAACATCCGTCAGCTGATTTGTGCTGACATGGATTTCTTAGGCATTAAGATCAATGAAGAAAAGAACAATATAAGATCAAAAGGTATCAGGGAAATTAATACAGATGATGCCCGTGTGAAAGTGTTGGTTGTGCCGACCAACGAAGAATTGGAGATCGCGGAACAGTGTTTTGAACTGTTAACCGAAAAAGCAACAGCTGCCGTATAGTTTTCCCTTCACTTACAACTTATTAATAAACAATACCAGGATGAACGAAATCTTAAACACCCGCCTGATGCACCCGCGGGATCAGATTACTTTAGTGATTGGCAGGATTTACAGGAGAGGGCTGACCACCACTTCCGGTGGTAACATCTCCATTATTGATGAAAACGGCGATATATGGATCACCCCTTCAGCAGTGGACAAAGGCTCCTTGCAAGCTGCTGACATTGTCTGTGTCAAAAAGGACGGCAAAATTGTTGGCCGCCACAAGCCTTCTTCAGAGTTTCCTTTTCATAAAGCAATTTATGAAGTAAGGCCAGACATTAAGGCCATTATCCATGCCCATCCGCCAGCCCTGGTATCCTTTAGTATTATTCGTGAGGCCCCCAACACCAACATCCTGCTGCAGGCCCGCCAGGTGTGTGGACCTGTGGGATACGCTCCTTACAAGCTTCCTGGTAGTAAAGCCTTGGGTGAATCCATTGCTACGGAGTTCACCAAAGGTTTTAACTCCGTGATCATGGAAAACCATGGTACAGTAGTAGGGGGAACAGATCTGAGCGACACCTTCCAGAGGTTCGAAACCTTTGAGTTCTGTGCCAGGGCCATTCTTTATGGCAATATGGTGGGTAAACCTTCATACCTCGCGAAAGAAGAGATCGATGCTTACGAGGCACAAAGGCCAGAATTCCTGCCTGAGTTGGAGAGCGTAGAATACCCTTCGGATGAAAAAGAAAAGCGTCAGCAGATCTGTGATATAGTGCGAAGGGCCTGCCGGCAAGGGCTGATGATTAGTTCATATGGTACGATCTCCACCCGCTGGAGAGGTAATGACTTCCTGATCACACCAACAGATGTACCCCGTTGGGACCTGCAATTGGAAGACGTTGTACAGATCAAGGATGGTAAAAGAGAACCTGGTAAACTGCACAGCCGTTTGGCTCACCTGCACCAGGAGATCTATAAAAAACATCCAAATATCAATTCAATTATCTCCACCCAGTCTCCTTACCTGATGGCATTTGCTGTAACAGGATCTCACTTTAATGTGCGTACTATTCCTGAGAGCTGGATCTTTTTACAGGATGTCTATTCTTTAGAGTTTGCTGCTCATAACTATGGCAGCAACCAGGTGCCGGATCTGATTTCTAAGAGTAATCCTGCTGTGATTATCAAAAATGATTGTGTATTGGTTACTGGTGATGGACTGCTGCAGACATTCGACTACCTGGAAGTTGCAGAGTTTAGTGCTAAATCTCTGGTAATGTGTGCCCCGTTGGGACAAATGGTACCCATTAATGATGAACAGGTGGAAGAACTCAGGGTTGCATTCCTGAAAAGTTAATCACTTCCCCTCAGCACAATTAAAACCAAAATATAACCATTATGGAAAATGTAAGACGCATCTACTGGCCGGCCATCAATCTTATTGGCCCAGGCTCAGTTAATGAAATCGGGGTGGAAGTTGAGAAGCTGGAATTAAAGAACTTACTGGTAGTAACAGACAAGGTATTACGTTCTCTGGACGTAGTCAGCAAAGTGACTGATGTTTTAGAAAAATATTACATCGACTATGTAGTATTTGATGATGTAAAGCCTAACCCTACTACTCAGAATGTGGAAGATGGTCTGGCTGCTTTTCAAGACAACAACTGCGATGGTATCCTTTCTATAGGAGGCGGTTCTCCACAGGATGCTGCTAAAGCAATTGGTATTTTGTACACCAATGGTGGTGACATCACCGAGTATGAAGGTATTGGCAAATCTGCTAACAAGTCTGTACCCATCATTGCTGTAAATACCACTGCCGGCACTGCTTCAGAAGTGACCATCAACTATGTGATCACTGATGAAGTACGTAAGATCAAAATGGTAATGGTTGATCCCAACTGTCTGGCTACAGTTGCAGTAAATGATCCTGAGTTGATGTTGCAAAAACCTGCTGGCTTAACGGCTGCTACCGGTCTGGATGCACTCACACACGCAATAGAAGCCTACATCACCAAAGGTGCTTTCAGGTTGTCCGATACCTTGGCCTTGGAAGCCATAAAATTGATCGGTGAATCACTGGAAACTGCTGTAAAGGATGGAAAGAACTTAGGGGCAAGAACAAAGATGGCATGGGCTTCCTACATTGCCGGCCTTTCATTCTCCAACTGTGGCCTGGGTATTGTACACTCCATGGCGCACCAATTAGGTTCTGAATATGATCTTCCTCATGGTGTTGCTAATGCAATCTTGTTACCTTTCGTCGAAGAATTCAATGCTGTGGTTTGTCCCGCTAAATTTAAAAATATAGCCTTGGCACTTGGAAAAGATGTAGCAGATCTTTCTGATGAAGAGGCAAGTGTTGAAGCCATTAATGCTATCAAGGAAATGTCTGTTGCTTTGAACATTCCTAAGCTGAAAGATACTTCCTTCAATCCTGAGGATATAGACAAGCTGGCAGAACAAGCTATGGCAGATGTGTGCACAGGTGGCAATCCAAGAGAAGTTACTGTAGAAGAAATCAAAGCTATTTACCGAAGTGCATATAACGATATTCCTGTAAACGAAGAATTATTGATAACTACATAAGTTTAACAACATATTGCCTGTTTTATTAGGCAAGTCCGATTACGCATGAGAACTCAGGGACCAGTAACTGTTGCTGTTTGCAACGGATTGCTGGTCTTTTATTTTATTATTTTTGATGTTTTATTTTATACTGTTTCATCCCCCAATTTTTAATAAATGAAAATTGTTCTCATCACCCTCATGGCTATACGTAAAAAACAGGTTTTTGCATTAAAAGATACAAATGACTTAATGTCAATATTTGTATAGAAACCTGATTCCCTGTTTAAAATTGATTGAAGTTTTTCTATTTACTGTCTAAATCATCTGAATGATAATTGTTAAAAGGTAAGGTTGATTATGTTTTAACTAAATATTGTTGCAGATAATCATCTTTATTAAGCAATGAATCAAACTACTAAATGATTTACATCATTTCCTGGCGAAAGAACCCTTTATAATATTGCAGTATCAACCATTTAAGTAATTGATATATGACAAAAGTTAAAAACAGATGGCTTATTGCCGCTTCTGCAGTTGGAGTTCACATATCCATCGGTTCGGTTTACGCATATAGCGTATACGTTAACCCCCTTAAGGATATGTTCGGTTGGGAAAAGTCACAAATCTCGCTGGCGTTTAGCATTGCCATTTTCTTCCTGGGATGTTCTGCTGCCTTTTTGGGACATTATCTAGAAAAGCATGGTCCCCGCAAGTCGGGTTTAATTTCCGCTATTTTCTTTGGTATCGGTATCGCCGGCTCCGGTTTTGCCGTTAAGATGGGATCACTTCCCCTGTTCTATTTATTTTATGGCGTTCTGAGCGGTATTGGCTTGGGTATAGGCTATATTACCCCTGTTTCCTCCTTAGTTAAATGGTTCCCCGACCGTCGTGGTTTGGCTACCGGTCTGGCCATTATGGGTTTTGGATTTGCCGCCCTTATCAGTGGGCCACTCATCAATTATCTGATTGGTTCCGTTGGTGTTGCCAATACATTCTATATCATGGGCGCCTGCTATTTTACCCTGATTTTTGCTTCCTCACGTTATTTGGCTCCTCCTCCCAAGGGATGGGCGCCTAAGGGTTTTGATGCTAGCATTGCTGCGAGCAAAAAAGTAATCAAGGAAGACCTTTCTTACCTGGGTGCCAATGAAGCCGTTAAAACCAAACGTTTCTGGTATTTGTGGGTGATGCTATTCATTAACATTACCTGTGGTATTGCGATTGTATCCACAGCCTCTCCCTTAGCGCAGAGTTCCGTAGGATTAACCGCTACCGCCGCTGCTGCCATGGTGGGTGTGATGGGATTGTTTAATGGTGGTGGCCGCATTGGCTGGGCTTCCCTCTCGGACCTTATTGGTCGTCCGAACATGTACACTTTATTCTTCTCTGTTCAGATCCTGGCTTATTTCTTTCTTCCAAGCATTACCAACGCTATAGCATTTCAGGCTGTTATCTTTCTGATCCTTTCCTGCTATGGTGGTGGTTTCTCTACTATCCCTGCTTATATAGGCGATATGTTTGGAACCAAGGAACTAGGTGCAATTCACGGTTATATCCTTACAGCCTGGGCTGCTGCCGGGATAGCAGGACCCCTGTTGTTAAACCGTTTGAGTAATGGTAGTGACTACCATACGCCTTTGTATTTCTTTGCATCCTTGTTTGTGGTGGCATTGATCGTTTCCTTCCTGATCAGGCTGGAAATCAAAAAATTAAGGGCACAGAAACATGCACAGCATGTTGCTACACAGGCGGAACTGGAAGAAGAAGCAGTTGAAATGGTGGCATAGGTTCATCAGACTGGAAAATACAATTAGCAACATAAATAAGGCAAAAGTACTTGGTCGCTTTTGCCTTTTTTGTAAAAACATAATTTTATGAAATACGCCAAAATAGGCTTATTGGTTTTATTGAGTGCTTTATCCTCCATTGTAGTTTCTGCTCAAGGTTCACCAGATTATGGATCAGGGCTTAAATTAAACCTGAACAATGAAGGAAGTAAATTTGTACGTTTTATTTTTTGGAATCAAATCTGGGTAAAGAGTGTTAAAAACAATCCTGGTACATTGGTAGGCGGCGAGTCTGCAGACCATTCATTAGATATTGGAGCACGCCGTATCCGGACAATAATTCATGCTCAAATTTCACCCCGGTATCTTATCATGGCTCATTTCGGAGTGAACAATCAAACATTCATTAATGGCGGAGCACCCGGAACTGTTGGTACTGGAGCAAACGGTGCAGGTAAAAAGCCACAAATATTTTTTCATGATGTTTATAACGAATATGCAATTATTCCTTCCAAGAATCCTGTAACAGGCAAAGTGAACAAGGGCTCACTCTATGCTGGTGCTGGCTTACATTACTGGAATGGTATTTCACGTATGACTGCAGCCAGTACACTCAACTTCCTGATGATTGATGCTCCTATTTTTAACTGGCCCACTCTGGAAGTCTCTGATCAATTAATCAGGCAATATGGCGTTTATGTAAAAGGTAATGTGAACAAGTTTCATTATTCTTTCAATGTAAATAAACCTTTTGCGACATCAATGACACCAGTTGCTGGCGGACCCGCTGTAGACAACAATGGAAATTCTAAAGCTGCAATTGGAGGATATGTTGATTACCAGTTCTTGGATCAAGAGGCTCAGGTATTGCCTTTTAGAGTAGGCACATATCTGGGAACAAAGAAAGTGCTGAATATTGGCGCTGGGTTTTTCAATAATAAAGAAGGTACCCAAAGCATGACGCTAACCAAGGTCATTAAAAAGCATGATATTAACATATATGCTTTGGATTTATTTGCAGATTTACCTTTTGGTCCTAAGGAGAAAAACATGGCTTTGACAGCTTACAGTGTTTTGTATAATTACAACTATGGTCCAAATTATTTGCGCACAACAGGGATAATGAATACTGGCACTGTAGATACTGCTTTCAAAGGCCTTAAAGCGCAGGAGGGACCAGGAAATGCAAGATTCTTATTAGGTACAGGTAATATTTGGTATACACAGGCAGGTTTGTTGTTACCCAAGACAATTAGTAAAAAATTACGTATTCAACCTGTTGCTTCTTATTCATTGAAAAATCTGGAAGCTTTAAATGAAGTAGGTCATTATTATGATTTTGGTAGCAACTTTTTCATCGATGGACATAATTCCAAAATAACAGTTCAATACTCTAGCAGACCATTATACAATAATAATAAAGTATTTAAGAGAGCTGGGGAATGGCAGATGCAATTCCAGGTGTATTTGTAATAAATATCGCGTTGTGCTAATAACTCGTGAAACGCTTATCTTTAAAGGAGTTCAATTGATGAGCGGTTGTTTTCTATCAGCTGAAATGCTTGTCACGACTGTGTTTCATTGATTCTGTAGCACAACGCATTAATAAATATTAAATGATCGGCCTGATCAATAAAGAGTGATGATAATGAAGTTAAATCATCACTCTTTGTTTTATATTCCTGGTTTCTACTCTTCTCTCTTGAAATTGTAAATAATTGAAATTCAGTCCTTTACTTCTTTATTGCGCTTTGTTTTGAATGAACAATACAATAGTGGATAGAATGTTTCTGATATAAACGTTGTAGATACTATTTTAAAATCATTTTAACCAATGACGCACGTCACTTACAGGGAGAGTATATGAGGTTAAATTTGTAATACAAAATTCAACAATCATGGAAATAGATGTGAATGTTATTTCTTTCGAGCCTGGGGTATGGAACTCAGCAATCAACGTATATGATTTTGTTGTAAAAAACATCAGACCATACACAGGCGATGCTTCATTCTTATCTGGTCCTTCTGCAAAAACACAAAGGGTATGGAGCGAAGTTAAAAAGGCTTTGTTACAAGAAAGGGCGAATAACGGTTGTCTTGCTATTGATACTGAAACAATTTCCACAATAACAGCTTTCCGTCCAGGTTACATCAACAAGGAAGATGAGGTAATCGTGGGCTTGCAAACAAACCAGTTGCTGAAAAGGGCTATGAAGCCTTTTGGTGGCATTAAGCTGGTTGAATCTGCAGTTAAAGAACGCGGTCTTAAAGTGTCTGACAGGGTAGTAGATATCTTCAACTACGCTCGCAACCACAATGAAGGCGTATTTAATGCATATGATGCTGAAGTGCGTGCCTTCCGTTCTAAACACGTATTAACCGGGCTGCCTGACAACTATGCACGTGGCCGCATTATTGGCGACTACCGCCGTGTGGCTTTATACGGTACAGAACGCCTGATCCAGGGTAAAAAAGAAGATTTCAATGCCGTTGGAGGCGAAATGACAGAACACAAAGTGCGTCTGCGTGAAGAGATCAACCAGCAGATTGTTGCTTTGAAAGACATGACAGCAATGGCCGCTGAATATGGATTTGACATTTCTCGTCCTGCTGCAAATGCAGTAGAAGCTGTTCAATGGCTTTATTTCTCTTACCTGGCAGCAGTAAAACAACAGGACGGTGCTGCTATGTCTTTGGGTAATGTTGCTTCTTTCCTGGACATCTACATTGAAAGAGACTTGCAAGCAGGCTCTATCACAGAAGAAGAAGCTCAGGAAATGATTGACCAGTTTGTTATGAAACTGCGCTTGGTTCGTCACCTGCGTCCTGGGTCTTATGATGAGATCTTTGGTGGTGATCCAACATGGGTAACTGAAGCTATAGGCGGTCTCTTGCATGATGGCCGTACAAAAGTTACAAGGACTTCCTTCCGCTTCCTGCAAACATTATACAACCTCGGACCTTCTCCTGAACCAAACCTGACTGTGCTTTGGTCAAAAGACCTGCCTGAAGGATTTAAAAAGTTCTGTGCGCAAGTATCTATCGATACTTCATCTATTCAATATGAAAATGATGACTTGATGCGTCCAAACAGAGGGTCTGATGACTATGGTATTGCATGTTGTGTTTCTTATCAGGAAATCGGTAAATCTATTCAACACTTCGGCGCAAGAGCAAACCTTCCCAAAGCTTTATTAATTGCTTTGAATGAAGGTAAAGAAGAGAAAGACGGTGCTTCGGTGATTAAAGGTATCCCTGCTCTTCCTGAAGGACCTTTGGATTATTACAGAGTTTGGGATTTGTTCAAACGTACTTTGAGTGAATTAGCCCGTGTATATGCCAAAGCCATGTTTATCATTCATTACATGCATGATAAATACTATTATGAAAGTGCACAGATGGCTGTAGTTGATACAGATCCTCATATTGATATCGCTTACGGTGCTGCTGGTATTTCAATTATTGCCGACTCCCTGTCTGCTATCAAATATGCGAAGGTGACTCCAGTCCGTAACGAAAAAGGATTGACAGTTGACTTTGAGATTGAAGGCGAATACCCTAAATATGGTAATGATGACGATCGTGTAGATAATATCGCCAAAGAAGTTACCAACTACTTCATCGGCGAATTGCGCAAACACCAGACATACAAAAACTCAACACCAACGCTTTCTTTGTTGACAATTACATCAAACGTAATGTATGGTACTAACACAGGTGCTACACCTGATGGACGTAAAGCCGGTGAATCTTTTGCTCCTGGTGCTAACCCAATGCACGGTCGTGACAGCAGTGGTGCAATCGCTTCCCTGAATTCTGTTGCAAAATTGGAATATAGTGATGCTCAGGATGGTATTTCCAATACCTTCTCTATGATTCCTAAATCATTAGGTAGCAATCGTGAAGAACAAATTACCAACCTCGTTGCAACAATGGATGGATACTTTGGACAGATGGCGCATCACCTGAATGTAAACGTATTAAATCGTGAGACATTGATTGATGCATACAATCATCCTGAAAACTATCCTCAGTTAACCATCCGTGTTTCAGGTTATGCAGTAAACTTTGTAAGATTATCAAGAGCTCACCAATTGGAAGTAATCGCTCGTACTTTCCACGGAAGCTTGAGTTAAGATGGTTTTTTTCATAAGCGGTTAAAGTCAGGCTGGTGTAAAAACCAGTCCTGACTTTATTTATTATAGTTAGTTTTGACTCTTTACTGATAACTTACAATGGGTAATTATTAGAAAATTTAGAAGATTATTAAAACATTAGTACATGTATTTCCCACTGCAGGATATTGAAGCTGCTAAATTGAATGTGGATGATCCTGATCATTTGCGTATCCATTCACTGGAAACCTTTGGCACCCACGATGGTCCGGGGATAAGAATGGTGGTCTTTGTTCAGGGGTGTCAGTTTCGCTGTGTGTATTGCCAGAACCCGGATACCCTTGATGTGAAAGGAGGAACCTTAGTGGCTATTGATGAATTAGTAAAGCGTGCTATTCGCCAGAAGGGCTTTTTTGGAAAGGACGGAGGTGTTACAGTTTCAGGTGGTGAACCTTTGTTGCAAAGGAGTAAACTAAAAACATTCTTCATAAAGCTGCACGAAGTTGGAATCAATACTTGTCTAGATACCAATGGTCGACTGAATAATGAAGAAGTGCATGAACTACTGGAGCATACCGATTTGATTTTGCTGGATGTGAAACATATTAATGATGAATGGCATCACAAACTCACAGGGCTGACCAATAAGAACACATTGGCCCTTGCCGAATATCGAGAGTCTACAGGAAAGCCAATGTGGCTTCGTTATGTACTAGTGCCGGGCTGGACAGACCAGGAAGAGTATGTTGAAGAATGGGCACGTCATTTTAAGGATTATAAAACAGTACAGCGCGTAGAGATCCTGCCATTTCACCAGTATGGAAAGCATAAATGGGAATCCCTCGGAATGAATTATGTACTCAAAGACCTTGAATCTCCGACAGAAGAAGTCAAACAAAGAACATTAAATATCTTTAGCAAATACCTCAATAATGTAGTCTTAAAATAAAGGCATTCTTCTTATTCTTAGCCGTTGGCAGACTATTAATAAATTCTATATAAAAAAAGAGTGCAGTTGCCTGCACTCTTGGGTTTTGGTTATTATAAATGATCGATTACAAAGAGACATTTTTTGACTCGCCCAGCTTTGCGTGAGCGGCAGCTAAGCGTGCAACAGGTACTCTTGGCCCTGAACAGGAAACATAGGTCAATCCTAATTCGTGGCAGAACTTGATAGATTCTGATTGTCCACCATGTTCACCGCAAATGCCAACCTTTAATTCAGGATTGGTTTTACGTCCCCATTCTACTGCAATCTGCATCAGTTTACCAACGCCTTTTGCATCCAGGACTTCAAACGGATTGTTTTCAAGGATGTTATTTTCGGCATAGAAAGGCAGGAATTTATTCTCTGCATCTTCTCTGGAGAAAGAGAATGTTGCCTGAGTGAGGTCGTTGGTACCAAAGGAGAAGAATTCTGCTTGTTTGGCCAGTTCATCAGCTTGCATACAGGCACGTACAACTTCTATCATGGTTCCGAATTTGAATACCAGTTTGATACCTTTTTCTTCTTCAATCTTTTTCCTTAATTCATCTACGAAAGATTTTACTCTTACCAATTCTTCGCTTGCACAAACCTGAGGTACCATAATCTCAGGCCTTACATCAATATTTGCTTGCTGACATTCGGCTGCGGCTTCCAGTATGGCCTGTATCTGCATCTTATAAATCTCCGGATAGGTGAGACCTAACCTTACACCACGGTGTCCTAACATGGGGTTCACTTCATGGAGTTCATGCACCTTCTTGCGCATTAATTCTTTCTTCGCTATGGCTTGTTCAATCAGTTCGACTCCCTTGTCATTAAACGGCAATTGAGTTTGCGTTCCTTCATTTTCTGCATGCAATAAGCGAAGGCTGTTGAATAGGTTGGCCACACCTACTGCTGTTTCTTTCAAATGACGCAAGTGCTGCAATTCTTCTCTTAATTCATCTTCTGTTGGCAGGAATTCATGGATGGGAGGGTCAAGCAAACGTACAGTTACTGGCCGTGGAGCCATTGTGGTAAATATTTCCTTGAAATCCTGGCGTTGAATAGGAAGCAGCTTGTTTAGAGGGACCTCTCTTTCTTCGGGTGTATCAGCAAGGATCATTTCCAATACTATAGGCAAGCGTTCGGGTGCATTGAACATGCGTTCTGTACGGCAAAGCCCAATACCCACAGCGCCATATTCTAATGCATTCTTCGCGTCATTAGGTGTATCGGCATTAGCCATTACTTTCAGTCGAGCATTCTCATCAGCCCACATCAGGAGCGTCTTTAATTCATCACTGAAAGTAGGTTCTACAGTTGGTATCACTCCCAGGTAAACGCAACCTGTTCCGCCATCGATCGTAATATTGTCACCTTCATGAAGGATCTTTTCACCAATCTTTGCCTGCCGAAGTTTTACATCTACATGAATACCTTCCGCACCGGCAACACAAGGCTTGCCCATGCCCCTGGCAACTACCGCAGCATGCGATGTTTTACCACCACGACTGGTTAGAACGCCCTGAGAAGCAAAGAATCCATGTATATCTTCAGGCTTCGTTTCTTCACGAACCAGGATTACTTTTTGGCCGGCGCGACCAAGAAGTTCTGCACGGTCTGCATCAAATACGCATTGACCTGAAGCTGCACCTGGAGAAGCCGGAAGACCTTGAGCCAGTGGTTCTGACTGATGTTTTGAATCAAGGCGTGGATGCAGCAATTGCTCCAACATTTCTGGTTTAATACGTAATAATGCCTGTTCCTTCGTCAATAATCTTTCTTTAGCCATTTCCACAGATGTGCGGACCATGGCAGTGGCATTCATCTTACCATTGCGTGTTTGCAAGCAATAGAGGATACCTTTTTCGATGGTGTATTCAAAGTCTTGTACTTCTTTATAGTGAGATTCAAGTTTATCTCTTAAATCTTCTAATTGACGATACAGGTCGGGCATTTCTTCGGCCAACAGTGATACTGTTTTAGGCGTGCGGATTCCTGCTACAACATCTTCACCTTGCGCATTGACTAAGTATTCACCAAACATTACATTTTCACCTGTTCCAGGATCGCGGGTAAAGCCAACACCTGTAGCGCTGTCATTACCCATGTTGCCAAATACCATGGCTACTACGTTTACTGCAGTACCATTAGCCATTTGTGGAGTAATGTTGAATTCGCGACGGTAATCAACAGCTCTTTTTCCCATCCATGAATTGAACACTGCTTTGATAGCAATTTCCAATTGTTCAAAAACATTTTCGGGGAATGGTCTGCCTGTATGTTCCAGTACGACTTCCAAAAAGCGTTGGCTGATTTCTTGCAGGTTTTCGGCACTTAGGCCAATGTCTACTTTTACACCAGCTTTATGCTTTACTTCTTCAAATATGGTATCAAATTTCTCGTCAGGAACGCCTAGCGCTACTTTGCCAAACAGTTGAATGAAGCGCCTGTAAGCATCGTATCCAAATCTTTCATTTTTGGTTTGCTGAATCAAGCCCTGTAGGGTCTCGCTATTCAAACCTAAATTGAGGATTGTATCCATCATACCGGGCATTGAAAGAGCAGAGCCGGAACGTACGGAAACCAGTAATGGATTTTGAGGGTCGCCAAAGCTTTTTCCTGTGGCAGATTCCACTTTTTCCATCTGGGATTTTACTTTTTCAAGGACACCTTCCGGGAGTTGGCGGCCAGGATCAGCGAGGTAAGTAAGGCAGGCCTCAGTCGAGATGACAAAACCAGGAGGCACATTGAGGCCTATCTGTGTCATTTCACACAAATTAGCACCTTTGCCGCCTAGTAATTGTTTGTTTTTGCCATCACCTTCGTGAAAAGAGAAGACGAATTTTTGGTTGATCTTAGAACTGGTTTCTAACGAAGCTTCTTGGGATAGTTCGATTGTGTCGGGGGTGTTCATAATAAAAGTTTTAAAAAGATAGGAGAAGGTAGGTAGCCTTTTTAAGAAAACTTTATGATTTTACTCAATAGAGTTTGTAAGAATGATCATGCTCTCGAGAAGTGCCTTATCTGGCGGTGAATGAAACGATCAGCAGTTGTGTAAGTCCATATCGACCTGCCTTCTTATTCAAGCAAAGTTAACAACAACCATATAAATGGAATTCATTTGTATCATTACGAAATGAGTAAGGCATCCCTCTGTTTCGGAGGGATGCCTTACTCATCATTTATGTTCACCTGTTATTACTTATCTGCTCCAGACAGTATTTTCCCAGCCTTTAGGTTTTTGAGGTGTGCTGTTTTCAAATTTAATGTTTTGAGATAAGGGACCAGAGATGTCAGTTACAATGGCATTTCCGGGTACATTGAACCGTACTTTTTCAAATATTACATTCCGGCCGTCGAGAATTGAAATGAGGGAATCCTGGCTTTGGATATTCAGGTTACGAAGCGTAATGTCCTTAATGTCGTGTGCCGTAAAAAGATTCTTGCAAGAGATATCTGCTTGTTCAATCAACACATTAGTAAGAGGCGATTCCGGAATACCTTTGACCTTGATGAAATACTTTGCTTTTTCTACAATAATGTTGCGGGCTTCAATATTTTTGAATACAGGCGTTAATGAATTGATCTCTCTGGCTGGCAGGCGAACTGCTAAATCTCCTACGTATTGTTTGCCACCCAACATATCCCAGTTAAAAGCATCATCACGAAGATTCATACGGATTCGTTCGTAATAAAGGTTTTCTCCACCTCCGCCCCTGGGGCGTCTTGTTTTGAAACGGATACCTACACCTGTATCATCAAATACACAATCATGTACATATAAATTGCGGATCATGCCTGCTGTTTCACTACCAACGGTAATACCACCATGTCCTTCCCTTGCCAGGCAATAACGTACTACTACGTTTTCTGTTGGTTTGTTTACCCGTACGCCATCTTTGTCACGCCCTGATTTCATGGTAAAGCAGTCATCTCCGCAGCTTAATGTGCTGTATTCGATGAGCACATTTCTTGAAGATTCAATGTCGATTCCATCACCTCTTGGTACGCCTACAGAATTTACTGTAATACCTCTAATGATCACGCCATCACAATAGACAGGAACAATGTTCCAAAATGGAGTGTGTTCCAGTGTAATGCCTTCTATATAAACATTTTTGCAGGAGGTCGGTGATACGAACATGGGCAGGAAAATGAAATCACCATTGTAACCTTCATACACACGTTCAGATACCGGTTTATTATATGGAACCACATTTTCCACAACATCCTGGGTCATCATCTGCTTTTTGATGGAGCCGCCTGAAGGGCCCACTAATTTCCCTTTGCCGGTAAGTGCAATATTTTCCTGTTGATAAGCATAGATACAAGCTCCAAGTGACATCACCTCGATGCCCTCGTGTCTCGTAAAGACTGCAGGCCGGTAATCTTCGACTTCTCCGCTGAAATGCAATTCGGCTCCTTCGGCAAGATGCAGGTTTACATTGCTTTTCAGGCTGATTCGGCCAGTATTCCATTTGCCTGCTGGTACAATTACAGTTCCTCCGCCACGGCGGTTCACTTCATCTATGGCAGCCTGTATCATGCCTGTATTCTTGATACCTTCTTTTGCCCCTTTTTCAATAATGCTTATTGACAGTGATGGAAAAGTTGGTTTCTTAAATTGTGGCATTGGGAAAGGCGCAGTAACGGGCGCAATTTCATCAGGTAAAGCCAATGCGCCAACTTCAGAAACCACGGGAATATGAACCTGGCTATTAACTGTAGTTGCTGCCTTTTGTTTAGAAACGGAACAGGCAAATAAAAATGCAACGGGTAAGAGGAAAATAAAACGCTTCATTATGACAATACCTACTGTTTATGATTACATTTCACAAAACGCTTTTGTATAAAGGAGTTTAGCGAAAGTGTTGTTATTATTGTCATTCAAAGAAACAAAAATTAATTGCAGACGGTGCACAAATGATTGGTAGTATTTGGTTATTCTGATGTATTATTTTACTATATGTCGTGGCTGCCCGGGGTGTGCAGTGTATTAGCCTATAAATTTGTAAGCTTGCTAAAAATAGCCTGCGAATTGGCTTTTGCGAAGCCAGCACTAATGGATCAATCATTTTACCAATGAAATTAATTTGTTCACGTTTTCTCTTTTGGATACTCTTCGTTTTTGTTGTTTGCCAATTAAATGCACAGGAAACACAAAAGCTTTACCTATCAGGTACAGGGAATGATCAAACTGTTCAATGGCAATTCTATTGTACCGAGGGCCGAAATTCCGGCAAATGGACTACCATACCGGTTCCTTCCAACTGGGAGTTGCAAGGTTTTGGAAAATACAATTACGGTTTTAATAAGGATGCCAACCGGGGAAAGGAAAAGGGATTGTATAAGTATGACTTCAAAGTGCCTGCCGCGTGGAAAGGAAAAAAGATAAACATTGTCTTTGAAGGTTCCATGACTGATACGGAAGTCAAGATCAATGGTAAATCTGCAGGTCCAGTACACCAAGGTTCCTATTACGCATTCAGGTATGACATTTCTGATCTGCTTAAATATGGCGCTACAAATCGCCTGGAAGCAACTGTGGCTAAGCATTCAGAGAATGAATCAGTCAACCAGGCGGAAAGGAGGGGAGACTTCTGGATATTCGGAGGCATCTTCCGACCTGTTTACCTGGAAGCATTGCCTGAGCAGCATATTGAAAGAGTTGCATTGGATGCTAAAGCAAATGGTGCTTTCAAAGCCAATGTTTGGGTTGCCAACAAAGGTGCAAATGGAGTCTCTGCACAGATCTATACTTTAGATGGTCAAAAGGTTGGAGCTCCTTTTACCAGCAGGCTGAATGTTCAAGACACTATAATACAAATAGCAACAACTGTAGCATCTCCACAATTGTGGACATCTGAAACTCCCAATCTTTACCGGGTTGAAGTAAGTCTTTTGCAGAATGGCAAGCTTGTTCATACTGTTTCAAAGCGCTTTGGATTCCGTACCATTGAAGTGAAGGAAAGAGACGGTGTGTATGTAAATGGTGTGAAGGTAAAGTTCAAAGGTGTAAACCGTCATTCTTTCTGGCCTACATCGGGCAGAACCATGAGCAAGAAACTAAGCATCCTTGATGTGAATATCATAAAGGACATGAACATGAATGCTGTGCGGATGTCCCACTATCCACCGGATGATCATTTCCTGGATGTTTGCGATTCTCTCGGCTTGTTTGTGCTGGACGAATTGGCAGGATGGCATGGCAACTATGATACGCCTACCGGTACGAGGCTGGCAAAGCAGTTAATTGCTCATGATGAGAACCACCCATCTGTGATCTTCTGGATCAATGGCAATGAAGGTGGGCATAACTACGATCTCGATGCTGTATTTGATGCGCATGATATTCAGGGCCGTCCTGTGATTCATGCCTGGGAAGACTTCAGGGGATTTGATACCCAGCACTACCGGGAGTTTGATTATGGCATTGGTAATTATATGCATGGTCACAGTATTGTGATGCCTACTGAATTCCTGCATGGTATGTATGATGGTGGACATGGTGCTGGTCTTGAGGATTACTGGGAAAAGATGTGGCAATATCCTCTTTCTGCAGGAGGCTTCTTATGGGATTTTGCTGATGCCGGTGTAGTACGAACTGATAAAAATGGTGAACTGGATACTGATGGTAATCATGCCGCTGATGGTATCGTTGGATCGTACCGGGAAAAAGAAGGAAGTTTCTTTACTATTAAAGAAGTGTGGTCGCCAGTGTACTTTGCCTATCGAGAGATCACACCTTCTTTTGATGGTACATTTGAACTGGAAAACCGGTATCACTTCACCAACCTGAACCAATGTGTTTTTACCTGGAAACTTGCTAAGGTGGCAGATCCTTCAGGGAAAAAGGCTGCAGTAGAAAAAACAGGAAATACCACAGCGCCTGCAATCAAACCACTGGAGAAGGGCATGCTGAAGCTTTCTTTACCTGATGACTGGTTGCAATACGACTTTTTATATGTAACTGTAACTGATCCGCACAAGCGTGAACTGTTTACATGGAGTTGGCCTATTTCTAAGCCCAAACAAATAGCTGAAGGCATTATTGCAACAGATGGACCTGGGACAGTGAATATTTCTGAAAAAGATTCTCTTTACAATGTTTCTTCCAATGGTATTCAACTAGTATTCAACAAGCGCACAGGTGTATTGCAACAGGTGCAAAATGAGAAAGGTGTGCTTCCTTTAAGCAATGGACCTATTGTAGAGCAGGGTATGAACAACTTTGCGGGATTCAGCCATCGTTTTGATGGAAAGAACCTGGTGATTGAATCTGCTTTTGATAAGAAGAATAGTTACAATACTATGCAATGGACGGTTTATCCATCAGGTTGGGTAAAGTTAAAAGTAACTTATTTTCCAGGAGCTTATTTTACTGATTTTGCTGGGGTTAATTTCTCCTTTCCTGAAAAAGAAATCAAATCTGTGCAGTGGATGGGCTGCGGTCCATACAGGGTATGGAAGAATAGGATGAAGGGTAACAACTTTGGGTTGTGGCAAAAAGCGTACAACAATACTTCCACAGGCGAGCCACCTATCGTGTATCCTGAGTTTAAAGGTTATCATTCCAATCTCTACTGGTGCAAACTGATCACTACCGGTCAGTCAATAACTGTAGTTGCTCCCCAAGAGGATGTCTTCCTGCGTCTCTTTACACCACGTTTTGGCGATGATACTTATAAAAACATGACACCGGTATTTCCTTCAGGGGATATTTCATTCATGCAGGGTATTTCAGGAATTGGAACTAAAACCCAAAAGACAGAAACCACTGGTCCAATGGGTATGAAGAACATCTATTACGATTATGAAAAGGAGCCTAAAAGAGCCAAAGAACTTGTATTGTTTTTTGACTTTTCGGGAAGGTAACAAAGATGAGTATGTGAGTCATAGTTTGTAAATGCAGTACCCATTCTGATGAGGTTGTAAGCAGCAAAATAATTTTAAAAGGCGTGCCACAGTTTAAACTGTGGCACGCCTTTTTTAGTTAAAAAAGTGCTCAATTATGGAGAAGAATTTGCAGCAAATCTTCAAGAGTTAACAAGAGTTAATTGTTCATTTTATAAATCTTAAACTATGGCAAATTATGATCAAAACCGAGGTTACCAATCTTATGACAATGACCGTGACAGGGATATGAACCGCAGACGGTATGGCCGAGATGATGAGTATAACCGCGAAAACTATGGCAGTTATGGAAATGCTGGTTTTGAAAATGACTATAACAGGAGTCAAAGAAATGAAAATTATGGAAATATGAACACAGGCTATGGCTCATACAATAATGAGAAGAACTGGAGACGTGAGTACGAACAAGGGTATAATAATCCGTGGGATGAACGCCAAGGCGATATGCGGAATGTTGGTTACGGGACTGTTTATCATGGTAACGTAGAAAGGCGCGAATGGGAAACCAATCAAGCCCAGGGAGGACGCTATATGAACAGAGGAATGAGAGGCACTGGTAATTATGACAGTGATTATGGCCGTTATGATAGGGATTATGACCGTGGTTATGGATCGGCTTACAGAACTAGCAACTATTATGGTAATGAAGGTCGTAATTATGATTCTGATGACGCTCGTCGCAGCAGAGAATACCGCGACTGGTGGGATCGTACCAAAGACGAAGTGAAGTCATGGGTAGGAGATGATGATGCAGAGCGCCGTCGTGAAATGGATAAAAGAATGGCTGGTCATCATAGAGGCAAAGGCCCTCGTGGTTATTCCCGTTCTGACGACCGTATCAGAGAAGATGTTTGTGAACGTCTGAGTGATGACTCCTATGTTGATGCATCTGATATTGATATCAAAGTAGAAGGCTCAGAAGTAATTCTGAGTGGTACAGTAAATAGCAGGGACGAAAAACGCAGGGCAGAAGACCTTGTTGAATCAATATCTGGCGTTCACAATGTAGAAAACCGCTTAAAGGTGAACCCAAGGGCATCAGACTATGACTATGATAACTCCTATGGCCGTTATGATAGAGACCGTGACCGTTTGAGAACAGGCATGGGTGATTATACAGGAACAACCGATGATGTAAGCGGTATTGGCAGAAAATCTGGTACAACCAATGAAGTTATCAGGGATGTGAATGGTAACAAGGATCTTACTTAATCGGCTGAGTGATTCGTAATGATAGTCATGTTTACTACATGAAAGCGTGTGGTGATTGCTTTGCAGTTAGCAATAGCAAATGCCATGATGAAGCGTGGTTGAGACAAAAGGACGGTTGCAGACCGTCCTTTTGATTTGCTTATTTATGAAGCTTTTACGAGGTGCTAGAGAGCAGTTGATACTGAGTAGACAGGGAGTTCCTATGCAGTAACACCGCAGTAATGTCTCTATAAGGTCTCCTATGTTTGTTTTTTGAAGCAGTATTTTTTGAGAGGAGTCGGGAAGGTCTGGGTAGTTTTGAGTCCATCAGTGAAAAAGGGTGAGCGTACAATTTAGGTCTAAGTAACCCCTGAGGGTATACTGTTATAGAGATTTTACCTCCCCT
>NZ_JAOTIF010000046.1 GCF_025628885.1 Paraflavisolibacter caeni | reverse complement strand
TGTCACCATCTTTGAAAACAGATGTAAACTCTAATACAGTTACTAATGACTATTTACACAAAATATTTTAGGGTCTCCCACTGTTTTCTTTCTGATGTTCACCCTAAATCCTTAACGGCACCAAACAATCGTCCTTCTCCATAGATCTTTCCAGAACTTCCATCCCCATCTCTTTCTGCCATATAAACTTACAGCTCCCCTGCAACTGATAAGTACCTCGAACAGTTTCCTCCTTCATTGTCTCCTGCCTTCCACTGCTCATCATGCCTCTCACAGCCAACTGCTTCCTCAGCCACTGTTTGTCTCCCTGCCTGCTCATATACAACCGAATAGCCGCCTGGTAGACATGCTTTCTCTTCTTCCTCGGCAGTGATTTCCTAAAAGCCTTCTTCCTTTCAGCATCCCCAATGATCCACCTTGCATATACCACTGCTTCTTTGAACAAATCCCTTCTTACCCTTTGCTTTTCAGAGGCGACTATCCCACTCATATCCGGGTAGCGGGTCACGATGATCCTTTTCTTTAACTTCTTTTTCTTGTTGGCCCTATAATGCTTCACCACAAAGCACTTCCCAATGGAGCCCCGAATGATGCCCAGCAGCAGCCGGGACATCACTTTGCCCTCCACTACCACCAACCTGGTCCTGTTGTCTATGTAAAGCTGTTTCATCTTTCTGATCCTTTTACCCCCTAAAACTACTGCGGCCCACCCACAACCAAAAACCCTCTGGCCGCTTTGGCATAAAATGGCAGGAAATGACCGGTTTTGTCCTACTCAAATGCAGCTTTTCAGCAGGGATCCTTCGTACCTCAAGTATACCTCAAGCATACCATCAGTATACCTACAGTAGGGCAAGGGTATGCCACCTTCGTTCCTGAACCCCTTTTTCCCTATCCCCGTACACCCAGACTCCTCCATCAAAAAATCCTATTCCTCCCTTTCTAATCGTGCAAATCCGCGGCTCATCCTTCGTTCCTCAGCCATACTTGAGCCCTACTGAATCCATAGCTAAGCCTAGGAAAAGCCTAGAAAACCACTTTTACCCCACCAATATCTTAATATCCCAATACCTCAAGATCCTAATATCATTCTCCTTTCCCCTGCTCCCAGGATACTCCCTACTTACTCCCCTACCAAAGCCCAGGATAATGCCTGAAAACGCAAATTTTCATACTCTTTTTTATTCCTTCATTCGCCTTCTCCATCCCCCATTCGTCCTCCCATTTAACCACTCATACAATCCGATTCATCCTCCCCCTCCATCCAAGTGGCTCATAAACAACGTTTTATTGTTCGCTCACTACACAGCAACGACAATTACCATAAAAAAAATGGTACTATGTGTTGCATAGTACTTAAAACATCTATAACTTTGTGTAAACAAAACAAAAATCCAGGGAGGCAAGATGAATATTGAAAACACTCAGAGCCAGATGCGGAAGGGAATACTGGAGTTTTGCATTCTTTCCATCATTCGCCGGGGTGAGGCCTACCCCTCCGATATTGTGGAAGAAATGAAAGCCGCCAGCCTCCAGATATTGGAAGGTACCCTCTATCCCCTGCTCACCCGTTTAAAAAATGCCGGCATGCTTACGTACCGTTGGGTAGAAAGTTCTTCCGGACCACCCCGTAAATATTTCTCCCTTACCGAAAAAGGAGAGGCTTTTTACAAGGAGTTGGACCAAACATGGCAGGAATTATCCAATGGCGTAAATGCATTAACCGCAAAAGCTGAATCAAACTCATAACCAAACCTGTAATATTAAACTTCTTTCAAATGAAAAGGATCATCAATATAAATCTTTCAGGGCGGGTAATTCCGATTGAAGATGCAGCTTATGATAGCCTGCAGCGCTATATCGAGAGTTTGCGCCGCTACTTTGCTGCCGAAGAAGGTCGCGATGAGATCATCAACGATATCGAGAGCCGCATTGCCGAACTGATGAACGATAAGATTAATAAAGGTGCTGCTGCTGTTACCGAAGATGATATCAACGAAATTATTCACTCCATGGGCCGTGTCGAAGACTTTGAGGCCGCTGATGCCGCAGAAGGTGCTGCTTCTTCAGACCAGGCTTCAGGCTCTTTTACTTATACTGGTGCACAGCAAAGGTTTAAAGGAAGGCTGTACCGTGACAGCTCAGACAAGATCCTGGGTGGTGTTTGCTCCGGCATAGCCAACTACATGAATGTCGACCCTGCCATCATCCGCCTGTTATTTGCCATTATAACCTTGGGTGGATTCGGCTTTGGTTTCCTCCTTTACATTATTGCCTGGATTGTTTTACCAGCCAGGGCAGGTGAAGGTTATGTGGGAAAGCGTCTTTTCCGCAACCCCGACGATAAAGTAATTGGCGGTGTTGCAGGCGGTTTAGGTGCTTATTTCAATAAGCCATCCTGGGCTATTCGTCTCATTTTTGCCGCTCCGCTCGTATTGAGCATTCTGGCAAGCGTTTTCAACGGTATCTTCTCGCCTTTCGGTGGCTTCTATTTCCCGGACATCTTCTTTAGCTCTTTCACCGGCACATTCCTTCTGGCATATATCATACTTTGGATTGTCCTGCCCGAAGCAAGAAGTACTTTCGAAAAAATGGAGATGCGTGGAGAGAAAGTGGATGTAAATAGTATCTGGCAAAATGTGCAGAGAGGTATGTCTGATTTTGAAACAAGGGCCAAATCCTGGGGAGAAGAAGTAAAATCTTCCGCAGAAAACCTGGGCAGAAGCGCACAGCAATTTGCCGATACCAGGGGGCGCGCCTTCGCAGCTGAAGTGGCTCAAACAGCCCGCCCGGCAGCATCTGGCATTGGACATGCCATTGGCGTATTGTTTAAGATCTTCTTTTTATTCATTGCTGGCTCTATCGCTTTTGGTCTGTTTGTAGCCCTGATGTTCCTGATCCTGGGCGGACTGGCGAATCCGATGAAGGACTTTTTACTGGATGGCTTCTGGCAAAATGCTTCTGCCTGGGGCGTGCTGATCCTTTTCCTGGGTGTGCCGATTGTTGCCCTCATTACATGGATTGTGCGTAGGGGCATGAAAGTCCGCTCTCAAAATCGCTACTTAGGATGGGTGTTTGGTAGCTTGTGGACCCTGGGTTGGGTAAGCCTCATCATCTTTGGCGCCTCTATGGCCACTGATTTCCGTTCTTACAGGAAAACAAACCAGGATATAAGATTGGCACAGCCTGCATTAAACAAACTATTGATTCGCATAGATGATCCTGAAGTGGAATATAGCGGAACCTTCCCCTGGTTTGATGCGGATGGTGGTGGCTGGGATTTAACGCGTGATTCATTAAAAATGGCCAATATCAAACTGAGAATAGACAAGAGCCTTGATTCTAATTACCATGTTACAGTTTGGAGATACAGCGCAGGCGAAAACAGGGATGAGGCCACAAGACGGGCTGAAAAGATTGTGTATTCAGCTTCTTCAATGGACAGTACGTTGGTCTTGGGCAGTGGCTTTGGTGTGAGCAAGGAACAAAAGTTCCGGGGCCAAAAGGTAATGGTGGAAATCAAGGTTCCTGTGGGTAAGAAGATTCGCTTCGACAGGACCGTGGAAGATAAATTGTACCCGATCAATATTACGATCCGCGAAAGAGGTAACTGGAACCGTCGTGATTGGGATATTGACTGGGATGAAGATTACAGGATGGATTGGAAAGCTGATACAGATTATATCATGACAACCGCCGGCGAGTTGGAAGAAGCAGAGAAATACACAGGTAGTCAGGTGCCTGGTGGTGTTTATGAGTACAATCCGGAAAGAAAAGTGGATAGCATGCGCCAGAAAATTGAAGAAAAAGAGCGCCAGCTCGAAGAAGAACGCAGGAAGCTGGAAGAAATGCAAAACAATATCCGCCCTTCTAAACTTAGTGAGCCCGTAAAGCAAAAGGAAGCAAGTACTGTGCTCATGGCAATCCCTTTTGGGCCATTAGTTATCTAGATATTATTTAGTATGTAAAACAATAGGATCACAGCTTTTGTGATCCTATTGTTTTTTAAAGGCACCTCAGTGATGCTTTTATACTGTTGAGGGATTTGAATAGTTTATTCTTCAATTTGCGCTGAGGATTGTCTAATAAGGCAGATTTGAGTGTACGCCGGTTTCGTCAGTACTTTATCTTTGCTCCTCAAATTTTTTCAATGAAGAATACTCCATTCACAGAGAAGCATATAGCGTTAGGTGCAAAGATGGCGCCGTTTGCAGGGTATAATATGCCCATCAGCTACACTGGGATCAACGATGAACACCAGGCTGTACGTAAAAATGCAGGCGTGTTTGACGTAAGCCATATGGGCGAATTTATTTTAAAAGGAGAGCATGCGCTGGACCTGATTCAACGGGTTACGACAAACGATGCCTCCAAATTGACTGCCGGTAAAGCCCAATATAGCAGCCTCACCAACGAAAAAGGGGGAGTTGTGGATGACCTGTTGGTGTATTGCATCGAGGAAAATAAAGTCTATATGCTGGTGGTGAATGCTTCTAACATTGAAAAAGACTGGACTTGGATCGTAGAGCACAATTCTTCCGATGTCCAGATGCAAAATATAAGCGAACAAACCTGCCTCCTGGCAATACAGGGGCCAAATGCCACTAAGATCCTGCAGCCGCTTACCGAAATGGACATTCTGAATCTGAAGTACTACACTTTTGTAAAGGGCAGATTCGCTGGAGTAGATAATGTTCTGATCAGTGCCACAGGTTATACCGGTGCTGGTGGCGTTGAAATATATTTTGAAGACAAAGAGGGCGCTGCCGAAAAGATATGGAATGCCATTTTTGAGGCTGGGGCTGCACAGGGCATTAAGCCGGTAGGACTGGGAGCGCGCGATACATTGCGCCTGGAAATGGGATTTGCTTTGTATGGTAATGATATTGATGATACAACCTCTCCTTTGGAAGCCGGATTGGGCTGGATCACCAAGTTCACTAAGGACTTTACTGCTAAAGAGATTTTACAAAAGCAAAAAGCAGAAGGTGTTCAACGCAAACTGATTGGCTTTGAAATGATAGACCGTGGTATTCCCCGTCATGGCTACGAGATTTGTAATAAAGATGGAGAGAATATAGGCATTGTCACTTCCGGAACCCAGTCGCCCAGTCTTGGGAAAGCCATTGGAATGGGGTATGTACAAATTGGACAATCAGACTTGGACAATATCATCTTTGTCAAAGTGCGTGACAAACTGTTGCAGGCTAAAGTGGTAAAGTTTCCATTTAGTTAATATGTAATTTGCTCATGTACATAGCTTGGATATTTAAAAATAGCTTTCATTTGCATCTTTGTCCCGTTTGACGTGAACCTTTTCCGTTTTGCGGAGTTTTACAATTGTCAAATTTTCTCATTTTCAAATTATTAATGAATAAACCTACTTTATACACTTGTCTTTCACCTGCCTTATTGCACCTGTATGATGTGCGTGATTGCATTGTGGTAGTGATTGATATCTTACGTGCTACGTCAACAATTTCTACGGCCTTGTATAATGGCGCCAAAGAGATCATTCCGGTTGATAGTGTTGAGAAATGTATCCGCTTGGGCAAGGAAATGGCATGCATAACAGCAGGCGAAAGAGACGGAAAAATTGCTGAAGGACTTCAGTATGGCAATTCGTCTTTTGAATATCCACGAGAATTTATACAGGGGAAAATCCTGGTGCTGACAACTACCAATGGAACAAAACTGCTGCACATGGCATTGGCTAAAGGAGCAACAGAGATCATTACTGGTTCGTTCCTGAACTTCTCCGCCGTATGCCAGCACCTGGTAGAAATGAAGCGTAATGTGATCCTGGCTTGTGCAGGATGGAAAGACAAAGTAAATATGGAGGACACGCTTTTTGCTGGAGCAGTAGTTTCAGAAGTCGAACAGCACTTTAACATCAACTGCGACTCATCAGGCATAGCTTCAAACCTTTACCAATTGGCTAAAGATGATATGTACGAGTTTATGAAAAAGAACGATGCGTCGCATTATCACCGCCTTACCAAATTTGGTTTGGAAAAAGACATCCGTCACTGTCTTACGCTTGATCTGGCTAATGTGCTGCCATATTACATGAATGAGCGATTAGTCGTATAGAATTTTAATTAAATGACAATTTTTATGCAGAAACCCCTTCCAGTTGGAGGGGTTTCTGTTGTAAACTGTTTTTCTCCCCAAGTATTTGCTAATTTTTTAATCTATTACTTGTTTCCTCTGGTTTTTTGCCTGCTTTTCCTTTACTTTTGCCAATTGCCCTTTTTGAACTCAAGTGCAGAAAAGAATAATTTTTATGCTTTAATTCGAGGAAATGAGCTCTTGAGTTCAAAGGTTAGGCACGAGAAATCGTAATCATAATTTGTAAATCGCACTTTGTTTTGGCTTTACCATATCTCTTAAAATACGTCTATACCCAAGGCTCTGATGAAGTAATTCGAAGAGGAAAAAAAATTCATGCTTCCGGTTATGTAGAACTCCTGGAAAATGATCACCTTTTTGGTTCTGCTGTGTTCCGGGTGAAGGATGATAACTATAGCACTTTTTATAAAGTTTATGTGCAGAATTATAAAGACCCGAAGGCCCTTTCCCTTCGTTGTGCCTGTCCTTATAATCTGAGTGATATCTGCCGGCATGAGGCAGCTGCTATCCTGCGCCTGCAGGAATTATTGGACAAAGGACTGCTGCAGAAAGATGAAGCCGCTTACGATCAGCAGCATACTGTGGCCAAAATGAAAAGCATAGACGTAAAAACATTGCGCCTGTTAAGTGCTCCGGAGGTTTTTGCTGAAGCTGAAAAAATTCTGCACCACTCCAAACCTGTTATAGAAAGCGCAAAAGAGGAAACGGTTAAAGCAAAAGTTACGATCAATGGAGCCGAATATTATGTAATTATACACCGCAATGAAGAGCGCAATTTCGATACAAGTAGTGATTATGTAGATACAGCTCACCCCTTATGTTTACCCAAAATAATTGTGTTCCTGCATCTTTTGTACCAAGGGGGAGCTCACTATTTTGATACCATTCGTAATTGGGATAAAGAAAAGAACAAACTGCTGGAACTTTATGGATACTCTCTAAAGGACGATCTTACCGGCAAGTTTGAATTTAATTATAAAGAAGGAAAGCCTTACCTGCGGGTGCTCGATAGTTCCATCAAGCGAATTGCTGCGCCAGTCAATACTTCCTCATTTAAAAGGGTAGAGACGCCAATGGTAGTATCTGAAGCTGAAACAACTTCGGAGGAAAAAGAAGCTGTTCCAACAAAGAGCCTGGCTGTTGTCTTCAATTTTCATAAAACATCCTATCCTTACTTTAGTGTTGATTTGGTAGAAGGAGACATTGAAGATGAAGCCTTTGTGGGAAAGGTAGAGAAACTGGAGCTTTCCAAGTACCTGGAGCTGGATGCCTATGATGAAAACGGAAGGGCGCTGATTTCCCAGGTACGTAAATTGCAGGATGCTGATGTCAATAAATACATAAACAGAAATTCACCGTTTTCAGGCTTTTGGGAAAATATTGTGCATCAAGAAGGTGATGATTTCCCTGAAGAGACTAAATTATTGATATCAGAATATTTTCTGCCAAAACTGAAAAAGATTTGCGCGGAAAACGAAGCAGTTTTATATATCCTGCAAAAGCATAAGAGCTTCAAAACAGCCAACCTCGAAAAAATAACATACAACAATATTCCGCTGGTCCCTCAATTTTATGTTGGTAAAAATGAAGATGCTTTTGAAATCGAGTGCTTTGTGAAGCCTGAAGAAGTTGCTTACAGCGCTACAGACAATGAAGCATCCACTCCTCTTTTGTTTATGTACAATCACCAGTTGTATTTGTGGGATAATTTAGATGCAATTACCATGGCGTCAGAGTATTTACCTGACGGCTTAAAGAAAATTGCTGCAGAAGAGTGGCCGGTTGCACTGCATAAGTTTGTAGTGCCGCTGACCAAGGAATATAAGGTAGATTTTGAACGTTCTCTCATTGGTGAGGTAAAAGATGGGGAACCGGAGGTGAAACTGTTTCTTCAGGAAAAGGGCGATTACCTGGTATTTCAACCTGTCTTCAATTATAAAGGTTACGATATTAAAGCTAAAGACCGGGATGAGCTGATTGTGCCTTTGGGAGGCAAAGTATTGGTGGTGCACCGCAATCGTCCTTCTGAGCAGGCTTTTCTGACTAAGCTGCGCACCCTGCATTCCAATTTTGTTTCGTTTGAAGATGACACAGCATTGGCCTTGAAAGGAACAGATGTTCTGAAAAACAACTGGTTTTTCCTCTTTGTTGATGCGATGCGTGAGCAGAAGGTGCCTGTCTTTGGATTTGAATCACTTAAGAACTTCCGTTTCAACACTGCCAAGCCTTCTACGCACATTTTCATCAGCAGCAATACCGATTGGTTTGATGCTAAAGTGGATATCATTTTTGGCGACCAGAAAGTAAGTGTTGCTGAAATAAAGAAAGCGCTGGCCAACAAGCAGCAGTTTGTTCAATTGAATGATGGCACACTGGGCATATTGCCAGAAGAATGGTTGAAGAAATACTCATTGTTGTTCAGGGTTGGCGAAGGCAAAACAGATAAACTCAAACTTTCCCGCTATCATCTGAGTGTCATTGATGAATTGTACGAGCAAAGAGACGAGGAAGAGCTGACAATACAGCTGGAGGCCAAATACGAAAAGCTGCGGGAGTTTCAGACGATCAGGGAAATTGACCTCCCGCAAGGGTTAACAGCGATACTACGTCCCTACCAGGTAGCGGGCTATCAATGGCTGAATTACCTGCAGGAAGTGAACTGGGGCGGTATCCTGGCCGATGATATGGGTTTGGGTAAAACCGTGCAGGCGCTGTCCTTCTTGCAGCACTATTTTGAAAGTCACGGCCAATTAAAGGCGCTGGTGGTTTGTCCTACAACACTTATTTACAACTGGGAGAATGAAATCAAGAAGTTTACCCCTTCTTTGAACTATTATATTCACCATGGTCCTCTTCGTAACCGTAACCAGGCAGAATTGCATCAACATAACGTAATCATTACTACATATGGCACTTTGCGCAGCGATATTAAGTTCTTTGCTGCCATGCCTCTTGATTATGTAGTGCTCGACGAATCGCAGGCAATTAAAAACCCTTCGAGTAAGGTTACCAAAGCTGTCGCACTGCTGCATGCCAAACATCGCCTTTGCATGAGTGGTACGCCTTTACAAAACAATACTTTCGACATTTATGCGCAGATGAACTTTTTAAATCCAGGTATGCTGGGTTCTATGGAATACTTCCGCCAGGAATTTGCCATGCCAATCGATAAGTTTGGTGAAGAAGAGCAGAAGGACCATTTGCGCAAGATCTTATATCCTTTTATCTTAAGGCGCACCAAGGAGCAGGTGGCAAAGGATCTGCCGGAAAAGACCGAAACGGTTTTGTTTTGTGAAATGGGGCATGAGCAGCGCCGGATTTATGATGCTTACCGCAACGACTTCAGGGCTCGTATCCTCGGAACCATCGAAGATCAGGGCATCCAAAAATCACAGTTGACCATTCTTCAGGGCTTGATGAAGCTTCGCCAGATCTGCGACTCCCCGGCCATTCTGAATGAAGCCGAAAAGTTTGACAATCACTCTATCAAGCTTGATGAATTAGCGAGGGAGATCACTGAAAACATCGGTAATCACAAAGCGCTTATCTTTTCTCAATTCCTGGGTATGCTTGGATTGATCCGCCAGAAGCTGGAAGCGCAGGGAGTTAGGTATGAATACTTCGATGGCAGTACTTCTGCACCTGACAGAGAGAAGGCAATCAAAAGTTTTCAGGGTGATGACGAAGTGCGTGTGTTCCTGATCTCTCTGAAGGCAGGTGGTGTGGGTTTGAACCTGACGGCTGCAGATTACGTGTACATCGTGGACCCCTGGTGGAATCCCGCCGTGGAGCAGCAAGCTATTGACCGTACGCACCGTATTGGTCAAACGAAAAATATATTTGCATACCGCATGATCTGTAAGGATACTATTGAAGACAAGATCATGCAACTCCAGGAACGCAAACGCTTGCTGGCCCAGGAACTGATAGCAGATGATACTTCATTTGTGAAAGCTCTGACCCGCGAAGACGTAGAATATCTCTTTAGCTAACGAGGTCTTAACGTTATTTAACCCTTTTAAACTGTTAGAAAGGATTGATGCGAATATCTTCGTATTCCTATTACCTTGTTTTATGAGAAAGTTTTTACTCCTGACAGCGTGTTCTTTCCTTATTTGCTCGTTTTCTTATGCACAGAAAGTATCCGGAATAGTGAAAGGTAGTTTTGTTGATTCCAGTAGCGCTGACGGTTTGTCCGACGCTACTATTTCAGTAATGACCCAGAAAGATTCTTCTCTTATATCTTTTACCCTTTCTTCCAATAGCGGCTATTTTGAAATTAAGAACCTGGACACGGGTGCTTATGTGCTCCTTTTCTCCTATCAGGGGTATCCTAATTTAAAGAAACAGTTTTCCATAAACGCAGCCAATCCAATTATGGACTTTGGAAAGGTCAAAGTTGTCCAGGATTATCAAATGCTTGGGGAAGTAATTATTAAAGATGAAGCTCCTATAAAGGTTAAAGGCGATACGATAGCATTCAATGCAGGAGCATTTAAAGTGCTAAAACCCAATGCTACAGCTGAAGACCTGCTTAAAAAATTGCCAGGCGTGCAGGTGGAAAGGGATGGTACTGTAAAAGCCCAGGGCGAGAATGTGCAAAAGATCTACGTTGATGGTAAGGAGTTTTTTGGCAATGATCCAAAGCTGGCTACCAAAAACCTCACTGCTGATATGATCGACCAGGTGGAAGTTTATGACGATATGAGCGACCAGGCTAAATTTTCAGGCGTGGATGACGGTAGCCGCACTAAGGCCATTAATTTGAAGCTCAAAAAGGATAAGAATAAAGGAATGTTTGGCAGGGCTATGGCAGGCTATGGTTCCGATGACCGATACCAGTCAAGTCTTAATGCAAGTTATTTTAAAGGCGCAACAAAGGTTTCCGTAATTGCCCGGTCCAATAATACTAATAATGTAGGCTTTTCCAACAATGATATGGTAGGCGGTTTTGGGGGCAGTAGTTCGGGTATCACCAAAAACTGGACGGCAGGTGTTAATTACAGCGACCTGTGGGGCAAAAATCTTGAACTTACAGGCAGCTACTTCTTTAATCATACCAACAATTTCAATAGTAACAATAGTGTCCGTGTAACGGATTATAAAACCAGGGCTGGAGCAGATTCAACGGTGAAAAGGCTTTCTCAGACAGGCTCAGGCAATCTCAACGACAACCACCGGATCAATTTGAGAATGATTTATACTATCGACTCCATGAGTTCGATTATATATTCGCCAAGGATCAACTTCCAAAACAGCAGCAGTATAAGAAAAGATTCAACCCTGAGTTTTGATATTGATGAAACACCCTACACGGTTGGTGATAGCTGGTCAAACAGGGAAAATACCGGACAAGGCTTTAGTTGGTCTAATGATCTTACCTACCGTCGCAAATTCCATAAAAGAGGACGCTCATTTTCTGTCAACCTATCTAATACTTATAACACATCCGACCGTGATGGCCTTACTATGTCCAGGATAGGAAGCTTCAACAATGGAGTAAAAGCAAGTGATCAATTCATTAATCAGAAGACACTTCAGGAAAATGGAACGGAAAACTATGGAGTAAGTGTCTCATACACAGAGCCGATAGCAAGAGATAAAGTAATGGAGTTTAACTACGCATATAATAAGAATAGTAATGAGTCGGATCGCGAAGTTTATGAATTCAATGATGCCAACGGAAAATTTGATGTAAAAAACCTGTTGCAAACGAACCTGTTTGAGAACGGCAATGAATCAAATCGTTTTGGAACGAATTACAGGGTTGTAAAAAAGAAGTACAATTATCAGTTGGGTATGGCTGTTCAGCGTACGACCTTGCAAAGCAACAATTTATCAAAGAATACATTTATTGAACAATCTTATACCAACCTTTTCCCGACAGCTATATTCAGATATCAGTTTGCTCGTAGCAAAAACCTTCGTTTCTCTTACAGAGGGCGTACCAGTCAACCTGGCACTTCCCAATTACAGGAAACACTCGATCAGTCCAATGCTCTTTATTGGTCAAAAGGTAATGCGTCTTTGAATCAGGAATATTCCAATAATATGGAGTTAAATTATAACTCCTTTGACATGGTGAAGTACAGGAATTTCTTCTTCCGCTTTAACTTCTCCAATACCATGAACAGGATTGTAAACAATGTGATCACAGATACAGCCGTAATCAGAAGCATCACAAACTTGCCCTTCGATGAAAAAATAGCCAGAGGTGTACAGCTAACAAGGCCTGTCAACGCCAACGGCGCTTATAACTTTGGTGGAAACATTAATTTAGGCTTTCCTATCAATATGATGGAAGGAGGAAATTTCAATACCAATACCAGTTTCAACAGTAGCCGTGATGTAAGTTATATTGATAATTTAAGGAATTTTACAAAGAACCTGTCATTGGGAGAAAGTCTTCGCCTAAGCTACACCTATAAAGAAAAGTTGGATGCGGCTATTGGTGCATCAGTTAATTATAATCAGGTTACCAACACATTTAGGAAAGAGCAGAACTCAAAATACTATACTTATTCGGCTTCTGCTGATGTCAGTTACATCTTCCCTAAAAACCTTGTATTGGCAACCGACCTGGATTATTATACCAACACTGGTTTAGCTGCTGGTTATAATCAGGCCTATACTTTATGGAACGCCAGTATTAGCAAACTAATGCTGAAGAACAACCGCGGCGAGCTCAAGCTTTCCGTTTTTGATATTTTGAAACAAAACAGGAGTATTTCGCGCACCTTCTCTGAAAACTATATTGAAGACGTGCAGAATAGCGTGGTCCGTCAATTCTTTATGCTTTCATTTACTTATAACTTGAACCGCATGGGTGGAAACAGCGGCGGCGGAAACAACAGGGGGCAAGGAATGGGGGGTGGTGGAAGAGACTTTAGAATGATGCAGTAGTAAATAAAAATAAAAAGGAGCACAGAATCATGAAGTCTTACTTTATAATTCTGTGCTCCTTTAGCTTTTTGGTCCTGATCTTTAACTTTCAGCCTTCTCTCATCTGCCTCCTGTTATCAATCTCTAGACTTATACTTTCCTCTTCTTAACAGGCGTATAATGATTAGCAACTGGGCTGGAGCCAAATAGGAGAACTCCAAATACAGACTTGGCAAAACGCCAAAGATTTAGGGAAGGTTTGTAATAATCCTTGTAAATCTCAACCTGTTCGCGGGAATGGGTGATTCGTTTACTTTTCATAGGCACTTACTTTATGGTTACTAAAAGTTTTTGGTAACGCTACAAGATAATAAATATGTGTATAAGTTCATGTTAAATTGTGGAAAAGATATTATGTTTACAGTATAATCCCGTACTTATGAAACGAAAATTACCTTTAACTGCATTAATAACCGTATTTATTACATTTTCAACCTCCGCTCAATTTAAAGCAATTACTTCACATCTCCCGGTAACCAATAGTGTAAAAGGCGATATTCAGAAAGTGGTAGCCGATTTCCCGTATCATTTTCAGAATATACGTGGAGAGATGCTCGATAAAGGTCCCCAGAGCATTGAATATGCTTCAACACTGAAAGTGGGTGATTTAAAGCAATGCAGCATTATGCAGTATTCTTCGGGTACCAAATATATTTATAGCTGGCAGGCAATGATGTTAATTAATGAAGATTTTGAAACCGCTGCCAAAAAGTACAAGTCTCTTTACCAGCAGTTGAAAGGTTCCAATGTTTATTATGTCAAAGACCAATATACATTGAAAGGCGATTATGATGCAGCCGATGAAAGCAAGGGGTTTGCTACCAGCACGCTTGCCCTTGCAGATCCTCCGGCTCCTCTGAAAAAGCTGCGTATAGACATCAATCTCCAGTTTGAGTTCCCTGAATGGAAGGTATCGCTGGTTGTATATGAAAAAGAACGAGAAGATGATGAACAGGGCGATGTTTTCGGAGATTAGAATCCTTTCCATATAAAAGGGATGGCCTAAGCCATCCCTTTTATATTATTCGTCATTCAAACTTGTCCGCCTCTGGCGGATTCGAATCATTCGTCATTCCTACTGGTTTCCTCCCGCCATCATCCTTCTTCTGCCGCCCGCTGGCATATTGCGCCTCATTTCTTCCATTACTTTGTCTCTTTCTTTGGTAAACTCTTCCGCCGTCATCTTCTTGCCCCCTTTAGGTTCTTTGATATTGCTGGCAGTCACTTTGGGAGAAATTTCAACGGCCTTGTATACCATACGCCCGTTATTCATTTCCAACTCAAGAATCAAACCAGGCAGTTGACCACCAAATTCAGGACCCGCAGGTACAGGAATTTCTGTGGTGAACCAGGCCGTGATATTTGTGGTGTCCGCTACTTCCTGCCGCTTCATTTGTCCGTTTTCCATACCCATGATAAAGCGGGTGCCAATACGCTGAGCCGTTGCTTTGCGAGCAGTATGGGTTAATACAGTTTTCGTTTCTCCGGATAGTTTCCAACTTAGTTTTCTGATACTGTCCTCGACTATATAAGTTTTGGAGGCAAGCTCACGCTGATCAACGCGTTTGCCAGTTTCAAAGTTGAAGTAGGTAACATCATCAGCACCTCCAAAACGCATGAAACGCATACCGCCGCCACCTCCTCCGGCATTTTCATCGTTACTTTCAAGATCCGGAAGTATCTCCCATATGGATTGATTTTTAGCAAATGACAATTCAAACCGGTCGGTACGGGAGCGCGGCATGTTAGCTGCCGCATCTGGATTCATATTTTGACGTGGCTGGAATGATATGGTCCTTTCATATAAAACTTTTCCTTCTTTCATCTGGGCGTGCAGGGAAAATGCGCAGATGAGCATACTAATAGAGAACAACATCTTTTTCATGAGAGCAGTTTAAGCAAATATATTTTCACATGCCGTTAACCTTAGTTGGAACTACGTTAATAATGGTTAAATCTGTATTATCGGGACTTGAAAAGGGTAATTTTGTTAATATGCATAGCTTGAAAAACATAAAGTGGCTGCCGATCGTGATGGCAATTACCATTCTGGGTATTGCAATTTTCCAGTTGTTTTGGCTTAAGAATACATTTGAAAGAGAAAAGCGTACACTTGAAATCCGTAGCAACTTTACCTTTCGTGATGTAGTGCACTCCCTGCAGGCCTCGAAAATTGACTTTGATAAATGGTCTGGGGACTCTATCACATCAAAAGCTTTTTCTGAACTTAAAAAGCCCATTCGTATACCTAAGCATAAAGAGCCGGAACGTCCGGAAATGAATCCAGGCCAAAAGATGCTGGGTATGTTGAATATGCTCCGGGAAAAAATAATAGGAAACCAGCCCAAAAAAATGGCGTCCTTCAAAAAGCCTTCTACTGATAGTATTGACATTCGTAAAGTGAGACCACGCCAGGCACAATTGATCCAATTGTTGTACGAGATGGATTCATTGCAGGATACACTCGATGTGAAGGAGATGGAAATATTATTTGGCAGACGGATGGATCAGCAGAATTTTGATGTCCCTTTTACTATAAAAAAAGTGAATAAGTCGGATGATGACAGGAGAACGCATTATAATGAGGTCACTATAGGCTTTTCCAACCCGGTTGCTTATAGGCTACAATTAGGGAATACCACTCCTTACCTGATGAAGCGAATTAGTGCGGCAATTTTACTTTCTCTTTTCATTGTTGGTTTTACTGCTTTTTCATTTTTTCTGTTGTATAGGAATATTCTAAAACAGAGAAAGCTGGCTGAAATCAAAAACGACTTTATCAGCAATATCACCCACGAATTAAAAACTCCTATTGCTACAGTGAGTGTTGCTATTGAAGCCCTGCGTACTTTTAATGCAAACCTTGATCCTGCACGTACAAAAGAATACCTTGACATTTCTCATAATGAATTGCAGCGCTTGTCTTTATTAGTGGATAAGGTATTGAAGCTTTCCATGTTCGAGAAAAAAGAAATAGATCTGAAGTTAGAACTGCTGAACATGAAAGATTTGATCCAGGAGGTTACTTCTTCAATGCGGCTGCAATTTGAAAAACGCGGTGCTCAGGTTTCTTTTGCAGTAGATGGCGATACCTCTTTAAAAGGCGACCGTTTACACCTTGTAAGTGTGATCTTTAACCTGCTGGATAATGCCTTAAAATATAGTAGAGGCACACCGCAAATCCAGATAGTAACTAAAGGCGAACCCGGAAAAGTACAGCTGATAATTTCTGATAACGGAATAGGAATTCCAAGAGAGTTCCAGGATAAAGTTTTTGATAAGTTCTTCCGGGTGCCAACAGGTAACTTACACAACGCAAAGGGGTATGGCCTAGGTTTAAGTTATGTAGCACATGTTATTCAACAACACAATGGCACCATCAGCATCGATTCAATTGAAGGTACAGGCAGCCGTTTTGTTATTCACTTGCCAAAACATGAAGCATGAGTAAAATATTATATGTAGAAGATGAGATCTTTTTAGCCAGGATCGTTAATGATACATTACAAAGCCGTGGCTTTGAAGTTGCTATGGAGCACGATGGTGGTATGGCACTTCAAAGGTTTGAGCAGTTTAAACCTGACGTCTGCGTGCTTGATATTATGCTGCCAAATAAAGATGGGTTTACCATTGCCGACGAAATAAGGGAAAAAGACAGTGACATTCCTATTATCTTCCTCACGGCCAAATCGGAGGTGAAAGATGTTGTAAACGGTTTTAAGATCGGAGGCAATGACTACATTCGCAAGCCCTTTAGTATGGAAGAGCTGATTGTGCGCATAGAAAACGTACTGAAACAAAACAATACGCCGGAAATAGCAAGCGATGAGCTAACCATGGGTAGCTACCAATTTAATATACGGCGGCAACAACTGATTGGAGGCGGGGATGATCGCAAACTTTCCTATCGTGAAAGCGAGTTGTTGAAGTTGCTGTACGAAAATCGAGACAAAATTGTTGAGCGTCGTGATATTTTGAATCTTCTTTGGGGTAGTGATTCCTTCTTCAATAGTCGTAATCTTGATGTTTATATTACGAAGCTCCGGAATTATTTCAAGCAAGATCCTTCAATCGAGATCATTACCATAAAAGGTATCGGCTATCGTTTTGTGGTTTCATGAACAGGACATCGATATATAGTTGAAATCAAGTAATTATGGAAAAGAAGAAAGTCTACTTTTCTGGTAAGATATTTACTGGCGATCAGTGGTTGAGCAATCATGCTGTAGTCGTTGATGGGAATACGATTGAGCAGGTTGTTGCTTTGGACAACCTTAGGGAAAAAGAGGCGATCGTGGAGTTAAAAGATAAGATTCTGGCTCCCGCCTTCATTGACCTGCAGATTTATGGCGCCAATAGAAAGTTGTTTTCCGTTTATCCTTCTGTAGATGCCTTGTATGATTTGTTCGAGTATTGTAGTAGGGGTGGCGCTGCCTTGTTTCAGCCTACTGTGGCAACCAATACAATGGAGGTTTTTTACCGCTGCATTGATGCTGCTAAGGAATACAGGCAACAAGGTGGTAAAGGTATGATAGGCTTACATCTCGAAGGCCCCTGGATCAATGCGGAGAAAAGGGGAGCTCACAAGGTGGAATGCATTCAGGAGCCGACACTTAAAGAGGTAAAAGGCCTGCTCGAATACGGCAAAGGCATAATTACAATGATCACAATTGCTCCGGAGGTTTGTAGCGATGAAGTGATAGAGTTGATACAGTCATACAACATCATTGTTTCTGCCGGCCATAGCAACGCTACTTACCATCAGGCAATTGCGGCTTTTGATAAAGGAATTCAGGTGGTAACTCACTTGTACAATGCCATGAGTCCACTGCAGCATCGGGAACCCGGTTTGGTAGGGGCATCTTTCCTGCACCAACAGGTTCGATCCAGTATCATTCCTGATGGCTACCATGTTGATTTTAGAGCAGTGAAAATTGCAAAACAAATGATGAAGGAGCGCTTGTTTGCGATCACAGATGCTGTCACCGAAACAAGCCTGGGCTTTTACCCGCATCAGTTAGATGGTGACAAATACATAAGTGAAGGGATTTTAAGCGGATCTGCACTAACCATGCACAAAGCCTTTATAAATCTGGTGCGTTATGCAGATATTCCCGTTGAAGAAGCATTACGCATGTGTAGTTTGTACCCAGCCCAGGTTATGCACTTAGATAAACAATACGGCAAAATTGCGCCTGGTTACACAGCGCAATTCCTGGTGTTGGACGAAGACCTGAATCTGGTCCAAATGACAAATAACGAATTCATTAAGGCCTCTTCAGCCTAACTTTATTCGTCATTCAAATGGCTTTTACCTGAATTGGCGCCTTTTCTTTTTTGAAATACTGGATCAACCACATAATCGTAAAAGTGGGAATAAAGTCTAAGCCCGGCATTAATTCTTCAATAAAATTAAAAACGCCACCAAACAGGCCCTTGGTACCGCCAAAAATCCGCCAGAATATAAAAGCTGAAATCGGCGCCCATATAATATCCAGGAATTCTCCGAAAAATGGAACCGTAAAAGATGCATAACCTATAAAGTCCATCAGCAGGCAAAGCGCCAGCGAAGGCAGTTTTTGCTCTATGGCAACAGGTGCGTTCTTTTTGAAAAACAAACTCTTCATTTCTACAGTTGCAGCGGATTTTATATCGCCAGCTTAATTGACGATAGGCTGATCTTTATAGTTGCAGGGATATTCGCTTTTCAGGAATTTATGATAGTATTTGCAAATAGGAAAATGGTTCAAGGCGCAATTAATGAATACAATAGTGCCTTGAACCAATGGAACATATTTTTATTTTAAATGGATTCTTCATCCTCATCTTCGTCCTCATCACCTAAAATCAGGTCGTCCTCATCAAAGTCTTCATCATCCAGATCATCATCAAGTTCAACATCTATATCATCTTCCTTCAGATCGTCTTCATCTAGTTCGTCCTCATCACCCAATATTAAGTCGTCTTCGTCCTCATCCAGGTCATCATCATCGTCATCATCTGGCTGCACCCTGCCATTGATTTTCTTAAAATGTACACCATCAGGGTGATCGCCGAAAATTTCACTTGGAGATTGTCCGGGTTGTTCAATCATATCAAAAACATCCGCATTTGCTTCTTCAATAAAACCAGGCAGGAAATTCTTAAATTGCTTTTCCATAATAAATCTGTTTGTTGATTTAGTTTATAAAAAACATATGCCATCTAAAAAACTGGCTATGATTAATATTAGGTACAAATCTAATTTTATCGAAATGTTTAATATAGAGTCACGGAAATGCTAAATCTGAATCACGAACATTAAGATAAGAAAAAGTGGATCATTCTCTAAATATTTCTTACACTTCATTTATTCTTTAGATTTGACTGCCAGTAGCAGATCGCTGTAGGATTCTGCAACAAAACACTCGGGTGCAATTTGAAATATCGATGCATAAAAAGAACATTGTTCTTGTAATTGTTGAATGCTTCTGGAGCCATCTGCGTCAATAGCCTCAACTTCAATAAAATCTCCAAGTCCATCAACATGATCAAAATGAAATTTGACGTTATCTACAAACCAGATCCTTCTTCTTTTTAAAACGATTGTCTTTATCCCAATGGCATTAATAAGAATTTTCTTCAATGCTTTGCTAGGCTGATGCTGATATAGTAAAACGTCCGATTGCTTGGCGCCGGCAATGTTGTTGCGATGATAATGTATTAAAGCATTTTCAATGTTTCCTTCCCTCAGTTTCATGCGTCCGTTTGGCACATTGAAATAGGTATCTGTTTGGGTGTCCTCCCCGACAAACCTTGGTTGAAAAGATTGGAGTATTTGCTCGAGTTCAGTATTGTTATTACTTCTTGCTTTGAATTCAAAATTTACTGGCATTGAAATATTTTTTGACGTATGAAAATATGACTTGGATTGGTATGTTTCTGCTCTTATCTGTCTTCAACCATTCAATTATAATTTTGGCACCTTAATTGGATAAGTTATTGAGACGCTTAGAACTATCTGTGACAGACGCTATAACAGGAATGTGAATTTATTGACCTATGAAAAGGTATATCCGGGATGAAGTAGTGTGTCGTTCCGGATTTTTTTGCACTAACTTAAGCCTAAAGGGGGATTTCAGCCCTGCATAATTTCAATAATCCTATTTATCCTTAAAATCTGCGGTCTATCTTTGCGCATGCCACAGTTGAACTGGAATGATAGCGTAAACTTTTTGTCAAAGCTGACCTTTCGGCGTTTATGGAACATGGTAAAGGTGTACAGTAGTTACCACCTGGCCAAATGCTCAAAGAAAAATATCCAATGGGGAATGCCCATTTCCATTTCTTTTGAGCCAACCACTTCTTGTAATTTACGCTGTCCTGAATGTCCTAGTGGATTACGTGCTTTTTCAAGACCGACGGGCATGTTGCAAAAAGACTTCTTCCGTGAGACGATTGACCAACTTTATAAAGACCTGACTTACCTCGTTTTCTATTTCCAGGGGGAGCCTTACCTGAACCCCGATTTTCTGAACATGGTTCAGTTTGCCTCCTCAAGGAAAATATATACAGCAACATCAACAAACGCACATTATTTGAATGATGCCAATGCCCGGCGAACGGTGGAAAGCGGGCTAGACCGCTTGATCATTTCAATTGATGGCACCACGCAGGAAGTTTATCAGCAATACCGCGTTGGTGGAAAGCTATCTAAAGTATTGGAGGGGGCAGCTAATATTGTTCGTTGGAAAAAAGAGTTGAAGAGCAAAACTCCCTTTGTTATATTTCAGTTCCTGGTGGTACGTCACAATGAACACCAGATAGAGGAAGTAAAGCAGCTTGCAAAGCAAATAGGTGTTGATGAGGTACGCCTGAAAACAGCACAGGTGTACGATTTTGAGCATGATCCAAACCAGTTGATCCCTTCCATTAGCAAATACAGTCGTTACAGGAGGAATGCAGATGGCAAAATGCAGTTTAAAGGTAATAACCAAAATCATTGCTGGCGATTATGGCATGATCCTGTAATAACCTGGGATGGTAGTATAGTGCCTTGCTGCTTCGATAAGGATGCCCAACACAAAATGGGTAGCTTGCAACAGCAATCTTTCAAAGAAATCTGGCATAATCCTTCTTATCAGCACTTCAGGCATCAGGTGCTTCAAAGCCGTAAAAACATTGATATATGTGCTAACTGCTCCGAAGGTGTTAAAGTTTGGGGATGAAAAAAGTAAGATTATTGGCAAGGCATAGACGATTAGATTAGCTATTAGGCTCATTAGATTAATTATATTTACAAGACGATTATATGGGATTAGAAAAAGATATACAGCAGTTTAGCTTTAGGAGTACTAAGCAAAAAGCAATGATCAACATCTTGTATACCTATGGATGGATCATGGAGCGAATCAAAGTCTTTTTGGCAAAAGAGGATATTACACACCAGCAATACAATATTTTACGAATCCTGCGTGGATCTTCCCCTGACCCCATTTCTACACTCCAGATTCGCGAGCGCATGCTGGATAAAATGAGCGATACCAGCAGGATAGTTGATCGCTTAGTGCTAAAGAACCTTGCTAAAAAGACTGTTTGTGAAAAGGATAAAAGATTGGTTGATGTGATCATTACAGAAAAAGGACAGGAATTATTGAAGCGCATGGATGCAGAAACATCTTATTTCGACCATATTATGAACCATCTCTCCGAAGAGGACGCTTTCCAGTTAAGCCTATTGTTAGATAAACTCCGTAATGGAGAGTAGCTAAAAAATTACTATAATTGTTGATCAATATTCTCTATAATATTATAGAGAATATTGATTTTGTTTATTGCTGATCAAGTTTGAATTTTGCACCACGAAAAAAATCAAACACAGCAATATGAAGAATTTAGCATTATCAATTGGTTCCGCTTTCCCTGAATTTAATAAAAAGGCAGTTGTATCCATCGAAAAAGGAAAAGAGTTCTACGATCTTACTTACTCAGAAATTAAAGACAGTGGCAAATGGATGGTGATGTTCTGGTGGCCTAAAGATTTCACTTTCGTGTGTCCTACCGAAATTGCTGAATTTAACAACCATTACCAGGATTTCGCAGACCGTGATACTGTATTGATCGGCGCTTCCACAGATAGTGAATTTGTTCACGCAGCATGGAGAAGAAATCATGATGATCTGCGCAACCTGCAGTTCCCTATGTTAGCTGATACTTCAAAATCACTGGCATCTGAATTAGGCATTTTGGAAACTGAAGAAAAAATTGCTTACCGCGCTACTTACATTGTAGATCCTCAAGGCATAGTACGTTGGGTCTCCTTATACGACCTGAATGTAGGCCGTAATGTTAAAGAAGTTTTGCGCGTTCTGGATGCATTGCAAACCGACGAGCTCTGTCCTTGCAACTGGCAGAAAGGTGAAGCTACATTATCTGCTTAATTAAAACGAAAACAAACGAACAATAACGACAATTAGAAAGGAAAGTGGTGTCCGCCAATTGTTCGAAAGCCAACGATAAAATTGAAACGAACCTTACATTGTACGAAACCAACGATTATTCTTAAATTAATAAAATTAAAATCGGATGTTTGGAATTGCTAATGAAACCAATAATGCGGTTGCATTGTTGAAAGAGATAGGATTAGGTGAAGCGTCATTGAGCAATAACTTGCAAACATTAGCAAATGTAGATGCACGTTACCTGCGTGACTTGAAAATAAATGTTACCAATGCGTTGAATGCTGAGACCCTCAGCAAGAAAGAAGCATACCTGATAGCAATAGCCGTTGCGGCAAATGAAAAGAATGCAGAGTTGCAAAGGTCATTTGAACAGTTTTCAACCCAGAACGGCGCAACGGATAAAGAAATAGCAGAAGTATTGAGTTGTACAAGCTTGCTCAGCGCTAATAACGTTTATTACCGTTTCCGTCACTTCATGCATGATGAGTTTTACAATAATGCACAAGCCGGTATCCGGATGAGTATTATGGCCAATCCACTATTGGGTAAAGAGTTTTTTGAGTTGGTAAGTTTGGTGGTGAGTGCATTGAATGGCTGTGAATTATGTGTGACCTCACATGAGAAAACACTAGTCACCCATGGTTCTTCAAAGCAACGTATTCACGATGCAGTACGCCTTGGAGCTGTGATCAGGAGCCTGATTGTTTTACTGTAGTTGACATTGAGTTTTTGTTTTGGTACTTTTAGGTTTGAATAGGTCAACACAAACTGTCTTTTGATTGATAAATGGTTGGTTTTGGTTTGCACCGGTCTCTCCAGACCGGTGCTTCTATTTATGTTCTTAATGATCAGTAATTCATCTGACTATGGTCTAAGCACACCCAGAAAACTATCTACATAATCATATTTTTTCTGATTGGTATTCAGTAATGAATTCGGAGGAAGTGTTGTTCTTACAATTGGCATTCTTTCTACTTCGTTTAATGTTATTTCCTAATCCTGGTTAAGGTAAAATATTTTTCGTCCTCTGTAAACCTACAAGCAACTGCATATTGTTGGTTGCAGTGAGATGATTAATCTTGCAGCGGTTTCCAATTATGTGGAAG
>NZ_JAOTIF010000045.1 GCF_025628885.1 Paraflavisolibacter caeni | reverse complement strand
GGTCCCTGCAATCCATCCTAAGGTTTGTGATGCCTTATTTGGCCTTTGGGGTGTTCCTGTTGATCAACAAGCTGGCCTCCCATGACATCACGCCTTTTTACCTCTATGCAGGCGTGATCCTGGCCCTCATTATAGGGGACCTTTTGAGTAAGGGCAACCCGGCTAGGCAGCTGCTGCTCTTTTCCCTGCTGGGCATTACCGCTCTTTTGATCGGCATGCTTTCGGAGGGGATGGTGAGTGTGTATGCCTTCATTTCGGTGGGGCTGTTTTGCTCCACTCTGTGGCCCTGCATCTTTACTTTGGCCATTGCGGGGTTGGGCCGGCACACCAATGAGGGGGCCTCTTTTCTGATCATGATGATCATGGGGGGCGGTGTGGTAAGCCTGGTGCAGGGGTATTTGGCCTCGGATGCTTATCTGGGCATTCAGATGTCTTACCTGGTGGGGGTGGCCTGTTTTGCCTACCTGGCCTTCTATGCCCTCAGGGCCAAGGCCATTTTGAAAAGAAAAGGTATCGATTATGATGTGCCAGCAGCTGGCGGGCATTAAACCAAGACCTTACAAATAGAACCAAATTAATTCAATCAACTTTATAGAAAATATGATGAATAGTAAGCCATTTGCCATCGGCGTTGATATTGGTGGTACCACCACCAAATCCGGGATTGTAAACCATCGGGGAGCTATTGTGGGCACGGGCAACGTCCTGCCTACAGGCATGTATTTCTCAGCTGAATCTTTTGTAGAAGCCTTATATAAAGCCCTGTTGCCTGCTATGGAAAAAGTAGGCATGGAAAACATCCGGGGCATTGGCGTGGGCGCCCCAAATGGCAATTACTATTCAGGTACAGTGGAGTATGCTCCTAACTTGCCTTGGCGTGGCGTGGTGCACTTGGCCCAAATGATAACTGACAGGTTTGGCCTTCCCTGTTCCCTCACCAATGATGCCAATGCTGCAGCCATGGGCGAAATGATGTATGGGGCAGCAAGAGGCATGAAGGACTTTATTGTACTTACCCTAGGTACCGGGGTCGGCAGTGGCATTGTATGCGGCGGACAAATGGTATATGGCCATGATGGCTTTGCGGGGGAACTTGGGCACACCATTGCACGCAGGGGCCGAAAGCACTGGTCAACTGGCATGGATGGTTCTTTAGAGGCCTACGTTTCTGCCACTGGTATTGCACTGACGGCCAAGGTGCTTTTGGACACCTGGGTAGGACCCACTTTACTTAGAAACTTCAAAGAAGAGGAGATCACTTCAAAGCTGATCTGCGAATGCGTCCTTCAGGGTGATGAACTGGCTCAGAAAGTATTTGACTATACAGGGGAGATCCTGGGTGAAGCGCTATCCAATTTTGTGATGTTTTCATCCCCGGAAGCCATCATCCTGTTTGGTGGAGTGATCAAAGCCGGAGACCTGCTGATGCGCCCAACACGTAAGCATATGGAACGCAACCTGCTGCCCATCTTCCAAAATAAAGTGAAACTGCTCTTTAGCGAGCTCAAGGAAGCTGATGCGGCCATCCTGGGTGCCAGCGCCCTGGTGTGGGAGAGGAAAGAAGAGACGCTTTTGGAAAAAAGTGCTTTTCTCATGTAAAATGATGATCAGAAGCAGTGTGATCATCAGTAAACTCAACATATATTTGTCAATTCATATTATTTCAATTCATACTACTTATCATGTAACTCTGACTGCTGATGCCAAAGTTTGCTTGTTTATTATTTTTTTGTTTTTTATTCGGGGCTCAACTCAATGCACAAAACACCATAGGTGTTCCCAACATCATTAATTATCCTAAAGAACTTTTTAAAGCAGGGAGCCAAAACTGGAACATTGCCCAGGACAAGAACGGGATAATGTATTTTGCCAATAATTATGGTCTGCTCAGTTTTGACGGAGCTTTTTGGCGAACCTACGAACTTCCTAATAAAACGATCGTCCGTTCGGTCTCAATTGCTCCGGACGGACGTGTTTATGTCGGTGGGCAGGCAGAGTTTGGCTATTTTTTTCCTGATAAAAAAGGGGAGCTTACATATACTTCTTTGACTAGGATGCTTCCGGAAAAGGATCATGATTTTGCAGATGTATGGAATGTGATTTTATTTCAAGACAAAGTTTTCTTTCGCTCTAATAAGCAAATCATCGAGTATGATCATCACAAACTAATTGTTCACCATAGTATAAACTGGAATTTTTTAGGAACAGCTTGCTCGCGTTTACTGGCATATGAATATAACAGTGGTTTGGTCACATATCAAAATGGTAAATGGAAGCCGTTTATAAAACTTGGTGAGCTGCCTCGGCGAACTCAGATTAGGGCAGCTATTGCTATTGGCCAGGACAGTATACTATTACCCACTGAACAACATGGATTCTATTTATTAAAACATGATACAGTTACAAAATTGGAGTGGCCTGGATTAGCCACAATAACCGATAAAAATCCAATGGGTGCATGTTTAATAGCCCCGGATAAAATAGCGGTTATCACTAATCTTGCCGGCTGCTTCATTATTAATAAAAAAGGTGAGATCATTCAACGTTTTTCTAAGCAGGAAGGCATTCAGAATAACAATATTCTAAGTGTGTTTTTGGATCAAGACAAAAATCTTTGGCTTGGCCTGGATAATGGTATCGATCTGATTAGCTATAGCAACGCCATTAAGAATATTTATCCTGATAATGATGAAAGAAATGCCGGTTACACTTCAATTATCCATGATAACCATTTATACATGGGGGTATCCACCGGGTTGTACAAAATAGACCTGGACTATGAAAACAAGGATATTAGTAATGTCAAAGGGAGTTTCTCATTTGTTGAGAATTCCAAAGGGCAGGTTTGGGGATTGTCAGAAGTAAATGGGCGCCTGCTGATGGGGCACAACAGGGGCGCATTTCTCATAGATGACAACAATGCTACAGTATTAGATAATAAAACCGGTTTTTGGTTTTTTCAGCCGTTATACAAACAAGCTCCTTCTCCCGTAATTGTTGCCGGTACATACAATGGTGTCAGGTTTTATGAATGTAAAGATGGCGTCTTCTTAAATCCTAGCATTCATTCAGATTTTGAGTCTGCAAGATTGTTCGTAATTGATGATGACAACATCCTGGCAGCACATCCTTATAAAGGTTTATATATTGTTAATGCTCACGATTATCATGCCCCTGTAGCCAAAGTATACCTGGATAAAAAAGGAGTTTTATCTTCTAACCATAATAAGATTTTCAGAATAAATGGTAAAATTATCCTTACTTCTGATAAGGGCATTTTTGAATTCGATAGAACTTCCAGGGATTTTGTACCTGCAACATGGCTGGCGAAAATATTTGAAAATATAACTGTTAGTTACCTGACGCAGGATAAATATGGTAATATTTGGTTTTGCAGCGACAAGAAAATAGGTATTGTTGATCGCTCTACCGGCGTTCCAAAGCCTGTCTTTATTTCTGAACTCAATGATAAAATAGTAAGTGGTGGATATGAGCATATCAATGTGATCGATAGTAATAATATTATAGTGGGGGCAGAAAAAGGTTTTTTTCATATCAATTATGCGGCATACCAGAAAAACAAGCAACAACTGCAAGTCCTGATCAGGAAAATTCAATCTCCCACCTTAAAGAATGGATTGATCTTTGGAGGTTATGGTTCTTCCTTAGCTTCGCCAGGAATAAGGTATCAGGGAAATTCTTTGCATTTTGAATTCTCTACTCCATTTTATGGTCAGCGGCATCACATAGAGTACAGTTATTATTTATCCGGGTTTGATAAAGGATGGAGTGCCTGGTCCGATAGAACGGAAAAAGATTATACTAACCTGCCCGCAGGTAATTATATTTTCAAGGTCAAGTGCAGGAACAATGAAACGAATGAATCAGTGATTACTGCTTATTCGTTTACCATATTGCCACCTTGGTATCAATCCTGGTGGGCTTACACTATTTATGCTCTACTCTTATTTAGCCTGCTTTATCTTTTCTATAAACGCCAGCAGTTTAAATATAAAAAGCTGCAAGAATTAAAATTGTTGGAACAGCAACGGAAATATGATGAAGAACAGAAACAATTGCAATATCAGCACCAACTGGAAATGGAGCAAAACGAAAAGGAAATCATCCGGTTGAAGAATGCAAAGCTGCAGGCTGAAATTGAACAAAAGAACCTTGAAGAAGAACAAAAGCAGTTACAGTTTTTACACCAGTTAGAAGTTGAAAAAAATGAAAAGGAAATAATTGCTCTAAGGAATGAAAAACTGCAATCTGAAGTAGATCATAAAAATTCAGAGCTTGCTTCTTCAGCTATGAACTTAGTTCGGAAAATGGAGATGCTTTCCAAATTAAAAGCTGATCTGGTTCAATATAAAGAAACACCAGGAACTGAAAAAAGTTCAAAGGAGTTTCAAAAAATCATTAAAACGATTGATAAAGAACTGGACCATGATCATGAATGGGAACAGTTTGCCATTCATTTTGACAATGTGCACACCAACTATCTTAAAAAATTAAAAGAGCAATATCCCGATCTTACAGCTTCAGAACTTAAGTTGGCAGCTTACCTGCGCTTAAGCATTTCTACAAAAGAAATTGCCCAGTTAATGAATATTTCTGTCCGGGGTGTTGAAACAAGCCGTTACCGGCTCCGTAAAAAGCTTGGATTATCTAATGAAACAAATTTGTTTGACTTTTTAATCAGTGTGACCAATTAAGAGATGAATGAGACTTCCTATTCAATCAATTGTTGATGAATGGTTTTGAGCAGGTATCCCTTGGGATCACAAGAATATTCCCAGAACATGACTCCACCCAACTTCTGTTCTTTTACAAATTTGCATTTTTCAGTTACTGATTGTTCATCGTCGTAAGAGATGAATTGCTTATTTGATTGATTGAATAGGTAAGGAGCTTTGGCCTTTTCGTCCCAATAACGCACAAACCCATTTTGATTGACCAGGCTGTCTTTAATATGTCCATAATCTGAACCATTCGCAGATGCAATAGCTTTTTGATGCAGGCCATGGGCCGCACTGTCGTTAACAATACAGCTTCTTCCATAAAAAGCTATTCCAATTACCAGCCTGTGCCGGGGAACACCAGCTGCTGTAAAAATGTTTACTGCTTTTTGCGTTGAATTTTCATTTTCATAGGAAATGGAAGGGTATAGATTGGTATGGTGGCCTGCAACACCCCAACTGTAATCGTAGGTCATCAAATTGATGTAATCTAAATATTGTGCGGCATGCTGCATATCTGTATTGTCAATAAAAGTTGGAAAGCCACCTACAGCAGTGGTAAGCAGGTATTTCTTACGTGTTTTCTTTTCGGTATTATCCAATTGACGCCTTATTTCCTTAAACATCAGTGTATAATTTTGCTTGTCCTCAGGCCTGAAAATATTTCCATCTCCTTTCATGTTAGGGTATTCCCAGTCAATGTCAATCCCGTCAAGATCATATTGTTGAATAATGTGAACAGCACTGGCTGCAAAAACCTGGCGTGAACTGTCGGATAAAACAGCATCTGAAAAGTTTTTGCTCCAGGACCATCCTCCTATGGAAATGAGAATTTTCAGTAAAGGATTTTTCTGTTTCAGCAGGTTCAATTGCCTGAAATTAATCGTATCTGTATTTTCATTATGAAGCCATGCCTTCTTGTCTTTGATGTCTACGAAAGCATAATTTATATGTGTCAGTTTTGAAATATCAATTTCACTGGTATTAATAATTCCATTATAGCCTGCTACGTATCCAATGACCACAGGCTTACCTGGCAATTGAAAAAAGGATATAATGAAGCACAGGAACACGATTAAGATGTATTGCATAAAGGGATGTTTATGAAGTGAATAATGGTTGATCAATATTCGGTAATGGCTTATATGAATATACTGAATGAAGTGCTCATTTTATGTGGATTGACGTAATGAGCGATCGATGTTTGTGTTGTAAGTGTCTGAAATTCAATGTTTAATTTTAGTGGTGTAGTGTTTTTGACGTAGTGCTTTTTTGGGATTGGGAGTACAGGAATGGCAATTTTGCACCCATCTGGTTAAACATATTTTTCCTGTGAAATACTTCATCCTTTTTTATTGTTTATTTTATTCGGTTGCTTCCTGGAGCCAGCAAGGCGTTCGCACCATGATTAGTGTAAACGATGCCTGGCAGTTTACAAGGGATTCATTTTCTATTTCCGGTAGTTGGAAATCATCTGCGGTAAAATGGCAAGTCGTCAATCTGCCGCATACCTGGAATGCGGATGAAGTGATGGATGATGTCGCGGGTTATTACCGTGGCATTGGCTGGTACAGGAAGAAAATGGCGGTAAGTGACCATTTAAAAAACAAACAGGTGTTCCTCTATTTTGAAGGTGCAAATCAGGTCACGGAAGTTTTCATCAATGGGAACAAGGCAGGTGAACATATTGGCGGTTATACTGGTTTTTGCATTCCAGTCAGCAAGTTTTTATTATTTGATGGAAAAGAAAACTTAAACGAAATTGTTGTAAAGCTTGATAATAGCCACAATCCCAATATTCCTCCGCTATCAGCTGATTTTACCTTTTATGGTGGTATGTACAGGGATGTTTATTTGATGGCTGTTGATCCTGTTCATTTTTCTATTACGGGAGGTGCAGTTCAGGGCGTTCTTATTTCCACGCCTTCTGTGAATGAAAAAAACGCTGCTATACATATCAAGGGCTCAGTAACAAATGCTACCGCTTCCAAAAAAAATTTGAAAGTCTCCACTCAGGTGTTTGACAAGCATAGAAATAAAATAGCTCAGGTAATTTCTAAATTGACAGTACTTACTGGTGATCATTCATTTGAACAGGATATCAAATCAATTGGTAATCCCAAATTATGGTCACCGGAAGATCCCTACTTGTATTCTGTTGTGACCACCATAAGTGATGCCGCTTCTGGTGAGCAACTGGATGAAGTTACAAACCCTTTAGGCTTCCGCTGGTTTCAATTTGATGCGGATAAAGGATTCCTCTTGAATGGTCACCCCTATAAATTAGTGGGCGCATCCCGTCACCAGGATTTTAAACAAAAAGGCAATGCTTTACCGGATGAAATGGCCTGGAACGACTTGGCTCTTTTGAAAAAAATGGGAGGCAACTTTTTGAGGATCGCCCATTATCCCCAGGATCCTTCCATACTGGAAGCCTGTGATCAATTGGGTATTTTAACATCTGTAGAAATTCCTGTCGTCAATGAGATTACAGAATCAGACTCTTTTTACCGCAATTGCCAACAAATGCTGGTGGAAATGGTGCGGCAGAATTATAATCATCCTTCTATTGTGTTGTGGTGTTATATGAACGAAATCCTGTTAAGACCTCGTTTCAATGATGATAATGAGAGGCAGGTGTTGTATTATCGCAATATTCTGCAATTAGCTAAAGATCTTGACAGCATTTCCAGGAAGGAAGATCCATTCAGGTTTACCATGATAGCTAACCATGGCGATTTCGATCGCTATAATAAAACAGGACTTACAAGCGTACCTGGTATAATTGGCTGGAATCTTTACCAGGGATGGTACGGCGGACAACTGGCAGATTTCAGCAGCTTTTTGGATAAACATCATCAATCTTTGCCCGGTTGTCCTTTTCTGATTTCAGAGTATGGGGCAGATGCAGATCCCCGGATTAGAAGTTTCAATCCTGTAAAGTTTGATAAAAGTGTTGAATATGCCACTGACTTTCACCAATTCTATCTGGAAGCGATCAATAAGCGTCCATTTGTAGCTGGTGCCATTGTTTGGAATCTTGCTGACTTCAATTCAGAAGGCAGGGAGGAGTCCATGCCGCACATTAACAACAAAGGCCTTTTGACCTGGGATAGAAAGGCTAAGGACCCCTATTATTTTTACCAGGCAAAACTGGCAAAGCAACCCTTTATAAAAATAACTTCAGGCGATTGGAAACTGCGAACAGGCATATCGGATAGTACCGCCTTAGTATGTAAACAACCGGTTCAGGTTGCCAGCAATATGGATTCCGTGATCTTTATGTTGAACGGCATTTTTATTTCAGCTCAGAAAGTTGTCAATGGATTGTGTTCATGTCTCGTGCCTTTTCAAAATGGCGTAAACATCCTGGAAGTACAGGGTGTTCAGGACGGGATGAGGTGCTCGGACAGGGCAGATCTTGATTTCAAGTTACTGCCCTGGAATTTGAAAGATAAGAGTTTGCCGTTTACTGGTATCAATATCCTGTTGGGGGCTACCAGGTATTTTATTGATGAAGAAAAACAGCAGACTTGGATACCCGATCAAACTTACCAACCAGGAAGTTGGGGCTGTGTAGGCGGAAAACCTTTTAAGATGGCAGGTAACAACAGGTTGCCGTATGGAACAGAAAAGAACATTTTAGGTACCGATAATGATCCGGTATATCAAACGCAGCAAATTGGTATACAACAGTACCGGCTTGATGTTCCTTATGGGGAATATGAGGTCACACTGCATTTTGCAGAATTACAGGGCGCACAGATGAAACCATTGGTTTACAATCTTACTCAAAACGAAGCAACCGAAAATAGTGATGAGCGCATTTTCCATGTATTGGTAAATGATGTAATGGTGATGGACAACTTGAACCTTGCCAAACAGTATGGTGTAGCACGGGCAGTGGCAAAAAAAGTGAAGGTTTCGGTTAGGGATCAAAGCGGAATCATCATTAGGTTCAATGCCGTAAAAGGAGAACCTGTATTGAATGCCTTACAAGTAAAAAGAATCTATTAATCCATGAATAGTTATATTAAAAAAGTTAAAGGCAATGGCTAATCAATATTCGACAAAATGTATTTTAACTATATTATGCTACCTGGCATGCCAATATACTTTGGCACAGGAAGGCTGGCAGTCTAAGTGGATTCGGATGAATAAGGATAGCTCACTTCATTATATTGCTGATGAAAAAGGAAATATAATACCTGACTTTAGCAGGGTAGGTTATTACCAGGGCGCCCGCTTGGTACCGGCTGTTGCTGTTGTAAAAACAATAGTGCCTTCGGGTTCCAATGATGATGGTCCTATGATGCAGGCCGCAATTGATGAAGTCTCTGAATTGCCCGTCGGTAAAAATGGTTTCAGGGGTGCGATCTTGTTAAAACAGGGAGTATATAAAATTCCAGGTACGTTACACGTTAAAGCCCGTGGCATCGTCTTGCGTGGAGAAGGTATGGCTACTCATTTGATAGCAACAGGCAAAGGACAACGAAACTTGATTGCCATCACAGGCAAAGGTAGTATCAATGAAAAAGTTGGCACTAGGAAAAAGATCGTTGATGCCTACGTGCCTGTTGGTGCTCGCACTTTCTCTATAGAATCAGCAAATGGGTTTAAGGTGGGCGACTCTATTGTTGTTTTCAGACCCGGGACAAAGAATTGGATTCATGATCTGAAAATGGATCAGATTGTAAGCAGTGATACTACTACCAGACAATGGCAGCCACAGGAATACGATTTGCACTTTGAGCGCATTATTACCTCAATTAAAGGCAGCCAGGTAACCATTGACAATCCTGTGGTCATGGCTATGGAAGAACAATATGGTGGAGGTGCCATATATAAATATCATTTTAATGGCCGGATCAGCAATGTGGCAGTTGAGGATTTATCTTGTGAGTCTGAATACGCTAATAATGAAGACGAAGACCATGGATGGATTGCGGTCTTTATGAATCAGGCTGAGAATGGTTGGGTACGCAACGTGACATCAAAACATTTTGGTTATGCTTGTGTTAGCTTGGGTAGCCAAAGTAAAAACATCACCGTTTTCAATTGCCAATCACTTACTCCTAAGTCAATCATAACGGGCGGTCGCCGGTATTCTTTTAACAATGATGGTCAATTGAACCTGTTCATGAATTGCTTCGCTTCTGAAGGCCGTCACGACTATGTGACGGGTGCAAAGGTCTGCGGACCCAATGTGTTTTATAACTGTAGAACAGAGAAAGCAAAGGCTGACATCGGCCCCCATCATCGGTGGGCTGTTGGTACCCTGTACGACAACATTATTACCGATGGAGAGATCAATGTTCAGGACCGTGGAAACTGGGGTACTGGCCATGGATGGGCAGGTGTGAACCAGGTGATCTGGAATTGTACTGCCTCCAAAGCCGTTGTGCAAAATCCCTGGGTGTCTGGTAATAACTATGTGTTTGGATTGAAAGGAACACCATATGGAGGGAGATTGCCGGACAGACCAACAGGCGAGTGGGAAGGAACCAATAAAACGGGCTTAGAACCATCATCCTTATACCTGCTACAGGTAAAAAATAAAAAATAAGTACAACTATAATCAAAGACGACATGAAAGTAAAAGTGATCTTGTTTGCATTGTTTACGATTGGCTGTTTTGAAGCAGGCGCACAAAAAATAAACCGTTCAAAGGTCTGGAGTGATGCAGTAAAGCAGTCTGATCTGATGTTGGAGCATATTTCAATGATCAGGGACACAAAACCCGAATTGGTAACGCCAAGAACAATTGAAGAAGGCAGCCTTAAAATGGTGAAATCTGGTGATTGGACCAGCGGGTTTTTCCCTGGTATTTTATGGATGCTCTATCAACATACTGGCAATGGACATTGGAAACAAGATGCCGAAAAGTTTACAGCACTCCTGGAGAAGGAACAATGGAATGGTGACTCGCATGATGTAGGGTTTAAAATCTATTGTAGCTTCGGAAATGGATACCGCCTGACCAATAATCCTCATTATAAGGATGTGATCATTCAATCTGCAAAGACATTGGTCGCCAGGTACAATTCCAAAATAGGGGCAATCCGGTCATGGGATTTCCGGCGTGACCAGTGGCAGTTTCCGGTGATTGTCGACAATATGATGAACCTGGAATTGCTCTTTGCTGCCACCCGCTTATCAGGTGATTCTCTGTATTATCAAGTAGCTGTTCATCATGCCAACACTACTTTAAAAAATCATTTCAGACAGAACTTCAGTTCTTATCATGTTGTGGATTACGATACGCTGACTGGTGAGGCAAGAAGAAAAATGACATTCCAGGGCTATGCTGATGAATCGGCCTGGGCAAGAGGGCAGGCCTGGGGGTTATATGGTTTTACGATGTGTTACTGGGAAACCAAAGACAAAAGGTATTTACAACAAGCTGACAGCATTGCTTCTTTTATTTTAAATAATGCGGCTTTGCCAAAGGACGGAGTTCCTTACTGGGATTTTAATGACCGCTCCATACCTGCTGTGCCCAGGGATGCATCTGCAGCAGCTATTATTGCTTCTGCTTTATTCGAACTCAGTCAGTATAGCAGCCAGGGTGCGCGGTATAAGAAAATTGCAGGTAAGATGCTTGAAAGCCTGACGAATCATTACCGTTCAAAGCCTGGCGATCATTCTGGATTTATTTTGTTGCACAGTACAGGGCATAAACCAGCGAATAGCGAAGTAGATGTTCCAATCAATTATGCTGATTATTATTATTTGGAAGCATTACTGAGAAGTGGTAAATGATCACCTATTCCTATCTATTATAAACTAGCGTATGAGAATATTCTTTTCTGCTTTATTCCTTTTGTGGATAGTTGGTATAACTAATGCCCAAAGACCTAAAGCGCCTAACGTGATCATTGTATATTTTGATGATATGGGCTATGGAGATATTGAGCCCTTCGGCATGACTGGCATACCGATGCCCAGCTTTAATCGCCTGGCCAGTGAGGGTACGCGCATGACCCATTTTAATGCAGCTCAGCCGGTTTGTTCGGCATCCAGGTCAGCGCTGATGACAGGATGTTACCCTAACCGAATTGGCATTTCTGGCGCCTTGCTGCCCGGCTCAAAAATCGCCCTGAACCCTGAGGAGGAGACAATTGCTTCAATCCTGAAAAAAGCAGGGTATAAAACAGCCATGGTTGGGAAATGGCACCTGGGGGATAAAGCCCCTTATCTTCCCCTCCATTATGGATTTGATAGTTTTTTAGGACTTCCCTGGTCGCATGATATTTGGCCCAGGGATCACCAGGGGAATTTGATTACTGATCCTAAGGATATTAGGTTTACCTGGCCTGAGTTAGTGCTTCTCGACGGTGATAAGGTCATTGATACCATCAAATCATTCCGGCAGCAGCAAGGGCTGACCCGGTTGTTTACTGACAAGGCCGTTTCCTTCATCAAAGAAAATAAAAGAACTCCCTTTTTCCTTTACCTGGCACAACCAATGCCTCATGTTCCCCTGGCACCTTCAGAAAAATTCAGGGGAAAAAGTGAATTGGGGCCTTTCGGTGATGTGATGATGGAGCTCGATTGGTCTATAGGAGAAATATTGAAAGCTTTAGACCACGAAAACCTTTCTAATAACACACTATTGATTGTTACCAGTGATAATGGTCCCTGGCTCAATTATGGCGATCATGCAGGCTCTCCCGGAGGGTTTAGGGAAGGAAAGAATTCGACATTTGAAGGAGGTACTCGTGTACCGCTCTTCATGCGCTGGCCTGGAAAGATTGAGGCAGGTAGAACCTATAGCGATTTGATGACCAATATGGATCTCTTGCCTACCATTGCAGCCGCTGCAGGCGCATCGTTACCCAAAAAGCCGATCGATGGTCTTAATTTCCTCCCATCCATAACCAATAAGAATACCAGAGGTCCGAGAGAAGTATTCTATTATTATTTTGAGCAAAACAGTCTCCAGGCGATAAGGTTCAAAAACTGGAAATTGGTCCTGCCGCATAAATCCGTTACATATTTGGGTGCAAAAGGTATCGGTGGTAAAGGAAATCCGGTTTCGAAAAAGGATTTTCCGCTCGCCCTTTACGACCTGGCACATGATCCATCCGAGACTTACGATGTGCAGCATCTTTACCCTGAAATGGTGCAAAAACTGATGGGTATAGCCGAACAGGCAAGGGAAGATTTAGGTGATCAACTGACAAACAGGCAAGGCAAAAACAGACGACCTGCTGCTGTTGTTAATTCTACCGTTTTCAATATCTTTCTTGAATGAAAAAATTGATGCTCCTGCTGTTGTTGGTAAGTACAATTTATGTACAGGCCCAACAATCATATGTAACTGAAAAAGATATTACTTATTATGCGGACTCCCTAACTAAAAAAGACACGTACATAGCGAAGCAATGCACTTTGGATATTTACTATCCAAAAGGCACTAAAAACTTTGCGACCATTGTCTGGTTTCATGGTGGCGGAATTACCGGCGGGCATAAGGAAATTCCAAAAGAGTTAACGGATAAAGGTTATGCAGTGATTGGTGTTGGCTACCGGCTTTCGCCAAAAGTAACTGCTCCTGCATATATTGAAGATGCTGCTGCAGCTGTTGCCTGGGTATTTCAAAATATTGATAGTTATGGAGGAAGCAATCAACAGATTTTTGTTTCTGGTCATTCGGCAGGCGGCTACCTGGGAATGATGATCACGTTGGATAAAAAGTACTTAGGTAAATATGGAATCGACGCTAACCGCATAGCAGCACTGATTCCTTTTAGCGGACAGGCGATCACTCATTTCACCGTCAGGAAGGAGAGGGGTGTCAAAGACGTACAACCTATTATTGATTCCTATGCACCCCTTTATCATGTGCGGGCAGATGCTCCGCCCATGTTGCTGATCACTGGTGACCGTGAAATGGAATTACTCGGCCGCTATGAGGAAAATGCATACCTGTGGCGCATGATGAAATTGGCCGGTCATCAACGCACTACGCTTTACGAACTTCAAGGCTTTGACCACGGTGGCATGGCTTTGCCTGCGTTTCCCTTGTTACTGAAGGAGGTTACTGCAATTAGAAAGGAGCTATTAAAAAAAGAGTAAATGCTCCTATACTTTTATGTGACTATCCACTTCAATAGCGTCAATGGAATCTACCATGATATCAAGGCGTGATTGGTAAATGGCTGCAATTTTATTGGTGCCGGTTTCAAACAGATCGCTCCTGGAGATGGGCAGTGTATAGGGCAGCACCCATGCACGTAAAGCCTTTGCAATAGCATCCATATTATTGATGCCCTGCATGGCATGTAAACCTCCGGCCCAGCAAACAAGGCCTACAATTTTTCCTGTCAGGTAAGGTTGCGGAGCCTTACTCGTGATTTCTAACCAGTCCAGGCAATTCTTCATAGCACCAGGAATACCTCCATGATACAAGGGAGAAAGCCATATATGAACATCAGCCTCCCTGAACAAATCCGCCATTTTTAATACAGAAGGTGGGATATCCTTAGCTTTCATGTCCAGGAAAGGTATATGTGCATCTCCTAAATTAAATAAAGTAAGAGCATGTCCCGAAGTACTCAGTCTTTCAATAAGATAGTTGATAATATGTATAGAAGTCGACTCATTACCTTTATCAGAAGAGCCGTTAAATAGTAAAATCTTCATCAAATACAAATTTATTCTTCTTAAATCTTCACGATCTCAAAATTATTATTGATTGGCAAAGTTCGTAACATTAGGTGATTATCGGTATCTCCATTTACGCAAGGCATTCAGGACATCCTGAAGGGTTTGGCTATATTAGTTCTTTAGTGTGGTTCAGAAAAATTTTCCGGATCTACTTTTACTGTATCCTTGTTAATCGTGGTGTCACTGCTCTCCGTCTTTTTATCTGAGCTTGAATTACCGCACCCCGAATTCAAAAGAATCCAACAGAGCAAAATGGGCAAAAATGCCGTTATGATTTTCATGATTATATTATTTAATGTTTCAATTATATTATAAAATCCAGAAAAATAAATCAACAATTCAATAGTGATCTCATTCTGAAAACTAAGCTACTGATCTTCCAATTCCAAACATCAACCGCCTGTCCACTCTGACCGCAAATGACCGCTTTTGTCCTGTTTTGTCCGCTCCGGCATCATTAATCCTTCGTTGCTTCAGTATACCTTAAGTATACCATAAGTATACCTAAAGTAGGGCTAGAGTATTCCAACCGTATCCCTGGTGTATAGTTCAAGCATACCTGAAGCACACATCAAGCATACTTCAAGTATACTTAGTGCACGAAACAGATTTTGCCCCCTCCCTAATTCCCCAAATCCAGGTTCTGAAAGAAAAGAGGCAGCCAATAACCTGGTTGCCTCCTTTGGTAGATACCATGAATTATGGGTTAGTGTATTTCATTTAAAAAGCATTCATTAAACAATAATACTTACAAGACCAGCTGGTCTTCAGTTTTTTCCTGTTCCATGATTACTGTTCCTAAAACAGAAAGGAATTGTTTGATCCAAGGCACATGGGCAGTCCAGGCCGGCCCTGTTACCATGTTCCCATCTGTCAGGGCTTCGTCAAATCCAATGGATACAAACTTGCCACCAGCCGCAGTCACTTCAGGACCAACTGCAGGATAAGCAGATACTCTTCTCCCTTTTAATACGCCGGCTGCCGCCAATACCTGGGCACCATGGCAGAGTGCTGCTATTGGTTTATTTTCTTCTGCAAAGTGACGCACTATGCCAAGCAGGCGTTCATTTAAACGGATGTATTCCGGAGCACGGCCACCAGGTACAACCAGTGCATCATAGTTTTCCGGTTTGACATCAGCAAATGTCGCGTTTAGGGCAAAATCATGGCCTCGTTTTTCTGAATAGGTCTGGTCGCCTTCAAAGTCATGAATGGCAGTTCTGACTTTGTCTCCTGTTTTTTTCTCAGGGCAAACTGCATCTACCTCGTGTCCTGCAATTTGTAGTGCCTGAAATGGAACCATGACTTCGTAATCTTCAACGAAGTCGCCAACAAGCATAAGGATCTTTTTTGCCATAATGTATTGTTTTAGGTGTTGAGATAAGTCAAATAAAGTTGATCATAGAGCTGGCTTTAATGGAATATTGTTACAAGAGAAGATTTGCTTCTAAAGTTAACTATAATTGTTTTGAACTTTCCACCTTTTAAACGCTAAATACTACCTTTTTTCCTGCTGATGCTGGAAACTTTTGAAAACAACTTGACCAATATCCATACGATCAAAAAGAGCAACAATACAGCCATGATTACCGGGATAAATAAGCTAAGTACAGAGCCCGAGGCGGCGGCTGCATTTTCTGTGGTGGCTACAATGGCATTACCTGTGCCTGCGGTAGTTTTGCTGCTCAATAGACGTAAAATTCCAGTACCTAATTGGATAGTGCCGGCTGCAGATCCTCCGGCTAATAAAGCCAAGCCCCACCTGATCAGTGGTTCTTGCTCGCCAACTGGTAAAATAGAAAAAGCAAGCATAGTACCTGCCGCTACAGATAGGGGAGTGGCTATTGTATCTAGCAGGTTATCTACAAAAGGTATATAATAGGCTATGACCTCCAAAATGGCGGCTGTACCGAAACATATGATGGCTGCCCAACTTCCTAGCCAATGCATGTCAGACGGTAAATGGATCCACCCCAACTGTGTTGCAAGGGCCGCAGTCAGCATGGGCAAAAATACCCTGAAGCCTGCACAGGCACTTAACGCTATGCCCATGGCAATTTGGGTCAGCATATTTGTATCCATAACTTTTTATTGATCAGTTGTTAGTAAAAGTTAGGTTTTGTCCATGAAACTTACTTGAAATATTTATATTTAAGAGGAAATGAATATAAATGACCTATGTTTACTATAATGTCACTTCTGAGAGATTAGGCACCGATACTTTCAACAAACTATTGCAGCAACTTCCACCTTTTATCCAAGGACAAATTCTAAAATATAGAAACTGGCAGGACAGGCAACGAAGCTTAATAGGAAAAGCGCTTTTAATTGAAGGATTGAAATCTTTGGGGCTTAACACCTCTTATTCCTTAAGCAATTTGAAGTTCACGCAGTTTAAAAGACCTTATTTTGACGACCATATCGACTTCAATATTTCTCATTCCGGGGCATATACCATATGTGCAATTAGTAAGACTAATAAAATAGGGATCGATGTTGAAGAGATCAGGGAAATTCCTATTGCAGGTTTTGAAGACCAGTTTTCTGAAAGGGAATTAGACGAGATCTTACAGGCTGAAAATAGTCTTCGCGCATTCTACGTTCTATGGACCCAGAAAGAGGCATTTTTAAAGGGAATTGGTACAGGGCTCCATATCCCATTAAATAAAATTTCAATCAGCAATAAAAAAATATTGTGGCAAGATAAGACCTGGTATCTCCACGAGTTACAACTTGATCACCGGTATACTGCTTACTTATCTGCAGACATTTCATTGCAAGGTATATCTTTAAATGAAGTCTATTTTCACTGAGATCATTCTTGAAGTAGAACTGAACTTGATCAATTTTTCAACATTCTATAGGGCGAAAATTCAGTACATGAAAATTTAATAAAAATTGTATATTCATGATTGATAATATGAATTAAATTATTTTTACGTTTATTGAAGACTGAAAAAAAGTGCCTAAAAAATTTTTTTAATTTGATTTTTTATGTATTTTAACGTCAAGTTTTAAATTCGATCCCTATAAACCTTCTTTCATTATTCTTAAGAACCAATCAAAAAAGCACTGTAGATTATTCTTTGTGCATCTTTTCTGTTAAGTCTTGATTACCCCTATGAACGTAAATCTTATTGCAAGGTTGGATTAAGTTTTGTTTAATTGTTCATTAGAATTTTTTCTAGTGAGGATCTATGCACATAGGTCAACAAGAATCATGTGAGCAATTGCATGATGCAGCCATTGTTTTGAACTATGCGTGGGAAAGTTCTGTTATTAAGAAATCATTCTAAAGTGAGAATTGTAAACAAGGTTTATGAATTAAGACAATCAAAAAATACCTTAATGAAATCAACACTAAATCTTTTTTGTTTGCCATATGCAGGGGGTAACAAATACTGTTATCATGAATATATAAAAAGAGCTCCCTCCTTCCTGAATATCAAATCACTTGAATATCCGGGAAGAGGCACCAGGATAAAAGAACCTTTAATATCTGATATTGATATATTAACAGACGATCTATATCAACAGTTCTGCAATCATGTAGATCAAAATAACTATGCCATATATGGTCATAGCATGGGAGGGTTATTAGCCTATCTATTGACAAAGAAAATAATCGAAAACAACCACAAAGCCCCTTTACACCTCTTTATAACTGGTACTACAGGTCCCGCCTCGTTATCTAGAACGGAAAAGAAGAAACATTTACTTCCTAAAAATGAGTTTATCAATGAATTGAAAGAGTTTGATGGTATGCCGGATGAAGTTTTAACCAACGAGGAATTACTGGCATATTTCGAACCAATTCTTCGGGCTGATTTTAAGGCTACTGAAAATTATATGCACGAAGAGGATGAGCCATTGAATATCCCTATTACAGTGATTACTGGATCTGAAGAAGATATGGAAATTTCAGATATACAATTATGGCAAAAGGTAACTAAATCAGTTGTTTCTTTTAAACGCATGCCAGGTAAACACTTTTTCATATTTAACTATCCTAATGAAATCATAGAAATTATCTCCAAAAAGCTATTTGTTCATACCCAATCATATCAATTATGAATGATAAAAACGTGTATCTAAAACCTAATGTTGTACTTGAACCATTAGTTGACCAATGGTATGCCTGGAGCCACTTGGTTTCACCAGCAACTGCAGCAATGAATATTCTGGGTAGGCATTTAACAATTATAGACTCATATCTGGCCGCACCTGCCATTCATGCAGAAGCGGTTTTGAATCCCAAGATGCGTGGAGGCCCCTTTATGGACCTTGGCGGTAGTAGAGTCGAGGAAGTAAAAGCGTTGAAACAGAGAACGCTTCAGAAACAGGAGAAAGTGCTTCAGTTTGCTAAAGCTGTGAAAGACCTCGATACAATGTTAGCGAATGAAGCTAAGGGATATGGCCTGGAACCGCTCTACGAAAAAGTGCCCGATATACTTAAAGGGTATGTGGAACTGTATTATGACCGTCAAAACAATCCAGGCTTCCGCTTTTTCGAATCACTTTTATATAATAGTGAGTATTATAACAAAAATGCTCAAAGCATTGCTTTATGGGTAACTAATAACGATGAACGTCCATTCTGTCTGAGCACTCCTCGTTTGGAGCAACCCGACGTTCTTCACCTGGACATTCCTTTTGATCACCAGGGAATTGATGCTTTAGCAAGAATGAAAAGAGCACCCCAAACACTTGGCTACATCAAATCAATATTGGGAATAGAAGAATCGGATGAAGCTCTTTTTGAAACATTTTTTACTGAAACACCTCCACCGCCTTACAAAAGGTATACAGGGGATAAAATACGAATGCGCTATTTCGGCCATGCCTGTATTCTTGTTGAGACAAAAGATATTAGTATCCTGGTAGATCCATTGATAAGTTATTATGGATACCATTCGGATGTACAGCACTTTTCTGATGTAGATCTTCCTGACGTTATTGATTATGTATTGATAACGCATAACCACCAAGACCACATTTTATTTGAAACATTATTGCCATTAAGGCATAAGATAAAGAACCTTATTGTTCCACGGACCAATAGTGGCAAACTCGAAGATCCGGATTTAAAACTGATGTTTACTAATATTGGTTTCAATAATGTTATTTCAATTGACGAAATGGAAACTGTCCGTTTTGTTGATGCAATCATTACAGGTTTGCCATTTATTGGAGAGCATAGTGATTTAAATATTATTACCAAGTCTTGCTATTTTGTTAAGATCGGAGAATTTAAATTGATCTTCCTTGCAGATTCCAGAATTATGGAGCCAGAACTTTACGAACATATCCATAAAAAAGTTGGCAATGTGGATGTTCTGTTCATTGGTATGGAGTGCGACGGAGCTCCGCTCACCTGGCTATATGGACCATTATTGACAAAGAAGTTGGCAAGAGATATGGATGGTAGCAGAAGATTAGCTGGTTCAGATTGTGCAAAGGGAGCCTCCTTGGTAAATATTTTTAAGCCCAAAGAGTTGTATGTATATGCAATGGGGCAGGAACCCTGGGTTGAATTTATCAGTAGTATAAAATATACGGATGAATCCAATCCAATTGTTCAGTCAAATAAGCTCATAAAGATTTGTGAGGAAAAAGGAATGATTGCTGAACGCTTGTATGGTGAAAAAGAACTCCTATATGAAAAGCAGGCAAACGTTGTTGAATTTGCCTGATCATAGAGCCATAATTGGGAACGCAGACTATTTTGAATTATCTTAAGTGGAGATGCTCATGCAAAAAACACCCTTTCCATTACACCCAGCCCAGAATGACATTTGTGTAGATCAACTAATAAATATTAATAGTCCTCATTATAACATTGGACTATATATAAAATTAAAGGGCCCTTTACATAAAGGGAAGTTTATTGATGCGGTCAATTCATCTCCAAAAGTATTTGATGCTTTCAAAATGCGATTTGATGTTGCAGGCGCAGATCCGCATTGTTATTTCGATCAGGAATATGAGAAATTAGAGCTGGCGGAAATGGATTTTAGTGATCGGGAAAACGCTGGAGAGGAAGCCCGGTGTTGGATGCAAAACCGTTTCAGTATTCCATTTAAGATACAACAGGATAGTCTGCTTTTCGAACATGTATTAATTAAAATAGCTTCTGATGAATATTGGCTTTTCTTTAGATACCATCATTTGATAATTGATGGATATGGATTCATTGTTTGGATCAATTATATCGCAAAGAAATATAGATCCTTAATAGATGGCGATAACATTCAGTTTGAATATCCGGCCTATTCAGATGAAATACTAAATGCTTCCAAATATTTTAATTCTGCCGAGTTTGAATTAGATGGGAATTATTGGAAAGAATGGATTACCCAGAAGCCGCAAAAAATATTGCAAAAAAAAAATGGCTATGAAACTGATTATGGTAAGAAGAGTGCAACCTTTCATTTTGATTTAGATGACCAACAAAAAAAGTTCCTCGAAGATCTTCAATTGACTGCTCATGCAAGCTTACAACAGCTGACAATTGCAGCATTAATAATTTATTTTGGTAAAACTTCAAATCAATCGGAATTTGTTTTTGGAACTCCTGTACATAAGAGAGGCTCAAAACGACTTCGTAATATTGTTGGAACTTTCACTGGTATCCTTCCATTCAAATGTGCTTATCAAAAAGAAGATAAATTATCTGATTTACTTTTAAACATTACAAATACTCAAAGAAGAGATTACCGCCATCAGAACTATTTAATTGGAGACTTAAGCAGACATCTTAAAATCAACTCTTCCGAGGAGTATTTATGTGAGATATTTATTAATTATCAACCATTAAATTTAGAATTATTCTTTGGAGATGGATTGCAGGCTACCATATTGCGTATTGTAAATGAATTTGAAAGAAATCCTTTGCAAATATGTTGGATGGACTATGGTAATAAGCAACCCATGCAACTTCAATTATATTCTTTAAATGAGTATTTTTCTGAAAATGAATTAAAGTTTCTTGCGCAGCGTATTATTTATATTTTAGAACAGTTTCCTGATAATTTCCACAGAAATATTGAATGTATTGATGTCTTACCTTTTTACGAACAGCAATTGATCTCAGGATTCAATGACACTGAAGTTGATTATCCAAAAGACAAGACCGTCATTGATTTGTTTGAACAACAGGTAAAAAAGACACCACACAACATAGCTGTAGTCTTTGAAGAGCAGCAACTCACTTATCAGGAACTGAATGAAAGGGCTAATCACCTTGCCCAATACCTCAGAGGCAAAGGAGTGATTGAAGAAACCCTGGTGCCTCTTTGCATAGATCGAAGTATGAACTTGCTGGTAGGTATCCTAGGGATTCTGAAAGCAGGAGCCGCTTATGTGCCCATTGACCCCGATTATCCTTTAGAGAGAATTCAATTCATGCTGCAGGATACAGAAGCATTTTTAGTGATAGGTAGTCAAAACACTAAAGCAAAGTTTCTCGACGTAGAACAGGAGTTTATCTGCTTGGATGAACTGCGGGATATGATCGACCAACTTCCCATAACCAATCTGCAAAGGAATCTGCAGCCATCTCACCTGGCTTATGTGATCTACACCTCCGGTTCCACCGGAAGGCCCAAAGGCGTGCTGATTGAACACCGTAGTGTGTTGAGTTTGATAGTTAACCAAACAAAGGAATTTGGCATACATGCGGATGAAAACATACTTCAGTTTTCCAATTATGCGTTCGATGCCTCTGTAGAACAAACCTTCCTGGCCTTGTGTAATGGGGCCAAATTAGTGTTGGTGCCTAAGGAATTGTTGGCTCGTACAGAAGGTTTGATCGAGCTTATGCTAAAGGAAAAGGTCACTCATCTTCATGCTACTCCCAGTTATTTACTAACAATAAGAGCCGGTAAACATGGTGCATTAAAAAGAGTGATTGCAGGAGGCGAATCTTGCCCGGTTCATCTGGCAAATGCCTGGACGCCATACGTTCAGTTCTATAATGAGTATGGCCCAACGGAAACTACCGTGACTTCAGTGGAGTATCTCTGCCCTCAGGCTATGGGACAGCAAACTACAGTACTGATAGGAAAACCTATTGGAAATACAAAGGTTTATATTCTGAATGAGGATCAGGATATGGTGCCAATAGGGAGCACCGGAGAGATTTGCATTGGAGGAGCAGGCCTGGCCCGGGGATACTTGAACCGCGAGGAATTAACCCATGAGAAGTTCATTGCAAATCCTTTCAAGGAAGGAGAGCGACTATACTGTACTGGGGATATGGGCAGATGGCTGGTGGATGGCTCTATAGAATACCTGGGCAGAAGAGATGAACAGGTCAAGATCCGCGGTTACCGCATTGAATTGGGGGAGATCGAAACTGTGGTCCTGCAAAGTGGTATGATGAACCAATGCGTGGTGGCGGCAAAAGAAGACAGCAGTGGCAACAAACGGTTGGTGGGTTATGTGGTGGCTGATGATTCTTTCAATACGGAACAACTGCTGGAATACCTAAAGAGCAGGTTACCAGAATATATGGTGCCTTTGCAGTGGATGAAGTTGGATAATATTCAGCTTAACCATAATGGTAAGATCGACAGGAAAGCGTTGCCCAATGTAGAGGTAACAAACATCAGTGTGTATGTAGCTCCCTGTACGGATTTGGAAGAGCAGTTGGTGCAGATCTGGCAGCAACTGCTGAAAGTAGAGCCTATCGGTATCCATGACAATTTCTTTGAAGTGGGGGGGCACTCTCTGCTGGCAATGCAAATAATTGCTGCCATACGCAAGCAACGACAAATTGAACTTTTAGTTAAAGACATTCTCGACTACCCTACAATAGCTTTATTAGCCAGGCATCTTATGGCAGGGAGCAGGGAATTATTGTTACCCTCTATTAAGGTCGTAGAACCTAGGCCGGAGCTCCTGCCCCTGTCTTTTGCCCAGGAGCGTTTATGGTTCATTGACCAGTTGGAGGGCAGTGTTCATTACCACATACCAACCGTATTTAGATGGAAAGGAACTTTGAATAAAGAAGCTTTGGAGTCTGCTTTCCGGGACTTCATTTCACGACATGAGATCTTAAGAACGGTTATAAAGGAAGAAGATGGACATAGTTATCAATCTGTTCAAGAGGTTTCTAAATGGAAGTTAGTTTGTGTAGATGGTTCAAAATACAGGGAAGACGCTGAAGCTTTACGTGCCTGTATTCAACAGCAAATCCATACGTCTTTTGATCTCTCAGGTGATTATATGCTCAGAGCCCAGCTCATTCAGCTGGATGTACAAGAACATGTTCTGGTAATTGTTTTACATCACATAGCCTCTGATGGCTGGTCTACTTCTATTTTGGTCAGGGAACTGGTAGAGCTTTATGGTGCTTACAGCCAGGGGCATGCGCCACAGCTGAACCCCCTTCCCATCCAGTATGCAGACTATGCCCTCTGGCAAAGGGACTATTTGCAAGGAGAGGTGCTGGAACACAAACTCACTTACTGGAAAGAAAAACTTACAGGTGCAGAAACCTTGCAACTCCCCACGGACTACCGTCGGCCAACAGTGCAAAGCACCCATGGGACCTTTGTTAATTTCAGTATAGACCAAACCGTTTCAAACAAACTTAAAAAATTCTCTCAGCAACAAGGAGTGACTCTGTTCATGACTTTGCTAGCTGCTTACAAGGTGCTGTTGTATCGATACAGTGGACAGCAGGATATTTGTGTGGGTACTCCCATAGCTGGTCGCCAGCAGCAGGAGGTGGAAGGCCTCATCGGCTTTTTTGTCAACACCCTGGCCCTCAGGGATGAACTCAGAAGTGAGCTCTCCTTTACAGAGTTATTACAGCAGGTCAAACAAACCACCCTGGAGGCGTATGAACACCAGGAGGTGCCCTTTGAAAAGGTGGTGGATGCAGTAGTAAAGGAGAGGGATCTCAGTCGCAGTCCTTTGTTCCAGGTCATGCTGGTACTGCAGAACACGCCCGAAGTACCTCACCGGCAACTCAAAGAATTGGTATTGGAAGAAGAGCAAGTTAACTATGACACTGCCAAGTTTGAGATGCTGATAGACATTAAGGAAACAGGGTTTGGGCTTCAAGGATCTGTAAACTACTTAACCGACCTGTTTACATCAGAGACCATCGAGCGGTTGGTGGCCCACTTCAAAGCGTTGCTGCATTCCATTGTCCAGCAGCCCCAGCAAAGCATTGGCAGCCTCAATATGCTCTCAATGCAAGAGGAGGCACAACTGCTCCATGGCTTCAATGCTTCAGAAGTAGACTATCCTAAAGAAAACATTGTTTCCCTGTTTGAACAGCAGGTACTACAAACACCTAATAACATTGCAGTAATCTTTGAAGAAGAGCAACTCAC
>NZ_JAOTIF010000044.1 GCF_025628885.1 Paraflavisolibacter caeni | reverse complement strand
CCCAATGGTGGTGAAATAGACGCTTCCATCATTTATGCTGATTACTACTATATCGAAGCATTACTCAGAGCAAAAAAGTTGAGGAAAGGAAAAAGCATTTATGCCAATCTTTATTGATAAAACTGAATGGTCTGTCACCCTGGTAAAATAATAAACAAAAGATAGTTCATTCAACTATAATTATCCATCATGAGTATTTTAAATCAATTCGAACTGAAGATGAAAACGGTCCTGGTTACTTGTTGGGAAAACAGACGCGCAGCTGCTATACCTTACTTTCATCAATGAATGCTACTTCAATAAATTAAAATAAAATGATCCTTACTTCCTGCTCCAGGTATATGAAAAAAAGTGCCTTGTTTTTCCTGTTGATAATGTGCCTTGCGGCAACAACCGTTTTTGCCCAATTCAAAAGTACAGGCAAGACCAAAGCGCATCCCTTTTTGTTCTATACGCCAAACCGTATACAGCATTTGAAAGAACGGATGAAGAAAGATACAATGATGGCAAGGAACTATACACGAATAAAAGATAATGTTGATAAGGCTGTTGTTTCAGGTAAGGCAAACCTGGAAGAACTTTCCTTTATCTATTCAATAACGGGGGAGAAAAAATATGCGGAAGCTGTAAAGCAAGGCCTATTGCAATTGGTTACTCGCAAGCAATGGGATGGCCTGGACGATCGCACACCCAGGTGGAACTCAGCTTTAGGTACTGCTCATAACAACTTCATGGCAGCAACTGCTTTTGATGCCGTTTACAACTATCTTTCTAATGAAGAACGTTTCCAAATAGCGCAAGGTATTGTAAAACTGGGCATAGAGCCTTCTTTAAGCGATTGGATATCACCGGATAAAAGACTACACTCCCTGAACTCCATGGGACATAACTGGTGGAGTTCCATTGTCTACCAGGCTGGTGTCGCCTCACTGGCTGTCATGAATGAAGTTCCTGAAGCAAGGGATTGGGCGGAAGATGTGATGCTGGCTTCCAATGAATGGTTTGCTTTCTCTGGCAGTGTGCTGGAAAACAAACCAGCTAATTTTGATCCGTCCGGAGGCTTTTATGAAAGCGTCTCTTATGCCAACTTTGGTGTGTCGGAATACCTCCTGTTCCGCCTGGCGTGGACCAACGCTTTTGAACCCATCAAAATGCCTTATGACCATCTGCTGGAAAAAACCATGGACTGGTTTATCAATGCCTCTTACCCCAATAGCGGTCAATTGCAATCGGTGAATTTTGGTGATTCCAATCCCTTTGCTAATGGAGACAGGCCGGTGAAGATCATGATCGCCTTAGGTTATGATCAAGACAGGTACCGCTGGTATTTAAATGAAACAGGAAAAGGAAGTGTCAAAGAAGATATGGGGATCAATACGCCACTTGGACTTTTGTACCAGCCTGATCAATTAAATAAAAGCAAAGTCCCGGATCTTCCGACAGCTTCCATTTATCAGGATATGGGTTGGGCAATGCTTCGGTCTTCGTGGAATCACAATGCAACCATGCTGGGCGTAAAGTCGGGTTATACATGGAACCATGCCCACGCTGATGCGGGTTCTTTCATTCTTTACCATAATGGAAAAAACCTGTTGGCAGATGGTGGTAATGTCAACTATGGTAATCCCTCATACAGCAGTTATTCAGTACGCAGTGAAGCACATAATGTGGTTCTGTTCAATGGTAAGGCACAGAACCCTCAGGACCAGTATCATGCCGTAAAAAATATAGGGCGCTTGTACAACCTGATGGATGCGGGTGACTTTAAATACTTGCTAGCAGATGCAACAGGGCCCACTTCTCAATACTTTTTGCGCAACTACCGCAACTTTGTTTGGGTGGGTAACGTGATCCTGGTGATCGATGATGTAAAGGCTTATGAGACCGGTAAGTTTGAATGGCTCCTGCACTTCAATAAAGATGCTAAAAAGAAGGGTATTGACCTGGAGGTTACCAATGATTCTGCTGCCGTACTGGTGCGACCTCTTTTCCCCGAAACGCTGCCCAACGGATATCCGCATGACTTCCCCGAGAAGATGAGACTCGATGAACGTACTGGTGTGAAAGACCATGACCCTGATACTAAAGTAACCTACTACTCCATTTACCCGCCTGAGGAGTACAAACAAACAAAATTTATCAATGCCATCATCTTGCTGGATGATAAGAATAAGCCCATCACGGGTCCTGCTATTTCCAATATGGCCAGTGCAAAGGAACAGCGAACCAGCCTGCCACGGATTGAAAAACTGGAAGGCCTTAACTGGATTGGTGTACGCATCACCGAGAGGGGTAAAGTGACGGATGTTTATGTGAATCTTCTTGCAGATGGCAGGCTCATGCACCGTAACAGTCACAATGTGATGGGGGGCTGGGAAACAGATGCGTATATGATGGCCATCACATACCCGGAAAAAGCAGAGGCAACCAATCCGGATAATATATCAGAGTATTTCGTGAGCAATGGCAGTTATGTGAGAAAGGATGCTAAAGTGGTGCTGCATTCCCTTTCGAAAGTTTTTATGCATGCTAAAATGGGTAGTAACACAGAAGTATTACTGCAAGGGCAGCCCCTCATTTATGCAAAGTTGGGTATGAATGCGAAGCCTGCAACCGTGGTCTTGAACCATAAAAAAATAAAGACTGATTACCTGGACAAAGAAAAGATGCTGGTGCTGCAAGTAGAAGCACGTACCGCAGAAAATGATACAGCATCCATGCAATAAAATACACAACAATCAATTTAATGCCCTAAGAAATAAAAACAATGCAATTCAAATCTTTTTTCCTGTTCTTGCTTGTATTGGCTCATATGCTTGTAAGGGCTCAGCAAATCATTCCAGGTTCACAAACAACAATTCAGTCTCCGGATAACAACCTCTCAGTTGTCTTTTACCAGAAAAGCAATGAGGATAGAAAACGTAAGCTTTATTACCTGGTGACCTACAAGAACCAAACCATTATCAGGGAATCTGCCTTGGACCTGCAACTAGACAACCGTCTGTCAGAAAGTGCTATGGCTTTAAAAGTGGATACCCATGCCCGTTGGATGGAAAACCTGGTGGTGAAAAAGATCATGACTGCTTCTAAGGACACCAGCTGGCAACCTGTGGGCGGTGAACGCAAATCCATTCGCGATCATTATAATGCAGCGACCATCGAACTGGTAAAGGACGACAATTCTATTTATCCGGTTCATGTCCAGATCAGGGCTTACAATGAAGGTGCAGCCATTCGTTTCTTCTTTCCTGAAAATGAAAAAGGAACGTACTATCGCGTCGTAGCAGAAAATACAGAGTTTTCTCTGCCGGAGGGCACCATGGCCTGGCACCACTTGTGGGCACAGGCACCTTATCAATTGTTACCACTCAGTAACTGGCCCAATGAAAGTGAACGGCCATTAACAATGCAACTGCCTAATGGATGGTATGCCTGTCTGGCCGAGGCTGGTATGGTTGATTACAGCCGCACCAAATTTAAATTGAGTAAAGAAAAACCGAATACAATTGTTACCTCCATGCATGGCCCTGCTGACCTGATCTCGCCCTTTGCTACACCCTGGCGGTTGATCATGGTGGCAGAAAAACCTGGTGCTCTGATTGAAAATAATTATGTGCTGCTTAACCTGAATGAACCCAATAAAATCAAAGACACCTCCTGGATCAGGCCCGGAAAGATCATGAGAGTCATGTCACAAACCACGGAGGATGCCCTGGCAAACATTGACTTTGCAGTAGATCGTGGTTTGCAGTATGTACTTTTTGACTGGAAATGGTATGGTCCTGCCTTTTCTTTTGCCTCGGACGCCACAAAGGTCGCCATCCCAAATTTTGACCTGCCCCGTATTATTCAATACGGAAAAGAAAAAGGCATTGGTGTTTGGCTCTATGTGAACCAGCAGGCTCTATTGGCTCAACTGGATACGCTTTTTACTACCTACAAGAAATGGGGTGTTGCCGGTGTAAAGTTTGGCTTTGTGCAGGCAGGATCACATCGCTGGACTACCTGGGTAGAGGAAGCCATTCAAAAAGCTGCAGAGAACGGTATTATGGTCAATATCCATGATGACTGGCGACCTACAGGAGAGCAACGCACCTGGCCCAACCTCATGACTGCAGAAGGCATCCGTGGCAATGAGGAAATGCCGGATGCAACCCACAATACGGTGCTTCCGTTTACCCGGTATATCGCAGGTGCAGCAGACTATACGATCTGTTATTTTGATAAAAGAATCAAAACCAAGCATGCGCACCAATTGGCAATGGCGGCTGTTTATTTCTCTCCGCTACAAACCTTGTTCTGGTACGACAAACCTGCTTCTTTTGAAGGAGAACCTGAGTTGGAATTCTGGAAGAAGATTCCAACTACCTGGGATGAAACCAAGGTATTGCAGGGAACACCTGGCCAGTTCATTACCACAGCAAGGAGAAAAGGAGAGGAGTGGTTCGTTGGCACCTTAACCAACAATGAAGGCAGAACTGTAAAAGTTCCCCTCAGTTTTTTACCAACAGGAAAGAAATTTATTGCCACTATCTATTCTGATGACCCTAAAGCCACCACTAAAACAAAAGTCAAAGTAGAAAAGAAGAAGGTCAATAATAAAATGGTATTCACCGTTAACCTGCTTGCCTCAGGCGGTCAGGCTGTTTGGCTGACACCAGAGGTCAAATAGTTAATATACAATAAGCAAATAACTCATAAACACTAACATATGCACATTCAAACTGAAACAATGACTGCTTCAAAACATTCAGCAGGACAGGCGGGCGCCCCTTTCGGATACCCGCTTCGCATTGCATTAATTGCCGCAATGGGCGGTTTTCTATTTGGCTTTGAGGTATCTGTGATCTCAGGGGCTGAGAAAACCATTCAGCAGCTTTGGTCTTTAGATTCCTTCTGGCTCGGATTTACGGTAGCCTCCAGTCTGATCGGAACAGTTTTAGGTTCACTGATCGTGGGTGGGCCAACTCAAAAACTGGGGCGTAAAAAAGTGCTTACCGCTATAGCATTGTTTTATCTGATTTCTGCTGTAGGATGCGCCGTTTCTTCTTTGTGGATACTTTTTGTACTCTTTAGGTTTTTAGGAGGTGTTGCCGTAGGTGCCTCTTCAGTAGTAGGACCCATGTATATCTCTGAGATCTCACCGGCTAAGCAGAGAGGACGTCTTGCAGGGTTGTTTCAATTGAATATTGTTGCCGGTATATTAATTGCCTACCTCACCAACTATTTACTGGCCGGTCTTGGTGAAGATTCCTGGCGTTATATGCTGGGCATCATGGCTATACCATCTGTTGTTTTCGCTATACTTGTACGCACTATTCCTGAAAGTCCCCGCTGGCTGGTATTGAATGGCCGCGATGAAGAAGCTAAGAAGATCTTCTCCCATCTGGGTGAACCCCATGCTGCTGACCTGATTCGCCAGGAACATGAGTTATCTAAAGGAGGTATCAAGGAAAGACTGTTCAACGGCAAATACAACAAGCCTATTTTTTATGCTATGTTGTTGGCTATGTTCAACCAGCTATCAGGCATCAATGCCATCATTTACTATGCCCCCCGCATCTTTGAAATGGCAGGTTTTAATCGGGCGGATGCCTTCCAGCAATCGGTATTCATAGGCCTGGCCAACTTTGTCTTTACACTATTAGCGATGAGTGTAATTGACAAGTTCGGGCGCAAAAAGTTATTGTTGATCGGTGCTGCCGGTATGATCGTATTCCTGGGACTTACGGCCAATGCCTTCAGCAACCCGGCTGCAGACCATAGTGCAGTGATCTATTACCTGATCGGTTTTATTGCCTTCTTTGCCTTTTCGCAAGGAGCTGTCATCTGGGTATTTATTTCTGAGATATTCCCCAACTCTGTCCGCTCACAAGGCGGTTCCCTTGGATCATTTACCCACTGGATCATGGCAGCGATTATTTCCTGGACCTTCCCGATGATTGTGGAAAGCAGCTCACTGGGAGGTTTTTACTCCTTTGTTTTTTATAGCGGTATGATGCTGCTCTCTTTCTTGTTTATCTGGAGAGTTATGCCAGAAACCAAGGGCAAAACGCTCGAACAAATTCAGAAAGAACTGGGAATTAAATAACAGATCGCATGACCAGCACCTCCCATAAATGCCGGCTCCTTTTATTTGCCTGCTCCATTCTTTTCAGCAGTTCTTCCCCTGCTCAAAAAACAGCAGCAAGGAAGCCGTTATCACATCCTTCTTATGACTTCTCTCTTGTCGAAAAGAAAATAACAGGGTGGGTGGACAGTGGTTTTTACCAGGGAGCTTCCATCATCGTTGCCAAGGACAACAAAATAGTATACGAAAAGTACTTTGGTAGCTATGATACCAATACGGTTGCCTACATTGCCTCGGCAGGCAAATGGCTGGCTGCTGCTACCATCGCTGCGGTTGTTGATGATGGTAAGTTAAGTTGGGACGATCCGGTATATAAATGGTTGCCACAATTTACAGGCCCCAAGGGCAAAGCTACTTTGCGCCAGCTCTTCTCCCACACAGCCGGCTACCCTGATTACCAGCCCGCGGGCGCACACCCTGATAATTATAAAACGCTGAAAGAATCGGTTGAACACATTGTTTATCTTTCTGCCGACACGCTGCCAGGCGCCAGATTCAAATACGGTGGATTGGCCATGCAGGTAGCCGGACGTATGGCAGAATTGGCTACAGGCAAAGACTGGGAAACCATTTTCCAGGAAAAGATCGCGAGGTCATTAGGTATGAAATGTACCCATTTTACACCTGTTGATGAAACGCCAGGCCACAATCCCATGCTCGGCGGAGGTGCCAGGTCCAACCTGCGGGATTATGGTAACTTCTTAAATATGATCGCTAATAAGGGCATGTTTGGAGGCAAACGGATATTATCTGCTCAAGCCATCAAAGAAATGCAGGCAGACCAGGTGAAAGGAGCTCAGGTGCCGCTGGGTGAATATGTGGAATATGTAAGGGCAACCAACCGCAAAGACATATACGGTCTTGGTGAATGGAGGGAAGAGGTGAATGAAAAAGGCGAAGCCGTATTGATTTCTTCACCCAGTTGGGCGGGTGCTTACCCATGGATTGATAAAACAACTGGTGTTTATGGTTTTTTTCTGGCAAGAATATCGAATGCGAAAGAGGGCTTTAATTCCTTTTACGCAAGCCCTGTCTTACCGCTCTTAGTGAGGGATGTATTACAAAAGGGAACTCTTTCTACCAGTGTAAAAAGTGGTTATGCAGATGTCGGTGGTGCCCAGTTGTATTACGAAGAAACAGGAAAAGGTGACCCTCTGATCTTTATTCACGGTCATTCTTTTGATCACTCAGAATGGGACCCTCAGTTTTATGAATTTGCCAAAAAGTATCATGTGATCCGATACGACGTGCGGGGATATGGTCGTTCTTCCATGCCCGTGGAATTGGGTAGTTCCATGCATGCTGATGATCTAGCCAGACTGATGGATGCCTTGAACATTCAAAAAGCTCATGTTGTGGGCTTGTCTATGGGTGGCTTCATCACTACCGATTTCCTGGCCTTGCATCAGGATAGATTATTATCGGCTACCCTTGCCAGTGGAGACGTGTGGAGTGGCTCTCCTGGTCCTGCTGTTCCCTGGGATGAAGAATCCATTGCAAAGCGCAAGCTGGAAATTGAAGCGTACAAGAAAAAAGGCGTGTTTCAAAACAAACTGGAATGGTTTAATGGATTAGCTGTACGCAATGGCAAGCCTATTGAACACATCCGCCGCCCAATCTGGGATATGATTTATAAATGGGATGCATGGCAACCGCTCCATGTAGAGCCGCGCTTCCTGTTGGGAACTTCAGTTGTGGAAAAATTAAAAGCGCAAAATGTTACCGTTCCAGTTCTGGTACTAACGGGTGATGTAGATGCAGGCCGAAAGAGTAAGATCCTTGATCTGGTGCCCACTGCCAGGCAAATGCTTGTTCTGAATGCAGGGCATGTAAGCAATCTGGAAAACCCCCAGGACTTTAATGCAAAACTCAAAATCTTCCTTGACAGTATACAAAGCAAATGAAAATCATGAAACGGCTTTTGATTATATGTTCTATATTCTTCTTACTGTTCCAATCTGCCGGTGCTGCAGAGTGGCAATGGTCGGTTGGTGTAAAAAGCGTGATATCCAATGAAACGAACGATCATCCACGAGCATTCCTTTGGATACCTCCTCATTGCAAACAAGTGCGTGGTGTAGTGGTGGGGCAACACAATATGATCGAAGAAGGCATTTTGGAGCATTCTCAATTTAGAAAAACAATGTCTGAACTTGGCTTTGCTGAAATCTGGGTGTCTCCGGCCTTTAATATGGTCTTTGATTTTAATAATGGCGCAGGTGAACAGTTCAATGACATGATGAAAGCATTGGCTGCTGAGTCAGGATATACAGAGTTGGAGTTTGCTCCAGTTGTTCCAATTGGGCATTCTGCAGCAGCCAGCTATCCATGGAACTTTGCAGCCTGGAATCCAGGCCGCACATTGGCCATACTTTCTATACATGGTGATGCACCGCTTACTAACCTTACAGGTAGCGGGCGTCCCAACCCCGACTGGACGGGTCGTACTATAGATGGTATACCAGGTCTTTTGGCAATAGGGGAATATGAATGGTGGGAAGATAGAGTCCTGCCAGCTCTTAACTTCCGTTCTACATATCCGAAGTCTGCGGTTTCGCTTTTAGTAGATGCTGGTTATGGTCATTTCGATTATTCAGATGACCTGGTTACTTATCTGGCTCTGTTTATTAAAAAAGCAGCCAACTACAGGTTGCCCGTTCAATCTTCAGTGTATCAACCTGTTACTTTGAAGCCTGTTGATCCCTTACAAGGTTGGCTTGTGGACAAGTGGCGGAAAGAAGAACCGCTTAAAGCAAAGGCTGCAAAGCAAGCAGAATATAAAGGTGATAGAAGGGAAGCCTTCTGGTATTTTGATAAAGAGATAGCAATTACTACAGAGCAGTATTATGCAACTTCAAGAGGAAAGCTGCCACAATACCTTCGTTTTGAACAGAATGGAAGTGTGGTGCCTTTTACAGGTGGACATGTTCAATACAGACCAGAGTTTATACCAGAGAAAGATGGTATTAGCTTCAAAATAACTCCTGTGTTTAGTGATACCATATTCCAGAATACAGAAAAGGTGGCTGTCTGTACAACTGGACATGCGGATGGTGCACCTGTTATTTCAAGGATCTGTGGCCCTGTTGTGCAAACCGGGGCTCATACATTTCGGCTTCAGTTTTACCGCATGGGTATGAACAATCCTAAACGTTCGAATGACATTTGGTTGCTGGCCAGTCACCCTGGTGATCAAAAGTATAAAAGCGCCGTACAGCAAGCCAACATTAAGTTTCCGTTTAAAAATACAGAAGGCGTAGAGCAGCAGATCTCTTTTCCTGCGATCAGTAATCAAAAAGAAGGCATTAGATCATTGCCGCTTCAAGCAACATCCAATTCTGGATTGCCGGTGTATTATTATGTTCAGGAGGGTCCGGCCGAACTAGAAGGTAATACACTGAAATTTACTAAAATACCACCCCGTTCCATGCATCCTGTAAAGGTGACCGTAGTAGCATGGCAATACGGACGTTCTGTTGAACCTAAGGTGAAGAGCGCACAACCAATTGTACAAAGTTTTTATATAACAAAATAGTATGATAAAACTGTCTGCATTTTTATCAGGTTTAATAACCATGTACGCTTTAACCGCACAGACTCAATCACATTACCTGGGCAGCATGCAGGAAAGTTTGCGATAGCTGATGGGTTAATACCGGCTGTTGCAGGCTATTCTACTTTCTGAAAGGCCAGTTAACTTAAAAAAGACAATTCTACCCCTTATTTAGACAATTCTGTCCCCATATCATTTTTATAATTCCCTCTAATTTCGGATCTATAAATTAAAGGTTGATGCAACTCTACAATTAAAGTGGAGCTTAAGTAAGAAGTCTGCGTTTGACGAATACTACCCAGGCGATTTCCCTGAAAGGATTGGCTGTTATTATGTACTAAAATGTTAACACATGAAACCCCATGCTTGCCAAACAAAAAACATCCTGCTCATTGATGATGATGAGGACGACTGCCTGTTAATGAACCTGGCATTGGAAAAACTCTCTAATCAGGTCTCGTTGATTTATTTGTCCTGTACTGAAAAACTTTGGGAAGCCCTTGAAAATTGTAAACCTAGCTTGATCGTTATTGATCTTCATCTACCAAAAAGAAATGGAATTGAGATCCTGAAGTTGATCAAAATGCATTCCTGTTATAAAGAAATACCAGTTATAATTTGGAGCACCTCTTATATGACTAATCATGTCATAGCTGCCTATAATAACGGCGCTCAACTCTTTTTAGAAAAGCCGTTTGATTATAAAGCATTGGTTTCTGCCTTGCAAAGGGTAATTAGAATGACAAAAGTAAAGGATGAGCTTACTTCACTTCAAGCCTTTTTAGGGTAGATTATCCTTGTCAACATCAGGAAGTTTTATAGTGTCACTAATTCAATTCTCTGGGCAGGTGTGGCCCATCCCATCAACATGGATGAATGTTTATTACAAATTGTAATGTAATTGTCAAATATTAATGTGTTTTACTCTATTTTCATAGAAAACAGCATACCTATTATTTCTACAACGGGCTCTTTCTATATCTTTATTACTGAATGAGAATTAAGACTAGCACCCACCTTTAACGTGTACGGGATACATTCCCTTAAACATAGCGTTTCTGCTTTTTTACATTATTTAACGAGGTTATTTTTAATCGTTTGAGCTGTATGAAGTTTGTATGCAATAAATACATAATTGTTGTATTTGTCCTCTTTTTACTTTTCTCAAAGCAATTACTGGCTTTTGATTATCCTCCCATCACATATTTGAGTATAGACCAAGGACTCTCCAATAATTCAGTCAGGTGTATTTACCAGGATCACAAAGGATTTATATGGTTGGGTACTTACGATGGCCTCAACCGATACGATGGTTATGGTTTTAAAGTCTTCAGAAATAGCTTCAATAAGGAAAACTCCTTGATAAACAACTGGATCAATGTTATTAATGAAGACGATAATGGTGTGATTTGGATAGGAACAAGACAAGGCCTCTGCATATATAGAAGTCTTTCGGAAAATTTTTCTCCAATTTATTATTTCGCTCCTGACAGGAAACTAAAAAAGATAACTGCGGTTATCAGGGATATTGAAAAAGATGACCAAGGCAATATGTTTATTGGTACAAGCGATATGGGCTTGTTTTTCTGTGCTAAAGGTGATACCATAGCAAGTGAGGTACACTTTGAATATGAAACCAACACAGGTAAATCATATGATGTACCTGCAATTAAAAAAGGCTCAGATAAAAGGGTTTGGGTGTTTGTTCGCAACAAGGGCTTATGTCTTTACGATTATCAATCAAGAAAAATTAAACTGATTAATGCAAAAGTTGCTTCTGCCAATTGTTTGGAAGCAGATGGAGGAAATTTATGGATGGGAAGTGATCATGGCATTTATTGGTATAACATCAATTCAAATTCTTATAGTAAAGTATATAATGAAGGAAATAGGAAGTTAAGCTTTGATAATGTGGTGAGTCTTACACTGGATAAAGACAAAAAGTTATGGGTGGCTACCAATGGGGGCGGTGTTAATATATTGAATACCAAAACCGATGAAATCAATTATCTGTCCGCAGGAACCGGGAAATATTCCCTGACCAGTGATGCGGTGTTTGCAATCATTGAAGATCAGCAAGACAGGAAATGGATTGGTACTTTAAGAGGAGGTGTCAACGTTATTGATCCGCAAAAAGAACGGTTTCAAACCATTGTCAGCAATTCAACGGCGAACAATAATACCATCAGTAATTCTGTTTTTTCCTTTTATGAAGCTCCTGATGGAAATTTATGGATGGGAACTGATGGAGGGGGTCTGAGGATATGGAATCGTATTCAAAACAGTTTTACCGAATTTAAACACATTCCAGGAAATCCATCTTCAATAAGTGACAATTTTATTACTGATATAAAAGGTGATTACCTTGGCAATATTTGGATAGCCACTTACTGGGGGGGAATTAACCGCTTTAACAAGACAAATCATACTTTCAGGCAATATAAATTTCTGAATCCATCAGATAATAGTGCTGTTACAGCCTTGACTTTTTTGCTTTATGAAGATGCGCAGAAAAACCTGTGGGCAGGAAATCTGCAATTGGGATTATTCCGGTTAAACCGGGAAATGGACCGTTTTGAATTGTTCGATAACCGGCTAAGAGATTTATTCGCACTGAAAGAAGACAATGACGGTGTGCTCTGGGCTGGGAATTTGTCACAGTTGATTCGCATTGACAGGGATAACAGAAAGCAAATTTTTTATACTATTGGAAGACCCGTTCGTTCTATTCATGAAGATAGAATGGGGAATTTCTGGATTGGTACAGAAGGTGGTGGCCTGGTGTTATTTGATAGAAAACAAAATAAAATAAGAGCACGTTACACAACCGAAGAGGGCCTGTGTAACAACTCTGTATTAAACATTTTAGAAGACCTTCAGGGTAATCTTTGGTTGAGCACTTTCAATGGCCTTTCCAAATTTAATATTAAGGACAGAGCATTTAAGAACTATTACCACAGTGATGGACTACAAAGTAATCAATTCAATTTTAATGCAGCTTTAAGCTTAAATACAGGAGAATTTGTATTTGGAGGGATCAAAGGATTTTCATTGTTTAGACCCGAATTGATCAGTACAACTGGTAGTACCCCTAAAATTTTTATAACCGGCATCAAAATAAATAATAAGCCATTAGAACAGGATCATTCATATGTTACAAAAGCTTCAAACGATATAATTGAGGAGATCAAAGTGCCTTATAATAAGGCAGTATTTACTTTTGACTTCGCAGCCCTGGAATATTCATCACCTGATAAGATTCAGTATGCCTATTATATGGATGGCTGGGACAGGGGATGGAACTATATTGGAAATATCCGGACTGCTACTTATACACATCTTTCTGAAGGTTCTTACATATTCAGAGTAAAAAGTACCAATGCTGAAGGGGTATGGAATACAAAAGAAATACGGTTAAATATCATAGTGCTTCCTCCCTGGTACCGCTCTTGGTGGGCTTATTTATTTTATATGGCTGCGATTGGAACTGCTATTTATTATTACCAGCAATACAAAGCCAAACAAAACAGGCTGCAATACGAGGTAGAAATCGCCAGGCTGAATGCACAAAATGAGCGGACTGAGCGGGAGAGAAGTCAGGCTGAGTTGGAAAGGGAAAGAGCTGAACGGGAGAGAGGTGAAGCGGAACTTGCCAGAGAGCAAGCCGAATGGGAGAAGGAGCGGGTAATAAACGAAAAAGAAAAAGAGATCAATGAAAAAAAACTATCATTCTTTACGAGCATTTCTCATGAGTTTAGAACACCACTTACCCTAATTATAAATCCACTTAAAGACATTGTAACCAATAAAGCAGGAGAGCATACCAAGCCTGATCATGAATTAGACATTGTCTACCGCAATGCCCGTCGAATGCTTAGTCTGGTAGATCAGCTCCTCTTGTTTCGAAAAGCTGAGAGTGAGATGGATAAAATCCGGCCTTCAAAATTGAACATATACAACTTAGCAAATGAGGTGTATTTGTGTTTTGTGCAACAGGCCAAAGCTAAAAAGATAGATTACCTCTTCGACTGTCCAAATGAAGCTTTAGAAGTTTATGCTGACCGGGAAAAGTTGGAGATCATATTATATAATCTGCTTTCCAATGCGCTAAAATTTACCCCTGAAGGAGGCTGCATCACATGTAACGTGAAAGAAACATTAGATGATGTTGTCATAGAGGTTCAGGATAATGGTGCTGGTATACCTAAGGAAGTCGGAGATCAACTGTTTGATAAATTTTACCAGGCAGAAAGGAAAGATGCTGTTTTTAAGCCAGGCTTCGGTATTGGTCTTTATTTGGTGAAGCAGTTTACCGAACAGCATAAAGGAACCATTTCTTACCAAAGTGAAGAAGGCGTAGGAACCACTTTTACGTTAAAACTGTTGAGAGGAAAAGACCATTTTGATCCGGATCTGATTCTACAGGGCAGTACAGAGGAACCTGTCTTCTTAAAAGAACTTGCTTTGGAAGAAGGGATGGCTGAACAGAATGCAATGCATGTAGAACAAAACACAGGACCTTTAGAAGCTGTAGTGAGCGAAAAGAAATCTATTTTAATTGTGGATGACGATGAACAGGTTCGCGGGTACCTTGTACAGCTATTCAAATCAAAATTCCAGATTTATCTGGCTCAGAGCGGAGAAGAAGGTATGGAACTGGCAAAAAAGAATTTGCCGGATCTAATCATTACAGATATCCAGATGCAAGGTATCAGCGGTATTGACCTGTGTAAAACCATTAAGGAAGATGCTTCCTTGGGGCATATTCCAGTGATCCTGCTTACTGGTAGCACCTCGTCGGAGATAAAACTCCAGGGTGTGGAAGGGGGCGCGGATGATTATATAACCAAACCCTTTGATAAGGATATTCTTTTAGCTAGGGTAGCCAGCCTCCTAAAGGCACGGACTAGCCTGCAAAAGTATTTTTATGGTGAGATTACCTTAGCTAAAAGCGATTTAAAGATTTCTTCCGAATACAAAGAGTTTTTGGACAAGTGTATGTCCATTGTAGAAGCTCATTTGGACGATGAAACCTTCAATGTGAAGAGCCTGTTAGCAGAAATGGGAATGAGTCATTCTTCTTTATTAAGGAAAGTGAAATCTGTTTCTGGTCTTTCGATAAATGCTTTTATTCGCTTTATCCGTTTACGGAAAGCGGCAGAAATTTTAATTCATACCAATTGCAATACAAGTGAAACGGCCTTTCAGGTAGGTATTTATGATGTAAAATATTTCCGGGAGCAGTTTAATAAAGTGTTTGGTATGAAGCCATCTGAATTCATAAAAAAATATCGCAGGACTTTCGGTAATCAATATACACTTAACAAAGATTCTATCAATCCGGAGAAATCATAGGCTGTCAAAGTGGCTATGTAGTCATTATTGATAAAATTGAGGGGGTAAATTGTAAAATTGGTGATTTTACCCCTTTTTTTGGCATTTGTACCCTATAGCAATGGCATCCTGCCGATCTAACTTGCACCCGTTACCAGTCACAAATCATCTTTTTGGTTATTGGGTAATTGTAAAACGAGCGAAATGAAAATTTACTTGCCATTAGAAATCCTCTTCAATTTTATGCCTCCTGTTACCGGCATTCTTCAAATCAGGAGATTATCCTTTTCAGCCTGTTATAGGAAGATTATTAGAGTTGGTTTCTTAAAGCCAAACGTTGATCAATTTCTCATTCTCCTTCTTAAAAATACATCTTGATAAAGTGCTGAAAGGGTCAGGTAGCTAAATCGATTAACAGATGTATTTGATGTTTTTCTAATGAGAGCCATTTAATGGCTCCAAATGACCTTTTCATGCTTTGACTTAAAAATTAAATATAAACCCCAAAATGTCGCATTATGACGAAAATCCCTGCAGGTAGAAGACTGCCTAAGAACACAGGGTCAACAGGACGATTGACTTGCCTGAAGAAACCCTTGTATTTTCTCCAATTCCTCATGGTGCTGCACCTATGCAGTTTCCATGCTTTTGCACAAAACAAACAGACCACAGGCCGCATTGTGGATGAAGCTACAGGCGAGGCAATTGTGGGTGCCACTGTAAAGGTGAAAGGTTCAAAAAATGCAGTGATCACCGATGCCAACGGAAACTTTACCATTGAGGTTGTTAGTAACAGTAGCCTGGAAATTTCGAGTGTGGGCTATGCCACTCAGGAAATAACACCTGGTCAAAAGCTTCAGGTAAAACTGAAATTGACCAACAAGCAAATGGATGAGGTAGTAGTTGTTGGTTATGGTTCCAAGAAAAAAGCAACCCTTACTGGTTCTGTTGCCACCGTGGATGCTAAAATATTTCAGGACAGGGGGGTGGTTTCTAACCCATTATCCACTTTACAAGGACAAGTGCCAGGGGTAGTAGTAACCCGTAGTTCAGCCGCACCTGGACAGGAAGGCTGGGCTTTTCAGGTTAGAGGGGCAACTTCTGTCAATGGTGGTGTTGAGCCACTGGTAGTGGTAGATGGTATTCCTCTGGTAAGTTTAAATGCTTTAAATTCTATAAATCCACAGGATATTGAAAATATTTCTTTTTTGAAAGATGCGGCTGCGGCTATTTATGGTTCGCGTGCAAGCGCTGGTGTGGTATTGGTGACCACCAAAAAAGCCAAAGCAGGCAAAGCTACCATTCAATACAACGGTTCGGTTTCACAAAAAAGAATGGGTTTAAGCCCTTCCTTTTTAAGCCCGGATCAATATGGTAAGTATTTGTTGGAGGCTATTTCTAATGCCTCCACCGGTGGTGTTCCTGATGAAGGCTGGATCTGGACCAAATATGCCAGGGCCTGGATGAATAGGCCGGACAGTGGTTACATTGATAAGGCTACCCCGGCATACAGAGCAGGAGGAGAAACCATTGGTTTTACCGATGTAATGGATTACACCTTTTTTGATACCAATCCTATAGAGCTTTTGTGGGGTAAAGGTCGGGCTGTATCCACCCAGCATGATCTCAGCCTTTCTGCCCGGTCGGGTAATATCGGTTATCGTTTATCGTTAGGGTATCTGAATGACGGCAGTATGCTCGAATGGGGGGAAAATTACAGCAACCGCTACAATGCCCGTCTGGCCGTTGATTATACCTTTTCTCCCAAATTGAAACTGGAAACTAGCATCTCTTTGGAGAAAAATGACGTGGTGGTGCCCAGCCGGCAAGGAGAGATCAACTTTGGTTCACAGCCCGGCTTTCCGGTGGCTACCAAAAATGGCAAGCCCTACGCCTGGGGTACCCAGCCAGCCCGCAACTGGTTGTTAGAATTGGGAGGAGAGAATAAATCCTTCAACAACCGTGTATTTACCAATATGAAAGCGGACTACAAGATTTCTAAGGATTTGACTTTAATAGCACAGGCTGGCTACAATTGGGCTGCTACCGATAACCAAAACTTATATAAATACATTCCCGAGATCTACAATTATGCTGAGACCTATCAGTACCAAGGCAATCCGCGGCAAGACCAATCTTCGTACGAACGTGGATTGATCAAGGATGCTTACTTTAATACCAATGCTTATTTGGAGTACAAGAAAGATTTTAATGCCCATAGCATTGGTGTAACTGCCGGGGGAAGCTACGAGCGCGATGAATTCAATGGATTTTTTGGTAGGACGACTTACCTGGCCAGCAATGACGTACCAGCCCTAAACCTGGGTTTGGGTGATAATACTACCCGGACAAATGGAGAAACCCGCAACCATTGGGCTCTGGCCTCTGGACTGGGACGCTTTAATTATGACTTTAAAGACAAATATCTCTTTGAAGTGGTAGCTCGCTATGACGGTTCCTCCAGGTTTGACAGGGATCACAGATGGCTTTTTTATAATGGTATTTCTGGAGGCTGGCGCATAACACAGGAAAACTTTATGAAAAATATCAGGTTCCTGAACGAATTAAAATTGAGGGCTTCTTATGGTACGCTTGGCAGTCAGTTGGGTGGTATTGGACTATATGATTATATCCAGGTGATATCACTCGGCACAGGCGGACCTGTTTTAGGAGGTTATTCTTCTCGTGCAGTTACAGCAGGACCAAAGGACTCATTAACAAGTTCCGATAGAACCTGGGAGCGGGTAGAGAATAAAAATATCGCTGTAGATTTTGCAGTTCTAAACAATCGTTTGACAGGTAGCTTTGAATACTTCTGGAAAGAGAATAAGAACATGCTCATGTCTCAAACCGCTTCTGCCGTAATCGGTGCCATACCTCCTACGGGTAATATCGCAGAACTGAAGGTTTGGGGATGGGAGATGTCCATAGGTTGGAAAGATAGAGTGGGCAAGGTGAGTTATTATGTAAATGGTACCCTGACCGATAACGATAATAAGTTAACTAAACTGGCTGGCCTTAGCCCCATTACTGCCGGGCAACGAAACATTCAAGGTTATGCTATTGGTTCTTATTTTGGGTATAAATATGACGGCCGCATTCAAACAGACAAACAAGCCTCTGATTATGCCCTCCTGGTACCAGGCAGCAGTATAGGTAGTATGCCGGGCGCAACCCAAATGATCAAGGGTATCAACATGTATAAAGATGTGAACGGCGATGGCAAACTCACCAATGCAAGTGCAAACCAATATTTGCTGGGATTAAAAGATGCCAATGGCAATCCCATCCCCGATGGAGATGTAATTTATCTGGGCAGAAGCGATCCCCGTTATGTATTCGCTATGAACATGGGTGCCCAATGGAAAGGTTTTGATTTTTCAGCCGTATTCCAGGGTGTAGGTAAAAGACTGATCTACAGACGCTCTGACTGGAGTACACCTTTCGGTACTATCTGGCAGGGACATGCCGACTGGTGGGTAGGCAAAACCTGGACATCGGAAAATCCCAATGCAGAATTGCCGATTTTAACCACTGCTACCAACAAAGGCTTTGGAGGCTACGCTGCTTATAACTACCAAATCTCCGACTGGTCGATGCAGGACGGCGCTTATGTTCGCTTAAAGAACTTGGTAGTGGGTTATACATTGCCAGAAGCAATCTCCAAAAAAGCTAAAATGGAAAGACTGCGGATATATTTCTCCGGTAATGATCTGTGGGAATTGACCAAAGTTGAAGACAAATGGGATCCCGAGCAAACTGCTGGTGTAGGCGGTGGGGCACAACGCTATCCTTTCTACCGCTTATTCACTGCGGGTGTAAATGTGACCTTCTAATTCCCAAAAAAGATTAAATATTTTCTGATGAAAAAGCAACTATTAAAATACCTTAATATAATCATGGCTGGGGCTGTGTTGGCTACTATACCTTCCTGTAAGAAAGCCTTAGACCTAACGCCACAAGATGCCGTAACGGATGCTACCTTTTGGAAGCAGGCTACTGAGTTCAAATTAGCTGCTAATGGTTTCTATAATTATTTGCGCTCCTTTAGCAATGGCAATGGTGACGGTCATGGTGGAAGCGATTTAGGAGCCGATAGAGGAGCCTTGGCGCGCGGTACCAATACGGTGGTGGCTAATGATAACAATTATAATGATGCCTATAAGTGGATCCGTAATTGCAACTATTTGCTGGCAAAAGCCAAGGAGTATTCCAAGCCAGAAGAGATCAAGCAATATGTGGCTGAAGCCAAATTCTTTAGGGCCTATATTTATTTCGATAAACTGTTGACCTCTTATGGAGGAGTGATCCTGGTTAAAGATCTAATTGGACTTGATGCTCCGGAAACCACAGCTGCACGCAGTAGTCGTGAAGAGACGATCGACTTTATCATTCAGGATTTAGAAGCTGCGATCGCTGATTTGCCTTCGGAAGGTGCAATTGGCGCCGGTGATAAAGGACGGGTAAGTAAAGAAGCCGCACAAGCTTTTCTGGGCAGGGTAGCTTTGTATGAAGGCACATGGCAAAAATTCAGAAATGGCAATGCAACCAGGTATAATGCTCTGTTGGATAAAGCCATTACCAATAGCAAAGCAGTAATCGAATCCAACCAGTTTGCTTTGTTCAAACCGGCAGTCTTGGGTGATTCAGCGCTTAAGTACTTATTTATTTTGGAAAACCAGAAATCCAATCCGGCTAATATTACGAAGGCTGCAAATAAAGAATACATTCTTGCAGTTCGATATGAGTCAAACAACCTGCTTAAAACAATACCCGGGCAAATTTCTTTTGGTGCCATTGGTGCAGATATGAGTCGTAAAATGGCAGATTTGTATCTATGCAATGATGGTTTGCCTATCAACAAAACAAAGACTGCGTTCAGCCGGGCAACTTTGACTTCTGAATATCAAAATCGCGACAACCGTATGCGCTATTATATGTGCATACCCGGCTATCCTTATTGGCAAAATGCAACCAACTGGCATATCAATTGGGATTGGAGTCCGGTGGATTTGGCAAATGCCCGCCCCCCTCATGATGAATGGAGTAATGGTACAACCGGTTATGGAAACCAGCAATGGGCTGCAGAAAGACAAGTGCCGAATTCACAGGAGGGTTATGACTTCCCTGTGATCCGTCTGGCTGAAGTTTTCCTCAATTATGCAGAAGCCGTGTATGAACGCAATGGAAGTATTAGCGATGCTGATCTGGACAAGTCTCTGAATTTGGTACGTAACAGGATCAATGCGGCTATGCCTAAGTTGAGCAATGACTTGGTTACTGTCAATGGTTTGGATATGAGGGAGGAAATCCGTCGTGAAAGGGCCGTGGAGTTGCAGGGAGAAGGCTTCCGAATGGATGATCTCAAACGCTGGTATATTGCCCACATTGAATTAAACAAACCCATGTTAGGGGTTCATTGGACTGGTACTGAATATGAAACAATTTATTCATATACAGGTACTGGAACGCCTCCGGCAGGAATAAAGAAAAGACCTGGTATTACTTTAGATGCAAACGGTGACGTAGTTACAGACCCTGCCAGTGAAAGAAAATTCACGGAGAAGAATTACCTGATACCTATTCCTACAAATCAGATGCAATTGAATCCTAACCTTGTTCAAAACCCAGGCTGGCAGTAATCGTTTTCATGAATCAGCAATCGTTGAATGTAGGGCAGTAGCAATAACTGCTACTGCCCTACATCTTTAAATTTTTGCCTGAACAAAAGCAAAATATCAAAACCACGCAAAACTTCCGTATGAAAAAAATTCTTCTCCTCACTTTTCTGCTTTTGTTGCTGTTTTATAATCAGTCAGCAACAGCGCAAACGTTTGTACATCCCGGTGGATTACACACCCTTGCCGACCTTGAGCGCATGAAGGCGAAGGTGGCTGCAGGGGAACATCCCTGGATTGATGGCTGGAACAAACTCATTACCGATGGACAGGCGCAGAACACTTATACTGCTGGCGCTCGTGCAAACATGGGTGGAAGTCGTCAGCGTGCAGATGCCGATGCGCATGCTGCTTATCTGAATGCCATCCGCTGGTATATTTCAGGTGATACCACTTATGCAGCCTGTGCCGTAAGGATCTTAAATGCCTGGTCTGCTGCAGTAAACCAGGTGCCAACAGGTACGGATATTCCTGGCTTAAGTGGCATTCCCATTTTCGATTTTGCCCTTGCTGCAGAAGTGTTACGGATTTATCCTGGATGGGCCCCAGCAGATTTTGACCGGTTTAAAAATATGATGACTACCTACTTCTATCCGGTTTGTCATAATTTTTTGGTGAACCACAATGGTGCGTGCATCAGCCACTTCTGGGCCAATTGGGATATCAGTAATATTGGGGCTCTGATTGCAATGGGCGTATTGTGCGACAATCAGGAAATATATAACGAAGGTGTAGAGTACTTTAAAAACGGCGATGGTGCGGGCAGCATCAAGAATGCTGTTTATTATATTCATCCCAATGGACTTGGGCAATGGCAGGAGAGTGGCCGCGACCAGGAGCATGCGCAGCTGGGCGTTGGTATGATGGCGGCTTTTTGCCAGGTAGCCTGGAATCAGGGACTTGACTTATTTGGATATGATAATAACCGTTTGCTGGCAGGCGCAGAATATGTGGCCCGTACCAACCTTTCGTTGCCAGTTCCTTATACACCTTACAACAATTGTGATAATGCAAACCAGAAATGGGTGGCTATAAATGGTTTAGGCCGTTTGGATGACCGTCCGGTGTGGGAGCTGCTCTATAATCACTACGTAGTAAGAAAAGGATTGAATGCACCCAATGTACAGGCGATAGCCCAGCTAATGAGACCAGAGCATGGAAGTATCGACCATTTTGGATATGGAACATTAACCTTTACGCTCGATGCATCTGCATCGCCTTATCCACCAGCTCCTATGCCATCGGCACCAACAGGTGTTACTGCAACAGCAGGAGTTTCAAGAGTGTCATTGCAATGGTCGACACCTGCCGAAAGTAATGTACAAGGTTACAAGATTCAACGTGCTACAACAGCTGGAGGCCCTTATACAACTATAGCTTCCTGGAGTGATAATACGTATAATCAATACACTGATTATAATCTAACCAATGGAACAACCTATTACTATGTTATTGCTGCAAATAATCAATCAGGAACAAGCAGTAACTCAGTTGAAGTGAGTGCTACACCTCTGGCCACTTCAAGCACCTTGCCGGCTGGATGGAGCCGGAAAGATATTGGAGCGGTTAGCATCAGTGGCACTGCCCAATATGCTAATGTGAGCAATAACACCTTTGTTACCAGCGGAGCAGGGTCAGATATTGGTGGAAACGCTGATGCTCTTGGATTTACCTATGGAATTGCAACGGGTGATGTTACGATTACAGCCCGAATTATAGGCGTAGGCGGATTGCGCAAAACTGGTGTCATGATCCGTGAATCGCTTGAACCGGATGCAAAAGCGTTTGTGATGAAGCTTGGTGACGTAGGTTGGCGACAGGCAGGATTTGGAATGCGTACTTCAACCGGAGGTTCTATGTCCTGGATAGGCGGAAACGATTATACTTGGCAACCTGCCTGGTTCAAATTACAACGCTCTGGTAATACGATTACAGGCTATGAATCTTCCGATGGTGTTACCTGGTTTAGTGTAGGAAGTGCAACTGTATCGATGGGGAGTAACTGTTATGTGGGACTTGCCAATTGCTCGGGAAGTACAAGTTCATTAAACACCACTACGTTTGATAATGTAACGGTTGTGACTGAAAGCACAACTTCTCTAAATGCTCCAACCGGATTAACAACAGTAGCGGGTAATACACAGGATACTTTAAATTGGAATGCAGTTGATGGCGCATCGAGCTATATTTTGAAACGTGCGACCGTAAGCGGTGGCCCTTACACAACGGTTGCTTCAAATCTTAATGTAACTAACTATACTGATACAGCTCTGGTAAACGGAACCACTTATTATTATGTGGTTACCGCAGCAAACCTTGCAGGCGAAAGTGAAAACTCGGCTGAGGTAAGCATTTCACCTGAATTAAGCATACCACCGGTTCCGGCTGGTGTAATAGTAAAGTCGGTATCTGCTGGGCAAATCAACCTTTTCTGGACGGCAAGCTTATCTGCAGCTACTTACAACGTAAAACGTGCAACGGTAAGTGGTGGACCATATACAACCATTGCCAGCCCAACTACTACTTCTTTTAGCGATGCAACACTTACTGATAACGTGACTTATTATTATGTGGTTTCGGCAGTGAATGCAAAAGGAGAGTCGGTTTACTCTGCGGAAGTAATTGCCGCACCGGGTAAAGTGAGTTATTGGAAGTTTAATGAAACAAGTGGCACATCAGCCCAGGATTCATGGGGCAACAGAAATGGTACACTGGCAAGTGCTGCCAACTGGACATCAGGCATTCTCAATAATGGCGTTCGCCTGGATGGAAGCAGCAATGGATATGTAACACTTCCTGCAGGACTGATGAGTGACATCAATGATTTCACTGTGGCTACCTGGGTAAAGGTGGATGTAAGTGCAACCTGGGCACGCATTTTTGATTTCGGTTCAGGTACTACCAACTATATGTTCTTAGCACCTGCGAGCAGTGCCAATACTGTACGTTATGCTATTACTACCGGCAGTGGTGAACAGCAAATCAACAGTAGTTCGGCCCTTTCAACCGGCGTATGGAATCATGTGGCGGTAACTTTATCTGGCAAAGTTGGTATTCTTTATATAAATGGAGTAGAAGCAGGCCGCAACAGTAATATGACATTGACCCCATCCAGCTTAGGAAGCAGCACAAACCAAAACTGGATTGGAAAGTCGCAATGGAATGATCCATTGCTAACGGGTTCAGTGGATGAATTCCGTATTTATAGCAAAGCTTTAAGCGCCACGGAAATATCTGGTCTGGTTTATGAGTCTGTTCCTCCGCCTTCACCAAGTAATCTTTCTGTTGTGGGCGGGAATAATCAGATAGCCTTAAGCTGGAGTGCACCAACAAGTGCCACCAGTTATCATGTAAAACGTGCCACAGCTGCGGGAGGACCTTACAGCACCATTGCGGATATAACCACCACCAGTTATACCGATACTACCGCTGAAAATTGCACCACATACTTTTATGTAGTATCCGCTATGAACAGCGTAGGCGAAGGAGCTAATTCTGCTGAAGCCAGCCTTTCCTTTGGTAAAAAATTGACCGGTACACTCATCGGCACATCAGGTTCATGGAGCAATAATGCTGCCACTACAAAGGCTGCTGCGGTAGACGGCAACCTCAATACCTTTTTTGACGGTCCATCAGGTACAAGCTGGGTGGGATATGATTTGGGGGCAGATAGCAGCAGAATGATTACCAGGATACGCTATGCACCACGTTCCGGTTATGCAGCCCGCATGGTAGGTGGCATTTTCCAGGGTTCTAATGTGGCCGATTTCAGTACGGCAACCACACTGTTCACGGTTACCAGCCAGCCAACAGTAGGAGTTTATACAGAGCAAACCATTGCAAATACGACAGCTTTTCGTTATGTCAGGTACATCACTTTGAACACTGGTTCCGGTAATGTGGCAGAAGTTGAGTTTTACGGACTACTGGCCCGTGCCCCTCAACTGGTGCATAAGGCTGGTACACATACTGTATTGTATGGAGCACCATTTAGCGACACCATACAGGCTGTTCATAGTCCCAACAACTATAGTGCTGCTGGTCTTCCTGAAGGCTTACAGCTGAATAGCTGTACTGGAATTATATCCGGTGCACCCACTGCCACAGGAACTTTTTCTGTCATCCTGAATGCAGCAAATAATTGGGGTTCAGTGAATGATACAATGAAACTGACCGTGTACAGATTACCGCTTGTAACAACTAAGAACATACAGGTAGCTTTGGATGCAAACGGTAAAGCTTCTGTCAGTCCTCAGCAAGTGGATAATGGTTCTGTGAGTTATTCAGGAGCATTGACATTGATCATAGACAGGACAGATTTCACTTGCGCTGATATTGGTGCGCCAATTACAGTAACATTGACTGCAACTGATGCAGACGGACGTTCTAGTTCCGGTACAGCCCAAGTGAGTGTTGTGGACAATCTACCACCTACTGTTGTGGCCCCTGCTGACCAGTTCTTCTGTTACAGTGCTGCGGGTAGTTATTCGATTCCTACTCTTACAGCTTCTGATAATTGTGGTATTGCTTCGGTTAGTTACAGTGTAAGCGGTGTTACTACAAGGAGTGGCAATGGATCAGATGCCAGCGGCTCATTTGGTGCGGGTACATCAACTATTGAATGGACAGTAACGGATGTGCATAGTAAAATAAGTACGGCAAGTACGGTGGTAACCGTAAACGCACCGCTCACAATGAGTATTCCGGATGTATATGCCATGAATCCTGCAGTGGATGAGAAGAACACATTGTATTTGGGCTATGGGCCTACAGCCCTCACGATCAGTGCAATGCCTCAAGGCGGTACAGCGGCATATACCTATAGCTGGAGTACAGGACAAACCAGCCAATCAATCAGCGTTAGTACCCCAGGTACCAATAAGGTGATCGTTACAGATGCAAAAGGTTGCAGCACTACTGCCTCCATAGCGATTTATCAATTAGACGTTAGATGTGGTAATCAAGATAACAAGGTGACTATCTGCCATAATGGAAAAACTATCTGCATTAACCCTTCAGATGTGCAGGATCATTTAGACCATGGTGATAAACTTGGGGCTTGTACCATTACTTCTTCACTAAGTCTGAAAGGAGATATAGCCGCAGAGGAAATAAATCCTATGAAGGTGGTGGTGTACCCCAATCCGGTTACAGACATATTAAATATCAAGTTGGAAAGCCTGGAAACTGATGCAACGGTGCAGGTGTATAATACAAACGGTGCAGTGGTATATACCAAACGACTTACTAGTCTTACGCAGGCGCTTTCTTTAAAAGAATTGGCTTCGGGAATATATTACGTACGGGTAAATAACGGAGGAAAAATAACAACCGAAAAGATTATGAAACAGTAATTCATATGGCAATTAATCAACGGAAGGGGTTTCTACTCCTTCCGCTTCTTTCTAAAAAGAAACGTAACCAATCTAATCTTACTTGATCAGATTATTAAGTATAAAATCACATCTTAAATATCTCATACGATGTGATAAACCTTTAATCATTAAAGTCATTTCCATTCAATAAAATGGATAAAGTGGATAAGATAGTGATAAATGAAATTATAAAATAGCAAACGCTTAAAAAATGAAACGTTTAGTTGCGATCCTTTTTGTATTCCTGATTTTAAATGAGCTCAGTAGTTTTGCACAGGAGTTGATTACTTACCCTGCACCTGCAAGTGTGATTTATACGCTACACAATGATGATTATACGGTTAAAGTGCGCAAACCAGGTGGGCAGTGGCAGGACCTTTTTGAATACAACGTAAAAGTAGATATGGACAAGCCGCAGGATGCTTCCATGGTATACTTTGATCATTCAGGACCGGTAGAAGTGGCGGTGAGAAAGAACAATGGCGGTGTACAATCTGTGAACGTGCGACCCACTTCTTATGGCATCAGTACCAGGCTTCAGGGCAATACTGTTTTCTTCACTTTGGCAAAACCCTCTAAGGTATCTGTAGAGTTCAACGGTGATAAGCTGCACAACCTGCATGTTTTTGGTAATCCTATTGAGACCAGCAAACCGGATCCCAAAGATCCCAATGTCATCTACTTTGGACCAGGTGTCCACGAGCCCAAGGATCTGCCAGGTGATTCCTTTACCATACCCAGTGGAAAAACAGTGTACATTGCCGGAGGAGCAGTGGTAAAAGCCAAATTGGTCTGTGACAAGGTAAACAAGGTTAAAATAATGGGAAGGGGGATACTGTTGCAACCACAAAGAGGTGTAGAGGTCCGTCATTCCAGCAATGTTTCGATTGAAGGGATCATTATAGTGAATCCAAAACACTATACCGTATATGGAGGTCAGTCTGATAACTTATCCATTCGGAATATTAAATCTTTTAGTGTCAATGGCTGGAGTGATGGTATAGACCTGATGAGCTGCAGTGATGTGACCATTGATGATGTGTTCATGCGCAACTCTGATGATTGCATCGCTATTTATGGGCACCGTTGGGATTTCTACGGTGATGTACGCAACTATAAGGTTACCAACTCCATTCTATGGGCCGACATTGCCCATCCCATCAACATTGGACTTCATGGCAATACTGAAAAGGATGGAGAAGTAATTGAAAACCTGTCATTCAAAAATATTGACATCCTGGAGCAGGATGAAGACGATCCTGACTACCAGGGCTGTATGGCCATTACCGCTGGTGACTTGAATTTGGTGCGTAATATAAGCTTTGAAGATATTAGAGTAGATGATTTCCAGGAAGGCCAATTATTCAATCTTCGAGTTGTTTACAATGAGAAATACAATACAGGACCGGGAAGAGGAATTGAAAACATCAAATTTAAAAATATCAGTTACAATGGGTCTAATTTAAATCCTTCCCTCATAAAGGGATTGGATGAAAGACATAGTGTGAAAGGGATTTCATTCGAGGGGTTAACAATTAACGGTGAGGAGGTTGCGAACAATGTTGCAAACAAATACATGATGATAGGACCTTTTGTTAAGGACGTTACATTGGACAATAAGAGTATTGTAGTTACCCATGAACAAGGTTCAAAGAAGGCTAATTTGAATTCAAATTGATAGTTATTATAAATACTTTTCAGAACAACAATTAAACAATAACCCGTATAAAAGAAGAATGGCTGTAAGAAAAGAGTTGTGGTTCTGTATTCTAAGATTCCACCAAATGTTTTTTGGAGACCCTAAAAAGTTGTGTAAATAGGAAGTAGTAACTGTATTT
>NZ_JAOTIF010000043.1 GCF_025628885.1 Paraflavisolibacter caeni | reverse complement strand
GTGTTCCTGTGCTCCGAAGCCTCTGCTTACATGAATGGTCATGTCATGGTAGTAGACGGTGGCTGGATGGCCAGATAATCAATTTTATATTTTATAAAAAGAGGCTAATTCAAAAGTATGAGTTAGCCTCTTTTATTTTCATCTTTCATTCCTCCTGATACAATGCTCCCATGCCCTAAACATTATCCACTTACTCCTCCAAATCACCCTGTCCATTTTAAACACCTTTGTCTTCATATAACGCCACCAAGCAGATTTTGCCCCCTCCCTTCACCCTTAACTAATATCTGAACCATACTTGCTCCATACATACACACTACCTACTCCATAGTTACTCCCTACCTACTTCGTACTTGAGCCGTACCATAAGCGTACTTTAGGTATACCTAAGCCTAGGTTACTTCGATCATCCTTCGACCATCCTTCGACCATCCTTCGATCATCCTTCGACCATCTTTCGACTATGCTTCGATCTGAATTGATCAAATGCTCATAAATATGGGGAAAACAACCAACCGGCAGAGCGCCCTACAAAGCCCTGAACGGAGTCAACAGGGCTGAGCCTAAAGGTATAAAACCAACCCCCACTTTCAAAGTTTTGCCCCAACTTTAAACTCCCAACTTCAAACTCCAAACCTCAATACCCCATTCGTCATTCCTGTCATCCTAAGACCATCCATTCCCAAGACCATGTGCGCGGATGCTCTCCGCCTCTGGCGGACCGGGGGTGTGTATGGAAAGTATATGAAAACGGTAATAAATCACTTGTTCGTCAACAAGTGAATATTATTTTAGCAGCCGCAAATATTTAACCCGTTAAAATTGAATCTTTTGTTTATGAAGTTGAAAATCTGGATGTTGTTACTACTGATTGCTTTGGTACAAAAAAGTAATGCAGCTGTCGTGGATACTATTGAAACTTACAGTTCTTCCATGAAGAAAAATATTAAAGCTGTTGTGGTTACACCCGACTCTTATGCTAGTGCCAAAGCGTTGCCGGTTGTTTACCTGTTACACGGTTTTGGTGGTAATTATGCTGACTGGATCACAAAAGCAAAGGGGTTCGAAAAAGCTGCTGACCAATTCAATATGATCATTGTTTGTCCCGATGGAAACAACAGTTGGTATTGGGATAGTCCTGTAGATGAAAAATATAAGTATGAGACTTTTATAAGCAATGAATTGATCAAATGGGTGGACAGTAAGTATAAAACGATCAAAGATCGCAGTGGCAGGGCTATTACAGGCTTAAGTATGGGAGGACATGGAGCACTTTACCTGGCTTTAAAACATCAGGATATTTTCGGGGCTGCAGGTAGTATGAGCGGTGGAGTAGACATTCGTCCGTTCCCTAACAACTGGGAAATGGCACTTCGATTGGGCAATTACGCTGATCAGCCTCAGCGCTGGGAACAAAATACTGTGATCAATCTGCTGCATCTGCTTACTCCGAACTCTTTGGCCCTGATGATTGATTGCGGTACAGAAGATTTCTTTTATAAGGTTAATGAAAACCTGCACCAGCAACTCCTTTTTAGGAATATTCCTCACGAATATATTACGCGTCCTGGTGCACACAATTGGCCTTACTGGAACAATGCGATCCAATACCAATTGCTGTTTATGAACAACTACTTTAAAGGTCAATCTAAGAAATAATTGCTAAAAGCTTAAAAGTATGTTCTTGTCCTTTGGCAGCTCTTTTTCTGACCTCCATTGTAAGAGCAGCTAAATTTATTATCTTACCTGTTGCAGGTTCTGAATAATTTATTCGGCAGGTGAATTGAATGTAAGAGTATTTCAAACAATATTTAAAATAGAGAAACTATACTATATGAATCTTTCACGAGATATATTAACTCTTGATGAATTTAGATTTTATGAAGAAAGGAATTTTCCTCAGGCTATCAGTGAGCTGAGTAATTTATTGCGGGATATTTCTTTCGCAGCTAAATTGATCAATGTTGAAGTCAATAAAGCGGGCCTTGTAGATATTTTGGGTGATACAGGCACCATTAACATACAGGGGGAACAGGTGAAAAAGCTGGATCTGTTTGCAAACAATCAATTAATAGGAGTTTTAAAACGAGGGATCAGTTGTGCCGGTATTGTGAGTGAAGAGATGGACGACGTAGTTGTCTTTGATGATGAGAAAAGTCGGCAAAGCAGTTACATTGTCGCTTTCGATCCGCTGGATGGAAGCAGTAATATTGATAATTGCATTTCCATTGGAACTATATTTGGCATCTATCGCAGGAATAGTCCTGCTGGAGGCCCTTGCAGTGTAGAAGATTTTAAATTAGAAGGCAAGAACATGGTTGCTGCCGGTTATGTGATTTACGGTTCCTCTACCATGTTTGTGTATGCCACGAAACGAACAGTCAATGGCTTTACCTTGGATCCAACCATCGGTGAGTTTTACTTGAGTCATCCCAACATCAAATGTCCGGAAGAAGGATATATCTATTCTGTCAGTCACAGCAATTATTTTCATTACTCAGAAGGGGTAAGGAAGTATCTTGATTTTATTCAACTAAAAAATAAAGAGGAGGAAGGATATTATACACAAAGGCACGTAGCCAGCATGGTTGCTGATTTGCATAGAAATCTGATCAAAGGAGGCATTCTTCTAAACCCGGGCACAACCAATTTTCCTAAGGGAAAGCTGCGCCTTGTATACGAGTGCTTGCCCTGGGCATTTATTTATGAAGTGGCGGGAGGCAGGGCCATAGATGGTAAGCAAAGAATTCTGGATGTTCCGTTTACTGATCTGCACCAGCGCACGCCTTTATTCATAGGTAGTAATTCAATGATCAATGATCTGGAATGCTTTCTGAAACAGGAAAATAGTTAATTACAATTTGCCTTATTATACCATTGCTTTAATAACGTATATATTCTTAGAGTTCTCCAATTGGGGAACTTTTTTTATGTTTATATGTAAATCATTTCAGTAGGCATATCATCCTTCCATATATTAACTACCGGTCTAATGAAATATCTTAATAGTATTCAACTGCTTTTCTTTTTGTTTTTAGCATCTACTATCTGGGCACAGAATCCGGGACAGAAATTGCGGGTCCTGGTATTGACTGATATTGAAAATGAACCTGATGATGCGCAGTCTATGGTTCGTTTTCTGACCTATTCTAACCAATGGGATGTGGAAGGCTTGATCGCAACTACTTCTACCCACTTAAAAAACAGGATCGCGCCGGAACGGATAGAAAAGATCGTAAATGCTTACGGAAAAGTAAGGGACAATTTATTAATTCATGAAAAAGGCTATCCGGAAACAAAGTACTTATTGAGTGTAATTAAAAGAGGACTTCCTTTTTTTGGGATGGAGGCTGTGGGGCCAGGCAAAGATTCAGAAGGCTCTGAATGGATCATTAAGACAGTAGACAAAAAAGATGATCGTTCGGTTTGGATATCTGTTTGGGGGGGTACTAACTGTTTGGCACAAGCGCTTTGGAAGGTGAAAATGACACGATCACTAGAAGACCTTGAACAGTTTGTTAGAAAGATTCGTGTTTACACCATTTCAGACCAGGACGATACTGGACCTTGGATTCGAAGAAACTTTCCTTCACTTTTTTATATTGTTAGTCCGGGCTATCATGCAAAAGGGGCTTACCACTATGCTACATGGAGTGGAATAAGTGGTGATCAACGGCATTCCTTTAGCGGTCCGGATTTCAGCATTGTTGATAATCCATGGCTGGATGAAAATATTCGCAATAATCATGGCCCTTTAGGTGCCGAACATCCCCATACCGAATTCCTGATGGAAGGAGATACTCCTACGTTCCTATATTTAATAAATAACGGGTTAAGTGAACCTGAACACCCTGATTGGGGTAGTTGGGGTGGGCGTTATGAGTTGTACATACCCCGTACAAGAAACTGGTTTTATGAGCCGGAGACTAGACCTATTTGGACCGATACGGACGATGAGGTACTAGGTGTAGATGGCAAAACCTATATGACCAACAAGGCTACTATCTGGAGGTGGAGACAAGCGTATCAGAATGATTTTGCTGCAAGAATAGATTGGACGATCAAATCTTACAAAGAAGCCAATCATCCACCACTTGCTGTATTGAATAACCCTGCAATACTGACTGCGAAGAGTGGTGAAAATGTATTACTAAGTGCAGAAGGATCAAAAGACCCGGATGGAAATACACTTTCTTACCAGTGGATTTATTACCGCGAACCAGGATCTTTTGAAACGTCCCGCTTACCGCTTGACATTAAAGACAATAACCAGAAGAAAGCGTCTTTTGTTGCTCCTGCCGTTACCAGGCCTGAAACCATCCATATCATTTTAGCTGTTGCAGATAATGGCACACCTGCATTAACCAGGTATCAAAGAGTCATTATAACTGTATATCCTGAAAACCTTAATTAAACGAAGTATAAGATACCAGGAGATTCTTCAATACGAAACTTCCTTTTGGGACAAAAAAGGAATGCCTTTCGCGAAAGTTGTTGTAGCGAAAGGCATTACTTCTTAAATAAGTACAATATGTATTTCCAGCCAGAAACTTATGCTACATGCATTTCTTCTTCAACAAGGGCTTCTTCTTCGAAATGCTCTCTTGCAACAAACTTAATACCCAGTTGGTATTTGGCATTCATGCTAATATGATAGTCATTGCGCATGCAAAGCTCTTTTACTACTTCATCCTGTAACAGGGTTGCAGCTAAGTCTTTAGCTAACTCTGATGAACTGATTACATTATCTACTCTGCCATTGCTTAATTGGATCAGGAATTTATATCCGGCCTTGCGGGCAACGCCGGCTCTTTCAAAATCAATAAGGTTCATACTAAAAGTTTGATCACCTGAAATTGATTTCTTCATTAAAATTCTGATAATGGGCAGATACTTAATCCAGATTTGTGTGTACATAACATAATTTTTTGTTCGTTGGAACGAACGTGATTACAATTGAAATAGGGTATGGCAAACACGCATTAGCTTAAAGTATGGCCTGGTCAAAAAAAAAGCCCGGGAAAAAAGCCGGACTTCTTTTACAAAAGTAACGTATTAATACCTTTTTTTGAAACCACCATTGCCTTGGAAGTTGCTTCTGGCTGGTCTGTCTTCTTTGGGCTTTGCTTCCATTACTTTGATTGTTCTGCCTTCAACTGTAGCCTGATCCAATTCAGTAATAGCCTTTTGGGCAGCCTCATCATCTGACATTTCTACAAAACCGAAACCACGGCTTTTACCAGTAAATTTGTCAGTGATCACTTTAGCAGAAGTTACTTCACCATATTCTGCAAAAAACTCTCTTAAATCTTCATCCTGTACGTTGAAGCTTAAGTTTGAAACGTAAATGTTCATACTTTCTTTGAAATAATTAAAAATTTAATCTGAGACGAGGCAAAACGTAATAGAAACTAACAAGTAGCGGAAAACTAACCAGATTAATTATACACTTACAAAATGCGATGCTCAATTTGACAGTGCAAATATAGGATATGCTGACTTTCAAAAAAACAAAAATCAGGCAATCATTTGTTAATAACCTAAAGTACTTCAATTCTTATTTACTTATCTCATCTTCAACATCTTAGTACATACTCCATATACAACGTTTCACGTTTCCTTATGCCTCCATTTCAGCCAAAATTCTTTTTCCTTTTACTTTTTCCTTTTTCCTGGTCCTGTTCAACCACATAATGACACCTGTAATTGGAAAACTAATACCCATAAGACACACAAGAAAAGCAATGATCTTGGAAGGCATGCCCCAGATACTGCCGGTATGTACCGGTCTGAAGGTTGATCGAACCCTGGCTCCTAAACTTCTATCACTAAACAGCTGCTGCTCAAGGATCTTTCCTGAATATTGGTCAATGTATACTGCATCAGTAGCTGATTCATGAACCGCATAATTGCTGAGTGCCATAACAGTGAATGCAGAAACTGAATCTTTGGGTGCACTGATATTATAAAATACTACATTACGATAAACTGTCTGGGCCGCCTGGTAAACAGCATCGAAGCCTATGCGTTTTACGTTATTCTGATAAATCGACTTTGGTGGCTCGGGAGATTTGATGGGAGAGTTGGTTACCTTATAAATCCCATTATTGAACCATTCAAATGACCAGGCCATGGCCGTAAATGCAAAAATGAAGAGGAAAATAGAGCTGTAAAAGCCAAGTAACAGGTGTAAATCATGGTTAATTCGTTTCCATCCTGCATTGGATTTTATTTTTAATCGCTGCACCAAAATCTTCCTTGTTCTGGGCCACCATAGAATAATGCCTGTAATAAGGATAAACAGGAAAATAAAGGTGGATATTCCCATGATGTACTTGCCGATGCTATCGTTACCACCAAGTAACCAGCGATGCAGTGACATCACGGTGAAGAAAAATGATTCGCGGTTATTGTAGGTCTCCAGTACTTTGCCTGTATATGGATTTACAAATACTATCAATCCTGGCCCTCTGCCTTCAGCACGCTTTGCGCCTGCTTTATGCCCTTGCTCACTTTCGTTTTTGCTAGGCGGCTTCTCTTTGTTTCCTGTCTCCTGGTTGGCTATTGAACCTTTATGATCATCTTTTCCCTGTTTTCCCTTTTCACCCAAGCCTATACTGACTTCAATGCTTCTTTCCGGATCACTATAGACCTTGATGCCGTTAATCTTAGATTGAGGGTTTTGCTTCTTGACACCTTCAACGATTTGCTCCAAAGCAAGCCTTTGGCCTGATGGCTGAATAAAATACCTGTCGTGATGAAATGTCTGTTCTGCTTCTTTTTGAAAAACAAGGATCGCACCTGTAAGGCAGGCTATTAAAATAACAAGACCCGCTGCTAAACTTAAATACAAATGGATTCGACGGAAGAAGACTTTCATGTAAACTTCTTTAGTTTAAATTTCCGGTTATTTGAAAAAAAGAGGCAGACCGTTTTATGATCTGCCTCGAAGTGAATTTTGTATTCTTATAATTTATAGGCAACGGTTGCTATAAACTGTCTTGGAGGTATGGGGTTGATGCTATAGTTTTCATGAACATAGTAGTTGAACGTGTTAGTTAGGTTCGAAACTTTTGCCAGGAGTGACACTTTCTTGTAAGTGTAACCAGCACTAACATCTACAGTTGTAAATCCTTCTACAGGGATCAGTCTGGAATAATTTTGCGCTTGTAATACTGTGTTATTCCATCCACCAAAGCGGTCACCTGTATAATTAGCTGTTGCACCGATTTTAATGCCTTTGAGTTTGGTACTGCTGAATGTATAGAAAATGCTTGTATTCGCAGTGTGAGCAGGTGTATTGACTAATCTTTCACCTTCAATATTACTACCTTTTTCTCCGGATGTATTAGTAAAACGCATGTAATTATAACTATATCCAGCAATAACAGAGAGTCCTGAAATAGGATGGCTGGCGATATCCAATTCTACGCCATCGCTTGTAGTTTCTCCTGCTAAAACCTTGATGGAAGAGTTGCTATTCTCTCTACCATTATACATGGGAGCCATCTGCGCTAAATTGCTATTGACAATTCGGTAAACTGTTAAGTTGGCAGACAATAAACCTTTGAAAAAATCATTCTTTACACCAACTTCATACTGATCGATGACAGAAGCTGGAAGAGGCTGATTGTATATATCGATTCCTGTATTGGTCTGGAAAGAATTCGAATAGCTTACAAAAACAGAGGTCGTTGGAAGTGGTTTATAGACCAAACCAAATCGTGGAGAAAATGCATTTTCAATTTTTGTCTGACCTGCCATTTTTACCTTCGTTGCATAAATAGTAGTATCAGGACGTATCGTTTCTAAATGAGTCCAGCGAACACCTGCCAGGATATTGAACTTGGAAGAAAGTTTAATTAAATCCTGAACATAAACTCCAAAACGATTAATTGGAGTATGACTAACCCTTGTTTTTTGTGCATCAGGCATATCTGTACGCTGTTGGTATTTACTCAGATCAAGAATATTGATCGTATCATATGTTGCAGGCTGGTTAAACCCATAAGTAGTTGTATAGTACCTGTCTGCGTCGGCGCCAGCTAATAAGTTATGCTCAATGGATTTTGTTTTGAACTTTCCGTTTAAATCAACTTGGCCTACATAATAATCTTCATCTGTATTGATCCTGCCTAAAGGTCTTGCCCATTGTCCGGCTGCATTTGCTTGTATCCTTTCTGTAGAATAGTAATCCCTTTTATATAATTGGTAAGAAGCAAAAGCATTCAGTGACCATACATCGTTAAACCTGTGCTTTAAAGAAGTTGTTGTTGTCGCCTGTTGCGTGGTGTTATACGACCAGGCTGCTCCTAGAAATCTGGAACGTGGCACATCCGGGATCTTAGTATTGTCTAATGATCCGATTCCAAAGTCTGGTGTGAATTCATGTTTCAAATAATCGCCTTCCACAACAATTTCTGTACGGTTGCTCAATTTGAACAAGAATGATGGATTTACATAATATCGCTCAGAACCAACATGATCACGAAAGCTCTGTGAGCTTTCATAGGAACCATTTACACGGTATGCAATAGTGGAATTAATCGGTCCGTAAATGTCAAAAGACGGCTTGTATAAATCATAACTACCTGCACGCATTGCAATTTCACCTCCAAACTGGAACTTTGGTTGTTTGGTGATCATATTTACAATACCGCCCGGAGCTACTTGTCCAAACAAAATGGCGGCACTACCTTTCAATACTTCAACTCTTTCCAGAGCGCCCATTTCCGGCATTACACCTGGATTGATCCTCGCACCGTTTTTAAATAAATTGCTATTGGAAAAGCTGTAGCCTCGAGCGTAAAAACTTTCCTGAACACTTCCTCTGCTTGTCCCCAGGTATACGCCGTTTACATTCTTGATCACATCACTGAGGCGTTGCGCCTGTTGATCATTGATCAATCCTTGACCAATAATGCTAATGCCTTGAGGTAGATCCATGGGATCGATAGCGATTTTGCCAATAGCTACGGGTTTGTTATTCAATCCCTTGGTGGATGTTATTATAATTTCCGAAAGCTGTTGCTGGTTTTCAGTAAGTGATATATCTATTGTTGTGGTCTCAGCAGATTTTACAAAAACTTGTTTTTCCTGTGTTTCCAGGCCGATCATCGAAACAATTAAAGTATGAGAACCCTCCTTAATGTTTTTTAATATAAAAAAGCCGTTTTTGTCGGTCATAGTGTTTTTGCCAGAATTCTTAAGGTTAATGTTTACCATTTCTGCTGGCTTTCCATCTGTTGTTGTAATACGGCCTTTAATAATACCAGTCTTTTCAAATGCAATATTCATTTCTATGTCATTACCCACAAATGCTGTTTCCTGGGCATTGGCAGAAAATACACCTGTGCATACTAATAGAGACAAAAAGCATATTTTTCTCATTACTGAAAGTTTTCGCAAAGGAACAGCTGTGCTGTGGTCCATGAGTGCCGGATCGGGAAAAACGACTTACGGATTTGGAAAAATTTCAAGAAAAAGTGATGTTTTGATAGGCGGGGGAGTATAAATATTTCCTTTTTAGATATGTGTATTTTTGTGTATATAATAATATTGTCAATAACTCTAACCTTTTCAACTGGGCACATTTCATCATGATATACCAATCGATAACTTATTAATATGTTAATGAAAATTATAAATATAATAAGATGGAGAGCTGATCTAAATTCTAAACAAAAATCTCATCCTGTATTTGTACCTTTGCGCCCCAAATGGCCCCTTGTAAGATTGTTTTAATAATTGAATCTGGTAAAGTTAGGAAAAGTTGAGGGAGACCATTGTATATTCAAAAATTGTAAATAATAACTATCCATGGCTGGTCAGTTAAAAGAAGTTCGCAACAGGATCAAATCCGTACAAAGCACACAGCAAATTACTAAAGCAATGAAAATGGTAAGTGCGGCAAAATTGCGTCGCGCACAGGATGCCATAATTCAGATGCGTCCTTATGCACGTAAACTTCAGGAAATGCTGAGTAACATCGTGAGCAATACAGAAGGAGAGAGCGGAATGGCACTGGCTGTAGAGCGTCCTGTTGAAAGAGTTCTTTTGATCGTAATTACCAGCGACCGTGGTCTAGCCGGCGCTTATAATGCAAACGTGATCAAACTAGCAAAGCAGACGATCCGTGAACAATACAGCGCTCAATATGCTAAAGGAAACGTGGAGATTTGGAGCTTAGGGAAAAAAGGCTATGAGCACTTTGCAAAAAATAATTATAATGCGGATGCAACTCATAGGGATATTTTCCATAATCTGTCTTTTGAAAACGTACAAGTGGTAGCTCAGACTGCAATGAGAGCTTTTGAACAAAAACAATTCGATGTAGTTGAAATTATATACAGTGAATTTAAAAATGCTGCTACACAACGTTTTGTAGTTGAAAGATTCCTGCCTATCCCTAAGGTGAAAAAAGTAGCAGGTACTACTAAATCAGATTTCATTTTCGATCCGAATAAGGAAGAACTGATCGCCGAATTGATGCCTAAAATCCTGAATACACAGTTATTTAAGGCGGTATTGGATGCACACGCTTCTGAACACGGTGCCCGGATGACTGCAATGGATAAAGCAAGCGAAAACGCAAATGAATTGCTTCGGAACCTTAGAATTTCTTACAACCGTGCTCGCCAGGCTGCCATCACAACCGAATTAACGGAAATCGTGAGCGGTGCTGCAGCATTGCAAGGATAAGATGTTGGATGACAGATGACAGATAATTCTATAACCATCCATCTCTGTCATCTGTCATTGACCATCTATCATCTATTAATATGGAACTTTCAAGCCTGATTCCTCACATAGAAGCCCTAATCTTTGCTTCGGACAAGCCTTTGACAATTCCGGAAATGCAGGACTTGTTAAATAGCGCTTTTGAATTCGAAGACGAAGGCGATAAGATGTCTGAAGAACAGGTTAGTACTGCACTTCATGGGATTATAGAAAAATACAGTGCAGAATTTTATCCATTTGAAGTTCGAGAAAGCGGGGGAGGGTGGCAGTTCCTGACCAAAAAGGATTACCACAAAACTGTTGCTCAACTCAATGGAGAAAAATTCCTGAAACGACTTTCTGCTGCAGCCTTGGAAACACTGGCCATTATCGCTTATAAACAGCCTGTAACTAAAGGTGAGATAGAAATTATCAGGGGCGTTAGTGCAGATTATACCATTCAAAAACTGCTGGAAAAAGAGCTGATCGTCATTACCGGCCGGAACGAGCAACTGCCGGGACATCCTTTGGTATATGAAACTTCCAAAACATTTATGGATTATTTTGGCATCAATTCTCCCGAAGATTTGCCAAAAATCAAGGAAGTTTTACCAGAACAAATAGTAGAGCCTACTCCTGTTCATCATACTGAGTTTGAACAAGGCGAAACACTTGCCGTTTCTGATGTTGGTGAATTAATTGATAATGAGGATGTTGAAGGTGCGAGGCTCTATTTGGCAACTGAAGATCAGGGAACACCCGTTGAAGATAATCCGGATCAAAATATTGATTCCGATGAAGATACTCATGAGGAGAATGGCGAACACGAAACAGATAATAAAGAATAATTCAGACTATGACACTTTCTCATACACAATTAGTTGAATTAGCAAACCGATTTGGTACACCCCTATACGTGTATCATGCCGAAAAGATAAAAGAGCAATACGAAACGTTGCAAAAAGCCTTTGAAAATTGCAATTCCAGGTTCTTTTATGCTTGTAAGGCGTTGACAAACATCAACATCCTCAAGTATATGGAACAATTAGGCGCAAACATTGATTGTGTGAGCATCCATGAGGTGAATCTCGCTTTGAAAGCAGGCTTTACTCCCGAAAGGATACTCTTTACTCCAAACTGCGTGGACTTTACCGAAATCGAAGCTGGTAAAGACTTAGGTGTAAATCTCAACATCGACAATATTTCGATTCTCGAACAATTTGGCAACAAGTACGGCGGTAGTTACCCCATTTGTATACGCTTCAATCCTCACATTATGGGGGGAGGCAATTATAAAATTTCTACCGGCCATGTCGATAGTAAGTTCGGCATTTCCATTCACCAAATGCGTCATATCGAGCGTATTGTTAAAAGCACAGGCTTGAATGTAAAAGGTGTGCATATGCATACCGGTAGCGACATAAAGGATATAAATGTGTTCCTGCAAGGTTTGGAGATTATGTTTGAAATAGCAGAACACTTCCCTGACCTCGCCTTTGTGGATTTGGGCAGCGGTTTTAAAGTGCCCTATCATGAAGACGATGTGAGCACTGACGTGGCTGAGCTTGGAGCAAGGGTGTGTGATGCTTTTAAAAAATATGAAAAAGAAACCGGCCGGAGATTTGAAGTTTGGTTCGAACCTGGCAAGTTTCTGGTCAGCGAGGCAGGCTACTTCATTGTTAAAGCCAATGTGATTAAACAAACTACTGCTACTGTATTTGTTGGCGTCAACAGTGGTTTCAATCATCTGATCCGCCCAATGTTTTATGAGGCTTATCACCGCATAGAAAATATTTCCAACCCATTTGGAAATCCCCGCATTTATACCGTGGTCGGCCATATTTGTGAGACAGACACATTTGCCTGGGATAGAAAGATTAGTGAAGTGCGTGAAGGAGATTACCTTGTTTTTTACAATGCTGGCGCATACGGCTTTGAAATGTCATCCAATTTCAATTCCCGCCTGAAACCCGCTGAAGTATTGGTTAAAGATGGTGAGGCTCTCCTGATCAGGAAGCGCGACGAATTCGAAGACCTGCTTCGAAATCAAATCGAGGTCCTTTAATTACTCGGGCAGTAGCACATGAAACTCTGCTCCCATACCTTCTTCAGATACTGCAAAAATATCGCCCTGATGATTCAGGGCTATTTTTTTGCACAATGCCAAACCAATTCCTGTTCCTTCATAAGACGAACGGGAATGTAATCGTTGAAATATAGTGAAGATCTGCTCGGCATATTCTGGGCTAAAGCCAATACCATTGTCTTTAAAAGTAATCTCGTAAATATTGCGTCTTGCGTCTATATGGGGTAGTTTAGCTTTTTCATCTTTGGATAATAACTTTGAACGGATTTCAATTTTAGGAATAACGTCTTTCTTTGAAAATTTCAGGGAATTATTCAACAGGTTATAAAAGAGTTGGCTCATTTGTAATGGGATGGCATTAATAACAGGCAGGCATTCACTTTGCACTAATGCCCTTTTTTGTACAATAATTAGTTCCAGGTCTTCCAGGATATATTTTAATACAGTATTCAAGTCGGTTTTCTCAAATGTGTCGCTATGAGATAAGTTTAATCGTGAAAAATTCAGCAAGTCTTTAATTAAATCGTTCATCCTGGCTGACGACTGGTTAATTTTTTGAATATACTGTTTTGCTTTTTCTACATGATCCCTTTCCAGGTCCAGGTTCATCATGTCAATATATGTGCGGATCTTTCTTAATGGCTCCTGCAGGTCGTGGCTGGCTATATAAGCAAACTGCTCTAGTTCTCTGTTGGAACGCTCCAGGCTTGTATTTGCGGCCTCCAGTTCTTGGGTTCTTTCGGTTACTCTTTGCTCCAGCGTTTGTTCTACCATTCTTTGCTTGGTTATATCCCTGAAATACCATGCCCAGCCATAATAGGTATTGTTATTATCGATAATGGGTCTGGCCCTGCGCTCTAATATTTTTCCAGATTTGAAATGAATCTCGTCTTCAACTATTCTATTAGGATTTATATATACCTCCTTTACTTTTTCAATTTCCCTTTCAGGGTTTACAGTCTGATTCATTCCATATAATAAAGATGCTTCATCGTCTTTTTCTTCAATAATATATTTGGGGATATTCCACAATTCAGCGAACCGGCTATTGCTCATAATGATTTTACCTTTGCCGTCTGTGATTAAAATGCCATCCGGACTCGCTTCTTGCTGTGCTTCTAGCAGCGCTGTTTTAAAATGAAGAATTCGTTCTTCATTTTTTACTTGTGTAATGTCTCTGAAGTACCATACCCAGCCATAGTTTTTCCCATCCATTCCTGTCACAGGTCTTCCATGGCGCTGTATGACTTTCCCATTTTTTAGATAAAGCTCATCTTCAACTATGGTATAAGGATGCTCATATAGGTGTTTAACTTTATTAATAAATGCATCTGGCTCTTCCAGCTGTTGCATTGCATATTCCAGTGCTGCATAATCATCTTTTGCTGCAGTAATTTCTTTGGGCATATTCCATATTTCAACAAACCTGTTGTTGTAAGAAAGCATTTTACCCTTTGCATCTACTATTAAAATGCCATCCGCTGTAGCTTCATTTTGGGCTTCAAAAAGAGCTGTTCTATAACGAAGTTTTTCTTCCGTATTTTTTAACTCTGTTATATCAACACAGGATCCTGCGAGCCCAATAAACTTTCCATCTTCTGTATATCTGGGGCGACCATTGGCGAGACACCAGCGAATATTCCCATTTTTATGAACTAAATGAAAATCTGCAGTAAAAAAGGATTGGGTCGCAATGGCGTTTTGCAAATTCTTTAGTAAGAGAACTTTTTCATCAGGAAACATTGCATCCATCCATCCATATCCAAGCAATTCACCATCGGAAAGCCCGGTCCAGTCATGCCAGGTTTTGTTTTTGAAAAAACACTGGCCATTTTCATCTGTGATCCACAAGGCAACCGGCGCTGAGTCTGAAATATCTTTCATCAAACGCTCTTTTTCATTTGCTCTTGCTTGTATTCCTTTTTCTTGAGTTATATCAGTTAATATCCCAATAAGCCGGTTAGCTTGCCCATTTTCATTAAAATAAGCCTTTCCAGTAGCCCTCACCCAATATATGAGTTTGTTCCGGGCATTGACGATCCGATATTCCATATTGATGTGGCCTCCATTAACTTGATGAAGAGCATCATCAAGCATCTGCACCGCACGTTCCTTGTCATCGGGGTGAAGACCTGAAATAAACGAATCTAAATCAATTAATTGCCCTGTATCAAATCCAAAAAGATCATAGCATTTCTTTGACCAAATAATTGCTTTTGTAATCGGATTAAATTCCCAAATGCCAATTTCTGATGCTTCTAAAGCCTTCTGTAATCTTTCCTGGTCAATATTAATGAAAAACTCAGACGTCATTGGCTAAGCTGTTATTATATAAAGTAATCGGATATATACTAGCTTTAAAAGTATTTTGGCGGTGCCTTTATAGGTATTTTTACTAATTTGTTTAAAAATAAAAAAATGTCATGATTTATTATATTCTTTTTTAATCAGCTCTATTTGAAAAACTTTGTAGATGTTTACATTCAAAAATGATTCCTATGAAAATAAAGTTGCTTTTTATTCTGGCTTTAATGGTATCTTTTTCTTGTTTTGCTAATGATACCACTAGGCAATTATACAATCCGTATGCCTCTGTAGAGAAAGATATTCCTGTGTTGCTCACAAAGGCAAAACTTGAAAAGAAACATGTGCTGTTGCAGGTGGGAGGAAATTGGTGTATCTGGTGCTATAAATTCAACAGTTTTGTACAACTGGATTCTACATTAAAACGTACGATCAGCAATAATTACGTTGTATATCATTTAAATTACAGCAAGGAAAACAAGAATTTAGAATATTTGAAAAAGTTAGGCAACCCGCAGCGCTTTGGCTTCCCTGTTTTTGTGATCCTGGATGAAAATGGGTTTCGCCTCCACACCCAGGATTCATCTTTACTGGAAAAGGGGAATGGCTATGATTTTGATAAAGTGAAATCTTTTCTCGAAAACTGGACTCCCAAAGCAATTTTGCCTCCCTCAGAGGAATAACGCATAGGGGTTTGCTGCATTGAATCCTCTATTCAGTTAACGTTGGTTAGTCATTCATGTTTTGATGTCTATTTGAGGTATGTGTATTGCATAGAATAACTATTAATATGCTCCTTATATGAATAGACCTACAAACTATAGCAAAAAAAGTAATTCCCCTTTAGAAAATGAGGTCAGGCATGGACCTTTAAATGGTGGAATCATTTCTTTTCACGGCGCTGCCAGAACAGTAACCGGATCCAAACACCTCTTGCAGTTTAAGAATGGAAAAAGCATACTTTTTGATTGTGGAATGTTCCAGGGAATGGGACGTGAAACAGATGTTTGGAACCGCGATTTCGGTTTTGACCCTGTCGATGTTGATGTGCTCATTCTTTCCCATGCACATATAGATCATAGCGGGCTCATTCCTAAACTCGTTAAAGACGGATTTAGAGGGCCTATTTACTGTACACCTGCTACAAAAGATCTGGCTTCTGTTTTATTGGAAGACTCAGCCGAGATACAGGAAAGTGATTTATTATATGCAAATAAAAAGCGTCGAGCACAGGGTGAACCATTGATTCAGCCCTTATATACCAAAGAAGATGCTTTTAACTCTTTTTCTCATTTTGAAGCAAGGGACTATGGTCAGTGGTTTAGTGTAATGGATGGGGTAGAAGCCATGTTTACGGATGCCGGGCACATTATCGGTAGTGCATGTGTACATGTAAGATATGGTGAAAATGGTCAGCGACATCAATTAACATTTAGTGGAGATGTTGGGCGTTATCGCGATATTATTTTGCGGTCACCGGAAATCTTTCCCCAGTCAGATTACATTATTATGGAGTCTACTTACGGCAACTCTCTACATGAGAGTATTACTTCTGCCTTAGAACTATTGCTACACTGGATTGAGAAAACCTGCATTCAGAAAAAAGGTAAGCTCATTATGCCTGCCTTTAGTGTAGGTCGCACCCAGGAAATATTATATGCGCTCAATAACCTCGATCTTAGTAACAGGTTACCACAAATTTCGTATTTCCTGGATAGTCCATTGAGTATAACAGCAACTCAATTGATTAAACGATATCCCCAATATTATAATAAAACGATACAGAAAGTTTTGCTGGAAGACCAGGATCCATTCAGTTTTCCAAGGTTACACTGTATCGAATCAGCAAAGGATTCAAAACTGCTCAATTATTACCGGGATCCATGTGTCATTATTTCTGCAAGTGGTATGGCTGAAGCAGGCAGAGTAAAACACCACATTAGCAATAATATAGAAAACTCTCGCAATACTATTCTAATGACAGGATACTGCGAACCTAACTCTTTAGGAGGGCGTTTGCTGAATGGAGATAAGGAGGTCAGCATATTTGGCATCCCGCACGAAGTACATGCAGAAATTGGCCTGATCAAAAATATGAGTGCTCATGGTGATTATGAAGACCTGTGTCAATGGCTTGCCTGTCAGGATCCTCAACAGGTGAAAAAACTGTTTTTGGTTCATGGGGAATATAACGTGCAACAGGATTTTAAAGAACGTTTGATAAAAAAAGGCTTTTTGGATGTAGAAATACCTCCTAAACATTACGAAATTGGTTTAACCTGATAATTGGGCATTGTAAGCTCCTTTAATTATAATTTCACATTTTGTATTCTCTTTTTTCACAATTCCTTTAAAATGAAAATATGTTTTTATACGTCTTTATATCGTATAAAAACAATTTGGAGGAATTATGAAAAAAGTGACCTTTTTCGGAATGCTTCTGTTGATTGGGTTCTTTTTTACAGGTTGCGCAGGTAATGCTCATATAGAAAAAGATGAAACTGTAAACTTTAAAAACTATAAAACTTTTGCCTGGATTGAAACAACTGAGTCCAAAGACGAAAAGGACAAAAAAGTTTCAGATTTAACAGAACAGAATTTAAAAAAGTACGTAAATTCAGAATTAACAAAACAAGGCTGGAAAGAAGTAAAGAACAAACCGGACGTTCTGATAAGTTATGATGCTTTAGTAGAGAAAAATTTAAAAGAACAAACTAATCCAGTTTATACCCAACCCTATAGCCGGTTTTTCTTTAATCCATACACAAGACGTTGGGGCCGCATATATTATCCTTCTCAGTTCTTAGGATATGATAATGAATCTTACGAAGTGAGAGAAGGAACCATTACTATCTCAATGATTGACTCAAGAACAGAAAAAACTGTTTGGCAGGGATGGTCTACTTCTGAATTAAAAAGTAGGCACATGACTTCCAAAGAAATTCAGAATTCAGTAAAAAACATCTTCAGAAAATTCGATATAGCGAAAAACTAATTATTTTGCTTGCGATAACTACGGGCTTCCTTTTCAGGGGGCCCTCTTTATTGATAGACACCCAACAACTCTATCTTCTTTCTGTCTCAACTTAAAATTCATGGACCATTTATTTTTGTCGTTCCTAGTTGAACAACAAGGCTTTTAATACCTCTATATAATTTATTTAGAAAAAAGTTTGGAAGTTTACGAAAGCCGCCTATCTTTGCACTCCCAAACGAAAATGCCGCGTTCGTCTAAGGGCTAGGACACCACCCTTTCACGGTGGTGATACGGGTTCGAATCCCGTACGCGGTACGAAACATTGCCCCAGCTAGTTTCAACTTGATGGGGTTTTTTATTAAATATTTTTTTGACGCCGCGTTCGTCTAAGGGCTAGGACACCACCCTTTCACGGTGGTGATACGGGTTCGAATCCCGTACGCGGTACACGAACATTTCTTACAACAAATTATAGAGCCGCTGTTAACAGCGGCTCTTCTGTTTTTACTAACTACATTCATTTTACCGAATTCCTTCATCCGCAATAATTGGCAATACCTGTTTATGCTTAGCCAATGTGCTTCACCTCCCATGTGTAATCGAATATTTAAATCATGAGAAAATAGTTTGGGTATTTTAAGTGAACTTATTGATGAGGTTAATATTTCATTGATTGTGATTTTCCAGTTAAGAATTCAATGAAAGCAAATATTCTTAACTGTGATAAATAAAGTCTAATGTTATATAATAATCATTTTACAATTCATCAAATGTGCAAACTAGGAGTTCAGAGATTCCATTATTGATGAGAAATCTCATAATTAATTATAAAAAACTCATCTTATGCCTGACTTACGCCTTTTTTATTACTGATTTTTCTCTTGTCTGAAAATATTTTGCATTATTGTAACTTCGCGACGCATTATAAATTTAAACTTTTTAAAACATGAGCTCAGTAAAAGTCGCAATTAACGGTTTCGGACGTATCGGCCGTTTAGTTTACCGTCAGATTTTTAACATGGAAGGTATCGAAGTCGTTGCTATAAACGACCTTACCAGTCCGAAAGTATTAGCCCACCTTTTAAAGTACGATACGGCTCAAGGCCGCTTCAATGTTGACGTAAGAGCAACTGAAAATGCAATTGTGGTGAAAGGAAATGAAGTTAAGATCTACGCTCAAAAAAATCCTGCAGATATTCCTTGGGGACAGCATGATGTGGATGTTGTTTTAGAATGTACAGGTTTCTTCACAGATAAAGCAAAAGCTGAAGCTCACTTGCAAGCTGGTGCAAAAAAAGTAGTTATTTCGGCTCCCGCCACCGGCGATTTAAAAACAATCGTTTACAATGTAAACCATGATCTTTTAGATGGTTCAGAAACTGTGATTAGTTGTGCTTCTTGTACTACTAACTGCTTGGCCCCAATGGCTAAAGTTTTGGATGATACTTATGGAATCCTTTCTGGTTTGATGACCACTATCCATGCATATACAAACGACCAAAATACTCAAGATGCTCCGCATCCGAAAGGTGACCTGCGTCGTGCACGTGCAGCTGCTCAAAACATCGTGCCTAACAGCACTGGTGCCGCTAAAGCTATCGGTCTTGTTCTGCCAAGCCTGAAAGGTAAATTGGATGGTACAGCTCAACGCGTTCCAACGCTGACCGGCTCTTTAACTGAATTAGTAACTGTATTAGGCAAAAAAGTTACGGTTGAAGAGATCAATGCAGCAATGAAAAACGCTGCAAACGAAAGCTATGGCTATACTGAAGATGAAATCGTAAGTAGTGATATCGTAGGTATGGAATATGGTTCTCTGTTTGATGCTACCCAAACTAAAGTATTGTCAGTTGGCGATACTCAATTGGTAAAAACCGTAAGCTGGTACGATAATGAAATGAGCTATGTATCTCAATTAGTGCGCACAGTTAAATACTTTGCTAAGCTGATTAAAAAATAATAATTCGAAAGCGGCACAAGTAGGTGCCGCTTTTTTTATGCTTCTTTATTATCGTAAATTTAGATCCTTAATTTGTAAATTGTTAAGGATAAAAATTCTAACTGTTGAGCTTGGGAGCGTTTTACAGATTGTGTGTATGGCATACAGTTAAGCATTATTGGATAATATATTCGGGTTAATCGAAATCAACTTATTATGAGCAAATTTCAACAGTTCAACTTTAACGGGAAAAAAGCATTGATCCGGGTGGACTTTAACGTTCCCTTGGATAAAGACTACAACATTACTGATGACACCCGCATCAGGGCTGCAGTGCCTACAATTAAAAAGATATTAAACGATGGTGGCAGTGTTATTTTAATGTCTCACTTCGGCCGTCCAAAAGAAGGTCCAACTGAAAAATACTCTCTGAAGCACTTGGTGACTCATTTGAGTGAATTGCTGGGCACTAATGTGCAATTTGCCGATGATTGCATCGGCAATGATGCTGTTCAGAAAGCCCAAAACTTAAAAAACGGTGAAGTATTGTTGTTGGAAAACCTTCGTTTTTACAAGCAGGAAGAAAAAGGTGACGAAGCCTTTGCCGAAAAATTAGCTAAACTTGGCGATGTTTATGTCAATGATGCATTTGGTACTGCTCACCGCGCACATGCTTCTACAGCTGTTATTGCTAAGTTCTTTGCTCCCGAAGCTCGTATGTTCGGTTTACTGATGGAAGGTGAAGTAAGCAGCGCTGAAAAGGTTATTAATAGTTCCGAGAAGCCATTTACAGCAATCATCGGTGGTGCAAAGGTTTCAGATAAGATTTTGATTATTGAAAACTTACTGGAAAAAGCTACTGATATTATCATCGGTGGTGGTATGGCTTATACATTCTTCAAAGCTTTGGGAGGTCATATCGGTAAATCACTTTGTGAAGAAGACCGCTTGGATACTGCGCGTGAATTAATACAGAAAGCGGAAGCTAAAGGCGTTATGATTCATCTGCCCATGGATTCAATCATAGCAGATCAATTTTCAAACGATGCAACTGTTTCTTCTTCATTAAGTAATACAATTCCTGATGGTTGGATGGGGCTGGATATTGGCCCTCAGGCTTGCGAGCAATTTACTAAGATTATTAAAAACTCTAAGACCATCTTATGGAATGGTCCAATGGGAGTATTCGAAATGGAAAAGTTCCAGCATGGGACTAAAGCAATTGCACATGCTGTTGTAGAAGCAACTGAAAAGGGTTCCTTCTCATTAGTAGGTGGCGGTGATAGCGTTGCCGCAGTAAACAAGTTTGGCTTTGCTGATAAAGTAAGCTACGTATCAACTGGTGGTGGCGCCATGCTCGAATACTTCGAAGGAAAAGAATTACCCGGAATCGCGGCAATTAAATGATAGTATACTTCCCAAATAATAAAAATCCCTTGTTAATCGATTAACAAGGGATTTTTAATTTTAACTCCTGGGCTTTGCTGCATTGATGTGCTCCTTTAGGGGCTAGCCTGGAGTCAGGCCAGCCCAAGGTATAACAGTCACGTACATTTGCATTTTCTTCATTTTCCTTTTATGGCAAATTGTCGCCTTTTACATAAAAAAACGCCATGGTATAATAGTTGAGTTATAAAAAGCAAAACTTTCATCCTAATTTTATTTAAACTAAACCACTTCAAATGAAAGGACGTTCGTTAACAACATTTATTATCCTTGGTTTATTGGTGATCTTGTTGTTTTGGGGATGTAGCGGGTACAATAACCTTGTTAAGGAAGATGAAACAGTAAAGAAATCATGGAACTATGTTCAATCGCAATATCAGCGCAGGGCAGACCTGATTCCTAACCTTGTAAATACGGTAAAAGGTGAAGCTAATTTTGAGCGTGGTACACTGACTGATGTGATCAATGCGAGAGCAAAGGCTACATCTGTTCAGGTAACTCCGGACAACCTGACCAATGAGAATATTCAAAAATTCCAGGAAGCACAAAATCAATTATCTGGTGCATTAAGCCGATTATTGGTAACTGTTGAGCGTTATCCTAACTTGAGAGCTAACGATGCCTTCAGAGGCCTGCAAACACAATTGGAAGGTACTGAAAACCGTATAGCTGTAGCTCGTAATGATTTCAATGATGCCGTACGGACCTATAACACCAAGGTACGCGTTTTCCCAACCGTTATTTTTGCTGGTGTCATGGGATTTAGGCCCAGGGAAGGCTTTACAGCAGATCAAGGATCGCAAAACGCTCCCAAAGTTGACTTTGGAGGGAACAGACCATCAGTAAACTTTGATACAACCCGATAAAAAGTGAAATTATTTCCCTGGCAAAACGAAAAAGACTTCTTTACTCCTGAAGAGAAAGAAAGTATCTTGGATGCCATCCGTAAGGCCGAACAGCGCACCAGTGGCGAGGTTCGGCTTTTTATTGAATCTCGTTGTCGCTTTGTGGATGCATTGGACCGGGCAAAAGAGATTTTCTTTCAATTAGGCATGGAAAAGACTATGGCGCGCAATGCCTCCCTGGTATATGTTGCTGTAAAAGACCGGCAGGTCGCAGTTTATGGCGATGAGGGCATTCATCAGAAAGTAGGACAAAAATACTGGGAGGAGGAAGTAAATAAAATGCTGGTCCACTTCAAGCAGGAGCACCTGGCAGATGGCATTATACTATCCATCCAAGATATTGGTGAAGCTTTGCACCAACATTTCCCCTACGATCGGGACACAGACAAAAACGAATTGCCAGATGAAATCATCTTTGGCAAATAAAGACAAACGCTTAATTCTCCATTCACACTTGATGCAGATCTACATACCTGAATGAAAAAAATATTTATCGCTTTTTTTATGGTCATTTCAATCTGTGCCCAGGCTCAGATTGATAAAGTGATTCCACCAAGGCCAACTCCGCCTCGATTGGTTAATGATTTTGCCAATATCTTAACCCCGGAACAGGAGCAGTCTTTAGAGCAGAAGCTCGTAGCTTATGATGACAGTACTTCCACGCAAATTGCAGTAGTTACTATTGAAACACTTCAGGATTATCCTATAGAAGATGTTGCACTTCAGATTTTGCGGCAATGGGGAGTGGGTGGAAAAGAAAAAGATAATGGCGCGGTGATACTAGTAGCCATGAAAGATAAAAAGATCCGCATAGAAACTGGCTACGGATTGGAAGGCGCCGTTCCTGATATCACCGCAAGACAGATCATTGAAAGCGATATAGCACCCAACTTCCGTAATGAAAACTATTATCGTGCTTTTGACGCAGCAACAACTTCCATCATGAAAGCTGCTGCTGGTGAATACCAGGCGCCCGAAGGGTATGGTAAAAGGAAAGGGAGCGGAGGAGGTATAAGCTTCGGTAAGATCATCTTGGCTTTTATCATTTTGATGGTAATTATGGGCATGTTTGGTGGTGGAAATAGAGGAGGAGGCTTTATGTCACGCCGTGGTTATAGGCGCTTTGGTGGCCCTGTTATTTTCCCTGGCAGCTTCGGCGGCGGTGGCTGGTCTGGCGGTGGAGGAGGTTGGTCCGGTGGTGGCGGAGGAGGAGGTTTTGGGGGTTTCGGCGGCGGCGGCGGTGGTGGTGGTGGAGCCAGCGGCGGCTGGTAAAAATCCTGATAAAAAATCAACTTACAACCCATCACTAATAAAAAGAAGGGCTTTCCATCCAGGAAGCCCTTCTTTTTATTACATCATTTTACCCGCACTATCATCAATAATCAACCCTCTACCGTCCACATCTACACCACCATTTTCAATATATCACCCACCCTCTATTATCTACCAGTCACTATCTATCATCCATGATCACTAATCTATTATCATTCTCACATTCCCTTCTTCTTCAACTTCCCGTCAACATATCCTGCCTGTGAACTCTGACCTGCAGCAGTTTTTGCCTTTTGTACATTCTGTAATAAGGTTTCAATATAAGGCACTATCTGTCCTTTATAAGCTTCAGGTATTTGATCACTTAGTTCCATAATAGCATCTACACCACGTTTAAAATCTTCATCAGATTTTAGTTTAACCAGGTATTGTGCTAAAGGTTGAACAGCTTCAAGCTTAGCCTGGCTCAAAGGCATGTCTTCAAAATTGCTTAAAATTACATTCGCACTGCTTTCATCTCCAGCCTGGATCATAATACTGGTAACAGCTTCAGCCAGGTCACCTTTGATCTTACCCTGCGCCAAACGCTTGGCCTCATCATATGCTTGTTTGCTGTCTATATGGCTCAATACATTTAATGCATTCCCGGAAACTGAGTAAGAAGAATCATTTACTGCATTTCGCAATAGGGTGCTATATTTTGTAACATTATATTCTCCTAATCTGGCAATGGCCGCAGCACGTACCGTACTCTTTTCATCTTTCTCTGCTAATCTTGCAAGCGTACTTTCAGCCCGTTCTTTCAATGTATTATTCTTCAAATCCAACTTCCCGATAACATAACTCCGCAAACCATGAAACTTATCTTGTAAACCATCAAGCATAATTTCAGTCGCTTTAGGATCCGCCTGGTTTTTAGCCGCTGCATCAATAGCTTCCCTTCTGTCCATGTAATTGCGGGCATGTTTGTATTGATACAGGTATTCTGTTAGCGTCTTATTTTCCTTTTTCTCTGCTAATAAGACTTTTTCTGCATCAAAGTTGATCAGGTCTGGTTTTGTTGCTGAAGCAAAACTGAAAGTATCTACCCTGTTTTGTACAAACACATTATGGCGAACGCGATCATTTCCACTATAAATATCAATTGCCACAGGAAGAATAAACGGATTTTCGCTGGCTTGTGTCTGCTTTACAATAACCTGTGCTTGCTTTGATTGCTCATTGTAATAGTAGTTAATATCCAGTTTTGGATGACCAGCACCAAAATACCATTGATTCCAGAACCAGTTCAGGTCCTTACCAGTAATTTCTTCAAATGCCAAACGTAATTGATGGGCTTCTGCCGATTTGTACTGATTTGTAGTCAGGTACAGGTTCATTGCTTTGAAAAATGCACTATCTCCAACATAATTGCGCAGCATATTGAGTATCCTGCCTCCTTTATTATAACTCACAGCATCAAACATATCTTCCTTATCGCGGTAATGGAAGCGCACTAGGTCTTTCTTCTCACTTCCACTTCCCAGATAACCTTGCATTTCAGTTAAATTATGTTCATCTGCGGCATCTTTACCATATTTATATTCATTCCACAAATACTCACTATAATTAGCAAAAGATTCATTCAACGTCAGATTGCTCCAGCTTTCAGTGGTTACCAGGTCACCAAACCATTGGTGAAATAACTCGTGTGCAATTACATCTTCCCAATGGTTGCCATCTATTAATTCCCTGGCATCCTGTTGTGCTGACTCCTGGTGCAATGTGGCGGTTGTATTTTCCATCGCACCGCTAACATAATCTCTGCCTACTATTTGGGAATACTTGTTCCATGGGTATTCAACGCCGGTGATATTCGAAAAGAATTTCATCATTTCCGGTGTATTACCAAAGATCTTTTTGGCAACCGGTGCATATTCCTTTTCTACGTAATAATTTACTTCTTTGCCTTTATAACTGTCTTTAACAATGGCATAATCTCCTACACCAATGAAAAACAGGTAAGGAGCATGCGGCTTGTCCATCTTCCAATAGTCAGTCCTGGTACCATCTGTATTGCTTTTTTGACTTATCAATTTTCCATTGCTCAGCGTCACATACTTAGACGGAACCGTCAGTATAAATTCCTGGGTGGTTTTCTGATTAGGCTTGTCAATTGTTGGAACATATACAGATGTAGCCTCTGTTTCACCCTGTGTCCATATCTGGGTAGGCTTGTTTTTCTCTTCTCCGCGTGGATTGATAAAATACAGGCCTTTAGCATTGGTGATAGCGGCGCTGCCTTTTACTTTTAATTCATCAGGTTTGGCTGTATAATCTATATAAATGGTATAAACATCACCACCGCGGTAAGTTTTATCCAGGTCGATGTTGAGCTGCATACCATCATATTTATATTTCAGCGGTACATTCTTTCCGCCTTTTACTATAGCAATCTGCCTGATATCCATTCCTTTTGCATCCAGTAAAAGCGAGTCGGTAGGGTAAAAGTGGGGTTTCAGGCTGATCCATACTTTCCCAATAAGTTGTGATTTTGAGTAATCAAACTTTGCATCCAACTTGGTATGGACAAGGTCATTAATTTTTACAGCGGTTGCTCTGTATACATTTATAGCTGTCGAATCTGCTTTTGTTTCCTGAGCTGTAAGGACCGAAGCCATTAAACAATAAAAACTAAAAAATACCAATCGTTTCATATATAATATTTACAGTGGGTAAAAATACATTTCTGTTGCTTCATTTAGATGATTTGAAATGGCTGAGTGTTTCACTTACAACGTTAAAAAGCTCTAAGTATTCACCGGATGCTACCTGCAAACAATTCGTCATCCCATCTTTCTGCCAAACTTAAAATACTTACACTTTAACAGTGGCTTAAAAATGGATGAATGGTTATGGTAATGGAGGATTATAATTTTAACTTACATTTGATTGCAATGAAGAAGTTGCTTTTTATAGTCATTTTGCTCTGTTTTGGATCAATGGCGTTCGCACAAAAAGTATATTTTATTTATATTCAGTCCGACGCAGGCACGCCATTTTATGTAAAAATGGGTGAAAAAGTCTATAGTTCTACAGCCTCAGGGTATGTGATTTTGCCAAAACTGGTGGACAGTACATATGTATTGTATTTAGGTCAGCCAGGCAATCAAGCAAAGGAACTTCGCTTTTCTGTACCCATCAATAATGCAGACCGCGGCTTTTTGTTGAAAAACCTTCAGGAAGGTTTGGCTCTGTTTGATCTCCAATCTATGGCTGTGATCAATCCCACACCAAGTACATCCGGTGTAATGTATGAAAGTAATACAGTTAAAAGTGATCTTTTTACACGCCTGTTAGCCAGAGCCGTAGACGATTCCACTTTATTAATGGAACCTGTACTTGCTAAGGGCAATGAGCCAAAACCTTCAAAAAAAGAAGAAATAAAGAACAAAGCTCCAAAGGATAAGAACGAAGCTATTGTTAAAGCTTCCGAAGAAGTTCCCGCAAAAGAAGATGTTGCAATAAATAAAACAACTGTTAATACTCCGGTTTCAACAACTCCAATTGTTGACAATAACAATGTAAAAGATGCTGCTGTTCCACAGGAAACTCAAGTTCCAAAGGATATTGCTGCTACTAAGGTAACAGTGTCTCAAAGCGATTCTGCTAACTTAAAGGTTTCTGCTACTTCCAGGGACACTGATGCTAAAGATACTTCCACATTAAAGGATGCTGTTGTGCAAAATGTCCAGAAGACAGACAGTATTCAGGGTGAACCTGCCAAACAGGAACAAACCGAATTCAAACGTTCTGTCGTGAAGAAATATGCTGAAAGCTCCAACTTTCAGGGTTTTGGACTGACCTTTATTGATACTTGGGAGGGTGTAACTGATACCATTCGCCTCGTGATTCCTAATGTTGTTGATGCTAGTGCTTTGGTGAAAACAGAATTGCCCAAGGTTGATAATCAGCTGTCTAATGAAGCGATAAAAGATGTACCGGCTTCTAATAACAACCAGGTTTCAGCTACTGTAATCAATAATGATAAAGATAGCCTTCAGACGACAGTTGTTAAAAATGAGGCTACGCCTGCAAACTGTAAAGAAGCATCCAATAAAGATTTCCTTGAATTGAGAAAAAATATGGCAGCAAAAGATAGGGGAGAGGAAATGTTAGCTGAGGCTAGAAAAGCTTTCAATGAAAAATGCTACACTACAGAGCAGATAAGAAAATTGAGCGTGTTGTTCTATACACAGGAAGGTAAGTTCCTTTTCTTCAAGGAAGCTAAGCCTTTCGTGTCAGATAAGGACCGCTTTGCTACACTATTGTTTGAATTGAATGAAGATGCCTATCAGGAACGCTTCAAATCTTTGTTGGAAAACTAAAATTTAAATGCCCCGTTTCTTTCTCGAAGTTGCCTATAAGGGCACCCAATATAGTGGATTCCAGATTCAGGAGAACTCCAATACGATACAGGCCGAAGTGGAAAAAACCTTTAAAATCTTGCTTCGGCAAAGTGTAGATTTAACGGGCTCTTCACGCACCGATGCAGGTGTTCATGCCCTCCAGAATTATTTTCACTTCGACTTTTCCGAATCGCTCAGCGACCGTATCGTCTATAAAATGAATGCCATCTTACCCGATGATATTGTCGTAAAGGGATTATACACTATGCCCGAAAATGCGCACTCTCGTTTCGATGCAACCTCTCGCGAGTATGATTATGTATTATATCAGCATAAAAATCCTTTCTTAAAGGGAATAGCCTATTATTTCCCTTACACACTTGATGAAAAACTCTTGCACGAAGCCGCTGCCCTTGTAAAGTCTGGAACCAACTTTTTTGCCTTCTCCAAAACAAACACCCAGGTCAAGAACTTCAATTGTAAGATATATAAAAGTCAATGGATTCACGATCATGATAAGTTGATATATAATATAGAAGGAAATCGCTTTTTACGAGGCATGGTTCGTTTGCTCACAGCATCGATGCTCAAGGTCGGCCGCGGCAAAATCTCATTAGATGAATTTGCTTCCATGTTTACTTATCCCGATCAAAAGTGCGGTTTCTCCGTCCCTCCGGATGGATTGTTTCTAAAAAGAGTGAAATTCCCAAATTCCATAATTGAAGATTAAAATTTCGAGTAAGATACTTCCAGGTGGGTAGCGATATCGCTACCAATAATGCTTAATTATTTGTCCTTTCATGTAAGGCTGCCAATATTGAATGCTTTAAGGATGATGAGAAATACCAGAACATGGGAGAATGCCCAAAACGCTTTTTTATTATAATACTATATAAGAGTTCCCATACTCAACTTCTGATTGGAACTATTCTTTCTACATTACTAATACATTCTAATACATTTCCTGAAATCCTATACTACACAATGAGCTAAATGCTACCTCAACGAAATATGGAATCAAGTAACCGCACTGACGAAACCGCCATTTGCTTTCTTTGCCTGGCGTAGCACCATTTGCGTTTTCCCTTTTATCTCATCGCCCAAGTCCTCGTTTTTGCGCACCCTTTGCTCTCCTGGCCCGGGTTTGCATGGTCGCGCAACATTATTTGATTTCTATTTGATTTCCGATTTTCATGAAACTCCTTTCAACAAGGTCTTTTTGCCCAGGCTTCTCTACCTGTAGTCTCTCCCCGAACCCAATTTTATACTGTTCTTTTGGGAGGCTGTCTTTTTGCTTTCCCAATGAATCCCCTCATGAGCCAACGACTCATGAACCAACGCCTCTGCATTTTCTATTTTCCATTTTTGGTGCAGCCTTTTTCCTTTCCCCCAACAGCAGGTTTCTATTATACCTTTTGGCGTTGCCTTTTTCCTTTGCTCCGACCTCTGTTTTCTATTGTTTTTTGGTGCAGCCTTTTCCGTTTTAATGCTATATGTTACTATTTCCGCCCCGGTCTCCAGAGACACTACAGTGCCCTTATAGTAATCTTATAGAAAACTTACAGTAAAGTTATAGTAAAGTTATAGTAGAGTTATAGTAGAGTTATAGTAAACATTAGCCGTACATGCTAACTACCTCCTCCCCGACCACTCCTATACTACTCCGGATCAACCCCGTACCTACCATCTACCTACCCCCTACGATCCCCCTTATCCAACCCACCCAACCATACCTTCAGGATAGATCAAGTATAGCTGAAGCACACCTGAAGCATACTTCAAGTATACTTAATGCACGAAACAGATTTTGCCCCCTCCCTAATCCCTATTATTTTACCCTCTGCTCCTTGCTCCTCCAGCCGGCAGGCACCCCCACCGCTCGGTCCTGCCGCTCTCATTGGGCTCCTGACAGCCGTCCCTGTTGCTGCGCATGGCCGCTGTGTGGTATCCTTTGGTCCTGTCTCTGTGGTCCCGCCCTGCCAGCGGCCTGTCGATATCATCAGCCCTCCAGCCTTTCTTTGATCTCCTTTGGCCATAGCCCTGGGTAGGGGCCGGTGGTTGGTTTGCTGGCGGGCTGGGGAATAGTTTTTTGCTTTCACAGAATTTTCACGAAAAAACCTTAAAAAAGATTTGGTGGGGATTGGGTGGGTTTCTATCTTTGCGCTC
>NZ_JAOTIF010000042.1 GCF_025628885.1 Paraflavisolibacter caeni | reverse complement strand
CATGACTGTCCCCTTGCCCACATGCTGGAATCAGAATAGCCCTGGTGTGTAATGCCTTTCACCTTTTTACCCGTTGCGGTATCATACACGACCACGTGATAAGACGTATAATCAGGCCGGAAGTGATTGTTCATGGTAGTTTCGGCATGTTTCACCGCTATGTCGTACAGGTGTTTGCCACCTCCATTTTTGGATGCCCAGAAAAGCAATTCCAGGTTGATCATGTTATCCATGATGGTATTATGCCTCAAGGGATAATCTGCACCCGGCACCTGCCTGGGCCAGGAAAGAATGGTGCCTACCTTTGGATTATACAGTTTGGAGAGGGTATCTGCAGCACGCAGCAGAATGTTCTTGTATTCAGGATTGCCGGTCAGCCGGTAACCATTGCCGATGCTGCAAAACACCTGGAAGCCCAAATCATGGTCAATCGCAGAAGAATCCACCAGTGGAAAAAGTGCCCTTGAAAAGCTGTCTGCTTTTGCTTTCCACTGCTCCTCTTGGGTGTATTCGTATGCATACCACAGAATGCCGGGCCAAAAACCACTGGTCCAGTCGCGGTAGCTTACAAAGCGCCAGTCGGTTTTGCCATGTGCAATACTTCTGGGAATGTTGTTGTAATCTTTTAGGGTCGCAGCTGTTTTAGATACCTGCTGAACGGTGTAGTCCAGGTTATTGTCTTCATCAATATTGCTGGTTGCGGCACATCCAGCAATGATTGCAGCAATGGAAATAGCTGCACCTATGAATACTTTATTAATCATACTTTTAAATACGCACTAAAGGATACATAAAACTCAATTAGTTAAAACTCTTCCTGATTTTTTATGGTGTTTTGTGTTGATCTGTGGGTGTTATGGGAACGGATGAACTCCTGATGATCAGTGCCGTAGGCAAAACTTCAGTCTCTGTTTTTAATGCACCTTTTTCTCTATTCAGGCAGCTTATCAGCTTTTTTACTGTTCTTTCCGATAGTTTTTCAATAGGCTGTGCTATAGCTGTAATGGAAGGAGAAAACAAGCTAAAATGATCGTTATCATCAAAGCCTACCACTGAAATATCACCAGGTATGGTAAGCTCCAAATCAATGATAGCTTCCAGCCCAGGAATGGTGAGGTAGTTAGTTGCAAACAGCACGGCATCCAGTTCTTTATGCTCCAGCAGGAAATCTTTAATCTGTTTTACCGTATCATCTTGTGTTTGCCGAAAAGCAATCTTCTCAACAATAGATGGCAGTCCATGCTTTTTCACCGAGGCACAATAGCCAGCCAAGCGATCTTTCATCTGGCTTTGTTCAGAGTCGAGCGTTACCAGGCATATTTTCCTATACCCATTTGCGTGTAGATGTTCAATTGCCAAGCTGGCACCCCCGAAATTATCCACAACCACATTGATGGTGTTGAGGTTCGGAAAATATCGATCAAACAATACCACCGGTAAGCCTTCATCAATCAAGGTTGCTATTTCAGATTCAATACCAGGTGGGGGCGCTATAATGTAACCATCTACTTGTCTTTCCCGGAGTACATTGAGTAGCTCTTTTGTCTTCTCTGTATTATTTTCCGTGCTGGAAAAGAATATCTTGTAACCCAGTTTATATAAACTTTCTTCTACCTGCCGTGATATGCCTGAGAAGAAAGGATCGGAAATATCCTCTACCAGCATGCCTATGATCTTACTCTTTCCTGTACGTAAGCTCTTAGCAACCTGGTTGGGTTGATACCCTACTTCTGCCACATGATCCAGGATCCTTTTTTTCATTTCATCACTGATTCTTTTCTCCTCTGCCTTTCCGTTCAAGACGAACGAAACAGTGGTAGATGAAACATTCAACTGCCTCGCTATGTCATGAATGGAAACTTTTTTCTTTACAGTTTGGTTTCTCATGATCCGATCACGCAAAAAGCTTTAATATATTGATTCTTCAGACCATCCTGCATTTGTGCACGATCCGCCAAACAGCTGGACTCATATTTACCAGAAAATGCATTATCCACCAGGGATGCCTGTGGTGATCCTATGCAAGGAGAAATAGGAAATAACTGTATATGAATTTTAGTGTTTGGCATACAAATCCGTTAGATGTAGAACTGTACTGTGATTTTGTTTCTGCTATAAAGATATAGATAGCTAAATGGATTTAGCAAATATTTTTTCAAAATCTGCTAAATCGATTATTTGAATTGTTATACAATCATTTACTTATTATTTTAATTTTTAACAATTCTACATTCCGGTCCATATCTCAATCTGTCTGCCAAACTTAAATCCATATATTTCCAGATAGAATGTAATGGAGCTAATCGGACAGGACAGAATGAAATACAACTATGATGAGATCGACTCGTTTTTGATATTTTCTAAGCGCGCATTTAATTTTTTACCTGGTACGGCCAAAGAAGATTTCCTAACAATCAATTGGGTAGGCAATAGAATATTTTCTTCTTTACGAGGATTTTTACCTGAAGACTTTATTTTGTTCATTAGTTGCACCACTACTTCTTCTGCAATCTTTAGAACAGGTTGGGCAACAGCAGTTATAGGGGGAGAAAACAAACTGAAGTGTGTATTATCATCAAAACCAACGACAGCAATATTGCCAGGGATATTCAGTTTCAAGGAGGCAATAGCAACCAGGCCATCTATCGCCAGGTAATTGGTAGCAAACAGTAAAGCATCCATTGCCGGATTGTCCTGCAGAAATAACCTGACCTTTTCCTGGGTTGACTCATTTGGATTTCTGTAAGGCACTTTAAGCACTACTTTCTTTTGTTTCTTTTCCTTTATTGCCTTCAGATATCCATTGAGCCTGTCCTGCATTTGTGTTTGCTTAGATTCAAGGGTTACAAATCCAATCTGCTGATAACCATTCTCCTGCAAGTGCTGTACAGCACTATATGCACCGCCAAGGTTGTCAATGATCACATTTGTAGTTTTCACTTCGGGTAAAAAGCGGTCGAACTGGATCACGGGCACCTTTTCATGCAAAAGATCCTGCAGTTCTTCCTCGATTCCCGGTGGAGGCGCAATGATGTAACCATCCACCTGTCTCTCCCTGAAAACCCTGATCAGGGCTTTTGTTTTTTCTGTATCATTTTCCGTACTGGCAAAGAATATTTTATATCCATGTTCAAAAGCCTTTGTTTCTACGATCCTGGAAATGCTGGAAAAAAACGGATCTGAAATATCTTCCACCAGCATACATAAGATCATACTTTTCCCTGTACGAAGACTTTTGGCTAACTGGTTTGGCTGGTAACCCACTTTTTTTACATATTCCAGGACCTTGTACTGTAATTCCTTACTAATTCGGTTTTCTTCAGCTTTACCATTCAATACAAAAGAAACAGTAGTGGAGGAAACATTCAGTTGCTTCGCAATATCATGGATGGATGTCTTTTTTTTCATTTCCTGCTATCCTAAAACTATAAAAACACTACGATCTCACCAAGCTGAAATTGATTACCAGCGCACAACCGTGTAGCACAAGGTTTTAACATCTATGCCATAGTCTTTTGAAACAGAGAGCACTATTACTTTTTTAGAAAGTTTAAGTTTAGAAATCGGATCAGGAGGCAACTCATCCTTCAACAGACTTAGCTGGTTGTAGTAAAACAGTATTTCCCCCTTCCCTTTCCAAGTTTATATTGGTCCTTATTATTTCATTGCTCGTTATCCAGAACAATAACCAGTTACAGGTAAGAGGATATGAATACAAACAGAGTGACACTTCGATGCTCACCTATTTTTCCCTCCCAATATGTAAACTACAACCCCGCCAAGCACAACAATGCCCCCGACAATTGGAGGCCAGGTAATGGTTTTTGTTTCTTTGGCTGTTATGTCAATAACACCTGTATCAAGTACTTTTTTCTTTTGCTTATAGCTGAACCCTCCAATTGCAATCATTACTATTCCCAACAGTACTAGGGCAACCCCTGCTATTTTTAAAGTTTGCATTTTGTTATGGTTTTTCCACCTGCCCGGAAAGTGAACACGTTTCAGGCCCTAATGTTATGTAAGTAAGAAATATAGAAAAAGAGCTGTTCCAACCACAAAGATAGAAATGAAGCCTATCAATGAAATTCTAATCAAACTACGGCTGCCAACCATGAGCACGATACAGAACTTTACCAGTGTATTAGACAAGGCCGCAAGTAAAATCGTATAATAGCTAATGTGGAATTACTGTCATTATTTGCCATTTTAGCCATTGATAATGTGATGGCATCTACATCTGTAATACCAGAGATGGCCCCTGCTATATAAATACAGAGCCAAAAACAACGCCTTAACCCCAAGAACGATTTAGACATACCACTTGAAAGTATTTAAAAGCAATCTTTTACAAACCAAAACAATAATCGGCAGAGGTGGTCAAAGCTATCGGTATTTCCACTTTCTCACCTCTGACCAGTCGGCTTTATTTCTGAACTTTTTGAGCGGAAAGATGTATGTCCATCATATCCTTAACTTAGGTATGAGAAAATCAAAGAAGTTTGTTCACCCATTCACCTAATAAGCCCACTTTATGAGAAATCTACTCTTCCCTCCTATTCTATCCTGTCTCCTGGCAAGTACTTTAATCACACAGGGGCCACCTTCTAGACACTTAGCAGAAGAAAAAGACATCATCTCGCAACCTGAACTTGTAGCGGTCCTTCCTCGTATTGCCATTGCAGGACTGGCTATTGAATCGAGCACTTTTTCTCCTGCCCTTACCAACGAAGAAGCCTTTCAGGCCAAATATGCAGAGCAGGTATTCACTTCCTATCCTTTCCTGGCACCCGACTCCATACTTCGTAAAGCGGCCCAATGGATCCCCACTATCATCGGCAAGTCCTTACCAGGAGGAGCCGTAACCCGTGAGGCCTACGAAGCCCTGGTGACCAAAACACTGGATTCGCTAAAGAAGCATGCCCCTTATGATGGGCTGTTTTTTGATATTCATGGCGCTATGAGTGTCATAGGCCTGGATGATCCGGAAGGTGATTTCATCACCCGTATCCGGGAAGTAATTGGCACCAAAACCCTTATTTCCACCTCCATGGATCTGCATGGCAATGTGTCCCAAAAACTGGCAAAACATACTGATCTTATTACCTGCTACCGGATGGCACCGCATGAAGACGCCATGGAGACAAAGCGGAGGGCGGTTAAAAACCTACTGGATCGACTCCAAAGCGGTAAAGGAAAACCAGCCTACAAAGCCTGGATACCCATCCCGATCCTGCTGCCCGGGGAAATGACCAGCACCCGGATTGAACCAGCCAAAACCATTTACAAGGCCGTGGCTCCTGCAGCTGCCCAGGAAGGCATTATTGATGCAGCCATTTGGGTAGGATACGCCTGGGCCGATGAACCCCGCAATCATGCGGTGGTGATGGTGACGGGTGACAATAAAGAAAAAGTAATGAGCACGGCCACCAGGCTTGCAAAAAGCTTTTGGGATGCCCGTTTCGGCTTTTCCTTTGTTGCCCCTACCGGTAGCCTGGCTGAATGCCTAAACAAAGCGCTGGCCAGTAAAAAGCGGCCGTTTTTCATCTCTGACTCTGGTGATAATCCAACTGCGGGAGGAGCTGGTGATGTAACCTGGACCTTGCAGGAGATTCTGGCGCGTCCTGAGTTTAAATCTCCAGATGGCCCTTCTCTTATTTATGCCTCCATTCCAGGGCCGGATCTGGTGAAAAAAGCTTTAGAGGCAGGTGTGGGTAAATCAGTAGAAGGATATGTGGGTGCTAAAGTAGACGCCCGCTATGCACCTCCAATCCTTCTTTCCGGAATAGTGGAGTCTATAGTAAAGGGCGATATTAACGCAGAAGTGGAAGTAGTAGTGCGGGTAGGTAGTGTACACATAATTGTGACCCAGAAGCGCAAACCATATCATAAGGAAGCCGATTTTACCCGTCTTGGGCTACAACCCCGCACAAGCGATATTGTGGTAGTCAAGATTGGTTATTTAGAACCGGAGCTATACAATATGAAGGCAGACTGGCTACTGGCGCTAACCGTAGGCGGTGTAGATCAGAACCTGGATAGACTTCCTTACAAACGCATTCATCGCCCCATGTTTCCACTGGATAAAGACATGAAAGACCCGGATCTTTCTGCTCGACTGATTGTGGCTTCGGATCAATAGCATAATTTGATTTAAAAAGGCGCTTAGCTGCCGAGCACAACAAAGTAAATTGTACGCTTCAAAACAATAGCTAAAACGAACGAGATGAAATTAAGGATTTTCTTTTGCGGGCTGCTTGTGTTAAGTATTTTCTGTGCAATTGCACAAACAAAACAAACGAACAATAAGCTAGCTAAGGAATATCATGTATCCGTAACCGGTAATGATACCAATGAAGGTTCGGTAGGTAAACCTTTCCGCACCATCAATTATGCTGCCCAACAAGCAGTAGCCGGAGATACCATTACCGTTCATACTGGCACTTATAGGGAATGGGTGAATCCTAAGAATGGTGGCAGTAGCGATGCACGGCGTATTGTGTATCGAGCAGCGCCGGGCGAAAAAGCTGCGATCAAAGGTTCAGAAATCATCACAGGATGGAAGCAGGTACAGAAAGGGATCTGGAAAGTATCGCTGCCCAATTCTTTTTTTGGCGCTTACAATGCCTGTAATGACTTAGTGTATGGCGACTGGTGTGATAATTTCAGTAAAGTACATACAGCCGATCTGTTTATCAATGGAAAATCTTTATACGAAACCGACAGCCTTGAAAAGGTGACGAAACCTGTGCCATTTGAAAAAACAAGAGACAAAGAAGGTTCGCTTTATACCTGGCATTGTAAGGTGAACGCCGACAGTACCACTATTTTTGCTAATTTTCAAAGCCTAAATCCGAACAAAGCATTAACAGAGCTTAGCATACGCAAAACGGTTTTTTATCCCGAAAAAACAGGCATCAATTATCTCACCATACAGGGTTTCGATATTAGCCAGGCTGCTACACAATGGGCGGCGCCTACTGCTGAACAGATAGGTATGATTGCCACGCACTGGAACAAAGGATGGATCATTGAAAACAATATCATTCATGACTCAAAATCCTCCGGTATCACACTAGGCAAAGAAAAAGGTACCGGGCATAATGTATGGTCCAACGATCCCAGCTATGATGGCTCGCTGCATTATATTGAAGTTACATTTAGGGCCTTGAGAAATGGATGGAACAAAGAAAACATCGGCTCTCACATTGTAAGAAACAATACGATTTACAATTGCGAACAAACGGGTATCTGCGGCAGTTTTGGGGCGGCTTTTAGCACCATACAGCACAATCATATTTATAACATTCACCAGAAAAAACAATTTACTGGCGCCGAGCTGGCGGGCATCAAGCTCCATGCAGCTATTGATGTGGTGTTGGATAACAACCGCATTCATGATGTTGGCGCATTTGGCTACTGGATGGATTGGATGGCACAGGGCACACGGCTTACTAAAAATGTATTGTATCGCAACGACTGGCAGGATATGTTTTTTGAAGTGAACCACGGACCATTCTTAGTTGACAATAATATTATGCTTTCCAATCAAAGTATCGCCACGCAATCGGAAGGCGGAGCTTTTGTACACAATCTTATTACAGGTAGCATGATTATATGGTCGGATCCCAACCGCTTTACACCTTACCATTTGCCACACAGCACCGAAATAGCAGGAATGGCCACCGTAGCAGCTGGAGATGACCGCTATTACAATAATATATTTTTAGGCAAAGGCGCAGATTCGGTAAAATATCGGGGACAAAAATTTGGTATGCTTGTTTATAATAAAGACAGTACTAGCCCTAAAGTAAAATCGCATATGAATTTAAGCGACCACTGGCCCATCTGGATTAATCACAACGTTTATTACAACGAAGCTCTTCCGTGGAGTGAAGAAAAAGAGTATGTGCAAAAAAAACAGTTCAATCCTGATATTCAATTAATGGAAGAAGGCGACAAGGTATATCTTCAGTTTACAACGGATGAAAGCCTATCAAAATTAAACACTCAACAGATAACAACCGCTTTATTGGGGAAAACAAAATTGCCCAAAGCGTTTTATGAAAACCCTGATGGTACAGCGCTTCGTATCGATACCGATTTTTTAGGAAATAAAAGAGCAACCGAACATCCCTCACCTGGGCCTTTTGAAATTAAACAAAGCGGAAAACAAAAAATAAAAGTTTGGTAAAACAGCAACATTTTTTCAACCTGTTCAAGGCAGGTTAAAAAAACAAATGTGTTCAAAGAAATACACGATCAAAAATTAAACTGAAAATGAAACGAACTCTTATATTTTTATTTACTATACACAGTCTTTCTTCATTCGCACAAGACAAATTAGATGGCAAAACAACACTTCTTGCAAAAGACTACCATGCAAAAAAGAGAGAAATTATAAATGATTACGTTTTGGCTGCCTGGAATAAATTTAATTTTTGTCTAGGCATCTGAATTAAATGTAAGGCAGCGAAAACAAATCATTTACAAAAGAATCAGACAGAACAACAGAATAACAGGAGATAATTGAAAAGGGGATACCTGTCTCACAAATGCGATACCAGCAACCCTTATCGAAAACTGTTGAGAAATTAATTAACAGGATTATTATTTATGGGTAGTTTTTTTACCCAGCCACAATAAAGCATCAATAACCAACTTGCTTTGAGTTTTATTTTCAAAACTAAATGAAAGCTCTTTGTTTGTATGATTTTCATAATCTATATCATTATGTCCCATATTTATATAGATCATTTTATACTTTTTGTTTGTCCAGACAACCGGGTAATAACCACTGTACCAAATTTCATGTTGTTTTGGTCCTGTACCCAAGGGAAAACTTGTAGTATCAATCGATAAAAGTATCTGTATATCAGAATTTTTAGTCAAGTCATTTTGCCAACGGTACCATTCATTTGGGGCAGAAGTAAACAAGGCAGGTAGGTTTTTTGTTGCAGGGTGATCTGGAGCTTCGTTCTTCAAATTAGCAGATGTCGGACGCCAGGTATTGCTGCCATATTGACCAGATCCGAGAAATTGGTTATGATACCAATCCCAGTTTTGCGGATAAGTTGAAGGTGTCAGTGCAAAGGCACAAAAATGAAATCCCATCCAGGCACCACCGTTTTCCATGTATTTTTCAAAGGCTAATCTTTGGGGTAAAGAATCTGGCCGGGTATCTAAAAATATGACCACCTGGTAATTGGAAAGAAAGCCTGTATTCAGGTTATTCCAATTTTGAGTTGAATCATATTGAAAACCATACCTGGCACTCATTTCAGAGAACCACCTATTGGCTTCATGCACAAAACTTATATGTGCCTGGTCGTTTTTAGCAGCATAAAAAGCTATGACTTTAAATACCGATCGCTTGTTTTGTGCATTAATATTGAAACTAAAACAAAAAACCAAAGCAAAGTATAATGATGTCCTGATGAATTTTAGCATAAACTTTCTAGTTGAATCCAATAAGATATTATAATAGAAGGCACAAGTATTTATTGAAACTAATCCTTCCCAATTGGCATAACCAGGAAATTACCCAAGTCACCATAACAGCCAACACCACTCAATTGTGTAAATGCAAATCCCTATATGCTATTATGCTCATAACTATAACCGGAACCATTATCTCCACCCAGGAGTTTTTGAGGATATTTCTATTGACACGCTGCTGCCTTCAAACCCCTCTTTCCGGGGAAGGGGGATAATGATCCTTGTTTTATTTCTGTTTGCATCATAGGTTGCTCCTTGACCAGAATACATTCCGGATAACTCCAACACATAATCGTCCAGTTTTTGAACAGGATCTTCCACAGTAATTTTCAATTTCCCGTTTCCAGTTCTTTCCATCATCATTAGCCCACCATTTAGACTGTGGATTTCCAGTGTGCCAAAACTTACGGAATCAGGAGCATAAAATACAGCCTGGCAAATAGATTCAGTATTGTCTGTTACTGCCTGGCATTGTGTAGTATTAGAAAGCACTTTTATTGCTGGTTGCTGAACAAAATCGGTCAATTGCTTTTTAGCAATGCCAGGCAAAATACAATAAGCATAAGAAGCATTCTCCGGTTTATGGCCATGCTCGATGAACAGGTTGAAAACCCTTCCTGAATCAGGAATATCTTTATAAAAATCGGCGATCAGCGCCCAGTTTCCTTTTTGAAGCTGATTGTTTAAATGAAGCTTTGCAGGCTGCAACAGGTAGTAACCGACTTTGTTATGATAAACAGCTTTTATCTTATCGTCGACCAGTTCAGCATCTTTACTGAGTATTCTTTCTCCCTTGCTATTGGATGCCAGGTAAGTTACTGGCCCTTTCAAAAGGGGTTGGTTCAGTGAAGTATAGACAGGAAAATTATACGAGGTAGAAATACCTGCTCCTAAACATGTAATTACTCCACGAATAAAAAAATAAGATTTATAAGCAGTTAAACCGTCATGCTTTACGATCATGGCTTCAGCACCTGAAATACCATCACTTACTCCACCCACAAAGCCGGATCTTTGTGAGCTATAATCAACCGTCGCTTGCACTCCATCCTGCGCTGTAAGGCCAGGCAAACGTCTCCAATTCCAGATAGGAAAAATATTATTGTATTCATCTCCGTCTACAAGTATAGACATCACACCATCAGCCGAATAAAATCCCTGCAGATTTTCCCTATTGGTCATCTCCACTCCTTTTGTACGGTTGGAGTTCATGCGAACAGAGGCATACCATGAGGCCGTTCTGTGAATACCGTATTCAGACCGCCAGAAGTATTTGTGTCCCTCCAAAGTATTCTTTATATCCGGCCTCAAGAAGTTTTCTCTTATAAAACGGGAGAACTGATTTGCAAATATTGAATCTGTCCTTGTCATATTTGAAACTGCAACCAATAACACATATGGTTTTGATTTTTGGGCATTTTGGAAAACCTGGCGGGCACAGGCTCCTGCATCCATATTTCCTTTCCATACAGGCCATTGAATTCCCTGAAGCAAGTAATCTCTCAGGTATTTCATTATGGCAGCATCAAAGGCCAGGGATGTACCTGAAAAAATATTAGCCCAGTAAGCCATCGAACTGATAAAGGCAAGTCCATAATTGCCAAATTGTAACTGAGGTCCGTGCTGATGGTATGAATAGTCTGGCTGAAGCCCTTCCTGGATAGTAATATATATCTCTGATACAATAGAATCACGTGAACTAACCGCCAAGGGAAGATTGTCAGACAAAAGAGCATACATAACCGCATTCCCCGCATCCCAAACTTTGTTTTGCCCTGTAGCCCTATATACTTTCCGTTTCATCACCCGCTGCGCCTCAGCTTTCTCATCAGGATTCAGTTCATCCTTGAGCAACAAAAAACCTGGTCCCATATACATGGGAATTCCCACATCGTTATACCACCAGTTGGGACAAACCAATTTCTCCCTGAACCAATAATTCATTGCCTTGTGCAATGCCGCTGACAATTCTTTTGATAGATAATAAGCCGAAGTTGGCGTTTTATAAGATTTAGCCATCACCTGAAAACGAAGCGCATGTAGTTTAGGTGACCAGCTACTGTTACTTTTATCTGCATAATTGATATCGGGCCAGGAACCATCATCCTTTTGATTGCGTAAAATTTCTGATATATCATTGTCCGGACTGTTCACTTCCAGATAAAGCTTCAAATCATCAGCCCCACCGAAACGCCCTTTCTGAGACACATTTAAGAATTCCTCAATCAGCTCTTTCTGGTCTGTTTTCTGAAGTAAGGTGGTTGCATTCAGATTACGGATCAACTGATCGATCACAACCTGTTGTGCTTCCAAATTAATAAAAGATAAAAGAACGATGAATAAGGAGATATATTTTTTAGAAATCATGATTTATTTTATTACCAGTTCTATTTCTTTTCCTGGGCAAAAAGCCAATCCCAAACTTTAGGGTCATTATAAGTGGGTGTCAATGCGCCATGACCAATACCTGGATATTCTGTGTATTTCGGGTACCCTCCTGCATCTGTAATACCCTTCACCATGTTTCTTAATCGCTGACCAGGCACTGTTGGATCCTCATTGCCATGAAAAACCCACATTGAGGTAACAAAAATAAAGGTTCTACTTTTCAGTTGAACCTTTATTTTTGAATGATAATCAAGGATTTACAACAAGACAACAGGCGTAAGGAGAATCTTATCGGAGACCTGCACTTCAGCATGTTACTAAAGAAGCTGTCCATTGCAGCCTCGCAGGCATTACGTCATTAATCCTAGGCGGCTTTCTTTTGCTTTATCATTTTTGCTTTAGGATGCACCAGCTTCATTTCCTGTACCAGGTGTGATGCGCCTGCATATTTATCAATGATGAATAATATATACCGCGCATCTACCATTATGTTGCGGCAAATAGAAGCGTCATAATTAATATCACTCATTGTACCTTCCCACACACGGTCGAAATTGAGGCCAATCAAATTGCCAGACGCATCCAGCACAGGGCTGCCTGAGTTGCCGCCCGTAGTATGGTTAGAAGCAATAAAACACACAGGCATTTTTCCATTAACACCATATATGCCATAATCCTTTTTTTGATACAGGTCTATGAGTTTGGCAGGCACATCAAATTCGTAATCTCCTGGTATATACTTCTCCATTACCCCATCCAAATAAGTATAGTAGTTATAAGCAATGGCATCCTTAGGATTGTACCCCCCCACATTACCATAAGTGATACGCAATGTGGAGTTGGCATCAGGATAAAACTTTTTATTTGTAAATACTTCCATTTGCGCTTGCATGTAAGTCCTTTGTTGCAGATCAAGTTGGTTTTGCAAGGTTTTAAGCGGTTCCGCGTTATTTTTCGTGTAAGCTTCTTGTAAGAAGAATAAAGATACAAATGCGGGATCAGCTTTGGCTTTGCTCACAGCTTCGCTAACCGGCAGTTTTATCCATTCGTTGAATTTGCTTTCGTTCGCAAATATGGAGTTTGCATATACCAATTCTATATTATTGTCTAGTTGTTGGTCCTGGAGTTCGTGTTGGTGAATACCCTGGAGTAAAGCGTGGGCTGGCATTTTTTTCAAATAATACCGCATTACTTCCCTGCACACTTCTTTATCCACTTTGGCATCGTAATTTTTATAAAAGGCTTTTGCTACACTGGCAAGACTTGCGGTAACCTCGCTTTGCTTTGGCGTGTTATAAGCGTTCACAAAACCAATTACCTGGTTGCAAATGCTAAACAATTCAATGGCCCGGGTGGTTTCGTTGTAGATGTCACGTGCCAGTGCATATTGCTCAATGCTGGCATAAGTTTTCTCCAGTTCACTTAACACATTCCCGTATTTTTCATTGAGGATGCTTTTACCACTGATGCGTTGTACAAATGAAGCTTCATAGCTTTTCTTTTTAGCAATGGCATTCGATTTGCTAAGCCCAAGGTTTTCACCCATCCATTTCTTCCATGCATTGGCCATCGATGCATATTTCGCTGCATACTGAATTTTTGTTTGCTCATTACTGCGCATATAGCTGTCCCAAATTTTCAAGGTTTTGGTTCTGATATCAATTTTGGCCGGGTTCAGCACATTCAACGTTTGGGCTATAGCAACTGAAGGCAAATACTCCTGCGTGCGGCCGGGAAAGCCAAACACCATGGTAAAATCATTTTTCGCTACACCATCCAATGAAATGGATAAGGCATGTTTGGGCTTGTAGGGAACGTTATTGGGAGAATATGCTGCAGGCCGGTTGTTTTGATCAGCGTAGATCCTGAAAATGGAAAAATCGCCTGTATGACGCGGCCACATCCAGTTGTCGGTATCGCTGCCAAATTTCCCTATGGAAGAAGGCGGTGCACCCACAAGGCGCACGTCTTTAAAAGTTTCCGTAACAAATAGGTAATATTTGTTACCATCGAAAAATGCCCGGACAAACGACTCCTGCCATGCTTCCTTTTTTACAGTAGTCGTCAGCTCATTAATGTTGCTTTGAATTAAAAGCTGGCGTTCACTTTCGGGCATATCTTTTCTTACATTTTTTGTAGCCATGCTGGTAACATCATCAATACGCACGATAAAAGTGGCTGTCAGTCCTTCATTGGGCAATTCTTCCTTTTTACTCATCGCCCAGAAACCTGCATCCAGGTAATTGTTTTGAAGTGAGGAGTGCTTCTGAATGGCACTGTAGCCACAGTGGTGGTTGGTGAGCAATAAACCCTGGTCTGAAATGACTTCGGCCGTACAGAAACCGCCAAAGCTTACAATGGCATCTTTAAGGCTTGCTTTGTTGATATTATAAATGTCTTTTGCTGAAAGCTTGCATCCTTTTGCTTTCATTTCGTTTTCATTCAGTTGCTCCAAAAGTTGTGGCAGCCACATGCCCTCATTGGCAAAGCTTCGGCCTATAAAACAAATGGTAAGAAGTAAAACAAACAAGGGTTTCAGATTTTTCATATTGATGATAATTATGGGAAGGCCGCCAAATTAAGGAAATACTGCTTCAATTATTTACCAGGCATGTATTCATTATAATAATTTCATCCTAAAATTCAACAATACCCAAGCCACTCATTATCTGAAAAATTTCTGAAGATAACACCTTCTGTAAGTATCCCCGTTTTACAAACAAAGGAGACACCCTCTTCTTTTTTATCTGATAATCAATGATTTAAACAGAAATATCAGGTATTAGCAAGTTTTCTCCTTTAACACTTCCCTCCTATTTGTTACAGCAATGTTTCAGTAAGTCCGGTTCTCACAAAAAAATCTACTGTAATCTACATTTCCTGCAAATACTTACGCACAAATCGGATTGCCATGGAGCCTTCTCCTACTGCAGAAGAAATGCCTGTTATTGCTCCAAACCTTACATCGCCCGAAGCAAAGATCCCTGGCACACTGGTTTCAGACATAAATGGTTCTCTGTTCAATTTCCAAAGTGAATTAAATGATTTGTCTTTCAATAAATCGCTTCCGCAAAAGATATAGCCCTTTTCGTTTTTCAGCACTAAATCATCCAGCCAGTCTGTACTGGGTTTATGACCGATATAAATAAACAATGCTTTTGTAGGCACCGTTTTTTCTTCACCAGTTGTCACATTTTTTAGTGTAATGTTTTGTAAAATAGATGTTCCAGAACAGGCAATTACATCGGTATTAGTAATGACATGTATGTTGGATGTGTGGCTGATATTCTCTACCAGGTAATTGGCGGCAGTTTGTGAAAGTGCACCTCGTCTGATGATGATGTTTACTTCACTGGCAAATTTACACATATACATAGCTGCCTGACAGGCTGAATTGCCTCCGCCCACAATGTAAATGATTTCGTTGCGGCAGGCGTATGCTTCTACAGATGCAGCACCATAATAAACTCCTGAACCTGTAAAAGCCTCCAATCCCGGGATTTCAAGTTTTTTATAAGTGACACCTGTTGCAATTACTATTGCCTTGCTGTGAATCTGTGAACCATCCATCAGCTCAGTAATCTTATATCCATCCTTAATGGTAATTTTTTTCACTTCCTGGGGAGTGAGAATTTCTGTGCCAAAGCGAAGGGTTTGTGTGATGGCCCTTCTTGACAACTCTGCCCCCGAAAGGCCTGTAGGAAAGCCAAGATAATTTTCAATACGGGCACTACTGCTGGCCTGGCCTCCAGGGTTGCTCCTTTCTATCAGAACCGTCTTTAGTCCTTCACATGAACCATATACTGAAGCAGCAAGCCCGGCTGGACCTGCACCAATAATGAGTACATCATACATTTCTTTGGTTGCTTTTTGATGAAGTCCTACCCGTGCGGCAAGCTCAGGCAATGTAGGATCGCTCATGACATAACCATCTTTCAATATCACCAATGGCAAGTCGGATTTTGAAACGTTGGCACTAATCAAATACTTTTCTGCTTCTGCATTATTTTCAATATCCATCCAGATGTAAGGAACTAGATTGCCTGAAAGAAATTCCTTTAGCCGGTGTGATTTGGGAGACCATTGAAAACCAATGATTCGAATAGCTTCCTGATCTGGCTTGTAAATAGCCTGCCATTCATATAACAGGTCATTTACAACCGGGAAAAGTTTTTCTTTCGGTGGATACCATGGTTTCTGCAGATAATAATCCAGTTTCACATTATTGATAGCTTTGATAGCAGCATCAATATCAGAATAGGCGGTTAGTAAAACTTTTTTGGCCTCCGGGAAAATTTCATTTGCTTTTTCGAGAAAAGCTATGCCTTCCATTTCAGGCATCCGCTGATCAGAAATAAACAAGGCAACCATTTCATTCTTCAGCTTTAATTCTTTAATCACTTCAAGCGCCTCAATGGCCGATTCGGTTGCAGCTACTTTATATTCATTCCGGTATTCATTCCTAATGTCCCTTTGTATAGCCCGCAGCACTTGGATGTCATCATCTATAATTAGGATATAAGGCAGTTTCATTTTCGTATCGTATATTGCTTGTAGCGTTAATTGGATGCTGAATGCTGCTCAATTGGGATTCGAATCAAAAACTCGGTTCTTCCTGGTTCAGAGGTAACATTTATGTCCCCATTATGACGTTTCACCACCCTATTTACAATATCCAACCCGATTCCGGTTCCTTCTCCTATTTTCTTCGTAGTGAAAAGCGGATCAAAAATACGTGACATGATTTCTTTTGGAATTCCACTTCCGTTATCAATAATGGAAACCTTTATTATTTTATCATCACAAGATGTTTCAATAATAAGCGATCCGTTTTTCTCAAGAGCATAGATGGCATTATCAATCAAATTTGTCCAAACCTGGTTCAATTCTCCAACATAAGCTGCAACGTCGGGCATGTTCTGGCAGAATTTCTTTTTTACTTCTATATTCTTTTCACGGAGTTTGAATCCCAAAAGCGTTAGTGTATTTTCAATATCCTTATGAATATTGGTAGGTTGCAATTCATTGGTCATGTCCATATGCACATGACTTTTAATGGAAGCCACCAAATTAGAAATGCGCCTGGAAGCTTCAGCCAGGTCTTTTACAATTTTCTGAGAGCTTATTAAATTTTCAAGCCATTGAATTACTTTGTCAAACGATTCACTCCCTAAATCTGTGCGGATGTTTTCAAGCTCCTGAATTGAAAACCCACATTCTGAAAATGTCTCAGCCATTGCCCTTCCAACGAATCCGTTTTCTTCCAACCACTCCTCCATCTCATCTTCGTTATCTATGCGTTGAAGCAATGTTCGTTTGAGGTTTTGTACGGGCTCGGTCTCTTTTTTTCCCATCAATAGGAAGATGTTTTGAAGATGCTGTGGTGTCAGATTACACCCAAGCAATTTTATAGTGAGTTCGTAATTCTTATTGATTCTATTGGAAAGCTCATCGGCAATCTCACTGATTGCTGCTGCCGGATTATTGAATTCATGTGCTATTCCGGCAGCAAGGCTACCTAGTGCATTTACCTTTTCATATTGCAATTGAGTGGTAGCAAATGCTTTTGCTCTGTCCGTCATGTAACCGATCAGTCGTTGATTAAAATCGGGATTGAGCTGTTCCAGGTCACTAAAATACTTTTTGTGAATACAAAGCAGTTTTACTGCTCCTACAGCATATGAATAACCCGGAATGGTTTTCATTCTTGAGTAAGGCATTATACCGCCTATCCCACCTGTAATATTATTATTCTCGAAAGTAAAATAATAAACCTGGCGCCCGTTGATGTACATGTAAAATGTGACCTTCCCAGCCAATGTAATCCACATCACTTCAGCCGGATCACCGTATTTTGTAATAATATCACCATCTGCATATTCCCGATATTCGGAATGATTCAATATCCATTGGAGATGTTTGTCAGGCAGGTCGCTTAATGCAACAACACTTTTTAGATCTTCAATCTTCACTGGTTGCATTGTAAGGTAGTTTATATAATTTTAAAACATTGCCAGTTACAATTATACAAGAAATTCCTTCCAATCTTTCCTCGAGCTTTTAATATAATGATTGCAGATCAAGGTTTGGCTTAATATCTTTCTTTATGCAGGGCTTGTAAATTGCTTAACAGTCTGGTATAATCATCAATCAGAATAAAGTTATGACACGTATTAGAGTTTTCAAAGCCGGGTAGAGTTATCATCAACTGTATTTTCTTTTCTATCAACGGCTCAATAGATGTAGTTCTTAACTTTATACATTCAATGATGAGATAATTCGGTATGGTATAATGATGAAGCGGGCATTATACATTTCAAAGCTTAAAATTCAAAGCATGAAAGCCCTTATTTTGTTATTTGTTCTATGTTTCCTCACACCACCTGTTTGTTCTGGACAAATAAATTCATTTTCTTCTTTGGCCACTCAATTTTTAAACAGCCTGAATGGACAGCAGCGCAATAAAGTGCTGTATAAATTTGGTGATGATGAACATTTTGACTGGCATTTCATACCCAAAAGCAATCGTAAAGGAATACTACTCCGCGAACTCAATGAAAAACAAAAAGCCTTTGCCTTTACCTTGTTAAAATCCTATTTAAGTGATCAGGCTTTCCGTCAAACCCAGGAAATTATCCAACTAGAATGGGTGCTTCAAGAGTTGGAAAACAGGCCCAAAGACGACTGGTTTCGAGATCCGGGAAACTATGCCTTTATTTTTTTTGGCCAGCCTTCAGATAAAACGCCCTGGGGTTGGCGTTTTGAGGGTCATCACATTTCTTTTACCTTTTCCACATTGGATAACAGGATTACCTCAGGAACTCCCGGCTTTCTAGGCGCCAATCCGGCTATTGTGCTCTCTGGACCACAAAAAGGTAAGCAGGTTTTGAAAGACGAAGCAACGTTGGGCTTTCAGCTCCTGGGATCACTTTCCCCACAGCAGTTAGCCAAAGCCGTTATCAGCAGTGAAGCACCAGGGGATATTATTACGGCTGCCAGCAGGAAAGCGATGATCGAAAAGCCACAAGGAATTATTTATTCCGAGCTGAACGGAGCACAACAAAAACTGTTTTTACAATTACTGAGTGTTTATATTCACCGCTATACCAAAACTTTTGCAGCTGAGATGATGCAGGAAATCGAGCAGGCTGGTTTAGAAAAGCTGCAATTTGCCTGGGCAGGTGCCCGTGAGCATGCACAGGGCAAGCCTCATTATTACCGCATCCAGGGACCTACCATCATCATTGAGTACGACAATACCCAGAATAATGCCAATCACATACATACGGTGGTGCGTGATTTAAAGCATGATTTTGGAGGAGATGAACTGCTGCATCACTATCAAAAAAGCCATTAAAAGCCATTTCAACGAAAAAGGAAATTCTTTTTTTCATTTTCGTGTCTTATAAACTTTTACTTGTAAAAAACATAGAGTAAGGCCATTCTTTAAATTAGTGAATAACCCTACTCTATGTTATTATTAAACTAGACTAAAAAATTCAAAGATTTAAGGCGTATAATAAAGCTTTACTTTATTGATCTTCAGGAAACTTTGGAACGCTGTAAATTTGGCCTGAAAACCGATCGAAACCTGAGTAGAACTAGCTAAATCAAATTTGACAATGTTATCAGTCCATTTGCTGATGCTTTTATAGGCCAAAGCAGTCGTAAGTACATTGTCTATATCGGGTAAAGTATTGCCAGAGGCAATAGTGATGTATTTGGTACCATTATCAGAGCAATCGCTGGTAGTTACAACTAAGGTAAATTTACCCGCAGGCAATGTAACTGTTTGATACATCTTTCCATTAGGGATCAATGGTTGGCCCGCATCCCATGATTCCATTGACAGAGCACACTGGTATGGCAGCCAACCGCCTAAGTCCACTCCGCCAGCGGTCATATTGAAGTTGTTCTTTACATCAGGGGTGACGATCCAATCAGTAGGAGTTCTCCATCTGCCATCTGTGCCTATTGTAGAAAAATTAGTCCCATTAACTCCAGTTCCTGTATTCTTCAGGTATTGAGCAGTTACATCATACATTACACCCACCGTTTGGGAGATGCTATTAAATGAATCAATTGCTGTAGCACTGGGTACGTATAGCGTCCTGATTGTAACAGATGTGCCACCTTTAAAGTTTGGCAAATTAGTCTTGGCTTGAGAAACAGGAGCTACTACCGAGTCAACTGAATTATCAGTCCTGGTATACTTTACCACACTAAATTTAGCTCCAGTCGTAGTGTCAAAACTATCCCATTCAACTTCTGCAATTCCGGAGCTGAGTAACTCTGCTCGCTTTACAGGCCTGTTACCAAGACCACTTATATACTTAGGGCCCAAAACAACTCCGCTTGCATAAACGATCATCGAACCATTCCCTTTAGCATCGAAGTTTTGAATCTTAAAGTTTAGTACACCTTCAGGCACATTGATAATCTTATTAAAACTATCAATACCAATTCCTTTATTAATATCAAATATTACAGAATCTCTGCCGTCATTCCAAGTAATCTTTGTTTTAGCGATATTAGGATCGGCAGTAAAAAGACCTGTGATTTTTACCCGTTGGTTGCCAGTAAATACTTTTACTGAATCAAGCTTACCAGTATAAAAAGTCTCTCCTTCTTGAGTATATTTTTTATAATCGTCCCATTTAGAGCAGGAAACGAGTGCTAACAGTGATACGAATGCCGCTAGTACAATTTTAATATTTTTCATTTGTTTAAGTTTTAATCGCAGGCTGCAGAAACAAGTTGTAAGGCTGCAGTTCAATGCGTTGTTAAACATTTGGTTGGCCCTTAACGGGGATCACCATACACTTTTAGTTCATTGATACTTTGATTGGTTCCTCCTGCGAAGTTCTCCAGGCATTTGATGCGTATGTATTGCACTTTAGGAGCATTCAGGTCAATTTCCCAGTTAAAACCAGCAGCAGCCGTAGCCTGGTCTTCAGCACTGTCAGTTCCATAAGGCAGGCCCGAAGGCTTGGTTAAAGTGTAGGAACCAAGCAATATCCATGACTGATCGTAGGCGCCACTCAGACTAGGATTAGCGGAACCCCAAATTTCAAAGCGCTTCATAGTAGAGAGATAATAATACCTCGTGCCTTCAGGGAAGGGACGGATCCAGATACGACTGAGCTTTGCTAAAGCACCTAAATTAAAAGTCATGGTTTGAGGACCAGTGCCATTAGTTGCCGCATCAGTAAAACTAGTCCCAGGCCATCCCAATCTGCCATCCCAGGCATATTGCAAGGCAGCCCCATTAGTTACCTGTTTTGCATCGCCTGGCAATACGAAAGTGCTGAATTTAGCAGGATCCAGCTGGGTTTCATAAATTGGTTTGAAAGTCTTGTAAAAAGTATCGGTTTTATTACCCCAACGGTCTTTTACCACAAACCCGTAACGGTAATTCATTGTATCAAGGCCGCGTACTTTGGACAAGATGCTGTCTGTTTTGGTGTAAACACTTTTATCTCTATCAGTTTCATATTCTTTGAAAACATTGGGCCTGGTTACTAAGATAGAAATATTAGCCCTGGAAGGATTCAGAGCTGTTAAGTTGTAACCACCAAAGGCATTGATCACTTGCATAGAACGATATACCTGCCAAAGAGGAGAGACCAAAGGCCTGATCTTCGCCACAACAGGTTCAGATACAACTTCAGAGCGACTCACAGAATACAGCTTTACCTCGTGCTCCAGGGTATCGGCAAAACCTTCTACTAGGATACTATTGTTGTAATAGGAAGACCTGGACTCACTTTCCTGGCCGGAGGTAATGGTATAAACTGCTTTCACATAAAGCAGGTTTGAGTCCTTAGGCAGCACATAGCTTATAGTTGCCACACCGTTTCCATTGACCACACTCACATTACTCACCTTCAGGGGAACAGCAGGATCGTTACTCACAGGACCGTGTGACTCCAGTTCTTTATTGCACGCAGTGTTCAGCCCTGCAACCAGCAACATTAAAGCGGAATATTTTATTATTAGTTTCATTCGATAATGTTTTACAATGACTTTAATTGAATTACCAACCTAAATTTTCTACCAACAGGGGATTGCGCCTCGTATCATAGTTGCCAACAGGCCAGAAATAATCGCGGGGAGCAATAAAGCGCTGGCTGAAAATAACACGCTCCTTATAATAGGTAGCATCTGTTTTACTATGAATGCTCCAGCCAGTGATGTCTTTATTCAGTTCATCGGATGCTTCTTTCCAGCGGCGCAGATCCCAGAAACGCTGCCCCTCAAACATCATTTCAATAGCGCGTTCCCTGTGGATAATTTCCCTTAAGCCTGCCTGGGTGGTATATTTTGAAGGTTTAGAAGAAAAATTGGTCCAGGACTCAACCACTCCCTTCAAACCCGCACGCTTCCTCACTTTGTCAAGATAAGTTATAGCTTCTGCTGATGCCGGGTTCACTTCATTTTCAGTTTCTGCATACAGGAGGTATAAATCAGCCAACCTGATCTCCGGCCAGGGATATTGTTTCCAGGAAACTGTAGACCCATTGGTTGTAGATTCCCAGTTAACCAGCTTTTTCACAAAGTAGCCGGTTTCACTCCAGTTGATATAGTGGCCATAACCAGCTCTCTCTGCATTTTTAGCTTTTACATAAAAAGTATTGACATCACTGCCTGTGCTGTTTCCATCTTTCATATACCAGATACTGCCATCAAAGCCTAGGTCAGCATAGAAACGGGGCTCACGGTCATAATTAAGACGGGCAGTCACAAAACCCGGTTCAATATTGTATCGTTCTCCAACAGTTGCAGTACGTAACTGGTCATAATTGGCAAAACTCATGGTTTTATCTTCATCAATAGGAACCCCGTTGGAAGTATAAAACAGCTTAGCCATTTTAATAGGAGGCGCCCATACACCCTGCAGTGCAAAGTGGTCGCTATTACCTCTTTCCATAGGAGGCATACACAAGGCCGAATTGGGAAAATACATATTTGGATTCGCCCAGATATGCTCAATACCCCAACGCTGGGTTACGGCGTTTCTTATATTCAACTGGGTCTTGGTAACGTCGTTTAATTGAAGAACGTCATTAGTATAATAATACAGGGCATTTCCATTGCTTTCCGCAGCATCAATCGCGGCCTTTACCGCATCTCTTGCCTTTACCCATTTAGCAGCTTCAAATTTGGAATTGAAAAGCGCCACGCCTTCCTTATCCTTGAATCCTGCAAATTCAGGATTACCATTAAACAGGGGGCTTGCCGCCATCACCAATAACTTAGCCTTTAAAGCCAGCGCTATAGGTTGGGTAACCCTTCCCAATTCATTATTCTCGTCTTGAATACGAACGGGCAAAAATTTAGTAGCGCTGTCCAGCCAGGCCGAAATGGTATTGACACAACTATCTACGGGCGCCCTTCTTACATAAGAACTGGCAAGATCACTTTCTACCGGAACGTTTTTGACCATGAGGGGAATGGGGCCATACATCCTTAACATATGATAGTGATAGTATGCCTTCAGGAACAATCCCTCCCCGATCCAACGGGAACGCTCTGATAAGGAAAGATCGGGCACCTTGTTTTCATCCTGCAGGTTTTCCAAAAGGATATTGCAATTCCGGATACCATTCCACATTTTCTGGTAATCATAACGGGCATTCCCGCTTCCTCCCTTGCGCAAACCTGCCCATTCGTCGAATAAGGGACTGGCAGCGTTTTGTTGTCCCAGGGCAATCCTGAAGGCTGCGTGCCAGTGGGTCTGGTCAACCTGGGGGTACCAGATTTCATCTGCACCAGCCATGCCGGGATTGTACCAACCATCCCCATTTTTAGGCATATAGGAATAACAGGTAAATAAAAACTTCTCAGCCTCGTTGCGGAGCTTAAAGGCATGATCGATAGTAGATATGTCATCAGGAACAACATCCAGGTATTTTTTACAGGAAGAGAAACCGCCTGCTAAAAGAAACAAGGCTGAAAAAAGCAGGACCTTATTCCTTTTTATATTAAATCTGAAAACTTTCATTGTATTAATAAGTTGGTTCACAATATTATTGTCAATCGTTAGAAATTAAGTTGAGCGCCCAGGCTATACACAGACTGGATAGGATAGCCCAGTCCATTGCCTCCCATTTCTACATCCCACAACTTAAAGCTGCTCAGGATGAACAGGTTGGTTGCAGAAAAATAAATACGGGTGCCCTTCAGTTTTGCTGCTTTAATTTCAGGTATAGTATAGCCCAGGTCCACGCTTTTCAGCCTGAGGAAGTCGCCGCTGCGCATCCACCAGGTGGAAACTTTATTATTCGGGTCTACCCTCCATGAGCTCAGGCGCGGCCAGAAAGCATAAGGGTTTGGGTTCGCTTCTGACCAGTGGTCATCTGCAATCACCTTCAGCAGGTTGTTTTGATAACCACCGTTGAGGTAGAAAGGCTGAATATTGTACGGGTTGATAAAGAAAGATGAACGGGCTGCTCCCTGGAAGTAGAAGCTGAAGTCGAAGCGCTTGTAGCCCATTGAAGCCCCAAAGCCATAGATGATTTCCGGTTGCGTGGGATAGCCGATCGGAACCCTGTCGTCGTCGTTGATCACGCCATCTTTGTTCACGTCCTTATACTTGATATCTCCTGCCAGCAAACCAGTCTCTCCATATTGCACGGGCGAGTTGGCCACTTCTTTCTGGTCAATGAACAATCTTTCAGCAACCAGGCCCCAAGCCTGGCTAATTGAATGATCCACCCTGGAGAGGTAAGCCAGGTCAGCAGGATACTGAATTTCGTCTGTCACTTTTATTTTGCTGGTAGCATAGGTAAAGGTACCACGCAGGTTCACCCATGCATCCCTGGAAAGAGAACGCTGATAGGTTGCCTGCAGATCTATGCCCTGGGATTCAGCCTTTCCGTAATTGGACATAGGAATAGCAGAAAAGCCTGCGGCTGACTCAATAGATGATTTGGGCTGCAGGATTTTTGAACGCAAATTCTTATATACTTCCACTGTGATACTTAGATCATGCAACATTTTTAGATCCATACCCAAATTCAGTGAACGGGATTGTTCCCACGTAATCTCATCATTGGCATACCGTGAAACAGAAACCCCCGGACGGTAATAAACTGGCGCACCGTCATTCTTTCCAAAAGAAGCGCCGAAGCCGCCATCGTTCAGGCTAACATTAGACAGGTAAAAAAAGCGGTCATTAATATTACCGATCTGGTCATTACCCACAAGGCCGTATGTAGCTCTTAATTTCAGGTCATCGATCCATGTTTTCAGCGGCTCAAAGAATTTTTCATTGGAAATCCGGTAGCCGAAACCAGCAGAAGGGAAGAACCCAAACCGGTTGTTTTGAGCAAAACGCTCTGTACCATTATAGCCAAAATTAAACTCGGCTAGGTAACGGTTGTCATAGCCATAGGTAAACCGTCCGGAAAGGGTCTGGTTTCTCTGTGGCAAGGAAGCCGTTACACCGCCTGCAGCACCAGTTTCATAATTTGAAATCACAGAGATCAAAGTACCGCCTACAGTATGCTTCCTAAAGGTTTGGCTGTAATTAAGCGTACCTTCCAGCCACATACGGGAATCTAGCACTTTCATTGGGGCTCCTGTTACTGGATCATAATCCCGATAGCCCAGGTATTCAGTGCCAACAGTACCAATAGAACCGGTACTTCCATCATTTAACACTTGCAGGTTGTACTGCTGCGTGGTTGGATCCACCAGGGCATTATAATAGAATGGGTTATAACCTCTGTCCACTCTATACCAGGCGTATCTTTTCAAGTAACCCATGGCACGGAAATTAAGACCAGGAGTAATGAAGTTCAGGTTCTGCTTGATTTCCAGTTGAGGCATGAGGTTAGAGGTCTTATACACACTATAGCCTCTCACCATCTCGGCGTATGGGTTAACCAGGAGCGTTGAAGTCAGACCATTGGCATTCACAGCTCGTGCCGATCCAAACAGCGGGTGGTCCACATAGGGCAACTTGGACTGGGGATATACGGCCGGGAACATTACCGGGTTTGACCAGAGCGCATTGTTGAAGGTTGCAGCCCCACCACCAACAGGGCCATTATAATCATCAAACTGTCCATACATCTTTATTAACAATTCGGTAGTATTGGTGATATTCAAATTGAGATTAGTACGGATGGAATAGTTTTTCAGCTTGATGTTGCTATTGAAATTATTTATAGGATCCACCTTCAGCACTCCATTATCCTGGTTATAAGTACCAGCTATATAGTAACGGGCGCGACTGGTGCCCCCACTGATATTCAAATTATAGCTTTGGTTGATCGTATATTTTTTGACCAACTGGTCTATCCAGTTGTTGCTGGGATATAAATAAGGATCATCACCCGCTTTGGTATGCTCGATCTTGTTTAGGGTATAAGGCTCAAAAGCAAGGGGAGAACGGGTAGTGGCGGCTTCGTTGGCCAATGTCATATAGGTAATATTATCGGCAAACTTGAAGTTCCTGGTATTAGAAGAAACGCGGTTTTCTGCTCTAAAAGAGAATTTTGCAGTACCATCCTTACCTACACGGGTATTGACCAGCACCACCCCATTGGCTCCTCGGGCGCCATATACTGAAGCAGCGGCAGCATCCTTCAATACAGAAAAATCAGAAATATCATCAGGCTGCAAACGGGCCAGGTCGGTAGGTGAGGATTCCACACCATCAATCAGGATGAGCGGATCCATCTTACCGGTACCAAAAGAGGAAAGCCCCCTGATATAAAAGGCTGAATTGTCGGTTCCCATACCGGGCTCACCGCTGCGTTGAAAAGTGATCATGCCAGGTATTTGACCCGCCAGTGCATTTGTCAGGTTGCCAGTTGGTCCTTTAAGTTCCTTCACATCGATTGTAGTGATGGAACTTACTGCACTTGCTTTTTTCTGAGTACCACCAAAGCCGATCACCACCACATCATTGAGCGTATTGTTCTTTTGCGTCATCAGCACATTAACAATACCACGGCCATTAATTTGGACTTCCTGTGGATTATATCCAACAACAGAAAAAACAAGGGTTCCATTGGCAGGCACCTTGATAGAGTAACTCCCGTTTTGATCGGTTAGAGTAGATCTTCTGGTGTCGCCTTTGAGTTGGATCGTTACACCTTGAAGAAAAGAAGAATCGGAAGAGACTTTACCTGCTACCGTAATTTGGTTGTCTTGTGAGAAGACTTTCAATGAAAAGCATAATAGGAGAATCAGCATAATAAAAGGCTTCGCTCCTACTTTAAAGCATACAGCTTTCATAAGCAATCAATTCGAGTTGTAATTAATTAAATAAATAAATGTTTATCGGACGACTTTATACCAGGTTTTGAACTTAGGAAGATCACAACAATGGCATTAGAAAGGAAACCGGAGTCTTAGCTCCTGGCTGTATTTTAATTAGGCAGTAAACACATAGCATGAATCGTTTTATCGAATGATTTGTTAAAATGTAAATTTGACATTTTATATCATCTTATGTTCTATAGATCGTACAATAACTTCGATAAAAAGTACCAAATTCGTAACATGATGCATGATTGGAAGCATTTTTAATACTTCCAGGTCCATTTAATGTATCTTTTTTATTTTCTAAACTTTTACGCTTGCATATTTCTAAGGCCATATGTCTCTTTTCCTTCTTTCTTTTATTCCAAATCCACCTGCTGGGCCAATCCTATTACTTCCGGCACTACAGTGTAGAGAACGGCCTTTCCAATAATGCGGTCATTTGCAGCTTACAGGACAAAATGGGCTTCCTTTGGTTTGGCACAAAAGACGGACTCAATCGGTTTGACGGGTACAGCTTTAAGACTTTCCGGAAAATTGCCGGCAAACCGGGAAGTATTGGTAACAATTATATACATACGCTCTTCGAAGACAAAAAGGGAACCTTATGGGTAGGAACAGAACAAGGATTATATGAATACCTGAATAGTACAGAAGAATTTAGCCTTGTATCAGCTACTGCCAATACGTATATTGATAAAATTGTAGAAGACGCTAAAGGAGACCTTTGGTTTATCTCATATTATAAACTTTGCAGGTATTCAAAAAGGACAAAAAAAATAGAAGCATATGACCCTCAAAGCTTCTTCGTTGCCACTAATTTTTGCACCACACCTGATGGAACTGTTTGGGTGGGTACTTCAGACGGGCAGTTGAAAAGGTATCATCCCGAAAGCAATTCCTTTTCAGGGTTTGATCTATTCGGGCATTCCAAAACAAAGGGAAGCCGGTGGATCGAAAGTTTATTCACAACCGACAACGGCAATATAGTAGCCGGCACTTCTGAAACAGAGATCAAAATTATCGATCCATTTCGCTTAACTTATACAGATATCGCGTTATCCAACAGCGGGGAAACCAATTTATATATCAGAAGTATCCAGCAAACGGCTCCCGATGAATTTTGGCTGGGAACAGAATCGGGGGTTTTCGTTTACAATACAAAAACAGGAAAATGCCGGCACCTGGAAAAAGATCATAACAATCCTTATTCCATAACCGATAATTCCATCTATTCTATTTGTCATGACCGGGAAGGGGGTGTATGGGTAGGCACTTATTTTGGCGGTATTAATTATCTCTCCAATCAACCTACTCCCTTTACCAAATATTTTCCCGGGAAGGACGAAAATTCCTTAAGCGGAGGTGTTGTCAGCGAAATTGAGAAAGATAGGTACGGCAATTTGTGGATTGGAACTGAAGATGCCGGACTTAATAAACTGGAACCAGCAACCGGAAAATTTACCCATTTTAAAAATGATGGAAAAGCCGAAAGCATTTCCTTTTTTAAGATCCATGGATTGCTGGCTACCGGAGATGAATTATGGCTCGGTACCTTCCAGCACGGATTGGATATCATCAACATCCGGACAGGAAATGTAATCCGCCATTTTGAAGCTGGTTCGGGCGGTTTTACACATAACTTTATTTATTGCATTTACCAGACTGATTCTGGTCAGATTTTGATTGGCACGCCGCATGGAGTTTTCACTTATAACCGGAAAAAAAGCAAATTTGAGTTCTTTGAAGGCTTGCCTCCATGGATCTGGTATACTACCATTTTGAAAGATAAAAATGGTAGTATTTGGGGAGGGACTTTTGGCAATGGTTTACATTATTTCAATCCTTCAACAGGCGAAAGGAGAACCTTTATGCATCATGAAAAAGATCCAAATAGCCTTAGCAGTAACAGGGTCAACGCCGTATTTGAAGACAGCAATCACAACCTCTGGATTGCCACAGAAGAAGGTTTATGCAGGTGGAATGATTCAAACAAAAAGTTTATTCAATATGGCACAGCCAATGGTTTTCCTAGCGACTTTATGCTCAGCATCCTTGAGGATGATCAACACAATCTTTGGATCAGTACCACAAAGGGTCTTGTTCGTTTTCATCCATCTTCAGGGGAGATGCAAGTATATACGGTTTCCAACGGGTTGTTAAGTGACCAGTTCAATTATAATTCGGCATTTAAAGATAAAGATGGCAGAATGTATTTTGGCAGCGCCAAAGGCCTTATTAGTTTTCATCCAAAAGAATTTAGTAAAAGCACCTTTATACCCCCAGTCTATATAACCGGTTTCCTGGTAAACAACCAGGAATTGTCAATTAACCAAAACAGCTCTCCCTTACAACAATCTATAACCTATACTGATGAAATTACGCTGACACACGATCAATCAACTTTTAGTATTGACTTCGCAGCATTGAGCTATACAGCACCTGAAATGATTCAGTATGCCTACCAGATGGAAGGACTTTCCAATAAATGGATCAACCTGAAAACCAACCGAAGGGTATATTTTACAGAATTGCCACCCGGATCCTATACGTTCCGGGTAAAGGCTTTTAAGAGTGGTGACACATGGAGCGGAAAAATAAAAAAAATAAGCATCCGGATCTTACCACCATGGTGGGCAAGCAAATGGGCCTATACCATTTATGTCCTGCTTACCCTTTTATTGATTTATTCCATCGTGCGATATTACCATAAGCGGATGAATGAAAAGAACCAAAGAAAATATGAGCTATTGGAAATAGAAAAAGAAAAAGAAATTCTAAAGGTAGAATTAGCCAAGGAAAAGGAAGTTCTACAGGCGAAAATCGACTTTTTTACCAATGTGGCCCATGAAATCCGGACCCCTTTAACCCTGATCAAGGTACCCTTGGAAAAGGTCATTAAAAAAGCAGGAAATATTCCTGAAATAGAGAACAGTCTCAAAATTATGGACCGCAATGCTAACCGGTTGATAGACCTGACCAACCAGTTGCTTGATTTCCGGCAAACCGAAATCAACAAGTTCCATCTGTCTTTTGAACAAGCGGAAATTTCCGGGTTACTGAAAGAAGCCTGTAACGGCTTTATTCCCTTGGCCGAGCAAAATGATATTTCCTTATCCTTGCACCTGCCTGATGCCCCCTTTTTGGCTTTTGTTGATGTGGATGCTTTCAATAAAATCATCTACAACCTATTCAGTAATGCCGTGAAATATGCACAAAGCAAAATTCATATTATTTTAAAGCCCTATTGCAAGAACGACGTCTCATTTACCATCTTCGTAAAAAATGATGGATACCTTATTCCGGAACAATTAAAGGAAAAGATTTTCGAACCTTTCTTCCGTATCCGTGAAACCGAATCGCAAACCGGAACAGGCATTGGACTTGCATTGTCCCGTTCATTAACACAATTGCACAACGGCCTTTTGATACTCGAATCTCCGGAAGAAAACATGAATGTTTTTTCACTTACATTGCCTGTTTTTCAGGAGACTGAATTCTTACTGGATAATAAGATGCCCAATTCCGAATAATTCACATTTAAGCATATCAAGATCATGAAATCTACAATACTTTTGGTTGAAGACAATAAGGAAATGCTGGAAGTGCTAACCGATGTTCTTGAAGAACAATACCGGGTCTTAACAGCACGAAACGGCCAGCAGGCTTTGACCCAGATAGGAGCAGAACCAATTGATTTGATCATTAGCGATGTCATGATGCCGATAATGGATGGTTTTGAATTGTGTAAAATAATCAAATCAAATTTTGAGTATAGTCACGTTCCCATTATTTTGCTTACGGCCAAAAACAGCATTCAATCTAAAATCGAAGGGCTTGAATTGGGGGCTGATGCGTATATTGAAAAGCCATTTTTTACTGATCATTTGCGCGTTCAAATTGCCAACCTGCTTACCAACCGCAACAAGATCAAAGAATATTTTGCACAGTCGCCAGTGGTGCAATTAAAAAGCATAGCCCATACGCGACCAGATGAAGTATTTCTGGATAAGCTCAATGCGGTCATCCAAACCAATTTGGACGACCAGGATTTAGATGTTGATAAACTGACCCGACTCATGAACATGAGCCGCACCAATCTATTTCGTAAAATAAAATCCCTGACAGATCTAACTCCCAACGATTTAGTCAACGTCACCCGTCTGAAAAAGGCTGCAGAATTATTAGCAGAAGAAAATCACAAGATCTATGAAATCTCAGCAATGGTTGGCTTTGGCTCACAGACCAACTTCGGAAGGAACTTTTTGAAACAATTTGGTATGACACCAACAGAATACCAAAAACGCTTGCGTACAGACGAAACTGGTCAATAGCAAAGTCATACCCGGTTCGAAAAAAACACTTCAATTACCTCACCTGCTTCGAGAATTTTAATAGAATGTTCTGTACTGCTTAAAGTTTATAATTCTAATTCGAGTTCCATTTGAATATTACTGCGTTCATAAGGTGTAGGGCGACCAGCTATTTTTGTAAACCCTAATTTGTAATAAAGGTTGATGGCTGGTTTGAGTATAGTATTACTTTCCAGTTTGACTACGAGACCCTAAAATATTTTGTGTAAATAGTCATTAGTAACTGTATTAGAGTTTACATCTGTTTTCAAAGATGGTGAC
>NZ_JAOTIF010000041.1 GCF_025628885.1 Paraflavisolibacter caeni | reverse complement strand
CCTAAACAGGCTGGCATACAGCCGCCTAAAACACAAAATTAAAGTAAAAATCTCTTGACTTTTAACACAGAATCTCTATAACATCTCTATAAGGTCTCTGTAAGGTTGGGGAGGAAATGAGAAAAGTAGTATCTAAAATGTGAAATAAAAATCCGGGATTTGTGGAAAAGGTAGGTACGGAACTTAGGGTGATTTGTCAAAGTTGTTCCCCTGGCCTTATTTTTTCTGTGAAAGCAATGCTCTAATCAATTAAGAAATTTTAATTCGAGACAGATGGAACATTTTTGGTGGCAAACAGGAGTCATTTACCAGATTTATCCACGTTCGTACCAGGATAGCAATGGTGATGGCGTTGGTGATTTGAAAGGCATTATTAAACGCTTAGATTATTTAAAATGGCTCGGTGTTTCGGCTATCTGGGTTTCTCCCATTTATCCTTCACCCATGGCTGATTTTGGTTATGATATTTCAGACTACCAGGGTATTCACCCTTTATTTGGTAGTATAGATGATTTTGACCAACTGCTGCAGGAGGTTCATGCTCGTGGAATGAAACTGATTCTTGACCTAGTACCCAATCATACATCTGACCAGCATCCCTGGTTTTTGGAATCAAAATCATCAAGAGACAATCCTAAAAGGGATTGGTATATCTGGAAAGATGCCAAAGAGGATGGCTCTCTACCCAATAACTGGCTATCTGTGTTTGGCGGACCTGCCTGGGAGTGGGATGAGACAACCGGGCAGTACTATTATCATGCCTTCTTAAAAGAACAACCAGACCTTAACTGGCGCAATCCTAAAGTGCAAGATGCTATGCTGGATGTTATGCGTTTCTGGTTGGACAAAGGTGTGGATGGCTTCAGGGTGGACGTCATGTGGCATATGATCAAGGATGATCAGTTTCGCGACAATCCCATCAACCCTGATTATCAGCAGCACATGGCTACTTATGAGCAACTGCTGCCAGTTTATTCTACCGATCAGCCGGAAGTGCATGATATAGTAACTCAAATGCGTCAAGTGCTGGATAGATATTCAGAGCGCATGATGATCGGTGAGATCTATCTCCCAACTCATAAGCTTGTGGTCTATTATGGTGTGGATAGTTTGGGAGCACACCTGCCATTCAATTTTATGCTCATTTCTGCTCATTGGGACGCAAGGCATTTAGCAGCTTCGATAGATGAGTATGAAGGTGCATTGCCCAAACATGGCTGGCCGAACTGGGTATTAGGTAACCATGATCAGCCTCGTATTACCAGTAGAGTTGGTGTGCAACAAGCAAGAGTTGCGGCCATGTTGTTGCTGACCCTTCGAGGAACACCTACCATTTACTATGGAGATGAGATCGGCATGCGTGATGTACCTATACCATTCGATGAGGTTCAGGACCCGCAAGGCCTTAACATGCCGGATAAAAACCTGAGCCGAGACCCAGCACGTACGCCCATGCAATGGAACAATGATGAATACGCAGGTTTCTCTGAAATTAAGCCCTGGCTTCGCCTGGAAAAAGAGTATCGAAGACAGAATGTTCAGCTACAGAAAAATGATCCATATTCCATGCTTTCTCTTTACAGGGGGTTAATTCAACTTCGGCAAACTGAGCCTTCTTTAATGAATGGCAATTACACTCCTGTTTATTCTGATCACCAGGTATTCGCATTCAAACGTTGTGCAGAAAATTCTCCGCACTTTTTGATTGTATTGAATCTCTCACATAGGCCCTGTTACTTTAGACCTGGGAATGTATGTATAAGCGGCAGTGTTGTTGCGGCAACTACGCCTGAGTTGGAAGGTATTGCTGTTAAAGATTATATTAATTTGAGTGGTGACGAGGGTGTTATCGTGCGGTTGGATGGTGTGAGATGAGGGAATCGAGGGAATGACGAATGAGGAGAGAAGATGATAGATGGTAGAGGGGAAGTTGATCAATGAACTAAAAAAAAGTATGGGATGAAAAAAGTTGGAGCAATATATTCAGGAGATGGTGGTTGTGATTTTATAGTGTGGGCGCCTTTGAAAGAGCGCATGCAGTTGCATGTTGTTCATCCTGTGGATGCTGTTTACAACATGCAGAAGGATAAGGAAGGATATTTTCATTATAATGTAGAAAGTTTATATCCAGGAGCTCAATATTTTTTCCGGCCTGAAGGTGAGCATGATTACCCAGACCCGGTTTCAAATTTTCAGCCGGAAGGTGTGCATGGCCCTTCAGAAGTCATTGATCATAGTACTTTTCAATGGAATGATGCAGACTGGCAATTGCCATCTTTTAAGGACCTGATCTTATACGAATTACATGTAGGGACTTTTACGGAAGGGGGGATATTTGAGTCCATAATTAGCCGGTTGGATGATCTAAAAACTTTTGGCGTTAATGCTATTGAACTGATGCCCGTCGCACAGTTTCCAGGAAACAGAAACTGGGGCTATGATGGTGTATTTCCTTATGCTATTCAAAACTCTTATGGTGGGCCGGAAGGATTGAAAAGGCTGGTGAACGCCTGTCACCGAAAAGGGATTGCTGTTTTCCTTGATGTGGTATATAACCACATGGGCCCTGAAGGAAATTACTTATTACAGTACGGTCCTTATTTTAATAAGAAGTATTGCACTCCATGGGGTGATGCCATCAACTTTGATGATGAATGGTGTGATGGTGTGCGTGATTATTTTGCAGGTAATGCACTCTATTTGTTTGAACATTATCATATTGATGGATTAAGATGTGATGCGATTCATACTGTATTTGACAATAGCGCTGTGCACTTTTGGGAATACTTGCACCATAAAGTGAAAGAGTTGGAGCAAAAGATGGGACGTTCTTTTTATGTTGTAGCAGAAAGTGATTTAAATAGCCCTAAAGTAATCTGGCAGCCGGAATCTGGAGGTTATGGTTTTACTGCACAGTGGCTCGATGACTTTCATCATGCGTTGTATACTTTGCTGGATGAAAAGGGAAGGGAGCGGTATGAAGATTTTGGTGAACTGACGCAATTAGCAAAAGGGTATACTGATGGATTTGTGCATAGTGGTGAATGGGTGAAGTTTCGCAATCGCAAGTTCGGCAGGTCATCGGCTGGTGTGCCGGGGGATCAATTCGTGGTATTTAACCAGAATCACGATCAGGTTGGTAACCGTGTGAGAGGAGAGCGATTATGCATGCTGGTGGATTTTGATCGTTTGAAAGTGGCAGCAGCCTGTCTGCTATTAGCTCCTTACGTACCCATGTTATTTATGGGAGAAGAATACGGTGATGAATCTCCATTCTATTATTTTGTCTCCCATTCAAATCCTAAACTGATAAAGGCTGTACAAAAGGGCCGTCAAGAAGAGTTTGCAGTCTTCGGGTTTGATGTAGAGCCACCTGATCCGCAGAATGAATCTACGTTCAATGATTGTAAATTAAAATGGCGAAAGAGAAAAGATGGTAAACATGCATTATTACTTCAATGGCACCGTGTGTTGATCGGTATGCGCCAACAACATTTGGCGTTACAGAATTTTAATAAAGCTGATGTGCAAGTTGAAACAAAGGGAGAGCGTCTGTTGATCATGCACCGGCAAAGTGCATCCAGCGAACAGCATCTTATTTGTGTGTTTAACTTTTCAGACGAAGAAATGGCTTACCAGTTGCCAGCTTCAGATAAAAGCTGGAATCAATTGATTTATTCAAAAGATGATAAGTGGGTAGAAAAGCCGCAAGATAAAGTACCCAATTTGCCGAAGGTTATTAAAGGAGGGGAATGCATCAAGTTTGCACCTATAAGCATTGCTGTATATGAACAGGCGTTATAATGCCTGAGAATGGAATGAGTAGTACGGAAGGTTGGGGGCTGAATATGGATAGTCGCGCGTGTGATCATGTATAACTCTTAACCATAATCGTGTTTTCTAAATTGCAATAAAATTTCAAAATTTTTTGAAGAAATATTTTGCCGTTAGGAAATTATGCTTTTATATTTGTCTACAGATTTGGTGGACTATTACGCTTGAAAGCAATGTTAATCGCCAACAATGCTTGAAGGCTTTAACCCATAAAGTTTATTTGTATGAACTTATGTACACTCTATGTTATGTCCTTAATGGCGATGCGATGTCAACATCGCTCCTCAATTTAATTTTCTAGTCATATTGAAAATTCCTACAGCACAACATATTGGGCTGTCGTGTTTGTAATGCAATGATGTGCCTTCATCATCTGCAACAGGAAGGTTATTATCTGAACAACTGGCCGGGTCATAGCTGGTAAAATGTCGGCGATTGGCAGTTATACTAGCTGCCGGCTGTTGTTCAGATAATCAGCTCCTATCTCTATAGCAACGGGCTGCTTTATGCGGCTTTAGTATTCATTTTTTCAAAGAAGTATAATGAAACAAAAATCAAAGCATATTTATACTCATTCACAACGATCATCATTACTTTTTCTGTTTTCATTTTTTTTCCTTGCATCTGTATATGCTCAAAAGGAAAACATAACGCTGACAGGAAAAGTAATTGATGAAGCAACCAAACAGCCTCTTTCGGGTGCAACCGTTCATATTAAAGGAACCACACACGAAGTAATCACTGATGATAGGGGTGTATTTGGATTTTTAACCGGGCAGAGATTGCCTGTAACTTATATTGTCAGCTATGTTGGATATCAGACATCTGAAGTTACCCTGAAAGAAGGCAGCAGTATTGAGGTTGTCCTGCGTCAAGCCAATAGTCAGCTCACAGATGTTTTGGTGGTTGGTTACGGCAGGCAGCGCAGAAGTGATGTGACTGGTTCTATAGCAACTGTTTCGTCAAAGGCGCTGCAACAGCCATCAAGTTCATTGGATCAAACTTTAAAAGGAGCAGCTGCAGGTGTCCAGGTAACCCAAACTTCTGGTCAGCCAGGTGGTGGTGTTAGTATACGCATTCGTGGTGGAAGTTCCATCCAAGGTGGAAATGAGCCATTATATGTAATTGACGGATTTCCTATATATAACAGTGCATCTTCTGCAGGTGCGATTACAGGTGCTACAGTGAATCCATTGTCTGGTATTAACCCGGCGGATATTGAAAGTATCAATATTTTGAAAGATGCATCAGCCACTGCGATTTACGGTTCCCGTGGTGCCAACGGTGTCATTATCGTTACTACTAAAAAAGGTAAAAGTGACCGGAACCAGATCACTTATGATGCAAGTTATGGCGTGCAGTCGCTAAGAAAAAAGATCGCGTTGTTGGATGCAAAAGGCTTTGCTGCATTGCGAAATGATGCTTTATATGATACAGATCCTTCTAAAGGAAAGTATCAATACCTGACAGAAGAACAAATCAGTCAATTGGGAAAAGGTACTGATTGGCAGGATGAAGCTTTTCAAAAGGCACCAGTTCAAAATCACCAGCTTACTATAAGCGGGGGCAATGCAAAAACGCGTTATGCGGTTTCCGGTAACTATTTTAACCAGGATGGTATTATTAAAAATACAGACTTCCAACGATTGAGTGGAAGAGCTAACCTGGATGTAGTGGCTAGTAACCGCCTGAAAATAAGTTCCAATTTTACAGCCAGCAGGACTGACGCCAATGTAGCCCCCAATGGCATTGTGAGCGCCCTGCTCACTATGCCTCCAACTGCAACAATATATGAACCGGATGGGTCGTATACCTTACGCAATCCTTTTGAAAATATTTTTTCAAATCCAATTGCTGCATTAAATGAACAAAAGAATAAAACCACTACTAACCGGCTTTTTGGTACGGCTTCAGGTGAGTACACCATTCTCAATGGGCTGGAATTAAAGGTGTTGTTGGGAACAGATGTCAGCAATACGAAAGAAAGCAGTTATATACCCAGCACAATATATGAAGGCGCCAGTACAAATGGTGCTGCTTCTTCTGGTGCTATTAATACAATATCCTGGTTAAATGAAAACACGCTGTCCTATTCCAAGAAGTTCAGCCGGCATACAATAGATGCTTTGGGTGGCTTTACACAGCAGGAGTTTCAAAGAGATATCATCAGGGCAGGGGCGCAACAATTTGTGACTGATGATCTTGAAGACAACAGCCTTCAAAGTGGAGCTACTGTCGTAAAACCTTATTCCGATAACACGAGATGGGTTTTACATTCTTTCCTGGGGCGCGTGAATTACAATTTTGATCAGAAGTATTTTCTGACTGCAAGTCTAAGGGCCGATGGATCTTCCCGTTTTGGTAAAGGAAATAAATGGGGGTATTTCCCATCTGCAGCTCTTTCCTGGAAGTTGAGCAGTGAGCCATTCTTTGACCATTTGTTACCTGTTATTAATGATCTTAAACTCAGAGCTTCCTTTGGGACAACAGGTAACTTAGAGATCGGAGAATACCAGTCTTTATCTACGTTAACGAGTTTAACTTATTTATTTGGAAATACTATAGTAACCGGATTTACTCCTAACAGGCTTGCTAATAGTGAGCTTGGATGGGAAACAACGTATCAATATGATGCAGGTGTTGATGTTGGCTTATTTCATAACCGTTTAACACTCACGCTTGATGGATATTATAAAAAGACGAAAGACCTTTTGTTGAATGTTGAAATACCCTGGACTACCGGCCAACCAAGTTCTTTGCAGAATTTTGGATCTGTTCAAAATAAAGGTTTTGAGTTGGGATTGAACTCAAGGAATTTCACCGGTGCGTTTCAATGGAACACTGGCATCAATGCTTCCATTAACAGAAATGAAGTATTAAGCATTGGCAATGGTGCACAACAGTATATCAGTGGTAATTATATTATACAAGTAGGGCAGCCTTTAGGCTTGTTTTATGGTACTGTGACTGATGGCATTTTGCAAAGTCATGAAGTATCTGAAAAGGGCAAGTATACAGGTAGTGCTGCTCCGAAGGGTGGAGATCGTTTATATAAGGATATTAATGGTGATGGAACATTTACTACAGCTGCAGATCGTGCCATCATTGGTAGTGCACAACCGGACATCATCTATGGTATTTCCAATGATTTCAGCTGGAAAGGGTTTGATTTATCTATATTCTTCCAAGGATCGGAAGGAAATAAGATATTAAATTCAAATAAGCAAACTCTTGAATTGTTCACTGGTCAGCAAAATGCTTCTGCAGCTGCATTAGACAGGTGGACAACGACCAATCCAAGCAATACTATTCCACGGGCTAAATTGGATCCAGCCCCAGTTTTCTCTGATCGCTTTATAGAAGATGGTTCATTTGTACGGCTGAAGACATTAACCATTGGTTATTCTGTTCCAAGAGCGTTGTTACAAAAAGTAAAGTTGTCGAACCTCAGATTCTACCTGATTGGGCAAAACCTTTTCACCTGGACAAAGTACACAGGGTTTGATCCTGAAGTGACTTCAGGAAACAATGTGTCGCCAGGCACTGATGCAGGCATTTATCCCATATCTAAAGTTATCAATGCGGGGGTAACAGTCAACTTTTAATGAAACTAATTTATTGATACAAAATATTTTGGGAATGAAGAACATTGTGTATTTATTATCAACTCTTCTGGTTTTATCAGGATGCTCAAAGTTGAATGAGGATCCGGAATCATACCTCACTACTGACCAGTTTTATCAGAATGAACAACAGGCAACTGCAGCTGTAAACGGTGTATACAGGAAGCTATTTGAAAGTGGGCAGTCACTGTACAATAGCTTAATACAAATAGGTGTGGAAATGGCGACTGATGATTATGAAGCTGGTCCCAGGGCGCGTAATGCACATGTTCGAGCTATTTCGGGCTTAACACATGATGCTTCCAACGATCGCATGGAACAATTGTGGAAGCAAAGCTATGATGCTATTAATACAGCCAATATTGCGATTGACAGAATTGCTCTGATCCCAGAAGGGAAAATTGGTACGGACATCAGAAGCCGGTTGATCAATGAAGCTAAGTTTTTAAGAGCATTGAATTATTTTAATCTTGTGCGTTGGTTTGGAGATGTTCCTATTGTTTTGCATGAGACCACATCCTTAAAGCCTGAAGACTTATACGTAGAAAAATCTTCTGAGGATAAGGTTTACCAACAAATCATACAGGACTTGAAAGATGCAGAGGCATTGCCTACCGCAAAAGAATATTCCAGCAGTGATATTGGGAGAGCAACTTCTGGTGCTGCCAAGAGTTTATTAGCGAAAGTATACCTGACCCGTAAAGATTGGCAAAATGCAGCAGCAAAAAGCCAGGAAGTTATAGAATCCAATACCTATGCACTATTTGATAATTTTGCTGATGTATTTAATGTCGCTACAAAGAATGGCAAGGAGCATATCTTTTCCGTCCAGTTTAAAGGGAATGCAAGTTACCAAGGCAACAGTTTAGCCAGCCGTTCTGCAGCAAATGAGGTGCCTGGTATCAATGGAGATTATGCAGATGCTTTGCATAAGGCTGGTGGTTTGTATCAAAGCTTTAGTGCTGGTGATCAACGTAAAGCAGTCACTTTTGTTTCGGAGATGGTCAGTCCGATAGATGGAAAGACTTATACATTCGATCCTCATTTTAATAAATATTACGATCCGTCAGTTGTTGGGAATCAAGGGCAGTCATCCAAGAACTTTCCTGTGATCCGGTATGCTGAAGTTTTGCTCATCTATGCTGAGGCATTAAATGAAATCAACAATGCGCCTACGACACAAGCTTACTGGGCAATTGACGAAGTGAGGAAGAGAGCCGGAATCGCAAAGCTTCAGGATGTTGCACCCAATCTTACAGTAGCACAATTCAGGGATTCTGTATTCCAGGAGCGCCGAAAAGAATTTGTTTATGAGCACCAGCGTTGGTTTGATCTTGTACGCAGAGGGGCTGATTATTATGTTGCTACGCTAAAGGCAGCGGGTAAAACACTGGCAGCGCCGAAGCATCTTCATTTTCCTACGCCTCAACGTGAATTGAATTTAAATCCGAAACTGAAACAGCATCCGGATTGGCAGTGATTTGAATGACGAATGATTCGAATCCGCCAGAGGCGGACAAGTTTGAATGAGGAATGGGGTGAAGGGAATGATATGAGGATATTAGGGTATTGGATGTGTAAAAATGGGTTTCTAGGCTCAAGTACGGCTAAAGTACGGCTAAGGTACGGCTCAAGTACGGCTCAAGGGGTAGGGGGGAAGGGAGGGGTCGAATTCTGTTTCGTGCACTAAGTATACTTGAAGTGTGCTTGATCTATACTTGACCTGTACTGAAGGTAAGGAGCAGAGGGGTAGATCTGGGATTTCGGATTTGGGATTTAAAGATTTGGGGTTTTAGTGATTAGGAGAAAAGGAGTCTGGTATCTGGAAATGGGCATACAAAAAGTATGGAATTTGCCAGTTTCATGCTTTATCCTAGGATTTGCTATGCCTTTACTATGCCTTTGGTTTGGAGTATCTATACAGCAGATATGCTTCAGCAACAAAGGATAGATGATGTATGGATGAAGGAGTTTTAAATTTTAAATATTTACAAACCACTAATTAATAATGAAAAGAATAATTGTAGTTTTTGCATTGATATTTGTTTTGTTTCATCAGGCTATTGCACAGAACAATTCTAAAAGGCCCAATATCATTTTGATCATGGCAGATGATTTGGGTTATTCGGATATAGGGGCATATGGGTCAGAAATTCAAACACCAAATCTGGATAAGTTGGCAAATAGCGGATTGCGACTTCGTGAGTTTTATAACAATTCTATTTGTGCACCAACCAGGGCTTCACTCTTAACCGGACAATACCAACATAAAGCCGGTGTTGGTTTTTTTAATGTAAATCTCGGCTTGCCTGCTTACCAGGGCTACCTGAACAAGGAATCATTAACCATTGCTGAAGTATTGCGCAATGCGGGTTACAGCACATTGATGGCAGGCAAATGGCATGTTGGTGATGATAGTTTGGCGTGGCCCAACCAGCGAGGTTTTGATCACTTTTATGGTTTCATTGGTGGTGCGAGTAATTACTTTGATATAGGGTCTTATCCTGAAAAAGCACCACCCGTTGTATTGGTTAAGGACAATCAGAAGCTGAAGTTGAAGCCAGAACAGTACCTAACGGATGAAATTACCAATAATGCTATTGGGTTCCTGGAAGAGCAGAATAGTACAGGCAAACCTTTCTTTTTGTATGTAGCGTATAATGCACCGCATTGGCCTCTACAGGCATTACCAGAGGACATTGCAAAGTATAAGGGAAAATATGATATTGGTTGGGATTCTTTAAGGACACGGCGTATTGCAAGGCAACGTGAATCAGGAATACTACTTCCCGGGCAGACCATTAATACCCGTGATTCTTTGGTGCCTGACTGGAACAATCTTTCTTATGAGGAGAAGCAATTGTGGAAATCTAAAATGGAAGTTTATGCAGCCATGATTGACCGTATGGATCAAGGTATTGGAAGAATTCTTGATAAACTGAAATCATTAAAAAAGGATGATAATACCCTTGTGATTTTTATATCTGATAATGGGGCACAGGGTGGTTATGCCAGTTTAGGAAGACGGCGGCCTCAACGGAATTCCGGACCTCTAGGCACTGCAGGTTCTTATGGTTACCAAGAGCAGAATTGGGCTTATGTATCTAACACCCCATTAAATAATTACAAGAACAATATGCATGAAGGTGGCATCAGTGCTCCTTTTATAGCATGGTATCCAAAACAAATCAAAGGAGGCAGTATAGCAAAGGGGACGGGTCATCTTATAGACTTAGCACCTACTTTTTATGAGCTGGCAGGAGCAAAGTATCCTGTAAAGTACAACGGTACTACTCCAAATGCCTTAGCTGGCAAAAGCCTGGTACCAGTGCTTTTGGGAAAGGAAGTTGAAGTTGCCAGGAATGAGCCTATCTTCTGGGAGCGTGCCGGTAACAGGGCAGTTCGCAAGGGGAAATGGAAGATTGTTTCTACGTATCCCGGGTATAAATGGGAACTATATGACCTCGAAACCGACAGAGGCGAGACAAAAGATGTCGCTTCATTACATCCAGAGATCGTTAATGAATTATCATCTGATTATTTCAAATGGGCAGAGAAAACAGGAGTAGTGGATTATGAGAAGATCAAACCTAAGGGTGGATTCATGATACCTGGTGCTGAAAGGCAGTTGTGAGCTATGTTGCAATTGAAGAAAATAAAATAATTGTATTTGTAAGTAGCATGTGATATGATGGGAAATTATTTTCGATATGGAGGAATATTCTTTGTGATTTTATGCACTTCCTTGTTTGCGCATGCGCAAACAAGGATCGCTCAACAATCTTTAACTCTAGCAAAGAATATTCCTTCATGTTGTATGTCTGGTGTTTCATCCCGCTTTGCCAGGATCACTTCTTTTGATGATGATTCGAATAGAGTTTCTTCCGATCATGAAGGGATGGTATGGATTAAAGGAGGAACATTTTTAATGGGCGCTGATAATGACCAAGGCTTGGAGGATGAATATCCAAAGCATAAGGTTACGGTTAGCGGTTTTTGGATGGACGCCACAGAAGTGACCAATGCTGAATTTGCAGCTTTTGTTGCAGCAACTGGTTATATAACTACAGCAGAACGCAAGCCTGATTGGGAAGAATTAATGAAAAGTCTTCCTCCAGGCACACCCAAACCTGATGATAGTTTATTGGTTGCAGCTTCACTGATTTTTCATGCACCAGAACAACCCGTTTCCCTTGATAATTATGGTGCATGGTGGGAATGGAAAGCGGGCGCCAGTTGGAAGCATCCACAGGGACCTGGCAGTACAATTATCGGTAAGGAGCATTATCCGGTAGTACATGTATCATGGGAAGATGCACAGGCTTATTGTAAATGGGCCGGTAAGCGTCTACCAACAGAAGCAGAGTGGGAGTGGGCTGCCAGGGGTGGATTAGAAAATCAAGTATATCCCTGGGGCAATGAATGGATTGAAAAAGGAAAACCCAAGGCTAATAGCTGGCAGGGGAAGTTTCCATCCAACAATACGACCTGGGATGGGTTTCAAAAATCGGCACCGGTAAAATCATTTGCAGCAAACGGATATGGTTTGTATGATATGGCAGGCAATGTATGGGAGTGGTGTGCAGATTATTATCGTAATGATTATTATAAAGAAGTCAATAAGCCCGAGGGGATTGTTGATCCTAAGGGCCCAGTTCAAAGCTATGATCCTGAAGAACCTTATGCAATTAAACGGGTAAGCCGTGGCGGATCATTTTTGTGTAATGATGGTTATTGTTCCGGATACCGTGTTGCAAGAAGGATGAAAAGTACTGAGGATAGCAGTATGGAGCATCTGGGTTTCAGATGTGTAAAAGATAAGTAGTGCACTTATTTAAAGTTCATTTTATAACAGTCACGTGGCCGAGGGGTATAGGCGGAGGTCTGCAAAACCTTTTACGACGGTTCGAATCCGTCCGTGACGTCCATTTTTAATCATGTGGTATGGAAAAGATTTATTTAAGTGATGCAGGCCCAAAGGTTTCTCCTGCTATTTATGGTTTTTACAGATGGTATGACGAAGCTGGCAATTCAGCTGCAACGATGGAAAGAATCATTAATCTTTGCTTAGAGCTGGGGATCAATACTTTTGATCATGCTGATATTTATGGGAATTATCAATGCGAAGAATTGTTTGGCAAAGCAATGCGCCGCAAATCTTTTAAAAGAGGAGATATCGTTTTATTTACAAAATGCGGATTGGTGATTCCTTATCCAGGGCAGGCAAATGTCAGGATTAAACATTACGATACTTCAAGAAAGCATATTCTGAAAAGCCTAGAGAACTCATTAAGGCGTCTGAAAACGGATTACATTGATATTTTTTTATTGAATCACTTTGATCCTTTAGCAAACCTGGAGGAAACTGCTCTGACGTTACTTCAGATCAAAGAATCGGGCAAGGTGAAAAATGTTGGTATTTCAAATTTTTCTGTGTTTCAGCATCAATTGCTTTCATCTTACCTGAAGATACCCATTGTCACCAATCATATCGAATTAAATCTATTGAATACTTCTGCACTGGATAACGGACAAATTGATTATATAAAGCAGAAATATATGCGACCACTAGCCTCAGCTCCTTTGGCCGAAGGGCGTATTGCATCAGGAAAAGATATCCAGGCAGTACGAGTGCGTAGAGCGTTGCAGGAGATCAGCCCTAAGTACAATGCTGATATAGAATCGATTGCTGTTGCATGGCTGGTTAAATTAGGGGCTCTGCCGTTGATAGGTACTAGAAGTGAACAAAGAATCAGGAATATTGCCAATGCATTCAATATTCAATTGGATAGTCAGGACTGGTATGAGCTCTATACCGCATCAAGGAGAGAAAATCATAAACAATTTGTAATCTAGTGTTATGAGTGTTGCAAATAACAAACGATATATTATCAATAGCAGGGAATCGGTAAAAAACTTTTTATATGATTTACAGGTAAGGGTCAAGAAAGAAATTGCACCGGAAGATGACTTTTTTGATTATAAGGATGAATACGCGCAACCTGTTTTTACGCAAGAGGAAGCGGAATATTTAGATGATGTTATGCTTTATTGCTATATTTTTTGCATGGATAACTCATTGGATATTCATGAGATAGCTGAAGAGGTGTGGTGTGAGATCTACTTATGAGCAGTTTTTTTTGGATGTTGAATTAGGTAAAATTGTAAGTAATTTTTAAAAAAGATTTTTTTTAAATAAATAGTCCACTATTTTTGTGGGGTAATAAAGTCTATTAAAACTGTAGACTATTAAAGATGTTATCATCCAAAATCAACTACATGCGAAAAGAAACTGTACTATCGAAGAGACATTTATCAAAAGAGCAGGGTATAAAAAGTGTTTTCCGTTTAGTCTTATTGAGCTCTTTCCTGAGCCTGGTTTTCAATATAGCAAGAGCACAAGAAAGTAGTTTAATAGAAGTTTCCGGAAAGGTAACCGATGGAAAATCTCCAATAGCTGGTGTGAGTGTTGGTATCAAAGGCTTTATTTCCGGAACTATAACCAACGATTCAGGATATTTTGCATTAAAGACCAAACTGAAGTTTCCTTTTACCCTTGTATTTACTTCCATAGGGTTCCAACAGCAGGAATTTGTTGTGCATAACACAAGTTCCAAGCTCAACATTTCCATGACTACACAAACCGTATTGGGAAATGAAGTTGTTGTAACTGCATCCAGGGTAGAAGAAGGACGATTGAAATCTCCTGTTGCCATTGAAAAGCTGGATATCAAGGCCATTAAAGAAGCAGCGGCTCCTAGTTTTTATGATGCTCTGGAGAATGTAAAGGGCGTACAAATGCTTACGTCAAGTCTTACATTTAAAGTACCGAACACGCGTGGTTTTAACGTTCCAAACAACTTCCGTTTTTTACAGTTGATTGATGGGGTGGATATGCAGGCGGCAACTTTAGGGGTGCCTTTGGGAAATGCCATTGGTGCGACTGAGTTAGATATTGAAGCAGTCGAAATCACTCCAGGTGCAGCCTCTGCATTATATGGCATGAATGCGATCAATGGAATTGCCAACCTTCAAACCAAAAGTCCCTTCAAATATCCCGGGTTAAGTATATACCAGAAAGCTGGGGTGAATCATGTTGACGGCAAAGACAGGGATCCGAGTTTACTGACAGAGACTGCAGTGCGCTATGCAAAAGTGTTCAATAACCGTTTTGCCTTTAAGTTGAACTTTAGTACAATGAAAGGTACGGATTGGGTAGCCAATGGCTTAGTTGATCAGAATCCTCAAAACCTAGTTACTGCCAATCCCCGCTACCCTGAGCTTTCCGGTGAAAATAATCCTGCAAAGGATCAATGGAGCCGTTATGGTGATGACAGGCAAGCCCGCCAGACTATTACGGTTAATTATCAAGGCAGAACAGAAACCTTCAATGTTGCCAGAACAGGTTATTTAGAGAAGGACCTGGTTTCTCCAACTGTTCGTAATTTAAAATTTGATGGAGGTTTATATTATAAGATCAATGAAAAGCTGGAAGCATCCTATAATTACCGTTATGGAATTATGGATGGAGTGTTTCAGCGTGGTAACCGTATTCAACTGGATGGGGTAACCGTTCAGAATCATAAAGTTGAATTGCGTGGTGCCGATGTCCTGTTCAGGGCCTATATGTTGAAAGAGAATACAGGAAATTCTTATAACCTGAATCCTTTAGCATACAGCTTAGATCTGAGCAATGCTTCAAATGCCGTTTGGGGTACACGCTTCAAAACTGAATTACAAAAACAATTGGATAATAATGTAGACCTGGCTGCTGCAATGGCTGCTGCAAGATCTGTTGCTGATCAAGGTCGTGCGGAGCCTGGTACAGCTGCGTTCGAAAATCTGAAAAATGTTATTGTAAATTCCAACAACTGGGATGTGAAATCGGCCACATTGCCTAATGGGGCACCCAATGGAGGTGCTGCAGTATGGCAGTTCAGTAATACTTATCATGCAGATTTTCAATATAACTTTAGTAAGATCAAATGGGCAAACATCCTGGTTGGGGCAGACTATCGCTTGTATGAAGTGATTCCTGATGGAAATACCTTTGTTGACTTTTCAAGACCTCTTGATGAAAGAACAGTACCAGATAAAAATGGATCTTTTGGTAAGAATCAACACTATCAGAAATATGGCGCATTCGGGCAGATCACCAAACTGTTCTTTGATGATAAATTAAAAGTTTCTGCTTCTGCAAGAGTTGACCGGAACCCTGAGTTCAGTACGAAGTTTAATCCCCGTATTGCATTAGTTTATACGGCTGCGCAAAAGCATAACTTCAGGGCTTCTTTTCAGAATGGATACCGATTCCCTGCATTGTTTGAAGCTTTGTCTTTCCTCAATAACGCCAGTGTACGCCGTGTAGGTGGCTTAGCAAAAGTGAATGAAGGTATTGGCTTCCTGGAAAATTCTTATACCTTGTCTTCCCTGGATATCTTCACTGCAGCCGTGAATGCTGATGTAAGAAATGGTATGACCACCAATGATGCAGCACTTAAGAACCGTAACCTGTTGAAAGTGGCCAACCTGCCAGTAATGAAACCTGAAAGCATTAACTCTTTCGAGATAGGTTATAAAGCTGTTTTACTGAATAATAAGTTAAACGTGGACTTTGATGCCTACCACAATTCTTATAAAGGTTTCTTAGGACAGGTTGAAGTATCTGTGCCAACATCTGGTGCTGTAGGTTCTGATGCAGCTGTACTTGATATGACTGTTCGCGCTAAACAAAACCGTTACAGGGTTTACACTAATGCGAAGAATAAATATGATAGTTATGGTTCATCTCTTGGTGTGACTTACAATTTTTATAAGAAGTATACTCTGAGTGGTAATCTTAATTATAACAAGCTTTCGAATAATCCAAGTCCTGACATTTTCTTAACTAGCTTTAATACTCCCGAATGGATTGCTAATGTATCTTTCGGTAACCGTGAGATCGTTAAGAATGTGGGCTTTAATGTAGTTTGGCGTTGGCAGGATAGAGTGTTCTGGGAAAGTACACTGGCTAATGGTGAAGTGCCTGCTTATTATACTTTTGATGCCCAAGTAAATGTTAGAGTGCCAAAATTAAAGTCAACTGCTAAAGTAGGAGGAAGCAACGTTTTAAATAAGCGTTACATCCAGTTTGCTGCCGGACCTACTATTGGTGCACTGTATTATGCATCAATTACAGTGGATGGTTTGTTGAAACATTAATCATATTTAATAAAGGGATGGCAATAGAATCATGCTGTCCCTTTTTTTCAATACTAAGGAATATTTCATTACCCTAGTAACATACGACTGTGAGCAAAAGATTACTCTTTATATCTGCCTTCATCCTTACGGTTACCATTACTATCAATGCCCAAGAAAAACAGACTCAAACTGTTGACCAGATATGGGTGGGTTATTTTAATCAAACAAGAATCAGTAATAAGTGGGGTATTTGGTTTGATGGACATTTGAGAACTAAAGATGATTTCATTGATGGTTTTTCTCAAGGTATTGCCAGGTTTGGGTTGACTTATTATCTAAAAGATGCTACTAAGCTAACGGCCGGCTATGCATATGTGCACCATTTTCCGGCGGATAATCATAAAGATGTTGCTCAGCCAGAACATCGACCATGGCAGCAAGTACAATGGCATACAAAGTATGCTAAAATAAAGACTATGCAATGGTTTAGGTTAGAAGAGCGATTTCGCAGGAAGATTCAAGATGATGCCCACTTAGCTGAGGGGTACAATTTCAATTTCAGGGTACGTTACAACTTTTTATTGCAATATCCCTTAAGTAAAAAGTTGTATGAGCCCAAAACCTTTTCACTGGTTTTTAATGATGAGGTACACATCAATTTTGGAGACCAGATTGTTTACAACTACTTTGATCAAAACAGACTCTTTGTAGGCTTTAATTACCAGGTGAACAAGCATGACCAGCTACAGTTTGGGTATATGAATGTTTATCAGCAACTAGTTTCTGGTGATCAGTACAAATCAATAAATGCAGCAAGGTTATTTTATTTCCATAATCTTGATTTAAGGAAGAAAAAGCAGGGCTGAAATTTGATGACCATCAATCATGAAATAAGGAGATAAATGTTTTAATTAAGAGAGTGGTGTAAGGCAAAAAGAAATAGAAGGCGAATACTTCAAACATATAAATATGTCGTCAACCAACTTACTTAACACCTCATCAACAATTCATAAGTTAACCATACAGGAAGATTGGGTGGTTGTTTTGATCGGTTTTCTGATCATTGCAATCACCCTTTTTGGTTTCATTGTACCTGTGCCTGTTTTTGGTTGGAAAAACGTCGCAGAGTTAACAACAATAGTTTTATCTGCAAGCAACCTGACTATTATTGGATTACAGTTCGTTTTTGTCGCTTGTATCGCAGTCTTGGGTGCTTTGCTTACAGGCAAGCGCATTCAAATATTTCTGTTTGCATTTCCTATACTCTATATTTTAACTATTGTTGCCTTAATTATTTCAGGTAATGGTATCGTAAAATCTATTAACCTTGAGGCTGTGATTTTTAGTTTGACCATAGGTTTGCTTATCGGGAATCTATTTAGCCTTCCTGCCTGGCTAAGTGAAGCACTTTCTACTGAGTTATTTGTTAAGATTGGATTGGTTCTTTTGGGAACTAGTGTGCTTTTTAGCGACATTTTAAAAGCAGGTTCATTAGGATTGATACAGGCATTGATCGTTGTATTATCTGTATGGTATTTTGCTTTCTGGGTTTGCAAAAAATTTAAAGTTGATGACGAAATGCGTATGATGATCTCCAGTGCAGTTTCTATTTGTGGCGTATCTGCAGCTATTGCCACGGCTGGCGCAATCAAGGGAGATTCGAAGAAGTTATCATATGTTATTTCGATTGTACTCATTACTGCTGTTCCCATGATGATCTTCATGCCCTATATCGCCAACCATTTTCATTTTCCACAAACTGTAACCGGAGCGTGGTTAGGCGGAAGTATTGATACAACCGGTGCGGTGGTAGCATCAGGTACTTTGGTAGGAGAAATTGCTTTAAAGATCAGTACAATTGTGAAGTTCTCTCAAAACGTTTTGTTGGGTATTGCCGCTTTTGCCATCTCTGTGTACTGGACCTACACCCAACATTCTGAAAATGGGAATCAGGAGCAGAAGCCAACTTTAAAAGTAATCTGGGAACGCTTTCCAAAGTTTATTTTAGGCTTTATAGCTGCCTCACTTTTGTTTTCATTTTTTATTACTCCTGAAACTACGGCAACTGTAAAAGATAGCTTAAAGAACTTACAGGGCCTGTGGTTTGCATTAGCCTTTACCAGCATTGGGTTGGAAACTAATTTTAAGGATCTGTTTCAACAAAATAGCAGAAAACCTTTATATGCTTTCCTAATAGCACAAGTGTTTAATATTTTTATTACACTTGGTGTTGCGTTTTTATTATTTGGAAGTGAACATTAAATAAAATGATATGATCCTGAAATGTGTAATAGGTATGCTTCTTCTGCCAGTCATGCTTTTACAGCCAGATACTGTAAAGAACAGTTATACTTTGAATGGTATTGTTGTAGATAAAGTTAGCGGCAAGCCTTTGCCAGATATTTACTTATACACTGTAAAAGGCGAGGAGGAAGCAATAACAAACCAGCGTGGTGAATTTAAATTAATAACCTGGAAAAAATTGCCTGTAGTATTACATGTTCGAAATGTAGGAAAAGAATATATACAGGTAAAAGTTACAGATCCTTCAGAGAAGATCGTTGTAAAGCTCTAATCCTTTGCCTCCATGTTGTTTTTAGTAAGTTAAGCGTAGATTTGGCTGGTAATCAGTAATGATCTTCATTCACTAGTCTTTGCATTCATGAAGTGGATAACGAGAGAGCATCCCAAAATTGACCGTATAGCATGTCCTTGGTTAATCAAGCGTTTTATTGACCATGAAGCAGAAATCATTTATGTGCCCTTTGACCAGGTGATTGCAAAAGCTGAAGAACTGGGTGCTATACCTTTCGATATTCCTGGTGTAGAATTTACCCACTATAAGGATCTGTGTACTTTTGATTACTTCGTTTCCAAATATCAAATTAAGGATCCTGCCATTCATACACTGGCGGTGATTGTAAGGGGTGCAGATACAGACAGACATGATTTGGCTGCACAATCATCAGGTTTGTGGGCTATTTCTGCAGGACTTGCATTTAATTACCAGAATGACCACCAACTTTTGGAAAAGGGCATGATGTTGTATGATGCTTTATACAGTTGGGCAAAGCATCTCCAAAAAGAAAAGCATACACAAAACCCGGTGGAGCACTTGCTTGTTGATGTGTTCCACAAATTTTTACATCAAAAGTCAACCGGCAGAAAAGTGCCTGCATGGGCCAGAGAGTTGAAAGAGATGATACAGGACCAGATTGATACCAATATCACTTTGAAAGGGCTGTCAAAGGACCTAGATATACACCCTGCTTATCTCTCGAGAGAGTTCTCCAAGTATTTTGATAACCTCTCTTTTGGTGAATACATTCGAAAGTTGCGCATACAAAAGGCGGTCGAGTTGTTGCAATCTACCACTTATTCTCTTACTGAAATAGCCTATCTGACCGGATTTTCGGATCAAAGTCATTTTACCAGGATCTTTAAAGCACAGGTTGGGCAGAACCCTTCAGCTTATAAAAAAAGTTTAGAGAAAGGTAAAGAGGATACAAAAGGTTAATTTCCTTCTATTTTATGCCGTCTTATTTTCTAACCTTGTGCCAAATTTCATCATATGAAATGGATCACAAGAGAACGGCCCAAAATAGACCGTATTGCCTGTCCCTGGCTGATCAAGCGTTTTATAGACCCTGATGCCGAATTTATATATGTGCCTAAAGAGATCGTATTCAATGAGGCTAAAAGAATCGGCGCTATTCCTTACGACATTCCCGGAGCTGAATACTCACATTATGGTGATCAGTGTTCTTTTGATTATTTCATCAAGAAGCATGATTTAAATGATCCTGCACTTTATCGATTGGCTGATATTGTGCGTGGAGCAGATACAGACCGCTTTGACCTGGCACCGCAGGCTGCAGGCTTGTGGGCCATATCGGCAGGTCTATCCTACAATTATGCTGACGATCATGAGCAACTGGAAGTAGGGATGAAACTGTATGATGCGCTGTACAGTTGGGCGAAATATGTTCCTCACGAAAAACATACATGGAATGCAACAGCTTAGAAATAACCAATTAACCACTGCTTATTCTATAAAAGAACCGGCTGCTGAGGGGCTTCACCCTTATTCACTGCGGCAACTGGTTCTTTATTTTTTGAAATTAGGCACTATTGGATTTGGTGGTCCTGTAGCTCTTGTGGGATACATGCATCGGGATCTGGTTGACGATCGCAAGTGGATCAGCGAAGAAGATTATAAAGAAGGTTTGGCCTTATCGCAATTAGCGCCAGGTCCTTTGGCTGCCCAGTTGAGTATCTATATTGGTTATGTTCATTATAGAATATTAGGTGCTACCCTGGCAGGGCTGGCATTTGTCCTGCCTTCATTTTTTATCGTGCTTGCATTGGGGGCTGCTTATATTCAATTCAACGGATTGCCCTGGATGCAGGCAGTCTTTTATGGCGTAGGGGCTGCCGTTATAGGCATTATTGCTATAGGAAGTTATAAACTGACTTCCAAGAGCCTGGGTAAGGATTGGTTGTTGTGGGCCATATTTCTAGTGTTGGCCGTCACGACATTTATTACTGAAAACGAGAACATCTGGTTGATCTTATTAGCTGGCTTTATCGTCTGGTTTTACAGGACCCGTCCAAAGCTCAACTCGCAAGTCAACTCTGTTCTTTTATCTCCAGTTTTGCTAGGCATCGGCACTTTCTGGCTCGATGGCAAACTTTCTCAAATTGCCTTGTTCTTTTTTAAAGCCGGGGCCTTTGTGTTTGGCAGTGGATTGGCAATTGTCCCTTTTTTGTATGGGGGCGTGGTCAAAGATTTTGGATGGCTCAATGAGCAGCAGTTTTTAGATGCGGTTGCTGTTGCTATGATTACTCCTGGTCCCGTGGTGATAACCGTAGGTTTTATCGGTTATCTGGTAGCAGGTGTGCCGGGAGCTTGTGTAGCTGCATTAGCCACCTTTCTGCCTTGCTATTTATTTACGATCCTTCCGGCGCCTTATTTCAAAAAGTATGGGAAACATCCCGCTATCAAGGCATTTGTGGACGGGGTGACGGCGGCGGCAATTGGAGCTATTGCCGGTGCTGTGATCGTTCTTGCTAAAAGACAGTTCATAGATTTTCCATCAGTCCTGATAGGTGTTGTTACCGCTATTGTTCTATTCCGGTATAAAAAGCTCCCTGAACCATTGGTGATCCTGGTAGCGGCTCTTATTGGATTAATCATCAGGTTGTGGGTGTAAGTGGTTGAAATTAAAAAGGGTAGATTTTCATCTTTACATCTTATTAATATTTATCATTGTAGTTAATAAGTATTTAAAAATGGATAAAATTTACCTCAGCGATGCAGGACCGAAAGTTTCACCTGCTATATATGGTTTCTATAGATGGGATGATAAGGCCGACAATTCGTTGTCAGAAATGGAGAAGATCGTTAATCTTTGCCTTGAATTAGGCATCAATTCATTTGACCACGCAGATATTTATGGTGGCTACCAGTGTGAAGAGTTATTTGGCCAATTGATCAGCCAGAGGGCTGTAAAGAGGGAAGACATCGTGCTTTTCACCAAGTGCGGGCTTAGGGTTCCACATTCTGACCATCCAGAAGTACGTGTAAGACATTATGATACTTCAAGTGCGCATATCCGTAAGAGTGTTGAGCAATCATTGCGCAAGCTGAGGACAGATTATATTGATATTTTTCTCCTGAACCATTTTGACCCTGTGGCCAACCTCGAAGAAACTGCGTTGACCTTACGGCAATTAAAAGAGTCTGGCAAGGTAAAGAACATCGGAGTTGCCAACTTTTCCGTCTTCCAGCACCAGTTGCTGGCCTCGTACCTGAATATGCCTATAGTGACCAATCATATTGAATTAAACCTACTGAATACATCCGCTTTGGATAATGGTCAAGTAGATTATATCAAACAGCGCTATATGCGCCCATTGGCATCTGCTCCATTAGCAAGCGGACAAATTGCCAATGGAACAGATCCTGTAGCCAAAAGGGTGCGTGCAAAGCTGGAAGAGATCAGTCCAAAGTATGGTGTAGATATTGAGTCCATAGCAGTAGCTTGGTTGGTGAAGTTAGGTGCCTTGCCTCTGATCGGTACGAAGAGTGAACAACGTATCCGGAATATTGCTGGCGCATTCAACATAGACCTGGACAAGCAGGATTGGTACGACCTTTACGCAGCATCCAAAGAGACGTTATAGCCATTTTTATTCAATTGATCTCACAATGACGGTTTCCAAAAACATCCTGATTACCGGATCTGAACAAAAGCCTATACCTCTTGATATCTTTTACCAGGAAGTAAAGCCCAACCCGGTGGTCATTTATGCCCATGGTTTTAATGGCTTTAAAGACTGGGGAAACTTCGACCTGATTGCCAGGCAATTTGCTGAAACAGGTTTTACATTTATCAAGTTCAATTTTTCTCATAACGGAACTACGCCATCAGACCCGGAAAATTTTGTTGACCTGGAGGCGTATGGAAATAATAACTATACCAAAGAGCTGTATGATTTGCAGGCAGTTATTGACTGGGCTTTAGATGGGAGTAATCCCCATGCTGCTGCCATTGATATCAACCGATTGTTCCTGATCGGGCATAGCAAGGGCGGAGGTATTGTGCTATTAAAAGCTGCAGAAGAAGAGCGCGTAAAAGGTGTAGCCACATGGGCATCGGTTAGTGAATGCAAAACGCCCTGGGGCAGTTGGGACAAAGAGAAAATAGAAAAATGGAAGAATAGTGGCGTGGAGTTTATCACCAATAGTCGCACAAAACAGCAAATGCCTATATATTTCCAATTGTATGAAGATTACCAGAATAATAAAGACCGGCTACAGATTCTGGAAGCCGTAAAACAGTTAAAAGTTCCCATTCTTATCTGTCATGGCATACATGACGAAGCCGTACCTGTTGCAAAAGCTCGTGAACTGCACCAAGCCAGCAACAATTCAGAACTTTTTCTGGTTGATTCAGATCATGTGTTTGGACGTAAGCATCCCTGGACAAAGCCTGTGTTACCTAATGCTATGCAGCAGGTAGTGAGTAAAACAACTGGTTTTTTCGCTGCAATAGGTTAAGGGAAATAGAGCATCTCACTCAAATAAATCATTAGTTGACATGGTTTCATGTCAACTTTTTTATTATATGAATAAGGTACTACCGATAAATAACAATATTTTTGAAAGTAGCCTATAAAACAACTTTTGTACTTCAGCCGATCGACATGGATAAACAAACCTGGCAACATATTATTGATGGTGATCAAGAAGCCTATTCCCGCATTTATATTGGCTATTTCAAAAAACTATTTAATTACGGCAGGAAGTTTACCGTGGATGAAACGCTCATAGAGGATTGCATACAGGAAATGTTCATGGATATCTGGGGTAAGAAGGAGAAAATGCTGGAGGTTGATTCTTATAACAGCTATTTCTATTCTTCTTTCCGTTTTATACTCTTCCGGAAAATGAAAAATGCCGGGAAAACTGTCCAGAGCAATGAGTTTGAAGATGAGCCAGAATTTTCTTCTGAGTATCTCCTCATCAAGAGAGAAACGGATAGGGAAATGCAACAAGCTCTTCATTCTGCTTTGGGTGAGCTGACGCCCAGACAGCGGGAGGCTATCTTTTTGAGGTTCTATGAAGGTCTTTCCTACGAAGATGTTGCGACCATTTTAAATATATCGGTGAAAGCGACCTATAAGATCATGGCGAGGAGCCTGTTGACTTTGAAGGAGCATATGGTGCTGCCATTGGTGTTGGTAATTGCGTTGCTTCGGATGGGTGAATTGAGGGGTTGAAAAGTTTTTCAAAAATATTTTTAACACCGTGGGGTAAAATATTTCTTTCCTGACACTAAATAGTATCAATGACCAATTCTAGTAACAGATATACAGATTTTAGAGCGGAGGACTTTATCTGTGATCCTTTTTTCCAGGAGTGGGTGATAGCGCCCAATGAAGAAAAGGAACTTTTCTGGAAAGACTTCTTAGCTAACTGCCCAGATAAAAATGAAGCTGTGGAAAAAGCCAGGGCGGTATTGCTGAATATCTCGTTTGCAGAGCATTTGCCGAGTGATGACTTAGTACAACGTTCTTTGAATAGACATCTTGAAGCTATACTGAACTCTGAGGGCGGAAAAGTAGTCAGGATGAAACCTTTTACCAGCAGGTTTGGTAAATTACTGAGGGTGGCAGCTGTATTTGGTGGAGTGGCTTTGACTTTGTTTTTGGCAACCCAGTTCTTTAGAAGTGATAAAGCGGAGAAACTGGCTGTGCAAACTGAATATGGAAAGTTGAAGCAGGTTTTGTTGCCCGACAGCTCGAGCATCGTCCTGAATGCTCACTCAAAGATCGAATATAATAAGGATTGGAATAAAAGCAAGAAGCGGGAAGTGTGGCTGGAAGGTGAAGCCTTCTTTGATGTGCGGCATTTGAATCAAGATACGATGAATGTAAAAGCACACGATCATTTCATTGTACATACGGAAGACCTGGATGTGGAGGTGTTGGGTACATCCTTTAATATTCGGCAAAGAAGGGGAAAAACAGAGGTGGTGTTACAAACGGGACGGATTAAACTATCTTTTAAAGATAATAGCCATGAGGATATTATCATGAAACCAGGAGAAGTGGTTACTTACAATCCTGAGGAGAATGATTTCAGCCGGACGACAGCTGTTCCGGAGAATTACACAGCCTGGAAGGAAAAGAAGCTCCTTTTAAACAATCCAACTGTTGATGAAATAGCAGCGTACCTGGAAGATAATTTTGGAAAGAAGATCATTCTACAGGATGATGCTCTGGGAGAACGAAAAATTGAAGGCCCCATTTTGCTCACAAACCTTGACGACGCATTATTTATTTTATCTACTGTATTGAGTACGGAGGTTATTCGTAAGGACAGTAGTACCATTATATTACGACACAGGTAGCATTGCATCGAACGTGAAACGGGAAGTGTCCATTTGTAATATGTCTTAACTCTAACAAACATAGCTGAATATTCACTATTCTCGTTTCACGTTTGTTGTTTATATATAGATCGTGCCCTTATTTATTCACTGACGTAAATCTAAAATTATGCTTGCTTGCCATCTAAAAAAGGTGCTGGCTATCCTATTGCTATTCAGCATCCAGCTTCATGCTCAAAACAAGTCTGTTTCTCTTCGTGATGCATTAAAGAAAGTGACTAAGACTTTCGGTACACAATTCGTTTACGACCGTCAATTGATTGAGGGAAAGACTACAACTTACAACTTAGACGACATTTCCAAGAAATCTACAGAAGAGGTATTAAAAGGTATATTATATCCCAACAATCTCGTCTTTTTATATGTAAGACCTAATTACTACACCATTGTTGCAAAAGAAAAACTGGGAGAGCAACAGCAAAAGACGAATAATGTTCCTGCTGAAGGTGTTATTGTTTCGGAAGCTGTTACCAGCTCAGGCAAGTTAAAGGTTACGGGTACTGTTCTAGATAGTACCAATAAAGGGATCCCTAATGTAACTGTAACAGAGGCCGGGACAAAAAATTCAACCCTCACGAGTTCAGACGGCAGTTTCCTGATCAATGTAGCCGGCAGACAATCCACGATCATTTTTTCATCGGTTGGTTTTTCAACAAAGCAGATAACTATAGGTAATCAGAGCCAGCTGACTGTTCTGATGGAACAGGCCAATGCAAAATTGGATGAAGTCGTTGTTATTGGTTATGGAGCTGTAAGAAGAAGAGATCTTACTGGTGCTGTCAGCTCTTTAAAGTCAAAGGATATTACAGCCATTCCAGTGAGTAATGCACTTGAAGTTTTGCAAGGGAAGGTAGCCGGTATGGATATTACCAAAGTCACTGGTGAGGCGGGTGCTCCAGTAAGGGTGAACTTAAGAGGAAACCGTTCCTTAACTGCTTCTAATGATCCATTGATATTGGTTGATGGAATTCCTTACGGAGCAATGCTTGACCTGAATACGTCTGATATCGAATCTATGGAAGTGCTGAAGGATGCGTCTTCTACAGCGATCTATGGTTCCAGGGGAGCAAACGGCGTTATCCTGATCACTACCAAAAAAGGCAGGTCAGGCAAGCCCATTGTTTCCTTGTCTGCTTATTATGGCGTGCAAAGTCCTGCAGGTTTACCTGAAATTCAAAATGGTGACCAGTATGCAACCTTTAAGAGAGAAGCTTTCAGAACAGCAGGCATTACTGATGATAATAAAATATTCAACCCAGGTGAGCTTGCTGCCATCAATGGTAAAGTATATGTTGACTGGATGGATGAAGTTTTGAAAAATGGTTCTACATTGAATACAGAGCTCAGTATCGTTGGCGGAAATGAACAAACCAGTTATAATGTATCCTTTGGACGTTACAATGAAGAAGGTCTTTTGCGCAATGATCAATTCAAGCGTTATAATGGTTCGGTTGGTTTGACTTTCAAGCTGACCAAGAGTATCAAGATCGGAGCCAATGCCCTTTATACTTATAAGGACAATGACAAAAGATATGATCCGCTCAACCAGGCGAATAAAATACTGCCCTTTGGTACGCCCTATGATTCTGCCGGGCAAATTATCCTCTATCCTGTACTTGGACAAACTTTTGCGATCAGTCCTTTAGCTGATGAAGTAGATGGTGCCTATGTTGACAACCGGATTGGTAAGCGTTTATTTGCTACTTCTTTCCTGGATTGGAAGGTCACTAAAGACATCGTATTCAGATCTACTTTTGGATTGGATCTGCAAAATGACCGCAGAGGATATTTCAGGGCGAAACAAACCATTCAACAGAATGGCGGGCTTTCTGCATCAGGTATTGATCGAAATGATGCCACCAATTATACCTGGGAGAACACACTTAATTACAATAAAATAATTGGCCAACATGATCTGAACTTCCTGTTGGGTAATAGTATTATTAAAAATTCATTGGAGTCTGTAAGTGCTTCGGGTAACGACCAAGTAACAGATCTCAACTCCTTCTATAACCTGGCATCCAATTCAAGTTCTATTGCTATTGCCAGTAGCCTGGTTGAAAGCAATCTTAAATCTTTCTTTGGCCGTGCTAATTACAAATTTTTAGGCCGTTATTTACTTACTGCTTCTCTCAGAGCTGATGGCGCTTCTGTATTGGCAGAAGGAAACAAGTGGGCTTATTTCCCTTCAATAGCTGCAGGCTGGAGAATTAGTGATGAAAGCTTTATGGAAAATGTAAAGCAGATCTCTAACTTAAAGCTTCGCGCCAGCTGGGGTATTTCAGGTAATAGCTCGGTTCTTCCTTACCAGACATTAGGTAGTTTAGGAAGAAGTGTTTATGCTTTTGATGAAACGGCTGCATATGGCTATTATCCAAAAGATATCTCTAACCCTGATCTCAAGTGGGAAAAAACAGTTACCGCTAACCTAGGACTTGATTTTGGATTGTTCAACAACAGGATCACCGGTTCTGTGGAAGTGTACCAGAGCAAAACCAGCGATCTGTTGATGCAAAGGATTCTTCCTACCACATCAGGCTACTCCAGCATCCTGGAAAATGTAGGAAAGACAAAGAATAAGGGGTTTGAGGTTTCATTGAGCACTGTCAATATTGCTGCTGCAAATCCAAGAGGGTTCAAGTGGATCACTGACTGGACTTATTTCAAAAATAAAGAAGAGATTGAAGAACTAGCCGGGGATGTAACACGTGACCTTGCCAACAGTTGGTTTGTAGGTGAGCCTACGCAAGTATACTATGACTATCAAAAATTAGGTATCTGGCAAACCAAAGACGATGCTGAAGCTGCAAAGTATGGACAAAAACCTGGTGACATTCAAGTTAAGGATATCAACAATGATGGTAAGATCACAGCAGTGGATGACAGGGTTATTGTTGGTACTGAGCGGCCGAAATATACATTCGGTATCAACAACAACTTCCAGTATCACAATTTTGATCTTACCGTGTTTCTTTATGGAAGAATGGGACAAACCATAAGGAGTGAGGCCAGTGGAAACTATAAGATCAGTGGCCTTGAAAATGGTCCTGTTGTAGACTACTGGACACCTGAGCATGCCACTAATTCACATCCCAGACCAGACAAGGACAAGACCTCCAATAGTGCCTTTATGAGCACCTTGTATTATGTGGATGGGTCTTTTGTCAAGATCAGGGATATTACGTTAGGATATTCTTTACCTGAAGCTTCTATAGAAAGGGCCTGGTTAGCAAGACTCCGTTTTTATACCACACTAAAGAACTTCTTTACGTTTAGTGATATGAATCCTTATGATCCTGAAAGAGGAGGTTCTATCTCTTTCCCTATGACTAAACAGGTTGTTTTTGGTTTGAATGTTTCTTTTAAATAATCCCGAAAACTGAAAGTTATGAAAAGCGTATCTATAGCCATATTCACCATATTTACCTTATCACTTGTGTCTTGTAAAAAAGACTTCCTGAAGGAAGAGAACATGAGTGGTATTACAGCCGATCCTTTTTATTCAACTGCGACCGGTATGGAAGCTCTTGTGAACACCTGTTACACCCCACTACGTTTTTGGTTTGGTAAAGAGGGAGGTGCTTCATTAACGGAATTAGGGACCGATCTTTTCCTGAAAGGAGGTGATAATCACCATCCGCAAATCGCTACTTATGATCCTATTAGTTTCAACAGCCAGAATGATGCGCTGAAGCTGTATTGGGAACGTTTCTATGCGGCGGTTAATGACTGTAATACAGCTATTGCACGTATTGATGCATCTCCTTTACCAGAAGCTATCAAGACGCTCCGTAAGGGTGAAGTGCATTTTTTAAGGGCCATGTATTACTGGCTGATTGTAGAGACCTGGGGTGGTGTGCATTTGACCACTGAAGAGTCGAAAGGGGCGACTGTTACTGCCAACAGGACGCCAGTAGAAAAGTTCTATGATCTGATCTTCAGTGATCTTGATATTGCTATTGCCAATCTTGAAGTAAGAAAGTCACCTGAAGGTGGCCGTGTTACCAAGCCAGCGGCAGAAGCTTTTAAGGCAAGGATGTTATTAACCAGAGGTAAATACCAGGAAGCTGCAGCTCTTGCTAAGAAAGTGATCAGTGACTATAATTTCAAGCTGTTTGACAATTATGCGGATCTGTGGAAGATGGAAAACAGCAATGGTTCAGCAAACTCTGAAGTGATCTGGTTTGTCAATTATACTGCTGATGATCTCCTGAATAAGGACATTGAGTCCATCAATGGCTATTCGCAAGAAGCAGCATCTTTCCTTACTGAAGGTGGCCACCAGTTGCACATGACATTTACGCCCCGTTACGATTTTCATGAAGGTGTCAAGTTAAATGCAGCTGATGATGTAGGCTTTCAACGCTATTCATCCTCTCAACGTTTGCTCACCTTGTTCAATGATACCATAGACCAGCGTTATGCCGGTTCCTTTAAGGAAGTGTGGTATGCCAATAATGTGAGTGATAACATCAAGTATACAGAGATGAAGGTGGGTGATACTGCTATATACTGGAGCAATAATGCCTTATCGCCAGCTTACAAGCAGGCGCGGGCAAAAAGATTTGAGATCCTTGATATCAATGACCTGTTCAATCCTGATCAATCCCTTAAAGACAACCGCAACTTTATTGAAATGCACAAGTTTGCTGATCCTACGCGTTCCGGAATTTTTATATGGAGGAGCAAGCGGGATGCTTTTGTACTCCGCATTTCTGAAATGTACCTGATTGTAGCGGAGGCAGATATGCAAAGCGGTAACATGCAGGAAGCTGTTACTTATATGAATACTTTAAGGACCAAGAGAGCTAAGCCGGGCATGGAAGGCGCTATGCAAATCACTGCTGCTAACATGAATATTGACTTTATACTTGAAGAGCGTGCAAGGGAACTAGTAGGAGAACAATTACGCTGGTTTGATCTGAAACGTACCAATAAATTGATCGAGTATGTAAGGAAGTATAATCCTGATGGTGCCAAGAACATTCAGCCCTATCACATGTTGAGACCTATTCCTCAATCACAGCTGGATGCTGTTACTAATAAAAGTGAGTTCACGCAAAACCCCGGATACAATTAATTGAGACTAGTTATCAAGAAGCAGGCAATGCAATCAAATGCCTCTTGCCTGTTTCTGTAACTAGATAATTAAAATCATTAAGTGGAGAGGCATTTATCCAATTTCAACTGAACAAAATACAGCCAATCCCAACTTGACCCAAAATCCAAACTATTAATGGAAAATGTGTATTGTCCTGTAAGATTCTTTCCCATGAAGAAAGGTCTTTCAGGACTTTTTATATTTACCCTTTTAAAACTTCATTATGCAGTTTAGAATCCTGCTTGCTGTGGTTTTTATTAGTTCCTGCTTTATTGCAGGCGCACAGTCCACAGCCGGCATTACCGGGAAGGTTGATACCTCTTATTCTACCTATAGTGCATACCTCTATACTCTAAAGTCGCATCCAGATATCAAGATCGTACCTGAATATAAATCTCCATCTATAGCAGAGGAAAGAAATATCAGCTACTGTAAAGTGGGAGAGCGCAGCTTATTGGTGGATGCTTTTTACCCGAAGCCGGAAAGCCAAAAGGGAAGGCCTGCGATCATGATCATTCATGGGGGAGGATGGAGGACCGGAAGCCGGACACAGCACTATCCTTTGGCACAACGATTGGCGGCATTGGGTTATGTATGTTTTACGCCTGAATACAGGCTCTCTACGGAGGCGTTGTATCCTGCGGCTGTACATGATCTGAAAGCTGCATTGAGGTGGATAAGGGCTCATGCCAAACAATACAATATTGACACTGCTCAAATTGCTGTATCAGGTTTCTCTGCAGGTGGTGAGTTGGCTGCATTTATGGGGACTACAGGTGGCGATCCCCGTTTTGAAGGTGAGGAGTGTCATACCAATTATTCAAGCAGGGTTCAAGCCATTGTTGACCTGGATGGTACACTTTCCTTTGTGCATCCTGACTCAAAGGAAGGAGATGACAGCCGATCCACTTCTGCAGCTACTTATTGGTTCGGTTATTCTAAGAAGGATCAACCTGATTTATGGCAGGATGCTTCGCCTTTGGCGCATGTTGGTCCAACTACGCCACCGACTTTGTTTATCAACAGTTCTGTCCCCTGGATGCATGCCGGAAGAGAAGATTACCGCAAGGTGCTGGATCAGTATGGCATTTATTCTGAAGTACAAAGCTTTCCGGATGCTCCGCATTCGTTTCCCTTGTTCCAGCCCTGGTTTGAGCCGACTGTACAATATATTGATCAATTCCTAAAGAAAGTATTCAATCATACCTCAAAATAAATCAAGTGAAGCAATATCTGTTTATCCTATTGTTTTTGTTTTCCATTACGGGTAATGTATTCAGCCAGACAGGCAACCCGCAGCAGTACAAGTATGTGTTTACAGTAGCTAAAGATGGGAGTGGGGATTATAAGTATATCCAGGATGCCATCGATGCCATGAGGGTATATCCACTGATGCCCATTACCTTGTACATCAAGAATGGTGTGTATAATGAAAAGATCGAGTTGCCGGCCAGTAATACAGATGTCACCTTTATCGGACAGAGTGTGGATAGTACGATTATCACTTTTAATGATCATACTGGTCGTGGAAAAATCAATACGTTCACTTCTTTCACCGCCAAGATTGTAGGTAACCGCTTCCGGGCGGAGAACATCACGTTTGTGAATAGTTCAGGACCTGTGGGCCAGGCAGTAGCGCTGCATGTAGAGTCGGACAGGGCTGTATTTGTAAACTGCCGTTTCCTTGGGAACCAGGATACGATCTATGCATCGGGGGAGAATAGCCGACAATACTTTTATAACTGTTATATAGAGGGTACTACAGATTTTATTTTTGGTCCTGCTACGACTGTATTTGAGGCATGTACGATACACAGTAAGACAAATTCATATGTAACTGCAGCCAGTACCACTCCCGGTAAAAAGTATGGTTATGTATTTATTGATTGCAAGCTCACGGCAGCGCCAGGTGTAGATAAGGTGTACCTGGGGCGGCCGTGGCGTGCCCATGCGAAAACTGTATTTGTCCGCTGTCAATTAGGATCGCATATAGTGCCTGAGGGATGGGAGAACTGGGGTAATGTGGAGAATGAGAAGACGGCTTACTATGCAGAATATAAATGTACGGGGCCGGGTGCTGTGCGGACGGGCAGGGTAAAGTGGGCGAAGGAATTAAGTGATAAGGAAGCGCAGGAGTATACGGTGGAGAAGGTGCTGGGGGCTGGTTCGACGGTGGTCGTAGAAGAGCCGGTTTGGTATCAAAAGAAGAGAGATTATTGAGGGATGTGTAAATTGAGGGGTTCAAAACTTGGCAGGTGGGGGTTGGTTTTGTATCTTTAGGACCAGCTCTATTGACTCCATTAAAAGCCTGGAAGGCGTTCAGCCTTCAGGTTGTTTTCCCCTTCTTTATGAGCAGTTGCTCAATTCAGATCGAAGCATAGTCGAAAGATGGTCGAAGGATAGTCGAAGGATGATCGAAGTAGCCTAGGCTTAAGTACGGCTATGGTACGGCTTAGCTATGGAGTAAGTATGGGGGAAGTAGGGGGAATGGAGGGATGCTGTTGGAATACTCTAGCCTTACTTAAGGTATACTGATGGTATGCTTCAGGTATACTTAAGGTACGAAGGATGGATTCTGTTGAAGCGGACAAAAGCGGTCATTTCCTGCCATTTTAGGCCAAAACGTCCACAAGGTTTTTGGTTGTGAATGGGGTGGAGTAGCTTTAGGGGGAAATGGATGAGCAATATGAAACAGGTCTATATCAATAGTAAAGAAAGGGTGGTGATCAAGGATGGCAAGCAGGTGCCTTTCTTGTTGTTGGGTATGATCCGGGGCTCGATTGGGAAGTGTTTTGTGGTGAAGCATTATCGGGGCAACAAGAAAAAGAAGTGGAAAAAAAGGATTGTGATCACCCGCTACCCGGACATGAGTGGGATTGTAGCCTCTGAAAAGCAGCGGGTAAGGAGGGATTTGTTTAAGGAGGCAGTGGTGTATGCAAGGTGGATCCTCTCGGATGCGGAAAGGAAGGAGGCCTTCCGAAAGACCCTGCCCCGAAAGAAGCGGAAGCATGTGTACCAGGCAGCTATACGGCTCTACATGAGGATGCAGGGAGATAAGCAGTGGCTGAGGAAACAGCTGGCGGTGAGGGGGATGATGAGCACAGGCAGAAGGGAAATAGCTGATGTGAGGGTGGTGAAGGGGGAATGGATGGTGGGGAATGGGAATAGACAATTGATAAGTCATGATGAGAGAGGAGCGTGTATGATGGTATGGCAGAAAAGAGTAGATAGATGTTTGGAACTAGCGGGCAATCATGGTTTAGAAGATCATTTAGAAGCATTACGAATTTAGAGGAGCAGTATCACTGATCAATTGGTTGAAAGGTAGCCTTTAGTTGTTTGTGTAAATAGAATTTCTGTTTCTGTATTAGCGGGTCAAATAAAGCGATTGGGTTGAAGG
>NZ_JAOTIF010000040.1 GCF_025628885.1 Paraflavisolibacter caeni | reverse complement strand
CTTCCACTAAATTTATCATCTAAACATTATCTTCAAAGAACTTCTTAACTTCTAACCGCTAATCTAAAGGTCGCATCTGTTGAAAAATGGCTGATTTTGGTAAAGAAGTACTGATTTAACTAATACTATAACATTCATATTCAGGTGGACTGTTTCACATGAATCCTACAATTTTTAGAAACAAATGGAAGTGGTTTGATACCTGGGGTAACTTCTGGTTATCACGGATCTTATGGGTTGTTATTTATGTATTACTTTAAGTGTACTTTGCTCCCTCTGTGAAGCAGCGTTTTTTATTCGTTGATTTTATTTCTTATGGCATTGGCAACAATCCTTTTAAATTCGTTTGCTTCCTTATCATGCTCCTTTTTACTGCTATACCAATAAGTGTTTTGAAGCTCTGTAGTAACTTGTAGAATGTGAAAGAAGTTTCTTCCAACAAGATTGATGAGATAGGGATCCTGAACAAAAACTAAGTAAACATTGATCCAATTGATAGGTTCCATCTCATAAGATAACTTATATTCCTTATCCCGGAACTTAACTTGTAAATCTTCCATATTCTTAAAGTTAGTCTTTAATTCAAAACACTGGCAGTCTGATTCACACACCTCAGACCTACTTTCCAGCGGCTTCAAGCGTACTTGCTATAGCCTGTAGCAATTCAGCATCAATCTTGTTTCTGCCTTCCAAAAATTCCGGATTAATAATTGCCCTGTAATTCCGCTCTTCATCTGGTTCAAACAAAATATCAATATCGTTTACATTCACTTTGAACTTATAATCGTACCCGGATTTAAGAACACTTGCAGTGAACTCTATTTCTTTTCCTTTGTATATAACAGGGATGATCAGTTCTTCCATTATCGTGTAAAGTCCAATGGAATTTACATTGGTGGCTCAAATTAAGAATTATTATGGGCTCTTTACTGTTTTAACCTCAGGTGGTAAAAGAAAAATCATGTTTTCCAATGTCATGGAAATAATATCCTCTGCTAAACTTTCAACGATTAGGTCCTTGCTTTCTGCAACCTGCTTCAGTGGTAGGGCTTTCCTTGCCCATCTTTTCGCCGACTGGTCCATATCACTATTCGAAAGGTAGATGCTAAAATTATTAGCAAAGCTGAGGCAATCCTTTATTAACTATTCGGATGGTCATTTCAATAATTCAATTTTAATAATTCAAAAAAAATGAATATATTCAGTAAGTCAAACCTGTAAACAGCCCATCCTCTCCATTGAACAGGATTTTTCCAACTGTTTTTATGATGATGGGAAATCAAATTGATAATCCATGGCGAAACTAAAAATCGGCGTTATTGACCTGGTCAGCAAAGGTCCAACTAACACTCTATGGTCTAAGATCATGCACGCTAATCTGGCTAGCATCATGCCACAGGTAGTGGCCACCTGGTGCGAACAAGAGGGGCATGAAGTAAAGATGATTTGTTATACCGGCACCGAAGACCTGCACAAGGAGTTGCCAAAGGATGTGCACCTTGTTTTTATTTCTTCTTTCACACAAGCTGCCCTGTTAGCTTATGCGCTCAGCAATTATTTCCGAAGCCAGGGTGCTGTTACTGTGTTAGGAGGGCCGCATGCCCGTTGCTATCCTGATGATGCTATTAAATACTTTGATTATGTGTTGGGCTTTACCCACCGTTCAACGATCCAGGAAGTCTTGGACAATTGTACGCCACAAAGGCCTTTAGGCAAGCATCTCGCTGCCAAGGGACAACCGGCTCAACTGCCCGGGGTAAAGGAGAGATGGAAGTTTATGGAGCCTACACTGAAGAAAGCCCCCTTCTTAAAGATTGTGCCCATGCTAGGCAGCGTAGGTTGCCCTTATACCTGTTCATTTTGTATTGATTCAGTTGTTCCATATCAACCATTGGAATATGAGGTGATCAGGGAAGATCTGCATTTCCTGCTCACTAAATTTAAAAAGCCATGGGTGGTGTGGCATGACCCCAACTTTGGCGTACGTTTCAAGGACAACATGGAAGCTATATCTTCCGCAGCTCCGCCCAAAAGCATACAGTTCATTGCTGAAAGTAGCCTTACTATTCTAACGGAAGACCACCTGAAAGTGATGGAACAAAATGGTTTTGAGGCACTGCTACCAGGTATTGAGTCCTGGTATGAATTAGGCAATAAATCCCGTACGGCACATTTAGAGGGAGAGGAAAAAGTAAACCGCATTTCGCAGCACGTGAACATGATGTTCCGCTATGTACCTTACGTTCAAACCAACTTTGTTTTAGGATTGGATAGTGATGTGGGCGATGCGCCTTTTGAGCTTACCAAGCGCTTTGTTGACCTGACTCCTGCAGCTTTTCCAGGCTTTTCTTTACTGACAGCTTTTGGTGAAGCAGCTCCATTGAACCTGGAATATCAGAGGGCTGGCCGTGTACTGCCCTTTCCTTTTCACTTTTTGAACAACCATCTGGCTATGAACTTAAAGCCTAAGAATTATGAATGGGTGGATTTCTATAACAAAGTAATAGACCTGACGGCTTATACTTTTTCCAAAAAAGCGCTCTACCGGCGTTTTATGGCAACACCGAATTTTACCTCAAGGTGGATGAATTTTATGCGTGCTGTTTCATCTGAAGGTTATGGACGCCTTCGTTTTTACCATAAGGTACGTAAGAACCTGATAGAAGACTCAGCCTTTAGAAAGTATTTTGAAGGCGAAACAACACTGTTGCCTGCATTTTACAGGAACATCATTCAAAAGGATTTAGGGCTGTGGTGGCAGTGGTTGCCCCAGGGTGCGCTAGAGCATAACCCTAATGCATATCTACAGAAAAATCAAAAGTTAACAGCTTGAACTTGCATTAGGTGATCAAATAAAGTTGGATTGATTAGTATTAGATATATTCACCCTTATCATTTCTTATGGCATTGGCAACTGTCCATTTGAAGTCGTTTGCATTCTTATCTTGCTCCTTTTTGCTGCCGTACCAATAAATATTTTGAAGTTCTGAAGTAACTTGTAGAATATGGAAAAAGTTTCTTCCCACAAGGTTAATAAGGTATGGGTCATTAACAAAGACGATATAAACGTTGATCCAGTTTATAGGTTCCATTTCATAGGAAACTTTATAAACTTCATCACGGAATCTAATCTGTAAATCTTCCATATTTTTAAAGGTAGCCATTATTTTAGAGATTGGAGACAACCATGGGATGTACAGTTGCATGCAGAACTAGTCAAAAAGTATATTCTAAATTATAGATTTTAAAGCTTAACTTTAAGTTACTGGTTAAAGTTTATTGTAAGTCCTGTAACTTCTTTACTTTACTTGATTCCACAATTGCAACCTCTTTAATTGCCCGCCGAGAGAATAATCAGGTGATCCAGTTTACAATCGATGCTTTCTTAAGATGAAATCTTAAATAGATAAAATATTGTTTTGATGAAGAATCTACATGGTTTGAGTGAAAAAATATCTGAAAATGATAAGCGAAGTATTGATTATGCTATTCGCAGGATACGTGCTATATCCAGCGATGAAGGTTCCTTTATTCAATTAGAACTTTTATATTATGAGGTACTTTCAATCGCTAGAACCTATGGTAATGAAATCAATGAGAATACAATGTTAGCAGGATTGAAACAGATTGAGAGCAATGAGTATAAACATGCACAAGAAAGGTTTAAGACTTCCAGTCAAAAGATTGGTGCTATACAAAAGTTTAGAGTGGCTATTAAAAAAGAATTGTCTTTATGGATCAAGGCATAATTCAATACTTCCAGGAACCCAGAAGCAGGTTGATGCGGATCATAGATTGTATGTTATTATAACGAAGGCAACAGAACAACATTTACGGCAACCAATCCTTTTGGTCCAGACTCTACTTCATAGCTTACCTTATCATTTTCCTTTATTCTAAATGATACGTTGTTGATATGAAAAAATGCTCTTTCTCCAGATACTTTTTCGTTGATAAAACCAAATCCTTTTGATTCATCAAAAAATGTTACTGTTCCTGATATAACGTTGTCTTCTTCAGTTGGCTCATATTTAGGAACACCTATTTGTATGTCTTCCTGTTTGAACAATTTCTTTTTCTTTGGGTCTGGAGGTGTTGATGAGATATTGCCATCCTCGTCAATATAAGCCATCATATCGTCAAGGCTTTTGCCTTTCTGTGCGTTTGCTTTACGCTCTTCCATTTTTTCACGCTTTTCCTGGCGCTGTTTTAATCTTTTCTTCTCTTTTTCCTTTTTATTGAATGTTTCTTTTGATTTAGCCATATTGATTTTTAGTTCTTGTTAGTATATTGAGTGGATTGATTTTAAAAAATTACGATTGATTATATCTACCACTATTTTTGTTGCGGAATGGGTTGAAATCGCGTGGCTTTTCTTCTTTGGGCCTGGCTTCCATTACTTTGATAGTTCTGCCGTCTATTGTTGCCTGGTCCAGTTCAGCAATTGCTTTACGACCTTCTTCATTGCTTGACATTTCAACAAAACCAAATCCTCTTGATCTACCTGAAAGCTTGTCATTAATCACTTTAGCAGAAGTTACTTCCCCATAGGGAGTAAAAAAGCTTTTTAAGTCTTCATCCTGTACATTGAAGCTTAAGTTTGAAACATAAATGTTCATACTTATTGTTTTAAAAAAATAAAAAATATCTGAGAAATGCAAGGAGTAGAGACTAACTAAAATGCAAATAAAGCAGGATAATTAATGATTACTTAATGCGAGGCTCAAATTAACTTGGCAAAGGTAAGCTTTTTGTTAAAAATATAACGCCAACACTATCTTAAAGCTTATAATAAAAGAAGTACTTGACTACAAATAGGTTTACTTTTGATCAGATTCAAAAGGCTTCAGCATTGCTTTGGGGACAATATCATCAGCCTTTGCAGCACTTTATACAATGTTTTGTTAAGTGTCCCTTTAGATTAATATTCCTGCGCTGTTTTTCCTGTTTCCTTCCTGATCAGATCACCAAAATAGCTGGCAGATAAATTCAATTCATTGGCGCAATAAGCTACAGAAGGCAAACCAATTTCTTGTGGTTTGTCTGTCTGAAAATACTCGTTCAACAAAAGCTCAAATCTTTCTAAAATCCCCTTGTGGGCTTTATCACGGGTAATAAAATTCAAAATTACAACGTTATTCGCCCTATAGTTGATAAGCATGTTTTAATCAGCAATATTGGTATGAAAAACCGGAATCTGTATACCATCTGCGTAAAAAGAAGCAGGGACCTTTGCGTAGTCAAAAGAAATATACGATGCAAAAAGTAAAACTGAATAACGGAGTAGTGCCATCCTGTTAAATAACATCACCTTACTGGCAGTGGTAGGGGGAAATGAAGTAACCAATCCATTTATAGTTACGGAAGTATATATTAAAGAGAACGGCAAATGGCTGCTGGGCTCATTGTCGTTTACAAGGCTTCTTACTCCTAACGACACACAGCATTGAGATAGCCATCTGCCGCAGGGTGTTCTGGCTTTCTCCGGTGTCAAGGTACCACCAAAGAAATAATAATTTACTTACTGATATGAAAAACGCAATATTTCTCTCGATAATCATTGGCTTGTGTTTTACCTCGGGTTGCTCGAAAGCACAATCAATATCACCAAAAAAGATATTAATTGTGTATTTGTCCCGAACAAACAACACAAAGGCGATAGCGGAAATTATTCAAAAAAATGTAGGTGGAACATTAGTTGCGCTTGAATTAGAGAAGCCATATCCTGAGAATTACCAGGCTACGGTACAACAGGTAGTGAAGGAAAACGAAACAGGCTATTTACCGCCTTTAAAGACAAAAATCGACAGCATGCAAAACTATGATGTTGTGTTTGTTGGCTTTCCTACCTGGGGTATGCAATTGCCACCACCAATGAAGAGCTTTTTACACCAGTATAACCTTAAGGGAAAAACAGTAATTCCTTTCAATACAAATGCAGGCTATGGTGTAGGAAGTAGCTTCCAGACGGTAAAGGAACTGTGTCCAGGTAGCAAAATATTGGAAGGCTTTGAAATGAAAGGCGGAGTGGAAAGAGACGGGGTATATTTTGTAATCAAGGGAGAAAAGGCAAAAGAGGCAGAAACTAAAGTGAAGCAATGGTTGCAAAAAATAGAGCTAATGAAAGAAACACCATAAGAAGTCAGTAGGTAGATAGCCGTCAACTATGGTATTGATAAACTCAAAATGTTATTTATGTATCAAGTAGAAAAGATCAATCGAAAAATAGGCTTTATTCTGTTATCAATCACTGTCTCTATGCTCATGACTGCATGTGCATCTACTAAAGGAGGCACAAGCACCGGGCCGTTAACTATTCAGCAGCAAGGCAGCTTCGCTGTGGGAGGCACTGTAATTACAAATCCAGGTACATTCGATCCAATTAAAGACGGTGCATACAACCCGGTAAACCAAAGTTCAACAGGGCAGACGCTTCACGGCGACCATGCTTATGTTTTTTATCAAATACCAAAAAATGCTCGTAAACTTCCATTGGTGTTTTGGCATGGGCATGGGCAATCTGCGAAAACCTGGGAAACGACCCCCGATGGGCGTGAAGGGTATCAAAACGTTTTCCTGCGTCGCCGCTTTCCGGTTTACCTGATTGACCAGCCAAGGCGTGGTCGGGCAGCACGTAGCACAAAGCCCTTAAATATTACAGCTGCTCCTGATGAACAGCTTTGGTTTGGTATTTTCCGCCTTGGTATCTATCCAAACTTTTATCCGGAAGTACAATTCTCAAAAGATCCTGAAGCGTTGAACCAGTTCAATCGTCAGATGGTGCCCAACACAGGGTCCTACGATGCACAAGTAAACATCGATGCTGTTTCTTCACTGTTTAGCAAAATAGGACAAGGCATTTTGGTCACACACTCTCAAAGTGGTGGTCTGGGTTGGCGTACTGCCATTAAGAACAATAATATAAGGGCAATTGTTTCCTTTGAGCCGGGTGCTGATTTTGTTTTCCCCGAAGGGGAAGCACCTGATAGCATAAAACTCTCTGGTCGTACCATCATACCTCCAAGCGTACCGATGGCAGACTTTATGAAGCTCACAAAAATTCCAATAATTATCTATTACGGTGACAATATTCCGGAGCAACCTTCCCTAAACCCAGGTCAGGAACAATGGCGTGTTTTTCTCTCTGTGGCAAAACAGTTCAGAGATGTAGTAAACCGCCACGGAGGAGATGTAACACTGGTGCATCTGCCCGAAATAGGAATTAAAGGCAATACACACTTTCTCATGTCAGATTTAAATAACCTCGAAATCGCTAATCATCTCTCTGAATTTTTGAAGATGAAGCGTTTGGATTGATGATTAATAACCAAAAGCTATTCGTATGACACCAATAATACAAATGCACAACAACCGGTGAATACAAATAATCAGCACCATATGCAAACAGGCCAGGAACTGAGTGCAAGACAGCAAGCAATTGTTACCATTTCTGCACTTACCGCTCTTGGCGGTGCCGAGCAGCTGATTGGATGAAATTGTTCGTTTATGAAAGTGTGCAAATCAACCTAAAGGAAATTATAATATATAACATCAATCAGGTACGGTACTTATTTGGAGACTGCCCCACACGTTGCTTAAATAAACGGGTAAAATATTTTCTCCTTGGCCACGTCAATCAATTTAGATTGAATATACTCCAATGCTGCTTTGCCTGTTTCTTTCTTCACAAGGTCTCCGAAGTAGTTTGCCGAAAGATGAAGTTGGCTGGCAAAATAAGCAACTGTAGGAATCCCTTTTTCCTGTGGCTTTTCCGAGCTGAAATATTCATTCAGCATACCTTCAAATTTTTCTAATACACCTGGATTAGCATGGTCACGGGTAATGAATTGACGGTCATAAAACCGTGTACAGTAATTCAGAAAGAGTTCAATGTTCGACACAATCAGCTTCTTACTGTGCTTATCAATCCCATGCTTCAATTCATAGTCAATCTTCCGGAAACATTCCATCACGACTTCTTTTTCCTGTTCAGACAGATGCAGTGCCTCATGAACATCATAAGAAAAGAAGCTGTAGTCTTTCATATGCTGCCCGAGCGATGTGCCTCGTATCAGGTCTGGATGGAATAACAATGCATAGCCCGTAGGCTGGTAATCAGCTCCATCTTCTTCAATGCTTACCACCTGGTCAGGGCCAATAAAAATTAATGTTCCTTCCTGGTAATCGTAATAATTTCTCCCATAGCGTATATCGCAATGTTCCTGGTTTTTGAAGAATACTGCATAAAAGCCGAACCGCAAAGTCTGCTCCCGTGGTTGCTTGTAGGATTTCGTTTCTGAAAAATCAATTACACTTATTAAGGGATGTAATGTTTCATGCCCAACTAAGGAGTTGTAATCACGAATGTTTTTTATGTCCAGTACACTTTTCATAATCCTCTCGTATTTAATGACTCAAAATTATCAAATCATTCTCCCGCGTAAGAGTGCACAGCTGGGTATCTGTAAAAATGGTAGGTAAATCCGTAATTCTGGTAGTATCCAATCCAATGGTGCTGGTTAGCTTTGTGACTCAAAAAAAATCATTGCCTAAAATACGCATCAATGAATAAAAGAAAATTAGGAAACAGTGGTCTTGAAGTGTCAGCTCTTGGCATGGGATGCATGAATGTGAGTTTTGGTACAGGGCCCGCTAAAGACAAAATTTATGGCATCTCTGTAATCCGTTCTGCTGTTGAAAAAGGGATTACCTTTTTCGATACAGCAGAGGCTTACGGTCCATATGTTAATGAAGAACTGGTTGGTGAAGCATTGGCCCCTTTCCGAAAGGAAGTGATCATTGCGACCAAGTTTGGCTTTAAACTGGACGAGAATGGTGCTACTATTGGCGTAGACAGCCGCCCGGAGCATATTAGGGCTGTTACAGAAGCCTCGCTTAAAAGGCTGAAGACTGATGTGATTGACCTGTTTTATCAACACCGGGTTGATCCGGCCGTACCCATTGAAGACGTTGCGGGTACACTAAAAGAGTTGATCCGGGAGGGTAAGATAAGATACTATGGACTTTCAGAAGCTAATGCCACTACCATCCGCAGGGCACATACTGTACATCCTGTGGCTGCGGTTCAAAACCAATACTCCATCTGGAACAGGGAACCCGAAGCTGAAGTGTTGCCTGTATGCGAAGAACTGGGCATTGGATTCGTACCCTGGGGACCTCTGGGCACAGGCTTTCTGACCGGCACTATCGATCCCAGTGCAAAGTTTGATCCTGAGACCGATCTCAGGGCAGTTTTCCCTCGCTTTACGCCGGAAGCTATGAAGGCCAATATGCCGGTAGTAGAAATGCTGCGCAGTATTGCAGCCAGAAAGGGCGCAATACCAGTACAAATTGCCCTTGCCTGGTTGCTGGCCCAAAAGCCCTGGATCGTTCCCATCCCCGGTATGGATAAATTGGAATACATCGATGATAATGTGCAATCAGTAGACATTCAGTTAACAGCCGAAGACCTGCAGGAAATTGACAGTGAATTGTCAAAAATTAATATACAAGGTGCAAGGCTCAATGAGGGACTGCTCTCTATGTCAGAAGACATGTCAGAGGGATAAGTATACAAGGCTGTTAAAAGACCAGTCAGCCCTGCAGTCTGGCGGGCTCAAACATTGACGGTATTGTCGAAACACAGGAAATAAATCTTAAAAATGAAAAATGTAATTATACTTGGTGCCAGTGGAAATATCGCAAGGCAAGTAATTGATCTTTTGATAGAGAAGGAAGACATCAACCTGACTTTGTTTTTACGTGACAAAAGCAGGTTAAGAAACAAGGATGTTTCCAAAGCGCGCATCATTGAAGGCAATGTACTGGATTATGATCAACTTATAGAAGCTATAACTGGGCAGGATATTATATATGTAAATCTTGCTGGCGACCTTGAAGCAATGGCAAACAACATTGTGAAAGCAATGGAAGAAACAGGCGTGAGAAGGATTATTGCGATCAGCTCTATAGGCATTTATGAAACCCCACTTCGTTCTGTATTGAAGCCGTACCGGAAATTAGCTGATGTAATTGAAGCATCAAACCTCGATTACACAATCTTGAGACCAACCTGGTTTACCAATGCAGATGAAGTAGATTATGAAATCACACGAAAAGGTGAGCCCGAAAAAGGTTCTGTCATATCCCAAAAAAGCCTTGCAACATTCATTAATAAAATCATAGAAAGTCCTGAAGAATACAGCCGTGAAAATTTAGGTATCAACAAACCTAATTCATAGCTATGACAACCCGATACTTCTGTGTATGCAATCAGAAATTCTGAAAGTAAAGTTTATGCCTGGCCATCCCTTGGAAATTGAAGCCTTTCCACTTCAAAAAGACAACACAGAACTTTCCACTCAAATTACTTTCTTCAACACCATCTGCTAAATCCGCAATACTTCTAAACCTCCCAGCTCCTTTCCAAAATCACCAACTACCTCAAGCCCCACTGCCTCTTCTTTCTGCCACACCACCTTCCAGGCTCCCACCTGTTCACAGCCATTCAACCCACCAGCATGCACACCTGTCATCGCTCCATGCACTCTACCAGCATTCCTCCCTCTCTTATTCCCCATTGACCATTGCCCATTCATAAACTCCGCCATTTCCCTTCTGCCCGTGCTCATCATCCCTCTGACCGCCAGCTGCTTCCTCAGCCACTGCTTGTCCCCCTGCATCCTCATATACAAGCGGATGGCCGCCTGGTAGACATGCTTCCGCTTCTTTCGGGGCAGGGTCTTTCGGAAGGCCTTCTTTTGTTCCGGATCCGAGAGTATCCACCGGGCATACACCACCGCCTCCTTAAACAAATCCCTCCGCTCTCTCTGCTTTTCAGAAGCCACCACTCCACTCATGTCCGGGTACTTGGTGATCACGATCCTTTTCTTCCACTTCTTTTTCTTGTTCCCCTTATAGTGCTTCACCACAAAGCACTTCCCAATCGTACCCCGGAGGATGCCCAACAAGAGCCGGGGCATCACTTTGCCCTCCACAATCACCAACCGGATCCTGTTATCAATGTAGAGCTGTTTCATCTTTTGATTCATTTACCCCCTAAAGCTAGGGCTGCCCACCCACACCCCAAACCCTGGTGGCCGCTTTTGGCCGATTTGGCATAAAATGGCAGGAAATGGCCGCTTTTGTCCTACCCCACATTCACCGCTCATACCTCTGCTCACACCACTCCCCATACCACCGCTCACCCCCTCCTTACGCCACCCTTCAACCTACCATCCTTCGTACCTGAGCCGTACTTGAGCCATACCAACGATATACTTGATTCGGGGCAGGGGTATCCTTCTTCGTTCCTAAACCTCTAAAAAGCATCTTTTCTTCCACTCTTTCCTCTGCTCCCCATAAAACCCCGACTCCTCTATCCCTTTATTCGGCATTCGTCATTCCTGCATCCCCAGGTATTAAGATTGATCCGATTAAAATACGGTAGTGCAAATACCTGGATAATAGGGGAGAGAATGAGATGATCCTGCAAGCAGTATATTTGAATTCAGGAAATGCATAAGGATGCATGAGAAATTTGATTATACAACCCTCGCCCAAAGGTTTTCCGCAAGGTTCCCGGTTTTATCTTATGTAGGCATTCAGATAAACTTCTGGATTGTTGCCAATATATTGCTGGGAGTTATTTTGCATCTGCACGCCTCGTTAATCACCCAAAAGCTTGATTTGCCTGCATTAAGCCGATTGGGCCCGGTTATCTTGGTTGCGGTCATTTTGGGTATTCTGTATGGAATAAGTCTTGGGTTAACAGATCATTACCTTGATAAAAACATATTTAGAAAACAACCTTTGGGGAAGGTGATTTTATTGAAGACAATCATTTCTTTATGTGTTCTTATTCTTCTTGTAAGATTGATGCGATTTGTCTTCTCCGACTTCCTTATTTATCCTTCAACTTATAAAGCATATTTAACTATAAGTAATAAATCCTGGGAATATTTTTTTTATATACTGGTGATTTATTATTTCTTTATGACCCTTGTAATCAATTTCATCAACCAGGTCAATAAGAAATATGGCCCTGGCGTCTTGGTCCCTATACTATTGGGGAAATACAGAAATCCACGGGAAGAGGAAAGGATATTTTTATTCATGGACCTAAAATCATCTACAGCAACGGCAGAACAATTGGGCCATTTGAAATACAGTTCATTTATCAGGGACAGTTTTATGGATATTAACCAGGTACTCTCGCTATTTAATGCTGAAGTGTATCAGTATGTCGGGGATGAAATTGTTGTGACCTGGAGGGTAAGCGATGGATTAAGAGACGCTTCCTGTATCAGGTTTTTCTTTGCTTGTGAAAAACAGTTTCTAGATAGGAGCGAGTATTATTCGAAGTACTATGGGTTTCTTCCCAACTTCAAAGCTGGTCTTCATTTGGGAAAAGTGACCGCTGTAGAGATCGGCGTCATCAAAAGGGATATCGCATATCATGGTGATACGTTGAACACAGCAGCCAGGATTCAGAGTGTATGTAATGAATACAATAAAAAGCTACTTATTTCAGAATCCTTATTGGAGAAAATTGATTTAAATCATGATCTCAAGACAGAAACATTGGGCATGATTCAGCTAAGGGGCAAAACGACAAAGGTTGGAATCGCAAGCGTTAACTGGATTAGCTAATCAACTTACTTTTAATCATTTGCAGCAGCTCCTGCTCTGTTGTATAGGAGGGCATTTCACTGTTCCATAACTGCAAAATACACAGCAATCCCCTGCTTTAGGCTGTAAGCGCTGCCCACAATGAGTGCACTTGTAGAAGTACTGGCAGGCATCAGTAGGCATTGTTTCCTCCTTTTGAAAACCACAATGAGGACAGGTAATGATAGATTGAAGAATGATACTTTCCATTTCTACACATGAATGTAATGAAATCAACTTGGTATTCCAATAAGCACACTGACTACTTTTCGTAAAGACAACTGCACCTGGTTCCCGTCAAGCGTCTCCAGTTCTCCAGTTTGTGAGTATAGAGTAATTGACAGAAAAGAATGATAAATGGAAATATTACTAGATGTTTAAGCTTTTTGTTTCTTTTTCTAGGAACCGCTTGAATTTGTCATTCAGTTGATGAAAAGTATGAATAAGGCGTTGCCCTTCCTCCGTTACTTCTGCCCGGCCACCGCCTTTACCCCCTCGATGTGAAATGACCAGGGGCATCTTTGCTCGTGCATTCATTTGGTCTATTAAATCCCATGCTTGTCGGTAGGACATCTTCATTTCCAATGCTGCCTGTCTGATAGAATGATGCTTTTGGATCTTTTCCAAAAGCTCAATTCTTCCCACCCCTAAAAAGGAACCCTCTTCTGTGTCCACCCAAATTCTTCCATTTACTTTCATTTGCATAATCCAACTAGTACTGAATAATTGATTCATTTTTTTCCTCATCGAATGTACTAATCATTTAATCCCTTTCCATCGAGAATTTGCTTTGGAAACATTTTGGAAGGTGTTATGTATAATAAAATAATCCATCAAAATCATAGCTTACTCCATCTTTTAAAAATTTACTTGTTTTTACTTTGGATTCAGTAATTCATTTCATTATTGGATTACTTGCTATCTGTTCACTTAAAACTTGCTATATGAAAGTACGGATCTACAAGAAACAGTTATCAACTGTCTGTTTAAAATCTGCATTATTCTTATTCTTATTTTTTCTATTCAGCGAATCTATTTCTGCACAGCAAAGAACAATAACCGGAAAGGTTTTGGATGTAAATAACCAGCCTTTAGCGGGTGTAACTGTAACGGTCCATGGAAAGTCGGGCCTTGCAACTACCACCAATGCTAATGGTGAATTTACCATCAACGCCTCCACAGGAGAGATCCTGGAATTTACTTCTGTAGGTTATGAAAAAAAGGAATCAAAGGTGGGCAATGCAAACGCACTGAACATTGCTCTGAATACTGCTGCAACAAGTATGAATGAAGTAGTAGTGATTGGTTATGGTACAGTAAGAAGAAAGGATTTAACAGGAGCCATTGCTTCAGTAAAAGGCTCTGACATTAAAGCTCAGGGTGTAAGTGATGTAACAAGGTCGCTCCAGGGCAGGATGCCGGGCGTAGCTGTTGAATCAGCAGGTGGTGACCCTGGCTCTGGCACAAGGATATTGATAAGAGGTGTAGGAACTTTAGGAAACGCTACTCCTTTATATATAGTAGATGGTGTTCAGGTTGCCAATATCAATAACCTTTCTTCTAATGATATTGAATCCATAGATGTATTAAAAGATGCTTCAGCTGCTGCTATTTACGGATCAAGAGCGGCAAACGGCGTTGTGCTGGTAACTACAAAGTCGGGCCGCTCTGGAAAGCCATTGGTTCAGTTGAATGCCAATATAGGGATTCAGAAAATTGCCAATAGGGTAGATGTGTTGAATGCACAGGAGTGGGCTGGTGTTAGTAATACAGCACATGAAGCTGCCGGGTTGCCAAAGCTCGACATTGCAGCAAACCCTGGTCAGTTAGGAACTGGTACTGACTGGCAGGAAGCAATATATCGAACAGCACCGGTGCAACAGTATGAATTACTGGTAAGCGGTGGTAATGAAACGGGCAGGTATAGTGTTTCCGGAAGCTATAATGATCAGAAAGGAATTGTCGATGTTACCGGTTACAAACGCTACAACTTGCGTGTTAAGTCTGAAACCACTAAGGGACGCTTAAAATTTGGAGAAACGGTATTGTTATCCCGTGAAAAATGGATAAGAATGCCAGGTGGATGGGGTGGACAAGGAGGTAATCCCATTGGTTCCGCTGCAAAGATGATCCCTGTATTCGATATCTATGATACGACTGCATTAGGAGGCTTTGCTGGTGCTTATGGTCCGGTAGTGAACGTTGCAAATCCTGTAGCCCAATTGCACCTGGAAGATATTAACCGGGAACTCACTAGTATTCTGGCAAATGCCTATGGCGATTTGACCATACTTCCTGGATTACGATACAGGCTTAATTTAGGTTATACCAATAATTTCGGCACCAATTATGATTATTGGAAAAGATACACAGTAGGTACTTTGTTTTCACACCCAACCAACGACCTGAGTGAAAATAAGGACCAGAATGTTCTGGTGTTGTTAGAGAATACTCTGAATTATGACAAGCGCTTCGGCAAGCATAGTTTACAGGCATTAGCCGGTTATACCTTTCAGGAAAACAAATTCTCTTACTTATCAGCCAGCAAAACGAATTTGCCTGATGGTATCAGTGTTATAGATGCTGGTGCCGGTACTTCATCAACAGGAGGAAATAAAAGGCAAAGCGATCTGATTTCCTATTTAGCGCGTGCCATTTATTCTTATGATAACAGGTACCTGTTGACTGCTTCCTTCAGGCGGGATGGTTCATCAAGATTCGGTGAAGATTACCGGTATGGTAATTTCCCTTCTGTGGCTGTAGGCTGGAACATTTCGAATGAACGTTTTTTTGAACCTTATGTGAAAAGCATTTCTAACCTGAAACTCCGTGCCAGCTATGGTGAGCTGGGTAATCAGGAAATTGGTGACTACCAGTATAGTGCAGCCATAGCATCGAATATAAACTATGTTAGCGGGACAGACCAGCAAAAATGGTTTGGTTCTATACAGACTGCATATGCTTCACCCAATATAAAATGGGAAAACACCAAAACATTTAATGTTGGCCTGGACCTAGGATTACTGCACAATCGACTCAATCTGACCGCTGATTATTTTATTAAGGAAACAGATGATGTATTGTTGAATGTTCCTATTCCGGGTTCTGCAGGATCTGTATCTAATCCGGTTGTTAATGCAGGAACATTAAGGAATAAAGGCGTTGAAATCGGTGCAAACTTCAACGGTCAGGTAAATAAACTGAATTATAATTTATTTGGAACCTTCAGTTCTGTACGCAATAAAGTGGTGGAACTAGGTACGGGGTCTCAGCAGATATTTGGCGGGCAGCCAACCCACCATGGCGCCTCTACAACAGTAACGCAGGCCGGAGGTCCTATTAGTGCGTTTTATTTGATTAAAGCAGAAGGCATTTTCAATTCACAGGAAGAGATCAATTCTCATAGTAAAGGCGGGCAGTTGATTCAGCCAAACGCTGCTCCTGGCGATATCAGGTTTTTGGATGCCAATGGTGATGGACAGATCAGCGATGCTGACCGTGTTTATTGTGGAAGTCCATTCCCTAAGTTTGAATATGGATTTGGATTTAACGCCTCCATGTACAACTTCGATCTTAGTGTATTTCTTCAGGGCACATCTGGTAATAAGATATACAATGGCTTGAGGCAGGATCTTGAAAGTATGAGTTTGGAATTCAATTATGCAAAATCTACTTTGAATGCCTGGACACCTCAAAATCACTCTAATATACCAAGAGCTATTATTAACGATCCTAATTACAATGACAGGACCTCTTCTAGATTCTTGGAAAATGGCTCTTATTTGAGAATGAAAACCCTGCAACTGGGGTATGATTTCACAGAAAAACTTACTAAACAAATAAGGATTTCTTCTTTACGAGCCTATGCAAGTATTGATAACCTCTTTACCATAACAAACTATAGTGGATATAACCCTGATATTGGTAGGTCTGGTAGCATTTTAGACAGAGGTGTGGATTACGGGCATGTTGCTTACCCGCTTGCAAGAACTTTTTCACTTGGAGTTCAACTGGGTTTGTAATCGATATACGGTTTGTTTACTTCAAATGCAACGATCAAATTCAAACTTATTATTTATATGAAAACAATATTCATATTTCTAGGCACTGCAGTCTTATTTGTCAGCTGCAAAAAGAGCGCATTGGAACTCAATAATCCCAATCAGATAACTTCAACTACCTATTGGCAAACGGAAAATGATGTGTTGAGTTCGCTGGCCGCTACCTATGGCTTATTAAAAAATGTAGACGGTGGTTATTGGGGTGTAAGAGGTGTTGAATTATCAAATGGCCGGGGTGATGACTTCTTCATAAGGAATGATGTTAGCGCATTGTATCAGCTATCTACGTTTACCAATACACCTGATAACGGTACTGCAAATTCATTATTCAATACTTCTTATAGAGCAATTTTCAGAGCAAATCAGATATTGGAGAATGTAGATAGAGTGACTACATTGGATGCGCAAAAGAAAAAGGAATATATAGCAGAAGCCAAGTTCCTGAGAGGACTCAATTACTTTATACTGGTAATCAACTTTGGGGATGTGCCTTTAAGATTAACCGTTCCTCAGTCAAAAGAAGATTTCTTTGTAGCTAAATCACCGGAGGCTGATGTTTGGAAACAGCTAAAACAGGATTTCACTGAAGCGGCTGCAGATTTGCCTTTGTCTTATTCTCCGGAATGGGTAGGGCGTGCTACTAAAGGCGCTGCATTAGGATTCCTGGGCAAAGCTCATTTGTACACTAAAGATTGGGCAAACGCAGAATCAACATTGAAGCAGTTGACTACTGCTCCGTTTAATTACCAACTCATGCCTAATTATGCGGATAATTTTGTTCCAACAAAAGAAAACAACCAGGAATCTATATTCGAGGTTCAGCTTTCTGATGTAGGTGGCACTAATCCCTGGGCTGGAGAAAATGCTAATGAATCACTGGGTGTTACCACTGCACAGGAATTTGCTCCAGCCGAAGTTGCTGGTTGGTTTGAAGTTAGTTTCACTGATAAGTTATTCAATGAGTTTAAAAAGGAAAAGACCACTACGAATGAGTTAGACCCCAGGATGTATACAACATTGATATGGAATTATCCTACTGCAACTTTTTACAACAAGCCATTTACTGATTACAAGCTGTTATTCCAATATCAAACAATGATCAAAAAGTACCAGAATTGGTGGCAGAATAACGAACTTACCGGCACCAGTGGAGCCGTCAATTATACTTCCAGCAATAATGAAAGAGCATTACGGTATGCAGACATCTTGTTAATGCTTGCAGAGGTTTTAACTATGCAAGGGAAAGTGACTGAAGCTTACCCCTTTGTTAATCAGATCAGAAACCGGGCACAACTTGTCAATTTGCAGCAAGGTTTCAGTCAAGATCAAATGATGACAGAAATAAGGCACCAGAGAATGCTTGAATTTGCAAGAGAAGGACAGCGTTTTTATGACCTTAGAAGATGGGGATTGCTGCAACAGGAAATTGCAAATAGCGATAAGGAAGGAAAGCAGTTTTTTGTTGCCAAGAAACACGAACTGTTTCCTGTTCCTCAAAACGAAATGAATAGTAACCCCAAGATGACACAGAATCCAAACTGGTAATTGCTTCTATAATACTTCATTTAAGAACTATGAATAAAACTTTTTCCCTGGCGGTGGCCTTGTTACTGAAGCTTGCATTTTGTAATTCAATCGTTTCTGCACAAACCAATAGTATTGACCTTTCCGGTACTTGGTTTTTCCAGGTTGATTCATTGGACAAGGGAGTGCAGGAGCAATGGTACAATAAAAAACTGGATGATAAAATCAGCCTTCCCGGCTCAATGACTACCAATGGCAAAGGCAATGATATTACTGTAAACACTCCCTGGACCGGGCAAATAGTTGATTCCTCCTGGTTTTTTAAGTCTGAGTACGCTCAATACCGTGAACCTGGAAATATTAAGGTGCCGTTTTGGTTGCAACCGGTTAAATATTATAAAGGTGCTGCCTGGTATCAAAAAAACGTATCTATTCCCGACAACTGGAAAGGAAAGCACCTCGAATTGTTCATTGAACGTAGCCATTGGGAAACCACCGTATGGGTAGATGATCAACAAATTGGGATGGACAATAGTTTGGGTACACCACATGTTTTTAATCTGACCCACGTGTTATCTCCAGGAACACACCGCATTACTGTTCGTGTAGATAACCGTGTAAAGGATTTTAACGTAGGGCAAAATTCTCATAGTATTTCCGATCATACGCAAAGTAACTGGAATGGGATGGTAGGCAAACTTTCCATAACTGCCCGCCCAGCACTTTTTATTGATGATGTACAATTGTATCCTGACATTCATAAAAAGCAGGTAACAGCACGAATAAAACTAAACAACGAAGCTGGAAGGGACAATAAAGCAGAGATACAATTGTTTGCAAAGTCTAACAAGGCAAATGCAGACGGGCTTAAACCTTTAGCAAAATCAATAGAGTTGCAAAAGGGTGATAACATGGTGGAAGTTATATATCCGATGGGCAATCAACCATTACTGTGGGATGAATTTCACCCTGATCTTTATACGCTATCTGTAAAAGTTAAAGGAGGTAAAGAGACCGATGAAAGAGTGATTAGTTTTGGTATGCGTGATTTTGCAACCCAAGGGACTCAATTCACCATAAATGGACAGCTTACATTTCTTCGAGGAACCTTGGAATGTGCGATCTTTCCTAAAACAGGTTATCCTCCAACAGACGTTGAATCATGGATGCACATTTTTAAGGTGGCAAGATCCTATGGCTTGAATCACATGCGTTTTCACTCCTGGTGTCCTCCTGAAGCTGCTTTTGATGCAGCAGACCGTTCGGGGTTTTATTTACATGTTGAAGCTAGTTCATGGGCCAACCAGGGTTCTTCTGTTGGTGATGGTAAACCAGTTGATCAATATATATATGAAGAAAGTGAGCGCATGGTTAAGACCTTTGGAAACCACCCATCCTTTTGTATGATGGCTTATGGAAACGAGCCGGCTGGAAAAAATCATACAAAATACCTGACTGAATTTGTCAGTTATTGGAAGAAGAGAGATTCGCGCAGACTTTATACAACGGCAGCAGGCTGGCCAGTAGTTCCTGAAAATGATTATAATAGCACTCCAGATCCAAGAATACAGGCATGGGGTCAGGGTTTAAAAAGTATCATCAACGGTCAATCGTCTAAAAGTAACTATGACTGGAGAGATATTATTTCAAAATGGCAGCATCCTACAGTAAGTCATGAAATTGGCCAGTGGTGTGTTTATCCCGACTTTAAGGAAATAAAGAAATATACAGGTGTACTGAAAGCAAAAAACTTTGAGATATTCCAGCAAAAACTGAAAGATAATGGCTTGGACAATTTGGCCGATAGCTTTTTATTGGCTTCAGGTAAATTACAGGCCTTATGTTACAAGGCTGATATCGAAGCAGCGTTACGTACGCCTGGTTTTGGTGGTTTCCAATTATTGGATTTGCATGACTTCCCTGGGCAGGGGACTGCACTCGTTGGCGTATTGAATCCTTTCTGGGAAGATAAAGGATATATCACAGGCAAGGAATATAGTCGTTTTTGCAATGCAACAGTTCCTCTGGCAAGATTGCCTAAAATGGTATATCTCAATAATGAAGAATTATCTGTTCCGGTAGAAGTAGCTCATTTTGGGGAGAAAGTATTGAACAATATAACCCCAACATGGAATATCAAAAACGTTTCTGGTAAAGTATTATTCAGTGGCCAGCTTCCCTCTGCAAACATACCATTAGGAAATTGTCACCAGTTAGGTGAAATCAAACAATCACTGGCATCAATTGATCAACCCAGCAAATTATCGCTGACGATTGCTGTAGGTGATCATCAAAATTCCTGGGATTTATTTGTATATCCTGCAACGCTTCCTGATATTGACAAGAATATTGTTGTAACCCAGCAACTGGATGAACAAGCGATACAAACTCTCAATAAGGGAGGCAAAGTACTGCTTACCTTGAAGAAAGGGTCACTAAAACCTGAAAAGGGTGGTGATGTGCTAATAGGTTTTTCCAGCATATTCTGGAATACGGCTTGGACTGGCGGACAGGCTCCTAATACTTTGGGCATTCTATGCAATCCGAAGCACCCTGCATTTTCAGCATTCCCAACCGAATACTATAGCAATTGGCAATGGTGGGATGCAATGAGTAATTCCAATGCAATCAGAATGGATTCTGTGGCAATAGGGATGCAACCAATTATCAGAGTAATTGATGATTGGGTGACTGCAAACTCTCTTGGTTTGGTTTTCGAATGTAGAGTTGGAGCTGGAAAATTGATCGTTTCCGGTATTGACCTGGTTGCAAACCTGGATAAAAGACCTGAAGCTAGACAACTCCTCTATAGTTTAAAAAGATATATGGCAACTCCGGAGTTTGCTCCTAAAATTCAGGTAGGTGTTGAAAGAATTAAGGGGCTATCAAAAGAGCAGTTCTTTTCAGCAGCAAAATAAATTCTATTTCATTCATATCAACCGTTTCTGTAAAATGCGAATAATGATGATTAAAAATGTTGGCCGGCAAATTCTTTTAACTTCTGTAATCTTACTAACGCAGCATTTTTCTTTCTGTCAAACAGTACATCATTCTAAAACTTATACCATTAACACCAACGTTCTGGATAAGAAGATCTATTCAGGACATTTAAAGTTGGGTGGAAAGAACAATAAGGGGGATAGTATTTCAGTAAACAACTATTATGTTTCTATCAACAATATGCCCTTTATTCCTGTTACTGGTGAGTTTCATTTCTCCCGTTATCCTGCTCAGTACTGGGATGAATCTATTAAGAAGATGAAGGCCGGTGGTATCAACACGGTGGCCACTTATGTGTTCTGGAATTTGCATGAAGAAAATGAAGGTAAGTTCAATTGGAGCGGAGACAGGGATGTACGAAAATTTGTAGAACTGTGCGCAAAGAATAATCTATACACCATTGTGCGCTTAGGTCCATTTTGTCATGGTGAAATTAGAAACGGAGGTTTGCCTGACTGGCTGTTGGGTAAACCGCTAACGGTCAGGTCCAATGACCCTCTGTATCTTTCTTACGTTGAAAAACTATACAATGAAATTGGGAAAGAATTACAAGGTTTGTTTTATAAAGATGGAGGCCCAATTATTGGTATTCAGATTGAAAATGAATACCAGCATTCTGCTGCTCCCTGGGGCTTGACTTATCCTGAGCAGCCACATGATATGACAGCATCTGAACGCGATCTTGGCGTTACGCAGGAAGGAGTCGGGATTGCGGAAGGTAGTAATCCCTATTCGGAATTGGGTAACGATCATATGAAGGTATTGAAAGCATTATCCATTAAAGCTGGTATGGATGCTCCTTTGTTCACAGCTACCGGTTGGGGTAATGCAGCAATCATTCCCAATGAATCCATTCCTGTTACTGCTGCATATGCTTATCCTTTTTGGACAGCTAAAAAAGATCTGTCGCCTTTTTTCCTGTTCAAGGATATGCACAAAGATCCCGACTATGCACCTGTTCGCTATAAAACTGAAGATTACCCTGCATTTCCTGCTGAATTGGGATCGGGTATTATGTCGGTATACACCCGCAGGCCTATAGCAGAACATAAAAGCTTTGACGCTATGATCAACCGTTGTCTGGGTAGCGGCGCCAATGGCATTGGTTACTATATGTATCATGGCGGTTCAACGCCAAAGGGTGAACACTATTACTTTAACGATGAGGCCTATGGCCTGCCCAAGATCTCTTATGATTTTCAGGCGCCTATTGGTGAATTTGGGCAGGTAAGAGAAGGATTTCACCGTTTGAAATTGCTTCATTTTTTTACCAACCACTTTGGTGAACTGTTGGCGCCTATGGTCACTATACTGCCACAGAATTCATCTACATTGAAACCTGATAATGATACAGACCTTCGTTATGCGGTGAGAACAAATGGTCATGCTGGTTTTCTGTTTGTCAATAATTTCCAGGATGATATGGAAACTACAGATAAAAAGAATATCCAGATCAGTATAAATACAGGTAATGGTGCAATTCTGATTCCTGAAAGTGGAGGATTTAATCTAAAGGGAGAAGAAAATGCCATCTTTCCTTTCAATTTGGATTTGAATGGTGTGACCCTGAATTATGCCACTGCACAATTAATGATGAAAGGTGATGATCCGTCAAATCAATACTATGTATTTTTTGTGCCAGAGGGCGTAAGTCCCGAATTCTCTTTTGCAAAAGAAAGTGGTGTAGTCATAAAAAATAATTCAGGAAGTAGCATTGAGCAAAATGCTAAGCGCTGGCTGGTTAAATGCAGTGCAAAGGGCGTTTCTGAATTTAAGGTAAGTAAAGGGGGAAAACATACAAAAGTGTTGGTGGTAGATAAGGAGTTTGCTTTAAAGGCTTTTATAGTAACGATTAATGGGATGGAGCATTTGATTTTTTCTGATGCCGTGGTACTGCAAAATGGAAATTCATTCGAATTTTTAAGTAAGGGAAAAAATAACTTTGACTTTACAATTTATCCACGAGTACAGGTAAAGCCTACTTTTAATATTGGGACCTTGTCTGCATTAAAATCCAGTCCTTCTTTTTCATCTTTTACAGTGACATTACCCAAAGCTGATTTTCCTACTCAAACTAGGCAAATAGGTCAGAAAAAGCTGGTTGTTCAATTACCTGGGCAAATGCAAAGCAGCCTGAATGATATTTTTCTGACAGTAGATTACATCGGCGATACCGGCATGGGGTTCATTGATGGAGAATTGGTTGCAGATGAATTTTATAAAGGTATTCCTTGGGAAATAGGCTTGAGAAAGTTTTTAGGGCAGCCCGCAGCTAAAGAAATGGTATTCTATTTCCGGCCCATGTATAAAGACGCAACCTACCTGGTTGATTTGAAACCAGCATCTGTTCCTGATTTTGGTAAGAATAAGACTGTACTTAAAGTAAACAATGTAGTGTTTACGCCTCAGTATAAAACTGTAATGGAATTCAGGAAATAAATGAGTCAGTTCAACAATTGTCAGATTTAATATTTAACCAGCATTTAAAGATGGCAACTTTTTGTTTGGCAAGCATGCAATCGTTCACGTCTTCTGTTTCTACAGAGGACTTTTAACCTCTTCTTCTGTTGTTTTGAGTTGTAAAAGGTAAACTGTAATGACAATGTACTGGGCGCCCCCATGATAGGCTGTGGATAATGTAAATATTCGTTAGTGAATTCTCTTTTCCCGGTATTCATTAGGCGACATGCCCATTACTTTGCTGAACATTCTGGAGAAATAATACTGATCGGCAATTCCCAATTCAAGTGCAATTTCTTTGATCCTTAGGTCAGTAAATAATAAATACTGACAAGCCTTTTGCACTTTTAAATGGTTAAAGTATTCAATTGGAGTGAATCCTGTTTTCTTTTTAAATAAATAAGAAAAATGGGCTACAGACAGATTAACCGCAGCAGCGATTTCTTCGAGCCCAAGTACCTGGTCTGTCTTATTCTTTAAAAAGTCTATTGCTTTATCAATAGTGTCCATTTGATTAGCCTTTCCTTTAACATCAAATTGGTTGTAAATGAACGTAGATAGAAAGTGCCATAGACACATATTCGAGTATTGTAAATGATCACTACTATACCCCTTTTCTAATTGTCCATAGATCTCATTGAAAAGCTCAATACTTTTCTCATTATTTTGAATAAATCCCTTGTACCCATTAACTTGTTTTTTTATTAGTGAAACAATAGAGTCAGAGATGGTCCCCTTGAAGTGGGCCCAGTAAATAGTCCATGGTTTATTTTCATCGGAAGCATACGCGTGTGCAATTTTCATAGGCACAACAACATATTCACCTGCTTCAATAGTAAATCTGTTCTTCTCGATCGTTACTTCTCCTTTTCCTTCATGGCAGTAAATTAAAATATGCTGGTCTGCGCCATGTGGACGTTCGCGGTAATGGTATTTTGCTTTAGGATAGTATCCAATATCAGTTACATAAAGGGCACTGATGATATGGTTGTTGGCACATTTACTGGATAAGATCTTTCTGGGAATCACAATGGCTTTCTGGCCTTGGAAACCTTCTTTCTTTCTATGTGAGTCAGAGATCATTTAGAGGTATTGAACTGTAAAACTAAGGGAGTGGTTGATTTTAAACAATAAAATAATCCATCATGGCCAAAAGTCATTCCTGCTTCCAACCTGTCTCAAAGGCAAATTGAAAAAAAATCATACTTTCTTCACCAGTGGGTGCTACGGGAGGCTTTCTTTTTTGCCTCCCTTCCTAATTCAAAGCATGGAAAATCCTCACTTATAAATTTGCGCAAACGATTGTCTCAGCCTTGTATTGTCTATTGCTATATAATTGTAGATCTAGTGAAGGATGTAACATTTAACATTTCAATCATTGCATAAATCATAATAATATGTACTGAAATTAATTATGTTGTGCCCTTATTCATCAGTTGGAATTGCATAGAGCTTGTGTTTACGGCTGGTTGAATTTCACTTTTCCGAAAAAAAATGAATATGGAAATGATAAGTTTGGATGTTGCTAAAACAAAACAGCATTCAGGTATTTTAAAAACAAAACGGCATTTTGAAATTCTTGATGGATTAAGAGGAATAGCTGCTTTGGCTGTTGTAGTTTTTCATTTCATGGAATGGATTTATTCAGATTACAGCAAAAATTTCATTGGACATGGTTTTTTGGCCGTGGACTTTTTTTTCTGTTTATCCGGCTTTGTTATTGGATACGCCTATGATGACCGCATTGGAAAAATGGGGGTAGTAGAATTTTTTAAATCGAGGATGATCAGGCTGCAACCTTTGGTGCTTCTAGGCTCTGTAATAGGGCTGTTAGGCTTTCTCTTTGACCCGTTTGCAAGTCATTCAATATTGTATGGCACAGGCAAACTCATCCTGGTATTTCTTTGTTCCGTTTTAATGATTCCCTTTCCAGTAATGGAGGAGCGGTTTTTTAATTTATTCAGCTTTAATGCGCCTGCCTGGTCCTTGTTTTGGGAATATGTTGCCAATATTTTTTATGCTTTTATACTTTACAAGATTGGCCGTCGCTCTTTGGCGGTATTCGCTATAATTGCTGCGGTTGCCCTTTGCTTTGTAAGCTATCGTTCAGGAAACCTGATGGGCGGTTGGGGCAAAGATAGCTTTTGGGATGGCAGTATCCGGATTGCTTACTCCTTTTTAGCTGGTCTGTTCATCTACCGTTCCAATTGGATAATTAAAAACAAGCTTGGTTTTATCAGCTTGGCTATTTTATTGTCGCTGGCATTTATCATGCCCTATTTCAAATGGAACTGGATGGCAGAAGCGCTGGTTGTGCTATTGTATTTTCCATTACTGGTTTCATTGGGAGCCGGTGCTAGTCTTACACAGGGATTAAAGAGGCTTTGTCAATTTTCCGGAAAGATATCTTATCCTCTATACATGACTCATTACGTAGCAATATGGATATTTGGAAATTATTACACCAGCCACAAGCCTGGCACAACTGAATTAGTGCTTATCATAATAATAGGAACCATTCTTTTAGTTGGTTTAGCCTATTTGGTAATGGTAATTTATGATACGCCCATAAGAAAATACTTAAATAATAAAAGGCAGCAAAGGCTTTAGTTATACTTCAAAAAACTTAAAAAGAAAGAGCCAAGCGGTCCTTCTTATTTTCTCTAAAGGTCACCACAACATATAGAGAGCATTCAATTATGGAAATAGCGCACCAATGCTTTCAGAATTAAAGTTACTACAAAACTCACTGCCGACGCCACGGATCCGGCAATAGTCAGGTAACCGGCTATTTTTATGTAACCTAACGGTGAAGTGCCTATTGTTTATGACATGAGGGTTCAATAGTTTTACCTGCATAAAATGGTATGACTTTGCAAGTTCCCTCATCTACCCGCATTGAGATGTTTGCCATGATTGAGAACTGGAAAGGAAATGATCTTTCTCAAAAAGCCTAGTGCCGAGGGCAAAGCATCAGCTATCATGTTTTTCATAACTGGGATAAAGTCTACCGGGATCACAAAGGGGAAGGGGCAGTAAGCAAGCATCCTTTGTTCCCCTGCAGATCCAGGGTTCCCTTACCCATACTAAGGTAATGGAGTGAGTGCTCCCGGATGGCAAGCGGATTTTATTTAACCACCAGCCTTCCACGGATTTTATCAAGGCTTTGCTCTAAGGCTTCACTATGCTGCACCGGTTACTGAGCAAAGGATAGAATCATATCAGCACTATTGTTTTATGCAGAAATCTTTTGGTAGGCGGGTATTTAGAGCAGCTGTGGTTTTGTGTTGTGGAAATGGTAAGCCGTTAACAGGCATATATGGATTTCTTACAGATGTATTTTTATTAAGTCCTTCTTACATTGCAATGTCCTTGCTGGATGGTGTGAGGAACGAGCATCTTCCGGCTCCATGCTTTTATTTAAATGCATTTCCTGCAAATCGTAGTTATCCAATGTGCTCGTGCAAGTACAGCACCTGTTATTTATCATGTGTTTATTTTTCTTTTTCACTCCGCTAGTGTCCCATACGGTGACCGTTGTTACGTCTTTTCCGAATAACCAAGCGGAAGGTTAAGTCATTGGCTTAATTTTGGTTGTTGGTGAAAACACTAATCAATGGCATAGAAATAAAAGAAGGATTTCTTTGCTTTATTGGTTTTTTAAAAAGCTAATTATCATACTAATTTTTATTAACATGAAACAAGGTCTATTAATCGATATGGATGGAGTTATATATGGTGGTGATGAAATGATACAGGGTGCAGATGAATTCATTGCCAATTTATTAAAAAATAAGATACCCTTCCTGTTCATGACCAACAACAGTCAGCGGACCAAGCTGGAAGTAGTCCGAAAATTAAAAAAACTGGGAATTGAAGTAACTGAGGACCACGTTTATACCAGTGCCATGGCTACCGGGAAATTCTTAGCCGATCAGGCTCAGAATAAGACAGCGTATGTACTGGGAGAAGGTGGCTTGCTCACCAGTTTACACGACAACGGTTTGACGCTGGTGGAAACAGAACCCGATTTTGTTGTTCTGGGTGAAGGAAGAAATTTTACCTTGGAAATGGTACAAAAAGCGGTCGACATGGTACTGGGAGGAGCAAAACTTGTTACCACCAATAGAGATCCTTCTCCCCGAAAACCCGGATGGAACAATTTGGGCATTGCAGCCATCACTGCTATGATTGAGGAAGCTACAGGCATAAAGGCCTTCACTATCGGTAAACCTGGTCCTGTCATGATGCGTTCTGCCCGTAAAGCCTTGAATTTAGAAACTGCAGATACAACGGTGATTGGCGATACAATGGATACCGACATACAGGGAGGTGTACAGATGGGCTATAAAACGATATTGGTTTTATCCGGTATTACAAAAAAGGAGGAATTAAACCGTTATGCTTTTAAACCGGATTTGATAGTAGGTTCCGTAAAAGATATTCAATTTCCGTTAAAATGGTGGAAAAATGAGACACAGAAAAAGGTGTGAACGATGAGGGTAGTCGTGCAATTGAAAAATGTATAGTTGCAGTATGATAGTGGGCCTTGGGTTCTGTCGCATATGTGTTGAAATATCACAGATCATCGCTTTATAAAGTGCTGAACACAGAATACGCTTGGTTTCAAAAATCTTTGACTCTGCATCCAAAACCCTATCAGGTTTCGAAATACTACGTATGTTCAAGAAAGAGCAGGTAGAATTTCCTATGGCAACAACCTACAAAACGTTTTGTTCTTTGGCTGCATGAGGGATAGTTTCAAACTTCGCCTTTTCTGTTTTCTTATCAACAGCTGCGACAGAGCCTAAGCATATAAGATGCAATTTTTTTTAAGCTTATCAATAATTATTTGATGTTTATTAATATATTCTTTATTGCGGAATATAAAGCTTAATTTCAATTTTGTATTAAAGCTTCTTGTAAGTCTTTTAACTTCCTAAGTCATCTCGTTTTAATATTTACACCTGCTTTATTGTTAGCATAGTTTTGAAGGGTCCTTCCGAATTTCCAGGTGAGCCCAGTTAAAACTATTTATATAATCATATTTTTAACCAACAATAATATAATGCGACACTATCCAAAGTATCTCGTTAAAGCAGATGATGAGTTTGATTCTATTAATTTTCCTCAATTAGTGCAAGATCTTAATCAAATCAATGAAGCATCAGTAAATGTTCCGCAAACATTAAAGGCTGAAATATTAATTTCATTTACAAAAATCCATTCATTAAAACATGAATGGATCAATGCCAATCCAATGTTTGCCGAATTAGTAACAACCGGAGAATTGCCAATAGGCAATATTGCTTCTTTATTTGAAGCCAGTTCTAAAAATTCTTATTTTCAGCAGCAGTTTGAAAGGTTTTTACAACAGAGGATTAATAGCTAATTTGCCGTTTTCCTAAAAGCGTTTTATCCTGTTGTTGTAAGTAAAGATAGTTTTACATATTTCACTTTTCCCGGTAATTGGGGCTGCGCTTTCGGGTACAGGCGTACAGGCGAGTGGAATATGCCCTTCACCTGCAAATAAACCTGATGTAGCATCAAGTCCAATCCAACCAGCGCCAGGAATATATACCTCTGCCCATGCATGCAGGGAGAAGGAATCAGCATCCTCAACATTTGTGTTGTTTATTGGATTGACGACTTGAACCAGGTATCCTGAAACAAACCTGGCAGCAAGACCTAAGTGTCTTAAAACCTGAACAAGAAGCCAGGCTGAATCCCGGCAGGAACCTGAAGCTAACTCCAATGATTCATCGCTGGTTTGAACACCTGGTTGCATACGCATAGTATAAGAAATTTCATCGTTCACTTTTTGATTGACCATTACCAGGAAATCGATGATTCCCATTTTGTACCGATTTACCTTTTCCAGCCACTGCATTATCTTAGGACCGTAGTCGGTAATCTCCAGATAAGAGTTAAGATTTTTCTTTAGTTGGTCATCATATGCAAAAGGAAAATTTTGAGCCGATTCATCCACAAAGAAGTCGAAAGGATTAACAGGAGTTAAGTTGGCTATTATTTTCACATCAATAAGCAACTTATGCATTGGCTCCTTGAAATCAATACGAGCTATAAAGTTCCCAAACGGATCCTGTTGCCAATGGATTAAGTGGCCATCCGGTTGAATAGAAAGATCATAAAATTCAATGGATGTACGACTGTGAGCTGCAGGTTTAAGTCGTACTAAATGCGGGGCAAGGAAAACAGAACGCTCGTATTCGTATTTGGTTAGATGTTGTAGAAGAACGCGCATTTGTCAAAATTTTACTTGCCATTAGTAATTCTCATTGATCAAGTTAATCAATAAATCAGACATCATCCATAATATGGGATATGAGTATTAATAATAAATCTATTAAAGCCGATTATATGGAGTACCTTACATGGAATATTTAAAGCACCTCGTATTCATTCCTGCTTCTCTTTCAGACCTGTTTCAATCTTTGCATCTGCTTTTATTTATCAATAACTTTTACTAAACAAATAATACGTCAATATGATACCTCACATGAATTAAGAATAGGTAATTGGGGTAAGGAAGAAAGAGCAGGTGCATTCTTTCAAATCAAAAAAGGCATAGACATTGATAAACATTCAAAAAGCTTTTTGCCTATTCTTATTACACCAGAAGTGCTGAAGAAAAATGAAAATCAGTTTATATATGGAAAGTCTTATGTAAACTGCGACCTTTCCGTAATCTGAAATGGACAAATAGCAGGACAACCACAATTGGAAAAATGCAAGCAGCAACAATAAGACTCCACCACAGATGAAACAAATTGGTTTCAAAAAAAGATAAGGTTCCTTCTATACATAAACAAAGAAAAGCTGCTGCAATAAATGAATAAGCAATCAAATTGATCCCTTTATGCTTTGACATTTGAATAGCAGCAAGTAGGGTTGCTATAACTACATTACAGGCTAATAGTAACGGTATTCCAAGTTTGATAGCCCAATTAAAGCTTCCTATTATTGCATCAAGAATTAGTATAAAAGTGGAGGATGCAATAAAGCCGCCAGCCATATCAATAATCGTTCTTTGATTCCAGAATGCAAATAAAGATACATAAGAAAAAATGGTAAAGCAGAAGCCTGCCAGGTATTCTGACCATGTGATGCGCCTATTCATGGCAAAATCAATAATGAGCGTTGCCATGACACCAGAAAGAAGAATAATTGAAACAATTTCCCAGGTAAATCTTTTCTGAGGCTGATCCATTTTCCTGTGACCATAAGGAGAAATCTGCTGAATGGAAGATGCTACCGACTGAATTTTATCAGTTTGATGATTACTTGCAACTGGTTCTCCGCATAACGGACAATCCAGCATGTCATTTTCCAGTTCCACACCACAATTTTTGCAATAGATCATGGTACTCGCTTCTAATGTAGGGTTAGTTTAACAGGAATGCCCTGAGCAGTTAGAAATTTAAAGAATCTTCTTTCCAACTCTTTTGATGTCGTAATATTTCCGAAACACAACACTAATTTATTATCAAATCCAACAGTTCCGCAGTTGACTTTCAAAATATTGTTAGGTGGAGGTGGTATAAATATAAACTTATTGATCAAGGCATTGATTTCCGGGCTGAAATTGATTTTTCCCAAGTTGGTCACTACACCACTGTATTGCCTCGTTCCTAGCGCATAAAGTTTTGAAAGAACAAATGATTTGATAAAAAGTGGAATCCCTCTAATAAATGGATTTTTTTCGCCGCCTACATTACGTGCAATCATTTTGCTGATCAGCTTTTTATCAGTTTCCAGCTGCATCTGGTGATAAACTACTTTTACAATTTCTTCAAATGAATAATGCCCTAGCCGGAGATCTAAGCCTGGCATAACGTATAAGGAGAAGTTTCTCATGGTCTTGGTAGGATACATTTTGCGTAAGTTCACCGGCACTTCTATGCGTATAATTTTAATGCTCCTGCGTTTTTTAAATGATGTCAGCTGATCATATATGTCCTGCAGCGAATACAGGTAAACTGCAGTAAGATATTCAGTGAGACTGACTTCGTATTCTTTTGCTTTTTTAATAATTATATCAAGCGGTATAATAGCAGTTATTACATCGAAACGAGGCGGTTTATATATGTGAAACGGCAGGTGGAAGGCCTTGGGTATCTTAATGAGCGGTGAATCGAGTTTTTTAAAATACCTGCTATACGCATCTTCATATTCCTCCTTTGAAGGGTTTTCTTCAGGATGATAAAATGGCAGATTCGTAGGTAGTAAAACGTTGCATTTTTCAAGGTACACTAGGAGCAGGGTTTTTAGAAATTCAAATGCCCCAGTTGCATCAGTTAAAATGTGCGAGAACTCAACACTGATCCTGTTCTCTTTCACGAGCACTCTGAACATGAGTTCATTTTTGTCAAATGCCCTGCATGGTATTTCATGATCAACTTCAACAGCAATTTGTAAATTATGATGCTCAAGATAGTACCAGAAGAAGCCTGCTTTTAGCTTTACCTTGTAATAGGGGAATCTGTTTTCAATGGTATGAACTGTCTCGATAAATTGTTTTGCTTTTATTCTTGCTTTTAATTCAACAGCAATCCTGAAAACAGAAGTCAGTTCCATGTCCTGTACAGCAGGATATATTTTGGCAGCATTATCAAGACGGAGCCAAAACTCATCTGTATTCTTTGTTTTCTGATCTTTCCTGTCCATTTCCTTACTATATAATGGTTAATCTTTCTGCATAAAACTTGCTTTGTAAAAGTATATTATAACTAATAAAGTATGTTTCTTAATGATTGATAATTGCTAACTTCAGTTTTAGCTAAAATATAATGCCAGCTAAATTATCCACAATTTTAAATGATTCATTTTGGCAAGCACCCAAAGTAAATTACTCCATATTCTTCTGAGATTAATCAATAAAAAAAACTTTCTTAAGGCGCAATTTGCTATTGGTAAATTTGATTTTTACACTTGTATAGAACCGCCCCAGGAAATTGCAGCAATCTGTAATATTGATAAATATCAATTAGACGGTCATAATGTTTTTACTATTAAACCTAAGGATAAATGCAGTGATAAACATATATTGTATTTACATGGAGGTGCGTATGTCAAGAGTTTTGCTAAACAGCATTGGAAGTTTTTTGGGTTACTTATTAAAAGTTTAAAATGTACAATTACAGCACCCGATTACCCATTAGCACCCAAATATACCTACCAAGAGTCGTTTGCCATGTTAGATCCTCTTTACAAGAAACTGATCTCAATGGTAAGTTCAAATAACTTCATTCTTATGGGCGATTCGGCAGGCGGGGGCTTTGCACTGGCTCTAGCTCAAAAGATGAGAGATGAACATGAAAACCAGCCGAAACAAATTATTTTACTTTCTCCCTGGCTTGATCTAACGTTGTCTAACCCTGATATAAAAAATATTGATCCCATAGATCCTTTTTTAGGAATAGAAGGTTTGATGCGTGCAGGCAAAGCATATGCAGGAAATACAAAGCCAGACCATTATTTATTAAGCCCGATAAATGGGCCATTAGAGGGCCTTGGTAAAATATCGCTTTTTGTTGGGTCTAATGAAATCCTTGTTGCAGATGCCAGAAAATTAAAAGCATTGGCTGAGTCAAAAGGAATTTATCTTAACTATTTTGAGTATGAAGATATGGTTCATGTATGGATGCTTTTAAATCTTCCGGAATCAAAAAAAGCGAAGCAGGAGATAATCGACTTAATTCAACACTCTTAATTAGTTTGCGATTTCAAACACTGTAATAAGACATTTATTTTAGTTGACCTTAATTATAAGTATAATCTTACAGTGATACACAAATAAATTATAGTTGTGCTTTTCATTTCCATTAATAAATAAGAATATTTGGGGTTATATTATCCGTTATTACGTATTAATAGTAGTGTCTATTCAGCAATTATTAATTCCACATGTTGAATAAGAATAAATAGAAAAGGTCTTTTTTCTTCCATCAATTCCTGCATTTATTATTCCTCACGCTGATTGGCAGAAAGCACCTTAGCCTATTGGATATCACACATGGTGGTAGCCTCCTCACTTAAAGAATGAAAGTAGCAATTTTAGCCCGCTTACCTGGCGCACACCGCCAAGAAATTATGGGCCCTGGTAACATGTGGCCTCCATATTAACAGAGGGATTGGTAAATGAAGTCGATACTGTTTATAATGAATTAGACGAGCAACAGTTGGATTGGGGCGAGGGCAAGGGCGATACTATATAAATAACTGTTACCCGGCTCTTTTTTTCATTACCATTTTGCGCATAAAATCACTATAAATATCATCTTTATGATTGCTATACACTCCATAAGCATCCAGGCTATAGCCAATTAAGCCGTCTGCAGTCTGGATCAAATATATTATTGCTTCATCAGATGGGTCAGACACCCCTTCAAAACGGTAGGTTTTAATGATTTCAAGTTCTTTTTGCCGATACACTCTTCCATTTTCGGCCATAAATCCTTTTTTACTAAAGATGAATTCATTATCCTGGCCCCTGGCATGAAGCACATTCAAAACACAACTTATAGTTGTCATTTCAATTGGACTTGGCATATAAATAATTTTATGGGTTATTCAGTTTCGTATTGTTCTGAGAGAAGCTTAAGTGTTTTAGCAAGCTGAATGCCAACCAGATAACCATCCGCTTTCTTATAACATGCCGCAACTCCCAAGGTCAATAAACTTCTTTCCATAGATGCAGACATTTCTGAAGAGTAAACAACAATGGGAATGTTATTGTATCTTTTATCAAGCTTAAGCATTTTAATAATCTCTTTTCCGGATAGTTTAGGCATATGGTAATCCAAGAGTATCAAACACGGATAATGAATGGCATCAAGTTTACTCAGGTAGTCAAACATTCCGTTTCCTGAATCAAATAGCAGGAGGTTTTCGTTCCATTTTATTTGTAAAAATGACTCATTCATGAAAACCCTGTCATCTGGATCGTCATCAACGAGTAATATCGTCTTGTTTGTTGAATATGTGATCATAAGCATTTTTTATCAGGTAATGTTTTTGTTACGAGTCCTTAACTTCTTGTGCTCAGCAGTCTTACAGCAAAATGGCACGATCCTTTTTAAAGGTCTCTACTTTTTATATCCCTCTGTCCCAACATACCTGATATGATTAGATTGGTATTTCATTTCGTCATTTCCAATTCTTTTCCTTTCAATAAAAAGTATAAGTTTTGTAACTGATGCAAACTTTTTAATTCTACACCGATTCGCTGGTGGGAAAAATTCAATACCCAAAAATCCCGGTCTAATTCCATATCGGGACCTGTACCAGGGATTGTTTTATTCTTTTGCCATACTTTAAAGTAATCATGAAAAGAAAAACCATATTTTCCCAGTACTTCTGGTGTAATCGGAACAGGTAAAAAGCTATTGGAATGATGATCTATATCAATCCCTTTTTTGATTTGATAGTATGCGCCTGAATTATTATTCATAATCCAATTGCCTATTCTTAATTCATATAGAGGTATCATATAATTGTTTTAATATTTGTGAATAATCAGGTTTTTCTTTGACGGACTAACAGGGCTAACGCCTGCCTTTGTTTTTCAACTTCTTCATTTTGTTTATCCTGATCATGTTTATTGCTTTGTAATTTTTGTGCATTTGCATTATCCCGTTTATTAAGGTTGGCACCATCATCTACTAAACTATTATATCTTTTTTCCGCCCTGATTACAGTTGCATTCTGCTGCTTTATCAGCAACTCCAAATGATAAGCTTGCACCACAGACGCCAGCTTATTCAAAAACTCTTTTGCTTGTTGCCTGGTGAAATGTGTTTCATGATTGCGTGCTGCGATATCTTCATTAGACATCCCCACCATTAAGTCAATGATTGAAGCATCTTTTTCGATTTTGCTTTTACGGCTTACCTTAAAATAAAGATCAGCATTGATGGAATCTCCCCCTATGAACGGTGTATTCTGAAAAGTTTTAAATCCCTTTAACTCATTGCTTTTGGAGCCTTGTTGCGAAAAATAATCATCCATGGCTGCAGTAATAACCTCTGGTTCATAAGGTAATGAAATAGTGGCAGCCGGCTGGTGGGTCTTTTTGTAAACAACGATCCCATCCTTAGCCTGTCCAAATACACATCCGGATAAGAATAGCATAGGCCATAAAAAGAAATTTCGTCTCACTAGGATTGTCTTAAAGGATGAATAGTAAATGATTAAAAGCAGATGCAAAGATTGAAACAGGTCAGAAGGAGATGCAGGAATGATTACAAGGTGCTCTTTGTATGAGC
>NZ_JAOTIF010000004.1 GCF_025628885.1 Paraflavisolibacter caeni | reverse complement strand
CTTCCACATAATTGGAAACCGCTGCAAGATTAATCATCTCACTGCAACCAACAATATGCAGTTGCTTGTAGGTTTACGCATGTTCTACAACCAAAACAGTAAAGCTTTCGCCTGCTAAAGGTATATCCAAAGAACTTGGACCTGCAGGTTATACTCCTTTTAAGACAGTTGTGATCCCTGCTGATAGTGCCCAGTTGGATTATGCAAAAAAGTTGAACCTGGATAGTTTTATAGTGGTCAAGTTTGACTATAATCTAAAGAAGTATTTGGATAACTGGTTAAAAGCTGGAAGAATGACTCCAACAAACTATGCAATTGATATAAAAGCATATAAAGGGGATACCTCTCTTATATCAGCAAGTGATACTTTTAACACAGAACTCTTATTTTTATTTGGCAAGAGAGCAGATGGTCGTTATGTTATTGTAGCGGACCAGAACAATAATAAATCTTTCACAGACGATTCGCTATTTGTTATGGCAGGCCTTATTCCAAACTACGTTTCCAGTCGCAGTATGCTTGATACACTACCTCATGTAAAAATAAACAACATAAAAGCACATTATAATGGTGCCATTCAAACCCTTTCTCTAAACTTAATACTGAAGCCAGGCATTATAAATCCGGATGAACCATCAATTGATGTATCAGAGGTTAATGGCATGAGACTCATCCTTTATTCTTTTGAACATGTCACAGGGCTATTCAAATACAAAGGCAAAAAATATAAAGTGAGCGTAGGAAATCAAATGCAGCCATATAGAGATTATAATCAAAGATATATCGTAGTAAAGTTTAACCCTATGAGAAAAGGTGCTGTTCTTAAGGATCAGAACCCTAGACTACTTTATGATAAGGGCGATACGCTGTTTAGTTTAGGTAAGCAACAGTTTATTATAAAAAATATTTCTCCCACTTTAGATGAAATCACTATTCAACAGTTGAAAAAGAAAAAATCATAAGTCGGAATAGAAAATATGTCCATAATCACTAGTGTTGCGTTTTTAATCAAACATTTTCAATTGGTTATGATTTTGTTCTTTGAATATTGTATTTACGTTTGCTGAAAGAGTTGAACCATGGGCATTCTTACAAAAATGCATATGCTTAAAAACTGTAGAATTTCGTATAGGGAGTGTTTAAGCATAAACTTCTTCTTTGCAATGGCCACTAAGATGTAAACAGATACGGCAATCCATACCTTGTAAATTTATTTTAGGACGAGACAATTCAGGGAAGCCCCCGGGCGGACAGCAAATGGGCTTCCAGTTCCTCCAGGCTCAGGTTCTTTTCCTTCACCATAAAGGATACCGCATCACTGAACGACCCGTCGAAATAGCCCTCCACCAGGCTTTTCATTGAAGCTTTGGAATAGGCGTCTTTACTGATCAGGGGGTAATACTGGTGTTGGCGGCCATAGGTTTTAAAGGCGGCAAATTCCTTTTCGACCAGTATTTTCAGCATAGTGGCTACGGTATTCTGGTGTGGCTTAGGCTTCGGCAGGACATCCATCACATCCCGTATAAAGCCTTCACCTATCTTCCAGAGCACTTGCATGATCTGCTCTTCTGCTTTGGTCAATGTTTTCATTTGTATTGATTTCAGAATAAAGCTAAAACTAAATCATTAGTCATGCAACTGAGTCATTAGTTTTATAAGAAGAAATTTTAAAAGGCTGTATATCATTTGACAATTGCATCCAGGATTTTATGTATAAAAACCAGACAAAAGAGTTCTTACAGAAAAAAGGAATCAAATCGCTTTATGTTTCTATCGATAATAAAGCAAATAAGGACAGGTGGAAGGGCTTTGTTACAAATAAACAGTTATATGGTAATCACTATTTAGCGTCAGAAAAACTTTTAGAGCAAATTCAAAAAGCTCTATATAAAAGTAAAGTTGTAACAATTCCTCGATATCTGCTTTTTGACAAAAATGGCAATATTCTTAGCGATAATCTACCTAGGCCAAGTGGCACTGAAGCTTTAAAGAAAGAAATTAGTAATCTACTCCTAAAAGGCAATATCGATATGTAAGGAGCTCTTGTGATTTACTTGTGAGTATATTATAAAATATTTAAAAGACGTTTAATTCATTTAAGTATTGATTTAATAATTTATGTATTTTAATTTCATTCACTATAATATGGCTGAAAGGGTTTGACACGACCACTTGCCGATCGTTAAATTTAAACAAGTTGATTAAATATATGTGTGCTAAAAGCAAGTGGATAATTCTTTTTATTGGTTTCATCTTTTATACAGTATCCACGTATGGTCAAGAAAATCTTGAAAAGAGCAAAATACGGCTGCATTTTACAATTGATAAGAAGGCAGAGAAATTTCTACTACTCAAATACTCTGTTTTAGAATTTGAAACAAGTGAAGACACTCTATGGGAGCACAGTGAGGGAAATTATAGTCTCCTAACGAGCAGAATTAAATCTCCTTGCATAGCTACAATTATCTCGCGCACTGTACATATAAATAATTTGTGTATTGCACCGGGATATGATTTGAATATTTCAGTAGAGTCTGCTACAGGTAAAGCTAGTGTGGATGGATATGGTAGTAAGGCCTCTAAGTATCAATTAGAAGTCGACTCGCTATATAGAGCGCATAGCTTACAGAATAAGATCTTATACAATCTTGAAGAGAATATCAGTTTCATAAATGAATATATTCATGCCAGAGAAGCATACTTAAAATCAATGAAAGAAAATTGTTCTCTTGAGCCTTTCTTAGAGTATTTTATAAATAGAAGTCATTTCGATAATGTTTTTTTAAAACTTAGAATGCTATTGGATCTTATACGTTTATGGAAAGTTGACAATAAAAATGCAGATGTATTGATGAAGAATTTTGATGAGTTGGTGCTAAATAATATTAGTAATGATAGCTTTTTGGTATCATCTCAATTTAGGGATTTATTAAATAGAGAACTGCTTAGCTATTTGGTTAAGAAAAATGGCGGCAATTTTAATGATGGAAGAGTTTCGCAGATTAATAATGTATATAAAGGTAAAGTGCGGGATTTTGCTTTGACTAAAGAAGCAAGTGACATCCTAAACTATAGAACCTACAGCTTAAAAGAACTAGATTCTAATTGGAATGCACTAATGCCTTGTATCGAAACTATAAAGGATGATCAATATAGGCAAGTGCTACAACTAAAATATGAAACAAGAGTAAAGCAACTGTTGAATGCAGAAAAGGGAAAAGTGGCTCCAGATTTTAATTTAGTTTCCAGTAACGGGATGCATTATAAATTATCGGATTTCTTAGGAAAAGTAGTGTACTTAGATCTCTGGGCAAGTTGGTGTACGCCTTGTAGGGTCGAGAATCGTATTTTAAATCAATTATACAAAAAATTTAAAGACGACTCTCGTTTAGTGTTTATTAGTATTGCATTAAGGGATAAAGCTCAAGAATGGAAGAATGTTATAGAAAAAGATAAACCTGAATGGCTTCAGCTCTTTGATGATGGAACTGTAAATGAAAAATATATAGCATTTAGTTTACCACGTTTTATTATTATTGATAAGGAAGGTAGAATAGTGGATTTTAATGCTCCAAGTCCAAGTGAAGAAAAGGAACTCTTTAGAATTATTTCTGAAGAAATGAATAAAAATTGAACTTATATTAACGGGCCTTACGAAGCAGAATAGCGTCAAAAGGATATGGAAAGAGTAGCAATTTGCAGTGTGTATGTGGGTTAAAGATGGAAAAGCCAATTTCAATATACTCGAAAACACATTTTTATTGTGCAGCTTTTGAACTTCTGTGCTGGAATAAACAAAGTCTAAGTAGGATAAAACTAATTAGCACTCAAGAAAGAATTGAACGTACTAATGTAAAGTTCCCGCCGACTGGTTCATATCACAATCCTATAATAAGGCAGGTGCTAATTTTATTAGCAAAGCTAAAGCATTCTTAGAAGACAAATATAGATGTGCAAATTATGTTACCAGCAATATTAACTCCGGTTAATCTCATATTGCGTCGCACTATTCAACATTCAGTAATCCTAATCAACATCCACCCAACGCACAAAAAACTTTATCGCTGCAGCTTCAACTCAAAACCTAATCGGTAGCCATAAAGTTTTTCGCCAACCCTTCCCTGAACCACAAAACCCAAGCTTCTTTCCCAATCCACTCGCAGCCTTGCTCATTCGCTCGCTTCACTGCGCTCCGCAAGGGCTCCAGGCGTCGCCGACCGCTCCGCTCCGTTTCCTCTCTCATTCACAAAGCTGCTCTTCGCCAACCCCAATTTACCCTCCACACAAAAAACTCTTTCCCTGCAAGCTTCCCTCAAGATCATTTCATGCAGCCAAAGAGTTTTCCCCATCACACCCATTCGCACAAATCATGGCTTCTTTCCCTATCACAGCAGCCTTGTTCATTCCCTCATTCGCTCCGCTCTTTCATTCATTCACAAAGCTGCTTTCTGCCAACCCTTCTTTCCTTTACAAATTCCAACAAACTTTCCATGCAATCAATCGTACCCCCGCACAGCCCCGCCAAGCCAGGCAGCAGGTGCAGCAACGCTCAACAACCACAATGCGCAGCACCACTAGCCCGGCTGGCGGGGCTAGCCTACACACAATCTTGAACTTGCTTGAATCATACATTAAATTAGATCTGCGTGCCCTCAGCCTCCTGACGTCGGCTGTTCCAGGTAATAAGGTCTCTCTCAGGCAGGGTCGGCAAGCAGTCGTGCCAAACCCTTGCAGCAGCGCCAATAAAGTCTATATGTCTCTTGTATGGTATTGGCGCAGCTGCAAGGCCCTTCGGGTGCTCCGCTATCGCTACGCAGTTTGTCACGCTGCTTGCAGCTCCCCAGCCTTCGTTCGGGCAGCTCCTGTGTCCTTCACCCATCTTCGTTCATTCCCTCCTGCGTTCCGCTCCATTCCACCCGTTCGCCCCAAAACATTTGCTCCAAGGCATGGCAGGCCTTTCCCAACTCAATACCAATGCTCCAAACCTTAACGCACTAGCAATACCCAAGGCCTGCACATACCATTCCGCAAGCATGCCCCACAAAGGCTCACTGGGTTCCATTCCGCTCCACTCCGTCGGTCCTTCACTCAGTAGGGTTCAGTCCACCCGCTGCCCATATTTGTGCTCGCCTGCGCTGCTGCCGGCTGCGTTCCGGGGCTCCACTGGCACAATACCCTCGCATATGCACTTCACCCACGCTCACCCAACATCTTCCATACCTCTTGCTCAAACCCACCCCAATTTAAACCCATCCCATCCGCACACTGCAAGGCTCATGTGCATAGTCTTACGCACACCTCCTTGACGCAGTGCATGCCACGTTCCGCCCCGTTCACTGTGCGCCCATCGTTCCCTTACGGTCACTTTCCTGTGCGCCCCAGCCGGCAGCGCTCGCAGCCGCTTCCGTTCAGCCCTGCCATGCTACAAAACCCACCGCTCAACGGGCTTCACTCCAGCGGCTTTGACGGCTCGCCCCCTCAGTGCCGCAAGTATGCGGCACGCCCTACGCTACCCTGAAAAACAAAAGCACCACCTTCAAGTGATGCTTAAGAAAAGTATTTCGAATGTCTTATTGTAATAATCCTTATTGGGTAGATAACGATTGGGTATCGCCGTCAGGCAGGGGAATGGCATTCCCGAAGTTGAATAAAGATAATCAGTTTACAACCTATTCATTAGCCCAATAGCGTTCCGTCAATCCTGCTTGTTGCAATACCATGCTAGCCATCGCCCTACTTAACAAGTCTAAGCTGTGCTGATATCTTTTCAGTTATCAATTCTGAATATTCTGTTTCAAACTTTTCGTTTACAGACTTGTCCTTTATTGCAAGCTGGTTTGATAGATATCCAAGTTTTCTTTTGTTTTGTTCAATCAGCTCAGACCATTCCATCACATAAACTTCTATATTCTTTTCAGCTTTTTTGTCGTAAAGAAAAGGGTGGTCTGGGAAACTAGCCCTTCTAGATTTCACTTTTGATTTTGCAAACTTTGTTAGTTTGGAGGAAATAAGCAAAAGCTTGTATTTTACCTTAATACTTGGTAAGCCTGAATGCTCTTCTATGGTAAAAGCATATCTATCAATTTGATTTAATTCCTTTTCACTAATTGCACACTTAGGAGCTTTTAGTTCAACTACCATTATCTCACGTTCATCCGAGTCATTTACTTTTTCATTCATAAAAAATAAGTCAGTGATATCATCAGGAGTGCCTTCTATCTCAATTAGGTTCCCATCTTCTTCGGTCGGTGCGTAGTTGAAATGCTTATCCCTTAATTCCTTTAAAATATTTCCAATCTTCTTATCAGACCAAAGATGTGGCGTGCTGTTGTATTGTTCTCCAAATAGCCACAGTTCATTTTCAACAATCTTGTGTAGTTGGCTTCGCTCTTTTAAACAGTTTGATATTTCTCCATAGGTAAGCTCATGCAAGAATTGCAAGAACTCCAATTTATCGGCAACTAAATTAGCAAAGTGAACAACGTCCTCTATATCAGTTTTATCAAGTAGGTTCCTGAATTGCTGCACCCCGTCGTCCGACATCTTAATAATTTGACGAAAAATATATTCAATATCACCATTGGATATTGATCTATCCAAAAGAGAGTACAAGAAGTTCCTAATTTTTTCGTTTTTCTTAATCAACCCATGTTCCTCTTCAATCAGATAAGCGACTTTCTTAAATACTACTTCTTGAGCTTTAGAAGGCGGGAGATCATCCCTGTACGGATAATATTTATCGCTTTCTAATTCTTGTAAGAACTTTTCAAATTTCTGATTGCGCGATTTGAAAAAATCATTGATAGCAGCTTTAATGGTTTCTCGAAATCCCTTAACATCTTCCTCCCCAAGTGATTCTATGTCAAGGTTTCTAAATAAATCACTGTTAAAAGAATCAGATTCAAGATAGATAAACCAAGTGCCTAGGTCTGGAGTATACCAATCAGATGAATATGTGTACTCGTGAGCTACACTTTTTATCCCTGCATTTTCTATCTGAAAAAATACTTTTACCTTATTGATCTTTGATCTTATATTGTAGAAGAAAAGTTTAATCTCATGGCTAATACCCTTTTTGTCAATGTGAACTATTGTTTGTTTGATTGGTAAATCGATCAAAAAGTCATCCTTTTTTATCTCATCTCCATTAATAGAGAATTTAACTTTCTCGTGGAAAACTTCGTACGGGTAGTTTTCGAAAATGGATTGTTTAATATTATGTGGCAGGAAATTCTGAGTAATAAGATTTCTTCGAGCTGGCTTTGGATTGACGTTGTGATGTAGATTTTGAATTGTGACTTTATAATATGGTTGCGCTGGTTCATCCAAATACTCATAATCAACCTTAAATTCAGTCTGTTCTAATTGAGCATCTCTAAAATCGGTAGTATCTATACTGAATGTGGTTTTTGAAAAGGCCTTTTCTGTTTTTTCATATGCTACGGTTTCTATGTGCATCAATTCTCCCAACTGAAACGTGCTAAATCTCCCAATTCCCTGTCCGCTTTTTTTAGCAGTCGTTCCAATTTCTAAAATCTTTTTATCAAATTCCTTATAAGGAACACCGTGGCCATTATCAGTTACAGAAATTTCTTTAATTCCTGCTTTGTATAGCATATCATCTGTATACTCAATATTGATGTCAACTTTTTTGGCATCTGCTTGCAACGAATTATTGATTAGTTCTTTAAGTGCTACAAATGTGTCGGTATATTGTGTCAGCAGCTCTTTAATGACTCTTGAGTTTGTTGTAATTTTCTTTGTTACAGTGATCATTGTAAGTTAGTTTTAGATATGTCGCCTAACAGTAGATAAATATACGAACCAAGCTGATTCAGACAAATGATTTATGAAAAACTCTATATGCTATTATCTTTCATAGTTTCTAAAATTTTTCTGGTTCGCAATCTTTGCTGCTCCACGTGCATGAGCTCATCCAATGTGCACATCTGAAAACACAGAAAACGAACTGAAATTTTTACATTCTTCCCAAAAGCAAGGAAAAAAAGCAAAACAAGGTTGCAAGGGCAAGCCTTGCTACATCCGGCCTTCAGCTGCTACCAAATTTTTTAAGGCCATAAACACAGCCTCCCTCATTAAGCCTTCCCTGCATCCACGCTACGGTTGCCCCATTTATAGCCAAAAAATTTGGTCTGCAGCATTGCCCTTGCTCACTCAAAGGCTTTCTTTTTTTCCCTTTTTTCTTTTGGGAAAATGACTTTTTAATCACTTAAAAGCACAATCATCATGACGAATGCAAATCACTTCTTCGGCTCCAGCAATGGCTCAGAACGCTTCTTCTATCACAAACCTTCCAGGATCCTCATCACAAGCGGAGTAAAACAACTGGCAGATACCTGCTCTGCCTACTGGTTTATTGACATTATCACAAGTCACCAATGTAAAAGACAGTTACAAAAAGAACGCTTTCAGGTATGGGATCTCAAACGAATCAATGAAAACAGGTTTACGGTCGTTGCCACAGATGGTAATCACAAGCGCATTGCCTATCAGTACATTCTCTACAGCGATTTTATTTATGATCAAGCTACCCTCTGGCTGGTAGATGGCACCCTCATGCTCCCCAAAGAGTACTGAAATGAAGAAAGGGCCAAACGGCCCTTCTTCTTTTCTCTAATGCTCACCACAACATCTAGAGAACATTCATTTATGGAAATATCGCACCAGCGCTTTCAGTAATAAAGTTACCACGAAACTCACCGCAGCACCCACAGCCGCCAGGACTGCAGTTTTGAGCAGATCCTCGCTACTTATATTTACCAGGATGGTAAGCATTGTACCAGCCGCTGTGCCAGCCTTGGTGGTATTGTCAAATATATGCTCCATGACTTTATTCTCCTTCAACTGCAGCCTGGCTCACTGCCGAAGCCACGGATCCGGCAATGGCCAGGTAACCGGCTATTTTCACCACCACTAACGGAAGGGCCAATGGTGAAGTGGTAAGGGCAATACTTACTGCTGTAAGTGCCAGGCCAATGTTTCGAAGCTTTACAAAGAAGGGTGGAGTAGGAGCCTGGATCCTGCTCATGATTTGTTTCATAACTCTGAATTAAGAAGTAAGGAAAACGGATTTAGAAAAAGGAAACCAGAGCGCTTGCCATGCCATGCTTCTCTCCGGTTTCCATGGTGTTTCACAGGATAAAAGCTTATACACCCTCAACCTTGATCAATGCCAGGGCATTGAAGGCGCCATTCTTCAGTGGATAAAACTCTCCATTCACCGATTGCAGGAATTCAATACCCAGCACCTGGAACAGTGGGTGCGTACTTGCCGGAGTAAGCGTAGACTCCAGGCTAATTGCCGCTGTTGGCATGTTGTCCAATGGCAACATCGCTGTTTGTTGGGTTTGTACAACATACTTGCCTGCTTCAAAATCTACTTCAGCTGCTCCGGATGTAATCTTGAAGTGGGTGGCACCTACAGGCGCTGCAATCATATTAGCAGGTATGAAAGGTGGCACCGCTACGGTACACTGGCCTGTAGCCCTGGTGATGGTGGCATCATAAGGAGCATACAAGGCGGTGGTCAACTTCCCATTGATGTTGAATTCAAAGCCTTGCAACAGCTCCAGTTCACCATCCAACACGTTTCTCTGGCCACGATCACTGGTGGCATCAGCCTTCACCACTTTTACCATTTCAGTGGTTAAGCGACTGGCCAGCCTGCTGTCAGATACGTTTTGCAATAAGCCCTGGATAGCAACTCTCAGCAGCTTGGCTGCCTTACCGGCCCTGCCGAATTCCGCACCATTTTCCCGGGTTCTTTCAAAGGCAGCATCAGTTGCAATGCGGTCCCCATCCACGCCGCCTTTTTCGCGTGCCAGGTAACCATCCTGGGATTTGTAAAAGGTTATATCACCAATCGTCCCTTTGAGTTTGATGATACCCATTTGTTTAGCCATAGGATAAAGTTTTTAAAATTCTTGTGGGGCAGGGAGGAAGCAATTGCGAGCCCAACAAGAAATATTAAATAATGATTAATTTTAAGTTCCTCACCACAAGATTATTACACCATACCCAAAACCTAAAGTAGCGGTACCGCTATTGCAGCATTATGCAGGAAATTGTACCAACGCGCATAGTCATCTATGCCAAAGACATCAGCAATATAACAGGCAAGAAAGAGCGCACTGCTCGCAAGATCATCGCCCAGATCCGCCGCCGTTACAACAAAAAGCCCGGCGACCTTATCACCATCTACGAATTCTGCGAGCACACCGGCATCAGCGAAGAAAGAGTTCGTCAATTCCTAACCAGGTGAAAGCCTGTATCGAGTAGGGAAGAAGCATAGATGCAGTCAAGATAAAGTATAGATAAAGTATTTGATACTTCAAATCAATTCAAAACAAGTCAAAATATACGTGATATCCAAGGGCTGATAATTTGAGCCGTATTCAGACTTGCACCTACTGACTATCTGATCAACACTGTATTTCCCTTTAACACCTGTTCCGTTAGACTTCCGGATGAACGATATCGGATCACCCAGATATAAACTCCGGCAGGCTGCAGCTTACCGGAAATTGTGCCATCCCATCCTCTGCGAATTTCATTAGACTCAAATACTTTTGTACCCCACCTGTTGTAAACCTGGATGTTATAACTGGTAATATCTTCACCAAAGCCTGCTCGGAAAACGTCATTGTGGCCATCACCATTAGGGGTAAATGCATTGGGAATATAAAGCTGGCAAACGCCCTTGGAAATGATAACAGAATCTTTCTGACTGCCGCAATAGTTACTTACTTCAAGGTTATAGATGCCTGGCCCCGCAGCCTTAAACTCTTTACCTTCTGAACCATCCTGCCACCTGTATTGCATACCTATACTATCCTGTATTATAGCCCTAAGTAAGGCTGTCTGTCCGCTACAAAGCATAAGGTCAGAACCCAGGGTGAAAGTTGGCTTATGATCATAACTTACAAGGATTGTATCTGAGCTGGAACAACCATCCTTTGTAATCGTTACATTGTAGGCTCCTTTAGCTTTCACCAGGAAGGTTTGACCACTAGAACCATCCTGCCATTGGTAATTAGCTCCGGTATTTCCGCCATCCAGCAACAACGTTTTCTCGTCACACAAGATGGTATCTTTTCCTAAGCTAATTTGTGGATATGGTGCATACACTGCTTTTATACTATCTCTTTGGGTGCAGCCATTCACTGTTACACCCAGCCAATAATCACCGCCACTGGAGATGGTTTGTGATTGTGCAGTTGTTCCTGTGTTCCATAAATAGGTGGCTGCAGGCACATTCACAGTTAAGGTTTTAGTTTGCCCCTCACACAGGTGAAGATCACTGCCCAGCTCAAATTTTGGATAGGCGTTCATGACCAGGCGGATACTGTCTCTTTTTACACAACCATTGTCCTTGTTTTTTACTTCCACCCAATAAAGACCAGATTTTTTAGCCAGGAAAGTAGTACCGGTGGAACTATTCTGCCATAAATAAGTATTATCTCCTGATGTTTGAGGTGTCAGCAGGTAACCATCAGTACCGCAAAGTGTCGTGTCCTTTCCCAGTTGAACAGAAATGGTCCCTGCCTGGATCTGCTTGGTGATAGTATCACTGCCACAGGCATGAAAAAGGATGAGTCGGACATCATAGACCCCCTGTTTTGTAAAAAGGTGGCTTGTCCTGAATTGCGTTGATGTATTATTCCCTCCGGAAAGAGGATCACCAAAATCCCACTTTACAGAATTGATCTGAGTAGATGCCTTGTACTCAAACTGCAACTGTTGACCTGTACAGGTGCCTGTAAAATCAAAACTGTTTACGTTTAAGGAAATATCCGGGGTGATAGGAGGAAGTCCAAACCTGCACTGGCCGTAGCCAAGCGCCACAGCATCATATACAAAGCCACAGGCAGCACCAATGCGATTGGGATAGTTGATGGCTGCCAGTTGGTTCTGGGTTCTTTTAGCCATATAAATTTTTCCATCCGGAGCTAATTGCAATGCGCCATTAGAGAAATGATCCAGGTAATTGATACTAGAAATGATTTGTTTGGACTGGATGATTTGATCTGCTGTAGCCAGGCTCACATTGTATTGCAGTAGGTTATTGATATATCTACTATAATTCAAAGCTTGTGCGTCTGTGACATATAAAAGAGCAGAATTGGGTGAAAATTCAACTCCATAAGGTTCCAGGGAACTACATTTACAAATGCGACTCATAATATTTGGAATTTAAAAGCTAATGCAGAAGCAGATAAAAATATTTATGGTTCTTGGCAATCAAAATATCAAACAACCAATGCAATTGGAAATACAACTTTTAGTAGGTTAACTGACCAATACCGAAATACACGTTATCGCCCAGGAATCAAAGTCAAATGGAACGGAGAAAGAAAATAATACAATATGATTAAAATATGGATTTTATTATTGAGCATGTTAGGGATTTCAGGTTGCAAACAAGGAACAATACTAACAGTTCCTGCACAAGTAGACTCTTTAAGCTCAATGCAATTTCTTAGTGATAAAAATATATGTAGTCTCGCTTTAGCTAGGGATTTTAGAGAAATTAGCCCACCAATGGTTCCATGGGCAACAGATCCAAATGATCCGTACTCAGAGTCATACATGATTGATGGAAAAAAGTTAACAATTATTCAGCCCCTAAAGCGATTCGATTTGCCGGATTCAAACAGAAGATACTTTTATGAAGGAAAGGCCATCAAAATAACTAGGGTACTCTTTGATAGCTTGAAGTTTAATTTTAACGATATATCTTTTGATTATGGCTATTCGCCTCAAAATATTTTTCAGAAAGATAACTATATTCTTCTAAGAAACGAGCCTGTTAATTGGACCGGCTCTGCCAATACGTATCGTTTTATTCAATTGTTTGATTTAAAAAAATTTGTCTGCAATGAATTTTTTGTAAATTATTATGCCTGCTTAAATGAAAATCCTTCTCTTGAAAGGCTAAAATAATAAGATAATATTAAGAAAGAAGTCTTTTTTTTGTAAAAATAGCAGATAGCTGTCCAGCTGTGGTAGTTTTTTCCGAAAAGCACGGAGTTGTTGATATGCGGCCGGAAAGAGTATGGATAGAGTATTAATAATTATAAATCAGGTCAAAATAAACTAAATCTTAAGGTGCCCTATTCGGTGCCCTCTAATTCTCAGTTTTCTACAAGGCTTTACTAGTCTACATTCTGGAAAAAGGTTGCGGTCCCGTCCGGTCCGCAACTCAGATAGCAAATTTTACTAAAACCCTGCAAATCAAACGTTTGCAGGGTTTTTAATTTTCATCCCATCCTCAAAATATTCAAAAAATCGCATTCCACAGGTGCCGAGCAGCAAAAAGCAGGTGATGTCAAACAAGCCTACTTATGGGGCTACAACAAGAGCTATCCTATTGCCCAGGCGGTAAATGCGAAAGCCAACGATCTTTTCTTTGACTCCTATGAAGAAAGTGATACTTGGAATGGTGTAGTACTTGATAATACCAAGGCCCACGCAGGAAGATACTCAGCCAGGCTTGATAATAGTAGTGGCGGGGAAATCGTTCGCCATAGTACACAATGGCTGAACGTCACTCTATCAGCTCCCACCAAGTTCAAATATTCCGGCTGGGTGTACAGTAATGGACCCAGTGCAGATATTTACTTTTTCATGAAAAGAGCAAATGAAACGGGCTACTACAGCTATGTGGATGGGGTGCGCACTACTACCACCGGCAAGTGGGTGTTGGTAGAGGGGGAGTTTACTGTACCTGCAGATGTTACGCAGCTCAATATAAGAATCGACAATAATGAATATGGTACAGTATGGTTTGATGACATCCGTCTGCATCCATCCGCCTCCCAGATGACCACCTTTACTTATGATCCTTTGGTGGGCATGACCTCGCAAAGTGACATCAACAACCGCATTACCTACTTTGAGTATGATGGCTTTGGCAGACTTTCACTGGTCCGTGATGATAATAAGAACATACTTAAAAGATACTGCTATAACTATCTGGGACAACCTGGGGATTGCGGTGAGCAGCCAACCCAGTGGGGCAATGAACCAATAAACGATTACTATTATTCAAATTACTGTGGCAGTCAAACGCCTGAGCCTTACATGGTGAGTGTATCGTCAGGTATGTTTACCTCACTTATTTCACAGCAAGATGCCAATAACCAGGCGGTACAATACGCCCAGCAACAGGCCGATCTATTGGGCGGCTGCCAGTCTCTCCTTACCCTGACCTATTCTAATTATTATAATGCCTATGGTTATACCGTTGAACTCTATAATAACAGCACCGGAAACAGTTACTTCTTTGAAGTGGGTTATGGCAGTGGCACACTTGGTGATATCCCAGCCGGTAATTATAACATCTATTTCAATAGTCCTTATGATAGTAACTACCGTACTTTTTCTGCAGGCTGCTATTATTCAACTTCAGGCTACGGAGGTGCTAACCTCTATAGCGTTGATTTAAATGCCTCCTGCAACAATTTGGAAATTTATTAAATAAACTACTCTTTAACACTGTTAAATACTAATAACTGATTATGAAATACATACTTTCCCTACTGCTGCTTGCTTCCCTGTGTTCCTTTTCTTTCCTTGACGACCTTTACAGCCTATCTCTGAATACACTGGAAGGGAAGAAAGTAGAACTAGGTTCTTTCAGGGGTAAAAAGCTGCTCTTTGTTGTGTTGCCACTCTCTGCACAGGATACTTCCTTCAGGATGGGTGAATTGGAGGCCCTGCAACACAAATACGATACTTCGCTGATTGTGATTGGTGTACCAGCTGAAGAAACAGGCTTTGAAAAAACGAAGGAAACAGAGCTCAAGGCTCTCTATAAAAACATGCCTGCTACTTTTATTTTGGCTGAAGGTATGAAGGTGAAAAAAAGTGCAGGTGCAGAACAGTCTCCATTGTTCCAGTGGCTCACCAATAAGAGCAAGAACCACCATTTTGACCAGGACGTACTGGGGACCGGCCATAAGTTTTTTGTAGATGAGAGGGGAGAGCTTTATGCTGTGATGGGGCCTAAGATTGCCCTTGCCCATCCGGTGATGGAAAGGATACTCTCCAAGCCTTTGGGAAACGTGTATCCTGTAAAGCCTTATAGCAAGAAAACTGAAGAGAAAGCTTCAGCAAATTAATCCAATAGCACTTTACCCACCATCCAACTCTAAAGGAATGAAACGTATATGTTTCGCAGGCACAGTCGTCCTGCTTTTGGCTATGCTTTGTCCATTGCTGAGCCCTGCACAGGGTGCCAACATGAGTAATCCCATTGTGATGGGTAATTATTCTGGCGGCAGTCATCCTTACACAGATAACAGAAACAACAGCGGCTATGGCAATGATTATGGACAGGCCAGTGAAGATATTTTTTATCAGTTTACTGTTCAAAGGGCCACCCAAATTGACATTTCCACTTGCTCTTCGGGTTTTGACACCTATTTACACCTGTTAAACAGTACAGGGGGCTCTATTGCTACCAATGATGATAATGGGCCATTGTGTACAGGTTCAAGGGCCTCTATCAGAACTACGCTGGCTGCAGGTACCTACTATATAGTTACAGAGGGCTATGGTACAGGCAGTGGCACTATCAGCCTTTCTGTCAACCTAGTGGTACAGGCAACTGTAATGATAGATCCCCGCAATTTTGTAAAGACCTGGGAGGCCACCGCCCCAGTAACGGACGCCAGTGCATTAGTGGGTAAGGGACTTAGGGAAGTAAAGCATAGCGTTACTTACTTTGATGGACTGGGCAGGCCGGAGCAAACGGTGATCAAAAAAGGTTCCCTTTCCGATTCAGGCAATACGGATATCGTAACCCCTTTTGAGTATGATAACTTTGGAAGAGAAGTTAAAAAATATATGCCTTATGTGGCCAGTTCTTCAGATGGATTGTATAAGGCAACAGCATTAGCAGACCAGTTATCCTTTAATCAGGGCTGGTACAGCAGCCAAAATGAAACTAGTTTTTTTGGTCAGACAGTTTATGAATCCTCCCCGCTCAACCGGGTAGACAAGCAAATGGCGCCAGGCATTAACTGGGTTGGTAATAATAAGGGGATAGAAACGAAGTACTGGCTCAATACCTCTGCGGATGCCGTACGGGTGTGGAGCGTCTCTGATGTGTCCAATGATTTTGGCACCTACAGTACCACCGCTATTTATGGAGAGGGACAGCTGTATAAAAATGTCACCGTGGATGAAAAAGGTAGCCAGGTGGAAGAGTTCAAGGACAAGGAAGGACGGGTGATTCTAAAGAAAGTGCAGCTCACGGCTGCAGCTGATGGGAGCGGAGGCAGTGGACACGGGGGCTGGCTGTGTACTTACTATATCTATGATGATCTGGGGCTGCTCAGGGCCGTGTTGCAGCCCCGGGCGGTGGAGCTGCTGGAAGGCAATGGCTGGGGGCTGACCACCGACATGTTAAATGAGCTGTGTTTCCGTTATGAATACGACACCAGGGGGCGGATGATCCAAAAGAAGGTGCCCGGGGCAGGAGCGGTGCAGCTGGTCTATGACACCCGGGACCGGCTGGTGATGAGCCAGGATGCCAATATGAGGAGCAAACAACAGTGGCTGGTAACCGTGTATGACAATAACTTCAACCGGCCTGTAGCCACCTACCTGATTACGGATCCTACTTACTACAGCGATGCGGCATACCACAGGGGACAGGCATTGAGCAGCACGGCTTATCCTACGGTGAGTAATTACAGCAATGAACTGCTTACTGAAACCCACTATGATGGTGATTATTCGGGACTGCCTGCAGGCCTCAGTGGCTCTTTGCAAAACGTCTATGGCAGTTACCTGGATTACAACCTCACCGCCACAGACTATGCCGAGCCCCTGATGCAGGCCTCCAGGAGTGTGGGCCTGGTGAGCTGGACGAAAGTCAAAGTGCTGGGCGACACCAAATACCTTTACTCGGTCAACATCTATGATGAGAAGGGGCGTGTCATCCAGGTGCAGTCCACCAATGTCTCCGATGGTATAGACATTGTGACCACGCGCTATGACTTTGCCGGCAAGGTGCTCCGCAACCATGTGCGGCACCAAAAAGGAGGCACTACTTCTCAAAGCTATGAGGTGGCCACCCTGAACATTTATGATGATCTGGGAAGAGTGACCAGGATTGAAAAGAATGTGGGGGGTAGTGGCTGGAAAAAGATCTCCTCCATGGAGTATGATGCCCTGGGGCAGCTCAAAAGCAAAAAGCTGGCACCGGATTACAATGGAACAGGACTGGAGAGCTTGACTTATGAATACAACATCCGGGGCTGGCTGCTGGGTACCAATAGAGACTATGCAAAAAGTACTTCCAGCACGGCTAATTACTTTGGCTTTGACCTGGGCTATGACAAACAAAGCATTGCCTCTTTGGGTTCTTATTCAGCACCTCAATACAACGGCAACATCACCGGCACGGTATGGAAGAGCACCGGGGATGATGAGGTGCGCAAGTATGACTTTAGTTATGATGCAGCTAACAGGCTAACGGATGCAGACTTTAACCAGTACACCGGAGGTTTTAACCGCAGTGCGGGCCTGGATTTTTCTGTCTCCAACCTTAGCTATGATGCCAATGGCAATATCAAGACCATGAACCAGAAAGGCTGGAAGGTGACCGGCAGTACGGATATTGACATTCTGAGTTACTCTTATTTTAAAAATGGAGCAAGTAATAAACTTCAGGCCGTATCGGATGGCGTTACTACTGACAACAAAATGGGTGACTTTACCAATAAAAACACTTCAGATGATTACGGATATGACCCCAATGGGAATTTAATCACAGATCTGAACAAAAGGATCGGCACGACTACTGGGGTTGATCTGAGCAGTGGGGGCGCCATCAGTTACAACCACCTGAACCTGCCTACCCAGATCATTGTAAAGGATGATAATGGCAATCAAAAAGGCACCATTACTTATGTGTATGATGCTGCGGGCAACAAGCTCAAAAAAGTAGTGGCAGAAACAGGACAGCCTACCAAGACAACCCTGTACCTTTTTGGCACCTATGAAGATGACGTGCTGCAGTTTCTGCCCCAGGAGGAAGGAAGAATCCGCTATAAGGCAGCCGATGGTTCTTTTGTCTATGATTATTTCCTCAAAGATCATTTGGGCAATGTACGCATGGTGCTCACAGAAGAAGTAAAGACAGACCCTTATGAGACTCTTACTTTTGAAGACGCCAACAAGAGCCAACAAAACGCTCAGTGGGAGAATAGTAATGGGCAGTCCATCAATGTAGATGGGGCCAGGGGGGGCAGCCAGGTGAATTTTGGTGGTACCATGACCTATGCCATGCTGGTGCGCAAAAGTTCAGCCAATGGCTCCATAGGAGCGACCAAGTTCTTAAAGGTGATGGCTGGTGACCGTATCCACACCAAAGTGGATTATTTCTTTAATGGGCCCAGCAGTACCAATGGAGTGGCCAATCCAGTGGGTAGTTTTGTAAATAGTTTGATCAGTAGTTTTACCAATACAGCTACACCGGTTGGCTTGCTGAAGGGTGAGGCCACCACCATTACCAACCAATTGCAAAGCAATACGGCCTTTACTTCCTTTATCAACCCTACTCCAAGTAGTAGTGGGGGCGACGAAGCGCCCAAGGCTTATCTTTGTGTTTTGTTCTTTGATGAGCAATTCCATTTTGATCAGACAAGCAGTAGGGTGTATCCGGTGGACTATACACCAGGGGTAAGGAATACGATCGACAGGACCTTCTCCAATGCCATAACAGTAGGCAAGAACGGCTATGCGTATGTGTACTTTACCAATGAGAGCGATGAGCTGGTGTATTTTGATAACTTTAACCTGAGCCATGAAAGAGGCCCTATCCTGGAAGAAACTCACTACTATCCCTTCGGACTCACCATGCAGGGGATCAGTAGTAAGGCAATGGGGGGAATAGATAATAAGTTTGAGTACAATGGTATAGAGCATAATGAAAGTTTTGATTTAAACACCTATGACGCTTTTTATAGAACTTATGATCCGCAAATAGGTAGGTGGTGGCAAATTGATCCATTAGCAGAAAGATCTGAAAGCTGGAGTCCTTACGCGGCTAACTTCGACAATCCAATAAGTTTTAGTGATCCTTTAGGAGATTATCCTCCACAAGATGGAAATTCTAATGAGGTAAACAGAATAAAGAAAAATAAGGATGGCAGTTATACAATTACAGAAACTACAACAAGTAGAAAAACAACAGGTAATTCAAAAACACTTTTAAAGTCTGGAAGCTATCAACATCCTGGAGGAATAAAGGTAAATCAATATTCTAATTCGGTTACACAACAAGTTTCTGAAACTGTTTCTACTACAACAATTGACGCAAAAGGGAATGTTGTAAATAGTAGTTCTGCAACCACCTCGCATAATGAGTCCTATAATTATGAAACTATAGAAACTCAAGGAGGTGGACGAATTCTTGAGACGAGAGATTTGGGAGGTGTTTTACATGATGGTAAAGAAACTGTGACCAATGGATCAATCGTAGGGCCATTTGCAAACACCGCGAAGGTAGCCTTATCGGGTCCGCATAATGTCTTTCCTGTTTATGATGATGCTCAGGTTTATCTCAATATGGAATTTGGTGATAATGCTATATCGCCGCTTGTGAAAGCTGTCGAAGGTTTTAGGAAAGGTTCAGAACAGGAAGAACGAGTATATAAAGCTGGACGAGTGATTTATAATACAGCAAGGTATACCGGAAAGTATAATGAATCTTCGGGAAGTCACTTACAAGAGAATAGATTTAAATCAAACTACTATTCTACTTATCAGAGCTACATAGAAAAAGCTTCAGCCGAAAATAAGGGAGGTAAACCTAAAGTAAAATAGTATGAAAAAATTATTGTTTCTTTTTATAGTAACAAGCATAATACAGTCGTGCAAAGAATCTAAGAAGGATTTTACAAGTGTGAAATGGGTGCAATTCGATTTAGACAATAGAGGAGAGATCATAAGCAAGGGCGATACAATTGCTATTGAGTATTATAGCGAAGGAATCCTACTAAGAAAGGTTACTTATGATAGCGCAGACCATAAAAGAAGAATTAAAAAGGAAGCAGAATACAATAGTCATGGAAAGGAGACAGCTTATTCTTTCCAAATTGATAATACACTTGCAGATAGAACTGAAATATTACGAGATACAAATGGCAATATAGTGAAGCTAAAGATGTACGACTTGAGGCCTGGTAGTGATACTTCTACTTTAATCTATAAAAACAGTTATAAAGCTGATACGATTGTTTTAAAGTCAGAGGTATGGGATAAAGAATTTAATTCTTTAAAAATGATCTTGGAGTATGATTATGATTCCAATAATCGTTTAACAGCGATGCGAACTTTTATGATCGTTGATACTACTAAGACATTACAGTCACGTGAAAAGTATGAGTATGATTTGCATGGAAATAAAACACAAGAAATCGTCGAAAACCCAATTGCTTCAACAGTTGTCAAAAAAGTGTATAAATATGACTTAGGTAACAATCTCCTGAGTGAAAGTCTTTTTGATGGTGAGCGATTGGTTTACAATATAAAATATAGTTATGAAAACGGATTAAAGAAAGAAGCGATCCAAGTACGTGGTTTAGAAAAGAATAAAATAAAGTTTATATACGAATAGAAGTAACTTCTTCTACCAACAGAGTAGATAAATGTATAAGATTTAAAATCTGTTCTTCATTGTTCAATACATAATTTACATTAACTTCTAATACATCTTCATTATTAGGAGGTGCAAAGGAAGAGGCAAACTTATTGTTGTGAATTACTTCTAAGTATATATCATCAAAGTCAACTATGGGTTGTAATATCTCTTGATTAGAAAAGATGCTTGCAACTTTAAACCGAGGTTGACCGGACAGATTAAAACGCTTATTGAAAGTTGAATTAGGAGTTTTAATTTGGGGAGAAATAAGATTACAAATGCTACTTAGAAAGCTGTTCTTTGCTATTTTGAAATAAACTTTTTGTTGGTTATAAAAGCACACATATACTTTTGTAAAGTGAGTAAGAAAAGGGCCTCTTCCTCGTTCAGGAATTAGCTGTAGATAAGCTGTAACTATAACTTTATGTTTATCATAGTGACAAGTAAGTTCATAAGCTTCATGGTTATGGAAGTAGTCGGTATCCTTTTTCTGCTCAAAGGTTCCATGTAGCCGTTTAGCTACATTTTTCCATACCATAATCAGTCTGTCTTGCATAATGCTTTTCTCCTGAGGCTGGTCCAAGTCTGTAGTAAATAGTTAAATTATTGTTTGTTAGCCGCAGTTCCTTATCTGCGGCTTTTTCTTTTACAGTGCTGCTATATTTTTCTAGAAGAAGTCTTTTAACTTCTTTTTGGTGAGCATGGTGTCGATGATCTTGAACACGGTTTGTTTGTCCTCTTCATCCAGCTGGTTGAGCAGTTTGAGATGTTCAAATCCCGGTTTGTTTTCTATAGCCACTTCCCCCGGCACCTCTCCCTCATAGTTTAGGATCTGGTGCACGGTCATGTTAAAGAGTGTGGCCAGCTTTTGGAGTTCTTTTACGGAAGGCTCGCCGCCTTCGTTTTTCAGCTTGTTATTGGTGGTTTGGCTGATGCCCAGTTGGGCGGCCACCTGCTTTTGTAGCAGGCCTTTTGGCTCTCTGATCTTTTTGATGGTTTTGCCCAGATGCATACTTTGTAGAGGTTTATAGAGTTCTACAGAATTGAGTTCTACAAATGTAGCGATAGAGTAGATTTTGGGCAATAAGTTATCTGATAGGGTAAATTATAATTGCGATAAAGTGGATTATTGTTTAGGTTTGTTCTTTCATTTATCGCAATAAATAGTTAATGGAGCTCAAAGACATCAAAAGTGGGTTCTCTATTTGAGAGGTGCTCCGTCTTGCCTCTTAAAGACCGATAAAAACCACCGGCTGCTTTTTCCCTTCCATGCGGACAAAACCCCTTCGCTTCAGATCTGACGGCCAATTTCTGCACCTTTGCTGCCCCACACTAATCAGGACCATAGTTCTATTTTATTTGCTTTTTTAATTTATTTGATATTTTGGGAGGCGTATTTTCCAGTTTTGCTGAGTAAATCGATGAAATTGCAGGAATAAAGTATGAAGGACAACAGATCCGCCTAAATGAAATCAAACTAAAAGTGCCCTATTCGGTGCTCTCAAAAATCCTATCCTTTACAACCTATTACCAGCTCGTATTCCAGAGAAAGCGTGCGGTCCCGTCCAGTTCGCAACTCAAACATCAAATCTCATTAAAGCCCTGCAAATACTAGCTTTGTGGGGTTTTACTTTCTATCCCACCACCTAAATATTTAGAAAATCGCATCCTTTAGGTAGCTTGCTGCATTATACATGAAAATGTAACTATTCGCATAGTCATTTATGCCAATGACATTACTAATATAACAGGTAAGAAGGAATGAACCGTCTGTAAGATCATTGTTTATATTGGCTTCAAATACAATAAACTGCCAGGTGACCTAATCATTATTTATGAATTCTGTGAACTCATCGGATTAAAAGAAGAAAGTTCCCTGCAATTCCTAACTAATAAAGCTATCGCTGATTAAACGCGCACTTAACATTTTATTTCACAATATATTTCTGGTATTTTTTACTTTAGAATCATTAAAACTAATTTGATCACTTATGAGAGTACTTCTTGATACTAACATCGTTATACATAGGGAAACAGCCAAAATTGCTAATCTTTCAATAGGACAGTTATTCAAATGGCTCGACTACCTAAAATACTCCAAATGTGTACACCCTATTACAGAAGTAGAGATTAAAAAGCATGGTAATGAAGAAGTAGTCCGAACTATGAGTGTAAAATTAGAAGCATATCATGTACTAAAAACAATAGCCCCATTGAATTCAGCAGTTAAAACAATCAGTGATGAGATGGATAAAGACGAAAATGACCGCAATGATTCCTTGCTGCTTAATGAACTGGTTGAAGATCGTGTCGATATATTCATAACTGAAGACAGAAAGATTCACCGAAAAGCAGCCCGGTTGGGTATATCAGATAAAATATACACCATTTCCCGTTTTGTTGAAGTTTGTATAGCTGAACATCCGGAACTCGTAAATTATAAAGTACTTTCCATTCAGAAAAGCTATTTCGGTAGTATTGATGTTAATAATTCTTTTTTTGACTCCTTTCGTGAAGATTACCAAGGATTTGATAAATGGTTTAAAAGTAAGTCTGACGAAATAGCCTATGTATGTTATCGGAAAGAGCTAATTATTGGTTTTTTGTATGTGAAAATAGAAGGAGTTGGGGAAAACTATAGAGATATATATCCGTCGTTTCCTCCTAAAAAGAGACTAAAGATTGGTACTTTCAAAGTAATCCTGAATGGATATAGAATAGGGGAACGCTTTTTAAAAATAGTATTTGATAATGCACTAATAAATAAAGTTGACGAAATCTATGTAACCATCTTCGACAAATCACCCGATCAACTTCGACTCATTGAGTTATTGGAAGAGTGGGGATTTGTTGTGTTTGGCGAAAAAGAAACACCTACGGGTAGAGAAAAAGTATTTGTGCGCGATTTTTCAAATAAGGCAGACAGAGCCGTACCTAGAGTTACCTTTCCATATATTTCACAGCAAACTACTCCTTTCTTCGTACCTATTTGGCCTGATTACCATACAGAACTTTTACCCGATTCTATTTTAAATACAGAATCGCCGGCTAACTACCGCGAAATGGAACCGCATCGCAATGCACTAAGTAAAGTCTATATTTCACATTCTTACGAACGGAGGCTTAGTAGTGGAGATCCAATTTTATTTTATAGAACAGGAGGAAAGTATATCGGTGTAGCAACAACTATTGGAATTGTAGAAAGAGTGCATGATAATATTGATAGTCCAGAAGAACTCTTTTCAATTTGCAGAAAGAAAACTTTTTTCACCGAAAAGCAGCTGCTTGAATTTTGGAACAGATATAAACATATTAAACCATTCGTTGTGGAATTCTTATACACCTTTTCTTTGCGGAAAAGACCTAATTTGGCACGGCTGATTGAGTTGGGGATTATTAGTGATGTGAAGTCTGTACCCAGGGGATTTTCACCTATCAGTATTGAACAATTAAGGACCTTATTAAAGGAGTCTCAAAGCGATGAAAGTATTATTGTCGATTAAACCGGAATTTGCAAATAAGATATTCAGCGGAGAAAAAAAATATGAATTCAGACGGACTATTTTCAAAAACAAGGAAGTAAAAAAGGTGATCGTTTATGCATCCGCTCCCATTAAAAAGGTTATTGGTGAGTTTGAAATTGATCATATATTGAATGATGATATCGCAGTACTCTGGCAACAAACAAAAGTACATGCAGGCATCACTGAGGATTTCTTCTTTAAGTACTTCAGTAAAAAAAGTACAGGTTATGCTATTAAGGTAAAATATGCAAAAAGGTATAAAAAGCCACTTTGTATCAGAAAAGATTTCAACTCTTTTCCCCCACAATCATTTATCTACATTTAAATGGCTCTATAAGATAAGAGTATTGTACCAGCAAGGCACAGAACTTGATTGATACTTTGTTTCTACGCTTATTGAGCAGAGTAATCTTCCAATTGAGCATAGTTCACTGAGAATAAGATTCTGATTTCACTAGGCTTAAATCATAAGATTTGAATCAAATTGCTATCATTTGTGACTGTTATTTTGTAAATTTTAAGAGCAGATTAGCTCTTCGAAATCTCATCAAAATCCAACAATTTATTCGGTTACCTTTTCGGTTACCTTGATGAATAGATTTGCTGAAACTCAATACTGTCTCGGCTTTTGTGATCCTGTTCTGTTCCCTACAGGGTCACCATTGAATAGCCTTAAAGTATTGTTTATTAATGTTTTATGGCTTTTTTATTTTATTGAGTTGGCTCTTTAGTTGGCCGTTGGTTCAGAGATTATGCTTTTTACATAAAATAGTAACAGTAATAACAACGTAACAGATGTTACTACTGTTACCAATTGTTACTACCTGTTACTACTGTCCCGCAGAAAGTGTAGGATAAATCACCTCCACCTGAAAAGTTTTTTATATTCTGGTGCATCTGGAAACGAAATATTCTTTATCGAATAGAGCAAGTTTATATTTGCCCCCATCACCACTGTTTACAACCTTAGTGTATTGCTGGGTAATAATCATTTTCCAGAGCTGGAAACGTGGAATATTGTAAAAGTTATTATCACCAGGAAAACAATACACATAGTCATTTGCTACAGAGGCAGTTATACCAGATTCTACTTTTTCTCCGTTAACCATTTTACATACCTCAACCGCAACATTACCTGTTACACTACTCATTTCATCATATTTTACTTCATACGTAGTTGTACCTGTGGAGTGTATAGCCTTAACATCATAACCATTAAACCTACCCATATCCTGCGTAGTTGATACTGTAAAACCCTGGTTCTGAAGCTTTTGAGCAAAAGCGGTTTCCTTTGCCTGTGATAGTTCTAAATCGTAATAAAATGTTGACATATTTATCCATTTAGAATAAATAGTCTGTAAAAATTGAAAAGGCCTAAAAACACTATTTTTTTTATTTTTTTTTATTTTGGCAGTATGGACAACAAATTACTTGATGATATTCTAATAAAATTATCATCTATCAACGGTCAAATTGCCTTCAGCATATTTGTTGAAGAAAATCCTGAACTTTATAAACATCCTCGATTCAAAAAAGCATTTAGATACTTAGCTGAGGAAGGTTACATTACACATGACAACACCTTTCTTGGTTTATGCAGACTTACAGCTAAAGGGTACAGGTTTGTTGAAGAAGGTGGTTACAGTGCAGATGAAAATTATAAACTCCAAACATTAGAATTTGCGCGTAAATCAAAAAATTATGCTTTTTGGGCTTTATTAATTAGCCTATTAGGAGTTATTATATCAATTATATTGTTTCTAATAGAAAAGAAATAATAACATTTATAATATAAAAGGTTTAACAACATAGGGTTTTACATGGCCATTTTTAAATGGACTATATGAAATTATGTCTGGACGAAAAGGTGCAGGAATTTCAATTAATGGTATGTAATGCTTCTTTACATCAGAATCCACCAAACGAAACTTAAAATGTTGATTTATCAAACTATTGAATGTACCAGATTCTTCCTGCATGGGGAATGGACTATACCTTACTATATACATGATGATACTTGCAATTACAGCTTGAATCACATTGTACATATTAGCCTCTGAAAAATTTAATACCCGATTATGTTTAGTCTTATTATAGGCATCATACCACGATAAAGATTTAGTTGGTGAAGTATCATCCCAACCTTTAAATGGTTGAATTGCAGGAATACTTGTGTGGCCTTTAAATGTGCATTCATATTCTTCAAGAAAAAGAACATCCTTTAACCTAATGTAATCTTTTGTTGTAAAGGAGCTTCTATTAACTGGTGATACTCCCGCTTTATCAAGGAAATAAACCCATGAACTTTCTACCTCTGTACATGCTAATATTAGCAACTCACGTAACTTATGGCTATAGGTCTTGAATGATGTTGCATCTGGTTCAATGTAAAGAAATATATCATCTAATTTTTCGAGCAAAACCCTTAAAGCTTGCTCATTCAATCTTCTTTCTGATTCACAAGTGTTCAATGCTTGATAAATGTGTTCATAATAATACAAACCAGGTCTCCATACACCTTCTATTGTTTCCCCCACTTCATAATCTACAGTGTGAATGTTTGTCGCTTCAAAATGTTTCTTTACCCAATCTTCTAAAGTTCCGTTCTTAGGTTCTGTAACACAAAGGTTTATTTGTAAACTATTCCAACCATAATCATATGCATAGTAATGAACAAAGTGTGTTGTTGTTTCATATGCATATCCTCTTTTATATTTTTCATGAAACACAGGAGCAAGTCCAAGTACATCTGTACCAGTAACTTCATAAACAATTCCTTTCATAATTAAGAACGTAACTTTATATTTAATACATCAATATCCTCTTTCTTCACATATACCGTTGTAACATCATAACCTCCCAAATCTACGCGTTTATTTACCTGATTGATATTATTATCAACCAATAGTTGTTTAAACAGTTTAGCAGCTATTTTAAATCGTTTAACCACTTCTGTTTGTCTGTAGTAATCAGAACGTTTGAATGCACCCTCATTCATATTCTAAAGTTACATTATCATCAGCATTTACATCATCACCTTCAGCAATCACCCTCGTAAAGTGTGGGGAACGTGTGAATCTTAGGCATCGGCTTTTACTTGCAATAATTTTTAATCATGTCATAAGCAACAACGTAACCCAATTCCCCGCCTCTGAATCTGGTTGTTGCTACATAAATAATCGTTGAGCAGGGCAGGTTAATGTTTGTCCTTTTATGGCTTTTGCTTCCGGATGATACTCTTTATGGTGGTTCAGGTATTTTTTTATATCCGGTAATTATATAATATCACAATCCTGAAATGCGTCATCATGTTAATTATGATACCGTTGCAAACTTTATTATTTTTCTGTAACCTTTTGCGTGCTGACTTACTTTATACAGATATTTTGCATTCTACGTATTATCTGTCCGTCTTGTTTAAACTATTAAGCCTGGTACAATTCCACGTGTTATTTACCAGTTTTAACAATTTGTCCTGCATAGCGCGCGATCCTGTATTTTATTTCTGGTCATTGTTTAATTTATATTATTGTTGTACCTTACGAAATAGTATAATTAGGTACTATAAACTATCGCCCTTCTTTAAGCAATTCGTTGTTTTTAATTTAAAAATGCTACACCTGGAACATAAAACACCTAACTTCAGCTCTGTACAGTATATTATACTGAATACAAGGGATTGTTATACCTGTTCCTTTACTGAATTTCTACCTTTCTGCAACAAGTTGTATTATTTTTCCAGCTTTAAAGTCTTCAAGTCATTTGCCCTTATTACTGGGTTGCCGCATAACAACTAGGTATACCTACATGTTAACGAGATGTAACTATTGCCATTATGTTACATTGACCTTCCCTGTAGAAGGCAATAGGCTTTAGTGGCATTAATCAATTGGTTATCAAATAATTGGCAAATGAATAATATTAAGAATAATACCGCTGAATTAAGCGATCAGGAAGCGATTGCTAAGATTTTAGAGGGTAATAACGCTTTATTTGAAGTACTTGTCAGGCGTTATAATCCCCTGCTTTATAGAATTGCTCGAAGCTATGGCTTCAACCATCAGGATGCTGAAGACCTGATGCAGGACACACACGTAACAGCATATATGCATTTACAACAATTAGATTGTTCCCCACTTTACAAGTCATGGCTCACAAAAATCCTAACTCGTAAATGTCTATACAAGAAAAATCATGGATATTCTAAGATGGAAGAGCCTAACAGTCATTTAGTGCACAAAAGCCAAAAACCTCTGCACGCATCTTTGATTGCTGGTGATGCAGAGCATAAAATTATGAATAGGGAACTTTCCACTATAATAGAAAGTAACTTGAATAGTCTTCCTTCCAATTACAGGACTGTTCTGATTCTAAGGGAGGTAGAAGGCTTTTCTATCAATGAAACCGCGGAATTGATGAATATTACCGCTGCAAACGTAAAGGTTCGCTTAAACCGGGCTAAGGCTTTATTGCAGCAAAAACTAAAAGATTGCTATACATCTGAACTATTCCATTTTAATCCCGTTTATTGTAGTGCGATAGTGGAACGTGTATTTGTAAAAATAGAGGATGAAACGCCCATTATCGCAAAAGATATTTAATTGTTCAACAAATTAGGTGTACAGTTAGCAATTGTCTACGGAGCAGCTTTTTGCCGGGATTCATGTCCCCACCCATTGCTGAGCAATACCCCGCCAATGTCTAAAAAAATTACTTTGACCTTGGATGTTTCCATACGATTAGTTTAATATGCCACTTGTTTTTGCTTTTCAATAGCTGCTAAAAGTTTATCGTAAGCCATTTTGAATTTTTCGATGCCCTCGTGTTCCAGCGTTTGAGTAATGGTGTTGATATCAATTCCCTTTTCTTTCAACTGCGTTAGCAGACGCGTCGCTTTATCCAGATTATCCTCCAAATGACTTTCGGCCCTTCCATGATCATTGAAAGCTTTCAGTGTTTCAATTGGAATGGTATTGATCGTTTCAGCACCTATCAATGCCTCTACATACTTCACATCACTAAACGATGGGTCTTTACTACTTGTGCTGGCCCACAGCACACGTTGCCGTTTTGCACCCTTTGTCTCAAGAGTTTTAAAACGTTCACTATTGAACACCACTTTATACATTTCATAGGCTTTTTTAGCTGAAGCAATGGCCACTTCGCCTTTCAGGTTAGCCAGTCCCTTTTGTTCCAATAAAGGATCAATCAATACATCAATCCGACTAAGGAAAAAGCTAGCCACAGAAGCGATTTGATCAATTGGTTGATTGGCCTTAACGCGATCTTCCAGACCAGAAATATATGCATCGATAACTTGCTTGTAGCGTGGCAAACCAAATAGCAGCGTAATATTAATATTTATCCCTTCGCTAATGCACTTACGTATGGCAGGCAAGCCTTCTGCCGTACCTGGTATTTTGATCATTACATTTTTTCGGTTAATAGCATTCCATAATTCTCTTGCCTGTTTAATAGTTCCTTCCGTATTATGAGCAAGATGAGGCGAAACCTCAATGCTTACAAAGCCGTCATACCCATTGGTTTCCTCGAAGACCGATTTAAAAAAATCGGCAGCACGTTTAATATCTTTAACAGCAAGGCTAAGGAAGGTATCGTCGTTGCTGCCTTTTTGCTTTGCAAATGCTGCAAGGGAGCTTGCCGATACCATATCCCAGCTTTTCAAGCTCCGCAAGACTATAATAGGTGAATGTGCCATTTTTAGTGCTTAATAATTTTTTTATTTGATAAACATCTTTAGGCATGATTTAAATATTTCAGTAATTTTTATTATTGGTTTCCTTTAAGAGTTTTAGTTGGAATAATAAATAACGGTATCAAACTATGATGCAAAACATTTTCCGCTACGCTTCCTACTAATATTTTCTCTAATCCGCGTCTGCTGTGCGTACCCATCACAATTAAATCAGCATTTAATTTTGTTGCAGTTTCCAAAATCGTGTCCCCAAAATCACCTTTGCTTACAACGGTTTCAATCCTTTCATCACCAAGATATTCTTTTGATTTATCAAGAAAATTTTGAGCTGCTTTTTTTAATTTCTCAGCAGTATCTGATTGGATGGTATCTACACTATTGAAACTATCAAACCCCATTATGGGAGAATAGTTGAGAGAAGAATAGTAAGTTGGATCAGAAATTACGTGTAGCAAAACCGTCCGGGCATTCATTGCTTTTGCTAAACCATAGCCTGTTTCTGCAATTTTTTGTGCACTTGGATTATAGTCCAATGCAATTAATACTTTTTTCATTTTTGACGATTTACATTTTATCAAATTCCCGATTTCAATCATTCACGGTTAACAAATTCTTTAAGAATGAGCGCCTCATTGTGTTCCTTATCTTTGGCACCATAAACCAATGTAACCGTTCCTTTCTTCACCTCTTTTTCCAAAACTTCAATTTGGTTTGTGTTCTTTTTGAGTTCCTCATTATATCGTTTCCTGAATTCTTTCCACTTTTCGGGATCGTGATTAAACCATTTTCGAAGTTCTGTGCTGGGAGCAATATCCTTCAACCATAAATCAATATTGGCCTTTTGTTTTGTCAGGCCCCTTGGCCAAAGTCTATCCACCAGGATACGCATGCCATCATCTTGAGCAGGTTCTTCATAGACTCTTTTGATCTTGATTTTCATTTTATCCTCACTGTTTTAAACCGTTTTGAATTCTTTTCTTTCGGATAAATAAATACTGAGAACTTATAAATCATGGATTCGCTGCCGTTTTATCTTCCGCTAATACCGCATCATCAGATTTAGTTTGCAAATCTCTATCAAGCACGTATATGGCTTCTGCGCCAGCATTTGTTCCTCCTGCAATTTTAATTTTATCCAACAGATTTAAAGCCAATGTTTCTTCTTCAGTTTGTTCCTTTACAAACCATTTCATAAAATGCCAGGTGGCCCAATCTTCTTCAACAAAACTCATTTTTACCAGTTTATAAATCCCTTTGGTATTATCAACCTCATGCTCAAATATTTTCTCAAAGCAATTTTGAATACTTATTGGATCTTCAGGAGGAGAAGGTATAACTTCAACTTTTACTTTAGCACCTCTTTCCAATATGTATTCTAAAATATTCATCATATGAATACGTTCTCCGTTTGAATGTCTGAAAAGAAAATTTGCAATACCTCCATAGCCTTTGTTTGATGCCCATGCTGCGTATGAAAGATAAATTTGAGAAGCAGAGGCTTACTTTGTCATTTGAGTATTAAGTGCCTCCTGCAATGTTTTAAGGCCAAACGGTTTGGAAAGCATAGTAATGTACATCACCAGTCTTAGGAGCAGATTAAAGAGAGATTGGAAACTGATTAGAAGACTTGTTGGTGTCTTATTTACTCAGACAGTTTGCCTCAATTTAGGATGCAAAATAATTTTATAAGAATATCAAGAATTGTTGTGTTCAATTATTGTCAAGGAGTTGCACAACTACGTTTTTCAGACCTTCATTTACGTGAATTTGGCAGGATAATCTTATTTCTGGATCCACAATACCTATTTTCCTAAGTGTTTCGTGTTCATTTCTATAAAACATTTCAGAATCACTTGACCCTCTAGAAATTTTTACCAAACAGGTGCCACATCTTCCCATACCTCCGCACTGACCAAAATCTTCCGGGCATATCTTATCTTTTAGTAAACTCATCAAATTTCTATACTCGCTATTATTACTTTCTAAAAAGTAGATTCGTCCTTCATAATGTACTATAAATTTAATTGCACATTTCATTAAACACTTTTAAAAGTAATTGAATTAATGATCCTCTAATTTTATAATGTCGGAAGACCTTTCTTTAAATCTTCTGAATCTGCCGAATCATTTGATTGGTAAATCCCCATTCATTATCATACCATGCCATTATTTTTACTAAATCACCATCGACAACCCGGGTCATTTCCAAATCTACAATAGAAGCATAAGAGCTTTGAACAATATCAGAAGAAACCAACGGCTCATTTGAAACAGATAATACGAGTTTGTATCTTTCTGTTTTTGATTCTTTTAACAGGATATTATTGATTTCTTCAGCCGAAGTATTCCTGGCAGCCACTAAAGTAATATCTGAAATAGAACCTACAGGTACTGGCGTTCGTATAGAGATCCCATCAAATTTACCCTCTAATTGCGGCAGTGCCTTAGTGGCTGCAATGGCTGCTCCGGTAGAGGAAGGAACTAAATTTACCGCCGCGCCACGCCCCATTCTTGGTTCTCTTTTTGAAGGAGCATCTACAAGCGTTTGGGAAGCAGTATAGGCATGTACTGTATTTAGAATTGCCTTCTTTATTCCTATTCTTCTATCAATAATTTCCATGATAGGACCAATACTATTTGTAGTACAACTTGCACATGAAAATATGGTTGTTTTGCCATCTGCATTATTAACGCCATGTACCACTGTGGGCGTGTCCTTGCTTTTAGTTGGGCCTGATAGGACCACGGTTTTCGCTCCAGCGTGAATATGTTTTTCAGCATCCTCTTTTTTAGTGAACAATCCGGTGCTTTCTATCACGACATCTATGTTCAAGTTCTTCCATGGAAGCTTTGAGGGATCCTTTTCTGAAACAAATAAGATTTTCTTATCCATTATACGTAAATGGCCATCCTGAACGGTTACCTCTTTTCCATATTTACCATAAACACTGTCATACTTCAATAAATATGCAGCATTATCAATGCTCATTAAGTCATTGACAGCTATGAGCTCCAACTCGGGAGTTTCCATAATTATTTTCAGGGCTGCTCTTCCGATCCTGCCAAAGCCATTGATTGCTATTCTTTTCATCTTCTTTTTCATTTTATATAAAAAATATGAATTCTATTCACCTCTAAACAATCTTTAAGCTTATAATAGTTTCTAACTATTGTACTACCAACTTCCCCTTCATGACCACATGAATGCTACAGTAATAATTGGAGCTTTGTGTTGCCACCATGCTCCAGCTTTTGCCTAAAGGCAATATTGAGGAAGTCCATGCTTTATTAGATTCTTCGGTCACATCATGGGCAACAATATCCTTGTTGATCCAAACAACTGTATCTCCTTTTTGTACTGTCAGCTCAGCAGGTTGAAATTTCATTTGCTTAATTTCAACTGTATGTACTTTAGGAATAGTTTTTTCCTGAACCGGCGAACAACTACTCAAAAGAAAGACAAAGCAGAGGAAATAAATGCTATTTCTCAATATTTCCAATGTATAGTGCATTACTTATATTTTTTGTTTTGTAACATAGTGGCATGCTCAAGATGCGTCTTCAATGCCGGCACTACATTCTGCAGCAAGTCTTTTAATTCTTTGTTCTCAGCTTCAGGAATCAGTAGGCCTTCAACGGCTGCGATCACTGCCTTATGATAGGCAACTTCATTATCAATATATGCTTTATCAAATGCCTTTCCTGATTTTGAACGTAACATATTCTTTGTTTTTTCTGCATCTGACAACAATTTTTGACTGGTAGCATTGTCCTTGGGCGTAACCTTTAATTTGGTTACCAAAGCAACAGCCTGACCAATCACAGCTTTATGATCATTGATCATTGTTTGTGCGAAGTTCAAAACCTCTGCATCTTTTGATTTTTCCTTGGCAAGTTCAGCATAACTGATATCTATCTGATTAGCCACCACTGCAACCGAGGCTACTTCCGCATCTGAAAGTTTTGCACTTTCCTGGGCAAAGGACGAAACAGAAAGTAGAGTTGAACATACCATCGTGCAGGTTACCCGAGCGATAATAGTACTAGTTAATTTCATAGCTTTAATATTAGGTTATATAACTAAAGAGTAAGTAGGTAGGGGAAAGGTTACAGAAAACCTGAATATTCTGTCTTTTAATTTGAATTCTGCTAATAATACCCAATTTTAAAAATTTAACCCATAGTTTTCTGATACCAGTATATCTTTCCATTGCTGTATAAGTCTTTTATAGGCTTTACCAACAGGCATTATATTACGATTAAGGTCGAAAAGGCCTAGCTGATTGATATGTCCTGAGTCCTCGCGAAGGGCACTATCCCAATCTACCTGGTGCTGAAGGCTGTACCAGGTAAACCCGTCAACTGGCACACCATCCCGCTTTAATTGGTGCACATTGGCCCATTATTTATACAGCCAGTTAACACAATTAGGTGTGGTAATATTTGTCTCCGTATGCATAATAGGCAAGCGATAACAGCTGTAATACTGGTGGGTGATTACATAGTACCCGAAGATTTCTACCGAAGCCTCGGTGCTTCCATCTGGATGCACTAAATGTTCGTTGGTAATGTAATGGCCTTACAACAATGCTTTAAGGCCGTTACAAAGCTTTTCTCACCGGACAGTCTTTCGTTCCACCACCCATATAAGGCTGAGAATGTTGCTGTTATAAAAATTTCATTAATGGGCGTGAAATACAGAAGGTAAGGGAAACGCTCCGCAAAAGCCTTGGCATATGATGCAAAAAGCTCTGGGAAGTCTGGATTTTGAAAATTGCCTACCCAGTCAGGTACCCCAAAATGACATAAATCAACAATAGGGATAATGCCATGCTCACAAATTCTTTTAAAAGTAATGTCGGTAAATTCCCAATCATATTTATCTGGACCCAAATGAGTTTTGTAATAAGGTGGTCCGTAACGAAGGTGAGTGATGCCTAATAATTCCAATAGCTGATAATCGGTTTTCCAATGCTTGTAATGCTCCGTCTTCTCCATTTCATCTATCCTTTTCTACGTGCCATCAGGCAACTGAATAGTTGGATAACTATTTTCAATGCCGGTGGCAAACATAAAGTACTCTGATAATGTTTTGTTCATAGTATAGGAATTGAATAATCAGCTTTATCCATTTTGCCGTTAGTTCCTGTTTCTTAATTTTTTCATTTATTTTTCAAACACCACTGCTTCCGGTGAAGCACCCAGTTTTACTAAACAGTCCTTTACTGCCTCCACCATTTTGGGCGGTCCACATAAATAAAAGTGTTTACCGAAGTCATCAATATAGTCTCTCAAAAATTGCTCGTTTATAAAGCCATTCTGATGCTTTTTGCTATGTTCACGAGTTATGATATAAATGGCATTCTTACCAAGCATTGAAGACAATTCATTTTCAAGAATGATATCACGATCTGTTTTATTGGAGAAAAATAACTTGCTGTCATCCAGGTTATTTTCTTTCTTCAACTGCCTGAGTATAGCAATGAAGGGAGTAATACCAGCACCACCGGCAATAAAATATCCGGGACCTTTATATTCAATTGCCCCCCAAACATCCCTGACAATCAATTCATCACCCGGCACAAGCGTATTGAGTTCGTTAGTGACCCCAGCATGATCTTTATACATCTTGATCGTGAATTCCAGATAGGGTGATGTATTCAATGAAGTGAAAGTAAAAGGCCTTCTTTCCTCTTCCCATCCTTTTTTATTGATGGAAACCTCTGTAGCCTGACCAGGAACAAAATCATACCCTTCTGGCTTTTCACATTGAAATCGTTTTACATTGTGCGTAACCTGCTCAATAGCTTTTATCTTGATCTTGTGTTCCATTAATTTTTATTTGCTGCTAGACATAAAACTCATGAAGCATTATTTGATAAATGAAATGAATTCTCTTTTTGGTTCTTCTTTTCTAAACTTACCTGAATAGTGGCTTGTTATGGTTGTACTGTTTACATCGCTTACACCTCTTGATGCTACACACAAATGAGCCGCGTCAATTACAACAGCTACATCTTCAGTTTGCAAGGCTTCTTTTAAAGCCCCTGCTATTTGTTCTGTAAGCCTTTCCTGCACCTGTGGTCTTTTGCAATAGTATTGCACGATACGGTTGATTTTAGATAAACCTATCACTTTGCCACTAGAAAAGTAAGCTACATGAGCCTTACCGATGATGGGCACAAAATGGTGCTCACAACAGGAATAAACAGTAATATTTTTTTCAATCAACATCTCATTGTAGCGGTATTTGTTCTCAAAAAGAGTAACATCTGGTTTATTATCAGCATTTAACCCGCTGAATAGTTCTTTCACATACATTTTAGCTACCCTATCAGGTGTCGCTTTCAGACTATCATCATTCAGGTCAAGACCTAGTATCAGCATGATCTGTTTAAAATGGTTACTGATAAGTAACATTTTTGCCTCGTCGTCAAGCGTTGAATCATTTGTGCCCAAAAGTTCATTAAATAAAGGCGGAACGAATTTCCCGTTTGTTTCTTCCACATAATTGCCATTACTATTAATTGTGAACATTCTTTTAAATTTTACTCATTTGTACATTCAACAAGTAGTTTCCATGGTTTTCATTGAAGATCCAGAAAACTCTTACTTGTTGGAGTAAGTGAAGTATTAAAAGGTTACATTTATTGTGAAGGAAAATTTTTATAATAATTCAAATACCCGGAGTTAAATTACTGGTGATTTTTAATGAATACTAGAGCCTAATGTAACCTTTCCCAATTCACGGTTCTGCAACACTTCTTCTGTCTGGTTTTCGTTTCCTTTTAAATACATAGGTAAGGAATTTGATTCCGGGATTTGTTCTCGTGGAACTTAATTTTTATAATATCCATATTTAAAGATATTTATTGATCATTATTCTGGAGGCCCATGTTTTAAAAGAAGCCCGATGCTCAAATTTTGAAAGTTTTGTATAGGCCGCCACATGAGTATCCTGCATTAGGTCTTCTGAATCCTGATGGCTGAACCCATAACTTCTCGCAATCTTATATAAGACAGGATTGTATTTCCGGATCATAACTTCAAACAATGCTAAATTTCCATTCTGGATCTTTTCTATAACAGTATCATCATTCTCAATTTCTATATGATCAAGGAGGCTTTGCTCCACTACTGTTTTATAGGTTATAACATAAGCTATTGTCAATTGGTTGCTTATTGTATAGAGTAACTGGCAGATCGAAAGGTTACAGAAATTTAGAAATACTTACTTTTTAGCAGATGAAAAAAAATTTTAAAACTCTTGTAACCTTTAGCACATTCACTTACTCTATTTAAGTAAGGGGAGGAGTATGCTCTTCCTAGATCAATACATAAAGCCTATAATACTTCTCTATTGTGCCTGAACTAACGGCGACAAACTCTTTTATTTGGTAGGGTTTTTAGTAGTTTTAAATACACAATTGCTTTATCGATCATGATTATAGTTTTTTAAGGCAACAATATTGCATATCCGTCTGTATGGAAATCATTGCATAGGGAGGCTTCTTTTCCTTAATTGACAAAGGATATTTCTATGGATGTTGCTATCATAGGAGGTGGCATCACTGGCATACCAGCGGCTTGTATTTAATCCAAATTGATGATTTTATGGAAAGACATAAAAACAAAAAAACTCCTTACTTTAATATATTCAACTAAGTACGTCCATCTGAGGCAAGCCATAATATTGAAACAATTTTTAGAACATACTTGTTATGCATAATAGAAATAATATAATCGTAATTAGCCTGGATTATGAAGGAAATACATATCAGGTACAAACAAGGGAAGGGAAATACGAATCATTAATGTGCCTTATATCTGAGCATCTTCCTTTACGCAGTTTTGGTATTTGCTATGGAGGCGGATGCTGTGGCACTTGTGGTGTGATGATTAGTAATAATGACACAGGTTTGAAAAAGTTTATTTTATCCTGTGAAGTTCAGATTGATGACGAAATTGCAAACAGCGTCGTCACTATTTATAGGGTCTAGCAGGAGGTCATGATTTCTTAGAAGAAAATTATCCAACAGTAAGTAAAAGAGAAAGGGTGCAAGGCTTGGAAATGCAGTAGAATTAAAGGACCGTAACAGTAAAAGCAACACTGGCTCCAATGCTGGTATTACTTTTACTTATTGAATCGTATACTAATATTTTGCATTTAATTATCAATTATTCATTTTTGAGTATGCAATAGGAAAAATAATATCCTGGAATACAGTATGCACTGAATGTTTTACGTGTTTTGCATATCTTTCAAGGCTTTTCAATAATGCTTCACCATAAAAGGTTTCAAGTTTTGAGATAATACCATTGACACGAGCAATTTCTTTTTTAAGTTCATTCCTTTTTTCATCGTCAAAAGGAAAATACATTTTTTCAGCTTCCTCAAATTGCTCTTTAAAACTCTTTTCTAATTCTCTGTAATAAGGCTGCAATAAAGGAGCTGCCGTAAATTTCCTTAAATGAGCAAGCTTCATGGCATCCTTTTTCTGTGTGCTATTGACCTGGCCATATGAGCAGGAAGCCAACACAGAGATTAATACCGGAGTTTTATAAAGTAGCTTCCGTTCTTCATCTGATAAATTTTCAAATTGTGGAATCATAGTGTTACAATTTAGAATTTTACTAATACTTATTTATTTGGTAGGGTACTCTCTGGTTGACTGACCACAATAATTAGCTTGCTTCAATCCATGATTGTAAGCTCTAGGTTTTTGTTTGCGAATTGACTTTATAGGCAACTTCTTATTTCAACGAATTTTATACTTGAGCAGTTTAGTTCTGAGTACCTCTTTCTGGAGCGTAAGAAGTATAAAATTCCTGCGCAATAGCTCTGAACAACCTCCATGAATTTCTTACCTTTATTTCATTACCATCCACAAAAATATTTAATTTTTTGCAAACAACATCGAGCAACTTCCATAATTCATAGTCTCCGCAAATGGCGTCCTTTTCACAGGTTGTTTTTACCCGATTCACCAGCTTTTCAAGCTTGAAAATTTCATCCTCTGCACGCAAGGTCATTAGATCTATCTCCAGAAACTCCTGTAAATAAAGTTTAAGCTTTGTTACATTAGATTGTCCTTCTTGGGAAGTGAAGCTTGCTATAAATGTAGAGATGAAAAGCGCACCCACAACAATGAGTAATACAATATGTAAGGGGGTAGCAAAAATGTTTTGTCGTTGCCATTTGCTTAGTTTTTCATTTATATTTTGAATACGTTTTTTCATTTGTTTTTCATCTTTTACAATACTTATATTACATCACTAACAACAGAAGTAACTTGGATATCTTTTGTATTTTTTTATTGTTGAGGCCCTCCGAGTATATTTTATTGCCATTGCTTTTCTTTTTTTAAGTTGACGGATTAACTTCCTCTCAACCTTTTTAAGCAAAGATTTCCAACGATAACCTACATTTGAAGCAATGTGATCTTGGCCAGGTATAGCCAACCTAACGCTAATTTTACGCAGGTAAACAAAACCTTTATTCGTATTTTTTATAAAAATGTCTATCCAAATTACTTCTGGCCCTATTTGCTTAAGCTTCATAATTAAGCTTTGAAGACGTAGCTGAAGATATTCATTCATGTCAATGTCAATAGTTTGTATATCAGTTTTAATACCTTCGTAATTCTCTATGTATTTCATGACTTTAATTGTTTATCAATTAAGTACTCATCATAAGCTAATAATCAAAGTACATATTCTTGTTCAATGCTAACTGTTCCTGGAAGTCTATGAATATTTACACGATTTCTCCAATGCAAGGCTCTTCTTGATAAGGAGGGCAGCTCAGTTACGGAATCTTTACTATCATCATAAAAGCAAAACTTATGATGCATATGGTGTCTTCTTAACTTTATTTCTAAAAAGATTTTTTTGATGCATTTATCCTGTTCGTCTCTTTCTTCAATTATGCTGCTTGAGGCAACTTGCAATAATGATATGCACAGTTCTTGTTTGTTCTCCTCTGTATGGTCGATAAGCACAAGCTTTTTATTTTTTCTGTCTATTGCAATTACCTTATTTTCTAAAATATCGATATACTCTATCGAAAGCTTATTTTCTAATACAAGCATATCATAACTCATAGCAAGGCTTAACTGACTTCTTTTTTTACGTTTTTCTTTGATTATTTCCCTGATTCCATATAAAGCAGGTAATCCGATGATCAGTATGATTATTAGGTATAACGGCATAACTTGGGTTTATAAAGTTTAATACTATTTATGTATACTTATGTGCAACTTCTAAAATGGTAAAGGTCTTTTCACCAGAAGGCACTTTCCACCTAACTTTTTGTCCCTTTCTGTACCCAATGAGGGCAGTTCCTACCGGTGACATAATGGAAACCTTTCTCGTTTTGATGTCAGCCCTTTCTGGTGTGACCAGTGTAACCTCAAAGGTTTTTCAGTCTTTTTCATCCAATATTTTCACCTTGGAATTTAGCCTCACCACATCTGCAGGAAAATTATTCTTGTTTACCAGTTTGGCTTTTTTTAATTCAGCCTCCAGTTCTTCAGCATTGTGGCGGTCAAATGAGTTTCTGTTCAGGCCTCCCTTTAAATAGGCTACAATTAATTCATAATCGTCCTTTCTTATAATAAGTTGTTCTTTTACTGTTTCCATAAAGAATTAATTTAATAGTGAATGAAGATTATTGATAAAGGAGCTTTCCTTATGCTTGAAATAGATCTGCTCAAAACTTTTGGTCTCATGTTCATTGATTCTTCTAAATAGTTTTGATGGATGTATGCTTTCCAGGTTCTTAAATCCACATGCTTCCATGATCTCTTTTGTCGCTGCAATTGTATGGGCATGAAAGTTGGCCACACGAATCCTTTTATTAGAAGGATGCAGTCCTTTGTATAATGAGGGGTTTTGTGTAGTAACGCCTACAGGGCATTTGTCACTATCACATATTAATGCTTGTATACATCCAAGCGCCATCATCATTCCCCTGGCACTATAACAGGCTGATGCACCAAGAGACAACACTTTAATGATATCAAATCCAGTAATGATCTTACCAGCCACTATAATTTTTATGTGTTCAGACAAGCCGAATGCATCAAGTGTTTGTTTTACAAATGCCAGCGCATCATATAAAGGCATACCCAAATGATCCGTAAACTCCAGAGGCGCTGCACCGGTGCCGCCTTCTGCACCGTCTATGGAAATAAAGTCGGGGATAATACCAGTGGAGCTTATGGCTTGGCAGATATCAATAAACTCCTGTTTATCCCCGATACATATTTTAAAACCTACAGGTTTGCCTTCAGAAAGTTCCCTTAAAAGGTGAATAAAACGCATCATTCCTTCTGGAGTATCAAATTCCGCATGACGGCTTGGTGAAAGAATTGTGGTACCTGGCACTACTAACCTGATTGCTGCTATCTCAGGAGTGTTTTTCGCAGCGGGCAGTATACCCCCATGGCCAGGCTTAGCTCCTTGAGATAATTTCAATTCTATCATTTTCACTTGTGGGTGTAAAGCATTTTTTCGAAACGCTAAAGCATTGAACTTTCCATCTTCGCTTCTACACCCAAAATAACCTGTTCCAATCTGCCAGATCAGATCGCCCCCTTGTAAGTGGTAAGCACTGATGCCTCCTTCACCAGTATTATGAGCAAAACCTCCAATTTTGGCTCCTTCGTTTAAAGAGACAATGGCCGTTTTACTCAATGCTCCATAGCTCATAGCTCCAATGTTTAAAATGCTGGCTTGGTAGGGCTGTAGACACTGTTTATTACCAATCTTCACCCGTAAATCTTCATCCAGCATAGAAACCGGAAATACAGAGTGTGCAATCCACTCGTAGCCTAGGGCCATTGGATCTGATTGCATGCCGAAAGCAACGCTTTGTCTTTCATTTTTAGCCCGTTGATAAACAATTGACCTCTGCCTTCTATTGAAGGGCTTTCCATCCAGGTCTGACTCAAAAAAATATTGCCTCAGCTCTGGTCTTATGGCCTCAAGGAAATAGCGCAGGTGACCAATAAGAGGGTAGTTGCGTATAATTGCATGCTTCTTCTGTCGAATATCCCTAATAGCTATCAGCAACAAGGGCACAGATACCAAAAGCGCCCAATACCATTTTTCATCCACTTTATTCGCAGTTTTTAATATGATGGCATTCATGAAAATGAGCATAGATAATATAATGCCACTGATCGAAACCGCCTTTAGACTTCGTGTCATAAAAAAATTGTCGTTAATTAAAAAATGATGATCACCTTTCTGGCCATGTATTCTTCAGGGCATCAAATCAAGCTATCATCTGTAATTGATTCCTTATCATTTTAGAAAGCATAATTTGCCAGTTCTTTGCTTTCCTGTCCAACTCCAATACTTTACGACCTTTATGGACTGCATGCTCATAAAAGGATATTTCTATGGGTGTTCTATGATCCAGGAATTCCAACCGAAGGATAATAGATTCCAGGTAATTATCAATCCCCCTTTTCTTCAGTTCACCAGCTTTGATACCCCTGTAAGTTTTCTTGATAAAACAGCTCAGAACTTCATCAAGATTAATGATATGCCAGTCATATTCAAACTGGCCACATTGCTTTAAAACCACAAGTTTCCTGTGTTTTCCATCAAGACCAATAGCACAGTCATTTAATATTTCCTGACTTGAAAATGAAATATTATTCTCAATTCCAAGCTTGCTAAATCGCGCAAGAAAATCAGTTGTTCTATTACTCATATACTTATCATTTTTGAAGACCAACAATAGAAATATCAATAGAGACACTGCCATAAAAGCTGCAGTAACAATCATTATTGACATGTTTAATTAGTTTGTACAGTAAGTGCTTACAATTTTGTTTTACACATACATCCTTTTCTTCGATACGTAATCAAAGAGGCTAAGAACATAGGGATCGTTATCACTAATAGCCAATATCATTTCTCGTGGATGACAAATGCATTTTTTAATACGATCACATTTGTTAGCAGGAGTAAAAAGATGATGTTATCACTTACTGAAATCGCTTGATTTCGAGTCATAGCAAAATACTTTACTGATGAATGAATAAAAGGAATAATTACAACCAGGAAGAATCCAAAGCCCTGAAATTTCAGGCCTGGGCAGATGTATTAAAGTCCTTAAAATTGGAGAAGTAGTAAAGCTTGGAACAGAAAGGGAAAAACTCTGTGAAGGAGCAGGTAAAACAATCCCTTGTATCAAGTACTAAATACCTGTTACAAGTAGTATGTGTATTATGAATAATGATACCTGCCATGTATACAAATCTAACAAATATTGTTGTATAAAAGTCTTTAGGTATTAAAGGTTACGTTAAAGATATAAGTGTTCTAACTACAAACTTCGAGTGACAAATTGTTTTGGTTGATCGCTTGATGCTTGAATTATACTTCATAAGAATTACTAGTGAATCTTTCTGATGGATTTGAACGTAAAGGAGGGATTAATTTGAATCCTCCCTATTGTTAAGGTTTATTATCCTGATAGCTAACAATCCAACTTTTAATAAATATATGTACTGAAAAATGAGGGTGTCTCCTATGTTTGTAAAACGGGGGATACCCTTTTCTTTTTGAAGGAATATTAAGATACCAATAGATTTGATTTTAAAGGTGAAAAGCAGTGAGAGCGAAGGGTGTCTATACAGCTTTAAAGTATGTAGTTTTTGAGCTATAGCCTCACTGCTTTTATCTCTCCAAGAGTTTGAACAGAATGTAAGGAATAGCGCAGGGCGTTATATCCTGAATATCCCACCAGGAGACAAAACGAAGGGAGAGGGTTCGCTTTTACTTATTTAAATCAAATGGTATGGACAAAATTGTAAAACAGGTAGTTGGCATAGATGTAGCGCAAAAAGAGTTAGTAGTTTGTTTCGGTCGTCTGTCTGAGGACTTTACCGTTGAAATGCATGCTTACAAGGCATTCCGCAATACAAGCAAAGGGTTCGGGGAGTTGACCCGATGGGTTCATAAGCTTACCAATCCAGAGGTGAGCCTTCGTTTTGTCATGGAAGCTACAGGGGTCTATCATGAACCGCTTGCCTATTTTCTGGAGGCGGCAGGTTATGCCATCAGTATTGTGTTGCCCAATAAAATCAGTAATTATTTCAAAACCCTAGAAGTAAAGACGGTTACGGACAAAACAATGGCAGAAACCATTACTCACTTTGGATTAGAGAGAAAACTGGAGAGTTGGCAGCGCCCTAAAGCCATCTTCAAAAAACTGCGTCAATTAACCCGTGAGCGGGATCAACTGGTTCAGGAAAGGACCATGGTGAAAAACCAACTGCATGCCGAAGGGGCTGAAGCAGAGCCCAATGCTTCCTCTGTAGCCAGGATCAAAAAGAGGATCGCATTACTGGACAAGCAGGAAAAAGAAATCCTTGAGGAGATCAGCAAACTGGTTAAACAGGATGAGCAAATAAAGCAGACCGCTGAAATCATCTGCTCCTTACCTGGGGTAGGATTGTTAACAGCAGCCACGGTCTTAGCCGAAACCAATGGCTTTGAACTGATCCGTAATAAACGACAACTAAGCAGTTATGCCGGCCTGGATGTCAAGGAGAAACAATCGGGTACTTCCATCAAAGGCAAACCCCGGATCTCCAAAAAGGGAAATACTTATTTGCGAAAAGCCATGCATCTGCCCGCGCTCACGGCTATACGGCATGATGAAGGTTTTAAAGCCATATTTATTAGATTAGTGTCTAAGCATGGTATAAAAATGAAGGCCGTGGTAGCCATACAGAGAAGGTTACTGGAAATGATCTATATACTGTATAAAAACAAGGCTGTATACGATAAAGAATATTATAAAAAAGCAAACCTCTTACAGGAGATGATCGCATAAAATTAGAGAGCAGCCAAAGCTGCTCCCTAAACAGGCTGGCTTTCAGCCGCCTAAAAAACAAAATTAAATAAATCAAATTAACTTGGATCTTAACACAGAATCTCAAAAGTAAAATGAAGGCGCTAAGCATCGCGTAAATGGAAATCAATTCCATCCCCCCTACCGAATAAAAAGAGGGTGTCTCTTACTTTTGAGACACCCTCATTTGATTCTTGTATAGAAGTATTCGTTTTAAAATAATAAAATAAGTAGCTTTAAAACCCTTGCCAATATTGACTTTTATAGTTTAAATAGACGCTTCTATATTTTGGTTGATGCATGAGTATTTTAGTAACAACAATTTGCCAGTCTCTAGCTATTTGGACTAATTCTGGTAATTCAAATATGTTATGATCAATGTGGTCATAAAAAACTACTTCAACTGGTTGTTTACAATTTACAAACTCAAAGTATAACATAACTTTTTCTAAGTGTTCTTCAAGCATGCCTCTTTTTAAATCATTTGTATTGATATTTCTGTAGGTTTTCTTTATAAAGTGAGTTTGTATATTATCAATACTTATGATAAGCCAATCATATTTATCTTCAGAATTCTTTTGCACAATCAAAAGCTTTCTTTGCTCCTCATCCAACGCAAGTGCAAGTTTCTTCATAACATCCCGCCTGGAAAGTGATAAATTATTTTCTCCCCCTATCTTGTTAATAAAATAGTTTGACTCAACGTTTTTATTATACATATACTTGCTATTTATATAATTAAATAATAGAAAATGCAAATGGAATTGCAATGCTAATAAGCATCAATAAACCTAATAGGCTACTTAGCTAATAAAATACATTTATCTAAATGCGATAAGCATACTTTTATTATCCTAAGCCAAGTACAATGAATAGATACAGCAATAGTGAATTAACAAAAATCATTAACCTGGTACTAACATCCAACAATACTTATATTGTCATAATAAAACTAATAGCTATAAGTATTTAATCTATGAAAATACTGTCTAAATTCAGACTCTTATTTTGGAACAAAGCAAGGCTCATTCCATTACAGATTTAGAATAGGAATAATAAAAAGCAGGATTACCCAAGTAATGTAATTATTAGGCTTAGGATAGCGTATTGAAGTCTTTGAAGCTAGAAAAATAGTAAAGATCCTGGCAGAAGGGAAAAAATTCAGTAAAAGAACAGGTATAACAATTCCTTGTATCAAGTACTATGTACTTAATAGAAGTTTTTTGCTCAATATTGTTAACTGTACCTGTCATGAATACAAATCTACTAAAATTTCTTGTTTAAAGTTCTTTGATAATTAATGGTTCGTTAAAGATTAAAATATTTCCATTATGTATATATAGTAATTGACCTATGCCGGTGATTTCTATATCTGGATAGTCGATGTATATATTAAAGTTTACAACGCTTAATTCTCTGATCATATTATTAGCAACGGGACGAACTTGGAGCAAGGAACCGCACACAGGGGAATTCGTTTTTTATAACACTGGCACCCTATACAAAATTCTTTGCACCAAAAAAATCTGAATAATAAACAAGTATGGTATCTGATAATTCAGATACTTTTGAAGATGCCAACAAGAGCAAACAAAACGCCCAGTGGGAAAACAAAGATGGCCAATCCATCAATGTGGATGTAGCAAGAGGGGCTGGCCAAGTGAAATTTGGCGGTACCATGACCTATGCCATGCTGGTAAGGAAAAGTTCAACTAATGGCTCTATTGGGGCTACCAAGTTCATAAAGGTGATGTCCTTTTGCGCCATTGTCTGAACCCAAATCAATCTAAATCAACTCAAAATAGAAGTGCCCTATTAGGTGCCCTCTAATTCACAGTTTTCTTCAATACCTTACCAGACTGCATTACGCAAAAAGTATGCAGTCCCGTCCGGTCCGCAACGCGCAACTTGATAATGAAAAGCATTAAATATTCGCAATTCGCGAATCGCGAATCGAGAATTAAGGAGTATATTGCATAAAAAGACAAATGAAAGCACACCGGGGTATGCGCCCGCAAGATGTATTGATCCTGCTCAAAATCATGGCCAAAGGTTCTCAGCCTTGGTACTCTAAGGAACTGGCTATGGAGCTTTTCATGAGTGCTTCGGAAGTCACTGAATCCCTTAACCGGTCTATGATAGTAGGCCTCTTGGATCCCTCACGGAAAAAAGTAATGGTAAACGCCTTTGTGGACTTCCTGATTTTTGGGCTTCGCTATGTTTATCCCGCCCAGCCAGGTCCTGTGGTAAAGGGCGTTCCTACCTCTCATTCGGCACCAGTGTTGTCTGGATTTTTCAAAGCTGAGGATAAGTATGTGTGGCCTGATGCTGAAGGGATCGAGCGGGGACAAGCCATTGAACCATTATATCCCACGGTTACTAAGGCTGTTAAGGTAGATGCCATTTTATACGACCTGTTGGCTCTCACCGATGTGTTTCGGGTAGGTAAAACAAGAGAAATCAAAGTAGCCAGAGAGCTGTTACAAAAACTGGTATACGGTTACCAAAAAGAAATAAAAAGCCATGAAGGATAACATCAATATTGCACGCATTCGGGCGGTCGCCACTCCCTCAGCATGCCTTAGCAATACTTCTTAGCATCCTCCTTTGTTCCTTAATAATATAAAACAAAAGGCAGTGGAATTCACTGCCCTTCTGTTTCAACTTTTACTTTTGCCAGCTTACTTCTTTTTAATATCAAACCGGTCTAAATTCATCACTTTATCCCAAGCAGTTACAAAGTCTATTACAAATTTTTCCTTTGCATCGTCACTGGCATACACTTCGGCAACGGCTCTGAGTTCGGAGTTGGAACCAAATACCAAGTCGGCACGGGTGGCGGTCCATTTCGGCTGGCCTGATTTCCGGTCGGTACCGAGATACAATTCCTTGTCTTCGCCCATTGCTTTCCAGGCGGTGCTCATGTCCAGCAGGTTTATCAAATAGTCATTAGTCAATACACCTGGCCTATCGGTAAATATGCCATGCTTTGAGCCATCATAATTGGTATCCAGGGCACGCATACCCGCAATTAAGACCGTTAACTCTGGAACCGTAAGCATTAACAGTTGCGCCTTGTCAATCAACATGGCTTCGGTGGATGCAAAGGCATGAAATTTACGGTAGTTTCTAAAACCATCAGCCATTGGCTCCAGGGGCAAATAGTTGAAATCAGTTAAATTTATGATTCAATAGATTAAATCTATAACTCTTGTATTACTAAGGCTTCAGTATTATTTCCTTATTGCATAAATCAGTTCATCTATATATTCACCATTTTTGAATAAGGTTTTTTCAAAACGAGCTTCCAATAAGAATCCGGCTTTTTCAAGTGCTTTTTGGGATGCTATATTATGACCGAAAGGCCTAGCAAAAATCCGGTTAATATCCCAGTTTTTAAATCCATAATCTATCATTTGAATAATTGCCTTTGTAATAATTCCTTTTCCCCAGTAAGGCTCGGCGAGCCAGTAGCCTAATTCGGCATTCTTGCGTTGTATGTCGCTCTGAGGATGAATGCCTATTCCCCCAACAGCCTTTCCATCGATTTCAATTGCCAGGATATTAGGCGGATTTCCCTTTGAAGCGTATTGGATGAATTCCCTACCTTTTTCCTGGGTATAAGGGTGCGGGAACAAATCTGTCATAAACCTAGCAATATTTTGATTGTTTGCATATTGAACCAAACTGTCCAGGTCTTTCATATTCCAACGTCTTAATATAAACTCCATACCTATATTTAATTCTAATAATAGATAGCATTGCCTTTACAAATATTAAAGCGGGATTGTTTCTTCTGTGAACTCTATTCCGAGGTCTTTCAGCTCTTTTAACACAGGTTCATAAATCTCCTTTTTTACCGGTATCTGTAGTCCTTTTAAATTTATTTCACCTTTCAAAATCAGTTTTGCGGCTATTCCTAAGGGTAAGCCGACGGTTTTAGCCATGGCTGTATGATCTTTATTTTGACCATTAATGCTTAAAGAACTTCTTATTTTAAAAGGTGTATCTGCTATCAAATATTCTATTTCGTGCAGCATCACCACCCGATCTTTGTCCTGATCTTTTAACGCCAATTTATTTTCAAGAAGAAATTGCAAAAAGTTAGCTGCACTGCAATGGCCTTTATTTACCATGGTTTTGTTATCGTCCATACCTAAGTAAAACAATTGGCTCAGCGTCAATTTGGATTCGTGCAATTTAAATGCGATTGTTGCAGCGGCATCGTTTTTCAGATCTTCTAAATCAACATTTTGCAGGCTACCTTTTTCGGTTACCATCATAAAATTCTCTGCCGGCTCAATTCCTTGCTTAGATGATTGCTGTTCCATTTGGGTTAAATTGACCAGGTTTGAGAGTAGAGACTTTGTAATGTCAAACTGATCGTGGAGCTTTTGCTCCAGCCAGTTTTTGAAATTATTTTTATCTAGATGCTCTTGAAATACCTGATGGACGGTTTTATGGCCTGTTTCGAGATAGACAGTTTCATCTGTCAGTTTCAGATCGATCAAGTTTTGCCATCCATATATAAAATCAGGGTGGCGGAGCGTTGTCCGGATAAAAGTATGGCAGTTCTCCAAGCCATAAACCTGTGCATAGTTTAATGAATCCCGGTTGGGATACCAGCAAAAAAGCTCTTCTCCCAAGGCCAAATACCGCTTTTCACCGAATACTTCATGATAATTGAGCTTTACAATTTTACCATCCTGTTTAAATATGGCACCATCCTTCCCTGCGTTGACAACATTTTTAGGGTTCCAACTAATTTTGTAATGCCATGGATTATCGTCGCTCTCAGGCGCCACCAATCCTCCACAGTGAGACATAAACGAAGTGATCATTCCATCATTTGATCTAATGGTATCAATGATTTTTTTAGCACTCATGTGGTCGATACCAGGATCCAATCCCATTTCGCACAGAAACAAGATTCCTGCTGCTTTGATTTCCTGACTAAGACTTCTTAATTCATTATTTATATAGGAAGCGGTAAGTAAATTCTTCCTGAGTTGAAGGCAATCTTTAGCTATTTGAATATGCAGGTGAGGAGGTAAGAGAGAAATTACCAAGTCTGCTGTCCGGATGAGGGAACTTCTTTGGTGGCTATCATTTACATCAAAAGTAGCAGCCATTCCGAACGGCGAGTCCCCAATCTTGTTTTTGGCCAACTGGAAATCTGCATCAATAACGGTCAATTTCCATAATTCTTCCTCTGCATTTTTCAATATATAATCAATCAATGCTGACGAAGACTTTCCTGCACCAAACAACAATATTTGCTTCATCCTTTTTTAGGTGAAGTTAAAGTAGTTTGAAATGTGACGGGTCAATGTCAAGCCATGAATTCATGGGGGGCGCATTCAGAAGACTTGATGTTTGTAATGCGATAGATTATTTTAGATCCTTTTGTATTTGACGGGATATGAATGGTCTTGTAGCTTTTGGGTTTCACAAAAGCAGTTGTATAAGCTTTTGTTTGAACCAGTTTTCCATCTTCCTGGAAGTAGTCAATCTGAACGGTTAACGATTCAATAAAGTGATCTGAAGGATTATAAACAGTTATATCCAAATCATCAATGCCGCCAGTTGAATTTATATGATATTTATTATTCTTAACCTGCAGCAACTTTTTTAGTACTTCCAGGCTTAATATTTTTGTTTCACTTGTGCTGGTATTATGTGATTTAATTCCTGTGTCTGATGCTGCTATTATTTCTTTGACCAATGCATTCTGATAATTTTTGTCATCATTTCCGTCAGGGGGATCGTTTTGCAATGCATTTTTAATGGCTATAAAATCGCTTGGATAAGATTCAAATCCTTGCACAATAGCTTTTATAATAAAAAAATCGAACATTAAAACTGCAGTCACAACCAAAAACCAGCACGTTTGTGACATTGGGGCAAAAAACCATCCCTTATCCTCTTTGTTTCTCCTCAAAAAATACCTTTTCATAACTCCACATTTTACATCCTTAAAAATGTGCAGAAAATACTGTGCCCATTTCTGAGATGATTTTAAGGAATATCAATATAGAAGAGTTACTGGGTAAGCAATGGAATCAACTAATTTGAGAAGGCTATCCTAATCGTCCCTAATTTTTAAATTATCAGAAAAATGAGATTAAGGCTTCATATCTCAAATAAAACATATTTTATATATTTTAACTCTTATACTGTTGCTTTCCAATTTAGAAATAAACATTAACAACGTATTATATAAATCAATTGTTTATTCATATTAAAACATCTATATTTTTTAAGGTTTTTAGCTATAGAAGAGGTAAATTTGCTCGCTTCAAAAAAGCTATAAATTAAGCTGAAACGAATGGAAGATAATCTGCAACCGCAAGAGACAAATGATTTAAACCGTATAATTCCTGTTAACATTGAGGAGCAAATGAAAACCGCCTATATAGATTATTCTATGTCGGTGATTGTTGGACGCGCACTTCCTGATGTTAGAGATGGATTTAAGCCAGTTCACCGCCGTATTTTGTATGCGATGAATGAGCTGGGCATGAGTTATAACCGGCCTTACAAGAAATCTGCCCGTGTAGTTGGTGAAGTTTTGGGTAAATATCACCCCCATGGGGATTCTTCAGTATATGATGCCATGGTGCGTATGGCCCAAGGGTGGAGTATGCGCTACATGATGGTGGATGGTCAAGGTAACTTTGGTAGCCAGGATGGCGATGGCCCTGCGGCTATGCGTTACACGGAAGCCCGTCTTCATCGTATTTCTGAGAGCATGCTCCTGGACATTGACAAGGAAACCGTTGATTTTCAGTTAAATTTTGACGATTCCCTTGAAGAGCCCACAGTACTACCCAGTCGAATTCCCAACCTCCTGGTTAATGGATCGAGTGGTATTGCCGTAGGTATGGCTACGAACATGATGCCACACAATCTTGGTGAAGTTATCGATGGCTGTATTGCCTTTATTGATAACAGAGAAATTACCATTGATGAACTGATGCATTACGTAAAGGCTCCTGATTTTCCTACAGGTGGTATCATCTATGGTATGGAAGGGGTAAAGGCTGGCTTTAATTTTGGCCGTGGCCGTGTTGTATTGAGAGGCAAGCTTCATATCGATACGAAACCTAGCGGGCGAGAGCAAATCATTATTACGGAAGTACCTTACCAGGTGAACAGGGATGCGCTTTGCGATCGTATTGGTCAACTGGTTAAGGATGGTACCATTGATACCATCGCTCACGTCAACAATGAATCCAATAAAAAGGAAGGTACCCGGATTGTCGTTGATCTGAAGCGCGATGCGGTTGCCAACGTTGTTGTGAACCAATTATACAAATTCACGGAACTTCAAACCAGCTATGGCATTAATAATGTAGCACTGGTAAAAGGCCGTCCCCGCATATTAAATCTGAAAGATCTTATCGGGGAATTTGTTGACTTCCGCCATGAAGTTGTTGTGCGCCGGACGCAATTTGAATTGAAAGAAGCTGAGAAGAAAGCTCATATCCTTCAAGGTTATTTAATTGCGCTGGATCACCTGGATGAAGTGATTGCTTTAATTCGAGCTTCATCAACGCCGGAAATTGCCAAAGAAGCGTTAGTAAGTGCGGGTTGGGGGCTTGACGAAATACAAGCAAAAGCGATCCTTGAATTGCGTCTGCAACGTTTGACCGGCATGGAAAGGGAAAAAATCAAACAGGAATATGATGAATTGATGAAATTGATTTCCCATTTAAGAGAGTTACTGGCTAATGAAAGCATGCGTTTTGATCTAATCAAAAACGAATTGCTGGAAATCAAAGAGCGTTTTGGTGATGCCCGTAAATCGGAGATCACATACCTGGATAATGAAGTAAGTATCAAGGATTTAATCAAGGAAGAAGATGTTGTCATTACTATTTCTCATTTAGGATACATTAAACGCACTTCGGCCACAGAATTCAGGGCTCAGAAACGTGGAGGAAGAGGAGCGATGGGGGGCAGGACCAGGGAGGAAGACTTTATCGAGCACCTGTTTGTTGCCTCAACACACCACACGCTTTTGTTTTTCACAGAGAAGGGAAGGTGTTACTGGCTGAACGTTTATGAGATTCCAGAAGGGGAGAAGAACAGTAAAGGCCGCGCCATTCAAAACGTCCTGCAAATTGCACCGGATGATAAGATCCGCGCGATCATCGATATTGCAGATTTACAGGATGCAGACTTTGTGAATTCGCACCATATTGTATTATGTACCAAGAAAGGTATCATTAAGAAAACGGATCTTGCTGACTTTAGCCGCCCCCGTCAGACGGGTGTCAATGCAATAACCATTGTTGAAGGGGATCAATTATTAGAAGCCCGGTTGACAGATGGAAATTGCGAAATTATGTTGGCTGTTAAAAGTGGTAGAGCGATCCGATTCCCAGAGAGTAAAGTACGTTCAACCGGTAGAGGAGCGATCGGAGTAACTGGTATTGAAGTTGATAATGAAGAAGATGAGGTTGTTGGTATGATTTGTGTTAATCCATCCACACCTGACAGAACAGTACTGGTTGTAAGCGAAAAAGGGTATGGAAAACGTACAGCTGTTGATGAGTACCGCACGACCAACAGAGGTGGGAAAGGTGTGAAAACTATATCTGTTACTGCTAAAACAGGTAGCCTAGTTGGTATTCTTGATGTTGCAGAAAAAGAAGATCTTATTATTACGTGCAGGAGTGGAGTGACGATCAGGATGAATGTTGCCAATATTAGTGAATTGGGAAGAGCAACCCAGGGTGTTAAACTTATCAGAATTGATGAAGGTGATGAAATTGCCGCCATTACGCAGATACATGTAGATGAGGAGGAGAGTGCTGAATTAATAGAAAATGAAAAAACGACCAACGATGAAGCAACGAATCTAAGCGAAGACTCATCTCCACAAGAGGACGGTGTTCCATCATAACAAAAATTCAAAATTAAAAAAACAGCAATGCGGAAATTAATTCTCTCTGCAATACTGGTTGCCAGCAGTGCTACCATGTTTGCCCAAAAACTTGATGCCGTAAAAGAAAAGATCGACAGTAAGAAGTATGATGAAGCTAAAAAAGAAATCGACAAGATTTTGGCAGATCCTAAAGGCCAGAAAAATGCCAATGCCTGGTTTTATAAAGGAATAGTATATACTAATCTTGGCATGGATTCGACCAAAACGGACATGGACTACAAGGGTGAAGCTTTCAATGCTTTTAAGAAGTATTATGAATTGGATCCCAAGAATGTAATGGGGACATTAGATCAAAACGTCCGGATGTTCCAATTATATGAAGGATATTACACTCAAGCTGTTAAAGACTATAATGCTAACAATTTTGCGGGTTCATTTAACAACTTCAAGAATGTTTTGGCAGTAGAAGAGTATATTTCTCAAAAAGGATTTACTTATACCGGAATCAATATTCCTGCATTTGATACCGCCTTGCATTTAAATATTGCAGCAACTGCTTCTAAAGCAAAGATGGAAGATTCTGCTATGGTTTATTATCAACGTTTGGCTGATAAAAAGATAAAGGGAGAGAACTACATTGAAATCTACCAGCTTTTGGTTGATTATTATATAAAGAAAGGCGATGAAGCTAACAAGGCGAAATATCTAGCTCTTGGCCGTGAGCTTTACCCAGAAAGCGATTACTGGTTTGAAGCCGAATTATCACCAGTGCGTGAAGACAAAGCAAAGCTGTTTGCGAAATACCAGGAGCTGACAAAAGCTAATCCAACAAATTATTACCTAAACTATAACTATGCTGTTGAACTTTTCAACTACGTTTATGCGGGTGATAAAAAACCAGCTGATGCGGCAACGTATGATCCAATGGTAGAAGTAGCGATAGCAAATGCGGTTAAGGCAAATAGTACACCTGATGCCAATCTTTTAATGGTTCGTTATCTCTCTGAGCAGGTTTACAAACTTGAAGACCAGTCCAGAGCCATTAAAGGAGCAACACCAGATGCAGTTAAGAAAAGGAAAGACCTGGCAGCTTCAGTAAATAAAACCTGGGATAAATTAGTTCCTTACGCTGAAACATCCTTTACTGGTTACACAGGAAAAAAGGATCTAAAGGCTTACGAAAAAGGTAACCTTAAATTTGTGTCCAACGTTCTCATTGATTACTATAACATGAAGAAGCAGTTTGATAAGGCTAAATCTTACGAAGACAAAGTGAAAGAGTTTGGAATTTAATAATAGAAGAGCCGGATAAATTCCGGCTTTTTCTTTTAAACACTATTTAACATAATATAAATTATGCGACATTAATGTATTTTATTCCTGAGATGGATTATTCACATAATTATTCAGCTTATTGGTCTTGACTATAATTGGCTATTTAAAATGCACAAGGCCATATACTGATTAAAAAATAAGAGCCCCGCAATTAACGGAGCTCTTATTCTATTTTTCAAAAACTTTATTTTCAATAAAGCACTCTCACTTTAATCGTATTCGGAACTTGTTTTAAAAGTTCAGCAGCCTGGCTAGAAAGTTCCTTATCGACATCCAGAACTACATAACCAATACGGTCATTTGTTTTCAGGTATTGTCCCAAGATATTAATATTATTATTTGACAATTGGCCATTTATCTGAGACAAAACGCCAGGAACATTTTTATGAACGTGCAGAATTCGATGTGCACCTTCTTGTGGAGGCAAAGACAAGGCTGGAACGGTATGAGAGCCCCAGCTAATACCTTTTTCTAAAAAGTTCAACAGCTTATTGCTCACATCATCGCCTATATTATGTTGTGCTTCTTCCGTAGAGCCCCCGATGTGAGGTGTTAACAACACATTGGGCAAACCTTGTAATGGTGTAATAAAAGGATCCCCATTTTTTTCAGGTTCAACCGGGAACACGTCAACAGCAGCGCCACTTATTTGTCCGGCTTCAATAGCTTTTTTCAATGCATCGAGGTCCATCACCTCTCCCCTTGCATAGTTGATAATAATTGCGCCTTTTTTGAAATATTTTAGATTATTCTTATTGATAAGATTTTTTGTTTGCGCAGTTTCCGGAACGTGTAAGGTCACAACATCGGCCTGGCTTAATAAATCTTTCATGCTTTTGGTATCTCTAGCATTACCTAAAGGCAATTTAGTTTCAACATCGTAGAAAATGACCTTCATACCCATAGCTTCGGCCAGGATACTCACTTGAGCGCCAATATTGCCATAGCCAATTATACCAAGGGTCTTTCCACGTAATTCATGACTGCCTGAAGCATCTTTTGACCATCCACCTTTATGAGCGGCTAAATTTTTATCTAAAATTCTTCTAATCAAAAGAATGGAAGATGCAATAACAAGTTCTGCAACTGAACGTGTATTAGAATAAGGTGCATTAAAAACAGCAACACCATGATCGGTAGCAGACTGCAAGTCTACCTGATTAGTACCGATACAAAAGCAACCAATTGCCTGTAATTTTGAAGCTGCCTCCAAAACTGGTTTAGTGATATTTGTTTTAGAGCGGATACCTATAATATGAACGTCTTTAATTTTTTGAATCAGTTCATCTTCGGGCAATGCTTTTGTCAGCTTTTCAACGGAAGCATATCCACTATCAACAAACTTTTTAACTGCTGCATCACTAATGTTTTCCAGTAATAATATTTTGATTTTTTCTTTGGGGTAGCTTGTTTTGGGAGTTTCCATGGTGCAAATATCTATAAATCAGCCGAAAAATGACTAAAGTTAATTATTGACAATTGTCAGTTTATTGAAATAATATTTTGTGTTATTCGTTTTTGTTTAAAAATCTTTAAATAACACATGTATTTATGATGAATTATTTAACGGATAAATTATTTTGGGATTCTTTTTGTATTAGATAAGTAAGTCTTTTAATTTTCCGCCTCTACATTTGCAAAAAAATATTGTTTTGAGAGTCATTTTTTTTATTGTTGGATTATTTGTGTGCCTGTTGGGTTGTAAATCTCAAAAAGATAAACTTCATATAGCCCCTAAAGATTCCATGCACGTGGCTGCTATGGCTAGTTTGAGTAATTTAGAAAAGCAGAAATATCAACATGCTATAGAAAATTTTCTTAATCATTCTTTATTAAGATCTGACTTCAACGGGAGTATACTTGTGGCGAAAAACGGAACTATTGTTTATGAGAAATATGTTGGTTATAAAGATATTAAAACAAAAGAAGGTTTAACTGCAGAGACCCCTCTTCAAATTGCATCAACAAGTAAGACATTTACTGCTATAGCTATTTTAAAACTCATTCAGGAGGGGAAATTGCAGCTTAATGATTCGTTGGGAGTTTTTTTTCCAGGATTTCCTTACCCGGGTGTAACTGTAAAAATGTTGCTCAGCCACAGAAGTGGGTTGCCCAACTATATGTATTACCTTGAACCCAATCATTGGGACAGAAAGGCATTCTTAACGAATGGGGACGTTCTAAATACTTTAATGACCCTAAGGCCACCAAAGGCTTTTAATCCTAACACAAGGTTTCAATATTGCAATACAAATTATGTTCTATTGGCTTTAATTATTGAAAAACTAAGCGGGGTACCTTTCCCTGTTTATATGAAGACAAACATTTTTGAGCCGCTTGAAATGAATAATACGTTTGTGTGTACAATGAATGATTCCCTACGTATTACGCCTTCTTATAATGCAGGTAGCGGATTATGGCAACTTGATTATACTGATGGCCCCTACGGTGATAAAAATGTTTACTCTACTCCAAGGGATCTGCTCAAATGGGACCAGGCATTATATACCAATTTTCTTGTGAATAAAGCACTGTTGGATTCTGCATTTACACCTTATAGTAATGAAAGTCCATCTCAGCACAATTATGGTTTAGGTTGGCGCCTATTGATTCTTCCCAGTGGTAAAAAATTAGTATACCATCATGGGCGCTGGCATGGTTTTAATTCTGCCTTTGCCCGGCTCATAGATGAAAAAGCCACTATTATCATATTGGGGAATAAATATAAAAGCAGTATTTATACAACTGCTCGAAAAATGTATAACTTGTTTGGTGATTATGGAGAAAGTGGTGTACAGGTTTTAGAAGATAATGGAGGCAGTGAAGGGAAGGAATAAGCTTTTCAATCGCGATGAAACGTGAAAATCTATAATGCTTACCAGATTAAAGAATGGGATCAATATACAATAGCCCATGAGCCTATTTTATCTGTTGACCTGATGGAACGGGCTGCTCAGAAATGCGTTCTATGGATTCTTGCACAAAACTGGTCAAATAAGCAGTTTATTATTTTCTGTGGTAAAGGTAATAATGGCGGGGATGGTCTCGCCATTGCCCGTTTGTTGAAGGAAAAAGGGAAAAGGGTAGTTGTTTACATCCTAGAGTTTGGGCGATTAGGTTCTGATGATTTTCAAACTAATTTACGGCGCTTACACGAATTGCCTATTGATATTCATTTTATCCAGAGCCCTGACATGTTTCCTCATATCGGGACTGGTGATATTGTTATTGACGCATTATTTGGCTCAGGCCTGAATAAGCCATTAGAGGGTTTAAGTGCAGCGCTTGTATTCCATGTTAATCATTCCCCTGCGACAGTAATTTCCATTGATGTCCCTTCCGGATTGTATATTGATCAATCTTCGGTTGGAAATACAATCGTTAAAGCGGACATCACACTAACATTTCAAATTCATAAATTATCCTTCTTACTACCAGAAAGTCAAGATTATGTTGGGAACGTCCAGGTTTTAGATATTGGTTTACATCCTGGTTTTGAAGAACCGACTGATTTTCAGCTCCTCGATTTACTGCATATCAAAGGAATTTATAAACCACGCCAGGAGTTTGCGCACAAGGGAACTTTTGGTCATACGCTTTTAATTGGGGGAAGTTATGGTAAAATTGGTGCTGTAGTTTTGGCAGCCAAATCATCTTTAAGATCCGGGGCCGGGTTGGTCACCGTTTTCATTCCCCAGTGCGGATACCAGATTCTTCAAACTTCGGTACCAGAAGCTATGGCAATGACTGGCGAAGACATAGGGCTAATAGACAATTTACCTCCTGATCTTGAAAGGTTTTCAGCTATTGGTATTGGACCAGGTTTGGGTACAGATCCCAAGACTCAAAAAGCCGTAGTTAACCTGGTGAAGAGCATGAAAAAACCAATTATTGTTGATGCGGATGCGCTTAACTGTTTGTCTTTGCACAAAGAAATTCTATTTAAACTTCCTCCCTATTCCATACTGACTCCTCACCCTAAAGAATTTGAGCGTCTTTTTGGCGTTTCATCCAATGATTTTGATAGAATTCAACTTGCAAAAGAAAAGGCCAAGGAACTGAATATTATTATTATTTTGAAGGGGCATCACACTTTTATGGCTATGCCCACTGGCATCTCCTATTTTAATAATACGGGAAATGCCGGTATGGCAACAGGTGGTACCGGAGATGTACTTACAGGGATACTGACATCATTAGTCGGTCAAGGCTATGAACCTGTTGATGCAGCGTTATTAGGAGTTTATCTTCATGGTCTTGCGGGTGATATTGCTGCGGAAAACAATTCAATGGAAGCATTAATTGCCGGAGATTTGGCTGGATATTTAGGAAGTGCTTTCAAAAGGATACAATAGTTTCAAGTATTTGCTTATTTTCGATTAGTAGTTGAAATACATAAAAGTGTAATATTATATGCGTATTGGTGTACCTACAGAAATCAAAAAAGATGAAACTCGCGTGGCGATGACGCCAGCGGGAGCTTATTCCCTTGTACGTGCGGGGCATGAAGTTTTTATACAAAAAGGCGCGGGATTAGGATCAAGCTTTAGGGATGAAGAATACGTGCAGGCAGGAGCTAGTATAGTAGAGACTGCAGATGAAGCGTGGTCGATGGATATGGTCATGAAGGTAAAGGAACCTTTAAAAAGAGAACTTCCCTTTTTCCGTGAAGACCTTATTTTATTTACCTATCTACACTTAGCAGCTGAGCCTGAAATCACTCAAGAGCTGATCAATAAACGGGTGACTGCAATAGCTTATGAAACTGTTCAATTACCAAACGGCAGTTTACCGCTTCTGACTCCAATGAGTGAAGTAGCGGGTAGAATGTCCACCCAGGTAGGTGCACAATATCTACAAAAACCAGATGGAGGGAAAGGTATCCTCTTAGGTGGAGTCCCTGGTGTAAAACGTGGCAGAGTAACCATTATTGGTGGAGGTGTTGCCGGTACCAATGCAGCTAAAATTGCTGTTGGTTTAGGAGCTGATGTAACTATCATAGACTTAAATCCAGATCGCCTGCGTGAGTTGGATGATATTTTTGGCAACCAGGTATCTACACTAATATCAAATCCTTACAATATCGCTAGGGCAGTAAAGGAATCGGATCTTCTGATCAGTTCCGTATTAATTCCTGGCGCCAAAGCTCCAAAGCTCGTAACTGAAGAGATGATCAAATCGATGGAGCCAGGTTCTGTTGTAGTAGATATTGCCATTGACCAAGGAGGAAGTATCGAAACTGCAGATCACTTCACATTTCATAGTGATCCTATTTATGTCAAACATGATGTTGTGCATTATGCTGTGGCCAACATGCCAGGCGCTGTACCGCGCACCTCAACAATAGCTTTAACGAATGTCACGGTTCCTTATGCTTTACAAATTGCTAATAAGGGATTCAAGCAAGCAGTTACAGAAAATGAGGCCTTATTAAAAGGTGTTAATACACACGATGGTCATATTACATACAAAGCTGTTGCTGATGCTCAGAATTTAGAGCATGCAGATATTTCATCCTTGTTAGGTATATACAATTACATTATCTAAGCCTGTAACCAGGAGAATTTAAGACTTGTTTTGATAAAGAGCTGGCAAATGCCAGCTTTTTTATTAGCATTCGCTAAGTCCAAGAGGTATGTTAATAGCCAGGCCACCTTCAGAAGTTTCTTTATACTTGCTATTCATGTCCAAGGCTGTTTCCCACATGGTTTCAACCACTGCGTCCAAAGAAACCTTTGCATAATCCGGAGCACTTTGCAGCGCCAATTGCGAAGCTGTAATCGCTTTTATTGCTCCCATGGTATTTCTTTCAATGCAAGGTATTTGTACCAAACCGGCAATGGGATCACAAGTCATTCCCAAATGATGTTCCATGGCAATTTCTGCAGCCATTAAAGCCTGCCGCTGCGTTCCTCCTAAAACCTCTGTTAATGCCGCTGCGGCCATTGAAGACGAAACACCAATTTCTGCCTGGCATCCCCCCATAGCAGCGGAAATAGTAGCGCCTTTTTTAAAAATACTTCCGATTTCAGAGGCTGTGAGTAGAAACTGGATCACTTTATCATCAGTAACGTTTTCATGAAAGATCAAATAATAGAGCAAGACTGCCGGGATCACACCCGCGGCACCATTTGTTGGAGCCGTCACAACTCTTCCAAATGAAGCATTTTCTTCGTTTACAGCCAGTGCAAAACAGCTTACCCAATCCAAAATATATTGGAAAGAATTGCCTCCCTGCCCTATTGCAGTCAACCATTCTTCAATGTTGTTGTACTTTTTATTTTTCAGCAATTTTTTATTAAGTCCAGCTGCTCTCCTTTTAACGTTTAACCCGCCAGGTAAAACGCCTTCTGTATGACAGCCTCGGTAAGTACATTCCTTCAGTATCCTGGCGATATTCAGCAATCCATCTTTTGTTTCTTTTTCATTTCTCCAGGCTGTCTCATTTTCCATGACTACCTCACTAATTGAGAGACCTGTTTTAATACACCAATGCAATAAATCTGAAGCCGTGTTGATAGGAAAAGGAAGTGAAACTGAAGACTTCGTCCGCTCCTCTCCTTCTTTGATGACAAATCCACCACCTATAGAATAATAGGTTTCAGCAAGGGTTTCTTCATTCTTGAACTTTGCTAAAAAAGTCAATGCATTAGGATGGAAAGGAAGCGACTCTGTATATAAAAATTGAATATCGATAGCGGGATCAAAATCTATTTCCTGTCCATCCAGCAAGAGTTTTCTTTGGGATCTTATCTGGCTGATCTTTGGTGTAATCTGGTCTACATTGAATGTAACAGGATCATCTCCACTCAGACCTAATTGCACAGCAATATCCGTTCCGTGTCCTATACCAGTTTTGGCTAATGATCCATATAATAAAACCTGAACTTCTAAAATATTAGATAATGGCCCCCTTTTTTTCAGGGTGTCTAAAAAACGTAATGCTGCCCTCCAGGGACCCAGTGTATGAGAACTTGAAGGCCCTACACCAATTTTAAATATATCAAATACAGATATTGCTTCGTGTGCCAAAAGATTAAGTTTTTACAAAATTAAACTACTGTTTAAAAAGAAAGGCACAAGCGGATTATACTGCTTGTGCCCAACCATCGTAATGTAATATGAATTATTGAACAGCAACCAGTTCCACATCAAAAAATAGAATTGAATTAGCTGGAATAGTTCCTGCTTGCTGGTTACCATATCCTAATGATGGCGGAATATAGAGATGAATTTTTCCGCCTGTTTTAATTAAAGGAATTCCATTTATCCAACCTCTAATTAGACTGGACAAATAGTTCGTATAAGTTTTATCTGTTGCTGTCTGATCAAAAACAGTTCCATTTGGAAGAGTTCCTTTGTATTTTACAGTAACAATAGAACAAGCAGTCGGAGCAACACCTGTTCCTTGTTCTTCGATAGCGTAAAACAATCCACTGCAATGTTCAGTCGCGGTAATTCCATGATTGGCTAATGTATCTTTCAACGCCTGAATTTCACTAGAAGGCGCTTTAGCACCACACGGATCATAAGTACATTTTTGTTCTGAACCAGTGTTCTTCAAGCAACCAGTAAAGAGACTAATCAATCCAAAACAAAACAAAAGTTTTTTCATCATTTACACGTTTTTAGTCTATATATATTTAAATTTTAAGATAAATAAAAAGTTCGCATTCAAAAATCAGCATTATGCACGCTGTCATCCGTTGCGTGGTATATCATATTAGCCTTATACTGGTTAGCAAAATATAAAGCAGAATGAATTACCTAAATTGTTCCAGTAAGCAATAATATTAAAGCAATAATTGCCAAAACAAGAGCAGCAAGTGGATATGTAAATAAAAGTACCAGTGTAATGATACCAATAAGAATGTAGATGATTAATTGTCTGTCAGAAACATTTGAAAACAAAGAACTTAGTTTTTGCTTTATTAACAACCAAGTCATTTTACGTTTTAGTTTCCTTAACTGCTTGCGGCTTTTTTGCCCGGCATATAATGATAAAAGAACAGCACTCAAAACAGAAGCTACAGCTACATTATCGGTTAATCCAATTGCGGGTTTAGATACATTATTTGTTGGTTGCACAGTTGATGAAGCAAATGCCATGATCCAAGAAATTTATTTTTAATATTTAAGGAGGCTCAAAGGTAATTATATAAGTGTCTTGTTTTAAACCGTTTGTTTACTTTTTATTGTTAAAGAACTTCCGCTCATTGCAGCGAAACCTCCAACCAAAGCCCCGATAAAGGCAGTAGCAATTATTAATAAAAAAGGAGAACTCAGAGAAAAAAGTTGTGCGATTTTTTGAGATAAGATGCTATTATTTTTCACATCAATCCATAAAGCCAAAACCGTCCATAATATAAATATTCCAAGAAATCCTGATAAAAAACTATGCACAATGGGTTGCCTGATAAGGATTGCAACAAGAAATGCAACAACGGCTATACTCCACCAAGGGAAATAAATGCCGGCAATAAAACTTAGTAATGCAGTTAAAAGAATAGAAACTAATATTTTCATTTACATTTAATAGTTTGGTGTGTGTATTATTTAAATGAACGCCCTGATATTGTATTAAATGTTTGAAAATTTAATAATAAACTTAATGCGCTCATCAGATTTTTCACTTTCTTTCATTATCCAAAGCGGATAATATTTTCCTGCCGCCCAATTACTAACAAAATTATCATAATACTTACTTCCTGGGTTGCCACTTTGTCCGCCAGGATAAATGCCATAAGCTTCTGTAGGTGAAGTCAAGTGAACAATCATTCGCCAACTGGGGCCATGTGTACTGGTTACTGCATTCAGCGTATTGTTCCAGCCACCAACTTTGATACCTGTACGTGCAAAAGGCATCAATGAACTTTTCAGTAAGTGATAAATTGTTGGATTTTTATGTTTCCACCAAACGAGGTCTGTTGTGTTTTTCTCCATATTTAGTTCCTTCATCGCTAATTTAAAGGCTTTGGTAACTTGTAATTCCAAGGTTTCTTTGTATGGAGTACTCACATCGTCAATATACTTTGACGCAGAATCGCGCAATAATATTTCAATCATTGTATTTTCATCAGGAGTAACTACCGGCTCTTTAAATTGCTTCCATTCATCGTTCCAGATCACAGCTTTTAAACTGTCCATCCAAGTCTGATAAATTGTTGCAGCTTTTGAATCCGGCGCAGCAATGTAATTCCATTTAGCAATTTCATTCAAGTTAATCTTTTCGAATTGACTCAAGTTGGTACGATCCACGTTCTTCAGTAACATAGGTACTGCTTCTGAGGCCAGGCTGCTGTAACAGTCATTTTGGAGGATCATCATCATTCGAGGAGTCACCTGCTGCATTTGACTTAATTTATTAAATAAGGTTATTCCACGAGGGGTAAGATAATTTCCAGGAATAAAGTATGGGTAAAGGGAATCCACAGGCCGCTGATTGGCACTTTGGACAAAGCCTTCAACCGGATTCAGGACATGTGGGTTTTCTGATTGAGGGATATAGCCCTGCCACATATAGGAAGAATCCTCTCCAGGCATTATGTATAAACCCTGGCGTCCCCATCGTGCGGGGAATTTTCCTTGCTGCCATATGGAAATGTCGCCACTTTTGGAAGCAAAAGTTATATTCTGTCCTGGGCAATTAAAAGATTTTATGGCTGTTAAAAAGTCGGAATAGTTTTGTGCTCTATTTAGTTTAAACCACATGGCACCTTCATTGGAAGGGTCATGAGCACTCCAGCGTAGCGCTATGGAATTTTTTGCTGAAATATCTGTTCCAAAACTTTCATCAAACATAACGGGACCAAATACTGTATAAGCCACCGTGTCAAAATAGGAGGCCTCTCCCTTAATCTTTATCTCTTCAACCCTTAAATCAGCAGCCTTCCAACTGCTGTCGAACCAATATTCTTTTTTAGAATCATCTTTAAAGCGGACACGGTAATAGTCTTTTACATCCCGCTGGGCGTTTGTAAAGCCGAATGCAATGCTGTCGTTAAAGCCAATTATCACGCTTGGTGAACCTGGAAATGTAGCTCCATAAACATTCATGGTAGGGGTTGTCAACTGCATCTCATACCATATAGAAGGTAAAGTCAGATCAAGATGTGGGTCGTTACAAAAGATAGGCGCACCACTTTTTGTTTTTTGGCCACTCACTGCCCAACTGTTGCTTCCATTCTTTCTGTCAGGTTTGAAGATTTCTTTAGCCTTCACGGTAGTATCGTTATTCAGGTATAAAGAGTCTACAGAAGATGGTTTTACAGGAACAATGGAAGGTGGAGCAAAGGCAGTTCCTTTTGGGATTATTGGTTTTAAGGAATCATCAATTGAAGGAAAAAGAATACGCATTTCCTGCTCTGTAAATACAGTATGCAGGTTTGTAAATTCGAAATCCCGGTCAAAACCCGCTAATGTTTTGCTCATTTGTTTTAAGAAAAGTGCAATCTTTTTATTACTCCATAGTTCAGGCCTATAATCCAATAATTTATATTCAATTGGCAATTCTTTTTCTGAAAGTGAAGAGATATAGGCATTAACCCCAGAGGAATAGGCATCAAAAAATTGTTTGGAAGCTTTATCTTTTCCCATTTCTTTTAATGCATTTTCTGCGGCATAAGTCATTCCAAGCCTTCTTTGTTCCCGGTCGAAATGGATAAAGCGTTCGTCCTTACCTAAAATTTCGCTGATCCTGCCTGCTGCGGCCATCGTTTGAAACTCCATTTGCCATAAGCGAAACTTAGCATGTAAGTATCCCTGTATAAAATAGGCATCAACGTCTTGTTCTGCAAAAACATGCGGAACCAAGCGTTGGTCAAAATAAACGTTCGCTTTGCCTTTTAAGCCCCTTAAGGCAAGATTTTCGCTAAAATCGTAATCACAGGCTTCAGCGTTTTGCCAAAATCCATGTTGAGGGCTTAAAAACTTTCCTAATGGCGGAACTGAACCCCATTTATTATTCAAGAAAAAAATTAAAGCAATGGTAATGATGGTAGAAGTTACAAATGGTAGGATGCGCATAAGCAAAAAACTCTCATCTTCAAAACTGCATAGTCAATATTCCGTTTTGAAGATGAGATTTTAGTTTAGGATTGAAATAAAAGAACTTTTCTAAGATAAGAATAATGTTTGTTTGTACCCTCTTTTAAAATTAAAGAAGCTCATTAATCGTTCTTTCCTCCCAGCATGGGTACAAAGCTAAAGAGATCAAAATTTTCCTCTACAAAGCTGCCATCAGGTTGCTTTTTAATCCTTTTCATCACCTGGTAATCACCTGTTCCAACAGGAATGACCATCATACCGCCAGGTTTTAGTTGCTCCAACAATTTTTGAGGAATAAATGGAGCGGCAGCTGTAATTAATACTTTGTCAAATGGCGCGTATGTTGGCAAGCCTTCGTAACCGTCTCCATAAAAGAGTTTAATATTCGGATACTTTCTTAAGTAAGAGAATCTTTTATTCTGGTCAAAAAGTTTTTTCTGCCTTTCAATTGTAAATACCTGAACACCCATTTCGCCTAAAACGCACGCCTGGTAAGCACTGCCTGTACCAATTTCAAGTACTTTGTCAAAAGGTTTCAATTCCAGAAGCTGAGTTTGGTAAGCAACAGTATATGGTTGTGAAATTGTTTGGCCTACGCCAATTGGAAAGGCCCGATCTTCGTAAGCAACCTCATCAAAAGCAGAATCTAAAAAAAAGTGTCTTGGAACATTTTCGATTGCGGCTAATACTTTTTCGCTAGAAATACCTTTTTCCCTTATTATTTCTACCAGCTTCCTGCGCAGTCCTTTATGCCGGTATGTGTCATCATAATTTCTCATGGCGCAAATATAGTGTCACAACAAACTTGCCAATCAATGTTAGTTTTGGTAGCATATTTGAAATTAATAAATTAGCAATTCCAGAACATCAAACAATAAAACTGATTGTGGTAAAAGAGCACGCAATTCTGGCAATTTTATGGATGGGCTATTGTGCTATTCATAGCATACTTGCCAGTTCCAGGGCAAAAAAGATGGCTGGTTCCATATTAAAAGAGCATTTTAAATATTATAGACTCTATTATTCGCTTTTTGCTTTCATAGGCCTGGTATCCCTCTTATATTATTTAACCCGGATGCACTCTTATCTGCTTTTAACCAGGACCACTATTTATTATATAATAGGTAGCATAATGGGATTAGGTGGATTAACTGTTATGTTTATCTGCATAAAGAAGTATTTTGTTCAATTAAGTGGACTGAAAAGTCTTTACATAGAAGAAAAAGCTTCGAGTGAGTTGATGATCACCGGCATTCATACCTATCTAAGACATCCGCTTTACGCTGGAACATTTTTATTTATATGGGGGCTTTGGATATTATTCCCATACTTATCTCTTTTAATCTCCAATATTATTATTACTATTTATACTATTATTGGTATTGGTTGGGAAGAGCGGAAACTTGTCAAGGAATTTGGAGAAAGCTATGTACGGTATAAAATGAAGGTTCCCAAATTGATACCATCTTTAAGGAAGGGAGGTGGTGGAAAATTAAATAAATGAGGCTGACTCCTACTTTAGAGCCAGCCTCTTGAATAACAACTAGATTTCAATTGTTTACCAAAGTTTATTTTAATTCCATCTCCTTGATAATGACATCAATTTTATTCTTTAACTGAGCTTCTACATTTTCAAAATTCTCAGGAGCATTAAGCGGCGCATTTACACTGAAGTAGAATTTAATCTTTGGCTCAGTACCAGATGGACGAGCGCTGATTTTGCTTCCGTCTTCAGTAAGGAACTGCAGCACATTTGATTTTGGCAGCTCAATAGGCGATTGGGTATGCGTTAAAAGGTTTGTTTTTACTCTTTTTTCATAATCCAACAGCTCAACAACCTTGCTGCCTGCTAAAGTGGTTGGAGGATTATTTCTAAAGCGTTCCATCATATCAGCTATTTGCTGCTGACCATCACGTCCTTTTTTTGTAATTGAAATCAGGTTCTCTTTATAAAAGCCATAGTCAACATAAAGTTGAATCAGTTTTTCAAAGAGGCTTCTGCCCTTTGATTTTTCATAAGCAGCCATTTCGCATAAGATGGCAACTGCGGAAATGGCATCTTTGTCGCGCAGATGAGAGCCAATCAGCAAGCCATAACTTTCTTCGCCGCCAATTATATAGTTTTCTTTACCTTCCTTTTCCTTGATCAATTCGGCTATCCATTTGAAGCCGGTTAAAACATTGTAACAAGCCACTCCATTTTTAGCTGCAAATACATCAATCATATCGGTAGTTACAATGGTCTTTACTACCATATCATTGGGCTGTGCGATGCCCTTTTCTTTACGACTTTCAATTAAATAGTTGAATGCAAGTAAAGCTGTCTGGTTACCATTCAAAAGCACCCATTTGCCACGGTTATCCTTAACGCCTATACCTACACGGTCACTATCGGGATCAGTGCCCAAAAGAATATCGGCGTCTATTTCCTGTGCTTTTTTCAGGGCATAGCTCATGGCTTCACTTTCTTCCGGGTTTGGATAAACTACTGTTGGGAAGTTACCATCAGGCGTACTTTGCTCTTCTACAATTTGCAAATTCGTAAACCCAAATTCCTTCATTAACTGAGGGACCAGTTTGATTCCAGTTCCATGTATTGGGGTATAAACAATTTTTAGATCTTTTTCTTTTGCCACAACTTCAGGATAAACGCTCAGGCTTTTCACCATTTTAATATAAGCATCATCCATTTCCTTGCCGATCAAAGTAATGTTTTCGTCGTTGCCATTCCATTTCACTTCATCAACGCTTTCAATTTTTTCAACCTCAGCAATAACATTTTTATCATGCGGAGGCACTAATTGCCCTCCATCATTCCAGTAAGCTTTATAGCCATTGTATTCCTTAGGATTGTGTGAAGCAGTACATACCACGCCTCCCTGACAGCCTAATTGACGAATAGCAAAAGAAAGCTCAGGAGTTGGGCGCATATCTTCAAATAAAAAGACTTTTATACCATTTGCTGCGAAAACTTTTGCTGTGGTTTCTGCAAAAAAGCGGCTGTTATTGCGGCTATCATGGGCAATTGCCACTTTAATTTCTCCTCCAGGGAAGCTATTTTTCATATAATTAGCAAATCCCTGTGTAGCCATACCCACAGTATATTTATTCATCCGGTTGGTTCCAACACCCATTAATCCCCGAAGTCCACCAGTTCCGAATTCAAGGTTTCTATAAAAGGCATCTGCCAATTCTTCTGAATTGCTTTTTTGAAGCTCTAAAATTTGTTTCTTTACGTCCTCATCAAAATTACCGTTGAGCCAGGTGGTTACCTTTTGTTGAATAGCTGCATCCATATATGTTTACGGTTTTAGGTTTTAGTTTGATTTGAAGATAGGGAATTTGAAAAATCTGTTGCGAATATAAGTCTGTATATAATTTTGGCGCCATGAACCAATTTTTTTTAGTCATTTTATCTTTTTTAAGCATCCAGGCAGCTTCTCAAAATATAATAATAAAAAGTGATTCTTCTGACGAAAATTCAAGTTATCATCAAACTTTACCTGAAAATACTCTAAAAGCCAGGCAATGGTTCATTGGTGGAATTTCAATTGCTGGTTATGGTGGTTCCTTAATTTATTTAAATGAAGCCTGGTATAAGGGTTATGAGAAGACTGGATTTCACACCTTTAATGATTCGAAGGAATGGCTGCAAATGGATAAGGTTGGGCATGCATGGACCGCTTATAACACCAGCCGAGCAACCACGGCATTATGGAGATGGGCCGGACTTTCTCCAAAGAAATCTGTTTTATTGGGAAGCCTTAGCGGCTTTAGTTATTTAACTGTAATTGAATTATTAGATGGCTACTCAGCCAAATGGGGCTGGAGCTGGCCTGATATTGCAGCAAATTTCACAGGAAGCAGTCTATTTGCGGCACAAGAGCTTTTATGGGGAGAGCAAAGAATACAGTTTAAGTATTTGGCTCATCAGAAAGCTTATCCTTTAGATCTTAAAACCAGAGCTAATGAACTATTTGGGGAGCGTTTGCCTGAGCGCTTGCTCAAAGATTACAATGCCCAGACTTTATGGCTGAGTTTCAATTTAAAATCTTTTATAAAAACAAATGCCCTTCCCTCCTGGTTGAATTTAAGTATTGGTTACGGAGCTGAAGGCTTATATGGTGGCGTTGAAAACAGGGCTTTTGATAAGCAAGGGAATATGACTTTTAACCGGATGGATATACAGAGATACCGACAGTGGTATCTTTCTCCGGATGTTGATTTTACAAAAATAAAAACTAATCGGAAGGGGGTGAGAACAGTTTTAGCTGTTTTAAACATTATTAAAGTACCTGCGCCTGCACTAGTACTTTCCAATGGAAAAGTAAGAGGAAAGTTATTAAGCTATTAGATGCCCGCAATTCAGTACCTGGGTACTGAATTGCGGAGTTCACCAACATAAAGAATTAAGGATGTGCTTTAGTTAGTGGAGCCAGGCTCCAATTATTGTACTTCCTTCGGTTTCAACCGTTATATGATCCTGCAATGTAGTAGACAAAGACAGCCCTACAAAATCTGAGAATACAGGAAACATCTTATGACTTCGTTCTACGAGTACCAGTGTTTGAATTTTTTTCGGATTAAAGTTCAGGAAAGGCTTTAATGCATATAAGAGGGTACGACCACTATTAGCTACATCGTCAACAATGATCACTATTTTATCATTAAAATCATCGACACCTTCTACCCTAACATCCATTGGCTGCCTTTTATTTAAATGAATGGTGGCAAACTCAATGTCTACATTTATAATCTTTTTAAGTTCATCGACCAGGTTGCTAGCAACAATAACGCCATTGCTGGCAATTCCTACTATCACTATTGAAGTCTCACCTGTATTGCTTTCTGCTACTTCTATAGCCATTCTGCGCAACCTTCGTTTTATGGCTTCGGCATTTAAAATGCAATTTTTTGTTCCCAATTCTGTTTTCATCTACAAGTTTTACTATCTTAAATTAGCAAATCTAAGCACAGAAAATGCAGATCATCCAACAAATATTATTCATCTTCCTAGCGACCTTCGCAATTTTTTTATTTTCCAGGCAAGTTAAGTTGATCAGGCGCAACATCAAATTGGGCAGGGATGAGACAATCGAGCCTCATCCCAAGCGTTGGAAAAATGTGTTATTAATGGCCTTGGGACAAAAAAGAATGTTTGACAAACCATTGGTTGCCTTATTACATTTTGCTGTATATGCAGGATTCATCATTATAAACATTGAGATACTTGAAATTATTCTAGATGGCATTTTCGGTACTCATCGCCTTTTTGCACCTACACTTGGCCGTTTTTATTCTTTTGTAATTAACTTTTTTGAGGTACTGGCATTTTTAGTTTTACTATCATGTGTCATTTTCCTAATTCGCAGAAATATTCTGAAAGTTCGCCGGCTTAATTTGAGAGAACTCAATGGCTGGCCTCGCAGCGATGCCAATTACATATTGATATTTGAGATCGTGCTAATGGCATTGTTCCTTACGATGAATGCTTCAGACAAAGCGTTGCAACTGATGAATTATAGTCACTATGCTGATTTATCAACCAATTTTTTTGTATCAGGCTTTATCACACCAATTTTTACCAACTTCTCTCCTTCTGTTCTAGTTGGTATTGAAAGGACAGCATGGTGGCTGCATATTGCCGGTGTATTTTTTTTCCTTAATTATATTCCATTTTCAAAACATTTACATATTCTCTTAGCATTCCCAAATACTTATTATGCACGGCTAATACCTCAAGGAAAGATGCAAAATATGCCAGAAATTCAAAGGGAGGTATTATATGCCATGCAGCCAGAAACAGCACCAACCGAAGCCCCGGCAGAAGATCCCAAGAAGTTTGGTGCTAAAGACGTATTTGATTTAAGCTGGCGAAACCTCCTCGATGCTTATACATGTACAGAATGCGGGCGCTGCACGGCTTCTTGTCCAGCCAACCAAACGGGTAAATTGCTTTCACCAAGGAAAATCATGATGGACACCCGTGACCGGATGGAAGAAATCGGCCGCAATATTGATAAAAATGGTAGCTTCCAGGATGACGGTAAAACGCTATTACACCATTACATTTCTGCAGAGGAATTAAGAGCATGCACATCCTGCCAGGCTTGTGTACAAGTTTGCCCCGTTCTTATACATCCTTTGCACATTATTAACCAACTGAAGCGGTACCTGGTAATGGAAGAAAGCAATGCTCCCCAGGAGTGGAATTCAATGTTCAGCAACGTCGAGAACAATTTTGCGCCATGGAAATTTTCGCCAGATGAAAGAGACAAATGGGCCGCAGAGATGGATTAGAAAATACCGGATCTATCCATTAACTACCGGTATTTTCTCTCCCATAATTTATACCAACTTTTATTTGCAGGATAACTTCTATTCGAGCTAGCATTATTGAACACAACCGCAACTAATAATAAAATAAGTACTCCAGACAAAACCGGCATTAATACAAAAAAATATCCAAGTTGTTGAATCTTAATAGAACCAATGTTAGCAATTAAAGCGGTTGCTCCTCCTGGTGGATGTAGTGTTTTGGTAATCTGCATTAGAACAATGGAAAAAGATACAGAAAGTGCACAAGACAACCATACCTCCTGAGGGATAAAGCGATGTAAGGTAACCCCTACTAAAGCAGAAATCACATGTCCGCCTATGAGATTTCTTGGTTGGGCAAGAGGGCTGTTTATAATCCCGAATACCAAAACCGAAGAAGCTCCAAAAGAACCAATCAAGAATAAATTGTCGGATACTGTAAAGTGTTTACTATTTAATAATCCAATCAGGCCAATTCCAATAAAAGAGCTAATAAATGTCCAAAAATGCTCTTCATGATCAACCAAGGTTTCTCTATAAATTACATAACGGGCAATACGATAATTACGTTTTAGCTTTCGCTTCATGTCTCACTTAACTCGATGTTGTATTGAAAAAGCTGCAAAATTAATGAGTTGTTTGAGTTTTCCGTTAAAACATTTTACCATGTAATTGCGTTTAAAAATCTTGCATACGAGTCGAGAATATTAATTGTCTAACAAGGTTTATATCATGCTGTTTAATGCGTATTATATTGATTATTAATAATTAAGAATGCTTTTTTACATAATAAGATGTAAAGATTTCATTTTTTGCAAGAGACATGCAAACTAGTGCAAAATATTTTCTGAAAGCAAGCATAGATTAATATATTATATTTATTTTGTCTAATTCGGAAGCATAAGCAGATAGAACGGCAGCAATTAATAAATAAAATTTCAACAAGGAAGATCATGAATTACCGTCAGCTTGGGAAGTCAGCGCTTCAGATAAGTGAAATAGGCTTTGGATGTATGTCATTAAAGGGCAATGAGGAAGAAAGCAAAAACATTATTCATAAGGCGATAGAACTGGGTGTGAACTTTTTTGATACTGCCGATTTGTATGACAAAGGAGACAATGAGGAAAAGATTGGTAAAGCCCTTATTGGTAAACGTGATAAAGTGATCCTTGCTACAAAAGTCGGTAATCAATGGAAAGCAGATGGGAGTGATTGGGAATGGAATCCAAGAAAAGAATATATTTTAAAGTCTATTGATAACAGTCTGCGACGTTTAAAAACTGATTATATAGATCTGTATCAATTACATGGAGGAACCATAGAAGATCCGATAGATGAAACCATAGAAGCATTTGAGTTGCTTAAAAAGCAAGGCAAGATTCGCTTTTATGGAATTTCATCTATCAGGCCAAATGTTATCCGGGCGTATGTAAAGCGTTCGAATATCGTGAGTGTAATGATGCAATATAGCTTGTTGGATCGACGTCCTGAGGATGGTTGTTTATCACTGCTTCAACAAAACAATATAGGTGTGTTGGCTAGGGGCAGTGTTGCCCAGGGTTTGTTGGTAGATAAACCGGCAAAAGAATATCTTAGTTTTTCAATTGAAGAAGTAAAAAAAGCTGCAAGTACTATTCAACTTATTTCTGGCAATAACAGAAACAGTGCTCAAACAGCTATTCGATTTGTTTTGCATCACCCAGCTGTAACTTCTGCTGTTATTGGGATCAGGACAATGGAACAGATGATAGAGGCCGTGCAGACGATACATACCCCTTCCCTATCAAATCCTGAATTTAGGCTTTTACAGCAATCAGTTAAAGCCATAGCCTATGAACAGCATAAATAAAACATTTCCAATTCTGTAACCCTACCGTTCTTCAAAGGATACGCAGAAATGATAATTCAAGGCAAGTAAGGGCGATTATACAATTTCAATTAATTGTTGATCAATTTCATCTGCACAATTGTTTCTGATAAGCATTTTTTACAGGCATGATCTTTTTAACATTATTATTAAAATCCACTTCAACCCCTATCTTTGATGTCTTTGGAGAATAACTTATATGGATTCATACGTTTATCTTGTCCCTGCAATGGGAATTATTGGCTTGTTGTATACAGTATGGAAGTTTTTTTGGGTTAGCAAGCAAGATGCTGGCACCAGCAGAATGAAGGAAATCAGTAACTATATTGCTGATGGAGCAATGGCATTTTTACGTGCAGAATGGAAGATTTTAACCTATTTCGGAATTGTAGTTGCACTTCTTCTGGCTTTCATGGCTAGTCGTAACCCTCACTCCCACTGGTTTATTGCCATTTCATTTCTTATTGGCGCATTTTTCAGCGCTTTAGCAGGTTATATCGGCATGCGTATTGCCACCAAAGCCAATGTTCGAACAGCACATGCTGCACGAACTTCTCTTTCCAAGGCTCTCCAAGTATCATTTACGGGCGGTTCTGTAATGGGAATGGGTGTAGCGGGACTTGCCGTATTTGGACTCGGAGGATTGTTTATTATCTTATATCATATTTTTGCAGCTGGCTTACCGGTAAACTCTCCAGAAATGTTTAAGGCCATTGAAGTACTCACTGGCTTTTCATTGGGGGCAGAAAGCATTGCCCTTTTCGCCCGCGTTGGCGGCGGTATTTATACCAAAGCTGCTGATGTAGGCGCTGATCTTGTTGGGAAAGTGGAAGCCGGTATTCCTGAAGATGATCCTCGTAATCCGGCAACAATAGCTGATAATGTTGGGGATAATGTTGGGGACGTAGCAGGTATGGGAGCTGACCTCTTTGGCTCTTATGTAGCTACTGTTTTGGCTACTATCGTATTGGGGCAAGAAACCGTTGCGAATGATGCTTTTGGCGGCTTCTCTCCCATTTTATTACCGATGATGATTGCAGGTGCAGGAATCATTTTTTCTATTATAGGAACTTTTTTTGTCCGGATATCTGACGCATCAGGAGTGCATACCAATGTTGTACAAAGAGCATTGAATATGGGCAATTGGGGTTCTATTATTATGACGGCCATTGCTTCTTTTTTATTAGTGGAATGGTTGTTGCCTAGCACTCCAATGAATTTACGCGGTTTTGAATTTTCAAAATATGATGTATTCGGGTCTATCATTGTCGGATTGATTGTAGGCACCTTAATGAGTATTATCACAGAGTTTTATACTGCCATGGGAAGGCGACCAGTTTTGACCATTGTGCGTCAATCAGGTACAGGTCACGCTACCAATGTGATTGGAGGTTTGGCAGTAGGTATGGAATCTACCTTATTACCGATTTTGGTATTGGCCGGTGGTATTATTGGATCCTATTATTTTGCCGGTTTATATGGAGTAGCTATAGCTGCTGCAGGCATGATGGCTACAACCGCTATGCAACTGGCCATTGATGCATTTGGACCCATCGCAGATAATGCTGGTGGCATTGCAGAAATGAGTGAATTGCCCAAAGAAGTTCGCGAAAAAACCGATACCCTGGATGCTGTTGGAAATACCACTGCCGCTACTGGTAAAGGGTTTGCAATTGCCTCAGCAGCCTTAACTGCGCTTGCACTTTTTGCAGCATTTGTAGGTGTTGCCATGCCAGGTTATCAACATATCGATATATATAAGGCCGAAGTATTGGCATCTTTATTTGTTGGAGCGATGATTCCATTCATTTTTTCTTCATTAGCTATACGCGCTGTAGGTGAAGCCGCAATGAGTATGGTAGAGGAAGTACGCAGGCAATTCCGGGAAATTCCAGGTATTATGGAAGGTAAAGGAAAGCCTGAATATGATAAATGCGTGGCTATATCAACCGAAGCTTCCATCAAAAAAATGATGATTCCTGGAGCCATAGCAATCATTTCGCCCTTAATTGTTGGCTTTTTGCTGGGTCCTGAAGCATTGGGAGGGTTCTTAGCAGGAGCTACTGTTAGTGGTGTTTTAATGGGTATGTTTCAAAATAATGCAGGAGGTGCCTGGGACAATGCCAAAAAAAGCTTTGAAAAAGGAGCAGACATTAGTGGCGAGAAATTTTACAAAGGCTCTGATCCACACAAAGCTTCTGTTACAGGAGATACTGTCGGTGATCCTTTTAAAGATACTTCAGGTCCATCTATGAATATTCTCATAAAATTGATGTCCATCGTGTCACTTGTTATTGCACCAACTTTGGCAGATATATTTCATACAGGTATTCAAGCACCCGAAACAGGTTTACATCATTCCATTCATAAAAATGTAGTCAACGGGAGTGATATGCTTAGTTTACAATCTGAGAAGAGGAATTAATTAAGCAGGTAGTTTCAAAAAAACAAATTTTAAGAAAAAACATAAAACAAAGCAGCGAATCATAGGTATACATGGTCTATCAACCAATAGCCATAGAAAAATCAGTCAAATTCTTATAAATAATTCTGCTTTGTGAGATGAACAAAAGAAGTCCCTCCGTAAAATTCCGGAGGGCTTTTTATTTTAAACAACAGATTACCTAGTCTTGTAACTCAAGAAACCAGAAAGAAGAAATTGATAATATTATCATTACTACCGGGCCACCCGAATTAATTTATACAACCGATCTGCATCTTTTAGACGACATAATTCAGTGCCATGGTTCATTGTTGCGGCTGTTCCACAAGCTACTCCATACCGCAGAGCTTGTCCCACGTCCCAGCCTTTAGATAAGCTTAAAACAATTCCTGCAACCATACTATCCCCCGCACCAACAGTACTCCTTTTTTTTACCACAGGCGGAGTAGCGTGAATTTCTTTATCTTTTGTTATTAAAACAGCGCCTAAAGGTCCAAGTGAAGCGATAATGATTTCGCACAGGCCTTTATTAATTATTTCTCTCGCTACATCGTCCACTAATTCTGCATTAATTTCTTTTTTTCCAACCAATGAACTTAACTCAGCTAAATTAGGTTTTAAAAGGAATACACCCTCATTTGCAGCTTGCAACAAGGCTTCACCTGAAGTATCTACAATTAGTTTAGCGCCTTTTTTTTTGCAGGTTGCGGCTATTTGTGCGTAAATGTCAGTTGGGACACCAGGAGGTAAACTACCGCTTGCCACGACAAACTCTGCATCCTCCTCTTTTTCAATCAAATCCAAACATTGCTTCCACTCTTCCTCTAATATTACAGAACCAGGCATACCAAACCTGTACTGTTGATTATTGGAAGTATCTAAAACAATTAAGTTTTCCCGAGTAAAACTCTGTACTTTAATAGACTGAACCGGAACTCCTTCCTTTACTAATAATTCAGTTAAAAATATACCGGTATGGCCACCTGCAGGAAAAATAGCCTTTGCATCACCACCCAATTTTTTTATAGCCCTAGCCACATTGATTCCTCCACCGCCGGGCTCAAAATTTGGTGCGGAGCATCGCAATTTTTTTTCTGGAGCTAAAGATTCAATAGTTGTGCTTTTATCGATAGCCGGATTAAAAGTAACTGTTAGAATTTTGGACATATATCTCGATTTAAACTATTCAATAAAAAACACTATTGTTATCGCCCAGCATTCTTTTCCGTTTTACGATTTTCTCAATTTCGACTGCAAAAAAGATAACCAAAGAAAGAGCAATACTGATAATCAACTCAGTTGCTGTCAGTGGCGTTGTTTTGAAAACTGAATTAAAAAATGGAATATAAATAATACAAAGCTGTAAAACGAATGTAAGTAATACTGCTCCCATCAAAGGTTTATTGGAAAGAAAGCCCTGGCTAAAAAAAGATTCTGTTTCTGACCGGATGGCTATAACATGAGACATTTGACTAAAACATAAAACCGTAAATACAATAGTTTGCCAATTATTTGTATGAATAAACAGTGCTTGCGTTACTAAAGTTACAATTCCCATCAGCAGACCAACCCATAAGACATGTATCCCTAAGCCGTGAGCAAAAACACTTTCGTTGGGATGACGTGGTGGACGGAGCATTATTCTTTTGTCCGCAGGTTCTGCAGCCAATGCTAACCCAGGCAAACCGTCTGTCACCAGGTTTATCCATAAAATATGTATCGGTAAAAGAGGAACTGGTAAACCCAAAAATGGAGCGAGGAAAATGGTCCATATTTCACCTGAATTACTGGTCATGATATATTTAATAAACTTGCGTATGTTGTCATATATCCTTCGACCGCTTTTCACAGCTTTTACGATGGTGGCAAAGTTATCGTCCAGTAAAATCAGATCTGCCGCTTCTTTTGAAACATCGGTACCGGTAATTCCCATGGCGACACCTATATCGGCTCGCTTCAGCGAAGGCGCATCATTTACTCCATCGCCAGTCATCGCTACAAATTGCTGGTTATCCTGAAGTGCTTTTACAATGGTTAATTTTTGTTCTGGTGATACCCTGGCATAAACACGAACCTGTTGTACAATATCTTTATACCGGTTAAAATCGATATTTGCCAGATCTGCGCCTGTTGCAATGGCGTCATTATCATCATCAATAATTCCCAATCTTTTAGCAATGTTCTTTGCCGTTAAAGGATGATCCCCTGTAATCATTAATGGAATTATTCCTGCTGTTTTGCATTCACCTACAGCTTTTTTCGCTTCTTCACGTGGCGGGTCTATCATTCCAACAAATCCTATAAAACTCAAATCCGTTTCCACTTCTTCAGCTATCAAGTCAGAAGGAATATCATTTATTTCTTTATGTGCAAACCCTAAAACACGCAAGCCATCTGCGGCCATTTTTTCAGAAATATGCAAAAACTGCTGTTTCTCGATTTCTGAAGTATTCCCAAGCTTCTTAAGAAGGATATCTACTGCTCCTTTTGTTATTACCCATACTCGATTATCTTTTTTATGAAGCGTGGTCATACACTTCCGATCTGAATCGAAAGGAATTTCAGCGATCCTAGGCGTTTCATTTTCTGTACGATCAGCATCAAACCCGTTCAGTCTTGCTATTTCATATAAAGCCATTTCAGTTGGATCACCAATTAACTGGCCGCTTTTCGAAACCTTTACATCATTATTCAATGCAACTGATTTGAATAGTAAATTTTCCTGTTCAGTAAATTCCTGAGGATGCAATTCTTCTTTTTTCACTACAATTTTACCTGCATAAATCTCCTCCACAGTCATTTTGTTTTCAGTAAGGGTACCGGTTTTATCAGAACAGATATAAGTAACAGAGCCTAGTGTTTCAACTGCAGGAAGTTTTCTAACCAGCGCATTTTGCTGAACCATACGTTTTGCCCCAATGGCCAGGGCTATTGAAATCAGGGAAGGAAGGGCCTCAGGAATTGCAGCTACTGCAAGAGAAATAGAGGTCAACAACATCAATACAGGCTCTTCCCCTCTCAGCCAACCAAACAGAAAGACAACCAGGCAAATACATAAAACGATAGCTGCCAAACGTTTACCTAATTGAGTCAAACGTTTTTGCAAAGGAGTTTTAAGTCGATCTTCACCCAACATTTCAGCTATACGACCCAATTCTGTATTCATGCCAGTCGCCACAACAATACCTTTTGCCTTTCCATAAGTAACATTTGTTCCTTTGAAAGCAAGATTAATTCTATCTCCTAAGGGAATATTTTCTTGCTGTAATGCTGCTATGTTTTTTTCAGATGGCACAGATTCTCCAGTAAGAGATGCTTCTTCAATTTTTAATTGATTTGCTTCTATTAACCTCAAGTCGGCCGGGACTATATCACCCGTATCCAACAGTACAATATCGCCTGGAACCAATTCTACAGAAGCAATATTTTGTAGTTTACCATCGCGTAACACTTTTGCATTTGCAACAGCCATTTGCTTTAAAGCTTGCATTGCTTTTTCGGCCCGGTATTCCTGAACGAAGCCAATGATGGCATTTACGATTACAATTGTAATTATGGCAATAGCATCAATTATTTCACCCAGAAAACCAGAGATTATTGCTGCAATAAGCAGGATTATGATCATGAAATCTGAAAACTGCCTTAAAAGAATCTGAAAGGGAGTATCCTTTTTGCCTTCCCTGATTTCATTTGTACCGTATTGTTCCAATCGCGCTTGCGCCTGGTTAGCTGAGAGTCCTTTTTTGCTTGTATCCAGCCTAGTAATAATTTCTTCCACATCTGCCTGATACCATAACATTGTGCATAAAGTTTATATAAATAATAAAACTCCGTTTCATAAAGTTAAATTACCGTTCGTGCAATAAAACAGAACTTAAAAAATTATATACTTTAATTTTATTTCTGTGATATACCGTTAGTCTATAAGCATTTGTCCAGGTAAGTATGATTTTTCTGTATTTCCATTATAAAGTATAGCATACAGGATGTATTGTTAAAAAATATTAACAGAGCGTGCTGTTGGATGAAATACGAAATTGGTCGTATATTCGTGATGAAAACTTTTTTTATGGCCAATCCAAAATATATCAAACCTACAGAAAGTGAGCTTGAAATACTTCAAATCTTGTGGCATAAAGGTTTGGCTACGGTAAGAGAAGTACATGAAGAACTGTGCCATACAAAAGATATAGGCTATACTACAACACTAAAGCTCATGCAAATCATGCATGAAAAGGGATTAGTGAAACGTGATGAGTCTATGAGAACTCATATTTACCAGGCCTCAGTTAATAAAGAGCATACACAGAAGCATCTGTTAAGTAAAATGATTGAATCCCTATTTGGAGGCTCATCGACCCAATTAGTATTACAAGCGTTGGGGAATGATAACCACAAAGCAACTCCTGAGGAATTAGAACAAATACAGAAACTTTTAGATGACCTGAAAAAAAATTAATATGCCAGTAATCAGCTATTCTGCTTTTTTACAAGCTTTAGGTTGGGCTGCGCTTAATTCCATATGGCAAGCCGGGCTAATATGGTGCCTTTTATGGATCATTAATTATTTTATTGATCCAAGTCCACAGAAGAAATATATTCTTTCTATAACTTGTATCTTAGTCAGCTTTTTACTGTTTTTTGGCAATATTTTCTATTTCCTGAATTATAATCATCATTTATTTGTTAGCGCCATCGGCAGTTCCAATATTAAATTATCCTCTGAATGGTTGACTATAATATTAAATTCAGCCTCCATAGCATACTTGCTTCTTTTATTATTTCCAATTTACCGGTTGTATGAAAACTGGTATTCTTTAAAAGAGTTAAAGCTTGGAGGACTTCAGAAAGTAGATTTCGAAAAAAGGTTGTTTGTACAGAAGACGGCAAAGCTCTTAGGTATAAAGAAAGAAGTTACTTTATTTATATCTGAAATTATTCACTCTCCGGTAACCATTGGTTTTATAAAGCCTATCATTCTTTTACCAATAGCATCCTTTAACCACCTTTCATTACCACAGGCAGAAGCCGTCCTGCTTCATGAACTAGCTCATATCCGGCGATATGATTACCTAATGAACATTCTTATTTGTATTGCCTATACTATTTTGTATTTCAATCCTTTTGTAAAACTTTTTGTTCGAATGGCAGAAACAAGTCGCGAGGAAAGTTGTGATCAAATGGTTTTGCAGTTTGGGTATGATAAAGTGAGTTATGCATCCGCCCTATTACAATTGGAAAAAGCAAGTATTCAACACCGTGTTTTTACACTTGCAGCGACAGGAAAGAGCCCCTTATTTCAAAGAATTGAAAAAATAGCAGGCTTGCCATCCAAGAACTCATCAATAAGATTTTCTCATTTTGCAGGTCTTCTAGCAATCATTCTCATTGCTTTTTTCTTTCAAGCTCTTTTTACTGTTTCACATTTTAGTAACGAAGGAAAACCGTTTGTATTCAGCAACTTTGCCAATCCATATTATTTTATTTCCAACGAAGAAAAAGCAAATGAACTCAAAAATTGTAATATTCCGACTAAAAACATAGTCAATGCTACAAGGGGAATGTATAAAAATCATAATTATACTACACCTCATACCGTTGATCAAAATATTACTGAAGAAACTCCTTCCCTACCAAATAACATTATCCCTATTGCTTTAAATGAGGTAGATGCTCAATTGACAAATACTGAAAAGAAGCAGGTGAAGTCTGCCATTGGACTTGTTAAAGAAGTGCTGATCACTTACGAATGGAAGAATTTAAAGAATAATATTCCAGATGGTCTTACTGAAAAAGAGAAAAAAACAGCATACAGAGAATACCTGGCTGAAGTGAAAAAGATCAACTGGAAAAATCTTGAACAAAATTTAAAAGTCGACTACAACAATATTAACTGGAGAAAACTTGAAGCGACCCTTCAGAACAAATTGGAAATCAATCTACAGGATACTTCAGGTTGTGAAAACCCAGGAGAGGTTTCTGAAGATTATCAAGTAGATTCAGAAAATGATGTCAACAGTGAACTTACAACAACGGATGTTGAGCCAAAAACTTCTATAACAGCGCCCATAATGCCTGTGAATGTACCATGTAAACATGATACACTTCAAGTATCGAAGAAAAAAATAATAAAATTATAAGCATATAATCTCAACAAAACTCGTTTGGCTTTTTACAAAATTGGGATAGACAATTAGTGGGATAGCGGTTTACAAATTATGATTACCAAACATTTCTTGGACAAGTATCTCCATATTTATTGTTAATTAGAAAGCCAAGTATAATTTCATGGGTTCCATTACTGGCAGTATTCACAGGAGTTTTAGTAAAATCATAAGCGTATCCTAAATTGAAAGTATTACCTAAATTGAAGCCAAGCAATGCTGCATAACCGTCATTTAGCCGATAACTTCCCCCCGCCCAGAGAACATCTCTATACTGCCATTTTACATTTATATCAAACTGAGGATTTGTGGGTGTATATGAAACATACTTCAACATAAAAGAAGGAATCATGTTGATATCCTCATTCAATAAAAAACGGTAACCTGCTGATAAGAAATAGTGCGGAATCAGCTTTCCTCCATAAACTGCATTATCAACAAAAGAAATCTTTTGAGGGATCGCTTGCTGAACTGAAGCTCCAATGAAATAGTCACTATTGTACAACCATAATCCAGCATTTAAGTCAGGTTTCAGGCGGCGTATTCCGGACTCTTTTGCCTGTGCAGGATCATAAGGTTCACCACCACCGAAATCGGATTTGGACATATCGCGATAGATTTGAGAGAGTCCAGTAGAGAAACCAGCTGAAATATTTGTTTTTGGATTAAGGCCAATATGGTATGCGTAGGAAATATTTGCAGTAAAGCGACTAAAGTTGCCTGTTTTATCATTTATTATGCTCATTCCTAGTCCATGGTGGGGTTCTGAAGCGGTGTAAGTTTCCCAATAAGCACTTCCTCTTGGATTTTCACCAGGAATATTAAATGAAGTAGCTGAAGTTTTATAGTCTTTTTTGCCAATTGGACCATGTATTGTCAGGTAAGTAGTTCGAGGGGCACCATTCAATCCTACCCATTGATCCCGAGCACTTATTTTTACATCTGTATAATTCTCTATTCCACTTAGTGCGGGATTTAAAATATAATTATTCAGAATATACTGGGTATAATGCGGCCGCTGTTGAGCGCAAATAATATTTGCCAGCATTAAAGCAGTAATTATAAGTAAAACTCTTCTCATAAATTGGCTGTTCACATAAATAGCGGATTAGTAATTCTGTTACCTGATCACATCAACAAACCCGCTCATTTGCTGGCGTCCTCTTTTAGGATTTACAAGATAATAATATGTACCTACCGGAACCGGGTTTCCTTTAAATGTACCATCCCAAGGTTTGCTGGATCCAATTGATTTATAAACTAATTCTCCATACCTATTGTAAACTTCAACAGTAGCTTCAGGATAAGAATCCAGGTATTTAATTTCCCAACGATCATGCATACCATCTCCATTAGGTGAAAATGCATTTGGAATCAACGGTTTTTTTAGCACTTTTACAAATACGACATCGTCATCTTTACAACCGTCTCGTGATTTGACTGTGAGCGTATAATATTGATCATTGCCTGGGGTAGCAAATGGTTGGGCTGTATCAGATTTATTCAGATAGAAATCAGGAGTCCAAGCATAAGACAGCTCTCTCCCCATTCCTCTACCCTGCAAAAAAATGCCCTTTCCTTCAAGAAGGTCAAGATCCGGACCGGCATTTGCCATAGGTGCAGGGAAGACCTCAATCGTATTTTTAATAACATTTGAGCACCCATTATCTGCTGTGAATGTATAAGCGATCGAGTCGATGCCGCTCTTCACCTTATCAGGATAAAATTTCCCTGAAGTTGTAATTCCCAATCCGGAGTAGGCGCCATTTCCTGACAAAGAATTTGTATTTCTGGCCTGGGTAATCATCAATGGGCCCTCATTTGCACATACAGGAGACAAAGGATCGAAAACGAGCTTTGGGGTAGCTTTTAAAGATATAATTTGTGATGTGCTATCTAAACAGTTCTGGCCTGAATAAGCAAACACCATGATGTTTGTACTTTTTATTTCAGGAGAGAAAAACTCTTGATAGTTATATTGGTAAGTTTTACTTTGAAAAGGAAAGGAATCGATTGTTTTGATTTTTGGATCATAATTATAATCCCAGAACACTTCCAATCGTATTAATTTACCCACATCTACGCCAGACTCATTAGTAAAAGATACATTTTTATTACTACAGAATTCAAGACCATTTTTGAATGCAATTGATGCATTAGGCTTGGCTCCATTAATATAAAATTTTTGCTGAATTGTATCAGCACATCCTTTTGGCGTATTTACAACCAATGAAACAGAATATTCTCCTGTGGCTGTATATTTATGCAGTGGATTTTTTTGAGTTGAAAAGTTTGGATTTGCACTCCCAGCATTGGCATCCCCAAAATTCCAAGTGTAAGAAAAAGCTGACTCTGAATTATCCTCAATAGATGAAGAATCTATAAACTGGGAAAAAGGGTCTTTGATGCAATTTCCAGGCGTAATGAAGCCTGCATTGGGTACTGCTCCCACATTGATTTGCCTTGAAACTTCCTGACTTTTACAGCCTTTATCGCTTTCAACAATTAACGACACCCTATAATCACCAATTGTATTATATCTGTATTTGAAAGAAGCATTATCCTTTTTTACCAAGGAATCTGCATTTCCCATCTTCCACAGCCAACCAGTAATACTACCAGAAGAGACAGAAGAACTATCTGAAATGGTAATGTCCTGCAACTTGCAAAAAGGTGATAGCAAATCAAACATTGCTACCGGGGCAGGATTTACTTCTATAATTTTTGATGCTGTATCTGACAAGCAGCCAATATCAGTTATTAAATTATAATATGCCGTATATGTACCCGGGGCTTTGTATTTATAAACGGGACTTTTAACCTGGGAAATATTACCATCCCCAAAATTCCATAAGCGCTTGCTTACAGGTCTATCCAGAATTGAAACATCGGTAAAATAAGTACTGTCCGGGAAGCATCCGCTAAATTCTGTATTGATTTGAGCCTTTGGTTTTTCAAAAATTTCAAGAACGTAATCAATTTCCTGCACACCACTACAGCCTTCAGGTGTGGGATTCTGAGCTATTATTTTTATTGGATAACTTCCAATTTCATATATAGTATACGGTTTTTCAATTTTGAACCTGTACAATTGGCGTCCGTTGACCATCCATGTGGAATCATAACCCGGTGCGATTATTAGGGTGTCAGGAAAAAGGCCATTAAATTTCCATTCTAATTGTGTGGGCTTATATGGCAGCACCATAGAAAAATTAAAAGGAGAATTCCGGCAACCTGCAGGAAAATCAACAGTGGCATATTGATTTTTAATAGAAACGAACTGATATAAATCTTTCAAATTAGTACCACCTGAGTACCCATAGGATTCAGCCTCGCCAAAACCATAAGATATGATGTTAAACCCAGTATCGCATACAATATTATGCGTACCGGAGCTTACAGACATCCGTCCGTAAACGTAGTTACTATCATTAGGAACAGGATTAAAATTTGTAAAAGGACTCCCATCTACCTTAAAGGAATTGATTGCCTCTTTATTATTTTTTAAAACAAAATTCAAGTAGTGAACCTGAATATTGGTACCTGTCACCGGTTGCATAGAATTCAGTGTAACCCGGCTAATTGTTTGCTCTACCGGATTCAGGTAAATCATGTCCGGATCACCAGGCTTTGGATTGCCCTCACAATTTTGCGTTGTAAAATATTGAGCAACCAAAATGGGTTTGTCAGATTCAATTACGCTTACCTCTTTCGTTAAAAAGTCGTAATAGAAATTATTGATAAAGCTAGATGCTGTAAGTTGGTTCCCGTTTAGCCATACTGTTGCAGTAGGGTCAGACTTGCAGATCCGAAAGTAATTATTAGCGTTTCCCAACCCTGGAACCGCAATATACTTTTTACCCCAAGTAGCTTTGGGATACATTTGTTGGTAAAGGTTGTCAGAAGTCTGATCGCAGTTTGCACCGATTTTAATTTTTCCTGAACCGCAGAAAACTGCAATTTTTTTACAACCACTTGTGTTATTAGAAATGGAACGGATTTTTGACCCTGTTAGGTCCACGCCTGTTTGGCCAGTTGTTTTTCCCAAAACCTGATAAATCTGGCCTTGCTTTAAATCAACAGTAAAAGGGACTCCTGCAGGCTGGCCTATTTTAGTGTCTGCGGAAGGAGTTATTTCAACAGTTGTAGTTCCCTCATCAGCAGCAATTACAAAGAAATAGGAATGTGCATTTTGTTCATTGGCAGCCTGGGAATAATTAACTGAAAAGTATTCTTTTCCAAGCGTTTCTGTTGGAAGGCAAACTGTCGCTCCTGATATTGCATTTACATAAATAAAGCTATAGACTACGATCGGCTTTTGAGCTGTTACATGTATACCGTGATCATAAAGTCCCTGGTCCATTAAGGCGGCAGAACGAGGAATATCTATTGTAGTTATTTGATTTGCCGTAATTGTAAAATTCTGAGAAAACCCAACACTTGCAATTTCAACCTTTCCGACTGTATTAATATCGGAGGTTATATATAATTGCATTTTCTCATATTGATTAGGACCTGCCGCATTAAACATGCGTACGTGGTTACCATAACCTATCCAGAAATCCTTACCCTTATTAGAAAAATCTTGTGCAAAAAGGGTATGAATAGCATGTATAAGCAATAATAAAATTATCACCCGTATTCTCATTAGCCAAGCAGTCTTGTTATTAAGTTTTCAAATAGGAACGTGAAATATATAAAGCGGCAAAAGTTAAGACTTTAAAATAATAATGTAAATGATCTGGAACTCTTAAGAAAAAATTATGAGATCGAGCTAAAGTTGCTTTAGGAATAAATACTAATAATTAATTACTTGTATATATAGTCTAGTTTGCCTTTTTCCGTATTTAATGTTACAATCTATACTCTTCTATTGAAATTAAGCATATTATCTATATGTTTAAATGACTGCTTTCTTGAAACATTTACACATCGAGCAAGTGTAATTAAAAGATAAAATCCTACGCTTTAATCTGTGAAATGAGAACCATATCTATGACACCCAAGAATGCCAATTGCTAAAAATACCTTTCTAAATTTTGTAATGTTTTACTCTTCTAAAAACAAGAGTAATTGGTCTTTAAAGAAGGCTCTAATCAATGATCAAGTAATAAGTGTCTATTGGCTTTGTATTGCCAGTAAAAAGGTTCTCAATCAACATTGAATTAAAAAATAAGTCATTCTGTCAGTTAAAGCAAAATGCTTGAAAATACTTATCTCTTTAACCAGGATTAAAGATTCTGTCTGCAGCCCTTTGAATAATTCGGTTCTCTTGTACAAAAATTCAATTCTTCGATTATTCATTTAATGCCTCACCAATAGCTTCCAAAAACTTTTTTGACAAATACTTTGAAAAGGTAATTATTTAACGAAAATGGGGATTTATTGAATCCACATATTGAAATATTAATGCCTGTTAGAATTACTTAAAATGCAAAATTATTTATTCTTCATAAGTAATTGTATATCAAATATAAATATCCTCATAATTCACTTTTGTTTTGATTATGGAAAAGAATAGTTTAAGTACTAATATTAAGCTTATATTACACTATAATAATTCAATTATAAATGGTATAAGTATCTGTATAACAATGATTAAATATGTTTTTAAATTGCTAAATAAATTAGCTTTAAAAAGAGTTTGAAAAAACTCCTGTTATACTAATAATATTAGTATTAATGAACGCAGATTTTATTAAGTTTTATTTATGTTTATTAATTCGATTTTTGCAAAAAGATTGGAAATGAAAGATTGTAAGCTCCTATTATTGTTTTTTGTGCTTGGTTCATTAATTGCTTCATGTGGAAAAGTGGAATCACCCGAATTCAGAAAGCTGGACAGTTTCAAGGTGAAAAAACTCGATTTTCAAAAAGCAGACTTAGGATTTAATGTTACCTATTTCAACCCCAACAATTTTGGGGTTAGTGTCAAAGAGGCAGAGATTGATATTTTTGTAGACTCTGTTTATTTAGGAAAATTTGTACAGGAGCAGGAAATTGATGTCATCAAAAAGTCTGAGTTCTCACTGCCATTAAAAGGGTCTGTTTCAATTGCAAAGGCTTTACAATTGAACCTAAATGATATTACCAACAGGCAGGTATTAGTAAAAGCGAACGGAGCTGTAAAAGTGGGAAAAGCTGGTATATTTATTACAAAGCCAATAAATTACCAAGGGAAGCATAAGGTTGATTTAAACCTAATAAAAAACCCAGCCTTTTGAGCTGGGTTTTTATCTATTTAACATATAATATATTATTGCATTCCTCCTCCATCTTCCGGTTTTTTACAACATGACGGAAGTTTTTTATAAGAATCAGGATTAGCAGGAACGTCATTTGCATCATATCCTGCATTGGAAATTGCAGTTTTCACTTCTTCTTCATTAATGCGATCTGTAATGTATTTTACAGTAGTTTCTTTCTTTTTTACATTAACATTGATGGACATAATACCATCGTACCTCTTTAAATAAGTTTCAATTCTTTTTTTGCAGCTTTCGCATTGCACTGTTGGAGTGTTTAGTTTAACCGTTTGAACAGGTTTAGTTTGGGCGAAAGAAGCAATGGATAAAAGGCAAATTGAAAACAATGAAAAAAGAAATTTATTCATAATTAATTTATTTGACTACGAATTTATGAAACGCCTGTCCAGTTTGCCGGATCGTTTCTCCAATTTAACAAAACCTGCTGTTGTTCGGGCTGTACGATGCCTCTTTTTTCTGCCAATTGAAGCAAAGCGGGATAATCTGTTAATGATATAAGCTCCACTCCTGCCTTTTCAAATGCTTCTTTAGCGATATTGAAACGATAATTAAAGATTGAAATCATACCGATCACCTCAACACCAGCCGCTTTTAAAACATCCACTACCTGCAAACTACTTTTACCCGTAGAAACCAGATCTTCAATGATTACAGCTTTTTGTCCTGGTTGAAATTGACCTTCAATCTGGTTGCCCAGGCCATGTTCTTTAGGTTTAGGCCTAACATAAATAAATGGCAGTTTTAATTGGTCGGCCACCATAGCACCCCACGCAATTCCAGCAGTAGCTACGCCAGCAACAAGATCAGCCGAGCTAAACTTTTCAAAAGCGACATTACATAATTCGCTCTTTATATAATCACGGATAAAGGGAAGTGATAAAACCTTACGGTTATCACAATAAATAGGGCTTTTCCACCCGCTTGCCCAGGTAAATGGTTTTTCCGGGCTTAATCTTACTGCATCTGCCTGCAGCAATTTTTCGGCTGTAATTATAGCGTCAGTCATGGTGCGAAAGTACGAAGGTTGTTAACTTTGCGCATGCACAAGAAAGTTTATTTTGGATCAAAGCCTCTTTACCTAGCCTCGGAAATTACAGAAGAAATGGCTGCATTTGCTAATGATCCCGCAACTGTAATCATGCATGAGCCTAATCTTTCGGACGTTAGAAGCATGATTCATATGATGCAACAACCTGAAACTATTGCAGGCATCCTAATTTATAAAAAACCAGATGAACTACTCAGTGCACTTAAAAATGAATTAGTTCTTATAAAAGCAGGCGGGGGCTTCGTCTATTCAAAGGAGGAAGATGAAGTTTTATTAATTTTCAGAAGGGGAAAATGGGATTTACCTAAAGGTAAATTGGATCCAGATGAGAAGATTGAAAACTGTGCATTAAGAGAAGTGGAGGAAGAAACAGGCTTACGGCATATTACATTAGGCGAGTTATTGTCTACCACTTACCACACATACCACCAAGATGGAAATTTCATTTTGAAAGAGTCTTTTTGGTTTTTAATGACTTCTCCCAGGGAACAAGTTCTCACTCCGCAAACTGAAGAGGATATAGAAAAATGTGAATGGGTCAAATTGTCCAAACTTACTCCCTATTTAGACAACAGTTTTCCGGCTATTGTTGACGTAATAAAGGCTGCGAATTCAGTATTACATGGTAAAACCAAATAGCCCTTACACGTTCACAGTTTTTAATACTATCTCAGGAACAAATTGCGATACATCACCCCCGTAACGGAGAACATCCCTGACCAATGTTGAGGCAACCGAAGTGTATTTAGGTAAACAAGTCAAAAAAATGGTTTCTATATTTCCATCCAGACTACGATTCATATCGGCGATTGCCTTTTCGTATTCAAAATCATTTACATATCTAATGCCACGTACGATATAATTAGCTCCAATTCTTTTGCAGCAATCAACTGTAAGTCCTTCATAGATCACTGTTTCAATTTTTGGCTCCAGCTTAAATATTTCATTCAGCCACTCCAGCCTTTGCTCAGCAGAAAACATTGGGGCTTTACTTGAATTAATACCAATTCCAATAATTAGCTTATCAAAAAGAGGAAGGGCGCGTTCAATAATGTCCAGGTGGCCAAAAGTTAAAGGATCAAATGTTCCGGGAAATAAGCCAATACGCTTCATGAAATTGATTATTGACGGTTTGAAAGCAAATAAAGCACAGCCATTCTTACTGCAACACCATTTTCAACTTGTTGCAAAATGATTGATTGATCACTGTCAGCAACATCACTGTCTAATTCTACCCCTCTATTAATCGGCCCAGGATGCATGATCGTGATTTTCTTTGGCAGGCTCTCCAAAAGCCTCCTATTGATCCCGTATACCAGGTTATACTCCCGTAATGAGGAAAAAAGTACCTGATTTTGTCGTTCCAGTTGAATGCGCAGAACGTTTGCAACATCACACCATTCCAGAGCTTTTTGTAGATTATATTCAACTCTTACGTTGAAAGCCTCTTCCATATACTTTGGAATTAAGGTTGGTGGACCACAAACAATCACCTCTGCTCCCATTTTTTTCAAAAGGTAAATATTGCTTTGCGCCACCCTGCTATGCATAATGTCGCCTATGATAGCAACCCTTACCCCTTTCAGCGTCCCGAATTGTTCCATAATAGACAACGCATCAAGCAATGCCTGTGTAGGATGCTCATTAATCCCATCCCCGGCATTAATGATTGCAGCTGGTATATGTTTCGCCAAAAAATGTGGTGCACCGGATGCGCTGTGGCGCATTACCACCATGTCCACCTTCATGGATAAGATATTATTCACGGTATCTAAGAGCGTTTCCCCTTTAGATACAGATGATCCTGAGGCGGTAAAATTGATGGTATCTGCTGAAAGCCTTTTTTCAGCCAATTCAAAAGAAATCCGGGTCCGGGTAGAGTTTTCAAAAAACAAATTGACAATCGTGATATCCCTCAGAGAAGGAACCTTTTTGATCGGTCTTTGTAAAACCTCTTTAAATTGTTGAGCCGTTTGTAAAATCAGGGAAATATCCTCTGCAGTTAAGTCTTTAATGCCGAGAAGATGTCTAGTAGAAAGCGCCATTAAAAATCAAAGATAAAGGAAATGGAAATAAACTATAAAATACATCACCGGAATCGATGCTTAACTTTTAGTCAAGCACTACGGCGTCACCGCCTTCTTCACCCCATAACACTTTAACTTTTTGGGACACAATGGAGTCAATTGTTTTGCCCGTATAATCCGGTTGAATCGGTAATTGGCGGCTGTACCGGCGGTCTATTAAAACCAATAGTTCTACTTTTTCAGGTCTGCCGAAGTCCATTAAGGCATCCAATGCGGCCCTGATGGTACGTCCAGTGTACAACACATCATCTATAAGAACGACATTTTTACCTTCAATAGAGAAAGTGATATCCGTTTGATTTGGGAAATGAATTTCTTTTCGAATATCATCACGGTAAAAAGTAATATCCAATTTCCCATATTGAATTTCTTTATTATTAATCTCGTTTCCAACTTCGGCTACAATTCGGTCGGACAGTCGAATGCCTCGAGGCTGGATACCAATTATAACTGTATTATGCAATTGAACATGATTTTCCAACACCTGGTTGGCTAGCCGTTTGATCGTTAAGTTTATTTGTTGATGATTTAATAAAGTCTTCAAGCCAAGAAATTTGCATAAAAGTAGGTATTCAATCCTTTTTCGAGGTAGAATTGTATAGATATACTTTATAAAAAAGGTCAAATGCTTAATAATCAGGTTTGATATTAAGCATTTGACCATGCCAATGGGTTATTCTTGATTAGCTATTTGTATTGAATTATTGAAAAAGTATGTTTTTGGTCATTTTGCACCCTGGATACTGTACATAACCTCAGGCTATATAGGAAAATTAGAAGTTATAAAACCATGTTTGATGCTAATGCGAGGGTACCTAAAATTGTCTTTTTCATAAGTTAAGAATTTATATATGCTTCATAAACAAATAAAGGGCCATTACAAAATGGCCCTTTCAAAAGTTATGCAATTGCATTTTAATTCTTAACGTGACTTAGCCTTATGATGGCTATCGAACATATAGAATAGGCTTAATTGCAACACCCTGTTTTTTGTTTCATTTGTCCTTTCCTTATTAATGTCAGTCAAGCCCAAATTATAACGAACACCAAGGCCCAAGCCGCTATAGGTTAAATAATTTGCTCCAAAGCCAAGCCCAACATCTGTTGATTTTAAATCATTACTAATATCATCTTTATTTCCATTCTCATCTTCCAATTCTCCATTCACAAGAAAACCTAACTGAGGACCTGCTTCCAGCCTGAAGCCATTATCAAACATATACTGAACCATTACTGGAATGTTAATGTAATCAGCTTTCCATGTATATGAACCTTGTGAGCCCAGATCGGTTTTAGTACCTTGAGAAGAATATTGAACCTCAGGTTGTAAAGCCCATTGTGGTGACAAATGCATATGAGCAAGTGCCCCTATGTGGAAACCAGTTCTAAAATCTTTTTCAATATCATCATTTGCAAATGACCAATTGGCAAGATTTACACCTGCTTTCAAACCAAACTTCGGAACAATCTGAGCGAAAACACCCGTGCTCAGCATTAAAATGCTGAAAATTAGAGTAACCTTTTTCATTGTACGTATTTTTTCGCTCTACATACAAAAAAGAGGCCGTTTTTACTTGGAGCTCATCCTAAAATAATAGATTAAGGCCAACCTAGTAAAATAGATTAAAGATTTCCGCTAGGTTGGCCATTGGCAATAAATAATATTTTAATCTAAACGTTTTATGGTAAGAGCAAATGAATAATAAAAGGCCGCATTTATACGGCCTTTTATTATTCAACTAAAATATTAATGGAAAAGTGATTTTAATTATATCCCTTCACTCTCTCCTCTTAAAAAAGGATAACGGTAATCAGTAGCCGGAACAAATGTTTCTTTGATCGTCCTGGCGCTAAGCCAACGATATAGATTTAACATGGAGCCAGCTTTATCATTTGTTCCACTGGCCCGGGCACCGCCAAAAGGTTGTTGGCCTACTACAGCACCGGTCGGTTTATCATTGATGTAGAAGTTACCGGCAGCATTTCTCAGTTTTGTTGTAGCCAATTCAACTGCATGCCTATCCTGTGCAATGATAGAACCCGTTAATGCGTAAGGAGAAGTGGTGTCTACCAGATCCAAAGTTTCTTCAAACTTTGATTCGTCATATACATAGATCGTCAATACGGGACCAAATATTTCCTCACACATTGTAGCGTACCTGGGATTTTTAGCTTCAATTACAGTAGGCTGAATAAAGTAGCCCTTCGACTTATCATATTCTCCTCCAACCAAGATATTTGCATCATTACTGTTTTTTACTCCATCGATATATGAAGCAATTTTATCAAAGCTCCTTTCATCAATGACTGCATTGATAAAATTACCAAAGTCTTCTACCCCACCTATCTTGAAAGACTGAATGCCTTGCACCAGTAAGTCTTTTACTTCGTCTGCAAGGTTGGAGGGAATATAGGCTCTAGAGGCAGCAGAACATTTCTGTCCCTGGTATTCAAATGCGCCACGCAATAATGCAGTGGATAACACTTTGGCATTTGCTGATTTATGGGCAATGACGAAATCCTTGCCTCCTGTTTCTCCTACTATTCTTGGATAGGACTTGTAATTGGCAATATTTTCTCCAATAGCTTTCCACATACTATTAAATACCCCGGTTGACCCGGTGAAATGAACTCCAGCAAAATCCCTGTGGTTAAAACATACTTTACCCAATGTAGGGCCATCAACATAGATCAAGTTGATAACACCATCAGGCAGGCCAGCTTCTTTTAATATACGCATGAATAACTGAGCTGAAAAAATTTGGGAGTGCGCTACCTTCCAAACAACAACGTTGCCGCACATAGCTGCAGAAGTTGGTAAGTTACCTGCAATAGCGGTAAAATTGAAGGGGGTAATGGCTAGAACAAATCCTTCCAGCGGTCTCCACTCCATGCGATTGTGCATACCGCCTGAACTAATTGGCTGTTGTTTATAGATATCACTGAGAAAATGCACATTAAAACGCAAGAAATCTATGAGTTCACATGCACTGTCTATCTCTGCCTGAAAAACGTTCTTACTTTGCCCCAGCATGGTTGTACCATTCATGTGGTAACGGTATTTACCAGCAATCAGATCTGCAGCACGCAAGAAAATATTGGCCCGGCTTTCCCAGCTCATAGAAGCCCAAGATTCTTTAGCAGCTAAAGCAGCCTCAATAGCCATATGTATATGAGATTCGTCGCCTTCATGATAAAAGCCCAATAAATGCCCAGTTTCATGAGGTGGACGCAGGGGTTGTTTATTTCCTGTTCGCACTTCTTCGCTTCCTATATACATAGGAATGTCGACCTTTTCTTTCTTTAATTCAGCCAGAACCTTTTTCTGTTCAGTCCTTTCGACACTGCCAACTGCATAACTATGCACAGGCTCATTAGCCGGCAGGGGGTATGAAAAATATCCGAGATTCATCAATAATGGATTTTTACAAACGTACTTATTAATGCTGAATAGATATTCACATCAGTTCAATGGAAATGCCCAACTTCTTCGAATTTTAAGTTTATTTTGCTAAATGCATCTGTTTCAACTGGTTCGTGTATCAAGACAACTGCAAAAGGAAGTGCAATCCCAGCAACAATTCAACAAGCAATGGCTATTACCATTGTTGAAAAGCCTGGAAATAAAACATAATGGTAAATTTTCTTCAGCTACTTTAAAAAAGATATATAATTATTATGGCATTTATGTTCCAGCGGTAATTTGCAACTCCTATTGCAAATTGAATGGCAAGGAAATGACAGACCAGGAACAGCAATGTGCCACCATGTTCGGCATACTTTCACCATTATATGATGATTTTTTTGATGAGGGAACCTTGTCTAAGGATGAAATTGAGGCCATAACATTAGATCCATATTCCTATCATGCTGATACATTTGAAGAAAAGGTTTTTAAAGAAATCCATTTGTGGTTGCTGCAAAACGTGCCCTACCCTGAACGATATATTGAGACTTTTCAACAGGTATTTCTCAGCCAGTTTGAATCATTGAGGCAAATGGATCAACAATTATCTGAAGAAGAGTTGTTGAAGATTACTTATGATAAAGGATATTATGCCTTTCTTTTGTACCAGGATATATTAGATATCAAGCATACTGAAGCATATAAAAAAGTTTTGTATACATTTTCTGGACTATTGCAATTGGGAAATGATGTTTTTGACGTACATAAAGACCTGCATTCAGGAATTTACACACTTCCAAATCTCAGCCAAAATTTTCCTGCATTCAAGAAATATTATTTTGAAGAAGCTGAGCGTTTCAGGGAGCAACTGATGAATTTAGATTTCCCGACAGAGCGTAAAAAAGACTTTCTAATCATTATTAATTATGTGGTAGCGAGTGGATGGATCGCTATATTGAAGCTAGAAAAGATTTACCAAAAAATTCTTTCCCCTGAAGATTTAATGAAACTGGAAAGAAAGCAACTTATTTGCGATATGGAAAAGCCTATTAATGTGGTGAAGCGGTTTTATTATTGTTACCAGTTTTCCAGAGGAAATGTTTCAATAAAAAGCCTGTAAGAATATGCAAATCTTACAGGCCTTTTCCGATAAAGAATCCTTTTGAGGGTTAAAATATTAAGTAATTTAATACTTGCTGCTTTTTATGCTGCATTTTCTTCTTTCAATTGCATCAGATATGCTTTGATGAACCCATCCAATTCACCATCCATCACAGGTTGAATATTACCAACCTCATAATCAGTCCTGTGATCTTTGATCATTTTATAAGGGTGAAAAACATAACTGCGTATTTGAGAACCCCATTCAATCTTTTTCTTATTGGCATTAGCCGCATTCTTGGCTTCTTCTCTTTTGCGCAATTCTTCCTCATACAACCGGCTTTTCAGCATTTGCATGGCCTTTTCCCTGTTCCCTAACTGAGTTCTTTCGGTTTGGCAAATCACCACAATTCCTGTAGGTAAGTGGGTCAGCATTACCTTGGTTTCCACCTTGTTCACGTTTTGTCCGCCAGCACCACCACTTCGAGCCGTTTCCATTTTCACTTCGCTATCTTTCACTTCAATATTAATGGTATCATCAACCAGCGGATATACAAAAACAGAAGCAAAAGACGTATGCCTTCTTGCATTGGAGTCAAAAGGTGAAATGCGCACTAATCTGTGCACACCGCTTTCTGCCTTCAAAAAGCCATAAGCAAAAGGTCCATCAAACTGGAATGTACAGGTTTTGATACCGGCACCGTCGCCAGGTTGCCAGTCCAGTTCGGTTACTTTCCAACCCTGTTTTTCGCCGTACATGCGGTACATACGAGCCAACATTTCGGCCCAATCCTGGCTTTCAGTTCCACCAGCGCCTGAATTGATTTGCAGTACAGCAGGCAGTTCGTCTTCCGGTTCATTCAGCGTGCTTTTGAATTCAGCCTCTTCGATCATCTCAATTGCCTTGTCATAAGACAATTTCACTTCTTCTTCGCTTCCTTCACCTTCTTTCCAGAACTCGAACAGTACAGCAAAGTCTTCCACGGCATTGTTTACTCCCTCATAAAGGCTCACCCAATATTCATTAAGCTTTATGTCCTTTAGAATAGAAGTAGCGCGGTCATTATCATCCCAAAAGCCCGGGGAAAGAGACAATTGCTTGTCGTTGTCTATTTTTTGATTGCGGTTCTCGACGTCAAAGAAACCTCCTCAGGACAGCTACACGGTCCCTCATATCTTTTAAATTCTCTTGTGTCATAGCGGGCAAAAATAATGACTAATTTTGTAATGAAAATGAATCTTTATGGATAGCAGGAAGACCTTAGTCGTTACAGAAACTTTTAGACAAATACTTTTGGAACTTCACGAGGCAAAAGAAAAAGCTTCTTTGCTCTACGATGACGATGGGTTGACACGGGCAGATGACTTTATTCAAGAATACAAAGCAGATGGGGACAATAGCTATATCCTTTTGGAAAATGGGCAAAAGATTCTTATTAATAGGGTTATTGCGGTGAATGGAACTTTTTTATCCCAATATTCTGAATGCTGACTTAACGCCTCGCTTTCTTTTTATATTTTATCTTAACATTTCCCACACCAGCATTTACTATTTCTATTTTTTTGGCAGCAGCTTTCGATAGATCAATCATGCGGCCAGCAACATATGGTCCACGATCATTAATGCGTACTTTAACAGACTTGCCATTGTTTAAATTGGTGACCTTAACTCTTGTTCCAAAGGGCAAAGTCTTGTGAGCAGCGGTCAATTCTGAGTTGCTGAATATTTCCCCATTTGCGGTTTTCCTTCCATTGAACTTATCTGCATAAAAGGAAGCTTTTCCCGTTTGCGTAATCTTAGGCGCACAAGCAGTAAAACTGATGGCAATTGCTAACAAGGACAAGAAGCAGGAAACTTTCATCTCTGAAATTAAAATTTGAAATGCAAATGTGGTGATTATTACTTATCCCTGAAATACAGAATAGAAAAATTACAGACAGGTCTTAAATATTCTGTAAGTATGAAAATTGCTGTTTTCATACTTTATCCTGGGCTTTGGGTGGGCTTTGGTAGGGAGTATCCTGGGAGTATCTATACTCCAGGTATACTTAAGGTATACTTTAGGTATACTTATGGTATACTGATGGTATACTTGATATACGAAGGATGGATTGTAAGTAACGGGGATTGATTTGATACATGCGGTTTCTGCGTAGGGGAAGGAATAGATTGGGATGTTGATAAAGAAGTATGAAAATGACAGCTATCACATTTACAGTTGACCTGGCTCAGTGTGCTAAAGAATAGAAATAATTAATATTACTCATAATGCTTGTGTTATGAAAATTACTTTGGCTATTATTCTTACATTGGCCTTTCTGCCTTTGATCGTATTGGCTCACGAGGGCCACGGTTCTACTGAAGGCTATACACTAACCCATTATATTTTTGAACCTCTTCATGCTCTCATTACCATCTTAGTTTCAGTTTTAGCGATTTTTATTTTCATGCGGCGCACCAGAAGAGCCAGGGAATAAATTTATTATACATGCACGAGCTTTCCTTAATCCTGAATATCATTGACATTGCTCAAAAAGAGGCAATTAAAGCAAATGCAACAGCGATAGAAGAAATAGAGCTCGATATCGGTTGTCTCAGCACAGTTGAAATGGACGCATTTGAGTTTGCATGGAACATTGCAATTAAAGGAACCATGCTAGAAAGTACCATTAAAAAGTTCAACCGGATTAAGGGAAAAGCAAAGTGTCAACATTGCGGTGCTGAATTTTCAATTCAACATTTATATGATCCTTGCCCGGCATGTAAACATCATGTTCTAAACATTTTGCAAGGAAAGGAGCTATCTGTAAAAAGTTTAGTAGTGAGCTGAAGGAACTCTTCAAACCTTAAAACCAAAAAATATGTGTGCTACCTGTGGTTGCGATGTTTCACGTCATCATCACCATGAACCTCATGAACATTCGCATTCCAGAACAAAAGTAGACCTACAGCAAGATATCCTGTTGGAGAATAACTCACTGGCTGAACGGAACAGGGGGTACTTCCAAGCAAAAAACATTCTGGCGCTTAACCTGGTGAGTGCTCCCGGATCAGGAAAAACGTCATTACTGGAAAGAACCCTTAAGGATCTGAATAGAGAAATTGACTTTTCTGTTATTGAAGGCGACCAGCAAACCACGCATGATGCTGACAGGATCCATGCAACGGGGACAAAAGTAGTTCAAATCAATACCGGTAAGGGTTGCCACCTGGATGCACATATGATATTGCATGCCTTACAGGGATTAAAATCAACGGAAAACTCCATCTTATTTATTGAAAATGTTGGCAACCTTGTATGCCCGGCTATGTTTGACCTAGGTGAAAAAGAAAGAGTTGTCATTGTGAGTGTAACGGAAGGAGAAGACAAGCCGCTGAAATACCCGGATATGTTCCATACCTCAACTCTTTGTATCATCAATAAAATAGACCTCCTCCCCTATGTTCCATACAATCTTGAAAAAGCTAAAGAATACATACACCAGGTAAAACCGGAAATGCAAATACTGGAAGTAAGCTGCACCAACGGAGAGGGATTAGAAACCTGGTACCAGTGGCTAAGATCGAAAATGGTTCAATTAGAAATAGCATAACATGAAAACCTGGGCAATCCATATAGGAGGATTGGTACAGGGAGTTGGCTTCCGGCCCCTGGTGAGCCAGTTGGCTGAAAGCATGCACCTAACCGGATTTGTAAGTAACACCAATCATGGGGTTGACATCTATTTTAATGCAACAGAAGAAACTACCCTTGAATTTTATCATCAAATTCTCAAACATCCACCAGTCAATGCCATTATCATTTCACACGAACTGAAGGAGATGCCTGCCCAGGATTTTACAAGTTTTTCCATAAACGAAAGTAATTCCCAGGGAAAACCAGATCTTTTGCTGACGCCTGATATTGCCATATGTCCCAGGTGCACCATAGAATTGACAGATAACAACAACAAAAGGTATCGTTATCCATTTATTACATGCCTGAATTGCGGCCCTCGTTATTCTATTGCCAAAGACCTGCCTTACGATAGAAAAAATACTACCATGGATCAATGGGAGCTGTGTTCCAATTGCCAACAGGAGTATTTCGATATTTATAACACTAGGCATTATAGCCAGACCAATTCCTGCCACGAATGCAGCATCCCGATGCATTTGTATAATATTAACCAGGAAGAAATAAGAAGTGAAAGCGAAGATATTCTCGCGCTAGTAAATATAGCCTTATCCAATGGGAATATTGTTGCGGTGAAAGGCATAGGTGGATACCTTCTTTTATGTGATGCCACCAATGAAGAGGCAATTGTAAACTTAAGGGAACGCAAAAAACGTCCGACTAAACCATTTGCACTCCTTTATGCGGATTTAGAAATGGCTGAAAATGATGTATGTCTAACAGAAAATGAAAAGACAGAACTTCTTAGCAAGGCTGCTCCTATTGTCTTATGCACAGTGAAAGATGAGGAAGGCACAGGGATCTGTAAAGATTTGATTGCACCCGGTCTCAACCGGATTGGAATCATGCTGCCTTATACCGGGTTGTTGGCATTAATTACCTATGCATACAATAAGCCTTTGATTGCCACCAGCGGAAATATCAATGGATCGCCTATTTTGTACCAGGATGAAGATGCTTTGATCCGACTGGCAGATTTTGCCGATTTGATACTAACCTTTGACCGGGAAATTATCGTGCCCCAGGACGACAGTGTGCTTCAGTTTTCAGCGATTCATCAGAAAAAGATCATAATCCGCCGGTCAAGAGGATATGCTCCCAATTATTTCCCCAATCCATTTACTTCTTCAGAATGCTTACTGGCTTCGGGCGGGGAAATCAAAAGCGCTTTTGCTTTACTGGATCAAAAGAACTTATTTGTCAGTCAATTTTTAGGCGACCAGGGAAACTATGATGCACAGCTATCCTTTGAAAAAACGGTGCAACATTTCTTTAAGATCTTACAATGTAATCCTAAACATATTCTTGTAGATAAACATCCCAATTATTCTGTCAGTTCGTTTGGCAAAAACCTTGCAGACGCTTTCAATATTCCATTTACAAAAGTGCAGCATCACCGGGCGCATTTTGCAGCAGTTCTGGCAGAAAACAATTTAATGCAAACAAAAGAGCCTGTACTGGGCGTTGTATTGGATGGCACTGGTTATGGTGATGACGGGCAAATATGGGGAGGTGAATTTTTCCTGTTTGAAGACCACCAAATAGAACGAATTGCCCATTTAGATTATTTTCCTCAATTGCTTGGAGATAAAATGAGCCGAGAACCTCGTTTGTCCGCAATTTCCTTATGTCGTAATGATCTGGCTCAATTATCTAAAATTCGAAAAAATTATAAAGAAGAGGAATGGGAAATAATAAGCAAGGTGATCCAGCAACCACAACAGCTGTTAACCTCCAGCATGGGAAGAATGCTGGATGGATTGGCTTCTATATTAGGAGTTCAACAGTTTAATACCTATGAAGGCGAAGCCGCAATGAAACTGGAAGCAATGGCAGGTGCTACTTTGGACCGGTCCTTTGACTACTACCCTCTTCCATTGATAAAGAACCGGCTGAATTGGCGAATTATGCTTGAAGCCATATTTGAAGATGAAAATAAAGGCATTCCTGCTAACCGAATTGCATTTAAGGTCTTTTGCTCGCTTGCAAGGTGTATCAAATTAGTTGCTGATTATTATGATGTCAGCAAGGTAGCTTTTAGTGGTGGCGTTTTTCAGAATGCCTTGCTTATTGACCTGATCACCAGCAAGTTGCAAGAGGGATATCAACTTTATTTTCATCAACAGTTAAGTCCTAATGACGAATGTATTGGTTTTGGACAGATTGCGCACTATTGTATTGAGCAAACATCAATAACGGCAGCAATGAATCAATTCACTAATCACCCTACTTAAAATCTTACCAATGTGTTTAGCTATACCTGGAAAAATTCTTTCTATCGTCAGTCCTGTAGATGAAACATTCCGACAAGGAAAGGTTTCCTTTAGCGGGATCGTTAAAGAAGTTAATTTATGTATGGTACCTGAGGCGACTGTTGGTGATTACGTGTTGGTACATGTAGGTGTTGCCATCTGCAAGGTAGATGAAGAGGAAGCGCGGCAAACATTCGCCTATCTGCAGCAAATGGGTGAGTTGGAAGAAATTAAACCTAGTGATTGATGAAGTACTTATCTGAATACCGGAACCCGGGCCTGGTGCAACAATACCTGGAAGAAATTCAACGTATTACAACAAAGACCTGGACTTTAATGGAAATCTGCGGCGGTCAAACACATAGCCTGGTGAAGAATGGTATTCTTGAAATGCTTCCTTCCCAAATTACCATGGTGCATGGTCCTGGTTGCCCGGTTTGTGTCACCTCCACAGATGTTATTGATGAAGCCATTTACCTGGCCCAGCAACCTAATGTCATTCTTTGCTCTTTCGGAGATATGCTGCGGGTACCTGGATCAAAGAAAAGCCTGCTGGAAATAAAAGCGGAAGGTGGGGATGTGAGGCTATTGTACTCCCCGCTGGAAGCAGTATTGCTTGCCAAAGACCATCCTAATAAAGAAGTTGTATTCTTTGCTGTTGGCTTTGAAACTACAGCGCCAGCCAATGCTTTAAGCGTGGTGCAAGCTCATAAAATGGGTGTACAGAATTATTCCATTTTGGCATCGCATGTGTTGGTGCCCCCAGCTATGGAAGCCATACTGGAAGATGAAGAAAACAGAATAAATGCGTTTTTAGCAGCAGGACATGTATGCACCATCATGGGATTGGAAGCATATGAACCGATCGCAAGGAAGTTTAAGATCCCGATAGTTGTCACAGGGTTTGAACCTGTTGATCTTCTCCAGGGCATACTCATGGCGATCCTTCAACTGGAAACAGGTGTGCACAAAGTAGAGAATCAATATGCCCGCGCTGTTCAGAGAGCGGGAAACCTCGTGGCAAAACAAACCATCAATACTGTTTTTGAAATAAGCGACCGCAAGTGGAGAGGGATTGGAACAATTTCTCAAAGTGGGTATGAAGTAAAACAGCAATACCGGCAATTTAATGCACGTTTGAAGTTTAACCTTCACCTGCCTCAAACAGAGGAAATTGGAGACTGTATCAGTGGTGACATCATGAAAGGCCGGAAGAAGCCGTTTCAATGTCCCAACTTTGGAAGTAATTGCAAGCCTGACACTCCTATAGGAGCACCGATGGTAAGCAGCGAAGGGGCTTGCGCAGCTTATTACCATTATGCGACCACACTTAAACAAGTTTCAAAGACTAAGATTTAAAAGGGATAAAGAACATTGAGGAACAATCATCAATTTTTAAACTGTTTTCCATGATCATCCAGTCATGTCCAATTCCCAAATTTAACTTTGAAATGATCTCATTAGGTCATGGTAGTGGCGGACAACTTACCCAGCAACTCTTAAAAAGTGGCGTATTTGAGGTACTGAAAAACGACATTCTTGACCAACAACATGATGGCGCTTTTTTTCGACTGACGGGAGCGGTTGCTTTTAGCACAGATAGTTATGTGATCTCACCTATATTTTTTCCCGGAGGCAATATTGGTGATTTGGCAGTCAATGGAACGGTAAATGATCTGGCTATGTGTGGTTCTTGCCCCAAATACCTCTCATTGGCCTTTATTATTGAAGAGGGTTTACTCATGGAGAAATTCTGGCAGGTGCTGGTGCGTATCAAAGAAGCCGCAGAACGGGCTAATGTTCAAATTGTGACAGGTGATACCAAGGTAGTGGAAAAAGGAAAGGGAGATCAATTGTTTATCAATACATCAGGAATTGGATTGATACATCCTAAAGCCCAGATCCATCACAACCACATTGTACCTGGAGATCAAATCATTATCAGTGGGAACATTGCCACACATGGTATAGCTATTATGAGTGTCAGAAAAGGACTGGAATTCGAGACAACGATTCAAAGCGACACTATAAATCTCAATCATACAACAGCTAAACTCCTGGATGGTTTTGGAAATGCTATAAAATTCTTCCGTGATCCCACCCGAGGAGGCCTGGCATCCGTATTAAACGAGGTAGCGGCTGTTACCCATTGGGGTTATGACATTGACCAGCAGCTGATCCCAATTGAGGAACAGGTAGAAGGTGCTTGCGAGCTGCTAGGGCTGGACCCCTTATATGTGGCTAATGAAGGCATATTTGTTGCGATCGTACAGAAGGAAGCTGCAGGTGATTTCCTGGAGCTACTAAGGTTAGATGCAAACGGCAGAAACGCCGCTATTATTGGTGCTGTCACATGCGAGCACCCGGGTAAAGTTGTCATGAAAAGCCGAATTGGAGGAAGAAGAATTGTGACTCCGCTTACCGGTGAACAATTACCCAGGATCTGCTGATACATCCATATGGAAAAAACTAGAACAAACCATATAGCCATTGTTGGTGTTGGCAATATCATCCGTTCGGACGATGGTCTTGGTTCCTTTGTATGTTGCATGATAGAGGAATTGGATGTGCCTGGCGTTAAAACCCTTACGGTTCATCAATTGAATACAGATATCATAGAAGAACTGCTTGCTTACAAGCATGTTCTAATCGTTGACGCATCGCTTTACGGAGATGACGCAGCCTTACATCTGGTAGAAAAAGATGAAATGCAGGTTTTATCATCGTCTCATCATATGAATGCAGATATGTTAAAGGCACTTGCCGTTAAAATTTACGGGAGAAACTTATCTATATATTCCTGTGCTATCAAAGGAGTGAATTTCGAGACTGGCGATCTACTTTCTGAAACAGCAATCTCAAATGCTTACAAGGCCTTGCAATTGATCAAAAACTGGATTAGGGCTATGCAATAAAAGCATTTTTAAATTCTTTCCAATACTTTTATAATCATTCCATCTGCATTTTTCAATTCAATAGCCATAGGCATCGAGCCCATTGCATGTGTAGAACAAGACAAACAAGGATCATAACAACGGATCGCAGATTCTACCCTGTTCAGCATGCTTTCTTTCATATTATTGCCATCCACATATTGCCTGGCAACGTCGGTAATGGAACGGTTCATAGCAGGATTATTCTGTCCGGTTGCGATCAACAGGTTTACTTTAAGCAATTTGCCCGTTTCATCTGTGATATAATGATGAAACAATGTTCCCCTTGGGGCTTCAGAACAGCCAATACCCTCAGGAAAGTTCCACTGTCCATGCGTTTGAATATTCCCTGAAGTGATTTCCGGATTGTTCAACAACCATTCAGCTTCCTCCACACTGGACAAGGCTTCAATCAAACGGGCATAATGATAATAAAAAGTACCATGAACGGGTTTGCCATTTCCTAATGCTTTAAAGTCCTCAAATTCCCTTTGTGCGAGGGGCGTCTTCATTTTTGAAGCCACATTCAATCGAGCCAGCGGACCTACCCTATAAAATCCTTTTTCAAAGCCGTAAGGTTTGTAATAGGGGTATTTTAAGTAGGACCAGTCTACAGAACGTTCAGCGATCAAGTCAAGATATGTTTTAGGATCAGCCTGGTCATGGAGGATGGTTCCATCTGCGTCCATAAACCGCAACTTTCCATCATACAATTCCGCCTCTCCATCTGGTCCTACTGTACCCAAGTACAAGGTTGGTGATGCGGCAAAGGTTTGTACGAATTTGAAGTTTTCATCGTGAAACTTCTTTAAGATATTCAATCCAAGTTGGACCGTTTCTATCGCCTCTGGTATCCATTTTATCAGTGCTTTCCGGGCTTCTTCTGTTAATGGGAATGCCATACCACCCGGAGCAATCCCCCCACTATGGACCTTTTTTCCAGTGATTCGTTCACTTATTTCTTGTCCGAATTTGCGTAACCTGATTCCTCTAAGGGCTATTTCCGGATATTGCTCAGCCAATCCAAGAATGTTGCGTTTGGCAGGATCACAGTCATATCCAAGTAAGAAGTCTGGTGAGGATAAATGGAAAAAAGAGAGTGCGTGAGATGAAATATTCTGGCCTATATGAATCAATCTTCTGATTAAGTTTCCTGTATATGCAGGCTGAATGCCTTGTATCATTTCACAGGCTTTAACACTGGCAATGGAATGGCTTACCGGACAAATACCACAAATACGGGGTGTTATAATTGGCATTTCGGTGTACATCCTGCCTTCGCAAAACTTTTCAAAGCCCCGGAATTCATTCACATGGAATAAAGCATCACTAACCTGCCCGTTTTCATCTAATTGAATCGAGATCTTTGCATGCCCTTCAATCCGTGTGACAGGTGAAATTGATATTGTTCTTTTAACCAAGTTATCCATATCTCAACTTTTTGGTTTCGTTTAAATCAGGAATACGATCATTCAAGAATTCAGAAAGCACATAAAAAATGGCATCAGCACCAGGAGGACAGCCGGGTATCACGAAATCAACATCCACAACTTCCGGCAGTGGCACTACCTTATCGTTCAGGTGCAATAAGGCGGGATGACCTGGCACACTGCCTTCAGAATCATTACTTACCGCATCAACATAAGCAGCATCAAATACTTCTTTTAACGGAAAGTAATTGCGCATGCCGGTTACATTCGTCATCACAGCGCAATCGCCTAATGCAACCAAAACTTTCGCATGCTTGCGGATGTGTAATAATTCGTTCATATGCTCATCGCTGGTCACCGAACCTTCTATCAATGCGATATCCACATCGGGCAATTCTTTACAGTCAACAATAGGACTTTTTACAATATCTGCCAGCTTAGCCACCTCAAGAATCAGTTCATCTATGTCAAGCAGTGACATGTGGCAACCAGAACAACCACCCAACCAAACCGTAGCTATTTTTTTCCTGTTCATGTGATCATCATTTAATTTGTAATTAAAGCCATCACAAAATCATCTTTCTTCTTTCCATTAGTTCATCAATAATTTCCGGATTCTTTTTCATTTGTCCCTGTACGATAGCTTTGGGCCATAATGCACCTGTCGGGCAGGCTTGGAGGCATTTGCCGCAGGAAGTACAGGTTATAGATTCACCCCAGGGGGTATCGAAATCAGAAATGATCCTAACTTGGTACCCCCTATTCTTCACATCCCAGTTATGAGCACCCTCTACTTCATTGCAAACCCGTACGCAACGGGTACACATGATACAGCGATTTTGGTCCATTACATACCAGGGATGAGAGGTATCCACCTCACATTTGGGAAACAGGAAAGGATAACGGATATGATCCATACCTACTTTATAGCCCAAATCCTGCAATTCACAGGTACCATTAGCCACACATACGGCACAAACATGGTTACGCTCTGCAAAGAACAATTCGGTTGTAATGCGCTGGTATTTTTTTATCCGTTCTGTTTTTGTATGTATAACCATATTTGCTGTAATCTTTGTGGTACAGGCAGATAACAGCTTACTCATACCTTCTATTTCCACCAGGCACAGGCGGCAGGCCCCTACATCATTCACTCCCTTCAAATGGCACATGGTTAGGATCTCAATATCATGCTCCCTGCATACTTCCAAAATTGATTTGCCAGGTTCAGCCTGGAATTGTTTATCATCAATATAGATGGTTAACTTGTTCATACCTGTATATTTGATGGTACTTCAATTTGATCTTTTTGTTCATGCCTGATTAAACGGTTTTGATACTCATTCCTGAAATGCCGTAGTGTACTCAATAAAGGATTTGGTGCAGATCCACCCAGTCCGCACAAACTGGTCTCTTTCACATAAATAGCTAATTCTTCCAGGCGATCCAGGTCAATCTGTGTTGCTCTATTGTCGCAGATCTTTTGAAGCAGGTCGCACATCATTTTGGTCCCAACCCGGCAAGGAAGGCATTTACCACAACTTTCATCCATACAGAATTCCATGAAAAATCGAGCAACATCTACCATATCTGAAGTTTGGTCCATAATGATCAAACCGCCGGAGCCCATAATAGAGCCCAAATTTGTTAAGGCTTCATAATCCATTTTTACATCCAGGTGTCCTGCGGGAATACAACCTCCGGAAGGCCCCCCGGTTTGAGCGGCCTTAAATTCTCCTCCTCCTTGCATGCCTCCGCCAATATCAAAAACTATTTCACGAAGTGAGGTACCCATTGGCACTTCGATCAATCCTGAATAATTGATCTTGCCTGCCAGTGCAAAAACCTTTGTTCCTGCACTTTTAGGTGTACCGATTTCACTGTACCACTCTCCGCCATTTATAATGATAGGTGATATACTGGCAAAGGTTTCCACATTATTAATCAATGTAGGTTTTCCCCACAAACCAAATTCTGCCGGGAAAGGAGGACGGGGTCTTGGCGTGCCTCTTTTGCCTTCGATTGAAGCGATCAGGGCTGTTTCTTCACCGCATACAAATGCTCCGGCGCCTATGCGCACTTCCACGTCAAAAGAGAAATTACTTCCTAAAATGTCTGTACCTAATAAGCCCATTTTCCGGGCCTGTTTAATTGCTGTTTCAAAGCGCTTAATAGCCAGGGGATATTCACCTCTTATGTAGGCATATCCCTTTGTAGCGCCAATAGCATAACCAGCAATGGCCATCCCTTCCAAAACCCTGTGTGGATTTCCTTCCAGCACGCTACGGTCCATAAAAGCTCCAGGATCACCTTCATCGCCGTTACAAATCACGTATTTCTGGTCGTTCACATATTTATAAACTGTTTCCCATTTTAAGCCAGTTGGGTAACCGGCCCCACCCCTACCACGTAATCGACTGTGTTTGATCTCTGCGATGACATCTTCGGGGCTCATTTCACACAATGTTTTGTCTAAAGCCTGGTATCCGTCATGAACGAGGAAATCTTCAATTCTTTCAGGATTAAGTTGGCCACAGTTTCTCAACACAATTTTCAATTGGCTTTTAAAGAAGGGGTCTTCCCGGGCATCTCTAAACGGTTTTTCCCGGGTATCAGCAAAAAGCAGTAAATGTTCAATAGGCTTTTTATCTATAATTTGACTTTGAACAATCGCAGCAATATTGGAGCAGTCCACTTTCTGGTAAATAGTATGGTCCGGTAAGTATTTCATCAGAGGCCCCTGGTTGCAGGGTCCCATACAGCCTGTAGGAATGATCTCCACATCATGATCTAACCCCCTGGTTGTCACTTCTTCCTGCAGTTTTTTCAATACTTCTTCAGATCCGGAAGAGATACAGCCGGCACCACAGCAAACACCAATTTTATGTTTGTATTTGTTGTTTTCCACCTTTGCTTTTTCAGCATAGATGATTGTTTTCAGGTCTTGCCTGTTCATTTTGCAGCCATTTTATCGATGATCTTATTGATGATTTCTCCAAGTGTTACTTTTCCTTGCACTTCGTCATCCAGTACAACGGCAGGTGCAAGCCCGCATGCGCCAATACAGCGCGCTACCTGGATTCCTAGTTGGTTATCGGCGGATACTTGTCCAGGCCTTAACCCTATTTTACTTTCAATTTCATTCAAAATAACCTGGGCTCCTTTCACATAGCATGCAGTACCGGTACATACCAGGCAAGTATGCTCACCCTTTGATTTAAGAGAAAAGAAGTGATAAAAAGTAACGGTTGAATAAACCCTTGAAGGTGGAAGGCTAAGTGCTTTGGATATATATGCCAATACATTCAGTGGCAGGTGTCCATAAACATTTTGTGCTGTATGCAAAACTTCAATCAATGCATCAGGCTTAAAATTCTCCTTTTTGAGTTTTGCAGCGATCAATTTTACTCTTGGATCTGTTTTGTGGAGTTCAGCATCCAATAGGGATGATCCACTTTTCATGATGGCGAATGATTAAGTGATATGAATTTGCAAACGTCAGGAAGAAATGGGGTACCTAAATTGGAAAAGAATAATGCATTGGAGTAGGTATGTTCCTATAAATGTATATCATCCCATTCAACTGTTTTCATGACTTTTATCATGTTTTGAATATAGGTGGTTTTTCATTGTTATTCAATAACGATCAGGAATGATCTATTCAGGACAAATGATTTTTATAATGAAAATAGCCCTAAGAAAGGGCTATTTTTTCAATCTACTTTAGCTTTGAGTTGAGCCTCAGTAACATAATGTCTGTGTCCTTTTTTATCAACCCAGTAATACTTTGAGTGATTGTCTATGTATATGGTTTCGCCATTAGGACCAACTTTGTCCTTGTATACTTCGTCTGTGACTTTGGCTTTGCCCTTTGAGGCGACTTCTGCAGTTTTTTGCCCGGTTTTTTTTGCTCCTTTCTCTACTGCATGGGCGCCTTCTTTCACCTCTTTTTTCACTTTTGAATCATCGGCATCCTGAGCATTGGCTGCAGAAGAAAAGCCGAGGATCAACGCAAAACAAATGATACCTGTAAGTTTTTTCATAATCATAGGTTTAAATTAAAAATCAAGGTTTGTCTCTTTGTTTCTTCTAAAATAATGCCAGCAGGAATTGTAGAGCTTGTTATTCAGGAACTTAGTTGACCCAATCACCGGCCAGCATCACCTTTTCAATTAAATGATGACCAAAAGAATAGGGAATGTAATCAAGAGAAGGGATTTCTTGTGTCAAGATAAGGTTGGCCAGTTTGCCCTTTGTAATGCTGCCAGCAATATTTTGTACTTCCATTGCAAATGCGCCATTGATCGTTGCAGCATTGATGGCTTCTTCAGGCAGCATCCGCATCTGAATGCAACTTAAAGCCACAACAAAATTCATATTGCCAGATGGTGAGGAACCGGGGTTAAAATCAGAAGCTAAAGCTATGGCACAACCAGAATTAATCAGTTCCCTAGCAGGTTGGTAAGGCATTCGTAGAAAGAAAGCTGCTGTAGGCAACAATGTACCAATCGTAGATGCATTGGAAAGCGCTTTAGTGGCTTCTTCATCCATAACTTCCAAATGATCTACAGAAACTGCATTCATCTTCACTCCTACTTGAACGGCTCCTGAAGCACTGAGTTGGTTGGCATGTATTTTAGGCTTTAAACCATATTGTTCCCCTGCTTTGCAAAGCTTCTGGGTGTCTTCGGTAGAAAAAAAACCTTTTTCACAAAATACATCAATATAATCTGCTAACTTTTCCTGTCCAATCCTAGGTAACATTTCTTCGATTATTAATTGAATATATTCTTCCCGGTTTTCCAGGAATTCAGAGGGAATTGCGTGTGCTCCTAAAAAAGTAGACTTGATCGGTATCCTAGTAGTGCTTTTGAGCCGTTGAATTACCCTCAGCATTTTCAATTCACCTTCTACCGACAACCCATAACCACTTTTGATCTCTATGGCACCTGTACCCAGTTTTATTACTTCCTGCAATCTTTTATAGGATTGTATGAACAAATCTTCCTCCGAGGTGACATTTAACTTTTTAGCGGAATTGAGAATACCTCCGCCTTTTGCGGCTATTTCAGCATATGTAAGTCCCTTGATCTTGTCAATAAATTCTTTTTCCCGGCTACCAGCAAAAACCAGATGGGTATGGCTATCGCACCAAGAAGGAAGTATCATTTTACCAGTAACTTCAAATGTAGCAGGAATTTTCAGGTAGGATGGCGGTATCTGGTGCATGAAGCCAAAATCTGCGATGACATGATCCTCTATTAATAGAAAGGCATTTTCAATGCAAGGAAGATTTTGTAAGTCACTACCTCTCAACAACTTTGAATCGTTGCGAACATTCACCAGTAATTTAATATTTATGAATAGAGTAGTCATCTTTATAATATTCAGAACAGGACTCTTTCTGACATTAGGCCTCCACTACATCAGCAGTAACGCGAATATCTTCAGTTACCTCTTTTTTTTCTGGTCTTAACGAGAAATATGCTATCATAGTACTAGCTATCATCAAGATGGCTCCAAGCATAAACGGGGCCCCGGGAAAATGAACCGGAGCCGATGGTTTTGTAAAATAAGCAAAAAGGTTGGTCATTATGGGAGGGCCGATAATAGAAGTCGCACTCATCAAGCTTGTCAAAGCTCCTTGTAGAATGCCTTGTTCATTAACAGGAACATGTTTTGAAATAACAGCCTGCAAAGCAGGTCCAGCAATTCCGCCCATACAATAAGGGACCATAAAAGCAAATAGCATCCAGCTCTGCGTTGAAAATGCAAACAACAACAATCCTATTGAATAAAAACTTAAGCCAACATAGATGCTTTTTTTATTCCCAAGCCGAGGATTTATAAACCTAATAAGTCCTCCTTGCACAAGCGCCATCATAAAGCCAATCATTCCCAGAGAAGCTCCAATCAGCTTTTCATTCCATTTGAATTTTTCAATTGTAAAGAAGGTCCAATTGCTATGGATCGCATGAGATGCAATGTAAATCAGGATGAGCGATCCTGTGAGTCCGGCAATCCCTTCGTATTTTCTTATATGAAGTAAAGACCCAAGCGGATTTGCTCTTTTCCAGTCGAAGGCCCTTCGGTTTTGCTTTGGCAAAGACTCTGGTAAAATGAAATAACCATAAAGAGCATTCAATAAACTCAACCCTGCCGCTACTAAAAACGGTATTCTTGGTCCAAATGATCCCAGTAGCCCGCCTATAACAGGGCCAATGATAAAGCCCAGACCAAATGCGGCACCGATCATTCCAAAATTTTGCGTGCGGTTTTCGTTGGTGCTGATATCGGCAATATATGCTGCAGCAGTTGTAAAAGACGCTCCTGTAATACCTGCAATGATGCGACCCACGAACAGCCAACCGATGGTTGGTGCAAAAGCCAAGAAGAGGTAATCAATGCCAAAGCCCAATAAGGATAATAACAATACAGGACGTCTCCCAAAACGATCGCTCAAGTTGCCTATGATTGGTGCAAACACAAACTGCATAATCGCATAAGCAAAAGTTAACCATCCGCCCCATTTGGATGCCTCACTTATATTGCCATGGATCAGACCCTCGATCAATTTTGGCATTACTGGTATAATCAATCCAAGTCCAGTAACATCTATGAGAAGGGTAATAAAAATAAAACTTATAGCTGCTTTACGCGATGTAGCCATTTAAATTAAGTTTGAAGGTATAAACCCTTAATTTTTGAAATAAGCATATGATTTTAATAAAGACAAATGAGGATTTTGAAGTTATAGGAACTTGTTCTTCACTTCTCCAATCCCAATTCTACTCTTAATTTCTTTGTTAGTTTAGCTTTTACCAACTCATAGCTTTGCCTGATAAAAGCTTCCCATTCGTCTTTGTGTATAACTGATGGATTTGTTACTAAAACCCATTTAGCTCGTGCCATATAAGGTGCAGGTTCAAAATGCGGCCGGCACATAAGTTCATCAAACTCCTCATCTTTTACTTTAAAAGAACATTTGAATGGCAAATCCAAAGCGGCCACGCAAAACATTTTACCTCCAATAGAAAAAACAAGATCATTATCCCACTTCACATCTTCAGTACAAGCAGTTAAGCCCAAACAGAAACTTCTTAAAAAATCTAAATCCATAAATTGAAGGATGTTTTTGTGACAAAAATGCCGCAACTTTTGCAGGTTGCGGCATTTCCTTACATTATAATTCAGGTACTAAGATGTTTTTTTCTTAACCGCTTTTGGCGTAAAAATAGCCAGCATACGTTTTCCTTCCAGTTTCGGCATGCTTTCCAATTGGCCAAATTCTCCAAGTCGCTCTGCGAATTTCAATAAAAGCAGTTCACCCCTGTCTTTAAACTGAATAGCACGTCCTTTGAATTGTACATAAGCCTTTACTTTATTTCCTTCTTTAAGGAAGTTCTCGGCATGCTTCGATTTGAAATCAAAATCGTGGTCATCCGTATTAGGTGTAAAGCGAATTTCCTTCATCTCGGTAGTTTTCGCCTTTGCCTTCATTTCCTTTTCTTTCTTCTTCTTATCGTAAAGGAATTTATTATAGTCAACAACTTTACAAACTGGAGGATCTGCCTGCGGAGAAATTTCTACCAGGTCAAGAGCTTGTTCCTGTGCGATTTTCAATGCCTCTTGTGTAGGATAAACTCCAACAGTAACATTGTCGCCAACCAAACGTACTTGCGGAACACGAATGTGATGGTTAATACGGTGTTCAGCTTCTTTACGGGGAACAAACTTGCCCCTGTTTAAACCTCTATGTGGTAATGCCATAAATTAAGCTTCACATTCAGCAGCCGGCAATCCGCTTGCTTGTGAATCATATTGTTTTATTTTTAAGTTTATGCCGGGTTTTATTTTGCTAATATAATTTATTATTACTGTAAATATAAAGGCTGCAAGAACAATTCCCATTACTTTAAGCAATATAATTTATTTATTATATTTGCTGCACTTAAAAATGAGCAATCTATCCCTCTCTCCTTTCTTCAATTTCAGTTTTAACTTCCTGGATAAATTCATCAGCATCTTTTGTGCCTAAATCTCCTTTACCTTGCCTGCGGATGGCAACTTTTCCTTCATTCATTTCTTTTTCACCAATTACCAGCATATAAGGCACCTTCATGAGTTCTGTATCCCTGATTTTTTTACCAATCTTTTCGTTCCGGTCATCTACCTCAGAGCGGATTCCTGCCTTCTTCAATTTAGAAAGAACTGTCTTGGCATAATCCATAAACTTGTCACTGATTGGTAATATTTTCACCTGCAAAGGAGCCAACCATGCCGGGAATTTACCAGCATAATGTTCTAAAAGGAATCCGATAAATCGTTCATGGGTACCCAAAGGTGCACGGTGAATAATCAGCGGAGTATCAGCCTCATTATTATGATTGGTATATTCCAATTTAAAGCGACGGCCCTGAGCAAAATCCACCTGGTTGGTTGCCAAAGTAAATTCCCGTCCAATAGCGCTCCAAATCTGCACATCAATTTTTGGCCCGTAGAATGCTCCCTCGTCCGGAACTTCCACATAAGGTGTACCCGTTTCTTTTAACACCTGGCGCACCATTTCTTCCGTTTCAATCCAGAGTTCAGGTTCATTAATGTATTTCTGACCAAGTTTGGAAGGTTCATGGAGCGACAAACGCATGACATACTTATCAATACCAAAGATCTTAAAGTATTTAAGATACATATCGTTTACTGCCTTAAATTCCTGGAAGAACTGGTCTTTAGTACAGTAAATATGAGCATCGTTCATGTGCAAGCAACGAACCCTCATCAGGCCAAACAGCTCACCACTTTGCTCGTACCGGTAGCAAGTGCCATACTCTGCCAAGCGTAAAGGAAGGTCTTTATAGCTTTTGGGCTCAGCTGCAAAAATCTTGTGGTGGTGCGGGCAGTTCATAGCCTTCAGGTAGTATTTAATACCTTCCAATTCCATTGGTGGGTACATACTATCCTGGTAATAAGGCAGGTGGCCACTGGTCAGGTACATACTTTCCTTAGCGATATGTGGTGTCACCACGCGCTTATATCCAGCGTCCTCCTCTGTTTCTTTAGCCAGCTTTTCCAATTCTTCAATGATCACAGTTCCATTTGGCAACCATAAAGGCAAACCCGGGCCCACATCATCATCGAATGTAAAAATTGCCAATTCCTTACCTAATTTCCGGTGATCGCGTTTTTTCGCTTCCTCCAGCATTTGCAGGTATTCATCCAACTGTTTTTGAGAAGGAAATGTTACCCCATAAATACGGATCAATTGTTTATTTTTCTCATCCCCTTTCCAATATGCACCGGCAATATTGGTCAATTTGATGGCTTTAATTAAGCCTGTATGAGGTAAGTGCGGCCCGCGGCACAGATCTGTAAAGGCTCCCTGGGTATAAAAGGTAATTTCTCCATCATTTAACCCCTGGAGCAGGTCCAGCTTATATTCATCTCCTTTTTCCGTAAAATACCGGATTGCTTCGGCTTTGGGAATGGCTTTCCTTACATAAGCATTGTTTTGTTTTGCCAGTTCTGCCATTTTCACTTCCAACTTGCGCAGGTCATCTTCTGAAATGTGCCTGTCCCCAAGGTCAATGTCATAATAAAAGCCATTTTCCACTGCAGGACCCACCCAGAACTTTACGCCAGGAAACATTGATTCAATAGATTCCGCCATCAAATGGGCAGAAGAATGCCAGAAAGTGCTTTTTCCACCTTTATCGTCCCAGGTCAATAATTTTAAAGTAGCATCATTTTCTATAGGACGGGTGGCATCCCAAACCTCGCCATTCACTTCGGCGGCTATAATCTTCCGTGCTAAACCTTCCGAAATGGACTTGGCAATGTCCAGGGCAGTAACGCCTTTTTCGTACTGCCGCACTGCCCCATCCGGAAATGTAATATTCATCATAATTTTGTTGTGGCTTAAAAGAGCGGCAAAATTAACAAACTCTTGCCATAGTGCAGAAAATCGTTAAATGCAGGATTAATTAATTTCACTCTGTAATGAAGATCAGGAAGTTTTACACCCTTATACTTTGCTTAACCGTACTGGTTTTTTCCTCATTTACGTCTGCCGCCCAGGATATAACCGGCATTTGGCGAGGATACTTTTTTACAGATCTTAATGACCAATACAAGTTTGAGATTCAAATAAAACAAAATACACAAAAGAGTATTTCCGGAGTCTCCTATTCCTATCTTACGACGGTTTTTTATGGCAAAGCAACGCTTACCGGTTTTTTTAATAAGACTGGTCAGACTGCTTTAATACAGGAAATTAAAACTGTTGAATTAAGAATGACTGGCGGTTCAGTAGCTTGTATTATGAAGCTTTTTATGAATTACACCAAATCTGGTAAAGAGGAATTCCTGGAAGGCACCTATACAAGTAAATATGAAAAGTCGGATAAAAAATATGGCATTACGAAAGGGGAAAGTTGCGGTAGTGGAAAAGTATATTTAAGGAAAGTAGTAACATCCGATTTTTATGTAGAGCCCTTCCTTAGAAACAATCCGGCTATTGACAAGCCTAATGTTGCCACTACTAAGCCGCCTTCAGCAAGTTCCACAACAAAAAAACCTTCTACTCCTCCGGCTTCCAAACCAGTTACGAAAGCACCTGCAAAATCAACGCCTCAGAAAGGATCAACGAAACCTCCTGTCTCGAAAGATGTTGTCGTAAAGTCAAAACCAGATACAATTAAAAAAAATACGCCTCCAATAGCAAGACAGGAAGCGCCAAAAACGGAAGCGCCCAAACCGTCAATGAACATACCGACAGTTACAAGGTCTCGTCAAAATGAACTAGCACAAACAATAACTGTAAAGCAGAAAGATTTAGTCATAAGGATTTACGATAATGGCGAAATTGACGATGATACGATTTCCATTTACTTAGATAATAAAATGCTACTAGCCAATCAACGGCTTACCGCCTCTCCTATTACCATTAACCTAAAAATGGATGAAGATAATTCTGAACACACATTAGTGATGGTTGCCGAAAATATGGGCCGTTTTCCACCCAATACTTCTTTGATGATCGTTCAGGATGGAGATAAGAGGTACCAGGTAAGAATCACATCTACCGAACAGAAAAACGCAATGGTTCGATTTAAACTGGAAGATTAAGCAGAACACTTTTAATTGATTACTAATTCATTAAGTCTTAACAGTAATTAGAAATTCCAGCCTTTTATTCCTCTAACTTCGCGATCCAAATTCTTGATCTCATGCAGAGGATTATCCTTTTTCTTTTAATTTTTGCTAATTCATTCATATCCGGTGCCCAAACAATCATCCGTCCCAAACTGGTAGTTGGGATCGTGGTAGACCAGATGCGTTGGGATTATTTATACCGTTACGCTGACCGTTATTCCAGCAGCGGTGGCTTTAAAAGATTATTACAAAATGGATTTAGTTGCGAAAACACATTAATCCCTTATTCACCCACTGTTACAGGCTGCGGACACGCCAGTATTTATACAGGTTCTGTGCCTGCCATTAATGGTATTACCGGTAACTTTTGGTTTGATAAAAATTTAAACCGCACTGTTTACTGTGCTGAAGATAAATCTGTAAAGACTGTTGGGAGTAATACTGAAGCCGGTTTAATGAGCCCCGTAAATATGTTTACAACCTCAGTTTGTGATGAATTGCGACTCGCAACCAATTTCCGCAGTAAGGTAATTGGAATTGCTTTAAAAGACAGGGGAAGCATTTTGCCGGCAGGTCATAGTGCAAATGGCGCCTATTGGTATGATTCAAAAACGGGCGACTGGATTACTTCTACTTACTATATGCAGGAGTTACCTAAGTGGGTAACTGATTTTAATGCAAAAAAGTTGGTGGACAAATATTACCAGCAAGATTGGAACACAATGTACCCGGTGGGCACCTATTTGCAAAGCAGCAAGGATGAAAATACATTTGAAAACAATCTTTTTGGCAGCACAAGTTTCCCGCATACCCTCAAACAATATATAGGTAAAAATTATGGCATTCTTCCTGCAACCCCTTATGGCAATGCACTTACAATAGAATTTGCAAAAGCTGCACTTAATGCAGAAAAATTAGGAGCTGATGAAGTTACAGATTTCCTGGCTATCAGTTTTTCAAGTCCAGATTATGTTGGTCACAGCTTTGGACCCAATTCAATTGAACAAGAAGATGTATATCTGCGTTTAGATAAACAATTAGGAGATTTCCTGGACTTTCTTGATACCAAGGTTGGAAAGAATGAATACCTTGTATTCCTGTCTGCTGACCACGGAGTAGCACATGTGCCCCAGTTTTTAAAAGAAAACAAAATACCTTCCGGATTATTTTACTCAAAGGTTATTGATTCGCTGAATAATTCTTTAGAAAAACAATTTGGACAACCTAAGCTAATTTCAACAGTCCAAAACTTGCAGCTTTATCTCAACCAGGAGTTATTGGATTCGGCTGGTATCAACGCAAAAGAAGTTAAAAATTGGATTATAAGAAATATCACCAAGCATCCTGGCATTGCCAGAGCTTTTGATCTTAATGAACTTTCCCAGACAACGCTGAATTCCAAGATTAAAGATATGATCACAAATGGCTATTATCCAAACCGTTGTGGAGATATTCAGCTGATTTTACAAGCACAGTGGATCGAAGCTTACTCAACTACCGGAACCACACACGGATTATGGAATCCATACGATGCGCATATACCTCTATTATGGTATGGATGGGGCATCAAGCAAGGAAAGACGAACAGGGAAACTTACATGTCAGATATTGCCCCTACTATTTCTGCCTTATTAAAAATTCAGATGCCCAGTGGTACGGTTGGGAAAGTTATTGAAGAAGTCATGAAGTAAAATATAATGCTATTCCAAGCAATTTTAAAATGGGATAGTTGTAATATTATTTGTATCTTAATGAGTCCCTAAACCCCATCTGTACAATCAAACATTTATATTATGAAAAAGATCCAATGGGTTGTCCTGTTGGCTTTCTTTCTGAACACGCTTCAGACCACAGGTCAGACTGCATCTTTTGCCAGCCAAACTGCTTCATTAGATCGCTTGCAATTTTTTCTTGATGACAGGCCATTGGAAATGACAGTTGCCACTGATTTCAGGAAAATGCAGTCAGAGCGGAAAAAAGGTGTTTATCAAAATGGATCAGTGACCATGAATTTGCCGGGAATTGATCCTATTACTGAAGATATTCGGTTATATGCCCGTGGTGAATTCCGCCGGCAAAACTGCAGAATGCCAGGATTAATGGTCAATTTTAAAACGCCCAATTCTCCTGTATTGAGTCCTCTTAAGAAAATGAAACTCACCTGTGGCTGCGGCCCGTCTTCCAATGAAGAAAGGTTGCTTTTGACAGAATATCTTATTTACAAAATGTACACCCTTTTTACTGATATGAGTTTAAAGGTTAGACTGTCAAAAGTTACTTACAGAGATACCAGGGAGAAAATGAAGGAATACACCCAATATGGCTTTTTGATGGAAGATGTTGATGATATGGCTGCGCGTAACAGTTGTAAAGAAGTTGAAGGGAAAACCTTTGTAACCGAGCAGACTAATCGTAAGCAAATGACATTAGTGGCTATTTTTCAGTACATGGTAGGTAATACTGACTGGTCAGTTCCCAATTACCACAATATCAAGCTGATGCGCTCGAAGGAGGATTCACTGTCACTGCCTTATGTGGTTCCTTATGATTTTGACTTTGCTGGTATGGTCAATGCATATTATGCAACTCCAACCCAAGAACTCGGTATTGAGAAAGTAACAGAAAGATTATACAGGGGTTTCCCAAGAAGAATGGATGAATTACAGGAGACATTAGATATTTTCAGAAATAAAAAAGAAGAAGTTTTTGCATTGGTATCGGGGTTCGAATTGATTAAGAAAAATGAAAGAGACTTAATGTTAAGGTATCTTCAGGAATTTTATACAACCATTGAAAATCCAAGACAGGTACAAAAGATCTTCATAGATAATGCAAGGACACAGTAAATACTGTTATATTAAAAATTGATTAGAAAAAACATCTCCCATCTGTTCTATTGCTAATATATTCTGATAGAATGTAACTTGCTGTAAAATAGATATCGTGTCCGGCGAAGAAAGAAAAATACTCATTGTTGAAGATGAACATAAAATTGCTGATACGCTTAAGCTTGGATTGTTAGAAAATGGATATTTTGCAGAAGTTGCTTATGATGGTGCTATTGGTTACAAGCTTTTTACAACACATCAGTACAATTTAATTATATTAGACATTAACCTGCCAGGTATGAATGGTTATGAGTTGTGTAAAGCCATTCGTAGCCGAAATAGCAGTATTCCCATCATTATGCTTACTGCATTAAATGCGCTCAATGACAAAATTGAAGGCTATGATGCCGGCGCCGATGATTATCTAATCAAGCCTTTCGAATTTAAAGAGCTTCAACTAAAGATCAGGGTATTACTGAAACGGACTATGAATCAGAATATCCCAGTCGGGAATGTTTTAAAAGCTGCAGACCTTGAAATTAACTTAGACAGCAAAGAAGTGCGGAGGGGTGAAAAGGAGATCACTCTAACAGCCAAAGAATTTCAGTTATTAGAATACTTGTTGCGAAATAAAAATAAAGTAGTTTCAAGGGCAGATATTGCCATTAATGTTTGGGATATTGACTTTGATACAAATACCAATGTGATAGATGTTTACATCAATTATGTAAGGAACAAGGTTGATAAAAACTTTCCTCAGAAGTTAATTCAAACACAGGTTGGCATGGGATACATTTTAAAAGATAAAGAAAGCTAATGCCGGTCAGACTTCGCATTACCCTTTTATTTACAGCTATTGTCTTTACCATTCTTGGCTTATTATGCAGCGCTGTTTTTTACAATATATATACCAACAGACAACACAATGCGAAAGCCCGGCTTACGAACCGTGCCATTACCACTGGGCGCCTTTTAAGTCAATCAGCAATTTTTAATTCAGAACTGTTGCAAAAGATTGATTCATCAACAGCGTTGTCATTCAAACGCAAAACCGTTCAGGCTTATGATTATTTGAATAACAAGGTTTATTCCTTTAGCGACCATCCAGAAGATACCGTCTTTGTATCCCATCAGCAACTGGATGATGCAAGAGTGAAAAAAAGTGTTTATTTCAAAATCAATGATAAAGACGCCGTAGCCTATCATTATACGGATAAGAATAATCGGATTGTAATTGTAGCCTCAGGATATGATGATTTTGGAAATAGGCTTCTGCGCCAACTTGCTTATTTTTTAATATTGAGTTTTGTAGGAGGTAATATCATTGCATTTATCAGTGGTTTGGTTTTTTCTAAAAAGTTGCTTCAACCTGTACAAAAAATTGCAGATGAAGTCAATGAGATTTCAGCGCAAAATTTAACCAGGCGAATCGCTACAACCCAAAATCATGATGAATGGAACCATTTGTCTCAAACCTTAAATGAATTACTAAACCGTTTACAGGAAAGTTTTCAGATGCAACAAAGGTTTATTGCCAATGCATCACATGAAATATCTACTCCACTTACATCTATTTCCAGTCAGTTGGAAGTTTCTCTCCAAAGAGAGAGGACAGCAGAAGAGTATCGGAATGTAATGAACTCAATATACCAGGATGTAAGACATATGAGTAAATTGACCCAGACCCTCCTGGAATTCGCAAAAGCTTCAGGGAGTGCAGGCGGTATAGAAATCAATCCACTGCGATTAGATGAAATTGTACTTCGCTTACCGTCTGAAGTTGCCAAATTAAAAAACCAGTATAATGTTTTACTTTCTTTTGGCGATTTGCCTGAAGATGAAGAAAGTTTAATTATTTATGGCAATGAGGAACTTTTATTTACATCCATTAAAAATATTGTTATTAATGCCTGCAAATATTCTGAATCGCACGAGGCCAAAGTGCGACTTTCAGCAGACACTTCAAAAGTGTATATTAACATTGAAGATACCGGTAAGGGAATACCTGAATCTGAGTTAAACAGCATATTTGAACCTTTTTACAGAGTTGAAGATAGCCGTTCAACTGAAGGGTTTGGATTAGGGCTGTCGTTAGCCAACAGGATTATCAAGCTGCATAAAGGTGAAATTGCAGTTGAATCCAAACCAGGAACTGGTACCAAGTTCACAATCTCCTTTATTCCTGGCAAATACAATAATTTCTAATTCATTTCTAATCTAAAATTCATCAGTTTTTAAGACTAGCATAGGACTTTGCATATATTATTGTTGAAGTTCGAAAATTTGGCATGAAGAATACATTGAGCATACGTAAAGGTCTCATAATTTTTATATTAGGATTGATTTTTGCCAACGGATATCTCATCAATCAGAATGTTTTTTATAAACAAAAAAATCGTGAACTCTTGTTGCAGAACGATTCCTTACAATCAGTAAACCTAATGCTTCTGAATTCTATTGATTCTGTTTCAAGCAGAAATAAGTCCATTTCGGAAAGCAGGTTAACTGTAAGATAAATCAATTCCCGAACATAAGGGTATAGCCCTAAACCACCTTTATAACATTGGATGCGAATACCATAAGCCACATTCTACTGCCAATCGATTTTAGTGAGAGCTCTTTGAATGCTTTCGAAACAGGTGTTGCTATTGCGCAAAAAAACAATGCTTCCGTAACAATTATTCATGTCCAGGACAATACTTTCGAATATGACCATACAAATCTGCATGGAAATCATAAAATAGAAGACAATTTTGGCGATGTTTTAAATGCCTTGGCTGATGCAGCCCAGTTAAAATTGGGTAAAGTTCCCAGGTTGATCATGGGTGAAGGCCCTATCACTGCATCTATTGTAAATACAGCAAATAAATACTCCTGTGATCTGATCGTGATGGGAGCGCATGGAGCATCAGGTTATAGAGAACTATTCATAGGCACTAATACTTATAAAGTAATTAAATATGCCAGCTGCCCGGTGTTGATTATACCAACTAAAAAGAAATTCAAACAATTTAACAACGTTCTATTTCCCTTAAAACCGCTACCTGGTGTTCTTAAAAAATATGATTTAATTCGCTGCATGACGTCTAATAATCAAGAAACCAGCTTAGAGATCCTTTGTTTGTCATCTAAAATAAATGATGATGATGAGCAATTATTTGAATACCTGTTGGATGAATTTAAAGAAAGGACTGAAGGTGTGCCAACAAAGGTTTCCTCGCAATATAGCTTTGGAAATAACATTGCAGAAATAATTCTGAAAACGGCCGAAGAATTAAGGTCCGATCTCCTATTATTAACACCTTCCATTGATATAAGCAACAAACAGTTCTTTATTGGTCCGTACACACAGAGGATCTTACATCATTCAAAGACCCCAGTTCTGGTTATTAAAAGAAATAATTAATGATGAAAAGATCCTAGATTTTAAGATCAAAATTCAGGATTCACTATAATTATGTATATAAATTTTATTTTCACGTTTTTGTATTACCTGTAATCTCCAATAAATACTGCTTTTTCAGTTGATCATAAAAAGAATGTTTATCAATTAAAAGAGCAGCTAAATTTGAAAGCAAAGCTGCAATCATCAAGTGAAAAATTACGCTATGCCTATCCGTCATTTCTAGCACCAAAATAGCGGAAGTAAATGGCGTCCGGGTAACACCTGTAAGGAATCCAACCATTCCACTAAGAATAAGAATATTGGCATTTGAGCCAAAAAAGTCAAATAAACCTGATATAAATGCCCCAATACTTGCACCAGCTGCAAGAGATGGTGCAAATACACCACCAGCAGCACCAGTGCCAAAAGAAATAGCTGGTCCCACCATACGCAGCAAAACAGTTAGCCAATCTTCGTGTTTATCAGCAGTAAACAATACCGTAGTCATTAATTCTTTGCCGGAACCAAGCACCTTTTCATTAAGAAAAAAAGCTATCAAGGAAATGACGATACCTGATAATAGTATAAATCCGATAATTTTTGCAGGCATTAAGATAGCACTCCGCCATTTTAATATTTTCAATATTAGCTTTGCCATCAAACTGCCGCCAATGCCAGTCAGTATTGCAGTAATCCCAATGCCGAAAAATATTGTAAAGCGCAGGCTTCCAACATATGGGTAACCAAGATATAAATAAGGCCCAAGGATTCCTTGCGCTGTTAAACCAGCTATGATCACTGCTGAAAAGAGAGCGGTTCTGAAGAAACGCACATGAATACGCGCCAGCTCTTCCATAGCAAATACTACACCCCCTAAAGGCGTATTAAAAGCTGCAGCTAATCCTGCAGCAGCTCCGGTAAGAATATAACTCTGCCGGGAAAGCTTTGGCCAACTTTCTGGAATCCATTTATTAATAAGACGAAATACAGAACCTGCTATTTGAATGGTAGGCCCTTCTCTTCCAATCGCAGCTCCACCCAAAACCATGGTGATACTCGATAAAATCTTGATAATAATAATGCGAAAACTAAGCAGTTTATCAATTTTATCATTATACTTTGGATTTGACAACTCAATAGCAGCCATTACTTGGGGGATTCCACTCCCCTTTGCATTAGGTGCAAATTTTTGAACAATCCACCAGGCAACTATAAAGCACAATGGAGTTAATATGAATATTGACCACCTATGAGCATGAAATAAATATTTCAGCAATTGCTCTGCATAGCCAAAAAGACCAGCATATCCTACTGCAATCAGTCCTGTCAATAATGAAGCTACCCACAAAGGAAATGCCTGTAAAAAATTTTCTTTAAACTTTTCAGTAGCTAATACGCCGGTTATAAGCTTTATTTGTTTCTTCAAATTGCTCATCCACTCACTTATGACTGCAAAGTAAATACATAATCAATCACGTGAGCGTATATAAGGCATTCATCAATTTCGATTCCCATAAAATTTAATAGAGACGTTTCTCAAACGATAAAAGAAAACAAGGCTCCTGCTAATGCTAATATTACAGCCATAATAAAAGCTGTTGTAAAAGACTTCACTTCAAAACCACTGAAAAAAGCGTCCGCAATTTTGATCATAATAGCTGTAACAAACAGCCGGATTAAAAAACTTAATAAGAAAAGAGTGAACAGATTTAATGGAAAACGTAAAATAGCTCCTATGGTTGCATTTAATATGGCAATCACCAGTGCCACACCGACAGCTGTTCCATAATCCTTTACATGTACTGATGAGATTATGCGGGACAACATCAATAATACAAATGCATTGAATAACAATTCTAATATAAATCCCATATCATGCTGTTTTATATATTAATCAGCTTAAGAATAGTCAAAACAAACACCATTCCACCTATTATTTTCCAAGTTTGCAATCATCGATAAACTTTACGAATCTATTGCAAACCTGCATGTATATAAATAGATAGTTTCCTGCAATTACATAGTTTCTTCGAAAATATCCTCTGTCATGCGATTCTGCTTTAACAGCTTATAATGGTTTTTTAATGAAGTGAGCAATGGATATGTACGGTAAGGCAATTTAAATTCCTGAGCATATTGTTTCAATAACATTGTTAACTCCGGATAATAAGCATGGTTAATATTGGGGAATAAATGGTGAACTACATGATAATTAAAACAGCCCATAAAAAATCGAGTGAACCAATTATTATGGCTCACATCATTGGTTGTGATCAACATGTGCATCATCCAACTATGCGAAAGTTGGTTTTGGTCATCAGGCAATGGAAATTCATTTTCAGTATTTGCATGTGGGCTTAGTAATACAAACAAGGAAAAAACACTGGCTGTAAATAACATTATAGAAAATGCAATGAGTACTTGAATCCAGGAAATTGGTAGGATCCACTTAGGAAGAACAACCGTATAAAATAGAAAAATCCCTTTCAATAAAAACAACTTAACATATTCAATTTTAGGAATTTGAATCAACTTTTGAACGGTTCTTCCTTTAATAAAGAAATCTTTAAAATCACGCACCAGTAGCCAGTTGGCTAAGTACAAGGGGTACAACAGCGGCAGGTAGATGTGCTGATACTTATGAATTTTAGTATATGGACCATTGGGAAACACTCGTGCCAATTTACTTTGCTCAATATCCGTATCCCACCCTTCAACATTTGGATAATTATGATGAAACCTGATATGGCGGGTCTTCCACATAAAGCTATTAGCACCCATCAGGTCAAAAATGTATACATACAGGTTATTTGCTCTCTTACTTTGAAAAATGGTGCCGTGTACGGCCTCATGTATGGTATTGAGAAAAACAAATACCAGCATCAATCCCATTAAAAAATAACATAGATAGAATATAGAGATATTCCGACCCCAGTACAATACCGAAAGGTAGATTAGGAAGTAAAATGCAGGGAATAGTATAGCTTTCAGAACAATCTCACTTCTCCTTTTTGATTCCAGCAATTTTACAATTACATGGGCTTCCTTTCGAAGATTATTAAAAACTGACTTCTCGTTATCAGAAGAATAAATAGGCTTAACCATTTGTCATGATTTATGTCAAGGAATCAAGGGTACCCCTTTAAACCACGAATAAACATGTTCACTAAAAACCAAATACCTAATTACAATTTGAATATATAATAAAAACTTAAGTAATGAGTGATCATATTGCTCAAAAAATCTAGAATTATTCCAAATATTGGAAGATTACTTGCAAACAGGTCTTGGGGAAATAAATTTGATATGTTTTAAACTTTTTTGTTTTTCCACTGTCAATAATGATAGTTTTTCAAAGGATATTAGTTTAAAACGGGGCTGGATTTCTATCCAAGCCCTTTTTTTAACCCATTTCACATTGTTAATACCATATTTAATTACTTAAATATGCACTGTTTTCCATTTTTAATATTGCCTATACAATATTTTATATAAAACAGCTACTTTTGCATTATGCAAAAGGAAGACTGCCTGTTAGACCGCTGTTTTTTATGCAAGCATAGTCTGCCGGCTTGGAAAAGCTTGATAGAATTAAAAAAAACCACTTTTTCTTTTAAAAAAGGCAAAAAGATATTCCAGGAAGGCGAACCTGTAAAAGGCATTTTCTTTATTTATGAGGGTAGTGTAAAGGTTACAATGAATTGGGGAGAACAAAAAGAACTTATACTGCGCTTTGCCAAGGCAGGGGATGTATTAGGGCATAGAGGATTTGGAGGAGATCCGTTTTATCCAATCTCGGCCACAGCTTTGGAGGATTGTAAAGTATGTTTTATTGATAACAGCTTCCTGGAAGCCTCTTTAATTGCCAATCCCGCGCTATCTAATCAGCTCATGCAGGTTTTTGCACAAGAGCTTCAAAAGGCAGAAAAAAGGATGCGCGATCTTGTCCACATGGAGGTAAAAGGCCGGATTGTATTGGCTCTTTTTGAAATCATAGATGCATTCGGTACAGATGAAAACGGTTATATATCGCTTCAAATTAGTCGTCAGGATATTGCTTCCTATGCGGGAACGACTTATGAAACAGTTTTCAAATTCTTTACAGAGCTAACTGGCAAAGGAATTCTTTCCACTTCAGGTAAAAGCATAAAGATCAACGATCCTAAAGCATTGCAATCCTTCATCAAATATTAATCCCGCAGAAAGTGTGCATTACTCATTAAATACAAATTATTTATTAATGAATCAATTAGCAAAGGAACCTATTAACCGTATTCCAATTTCAGTTTCTCTCGATGACAATGTAACCCCACAGGATGTAAGTCCTACTGCAAGATCAGACAAAAAGCGGCTTTTATATTTGTCGCTCCTGACAATTCTGATCGCTGGTTTTGTAAGTATCCTGGCTAAGTTGCTGGTTTACCTCATTAACCTGATCACCAATATTTCATTTTACCAAAAACTTTCGACACATGCATCTTCACCAGTCTCAAATTCCCTTAGCGTTTTAGTCATTTTGATTCCTGCTATTGGGGGTATTATTGTAGGATTGATGGCCTTATACGGCTCCAAGGCAATCAGAGGGCATGGCATTCCGGAGGCCATGGAACAGATCCTGGTCAACAAAAGTAAAATCCGGCCTTCCATAACTTACTTAAAACCAGTATCAGCAGCCATTTCGATCGGAACAGGCGGACCATTTGGTGCCGAAGGGCCGATCATTGCCACTGGTGGTGCGCTTGGATCAACTATAGGCCAGTTGCTTAAAATTAGCTCCTATGAAAGAAAAATCCTTCTCGCCTCAGGAGCAACTGCTGGAATGTCTGCCATCTTTGGTAGTCCTATTGCGGCAATCTTCCTGGCTATTGAATTGTTATTGTTTGAATTCTCCCCTCGTTCTATTATTCCAGTTGCACTTGCGTGTATCACTGGTGCTGCCGGTCACCATTTATTATTTGAGCCAGGAGCTGTATTCCCTACCCCATTCATTGAAACTCCTACCAATAGTGCATTGGCCATATACAGTGGTATTGGACTGGTAATAGGAATTTTAGCCGCCGCCATAACCAAAGTGGTGTATTTTATTGAAGATGCGTTTGAAAAACTACCTATTCACTGGATGTGGTGGCCAATGTTAGGAGGCTTGGTTGTTGGATTTATTGGTTATTTCGCCCCACGTACTTTAGGTGTTGGCTATGAAAATATTACTGATCTACTTTCTGGAAAAACAGCAATAAGTATTGTTCTTTCGCTTTGCATTATGAAATTCATTTCGTGGGCAATTGCACTAGGAAGCGGAACTTCAGGCGGCACATTGGCTCCTTTACTGACAATTGGCGGCGCTACCGGCGCACTCTTAGGAACAGGAGCCCTTTATTTGTTTCCTGATAGCGGAATGACTATAACAGTAGCTGCCCTGGTAGGAATGTCAGCAATGTTTGCCGGAGCATCGAGGGCATTATTAACCTCGATTGTTTTTGCAATTGAAACAACACAACAGGCCAATGCATTGTTGCCATTATTGGCGGCCTGTGTTGGCTCCTATCTTATCTCCTATCTCCTGATGAAAAATACTATCATGACAGAAAAAATTGCTCGCAGAGGCGTAGCCACGCCACATATTTATGAGCCGGACATATTAAATAACCTAAAAGTAAAACAAGTTCAAACAGACGAAGCAATAGTACTTGACCACACAGCTACGGCTAATGAAGTACGAGCCTGGATAAAAGAAAAAAAACTACATCAACAAAACTATTACGTGGTTGCAGATCAAGAAGGGAACTTCAAAGGAGTTATCAGTTCATCTGATATTTTTAATCTACATTTTAACGATGATTCTAATATAGAAGTTCTGATACAGCGAAAACGATTTGTTGTGAGAACAGAAGACAATTTGAAAAAGGCTGTAGAAATCATGGCTCGTGAAAATTTGGATGTTGTACCTGTCATTAGTGAAGATGATAATAAAATTACAGGAGTGCTCTCTTACAGGAATATTATATCAGTGTATACACAGAATGCTGAAGAGCATAAGGAGAATGTTGCCATCTCCCTGAAAAGGAGAACATTGAAAATTCTTTTACATGGAAAGAAAAAAATTTCCATGATTAAAAATAGTTGACCTTAAAAATTGAATCATATGATACCTCAATTTGATAAATTATCGGGAGCAGATAGGGAACTCTTAATGAAAGCCCCAGTAATGATCTCAGTTCTGGCCTCCTGCTCATTTGGGCAGGTGAATGAAGCACAGAAAAACGATGCCATAAAACTTGCGCATTTAAGGCAATTTACAGCGCCACCTTTATTGCAGGAATATTACAAGGAAGTTGAAAAGGGGTTTAAAAAGCAATATGAAGAAGAAGTAAAATTGTATTTCCCATTCGATGAGGAAAAAAGGAATGGGCTGAAAAGAGAAATAAGTAAAGTCAATGAGGTAATTACGAAGCTTGATCCTTTTTTTGGTAAGCTTCTTTTGAAAAGCCTTGAAGGTTACGCAAAACATGTAAAGAATTCAGTACATACTGTATTCCAGGACTTTATTTTTCCAATCACATATTCAAAGTTGAACAATTATTTATAAAGCTTTTCTCAAGTCAGATCCAGATCATTTCATACAAAATATATCCGCTATGTATGAAAATATTTATTTACATGCATTGTGGCATGTAAGAGCAGGAAATGTTAATGAATTCCTCTTGTTTATTAAGTCTTTGTAGTTTGCATTTTGTTATGAATGGTTTTTAACAGCCAAAATGACAATAAAACCCAGGCAAATCCTAGTAAGAATCCGGCAAGCACATCACTGGCATAGTGATAGCGTAAAACAATCCTACTGATGCCTATTAAAATAGAAAGCAATAACAATAAGCCGGACAACAACAATTTCCATTTTTTACTCCAATTACCTTTCCAGGTAAGCCAAATGAGCACACTGCAAAAAATAAAGGAGGAAAGAGCATGTCCACTTGGAAAACTATAATTATGTAAAGTTTCAAAAAGTGGTAGATCAGGCCGTTTACGGCCAAAGAAAGTCTTTAAACTATACATCAATCCAGTGCTTGTAAGGCTTATAACAGTTGTATCTATTGCATCAGTCCAGCGTCTATTAATGAGGAGCACCATTACTATAATAAAATATGAAGGCAACAAAAACACTGGAGACCCCAATAAAGTCAATATTCTAAAAAAGTTGATAACAGCCGGTGTTGCATAGTTTTTCAAATAACTGAATACTAAAGTATCAAACCAATCCTCATTCTCTAAAACAACCTCATCTGCAATCATTGCAAAGGCAAAGAGAGAAATAAAAAAAAGGAGGATCGCAATTGCAGTTTTTAAAGAAATTTCCTGAAGATATTTTTTATAAATTTCTTTCATTCTAAAATTGAATTAAAAAGCGATGGTTCAGGTCTGAAATGCAATAAATTCAGTAAAAAGTAGTTCTGATCATAGATCTGCTTTGCAATTGCCAGGCCAAGGCCTGTACCTTTCGAAAATCGGATGCTGAGGAAAGCATTCATGTGTTGCTAATGGTAACAGTCCCTTGTACCTGTATTAGGTTATTGAAGTACATTAAATTTTCTGCCAGATCTTATTTTGTACCCTATGCATACTCATTAGATCTAAAATACTCAGAGAAATGTTCCAGTTGTTGCTTTATTAGAATTGATGATTGGCAGTCGTGTTGTATTGTTCCTAGGAAACAGACTTCTAATATTAAAAAGAATATTTTTTTCTTCAAAATAAATAAAAAATGAAGTTGGCAATAAGGAGTGTTTTTATTCTAAGTATTTTAATATCAACAATAGCATTAGCGCAGCAACCAGACTCATTGATCAAAAAATTGGACAGTGCACAATTAATGACAGATAGCGCAGGCGGGCAAACCAATGTGATCAACCGAAAAGCATATAACGAGAGGACGGAAATTCATTTTGACACTTATTTCATTCTATTAACCAGTAATTTTAAACAACAACTAACGGCGCCATTTCATTTAACCAAGAAAGATTGGATCAAGGTTGGAAAGTTTGGAGTGGTGTTAGTAGGCGTGGGTTTATTAGATGAATCCATTCAACGATTTGGCCAGAATTTACGAGACAATAATAAAGGAGTCAGAGTCATCAGCAACAGAGTTACCAATCTAGGAGCTCAATATGAGGGTATTACTTTGATTGCGTTAGGAACGTATGGATTTCTGTTTAAGAATGAAAAAATTCAAACTACAACTTTATTAGCAAGCCAAGCATATATAACCTCATCAGTAATGGAAAGCCTGCTCAAAGCAATAACCGGGAGGCAGCGCCCATCTTATTATGATCCCATAGCCAAAGAAGCAGAGCCTAGATTTCATGGGCCAATTCATAAGCCATTTAAAGATGTAAGCGGCAAAACCATCAGCAGTTCTTTTCCTTCCGGGCATGCTGCAGCCGCATTTGCAGCGGCAACTGTTTATGCTATGGAGTATAAGGACAGACCGCTCGTCCCTATCATTTCTTACACTACCGCTTCATTAATTGCTTTAAGTAGGATCACAGAAAACAGGCACTGGGCAACAGATATAGTAGCAGGTTCAACTATGGGATTTTTAATTGGACGGCAAGTGGTTAACAATTATCACCGGTACGCCAAGTTGCAGGAAGAGAAGAGAAAGAAAAACTCTGTTTCTTTTCAGCTTCAATACAATTTTGGACATTTAATGCCGGGAATAGTTTACACTTTTAAATAACACCAACAACAGTAAATTAAACATAAAGACAGAGTATTTTTGGGAATAAATGGTTTCAGCAATAAATTAATGTGGCTATTCCGTGCAGAAACAATGAATGAAGATTTATTTTTTTGAATTGGACCCTGAAAAGTCAGATTACAGGAAAGTAATCCTATCCCTCCTTCTAGCTGGTATTTTGTTTTATTCCCCTCTTTCATAGTAATATTTAAAATTGAGCTGAGCCTGCCACCATACTCGGCAGGAAAACCACCTTTGATCAATTGAACGTTATTGATTGCATTTACATTAAATGTGCTGAACAAGCCAAACAAGTGATAGGGATTATATACAGTAGCTTCATCTAATTGAACTAAGTTTTGATCCTGGTTGCCACCTCTAACATGAAAGCCGGCTGTCCCTTCATTTCCACCCTGCACGCCAGGTAACAGCTGAACAATTTTGAATATATCCCTTTCTCCAATAATGGCAGGCAAGTTCTTAATTGCTGTAATCGGCACGTCAATAACACCCATTTGTGCTCTTTGTATATTTTGGTCATTTTTTTCTGCAGTTACTACAACCTCTCCCAATGTTGTTGTGATGCTCTCTAATAAAACATCAATATGGGCATTTTCCTGCGATACTACTTTCTTTGCCTGGATATGATAACCTTGATAAGTGAAAAGCAATTCTATGGTATCTGACTTGGCAATTGTTAATGAATAAAAACCATAGAGATTGGTAAATATGCCTGTTTTTGTATGAGCATCGATGACAGAAGCTCCTATTAATGCTTCCTGCGAAGCTTTGTCCTTTACAAAACCGCTAATGGTAATTTTCTGTGCCACAATGTGTAGAAAAGACAAAGTGGTTGCTATTACAAACAGTATGGGTTTCATGAACAATAATTGTAGGGTTTACAACATTCCAGATGAATGCCTCGCGGCATACCTTGGGATTTATACTATTTGTAACTCCAATACATATTACCGGCATAAAAATTTCTAACTACTAAATGTTCACTCAATGGCTTTCAGAAATATTTCTTCTTTCTCTGTCTGGTTCATTTCTTTGATAACACCATAACCAGGAGCATAGTATTTATATTCTATAATATCTGGTTCCAGTCTAGTGAAGTTTTTGGTTTTGATGCAATCGTTGAAAGTACCAAGAGGGGTGGTAACAGTAATGCCTGTCTCCAGGACTTCCGCTTCATCTTCCGCATGATTCAAATAATATTCTTCCAGGTAAGAGATGCCTTTCTTTGGTTTGGCTAACATAATGATGCCTGGTTGTGCACCGTCCACACCAGCTTCCCAGGAACCTTCATGGTCTTTTAGTGTGCCATCCTCATTGTAATTGTTCACTTTTTCACCAAAATACCATAATGTGCCATCATTGTCCTGTGCATACCAGTCAGAGGCTTGTTCAGCAAGTTTGCCATCTACATATGCTTTGAAATCGACAATTACACAGGTAATATTGAGAATCTTTTTAGTAGTGTTTAGCCGTTGTTCTATTATTCTTTCCTGACCCTCCTCTGATTTTCCTTCAAATATGTACTTTTTCCCAGGCTCATATGGGGTCCAGGGATTGGTAATGTGGGTGCTGTTTGTAAATCTTTCCGGCCTTACATCCGGTTTATATTTGCCGTTTTGTGGTGGTTTAAAGTAGTCTTTTTTACATGAACCCAGCAGAAGCATTAAAATTGCTAAAATAAATGTTACTTGTTTCATGTTGCTAATATTTTAAGATGCAAAAACTAAAGAGCTATTCTGCAGAATTAGAAACATACCGAATGCTTAAAATCTATCAGATTTTAAGGAATAGATAAGAAGTAAATGAATTTTAGTTGGGTGAGTTGAAAAAAAGAGTTCTAAATATGGTAAGATTTCCTTTGTGGTTTAAAAATTTTGCTCTGGATAATTTTAGTACAATGAACATCAAAGCACACCTCTACAAAACAATTATCGAGTTTAAAAAGAACTATATAAAACTCATCAGTTTCATAGCTATCTAAGAATACACCATTTTTTAATAAATATCTATGTAGCTTATCTTTTTCCAGGGTATTAAACTCTTGCATCGTCATGGATAAATGGTTTTACAGATGCAAACAAAGCCAGTGCCAAAGCAGATCAATTAATATTAAGTTCTAGTAATATTATACAGATAGGATTGCTGTATTAAAAGCAAAATGAAAAGTAAAGTAAAGCAAAAAATAATCCCCCTTTATTCACATTTTAATAATTTTTCAATTCAAATGCTATTCAAAATTTAATATGAATAAATTTATTTATCATATCCATGCTTCCATAAGATATTATCTGAAACCCGTTAAAAATTTGTTCTAACTCACTTGATTATAATCTGTTAAATCAAGCATTCGGCAGGTATTTATACATCGGCCTTTTATTTAACGAAGGTTTTATTCATTGTCGACCCAATAATACTTTCAAAAAATCATTCATTCTGGCATGGTATTCCATATGTGAAAAAGGAATCCTGTTTTAATTAATTTGAAAATTGAACAGATGTAATAAATTCCTATGGATTACTGATGTACCCGCCGTTGCAACCCTATGTATCCCTATATAGTTCGACAACAGCGGTGTAGAGTTTTCATTCTCGCCGCTGTTTTTTTATATCAATTGACTAAATAGTAAGGTAACTATTTCACAATAAATTTATGCTGCAATTTACCCTTTGATGATTCCACCTGGATCAGATATACGCCTGGCCGCAGCGTCTTTTCTGTTGAAAGGAAAGTGCTTATACTACCTTGTGAATTGGTCATAAGGTGTTTCACTTCAACAAGCTGTCCACTAATATTTACCAGACTCATTTTTACATGTTCCTCCCTGCCAAGATTTAGAACCTCTATGCGAACTTCTTCACTCTTACCTGGGTTAGGGTACAACTTCAAATGACTAATTGTTTGACCTTCAGAAATTGTTGATGTAGTTGCAGCCTGATCCATCACAGTAAATCCTACTGTTAATGAAGTACCTGCAGTACCAGCGCCACCAGTAGATGTAAAAGGTGTAGCCTTTAGCGTATACGAGCCTGTGGCCGGAGTCCAGCCATAATAATCCCCGCTGTTGTTATCACCAAAGAGCGCATAAGGGGCTCGGCTTTCTGTAACATTTTTCGTCTGTGTGCCACTTAAGGCAAACACCACACTGCCTACGGTTGCTGGATTGGTATTAGCCCTAATATTCAGGTTTCGACTAGGCAGGGTCGCAAGGTTTAGCGTACTTCCATTGGTAAGTGTTTGAATAGGCTGCTCTGTATCGGCATTAATGAGAGTGAAAGTTGTTACCTGCTGGGTGGTTACCGCTCCTGGTGTTCCTTTATAGGTAGTTTTTGAATTCCATCCACCCGTGTAGTAAATGTTACCACCTAAATTACCAGCAACACCTCCAGCTATGGCTTTTGGAAAAGACGTAAGATTTTGCCAGGTATTCGTTGCAGGTGTATATGCAGATACCATATTAGAGAAAACAGTATGAGAAGTTTCACCTCCTATTACTAAAATTCTATTTCCTAATACAATCACTGCAGACGAAATATGGGCCCTGCCTGTAGTGCCACTAGGGACAGGCAAATCTGCTAACTTTGTCCAGGTGTTTGTTTCGGGATCATAGACATGTACATCTTTCTGTGGTACAGACGTATGATCGTTACCGTATTGCCCTCCTATAAAGTAAATTTTGCTCCCATAGACAGTTGAACCTGGATGGTTACGTGGGTTAGGAACTGGTGCTAATATCTTCCAGCCTGCGGCTATATTATCTAAATCAAGTACATAATGGTCACCAAGAGCAGTGGTTGTATTTGGGTTGCCTGGAAAACCGCCAACATGATGAAGTTTACCGTCCAGGTAATCCAACTGCCCAGATGCCAAAGCTTTTGGCAAATCAGGTAAGCGCACATAACGGTTTTCGGCAACTATATATTTCCAAACCTCTTTAGTTCCAAAAATTTGTCCTGTTCCCGCCAGATTGGATGTATAGCCACCAGAAAAGTATATATCATTTGCATCAGTTGTAAATCCTGCATGTGTAACACCTCCACGGTTAGTACCGTTCATTGGTGGCATTGAGGCAATACTCGCCCATGTATTTGTTACCGGATTATATACATAGGCACGATTCGTTGGAGTGTATTGTCCAAATTGCGTTATTTTATCATTGTCGAAGCCACTAAAAGTGTAAAGCTTACCGTTCACTACTTCTCCCTGAGACTCATAAACTGGAAATGGCTGGCTGGCAACAGTACCCCAGCCAATAGTAGTAAAGGTAGGCACAGTAGTTCCCATTGTGACATTTATTGCAACACTGGCCTGGTCTGAAAGACCGCCGTCATCAGTCGCCCGAACCGTTAAAGAATAGCTATCCTGAGCGTGGTAGCTTAAAAATTTCGAAACTGTTATCTCACCCGTTGCTGCATTGATGGAAAAAGCCCCATTGGTATTGCCCGACACTATGGAATAGCTGAGGGCATCCCCATTGGCATCACTGGCACTCACCGGCCCTACCACACTGCCCACAGCTGCATCATCCTGCAGTGAATAGCTGTAGCTGGTAGGGGAAAAGACCGGAGCCGTATTGCCGGCATTGGGCTGAGCGATATTAAAATCCTCAAAACTATAAGTTACGGCTGTGGTGGCATTGCGGTGGGTGGCAAAGATACCCGCATAGGCCGTACTGCTGGTCAGCCCCATCCCTGCAATCGATACAGTCTTGGTGCTGTAGGCCGCCCCCACATTCACATAACTGACCCCATCGGTGGAATAAAACCCTTCGGCCATATTGGCAGTGGGATCGACCACCAGGCGTAAGCGCACCGTCATGGTGTTCAGGTTGGTGATGGCCCCTGTAATCCTTTGGTCCGGGTTGGTGGTACCGCTCACCGTACTGGAGAGGTCATTGAGCTCGCGGCGCAACTCCACCTTGTTGGCAGAAACCGACAGCTTTACAAAGGTCTTGTCCCCCAGGCCAAACCACAGGCCGGCCTGCTGGCTTAAGGTGCCATTGAAGGGGTTGATGAGGGTGGTTTCCAGGCGCAATAGGCCCCGGCTGTCTACTTTGATCCCCAGGGCATTGATCTGGTTATTGTTGGTGAGGTAGGCAATGCCTTTGTTGGTAAGGACTTGCAGGCGGCCGCTGGCTAGGGTGAGCTGGGCGGCTTCATAGCCGGGCACACTGGCATTGGAGGGGCTACCATCCTGGGAGAGGCGGGTACCGCTGTAGGCATCTACCATGGTAAAGCCGGTGCCGGCTCCATTTTTATCGCTGATGGTTCCAGCCACAGAGCTGTTGAAGGACAGGCTCACTGGCAGGCTCACTTGCACACTGCCACAGGGCAAGGTGCTGATGGGCGGACAGTCCGTTTGTGCCTTAGCAGCCCCAAAGCTGTTCAACATAATCAGAACCACCAGTAACCAGGTTATTGGTAGGCGAAAAGATAGAGAAGGGTTAAAAAATGTAGAGCCCAATTTCATAGTCTTAGCATTTAAGAGTAAAAAAAACTTCTTCAGCAGTAAAAACTGAGTGTCAGTGATTAAAGCAAAAAGCAAGGGATAATGGAAGGTGTACATTCGAAGGATAAAGGAAAGCGTACTTCATGGATAGAGGATGGTATATTTTAAAGTTAAAGCTAAATATCAAAACAAATTATATATTATGAATATTTATTTTATCAAACTATGATTTATTATTTTTCCCATTAGCTCAACTTAGCACCAGTCTGCAACTGTAAACTATGTTCACCAACAGCTTAGAACTTTACCAAACTCCGACCTTGTTCCATGGGACCAGACCTGTATTCCCATTCACAAATACTTGCAAAGATTAATAACTTCTCCTCTATACACTATCAGCACTGACTCCTTTACGCTAGCCAAGTATGCTGCAAAAGTAATTTTCTAAATACCCAAAAAAAGATCAACTTATTAAATGGAAATAAAAACTGAATAACAATATTCTGCCCAATACTGCATATATCAAATGTTCACCATGACAGTCATAATGCGCCAATTGTAGCCAACGTAAATACCTTATTTAAATTCTCCAAAGTGCCAAAGGATTCCGGACGGGTCGTGAAGAAAACACTCCCTCCCCCAATCGTAAGTCCTAATAGGGGTTAGTATCACACTACTATATTTGGAAGTCAAGTCTAAAGCCAAAAGTTCTTTCCAAAAAAGACCGACATCTTCAACTTCCAAAAAAATCATTGAATTATCAATCCAATCCTGAACGTATGCATCTTGCAAATAAAACCCTAATCCATCCGTTTTAAAATATGACATGTTTTGGGTTAATATACTTTCCTGAAAACCTAAGTCCTGGTAAAAGCTCCGTGACAGTTCAAAATCCTTAGCCCCTATGAATGGCCGGATCGAAATTGCTTTATGCTTCATCGTTTTAGTTATTAAATTATTGAATGTTTTGAAGTATTGTTGGAGTGCATGTAAGAATGCAGCATCGGTAAGGTAAACAGGAAGGAAGTAGAATCTGAAATAAATAAAATTTTATAAATCTTCTTCTAAGCAAATCAGATCATCTTTGGTTTTCAAAATGCATTGAGAAAGATTCTTGTGCACCCCAATAATCTAATATTGTTTTGATCGTGTATTTGAGATCATGATAGTTATTAGGTTTTACAAAATAGCCTAGAATTGTTGTTTGGGAGTTTACTCTTTTAAAAACAGTTATATCGGTCGAAGTGGTTAAAAAGACAAAAGGTATCATTTTTTGCCGCAGGCTCTGGTCCTGATCAATGCAAATTTTAAACTCAAGACCATCCATCCTTGGCATTTTAAGGTCACTAATAATAATAAATGGCAGTTCCTTGGCCATTCTAAGGTATTCTACCCCTTCTTCACCATCTTTAAAAAAAATGATCTTATTCTTGAAACCAATTTCCCTTATTGCTTCTTCAATAAGCTCCTGATCATCTTCATCGTCTTCTAAAATAACTATAGGTCTGGAGTTCGCCATTGCTTTATTTAATAGATGATCTTTCAATTAAAACTTTACATTTTCCCATTATACTTTGGTACTGCAAGTTATTTATCTTTTTGATAATATTCTTTAAGGGTATGCGGGTAATGAATAATATGAATTTTAGAATGCTTATCAGTTGGAATTACCACCTGCCTGAATATTCACATAAAACTTCATTCTCATTGATAGTGAATATTTTAGGTAACTCACTAAGCAGTAATTAACCCTTTTTACTTATTTTTTGAAAAAACCGTCTTCAGGACATTTGCAATCCCGTAATCGTGTTAACATTTGCATCATTTTTACAGGCTTAACATATAGTCTTGTGATGATGAACCTTTTGTTTGAAAGCATTTATCCTCACAAACCAAAATGTACTGAATGGAGCAGTTTCCTTAGTAACTGATATAAAGCCTTGTTGCATAACCTATCAAAGAATGCCTTTCAGATCAAGTATTCAACCAGAAGAAATACTATGGAAACTATCACTATCATGATTGTTGATGACCATACTTTAATAAGAGAGGCATGGACCACCTATTTCAATACAAACCCTCTTTTTCATGTGATAGCAGAAGCAGGGAACGGAGAAGAAGCTATTGAACTTGTAAAGCAGCTTGATCCGGATGTCATCCTAATGGATATCAATCTCCCTGGCATGAATGGCATTGAGGCAACCGAACAGATCAGGAAAGCAGCTCCTTCAGCAAAAATCCTTGCCGTCTCTCTCCACACCCAACCTAGTTATGCCCGAAAAATAATGCAAAAAGGGGCTTTGGGATATGTAACCAAAAATTCATCTGTTAATGAAATGACCAGAGCAATTCTCACCATTCTTAATGGTCAGAAATACGTCTGTGGTGAAATTAAAAATAAGTTATCAGAACAGTTGATAACTGAAAAGGAAGGAAAAGCCGATTTTAATTCTTTATCGACCCGTGAGATGGAAATAATTAATTACCTTAAAAAAGGTTATTCTTCCAGGGAAATAGCATTCGCCTTAAACATTACAATTAAAACAGTGGAAGTACACCGTTACAACATTTTAAAAAAATTGAATCTTAAAAAGACTGCAGCCTTGGTCAATTATATAAATAATAAGATGGGAGTATGAATCAAATCTCATACACTCATGCAGTACTTTATTCTTTGTTGGTACATCAGAAATGAAAGAAATACTCCAGATAATAAGCCAAAAGCTTCCACTCTAAGACTTCTATAATCCATTCTAATTGAATTCTAATACCTTCCTAATGCGAACTTAACCATAGCGGTCTATTTTGCCATTTTTAAAATGTGATAATACTCATTTAATTATTTCAGGAAGCTGAAAACGTTAGATCCGGAAAATAAAGATGCAGACAAATACATTTCGATCCTGGAAAAAAGCGCTTCAACAAATAATGCAACCTCTGCAAAAAAAGGAACTTCCTCAGATGGCGGAAAGAATGATCTATAGTTCTATGAAAACATCAACCTTTGAAAAACCCAATTTCTTACTTTATGAAGATGACCTATGAAAAATAACCATTTAAATTAAAAGGATTTTCTTTTACAGTTAGTTTTGGTTGTTAAGCCCCTGTTTTTACAGGGGTTTATTATTCTTATCAATAATTTTAACTTAGATTCATAGATATTTTTAAGGAGTAAAAGGATCTAACAAGAATAAACTTGAACATATGAAGTCAGTGATCATTACGCTCTTCCTATTTAGTTTACTCACATGTAGTTGCGATATTCGAAAGAGAGAACAAATCCTTACCCAAAAAGAAAATGAGCTTAATCAAAAAGAACAGGAATTATTTTTAAAAGAAAATGCCCTGCAGTTAAAGGAAGAGGAATTACTCAGACGATCCCAAAGCCTGGATAGTTTACACATAAATGTACCTACCGACACCGTTTTTATTAATCCTGAATTTGTTGGTTTATGGACTGTACAAATGCATTGTATTGAAACATCCTGCCCAGGTTCCGCTGTGGGGGATGTTAAAACTGAACAGTGGGATATCTCTTACCAAAATAATGCAACAATTGCAAAAGTGATTGATGATGCGAAAGTTGTTCGCATTTACTCTGGCACTTCAACCAGTAACTCAATAGAAATGACCTTTCAGCAAAGCAACACGGAAACGAATAAGGTGACAAACATGATTGTAAGACTGGAACAAACAGCAAAAAAAAGGTTAGAAGGGCGCCGAGAAATAACGAGGGGACCAGAAAACTGCAAAATTATATATGCAGTGGAAATGGAGAAGCAATAAGTCTCTTTTAATTTCAATGGATTGTTATGTATTTACTATCAGATCTGGATTTTTCATTACCGTTTAAAAATCCAGTTATCATATTTTCTCTTGTATTATTTATCATACTGTTTGCACCTATTTTGCTCAACAAGATCAAGGTGCCACATATCATAGGCCTGATCGTAGCTGGAGTAATCGTTGGTCCTTATGGATTAAATCTTTTAAGTCGCGATAGCAGTATCGTTCTTTTTGGCACAGTAGGCCTCTTGTATATTATGTTCCTTGCCGGACTAGAGATCGACCTGACTGAGTTCAAAAAGAATCGGAACAAAATACTTTTTTTTGGCCTTGTCACCTTTCTCTTTCCATTGATTTTGGGTGCACTGGCCAGCTATTATTTATTAGGATATGGCATATTGTCTTCCATTCTCCTGGCCAGTATGTTTTCAACTCATACATTGGTATCCTATCCAATTGCCAGCAGGTATGGTGTTGCTCGCAACAGAGCAGTCACACTTACCATAGGCGGCACCATGATCACAGATATATTAGCTTTACTGATATTAGCGGCCATAGTAGGAATGACAAAAGAAGAAGTGACAAATACATTTTGGATAAAACTGGGCGTCTCCTCCGTAATATTTGTTGCCATCGTGTTTTTTGGTTTTCCCTTTATAATCCGTTGGTTTTTCAAGCAGTTTGAAGACAGTGTTTCTCAATACATTTTCGTACTTGCTATTGTCTTTATGTCATCATTTCTTGCTGAAGTAGCTGGTATAGAAGCGATCATAGGAGCTTTTTTCTCCGGGCTGGTTCTCAACAAGTTCATTCCTCACTCCTCTCCTTTGATGAACCGGATTGATTTTGTGGGCAATGCATTGTTTATTCCCTTCTTTCTGATCAGTGTTGGTATGCTGGTTGACGTTTCGGTACTGGTTAAGGGCTTTGGAGCTTTGAAGGTAGCAGGAGTAATTGTTGTTGTTGCTGTGGCTACAAAATACCTGGCAGCAGTACTTACTGCAAAGCTTTTTAATCTTAGTAAAGATGAAGGCAAAATGATCTTTGGATTAAGTACTTCACATGCGGCAGCTACCCTCGCTATCATATTAGTCGGTTACAATACTATCATTGGTGAAACAGGAAATGGTGAACCGATAAGACTGTTAAGCGAAGATGTACTGAACGGTACCATCCTCCTAATCTTAGTGAGTTGTGCCATCAGTTCATTTGTTGTAGAGAAAGCATCCCGTAACCTGGCCTTGCAGGAAGAAAGCGGTGAGCTGGAAGAGAAATCTACTGATCAAAAGATCATGATTTCCCTAGCTTATCCGGAAACTGTAACCGAATTGGTGGACCTGGGACTAATGTTGAAGCCTAAAAAGAGCGATATTTCCATTTATGCTTTACACATCATTAGCGATGAAACTGACCCTGATAAAGCAAATGCCACTGGTAGGAAAATGATGGAAAAAGCAGTAATGCATGCAGCAGCAACAGAGAGTACCATCATTCCGCTCACCAGATTTGATATGAACATCAGCAATGGGATCATTTACTCAATCAAGGAACAAAACATCACCGACGTTTTAATAGGCCTGCACCAGCATGCAGACCAAAAATACTTCCTGGGACCAACAACAGAGCGTATTCTGAAAGGAACCATGGAAACGCTTTATATCTATAAATCTGCTCAACCGTTCAATACCTTAAAGCGCATGATTGTCGTGGTTCCGCCAAGAGCAGAATTTGAGCCAGGCTTTGTTCACTGGAATAACAAATTGTTTGGCATTGCGAAAGAAGCAGGTTTGTCAATCGTATTTTATGCTCATCCGGCCACTCTGAAAGAATTGGATAGCCAATTCCACCGGAGCGGACGTCCAATCAAAGCCACTTTCATTCAGTTTAGCAATTGGGACGACTTCCTGATTTTAGGACGCGAAGTAAAACAAAATGACCTTTTCGTAATTATATCATCCCGAAAGGGACACGTCTCCTATATTTCCCAACTGGAAAAGCTTCCCTATTTTCTGACAAGTTACTTTGATACATCCAGTTTTATCATTCTATATCCAAAACAACTCGAAGTAGGTCTCAATTTGGAGGATATCGAACAGGCAGACAGTACTTTATTGGAAACGATTTCTGACAAAATAAGTGTAGTAAATAGAGCTGGTAGCTTACTGAAAAAACTCCTGAATAAAAAAGGAAGGTAAAAGTCAATAAAATCCTATCTTCTCGCCTGAATTTGAATGCCATTTGAAAAATTGGATTTTAATAATCCGTTTTCCGAACCTAAAATTGAACTATGAACGTGAAACATTTCAAACCCTATCAAAAACAGCATATTCTTAACCTGACCAAATTGAGGAAATTTGAAACAAAAATGGGCGAAACCGTGCAAACCTTGTCCAGTGGCCTTGCCTTACCTGAAGCACTGGAGCAAATTTCCGCCCGTTTTGTCATCATTGGCATACCTGAAGACATAGGTGTGCTCGCTAATGAGGGTTCTGCAGGCACCAGTAGCTGCTGGGAACATTTTTTGACCTATTTCTTAAACATTCAAAGCAATGACTTTTTAGAAGGTGACAATATAGCCATCCTGGGCAACTTCGACTTCTCTGACCTTAAAGAGCTCATTGATAAAAATGCACAAGACTCTTCTGAAAGAATTGAAGCTTACAGGCATGCAGTAAACACCATAGATGAAGAAGTGGAACTATTGGTTAAGGCCATTGTCGCGCATGATAAAATACCTGTTATCATCGGAGGCGGTCACAACAATGCCTATCCATTGATCAAAGGTGCTGCCAAAGGTTTGAACAAGCTGCAATACATACCGATTCCGCAAATCAATTGTATTAACCTGGATGCCCATAGTGACTACCGCCCTACGGAAGGCCGTCACAGCGGCAATGCTTTCCGCTACGCTGAAGAAGATGGCTTTCTGCAAAAGTACTGTGCGTTAGGCATACACGAAAACTATCTGCCTCAAAATGTATGGGTCGACCTGGTGAATAATCCATTTATGGATTGCATCACTTACGAAGACATCTTTATACATGAAAAAAGAACATTCCGGCAGGCTGTTTCCCATGCAATAGAATTTACAGGAGATAATTTTACAGGTATTGAATTGGATCTGGATTCCATAGAAAATGTATTAAGCAGCGCATATACCCCATGCGGTATCACTCCTTTACATGCAAGGCAATACATTAATCTTTGTGCTGTTAATGCAAAAGCATGTTACCTGCATATCTGTGAAGGTGCAACAAGGATCAATGGTAGAACAGATGAAGGAACAGGAAAGCTGGTGAGCTACCTTGTTAGTGATTTTATCAAAATGCTTGCGTAAACTGGGAAAGAAGAGTGATTCATTACTGATTATTGATAATTAGGTTATGATTGTATCTAACCTCATAACTTTTTAGTTTTCAATAATCAGTAATGGATACTAAATGATTAGTAATCAGTAAATAATACTTCACCATTCTGCATTCCTTTATGGGGCAGTTCCAGTCTTCCTTCCTTATAAGCGATCTCCAAATTTTCCACAATCTTTTTAGCTTCAGAATTCTTATTTTGTTTTTCTAATGACAGCCTAAGCCCATTCAGAGCCCACACATTCTGATCGTTAACATGTAAATCATTCCGGAATATTTCTTCAGCTTTTTCCCATTGCCCGGCAGCCAGGTATGCCATGCCTGCATATTGCTTTGGATTCAGGATCCAGTCCCTTGGTTCATTATAAACCATATTTTCTTCAGCCTTTACGGCCTTATCAAAGAAAGAGTTCGCTTCAGTATATTTCTTTTCTTTCAAAGCAATTGAGCCTTGCAATATATTCCCGGCTACCACAGCCCCATCGTAAGCAGAAGAAAACGCACCAAAGGGTATTTTCAGTGACGAATCCTTCATCAATTGTTGAAGCCGGCTGAACTCATGATGAGCATCCTGGAGTTTATTCTGCCCGGCAAATGCCATTCCCCTGGCAAATGAATGTAAGATCATGGCATAAAGATGGCTTTCCTTGGGTTGAGGTAATTGCAATATATTTTCCCACTTTCCAAAATGCACATCCAATAAAACAGGTGTCATATAAATATATTGGACAGCCGCACCCATAGGCGCATCCAGGGATAAATAAGAAGTATCAATTCCCTGTCGGAGTTCTTCTGCTGCTTTCTTCGCATATTCATACCTGCCAGCCAGTAATGCACAATTCACCTGCATGTGCCGGTTATGCAATAGATAAATAAAAATATTTTCCTGTACAGCAGGAAACAAGCTACTGTACTTTTGGAATTGTGCAATGGCCTCTTCATTGATTTGACTTCCTTTTTTAAAATTGCCTGTACGCAAGTAAATGTGTGAAGGCATGTGTACCATGTGCGCAAGGCCAGGAGTCAGGGAACCTAGACGATCTGCACTAGGTAATGCCTTGGCCGCTTCTGGAGAAGCTTCCATCACATGGATATAATAATGATTAGCCCCGGGATGCTCGGGATTTTTTCGCAAAACCCCTTCTAACACACTTCGGATCACAGGCGTCCATGTTTTTGGCTTTCCATTGTTAAACCACAGATCCCAAGGATGTTGCAGCATCATAGCATCAGCATACAAGGTAGCTACATCTATATTGTTTTGATATTGCCGAAATGCCTTTTGCATGCCATCGACATAAGCCTGGTTCAACTTTTCTCTTGATATCGTTGAATCTTCACTATAACGGGTTGTCATTGCTTCTATCAGGAGTTGCTCAAAAGGCTGGACATTTTGCATTAATTCTTTTGCCTTCAGGGCAGCGTTATATGCTTCTACGTTGGCTTTGTACCCAACATCATTAATATTAGGTCCATAAGCCAAAGCCTGTGCCCACCACAACATTGGATTTTGGGGATCGAACTTTGCAGCTTTTTGAAATGATGCCAGGGCTTCAATAATGTGAAAACCATAGTACATATTGATACCCTGGTTAAAATAAAACTGCGCACTATCATTAGTTGTCCTTAGTTTCCAATGATATTTGCCGGCACCCGGCATTGGTGGTATATCTGCATCCTCTAAAATCGTATTCACGTAATCCCAGTCAGGCGAACAGCGAACTATATTTCTGGCTTTAAAAGAATTGAGATCAGTATTTATAGCCTTTTGGTTGGAAATGAAAGAGATAGCAATCAAGGCAGCTAGTACAATTGCGCCAAATAGAAACAGTCGTTTCATGGTTGAGGGGTTTTTGTAATATAAGATACAAAATCCTTTTGCCATTTTTCGCTCCAATTTTGGTCTCCCTATATTTGCGCCACCAAAAAGCAAGCGTTATGCAGATTTTAATGAGATCCTTTATCCTATGTGGTTTATTATCAGGCATTTCTACTTATGCGCAAGAAGCTGAAGTAGAGCTGGACCCCGTAACGATAACTGCTTCTATCAATCCAATCAAAGTTTCCAAAACAGGCAGAAACATTGTAATCCTTAAAGGTGAGCAGTTTTCTAAACTCCCTGTTCATTCAATAGATGAATTGCTCCGATATATTCCTGGGGTTGAGATCCAGGCCCGTGGTCCTCAAGGCTCTCAAAGTGATATTGTATTACGCGGGGGCACTTTCCAACAGGTATTGGTAGTCATTGATGGTATTCGCCTGAACGATCCCAATACCGGCCACTTTACTTCTTATATTCCCATCGCTCCATCAGAAATTGAACGCATCGAAGTCCTGAAAGGCGCCTCATCAGCTATCTATGGTTCCGAAGCTGTGGGTGGTGTGATCCATATCATTACCAAATCATTTGCAGCAGCACAAAAGACTAAGAAAGAAGCGACAGCCCAGGTTACAGCAGGGGAATACAAATTATTAAATGCAAATGCAGGCGCATTTTACAGTAATGGCAAAACAGCCGTGAGCGGTGGCATTCTTTCCAATAATTCTGATGGTCAACCACAAAGAGGTACCAAGGGTTTCTTTCACAACAATACTGTTTCTGTATCTGCAAACCACCTGATCAATCAAAACTGGCAACTTGGCCTACGCAGTTCTTACGACAGCAGGGATTTTGCGGCACAAAATTTCTACACCCGTTTTGCATCAGATACGGCTTCAGAAAAAGTACAGACATTCTGGAATCAAATGCGCCTGGCTTATAGTAAAAATAGCGATAAACTTTCTTTAAGCCTTGGATATAAAGGTGTTGAGGATGAATACCTCTTCAGACCTGGTACAACGCCAAACAATAGTAAGTCGAAACTGTTACAGGCATTGCTGGTACATGAACATCAATTTGGCTCTCAAACTTCTTTAGTAAGTGGTGCCCAGTTTCAAAATAAGAATATTAAATCCAACGACAGGGGAAATCATACAGTGAAACAGGTTGCAGGCTTTGTGGCATTGAACCAATCTATAGGTCAAAACTTCACCATGAACCCGGCCTTGCGTTTAGATTGGGATGAACGTGGTGGAACAGAATGGGTACCACAAATGAACCTGTCCTACAGAATCCACAAATTACAATTAAGAGGAAGTGCTGGCAAAACCATACGTCAGGCAGATTTCACAGAAAGATATAATAATTACAACAAGCCAGTTGTAATAAGCGGAAGCATTGGTAACCCCGACCTTACAGCAGAAACTTCTTTTTCATATGAACTGGGTGCTGACCTGTTGGCAACTGACCATCTCAAATTTTCTGCATCCTGGTTTCAACGTAACCAGGATGATTTGATTGATTATGTAACAACTCCTTACAGTGAAATGCCTCGTAAAACTAACCTGGTTCCAAACGGAATCTATGCTTTGGCAAAGAATATTTCTGAAGTAACGACAAAAGGATTTGAAACAGACATTCAATTCAGTAAACCTTTATCAGCCAATGAATCAATTTATTCAACTGTTGGCTTAATTTGGCTGGATTCGAAAAGCAGTGAGGCTACCCCTTCTTTCTATATTTCCTCTCATGCATCTTTCTTAGCTAATTACAACTTCATTTATACAATTGACAGGTTTAGTTTTGGTATCAATGGAATTTATAAAAAGAGGCAACCGCAAACATTACCAGCCATTCATGCTAATGTGACAAGTGATTATTTTGTAGCAAACATCAAAGCTGATGCATCAATTCTGAAAAATAAATTGAGTGTCTTTGTTGAAGTAGATAATCTTTTCGATCGAAACTATAGTGACCTACTAGGATCTCAAATGCCCGGCCGCTGGTTCATGGGTGGGTTGAAAGTAGCGTTCTCTAAATAAAACCTTAGTTAGTTAAAAAGGGATACGGCTGCTGATTATAGCAGTTGTATCCCTTTTTCTTTTGCCTATATTTCAACGTTTCCTTTTTAGTCGTAAATTTCTTTTTGAACCCTAAACTATTTCTCATGCAAAATATTCTGCATCAATTAGGTATTCAAGCAATCAATTCGGGCACTTCCACTGGTACCTGGTGGGAAGAGGAAAAAGGAGAATTTATTGAATCCTTTTCTCCTGTAGATGGGAAAAAAATAGCTACTGTCTTCTGCACTAGTCATGCAGCTTACAACCTGATTATCAATAAGGCAGAGCAGGCATTTAAAGAATGGCGACTCTGGCCAGCGCCTAGGAGAGGCGAAGTAATACGCCAAGTGGGTGAGGCACTTCGCAAAAATAAAGATGAACTAGGCAGGCTGGTTTCTTATGAAATGGGCAAAAGTTTACAGGAAGGCTGGGGCGAAGTACAGGAAATGATCGATATCTGTGATTTTTCCGTTGGTCTGTCCAGGCAATTGCACGGCCTTACTATGCACAGCGAAAGACCTGGTCACAGGATGTATGAGCAATGGCATCCATTAGGCATCGTAGGTATTATTTCAGCTTTCAACTTCCCTGTTGCCGTATGGAGTTGGAATACAATGTTAGCCTGGGTATGTGGCAACGTTACTATTTGGAAGCCATCAGAAAAAACTCCTCTATGTGCAGTGGCATGCCAAAAGATTGTGGCTGATGTTTTTCAAAAGAATGGGTTACCAGAAGGTGTAAGCAATCTGATTACAGGAGATAAAGTTTTAGGAGAAAAGATCGCAAGTGATACGCATGTTCCACTGGTTTCCGCTACGGGCTCTACCCGGATGGGCAAATCTGTTGGTGCAGCCGTAGGTGGACGACTAGGGAGATCGTTGCTGGAATTGGGTGGAAACAATGCCATCATCATTACGCCAGACGCTGATTTAAATATTGCAATCAGGGCAGCTATTTTTGGTGCAGTAGGTACAGCAGGGCAAAGATGCACCTCTACCCGCCGGCTGATCATACATGAAGATATATTCGAAACAGTCAAGGACAGATTGGTCGCTGCTTATAGCCAGCTACAGATCGGCAATCCTTTGGATGAGGCCAATCATGTAGGTCCTTTAATAGACAAGTCCGCGGTGGAACAATATCAACATGCTCTTGAGCAGTGCCGGAAGGAAGGAGGAATATTCATTATAGAAGGCAAAGTATTGGAAGGCGACCGCTTTGAAAGTGGCTGCTACGTGAAACCTTGCATCGTTGCAGTGAAGCCAGACTCCCAAATTGTGCAGCAGGAAACATTTGCACCCATATTATACCTGATTACTTATAGGGATTTTGAAGAGGCTATTGCTATTCAAAACAGTGTGCCACAAGGCCTGTCTTCTGCTATCATGACCCTGAACCTGCGCGAGGCAGAGCAATTCTTATCCGTTACAGGAAGTGACTGTGGCATTGCTAATGTGAATATCGGGACATCAGGAGCAGAGATTGGTGGTGCGTTCGGTGGGGAAAAAGAAACTGGCGGCGGCAGGGAAAGTGGCAGCGATGCCTGGAAAAATTACATGCGCAGACAAACGAATACCATCAATTATTCATCTATTCTACCACTTGCTCAAGGTATTAAATTTGAAATTTAATTTATCAGTATCCCTTTACCACCTGATAATTGTCAGCTTTTAACCATATGAAATAAACGATTACAGAATTTATATGACATTTTATTGAATTATGTATACTTTGGCGATCTGTTTAGATTTGTAACAGGAATGATTTACTACTTATGAGGAAAATCCTATTCTTTTTTTGTACCCTATTATTCTTCATTCAGGCAGAGGCTCAGCAACGCATTAGCCTGGCTGGAGGTATTCACTCATCTTCTGTATCTCCTTATTGGAAATTACAACCTGGGGCATCCAGCCAGTTAATGCAGGCAAAAGGAGGTTTTCATTTAGGGCTTATTGCTGATTTACCCATTCCGAACCTGGGGGGATGGTACTTTCAACCTGGAGTCATTTATAATAATAAAGGCGCCAAACAGCAACAAGCTTTTGACCCTTATCTTTCAAAACTTTCTTACTATAGTTACACTCAAAACATTACCTATTTTGATGTGCCTTTAAACATGGTGCTCAAGTTTCAATCACAGACTAACACCAGGTTTATCATGGGTGGCGGACCTTATATATCTTTTCATTATGCTGGTAGTGAATCCTACAATGCGCTTGATACTTTAGGAGAATTGAAATATGATATGAATAAGGACTTAAAAGTTGGTAATGGAGATGGCGAATTCAGGGTTTTACATTGGGGACTTAACATTCTGGCAGGTTTAGAATTTAAAAATGGTTTTCTGACTGCTCAATACAGCAAAGCATTGACACCTTATTATAGCCAGGGTGAAAACAAGTATAAATATGGTACTATTGGCATAACTCTTGGCTTTTACTTAAGTGGACCAAAGGCAGAAAACAGGAATGCAAAGGATAATATTTATTATTGCCCCAAATGGTGGTAACAACAAACGCCTAATCTCTATCTTTACTAACTTGCGCCCCCATGTCTGATCGCTTCAATTTAATAAGTCAACAAATATTGCAAAAGGACTTGTCCAATTGCAGTTTAGAGGAGCTACAACAGCTTTCTGAACAGTACCCTTTTTTTGCTCCTGCCCAATTTTTATTGGCTAGAAAGTTAAAAGAAAATAATAGCCCGGCATACGCACAGCAATTTCAGAAAGCAGCTCTATACCATCACAATTCATTAGAACTTGACTTTTTAATAAATGATCAGGATTACGATTCGATTTTTCCTTCAGCATTGGTATCATCACCTGCTGAATCATCAATATTAACTCCTGCCGATACACCAGAAACAACTCTGCCGGAAATACCTGACTTATCTCATCTTGAAACACCAGTTTCTACACCAGATGAGACATCTGAATCCGAAGTTTCTTTCCCAGGCCCCCAACCAGTTGATCAACCTGTAGAATTACCTGAAGAACAAAATATTGCTCAACCTGTGGCTTCCAAAGAAACCTCAATCACGGTTTCAGACCAGCCTTCTGATAACTCTTTGTCCTTTGAACCTTATTATACGGTTGATTATTTTGCCTCCGTTGGCATTAAGTTATCACAGGAAGAAGTTTCCAAGGACAGCTTCGGACGCCAGCTCAAAAGCTTTACCGAATGGCTGAAAACCATGAAAAGGCTTCCTGCAGTAGAACAACTTAAGAAATTGGACCCTCATGCAGAGGAAAAAGTGGAAAATATAGCTGCCCATTCCCTGGATAATTCCGAAATCCTGACCGAAACCATGGCCGAAGTCTGGGTAAAACAGGGAAAATTAGAAAAAGCTATAGAAGTTTATAACAAATTATGTTTGCTCAATCCCTCTAAAAGGGCTTATTTTGCAACCAAATTGGAAAATTTAAAGAAAGCCTTATAACATGACCGTCTTATTCGTAATCCTTATTATCATCGCTTGCCTTATTTTAGGCTTAATCGTGCTCGTCCAAAATCCTAAAGGTGGCGGCTTGGCTGGAAACATAGCCGGTTTCAGCAACCAGTTTATGGGTGTTAAACAAACAACTGATGTCCTTGAAAAAGGAACTTGGATCTTTGCAGCTTTAATCGCTGTATTGTGTATCACTTCTACTTTCTTTATGCGTGGTGGCAGCCAGGTTCAGGATCGTTTGGAAAACATCGGCACAGGTCCTTTACCGATGCAACAGGCCCCTACTACTCCAAACACAACAACTCTTCCTGGTGCTCAGCAAAACCAGGCATTGCCTGCTGATACCAATAAATAAGTTTTTCAAAATACTTTTTGAAACCCTGTCTTCCCGGCAGGGTTTTTTATTTATTTTACCGCCTGAATGTTATGAAAAAAGTAGTATTATTTTTAGTAGTGCTGCTCCTTTTGGGTGCAGCCGTTATAGCTTGGGTATTTTTTGGACCGGCCACCGCTTTTGACAAGTCAAAGGAGACTTTATACATCAGTTCTGCAGCTCCCATTAAAAAGGCAGTGATGGACTCCTTAGCCAAAAATGAGATTATTAGATATGACTTTGCATTTGAATGGTTAGCAAACCGCATGGATTACTGGAAGAATATCAAACCGGGTAAATATGATATTAAAAAGGGAAGCAGTTTATTGAATATTCTACGCATGTTGCGTAATGGACGCCAAACGCCGGTAAACCTGGTCATAACAAAACTGCGGACAAAGGAGGACCTGGCCAGGCTGGTTGGCAAGAAGTTCGAAACAGACTCGGTACAAATGTTGAACTTCCTCAATAACAACGATTCTTTGAAGCATTATGACATCAATCCTGAACTCGCGATGACAATGGTACTACCCGACACTTACACCTATTTCTGGAACACTGGTCCCGGCAAAATCTATAAAAAGCTGGCCGAAGAATCTGAAAAGTTCTGGACATCCGAAAGAAAGGAAAAGGCAGCAGCCCTGGGACTCACTCCCGTTCAGGCTCATATCCTGGCTTCTGTTGTTGAAGAGGAAACAAACGCATCTACCGAGAAGGGTAATATTGCCAGTGTTTATATCAATCGAATCAATACAGGAATGCCTCTACAGGCAGATCCAACGATAAAATTTGCGTTAAAAGATTTCGGATTGAAAAGAATTTATGAAAAGCACTTGGCAGTAATATCACCTTACAATACTTACAGAAATACAGGTTTACCGCCAGGTCCCATATGTACGCCTACTAAAGCTACGATTGATGCGGTTCTGAATGCCCCTAAAACAAATTACCTTTATTTTGTTGCCAGCAGAGATTTTAACGGTACCCATGTATTTAGTGCTACTTATGAAGAGCATTTAAAAAAGGCCAAAGAATATCAAGAGGCTTTAAACCAATTAGAACAGGAAAGAAGGACCAAACTATAATCGTATCAATAGTAATAACTAATAATTTATCACCCTTGATCCACCGAAAGATAAAGGAAACCCTGGCCACGGCTTCCCCGGTAAAACATGTGATTCACACGAGTAAGTCCATTGTTTTACCAGGCTTTGCAGGCTATTCCCTGTTTGCTATCTGGCGACCGTTCCTAGAACAATTACGGAAAACCAGCCTGCCAGAGCGAGCAGCAGCCATTTCATTCAATGTGGTAATGGCTATACCACCTGTGCTTATATTCGTATTCACTCTTATTCCCTATTTACCCATATCCAATAAGGTTATATTGGAATTATACAGGCTGATCAGGGATATTGTGCCCGGAGAGAAAAATAATTCTATCATTATCAGCTTTCTCGAAGATTTTATTAAAAGACCGCGTAATGGCCTGTTATCCTTTGGTTTGTTGCTGGCGCTCTTTTTTTCCAGTAATGCCATGATGGGCGTTCTTCGTTCTTTTGACAAAAACTACCTGGGATTTTATAAACGGAAAGGCCTTAAAAAACGCCAAGTAGCATTACAGTTGACGCTTGTAACCTTTACATTGGTATTCTTATGTCTCCTGTTATTGATTGCTCAAGATGTTGTACTTGCCTGGTTGGGAGTAAAGAGTGAAATTCTACGATTGATCATCACCAATGCGAGATGGGTAATTCTTGCCCTGATCACCTTCTATGTAGTTTCCATCATCTACCGGCATGGCCCGGCTCATTTGCAAAAATGGCCATTTTTAACCCCAGGCGCTATTTTCGCAACTACGCTAATGTTCATCGCAACATTCCTGGTTTCGTTCTGGGTCAATCATTTTTCCAATTACAACAAGGTGTATGGCTCCATTAGTGCTATTTTCATTTTGATGTCACTGATTTATGTTAATTCGCTGGTTTTATTGCTGGGTTTTGAACTGAATGTCACCATCACATCTCTGAAAAAGCAAAACCTGGAAAAGGCGTCCATAGAGAATGGTGGCAAATAAGCATGTGGCTCTAAAACCATTCAAGAATTTTTTTACCGAGATTTGTTATTGTAAAAAATAATTTATGAGAAAGATTCTATTGTCAGCAATAGCAAGCATTGGTCTCTTATCATTTACGTTCAATGTACTTCCGATTGGTGCTCCTATGCCTAAAGGTGATGTAAAAATGAAAGATATCACCGGTAAAGAAGTAACATTGAATGATGCCAGGAACACTAATGGGATCCTTGTTATGTTTAGTTGTAATACCTGCCCGTTTGTCATCAAAAATCAGCAAAGGACCAAGGATATAGCATCTTACCTTTTAAGCAAAAATATTGGTGTAGCCCTTGTGAATTCAAATGAAGCCCAGAGGGATAATGAGGACTCTTTTGAAGCCATGAAACAGTATGCAAAACAACAAGGGTATCAATGGTATTACGCGGTTGATAAGAATTCAGAATTAGCAGATGCATTTGGTGCTACAAGGACCCCGGAATGCTTCCTGTTCAACAAAGAAGGAAAACTGGTTTACCATGGTGCTATAGATGATAATCCAGGTAATGAAGCTGAGGTTAATCGTAAGCACCTAAAAGAAGCGATCGATGAAATGTTGGCAGGTAAGGAGGTTTCAGTAACGACTTCGCGCTCTGTTGGATGTACCATCAAGCGGAAGGCTTAAATGAGCAGCCAATCTTAATATATCAAATTCACCTTTTGACCTCAATACTTGCCATATATGAAATTAAAAGTCAAAAAAGAAGTGAACATCCCTGTTGAGGATACAATGGTACAAGGAGAGTTATGTATTCCGGAGGACGCTCACTCAATAGTCATATTTGCACATGGAAGTGGCAGCAGTCGTTTTAGCCCGAGAAATCAATCAGTAGCTCAATTCTTATGGCAACACAACCTGGGAACTTTGTTATTTGATTTATTGACGAAAGCGGAAGATGTCATTTATGAAAACCGTTTTAATATCAAATTACTTGCGCAACGCCTGATTTTTGCTACAGAATGGCTGCAAGAACAACCTGAAACAAGAGACTTTCACTTTGGGTATTTTGGTGCCAGCACCGGCGCTGCCGCCGCTTTGATGGCGGCAGTTGCAGTTCCTGAAGTTGATGCAGTAGTTTCACGTGGAGGAAGGCCAGATCTGGCCACGGAAGCTTTGTACAGCGTTCATGCTCCTACTTTACTTATTGTTGGCGGACTCGACACAGATGTTTTAAGGCTGAATCAAAAAGCACTGGATTTGCTACACTGTGAAAAAAGACTAGAGGTTGTGCCTGGCGCTACTCACCTTTTTGAAGAAGCAGGAACTATGGAACAAGTTAGTTTCCTGGCAGCATCATGGTTCGAGAAATACCTGTTACCCAGGATGATCAAGAATACTAATCCCTAAACAATGTTTCAAAACAGAACGCAGGCAGGAAGGCTATTAGCTGAAAAGTTACTTAAGTACCAAAAGGCAAATGGGATTGTTTTAGCAATTCCAAGAGGAGGAGTTCCTGTAGGGTTAGAAATTGCCAGGGCATTAAACTGGCCTTTAGAGTTATTACTCATCAAGAAATTAGGCCATCCTCAAAATAAGGAATATGCAATTGGTGCTGTCGGAATGCAGGATCGCATTGTAGTGCCACATGAGGAAGTGCCAGAATCTTATATAGAAAGTGAAACAGAACGGGCAAGGGCACGACTTGTTGAAATGCAGCAAAAGTTTATGCCCAACAAGCAACCAGAGCCGATAAAAGACAGAGTTGTTATCGTTGTGGATGATGGAATTGCTACGGGAAATACAATGCTCACTTCAGTAAAGATTTTACGAAAACAGGAACCAGAAGCCATCATTATAGCGGCCCCGGTGGCCTCCTGGAGTGCAGTTGAAAAATTAAGTCAGGAAGTAGATAAATTAGTACTCTTAGACGTTCCTGAAGAATTTATTGGGGTCGGAAGGTTTTATAGCGACTTCGCACAGTTGACAGATTCTGATGTCATTAATTATATTAAAATGAGTAATGAGTGATGAGTGTTCGTGAGTCTACTCATCACTCATAGTATATTTCATTAGCCAGCTATTTGTAATTGGCTGGTCCGCTCACGTTGATATTGCCTGATCAGTTCTGATACTTTTTGAATATTCTCTGCCAAAGCAACAATTAAAGTTTGAGGTTTCGCATTGTCAATTGCAAACCTCACTGCCTCGCACTCATCCAGAGAATACACAACTTTTTTCCAGGGATCTATATGAAAAATGCCCTGACTGATCAAGGATTCTACCTCCTCAACCGTTCTTCCCCTCATATCAGCATCATGCCTGATAATGATCTCATCGAATATTCTTGCTGCTTCTTCTCCCAAGGCGATGAGGTCCTCATCCCTCCTATCTCCTACCCCGGTAATAATTCCAACTTTTAATGATGCCTCCATCGTTCGAATAAATTCTCCCAATGCCTTGACGCCATGTTGGTTATGAGCATAGTCAAGCATAAAAGTAAACTCGTTAAATTCAAAAATATTGACCCTGCCGGGTGTATTTTCAATCGATGGCATAAATGAACGTAAGGCCTGTCTAATGGTGCTTAATTTTATTTTACTGGTATAAGCCGCCAGGCAGGCCGCCAGTGCATTTGCAATATTAAACCCGGCTTTACCCGAAAAAGTAATGGGCACATTTTTCACATCATCTATAGGTATGATATTGTTGCCAATCCGAAGCAATAAGAACCCATTCTCAAATACTGCGGCTATTTCACCTCTACTACAATGCTCTTCAATCCTGATGCTATCACTGTACATAGAAAATAGAGCCACCTTACAGTTCAGTTGATCTTTCATGGCATATACCAGATCATCATCCGCATTCAATATAGCATAGCCAGTTTCACTTACCGCATGTGCCACTATAGCCTTCACTTTTGCCAGTTTTTCAATTGTATCGATGCCATTAAGTCCTAAATGATCTTCTGCCACATTTGTGATGATAGCAGCATCGCATTGATCAAATCCTAAACCAGACCGTAGCATCCCTCCTCTTGCTGTTTCCAACACCGCAAATTCAACATTTGGATCACAAAGGATAACCTGTGCAGAATTTGGCCCGGAGCAATCTCCTTTCATTAATAATTCCTGGTTGATATAAATACCATCTGTAGTTGTATATCCGGTTGTAAAACCTGCTTGTTGCGCCATATGTGCCACAAGCCTGGTTGTAGTGGTTTTGCCATTGGTTCCTGTAACAGCAACCAATGGAATACGACCATTGTTTTTAAAGAGCATATCTACGACAGGAGCTGCAACGTTTCTGCTCTTTCCAATTGAAGGTGATAAATGCATTCTGAAACCCGGAGCTGCGTTGACCTCTAATATTGCTCCGCCATCATCCTGAAGTGGCGTAGCTAAATCATTAGCCATTATATCAATGCCACAGATGTCCAGACCAATTAACCTCGAAATCCGTTCAAATAATGAAATATTTGAAGGATGTACATCATCTGTAACATCTGTTGCTGTACCACCAGTACTCAGATTGGCAGTTCGTTTTAAATAGACAACCTTCTTTAATGGAAGGATTGTATCTAGTGTATAATGATGCATTGCCAGCAGTTCCTGCAATTCATCATCAATGGTTATGCAGGTCAGTAAATTATCGTGCTGATTCCCTCTCTCCGGCTTTTTATTTTCCAGGTCAATTAATTCCTGTATGGTATGAATGGAATCTCCAACAATGCAAGCAGGTGTCCTTAGTGCTGCAGCCACAAACTTATTATTGATCATCAGTACCCTGAAATCTATACCTTCAATAAATTGTTCAACGATTATTCTCTTTGAGATTTCTTTTGCATGATTCAAAGCCTTCACTGCTGCTTCCCAATCATGTATGTTGATTGTAGCACCTTTTCCATGATTACCATCCAAAGGCTTAATCACAATGGGAAAACCTATAGCTTCAATGGCCTCCTTCAGTTTACACTCATCTTCAACAACAGATCCTTTGGGAACAGGAATGCCGGCCCTATTTAATATATTCTTCGTTTGTTCTTTATTACAAGCTATATCAACAGCAATGGAATTCGTTTGGCTGGTAATGGTTGCTTCAATTCTTTTTTGATTTGCACCATAACCTAATTGAACTAATGAACCCTTGTCTAAACGTATGAAGGGAATATTCCTTTTTTGTGCTTCTTCAACAATTGATCCTGTACTAGGTCCTAATTTTTCAGAAAACCATAATCTTTCAAGTTCAATAATATCACTGCAGATATTGTATTCCTCGCCCTTTATTAAAGCATTTGTAATGTTCAAAGCGGCATGAGCAGCATAGATTCCTGATGCTTCTTCATCGTAAGAAAAAACTATATAATGCAAGTCGTTTTGACCTGCAGGTGTAGCAATGATATCATTTACATCAATGCCAGCTAACTTCTGCAGCTCAATGGCAATGTATCCAATAAAATGATTAATAGAAGTTTCTCCAGATGATTGTAAGCATTGGCTTTTTATAACATCCAAACTACATTCTTTTTCATAGGATGGATGCAGCAATTGCAGGAAACGATCATATAAAAGAGGGATTTGATTGGTAAGGCTAAACTGAGTGTTTTTAAAATTCAATAATAGTTGTATTAACTTCTTTTTTTTAGTGGACCAGTAATTAGGGCCTTTGAGTACTCTCAGCTCTAATAATTCCATATAGTGGGTTTTGTTACAAATAAAACATGGAAATTTTGTACCAATAATTTGCACTTGTATTAAGCTCATGTAAAACAATTATGAACTTTTTATGTCTTGTAAGGTATTTAAGTTCACTGATTTAGCAGAATAATCAATTAAAATTTTAAGTATATGTTTTTTATTTTACAGAAATTGCCTACAGTAATAAAGCCAACAGCAATAAATTCTTCATATTTGAAATTCAATCAAGGTAACTTTTAAATTTTTCACCATATCCATATATAGCATATTTGTCTTATCTTAATAGTGGGCTGATTTCTTTAGTGGCATACTTTTTTGAAATATTGATACATGCAATTACCAAAAGGTTATTTAATCGCAATTGGAGGAGCTGAGGATAAAGGCGAAGAAGATAAATTGAGGGTAAAAAAATTAGACTTTTTTGAACAGGGGATATTAAGACAAATTGTAGAGTTGGTTGGGAAAAAAGGGATTCCCAAAATAGAATTAATCACCACGGCAACATCTTTTCCCGATGAAATAGCCCAGATCTATAAGAAAGCATTTAAAAAGTTAGGAATTGAACAAATTGGACATTTAAAACTTACCAGCCGGGAAGATGGTGATTATAAAAAGAACCTGGAAAGGCTTGAAAAATCCAATTGTATCCTTTTCTCAGGCGGAGATCAATTACGCCTCAGTTCTATATTGGGAGGGACCGCATTTATTGAAATGGTGAAGGAAAAGTACATGGATGATCATTTTGTAATTGCCGGAACCAGTGCCGGGGCAGCCGCTATGAGTAACACCATGATCTGTGGAGGAAACGCAGACCGGGCCTATATGAAGGGAGAGGTAGAATTAAATATTGGATTCGGGCTTATTCAATCTGTAATTATTGATACGCATTTTGATGCCAGAGGAAGGTTTGGGCGGCTTGTACAGGCCATTGCTGCTCAGCCTGCGGCCATAGGAATTGGTCTTGATGAAGACACAGCTGTCCTGATAGAAAAGGGCACCAAGTTAAAAGCTATAGGGTCCAGCAGCGTGGTCGTAGTAGATGGCAGCAATGTTAAACGCAACAACATTGCTGACGTTCATGGAGGCGAACCCATTTCAATTTCGAATCTACAAGTGCATGTAATGGCAAGAGGCGATATGTTTCATCTCCAGTCCAGGGAGTTTACGGCAGCTAACCACCATTTGCAGGAAAGCCGGACACCTACTTAATTACAAAATTATGGCATTACAAACTGCGATAAAATACCGAAACCAACCACTCACTTATGAGATTACGGTTGAAGAAGAAGACGTTTACATTTTCCGTCTGCATGAGCAAAGGGGAACCCGTTTGGAGTATATTCCAGAGAAGATCGTCATCAGGCGCAAAGGAAAGCTATGGGTGAGTGATGTAGAAGACCATGAGGAGCTGGTCAATGCACTTGTCAGTGAAATTGAAAACTTTAATAGCAGTAATCATCATGAGGCATAAAGGACTTTAACTTACAAACTCTTTCGCATATGTATCTACGTTGATCTTGTAGTTCTGTGAAGTCTTGTACATCAGTAACCTGACCAGGAAGCATGACTACGACAATATGATCCGCCGGTATGGATCCGATGGTCTTTTTTTGGCTTCAGTAGTCTTCGATATCTGTTGAATATTGCTTTTACCATTTTCATGCTTTATCCTAGGCTTTGGTAGGGAGTATCCTGGGAGCTGGGGAAAGGTGAAATGAGGTATTGGGGTATTGGAATGGCATGATATGGGAGATAAAAGTGGTTTTCTAGGCTTTTCCTAGGCTTAGCTATGGATTCAGTAGGGCTCAGGTAGGGCTGAGCAACGAAAGATGAACCGCGGATTTGCACGATTAGAAAGGGAGGAATAGGATTTTTTGATGGAGGAGTCCGGGTTTTATTGGAGATTGAGAAAGGGGAAGAAAAGATGCTTTTTAGAGGTTTAGGAACGAAGGTGGCATACTGTTGCCCTACTCTAGGTATACTGATGGTCTGCTTCAGGTATACTTGAGGTACGAAGGATCCCTACTTGAAAGCTGAAGGGGAAGCGGACAAAAGCGGCCATTTCCTGCCATTTCATGCCAAAGCGGCCAGAAGGTTTTTGCTTGTGGGTGGGGCGGAGTAGCTTTAGGGGGTAAATGAATCCAAAAGATGAAACAGGTCTATATCAACAGTAAACAAAGGGTGGTGATCAAGGAAGGCAAGCAGATACCTAGACTTTTGTTGGGCATGATCCGGGGCTCGATTGGGAAGTGTTTTGTGGTGAAGCATTATAGGGGGAACAAGAAAAAGAAGTGGAAGAAAAGGATCGTGATCACCAAGTACCCAGACATGAGCAGAATAGTAGCCTCTGAAAAGCAAAGGGTAAGGAGGGATCTGTTTAAGGAGGCAGTGGTGTATGCCCAGTGGATCCTCTCGGATCCGGAACAAAAGAAGGCCTTCCGAAAGACCCTGCCCCGAAAGAAGCGGAAGCATGTCTACCAGGCGGCCATCCGGTTGTATATGGGGATGCAGGGGGACAAGCAGTGGCTGAGGAAGCAGCTGGCGGTGAGGGGCATGATGAGCACGGGCAGAAGGGAAATAGCTGATGTGAGGGTGGTGAAGGGGGAATTGTTCATGGGGCATGCTGGTGGAGTGCATGGAGCGATGACAGGTGTGCATGCTGGTGGGTTGAATGCTTATGAGCAGAGGGGAGCCTGGCAGGTGTTTTGGCAGAAAGAAGAGGCAGTGGGTCTTGAAGCTGAAGAAGGTTGTATGATGAAGGATGATTGTTTAGCAGTATTGCGGATTTAGAGAGGTGTGTTGAGGCATAGAGAGTTGGATTTGTTTATTGTTTTCAGATGAGCACTAAGGTTCGGTAATTTACGTGTTGTAGGCAATGCTGCTTCAGCTGTATGTATAGTTCAATAAAATTACCATAATCAAATTGAGGGATTTGGTGATTTTTGTAGTTTATTAGACACCATTTAAAATGAAACCTGATAACCAAGAGGCTTCGCTTGAACCGCTGCTCGCCTATTTTGATTGCCTGATTTCTTTAAACAAAGAGGAAAAGGAATTAGTCAGGACAAAATTTCATCCACGTCTGTTTCGAAAGCGACAGTATGTTTTACAAGAAGGTAACATCTGTACCCAATTCTATTTCGTTGTTCGTGGTTGTCTCCGAATGTATAAAATTGATGAAAAGGGCAGCACACATATCCTGCAATTTGCAGCTGAAAACTATTGGATCAATGACTTGGGCAGTTTTCATGGGGTAAAACCTTCGGCCCTGAATATCGATGCGCTGGAAGACACTGTTGTACTACAGATTAGCCGTGACGATCTCATCTCCCTGTACATCCAGGCTCCAAAATTTGATCGTATATTCCGGGTACTCCTGGAAAACAGCTTTGTTCGCTTGCAAGAGCGGCTATTGCAAAATATCAGTTCCACCGCGGAAGAGCGTTATCAGACCTTTTTGGAAATCTACCCACACCTGGTTAACCGCCTATCGCAAGTTCAAATTGCTTCTTTTTTGGGCATTACTCCAGAGTTTTTAAGCCGTTTGCGGAACCGCCTGAGCAAGGCACCAAAGCCAAAATCTTAAACTACATCAAGCCTATTTCTTAAACCAGGTCATTGGACGACCTTGTATTGGTGACGGAGATTTGCACTGACAAATCAATCATTAACCATCAAAAAAGAAATAGTTATGTCACAAGCAAACAAATTGAAAGTAGCAGTTATTGGAATAGGTAATATCGGTAGTGCCGTTGCCACTAACCTTGTAAAAGGTAATCGTCCTGTAATTGTAGCTGATCGTAAACTGGCAAAAGCAGAAACACTTGCTCAGAAGTTAGGAAGCTTAGCACAGCCATCAGAAATTTCAGCAGCCATCAAAGAAGCCGACATTGTCGTGCTGGCCATCTATTTTGATCCAATTAAAGAGTTTTTAAAGCAATATGCTACTGAACTTGAGGGTAAGATCATTGTTGATCCATCTAACCCCATTGCTCCAGCTGAGAATGGTGGGTTCAAAAAGATCATCGATGAAAACGAATCAGCAGGACAGATTCTTTCCACCCAGCTTCCCAAGGGTGCAAAGCTGGCCAAAGCTTTAGGTTCATTAGGTGTTGCTTCTCTCGCCAGTGCTGCGTTCCAGCAACAAGAACAAGCGGTTTTGTTTTATGCTACAGATGATACCAGCATCAACGGAGAAATAGAGCAATTAATTCGTGACAGCGGTTTTGAGCCTGTGCGTGTGGGTGGTCTTGACCAATCCATACGTCTCGAAGTGTTTGGCGATCTACATGAGTTCGGTGCGCTCGGAAAAACTGTTACTGTAACTGAAGCAAACGAAAAACTGTAGCTAAACAGCAACCAATATTGAGTGACAGGGTAAAAGCGATCCTGTCACTCAGTTACCAACTACCATTTATAAATCCTTGTAACAACGAAGTCCAATGTCAATCAACACAAATTTTCACATAAAGACTATACTGTTTTCCCTAATTACGTTCCTGTTTTTACACACTTACAGTCAGGCACAAACACCCACGCACCTAAGACGGTTCATGCAAACCGCGCCTTCACGAGCTGGTGAAATCCCATACGGTAACAACCCCAAGGCTGAGCATTATGTAAGTGCTGGTGATGCCAGAATCTACTATGAAGTGTATGGGAAGGGACAGCCACTTGTGATCCTACATGGCGGTGTTTATGGCTCTACCTATGAAATGGCCGAGTTTATTGATAGCCTGAAGAAAGATTACCAGGTAATTGCTGTATCTACAAGAGGGCATGGTAAGTCTGAAATCGGCTCGGCACCGCTTACCTTTGAACAGAAAGCAAATGACGTTTATGCGGTTATTCAGGCCGTAACCAAGGACAGCGTTTTAGTGCTGGGCTTCAGCGACGGAGCGTACACAGGCTACAAGCTAGCAAGCATGTACCCAGAGCGGGTGAAGAAGCTGATTGCCATTGGTGCAGGGGAAATGTACCCTGGACCGAGATCATTTCATTTCTCCACAAAAGAAGCGTTTAGCCTGGATAGCCTGTATTGGAAACAACAACTGGCTTTGATGCCTGACCCTGGGAAGTTGCAAGAGTGGTTTACTAAACTCGCTGACTTTTACAGTCATCTTACGGTGGGCAAAGCATTGTTTGCAACGATTAAGTGTCCAGTACTCTTAATGGCTGGCGAACTTGATCAAAACGCATCCTTGCCAACGGTTGTGAACGCTTACCATATGATACTCAACAGCCAGTTAAGCATCATACCTAATGCTACCCACGGTGTTTTCTTAGAGAACTTTCCAGCTGTGTGGACAAGCATGGTTCCTTTTCTAAAGCAATAGCCATAGATTTTACAAACGGTAACATAGAAGTAAAGGTGCTTTTATCAATCAGGACAGGTTGGAAATGTCAGTCAGAACATTTATTTCATATTGGATTAATGATGTCTTAACAATGGGTTTATACCTTAGCTATTCATAGATAGAACTCTTAAATGAATTTGGCTCTCCGTTTCTACGGAGAGCTTTTTTTCAAGCTCCATTTAGCGTAATGATATATCCCTTATACTTACATACAATTACTATTTAATGGAATTAAACGCAACTCTAGAGTTTTCAGAATACAGATGAACTACTTCCCTATTTTGAACAAATTGATATTGCCCAGTCAATTATTAAATGAATAGAAAATATGTGAGAGGATAAGTTTGCATTGTAAGTTGACCCCATTTGCCGCATCAGAATAAACAACTTTATATTATCTTGTATTGTTGAAATCAAGGAATCCGAACCAGAAAATAACAGCGCCTTTCTGAACATAATATTGAAAAACAAATTTCTATTTCACCTTCTGGTTTTGCTTTATATGAACAAACATAATTTTATTCCACGGGATATTAGCTGGTTGAGTTTTAACGCCAGGGTGTTGCAGGAAGCCAATGATCCAGCTGTTCCATTAAAACAAAGAATCAGGTTCCTGGGCATTTTCTCGAACAATTTGGATGAGTTCTTCAGAGTCAGAGTGGCCACTTTAAAGCGCATGACCTTATTGGGTAAAAAGAATATGCACCTGGAAGAGAACCCTCAACAAATTTTGGATGACATCCAAATGATTGTGCTCAAACAGCAAAGTGAATTCAACAGAATTTGGGAGAATATTTTGCAAGAGTTAGAAATGGAACAAATCTTCTTCGTTGATGATACTCAATTAAACGAGTCGCAACAACAATATGTAAAAAAGTTTTTTGATGAAGAAGTGCGCAATAATATCATTCCGCTGCTAATTGAAAGCATTCCCCAATTCCCGTACCTAAGGGAAAAATCACTTTATTTAGGTGTAGTAATGAAAAAGCAGGATACTGCTTATGATCAAAAATTTGCTTTAATAGAAGTACCGGCCAGGGCCGTAGGCAGCAGATTTGTACTACTGCCTTCCGAAGGTGAGAAGCAATATATTATGTTATTAGAAGACGTGATACGATACAATCTGCCTTCCATCTTTTCTTATTTTGGCTACACGCAATTCTCTGCTCATATCATTAAAGTAACCAAAGATGCAGAAATTGATCTCGACGATGATCTTTCCACTTCCCTGATTCAAAAGATAGAGAAGGGTTTGAAGAATCGAAGGAAGGGCAAAACTGTTCGTTTGACATACGATAAAGAAATGGATGCCGGTTTACTGGAATACCTGATCCGTAAATTATGCTTATCCAGAAGGGATAATATTATTCCGGGAGGACGTATTCATAATTTCAGGCACTTTATGGATTTTCCCGATGTCTTCAATGCCAAAGAGAATCGCCGGGCTCCCATCCTACATCCATTACTACTTGAACAGGCACGAGTAACAGATGTAATTTTGCAAAAGGATATCATGCTTCATTTTCCTTACCATTCCTTCAATCCACTAATTGACCTGCTTCGTGAATCAGCCATGGATCCTGAGGTTGTGCTCATAAAAATCACTTTGTATCGCCTGGCTTTTGATTCTAAAGTAATCAATGCACTTGTCAATGCAGCCCGTAATGGAAAAGATGTGACTGTAGTGCTCGAACTGAAGGCTCGTTTTGACGAAGAAGCCAACCTGGAATGGAAAGAACGATTAGAGTTGGAAGGAGTAAAAGTGTTCATTGGATTTCATAATATGAAAGTGCATGCAAAAACCTGTATCATCAGAAAACGTGCGGGGAAGAAGATTTTACAATATGGCTTTATCAGCACAGGCAATATCAACGAACGGACAGCAAGGGTTTATGCAGACCATTGCCTCCTTACCAGTAACCGGAAAGTGATGGCAGACATCAACCGTATATTTGATTTTTTGGAAGGCGTGAAAACAGATTTTTCTCTTTTAGATAACTGTAAGACTTTAATGGTTTGCCCCAACAATATGAGGAGCCAGATAACACATTTGATAAACAAGGAAATTAAAAGCGCAAAGCAAAAAAAAACAGCATCTATCATTCTGAAAGTAAATTCTTTAAGTGACCACGCGTTGATTGGAAAGTTATATGAAGCAGCTTACGCCGGTGTAGCAATAAAGCTGATTGTCCGAGGCATTTTTTGTGCAGTAATTGATAGAGAAAAATTTTCAAACAGAATTACAGCCATCAGTATTGTGGATGAATACCTGGAACATGCCCGTGTAATGATATTTTATAATGATGGAAAACAAAAGGTATATATTTCTTCTGCAGACTGGATGGTTCGCAACCTTGACCACCGGGTGGAAGCAGCCGTACCAATGTTTGATAAGGATATCTGTAACGAAATTCAAGATATTATCAACATGCAGTTACAGGATAATGTAAAGGCCAGAATTCTCGATAAAGAATTATCCAATCACTATGTAATTTCTAATGAAAGTGAAAAAATAAGCTCTCAATTGGAAACTTATAAATATTTGAATACCAAAACAAACTTCAGCTCTGTCACTTCTGGTAAATAGTGTAAGAATTACCAGTCATATCTCCGGACATTTTGTTATACCTGCGGAGGATCAGGGCAATGATCTTGCGGGCGGTGCGTTCATTCTTGCTCGTTATAATTGCTTCCTTCCCATTTGACATTTTCCACACGAATTTTTCTGAAAAGACAGCAAATTCACATTGTTCAGAAAGGAAAGAACTGGTTATAATTTCACAAATAAATATTAATTTCAATATCTATACAATTTGGCTGATATTATTTAACGACAATGCGCATATCAAGCGTTACAGTTAAAGCTGCGTAATACTGGGAAAAACAAACTGACTATGATAAATCAATTGAAGCGGTTTAACATAGTGATTGCATTACTGATTGCTACGCAATTCGCCTTTGGACAGCTCAAACCTGATTCCACTAAAAAACCTGTGAAATTTGCAGCTATTCCCATTATTACCTATAACAGAACGCAGGGAATTTGTATTGGTGCTTCTACCTCAGCTTTTTATAAGGTAAACAAAGAAGATACAGTATCGCCGCCCTCCTATACAGGATTGATGGGTATTTACACAGCCGAGAAGAGTTGGGTAGCCGGCATTGGACAACAATTTTATTTAAAGGAAGATAAGTGGCGCGTTCGAGCATACCTCATCAAGGGGGACGTTAATTATCAATTTTTCAATGAAGATGCAAATGACAATGTAGGACAATTTGAAGATTACGCTAATGATGTTGTCATCGCGATGATGCAGATCCAGCGCAAAATCTGGAAGCGGTTATACGGAGGGCTGTTCGGAGAATACAATAACACTAAAACTTATTTTACTTCGAAAGGCGATTCATTGGATGAACGAAACATGAGTAATATCGGGTATGTCTTTAGCCAGGATAGCAGGGACAATGTTTACTTCCCCACCACAGGTATATTTATGAATTTCAGGAACCAGTTTCATCGAGACTGGACAGGAAGTGACAATAATTTTACACGCTTTCAAATCAATTATAACCATTTTTTTGACGTGCTTAAAGACCAAAGGCACATAATGATAGCACGCCTAAATTTTGACATTGCTACCGGCGATATTCCGTTCCAGGGACAGGGTATTGTAGGCAGGGATGATGTAAGAGGTTATTCGCAGGGCAAATACCGCGGTAACCAGGTATATGCTCTGCAATCGGAATACCGGTGGATGTTTAGTAATTCAAAATTTGGAATGGTGGGTTTTCTTGGAGTTGCTTCGGCAGTAGAATCATTTTCTGATATTTTTAATACATCATTATTACCAGGTGTCGGCGCCGGACTTCGTTATCGGATCATTCCATCAATGAAAGTAAATGTTGGAGTGGACGTAGGTTTTGGAAAGGATGATTACAGCTTAACCTTTAGAATTGGGGAGTCATTTGCAAGGTAGTAATATATAGACAAAGAATACCCTGCGAAGGTCTAGGGAGGAAATAATATGAAACCATTGAGTGTTTTGTTATTGATTGCCTGTTTGCTACAGGAAGTAAAGGCCCAAAAGGATACATTGCCTTCAAAGGAGGAACAAGAAAAGTTTGAAAAGGTAGATGCCAGAAGAAGAAGAGACCTGACTTTTGCTTACCAGACACAGAATTATTCGCAGCGGAGTTATGCATGCCCCCCGTTTTTTGACCTGGGCTCTCCTAAAAAATGGTACATACTTTCAGCGGATATTATCCCGGAATTTATTATTGGCAGCGAGCGGATCCCTCTAACGGTTCATTTGGTAACCAGGTATATGGTAAGGATCCTGCATGATAATGAAGCTGAAGGCGATTCGTCTTTTGCCGTGCGCACACCGAGCTTTATGCCTGGTGCAGTGGTCTATATTCCCCTGGATTATTCTGATGCGGAAAGTCCCAATATCAGTTACATGGGTATCTCCCTTTTTCATCATTCTAACGGCCAGGATGGACCTGAATTTAAAAGCGATGGAAGTTTTAATTTATATAATGGCAACTTTTCGACCAATTATATCGAACCGTCTTATCACTTCCGAAGAAGAAAGTATTTGATGGAACCGGTTTCTGCCAAACAGCAAAACCCTGATCGTAATTACAAAGAGTTTTATGGAAGAGCCGGATTGGCATTCCATTTTGGCACAGCCGATTCATTAAAATCAAGCTATGGAAAGAAAAGAATCAATTTGCAATTGGGATATATCAGTGTGATCAATTATTGGAATGAATACCTGGGACGCAGATTAAGCAATTATTATTACGGTGAACAATACCGAGTTGTTTTTAATGCCACCTATATTACTGGGTCTCGAGATAAAGGATTATCTGGTTTTGAAAAAAGGATCAATGCGGAGATCAGTTATTATTGGCGCATCAAAGGATCTCCCAATTCCTCTTTATTTGCAAGTACAGGGTATTATGGAAGTGATCCTTACAATATCTATTACGGAAATAGTTATTTCTATTTCAGGACAGGAATTGCGTTAGGCTTTTTTATTGCTCCCAATATTAAATGAAGCGTGGGAATGGTTGGCTATCTAAGCAGTATTAAAAAGCATGTGGTATGTATTGATTATTTACCCTTCCATCCTCATATAAATCCAGGATTGCATAACCGGGCGGAGTTTCCCGGTAATAGCATTTACCGGCGGATTCTTTATTACCGTCTTCCCACCAGAAACCACTCAATGCCCCGTTGCAGTAATAATGCACATTATTATAAACAGCCGCATCCTGTAAATGTATATGCCCGCTAATACAGGTTATTTTTTTATCAGCATGACGACTGAACAAGTCGGTGAGATAGCGGGCATCAGTATGGTTACCGCCTTCCATGATTGTACTAACGCCCAAAATGGGATAATGGCTCATACACAATACCGGAGTATTCTTTGGCAATTTTTCAAGATCGGCTTCTAGCCAGACACGCTGCTCATCATCAAGAGCACCCGCATTTTTGTTATTGCTATCAAGTACTACAAATATGTTAATTCTGTTGGGAAAAAGCTATCGCTATCTCATTTTCTTTGAAAGCACTATCCATAGCTAAGATAAAATCGCTTTTTACCGCGGTCCATTTTCTAATATCTTGTACCCAGAAGAATAATTGCAAGTTGATGATGTTGTTGTTCATTTCTTTAATGATCACATTAGGCTCAGGATTTGAAAGAATTCTTTCATCCTTAACTGGCAAGTCCTTAAGTATTTGGATTACTTTTTCCAGGTCAGTTCCATTCGCAACACCTACTATTATCTCTACTCTTCTTGCGGAGTTGCTGTGCGTCCAATTGATCAAGTGTCGATTGAGCAAATCTCCGTTTGGTATCACTACAACAGACCCATCTGAAGTAGAGATGATGCTACTGCGAAAACCAATTGATTTTACAGTTCCTAACTGTCCATTTATTTCAACTATGTCACCAACATTCACAGGTTTTTCAAATGAAATAATAAGACCACTTACCAGATTATTAATCAGTGTTTGAAGACCGAAGCCAATACCAACACCTAATGCGCTTAAAATGATTGTAGCCCTGTCCATAGGAATGCCTGTTGCGGCAAATGCAAGTAACAAGCCTATGCAGAAAATAGCAATGCGTATTAAAAGCAACTTACTGCCAATTCCACCTCTTTTTATAGTACCGTCTTGCCCGATATAAGTATCAGAAGCAAAAAATGAAACAATTCTTGAGGTGAGCCCTGCTATATAAAGAATCAGGAAAAACTCAAGCAAATTTTCAATTGTAAACGAAAAAGATCCAATAGTTTTCTTTTGATAGATAAAATTCTTAATCGGATCTATAATATACCTGTATGCATAAAAATTCCGGGCAAATAAAACGAACCATCCTATAATAAGAAACACATATAATATTGGCGGAGCCTTGCTACCCACACGTTTAAAATCGATATAGAACAATTTTTCCTCAGGATTATTATAAACCTCTTTTGATAGCGAAAGGGCTTCATTGATTAATCGTATTGTCCAGAGAAATAATATCGCTATAATGACATTTATAAAACCACTGGAAAGAAATGATTTAGATAAATTATAACGACCATATATATTGGCAACCAACGATGCAATTTGCATTATGACTACAAATCCTGTACTGTAAATGATGATTTTATCTATTCGCTTCATCAGGTAGCCCATCAGAATTATGATCGAACCCGAAAGTATGCCAGCAATTGACAAAGCAAACATGATCCATCGTTCTGTTCTTGAAACCTGGAGAATAAGATTATCTGCACAAGCAAACAGAAAAAGAAAAAACATGGTTTGCCAGGCGAACATCCAATGCCTAGCAATGGATTTTCTTAATATAATTGTTAAGGATATGGCTGAGGTGACCCAGATTAAGACATTAAAAATAAAAGGCGGGTCGATGAAGATAAACTGGGAAATGTTCAAAATGATTACAAGTGCAGATAATGCAGGGTATTTCAACACATATTGCCTATGTATACCATCATTCAGCAAGTTTTGTACTTGCAGGTTCCTTTTAATGCTTACCAGGAAAACAACAGATATTAATATAAGGATCAATAACAATATTGTTTTGCCATAGTTATTTCTTAAATAAAAAACAAAAGCCAGCCCTCCTTTGATCTTTGAAAAATTAATGATCTCAGTTAAGGAACGTTTGAATCGCACCGGGCCGCCTATATTAACTATTTCCCTTTTAAATGCCTTATTTGAAAGTTCTCTTTGAAAAAAATCAATCTGCTCTATACTAGCGTTTAATTTATTTACAAGCCTGTTTAAGGTCGGCTGTAACTCTGATACGCTCTCCAAGGTCTTTTTAAAAGCACTGTCAGCTGGTGCAATTTCCTGTGACACAACAATCAGTTTTTCAACATAACGCATCAATACTGTAGAATCGGAAGAAAGCTTATATAATACACTATCTCTACTAAGAGAATCAATTTTATTTCTGAAACCAACAAGATTTTTGTAATAAAAATCCAGTGATGATTTTCTAGCCAATGCTCTTGCCAATAATTCCTTTAATATCTTGGAGGAAGTTTCAAGATTCAGTCTTGTTTGTATTGTACCTGTGTTGGTAAAAACTCCCTCAGCTGAAACATCATACCAATTTTCAATTTTAATTATTTCTGTACTCAATCCATTTGTATCAAGACCGTTCTTTAAATAGTTTTTGGCCTCTAAAGTCAGCCTTTTTACTTCTTCTATTATTTCATCCTGTTTTGTTGCAATCGTGTCTTCAAAATACTCAATATTATTTTTTCTTTCCTCATCAACTGCAAATTGTTTAAAGGACCTAATTAGTTTAATAGTTGCCGAGTCACCATTACTTTTTAATGTGTCAAAAGCAAGAGTATTTTTTACTGAATCGAAATCGAGTTTATACTGAGCAGTATCGTGTTGTGCAAATGAGGTAATATGCATCAATGAAATGCAAATTGCCAATCCCAGATTTTTAATGAGTTTTAAAGAAAGCCGGACCTTGGTAACATAATTATTAAGCGTTTCAATAATATCCGACAATATGATTAAAGCAGGCAGCATTGTTATAATCATTAATTTTCTGATATTATTTGTCACTTAAATTTAATAACAATTCATGCAAAAAAATATTTTTATGTAGCTGACAGATTTGAATTCTATGGAAGTTGAACTTTGAACACTAACTCGATAATGATCATGCCTGTGATGGCACATTGAAAGAAATACAGCAAGATGGATGCAAAATTTTGAGTTGATGTGCGTGCCCTCTAAGAATTAAAATGCATGTGGGATGTATTGATTATCCAACCTTCCATCCCCATATAAATCCAGGATTGCATAACCGGGCGGAGTTTCCCGGTAATAGCATTTACCAGCAGATTCATAATTTTATATCCACAACTTTATTTTCCTTTCTGATTTGCACTACTGCAAAACCCATGAGATGGCTTTCGATAGAAGCATCAATTGTTGACATTAGTAAGGACGCAGCTTCTACTTTACAGTTATCGGTACAACTGTCGGCGCTTCCCTCCGGTGTATTTTGCCCTTTTAAACCAACTTGTGCTCTTCACCAATTCCTGGGCCGGTTAAAAGTTGCATTTTCGGCTAATTGTGATGTTCAATGGGACTGCGATGTCGAATGATACCTTCAATGAAAGTCAATATTGGAGTGGACGTAGGTTTTGGAAAGGATGATTACGGTTTAACCTTTAGAATATTGATAGCTGTAAAAGAAATTTACAAGATTGATTGGGTTACATTTTCAAATAAAAAGGAATCAATGTAGACAAACAGAATGTTATGAAACCTACCCTTTCACTGTTTACCCTTTTCTTTTTAGTACTAATCTTCGGCTGCCAAAATAGTTCAAAAGAAAATGATGTCCTTACCTCCTTAAGTGATACCACTTCCATAACAGGCCTAACGGGGGATTCCGTAAAACTGGTAAAGACTGCCAGCATCAACTTCAAGGTAAAAGATGTTGAGCAAGGCACAAGAGCCATATCAAGGCTTGTTCAAAAGCTGGGAGGTATGATTTTCAACCAGAGTTTTGAATCTGTAGAAGGTGAAAGAAAGGAACTAAAAATTTCAACCGATTCGCTGCTTGTCATCTCAACCGTTGCGCCTCAGGCAGATATTACCGCCCGTATTCCATCCGAAAATCTTGAAGCCTTTATGTACAGCGTTGCAGACCTTGGATATTTCACAGGTAGCAGCCAACTGAATATTGATGACAGAAGCCTTTCCTACCTTGAAAATGCTTTAAAGGAAAAGGCAAGAACAGCGGTGTTATCACAGACTGCCATTCAAAAGAACAAGCCTTCTGAAAATATCAAAACCATCGCCCTCAAGGATGAAGCCATTGAACAACAAATTCAGAATAGAGCAATTGATGCGGATGTTAAATATAGCCCTGTAAATCTGCACCTCTTTCAAAACTCCCTGGTTAGAAAAGAAGTTATTGCTAACTATATCATTGCAGATTATCAGCTTTCCTTCGGTAAACGATTCAGTAACGCTATCAGTGATGGTTGGCAGTATTTCCAGGCTTTTGTACTTATAATGGCAAACCTGTGGATGTTCATCTTGACAGCCATAGTTATTTATATTTCTTTCAGGTATTGGAAACATAAAGGAAAGCTATCAGATGTGACGGTGAAGCCATAATAACCAGAAAATGAACGAACTGGAAGTCTACCCCTACATTTGGGATGATAATGAAGATGAAAAAGATTACTTGGTGCACAACTTTAACGATCTGAAAGCCTTCTATGTCAAAGCTGCTGGGGAAGGCCAAGCCATAATCAATTACATCACATATGAAGAGTAATACAAAATGACTTTATGAAAAAGAAGATAAAGTCGCTTTGGATCGAAAGTAAGCAAAAGGTTGCAATTGTTGGAGGACAGCCTGTTTATGATGACAACAGTGTTGTCATTGTCACCTTTGAGGATGACAGCAACTATGTGGCCACCTTCTTTACTTATGTCAACCTGTAGACCTTGAGACAGAAGAACAGCCAAACTGGAGAATGCCTCAAAGGCAAGTACTTCTGGACCAGAAATATGGTGCTCGTAGATACTATCAGCCGAGAAAGCATTCACCAGGTCATCAACCACCTAATCGAAGCAGATGAGTTCTTTCAGATCTTTAAACTACAATAACCCATCATGGAACTACGAAAAGACAGAGTGATCATTGCAAGCGACGTAAACGAAAGGGACGGAATCGGCGTGGAAATCTACAGGGACAACCAACTGATTGTGGAGATATTTCGCGACGATACAAAAAGAACCAGGACAATTACTGTGTTTCAGAAGGAAGTTTCTTTGGAGTTGATGGAAGAATGCATAGGAATTTTCAAAAAAGAAATTCCTTGGGACTTTATTGATTATCGTAACAAATGAAAGGGAAACTCATAAAAGGTTACGTTTAACTCTTATGCAAAAGCAAACCGATAATACTATCAGGCAAAAGGTTAAAGTCATTGAAATTGATTACACTCATAAAAGGTATTAAAAACTCGTAAATATATTTGTTTCCAAAATTAGCAACCATTATGAAACAACTGCTTTATTTGATCATACCCTCATTCTTATTACTGTTGATTTCCTGCCAAAAATCCAGTGACACCCCCCAATTAAATACAAGTACAACATCCGTAACCCTAAGTGGTGATGTGGGAGGTGTTGATTCTTTCATGATTCAATCCTCTGTTAAATGGACCATTTCTGTTTCACCATCAACTGCAACTTGGATCAAAACCAGTATTACAAGTGGCAATGGCAACAACAAAGTATTGGTAACAGCACTGGAAAATAATTTAGGTGCAACCGTAAGGACTGCAACTATTACCATATCTCCATTAGGAAATTCGTCTCTCCAACCAGTAGTCATTACTGTTACACAGAAGTCTTCTATTCCCAATGTTTTATGGAGTAAACTTTTCGGTGGAACATCGTTTGAGGCGATTTCTGAGATGGTAAAAACTGCTGATGGTGGTTATATAATTGCAGGTAGTAGCGGTAGCAACAATGGCGATGTTAGTGGCAGTTATGGAGGGGGTGATGGCTGGGTTATGAAATTAGATGCTAATGGAAATAAACAATGGAGCAAACTTTTTGGAGGAACTATAAATGATGCTTTCTTTGCCATTTTTGCGACTTCTGAAGGTGGTTATTTAATGGCAGGATCAACTAATAGTCATGATGTTGATGTTAATGGTAATCATGGAAGTAGTGATGCATGGGTTTTAAAAATGGATGCAAATGGAAATAAACAATGGAGTAAACTATTTGGAGGGACTGCATCGGATGCCCTTACTTCTATTGCTGCAACAAATGATGGTGGTTATGTAATGTCAGGATACTCTTATAGTAACAATGACGACGTCAGCGGCAATAATGGAGGGAATGATGCCTGGGTTATAAAGCTCGATGCTAATGGCAATAAACAATGGAGTAAATTATATGGAGGAACACAAAATGAAGGTGCCTCAACCATTATTGTAACTACTGACGGTGGTTTTGTAATTGCCGGATCTACAAGTAGCAACAATGGCGATTTCAGTGGTAATCATGGTGAAAGTGATACTTGGGTAATGAAGCTGGATGCAAGTGGCAACAAAAAATGGATTAAACTATTTGGAGGAACATTATATGACTCAAATACATCCATTATTGCAGCTCCTGATGGTGGTTATTTAATGGCCGGATCTTCTAATAGCAATGATGGCGACGTCAATGGTAATCACGGAAGTTATTATGATGCCTGGCTTGTAAAGCTCGATGCAAATGGAAATAAACAATGGAGTAAACTATTTGGAGGAACTCAGCACGATGGAGCATCATTCATTACAGCAACTGCTGATGGTGGATATGTAATGACTGGATTTACTTACAGTAATGATGGTGATATAAGTGGCAATAAGGGGAATAGTGATGCTCTGATTATAAAGGTGGATGCAAACGGCAATAAACAATGGGGCAAGCTTTTTGGTGGAACTCAGGATGATGTTAGTTATCCTATCATCGCAGCTGCCGGTAGTTATGTTATAGCTGGAGAATCTAAAAGTAATGATGGCGATTTCAATGGTAACCATGGAGATTACGATGTTTGGTTAATGAAATTAAAACCTTAATCTCTATTTAGTTTCAATTACTGATTTCGAGGAAAGCCACTCTTATGGGTGGCTTTTTTTGCATTATACCATTTCTGACCCAATTATTAATAATTCATCGTCAGATTCAGATCACATTACTTAAAATAAAAAAGCCCTGATCATTGAAAACCAGAGCTTTATGCGTCGGGATGACTGGATTCGAACCAGCGGCCTCTTCGTCCCGAACGAAGCGCGCTACCGGGCTGCGCTACATCCCGAAACATTATGAACCTGGTTGCAAATGAACCAAAATCATTATTAGCCACCACTATATCAAACACTTTCATCTTTCCTTTTCTTTGTTCTGTTTATTGAGCTTATGCCTTAAGTGGCCCTATAACTAAAATTTGGGTTCAAAATGGGTTCCAATAAAAACCGAAAGGTAGAAATCAGTATCGAAAATAACAAAGGAATAATTCGATTAAGATGGAGATATGAAAGAGTAAGGTTCTTTCATTGAATATTCCTTACAGTTACAAACCTGAAAATCTGCATTATCTATCCAAGCTGCAGAGATAAAGTTGGATATTTTAAAAGTATGTTTGATGCCACGAGGAGGGGTTTTGAATTCCAGATTCTTTTTATCAGAAGATATCATATAGCTTTGCAAATAATATCTGCAAATGAAATGTGGGGATTGCTTTGAAGCATATTGCTTTAATGTGCGTCTAAGATCATTGAACGGATTTATACAACCTTCACACCCTTTACATGACGGGTGGCTGCTTTTGAAGCGGCGTATTGTCTTTCCTGTAATATTTATATGGACTGTGTTGCTCAGTTTTGAAAAAGCCCAGTCGCAGGTAACGATCTCTGCGGGGTCCTACATTATTAAGATGGACGCCAACCTTAACTCAGTTACCAGTGGGGGCCTAAGGCCTTATGGCATGGTGCATGAGTTGGTTAAGTATTATAAGGTTCCTGTGTTGTGGATTGTTCGGGATAATAAAGGAAAAGACGAAGTGGACTACACTATTAACGGGGTGGCTTACAGGGGCGGTTTGTTTGTCATCCCGTCCATATATGTTACCGGACCGGTACAAACAGCAATTACACAATGGACGGGTACTACATCTGTAACAAGCAGCAATGGTTATACCCGTGGTTTGGTTACTGCCAATGCAATTACATCACCATACACTTTTAGAGGCGCCAATGTTGACACACTCAATGTAGCGCCTGTGTGGACGCTTGACTTTCAAAATGGAAGTCTTGCACAACCTTTTTTTACTAATGCAGGTATACCGTCTTCTCAATACAACTCGGTTGCCCCGGCACAACTAGGGGCATGTAACGATATTTTTGTATTGCCGCATGCTGACCCCGTTTGGTCAACGCATGGCAATCTCTATAACTGGAACCTTACCTATAAAGGAGCAATCTGGACTGGTTGCCATGCCGGTAGCGCTTTGGCAAATATGTATAACCCTGCCAACATTAGCCAACAATCCAATTTCCTGGTTAACAAAGTTACTTCCGGTGGCAACTATATCGCCCCTGTGCCAGGTTCAACCAACTACGCACAGAATTCACTTGTGTTGTGGAAAAATCATGGAAATGGTACTAGTCCATACAACACCAATGTAAGTCCAGTGCCTTCGTCGCAAACGGGCAATGTAGCTCCGCCTGATGACTGGGTATCCCAGTTTATCGGTCTGCCGGATGCAGCCACACAAAATGGTGGCGAGCAGATATACATGCCGGTATTGGGTGGAAGTTGGTTATCTACTACCCAAATTATTACATACGACCCCACTCAGGCCGATGTACCCGGCAAATCGCCAGGTGCAGCGGTAGTCATTGCTTATGGCCGTAGTTTGAGCGACCCCAATCGCGGTCTTGTAATGTATGAAGCGGGGCACTCACTCAATAAAGGAACAGTTGGCGATGTGGCGGCTCAAAGGGCTTTCTTTAACTGGAGTTTTGTTGCCGTTAAAGAAAAAGCCGTACAGGTTAGCGATATACAAGGCATACCCGCAGATGGCAAAGTGTATACCAGCACCCAACTTTCGCTAAGTGCATCTTCACCGGTAGGAAGCAACCTGGTTACCTATGCATGGACTTGCGTGAAAGTCAGTGACGGCTCTGTCATTGGGTCTTTCTCGCCCAATAACAGCGGTAATGCGTCTAACACGGTGTTTACACCAGGGGCCGTTGCAGCACCTACGCCCGTTATTTTTAATGTGACCGTAACGGACGCTTGCGGCCGCAGCACAACCTCAGTTCACACCTCTACAATTATGCCTCCGCCCCATTCACCAACACCACAAGATGATATTGCAACTATACAGACTCAATGTATTAAACCAGGAATGATCACTACGATAAATGTTACTACAAACGATTCAGACCCGGAAGGTAATTTGAATACAAGTTCAGTATTGCTGCAAAACCCGGCGGTTCCAGGTCAATATGGAACATCCTTTACTGTAACGGATGTGGGGACCTGGACTACCGATGGCACCAAAGTAACCTTTATGCCGGCTCAAAATTTCTATGGTGCAGCAAGCATTACCTATCAAATCTGTGATCATACACCCAATACAGGTACAGCACCTTTCCTTGGGCCCCTCTGTGCTACAGCCAAAGTGACTGTAAGCGTGGGTTCTCCCGATGTACATGGCTGTTTCCCGGGCAGCGCCTGGGATATAACGGGTACAGCCAATGCTATAGCACAAACCAGTTCCGGTGTTACCAACCCGGCTAATGCACTTGGATCTCCGGATTATGACCCGGCAAGTAGCGCAACCTATGCAATAATATCTTCCAACACCGACGTCTTCACTCTCGATTTTGGTAGTACGTTTACACCAACCAATTACGATACGGCTGTCGTGTATTTTGCCAGCAGCACAGGCATTTCCGTTACTGCCGCCATTTCATATAGTGCCGATGGCGTCAACTTTACTCCGGCAGGAGCTTTCTCCACCAGCTCTAATGTCGGTACATCCGTACGTTTGGTATTGCCTTCCGGTGGCTTACGCTATATAAGAATTCAACGCTCTGCCGGTACTGCATCAATATGGGTAGATGCTGCCGAATTGGAAAACTGGGATTGTACACCGGCGAAGCTTACAGCAAATCAGGTTAATGCGTCTGTATTAGAAGATCTGCCGGCAACGATTGATGTTACTGCTAATGACAATAATCCCGGCAACTTACCGCTTACATTGACTATTATAAGCCAACCTGCCAATGGAATAGTGAGCATCAATACAGATAATACGATTACGTATTTAAATAATACTGACTATCCTTCCGGAGGCAACGCTACCGACCAGTTTACTTACCAGGTATGTAATACACAAGGCAGCTGCTCCTCTGCCACGGTAACCATCAACATTAAAGATGATGGTTGTGCTGGTAGTGGCCAGTATAGACCAATTGATATAAGCAGCCCGGTTACTAAGACTTTTACAGGAATAACGGAAACCATTGATGCCCAGATAAGGGAGGATGGCGGAAACGCCACTACTAACTATGGTAATGTTACTACTACCGAAATTGGTAAAAAAATAGGCAGCCGTCGCCGTTTCCTGTTAGCCATCCCCGATCTTCAATACCAGGCCAAGATACCAGCCGATGCCATCATACAAAGTGCTACTGTGCGTCTTACCGTAACCGGGGGTGATAATGCAAAATATAAAATGAGTGCCTACCGCATTATTGGCGACCCCATGTGGAATGAAGGGCAAGTAACCTGGCGTATTCGTGCTACGGGTTCCAACTGGACTACCCAGGGTAGCGACTTTGCTCCCGGCGCTTTGTCTTCCTTGTACATTGCCCGCGGTACAGCCCCCAATAACGGCGGCAATGGCAGCCAGCATACTTTTGATATAACAAGCGCCGTCGTCCAATGGCAAAATAATATTGCCTCCAACCGCGGTATCATGATTGGCCAGTCGGTGGATAGCACCCAAGTGGATAAGCGTCTTATTTTCGGTACTTCTGAAAATGGTACGGCAGCTAACAATCCTCTGTTTACCATTACCTATGTATTACCGCTTCCCTGCACTGCCATACCCAACCGGGCGCCCTTGGCCAACCCCAATACAGCTTCTACTGTTGTAGCACAGCCAGTAACTATTAGTGTATTAAACAATGACCATGATGCTGATGCTGGCGCTACACTTGCCATTCAATCGGCCAGTATGCTTAGGCCGTTGAATGGCACATTGGTTGTGAGTGGTACAACCCTTATTTATACTCCTAACAATAGTTCATTGATTCCACGGGTAGATACTATACAATATGTTGTGAGTGACGGAAGTCTCACGGATGTCGCTTATGTTTATGTGAACGTCGGCGCTGCCGCACCACAGGTTAATGCTGATTATAGCCAAGCCCTGAGCGGTACCCAACAGGTAATAGACCTGCAAAATAACACCAACCCTGCAGGTGCTGACAACGATCTAAATAACTACACACTGGCGGATGCCGTGGTTATGCAATCTCCTGCTAATGGCACCTATACTTTAAGCGGCAATACGCTTACTTATACACCCAATGCAGGCTGGTATGGTAAGGATACCATGATATACCAGCGCACCCAGGTACCTCCAGGCTGCGACCCCGGTCTTAGCGATACGGCCCTGGTTGTATTTACGGTGTTAAACCAGCCGCCGGTAGCCAGGGATACAACGCTTCAGGTTAATGAATGCAGGCCACTGAACTTTTCCGTTATTTCATACACCGACCCTGAAGGAGAGAAGTCTACAATTGTTTTTGACGGAACAGTTTCGCATGGCACGCTTAGTTCTAATCCTGACGGCACTTATACGTATACACCTGAAAATGGATTCACCGGCATTATTTCCGTTCAATACCATGTGACAGACCCTGGTGGTTTGTCAAGCGAGATTAAAACCATTACTTTCAACATAATTGTACCTGCTGCCAACCAGGCCCCCAGTGTTGTGGATGACCCGTACAATACAACTACAGGTGACGGTGTGGGCTATACCAACCAGGATTTGTATGTTGACGTATTGTTTAACGACAGCGATCCTGAAGGCGACCAGCTGGTAGTGAGCCTCAACAGCGGTTTGCTGGCGCCGGCGCATGGCACGGTTAGCGTACTTCCAAACGGAACCATTTTATATAAGCCTGATGGCACTTTCACGGGTACAGACCAGTTCCAGTACAGGGTTTGCGATTCACTGTCACCATCAGCATCAGTATGCCCTCAACATGCATCGCAATGTGGTGTAGCTACTGTCACGGTATTGATTCAAGCGGTCATTGAACCACCACCACTACCTGTAACGTTTGGCGAGTTCACTGCCACTCCTGTTGGGAACACAGTCAGGCTGTATTGGACAACTTATACTGAACAAAATAACACAGGCTTCGAAGTGCAGTATAGTGCCAATGGATCAGTCTGGGTAAAAATAGGCTTTGTTCAAACAAAAGCTGATCAGGGAAACAGCGTGGCATTATTGCAATACCAGTTTTTACACTTAACGCCTTCAGCCGGCACCAACTATTATCGCCTTCGCCAGGTTGATAAAGATGGCAGGTCTGAATACAGCCATGTAAAAATGGTGCGGTTGGACAAAGAGCAGCAGGTGAGCATATATCCTAACCCGGCAAAAGATTTTGTCAGGGTGCAGGGGCTTACCGGTAAAGAAACCATCTGGATCTATAATGCCGCAGGCAAATTGGTAAAAAAAATCCTGACAAAGAATGAAATTGAAACGATAGAACTAAATGCACTTGCCGCCGGTCTGTATCATCTTGTTATTTTCAACGACACAACTACTGTGGCTTCAATACAAATGATCAAGATGCGGTAATAAGAGGCAGTAGCTACGTCCCGAACGAAGCGCGCTACCGGGCTGCGCTACATCCCGAAATTTGATATTGCGAATGTAAAATGTAAGTGTAAAAAGGAAAAATCCAATTCAATTTACTTTTGCTGTGTATAATATACAAACATTCCACAAACCTGTCAAAAAACATCAATGGAGTGTACAATGCAATTTAATAAGCTTCTAACAGTTGGAATCATTGTTATTATACATTCCATCACTGCAAGTGCACAATATGACTCTATTGATCATCTTCAAAGCAAGGACAAGCAAAAAAGCCTTTTCTCTATTGGTGCAGGCGTGCAGCATGGATTTATCTTTGCCCATTCTCAAGCGGTTCAAAATACAAAAGGCGCTCATCCCACAGGAGTTGAGCTTTTTCTAAGCTGGCAAAGAAACGATGCCGCTACCTGGAATTTATGCCACTGCTATCCTCGCAATGGACTATTGCTTTCCTATTATGATTATGATACTAAGATTCTTGGTGCAGGTTCTTCTGCTGCCTATTTTTTAGAGCCCACTTATCGACTAAGCCACAATATTTTTTTCTCTCTCAAAGGTGTTGCTGGCCTTTCTTATCTTTCTAACCCTTTTGACAGCATTCATAATCCAACTAACCAGTCTTACAGTACCCAATTCAGTGGCTATTTACTTGTTGGAATGGGTCTATGGTTCAATTTAAACAAGCATTGGTGGATCAATACTTCCATTAACTACCAGCATGAATCGAATGGAGGGATCAAACAACCTAACAAGGGAATTAACTGGCCTACAGGGGGCATTGCTTTAAGTTATCAAAAGAATTCACGGCCTTTTTATACCGGTATCAAAATGAAGGATAAATTCTGGAAGCAGTATGCTCCCCGTTTTGATATTGGTGTATTTGGTCTTCCTAGAAGATCGTTGGATGAAAACGGTAATCGTGCAAGGTTGCTTCTCCTTGGTTTAACCTTCCAGGCAGGTAAACAAGTTGGCCGGATCAATAACTTAACATTGGGAGCAGAAGTATACCAGGATCAAGAACTAAAGGTGAAATTATTAAGAGACTCCCTAAATGCCAGTCCTGTTAAAGCCGGACTGCTTGTGGGACATGAGTTTATACTAGGTAAGTTCCTGTTCAGTCAACGCCTGGGTATTTATGTTTTTGACCAGACGCCTTACTATGACCAGTTGTACCATCGCTGGGGTCTACAATACCGCATTAATCAACATATAGGAGTTGGATTTAACCTACAGGCACATCGACAAGTAGCAGACTATGTTGATTTAAGAGTGGTTTATTCTTTTCAAAAGAAGCACCCATAAAAGATGAATTACTGAACATTATTTTTCAGTAGGTATTCTAAAGCGGTTTGCCTGGTGGCGGTATCTTGTTTGTTCACAGCCAAGGCCAGTGCTTTTCTTGTTCCTACAAATACTGCCAATTTCTTTGCCCTGGTAATACCCGTATACACAAGATTCCGGAATAACATGCCAAAATGCTGTGTGACCAGGGGGATAATGATGGTTTCAAACTCGCTGCCTTGCGACTTATGAATCGTAATGGCATAGGCCAGATCCAGTTCCAGCATATGCTCCCTTTTATACCTCACATCTTTTACCTCCTTTCCTACTTTGAAACTCACTGACAATTCCATTTCTTCATTATCTACAGCGGTGATCGAACCAATGTCGCCATTGAATACATTCAGGTCATAGTTGTTTCGCTTCTGGATCACCCTGTCGCCCTGGCGAAAGATCCTCCCTCCTACTATTACCTGGGCTTTTCCTGCCTTTGAGGGATTGATCTTTTCCTGTATTACTTTATTGAGATTGTTTGTTCCCAAGCTGCCCTTGGTCATAGGAGAAAGAATCTGTATTTCCGTTTCCCTGCCAAAATATTTCGGGATGATGGCCTCGTACAATTTTTCGATCATCGCCCCTGCAGAAAGTCCGTAATGCAAAGAGGACCATGGATGGACCCGCCTGATGACTTCTTTTAATTCCTCACTATAAGTGCGGGCTTTTAGCAATGCATCTATATCGACATGGCTGAATTTATCAGGAATCGATAAGCTGCTGCCCTGGTTATAGAGATCCGCAGCTGCCTCTTCGGATACGATGGATTCATTCGAGGCATTGCTTCCCGGATCAACAGTCATTCTCTTTACTTTGGAAATGAACTTTAACTGTTCGTTGGTTGCCTCTTCTGAATCAATAAACAAACAATCTTTTTGCTCCTGCCATACATGCGGCTTGTGAAAAGGGGATTCTATCTTCGGTACTGCGCCCCGGTTGATCTGATGGGCGAAAGAAATGACCAGGGATTCCGCGGCTTGCCGGAATACTTTGGTCAGCTTCATACAAGGCACTACGCCTGAAGCGATCATATCTTTTAACACATTGCCGGCTCCCACTGCCGGAAGCTGGTCCGCATCACCTATCAGCACCAATTGGCAATGAACAGGCACTGCTCTGAGCAGTGCTGCCGCCAAATGAACATCCAGCATGGAGCATTCATCAATAATGAGGATATCTGTTTGCAAAGGATCGGTATCATTGCGTTTGAACCCTCCTTTGGCAGGATCCCATTCCAATAACCGGTGAATTGTTTTGGCTTCCAGCCCAATGACCTCACTCATGCGCTGAGCCGCTCTTCCTGTGGGAGCAGCGAGCATTACTTTCCTACCCATGCTTTGCAGTAATCCAACCAGGGCACGGGTAGTCGTCGTTTTACCACAACCTGGTCCACCAGTAAGAATTGAAAGGCGCTCATTAGCTATATGCAATACACTTTGTAACTGCTCATCACTCAGGGTAATATGGTGTAATTTGCAGTATAACGAAAGGTTCTGCAGCAATTGTTCCCGGTTTACATTGATGCGTTGGGTGGCTAATTGTTTGACCTTTGTCGCTATGTATTGCTCATCATAGAATAAGGAGTGTGCATAAAAACATTTTTGTAACAACCCTTTCTCATCGGGGAGCAGCCTGGTTTTCAATTCTTCTTTTTGCTCCATCGTTTGGAGCATGGATTCAATGGCTGAGGGATCTTCCAAGGATATCAATTCGACTACCGCCTGGATGATTTGCTCCTGGCTTAGGTAACAATGTCCATCCTGCCGGGCATTTTGCAGCACATGCTCAATGGCTGCCTGGATCCGTTGAGGGGAATTCAGCGCAAGGCCCAGGCTTAAGGCTACTTTGTCTGCGGAGAAAAAGCCAATTCCATAGATGTCTGAGGCTAAGCGGTAAGGATTGTTTTGGACAATTTCAATAGCCTCATTGCCATAGGTTTTATAGATCTTGACTGCAAACAGCGTAGAAATATTATGGGATTGTAAAAACAGCATTACATTCCTTATTTCCTGGTGTTCTACCCAGGCTTCGCTGATCATTTCCAGCTTGCGTTTGGCGATGCCTTCTACTTCTATCAGTTTTTCAATGCTGGTCTCAAAAACATCCAGGGTTTTATTTCCAAAATGCTTGACAATTCTTTTGGCTATAACCGGGCCAACTCCTTTAATCAAGCCAGAACCTAAATATTTTTCCAGCGCATGGACAGTAGCCGGCTTTCTTTCGATGACTTTGGTGGCTTTAAATTGGAGACCGTAGCTGGGATGATTAGTCCAGGTGCCATAAAAATCAAGCGTAGCACCGGCAAATACTTTGGATTGATGAACGATGACTGCGATCTCTTCCTGAGGCTTTTGAAAGCTACTTACCTTGAGTACAGTATACCCGGTTTCCGCACTATGGAATGTAATGCGATTGACGATACCGGATAGTTTTTCTAATTCAGCTAAAGATTGATTGTCAAGGGCTGGCATTTTTCAGGATAGTTAACGCCAAAGATAAATTAGTAAGCGGAAATAGGTTGACACAAGGTGTTGTTACTATGGGCCTGGTGATCCGGAAGAAGCCGGTACCTGGTATTCGATCCGGAATTGCTCAGGAGTTAGCTGAACATGTTTTTTGAAGAATTTTGTAAAGTAGGAATTATCCTCAAAATACAGCCGGGAGGCAATTTCGGCAATCGTTAAATCGGCATTTACCAGTAGCCGCTTTGCCTCCAGGATTATGCGGTCCCGGATGACTTCGCCAGCCGATTTTCCCATCTGGGTATTGGTAAGGCTATTTAAATAATTGGGTGTTACATTCAATTGCCGCGCATAATCACGTGGAAGCATATGCAATGTAAACTGCTCATCCACCAATTTTTTAAAGTTACGCAGCATCTTCTGCCCTTGCCTGTTTTCCGGTAGTTTAATGGCTTGGGGTTTATTGCGGCTTACGGTGATAAAGAGTTGCATCAAAAGGGTGCGGATCATTTCAGAGGCGAAGCTGTCCGGCTGGCATTTCTCATCCAATATTTTTTCAAAAAGGCTTACCACTTCCTCCTTAACGGTTCCCTTTAAAAGTATCACCTGATCCTCGCAATAGCCACTAAAAAAAGGAAACTGTTCCAGGAAATTGATATCGGTACTATGTGTAAGAAAAAAGCTATCCGTGAAATTGATCACATAGCCTTTGACATCTCCATTATACTTCCAATTGTGTACCTGGCCGGGAATCATAAAATAAACCTGATGATTCCTGATCGGAAAGTTCACGAAGTCGATAAAGTGATCACCCTTTCCTTTTATAAAGTACACTATATGATAGAATGAATGCCGGTGCGGTGTCAATAAAAAGTGGCGTGTTGCAAGGTATTCTTCCAAACGCATGGCCACCAGGTTCTGAGGTCCCGGATTCAGTTCTCTGACATGATCAATGGAATAGTTGGGTATAACAGGTTTCGCCATGATTGAGCTGCAAAGATAGAAATGGACCGTATAGTGTTAAAAGCTGGTATCATAATCATCGACAAGCCCCAACCCTATCAGTTTAAATCTGACACCATTTGCACCGCGCTTTAATTTCTTCGCAATTTCTTCCAGTGACAATCCTTGCTGGTATAGATCGATTAAATCCTGTTCTTCCTGGTGCTTCCAACTCTTCCCATGATTTGAAGCTGTTCTGCTGTTTCCTTTTTCTGAAAAACCCAACCGGTTATTTCTCAACGTTTCAAATTCATCCACTTCCCGAGTGTATTTCCTTTTATACGTTGGCGTATCCTGAATTTGCACCTGTACACTTTGCATGGGATTTAACTCAGGAGGAATGATCAACCTGTTTTTGGCACGGGTTATGGCTACATATAAAATGTTTACTTCTTCGGTCAGACGTTCTTTATCTATATCTCTCATCTTTTTATCGCCTGAATCAGCAATATTCTTTAACAGCTTCTCTTCGGTAATAAAGTCGTTGAGCAGGGTAACTTCATCATATTCAAGCCCTTTGCAACGATGAATGGTACTGAATACCATATCAGCTTCCTCTTTTGAAGCAGCATGATTTTCTTTGAGATCTTTTATTAGCCAGGGAAGATCATTGCCATATTGCTTTACTACTTCTACAATGGAACGAAGGCTGTTATCTTCCGTCTTCTCGATATATTCTTCAAGCGCTTTGATGCTATTCACACTCTTGATCACCTTGTCCTTGATCTTATCCAACTTACCATTGTACAAATTCAATACATCATATAACGAAGCTCCTTCATCAGCAAAAACGTAACTGTTGATATTCCCTTCGAAAAACACTTTCTTGATTTTACCTGACTGCCATAGGTTGATTGCATTGACCATCAGGCTAACGTTGGTGCGGGCTAATGTCGCTTTACTAAAGATGACCGGGCTTCTCACTCCATCGCCAATAACCTGGACTGCTGGCTGTTGGTCCAAATGTCTTTTCCAACTCAAAACTTTATTGGCAACAAAAGCTATTTCGTCATCAAACCTGAAACTATGGCTTAAGGGGTAAAAAGAGAAGTCAACTTTTTGCAAACTATTGATCGCATAACGCCACCCATAGATCTGCTGATGCATATCACCCACTATTATCTTCACTGCAGGTTGTTCTAGAAATACCTGCAACATAGCGCCACTTGCATCCTGTCCTTCGTCGAACAGGATATAATCATAAGCCAGCTTCGGATTGCTTAACTGGAATTTCTTTAAGTAGAAATCATGTGTGATGCTGATTTCGGCTTTATCCATTTTGGCCAGTGCCAAGCGGGTAAACTTTTCAATAAGGTCATAGTAGTGGTGTACGAACTGGCGTGCCTGCTGGTCCTGAACTGTATCTGTGTAGTTCAGATCCTGGACTTTGGTGGCTGTGCTGTTGCAGAAGTAGCTGATAAACTTGCTTATATGATTGCTGATCATATAATCTGTGTGAAGGTCACCAGTATTGATGTTCAGTAAGTCTATCCACTCGTAGGATTTATATTCAACCACCACATTATACCTACTTCTTTTCACTATCCTGTCAAAAGCAAGGGAATGAGCAGTTTCGACCTTAACATTGTTAAGGCCTGCAGCATTGAACTTAAGTTCAGCCTCATTTTTTACAGTTTTATTAAAGGCAAGGTATAAGATCCGGGCAGTAGAAGGTTTTCTTTTGGCGTATTCAATAAGCGTGGTCGTCTTACCACTACCGGCCACAGCATTGATCACCATATCATGGTTTGTGGAAAGAATGGCCAGTTGCTCCGGAGTAAGATTCATCCTCTAAAATAAAAAGGAATTTCGTTCTTCAATAGGCAAAAAATTCCTTTTTCGTGTAAAACACAAACAATTATAAAATCATTTAACCGGCTTTGACGCATTGAAAGTAGAACACGCCTTAGAGCCGGTTAATCGATTATTAAGATCCGTAGATGGTTATCCTATTCAGACTTATAGTATGATTACGCTGTTGATACCACCTAATCCATTTGGATTTTGGCTGTCAGCTTCAGGCTCATTGATCCATAAACTTCCGTTGACCCTGTATTTAAATTCATGCTGCGTGTTTTTAGGCAACGAAAGCTCAGAAGTAAAAGTGCCGTCTTTTTTCTTGCTCATAATGACTGAATTTTCCCAATCACTATTCAAGCCTAAGATTTCAACGGTTTCAGCATTCTCGAGGCTAAATGTGAATTTTACTTTGCAGTAATCCTTGGTTTTAAAGTATGTTTTTTGTACCATTTGTGACTTTTTAATTAAGGAGTTTGTTAAGGTTTAATACCAAAATTAAAAAAAAGTAACCCATCAATTGGATTAAATATTTAAAAGTTGACTAAACCGTTCATTTTTAACCTCCTAAAAAGTGTTTAAATCGCTCATTTTGACCAAAATAGGACAGATTTGAGATATTTATTAGTTGTTGGTGTGTATTAATAATTTAATAATATTAATACTTGATTTTTCGAATCGCATAATAAAGCAATGAAAGCATCAATTTTCTTCACATAATTATTACTACTTTTCCTTTGTGCTCTCCTTTACCAAAAATACTGAATGCTTCAGGGAACTGGTTTATATCGTAAGGTCCATCGATCACAGGTTTGACTTTGCCAGCTTCGAAAAGCTCGTTCATATATAATAAATCCTTGTTTGGTTTCAATGCAACGATACGTATGTGCTTTTTAGCGATCATTGAAATCCACGGCCCTAGTAATAAAGCCTGGAAAAGTCGGCCCAGCGAACCACCAACTGTAACATAAGTTCCATTGGGACATAATGCGCGGGCATAATCGAACATCGAACGACTCGTCTTAACATCAAGAATCAGGTCATAACACTGGCCATTTTTAGTGAAGTCTTCCCGGGTATAATCAATGACATGATCAAAGCCCATTGAACGCAGCATGTCCAGTTTACCAGTACTGTCAACACCGGTTACTTCCACGCCGTATAGTTTGGCAATCTGGACGGCAAAAGTGCCAACACCGCCGCCTGCACCATTAATCAATAGCTTTTGTCCCGGTTGAATTTTTCCTTTATCAATAAGCCCCTGTACAGCCAGCATTGCCGCCTGTGGTATTGCCGCTGCTTCACTAAAGCTCATACTGGCCGGTTTCGGTGCTATCGCCTTTTCAGGCGCACAGCTATACTCAGCAAAACCTCCCCACTGCCCACTCAAATCACCATACACATCATCACCAATTTTAAACTGGGTTACATTTTTGCCAATTGCTTCAATTCTGCCTGCAATATCGGAACCGAGTATTTTTTTCTTCGGTCTTAGAAGACCGTTTAGCAAGCGATTGATGAAGTCGCCTTGTAGCAGGCCAAAATCCCAATCATTTATTGCTACTGCATAATTTTTTATCAAGATTTCATCGTCCTTAGGAGATGGTTTTTCTATTTCCTGTATCTGCAGAACTTCAGGCCCTCCGTATTTTGTATAGATGATAGCCTTCAATTTATTAAGATTGATTTTTCAAATTGATGTATAATGCTTCTTAGGTGTTTCTTTCACTGGCGATAGTCGGTGGTAATACTGCCTGTTTAAAGATATGGTGCTTTATAGTCATTCACAAGATTGTTACAGGAATAGGGCTGCCAGTGCTGAAACACAGCTGTTTGCGAGCACATTGAAGAGAATATTGATTATCATATTATTACGACTTTACAGACATACTATATTTTAAAATGGTAAATTTAGAAAGCAAAAATTCAGTGCTTGTATAATTATTTTGAAAGGGTAAAATCCCGCCCGGAAATTTATAACCAGCTTGCCTGCAAAGAGCTCCTGTTTGTTCATTATAAATGCCCGATGGAGGTGAACATCCAGGATAGCTGGTCGCAGCATAATTATATCCAGTATATATTAAGTGGTAAAAAAGCATATCACACTCCCGGCCGCTCCTGGCTGATGAAAGGCGGGGATGCTTTTTTTGTAAAGAAAGGCGCCTACATCGTCGAAAAGTTTTTTGAAGAACCTCTCTGCATCATGACCTTTTTTATTCCCGATTCCTACCTGCAGTCTTTTATGCGGGAAAATAATTCATCGAGACAGGCTGGCCAGGCAGAACCCCAGAAAAATGGATTGCTGATACCACTGCGTGTGAACAGCATCATGACCGCTTATTTCGATTCACTCATTCCTTATTTTTATTCGGACACAAAACCATCGGAAGATCTGCTGGAACTGAAATTCCGTGAACTGTTGCTGAACATTCTTGACAATCCTGAAAACGGTGAGCTGAAAAACTACATGCTGCATCTTCTTTCACCGCAGCACGAATCTTTTCAGCAGGTGATGGGGGCCAACTGTCTTTATAATCTTTCGCTTCAGGATTATGCCAAAATGCTCAACCTTAGTTTATCATCGTTTAAGCGGCATTTTATTTCTGTGTATAAAACCACACCTGGTCACTGGCTGCAGGAGCAAAAACTGAATCATGCCTACCACCTTCTTGTGAGCACCGCTAAACCGATAAATGATATTTCTTTTGAAAGCGGATTTGAAAACAGCACTCACTTCAGCCATCTTTTTAAAAAACAATTTGGCCTTTCCCCATTAAAATACCGTAAGGAAAACGAAGCCTCCCGGGTTTCCTGAAATTGAACTTTTCTGACAGCAAATTGAACTTTATAAACAGGCCTTAGGAAAAGGGCGGATTTAATTTTGTTACAGGCTTTCTACAGCCGGTCATAAAATGATTTCGTCATTAAAAAACCTGTATATGAAAAAGCAAAATCTATATTCGGTTTTATTATTCATTATCCTGGTTTTTATTTTTTCAGTACAGAAGCAAACCGGGAGCAAAGGAAAGAATAATAAAATGCATTCACCTGTATCCGTCATCAATGGAAGCCGCTCAGTTCAGACTAATACTTATTCATCCGAAGTTGCTTTTAAATGGATAGATATGCAACTGGAACTGATGCGTACCAGTTCGCCTTTTATCGGCGGATTACCGCCGTCACGGCCTTTTGCCTATACCAGCATAGCATTGTATGAAGCGGTGGTGCCCGGCATGCCTGCTTACCAAACATTGTCGGGACAATTAACCGATATGCCTGCCATGCCTGAAACTGATCCGGGTTTTGCCTACCACTGGCCTACCTGCGCCAATGCGGCATTAGCGGCGATGAACCGCAACTTTTTTCCTAATACCTCTAATGCCAATAAAGCGACAATAGATGCGCTGGAAAATGAGCTGAATGCAGTGTATAAGACTGAAGCAGGCGAGGAGGTATTTCAACGCTCCGTACAATTTGGTAAGGCGGTTGCCCTACTGATTTTCGACTGGTCGAAAACCGATGGAGCAGCCAATGCCAATGCACCATATACTCCGCCTGTGGGTCCCGGCCTCTGGGCGCCTACCCCTCCCGCTCTTGCACCGGCTTTCGGACCTTATTGGGGAAATAACCGGCTGATGGTGGCAGGTAGTTTGGATGGCAGTGAGCCGACTGCTCCGCCAACCTATTCCACAGATCCTGCTTCTGATTATTATCAGATGGTAAAAGAAGTTTATGATATTTCACAAACTTTAACGGCTGATCAAACCGCATTGGCTTTGTTCTATCGTGACAATCCCGGTTTTGGCGACGGGCATTACCTGTCGATATTAAAACAGATACTGGAACAGGAGAAACCAAAACTTGATATTACTGCAGTCGTTCTTGCAAAAGCAGGCATTGCCTGTGTGGATGCAGGCATTGGTTGCTGGAGAACAAAATTTCAACACAACCAGCAACGTCCCATAAAGTATATAAGAGAGGTATTGGGTCATCCTGAATGGAATACTTTGTTCGATACGCCGCCTTTCCCTGATTTTCCCTCTGGCCATTCCACTATTGCTGGATCGTTTGGAGAAATACTCAAAGGTTTTTTCGGAAACAATTATCATTTTACCGATCACACTTATGATTATCTCGGCATGGCACCACGTTCATACAATTCTTTTGATGAGTTGACAAAGGAGATCTGCGATTCCCGGGTGTATGCCGGCATTCATTACCGCTATTCCTGTGAAAAGGGATGTGAGCAGGGAAGGAAGATCGGACAGAACATTGCGCAAAAGCTACATTTCAAAAGATGAAAAGCACAGTCCAGCGGATCACACTAAGTCGTATTATAAAAAATAAAAAAGCTCTGGTCGTTGAAAACCAGAGCTTGACGGGTCGGGAAGACTGGATTCGAACCAGCGACCCCTTGCACCCCATACAAGTGCGCTACCGGGCTGCGCCACTTCCCGAACATGAGACCATTTCAAAATTATTACATAAGTAATACAATTCCGAAACGGGTTGCAAATGTAAAGCAAAAAATATAAAAACGCTAATTTAAACATGTAGCTTGCAAAGAAAAATGACTGAAGAAAGGAGAAATAAAATTGAATCGGTGTTGTCAAAGAGGCAAAATGATCTTGCTGTGGTTTTGGAAAATGTATTTGACCCGCATAACATATCCGCCATTATGCGCAGTTGTGATGCTGTAGGGATACAAGAGATCTATGTTTTGAACACGAGGATACCTTTTCACAAAAACTGGGGCTTTCACAGCAGTAGAAGTGCTTCAAAATGGATTACCGTGTTGCAATTTGATGATGTTCATCAATGTTTTGCAGCGGTAAGAGCAAAGTACCCCAGAATACTGGCTACACATTTATCTGAAAAAGCAGAAAACCTGTATGACCTGGATCTTACACAGAAAACGGCCCTGGTTTTTGGAAATGAACAATATGGAGTTAGTGATGAAGTCATCAGCATGGCGGATGGCAACTTTGTCATTCCCCAGGTGGGCATGATCCATTCCCTGAATATAAGTGTAGCTTGTGCAGTAACCCTTTATGAGGCATACCGTCAGAAAGAAAAGGCGGGACATTTTGGGAATCAGAAATTATCCGAATTTGAATTTGCAAGTATTGGTAAACAATGGGGACTAGAATATGAAAAAACTTTATAGCCTACTCATTTTATTAACCATTCATTTCTTTGCTGCTGCACAGGAAATACCCAAATGGAAGATTGAACAATTGGAAACCTATATCAAAAATGCAAATAAACCAATCATTGTCAACTTTTGGGCTACCTTTTGCAAGCCTTGTATAGAAGAGCTTCCCTATTTCCAGAAACTGGCTAATCAATATAAAAGCTCAGGCATCGAATTGTTACTGGTCAGCCTGGATTTGCCGGAAGCCTACCATAAAATAAGGCCGTTTGCTTCAAAAAGAAGTATTACAGCGCCAATTGTCTATTTAGACGAGACCAACGCTGATAAATTTTGCCCCAGGATTGATGAAAGCTGGAGCGGCTCTATTCCCGCAAGTTTATTTTTCAACCCGGCAACGGGTTACAGGGCATTCTTTGAAAATGAGTTGTCGAAAGAAAAAGTAGAAGCCCAAATTGAGGCAACTATTAAAAAATGATGATTATTCGTTTCTAAGTGCCAGGTCGTCGTTCATCGTTTTAATCCTACATCCTACAGACCTTGTTTCCTTAACAGTTATATCCTTACCTTCAAGCATTTCTTCCATAGCAATGATGAGATGTTCCCTGGTGACAGCAGTTGAATTACCTGGGTTGTCATTGATTGATCCGTGGTAAACAAGTTTACCATTTTTATCAAAAAGGAAGCATTCAGGCGTTTTTTCTGCGCCAAATGCATTGGCAATTACTGCATTTTCATCTAAAGCATAGTACCAATTCCAGGATTTTTCCCGGGCATGTTTTTGCATGAAAAAAAAGGATTCTTCACCTTTTCTTTCGCCTTCATTGGAGTTAATCATTACAAATCCTACCTGGTTTTTGAAAGAATAATTTGAAATAGCTTCGATTCTTTCTTCATTCCGCTTTACATATGGGCAGGTATTGCTGCTAAACATGATGAGCAGCCCATTGACCTTGATCATGTTATTCAAAGTGATCTCATTACCACTGATGTCTTTGATCGCAACATCACCCATTGGAATTTCTGAGCCTATCGGAATTGGTTTGGTAGAAGTAAATGCCCAAATAACCGGCATTAGCAGGAAGGTTAGCACTAGGGGTTTCATAAAAAATGGTTTGGGTTATATATTCTTCAATTTCAAAACCATGCCGGGTGAATACCTCCTTTAATCCTTACCTGTATTAAAAATGTAACTATTACAATATATACAAACAATAAATAATTATAAAAAACAACTTATAAAAACCGTTGTTTATACAAGTAAGATGGAAACCTAACAAATAAGGCGAATGACGATTACAATAAATGCGGAAAAATATCAACTAAAATCTTTCAAAGTATGGGCCGGGCAAATTCATAAATCAAAAATCCAGGCAAGAATCTTATTCAAATTTAATAAAACATGAATAGAAAAAAAAGAATATTTACATGATTGCATTTCAAATATGCTCAATATTCCAACTATTAATAATTGAAATATTGAGCTCATCCATAATAGTAGAAGTCAATTACATATTATTTTCGATCACCCCAATTGGTTTGAATTCAACTTCCTTTTGTAGCATAAATTCAGGAAGCGTTATGATAAACGTTGTGCCTTCACCAGGTTTGCTATCTGCTTCTATAAATCCATTATGCCGGTCAACGATCTTTTTGCAAATGGATAATCCAATACCAGTTCCTTCAAACTCATGATAACTGTGTAAACGCTTGAAGACTACAAAAATTTCCTTTGCATATTTCGGATCAAAGCCAATACCGTTATCTTTGAAATAGATCCTATGGTAATAAATATTTAATGGAGCTGTAACATCACGGATCAATTTAGAAGCAGGTATTTTTTCGCTATAAATCGTTATTTCAGGAGCACAGTCCGGTTTACTAAACTTAAGCGAGTTGCTAATAATGTTCTGGAACAATTGCCTGATCTGGGATGGGATCCCCCACACAGTTGGAAGTTCCTTTACTTCCAGTTTAGCTTGCTTGTGAATGATTTCATGTTCAATATCAGAAAGTACTTCCTGCAATAAAAGGTCAAGGCTGGTTTCTTCAAAACCTTCAATATCCTGTGTATGCCGCGAGAACTTAAGAAGGTCATTAACCAATTGCTGCATCCGGCTAGAAGCTTTTGCAATTTTTTGTAGTTGCGCCTCAATTTCCTTATCCACTTTATCCTTATACTGAACTGTCACCTTGTTACTGAATAACATGATCTTTCTCAGAGGCTCCTGCAGATCATGCGAAGCTACATATGCAAACCGGTCAAGTTCTTCAACAGTGTTTTTTAATTGTTCATTATTTTTCAATAATTGAAGATTGAGCTGTTTTACCTTTTCCTCACTTAGTTTTCTCTCTTCAATTTCCCGAGCGAGATTTGCATTCGCAGCTATTAATTTTTTCTCCTGTTGCAGTAATTGTGCATTTTTCTGAAAGATTTCAGCAAACACACTTACTTTAAACCGCATTAACTCGGGATTAATCGGCTTATATATAAAATCAACACCACCCATTTTATATCCTTCAAACATTTTCTCTTCTTCATAATTATGGGCAGTAATAAATATAATAGGAATATGTTTTAATTTATCCCGTTGATAAATAAGGGAAGCTGTCTCAAAGCCATTCATATCCGGCATTTGCACATCCATCAAAATCAAGGTAAAATCATGCTGATTCAAAAGAATCTTTAGGGCAGCACGACCGGAAAGAGCCTTGACAATGGTATAGCCATCTTTCTCAAGGATGGTTTCAATAGAGAAAAGATTATCCTCCCTATCGTCAACCACTAATATTTTCATCTCAGATCTAGCAAAATTTTTATCGATACTCGTCACGTCCATCATTTCTTAGTTTAATAATAATGTTGACATATTATCACATTACTTATAAAGCCAGACTCTCATCAGAGACATTAATTGGTCAATTTTTACTGGTTTAGTAATATAATCTGATGCGCCTGCTTCAATACATTTTTCCCTGTCTCCTTTCATAGCCTTTGCCGTAACGGCAATAATGGGCAAATTGTTGTTCTTATGCTCCCTTCTGATCTTCTGCATCGTTTCATACCCATCCATTTCAGGCATCATGATATCCATAAGTACCATATCAATTTTATTATTTTCATTTAAAATTGATATCGCTTCTTGTCCACTTTCTGCAGTTATAGCTTTAATGTGATATTTTTCAAAAGCTGCCGTGAGCGCAAAAAGGTTTCTCACGTCATCATCCACTACCAGTATTGTTTTACCGGCCAAAACATCTTCCTGCGACCGAAGGTTCTCAATGATCCTCCTTTTCTCAGGTAAAAGTTCCTTATGGTTAATATGCAGGTGCATTACGGCCTCTTCAAGTAACTGCTCCAACGAATTGACGCTTTTCAGTAAAATACGATTGGCATATTGCTTTAATTGCGTTTTCTCCCTTGAAGAAAAATCTTTAGCCGAGTAAATAATGACAGGTGCCATTTGCAACTTTTTCAATGAATTGATTTCTGCTACAAATTCCATTCCGGCAATATCAGGCAACATAAAGTCAACAATCACACAATCATAATAATAATTGGAGACTAGTTCTATCGCTTCCCTTCCAGTCGACGCGATCTCAATTTGAATAACATCTCCATTATCAAGCATTTTAGCAATTTGAGAAGATTCAATTTCATTGTCTTCTACAATCAATAACCGCTTTTGCTTCTGCTCGCCGAATAGAACGATGTCTCTAAATAATATGGTAAGTGCCTCCGTCTTCAATGGTTTTAAATTAAAGCTCCTGGCACAACGTTGCATAGCAAGTAAGCGGTTTTCTTCACCTGAAATCAGATGTACTGGTATATGCCTGAAATTGATATCGTTTTTAAACAGGTCGAGTATACGCCAACCACTTGCATCCGGAAGCTTCACATCGAGTGTTACCGCTATGGGATTATATTTATTAGCAAGATCAAGTACTTCGCCAAAACTTGTTGCAACAACCACCTTCAGCTCAACTTCATGGGCCTTTTCAATCATGATCTTTGCAAAACGCAAGTCATCCTCTACCACCAAAACCACCTTATCATTGACTGTTACTATATTTCGATCATCACCTGTTTCATTAATAATCTCCTTGATACTTTCAATTTCTCTTGATTCAGATCGCTTAACCGTCTGCGGTTGAGGCAAAAAGGCACTGGTAGCACTCTTTGACGCTACATTGAATTCGTTAAGGGTGGTCAGCGTACTTTGTTTTTCTTTCTTAACAATAACAGGATTGTATTCTATCGGTAAAAACAAAGTAAATGTGCTTCCAAACCCGGGCTCACTCTCTAGTTCAATAGAGCCGCCTAGCAATTCGGCTAGCCCGCGACTGATGGACAACCCAAGGCCAGTTCCTCCATACTTACGGCTGGTAGATCCTTCTGCCTGTTGGAATGCTTCAAAAATGATATTTTGCTTATCCCTGGATATGCCTATTCCAGTATCTATTATCTCAAATGCTACAACCTTGTCAGCATTATTCAACTCCGGATGATATTGCTTCCAGTTCTTTGTCGCTTCATAAATTCTAAACTTAACCTCTCCTTTTTCCGTGAACTTAAAGGCATTTGAGAGCAGGTTTTTCAATATCTGGTTTAAACGTTGCAAGTCAGTTTCTAAAGTATCGGGCAAACGTTCATCTACCTCAATGCTAAATCGAAGGTTTTTATTTTCAGATACGTGTTTGAAGGTAGATTCAACAAATGCTGCAATCTCACTGATCCTAACATTGATGAAGTCTGTTGATATATAACCAGATTCAATTTTAGATAAGTCAAGGATATCATTGATTAATTGAATCAGGTCATCACCGCAGGAATGTATGGTTTTTGCGTAACGAACCTGCTTCTCATTCAGGTTGCCATCATTATTTTCATAAAGCTGTTGCGCCAGGATGAGCAGCGAATTCAAAGGAGTACGCAACTCGTGCGACATATTGGCCAAAAACTCTGATTTGTATTTAGAAGTTAATTGCAGCTGCTCAGCCTTTTCTTCCAGCGACCTTCTCGCTTCCTCAACTTCCTTATTCTTAGCTTCAACTTCTTCTTTTTGTTTTACCAGCAAATGCGCCTTATCCTGCAATTCTTCGTTTGTCCTTCTTAGTTCCTCTGCCAATGACTGTGATTGTGCTAACAGGTCCTCAGTTCTAGAGTTAGCCTCAATCGTATTCAATACAATACCGATACTTTCTGTCAACTGACTTAAGAAGTCGAGGTGAATCTCACTGAAAGTCTCAAAGGAAGCCAACTCAATAACTGCTTTGATCTGGTTTTCAAACAATACCGGAAGTACAATGACACTTACAGGAGCAGCTTCACCTAAACCGGAAGCAATTTTAAAATAGCTCTGTGGCACATTGGTCAATAATATCCTTTCTTTCGATAAAGCAACCTGTCCAACCAGTCCCTCACCCAAAGCGATTTCGCGGCTCATCTCTAATTCTCTATTGTAAGCGTAAGCAGAAAAGAGTTTTAATCTCTTATTTTGTAAGTCATCATCCTGTTCAAAAATGTAGAACATGCCCTGTTGTGCATTTACGACCTGTGCTAATTCTGAAAGGATACGGCGAGTTACCGTATTCAGGTCTTTCTGGCCTTGCAGCATTTGTGTAAACTTAGCGAGGTTTGATTTCAGCCAGTCCTGTTCCTGGTTACGAAGTGTGGTTTCTTTCAGGTTAGCGATCATCTGGTTGATGGTGTCTTTCAATTCTTCCACCTCTCCCTTTGCTTCTACGCGGATCGTTCTTGTCAAATCTCCTTTTGTTACCGATGAAGCCACCTCAGAGATCGCACGCACCTGTATGGTAAGATTTTCCGCTAGCTGGTTAACGTTTTCTGTCAGGTTTTTCCAGATGCCCGATGCACCTGGTACGCTGGCCTGACCTCCCAGTCTACCATCCACACCTACTTCCCGGGCCACGTTGGTAACCTGGTCAGCAAATACGGCCAGGGTATCGATCATTTCATTGATCGTTTCAATTAACTGTGCCACCTCGCCACGGGAAACAATTGAAAGTTTTTGTTTCAAATTACCTGTCGCAACGGCAGTCACTACTTTCGCAATACCCCGCACCTGGTTTGTCAGGTTGGAGGCCATCATATTTACAGAGTCAGTCAAATCTTTCCAGGTACCAGCAACACCCTGTACTTCAGCCTGGCCTCCCAGTTTACCTTCCGTACCTACTTCACGGGCCACACGGGTTACCTCGAAGGCAAAGGAGTTCAGCTGGTCCACCATCGTATTGATAGTATTCTTAAGGTCAAAGATTTCACCTTTTACATCGATGGTTACTTTTTTGGTCAAGTCACCTGATGCAACCGCTTTGGTTACTTCTGCGATGTTACGTACCTGTGATGTCAGGTTACCTGTCATCTGGTTCACAGAATCGGTCAGATCCTTCCAAGTTCCTGCAACCCCTGGCACAAATGCCTGTCCACCCAGTTTACCTTCACTACCTACTTCACGAGCCACACGAGTCACTTCCGAAGCAAAGGCGCGCAACTGATCCACCATCGTATTCAGTGTTTCCTTTAATTGCAGGATCTCACCACGTACGTCCACCGTAATTTTCCGGGACATGTCACCGTTAGCCACTGCAATGGCTACTTCAGCAATGTTCCGTACCTGGGCTGTCAGGTTACCAGCCATCTGGTTTACAGAGTCAGTCAAATCTTTCCAGGTACCAGCAACACCAGGCACATTCGCCTGGCCACCCAGTTTACCTTCCGTACCCACCTCGCGGGCCACACGCGTTACCTCGGAAGCAAACCCACGCAACTGTTCCACCATCGTATTGATGGTATTTTTCAGCTCCAGGATCTCCCCTTTTACATCCACTTCAATTTTACGGGACAGGTCACCATTCGCAACAGCAGTTGTTACTTCGGCGATGTTCCGTACCTGGGAAGTAAGGTTAGAGGCCATTTTATTCACGGAGTCTGTAAGATCTTTCCAAAGCCCTTCCACGCCCGGTACATCTGCTTGTCCACCCAGCTTACCCTCACTACCTACTTCACGAGCCACACGCGTTACCTCTGATCCAAATGAGTTCAGCTGGTCCACCATCGTATTGATGGTATTTTTCAATTCAAGGATTTCACCGCGCACATCCACCGTAATCTTACGGGAAAGATCTCCTTTTGCCACCGCTGTTGTTACTTCCGCAATGTTCCGAACTTGCCCGGTTAGGTTGGAAGCCATACCATTTACTGAATCGGTCAGATCCTTCCAGGTACCACCAACCCCTTGTACCTTGGCCTGGCCACCCAGTTTACCTTCCGTACCCACCTCAAGGGCCACACGCGTTACCTCGGAAGCAAATGAGTTCAGCTGGTCCACCATCGTATTGATGGTTTTCTTCAGCTCTAATATTTCGCCTTCAACATTTACTGTGATTTTTTTAGACAGGTCACCATTTGCAACGGCTGTGGTCACTTCGGCAATGTTCCGCACCTGCGCTGTCAGGTTAGAGGCCATTTGGTTTACGGAGTCAGTCAGATCCTTCCAGGTACCACCAACCCCTTGTACCTTGGCCTGGCCACCCAGTTTACCTTCCGTACCCACCTCAAGGGCCACACGCGTTACCTCGGAAGCAAATGAGTTCAGCTGGTCCACCATCGTATTGATGGTATTTTTCAATTCCAGGATCTCCCCTTTTACATCCACTGTGATCTTACGTGACAGGTCACCATTTGCAACGGCTGTAGTCACATCCGCAATGTTCCGTACCTGGGCTGTCAGGTTACCAGCCATCTGGTTTACCGAATCGGTCAGATCTTTCCATACACCACCTACTCCTTTTACGGTTGCCTGGCCACCCAGCTTACCTTCTGAACCTACTTCACGGGCCACACGGGTTACCTCCGATGAAAATGAATTGAGCTGGTCCACCATCGTATTGATGGTGTTTTTCAATTCCAGGATCTCTCCCTTTACATCCACCGTGATCTTGCGGGAAAGGTCACCACGGGCCACCGCCGTAGTTACTTCCGCGATATTACGTACCTGACCGGTAAGGTTGGAAGCCATACCATTTACAGAATCTGTCAAATCCTTCCAGGTTCCACCTACACCTTGCACTTCGGCCTGGCCACCCAGCTTACCTTCCGTACCTACTTCACGGGCCACACGGGTTACCTCCGATGAAAATGAATTGAGCTGGTCCACCATCGTATTGATGGTGTTTTTCAATTCCAGGATCTCTCCTTGTACATCCACCGTAATTTTCTTTGACAAGTCACCTTTCGCAACAGCCGTTGTTACTTCGGCGATATTCCGTACCTGGGCCGTCAGGTTTCCGGCCATTTGGTTTACGGAGTCTGTTAAGTCTTTCCAAACACCTGCTACACCTTTAACGCGAGCCTGTCCCCCTAGTTTACCTTCAGAACCTACTTCACGTGCAACACGGGTTACTTCCATGGAAAACAAATTCAGCTGCTTTACCATGTCATTCACCTCTCTTGCAATACGTGCAAATTCACCCTGTAATAAATGGTCACCTATCTGCAAAGGCATTTCCTGTGATAAATTTCCCTTCGCAACAGAAGAAATCACATGCGCTATCTCTGTAGTCGGATGTACAAGGTCAGAAATAAGACCATTTATGGCATCCACTCCTGCACTCCATGCACCTGAAGCAAACCTGGGAATCTCTACCCGGTGCACTAGTTTTCCCTTCTTGCCAATTTCAATGCCGGCCTTGGTAAGCTCCTGCATCAAAATCTCATTTAATGAAATAATTTCATTAAGTGTATCACAAATTTTTCCATCAATACCAGTTTTATCTACCGGCATTCGTACACTAAAATTCCCACTGCGCACCTCGCAGAGAATGCGTAATAATTCCCTACTATCCAAAGCATCGTTATAAGCTAAAGTATTTGCTGCATTTATTTTTTCAGATTGCTTTTTCCGGCTTGTCTGTTTGCTTGAAACCGGCCCTGGGGACTTGTTACCAGTAATGGCGCTAGAGGTCAGCTCATGTTCTGAGCCGTTGGCTTCGTTACGTTTATTCATAAATGAAATCTTGGATTTTCAAACCTACATAAAATGATGCGTTTTTAAAATCTTGGCAATTATTTTTTTTTGATTTTTAAGCAAATGCTTATCAAATATTAACATATAATTTTATATACATATTTATACAATGTAAGCAGCAGGTGGAATTACTTAAATTTTCAGAATGTTAAATATGTACATTTTGATTTGATTAGCCTTTTAAAACAATTTTTATTGATATTATTTTTAATTTTTTCTTTGTAAAAAGTAAACCACATAATTTTACCAGTTTCACTTGAGTATGATCTTAACGAATAACAAGAGTAATTTTATTTTTTTAGCCGAAGATGACATTGATGATCAGGAATTGTTAATTGAAGCCCTAACCAGTCTTGATGATACGATTGAAGTACACGTGGTGAATAATGGTAAAAAAGCAGTGAGCTACCTTGAGGAACTTCCCGATAATAAGAAACCTTGCCTTATCGTATTGGATTACAATTTACCAGAGATGAATGGTGCGGATATTCTTAACCGCATCAATACTATTGAAAAACTCCACCCGGTAACCAAAGTTATCTGGAGTACTTCGAACTCTCCCGTTTATGAAAAAATCTGTACCGAACTTGGTGCAAAAGCCTACTTTGTAAAACCTACCGATTTTTATGGCATTGAAAAAATTGCAAGAATCATGCTACAGCTTTGCGGTCTGAAAAAGGAATAAGCAATCCATAAATCCGCCTTTAGAAACTCCAAACTTTCCTCTACTTTTGCGCCTTGATGAAAATACTTATCAGGCAGGCAAGAATCATTGATTCATCATCGCCTTTCCACCAGCAGAAGGCTGATATTTTTATTCACAATGGAATTATTAGCTCTATAGGCAACGATCTACAAGAAGATGTTGATAAGATCATAGATATTCCTGGTTTGCATGTATCTCCGGGCTGGATTGATGTTTTCGCTAATTTTTGTGATCCGGGTTTCGAATACAAAGAAACGTTAGAAACAGGCTCCTTGGCTGCCGCAGCCGGAGGTTTTACAGACGTCTTTGTCATTCCGGCAACCTCACCAGTGATCCATAATAAGGCAGCTGTTGAATACATAGTCCAGAAAAGCAAGATATTACCAGCAACCATTCACCCTATAGGCGCCGTATCTAAAAACCTGGAAGGCAAAGAACTAGCCGAAATGTACGACATGTACAGGAGTGGCGCAGTAGCCTTTGGTGATGGCATTACTCCCATTCAATCGGCTGGTATTCTCCTGAAGGCCCTGCAATACCTGAAAGCTATTGACGGTGTTTTGATCCAATTGCCGGATGACAAATCGATCAGCAACCATGGATTGATGCATGAAGGTATTGTTTCAACACAGTTGGGCTTACCTGGCAAACCGGCTATAGCCGAAGAGTTGCTCATTTCAAGAGACATCGAGCTGGTAAAATATACCGGTTCAAAAATTCATTTTACAGGTGTTTCAACGGCAAAGTCAATTGCGTTGATCCAACAGGCAAAAGCTGAAGGTATCAATGTTACCTGTTCAGTGACTCCTCATCACCTGTGTTTTTGTGATGAAGACCTGGTCAACTATGACACAAACCTGAAAGTAAATCCTCCTCTTCGTACAAAAGAAGATAGAGAGGCTTTGCGCGAAGCGGTTTTATCAGGTGTCATTGATTGCATTGCAACGCATCATCTGCCCCATGAAAAAGACAGTAAAATAGTTGAGTTTGAATATGCAAAAAATGGAATCATAGGGCTGGAATCTGCTTTTGGTGTTGTTAAAAACTGCCTGCCTTCCATCTCGACAGAAAGACTGGTTGAATTATTCAGTACACAACCCAGGAAAATCTTCAATCTTCCCGTTCCAAGGATCAATGAAAAAGAAGAAGCTTGTTTGTCACTCTTCCTTGAAGACCAAAAATGGGTCTTGAACAATAAGGATATACGTTCAAGGTCAGAAAACTCACCTTTCATTGGTAAGGAACTAACTGGTAAGCCTTTAGGTATCATAACTAAAGACAGACTATTTTTGAATTCGTAATCATTCACTATGAAACAAAAGAAACCGTTAACACATATAAATGCAGGATTGTTGATTGCAGCCTTCCTGGTTTTATATTCCATAATTGTCAATTTCATGGGGGTTACATCTAACCCTGGGATCAGCCTTTTACAATATGCAATTATCATTGGAGGATTGATCTTTGTTGTTAATCAGCACGGCAAGGACAACAATTACCAGCTTAGCTTTGGAAACCTTTTTACATTTGGCTTTAAAACAACAACTGTTTTTACCCTGATTTTTGTGGCATTCACAGTTATTTTCTTTTTGCTCTTTCCTGATTTAAAAGAAAAAACATTTGAATTAGCCAGGGCTGAAATGGAAAAGAATGACAAAATAACTGAAGAGCAGATAGACCAGGCAATCGAAATGTCCCGCCGTTTCTTTTGGGTAGGCGTTGTTGGCGGCTCTATGTTTTTTATGGTCCTGATAGGTGCTATCGGCTCCTTACTAGGTGCAGCATTTACGAAAAAACGTCCGCAAAACCCTTTTGAACAACAATCAGCATAATGGATTTATCAATAGTAGTTCCACTTTTTAACGAAGAAGAATCTTTGCCAGAATTATGTGACTGGATACATCGTGTATGTACCAAGCATTTCTTCTCTTATGAAGTAATATTGGTGGACGATGGCAGTAATGATAATTCATGGCAGGTCGTGCAACAGCTAAGACAGGAAAATCAAAGGATCAAGGGAATAAAGTTCCAGCGCAACTATGGCAAATCTGCTGCTTTGAACGAAGGATTTAAAGCAGCACAGGGCGATGTTGTGATTACGATGGATGCAGACCTACAGGATAGTCCCGATGAAATTCCTGAACTGAGAAGCATGATTATTGAACAGGGTTATGACCTGGTGAGTGGTTGGAAAAAAGTTCGTTTTGATAACACTTTAACGAAAAATATACCTTCCAAATTTTTTAATGCCGTAACCAGAAAAGTTTCAGGTATCCACCTTCACGATTTCAACTGCGGGTTAAAAGTATATCGCAAGAAAGTGGTTAAGAGTATTGAAGTATACGGTGAAATGCACCGTTATATCCCGGTACTGGCAAAGTGGGCAGGATTTAAAAAGATTGGCGAGAAAATAGTGGAACACCGCGCTCGTAAGTATGGTGTTACCAAATTTGGCTGGGAGAGGTTTGTAAATGGATTTCTCGATATTCTATCCATCACGTTTGTAGGTAAATTTTCTAAGCGCCCTATGCACTTTTTTGGATTATGGGGAACGCTTTTTTTCATCATTGGTTTCATCATAGCTCTTTTTTTGATTGTTTCGAAATTTATAGATGCTGACACTTTCATCACCAACCGGCCTTCTTTTTATTTATCATTAACCGCCATCATTATTGGCATGCAGCTATTTTTAGCTGGATTTATTTCAGAACTGATTGCCCGGAATGCTCCTGGCAGGAATAATTACCTTATAGAGGAAAAGACAGGCTTTCAAGAAAAATGAAGCGGATTATTATCATAGGGCCTGCCCACCCTTTACGTGGAGGTATTGCGACGTTTAATCAGCGACTGGCACAGCAATTTATTCAGGAAGGCTATGAATGTGAAATCATTTCCTTTTCACTTCAATACCCTTCTCTCCTGTTTCCCGGTAAAACACAATTCTCAAGCGATCCTCCTCCTAAAGGAGTATCGATTCATTCCTGGATCAACTCTATTAATCCAATCAACTGGCTTTCTACAGGTAGAAAAATCAGGAATAAAAAGCCTGATATCGTACTGGTAAGATTTTGGCTTCCCTTTATGGGCCCTGCCTTAGGCACTATTTTACGCCAGGTCAAAAAGAATAGGCATACCAAAGTCATTTGCCTTGCTGATAATGTTGTACCACATGAAAAGAGAGCTGGTGATAAACAGTTCACAGAATATTTTATGAAAGCTTGTGATGCTTTTGTTGTCATGAGTGAAAAGGTTTTGAATGACCTTCGTTCATTCGTAAAAACTAAGCCGGCACAGTTAATTCCGCATCCTCTTTATGATAATTTCGGCGAACAAATTTCCAAAGAAACAGCCCGTAAACATTTAGGATTACAGGAAGAAGAAAAGATCATCGTGTTTTTTGGTTTTATCCGTAAATACAAAGGCCTTGATTTATTGCTAAAGGCAATGTCGGACAGCCGCATCAAAGAAGCAAAGATCAAGCTACTGGTTGCTGGTGAGTTTTATGAAGATGAAAAGCCTTATAGACAATTGATTGAAGACAATAACCTTTCGAATTCTGTATTGCTTCATAATGATTTTATTCCTGATAGCGAAGTAAAATATTATATATGTGCGGCAGATTGTATCGTGCAGCCTTACCGGAATGCAACCCAGAGCGGAGTAACTCCTGTAGCTTACCATTTTGAAAAACCAATGATTGTGACCAATGTTGGTGGTCTACCCGACCTGGTGCCTCATCAAAAAGTGGGATTGGTTTGCGAACCAGAGCCAAAAGCTATTGCTGATGCCATTATAAATTATTATCAATTAGGGGAAGCATATTTTATCCCTCAACTTCAAATCGAAAAGAAAAAATACGAGTGGAGCCGGATGACAGAAGCCATTCTTCAAATGGCATAAAAGAGGAGTCATCATTAAACAAAAGCTCCTATTTTAAAAACAATCTTTGTAATTATATTTCATGGAAAGCATTAAATCGATCATACAGGCATCTATTGATGTAAAGCAACAATTGTTAGAAAATGAAGAATTACTCAGCAAAATTGATGCTGTTGTGAAAGTAATCGTAGAAGCGTTGAAAAAAGGTGGCAGGATCTACTTTTGCGGGAATGGTGGCAGTGCAGCCGATGCCCAGCATCTCGCTGCAGAACTTTCCGGAAGATTTTATTTAGAAAGAAAAGCTTTACCAGCAGAGGCTTTCCATACGAACACTTCTTACCTGACCGCTGTTGCCAATGATTATGGTTACGACGCTATTTATGCAAGGTTGGTTGAGGGCATTTTAAATCCCGGCGATATTTTAGTTGGCCTTTCCACCTCGGGCAACTCAGCTAATATTGTGAAAGCCTTTGAATCAGCAAAAGCCAATGGGATCATTACAGTAGGATTTACAGGCTGGAGCGGAGGAGTTATGAAGGAACTAAGTGACTATTTGTTCAATGTACCTTCTACTGATACGCCTCGTATCCAGGAAAGTCATATCCTGATCGGGCATATCATTTGTCAGTTGGTGGAGGAACAATGTATTTAATCTTAGGATAATTTTTGTACTTTTTTGGGCAATTTAGCGTTTGGCTTAAAAACGTTCTTGTGAAAAAAACCGTTCTCTTTATATTAGTAATTTTTGTTTTTAATAGTATTGTTACAGCACAAAAAATTACGCCTTCTGATCTAAAGCTTTTAACAAAAAAGGAAGATTCATTGAAAGCTTTAGCCAAAAACCTGATCGTAGATAGTTTGACTGCAGGCCGGATGCGTAACGATAGCTTCTTTGTCCGCACATTGATCAGGGGCCTGCAAGTGAAGAACTCTTTTTATTATCCTTTTGATTCCGTACAGGGCATTTCTAATGTATATGCTCCTGATAGCACATTCCGGATCTTTAGCTGGTCTCTTTCATTTGATGATTACTATTCAAGACAAAGAGGTGCTATTCAGTTCCGGACCCCGGATGGATCTTTAAGATTAGTGCCTTTAAGAGACTTTTCAGAATTCACATCCGACCCTACTGATTCAGTGAGAACAAAAGATACCTGGATTGGTGCTGTTTATTATAAAATTATTAAGACCCAGTTCAATCAGAAAAACTACTATACGCTGTTTGGTTTTGATAATAACAGTGTACGCAGTAATAAGAAATGGATTGAGGTGATGACCATCAATGAAAAGAACCAACCTGTTTTTGGAGGACCCTATTTTACATTTGAAAAAGATAGCGTAAAACGGCCAGTCCAATACCGCTATAGTATTGAATATAAAAAAGAAGCCAGCACTTTTGTTAATTACGATGAGGATTTAAAACTCATTTTAGTGGACCACTTGATTTCTGAAACTGATGAACCTGATAAACCTTATACCTTTATTCCGGATGGTGATTATGAAGGCTTCGAATGGAAAGGAGGTAAATGGACCCACATTGATAAGGTATTTCACCAAAAATTGGAAGATGGCCAAGCCCCGGTTCCAAAACCTATTCTTGAGAAAGAACCATTACAGCCACAGCAAAAACCTTAAACTACGATCTCCTTTCTTATCTTTGCACGCTAATTTCTGAGGTATATACATGAAAAATATTCGTAATTTCTGCATCATTGCCCATATTGACCATGGCAAAAGCACTTTAGCTGATCGTCTTTTACAGGCAACCAATACGATTAGTGACCGTGACATGATGGACCAGGTGCTTGATGATATGGACCTTGAACGCGAAAAAGGAATTACCATCAAAAGCCACGCGATCCAGATCAATCACGCTCACAAAGGCGAAAACTATACGTTGAATCTTATTGACACCCCTGGTCACGTGGATTTCAGCTATGAAGTGAGCCGTGCCTTAGCTGCTTGTGAGGGCGCCCTATTATTAGTTGATGCAACACAGGGTATCCAGGCTCAAACCATTTCAAACCTTTACTTAGCGATTGATAACGACCTGGAGATCATTCCTGTTATTAATAAAATCGATATGGATGGGGCCATGATCGAAGAAGTGAAAGACCAGATCATTGAACTCATAGGCTGCAAACCGGAAGAAATCCTGCTGGCCAGTGGCCGTACTGGGTTGGGTGTGGAGGCTATTTTAGAAGCTATCGTGGAAAGGATTCCCGCTCCAAAAGGAAATCCGGATGCCCCCCTTCAGGCCCTGATATTCGATAGTGTGTTCAATAGCTTCCGCGGTATCATTGTTTATTTCCGTATATTAAATGGAACACTGCGCAAAGGAGATAAGGTAAAATTCGTTTCTACCGGCCAGGAATACGAGGCAGATGAAGTGGGTATTTTAAAATTAAAACCTGAGCCAAAGCAGGAAGTGACCACAGGCGATGTGGGCTACCTGATTACGGGTATTAAAAATGCCAAAGAAGTAAAAGTAGGTGATACCATCACCATAGCTTCAAATCCTAACCCGGAAATGATCAAAGGTTTTGAAGAAGTAAAAGCGATGGTGTTTGCTGGTATTTTCCCTGTAAATACTGATGAATTTGAGGAACTCCGGGAATGCATGGACAAATTGCAGTTAAATGATGCTTCACTTTCTTATGAATTGGAAACCTCGCAAGCCCTGGGCTTTGGATTCCGTTGCGGTTTCCTTGGACTACTGCACATGGAGATCATCCAGGAGCGCCTGGAAAGGGAGTTCAATCAAACTGTAATTACTACTGTACCCAACGTTAGCTTTATTGCATATACCACCAGGGGGGAAAAGATTATAGTTAACAATCCTACAGAAATGCCGGATGCAGTTAAAACAGATCGTATTGAAGAACCTTTTATTAAAGCTCAGATCATTACAAAACCAGAATATATCGGTAATATCATGACTTTATGTTTGGGTAAACGAGGAATCTTGTTGAACCAAAGTTACCTGACCCAAACTCGTGTAGAATTGATCTTTGAAATGCCATTGACCGAAATTGTATTCGACTTTTACGATAAATTAAAAAGCCAGACACGTGGTTATGCATCATTCGACTACCATCCTATTGGCTACAGGGAAGCAGATATTGTAAAAATGGATATTCTGCTGAATAGTGATAAGGTGGATGCTTTGAGTGCATTGATTCACCGTGGTCGTGCACAGGATTTTGGGCGTAAGCTTTGTGAAAAGTTAAAGGAATTATTACCACGCCAGCAATTCCAGATTGCTATTCAGGCGGCTATTGGTGCAAAAGTCATTGCCCGTGAAAACATTTCAGCTATGCGTAAAGACGTAACGGCTAAATGTTATGGTGGTGATATCAGCCGTAAACGGAAGCTTCTTGAGAAACAGAAAGAAGGTAAAAAGCGTATGCGCCAGATTGGTAATGTAGAAGTTCCACAGGAAGCATTCCTGGCAGTGTTGAAGCTGGAAGATTAGAATAGAATTTTAATAATAGAATATTAATGGCTTCTCAATTAGGTTGAAAACCAAAAATTGAGAAGCCATTATCTTTTTACCTGTGTTTCCCCACTCCAACCTGTTGACAGTATTCCAATACAGGGCAGGTGGAACAATTTGGCAATCGACCTGTACAGATATGCTTACCAAATGGCACCAATAAACGGTTGATATCTATCCATTTATCATGCGGCACTTTCTCTTCCAATTCAACCATTGTTTGTTCCGGGGATGCAGTTTGTATCCAACCCCACCTGTTGGTAATACGATGCACATGAACATCCACACTTATGCCAGCATCCTTGCCGGTAACTCCTAATGCAAGATTCGCGCATTTCGGCCCCACTCCTTTTAACTCGGTCAGTAAATTGAAATCTGCAGGCAGTTCTCCATTCCATTTTTCATGCGCAGCTTTTGCAATACCAAGAATAGTATACGCCTTCTGCCCGGGAAATGTGCAGCCATACAAAAGTTCCTCTAACTTTTGTGGTGAAAGTTGTAAGATTTCCCCGGGGGTACGTCCTTTTTCAAATAACCGCAATGAAACTGGTATCGTCGTTTCATCAAGTGTCCGGATTGAAATAATACAGGAAATCAATTGTTCAAACAAAGTGGTATATCCCCTTTCATATAACTCAAACATGGCTGCTTTCGGAAAAGGCGCAATTACCTTTTCTATCCGTTTTAGTACAACAGATAAATTAAATGGCAGTTTCATAATCGCCGTTATACGATTGGTAAGCAGTTTGTTACAGACCTTGGAAATTGCTACAAATCCTTCTGCTCCATTGGCAGGTCATCTTCAGATTCGATATCTTCATCTACTTTCTTCCCTTTGAACAATTCCTGCTGCTCTAAGCTGATACTTTGAGATGATTCCACATCATCTTCTTCACTTTGTGGAATTCGCTCACTGCCTGGTACTTTATTGGCATTGGAGCCTTCAGAAGCCGCTCCCCTTTCGTAAGAACGACCAGGACTGTTTTGACCTTGTTGGTTGTGAGTATCTTTCATAATGGATGTTTTTAATGATTAGACGAAAACAGGTATAATAAATTCATGCCAGAGAATATTTCCTTTCAAGGTTAGCGTTCTTGTCAATTACTGCTTATATTCGGATTCATGGTCAGATTTGTTGCTTTTCCAAATGAAAAGATAAGCCCAATACTTAAACCCCTACAAGATGAAGACAAAAGACGAGATTGTTCACAATTGGCTGCCACGGTATACAGGTGAGCAACTTGAAAATTTTGGTAAGTACATTCTTTTAACCAACTTTAGTAACTATGTAAACTTCTTCGCTTCCTGGAATAATGTTGAGGTTGTAGGTTTAAACAGGCCAATGCAATGCGCAACAAGTAACGGTATTACAATTATCAACTTTGGAATGGGCAGTCCAACCGCCGCAACCATCATGGATCTATTGACTGCTATTCATCCGCAAGCCGTTTTATTCTTGGGTAAATGTGGAGGCTTAAAAAAGCGGAACAAGCTCGGTGATTTGATTTTACCCATAGCAGCTATCAGAGGCGAGGGTACTTCAGATGATTACTTCCCTGCAGAAGTTCCGGCATTACCCGCATTCGCATTACAAAAAGCAATTTCTACAACGATTAGAGATTACGAGGTTGATTATTGGACAGGAACAGTTTATACTACCAACCGGCGTGTATGGGAACATGATGAAGAATTTAAGGAATACCTGCAAAAGGTCAGAGCTTATGCCATTGATATGGAAACCGCGACCATTTTTATGGTTGGGTTTGCCAACCGGATCCCAACTGGCGCCTTGCTATTGGTAAGTGATCAGCCAATGGTACCGGAAGGCGTTAAAACTGAGGAAAGTGATAAAAAAGTCACCGAAATTTATGTTGAGCGACACCTTAAAATCGGTATTGACTCTCTGAAACAATTGATCAATAATGGACAAACAGTAAGACATTTGAGGTTTTAAAAATTGTTGTTATGAAACTTGTAGTCATGATGTTTTTTGTTGCATTAGTAGCAGGTAAACCTGCTTGTAACAAAAACACTAAGACAGGCTGCTATAAAGGAAGGCTCGAGATCAAAGGCATTTGTTCCAATTATACAATCAAGTTATTAGAGGGCAGCCTGGACACCGCACAAATAGCTGCTAATTGGACGGATGAAAATACGGGCAAGTCTTATACGAATGTTTTTGGATTAGGTAGTCCATGCACTTTCCCTCCAAGTATTAATGAAGGAGATGAATTTTATTTTATGATGGATACATCCAAACAGCTTTGTAATGTTTGTCTGGCCTATTATCCAACGCCTGGTAAAAAGCTGGCCATTAAGGTTGTACCAAAATGTAAATAGGATCAATAAAATAGCTGCCACCTGCAACCGTTACTAGACATACAAAACCTTTCAATAGATTTTACTACAGAAAATGAAAAGATATCTGCAGTAGAGAATTTGTCACTGCAGATCAAACGCGGAGAAATTGTGGCACTGGTGGGTGAATCTGGTTCAGGAAAGTCAGTCACCGCTCTTTCCTTGTTGCAATTACTCCCTACTCCTCCTGCAATATATGCTGGAGGCAAAATACTTTTCTCGGATTCAGGTGTATCTCACTTAGATCTCATTTCACTAGTTAATAAAAAAAGAACTTCAACTTCCAATTCAAAAATTGCATCAATCAACAATCCTGAGATAAAGGAAATCAGTGATTTACGAGGCTCTCAAATTGCAATGATTTTCCAGGAGCCAATGACTTCTTTAAATCCCGTTATGAAATGCGGTAAACAAATCGCTGAAGCACTGGTCAGGCATAAAAGGATTTCCAGGGCAGAAGCGAAGAAAGAAACATTGAAATGGTTCGAAAAAGTTGATATCCCGGATCCTGAAAAAACGTTTCATAAATATCCCCACCAGATCAGCGGGGGACAAAAGCAAAGGGTGATGATTGCCATGGCAATGTGTTGCCAGCCGGCATTATTGATTTGTGATGAACCTACAACAGCACTGGATGTTACAGTCCAGAAAAAAATATTGCTATTAATAAAGCAATTGCAGCAGGAACAAAACATGGGCGTTTTGTTGATTACGCATGACCTGGGAATAGTAGCAGAAATTGCGGATCGCGTAGCCATTATGTTTAAAGGTGTCATTTTGGAACAAAACAGTACAATTGAAATTTTCCGCCACCCGCAACATCCTTATACAAAAGCATTGATCGCCTGCCGCCCTGCCTTGCATGCAAAGGGAGAAAGGCTGCCTGTGGTAGATGATTTTCTTCAACCAGGGCAAAATCCGGCAGTAGCAGCAACTTCTTCACCACCAATGATCCCGCATCTTAATGAAGTCCTGGTCAAAGTAGAAAATTTAAGTGTCCGGTTTCCTGTCAAACGAAACTTATTGGGAAAGGCTACGCATTACTTTACAGCAGTCGATAATACAAGCTTTGAAATTTATAGAGGCGAAACCCTGGGCCTGGTAGGTGAATCAGGTTGCGGTAAAACAACCCTGGGAAGAGCATTACTAAGGCTTATTGAACCATCAGGGGGTGATATCTTATTTCAGGGTAGTTCAATTACACAAACTCCGGAAAGCAATTTGCAGCACTTCCGTAAGGAAGTACAATTGGTTTTCCAGGATCCTTTTTCTTCTTTAAATCCCCGTTTAACCATAGGTGAAGCACTCGCAGAACCAATGCGCCTGTTTTCAGATGAAACAAAAACTCAGCGAAGAAGTAGTATATCTAAACTCCTGGAACAAGTGCAATTGTCACCAAAGTTCGCCAGCCGTTATCCACATGAATTTTCAGGCGGCCAAAGACAACGCATCGTCATAGCCCGTGCACTTGCCTTAAATCCAACATTTCTTGTGTGTGATGAATCAGTATCAGCTTTGGATGTGAGTGTCCAGGCACAAATATTGAATTTACTGAACAATTTGAAAAGTGAACTGGGCTTAACGATGTTATTCATCTCTCATGATTTATCTGTAATACGCTACATGAGCGACCGATTAATGGTAATGAAGGCAGGAAAAATTGTAGAGCGTGGTGATTCTGAAGAAATATACAGAAACCCAAAGCATGATTATACAAAACAGTTGCTCTCAGCAATTCCTAAAATAAAATTGTAACCGATTGACTGCTAAATTTTTCTAAATTATAGGATCCTAAATTAGCTTTTTCACTACCTTTGCCGACCTTATAAGCTTAATGACCAAACCCGGTGCCGTAAGACCGTGGCTTTTGGCAACTTGCTGAGGGTCGAAGAGTGAACATTTTTCCTCTTTTTACCCTTGGCTCTTACTTCACAGGATTTGTGTCATGAGGCCTCAAAATAAATAACTAAACAGCCCATGAAGCTTTCACAGTTTAAATTTGACCTCCCCTTAAATCTTATTGCTCAAAATCCGGCCAAAAAACGCGAAGATGCCCGTATGATGGTGATTCACCGCAAAACCGGACAAATTGAAAACAAACACTTCCGCGACATCCTTGATTACTTTGATGACAAAGACGTTTTTGCTGTAAACAATACCAAAGTTTTCCCTGCCCGCATGTATGGACGCAAGGAAAAAACAGGTGCTAAGATTGAAGTTTTTCTACTTCGTGAATTAAACAAGGAACACCGCCTTTGGGATGTGATCGTTGATCCCGCAAGAAAAATACGTGTGGGCAACAAATTGTACTTCGGAGATAGTGAGGACCTGGTAGCAGAGGTAATCGATAACACTACCTCACGTGGACGTACCATCAAATTCTTATTCGAAGGATCTGAAGATGAGTTCCGCGAAATACTTGAAAAACACGGAGAAACGCCTCTTCCCAAATACATTAAACGCAAACCGGATGAAGAAGACCGTGAGCGTTACCAGACTGTATATGCAAAGCACGAAGGCGCTGTAGCAGCTCCAACTGCAGGTCTGCACTTCAGCCGCGAATTGATCAAACGCTGCGAGATCAAAGGTATCCGTTTTGCCGAAGTAACCCTTCATACTGGTTTAGGCACCTTCCGTCCTATTGAAGTGGAAGACCTGAGCAAGCACAAAATGGATGCAGAATATTACCGCATTGATGAAACCTGCTGCAAAATTGTAAACAAGGCCAAAGAAACAAATCACCGTATTTGCTCTATTGGTACCACTTCAATGCGTGCTTTAGAGTCTTCTTTTACGGCTCAACGCTTGTTGAAGCCATCAGAAGGCTGGACGAATATGTTTATTCATCCTCCTTACGATTTTAGCATCGCGGATTCTTTAGTGACAAACTTCCACCTGCCGAAAACAAGCTTACTGATTATGACTTGCGCTTTTGCTGGTTATGATTTAATCATGGAAGCTTATAAAAAAGCGATCAAGGATAAATATCGCTTCTTCAGCTATGGCGATGCAATGCTGATCGTATAGTATGAAGCATTAGAAATAAGACAAATAGTAAATAGTTAAAAAGGTTATCCGCCACGGCAGATAACCTTTTTAATTTTCAATTGACCATTCACTCCCCTCAGTCCTTAAACTTCTTCTTCAGTTCCATCAGCTTGCTTTGGAAATCATTTTGCGGCTCTTGCTTCTTTTGAAATGATTTTTGTGCAGGGGCGCCTTGACCTTTTGGTCTACTCATTTGTTCCCTTTCTCTTGGAGCCTGGTCTTTCATGCTCAAAGCAATGCGCTTCCTGGCCACATCAACCTCGGTAACGGTAACCATAACTTTTTGATTCAGCTTAACCACTTCGTTTGGATCCGTAACATAACGGTTGCTGAGTTGTGAAAGGTGTACCAGCCCATCCTGTTTAACGCCAATGTCTACAAAAGCACCAAAGGCTGTAATATTGGTAACAATACCCGGAACAGTCATACCAGGCTTTACATCTTCAATAGTCTTGATAGTTTCATCAAACTGGAATTCTTCAATCGGAGAACGAGGGTCACGACCAGGCTTTTCCAGTTCCTTCAAAATATCATCAATCGTAAACTCACCTACTGTCTCCGTTATATATTTTTTCTTGACTACCTTTTTGCGTAACTCCGATTGCTTGATCAGTTCTTCCAAAGAAGCCTGAACGTCTTTAGCCATTTGCTCCACCACTCCATAACTTTCAGGATGCACAGAAGAATTATCCAGGGGATTTTCTGCTCCCGGAATTCTCAAAAAGCCAGCGCATTGCTCAAAGGTCTTTGGTCCCATCAAAGACACCTTTTTCAGATCATTCCGGCTCTTGAAAGCTCCGTTTTGTGCACGGTACTGAACAATGTTGTTGGCCAGTGTTGCATTGATACCAGAAACATATTGTAATAAATGTTTGCTGGCCGTGTTTACATCAACACCTACAAAGTTCACAGCACTCTCCACTACCCTATCCAAAGCGTCCTTCAACTTCAATTGATTCACATCGTGTTGATATTGTCCAACGCCAATTGACTTAGGATCGATCTTCACCAATTCACTCAATGGATCAAGCAATCTTCTGCCAATGCTGATAGCACCACGTACAGTCACATCATGATCCGGAAATTCTTCCCTGGCTACTTCTGATGCCGAATAAATGGAGGCACCACTTTCGTTTACCTGGAATATACTAACATGCTTACCGAAATCTATACTCCTGACCAGTTGCTCTGATTCCCTGCCTGCAGTTCCATTACCGACACCAATCGCCTCAATATCAAACTTTTCTACCATTTGTTTTAAAGCAGCAATACTTTCCTGCCATTGGTTTTGCGGTGGATGCGGGTAAATAGCTGTATTATACACAAGATTACCCTGTGCATCCAGGCATACCACCTTACACCCGGTACGGTATCCCGGATCAAGAGCCAGGATCTTCTTGGAACCTAGTGGCGAAGCGAGTAAAAGCTGGCGCAAGTTCTCTGTAAATACATGGATCGCCTCTTCATCAGCCTTGCCTTTACTTAATAAACGGTACTCATTTTCGATAGATGATTTCAAAAGGCGGCCAAAGCTGTCTTCAATTGCTTTTTTGACTTCTGTTGCAGATGGATTCGAAGCTTTGATAAAGATGCGTTCTAAATCTTCAACTGCTGTCTGTTTGTCTACATTCAGATCCATTGCGAGGAACCCTTCTTTTTCACCCCGGCGAATAGCCAGTATCCTGTGTGAAGGACATTGAGATAAAGGCTCATCGAATTCGAAATAGTCACGATATTTCTGGGCCTCAGGATCATCTTTTTTCGACGGCAATATTTTGGATGATAAAGCTGCCGTTTCTGTAAACAATTGGCGCACTTTATTCCGGGCCTGCTCATGTTCACTGATCCATTCAGCAATAATATCCCTGGCTCCCTGCAGGGCATCCTTGCTATCTTTTACCTGTTCATTAATATATTTAGCTGTTTCTTCGTCTAAATTCATCTCCGCCTGTTCAAAAAGCAACTTTGCCAATGGTTCCAGCCCTTTTTCAATGGCCTGGGTAGCTCTTGTTTTACGCTTTGGTTTGTAAGGGAGGTAAATGTCTTCCAACTCTGTTGCACTGTAACATTCTTCGATCCTTTTCTTCAGATCATCCGTCATCTTGCCTGCATCTTCAATGGTTTTGATCACGGTCTCTTTACGCTTGTCCAGTTCTGTAAAGTACTTGATCTCCTCTACAATATTTCCAATGGCAACTTCATCCAGGTTATTTGTAGCCTCTTTACGATAGCGGGCCATAAAGGGAATAGTTGCCCCTTCACTATGAAGGCTGTCAACATTGGTGACTTGTTTTAACGTTAGTCCTAGTTTCTCTGAGATTTTTTGGATATACTTCTGATCCATATATTCTGTTTATAGATATAGTTGAACCGATCTTATCGGGGCGGCAAAAATAAACCCTGAAACATTAATAATTAGTTATCAATCACCAATCTGTTTTAAAATAAAAAGGCTCACCGGGCGGTATTCCCAGGAGCCTTTCCCTATTAAGATGAGTAATGAAGCTAATTACGTTTATAAATTCTTCAATACTTCTTCACCGATGGCATCTGTACCGAGGATTTTATCAGCTGGTGTTTGGGCATCAGCAATATCTCTTGTGCGGAAGCCAGCTTTCAATACTTTATCAACAGCATTGATAACTGCTTCAGATTCAGCCTTCATGCCAAAAGAAATATCAAGCAACAGTGCTGCAGACAGAATGGATGCCAGTGGGTTTGCCACACCTTTACCAGTAATATCATGGGCAGAACCGTGGATAGGCTCATAAACTCCCGTACCATCACCGATAGAAGCAGATGCCAACATGCCCATAGATCCTGCAATCTGGGAAGCTTCATCAGTCAGGATATCTCCAAAAAGATTGGCAGTTACCACCACATCAAAACGACGCGGATCTTTGATCAGCAACATGGCAGTGGCATCCACAAACTGGTGTTCCACTTCAACATCAGGATATTCGGTAGCTACCTTTTGCACCACTTCACGCCACAAACGGCTGGTTTCTATTACGTTGGCTTTATCTACTGAACAAAGTTTCTTGCGACGGGTACGGGCAGCTTCGAAGGCTTTGCGGGCAATCCGCTCAACCTCAAAACGGCTGTATTCTGCAATATCATAAGCCGTATCACCATTATTCTTGCGCCCTTTCTCACCAAAATAAATATCACCGGTTAATTCACGGAAAAACAGGATATCAGCTCCCTTCAGGATTTCAGGTTTAATGCTGGAAGCACCCAATAATTCATCAAACAGTTTAATTGGACGCAGGTTGGCATACAATCCCAACTCTTTACGCATTTTCAATAATCCCTGCTCAGGACGTACTTTAGCACTTGGGTCATTATCATATTTCGGATGACCTACTGCGCCAAATAAAACAGCATCAGAAGCCTTCATTTTTTCCAATGATTCATCTGGCAATGGATTACCTGTTGCTTCGATGGCCACATGCCCAATCAAAGCCTCATCATAAGTAAACTCATGTCCAAATTTGGTAGCGATCTTGTCCAGAACTTTTTTTCCTACTGCAGTTACCTCTTGTCCTATTCCATCCCCAGGAACGATCAGAATGTGTTTTTTAGCCATTAATATTTATTTGTTGATTTGGTTTTATGATTAAACAATGTTGCTTATATCAGATTCAGCATCTTCTGTGTCGCTTGAATCGCAGAAACTGTCTGGTCGCTATCGAGTCCTCTTGTTTTGAATTCTCTACCACTGAAACTCCAGGTTATAATGGTTTCACAAAGTGCGTCAGATTTACCACCAGGAGGTATGCGCACTTCGTAATCCGTAAGTGTGGGCAATTCCAGGCCTTTTTGTGTATACACCTTTTTCAGGGCATTCATAAAGGCATCATATTGACCGTCACCTTGTGCATGCTCTTCAAATGACTCGCCTTCAATGCTGATTTTCAGCGTAACAGAAGGTCTTAGATTTTTAGAGTGTGTCAGCACATAATTTTCTACATGCACTTTCTCTCTAATGGTATCGCTATCTAGAACATCTGAGATAATGTAAGGAAGATCTGCCTGGGTAACTGCTTCTTTCCTGTCACCCAGTTCAATAATACGCTGAGTAACCTTTTTAAGATCTTCTCCAGAAAGTTGAATGCCGAGCTGTTGCAAATTATTTTCAATATTTGCTTTACCACTCGTTTTGCCCAGTGCATATTTCCGTTCCCTTCCAAAACGTTCGGGCATCAGGTCATTAAAGTATAATTTGTTCTTTTTATCGCCATCTGCATGAATTCCAGCTGTTTGTGTAAAAACATTTTCGCCTACAATTGGCTTATTGGCAGAAATCCGGAATCCGGAAAAGGTTTCTACCAGTTTGCTGACCGAATACAACGACTTTTCAACAACCGACGTTTTTACCTCTTTTACATAATCATTCAACACTGCAATCGCACTCGCCAAAGGTGCATTTCCGGCTCTTTCCCCCATACCATTAATGGTCAGGTGCAAACCGTGCGCTCCAGCCTTTACAGCTTCAAGAACATTGGCCGTACCAAGGTCATAATCATTATGAGCATGAAAATCAAAATGAAGATTCGGGTAAGCAGAAGTTAATTCCAGGATATATTGATATACTTCGGAAGGTATCAATACACCCAGTGTATCGGGGAGCAAGACCCGCTTGATTGGTTGTGTTTGCAAAAAGTCGATAAACTGAAGCACATATTCCTTCGAATTGCGCATTCCATTGCTCCAGTCTTCGAGGTAAACATTACACTGCAATCCTTTGGATGTGGCAAGCGCAATTACCTTAGCAATGTCTTCAAAATGTTGTTCAGGAGTTTTCTTTAGTTGGTGGGTCAGGTGATTCAGCGAACCTTTGGTAAGCAGGTTCATTACTTTTGCTCCAGCCTGCAACATCCAGTTTACAGAGGTATCACCATCCACAAATGTGAGTACTTCTATGCGGTCAAGGTGCCCATTTGCTGAAGCCCATTCCGTAATTTTCTTAACAGCTTTGAATTCTCCCTCCGACACCCGGGCAGAGGCTATTTCGATGCGGTCAACCTTTACTTCCGTTAACAACAGTTGTGCAATGGTGAGCTTTTCGGAGGCAGAAAAAGACACACCACTGGTTTGCTCGCCATCACGCAGGGTGGTATCCATAATTTCAATATGGCGTGGCGACTTTGTGTTAGAATTACGCTGAACAGGTTGTTGTTTGCTATCCAGTTGAATAACTGCTTGCATAGAACCTAAAATATTTTACGAAATGATGAGGGTGTTAAAAAAAGCCACGGATACAATGATTTCTATTCCCAAAGTGGAAAAGAAGTCTATGTAACCGTGGCAGAATTTGAATTCTTAATATAATCGGCCTGCTGCGAATGTTTCGATTTCAGCCTTCATTGATTGCAAATAATCAATGTCATCAAAACCATTCATCAGGTTATGCTTTTTATAACCATTGATATCAAAAGACTCTTTTTCACCAGTAGCTACAATGGTAATGGTTTGTTCTGGCAGGTTTACTTCCAGTTCAGTTTTAGGATCTGCTTCAATGGCAGTAAAGATCTTGTCCAAAAACTCCGGACTAACCTGTACTGGTAAAATGCCAATATTTAATGAGTTGTTCTTGAAGATATCAGCAAAAAAGCTGGATACTACGCAACGAAAACCATAGTCATAAATAGCCCAGGCGGCATGTTCGCGGCTGCTACCACTACCAAAGTTCTTACCACCAACTAAAATTTCACCCGAATAGATAGGATTGTTCAACACAAAATCCTGTTTGGGTGTATTGTCCACATTATAACGCCAGTCTCTGAAAAGGTTATCACCAAACCCTTCACGCTTAGTCGCTTTTAAAAAGCGAGCTGGAATGATCTGGTCAGTGTCAACATTTTCAATCGGCATCGGCACTGCCGTACTTTTAAGAACTGTGAATTTATCGTAAGCCATTATTTATTTTGTTAGAGTGAGAAGGATAATTGTTTGAAATTTAGATGAATTCTCTTGGATCAGTTACAACGCCTGTTACAGCAGCTGCAGCAGCAACTAATGGGCTTGCCAGCAATGTGCGGGCTCCGGGACCCTGGCGGCCTTCGAAGTTGCGGTTGCTGGTACTTACTGCATATTTGCCGGCTGGAATTTTATCATCATTCATAGCCAGGCAAGCTGAGCAACCAGGCTGACGTAATTGGAATCCAGCTTCAGTGAGAACATCCAAAATGCCTTCTTCTCTAATTTGACGTTCAACAATATGAGAACCAGGAACGATCCATGCTGTTACATTATCAGCCTTCTTACGGCCTTTAATAATTGAAGCAAAAGCCCTGAAGTCTTCTATACGGCCATTGGTGCAACTTCCAATGAACACATAGTCAACTTTTTTACCAAGCATCTGCTCTCCTTCATGGAAGCCCATGTAATTCAATGATTTCTCATAAGTGGATTTACCACCTTCTACTTCTGTAGACAGGGGAATATTCTTGGTGATGCCGATACCCATACCTGGATTGGTACCATAAGTGATCATGGGTTCGATATCAGCTGCATTATAATTATATTCAACATCAAAAGAAGCACCTTCATCCGTTTTCAAGGTTTTCCAGTATGCCAACGCCTTATCCCAGGCTTCACCTTGAGGAGCTTTCTCACGACCCTTAATGTAAGCGTATGTTGTTTCGTCCGGAGCAATCATACCACCGCGTGCACCCATTTCGATACTCATGTTACATACAGTCATACGACCTTCCATGCTCATGTTCTCGAAAACATCACCTGCATATTCAACAAAATATCCGGTAGCACCTGCCGTAGTCAATTTTGAAATAATGTAAAGAATAACATCTTTAGGAGTAACACCCTTGTTTAAAGCACCATTCACATTAATACGCATTTTCTTGGGCTTAGGCTGCATGATACACTGGGAAGAAAGTACCATCTCTACCTCAGAAGTACCAATACCAAAAGCAATAGCGCCAAAAGCGCCGTGCGTAGATGTATGAGAATCACCACAAACAATGGTCATACCAGGGAGCGTAATACCATTTTCAGGTCCTACAACGTGCACAATACCGTTTTTAGGATTACCAAGACCCCAATGCGAAATACCATATTTTGCAGAATTCTGCTCCAGGGCTTTCAACTGGTTGGCAGAAAGCGGATCCTCTACCGGAAGGTGCTGGTTAATAGTTGGTGTGTTGTGATCGGCGGTAGCAAATGTGCGTTCAGAAAACATTACATTGATACCCCTGTTTTGCAGACCAAGAAAAGCCACTGGGCTGGTAACTTCATGGATAAAATGCCTGTCAATGAAAAATACATCTGGCCCATCTTCTATTTTTCGAACCACGTGTGCATCCCACACTTTATCAAACAAGGTGCTTGGCGTGTTGCTCATACTTAAATACTTTAAGGGGTTTCTTTACTGAATTTTTAAAATTTTACGCGAAATTCCTAAAATCTAAGCGAAAATTCCGCATTTTATTGAATTTTATAACCTCGTTACCAATCTTTTTAAGATATTCTGACAATCCAGCCCGGCTTTTAACCTCCCAAATCCACGTTTTTAAAGGAAATGCCTGCTTTTGGCTGCTGTATAAAAACAATGATTGTTTTTATACAGATAGATCGATTTTTTCTATCTGATCTCTTTTTCAACCGAATAGAGCGTCATATTAAAAAGCCCCTTAATAAACGGATCATCAAGAGGCTTCTTCAAATAACAAAGTAAACATTATTGCTCTTCCAGCTCCATCATCTTTTCAAAAGTCTGCTCATAGGTTTGATTGAGCTGAACAAGACGACTGGTGATTTCTTTATATTTTTCTTCGGTTTGAATGAACTTTTGTCTGTCAGCATAAATTTCCGGTGCACCTAGTTGCAATTCCAATTCTGCTTTAGTTTTATTGGCCTGCGCAATGTCCTCCTCCAGCTTTTGAAATTGACGTTGCAATTTTTGCAACTCCTTCTTGACTACGGACTGAACCGATTTATTGACAGGCTTTCCGGCTTCAACAATATTTTGATTTACTTCCGCTTCCGGGGCTTTGTTCTTATTGCCAGCTTCCGGATTTCTATTTCCTGCATCCTTATTGACTGTCCCTTTCTCAGGTTTTGGATTTTGCACTTTCGCCTCAGAACTCATTCGCTCCTTCCACTCTACCCATTCCTGGTAACTGCCTTTGAACTCCTTGATCTCATGGTCTACAATTTCCCAGATCTTATTGGCAGTTTTGGAAATAAAGTATCGATCGTGACTCACCAGCAAATAACTTCCGGAATATCGGTTCAAGGCATCTGCGAGCAATTCTGTGGAATGGAGATCAAGGTGGTTGGTAGGCTCATCGAGCAATAAAAAGTTTGCCTTGCTGATGATGGTCTTTGCCAGGGCCACCCTCGCCTTCTCGCCCCCACTCAATACTTTAATTTTTTTATCTACATCATCACCGCTGAACAAAAAGCATCCTAAAATGGTCCGGAGTTCCAATTCTGTCTTTTGAGAACCCGCTTCCTTCAATTCATCCAGGATGGTATTATTGACATTAAGGGCTTCCAATTGGTGCTGGGCATAAAAAGCTTCATCCACATTGTGCCCCCATTTGCGCTCACCCTCAATTGGTTCTGTTCCGGCTACAACCCGCAAAAGAGTGGATTTCCCTTTACCATTCGCCCCAATAAGAGCAATCTTATCTCCCCGGTCAATTTCGGCAGACGCATTTCTTAAAATTTCAATATCCTTGAAGTGCTTGGAAACATGTTTTAACTCTGCCAACACTCTACCCGGCGTCTTATCAATCGTAAAATTGATGCGGATATCAGGTCTTTCAATTTCAACATCTTCTATTCTATCCAGCTTTTCCAGCCTTTTAATAGCGCTCTGGGCCTGTGCCGCTTTGGTGGCTTTTGCCCGGAAACGTTCGATAAAGCGCTCCTGCTGCCGGATATATTCCTGTTGGTTTTCAAAAGCACGCTGCTGCAATTCTACACGCTGCTCCTTCTCCGTTTCATAGAAATCATAGTTGCCATTATAAATGTGCAATTCTTTTTGATATACTTCCACGATCTTCTTCACCATGCGATTCAGGAAAAACTTATCGTGGCTCACAATCACTACAGAACCTTTATAATGCTGCAGATATTTTTCCAGCCATTCGATGGAAGGAAGGTCAAGGTGGTTGGTAGGCTCATCGAGCAACAGCAGGTCAGGCTGCTGCAGGATCATCTTGGCCAGCAATACCCTCATACGCCAGCCCCCGCTGAATTCCTTATAAGGACGCTTCAAATCATCATTACTGAATCCAAGCCCTTGTAGTACTTCTTCAGTCCTGTGTTCAACGGTATAGCCGCCGGCCTCCTCAAACTGGTGCAGTTTATCACTGTACTCCAACAGCATGTCATCTGTTGCATTGTGTTCCAGTTCTTTGGTCAGCCTTTCAATTTCCTTTTCCAGGGCTTTCACTTTATCAAAAGCATGCAGTGCTACCTGCAGAATGGATTCACTGGTGCTAAAGCTCAACAGGTCCTGGTGAAGGTAGCCAATACTGGTGCTGCGGCTTCTTTCCACTGTCCCTGCCGAAGGCAGGTACTCCCCCGCCAATAATTTTAAAATAGTAGATTTCCCGGTCCCGTTGTACCCAACCAATCCTATACGCTCCTGTGGATGAATATGCCATGTCGCTTCTTTAATAATGGCCCTGGCTCCAAACTCAAACGTAACATTTTGTAATCCTGCAAGCACAGCTTCTTAGATTTAATGAATAAAATAAAGCTGCAAAAGTAAATGACTGGCAGATGAGATAAAAATGAGATCAGGAATTGGTTGTTAGGGGATTATTAAATTAGCTTCCTTCCCCAGCCTGAATTTTAGCAAAAAAGATTAAAATACATAGCAGTAATCCCTACCATGTCAAGGTAATGCTCTAAACCAACTGAGCTAACAGCCCTGAAAGTTGCGAAGGTAAAATTTAAAATGCAAATTGAACAGCTTGGTGTCCGACCGGGCTCTTCCCAGCTGGATATTGGGTGTAAACTCAGGTTTCCTTTCAATTTACCATTCATACAAATAATTGTATGGGGGTAAAAATGAAATGTTTAACAGGATAATCCATTCATCCTATTGTAAGCTCTACAAAAAATCAACTGGCACCATTTTTTCATTTTCTGCCATAGTGAATACTACAACTTTATTAATCCAAGTGCCCATTTTTATCATTTAAATTTTTTGACATGAAAAAACTATTGTTATCATTTATCATTATGGGTATGGTAGCAACCGCAGCAATAGCGCAGGAACAGAAAGATGTAAAAGATATAAATAAAGAACGCACTGAATGGAATAAAAAGGTTAAGGATGAATTGAATTTAACTACTGAGCAAACCGAAAAGTATGATGCTCTTTGCAAAGAGTATGATGCCAAGATTGATAAAGTGATGCAGGATGCTACTTTAAGTAAGGATGCTCAAAAAGAAAAAAAGATGGCTTTGAAAAAAGAAAAGCAAAGCAAGCTGTTTGAATTCCTTACACCTGAGCAACAAACAACCTACAAGGGGTTGATCGAAGAGAAGATGAAAGAAAAACAAATGGCTCCCAAAGGTTACTAAATGAAAAGAATATTATGGGCCGGCAAACGCTGGCCCTTATTTTTTGTGAGCCTCTTAGCTTCTATCTATAATGGAAATCACCTATCCAAAATGGTATATCCATCACCTAACCGAATAAAGAGAGGCCATTTCCTGGTTTTTCAAACATTGGTTTATCAATAGATTTGCATTTAATCTTATCCGTTATTATCTTAATTCTATGGATAATAACTACTCTAAAAATGCGACCTATAAGAGAAGAGTGCGTATAATTTACGGAGTATTGCTTTTTCTATTAGCCCTGGCAATTGGTCGGGCTATTGCAGCCCTTTTGGGATAGAATAAAAAAGACCGCCTCATACTACTGAGGCGGCCCCTTATTCAACTAAACAATAAACAACGATTAGATATACCTGTTAATAAGGTTTTCCAGGTACTCCTGTTTGCCACTGATAACCGCAGGTTCTCCTTGCTCTACAGCATAAGACCTCAGGTCTTCCAGTGTCAGCTTGCCTTCCCTGAATTCCTTGCCCTTACCACTATTGTAAGATGCATAACGATCCTCACGGAATTTCTTGTATTCTGACTTTTGCAAAATGGCATCAGCTGTCACCAATGCTCTTGCAAACGTATCCATACCACCAATGTGCGCATAGAACAGATCTGCATTATCCGTAGAATTCCTGCGGATCTTGGCATCAAAGTTCACACCGCCGCCTTGCAATCCACCTGCTTGCAGGAAGATCAACATGGCTTCTGTAATTTCATTGAGGTCGTTCGGGAATTGGTCAGTATCCCAGCCATTCTGGTAATCACCACGGTTGGCATCAATAGAACCCAGCATACCATGATCCGCAGCCACCTGCAATTCATGTGTAAACGTATGGCCGGCCAAAGTAGCATGGTTTACTTCAATGTTGATCTTGAAGTCATTCTGCAAACCAAATTGGTTCAAAAAGCCAATCACAGTAGCACAGTCATAGTCATACTGGTGCTTGGAAGGTTCTGCTGGTTTAGGCTCAATAAAAAATGTGCCTTTAAATCCTTGCTTGCGTGCATAATCTTTTGCGGCATGCAGGAAGCGGGCAAGGTTTTCCTGCTCCATTTTCATATTGGTATTCAGGAGGCTCATGTAGCCTTCTCTACCACCCCAGAATACATAGTTTTCACCACCCAGTGCAATGGTAGCATCCAAAGCAGCTTTCACTTGTGCTGCACCATGGCTGAGTACTTGAAAATCAGGGTTGGTGGCAGCTCCATTCATGTATCTTGGATGGGAGAACAGGTTAGCAGTACCCCACAGAAGTTTCACACCGCTCTGCCTTTGTTTTTCCTTGGCATATTCCACCATGGTTTGCAGACGCTGCTCATTTTTTACAATGTCATTACCATAGTCCACAACATCCACATCATGGAAGCAGTAGTAAGGAAGGTTCATCTTGGTAATGAATTCAAAAGCTGCATCCATCTTGGCTTTTGCCTTTTCAATGGGGTCCTGGATGCTTTCCCATGGAAACAGGTGAGTGGGAGCTCCAAAGGGATCTGAACCATTGCCGTTGAAAGAGTGCCAGTAAGCACAGGCAAACTTGAAGTGATCTTTCAAAGTCTTGCCCGCTACTACTTTGTTTTCATCATACCAGCGGAAGGCCAGTGGATTGTCGCTCTGGGGCCCTTCATATTTGATCTGCCCAATGCCTTTATAGTACTCTTGCGCACCTAATAATACAGACATGTGATTGAATTTATAGATTAGAAATTGAGGTTTATAATATTAAAATTTGAATCGCTTATGATATCTTTTAGTCAACGCGCTGCTATTGCCCAAGGGCTTGGATCAGGTGTTTCTTCCAACCAACATACAATTCATCATACAACTCCGCATTACCCGGTTCAATTAATTGCAATGGCTTGATCCCATCAAAAGCTTCCCGCTCACTGAAAACTCCGGCGCCAATTCCGGCACCTATGGCCGCGCCAACACTACCATCAGCTGCATATAACTCCACAGGTACGCCTGTTGCATTCACAAAGGCTTCAGTAAATACAGGACTAAAGAACATGTTGGCCCTTCCCGCACGGATCACTCCTGGATTCATCCCATTCTCTCTCATGATATCCAGACCATAACGGAAAGCAAAAGCAATGCCCTCCTGGGCGGCACGGAAAATATGGGCGCGTGTATGGATATTCAGATCAATATCTTTTACCTGGGCGCCAACAATTTTATTATTCAACATCCGCTCAGCACCATTGCCGAAAGGAAGTATGGTCAGTCCATTACTGCCTGGCATTATGTCTGCAGCTTCTCTGTCAATTACTGCATAAGAAATGCCAGGAGCTGCTACATCCCTCACCCAACGATTTAAAATTCCGGTACCATTGATGCACAACAATACGCCCAGCCGCTTTTGATCAGGTGCATGATTTACATGAGCAAAGGTATTGATGCGTGATTGCTGGTCATAGGTCAATTGATCACTGACACCATAGATCACCCCGGATGTACCGGCTGTGGCAGCTACTTCACCAGGTTGCAGCACATTCAGCGATAAAGCATTGTTTGGTTGGTCGCCTGCTTTATATGTTACCGGTATACCTTCGGTTAACCCTAATTGTTGGGCGACTTCTTTTTGCAACCTTCCATGCTCAGAGAATACCGGGTTTACTGTTGGAATAAAAGAATCCTTGAATCCAAAGTATGACATGACCGCACGGGAGACTTCATCTTTTTGAAAGTCCCAGAAAACGCCTTCCGAAAGTGCAGATGCGCTGGTGGTTATTTCCCCTGTTAGTTTCAAGGCGATATAATCGCCAGGCAGCATCACTTTTGAAATACGGTCGTAAACCTGGGGCTCAGCATCTTTTACCCAAGCCAGCTTAGCAGCAGTAAAATTGCCGGGAGAATTCAAAAGGCTGCTTAAGCAGGTATCACAACCTATTGCCTGGAAAGCTTTTTCACCATAAGGCACAGCACGGCTGTCACACCAGATAATTGAATCACGCAACACTTCACCGTCCTTATCCACAACCACCAATCCATGCATTTGATAAGCGATCCCAATGGCAGCAATTTGCTTAGGATCGAAGTTACCCTTGGTCTTAGCTTTCTGAAAAGCCTGCTGGGTATGTTCCCACCACATTTGTGGCGCTTGTTCAGCCCAACCTGGCTGAAGGGACTTAATATCACTTTCGGTTTCGGGATACTGGGCAGATGCAACGCACTGCCTGGTTTGTGCATCAACTACAGAAACTTTTATGGAAGAGGTGCCTACGTCTATACCGAGTAAAAGCATCGTTAGATTTTTAGTGAAGGTTTAGATTTTAAAAGCAATGCAAGTTAACAGCAACTTTTCCGTTCAACAACTACTCTATTAATGATTACTGATACGATTTTAATATTTTTATCTACTTTTACACTACTGATGAACTTAATATCGTATTATGAAGCCTTTAATTGAGAAACTTCCGCTTTCTGGTGATACTTCTTTTGTGGCACGTACCCACCGTACGCCTTTATTTGAAGTACCCTGGCACCAGCACCTGGAGTATGAATTGATTTTCTTTACGGAAGGGGCAGGTATGAGCTTTATTGGAAACTATGTGGGTGAATTTGAGGCCGGGGATGTATTCTTCTTAGGATCAAACCTTCCTCACACCTTTCAAAAGAACAATGAGGACATGGTTGTAAGCGCTGTGGTTGTTCATTTTCGTGAAGATTTCTGGGGCCCGGAATTACTGCAATTACCAGAAAGCAAGTTGATCAGTAAGCTTTTGAAAACAGCCGCACATGGTGTAAAATTTTCCGGTGAAATGAAGAGTCAATTGGGCAAAATGATTCTTTCCCTGGAAAAGGAAAAAGGCTTTCGACGTATCCTCAGTTTACTGGAATGCCTTGCATTAATGTCGGAAACAGAAGAATACACCACTGTTTCAACACAGGAAATAAAAGAACTCAATCCCAGAGACCGGGACCGCATCGACCGCATTTTCCAATATACAATGGATCATTTCAGGCAACCAATACAATTAGCAGAACTGGCCGATATCGCCGGAATGACGATCCCTGCATTTTGCAATTATTTTAAAAAACGTACACGCAAAACCTATATAGATTTTGTAAATGAGATCCGGATTGGCCACGCATGTAAACTATTGCTCACCACAGAGCAAAGCATACTGGATGTCTGTTTCGATAGCGGCTACAACTCCGTAGCTAACTTTAACCGCCAGTTTATGAAAGTAAAAGGACTAACCCCCTCTGCTTACAGGAAAGAACTAGTAAATAATAAACTTACTAAAATGAAAGAAACACTGGAAATTAACCAACAAATCAGAAGCCTGACCTCCTGATTTATTTTATACCTTTTGATGCCACATTTTACATTTCCTCCCCCGACCTAATAGAGACATTATAGAGACATTATAGAGACCTTATAGAGACCTTACTGCTGTCTAACTGCATAGGAACTCCCTGTCTACTCTATACCAAAGCCCTATCAAAGCCCAGGATAAAGCATGAAAATGCAAATTTCACTTCCTCCTAACCCTCACCGATACCCATTGAATTCTCTGTTTTAATAACGTACCTTTAGCTCTGCTGAAGCCATAAACTAGTACTGATTACTCAACGTTTGAATATGAAAGTATTGAAAGCCTGTACACTCGTAATTATTTTCTTGATCTCCTTCAAAACCTTCTCCCAACCAATTGACCCATGGATCATCAAAGCCGATAGCATCAATCCAGCTAATTACTATGGTGTCACCGTGGCGAATGGCATGATCGGGATCGTTTCTTCTCCCGAACCATTAAAGGTAAAAGATGTAGTGCTGGCAGGCGCCTATGACCAGTACGGCAGGGGCCGTGTCAGTAACTTCCTTCGTAGTTTCAATCTTTTGAACATGTACCTTGATATCGATGGTAAAAGAATTAGCAACCGCAACACCTCAAACCTCAAACAAGAACTGGATATGCAGCATGCTCGCTTTACCACATCGTTTGATTTTGAAGATAAAGCAACAGTTACCTATACATACTACTCACTGCGGCATTTGCCTTTCACAGTTTTAATGGACGTTTCCATTACCGCCAAAAAAGACATAACCTTTACCGGTAGTAGTGTCATGGAAGCCCCGGATGCCCTACGTGATGTAGAAAACTATTACAATGAGATCGATCGCCCCCATATTGTGATCAGTCTTTTGACATCTTCTGCTAAAAGTCCTACCGGCAAATTACTGATGTGTGCCTCTAATACTTTTATTTTCACCGAACCGCACGGCCAGGAACCCAGGGTTATTCATGAAATGTGGGACAATAACTTGCACCTGATGAAGTTCAACAGGAAATTGAAAAGCGGTGAAACTTATACTTACTCGGTAGCAGGCTCCTCCATAACATCTGCCCACCACGATGATCCCCTCAACGAGGCTGAACGCCTGACCATCTACGCTAAACTGGAAGGACGTGAACGTTTGCTTCAGTTTCATCAGAAAGCCTGGGATGACCTCTGGCAAGGTGATATCAAAATAGAAGGTGATGATCAATCTCAGCAAGATGTACACAGTATGCTCTACCATTTGTATTCCTTTGTAAGGCCAGGTACCGCCCTCTCTCCTTCCCCTATGGGCTTAAGCGGACTAGGTTATAACGGCCACGTATTCTGGGATACAGAATTGTGGATGTTCCCGGCTTTGCTGGTAATGCGCCCCGAACTGGCCAGGAGTATGATCGAATACAGGTTCCAACGTCTCGAAGCAGCCAAACGTAATGCTTTCTCAAAAGGATTCAAAGGCGCCATGTTCCCTTGGGAAAGTGCTGAAACAGGTGTGGAAGAAACTCCGGTCTGGGCTTTAAGCGGTCCATTTGAACACCACATTACTGCTGATGTTGCTATAGCTGCCTGGAACTATTACCAGGTAACACAGGATAAGCAATGGTTAAGAGAAAAAGGCTGGCCAATCTTAAAGGAAACAGCCGACTTTTGGACAAGCCGGGTAGAAAGAAACAGCCCAGGCCACTATGATATTAAAAATGTTGTAGCCGCCGACGAATGGGCCGAAAACGTAGACAACAACGCCTTCACCAATGCAGCAGCTAAAGCGAACCTGCAATATGCTTCTCAAGCGGCCGGCATATTGGGAATACAGGCCAATCCTGATTGGCTGCATGTAGCTCAAAATATTCCCATTTTAAAGTTGGACAATGGAGTTACACAAGAACATGCCTCCTATAAAGGCGAGGGCATCAAACAAGCCGATGTGAATCTGCTGGCATATCCCTTAAAAGAAATTACAAATGCAGATCAAATCAAAAAAGACCTGGAATATTACGAAACGCGTGTGCCTACTGAAGGCACTCCTGCCATGACACAGGGAGTTTTTTCCTTATTACATGCAAGATTGGGCAATAGCGACAAAGCCTATTTCTGGTTCAAAGATGCGTACATTCCTAACCTGAACCCGCCTTTCCGGGTTATTGCGGAAACCAAGGGCGGTACCAATCCGTATTTTGCTACAGGGGCTGGCGGCATTCTGCAATCTGTAATTATGGGTTTTGGTGGCATTGAAATCACACCCCAGGGCATCAGGCAAATTAAATCGGCTTTACCAAAAAATTGGAAAAGCCTTACGATAACAGGTGTAGGTCCGGATAAGAAAACCTTCCGCAGGGTGCAGGACTAAATTATTCAACGAATATGCAACAGGTCACTTAAATATTTGGTCTGTCTAATACTAGTTAAAATGATCAATTAAAGTTAAATTGTAGAGCGATTAGAAAGGCTGCCAAAACAATGTAACATCTAAATAATAATTGCTTTAACCATATGAAGGCTTATTTCTATCTCTGCCTCGTCATAACAGGTTTATTGTCCTGTTCACAACAAAAAGATTACCACCAGTTCACTGGCGATCCGCTTTTGTACTGTAAAACAGTCAAAAGACTGAACGATGTTGTCCTGGAAAACAACTTTCCTCCTGTAATTGCCTCCCGAAATTATGCATATGCCAACATCGCGGCTTATGAATGCATCGCTGCCGGTGATAGCAATTATCATTCGTTATCAGGACAAATCAAACACCTCCCGCCCATGCCAAGACCACTAGCTGGCCAGAATATAGATTTTAACCTGGCGGCTTTGTTAGCATTTGTCAAAGTGGGCAATGCGGTTACCTTCCCGGAAGGTGTTCTGATGGACTATTACAATGAACTAAAGGAACAGGCTTCAGACGCTGGTATGCCTGAAAACATACTGAACTACACAGTTGCTTTTTCAGATACCATAGCTGCTTCAATATTGAAATGGAGTAAGGGCGACAAATATGCTGAAACACGCAGTGCTGAAAAGTTTACTGTGACCACTGAAGATGGTAGATGGATCCCTACTCCTCCTGCTTATGCCCAGGCCCTGGAGCCACACTGGTGTGACATTCGACCACTTGTATTGGATACATGCTCGCAATTCCAGTCACCACCACCTCCCAAATTTGACATGTATAAAAACAGTCCTTATTATAAAGAAGTAATGGAGGTTAAAAATACCGGCGACAGCTTAACAGAAGAACAAAGACATGTTGCCGACTTTTTCGATGACAATCCTTTTAAGCTAAACGTTAGCGGACACATGATGTTTGCAACAAAGAAATTCTCTCCTCCAGGGCATTGGATGAACATCGTAGGCATCGCAGCACGAAAAGCAAAGGCAGATTTCAATTCCACAGTAGCGGCTTATGCGGAAACATCCATCGCTTTGTTTGATGGATTTATCTCCTGCTGGAAAACAAAATTCAGCTACAATAGCATCCGTCCTGAAACCGTCATCAATAAATATATCAACCCCGACTGGAGGCCATATATTCAAACACCTCCCTTCCCCTCATATACAAGCGGACACTCAGTGATCTCCGCTGCTGCTGCCGAGGTAATGTCTCATTATTTTGGCGATCAATTCGTTTATAGAGACTCTTCTCTAAGAGAATTCGGAATTAATGATATGACTTTTAAATCATTCAGGGATGCAGCTTGGGAAGCATCATTATCCCGCCTTTATGGAGGCATTCACTTCCGCTCGGATATTGTCAATGGTAATCAGGAAGGAAAACAGATCGGTACGTATATTGTAGAGAAGTTAAAAATGAAAAATGATGCCGATAGTAAAATGTTTGCAAGCAAGCAGGTTCGGGCACAATGGTGAGTTGATAATGATGAAATCGAATTATAATTGAATGATAATCTTCCTGATGATTGGTGACAACTTTCTTCTATTTTCATAAATCACTTAATGACTTTCTTTCAGTATCAAAAAGAAATAGCTGGATTAGTTATACCTTCCATGGAATATCATCTGTTAAAGACGCCATTGAAGCTTTAGGCATTCCTCATCCGGAAGTGGACATTATTCTTGTTCATAATTTATCAGTTGACTTTACCTACCGCCTAAAAGAAAATGACCACATAGATGTATACCCGATTTTGCCAGATCATGTGTTTCCGGAAAACTATTCATTATCCAAAAAATATATCGGTCTTGATCAATTTGTTTTAGATGTACACCTTGGCAAATTAGGTAAAGCTATGCGTGTTCTGGGGATTGACTCTTTGATGGAAAATAACTTCAGTGATCAAAAGATTGCACAAATAGCTGCTTCTGAAAACAGGATCGTACTCACCCGGGATGTCGGTCTGTTAAAACATAAAGTAATTAAATGTGGCTATTGGATCAGGTCACAATACTGGGAAGAACAGCTCAGCGAAGTAGTAGAGCGGTTTAACCTAAGAAATAAAATGAAACCTTTTACAAGATGTACTGTCTGTAATGGCATCATCGAACCTGTTTCTAAAGATGTGGTTATAGATCAACTGCCGCTTGTGAGTAAACAATTGTTTACTGAGTTCTTTCAATGTACCAATTGCAAGAGAGTGTATTGGAAAGGCTCACATTATGAGCATATGGAAGAATGGGTAAAAAGGTGGACTACCAACCGTAATGAATGATTCAAAGTCGTTTTATTTTAATATTACGGTACCAGACCTGATCACCATGATCTTGTAAGGCTATTTTGCCTTTCCTGAAGGTCCCAAAATCTGGCATGTCTTTAAACTTACTTTGAGCGATCAGGCTTTTCCATTGTTCATTCCAAAGAGTGGTGGAGACAATAGGTACACCATTTAAAATGAAATCTAATTTGCCGTCATTTGCAATAATTTCTACATGATTCCACTCCCCCGCAGGTTTCTGAGCTTCTGAAGAAGAAGCTATTAAATCATATAAATCTCCTGCACGATGCTTATAGATTTGCGCATCCTTGTGAGCGACATTATCCAAAACCTGCATTTCCAGGCCCGTATGCCAGGTCTGTTTGTATTTTGTTGTGTCCTCCTGGACATAGAAAATGATGCCGCTATTTCCCTTCGGAGCTATCTTCCAGTCTACTTGTAAATGAAAATCTTCAAACTCCTCATTGGTCACAAGATCCCCGCCTTCATTTGTTTGTCCCTTTTCCTTATACGATGGATCCAGATAAAGTGAATGGTCAACTACTTTCCATGCTGAACCTGCACTTGCTTTACCATAGGTATGCCATCCCTGAGTAGTATTCCCGTCAAACAGTAATTGCCACCCATCATCTGTTTCATTATTGCCTAATGTATTTACTGTCGGATTCATCTTGGTTTGTTTTAAAGCAGTGCAGGCAGCCAAAAGAGCTGCCAGCACTACTGTTGAGAAGAGTAAACGCATTACTACTTTATTTTTTAAGCAGCAAAATGTATTTAACTATAGCCTTTGCATCATCTTTTGACAAATTCGGGTGAGGCGTCATAGGAACTTTCCCCCAAACTCCGGTACCGCCCCTGATTACCTTTGCGGACAAAGAATCTAAGTTCTCATCTGTCATCGGGTATTTAGCAGCTATTTCGCGGAAAGGTGGACCAATCAACTTTTCATCTATCTTATGACAGGTTCCACAATCATTTTTGGCTTCCAACTCTATGCCTTTTACATAATCTGGATTACTTGATAAATCAGTAGCAGGTGCAGCTTCTGCAGGTTGTTCAGTGGCCGGAGTCTCAGTTGTTTTTTCTTCAGCAGACTTATCCCCGCTTGAGTTGCAAGCAATCATAGCAACCAGAACTGAAAATACAATGAAAGATTTTTTCATGATGTTTGGTTTGGTTTAAAATTGAATCACAAATTTAAATACAAGGTATGATGTTTACACTTATGACAAAAGTCAGGTTTCATGATCGAGCTATACATAATAAATACAATGCCAGAACCCTAAATGCCCAGTATAGTTTTATTAAACGTTTCATTTGAACCTGTGCCGGCAAAATCATCAAAAGTTTTATCAGTAACAGGAATAATGTGCTCCTTAATAAAAGTTGCACCCTCACGAGCTCCTGCTTCAGGATGCTTCATGCAACACTCCCATTCCAGTACAGCCCAGCCTTTATAATCATATTGCGCCAGTTTACTGAAAATAGCTTTAAAGTTCACTTGCCCATCACCTAAAGAGCGAAAACGACCAGCACGATCGATCCAGCTCTGGTACCCACCATAAACACCCTGTTTTCCAGTTGGATTAAACTCGGCATCCTTAACATGAAATGCCCTGATACGTTCGTGGTAAAAATCTATATATTCTAAATAATCGAGACATTGTAATACAAAGTGTGATGGATCATAAAGAAGGCAGGCCCTTGGGTGATTATCTACTTCTTTTAAAAATCGTTCATAGCTAATACCATCATGCAAATCTTCACCCGGATGTATTTCATAGCAAACATCCACACCACAGTTATCAAATTCATTTAAAATAGGCAACCATCGATTGGCAAGCTCCTTAAAACCAGTTTCAACTAGTCCGGCAGGACGCTGTGGCCACGGATATACGGTATGCCATAATAATGCTCCGCTGAAAGTAGCATGTGCATTAAGCCCAAGATTCTGGGAAGCCCTGGCAGCCCACTTCAATTGCTGAACCGCCCACTCTGTACGCACCTTCCCTTTCCCCCGGTATTGCTCGGGCGCAAAACCATCAAACAAACTGTCATATGCCGGATGTACTGCTACCAATTGTCCTTGCAAATGGGTCGAAAGTTCAGTGATCTGCAAGCCACATTCATTAACCAGGCCTTTTAGTTCATCAGCATAAGTTTTACTTTCTGCTGCCTTTTGCAGGTCTATACAACGCGCATCCCATGTTGGAATTTGAACGCCTACATATCCCAATCCTTTAGCCCACTGACATATACTTTTAAGATCATTGAATGGAGCCTGGTCCCCTAAAAATTGCGCTAAAAAAATGCCTGGCCCTTTAATAGTTTGCATGATGTTCTAATTTGAGAGGTTTACTAATTATTAAATTTCGAATTCTGTCCATTTTTTACTGCTGCCTGAACTACGCACAACATTCTCAATAAATGCCATACCTCTAACGCCTTCCTCTACTGAAGGGAATTCTATATTGCCCGCATCTATATTTTCAGCATTGATTCTTGAAGAAAGGGTGATTGCAAAGTTTCTATAGATGTTTGCAAACGCTTCTAAGTAGCCTTCCGGATGGCCACCTGGCGTGCGACTATTGTGTTGTGCAATGGAAGATAAATATCCGGATCCGGCGCGAAGTATTTCAGCTGGCTTATCCTGCCATTTTAAGATCAAGGTATTGGGCTCCTGCTGCTGCCAGACTAAGCCTCCCTTTTCTCCATATACTTTTATGATTAATTCATTTTCTTCCCCAGCTGCAATTTGGGTAGCAGTTAATACACCAGATGCCCCATTATTGAATTTAAGTAATACAGCACCATCATCATCCAAAAGCCTGCCCTCAACTACAATGTTTAATTGGGCACAAAGTTCTGTTACCTGAAGCCCCGTTATGTATTCAGCTAAATTAAATGCATGGGTGCCGATATCCCCCATTCCACCAGCTTTTCCGGATCTTTTAGGATCAGTCCTCCAGGCTGCCTGTGTACCTTCTTTGCTACCAGAAAATTTACTGAGCCACCCCTGGTGATAGGAAACATATATTTTAACAATATTACCCAATGCGCCACTGGCTACTATTTCCTTCGCCTGCTTGACCATAGGATAACCCGTATAGGTATGTGTAAGCCCAAGTAACAAGCCTGATTTAGAAACCTTCTCTTTGAGTAATTTAGCCTCCTCTAAAGAAAGCGTAATCGGCTTATCAATCATTACATGGAAACCGCTGTCTAAAGCTTTGTAAGCTGGATCAAAATGTGCATGGTTAGGCGTTACAATACTAACAAAATCCATTCTCTCATTAGAAGGTAATTTACTTTCCCTTTCGATCATTTCATCATAACTGGCATAAATCCTTTCGTCCGGCAAAAACAGATTGCGTCCACTCTCCATAGCGACATCCTTGCGCGTGCTGAAAGCGCCACAAACTAATTCAATCAACCCATCTGTATTTGCTGCAATTCGATGCACAGCCCCGATAAAAGACCCGGTCCCTCCTCCAATCATCCCCATCCTTAGTTTTCTTTTCATATTGATTTGTTTAATGAAATTTATTGCAAAAGATAATAAACAATATGAAATAGCAATGACTAATTATCCTTTTGTTCAATTACCTACCTATTTGCCATTATTCACCAAAAAATAAATAATCTTATAGAAATATATCCCAATAATTAAAAAATGTTCATTAAAAGACAAGTTTATAAACATTTTTAAAATAAAAAAATTACATTTAGCCCTATAATTCTAACGATAAAAGCAATTGATTGTCATGTATGTACAGAAACATAATGAATCATTCCACTACTTCATAGGTGATAGGCCCTACTTTCCAAAAGCATTATCATTATTTACTATAATCCACAGGAATTGTCGTTATTAATCATAGTTTATAGACAATGGCTGAATATTCCAACTACAATTCAATCGAACATTCATTAATTAATACTAAATAGATGCTCCATAGAAGAAAAATGATGAAACAATTGGTTGCAGGAACATTAGCCGCAGCAACATTCAATTCATCTGCCTTTGCCTCTAAAAGTGAGGCATTAAAAACAGGAAACCTTATGAAAAATATTAATCATTCAGTTTGCCGCTGGACCTATTCATTTTTATCATTAGACGAACTGTGCACCACAGTTAAAAAAATAGGTTTTAACGCCATTGACCTTGTAGGTCCAAAGGATTGGGCTACTTTGAAGAAGCATGATGTTTATTCTTCAATGTGTAACGGAGCTGAGATTAGTTTAACTGAAGGCTGGAATGATAAACAATACCACCAAAAACTCATTCAAAATTATACCGAGCACATTGATCTGGTAGCGAAAGCTGGCTATAAAAACCTGATATGCTTTAGTGGCAACCGTAGGAATATTGATGACGAAACTGGCATGATTAATTGTGCGGAAGGTATAAAACAAATTATGGCCCTGGCAGAAAAAAAAGGAGTGATCATACTAATGGAACTTTTAAACAGCAAAGTGAACCATAAAGATTACATGTGTGACCATACCGCCTGGGGTGTAGAACTATGTAAGCGTGTGGGCTCTGAAAACTTTAAATTACTGTATGATATTTACCATATGCAGATAGACGAAGGAAATGTAATACAAACAATTACAGAAAATCACAACCACCTGGGACATTATCATACGGGAGGTGTGCCTGGACGTCATGAAATTGATGAATCACAGGAATTATATTATCCGGCGATTATGCGTGCAATTGTAAAAACAGGTTTTAAAGGATATGTAGCACAGGAATTTATTCCAGCAAAAGAAGACAAAATAGCTTCCTTGCAAGCTGCTATAAAGGTTTGTGATATTTAAGTAAACAGCAAAATCACCAGGTGATTTCATCTATTATTTTATATTAATTAAACGATTGGGCAATATGGCAAATAATGTTTATGATGCGATTGTAATTGGTTCGGGGATTTCCGGAGGTTGGGCAGCAAAAGAACTAACCGAGAAGGGACTCAAAGTATTATTATTGGAAAGAGGCCGGAATGTTGAACATGTAAAGGACTATGTAAACGCAACCAAAAAACCCTGGGAATTCCCACATCGTGGAGGCCGCACCCAGCAAATGATTAAAGACTATCCTGTACTGAAAAGGGATTATCCATTAAATGAAACAAACCTGGATTTCTGGGCCAATGAAAAAGATAATCCATATACAGAAGTCAAACGATTTGATTGGTTTCGGGGTTACCAGGTTGGCGGACGATCGCTATTATGGGGACGTCAGTGTTACCGCTGGAGTGACCTGGACTTTGAAGCCAATGCAAAAGATGGTATTGCTATTGACTGGCCAATACGCTACAAGGATATAGCGCCCTGGTATGATTATGTTGAAAGATTTGCAGGCATCAGTGGTTCAAAGGAAAATCTGCCCCAATTACCCGACAGCCAATTTTTGCCAGCAATGGAAATGAACTGTGTTGAAAAAGAAGTGGCAGCCCGGATAAAGAAACACTATAATAATAAACGGACAATGATCATTGGTCGTGTGGCTAATATCACAGAACCCTTACCCGGAAGAACCAATTGTCAATATAGAAACAAATGCTGGTTGGGTTGTCCGTTTGGTGCTTACTTCAGCACTCAATCTTCAACCTTACCTGCTGCCATGAAAACTGGGAACTTAACACTTCGGCCATGGTCCATTGTTACAAGAATATTATACGATAAAAATAAAAAAAGAGCAACAGGCGTTGAAATCATTGACGCCCAGGACAATAAAACTTATGAATACCAGGCGAAGATCGTATTCGTGAATGCCTCTGCATTAAACAGTGCATGGGTACTTATGAATTCCGCAACAGATGTTTGGCCTGATGGATTGGGCAGTAGCAGTGGAGAATTAGGACATAATGTAATGGACCATCACTTGGGTGTGGGCGCCTCTGGTCTAGTTGAAGGTTTTGAAGACAAATACTACTTTGGTCGCAGGGCCAATGGAATTTATATTCCCAGGTACCGTAACTATGGTGATGACAAACGGGATTACTTACGAGGTTTCGGTTACCAGGGAAGTGCCAGCCGTGAGGGATGGAGCCGCGACGTGGCAGAATTGCAAATAGGTGGAGATTTAAAAGACGCATTATCAGAACCCGGTCCTTGGGTAATGGGTATTGGTGGCTTTGGGGAAATTCTACCGTACCATGAAAACAAGATCACCTTAGATAAAAGCAAAAAAGACAAATGGGGACTACCAGTTTTAGCCATTGATTCTGAGTGGAAAGAAAATGAAAGAAAAATGCGTATTGATATGGTTAATGATGCAATGGAAATGCTGACAGCAGCCGGAGCCAAAAATGTAAAACCCCGGCAAGGAGATGGCACTATTGGCCGCGGTATCCATGAAATGGGGACAGCACGTATGGGAAAAGATCCAAAGACATCAGTTCTGAATGCGAACAACCAGGTTTGGGATGCGCCCAATGTATTCGTTACAGACGGAGCTTGTATGACATCGGCGTCCTGCGTGAATCCATCATTGACCTATATGGCCCTGACAGCCCGTGCAGCTGATTTTGCAGTAAAAGAATTGAAAAAGGGGAACATTTAAAAATGCTATGATTTGAAATCATATGTCAGTAACCTTTCCAATGATTCGTCATTCAAAGCAGTGTCTCATCCTTAAAATAAACCAGTATGACTGACAAAGAAAAAGAGAACTCTTCGGGGAATTCCAGAAGAAGCTTTTTAAAAAATACAACTCTTGCCGCTGCAGGATTTTTCATTGTACCCCGTCATGTATTAGGAGGAAAAGGGTTTATTCCGCCAAGTGACCGTTTACTGGTTGCAGGAATTGGCGTTGGCGGCAAAGGAGAAAGTGATATTTGGAATTTTTACCAAAGTGGAAAAGCTGATATTGCATTTTCCTGCGATGTAGATGACCGCAGGGCAGCAACTTCAGTGCAAAGATTTCCAAAGGCTAAATACTACAAAGACTGGAGAAAACTGTTTGAAAAAGAAGCAAAACATTTTGATGCAGTATCTGTTTCAACACCTGACCATAACCATGCGGCCCCTACCCTTGCCGCTATGCAGCTGGGTAAACACGTATATGTACAGAAACCATTAACGCACGATATCTACGAAGCAAGGATGCTTACTGAAGCCGCCAAAAAATATAAAGTAGTGACACAGATGGGCAACCAAGGCGCCTCAGGAGATGGTGTACGGCAATTGGTAGAATGGTATGACGCTGGTCTTATAGGTGAAGTTCATACCATCTATTCATGGACAGACCGTCCTGTATGGCCGCAAGGAATTCCCTGGCCAGCAGCCAAGGCAGAAATACCTAAAGAACTGGATTGGGATCTATGGTTAGGTACCGCACCTTACAGGGATTATATTGAAAAACTGGTACCATTTAACTGGAGAGGATGGTGGGACTATGGCACAGGCGCTTTAGGCGATATGGGATGTCATATGCTGGAACCAGCATTCCGGGTGTTGAACTTAAAATATGCAACTGACGTTCAGGCAAGTGTCGGCAGCGTTTATGTTGATGAATTCAAAAGAGGCTATTTCCCAGAGAGTATTCCTCCTTCAAGCCATGTAACCTTAACCTTTCCCAAAACAAATAAAACAAGAAATAATGTAGTACTGCATTGGATGGATGGAGGTATACAACCTGAACGCCCCGAGGAACTCGGTGCAGACGAAATGTTCGGAGATGGTGGTAACGGAACATTGTTTATTGGTACGAAAGGAAAAATGATGTGTAGTACATATGGCGAGAATCCACAGTTATTACCCACCAAGAGAACAAATGAAGTACAGTTGAAGCAAACCATAGCCCGTGTTCCGGGAGGTGCAGGAGGTCATTATGCACAATGGGTTGAAGCTTGTATTGCTGGCTATGGCAAAAAGGAAGTCAGCGCTCCTTTTGAAATTTCAGGTCCTTTAACTGAATGCTTGCTGATGGCCAATTTAGCCATCAGAGCATATGACATCCGCATCCCAAAAGCAGATGGTAAAGGCTTTAATTTTCCCGGAAGGTACCGTAAGCTGCTTTGGGATTATGACAACATGAAGGTTACAAACTTTGACATCGTCAACCAGTTTGTAAAACGTGAATATAGAGATGGATATAGCTTGAAGGTGTAATGTTTCATCATTGCTTCAAAATATAATCCTGTTTAAATTAGAAGAAGCAACAATTTAGAATTCTTTAATAATTCAAACTACTTACATGACCAGAAGAGAAGCCGTAGAATACATCAGTATATTACTTGGGGGCACTATTGTAGGCGCTAATGCCTTTATTACAGGGTGTAAAAGCGAAACAGGAAAAGAACATGCATTCACCGAGGATGATATAGCCTACCTGGACGAAATAGCCGAAACTATTTTACCAGCAACCAAAACTCCAGGTGCTAAAGCTGCTAAAGTAGGCATGTTTATGACAGTAATGGTCAACGACTGCTACGAGGAAGATCAACAAAAGGTTTTCAAAGAAGGAATGAAGAAAATCAATGAACTATCCAACAAAGAATACAGCAAGGATTTCATGGAGATTGATCCGGCGCAACGTCATGCATTATTGGTAAAGCTGGACGCTGAACAGAAAGAGTATAATAAAAAGAAAAAGCCGACCGATCCGCCACATTATTTCCGCCTTATGAAAGAATTAACCCTAAATGGTTATTTCACTTCTGAAATTGGCTGTACACAAGCCAGGCGTTATATTGAAACACCTGGAAAATTTGAAGGTTGCGTTCCTTACCAAAAGGGCGATAAAGCATGGGCTTAAAACAATCAGAGCAAATGTGAAAAATTGATAAAATCATAATTACCTGATAATGATTTTATAACAAGTGGTAATTGAACAAAAGGACTCATTTAAATACATCAATTTGAATAATTAAATTCAACATTTCATGCCAATTCAACGTAGAGCATTTCTGAAAACATCTACATTACTTACATCTGGTTTAGCACTGGGTTTAGTGAATAGTAATCTTTTAGGCTGTAAACCTCCTACTTCTAAAACACCTTCTATGAATGAAAATTTTGGCCTCCAATTGTACACTCTAAGAGATGATCTACCCAAAGACCCCAAGGGCGTTTTAAAACAGGTTGCCTCTTTTGGATATAAACAAATCGAGAGCTATGAAGGCCCACAAGGCATGTTTTGGGGCATGAAAAATACTGAGTTTAAAAAATTCATGGATGATCTTGGAATGCAAATTATATCCAGCCATTGCAATTTCAACGAGAATTTTGAACAAAAAGCAGACGAAGCCGCAGCTATCGGAATGCAATACCTGATTGCTCCCTACCTGGGACCTCATAAAGAGTTAGACTTTTATAAAAAGGCTGCAGAACAATTTAATGTATGTGGCAATATCTGTAAACAAAGAGGAATCAGATTTGCTTACCATAATCATGATTACTCTTTTAAACCAGTTGAAAATCAGCTCCCTCAAGATGTAATGATGCAGATGACAGATAAGAATACTGTCGATTTTGAAATGGATATTTACTGGGTAGTCACAGCTGGACAAGATCCCATTTCATGGTTCAACAAATATCCGGATCGCTTCCGGCTGTGTCATATAAAAGATAGAATGAAAAACGTCCCAGCAGGTGTAGGAGATGCATCAACCACTTTAGGTACTGGAGTCATCAATTTTACTGAAATACTGAACGAAGGCAGAAAAAAAGGATTACAGTATTTTATTGTTGAACAGGAAAAGTATGAAGGCACAACGCCTTTACAGGCAGTAAAAGATGATGCAGTATATATGAAAAACTTGAAACTGGCCTGAATCTCATCTTAATCTTTCAGTCTGTCTTCACCAAAAAGAATCCTAATTGAATATGTAATTTTAGGTACAAAAGCCACAGTAAACCATATTTGTGCTAATTTATTTAAGGTGAAATTTCTAAGAAGCAAATTGGCCCCAGTTGCAACCGATGAAGAGCTCATTGCTGCTTTTAAGCAGACCAATGACCTACAGAGGCTTGGGCAATTGTATGAGCGGTATATGGAACTTGTTTATGGTGTTTGCCTGAAATACCTCAAGGATGTTGAGGGTGCTAAAGACAGCGTCATGTTGATATTTGAAGAATTGATCATAAAACTCCCAAAACATGATGTAACAAATTTTAAGAATTGGCTGCACCAACTATCTAAAAATCATTGCTTAATGAGAATGCGAAGTGAAAAAAGATTTTCAAAAGCCAATTTTGACCCCGATCTTATGCAATTAGAAGAAAATGTGCATCTGAATGGTATATTAGAAAAGGAAGAACTTTTAACTCAGTTACAGCTTTGCCTGGAAAGTCTTCCCGGGAAACAGAAAACAGCAGTGGAATTATTTTACCTGGAAGGTAAATGTTACCAGGAAATTGCAGCGCATACTGGATTGGAATGGAATAAAGTAAGAAGTTTTATACAAAATGGAAGGAGAAACTTAAAAATATGCATGGATAAGCAAAATACAGCTACAGCTTTTTAAAATGTCCGATCAATCGAAACATACCAGGAACTATAGCGCAGCAGATTTCGAACGCTATTACAATGGTGAGATGTCACCACAAGAGATGCATGAGCTGGAAAAAGCTGCGCTGGAAGATTCCTTCCTGGCTGAGGCCCTGGAAGGTTACAATTATACCTCCACTCCTGAAGCAGATGTTGCAGCATTAAAAGCCAGATTGAGTGACACCCATCGGAGAGGACATATCATTCCATTGAATACACAGAAAAACAACTCCAGGCTCTTCAGAGTAGCGGCTATGCTCCTACTATTACTTGGTGCCGGATGGCTCGTATACGAGTTTGCCATCAACAAGCCGGAAACCAATATTTCTTTAAATGACCAGCCTGCAAGACAGGAAAAGCCAGCGCCTGAAAAATCAATTGAAGAACAGGCTCCCATAGAACAAAATGTTTCAAAGAGTGACGCTACAACCGAACATAAGGACAACAGCAAACCAGTAACTAAAGTAAAAAGATCCTCCACTCCAGTTATAAAGCAAAATAACGAACCAGTTGTTTTTAATGGTACACAGAACCCAACTCAAGACTCTTCACTTTCTGAAAGGAATGAACAGGTTGTAAGTATGGCTCAAGACCAGGTAGCCGCATCAGCAGCAAGACCGGAAGGCCGCCAAGAATCTTCTATTGTATCTATGAAGAGAGCAATGCCCATGAGTGCAGGCATAGGCATATCTGCCAATCCGAAAGTTGAGATTACCCGGAATGGCAACCAGGTGATCATCACATTGAAGGAATCCCAGGACAGCGTCAATGAATACGTTTTAAAACAGAACAAAAGAGATTCCCTGGCTAAAAAAGGGCCTCGCATTATTATTGAAGAAGCAGAACCAGAAGAAAGTTGGAGTTCCTTTGGGGAATACATTTCTGACAATCTTCCAGAAGACTTACAAACAGAAACAATTAAAGGAACTGTCAGGCTTTCTTTTGATGTTAACCCTTCAGGTAAGCCTGTAAATATTCATGTTGAAAAATCCCTCTGTCAGAAATGTGATGAAGAAACTTTAAGACTCCTGGAAGAAGGGCCTAAATGGAAAAGAAAATCAAAGAGAGGAAAGGTCAGCTTTTCATTTTAATGTACTTCCCTCCCTATTGAGTACTCACCATCTGCGCTTCGTATGGAAAGATTCAGCATTCATGATCTCTTCAGTCAACTTTTCTAATGACACTTCATCATTTTCAATAATAACTGAAGCCTGCTGGTAGTAAATGCGGCGGTCTGCATACTTCTTTGCAATATACGAACGTAGCTGATCGTCGGACAGATCCCTGATCAAAGGACGGCCTTCTTTTTCTTTTATTAACCGTTCAAACAGTTTGTCAACAGAACTGTTGATCCAGATCGTAGTACCAGACCTATTCATGTAATCAATGTTGTTATAGAAACAGGGTGCCCCACCTCCGCAGGCCATAACAAAATCATCATGGCTTTCTGTTATAATATAAAGTACTTCCTTCTCTTTTAACCTAAAGTATTCTTCACCCTCTTTTTCGAAAATCTCATTAATACTCCTACCTTCATTAGCAACAACCTGTTCATCCAAGTCGAAAAATGGTATTCCTAGCTTCCGACTTAATTGCTTACCCCAATGGGTTTTACCGCAACCCATAAAACCGATCAAATAAATTTTCATAAGTATTCCTTCATGCCTCCAATCTTCGTAAAGCAAAAGTTTTGATGCTTAAACTTGCGAAGAAATGGAAGCTACTGTTTGAAAAATGTATTTTGCGAATCTAGGTGGAATAGTATAAATAAAATACATGTTTTTTATTTGAATGCATTTAACCCGGTAACATCCATACCTGTAATCAATAAATGAATGTCATGCGTTCCTTCATAAGTGATCACGCTTTCCAGGTTCATCATGTGTCTCATGATACTAAACTCACCTGTTATACCCATTCCACCCAACATTTGTCTTGCCTGCCTAGCAATATTCGTTGCTATTTCACAGCCGTTTCTTTTTGCCATACTTACCTGTTGAGGAGTGGCTTTGCCTTCATTCATTAAAACACCCAACCGCCAGTTCAACAATTGTGCCTTGGTAATTTCTGTTACCATTTCAGCCAGCTTTTTTTGCTGTAACTGGAAAGCTCCAATTGGCCTGTCAAACTGAATGCGTTCCTTGCTATACCGCAATGCAGTATCGTAACAGTCCATAGCAGCACCAACACTTCCCCATGCAATTCCATAACGTGCCTTTGTCAAACAACTCAAAGGGCCACGCATCCCTTTAACGCCAGGTAAAATGTTTCCCTTGGGCACCTTTACCTGGTCAAACACCAGCTCGCCGGTTGCAGAAGCACGTAAGCTCCATTTTCCATGCGTTGTGGGCGTACTAAATCCTTCCATACCTCTTTCCAATATCAATCCCCTTACCTCGCCATTTTCATCCTTGGCCCAAACCACTGCCACCTGGGAAAAAGGCGCATTGCTGATCCACATTTTACTGCCATTAAGAACAACATTGTCACCGGCGTCTTTAAAACTTGACATCATGCCGGCAGGATTGCTTCCAAAATCAGGTTCCGTCAAGCCGAAACATCCCAACCACTCACCAGAGGCAAGCTTTGGGAGGAATTTTCTTTTTTGCTCTTCACTTCCATAAGCATAAATGGGAAACATGACCAGGGATCCCTGAACAGAAGCTGTGGAACGTACCCCGCTATCACCTCTCTCCAACTCCTGCATCATCAATCCATAAGAAATATAATCCAATCCTCCTCCACCGTATTCCTGCGGAATGGTAGGGCCAAAGCAACCCATTTCTCCCAGTTGTTTTACGATCTGTTCCGGAAACTCTGCCTTTTGAGCATATTCCTCAATAATTGGAGAAATCTCTTTCTTTACATAATTACGTACTGATTCACGAACCAGTTTCTGCTCTTCTGTTAAAAGTTCATCAACATTAAAGTAATCAGGCGATTGGAAGAGATCGGTAGCCATGGCGTTTACAATTTAATCAATTCAAGATGAAAGATACTACGCCTGAAGTAGTTCTAAAACAATATTGAACTGTTTTAGTGCTATGAATAAATAAGCCCCTGAGATGGGGCTTCATTGCCAAGGTAGGCTTACAAATGAATTATAATATTAATTAAGTGAGATAATAAGCTCTGAACCAGATTTGTATGAGAGCAACCTCCATTATCTTGAACCTAGCGTTTGGGTCCAATAATTTCCTACCCGGGCTATTGCCATTTCCTTAAACTTCTTGTTCATGATATTCTTACAATGCCCCGGGCTACTGAGCCATCCTTTAATTACATCCTTTTCATCCTTGTATCCCAATCCAATATTTTCGCCAAATGAGATCCAATGATAACCTACGGATTCCATCCTTTCACTTACGCTTGATCCATCTTTGCCTGTATGATCAAAATAATTATTTTGAAACATATCGTTCGCGTGGTTGAAAGCGGCTTTTTCCAGCAAATCGTTCCATGTTAAAGGAGATGCCGGCGCATAATATGTGTCCCCGCACTGGCAGCCTTTTTTACGGGCATCATTTACGAGTTGCAACAGCATTTCTTTATTGATGGAGTTGGGCAACACGATCTTGTTGCCTGGAGGCGGATCAGTCACCCCTTCTGCCCTGGTACAGGATATAGACAACAAAGCAGCAAAAAGAAGGGGAATAATCATATATATCTTCATATTATATTAATTAACTATTCCCCTGTCTAAATATTGTAATAACGAACGTTAAAAGATTGTTGAACTGCTTTCTGCTATAGGTACAAACTCATTTCTTCCTGGTACTGCTGAACAATTAATGATGCCTCATCAGCAAAATCTTCACCATTGGATGCATAGATCACAGCGCGGCTCACATTGACCAATATTCCGCAATCATCAATCATAGCCTTTTTGGATATTTCTTTCAAACTACCGCCCTGAGTACCCACTCCAGGCACCAGGTAAAAATGACCAGGGGTCAGCTTCCGTATATTGGTAAATTCATCTGCCTGGGTAGCGCCAATCACGAACATCAGGTTATCAGTAGTTCCCCAGCCTGAAGCCGTCTTCAATACTTTTTCATATAAGTATTCATCGCCAGACTTTTGCAATTCGAAATCTTTCGCCCCGGCATTTGAAGTCAAACCTAAAAGAATGGTCCATTTATCTGTATGTTCCAAAAAAGGCTTGATGCTGTCTTCTCCCATATAAGGAGCTACTGTAATGGCATCAAAATTTAAAGTTTCAAAGAAAGCTTTTGCATATTGGGCTGAAGTATTACCAATATCGCCACGTTTGGCATCAGCAATTTTAAAATGTGTTGCAGGGATATAGTTGACGGTCTTTTCCATTGCCTCCCAACCTTTCAATCCAAGAGCTTCGTAGAAGGCAGTATTGATCTTATAACTAACACAATAATCTTTCGTAGCATCAATGATCTGCCTGTTGAATTCAAAAATTGCATCAGGATGAGATTGCAAATGCTTAGGAATCTTTGTAATATCTGTATCTAAACCAATACATAAATAGGACTTCTTACTGAAGATCTGTTCTGTTAATTGCTTACGGGTCATGGGGTAAAAGTAAGGAATGCTTCTTTCAAAACCTGCCCAAATTGCCATATTTCTTCATACTTATTATACAAAGGAACCGGTGCTAAGCGTATGACGTCAGGCTCCCGCCAATCAACAAAAATTCCTTTTTTTGTCAGGTAATCAAATACGAATCTACCCTTCTTTGGGACAAGCATAGATACCTGGCATCCCTTCTCCTGCAATGGTGTGATCATTTGAAATTGATTACCGATCTCCTTTTGAACATCCTGAAGAATAAATTGCAGGTAATTACTGAGCTGCTGCCCCTTATGAAAGACAGCATCGAGGCCGGCTTCTGCGAATATTTCTAAAGCAGCTTTATGAGTGGCATATAAAATGGGGGAAGGTGTGCTCAGTTGCCAACCTTCTGCTGTCAATGTAGGCCTGAAACCTTTTTCCATTAAAAAGCGGGTGTTTTTATCATTCCCCCACCACCCTGCAAAACGGTTGATGGAATTATCCGCATGATAACGGTTATGAATATAGGCACCACCGATGGCCCCCGGCCCTGAATTCAAATATTTATAGCTACACCAGCTTGCAAAATCAACATTCCAATCATGAAGTTGCAACTTAATATTGCCGGCAGCATGTGCCAGATCAAAGCCAGCTATTGCGCCAGCCTGATGTGCTGCCTGGGTTATACCTTTAATATCAAATACCTGTCCTGAATAATAGTTCACTCCTCCCCAGAATACTAAAGCCAGTTCATCTTCATTTTCTTTTATAGCAGTAATAATGTCCTCATACCTGATGAGGGATTCTCCATCCCTGGCCTTCACCTCGATGATAACTTCACCAGGATCCAATCCTCTTTGCCTTATATGGGTTTCCAGCAGGTACTGATCACTGGGGAATGCTTTTTCTTCACACAGTATTTTATTCCGTTTACCCACCGGATTATAGAAACTGACTAGTAACAAATGAAGATTCACTGTCAGGGAATTCATAACGACAACTTCCCCTGGCCTGGCTCCAACAAGTGAGGACAGCGGGTGAATCAATTGATCATGATAATCTAACCAAGGTTGATCTCCTGTAAAAAATCCTTCAACACCAAACTGATTCCACTGTCGCAATACCTGTTCGATATAAGACCTGGCTCTTTTAGGCTGTAGACCCAGGGAATTCCCTAAAAAATATACCTGCTCTTTATTTTCATGTACAGGAATCAAAAACTCCTTGCGGAATGGCTGCAAGGGATCTTCTGCATCCATTTGCCTTGCAAAAGAAAGCGTATTGTGATATTCCTGAGGCATCTTTACAAACTGTTCTTTTTAAATACTACCCGTTCTGCCACCATCAACAGGAATACTGGTACCACTTACAAATGAAGCTGCAGGCGATGCCAGGAATGCGGCCATGGCAGCAATCTCGGAAGGCTGCCCAAAGCGCTTCAAGGGGATCTCATTTTTCATTGCTTCTTCAACAGCCACAGTTGAAACCTGCCTCTTCTGCGCCGTGTTCTGAACCAGGCTCTCCAACCGTGCGGTTTTTGTTAGTCCCGGCAGCACATTATTGACTGTTATATTAAACATCCCTAATTCATTAGCCATCGTCTTAGCCCAGGAAGCTACGGCGGCACGTATGGTATTAGATACACCCAAATTTTGTAGAGGTGTTTTTACAGAAGTTGATATTACATTGATAATGCGTCCATATCCCTCTTCTTTCATTCCAGGAACGACAGCTTTTGTTAGAATATGATTGCAGATAAGATGCTGTTGAAAAGCATTCAGAAAGTCCTCCTCCTGCGCATCCATTATGGGTCCTGCAGCAGGCCCGCCCGTATTATTCACCAGAATATGAACAGGTTTCTGTTTTACAATTTGGGCAATGGCTACCTGAACCTCTTCCTGTTTGGAAAAATCTGCTACCGCATAGGAATGCTCCTGATTAAAGTCTGTGCTGAGCTTTTGCACAGCATGCTCCAGAGCACCTGTATTTCGTGCCAATAAAATACAATTAGCACCCAGCAAGGCTAGTTCCTGAGCAATAGCAAATCCTATTCCCTGGCTACTACCACAAATAAGTGCATTTTTCCTCTCTAATGATAAATTCATAATGCTGGAATTAAAATGTGTTCAAATTCTTATATAAATCCGGAAAATCACTGATCAAGCCATCCACCCCCATGTTTTTCAATTGCTGCATTTCACTAAGATCATTAACCGTCCAGGGAATCACTTTTATGCTTTTTTCATGACATTTCTTAATGAGCTCTTTAGTTACTAAAGAATAATGTGGACTATAGATACTGGGATTAAATCCTAATGCCCGCAATTGTTCATCCACTCCCCTTTTGTCAAAGTCTTCGATCAACAGGGATGTCTTGATGGATGAATATCTTTTGTGAAGGTATTGCAGTGTCCTGATATCAAATGATTGTATGATTGTCCGCTTGCCAATTCCTCTATCCTTAACAACTTTCATCAACAATTCAACGAACTGGAAAGGGGCTGGATGGTACAATCCATCTGTATATGGAGTGGATTTCGTTTCTATGTTGTAAAAAACCGGTTGAAGTTTATTAGTTTTTATGTAATGCTCAACACTGTCTATAACATCTCTCAATAAAGGCTTTACAGCATTCATTTTTCTTTGTCCAGGGAAACGTGGATGAGGCTTCATTCCTACATCATATTGTTCTACCTCTTTGTAGAGCATCTTGAAGATGTTCAATTGTTTTTCCTCATTTTCAGAAACGGAACTACCATCTGGTTTGGAAGAGATCTCATGATTGAAATATGGGTCATGTGATAAGATAACCTGGCTGTCTTTAGTAATGACCGCATCCATTTCTAATGTCGTTACACCTAGGTCCAAGGCAATCAGCATTGCAGGGATCGTATTTTCGGGCATTAGTCCCCGGCAGCCCCGATGCCCTTCTAAATCAAAACCTGGCATTTGATCTGGTTGATTGGAATTCATTTTCTTTCCTATAGAACATGATATTAGAAAAAGTAGTATAAAAGATATGTACTTCATTGGTCTAACCTTTAACAGGTAAGTAAATGCCACTCTTTTTAAATACATTGATCACAGGATTGAAGATAATTCAACCTATGTTAAAATTAAAAGCTATCCCAGATCATTGAGATAGCTTTTAAAAGAGCAACCAATGGGTAAACACAATCATTAAACGTTTGTATTCCTGTTCCTGTTGGTATTTGAGACATTAACGGTACTGCTTCCTACGGAGAGCCTTTCGGTACCTACATGCAAACGATTTTCAACATTCCGAACGCCAGAAATATGCTCCGCAATATCTTCAGCCCGGCGTTTTGCATCCCGACTGTCTACAGTTCCCAATAAGATCACTTCACCGCTGGTCACCTGCACATCAATATCTGATGCGTCAACATAATCATCATCACTCAACCGGTCGCTGACGTCTTCCCTGATTCTTTCATCGGAGCGACTATACCCCTTAGGACCTTTACCTCTATGTTGCCCGGCAAATTGCTTATCTCCCTCACGTCTCCTTTCAGCCGCATCATCTCCAAACCATGAAGAAACCTCATCCGTCGTTTTATCCCACCAGGAACGATCCTCTCTTACATTTTCTCTACCCCGATTTCTATCATAGTCCCGGTTTCTACCATAGTCACCTCTAGCATAATTACTCTTCTCATAGTTGCCACCGTAATACCCTTGTTCTCCAAAAGAAGTTCGCTGGTTGTAATCCCAGTCATTTTCCCTGTTCCGCCGTCCCTGATCATAACCCCTTAGGTCCCAATCTCCTTCCCTATTTCCGTATCCACCAGAAGTGCCATACCTGCTACCATAACCCTGGTTCTGATTCCCTGATGTACCATATTTTCCCCTGTTATAATCATCCTGGTAATCGTTGCCGTATCCCTGATTGAAATTCCCGTAATCCCTCCTTCTTTGGTCATCATCACGGTCATAATTAGCATTACCATAATTCCTGTTTCTCCGCTGATCATCCTGATACCGATTGTAGCGATTTTCATTTTGATCCCAATCCTGGCCATAAGGATTGCTCCATTGATCACGATTTTTGTCTGCCATAGTTAAAGGTGTTTTATAATAAACAAATAGGTTATACCAAATAATTATAAAAAAAACCATGCCTATTGTTTTAAAGATCGAGTCTTCTAAACTTCCTATTCCTGGAGCAAAAATGCCATAATACCCCTAAAAATATTTATAAGTTTTCACTAAGAATTCTACGCCCTGCTTCTTTGCATAAGGATGAGATTTTTGTAATATTGTCCAGTTGAAACAAAATAAAGTTTACTTTGCGTCGTTTGGAATTTGAATACTTTCCAAGCAAACTTTTGGTTGAAAACTCTATTTTTAAACCGTTAATTACTAATAGATTATAAAAGAGAAGTTGAACTTTGATAAAAAGATAATTGGAGGAATATAGAATTACTTTGATGCAATTCTATATTTAGAAACCTTTACTGATATTATTATTCAAATTTCAGTAACATTACTTAAAGCCCTTAATCTAAACATAATGAAAAAGCATTTTACAAAATTGATCAAATCAGGAGGCAGATTACGTGAGTTTAACTTCAGAAAGCTGGCTAGTCCCAATGATAACTTATTCCATGTAGATGTCAGTGACGACCGTGGCAACCGCATCATATTCAAGGTGAAGAAAGATAATGGAAGCTGGAAGATAGAAGAAACCGGACTCCCCAAATGGGTCTATGAAGTAGAGGACAGTTTGAGAGAGGCTATTGAAGAATAATTGCTCTGCAGGCAAACGCTTACAAAAATATTTTAATAGTAAATTAATTACAAAAGCTAAATAAAAAGGGCCCCATAAAAATGAGGCCCAAACAACTAACCCATTCTTTTCAACAAGAACAGAACAAACAAAGTGTAAATATAACATTTTATCTCTTTACTAAAAATATTAGCACCATATTTTTATCCTCAGTTTCCTTTTTCCAATGCAACTTTTGTGTGGGATGATTTGGAAATTATGTCCTCTTTCCCGTTGAAATCACGAATTTCATTTCTCATTTTGCCATTGAATATGTATTCATCACGGCCTTCGCCGCCATACATATAAACTTTAATTTTTGTATTTACGGAGGTATCGATCAGGAATTTGTCGTTACCATTATAGCCCATCAGGTAAATGTGGAAAGTTTCGCCTTTTTTAAATTTCCGTTCATAGATCTTAGTACCTTTTTGCCCCTGGGCCCCTTCCCTGAAAACAGAAATATTGAGACCATTATCAGCTCCGCTCACCTGGAAAATCTCATCTTCATTCGTTCCATTTACCTGAACGTTTTCGGATATATACTTATAATATTTCATTACATTGGTCAGCAAAGAATTTCTCCTGCTTATTAACTTCTTCTCCAGTTCTTTACCGCTCAATGCATAGATTTCGGGTGGCAACCTATTCACGGCGTTAGCAATTTCCTGGTCTGCCAGTCTTGTTATAAATTCCTTAGTTGTTCTTTCCCATTGAGCCTTATCCAAATCATTTAAAAACAGCTGATCGAAATTCCAGGATTTATAACTCAGCCACTGGAGTCCTTTTGCCTCATCTTTGAACCAATTGATATGATGCATGCCCACAAACTTGCCTACCCGAGGGATCAACCCTTTGGCCAAAAAGAAAGCCTGGTCACGATCTTTCGGTATTGCATAATAGTATTTAGCCTTCGTGGAATCGACTATGCCCCACCTCCATTGGTCTGCATGCCTGTCCCAATCGGCGATCAACATATCCAATAAGCGGGCCTTTAACACTTCACGCTGCAGGACCAGCCGGTCGTTTGCTTCAAAGATGTCTTCCTTTACTTCCAACGTACTTTCCGTTTTTTCACTTTTTTTCCGAGTAGGTTCTCTTTCTTCTAAAAAACAAACCTTACCAGTAAAAATATCCTGGTATTTTCCCAATCCCGCATCAGCAGGTACATAATACAATTCAGGATCCGGCGCCACGACTCCAACAGATTTTGCCAGGGAACCGGCAACTAATGCACCATAAGGAAAAGAACCTGAAATTGATTCCTGTACAATCGTTTGGACTAAAGTACCTCTCATCACTTTTGGAATAGCGCCAGCAGCGTCCTTATCTACAGTGCGCAGGGACCATTCACGACCCTGGTGGTCTTCCAATTTCAGGGATTTTGTTTGTTGTCCACCACCCAGCTCAACGACTTTCATATCGGTATGAGTCAACCGGAATACCGGCATCTTTACGGCTGTGGACCACACTTTGCTATAATTTTCCCCGATTAAAAAGCGCTCAAGCACAGTTGGATTCTTAAATTTTTCACTGGCCACCACTGTTACAGAATCAGGCGCGACAATACGACTAAAAGAATTCTGAGCTTTTAATGGTACTAAAATCCATAAAGCCCAACATGTGTATATGCTTCTTCTTGTTATTTCTGATAGTTCCATCTGATATTGCTTAGCCGTACTGTTACTAAAGAAGAGCTACATCAAATGATTTGCCGGATTTACAAAAAAGGGCAATTAAGTTTATTTCGGGAATTACTGTAAGGTATACCCGAATTATTGATTGCAGAATAAAAGATTTGCGTTTTCAGGCATTATCCTGGGCTTTGGTAGGGAGTATCCTGGGAGCAGGTAGGAGGAAGATGATGGATAGCAGATGCTGGATTATTAATAATTAATTATTGATTATTGGTCCATAGGGAAAGGTGAAATGAGGTATTGGGGTATTGGAATGGCATGATATGGGAGATAAAAGTGGTTTTCTAGGCTTTTCCTAGGCTTAGCTATGGATTCAGTAGGGCTCAGGTAGGGCTGAGCAACGAAAGATGAACCGCGGATTTGCACGATTAGAAAGGGAGGAATAGGATTTTTTGATGGAGGAGGCAGTGGAGGGGGATTGGGAAAAAGGGGTTCAGGAACGAAGGGGGCATACTGTAGGTATACTCTAGGTATACTGATGGTATGCTTCAGGTATACTTGATCTACGAAGGATCCCTACTTGTAACCTGAAGGGGAAGCGGACAAAAGCGGTCATTTCCTGCCATTTCCTGCCAAAGCGGCCAGAGGGGTTGGAGGGGTGGATGGGCAGCCCTAGCTTTAGGGGGAAATGAAAAAGATGAAACAGCTTTACATTGACAACAGGACCCGCTTGGTGGTGGTGGATGACAAGGTGATGTCCCGGCTGCTGCTGGGCATCATCCGGGGCTCCATTGGGAAGTGCTTTGTGGTGAAGCACTACCGGGCCAACAAGAAAAAGAAGTGGAAGAAAAGGATTGTGATCACCAAGTACCCGGACATGAGTGGAGTGGTGGCTTCTGAAAAGCAGCGGGTAAGGAGGGATCTGTTCCGGGAGGCCGTGGTCTATGCCCAGTGGATCCTCTCGGATGCGGAAAGGAAGGAGGCCTTCCGAAAGACCCTGCCCAGGAAGAAGAGGAAACATGTCTACCAGGCGGCTATCCGGTTGTATATGAACATGCAGGGGGATAAGCAGTGGCTGAGAAAGCAGTTGGCGGTGAGGGTTATGATGAGCACAGGCAGAAGGGAAAGGGTGGAGATGAAAGATAGGAATGGGTTTGAGCAGATGGGGCCTTGGCAAATTTGGTGGAAAAAAGAAATAATTGGACAAGAAGTGGCAGTAGTATATGGGAAACAGGATGGGTGTGAGGTATTGCGGATTTAGAGAGGTGAGTTGAGAGATGGGAAGTAGTTGCATTTCCTGCCTTCAGCAAAGCGGCAGAAAGCATCAGTTTCATGCAAGTGAGGCTATGAGAAAACAATTAAACACTATATTTTTAATCAGCATTTGTGCGAAAGAGTAGCTCTGGTAATAGAAACATCCACTTCTACAAAATCGATGAAAAACGCTGTGCGTCACTTTATTCCTAAGTAATTGGCAACTTAATTAAGATCAGTGTAGGGCTTAGTTCATGTATTAAAAAACCACCTATATGCATAGAAACTTCCCATTCCCTGCAGTCTTGCATTTACGTCGAAAAGCAGTAGTTATTATCATCATGATGATGGCTGCCGTTCCGTTGTATGCACAATGGAGTACAGCAAAACCTGATATTAAGGAATACACGCTAACTTCAAAGGTTTTAAATCAAAAAAGAAAAATTACGATCTACAGACCTCCAGTATTATCTAAATACAGTGAGTCGGTATCGCCGGTTTTTTATGTACTGGACGGAGAGTTCTCGGCATTTTATTATTGCACGCTGGTTAATTATTGTTGCCAGCGAATGCCTGGGTTGCCACCCATTACGGTAGTAGGAATAGAAAATGAACCAAGCTTTATCACTGAAAGCGGCGGTACTAACTCCATAGGCCGTAACAGGGATTTTACTCCTATTGTTGCCCGTGACAGTACCTTTTATAAAACCAGCGGTGGCGCTGAAAAATTCTTGCAGTTCATTAATGAAGAACTGGTTCCTTTTGTTGAAAAAGATTATAAAAAAATGCCTTATCGTGTTTTTGCGGGTAACTCACTGGGTGGCTGGCTAGTAATGCATACTTTCTTAAAGCACCCCGGTATGTTTAATGCTTATATAGCCACTAGCCCGGCGATGCAAATGGATAAGAGTGCATATATGCAAACTGTGGAAGAGACCATCCTTAATGCGACTGAACGAAACAACCGGCTTTTTTTTAGTGTGGGAAATGAACCAGACCCTTACCTTCCAAATGCCAGGAAAATTGATTCGCTTCTAAAAAACAAAAACTTTAAAGGTCTGACTTACCGGTTTACTTATTATCCAAAAGAAGGACATTCAACACTAAAAGCGATGCAAGACGGCTTTCAATATATTTTTCGAATGGAGGAGTTGCCCGTGTATGAGACTCCGCTGTCCAATATCACATACAGCAAGTTCGAGGATCACTATAAAAACCTTTCCCAGATATTTGGATATGCAATGAAGCCGGATGAGGGCATGATAAACAGTTATGGCTACTATCTTCTAAATAGCGCCAAGGATGTTGATAGAGCGTTAGAATTTTTCAAAAAAAATGTTGAGAACTACCCGCAATCGGCGAATGTGTATGATAGTTATGCAGAAGCATTGCTAGTAAAGGGAGACAAAGAAAATGCCCTGATCAACTATGAAAAGGCTTTTGCAATGGACCCTACAAATACCGGTGCAAGAGACATTATCATTGAATTAAGAAAGGGAAAATAGCGGTATTTTACGTGCATAGGAAAAGGCTGCTACATATTTGATTGAGATTGTATATAGAAAGTAGCAATTAAAGCTGTCCACCCAGTTTGGTGCGAGGCGCCCAGCCCTTTGCCGCTTTCGCCGTGAAAGTATTCGTGGAAAAGAAGGTAATCTTTAAAGTGTTCATCTTTTTGCATTTTTTCCGAATTGCCAAATACCGGACGCATACCATTGCTGTTTCGCTCAAAGATCCGGAATACACGACGGCTTAATTCATCAGCCACTTCGTTTAAAGTCATCAATCTGCCCGACCCGGTCGGGCATTCCACTTTAAAGTCATCACCATAAAAAATATAATATCGCCTTAAGCTTTCAATAACCAGCCAATTCATCGGTAGCCATATAGGTCCCCGCCAGTTACTGTTGCCGCCGAACATATTATTGTCGCTTTCACCAGGTATGTATTTTATCGTGGACGTTTTTTCGTCTCCGTTGAATTGATAAGGATGCTCTAAATGGAATTTAGAAAGGGAACGAATACCGTAATCACTTAGAAATTCATTTTCGTCCAATAAACGTTCCAGGGTCCTCTTCATCCTGAAGCCCCGCATCAGGCTGAAGAGATGAGTGCCATTTTTATTTACTGTATTCCAGTGTGCAACAAGGCTGGCTAAGTCAGGCCGGTTTTCCTCAAACCATTTTCTGCGCTTTTCAAAAAATTCATCTTGCTTGATCTCACTGTCCGCTACAGTTTCTACTACAAAAAGCGGAATCAACCCCACAAGACTTCTGACCTTTAGTGGTACAGACAGGTTACCGGGCAAGGACAACTGGTCGTAATAAAAGTTGTCTACATCATCCCATAAATTTTCTTCTACACCATTCATGGCACCGGCGATGTACAAAAAATGTTCAAAATACTTCGACGTTATTTCGGTATATGCGGGATTATGCCATAAAAGCTCGTGGGCAATACGAAGCAGGTTCAGTGCATACATGGCCATCCAACCAGTGGCATCTGATTGTTGCAGGTATTCACCGTTAGGCAATGGGCTGCTCCTGTCAATCACGCCAATATTGTCCAGCCCTAAAAAACCTCCTTCGAAAATATTATTACCCTTTGCATCTCTCCTATTCACCCACCAGTTAAAATTGAGCATGAGTTTATGAAAAACTTTTTCCAAAAACAATACATCCCCTTTGCCTTGATTGGCTTCCTTTTCAGCTTTGTAAATTTCCCAGGTGGCCATTGCATGAATTGGCGGGTTGCAATCACTGAAGTTCCACTCATAGGCCGGCAGTTGTCCATTGGGGTGCATGTACCACTCCGTTGCCAGGTACAATAATTGACTTTTGGCAAATTCCATATCTATCATGGCCAAGGTATAACAGTGAAAAGCCATATCCCAGGAGGCAAACCAGGGAAACTCCCACTTATCCGGCATCGAAAGAATTTCTTTACTGTGCAGGTGTTTCCAATCAACATTGCGTAATTGCAATCGATGCGGAGGAGGCGGAGGTTGCCCAGGATCTCCCTTGAGCCACTGGTGCACATCATAATAATAAAATTGCTTGTTCCACAACAGGCCCGACAGTGCCTGCCTTTTGATATTGATCACATCCGGATTTCTTTCACCTTTTAAAACTTCCTGATAAAAGGCATCGGCTTCGTTCTTTCTTTGGGTGAAGATGTTGTCAAAGTTTTCAAATGCGTAATCCGGATCCTGTGACAGCGACAAGCGAACAACAATATGTTCACCGGCAGGGATGGCCAGGTCGTAATTGAAGGCAGCTTTGGTACCTCTCTTTGCCGGATTAACGCTTGCGGAACCATGGATCAAATAATCGTTAATGCCATCTTTATAATACCCGGTGTTTCCATGATGCCCATACAAGCGAACGGTATTGGTTTCATTGTCGCAGAACAATGATCCAGGCAAGCCTTCACCATGAAGATAATATTGCCCCAAAGCCTGATGATCAGCTTCAATGGCCCCAGCACGACTGGAAGCTAATTGGGGCTTGTAAGTATCATACCCCCAGGCCCAGGTGTTCCGGAACCAAAAGGTGGGCAGTAGGTTGATGGCTTGCTCTCCGTTTGACCAGTTATAGATGGAAATCCGGATTAAAATATGTTGTGGCGATTGTTTAGCATATTCTACTACAATATCAAAATAATGATCGTCATCAAAAACGCCTGTGTCTACGATTTCAAATTCAGGGTGTTGCCTGGTTCTGCGGTGATTTTCTTCAAGGAGCTGGGTATAAGGAAAAAGAGCTTGAGAATATTTATACAACATTTTCATGTATGAATGCGTAGGCGTATTGTCCAGGTAATAATAGAGCTCCTTAACATCCTCGCCATGATTGCCTTCCGTATTGGTTAAGCCAAAATAGCGCTCTTTCAGAACAGGATCTTTTTTATTCCATAGGGATAATGCAAAACACAATAGCTGTTCGTCATCACAAATACCAGCAATGCCTTCCTCGCCCCAGCGGTAAGCTTTGCTTCGAGCCATATCATGTGTCGTATAATTCCAGGCATCGCCGTTAGCACTGTAATCTTCACGCACCGTCCCCCACTGCCGGTCACTGACATATGGCCCCCATTTTTTCCAATTTGCCAGTTTCATTCTTTCCTGTTCAATCGTCATCATTATGGATTTCACATTTATGAATAGACGTTCCCAAAAAAGTGTTCAGCATTTTGATGCATGATTATTATTTTGGAAAATATACTGGTTGCCACAGCCGGATTATGGTGTTTACTATTATAGCTAAGATACGAATAAGAGGCGCTAGGATGAAATGCCTTCGTCTCTCCCCTGCCGTTAATATTAGCTATTAAATTATTCTTTCTAGTTTCAGTTTTTTCAATTAAATTAGATAAGGACAAGATGGTAATAAATATCCTTGTCACCACAATTACCGAGGCCCCAGAATCAAGTCCCAATGCCCGGTATAGGAGGAATAGATCTATGAAACATACGCGCATCATCGTGTACCACTACGGCGGGCCCGATGAACTTCGGGTGGTTGAGGAAGAATGTCCTGAACCAAAGCCGGGTGAAGTGCGCGTGAAAGTACTTACTGCAGGAGTTTCCTTACCAGACATCATGATGCGCGAGGGTTTTCATCCCGAGACGCCCCGGCTGCCCTTCACGCCAGGATGGGATTTGGTTGGCGTGGTAGACCGGCTCGGTGATGGTGTCTTAGGAATAGAACCAGGCCAGCTAGTTGCTGCCCTACCCATCTTTGGTGCCTATGCGGAGTTTGTCTGCCTGCCACCACGTAAACTGGTCCCGGTGCCACCCGGCCTGGACCCTTCCGAGGCTGTCAGCCTTGTGTTAAACTACATCACAGCGTACCAGATGTTGCATCGTTCCGCAAAGGTCAAACCCGGCCAGCGCGTGTTGATCCATGGCGCAGCAGGCGGGGTGGGCACGGCACTCTTGCAGCTTGGGCGTCTCGCGGGCCTAGAGATGTACGGCACCTGTTCAGCGCGGGATGCATCGACTGTTTCCAATATGGGCGGTATCCCCATTGATTACAAGAGTCAAGACTTCGTTAAAGAAATTCAGAGGCTTACAGGCGATGGTGTAGATGCTGTGTTTGAAAGCATCGGAGGCACCCACACCTGGCTTTCCCGCAAAGCGCTTCGTCGCGGAGGAAAGGTCGTGGCTTATGGTCTTACAGGATCACTACGTGGGGGGCGATCGACTTTAGGTAGTCCAGGTCGTCGTCAACGCTTTCGTGCCATCGCCATCTTTGCGTGGTACATCGCTGTTAGCTGGCTGCTCCCTGGACGGAAACGAGTGGTCCCCTACAGCATACAGTGGCTTGAACGCCTGAAACCGGAATTCTTCAGACAAGATTTAAGCACTTTGTTTGACCTCCTTCTACAACAAAAGATCAAGCCGCTCATTTCGCAGCGCATGCCTCTTGCCGAGGCCAGACAAGCACAGGAATTACTTGGGAAGGGAGGTGTGACAGGCAAGATCGTGCTTGTGTGTAACGAAGCATCCCCTGAACCAGGAAGAGCATAACAATGGCTGCGGTTACCTTTCTCCCTTTTTCGATATTAAAGAGAAAGACTTGTTATGAAAAAGTTTGTAGCTGCAAGCCTCTTCATTACCGCTTTTTTGCTTCTTGGTTGTGAACCTGCCGCAACATTTGATAAACCTCAGCCTGCCGATGTAAAATCGTTGACATCTTTTCCCAGACGCTTACAGGGGAAATATATAAGCGCTAACCAGGCATCCGTAATCACCATAACAGATCAACTAATCACAAGACAGTACGATTTTGATGTCAAAGAACATAAAGACAATATTGGATCTTCCTACAAGTTGGTAGGTGACACAGTTGTTGATCAAACAGATGGAACAAAGGAAAAGGTTGTTGTAACAGACGACTCCATTATTTTTCATGCAAATTGGACAGACACTTTATTTAGTGTAACAACTAGGAATGTTATTAAGAAATTCAAAGGATACTATTTTCTGAACAAATACTATGGTGACAATGCCTGGGAGGTAAATAAGTTATCCCTTCAAAATGGTGTGTTGTCCGTTGGCAGCATTTCTGACATAGATGATATTCAGAAGTTAAAAGCAATAACAGAGACAACTAATGATACAATGGCTAAGCACTTTGCTTTGTCAAGGCGACAATTCAAAAAGTTTGTAAGGCGGGATGGTTTTAGTGAAGAAGAAACATTTGCGCGGGTTGAAGAAGATGGGATGTAGCGATTGGAGGTCTATAATTATAGCTAAGTAGTAATTTGGTGCTTTAAATGCAAATAGTTAACAGGCGGATGTACTGGGAAAGGAATAGGGATGGCTGATATTTTGGGAGGCATCTGGTCTGTTATACACCATTCTATAATCCTCAAAAATAAAATTAGTAACTTGTTTTTCTTTTTTATGTCAAAAGATCAGTTAAAACTTGAAATAAACCGGGTGCTAGATCATCTCTCAGATACTGCACTGAAGGAGCTTTTAGCTTTTTTGAAGAACTTGGAACAAAAGAATCTAAAGGATTTGGACCAGGATCATCTTCATAAAATTCTTTCAGAAGACAAAGAGTTACTTTCAAGACTGGCTCAATGATTACATTAATTCAGGCTGAAAAAATTCACAATATTCTAATAGATAGTTTTGGTGGTACAAAGGGGATCAGAGATCAAGGAGGTTTGATGTCAGCTCTTTCAAGACCCTTTCAAACCTTTGAAGGCAGCGATTTGTATATTACAGTCATTGAAAAAGCTGCCGCTCTGATAGAAAGTTTAATAAATAAGCACCCCTTTATTGATGGAAATAAAAGGACAGGTTATGTGCTTATGAGACTTTTGTTACTGGATAATGGCCGAGCATTATTTCAGGTTAGTAATCAGCCACTTTGATACTCCCTACATCCATAGGACATACAGAAGGGCTGAACTAAAATTGGCCGACGCCTTATTGAACCTTGCAAGTAAAGATGCATCGTTAGAAGCCTACCAACTCATTAGCGCTTTTCCAGAAAGTGAACTAACGCTCAATGACCAATTGTTCTATTTCTACCAATTGGCATCCTTGGTCTGTAATTCCTTAAATAAAACGTCTGAAGCAAAAGAACATGCAAGGCGGGCCATAAACCTGGCTCGCATAACAGAACCACAATTTTCAAGACACAAATCAGTGGGGCTTGGTCAGGCACTAGAACAGCAAATAAGTATATTAGAGAGTATCCTTCAAGAATAAATAAAAGGACATATTATCAATATTTGCTAACCGGATGCTACTTTGCACTTAGCTGTAGGTTTACAATACATTGTGATGATTTATGGTATTGAAGTGCTGTTGAGTTGGAAGGGAAAGGAAACGGAAACTTTACACACAGAGCTGGGAAGAGGAGACACAGAGAAAATTCGAAATAGTAGCATCCTGATATCAACAATGTATAATATCCGTACAGTTGCTGTATCAAAATCGCACAGTGCTTAACCGGTATCAATTTGACAAGGTCTGAATATCAGCTAGATAAGTTGGTGGTATCTCATTTGTTGATTTTTAGCTGCACCTCATTGAGCTCTTTCTTTTACTGCCTTAAAACATGCTTTTATGTTTAGAAATTATCTCACTATTGCTGTGCGCAACCTGTTGAAAAACAAAGTTTTTTCGGCAGTAAATATACTTGGGCTTGCCATAGGAATGGCCGCATGTTTTTTTGTCTTTCTTTATGTAAACTTCGAATCGAGCTATGACCGTTTTCATAAGAATGCAGCCAACTTATATAGAGTTACTATCAGCTACTCAGGGAGCTTTTCCAACCTACCCCCTATGGCCTCTAACCATCCGGCAGTAGGGCCTGCTATGAAGAATAATTTTCCGGAGGTGATTGATTTTACCAGGGCAGTAAATACTTCCTTGTTCGGCGGTGTAGTTGTATCGTACACAAACAATAAAGCAAATCCTGTTACTTTCAATGAAGATAAAATTCTCATTGTTGACGACTCCTTTCTTAGACTGTTTTCCTTTCCGCTTATCACAGGTAACCATAAAACTGCGCTGTCAGATGGGAACACAGTAGTTATATCCCAAAACACCGCCGCAAAATATTTTGGAAACGAAAATCCTATAGGCAAAACACTATTTATCAACCAACAGTTACCTCTTAAAGTAACTGGTATTATAAAAGAAGTCCCTGAAAATTCCCATATCAAATTCAATATGCTTGTTTCTTTTAAAACATTGGGAGAGAACTTCGGTTATGATAACTGGACCTGGCCTGAATACTATAACTATGTTTTATTAAAACCCGGTGTTGATATAAGAAAACTGGAAACAAAACTTCCTGCCTTTGTCAATAAATACCTGGGGCCAACGATGGCGCAGTTAAATTTTGGTTGCCAGTTGCACTTACAAAAGGTTACTGATATACATCTCAAGTCACACCTCATGAAAGAGGCAGAATCCAATGGTAGTGAAAAAGACATTTATTTCCTTTCCATCATTGGCGTCTTGATTCTCTTAGTTGGTTGGATCAATTATGTTAATCTGTCAACAGCAAAATCAATGGAACGTGTAAAAGAAGTAGGGTTGCGAAAGGTAATAGGCGCATCACAAGCACAATTAATTACACAGTTTATTTCTGAGTCTTTTATCCTTAACCTGATGGCCATTTTTATAGCAGCCCTCATTGTATTATGCTGTTTTCCTTTTTTCAGCAATTTCATAGGTAAAAATATAAGCCAAGAGTTTATCTCGTCTGGATTATTACAACAACCAAAGTTCTGGGCCATCGTTGTAGCCTTGTTTATTACAGGAGCATTTCTTGTAGGCGCTTATCCTGCATTTGTCCTGGTTCGTTATAAACCTGCCCTAGTGTTAAAAGGAAAGTTTTCTCAATCAGTAAAAGGGATTTTTTTAAGAAAAGCGCTGGTGACTCTCCAGTTTATTTTGTCTGTTCTTCTCATAGCTGGAACTATTGTCGTATATAAACAATTATCCTTTATGCGAAGCCAGCAATTGGGTTATAATAAAGATCAAATAGTAGTAGTCAAGGCACCTGTTAGTTCAGACTCATCCTTTGGCTCCAGGATTGTGGCCCTAAAAAATGAGTTGCTTAAAAATCCGTCTGTAACCGGGGTAAGTGGTTCTTCTGAAATTCCAGGCAAATTAATTATTGGCAGGAATTCGATCAGAAAAGCCAGTGTCGACAAGACCCATAACTTCATTACATTTATCCAGGAAACAGATGAAAACTTTTTGGACACTTATGAAATGAACCTGATCGCAGGCAGAAAATTTTTGCCAACCGATACTGCCAGCTTTTTTGCGCCAACACAATATCCCAAAATTATGGTGAATGAAGAAGTGGTTAGGGCTCTAGGCTTTGAAAGTAATGAAGCAGCCATCCATCAGCCCGTTATATTCAGCTATGGAAATGGAGAGAACAAGGGAGAAATAGTTGGTGTGGTAAAAAACTATCATCAAAGATCTTTGAAGGAAGTTTACGACCCGATCATTTATCTCCGTCCATCCGGGAACAATTGGAATTATATATCTATTCGTGTGGAAACAAAAAATCTGTCTCAGAATATTGCTTCTATTGAAGCTGTATATAAAGGCATTTTTACAGCCAATGTTTTTGAGTACTTTTTTTTAGATGATTTTTTCAACATGCAATACCAGGGAGATCAGCGGTTTGGGAAGGTGTTTAGTTTGTTCACCATACTCGCAATTTTTGTTGCTTGTCTTGGCCTTTTGGGTTTGAGCAGTTTTGTAAGCAGACTGCGCATAAAAGAAATAGGCATACGCAAAGTGCTTGGAGCTTCTGTTTATAGCATATTGGTTTTACTTTCAAAAGACTTTGTAAAACTGGTGCTCATTGCTTCTGTCATCGCCATTCCTATTTTTTATTTTGTATCGAACATATGGCTTCAGAATTATGCATTTCATATTAAGCTAAACTGGGTAATGTTTGTATTGCCGCCATTACTGTTACTGTTTATTGCTTTGATCACTAGTAGTATACAAAGCGTGAGTGCAGCACTAGCTAACCCTGTTGCCTCTATACATACTGAGTAGGTGACAGGAAGCCTCCGGCCTTTTAAGCACTACTATCCTGCTGAAATGCCAGACCAATTTTGCGCTCTTTTAATTTTTCTGATATCTCGGTAAGAATTAGCGGATCATCGATTGTAGAAGGTACTGCGTATTCAACACCGTCTGCAATATTGCAGATGATTTTACGAAGAATTTTGCCGGAACGTGTTTTGGGTAATCTTTTTACGATGGCTGCATTTTTAAAACAAGCGAGTGCACCAATTCTTTCCTTGATTATACTTACGAGTTCTTCTTCCAGCTTTTTTTCTTCTATGGTTGTGCCATCCTTTAGTAAAACCAATGCAACAGGACGTTGCCCCCGTAACTCATCCGCAATTCCTACTACAGCACATTCGGCCACAGAAGCATGCATGGCTACCAGTTCTTCCATTGCTCCCGTGCTTAAGCGATGACCTGAAACATTGATCACATCATCAATGCGACCCATGATGGAGAAATATCCATCAGGGTCTTTATGACCACCATCACCCGTTAAATAATAACCAGGAAAACGCTCGAGGTATCCCTTTATGAATCGTTCATCATTATTCCATAGTGTGAGTAAACAACCTGGAGGCATCGGTAATTTTACTACCACCGTTCCTTCTCGGTTTTCTTCCACTTGATGACCGTCTTCAGAAAGAATTTGTACATCGAATCCGCAAACAGGCATTCCTGCTGAACCGGCTTTGGCTGGCAATTGTTCAATGCCTGTCATGATGCCCAGCATAGGCCATCCGCTTTCCGTTTGCCACCAGTGGTCAATTACAGGGCGCTGCAACAAGTCTTTCATCCAGTAATAAGTGGGCGGATCACAACGTTCGCCCGCAAGAAACAACGTATCAAAATGGCTGAGATCATAAAGCTTCAATAATTTTCCCTGGGGATCTTCTTTCTTTATGGCACGAATGGCAGTGGGAGCCGTAAATAGACTTCTTACTTTATGTTGTTCTATCACACGCCAGAAGGCACCGGCATCAGGTGTTTTCACAGGTTTACCTTCATACATAATGCTGGTGCACCCCTGAAGCAGCGGAGCATATATCATATAGGAGTGACCTACAGCCCAACCTATATCACTCGCTGCCCAGAACACATCACCGGGATCAATATTATAGAAATAGGTCATGCTGAATTTTAGAGCAGTAGCATGGCCCCCATTATCCCTTATTATGCCTTTTGGCTTTCCAGTGGTGCCTGAAGTATAAAGAATATATAAAGGATCAGTTGATAGTAATGGAACATAATTGGCTGCAATACCACTCTCCAGCACATTTGTAAAATCAAGTTCATCTTTCCCGTTTAAAACATCATAGTCCGGGTGGCGCTGGAAATAAATTTTATAAGCAGGTTTATGTTGTGCCTGTTTGATTGCCTCATCAACAAGTGGTTTGTATGGGATCACCTTGTCAATCTCAATTCCGAATGATGCAGAGATGATCACTTTAGGCTGGGCATCATCAATGCGAATACTTAATTCACGCGGGGCAAAACCTCCAAATACAACAGAATGAATGGCCCCGATCCTTGCACATGCCAGCATGGCAATTGCGGCCTCGGGTATTACAGGCATATATATTACCACTGTATCGCCTTTGGTAATTCCAAGACTATTTAGGCCACCAGCAAATTTCGCAACTGCATTTTGTAATTCTGAGTAAGTGTATTTTTTTATTATACCAGTAACTGGGGAGTCGTATATCAATGCTGTTTGCTCACCTCTCCCCTGTTCTATTTGGAAATCAAGACACAGATAACAAGTATTCATTTCACCATCAGAAAACCAGCGATAAAAACCTTTTTCATTTTTACTTAAAATGTTTAAAGGCTCTTTAAACCATTTAAGCATGCGTGCCTGCTCTGCCCAGAATTTTTCTTTCTCATCAATGCTGTATTGATAAAACTCTTTATAGTTCATGGATGGCAAAAGTTACTTAAGGTTAATAAAATGGAAGAAAAAAGGTGACGGAATTCTATATAAAATTACGAAAGCAGGATGATCAGCCATTGGAACGTGAATTACAAACTGCCCGGCAGTTAAAGGTTCGTTGTTGTGAAGAGTGCCTGAAGCTGTTGACGAAATCCTACAAAAGCAAAGGCCGGTGTCGGTTCAGTCAATAAAAGTTCCACTGCTGATAGAGCATGTTAAAACCCAGCGGAAAGAAAGTACGTCTTTATCACTCACTTGTGCCTGGAACATGATTTAATTTTTGAACTGTAAATAAATTAATAACACTGCGGCCGCTGTCATCAAAATAAGTGTTGTGAACCCTATGAAATTGGATAGCCGGCTATTTGTATAACTCCCCATCACTTCTTTATTATTGCAAACGTGGAGTATAATGGCAATGAGTACAGGTGCTGTTATGCCATACAGAACCGCTGTATAAATTAATGCTTGTACCGGGCTTACTCCGGTAAGATTGATAAGGAGAGCAATACCCATCGAGATGATCAGCACAATATAAAACCCATGCGCTTCATGAAATTTTTTGTCAAGCCCTTCCTGCCAGCTAAATGTTTCAGAAATAATATAAGAAAGTGATCCGGCGAGTACCGGAACAGCAAGAAAACCTGTACCGATTACTCCTATCGTAAACAGTGTATAAGAAAGTTCACCGGTAAGTGGCCGTAATGCCAGGGCTGCCTGATCAACAGTATCAATCTTATGCAAACCTGCATTGAATAAGACAGAGCCGGTTGTAAGGATGATAAAGTAGAATACAAGATTTGAAAAGAATATGCCGGAATTCACATCCACTTCCATATCGTGAATAATAGTCTTGTCAACTATCAGTTTTCGATGATTCTTTTCTTCGACTTCCATAGCAGTTTGCCAAAAAAATAAATATGGTGAAATAGTAGTTCCAAGAATTCCTACCAATACCAAAAGAAAATCTTTATCAAATTTGAACTGTGGAATGAATGTATGAAGGATCACATCTACAAAGCCAGGTTTTGAAATAAACGGAACTATCAGGTAGCAGAACAAAACCAGGCATAACCATTTTAAAGTTGAAGCTATTTTGTAGTAAGGTAGCCAGATAACCAATACAACAATAACAATAGTAAATATAAAAGAAAAGGCAAAAGTTGGAATTTGAGGAACAATCATGTTAGCTACCGCACCCATCCCGGCAATATCTGCTCCAATGTTGAGCGTAATTGCTGGAAAACTAAATAAGACCAGCAGCCATAATATTGGCTTAGGATAATTTCTTTTGACAATCCCAGTCAAGCCGAGAGAAGTAACAAGTCCAATGCGAGCACACATTTTCTGGATAGATATCATTAACGGATAGGTAAGGATAGCCGTCCACAAAAAAGACAAGCCAAATTTTGCTCCGGCCTGCGAATAGGTTGCAATGCCCGATGGGTCATCATCACTTGCACCGGTAATTAATCCGGGCCCAAGTTTAGACCAGAAACGTTTAAACGATATTGTTCTTCTTTCTTTCATTTTTATTTTCTATTGCTTATAGCTACGACAATTATTAGTAAAAGAAATAATCCGGTTATTATATTAATCATTAAAGGGTTGCGGATTTAAGTTTTTATGAAACAGCCAGTAAATATTTGTAATTGTAAAAGTTAAGGCTACCAGTAAAGTTATTACAACAGAGTTTTTCTTATTCATAAAGAACAATAAGTTATATCTTAATAGTGTCCCTTTTAAAATTATCGCTGCAATACTGACGTAGATTATCTACCCTGTAACATCCAGGCAGATTGGAGAAGGACACAGTAGCTGCCCGAATGAAGGCCGGGGAATTGCAAGGGTTTGACGCGCTACTTGCCGACCCGGTCGATAGAGACCTTAAAACCTGGTGAACCGCAGTTACCTTTGTGCATTCTGCTCTTTGGCGGCAAATTCGGCCCTCCTGTGTTTAGTGTGAATGAATAAACGAAAGAAAAAATATTGGACACTTTATTATTTAATTTTCAACACTCTATGAATGGCAACAAAACGAGTTATCGGTATTAATGAAAAACTACCGCTTTTAGAAAGTTTACCGCTAAGTTTTCAACACCTCACTGCAATGTTCGGAGCAACCATTCTGGTTCCGATACTGATAGGTGTTGACCCCGCGATTGCATTGTTGATGAATGGAATCGGCACACTGATTTATATCCTGGTTACAAGAGGCGGCATTCCCGCCTACCTGGGTTCAAGTTTCGCATTTATCGCGCCGGCAAGTTTAATCATCAGTTCGGGCGGCGGACTTGCCCATGCCCAATCAGGATTTATCTTTTTCGGGATATTTTTTGTGCTGATATCTTTTGTTGTAAAGCTGTGGGGCATTCGTTGGATTGATGTAGTGATGCCGCCTGCCGTAATGGGTGCCGTGGTGGCCATTATCGGTTTGGAACTGGCACCCGTTGCTGTCCGGCAAGCAGGTTTGGCTCCCTGGCCAACCGATGCAGGAAAGGTGGTTGCCGCCTTTACGCCTGATACCAATACGTTGATTGTATCCATGTTTACGTTAGCTGTGGGCATTATCGGTATTGTCATGTTCAGAGGTTTTATGAAAGTGATCCCTATTCTTACCGCCGTGATTGCAGGTTATCTTCTTGCGCTGGGCATGAACATGGTGGATACCGCCAAAATCAGCGAAGCTGCCTGGTTTGCATTGCCGAAATTCGGCGCGCCTGTTTTTGATTTGAATGCAATTGTGATCATTGCTCCTGCCTGCATTGTAGTGCTGGCGGAACATATCAGTCACTTGATTGTAACAGGAAAGATTACCGAAAACGACCTGATGAAAAAGCCCGGATTGCATCGGTCCTTACTGGGCGACGGAATTAGCAATATTGTATCGGGTTTAGTGGGTTCTCCGCCCAATACAACTTATGGCGAGAACATCGGGGTAATGGCTATTACCCGTGTGTATTCCGTTTGGGTTATTGGCGGCGCGGCTCTACTGGCCATTGCGTTTTCCATGATTGGCAAAGTGTCAGCAGCTATTTCAACCATTCCTACGCCGGTTATGGGCGGCATCACCATGTTGTTGTATGGCGTAATAGCCGTTCAGGGTTTTAGAATGTATGTTGAACAAAAAGTTGATTTCAGTCGCAACCGCAATATGGTGCTTGGCGCGCTCACTTTCGTTGCGGGCATCAGCGGCGCAGGCATCCAAATTGGAACCGTTGAATTGAAAGGAATGGCGCTTGCTGCAATAGTCGGTGTGGTGCTTTCGTTGATATTTTGGCTGTTCGACAATTTGGGATTGCTGAATAAAGAATCTTAGCATTTGTAACCGAAATGCTTAGGACGTGGGACTTTCTTTTTCCACTGAAGACGTTTTATTAGTCCCCACAGATAATCATCCGAGACCGAAAATCCCAGTTCCTGCTCCACTTCCTCTCGGATGTTGCCTCGTTATTATGTTTTCAAGTGATCCAAAAGTTATAGATTTAAACTATTGAATCATAGAATTAACTGATTTCAGCTATTTGCCAATTGTACTTATTTTGCAATATCACTACATTTCATCCAGGTACTGTAGTAGCTGTATCCCTCCGAATTAAATAATAAAAAAATTATGGACAAAAATTCGCAAGACATCAGCAAATGCCCTTTTCACAACGGAGCTATGAAGCAAGCCGTTGCCGGAGAAGGTACCAGAAATCGCGACTGGTGGCCCGATAAACTAAATGTGGGCATCCTGCGCCAGCATTCTTCCTTATCGAACCCGATGAATAAGGATTTTGATTATGAAGAAGCATTTGAAAGCCTCGATTATGAAGCACTGAAAGCCGACCTGCATGCACTTATGACCGACTCACAGGATTGGTGGCCAGCCGATTTTGGCCATTATGGTCCTCTTTTCATACGCATGGCCTGGCATAGTGCCGGCACTTACCGTGTATTTGACGGCCGTGGAGGTGGCGGCATGGGCCTGCAGCGTTTTGCACCCCTCAACAGCTGGCCAGACAATGTAAGCCTTGATAAAGCCCGCCGGTTGCTGTGGCCCATCAAACAGAAGTACGGTAAAAATATTTCGTGGGCCGACTTGATGATCCTTGCGGGTAATGTAGCCCTTGAAAGCATGGGCTTCAAAACTTTTGGTTTTGCCGGTGGCCGTCCCGATGTATGGGAACCTGCCGAAGATGTGTATTGGGGTTCTGAAAATACCTGGCTGGGCAATGAAGACCGCTATTCGAAAGGCGTAGAAGGTGTGGTGGCTGAGCACGGTGTGTTGTCGTCTGATGAAAACGCCGCTGGTAGCTTTCACTCCCGCAACCTGGAAGAGCCGTTGGCTGCGGCACACATGGGTTTGATTTATGTGAATCCCGAAGGACCGGACGGCAATCCCGATCCAATTGTGGCAGCGCGTGACATCCGCGTCACCTTTGGCCGTATGGCAATGAATGATGAAGAAACCGTAGCCCTGATTGCCGGTGGTCATACGTTTGGCAAGACACACGGCGCGGCCTCCTCCGACCATGTAGGCAAAGAACCCGAAGCGGCCGGCTTAGAACTGCAGGGCTTTGGCTGGGCCAACAGCTTTGGCTCAGGTAAAGGTGCCGATACCATTACCAGTGGTTTGGAAGTAACCTGGACCAGAACGCCCACAAAATGGGACAACAACTTCTTTGAAAATTTGTTTGAATTTGAATGGGAGTTGACCAAAAGCCCCGGTGGCGCCCACCAATGGGTAGCCAAAGATGCCGGCAACATTATTCCCGATGCACACGATCCTTCCAAAAAGCACCGCCCCACCATGCTGACGACCGATTTGTCGTTAAGGCTGGATCCGGAGTTTGAAAAGATTTCAAGGCGATTTTTAGCAGACCCCGAAGCCTTTGCCGATGCATTTGCCCGTGCCTGGTTTAAGCTCACCCACCGCGATATGGGACCGAGAGCCCGCTATCTGGGACCGGAAGTGCCGGATGAGGAACTGATCTGGCAGGATCCCATCCCGGCAGTAGACCATCCGTTGGTGGATGAAAATGATATAGCCACATTGAAAGAAAAAATTTTTAGTACAGGATTGAGTATTTCCGAATGGGTATCCACTGCCTGGGCGTCTGCTTCTACTTTCCGAGGTTCAGACAAGCGTGGCGGTGCCAATGGTGCCCGTATCCGCCTGGCGCCGCAAAAAGACTGGCAGGTGAACAACCCCATTCAATTGGCGAAGGCTTTATCAGTGTTGGAAGGCATTCAGAAAGAATTTAACGAAGCAGCCGAAGGGGGCAAGAAAGTATCCCTTGCCGATTTAATTGTGCTAGCAGGATGTGCTGCTGTAGAAAAGGCGGCTAAGGATGCCGGTTTTGACATTGCTGTGCCTTTCACTCCAGGCCGCATGGACGCTTCGCAGGAGCAGACCGATGTGGAATCCATTAAATACCTGGAGCCAATGGCTGACGGCTTTAGAAACTACCGTAAATTTCATGCCTTTGCCTCCACCGAAGCCATGTTGATTGACAAGGCGCAACTATTAATGCTTACGGTGCCAGAGTTAACGGTCTTAATTTCGGGTATGCGTGCCCTGGATACCAATTATGATGGCTCAAAGCATGGCATATTTACCGATAGGCCAGGTGTATTGACTAATGACTATTTGATAAACCTGCTGGACATGAACACCGCCTGGAAAGCAATGGGCGAAGACAAGGAAATGTATCTCGGTACAGACCGGAAAACAGGCCAGCCGAAATGGACCGCTACCCGTGCCGACTTGGTATTTGGTTCCAACTCCGAACTCAGAGCCGTTGCCGAAGTGTATGGCAGTGACGATGCAAAGGAAAAATTTGTAATAGATTTTGTGACTGCTTGGGATAAAGTGATGAATTTAGATCGGTTTGATGTTAAAAAGAAGTAGGCTGGCAAAAAGTAAAAGTTGAAACAAAAGGCAGCGAGTTCCACTGCCTTTTGTTTTATGTCATCAAGAAATTAGACAGATGCCTTTCAACCACAAATATGTTGTCATTTCACTATTTCACTACGGCTGCGACAGTTCCGGGCTGACAAACTACCTGCTTTCCTTGTTTACTCTTCCGGTAAACATCCTTTCATCGTTTGCATATACGTCTACTATATATCTTCCCGGAGGTAAGGATGCGATACTATACGTAAAAATGCCCTGCTTTACTGATTCATATTCGTGCAGCTGTTGCAATATACCATCAACTGTTATTTTAACAGTAAGCTTTGCAGCTTTACTTAACAGAACATCCAAATCAATCTTGTCTCTTGTACGTCTTGGATACATAGAAAATGCTCCGACGATTTTGCTGGTATCTAATTTATATTGAGCGGATGCATCTATGAAAGTTGTTTCGCCTTTGCCACAATCGCTTTCTACTATGTGTACTAAATTTCCATTCATATCAGTTAACCTTAAATAGCCATCGCCTTGTCGCGGATTGGCCCAAAACTGTAAGCCATCACCAGCAGTATCCTGTAAAATCAACGCATATTTTCCTTCTTTTAATTGTAAAGTGTCTGCATAAATTGTACTGGGTTTTACATCAGCTGGCAGTTTTTTAAACAATGTATCGCCGGAAGCATTTATCAACAAAATCGTATTGTCCTGCGGGTTATTATTGGTTTTATATTGCACAATCATTTGTTGCGGGAATTGTTTTGGTGCCATAAAACTGCTGGTCATACTGTTGTCGCCAGTCCATGCATCTGCTTTACCATTAGGTTTGCTGATGGTAACTGAAAATTTATTCTCTCCGGGCCTGGCATAAATTTCTCCGGGTAATACAACCAATGCAGTTTGATTAAAAGTTAAATTACCTTTCCAGATATAACGTTTTTTTGCAAAACCAACTGTTCCGTACTCAATCTGCAATGAAGTCAAATTATTGCTGCCTACATTACGAACCAGGATTTTTGCTTGGTCTATTGCGGGGTTTAACCTGGCATATTGCTGTTTATTAGTAGGTGCCCAAATTTCTTCTATCGCAGCATCATATTTCTGTTGAGGAGCAGCATAAAAAAACAGATAAGAGCCTATATGTTCATAAGCCTGGATATTTCCCGTTGCCGTATAGGGTTGCATAAAAACAGATGCTTCATGTTTTCCTGCCTGAATGGGAACATCAATAACATCGGGCTGTTGCAAATCGCCGGGGCACCAGTATGCCCTGCTGTAAATCCATGTACCCCCTTGAGGATATAAAGGATTTACGCTGCAATCTTTCCAGAGATTCCTTTGGTCTACCACATTTTGATCGATCATTATCTTGCGCCAGCGAGTGCAAAATTCGCTACACTGGCGAGGTTGATCGGCACCGTGCCCGGTATGCTGAATCCTGATACGATTGATAGCAGCGCCTTGGGGAACAGTATATTGAACAGGTAATAAAGAAGCGGTGATGGGCTGTTTGTCATCGCCATATTTATATTTATCATTCCACAAAGGAATCATACCCATCGGCTTTACAATTTCAGGTCCGTAAGTAATGGCAAAATCAAGGGTTAAAGCCCATCCAACCGATACAGGTTCGTAGCCGGTATGTAAATATTCTATTTCTACACTATCTTGTAATAAAGACTTAAAATCAGTAACATCTACTTCCCATTGCCATTGCCATCCTTTACGGTAAATACTTCCATAAGGCGTTAACATTCTTCCAATTTCTATATGCTTGTCTGCACTGTCTTTACTTTTGACTCTTCTAATATTGATATTATCGCAATAGTCCCAATGTGCAGTAGGAATTGAATCCGGTGAACCCAATGTCAACAGCATCTTTACGGAGCGAATCTTTTTACTATCCTTTGGAAAAACACCCCATTGTTTGTAAGAATTTTCACCTTTTGAAGGATCGGTAACTATGGTTACCCGGTTATGTGTTATTACATGATCCATAACGGGTGATTGAGCCAAAGCATTGTGGATATTAAAACAGAGCATCAGAACACATAGCAGGCAAAAACGTTGTAACATATCTTCTATTTGTATTTTATTTACTTTTATTTTCCGCTGCTCTTTTTGCCAGTTTTTCCCTGTATTCCTGAATCATAGCGACCTGTGAATCGATCGTTTTGGTTGATTGATTGGTACTGATGGCATTGGCTCGTATCTCTTTTGCAATTTCAAGGGCCTGGTCAAAGTGGAAATTTCTCCAAAGTATATAAAAATAAGTATCCAGATACTTAGGATCACGTTTTCTTTGTAAAAGGTCTTCCATCCATTTGATTCCTGCCACTCCCTCGTCAGCTTTGCCGACACAGTTGCCCAACAAGCTTGTTAGTGCAATGGTATAACTATCATTGTTCTTACCGTATTTTTTCAAAAAAGCATCCCCTCGTTTCATGTATTCGTTGACGTCAATATGGCCAGTGCTGTCCATGACCTCAAAGGCACTATAAAACATATCAAACTCTTCGTAAAAGGGATAGTTTTTAGCTTTAAACCTGGCCTTTGCGCTGTAATATTCTTTCAGATTCTTTGGCTGGATCATGTTCTTCAGGTACCACAGATAGGAATCGGCTATATATTTATCGATTTGCGCGCGGCCAACGGACTTGTCATATTTCTTCCGGTTTTCCTCGATATAGGTAAATACCGGTGAGAAAGGCACTGGCTTTACATATTGAGTCAATTCGAACGTACTTTTTTTAGATTTGTCTTTATCTGTCAGATCATTGAAGTAAATAGCAAAATCATTATTTAGTTTTTCGCCCCGGTAAGCTGTTTTCAATGCCTTGAAATATTTGGAGACAAATTCCTCTTGCCTATTTCCGGCGTTCCATTCTTTAATCAGTGAAAACAGGTTGCGATCAGGATTCAGTGCAATTTTACCCAATTCTATAAATTGTTCGGCTGAAGAAGACCCTGCAGCAGAATGAAGGAGCTCTCCGTTTTTATCAAGATACATCAACGTAGGATAAGCGTTGACCTGATATTTCTTTCCAAGCTCTACCCCTACTCCATTATCATCACACTGAACCTTACAGCTAATGAATTGCTTGTTGTAAAAGCTGCCTACTTTTTCCAAAGGAAATACTTCATTAGACATGGTCTTACACGGACCACACCAGGAAGTATAAAAATCTATAAACACAATCTTATTTTCCGCTTTTGCTTTTACCAGCGCGGCATCCAGGTCATGCATAAACTCAATACCCTGAGCATGCAACATAAAAGGACTACAAGCCATTCCCAATAATATAACAGGAATAGCTTTAATTCTATTAAGGTCCATTTAAACTAAAATTTAATGGTGATTAAGTAAAGGCTGCACATTAATATGATATCATACAGATGGAATGCTACAACTGAAATAACTCGGCCAGTTTCTTTTCCAATGCTTCACCTCTTAGGTTCTTCGCAATGATTTTACCGGTTGGATCCAACAGAAAATTTTGAGGAATGGATCTAATGGCATAAAGCTGCGCAACTTCATTGTTCCAGTATTTCAAATCAGAAACCTGCGGCCATTTTAACCCATCCTTCTCAATGGCTTTTATCCAATTCTCTTTTCCCTTCTCATTGTCGAGGGAAACACCCAAAATTTCAAATCCCTTTTCATGATACTTCGCATAGGCTTTAACGACATTGGGATTTTCAACCCTGCAAGGACCGCACCACGATGCCCAAAAGTCCACCAGCAAGTATTTGCCCCGGAAGCTGGATAATTTTACCATATTTCCAGAAGGATCATTCTGCGTAAATTCAGGAGCCATCGAGCCAATTGAAGTGGCGTTCAATTTATCAAGCAGTACTGCATATTCTTTTCCTGCAGTACTGTTTTTCACAGACTCTGAGAAAGACTCAAATAAAGGAGCAACGACTGCAATATCCGGAGTTGCTCCACCAAACCTTTTTAAGGCATCCAAACTGACGATTGTGTTCGGATGTGATTTAATAAAACCTACATAAGCTGCTTTCTGCTCTTCATCAATAGCGTTATACTTCTTGTCCAATACAGCTCTTACTGATGAGTCCTTCTGCTTATCGGGTGGCAGGGCGAAATAATCAGCCATGAAGGCGGCCATCTTGTCTGAGGAAGGTTTTAATGCCTGTGTAAGCTTTTCATTATCGACATTGATCTTACCAGATATCTTAGCAGTGGTGAGCGAGTCTTTACTATTTATTTTGATACGGGTGGCTTCCAGGTAAAAAGGCCGCCTATGCACAAGCTTTCCTTTGGTTCCGGTCCCCAGGTAATTTAAAGTAATCACTCCTTGTACCGGTTCATCAATAGCACCCTTGAATTCAAATACACCGTTGGTAACAGCCGAAGAATCTGTAACACTGCTATTTGCCTGGCGATAGGTAAGGTATGCCGTCGCTGGTGCATTTACCTTTCCTATTTTCCCTTTAATGGAGAATTCTTTTTGTTGAGCAATCAAGGCGCAGGGCGCTAATAATGCAAGAGCAATTAAATTTCTTTTCATATGTTTATTCTTAGCGAAAGGTTATTTTTATGCCAGTTACAAACAACTACAATTTTGACATATAGTGATGCTTTTTTTGCAATTGAAGGTGAAGATGTAATTTTAAAACTATGGAATTAAAAGGTCTTCTAAAAACACAGGCATATATTAACGGCAAGTGGGTTGGTGCAGCTAGTGGGAAAACTTTTGATGTTACTAACCCGGCAACAGGCGAGATCATTGCGGCGATACCTGATATGGACCGCAGTGATGTACAGAAGGCCATTGATGCAGCTGATGCTGCCTGGCCGGCTTATAGAGATATGACGGGCAAGGAGCGGGCAGGTATCATGCGCAACTGGTTTAACCTGATGATGGAAAATAAGGATGAACTTGCTTACCTTATGACAATTGAATCAGGGAAAGTGATGACAGAAAGCCTGGGAGAGGTGACATATGGTGCTTCTTTTATTGAATGGTTTGCAGAAGAGGCCAAACGGGCTTATGGAGACGTTATCCCCCAACATACAAGAGACAGGCGCCTTGTGGTGATCAAACAATCGGTGGGTGTGGCTGCAGCGATTACTCCCTGGAACTTTCCTTTGGCAATGATCACGCGTAAGGTTGGTCCCGCCCTGGCGGCAGGCAGTCCTGTTATCGTGAAACCACCTTCTGAAACACCACTTACAGGATTGGCTATATCTTACCTGGCAGAAAATGCAGGATTTCCTCCTGGTGTTTATAATACAGTAACCTCTACGAACAGCAGCGAAGTCGGTAAAGAATTTTGTGAAAACAAAAAAGTCCGTAAACTTTCTTTTACAGGTTCTACACCTGTAGGAAAAATATTAATGAGCCAATCGGCTCCAACATTAAAGAAACTTTCCCTTGAGTTAGGTGGGAATGCGCCTTTCATTGTATTTGATGACGCAGATATTGATGCGGCTGTAAAAGGTGCACTGATATCGAAGTATCGTCATAACGGACAGACTTGCGTATGCGTGAACCGGATACTGGTACAGGACAAGGTATATGATGAGTTTGTCGATAAGTTTACACAAGCTGTACAGGGCTTAAAGTCAGGTAATGTGCTTGACAAGGATGTACAGGTTGGGCCGTTGATCAATGAAAAAGGGTTGAATAAAGTAAAAGAGTTTATCAAGGATGCAGTAGATAAGGGTGCCATCATCACTACCGGTGGAAAAGGTACAGGAGGATTGTTCTTTCAACCAACAGTGCTTGCCAACGCTACCCAGGAAATGATCATAGCACGTGAAGAAGTGTTCGGCCCTGTGGCTCCTATTTTCCGTTTTCATACAGAAGAAGAAGCGATCCAGATGGCCAATGATACAGAATATGGTCTTGCCTCCTATTTCTACAGCAAGGATGTCAACCGCTGCTGGCGCGTGGCAGAAGCTTTAGAATACGGTATGGTGGGCATCAATGAAGGTATTATTTCTACAGAAGTGGCACCGTTCGGAGGAATGAAGGAATCCGGCTTTGGAAGAGAAGGATCAAAATATGGAATGGATTATTTTATGGAGATCAAATACCTGTGTTATGGTGGGGTCAAGTCATAAATATTGGAATTTACATGCTTAGATGCAGCTTCACCATTAAGGGAAACCGTATTGAAAGTGTACAACAATGCTTAATAGGCGCTTGTCATTAAAGCTTAGTTACATGGGCAAAAGTTTGAAGTATGAATTCTTTGTAATTAAACAGGCTCTTGTTTATACATTATTCCACTTACAAACAAATAGAATAATGAAGGGTTAAATCAGATTCTGAACCTTGCCCGTCCATCACAAATAACATTGGCAGCATACTAAATGTTTGTAAATTTAAAGTAATCCTTTCCTGTAAAAATTGCATATACCTTGTGCTTTATGGAGTTTTTGTGGTTGTGTCAATAGCATTACCACAATTTAAAATGATACGGATATGCAACAAACCACTGCCGATCATACAAGAGCCAGGTGCACTTGTTTATTGCTGCTGCTTCATTTATTATTCATCAACGGGTTTGCCCAGACGAAAATTAATGGACAAGTAATTGATGGGAATGGACTACCCATATTCAATGCCAGTGTTTTATTGCTCAACTCCAAAGATTCATCCCTTGTTAAGGGATTTATCACTCCAAAAAACGGTCGTTACTCTTTTGATAATATCAAACCTGGTGTGTACCTGATCTCCTCAACCTTTTCAGGTTATAAACAAGTGTACACGCCTCATTTTACAATAGAAAGCACAAAAACTGAGTTCAATGTAACTGCTTTAAAATTAACAGAAAAAGAAGTGCAACTTTCAGGAGTAACGGTTTCTACAAAAGTGCCTTTATACGAACAAAAGATGGATCGGATGGTGATCAACGTTGCTGCAAGCATTACCTCATCAGGCAGCACCGCATTAGATGTCCTGGCCCGTTCCCCGGGTGTGATTGTTGATTACCAAAATAATTCCATTTCCCTTAACGGTAAGGATGGAGTCGTGTTCATGATCAATGGAAGGATCAGCCGCATGCCTATGGCCACTATTGTACAAATGCTGGCTGGTATGTCGTCGAGTAATATTGAAAAGATTGAACTGATCACCACACCACCTGCCAATTTTGATGCAGAAGGCAATGCGGGCTACATCAATATTGTATTGAAGACCAATACACAATTCGGCACTAATGGCACATATACGTTGATGGGAGGCTATGGTAAAGGATTGTTATCTTCCGGCAGCATCAACTTCAATCACCGGAAAGCCAAATGGAACTTATATGGCGATGGCTCTGCTGCGGTCAGCAATATTGTACAAAGTATGGATTTCTACCGTAAAGTTTCCAATAGTGGCAATATCATTGAAAGTAAAATAACAACAGACCGGGAAGCTAAAATATCAAATGTCAATGGCAGGATTGGACTGGATTATTATGCTTCCAAGAAAACGGTAATTGGTGGCTTAATTACTGGAAACTATAATAAATGGTATGTGGAATCAGATAACAACAGTTATATATCGTTAAATCAAAAGTTGGATACGATTATTCAAATTGCAAATATAGAGTCCCATCCACTACAGAACTATACGGCTAACATGAATGTACAGCATAGCATCAATGCAGACGATAAATTTACTGTCAATCTTGATTACATATATACCAAAGACCGGAATCCATCAGATTATGTAAATACGTATTTTGATGAATTATGGAATTATTTATTTACAGAAAAGGCAAAGAGTGATAAATATACGCCTTTAAGGTTCTGGGTAGGTACTGCAGACTATACAAAGAAATGGAGCAAGAAAATAAGCATGGATGCTGGTATAAAAGGTACATTTTCTAAATTCACCAATGATGTGAATGTTGAGAAAACTGTAGATAATAACTGGGTTAAAGACGAAAGCCTAACCGCTATCTACGATTTAAAAGAAAATATAAGTGCAGCATATACTACGTTCAGTGTGAGTTTGAGTGATAAAACAAATGCAAAGATCGGCTTGCGTTATGAGTATACTAATTCCAACCTAAACTCTGCTACTGAAAAAGATATTGTAGACAGGCATTATGGAAAATTATTTCCCAGTTTCTTCCTATCACAAAAGTTAGATGATAAAAACGCGCTTAATTTTTCATACAGCCGAAGAATTACAAGGCCTTCCTTCTGGAACCTAGCGCCTTTTGTACTTTTTGTTGATCCCAATACTTTTTTTTCAGGGAATCCAGCATTACAACCTGCTATTTCAGATGCTTTGAAATTCGATTATCTTCTTAAAAAGTGGATCTTTTCTATTGCATACACTTATGAGTCAAGGCCCATTACCAATTTTACTCCTAAAATAGATTCTATCAGCAATAAACAAACCCTTGCCGCTGAAAACCAGAGAAATAAACAAACTCTTGCTTTGACTTTTTCATTACCAATTACCATCAACAAATGGTGGAATATGCAAAACAACATTATTGGAACCTTTCAACAACTGAATGGGGTTTATAAAAGCGAGCCATTTCAAATCAGGCAAAAAGGTTTCAATATAAGTTCTATTCAAAACTTTACATTACCCAAGAACTTTTTTATAGAACTGAGGGGATTTTATCAATCAGCAGGCGTTTTTGGGATTTATAAAGTAAAGTCATTTGAAATTTTTGATTTTGGGATTCAGAAAAAGTTCAATGATAACAAGGACAATTTAAAGTTTGCTCTTAATAGTATAACAGGAGCACCCGTATTTAAACCCAGTGCCAATTTACCAGAGCAAAACCTGGTGGTGCGGGGTGAGCTTCAATTCTGGAATAGAAATTTCAGACTAACCTACACTCATAATTTCGGTGATCAAAAATTAGCGGCCAAGAGAGAGCGTAAAACCGCATCAGAAGAAGAACAGGGCAGACTTGCCAATTGATGATTCATCAATAATGTAGGGCAATAAAGAAGGCCATGTATAGACATACACGGCCTTTGTACTCGCCATTTGCTTATCTGTCATTACACCCTGAATCTATTTGAAGGACAGGCGCCTTCCTCAGCCTCAGTGGCCGGTGTGGAAGATAAAGCCCACATTAAGGCTCAAAAAGGACTGCCCATCCAGTTCATCATTGTTGAAATTCGCATAATACTTGCCCCCCACCATCAAATCCATACCCGAGGGCCCCTTGATCCTTACCCCCAACTCCGGCCGCAGGCAAAACTGCCAGGTGTTGGTGGTGATGCGATACAACCCAAAGTCGGTAGCCCGGTTGGTATAAGTCGTGCCCAGGCCCGCCCCCACATAGGGCATCAGCATGTCATTATTGGTATGGGGGTAATACTTGGCCCCCACAATAATGGGTACCGAGTTGGTGTAGCGGTACTGCACCCCCGAAATGGAGGCCGTCTTGTCGGTATAGACCTTGTCTTCGACCCGCTC
>NZ_JAOTIF010000039.1 GCF_025628885.1 Paraflavisolibacter caeni | reverse complement strand
TAAATACCGGCATGAACAGTAACCAGATCGCCTGGCATTGCCAGGTTTGAAGCAGCCGTAATCGTTTTCAATGGACTAGCTAATGAGCCATCATTACTATCACTTCCATTGACCGAAACATGATATTCTTTGTATTGGGATTTGGTAACTGTTGCTTTGTTTTGTGCTGAAGCAGAAATGCAGGTCAGTAAAAAGAAAAAAACAATGAACCTTTCTATTTTCATTTTCATTTTCATGATTTTATTTTAGTAATTCTTAACATTGGTGGTATTGGATCAAAATATTTTTTTTTGAAAAGAGCACCAACAAAAACAGGCATAGTTCCACATGCATATCACATTTGGTGTATAAATAGTTTTTAACCGAAGCTGATGCATCCATAATATACTTTTTCACTGTTTCTTTTGAAATCTTCATTTGTGATGCGATTTCGTTGTGTGTCAATCCTTCTAAACGACTTAACTCAAATGCTTTCTTTTGCTGCGGAGACAGCCGGGCGATTGCTTCCTGCAATGTTTTTTTTGTTTCCTGCCATTGCACTACATCCTGGGTGTGGTTGCTGAAAGCTGGTTGCAGTGTTGCTTCCTTAAGGTATTTTTCAGCGTTGGCCTGCTTACGCAGCATATTGTAAATTTGATTGTGGAGCAGAGTATTAAGGTAAGCTGAAAAGTTATTGATTCCGGGCAGTGTTTCTTTATTCAACCATAATTTCAAGAAAATTTCCTGCAGCACATCTTCTGCCATCGCTTCTGACTTCAGCAACTTGAGAGAAACGTAATACACTTTATTCCTGTGCAGCTGATATAATTGTTTAGACGCTTCTGCACAGCCTTTGGCCACATCAGTGATCTTTAGTTGTTCGTCCAAATCATTCATAACTAAAAAAGCAATCGTCGTAAAATCACGAAATAACGGACATGATCGCTGGAAAACAGATGCTATTTTGACAATTACTGATGTTATTTTTGCATTGCATTATAAATAAAATAAATAAGGGGCTTAGAAAAGCCCCTTGTGTGTTTAAATTATATGAGAGAACAATGTAGTTTCCCAATCATCTATTTCAAGATAAATGTCCGTGGCTGGTTAGCGCCAATTTCAAATGCAAAAGAATTATTGGAAATCGTAATTCCGTTTTCATCCAATTGTTCACCTCGTAAATTACAGAGGTAAGCTTTTTTGAATGAGGCATTTCCAGGGAGTGTTACGGTACATTTCCCCGAACGGCCTGCTTCTTCCCAAAAACGAATCATCCCTTCATTGCCTTGTTTGTTGAATGAAGTAACTATAATACCCTTACGATCCAGTGTAAGTCCGCTTTGGGAATTAGGCAACTCACCGGTGGTTTCATAATTATATGAAAACGCCAGTCCATTCGGTGCATAAAACGCTGCGCTCAAAGGTGTACGTGTTTCTTCCGCAGGGGTAATGAAGGTAGACTCCGCATCATAATTTTTATAACTCCAGATGTAAAATTTAGCCGCGTGCGATCCCTCCACCCATTCTGTAAAATTGGTACCCCAGGCATTGTTATACAAATTAGAAAACACAGTGCCAGTTGAAAGTGTTCTTGTTTTGGAATAAACCCCAATTCCCGGCTGGTCAATACTTACGCCTGGTGTATGTGGACAGTTCAATCCAATGCCACCTGCCTTATCATACATTGCCATTGCTGTGTTGAGAAAATAAAAGTCGTGATTGGTTTTGTTCACCAAATCTTTTTGCGGGTCTACAATACCGCCTGTGCGCAACAGCCGGTATTCCGGTTTGTTTAAAGCAAACGGGAAAGCCACCCAGCCTGCTTCAGGATTGGGTACAGGTTTCTTTCCGTCCAGTCCTACTGTAATTTCAATATAAGGTTGATTTTCGTAAAGCGTATAACTCACCAGGTAACGCTGCGCACTGCTATCATTTAACTGACACATTGCTGTGGCGCGTACCAAGCTTTTATTTTTGAGCCAATCTATTTTATCGCATTTCCCGGTGAATCTAATATGTTGCTGGTTAGGCACCTGGCTCTTTAACCTGATAAACTCCTGGCCTGCCCAATCCTCACTGCCCGGCTTTATATAGTTTTTGTTGTATGCCTCTATTTGTTCCTGTCCCAGTTGTTCATACACATATTCACCAAAAGAATATTTACTCTTAGCATCCACCAGTTCCCGATTGTTTTGCTTGTCAAAGACTGACTGCAATGTTCCCGTGGATGGATTGATGATCAATTTAAAATATTTATTCTCCAATACATTGTTCTGCTCGTTAGCGGAAAGCGATGAAGCAATAGCTCCATCATCATTGGAAACCACAAAAGTTTTATATCCGCCTGCCGGAACATCCATCGCATCAAAAGAAAGCAGGTTATGATCCTGATGGACAGGGATGATCTTTCCTGTTTCGATATCCTTCAGGGCTGTAATGGGCGGTACAGGATGTGACGGATTTTCATAATAGCTTTGAAACAGGGATACACGCCCACTTCTTGCCCATGGCAGGGGATTGTAAACGGTGACATGCGATGTTTTATCTTTCACAGATTTCACTAACTCGAAAAGGAGGTTCCGTTTTAATGGCCATATAGTTTTCTCAGCTTCTTTTGTGTAGGCTGATTTTTCTTCCCATGATTTTTCCAGGAAATAATAATTGCCTGCGGCCCTGTTAATTTTAAATTCATCTCCATATTTCCAGAATAGTTGATGCCCATGCGAAATAGCTCCGCCAAAAGTATGTTCATCAAACAGTAACATATTTTCTGTCGCCTTATTCACGTATTTGTCAATTGAAACGTCTTTGCCTTTCCATAAATTCATGTGCGTATTCAACTGCTCGGTCACATAAGTTTCACGTTGAAAAACTTTGTTTGTTTTCACTTCCTCCGGCATAGACATAAAGCCATGAATCCAAGTATCCGGCATATCGCCTTTTACGACCGGTAATTTTGGATTTTCCTTCATCAACAAATCATAAAAATCAGAAATCCTTCCGATGTGTATGCGTGCATTGGGCATTTTCTCTTTTGCCTCTTTTAATAAGGCTGCTACCTCTTTAGGATCGGGGGCTCCTGTGTTTTCATGCGTATGAATCATAGCCAGCCATGTTTTGTGGGGCCAGTCTTTAGGCGGTAAAATTCCGGAGCCATAATACTGCGCCCAATAAAAGGTGAGCAGTTTTGAACCATCAGGCCCCTGCCACCAAAACAAGGTTGGCACATCGGGTGAAGTTGAACCGGGATTACAACCGATATGTAAAATATCCACACCTGCGTTTTTTAATAAAGTCGGGATGACCCATGAATGCTCGGGCACATCGGTGAACTTGGCATCACGCGCAGGTTTTAATCCATAGCGGCGGTTGATATTATTTGCAAACGACAATCCACGGGTGAGATTTTCCAAGTCGCTTGACTCAGTTTCCAAAGTAAATGGCAAGGCATGAGGAACGATCCGTTTTTCTTTAATGGCTTTTTCCAGCCGCCCTTTATTTTGAGGAGAACAATTATCAAGCATGTATTGCAAAGGCCATGCAGGAATTGTCCATACAAACTGTTCATTCTTAGGCAGAGAAGCCGTTTGGTCAATAAAAGCTAGAGTTTTATCCAGCATAGGGCCGGAGTATTTCTGAAGCACTGCCTCGGCCCAGTCTGTATAGCCTATATCAACATGCATTTTAAAGGCCACCACGATATCCGTAACAGTATTATTTACTGCACCTTTCCCTGCATCAACAGCACTGATCTGTGCTTGTAACAGAACAGGGAAGGCCAATAGAAATGTCAATTTTAATTTTTTCATACGAGTATGCACATAAAGTAACAAGAATGATTGTTTTCAAACAGATGCTATTGTGATCAATACTGATGGCATATTAGCCTCTTATTAAATCAAGAAATAAGGAGCCTGGAAAAGCCCCTTAGAAATTAACAATAAACCTGCATTATAAATGGAGAACTTCATCACTTAATTAAAAGCCAGTTTGCCGCTTGAAGTTTGCAACAGTTCGGGCGTTCCTTTGGCACGTAATTCAATTTTTATATCTGCGCCATTTTCACCGGAGTATTTCCCATCGAAAATGATGTCGTTGTTGCCGTTTGCAAACTGTGGCAAGGGTTTGCTTAATGTTATTGTTTGCAACAGTTGCCATTGCTTGTTGTACAGTTTTACGGTCTTACCATCACAATACAAAAACTGGTTGCGCTTCAAACTAACAGGTAACACCAATGCATCCTGCTGGTTGATAGCTATAGAAGGATTATCGAAAGACACATCCGGGTCGCTATCTTTTTTGGGCGCCATTGTCATGATAAAAGCCATTGGCTGTGCAGCCGCAGGATTATTGAACTGGAAAGTTGAGAATACAGGTTCACCGGGCTGTTTTATCTTTTGCTCGTGCACCAGGAAGGTATTATATACCGGTACTAACTGATAAGCGCCATCAGCAGTGGTTTGCAGGTGGAATTCATTTTTAGTATCCTGCATGCGTTGTTTTTGAGCAGCAGTAAACAAATTAGCTTGTCTTGCTTTTTCCCACAGTTTGATCGTGGCCAGGATCTCATCTTTACGACCATGTTTCTTTAGTGTTTCGATACTGGTAGACAATCCAAAGCCTGCATCAAAACCAGCACCTCTTGCCAGCATCCATTCAATATCTTCCAGCGTAGTTTCGGCTTTCAGGCTAAACCATCCCAACATGGAAGGCATCAGGTTGCGACGATAAAAATGCTGGTTTTTCAAGCGCAACTGCAACTGGCTTTCACGGAAACTAGCATACCAGGGCTCGCCCCAATTCATACGGGTGTAGATGTGCCAAAAGAAGTGTCCAGGATTGCTGGCATCGTTGATCACTTTGCCTTTCAATTCAGGCTTGAGGTTATCGAACCAGGTTTTGGTAAATAATTGTTTGCCATAATCGCCCATACCCTCACTCCAGCAGCCTTCGAGTCCATCGAAAGAAATTTGCATCAAGCCGGTTTCGTTAAACAAACGAGCGATCGTTTTAGCCATTTCCTGGTCCAGTTCATAGTTACCCAGGAAGACCTTATAACCATGATCCATCAGTTTGCCGATGCTGTCGTTGGCATTGTGAGATGTTGCTTTTGTATTAAAGGCACCTCTTTGACAATCTAATAGTTTCCAGGGTGCAACGTCTGAAACCTTGCTATAACGAATGATCTCATTTCCAACTACGACTGCTTTGAGTGTATTATTTTGATACTGGTTGAAAAATCCAGGTTCTTTGATCTCGATCTCTTTTGTATCTACGCCAATGTTATTGACTAATTGGGAATATCCCACTTTTGCCAGGCGGGCATCGGGCACAGGGGTTACATAAGGATCGTTGGTTGTAATAAAGTTGGAAAGCGTGTGGAGACCCAGGCGCATATTCTGAGCTTTGGCTTTATCCACGCAGTCTTTTAAACTGGCCCAGTTGTTTGGAAACTCCTTGCTATTCAACTTAAAATGCCCCCAGGTATCAAACGGGCCACCATGGTAGAGGTAACGAAGCCCGGCCTGGCGTGTCAGGTCAAGTGCTTCCTGTAAGTTACTTTCTCCGAAATCCATGATCAGGTATGATTCGGATGCATGACGGGCTTCTTTGGCCCATACGCCATCCAACATGGGATGCGGCAGGTTCTCTTTTTGCTCAATAGTAGAAATGGTGGATAATACCCCGGAAGTAGCCACACCAAACATGGCCAGCTTACTGCCGATCACTCCTCCGTCCTGGGGAAACGCAGGTGCCAGGTAGCGGGGATGGCTCCAGTTATCAATTATACGGTCTTTATTACGATTGCGGGTATATGCCTGTAAGAGGCTGCCATAAGGCATTATTTTGGCCACATCGCCCCGGAACAATTGCTTGTTCAGGTCATCTTTGTTTATATCCACTGTGTTTCCATTCGTAAACACATCATAAGATGGTTGGATATCGCTTTCCACCTCAGGACTGCCGCCCAGGGTTTTCACATTCAGCGCCTGGATGCCAATGGCAAAATTGGCATTACGCACCACGCCTACTACTTCGCCAACCGTATCAGCGATATTGGTAGGGAATGGGCCCCATTGCACCCAATCAACCTGGTCTGCATGGGTCAGTTTCATCAATTCAAAAGTGATGTATTGATCATTCTGCTTTACTTTGATCGTAGCTTCCTCTCCTACCTGCGGATAAGACAACTGGATTTCCGAAGTTTTCGCATTCCATACACAACGCTGGGGCGCCAGCAACTGTCCATTCTTTTTAATACTCAATAATGCAGTTGCCTTTTCTGCGACCAGAAATTCTTTCTGCAGTTTTAAGCTTTTCATACTGGCCAGTTTACCAGAAGCATCGAGTTGCATGCCCCATTGCTTTGTTTTCAACTGCACCTGGGCATCTGCATCCTGCACCATTGCTCCAAAAACAAACAGGCAGAATGGCAACGCCATTCTGCCATATATTTTCTTTATCATGAAATCATTTTGGGGCTAAAATATGGGAAGGACGCCCTTAAGACAACATCAAAATTGACCGGAGTTGATGCTATTTTTGCACACCGCACAAATGTTTGTTAATATTTCTTCCTATATACATTCACTCCATGAAATCACAAGTACGGGGAACCATGAGCTTAATTTAGTCTGTTAAAGAAATAGCTTTTTTATATACAGCATTTGCAAGCCCAACATAGTCTTTAATTGTTTTTTCCTCATACTTCTCACCGGTCTTGTTTGCCCAGTCTTTTTCCATAGCATAAAAATCTATAGCTTTTGCACCTTCTGAATTGCCCTCTAATTCAGCTTGTTTATGATCTATGTATTTTTTCCAGCGGTCATAATAAAGTGTGGACAATTACCCATCAGCCACCAGGCTGTATAAGAAGGACCGGGAATAAAATCGTCAATTTCTTTTTGTGTACATTCCAAACGCTGCAATGTATTGTACCAAACCTGTTCCATGCCAACCATCGCCAGTGAGGTAGTGACCCCATTCAATGCCATCCAGTCTAATGCAGTCTCCCACTCCTTCCATCTCCAGAAGCTCATCGAGTAATTGAAGGTGCAATAATTAAATGCATAACGGTATTCTGCCTGGCTTACATGGCGTTCCGGTGCATTTACCTGAGGCAGCGACCTGATTGGTTTGAGGTTAGAACTTTGAAGCGCCATCATTTGGTGGCAATAATATTTCAGGTACCAATTGATCCCCTGCCCGGCAGATGGCACGGAAGACGCGGAGATTGTCAATTTATCTTTTGTTGTAGCCAATTCGAATACATCCTGTCCATTTTGTTTTTCTATAGGCTTAAAAATTACCCTTCCTTATAAGGATGGTATTTGTCTTTTCACCAGGTCGTTCAGGGGTGAAAAATCAATTTTATTTTGTGCTGAAGCAGAAATACTGGTTAGTAAAAAGCAAAAACCAATGAGACCTGCTTTTTTTATTCTTGTCATTTTTAGTTGAAACATGATTTTATTGTAGCTATTCAGAAACTGAAAATATGCGTTTTTGTACTTATCAATTATGATCCAACCAAAGGTGTTATTTTACCATTAAAGTATTGTACAGATTAATATTGTAGTACTATATTGTAAATTGTCCCCACCAGCTTCGTTACAATGTTCCTGATCTTAGAATTTGGCTGTAACCTCTTTGCCTTTGTAGGTTATTGTTTTTGAATTTTGATTGTTCACCAATACTATATTGAATTTTCTTGTACTGAGCATGCCAGGAAAACTGCCCTTACGATCTTTGATGGTTAATGTACGAGCCTGATCATTCCAGTTAAAAGTAATTTCAGCGTATTTGCCTTGCTCGTAATTGTAGTTATTGTTTTCATCCTCATACAAAGTGAATGCAGCATCAGCACCAGGATAAATGCGCAACTCCAGGTTATTCCACTTCTTTTCTTCCGCATACTGAACCTTTGGCCCCCAGGGCACAATAGAACCGCCTTTCACGTATAAGGGAATGATGTCGATTGGTGTTGCTTTATCCACAGCTTTGCCGCCGTCAGTACGTTCGCCAGTCCAGAAGTCGTACCATACAGCACCGGCAGGCAGGTAAACAGATTGGGTAGTGGTCCCTTTATCCGTTACAGGGGATACTAAAAATGACTTTCCAAACAGGTACTCATTATCGATATCATACACCTTCTTGTCATTTACAAAATCCATATACAAAGCACGGATGATAGAACCGGAATGACTGGTTACATCCCATGCAGTAGCGTATAAATAGGGTAAAAGCTGGTAGCGTAAATTGATGAATTTCTCCTGAACATCAAATGGCCATTCACCACGATTACCAAATTGGTAGATTTCCCTGGGAATGCTTGTTCCATGGGAACGCATCATGGGGGTAAAAGTTGCAAACTGCATCCAGCGGGTATAGAGTTCCTGGAATTCAGGATTCTTTGCTCCTTTCGGAAAACCTTCTCCAATGAAGCCCCCAATATCAGTGTTCCAATAGGGAATACCGCACAAAGAAAAGTTCAAACCTGCAGGTACCTGTTTGCGAAGTGTCTCCCAGTTGGAATGCACATCACCACTCCAGGTGTTGGCACCATAGCGCTGCTGGCCGGCAAAGGCTGAGCGGGTAAGGATCATTACCCTTTTATCAGAAGTTGACTGCCGCTGATGATCGTATACGCCACCTACATGTTGCAAAGGGAAAGCATTGCGCACACTGCGAAAAGTGCCGAGGTAAGTAGGCAGGTCAAAGTCGCTTTCTTTCAGGTTTGAATGATCTGGCTCAGATGAATCCAACCACCATGCATCGGAATTTAAGGAGAACACGCCTTTGTCCAAGTAACGCCAATAGATATCGCGAGCCATAGGGTTGTAAACATCATAAGGCGTGGACATGAACCTGGGAGGATAGGTTTCAAAATTGAGCAGCATCTTTTTTTCCTTCAGTTCTTTATACTGAGGGGTATTGGGACCAAAGCCCGGCCATGCCACAAAAAAGATATGAGCATTCAGTTGGTGCACACTATCGATCAGTTCTTTTGGACGGGGATAAGTTGAGGGTTCAAAACTCATAGCATTCCAGTTGCTGTCTTTACCCCAATACTGCCAGTCCTGGATGATGCCATCCAGGGGTACTTTCAGGCTTCGGTATTTCTTTACCACATTCAAAAGCTCGTATTGGGTTCTATAGCGCTCCCTGGATTGGTTGAAGCCATACACCCAGAGTGGCATCAGGGGTGCCTGTCCTGTTAAATCACGCATTTGGGCAATCACGCCATCAGCACTGCCACCATACAGGAAATAATAGTCGGAGCCATCCCCTACTTCCGAATCAAAAGAAGTTTCATGGGGATTATCTAAAAAGGTGGTAGGTGCATAGTTATCCCAAAACACGCCATATCCTTTTACTGATTGAAAGAAGGGAATGCAAACCTTCGTGTTATCCTGGCGCAGGAACACCTTTTGGCCGCGCTGGTTCATTTTACCGTTTTGCTGTTGACCAAGCCCATAGATAACCTCGTCTTTGTCCAACCGGAAGGCCTGGCGAACACTGTAGGTATTCTTGTTGACATCTTTAATGGCAGTGAACTGTGAGCCATAATCTTTTTCAGTAAAGAGCAGACCGCCATTGAGGTTACTGAAAGCAACTTTACCTGTCTGCAGATCAAGTGCTACTTGCAGGGCTTCACTCTTCAGCAGAACGGCATTTCCCTGCTGCTGAATTTGCAAAGGAGTGGCGGCTGGCGTTTTAATGACCGAAAGACTTTGCTTATTAAAGGAAGTACCTTCGGGTGCTTTGATTACCCGGACAATCCGGGAATTGAAAAACTGCACTTCAACTGTTAAACCATCCACGCTCGTTTTAATACCTGTATTGGTTTTGGTAAAGTTCTGGCAAAGCCCCACATGGGTTATCAACAGTAAAAGAAAGGACAGCAGGGACAACTTACCATGGGGATTCTTTATCATATCAATACATTTTTGGGAGGCTAAAAGTACAAGAGAGTTTTTGTTCAGACCTTTTCTAATTTGACCAATGTTGATGTTTTATTTGCAGCACAGAGGAAAGTAACCTTATTCAATTCAAATATAAGAGCCAAGCTCATCTAGTCATAATAACTTTTAAAGTACCGGGGCTTTTTTTAATGGATATGCATGTAGTTAATAAAACGAGTAGGGGCTAGAAAGCCCCTACGAAATTAATCAAGCTATGATTGCCACATGAGAGAACTATTTTAGCATGGTTGTTTTTGGAGCATCGAAACTGAGTTATAAAGTTGACCATTTTATACTCATTCTACTACCACTATTTTGACTACTACTGATGATATTTTTACAATTACCGGGATTTTCCCTGTGTTATTTTGACACATACAATCAACTAACCGGTGTATAGACTAGTAGGCCAGAGGAGGGCTTTGGCGATGAGGAAATTGTCATTTTCACGCACTATCCTGGGAGTATCATGGGAGTATGGTGGGAGTATGGTGGGAATATCCTGGGGGAATGAGGTATGATTGGAATGAGGAACGAAGAATGGGGTTAGGAAGTGAGGGGTTATTGGAAATGTGTTTGTCCGGTGCTAACATACATTTTGGGTTGGGTTGACCTATTTTTTACGGGTAGCCATGGGCGTCAGTAGGTGCCAACAGGTGCAAATGGGTGCAATCGCGACCAAAGTGGGTATTGTCATGAAAAAAATTGAAATCTTCCCCTATCATTGTCTCGAGGATGGCAATCAATATCAATCATCGTTGTTGCTCCTGCAAGGCCTCCTCCGGGGTTAACAACTTTTAAAATCCTATACATATCTCAGCCTGAAGGGATTGGATTACCTGGCTACGGTGCGGCGGTTGGGATTGATCGCCTTTCGCATTTGCATGATCTTTTCGGCCCTGCTTTTTGGCGGGGCCTTTTTTATGTATATTATCTGCTACAAAGGGCTATCGGAGTTGCTGAAGGTTGGTTCATTATTATAAGTCGTTGGCATGGTGCCATGACGACCATTAACTGTAACGAACGCATCTTTACCCCCTGTAAAAAGAATAACCAATAACAAGAAATAAATTCTCATATCATATTAATTTATTTATTTGACAGCTGAAAATCATCTTTAGCTAGCTCTCTCTTCTCCACCAAGGCTTTGAACCACAACCTGGCAAAAGCGGTGAGCCCAAAATCGGAAAAATGTACACCATCATGCCGGTGAATGGCATGAATGAGCAGATCTGTATCTGGTCCCAACAACACTCCCTTTTGCTCATTTATAAATTCCATTTGTGCCGTTCTTATTACACGATCCACTCCCAATGGTTTGGCAATGGCACCTGGATGATAAGAAGCAATTGACACGTACATTTCAGCATCCTGATGATGAGTATGAAGACTATTTAAAATCGTATCAAGTGTCTTCTTGTATGTTTCCTTTGCTGTATTTAAAAGATTATCAGTTTCGCCCTGGTGCCAGAACACATGAGTGAGTTTTATATGTTGGCTATCTAATAGCCTTAGTGTTTCTTGTAATTTTATTGAGCAGTCACCACTTGCCCATCGGCTGATAGCAGAACCACCAACAGCAATCGGAATAAGGATGACTTTGTTGTAAAGACCGCTATCAATTACCATATCAGCAACGCGAGTCCATACACTTACGCCTGTACCTGTTGTCCCAATCAATGGATCTTTCGCAGCATACAATTTCCCTCCATAATAATTGAATACAGAACCATTGTGCAACGTATACTCACTTTTCCCATAATTACCGGCATTTGACTGACCAAATACCAACGCGATCATTGTATGTCTATCCTTTGTAAGATTGGAAAGGCTGACTTGTCGTACTGTATCGGCATCGGTGGGAGTTATATATATCTGCCCATTTGCATTCGACAATATTAATGTACACAATAAGAAAAATAGCAATCGATTCATATGGCCTCCTTGTTGATCATGAAAAATTAGTTGCTGCTTCGAACGGACCCTTTATCAAGAATATTTGTCCCCCATGTTTTATTTGGTTGCGGACCGAGATTTATCTTGATTGAACCTCCATTTGCAAACGCACTAAAAGGAAATTCAAAATTGTTCAATGGCTTTCCGTTCAACATAACGGATTGTATATATGTGTTATCCTTTTCTGCAGGCGATGTGGTTTGTATTACAAATGTCTTTTTACCCGGGAGGTGAAAAGTGATCTTATCAAATATGGGAGAAGTGATTTCTAGTGTAGGATTCACATCGGCCAGGCCTTGTACATCAAACAGGCCAACCGCCATTAACACACTTAATCCACCCATTTGTCCCTGGTCTTCGTCACCTCTATACCCTACCGTTGTCGTTGTATCACCAAAGGTGGCTTCCTTTACCTGCCGTACCCAGTACTGGGTTTTCCATGGTTCACCAGCATGACTGAATAAATGTGCCAGGTGGCAACCGGGTTGATTATCATAATCAACACGTGCCGCCCAATGTTCTCCGTGTTCGGCAGCAAAGCCGGATGGAATGGCACTTTTAAAACTTTCTTCCAATTTTTCCACAAATGCCGATTGACCTCCCATAGCTTGAATCAGGCCCTTCACATCCTGGGGAACATAATAACTATAAATAGCTGAATTGGATTCAATAAAGCCCGGGGTTGCGTGCCCGCCCGAAGTGGATGTACCAACTGGCTCAAAAGGTGTAAGCCAATTACCCAACGTATCTTTTGGTCGCATGTAACCGCTTGAAGCGTCATAGATGTTTTTCCAATAAGCAGACCGCCGCATGAACAGATCATAGTTTTCATTTTTGCCTAAGCTTTTAGCCATGTTAGCAATACACCAATCCTGGTAAGCATATTCCAGCGTCATGGCAGCACCGCCCCGGTGAAATCCATCGCCACGGAACCTGATCTCAAAGGGAACATATTTGTACTTTATGTACCAATCGATACCGCCACCTTTAGGAGAAGGGCCTGATTCATAGCCAGCCCTGTCTCTTATGCCGCCGGGGAAACCGTTCTTATAAGCTCCGGCAAAAGCTTCCTCCTTATTAAATGTGGCACGATGCGTTTGAAGCAATGCGGCCAGTAAGGGAACTGTCTGATCGCCTACCATCACATAACATTCCTGCCCTCCCCAGGATGTCCTAGCCATAGTGCCTGTATTCTTATAGTATGTAAGGAAGGTGGATGCCAAATCATTGCCATACTCAGGATAAACCATCGGCCATAAAATATTCAAATTCCATTGAGACCCCCATAGGCCATCGGCATCCATAAAATGATACGACGGGTTACCCTTTGCCGTAAGTGGTACATACCTTACCACAGGTGTGGCGCCACTGTTGTCTGTATAGGCACCATTTACATCCTCGGAGATTCGGCGACCAATGGCCGTGTGCATCAAATCGGTATAAAACTTTACTTGTTGCCTCCGTGTGCCACCGCTTACTTCTATTCTGCCCAGGTAATCATTCCATGCACTTTTCGCATTTGCAACTGCTGCGTCAAAATTCCAGTTGGGTATTTCTTTGTCGAGGTTCATCCTTGCATTTTCCATGCTTACAAAGGATATCCCAACCTGTAACAATATTTGCTCGCCTTGTTTGAGATTATAATAACTCGCATATACACCGGCTTTGCTGTCATCGGTCATGTCGCCATTAACCAGTTCTTTTACGGATGAATCAGCTGATGATTTCCAGAAGTTTATTTTATCAAAGGGCTTACTGAATCGTGCTACAAAGTATACGGTGCAATTCTTCTTTCTCCTGAACGTAGGCGCCATTACTGAATAGCCTTCTATTTCCCGATCACTTTTCTTACTGGCGTATCCACGCAGCATTTGCACGGGTCCAAGTGCTGCAGTAAGATCCATAATTATATGCGCTTCCCGCGCAGCAGGAAATGTATAGCGATGAAACCCAGCACGCTGAGATGAGGTTAGTTCTGCAGTGATACCATAATCCTGCAGCAATATTTTATGATAGCCGGGTTTTGCTATTTCTCCCTGGTGATTCAATGTTGACTTTGATGCTTCCAAACCCTGCAGTGCTTTGCAGGTACCCACTACAGGCATTACAGGAATTCCGGCTGTTTGTGTATTATGAATATGACTGAAGTTGAGGATATAGCCATCGTTGTAGCGATAACCCGCATTCCACAAGTCACCATGATGCGTATCAGGGCTCAGGGCTACCATACCATAAGGCAAAGAGGCCGCAGCAAAAAAATCAAAGCGCGGTTTAATAGTGCCAACAAGCGGATTTGCCAGATCGGCTTGTTGCTGACAAAATACGGTCGTTGACAGAAACAAAAACAAAGCAAATAAGAGTCTTTTCATGAAGATGTAAAATTACAATACTCCGGTAATTTTTAAGCTCTGAGTCTGCCGAAGTTCAGACACAGGTTATAAAGATGTTTTATTTTTCGATCACTGAGGTCCAAATCCAAGTTGACAAATATTCTATTGGTCATTAGTTGGTTCATGTGAAGCATCTTAATATCTGCCATGGAAAAACTGCTCCTTTTATTCTTAGGTAGCGCTAAATAATAAACGGCTTTAGCCACAGATACGGCAGTCAACGCCACATTGAAATGGGTGTGCAGCTTTTGCTCGCTTCTGGCCTGGCAATGCTCCACTCCCACAATACAAAGGCAGCCCACTTCCAATCCCTTCAAGGCCCTGTCGGCTGTTCCACTCCAGAACTTGCCCAATCCATAGGTGCGTATTGAAGTATTACCGATCTTATAAAAGACAAAAAGCCAAAATTCAAAATAGACCTACAATAGGTTTACTCTGAATTTTGACTTTTTGTAATTACTTCTCACTATTATTTATAGCGCAGAAGCGATCTGTTAATACCCTGGATTTTGCCACAGATAATTAGTATTTCCAACTTGAGCTAACTCATATGGGCGAATAGGGAATAGCAATTCAAAATCCTGCATACCTACATTAGCTCCCCACGTGGATTGCAACTGGCTCATGGTTTGTCCAGTTTCATTTACCAGGAAAGTATTGATAATAGACATAGCTTGAGCTGAACCTTGACGTGCAATATCAAACCAACGCAGAAACTCACCTACAAATTCATGCCTTCTTTCCATGAAAATCGCAGTGCGACATGCAGCCTGACTAGCAGGTGCTGTAGTGGTTAGGCCTGCTCTGGTTCTTACCCATGTCAAAATAGATGCAGGTGACAATGCACCCAAAGTGGCATCGGTAACACCTATAGTAGTTGGTCCACCTGTTTCATTCAAACATTCAGCATACATCAAATACACATCCGTTAAACGCAGGAGGGTTTTGTTGTTAGGATAATCCCCTGCGCTGGTAGGCTTAGCACCCCAATTATATTTTACAAGATATATTGTATTATAATCTTTCGCTCCGCCTACCAAAGTGTATCCTTTTCTGAGTGAAATACCTCTTCTCCTATCTCCAGCCTCAAAAGAGTTCCATAAATCATTACTAAACCTAAAATCGTATCCACCTGTACTTCTGCCATAAACAAGAAGTGCTTGAGAAGAGTCGGTATAAGCATCTTGATAGGGACTATTTTTAGTATTATCTAATGCTGGTGGAATGTAAGTATATGCTATGTTATTACCCTGTCCGTTTCCGGTTGCATGCTGAAGTTGGAAAATATTCTCTTTCTGGTTGTTGAAAGTTTCCAGGAAAGCATCCTTGAAATTTACAAAAGGAGTATACTTATTGGAAGTTATGATATCTTCCAACAAAGGCTTCATGGCTGCATAGTTCTTTTGAAAGAGATACAACCTAGCCAATATACCTTCTGCTGCATATTTGGTAGCCCGTCCCAAATTATTGCTGGACCATGCAGCTGGCAACAGGGTTTTGGCATTGCTAAGGTCAGCCGCAGCAAATGCAAATGTTTCCGCTTGCGTACTTCTTTTTGTTGTTTTAACTTCATCAGTAGTATTTACATGACTATATAAAGGAACACCACCGTATAGCCAACCTAACTGGAAGTAGCTGTAGCCACGTATAAATAGAGCTTCCCCCTTATAGTAGTTCTTCAAGGTAGCATCAATATTAGCACCATCTATTTGATCCAGCACTGTATTAGCTTGGTTGATAGCGCCATAAAAGCCATTCCAATACTGGTCCAAACTAGTAGTAGCCGTATTTACCATGAAGCGATTGTAATCTGCCTGCTCCTGAAAAGTACCCATAATCGGAGATTGGTCATCGCTGTGTTTGTCTAAGTTATGACATGTAAAATCCGCACTATACGTTCCGCGTAAAGATGCATATTCATTCAATACAGCCATGTTGAAGTCGTTCGCCGTAACAAAGGCTGTGGCAGCCACAGAGCCTCCCGGCTGCGCTTTATCCAGGTACTTGTTGCACGAAGTAAGTGCCATACATGAGAACCCAATTATTCCCCCGATAGCTATTTTATATTTATTCAATTTCATTGTTTATCATTTTAAAAATTAGAAAGTAATATCTAGTCCTAATGTGTAACGACGGCTCAATGGATAGTTACCATAGTCAACACCCGGCATGGTAGTAAGGTTACCTGCAACACCTCCACCTTCCCAGTTATTACCTTCAGGAGTTGCTCCCGGATATTTTGTGAATGTATATAGGTTTTCGCCTTGTGCATATGCACGCAATTTGGTAATACCTACTTTTTTCAATAACGGAGAATAGAAATTGTAACCCAGAACAAGGTTCTTAATTCTCAGGAAGCTAGCATCGTACAACCATGCATCAGACCAACCACCACCAGGGAAGTTAACTCCGGCAGGGTAAGGTGTTTCACCATCCCAAGGCATTTCAGCTCTTTTGCCGTTGATGATAGGAATAGGGTTGTGCAGATCATCCTTATAAACAGGTTTCCAAGCACCTAGCCATCTGTTAAACTGATTAATACCGTTGCCACCACCGGCATCCATATGTCTTGATCCCATGAAGAATGTCTTTCCGCCATATTGACCTTGAAACGCAGCAGATAAGTCAAAGGATTTGTAGCTCAGGTTCGTGTTGAAACCATATAGAAAATCAGGGTTATTTGTTCCAGCAAAAGTTAGATCATTTCCATCTATCTTACCATCAGGTTTACCATCCATCCATGCTGATCCGTTTACGTCCTGATACCTGAGGTTTCCAACCATCTGTCCAGTGGCAACAGGCACATTCCATGTACCATCCGCTTTTTTGTCAGCCTCAGTTAACATGCCTGTTTTGTGGAACATGAAGAAACTACCCATCGGCTGTCCTACTTTGGTGATAAAAGTAGTGGCACCAAACTCAATATCTGTTCTGTAATCTACACCATCAGCAAGTTTCAATACCTTATTGCGATTTATTGAAAAGTTGAAAGAGGATGTCCATCTAAGATCCTTAGTTGCTACATTTACAGTTGTTAATTGTAGTTCAATACCCTTGTTCTCTATTGAGCCCACATTTGAAGTCATACTGCCGAATCCTGTCATTCTGGGAACGGGTACACCATACAACATATCGTTGGTGACTCTTCTATAAACATCTGCGTTCAACGTGATTCTGTCATTAAACGCACCAAAGTCAAGACCTATGTTTTGGTCTGTGACAGACTCCCATCTAAGGTCAGAATTACCGTAGTTAGCGGGACCCCAAGTATTTACCAAAGTATTATTTAATATATACTTACCTACGCCAAGCTTTGCTAAATAATCGAAAGAACCAATCGCGTCATTACCAGACATACCCCATGAAGCTCTCAACTTCAATTGAGACAGCCAGTTGATACCTTTCATGAAGTTTTCTTCATTAACCTTCCATCCTGCTGATATTGCAGGGAATGTACCATAACGATAGTTTGTACCAAATTTAGAGGATCCATCTTGTCTTACACTGGCAGAAAACAGGTATCTGTCCATCAGGCTATATTGTAGCCGACCAAAGAAGGAAGCCTTTCTTATTTGATCACTTACTCCGGAAGAACCAGATATACTACTTGAAGCCAAGCCTACATTACCTAGTCCTAACTTATCAATAGCATATGTACCTCCGCTTGCACTAACACTGTATCCAGCCCAATCGTAGATACTTTGTCCCACTACCGCATTGATCTGGTGGATTTTTGCAAAGGTTTTGTTGTAGGTAATCGTATTTTGCCAGTCAAGTCTAGCCGCATTTGACTGACTACTACTACCGCTAGCCTGACCATTAAGCCCTGACACATTTATCCCGGTATAGTTGTCGCTTTGACCATTGCGATACGCATAAGACAACTGCGATCTTACAGAAAGACCCAACATAGGATTGATCTCTACAAAAGCATTACTGATCAAATTAACCTCCTTGTATCTTCTATACCTAGCCTCAAGGAGTGCCAGCGTATTCGTACCTGCGAAATAAGGGTAGTTATATCCAAATTCCTGCGTGTTTGACTTAACGGGTAGAATAGGAGGCGTATTCACAATCGTCATTAGAATAGCGTCTTTACCTGTTGTGCCAGGGTCATTCCTTGTTGAAATGTTTGGCATGATATCCAATCCAGCTTTCATCCATTTTGCAGCATTGAATGTGGCACTAGCCCTGAAGTTTGTTCTAAAATAATCAGTACCTTTTACAATGCCATCCTGCTTAACCAGTCCACCCGACACAACAAAATTTCCTAGTTCGCCACCACCGCTTAAGCTAATATCAGCACTTCTCATGGGCGCATTGCGATAAGCCAGATCTTGCCAGTCGTTATTAGGCAGTGTATCAACTCCCTTCATCCAAGCAATCCATTCAGGATATAAAACTGAAGTGCCCGTGCGGGATGCGTATTGCGATGGATCCACTGTATTAGCAGGATTAGCATTCAGCCATTCCGTATTACGGCGAAAAATTTGGTATGTCAAATACTCATCGCGAGTCATCACCGGCTCTTTTTTATCCAACTTTTGGAAACCGGTGTAGGATCTTACTTCCATTTTAGGTTTTCCTGTTGAAGCGCCTTTCTTCAAAGTAATAATGACTACACCGTTAGAACCACGGGCACCATAGATAGCTGAGGATGCAGCGTCCTTCAATACATCTAATGTTGCGATATCGTTGGGGTTCAATCCTTTGATATCATCCATTTGTATTCCATCCACTACGTATAGCGGAGTTACACCGGCACTAATAGAGGTAGTACCGCGGACTTTGATGCTGATACCATCTTCGCCTGGCAAGCCAGAACGTTGCATTACCTGCACACCAGCCAATTGTCCTGCCATACCTTCTGAGGTACTGACGATAGCACGATCTGTAAGGTTTTTTGCACTAATGGAAGAAATAGAACCAAGAGCATTTTTCCTTTTCACCTGACCGAACCCGATTACAACTACATCGGAAAGAGTTTCCACCGCTTTCGTCATCTTTATACCCATAGACTTTTGACCATTATAGGTTTCTGTTCGCGATTGAAACCCGGTAATGCTAAACTCCAATACATCATGGAGTTTAGGAGTGATGGTGAATGCTCCCAGATTGTCAGTTTGTGTTCCGATACCTTTACCTTTAATTGTTACCGAAACGTTTTCCAATGGTTGGCCTTTGTCGTCAATTACTTTTCCGCTAACCTGTGCATGAGACACACCCATGAAACAGAAGAATGCGACAAACGAAAGCAATAGTTTCATTCGCACTGGAACAAGACGAGTGTTTTGTAGATTTGTTGATTTCATGATTTGAGGATAATTTCTTATTTAAGTTTGATAGTTGTGTTTGTTCTGCTTTATTGTTTAAAAACAAGAACTTGACAGAGATATTTCTATCCTGAAAAAAGTAGGGGTGGCTTCATATTTCCGTTTAATTTGTTTGTATTTTTTGAACTGTCCTCAATTTATAGGGGAACGTATAGAGGAACGTATAGGGGATCGCAAGTTTCATACGGCATTAATTGTAAATGAGATTAATCGTTCTGAATGCTGTTATTCATATTCCCACTATCACCTATCTGAAACATTCTCAGACATATTACTCCAGAGAGAATTGACTGCATTTCAATGGAGGGGCAAAGTACTTAAATGCAACAACCGAAATCTGTCATTTTACGTTTTTTAATTGTCAGTTTGCGAACCTTAGTATAAACAGATGAAATAGGGATAAAGGAAAGGGCATTGCCAGGCCAGAAGCGAAGCGAAGTTGAACAATCATTTTAACCTGGCGCTAACGGCTGTTTCTGTGGCTAAGGCTGCTTATTACTTATCTGAGCCCAAGAAGCAAAGGTGGAGTTTTTCCATGGCGGATATAAAAATGAGGCACATGAATGAACTACTCACCAACAGAATTTTTTCCAACTTAGAGCTTGACCCGAGTTGTGAAAAATATAAATGCATCTATGAAGATAGTCTGAACTTCGGCAGACTCAGAGCCTAAAACTTACCGAAGTATTGTTTTTAAGCAAAATGACGAATGAACAATTTACACATAAAAAAAATGCACGAATAGCAGTAAGCATTTTCTTTTTTCTTTCTGGATTTACTTTTTCTACATGGGCATCCCGTATTCCGGACTTACAGAAAAAGTTTCAACTAAATGATGCAGAGTTGGGCAGTTTACTTGTATTGTTGCCATTGGGTTTAATGCTAACGATGCCGGTAGCCGGCTACTTACTAAATATTTACAATAGTAAGAATATAATGCTCATAGGCTCTTTGTTATATTCTTTACTTTTAGGTTTGCTTGGTTTGGCAACTAAAGTATGGGAGTTGGGGATTATTCTTTTCTTCTTTGGTTCTTTCCGTAATTTATTTAATATATCTGTAAATATACAGGCAGTTGGTGTACAGGGTTTATTTGATAAATCAATCATGACTTCTTTTCATGGCGTATGGAGCGTAGCAGGGTTTGCCGGAGCCGCAATTGCTTCATTAATAATTTCGGGAGATGTATCTGTAACCACTCATTTTTTAATAATTGGTATAATTACCTTTATCATTATTACTATCATATCTCGATATGTTTTGCAAAATGACAACCACCCACACCAAAGAAACACTGCTTTCATTCTTCCAGATAAACCTCTCATAAAACTGGCCATTATTGCTTTCTGCAGTATGGTTTGCGAAGGAACAATAGGTGAATGGGGCAGTATTTATTTCGAAAAACAGGTGAATACCTCTAAAGGATTTACAACTCTTGGATACATATGCTATCTCTGTGCAATGACTGTGGGACGTTTCGCAGGTGATTGGGCAGTGAATAACTGGGGCGTGAAAAGGATATTACAATTAAGTGGAACAATGGTCTTGACCGGTGTGGGACTAGCAATTTTATTCCCGAATATTACCACTGCTGCCTTGGGCTTTTTTTAATAGGTGCCGGTGTTTCTTGTATAATGCCCCTGGTTTTTAGTACGGTGCCTAAAACCTCTACTTTAAGTACGGGCCCTGCTATTACTTCAGTTTCTACTATTGGCTATCTTGGTTTTTTAACAGGACCGCCATTAATAGGATTTATTTCACAAGCCACTAATTTTAGAATTTCCTTCTTGCTTCTTATTGCTGCAGGAATTGGTATTATGATCGTATCCTCGCTAAAAACAAGTAGGGGCTAGAAAGCCCCCACGTTTCGTTTTCTGAGCAAAAAAAATTTGCTACATAATACACTATTGTAGTGGATCGAAAGGTACAAGTGAAGACGCCGCCTAACTAATATTATTTTGACTATTATAGATGTTATTTTTGCTACGTATTGCCTTAACCGTTAAATCTGACGGACAACTAAAACTACTTTCCCAACCTCAATTTAAAATTTCGTTGGTGATGATTCGTGTTTCATTTTCATTGCCAGCTATTGTTATATAAATTTTTTTGTTTTTCACTTCTATGAAAACATCTGCAGGTTTATCCAGAGCAAAAATGGTTTTACTGTTTTTTTGCAATGATGAAAACCCAGTGGCAGCCAGCTTTTCAATATTGTTTTTCGCATCAATTTTTATAGCTGCCAGGCCTGTATTGGCTTTAAAAACAGAATCCATGGCCAGTGAATAGGACCGTTCCCTGAAAACATCGCCATTTTTTAATTCCCACGCAGGGATAATAGGCAAATTGGCGTACTCATCAAGACCTACGCCATCGAAGGGTATGTCAGCATATGTTTTTAAAATATTGGTAAGGTTGGCTACAGCCTGGGGACTGTGGTTACTCCAGTAATTGTAGTAATGCTGGGTTAGCACATAAACTGTGTAGCCTTTCATGGCAGCGTTTAGATCAATTGAAACGGCTACGCTATTTGTTGTTTCTGTTTTTTGTACCTGTGACGTAATATCCTTTAAACTGCCTGGTATATAAAAGCCATCACCCGATTTTTAATCCTTTAGCATGTGCATACTTAACTACATTATCAAAAATGGGGTGCATAGTTTTTGAATCATAGAAAGGGGAAATGATAGGGGAAAACTTGTATTTCAAATTTATAAAAGCAAAAAATTATTGAAGACAGCATTGGGCAGTTTTGATATTTCATTAATTACAATATCTTCATTCTCAAATTAATCCCCCCATGAAAAGAATTCTTCTTCTAAGCGTTGTTATGCTTTCTGTTGTAGCATACTTCGGTTGCAAAAAAAGTGATGTTGCAGCTCAAAACGACAACAGCAACTTAGGAACTTATAAAGGTATTTTTGTAGGTTCCAGTGGTACTATTACCATCACCCTTAACAGCGACAAAACAGTTACTGCGGTTATCAAAGTAGATGGTCAAATTTACAACTTCACTTGTACACAGACTATCCAGATCAACAAAGCAACAACCCTGAACTTTACTTGCGGTACCGACAAGTCTTTCACTTTTTCAATAGATGCAAATGGTGGCAACCCACAAATTACAAATCTTGTATTTGCCGGACACCCCAATGCGCTCATGAACATCTCTAAAGAGCTATCCACAAGACCTGTAAAATGCTATGAAGGTACTTACACAGGTACTTCAGTTGCCACTGGCACATTTAACCTTATTATCTATGGCGACAAAGTTTTAGGTATCGGGAAAACCGGCAATGACGTACCTTATGCTGTTGCAGGTACTATATCCAATAATCAAATCACTGCCACAGGCGTACTGAATCATGCTACATTTACAGGTACAGTCAACGGCGACAATGTTTCTGGCACATGGAGCTACCTCACATTTAGCGGTACATGGACAGGTGTAAAGAAACAATAATCAATTAATATACCCCTCTATTAAGCCTCAGTGGCTCAAACAGCAGGTGATCACTATAAAAAAGCTACGGATGCATATCCGTAGCTTTTTTCTTTTAATGATTTGGCTGCAGAAGATAATGAATGGCAAATGGTGAAAAAAGAGTAGGGACTAGAAAGCCCCCACGTTTTTTGAAAACTAAATCACCTATGATGAAAAATATTTACGTTTTTTATTATGTTGATTATAGTTTCATGTAGTTATCATTTTGTTTTTTAATTTGGATGGTTACTGTTTCCCCTGTTTTGATGTTTACCTTCTGCCAATTGATAAAACTGTTTAAGGGCAATGGTTTTTTGGCTTCGGCAGCGGTTTCGGATAATATCGAAACGATTGCATCATAGGGTGTAGGATTCGTAATCCTGAGCTTGAGACCGGATTGATTTCGTTCTATTATTTTAGCCTCCACATGGTCCATTACTAAAAACGTTTCATCATCCGTGTGTAGATAAATACCGGGATTCATGGTCGCAGACAATGCCGCTAATATTTCCCAAGCGGTATTGGAATCTTCATTGTTCACACTACCCTGGTCATTACCTTCCCAATCAGAAATCTGCACTCGCTCTGTCACAAAACCACTTTGCTTTCGCAATGGACTATGCGGTGCCCCCACATACTGGATCACATTGTGTGTCTGGTCTTTATATAATGCAGCGATCTTTTCATCGCCGGTGGCACGATACAGTTTTAATAACATATCGCCTGGTAATATATAATAACCGGGCGCACTGTGGTTATTTTGAGAACTGGCAAAAAGACTTCCTGCTGCATGAGTGCCTGCCTTTTGCATGGCACTTCCTTTTGGAAATTGATAATCGTAAGAAACCATAAAGGTGGACAGGTAATGCGCAAGAAACTTTGCCTTTTCAATCCATTCCGGTTTTTGGGTCACATCGAAAAGCACCATACATGCTTCCAGCATATTGGCTAAAGTTTCGCTATCGGGAGCTTGTAATATTTCGGCAGGACCACCACCGGAATATCCTTTTAAAAGAAAGTTGTTGTAATAATAATTCGTAGCCGTTTCTGCAATCTCCAAGTATTTCTGATCATTGAAATAAACAGATGCCAACGCCAAACCTGCACCAGCATAGGCGCCTGCGGTAGAACCGTTTATATTCATCTCCAGATTATCCACATTGATAAACTGTCCGAATTGTCCATATTTGTCCCAAACTTTTAGTAATGCATCGGCGCATTTTCTTAAGCCTCCCTCCCATTGGGGATTAATTAGATCCTGGTGATTTTGTTTCTTTAATAAGTCCAATGATTTTATTCCAAAATATAGCACTTCCATACTCCGCCGAATCATGGCAATGTTGGTCAAGGTTTCCATTTGTCCATGTGGGTCGCCATAAATCTTTCCATTGTGGTTGGCAGCGTAAAACAGTCCTGTTGGCGCTTGTGATTTAAACAACATATTATCAAACGATTTCACCACACGGTTCAGTCGTTCTGGTGTAGCGGCTACCAGTTGCGGAAAAGAAAAGATGGGTAAACCACTCCAACCAACCTGGTAAGAATAAGGACTTTTGTCGCCAGGACGGTGGCAGTAATAAGCGGTGGTGTCGTTTTCAAACCACTTATTTTTATTGTGCATTTCGACAATCAAACGAGCAGCTTCGCTGTAGGGTGTGGAATTTGAAAAACTGTTTTGCCCGCTCAATGCTTTCCGCACTGTAAAAACTTTCTGGTAGAATTCCGGAATATCCTTTGCCTCAAAATTGTATACGTTAAACCGGAGTGTTATTTCATCACCAGCTTTCCAATCAGCGGCCTGATCACCTGATGGGGCCCTGCCGCACATCACGTATTTTTCATTCCTTACCCCCGGCGCATTCACTACAAAGCAGATCTTTTTGTTCCCTGTATTTTCAGCAGCCTCTTCTTCTATGAGCATACCATTATTGCCAAACCGGGTATTTTGTTCCGTGAGCAACAAGAAGCCCCGATGGTCCTTGAGATCAAAAAATCCCATCATCGGGGTGGCTAGATTACCCGTATTCATTTCCACTTTTGCATTAGATCCATCCTGATTCAGATGTAAAATATTGGTAGTGGTAATGGGCATATCCAAAGGCCGGTCTTTCGCATCCCGTATATAAGGGGGATATTGAAGTGGCAAAATTTTGAACCGATTGCCACCATATAGCATAGCAGGGGCAAATACATAATTGTTGATGGTCCATGAATTAAAATCAAAAGCTAAAGCTACCCCGGTTGATTTCACAGAACCACTGAGTAATTTGAATTTAACCAGACAGTTTACTTCATCTTTATTCAGACTTGATTGGGTGACCTTTGTTTCCGCTTGCCATTTACAATTATTCATTTCCAAAACCTTGCTGTCAAAGCAAGTTATTTGGGCAGGAACATTATTTTCATAACGGCAAACCAGCAAACGCATTTTTCCGTCCAGGTTTTGCAAAAAATCATTGATACCTGAAGGTGTCCTCTCATTTTTGGATGACAACCATCTACCCATTTGCTTCCCTTCAACAGGCTGCGAAAAAACATGCGTATTGATGGTTAGAACTGCCATCAAAAAGAACAGATACCGTTTTACTTTCATGGAGGATTTTTTAAAGGCAGGGAAAAACAAGGAAGTGGATTTTCACTTCCTTGTTTTTTGAATCAATTGAACTTTATTGGAATGGGTCGAACGAACCACCCCATGTAGTGGATTGTTGCAGTTTAGGGTTACGAGACAAAATGCTATATGGCAAGCCAAACAAATATTGTTTATCCTTTATAGCTATTGGCGCTTTATCTCCATTGACTACCTTACAGGCAAATTTGGTATAGACCGAAGGTTGATATATATCGTCTAAATTTCCAGGCAAAGATTGGCCTGATTTTAAAATAATAGCGAATCCATGCCGCTTGCCTAATGTTCTTAAATAATCAAAAGCCTTCCAACGACGCAGGTCGTCCCAACGTTTGTTTTCGAATGCGAATTCTACGAATCTTTCATCACGAATGGCCTGGCGTAAATCGGTTGTATTGATCCCATAATTTCCTGAACCCTGATCAATACCTGCCCGTTGCCGGATCGGTTTTACATAACTGAGTACTTCTGCGGAATTTCTACCAGATTCAAAAGCAGCTTCAGCAAGGTTTAACAACACTTCAGCATAGCGTATTTCGGGCCAGTCCGTAGCTGAATGGTTGGCATCAGGTGCTGTTTTATCAATTGCTTTAGCCCGGTAGGTACAATTGGGCGAGAGATCAGTAAGCCCAGACCACGACTGATTCAGATCATTCTTATATTTCCAGCTGCTTTTATCGTGGCAATTATTGTTTGCATCTATTTCGCCAAATTGTAAGAATGACCAATTATATACATTCTGTTTTTGCCATTTTGCACTCCACATAACCGGTGCTCCATTAAACAATACTGTAGCATAAAACCGGTCATCACGGTTGATAAAATATTTTTCATAATCAGCAGCAGTGGCAGGATTGAATGCCGATCCATCTTTCATTGGGAAGGCTTTTATCAATTCCCAAGAAGGGCAATCCGATTCCCAATCATCTGCCGAAGCAAACAATGGAACAAAACCCGGTGCCGGATAATATGAATCAGGATAGTTAAACCGCCTCACCATGATTACTTCCTTATTCAATTCATCATCCCAGATTTTACCAAATACCGGATACAAGCCTTTACCCTTTGAGTCTAAGAAGTTCTTTGCTGCCAAATTAGCTTCGTAGGCTTTTTGCCAGGTGGCAATGCCGTTCAATCCATTAAACAATGGGCTGGCATAGAACAATAATACCCGTCCTTTAAAAGCCATAGCTGCGCCTTTGTCTATACGACCCAGGTCTCTACCGCTCCAACTTTCGGGCAATAAAGCAATGGCATCATCCAAGTCTTTCAGCATTTGCGTTACACATTCTGAAGTTTTATTGCGAGGCTGCTGAATCGCCGTTAAATCTCCAACGGGTTGGGGCGTCAGAATCAAAGGCATTCCACCCACATCTTTAACTAATGAATGATAAGCCCATGCCCTGAAAAACAAGGCCTGTCCTTTTATATGTTTTTTACTGGCTTCATCAAAAGTTGCTCCGTCGACTTTTGACAAAATCTGATTGATGCTGCGTATGCTTCCATAAGTTTTCACAGCCCATCCTTCGGTAACATCAGCCCTGTCGTAGTTTTCAAGCCAGTCGTAAGTAGCTGTACCTAACAAATACCTGGAAGTTTCCATATCGGTAGGGCATGCTTCATCAGTGCCTGTATAAGTACCATATTGAACAAGGTCGGAATTCGCATTCCATCCACCCCAAAACCAGTTGTTCAAACCTTTGGCGCAACCACCGGGGTTGCCTGTGCCATAAGCCATGCCTGGCATCAAATTGTAATACACGGTGTCTAAGAAAGCTGTTGCGGCTGAAGGATTGGCCCAAATTTTAGATTCATCCAAAGCATTCAATGGCTCTTTGTCTAATATTTTATGACAACTGCTGCAAAACATCAGCAATGCAATTGCATATATCGATGTGATTGAGAAAATATTTTTCATTTATAAATCATTTACTGATCAACAAGAAGGTTAAAATTGGAAATTAATACCTGTATTCACTGTCCGCATTACAGGATAGCTTGAGCCGGAAAACGTTTCAGGGTCGTAGTTTTTGAAACCACGAATGATGAACAAATTGGTAGCGTTTACAAATATGCCAGCAGATTTAAAACCTGCTTTTCCATTTAAAATACTGCCTAAATCGTAGGACAATTGCAAATTTTTCAATCTAACAAATGTGCCGTTATAGATGTTGTAAGTTGAGGGAACTTTGTATCCATTTTCTCTTGCATCGCCGGAACGGAAAATTTTTGGAGCTTTACCATCCGGGTTTTCAGGAGTCCATGCGTCTTCGTAATAAGTTGGTGCCACCAGGCCAGAGAAACTGCGTCCCCAAGGATCGTTGTAAAGAATTTTGTAACCTGCCAATCCACTCCAAAGCATGTCCAATGAAATGCCTTTATATTTAAAATTGAAATTCAGACCAAAAGAAATGGGCGCATTGTTTGATGCAAATAAAGCGTTTGCATTATAACTGGCGGCGGTGTTTCCCATGTTGCCATATTTAGACAATACTACTTTGTCGTAATTATCAATTTTTCCATCAGGCTTTCCATTAGCACCTGATACATCTTCAAAGTTCATCATTCCCAACTCGGGCGCAGCGCCGAATATGGTATAACCGGCAGGCAAATCCTTCAGATCGTTTTGCGTTCTTAAAATACCTGTGGCGTGGTAACCGACTAATGCATTCAATGGCTTGCCATTGGGGTTTTCAGCTTCCAGACTATTGGCAGGAGCATCAATTTGAACCACCTCTGTAGTAGCCAATCCTACATTGGCTGAAACATTCATTTCAAATCCTTTAAACAGTTGTGCCCTCAGATAACTCAATTCGACTTCCAAACCTTTAGCATTCATTTTGCCATAATTCTCAGGAGGGAAGTTTGCTCCAAATTCAATGGGCAGTGTCAAGATGCGTTTGCCCAGAATATCATAGGTTTTCTTTGACCAAAATTCAGCAGTGAAATTCCAATGCTTCAGGAAGTTGAAGTCAACGCCCACGTTCATTGCTTTTGACGTTTCCCAGGAATAGTTTGGATTAGAGATACCGTTGTAGGCTAAGATGCTTGAATTGACAACAGGATCGCCGATTGCTAAAGTGGTATTGGAAGCATTGTACAATTCTTTCCATAACCAATTAAAAGAAGGATCGCTACCGGTAGTACCGTAAGATAACCTCAGTTTCAGTAAATCCACGAAAGATCTTTTGTCCAGGTTATCAAAAAAAGATTCTTTTGAAATGACCCAGGCTGCTGACGCTGAAGGAAACAGGCCCCATCGTTTTTCTTTAGCGAAATTGCTTGAGCCATCTTCCCGTGCAGAAACAGAAGCTAAATATTTTCCTGCAAAATCATAATTAATCCTTCCAATATAAGATACCCGTGCAGGTAAATTAGCTTCATATCCCGACGCCTTCACATCTGCTGAAGCGGGGCTGGTGAAAGCAAACTGATCGGTAACATAATAAGGGAAGTTTTGCCTGTAAACAGAAGAATAAGTAGAATATCCTTCTGCCTGTTCATAGGCGGTCACAACGTTTAAAGAATGTTGCCCCCATTTTTTATCATAGGTCATCATTCCATTTAGTTGGTAAGAACTTGTTTTGCCGTTGGTATTATCAACATATGGTGTTGTAGGCAGACCACTTTCCACGGTACCTGTTACTTCATTAGTTAACACGCCAGCTTTTGAATTTGGATCAGCTTTAAACTTATACAGGGTATGTTTTTGTGCAAAAGACTTCGTAAACCTGTTATCAAAATTTTTGCTGTACACAAATTTCAGAGCAAGTCCTTTCATAAAAGGCACTTTATACTCTGTCGTTAACAAGGCATCAATTTGCTGGTCATTGTATTTGTTATAGCCACCATTACGCATCACTTCAATAGGATTTCCCCCCAACCAGTTAGGGTTAACAGGTTTCCCGTCTATGTAAGCAGGCGCTGTGCCCCCGCCCAAATAAAATAATTTTTCATAAAAGCCCGACAAATCTTCATCATTAGACAATGCGCTCACAATTGTCCTGCGGTCGCCATTGTTAACATTCAGATTTAACCCTACTGATAAATCCTTATTCAGCCTGGTTACTATATTGCCACGCAAATTATATCTATCATAGTGCAGTTTTGGCAGAAAACCTTTCTCATCATAATAGTTACCGCCTATAAAATAAGTGACGTCATCGCTGCCACCTGAAATATTCAACCCATACTTTTGGGTGAAAGGATTCTGATAAACTTCGTTATAATAAATCTTTCCATCTGGATTATTTTGAGCAATCCATTGTTTGTCAAAATCATTGTATTTTACCTCAGGAGCGTATAAATTATTTACGATATCTGCAGCTTTTAACAAGGGCATGTATTTGAATTGTATTGCAGGCTTACTATAAGCTCCCCACACGGAATTGAATTGCACCTGTGGTTTTCCTTTTTTACCTGTTTTGGTCGTTACCAATAAAACCCCATTCGATGCACGGGATCCATAGACGCTGGTAGAAGCGGCATCTTTTAAAATAGACAGATTATCTATCTGATTGGGATCTAAAGCATCAAATGCTGTTTGATCTCTCACGATGCCATCTATTACAAATAATGGAGGGGAAGCATTCCAGGATGATGCAGAGCGTATCCTTACAGAAGAAGATTTACCAGGAATACCAGTTGCTGTTTGTACAAATACACCAGATGCCCTACCTGATAAGATATTGGACAAATTGGAAGTAGGGATATTAGACATATCACGGGTATTCACAGAAGTTACAGCGGTCGTTAAACTTGCTCTTTTCTGTGTGCCATAGCCTACCACCACTATATCCTGCTGTTGAGCAGCAGCAACAGCCATGGTGATATTCAAACTTGATTTTCCCTTGATGCTCACTTCGGCATTTTCCATACCTATGTAGGAAACGATCAATTTTGATGCATCGTCAGGAACATTGATAACAAATTCACCTTTATCATTGGTTATAGTTCCACTCTTGGAGCCCTTCACCATTACACTTGCACCTGCAAGCGGTTCGCCTTTATCATTAGTGATTTTTCCCTGGATGGTAACGGGTGGAGGTGGAATAGAGATTTGTTCTTTGATCAATACCAATTCCTTTTCCTTGACGACTATAGTTTTAGAAATAATGGAATAAGAAAGAGGCTGTTCTTGCAAACAAATATCCAGTGCCTGTTCCAGGGATGCATCTTTAATGCTTACCGAAACTTTTTTTGCTTTTTGAAGCAAGGCTTCTTTATAAACAAAAGTGTAACCGGTTTGCGTTCTGATTTCCCTGAATATTTTTTCTAAAGGAGCGTTTTCCTCTGAAATACTGACCCTCTGGGCATAACCATTGGCAGCGGCATTCAGACAGACGGCAAGCAATAAAAAGGCAGTGAACTTCATCATTAACAAAGTTTTTCCAATCCCCTTTTTACGAAGAGGATTGCGACAAGCAATCAAATGCATAAATTTGTTTTGATTTAGGGTTAAACAATAAAAGATTACACGAGTCTACCATTGGGTTAACCTGAATTATTTGCCGGGAGTGCTGGAACCACTTCCGGTTTTTTATTAAGGTCAACCACTTATTTTATACCCTGGCATTGTCTTCCAGGAACGACATTAGTCAGTCTGTCTATTGTAACACTTTAATTCTTTTGCCTTCAATTTCAAACCTTGCTCCTCCTGCAACTTCCAATATTTTTAGTGCATCAGACAGTTTAGTATTTCGTGGGATTTCTACATGAAACAGATCACCACCTTTTTCGTTTTGATATACCACTTCTACGTCATACCAACGTGCTAATTGCCTCATCACTGTTTCAATATCAACTTTCTCAAAATTGAACATGCCATTTTTCCATGCTATAACTTCATCAACATCTACATCATTTACTACTTTCACCTGTCCTTCTTTGGAGAGTTTTGCTTGTTGTCCCGGCTTCAGCAGGCTGGTGTTGTTCCCACTCACAAACCGTATAGATCCTTCCAGCAAAGTAGTTTTTACATCAAATTCTTCCTTGTAAGCCATGACATTAAAATGAGTACCCAAAACCTGTACTTCAGCACCATTTACACTGACAATAAAGGGCATGGATTTATTTTTAGCCACTTCAAAATATGCCTCACCGTTGATTTCCACTTTTCTTTCCTTACCCACAAAAGTGGTGGGGAATCGAAGAGAAGAAGCTGAATTTAACCATACCTGGCTTCCATCAGGTAGTTCTACCTGGTATTGACCGCCCCTTGGAGTGGCAATGGTATTGTATAAAACTTCTTTTATCCCTGCATTTGCAACATCATAGGCCAGCTTCCCTCCTAACTTTATTACCTTTGTGTTTCCTTGCTGGGCCAATGCTCCATTCCGGGCATCATCAAGAACAATGGCAGAACCATCTGCCAGGGTTAACACTGCTTTATTACCACCTGGAAGTACATCATTTTTAAACCGTTTGTCTTTTAGCTCTGTTTTGACAACCTCCGGCTTCTGAGCATTTTTTTGGAAAATAATTAAAAAAGCACCCATACCAATCATCATAATAATGGCAGCTGCCGCTGCTACAAATTGCCACCTTCGCCTGTTGATGGATATAACCGGTGCTTCAGTTATTTTTTTTAAAAGTGCTTCGCGTATACGACCGCTTTGTTTATTGCTTATTTGATTTTTTTCATTTGCTGTATTATAAAACTGTTCTTTTAACTGTAATAGCAATAAACGGTTAGAAGAGTCCTTCTCCAAAAAATCCAACACTTCTCCAATTTCAGTTGGCGTACAACTGTTTTCCAAATATCGTTTTAATAAATCCCTATAGTAATGCTCATCTTTGTTCATATAATCATTGTCATTTTCGGAACCCTTATATATATTACCCTAAAAACAAAAGAAAGGGTGGTTCAGGAGGAAACTTTTTTTTCTTTTTTAAGAAATTCGCTTTGAATACAACAACAGGATAGTGGGATGTAGCTTCAATACAACAGGCTAGTGGGAGGTAGCATCAATGGTAGGTTGCTGAATTACTTAAGAAAAAATAATGCTATAATTAATTGAATATCAGCATGCCTGGAAACATAATCTTTAAGAAATTTTACAGCAAGCACCATATGTTCCTTTACAGTATTGCGTGATATATTCAGTTCAGCTGCCACTTCCTCATATTTCTTGCCTTCCTGGCGACAGAGTTTAAAAATCTTTTGTCTTTGTGGTGGTAATTGATGAATAGCAGCTTGTAAAATTTCATGATAGCGCTGCCATTGTAAATTAAGATCAGCATCCTCAATTGTTTCACTGATATGGTAGGCTACCTGGTTGCGTAACTCCTCATCGGCCGCAATCTTTTTTACCAACTTAAATACACTATTTCTACTTATCCGGTATAAATAAGCCTGAAATGATAGATCAGGGTTAATCCGCTCACGAATTTCCCATATTTTAAGGAAGACCTCCTGTAGCACATCTTCGGCAAGTTCAGGAATTTTAATAAAACGAAGGATATACGCATACAGAGCCGAATGATACTTATTATATAATTGAAGGTAAGCATCAGTATCTCCAGCTTTCAAAAGGTGAAGCAATTTTATTTCATCATAGAACTCAGTCTTCATAGTCGGCAAGCAAAGCTGCGTGAAAGTAGTTTTTAATTTTAACTTACTGAAACTCTAATTGTGTTAAACTACTTTTAGGAGTAAAAACAAGTAGGGGCTAGAAAGCCCCTACGGATCTTAATCAACTATAATCTAACATGAGAAACTTTTTAACGGATGGAAATTGCCAATCCGTTGTTAACAAATCATTCAAGAATTAAACTAACTGGCGTATATGCTGGTACATCGACAGAAAACTTTCCTTTTATTACTGGTATTTTTTGCCCCTGCTTTTCGCCTCTTAAATTTACCGGCTGGGCAAATGTGAAGGGAGCTTCAGCGGGGAGTGACACGGTCAATTTCCCGGAAACTCCAGCCTGTTCCCATAGTCTCAATATCGTTCCCCGGCCATCCGGGTTGGCTCCAAATGCAGTTACGGCAACACCTTTCCGAGATAAGCTGATACCAGATTTTGTAGGGGACAATTGTCCCTTAGTTAGTTTTGAAGCTGCCGCCATCAATGGCACCCTGGTTTCCATGGCAGGCGTATACAGGCCAGATTCAGCATTAAACTTATTGAAACTCCATAAGCGGACTTTTGCATTCATTCTTTGTCCATGGCCTATCCAGGCAGGGAAATTGGTGCGCCAGTGATTGTTGTATAGATTCAGATAAAAATATGGCTTGCGGCTGGTAAACGTACTGTCAAACTGGTATTCGCCAGGTTCGCCGATACTTAGCAGAGGCGCATCAGGCGAACAAATTGCCACGCCTGCACCTGTGGTACTATCATATACAGCAGCACCTGTATTGACCCACCACAATTTATGATTGGCATTGGTCACATTCATGTCTTTTGCAGGATCGGCATTGGCTCCTAACCTACCCAATTGAAAGGATGGATTGCTTACTTTAAATGGCAAACACATCCAACCAGCTTCGGGCCAAGAGTCGGGCTGCTTTTGCCAACTGAGCTCTACATCTGCAATGGGTTCAAATCCACTTAAGGTAAGCGACATACTTACCTGTTGCGATTCATTACCTGTTTTTAAGTTTCCTGTCAATATTGCCTTAATATCAATTGCAGATTGTACAATATTTAATTCCATATCCTGAGGCAGGAAGGATTGGTAGGATTCTTCCTTTGGCATATCGTAGGCTACAAAAGCGAACTTATGCGCCTTGTATTGAGGATACAATGAGCGAGTCAACCAATTGTCCAACTGCGCATAGCTAAAGCGCTCATAAAAATACTGGCCAAATCCCTGCGGCGCATTTGCATCCACCAGTTCCCTGCCACTTCTTTTATCAATTAAGCTGACGATTCTTCCTTTTTGCGGATCCAATTGGGCCTTAAAGAAGGGGCTTTCTATGATTCCCTGTTCTTTACTAAAGGAAAATGCCGGTGCTTTAGCAGGTGTTTTCGAGGCAACAAAAGTCCGATAGCCCATGGCCGGAATATCACTTACGTAAAAGCGGCTGAAAGGCTGGCTATCTTCAATCGCATCATATTCATGCGATACAGCAACGGGCTCCCCTCCATCAACCGATTGTAATGAAACAAAATCATTTCCGAAAATGAGGCGGGTATCGAACTGAATTTCCCCGCTCCGGGACCATGGCAATGGATTGTAAACGATAATATGTTTACCGTCTGCTTTTACATTGTCGGCTAATGCAGCTACTGCATCCTTATATGGGTTTGTCACCAGGCGAGCTGCGTTGTCGATATAGGCAGCATGGTCTTTCCATGATGATTCGAGGAGTTGGTATTGTGGAGGCAAGCCTTTTTTCCAACGGGTGGTCCAGTCATTTCCATAAGGCAACTTTACATAGTGCTGGTTAGCCAAACCCCAGGTATGCTCACTGTACAACAAACTATTTTCGTGGGCACTGGCTATTGTTTCTGTCATATCGGGACGATAGATCCCCCATAGCTTTTCCAGCGTATTGAGCGCCTCCATGCCACCAATGGCAGGCCGAATATTCTGAGCAAGCTTGCTGGCCTCAGGCATAGACATTGCACCATGTATCCAGGGATCGCCGATATCGCTGCGCACAACGGGTAAATGGCTTAGATCTTCTTTTTGCACCAGGTTAGCGAAATCATCAAGAGAACCTACGGTTGCCTTTATGCCCCTTTCCTGGTAAAAGGCGATATCTTTTGCCACTGTTCCGGGAGAGGGCGGGCCCTGGTTATCTCCCGTCATACTTATATATACCCAGGTCTTGAAAGGCCAGTTAGCCGGTGGCAAAGGACTGCTGCCATATCCATTATTGTACAAGGTTAAGAGCCTTGAACCATCAGGTCCTTCCCACCAGAAAAAGGGTGGCAATCCAAAGGTCTTATTGACCACCGGGCCTCCCATATGATAAAACTTTACACCTGCGTGAGTCAACAAGGTTGGCATGATCCAGCTTTGCCCAGGCACATCGCTCATTTTAGCGCTAATGGGTAGTGGCTGATGGTACTTACGGGCCAATGTAGCGGAAATATTCAACCCTCTTACCAAATCTTCAGGATCGGAGGTTTCAACGTGCATGCTGAAAGGAAATGCATGCACTTTTAAATTACCACTGGTAATTGCTTCTTCGATTTTCTTTTTACGCACTGGTGGCTGCCCATTCCATAATATCTGTTTCATCGGCCAGCCGGAAACAGTCCACACAAATTGTTTGTCTTTAGGCTGATTTTTATTCTTTTCGATGGCATCAATCACCAGGTCGGCCATAGAAGTGCGGTAATCATGCAATACCTGTTGCACGGTTTCACTATACCCAATATCGAAATGGGTTTTATACACAATTACCACCTGCTGCAAATTAGTTGGCGCTCCTTTTTTATTCGATACATCAGTTGCCAGCGGCCCATTACCGGGCAAAGTGTTTGCCGGGTCATAGTTTTGGGCTGATAAGAATTTGATGCAAAAGAGACTTACGGTTAGACAGCACAATAGTTTCATCATGGCTGTAAATTTCATCCAATCACACTTCACATATCAATGATAAATTGACTATTTCTGATGTTTTTTTTGCCTTATAGCGTTTTAGCATCCGCTTAACGGAGGAATCATGCACAAACGTTTGCGCTCGCTTTTCGGAAAGGATATGCATAATTTTATCGCACAAAAGCGGGTGCTTCAGTCAGCATTTACTGCTGAAAAAAATATGAACA
>NZ_JAOTIF010000038.1 GCF_025628885.1 Paraflavisolibacter caeni | reverse complement strand
GGTGAAAAGGGGAAAACCCGCTCCAGGCCTGCATTTCAGCTTTTTATTTTCATCATATCCAACCCGTTTTTTCCACATTTTTATCCCCAATTTGGGAATGAATTTTAGTACTTGAAGCCCTTGAAAACCTCATTTTATGCCTTCTTGTGAATTAAAGCGCGCATTCCAATATTGTAGTGTTTTCTTTGCATAAAAATTCAACAAACCAGCATTCCACCATGAGAAAATTGTTTTTTATTCTTTTATTAGATTTATTGATGATGAGTTCCTTTGCTACCGGTCATGTTCAAGGTTTGGGTATCATAAAAGGAACCGTAACTACTTCCGATGGCAAAGCCGCTGTTGCAGTGACCGTACAGATAAAAGGCACAACAAAGGGTACCATCACGGATGAAAATGGAAAGTTCGAGTTTCGCAAATTATCGCCTGGCAATTATGCAATCCGGGTGTATTTAATGGATTTTGAAAGTATAGAACAATCTGTTCATGTATCAGATGAACAGGTCTCAGAAGTTTCCTTTCAATTGAAAATATCTGATAAGGAATTAAATGCAGTGGTGGTTAAGGGAAGCAGGAAATACCCGGAAAAAAATGTATCTCCTTCTTTACGCCTGACTACTCCTATTTTGGAACTTCCTCAGAATATCCAGGTAGTCACAAAAGACCTGATCGCCGACCAGCAGATATTTGATATGATGGAAGGCGTGCAGCGAAACGTAAGTGGTGCCCAAAGATGGGAGCACCTGGAAAGTTATGCGAAGATCTATATGAGAGGTAGTCAGTTAACGGCTTTCAGAAACGGGATGAATGTGCAAATGCAGTTTGGACCCCTGGCAGAAGATATGAGCATGGTAGAACGTATCGAGTTTGTAAAGGGGCCGGCAGGTTTTATGATGGCTAATGGCGAGCCTGGTGGCTTTTATAACGTGGTTACAAAAAAACCGACAGGATACAATAAAGGTGAAGTAAGTGTTTCTTTAGGCAGTTTCGATTTGTACAGGGCTACTGCCGATTTAGATGGTAAACTTTCCAGGGATGGCAGATTGTTATATCGTCTCAACCTGATGGGGCAATTGAGAGGATCGCATAGGGATTATGAATACAACAACCGGTATTCAATTGTACCAGTGATCAAATACCTGCTGGATGATAAAACTTCTGTGACACTGGAGTATTCACACCAGTTTTCCCAGATGAATGTTCTGGGCAGCAGCAACGCTTTTTCTGAGCGTAAATATGCCGACCTACCTGTAAACTTTACAGCTGCAGAACCCAACATGGATCCAACAAATATCTACGACAGGAGTGTGTTGGCCATTTTTGAACACAACATCAATGATCGTTGGAAGTTTACTGCCCAGGCTGCCTACTTCAACTATGATCTGGAAGGTCAGCAACTCTGGTCATGGGGTACAGCATTGGCAAACGATAGCTTGATGCACAGGGGGCTAAATGTGTGGGATGCATTGGGTATCAACAAAACAGGGCAGATGTTTGTGAATGGTGAAGTAAAGACCGGTAAAATAAACCATAAACTATTAGCAGGCCTTGATATGGGTCATAAAGATTATTATGCCGACTGGAATCAATATGCGCCACTGGGAGATACTTCATTCAATTTATACAAGCCTGTATATGGGACTGTTGCGCCGGCAGATATGCCTGTTTGGGACAGGAGCAAGGACATCCGGGAAAGAGGTGTGATGTATAACAACAGTTACAGCGCTTTATACCTTCAGGATGAACTGTCTTTCTTTGAAAACAAGTTAAGATTAACATTGGCAGGCCGTTATACTACCAGTAAGGACGTTCAACCTTACAAGTCAAGTGATGCCGACCATAATAAATTCACTCCTCGTTTTGGCCTGAGTTATTCCATTACCAAGAACACTTCTGCCTATGCTGTTTTCGACGAGGTATTCCTGCCCAGTTTTGGCGCTGACTGGAAAGGAGAGTCCTTCGATCCTGTAACCGGCAACAATATAGAGTTTGGTGTCAAAAGAGACTGGATGGAAGGAAAGTGGAATTCATCTTTATCTGTTTACCAGATCACAAAGAACAATTTGCTGACTGCGGATTTGACGCATAGGGGTTTTAATAAGCAAACCGGTCAGCAACAGGTGAAAGGAGTAGAAGTGGATATTAAAGGACAGGTGACAAGGAACCTGGACGTCGTGATCAACTATGCTTATTCTGATGCAAAATATACCAAAGACAGTGATCCTGATGTTGTTGGCAACCAGGTGCCAGGTACTTCAAAGCATATCCATAATTCCTGGGTAAGCTATAAACTAAATGAAGGAAAATTGGGTGGGTTGAGGTTTACATTGGGCTATCAATACCTTGCAGGACGTTCAGCTTGGTTTATTTTTGACAAATCTGAAAGTCCATTGCCCGAATATTTCCGGTTGGACGGCGGAATCTCCTACACATCTGGCAAACTGGGCTTCAATTTCAATGTGAATAATATCCTAAGTAAATATCTCTACTCGGGAGCTCCATACATTTCAGAAGAGCCTTTTACAGAAGTTGACCGGTTCTATTGGCAAGCCGAACCCAAGATCAACAGCCGCATTACTGTTAGTTACAAATTCTAAAAATATACCCCCTCTCCAACAATGGGGAGGGGGTATATTTGAGTTGGATGTTACCAAATCCTCACCCTCAGGCTATCCGCCCTGTACATCGGCGACCCAGGCTTGATATTGAAAGCCGTATAAAATTCATCCACATTCACAAAAGGTCCGTTCACCCTGTATTGAGCAGGGGAGTGCACATTAGTAAGTAGTTGGTTCCGTAATTGTTCATCCCTGATTTGTCCTAGCCAGCCCAACGCGTATCCAAGAAAATAACGTTGTAAAGGCGTTAGTCCTGCTATCTTTTCACCTTTCTTATACTGCTCTGTCTTCTTGAACGCCTCAAGTCCTAAAAGGATACCGCCCAAATCTGCAATGTTCTCACCCAGCGTTGCCTTCCCATTAATATGATATCCTTTCAAAGGCTCATAATTGTTGAACTGTTCCACCATCACCTGTGCCCGCTTGTTAAATTCTTTCTCGTCCTTTTTCGTCCACCAGCTTTGCAGATTCCCTTTATCGTCAAACTGCCGCCCTTCATCATCAAAGCCATGGGTGATCTCATGGCCAATGGTACTTGCTGCTGCATAACCATAAACCGTTGCATCATCCAGTTCTTCATCCCTGTAGCCAGGAACGGTAAAAATTCCCGCTGGCAGTACAATCTCATTGTTGGATGAATTGTAGTAGGCGTTATAAGTTTGAGGTGTCATGTCCCATTCATCCCGGTCTACAGGCTTACCCAATTTATTCATCTGGTAGTTGTGCCACCAGGCATTGGCATTGATCACGTTTTGCACATAACTTTCCCTACCGATCTGCATGGCTGAAAAATCTTTCCATTTATCAGGATATCCCACCTTCTTTTTCATGGCAGCAAGCTTGGCGTAAGCTTTCTGCTTGGTACTGTCGCTCATCCATTCCAATTGCCCAATACGGTCTTTCAACGCAGCCCTGATCGCTTCCACCATATCCGTATAGCGCTGTTTTGCTTTTTCACTGAAGAACTCCTTCACATACAACTGTCCAAGCATTTCTCCCATCAGGTTTTCCTCCATCTGGATCACCCTTTTCCAGCGAGGACGTCTTTCTTTAGCTCCTGAAAACAGCTTATTGAAATTAAACGCGGTAACGCCGTATTGCTCGGGCAGGGAGGTGGCAAAATCTGAAAGGAGGTTGAATTTCAAAACGCTCTTCCACACATCAATAGGTGTGGTTTGAAGCGCGCTACTCAATGCTTTGAAAAATTCTGGCTGACCAACTATAATCGAATCAATTCTATGAACACCTGTAATGTTCATGTGGCTGGCCCAGTCAATGGCAGGTGACAGCTTAGGCAGGTCGGAAATAGCCATTTTATTGTAATTCTTGTATGGGTCACGAAGGTCTTCCAGCTTTCTTGAAGCCTTTGCCAGTTTAGTTTCAAGCGCCAGGATGTTGCTGGCATCCGCTGCTGCTTTCGTACTATCCTCTCCCGAAAGTGTCAGCATCTTTGTAATGTACTCAGTATATTTTTTACGGATGTGAACAGTGGCCGTATCTGTCTTGAAATAATATTCCCTTTCCGGTAGTCCAAGCCCCCCTTGCCATAGCTTGTAGCTCATAACATCACTGTTTTTATCATCCTGTGTTACAAAATCACTGAACAAAGTCCCTGAGCCGATCTTTTTTAATTCGGCAGAAGTGGCGATCAGCGATTGTACGTCCTTAATGTTGTTGATCTTGTCCAGGTAAGGCTTTAACGGTTGCAGGCCCTGCTGCTCTATTTTAGCACTGTCCATGGCTGTCGCCCAGAAGTCACCGATCTTTTGCTCATTGCTTCCTTTAGGAGCACCAGCAGAATCAGCTTTTTCACTGATGGTCCTTAAGCGCTTCAGGTTTTCTTCGATCACCAGGTTGCCGATACCCCAACTTCCCTGGTCAGAAGGAATTTGATTGGTCTTAATCCATCCGCCATTGGCGTACAAGAAGAAGTCCTTTGAAAGATCTGCTGTAGTATCCAAATTAGCGGCAAGTACGTCTTTCTTTGGTAGTTCTGGCCCGGCATTACTGCTGTTGCAGCCCGCCAGGTATCCTGCAAGAGCTGCGCATATGATAAGTCTATTCATGAAAATTTATTGTTCAGTTAAATGTAAGCAATATAGCTTTTGCCAACCAGTACAATTACACAACCGGTAATCTATAACTTCCAACTGGCATCCATTGTGTAGACTGTATGATAACACCCACAGCTTTTAGTAAATTTGAATCAAATGATTGCTATGAACCTACCGGAACAGGAAAAAGGCTTTCAACATAAAATAGATGCTGAAGTGCGTATAGAACCGAAAGATTGGATGCCGGAAAAGTACCGCCATACCCTTATTCGTCAAATCAGTCAACACGCCCACAGTGAGATTGTAGGCATGCTACCCGAAGGTAATTGGATCAGCCGTGCTCCTACACTCAAACGTAAGCAGATACTCCTGGCCAAAGTGCAGGACGAAGCCGGCCACGGCCTATACCTCTATTCTGCTGCAGAAACCTTAGGGATCAGTCGCGATGAAATGATTGAGCAACTGCACAGCGGCAAGGCAAAGTATTCTTCCATTTTTAATTATCCAACATTAACATGGGCAGATATGGGTGCTATTGGATGGTTAGTAGATGGAGCCGCTATTATGAACCAGGTGCCCCTGTGCCGCACTTCCTATGGTCCTTACAGCCGGGCTATGATCCGAATCTGTAAGGAGGAGAGTTTTCACCAACGGCAGGGCTTCGATATATTATACACACTTTGCCAGGGAAGTCCCGAGCAAAAGGCTATGGCCCAGGATGCCATAAACCGCTGGTGGTGGCCCAGCCTCATGATGTTTGGTCCCCACGACAGTGAAAGCTTACACAGTGAGCAGAGCATGCAATGGAAAATAAAGCGGTTTAGTAATGATGAGCTGCGTCAACGTTTCGTTGATATGATCGCAGAACAGGCAAAAGTCCTCGATCTAACACTCCCTGATCCGGACCTGGAATGGAATGAAGAGCGGATGCACTACGACTTTGGAAAGATCAATTGGGAAGAGTTCTGGAATGTCATTAGCGGCAATGGACCATGCAACAAACAGCGGCTCGATGCCCGCCGTAAAGCCTGGGAAGAAGGCGCCTGGGTAAGGGAAGCCGCTGCAGCGCATGCAAAAAAACAACACCCCAATCCGCCTAAGGCGGAGAGTTTGGAAGCAGCATGACTGCATTAAGTCACTTCAGGAAAAGATAATAATAAGTAAATTAAAATTTAGAACTTTAAAAGCATCAAATGATATTTTTTACAAAAAAATACTACGGAGATTACGACCCTATTAAAGGAAGTGGTTCAGATCAGCCTGCATCCAAGGGAAATGCATCTCAAAGTGAGCCTTTGCGCGTTGATGCTCCCCTTCAGGGGCTGGGGGAATGGCCCCTCTGGGAAGTCTTTATTCGAAACAAACAGGGCCTCGATCATAAACACGTTGGCAGTCTGCACGCCGCCGATGCGCAAATGGCTATTGAGAACGCAAGAGATGTGTACACCCGCAGGCAGGAAGGTGTAAGTATTTGGGTAGTAGAAAGCAAGTATATACATGCCTCCAATCCCGATGATGCAGAAAGCTTTTACGAACCTGCCAACGATAAAGTATACCGACACCCTACATTCTATGATCTGCCGGATGAGGTAAAACAAATGTGATCAGATTCCAATCATTCAACATTCACTATTGACCATTCACCACCATGAACGCTCCCAATTTATTCCAGTATTGCCTCCACCTTGCAGACAACGTATTGATCCTATCCCAACGCAACAGTGAATGGTGCGGCCATGGGCCTGTACTCGAGCAGGACATTGCCATTACCAATATTTCACTCGACTTGCTGGGGCAAGCCAGGAATATGTATCAGTATGCAGCCGCATTGTACAATAAATTGAGCGAGGAAGAAAAAAGTGCTGTTGAATTCCTGGTGCCACGCCCCTGGAAGATCTTCGGCCGTGAACTTACTGAAGATGATCTTGCCTTTTTGAGAGATGAGCGTCAATATCTTAATCTGCTGCTGGTTGAATTACCGAAAGGTGATTGGGCATTAACAATATTGCGCCAGTTCTTTTTTAGTGCGTTTCAAATCATCTTTTATCAGCAATTACAGCAAAGAGAGGATGCACAACTTTCAGCCATTGCAGAAAAATCGCTCAAGGAAGTCGCTTATCATTTGCGATGGAGCAGTGAGTGGGTGGTTCGCATGGGTGACGGAACTGATGAAAGTAACCGTCGTATCAGGAATGCGCTGGATGAGCTTTGGTCTTTTACTGGCGAAATGTTTCTGCCGTCCACGTATGAATTGCAAGTTGCGGATGAGGGGTTTGGAGTGAATGTTGCTTTATTGAAAGAAACCTGGCTACAAAAAGTATCTGAAGTATTCGCAGAGGCTCGATTAAAAGTTCCGCAGCAGGACGAAACCTCCGGAAAGTCCTGGGTACAAAGTGGAGGGAAAGAAGGCTCACATACAGAATACCTCGGCTATATACTAACAGATATGCAGTACCTTCAAAGGACTTTTCCAGACAGCGTATGGTAGTCGCTACAGAAAATATGACATCATCTTCCGTGGAAGAACAAAAGATCTGGCAGATCCTCCAAGAGGTCAAGGATCCGGAAATACCTGTGCTTTCTATCGTTGACCTCGGTATCGTGCGGAGTGTTCACTACCTTCCCTCAAATTCCGGAGAGCCAGGCGTGTCTAAACGAGATGGTAGGGGAGAGGTCACCATTACGCCTACTTACTCAGGATGCCCTGCCATGGATGTGATCCGCATGGATATTCGTCTAAAGCTCCTGGAACATGGGTATAAAAATATTACGGTGCAGCAATCCCTTTCGCCAGCCTGGACCACTGACTGGATAACCGAAGAAGGTAAACGGAAGTTGAAAGAATTTGGCATCGCCCCGCCCAATCCCAAACAGCAGTTTTGTACATCTGAAATGTTCAAGGAAGAAGCGGTACAATGTCCGTTTTGCAATTCATATCATACAAAGCAGGTAAGTCGTTTTGGTTCTACTGCTTGTAAAGCCGTTTACCACTGCGACAACTGCAAGGAAAATTTCGATTACTTCAAATGCCATTAATATTTATCAACGCTTCCCATTCGCTATTCTCTCTATTCCATCTCCTTTTCTTCCAATCATTACGTAATTTCATATTGGCAAAATTTCTTTATGGAAATCATTGACCAATTGGACCAAGTGAAGCAAGAAGCACTCAAGCATTTTTCGGTATTAAGCCTGGAGCAGTTGAACTGGAAAAGTGCCCCTTCAAATTGGAGTATCGCACAGTGTTTAGATCATCTGATTGTTTTTAATCAACTCTACTTTCCAACCTTTGAAAGGGTCTTACATAATCATTACAAATCAACATCATGGGAAAGATTGAGCCCCTTTAGTAAGGTTTCTGGTCTCCTGATGATTAAATTACTTGGACCCGGTTCGAAAACAAAGTTCAAAACGCCAAAAGTTGGCCAGCCCTGTGCAAGCGAATTACCAGCTTCGATTGTCTACGATTTTGCACAGCACCAGCACGATCTCAAAAATTATTACCTCGCCCTGGCCAAGAAGAATATCAATTCTGTTGTTATTTCTTCCCCGGCATCAAATTTTATAACTTACTACCTGAACGATGTGCTCAAATTGATAGCCCAACATCAGGTGAGGCATTTAAATCAATCAATGACAGTATTTCATCACCCAAACTTTCCAAAGTAAGTATGAGCCTTGTTTTATTTGAAATAAAAGATAATGTAGCTTTTATCAGGATGAATCGTCCCGAAAAGCACAATGCTATTAATCGCGAATTGGCGTTAGAGATACAGGCCAGGTTGGATGATTGCAAGAAAAGTAAAGAGGTGCGCTGTGTATATTTTACTGGTGTTGGAAAATCATTCTGCTCCGGCCAGGACCTGGAAGAAGTTGCCAAGCCTGATGCTCCTAAGGTGCACATTATTCTTACTGAACACCTCAACCCTATTGTGCGAAAAATAAGGCAATTGGATAAACCTGTTGTTTCAGCAGTGAATGGTGTTGCTGCCGGAGCCGGTGCAAATATTGCTATCTGCTGCGATGTGGTCATTGCTGCTCAATCTGCAACTTTCAACCAGGCTTTTTCCAAAATCGGTTTGGTTCCTGATACTGGGGGCACTTATATCCTGCCCCGGTTGATCGGTTTTCAAAGAGCACTGGCTATAAGTCTGCTGTCCGAAAAGCTGACAGCAACAGAGGCTGAGCGCATTGGCATGATCTACAAGGTGCTCCCCGACGAAGAATTTGTTGCAGGGTCCATAGCGATTGCGCAAACCCTGGCCAAGATGCCAACCAGGGCCCTGGAATTTACGAAAAAGGCTTTCAACCAAAGCTCTATTTCCTCCTTTGAAGAGCAGTTGCATGATGAAGAGAACCTGCAGCAAAGGGCCGTGGAAACCTGGGACTTTAAAGAAGGCCTTCAGGCGTTCTTAGAAAAACGCCAGCCTGTTTTCCGTGGAGAATGAACCAACTTCCCATGCCGAATGATATTGTTAACCAGATGATGCAGCAGGATCTGTTCAGCCAATGGTTGGGTATAGATATCCTGGATGCCGAGGCTGGCTACTGTAGGCTTAAAATGTTGGTGCGGCAGGAGATGTGCAATGGCTTTGGCATAGCGCATGGTGGTATTGCTTATGCGCTGGCAGACAGTGCCCTGGCATTTGCATCCAATGCACATGGCAGAAAAGCTGTTTCTATTGAAACTTCCATTTCTCATATCAAGTCCATTATGGTTGGAGATTTACTGATGGCAACAGCAGTAGAAAAACATATATCCGGCCGGCTGGCTATTTATGAAGTGCGCATTACAAAGCATGATGAAACTTTGGCTGCCCTTTTTAAAGGAACTGTTTTCCGTAAGGACGAAGAATGGCCGCAGCCGCCTCCCAATCATCTAAAAACCATATAACCTATTCAACCCATTACGACAACTCCAAACCCCAAACTTCAAACCCCTTCCCTTATGGCCTACTACGAATTCAACGGCATCAAACCTATTGTACATCCGTCCTCATTTGTGCACCCTCAGGCTGCAGTAACCGGTAATGTGATCATTGGAAAAGATGTGTACATAGGGCCGGGTGCAGCCCTACGCGGCGACTGGGGACAGATCATTATTGAAGATGGCTGCAATGTCCAGGAAAATTGTACTGTGCACATGTTCCCCGGTGTTACCGTGCTGCTGAAAGAATCTGCTCATATAGGTCATGGGGCAATCATTCATGGCGCTACCATTGGACGCAATTGCCTGGTAGGAATGAACGCAGTGATCATGGATGAGGCTGAGTTGGGTGAAGACTGCATTGTTGGTGCGCTTACTTTTATCAAACAAGAGGAGAAGTTCCCACCACGTTCATTGATAGTCGGTAACCCTGCAAAGATCATCCGGCAGGTAAGTGAAGAAATGATTGCATGGAAAACAGAAGGCACCAGGCTGTATCAGCAACTGCCCCTATTGTGCTTTGATACACTAAAGCCCTGTGAGCCATTGAGTAAGTACGTTGAACAGGCTCCTTTATTTCACAGTGATTACAAACCTTTCAGTAAGCTATAATTTTTTTTCAACCTCAGCCGCATGTTAGCGACAAGCATTGTTGTAACTTAACATAGACATTCTTACTTGCAAAACCTTACATGCAAAATCAATTTGTATGAACAAAAGATTACTCCTTTTCATCCTGTCATCTTTTGCCATTTCCACTACTTCTTTCCTACGGGCACAAACAGACAGGTTTGCTTATGCAGTAACAGATATGGATAATACCGGAGCACAGTGGAACGTGATCCGGAAGCTTGATCTGCAAACCGGTGAATACAGTCCCATTCTGTTTAATGGCATTGCTGATTATACAACTGTCTACGATGCTGTAAGCAAGAAGCTATTATTGGGTGATATCAAAAATAATCCAAGGCTTGCAAAGCCGTTTTATTCAGGTGTTGCCGCCGTTGCATTTGACAAAAGGCATAACCGCCTCTATTTTACCCCGATGTTTATAGATCAGCTGCGTTATATCGATCTGAGCACAATGAAGCTGTATTATGTCAATGACAGGCCATTTACCGGCCTGGGCGACTGGCAGGGCGATCAGGGAAAGATCATAACAAGAATGGTGATTGCGCCTGATGGTAATGGTTATGCAATTACCAACGATGGAAAAACTTTTATCAGGTTTACTACTGGTAAAAAGCCAGTGATCACTAAACTCGGTTCTCTCATTGATGATCCTTCTAACAATGGGGTTTCTATTTCCAACGGTATCAGCAGCTTCGGTGGCGACATGATTGCCTGTGATGATGGTAGTTTTTACCTGGTTACAGCACGAAACCAGGTGTTTACAATTGATCCGGAAACGAAGATGGCAAAATACCTGGGTGCCATCAGTGGCCTCCCGGCAAAGTTTACAGCAAACGGTATGGTGGTAAATGAAGAAGGAAAATTACTGGTAAGCAGCGCCGTCGATTCCAGTGGATGGTTTGTTGTAGACCCTGTAAGTCTGAAGGCAACGCCTTACAAAGCAGCTGTATCAGTGTTCCGCAGCTCAGACCTTGCCAACAGCAACATACTTTCTTTTAGAAAGAAATTGGAATCTGTTCCCATCATAACACAGCAAATAAGAGATGCCAAACTGGTTCAGGTATATCCCAATCCTGTTACTTCCAATATCTTCACACTTGCGTTTACCAATTTGAATGCAGGTGTTTATACCGTTCAGTTAGTGGATATTTCAGGTCGCCAGGTAATGCAACAAAAGTTAAACCTGGGCTTTAGGGGACAAATACAAAACTTCAACCTTCCGTCTGGCCGTGCTAAAGGCATGTATTTCGTTAAAGTTTTGAACCAGGATAAAAAGAGTGTATTTGAAAAGAAAATAATAGTGCAGTAAAATCAACTGCTTTTTTAAAAAAAACGCTGGTGTAAGCCAGCGTTTTTTAATGAGATCATTTTTAACCTTCATTTCACTGACAGAAGATCGGATATTTGCAGCCTGATGGAAAAAAGCAACTTTGTTGACCAGATACGTGTGTTTTGCCGCAGTGGTCATGGCGGTGCCGGTATTAAGCATTTCAGAAGAGATAAGCTGACTGCATTCGGAGGCCCGGATGGCGGTGATGGCGGGCGTGGTGGCCATATCATTTTAAGGGGCAACCGCAACCTCTGGACGTTGCTGCACCTGCGCTATCATAAAAATGTTCTGGCAGAGAATGGAGAAAAGGGCAGCGACAATAACCGCACTGGCCGCAATGGCAGAGATATTATTCTGGAAGTGCCGCTGGGTACCATCGCTATGAACGAGGAAACCGGGATAAAGGAAGCTGAAGTGCTGCACCATGGGGAAGAGGTTATCTGGTTGCCCGGTGGACAGGGGGGACTAGGCAATACAAACTTTAAATCACCAACTAACCAGGCTCCGGAATACGCACAGCCAGGCATGCCCGGACTGGAAGGCTGGAAAGTATTGGAATTAAAAGTGCTGGCCGACGTAGGGCTCGTTGGATTTCCTAATGCAGGTAAGTCTACACTCCTTTCCGTGATGACAGCAGCTAAACCAAAGATTGCCGATTATGCCTTCACTACTATTACTCCGAATTTGGGCATAGTGGAGTACCGTGATGCCAAAAGCTTTTGCATTGCCGACCTTCCCGGGATCATAGAAGGCGCAGCCGAAGGCAAAGGACTTGGGCATAGATTTCTGCGCCACATCGAACGCAACTCAGTTCTGCTTTTCTTAATTCCCGCTGATAGTAAAGATCATGGAAAAGAGCTTGACATCCTGGTCAATGAACTGGAACAGTATAACCCGGAGCTATTGCAAAAACAGTTTGTCATTGCCATTTCTAAAAGTGATATGCTGGATGATGAATTAAAGAATGAAATAGCAAAGGAATTACCTTCCGATGTGCCCCACATCTTTATTTCTTCCATTCGGAATAAGAACATCCCTGAATTGAAAGATTTGTTGTGGAAGGTCCTGAACGCTTAAGGCCTTGTTAATAATAAGATGTTTCTGACTTTTATCATTGCTTATACTGATCATATTCAGTTTGAAATATTTGTCTGAATGACACTTATGTTTAACTTTGCCTTGTATTTATAAACCGTCTTTCTTTCCATTGTTTGCACTATGAATTGCGTCTATCGATTGCTTTTCATAACACAGTAAATAACAATTAAGTATATGAACAAGCAAACAATGAGTTTAAGCACTTACTTTTCTAGCAAATTATTTATTGCCTTATTGGCCACTATCCTGACGACTGGCATCGCAGCAAATGCTCAAACTGCTGCTTCTGAAAATCCTTTTGGTGAAGTTGTTGTTAGACACCAGGGTTCAATTGGTAATAAAGAATATTTCTCTGTAAAAGTTCCCAATGAAAATGGCGACAAATTCAGCATCAGGGTAAAGGATGTGGAAGGAAATGTGATTTTCAATGACATCTTCAATGTAAAGAACTTTGAAAGAAGTTTTCAGTTTCAAAAACAGGTAGACACATCAAAGCTTACATTTATCATTCGCTCTTTCAAGGATAATAAAGAACAAGTGTTTGAAGTCAATTCAAAAGTGTTTACTATTGAGCAGGTAGAAATCACGAAAGCGAAATAACAAGAAGCAAAAGATTACTTTCATTAGCACAGCGTCATATCGCACAATGTGCGTCTTCATAATAGCTAACCGATTGGTTAGCTTTTTGTATTTTATCGTTGCCTAAGCAGAATAATCCTTTATATATCAAGAATGCATATGTGATGTTTTTGTATTAAATAATTGTAAAAAGCACGAAAAGATTTCTTTTGTTTGAAAAAGTTTATATCTTTGTTGTGTAATTATTACATAACAGTATAGTTGCAAAACATTACAAAGAAGAATACTGTTCATTGAGTACTCATTCCTGCAGGAACACAGATCTGTAAAGCGCAATTTTTCCTCTTGCTTGTCCCGATTGTTTTTAGCCTCCCGGTTGCTCCATTTTTTATTAATCATTTAAAACCATCGTTATGAAAAAGCAATTGGTAGCACGTATCAAAATGTACGGGAAGTCTTTATTCTTTACTACATCAGCAATTTTAATACTTAATATAGCAGCAAATGCCCAGGCGGCAACAACAAAAACTTCAGATGAAGAAAAAGCTGTAATCACACATTTGCAATCAAAGGATGCAACTTCATTGTTCAATGTTAAGTATCCCAATGAAAATGGTGGAAAGTTCAGCCTGGTGATTAAAGATGAAACTGGAGCGGTTTTGTTCAGTGAAGTTTACGACGAGAAAAACTTTAATAAAAGGTTTTTGTTCACTGATATCGATAAAGATGCAAAACTGCGCTTCACCTTCAGTTCTTTAAAAAACAGAACGAGTCAGACATTTGAAATAAGCCCTGTGACTCGCGTTATCGATGATGTTGTTGTAACAAGGCTTTAATAACAGCAGTTGTATTCACCTTTAATCCTTTTATTGCTCAAAACAAACCACTACTCCATGAGATGAAACCGGCAGTAGTGTAATTTTCAAAGCTTTAATTATTAAACAGACCATTAAGGTCCGATAACATTCGGGCCTTAATGTGTTTGTGTCATTCTATTGGTCCATTACATTCAAAGATTCGTCATCCGGGACTGGTATTTCGCAATTTATCTCCCTCCTTTATCTATTAAAACCTTTTTCATAGTGGCTTTCATTGTTTTGCGACATTAATTTTAAGTACGTTTGCCGGACTAAAAAATTTCAATACACATGAGAAAGCGTTTGTTATTATTTTTTCTAGGTTTTTCTCTCATATTCCGCGCTGCTGCCGACGAAGGTATGTGGTTGCCGCTGCTGCTGGGACAGCAGGTGTATAACGATATGGTGAAAAAAGGCCTTAAACTGACAAAAGAACAATTGTACAGTGTCAATAAGGCTTCGGTGAAAGATGCCATCATTATTTTCGGAAATGGCTGCACCGGTGAACTGGTAAGTTCAGAAGGTTTGATCTTTACCAATCACCACTGCGGGTATGATGCGATTGCTACAGCCAGCACTGTAGAGCACAATTACCTGAAAGACGGATTTTATGCCCGCAACCGCGGCGAGGAAATTCCTGCAGAAGGAATGACTGTTCAATTCTTGTTGCGCATTGAAGATGTGACAAAAGAAGTGATGGATTCTTTGAGCAACCTGAGTGGAGCTGAGAGAGCTGCTCGCCAGTCTTCTGCTTTGGCTTCTATCAATAAACGCCTGAGCGATCCTTCTAAAAGTATAGAAACCCGTGTCAGCCCTTTGTTTAAGGGTAATCAGTACCTGGCATTTGTTTACCAACGCTTCAAAGACGTTCGTTTGGTAGGAACTCCTCCGGAAAGCATTGGTAAATTTGGTGGGGACACAGACAACTGGGAATGGCCACGTCATACTGGCGACTTTTCAGTTTTCCGTGTATATGCAACTAAAGATGGACAGCCTGCAGGATACAGCAGCAGCAATGCTCCTTTGAAACCCAAATGGCACTTGCCTGTTTCTCTGAAAGGAGTTAAGAAGGGCGATTTCGCTATGACTTATGGTTATCCTGGCAGCACCAATCGCTACGAGTCTTCTTTAGGAGTTCAGTTATCTACTGAAGTGAATAATCCTACCCTGGTAAAGCTGCGTGACATGCGCCTGAAATACATGTTCGAGCAAATGAAGAATGATCCGGCTGTGAAACTGCAACTGGCTTCTAACTATGCTTCTATTGCCAACTATTGGAAGTTCTTTGATGGCGAAACAAAACAGTTGTTGAAGTATGATGTGTATGGACAGAAGAAGAAAAGCGAAGATGCCTTTATCAAGTGGGCGGCTTCTAAACCCGAATACCAGAATATCTTCAAAGATCTTGAAACTGCTTATAATGCATGGCGCCCTTATGCCAAACACAGGATGTTCATCAATGAAGGCATTTTCGGTTCACCGCTTTTGGCATTTGCCGGCAGCCTTCAGCAAATTGAAAATGCGCTGGTGAAAACAGGAAGTTCTCAAACTAATCTGAAAACAGCCGTTGATGCCGCCAGTAAAGCCCGCCAGGAATTCTTGAAAGATGAAAACCGTCCTTCTGACAAGAAGATATTGGCGGCTGTATTGCAAATGTTCTATACTGATATCCCCAAAGAGCAACATCCAATCGGGCTGTATGAGTCTATCCGGAACCGCTATGGCGCCCTGGATCAGGCTTCTACCTATGAAAAATTCGCTGATGCTGTATTTGACAACACGATGATCCTGAATGACAGCAAGTGGAATGCATTTGTGAACAACCCGGATGCTAATGTGTTGCAGGATGATCTTGCATACAACCTGGCAAGCTCGTTCCTGGTGAATTATCAAAGCAAATACCTGCCTTTATACCAACAGTTCTTTGTAAAGAATAATGACTGGGGCAGGTTGTATCTGAAAGGTGTCATGGAAATGAATCCGGGCAAGGTAATGTATCCCGATGCTACATTCACTATGCGTTTAAGCTATGGTAAAGTAGATGATTACCAGCCACGTGATGCCGTTAAATACGATTACGTAACTACTGTTAAAGGTGTTCTGGAAAAATACAAACCCGGTGATTATGAATTTGATCTGCCGGCAAAGTACCTGGAATTGGCACGCGCGAAAGATTTTGGCCAATATAAGGATGCACGCACCAACGACCTGGTAGTCGGCTTCATTACAACAAATGATATTACTGGTGGTAATTCTGGTTCGCCGGTGATCAATGGCAATGGTGAGCTGATCGGATTGGCATTTGATGGTAACTATGAAGCTTTAAGCCACAAGATTGCTTTTGACAAAGATTTGAACAGAACGATCTGTGTTGATATCCGCTATGTACTTTGGTGCATTGACAAACTTGGCGGCGCACCACAACTGATTAAAGAATTAGAAATCAGAAAATAAAAAGTTTGTGATTTGTAGTTTGTAGCGCTCTTAATTATTAAAAAAGCTCTTCTGATTTGAAACTAATCAAGTTAGAATAGGATCTTCGATCGTTAAGATAGCTACAAACTACAACTCCAAACTAAACCCTTCCCCAATTTTCACCGCTCTTGATCCGGTACATAGTCATTTCACTTACATCATATTTCTCTGCTAATTGCTTAATAGTCAGCTTCCGGCGCGGTTTGTTTAATATCTCTTTTATTTTCTTTACCTGTGGGGCCGTTAATTTTAAGCCTACTTGGGTATTTGCCTGTTTTTCCTTGTAAGCCATCTTAGCCGGACTGAATTGTTGGTGTTCAATCATTTCGGTCAAGGTTGCCCATTTCAGGTTTTTAATGTTATTGTCTAGCTTGTTATGATTCTTGTGAATCACATATTTATGCTTTGGGGAAGATTTTGGTAAGAAAAGCTTCGCCATTTCACGATGAATATACAAGGTGCCCTTGTTACCGGGACGATGAAGATTTAAAGTCCGGTAGCCTGTCGTGATGGAGCCATTAAGCAGTTTTCCATCTGCAAGGATATCATCTTTATAACTGGCAATTCGACCGTGTGTGGAAAGTGCATAGCGGTTCCGTAAGGCGGTACTGCCGCTAAACTTCATCGTCTTCCACACCTCGCTTGTTAATTTCTTGATCATACTGCACAAATTTTATGGTGCCAGAAAAGGATTTTAGCTGAATAAAACTATGATAATCAGCCGAAAAATTCGTGCCTAAAACCGCGTACAATCTGCGCAACACCTCACATTCACCCTTACTCACTACTTGAAAAGGGCATATCGTTGATGCTTATTTGACATAGAACTGTCAACGCACAAATTCTTTCACTATATAAGTTAACAAAAAGACCTCAATTTATTGCATGTTGAGGGCTTTTTATTTCATCTGAGATTCAGATTACACCGCTGATCCTGAATGAGGAGACTTGCGGTTGAGCCTGGGTTTTATCTCAGAAGGCGGGTGCGCACTGTATTGGTTATTGGTTGATCATTTTTAAGAAATCATCCTCAGAAATGATCTTTATACTGGCAATTTTCTTTGCTTTTTCCAGTTTACTGCCTGCATCTTCCCCAACTACCAGGTAATTGAGTTTGCTGCTCACGCCGGATACAATCTTTCCCCCGTTACTTTCTACAAGTTCTTCGGCTTCACTCCGTTTCAATTTTGCCATGGTGCCGGTAAACAGGAAATTCAATCCTTCCAGGTTACCGCCGGTATGGTGTTCCTTATGGTCGTTTTGCAGGTTGACGCCTAGGTTCCCCAATTCTTTTATTATGATAATATTATCATCATTGCTGAAAGACTGAACAATACTACTGGCGACTTTGGGACCCACATCTTCCAGTTTTTGTAGCTTTTCTTCATCAAAATTTTTGAGGTCCAGTATATGATGCACTGCATGGGCCAGCGTTTTGGCCATAGTTTCACCTACGAACCGGATGCCAAGGGCAAAGATCAGCCTGTGTAATGGCTGCTTTTTAGATGCTTCAATCGCTGTTTGAAGGTTAGTGATTGACTTCTTGCCAAATCCTTCCAGTGTACCTATTTTATCATAGTCCAGCCGGTAGATATCAGGAATGGAGCGGAGCCATCCCAGGTCGTAGAACTTTTTAATATTGGCATCACCCAGTCCACGAATGTCCATGGCATCTTTAGAGGCAAAATGCATGAGCCGCTCCAGCACCTGGGCTGAGCAATTGATATTGGTACAACGCCAGGCGGCCTCTTCCTCAGCCCTGTACAACTCATCTCCGCAGGCAGGACAGTTCTTGGGGAATTTAATAGGCTTCTCGCTGCCATTGCGCAGTTCATGCAGTGATTTTACAATGTAGGGAATAACATCACCTGCTCTTTCTACCAACACAGTATCGCCAATGCGCAAGTCTTTTTCTTTAATGACATCTTCATTAAAAAGCGATACGGAACCTACCATTACGCCACCAATATGTACCGGTTCTATTTTAGCAACTGGTGTGATGTTGCCTGTACGGCCCACCTGGAACTCGATGCGTTGCAACTTGCTGGTGCCTTGTCTAGCCTTGAATTTGTATGCAATGGCCCAACGTGGGTGGTGCGAAGTCATGCCCAGGCGGTCCTGCAGCCCAAAGTCATTGACTTTGATGACCATGCCATCAATTTCATAAGGCAGATCATCCCTGCCGGCTTCAAATTGAATACAATAATCAATTACGGCCTGGATGCCTTTGAAGACCTTTTTCTCCTTATTAGGACTCCTGAAGCCCAGGTCCCATAACATTTGCAAAGATTGCGCATGTGTTTGGGGTTCGTTGGCGTCTTTGCTGGCCAGCCAATAGGAAATGTGATAGGTAAAGGCCTCCAGCTTTCTCCGGCTTACTTCGAGCGGATCTTTGATGCGTAGTGTACCGGCAGCAGCATTGCGCGGGTTGGCAAGGGGTGGAATGCCTTGCTCTGCTAACTGCTCATTAAACTTTTTGAAGTTATTCTTATTGATCATGACTTCACCCCGGATTTCTACCGTCTGTAGTCCATATTCTGAGAAACGGGCATACAGTGGGATGGTGCGGATCTGTTTGATGTTGGGCGTTATGTCATCACCACGTACGCCATCCCCGCGGGTGGCACCCCTGACCAACCTGTCATTTTCATATAAGAGGGAAATGCTTGCACCATCAAATTTGGGCTCTACGCAATATTCCACTTCCTGTAGTTTCGTGGTCTCCCGGACACGGCGGTCGAAGTCTATGAGGTCTTCACTGTTATAAGAGTTGTCAAGCGAAAGCATGGGCACCAGGTGCTGTACAGTAGGAAATTCTTTCGTCAGTCCTTTGCCCACACGCTGGGTAGGCGAGTCCGGAACAATAAGATCGGGGTTCTCCTTTTCCAGCTTCTCCAGGCTTTTATAAAGTAAATCGTAATCTACATCTACGATCAATGGATCATTAAGTATGTAATAACGATATTCATGGAAACGCAAAACGCTGCGCAGATCTTCAATTTCACTGGAGCTGATGTCCCCTGCCTTGGCTTTTTTGAGCAAAGCGGTGGTTAGATGCTGAATGGCTGATAAGTTGGAGGTCATAATTAATATGCTAATATGCTACTGTGATCATACCGGATGATGCGATAAATTCTACAGGCCTTATCATTTCGGGATCCGGATCGATCGCAGAGCTGCGAAAATAGGAAAGGTAATTACAGGTTTAAGGGAATAATTGAATTATCTATTTCTCTACTCATCTTTCATTTTCAATCTTTTTATTCTAGAGCTATTGTGTTATTAGTACATATTGTATATTTAGCATGAAATTACGATTATGCTTCGATTGCTGCCAGCCTGTTTGGCCTTGCTTGTGTGTTCCGCCCTTCATGCCAATTTACTTACCTGGAGTCCTGGTTTTCCTGCCCTGACTCATTCTCCTGTTGCGGCACTGCCTGAAGGCGTGCGTGATGGCATCAATTATGAGCCCGGCGATACTTCGGTTACCCTGGTGCTGTATGCACCTGCAAAAAGTACGGTTACTGTATTGGGTGATTTCAATAACTGGACTGAAGACACCAGGTATATCATGAATAAAACCCCGGATGGACAACGTTTCTGGTTGCGCCTTACAGGGCTGGCGCCAGGCACCGAATATGCTTACCAGTATAAGGTGGATCAGCTGAGGGTGGCTGACTATTACAGCCAGAAGGTGCTTGATCCCTGGAACGATCCATACATTACCTCCGAAACTTACCCCGGTCTGAAAGCCTATCCTACAGGAAAAACTACCGGTATTGTAAGCGTGCTGCAGACTGCTGCTCCTGCTTACAACTGGAGCATTACTAATTTCAACAGGCCGGATAAACGAAGCCTGGTCATTTATGAGCTCCTGGTTCGGGATTTTGTAGCGAAACACGACTGGGCTACACTAACTGATACTTTAAGTTATTTAAAGAGACTGGGTATTAATGCCATAGAACTGCTCCCTTTCAATGAATTTGAGGGTAACAACAGTTGGGGGTATAACCCGGACTTTTATTTTGCTCCGGATAAATATTATGGTACCGCTAACAGCCTGAAGCAGTTTGTAGACTCCTGCCATGCCAATGGGATAGCGGTGATCATGGATATTGCATTGAATCACAGCTTTGGGCTTTCGCCTATGGTGCAATTATATGCCGATGGGAATGGCTGGCCAACAGCTGCCAATCCATGGTTTAATCCCGACCAGAACACAACTGCCGCCGGTTACCAGGGCAAACACCCCTTTGGTGTTGGTTATGATTTTAACCATGAAAGCGCTGCAACGAATTATTTCACCAGCAGGGTCGTAGAGCATTGGCTGAAGGAGTATAAGATCGATGGGTTCCGCTTTGATCTCGCCAAAGGTTTTACACAGAAGAACTCTGGTGATAATGTAGGAGATTGGAGTGCTTATGATGCTTCCCGCATTGCTATTTGGAAAAAATACTACGATACAGTGCAATCCAAATCACCGGACGCTTATATGATACTGGAACATTTTGCCGATAATTCGGAAGAAAGGGAACTGGCAGCCTATGGTATGATGCTGTGGGGCAATATGGCCTATAATTACCAGGAGGCATCCATGGGGTGGCTGGGTAATTCGGATTTTTCCGGTGGGTTGTATGCGGTCCGCAACTGGCAACAGCCACACCTGGTTTCTTATATGGAGAGTCATGATGAAGAACGGATCACTTTTAAGAACATCAACTATGGTAATGCCTCAGGCAGCTACAATATTAAAAGCCTGTCTACAGCATTGAAACGCATGGAGTTGAACGCCGCTTTCTTCTTTACAACACCCGGCCCTAAGATGCTGTGGCAGTATGGTGAGCTTGGTTATAATTACTCCATCAATCACTGTGAAGACGGGGCGGTCAGGGATGAATGCCGGCTCAGTCCAAAGCCTATCCGCTGGGACTACCTGAATGACGGGGACAGAGAACAAGTTTACAATACTTATAGCAGGCTCATTAGCCTGCGTTTTCACCCTTTGTTTCAACAGGCTTTTATTGGCGGGCAAACGGAGCAAAATTTTACAGGTGGCATTAAATCGTTGAAATTGATAACGGATACATCGAAGCTGGTGGTGATCGGCAATTTTGATGTCAATGCAGCTACTGCCTACATTACTTTTCCTGTAGCAGGTTCCTGGTATAATTACCTGGACACAGCAACCCTGGATGCTACAGGTTTGGTACAAAGCATCCCCCTGCAGCCAGGGGAATTCAGGGTGTATATGAACCGTAATATAAACAGTGCTCCGCCCCCTCCTTCTCCTCCTCCGGTGTTGGACAATGCTACTTCTTTTGAAGCGAGTGTGTATCCCAATCCTGCTCCTAACGGCTTTAAAATAAAGGTTGAAAATCCTGAAGCAGGCAAAGTTACCATCGGTATGTACAATGCAATTGGCCAGCAAGTGGCACTATTGTATCAGCGTGTGTTTTCAAAAGGAACACACATTTTGGAATTTGAACGTAATAAATTAGTAACTATGGGCGGAATTTATTTTATAAAAGTAGTTTCGCCGACAATAACGAAAACCATTCACATTTTAATTCCATAAGTTATGGCACAACAAATTCTGAAAACAGCAGCAATTGAAAAGAGTAGTCACCTCGAGTATTTCAATATTGCTACCTCTGTAGACTGTGTTTTGTTTGGCTATGAGCAGAAACAGTTAAAGGTTTTGGTGATAAAATCTGACTTGCAGGAATTTATGGGATTGTGGTCTTTACCAGGCGATTTTGTGCGGGTGGATGAAGATATTGATGATGCCTCTTACCGGGTATTGCAGCAAAGGACTGGCCTTAATGATGTTTACCTGGAGCAGGTGCATGCTTTTGGCAGCGTCAACCGCCACCCGTCGGGTAGGGTAATCACCATCGCTTATTATTCTTTAATTGATATCACCAACCACCAACTACGCCTCACTGATAACGAATTGCACTGGCACCCGGTATTTGAGTTGAGTAAAATGGCCTTTGACCATAAACTGATTTTAGATACTTGCTTGCAACGCCTGCAGGAAAAAGTGATGGAGCAGCCTGTTGTCTTTAACCTGCTGCCCGGTAAGTTTTCGCTGCGTGAACTGCAGGATGTTAATGAAGCCATACTGGGCGTTGAATTAGACCGCCGGAATTTCAGAAAGAGGATCAGCCTTAAAAATTGGCTGGAAGATCTGAATGAAATGGAAGAAGATGTTCCGCACCGTCCGGGGAAGCTGTACAAGTTGAAAGATGAATTATTACGGCACGGTAAAAAAGAGTTGCACGAGATCTCTTAATCTCACCCGTTTGATCTGTTTAAAGAGCGGCATTTATTGCCAAACCTCAATTCCTTATGCCTATTGTTGATCATGAATCTTTTGTGATCATCCCCTTTCTACATGCCACAGGATTGAGATAGGATCAATTGTTTTTGGCAATTTTCAGTGAAAATAAATGCCGCTCGTTTAACAAATAATCATTTATAGATTATAAAAAATTAGCAAGAGATTTTCTTGAAAAAAATCTTAACGATTTCTTGCATTGTGTATCGAATACACATAGTTTTGTTGAGCTTTCATTCATCTGGTACTTGTTGAAACGAGTACCACTTCTTAAAAAAATAAATTGCTTGCTATGGATTTGAGAAAGTTGAAACACTTTAGTGTGCTCATTGCACTCCTATTTCTTTTCTCCCACCTTCTTTACGCACAAACAAAGACAATTACGGGACGCGTAACCGATGCTGCCGGCCTTGGTTTGCCGCGGGCCACTGTTACTGTTAAAGGCACAAAAGTGGCTACAGTAACTGATGCCGAGGGGCGCTATACGATCAGTGTTCCTGCAAATGCAAATTCGATTGTGATTTCTTCTGTTGGCTATGGACAGCAGGAAATGAGCGTTGGAGTCCAGGAAAAAATTAATGTGACCTTACAGGCTACCGCCTCAAATTTGAATGAGGTGGTGGTAATTGGTTATGGAACACAAAGAAGACGTGATGTTACAGGGGCTATTACAAAAGTGGGCTCTGAGAAGATCACATCAATACCTGCACCTTCTTTTGAAGCAGCATTGCAGGGTAAAGCCGCTGGTGTTCAGGTAACACAGGGTAGCGGTCTTGCCGGCAGCGGGAGCGTAGTGCGTGTAAGAGGCATCGCATCAATTAGTGCCGGTGGAGATCCGCTTTATGTTGTAGATGGAATTCCTATTATACAGGATAACTTTTTACGTTCCAATAGTGGTGGCATGAACCAAAATCCGCTGGCTGCCATCAACCCGAATGATATTGAATCAATAGAAATTCTCAAAGATGCAGGTGCAACAGGTATTTATGGTAGTCGAGGTGCCAATGGCGTTATATTGATCACTACCAAAAGAGGTAAGAGTGGCAAACCATCTTTTAATTACAACAATAAAATTGGATTTGCCACTTATACATCTAAACCTAAATTCCTGAGTGGAGCAGAATGGTTGCAGGCCCGCCAGGAAGCCTGGATCAATGACGGAAATACAGGTTATGCTCCTCTGCCTTCTGGTATCACGTGGGCTGATGCTCAAAATACCAATACAGATTGGTGGAACCTGGTAACACAAACCGGCTTTATTAATGAACATGCATTAAGCATGAACATGGGTGGTAAAAAGCTGAAAACTTACGCAGGTCTTAACTATGGAAATAATGAGAGCTATATCAAAGGCAATGCTTATGCACGCTTTAGTGCCAGGCTAAACATGGATTATCAGTTTCTACCAAACCTGAAGGCTTCACTTACTGCGGGTTGGAACAGGGGTGATAATAAACGGGTGCCTGCAGCCTGGGCTGGAGGTGTAGGTGATGCATTGAGTTATGCTTTGCCTATTTACCCGGTTTACAAAAAAGATGGTTCCTATTGGACAGGAGGCGCTAATCCTGTGCGCAGGCTGAATGAAACGAAGTGGAGAAATATAGATAACCGCTACCTGGCTGGCTTGACATTCGAATACATGCCAATTAAAGATCTGATTTTACGGGCGGCAGGTTCTCTTGATTACCTGAACTCTACTGATATGCAGTTTGAGTCGCAAAACTGGTTGAACCGTACAGATATTCCTGGTATTGCAAAAGCCAACCCTATTTGGGGGACCAATAAAGTGTTTACCGGGACTGCACAATATAATTATTCATTGAACGAGGGTCATAAGTTCAATTTCCTTGGTGGTGTTGAAGTTCAGGAGAATGTTATCAATGAATATAACGGTGAGATCTATGCAAACACTGATAAGCCATTCTGGGAACAGATGAATTTATACCATGATAGCATTGATCATTTTAAAACACACCCGGCTTCAAGACCGAATTTCGCCGAGCGTGAAAGAGACCACTGGACTTTCAATAGTTTCTTCGGACGTATTAATTACAACCTGTTTAATAAATTCTTTTTCCAACTTCAGGCACGTTATGACGGTTCTTCAAAATTCGGCCCCAATTATAAACATGGGTTTTTCCCATCAGGTTCTGCCGCATGGATACTCAGTGAAGAAGATTTTATTAAAGACTTACAGTTTATCAACTTCCTGAAACTAAGAGGTAGTTATGGTATTGTAGGTAACGCCAATATTCCTTCTGGTTCATATTACTACCGTTATAATGTTGGTGGTTCTCCTTATAATGGCAATCCTACACTTTATCCTGAAAATATAGGCAATCCAAATTTAAGATGGGAAGAGCTGCGCAACTTTGACTTTGGCCTTGAATTCGCACTTTCAAAGAGCCGCCTTACCGGTGAATTGTCCTATTATAATAAAACCACCGTTGACCAGTTGATCAATGCAGGTATCATGCCTTCTTCAGGTTATGCAGATGCTTACAGAAACCTGGATGGTGGTAAGATCATAAATAATGGTATCGAATTAAGCTTAAATGCAAAGATCGTTGATAAGCCAGATTGGAAGTGGAGCGTTGGGGGTAACATCTCAAAGAACTACAATGAAGTAAAGAGCCTGGGTGCACTTTCTGCAGATGCTATTGGCGGTGGTACGAATGATACCCGTATTATTGTTGGATATCCTGTAGGTACCAATTATGTCGCTCGTTTCTATGGCGTTGATCCTGATGATGGTTTGCCAATCTGGTTAGACAAAGACGGAAAGCTTACCAAGACTTTTTCTTTAGATCATCGTGTTGCCGTGGGTAGTGTCATCCCTGATTATCTTGGCGGATTGAATAGCTCTGTTTCTTACAAAGGGGTGGAATTAAGCACCTTGTTTACTTATGTGATTGGAGGGAATATTTATGACGGTGCTGCCAAGCGCCAGGCAGGTGTTGTAACCGACTGGAACATTCGCCGCGATAATCTTGATCATTGGAGAGCTCCTGGTGATGGTGCTAAATACCCCCGATTAACAATGACTACCAGCATGTATGATGGTTTGAGTTCAGAATGGCAATACAACAGCACCTTGTTTTTGTATGATGCTTCTTTCCTTCGCATGCGGGAACTTACTTTATCGTACTCATTGCATAAGGATGCAATCAACAAGCTGAAAATAAAAGGAGCCAGGGTTTTTGTAACAGGAATGAATCTGCTCACCTTTACCAAATACCCTGGAGGCGATCCGGAAATAGCTCGTGACTTCGAAAATGCACAGGACAGGAATATGAGTCCTAATGTGTCTTACTTAACGCCACCCCAACAAAAGTCTGTTGTTTTTGGTGTAAACGTAACCTTTTAATTAATCTGAAACATTTAAGTATGCGTACAATAAAATTGTTGTTGATGCTTGTTGCTGCTATATCCTTTACAGGCTGTAAAAAGTTCTTGGAAAAGCCACCACAAGGCAAGCTGCAGGAAGACGAGGCACTTGTGGATGAAGCTAGCTTACAGGCTTTCCTGAATGGTACCTTTAATACACAGGCAACTGAGATTTATAATGGCCGCCTTTGGTTTATAAACGACCTGATGTCTGATGAAGTAAATGGCGTCTTATATACAGAAGACAACGGCGAAATATACAACCGCCGGACGTCTATTTTCGGAGCCTTTAAGAATGATACCTACACCCGCATCTACCAAAATATATACAGGGCAAATAAAGTGCTGGAAAAACTGAGTCTTGCTTCAGGCAATAAAAATAAAATTGAAGGCGAGGCAAAGTTTATCAGGGGGCTGATGCATTTTGAAGCAGTGCGCATGTGGGCGCAACCTTGGGGCTTTTCTGCTGACAATTCACATTTAGGTGTGCCTGTCCGTACAGCACCAAATATTGATGTTATCGACCGTTCTACTGTAAAACAGGTATATGACTTTGTAGTTGCTGATTTGCAAGCAGCTGAACAACTGTTGCCAGATGCACCAGTTTTGGGTTATCCAAGCAAATGGTCTGCAAAGGCAGTCCTGGCCAAAGTTTATTTCCAACAAAACAATTTTGCAAAGGCTTTTGATTATGCTAACCAGGTCATCAGCAGCAACAAGTTTGCGATGGACAATATGCAGACAAAGCGCTTTAGCCTCAGTGATTCAAAGGAAATCATCTATGGCTTTAAAAACACCCAAAGTGTATTAGAGCCCGGTAGTGAATTACGCGACCGCTATCGAAGCGATGGTACCAACTTTAGCCCTAACAACGACTTCAAGGTGACCGACCAGTTCTTTAACCTGGCAACACAGCCGGGAGACCAAAGGGCCGCCTGGTACACAACGATCAACGGTTACCATCCTATCACTAAATACAATGCCAACCAGTTTAATGTATCTATTATTCATCTTACTGAAATAAAACTGATCAGGGCAGAAAGCGGAGCGGAATTAGGTAGTGCCAACCTGGCCATTGCTATTGGAGATATCAATGATATACTTTCCCGTGCTTATGCAGGTACAAGCATGAATCTGCCTGCAAATGCAAGTGCTGCTGATGTAATAAGAGTAACCCGCATTCAGAGGGAGCTGGAACTGATTGGTGAAGGAAACAGGTTGCAGGAAATCAAACGTATAACTGCTCGCACAAACGCATCACCAGACAGACGCGGTGCTTCAGCCTTCTGTCCTGGATTGGTGCTGCAATTCCCGCAAGGTGAGCATTCAGGTAACACCAATTTTATTATGAATATAGAAGGCGGCTGCAATTAATTAACTACCCAAAATTACAATCATGAAAATATTTAGAAACATATTTCCCATTGCAGTCATGGCCACTTTAGTGTTCGTTAACTGCAGCCCTGAAGAGTATGATGCATTACCAGATTCAGGTAATGTGACTTCTAGTCTTATTGGTAACTGGACATTAAGAAGTGTTATTCAAAAAGATGAAGGTGCGGAAATAAAAAATTCTCCATTTGTAACCACGGATTTGACATCTATTTTCCCTTATACACAATATAAGTTAACACTTGATGGTGCTTCCGGGGCTTCTGGCACATATACAGCTGTTCCGGGTGCATCTCCAAAGATCATCCGCTCTAATACAGGCAAATGGGAAGTAGATGATGTGAAGAATCCAAAGACAATTTCTTTTATCAATGGAACAGATACAACGAAGATGCAGATAGGCTCTTATCCGCGTTCATTCAATTCATCGTTTAAGCTCAGGCAGACAAAGGTCGACCTGGCCACAAAAAAAGTCGCCCTTACTTACGATTATGAATTTGTAAAACAATAATACTATTCTACCATGAAAAAGATATTTCTGCTCCTGCTGATTACTGCATTTGCTTTTGCAAGAACAAATGCGCAAGTGAGTTTTGGTCCGCCAACCTTTACAGCTATAGATCCGGTTACAATAACTGTTGATGTTACGGGCACACCCATGGCTGGTGAAACTGAAGCCTATATTTGGATTTTCAGCAATGCCAGTGTTAGCGGAAACGCTGCTTATCCCAACAAAGATGGTAATGTAAATGGTTCCTGGGGTAATTCTTCTGATGCTGCTAAAATGACTGCGGCAGGGACAAACAAGTGGAAGTTCACGTTTACTGCCACAGAATTGTTTGGACAAACACCGGCACAATTAAAGGATTTCGGCTTCTTACTCAAAAGTAAAACAGGGAGCAAGCAATCGCCGGATTATAAGCCGTATGCTTTTGAACCTTTGATTTTTACCCCTACATTATTTCGCAATTTCCCCGCTAAAGTTGGTGTTGAGGATGTAATTACAGTGAACCTGGATAAATCACTGGCTACCGATGTAAATACCTCACGCATGACCCCTGCTTCGGTTACCGTTACTTTTTACAATGATGGTAATCCAGCCGTAGCTGTTGGTACATTGAATAATGTCCCTGTTAGGAATAATGGCAGCATCTGGTCGGCTACTTTCATTCCGACCCAGGCAACAATTGTATTGCCAGGCGGTACAAAGCTGAAATCATTCAAATACAAGTTCAACGGTACCATCCTGGATACTGATGGTAAAACGTCTAATGTTTCTACAAGCGAAACAGAAGTTCCATTTAGCGACCTCAAATAAAATGACTTACCATGAGAAAAATATTGTTTTCACTTTTGGCATTCATAATTGTTCTGTTTGCCTGTAATAAAGCTGATTTTGACAACACTGTTACCGGGGAGGCATTGGGCACGTTTAAGATTGCCCAGCCTGCCAATAGTTCTTCTTATGTATTGAATGCTGCCACGCCGGCTGAAAAAATTGAGCTCGCATGGTCAGCTTCAAAGCCTGGTATCGATATCGCGCCAACTTACAAATTGATAGCCGCTTTAAAAGGAGGTGATTTAGAAAAGCCTTTATTGGAATTACCATCAGACAATGCGGGAAAAAGCACAAAATTGACACTTACCTTCAAACAGTTGGACGATGCTTTAAAAGCTAAAGGCATTGCAGATGGGGCTAAGACTGACTTGATCTGGAGTGTGGTTGCCGATAACGGGTCAACTCAGTTGCGTTCTGCTGATGTGTTCAGTATTGCAATTACCCGCTTCAAAGACGGTGCTACCCCATTTTTACTGCTGGGTCCTGTTTCAGCTACTACACCAATTGCTATTGATCCAGGTTCCACTACCCAATCATTAAAGCTGAACTGGACAAAGTCCAGCCCGGCTGCTGGCGGTCCTGCAGTGAAATATAAAGTGCTGTTTGCAGAAAGAAAGTTAGATGCTAATAATAATGAAGTGCCTGTCGACTGGAGCAAACCTTTATTTACGATCACTTCTAATAATAATGGTGTCGATACACTGGCTGCTATACCTTATCAGCAAATCAGTGATACGCTGATGAAATATGGTTTTACCAACCTTGGCCAGCCTACCGATCTGAAATGGACGGTGGTGGCAAATAGTGGAAGCTGGAACCAGCAGTCAGACTATATCAATACATTAAGCATTTTACGTGAAGTCCGTTTATACATGCCGGGGAGTTACCAGGCTGCCTCAGGTTATGGCAATGACTGGACTCCTGCCACAGCACCTGAAATGATTCGTGATATGCGCACCGGTCTTACCAATAATATGTACTATGCCTATATGTACCTGCCTGCTGGTGCAGAGTTTAAGATCACCCAGGGCCGTTCCTGGGATGTAAATTATGGTAGCTCTTCAGGTGGCGATCTGATTCTGAATGGCTCAAATAATTTTAAAATAACTACTGCCGGCGTATACCGGATATCAGTCAATCGAACCGCCATGAAGTATGATATCAGCCAAGGCCGTATGGGATTAGTTGGCGATGCGACAGCTGCCGGATGGACACCCGCCAATGTCTTCCCAACAACTGCTCTTGGATTTGCAGGCGATAACGTGTTTGTTGGTATTCAAAGCCTGGCTGCTGGTGGATGGAAAATGATGGATAATGACCAGTGGAATGATGGCAGTAAAACGGTTACAGAAACCCGTAGTTATGGCTCAGCTAGTGCATCCCCTGCAACAATGGAGGTAAATGGCCCTAACTTCCCGAATATCACATCTGGTGGGAGATACCGCATTATCTGGGATGGCCGTAACGTAAATGATATCAAATACCAAATATCACCGGCAGCCGAAATGCGGGTTGTTGGAGATGGTTTACAGGGTGTTGCTGCCTGGAATCCCGGTGCTTCCCCTCAAATGACATATGCCGGTAATGGCAAATGGACATTGACCACTACATTGGTAGGTGACAAAGAAATTAAATTCCTGGCTGGTGATGCCTGGGGCGCTTTGGATTATGAAGACAATGGCGACGCTGGCACAGCCGGAACAAACGTGAATCGTAAACTTAAATGGGATGGCGATAAAAATTTTAAAACACCGGCATCCACAGGCGTTTATACTATTGAGCTGGATGAACAAACACAAACGGTGACGATTCATCCATAACAGAACTGGCGCATCATGTTACTGGGAAAGTTTGATTAGTGATCAGTTAACTTTCTGCCTGGTGAATGGTCTATTTCAAATGGTTCAAAACATGTTTTGTTTTGAACCATTTGTTACAATTGGATGAGAATAATAATTGAAATTTTTACGAACTTTAGATGAGTAAGAAAATTTCCTTTGACGGCAATAAATATATTGCAGCATTTTGACTCCTAAGCTTGTCTATTAATTGCCCGTATTCTATACCCGTACCCAACAGAGACATTCCTCCCTATAAGAGCTGCACCATTCACCACCACGAATAAGAGGTAAAAAAAGCAAACAGTAAACCTCTGCAATATGAACCTACTACGATTGCTTCAAGTCAAATGGCTTTTTATAGCCATTTTATGTTCTTCTCAAATGGTACTTGCGCAAAACAAATTAGTTTCCGGTAAGGTAACAGACACAAAAGACAACTCTGCAATTCCCGGAGTTTCTATTTCTGTAAAAGGTACTAATATTGGAACCACTACAGGCACTGAAGGAAACTTTACCTTGTCAGTTCCTGAAAATGCAAAGACCTTGATATTTACGGCGGTCGGATATGGTACAAAAGAAGAACCTATAACCGGTAATACATTTAATATTTCGTTGGCTACTTCCGCTTCAAATCTGAATGAAATAGTTGTAGTAGGATATGGTACTGTCAGGCGTAAAGATATTACAGGTTCTGTGGCAACAGTAAATGCCAAAAATTTTAATAAAGGCGTTCAAACTGCGCCAGACCAGTTGATCCAGGGTAAAGTGGCTGGTGTACAGGTTGTGAACAATAGTGGAGCTCCCGGCGGGGCAACCACTGTAAGGATCAGGGGGACTGCTTCTGTAAGAGCTGGCGGACAACCACTGTATGTTGTAGATGGAGTACCTCTGGATGGCAGGACTGCAAGGCCGGATTTAAAGTTGCCTACAATTTCAAATACACCTAATGCTAACCCTTTGAATTTCATTAATACGAATGATGTTGCTTCTATTGATGTTTTAAAAGATGCATCTGCAACTGCCATTTACGGATCAAGAGGTGCCAATGGTGTAGTAATCATTACAACCAAGAAAGGGCAGTCTGGCGCTCCCAAATTAGATGTAAGTGTTTCAGGTGGTGTCAGTAATATCATGAATAACTATGATGTTTTAAACGCTTCTGAATACAGGAAAGCTTTGGCGGATTTTAATGCACCCGCGTCTAACGATTTTGGTGGTGATGTGGATGCCATGGATGCTATCCTGAGAACGGCCTATACTCAGAATTATAATATCTCTATGGGGGGCGGTACAGAGAACGGTCGGTACCGGATTTCTGCAGGTTATCTCAACCAGCAGGGAATTGTTGAAAAATCCAGTTTTAAAAAATATACAGTGAATTTAAATTCTCAATTTAAATTCCTGGAAAGTAAAAAACTGGGTCTTGATCTGAATGTTATTTCTTCTCATAATACGGAACAGATTGCACCGGTAACTAATAATGCAGGGTTTGAGGGTAGTTTAATCGGCCAGGCCCTGTTTTGGAATCCCACGCTTCCTTTACGAAAAGCTAATGATTCCTTGAATATTTTACAGGGTACTACGGTGAATCCACTGGCAATGTCTGAGGCATATGACGATATTTCTAACATCACAAACATCCTTGCGAGCATTTCTCCGTATTATAAGCTGACTAAGAACCTCGAATATAGATTGTTGTACAGCATTAATCATGGGGTTGGCGTTAGAAGAAGTGAAATTGCCTCATTTATAAATATACCCGATATTCAAGGCAAAGGTTATGCATTTCAAGGAAATAATGAGCTGACTACACAACAGTTAACACAAACATTAAATTTTGTCAGAGCCATCTCTGATGAGTTCCACCTGACTGCATTGCTAGGATATGAATACCAAAAGTTTGATAATAAAGGTGCTTCAATGGAAGGGAAGGGTTTTCTTACTGATGCGATTGATTACACCAATTATATCCAAAACAGTGATCCTACCAGCCGGGTTATAAAATCATTTGCTGATCCTATTTCAGAGTTGCAATCCTTCTTTGCAAGAGCTGTGGGTAATTACCGGGACAAATATGTGTTAACAGCAACTTTCCGGGCCGATGGTTCCAGTAAATTCGGTGAAAACAACAGGTATGGTTACTTTCCCTCATTTGCTGCAGCCTGGAATATTAAAAATGAAAGTTTTATGCAAGGCGGAGCTTTCTCCAACCTTAAGTTGAGATTGGGATGGGGCCAGACGGGAAACCAGGAGTTCCCGGCAGGGGCGTCCCAGGAAAGGTATAAATTTGATCCGGGTACATTTTCACAGGAAAACGTAGCCAATCCCGATCTGAAATGGGAAAAATCGACGACAGAGAACATAGGTGTAGATTTTGGTGTTTTCAAAGATCGTCTGTCTGGTTCAATTGATTATTTCCGCAAAAAAACTACGGACTTATTGTTTCAATTTGATGCCATTCAGCCTGCACCCGCAACCAAGTATTGGATCAACCTTCCGGGAGAAGTCATTAATTCAGGGGTCGAAGTGAGTTTAAACGGCGTCCTTATGAGTGAAAAGGATATCAATTGGAACTTGGGTGTGAATGCTTCCTTCCTTGATAATGAGTTGAAAAATTACAATGGTCCGACCGTTTTGACAGGTGATATTAGCGGGCAAGGAGCTTCTGGTTCAAGGGTGCAAAGGTTAGAGAATGGCCATCCGCTCAATGCTTTTTATGTTAGAGAATTTTTAGGGATAGACAAAACTACTGGGTTCAGTACATACACAGATAATGGTAACACATCGTTCTTTATTGGTGATCCCAATCCTGACGTGCTCCTTGGTATCAGTACAGATTTCAGTTATAAGAAGTTTACAGTGACTGTTAATATGAATGGTGCATTTGGTCATGATATTTATAATAACACACTGAATACAGTTTTGCCAATAGGTAATTTACAGGGCGGACGTAATATAGCGGCTTCTTTAGCTAATTCAGAACCAAAGGAAAGTCTGTCTAATTCTGTATTTACATCTTCAAGGTATCTGGAAAAAGGTAATTATATGAAATTAGCAAATGCAACCCTGAGCTATAATTTTGGTAATCTTGGAAAAGAGTTTAGAAACGTAAACGTCTATATTACTGGTCAGAACCTGTTTGTACTCACAAACTATAACGGGTTTGATCCAGAAGTGAATACTGATAAAAATGTAGATGACGTCCCTTCTTTTGGAATTGAATACATTCCTTATCCACCTGCAAGAACGATTACACTGGGTGTAAACTTTTCATTATGATGCTTTAAAAATATAATTATGAAATATAAATTATTGTCACTCATTCTGCTACTCGCCTTCAGTTTCTTTAGTTGCACTAAACTGGATGAAGAGTTAAGAGGAAGTGCAACATATGATCAGGCGCAACAAATTGCAGACGTGAATGCTCTGCTGATCACAGCGTATGATGGCCTAAGTGAAGCATATGTAAATGCTGATAACGTATGGGGACTTTCAGAACATTCCACGGACGAAGCTGTTCCCCCTACAAGGGGTACTGACTGGGGGGATAACGGTAACTGGATTGCATTGCATAGCCATACATGGAATTCAGAAAATCCGCGTATCAATGGTGCCTTTAACTCTCTTTTAAAGGTCGTGTTTAGTGCAACAAATACTTTGAATTTTCAACCGTCAACTCAGCAGGCTGCTGAAGCTAGGTTTTTGAGAGCTTTTGCCATGTTTTCTGTAGCGGATTTATTCGGACAAGTACCATTCAGGGAACCAGGTGAAAACCTGTTAAATGCGCCAAAAGTATTGAATGGGGTAGATGCAATTAATTTTATTATTAGTGAGCTGAATGCCATTTTGCCTAGCCTTCCAGAAGGTGCCAGTGTTCCTGCTTACCAGGCCAATAAAAATGCAGCGCGCGTATTGTTAATGAAATGCTATTTAAATAAAGGTGTTTTTGCAAACAGGGAAGCACCCACTTTTGCTGTCGAAGACATGGATAAAGTCATCAGCCTGGCAAATGAAATTACTGGTTATACTTTGGCGAATAACTTTTTTGACAATTTTGCTCCGAACAATAATGCAATTTCTAAAGAAAATATCTTTACCTTAGAAAACATAGAAGGGAATCCTCGGAGTAAAGGAGATAATGGAAATAGAGTAAAAACAGCATGGCGTTCCACTTTGCATTACAACCAAAAACCAGATGGTTGGAATGGGTTTACTACACTTGCAGATTTCTATGATAAATTTGAAGCCAGTGATACAAGAAGGGGAGTATCTTATCCTGGTATAACTGACAAAACCGGCTTGAGACTTGGATTTTTGATTGGGCAGCAATTTGATGCAAGTGGTAACCAGATAAAGCAGCGCGGTGGTGCTCCGCTTGCCTTTACAAGAGATGTAAAACTTGTAGAGACAGGACCAAACCTGGAAACAACCGGAATCCGGGTACTCAAGTATGCTCCGGATTATGATCCAGAAAAGGGTTATACAGATAAGACAAACCCTGATAACGATTGGGTCTTCTACAGGTATGCTGATGTTTTATTAATGAAAGCAGAAGCATTGATAAGAAAAAATAATGATGTTGCCAATGCTTTGCCATTGGTTAATCAAATAAGAACTAAACGTGGCGCATCTTCATTGACTACCCTCAACCTCACTTCAATATACGATGAAAGAGGCCGTGAGCTTTACTGGGAAAGTTCAAGAAGGCAAGATATGATCCGCTTTGGTACATTTTTACAACCTAATGCTTTAAAGCCAAACGTGTCACCTAAGAAGTGTTTGTTGTTCCCTATACCAAATACGGCTTTAGCCGTCAATCCGAATTTAAAGCAAAATGATGGTTATACTCAATAATTCGTAACTTCTCAAATAAAGAAAAAGGTCATTCAAACATGACCTTTTTCTTTGTTAATTATCGCGCCGCCATGAAAATTCCCGTTTATCTGTCTATTATACTAATCCTATGTTCCTGCCAGAAGCAACCATCCAAACCTCTGTTCCAGTTGATGGAACATACAGGTATTGATTTTGCCAATAATATCCATAATACTAAGGAGTTTAACATCTTTGTCTATCGCAACTTTTACAACGGTGGCGGTGCTGCCATTGGTGATATCAATAACGATGGGCTGGCTGATGTTTTTTTTACGGCCAATATGGGGAGTAACAAGCTCTATTTGAATAAGGGCAATTTTCAATTCCAGGACATTACTGCTAACGCTGGATTTACCAATAATGGTAAGTGGGGTACAGGCGTTGTCTTTGCTGACGTCAATGGCGACGGTTGGTTGGATATCTACGTATGCAATTCAGGCTATCAGAAAGGTATCAGCAATGAAAACGAATTATACATCAATAACCATGATCTCACTTTTACGGAAAGCGCAAAAGAATATGGTCTTAATGAATCTGGCTATACCACTCATGCGGCCTTCTTTGACTATGATTTGGATGGCGACCTTGACTGTTATATTCTGAAAAACAGCTTTATACCAGTGAATACCCTGAATTATGCAAATAAACGCGAAGTCAGGGCAGAGGATTGGCCAGTGGCGGATTTCCTGAAAGGTGGCGGTGATAAGCTGTTGAGGAATGACAATGGCAGGTTTACAGACGTCAGCCAGCAGGCTCATATCTATGGCAGCCTGATTGGTTTCGGGCTTGGCGTTACAATTGGCGATGTAAACGGGGACAATTACCCTGATATTTATATCAGCAATGACTTTTTTGAACGGGATTACCTCTATCTCAATCAAAAGAATGGTACATTCAAGGAAGACCTGGTAAATTGTATGCAACACATCAGCAATTTTTCCATGGGCGCCGATATCGGCGATATCAATAATGATGGCTATCCGGATATCTTCACTACCGACATGCTTCCTGATGATGATTACCGCCTGCGCACCACTACTTCTTTTGAAACTTATGAAACCAACCAGATAAAAATTCGTTCAGGCTTTTATAACCAGTACATGCAAAATACGCTGCAGGTCAATAACAGGGCTGGTAAGTTTTTGGAAACAGGATTTTTCAGCGGTGTGGCTGCCTCCGACTGGAGTTGGGGTGGGTTAATGCTGGATGCTGATAATGATGGCCTGTTAGATATTTTCGTTGCTAATGGTATATATCATGATATGACAGACCAGGACTTTATCGATTTCTTTGCCGATGAGATCATTCAACGCATGGTCATGACAGGCAAAAAAGAGGAGATAGATGAGATCATTAATAAAATGCCTTCTCAACCTTTGCCCAATAAGATGTTCAGGAATTTGGACAGTCTTCGCTTCTCTGATCAAAGTGCTGCCTGGGGATTGAACCAGCCTTCATTTTCCAATGGTGCTGCTTATGGCGACCTGGATAATGACGGGGACCTTGACCTGGTAGTGAACAATGTCAATCAAAAAGCCTTTGTATATAAGAACAACAGCCGGGAGCAGCAAGGCAATGATTACATAGGTTTTCTGTTAAGAGGAACAGCGCCAAATACTTTTGCTGTGGGCAGTACAATAAAGGTCTACGCTGGCAAGGAGATACTTTCCCGTGAAATTATGCCCAACCGTGGCTTCCAGTCTTCTGTGGATTATAAAACGATCATAGGCCTGGGTAAACATACGGCTATTGATTCGGTTGTGATCACCTGGCCAGATCGTTCAATGTTCAAAATGACCGCACCTCAGAAAAACAAAGTACATCTGGTGAAACAAACTGCTGATGGGGTGATCCAGGTATCCAATCATATACCTGGATCGGGTACAGCAGCTGGCTTTGTGCAAAGTGGTGCTCATGTATTGTTCGACTCTGTTCAAAATAATTTTGAGAAGCACCAGGAAGATCAATATGCAGATTTCTACAATGAACGTAATATTCCGGAAATGCTTTCCCGTGAAGGCCCCAAGGCCGCAGTTGGTGATGTGAATGGAGATGGTTGGGATGATGTGTATATCTGCGGAGCTGCAGGCCAGGCAGGACAATTATACTTACAGACAGCTAAAGGCTTTGAAAAAAAGCATGTACCCGTTTTTGAGCGGCATGCTCTTTTTGAAGATGTGACAGCACTGTTCTTTGATGCGGATGGTGATAAAGATTTGGACCTTTTTGTGGGTTCAGGTGGAAACCACATGCCTGCTCAGGGCCGTGAGTACCAGGATCGGTTGTACATCAATGACGGGAAAGGAAACTTCGAAATTGATGTAAATGCCTTGCCTTTCAGTGGTATGAACACATCCGTGGTAGCGGCCAATGATTTTGATGGCGACGGAGACCTTGATCTTTTTGTTGGTAGCCGCAGTGTTCCTCAGAATTATGGTATGTCTCCTCAAAGCCATTTGTATGTGAACAATGGGCATGGCAATTTTACAGATGTTACCAAAACAATGGGTTCATCCCTTGCTTATATAGGCATGGTAACAGGTGCTGCTTGGGTTGATGTTACTGGTGATAAAAGAGAAGACCTGGTCATTGTTGGAGAATGGATGGCCCCTCATGTGTTTACTTTTCAAAACAACAGCTTCAAAGAAGTGAGCACCAACTTGCAGAACCTGCATGGCTGGTGGCAAACTGTTGCTGCAGCTGATTTGGATGGTGATGGCGATCAGGACCTGGTGATGGGAAACATTGGTGAAAACTTTTACCTGAAACCTGATGCAACCCATCCTGTTAAATTATGGATGAATGACTTTGATGCGAATGGCGCAGTGGAGAAAATTATTACACGTACAATCAATGAACGAGATATGCCTGTATTTCTGAAAAGAGAGGTTACAGAGCAGGTTGTTTCCCTGCGCAAGCAAAATCTCCGGCATGCGGACTTTGCCAAAAGATCCATTCAGGAATTGTTTAAGGAAAATGTGCTGAGTCAAAGTATAGTAAAGCAATTTAATGATGCTTCTACCATTGTTGCTTTCAATGAGGGGAAGGGAAATTTTTCCATTCAGAAGCTGCCTTTAATGGTGCAATTGTCATCCGTCAATGCAATCAATATTAGCGATATCAACAACGATGGTAAACCCGATTTAATAATGGGTGGAAACAAGTTAGGCTTGCTGCCCCAGTTTTCACGCCTCGATGCCAGCTTTGGGCATGTGTTGTTGAATAAGGGCAAAAGAACATTTCAATACCTCAGTACTATTGAATCAGGTGTGGAAGTAACTGGCGAAGTAAGAGATATTGTAGAAGTAAAAGGTAAGGATAAGCATTATTGGTTATGGCTAAGGAATAATGAAAAGCCTGAGATGTTTGTGAGAAAGAAGGATACGCCATCAAAACAGTTATAGTGGTTAAAAATCAATCTTCAATTCTTTTATAATCATGCGCATTCGTGGTTTATAGATGCATTCATATCACCCTTTTCCTGTTCATCTTGTACAGTTGCCATACGCCACAAGCTGAACCTCCTCTTTTTACAGTTTTGGATCATACGCAAACAGGACTGCATTTCACCAATAAACTGACGACAACCCCGGAGTTCAACATGTTTAATTATATGTACTTCTATAATGGCGCAGGTGTTGGTGCGGGTGACTTCAATAACGATGGTTTGATCGATCTATTCTTCGCATCTAACCAGGGCGATAACAAGCTTTATCTCAACAAAGGTGGCTTGCAGTTCAAAGACGTTACTGCTGAAGCTGCCATTCCGCAGGATGGTGGCTGGTCCACCGGCGTTTCTGTAGTGGATATTAATAGCGATGGATTATTGGATATATATGTGTGTAAGGTCGGGCATTATGAAACCCTGCATGGCCGGAATCAATTTCTGATTTGCCAGGGTATAAAGAACGGCATACCGGTATATGTAGATAAAGCCAAAGAGTACGGTCTGGACTTTGCTGGCTTCAGTACACAAGCCGCATTCTTTGACTATGACCTGGACGGCGATCTCGATATGTATCTTCTGAATCATGCAGTACACCAGAACGGCAGCTTTGCAGAACGCAAGATGTTTCTCGGTACATATGACTCACTTTCTGGCGATCGGTTATATCGAAATGAAAGTATGAGCCATTTTACTGATGTCACCCGTCCATCCGGCATCAACTCCTCCTCCATAGGCTACGGTCTCGGTATTGCTATTTCAGACATCAACCTCGATGGCTATCCTGACATTTATATAGGCAATGACTTCCATGAAAATGATTACCTCTACATCAACCAGCACAATGGCACTTTCAAAGAAGACCTGACCAATTGCATTGGGCATACCAGTAAGTTTTCCATGGGGGTTGACATTGCTGATATCAACAACGATGCGCTTCCGGAGATCATCTCGCTTGATATGATGCCTTACGATCCCTATATTTTAAAACGGTCGCTGGGTGAAGACGAATACAACGTTTTCAACATGAAGCTGGCTTATGGATACGCTCCTCAATACCCTAACAACTGCCTGCAGTTGAACCGGGGTAATGGCATGTTCAGCGAGGTGGGTATGTATGCTGGTGTGTACGCTACAGACTGGTCATGGGCGCCTCTTTGGATGGACTTTGACAATGATGGACTGAAAGACCTGTTTGTTTCCAACGGCATACCCAGGCGTTTGAATGATATTGATTATGTCAACTTTGTTTCCAACAAAGACATGCAAGGCAAAATACAGGCAAATAGTGTGAGTGAAAAGGAAATGACTATGATCAACAACTTCCCTCAAATTAAACTTCCAAACCAGTTTTTTAGGAATAAAGGCGCTGCCTTGTTCGAAGACAGCAAGAACAGGATTGATGGTGCTGTCGCTACATTTTCTAATGGTGCTGTTTATGCAGACTTTGATAATGATGGCGACCTTGACCTTGTAGTGAATGACATCGATGAGCCTGCTCTGTTATACCAAAACAGGAGCAATGATGATAAAGGCAGCGCTTTTGTAGAAATAACGTTGAATGGGCCTGGCGGTAATAGAAATGCAGTAGGGGCGAGAGTGATTGTTTTTGCGGCAGGAGAGATGCGTACCTACGAGAAATATGAGGCCAAAGGTTTTCAATCCAGTATGGAAATACCCATTCATATTGGATTGAACAAAACAAAGGTTGATTCTATGGTATTGATCTGGCCCGATAATACTTACCAGTTAATTCCGGTCCCGCTTCGGTCATCACAAATCAGGATTGGTTACAAGCCAGGGTTACAACAATTCAATTATCATACGCTTACTTCAAAAAGATCAAATGCTGCTTTTCAGGTTCAGGACATTACCCGGCAAGTCAACCTGCTGCACCGGCATGAAGAAAACCCTTTTGTAGAATTTGACCGGGAGCCCCTGATCCCGCATATGGTTTCACGCGAAGGGCCTGCTTTGACAGTTGGCGATGCAAATGGAGATGGGAGAGAGGATGTGTTTATTGGTTCATCTAAAGGCACAAAGAGTGTTCTGTTTGTGCAGCAGCCTTCAGGTAAGTTTAAGAAGTCAAGTCAGCCCGGAATAGATAAAGACAGTACTTATGAAGATGTGGATGCTGTCTGGGCTGATGTCAACAACGATAATCATTTAGATCTTGTAATAGCAAGTGGTGGTAATGAGTATTACGGTACAGACGAGCATTTGATGCCTCGTGTTTATATCAACGATGGCAAAGGTGGCTTGGTTAGAAAAGAGGATGCCTTTACCGGTCTTTACCTTACGGCCTCCTGTGTTGTGCCTTACGATTTTACGGGTGATGGAGCTGTTGATTTGTTTATTGGCGGCAGGGCCGTGCCTTGGGAATACGGCCAGGTGCCTCGTTCTTATTTGTTGCAAAACGATGGCCAGGGCAGGTTCAAAGATGTTACGCCCCAATGGTGTCGTGATCTTGCTAATGTGGGCTTTGTCAAGGGTGCTGTTTGGTGCGATGTCGACAAGGATGGTGACAGCGATCTGGTTTTGGCATTGGAGTGGGATGGCATTTGCGCATTGATCAATGAGAAGGGGAGGTTTGTAAAAAAAATGCTGACAGAAAAAAAAGGGTGGTGGAACTTTACGCTATCCATTGATATAGATGGTGATGGAGATATTGATTTGATTGCAGGTAACCTGGGTAAAAACAATCGTCTGAAAGCGGACGAAAACAGTCCGGTGAGGTTGTATTATAATGACTTCGATGGCAATGGGAAAAAAGAGCAGATCCTCACTTATTACCTGGGCGGCAAAGAAATTCCATTCGCCAGCAAGGCTGAACTGGAAAAACAAATCCCAATCCTGAAAAAGAAGTTCCTCTATGCGGAAGACTTCGCAAAAGCCTCTTTGAAGGAGCTGTTCACCGAAGACAAACTGAAAAATGCCCAGGTCTTGACTGCTGATTATTTTTCAAATGCAGTGCTCATAAACGAGGGAAACTGGAAATTCACCGTCCGTGAATTGCCCTGGCAGGCACAATTAACCTGTTATAAAGATGCCGTCATAGTCAATGCCAATAACGACCACCTCCCAGATGTTTTCATGGGAGGCAATTTTTACGATAATACCATCCAGATGGGGCGTTATGACGCCGACTATGGAACACTGTTGATTAATAAAGGCCACGGCAATTTCGAATACCAGTCTTTAAATGGCGTGATCCTCAAAGGCCAGGTACGCCACATACGGAAACTGACCCTTGCCAACAAGGAAGCCTATGTGCTGGTACAGAACAACGACAGCGTCAAAGTACTCCACCCAGCCCCTTAAATCGGTAAATGGAAAAGTAATGAGTACAATGTCGGGCCACGCTTTTAGCAATGCAATTATTGTATACCGTTTTATTAATTTAGTTGTTTGATCATGTCAATCCAGCGTTGCTCTTTATACAATACTTTAAAAGCAGGTTGAGTAAGTAATTGTGCTTTGTTTAAATTTCTTCTGACGTATGACAGGTTTAAAAAATCCAATAACTTACTCGATTATATGCAGGCTTGCTACATAAGTTTGTTCAATGTTTCCTCTATCTCTTTTGCAGTGAGCCCCACACCAATTATCTTTCCTTCTCTGTCTAGGAGTATGCTTTGAGGAATTGCCTCAATTTCATAGTGCTTACCTAATGCACCAAATGCTCCTTTTTCATCAACCACTTGCATCCACGGTAGACCGTCCTTCACAATAGCAGTTTTCCATTTGTCTTCATCTTTATCAAAGGAAACACCAAGTATTTCAAATCCCTTATCTTTTACTTTGCTATACAACACTTTTAAAGCAGGGTTGGCTTCTCTACATGGCTTACACCAAGATGCCCAGAAATCTACAAGAATAAATTTTCCTCTTAGATTCTGAGTGTTTAGCATTGCACCGACAGTATCCTTTAGTGTTACGTCTAAAAATGCTGTACCTATAGCTTTGTTCTTCGACTTATCTAAGTTATTGAGCAGCTTTGGAATACCTTTCCCTTCAAAGGTGCTTTTTAAAGAAGTGTCAATCAAGCTGCTTAAGGTGTTAACCTGTGAATAGCGTAAGCTGGTCGCCTTTCCGATAAGATAAGGACTTATTTTGCTTTTTGGGTTCTTGCTTACCAGGTCAAAAAGTCTATCGTAATACTCCTGGTTTTTTTCATCATCAGTTTTGTCTGAAGCCTTAAGTGAAGTCAGCCAATCTTCAAAACCTCTTTTTAACACTTCAGTTTTAGAGCCTTTTACGCTAACTACTGTAAACATATTCATAGTGTCCTTGTCCTTCCCATAGATATTGATTTTATTGGTACAGGTGAAGTATGTCTTTTTGCTATCTATATAAACATCTTGGATAAAGGATTGGTGATCTAAATGAAATCTGGCTTGAATCGGTAAAGGAGCAGTAGCCTTAAAGTAAAACTTGCCATTTTTTATTTCGGCACTAATACTATCTCTTTGCTTGTAATTACCATCATAGAAAAGATAGATTCTGCTATTATGCTCTCCGCTAATAGTACCGAAAACTTCAAAGGTCTGACTTTGAGCATAATTGAAAGCAGGAAACAGTAGAAATATTAGACTTACTATTAAAGATCTCATAGCTTGCATATAACGTTCTCAGTTGTTACCGCAGGGCAGGCAGTCTGGGTTCCAGCAGCTTCAACTTTGTTTTGTTGTTGAATAGTGGTTTACAGCTTAAAGATAGTACTTGGTCTGCATGCCGGCAACATAGTTGTTAACCGCTTTGTTGGTTAATAAAGCAATGGGATGGCTCTAAATCTCCACTCGGCCTGCAAGCCCAAAAGGGGTTCAAGTGTATTTTCAATGTCATTTATGCTAAGGCAAGTGATGTATGCGACATGATTGTCTTTGAAAGTAATCTTGTAAAACCTGTAGGGGTCAAAGGTGTACCACAAACTGCTGCCCCTTTTAGAGCAGTGCCCATGAGTTGCGTAATAATCAAATGAGGCTATGTCGTCCAAGCTGTATTTTTTATTACTACCACTGCCCTGTAGTTCAATGGTTCTGTTCTGGGTGTCTATGGCTACAGAATTGTGCCCTTTGAACAGGTACTGTATATGGAGAATTAAAACAGGAAGTACATTGAGGACAAAAACAACAGCAGCACCAATAAGGATTGCTGTGGTATTGGGACTTTCAAAAAAATAAAAAGCTCCAATGCTTATGGCAATATTGATGAGGAAGAAGGGGATAAGCACCAAGAACTGTTGCTTAGCTGTTAGGTTGAACTTATATAAAGAGTTATTCATAAGGCAATAGTTTAGGCATGGATTGGTTGCGGCTAACGAGTTACAGCTTGCATTGCAGGAGTGGCAGTCTGTGTTACGGTAGTTTAGTTTAGAGGTGAAGATAATTAGAATTACGGGTGTTTACAAGATGTTCAGTAGCCAATATTGTAGCAAACTGGCTGTTAGACGCAGCTCGGATGCAATAACCCCTTTTTTCTCCAACCTTCAAGAATTGCTCCTGCAATTGGGTTATCTTGATTATATGCTAAATGAACGTCATTTTCATGGCAAAAAAGTAATTCTGTCTCCAGGTCAGACAATGTCATAAACAAATCATCGCTTCCGAAACTGCCAGCTCCAGTACTCTGTGCTTTTTGAATTTCTTTTCTAATATCGGCTGGGTGAGTTAAAAGGGGAGTCCAATCTCCATATTCATTTCCCCAAGCAAACCCAAATAGCAATTCGACTTGACCTATGCGATGTTGTTGCAGTAGATTAATTATGAGGTCAAACTCATTTTGATATTCATTCTTAGATAAAATGCGGGTGACATACTTGATTGAATATTCCATAAAGAATGGCGAACTGTTGCGTCTAACTCAAAAATATGGGAAAGTTTTAACCCCTGCTAATCTCAAAACAATTTTAAAACGCCATTCATTCTGAAACGCTTAACCCAAAAAACGAAAGTTTTCCCCTCCCAGAAAACTTTCGCCAATACAACTTTTATCCCTTTAATTTCAATGTATCAGCTGCACTTATCTCCTGCGCTAAATCCTGATGAGCGTATCAGGATACTTTAAAAAAGTAGACCACTGTTGGTAGCCTTTAGTTGTTTGTGTAAATAGAATTTCTGTTTCTGTATTAGCGGGTCAAATAAAGCGATTGGGTTGAAGG
>NZ_JAOTIF010000037.1:43439-46944 GCF_025628885.1 Paraflavisolibacter caeni | reverse complement strand
GTGTTCCTGTGCTCCGAAGCCTCTGCTTACATGAATGGTCATGTCATGGTAGTAGACGGTGGCTGGATGGCCAGATAGTGTAATTGAAATATCTTAGCAAAATATGAAGATTCAAGACATCATTAAAAAAGGATTTGCCTTTGCGGTTGTTATTGCTGCCTTAACTGTAAATGCTAGTGCACAAGCATCAAATACAATTGAAATAACCAATCCTGCAACAGTTTCAAGAACAGATGAATTAATTCGTCTGCAAAGAACAAAAATTGAGAGGCAACTTCATCATGCTGTAAAATATATAGTTGTTTCAGTTTCCGGAAGAGACCTGCCAGTTCAGTATGTCGATGATGATGGAGATGGAAAATGGGATGAAGCAATATTTCTATATTCATTTGTGGCAAAGGAGAAAACCAATTTTAGAATTTCAGCATCTGAAACAGATAATGCTCAAAGTACTGAGCAGAAAGCACATGTCCGCTTAAGAAAGAAAAATGCTGATGACAGTTTTGGACCCAGTATTGAAGTAGAAACAATGCCCCTTAGAAATCCAGCCACTGATTTCTCAAAAAGACCATTGCCTAACTATTTAACAGAAGGGCCAGCATGGGAAAATGATAAAGTTGCTTTCAGGTTGTATTTTGATGTAAGAAACAACAAGGATATTTATGGCAAGACCACATCCAAAATGATGATGGATACGGTGGGTACTAATTACAAAATAAGTTACCATAACCTTTCTGATTGGGGCATGGATGTGTTGCATGTGGTAAAATCTTTAGGTGCAGGTGCTCTGGCTTTATCAGTTCCACAAAAGGGGGGAGCAGATACGCTCATCCGGTTAGGAGGAAAGGACATTACCAAAACAGTGTATCAGCAAAAAGCCGATGGACCTTTACTGGCAAAGTTTACAATGACTTATGATTGGCAAATTAAGGATCAGCCGCTACAGGTAAAGGAAGAAATCAGCATTTGGGGTGGACAATATTTTTATGAAAGTAAAGTAACGATAACAGGTGCTCCTGCTGGTTCAGCATTAATTACAGGTATGGCCGACTTTTACGAAAATACTTTTGAAACCCTTGTAAAGGATAAGGCTGTAATTGGGCTTTCTTACGGAAAGCAATCAGAAAATAAAGACAATCTCGGGCTAGGTGTTTTGGTCAATAAGCAAAGTTTTGTAAAAGCTGATTCAATAAACAGAAGTAATACCGATATTAATGAAACCTATATTGTAAAGCAACGCATTAAGGATGGCATGCCTTTAACATATCGCTTTTATACTGGTTGGGAGCGAACAGATCAGAGATTTACTAAGATGGAAGATTTCAAAGAGTTTTTAAAGGAAGAAGCCATAAGGTATAGTCAGCCTGTTAAAATGCAATGGAAGAAATAATTGCTGTTTAGTTTACTGAGATTTTCAGTTGGTGTAAAAAAATGGACTGTTGGTGTAATCTTTTGAAGTTGAATTTCATTCCTTATTAATTTAATATTTAAACTGTTAAACAGGTGATATTATAAAAATCTTGCTGCAGCCATAGAATAATAAAGAAAAACAATGATGCTCAGACCTAAACAAATGAAAAACATCCTTCTTATTGATGACGATACAGATGATTGTCTGTTATTTGAACAAGCGATGAGAAAAGTGTCCAGTGATTTTGCCTTGAGTTGTTTACCTGGTATTGATAATCTTTACGATGCCATTGCCATAAATCAACCTTCCATGATCTTCATTGATATGCAGTTGCCAAAGAAGAATGGAATCGAATGTTTGAAACAGATTAAAGGACATCCTGACTTTAAAGACATACCTGTTGTTATGTGGAGTACTTCCCATATTAGCAGCTATGTCTATACTGCATATAGAGAAGGCGCAAACTATTTCTTTCAAAAGCCTTGTTCATTTAGCGAACTGGTGAACGAACTGGAAGTAGCAAGCAAAGCTGCATAGTGCCCGGGTGATTTCTGTTCTTTACTGCCATTGATGGCTGCATTAGCCTGCCATATCAAAAGTGGTTGAATAAGTTTAACGTCAAATAAACATTTGGGAGGTCATAAATATAGACAAACGTTTGCGCACTACTTTCTTATTTCAAGTAAGTATGTTTAGTGTAAAATTTCTGAAGCAATTCGCATATAGAGAATTGCAGTAGCATTTAATTAGCAATATTCTCTATCTGTAAAACTTTGGTTGTAAAACAAAATGAAGAAAACGTTTCAACTCCTAACCAGCTTAGTGGCTTTCAGTGGTGTAATGGCCCAGGATTTACCTACTGAACTGCAAACACCTGAGATCGTATCTGTAAACAGGTTGCCTATGCGGGCCAGTGCTTTCGCATTTGAGAACCGCTCCCTGGCAGAAACCCGCCAGAAAGAAAGATCAGCTTACTTTATTTCTTTGAACGGGCAATGGAAGTTCAACTGGGTACAGGATCCAAGGCAGCGCCCGATGGATTTTTATCGAAAAGATTTTAATGATGCTGGCTGGAAAGAATTCAAAGTGCCGGCCAACTGGGAATTGAATGGTTACGGATTGCCTATATATGTCAATCACCCATACGAGTTTACAGGTCATGTAAAAACCGGTGCCCGCCTCAATCCGCCTTATGATATTCCTGTAGATAACAACCCGGTGGGTTCTTACCGCAAAAGGTTTACGCTGCCCAAAGAATGGGATGGCAGGCAGGTGTTCATTCATCTTGGGGCCGTTAAATCAGCTTTCTTTATTTGGGTGAATGGCAAAAAAGTGGGTTATAGTGAAGACAGCAAGCTGGCCGCAGAATTTGACATAACCCAATATGTGCAGTCCGGGGAGAACATCGTAGCCTTGCAAGTCTATCGCTGGAGCGATGGAAGTTATCTTGAGTGCCAGGATATGTGGCGGATTTCCGGAATTGAAAGAGAGGTGTACGTTTATTCTACTCCTAAGTTGGATATACGTGATTTTAAAATTACCAGCACTCTCACCGACAATTATACCAATGGTCAGTTAACCGTGCAGGCCGAGGTGAACAATTACAGAATTGATCAAAAAACTTTGCACAGCAAGCCCGATACTTTTTCAGTTGAAATAGAATTGGTGGATGCTGATGGCAAATCGGTTTTGAAAAGATCATCCCAGGGTGTTCAGACCGTTTTGGGTAATTACAAATCATCCTATGGTTTTGCTGACAAAGTACCTAATGTTCATACCTGGTCGGCAGAAGTCCCTTATTTATATACTTTATACATCAGCTTAAAAGATAAGAGTGGTCAATTGCTGGAATCAATACCTGCAAGAGTTGGTTTTCGTTCTGTTGAAATCCTTGACAACAACTTTTTGGTAAACGGCAAGAGAGTATTTATAAAGGGCGTTAACCGGCATGAACATCATCCTACGCAGGGCCACACTTTAAGCAGGGAAGATATGCGTAAAGATTTGGAAATGATGAAGAAGCTGAATGTAAATGCCGTGCGTCATTCCCACTATCCTCCGGATCCGTATTGGCTTGAGCTGTGTGATGAGTAT
>NZ_JAOTIF010000037.1:0-43406 GCF_025628885.1 Paraflavisolibacter caeni | reverse complement strand
TCGCATGGTCGCTATTATGATCTGAATTATACACTGGGTAATGATAAGCAATGGCGTAATGCGCACCTGGAAAGGATCACCCGCATGTACGAACGGGACAAGAATCACCCCGCTGTAGTCACCTGGTCATTGGGCAATGAGGCTGGTAATGGTGTGAACTTTTATGAAGCCTATGAATGTTTAAAGAAGGCCGACAGTCGTCCTGTTCAATATGAAAGAGCTGAAAGTGATTACAACACCGATATGATTGTACCGCAATATCCCAGCCCTGATGGATTGGTGCAGTATGCTGCCGGCAAGCCTAACCGGTTGTTAATCATGAGTGAGTATGCTCATATAATGGGTAATAGCCTTGGTAATTTCAAAGAATACTGGGATGCTATTGAAAACCATCCAAACCTTCAGGGCGGCTTTATATGGGAGTGGATTGACCAGGCAATTGATACAGTAAAAAATGGGAAGCGTATCCTGGCTTATGGCGGTGATTTCCCATTAGAAGGTCCTGTGCCCAATAACTTCAGTGACAACAACTTTTGCGTGAAAGGCGTTGTGACAGCTCATCGTGAGCTAACGCCAATGGCTATTGAAATCAAAAAAGTATATCAACATATAAAATCGCATCTGATTGGTGAAAACCAACTGACTGTTACCAACGGTTATTTCTTTAGAAGCCTTGATAATATTCAGCTGAATTGGGAACTGCTGGAAGATGGAAAAATAGTAGAGAGGGGTGTTGTACAAAACATCAATGTTGCTCCTGGCCAGAGTGTTTCGCTCAATTTACCAATAAAGACAAGACAAAAAGAAGGCAAGGAGTATTTCGTTACTATTCGTTATCAATTGAAAGAAGCTGAACCTTTTTTAGAAAAAGGATATGAAATCGCATATGATCAATTCTCGATTACAGCAAAGCCGTTGCAAAATCAAAGGACAGTAGGAAAAGGAAAGCTGCAATTGACACAAGCAGCTAATCAATACAAATTGCAGGGGCAAAATTTTGCCATCTCCTTCGACACCATAAAGGGAATAATGACTGCTTATACAATAAACGGGCAGCAGTTGATCGAGCAGGGACCTCAGCCATCTTTTTGGAGAGCTCCTACAGATAACGATATTGGCGCGAGATTTAACAAATCACTCCGCATGTGGCGCAATGCATATGAACAAGGTAAGATCCTGGATGCTAAAGCGGTTCAAAACGACGATGGCTCCTATGATGTTGTTTTCAAAAAAAGTTTAGTGGATGGAGATGCTATAGTGGAGCAGAAATATACTGTATGTGGCGACGGATCTATCAAAGTCTCTTGCGATTTCAGTGTTTTAAATGGCAAGTATCCTTTGTTGATGCGTATAGGGAATGATTTACAATTGAATAAGCAATTGGACCAGATACAATGGTATGGACGAGGTCCCTGGGAAAACTACTGGGACCGCAAGTCTGCATCAATGGTAGGCGTTTACAAGCAACAACTGGATGAGCAGTATTTTCCTTATGCAAGGCCACAGGAAAGTGGTAACAAAAGTGATGTGCGCTGGGTGAGCCTTACTAACAAAAAAGGGAAGGGCATCAAGATCGTTTATGCAGATAGCCTGTTGAACTTTTCTGCTTTGCCCTATAGTTTGGATGATTTGGATCCTGAGGCCGACAAAAAGCAGTACCATTCTGGTGAATTGGTTAAAAGGGATGCAATATATATGCATGTGGATCTGCAGCAACTTGGTTTACAGGGTATGGATAGTTGGGGTGCCTGGCCATTGAAAGAATACAGGATTCCATTTAAAAATCATCAATATAGTTATTGGATAATACCTGTCAAATGAAATTGAAAAATGATGCCCGCCAAATGATAGTAAAAAGTTTGCTGTCTCTTTTGTTTTTCTTTTGGCTGCATACTATTGGTGCTCAAAATAGCTCCTTGATAAAGGAGCAAAGTATTGGATGCATTCCAGTAGAAAATTCAATTATTGTACCATTTGGAGGGAATACATGGTGTTCATCTTCAGGAAAAGCGGGTGGAAGCATTAGCAACGATGGTATTATCAATTGGACAAATGCTGCGGTGGAATTCAACACGTATGTGCGCGTGACCCAACGAGGTAAAGTAAAGCTTTGGCTGAACGGAAACGTGCCGGATGGTAAAAGTGAGATCTCTGTCATGGCTTTGGGACAAACAAAAAATGTTCAATTGCAAGGCTCAGAGCCAAAGGATTTTTATGTAGGAGAATGGACAATAAATGATACAGGTTATGTTGTGTTTACGTTAAAGGGAAATACCAGGACAGGAGATCGTTTTGCTGATCTTTTCAGCTTGAAACTTTCCGGTACATCCATTAATGAGCAAACGGGTTTTGTTAAGAATAATGAAGGAAACTTTTATTATTGGGGAAGAAGGGGGCCTTCGGTTCACCTAAGTTATACTGTTCCGGAAAATGCAGATGTGGAGTGGTTTTATAATGAGGTTACCGTTCCTAAAGACAATGATGTTATAGGATCTTATTATATGGCCAATGGCTTTGGGGAAGGATATTTTGGCATACAGGTGAATTCTCTCTCAGAACGCAGAATTCTGTTTTCTGTTTGGAGTCCTTATAGTACCAACGACCCGAAACAAATTCCTGAGGATCAGAGAATACAACTCTTGAAAAAGGGGGAAGGAGTACATGCAGGTGAATTTGGTAATGAAGGATCAGGTGGGCAAAGTTATCTCCGTTTTAACTGGAAGGCAGGTGTTACATATGGCTTTCTGTTACATGGTGTTCCTGATGGAAGTGACCATACTATTTATACGGCTTACTTCTTTGATCCTGAAAAAGCAGGTTGGATGCTAATTGCCAGTTTCCGTCGACCTAAGGCCGCAACTTACTTAAAACGTTTGCATTCATTTTTGGAAAACTTTATCCCTGAACAGGGAAATATAAACAGAAAAGTATTATTTGCTAATCAATGGGTAAGAGATGCAAAAGGAAATTGGTTTGAATTAACGAAAGCCCGCTTTACTGGTGATAACACTGCCCGCATTGGTTACCGGAAAGATTATGCAGGAGGATTGGAAGGAGATACTTTTTACCTCCGTAATTGCGGTTTTTTCAATACGAATACACCTTTGGATACCCGGTTTGAGCGACCTCATTCCGGAAAGCAACCGGTTATTACTTTTGAAAAACTGCCGTAGCTAAATAGTGCTGTTACAAATAGGACAATGAATTAAATTTTGCGCATACGATTGTGCAGTGGTAAACGGGCTGTGTTCTCTAATTTTAAGGGCGCTTATATAAGCTGGCCTGAATGCCTTGGCTTTACTATTACCGCACACAACAAACACGATTGACTTCTAAATACTAATTATAATGAGTTCGAACCGTAGAAATTTCCTCAGAAACCTGACACTTGGAACAGGAGCATTGGCAGTTGGTTTGCCTTCAATTGCTGCTGAAAATAAGGAAGATGGAGCTCTTCAAAGGGCTTATGAAAAGGCCTCTGCAAATCAACGCTTCAATATGAGCGGCTACGCTGCTCCTAAAATTGATAAAGTTCGAGTGGGTATCATTGGCCTGGGCCAGCGCGGAGGAGATGCGGTACAACGACTTGCCTATATCGATGGCCTGGAGATTAAAGCGCTCTGCGACAAATACCCCGACCGGGTGACCAAAGCACAGGCTGGACTGGAGAAAAGAGGTTTTCAAAAGCCAAAGGAGTATTCTGGTAATGATGGTTGGAAAGCCATGATCGAAAATGAAGACCTGGATCTTGTTTACATCTGTACGCCCTGGAGCCTGCATACGCCCATGGCGGTTTATGCCATGAATCATGGCAAGCACGCAGCCTGCGAAGTGCCCATTGCCAAAACACTTGATGAATGCTGGGAACTGGTGGAAACTTCAGAGAAGACCCGCAAACATTGTATGATGCTGGAAAACTGCTGCTACGATTTTTTTGAACTGCTGACCCTCAACATGGCCCGCAATGGCCTGTTTGGAGAACTGGTGCATGCTGAAGGGGCATACATCCATGACCTGCGCAGTCTGAACTTCAGCAAGGATGGCTATGCAGACATGTGGCGGCTGAAAGAGAACTACCGTAATGGCAACCTGTATCCTACTCATGGTCTTGGCCCTATAGCTCAGTGCCTCAACATCAACAGGGGCGATAAAATGGAGCACCTGGTTTCGATGTCTACAAATGATTTCATGATGGGACAGATTGCAAATGAAAAAGCTGCAACCGATCCTTTCTATAATGAGTTTGCTGGTAAGCAGTTCCGCGGCGATATGAACACTACGCTGATCCATACCGAAAAAGGAAAAACCATTATGGTGCAACATGATGTGACCACTCCACGTCCGTACTCGCGGATCCATCTGATCAGCGGTACCAAAGGTGTGGCCAGTAAATATCCAACACCTGAACGCATCGCTTTTGGACATGAGTGGCTGAAAGAAGAGGAAATGAAGGCATTATACGATCAGTATACTCCTCCCATTGTGAAGCATGTAGGAGAGATCGCTAAAAAGGTAGGAGGTCATGGTGGAATGGACTTTATCATGGACTGGCGGTTGATTGATTGTTTACGCAATGGTTTGCCTTTAGACCAGGATGTATATGATGGCGCACTTTGGAGCTCGATCGCGCCTTTAAGTGAAAGATCCGTTGCTAAACGGTCACGTACTGTTGATGTGCCTGATTTTACCAGGGGAGCATGGAAGAGCAACAAGCCTGTAAACCTGACATTGGAAGGCGGTGGCAATACCGGCGTGAGAAAAATTTAATGGATATAAAAGCATTCAAAAGATATAAAAAAGCTTCATGGTTAATAAACTGATACTGCTGATTGCGATCATGCTCCCTTTTATTTCAAGGGCACAACAGGCGAACATTATACCGCAACCTGTAAGCATCAAAATGGCAACAGGCAGTTTTGTTATTGATAACAACACTACACTCAAAGTAAAAACCGGTAATAAAGAACTGCAGGCAGCTGCAGTTTTTTTTACTTCCTATATCAAAAATATTTCAGGAAAAATCTTACCGGTTAACGGAGCTAAGAGTAAAGCGATTGAATTAAAGATTGCAAAGACTGATGGCATAGGGCAGGAAGGATACCTGCTGCAGGTAACGCCTGCTTCTATTGTGATCACAGCGAATTCTAAAGCTGGTATTGTTTATGGGATGCAATCCCTTTTTCAGACACTGCCAGCAGTCCGCACGAACTTTGAATTGCAGGTGCCTTGTATGAATATAGAGGACTATCCTCGTTTCAAGTGGAGGGGCATGCACCTGGATGTAAGCCGTCACTTCTTTGCTCCTGAATTGATCAAGGAATATATTGATTTGATGTCATCCTATAAGATGAACACTTTTCACTGGCACCTGGTGGATGACCAGGGCTGGCGCATCGAAATCAAGAAGTATCCTAAACTGACGGAGGTAGGCGCCTGGCGTGTAGATAAACTGGACAAGGTATGGGGAGATAGACCACAGGCCAAAGCTGGCGAAACTGCCACCTACGGTGGCTTCTATACGCAGGACCAAATCAGGGATATTATAGCATATGCTGCACAGAGGAATATCACCATTGTACCGGAGATCGAAATGCCGGGACACGTGGCTTCTGCCATAGCTTCTTATCCTGAATTATGCTGTACACAACAGTCGCAACTGCCGTTAACAGGTGGCAACTATACCAACATGTCATCCAATTACTGTGCAGGGAATGACCAGGTGTTTACTTTTCTTCAGGACGTACTTACAGAGGTGATCAACCTGTTTCCTTCTAAATACATTCACATTGGTGGCGATGAAGTGGACAAAACCCCATGGAAGAAATGCGATCGTTGCCAGGCAAGAATAAAGGCTGAAGGATTGAAAAATGAAGAAGAGTTGCAAAGCTATTTCATCAAGCGCATGGAGAAATTCCTGATCAGCAAAAACAGGAAGATGATCGGTTGGGATGAAATACTGGAAGGAGGTTTGGCACCGGAAGCAACAGTCATGAGTTGGCGTGGCGAAGCCGGTGGCATTCAAGCTGCAAAGATGGATCATGATGTGGTGATGACACCAGGTTCTCCCTGTTATTTTGATCACTACCAAGCTGGCCCGGAAGGGGAGCCCATGGCTATTGGTGGCATGAATACATTAAAAAGAGTGTATGATTATGAGCCCATACCTGCAGAATTGAATGAGCAACAAGCTCGTTATGTGCTGGGCGCACAGGCTAATTTATGGACAGAATATGTAACAACAGCCGAGCATGTAGAATACATGATACTGCCGCGCATGCTGGCACTGGCAGAGGTGGTATGGAGTCCCAAAAGCGCTAAAGATTGGATGGGCTTTAATGAACGCCTTCAATCTCACTTCAGGGCCTTTGATCAAAAGGGATTGCATTACAGCAAAGGTGATTATAAAGTAACCATTAAGCCTTTTTCCCAAAATGGCAAACTGATGGCTACAATGTCCACGGAAGCTTTGAACAGCGATATCTATTACACTACCAATGGCAGCGAACCTACAAAGCAAAGCACTAAGTATGAAGGACCTGTACAGATCAATGCTTCCATGATTTTGAAAGCTGTAACCGTAAAAGATGGAAAAGTAATGGGAGTAAAGCCCTCACAGCAGTCTTTTGTGGTGCATAAGGCAAATGGCAGGGATGTAACCTATGCCAGTAAGATGAGCAGGTATTACATGGCAGATGGTCCTAACTCGTTAACCGATGGCATCAGGGGCACCCTGGCTGTCGGCAAGTACTGGCATGGCTTTAATGGCACTGATCTGTTGGCGAACATCGATCTGGGCAGTGAACAATCAATCTATCGTATTTCCCTGGGCTGTTTGCAGAATTACCGTGACTGGATATTCATGCCACAGTATGTAAAGTTTGAGGTCTCATCAGATGGCAAATCTTATACAGAGGTGGCTACTGTCAACAATACCATTCCTGTGAATGAGCAGGCGGCAACGATCAAAGATTTTGTAGCTGTATTTCCTGAGCAAAAAGCGAAGTTCATCCGTGTAACCGCGAAGATCCTGGATGCATGTCCAAAGGGCCATAGCGGGGACGGAAAACCAGCCTGGTTGTTTGCTGATGAAATTGTCATTCAATAAATCTGTCAATATTTTATCAGGTAAAACTTATAAATATTTAAATAGAAGTTATGCTTACTGAAGTTTTAGTGCCTCATAGATTGGTATCTTATGAAAAAATTCCTGCTACAATTTATGAGTCTGCGGCAGATGCATGTACAGCTGTTTCCAAAGAGATCGCTGATGTGATCAGGTTAAAGCAAAACAAAGGAGAATATGCTGTTTTGGGGTTGGCGACCGGATCAACGCCAAAAAAAGTTTATCAGGAATTGATTCGTTTGCATCGCAATGAAGGGCTTAGTTTCAACAATGTAGTGGCCTTCAATTTGGATGAATATTATCCATTGCAGCCCGATGCGCTCCAGAGTTACAAACGTTTCATGGATGAAAACCTGTTCGATCATATTGATATTGATAAAAAGAACTGTTTTATCCCCCAGGGTGATACGCCACAGGAGCTACTGAAAATGTACTGTGAAGAATATGAAAAAAAGATAGAAGCATTTGGCGGTATTGATATCCAGTTGTTGGGTATTGGCCGTAATGGCCACATAGGATTCAATGAGCCAGGCTCACACATCAGTTCTGCCACGCGCCTGATTACGTTGGACCAAACCACAAGACTGGATGCAGTTAATGATTTTTCAGGCATAGCACAGGTGCCTCGCAAGGCGATCACTATGGGTGTTGGCACGATCATGAAAGCAAGACGCATAGTATTGCTGGCATGGGGAGAGAGAAAAGCTGGTATCATTAAACAAGCTGTAGAAGGACCGGTAACAGAGTTTGTGCCTGCTTCTTACCTGCAGGGGCATCAAAATGCGGTGATCGTTTTGGATGAAGCTGCTGCAGCAGAACTCACCCGCAGGAAAGCTCCATGGCTGACAGATGAAGTTGTATGGAACAACAGCATGATCAAAAAAGCAGTGACCTATCTTGCCCTTTCATTGGGTAAACCTATATTAAAGCTGACCAACAATGACTACAATGAAAATGGTCTAAGTAATCTGTTAGCTTTATATGGAAAGGCCTATGACATTAACATCGAAGTGTTTAACTGGTTGCAGCACACCATTACTGGTTGGCCCGGCGGCAAACCTAATGCAGATGACAGCAACCGCCCGGAAAGAGCAGAACCTGCAAAGAAAAGGGTATTGATCTTTTCTCCCCATCCTGACGATGATATTATTTCAATGGGAGGTACTTTTCAACGGTTGGTGGACCAGGGACATGAAGTGCATATTGCTTACCAGACTTCTGGCAATATAGCTGTAGCTGATGATGAGGCTTTCCGTTTTATTGAGTTTATAAAAGATTTTAACGGACAGTTCGGTATTGACAGCCCCAAAGCAGATGCTATTTATGATTTGGCCCAGACTTTTTTAAAGGTGAAAAAAGATGGGGAATCAGATACGATGGCACTTCGTTATGTAAAAGGGTTGATCAGGAGAGGTGAGGCAAAGAACACCTGCCGTTTTGTAGGTGTTCCTATGGAAAGAGTTCATTTCCTCAACCTGCCTTTCTATGAAACCGGGACTATTGATAAAAAACCTATAGGAAGCGAAGACATAGCCATTATAGCTGATCTGATAGATACCATTCAGCCCCATCAGATCTATGCTGCTGGTGATTTGGCCGATCCTCATGGTACCCACCGGGTGTGTTTGGATGGCATATTTGAAGCCGTAAAACAGTTAAAGGAAAGAGAATATATGGCTGATTGCTGGCTATGGCTGTATAAAGGTGCATGGGCAGAGTGGGATATCGACCTGATTGAAATGGCAGTGCCGATGAGTCCTGACCAAGTGTTACAAAAACGATATGGCATCTTCAAACACCAGTCTCAAAAAGATGGCGTGGTCTTCCAGGGCAGCGATAACCGTGAATTCTGGCAGAGGGCAGAAGACAGGAACAGGGCAACAGCCGAAATGTACAATAAATTAGGATTGGCAGAGTATGAGGCTATGGAAGCTTTTGTAAGGTGGCGGTTTTAAATAAGCAGGAAAGCAAGCAACCAAACAAAAAATACCGGCAATCATAGTATTGTCCGGTATTTCTTTTTATATCAATGCTCTACATGCCACCCTCTTTGTTTGAAGTAATCAGCCAGTTGTATATGTGATTCACTGATCTGATTGGCTAGATAATACAGTTGGGTTAATACCTCTTCACTGCGCGCGAAAACAGACAGCAGTTCTCTGTTGTCAAACTCGCCAAATACGGGAGCAATGCTCACTTTGGGACCTGCATTATGCACCTTGAGTAGTATTTTTCCTTTAGATATTAGCATGATATAAAGGTAGAATAACAGAATGCTGCGGATATTGATTTGAGTCATTAGAGGTGAATAGGTAAAATGATTTCGGACAAATAGCTCCTTAATATAAATCACGCTACACCAGTTGATATAGGATAATCATAGTTTAATCCATTAAAATAGGCGGTTGCTCCATTTTTCAGGAATTGCTATTTGGTGAATTTTACTTTTAATATTTTATTAATAAAAAGCTAACAATTCATGAGGCCAAAACTTTTGCTCTCTTTAATATACCTATTCATATCAGTATTAGGTTTTGGCCAGGAATTAGCTCATCGATTAAATACTAATGATACTTTTAACCCTGCTGTTTATAATGTTTCATGGCAAACACCAAGCAATCATGCAAAAGGTTCAATGCCTGTTGGCAATGGTGATATAGGCGCCAATGTGTGGGTAGAACCTGGTGGAGATCTGAATGTATTGATCAGTAAAACGGACGCATTTGATGAGTTTAACCGGTTGTTGAAATTAGGTGTCCTCCATATCCGAACAAAACCTGCTTTAATACCAAATGACAACAGTTTTGTTCAACTGCTTCAATTACAAAATGGCTGTATTCATATTAAAACAAGCTTAGCGGAACTGAAAATTTGGGTGGATGCACATCATCCTGTTTTGCAAGTAGATATACAATCTGAAAAGCCTGTGCAGGTAGAAGCTTGGATGGAGAATTGGCGAAAGGAAAGCCGGATGCTTGGGGTAAAGGAAGGCAATGCTGCATATGGTAACCGGGATGCAGACAAACGGGTGAATGCAGATTCTATAGTAAGACATGGCGTAGATTATATTGCCTCTTGTCATAGAAATATATCTTCTGTTTGGCAGGAGAATTTAAAGCTTACCGGTTTGCAGCCCGAGATTCAAAAATCGTCCGATCCTCTATTAAACCGAAGCTTTGGTGTAATGGTTACAGCACCGGGTTGGCAAGCTGTAAATGATACTACATTAATTTCCGGTGTATCCTTAAGAAAAACCTCATTAAAAGTTTTTGCACTGACGCAATTGGCACCATCTTGTTCTGATTGGCTGAATAAAATAACTAAGACAAAGGATCAACTGACCGTATACAATGATGCCCAACGTTTCGCTGCACATAAAAAATGGTGGCAGCAATTTTGGAACAGGAGCTGGATTGAAGTGACAGGTAGGGATCAGTTTGATACTGCTGCATGGAAAGTTTCACAAGTATATGCCTTGCAACGTTACGTGAATGCTTGTGCCGGCCGGGGTGCGTTGCCAATTAAATTTAATGGGTCGATCTTCACTGTAAATGAGGGTTATGATGCGGACTTCAGAATGTGGGGAGGATGTTATTGGTGGCAAAATACCAGGCTGCCATATTGGAGTATGTTATACAGTGGCGATTATGATTTAATGAAACCTTTGTTTCAGATGTATATGAAGGCATTGCCTTTACGCACTGCTGCAACACAAAAATATTATGGTCATACAGGAGCATTCTTTCCGGAAACAATGAACTTCTGGGGTAATTATAACGATGTCAATTATGGCCTGAACCGGGACAGCCTGGAAGACGGCATGACTGAGAATACTTATATAAGGCGATATTGGCAAAGTGGCATTGAATTAACCACTATGATGCTCGACTATTATGAAGCTACGCAAAGCAAAAAATTTGCTAAAGACACCCTCCTTCCTTTTGCAAGGAAAATAATTGCATTTTATAATCAGCACTGGCAGCGCAATGATTCCGGTGTCATTGTTTTTTCACCAGCTCAATCTCTAGAGACCTGGCATAGTGCTGTCAATCCTATCCCGGAAATTGCCGGGCTTAACTACCTTCTTACACGTTTAATGCAATTAAATCTATCGCCTGTTGATCAAAAAGACTGGCAACATTTATTTAATAGCTTGCCTCACATACCGGTCGCTCAGCAAAATAATGAAACCTATTTACTGCCGGCACAGGTATACAGCAAAAAGAGCAATATTGAGAACTGCGAACTCTATGCAGTTTTTCCTTACAGGTTGTTTACAGCTTTATCAAAAGATAAGGATTGGCAGACAGGTTTGGCTACTTGGAAAAGGCGGAATCATAAAGAAGATTATGGCTGGCAGCAAAACTGTTTCCAGGCTGCTTTATTGGGGTTAGCCGGTGAATCAAAAAAAATGATTATCGGCAGAGCAAACAGGCAAGCTGCCGGTTATCGTTTCCCTGGTTTCTTTGGTCCTAATTATGATTGGACACCAGACCAGGATCATCCTACAAGCCTTATGATTGCATTACAGAGGATGATCATGCAATGTGAAAATAATAAGATCGTTCTGATGCCTGCATGGCCGGCTGATTGGAATGTACATTTTAAATTGAATGCACCATCTGGAACAGTGATCAGTGGTTTTGTCCAGGATCAAAAATTAACTCAATGGGATATTTATCCGTTAGATAGAAAGAAAGATGTTGAAATAAGAAACTGCCAATAAACAAATGATATGCGATTACAGCTAAAGTTATTGATTGTATTGTTAGGAGTAATACCCATGATTACCATTGCCCAGTCAATGAAGCACCATATTCAATTGTCGTCTCCTGATAAAAAGTTGGAGGTGATGATTGATGAGAACAATGAAGGCAACATTGTTTATTCATTTCGTGCTGATGGTCAATTACTCATTGCCCAATCAAAATTGGGATTGGATACAATTGGAAATTTGATCTGGAAAAATGTCACTCATGCATCTGTTAAAAAAACATGGAAACCAGTTTGGGGCAAAAGAAAAGAAGTACCTGATGTGTACAATGAAGCAATCATCCACCTTGCTGCCTATAAATTAAATGTAAGGGTATACAATAACGGCATGGCCTTCAGGTATGAGGGGACATCAACAGAAAAAGAGCTGACACAATTCAACTTTGCAGGTAATTACACAGCCTGGTATTACAATGGTGAAAACCATAACCTCGGTCCCGAGAAATTGCAGGAAGCAGACGCCATCCGCAAGCCTGTTATGACCATCAAGGCAGGAGAGAACAGTTATATGGCAGTCCACGAGGCCGATTTGAAAAGCGGTGAGCCTTTGCTTTTGCAACCCCAAAAAGGAACTACCTTAATGAGTGTACCATCCAGGCATGCAAATGCATGGCGCGTGGTTATGTATGGCAGAACGCCTGGAGAACTGGTAGACTCCCATTTAATTGAATTGCTGAACCCGGAACCTGCTGCAGGTTCAGATTTTTCATGGGTAAAACCGGGCATAGCTGTCTGGGATTGGCGTATTAATGGAGCTGTTGCCAATGGGTTTAGATACGACATGTCTCTGCCATCCTGGAAGCGCATGATTGATTTTGCATCTGCGAATGGTATGCATTCCCTGGTATTGGATGCTGATTGGTATGGTCCTGAATTTAAAAAAGAATCCGATCCTGTAAAAGGAGGTAAAGTTGACCAGGTGCATCAGATCATTGCTTATGGAAAGGAAAAAGGTGTAGGTGTTTGGTTGTATCTGAATGATGTTGGTGGCAATGCTTATCCTTTGGAGGAAACTTTACAACAATATGGAAACTGGGGTGCTGCTGGGGTGAAGTATGGCTTTATGAAAGGAAGCTTTGAAGAAAAAAACAGGCGTACACAGCGCATTACTGAACTATGTGCACAAAACCACTTGATGGTGGACTTTCATGACGGCCCTGTGCACCCTTACGGGCAGATGCGTACCTGGCCCAATGCGGTGACCCGTGAATTTTGTCATGCACAATTGGATGCGCGCAGGGTATTTCAGCCCAAGACCTTTGTTACCTCTGTTTTTGTAAATATGCTGGCAGGCCCCATAGATATGAATAATGGTACCTTGGATATGCTGCAGCAGGGAAGGATAGACAATCCAATGCCGGTGCCATCGACCATTACAGCAGAAGTGGCGCGTACCCTCATTACATTTTCCGGTGCGACTATTATACCCGATATTCCTGAGAACTACAATAAACATCCACAGCTACTGCAATTTATCAGTGCGCAAAAAATGCCATGGCAGGAGAGTAAAACATTAAGCGGAGTAATTGGAGAATATATAGTGATGGCCCGCAAGGCGGCAGATGGCAACTGGCTGATCGCTGCTGCAACCAACGAAAACGCCCGGACCATCCGCATTCCGCTTTCGATACTTGAAAAAGGAAAATACGAAGCGCTGGTGATCCAGGATGGTAAAGATGCCGATTTTAGGACCAATAAGGAAACTTATGTTACGGCAACACAAAAAGTCACCAATCGCCAGTTTATTGAAGTGCAACTCGCGCCAGGAGGTGGGGCTTGCATCTTGTTACAAAAAAAATGATAACAAATAAATGAAAACCATTGCAAAAACGTTCATCCTGATCCTGCTTTTGAGCGGTTCAACCCATGTAAATGCACAGTTGGCCCAACGGAATTTGTTTCAGTCATTTACTGTGGATAACATCAGGCAGTCCCTGCCTACACCCGGAAAGTGGCATCCATTTCCAACAACTGCCAAAGAGTGGCAGAAGATCCTGCCCGACAGTGTCATCAGGCAGTATATTGTAAATGGTGAAAAAACAATGCAGGAAGAGTTTCCTGACCTTACGGCTGTAAGTTTCCTGCAGTTTACGCGCAATAAGAATCGTTCCCAATACGAAAGTATTTATTCGGCCAGGCGGTATCAGTTATTCAACCTGATGATGGCTGAGTTAATGGAAGGTAAAGGCCGCTTCAACGATAAGATTGCAAATGAAGTCTGGGCCATTTGTGAAGAAAGCTTTTGGGGGCTACCTGCTCATATCCAGGGACTGGCCGATGTGGACCATCCCTATGTAGATTTGTTTGCTGCAGAAACGGCCTCGCAGTTGGCATGGATCTATTATTTTTTGGGCGACAATCTGGACCAGGTTTCCAGGCAGCTAAAACCGAGGATCGTTAGTGAAGTAACGCGTAGGATATTCAATCCCATGCTTACCGCCTCCTGGTTCTGGATGGGCGGCGGCGATCCAAACAAACGTCTCAACAACTGGGCCCCATGGATCATGTCAAATTATATTACTACAGCCCTGCTCCTGGAAAAGGACGAAGCAAAAAGGGCTGCTGCTGTGAAGCGGGCTCTGAATACCATTGACCAATATTTAAATGGGCTGGGCAATGATGGCGCCATCAACGAAGGCCCCATTTATTGGTTTGCATCCGTGGGTTGCGTCTTTGATGCACTATCCATATTACACAATGCTTCAGCAGATAAGATCAGTATTTACGATGTACCATTTTTGAAAAACACAGTTTCCTACATCTACAAGATGCACATTGCCGATAAATATTTTGTGAACATAGGCGATGCTACTGTAAAAATGGATGTAGACGGTGTTTCGCTCTACCGGTTTGGCAAGGCCATCAATGATCCCAGTCTTATGGCATTCGGAAGCCAGGCAGCAAAAAATGTTTCTACTATCTCCAACAAGCCAATTGACCGCTTGTTCCCAAGACGCTTTTTTAACCTTGTAGCAATGGATTCCTGCGTAAAATACGAACGGAAATATACTGCCTTGAAAGACGCCTGGATGGCCGATATTCAAATGATGTGTTCCCGTTCGGACAATGGATTCTTTGTATCATCGCATGGTGGCCATAATGCAGAAAGCCATAACCACAATGATGTGGGCGATTTCAACGTGTACCTCAATGGCAAGCCCCTGTTACTGGATGCAGGCAGGGGAACCTATTCCGGGCGCACCTTCTCTGATGAACGTTATACACTTTGGTTCAATACTTCTGGCTATCACAATTTGCCTGAGGTCAACGGAATCCAGCAAAAGGATGGAGAACAATATGCAGCAAAGGCGGTTCAATATGTGACCAATAACAATCGTACATCACTTTCTATGGATATCGCTGGTGCTTATCCTTCAGAGGCAGGCATAGAAATATGGAAACGTACAGTGGCCCTGTATAAGAAAGGATGGGTGGAAATAAGTGATGCATATGCGTTGAAAACACCAGCACCTGTGAGCCAGCACCTGATGACGGTATGCGATGCAGATATCAGCCGTCCCGGGATAATCGTGTTTACTATGCCAGACAAAACCAAAGCCCGCTTGCTGTATGATGCAGCAACCTGGAATATTGAAAAGCAGGCCGTAGTGTTAAAAGAACCTGAAGATGAAGATATCCGGAAGGCATGGGAAGGTCAGACCATTATACGCATATCTTTGAACTCTAAAAAGCCGGTGAAAAAAGGAACTTCAACTTATAGAATTCAGAAAGTAGAGTGATTGTGGATTAATGAAAGGAAAGGTCGTCTTCATTTTCATCAATAACATTTATATTCATCATTTTAATAAGCATTTTATTTGTCATTATGAACCGTTTTTTTAAAAGCATGCTTGCTTTACCTGCGCTATCCACTTCATTGTTTCTTTCGGCGCAAAACAGTCAATCTATACAAGCAACCTATCAACCATCGGCTGCCAATCTTGCGGCAAGGTCCTCTTTCCAGGACGATAAGTTCGGCATGTTTATACATTGGGGCGCTTCCAGTGTCTTAGGCAATGGTGAGTGGGTGATGAACAACAGAAACATCAGGGTACAGGAGTACAAACACCTGATCGACTATTTCAATCCTCAAAACTTCGATGCTGCTAAATGGGTGGCAACAGCAAAAGCCGCGGGCATGAAGTATATCACGTTTATAACAAGGCACCACGATAGCTTTAGCAACTGGGATACCAAGCAAAGTGATTGGAAAATAACCAATACAAAATATGGAAAGGATGTATTGAAGCAATTGGCGGATGAATGTCACAAGCAAGGGATCAAGTTGTATTGTTATTATTCATTGCTCGATTGGTACAGGAGCGACTATCAGTATGAAACCGGTAAAACAGGAAAGGGGACAGGCCGTACAGAAAAAAGCAACTGGGAAAGTTACATTCGGTTTATGAAAGCACAGTTAACCGAATTACTGACCAATTACGGTGAGATTTCAGGAATCTGGTTCGATGGTCATTGGGATCAGTTGGCAAATGATGTGGACAAAACTTTAAAATCAAAAGTGGACTGGCATTATAATGAAATTTATGAACTGATCCACAAATTGCAACCACAATGCCTGATCAGTAATAACCATCATTTGGCACCTATTCCGGGTGAAGATTTCCAGGCATTTGAAAAAGATTTGCCGGGCCATAATACGACAGGCTTTGGTGGTCAATCTGTGTCAGCACTACCGCTTGAAACCTGCGAAACAATGAATGACAGCTGGGGATATAGTATTACCGACCGGAATTTCAAATCAAGTAAAAACCTGATTCAATACCTAGTAAAGGCCGCTTGTTACAATGCTAACTTTTTGTTGAATATCGGACCTATGCCTGACGGATCCGTGCAATCAGAATTTACGGATACCCTGGCTAAAATGGGAGCCTGGATGAACAAATATGGTGAAACCATTTATGGTAGCAGAGGCGCTGTAACGACTCCTAAAAATTGGGGAGGATTTACGCAGAAAGGAAGCAAACTTTATATGCATATATTCAATAAACCGGACCAGAATGATTTCATTTTTATTCCTGAATTGAAGCAGAAAATACAAAAAGCTATTTTGTTTGACGGCAAACACGAGGTCAAGTTCAAACAGTTGCCTGAAGGTACTTTTATCTATCTGACGGGAATTGCACTGAACGACGTCGACACAATCGTTGAGCTTCAATTGAAGTAGTAGCAAACGTTTTTATAAGAATAGTACATAAAAAAGCAAAGTTCATTCTTTGCTTTTTTATGTACTATTCAGTGTATTATGAATTATTAACTTTGACAGTACTGTCATCAGCGGATAATTAATCTTTGTCATTGTTTATTCAATGGAAGTTTTTTTGATATAAAAATATATTTGTTGTGAAGTGAAAAAGAAGCTGAAAATTGTGGTCCTGGTTGACATCTCCAGAGGCTTTGACAGGGATGTACTGGCGGGCATTACTCGTTTCAACAGGATTTATGATAAGTTCCAGTTCTTCTTCTATACTCCTAAATATGTAGATGAGCAAAATCAAAAAAAGATAGTGAGCCGGATCAAATCCTGGCAGCCCGATGGTATTTTAACAAGAGAAATAAAGGGGTTTGAAAGTCTCCTGAAGTTGAATATTCCGCTCATCATGTTTCCTCAGACCAACTTGTACAAAGACCATATCAATGTATGGCCGGATAATAAGGCCATCGGTGAGATGGCGGCTGGCCACTTCATTTCAAAAGGATATAAGCATTTTGCTTTTTTGGGATTCAAGGACTTTCAGTGGTCTCAGGAAAGGCTGCAAGGCTACATGGAAACAGTGAAGCAAGCCGGCTGTAGCGTAAATGCTTTTCTGTATGATAATACCACATTGTTGTGGGAGCACCTGTCCGAAAGGCTCGTCGAATGGCTGTCTGCGCTGCAAAGGCCCTGTGCCATTTTCTCGGCTAATGATGAATTGAATATTCCTCTGCTGGAAGCGGCCAAACAATGTGACGCCAGGGTGCCGGATGACTTTTCCATTATCGGAGTGGATAACGATACGATGGTATGTGAAATGACCAGTCCAACATTGTCTAGCATAGAGCCTGAAGTCCGCCAGGCTGGCTTCCAGGCGGCATTGACTATTTGCCAGTGGATAGAAACCGGCGAAAAGCCATCTGGCGACATTGTAGTAAAGCCTTTAAAAATTATTGCCAGGAATTCGACAATGGCATGGAGTGTAGATGACGAGCAGGTAAGAATTGCTTTACACTACATCGCCTCTACTGCGCCTTCAGAAGATATTGGTGTTGAAGATGTGGTAAGGGCTACTTCCTTATCGCGCCGTATTTTGGAGAAGAGGTTTCAATTGCTGGTCAGAAGCTCGATACTGGATGAAATCAGGAAGGTAAGGATTGAGCGGATCAAGTACCTGCTGACCCATTCTGAACTTTCAGTTCAAAAGATCGCCTCTGAACTGAACTTCAGGAGTTTTGAAAACATTACCAGGTATTTCAGACAGTATACCGGTATCAAGCCCCTGGAATACCGCAGTCAATTCAGACAGGCTGAATCAAGCTGAACATCTCAAATTTATCCATGAATGATGTTTATCCAGGTAGTGAAGCACGCGTTAAAGTATCTTGATTGTTCGCAAAATGACTGTTTTTTTTCGCAATCTGTCTATGTACTGCCAGAGCATACCACTAATTTGCTCTTGAACTTATAAATCAACGATCATGAATGTATTAGAACCAAAGTTATCTTTTGATCTGGCAAATTATAGCAGCCCTATTGCCAACCTTTTTGAACAGCCAACCAATGCAAAGGAGTGGGAACAATATATGCTGAGTGAAGAGCAGGTCGCTTTCTTCCAGGAAAACGGCTTTATCTCAGGCATTCAGATACTGACTGATGAGCAGGTGGATGTGCTGAATGAAGAATTGGAAAGATTACAGGCTATAGACGCCAGGGAAAAAAAATTATTTTACCATTATGAAAGCAACGAATCTGAAGATCCCAACAAGGTGCTGTTTCATGCCATAGGTGCCTGGCGGGTAACTCCAGGATTTCACGACCTGATTTGGTCACCTGCCTATCGAATGGCTGCCTATCAACTACTGGGGCAATCCTTCAGGCTTTTTCATGACCAGTTATTTTGTAAACCAGCCAAACATGGGGGCGTGGTGGCCTGGCACCAGGATTATTCTTATTGGACCTTTACCAAACCCATGCATCACCTGACCTGCTGGATCGGCCTGGACGATGCCACAACAGAGAATGGCTGTCTTTATTATGTGCCCGGTAGCCATAACTGGGGTCTGCTGCCCATTACAGGATTGACAGGTGACATGGAATCGGTAAGGACAGTGTTAAGTGAAGAGCAGGTAACAATCTTTGATAAAAAAGTAGCAAATGAGTTGCCAAAAGGCTATGCAAGTTTCCATCACCCCTTGATGATGCATGGCTCTTATGCCAATTATTCAGAAAGGCCCAGGAGAGCGGTTGTGTTGAATGCAATGGCGGATGGTACATTGGGCAATACGGAAGGTTATGAAAGGATGGATGCATTACACAGTTTTCCTGCGATGCCACAAGACCAGATCCTGGACAGTAATTTCTTCCCTCTTTTATTTGATGGAGATAAGGAGTTGGAATCCATGATCAACCATGTGCCTAAGGTAAATGCAAAAATGTTATACGAGGTTCGATAGATCCTTATCTGTAAAACTTACCAGGTAAATCCTGTATCGTTTTCTCAAAATAGGTAAAGCCCTTTCTGGTTGCTAGCAATTAGAGAGGGTTTTTAGCAGATAATGCATAAATAATTTACAAAGTGAAGAATGATCTGAAAATAGCGGTCCTGGTAGATGTTTCACGAACTTATGACAGGGATGTACTGACAGGCATTACCAGTTTCAACAGGATTTATGATAAGTTCCAGTTCTTCTTCTATACCCCTAAATATGTAGATAAGCAAAGTCAAAAGATGCTAGTGGAGCGCCTCAAAGCCTGGCAGCCTGATGGTATTCTTACCAGGGAGGTTGAAGGCTTTGAAAGCCTGCTCCACCTGGGCATCCCCCTCATTATCTTTCCGCATACCAACCTGTACAAAGACCACATCAATGTATGGGGCGACAATATGGCCATTGGTGAAATGGCGGCTGGGCATTTCATTTCAAAAGGATATAAGCATTTTGCCTTTTTGGGATTTAAAGATTTTCAGTGGTCATTGGAGAGGCAGCAAGGCTACATGGAAGCAGCGAAACAAGCCGGCTGTAGCGTAAATGCTTTTCTGTATGATCATACCACATTGTTGTGGGAACACCTGTCCGAAAGGCTCACCAAATGGCTGTCTACGCTCCAAAGGCCCTGCGCCATTTTCACAGCGACCGATGAATTGAATATTCCTCTACTGGAAGCGGCCAAACAATGTGCCGCCAGGGTGCCGGATGACTTTTCCATAATCGGAGTGGATAATGATACGATGGTATGTGAAATGACTACGCCCACCTTATCCAGTATCGATCACAATGCCCGGCACGCTGGTTTCCTGGCTGCATCGGCTTTGGGCCAGTGGATAGAAACCGGCGAAAAGCCCGCTGGCGACATTGTAGTAAAGCCTTTAACAATTATTGCCAGGAATTCCACCAATGCACTGGCTATTGATGATGAGCAGGTGCGCACAGCCTTGCATTACATTGCCACTACCGCACCTTCACAAGATATATCTGTGGTTGATGTGGTAAGGGCTACTTCCTTATCGCGCCGTATTTTGGAGAAGAGGTTTCAATTGCTGGTCAGAAGCTCGATACTGGATGAAATCAGGAAGGTAAGGATTGAGCGGATCAAGTACCTGCTGACCCATTCTGAATTGAGTCTGCAGCAGATCGCCTCTGAACTGAACTTCAAAAGTTTTGATAACATCACCAGGTATTTTAAGCAATATACTGGTTGGAAGCCCCTGGAATACCGTAGACAATTCAGGAAAGCATAGTTAATGAGAAAAAACAATTTCATGCGCAAATTATTAGTATTATGCTATCCACCGTTATGATAGTGTGCATTTTTCTGAGTATGGAATGAAGGCTTTCGCTCAATTATGGTTGAAAGCAATCAGGGAAAGAAAAGAAAATATTTCTGCTGCCAAAAAATAATTCTGATAGGATGTTTATATTTAGCCACTAATACAACGATATGCAAGCTTTAAACCGAAATCAACTTTTTATTGCCAGTTGCCTGGCTCTACTGGTAACATCGCTCTCCTTTGGTATTCGCGCCGGTATTCTCAGCCGGTTGGGTATTGAATTTAACCTGGATAAAGCAGAATTGAGCTCTATAACTGCCTCGGCATTCTGGGGATTTCCTCTGGCCGTAATTATTGGCGGGATGATCGTAGATGTGATTGGCATGAAACGTCTACTAATACTTGCATTTGTTTTTCACATGGCTGGTATACTCCTTACTTATGCTGCAGACAAATTCAGTAGCCCGTATTGGGCATTATTTATTTCCACCCTGCTGATAGGGATCGCTAATGGTACGGTGGAGGCTGCCTGCAACCCATTAGTTACTGCATTATATCCCGACAATAAAACAACCAAACTCAATCATTTTCATTTATGGTTTCCGGGAGGGATCGTGATTGGAACACTGATTGTCTATTTCTTTAATCAAGCTGCTATCAGCTGGCAAATGCAGGTGGCAATGATGCTCATTCCTGCCTTACTCTATGGAGTATTATTTGCCAAACAAAAATTTCCTGTTACTGAAAGAGTTGCCAGTGGCATCTCCACGTCTGAAATGTACCGTTCATTGGCCAACCCTTTATTCATTTTTATGATTATTTGCATGTTTGGCACTGCTATTACAGAATTATTTACCGGGCAATGGATCGATGTCTTGTTAAGAAATGTTTCGGGTAATGCAATTCTGATTCTTACCGTGTCAACAGGTGTAATGGCATTGGGACGAGCTTTTGCAGGACCAATTGTGCATAAACTGGCACCTCATGGTGTGTTATTGATGTCTGCTATTCTTTCTGCATTTGGATTGTACCTGCTTGGTAATACATCAGGCAATATGATATTTTTCGGAGCCATCATCTTTGGTATGGGCGTTTGTTATTTCTGGCCAACCATGTTAGGTTTTGTGTCAGAATATTTACCGAAGACGGGAGCCGTAGGATTAAATCTTATTGGCGGAGCCGGTATGTTTGCTGTTTCATTATACATGATGTTCATGGGAAGCTTCTATGATCAACTCATTGCAAAAAATCTTCCTGCAGGTGCCGATTTGAAATTATATAATTCAATGGAAGCTACGCTGGAAATGAAAACTGCTTTAGCTGCGGCAAACAAAGCTGCCGGACCTGAAATCCTGAATGCTACTTTAGTAATACCCCTTGCTCTGATCGTTGCATTTACAGGATTATTTTTTTTCATGAAGAACAAAAAGATGGCAGTAGTACAATAGAACAGCCACATTCTTTCAATTAGTTAAAACTTTAAGAGTACCGGGGATTACTATCAATATGAATGCTCATTTATTGAAATTATTGTTCACTATTCTGGTGAGTTCTTTAATCCTGAAAGCTATTTCACAGGAGAAAAATGGACCTTATATTTTAGATATGGTTCACAATAACCCGGGTGAGCCATTAACAAAATCCGTTTTTAATGATCCGGGAATGTTAGCCGCAGGTGGCTATACAGGCCAGGTTATCAATGATTTTACTTTTGCTCATGCTGCCGTTACCTTTAAAAAGCTGAATCCGGATATCTTCCCCGAAGGTTCTGCAGAATGGAAGTGGGTGATGGATGCGGCAGAGCGGGTACGTCAAAACATCAAGGCCGCCCATAAAGCCGGCATCAAGGTATATTATTTTACAGATATCATTGTGTTGCCTAAAAAGCTGGTGGAATTGTATCGTGATGAAATTTGCGATAATCAAGGTCGCATATCGTTTGAGCGCCCCAAAACACTAGAAGTACATAAAATAATGCTGGATGAATTGTTTGAAACCTTTCCTGAACTGGATGGATTAGTAATACGCACAGGGGAAACTTATTTAAACAACGTACCCTATCATACAGGAAATAATCCCATTACAAACAAGGAGCAAAGTCATATCAAACTCCTGAATTTATTAAGAGAGGAAGTTTGTGTGAAGAGAAACAAGACCATCTTTTATCGAACATGGTCTTTTGGTGGCATGCATGAAAATCCTGATTATTATTTGAATGTCGTCAATCAAATCGCTCCACACCCCCAATTGATTTTCTCGATCAAACACACCAAGGGTGATTATCTCAGAACCTTTGATTTCAATCCAACCTTAACACTCGGTAACCATCCTCAGATTGTAGAAGTGCAATGCCAGCGGGAGTATGAAGGAAAGGAGGCATATCCCAATTATGTGATGAATGGAGTGATCAATGGCTTTGAAGAATATCATACAAATACGCCACAAAAAGGGTATCAATCACTCAATGATATCAAAAATAGTCCCAACTTCAAAGGTGTTTGGAGCTGGAGTCGTGGTGGCGGTTGGGTAGGGCCATATATTACCAATGAATTTTGGTGTAAGCTCAATGCTTATGTAATTAGTCATTGGGGAGCCAATACAAACCAAACTGAAGAAGAGGTGTTCAACCATTTTATGGATGAACAAGGTATCAAAGGAAAGTCTCGCAAAGCATTCCGGGAATTGTGCCTGCTGTCTGCACAAGCTGTGTTGAGGGGGCATTTTAGTGCAGTTCTGCCTTCTACAAAGGGCTGGACGTGGTGGATGAGAGATGAGTTCCTTGCCGGTATAGATCCCGAGGGGGAGGGCCCTGCTCCTTCTGAAGGAGTGCTGTACGGGGCATTTTCAAACTATTATCAAAAGGGATTATTGCAGAAGGCCGTTGATGAGAAGTTTGAAGCAGTAGAGATGTGGAAGAAGATAGTAGCTTTAAGCCGGAATGTATCTATGACCAATAAAGAGGATCAGACATACGTGAAGGTGTCTTCACATTATGGTTTGTTATTGCATCAGATCATTGCCGAAGGGTGGAATATTATGGCAATGGGTTTTGAAGGAGATAAAACCGGTGTTTACAATAAAGAAAAAATAAAAGTGGCTATTGCAAACTACGATCGCTACTGGAAGCTATATGAAGACCTTAAAAAGCAAAATCCATCCTGCGCTACACTGTATAAGCCTTATGCTTTTGTGTTTATTGGTCCTAAATATTATAAGACAAAAGGTATGGGAGCTTCGGTAGACAAGTATAGAAATATAGTGAATAAGAGCTAAGTTATTCCCCACCCCCTGTGGCCGTTTTGGCAGAAAATGGCAGAAAATGACCGCTGATCTCCAATTGGGTGTTCGCAAAATGCATGTTTTTTTTTCGCAATCTGCCATAGCTGAGCTTTAGTATTCAAGTATTTTTGACTTACTCTCCATTAACCAACGGTCTAAGTCGTATTTAAGTTTAATAATTCAATGCACTATCCTGTTTCGCTGCTTTTCAAAAGACTTTTCAAATGGATTTGACCCTCGAAAACTATCATACAGAGTCACTACTTCTGCGGCAACTTTCGCAGGGGTCAGCAGCAGCTTTCGACGAGTTGTATTACCGGTATTATGAACCGGTTCGGTTGAATATCCTGAAAATTACAAGGGATGATGCCGTGACCGATGATATTTTGCAGGAGGTTTTCATCTGTTTGTGGGAGAAAAGAGAAAAATTTGCTTCGTATGAAAAGATCAGCGGTTGGCTTTTTGTAACCAGTCATAATTGTGCCCTGAATTATTTGCGCAACCTGTCGGTAGAGCGCCTGCGGCAAAAGACTTTGGCGAAGGTGGATGAAATGACGCACTGGCCCCTGGAAGATGCCTACCAGGAAATGCAGTTGAGGCTGCTGGAAGAGGCCATAGCCCAATTGCCGCCTCATCGCCGCAGGGTGTTTGAGCTTTGCCGCTTCCAGGGCAAGAGTTATGATGAGACCGCAACCGAACTCGCAATTTCCAAAAATACGGTCAAAGACCATCTTGCCCGGGCCAGGGAAACGATCCATTCTTACATGCAGTTCCATACTCAAGGAATGCAAAAAAAGATTGCCTTACTGCTGGTTATTATTTTGGGCGACCATTTTTTTTAAAAAAAGTTGGCTGAAGAACCACCCTTTTTTCTAGGCCCGGTGTTTTTAGTAAAAACAGCGCTTTGGAAAATATAGAAACCAGGCTGGCACATTTATTCAGCAAAAAAGAATGGACATCCGAAGAACACGAGTGGTTTCTTGAGTTGCTTCAGACAAAATCGCCAGCCGAGCTCCAACAATATTTTGCGGGAGATTATTTAGCCAATCTTTCAAAAGGGCACGCAGGCAATAATCAAATGGCGCAGGCTTTATTGCAGCAAATTCATCATAAGACCGGGATGAAAACGGAAGAAGCACCCGTTGTACCGTTGATGCCTGCCAACAAGTGGTGGCGTGTTGCTGCTGTAGCCGTCATGGTTGTTACCCTCGGCCTTATCTACACTATGATCCCGAATCGAAAGGATGAACCAGCAATCAGCCGTAACCAGCCCTCAGCCACAGATGTAAAGGCCCCGGTATCGAATCGGGCCATGATTACCCTGGCTGACGGTAACACGGTATATCTCGATAGTATCAACAGTGGGCATTTAGTTGTGCAGGATCATGTAAAACTGGTGAAGCTGGCCTCGGGTGAAATCGTTTACAAAACTGAAAGTGGGGAAACGATTAAGGAAATTCAATACAATACCTTGTTCAATCCAAGAGGAAGCCAGGTTGCAACGATAAGTCTTTCTGATGGCACCCGTGTTTGGCTCAATGCCGGTTCTGCGCTTACTTATCCCGTGGCCTTTACTAGCAACGAGCGAAAAGTGTCTATAACCGGGGAAGCTTATTTTGAAGTGACCACCTCTTTTTCCTCGCAATCGGGAGGCCAAAAGCGTCCTTTTAAGGTGGAGGCCAATGGCGTGGTTACGGAAGTATTGGGAACGCATTTTAATGTGAACAGCTATGCGGATGAGCCGGATGTAAAGGTTACGCTGCTGGAAGGGGCTGTACGCATCAATAAAAATAATGCAAGTGAACTGTTAAGTCCTGGGGAACAGGCACAGGTTTCCTCAAATATAAAAATTGTCAAGGATGTTGACCTGGAAGAAATAATGGCATGGAAGAATGGCCGATTTCAATTTGGGGGAGTTGGTATTGAAGAAATTATGCGACAGGTGAGCAGGTGGTACGATGTCGAGGTTATTTATGAAGGTAAACCAATGGATCAGCATTTTCGTGGAAGCATTCAAAGGGAAGAAGAAGTTTCGGAGTTGTTTAAAATGCTGGAGGCTACCGGTGTCATTCATTTTAAAATTGAAGGAAAGCGAATAACAGTTACGCCCTAGAAATTAAGTTTTTCCAAACGAAAAAGGAACCCCGTGGGGGCGGGATTCCTTTAAAAAGTTTGGATTTTTTTATCATACAAATCTCGCTAAAGATTGCTTTTTATTTAACCAAACCCGTCCCGGGGTAATCGGGACACACTACAAAGTTATGCATTTAACGATTGCATGTGCTCCTCCTGATTTAGAAAGGAGGTATTTGAACAAAACATTACGTATTATGAAAATGATTGCTGTCCTATTACTTTCCGCCTGTCTCACGGCAGGGGCTACAGGATATTCACAGAAGGTAACTCTTTCAGAAAAAAATGCCCGCCTGGAAAAAGTGTTTAACGAAATCAAAAGGCAAACCGGTTTTGAATTTTTGTACACGGATGAAATGATGCAACATGCCGGGCGTATTTCCATTGAACTAAAGGATGTTGATTTGCCAGATGCATTAAACGCTTGTTTTAAAGGCCAGCCTTTAGGATATGCTATAATGGAAAAAACCGTGGTGGTAAAGTCAAAACCCATCACCATTTCCCGTACTGAAGATGCTCCTCTGCCCCCCAATGAAATTGAAATAAAGGGAGTGGTAAAGGATGAAGATGGTAAACCGCTGGTAGGCGCGAGTGTGATGTTGAAAGGTTCTAAAATAGGAACTGTAACAACTACCAATGGAGAGTTTATCATCACTGTTCCGAATAATGCAACGGCTTTAGTGGTTTCATATGTTGGAATGGAAAATGCCGAAGTGAATATTAATGGGAAATTAAACCTGAATATTACCCTGCATGTAGCTGCGGGTCTATTTCAGGATGTAGTGGTAGTTGGTTATGGTACGCAAAAGAAACAGGCCGTTACTGGTGCTGTGGCCACTGCAAAACTGAGTACTTATGAAAGAGTGCCTACGACCAACGTTTTTGAATCACTAAAAGGAGCTGTTCCCGGTTTAAACATATCAGGTACCCAAAAAGCCGGTGAAGTTCCATCCTTTAGCATTCGTGGCACCAACTCAGTAAATTCTACCGGCAGTAACCCGCTTGTAGTTGTCGATGGGGTGATCTTTGCCGGCAACCTGGCTGATATAGCCCCTGGGGATATTGAAAGCTTTACCGTATTAAAAGATGCAAGTGCTACTGCAGTATATGGATCTCGTTCCGGTAATGGTGTAATCTTGATTGAAACAAAAAAAGGTAAAGTTTTAGGTAAACCTCAGTTTGATGTAGTTCTTAACTCTGGTATCAGTACACAAATGAAACCATTGGAAGTGTATGATGCACAAGGCTATATTAAACGTTTGTTGGATTTAAGGGCAGACAGAGGTGTAGAATCTGATCCTAACAGGATTGAATTTTATTTGCAGCCTGAAGAGTTGAAAAATTATAAGGCTACTGCTGATCATACCCCAACAGTTACCGACCCATTCAGTTTGTTCCGTCAGAAAGGAAAGTTGATGAATGCTACTATAAGCGTTTCTAACCGTACTGAAAAAACACGTTATTACATGTCGGCTAACCTTACCAACCAACGTGGTGTAATTCTGAATGATGAATTTACTCGTTATACCGGCAGGGTAAATGTGGAAACGGATTTGGCAAAATGGCTTACTGTAGGAGTAAAAACCAGCTATAGCTATCGCAACTATCCTGATGATCGTATATATTCCGGTTTAGGCGATGGTAATAGCATATACAACTTTAGTCCTTATGCATCTGTTACTAATCCTGATGGAACTTATGCAAAATTCCCTCAAACCTCAACTTCGTTTGTTAGCCCATTCTGGCAACTAGCTACTACAGCGGATAATCGTCAAAACAGTCTTAATGGTATAGGAACAGCGGTGGTAAAAGTACCTTGGGTACAAGGCCTTTCTTATACACTAAATGCAGGTATAACTCAGAATTGGAATGAGTCTGGTTCTTTTTATAATTTGCAAACAATGTCTGGATCGACAAAAAATGGTGTAGCTAATCGTGGTTACAGCCGCAGTACAAGCAGATTGGTGGACAATATCCTCAAGTACAATCGCTCCTTTGCCGGTGTGCACAATGTTGACCTGACTTTATTGAACTCTTACGAAAACGCTAATTCTGAAAGAATGGCAGCGTCAGGCTCAGGGTTCGATAATCTAGCGTTGGGGGATTATGGAATTGGGGCTGCTGCAGTACAGACATCATCATCCGGAGGTACCGAATCAGTTGGTAAAGGTCACATGGGACGTCTTACTTATACCTTCAATAATAAGTATGCATTGACCGGAACTTATCGTAGAGATGGTTACTCTGCTTTCGGTAAAGACAATAAATGGGCTTCATTCCCTGGTGTTGGTGTTAACTGGAATATTTCTAAAGAAAAATTCATGGAAGATGTTAAGGCTGTAGATAACCTTGCTCTTCGTGTTTCTTATGGTAGCAATGGTACTCGCTCTATCGCCCTTTACCAGACATTGGCAAGTATGGGCGGAGGCCGTTACATCTTTTATCCTGACAATTCTTATACCTACACACAATCCATTAGCACTATGGCAAGCCCTTATTTGGTATGGGAGTCTATTGTTGGTTGGAATACGGGTTTAGATTTTTCATTGTTGAAAAATAGAATCACAGGTTCGTTGGATTTGTATTCAAAATACACAGAAAATTTAATTAATCCACAAACGTTACCGGCTATAGGGGGCATTGGCTCCTCGGTGGTCAATGTAGGTAAAATTGGTAACAAAGGTATTGAATTGGGATTGACTACTGTGAACATACAAAAACATGACTTCACATGGACTACGGATTTCGCTTTCACGCTTAACCGCAATAAAGTGATTTCTATTTATGGAAAGGATAATAATGGTGATGGAAAAGAAGATGATGATTTAAGCCGTGGCTTATATATAGGAAAGGATAGGAATGCTATTTATGATTACAAAATCATAGGTATGTGGCAACAGGCAGATAAAGACAAGGGCACTATTATGAAGGGCTTTAATCCTGGTACATACAATATTGAAGACGTAAGTGGTGATGGAAATATCACTTCTGATAAAGACAGACAGTTTTTGGGAACCGGTCGTGAAAATTTCAGATGGGGTTTGACCAACACAGTTGCGTACAAAAACTGGAGTTTAATGGCGTTTCTTAATTCAATTTGGGGTGGCCATGGTTACTTCCTTGGCGGCAACACACCTTATTTTGACCCTTATGTGGCCGATGAAGCTCATAACAGACCTGTATATGACTATTGGACACCTACTAATACCGGTGCGGCTTTTCCAAGACCTGATATTTCTTCTAAAAATGCAGCTGCAACTGCTACTAAATATATCGACCGCAGCTTCATCAGGTTGCAAAAAGTTGCACTTACTTATGATATGAGCAGTTTGATAAGTAAATATGGTATAAAATCTATGCGTGCTTCTTTAAGTGCAGACAACCTGTTTACTTATGCTCCTTATTGGATTGGATTAGATCCTGAAGTGGGTGCAGGCATTTCAGTTAACTCTATTCCATCTATTCGCAACTACTCATTGGTGTTGTCATTCAATTTTTAAACAATTCCGTATATGAAAAAGATATTGCTTATATTAACAATTTTTGCAGGGCTTGCTTTCGTGTCCTGTAATAAAACGCTGGATGAAGTTCCAAAGGACTTCTACAGCCCAGAAAACTCTTTTGTTACTAAAGGTCAGTTTGAGTCGGCTCTGGCAGATATATACCTACGCGTACGTAATAATTTGTATGCCATAAACGATAATAGAGATAACTATTACCTAATGGGTATTGATGCAGATTTAGCAGATGGTTATGGTGGTGCAGCTTTAGGCCCTATATTTAGTTGGAATACACTTAACGCAGATAATGGCTATGCAAGCAGATTGTGGAGCCATGCATACAGGTGGATTTTTGAAGCAAATACTATTATTGATCGAGCTGATGGGCCACAGGCTCAATGGGGATCGGAAGCCGATAAAAATGCTATTGTTGCAGAGGCAAAGTTCTTAAGAGCTTTTGGTTATCACTTTTTAGCCAACATATATGGAGGAGTGCCATTGGCATTGCACGAAACCACTACTCCTAAATTGGATTATGTACGCGCATCTCAGGATTCTGTTTATTTACAATGTAAAAGCGATCTTGAGTATGCAGTACAGTACATGCCTAAAATTAATACTTTGGCGAAGGGTGGACGTGCACCTCGCGAAGCGGCTTATCACTTGTTGAGTGAAGTAAATATTTGTCTGAAAGATTATGATGGGGCTATTGCTGCTGCTTCTGCCGTAATTGATGGCGGCAATAATAACCTGATGACCACCCGTTTTGGTAAATGGACAGGGTTTAAGTTTGGTGGTTATACACACAATCAGCCTGCTGTTGCTTGGGGTGATGTATATTTTGATTTATTCCAAGATGGTAATCTCAACTATAAGGAAGGTAACAGAGAAGCCATTTGGAACATAGAACAGGATCCTAACATTATAGGAGGAGATAATACAGATGTGAATGTATCAGGTGGTTTCTTTGTTATGGAAAGATGGTGGGGAGGTGCAGCATGGGCAAATAATGATAAGAATAACGTTCTGAATTGGATAAAAGATACACTTGGTGGACGCCCGGCAGCAGGGTTGGTAGCTACTAAATATGCTGACTCGACTATCTGGAATTTCAAAGGTGATTTCAACCGTGATATTCGTAACTCACAATACAATATTCAGCGTGAATATTATTGGACAAACCCAAGTAGTGTTTTTTATGGTCAGAAAATGACAGCGGCTAACGTATCCGACCCTGCTTTGTTCATACCTCGCGGCTCGCCATCTTTCAAGAAAGTGGTGTCTGCCGTTCACTATCACAAATTTACAGATGCTCCCGGTCGTGGTCCGGATTATCACGACAATGGTCGTACATACAAAGACTGGTATATCATGCGTTTAGCAGAAACATATCTGTTAAGAGCAGAAGCTAAAATGGATAAAGGTGATTTAGTAGGTGCGGCTGCAGACATCAATGCTATTCGTAACAGAGCCCAGGCAACACCGGTAGTTGCAGGCGATGTAAACATTGATCTGATCCTTGATGAACGTGCTCGTGAATTGTACCAGGAAGAATTCCGATTGAGTACACTGATGCGTTTAGGCAAATTGCATGAATACATTATGAAATACAATAAATACGCCATTCAACAAGGTTGGAAATTGGATGCGCACATTAATAAATGGCCTATTCCGAATTCTGAAATTAGAGCCAATACCGGAGCGAAACTTACACAGAATCCCGGTTACTAATTAATGTCAGATTTCCGTTCCCTATACTAAGAAAACGCCCCCTTCACGGGGGCGTTTTACCAATTACAATCCAACCCTTACTATGCGATTCTATTAAAAGATTAGACTGTTGACCTTTCCCATTCATTCAATATTTTAAAATAGATGAACCGCCTTTTTATTCTGCTGTTATTTTTTCTTCCTTTTCATGTAATGGGACAGAATCAAAGAACCTGTTTCGTTTCAATAAACGGAAAGGATAGTAATCCCGGTACCCTAGAGAAACCTTTTGCTACACTTCAAAAAGCAAGAAGTGTTGTAAGAGAACAAAAGAAATTATATCCGGATGATGCCTTTACGATCTTCATCAGGCAAGGTTCTTACTTCTTAGCTGACGGCTTTCAGCTGGACAGCCTGGATTCCGGTACTGAAAAAGCACCTGTAACATATAGTGCTTATCAAGATGAAAAAGTCTATTTTACCGGCGGGGTTACCATACCGGTTCAAAAAGCTGTTGCAGTATCCAATGCATCCATATTATCAAGATTGTTACCGGAGGCAAGAGCAAAAGTTCTACAGGTAAATCTAAAGGCCTTAGGTATCAAAAACTATGGAAGCATCAAACCTAAAGGTTTTGGCCGTCCTTATACCAATGCAGCTATGGAGCTTTTTTGCAACAAAGAAGCAATGAAGCCAGCTCGTTGGCCCAATGACAGTTTAGTGCCTATTGGCAAAGTGCTGGATCAGGGTTCAATTCCCAGGAATGGTGATTTCTCCGGGCGGGGCGGGAAGTTTACGTATAATGTGCAAAGACCTGAATGGTGGACAAAGGCGAATGATGTGTGGATCTCAGGTTTTTTTAGATATGGATATGCTGACGATGCTGTTAAGATTGCCCGGCTGGATACTGCCAATAAAACATTCACTACTGCACAGGAAACCATGTATGGCTTTGAAGGTGGAAAAATATTTCAGCGTTGGTACGCATTTAATTTATTGGAAGAAATTGACGTGCAAGGTGAATATTATATAGATCGGGACGCCGGAATGCTTTACTTCTTACCGCCAGCAGGCGAGTTGCAATCAATTGAATTATCCATTACAGAAGCACCTTTACTGGTAATGGAAAATACCTCTTATGTGCATTTTAATAATATCAATTTCGAATGTGCAAGAGGCATGGGCGTTTATATAGAACGCGGCAAGGAAAATAAGCTGGAGCACTGCACCTTTAGTAATCTTGGCATGGTGGCTGTTTCTATTGGTAAAGGAATACATACTTCCAATGGTTTGCAGCATACAGTTACAGGCCAGCCAGCATCACGGATGATCGGGAGTTTGTACGGCCATCTTTACAGCAATACAACATTCGACAGGGAAGCTGGTACAGGACATGTGATCAGCAACTGTCAAATTTATAATGCAGGATCGGGCGGAATCATTTTGGGTGGAGGCAACAGGCTAACATTGGAGAAAGGAAACAACCAGGTTGTCAATTGCCGGATCTATAATTTCAACCGGATTGAACGTTCTTACAAGGCTGGCATTAACATCGATGGAGTAGGTAATATTATTCGCAATTGCGAAATTTATAATTGTCCCGGCAGTGCCATCTTATTGCATGGCAATGACCACCTGATTGAAAAAAATAACATCCATCATGCGGTGACAGATGGTGATGATATGGGCGCTGTTTATTATGGCAGGGACCCGAGTGAATTTGGCAATAAGGTGCGTCACAACTTCTTTCACCACCTCGGCAACGATCATGGTTACCTGGTGGCCGTTTACCACGACGATGGAGCCTGCGGAATGGAAGTCTATGGCAATGTATTTTACAAATCCGGCTCACGGGCTTCGCTCATTGGGGGTGGAAACGACAACGTGTATAGAAACAATCTGTTCATCGATTGCCAACAGGCAATTCACCTGGACAATCGTTTGCAGGGTTGGGCAAAATCATTTGTGAATCGAAACGACCTCTTTGAAAAACGACTGCAGGCCGTCAACTATCAGCAGCCGCCTTATGCCTCGGCTTATCCATCACTGACCAACTATTTCGATGACAAAGCAGGACTACCCAAGCGCAATTACATCGAGGGCAATGTGTTTATAAATACAAAAATGATCAGCGACGGCAAAGCCGAATGGTCGGATGTAGGCAAGAACCTCACCCTGTTTGGCAACCCGGGTTTTGCGGATATGGAAAAAATGAATTTTGAACTCCTGCCGGGTGCTGAAATTTTTAAGCTGATGCCTGAGTTTAAAAAAATACCTTTTCATGAAATTGGAATTCAATAAAATATAGATCGGGTGCAACAATATCAATTGCTCCGTTTAATGCTAACTTAATTTTTCGATCAATATCAAAAATTTTATGAACACAGCAAAAAACATTCGTTTCATTTTTTGTGCGATTGCCCTTACTGCCAGCTTGCTGGCTGGGGCACAGCGCATGGACAAACTGATTGCCAGGGATATGAAACTGGCTGTCAAACAGTACAAGCTGTTGGCCGCGAAGACGCCTGCTGACAGTATGCCCCGTCATTACGATCCGCGCAAGCTGGAGTGGGTAAACAGTGATACCAAATGGTGGTGCAGTGGTTTTTTCCCGGGCTCACTCTGGCTGATTTATGAATACACAAAAGACGAAGCCATTCGCAAAGAGGCCGAACAAAGACTGGCCATCCTGGAAAAGGAGAAGCACTACACCGGCAACCATGACCTCGGCTTTATGATGTATTGCAGTTTTGGCAATGCTTACCGCATCACTGGTAATCCCCTTTATAAACCCACCATTGATACGTCAGCTATGTCATTAGCTACCCGCTACCGCCCTGCAATTCAATCCATTCAATCATGGGACAGCAACGATAAATTAAAATGCCCAGTCATCATTGACAATATGATGAACCTGGAGCTGCTCTATTGGGTTGCGCAGCATGGTGGTGACAACAAACTGAAAGAAATCGCCCTTACCCATGCGAACTCTACCCTGGCCAGGCATTTCAGGCCAGACGGCAGTTCTTATCATGTATTGGACTATGATCCTGCTACCAGCCAACTCATTCGTAAACTCACCTGGCAGGGGACCGCTGACGAGTCGGCCTGGAGCAGAGGCCAGTCATGGGGGTTGTATGGCTTTACCATGATGTATCGTTTTACAAAAGATGTTCGCTACCTGGAACAGGCAAAAAAGATTGCAGGTTTCATCTTCAATCATCCCAATATGCCTGCAGACCTGGTGCCCTACTGGGATTTCAACGCCCCTGGCATTCCCAATGCATACCGTGATGCTTCATCCGCAGCCATTAATGCATCTGCGTTATTGGAACTGGCACAATATGTCGGCAAGGAAGAAAGCAACTATTACTTAAAAACAGCAGAAAAGATCATCCGTTCCCTCTCTTCGAAAACCTATTTGGCAAAGTCCGGAGCTAATGGCGGCTACCTCTTGATGCATAATGTGGGCAACCTGCCCTTCCATTCTGAAATCGACACGACACTTACTTATGCCGACTATTATTTCCTCGAAGCCTTAATACGCTACCAACAGTGGATTTTGGATAAAAAGTTTCCATATAATAGCTAATTCGGCTAATTATGATGTATACCGTAAAAAAATGGATTGCCTTATTGCTATTGACCGCATGCCTGGGATTTAGCACTTACGCGCAAAAAACAAAACATCAATCAACAGAAGCCAAAAAAGCGCTAACTGCCAGTGGCCAGCTGGACAGGGCTTTTTGGAGCAATATGTTGTATAAAATGGCTTCACCCGTTGTCTTCAACCTGGCTGCTGGCACTTTGAAACAAAATATGCCGGTGGAACAAGGAAAAGTGCCGGGCTATAGTTTTAATGCCGAAAAGGTTACTCATCTTGAAGCGGTAGGGAGAACTATGGCAGGTATAGCTCCCTGGCTGGCCCTGCCGGATGATGACAGCCAGGAGGGTAGGCAACGTAAACAATTACGTACGGCCTTGCTCAAAGGCATTAGCAATGCGGTTGATCCAGGCAGTCCTGATTACCTTAATTTCAGAACCGAGCAACAACCCCTGGTGGATGCTGCATTTATGGCGCAGGGGTTTTTAAGAGCTCCAAAAGCATTGTGGGAGCCCCTGGATAGCGTTACTAAAAAAAGAGTAATAGAAGAATTCAAGAGCCTGCGTAACCGCAGTGGTACCTACAATAACTGGCTGCTGTTTGCTGCATTGAGTGAAGCCTTTTTACTCAGTGTTGGCGAACAGGCAGATCCTGCCCGCATTGACTTCGCACTGAAAAAAATGCCCGAATGGTATGTTGGCGATGGTTGGTACAGTGATGGTCCGCAATTCAGTATGGACTATTACAACAGCTTTGTGATACAACCGATGCTGGTTGACCTGTACGCTGTATTGAAGCAGCATAACAAAGTAACGGACAGTGCATACCAGCAGGTGCTGAAAAGGATGGTACGGCATGCAGAATTCCAGGAACGGATCATAGGCGTTGATGGGAGTTTTCCACCATTTGGCCGTTCCATTACTTACCGCTCAGGCGCCTTCCAGCTCCTGGCACAAACAGCCTTGCTGGGGCAATATCCCGACCAGATTACACCTGGCCAGGTGCGTTGCGCGTTGACAGCCATGCTGCAGAAACTATTTCTTCACTGCAATAACTTTGATGCTCGTGGATGGCTGATATTGGGTTTTTGCGGTTCCCAGCCTTCTGTGGCAGATTATTACACTTCCACCGGCAGCCTGTATATGGCCACACTGGGATTCCTGTCATTGGGACTGCCTGCTACTGACCGGTTCTGGACAGATCAGCCTGCTGAATGGACTTCAAAAAAGGCATGGAGCGGTCAACCCTTTAAGAAAGATTATAAAGTTGGTTATTGATCGTCTTTCCTGCCAGGCACTGCAGGCGCGAACAATGAAAACCCATGAGTGCTTGAAATAAATCTTTAATTATAAAAATTGATGTGTTACTAATGATTTCAAAACTTTTTTTCTTCCGGCAAATGTCATTTTTGATTATGGTCAGTTTCCTGGCTTTAAAAGCCGGAGCCCAGGATAGCCTGTCAGTTTCATCACCAGATGGAAAAACTGTTTTCCAGCTTCAATTCAATGAAAAAGGAGGCTTGTCTTACCAGCTATCCTATACCGGCCAGCCTGTAATACTTAAATCTGACCTGGGTGTAGAAGGATGGCAGAACTCCTTCGTATTAAAAAGAGTAGAAAGATCACGGCATGATAGCAGTTGGAAACCTGTATATGGTGAACGGGCGCTCATCAATGACAAGTATAATGGGGCCACTTTTGTGTTGTGGCGCAATAACCAGGAAAGACAACAGATGAACCTGGAAGTGCGGGCTTACAATGAAGGCATTGGGTTCCGTTATTTTTTCACGGAATATCCTGATGGCGGTATGGATGTGAGCATAGGAAAAGAACTGACTGAATTTACACTGCCCGCTGAAACCAAAGCCTGGTTTACTGATCATGCCCAGGGCGTTTATTCCTTATTGCCTTTGCAGAACTGGCCAGGCGAAGCCGAGCGCCCTTTAACGCTTCAATTGAAAAGCGGCTTATTTGCAGTTTTGGCCGAAGCCCAGGTTGTTGATTATTGCAGGACGAAATTTATGCTGCATCCGTCAAAGGCAAATACAATAGCCACCGCTATGTACGACCGCGTTGATTTGACTACACCTTTTGCTACCCCATGGAGGGTGATCATGGTAGCCGAAAAAGCAACACAGTTACTGCAAAACAATGATATCATATTGAACCTGAACCCGCCTTGTGCAATTGAAAATACAGGATGGATAAAGCCCGGTAAAATAATGAGGGAGGTTACTTTATCTACCGCTGGCTCAAAGGAACTGGTGGATGTTGCAGTGAAAAGGCACTTGCAGTATATTCATTTTGACGCAGGCTGGTATGGATATGAATACGTCACTGCTTCAGACGCCAGTGCGGTTAACGTAGATCCAAGACGCAACCCGAAGAATGACCTGGATCTTCAGGAAGTGATCAGGTATGCAAAGCAAAGGGGCATAGGTGTGTTCCTTTATGTGAATCAAAGAGCTTTAGCTAAGCAGTTAGACCAATTGCTGCCGCTTTACCAGAAATGGGGCGTGGCTGGCTTGAAATTCGGTTTTGTGCACGTAGGCTCCCAACAATGGACAACTTGGCTGCATGATGCCGTAAAGAAATGTGCCCGGTACAATTTAATGGTGGATATTCACGATGAGTACAGGCCTACGGGTTTTAGCCGCACCTATCCCAACTTACTCACACAGGAAGGGGTGAGGGGCAATGAAGAAATGCCGGAAGCCAATAATAATGCAGCGCTGCCTTTTACAAGGTTCTTGTGTGGCGCAGCCGATTATACGGTTTGTTATTACCACCGCCCTTCATTAAAAAAGAGGCTGGCAGAAACGCAAAATGCGCGGGTATTGAAAACCACATCCATGCATCAAATGGCCTTATCTGTGGTGTATTACAGCCCGCTGCAATTTATGTATTGGTATGATAAACCGGAAGATGTGCAGGACGAACCCGAACTTGAATTTTTTGATCATGTGCCCACGGTTTGGGACGATACCAAGGTGTTGGATGGGGAGATCGGCAAATACATCACTATAGCCCGCCGTAGCGGGAAAGAGTGGTTTGTAGGCACGATTACCAACAATGACGCACGGGATACAAAAATTAATTGTTCATTTTTAACGCCGGGCAAAAAATACCAGGCTACTATTTATTATGATGATCCGGCATCTCCGGTCCGTACGCGTGTTTCCATGAAAAAAATGAATGTGAATTCCTTATCAAAATTGGATGCGAAACTGCTTCCTTCCGGGGGACAGGCTATCTGGATCAGGCCGATTTGATGTATATAATATAGAAAAATAGTGAATAAGAGTTAAGTTGATCTCATAAGTTCCAGTTCTTCTGGGCGTTCGCAAAATGAATGTTTTTTTTCGTAATCTGACGTGGCGCTGCTTTAGTATTTAAGTAATATTGCACTTGCATTTTTATAGGCCTGGAGAAAAAATGTATGCCCAGGAATTACCTGGATCACACGCCCTTCAATTACCGATAATCACATCAACAAGCTGCTTATTCCGAACGCTGAAATTCAGGTTAACAAAAGAGCAGAGTTGATCCGGAATAAAGGCTATAATTAAAGCCGGATACTCATTACCCTTTTTATTATATATACGTACGCCCCCCTCTATGGGGGCGTTTTACCAATTACGAACCTTAAACTAATTTTAAAATATGATCAGGCAGGTAGCCTTTGCAATACCACCATTCGTTTTTGCTCATCATTTGGTTCCTGGCCTTAGATGCTCATTTGCCGGCTACTGGCGGACAAGCCATATGGATCAGGCCGATTTGATGGAATTAATAATTTCTTCCATGAAAATGTCAAAATAACACAAGAAATAATCAATATGCCATAAGTCAGGGAACATAAAGTGAAATACTTTTATCTACGAAAGAATAACCTGATTTATGGTGAAACAAAGTAGTACACCAGCCTTTTTGGACAGATGCATTTTAGGTACTGTTGGGCTAGGAGGGGTTTGGCATAAGGTCGACCCGGACGAATCCATCAGTACTATTATTGCTGCGCTTGAAAATGGTATCGGAGCAATTGATACCGCTCCGGCCTATGGCAATGCCGAGGAATATGTTGGCAAGGCGCTTCGCCAATGGTCTGGCCCCCAGCCGGTGATCAGCACAAAAGTGGGGCGGTTAAAAGGGTTTGCTGCTGATGAAGGTCGTTATGACTACAGTGTTGAAGGCATGCAGAGAAGTGTAGAGCAAAGTCTGGAAACCCTGGGAGTTTCTTCCCTGGATGTTTTGTTTCTACATGATCCGTTGCATATGGCGGAAGAAAATGCCGGGCAGGTTATTGAAACCATGCTATCATTTAAAGAAAAGGGTTACGCCAAAAAAATTGGTTTGGGAGGAAATCCCCCTTCGTGGATGGCTCCTTATCTAAAACCTGAAATATTCGATGTACTGATGGAGTTCAATAAGTTGAATGCCGTAAGTACAGTTGCTTTAAATGAATACCTTCCTTTTTGCCTGGCTAACCATATCCAATATTATGCTGCCAGCCCTCTGAACATGGGGTTGTTAGGAAGTTGTTACGATGCTTTTGTAAGCAATCCGCCGGCATGGTTGGGCAAGCATTATATTGATGCGGCAGTCTCTGTAAAAGCGCTGGCAGATGCGCAGTCAATGACTTTGCCGGCACTGGCGCATAGATTCCTGTTATCCTTGCCCTATGCTTTTCAAATTGTTATCGGTGCTTCCGACAAAACGCAATTGGCTGCGACAATTGAAGCATTTCAGAACGGGCCGCTTCCAGGATTTATGGTGGGAGAAATTATGAAATACACAAACGGTAAAACGAATTAAATGAATAGAATTGACAATGAAGTCTTTAATATAACCAGCGTAGAGATCAGGGTATTAGAGCCGGTAAAAGCTGTAATCCCATTTCAGGATGCCACCATGGGGCCATTCTCTACTTTTGGACTGGCATTGATCAGAATTGAAGATGAAGATGGTAACGTAGGCGAGTCGCCTGTTTACAGTACATATACCAATATATTGGAGGCTTGCCTGCTTCCCATATTGCTGCATAGTCCCAATATTCCTTATTCCGAATTGTACCATCGCATGTATTGGTCCATACGCAATGAAGGATTCAGAGGGCCTGCTTCAGGATTACTGGGGCAGATAGATATGGCCTTGCATGATCTGGCCGCCAGGAGAGCAAAAATGCCTCTCCACCGCTATGTTGGCGCTACAAGGAATGTAGTAAAAATGTATGGCAGCGGAGGCGGTACCAATTATACTTTTAATGAATTAGAGGCTGAGGTGTCCTGCTTTTTGAATGCAGGAGTAGATTGCTACAAGATGAAAGTGGGTAAGGACTTCGGTAATAAAATGAATGAAGATGTGGAGCGGGTGAAATTTGTACGAAGCCTGCTGGGTAACAACGTAAAGCTTGCCGTGGATGCCAACCAGATATGGACCTGCGACCAGGCATTGCGCTTTATAGACCTTACTGCATCGGCAGATCTGGCTTGGTTCGAAGAGCCGGTTCATTCAGCTGCATATGAACAGATTGAGAAGTTATGTAGTCATACTACTGTAAAAATATCTTTTGGCGAATCTGAGCGTACGTCCAGGATGTTTCCTACGCTGTTGAACATCGGCGTGCAGCATTTGCAGCCTGTTCCTACACATTTAGGCAGTGTAAAGGAATGGATGGAAGTAAAGGAACTCGCAGTGAAATCGCAGGTAGACCTTTCTTCGGGCGGATATTCTTTATATACTTCCTACCTGATGGCAACAGCACCTGAGCATCACCAGGTAGAATATTTACATTCTATCATGTTTGGCTTGGAGGAATATTTTAGTGTACGCCCCGAATGGAAAAATGGCTCTTTTATACTGCCTGAAATGGAAGGTATGCCTGTTAGAGTGGATTGGGATTATTGCAAACGTGCCGGCAAAGTGGTACGTGAGCATGCCTGGGGAAATAAGAATGTGAAAAAATACCTGCCAACCGTTTCCATGTAACTATTAAAACTGATTATTGTGAACGTATCGCTTGCTACTCTGGATTATCTTGTATTGTTAATTTACCTGGTTGCCTTGTTTATCATCGGGTTTGTTTTAAGTAAGAATAAATCGCAATCTGGTTCTGATATTTTTTTGGGAGGAAGATCGCTGAAATGGTGGCAGATCGGGTTTTCCCTGTTCAGTGCAAATGCTGGTCCCATGATGTTGATCGGTTTTGCCAGCATTGGATTTTCACAAGGTGTTGTGGGCAGTAATTTCGAATGGCTTGCATGGATTTTCCTGTTATTGCTGGCCATGTTTTTTTTGCCACACTACCTCTCAACAAAGGTCACTACCATGCCGCAGTTCCTGTTGTTGCGCTTTGGCAGGCCTTCCTATAACTTTCTGGTGATATACAGCTTGTTGTCCATCCTTGTGGTCTGGTTGGGATGTGCCTTATATGCTGGCGGTTTGATCATTTCGCAGATATTTGATTGGCCTTTAATGAGTTCGGTGGTTTTAATAGGGGTCATAGCTTCCAGTTTTACGGCTATCGGTGGTTTGAAAGCGGTTGTGCGTACCGGGATATTCCAGTCATTGATTATTATTTTATCTTCTGTTATTCTAACCTACCTGGCGTTACAGAAAATTGGGGGCGTGAGCAATTTAGCAAACGCTTTGCCTGCTCATTATTGGAAATTATTTCGCCCGGCTTCTGACCCTGAATATTCCTGGATCGCTATTATAGCAGGTTACCCGGTTGTCGCCATTTTTTATTGGTGTACAGATCAGACCATAGTGCAGAAAGTACTGGCAGCAAAGAGCCTGAAAGAAGGCCAGTACGGCGCGATGTTTATTGCCGCATTAAAAATAATCATGCCGCTCATATTTATTTTTCCAGGCATCATGTGTTTTGTGTTGTATAAAGACATTGCGCAGCCCGATAATGCTTATATCACCCTGGTGAAACAATTGATGCCGCATGGCTTGCTGGGTCTTTGTATTGCAGCCCTGATCGCAGCATTGATCGACACTGTATCATCAGGTCTCAATTCATTCAGTACGGTATTTACACTGGATGTAGTAGCCCGGCTGATGCCAATGGATGAGAACGCCAAACGCAGAATGGGTAAATGGCTCACTTTGCTTGCAGCAGTGCTGGCTATTGGTATAGCATTTATATATTCTAAGTCAGGGAAAGGCTTTTTTGAACTAAGCCAGGGCCTGGTTTCAATTCTGGCGCCTCCACTTTCTGTGGTGTTCCTGGCAGGCGTCACCTGGAAGCGCGCCAATAGCATTGCCGCCGAAGTGGTGTTATATGGTGGGGGACTCCTTTGCCTGGCTGTGGGCATTTGCCATGTACTCAATTACCCTTCAAAAGAATTCTGGCCGCATTTTCTCTTATTGTCGGTTTATCTTTTTCTTGGGTTGGCTGCGGTCATGGTGGTCGTATCACTATTAACCAAACCAAATTATGAAAGGTCTTTACCCTCATTAATAGAGACCAACAGAAAGTTTGGCCATTCCTCAAAACAAGTCTGGTTGGGCTGGGGCTTGCTAGCGCTTGTAATGGCCGGTATTTATTTAGTGTTCAGTTAAAACATTACAGCAATATGAAATTATCATGGTATAATCCACTGATCGCTTTTACAGCGATCAGTTTTTTATTTGCTTCCTGCAGCCACAATAGATCTGCAGGGAAAGCTGATGTACAGCTTACGGAAAAAGTGTTTGTAGTCAATATATTGAAGAACGGGCAGAAATTAAACGAGTACCTCGAACATCATCAACACGTTTGGCCCGAAGTTGAAGCTGGATTTAAAAAAGCCGGCTACAAAAAGATTACCTTATACCGCTATGATCATTTGCTCGTTATGACGATTGTGGTACCTGCCGGAGCTGACCTGGGCCAAATGGGAAAAGTAGCAGAATCTTACGACAAGCGCTGTGCAGAATGGAATCAACTGATGAATCAATACCAGGTGGGGGTGGAAGGTACCAGTCCGGGGCAAACCTGGGTAGAGGCAAAACCATTTTATGCATTTACTAACCAATAATTAATCCGCGATACTGTTTCAACTTCATCCATTTCAACAATAACTGATAATCAACCATGAAATATCTATTTAGTACATTACTAACGATAGGCAGTTTATGCACGTTTGCACAAAACAATGTAGCCGTCAATAAACAATTGCGCTATAAAGAATACCATGTGTCGGTGAATGGAAGTGATAGTAATGATGGCTCTTTAGCCAGTCCATTGAAAACGATTACGGCTGCTTCAAACCTGGCAATGCCAGGCGATCTGGTTACTGTTCATGCCGGTATTTA
>NZ_JAOTIF010000036.1 GCF_025628885.1 Paraflavisolibacter caeni | reverse complement strand
GCTGATGAAAAGAGCCAACTTTGGACAGCTTCTGTCGATACAGCAACAACAACCATTTGGGCACAGTTTAAAAACGTAAACCCCAATAACGAAATAACTGAAATCAACGTTCGTGAAACTGTATTTTATCCCGACCAACCATTTATAAATTTTATTACAGTTCGTGGCTTTACTATGGAACAGGCCGCTACCAACTGGGCACCACCTACAGCAGAACAAATGGGATTAATCGGTACACATTGGAGCCGGGGCTGGATCATAGAGAACAACACTGTTCGTTACTCAAAATGTGTAGGCATAGCATTGGGTAAATATGGCGATGATCATGATAACAATCAGACAGAGTCTGCAGAAGGTTATGTAGGTACCATTAAAAGAGCATTAGCCTTTGGTTGGAACAAAGGAACCATTGGGGGGCACATTGTTCGTAACAACACCATCTCCAATTGCGAGCAAACAGGTATTGTGGGTAGCATGGGCTGTGCGTTTAGTATCATAGAGGGCAACACGATCCATGATATTTTTATTAAGCGCTTATTTAGCGGATACGAACAGGCAGCCATTAAATTTCACGGCGCCGTAGATGTGCAGATTCGTCATAACCATATTTACAGGAGCAACCTGGGAATTTGGCTCGATTGGATGGCCCAGGGAGCCCAGGTAAAGAATAACCTGATGCATGATAATGACGAGGATATTTTCCTGGAGGTAGATCATGGACCTATGCTGGTCAGCAATAATATCTTGCTGTCTAAAACAAACCTTCTTATGAACTCAAGAGGGGCAGCTTTTGTTCATAACATTTTTGCCGGTAAAATAAATGTGATCAACTATGATAGCCGTTTGACACCCTATCATAAACCTCATTCTACTTCCCTTGTCAGCCTGCACGACAATCCAGGTGGTGATGTTCAGTTTGTGAATAACCTGTTTGTGAGAGATGGAAATGCCCGGGAATACAGTAAGGCATTGTTGCCGGTTGTCTTCGATGGTAATGTATACACGAAAGGCGTAATCAGGGCTGGAAGCACCGACAATCAAAAGAGGTTTGGAGAGATGAGTAAAAGCGCAAAAGAGCAAATGAAAAAATATCAGGACCAACAGGCCATAGAAAGGAATGCTTTGGTCATCAATGACTATGATGCCATGGCAAACTTGACAGCCGAAAACGATGGTATGTACCTGGAAATTTCATTGGACAAAAATTGGCTGAACGGGCAAAAAAGAAAGCTGGTGACTACCGAAACTTTGACCAGGGCTCTTGTTCCGGATTTGCCTTTCGAAAACACAGATGGCTCGCCATTAAAGATCGATACAGATTATTTCGGCAAAAAGCGTAATGTGACTAATCCCTCGCCTGGTCCATTTGAAATCAGGAGCAGCGGAAAGCAAAAAATTAAAGTATGGTAAATACTCATATAAAGTTTCAATCAATAATCAATAAGTTATATAATGATCTCCAAAATATTTAAAGGCCAATTATTGCTGATTGCATTATTGGCCGTTACAACTAATTTAGTTGCGCAGGCTGATTTTAAAACCGATTATTTTAAAATCCATATAGATGGTCGTGGTTATATCACCAGCATGAAGAATACAACGGTTCATCCCCATAAGGAATTTAGCCCGGCGGATAAGCCATCACCTTTATTGAGCCTGTACGATGGCGGCAAAAAGGTTTATTATGAGCCGGTTAAAGCAACTTATAGCAAGGCAAAGAAGGAGATCACTTTAACTTTTTCAAACCAATCGGTTGCCCGCATCGGCCTGGTCGCACAGCAGAAATATTTCAGGATGACTCTTTTGTCCCTGGCACCACGCAAAGGGATCGAAGGCATTCAATGGGGTCCTTATCATACCAATATCACCAATCTTTTTGGCGAAATCATCGGTGTTGCCCGCGATACCAGTGATGCGGTAAATTACGCCATAGGTATGCTCGCCCTGAACGATAATACTTTGGGTGGCACTTCTGACCTTCAAGGTGATGCAGCCCCTTTTCAGTATATCATCCACAGTCCGGACCCGAAGCTGTATCCATTGCCCGGAAATTTGTATGAAGGGCAGGTATTTACATTGGGAGGAAATGGCATCAGCGATGTTGCTTTTTATGCGCACAAAGAACCCTATTATCGTACATTGTACGGTAATGCAGCAGGGGTTGATAAAAAAGGACGAATTTCTATTTCTTATCATTCTAGAGACCGGTCGCAGAAGCGGGAAATTTATTTTTCATTGATACCAAATATGCCTGCCAACAAACCCAATCACATCGATGTTCAGCCCTTGCCGGGAGTGGATTATATAGGTTCGTCGGTAGCATTATGGGGCAGCCCCGATAGCACTGCATTGATGAATGTTGTAAAAAACATTGTTTTATCCGAAAAATTACCATATCCCACCATCAACGGTAAATGGGTAAAAGACCCGGCTGCATTTGTTCCCGATGCCATTACCAGCGGAAATATGTACGACAGCATCATTTCCTATACGGACCGCTTAGGCTTTAAGGCAATCAGTTTATACGACCAGGGTTTTTTAAGACCCGACCGTGGCAATGAAGGTTATATCGATGGCAAAAATTTCGGGAAAAAGCCTTTGAAGCTCACATCTGGAAACCTGTCGCACAAAGAGTTTTCGGAAATGGCTGCGAAGTATGGAATTATGATAGGCCGTACGCCTATCACCAATTCACTGGCGCCGGGCACTAAAGACGCCAGCCCTATTCCCAGCGATAGCTTGTGCTATCAGCAAAAACGATTGTTGGTAAAAAGCATTGATGCGGCAGATACGATCATCCTTGTTAATGACCCAAAATATCTGGAGGAAATTGCCAGTTGGGAAGGGCATTGTGCTAACTTAAACATGGTGAAAATCGGAAAAGAGCTAATTCATTATATGGGCGTTTCAGATAAACCACCATACCGCCTTTTAAATGTAAAACGTGGCTATTGGAAAACATCTCCGGAAAGCCATGCTACCGGCGATACGATTTACAAGCTGCAGGTAACAGTTAATTACGGTTACGACGGGCTTATACCCAACATGCAGTTGCAGGATAAAATAGCAGAATATTACGCTGAAGTATGCAAAATCAATGGATTAAGCTACTACGATTTCGACGGGCAGGAGTTTTTGTTCAACAACGGGCATGGCTATTACTCGGCTAAGCGTTTCTTTGGGAAAATGTTTGAAAGGGCGGCTGCACTTGGCGTTCCGTACATCCGTTTTACAGGGGCTACTTTGTCAGAAGGGTCATGGCATTATCAAAGCATTTGGAATGTTGGTGGCGGCAAAAATCTTTACGATGCCGATACCCGGGAGTGGGGCAGCACCACTAGCCAGGGAAAGGACCTGAGAGATGTAACATACGCCAACTTTTTCCCGGCAGGCATGGGCGGCAATTTCCCTATTAAAGCCAATTCAAAAGTTGAACAATACGAGCATATACAAGCAATTTCTGTGGGTGTTGGAACAACATACAGTTTGCATCTGAACCAGAAAGATGTTGAAAGCTGCCCTCAGAAGGATGCTATTTTTAAAACGATAAGAACCTGGGAGAATGCAAGGGCTGCCAATGCTTTTCCAAGGTGGGTTAAAAAAGAGTTGGCAGATGCTTCGCAAAGTTTTCGTCTGGAGGAAGTTGATGCCAATAACTGGAATTTGTATAAAGTGAATGCCGATGGATCTGGTAAGCGATTCTTTGTTGCACTGAAAAGAGATAAAGCATATCCGCTTTCAATCAGTCATGCAACGGCATCAATGAAATAAAATGGCACTCTGGTGGACTCAATGATTCATTGAAAGCCATGTGCAAAGACAAACAGGGGAGTGGTGAGTTGGACAAGCAGGATTTTGACGCTGCATCCAGCCATCACTCCCAATTTGCTTTGAAAATCCCTGTGGCTCGCCCTAAAATAGATACCGACTATTTGCCATCATAGCAAAAAAATCTGACAATCCATGAAAATGAAACTTTTCCCCACATTCCTGTTCCTCGCTGCTGCGATGTCGACCTTTGCCACCGAGTTCCATGTTTCTTCGACCAAAGGCAACGACGCTTCGGATGGCTCTGCCCAAAAGCCCTTCAAGACTATAATGGCCGCTGCCAACAAGGCCATGCCCGGCGATATTATAACTATTCATGCAGGGATCTATCGCGAAACGGTTGCCCCACCGCGTGGTGGCGAATCGCCATCTAAGCGCATTACCTATCAGGCCGCCAAGGGCGAAAATGTCATTATCACCGGCTCGGAACCGGTCACCGGCTGGACCAGGGAGCAAAGTGACACATGGAAAGTAGTCATCCCTAACACCTTCTTTGGTGACTACAATCCCTTTGGTGATTTGATCACAGGCGACTGGTTTCACCCGCAGGGACGCACGGCTCACACTGGTTCTGTTTACATCGACGACCAATGGCTCAAAGAAGCCACCGCTCTCGACCAAGTGCTCCAACCAGCCACTGGCGCTCTACTCTTCTTCGCTGAGGTCGGTTCAGAAAGCACCGTCGTCCACGCCCAGTTTCCCGACAAGGATCCGAACAGGGCGCAAGTTGAAGTGAATGTCCGCCAGACGGTCTTCTACCCCACAAAGAACTTTATCAACTATATCACCGTCCGGGGGTTCATCCTGCAAAACGCCGCGCCCAACTGGGCGCCGCCCACCATTGAGCAAAAGGCGATCATCGGCACCAACTGGAGCAAGGGCTGGATCATCGAGAACAACCTCATCCGCAACTCCGCCTGCGCCGGTCTGTCGCTAGGCAAGTACGGCGATGATTGGGGCAATAACGGCCCGGGTTACAAGGACTGGAACCTGACCATTGAACGCGCCCTTAAAAACGGCTGGAACAAGGACTCCATTGGCCACCACTTAGTGCGTAATAACGAAATCCGCGAGTGCGACGAAGTCGGCATTGTTGGCGCCTTCGGTGGCGCTTTTAGCATCATCGAGCGCAACCACATCCACGATATTGCCGTGCGTGGCCTCTTCGGAGGCGCGGAACTCGCCGGCATCAAATTTCATGGTGCGATCGATACCTACATCCGCGACAATTGGATTCACCACTGTATTCGCGGCATGCACCTGGACTGGATGACGCAGGGTACGCAAATCACCGGTAATCTCATGCACAATAATGATGGCCGGCCTTCCGGCAAGGTCGGGTTCTACGAAGCTGGAGGTGGGCAGGACATTTTCCTGGAGGTCAATCACGGCCCCTGCCTCATCGCCAACAACATCCTGCTGTCTGGCCAATCGATCTTCAATGCCGCCCACGGCACCGCCTTCGTGCACAACCTGATGCGCAAAGTTGATCCATCCTTCGACCGTTGGCTTCCCCGCAAAACTCCCTACCTCCTTCCGCATGGCACTGCTATTGCCGGTCAATACGACAACCGAAGTGGGGATGATCGTTTCCTCAACAATATCTTCATCGCTCCCACTACGCTCGCGCACTACAACACCTCTTCGCTGCCGATGACCATGGAAGGCAACGTCTTCACCAAAGGTTGCCTCCCTTCAGCACAGGAGAAAAAACCGCTGCTCGACTCAGGTTTCGGACCCAAACCCGCCATCGAAATCCGCAATGGCCAAGCCTGGCTCCGCCTTTCTTCCAGCCCCGCGTGGGTGATGGAACAAAAGAGACGCCTTGTGACCACTGAGTTGCTGGGCAAGGCTATCGTTCCGCAACAAGCGTTTGAGTACAGCGATGGTTCGCCGTTGTGTATTGACACCGATTACTTCGACAGAAAACGCAAAGCCTCCAATCCTTTCCCGGGTCCCTTTGAAACACCTGTGAATGGGGAGATTAAGGTATGGCCGAAGTGATCGCATGTAGTATACAGCCAGCCCTTTGCCCAAACTGTTTGAAATGAAATTGAGAAAAAAATAAATTTAAACATTTAGCATGATGAGTCGAACAAAACTGGTTTTGATTGCGTTGCTGCTTTTCAGTACTGCTGGAATGACAGTTTGCGCACAGTCGATTGCTCAAAAAAACAAACTGTCCGTGCCCTTTGAAAAAAACGACAAGGTGAAAGAGATCATTGTCGTCTTTAAAACACATTTCGATATCGGTTATACGCACAGCGTGAAGGACATTGTGCAGTACTACCGTACTGACATGATTGATAAAGCGCTCAAAGCCATGGATGCATCACGGTCCATGCCCACAGAACAACAGTTTAAATGGACCTGCCCCGGATGGGTAATGTCAAAAGTATTGGAGCCCTGGCCTGGACAGACAGAGGAGCGAAGAAAAAAATTGGATGAAGCGTTCAGTAAGGGAAGATTTAACATTCACGCAATGCCTTTTACTGTGGAGACCGATGCATGTGAACCGGAAGTGCTGACACGGGGGCTTGGTTTTGCATCAAGACTTTCAAGGCAATATCATCTTCCGCTTCCACAGGCTGCAAAGGTTTCTGATATGCCTTCTCACTCGGGAGAGTTGGCAACTGTTCTTGGTAATGCAGGGGTAAAGTTCTTACATATAGGATGTAACTGGCCAAGTGGTTTTGTGCAAACGCCAGGTCTTTTCTGGTGGGAAGGACCTGATGGCTCAAGGGTGCTCACTTTATATTCGAGCATTTATGGTACCGCAACCGGGCTTAACTGGCCGCACGATTGGGGAAAAGGCGAACATTTTGTGGGGCGTGGATTGCTGCCGCCTGCCGATTGGCCCTACAAAGTTTGGCCAGCCATCTTAGTGACGATGGACAATAGCGGTCCTCCCAAAGAGAAGGATGTGAAAGCGTTATTTGATGAAGCACAGAAAAGGCTGCCTGGGGTAAAAATACGGGTGGGGACCATGGATGATTTCACCAAAGCCATACTTGCCGAAAATCCTAAGCTTCCTGTTATTAAAAAGGAAATGCCCGATACCTGGATTCATGGTATTATGTGCGATCCGAGTGGCTCGAAACTGTCAAGGGAAGCCGCACCATTATTAGCTTCTGGTGAAGTATTGAACACCCAGTTGAAAACCTGGGGATTACCGGTATCGTCTATTGCCGATTCGGTGGCCAGGGCTTATGAGCAGATGGCCTTGTATGCAGAACACACCTGGGGTGGATCCGCTTCTGTGAATCAGTATGGTGAAGAATTTAAAAAACTGCCAGCTTCAAAAAATGCCAACCTGGAAGCATCCTGGGAAGATAAAACTGATTATGTCCGTAATGCCTGGAATATTTCCAATCACATGAAACAGGAAAACCTGGAATGGTTGGCCCAATCTGTAAAATGTGATCCCAATAGTGTTATTGTTTATAATCCGCTGCCCTGGAAACGTAGCGGTATAGTGGATGTGAACGGGCAACAAGTTTTTGTAAAGAATATTCCAGCCAGTGGATATACTACAGTTTCCCTTCCGGGTAAATTCAACGTGAAAACTCCGGCAAATGATTTCATCGAGAATGGCTTCTATAAAATAACATTTGATGCCGAAAGAGGTGCCATACTGTCTCTTGTGGACAAGCGTACCGGATATGATTGGGCTGCTAATATTTCTGGTTGCCAGACAGGCCAATATTGTAATGAACGATTTACTTACGAGCAAACAGCAAGGTTTACGGAAGCATACCAGCAAAAGCGTGCATGGAATGCATTTGGCGTAAGCGGTGATTGGCTGCATCCAGGCATTGAAAAGCGCGGTATGATTTCCGAAAAAACAATCCCTTATCGCATAGCATCACCTGCAGGTGGGAAACTGAATATTCAGTCCACTTCATTAAAACAAACAGCAATATTGGAAATGCCGGCCGATACTGCCAACCATTTACCTGCCTCAAGATTGACTGTAACCCTCGTTGATGGCCAACCTTATTTGGACATGGAAGTAACCATTCTCGATAAGGCGAAGGACAATTGGCCGGAAGCCGACTGGCTGGCCCTTCCATTCAATATTAAGGATCCTGTTTTTAAAGTGTACCGCCCGTTGGGAATAATGGACCCTGCGAAGGATATTGTAAAAGGAGCGAACAGGCACCTGTATTCAGTTGGGCAAGGTGTTACGCTGACGGATGCAAAAGGTAGGGGCATAGCTGTGGCCCCACTCGACCACCCGTTGATCAGTTTGGATACGCCGGGCTGCTGGAAGTTTTCACTTGATTTTGTTCCTAAAAAGCCGGTAGTGTATATCAATTTATACAACAATCAATGGAATACAAATTACCGGTATTGGTATCCGGGTTCCTGGAGTTCCCGTGTCAGGATCTGGACATTTGATAACAACACACCCAAAGATGAAATGATGTCTGTCCCCGCATTGGAAGCACGCAATCCACTGCAGGTGATAGCCCCTGAAAAGAGCACAAGTAAGTTGCCTTCGGCACAAAAAGGAGTGGAGTGTTCCCGGAAGGGTGTGCTGGTTACAGCATTTGGTGAAGACCCCGATGGTAATAAAGGCACGCTGTTGCGTTTATGGGAAATGGCTGGGCAATCAGGTGCAATCACGATTGCATTGCCCGGGCAGCAGTTCACTAAAGCCACACCAGTAAACCTTCGTGGTGAAGTGACCGGCAAGCCCATCAAGATCATGAACGGAAAATTCAGTTGTTCGATTAAACAATTTGGACCGGCCAGTTTTATCCTGGAATAATGCAAAAACAATTAAATTTCCGCAGGTCCCTGCATTCAGAAGTTCGGTTCGTTTTGTGGTGATCAGCATGCTAAGATGGCACATGGAAAAAGAAAAAGCCGGGAGGTTGCAACCTCCCGGCTTTTTTATGTTAAATGCAACTAAGCTGCTGTTGCTTACTATTCTCTTCTACTCTCAATTGTGTAAATGAAGCTATCTGCTTTATAGAAACCTAAATTATATTCTATGGGACGTTCCACCTGGTCAAAAACAAACCTTTTTCTGAGTAAGATAGGACTTCCCTGGTCGAGTTGCAGTTTACCAGCTATAAATTTGTCAGCAGATCTGGCACTGATTTCTTCCTTGGAGAGATTGGCAACAACGTGATAATCCTTTTCCAGGATTTCATAAAGTGGCCGTTTGAAATCTTCATCTCCGGTAAGTCCAATACGGGGATGAAAATAGGACACAAAATAAACAAATGGTCCTTCTGAACGCCCTCTCAATCTTTCAAGTTTTAATACCTTTTTGTTCCCTTTTATTTCAAAGAAATTAGCAATTTGCTCATCTGGCTTGACCCAACTGATTTTGAGTTCAAAATTTTTAATCGGTATACCCCGTAACGCCATTTCCTGCGAAAAACTTAGCCAATTCAAAGCTTTTGAGCTAACGATATTATTAACCTTAGTTCCCAACCCTTTTTTCCTGACAAGCAAGCCTTCATATACCAACTTGTTGATGGCTTGTCTCAAAGTTCCTCTTGAAATAGTAAGCTTTGTTGCTAACTCGATTTCATTGGGCAGGTTTTTTCCTTTCTGATATTGTGGCTGCCTGATAATTTTTCTCAGCAGTTCCTCTGCCTGGATATGTAACGGGATAGGGCTACTATGATCAATTTTAATTTTCATATGTATTCATGAAGATACAATATTACTTTTTTTGGGGAATTCTAATGAAACGAAACAGAATGCTTGAAAAATGAAAAACCTCAGGTTTTATGTATATATGTATATACATTTGAAATTGCTTTTGATTTAATTAATAAAACATGAAGATTGCTAAGCTGCCTTTTTGGATTTTTCTTTTGGTTGCCTCGGTTTCTGCTGCCCAGGTGAACAACAAAACCTTTAATCCATCTGCATTCGTCGACCCGCAAATTGGCTCTGTGCACGGCAGGTGGTTTTTTTATACGCCTGCTTCATTACCTTTTGGTATGGCAAAGCTGGCACCTCATACCAATGCTTATGGAAGTAAAGGCGGGTGGCAGCCTTGTGGCTACGATGACCGGCATACTTCCATTGAGGGGTTTGGTCATTTTCATGAATTTCAGATTGGCGGACTGGTTGTCATGCCAACCACAGGTGCTTTGCAAACCATTCCAGGTTCGCTTGAAGACCCCGATGCAGGGTATCGTTCCCGGTTTGATAAAAAATCAGAACATGCAGAACCGGGATATTATTCAGTCTATTTAAAAGACTATCGTATTAAAGCCGAGCTCACTGCTACTGAAAGAGTGGGATATCATCGTTATACTTTTCCTCAATCGAAAGAAGCACGGATTATTTTTGATGTAGGGCACCGCCAGGGAGAAAGCAGTGATGTAACCGAATCCATCATCCGTTTATCCGGAAAAAAAGAACTGGAAGGATCCATAGAAACCTATCCTGAATACTTGAAGTTTTGCGATCCCGGGAAAAGAGTGAGGATGTATTTTGTTATTCAGATCAACAAAGAACCTCAGTCTTTCGGAACATTTACCGATTCAGTTGCTTCCTTCAATCAAAAAGAAACAAAAGGGATCGGTAATGGAATGTTTTTAACCTTTTCAACTGTAAAAGATGAAATGATCGAAATGCGGGTTGGTCTTTCGTACACCAGCATCGACAATGCAAGAAAAAATCTGCAAGCCGAAGCTGCAGGACAAAGTTTTGATGCAGTTAGAATAGCAGCCGGCAAAAAATGGAATGAAAAACTGGGCAGGATTAAAGTAGAAGGAAAGGATAGTATCAACAAAGTGAAATTTTATACAGGTCTTTATCATGCACTTCTTGGAAGGGGCCTGGCTAGTGATGTTAACGGACAATATCCCACAAATAATGGCAGCATTGGCCAGATTCCTTTAGATAAAAGTGGAAAACCCACCTATAATCATTACAATACCGATGGCATTTGGGGCGCCTTCTGGAACCTTGGCCAATTATGGGCATTGGTTTACCCGGAATATCAAAGCGAATACATGCAGTCGAACCTCGACTTTGCGCAGGAAACCGGTTGGATGCATGACGGGGTAGCTGCAGGTGCCCATTCCAACGGTGTGCTCACCAATTTCTTCGGGCTCATGCTTGCAGCAACGTACAACTGCGGCATCAGGGATTTTAATATCAACAGCGCTTATGAAACTGCGTACAAAAATGAAATAGGATACATCAACCGGCCCTTTGGTTCCGGTAAATATGATTTGCATTACCTGGTAAATGGGGGCTACATTCCAGCCAGGGATACAACTATATCGAACGGGTGGGTGTTTAATTTCGGCGCATCGCACACACTTGAATTTTGTTTTAGTTCTTACGCTGTCGCGCAATTTGCCAAAGCAATCGGAAAGCAGGATGACTATAACCGCCTGATGAAACAGGCTGCCTGCTGGAAAAACCTTTATGATCCGGAATCAAAATTCATTCGACCAAGATATGAGAATGGAAAATTTATCGACAGCTTTAATGCCATGCAGGCTTGGAGAGGATTCCAGGAAGGAAATGCCTTTCAATATACTTGGTACGTGCCGCAGGATATAGCGGGTTTGATGAATGTGCTGGGTAAAGACACTTTTAATGCACGCCTGGAGAATACCTTTACGGAAAGTCGAAAATCAACCTTTGGTGGCGGAAAGGAAATAAACAGTTTTTCAGGACTTGAAAAATTATACAACCATGGCAACCAGCCTTGCCTCCATCAATCCTGGTTGTTCAATTATTCCGGTAAACCTTGGCTCACCCAAAAATGGACACGTACTATTTGTGATGAGTTTTATGGAGCAGATCCTTTACATGGTTATGGTTTTGGACAGGATGAAGACCAGGGACAGTTGGGCGCCTGGTATGTGATGGCTGCCCTGGGTTTGTTTGATGTGCAGGGCCATGCAGCCATGAACCCTACATTCCAGTTTGGAAGTCCCTTATTCGATAAAGTAACCATTGAACTCGACCCGAAATATTATTCGGGCAAAAACCTGGTTATTGAAACCAGGAATAATGCGAAGCAGAATATGTATATACAATCTGTGTCGCTCAACAAAAAGAAACTGGAAAACTGCTGGATCGATCGCAAAAAATTGACAGAAGGTGGTGTGTTAATGTTTGATATGGGGCCGAAACCGAATACTGCATTCGGTATTCATACGCCTCCTCCTTCGATGAGTACAGACAAATAACCAGCAGTTCTTTCTGTATATAGGAAACAGGTAGTTGGTGATGGTTGTGATTGATGAATACATACAACATTCAAAGAAACGTAGCATTTAATTTCAATATTGATTGTAATGACAAGAGTAAAAGTCTTATTGCTTCTTATGGTATTATCAGCGTCTGCCGCAATAGGGCAGGAGCGAAAGGATAATAACCGAACCAATTCAAAAGTAACCGACATATGGGTGGTATTCAAAACCCATTTCGACCTGGGGTTTACTGATCTGCCGGAAAATGTATTTAAACGGTACCGGGAAGAAATGATGGATAATGCACTGAAGGTGATTGAAAACAGCGAAACGCTGCCAAAGGAAAAACGTTTTGCATGGACCGTTTCCGGCTGGCCCTTACAGGCACAGATACTCGGCCCACTGCAAACGCCTGAACGGAAAGCAAGAATTGAAAAGGCAATAAAAGCAGGAACACTTGTAGTTCACGGCCTTCCTTTTACAATGCATACGGAGTCGCTGGATTATGAAGACCTGGTGCGGGGATTGGGCTTTTCTTCTGCGGTTGCAAGGAAATACGGACTTCCCTTACCCATCAGTGCTAAGATGACGGATGTGCCAAGTCATTCCTGGATCATGCCCACCTTGCTGAAACATGCGGGTATCCAATTTTTACAATTGGGATGTAACCCGGCGAGCCAGTATCCAAGATTCCCGGAACTCTTCTGGTGGGAAGGAGCAGACGGTTCAAGAATACTATGTAATTACACTGCAGACTATGGATCTAGTATTCGGCCTACAACAAACTGGCCTTGTAAAAATTACCTGGCCATGCAAATGACAGGCGACAATCATGGTCCGCCCTCTTCACAGGAAATAGATAAGCTCCTTGCTTATGCAGAAAAGGAACTGCCAGGTGTGAAAATACATTTTGGTACGCTGGATGATTTTGCCAAAGCTGTTTTAGCTGAGAAACCCCAATTGCCTACTGTTAAAGGTGATTGTCCTGATACCTGGATTCATGGCCTGCAATCAAATCCACAGGAAACAAAAATTGCAAGAAATATCCGTCCACTGGAATCAACCCTTGATGGGTTGAACACGCAAATGAAATTTTGGGGTATACCTGTTGCCTCAGTTTCAACAAAGCTGGCAAAAGCTTACGAACAAAGTCTTTTGTATGCAGAACACACCTGGGGAATGAATGCTGAATACGGTCCCCGTTACAGCTATGGTGATGCATGGAATAAATGGATGGCGGAAGCTGCAGCAGAACCTCTTCCGGAAAACGCCAATTATGCAGCGCTGAAAAACAGTAATGCACATAATACAACAACTGGAAGTAAAAGAAAATGGCTTCGTTCTTACGATGATAAACGTCAATACATTTTGACAACAAATGAGATTGTAAGTAAAGATCTCAACTCTGATCTTGACTTATTGGCAGCTTCTGTGAATAAAAAAGGAAAACGTGTTGTTGTATATAATCCCCTGCCATGGAAAAGATCAGGGATGATTGCAAACCCCTGGGAGACAGGAAAATATTTTTATGTGAAAGATGTAGCAGCTTCAGGTTACAGTACGTTCTCTTATGATGAATTGAAGGAAGGAGCTATTACCAATGATGAACAAACTGTTTTCAGCACTCCTTATTTCAAAGTGGTTTTTGATGTAACAAAAGGAGGCATTGCCTCTTTAATTGAAAAATCAACCGGCCGTGAATTGGTTGATCAATCATCGAACTATGTGATCGGTCAGTTTTTACATGAGCGCTTCAGTTCAAATGAAGTTGACAAATGGTTTAATGCATACAGCCGCATCAAGGGCGGATGGGGATTAAATGATCTTGGCAAACCCGGAATGCCTAAGGCTGATAAAATACCTTACTTAGCTTTTACGCCCAATGCTTGGAAACTGAATGTTACACATTCTGATGTTGCAGATATTGCTACGTTAACTGCTGTAACAACAGAGGGCTATGCCAAGGGGTATACTTTGACGTTTACGTTTCCCCGAAATGCTGCTTATGTTGATGTAGATTGGTCGGTGGATTCGAAAACACCCGATAAACAACCGGAAGGAGGATGGCTCTGTTTCCCCTTTAAAGTCGAAAAACCTACGTTCACAGTGGGACGCCTCGGAGGGGCAATCAATCCTGCTACAGATATTGTTCCGGGTACGAACAGGTATCTCATGGCAGCAACTACAGGTGTATCCATTACGCAGGCCGATCAATCGGGTGCAGCAATCGCATCAATAGATGCACCATTGGTGAGCCTTGGTGAACCAGGCCTATGGAAGTATTCGATGGATTATGTACCAACTACTCCATCTGTATTTGTGAACCTGTACAATAACATGTGGAACACCAATTTCCCATTGTGGCAGGATGGCTCATGGACTGAGAAAGTGCGTATCTGGCCGGTGGATCAGCATACCCAAACTGTTGCCAATCTGGCTCAATACGGATGGGAAACCCGCCTGCCATTGTTAACAGGGGTGGCAGAAGGTACACCCGGAAAATTGCCAGCAAATAATAGCGGGGTATCTGTTTCCAGGAAAGGTGTTTTAATAACTGCATTTGGTGAAAACCCTGATGGCGATGGAACAATCCTGCGCTTGTGGGAGCAAGCAGGTGTTTCTGGTAATTGCACTGTGAATTTCGGTAATGGAAGTAAAGTGAAAGCCGTGGTGCCAATTGATTTGCGTGGAAATCAAACAGGTAAAAAAATAACAGTGAAGAACGGAATTTTAAATTTTAACCTGGATAAATATGCGCCTGCATCATTCCTGCTTGTTTATTAAATACTCCACTATGCACAGAATACTATCATTGGGTATCGTTTTCCTGTTCGTGTTTTGCAGCCTTTTCGTTTATGCCGGTCCTGGCAGTATTGCCAACAAGGCAAGGGTTACAGCTTCATCCGAAATGGCCGAAAAAGGAAAAGCTGCAAATGTTATCGACGGAATGATCCGAACCAATGGCAAAGGCGAATGGGTATCAAAAAGCACCGTTACCTTTTGGGGGCATATTGATTATCCATGGATACAGTTAGATTGGGAGAAGCCACAGTCCATCAATAAAATTATATTGTACGACCGGGCTACAGAAACTGCACATAATGCAGGCGGCGTGCTCATTTTTAGCAATGGAACCCGTATACCTGTTTTTGAAATACCCAATAATGGCGCTCCCAAAATAGTTGCTTTCCCGGAACAAACCGTTACCTCGGTTCGTTTCGAAACGACTGATGCGGACGGGCCCGCTATAGGTTTATCTGAGATAGAAGTATACCCATCTCCCTCGCAGATTTCGGATCCTGTTTCCTGGGTTGATCCTTACATTGAATCGGCCCGGGGCCGCTATTTTTTCTTTGTTACCGGGAGCCAGCCCTTTGGCATGATCAGCGCTGCTCCCTTAACGCGGAACAAGAATCAATATGGAGGCGGGTATAATTACAATTCAACAGAAGTACTGGGCTTTCCGCAAGTGCATTGCTGGATGCTTTCGGGTATCACACTGATGCCCACAACAGGGGCTGTTGATCCCAATAAAGGAGAGCAGCAATGGAAGTCTAAATTTTCGCATGAGGCTGAGATTGTGCAGCCCGGTTATCATCGGCTTTACCTCGACAATTATAACACATGGGTGGAACAAACCGCCGGCGACCGGGTAAGCTTTTACCGTTTTACTTATACCAAAGATGTACGCTCCAATATTTTAATTAACCTGGGTGGCTATGTAGGGGAAGCTACGATGAACGATGCAAGAGTGCAAAAAGTAAGCGATACCCGTATTGAAGGCTCCGTGAATACAACCGGCAGGTTATGGGGTGGCCCGGAGAATGTCCGGATATATTTTGCGATCGACTTTGAGAAACCATTTGAAAAACTGAATGGCTGGGATGGTAAGCAAGAGTTGTTGGATGTAAAATCGTTAACAGGTAGCCCTGAGAAAACTGCAAAAAACAGTGGCCGTATGAGTTATTATGATGCGCCTACCACAGGGGTATCAGCTCAATATCATGTAAAGGCCGGGGAAACGGTTCAGATGAAAGTTGCAGTTTCTTTTACCAGTGTTGACAACGCAAGGCGCAATCTGGAATCGGAATGCAGGCACTGGGACTTTGATCAACTTCGTGAACAGTCTCAAAAAGAATGGAACGAAATGCTGGGCCGCATTGCTGTAAAAGGAGGAAGCGCTAATCAAAAAATAAAATTTTATACAGACCTCTGGCATGCCTTGCTGGGACGGCATAAACTCGATGATGTATCTGGCGATTATCCCGATAATACCGAAGGGGAAAGACGGGGAAGTTTTACTGTGAACACTAAGTTCAAAATAAGAACATTGCCCAAAGACCAAAACGGCAAAGTGAAATTTCACATGTACAATTCAGATGCGTTTTGGTTAACCCAATGGAATTTGAATGTGCTTTGGGGATTGGCCTGGCCCGAAGTGCTCGATGATTTTGCAGCATCTTTGATCCAATACGCCGAAAATGGAAAATTATTGCCGAGGGGGCCCTGTGCTGGTGGCTATTCTTATATCATGACGGGGTGCCCGGCCACCAATCTCATCACATGCGCTTACCAGAAAGGAATACTTACAAAGAAACCTGTTGCAACGGCTTATGAAGTAATGAAACAAAATCATGCGCCGGGCGGTATGATGGGCGATAAGGAACCAATGGAGTTTTATATCAAAAACGGTTATTACCCATCAAATGCAGGCATCACACTCGAAATTGCTTTCCAGGATTGGGCATTGGCTCAAATGGCATATAAGTTAGGTAAGAAAAAAGACGCTGAATATTTTACGAAACGATCGCAAGGTTGGACAAAGCTTTTTGACCAGGACCAAAAGTTGATCTTTCCGAAAACAAAGGAGGGAACCTGGGCGCACAAAAATCCATTAGATGGTAATGGCTGGGTAGAGGCGAATGCATGGCAGGCAACATGGTCGGTGTCACATGGCATTGACCAACTGGCTCAAATGATGGGTGGTACAGATACGCTTTGTAAAATGCTGAACTATGCATTTGAAAAAGCACAAAGCCAGGATTTTGTATTTGGTTATAGCTCGGGTTATGTAAGCTATGCTAATCAGCCAGGCTGTTCAAACGCGCATGTGTTTAATTATGCAGGACGTCCTGATTTGACGCAATACTGGGTGAGAAGAGTAAATGAACAGGCCTATGGTGCTGTTACACCAGATAAAGGATATGGAGGGCATGACGAAGACCAGGGGCAGATGAGCGGCGTAAGTGCCTTGACATCTATCGGGTTGTTTAGCTTGAATGGAAATTGCTCCATCAATCCTGTATATGATATTACCAGTCCTGTTTTTGATGAAGTAGTGATCAAGCTCAATAAGGATTACTATTCAGGAAATGAGTTTGTGATCAAAACCAATAACAATTCCAAAGCAAATTGTTACATACAAAAAGCTTCCTTAAACGGAAAGGATCATAACCAGTTCTCCTTTTCACATGCCGATTTTAGTAAAGGTGGGCTATTGGAATTATGGTTGGGCGCACAACCCAATCTATCCTGGGGCAAAGCACCTGCTCCTTCACAGAGTAAGAAAATGTTTTAAACACTGATTGAATAACGCGACGAAAAAAGTATGGATATACGTGATATTTTAAAACAAAGATTAGTTATTGTCATTTTGACTTTGTTGTTAGCGCCGGGAACAATGTTTGCGCAGCACCAGGGAGTAAAGAATGCATTGGCCGTACAATCACCTGCCCCTTTCTTTCCAATACCCAACACAGCACAATTGCGTTGGCATAAGGCCGAATATCTCATGTTCGTGCATTTTGGCATGAAAACATTTTATCCCAGCGAAGATCACATGGGTTATGGCATGGAAGATCCTCAGCGATTTCTTCCTGCCCGCTTCGATGCCCGCCAGTGGACGGCTGCAGCCAAAGCAGGTGGATTCAACGGCATTGTGCTGACCAGCAAACACCATGACGGATTCTGCAATTGGCAAACCCAAACCACCAGCCATAGTGTGAAAGCCTCCCCCTGGAAAAATGGCAAGGGGGACGTGGTCAAAGAAGTGGCCGATGCTTGTCGGAAGGCCAACATGCAATTTGGTCTTTATGTCTCCATCATCGATAAATACTTTGAGCGTAATGGAGCAACAGGTTACGAAACCTATGGGGATTATTATTATGCACAGGTAAAGGAACTGAGCACTCGTTATGGCAAGATTGACGAATATTGGTTTGATGGCTTTAATGCCGATAAGTTGAAGATGGATTATCCAAAAATTGGCCGCATGATCGCAGCCGCCCAACCCGAAGCTGTGGTCTATGATTCCCGGGTGCTTGTCAATACCCTTCCGGACCGCTGCCTGTCCTGGCCGGGAGCCCATGGCGCCATTCAGCCCGACCAGAACTACCGGCAGCTGATAGGCGATACCCTGCGCTGGTACCCCAATGAGCCCTCCATCATCCTGCAGGGCAATTGGTTTCACAATGGCAAGCCTGCCGTAGGCCTTAGGCAGATGCAGGACTACTACCTGGGCTCTGTAGGCTATGGGGTGACGGCCCTGATGAATGTATCGCCCAACAGCGATGGCTTGATGGATGAGGCTACCGTGGATACCCTGAAAGAATTGAAACACTGGGTGGACCAGTTGCACCAGCAGAATCCTGCTTTATTCAAAAAGGCACAGTCATTATCAGGTTGCAGGGGCAACAGTGCGAAATATGCAGCCAGCAAAGTCAATGACAACAACTATGATAGCTATTTTGCCTCCGACGACAGTGTAACCACCGCCACCATTGATATTGAGCTCGGCAAGCCAACAAAGATTGATGGCTTCATTTTGCAGGAATATATCCTCCTGGGTCAACGGGTGGAAGACTACAGTATTGAATGCCGCGTTGACGGCGAATGGAAACCTGTATTTGCAGGCAAAAAGATTGGGTATAAGCGAATTATTCTGGCAGGTAGGGTATCAGCTAAAGATGTAAAATTCCCGGTGTCGGATGCTGTTCGGCTTCGAATCAATAGGGCAGGGGCATCACCCCTGATCAACAATTTCCAGGTCATCAGTTTGTAGGACTAAAACTATTTTAAAATAGGTTGTACGGATATTAGTTAGCAATTCACGTTTCACTACCAAATTACCGCACTATGCAATATAAATCTTCTATTTATCGCTGGGCGATTTGCTTATCAGCAATACTATTACAACAGCAAAGCATGGCCCAAAAAACCGGCATGAACGAAATGTGGAAAGGTGATGCCCGTTTACAATCTACCGATAGTGCCCGTGGCAAAATATTCCGCAACGGACGTTATGCCATGTTTATTCATTTTGGATATTTCTCCCACTTAGCCAACAAGTGGAATGGGAAAACCTATTATGGTATTGGCGAATGGTTGATGAATGAAAATATGGCTAAAATCTCTGTAAAAGATTATATGGCCAATGTGGGAGACTTTAATCCTGCAAACTTTAATGCAGACAGTATTGTGGCGGTGGCGAAAGATGCCGGCATGAAATACATCATCATCACCAGCAAGCACCACGATGGCTTTGCCATGTTTCACTCCAAAGCCACCAAATTTAATATCGTTGACGCCACTCCTTTCCGCCGGGATCCTATGAAAGAACTTGCCCTGGCATGCCAAAAAGCAGGGTTGGGTTTTGGATTTTATTATTCGCAGTATCAGGACTGGACAACCCCCGGCGGTGGAGGCGGCCCTGCCACAGACGAAAACGGCAAAGCTGTAAGCTTCGATGAATATTTTTATAAACGATGCCTGCCCGAAGTGGAACAAATAACCACAGAATATGGGCCTCTGGCATTGGTGTGGTTTGATACACCGGGTGGTATTGGAAAAAAGTATGTAGAGAAGCTGGTAGAAGTGGTGCATAAAAATCAACCGGCAGCTTTTGTATCGGGTCGGGTGGGTCATGGCCTGGGCGATTATTCTACCTTAGGCGATATGGAAGTGCCCAGGAAAAATGTACCCGGCCTTTGGGAATCGGTTGATGTAACGAATGATTCCTGGGGCTATGCCTGGTATGACAACAACTGGAAATCGCCAAAAACGATTCTTACCAATACCCTTTCCACCATTGCAAGAGGCGGTAACTATATGCTCAACATCGGCCCTAAAGATGATGGAACTGTAGCTAAGCAGGCAGCAGCGGCGCTTCGCAGTGCCGGTAGCTGGATCAAACGCTACCCGGAGATTGTATATAAGAGCAGCGCTTCACCCTGGAAACATGCATTGCCCTGGGGCGATGCAGTTGTAAATGGAAACAAAATTTCGTTATTGGTATATGATTGGCCTTCCACAGGCAAATTATATGTGCCGGGTTTGCAAACCGGTATAAAAACCATTCAGCTTGTAAATAACGGCAGAAAAGAACCCCTGAAATATCATAAAGACAATAACTGTGTTGTAATTGATCTGCCTTATAAAGCCCCTGAAAAGCTTGTATCTGTAATTGAGCTTGTAGCCAACGATACACCCAGGGCAGATGAAACACAAAGCATCGATCCGCAACATCCCACACTGCTGGATGCGCTTTTTGCCAAAGCAGATAATGTTGCAAAAAACGGTGAACACTGGATGGAAAAATTTGGCGAATGGAAACATGTGGACAGGTTTATTAATTGGAAACCCAATGCTACAGCTAATTGGACAGTAGATGTTCTGAAGCCGGGATATTATCAATCATCGCTTTTTTATACAGGCAAAAGCAGGTTGGTATGGCGAATAGCGATGAATGGAGATCAGTTTATTCAAAACCAACAGAGCGCATCGGCTGTGTACAACTGGTACCCCATGGGCTGGTTGTATTTTGATAAACCTGGACGTTACACGCTTTCTGTATCGCTGATGGAAGGCGAGGGTAATACCACGAGTCTTGCTGCATTAAAATTGGAGCCCTTAATTTTTTAAAACTAATTAGATTATTGAAGGATGACTCCGGTTTCGTCGGACAATGCTCAAAAATATACCTCTTAATAATAAAAGTTTAGTAAATGATGATAAATACAAGTAGCTGTTTTCAAATGTTTTTAATACGTAAAAAAAGTATTCGCGTTATACCAATTGTTTTATTTGCTTTTCAGGCAAACCTGTATGCGCAGTCACATGCAAAAAATACAATAGCAGTCGGAAACACACACAAACAGTCAGTAAGTGGTGGCGATGTTAAGGATGCAACAGGTCGGTGGGTGGCCTGGTCGGAAAAACCGGCAATTGCCTGGGAGGATGCCTTTGTTACCGGTAACGGCCGTCATGGCACCATGATGACCGGGCCGGCTGGAAACGAACGGCTTATTTGCGTGCACGAAGAATTATTTATACGGGCATGGGATCGTAATAAGATCTCTGTAGCTAATATCGCAGGCTTATTGCCCCAGGTGCGGGCCATGGTTGATTCCGGTAAGCTCACGAACGCAGCACAACTGGCAACGAAAGAAGCAAGAAATCAATTGACCAACATGGGAGCCCCGCAGGTATGGCCGCTTTCGCCTCATCCGGCTTTTGATTTGAATTTTCCGGTACAGCATTCAGGAACGATCACTGCTTATCGCCGCCAGTTGAATATGGAAACGGGAGAAGTGCAGAGCTCTTGGAAAGATAATGAAGGAACAGTTGAACAATCCGTTTTTTCTTCACGCACCAATAATATGAATGTATTACGCATTCGTGGTATTGGTGGCAGAAAACTATCGGTTACACTTAGCCTTGATGAAACTCCGGGCAGGCAGGGCGACATGTATGGCACTGATGTTACAAAAGCTTTTCGTTCTATTAAAAACGGAGCAGATGAAAACGGATGGCTAACATATCATGCGCAATATGCTACTGACTCTGGCGGGTATGAAGGCTTAGCCCGTGTTACTGCTAAAGGGGGGCGATTAACAGTAGTGGATAACCGACTTCAAATTAAGGATGCACAAGAAATTCTGGTAATCTTGCGGGTTACGCCTTTACAATACGGCACAATTACACAGGAAGTAGCGGTACGTAATGAACTGTCTCAATTACCGGCATCGTATGAGCAGCTAATTCAACCGCATGCGAAAGCTCATGGAGAAATGTTTCGCCGTGTAGCACTTGATTTGGGATGTGCTAAACAATGGGCCGCTGTTCCTACCGAAACAATGCTCCATGAAGCACATCAAAAAGGGGCAACGCCATTCTTCCTGGAACAAATGCACGCCATGGGCAGGTATTTGCTGATTTCTTCCTCAGGTAAATTCCCTCCTCCCTTGCAGGGAATTTGGGGTGGTGGCTGGAAACCGGAATGGATCGGTGGCTTTGTGTTCGATTCAAATATCAACCTTGCCATTTCAGCTATTTCAACAGGTGATCTGGCTGAATGTGCCGAATCGTATTTTGGCTATGTGGAACGGCTCTTGCCTGCCTGGCGCCTTAATGCCGCTAACTATCTGGGTTGTCGGGGTTTTCTGGTACCACACTACAGCGACCCTGAAAAAGGTTATCTGAATCATTTTGTGGCAGAATATCCCTGGATGTATTGGCCCTCAGGTGCAGGATGGAACCTGATGCCTTTCTATGAACATGGTATGTTAACCGGCGATACAACTTTTCTTCGGAAAAGAGTGTTGCCTCTTTATTTGGAGATGGCCCAGTTTTATGAAGACTATCTTACAAAAGAGAAAGACGGCTTGTATCATATTTCTCCGGGCATCTCTCCTGAAAATTTTGTTCCCGGCAGCAAAACAATTCTTGCTAAAGATTGCACAATAGATATCGCAGTAGCTCGTGAAGTGTTTGAGCACTTACTTCGAATGGGGAAGATGTTCAACCTGAATAAACAGGATATGGACAAATGGCAGCAGTATTACGATAAGATCATTCCGTACCGCATCAATGCAGATGGTGCCTTGGCAGAATGGGCCGGCGCAAATTATCCCGATGTCTATAATCATCGGCATAACTCTCATCTCTATCCTGTATTTCCTGGAACCGAATTTTTACAACCAAACAGTGACCCTCAATTATTGCAGGCCACACGTGTGGCACTTGCCAAACGGTTAAAGTTTGATACAGAGTCGGCACATGGATTAATTCATATAGCGATGATGGCTGCACGCCTGCACGATACACAAGCTATTGCTACTAACCTTACCCGGTTTGCTCAGCGGAATTATGTATATACGGGGTTAACTACATCCCATAACCCCAACCATGCAATTTTCAACTTGGATGCAGCATTGAGTTTACAGCGTCTTTTTTCGGAGATGGTAGTGTTTTCGCAACCAGGCCGCATTGAGTTTTTACCTGCCTGTCCAAAAGATTTCCCTGCAGGTCAATTGTCCGGCTTGCGCATACACGGTGGACATAAACTGGATATTGCCTGGTCTGGCGGACAACTCAAATCCGCAACAATTTATGCCGGTAAAAACGACAATTGTGAATTCATTTATGGAAGTAAATCAAAAACCATCCGGCTTGTGGCTGGGACCAAATATGTATTGGATAAACAATTTAATTTGATACGTGCCATAAAATAGTTCGAAATAAGTAAAGTTGATGGAATAAAATGTTTGAACATAAAATTGACCAGGGCAAAAAAGGTATCAGTTTAAGTCAAAATAATTGTTGTTGGTAGCCGATGTTAAAATGAACTTCGGTTTTATGCAGTAACCTGCGCCCACATTTATTAATAATAATTGATGATAACTTATAACATGAAATCAGTTGCCCAAAAAATACTTCCGGTATTACTGCTGATAGTATCTTTTCAAGCTTCATCACAAAGCAATCCTGTATCGCCAATTCCAATACCCTCAGCGCCTTCTAGTTTACTGCCTGGAAAAAAAGCACCTGCAGTAACTGATATCTGGGTGGTATTTAAAACCCATTGCGACCTGGGTTATACCATGTCTGCCGGGGAAGTCTTCAAAAAATACCGCGAAGACATGATGGACAATGCCATCAAAATGATTGAAGCTGACCGGTTAAAGCCGGCAGAGGACCGGTTTAAGTGGACCATTGCGGGCTGGCCTATGGCAGGCGCTATATTAGGACCGCTGCAAACACCGGAGCGACGCGCCAAAATAGAACAGGCCCTTCGGGAAGGTTCTTTTGCAGTGCATGGCTTGCCTTGCACAATGCAGACCGATGCTTTTGAGCTGGAAGATTATGTGCGTGGCTTGAACTTTTCTTCCAGTTTAGCACGCCAATTCGGGCATCCTTTACCCATTGCAGCAAAAATGACCGATGTGCCTGCTCACAGCTGGTTGTTACCAACCCTTTTGAAGAATGCTGGTATTAAATTCCTGCAAATTGGGGCCAATTATTCTAACCGAACTCCATTGTTACCACAATTGTTCTGGTGGGTGGGGCCCGATGGATCCCGTATTCTTTGTAACTATACCACTCAATATGGGTCTGATATGACACCGCCTCAAAACTGGCCCTCCAAAAACTACCTGGCTGTTGTGATGACCCATGATAATGAAGGTCCTCCCTCCCCCAAAGAGGTGGAAGCCGTAAAAGCAAAGGTGGCCAGCATGAAAGGTGTAAAGCTGCACCTGGCAACACTGGATGAATATGCAAAGGCGCTGCTGGCCGAAAATCCAGATCTCCCGGTGATTAGAGGCGATATGGCTGACCCTTGGATTCACGGAATGATGTCTATGCCTCAAGAAAGCAAAATAGCCCGTAATATCCGGCCATTACAACCTGCAGTGGATATACTGAATACGCAATTACAGGCATGGGGTGTACACACAAGCCCAATGGCTTCTTCTTTAGCAAAGTCGTACGAGAACAGTTTGTTGTATGGTGAGCATACCTGGGGAGCTATGACGCCAGGCTGGGGCTTCTTTTCAATGGATGGAAAAAACAGGGGCACAGAAAGATATCTGTATGGCGATGCATTTTTGAATGCCCGGAAAAATGGTTTTTACCAAAAGTTTGAAGCCAGCTTTGAAGACCACAAACAGTACATCAAAACGTCTGACAGCATCGTAACAGGGGCATTGTCAGAACGACTGCGCGCCCTTGCACAATCAGTGAAAGCGGCTGCCGGTGAGGTCGTTGTGTACAATCCACTGCCCTGGGCACGGTCAGGAATAGTTGAAGTAGACGGCCGGCAATTAATGGCCGAAAATGTACCGGCAAGTGGCTATAAGACGATTCCCTTGAATCAGTCTGCCACCGCTTCTGCCTTGGATGCCATTACAAACACCTTACAAACACCTTACTTCAAAGTGCAGTTCGATCTGAAGCGCGGTGGAATTGCTTCTCTTATTGAGAAGTCTACCGGAAGAGATTGGGTGGATCAGCAACAGCCTTATGCAATGGGGCAATATCTGCACGAGCAGTTCAGCAATGCCCAGACACTGGATTATTACAATCGCTATTGCACAATGAACAATTCGGCCAATGCTACGTTGAAACCCAATATGCCCAAGGATGTGCCTTATTCCATGAGTAGCCCTGTTGATTGGACACTCACGCATACGCATACATCTGTAGCTGATGTGGTTACGCTTACTTCCAGAAGTTTGCCTTCCATTGCGCAATCGATATCGATCAAATTTACTTTTCCGGCAGAGCAACCTTATATGGAGGCAGAATGGACGATAACGGGTAAAAATCCAAATACCCTTCCCGAAGGCGGTTGGCTCTGTTTCCCCTTTAAGGTAACCCAGCCTCAATACCTGGCGGGCCGCATTGGCGGCGCCATGAACCTGGCTACCGACCAGATCACTGGAGGCAACAGGTATTTGTATGGCATTAATACCGGCACAGCGATAACTGCTCCTGATCACACAGGTATGGGGCTTTGTGCCATTGATGCACCCCTGCTTAGTTTCGGTGAGCCGGGCCTCTGGAAATACGATTATGATTATTTCCCCAAAAAACCAACAGTTTTTGTAAACCTGTACAACAACATGTGGAATACAAATTTCCCTTACTGGACCGAAGGCTCATGGAGCGAGCGGGTGCGCATTTGGGGCATAAAGCCGGAGGAAAAGCCTGCAGAAAACCTGGCGGTGAAATCATGGGAAGCCAGGGTGCCCTTACTGGCGATTGCAGCCAGCGGAAAGGGAGCGACGCTGCCTGCGCAGCAAGCAGGCATTTCTGTGTCGCGTAAAGGCGTACTGGTGACTGCCTTTGGTACCGACCCCGATGGCAATAAAGGAACCCTGCTACGGATCTGGGAGCAGGCCGGCATTACCTCGCAAGTGGATATAAAACTGCCGCAAAATATGCAACTGAAATATGCCACTTTGGTCAACCTTCGTGGAGAACCAACCGGCAAAAAAATATCCATCAGGAAAAATACATTATCTGTTTATTTGCACGCAAATGAACCTTTGAGTTTTATATTAAAATAAATATCTGTCAAACCATACCGCTTGAATATGAAGAGAAACCTTTTATTTACAATCCTGTTAGTAGTATTCGCAATCTCCGTTTTTCAATGCACGGTTACAAATAAAGTGGCTAGTGTTGAAGAACCAAAGCAAAAGTCCCTGCGAAGAGACTCGAGTGGGAGAATTATTATAATGACCAACCCAAGTCCAGCCCATCTTTCCCCACAGGATGGCCTCAATAGTATTTATGTTCCCAAAGGTTATCATTTGGAACTGGTAGCCAGTGAACCAATGATCAAGGAGCCTGTGTCTATTGTCTGGGATGGTAACGGAAAAATGTATGTAACTGAAATGCTCACATACATGCAGGATGTAAACGGATCAAATGAAAACGCCCCTGTTTCCAGGATTTCATTGCTGGAAGATACAAACGGTGATGGCGTGATGGATAAAAACTCTGTTTATATCGATAGCCTTTTGTTACCAAGGATGATGCTTTGTGTAGGAAAGAAATTGCTGGTAAGTGAAACCTATACCAACGATATCTGGTCATACGAAGACCTTGATAACGATGGAAAGGCTGATCGGAAAGAAAAGGCATTCGGCAACAGTACACCCAATACGGCTAATCTGGAACACCAGCGCAGCGGGTTGATTTGGAACCTGGATAACCGCATATATACTACCTATGAAAACCTTCGCTACAGGTATGTAAATGGAAAACTGGAAGCAGATACGCTGCTGACTGGTGCAGGCCAGTGGGGACTGGGTAATGATGATTATGGAAGACTGTTCTACTCTTCAGCAGGTGGTGAAGTGCCTGCTTATAGTTTCCAGCTAAATCCCAGGTATGGCAGTTATGATGTTAAAGAACAGTTGGAAGGCGATTTTAATGCCGTATGGCCAATTATAGCAACGCCCGATGTGCAGGGAGGATATGGTCGGCTGCGCCCAGACTCTACCTTGAATCATTTTACCGCAAGTTGCGGGCAATCTGTTTTCAGGGGAAATGCATTGCCTGCCGACCTGAAAGGCGACCTGCTGATTTGTGAGCCCGTAGGCCGCTTGATCCGCAGGGCAAAAGTGAAGACGAAAGATGGGATAAGCATATTGAGTAATGCTTATGACCACGAGGAATTTATTGCTTCTACAGATATGAACTTCCGTCCGGTGAATACCATTACTGGCCCAGATGGTTGCCTTTATATCGTAGACATGCACAGGGGAATTATCCAGGAAGGTAACTGGACAAAAGAAGGGAGTTACCTGAGGCCGCAGATTGTACATAAAGGGCTGGATAAAAATATCGGCCACGGTAGGATTTACCGTTTGGTACATGATGAATTTAAACCCGGGCCAAAACCTGCTATGCTGCAGCAAAGCAGTTCTGAACTGGTAAATTATTTAGCACATGCCAATGGCTGGTGGCGCGATAATGCACAGAAGGAATTGATTATCAGGGGCGATCGTTCAGTAATTCCCGCATTACAAAAAATGGCAAAAGAAAATACGGATCATCTAGCGCGCATTCATGCTTTATGGACGTTGGAAGGTTTACATGCAATGAACCATGAATTACTTTCACTGGCATTAAAAGACAACGATGCCCGTGTAAGGAAAACAGCCATCCTCCTGGCAGAAGAATTTTTGAAAAAGCAGGATGCTGGTACATTGAATTTATTAAGTGGTTTGGTGAACGATCCTGATGCTGATGTACAAGCGCAATTGGCGGCCACCCTTTCTTATTTTGGCGGAAATGAATCCACTGCCTTACTGGAGAAATTGCTGTCGAATGCGGGAAACAAACTGAATCTGGTAAGTATTTCAAAATCGGTTCAGAACAAAAAGGAACAAAAAATGTATGGATTGAACCTGGCTGGACTGCAGGGGGCTGATAAAACAATGGTTTTACAGGGTCGCGAAATTTTTCAGCAGGTATGCGCTACCTGTCATGGTGGTGATGGCAAGGGCATTTCAATTGGCGGCAATCCCATGCCGGCACCGCCATTGGTCAATTCAAATAGGGCAGGAGATAAAGCTAAACTGATCAACATATTATTAAATGGCTTGACAGGGCCGGTAAATGGCAAAACTTATTCAGATGTGATGGCTCCTTTAGGTGCTGCCAACAGTGACGAATGGGTAGCTAAGGTGTTGAGCTATGTACACTTCCGTTTTAGACCTGCTCAGGCTACATTCAGCACGATCAATCCTGAGGAGGTAAAAAAAGCTAGGACTACTGCGCAAACACGCACAGCGTTTTGGACAATTGAAGAATTGGAAAACAAAAGCACAGTGCCCGCCACATCGGTAGCTAAATCCACACCCGTTACTGCATCCGGGCCGGAAAAGAAAAAATCAACTGTGGTAACATCGGTTGCTAAATCAAAACAATTACCAATGGAAGGAAAGGCTTTAATAGCTAAGCAGGATTGCAGTGCCTGTCATAGGCCGGATGTGAAATTGGTTGGCCCGTCCTATAAATCAATTGCACAGAAATATAAAGCCAGCGACGCTACTGTAAATATGCTTGCAGCCAAGGTAATGAAAGGCGGGGCCGGCAATTGGGGACAAATACCAATGACGCCGCATACAAACCTGTCTGCTGCCGACGCAAAGAAAATTGTACGTTATATTTTATCCCTTTCAGGAAATGGAGGATAGAGGGTAAAAATAGGGGTTGCCAACTTTATGAGGCTTGCTTTTATCTGGCAGCGATGAATAAAGTTGGCAACCTTTTTATCTGTATTATGCTAGAGCCTCTTTTTCTTCTGTTCCTCTATACTGTTTTACAAAATCTCTTGGAGAAAGACCTTTTATGTCTTTGAAATGTTTGTTGAAATTGGAAATATTGTTATATCCACTGTGGTAACATGCTTCAGTTACATTGTGTTTTCCTTCAAGCAATAGTTTGGCCGCATGCCCTATTCTTACTTCCTTGATGAAATCTAATAATGTGCGGTTTGTCTTCGACTTAAAGAAGCGGCAAAACGCGGCTGGTGACATCGGCAGGATGTCGGCAACTTCCTGTAAAGTAATTTCCTCCCTGAAGTTGTTGAAGATATGATCAAATACCTTATTGATTTTCTGTGCTTCACCCGAATTTTCAATGGTATTGAAATAAGGAGAAGATAATACCTTGTATGAGTCGGATTGAGCCAGTATGTCAAGCAATTGTAACATCATTGCGGCCCTGGTCAATCCTGTTTCAAACAGCATTTCCTTCATTAATATTTTTGCTCTTGTCACAGCACTACCCGAAAAAGAAATTCCTTTTGCGGCTTTGATAAACATTTCATTCAGTTGTTTCGCTTCCGGCTTTTCAAGTAATTGCTGTCCCAGGAAATCGGGGAAAAAATGTATAACGGTAGCTTGCGGTTGGTTCATTGGGTCCAGCGCCTTATAATATTGCCAGCAATGAGGCAGGTAACTACCGAGCATCACCAGTTCTGTACCTTCAAACTCCTGTATGTGGTCACCTATAAAACGTTTGCCACTACAATTTTCAAGTAATGCAATTTCAAAGTTAATATGTGATTTCAGCGATGTGTACTTTTTTATTTCTATCACATCCGATCTGACGGTAAAGGATTGATCTGCGGGGAAGGTGAAATTTTCATAAATGTATTGCATAAATCAATGGCATATTAGATGAACAACAAATGCTAGGTTTTCGATCTGTGATAAAATTATGGAAAAATTCAGCAATCTGCTATGATCAATATGGTGTAATTATATGTCTATACATATAAACATACAATGTAGCCTGTACACTTTCCTTCAAATAAACCTCAAAATGTCAAAGCTCTGCAAAAATAGCATCAGTAATTGTTAAAATAGTATTAGTTTGTCGGCGTCTGGTGGCCCATCTTGTACGCTTTTACTGATGGGCTGGTTAACACTGGTTATTCGCTCACAGGAGATGCTGCAGCGAGTGGAACCAACACGGTGACTAAACTTTGGGATAATACTTATGGAAATGCAGCAGCGTCATTTAAAACAGCAAACGGTACATTGCCCCTAAATTTTACTTTTGATATGGGTGTTACCCAAAAATTGAGCAAGCTCGTAACCTGGCAGGCAACCGACCAGCTCTATACTGCTCAAGCTGTGAAAAAATTCGAAGTGTAGTGCTACTACTCCTAATCCTGACGGATCTTGGACCGGCTGGACCTTATTAGGTACATTCCAATCTGTTAAGCCATCAGGTTTGGCGACAGGAACTAATGTAACCGATGTTGAATATGCAGCAGCGGGTGAAACGGTTACAATCCCGAATACAATGCCTGGTGTAAGGTACATTCGGATAAAGGTGCTTGAAACATGGGCTCCTTCACCCACGAATATTACCATGGCAGAATTGGCTTGTTGGACATCTGAAAATTAATTCTTGCTGCGCTCCATCCGCGCATTATAATGAGATGGAATGCAAAATCCTGTGTTACACCAACACAGGATTTTTGCTTTATAATATAACCAGCAATAGGTTGGGAGGGATGCTTTTAAACACAAAAAGCGCATATACATCTTATTTATACGCACGATAAAGTATAAGTGTTAATGCCCTGCAAAAATAACATTGGTATTTGTTAAATTAACATTATAATAGCAGTGTCTGTTGTTTGATCTTTAAGTCGTTAAATGATTGGTGCATAAACAATGGTTGATCACCTTTCATATTTTAAATATTAAACCCCTTATGATGAAGCAAAGACGATTGCTCTTATGGATGCTGGGATTCTTATGCCTGGTATTTCAGGCAAGCAATTCCTACGCCCAGGAATTGATCAATGTACAAGGTACTGTCAAAGACAAGAAAGAGAAAACACCCCTGGCTGGTGTTACGATTACTTCACTTACAGACAAGAGGCAGGCTACTGCCGCAGACGCCAATGGTAATTTTCAGATCAAGGTTCCGCTGAACAGCAAGCTTGCGCTGACTATGACTGGCTATCAGGCAACAACTGTGGTGGTAAAATCCCGTCAGCTAATCATCGAAATGGAGGCAGTTGCCGGCGCATTGGATGATGTCGTTGTCGTAGCTTATGGTAAGCAAAAGAAAACCGAAGTGGTAGGCTCTGTAACGACCATAAAACCCGCTGATCTGAAGATTCCTGCCAGTAACCTTACCCAGGCTTTCGCAGGAAAAATTGCCGGTTTGATTGCTTTCCAAAGCAGTGGCGAACCTGGTAAAGACAATGCCGACTTCTTCATTCATGGTGTGACCACTTTCGGTTACAGGAAATCGCCTTTGATCTTAATTGATAATATCGAGTCATCAACCGACGAACTGGCCCGCTTGCAGATAGACGATGTCTCCAACTTCTCGATCATGAAGGATGCCGCGGCAACTGCCTTGTATGGCGCAAAAGGTGCGAATGGTGTGATCCTGGTCACTACAAAAGAGGGTAAAGAAAGCCCCGTAACAGCTTCTGTAAGGTTGGAAAATTCTTTGTCCACGCCTACACAAAATGTACAACTGGCAGATCCTGTTACCTACATGGAGTTGGCCAATGAAGCCAGTGTTACCCGCAATCCTTTAGCAGGATACCGTTACCAGAAAACAAAGATCGAAAATACCAGGTTGGGTACAGACCCCTTGTTTTTCCCGGCAACAGACTGGCAGCAGATGTTGATCAAAGACTATACAAACAACCAGCGCGCGAACTTAAACTTAAGTGGTGGTGGTAAAGTGGCCCGTTACTATGTGTCTGGTAGCTATAACCAGGATAATGGTATTTTGAAAGTGGATAAAAAATCCAACTTCAGTAGTAATCCTACCTATAAAACCTATTCATTACGCAGTAACATCAATATCAACCTGACGAAAACCACAGAATTAAAAACGATGATCAGCGGTCTGTTCACAGACTATATCGGGCCTGTTACAGGTGGTAGCGCCATTTTCGCAAAAATAATGCAGACCAACCCGGTACTGTTCCCTGCTTATTATGAAACAACCCCTGAAACAAAATATGTAAAACATATTATGTTTGGTAATTCCTATGATGGCCGCTACAACAACCCTTATGCGGATGTGCAAAAAGGTTACCAGCAGCAATCTGCATCTACCATCAATACGCAGATTCAAATCAGCCAGAATTTGGCTTTTATTACAAAAGGCTTGAGCGCCCGCGGCCTTGTTAGTACGCAGCGTTATTCTTATTTTGACCTGAATCGTTCCTATGTTCCTTATTATTACGTGGCGTCCAACTATGATTTTGCTAAAAAAACATACAGTCTGAATCCCATCAACATGGTGGCTACGCCGGGTGTTATTGCCCCTGTGGGTAATCCTACCTTGAACTATGTGCCGGGCGCTAGGAATGCGAGCTCAAACTTTTATAGCGAGTTGGCACTGAATTACAGCAGGGTCTATAAAAACGTACACAGCGTAAGCGGTACTTTGGTGGGGATTGCCAAAAGCAGCCTGTCTGCAAGCGCCGGAAGTCTGCAGGAATCACTTCCTTTCCGCAACTTAGGCGTGTCGGGCAGGCTTACCTATGTGTATGATACCAAACTGGCAAGTGAATTCAACTTCGGTTATAATGGTTCCGAGCGTTTCTATAAAACCCACCGCTACGGTTTCTTCCCTTCTATAGGTGTGGGATATACCATTTCCAATGAACAGTTCTGGGATAATTTAAAACCTGTTATCTCAAAATTGAAGTTGAAAGCAACGCATGGCCTGGTTGGTAATGATGCAATAGGCACCGCAGCGAACAGGTTCTTCTATTTGTCGGATGTTGATATGAATAGTGCAGCCAGGGCCTCCTCTTTCGGGCTTCTTCAGAATGGTTTTGCACTAAACGGTATTTTGGTCAACCGCTATGCCAATAATGACATCACCTGGGAACAGGCACAGAAATCCAATCTGGGTGCAGAAATGACACTCTACAAAAATTGGAACATGAATGTGGATGTGTACAAGGAAAAAAGAACCAATATCTTAATGCAGAGGGCCTCTATCCCTACAACAATGGGATTGCCGGCAAGCGCCCTGGCTTCTACAATGGCCAACGTGGGTGAAGCTTCTTCCCAGGGTGTGGATTTCGATATGGACTACACTTATTATGCAAAGAGGAACTTCTGGGTAAAAGGTATGGCCAACTTTACCTATGCAACCAACCAGTTCGATGTGTATGAAGAACCAGAATACTCTTACGACCTGGATGGTAAAACAGTAGTGCTGGACAACAAAACACATACAGGAAAAAACATAGCCCAGAATTGGGGATACATTGCGGAAAGGTTGTTCGTAGACGACGCAGAAGCTGCCAATTCGCCGAAACAACAATTCCCGCTCATTGTAGCCAATGCAAATACCCAGTATGGCGGTGGCGATATCAAATACAGGGACCTGAACAATGATGGTAAGATTGATGAATTGGACATGGCCCCTATAGGTTATCCTACCACCCCTGAAATTCAATATGGTTTTGGAATGTCTATGGGCTATAAAGGCTTCGACTTTTCTGTGTTCTTCCAGGGTACTGCCCGCAGGTCATTCTGGATCGATCCGGTGGCTACCTCTCCATTTATCGACGACCAGCGTCAGCTCTTACAAGTCTATGCCGATAATCATTGGAGCGAAGACAACAGGGATATTTATGCTTTGTGGCCTAGACTGAGTACAGATCTGCGCAACAACAACCTGCAGCCAAGCACCTGGTTTATGCGCAGCGGTTCCTTCCTGCGTATCAAGCAAGCTGAGGTAGGGTATACCCTTCCTGAAAGTTTGAGAAGAAAATTCAGGCTGTCTAATGCCAGGTTCTACCTGAACGCAAGCAACCTCTTCACATTCAGCAACTTTAAATTATGGGATATCGAAATGGGGGGTAATGGTTTAGGATATCCGATCCAACGGGTCGTGAATGCGGGTGTAACATTTTCCATTCGATAAAAAAATGTCAGCAGCATTGCGCTGACGAACTGTAACAAAAGTTGAATAATTGATTAATAAGTAGTTTATGAAACGAACAAAGAATAAACATTCTCATTATAATAAAGCTTCTTTTACCAGGCTGAAAACCAGCTATGTACATCTAAAATGGACACTGTTGGCAAGTGTCCTGGTACTGGTAGTGAGTTCCTGTAAAAAATACCTGGATATTGTGCCTGACAATATTGCGACCATCGACCAGGCTTTCGATCTGCGGGCCAGCGCCAAAAAGTATTTATTTTCTTGTTATTCCTACCTGCCTATGGCCAATGGGGGCGGTTTTGATAATGCCGGCAACGTCAATCACACAATTATAGCGTCCAGGGAAACATGCACGCCCAATCCGGGGATTTCTCCCATGGACGGCTTCCAGGCTCTTATCAATATGACCTATGGCTTGCAATCCTCAGGCTCGCCGGTAGCTAATTATTGGGATGGCGAAAATGGAGGTACACCCTTATTCGGCGGTATCAGGGATTGTAACATCTTCCTGGCCAATATAGACCGGGTACCAGATATTACAATTGATGAAAAAGCGCAATGGACCGCTGAAGTGAAGTTTTTAAAGGCCTATTATCATTTCTTTTTAATGCGCATGTACGGTCCTGTTCCGGTGATGAGAAAAAATATTGAAGTCTCAGCGGATGTGGATGCGGTAAAAGTAAAAAGAGAACCAGTAGATACCGTGGTCAATTATATTGTGCAACTCCTGGATGAAGCCACACCTGATTTGCCGCTCATGGTATCGAACCAGGTGGAAGAATTGGGTAGGGCTACAAAAACAATGGCATTGGCCGTGAAAGCCCAGACCCTGGTATTGGCAGCAAGCCCATTGTTCAATGGAAATGCGGATTATGCTGGCTTCAAGGATAAAGAAGGGCAGCAGTTGATAAATGCTACTTATGATGCGAAGAAATGGCAAAAAGCAGCCGATGCATGTAAAGCGGCAATCGATATGGCCAAATCTGTGGGCAATCAATTGTTCTATTTTACCAAGCCATTTGATATACCATACATAAGCCCTGCTACCCAAACATGTATGAACATACGCGGGGCCATCACAGAAAGCTGGAACCCTGAAACCATATGGGGGGCTGCCAACCGCACTTGGTCAAATGTTCTTCAGAGTATGGGCTGCCCGCGACATGATTTGAACGGAAATAATGCCGCTCTTCTGGCAGCAAACATCAATACCTGTGAATCGTTCTATACAAAAAATGGCGTTCCCATTGATGAGGATTTCTCCTGGGATTATGCCAACAGGTATACAGCGCTGAAAACGATCCCAAGGTCTGATAGCAGCATTCTAAAACCCAATTATGTTACTTCCAGCTTCAATGTGGATAGGGAATTAAGGTTTTATGCGGATTTGGCTTTTGACGGGTCTTCTTTTTTTACCACAGGTAGAACAGATGAGAAAAATTTAATGTACATCAATACCATGTGGGGCTCTGTGTCTGCTAATTCAGCCTCTCGTGCTTCGTTTACCGGGTACTGGCCCAAAAAATTGGTTAATTATAAAAATAGCGGGACTACGACGCTCTCTTATGTATGGCCCACGATTCGTTTATCTGAATTGTATTTGATGTATGCCGAATCTTTAAATGAAGTGGAAGGTCCTTCCAATAAGGTATACCAATGGGTTGATTCCGTGAGAACCCGTGCAGGATTGAAAGGGGTGGTGGAATCCTGGCAAAATTTCTCCCGCCAGCCAAACAAGCCAGCTTCTAAGGACGGTCTGAGAAGCATTATTCAGCAGGAAACGATGAATGAATTTATGTTCGAAGGCAATAATTTCTGGAATGAGCGCCGCTGGAAAAGGCTGGACCTGATGAACCGCCCGATTACTGCCTGGGATTACCAGCAAAATACACCGCAGACCTTCTATCGTTTAAAAACAATCTATACACCTTCTGATACTTATCGGGATTACTTAACACCAATAAAACAATACAACCTGTTTGTCAACCACAACCTGGTTCAAAATCCTTTGTGGTAATAGGAATAAATCTTTTCAAACTTATTTCAATGCTTGAAAAATGAAAAAAATATATTGTATAGCAGCAATTCTATCGATAGCGTCTATTGCAGGGTTTTTATTTTCCTGCCAAAAGCTTTCCGGCGATGAGCACGAGGCTTTGTTTAAAGACGGTAAAAAACCATTGCCTGTCTCGAATGTACAGGTGAAGAATCTTCCCGGCGGCGCCATGTTGACTTATGATTTGCCCAATGATCCTTCCGTATTATATGTACAGGCCGACTATGCCGTAAACAGCAAAACAAACCAGCAAAAGAAAGTGTCCTATTATGTAGATTCTATGCTGGTAAACGGATTTGAAAAAGTTGGAGCCTATACGGTAACCCTGCGTACCGTGAGCCGGGGCGAGGTGCTATCAGATGCCGTTACCGTTACCGTAAATCCGCAGACCCCTCCTTATGTGAGCATCAGGCAGACTTTACAGTTGTTCGCCGATTTTGGAGGTGTCAATGTTGCCTATCAGAATCCCGATGAAAGTGAAGTGGGGATTGTAACCCTGGTGGATACGGCCGGCAAAGCGGAATATATCTATACGGAATATACCAAGAAGAAAGAGGGGAACTTCTCTGTTAGGGGCTTCTCACCCAAAACAAGAAAATTCGGCGCTTATGTAAGAGACCGTTGGGGAAATTCTTCAGACACAGTGTGGGCAAATATAACATCACTGAATGAAGTGGAACTCAGTAGGACGATCATGAAAGGCCTTTATCTGCCAGGCGACCAAACGGGTTGCTGTGGTGCTACTTTAGCCAGGCTGATCACAAATAATGGAGCTGTCGATGCCGCTCAATGGGGAACGCCATTAGCTACTGATTCTTTGCCTGCACGCATCACATTTGATTTGGGAGCTACCGTAAAACTAAGCCGTATCAGGTGGTGGATGAGGAAAAACGGTACAGCGGAGTTTATCAATGGAACGCCCAAGTTCTATAAAATATATGGAAGCAACAACCCTAACCCCAATGGTGCTTTGGATAATTCGTGGGTGCAGTTGGGTGGCTTATACGAATTGGTGAAACCCTCAGGCTTGCCATACGGGCAACGTAGCGCGGCGGACAACCAGGTGGTAAACGACGGTACCGAAGTGGTATTTCCGCTGCCTGCCGTTTCTATGAGGTATTTCCGGGTGGTAATGCTTCAGAACTATGCGGGTTCTTCTGCTATGGATTTTGCCGCCTTTAAATTCTGGGGCGATCCGAACCAATAGAATGGAAAACATAAAATTTAGGGTATCTAAATGAATTAATGATTAAAAATCAGAGAATGAGAAATAAATTTTTATTACTGTTACTAAGTAGTAGCATGATAATATCCTGCTCAAAAATGGATAGCTCCTATGAAACTTACCTGAAAGACGGGGAGAAGTATTATCCTGGAGTGCCGACTAATATTGAGATCCATACCGGCAGAAATAGGGCAGAGGTGCAATTCACTAAATCTGCAGATCCTAGTGTTGTCAAATATATTATTTATTGGAACAACAGGTTAAACAGCAAGGAAGTGACACCCAAAGCCACGAACACGATTGAAAAAGTAATCATCCCGGACCTTGCTGAAGGGTATTTTAACTTTGAAATGATCGCGGTAGACAACCAGGGAAATAAGTCACTTTCTTCATATGCAGGTGGGAATGTATATGGCGCAAAATATGAAGCTAACTTATACCCTCGTATTACGACAATCACCAACAGTAAGGACGGGTTGATCGTAAACTATGCTGCAGTAGATGCGACAACCATAGCTACAGATTTATCCTACACAACCACCGCGAATACGGCTGCTACCAGGATAATGAAGACCCTCAGCAATGTAAAAGATACATTAAAAGATGCCAAGTCTACAGTTGATGCTATACAGCTAAAAACAGCCTACTTACCAGCCAAAGCAATAGATACTTTTTATGCTATGCAAACGGTCAACGTTAACCTGGCTGCCGGGGAGTATACTTACCAGGGTACCGTTGCCGATTATACAACTGCGGCAATTACAGCACCGGCAACCTGGAATGCAAGATGGCAATACACAGGCGTAGCCCGCCAGTTGGTGTTATTCAGCGTAGATAATAATAGTATCACCCAACGGATCATGAATGGCACGTCTGCGTCTACTTATGGCAATTTTGGCGTGATAGTTAATTTCGATCAGAACTATAATGTGGTGAGCATTATTAATTATTATGGACAGCCGCATTCCACCGCCGTTGGAGGTCGTTCTGCTATTTTGGATCCTTCAGGGGTCAATAAATTCGATCCGGTTACCAAAGTGTTAAAAATTAAATACTGGTTGGATGAAATTGGTACTACATCCTCCCAGGCGCCACACAGGGCTTCGATGGATAACACCTTTACGTTAAAGTAGTCAGATGTTCATTTGATCATTCTTTCGTATTAAAAATTAAAGGCTACCCAAAATCGGGTAGCCTTTAATTTTTATTGGCAATGCCTGTCCATCTGTACCAATATGGATATTCAGAGTATGAACCTGGGTTTTCAGGGAAATCCAAAGCCATTTTACAATAGTCCTTTTTCTGATGGCAAAACAGAAAATGTTAAAGCGCTGCAAAAATAGCATCAATAATAGTCAAATTCGGAGTAGTTAGGCTGCCTCTGCATTTAGACCTTTATTGTGTTAAATGAAGGGTGGATAAACTATGGGTTGATCACCTTTATTTTTTTTGATCACTAAACTATTTATGATGAAGCAAAAACGATTGCTCTTATGGATGCTTGGGTTCCTGATCCTGGTATTCCAGGCCACGAATTCCTTTGCACAGGAATTAATCAGAGTAAAAGGTACTGTCACAGACAAGGCACAGAGATCTCCGCTCGGTGGTGTGACAATTACACCAGTAGGTGGTAGCGGTAAGGCTATTGCTGCCGATGCCAATGGTAATTTCGAGATCAGCGTTCCGCTGAACAGCCGGCTTTCAATCACAATGACCGGTTATCAACCAATTACAGTGCAGGTAAAATCCGCTAAGCTCAGTATCGAACTGGATGTAGCAACCAAAGACCTGGATGATGTAGTAGTAGTAGGTTACAGTAAAGTAAAAAAAGAACTGCTAACCGGTTCTGTTGCAAGTATGAAAATGAAGGAAGTTGATTTGGAAATGCCAACAACATCTGTAAGCAACCTCTTGGCAGGTAGAATGGCAGGTGTAAATGTGGGTACTCCTAACGGTATCCCTGGTTCGGCTGCAGGTATTTCAATTAGAACTGGAAGTTCATTTAATGCACAAAACGTGCTGTTTGTAATTGATGACAAGATCAGCGGGCAAGGTGATTTTAACAACTTAAGCCCTAATGAGATTGACAACATTACAATTCTGAAAGACGCGGCTACTACGGCAGCTTATGGTTCAAGAGCTGCTGGTGGTGTAGTGGTGGTAACCACCAAAAGAGGAAAGGCTGGAAAAGCTACTTTTAGCTATTCCTACAACACCGGTTATGACAAACGCACTAAAAATATGCCCTTGACCAGCGCTGTTGATTTGGGCCGGATGTATAATGTTCAATATGGTTCAGTGAGTGGAACCGTTCTTTGGCAACAATCCGACTTTGACTTTTATAATAAAAATGATTTTGGTGGTGGCTACGGTTATGGCTTTAATATGTTGGACGATATATATAGAGATCCATACACAAGAACACAAAACCTCAGTGTTTCTGGCGGCTCCGATAAAATTAAATATTTCGTGGGCGGCTCTTATGTAAAGCAGGAAGGGTTTATGAAAGGTTTGGATTTCAAAAAATACAACCTCAGGGCCAATGTGACTGCTAATTTGACGAATAACCTTGAGCTTTTTGTAGGCGCTACAGTGAATAACAACCTTACATACGGCATCCCAAATACATGGATAGGCGATGCATCTGGTAATTACGCAAAACTATTGGTATGGCAGCCTTTTTATCCTTTATACACTAAATCGGGAAAGCCGGTTGACTATGGATGGATTGGTAACATGGGAGCTGAAGTAAATGGCTTGGGTGGTTATAGCAATAACAATAACCTGAAGCCTGTATTTACATTAAGTGGTACTTATAAATTACCTATAGCTGGTTTGAAAGCCAAGGCCAATTTTGTAAAATCCTACACCAATTACAGGAGTAAAACTTTCGTGAAGCACTACCAGGTAGCTATAATGAAACAAGTTACCCCTTATGTATGGGGATTGGAAGATAGTGATATTACTGGCTACAGGTTCTCTAATCAGAACTTGGGCGATGAATATCTCTCACAGGAAATGACATGGAGTAATGATCAGCAATTAAACCTGCAGTTAAATTACGACACCACTTTTGGAAGACATCACGTGAGTGGAATGTTGGCTTATGAAAGACAGGAAGCTCAGGGCGCTGGAATGGCTGGCAGTGTTAGTAAATTTCCTTTTTATTTGAATGATCAGTGGTGGTCAACCAGTACGAATTCAGCAGATGATGGCGTTTCAAAAAGCAAAAATTACTCGGACTATTTAAATGGTCGTAAATCATGGATCGGTCAATTCTTCTATGATTATGCCGGCAAATACATGGCAAACTTTACTTATCGTTACGATGGTTCTATGCAGTTTGCTCCTGAAAATCGTTGGGGTTTCTTCCCTTCAGGTTCTGTAGGTTGGATCGTTTCCAAAGAGAACTTCTTCAATGTTAATGGAATTGAAAATTTGAAATTAAGAGCTTCTGCAGGTCTGGTAGGTAATGACATTGTTGGTGGCTGGCAGTGGCAGCAAAGCTATCAACAAGGCTCTTCCTTTTTGTATGGCAACCCAACGGATGTAAGTGCAGGTCTTCAATATGGTGCGATTGTGAACCCTGATCTTACTTGGGAAAAATCGCTCAATAAGAACATTGGCGTTGATGTTAATTTCTTAAAACATTTCAATGCAACCTTGGAGTATTGGTCTACCAATACCTATGACATCTTAGGGGCAAGAAACTTTACCAAACCGCCTACATTTAGCCCGGCTTTGCCTTCGGTAAATTATGGTAAAATGAAAGCGCAGGGATATGAGGCTACCTTAGGTTATAACGATAAATTTGGTAATGTTAATTTCAATACCAACCTGGTCGCTTCTTTCGGTAGTGCAAAATTTGAAACGATAGATGAAGCCCCTACTTATGACTGGCAAAGAAGAACTGGTCGTTATAATAATTACATCGCTGGTTATACAGTTGATAAAATGTTAAGATCACAGGCTGAGGTAGATGCTTTCATGCAGGCGAATCCTACTTATAAAGCATTTGGATCGGTGCCTAAGGCTGGAAACTTTGTATATAAAGATTTGAGTGGACCTAATAGCAAACCTGACGGTATCATTGATAGCTGGGATCAATCAGTTCTTAAGGATAGAAATAACCCATTGGTTATGGGATGGAACTTGTCAGCTGAGTGGAAAGGTCTGAGCCTGTCGGCTAATTTTAGTGGAAGTTTAGGACAATGGAAATCGTACGGCGATTTGACTGGTGGTGTAGATTGGAACCGTGTTTGGAAAAATTGGGCTACCGACAGCTGGACTCCGGAAACGCCAAATGCGACGTTACCTGGTAGAATTTGGGCATACAATAGCCCTCAATATGGTATGAACACCGCCGGCAGTAATTTCTGGTATGCAAATTCCAGTTTCTTACGCTTGAAATTCCTGAATCTTGGTTACAGCATTCCAAGAAATCTGTATAGTAAACTGGGCGTTCAAAACATCAGGTTCTATGCATCCGGAGCCAACTTATTCGTGATCAGCAAGTTCAATAAGAAGTACTACGATCCTGAATTGGGTAATGGCGTAGCATTCCCGATCATTAAATCATTTAATGCTGGATTTAATGTTTCCTTCTAATATTTCAAGTGAAAACAAAGTGTATTATGAAAAGAATATCAAATAAATATATACTCATCCTCTGTTTGCTGGCGATGGCATCAGCTTGCAAGAAAGGATTGGATTACAAGGATCCAAACTCAATTAGCCCTGATAACGTATGGAAGGATGCTAATATGATTAAAGCATACCTGACTGACATTTATGGTATAGCAATGCCGGGTTGGGATCTTTCCAGTGGCAACAACACCGACGAGGCATATAACTCGCCTACAAGCATGACAGCTTTTTCAAGAGGTATAATATCAGTTGATCAGACGAATACGTCAATGAATTATACCGTTATTGATAAATCTAACTTTTTCTTGGATCAGTTAGCCACAGTTCCGGCAACTGTATTGGATCCTGCGGTAAATGCCCGTTATCAGGGCGAAGCCAAGTTCTGGCGCGCATGGACATATTGGAATATGGTAAATGCAATTGGTGGAGTGCCTTTGATTTTGCATACACAGGATGCTACCAATTTTAGTAGCTTAAAGGTGCCGCGCGCAAAAACATCTGAATGTATTGCGCAAATGGTAAAAGATCTGGACAGTGCAGCATCACTGTTGCCGGGTTCCTATACAGGCGCTGATTACGGCAGGATCACCAAGGTGGCCGCTTTAGGTTTGAAAGGCCGCATCCTGATGTGGTGGGCAAGCCCGGTGTTCAATCCAAACAACGATCAGACCAGGTGGCAAAATGCTTACAACGCAACAAAAGCTGCCGTTGATGCCGCTACTGCTGCCGGTAACGGGTTGGTGGATAACTTCCGTTCTATTTGGTACAATAGGAACAAAGAGCAGATTATGGTGCGTCAGTATGATTTTAGTAAGGCGAACGGCTATGTCCCTTTCAATAACGTGCGACCAATACCGTTTACCAATAATGCGACTGATAATAATATGCCTCAGTTGTCTCTCTTAATGGCTTATCCAAAAAAAGACGGAAGCTTTTTACAGCTTTCCGATACGTCAAACTTCGATCAGTTCATGACCGATTTCTATGCCAATCGTGACGATCGCTTTTATGCAACAATATATAGCGGCGGAACCGTTTATCCCACACCGGATATATTTATTGGAGAGACCACCAGGTCAACATATTGGATGGCTTGGGCAATGAAAAATGGAGGAATTAGAACAGATTCCAATATCAACCGGGTAATTTATCCTGCAGGTGCTTCCACAACCAATTACTCTTCTTTCAGATATAGAAGAATTGATACAACGCAAACAGGTCCTCAGTCAGCGACTGGTGTAAATGGAAATACAATGTGGTGGGTGCCTATGCGTTATGCTGAACTGTACCTGAACTATGGCGAATGCGCCAATGAAGTGGGTAAAGGTGCTGAAGTGTTGCAAGTGTTGAAAGACATTCGCAAACGTGCCAATATCATAGCAGGTGCAAATGGCAACTATGGTATTACAGCTTCAACGCAAGCTGAGTTCAGAACAGCGATTATGAAAGAGCGCCAGGTTGAATTAGCATATGAAAATTTCCGTCTGGGTGATTTAAGAAGATGGAAAAGATATGATGTGTTAAATGCACAAGGCACACGGAAGCTGTTGATCTTGACTTTGAAAGAAGGAGCTCCGTTACCTGGAAAAACACAAACCATCATGGAGCCTGCGGTAAGAGCTAATTTTAAGTTTACTTATGTTAGCAATTTGGATGGCGCTGGTTATAGTTACAATTATGACCTGAATCATTGGTTCAATGCATTGAATCCAGCTCAGATGTCAACAGAACCAGACCAATTACCACAAAATAAAGAGTGGGGTGGTACTTTCGATCCGCTACAATAATTTTTTCTTATATGGCAATTTTAGATTGATTAAAAAAACGAAGGGGCTTTCTAGCCCCTTCTCTTTTATGATCAGGGCTTGTTATAATAGTCCCTCCTCATATTTCAATTCTGAAATGATTTATTGGTCCTTTTGCGTCAAGGCAAATGACAGAGAAAACAATAGCGTCTCATGTGTTAATTATAGTTTGAAAAAAGAGAAGGGGCTTTCTAGCCCCTTCTCTTTTTAACACCCTCTGTCATTACTTCAGCTCTAATTCCATGCATTAGATTGATTTATTATGTCCTTTGATTGATACCATTTGCAATTTGATGGTATATTATTTCACCTTTGACGTTTCAACTTTCACCTTTGCCTCCCGTTTTTTCATGACAATACAGGCTTCCTCCTGGTTTCCCGGCCATTTAGAAATGGGACTATTATCATAAACTGCAGGCATCTGTATCGTAAACACCTTGTCCCCAAGCTGTTATTAATAATCAACATGATAATCCTTTTTAAACGGCTGACCATTCCATGCTTTTTTAGAAGTCCAATCAGTAGCCGGATCTGTCCAGAATTTATTATCTGCGGGCAAGCCTAATGGTAAAAAGCCTAAGGTGGCCATATATAAACTTCCCGTAGAAGTATAACCATCAGCAATCATTGGTTGCGAACCACAGAAACCCAATATCAGCCAACCATTACGATCAAAGTTTTGGCCTTGATCGTACATGCGGTGCATCACTGCAGTCAGGGCGCAACGTACCTGTGCAGGCTCTATCTGTTCCGGTAATTTTTCCATCAGTGCTACTTGCCCTAAAGCCTGAAATGCTGCAGTGCGATAGGTAACTGAACGTCCCATAGGAGGATAAGTTCCTTCGGGAGAAATGATGCGTTCTGAAAATTCGGAATAACGAACCATACGCTTCACCGCCTTATCATACTCCTCAACATTAAGCCTTCTTTTATCAGTCAATACTTTGAAAAAGTCAACCAGCATTGGGTGAATCACGTATGAGTTATAATAGTCGATACTTAAACTCGGACCATCGCTGTACCAGCCATCACCCTGATACCATTCTAAAATTTTACGGCGAGCAAATTCAATACGTACGGGATCCGCCTGCTCTCCAATAGTCATTAAAAAAGCTTCGTTGATTCCGGCAAACAATAACCAATTGTTATACGCACCGGTTCTGGTACGAAGGGCTTTAAACTCTTGTGCAATTCTTTTCTTTGTAAGGCTATCCAAAGGCTCCCATAGTGCTTTGGGAGCTCTTAAAAAGGCCTGAGCCATATAAGCAGCATCTACTATTGGCTGGCTCTCTGTTCTGAAATTCAAATAATCAGGATTATTAGGATCAACAGCATTGGCAATGCCCTTTAGCAAGGCTGTACGTAATTCTTTACGCATTTTCCCTTCTTTAGTAACATCATCCGGCAATGCCAGCCACGGAGCTACTCCTGCCATTGTTCGGCCTACAGCTTCCAAATAGGTTACCTTTTTAAAAAAGTCCTGTTTCTGTCCCGGAGGCACTTCTACTGGCATATTTTGTTTTAATGTACTATTCGCCAAATTGAATATTACAGGCGAGGCTATTTTATACAACAAATCACACCAATACTCACGATTCTGAAGTCCTGTTGTGGTAGCAGGTACAACAGATTTAGCTTTTTTCTCTTTTTGGGCATATACTGCAACATTGCTAATACTAAGCAATCCGATCAAAACACCCAGGCTTATTTTTCTTATAGATGCCATAATGCATTAATAATTAACTACAAAAAATTTGAACTCGCGTTAGCTTTTTTTAATCTTGAAGATCTTACTTCCGCCGGGAGTTAATGATGTTTGAAATTCAATTGATACCGGTTTATTTTGGCTGTCATAAACATATTCGAATGGAACTGCTTGTCCTGTGATGGCATCTTCAACAGCAATACGTTTTGCTTTTGCATTCTTGATTTGGGATCTTATTGAAGCCCATTGCACTGTTACTTTTTCGTTCTTTTCAGAAGCAGTAGCGTTAACAATTTCCACCATGCCTGTGTTTTTTTCCTGATCGATGACCATACGCAACATTTCAGAGCCAGCCAATAAAAATGCCCCTACTCCATAAACATCTGTAGCATCATAACTTACTTTATCAGGAGCAGCCCCCTGAGGCTGTACATACCCAAGTTTCCCATCAGGATGTACAGAGGTCGTTAGGGCATTCCATGCTTTGTTAACAACCGCTAAGTATTTTTTATATGGTAAAATACCTTGGTTAATACCCCATGCTAAAGCGTAGCAAAAAAATCCTGTACCACTGGTTTCTTTTATAGGGTAAGAAGCCGGATCTAATAAACTGGCATGCCAACTACCATCAGCCTGCTGTATGCTGGCTATTTTTGCCGACATATCCTTGAAAAGCTGGATAAAACGCTCTCTATCCGGATGATTATTAGGCATTACAGACAATACCCTCACTAATCCTCCCATTACCCAGCCATTACCACGGCTCCAAAACACTTTTGCTCCATTTTTCTCTTTTTTATCGAAATAACGGCTGTCTCTATAGTACAAATGTTCGTCCTTGTCATATAGGTACTCGGTAGATTTCCACCACAGTTTTGATGTACAATCCAAATACTTCATATCTCCTGTAGCTTCAGTCAAGTAACCTAAAGCAGGAGGCCCCATAAATAAGGCATCGCACCACGCCCATTCACGCGTATAAATGCCCTTTTCCCATTTGAGGCTCTCTGTATGAGGCAATATAACTATGCTATCTGCAAGAGACCTAAAATCTTCAATATATTTTGGGTCTTTATAAATAGTATAAAGCTGGGAATATAGCTGCCCCACACAATAATCATCAGCAAATTGGCGATACTTACCTATCTGCCATTTATTATCTTCTCCTACCTGTATAAGCTTTTTATAATAGGTTTCATCATTGGCAACTTTACCCCAGGCCATCATGCCTGCATACATAGCACCACTGGTCCAATCTTTTTTCGGATTTTTCCAACCTTCGGTTTCTAAGCTTGTCCATTGCCAGTCAGCTACCTTTTTCATTTGATAATAGATACTGTCGGCACGTAATCCCGGTAGTTGGGCATGAGCCGTACAAACAATAAAGAGAATGAAAATTAATGATACTTGTTTATTCATTAGATTGATTTATTATGTTCTTTCATTGATACCATTTATGACCATACAGGCATCCTCCTGGTTTCCCCGTCATTTAGAAATGGGTTGATTATCGTAAACTGCAGGCGCCTGTTGCTCTAACCAGATAGTCATCCATGCCGATCCCATCCGGGAGGCAATAGCTTCTTCTCTGCCCGGATAACTGTTTTCATCGTTACCGGTATAGGTATGTCTGTCAGCAAAACGTTTTTGTTGAGCCAGCACTTTATCAACATGCAGTTTTGCCCAATATTTCCCTTTATGGTTTTGCGCAAGACGATCCCAATCATTGGTAAAAGCAGCGATATCCAGGTTAGCAAAAGCGTCATAAATACCAAGGCCCCAATCAGAGCCTTCAGGATAATAAACGTCAGCAGTTCCTTCCCGGTACATCGTACCGCCCGGAGCTTTATAAGGAGGGGAGGAGAACCGGTGGGCAGTTACCGCATAGTAAATTTTATCAAGATTAAAGCGTGCTGCTTCTGGTGTTACTTTTCCAGCCAATGAAAATACGATCGGAGCATTGATCACCGAAGTAAGTGCGTTGTAAAGCGGATGAATGATCCCATGATTGATGACAATACCTGGTTCCTCTAAATTATAGCCTTGCACCCAACTGCTAACGGGCTGTCCATGTATAATTTTTGAGTTATGCAAATCAGAAGGCAGGGAAGTGGCTGCTATCATATATGCAACAGCCTTATTTAACCATTTATTTGAATGGGGATGGCTTGGTAACATTACCGCTGCCAGGTACATTAATTCAGCATTCCAGGCATCCTCTTCAATTTTAGAATCACCCGGGAAAAGTGTTTTCCCTGTACTGTCTTTATAATAAAGTGGGACTGTTGAAAGAAAACGATCTGCTTCTGCAACAATCATTTGTAAGATATTGGTTTGATCTTTCGGTGAAAAATCGTCCCATAAAAGCCAGGCTGAATATCCAGCAAAATAAGCCCAAAGAGCCGCCTGCCAATCGCCCCCCCAAACCTTACGAGTACCATTAGCTTTATGATCATAAGCCACTGACCGGACCAATTGGATAGTCTTATCTTTAGCCTCTTGCAAGGATACTCCTGTTATGGAAGGATCATATATTCCCGTTTTAATGGCAATGGCTAT
>NZ_JAOTIF010000035.1 GCF_025628885.1 Paraflavisolibacter caeni | reverse complement strand
GTGCCGATGGAATATGTAGCGGTCAATGACAGCTTTGGGGAGAGTGGCACACCAGCCCAGCTGATGAAGAAGTACGGCCTGGATGCCGAACACATCGTAGGTGCCGTAGAAAAAGTACTGCAACGCAAAGAAGCTTACCAGAAAGTCTCTTAATCTGTACCGACATCTTAACTCCAAAAACAAATGAAGCTTCTTCGGAAGCTTCATTTAATTTTTGCCACTTACATCATTCTTTGGTGATCACGGTAAGTGCTTGTTTAATTTTATTGGCTTTATAAATGAGATCGGCTCTTTCTGAACTCAATACAGTAACGTGTCCCATTTTTCTGCCTGGCTTCGTTTGCTGTTTGCCATATAAATGCAGAAAGGCATTATCAATACTAAGCACCTCTTCCAAACCATTATAATAAGGCTCACCGGAATGATTGTCACTTCCGATAAGATTAATAATAGCAGAAGGTAGAATATACTTTGTGTTTCCTAGTGGATAACCTAAAATGATACGCCAGAGCATGTCAAATTGAGATGAATAATGGGCTTCAATAGTGTGGTGGCCGCTGTTATGAACACGGGGAGCTGTTTCGTTTACAAATACTTCATTGTTCTCATCAACAAACAATTCAACAGCAAACAATCCTGGAGAATTAAAATTGCGTACTACGGATAGGGAAATCGCTTCAGCTTTCCACCAAACCTCTTTTCCAATGTCTGCAGGACAAATTTGAAAATCAAGCAAATTCAGGTCTTTATTGAATAACATCTCAACAGGTGGATACAATGCTGTTTTTCCATCCTGTCCTACTGCGATCATAAGTGCTACTTCCTTCTTGATCTTGATTTTTTTCTCCAATACACTGTGTTCATCAAATCCAAAATGTGAAGAGGAAAGATCTTCTATAATTTGTACGCCCTTCCCGTCATAACCTCCAGTCGCCAACTTCTGTACACCCGGTAGAAGGTGTGCCCAATCAAATATTTCCTGGTTGGATTGCAGGATAGTGAACTCAGCAGTTGGAATACCATGTTCATGGTAGTATTGTTTTTGCAACACTTTATTTTTAATGGTGCGCAAAACCGAAGGCTTTGGAAATACCTGTACACCCTCTTGCTCTAACTTTTCTAAAGCTTCCACATTCACATTCTCAATCTCGATGGTAATGGCATTCAGGTTCTTACCGAAATTATATACCGTGTCAAAATCACGGATGTCACCTTTGATAAAATGCCTGCATAGGTGCGCTGCTGGGCAGTTATCGTCATTTTCCAAAACATGTGTTTCAACAGGATAGTTAGCTGCAGCCTGTAACAACATCCTGCCTAATTGTCCGCCGCCTAAAATTCCTACTTTTTGCATCAGACAAAAGTAAGTACGAATTACGAAGTAAGAACTAGGAACTAATAAGAAGAAAACCGGATTTGTTGATTATGTGTCTTATGATTCAAATAATTTATTTATAATAGCAGGAACTAAGGTTTTCATTCTTGATTTCTTGTTTGAAACAGCATACTTTTTGTACATAAATTGATAACCTCTTCAAATAATCATTATGTCTACACTTGCCAGTCCAAAACAAGACAGTACAACGCAAACAGACTTCCTCCCTTTAGAAGGAACTGATTTTGTAGAATTTTATGTGGGCAATGCAAAGCAGGCAGCTCATTATTATATGACTGCTTTTGGATTTCAGGCGATTGCTTATGCGGGTCCTGAAACAGGGGTAAGGGAAAAAGTCAGCTACGTACTGCGTCAGAATAAACTGACTTTCGTGTTAACAACGCCTTTACGCTTCGAAAATGAAATTGCAGATCATATATATAAACACGGCGATGGTGTTAAGTTCCTTGCTTTGAGGGTTCAGGATGCTTCTGATGCCTGGATGCAAACCACAAAGCGGGGCGCTAAAAGTTTTCAGAAACCTCAGAGAATGACCGATGATTGGGGCGAGGTAGTGACTAGTGGCATCCACACTTATGGAGATACCGTCCATCTCTTTATTGAACGTAAGAATTATAATGGACCATTCATGCCAGGATTTAGAAAATGGGAAAATGAATACTTCAAACCCGAGCCGACAGGCTTACTCTATGTAGACCACTGCGTAGGGAATGTTGGATGGAATCGGATGAATCAATGGGTAAAATTCTATGAGGATGTTATGGGCTTTAAAAACATCCTTTCGTTCGATGATAAAGACATTTCCACTGAATATTCTGCTCTGATGAGTAAAGTGATGAGTAGCGGTAATGGTTATGTGAAATTTCCAATTAATGAGCCCGCAGAAGGAAAAAAGAAATCACAGGTTGAAGAATACCTGGAATTTTATAACGGCGAAGGCGTGCAGCATGTAGCCCTGGCTACCAATGATATTGTTCACACAGTTTCACACTTGAGATCCCGGGGAGTTGAATTCCTCCGTGTGCCTCAAACTTACTATGATAACCTTTTAGATAGGGTGGGAAAGATAGATGAAGACCTGGAACCCCTCAAGGAACACGGCATCTTGGTTGACAGGGATGAGGAAGGCTATTTGCTTCAGTTATTTTCCAAGCCCGTACAAGACCGGCCTACACTATTTTTTGAAATCATCCAGCGAAAAGGTGCAAAAAGTTTTGGTAAGGGAAACTTTAAAGCCTTGTTTGAAGCTTTGGAAAGGGAACAGGAGGCCAGGGGAAATTTGTAAGATCGCATGTACCTGGTTAAAATTCATGTTAATCCTTTAATAATCGGGCAATTTCATAATTTGTTTGAATTTTGTTACCGAAATTGCCGGTTGTTTAGAGGGTAAGAAATTGATATGAAACGAATAGTTATACTCCTTTTTGTAGTTGTTGAATCTTATTTTGCTTTTGGCCAGGGAGCTAGTGCAATAAGCCAGGGTGCCAGTGCCGTAAGCCGTACTGCGCCTTTATCCTTTATTGATTTTCAGCGCACGTTACCCCGCCCGGGCGACGCTCTGAAACGTAAAGAAGATACTTTGCAAAAGCAATTCGCGGCCAAAAAACTGGAATGGCCAGCCAAATATGTGTACGTACGTTCATTTAAGTATGATAGTGAACTGGAAATTTGGGTAAAGAATGACCGCAAGGATCCATACCAATTATTTAAAACCTATAAAGTCTGCGCATTGGCAGGTTCATTAGGACCAAAAAGAATGGAAGGTGATTATCAGGTACCTGAAGGATTTTACTATATCAATGAGTTTAACCCGAAAAGCACTTACAACTTATCGCTGAAGGTGAATTACCCCAATCCTTCAGACAAAGTATTGAGCGATTTATACCGCCCGGGAGGCGATATATACATTCATGGGAGTTGTGTTACTGTGGGCTGCATCCCAGTAAATGATCAGCAGATCGAAGAAATTTACATCCTTGCCGCTCATGCCAAAAGCAATGGACAGGATTTCATCCCTGTACACATTTTTCCAATTAGGTACAATAAAAAAAGAAGTGCTGATTACTTGGCTACCCTGACAAAAACAGATAGCCAATTGAAACAGTTTACAGAAAATCTGAAAAATGTCTACGAGCACTTTGAATTGACACATCAGCTTCCAATAATCATGACTAATATTCACGGAGATTATGTGTATGATGGGCTGGTAGTTAAACCTGCCCCTGTACCGACGCCCAAAAGGGAGCCGGTACCTCATCGTGTAAGAGACGTCTCCAATATAGCAGAAGCTGTGCATAAATGGCCTGAGTTTCCTGGTGGTGGTAACTACTTCTTAAAATATTTGGAAGAAATGGGAAATGCCCTGGTAAAATCGCTGCCCGATGGAAAAAAGAAGGCTTATGTAGTCGTAGAGTTTATTGTTGATACAGATGGAACACCAACCAACTTTAAGATGGTTAAAGGCGTTAACGAGGAATTTGATGACGAATTGATTACTGTTTTAGAACGCATGCCCCAATGGAAACCTGCTGTTCTGAACGATAAACCTGTTGCTAAGAGAATAAGACAGGGTTTTGCAATTGAATAATTGAATTCATATAATATATAAATAAAGCCCCGCGCTGATTGCTCATCCGCCGGGGCTTTGCATTTATTAAAAGGTTTATAGTTGCATCAGTACTTGTGCCGTTTCCGGTGTCTGCTGTTGCAACAACACTTTTCCCTCAATAAGTTCTTGAAGTATATTTTCTGAATAATGCCTTATGGTAAGCAAGGTTAACCCTTTAGTGACTTTTACATCAAATTGCTCAGCAGCCTTGAATACAAATGGTTCAATTTTATTTTGACGGTCATCTACAACATAAAGCATGCTTATGGCCGCTATCTGAGTTAAGTTCGGTTTGAACTTGAACTGCTGAAACAACTCCTCAACTTCAGTGTTCAGTCCTTCACTTACAAAAGAATAATCTTTCGAACTTAATTCTATCAGAACCTGGTTTTTCTTATATACTATAATAGGAGGTAAGTGGTTCACGTTACGGTCGTGAATCACAGTGCCCTCTGACTCGGGTTGGAGAAATGACCTGACATAAAGAGGAATTCCCTTATTCTGTAAGGGCTTTATAGTTTTAGGGTGAATGACCTGGGCTCCGTAATAAGCCATCTCGATCACTTCTTTATAATTCAACTCTTTGATCCATTCCGCCTTGGTATATAGTTTAGGATCAGCATTCAAAACCCCCTGGACATCTTTCCAAATGGTTTGGCTCCTGCAAGCCAGTAAGTTGGCAAAAACAGCAGCCGTATAATCACTGCCCTCCCGGCCTAATGTTGTGCTTTCATTTTCACCGGTCGATCCTATAAAACCTTGTGTAATGACTATATTATAATCATTAAAAAAGGGGACTATGGCATTCTGGACCCTTGCATTGGTATAATTCCAATCAATCCTGGCATCACGGAAATTATCGTCTGTTCTGATAATATCCCTGACGTCTACCCATTTATTATGAATACCTGAAACATTTAAAAAGTTACTGATAATGCTAGTGGAAAGCAGTTCCCCTATGCATACAACCTGGTCGTAATAATAGTCGTACTCTCTTACAGGCTTATCGTGAAGTAACCATTCCACTTCAGTAAACAAATCTGTTAGTTGATCTATAGGTTGACTTGATAATTCTTCTGCAATTTGTAAATGCTTTTGCTTTATAGCATCAAATAATTCAAGAGCTAACTGCTTTTCCTTGCTATAAAACGCATTAACGACTTCCTCTAAGGCATTGGTGGTTTTTCCAATAGCTGATACAACCACCAAGATTTTGTCGTGAGAATAAGACTGCAGAATTCTTTTAAGATTGCGAATCCGTTCAACTGAATCTACTGATGCTCCTCCGAACTTAAAAACCTTCATATCTGAAATTGAGCTTTGAAATTATGTATTAACTACAATGGAGTATAATAAACCTTTACCAGTTGGAAAACATTCGGTTAAACATATCATCTGTAAGGCTACGCACCATTTCATCAAGTAACTGACGTTCAGCCGCCTGTAACGAAAGATTGGCATTAAATTCAAAACTCCGGCTTACATCATATTCTTCTGTTGTATTGCTTAATCGATTGTTTACAGTCAGATGCACACCAACAGTTAGGCGGTTCATTTGGGTTTGACTTTCAGAAATACCGGAAGTACTAATTGAATAATCTCTCACCTCCGCACTTATATCTAAATGTGCATTATCATTATTGGTTTGTGTCAGCCGGGTTTGACTTAAGATCTTCTGCCGTAATTTGTCCGTCAGCTGTGGACTTAGTTGAGGATTAACATACCGGGCCTTATTTTCAATAAAATTGACACGTACTGTTTTAATACTGTCAGGTATAGATACATCAGCAAAACTGTATACACCACATCCCGGAGAAAAAACGGTATTGATGAAAATAAAACTAATGAATACGATGAATGCAGAAATCCCAAAACGTCTTTTCATTATTTTACCATAAATTATTTATGACTCTAAATTTATTTTATACAACTAAGTAAGCCACTTATTTGATTTCCTTTTTAATTTCCTTAAATCCTGAAAATCAACAGCCTCACTCGTCTATATCATATTCTTTTAGCTTCCGGTATAAAGTACGCTCACTGATTCCTAAATCAGATGCCGCATCTTTTCTTTTGCCTTTATGCTTCTTCAAGGCCTTAATGATCAACTCCTTTTCTTTGTCCATAATATTCAGGCTTTCTTCTACTTCTTCATGCTCTTGTATATCTTCTTTATGCATGATTAAAGGCTGCTGAGCCTGTGACGCTACAGGTTGATGCACCAATACCGGTTGCATATGTTCTTGCGACTGGTGCAGTTCTTTGATCTCATTGAGAATAGACGGATTCTGATGCGCCAGTGAAGGGTTTTGCATCACTTCAACGAAAAGACGCTTCAATTCCGTTACGTCCTTTTTCATATCAAAAAAGAGTTTATACAAAATTTCTCTTTCGTTAGCAAACTCGTGTTGCTGCCCTCCTCCATTCTGGTGAGCCAGGATGGGTAAGCGGTTTGGATTATTAATGATAGGTAAAAACCTATCTAACTCTCTTCCATTAACGTGCCTGTCTGTAGCTAAAACAGAAATCTGTTCTGCTATATTTTTTAATTCCCGCACATTACCAGGCCAGGGATAATTGATCAACTTATTCTTGGCCACCTCATCCAGTTGAATGGGGGTAGTTCGGTAGCGCTCAGCAAAATCAACAGCAAATTTCCTGAAGAGTGTTATGATGTCTTCCTTTCTGTCCCGCAAAGCCGGAACTCGAATGGGCACCGTATTCAATCGGTAATAAAGATCTTCGCGAAACTTGTTGTGTTCTACAAGTTGTAATAGATCTTTATTAGTTGCAGTAATTACCCGCACATCAGTTTTTTGAACTTTAGATGAACCGACTCGTATGAACTCTCCTGATTCCAATACACGAAGAAGGCGTGCCTGGGTGCCTAATGGCATTTCCCCAATTTCATCCAGGAAAATTGTTCCACCGTTCACGGTTTCAAAGTAACCTTTCCGGCTGTCAACAGCTCCTGTAAATGAACCCTTCTCATGTCCAAATAACTCCGAATCTATAGTCCCTTCAGGAATAGCCCCACAGTTTACAGCAATAAAAGGATTATGCTTTCGTGCAGAAAGCGTATGTATGATATGTGAAAAAGCTTCCTTGCCGACACCACTTTCACCTACAATGAGTACAGTCAGATCTGTATTTGCCACCTGTACCGCCACCTGTAAAGCGTAATTAAGTGCTGGCGAATTGCCTATAATGCCAAACCTGTTTTTAATGCTTTGGATATCTGTCATTCTGTGATTTCGTTTAATACTTGATTTCGTCTGAATTGAAAATAACGATTAGTTAACCACTATTTCGCCCAGTAAAGTGGCTTGGGTACAATCGTTCACTTTTACATGAACATAGTCTCCTGGTTTTAAATCATAAGATTCCTTCGCAAAAACAATCACTTTGTTCTGGCTGCTGCGGCCCATCCAATGCAGCTCACTGCGTTTAGAAGTGCCTTCAATCAACACCTTGAAAGTCTTACCAAGATCATTCTGGTTACTCTTTAATGATAAGCCATTCTGCATTTCTACAATTTCTTGCAAACGGCGCTTTTTCACCTCCTCAGGAACATCATCAGCATAGCGGCGCTGCGCGAGTGTACCTGGCCGTTCACTATAGAAAAACATATAACTCATGTCATACTGGGAAAACTCCATCAGGTTTAAGGTGTCCTGGTGGTCTTCTTCAGTTTCTGTACAAAATCCAGCAATGATATCGGATGAGATGCCACAATCAGGCATGAGCTCACGGATCCTTTCCACTTTAGCCTTATACCACTCACGACTATAACTGCGGTTCATCAGTTGTAAAACGCGGGTAGATCCACTTTGTAAAGGCAAATGAATGTATTTGCAAATGTTCTCATGTTTGGCCATAGTATGCAAAACATCATCAGTAATATCTTTCGGATGTGAGGTCGAGAAGCGCACACGCAGGTCTGGTGAGATCAATGCCACCATTTCCAAAAGTTGCGCAAAGGTTACAGGCTGACTGCCTTCTGAACTATAATAATAGCTGTCAACATTCTGGCCTAATAGGGTTACCTCTTTATAACCGGCTTCAAAAAGCTCTGCACATTCTTTTAGGATACTTTGATGGTCACGGCTTCTTTCCCTTCCTCTGGTAAATGGAACCACACAAAAAGTACACATGTTATTACAGCCGCGCATGATACTAACAAATGCAGTAATCCCATTACTGTTTAAACGTACAGGAGAAATATCGGCATAGGTTTCTTCCCTGCTCAGTAATACATTTACAGCTTTTTGTCCGCCATCAGCTTCTGTAATAAGCTGTGGTAAAGCCCTGTATGCATCTGGGCCGACAACAATATCCACCAGCTTTTCTTCTTCCAGGAATTTAGATTTCAGGCGCTCAGCCATGCACCCAAGTACACCGATCAAAAGGGAGGGGCGGCTCTGCTTCAGCTTTTTAAATTCAGTAAGACGTTTACGAACAGTTTGTTCCGCCTTTTCCCTGATAGAGCAGGTATTTAATAATATGAGATCTGCATCTTCAAAATTGCGGGTGGCGCCAAATCCTTCTCCATTCAAAATGGAAGCAACAATTTCACTATCACTAAAATTCATCTGGCACCCATAGCTTTCTATATAAAAACGACGCTGGTATTTATTGGGGTCATTGGCAAAAGGCGCAAAAGCCTCGCCCTGACGGGCTTCATCATGCACTTTGGTAGCTATTTCCAACATAAAATCTAAAAAATTGGCTGCAAAGATAACCAATTCAACTTAGGACTGTGACAGGATGGCAGATTTTAAGAAGTATTTGATTCCACAACTCAAAAATCAATTCTGATCACCTAATGCCTTATAACCCTGTGTTTTATGTTTTCTTGATCTCATCAGTTACCTTTGATACTGATGAGGTGTTCCGTACTTTTAATCTTATTGCTCAGCACTTTTTTAGTCAAAGCCCAAACAGGTATTTTAACTGGGAATATTGTTGATGAAAAGAAAAAAGCCATTGCTGGCGCTACTGCTCAATTGGTTTTATTGAAAGATAGTTCCGTGATAAGATCAACAACTTCTGATAAGGAAGGGGAGTTTTCTTTCGGTAATATTCAGTTTGGACGCTATCAATTGCGGATAAGCCATGTTGGATTTGCACCTTTATTTATCGATAGTATTTTCTTTCGCGAAGAGCGCTACGACTTTAATCTGAATGATCTTGAATTGAAGGCTGGCGGAGCAGCCCAGGGTTTGAAAGAAGTGGTCGTTTACGCTGAAAAACCCCTGATAGAAAGCAAGGAGGGAAATATCACATACAATGTTGGTGAATCTGCTTTGAGCGCTTCCAGCAATGCTGGAGAATTATTGACCAATGTCCCCCTGGTTACGAAAGACCCTTCAGGAAATATTACAGTCAAGGGGAAAGAACCAAAAATCCTGATAGATGATAAACCGGTTGAACTGAATTTGCAACAATTACAGGACCTTTTGGAATCTATGCCCGGGAGTTCTATTGAAAAAATTGAAGTGATGACCAATCCTCCGCCTCAATACGCGGCGGAACAAGGAGGCGTGATCAATATTGTAACCAGGAAAGGGAGGGTAGGGGTTTCTGGTAGGGTAACAGTTTATGCAGGAACTAGAGGAGAGGCGGGAGTCAATGGTAATTATAATTATAGGAAACAGGGATTAGTCATTAATATAACTGCAGGCGCAGGTTATAACCGCACTTTAGGAAACGGTTACTCCATCAGGGAAAATACCTATAAAGATTCTGTGAATCATCTGAATACAAATAATAATTATAATAATAAAAACTTCCGTCCCAATCTTAGGGCTAATATCGATTACGAGATCAATAAGCAGCATGCATTGAACTTCGTTCTGCAGTACAATCAGAATGGCCTGGATAATGGTAATCTTACGCGCTATCAGAACTTTAATCGCTTTGAACAATTGTATAAGCTAAGCCAAAGAAATAATGCAACTACAGGAAATAATTACAATCCCAATCTGAGTATAAATTATACTTTCCGGGCTAAGAAACCGGGTAATGTCTTCAGATTGTATACAAATCTGTTGTCTTCCACAAGCGAAAATGACCGCATTTTTTACCAGCAATATTTCTATCCGGACCAAACACCTTGGTACGATTCTACACAACAACAGTTCACAGATAATCAAACAAACGGGTATAATATAAGAGCAAGTTATGACCTGCCTTTACAAAACAAAAAAACATCACTTTCGTTTGGTTCTTATTACAATGTTTCCAATTCGCATATTATAGTAGACGCGAATTCGAAAGGCAGGTACGATATGAACTTCCGGTCCATGGATTCTTTATCGAATAATTTCCGGTACCATCAATTCATAAAAAATGTCAGGGGATCCGTGAAACATGTTTTTGCTCCTGGATTTAGTTTATCAGCAGGAGCCAACTTGGAAGCCACCAATACGTTATTTGAATTGTACAGGACCAATTCTGACACTTCAAACCAATATTGGAGTTTGCTGCCGTTTTTCAACTTCAATAGAAACTGGGTGAATGACCTGTCAATGACTGTTTCATATAGACGCACAATTCGGCGTCCCGGCATTAATGAGCAAAATCCATCTATTGACTTTTCTGATGCATATAATATCAGGATGGGGAATCCTGACCTGGAGGCTTCCCTGTCGCACAATTTTGATCTCGTATTTGGAAAGTCAAACAAATTATTCTACGCCAACCTGGGATTAGGATATAACATTGTTGAAGATATTTTCAGCCAGATCCGGGTACTGATGGATGACGAAAAAACAAAAATCACATGGCAAAACATCTCGGGGCGTAAAGAATATGAAATCAGCACTTGGAGTGGCTACACCTTAGCTAAGAAAACAAGGATAAACCTGAGCGCCACTTATACTTATAACACCTACAACGATTATGATAAAAGGGAACGTAATTACAGGGACGGCGGCTCATTGAGCACCAATATGAATGCTAATTATACCCTGAAAGATCTCTATACCACTACAGGTAGTTTTACATTTAACCGTTTTGCCAACCCTCAGGGAAAAGTACGAAGCAGCCTTAGTATGAACCTGGGCTTTCAAGCAAGGCTACTGAATAAGAAAATGACGGTTACGTTGAATGCAATAGATCCATTTACACAGCAGCAAAACCGCACATTCACCTATGGAAAGAACTTTACAGTCGAGAGCTTCTCTGCTGCTCAATCCAGGAGCTACAGGCTTAGCCTAAGTTATAACATTAGTAAAAAGGTCAAAAAAGCCACACACCTAACCCCTAAAAAGAAAGGCCCCCAACTTCCTAATAAGTAGAGGGCTTCATATTTTATGAATATTATTATACCGCCAAGGCTGCGTAGCGCTGCCCTCTCCGCCTCAGGCGGACCGGGGGGAGACCGGGGTGGAGAGGCTGTGCCTACACTTCCATCTTCAACCTCTTAGCAATCCACGAAGCCTTTACAGGAATGATCCAGTTAGATTCCATTTCAGCCTTGGTAAGGACAGTATTATTAAAATAAAGAGTTTCAGGATCAATAAAATTGTTCTCAAATGCATACTGAAGTTGGTTCATTGGAAGTACCTGAACCTTGTCTTTTACCACAAAAGCCAGCCCGTTACGATCAAAGAAATCAACCTTAAATTGCTGTCCTAACTGTTTGACAAAGCGCATAGAACTGTCTGTGCTACATCCGCCAACGCTTGTCTGGCTTTCATCAGCCATCAATACCAAAAATTGACCAAAGAAAAGGTTTCCATATGCCTTTACTGAGTCCCCATGCGATTGCCACTCTCCACAAAATTTATTGATCAGTGCTTCTATTTCCAAAGCTTCCGACAAAGTAAATAACCTGCTGCTTTGATATATCCAAACACGACTATGAGGAGAAAATGTTTCCGGTAATAATTGAATAAATTCTAAGTTCATGCTGCAAAGATAATATCCCCCAACCACTCTCCAAATCACATCCCAGCCCACACCCCCAGTCCGCCTTAGGCGGAGAGCATCCACGCACAAAACCTATTAAATAAAAAAAAGCCCTCAATTATAGTGAGGGCTTCATATTTAATGAATATTATTATACAGCCAAGGCTACGCAGCGCTGTCCCTCTCCGCCTCAGGCGGACCAGGGGTGTGCTGGGGCATAAGACTCCTTTCCACCAACTCCGCAATATCCATCACCTTCACCGTCTCCTCCTTTTCAGCGCCCTTCACTCCATCCGTAAGCATAGTATTGCAAAACGGGCAGGCTGAAGCCACAATAGTTGAACCTGTATTGATCGCTTCATTAGCCCTTTCCCAATTCACGCGGATCTTTCCAGGTTCTTCCTCCTTGAACATCTGGGCACCGCCGGCACCACAGCAAAAACCATTTTTACCACAGCGCTTCATTTCAACCAATTCAGCGTCAAGAGCTTCCAATACTTTCCTTGGAGCTTCATAAATACCATTGCCCCGCCCAAGGTAGCAACTGTCATGATAGGTGATCCGCTGTCCTTTAAAAGTACCGCCCTCTTTTAGTTTGATCCTCCCTTCATCAATCAGCTGTTGCAATAATGTGGTATGATGAACGACCTCATAATTACCGCCCAACTCAGGATATTCATTTTTGATGATATTAAAGCAGTGCGGACAAGCAGTAACTATCTTTTTTACATTGTAATTATTTAATATTTGGATGTTCTGGTAAGCCATCATCTGGAATAAAAACTCATTACCAGCCCTCCTGGCCGGATCGCCAGTGCACATTTCTTCTTTTCCAAGTATAGCAAAATCAATCCCGGTAGCATGTAAAATGGTGGCAAATGCTTTAGTTATCCTCTGAGCCCTCTGATCAAACGAACCGGCACAACCTACCCAAAACAGGATTTCAGGCGATTCGCCGGCAGCAAAGGCTTCAGCCATAGTTTTAATGTGCATGCAGTTTATATTTTATTTTGTCAGGAAGATCATAAGTTCCCCGTTTTGTTAAGATAATAATTTTAGTATTCAAATTATCTATTTTTGCCGCCCTTATGAATGTTAAGAGCATTTGGGAAAAACTTGTCAACTGGGAATTGTGGCCATTTAAGCTGCGCTATTTGGCTATTACGCCTGTTTGGATCTGGTATTGTCTTCGATCCGGCTCAGTATGGTTTTTCAGTTCATCTAATCCAACGATAACTTTTGGAGGATTCGAAGGAGAAGGGAAAAAGGAAATGTACGAGCAATTGCCAAAAGACCTCTATCCCAAAACTATATACATTCAACCCGGAGAACCAAAAGAAATCCTTTTAAAGAAATTAACAGATCACGGTTTTACATATCCCTTTTGCGTAAAACCTGATGTGGGCATGAAAGGTTTGCTCTTCCGGAAAGTTGACCAGGAAAAGGCTCTTCTTTACTATCACCAGAATATGCAGGTCGAATATATAATTCAAGATCTGGTATTGTACCCTTTGGAAATCAGTGTGTTTTATTATCGCTACCCCAACCAAAAGAAGGGCGTGATCACTGGCTTTATACAGAAAGAATTAATGGAGGTCATTGGAGACGGCAAAAGCAAAATAATTGAACTGATACAGGCACACCCCAAAGCTAAATACCGCCTGGAAGAAATGCGTATCAAACATGCTGACAACCTGGAAATGGTTTTGCCAAAAGGGGAGAGGTTTTTCTTAACCTATGCAGCTAATCTTAACCGTGGCGCCCGTTTTGTCAATCTAAAACATGAAATTGACGAAGATCTGCACCTCATCTTCGACGAATTAAGCTTGAATACCAACTTTTATTATGGGCGGTATGATATTAAATGTAAGTCTATTGAAGACTTGAAACAGGGCAAAAACTTCGTCATTTTGGAATTTAATGGGAGTGGAGCTGAGCCAAACCACGTTTACAACATGGGTTATTCCTTATTCCAGGCCTATAAAGAAATTCTCATGCACTGGAAAGTATTATTCAGGATTTCGCGATATAACCACCGGAATGGAACACCATATTGGTCTTTTTTAAAAGGCTGGAAGTTTTTGCAACAATCCAAAAAACACTTTGAGATTCTGGAGGAATGGGATACAAAAATCCTGATATAAAAAAGAATGGCTAAACTGTTTCGCATACTGATTACTGGGATGTTCATCTCATTCCTAGGTTCTTTGCCGTTGGGAACGTTGAATGTTGCCGTAATGCAAATTTCTATCACTGATGGTATTTTTCCTGCTGCAAACTTTGCTGCAGGAGCTCTGCTGGTTGAAATAATATATGTAAGGCTTTCATTGATCGCTATGGACTGGGTGCGCAAACAGCAAAAGCTATTCATGATCCTGGAATGGCTTACCCTGTTGATTGTACTGGCACTTGCAGTTTCTTCCTTTTATGCAGCAGCACATCCATCTGTCAAGAAAAATGTGATCCTGAGCAGCACCCTGCACCGCTTTTGGCTGGGACTATTGATGAGTGCTATTAATCCGGTTCAAATACCTTTCTGGTTTGGCTGGAGCACTGTTTTGTTTACTAAAAAGATCCTTTTACCTAGAAACAGCCACTATAACTTTTATATCATTGGCATTGCATTAGGAACCATACTGGGTAGTTGTGTTTTTATATTCGGAGGTAAACTTATTGCTGATAAACTTGCGAGCAATCAGAATATTTTAAACTGGGTTATAGGAGGTATATTTTTGCTGACCGCAATAATCCAAGCGATCAAAATGGTCCGCAAGAAAGATCCGCTACATCAAATGGAACACCCGGAAGAAGTTCCTTATAAGTGGGAAGAAAGAATGATTGAAAGGAAGGATAACTCGCTTAAAGATTGATCTTTGACAACAACCTTGCAATTACATCCATTATATTGGATTCCTTTTGATCAGATTATTTATCGATCACCTTTGTATCCAGTACATTCGGATTTTTACGCAAAAAATACCCCAAAGAAATACCTGCTATTCGGTTAAAGATCCTTGGTCCATAATCAGCATTGTTCATACTGCCGATACCATGTGCATAATGGGCAAAGATGATCAGGCCGCTTTTAGTTTCATAACCGAAATGTACGTTGGTAGATGCTGTAATACGACCATAATCACCAAAACTAAACTTCATATTCCGGTTTACGGTTCCGCGTGGGAGTACATCAAACTGCTCCTTACCACTAATAATTAAATCCACCGCAAAGCCACCCTTAATAAAAAAGTGATTTGGATTTTTGGATAGATCATATTGCAACAAAGCTGCAGTTTCAACAGTATGCATCTTTGTATCATTATTGATAGCTTCATCAGAAGGAGGAAAAGCTCCTTTATTAAAAGTGACTTTATAGCCTTTGAGGCTGTAATAAAAGGCTGGAGCAAAGTATAAATTATTTTCAAAGGGAACTTTCATGGTTAAGCCGGCCTGAACCCCATATTTATGATCAGTGGGTTGATCCTCTCCCTCGATTTTATATTTTGCAGATGTAATTTGAGGCCCCCCGATGATGCCTAGTTCCACTTGTGAAAATGATGCAAAAGCACTAAAAAGACACAAACTGGTAACTATAGTTTTCAGGTAAATATTTCTCATAAGCGCCTAAAGTAATAAATATAATTTACAAAAGATATACCCCTCCCATATTCACCATTGACCATTGCCCATTCACCAACTCCACCAGGCGGACCCTGTTATCAATGTAGATCTGTTTCATCTTGCTGATTCATTTACCCCCTAAAGCTAGGGCTGCCTACCCTCACCCCAAACCCTGGTGGACGTTTTGGCCTAAAATGGCAGGAAATGACCGCTTTGTCCGCTTCAACAGAATCCATCCTTCGTACCTTAAGTATACCTGAAGCATACCATCAGTATACCTAGAGTATTCCAACAGTGCCCCTCCATTCCCTCTACCTACCCCATTCCTACTCCATGCTGACTGGATGCCTACTCCCTACTTACTCCGTACCAACTCCGTACATCAGCCGTACTTTAGCCGTACTTAAGCCGAGGCTACTTCGACCATCCTTCGACCATCCTTCGACTATCCTTCGACCATCTTTCGACTATGCTTCGATCTGAATGGAGCAAATGCTCATAAATAAGGGGAAAACAGCGTGCAGGCAGAACGCCTTCAAAGCCCAGAACGGAGGCAATGGAACTGTGCCTAAAGGTACAAAACCAACCCCCACCTTCCAAGTTTTGAACCCCAACTTCAAACTCCAAACCTCAAACTCCCTTCTATCATCTACCATCTATCATCTTTTCTCCCCCATTCCTCATTCCCTAATAACCATACGCCGCGTCATCCCCACGATTATCAGCAACAGCCTCAAATCTGCCCACTGGAAGAACCTTTATAGTTTCCACTCGACCAATCGCTTCCCTCTTTTGGATTGTATAACCCATCCTGGTCAAAGCCGATATAACTTCGGAAGGAAAGCTTTCTTCAACACTAACAAGATCAGGCAACCATTGATGATGAAACTTAGGCTTGTTAACAGCATCTTCGGTTGATAAGTTGAAATCTATAATATTCACCAGTGTCTGGAATACGGATGTCGGAATTGTTGTTCCTCCTGGCGTGCCTGTTATAATAAATGGTTCCCCATTTTTCAATACGATGGTTGGTGTCATTGAGCTAAGCATACGTTTGCCTGGTTCTATAGCATTGGCTTCGCCTCCAACAGCACCATATAGGTTAGGAACACCAGGCTTTGCACTGAAATCATCCATTTCATCATTGAGGAGAAATCCTGCACCACCTACTACTGTTTTGCTCCCATAAGAATTATTCAATGTCGTAGTTACGGAAACTGCATTTCCTTCTCTGTCTATAATACTAATGTGCGTGGTTTGGGTACTTTCTTTAATGGTACCAGGTGCAATAGACTCGCTTTTACCAGCAACACCTGCTACAAAATCATGCATTCTTTCTTTTAAATAGCTTTCACTTGTCAATTGCTCCACTGGCACAGGATAAAAGTCGGGATCCCCCATATATTTAGCCCTGTCTGCATAAGCCCTGCGTTCAGATTCTACCATTAACTGTACTGCCAGGGGCGATAAAAATCCCAACGTCGGTAAGGGTTTATCTTCAACCATTTTCATCATCTGGTGTAGCAAAACACCGCCACTACTTGGCATTGGCATAGAAACAATCGTGTGACCTTTGTAAGTAAACTGGTGAGGAGTTCGCCATTTAGCTTTATAACCTTTCAAATCATCTAAAGTCATGATACCGCCGCCTCGTTTCATCTCTTCAACAATCAACAGGGCTGTTTTGCCCTCGTAAAATCCGGCAGCACCAAGGTCACGGATTCTGATCAGAGTATTCGCAAGTTCCCTCTGTATCAAGGTATCTCCCTTTTTCCACGGTAATTCTTTTTGAAAAGCGCTGCGGACAGTATTAAACTGCTTTAAATCACTTTGTAATTCATTAAGGGAAGTTGCCTCTCTTTCAGTTATTGCAAAACCCTTCTCTGCCAAATCAATAGCCGGTTGTATCAATATTTTGAATGAAAGCTTTGCATATTGCATGCTTTCAAACAAACCCGCAATTGTGCCCGGAACGCCGCTGGAAAGATGGCCATTCAGGCTCTTACTGGCGATTACATTTCCGTTCGTATCCAGGTACATGTTCCTGTGTGCCGAAGCAGGGGCTTTCTCCCTGAAATCAAGTGCAACTTGTTTCCCATTTGCTAAATGAGCCACCATAAAACCACCCCCTCCAATATTGCCAGCTCCGGGATATACAACAGCTAGTGCCAATTGGGTAGCTATGGCTGCGTCTATTGCATTGCCTCCTTTCTTCATGATCTCTACACCAATCTGGCTAGCTAGTGGGTGTGCAGAAACCACAGCTCCGTGGGAGGCTACGACACTTTTTTGAAAACTATATTGATAGAAATTGACGCTTTCAGGTCCGGGAAACTTACGTGTTGAGCAGGAACAGATAATGAATATGGAAATGACAATCAGGATTCTTGCCATACTATAATAAGATATAATATTAATAATAGATTTTGTAAATTAAGAAACGTAGATCATATTATCTTTCCGAAATGAAACGATGTATACTTTTCTTCATATTATTTTATATATCATTTTATAGTTGGGCTCAGTTAAAAAGCCCGGAACAATTTCTGGGATATAAGATTGGAACCCGGTACACGCCACACTGGAAAATTGTTGATTATTTTCAATACGTTGCAGCAACCGCACCAGGTATGGTAAAGCTGCAGGAATATGGACAAACATACGAAGGGAGGCCCTTGATCGTAGCTTATGTTTCCAGTTCCGAAAATATCAGCAGACTCGAAGCTATTAGAAACAATAATTTGAAACTGGCAGGTTTCGAAGGCACTGATAAAGGGTCTGTAACAGAGCCCGTGGTGGTTTGGTTAAGTTATAACGTGCATGGTAATGAAGCTTCTTCATCAGAAGCTTCTATGCTTACCATTTATGCATTGGCCGACCCCTCAAATCAACAAACAAAAACTTGGTTGAAAAACACCGTAGTAATTATAGACCCTTGCTTGAACCCGGATGGGAGAGACCGTTATGTAAACTGGTACACTTCTGTGGCTGGAAAAAATTACAATCCGGCTTTAGATGCCAGGGAACATAAAGAACCTTGGCCGGGTGGGAGAACCAACCACTACAACTTCGATTTAAACAGAGACTGGGCATGGCAAACGCAGATAGAAACCCGGCAACGTATGAAAGTATACAATGACTGGTTGCCAGAGGTGCATGTTGATTTTCATGAGCAAAACGTGAACAGTCCTTATTATTTTGCCCCGGCGGCACAACCTTATCACGAAGTGATCACTCCCTGGCAACGTGATTTCCAAAACATAATTGGCCGTAATCATGCAAAATATTTTGATGAAAAAGGTTGGTTATACTTCACAAAGGAAGTATTTGATCTATTGTATCCCTCTTATGGCGATACATATCCTATCTATAACGGTTCTATTGGAATGACCTATGAACAAGCAGGCGGTCCTTCAGGAGGTTTGGGTGCATTAACCAAGGATGGCGATACCTTAACACTCACAGATAGGGCAATCCATCATTTTACTACTGGTATGAGTACCATTGAAGTAGCTTCTAAAAACGCAGGTAAACTGATGACCGAATACCAAAACTTCTTCCAAAATGCAGCAACAAAGGGAATAGGAAATTACAAGTCATATATTATTAAATCTTCTACTCAGGATGAACAACGAATTGGTGCTTTATTAGACTTATTAAGAAGAAACAAAATAAACTTTGGCGTTGGTAAACCTGCAAATATCCGCGGTTACAATTATGACAATGGACGAGAAGAAAATGTTTCCGTTACCAGTTCCGACATTATAATTCCTTCAAATCAGCCAAAAGGGGGACTGGTAAAAGTATTGTTTGAGCCCAATACTGTTGTTGTAGATTCAGTCACTTACGATATTACTGCCTGGTCCTTACCTTATGTTTTCGGCATTAAAGCCTATGCCACACGCCAATCGCTAACTGCTGGTGCAGAACCTTCAGAAGCATTGGTGCAAAATGGGCCTGCGGAACCATACGGTTATGTTTTTAACTGGAACGGTATGAAAAGTGCTCAATTTGTTTCACAGTTATTACAGAAAGGTATCCGTCTTCGCTACACTGAACAACCGTTTGAGACAGCTGGAAAAATCTTTGACAGGGGAACTATCATAGTATTAAAGACAAGCAACCAATATTTTTCAAATTTATGGTCAGTGGTGAGGAATTTGGCCGATAAGTATAAAGTGCAACTAACACCAGTTACAACTGGCTTTGTGGAAAAAGGCTCTGATTTTGGAAGTTCAAAAGTACACGGTATCAAACGGCGCAAATTGGCTATGCTGACAGGTGATGGTATAAATGCCAATGCCGCAGGGGAGATCTGGCATTTCTTCGAACAGGAACTAGATTATCCCATTACTTTGATCAACCAGGCAGATTTCAGTATTACCAATTGGAATGACTATGATGTCATGATCTTGCCAAATGGGAACTACCGTTTTTTGTCCGATAAATCGCAAACAGAACAATTAAAATCCTGGATAGCAAAAGGCGGGCATTTGATTGCTTTGGAAAATGCCGTGGCTCAGTTAACTCGTATGGAAGGAACAATTAAATTGAAAAAGGCTGCCGATACTGCAGATGAAAAAGAGTCTTATCAGCAATTAAAAAAGTTTGAAAACCGTGAACGAGACATTATTCCATCTATGACTCCCGGTTCGATCTTTAAAGTGGAACTGGACAATACCCATCCACTTGCGTTTGGTTATCCTGCATATTATTATACCTTAAAACAAGATGATAACATTTTTGAGTTTATGAAAGACGGCTGGAACGTTGGTGTTTTGAAAAAGAACAAGCAAGTGGCTGGCTTTGTAGGCTCACAACTGAAAAACCGCCTTCAGGATGGTATGCTGTTCGGTGTACAGGAGATTGGCAATGGGACAATTACTTATTTGGCTGATGATGTCCTGTTCCGCAACTTTTGGGAAGGTGGAAAGTTAATGTTCTGCAATGCATTGTTCCTGGTCGGACAATAGAAATTTCATGCAACAGTCAAGGTAAACTTAAATTATAAGCTATAAACTTATCTCTTTAACGAACTCTTTACTATTTGGCTATTTAACTTTATTCGTTTGATTTAAAATTCCTTTGAAGATTCATGAAACGAAAATTGATTCTAATTTGGCTCCTGGCTATTACGAAATTATGTACGGCTCAAACAACGCCCTCCTCAGCTGATATCTATAAAGGGTTAAAAAAACTCAATGTACTTGGTTCTGTTTTGTATATAGCAGCCCATCCGGATGATGAAAATACACGCTTACTTACATTCTTGGCCAAGGATCGTATGTTTCGAACTGGCTATTTATCCCTGACCAGGGGTGATGGCGGACAAAACCTCATCGGCAATGAACAGGGCGTGGCTTTAGGTTTAATTCGCACTCAGGAACTTTTGGCAGCAAGAAGGATAGATGGCGCCGAGCAGTTTTTTACGCGTGCTTTTGACTTCGGCTTTTCAAAAAATCCAGAGGAAACCTTTACGAAATGGGATAAAGAAAAAATATTAGGAGACGTCGTTTGGGTGATCCGCAAATTTCAACCAGATGTGATCATTACTCGATTTCCCACCACAGGCGAAGGTGGCCATGGGCATCATACTGCTTCGGCAATATTAGCAACTGAAGCTTTTAAAGCTGCAGCTGATCCAAAACGTTTTCCTGAACAATTAAAATACGTACAACCCTGGCAGGCTAAACGTATTTTATGGAACACTTTCAACTTCGGTGGTAACAATACACAACGTCCGGACCAATTTACTTTAGATGTTGGAGGGTTTGATCCGGTTTCAGGAAAGAGTTATGGGGAAATCGCAGCCGAAAGCCGTAGCCAACATAAAAGCCAGGGCTTTGGTGCAGCTCGCACCAGGGGAGAAGCAATTGAATACTTCGCTACTTTAAATGGAACCCGGCCAGATAAAGATCTTATGGATGAGATCAACGTGAATTGGAACCGCCTTAATGGAGGAGAAACAATCGCACCGTTGGTTCAGTCAGCAATTCAAAACTTCGATTTTATTCAGCCAAACAAGTCAATTGGCCAATTAACTGGAATTTATAATGCATTAAAGAATTTACCCAAAAGCAACTGGCAAACTCAAAAGCTCGAAGAGGTAAAACAACTGATTTTATGGAGTAGTGGATTGTGGTTAGATGCCTTCACTAATATTCAAAATGCAGTTCAGGGCGATTCTGTTCGTATCAATTTTACTTTAAATAACCGGAGTGGGGCAGATATAAAGCTAAAAAGAATACAAGTAAACGGATTTGATAGTGTACTCAATACTTCTTTGAAGACAAATCAGAATCTGATTATTAACAAATCTGTTTTTGTCCCCTTCGACAAACCAATTAGCCAGCCTTTTTGGTTAAAGGAAAAAATGGAAGTGGGCCAATACGTTGTCAATGACTTGCTTTTGATCGGGCAACCCGATAATACGCCTTCTTATGTTACCAGGTTTGAATTGGAAATAGATGGAACTCTATTCACCTTTGAAAAGCCGGTGCAGTATAAGATTGCTGATCCTGTAAAAGGTGAATTGTATGAACCTTTATTTGTAGTGCCAGGAGTTACGGTGTCCGCTGCACCTGACGTGTTGATTTACAGAAAAGGAGAGAAAGAACGTAAAGAGGCACTATTACAGTTGAATGCGAATAAGAAAATTTATCCAACGGTTGCAAATGTGGAACTCAGGTCTGCTAATTTTTCTTTATCTAGAAAGGATTCAACTTTTTCTTTAGAAAAAGGGGCCAGTAGAGCTTATACTTTTAATATAAATAATACTGCTTCTGCTAATCGCGATAGCATCAATCTGCAAGGATTCGCTTATTACACAAACAGTCCTCAATTGATTGATGCACACCTGTCGTCAACAACTATTCAATACGATCATATTCCAACCATAAAGTATTTTTTCTCTGATGATATTAAGCTATTAAACATCAACCTAAAAACCAAAGGGAATAAAATTGGTTATATAGTTGGTGCTGGTGATAAGGTACCCGAAGCTTTGGAGCAAATGGGATTTGAAGTAACACTCCTCACAGATAATGAACTATCTCGCAACCATCTTAAAAAATACGATGCAATTATCGCGGGTGTGCGTGCTTACAATACGAATGAATGGCTGAATAGTCATTATGAAAACTTGATGAATTATGTGAAAGAAGGCGGCAATCTGATTGTCCAATATAACACGAGCAACCAAATTGGACCAGTGAGAGCTAAGATCGGACCATACAATTTTAATATTACACGCAACCGGGTAACTGATGAGACAGCTCCTGTACAATTTTTGAAGCCAACACACAAGGTTTTGAACTATCCAAATAAAATAACTGCTGACGATTTTAAAGGTTGGGTTCAGGAAAGAAGTATTTACCATGCATCAGAATGGGATAAGAATTTTGAATCAATCTTAAGGATAGGAGATCCCGGTGAAACACCGGATGATGGCAGTTTGATTATTACCAAGTATGGAGAAGGTTATTTTACTTATACCGGGCTTGTATTTTTCAGAGAATTGCCTGCAGGCGTTCCTGGCTCATTTCGCCTGTTAGCAAATTTAATAGCATTAAACAAAAACAAATAGTGAATGGAAAGAAAGCCCGATGAAAAACGCGGAGGTATTGCATTTGCCTTTTTGATCTTATTAGGCCTGGCAATAGGATTTTTGATCAAAAGGGTCCATTATGGATTGATTATCGGTTTGTCAATTGGATTTTTAGCCTCAGGCATGTTGAAGAGAAGGTAGGAGTTTGAATTTCCTGTATGAAGAATGAAAAATAAGCTATACCATTTATGAAGTATAATGATGATTATAAAGTTCCCCTTTTCAAAACCTGGAAGACCTGGTACATCTTCGTTATTGCTTTTTTGTTTTTATTGATCATAGCTTTTGGGTTGATAACTAAATATTTTTCATGACAATTACCGACTGGCTGGTTTTATCTTTTACGCTGATTGGCATTGTTATTTATGGCCTGTATAAAAGCCGTACAACCAAAAACCTGGAGGGCTATTTTCTATCAAACCGTAGCCTTCCTTGGTATTTGGTGTTATTGAGTATTATGGGTACTCAGGCAAGCGCTATAACATTCCTTTCTGCTCCCGGTCAGGCATATACTGATGGAATGAGGTTCATACAATACTATTTTGGTTTGCCATTGGCCATGGTAGTAATATGCATCACATTTGTTCCAATTTTCAACAAACTAAAAGTTTATACTGCCTACGAATTTCTGGAAAAACGATTCGATTCAAAAACCCGTACACTTACTTCTTTCCTGTTTCTGCTGCAAAGAGGTTTATCAACTGGAATTTCAATATATGCGCCATCTATAATTCTTTCCTCCCTGTTTGGGTGGGATATTTTCTGGACTAATATAATAATGGGCGGATTATTAATTATTTATACCGTAAGTGGTGGTGCGAAAGCTGTTGCTTATACACAACAAGTTCAATTAATCATTGTCTTAATGGCTATGTTCTTGGCTGGTTATATGGTTGTACACTTAATGCCGGAAGGTGTGGGTTTTTATGATGCACTTCATATTAGCGGTAAATTGGGCAAGCTTAATATAATAACGCCAGGTACAGACCAATCAGGTTTCAACTGGAATGACCGCTATAATATGTGGAGTGGGATCATTGGTGGATTCTTTTTAGCCCTTTCTTACTTCGGCACAGATCAATCGCAGGTGGGGCGCTATTTAACTGCGCAAAATAATACAGAAAGCCGTCTCGGGCTGCTTATCAACGGATTGGTAAAAATTCCTTTACAGTTTTTTATTCTGCTTGTCGGTGTTCTGGTGTTTTCTTTTTACCAATACAAGGCAGCTCCAATTTCATTCAACAGTAGTCTGATTGCCGATGCAAAATCCTCTGTTTACAAAGATTCAGTAAATGCACTACAACAGAGATATGATGATAATAATAAGAAAAAGCAGCAATTGGCCAGGGCATATACGAATGCTTTAAATAACGGCAGGGAGGATTCCCTTGAACACTTAGTCGCGGAAATCAAAATTCTGAATGAAACATCCAATCAATACAGAGATCAATTCAAAGCCATAAGTAGTAGGATCAGTAATAAAGACACAAATGATACGAACTACATATTCCTTGGGTTTGTAAAAGAATACTTACCTCCAGGTTTAAAAGGACTTTTGATCGCTATAGTTTTTCTGGCAGCCTGGGGCTCGATAGCTGCTGCTTTAAATTCCCTCGCAGCTTGTACGATGTTAGACTTTCACCAACGTATTTCAACAGGTGAAAAGCCATTGAGTGAATACCATATATCGAAATGGTATACATTGGCATGGGGTCTCTTTTGCATCTTCGTCGCTCAATTTGCAAACAAACTGGGACAGAGCTTGATTGAAGCAGTGAATGTATTAGGATCTCTATTTTATGGTGTAATTCTGGGTATATTCCTTATTGCTTTTTATGTCAAAAAAGTGGGAGGACATGCAACTTTCTGGGCAGCTCTGATCGTTGAATGTTTTATTCTTCTTTTATTCTTTAATGAAAACATTCCATTAGTCAGTTTTCTTCCGGATATCAGCTTCTTATGGTTAAATGCAATTGGAGCATTAGGTGTTGTTCTGGTAGGATTGATACTTCAAATGACGTTTGGCGTCAGGAATGAAAAGGAAATAAATATCTTCATAGACAATAGCCTATAATAATTTATAAATAAATTCGCCATTATGAATAAGAATTCTTCTCCTTTGAAATCAATTATTTTATGTGCTGTAATGTTCATAGTTCTTACTGCATGTGGCAAGTCTGCTCCCAAGCCAAGAGTTCTTGTCTTTTGTAAAACTGCTGGATTTTACCATGAATCTATTCCTGATGGAATTGCAGCTATATCCAGGCTAGGCAGTAAAAACAATTTCGAAGTAGACACGACTACTGATTCTACTTTTTTCACATCTGCCAATTTAAAAAAGTATGCTGCAGTTATCTTTTTAAGTACAACAGGAAATGTGCTGAGTTCTGATGGTGAAAAAGCCTTTGAACAATATATCAGGTCCGGCGGAGGTTATGTGGGTGTACATTCTGCTACAGATACAGAATATGATTGGCCATGGTACGGTAAACTAGCCGGTGCTTATTTTTTGAACCATCCGGAACAGCAGGAAGCTGTTTTAAAGAAAACCAGCGTTAAACACATATCAACCGATCACCTTCCCGATGAATGGAAACGCAAAGATGAATGGTACAACTTCAAAAATCTGAACAACGAGGTAACAGTTTTATTGACAATTGATGAAAAAAGTTATAAAGGAGGAAAAAATGGTGACTTCCACCCGGTTTCCTGGTTTCATCAATTTGAAGGGGGAAGAGCTTTTTATACAGCCTTGGGCCATACCAAAGAATCTTACTCTGAAGAGAACTTTCTAAAGCATTTGCTGGGTGGAATTCTCTATGCGATTGGAAATACCCACCTCTAATTGAGGTGGGTAGAATATTCTATTCAGGGGTATTCATGCTTTCTATGGGCCTTATCCAAATATTTCTGAAACTGATTGGTTCACTTGGGTCGCCATGATCTTGTAATTTAATGGGCAAGGGGCCATGTGCCTGCTTGTAAGATGGCTTTCCAATATACTGGGTAGGCCCCTTCAATTCAACACCGTTTTGCACCAACACTCCATTCAAAAATGCGGTTACCCGTGCTGGACTCTTTAAACTGCCATCGCTGTTAAAGCGGGGGGCTGTCCAGGCAACATCATATACATTCCATTCTCCAGGTGGATTCAGTGGATTAGCCAAAGGAGCATATTGCTTGTAAATGCTGCCCGCCTGTCCGTTTACATAAGTTGAATTATTATAAGAATCAAGAATCTGCAATTCATAGCCTTCATCGCCTATTCCCCAACCTGCTAAAAACAGCCCACTATTACCTCTTGCCTGCCCTTTACCTGTAATATTTTTGGGTATTCTCCATTCTAAGTGCAACTGATAGTCAGTAAATGCCTGCTTGGTTTGTATATTACCTGTACCTTTTTTAACAGTAAAAACTTGATCTTTCACAATCCACTGGACAGCTTTTGTTGAATCTCGGCTGGATACCCACTGTTTGAGGTCTTTTCCATTGAATAAAATGATGGCATCTGAAGGGATATGGCTGTTTGAATTACCGGGCTTAACTACTTTAGGAACAGGCTGCCATACTTCCGTATCTTCTGGTTTAGCGTTTTCCTGAGCACAAGCATTCAAAGAGTTAATTGCAAGTAAAATAATGAATGAGAGTTGAAGCTTCATTGACAATCGTTTTATTTATTTGAAAGATAATGAAATTGCAGAATGGATGTAAATCGGGAAGCTATAAAAACTGCCCGGCTTTTTAAATTAGGCTTCATCTTTGCTTTCAATTCAACAGGATTTCTGGTTAAGATTTTGTCATTAACTAGAATCATACGTGATTTTAATTTATGTTTTAATATCTTCGGCCTCGTACTTATGAAAAATACATTTTACGTTACCCCAATCATTTTAAGCTTCCTTGTTGCTTGTAAGGGAGAAAGTCAGCAGGTGGTGTCTCAGCCGGCCGTAAATGCAATTACTAAAGCTGTAGAAATTAAAGAAGAACCCAAGCCTGAACCGATGTTAGATACCATTACTTATAATAAGCTAATAAAGCATATTAGTAATGGCGACTCTACCGGGCGCTGGCCTGTGAAACATGAATACCCAAAAGTTGGAGCTGTCCTGCCTTTTAATAGAATTATTTCCTATTATGGCAATCTATATTCTAAACAAATGGGCATTTTAGGTGAATTACCTAAAGATTCTATGTTGAAAAAGCTACAGGGAGAAGTAAAAAGATGGACAGAAGCAGACAGCTTGATGCCAGCAATTCCTGCCTTACATTATATTGCTGTTACAGCCCAGGGCTCTCCCGGAGCTGCTGGCAAATACCGCCTTAGGATGCCCTTCCATCAAATCGATACAGTTATAAACTGGGCAAAAAAAATAAATGCATTGGTTTTTATTGATATACAGGTAGGGCTAAGCACAATCCAACAAGAATTACCAGAATTTGAAAAATATTTAGCTATGCCTCAGGTACACTTGGGTATAGATCCGGAGTTCTCCATGAAAACCGGTGCCAAGCCAGGGAGTGTAATAGGCACTTATGATGCTGCTGATATTAATTATGCATCCAAATATCTGGCTGAAATTGTAAAAAAATATGATCTGCCTCCAAAGGTTTTAGTCGTTCACAGGTTTACGCAAGGAATGGTTACTAACTACAAACAAATAAAACTGCAGCCCGAAGTTCAGATTGTTATGGATATGGACGGCTGGGGGGCTCCGGCAAAAAAAGTAAATACTTACAGGCAATTTATTTATCCGCAACCAGTACAGTTTAGCGGGTTTAAGCTCTTTTATAAAAATGATACAAAAAGAGTAGGGGAGACCAAAGTAATGCAACCAGAAGCATTACTAAAACTAACTCCCAAGCCGGTTTATATACAATATCAATAAGTATTAATTATGATCGTCAGTATACAGCCCTGGTAGTGGTATTTTTGAAGAAGGTATCATTGCCGGGGCTAAAGAAAAGGTTGCATTTTGGATCAGCCATGCCTGTGAATAATCATAAAGCTGATAATGATGAGCAGTAAAATGATTATAATTGAAATCATAAGCAATGGATCTTCCTTAAGACGTAACTTTTCTCTAGTTGCTTTTTTCTTAGCCGTCTTTTTCTTGAGATCGTAGTGCAATTGATGAACAATCGATTTAATCCGCTGTTGGTCTTTAATTTTTTGAAGACCTTCAAATGCATCTGAATCAAATTCAGAATCAGTGATCTGCTTTTCAACTTCGTGTTGTTTTTCTGGCGAAAGCTTCCCTTGCAGGTATAACAATAGCGTTTCCTGGTCAACGTTTGTGGAGAGATTGCTTAATATATCTTTCAGGTTGTCCTGCATTAGTTTGCCTTATTGGCATTTAGTTTCTTTAGAAGCAGCAGTTTAAGATTGCGTTTACCATTTTGTATATAGCTTTTTACCTGAAGAAGCGAATACCCCGTCCGCTCACTGATTTGCAAATAGCTTTCTTTTTGAAGATAAAACAAAGTTACGCAAAGGCGTTGTTCTTCGTTTAATTCGATAAGGGCCTCTTCAAGAAATTGAAAGGTAAGTTCATTCTCAAGTATAGCTTCTTTATTGAAATTTTCCTCAACGGCAAGATGTTCTGTCAACTCTTTGAATTCTTTAACGCTTTTCCCCCTTAGCTTCATCAGGCATTGGTTTTTTGCCACCATGTACAACCATGACTTGAAATAATCTACCTTATACTTAGGGAGCTCAGTCAATACCTTTAGAAAAATTTGTTGAACACAATCTCTGGCTTCAACTTCATCTTTTAGGTATTTCATACACAAGCCAAATAGCAAAAGAGTATACCGTTCCAGTAATATTCCAATCCATTTTTGATCTTTATCCGAATAGAATAAATCGAGTAATTGGGTATCAGTGATATGATCAAATCGGCCGGATTTCACAAATTGTGTGATGGTTTTTTATAAGATGCAATAAAGTTAAAATTCCATAAATCAACCGTTAGTTTTTATTCCTTCATTTAAAGAACCACATTGGAGCATTAACCTTATCCGGATCAACTTTAAATATCTAAATGTCATCTGAACAAGTTCAGGATTGCTTTATCCCACCCAAGCATCTTAAAGGCTGTATAAAATAGGATGAGTGCAAATATCTTTTTTAAAGCATCTTGATTTAACTTTAATGCAATGTTGCTTCCAAGGAACCCGCCTATTATAAAACCACAAGCTAATAAGATGATTACTTTGATATCAATAGGGGTTCCCATCTTTTTACAATCAGAGTAATACTTGAGGAATGCAAGAATAACTACCGGTAAGGTTAAAACACCAAGGGAACTTCCCTGAGCCTGGTGTTGCGTATAATTCATAAAATAAATAAGAGCAGGTACTAAAATAATACCTCCTCCAACTCCAACCAACCCGCTGAGTATACCAGCAGATAACCCTATAATCAGTAAAACCAGAATATAGTAGGCATTCATATAGCAGGTTTAGGAAAGTAAATGCTCAATGAGTCAAGAGGTACAGATATTCAAAGTACTCTAAGGAGAAAGTATCAAACCTGATTGGACATCTTGAACCCATTGAACATTTAAAATGAAAATTAGTCTTCAAACTTTTTCTTATACAAATTGATGGCATCTTTAATTATGACGTAAGCTTCTTCTTTGGTCTGAAAATTATCGATCCGCACTTCCTTGTTTTCCAAAACTTTATATTCTTCAAAATAATGCTTGAGCTCATTAAAGAAATGCTTGGGGAGCTCACTAATGTCACGGATGTGGTTTACCGAAGGGTCATTAGTGGCAACAGCAATGATTTTATCATCTTCTTCACCACTATCAATCATTTGCATATTACCAATAACAGTTGCTTCTACAAGACAAAGTGACTGAATAGTTTGAGAACATAATACCAAAATATCCAATGGATCTCCATCTAACCCAAGCGTTTGTGGAATAAAGCCATAATTAACAGGGTAGTGAAATGAAGAGTGAATTACTCTGTCCATAATCAATAAACCTGTTTCCTTATCTATTTCATATTTAGTTCTTGATCCTTGAGGAATTTCAATGAGTGCATTTACTTTTTCAGGAACGGCATTTCCAAAACTGGCCCCATGCCACGGGTGTAAAACGTTGGTCGTTTTTCTCATTTGTTTACTTATTGTATGTGAATCAAATTAATTACTTTAATGCCCTGTTGTAGAAGGGAAGGAATATTTCATGTCAACCATCCACTGGCCATGAATATTGACAACTTTTAAAGAATCTTTCTGTTTTTTGAAGGAATTAGAATAATGTACGATACTTACGCTGTCATTTTGCGGAACAACACTTAAGATATTTATTGAAGCCGAGCGATAAGCCATTCTGGTTGAAATGTCCATACGTTGTTTGTAATATCGTTCCGCCTGGTCAATAAACTGGTAATTAAGCGAATCGTTTATCACCATCTCTCTTGCCCTGTCATATTTGCCATCAAGGGCAAGCCTGATAAAATTACGGGCTGCATCTACATCATTTTCAGATGTTTGCGTGGTATCACTCCTGTCTGGGCTATTTTTACAGGCACAAAAAAATTGCAGGAATAAAAAGCTGAAGAATAAAACGCTTCTCATTCCTGCAAAGTAAGTAAACAACAATTAAAAATTAGTAATTATCTACTTTTCTCTTTCCTTTTCATTAAATCTTGACCTTCTTTCCTGTTTTTCACGCTCATCCGACTCCTGCTCATTCTGAAACTCTTTGTCGTATGCTTTTAAAATGGCTTTTACGAGTTTATGCCTTACCACGTCTTCTTCATCCAACTCTATATGGCCTATCCCATCAATATTTTTTAAGATTCTGTTTGCTTTCGCTAAACCACTTTTTTGATGACGTGGGAGGTCTACCTGGGTCAAATCGCCGGTAATGATGGCTTTTGCATTAGCACCAATACGGGTCAAAAACATCTTTATTTGAAGATCGGTGGCATTCTGCGCTTCATCCAGAATGATAAAGCAATTATCCAAAGTTCGACCCCGCATATAAGCTAATGGAGCAATTTCTATAGTTCTTGTGCTCATGTAATAACCCAGTTTATCTGCCGGAATCATATCGTCCAAAGCATCGTACAATGGACGCAGGTACGGATCAATTTTTTCCTTTAGGTCACCGGGAAGAAAGCCCAAGCTTTCACCTGCTTCCACCGCTGGTCGGGTAAGAATGATTTTCTTTACCACTTTGTTTTTTAAAGCCCTAACCGCCATGGCTACAGCAGTATACGTTTTACCTGTTCCAGCCGGACCAATGGCAAAAACAATATCATTCTTTTCGGCAGAATGAACTAATCTTTTCTGGTTTGCAGTTCGGGCACGAACTGTTTTACCATTTGGACCAAAGACAAGAATGTCATTGGGATTACGGTCAATGAAATTATCAACCGTTTCGGCATCATCGCCGCCAAGAATTTGCTCGAAATAATTTTCGCTCATGTGTCCGTTGCGTTCTAAATATTGAACGATTAGGTCTATTTTTTCTTTCGCGCCTTCCACCTGCTCGGGTGCACCACTTAATTTCAATTGAGTTCCTCGTGACAATATCTTAAGTAGAGGGAATTTTTTCTTAAGAATGTCCAGTTTACCATTATTTACTCCAAAGAACTCTATAGGGTTAACGGTTTCCAGATTAATTATTGTTTCTCTCAATGCATAAAATTTAATTTTCAAAATCCCGGATTAAGCCGGCATTACTGTCGCTTTGTTGGTAACACATTTGTTACAAGTTAGCATTTTTCTTCTCTGAAACAATGGCTGATTATACACATAATGTGTATAAAAAACTATACCAAAATAAAGGGTTGGATGACTGAATTTTTCTTGAAGTATTACATAACAAAGTTCCTCTCAAGAATCTTGAAAGCTCAGGTATAAAACATTTTTGTAAAGCAACTGCTGATTTTTTATATCAACATGAATGTTACTTATGTGAGTATAAACGGCTTGAGGCTTTATTTTTAATTGTTAAAAACATACTGGTACTCAATCTTACCGGTTAGTTGCTTTTGCTTGTTGTATACAACTTCTTTCGTTTTAAGCCCATTGCTGTTATACTGGTATCGCCAAATAAGGTAATCCGAACCGTTGCCCGGTACAGTTATCCTTTGGATTACCTGGTTGGCTTGTGAATATTCAAACATATACTCCGGTAACAATCGTCTTGCTTTTTTATTAAAACGAACAATATCCGTAAGCCGGTTATTACTGTCGTAATAGTAATAAACAGGTTCTGACTGAATGCCTCTTCGTATACTTGATTCTTCAGATATATTGCCTTTTTCGTCAAATTTGAAAGACACTACAGTCGTATCCACCTTGTTTTTAATCCGAAGCATTCCTTTTACTTTGTTGTTTTCAAATTGCCAGATGTGATCTTCTGTTTGAGGTGCCTTTAAAGAAGTATCAGAAGATATACTGTTTACATTAAGAAGCAGGCCTTCCGGGCTATAATGATAAACAGTTGTACTGATACTGGTTTCACTACTGTCAATAGTTTTAACAACATTACCACTCTTATCGGTAAAGGAAATCAATACTGAAGCATCTGAAACTCCGGAGCGGGTTTCCGTCCTTAATACCATGGAAGAAGGATCAAATACTTGTTCAACATAAAAATCCTCATTCCTGGTATTCTCGGCATCATAACTACTAAGTACTACTTTACTTACCTTATTGGTATTATAATTTTTGATCAGTTCTGCTGTTTCTCTGGTTCCAATAATATCTTTATAATAGTATTGAGCCATTACAAGTTTGCCGGTAAAGAGTAAAAATGCAACAGGAAGAATTTTCTTTAACATATTCATATTCAAATGAAGATCAGGTTAAACGATCAATCACTGTTCAGCACCTTTCTTTTATTTCATAAGGCTCTTACAGGATTAACGGGCAAAATTAATCAAACAACATGCTTACTTTAGTGATCTTTAAGATTTGTGGGTAACTTTTAAGTTAAAGTTTAAGGAGAATTGTTTGATAAATACTTTGGGTAAGTTTTTGATATTAAATAAGTTGGCAGGATTACTTTTTGCATTATTTTGATCTTGCTTATAGTTTTTATTTTTTCTAATTTCTATATAAATGAACAATAATAGCAATGAATTCGACAGGCTGATAGCCATTATGGAGGAGTTGAGAGCGAAATGCCCTTGGGATAAAAAACAGACAATTCAAAGCCTGCGTCAGCAGACATTGGAAGAGGCCTATGAATTGGCTGATTCAATTACGGAAAATGATTGGAATGCAATAAAGGAAGAACTCGGCGATTTATTGCTGCATATCGTTTTCTATTCAAAAATTGCTTCTGAAGAAAACTTGTTTACCATTAAAGATGTCATCAACGGTATTTGTGATAAGCTCATAGCCAGACACCCTCATATTTATGGCGACGTTCAGGTTGAAAATGAAGAGGATGTTAAAAGAAATTGGGAAAAATTAAAGCTTAAGGAAGGTAAAAAGTCTGTTCTATCAGGAGTGCCTAAAACACTTCCTGCATTGGTGAAGGCTATGCGTCTACAGGAAAAGGCTAAGCAGGTTGGTTTCGAATGGGAACATAAAGGCCAGGTATGGGAAAAAGTGGAGGAGGAAGCCAGGGAACTACAGGAGGCTATCCAATTGAACAACCAACAAAAAGTAGAGGAGGAGTTCGGAGACCTTATGTTTTCCATGGTTAATTTTGCACGATTTTTGAAAATAGATGCCGAAAATGCCTTAGAACTGACCAATAAAAAATTCATTCACCGGTTCACAAAAATGGAGGAGCAGGCTTTGTCAAAAGGAAAAGATCTCAACAAAATGAGCCTGGAAGAAATGGATGCTATCTGGAATGAGATCAAACAGCGCAAAAGTTGAACATTTTATATTTATATAGAAACTCGGCTTCAAAACAAAGCCTGATCATTGCTGCAACAGTACTATTGTTGCTTTCATTGGTTTCTTCTTTCTATTTCCGGATCAATCCCTCTACTAGTTACGAAGAAAAAAAGCTGGAACAATATATTCACAAACAGCAAAATGACTTCAATTCGCTGTTGAAGGATACTTCATTACTTAGGAAACTCGTTCAACAAACCGAAAGCCTTGAGGAATTACAGAAACTCACTAAGAAAAACTATGGGATTTTTTTGTATGTTGAAACCTTATCAGGCCCCTCTCTTTTTTTCTGGAACAACCAAAGTGTAATTCCGTCTGAAAAAGCGTTGCAACTTCCGGATGGAGAACACTTTCAGCGGCTTTCCAATGGTTATTACCTGATTTTGAAAGAAAACCTCAGGTTTCCTGGAATGAGTAATAACATTCAGGCTTTTGCTCTCATTCCGATATTATATCAATTTGAACATAGATCAGAATACCTACTCACGCATTTTGCGCATGATAAAGATGCCATCAATAAGGTGGACTACTCAGAGGCCAGAACTCCATTTGTTATACATTCTTTAAAGGGGAAACCTCTCTTTTATATAAAAGGCAAGACCTACATGCCTATCGCTGCCATTGATTCTATAACCTTGACGCTCAGGATATTTGCTTTGATACTTCTACTTTTGTTTTTGCACCTGGAAGCAGAAACTATAGTCCGGAAGAAAGGTCCTGTTAAAGGAGTTCTTTTCCTTGTAACAGCCCTGATCAGCATTAGAGCATTTCTTTTCCTGTTTCCTTCTATATTTTACTTCCGGCAGTTTCAATTGTTCGATCCTCAGATATACAGTGCAAATTGGCTAAATCCATCCCTGGGCGACCTCCTTTTTAATGCGATTGTTTTTTGCTGGATTGTTCTTTTTACATGGTATAAAAAAGGTCCAGGAAGACAGGTGCCTGCTTTTTTTAAGGAACCCTGGAGCTATATAGTCGGGGGCTTGTGTCTTTGGGTTCTGATTTTATCTACATTTCTTCTGGCTGATATTGTTCGGAGTCTTGTTGCAGATTCCAGTATTTCTTTTAATGTAACCTTCTTTTTTACGCTGACAATTTATACAGCAGTTGGATTTATTGTTCTGGCGCTTCTTTCATTATCTTATTATTACTTTACCAGGCTATTGTTTCAATTAATCTTACCTGCATTTGCAAAAAGGCAGATACTGATTTATTTCATTATCGTTGCCGTGGGACTTTTTAATCTTACTTTCCATTCCGGCAACTCAATAGTTCTTTTTCATATCCCTGTATTATTATGGTTAGTAATCTATACGTTTCTCTTAAGTCAGGAACAATCCATCATTAACCGTTTCCGTGCAACAACTGCAGGTATGTTGTTTTGGATCTTTGTATTTTCTGTTTCCCTTTCAGTTGTCATTTTGAGTGAAAACCAGAAAAAGGAGTTGAAAACACAGAAAAACTTTGCTGAGAAACAGAATGAATTAACAGATCCATCACAGGAGCGAACTTTAAGTATTGCATTGAATTACCTGGACAAGGAGTTCTTTGCAAAAAACTATTATCGTTTTTTAAATCCGACTTCTAACCGTTTCTTACGGGATAGTATCATAAAAGAGAACATGTTTGCTGGTTATCGCAGGGCCTATAACACAGAGCTTTTTGTTTTCGATTCTCTCTACCATGGTTTGAACAACACAGATCCTTCAACATTTTCAGAACTGAACAGTATATTTACCATACGCAGCAAGCCTACTGGTATTCCTGACCTTTATTACCACGAACCCTCTTTCGATAAGATAACTTATATAACCAGGCGTATTGTTGAGGATTCCACGGGTATTAAAGGAACAGTATTTATAGTTTCTTCACCAGTTAAATATGGGTCAGAAAATTTGACTCCGGAGCTATTCCGGCAGGTGAATAAAAGAGATATTGAATCAGAATATTATCCCTTTGCAGTCTATAATAATAAAGGAATTCTAATTTCAGCCTCCAGTAAATATCCATTTCCCACCGTTCTAACATATAAAGAAATTCCTAAAAAGGAATATGAGACAAGAGTTAATGGAGACTATGATGAACTTTGGTATAAGGCGACAAACAATAAAGTTGTAGTGACAGCAAAGAAGCGTGATACTTTTTTAGAAAGCATTACTTTGTTCTCCTACTTTTTCTGTGCTTTTCTGATCATGGTCGCCTCACTTCAATTAGTGGTTTTACTTCTACGCGCTACATACGGATGGAACCTTTTAAACGCCTTTTCTGAATTGAGTATTCGCTCTCAGGTACACGGCACTGTAATATTTATCAGTGTTTTATCCTTTTTAATTATTGGTGTCGCAACGATCTCATTTTTTATTACCCGTTACAATCGCAATAACATTGATAAGTTGAGTGAAACTTCGGGTATTATGGTGAAAGAGATGCAAAGGCGCATGTCGGAACAAGGCTCAATTGATGATATTTCAAACATCTATGACTCAGCATCTAAAGCCAACCTAAAAAAGCTGGTGGAGGAAGTAGCTAATATCCATAATCGTGAAGTAAATGTATATGATGTACAGGGGAACTTGCAGGTATATTCAAATGCAGAGGTATATCAAAGAGGAGTGCTCAGCACAAAGATTCATCCTATTGCATATTACCATTTGAACAGGCTGCGCCAGGTGCACTATGTTCAAAAAGAATCAATGAGCTCTCTTGAATACCTTAGCATTTATACACCTGTTCGCAATGACAGCGGACATGCTTATGCTTACCTGAATATTCCATATTTTACAACAGGACAGGAATTACAACAGGAAATTTCCAACTTCTTAGTTACGATCATAAACCTTAATGCATTTATATTCTTAATTGCAGGCGTTATCGCACTGTTTATAACCAACAGGATTACGCGCTCCTTCTCTGTTATTGGTAATAAAATGCGGGAAATTACACTTGGAAAAGCCAACGAAGAAATTGTTTGGACGAAAAAAGATGAGATTGGAGAACTGGTTAAACATTACAATAAAATGGTTCACAAGTTGGAAGAAAGCGCTGCAGCTCTTGCAAAAAGTGAAAGAGAAGGAGCGTGGCGTGAAATGGCCAGGCAGGTGGCACATGAAATCAAAAACCCTCTCACTCCAATGAAATTGAGCATACAGTACCTGCAAAAAGCGATCAACAACAACCAGCCAAACATAAATGAGTTGACTACCCGTGTTGCCAATACTTTAGTTGAACAAATTGATCACCTTTCAAAAATAGCAGCAGATTTTTCAAGGTTTGCCAATATAGGCAACAGGAATATCGAGCAATTTGATCTTCACCATGTGCTGGAATCCTTGATGGATTTGTACAAAACCAATCCCAAAGTAAAGATCACCTGGAACAAGCTGGAAGGAGAGGTACAGCTAAATGCTGACAGAACACACATAAACCGTTTGTTTACCAATCTTTTGACAAATGCGGTAGAATCTTGCGCACAAAAAGATCACTGCAAAATTATAATATCCGAAGTCTCCAGGGACAATGCCATATTGGTGAGCGTTATAGATAATGGTGAAGGAATTCCTTTTGAAATGCACCAAAGAATTTTCACTCCAAACTTTACAACCAAGTCGTCCGGTACCGGGCTCGGACTTGCCATGTGCAAAGGAATCGTTGAACAAGCCGGCGGTGAAATCTGGTTTGAAACAGAGGAAGGCAAAGGCACAACCTTTTTTGTTCAATTACCGGCGAAACTAAAGATCGAGACATCAATCGTCAATAATCATGGATCATATGTCGATGAACCTGATAACATTTGAGGCTACAATCGTTACCAGATTCAATGCTTTTTAAAGTAGTTCATACTTTTGATGCCCTTACCATCTTCTGTTCTTTCAAGAAACTTTCAAATTGTTCCAGTCCAAAACTGCTAACGTTGTATTGGTTTGTTAATCCTCCTTTCTGTGCTGCCAATACCCCATATTTCAAGTTTTTGAAGTCATCCAATGAATGCGCATCTGAGTTGATGGAAAGCAACACACCTTTTTCTAAAGCATAATCAATCCAGCGCCAGTCAATGTCCAGACGTTCAGGAAATGCATTGACCTCTATTACGACTTTGTGTTCAGCACAGGCATCGATCACGGTTTTATAATCTAAAGGATAAGGTCTTCTGATGAGTAATCTTCGTCCACTAAGATGACCAAGCATCGTAACATATGGATTGGTAATAGCGCCAAGAATGCGCTTCATAGCTTTATCTTCATCCATATTTAAATTACTGTGAATGGAAGCAATTACCATGTCAAAAGTGGCGAGAATCTTGTCCGGATAATCCATAGTACCATCATTCAGAATATCGCATTCTATACTTTTAAATATTTTAAAAGGTGCCAATTGGGCATTCAAGGAGTCAATATAAAAATGCTGTTCCCGGATTCGTTCCTCTGAAAGGCCATTGGCATAATAAGCCGCCTTTGAGTGATCAGATATCACCATGTACTCAAAACCAATGTTTTTGAGTTCTTGAGCCATGTCCTCGATTGTATATGCACCATCGCTCCAATTACTGTGAGAATGTATCAGCCCTTTTATTTGAGATGTTTGAACAAGGTCAGGCAGATTTAAATGATGTATTCTTTCAATAATACTCTTCTTTTCCCTTAAAAAGGGAGGTATATAAGGAAGGTTGGCAGATTGGAATATTTCTTCTTCGCTTCCCGGGGTTGAGACCATCACTTCTTTACTAATGCTCCGCCAGGCAGTATAGAAATCTTTACTGCAACTTTTTTCAAATACTAATGAAAAGAAGTTTGCTTCATTGGCAAGGAAAAATTGAAATTGTAAGTTATTGTCTGTCTGTACTATGATTTTAGTATCCTTTTCCGCTACTAATTCAAAACCTCGATGTAAAAGAAAATTTGTTAATTCCTGACGACCGGCAGTTGTTACCCACTCTAAATTATCAATGATCTCTAACTGACGGCGAAATTCGCCAACAACTTCAATTTTATGATCCGGGAAATGGTCTTTGAACTTTTGCTGGAAAGCATCCACGAAGTATTCTATCTGAGCGTATAAGACCTTACCTACATTATTTTCCTGGAATTGTATTTCTTCTAAGATGCTTTGTTGGGTCTTTTCTCCGAAGCCTTTTTTTTCAGCAATTCTTTTATTGAGGCAAGCTACTTTTAATTCTTCGATGGTGCTTATACGCATTTCTTTCCAGATCGTATGAATTTTTTTGGGGCCTAACCCTCTAATATTCATCATCTCCAATACGCCTTCAGGTGTAATCGCAACAAGCTCCTTCAGAACTTGTAACTCCCCGGTATCAATCAATTCAAGAACTTTTTGCCCAACGCTTTCTCCTATTCCTTTTATCTTAATTAATTTTTCAGGAGGAAGGGTTGTGATTGGTTGAGGCAGTTTTTCAATAGTGAATGCAGCACCTGAATAGCTTTTGCTCTTAAAAGGATTCTCTCCATGGATATCCATAAGTTTAGAAAGCAATGATAATTGATCAGCTATTGCATAGTTGTCCATAAACAGAAGTTGAATGATTTTTTTGTCGCTAGTCAGAGTGTAAAAATAGTAAACCCTGTACGACAACTTGCCATCCAATTCCTCCTTTGTTAAAAACTTTTAAATCCGTATTGATTTATAAATTGAGGAAAATAAAAAAGTCCCGGAGAACCGGGACCTTTTTATTTTTTTCTTTATAACTAAGAAGAACAATCTGAGATCTTCTTGAAGCTGTCTTATTTTTTGGAAGACTTGCTAGTTGCAGCTTTCTTAGGAGCGGCTTTTTTTGCTACGGCTTTCTTTACGGCTGCTTTTTTAGGAGCTGCTTTTTTAGGAGCTGCTTTTTTTACTGCTACTTTTTTAGGAGCGGCTTTCTTTACGGCTACTTTTTTTACTGCTGCTTTTTTGGGAGCTGCTTTTTTGGGAGCTGCTTTCTTTACGGCGGCCTTCTTAACTGCTGTTTTTTTAGCAGCTGCTTTTTTCACAGCAGCTTTTTTTGCTGTTGCCATGTTTGTTGAATTTAATGGTTAGTAAAAAACTTGACGAAGTAAAAATAGAAACAATATTTTTACTTGACAAATTTTTAACAACTTCCATGCCATGCTATTAAAGCAATGACTTCAACAAACAATGATCTTAAGCAGTGGCTTCAACAGCATTTACAGAAACAAGCGTTCTGTCATTTCTGCCTTTACGGAATTCAACAACGCCGTCAGTCAGTGCAAACAAAGTAAAGTCTTTACCAACACCAACGTTTTTACCAGGATGGTAAACAGTACCACGTTGACGAACTAAAATATTACCTGCAGTAGCTGGTTGGCCACCAAATATTTTAACACCTAAGCGTTTGCTTTGTGAATCGCGGCCGTTCTTTACACTACCTTCACCTTTTTTATGTGCCATGATAAAAAGATTTGAATTTTGAGATTAGTAATTTGAAATTGATATCCTGTTATTTAAAAACAACTAACAGTTATGCAATGTCACTGATTTTGATTTTTGTATACTGGGTACGATGACCTTTCTTTTTGCGGAAACCTTTTCTGCGTTTTTGTTTATACGCAATTACTGTTTCGCCTTTTACATGATCGAGAATCTCGGCCTGTACTTTTACTTTAATGGCATCACCTACAGTCAAATTACCATCGCTATCAGCCAAAATCACATCAGAAAGCTCAATCTTATCACCGGCGTTTCCTTCTACGTGAGGAACATACAAAGTTTGATCCTTTTCAACTTTGAATTGCTGGCCGGCTATTTTTACAACTGCAAACATAACGGTTCAAAAATTAGGACGGCAAAGGTAAGAGTAATTTTTGAAGCAACAAACATTTTGTCACTTCTTTTAAATGATATTTACAAAGGTCTTAAGTTGTATCACCTATATTTGTGGCGTCTTCAGCCTGCCTAGTTCAGCGTATATTTAAAATGGCTGAAAAAGTTCACAAAGCTATGAAAATCAAATCTTTCCTGGCAAAACCATTTGCATCTTATGTACACAAGAGTATTCAGCGAAGCATGGCTACGGCTCTTGAGGATCAAAATGCAATTCTTAAAGAACTGATAAAAACTGCTAAAGCGACAGAGTTTGGTAAAGAGCACAGGTTTGATGCAATTACCAGTTATCAGGAATTTAAACAGGCAGTGCCAATTCGTGACTATGAACAATATAAGCCCTATATCCAAAAACTAAAGGAGGGCAAGCATAATATATTATGGCGTGGTAAGCCTATCTACTTCGCTAAGACATCCGGAACTACCAGTGGCGTAAAGTACATACCTATTACTAAGGAGTCTATTCCAAACCATATCAATTCTGCAAGAAATGCCCTGCTTTGCTACATGTCCGAAAGTGGCAACACCAGTTTTGCAGATGAGAAAATGATCTTTCTTTCCGGTTCTCCTGAACTGGAAAGGATTGCTGACATTCCTACCGGGAGACTGAGTGGGATTGTGAACCACCATATTCCGAATTATCTGCGTACGAATCAGTTACCCACTTATGAGACAAATTGTATTGAAGACTGGGAAACCAAGCTCAATAAGATTGTCGATGAAACCATTAATATGGATATGTCGCTGATCAGTGGTATTCCACCTTGGGTGCAGATGTATTTTGACCGATTGATAGAGCGCTCAGGAAAAAAAGTTGGTGACCTATTCCCCAATTTCCAAGTACTGGTTCATGGCGGTGTCAACTTTCAGCCCTATAAGGCCAAGCTGCTCGAAAGCATTGGCAGAAATGTGGCTACGATAGAAACCTTTCCTGCATCAGAGGGATTCTTTGCTTTCCAGGATACTCAAAAGGAAGAAGGACTTTTATTGAACACCAACAGCGGTATTTTCTTTGAGTTTATACCAACCGCGGAAATATTCAATGAAAATCCTACCCGCCTTTCTTTACATGATGTAAAAGTGGGAGAGAACTATGCCCTTATCATCAATAGTAATGCTGGCTTGTGGAGTTACAACATTGGCGACACTGTAAAATTTGTTTCCACCAATCCTTACCGTCTTGTCGTTTCAGGCCGTATCAAACATTTTATCTCAGCCTTTGGAGAACATGTAATAGGAGAGGAAGTGGAATTCAGTCTCATGAAAGCAGTAAGGGAAAATAATGTCCACATCACAGAGTTTACTGTGGCGCCCATGATCCAACAGGGCGAAGGGAAGAGTTACCATGAGTGGTTTATAGAATTTGAAAAGTCTCCAGTTGATTTAGCTAAGTTTGCAAAGCAAGTAGATGACAATTTGCGTAGCAAGAACATCTATTATGATGATTTGATTACAGGAAACATCCTTCAGCCATTGAAAATTACTATAGTAAAAAAGAATGGCTTTATTGATTATATGAAATCAATAGGCAAGTTAGGCGGTCAGAATAAGGTACCGAGGTTGAGCAACGATCGTAAACTTGCAGAGGAACTGAGACCCTGGACAGAAAATCATTAGCACATTTTTAAAAACTGTCCCGTGCTACGGGATTTTCCCATTAGCTCATTAACATGAATTCATCGACTAAACGTATCGCTATATTTGGCTCAACCGGATCTATAGGCAAGCAAGCCTTAGATGTAATTGAAGCCAACCCAGATAAATTTTCTGTAGAGATCTTAACAGCCAATGCTAATGCAGATTTACTGATAGACCAGGCATTGAAATACCAGCCCAATATTGTGGTGATCGGAGATGAGCAAAAATATGAGGCTGTAAAAGGAGCACTCTCTAAAACAGATATAAAGGTATTTGCTGGTGAGAAGGCTTTGGAGGAAGTGGCTTCCATGGATTGCTACGACTTGATGCTGGCGGCCATTGTTGGTTATGCAGGACTAAAACCAACATTAAATGCTATTCATGCAGGCAAGCCAATTGCCCTGGCGAATAAGGAAACACTTGTAGTTGCCGGCGACATTGTCATGCGCACTGCTGTTGAAAAGAGAGTACCGATCATTCCTGTTGACTCTGAACATTCTGCCATTTTTCAATGCCTTGTAGGTGAATTGCGCAATCCTATAGAGAAAGTGATTTTAACAGCCTCAGGTGGACCTTTCTTTGGCAAGAAACCAAACTTCCTGGTGAATGTTCGCCGCGAGCACGCCTTGCAACATCCGAATTGGAGCATGGGCGCTAAAATAACGATTGACTCGGCTACCTTAATGAATAAGGGTCTGGAAATGATTGAAGCCCGCTGGCTTTTCAATTTAAAGCCTCAACAAATTGAAATAGTAGTCCATCCACAAAGTATTATTCACTCCATGGTGCAATTTGAAGATGGTAGCATTAAAGCGCAAATGGGATTGCCTGATATGAAACTGCCTATTCAATATGCAATGGCTTTCCCCAGGCGTATACACAATGATTTTCCAAGGGCCGACTTTAAAAAGTTAAGGAACCTGACTTTTGATGAGCCTGACTTCCGCACTTTCCGGAATTTGACCCTGGCTGTAGAGGCTTTGAATAAGGGTGGGAATTTGCCCTGTGTGCTGAATGCCGCAAATGAGATTGCTGTATATGCATTTTTGCGCAACCGCATTGGCTTCCTCGATATGACAGACGTTATAGAATATGCCATGCAAAAGGTTCCTTTTATTGATAAGCCCAACCTGGAAGATTATTTTGAAAGTGATGGTGAGGCCAGGAGTTATGCTGCGGATATGATTAAACTGTAGAGTAAGGGCAGTATTCCAAAAATTTAAGAAATTATTAGCCTCGACCGTAGGGTTGGGGCTTTTTAGTTTCACATGTGATTGAGTGGACCAGAAGGGGGTAAAAATGGTTTTCTAGGCTTTTCCTAGGCTTAGCTATGGATCAAGTACGGCTCAAGTATGGCTGAACAACGAAAGATGAATCGCGGATTTGCACGATTAGAAAGGGAGGAATAGGATTTTTTGATGGAGGAGTCGGGGTTTTATTGGGAGATTGAGAAAGGGGAAGAAAAGATGCTTTTTTGAGGTTTAGGAACGAAGGGGGCATACTCTTGCCCTACTGTAGGTATACTGATGGTATGCTTCAGGTATACTTGAGGTACGAAGGATCCCTACTTGAAAGCTGGGGTTGAAGAGGACAAAACCGGTCATTTCCTGCCATTTTATGCCAAAACGGCCAACAGGTTTTTGGTTGTGAATGGGGCGGAGTAGCTTTAGGGGTAAATGGATGAGTTATATGGAACAGGTCTATATCAATAGCAAAGAAAGGGTGGTGATCAAGGATGGCAAGAAGGTACCTAGACTCTTGTTGGGCATGATCCGGGGCTCGATTGGGAAGTGCTTTGTGGTGAAGCATTATAGGGGGAACAAGAAAAAGAAGTGGAAGAAAAGGATTGTGATCACCAAGTACCCGGACATGAGTGGCATAGTGGCTTCTGAAAAGCAGCGGGTAAGGAGGGATTTGTTTAAGGAGGCAGTAGCCTATGCCCAGTGGATCCTCTCAGATCCGGAACGGAAGGAGGCCTTCCGAAAGACACTGCCCAGGAAGAAGCGGAAGCATGTCTACCAGGCGGCTATACGGTTGTATATGAACATGCAGGGGGATAAGCAGTGGCTAAGGAAGCAGCTGGCAGTCAGAGGCATGATGAGCAGTGGAAGGAAGGAGACTATGAAGGAGGAAACTGTTAGAGGTAGTTATCAGTTGCAGGAGAGCTGTAAGTTTATATGGCAGAAGGAGATGGGGATGGAAGTTTTGGAAAGATCTATGGAGATGGATGATTGTTTGGTGCCGTTAAGGATTTAGGGTGAACATCAAAAAAAGTCCGCCTGAGGCTAAAGCAACAAGCGGACTGGTGGTGAGGCGGAAAATGCCTTATTCATTATTTTAATTTCTGTGCAAATACTTTCTGAAACTTCTCCAGCTTAGGCCTGATCACCATAGCGCAATAAGGATTGGCATTTTTATTATTTGCATAGTATTCCTGGTGATAGTCTTCAGCTGGGTAAAACTTTGAAAAAGGTGTAATTTCAGTAACAATGGGATCTTTATAAGCACCGCTTTTATTTAGTTCTGCCTTGTAATGCTCAGCTTTTCTTCTTTGATCTTCATTATGATAAAATATAGCACTGCGGTATTGCGTCCCGACATCTGCACCCTGACGGTTTAAGGTTGTAGGGTCATGAACCTGCCAGAATACCTCTAAAAGTTCGTCGTAGGAGATCTTACTGGGCTCGTACTGGATCTGAACGCATTCTGCATGCCCGGTTTCGCCGGTGCATACTTGTTTATAGTTTGGATTATCAACTTTACCACCGGAATAACCGGAGGTTACTTTTAAAACGCCGTTCAATTGTTCAAATATTGCTTCTGTACACCAGAAACAACCTGTTCCAAATGTTGCTGTATCTATTTGTTCTGACATATTAACTAAGGATGAGCTTAATGAATTGTATCTGTTTTCTGAAGTGCATGCCGAAAAACAAGCTGCAACGATAAATGCCAAAGCCGTTTTCATCATCGAAAAATATTGTTGTATAAAGTTCATATCAGAATAATCACTGAATATATGAAAAAATACATTTAACAGATGGTTTGGTGAAGCTTTTGCAGTTTATTAAGAATTCGAAATTTGCAGAAATATCAATTTAGCGTTCGAATATCTGGATTTTTCTAAGTTATGGATGCATTTTATATAATTTAATCTAAACCCTTTCTTTAAAAAGCATTAATAACTTATATAAACCTGAAATTCAAATATTAAATGTCATATCACAAAATTGTTGTTTGCTAAATTTGGAAATTATTTGATTAAGAATACATGAGATTATACCCGGAATCAGCATCTGTACAACTGGAATTTGAAAAAATTAAAGACTTACTCCATGATAAATGCAGGTATGAATATGCGAAATCTAAAGCAAGAGACCTACGCATTCATACACGCAAAGACTTTATCGACAGGGAACTGAAACAAACGCACCAATACAAGCAGTTACTTCAAAACGGTGTTTATTTTCCCAATGACTATGTTTTAAACCTTGCTAAGGAACTCAAACTACTTGGTATTGAAGGTGCTGTAATGAATGGCGAACAACTGGTTTCAATCAGGAAGCTCGCTATGAGTATTGAAAGCATCTTCCGATGGTTTGACGCAGAAAGGAGGATTTCTTACGAGTCACTGGCCTTAGTGATTGAAGGAACCTATTATGAAAAGGCGATCCTCCAATTGATCAATGAGGTCATTGATGAAACCGGAGTGGTAAAGGATAATGCATCGGAAGAGCTGCAGTCGATCCGTATCAACCTGTACCGGAAGCGGAATGAATTGAGGAAATTGTTTGACCGTATTATCAGCAAACTGAACAAGCAGGGGTACCTGTCTGATATAGAAGAAAGCTTCATGAATGGGCGGCGTGTGGTTGCTGTATTTGCAGAACAAAAGAGAGCTGTAAAAGGAATTTTACATGGCGAAAGTGACAGTCGTAGGACCGCTTTCATTGAACCGGAAGAAACGATTGAACTGAACAACTCTATTTATAGCCTGGAAAATTCTGAACGCAAGGAGGTGCACCGCATTTTACGCGACCTGACGAGAAGACTTTCATCCTATGCTCCCTTGTTGACGACCTATCATTCTATTGTTGGTGAATTTGACTTCATCAGGGCCAAAGCTTCCTTTGGGATCGACATCCAGGCAGAATACCCGGTTGTATTTGATAAGGCGCATATTCATTTGGTAAAGGCTTATCATCCTTTGCTTTTATTATATAACAAAAGAACTGGCAAACCTACCATACCGGTTGATTTAACATTAGATTCTTCGAACAGGATCCTGGTGATCAGCGGACCGAATGCGGGTGGAAAGACCGTGGCGATGAAAACAGTAGGCCTGCTGCAAATGATGGTACAAAGTGGCTTGTTGGTGCCGGTGCATCCAGCATCGGAGTTTGGCATCTTCAAGCAATTAATGATACATATAGGCGATACTCAAAGTATTGAATTTGAATTGAGTACTTATAGTAGTCACTTATTGAGCATGAAGCACTTCATGGAAGCAGCCAATGGAAAAACCCTGTTCTTCATCGATGAATTAGGAAGCGGTAGTGATCCTAACCTTGGTGGCGCCTTTGCGGAAGTGATCCTTGAAGAATTGGCCAGGAAGCATGCTTTCGGGATTGTAACAACGCACTATCTGAACCTGAAAGTAATGGCCAACAAAACTCCAGGTATTATCAATGGTGCCATGGCATTCGATGAAAAAAGCCTGATGCCTTTGTATAAATTAATCGTTGGGAAGCCGGGTAGTTCATACACTTTTGCTATTGCGCAGCGCATCGGCATGGATAAAAAATTGATTGACCGTGCCCGTCTGTTGGTAGATGAGGATCATTTTAGCCTGGATAAATTATTGAACCGTACAGAACAGGATTTACAACAGGTTGAGCAGAAGCAAAAAGAACTGAATACTTTGCTGAAAGAAAACAACCGTCTGAAGAAAGAAATGGAAGTGCTGATAGATAAAGAAAAGCACCTCCAGCAAGTGGAGTTGCTGAAGCAGCAGAATAAAATAACAGAAGAAAGAATTGCATACCTAAAGGACATGGAGCGCAAGTTGAAACAAATTGTTTTCGACTGGCGGAAGGCAGAAAACTCAGAAGATAAAAGAGAGTTAATGAAGCAAATGCAGTCGTTGCTCTTTAAACAGAAAGAAAAGCAATCAGCAGAGAAGGTAAAGAAGAAACTGAGTTCAAAATATGAAGAAGTTGGAGGTGATATAACCCTGGGCGCTAAAGTGTTGATGAAGAAGAATCATAAGGTAGGAGAGGTGAAGGAAATCAGGGGTCGTAAAGCGATTGTTCAACTGGGGTTGATCCCGCTGACTGTTGAACTTGCTGATTTGGTTGTTGTAAAAGACAAACCTCCTGTAGAATAAACAATAATAGGGTTGAATAAAATAGTAAAAGATCAAAGTGCGGATGATGCCAGCACTTTGATCTTTTTTTATACCATGATATTACATACCTGAATGCAGGTAATCTGTCAGATGGGATATGGTTTCTTTCTGTGAAAGAATCATTTCTGTCACCACATCGTTGATGGAAATGATCCCGCCAATTTCATCTCCGTCGAAGACAGGCAAATAGCGAATGTGCCTGTTGGAGAGTAATTGCATGCAATGTTCGATGGTATCTAAAGATGTTACATAGGGCAAGTCGGTAGACATAATATCTTCAACCAAAGTATCTGATGAAGATCTACCTTTCAAAACTACCTTCCGGGAATAGTCCCGTTCGGTCATGATACCGAGAAAGGTTGAATTGCTCATTACTGCGACTGAGCCGATGTTTTGATCAGCCATTAATTGCAGTGCGTCAAACACATTAGTGTCGGGGGTAACGGAGATTACATGACTTCCCTTGCGGGATAAGATGTCTGAAACTCTCTTCATAAATAGTTGGTTTTAGGATAAACACTTAATGGAAATTACAACTTTCCGTAAGATTTTTCAGAAAATGGGAAAAAGCTTAGCAATATTTTTTGCTGTTAAATGTCATCCCCTTACTTTTGCGCCGGAGAGATGGCAGAGCGGTCGAATGCGGCGGTCTTGAAAACCGTTGAGGGTAACACCTCCGGGGGTTCGAATCCCTCTCTCTCCGCCAAAAGACCGTATCAAAATAGCTCAAAAGCCTGCAAATCGTTGATTGGCAGGCTTTTTTGTTTTTAGGCGTGACTCAAAATGGTGCAGATTGATGCAAAAAATCGTGAGTAATTCGTGAGTCTTTCCCGGCTCAAAAAAAGTACTCACGCAAAATGATGTAACGAGTTGATAATGAACATGTTCAATGATTGAACATCTTGTCTGGAGCGCTCAAGGGTTCTAATTTTATCAACCCCAAAAATGAGTCTACATGATCGCCAAAAATTTCAGTCTCCTGTTTTATCCTAAGAAGGGAAAAAAAATTGTAAGAACTGAGCCCCAGCCACTGTATATGCGCATAACCGTGGACGGTATACCTAAGGAAATTTCTGTGGGTCGCAAGTGGTTCCTGGATCGATGGAATACAAAAGCGGGTAGGGCCATCGGTACGAAAGAAGAAGTCAAAGCGCTCAACGCCTACCTGGATACCTTCCAAGCCAAAGTATATGAAGCCAGGCGCCAGTTGGTGGAAGCGGGCAGGGAAGTGAGTTCGGAAGCCATTAAAAATCTGCTCACAGGAGGAAAGGAAAAGCCCAGGATGCTGATGGAAATCTTCAGGCTGCACAATGAGCAGATGAAAGCCCTGGTAGGAGGAGAGTATTCTGCAGCGACTTTAGAGCGTTATGAAACTTCCTTTAAACACACAGAGTCTTTTCTAGGATGGAAATATAGTGTACAGGACATGGATATCAAAAAGCTGGACTTTGAATTTGTGTCGGACTACGAGTTCTGGCTCAAAAGTGAACGCAGGTGTAACCACAACTCTGCCATCAAATACATCTCTAACTTTCGAAAAATTGTCAATCGTTGCATCCGGAATGGGTGGCTCGAAAGAGATCCTTTTGCAGGCTTTAAGATGAACAAGCGGGAAGTGATCCGGGATTTCTTAAGTGAAGAGGAACTGGATCGTATTGCAAACAAAAGGTTTCATTCTGAACGGTTGGGACAGGTAAGGGACATATTTCTATTTTGCTGTTTTACCGGACTTTCCTATGCGGACGTAAAAAAGTTAAAACGAACTGAGATCTCTAGCGGTGTTGACGGAGATCAATGGATTTTCACCAGCCGGCAGAAAACGGAAGAACCTTCTCGTGTACCTCTATTGCCCATTGCGCTCCAAATTATAGAACAATACAAGGATCATAAAAATTGTAAACTTGGGAACAAAGTGCTGCCGGTTTTCAGCAACCAGAAGATGAATGCTTATTTAAAGGAAATGGCAGATGTGTGTGGTATTCACAAACACTTAACTTTTCATATAGCCCGGCATACGTTTGCCACTACGGTAACGCTTTCCAATGGTGTGCCTATCGAATCGGTGAGCAAGATGCTGGGACATAAGAACCTGCGTACCACGCAGCATTATGCGAAGATTCTGGACCGCAAGGTGAGCGAGGATATGCAATTACTCCGTCAACGGTTCTTGACTAAGAGTAAAGGGATAATGCAATAGAAAGTTTTTTCAGTAGCTAATGATGATTAAAAGTATAAAGTTCAAGTAAAAAGATAAATAAGTATGTCCATTGCTAATTGCGTACCATATTTTAATCCGGACCCTTTTGAATACTAAAAATTATATTAGTTGATTGCACAAGGTTGTTTTTTTACATAAAGCCAATATAATTGATTTAAGATAAATGATGTCATGTGTTCATTTCTAAATACATGGGAATCATGGAGAATTGGGATTATAATTAAAATAAAACCTTGAATCTATTTTAGGGCGCTCCATTTCTATTCAACTTTTTCAAATCAATACTCCGGTAATTTTTTAAGCTCTAAGTCTGACGAAGTTCAGGCATTGGTGATAAAGTTGTTTTATTTTTCTATCATTCTGATCCAGCTCTAAGTTGATAAATATTCTATTGGTAATTAGTTGGTTCATATGTAGCATCTTAATGTCTGCCATAGAAAAACTGTCTCGCTTTTCTTTAGGCAAACTCAGGTAATAAACTGCTTTGGCCAGGGATACAGCTGTCAATGCCACATTAAAATGGGTGTGCAATTTCTGCTTACTTCTGGCTTGGCAGTCCTCCATACCTGCATACTGCTTGGCATCCCGGATGAGGAACTCTACTTGAAAGCGCAACCCATAATAGCGGCACATCACAAGGGCATCCATTTGGGTGTCAGTTGAGATAATGATCTCCGGTTGCTCTTTATCCCTGTAGTAGACAAAGGCTGCCAGCACTTTCATCTTCAACTGCATCGCATACACTACAGCTGTATAAATCTTCACTTCACTATCCCGGTAGCAGCATTGAATCCTACGCTTGTCAATATGACCTGTATCCACCTTCCCCTCATACAACTTAGGTCTGCCTCTGGTCTGCTTGTGAGGGCCTTTATACAGGTAGCGAAAGTTCGCATCTCTTCTGGCTTTGGTAATGAGGTGTAATCCCTTTTGCAGTAGTGGGCAGATAAACTCCCGCTTCATAAAATAGCCATCCGCAGCCAAATAGCGGCTCACCTTCAAGATCTTGTTCAGGTGCTTTTTCACCACACCTACATAATGACTCACTAAGGTTTGCCCTTTTTGTTTCAGGATCTGCTGTGGTGGTGTTTGCTCGGCTAGAGCGTGCAAAGCGGTGCCGGCCTCCACATCCACAAAGCAAAGACAGCCTACTTCCAAGCCCTTCAAGGCCTTGCCTGCAGTCCCACTCCAGAATTTGTCTAATCCATAAGTGCGTTTGCCGCTCTTTTTAATGAAGCAGGGATCAAAGACTGCTATGATTTCCCCTCCACAAGTCTGCTTGACCAGTTGAAGGTTAAAGCTGAACCAGTCAAAGAACTTCTGAAACATCCTGCGGTAGGACTTTTCTGCTTTACCGCCCCAGCGCTGCATATTAGCAAACACATAACGACAGTTCATCGATAGCCATAACTCCATTATGTGCACCATAAATTTTGCCACTGGTCGACTTACTTTCTTAACTTTACCTAGAGTTGCTTCTACAACTCTTAAGGCATTGGATCTGGTTTTTAGCATACAAAGGTCTAATGCCTTTGCTGTTTTCAGCCAAATCTATTTTACTCCTAAAAAAATGACCGGAGTATTATCAAATCATCTTTGAATAGTTAGAACATTTGCCTGGTAATGATCTGTTGAAAAGAAAATTTAGCTGTAGGAGATTCTTAATTCATTTAATTGTGTTATATGGAGACCATTAAGATTCTCGGAACCACAATCTGATGCTCATTGCAATCACAGGTTTAATGGTTTGAATCCAATCCGGTTCACTTAGAGGTACCGAGCAGATTCGAACTACAAGCTTCTTTGGGTTGAAATGAAGTAATTGGTCTGATTATAGGCATCCTAAATACACTTATCAATAAGAAAACATCACAATTACCACCAGGCTCCTACTTTATGACTCCCTAACTTGTGCATTTGTGTGGCTGAATAATGTTGTATGCATACTTCTGTGAACCATTCCAGGATGCTGGAATCCGCCATACCCCCCTCAACCATCGCTGCACTTTCCGCTGGTGAATTTGTAGGTATGGTGATGGGTGATGTACAGCAGAAAATAGAATTAAAAACGTTTCATTGTTCCATCATAAACGATCACGAGGCCTTGAAAAAGGAACAGGAGCATTATCAAGAAATCCTGTGATCAGTAAGTTAAACCATCAAATGGTGCAGCGCAATTATTTGCAGATCAAGCAGGACATACAGGAGATTATTCACTCAGAGATGGAGCGTTTACTAAACAACCCGGCGTTGAAGCATTTGATAATAATGAAAGAGGAATAATTCCATACACTCATAAAATGTAAACCTACAAGCAACTGCATATTGTTGGTTGCAGTGAGATGATTAATCTTGCAGCGGTTTCCAATTATGTGGAAG
>NZ_JAOTIF010000034.1 GCF_025628885.1 Paraflavisolibacter caeni | reverse complement strand
TACGTGACCCGTACGTACAGTGGTGTGAGAGGCGCTCCCTGCTACCTACCAGTGGCAGGGCCGTCTACTCGATTATGGCACGTGCAAGTTTGTAAAACAACTGCGGTTTAAACCGTATTCCATGCTTCCTTTTATTTCCTTATAAGACGATTATTTAGCCAAACGGTAAAACCATACAACAGTACCAAAAAGATTAATGTTTCCATAAATGCCAAATGAGTTTCCTTAGGCAGCTTATGGCCACTTGCAATTGCTGTGACCCACATAAGCAGGTCAGCTGCGGCTAATAGTATTAAGATAATCCTTATGGTATTTAATAATGTTTTCAATTTTGAAGTTTATAGCATGCTTGGCTTAACATGTGCCATAACACGCAAATCTCGTCATATGCCAGTTTCAAACAAAATCCGTTTAACATATTCAGATTCAATGCCATTTCATTGCGTTTTGATGTTGCCCAATCTGCATGAGCCCATCCGTAGTGCTCATCTGAAAACATGGAAAACGCAACCAATTCCTATTTACATACCAAACCTCTGCTAAATCTGCAATACTTCTAAACCTCCCGGCTCCTTTCCAAAAACACCTACCACCTCAAGCCCCACAGCCTGTTCTTTCTGCCATACCACCTTCCAGGCTCCCACCTGCCCCCAACCCTTCAGCCTACCCGTATCCCCCATGAACCATTCCCCCTTCACCACCCTCACATCCGCCATCTCCCTTCTTCCACTACTCATCATGCCTCTCACCGCCAGTTGCTTACGGAGCCACTGCTTATCCCCCTGCATCCTCATATACAACCGTATAGCCGCCTGGTAGACATGCTTCCTCTTCTTCCTCGGCAGTGATTTCCGAAACGCCTCCTTCCTTTCCGGATCCGAGAGGATCCACTGGGCATAGACCACCGCCTCCTTAAACAAATCCCTCCTTACCCTTTGCTTTTCAGAGGCTACTATTCTGCTCATATCCGGGTACTTGGTGATCACAATCCTTTTCTTCCACTTCTTTTTCTTGTTCCCCCTGTAGTGCTTCACCACAAAGCACTTCCCAATCGTACCCCGGATCATGCCCAACAACAGCCTAGGTACCTGCTTGCCATCCTTGATCACCACCCGTTCTTTACTATTGATATAGACCTGTTTCATTGCTCATCCATTTACCCCCTAAAGCTAGGGCTGCCCATTCACCCCTCCAACCCCTCTGGCCGTTTTGGCAGGAAATGGCAGGAAATGGCCGCTTTTGTCCGCTTCCCCTTCAGGTTCCAGGTAGGGATCCTTCGTACCTCAAGTATACCTGAAGCATACCATCAGTATACCTAGAGTATGACAACAGTATGCCACCTTCGTTCCTGGGCCTCTAAAAAGCATCTTTTCTTCCCCTTTCCTCCTCACTCTTCAGCCCAACCATACCCCCATATCCAATACCTCCATATCCCTATCCCACCTCAATAAACTATCATCTATTATCAGTCTCCCCCCTTCGAATCATCCCATTTTCAAATTTTCAAAACCTTTCCCGCTTTGCGTGGCTCCAAAATTTCAAATTCCTCATTCGTCATCCCCATTCCCAACATTCATCTTGTTGGTTTAGCTTTGCGCCATGCGAAAATTGAGCATGGACGAATTGAACCGCAAGTCGGTTGAAGAATTTAAAGAGTCGGAAAAGCTGCCGATTGTAGTCGTATTGGAAAATATCCGCAGTGCATACAATGTGGGCAGTGTGTTCCGTACAGCCGACGCCTTTTTACTTTCTGGCATATATATGTGTGGCTACACGGCCTACCCGCCACATAAAGAAATCAAAAAGACAGCCTTAGGGGCCGAGGATACAGTTCACTGGAAACATTATAAAAAGGTCGAAGAAGCCATTGAAGAGTTGCGTGCCGACGGCTATACCATTTATTCGGTAGAGCAGGCCAAAAACAGTATCCCCTTAAACGAATTTAACGGCACTGCCAATGCCCAACAAAAGATAGCAGTGATCCTGGGTAACGAAGTATCTGGCGTAGAGCAGTCAACCATAGCGCTCTCGGACGGCTGTATTGAAATACCTCAATTGGGCATGAAGCATTCCCTGAATGTTTCCGTTGCAGCAGGGGTCGTGCTTTGGGAATTGGTCAGGGCAAGGATCTCTGAGTAATGATTTTTCTCATCTGTTGTTTTGGAGGATTTTGTAGAAAATTGGGGAAGTAATGAATAATTTCGCAAAATAGAGTATCCTATCCCTTATTCAGATGTATTGAATACGCATATTATTTATCAAATGATCAAGATAAAGAACTACTTAAGCCTTATCAAGTTTTCTCATACCATCTTCGCTATGCCATTTGCGCTGATTGGATTTTTCCTGGCAGTTATTAATATCAGGAGCATTATTCAGAATATCCGCGAATCCTATAACGGGGTGGTTGGTGTTTCTTTCGGCAATAATATACCCGTTGATTTTAATGGTTTTCTGATCAAGTTCTTGCTGGTTATTCTATGCATGGTGTTTGCCCGTAGTGCGGCTATGGCTTTTAACCGGTACCTGGACAGGCATTTTGACGCACTCAATCCCAGGACTGCAATCCGGGAAATCCCCAAAGGCATCATAACACCCCAAAATGCGCTGATATTTACGATTGCTAATTGTCTTTTCTTTATTGCCTGCACTTTCTTTATCAATAAACTTTGCTTTTTTCTTTCTCCTGTGGCCTTAGCCGTTGTGCTGGGGTATAGTTATACCAAACGATTTACTCCGCTCTGCCACCTTGTTTTAGGATTAGGACTCTCTTTGGCACCCATCGGTGCGTACCTGGCGGTAACCGGTCAGTTTCACTGGTTGCCCGTTTTGTTCTCTTTTGCCGTTATTTTTTGGGTGAGTGGTTTCGATATTATCTATTCACTGCAAGATGAAGATTTTGACAAGTCGCAGAAATTGTATTCCATGCCGTCCTGGTTAGGAAAGGCCAGAGCCCTCCGTGTTTCTGAGGCACTTCACTTATTCAGTGCGGCTTGCGTGGTGGCTGCTGGTAGGCTAGGACATTTTGGGCCTTTGTACTGGATAGGCGTTTTGATATTTGGTGGCATGCTGATCTATCAGCACTCAATTGTTAAGCCCAATGACCTGCGCCGGGTAAACCTGGCTTTTATGACTGCCAATGGCATTGCCAGCGTAGTCTTTGCCGTATTTGTCATCATGGACTTATTCATCTCAGCTTCTTAATTATGCCCCGGATACTCTCAATTGACTATGGCGGTAAGCGGACCGGTTTGGCTGTGACAGACCCTTTGAAAATCATAGCCAGTGGCCTGCGTACCGTTGAAACGCCCAAGCTGATGGCTTTCCTTAAGGAGTATATAGCAAAAGAGGATGTTGAACTCATCATTATTGGAATGCCTGTGAACTGGGATGATTCCGATACACATGCTACCCCCTTAGTGAAAAAGTTTATCAAAGCGCTTCAAAAGACTTTTCCCCAGATACCTATCAAGGAAGTAGATGAGCGGTTTACCTCCAAATTAGCTTCTCAAGCCATGCTGGATATGGGTTTAAAGAAAAAGCAAAGGCAAAACAAAGCCCTGGTGGACGAAATTGCTGCTACCATAATGCTCCAGGAATATTTGAACAGGTAATCGACGGATTACGATTTATGATTTATGATAACTGATTGCAGGCCTTGTTCCTTTATTTTTGCACCTGATTTTAATATTTATTGTGATTTGCTTTCGACCCTTTTAGTCGTACAATGCAAATTGTAAATTCTAATTTGAATGATTCTTCCAATTGTAGCTTACGGAAATCCTATATTACGAAAAGTGGCTCATGATATTGATGAGCAGTATCCTGACCTCAAAAAGCTGATAGAGGATATGTGGGAAACTATGTATGCAAGTAATGGTGTTGGCCTGGCTGCGCCACAAATCAATAAAGACATCCGCCTTTTTGTTGTAGATAGTGCACAGATTTTTGCCAATATGGATGAAAAAGACAAAGAGGAAGAAAACTATCCCGACGACCCGGGGATCAAACAAACGTTTATTAACGCCCATATTGTAGAAGAGCTTGGAGACGATTGGGTGTACAATGAAGGTTGTTTAAGCATTCCTAAAATAAGAGAGGATATCTATAGGGCCGAAGAGGTTACCCTGGAATACCAGGATGAAAACTTTGTAAAGCACACGAGGACTTTTATTGGTATCACAGCCCGTATTATTCTGCATGAATATGATCATATAGATGGTAAATTATTTATCGATCATATTTCTCCATTGAAAAGGAAATTGATCAAGAGAAAATTAGATGACATCGTGAAAGGAAATATTAAGGTTGATTATAAAATGTCTTTTGCAAAAAAATGAGACGGCTGATATTCATTGCAGTTTCATTTATCTTTTCCTGCCCCTTGATAGCTCAAAAAGATTCTACTGATGCCGAAGCTTTGAGCCGGATGATCAGCTTGAGTGAAGTTGTAATTCGCAGTGATCTGGATGTGCCAAAGTTTCTGAAGCAAGTCAGATTCGACACTTCTTTTTATAAGGCCTTCCGTAACCTTAGGGTTCTGAGTTTTACCTCATTCAATGATATCCGGATGCTCGATAAAAAGGGCAACCAGAAGGCTTCGCTTCAAAGCAAAACGAAACAAAACAGGCAAGGCAGTTGCCGTACCATGGATGTTTTAGAAGAAAAAAAGAATGGTGATATATGTGATGAGGATGGAAATTGGAATTATTACACTGCAGAACTCTATGCAAGCCTGTTCTTTACACATGGAAAAGTGTGTGGCGAGTCGAACGTGGTACAAGGAGTAGAAAGAAAGGTGAGAGAAAAAAAAGGCCTTGAGAAACATAAAGAACAACTCAAAATGATGTTCTTTAACCCAGGAAAGAAGATCCCCGGCATTCCTTTTATTGGGGATAAACTGGATGTTTTTGATAAAGGGGCTGCACAGTTATACGATTTCAATATAGATCTTGATGAGTACAAAGGGCAGCTTTGTTATGTTTTTTCTATCAAAGCCAAACCAGGTTTAAGCAGCAGTAAGAAGGATAAAATCGTGTTTGATAATATTACCACCTGGTTTCATCCAAAAACCCTGGAGATCATTGCCCGAAATTATGATCTTAGCTATGACGCTGGCGTCTATGATTTTGATGTAAGTATGGAAGTGCAAATGACCCACTTTGGCAATTATCTTGTTCCCCAGGTGATTCGCTATAAAGGAGATTGGGATGTGGCGTTCAAGAAAAGAGAAAGAGGGGCATTTACAGCTACCTTGTTTGATTTTAAGCTTTGAACAGGAATCCGGAGGATTTAATGAATTAGGGTTTCTTTATATAATTTCTCCACTTTTCAATAACTGCTTTCATATCGTTTGCCAATTCCGATTCGAAGAACATTTGCTTTCCTGTAACCGGGTGGATAAAACCCAACGTCTTTGCATGTAATGCCTGGCGTGGGCAAATTGCAAAGCAGTTATCTACATATTGTTTGTATTTGGCATAAACGGTGCCCTTGACAATTTTATCACCGCCATAAAAATCATCATTGAATAAAGGGTGGCCGATGTGTTTCATGTGCACCCTAATCTGGTGTGTACGGCCTGTCTCGAGTTTACATTCTACAATTGTTACATAATTAAGACGCTCCAGCACTTTATAGTGTGTAATAGCTTCTTTACCATGATCTCCTTCCGGATAAGCTGCAAATAATTTCCGGTAACGCAGATTTCTACCCACATGGGCTATAATAGTTCCAGAGTCTTTTTCCACTTCACCCCAAACGAGTGCGATGTATTTCCGCTGCACTGTATGATCAAAGAACTGTTTTGCCAGTGCACTCATCGCTTTATCTGTTTTGGCCAAAACCAGTAAACCACTGGTATTTTTATCAATCCGGTGCACCAATCCAAAGCGTGGCAGTGTGTTTTCTGTGATCCCGGGATTTTTTTGTTGCAGGTAGTAAGCAACGCCATTAAGCAAGGTGCCGGAATAGTTTCCACTTCCCGGATGTACCACCATACCTGCAGGTTTATTGATAATCATGATACTCTCATCTTCGTAGACGATGTTCAGATCCATCTTTTCGGGAACGATATCCGTAGTTTCCGGAGACATGTCAGAGTAAACCACAATCTTGTCAAAGGCTTTTATTTTGTAATTCTGCTTGACCTGTTTGTCGTTGACCAGCACCATACCAGTATTGATTGCCTGTTGCAATTTATTGCGGGTAGCCCCTTCTATCCGGTTCATTAAAAACTTGTCTATACGATACGGTTCCTGGCCTTTATCAGCCACAAATTGAAATCGTTCGTAAAGCTCGTCATTGCTTTCTGCCGTATCGTCCGGCAAGTTCAATTGTTCTTCAGAAGCCATAAGCCACAAAAATAAAGGGGATTGGGATGTAAATTTGCAGTTATGGAAAAGCAAAAGGTATTGTTTCGTGATTTAGGTCAAATGGATTATAAAGCTGCCTGGGAATACCAGGAGCGTTTGCTGCAGGAAAATGTAAGGTTAAAGTCGGTTGAGAGTGGGGTGGTACAGGAAGATTTTTCTAAGACAACAAATTATTTGCTTTTTGTTGAACATCCTCCTGTATATACGTTGGGGAAGAGTGGAAAAATGGAAAATGTCCTGATCAATGATTCGGAGCGCGAACAAAGAGGCATTCAGTTTTTCCATACCAATCGGGGAGGTGATATCACTTTCCATGGAAAAGGACAGATTGTAGGCTATCCAATTTTTGATCTCGAAAAGTTTTATACAGATATTGGCCGTTACCTGAGAGAGTTGGAGGAGGTGATCATATTGACTCTGGCAGAATATGGCATTGTTGGCGGGCGTTCTGCAGGCGAGACAGGGGTTTGGATCGATGCTTTGGAAAAAGGTAAGGAGCGAAAAATATGTGCTATGGGCGTTAGGTGCAGCCGTTGGGTGACGATGCATGGTTTTGCCTTAAACGTCAATACCGATCTTAGTTATTTCAACCATATCATTCCATGTGGCATACAAAATAAAAAAGTTGCTTCCATCCAGGAAGAACTGGGGAGGGGAGTAGATATGGAAGATGTAAAAGACAGGCTAAAGAGAAACTTTGAAAAGGTGTTTAATGTTGAAATTTTAGGCAATTAGAAATCTCTTGCTAAATAAAACTTATTCTTTTCTACCAGTTTGTCATCGTTGTACAATTCAAAATGGAACCAGCCTGAGTGAATAAAGTTTGCTTTATCCAATGTTAGCGCGGATTCCTTGATATTTTTCAGTTCAAACAAAAAGGTGTTGTCTTCTTCGAAGAATTTGATCCGGTATTTTTTCTGATCTGCATCTGGCAGGTTGATAAACAAGTATCCATCACCATTGGTATAAACATATACAGAAGGAATATACTCCGGCTTCTTAATCACGGTTTGCTGTGTGATAATTGAGCTATCTGTTTGGGAGGGCGTATTAATGACAACAATCTTCTTTTCACCGGTTTTGGGGTCAACAGTTACTTGTGTTACAACACGAGCTGTATCTAATACAGGTTTTTTGGCGGGTGAGAAAAAGAACATCCCCTTATCCAGCATGATAAATAGCCTGTAGTACATATGGTCGTTCGTTGCTTTTGTATCTGCAAATCCATTTTGAATGGCATTGGGGTCGGCTACACTCAAAATAGTTTTATAGATACCCAGCGAATCATACGCTCGTTGAATACTGATTTGTTTCACCATTTCATATTTATTCACCCAACCCACAATAATGCGGTTATTGCCTACATTTTTAACTGAAAACTTTGGAAGTGTATCCTGCGCTGAAACAGAAAACCTGACCAATACTAAAACCAAGATAACCAAAGAGTACTTCAAACACTTCATACCCGTACAATGCTATTTAAAGATGGCAAAGATAGTTTGCCATCTTTAATGAATATTTAAAATAACAAACTCCCTTCTGGTAAAGAGCGATTTCCTTGCAGGCCACCGCTGTGGATCAGTAAAATATTGGAATTAGAGGGGAAAAAGTTCCGGGCAACTAATTGTTCGAAAGCATAAAACAGCTTTCCTGTATACACAAAGTCCGAAGGAATTCCGGTTTGCAGGTACCATTGATTCATAAAGTTTAACAATTCGGAAGGACTTTTTGCATATCCACCAAAATGAAAATCATGCAGAATTTTAAAGTTGGATTTGTCTGGAATAAGTTGTTCTACTGAATTATTGAGGCTGAAATTGTTCTTCATAACGCTGATTCCTATTAATTCCTGATAAGGTTGTGAGGCTTTTAATAAGCCTGCCAGTGTAGTGCCGGTACCAACAGCTGTCAATAAATGGGTATATGATTTTATATCTGCATCTTCAATAATACTTGCTGCTCCCAACATTCCTAAATAACCATAGCCTCCTTCATTGACAAAATATAATTTTTCATATTCATGTTTGGTATAGAGCTCCTGAGGAATTGATTTCTTTTTATATTCCTCTCTTGATAGAAAAATCAGGTGCATGCCAAAAGCAAGAGCATCCTGGAGTGTATTCGACAGGTTTTTGGGGCGCTCCCCCCTGATGATACCAATACTTTCAATGCCAAAGCTTTTACAGGCTGCTGCTGTCGCCACAATATGGTTAGAAAAAGCGCCGCCGAAAGTCACAATGGTTGATTTACGCTGCTCCTTGGCTTCCTTCAGGTATTCTTTTAGTTTATACCACTTGTTTCCAGACACAACAGGGTGCACCATGTCCAACCTCAAGACACTGGCTTTTAATGAACCAGGTAAATTTATTATATGTATTTCTGGCTGAACTTTTCCAGGAAACTGCATGTATCAAAAAGTAAGTTGTTAATTTATTTATTTTCGCTTCCAACTTTTAAAAGTACATAATGAAACCTACATTAGTGATTATGGCTGCCGGCATGGCTTCCCGTTACGGCAGCATGAAGCAAATACAGCAATTTGGCCCTGGTGGTGAAACCATCATGGATTATTCAATTTATGATGCAATCAAAGCGGGCTTTGGAAAAGTTGTGTTCATCATTCGTAAAGATTTTGCTGAAGATTTTAAAAGCATCTTTGAACCAAAGTTGAAAGGCAAAATTGAGACAGATTACGTTTACCAGGAAATGACAGCCTACCTGGATGGTCATACTGCACCCGCTGAGAGAACCAAACCTTGGGGGACATCACATGCCATTTTATGCGCCCAGGGAATCGTGAATGAACCATTTGCGGTGATTAATGCTGATGACTTTTACGGCAGGGACGCTTTCCAAAAAGCTCATAACTTCTTAGTGAACGGATGCGATAACAAAACATTTGCTTTGGTTGGTTACGAGTTATCCAACACACTATCAGAAAACGGTTCTGTTAGTCGTGGCGTATGCGAGGTTGATGATAATGATAATCTTGTTCAGATCAACGAACGACTGAAAGTGTATAGGGACAACGGTGCTATTGTATTTGAAGAAAGTGATGGCATTAAGCATCCTATTTCTGACCGTTCCAAAGCTTCAATGAACTTTTGGTGTTTTGCCCCATCGATCTTCCCATTTCTGGAAAAAGAATTTAAAGCATTCCTTGATAAAAATATCAGCAATATCAAAGCTGAATTCCTGATCCCACTTTCTGCAAGTGACTTTGTGAAAAAGGAAGGTGGTGTGATCAAAGTAATTCCTACAGCAGCCAAGTGGTTTGGTGTAACCTATAAAGAAGATGCTCCTGTAGTGAAAGAAAACCTTAATCAGTTGGTTACCGAAGGTGTGTATCCTCAGAAGTTGTGGTAGAATTTAAAGAAAAATCCCTCTCAGCTTTTGAGAGGGATTTTTCTTTAATTTACTTTCACCATATAGACATAGTCAGAAATCTTCTTAACCTGTTGCATGCGGTCAAGATTTTTGATAGAAGAAGTTGACGGCATTTTTACCTTTTGGTAAGCTGTGTCTTTCTGCAACTGGTTCAGGGCTGAATAGATGAATTTTGATTGTGTTGCAAATACGACACCTTCAGCACTGGTTTGCTTTGTACTTAAGATACCAATTACTTCCCCATTATGATTCAGGATTGGGCCTCCACTGTTACCCGGATTGGCCGCAATGGCAATCTGGCAAGTAAGGGTGTCACCGTTAAAGCCAGTTTTGGCTGATAAGTAGCCTTCACCATACACAATATCATTCCTGGGGAAGCCTAAAGTATAAACAGGTTCAGCTAAATCTGCATTTGAGCGTTTAATGCTGTAAGGGATTGATTTTGGTGCTCTATAGGCAGAATCCTCGATTTTTAAGATAGCAAGGTCGCGGTCAACGTCAACATATACAATTTTCACTTTTAAATCCTTGCCATCGCTATTCTGAACTGCAATATATTTTGCATTGGCAATTACATGGGCATTGGTGACGAGTAAGCCTTTGGCGTCAATCAAAAAGCCGGTTCCCCCTGTTTTATAAGTCACTGCAGGGGCCGTTCCGATCTGGTCTTTCACCTCATTAATTTGCTTGCCCAGCATTGCATTCTTTTGGTTCAACTCATTAAATTTCCTATTAAGTTGTGCAATTTCTTTGCGTGGGGTAGTAGGGGAAATAGACCAAACCAGTGCACTGATTGTAAGCGCGGTTACGCCTGCGATGGAAGCAGCAATTGCAGCCACCCTTTTATACCTGTTTACGAGGTATATGACTTTGGCCCTGCCCTTCAGGCGCGTGGATTTGATCGCTCCTTTTTCTGCAAGGTCAATATGAATGTCATTTAAACCACTTTTGAACTTTTTCATGTCATCAAAGCGGTTCATCTGGTGTAAAAAGAAGGTGTGCTCCACCACTAACTGGTCGATTTCCGGATTACTTTTACGTAATCCTTCAAATTGAACGCGTTCATCAGGGGTCATTTGCCCGTTGATATACCGTTCAACATCTTCCAGTAATTTAAAGTCATCTATCACGGTTCGTAATTTTTATATTGACTAAAGAATAGCTTTTTTAAACGCATAAGGCACTTGTATTTCTGGGTTTTCGCATTATCAGCATTTGTATAACCAAAGCTTGCAGATATTTCCTGCATTGAACGTTTTTGGATATAAAATGCATCTAAAAGGCTCTTACAGGGTTCGCCTAAACTGTTAATAGACCTTTCCATCATATTGAATTCTGTATTAATCCGTTCGTGGTCTTCTATATCATCATCTACTTTTACCAGTTCATTATCTGATTCTTCTACGATTAAAAACCTGTTCTGTTGCATTAAGCGCTTCAGCCACAGACGTCTGCTTACAGAATATAAAAAGGTGCTTAAAGAACAGTTAAGAATAAAGGAATCTGATTTTGCTTTTTCATAAAGTACAATCATTGCTTCCTGGAAAATATCCTTTGCATCTTCAGAAGTGCCATTATTTTTAATAACCAGGGCTTGTACCATATTAAAGTTGTCTTTATAAATGGCTTCAACAGCCTTTCTGTCGTTCCTACCTAAACCCTGTAATAATAATGTCTCTTTTTCTATTGTCACTATCTATTATTTAATACGGAAAACTAAAAATAGTAACCCGGCTGATTGTTAAAAAAAAAATATTACAAAAAGTGGGTTACCTTTTTTCAACCTGCGTATTAACCCTTGTAACTGCGCAGGAAATAATTGTAGAGTTTCATCAATTAAGTGAAAGTAGTTACAATTAAAAAACTGAACAATAAGTTCTTTATAAAATCAAACAATCACACTTAAACAAAACAAAATGAAAAAGTTATTTGCAATTTTCGCTATCACTGGTGCTTTAGTAGCTTGTAACAACTCTTCTGAATCAACTGAAACTAATGATACTACAGTATCTACTTCAGATACAACTACAGTAGTAACTACAGATACAGCTCAGGTTGTTACTGATACTACAGTAAAAGTTGATACAACTATCAAAACTGATACTCTGAAAAAATAAGAGTTGAAAGTGCAAGCGCTATATTGTTAAGATTTTGAATTTTTTACATATGGCAAGCATTCGTTAGTAGCCCCCTCCAAAAAGGGGGTTTTTTTTCAGTGTTTCATTTGCTTGCTACTCCCTTTTTCTTGTATTATGTATCAGTATTGAAAATGCTGATACATAATACAATCTTAAATTGAATTGTTTTTTATAGTACAAATTCTGAATAGAGTTTTCTATACATAAACACCTCTCATTTAAATAGTATCCTTCCTTCTTGTATATCATTTCCATTATACATACTACTTTTGCACAAATATTTATATGAACACTTTTAGTGAGCTTGGATTAAATGAACAACTGCTTAAAGCAGTAGATGAACTGGGATTCATACAACCAACACCAATACAACTTCAAGCTATTCCGGTCTTATTATCCGGAACAAAAGACCTGATTGGGCTTGCCCAGACAGGTACAGGAAAAACAGCTGCTTATGGGCTGCCTTTGCTTCAATTAGTTGATGAGAAGCAGAAACACCCCCAAGCTTTAATCGTTTGTCCAACCCGCGAACTGTGCATGCAGATCGTAAATGAAATCACTCTCTTTAAGAAGTTTTCTCATGGCATACATGTAACTGCTGTTTATGGCGGTGCTTCTATTATAATGCAGATAAAAGATATTAAAAGAGGCGTACAGATTGTGGTAGCTACCCCTGGCCGTTTGATTGATTTGATTGAGCGTAAGGCAATTAACCTGGACCAAATTAAATATGTTGTGCTGGATGAAGCCGACGAAATGTTGAACATGGGCTTCCAGGAAGACATCGAATTTATATTGAAAAACACGCCCAAGCGTGATAGCACATGGCTTTTTAGCGCTACCATGCCTGCAGAAATCAGGAATGTAAGCAAGCGCTACATGCAACAACCCAAGGAAATTACAGTGGGTAAGATGAATACTGCCAATGTTAATATTGATCATCAATACTTTACGACAACTGCCTTCCATCGTTATGAAGCACTTAAGCGTTTGATTGACTTTAATCCTGGCATGTATGGAATTATTTTTACACGCACTAAAGCGGATGCCCAGGAGATTTCAGAAAAACTGACCAGGGAAGGCTATGATATTGAAGCTTTGCATGGAGATCTTACCCAGGCACAACGTAATAAAGTGATGAGTGGTTTTCGTGATAAAACCTTGCAATTACTCATTGCTACTGATGTGGCTGCCCGTGGTATTGACGTGCAAGGAATTACGCATGTTATCAATTATGAACTTCCCGATGACATTGAAGTATACACGCACCGGAGCGGTCGTACCGGACGTGCCGGCAAGACTGGGGTTTGCATGTCTATTGTACACGCCCGCGAGGTAGGTAGAATCAGGCAGATAGAAAGAATGGTCCAGGCACCATTTCATAAACTGGAGATTCCTTCCGGAAAAGATGTTTGCAGAAAGCAGTTTTACTACTTTATTGATAAACTGCTGCAAGCTGACATTAGCCACGGCGATTATGAGACCTATATGCCGATGCTCCAGGAAAAGTTCAATGACATGAGCAAAGAAGAGATCATGAAAAGGGTAGCTGCCATGGAGTTTGATCGTTTCCTGAAGTATTATGAAAACTCAGAAGATTTGAATGTTCGTGAGCGAGGCCGGGAAAGAGGTGTTGAAAGGCAGGAGTCTCATGCGGGCAGGAAAAGAGAAGGCAAAAAAGAGTTTGGCGGAAATGGTAATTATACAAGATTGTTTGTAAATCTTGGAACAAAAGACGGTTTTTACAAAGCCAGTTTCCTGCAATTTATCCTTGACCTGAGTGACCTTAGAAAGGATGTTTTAGGACGCATCGATATGAAAGAAATGAATAGCTGGATTGAAGTTGATAAAAATTCAGCCAATCAAATGATCCGGGCTATTGATGGTAAAAAGTATAAAGGCCGGCGGATCAGGATGAACGAGGCGGATTCGTTTGTTCGTAAAAAAACTAATGATTAATTTTTTTATTTGAATCATTTGGCTATTTTTGCGCCACGATGAAAACAACAAGAGCATATTATTACTTTTATTTTTACTTCTTTAGCGAGAAGCCGGGATGCTTTTGTTGAAACTGAACATAAAATGAATGAAGTCAACATAAAGAGTCCCGGCCAAAAGCCGGGATTTGTTGTTTTTAGGCATTAGGATTTTAGTACCATAATTAAAAAGAAAATATATACGTATGGCTGTCAGGGTTTCAATTCAAGGTTTTGAAGGAAGTTTCCACCAGGTAGCAGCCCGTCAATTTTTTGGTAAAGGTGTTGAAGTCATTACATGTGCGACTTTTCGTGAAGTGGTAAAAATTGCCGGTAACAAAAAAGAAAGTGATGGCGGTGTCATGGCCATCGAGAATTCGATTGCAGGGAGTATTTTACCTAATTACAACCTGCTGCAAAAAAGTAATTTAAAAGTTACTGGAGAGATTTATCTTCAAATCAAGCAGAATTTACTGGTTAACAGAGGCGTAAAACTTGAGGATATTAAAGAAGTTCATTCCCACCCTATGGCATTGCAGCAGTGCCTTGATTACCTGGATAAATACAACTGGAAGCTGGTTGAAACTGAAGATACAGCCCTTAGCGCCAAACATATCCATCAAAAAAGAAGCACACATATCGCTGCTGTGGCAAGCAAGCTGGCCGCTGAATTATTTGACCTGGATGTAATTGCTCCCAATATTCATACTATGAAGAACAATTACACCCGCTTTTTGATATTGCAAAGAGAAGACGCTATTCAGGAAATTGATGAACCCAACAAGGCGTCTGTGAATTTTCATACAGATCATTCACGTGGAAGTTTGGCAAAGGTGTTAACGAAGATTGCAGAAAGTGGTATTAATCTAAGCAAGTTGCAAAGCTTTCCAATTCCAGGTAGCGACTGGAAATATAGTTTTCATGCAGATATGGAATTTGATTCCCTCAGTCAATTTGAGAGAGCAATGGATAAAATAAAACCGTTAACAGAGGAATTAAAGGTTTACGGTGTCTATAAAAAAGGAAAGACTGTTTAACCACGGATTCAGAAGAAGATAACAGATTAATTACTCATCACTCATTACTTAATTTATGATTTCTACTTCAAAAAGACTGGATGGTATTGGTGAATATTATTTTTCTCAAAAGCTGAAAGAAATAGAAGAGCTCAATAAGCAAGGTGCAGCTGTTATTAATTTAGGTATTGGCAGCCCTGACTTGCCACCTCATCCTGAAGTGATCCAGGTGCTGCAATCAGAATCTGCAAAGCAAAATGTACATGGTTATCAGAGTTATAAGGGAGCTGAAGCCTTAAGAAAAGCATTCAGTACATGGTATAAAGAATGGTATGGAGTAGACCTGAACCCTGCAACAGAAATTCTACCCTTGATCGGATCTAAAGAAGGTATCATGCATATATGCATGACATATTTGAATGAAGGAGATGAGGTCTTGATTCCTAATCCTGGTTATCCTACTTACAGGAGTGCTGTTCAATTGGCAGGCGGTAAATGTGTTGCCTATGAATTGAAAGAGGAGCAAAACTGGCTTATCGACTTTGATCAGCTTGAAAAACAGGATTTAAGTAAAGTGAAACTGATGTGGGTGAACTATCCACAAATGCCTACAGGTCAACTTCCTACTCGAGAAATGTTCCAAAACCTGGTGGCCTTCGGCAAAAAGCACAATATTTTAATTTGTCATGATAATCCTTACAGCTTCATTCTGAATGATCATCCAATGAGTTTGCTCAGTATTGAAGGTGCCAAAGACGTGGTGCTGGAGTTAAACTCATTAAGCAAATCACAAAATATGGCTGGTTGGAGAGTTGGTGTATTATGTGGTGCAAAAGAACGGATTGATGAGGTATTGCGTTTTAAAAGTAATATGGACAGTGGTATGTTCCTTCCTCTTCAATTGGCAGCGGCAAAAGCATTAAATCTAGATAAAAGCTGGTATGATAGTGTAAATGAAGTATACAAAAGCAGGAGGACAAAGGCTTATGAACTGCTTGATTTATTGAAATGTACTTATTCTAAAGACCAGGCTGGTATGTTTATTTGGGCAAGAATACCGGAAGGTTACAAAAGTGGGTTTGAGTTGAGTGATGAAGTGTTGTACAAAGCAAAAGTATTCATTACCCCTGGAGGAATATTTGGCTCAGCAGGTGATGGTTTCATACGTGTAAGTCTATGCAGCCCTATAGAAAAAATTGAACAATCGATTCAACGAATCATAGAAGTAAGAGATTAAACTTAAAAACTCATCGCAAAATGAAAACTGTTGCAATCGTTGGTGTCGGTTTGATCGGAGGTTCCTTGGCTTTAGCATTAAAAGAAAAGAACCTGGCTCAAACCATCATTGGAGTTGATCAAAATCCTGATCACCAGCAAAAAGCCCTGGAGTTGAATTTAGTAGATGAGATAGCAGACCTTTGCGATGCCATAAAGAGGTCAGATTTGATTGTTTTGGCTACACCAGTTAATGCTGTAAAGCGATTATTACCTGAAGTCCTGGACCAGGTAGATCAACAGGTTGTTATTGATGTTGGTTCTACTAAGGAAGGTATCCTGGAGGTGATCAAAGATCATCTCAAAAGAGGACGCTTTGTTGCAACACATCCAATGTGGGGAACGGAATACAGCGGACCAGAAGCAGCCGTAAAAAATGCTTTCGTTCAAAAAGCAACAGTTATTTGCAATCAGGAAGATAGTGACGCAGATGCGCTGAAGTTGGTTGAAAGCATTTATAAGGAACTGGGTATGCACCTGGTTTATATGAATGGACAGGCACATGATGTTCATGTTGCTTATGTGAGCCATATTTCGCACATAACTTCTTTCGCCTTAGCAAATACCGTGTTGGAAAAGGAAAAAGAAGAAGATACGATCTTTGAACTGGCAAGCGGAGGTTTTGAGAGCACTGTACGTTTGGCGAAAAGTAATCCGGCAACCTGGGCGTCTATATTTATGCAAAACAGGGAGAATGTACTGGATGTATTGAATGAACATATCAGCCAATTGAGAAAGTTCAAGTCGTGTCTTGAGAAAGAGAACTATGAGTATTTAGAGGAGCTCATGGTGAATGCCAATAAGATCAAAAAAGTTCTGAATCCAGATCTGGCAAAACAGAAGAGGGTAGAAGAAAAGTCTAAAATATAATATTTAAAATGTTGAATGTAGAATGCAAAGAGAAGATGCTAATCACAATTGACCATTCGTCATTCACGATTTAACCACCGAAATAAAAGCAAAACAATGCAAGCAGAAACAACAACTATGGAAAACAAAGTACAGGCGGCATGGAATAAAAGACCGCTGATTATTTCAGGCCCATGCAGTGCCGAAACAGAGGAACAGGTTGTAGAAACCGCCCAACGCCTGGCTCAAACAGGTAAAGTAGACGTATTACGCTCCGGTATCTGGAAACCACGTACTCGTCCTGGCAGCTTTGAAGGTATTGGGACCAAAGGCTTACCATGGTTGCAACATGCAAGAAAAGTTACCGGCCTGTTAACTGCCGTAGAAGTAGCAACTGCTAAACAAGTAGAAGATGCCCTGCATTTCGATGTAGACATTCTTTGGGTAGGTGCCCGCACTACAGTAAACCCGTTCAGTGTTCAGGAAATTGCTGATGCATTACGTGGTGTTAAGGTTCCGGTATTGATCAAAAACCCTATCAACCCAGACCTGGAATTATGGATTGGCGCTGTAGAGCGTATTGCTAAAGCTGGTATAAATGACATTGGTTTAATTCACCGTGGTTTTTCTTCCTATGGAAATACTGAATACCGCAACGCTCCAATGTGGCATTTGGCGATTGAAATGAAGCGTCGCAATCCTGAATTGCTGATGATCAATGATCCTTCTCACATTTGTGGCCGCAGGGATATTTTACAGGAAGTAGCCCAAAAAGCGATTGACCTTGATTTTGATGGATTGATCATTGAAAGTCATATTGACCCTGATAATGCATGGAGCGATGCCAAGCAACAAATCACTCCAGAGCGTTTAGGTGAAATGCTTAACAGCATTATTTGGAGAAGAGAAGATATTCCTTCTGAAGAATATCATGCAGCTTTGGATAAATTGCGTGCTCAGATCAATCACCTCGATGATGAATTAATGCAAATCCTGGGACAAAGGATGAAAGTGGCCGAGAAAATTGGTCAATATAAAAAAGACAACAACATTACCATCTTGCAAACAGCCCGTTGGAATGAGATCTTAGACAGAGCCTTCAAGAAAGGAGAGAAGATGGGTTTGAGCAAAGAGTTTATTACGAAATATTTTGATGCAGTGCACCTGGAAAGTATTAATCACCAAACCAAAGTGTTTAATTCTTAAGGATGCAGACAAAAAAGTTTGATTTCAGCCGCCAAAGTGTACAGTATTATTTTGATGCGTCCTTTAGCGATCTCAAAAGCATTGCGCCACAGGCTAAGACAATTGTCATTACTGATGAACATCTGTTTGCTGCTCATGCAAAAAAGTTCAAAGGTTGGAAGACAATTGTTTTAAAGCCAGGTGAACAATTTAAGACTCAGGCTACTGTCGATTCGGTAATTGAACAATTAATAAACCTTGGTGCAGACAGGCAAACCATGCTTGTTGGTGTAGGCGGGGGTGTTATCACCGATTTGACAGGATATATAGGTTCCATATTTTTAAGAGGCGTTGCCTTTGGATTTGTTCCTACCAGTTTGCTTGCAATGGTTGATGCATCCATTGGTGGTAAAAACGGAATTGATGTTGGTGTATATAAAAATATGGTGGGCACCATTAATCAGCCGCGTTTCTTACTTTATGATGCAGGCCTGCTGAAATCTTTACCTGAAACAGAGTGGCGCAACGGCTTTGCTGAAATCATAAAACATGCAGCAATTAAAGATGCTGCCATGTTCAAACAATTGGAAAGTGCCTCTTTGAAACGCTTCCAGAAAAACAAACCAGATGTACAGGCTTTGATCAAGCGTAATGCCCTGATCAAGACTAAAGTGGTTCTTAATGATGAATTTGAGAAGAATGAAAGGAGGCTGTTGAATTTTGGTCATACCCTGGCACATGCCATAGAAACTCAATATGGCCTTACTCATGGCGAAGCTGTTGCAATTGGAATGGTGTTCGCTTCCGGTCTTTCTGAGGAGTTGTTGGGTTTTAGGCATCACAATCGTTTGACGAAGGTAATAGAGCAGTACTCTTTACCAACTGAATTGAGCTTTGACAGACAGAAAGTTTTTGATGTGCTACGTAGTGATAAGAAGAAAGAGGCGGATTTCATGAACTTTATTTTACTTGAAAAGATTGGAAAAGCCATCATTCAGAAAATTCCTTTAAATACTTTGTTTAATTACCTATAGTGAATAGTGAATGGTCAATTCACCATTCACTATTCACCATTTTAATCTTCTTACATGAAAGCGGTTCTGGTTCCCTCACAACTAAAAGGTAGTATTACAGCCCCAGCATCCAAAAGCGCGATGCAGCGAGCGTGTGCTGCAGCGTTGATTCGTAAAGGTGAAACGGTTTTACTCAATCCCGGAATTTCTAACGACGATAAAGCTGCTTTGAATATCATTCAACAGCTGGGTGCAAAGGTTACTGTTCAGGATGATAAAGTAATCATCAGAAGCAATGGAGTACAGCCTGTTTATAATGTCATTGATTGCCATGAAAGTGGTTTGTCTATAAGAATGTTTACTTCCATAGCTGCATTGAGCGATCAGGTAATTACTGTTAAAGGCTCCGGTAGCTTGTCAAAAAGACCAATGAACTTTTTCGATGATGTGCTTCCGCAACTAGGTGTTAGTTGTAACAGCAAGGGCGGTTATTTGCCTATTGAAATCCAGGGGCCCTTACAGCCAAAAGATATAACTGTGGATGGCTCGTTGTCTTCACAATATTTAACGGGTTTATTGTTTGCTTATGCTGCAGCTGACGCAAAAGGGGTAAGTATAAAAGTTACCAACCTGAACAGTCGTCCTTATGTCGACTTAACATTACAGGTATTGAAGTCATTTGGCTTGAAAGTGCCTCAGAATAATAATTACGAGGAGTTTTATTTTGATGAAGCCATAGTAACTAATGATCAACCATCTATCACCTATGCTGTTGAAGGCGACTGGAGCAATGCTGCGTTCTTATTAACCGGTGCTGCTATTGCCGGAGATATACAGTTGAAGGGTATGGATATGAATTCTGTACAGGGTGATAAAGCTATTTTTGATGTGTTGCTGAAAGCAAATGCACATATGAAATCTGAGAACGGAGTTATTTCTGTTAAACAGTCTGAACTTAAAGCATTTGAATTTGATGCAACTGACTGTCCAGACTTGTTTCCTCCCCTGGTAGCGCTTGCGTCACACAGTAAAGGAATTTCCAGGATCAAAGGCGTACACCGGTTAACTCATAAAGAGAGCAACCGTGCAGCCACCTTGCAGGAAGAGTTTACCAAGTTGAATATTCCTGTTTCATTTGAAGATGATGAAATGATTATTGAAGGCAAGACTTTAAAGGCAGCAGAAGTTTCTTCGCATAATGATCACCGTATAGCCATGGCAACAGCCGTTGCCGGTTTGAAATCCGAAGGCGAAATGGTAATCACCGGGGCTGAGGCGGTAAATAAATCTTATCCCCAGTTCTGGAGCAATATTAAACAATTAGGCGCTCAACTTTCTATAATCGATTAACATGAACTCTTTTGGACGCATTTTTCGAGTAAGCATATTTGGTGAATCGCATGGCCCGGCAGTAGGTATTGTAATAGACGGTTGTCCTTCTGGTGTTGCACTGACAGCAGATGATTTTACAACAGATATTGAACGCCGCAAGGGTGGTACGCAAAAGGGTACCACACCCCGTCAGGAAACTGATGCACCTATTTTTCAAACAGGAATTTTCCGCGACAAAACTACCGGCGCACCGCTGACAATTATGTTTGAAAATAAAAATACCCGTTCTTCAGATTACGAGAAACAAAGATCCTTTCCACGTCCTGGCCATGCGGACTTTGTAGCTAGCAAAAAGTTTGGTAGCAATGAAGACTTTCGTGGCGGAGGTCACTTCAGTGGGCGCCTAACTGTTTGCATTGTTGCTGCCGGTGTGGTAGCAAAAAAGGTTTTGAAGAACATTTCTGTGACTGCTAAAATCCTTGAAATAGGAGGTGAGCAAGACCTGGAAAAGGGATTACAAAAAGCAATTGATGCCAAGGATTCTGTGGGTGGAATTGTGGAGTGTACAGTTACCGGTTTACCTATTGGATTGGGAGAACCATTTTTTGATTCGGTTGAATCATTGATAAGTCACGCAGCTTTTTCAATTCCTGCTGTAAAAGGAATTGAATTTGGTGCTGGTTTTCAGGCAGCTAAGATGTTTGGCGTTGATCACAATGATGCGATCATTGATGCTAACGGAAGAACTGCAACAAACAATGCCGGCGGCGTTGTAGGTGGAATCTCAAATGGCAATGACCTGGTTTTTCGTGTTGCCATCAAGCCTACTTCCTCCACGCCTAAAGAGCAGGAGTCATTGAACTGGGAAACCGGTGAAGTTGAAAAGTTTTCTATTAAGGGCAGACATGATCTTTGCATAGCATTGCGGGTTCCACCAGTACTCGAGGCCGTTACTGCAATGGTATTAGCAGATCTTATGCTTTTGGAGAATAAAATTTCACGAGTAGCTGGTTGATATTTTCTGACTTTAAATACTCTATAAATTATGCACGATTTCATCATCAATGCATCTATACAAATTGTTCCTATTGTTCAGGACAGGCATCCTTATGAATGGGTGGATGAGGCTATTGCTATTATTCAGCAATCTGGAATTATATATGAAGTAGGCCCATTTTCAACTGTATTGGAAGGAAGATATGATGAAGTGATGAGAGTCATTGGAGATGTAAATGAACATTTATACCGAAAGGGCTGTGCAGAATGGATCAGCAACCTGCAGATACAAATACGGAGTGAAGGAGATATTACCGGAAGCGAGAAGACTAAGAAGTTTTCTTAAGTTAAGATAACCATACTTTTATATTGTTTCATCTGGTATCCTGCAATAAGCTTCAAAATAAAAAAGCCTGGCAAACCTGCCAGGCTTTCTCCTATCACCTGTTATTTCATTTACACCGTATGAGGTTCTTCCACATCATTTCTGAACACTACAACATTTCCAAACACATCTACCAGTACAGGATGTGATTTATCAATTTCGCCACTTAATATCTTCTTACTTAGAGCATTGACAATTTCTTTCTGGATCATTCGTTTTAGTGGTCTTGCTCCATATTGCGGGTCAAATCCATTCTCAGCCAGATAATCAAGCAAATAATCAGAAAATCTTAATTCGATACCACTGTTTTCTGTAACCAGCTTTTTCAGGTTGTTCAACTGGATACGTATAATGCCTTTGATCTCGTTCTTCATCAATGGTTGGAACAGAATGATCTCATCAACACGGTTCAAAAATTCAGGTCTGATGTTTTGGCGTAACACATTCATGACTTCAGCCTTTGTTTTCTCTACAACTTCTTCCTTGTTACGTTCAGTCACATCTTCAAAGTTTGCCTGTATAATATCACTGCCCATATTGCTTGTCATAATGATGATGGTATTTTTAAAGTTCACCACCCGTCCTTTATTGTCAGTCAGACGGCCATCATCCAAAACCTGGAGTAGTACATTCCAGACATCCGGATGCGCTTTTTCTATTTCATCTAGCAATACCACCTGATAAGGTTTTCGGCGTACAGCTTCAGAAAGCTGTCCACCTTCTTCATAACCAATATATCCGGGAGGTGCACCTACTAAGCGGCTCACAGTATGCTTTTCCTGGTATTCACTCATATCAATCCTGGTCATCATACTTTCATCATCAAATAGGTATTCTGCCAGTGCTTTTGCCAGTTCCGTTTTACCAACACCCGTCGTACCCAGGAAGATAAAAGATCCAATAGGACGTTTCGGGTCATTTAGCCCGGCACGGCTTCTGCGAATAGCATCAGAGATGGCTTGAATAGCCTCATCCTGGCCTACCACTCGATTATGTAATTCATCTTCAAGGTGCAACAACTTATCCCTTTCGCTCTGCAGCATCTTACTTACAGGTATACCAGTAGATTTAGCTACACTTTCTGCAATGTCTTCTGCATCCACTTCTTCCTTCATCAAGCGACGGCTATTCTTGCTTAAATCATTTAACTGATCTTGCAGATCGTTGATCTTCTCTTCCTGTTCTTTTATCCTGCCATACCTTATCTCAGCTACCTTCCCATAATTTCCTTCACGTTCTGCTTGTTCTGCCTGTTGTTTCAGGTTCTCTATTTCTGCTTTTGCGTTCTGTATTTGTTCTACAAGGTCTTTCTCTTCCTTCCATTTAGCTTTCAATGTATCGCGTTCAACAGCCAGGTTGGCTAGGGTAGTATTAAGATCTTTTAATTTTTCTTCATCGTTTTCCCGCTTGATAGCTTCACGTTCGATTTCTAACTGCCGAATCCTTCTTTCCAGTTCATCCAGTTCCTCTGGCATGGAGTTCATCTCTAAGCGAAGCTTGGCAGCACTTTCATCAATTAAGTCAATAGCCTTATCGGGCAGGAAGCGCTCCGTAATATAGCGATGTGATAATTCGACAGCAGCAATAATGGCTTCATCTTTAATGCGTACGTGGTGATGCGTTTCATAACGGTCTTTCAAGCCTCGTAAGATCGAAATAGCATCTTCCACGCTTGGCTCTTCCACCATTACTTTTTGGAAGCGACGTTCAAGAGCTTTGTCTTTTTCAAAGTATTTCTGGTATTCATTCAAAGTGGTCGCACCTATTGCTCGCAGTTCGCCACGTGCCAAAGCAGGCTTAAGGATATTAGCTGCATCCATAGCACCTTCACCACCACCAGCGCCAACTAATGTATGAATCTCATCTATAAATAGGATAATCTCTCCTTCGCTAGTAGACACTTCTTTAATCACACCTTTCAATCGTTCTTCAAACTCGCCTTTGTATTTGGCACCAGCTATTAACTGTCCCATATCAAGAGCGAATATTGTTTTTGATTTCAGGTTTTCAGGCACATCACCATTTACAATTCGGTGTGCCAGGCCTTCTGCTATTGCTGTTTTACCAACACCCGGTTCACCTACCAGGATAGGGTTATTTTTAGACCGGCGTGAAAGAATATGTAAGGTTCTGCGAATTTCTTCATCACGGCCAATCACGGGGTCTAGTTTACCCTGACGGGCCATTTCATTCAAGTTCTTCGCGTATTTATTCAAAGAGTTGAATTGTGTTTCTTGGGTTTGCGATGTTACTGTTGAGCCTTTGCGCAATTCTTTAATTGCAGCTGTCAGCCCTTTCTCTGTCAGACCAAAATCTTTCAACAATTTAGCTGTGTTGTCATTACCTTGTACAATTGCTAACAGTATGTGTTCAGGAGTAATGAATTCATCATTAAAGGCCTTCAAAGAGGCTCCTGCCCGTAAAATGACGTTATTGGTATCTCGGCCTACACTTTGCGCAGGTTCACCTCCCTGAATTTTTGGCAATCGATCCATTTGTTGGTTCAATTGGTTTTCCAATTGATTAATATTTACAGCGTTTTTCTTCAATAAATATTCAACAGGAGAATCCTGTTGTTCCAACAATGCCTTAAGCAGGTGCTCAGTTTCGATATTACTGTTCTGGTGATTGTAGGCAATTTGTTGCGCCCCCTGAATAACTTCAGCAGCTTTTATGGTAAAATTGGATAAGTTCATACAATTGATTTATTTTAAGTGCGTTGATCAATTATCAAACCACAATCCACTTCAAAATTACCGCAAGTATGTCACAAAAAAACTATTTCAACTGCCTGAAATTCAGTGCTCTAGCATTTTTTCTGTTATTTTTTCAGGTTTGCTTTGCTCAATCCGGATTCAATGAGCTGGGCGAAATTGTTGAACAGAAACAAAAACAACTCAAGCAGGACGTTGTTTTGCTGGTGGCTAATAAGGATACAATAATATACCATAAAGATTCCAAGATGTTTAGCGCTACAAGAGGGCAGGCACCTATCGGTTATAGCAGCCAGTGGCTAACGGCAGCAGTGGTTTTAAAAGCCGTAGATGAAGGTAAAATTAGGCTGGACGATAAAGTGACAATGTATATTCCGGTTTTTGGTTCTTATATGAAAAGTTATCTCACCATCAGGCAATGTCTAGCACATCTTTCCGGTATTCAGGCTGAGCAACCTAAGGCCTTAAAGCTCTTCGAAAAAAAGAAATTTGCATCTCTGGAAGAAGAAGTGGGTGAATATGCTAAAAAGCATATCCAGAACAACCCTGGGGAAGTTTTCCGTTATAATAATATGGGGGCATGCATAGCCGCAAGGATTATAGAGATCGTGTATAAGAAGAACTTTGATATGACAGCCCAGCAAAAACTTTTTCGCCCTTTGGGCATGCGCCAGACCACATTTTCAACCATGGACGGTTCAACTGTTGATCCTTCTGAAGGGGCTCGTTCATCAGCAAATGATATGATCAGATTTATGACGATGCTGCTGAATAATGGTGTTTATAAGGGTCAAAGAATATTGAGTGAGGAATCTGTAAAGGAATTGAGGAGGATCAATGCATCTTCAGAATTGATCAAACAGGCTCCGGATATGGTGAAAGGTTATGAATATGCTTTGGGTTCTTGGGCTGTTGAGGAAAATAGCGCTTCCGAAGCTTCTGTTTTAGCTGCTCCAAGCTTGGGGGGAACATTCCCCCTGATTGATTTTTGTCGGGGTTATGCATTTATTTACATGCAGAAGGAGTTAATAGAAGAAGAGCGCGCGATCACTGGATTGGAAATAAAGGGAGTGCTGGATGGAAAGTTTAACAGCAAGTGTAAATAAATACTATGGGGATAGCAAACCTCCAACCCGTTTAGGGGGTGGAGGTGCTATTCTTCACTAACACTACCTTACTTCTATCGGCCTTATAGATTGCTTCATAGTAATTGGCTAATTCTGCTGCATCTTTTGATGGAAATCTCCCCGAATATTGTTCCCGGGTACGTATGTAATAAAGCTTGTTTCCATTCAATTTGATACTACTGCTGTAAGATCCAAACTTTGTTTTTAATGCAACAGGCTGAGGTGCTGCTTCCAATTCATAGCCTTGAGGAACTTCTATTTCTATCGTATCGACATCCTTGTACTCATAACCAAAAACAAAATCCAAGGTCCTTTCTTCCTCTGTATTTAGCCTTGTGGTGCTTTTATTGAGCAAGTTGGGAGAAATGAATAATCGTTTCCCACTAATAGTAGCAAACTTGCTGACAAACAAATCAAGTTGCTCGTCTATCTGTGGTAATTCGTCTTTCTTTTCCTGGTATTTGAAATCTACAATATCATAAGTTGAAAGGTTCAACTCCTCATTCAGTACCTTTTTTACTTTATCTTTTGAAAGATAAGCCAGCATTTCGTGCAGATCGTCCTGCTGTTGTGCTTTGAATGATGTGTTTATTTTAGTCGTAAAATTTCCTTCTGCATCAATTATACCTTTAATAGCACGTATTTGAGTATTTTCTTTAATGCCATACCTTGGAGTTTCAACCAGTATACCTCCTTTTTCGTCAATTAATAAGGCTTTTCGGTTGCCTGTAAACCCACCCATATATCCTGCTGATTTTGACTGGCTGGTACATTCCAGCCACATTGTATCTTTTTGAAGAGGTACACAAAGAATAACGTGGTTAAACTGGTTAGAAGGAAATGCATCCATTAGGTATTTATCATCACTATCATCACCGGCATTGATTAATGTATAGTACGAGGGTATACCAGCTGCTTTTAAAAGGCTATACATATAGTTAGATAAAGCTTTACAATCACCATAGCCTTTCTTGCCAACAAATGATGCATCAAAAGGCTGCCATCCACCAATGCCTAGCTGAATACTGATATAACGGGTACTCTGCTGCATAAATTGGTACAAGGCTTTTACTTTTTCTTTATTACTGGAAATGCCTGCTGTAATTTGTTGCACTTTTTGGTTCACTTCGTCAGGCAGCTGGTCCCTGTCTTTTTTCAAGGAATAAATGAATTTACCAAATTCCAACCAACTGTTCATATTGCCCTTGTACCCTTCCACTTCAAAATCTGTAGGTGCCAAATAGATAGCAGGTGTGATTTCATTCCACATTGGTGCAGCAAAAGGGCTTTTTATTGCTGGAATTCCCTTAACCTGCCATGTTGTTTTTTTCTTATTCTTTTCAGTGACGACCACTGGCTCCTCTTTATAATTGAAAGACTTGTATCGTATTTTATAGTCTGCTGGCGTTATAACAGTAAAGCTGCTGTTCTCTACTGAAAGTTGTTCGTATTCCTGCGGTATCCATTTGGGGAAATAAAAGGTGTGGTTAAATCTTGTAGTTACTTCATATTCTATTGTATAGGGATATGCTTTGTAGTAAAAACTATGTACTTTAACCCTGTTGTCATCCATCAGGCTGCTGTTATCTACGCCACTCAAATCCATGACATCCTTATTCTTTACTTTTTTCAGAAGTTGGCCTGAAGCATCGTATAAATTACCTTCTATGGAACGAACCTCATGGAGCTTGTCATACCATTCGGTCAGTGTTGCATGCCTGTCTCCATTCTCATTTAATATGGTCAAAACATATTTATAATGTAAAAGGGACTCCCCAGAGTTGACCACTTCAATTTGGATATCTTCTGCTCTCTTAACAATATTAGCATTTTTCAGTAAGTGCTCTGGAATGAATTTTACTGCATATGGACTTTCTCCTGCTTGAGCAATTAAGTTCAAGCAAAGGGTAGTTGCAAAGATGAAAAACAATCTCATGATTTCTTAAATATTTAAACTAAAGCAGCCTTTTATTTCTTTTTTTTGAATACTATTTGCTCGCTTTGCTTGCTTACAATAAGGTTAAAAAACTCGCGGAGCAAATCATACTCTTCGGGATTGAAGTTGGCGCGACTTATTTTAATTCTTGATCGTAAAGAGACCGTCCCTTGAGATTCGGAAAGCAGGTATTCAAACATACCTTCTCCTGCCTCATTCAGCTTAACCCTTACAGGTTTGGGCAATTCATCAATTAAATAACCTTTGGGCGTTTCTATGGTAACAACAATGACTTCGTCGAAAGTATAAGGCATTTCTACAGGATAAATACGGTCTGCAGACTTGAATGGATTTTCCCTGGTTGCTTCCGCAAACATGGGATTGAAGTAAATAATATCTTCATCATTGCTATTTACTTTAAAGGAATAGCGTATGCCTATAGGATTCTCATATTTTTCTAACGAGTCAAAAACAGGTGTTTCCATGACGATGTCCTGGCTATATGATTTTCGCATATCCTTAACCAGTTCTTCAATGCCTTTTGACTTTATTTTTTCGCGTATATTATAGGACTCATAATATCCTAATGTCTGATTCATTCCTCCCACCCAGTTTCCTTTTTCATCATTTGTCAGAATAATTGAGGTGAGTTTGGATTCTTTCAGGGAATCCGCGGAAAATTCAATAGCATAAGGAGTCAATTCATTGACCAGTCTTCCGGTTCCGTTATAACAATCGATTGGTAATTTGCCAAAGCCCAACCTTGAATAGCTTGCATCCAGGTTTACCTTTTTTCCTTCGATCTCAGCCTCGCAAACTACATAATTGTATTGCCTAATAAGTGGATACATGGCATATGCATAGCCATTTTCTCTTGTACTAAGCATTATCGGATTTGCTTGAATACCAGCGTAGCGTAGCATAGCCGTAAGTAGGAGATTAATTTCTGAAACAGACCCCTTTTTATTCTTAAAAACATTTTTTAAAGTTTGTTTTGTATATAATGCACTGTGGTCTGTACAAATAATGTTCTCTTTCAGGTAATTATAAATTTTTCTTGCTTTTTCCAGTTCTGTCGTTGCTCCACTAATGATTGCTTTCATTTCATCAGCAAGCCAGTTGTTTGCAGCCGTTAGGGATTTGCCAAAATCCTCGTCTGTCATTAGTTCTTTAATGACATCTGGCCAGGTCTTCATGATCTGTTTGGGAGTAAGTGGCTGCCTGAATTCTGAAAGTTGAAATTCAATAGATGCTATATGGTTATCAATTGTAGAAGTATAGCTTTCTTCTTTCAATTCTGCTACATCTTTTATGACCCATCTGTGATCAACAACTCCGGAAGAGAAAGTGTAGCGCTCACTTGCATGGGCGCCTCCATCATCTACAATATGAAACATTGAGTTCCTTTCTTTAGCTGTTTCAATATAATAGGGGAGGTAACCTTTCTTTAAAAAAACGTATCCAAGGAAATTGGGTAAGGCCAGGTTGTATTCGCTCCACAATCTTGGAAGTTTGCCCTGGAATTCCCACGAGCGCAGAAAAGTAAGAAAGTCGGATTTTATAGTATACTCATATTCTATTATAGAGCCTTCCTTAACATTTGGAAAAGTAAATTTTTTAAGAGTATAGTTCTTATCCAGTTTGTCTGTAAAAATGCTCGACTTTTCCAGCTTTGATTCAACAATTTTTCCATTTTCCAGGTTATAGGTAACAGCCTTAATGGAGCTTAACTCTTCTTCTCCACCTCCACTTTTATATAGAGGAATTTCTATATCTGCATACGAATAGGCCCCTTTCTTAAGTATATGTACACGACGCTGCCGGGTATAAATGAGAGAAAACCATCCTTTATTATTGCCTTCAATTGACGACTTGCCAATATCTGCAATCACAACAGCATTGGCACTGCTATCAATAGCGTAAGCTGTCTTTTGAAGGTCTTCAACATTGATTTTACCAAATTTAAAAACAGGATCTTTTTGGGAAAAAGAGAAAATAGATAGGCATAGCAGGAGGGAAGTCAGGATTATTCTCATAGAGTCGGTTTTGATGTCGCAAAAGTCTTAAATTTTGCCAATAGCTAAAAAAAATTTTTATAAATGCTATTGCCATGTGTTCTGTCGTAGGGAAAATCTACATTTTTCGTTTTGAATGTTACCAAATATTAACGTTTAAAACGATCTATTCATATCAACTTTGCAACTGGGATGAATCAGGCCACAACCTATAGTATGATGATCAAGCAATTGGCAGGCGCACATGGCTTTGACTTCTGTGGCATTGCCAAAGCACAGCCATTGGACGAAGATGCGCGACGTCTTGAAAACTGGCTGAAACAGGGAATGCATGGGAGTATGAAGTATATGGAAAACTATTTTGATCTCCGTGTCGACCCGACAAAGCTTGTTCCCGGAGCCAGGTCGGTGATTACATTGATGAAGAATTACTTTCCTGGTGAAAATACCCTAACTCCTGATACTGGAGCCTCTGGTTCAAAGGAGATCAAAATTTCTAAATATGCTTTGGGAAAAGATTACCATGAAATCATCAGGGCTAAGTTGAAAGAAATGATTTGTGCGCTACAGGAAAAAATTGGCGAATTCAATGGTCGTGGTTTTGTTGATTCTGCTCCTGTGTTGGAGCGGACCTGGGCTCAACGTAGTGGTTTAGGTTGGATTGGCCGCAATGGCAACTTAATTACAAAACAAAGTGGCTCTTTCTTTTTTATTGCCACCTTGATAGTTGATATTGATTTAGCTTACGATGATCCTTTTGCGAAAGATTTTTGTGGTAGTTGCCAGAAATGTATTGAGGCTTGTCCTACCAATGCAATCCTTCCGGGCAAAGTAATCAATGGCAGCAAGTGCATTTCTTATTTTACCATAGAACTGAAAGATGAAGTCATACCAGTAGAAATGAAAGGAAAATTTCAGAACTGGATGTTTGGTTGTGATATCTGTCAGGATGTTTGTCCCTGGAACCGTTTCAGTAAACCGCACCAGGAGCCGGAATTTTCTCCCATACCCGAAATACTGAACTTTACGACAAAAGATTGGGAGGCACTCAGTGAAGAAGCCTTTAAGAAAATATTTAAGCGAAGCCCTATAAGTCGTGCTAAATTGAAGGGCGTACAGAGAAACTTAAAGTTTATTCAAAGCTCTTAGAATTGCCATCCAGCCTTTATTGAGATACGGCGGAAGCGATAGTCCATAATATTTTTATTGTTTCCACCGTCGTAAACGCCGGAATAAATTAAATAAAAGTCATTATACCTTTCTTCTCGTAACCTTTTCTCTGAATAACCAAGGCTAAAAACAAAAGAGCCTAATTTATGAACAGGTAATTGATAACCAAGTCCAAGATCAAAATAACTACCTTTTTTGTATTCTTCCTTATACCATACACTCTCACCATCTTGCTTCTCCCAGGGGAAGCTGAATCCTGCATCTGCATATACGAAAGGAGATTTTTCGTTCTTTAGAATTTTTCTTCGGATATCAATAAAAACCGGTACAGTTCTCTGATGATAATAATCCAAGCCCGCACCTACACCTGCAAACCAATAATTCCTGGTAAATCCATTGATCGTTTGCAATTGAAAAGACGTACCTTTTTCTCCTTCAACGATACCGAGCTGGTTTATCGAATGGAAAGAATATTGTGCCGCAGCAGAAATATATAGCAGGATGCTTGAGATTAGGAAAATCTTTCTCATAAACAATTGTTTAATGTTGAATAGTAATTCTGCTGATCTGTTTGATATTATTGCGATCAGAATAATCAAACTGGTACAAACCATCGTTTGCAACTACGATTGCTAAATTGTTTAAAGCAATTACATCATAGGTTTCCAACCCACTAATGGTCTTTATTATTTTTAAATTATTTACATCAGACGCATCATACACTTTAAGCCCATCTTTCCCATCACAAATAAAGAGAAGCTGATCATCCTTTGCCAGGCCGTGAGGATTAGTCATGGCATAAGTTTTCAGCAAAGAAGGCTGAGTGATCTGTGAAATGTCCAAAACTTCCAGTTGGTTAGTAAAGCCCTGGCAGGCTGTACCAGAACGCAGTGTCACATAAGCATAATTTTCATCGGCAATTACAGGATCACAACTGCGTACATGGCTAAATTGACTTACTAAAGCCGGATTGGCTGCATCGTTGATGTTGTAAATAAACATACCGTTGCTTGAGCCAATAAACAACTTGTCCTGGAAAGGAAATATAGTTTCAATATTCCAACCAATTTGTTTGATATTGGCTAATTGGGGATCATATGGTATATTGATGTTAAATGCTGAAAGTTGTGAGTAGGATACACTATACAAGTGATCACTGGCAATAGCAAAACGAGCCATGGATCCGCCAACACCAGTAGGATTTTTTACATAAAACTGGGCGCCGGAAGCAGTGTTAAAGGCGTCGATGGCAGCCCGGCCATACCAATTACTTGCTGTGCTGCAATCTACTACAGTGTCCTTTTGTTTATAATCCACAATCACCATTATGGAATCTGGATTAGTCGATGTGCTCCAATAATAACCTCCCCTGTCTGTAAATACCTTATTCAGAAATTTCACAGGAAAAACATTTGTCGGCTTGCTGATGTCGAATACAACAAGGTCAGAATAATTGTCTGCATAGAGATAGCTTCCTTTTACTGCAATGTCCACATTACCAGGTACTTTAATAAAACTGATGTTCTTTGGTGAAGCAGGATTGCTGTTATCAATAATATGAATGCCTTTGTTGAGCTCATTCCAGAAAATAAAATTGCCACGAATGTAAATTTTACCCGGACGCTCTATCGCCTGAGGCTGACCGCTTTTCATATCGGCCCGCACTTGAGTAAGTGTTTTATAAACAGGCGAATATATGGTATATGTGTTGCTACATTGATCTTTTAAGCATCCGGAAAAGATCAATAAGGTCAAAAATGAAAATGAGAAATAAACTGCGAAAGAAAAACGCTTTCTCATGGTTGTTATTTTAACCAATTGACAAATGGTTAATGAAAAGCGTTGCTCCTTCCGTTTATTTTTTTAAAAAGAACTGTGTGGAAATACCTGCAAAATAAAGGTGCTGATTATTGTTTTTATTCTTTGATAAATTGGTTATTCCATATTGGAATTGTGGTCCAACGGCAAATGAAAAAGCCTTTTGGCTTCTGAATAGATAGCTAAAGCCAGTGAACAAATGCACTCCTGTTTTGGCCAGCATTTCTTTGTCTTCAACATAAACACCTGCATATTTATTGTAAAACAAAGCATTACTTGAAAGCAATTGCTCTAGTTTTATGCCTGCCTGTATATAAAGCGGCAGGGATTTCACCACCTTATATTCTGCACTTATCGGAAGTTGGATAAAATGGTATTGATTTGTATAATCCTGTTTGTTTTCATCATTACGATAAAAAGCTAAAGTTTGTAATACACTGGCATTTGTACGGCTAATAGTAGTGTCTCTGTATATTAAACTGCCTACCTCGATGGTATTGCTATAATATGCATAATGCAGACCGCTTACTACTGCCAATCGGTTGTTAATCTTTCTTTTTACATCAAATCCTGTGGAAAAACCAACACCTGCTTTAAGTGTTGAAGGCGGTAGAATGGGTGTATTCCCGGTGTTGCCTCCTGCGGACATACTGGGTGAAGCATCAAAATAAATTTCTGCTGATCCAATATTTCCAAAGCCTTCACTGATGCCAGAAATACCAACTTGTGCAGAATATAAAAACTGCCATTTACTTTGATTGAGCGTTTTGGCTTCTTTACTTTTATCTTTCACCTGAACGTGTATTGCTCTTTCGTTAAGAGACCTTGCATTGGCAATACTATCAGCATTGAATTCAAAATTAACTGGATAAATAACGGGGCGTGCATCTCTTTCATCCAACCCGGATCCATTATTAGTAATTTCATTTGGCAAAGAAAGATCGATAATATCTGGCGCTTTAGCCTTTTGATGGATAAGTGGTTTTTTACTTTCTCTGCTGGTCTTTGTATTTTGCAAATTGCCAATTTTACTTTCTGTAAAATGTTCAGTTTGTTCTCCTCTGTTCGAGTTATTATTGATGTTGGCAGGTCTAGCCGGAACTTGTATTGCGATTCCTGGATTTGATAAGGGTTGTTGATTTACTTCTTTCAGCTTAGTAGCTTGTAGGGGTTCATTCCAACGAGATAACCCATTTTCAGCAATCAGCCACCAACCCAACCCTGTCGCTATCATAAGTGGGAGCAACCAGAAAATAAGACGCCTTTTCTCTTTCTTCTTTTTTATTTGTTCTTCTACTTTTTCCCATACCGGTGCGGAAGGAACAAAAGAAAGGTCATCCATCTTTTCTCGAACCTGCTTTTCAAAATTTTGTTCTTGCATACGCATCAGATTTAGGGTTTTCTTTTTCTATCCAGGAGATCAGTAATGCACGGGCCCGGGCATATTGAGAACGCGAGGTTCCTTCATGTATGCCAAGAATTTGACCTATTTCAACATGGGTATAGCCTTCCACTGCATGCATATTAAATATGGTTTGATAGCCCGTTGGTAATTGTCTTATCAATTGTGCCAGCTCTTTTGAGTTTATTCTTATTTCAGGATTGTCATAGCTTACCGGGTGCAGGCTTTCTTCGGAAAATAACAATTCGCTTTGATAGCGTATATTCTTTTTCAGATAATTAATCGCAGTTGTTACCATTATCCGGCGAATCCAACCTCCCAATTCACCTTCAAATTTGTATTGGTGTAGGCCTTTGAATACTTTAATAAAACCTTCCTGCAACACATCTTCAGCATCCACAAGCGATTTTGTATAGCGATAACATACACCTAACATAGTAGGCGCAAAATGATCGTATAGCTGTCGTTGGGCAACAGACTTTTCTTTTAGACAATCTTTTACCAGCCGGAGATAATCCATTTTATACTAAATCATCGCTTCATTGACAAAGAATGTTTTAAAAGCGTTGCAGCAACCATTAAAATTTTTAGATTGGTTTTTCTGATTGCGCATATCAAAGCTTCATTATTATTTCATTTGTGCATGTTCTTTCAGGTTATTCAATCCTTTTTCCATCATTTTTCCATACGTGCCTTCATAGAATAAGGAACTGAATTTTTGCCATGGGTACCAGGATAATTTAAAATCCATATACCACTGTAACGTCTCAGGTGTAGTCGATGTGGAATGGTTATGGCGATAAAGCTTCCAGCCATTGATTATAGGACTCTTGCCTTCAGGTTGCAGTTCAACAATAACAACCGAATCATTTTGTGTGATCTTTTTCCAGGAAGTGTGTTGAATCCATGAATTATATATAGAGTCATTGGTTGGTTCATAAGCCGGATGCCAGAGTGGCCATTTTTCCTTATCGCCAACTAGTGCCAAAACGTTGTCTCCATCAGAAGTAAGATCGATAGCTTTAGAAATTCTTACCTGTGATGGGATTAATAAGGAGATCAGAGTTATGACTCCAAACAAAAAAAAGAAGCTGATTATAGCCAGTTTTATTAAACGCATGATTTATTCCCATTTAAATGTTTTGATAGCAACACTATAAACCAGGATCCCCCAGCCCAATAATACAAATATCTGAAGCCAGCAATCCGTTAAATGGGCTCCTTCAAATGCTATTAGGCGCATGGCATCATTAAAATAGGTGAGTGGCATGGACCGGCTTATAGGTTGCAGCCAACCAGGAAAAACATCAATAGGAAAGAATGTTCCGGCAAGCAGAAACTGTGGCAGGGTGACAATATTGGCTAATAATGGAATCAGACTTTCCGTTTTGGCAACACCTGAGATAATAAAGCCAAAACCCATAAACACCAAAAGAGCAAGTAAACATAAGATCATGATTTCTACAAATGTGATCCATCCATTTACTAATGTAAAATGAAAAGCAAAGTAGCCTATTGCAATGATAACGATTGCTGTTATCAGTTGAAAAAATACGCGGCTGATGCCTTCGCCCAATAAAATATATCCTCTTTTGATAGGGGTAGCATAAAAACGCTTTAGTACCAATTGCTGGCGGAGGCTGAAAAATAGAAAGGCAACACCAAAAATGCTGGCACTTAAAAGAGAAAATCCCAGTTGACCAGGTAATATGAAATCAATTGTGCGGTATTCTCGCACATTTTTTATCTCAGGAACAATATGTGCAAAAGTGTGCTGGTCTTTGTATCTGACTTTGTCAATCTTATTGATGATATTTTCCAGGAGCGGCAGAAAAGTCATATACTTATCTGCACTCGCAGAAGTTGATTTGAAAATTATTGAATATTCAAAGTTACTGTCTGACCTGGTGGCTTTTTGAACCTTCAAAATGCCTGTGATCCTTCCTTTGGTCAAATCTGAATGAATTTCATCAATGTTCCTGTTGTCTAAAAACTTTACGTTCTTTAAACTTTTTAATGAATCAACAAATGAATTGGCAGTGTCGCTATTTTTATCTAAAACAATTCGATAGGAAGTACCTCCCTTGCTTCCAATAAAGCCAAAAACCAGTATAAAAACCAATGGAAAAAAAATACTGAACACGACTGTTGTTGGACTGCGAAGTAAGGCTCTTAAGCTGGCTTTTGTAATAGCGAGCATTGCGGATACCTGATTGAACCGTTGTGACATTCGTTTTATTTGCGCGGCAAAAGTATGTTTTAAGACTGACTTCCAGGTTCCTTTGTTAGTGTAAATAGAACTCAAAGGGTATACGTGCTTGCGCTGTACCGCAAAGTTGGCGAATGCGTAATAGTTGCTGGTATACTTTGAAGTTTTCTTCTCCCACTTGTTGTTTTATAAAATTAGCCTCATCAGATGACTTTGATGGATTTAAAATTCTTTCCAGCCAGTTTGTCTTTTCTGGATATTCACGCAGGCGGTAATTATTAGTTTTGACCATGCGGGCCGCACAGTCAATTGCAGATTGCAGACCACCTATTTTATCAACCAGGCCTAATTTTATAGCATCATCACCGCTCCAAACCCGGCCTTGTGCAATACTGTCAACATATGCCATATCTTTTTTTCGACCTTTAGCTACACGCTGCTTGAATTGAAGATAAATCCTGTCCACGCTGTTTTGCATCAGCTTTTGCTCCCTTTCGTTCAATGGCCGGTAAACAGCTCCGGCATCTGCATACTCAGCTGTTTTTACACCATCGAAAGTGATACCTAATTTGTTATTAAAAAAGTCTTTCATGTTAGGTATTAGGGTGAAAACGCCAATTGAACCTGTAATAGTATTGGGGCTGGCGAAAATGCTGTCAGCTCCGCAGGCAATATAATATCCGCCTGATGCAGCTACATCTCCAAAGCTTACTACCACAGGTTTATCTTGTCTGGCCATTGCTAATTCTCTCCAGATGTTTTCACTGGCAAGCGCACTGCCTCCACCGGAATTCACACGGAGCACAATCGCCTTGACAGTTCTGTCAAGTCTGGCCTTACGAATGATTCGACGAAACTTGTCTCCGCCTATATTGTTTTGCGTACCTTCTCCATCAACAATCTCACCTTCTGCGTAAATAACTGCAATGCGGTCCTTCCCTGTCGATTTATAATGGGCGGCCTCATAGTAGTCATTAATAGAAAGAAAATGAAGTTTATCCCATTTGCCAATGTTGAGTCTTCTCTTTATTTCCTCCTTTACCTCATCGTCATATTTCAATCCATCAACTAATTTATGTGAATAAGCATCCTGGGGTGTTTGGATGGCGGCAATATTGGCTAATTGATGTAATGTGGCCGTATCTATTTTCCTTGATGCAGAAACTTTGACAAGAAAATAATTGTAGAGGTCATTTAGCCACTCGCTTGTTTGTAACCTGTTTTCCGGTGTCATTTTATCTGTACGGAAAGGTTCGGTGGCACTTTTAAATTTACCGGCATAAAATACTTGTGGTTGAATGTCCAGTTTGTTCAGCGTGCCTTTTAAGAACGCAAGATCAACATTAAATCCTGTCCAGTCTAAGTTGCCGGCAGGATTAGCATAAATCCGGTCTGCCGCAGAAGCAATGAAATAGGCCTTTTGGGTCATTAAGTCACCATGAGCGATGACAAATTTTTTGGACGACTTGAAATCTAATATGGCATTGCGCAATTCATTGCTAGCTGCAAATCCGTTAGAGTTCCCATTGGCAATAATGAAAATGCCGGATATTTTGTTATCTGATTTCGCGTGGTACAAAAGACGTATTACGTCATATATCCCCGGTTTCTTACCCTCTTCTTCCCCGAAAGGATTAATAATTTCATTTTCAGATTGTTCTTTAAATTCTTTGCTTAGATCTAATACAAGAACTGTTTTTTCTTCCACCCTGGGTTTATTACTCGAAGTAATACCCCCAATAGCTCCAACTATTAGGAAAACAAGAATCAATACAGCTACAACAATAGCAAGAAATGATGCTAAAAATATTTTGAAAAAACTTCTCATTTCATATTTATTAAAGTCCTCAAAAATAAATGATATTTGATGCCTTTGATAATAGAATTATGAACGTTGCTTATTTATTGACAGGCGGAAATTTGGGCGACAGATTGCACTATCTATCAAGTGCAAAAGAAGCCATTAAAAAGGAATGCGGAGATATTATAAAAGAGTCCGCTATTTATGAAACTGAAGCTTGGGGGCTTGAAGATCAACAACCGTTTTATAACCAGGCTCTTTTGCTTCATACGAAATTAGAGGCAAAGGAACTCCTTGACCATTTGTTACAAATTGAAGCAACATTAGGGCGTAAGCGTGATATAAAATATGGGCCAAGAATTATTGATATTGATATTATCTTTTTTAATGATGATATAATTAGGAGCAATGAATTGAGTGTTCCTCACCCTCAGATGCATTACAGGCGCTTTGTATTATTGCCATTAAATGAAATTGCATCACTTAAAGTCCACCCGGAGTTCCATAAGTCTGTTGCACAATTATTAAATGAATGTCCGGATCAATTGAGTGTAGTAAAACTCCAATAAGAATATAAAAGAAACTTTTGTAGTAGCCGTTTAAAGATGAATTACAACTTTCTAACCATTGAAGGAAATATAGGAGCGGGCAAAACCACGCTGGCCACTTTACTATCTAAATATTATAACTCGAGACTCGTTCTTGAAGAATTTGCAGAAAATCCGTTTCTGCCAAAATTTTATAAAAATCCCCGTCAGTTTGCCTTTCCATTAGAATTATTTTTTATGGCGGAACGATACAAACAAATGAAGGATTTAATTCAACAGAAAGACTTATTTCAGAGTCTTACCATTTCTGATTACTTGTTTACCAAATCTCTTTTGTTTGCCAAAATAACATTGCCAGAGGATGAATTCCGTTTATACCAAAGGTTATTTGATATTATTAATCAGCAACTAGTTCAACCCGATTTGTTGATTTACCTCCATTCACCGATCAGTAGGCTTCAGGAAAATATTAAGAAGAGAAATCGCTATTATGAGCAAAATATTGAAGATCAATACCTTTTTAGTATTCAGGAAACTTATACACACTACATAAAACAGTATAATATAAAAACTTTGATCATAGATGCGTCTAATGCCGACTTCCTGGGAAATGAAAAGCACTTTAAGGCAGTTGTAGATGCTTTGGAGAAGACCTATGAAAAAGGGCAGCATTATTTAACGCTGCCCTAATAGTTTTTTAATAATTTGTTAAAAGAATTAATCTAGTTCATCTTTACCTACAATGGCGCTACTGATTGGTCTCCTTAATCCCAACACTTCAACTTTGACCTTTGCTAAGCCTCTCTGTACATAACCTAGCTGATTAGCGGCCACTTTACTAAGATCTACTAATCTATTCATATTCGCATGCAATCTGTCGTTAATACGCACAATGATGCTTTTATTATTTCTGAGATTAGTTACCTTGATCCATGTTCCAAGTGGAAGTACATTGCAAGCTGCAGTATATTTTGCAGGGTCATAGTTGTCGCCATTGGCAGTTTTACGGCCTGCAAATTTATCTGCATAAAAGCTTGCTGTGCCAAAATAAGATTTAATATCGCTAACAATTTCACTTACCGGTTGGGCCTTAGCAGCACCCGAGGAAGCTAAAATTAGAGTGATAGCAATAAAAAATTGGAGCAATAATTTCATACCGAAACATTTTATGGTGAAAGAAATAAAGCCAGTTTTAATGTTGATCACAGTTTAAAACTGTTGGTCTTTCCTTCCTTCAGGGTTAAAATATTGGATTCCTAAAGTGACTTGGTGCTCAGCACTTTTCCTTCAGATAATCCTGTCTTGTTTTCTGGGATTTGATTTTTTGCTTTGATCCTTTCTAGATATCCTAATGTCAAGCCGTCCTGTTTTTTCTGCTACACAATTAGAAAAAAGTGTAATATTTTCCAGATGAAACTGTTTTTGGATAGCAAAATTCGAATGCCTGAAAGCACTATTTATATAAAATGGGCCGCTGGCATTCGTTTGTATATTCTGTATAGTGCTATTAGTAAGATAATGGCCCTTTGGCGCAAGGTACGATCCATTTGAGTCTTTTAAGTCTCTTTTTAGTTCAATAGTTGAATTATATAGATAAGGCGAGTGATTTACCAGTTTAAAAAGAATAGATTCTTTAACATAGTTTTTACATATGGCATAACAATTCAAAATGTTTTCATTAAAGTACTTCATAGGAAATGCAAATTTAGCTTTTGAAGTAACACTTATTGCTGGAGGCGAGAAATCATTGTAATGCACATAACAAGATGAGGAAAGAGCTGCCTTGGACAAAGACATTCGTGATGTGCATAGTTTTGGTAACATGTAGTTGTGCATAAATGCTAAAGTATTTATTGCTCATTGAGTCCTACCTGCCTTTTTCAAACACAACATTCAATGAGTTAAGGTAATAAATATTTTCATGCCATCCTAGCAATAATCACACCATTTTTATTTTTATGCGCTATTCTTTAAATAATTATTTACTCAGTATGCTTAAGAACGCATATACATATACGTTTATTGTATTACTGATTTCTTGATAAATGTGTGAGCAGTTGATTCAGGAATTGGAAGTCCTCTTAACCACAACAAAACACATTGATCATTTAATTAAATCAATGTGTTTTGTTGTAATAGGATGCATGTATATTAAACAGTTATATTACTGTATTAATAGATGTTGATCCAATACTTTTTACCTCGATGAAAATATATATTACTTTAGTTCCTTACCGTATTTATCAATTTCTACCCATTTACCATCTTTCATTACACGCGCAACGCCTTCACTGAAAGAATCAGCAAACTTATATTTAAAACTTATGGCTTCTTTTCCTGTTTTATCAATATAGCCCCACAATCCTTTTTCATTGCAAACAGGAGCAAGTCCATCCGCAAAGTTGCCTGCAAATGTATATTTCAGTCCAATTGCAATATTTCCAGTCTTATCTATATAACCACAAGAGCCATTCTTTTCTACTTTAGCAAGCCCATCGCTGAAGGAACATACATCTGAGTATTGAGGCTTTAATGCCTCCTTGCCTGTAGAATCGGCAAATCCCCATTTGCCATCTGACTTTACTGCAGCAAAGCCTTCGGAAAATGCATAGGCATCATCATAAATAAGTGGAATAACTATTTTGCCTTTTTGATCTACAAAGCCTACTTTATTTGCTTTTTCCACCTTAGCAAGGCCACATTTCCAGTCATCCACATATTCATAGTTTTTTGTCCAGGATTGTGCTATGCAAATATTTACGGAAAGTGTCATTAAAAGAAGAAGATACTTTTTCATAACACATGATTTATAGAGTGAACGAATTGTTTTACCTCATCAAGGTATTTAGTATGATCTTCTAAATCAATGATAACAGGCAGCAATATCAATGACGGTGAGCAGTAAAATTTGATAGAGTAAAGGGCAAAAACTATGACCGATAATTAGGTGGCACGAACATTGTAAAGTTAGGGTAAGTCTATTTGTAAATAGTTGATTATCTGTCTGATCCGCACTGTTAGACAGGGGGATAACTATTTATGTAAATACTCTGGAGTTGCTAATATTGAAATACACCCTCAATAGATTAAATGTATGGAACGTTTGATGATTAAAATTGCATTAGCATGTTTTGTGAGTTCTTTTTTATTCCTGAAAAGTTATAGCCAGGAGGATACACTTTCTAATGTAAGGGAAGTGCGCGATGATACATTGGCTGTTGATACTTTGCCTCATCAGTTATCGGGATCAACTCAATCCCTGGCTTTTAATGGAGATAAACAGCCGATTTATAAATTGAAGCCCGTAGTGGATGTGCCTCTTTCTCTAGCCACAGCTGGATGGTCATTATATGCATTTACCAAGATTTATAGTAAGGAAAATTCCTCTATAGAAGACATTCAAAGCTTGCAGGTAAGTGATATTAACGGCTTCGATCGATGGGCTGCTGATGTGTATTCTGAAAAGGCAGCAGACATTAGCGACTATTTTTTTTATGGAGCAATGCCACTACCACTCCTTTTCCTTGCAGATAATAAGATCAGAAAAGATTTTGGCAAGATCAGCTTTCTTTATTTTGAAACAATGTCTTTGACAGGTATGCTTTATACTGGCGCTACTTATTTTGTAGATCGTTACAGACCTTATGCTTATAATCCTAATGTACCAATGAGTGATAAGTTAGAGGGTAATGCTAGAAATTCATTTTATGCCGGGCATGTCGCTCTGGTTGCAACCTCAACCTTTTTTATGGCAAAGGTTTATTCTGATTACCATCCGGAATCTAATCTTAAATGGTTATTTTATGGTACAGCTGCTGCTGCAACAGGAACAACTGCTTACCTGAGACATAAAGGTGGAAGACACTTTCCCTCTGATATCTTGCTGGGCACTGTTCAGGGCACTTTAACTGGTATTTTAGTGCCTCACTTCCATAAAAACAAATTATTAAAGAAAGGTGACCTGACTATTGTCCCCTACACAGGACAGTCTCATGGACTTTATGTAAGCTATAAGTTTTAGCATACTGACATCTATTTAAATACTATCTCATTAAATATGAATGTTAGAGTTTAGCAATAACCTGCTATATCATAAATGATGTATCCCAAAATCTCATGAAACAACTTCTGCCATAGAGAAAGGCTGTATTCCTGAGGTACAATCAGATCCACAGGGAAGTATGTACGGTCGCTCGTATAAAAATCCACGCTAAAAGTATCAGCTTTGATACCTTCATTTTTAAAACATGCGGAAGCCCTTCTAATATGAAATGCAGAAGTGACTAGAAGTAATTTTTTATATTCAGGATGTTGTTGCAAAATGGTTTTGGTGAATAATGCATTTTCATGTGTGTTTCTGCTTTTTTCTTCCAGTAATATATCATTGTCTGGAACACCTGAACAAACCAGGATAGTTTTTAGATCCGCAGATTCTGAACTTTTTGTATTGGTTAAAGAGCCTGAACCTCCGGAGATAATGATCTTCTTTACATAACCTTCTTTATATAAGCGAAGAGGATGTAAAACTCTGTCTGCACCTTTGTTGGTATATATTCTGTCTTTCGGGGATTTGTCATTGCTTGATATACCTGTCAGGATGATGGCTGCATCATAATGCTGAACTTTCGAAAATGGGGTAGGAGGAACTTCCCATATGAGCCATGCTTCATTGACAACAAATGGATTTGTAAAAAATATGAGTAATCCTGTTGCAATGACTAAGGACCTTTTTCTTCGTTTTTCTACTTTGGTAAAAATTGCATAAAATAAAAAAACAAGAATCCATGTCAGTGGCATTACAAAATAGAACAGAATTTTCGAGAATATAAAGAACATAATATTTACAATAGGTTGAATGTTGAGAGCAAAAATATTGCTTCCATATGATTATGACTTATTGTAAACTGTATGTAATTACCGTCCTGATATTAACGCTCAATTCACAAAAAGCGCATATAGCCACCAAGCGGTTCGCCTTCGATATGATGATCAATTGCAATTAATCGCCAATGTTTCCAACACAAATCATTTCCTGGTTTTCCGGCCAAATAAAAAGCCTGTATTGCATGTTTATGATCAATCACTAAAGTTGCAGCTTTCTAAGGAGATAGCAGGAGTAATTCCTCAGAACTGTGATATACAAATTCTACAATTAAAGGATTATTACTTTTTATTTACCCACGTACCTAAATCTGGCAAGTATCAATTTTGGAAAGTTGATGCCAGTGGTAATGCAACAAATATGTTACCTCTGTTCATTGGATTGAAAGTCAATTTTAAAGATACAAATGCTGTGGTACAAATGAATACCGATAATAAGCATGTTTTTTTAATGACACAGGTATATTACGAATCTTTGGGGAGATTTCAAATTGAAAGGATTAAAGCTGACAGTATGCTTCATTTTATATCTTCAAAACGATTTGTTTTTGAATTTAATCCTGAATACGAAAGTTTAATCCAAATGATACCTGCCGATGAGCAACATTTATTATTGCTAAAAAGAAGTAAAAATGAAAATTCAGAAAACATACTTGAATTGATGAAGTGCGATATGCAGTATGGTAAAATGGAAGGAACGCAATTTAGCATCAGTCATAATTTGTTTGCTCAGCCTTCAATGCATTTCAATGCTGCTGATTCATCCATTTTTATTTATTCAACGGTCAGAGAGCCATTGTTGTCTTCAAAAGTTCAGCGCTCTCTTTTCATGTGTAAGCTGAATTATTCACTAGAGCCTATGGTGCCTGCAACTTTATTGAAATCACGGGGCCTTTGTTCTTTTATCTTAGTCCGAAATTTAAAATTAAACTGGATATACTTACTAGATTACCGGTTAGGATTTATCGCTCAGGGAACTGTAAAAAAATATAAGGCCTTACAAGTTTAACGCCGGTGAGTACATTCCGGTTAACTATTATGGAGCGCAACGATCCCAGGACCATCTTTATCATTATGAGTATAACAGTCACAGGTCAAGTAGAATCTGGTTTTCAATAGTAAATGAGCATTTTAAAGTTGTGAGTGATAGTGCATTAGAGATCAATCAAAAAGGTTTCACAAGTTACACGACAAGCTTTGGAAAGATTAGAGTTGGGAATAAAAGCTATTTGGTAATGGAACAACAATTGCCTGATAAGAGCAACGGCCTGCTTTTAATTACCGGGAATGATGACAAAAAAATAGAGATCAAAGATTTAAATATTTATAATCATTACCATTACATCCCCTCACAAATACAGCAAGCTGCAGATGGAAATTTAATCATGCCATATATGAATAATAAAGAAGTTGGATTGATGAAGATAAAACTGGATTAGACCTCTGATACATCCAATGCTTTGATTTGTGCTTTATAATCAGTAGGCAAGAGTAAAAACTTAATGAAATTATCCAACTTGAGTTTACGGCTTATTTTGTATAAAAAGAGGAATGGTGGTAATAAAGAAGTATTTCTTATTCCTAAAAGACATATTACTCGATTCGGTACAACCAGCGATTGTGCCTGCAGTAAAAGATGATACCGGAAAGGACCTAAATGTTTTTTATATTGCTGATAAAGATTGATTGAGTACTCGCTTTTGACAAGATCCTGTTGAAGATGTTCCTCTCGTCTCTTTAACCAGGTTTTATAATTTGTTGGTAAATCAATAAGTTTCATTCGGGTGCCCACACGGTAAAATACATCATACACTTCTTCCTTTTCAATTTCAGTAAGAGGCCTTTCCAGCAGTTCGAAAGAAGCAATCGAATAATGAATCAACATAAACAGAACATCACGATAAGCCCAATCCGGGATGGGAAATTTCCTTGCTTTTTCAATTGCAGTATGGATAGAGCTAATTTTATCAATAGCAGCATTTGCCGCTTCTTTTTCAGAAAAAACAATTGCTCTTGCATAAGAAACTGTTGAAAACAACCTGCCTATCGGGTCCGCAGGTAACTTACCTGTAAAGTATAACCAGTCAACAGCTTTATTAAGGGCAAACTCGGCGGCGGCACCTCCAAAAATAAATAAGATGGTATCGCTTTTCCCCCAGATTTGACGTACAATTGATTGCTTGTCTACAAAATATTCCATAGCTTATTAACGAATAATTGCAGGAAACTGTACTTGCCTTTATAAAAACTAAAAAGCCTTAACAAACTTTTGCTAAGGCTTTTTAGTTTTTATGATCAAATTTATTGTACCATTTTAGCGATTTGGTCTATAGGCATAGAATTAGCCATGGCAATTAGTTGGTCTTGTGTATAACCCGGGGCTTTTAAGGTGACGAGTGCATTATTTAGTGGCAATTGTATTTCATAATCTGTCCTGTCGTTTTCCCCACTAACCTTTTGAACCAATGCTTTATAACCACTTACTTTAATAATTTTATGGTCACCAGAGTTACCAATGAGTGGTAAAGCAAGTATAGCATTTATACTTGTTATTAGTGGTGAGTTACTGATAATATCCAGGTTGACCATTTTATTTTCTACTCCATAATCACGATGTGTAATGGTTCCTACAAAGCCAGTTGCCACTGTGACATTATCGTTTTTTGTATTAACGTTTTGGTCCTGCATTTTTGCTGGTAACAATTTTAATATTTCCTTTCCCATGATCATGTCCAGTTCTTGAAGCATTTGCTGCATGGCAAATCGTGAATCATCTAGTTTCCCAGCTGTATATGCGGTCCGGGCCGCTGTTAATTGTTTATTGAACTCCTGAGCATACAATAGGGTGCTAAGGAAGCAAATGATGAAGAGGACAAAATATTTTTTCATAAATGAATTGATTAAGTTTTAAAGATTATTTTTCACCAAGCTGGTTTTTGATGCCATCAATATCAATGACATTGGCCGCATTCATCATTTCTTGTTCCGTAGCAAAGTTTACACCTTCATATACAATCAATGAGGTTTGTCCCAATGGCACACTCAATTTATAACCTGAGCTTTCATCAAATTCAATGATTGCCCGATAACCTTTAACTTTCGTTTGCTTCCATTTCTGTTCGCCTCCTGTGGTTTGTGCATAACTCGAATTAAAGTACAGGTTAATTGCTTGCATCCAAGCATTATTGTTCGCAATTGTTACTCTAAATTGTTTGTCACCTTCTTCATATTCCCGATGAATGGTTAATCCTACCCAGCCCCATCCTGTACTGGTTACCTGATCTGCTTTTTCGTCTTTCTTAAGCCCTGCAACACTCTCAGGTAAAGATTTAAGGATCTTTTGGCCAATTTCCATTTCTACACCCAACATAGCTTGTTGAACAGCGTATCTGGCTTCTGAATAGCTGGCATTTTTGAAAGCTGTTTCTGCAGAACTTAAATTTTCATTGACGTTAGGAGGTGTTGTTACTAATCCTTGGCCTCCCTTGTTTGATGGGTTGTTTTTGCCGCTAGTGTTGTTTTGTCCGGACGTCCCGGCATTATTGCCTTGTGGAGGCTGTTGATTGTTGTTACCCTGTGGGTTAATGACCGAATTTGCAGCATTGTTGGCAGCGTTGTTTGCGGCATTTTTGATCTTTTTTAAAATGCCCTGCCCTTGAGCTGCAGACAAGCAAAATGTAGCAATTGTACAAAGAGCAAAAGTTTTTAATGGTTTCATTGCTAGGCGATTTATTAATGTAATTGTAAACTGCACTTGAAATGGATAATAAGGGTACCAGAAATTGTGTTCCCTTGGTTGGTTAAATAGGAGTGAATTTGCTGCTTTCAAATATAATCTAACAGTTGAATAATGTCAAATATTTGATTCTGGGATGAATGGTCCGAAGGGTTTTAACTGATGAATTTAAATGGCTTATCCTTATGACTCAAAGCTAGTAGGTTGTAAAATAACTTTTACGAGTGATCACCTCCGGAAATAGCCTCTGCTATTGGATTTCTTCAAAATCCACTCATGTATTTTATTTTTCTACAGTTGCAAAATATAATAAATTTATTGTACTTAAATTCCTCTTAGCTTATGAAGAAGTTTTACTTTTTCGGGCTGCTTAGTTCTTTATTTACAATACAGGCATATTCTCAGGGATGTGTACCTGTGCGCAGCACCGGCAGCAGTGTAATTGAGCGTCCTTCGTCCAGTAAAAAGGCTCAAAGCCCACAATGGACATTTTCTGCTACAAACCGTTATTTTAAATCATTCCGTCATTTTGTAGGAGATGTAGAGCAAAAACAAAGGTTGGAAAATGGCACGGAAGTAATCAACAAAAGCTATACACTGGATCTGAACGCTGTAAGGTACCTGAACAGACGTTGGGCAATCAGCATGAATGTGCCATTAATTGCAAACACCCGGTCGTCACTCTATGAACATGGAAATGTAGACAGGCATAGTACTGAATCGTATGGTATGGGTGATGTCCGCTTAACTGCCTATAGTTGGTTATTAAATCCAAAAAAGTTTAAAAAAGGAAATATTCAGGCCGGTTTAGGTGTCAAATTGCCTACAGGAAACTATAAATACGACGACTATTTTTATACAGGGGTAAGCGGTGTTAAAGTGCTTGGACCTGTCGATCAGTCCATTCAGCCAGGCGATGGGGGAGTGGGGATAATTACCGAATTAAACAACTTCTACAGTTTTAATAAGCGGTTAAGTTTCTATTCAAACTTACTTTATCTGGTTAATCCCAGGGAGACTAATGGCGTTTCTACAGCACGTGGCAGAACTCCTTCTCCAGCTTCCATAATTTATGGCAGTGATGTGATGAGTGTACCAGATCAATATATGGCCCGTTTAGGGGCTAACGTGACATTTTTAAAGAAATTTGTTTTCTCCGGAGGAGCGCGCATTGACGGTATTCCGGCTAAGGATCTCGTGGGAGGTAGTAATGGTTTTAGGAGGCCTGGATACATTATTTCTGCAGAGCCCAGCCTGACATTCCGGACGAAGAAAATGAGTACATTCTTGACAGTGCCTATAGCCTTTGAGCGCAATCGCATCCAAAGTGTTCCGGATAAGGTTAGATCAGAGTTGACAAAATCATATTATAAAGGAGATGCCGCATTTGCAGATTATGTTGTCAACTTGGGTGTTGCCTTCAATTTATTTAAACCGGTGAAAAAGCCTGCAAAAACTGAACCTCAGATTTACAGGCCTTACTATAATAATTCATACCGGGATTCGCAATGCCCAAAAAATCGCAGTAATTGCCAGGGTAGAATGATGAAATTATAATGAGCTCTTGATCAAGGTTGGCTGTGCTCATTTAATAAGGATGCTAGCCAACTTCGAACTTATTCTGTTAATGTGCAACAGTGAGATGCTTTGAAATAAGGTTTAATAAATTCCTTATATTAACAGGTTTAGTTAGGACATCTTCAATTTCACATTCATCAATTTGTGCTCGGGCTGTTGCATTTTTCTCTACTATCATAATTGCAGGAACATCCATGTCCTTCAAAATATGCTTGCACACATCATATGCATTGAACGCTTTTAGGTCTGGATTTACAATCAACACGCCTGGTCGTACCCTAATGGCCCTGGGAATTAAATCTGATGCATCAGTAATAATTTCAATGGAATAACCCTCATTTTCCAAAGCATTCCTTACCTCATTTAAATGCTCATCTTCATTGTCGCATATAAGCACAATTCCTTTGTTTTTCATACAAGTATATTTTATCTGGTGAACTCTTGATACATACAAAAAATTAGCCACAGAAGTAACCGGTATCTGGTTTTGTATGTGATCTCTAAAGAAACGGTCAAATCACTTGTATAACAGTTGAAGGTAGTGTCTGTTTCTTTGACACTCTAAATGCTAGATGGGAAAAAGATGAGCTTGTTGAATGGACTGTGGCCTGCTCCTTTTTTACTTTTGAGTATTTACAATAATTTAGTAAAACAACAGGAACACGACAAGGTAAATAAATAAACAAGCAAATAATACTTTGAATTGATTTTCAAAGTATCTATCTTAATATATCCCAGGTATTTCTTTCCTGGGTTTTAATTTGAAGTGGCCGCCGCAGACTTTTACAGGTGCTTAAGTACCGATTCACGAATCGCCCTTATCAATTCCATTTTTGTACTTTGAACAGGTTCAGATGCCTTTCTTAAGTTGTTAGAAATACGGAAATGAATTTCTCCTTCTGGCAGTATATTCAGTAAGCCATCATTTAATATCTGTGCATACACTGTATATTCTTCCTTAGTAGAGCGTAGGCTTATTAGTGCAGGATAGATCAAGCCTTTATATTGGAATTCTATATTGAATACGTTGGTCATGGTGATTTCTTTCAGTTTCAATTAAGAGTAAACAAAAAAACATCTATCTGCATATTGATTGAGGGCTGGTAATTAAAGCCCGTAAAACTTATGCTCTTCTCTAGAATGATCCGTTTTTAAACGTTTTTTGGTGCTTACCAGGTTTCTTACAATTTGTAATATAATAGTTTTTGTCGTCTTTATACTATTTATGGGATTATTTTTCTTAGAAGATCGCGACTAAAACTTTTAAGCAGAATTATTTCTGGGCCAATGAAATTCCCTTGATGACTTTTGTAGTAACAAGCAACTGTCCAACATGCCTCATAGTATGTTCTGCAGAATGAAACAAAAGTCCTTGAACTGTAGAAGGTAGTTGTGCACGTCCAACACCTCTGGCTTCCCTTAGTGTTTGCTCATTTACGCTACTCAATTGTTCAAGGGCCCAATCGATTTTATCACATAATGCCTTTACTAATTGTGCAACAGTTTGCGACTGAGCTTGTCCTTCAGATCGTAGCGCTGCAAGTTGGCCTTCTGTAAGTGATTGCCCCATGGCATAAGTGAAAAGTCGATCGATAACACCCGTTATATGTTGCAGGTGAAAAGCTGGTGAAGCTACATTCGCTGGTCTGTCCCATAAATGTTCTTCAGGAAAATCTTTCATCATTTCGATGATTTCCTCTTTGGCTTGCAAAAACGTATGTGCCACCGGTTGAAGCAAAGATGGAATATTGGACAATGGGCCACGTAGCCACACTTCTGGCAGATTTGTGGTGGACATAATTCCTATGTTTTATGAACCTATTTGACTTTTCAAAAATCCTTCAATAGCACTGCAGGGCAATAAAAAGGGTTTAGAATCAATTACTATTTCCATTACTTGGCCCGAAACTGAATATGAACCTGTAATTGTGTTCCCGAATACACTCACATGGAAACTACCTGCATTTGTATCTCCATCAAAGGAGCCTCCTTGGCTTTGTACTGTATTTCTTGCCTTATTTAAAATTTCCTGTGCTGTCCCTGCGAATGGGATACTAAAGTTACATGCTGCCATAGTTTCAAATTTATTGCTAGTTACATACAAGTATTACTAAATCAAAATAATACTTTTTTTAATTATCAAAACCTTAGATAATTTCCTGCATTTTCTAAATACTAAAAAGGCAGCTTCAATTTGTTGAAGCTGCCTTTTTAGTATGTTAAGGTTTGATCAGCAGGGGGTTACAATCCTAACACTTCCTGCATGGTAAATACGCCTTTTTTATCTGCAATATATTCTGCAGCCAATACAGCACCTAAAGCAAAACCTTTTCGGCTGTGCGCTGTATGGATGATCTCAATATCATCAATTTCTGATAAGTATTTTACATAGTGAGTTCCTGGTGCTGGATCAATGCGTTCGCTAATGATTGCTAGTTCATCTGATTTCTCAGCATCCCTGTTCACCCACGTCTTCTTACGGGTAAGGTTGGATAATATTTGTTCACCTAACGTTACTGCGGTACCACTGGGTGCATCTAGTTTTGCTGTATGATGAATTTCTTTCAGGGTTACTTCATAATCAGGATGTGCATTCATTAATTTGGCTAAAAGCTTATTAAGCTCGAAAAAAATATTAACGCCAATGCTGAAGTTGGACGTATGCAGGAATGAACCATTTTTTTGAATGCAATATGCTTTTATATCGGCAAGCTTTGTATTCCACCCGGTTGATCCGCTTACTGTTGGTACGCCCGAGTCAAGGCATTTTTTTACGTTCTCAAAAGCACTGTCCGGACCGGTAAATTCAATAGCTACATCTGCCTTTGATACAGCTTCCTGGGTAAATTCTTCTGTATTGTCAATATGAATTTTTAAAACTATTTCATGTCCTCTTTCCAACGCAATTTCTTCTATCATTTTACCCATTTTCCCGTAGCCGATAAGTGCAATTCGCATGTTTATGGTTTTATTTGTTATTTGAAATTGAATACAAGGCTTACTCCCTTGGTGCCTGCCATATTGCTGTAACCGGGCTTGATTTGCATGCTCAGATCCGGGCTGACATCGAATGATTTCAAATGCGCATCAACAGCCGCGTCAACTACATTAAGCCCCCATAGCAAAATAAAAACGAGTGCAGAATAATCTACATAACGTCGGTATTGGTCCCGGTTGTACCTCAATGATTCTTCACTGTACTGCTTCAATTCATCAGGGATTTCATTATATCCTGTCGAATCGTTATTTACTCGGATATTGTACTTTACTTTATAGGCATCCCGGGTATCACGGTAATATTGAAGATTGGTATAGAATATACTACCGGAAATTCCTAAAGCCCCCCATACAATGGGCGCTTTCCAATACTTTTTATTGTAGATCTGCCCCCATCCGGGAATAATAGCTGATCGGATAATCGCTTTACGCGGAGGAGGCACCTTTGCTATTGAATCTTCTTTTCTGTCTTTTACCGGCTTTGCAACTTTAGATAGAGAATCTGTAACAATGGGCCGGCCTAAGGTATCCTTCTGTGCGAATACTGTGAAAAAGAAAAAAAGAAGGGCCGCGCTCAAACCCAGCCGCCTTATATCATAGAGTGTGATGTTCAAAAAAACTAAATTACAGTTATATAAGATTTATATTTTTTGTGATGCCTTTAATCAATGGTTATTTGCATCAGATCTAATAATTTGTTCAGGTCCTGAAGCGAATAGTAATCGAATGTTATTTGCCCACTACCGTTTTTACTGTGCCTTACTTTCACTTTAGTACTAAAGTGGGACGCAATTTTATCCTCTATTTTTTGAAAGGTGGGTGGAAGAACTGGTGTCGCCGGCTTCTTCTGCTCTTCTGCATCTTTGTACATGTTCCTTACAAGAATCTCTGTTTGGCGCACGGACAATCCCTTGGTTTTGATTTCATTAAAAATGAAAAGCTGCTTGTCTACAGTATCAACATTAATTAAGGCACGCGCGTGTCCCATGCTCAACTCCCCATTACGTACAGCGATCTGAATGTCTGGCGGAAGTTTAAGTAAACGGATATAGTTGGTTACAGTGCTACGATCCTTGCCCATCCGTTCAGCCACTTGCTCCTGCGTATGACTTAATTCTTCCATCATCCGTTTGTAGCTCAAGGCAATTTCCATAGCGTTCAGGTCTTCGCGTTGCAGGTTTTCCAGCAGTGCAAGTTCCAGTAAATCCTGGTCATTGGCATGTCTCACATATGCCGGAATATCCTTTAAACCCGCCATTTTAGCAGCTCGCCAACGGCGTTCACCAGCAATTAAGCGGTATTTGTTCCCAGGCAGATTAGATACAGTGATGGGTTGGATGATGTCATGGATCTTTATAGACTGCGCCAATTCCTCCATCGACTGCTCATCAAAATCCCGTCTGGGCTGTTTCGGATTTGATTCTATCTTATCAACCGGAATACGCATAACACCGGTCGTAGCTTCCACTACAGATTCTTTTAACTGTCCGGAAGGGTTAATAAAATCTGAGTTAATGCCTTGTAAAAGCGATCGGATGCCTTTTCCAAGGGCTTCTTTATTTTGTTTAGGTGTGCTCATGTTATTGTTTGGTAATAAGTTTAAGGTAAGTTCTGGTTTTTAAATTTCGAGCAAAGTTCTGTTTTCTATAATCAAATAAAACTTAAAACCATGAACACAAAACTTAAACTTATAATTCAATTGTCCTTTCTTCCTGGGGAATCTTTGTTAAATTATTTTTTTGGAGAATTTCCTTAGCAAGGTTCAGGTAGTTTATTGAACCTTTACTGCTGGCATCATACAAAATAACTGGTTTACCTACACTTGGAGCTTCGCTCAACCGGGCATTACGATGCACAATCGTATTGAACACTACAGATTCAAAGTGACGTCGTACTTCATTGACTACCTGGTTGCAAAGACGCAAACGGCCATCGTACATTGTCATCAATATACCTTCAATTACCAAAGAGGTGTTAAGGCGACTTTGAACAATTTTTATGGTATTCAACAATTTTCCTAATCCTTCAAGAGCAAAAAACTCGCATTGAACAGGGACAATTACAGAATCCGAAGCCGTCAACGCATTTACAGTGATCAGCCCTAAGGATGGCGAACAATCAATAATAATAAAATCATAATCATCACGCAGCGACTGGACGATCTGTTTTAATACCATTTCCCGGTTAGGATAATTGATCATTTCTATTTCCGCACCAACCAGGTCTATATGAGAAGGAAGGAGGTCGAGGTTGGGGATATCTGATTTGAGCACAACATCCTTTGCCGTGGCCTGGTCGATCATACAATCGTACAGACTCTGTGTAACGTTTTGTAGGTCGAAACCTACCCCTGTAGTACTGTTTGCCTGTGGATCGGCGTCTACTAGCAAGGTTTTATATTCAAGAACGGCAAAGGAGGCTGCAAGATTGATTGCAGTGGTCGTTTTCCCAACGCCGCCTTTTTGATTTGCTACTCCAATTATTCTGCCCATTATATCAGCTAAATATTTTTAAAGTTCTATGGTTTCGCCAATCGTAGGCAAGTGCAATGTGATACCTGCACTTGCAAAAGCTTGATTTACCAAAGCATGATTGATTTGTATGTAAGGGAATGTATCGTAATGAACCCCTATAACAACATTGGTCTGTACCATCTTTGCCGCCTCAACGGCATCCTCATAGCCCATCGTAAAGTTGTCGCCAATGCACATAATCGCAAAATCCAGGGTAGCCCAACGGGGAATCAGTTGCATATCCATGGTTAAAGCTGTATCTCCAGTATAATAAAAATTTTTCTCACTGGTTGTAATGACAAAACCCATAGGATTGCCCCCATTTGTGCCGTCCGGCAGGCCGGATGAATGAATGGCGTTCACACATTTTAGCATCCCGAATTCAAATTCTTTTTTCCCGCCCTGATTCATAGGATGCGTTTTCTCAATTCCTTGTCTTGTCGCCCAATCTACTACCTCAAAATTACTTACTACAGTGGCATTGGTTCGTTTTGCAATGGCTGCACAGTCTGCTACATGGTCACCATGACCATGTGAAAGTAGAATATAATCGGCAGGAATGCTATGAATGTCAATTTTCTTGGCCAGTGGGTTTGGCGTGATAAAAGGATCAAAAACTACCTGCTTACCCTGTAACTCCATTGCAAAAGATGAATGTCCAAAATAAGTAAATCGCATAAAACCAATTAATTATATAGGTATTTGCAAAAATAAGGTATCATTTGGCAAAAAGAGGGATGTGGATATATAAGCTGAACAGGAAGATGCCAATGTAGCAAAAAATAAGCACAAATAAATATTTATTAATAATTTATATGTATATATTGCTGATATCCTTGTATAATTAAACATAGGTTGAAGTCTCATTCATGCGGCACACAATATGTTTGGTTTTTATGTTTTGTTAATTTATGACACTGGCACCCGATCTTTTCAATATTTCTTTTCTTCGCATGACCTTTTAAGGATATAATTATGAGAAATACACCCTTTTGGTTTGTGATCATCGGATTGATGCTTGTTTTGGATTTTTACGTTTTCCAGGCGATAAAAGTCGTTAATCAAGCAGCTAGTGAAAAAGTGCGCACAATTTCTAATATAATTTACTGGGTATTGTCCGTTTCTGCCCTTTTGCTATTTATAGCCTTGCCCTATTTAAACCTGGATAGTATTTCTAAAGGATTGAGGACTGTGATTTTTGTAATGATAGCCTCTGTCTTTTTTGCTAAAATCCTAGTCTCTCTGTTTTTAATGATTGATGATGTGCGGCGGGGATTCCAATGGGTTGCAGGTAAGTTGTTTTTTTACAATACGGAAGGAGAACAGATGCAGGAAGGACAGACTATTAACCGATCTGTCTTTTTGAGCTGGCTTGGCCTGGTGACAGGAGGGGGGCTGTTGGGATCACTAGTCTATGGCTTTTCCAACAAATACGATTATCGGGTTAGAAAAGTGCCCATTAGCTTTTCTAATTTGCCCCAGGCTTTCAGGGGTTTGAAAATCGTCCAGATCTCAGATGTTCATAGTGGTAGTTTTCATAATAAGTCCGCAGTCCAAAGGGGCATAGAAAAAATACTAAAGCTTCAACCTGATTTAATATTATTTACTGGCGACCTGGTAAATGGCAGGGCCGAGGAAATGGCTAATTATAAAGATATCTTTAGCCTGCTAAAAGCTCCTCTGGGCGTTTATTCCATTCTCGGCAATCACGATTATGGCGATTATGAGACCTGGAGTAGCAAAGAACAGAAGGTGCAGAACCTGGAGCATGTAAAAGCCATTCATTCAGAAATGGGGTGGAGGCTTTTACTGAATGAGCATGTAGTTTTAGAAAAAAATAGTGAACGCATGGCGTTGATCGGAGTTGAAAACTGGAGCGCAAAGGCCAATTTCCCGAAATATGGAAGGTTGGAGCATGCGTATTCTGGTGCAGAAGAAATTCCATTTAAACTTTTAATGAGTCATGACCCATCGCATTGGGATGCTGAAGTAAGGACTAAATATCCGGATATCGATTTGATGTTGGCCGGACATACACATGGGATGCAGTTTGGCGTAGAATTACCCTGGTTCCGTTGGAGCCCTGTGCAATATGTATATCGGCAATGGGCAGGTTTATATGAAGAGGGCAGACAGAAATTATATGTAAATAGAGGTTTTGGATTTTTAGGTTATCCTGGTAGGGTGGGCATTTTGCCTGAAATTACTTTGATAGAATTAAGTTAATACCTGGCATATTTCTTTTGTCAATATTTTTACGATCAGATTATTATAATCATCAGGATACCGCTTCCTGAAAAATACCAACAATAGATACACGAATTAATAGAATGAAACATTATCTGCTATTGATAGTAATAGTAATTTTTAGTCCTCAGAATCTGAAGGCACAAAAAGATACCACTCAAAAGAATAACCTGAATTCAGATATAGATTACGATGAATTGTTTAATGAATTAGACGGCTTTTTAGACTCATTAACAAAACCCCGCAATTTTACTATTGTTAGTATTGGAATAGGAAATAGGGTATTTAATTATAAGTCCGCTTCTAGTGCTTATTTGACTCCTGACAAAAATTTAGCCTTATCACCATCCTTGGGATATTTCAGCAAAAGTGGGCTGGGCATCAATGCCGCTGCAGCTATTGTAAAAGAAAATAAGGGGTTGAACGCCTACCAGTGGTCAGCAACAGCATCTTATGATTATTTAAAGAATCCTGGTTTTTTGACAGGGTTATCATATACACGCTTTTTTACAAAGGATTCTTTGAACTTTTATACTTCGCCTTTGCAAAATGAAGTATATACTTATTTCTCCTATCGTTATACATGGTTGAAACCCTCGATATCGGCCTCTTATGGATGGGGATCGCGAACCGAAGTTGAGAAGAGGGAGGATCAAATAAAATTATTAAAAAGGCTTAGAAATGTTGATCAAATAAGCAGGGTGGAAAGTATTAGGGATTTCAACCTGAACTTTTCACTTCGTCACGACTTTTACTGGTTAGATGTTCTGGTTTCAGATGACTTTGTCAGGTTTACACCTCAGTTATCAGTTACTGCAGGAACCCAGAATTATGGATTCAACCAAAGTATTACTACGAACAACAATAAGAAGTTAATGAATGGAAATCGTTTTTTTGGTCCACAAAACTATTCGCTGGACCAAACTACAAAGTTTCAACCTTTATCATTAACCGCTTTTTTAAAATCTGAATTTTCAAAGGATAAGTTCTTCTTCCAACCTCAATTAATGTTTGATTACTATTTGCCTAAAGCAGCTCAGAAGTTTACGACCTCCTTCATGATCAGCTCTGGGTTTTTATTTTGAATTCATTAACTTTTAGCTCGTTAAACTTCATCTTTCTTTCTCCTTCCAAAAAAGAACTTTGGCACAGGGATGGCTGATAGTATAGTGGCCTTTTTATTTATAGATCAGGCAGTTGATTTTAAATGTTGAGAATTTTTTTTACAGATAAATCTACCTTTATGAACAAAAAATTGTGTGTACTTCTCGGCGCAGTTCTATTAGCAAATATTGCAATGGCTCAGTTTACTTTAGGGGTTAAAGCAGGCGCTAACTTGACAAAAATAGACGGTAAATCCTTTAAGGATGAATTTGAAACAGGTTACCACTTGGGTGGTTTTGCGGAAATAGGCCTCGGAGGAAAATTGGGTATCCAGCCTGAAGTGTTATTTAACCAATATCAAACTAGAGTAGACACGAGTTTTGGAGATGTTTATAGTCATCCATTTAGCCAAAAAGCTAAATTGAACTATCTTTCCATCCCGCTACTATTGAGTTATAAATTAGGAAGCTCGCTTTCTTTAATTGCTGGTCCGCAATTCGGAGTTTTGATTGATAAGGATAAATCGCTTGTCAAAAATGGGGAGGATGCAATTTCAAATGGCGACTTTTCAGTCTTGGGTGGCGCTCAATTAAAGATCAGTAAGTTTCGTCTATCAGGACGCTATTTTGTGGGCTTGAATGATATTAAGGATATAGATCAGGTTGGAGATCAGTCCAAATGGAAAAACCAGGGCTGGCAATTGTCAGTTGGTTTAGCCCTCTAAGATACTTTGTGTAGGATTTATTAGGAGACCGTTTCAAAAGTTGGAGACGGTCTCTTTTTTTATTTCTGACAGTTTTACCGGTTACTTTGGTATGGCATTAATATTGACCACTAACAAAACCTGATTTACATTTGTAACGATTCAGTACAAAAGTTATATTGTCGCACTTAAAATTATTGTGAGTGAAGTTTTTTTTAAAACCCGAGGATGAAATGGACTTTATGCCCATCATCCCAATCAATGAAAATGATTCTGATTTCTCTGATACTACTGAAATACCCTCTGAATTAGCATTACTTCCATTACGCAATACTGTTTTATTTCCAGGTGTTGTTTTGCCAATTACCGTAGGTCGTGATAAAAGCATTAAAGCCGTTGGCGATGCCTATAAAGGCAATAAATTGATCGGTGTAATCGCCCAAAAAGACAGCAATATCGAGGATCCGGATTTCAAAGATCTGGAAGCTATTGGTACTGTTGCCCGCATCGTAAAACAGATAAAAATGCCCGACGGCGGCACTACGATCATTATCCAGGGGCGTTCCCGTTTTTCAGTACAGGAGCTTACAGCTGAAGAACCATATTTTAAAGCAACAATCAAGGTTTTGGGCGAGGACGAAGCGCCAACCGATCCGGACTTTGAAGCTTATGTTTCCAATATTAAAGACCTGGCGGCAGACATCATCCAACTTTCGCCAAACATCCCGTCTGAAGCTTCTATAATATTAAGAAATATTGAGAATCCTTCCTTTCTGATTCATTTTGTTTCCTCTAACCTGAATACTGATGTAAGAGAGAAACAAAACCTGCTCGAATTGGATAATATCAGGGAAAGAGCTAATCTGCTGATGCAATTCCTGCAAAAAGAGCTGCAGTTTGCTGAATTGAAAAATAAGGTAACCAACAAAACGAAAGTTGAGATCGATAAACAGCAGCGAGAGTATTTCCTCCAACAACAGCTGAAAAGCATCAAAGAGGAACTGGGTGGTGATGTCAATGAACGGGAAGTGAAAGAGATGATGAAAAAGGCTGAGTCCAAGAAATGGACAGAGGCTGCTAGGGAGATGTTTAAAAAGGGGGCGGAGAAACTGGAGCGCATGCATCCCAGTACACCGGATTATTCCGTTGTATATAATCACCTTGACCTGATGCTCGACCTTCCATGGCAGGAATATACTCATGATGTATATGACCTGAAAAAGGCAAAAGAGATTTTAGACCATGACCACTATGGTATGGACAAAATAAAGGAAAGGATCCTGGAGTATTTAGCTGTTTTAAAGTTGAAGGGTGACATGAAAAGTCCTATACTTTGCTTTTATGGCCCTCCTGGAATTGGTAAAACTTCGTTGGGCCGCAGTATCGCCAACGCCATAGGCAGAAAATACGTTCGCCTTAGTCTTGGAGGTATCCACGATGAAAGTGAGATCCGTGGTCACCGCAAGACGTATATTGGTGCCATGCCAGGAAGGATCGTACAATCCATCCGCAAGGTGAAATCTTCCAATCCTGTCATGATCCTGGATGAAATCGACAAAGTTGGCTCTGATCATCGTGGCGACCCCAGCAGCGCCTTGCTTGAAGTTTTGGATCCTGAACAGAATAATACCTTCTACGACAATTACCTGGAGTTGGAATACGACTTAAGTAAAGTATTGTTTATTGCAACTGCCAATAACCTCCAGAATATTCAACCAGCCCTTCGTGACCGTCTTGAAATTATTGAATTAAGCGGTTATGCGGTGGAAGAAAAAATTGAAATAGCGAAACGTCACTTAATCCCAAAGCAAAAGGAAGCGCATGGTTTGAATCATACAAGGTTTACCATCAATAACAAGGTCCTGGAAAAAATTATACAGGATTATACCAGGGAAAGTGGCGTCCGTGAATTGGACCGTCAGTTGGCTGCCATTATGCGCAACCAGGCAAAAACTTTAGCCCTGGATGGCAATATAAAATCAACGCTGACGGTTCCTGATATAGAAGCCATATTGGGCCGGGCCAGGTATAACAACGAAATGTACAAGGCTGCTAATATGCCGGGAATTGCTGTAGGTTTGGCTTACACCTATGTAGGTGGTGATATATTGTTTATTGAAGCTACTATGAGTGATGGTAAGTCCGAATTGCGTTTGACAGGTAATTTGGGAAATGTCATGAAGGAAAGTGCTACCACAGCGTTATCTTATTTAAGTGCCAATGCTAAAAAGTATGGTATTGATTCCAAGCTGTTTGAAAGGAAAACAGTCCATATTCACGTTCCGGAAGGTGCTGTGCCTAAAGATGGCCCCAGTGCAGGTATTACCATGCTTACATCACTGGCTTCTGCTGTTACCGGTAGGAAAGTTCGTCCTTATTTAGGCATGACTGGCGAAATCACCCTTCGTGGTTTGGTATTGCCAGTTGGAGGTATTAAAGAAAAAGTACTGGCTGCCAAAAGAGCTGGCCTGAAAGAATTGATCTTGTGCTGGCAAAATGAAAAAGATGTACAGGACATTAACCCTGAATACATCAAAGGCTTAAGTTTTCATTATGTGAAGAACATGAGCCAGGTTTTAGATTTAGCCTTACAAGACTAAATAGTACGGTTTGTAGTTTGAAGTTTTTTTATTTATCTTGACACGAGCGTTGTCTTCCACTTGGTAACTCCCTAACCAGGTAATAGATCCCTTCCCCTATAAAAAACTTCAAACTACAAACTTTAAAACGACCATTATGAAACCGCTTTGTTTTCTCCTCTGCTCAGTCTTTTTTGCTTCTACATCTTATGCCCAGGTAAAAGCTGGTACTATTGTAAGGCCTAGAGTCGTCGAAACTAAGGATGAAGTTGAATACTATGAAGTTGAAGTGACTACTAACCAGAAATCCTACCTCAATCTCTTGAAAGGAACTTGGAATTTCACCTCCATGAGGCGACAACCACGGGTAGAGGCTGAATCGCTTACCAATGCCTCCCTGACCATCAATGGTGATTCCACTTTTTCAGGCAGTACTGGCTGCAACACCATTTCAGGTAAGTTTACATTGAAAGGTACCGGAATCAGGTTCGGAAATTTGACATCAACCAAAATGGCCTGTAACAATATGGATCAGGAAACTGCTTTTCTAAAGTTGATTCAGCAGACAATTAGTAATTATTCAGTTACTAATGATTCACTTTTGCTGCGTGATGTCACCGGTAATATCGTTTTTCATGCAAAGAAAAATTGAAGCTACCAAACCTTGCCCTCCATATTTTCCTTAGAGAAACAGGCTCCCAACAAAAAGCAAATCATGGGAAACAAACAGGCGCTCAACGTTCTGAGCCATAGAAAAAGCAGGCCGACCATGACGCTAATAGAAACTCCGGTTCTGATACAGAACGCAGAAGTTAAGAAAGTTGGTGAATAATTATGGGTTAGGATTTAGGAGACTTGAATTCAATTGTTTAAGTCCCGTAACTCCTAACCCATTATCATACTACGATTGATTAATTTTTCTCATGAAGATTAATCAAAAATGATCGTCTTATTGCGGTATACAAATACTTGCTCGTTAAACACCATCCTGAGAGCATTTGCTAATACGATCTTTTCTACGTCCCGTCCTGCTTGTGCCATTTCTCGTGCACTATGCGTATGATTTACAGGAATTACATTTTGTGCAATAATGGGACCTTCATCTAGGTTATTATTGACAAAGTGAGCCGTAGCTCCAATGATCTTTACACCCCTGTCATAAGCCTGTGCATATGGATTTGCTCCAATAAATGCCGGCAAGAACGAATGGTGGATATTGATGATACAATCACTGAAATTGGAGACAAAGCCTGGTGATAAAATACGCATGTATTTTGCCAGGACAATAAATTCAGGCTGATAGATTTGTATTGTATGCAATAATTCCGCTTCATGAGCCTCCCGGCTTTTTTCTTCATGCGATATAAAATGAAATGGAACATTGAATTTTCTGGTTAGGTCCTGCAATACATCATAATTGCTGATCACTGCGCGGATATTAGCCTGGAGCTCATTGAATGCAAATCTCACCAGGAGGTCGCTAATGCAATGATGCTCCTTTGTTGCCAAAAGGACAATATCCTTCTTTTTCTTATCTGTCAGCCTGATATCAACCCCCTCCGGTAGTGCCTGGGTTAGGTCAAGCAGCAGTTTTTCCTTGTCAAATGCCCCTGAAAACTCTGTGCGCATAAAAAAGTGGTTCCAGTTGCGTTCCACAAACTCACCATTGCTAATAATATTAAGATTATGCTGGTAAAGAACACCGGTGATTTTGAATACCAACCCTCTTTGGTCCGGACAATTGATTAAAAGAATATGCGATGCCATATAAAAAAGCTGCAAGGTACACGAAAGTGAAATGACATGTTAAAAGCACAATTTTTGGATTATTGCCATTAATAATATATGTTGCCAAATATTTCTTTTCATTCATTCTATACTTGATTTCCTCCACAGCTTATAGAGATTCTGTGTTAAAAGTCAAGAGATTTTTACTTTAATTTTGTGTTTTAGGCGGCTGTATGCCAGCCTGTTTAGG
>NZ_JAOTIF010000033.1 GCF_025628885.1 Paraflavisolibacter caeni | reverse complement strand
TTCATGATAAGTAGATCAGAAAGCAAAACTATTTACATCCCATCCGGTCAACAATATGCACTTGCTCGTTGATTTACCGTCCTCTGACGTTTTACCTCAGGCAAGTAAACTTAGTTAAATTGAAAAATATCCCCCTTCTTCTATTAATACTTTTCTTTCTTTTTGGGAATGATCTTCAGTCCCAAATGGTTACAGGTGTATGGAAAGGCCGTATAGGCAGGCAGAAAGCCGAAGTGAAGATCATTCAGAAAGGGGATAGCCTGACTGGCACTTCCTATTATTACAGTGCTCCTGGCAACTACCGCCGCTATAGCATCAAAGGATTTTTTGAACCCACCACAAATGCCGTAGTTTGGTGGGACGATCAATTGATTGAGGAGAAAAGCAGCACATTGGGCATTGGTACACCAGGCAAAATCCCCCTGTTAGCCAAAGCTGATTTTAACTGCCCGGGAGGCGGTGTAATGATGTTGGATGGCACGGCAGCTCCAAAAGAAGAATCTGATCCCAATGGATCCCTGCACCTGGACAAAATATCCAGTTCAAACTTCAGAGATGAGTGGGATTATGTGATTGATAACTATATAATCGGTGCCAATAATCCGGATGTTATTGACAGTGTAGCGCTCATTGCTTTCCGGGGGCCACAGCCGCAACAGAAAACTCAGGATAGACCTTCAGAACCTGTCGAATCTCCAAAAAAAGGAATGGTGGTCATTCCGCCTATGCCTTCAGAACCCGTAGTAAAGTCTGAGACTCCTAAACCCATTATACCTTCAAAACCTGTTACGATAGAAGAAAAATTTGTCGTCCGTAAAAGCAAATTTGTAATGGATATCCCATTAGCTGGCGACTCTTTGGAACTACGGTTCTATGACAATGCCGAAATCGATGGTGACTCCATTTCATTATTTCTGAACCAGAAAATGATCTTTAGCCACATCCGCCTCACGGGCAAACCTTATGTGGTAAAGTTGCCAATCGCAGAATTATCCGAAAGCAACGAGTTGGTAATGGTAGCCGAAAACCTGGGACGCATTCCGCCAAATACCTCTTATATGATCGCAATAGTAGGAGAGAAGCGATTTGAGGCCAACCTGGAAAGTACAGAAGAAACAAGCGCATTGATTCGACTGACAAAACCAAAGATAGAATAACTGTATTTGCAATAGCTCCTTCTGTGCACGGGATTTGCTGTATAATTCCAAAGAATTTGAATATGGCATATCCAAATGTAGAGCTTATCAATGCTCTGCGAAAGGCCGCAACAAATTTGCGCAATGGAGCTCATTATGCCTGGGGCCATCATGGATCTTGTAATTGTGGCCACTTGTTGCAGGTAATAACCCATTTGAGTAAGGACGAGATTTTGCGTTATGCCCGTACTGGCTCTGGTGAATGGACAGAAATAGCTGAAGGTTATTGTGGTGTTACCTCCGCTCCGGCCTACCTGCTGATTGGAAAGCTGGAAGAACTTGGATTATCACCTGCCGATATCCATTACTTGGAATACCTGGGTGATAAAGAAGTCCTAAAGAGCCTTCCGGGCGGATTTAGGTGGTTAAAGAAAAACATACGGCAGGATGTCATCCTCTATTTTGAAACCTTTGCTCAGTTACTTGAAGACAGACTGGCTACATTGGTCCTTTCAGGAAATTTAATGCCCTCAAGGAAGTTGAGGGCATTAAACATTTAAACCACAATATTCACCATCTTCCCCTTCACATAAATAATCTTCTTAGGCTGCTTGCCTTCTACCCACTTCTGCACCACAGCATTGCCCAGCACAATCTCTTCTACTTCCTGTTGCGTGGCATTCAGGTCCAAAACGAGTTGCGTCCGCATCTTACCATTGATAGAGATTGGGTATTCTTTTGCAGTTTCCACCAGGTGTTTACTTTCAAACTTTGGAAAGGCTGCATCCAATATATAGGTGTCATGTCCCAATAAATGCCACAATTCTTCACTCACATGGGGTGCATAAGGAGCCAATAAGATCAACAGTGATTCCAGTACCTCTTTCTTGTGACATTTCAGATCGTTTAGCTCATTCACGCAAACCATGAAAGCAGAAACAGTAGTATTGAAAGAGAAGCGCTCTGTGTCTTCTTCAATCTTCTTAATCGTTCTGTGCAACACTTTTAATTCAGCCGCTGTTGCCTTATCATCCGTTACAATCAATCCTTTTTCTTCATCAGCAAACAGTCTCCACAGCTTTTTCAGAAAACGGTGTACACCTTCAATGCCTTTAGTGTCCCATGGCTTGTCCTGGTCGATGGGACCCAGGAACATTTCATACATGCGGAAGGTATCTGCACCATAACGTTCAACGATATCATCTGGGTTTACTACATTGAAATAGCGCTTGCTCATTTTCTCCAGGCGCGAGCCACAGATGTATTTCCCATTCTCCAGGATAAATTCAGCATCAGCATAATCAGGCCTCCATTTCTTGAAAGCTTCAGTGTCCAGTTCAAAACCATCTATCATGCCCACGTCTGCATGCAACTCATCTGTTTCATACTGGTCTTTTAATCCTGCAGAAACAAATTTATGCGTACCGCGTATCCGGTAAATGATTCTCGAATCGCCACCAATTTTACCTTGGTTCAAAAGTTTCCTGTAAGGCTCGTCGAACGAAATATAACCTAGGTCAAACAACACCTTGGTCCACAAACGGCTGTACAACAAGTGACCTACTGCGTGCTCTGTTCCACCTACATACAGGTCAACCTGGTTCCAGTAGTCACTGGCTTCTTTACTACAAAACTCGTTTTGATTGTTTGGGTCCATATAGCGCAGGAAATACCAGCTGGAGCCTGCATAACCAGGCATAGTGTTGGTTTCCAAACCGCGGGAAGTCCATTCCGGAATATTGGCCAGGGGACCTTCACCTTCTGGGCCAGGTCCATAGCTTTCAACGTAAGGAAGTTCTAGAGGCAGCTCGCTTTCATTTAAAGGATAAGCAATACCATCTTTCCATACAATAGGAAAAGGTTCACCCCAGTAGCGCTGGCGACTGAAAGCGGCATCACGCATTTTGAAGTTGATCTTCTTTTTGCCTATGGCCATTTCCTCCAGTTTATTGATCACTATTTCCATAGCATCCCTCATTACCATCCCATTAATAAAGCCACTGTTTTCTAACAAGGCATCCTTGGTAGGATTGGCTTCCTGCCCGTTGAAGGCATCTCCTATAATGTTAGTGATCGGAATATGGAAATGTTGGGCAAACTTGAAGTCGCGTTCATCACCACAAGGCACCGCCATGATAGCACCGGTTCCATAACCCGCCAACACATATTCAGAGATCCAGACAGGGATTTGTCTGCCATCAAAAGGGTTTAAAGCATAAGCACCGGTAAATACACCGCTGATCTTCTTCTCAGCCATGCGCTCGCGCTCGCTCCTGCTTTTCACGTAAGCAATATATTCTTCTACAGCCACTTTCTGTTCAGGAGTTGTGATCTGCTCTACCAGTTCATGTTCAGGAGCCACGACCATGAAGTCTACACCAAAAATAGTATCAGGTCTGGTGGTATACACTCTAAGTTTATTGCCGGTTGATTGTTGCCCGCTGATTTCAAAATCAATCTCAGCACCACTGCTCTTGCCAATCCAGTTGCTTTGCATATCCTTCATCGCCTCGCTGAATTCAACCTTCTGAAGACCTTCAAGCAGGCGGTCGGCATATTCAGTAATGCGCAAATACCATTGGCGCAACTTCTTCTTGACAACTGGAAAACCTCCGCGTTCACTTACCCCATTGATAACTTCATCATTGGCCAGAACGGTTCCTAAGGCCTCACACCAGTTTACTTCTCCATATCCACAATAAGCGATACGGTACTCCATCAGGATAGTTTGCTGTGTCTTTTCATCAAAGCTTTTCCAGGCCTCGGAAGTAAAGGTTACATGAGGGTAATTGTTAATTTGAAACTGTGAATTAGGAATAGGGTGATTCGCGTTCCCTTCAGTTTCAAAAATTTGCACCAATCCTTCAATTGGCTCTGCCTTAGCAGTTTTTCTGTTATACCACGATTTGAACAATTTCAGGAAGATCCACTGCGTCCATTTATAGTAGTTGGGCTCAGAAGTATTTACTTCACGGCTCCAGTCATAGCTAAAGCCAATTTTATCCAACTGGTTGCGGAAATTTCGAATATTTTGTTCAGTGCTGGTTGCTGGATGAACGCCATGCTCTAAAGCATATTGCTCCGCAGGCAGACCAAAAGCGTCATAACCCATGGGATGAAGCACATTGAAACCCTTCAGTCGTTTGTACCGGGCAAAGATGTCGGAGGCTATATATCCCAAAGGGTGTCCCACGTGAAGTCCAGCTCCACTGGGGTAGGGAAACATGTCCAGTACATAATATTTGGGCCTGTCAGACCGGTTTGGTACCCGGTACACATTGTCCTCGTTCCACTTTTGCTGCCACTTGCTTTCTATTTCTCTAAAATTGTATTCCATGAAGGTTGTGCCTCATCCCTTAAAAGGGAATTTTAAGTTTGATATGTAAAGTTTTTATTACCAATTCTAACCGCCCTACAGAAATATTCGTCTGGGAAATCCTTTGTCAAACAATTTGAAATGAAGAATTCCGTTTTCAATTCAACTATTGCCCTATTCCTAAACCTATTATAACTATGTTGCAATTCCCCAAATCCTGTAAATCATAATAATCAGCGGTCTTAATCCTGAAAATCCGCGATCCAAATCTACAGTTCCGTGGTTTTACGGTTTGCAAAAATAACAGATTATACCACTTTTATCTATGTTCTAAAATAACTGCATTCCTCCGGACATTAGGTTTGTCATCCCTTAACTTAGGATTGTGCGCTGATGCTCTCCGCCTTAGGCGGACTGGAGTGGGTTAAAAGTTTTAAAAGGTTTTAAAAGAAGCAGGGCTGTTCTAAATGCAATCTTTTATTTTTGTTCACTTCTAAATTCATGAGCATGGCGCAAAACGGCAAAGCATCATTAAAGCGGGGAAAACCATCTTATTTTATGTCTATCCTGGGAGTTACCCTTGTATTATTTCTTTTAGGCATTGTTGGATGGTTGACCATCAACTCCCAGAAATTGATTCAATATTTTAAAGAAAGCGTGGAACTCCAGGTGTTTTTAAAACCCAATATACCCGACTCTTCAAGGACAAACATTCAAAACTATATAGCCTCTCAACCCTATACAAGAAACTGGAAGTATACCGATAAAGAAACTGCCAAAAAAGAATGGATGAAAACTGGTGGTGAGGATTTTACTGAGTTTTTGGAAAACAGCCTGCTACCAACCAGCATCGACTTTACATTAAAAGCAGATTATGTGGATTCCGCCCGCATAGCTCAGATTAAAGATGTCATAGCAAGCTTCCCTGCTGTTGATGAAGTAAAGTACCCTACTGCTGTCGTAAGCAAAATGCAGCGCAACTTCAACCTGATCAGTCTGGTTCTTGCCGGCGTGGCCATTTTGATCGCTATTCTGGTTATAGTTCTCATTGACAATACCATTCGTCTGGCCATGTTCAGTAATCGATTTATTATCAAAACGATGCAAATGGTGGGTGCCACCCGTTGGTTTATTGCTAAACCTATGGATTTGCGGGCCATTGGTAATGGCGCCATTAGTGCAGTTATTGCCATCGCTCTGGTTTATGGCGTTGTCCAGGTTGCCGAAAGCTTTCTTCCGGATCTGAAAGCCCTGCATGATAACACGCTTTTGGTTTTACTGTTCCTGGCGCTCATTGTTATTGGTATTACCATTACGCTTTTCAGCACGCACCGTAGTGTACTGAAGTATTTGCGTATGAAACTGGATGATCTTTATTAATTTGAAATATTAGTTCATCCCGTTTTACATGATGAACTAATTAATTTCTTCTTTACTTTGCTTCTTTAATTTTTCGCATGAAGTCTACAAAAACAACCACAGAGAAAGAAACTAACCGCTTATTCGATAAATCCAACTATATGTGGATGCTGGGGGGCGCTGCCGTTATGATCCTGGGCTTTTTGCTGATGGCTGGCGGCCGCAGTGAAGATCCCAATGTGTTTAATCCTGGCAGCGTGTACAGCACCGTTCGTATCACCATTGCTCCCATATTGATTTTAGCAGGACTGGTGATTGAAATCTATGCCATCTTCCGTCATCCAAAAGACTAACAATCTTCTCCCATGAGCATTATCGAAGCCATCATTATAGCTATAGTAGAAGGCCTGACAGAATTTTTGCCTGTTTCATCCACCGGTCATATGGTAATCACCTCGTCGCTGATGGGGATCGAGTCCAGCAGTTTTACTAAAGTCTTTGAAGTCGCCATTCAATTAGGCGCCATTCTGGCTGTAGTAGTTTTGTACTGGAAAAAGTTTTTTTTGAAGAAAAACTGGTTTGAATTTTATTTCAAGTTGGCCATTGGTGTCATACCAGCACTCTTCTTTGGCTTTTTCTTTGGCGACCTGATTGACAGCATGCTGGAAAGTCCAACTACTGTGGCTGTCAGCTTATTGCTCGGTGGCATTGTTTTGCTCTTTATAGACAGGTTCTTTAAAAATCCTACAGTTGGTTCTGAAGAGAAGATCACATTCCTGCGTTCCTTTATAATTGGTTGCTGGCAGGTGCTGGCCATGATCCCTGGTGTTAGTCGAAGCGCTGCCTCAATTATTGGTGGTATGCAGCAAAAGTTGACCCGCAACCTGGCTGCCGAGTTTTCTTTCTTCCTGGCTGTGCCTACCATGTTGGCTGCAACCGCCTACTCCTTGTTTGTAAAAGGTTGGGATAACAATGGCCTGGAGCAAAAGGGATATGAGTTGATCCTCAGTTCTACTGAAAATATTTACGCCTTTGTTGTTGGTAATGTAGTTGCATTCATCGTGGCCTTGCTTGCTATCAGGTTTTTTATCAAATACCTGCAGGTTTATGGTTTCCGCCTCTTTGGTATTTACCGCATCATCGCCGGAATTTTCCTGCTGTTTCTGATTGCACAGGGATATCTGAAATGAGTGATCCGTCACCCCGATTACTTACCTTTAAGCAACTATTCCAGAGTTTATGCAAAAAATCTTTCTGTTGCTAATAACAGCAAGCTTGTTGCTCGCCTCCTGTGACCGTTATGGCAAAAAGGTGGAAATTAACAACAATAGTGAAGTGTTCTATAAAGATGAGGCCACTGAATCTGAAGCTAAGCGACTGGGTAATTTCCTGCTGGACAGGAACTTCTTCGATTCCCAAAATGAAAAAAGCGTGCAGCTTTCCAAAGACAGTGGTATTTACACTGTACGCTTTGTGGTAGATAAAGCTAGTTATGAAACAGATAAAGAAAATACACTCTTAGGCTTTCGTGTGTGGCAGATGTGGATTTCTGAAGATGTATTCAATATGGCGAAAACTAAAGTTGTATTGGTAGATGACCAATTCAACGACCTGGCAGATGCTGGTGAGTTGACTCCTGAACTCAAAGCCGCCGTAAGAGCGGAACAGCTAAATTCAATAACACCAGATGCCGGTGCTACAACACCAGATAGCAGCCGCATGGATAATACAAGGGTGGAGTAACTTCACTCATTCTTTTCTTAAACTCGTCGAAATCACAAACATGCAGCAATCTTCCAAGAAAGTGATCAATGCCTGGGCTATGTACGACTGGGCAAATAGTGCCTATAACCTGGTGATCACTTCTACTGTTTTTCCCGCTTATTATGAATCTATTACAGGCGACGGCAATCCCCTTACCACCGACAGGGTTCGTTTTCTGGGGTACGACTTTGTAAATAGCTCCCTGTACAATTATGCTCTGGCTTTTGCTTTCCTGGTAGTAGCCATCATTTCTCCTTTATTGTCGTCCATTGCTGATACAAGGGGTAATAAGAAAAGCTTTATGGGTTTCTTTCTGACTATGGGTAGCATTGCTTGCTGCACTTTATTCTTTTTCAACAAAGAAACTTTATGGATAGGCTTGCTGAGTACTATTATAGCCTGTATTGGTTATTGGGCTAGCCTTGTGTTTTACAACTCTTATCTGCCCGAAATTGCTCCGTACGAAGAAAGGGACCGTGTCAGTGCAAAAGGATTTGCTTATGGTTATGTAGGCAGTGTGATCCTGCAGTTGATTTGTTTCCTGTTTATCCTGAAGCCAGATTGGTTTGGTATAAAAGATGGTTCTTTTGCGCCCAGGCTTTCATTTTTGCTGGTTGGTTTTTGGTGGTTTGGCTTTGCACAGATCCCATTAAAAAGACTCCCGGTCTATAGGCCTCATAATATAGATCCACGCAAAAGTGCCATCACCAATGGCTATAGAGAACTGCAAAAAGTGTGGCATGAATTGAAGCAACTGCCATCACTAAGAAGGTTTTTGGCTTCTTTTTTCTTTTATGACATCAGCGTACAAACCGTAATGCTGGTGGCTGCTTTGTATGGTACCAGCGAACTGCAGATCCCAACTACCAATTTGATTGTATCCATAGTGTTGATACAATTAGTAGCCATACCTGGCGCTTTCTTAATTTCAAAGTTGTCGCAATTAATTGGTAACATACCAGCATTGATGGTATGCGTCGTGGCATGGATAGGCCTTTGTATCGGAGGGTACCTGCTACCCACCGGCGACATTAATAAGTTTTATGCGCTGGCTGTAGGTATCGGTTTTATAATGGGGGGGATTCAGTCTTTGAGCCGCAGTACTTATTCCAAACTGATGCCGCAGACAAAGGATACGACTTCTTTCTTTAGCTTTTTCGATGTTACAGAGAAGATCGCTATTGTGATCGGTACCTTCCTCTTTGGATTGATCACGCAATTCACAGGGTCGCAACGTACTTCCGTACTCGTGCTGATAGCCTTTTTTGTCATAGGTCTTCTCCTTCTTTTATATACATTGCAAGCACAAAGATCGCGGCCCCTTGCCTCTGAAACACTGGAAGTCGAAAAAAACCTTACTGCTTAAACAAGCTTTTCCAATATCTGAATATCTAAAAATCACAATATCTTTTTCATGAATCTTTACGCAATAGAAACAGAAACATTTAAACTGGATGGTGGCGCTATGTTTGGTGTAGTACCCAAAAGTATGTGGAACAAACTGAACCCTGCCGATGAAAATAACCTTTGCACCTGGGCAATGCGTTGCCTGTTGATTGAAGATGGGAACCGCCTGATCCTGGTAGATAATGGAATCGGCAATAAACAAAGCGCTAAATTCTTCGGCCATTATCATTTGCAGGGTGATAACTTGGACACATCCTTGTCAAAAAAAGGTTTTCACCGCGATGATATAACCGATGTGATCTTAACGCACCTGCATTTTGACCATTGTGGTGGCTCTGTGAATAGAGAGGGCGATAAGCTGGTGCCTGCATTCAAAAATGCCACCTACTGGAGCAATGAAAAGCATTGGGATTGGGCCATCCATCCAAACGACAGGGAAAAAGCTTCTTTCTTAAAAGAGAATATTCTTCCCATTCAGGAATGGGGACAGCAAAAGTTTATAGAAGTTCCTGCAAGTGCAAGCACTGGCAAACTTCCATCTGCGCCCTTCAATGAAAATATCTCCGTTCGGTTTGTTAGTGGGCATACCGACAACATGATGTTGCCGCAAATACGCTATAAGGACAAAACCATCGTCTACATGGCCGACCTGCTGCCTTCTGAAGCACACATACCCATGCCCTATGTAATGGCTTATGATATGTTCCCGCTGACCACTATGCACGAAAAGAAAAGCTTTCTAGCAGAAGCCCTCGAAGGCGATTACACACTCTTCTTCGAACACGACCCGAAAATTGAATGTTGTAACTTGCAAATGACAGAGAAAGGAATCAGGTCAAAAGAGATCTTTAAACTGCAGGATGTGTTGTAGTGAAATCTCAAACCTTTAGCCATCTTAGCTCAGTTGGTAGAGCGGTTCATTCGTAATGAACAGGTCGCGGGTTCGATTCCCACAGATGGCTCATCTCATACCTCTTAACCGGGCCTCTAGCTTGGTGTTATAACTGTATTATTGGCCAAGGAGTTTATCAACGGGAAAAATATTGAATTTTTCACCTCCTATCAGGTCGCCGAGCTTAGCGCTTCCTAGGTCAAGTGCTTTGCCACTGGCTGCTTTTAAACCGGTCTGCATCAAACTTGCAGCATCTAATTTGCCCGGTATGATATGATCTTTTATAAGATTCGCCAACTGGCTGATGTTGCTGGGGTTGGTCAGATTGCTCATAGCGCTGGAGCCTAAATTGCTCAAAGCATCGTTTGTTGGTGCCAGCAGCGTAAATGGTTTTTTCATAGCACCTCCTATAAGCTTATCCAGGCCGGGAGTTTGAAGAAGGTTGGTGAAAGTAGAAAGGTTAGGAACGCCGCTTAATGCTGATAGTAAAGGAGAACCAGCCTTGAGAAGACTTGTTCCTGTGCTGCAACGAATACTTGCCACACTTAATAATAATGAAACCAGCAGAACATAAATGCTTAACTTTTTCATATCAATCCGTTTTAAGATCAAAGAATGGTTTTGCAATTTGGATTGCTGGTGACTTTATTAAATGTAGGGCAATTCCCTAACAGTTACAGAGCAAACAAGTGTAAGAAATGCCAAGTTTTATAAACATTTTCATCTTCCTCGTATTTATTTCGCTAAAGCAAGGTCTTGCTTTAGAGGCAGATTTAGGTTTGCCTTTCAGTCTCTTCTACATGCAATATGTGTAAAAGCCTGTGAATGATAGGCGTAAAGAATACTGCCGTTATACTTAAAAAGGCAACACCGCTATACAAAGCATAGAACGAAGAGAAAAGCTTTGCCCCTTTGGTTGTCATATCAGCGACAGGCCCCATGCCCGTCAATATCATACACGACATATAAAAGCTATCAACCCAATTGAGCTTTCCAAAATACCGATAGCCAATAACCCCAATAAGAACAGAAATGAAAATAAGCATTAGGGCAAATAGACTATAACGGACGATCCTAAGTATAAATACACTAAAAGGGGCAACTTCTTGTTTTTTGTGTTCTAAATTCATTTATCTTGAATTATCTCAAAAATATTTCAGTTTTTCAGTAATGAAATCACAGACTGCCTATCTTCAGATGCCTACCCATTATCCACAAACCCCGGGTAAAGCGTCATTCCTCCATCTACATATATAGTAGTGCCTGTAACATAATCACTGTCATCTGATGCCAGCCATGCTGCAACTTTTCCTACATCCTCAGGATCACCAATGCGCTTATAAGGAATTAATTTCAGTAATTCCTGGGCCTTTTGCGGGTCTGACCATACCTCTGCATTGATATCAGTTTTGATAGCCCCCGGCGAGATCGCATTTACCCTGATCTTTTTAGACGCTACTTCCAACGCAAGGGACTTCGTAAACATCAGCACGCCACCCTTGGACGCTGCATAATTAACATGACCGGCCCAGGGAATAATATCATGTACGGACGAAACACAAATGATCTTTCCAATAGCTTTACTGGCTGCGTCGCATTCCCTCTTCAGAAATTCTTTAATGGCCTGCCGTGAACATAAAAAGTAACCGGTTAAATTTACATCAATAACCCGTTGCCATTCCGTCAGGCTCATCTCCACCATTGCATCGTCCTGTTGTATGCCTGCATTGTTTACAAGTATATCTATAGTGCCAAACTGGTTACGGGCAGCATCAAACATCTTGCTTACATCTTCCTCTTTACTGACATCTGCTTGTACAATATAGCCTTCACTGCCTGCTTCTTTTACCTTGCTCAGCGTAGCTTCCGCACCCTTTTCATCCGATCGGTAATTGATCACTACTCTTGCCCCTTCTTTTGCCAGCTCAATTGCAATCGCGCTTCCAATGCCTGAACTGGCACCTGTAACAAGTGCTACTTTGTCACTTAATTTATGATTATTCATGATTCTTTGTTTATTGATCCAAATAAACAAATTATGCCAGTCTATTTTTACCTGATCACTGATTACTCATTACTGATTAAATAATGGTCCTAATCCCTTATTTTCATGCGTGGTTTTCCGAATACTGAAATTTTACGCTCGGTTGTGCATGATGGTCTATTGCAGGAAAGTAGTCATCAATAAGCCAGAATGCCTCAGTTTAAAAGGTCCGGTATTATTTGCTGCCAATCATCCTAATTCCTTTCTGGATGGCATCATCATGACCACCTTGATGGAGGAACAGCTTTATTCTTTGGCCAGGGGGGATGCTTTTGCCCGGAAAACGGTTGGCAATATTTTACGTCGCATGTTTTTACTGCCCGTATACCGTACCAACGAAGGCAAGGAAAACCTTTCACAGAACTATACCACTTTTGAAGCCTGTCAGCAGGTATTTGCTACCAACGGAATCGTGCTGATTTTCAGTGAAGGAGGCTCTGCAAATGAATGGCATTTACGGCCCCTGCGTAAAGGAACAGCTAGATTGACTACCAGCACATGGGAAAAAGGTATAAACCTTATTATTATTCCACTCGGCATTAATTACAATGCATTTCGCCTCTTTGGCAAAAATGTACACATCAACTTTGGCGAGCCCTTAAATAAACAGCTCATCATAGAACAGGAAACGTACGGAAAGCAACTGCTTGCTTTTAACGAGCAACTGGAAAGTCAGCTACGGCAGTTGGTTTATGAAGTAGAGCCGGGCAACAAGGCAAAATTGAAGAGCCTTTTTTATGTGCCTCTGCCAATGTTCAAGAAGATAATCCTGGCAATTCCTGCTTTTATTGGCGCTATACTGCATCTGCCCCTGTATATATCCGTAAAAGCCGTTGCCAGCCTTTTCAGCAACGATCATTACGATTCCCTTGTAGTTGCCTTACTGATGGTCGAGTACCCCTTCTATTGGCTTCTTATTGCCTTATTATGCACTAATTTTTTGGGATGGATCTTTGCCCTCATAATTGCTCTCTCCATGCCCTTCTGCGCCTGGGCCTACGTCCAGTTAAAAAGACAGATCTGACCCCGTTCGTTATTCGTCATTCGAGTCATTCGTCATTCAAAATATTCCTCATTCAAATCCTTCGTAATTCCACCTATCTTTCCTCTGGTTTTCAAAACTTATGCTTATGTTTTTAGTCATCCTTGGAGTAATCATTCTCATAGCCTCCCTCTTTATAAGAAGAATGCCTCAGATTGAGAGGCCTCTAATCATAGGCCGGCTTATAGGCATCGCACTGATACTGATTGGCATTCTCTCCAAATCATTTGTCCAGATAGATGCCGGCATGGTAGGTGTAAAAAAGCTGTTTGGAAAAGTTCACAACGACTTCTTGCCAAGTGGCTTACACCTGGTGAATCCATTGTATGTGATAGAAGAGATGGACGTCCGCACACAGAACTATACTATGAGTGGCGTTTCGGATGAGGGGCAGAAAGGAGGTGACGACGCTATCAGGGTATTGACTGCCGACGGTTTGGAAGTAACTATTGATCTGACTGTCTTGTATCGGTTGACACCTTCAGAAGCTCCCAGGATTATCCGGGAAACCGGTAATGATTACCAGGACAAGATTGTAAGGCCAATAGCGCGAACCAAGATCCGTGACAACGCTGTTTATTATGAAGCTGTTGCCTTATATTCCACTAAGCGTGATGAATTCCAGAACCGCATCTTCAAAAGCATTGATGAAGAATTCAAACGCCGCGGGCTGCTGCTTGAAAACTTACTCGTAAGGAGCATTGCTTTGCCTGCTCCAGTGAAGTCCTCTATCGAACAAAAGATCCAGGCAGAACAGGACGCCCAGAAAATGCAGTTCATTTTGCAAAAGGAACGGCAGGAGGCAGAGCGTAAAAGAGTAGAAGCGCAAGGTATTGCCGACTACCAGCGCATTATCTCCGAAAGTCTTACAGAACGGCAGCTGCAATACGAACAAATAAAAGCTATGAAAGAATTAGCAGGCTCTCAAAACGCTAAGTTGATCATGATGAGCGGACGAAACACACCAGTGATCATTGATACCAAACAATAGTCCGTAAGCACTTCTTTCATTCAAATAATGCGGTATATCAGCAGTGAATGATGATTTGTCACTCATACATTCTGTTATTGCTTAAAACATTTTCGTTGTTGCATAACGGTTAAGTATCACTTCAAAACTGATTAAAGATTTCTGTCCAATTGAACTTTTTACTAAAAAGGCAATTGGACAGAAATAAACTCTGTCGCTATAATTGATTTTTGCAAATATTTCTTCTTCGATTATTGAAATTCAATTAGGGAACCGCTGCAGAGTATGTTAACTTTGAGTTAAATTCCAGTGAAATAGAATACTGCATCTTGTTAGCTTGTATTTCAATACAAATACAGACGCAAAATAAGATGTGCAGTGAATTTCTTCCCTTGCTCATAAATGTAAATTGCATTGAAATGAAACCAATTGCCTCCGCAGCAATAATGGCTGTGATCTCCGTTTCTGCTCTTTTTAGTTCTTGTAAGAAAGATGATAATGCTCCCCCTCCTGTCAGTTCAGCCTCATTGAGCCCAGGTAAAGCTGGAGCCAGTTTTAAAACAAATACGGACTTTGGTAAAAGCAATTCATTTAATGTAAGAAATACTGCTACAACATTTGCCACCTCTCAAACATCTTCAGGATTGCGCGACATCAAATTGCAAATCGGTGAAGACGACGGAACACGCGTCATCTACTTTGACCTAGCCGTCCGGAGTACTGCCAGTACAGCAAGTGGAAATATCTCCATTAATCTGTCTTCCATTTCAGGATTGCCCTTGGGGCATGTAAGGCTTGAAAAAAATGCTTATATCTCTGTTTTCAGTGAGTGGGGACAATCTACTTCAGGCACAATTACCATTACCAGATTAACAGCTTCTGAAATAGAAGGTACTTTTTCTACAACAGCTGGAAAATGGACGATCAACAATGGTTCATTCGCTGGCAAATTTTAATGCCCTATAAACTTCAACAAAAGTGCATAAAAAAGCCCCGCATCTCTGCGGGGCCTTCAATTCGTATTCGACATTCGAATCATTCTTAATTCGAATTATCCCAAAGCAACACGCTTAAATTCAGTTACTTTCAACTCAGGGGCAATGCTCTTCAGGTAGTCACCTACTGATTTGCTGCTGTCCTTTACAAACGCTTGGGCAGTCAAAGTGCTTTCTTTGAAGAATGCATTCAGCTTGCCTTCAGCAATTTTAGAGATCATTTCTTCTGGTTTGCCAGCCATTTTAGGATCCTGCTTCATTTGCTCAACTACGATATCTCTCTCGCGGGCAACGATATCAGCTGGTACAGAAGCCGCATCAACAGCAACTGGGTTCATAGCAGCAATTTGCATCGCTACGTCTTTACCAACTTCAGCTGGTACTTCCTTATTGAAGGCTACTAATACACCCATGCGGTAAGCACCGTGAATGTAAGAAGCTACATAAGGAGCCTCAACTCTTTCAAAACGGCTTACAGCGATTTTCTCACCGATAGCAGCCAGTTTATCATTGATAAGGTCAGATACTTTAGAACCGTTTACGCTTACTTCGTTCAGTTCTTCTGCACTCTTTACATTGTTGGCAACAGCTGCATCTGCAATGCTTTGTGCAAAAGCAACGAAGTCTGCATTCTTGGAAACGAAGTCAGTTTCGCAGCTGATGGTAACGATAAAACCGGTTTTGTTATCTGCAGTTGTTTTGGCAATAACAACGCCTTCTTTAGCTTCACGGTCGCTACGTTTTGCAGCTACTTTCTGGCCTTGCTTACGCAACCAGTCGATAGCAGCTTCAAAATCACCGCCTGTTTCAGTCAAAGCTTTGCGGCAATCCATCATACCTGCACCAGTAGCTTGGCGCAGCTTGTTTATATCCTGAGCTGTAATTTGTACAGTTGACATGATCAAAAATTTAAGTGTAGATTAAAAATGTATTGTATAAAATGTTAGTGGTGAATTGTGAGCCGTGAGTATTCCTCACTACTTACAACCCACCACTAATTATATGAAAAGCTCTTGAAAAGAACTATTTCTGATCAAAAAGAGTGTCCAACCTTAGCCTCCCCTTTAAGGGCGGGGGTGTGATTGGGTCTTATTATCTTCCAGCAGGTCTGCGTGCTCCGCCTTGGCCACCACCACGGTTGGCACCGCCGCTACGGCCACGACCGCCACCTTGACCTTGGCCACCACCACCACGGTTTCCGCCAGGTCCACGGCCAGCACCTTGGCCACCGCGACCACCACGGCCACCGCGACCACCTTCAGCTTGAGCTTCTGCTTCAAGGCGTGCTGCTTTCTTTTCTTTTTCATCATCACTTTGTTCATCACCCTCTTCATCTTTAGCAGCTTGACGCTCAGCCAAACCTTCTGCAATAGCTGCAGTGATGTATTGAGTTACGATAGCGATAGATTTAGTAGCATCGTCGTTTGCAGGAATAGCAAAGTCAACTTTGTTAGGATCGCAGTTGGTATCAACTACGCCGAAAGTAGTAATACCCAGGCGTTTAGCTTCAGCCAAAGCAATGTGCTCATGGCCAATGTCTACGATGAACAAAGCAGCAGGAACACGTCCCAGTTGAGCAATACCGCCCAATACTTTTTCCATCTTTTCTTTGTCACGGCTCAATGTCAGACGCTCTTTCTTAGTTACGTTGTCGAAAGAACCATCACCCAGCATTTTCTCAATGCTTTGCATCTTCTTCACGCTCTTACGAACAGTGTTGAAGTTGGTCAACATACCACCCAGCCAACGCTCGGTAACATAAGGCATGTTTACGCGCTGAGCACATTCGGTAACGATATCTTTTGCTTGTTTTTTAGTGCCAACAAACAGGATCTTTTTACCGCTGCGTGCAATTTGCTTTAAAGCAGCTGCAGTTTCCTGCATGCACTCAGTAGTTTTATTTAAATCAATGATGTGAATACCTTTCTTTTCAGCGAAAATGTAAGGCAACATCTTTGGATTCCACTTCTTCTTCAGGTGGCCGAAGTGTACACCTGCATCCAGGAGTTGTTGTTGAAGTGAAGTATTTTGTTCCATTGTGATTATTTGATTAATGATTATTTTATTATTGATTACTTATTATTGACTAATGATTGCTGGCTGCCTGAAAAGCTTTAAGTAACCAATAATCAATAATGAATAATTAACGTTTAGAGAACTGGAAGCTACGACGAGCTTTCTTATGACCGAATTTCTTACGCTCAACAGAACGTGGGTCACGACGCAGTAAACCTGCAGCTTTCAAAGTTGGACGAAGCTCAGCGTTCACTTCAACCAATGCACGGGCAATACCCAGCATGGCAGCTTCAGCCTGACCTTTCAAACCACCACCGGCAGCGTTGATCTTAACATCGAATTTATCAATAGCTTCAATTGTCTTTAAAGGTCTCTCAACTTGGTTTTGCAAATAAACCAGAGGAAAGTATACTTTATAATCTTTATCGTTTACAGTGATGTTGCCAGAGCCTTTAGAAAGGAATACCCTTGTTACGGCTTCTTTACGACGACCAACACCATTTTTTTGCTTTTCCATTTATTAAAATTTGGAATTTAATTATTTGAATTTCAGTTCTTTAGGTTGTTGTGCAGTGTGAGGATGCTGGTCGCCAGCATATACATACAACTTCTTGTACATTTTGCGGCCAAGGCGGTTCTTAGGAAGCATACCTTTAACAGCTCTCTCGATGATCACTTCTGGTCTGCGTTTCAGCAGGTCTTTTGCGATCTCTTCTTTACGGCCACCAGGATATCCGGTAAAACGGTCGTAAACTTTTTCTTCCAACTTGTTACCAGTGAACTTTACTTTTTCAACGTTGGTAACGATTACATAATCGCCACAGTCAACGTGAGGAGTGTAGTATGCCTTGTTTTTGCCGCGCAGAATAGCCGCAATACGGGCACACATACGACCCACGGTTTGATTGGTACCATCCACAACATACCAGTTGCGCTGAACGGTAGCCGCATTCGCATGCTTTGTTGTAAAATGCAATTTGCTCATGAAAAAAACTTTTTGCTATTGATCCCAATAGCGGGTTAAAAAATCTAAAACAGTTGCGCCATCCCGCTTACTGCTTTCCTCTATCAGCCCATGACAATCTGTCCAAAGATGATTTTGGAGGCGCAAAAGTAGGAGAATTATTCAGCGTGAACAAAGAAAATACAGGGTATTTTTTTAGGACGTATTTACAATAGATTGATTATCAATAAATATTTTGACGGTATTTTGAAATGCTTAACTAAAAAGCCTCCTTTTGTTTCATTTGAACCTCAAAAACTCACCACCTTCCCCCAACCAACATAACCATTTTGCCCCCCTTCTCCCATAACTCTTGACCCTTAATCCATACCTGAGCCGTACTTGAGCCGTACCTTAGCCGTACTTTAGCCGTACTTGAGCCTAGAAACCCATTTTTCACACAACATCTTTAGTAAATTGCTGCTCATCCCTGTTGATCCGTTAATTTAAGAATTCAAACACATTGATGGAAACAATACAACCACTCAATCGCACCTCCTTCGGAAACCCGGCAAATACTGGTAAGGTTCTTTCTGCCGAAGAAGCTTTGCAGCTTTTATACCAATGGGTAGAAAACGATCGCCTGCGCCTCCACATGAAGCAAGTGGCTGCCCTGATGAAATCCTGGGCTTTGGAAAAGGAAGAGTTGGATGAGAGCACTGCCCATAAATGGTGGCTGGCCGGTTTGCTGCACGATGCCGATTGGGAAAAATATCCGGACGATCATTGCCGGGTTATTATTGAAGAATTGGAAAGAAGAAATATAGACCCGGAGATCATCCATTGCATAGCCTCTCATGGCCCGAGGCATTTTGGAGTAGAGCCGCAATCAAAAATGGATAAAATGATCTATGCTTTTGATGAATTATCAGGCTTTATCCATGCCGCAGCTCTGATCCGTCCCAACAGGTATGAAGAAATGGATGTCAAAAGTGTGCTGAAGAAGTTGAAAACGCCTTCTTTTGCAGCCCAGGTGAGCCGCGAGGATATACAGGACGCCATTAGCCGGATAAATTACCCGGTAGAAGATTTGATTACGTTCATTATAGAAAAACAGAAAGAAGTTTAAATATGAAGAAATGGATCGCGGCCTCATTGATAGTCCTTGTATTGGTAGTTATCTACATCCTCCTTCCTACGGAAATATCTGTTCAGCAAAGGATTTCTTTTAAAGTCAATGCCAACAGCGCCTATCGCAACGTGGCTGATCAAAACAATTGGAGCAAGTGGTGGCCCCAGGAAAGACCAAGTATTAAGGCACAAGCGCCCTTTGCTTTGAAACAGATCACTTATCAGCTTCAGCAAAGATTCTTTCAATCGCTTTTGATTCAGGTAAATAGTGGAGACAAGAAAATCCTCAGTACCCTTTCATTTATTCCTCTGGGTATTGATTATACCATCTTTGAATGGAAAGCAGTAGTACAAGGCGGTCCTTGGGAAAAAATTCGAACTTACCTGGATGCAAAACAAATCCAGGGGCAAATGGCTGATATCCTGCAGAGTCTTAAAGAGTACATTGAAAAAGATGAAAACCTGTATGGCTTCAATGTAAAGTTGACCAAACAGAAAGATACAACGCTGATTGCGACCAAGTTTATTACTAATGCTTATCCTCAAACTAATGATATTTATCAGTATATTTCTCAATTGAAAGCATACATTGCATCACAAAGTGCAACAGAGATTAATTACCCTATGCTGCATGTACAACAATTGGACTCCAGCCGTTTTGAAAGTATGGTTGCTATCCCAACCAGCAGGGAACTAAGAGGAAGTGGTGATATCTTTCTGAAAAGAATGATACAAGGAAATATTTTGGAAACTGAAGTACGCGGCGGAGCTGTAACCGCACAGGAAGCCATGGTGCAATTGGGTAATTATTTGGAAGACCATCAGCTGGCCTCGCCGGCCATACCATTTATGTTATTGGTTACGGACCGAAGTAAAGAACAGGATACAGCAAAGTGGGTCACAAGAGTTTATTACCCGGTCTATTAATAACTTTAAATATAACCACCATGCCACAAAGTAAAAAACGCCACGTACATCATCAGTATCAAAAACCATCCACTTCTATCCCTGCGCGCCAGGCTATCAAAGGAAGAATTATCTGGGCTTTATTGATTGGTGTTTTCGGGTTGCTCATCGGAGCATTCGCTTCAGAATCTGGTTATGCAGCTATGATTATCGGCGCTTTGGCAGGAAGCCTGTTAGGTTACTTTATTGGCAAAAACATGGAGGAAGAAGCACGGAAGGACAAATGAACTTATATTACACGCAATGGGGTGATTATTGATTAAAGATTATTAAGTTTCGCATGAGACGACTTCCGACATTTAATTAATAATTATTGCTCTCCTATTAGATTTGATGTATCTCGTTTTACATTTCCCGTTTCTTCTGTCTGCAGGCGAATGTGCACACGTAGGGCCTTGAGGCCGCTCACACCTTGCATTTCTTCCAGTTCCAGGTGCTCCACTTCACCTTCAAGTATTTGCTGCTTCTGTAAAAACTGTATGTGCTGCATAAACGCCTTTGCATCTTTACTGTGCGAATACACTATGGCTATTGTGCCTGGCTGGGTAAGGCGCTGGTTGGTGTCCTTTACCAATGCTTTATCAATGCGCTTCTTCACAACCTCATAACGTACATTATACATGCCTTCTACATCAAACTTTCGTTCTTCTGTTCTGAATTGAACACGTATCGGTTCATGATACACCAGGATCAATTGTGTAGTTTCAAGTGGTACAGCCAACTTAGGCGATAACTGGCCTATTTGTTGTCCGGCCTGAGCTAAAAAGTTGACTAGCCACAGTTGCATGTTTTTAAGATAGATCTTGTTGAACTTTTTGCTTGGTGCAATGCTTTGCCCTATATAAATATTCATCTCAACCCCATCGGTGACAAACCTTTCAAAGTAATGCGGGTAAGCCTGTTGAGCCTCCAATTGCTCTCTTTGCAAAAAGTTGGTAATATGGTTATTGATGGCTTTAACACTTTCCTCAAACTGCTTTTGGCGCATATTTAATCTTAAGGATGAGGGGTCCAAAGCTTTGAAGTATACATCCACCTGTTGATCTACTTCTGGCGACGTTTCTTGAATCGATTGCAGCAGATCCATAGCCTCTGATCTCAAAAAGTCATGGATAGCCTGTTCATCGGCAGCAAATAAAAAGTTGCTGATAGATGCGGAGTAGTCATCAATGCGCATGATGACTTCGTCCAGGAATGGAAGGTGTTTTGCTTCCTGTGCCATGAGTAAAATGTTCCTGATCCAATGAAGTTGTTGGCTCATATCCTGCTGCACCGCATGGTTGCGCTCGCTTGAAGAATTGCGGATGTCTATAGATCCATAAAGTGGGTATACATGGTCAAATATTATGGGTTGCATTTCCGCATGCTCACCCTGCCTTAACTTTTCAAGGTAATCAAGCACTGTTTCATTGAACTTCCATTCTACAGCCGATTGTACATCAGTAAAATGTTCTTTCACCAGCCGGTTTACTTCATTTTGGAGATATTGGCTATACCTCTTTAACGCATTCTGTAGCAGTCCTGTTACCTGCTCAACTTTTGCTATATCCAGGCTGTTAAAGGATGTCTCTGTTTTAGTGCATATTTCAAGGCATCCTGTTACTTTATTATTGTGATACAATGCTGATATTAAAACATTCTTATAGCCTTCTTTTTTTAATATCCTGCCTGGAAGACTATCCGTATGGATACTGTCGTTCCATGTAAAGTGTGGAAAGCTTTGGAGCTCTCTTTGTAAAGTTTTGAAAAGGTTCTCTTTTTCATTGTCGTTGGCATTTCTTAGCAAGACGCTGGTGTAACGAAGCAGCCTGAAATAAGGCCTGTCGTTAAAAACGATAAAGCCAACATTTGCTTCTTCCCGGTGAATGAGATAGGTAAGTTGAGTTTTGAAGGAGGAATAAAGATCCGCATCCTCAAGCGCATTCTCATTTTGTAGAATGTCTTTGATCTTATTGATGGTTTCTCGTTCTGTAACTTCTTTGATGTGAATGACAATAAGACCATCAAAAATGAATTCATCGATAGGCAGTATTGTTTTGACCTCCGGAAAATGATCTAGCTCGTTTACACTATGACACTTTAATGTGAAATCTTTGGGTAAGGAAGGTAATCTGAGAGTAGTGGTTACATCAATAAACTGTGCATTCCATGTTAGTTCAAAATAATTATGGATGTCTTGTGCCGGATCCGGATAAGCACAAATAAAGGCATCACCGCCGGCTAGATCAATATGGTAGAAGGTCTTTAAGATTAGCTTATAGGCGAGTTGTTCTTTTGCAATGGCGAGATTATCTTCCACTTGCAGGTCAAGAGGTTGCATATAATTGCCACTCTCGTCCATAAAGGAAGTTCTGAATAAATGAGATGCATGGATAATCTGGTGGGAAAAAGGAACTGCAACAGCATTGAGTTGATGCATCAGGCTCAGTGAAGAGGGGAAAAATGTTGCCATAGCTTCTTCAATGAGCTGACTGTGTTGTTCAAGAATAGTATAGTCATCTATAACTTCAGTCAATTCTGGATGCTGCATGAACTTTCTGACAAGATGGTTGCAAATCTTTGCCGGAGTCCCTTTTTCAGTTGCTGCAATTTGCTGCCATGTCCTGATGAGGGGCATAAAAGAAAGACGGCTTCTGAATTCAGGTCTTGTTGTATAGATACCTGCTTCCATCTTTGAAGATTTTTGTCGGTGGGGACTAAAAGCATTTAAAGGGAGGATCTGATATAAAGTTACACTCCCTTTAGTTAATCCGTTCAAACTCTTTACCTTAGGCAAAAAATCACGTATGGAAACATATTACCAGAGATCTCATGAAATAGACTATAAGATTTTAGGTGAGGAAATGCAGTGCGTGGAGATTGAACTGGATCCCAACGAAACTGCAATAGCTGAAAGTGGTGCCTTTATGATGATGGATGACGGTATTCAGATGGAAACCATTTTTGGTGATGGCAGCCAGCAACAAAGAGGCATTCTGGGCAAACTATTGGGTGCCGGAAAACGCCTTCTGACTGGTGAAAGCTTATTCATGACCGCATTTACAAATATCAGCCACGGCAAAAGAAGAGTTTCCTTCGCTTCTCCTTATCCGGGCAAGGTAATTCCTCTGGATTTGATGCGCCTTGGTGGCAGGATGATTTGCCAGAAAGATGCGTTCTTATGTGCAGCCAAAGGTGTTAGTGTAGGTATTGAATTCCAAAGAAGATTAGGTACTGGCTTGTTTGGCGGGGAAGGCTTTATCATGCAAAAGCTCGAAGGTGATGGATTGGCTTTTGTACATGCGGGTGGGCATATCGTTGAAAAGGACCTTCAGTCTGGTGAGATGCTGAAAGTAGATACAGGCTGCCTTGTCGCTTTCACTCCTTCAATCGACTATGATATTCAATTCGTAGGCGGCATTAAAAACACCATTTTCGGTGGCGAGGGCTTGTTCTTTGCTACACTTCGGGGACCAGGTCGCGTGTGGATCCAAACGCTTCCGGTAAGTCGTTTAGCTTCCCGGATATTACAATACGGTACAACTACGCGTAAAGAAGAAGGAGGCATCTTAGGCGGCATCGGCAACGTGCTTGACGGTGATGGCTGGTAGGAAAATCATTCATTACTGATTACCCATCACTGATTATTGATCATTTATTATAAATGATCAATAATCAGTGATCTTCTTTTTAGCCTCGGCCTTCTCTTTCTTCAGTTCTCTGACAACATAGGCCACTGCTTCCTGTGGTGATACTGGTTTATATTGAAAGCGTTCTTCAAACTTACTGCTGTCGAATACGTAGTCCAGTTCATATTGGTAAACCATTTCCTTCAATTCTTTCAAGACTGGAACGAAGAGACCCAGAATGCCCATCATGTTTTTGGAAAGTACCTGGTACCTGGGTTTTACTCCTGCCTCTTTTGCAAACAGTTCTATCCATTGTTTGCCGGTTAATGGCTCATTGATGGTTGGCAGGTGCCAAACCTGGTTATAGGCATCGGGTGTGTTGCCTAATATGGCTGTTCCTCTTGCTGCATCAGGAATGAATGTGTAGCTGTGTAATTTGTTGACATTGGCAAACCAGATTGCTTTTTTCCTCTTTAATAAGTTCTTGACCACAGTTTCGGTCAGTGCACTGTTTTGCACGCCAATGAAATCAGCAGACCGAACGATCATGGCAGTTAGAGCCCCGGTCTTCACTTCATTGAGCAGCATTTGCGCAATTTCTGCCCGTACAACCCCTTTCTTGCTTACAGGACGGATGGGAGTATCTTCCGTCATATTGTTTAAATAGTCCGGGTCATACATATACATGTTGTCGAAGAAAACAAGTTTGGCGTTGTGCTTTTTACAGGCATCAATTACATTACGCATAATCAATGGCCATACCTGTTGCCAGACCTTTGTATTGTAATCAGTGCCAATAGCAAGGTAGACGATTTCAGATCCAGCAATGGCTTCGTCTGCCTCTTCTGGCTTTGTCAGGTCTGCAGCGAACAGAAAATCATTGTCGTTTACTTTCTTTGGCCTCCGGCTAACGAGGCGAATTTTATTGGCATAAGAGGTAAGTTCTTTAGCAAGGCCGGTGCCGATAGCACCTTTGGCCCCTAAAATGGTTTGCATAAGCGGTATGGTTTTATTTTGTAAACGATCAATATTCAACGTGGTAAGCAAAGGCGTTTGGATCGTTGAAAAGATCGGATAAAGATGCGTTAATGGTAACGGTTTTTTTGTCGTCTGATAGTTTTATATTAGCCCCTTCGGCCTTTTTAACTGGCTTTGGCAGGTGGATGACAGTATTCATTGTGGCCTCTGACATCATTTCCAGGGCTTGTTTCATCTGTGCAAATTGCTCGTTTTCCTCGAACTCTTTGAGTTTGTCAGCATTAACCTTCTTTTCAAGGAATCCTTTCTTGATGGTAACATCGTAGAAATTGTTCAATTGAGGCATGCCCATATCCTGGTTCATCTGCATATCAGTGAGAGGAGACTCTTTTCCTTGCAATGCCTTACCAAGAAAGTTGTTCCCTGATTGACTTAGCTTGATGATCTTTTGTACGTCATTGATGTCTTTGTAGGGATACTTCATCAATACCTTAAAGACTTTGTCCTTTTCGTTCATGACCATATTGAGCGTTGCATTGCGCAGTAAGGTTTTTTCTTCAGCAGTAAGGCTAGATGCCGTATCGGTAAAGGAGCGCAGGTTGATGGTCGTATCGATGTTTGAAGGCAGGTTTTGCAAAGAAGAGTTCGCTGAGGTGTCGAAAGCTTTCATAGCGTCAAGCAACTCAAAGAGTCCCTTGAAGTCGGCATTGATTTGGTAGACACCGCCGCCATTCTTGTCAATAGTAATTTCTTCTGTAGTGTCGAAGCAGCCGGCCAGGAAAAAGAGAACGGAGGCGGCAAGCAATATGAGTAAGGGCCTTTTCATAAAGTGAAAATGATAGGTAAGATAATGAAAAAAAGAGTGATGAGCATCACTCTTTTTTTAGTTCAAAGGTAGCGACTACAATTGAGGTTCTACCCAGGCATCATTGTCTTTCAACAGGTTGATGAGCTCTTCTACGGCTACTTCACTGGCAACATTACGCTTTACTACTTCTTTGCCTTTGTAGAGTGTGATTTTTCCCGGGCCACTGCCCACATAACCAAAATCGGCATCTGCCATTTCGCCGGGACCGTTTACGATACAGCCCATGATGGCGATCTTCAGGCCTTTTAGGTGATTGGTCACAGAGCGGATCTTTGCTGTCGTTTCCTGCAGATCAAACAGGGTTCTGCCGCAGCTTGGGCAGCTGATATATTCTGTTTTTGAGATTCTTGTACGGGTTGCCTGCAAGATGCTGAAGGCGGTGTTGTTGATGAACTGTTCGGCCTTTTCTTGTCCTTGCCCTGTGTAGCGCCTGCCTGACAGGCCAACTTTATCTTCATTAAACTGCTTGTAAGCCTCCGCAGACATGCCAAAGCAAACACCATCACCATAGCCATCCAGCAACAGGGCGCCGGCTTCCGTGGCAAAATGAATCAGGTGTTCATCTGCTGTTTGCCAATTGCTGTCAACGATGAGGATGGCCGGGTTTTTTATATTGCGCTTTTCCAGTTCTTCAAACATCTGCCGCACTGATTGCATTGCATTTTGACGGGTGCTGCTCAGGCAAAGAACTACCTTGTCCTGTGCTCCTTTTCCTGAAGAACTGAAATGTTCAAGATCTGTAAAGTCATTGATCGAGGTTTCATCACTAAAGCAGTCGATCATCACAAAGTTCATGGTATCACTGACCAACCCTGCTTCGTTAAAGCCCTTGGCAGAGAAAATAGGAAAGTACTTTGTTTTATCTGCAGCCTCTACCCAGGTCGCCGGGTATGCAATTACTTTGAGTGTTCCGGGAAGGGAAAAGTTCAACAATTGGTGGCCTGTGAATATATAGTCAGCGGCCATGTCAGAAATGGTCCATTTGTCGGTCTCCTCATGATAGGTATAGCCAATACCTTGCAGGTCCTTTGGAGTAATATTTTCTAGTTTGCTGAGGTCTGCTATTACAACTGGAACCTGTGTGCCACCAATATTACCTATTGGGAAAGTAGCACGGCGTGCGGCACTACTCACACTCACCCCCGAGTCCTCTCGTATGGAATAACTATTAAGCCCTTGCGCGCTGATGCTCTCCGCCTCTGGCGGACTGGGGTGTGCGCTGGCCTGCGGGTATCTCTTTATAATATCCCTGCACACCGGGATCTCCAATTCCGGATCTTCGGTAAGAGAAACGCGGATTGTATCACCTAGACCATCTTCAAGTAAAGTGCCGATTCCTATAGCGCTCTTAATACGGCCATCCTCACCGTCTCCGGCTTCTGTAACGCCTAAGTGAAGGGGGTAGCATTCATTGAACTCTTCGAACATGGTCTTGACCAACAGGCGGTAGGCCTGTACCATCACTTGGGGGTTGCTGGCCTTCATGCTTAGGACAATATTGTGATAGCTTTCTGCTCTTGCTATGCGCAGGAATTCCATGGCGCTTTCCACCATACCCATAGGAGTATCACCATAGCGGCTCATGATACGGTCGCTGAGCGACCCGTGGTTGGTGCCTATGCGCATGGCAGTGCCATACTCTTTACAAATATTGAGCAGTGGGATAAAGCGGTCGCGAATGCGTTCTATTTCCTCTATGTATTCGGCATCCGTGTATTCAATTGTTTCAAACTTCTTTTTGTCTACATAGTTGCCAGGGTTGATGCGCACCTTTTCTACAATGCGGGCTGCGATTTCTGCGGCATTGGGTGTAAAATGGATATCAGCTACCAGGGGCGTCTTATAGCCTCGCCGGTGCAGCTCATTTTTGATTTGGAGCAGGTTCTCTGCTTCTTTTTTGGAAGGCGCGGTAATTCTGACTAGTTCGGCACCTGCTTCTATACAACGGATCGATTGCTCCACTGTTGCTATGGTATCCATCGTATCAGTAGTGGTCATTGTTTGCACACGAATAGGATGGAAGTTACCCAGAAGCAGGCCGCCAACGGAAACTTCCTTAGTTGCTAAACGTTTATACTGTGTAAGATTTTCGCAATAAGACTGCATGTTATACCCCCAAATCCGCCAGATGCGGAGACTTTTGAAGCCGCAAAAGTAAGTTAGTAATGGCTCTTTTTTGAATATTGGTCGATTCTTTAACGATCTGTGGTATGAATAACACCCCTTCTAATGCCTGTCCCATCATAACGGGAAGAGTGCGGGGGTTACCAATCTTTAGGCATGGAGCCGCCACCTTGTTTGTTTTGATTTTGAAGGCGCTGTTGGATATCCTTTTCCTTCTGTTGCAACTGCTGCAGCCTGCGCTGGGCTTCATTCTGACTCATTTTGTTTTGTTGTTGCTGGTTCTGGCGGTTTTGTTGTTCCTTCTTTAGTTCCAGTAAAGCTTTTTGAAGGTTTTCCCTGGCCTCTTTATCGTCCGGGTTGAGCCGTAGGGCGCTTTTGTACGCTTCAATGCTGGCTTCCAGGCTCTTCTGGCGTGTGTAAATGACACCAGTATTGTAGAATATAGAAGATTGCAGGTTTTTATTGCTGCCTTCTTCGTGGATGTTCTTTAAGATATCCAATGCTTCGTCATTTTTTCTTTGACGGTAAAGAGAATTGGCGAGATTGTACTTGGCGGTAAGATTGTTGGGGACCTCTTCCAGGGCTTTGCGGTATTGTATTTCTGCTAAATCGTATTGTTGATTTTTGTAATATTGGTTCCCTTTAGCTAGGCTTTGTTCTACAGATTGTGCCCTGCCTTCAGCCAGGAGAAATAAAAAGCAGACCAGGATCAAACACTTTTTCATAGGGCTAACTTTTTTCTGTCAGGAGTAAAAATCTCAGCAAGCATCAATAGCAGCATCGGAAGCGCTAACCAGAGATAATAGGTCTTGTAAATAAACTGGGTAGCATCGCCCAAAGCTTTTTTCTGTATTTGCGAAAGTTGGGCTGTCAGCTGGCCGACCGTCTGAGACGGATTGGTCAAATGGATGTAAGCGCCATTGGTGACATCTGCAATTTGCTGTAACAGCTCCTCGTTCAATTTGGAAACGATAATATTGCCTGAAGCGTCTCTTTTAGCAGTATTTGTTGCGGTGTCCAGGATGGTAGCTCCTGCAGGAGAACCTACACCAATGGTGTTGATCATGATGCCTTTATCTGCAAGGTTTTTTGCTTTCCTTAATGCACTTTCATCATGGGTTTCACCGTCAGAGATCAGGACGATTGCTTTAAAGCGTTCGGATTGCTGGTCAAATGCATTTTCGCACTTTTCAAGTGCGTCGCCAATGGCCGTACCCTGTGAACGGATAACAGATGGAGAAGCGCCAGCGGTAAATAATTGGGCCGCATTGTGATCATATGTCAGTGGCATTTGAATGAAAGCCGTGCCGGCAAAAAGTACCAGGCCGATGCGGTCGTCTCCGGATTTTTGGATCAGTTGATCGATCACTTCTTTTGCCTGTTGCAGGCGGTTGGGTTGAAGATCGGCAGCCAGCATGCTGTTGCTTACATCCAGGGCAACCATAATGTCGATGCCTTTACGCACCTGTTGAAGCCCTTCTTCCGGTTTGCGTGGATTGGCCAGGGCTATGCAGCCCAGGGCAAATGCAATTGTAAAAAAGGCGAATTTAATGGCGGCTTTCGCTGAAGAGTGGGTTTTATATAATTCTTTTATCAGGGCGGGGTTGCCAATACGCTGGATCGCTTTTTTCCGCCTGTATAAATTAAAGAAGTAAAGTAATCCGAAAACCGGAACAGCGAGCAGTAGCCATAAAAGGTCAGGATATTGAAATTGAATGTTCAAGTAGGGCGTTTTTATTTGTTTAAATGTTTACTATCAATCAGGTATAAACGTTAAATAAATTTACTAAGTTCAAAAATATTTGGGTTAAGAACCCTTGCTAAACTATAAAATCGCATTTTCCCCTGCAAGTATTGTGCTAATGTTGAGTTTGTTCATAAGTTTATTGTATGAATGCCTTTTAAAGCAGTTCAGGAACCGTTTGTAAAAATAGAATAAATGGTTTCTGTCATTCAAATCAGCCTTTGTATCTTGCACCTCCCAAAAATTAAACGATTATGGAGTATAAAAGAATTGTAGCAGTTACAGGTTTGCCTGGATTATATGAAATCCTAAGCAGCAAAAGTGATGGCGCTATTGTACGTTCTCTGGAAGAAGGAAGCACAAAATTCGTTTCTTCACGCGTTCACAACTTGTCACATCTTGAAAGCATTGAAGTTTATACCACTCGCGATAATGTAAATCTTGCCGAAGTATTCCAGGCTATGAAGGGAAGTGCCGAGGCTTTGCCAAATGTGAAAGACAATAAGCTTTTAAAAGGCTACTTTGAAAAAGTATATCCTGAGCTGGACTTTGAAAGAGTATACGCCAGCGATATGAAGAAAATGGTAAAATGGTTTGAAGTACTGCAGAAAAATAATGTAGACTTCACGCTTGTTGCTGAAGAAGGTGAAGAGGGCCAATCGTCTGCCGACGTTTTAGAGGCGGCTGATGAGAAAGCTTAATGGATGTTTCTTTATAAAAAACTCTTAGCTATGGAATACAGTGCAGCGATAACCAAAATCCCCCGGAAGTTTTTACCAGAAGATTTTAAGGTGACTGACTGGGAAAGCCTTGAACCATATTTTAAAGAATTATTGGATAGGCCCATCAATTCTGTGCAGGAAATGCAAGACTGGTTGCAGGATCTTAGCGAGTTAGAAGCAGTGGTGGGCGAGGATGCTGCATGGCGGCAGATACGTATGACATGCGATACTGAGAACAAAGAGCTGGAAGAAGCCTTTAATTACTTTGTTCTCGAGATCGATCCTAAGATCAGGCCTTATGCAGATAAATTGAACCGTAAACTGGTGGATAGCCCTTATACAAAGGAGTTGGACCAGAAAGAATATTTTACTTACCTGCGTAATGTCAAAAAGAGCATAGACCTTTTCAGGGAAGAGAACATCCCCATATTGGCAGAAATTGCCGTGCAGGCCCAGCAGTTTGGTGTAATTAACGGGAAAATGACCGTTGAAGTAGACGGGAAAGAATATACCCTTCAGCAGGCCGCAAAATTCCTGGAAAGTCCTCATAGGGAATTACGCGAAGAGGTTTACCGTAAGATCCAGGAAAGAAGACTGCAGGATAAAGACAAACTGAACGATCTGTTTTCATCGCTCGTGCAAAAGCGCCACCAGGTTGCTTTGAATGCCGGATTCGAAAACTATCGTGATTACAAGTTTGCTGACCTTGGCCGGTTTGATTACAAGAAGGAAGATTGCTTCCAGTTTCACCATGCCGTAAAAACGCATGTACAGCCACTGGTTGATTATATTTACGACAGGAAGCGCCAGAAACTGGGACTGGATGCTTTACGCCCCTGGGACGTTGATGCAGAGCCGGAAGGTATTCTTCCGCTGACGCCATTCCGGAATGGCGAAGACCTGACCTTTAAGACCATTGAATGCTTCCGGCAGATGAACCCATTCTTTGCAGATTGCCTGATCAAAATGAAAGAAATGGGCCGCCTCGACCTGGACAGCCGCAAAGGCAAAGCTCCTGGCGGTTACAATTGTCCGTTGCCGGAAACCGGTGCTCCTTTCATTTTCATGAATGCCGCAGGGCAGATGCATGATGTAACCACTATGGTACATGAAGGTGGCCATGCGATTCATTCTTTCCTGGCACACCACCTGCCACTGACTGCTTTCAAAGATTATCCAATGGAGATCGCAGAAGTGGCCAGCATGACCATGGAACTCTTTAGTATGGAATACTGGGATGTATTCTTTGATGATGAAGAAGACCTGCGTCGCGCAAAGGAACACCAGATGGAAAGGGTGTTGACTATCTTCCCATGGATTGCAACCATCGATAAGTTCCAGCACTGGGTATACGAACATCCTGACCATACCCTGGAAGAAAGGGCCGAAAATTGGCGCAGCATCCTGAACGAGTTTACATCTATTGCGATGGATGTTTCTGGACTGGAGAACTACCGTCGTTATGGCTGGCAAAGACAGTTGCACTTGTTTGAAGTTCCATTTTATTACATTGAATATGGCATTGCACAATTAGGCGCTATCGGCTTGTGGAAGCAGTTCAAGGAAAACAAAGAAAAAGCAGTTCAAAACTATTTGAACGCGCTGCAGCTTGGTGGAACCAGAACGCTTCCTGAATTGTATGAAGCCGCTGGTTTGCAGTTCAATTTCTCTCCGGATTATATTAGTGAGTTGATGATCTTCGTGAAGGAGGAAATGGAGAAGTTCACGCATCCCAAGTCCTAAAATAAAAAAGCTGGCTTAGAGAGCCAGCTTTTTTATTTTAGGAACAATTCTTACACTTCCCCCTGATTACTACCTGGACACTTTCGGACTGGTACCCTTCGGGAAGTGTTATTTCTGGTGTCACAATATTATCTAGGCAAATGGTAGTGTTGCAGTTGGTACATACAAAATGCACGTGGTCGTCATGGTGGTGGTGCTCTGTGCAGTCTTTACACAAGGCATAAAGCACGGCATTGTCTGCTGTCGGGATGGTATGAACAATGCCTTTTTCAACAAAGGTTTGCAGTGTACGGTATATCGTGACGCGGTCAAACTTTTCGTCAGTTCGTTTTTCTATATCACCATGATTCAGGGCATCATTATTCACCAGGAAAAGTGATAATATTTTTTTACGGCTTTCAGTAATACTCAGGTGCTTGCGTCGCAAAACATTAGCCGCCCGGTTTTCTAATGATTTGGATTCTATTGGAGTCATACATATAGTATTTTCAGTTTTGAAATTCCCACTTTCCATTCTCCATTGGCTATTGACCATTCACTACTCACCATTTACGATTTCAAAAGTTTCCTGATCTGCTTGGACATTAGCTTCATTTCGCTCGGTTTTAAGCCATCATAGATCTTTACCACTTCACCTTTACGGTTCACCAAAGCTATGAATTGTGTATGCAAAAAATCATCCTCTGTACTTTGCAGGTTATTTGCGGGGTCGTCAATTTTATAGCTATGACGGGCCATATTGTACAGGCTGTCCTTGCGGCCGGTCAGGAATATCCACTGGGCCGTATTAACCTTCATGGAGTCTGCATAATGCTTCAACTTGGCTGAAGAATCCGTTTCCGGGTCGCAAGTATGTGAAAGGATCAGGAAATCTTTTTCTCCTTTAAATTCCTCATAAACTGATTTCATGTTTTTATTCAGCCTTGGACAAATACCCTTGCAGGTTGTAAAAAAGTATTCAACAGCTACTACCTTGCCTTCCAGGTTTTTTTCTGTAACAGTAGCTCCATCCTGGTTTTGAAAGGCAAAAGGCTGAACAGTGCCAATAGGAGGAGTGGTGATTGCTTTAAATCCAGGGCCAGCATTGGACATCACTACATAAAAGCCGATCACTAAAAAGAAGAAAAAGAGAACGTAAAAAAGGGTTTTTTTAGACATGGGAGAAAAATAATGGACGAAATTACCTAAGTTCAACTGGCTTCTAAAATGACAATCCTTCTGTAAATTGGGTTTTTAATGTTTTTTTATGAAAGAAGCGGCATTAGATTTTATGTGATAGCATTAAAAACCTCTTAACCAATCGTTTAAAAGATGAAAAAATTAATTCTTCTTACCGCAATCTTAGCAAGTTTATATAGTGCAGCTTTAGCACAGGAAGAAAATCCTGTTAAAAAATTACTGCAGGAACAAACAGAAGCCTGGAATAAAGGCAACCTGGAGGCTTTTATGGAAACCTACTGGCAAAATGATTCTCTGTTATTTGTCAGTAAGAACGGGGTTACCAGGGGATGGACGAATACCCTGGAGAACTATAAAAAGAGCTATCCCGATGTGGACGCAATGGGTAAGCTCTCATTCGACCTGATTGAAATAAAAGCTTTATCTCCTCAATCCTATTTTGTTGTGGGTAAATGGATGCTGGAAAAAAGTGTAGGTGAATTTAGTGGGTATTACACGCTGCTGATCCGCAAAATCAAAGGCGAATGGAAGATTGTTGCCGATCATAGTTCATAATCGGAACCTCGGATTGGGGCTAAACTTATTTCCACAATCTGTAATAATACCGAAGGAGGATCAGCAGGCTTAGAGCCACGCAAATGTAAAAGAGGATGTTATACCAGTGTAACCCACCGTTGACAATGGCCAGCTGAAAGTAGATACCTGAATACGCAATGGCGAGCAGCCACAAAAATCCATAACTGAAAGAGTTAATGATCTTTTTAAAATATCTCGTTACCTCTGGGTCAAAAAATGACATAAAAAGAAATGAACTATTAAGGTAATAAATATGATTGGAAAGTGACTGAATCGCCATTAAAAACATTAAAGTCAACCTTGGCTCTGATCCCATTCACACGTCCCTGCTCACTATGTTGCCAAAAGGTCCAGTCACGCCTGATTCTTGGTTGATGGGCTTCCAGATAGTGCGCTACCCATAAAGGATAATCATCAAAATGTCCTTCCAGGTAACGCTCATAAAAATATACATTGGTGTAAATAATAGGCTTTGTACCATAATATTCCTCCATGGTCAACAGCCAGTCTTTCACCCGTTTTCGGATATCCTCATCAGGCACACCGTGGGTTTTCTCCACATCCAGCACTGGAGGGAGGTCACCTGTTTCAAGGGTCACCCGTTTGATAAAGTTCTGTGCCTGTTTTTTACCATCTTTCGAGCAAATGAAGAAATGATAGGCTCCACGTGTAATGCCTGCATTTTTGGCCTTTTTCCAGTTGCGTTTGAAAAAGGGATCTACATTACCACTGCCTTCTGTGGCTTTGATAAAGGCAAAACTTAGTTTGATGTTTTCCACTTGCATATCCTTTACGCTTTCCCAGGAAATAATTTGCTGGTAGCGCGAAACATCTATTCCGTGGATGGAATATTTAGCGGGCATGGGTATGCCGAATTCTTCATAGCGTACAAATTCTAGTTTGCGGCTTTGCCACCAAATAACTCCTATATAACCAATGGCTCCAATTGCCACCATCGCCATTAAAAAAATAAACAGTTTTACAAAGCGGTAAGATTTCTTCTTTTTGGAAGGCATGCTGCAAAGTAAAATGCAAAACCACTGATTTTCAGGATTAAACTATGGATTTTTGGAATATTTATAGTTGTGATTACCCTGCTGGTTGGAAAGGTTTACAATAATCATGGGGACAGTTTTGTTGTGGATAAAAGGTGGAAAAACTACGGTTGTTCAGGCCCGTGCATAATTTATTTATAATATATAATAAAAAAAGGCAGTAGAAACCGCCTTCGCTTTGGTACTTTTAGTTCGAAGTACACATGAGAATATATTTGAAAGAATTAATTCGCTTCATCGAAAATAGGATTTATGTCTCTAAAAGCATGGATTTTATTTCCCTTTTTACATTTTTTTTGCTTTTGTAAATGTGTCTTTTATACATGAATATTTTTTAAATGGTTGAGAATCAAGAAGTTTTCGTTGTTTAGTGATTTGTAGTTTTTTTTGAAAAATTTATAAAAAAGGTGGAAAAAGCAAGATATTTATCTAATGATCATGCTTGCTTCCATTGAAAAATTATAAATCGAATTATTGCTTTACAAAAAACCTCAGCGCCGTGCCATAATGCTCGTTGTCTACCCTCCATGATGCACCTGTGGCTGTGAACGAAATATCCTCGGCTGCGAAGGGTCCATCTACCGTAGGTTGTGGAGGTGCTTCAAATACATGGAGTGCAGTTTCTACGTAATAAATAACAATTCCTCTGCCGACTGCAGCCCCACCTGGATTTTGCACACTGTACATGCCATTGCCTACTTTAGTGACAAACGCATTCTCATTTGTTGCTTGCCGGAGGTAGGTGCCGCTGTAGTCTACCGGATCGTTTACAGAAGTTACGGCAACATAGCGTGTAGCAACTGTTTCATAAGCTCCACTGGTACTGGTTTGAGAATAAGTGACTAAATACAACCCTGGTTTAGTAGTATTCACTGTGTTGGAAGCAGCCTGAATAGGAGTAGTGGTCCCTTCTTCTCCAGTATATTCAGCACCTGCATCTGTATAACTGGTACCAACAGGTATGCTGATCACATCTCCATTTTTGATGTTGATATATGGCACACTAAACACCTTTGACACATTGTCCGTGGTTTCTTTTTCGCAGGAAAAAAGCATCGAAATGCACAGTGCTGTTATGATTACTTTTATATTTTTCATAAATGAGAAATAATAAATGAATGATAAGATGGAGTGAATAGTGATGTATTAGGAATGGTAACTCATCACTGGTCACTCATCACTGATCCATTAGTTCTGCCCTGTTGTATTCACATCCCACCATACCTTGTCTGAAACCGTTTTTTGTGCCGGCGTATTAGCGTTACGGGTAACTTCAGAATCGGGATATAATATCCGGGTAGGGAATTTATTGCCGATGTTGGAAGAAACTGATATCTCAAAAAAGTTCGGATATCCGGTCCTTCGCCATTCTGTCCAGGCTTCAAGGTTTTGAGTACCAGACATGCTAGACCATTTTTGAGTGATGATGGCCTTTATTTTTTCTTCTTTTGATCCTGCATTTGGGAAGGCTACAGAAGACTGGCTGATGAAAGCATTGGCCTGGGCAATTGTAAAGCCCCAGCGCAGGAAGGAAGAAAGTATGGCCTGGTTGTACAATAGCTGTGCATTACCCGTGCCCCAGCCTCTTGCTGCTGCTTCGGCCTGCAAAAAGTAGCTTTCAGCAGCACTCATAAATACAACGGGAGCTGCTTCACCGCCATTGGGTCCGCCAATTTCAGGACCAGGCTTGGAGTAGCTATTGGCATTTTGGTTGATAAGGTTAGTGCCATTGCCCTGCTCGATACCAGCATGATGCCCTGCATTTGGAGGCAGCGTAGCTTGTTGATAAAACACATCCACGCGGGGGTCATGTGTGAGAGTGAAATAATTCAATGTTGTTTCGCTGGCCACTAGGTTGTCTTCTGTTAATGCCTGGTAAGTGGCAAACAATGGATTCTGGTTAAAAATTTCGTCTGTAAATGCCATTTCCGCATCTTCACCGGCTTCCAAAAACTGGGCACCGGAAGTATACAGCGCATTGATGCCTGCTTGGGCTACATCCGGCCTTACATATGCCTGTCTTAAGTAAACACGGAGTTTCAATGTGTTGGCGAACTTTTTCCACAATGTCATGTCTCCGCCAAAAAGAAAATCATCTTCACCCGGATGATCGTCGGAAGCTTCATCTATAAGGGCTACACCGTCTTCTATTAATTTCACTAGCCCGTTGTATACTTGCTCCTGGGTATCGTATTTAGGTGATGGGTTATTGGGGTCCAAGGCCTCCGAGAAGGGTATGTCGCCATGTAGGTCGGTCAGGTATTGATAAATATATGCCTGTAGAATTTTGCCAATGGCCGCATAGTTTTTCCGGTTGAGTCGTGTTCCTTCATCGATTAGATATTTAGAATCATTCAGTGGACCTGAATACAATTGAAGCCATTGCCGGTCGAAGTCGCTGGAAGTGATCGTGTATTGGTCAAAATTTTTATACTGGCTTCCGGTTGGACCTTGTGTCCAGTATTGCGACCACAGTCCCCCCAGGATTTGATATGGATTGCCCATAATGTAGGCTGTATAACCCTCGGCAGTCGGGAGTATTAAGTCAACAGACGATTCTGTAGGATTATTAGGGTCCGTGTTGACATCCAAAAAATCCTTTTCGCAGGACATTAACCCTACCGTCATCACGCCCAGGAAAACAATATGAAAAATATATTTATTCATGATTTTTGTTTTGTCAATAATGAAAGCTTTTTTATTCGTCACGTGTCCGCCTCTGGCGGATTCGTCATTCGAATCATTCATCATTCCAATCACAACGTAATTCTCACATTCGCACCATAACTCCTTGTAGAGGGAATACTTCCATATTCAAACCCTTGCAGGTTCCCTGTTCCCCACGAGTTGGTTTCTGGATCGCAATAGGTGTTTTCATCCGGGGTCCACAATACCAGGTTGCGGCCAATAAGGCCAACTTGTATGGCTGTAAACGGTGTTTTCTTTACCCAGTCTTGTGGTAGCTGGTAACTAAGTGATACTTCTCTCAATTTCAGGAAGGAAGCGTCTACCATGTTTTCGATCAGCGTGGGTGAAACAAAGTCTGTCCAGTAGTTTTGAGCATTCTCTACTTTAACGTCTGTATTTTCTGTGAATTTTCCATCAGGTGTTTGAATGACGCTGTTAGGCACAACAAAGGGCTCCCGGTCGTTGTATAGCGTCTTCGGATCTGTACCTATAAAGGCTTGCAAAAACTTTGTGCGTGACAGGAAAACGCCACCTTTGCGGCCGTCTAGCAAGGCTGTAAGGGTAAAACCTTTATAAGAAAAGCTGTTCATCAGGCTAGCCAGGTACTTTGGCTGTATATTACCATGAACTTGTGCTGTTGGTTCTGTTACAGGAAAGCCAGTTTCTTCATCTACTACTACTCGGCCCAAAGAATCACGCAAAAAGCCGGCGCCAAAGAAAGAACCATAAGGTTCGCCTACCTTCGCAATCAATGAGGCACCATTGATACCACCTATATCTACTTGGGTGACTCCTTCAAATAGGCTGACTACACGGCTTTTATTTTTAGTAAATGTTCCTGTTACTTCCCATGTGAAATCATTATTGCGCACAGGTTGCCCGCGCAGCATGAGTTCAAAACCTTTGTTAGTCACCTTTCCTACATTGATGATACGTGCTGTAAAGCCGGTGCTGCCTGCATAGGGCAGCGCAAGTATCTGGTCGCGGCTTGCATTACTGTAGTACGTTACATCAAAACCAATGCGGCTTTTGAGAAAAGATGCTTCTAGCCCTCCCTCATAAGAAGTAGTAAATTCTGGTGTCAGATCCGGGTTAGGAAGCGTATTGCTAACAGTGTAGCCCGGAACGCCATTGTGGGGGAATGTTAATTGAGAATTCTGGAATCCATCATCTATAGAGCCAGTGGGATATACTAATTGAAGCAAATAAGGATTGGCATCGTTACCCACTTTAGCGGCGCTGGCCCTCAGTTTGCCGTAAGTGAGCCATTCCGGCATCTCAAAAGCATCGCTGAATACAAAAGATGCATTGGCGCTGGGGTAAAAAAAGCTTCTGTTATCTTCTGGCAAAGTGGAAGACCAGTCGTTGCGGGCAGTCAGGCCAAGGAAGAGATAATTTTTATATGAAAAGTTGATATCAGCATACAATCCCCATAGTCTTTTGAGAGATGTAAAGTTTGAAACTTGTGGACGGTCCTTGCTATTGGATAGATTGTACAAGCCGGGCACCACAAGGCTGTTGACGGTACTTACTTGTAAATCCCTGTTTTGCTGGAATACATTATGACCTGCTAAAGCCCTAAGAGAAATATCTTCTGATAACTTGCGGTTAAAGGTCACAATCAGATCACTGGTCAGTTCTCTCAGGTTATAAGATCCTTCCTGGTACTGTCCGGGGAAATTGCTGCCGCTATTCTGGTTGTCATCAGGGATCACCCTTTTGGAGATCTGCTGCTTGCGCTTGTCGGTGGAAACATCCGTCCCAATACGGTACAAAATGTCCAGCCATTGTGTGGCCTTGAAACCCACTTCCACGCTGCCCAGCACACGGTCAACATTGGTATTGTAAGAATCTTCTCCAAGTAGATACCATGGGTTAACCGTATAAGCGCCATAATATCCCGAAAGCGTATTGAATTTATCGTTCTTATAATCCTTTAGTTCCAGCAGTGGAATGTCCCGCGGTGTTTGGATCACCTGGTCATAAGGAGACGGACCTTGCCCTTGTATGGAAAGGTCCCCGGAAGTGTGGATATAATTGACGGTGGCATTGGAGTAAAACTTATTGGACAGATCGGCTGTTCCAGTCAGGCGCACTGAGTTACGGGTATATTCCGTTCCCGGCATGATCCCTTTCTGGGTTACATTGTTGTACGAAACAAAATAGCTGTTGCGGTCGTTATTTTGAGAAAAGGATACATTGTTGTTATAATTCTGGCCAATGTTGAAAAACTCTTTGACGTTATCTTTCAATCCAATATAAGGCTTTACCTTTTGTTCGCCATCGATCACTTGGCCCCATGGACGTAGCTGTCCATCGAACTTGGGCCCCCAGCTAAAGTTTTCTCTAAGGTCCACTTCCTTCTGGCCCCCTTGGCCATACTCGTTTTGAAGATCGGGAAGTTTAAGAATAGATTCACGGCTATAGGAACTGCTAAAGCTGATCTCAGCACGTTTGCTTTTTAATCCCTTCCCATTCTTGGTAGTAATGATCAGTGCTCCGTTCGCAGCCCTGCTACCATACAAAGCCGCCGCTGCAGGACCTTTAAGAAGTGTCACTGATTCCACATCTTCCGGGTTGATATCGTTGCCCCGGTTACCAGGGTCTACCTGGTTGTTCAAGCTCTGGTTATCTTGGTTGTCTGGATCAGCCGGGTTACCCGATTCAAGGGAAGAATTGTTAATAGGAATGCCATCCACAACAATCAATGCCTGGTTATTGCCAAGTAAAGACGTGGGACCACGAAACTGAATACGCGTAGAACTGCCCACACCTCCTGATGTATTAGTGATTTGTACCCCTGCCACCTTACCTTGCAGGGAGTTGAGCACACTTCTTTCCCGGCCACGGGTAAGTTCCTCATTGCGGACCGTTGTGGCAGCATAGCCGATAGTTTTGGCCTCCCTGCGAATACCTACAGCAGTAACGACCACTTCGGATAATTCCCTGTTTTGATTGCGTAAGGAAATGCTGAGATTTTGATTGCTGCCAACAGGCACTTGCTGCGTTTCAAAACCCACCGATGACAATACAAGCGTGCTGCCCGGGGGAGCTAAAATGCTGAAGGAACCATCAGTATTTGTTTGGGTTGCAGTGGTGCTGCCTTGCACAGTAATGGTTGCACCTGCAACCGGGTTGCCATTTGCATCAGTAACCTTGCCGGTTATGGTGCGTTGTTGGGACAGCAATGTAAGGGCTGTAAAAAGAAGAATGAAAAGTGGTAACAATTTCCTCATGACTGTGGATTTGATTAGAGATATCAAAAAGGACAAGTATTGATTGCCAAATGCTGATATTAACGAAGCCTTATTTACCGAAGCATTATTTTTTGTGCCTGAAGCCGTATTATAATGTGCACATAAATATTATGCTACAATTTAATGGCCAAATAAAAAGCAACCTGTAAAGAAGTTTCCTGTTGAGTTAATGGACCTTATATTTTTTTTATCTAAACTCATCACTGATCCCTCATCACTTATTTCTAATCCCTCTCAACCATTCGTCCTCTAAAACAGTCCGTGTTAAGAAGAATTAACATCATCAGTTGTGTTGGTGAAAACTGTGTTTCAGTATGTGAAAGTTATATTTCAGTAAGCTGATTTAACGCTTAAAGTAAAGCATGGAAAATGATATGTTTTCAGTGGCATCAAAAGCCTTTACCACTAATATCAATTTCGTTTATCAAGACCCTATGCAGAACTAATTTGGCAGTGAGAAAAGAGCATTCCTTCACCTTCAAACCACTTATTATGAAAAAGATCTTATTAGGCCTGGCCTTTTTATTATCAACAACTGCATTTGCTCTGGATAACGACATAGATGAAACGATTGCTAAACGCTTTCATGAAACCTTCCCTACTGCCACTAATATAAAATGGTACACTTATGAAGATTACTATGAAGTGTTCTTCGACTATAACCAGGTCACCTGCCGTATTCATTACGACTTGAAAGGAAATGTGATTTCTGTAAGAAGGGATTATAGCGAGAAAGACCTTCCTGTTTTTATCCTGGCAAAATTGAAACAGAAGTATCCAAATAAGAAAGTATTTGGCGTTACAGAAATTCTTTCTGGCGACGAAGTGGTATATGAAATTGTATTAGAAGATGCCAAAACCTGGACAAGAGTCAACTCTGATGCTCATGGTTCAATGTATGTAACCAAAAAGTTTAAAAAAGCATAATGGGGTAACGAATGAATGTACCTGTATATTATCAGGCAAGGCATCCGCTAATCCTTGTGCTCCTTGGACAGGTTATAACTGGAATAAGCAACTACTTATTCCAGTTATTAGTTTATCATTTCAATATGACAGTCACACCATTAAATATTAACAATCCTTTGCTGGGTAATTAGTTTTAAATCAGCAAATAACTTTCCATCTTGTAGTAGCAACTTTGAGGGATTAATGGTGATGCTGTTGAATTCAGTAACTTTAAACCGTACCTTATGCACCAACATTTACTCAGAAGCTTATTACTTATTGTTATCTTATCGTCCTGTGCTTCTACTGCTCATCAAAAACGTGCAGACACCAGCAGGGGGAATTGGATCGGCACAACGCCGCCTGTTACCTCCAGTTTTAGGGACGTTGATACCACATTGATCATGCAGCCGGATTTACCGGCCGGTAAATCACCTGTTTCATTGATGGATCTGCCGAGGACCGAAGAAGGCGCCTTTGTTTTATCTCCCGGTTTGTATGAGGCCGATTTCAAGACCTATTGTCTCCAACCCGGAACGCCGGGACCTTCACCAAGTGATGTGTATTTCCAGGCACCTTTGGGGGGGGCGCGGAAAGATATGATTCAAGCCATTCTCTTTAATTCGCGGAAAGAATCTCAACTAGATCAGAAGAATGTCCAGCTATTATTGTGGTCTGTGGTCAGCCATTCCGATTTTTATAAGCTTTCACCTGAAGTACAATATACAGCCACGCAATTGCTTTCACGAAAGCAGTTATTCGAATTGCAGGGAGGGGTGTTGGGAGTTGTAAAAACAGTGGCCAGGATGGTGCCCACATTGAATAGCCAGAACGACATAGGGCAACTCTTTGACCTGAGTGTCAGGTCTTATGAGGCCTTTGAGCGGTTAGCAGTGTTGAATACTCCCGCCCCGATTTTGCGTACCGACTTAAAGCAGGATCAGTGGTATCGACAAGAGGAGGGCTATTATGTGCGGTACCTTCCCAATAACTATAAGCAAACCAGGATTCAGGTATATGTACCCGATAGTGTGGTTGATTCGGCTGCGTATGAATCCGGGAATTATCTTGTGTTTGATCCGACAAGTTGGGTGGTTGTAGCTGCCAATTCCAGGGCACAGCGACTTGGTATCGGAGGGCCGGTATTGGACATTGTCCGGTCTGTGATCCGTACTATCAAATCCGGCAAGGGAAGCCAGCATCCTAAGGAGACAAATAAAGGCAATGAAGCCAATAAAGGAAATGAGCCCAGTACAATGCAGTAAGCGATTACCATGTTTTAACTTTAATTATCTTCCACCTTTGATCAGGAAATAGACACTAGCTTCAAAATATTTATGCGACATATTACTTTGATTACAATTCTTTTGATTGGTTTTCAATTCACTTGTAGCTCCCAAACATATAGAATACCTGGCAATGTTAAACGAATAGTTATTTTGGGGAATAGTATTACTTATAGCGGCCTTTATGTATCATATATGGATGCATATTTAACACTTAGATATCCAGGAAGACATATTGAGTTTATTAATGTTGGCTTACCTAGCGAAACTGTCTCAGGTCTTTCGGAACCCAATCATGCTGGAGGGAAATTTCCGCGTCCGGATTTACATGAACGTTTAGAAAGAATTCTTACACAAACAAAGCCTGATTTGGTATTTGAATGTTATGGCATGAATGATGGTATTTACATGCCTTTTGATGAATCCCGTTTCCAAAAATATAAGGAAGGTATTAATTGGGTACATGAAAAGGTAACAGAATCAGGAATTCCAATAGTTCATCTGACGTCTCCCGTGTATGATGAACGTAAAGGAAGTGCATATGCAAATGTTCTTGACATTTATTCTGATTGGTTAATCAGTTGCCGGTACACTGCAAATTGGAATGTAATAGATATTCATTGGCCTATGAAGAAATATTTAGAAGAACAACGGCTTATTGATTCCACATTTAAATATGCAGAAGATGGCATTCATCCAAACGATATTGGGCATTGGATAATCGCAAAACAAATCCTTTTATCCTTGGGCGAGGTTCAGATATTAAAGGATAGTGATGTGAGAAGTGCTTTTTCTTCCTTTGTGAATGGTGAAAGCATTTTGAAACTTGTAGAAATGCGACAGGAAATAATGAGAGATGCATGGTTAACTTCAACTGGGCACAAGAGGCCAGGAATGAAAGTTGGACTACCCTTAAGTGAGGCACAACAGAAGAGGGATTCGATAGATAAGCAAATCGAATCACGCATCCGCCAGCCACTTCTTAAATAAAGGTGCTGTCTCCTGGCTCACAATAATATGATGGTGCCAGTCACTTAATGTGAGCTCTACCTGTAGCTTCACTCGTTCAAATGCTTTGAACGACCTTATAAAATTGATGTTGACAATATACTGGCGGTTTACCCGGAAAAAGCGATCCTTATCCAATTGCAGTTCGAGGTCCGATAGATTTTTGTCTGCCAGGTATTTCTTCCCGCATTTATCAAATACATACACTACTTTGTTCTCTGTATAAAACAACGCAATGTCATCAAGTTGCAGGGCTACATGTTCCATTCCTTTGCGCACCAATATCCTTGTTTTCTTTTTCTCGCCAAAGTGATTGATGAAATGATACAACGACTCATTGGCGCTCATAAAGTGCTTTTGCAGCTTTCTGTATTTCGTTAAAGCCTTTTGCAGATCATCTTTAGATACAGGCTTTAATAGGTAGTCAATACTGTTGTATTCAAATGCGGTCATCATGAACTTATCATAGCCTGTGATAAAGATGATAGGTGCATCGATATCTACTTCGTTGAAAATAGAAAAAGATAGGCCGTCAGTTAATTGCACGTCACTGAGAATGAGATCAGCCTCTGCATCCTGCGATAAAAAACGGATGCTTTCCTCCACACTGGTTAAAATCGCTTTGATTTCAATGTCGGCCGCTGCTTCATACAATGTTTTGACCAGCGCATCGCAGGCATACTTTTCATCTTCGATGATAATAATCTTGGTCATAATTGTTCCTGTTTGATTAAGGGGATCTTCACAATAAACCTGGAATCCTTTTCATAGATTACGATGTCCTTATTGCAGATCAACCTGTAATGGGTTCTCAGTTTGGCGAGCCCCACCTTAGTTGATACTACTGCGTAATTCTTGCTTCTTTTATTGTTTTCAACCTTCAGGTATTCTCCATTCAGGGAAATCATTATTTGCAAAGGATCAGCTTCTGTAAAGTAATTGTGCTTGATTGCATTTTCTATCAATAACTGTAGCGAGCAGGGAATGATCATGATCGACTCTTCTCCCTTACTGAAATTTAAATGCAGGTTTATTTTGTGATCATAGCGGATACGCAAGAGGTAGAAATAATCATCAATGAAGTTGAGTTCATCTTCAAGAGAAATCAACTCCTTGTCTTTGTTGATCAAAAGGTATTTGTAAACAACAGCCAACTTATTGGTAAACATCTGTGCTTTCTCTGCATCAACACTGATGAGTTGCGAAAGTGTGGTCAGTGAATTAAAAACAAAGTGAGGCTCCAATTCTCCTTTAACTGCAGAGAGTTCTGCTTGCAGTCGTTCTTTATCCAACTGGTCTACAATCATTACGTCTAATTCCCTTTCTTTCGATAGAAATAAAGCCTCATAAACCAATGTTAGGAACATCACAATCCCAGCGGCTATGAAACCACAATTAAGAGCTGGTTGAATATAGTTGTTCTTTAATGAAATTGTTTGCCATAATAAAGCTGAGGCCGTAGCTATTGTAAAACCGTACAAGGCCGTTAGACTGCAGAGCAGGAATAGCTTTAAAAATATTTTTTTACGAATGGTCTTATTCCTTCGTACGTTGGATATAATCCAAACTGATCCCTGCCAGATGATATACGATGTAGCGATAAAAGACAGGTTAGATACAAGGACTCTGACCGCGCTCATCTGGTCGTAGTTCACCAAATGAGCTAATAAAGGAATGACAATTCCTAGTATTGGTATGCAGAAGGTCTTGAAGACACTGTCATTGATCATAGTCGGACCGGGAATATGGTAAGGGTTTAACCGGCAACTCAAAACTAATCCTCGCGCCTATTCAGCAGGGCTGGTTTTTTTTCGTTGGGAGCATTACTTTACAAGTGGTAAATAGGTTATATACGTTCTGATTGTTAAAATTCGCATTGATCATGCTTTGGTCATCCTGGTCATGGTCAGGGAGCCGTTTATCATGTTTCAGTAAAATGAGCCTTAGTGTAAGTTTTTGATTATGAATAGATTCTGCTGAATGGGAGATTGGGAAGGAAATGATAAAAAAAATAGCCGGAATTTCCTTCCATGGCACTGATTTTTAACATTATGCACCAGTTTTGCGTTGACCGGGTATGATTTTTTATGGGAAATGGCCTCCACCAAAAAAGGAGCATTCTCTGCGACTCTTTTTTTAATCAAACTCACGTTTGTAATTGCCTCATATCATTGATTTAGACCAGTGGCTAATTTATATTTGGTCTATGAGAATTTTTGTATGGGTTCTATTTATAGTATTCTTGTTTTCTTGCGGGGAGAAAGTGGAAACTGTAAAGCCTATCCTTCAAAATATTACTGAGTCGGTCTATGGTTCCGGCGTCGTAAAAAGCAAAAATCAATACCAGGTTTACTCCGCTGTCAATGGTATTATCCAACATGTGCATATTACTGAAGGGGCATTGGTGCACAAAGGAGATGCAATGATCACACTGGTGAATGAAGCACAAAGGCTTAATTCAGAAAATGCCCGCCTTTCTGCGGACTACTCATCAGTTGACGCCAATAGGGATAAACTAAACGAATTGAGAGCCGATATTGATCTGGCTAGAACAAAGCTGAAGAGTGATTCAATCTTTCTGCAAAGACAAAGGAATCTTTGGGAACAAGGCATAGGCAGCCGTACGGAATTGGACCAGAAAGAGTTGGCATGGAAAAGTTCTGTAACCTCTTATCAATCAGCTTTGCTTAGGTACAGCGAATTAAAGAAACAGGTTGATTATGCTGCAAAACAAGCTAGAAAAAACTTGCAAATAAGTACAGTCGTAGCTGACGATTACACGATAAAAGCCAAACAGGATGGAAAGGTCTACAGCGTTTTAAAGGAGCCCGGTGAAATGGTCAATATACAAACACCTGTTGCTGTAATTGGCGATGCAAAGGAATTTATTGTTGAACTGGAAATTGATGAGTATGATATCTCTAAGATAAGGATAGGACAAACTGTCTTCATCACTATGGACAGCTACAAAGGCCAGACGTTTGAAGCTGTTATCTGTAAGATCAATCCCATGATGGATGATCGCTCAAGGTCACTTACAATTGAAGCTGATTTTACAAAAGAACCACCCGACCTCTATCCTAATTTGACTGTTGAAGCGAATATCCTGATCAGTACTAAGAAAAATGTATTGACAATACCAAGGGATTACTTAGTAGATGAAAACCATGTGATTCTTAAGAGTGGCGAGAAAAGGAAAGTGGTGGTGGGATTAAAAGATTACCAGCGGGCTGAAATAGTGAGTGGCTTAACCAAAGACGTTATGATCAAAAAGCCAATAGAATGAAATCCAGGTTGAGCATTGATATTGCAAAGTCCTTGTTGATGGCCAGGTGGCGACAAACACTGGTGGCTGCCATAGGAGTGACCTTCAGCATCATGATGTTTATTGCATTGTTAGGCTTTATGACAGGACTGAATATTATGCTGGATGATCTTTTTGTGAACAGGACCCCTCATGTACGTTTATATAATGAGATCGAACAAAACCCCAACCAGCCCATTAAAAATGTAACCATTTATAATGGGTATTATCATTTCATTTCTTCCGTAAAGGCAAGCAACAGTCGTGAGCAGATATACAACAGTGCAGCCATTATTCATACCATACAAAAAGATAAAAGGGTATTGGGAATTGCTCCCAAGATCACTACGCCTGCATTCTTTACCGAAGGAAGTGCCCGCATTTCAGGTGTGATTAATGGCATCGATGTGCAGGAAGAGAATAGATTGTTTCATTTTTACGATTACATCACAAGCGGTTCTGGTACTGACTTGAAGGTAGTGCCCAATAGTATCGTACTTGGCAAGGTGTTGGCTGAAGAATTACTGGTATACATCGGTGACCTTGTATATGTTACTACGTCAACAGGTGAGGTATTTCCTTTAAAATTGGTAGGCTTATATGAATCCGGCATCAGGGATTATGATAAAGTACAAGGATTTACTTCCATCACAACTGCACAAAAAATTCTGGGCAAGCCTGCTAATTATGTGACGGATATACAGGTGAAATTGAATGATATAGAACAAGCGCCTGGAGTCGCAAAGGAATACAGTCATTTATTCGGTACACAGGCTGTGGATATCCAGACAGCCAATGCTGAGTTCGAGACGGGGAGCTTCATCAGAACGTTGATCTCTTATGTAGTGGGTATTACTTTATTAATTGTGGCGGGTTTCGGTATTTATAATATTCTGAACATGATGATCTATGAAAAAATGGACTCCATTGCCATTTTAAAAGCTACAGGTTTTTCTGGACGGGATGTAAAAAAGATCTTTCTGATGATTGCAATAAGTATTGGCCTTTTTGGCGGAACAGTTGGTCTTTTCCTCGGCTATCTTTTATCGCTCTTGATTGATGCAGTACCTTTTAAAACGGCATCATTACCAACCATTGAAACATATCCTGTTAATTATAACCCTTTATTTTATTGCATCGGTATTGTTTTCTCATTAGTGACAACTTATCTGGCTGGGCTGTTCCCTGCTGCAAAAGCAAGTAAAGTAGACCCGGTCATCATCATTAGAGGCAAATAACATGAATGGACCTGTATTAGAAGCTAGGCACATCGGCAAAAGATTCCCGGACCAAATGCATATACCTGTACTGTCAGACATAAGTTTTACGGTTGGTAGAGGGGAGTTTGTTTCTGTTATGGGAAAATCTGGTTGTGGAAAGTCCACCTTGCTCTATATTCTTTCAACTATGGATACCGATTATGAGGGTGAGTTATTGATTGATGGAGAGTTGATGACAGGTAAAAAGTCAGGGAGGCTGGCAGAGGTTCGGAACGAAAAGATTGGCTTTGTATTCCAGTTTCACTATTTGTTGAACGAGTTTACTGTTTTGAAAAATGTAATGCTACCCGGGCTGAAGTTGGATAAGTATTCCGAAAAAGAAATTGAGGCCAGGGCAATGAAATGGCTGGATGTTTTACAGATAAAGCAACTGGCTACTAAAATGCCTAACCAGCTGTCCGGAGGTGAAAAACAAAGAGTCGCTATTGCCAGGGCGTTGATCAATGATCCCTTGATTATTATGGGTGACGAACCAACAGGTAACCTGGATAAGAAAAACAGCAATATTGTCCTGGATATTTTCAAAAATCTGAGTGATGAATTCGGCCAAACCTTGTTCATCGTAACCCATGATCCGGATTTTGCCGAACACACCAGCCGGATCATAGAAATGGAAGATGGAATGATCATTCATCAGAAAAATAGTGCACGCCGGTAATTCAAGTAACTTCTTTCTGTTCCCGAATCACTAATTTGCGCCCCATGCAAACATGGGCTGACTTTTTACTTCATTATTACACTTCCTTACAACCTCCGGATAGCTTACCCAACGATGTTCAGTGGCTCTTCCCTCAAAAGGAAAAGACCGTACAGGAAATCATCGGGCAGTTTTTCCGGAAGTTTTATAATGATAGCGGGCAAAGAATACTGTGGCTGGGTATTAATCCCGGGAGATTTGGTGCAGGTGTTACCGGAGTGAATTTTACTGCACCCAGGCAACTTTCTCAATATTGTGGTATTGAACATCCATTTAAATCGCAATCAGAGATCTCTGCTGAATTTATCTATTCAGTGATAGAACAGTATGGGGGGGCGGAACTTTTTTACCACCATTACTTTATTGGCTCTGTATGTCCATTAGGTTTTGTGCAGCATGGCAAGAATATTAATTACTACGATGATAAGCAGTTGTTGCAAAAAGTAGAACCTTTTATTGTAGACAGCCTGCAGCGCCTGGTATCTTTTAATATCAATCGCCAACGGTGCATTTGTGTTGGCGGAGAAAAAAACTTCCGTTACTTGAATGACCTAAATGAGAAGTACAATTGGTTCGATGAGATCATCCCACTCCCGCATCCCAGGTTTGTAATGCAATACAAAAGAAAAAGTGTTCGGGAGTATGTAGACATGTATCTAAAGGCAATATCTTAATATCCCAATATCGCAAAATCTCAATATTAGATCAATGACTAAACAAAAGGCATTATACCTGTCCGTATCAACGCTCCTTTTCTTCCCTCTTTTCCTGGGTGCTCAGACAAGAGAGGAAACCATTAAAAAGATCTATCATGAGGTGTTGAACAACAGTCCTGTCTATGAAAACCTGCGTTTTCTTTGCAAGAAAATTGGCAATCGGATCACAGGCTCGCCTCAGGCAGCTGCAGCAGTAGAGTTTACACATCAACTCATGCAGGATTATGGCTTTGATACTGTTTACTTGCAGCCCATTAAAGTTCCCAGGTGGGACAGGGGAACGCCTCCGGTTGTAAAAGTAATGACTGGGTCAGAGAGTATAACGATTCCTGCACTTGCGCTCAGTTTCACAGAAGGTACAGGCCCCGCAGGTGTTGAAGGTGAAGTGCTGGAATTAAAAAGCCTGGATGAATTAAAGAAGCGAGGCGAAAAAGAGGTGAGGGGAAAGATTGTTTTCTTCAACCGCCCCTTTAACCAGGACCATGTTGATCCGATCAATGCGTACAGCGAGGCTGGTAATCAACGGAGTAATGGTCCTGCCGAAGCGGCTAAATATGGTGCTGCCGGGGTGTTGGTAAGGTCGCTTACTGGCACAACAGACCATTTGCCTCATACAGGCTATACATTCAACGACCCTAAGGGAAGACGCATTCCTGCTGTTGCAATTTCTACTATTGACGCAGACAATTTAAGTGCAGTGATCAGAAGTGGGAAGAAGCCAAATGTGTACATCAATTACCAGGGAAGAGTGATGGATTCTGTGACTTCCTATAATGTGGTTGGTGAATTAAGAGGAAAAACATATCCGCAACAAATTATTGCAGTAGGAGGGCACCTGGATTCCTGGGATGTAGGAGAGGGCGCACACGATGATGGCGGCGGTTGTATGCAGGCGATTGAACTGGGCAGGATGTACAAGAAGTTGGGCATTCAGCCCCAAAGGACCATTCGCGTGGTGATGTGGATGGATGAAGAGATCAATGGGTTGGGGAGCACAGCCTATTACAATATTTCAAATGCTAAAGGCGAAAAACACCTGGTCGCACTCGAATCGGACCTTGGTGTTTTTGCTCCGCTTGGTTTTACTTTTCAAACAAAAAATACCGACCAACTGAGAAAAATGAGTGAGTGGAAGATGTATTTGGAACCTTTTAATGTGCTTTATTTTAAAGAAGGAGAAGGTGGTGTAGACATTGATCCTTTAAAAGATCAGGGTGCTTTGTTGATTGGCTTTAAGCCTGAAGGACAACGTTATTTCGATATTCATCATACACAAGAGGACACTTTCGATAAAGTGAATAAGCGGGAATTAGAATTGGGTGCCGCTGCGATAACTGCACTCATTTACCTGATCGATAAGGATGGCTTGTAATAAGGTTAAGTATCTTTAAATATCTTACAGTTATGAAAAAAGTATTGATAACAGGATTGATAGTTGGTATAATATTGTTTGTTGTAAGCTACGGCGGATTATTCCTGGCAATCAGGTTTTTTCCTGAGCTTTTTGTTCTGTATAATAATCCATTATTTAATTCTAGCGGCGGCAGGGATATCCTGTTTTATTTGCATGCCTTCATTATCAGCTTTGCATTGTCATGGTTTTGGGAGCGGTTTAAGGGATTGTTCAATGGGCCTTTTTTATTAAGAGGGCTTGAGTTCGGGCTGGTCTATGCTTTGGTGGCTTTGCTGCCGGTTATGTGGATTACTTTTAGCTCAATGGATATTACTTTGACAATGGTCGTAAGTTGGTTTGTATATGGATTATTTCAGGCTGTGTTAGCAGGTATATTGTTTGCTAGGTTCAATCCCTGATCAGTGCAACCACGAACTCCTTTCTTATTCAAATACTTTCAGTTTTAAGTCAAAGACCACATTGATTTCATTATTGGTACGGATCATTCCTCCTAATCTGCTGGGAGGAGTGATTTTGAAATCAGAGAAATTAACCTGCCTGGTACCGATCATATTAATGAAGTTGTTAGTTACTGAAACAATCTTGTAGTTTACATCAAACCGTTTCGTTATGCCTGCCAATTCAATCATTACAATTCCCTTGGTGAATGTATTCCTGGCTGCAATATCAGGATATTGCGATAGAGATATAAATCGGATCATTAGTTTAGGAAATTCTTTGGCTTTTAAGGTTTTTCGTAGATCTGAGGTCATTACCGGATTATGGCAATTGAATTTCTGAATATCAAGTTTGATGTTGCCGCTTAATCCTACAGATTGCGACGAATTTATGGTAGCTATAATGGTATCTGGATTGCTATATTCAGCGATAATACAACTGAAATTATTGACATTCGTCGAACCGTCAACCTTTAATGAGCAACCGCTTGTGACCACCCATTTTTTCACGTTGGTTTTATTGTCCTGAAAACCAGATGCGGCAACAATTAAAAACAGGTATAGTAAAGCCTTACGCATGTCTTCAGGTTACAATTGTTTTCTAGGTCAATGATAAGTATTTTAATAATTATAATGGTTGACTTTTTATATACAGGCAAGGGATTTTAAGTCAAGCAGTAGGTCATTGGCTTACCAGGCATTTTCCTCACACTCATAAACATGTTGATGATTTATTTTACTTTTGCTTTTTAACCTTAGAATATGAAGCTCGTTTTCATGCCCTTTTAATGATGCAGGTTTTTCAGATGGCCTGAGCTGATGTCTTTTCAGCCTCTTTTTTTATTCATTCATTTCTCAACTCATCAATTAGATTTTTTATCATGTCGCAGCAATCTATTTCAACAAATAGGGCATCGTATATTTTTTCTTTAATAAAAACGGCCATCCGGGGCGAAGAGCATGACTATACCAAAGGTAGTTTACGCATGGCTGTTATTCTATTAGCCATCCCAATGATTTTGGAAATGATGATGGAATCCGTTTTTGCCGTTGTAGACATCTTCTTTGTCGGCAAGCTGGGCAAGGAAGCCATATCTACGGTAGTGCTTACAGAAACCTTTTTAACCCTTCTCTACTCAGCTGCAATCGCCTTTAGTGTAGGTGCTACTGCTATGGTAGCAAGGCGGGTGGGAGAGAAGAATTTTGATGCCGCAGCAAAGGCTGGGGCACAAGCGATTAACCTGGGCTGGATGGTGGCTGTTGTGATCAGCATAATTGGCGTGGTCTATGCGCGCGACGTGCTTCAGTTAATGGGCGCTTCTGAAAGCGTGCTTGCTATTGGAGTGTCTTATACTAGGGTTGTTTTTGGAAGCAGTGTCGTGATCCTATTGCTTTTTTTGATCAACGGTGTCTTTCGTGGTGCAGGTAATGCCTCGATTGCTATGAAGTCGCTTTGGGTGGCCAATGGCTGTAATATCGTGTTATGCCCATTGCTCATTCATTTCTTTGGTCTTACAGGTGCAGCGATCGCTACCTCAATTGGTCGTGGTTTGGGAGTTTGTTTTCAGCTCTATCACCTGTTTAAAGGCAACAAGACGTTGAGCATCCGGTCTGTTCATTTCACTATTGACTGGCACATTATCAAATCATTATTCCAGATTTCCTGGGTAGGCTTTGTTCAGTTTTTCATTGCTTCAGCCAGCTGGATCGTGCTGGCGCGTATTATGAGCTCCTTTGGCAATGATGCTGCTATTGCAGGCTATGGAGTAGCAATTCGGATCATTATGTTTTTCCTTTTGCCTGCCTGGGGAATGAGTAATGCGGCAGCCACGCTGGTGGGTCAAAACTTGGGTGCCAACGACCCAGAAAGAGCAGAGCGGGCAGTATGGTTGACTGCTCGTTATAATGCCATTTTCATGGCAACCGTAATGGTCATTTTTTTAGTTTTTGCTGAAATGATTGTGCAGTTCATGAACAAAGATGTGCAGGTAGAAGTCTACGCCGTGGAGGCATTACGGATCATCAGCCTTGGCTATGTGTTTTATGGAGTCGGAATGGTGATGGCCAATACTTTTAATGGTGCCGGAGATACCCGTACACCTACCATCATTAATTTGTTCGGCTTTTGGGCATTCCAGATACCACTCGCATACCTGCTGGCTATAGTATTAGATTTTGGTCCCACTGGAGTTTTCATAGCAATCCCGGTGGCCGAAACAGCCATTACCATCGCCGCCTTTCTAACCTTCAGGAAAGGAAAATGGAAGAAAGTGAAAGTATAGAATATAATATAGATTCCGTTAATTTTACTCCGCACCATACCCCGGCCTTGCAGCTTTTTTATGAATAACAATACCATCAATACCAACCTGCTCCGGCAGATATTTTTTATCATTCTGATCATCTTTCTGGGTGTCATTCTTTTTCGTGAACTAAGATTCTTCCTTTCTGCATTCTTGGGTTCTGTCACGTTTTATGTCCTCATGCGTGACCGCATGTTCTACCTGACCGAAAAAAAAGGATGGAGAAAGAGTACGGCTGCTTGGGTATTAATGTTGCTATCTTTTTTTGTGATCCTGGTACCTATCGGCTTGTTGGGGAATATCTTGTATTCAAAAGTTAGTTACCTGGTGATGCACAGTGGTGAATTAATCAATTCACTAAAGATTGCAGTGGTTAATCTGAAGGATAAGATAGGCTACGAGCTTGTCAATCCTAATGCAATTAATCAGCTTGGCCCTTGGATAGGCCAATTGCTCCCAAAGGTGCTGAATATAACTTTTAACACGCTTACCTTGGTGGCGTTGATGTACTTCATCCTGTACTTTATGCTGGTAAATGGCAGGCGTTTGGAAGATGCAATGTATGAATACATACCCTTAAGGGATGGGAATGTGGTATTGTTGGGAAAAGAAGTAAAGCGCATGGTTATTGCCTCATCCATAGGTATTCCGTTGATTGCCTTTATCCAGGGCATTGTTGGGCTCATAGGATACCTCATCATTGGTATTAACGAGCCTTTTTTGTGGTTCGTTGTAACCTGCCTTACGGCCATGGTGCCCATACTGGGAGCAGCCTTGGTCTATGTCCCTCTTACAATCATGTTGCTGGTACAAGGTGAAACTGGTAGAGGAATTGCAATGGCTTTCTGGGGGTTTGGATTAATTGGCCTTGTCGATAACCTCTTCCGTTTTATTCTGAACAAAAGATTTGGAAATATACACCCCATGATCACCGTATTGGGCGTCATTGTAGGGATTCAGCTCTTCGGTTTTATAGGACTTATTTTTGGCCCCTTACTTATTTCCATGTTTATCCTGCTCCTCCGGATCTACTCTTCCGAATTCCTCGTAAAAAAACGCGAAACCCCCAAATTAAAATAACGCTCACGCTCCATTCACAATGCTTTAACCTAAATACTAATATTTTGTTTTAATTCAGCTCATTTTTTCCTCCCCTCATAATAATCCATGACCTTTGCCGTTCCAATATTCATGTTAAAACCATATGAGAGTGAGAAACCACCTTTTTATCGCCCTGGCATTTCTAACGGCTTTCGTGGCTATAGTTCCCGCATTACAAGCTGGTAGTAAAAATTCTTCAATAGAAACACCTGCTTTCACAAATATTGAAACAGTTGCCACAACTGGCAAAACAGCATCCGTTAATGCAAAGTCTGCAAGCGCTCTGCTATACGATAGCCTTAAATTGAATGAATTAGGGTTGTCCCAGGAAGCACTTCAGTACGCCTACAAAGGATATGAGTACCTGCTGGAAAACGGTGCAGTAAAAAACAGCAACATTATTACAGTAGTTGACTTCAGCCAATCTTCTTTCAAGAAAAGAATGTATATCATCGATGTAAAGAATTACAAAGTTTTAGTGAACACTTATGTTGCTCATGGAAGGAATACAGGCTTGCAATATGCTAAAGATTTCTCTAACAAGCCAGAGTCTTTGCAAAGCAGCCTTGGCTTTTATGTAACAAAAGGCATTTACAACGGCAAGCATGGTTTGTCGCTAAAACTGGACGGCAAAGAGCCCGGGTTCAACAATAGGGCTGAAGAAAGAGCTATCGTTGTACATGGTGCAGATTACATAGGAGCGCATCGTCTGAATACTCCCTGCATGGGACGTAGCTTTGGTTGCCCGGCCGTTCCTCAGGAGCAGGCTGCTAAAGTGATCAATACAATAAAAGATGGAACCGTTTTATTCATTTATCATCCCTCACCTAATTACCTTCAAAATTCCAGGATCTTAAACTCCTGATTTTGAGTGGTCTAGAAAATAAAATAAAAGCCCGGCCTTATTTCTCGGCCGGGCTTTTATTTTTACCTATAGATTTACAAATTAGCTTTAAACGAACAAATAAGCTATGATCTGTGCTAAAACGCCAGCCGCAAAGCCAAAATAAACTTCCCATGGGTTATGGTCCGAATTGATGAGCCTGGATGTGCATACAAGCCCGCCTATTAATAAGGTGATGGAAATATAAGGTCCGAGGTTGAGATAAGTCGTAAAGCCCAGCAGCAACATAAATGCTACTGCCACGCCAACGGCTAATGCGTGCATACTTACCTTCATGTAGATATTCAATATCAATCCTATGCTGGAGGCGAGGAAAATGGCTAGGCTAAACATGACTACTTCAGTAGGGATCTGTGGCTGGTTCTTTAAAACATACCACATCCAGAAATAGTACAACCCACACGCTATGTAAGGAATGATCCGGTCTTTCTGGTTCCTGAGAAAAATAGTTTGAACAAATCCCAAAGCTTTAGCCAACAGGATGGTAGCTAAGGGGAAGAGTGCATACATCACCAGGAAGCGGATGAGCAACAAACTTTTATCCCAGCCTGTGAATGCCGGAAAGATCTGGTATATATAAATCAGGAACCAGGATACATAAACCGGGATAAAAAGCGGGTGAAAAATAACTGATATAACACGGGCAATGAATCTTATAACCGGATGATAAGACATATTTGTGGCAGGTAAAACCTGTCGCTTTTGTTCTATTACGTTCATAATTATAGCTCCTTGCGCAGCCTGGCCACCGGGATATTCAACTGCTCCCTGTATTTGGCAACGGTTCGGCGTGCAATATTATAGCCTTTTTCCTGAAGCAACTCTGTTAAACGCTCGTCACTCAAAGGTTTTTTCTTGTTTTCATATTCAATCAGGTCGCTCAGTATCTTTTTTACCTCCCTTGTAGACACCTCTTCTCCAGAATCGGTAGTAAGCGATTCGCTGAAGAAGAACTTTAACCTGTAAGTACCAAATTCTGTCTGCACAAACTTGCTGTTCGCTACACGGCTCACGGTGGAAATATCCAAACCCGTTTTTTCTGCTATGTCTTTCAGGATCATCGGCCTTAGCATGGTCTCATCACCTGTCAGGAAAAAGTCGTGCTGGTGGTTCATAATGGCTGTCATCGTACTAATCAGCGTATGTTGACGCTGCTTGATGGCATCAATGAACCATTTAGCGGCATCTATCTTTTGCTTGATAAATAAAACAGCTTCTTTCTGACGCCGGTCCTTCTTCGATCCTCGGTCATATTCACGCAACATGTCCCGGTAGCCTTCGCTGATGCGTAGTTCGGGGGCGTTTTTAGAATTTAGGGTGAGTTCCAGTTTACCACCAGTATTGGTGATGAAAAAGTCGGGTACCACATAACTTTCTGCTTTGTTCACTTCACCTACATGACCTCCTGGTTTAGGATTCAGGCGGGTGATCTGGTGCATCACGTCCTTCAGCTCTTCATCAGTAAGGTTCAGTCCTCGCTGGATTTTTTCATAGTGCTTTTTGGTAAACTCGTCAAAGTACTTGGTCAGAGCCGCAATGGCAATGTCAACATCCTTCCCTTCCTCCTTCTGGCGCATTAACTGAAGCAAGAGGCATTCCTGCAGGTTTCTTGCTGCCACACCCGACGGGTCAAAGTACTGAATTCGCTTAATGATGCGTTCCACATGCTCCTCATCGGTAAAAATATTCTGGCGAAAAGCGAGGTCGTCCACAATGGCCGAGGTTTCACGGCGCAGGTAACCATCTTCGTCGATACTGCCAATGATCTGTTCAGCTATCCTGTATTCCGTTTCGTCCAGATTCAGCATTCCCAATTGTGCTTCCAGTACTTCGTAAAAGCTGGTTTCCACTTTGTAAGGCATGGTTTGCTTTTCTTCCTGCTCCCCGTAATTGTCATCCCTTAATTTGTAATCAGCAATGTCATCATCTCCTTCCCGGACATAATCGGATATATCTATATTATCATAGGTTTCTTCATCCTTGCTGCTTTCATCATAATTATCTTCCTCACGATCTGCAAACTCGTCCTTCATTTCTCCCTCATAATTTTCATCAAAACCCTCTTCAGAGAGTTCCAAAGCAGGGTTCTCTTCCAGTTCTTCTTTAACGCGTTCTTCCAAATTTGCGGTAGGCACCTGCAGCAATTTCATTAATTGAATTTGTTGCGGTGATAATTTTTGAAGTAACTTTTGTTGTAAACTTTGGTTAAGGCTCATCAGAAATCATTTTAGTGGCCAAAAAAATCGGCCCTTTGCACAAAAATCGAGCCGTAAATTTACAAGTAAATATCATTCCATGGGGAAAACTGTCGTTTGTTTTATAATTTCTTTTCTGCTTTTTTCTTCAAAAGCCTTGACACAGCTGTGTTTTAGGAGAAAAATGGATAGCACCGCCCGGACTGAAAAAATCTTGATTTTGCCGCAAAATTTCTACAATCAACACCTGGGTTTCTTTTGTAAAAAAGAAGACCAGTTGCAAAAGCAGTCCAAACTAAATCTATTCATCCGCCTCGGCGATAAAAGACACGTAGATTACCTGGAAGGGAAAAATTTGAGGCAATCATCCTTTGTCGCTCCACCATATTAACTCCATACCTACCCCGTACCGACTCCGTATCTAAGCCATACCCGAGCCTATACGTTTCTGCCCTATCCGTCAAATAATTGATTACTTCAACATCCCCCAAACCTCAAATTCTCCACTCCAAACCTCAAATCCCTAAATTCCGAAATCCGAATTCACAAATCCCTTCTACCAGCAATCATCTACCAACTATCATCTATCATCTTCCCTCCCTCCATTCGTCATTCCTAATATGCCTTATAGTAATCTTATAGGAAACTTACAGTAAAGTTATAGTAAACTTATAGTAGAGTTATAGTAAACATCAGCCGTACATGCTACATACATCCTCCCTATACACTCCGTATCTACCCCCTACCTAAGGCGTATCTACCATACCCCCACGACCTACTATCCCCTTTATCTAACCGACCATGCCTTCCGCATACCTGAAGCACACCTGAAGCATACTTACAGCATACCTGAAGCACGAAACAGATTTTGACCCTTCCCGTTCCATTCGCCTCCCTCTATATTCAGACAGCAGTCACCCTTTTATCACACACGAAATTGTCCATTCAATCCTGCCTGTCCTGGGATAAAGCGTATATAGTGTGCTCTTCCCTATTCTTTTGGATTCTGTTTAAGGAAGCAGGATTGTCCTCTGAAAGATATCCCGCTTTATAAGTAGTTTGCACCAATGAAAACTATTTATACCCTCCTTTGCCTGTTGGTATTTATCAGTCTGTCTGCGCAGAACAACCTTCACGTGATGACTTTTAATATTCGATTAAATACTCCTGCTGATAGCCTTAATGCCTGGCCATACCGGAAAGAGAAGGTCGCTTCTCAAATCTTATTTCATCAGTCACACATAGTGGGCGTTCAGGAAGCCTTACACAACCAGATGGTTGATCTGAAGAATTTGCTGCCCTCTTATAAGTATGCAGGTGTTGGCAGAGATGACGGCAAGCAAAAGGGGGAGTATTCAGCTATTTTTTACGATACCTTACGCCTGCAATTGTTGCGGACAGAAACATTCTGGCTCTCCGAACAGCCAAATGTGCCGGGAAGTAAAAGTTGGGATGCCGCCATTACCCGCATTGTGACCTGGGCACAATTCATCGATCGTAAAACGAAGAAGAAGTTGTACGTTTTCAATACCCATTTCGATCACATAGGACAGGAGGCCCGTAAGGAAAGCGCCAGGCTCTTGTTGCAGAAGATAAAAGATATAGCGGGCAAACAACCTGTGATCTTAACTGGCGACTTTAATTCGCAACCGCATTCAGCGCCTATCCAAATTATTACAGATACAACGGCTCCTTTTTTCATGACAGATACTAAGAAGTTGTCCCGTCAACCCCATTACGGTCCTACGGGAACTTTTAATGGCTTTGGCCCTAAAGAAGTAGACGATGAGCCTATCGACTTTATTTTCGTTCGTAATGGATTCAAAGTATTACAACATGCTTCGTTGTCTCAAACTTGGCAGGGGCGTTTTTCTTCTGATCATTTCCCTGTTTTTGCAATATTTGAAGTAAATTGATATATGTATTTTTTGAGCAACAGGAAATAATACTTGTTGATTTCCTTGCTTAAGATCAATGACAATGACCATGCTTGAGCAAATATTGGTTGAAAACAGGGCATATTTTCACCCGGTTGTTCCTCTTCAGCCTGGAAAGGATAAATTGGTACAGCTTCACTTTACACAGGAAAATCGAGCATTAACGGAAGATGTGCTGGGCAATACAAACAAGTTTACCGACTACATTAATGCCACGCTGGAAAAAGCAGATGCGCGATTTGGCATTGGTGGGTATGGTGAGTACAGGACAATTTATAGCCGGAGCGAAATATTTGGCTCTGCACAAGGCCAGTCTGAGCCTCGTCGCTTCCACTTGGGCATAGACATCTGGGGTAAGCCATGTACTCATGTAATGGCACCTTTGGATGGATTTGTGCATAGTTTTGCTTTTAGAGAATCTTTTGGCGATTATGGAGCTGTAATTATTCTTACTCACCAGTTGGACGGATATAGTTTTTATACCCTTTATGGGCATCTGAGTCTCGCTTCTATTAAAAATTTGCAGGAAGGCGCCAGGATTAAAAAGGGAGAGGTGTTTGCCGAATTCGGTATACCTCAGGAAAATGGTAGCTGGCCTCCTCATCTCCATTTCCAGATCATTAAAGATTTAGAAGGTATGAAAGGCGATTACCCTGGTGTTTGCCGCTATTCTGAAAAAGAGAAATATCTTTCAAATTGTCCCAATCCAGATATGATCCTTTGTTTAAACCAATTCCTGCCACAAGAGAATAATTAAATCGATCTTCAGTAAGAGCTGGCAAATGCTAATCCAATGATTTGTCTGTCAATTTATATCATGTATTATAATAATGGTTGCTAATTAAAATTGTAGCTTTATAGAAACTCCATTTGATACGCTTCTTTAGAAATACAGGAACAAAGCATTGTCTTGTCATAAACCCTTGATCCAGGCCCAATTACAAAAATTATATTCTTCACCTTTAAATAGTAATTGTTATGGCCTTTAATTTAATAGATTCATTTAAAAGCCTGATAACGCCCGAAATCGTTGATAAAGCAGCTTTACAGTTTGGGGAAAGCCAGGCTGGTATCAGTAAAGCTGTATCAGGTGCGGTGCCGGCTATCCTGGCTGGATTTATTCACATGGCTGAAACCGGTCATGCTGATTCTTTATTGCAAGATGCAAAGGAAGCGGCAAGCAATAACCTTAGTAATTTCTCCGATACTGGTTCTGTACTCTCGAAAGGGATAGAATGGGTTAATAATTTATTTGGCACCAGATTAAGCTCAATTGAAGATGTCCTGGCTAGGTTTGCAGGTATCAAATCAGCCTCTGCAAATTCTTTATTAGGAATGTTGGCGCCTGTAGGTCTTGGCGTTATTGGGAAGCATGCACTGGATAGTAATTTATCGGCAAGTGGTCTTACTTCCTTTCTTTCCAGCCAGAAAGCGTCAGTTTTGGGAGCTTTACCAGATGGCTTAAACCTTGGAATAGATAGATGGTTAGGTAGCACAGAAAGGGTGCATGAAAATGTAACTACTGCAACTGCCACTGCCCGTAGAGCTATGGCAAGTGCTGCTCCTCCTCGAACCAATTGGGTACTTCCTTTGATTCTTATTTTAGGGGCTGTTGGCTTGCTTTGGTACTTCCTGGGCCGGAGTGACAATAAAGAAAAGGAGGTGGCTGCCACCCCAGTTACAGATACCGTTTCTGAAGCTCCTATGACGCCGGCAGAATCTGCTGCAGCAGCTGTCGAAAGGGAATCAATGAAAGTGCGGCTGGCAGATAATACTGAAATTAATGCTTACAAGGGAGGAATAGAAGATAGGCTGGTAACATGCTTGAATGATGCAACATGCATGGCTGGTAAAGACCAATGGTTTGATTTTGACAATATCAATTTTGAAACAGGTAGTGCGCAACTTACAGCTCAAAGCCAGGCGCAGATTTCCAACATTGTTATGATTATGAACGCTTATCCGAAAGCTAAGATCAAGATTGGTGGCTATACAGATAAGACAGGCGACGATGCTGCCAACAAAAAGCTGAGCCAGGATAGGGCAGAGACTGTCTTAAACGCTCTGAAGGCAGGAGGTGTTCAGCAATCTCAATTGATAGGTGCTGAGGGATATGGGTCTGAGTTTGCAAAAGTGCCAGCCTCCGCTCCTGATGAAGAAAGGCGTGTCGACCGAAGAATATCTGTTCAATTAAGAGAAAAATGATTCATAAAAGGCAGATGATTGTTAAATGCAATCACCTGCCTTTATTGTGCTCACTGCACCACTTTTAAATTGAACATCGGAGATCCTGTGGCTTGCCAGATGGCAACCCAAAAAGGAACATAGGCTTCGGTGCAGCGTGCCATTTCAATGCCGCCAAGATCAATCAGGCGTTCTGGTCTCCAATGGAAGTTATCTACAAAGAAGTGCATCATTTTATTTTTAATATCAGCATTGTTGCCACAAACAAATAGATTGTGGTCGCCATTATTGACCTGTCGTGCATCAACCATTAGTTTGTGGTTTACTGTATTGAGCGCTTTTATCACATAAGCATTGGGTAAGAGTCTTTGGATCTCTTCACCCAGGGAGTTGTTGTTACTCAAGCCGTTGATAAGCCTTGGCGGCATACCATGGGTAAAGTCGAGTGGATTAGTGATGTCGACAAAGATTTTATTAGCCGTGTTGAATTCGTCAAGGCTTCTGATCACATCAAGAGCGTGTTCGCCGTTCAGGCAAATGAAAACAATATCTCCATATGCTGCTGCATCATTAAAAGTTCCCTGGGACGCATGCTTGCTGTTTTTTTTAACCAATTCCGCCACCTTTTCATTTGTTGCAGTCCTGCTGCCGATCATAACGTCATGATTTTTGTCTAAAAGGGCTGATGCAATGGTTTCGCCCACCATGCCAGTGCCGAGGATACCTATTTTCATGATTAAAGGTTTTTGGTTACTTAAAAGTAATATGAGGATATGAATAATTAAACTGTGATTTTGAATTGAAGAATTTACTGGCGGCGTGTAATTAACTATTGGATTGTCTGGACTTGGATTTGGAGTTTGAGGTTTGGAGTTTATTGGGGTGGAGCAGTCAGGGAGTTGGGAGGCAGTTGATACGGGGTATAATAAGAGTAGACAGGGAGTTTCTATGGAGTTACACCGCAGTAAGGTCTCCTATGTTTGTTTTTTGAAGCAGTATTTTTTGAGAGGAGTCGGGAAGGTCTGGGTAGTTTTGAGTCCATCAGTGAAAAAGGGTGAGCGTACAATTTAGGTCTAAGTAACCCCTGAGGGTATACTGTTATAGAGATTTTACCTCCCCT
>NZ_JAOTIF010000032.1 GCF_025628885.1 Paraflavisolibacter caeni | reverse complement strand
CCTAAACAGGCTGGCATACAGCCGCCTAAAACACAAAATTAAAGTAAAAATCTCTTGACTTTTAACACAGAATCTCTATAATGTCTCTATAAGGTCTCTATAAAGTCTCTATAAGGTCCCTATAAGATGGGGATAGGAAAGTGTGTCGTCCTGAATTAGGTTGACACTTGTGGTTAGATAATCCTGTTTTGAGTTGTCATCATTTTTTTTGATCCTGTATTTAGTTTACGGGCAACTTCTTGATCTTGTATAACGCATAGCTCTACTAAAATTACCTACTTAACTTTACAGCATCAAGTGAAGCGGACTACAGCTCTGCTGAGGAGCAACTGTAGAAGGAATAACTTGATCCGATAGCGTAGCTCGCTAGTGGGTACCAGCTTCCTTCAGGGTGGCTGGTATTGTTTTCTACATACGCATTCGGTCCTATGCCTCAAAAAACCTTTGCTTCTAGTGGTTTGCTTTTCCATTTTTTCTGCAAGATGCCCCCCTCTGTTCCATGGGCCTGCTCAGGGGTTAAAAAGTACAGGCTGCCATGGGGCCATCGGCTGTTATAGGTGGCAATGGCCCGCTGCACTGCCTGTTGCGCCTGCTCATAGCTTTGAAAAATACGATTCAATAAAAACTCTGATTTTAAAATGCCATTCATCCTTTCTGCCAGTGCATTTTCATAAGGATCTCCTTTCCTGCTCATGGATATACTCACCCCTGCTTGCTCCAATAACTGCGTGTAGGCTTTACAGCAATACTGCAGCCCCCGGTCGGAGTGATGAATCAAGGTGCCTTTCTGCTGCCATCCACTTTCTCTTAGGGCCATGTGAAGAGCCAGCAATGGACCTTGTGCTGAAAGCGTGGGGTGAAGCTCAAAGCCCACGACCTTTCTGGAGTAGGCATCGGTAATGAGGCTTAAGTAAGCAAAGCCTTCTTTCACTTCCACATAGGTGATGTCACTGACCCAGAGTTGATTAGCTCCCCTCAGTTCCAGGGAGTCGGTCAAGTTGGGATACTTCTTGAAAGGATGATCCGAGTGGGTGGTGATCACCTTTCTTTTCCTGGGCCTGCGCACCAGCAGGCCCTGGTCCCGCAGCAAATCAAAGAGTTGGTCGCGGCCGATCTGGATGCCATGCTGGGGGAGCACACTTTCCAGCAAATACTTGAGTTTGCGGGTACCGACTCTGGGCATGGAGCTTCTGATCTCCTCCACGGCTTTAATGATAAGGGCCTGCTGTAGCACCAGTTGTTCTGCTGCCCTCTTTGCCTTGTAATAAGCCTGTCTGGTTTTACCAAACAGTCCGCAGATTACCTTCAAGCCATAATGGGGATAATACTGCTTCAGGCCTTCGACTGTTTGGTGCCAGGTTTTTTTCTGATATCCACATTGAGCTCCTGCTCTGCCTGGTCGATCATCAGTTCCAATCCACTGATCTTTAACTGGGCCAGTTGCAGGCCTTTGAGCAACTCCTGGTTTTGTTTTTGGAGGGCCTCCAGGGTCTTTTGTTCTTCTGGGGTCATGAGGGGAAGGGTTAAGGCTTCTGCGCTAAGTTCCAAAGAAAATCTGGCAATCCACTTTTTGAGTTGGGTGTGGCCTAGACCATACTTCAGGGCCAGTTGCTTCATACTTAAATCCGAGGTCTGGTATTCTCGGGCCACCACCCGCATAAAGGCCTGATCATAGAGGGACCTGCGGCCCCGTCTGCCTTTGTTGCCTTGTTGTTGCATAGTTGACAGTTTAATAGTGTCAACCTATTTCAGGACAAGACAATGTAAAATGTAGCATAGAAAAAATAACATTAAAACGGTGGTCCTTGGAAGTGAAAATGGAGTGGAGATGAAGTTGGATAAAGGGGGCAAGTGTTGGGGTGCGGTGGATCTGAAGGTAGGCACAAAGGAAATAGTGTTTGTTATATGGTTGAGCCAGATTGCGGCTACATTATGTACAAGTGTTTTATATTTTCATTTCATATGGGCCTATGTAACCAAATCATTTACCTTGTTTTGCTTAGAATTGAAATATCAGACATTTGACAACAATTATAAAATATATACCATAATTGCTTAATTATTTGGAACTTTGAGTTCTGTTTATGCACAAGAAATTTGGCTTTGATTATATAGAACCAGGAGTTCGTTCTTCATTAATACTGTGCAGTTAACTTCTTTAACAATTTCTTGGAAGCATAGAAAGTTTGTAGTTGTCTATTATATATTCCCTTAACCAACAAAGCCAGTTTATGAAACGAATTTTAATTCTTCTATTACCTGTATTTACAGGCATTATTTCCTATTCTCAAATTCAAACAGGGTATAGTTATTCAATGGCCATTCCAGTAGGCCGTTTGGCAGAAAATATCAATCTTACCCATAGTGCTGTCTTTGATGTTTTATATAAGTTTCATAGTGCCCCAAAACTGCGCACTGGAGTACAGTTTGGCTGGGGAACTTATGCACATAAGAAAGAGGATCAGCATTATGTATTCAGGGATGGTTCCACCACTGATGTGAAGGTGAATTTCAGCAGTAATGTATTTAATGGGCACCTTGTGGCTGCATATGATCTTTTGTCAAAAGGTGGCCTTATTCCTTATGTCACTGTCAAAACAGGGGTGAGTAAGTTCTATACAAAGATCTATATTCCTGATCCTAATGAGTCGGGTAACTGTCGGCCACTAGAAAATAAGAATGTATTTAAGGATGCTACCTGGTCTGCAGGTGGTGGTGCGGGTGCAAGGATGAATGCTAATAGTATCTTCAAGAAAAGTAAATCAAACAGGCTTTGGTTTGATTTTTCTGTTAATTATCTAACTGGTGGTAATGTAGAATACCTGAATGTTAAACATCTGGAACATGAGCATACTGATGGAACAGGACAAAATGCCAAGGATTTTAATGTCAGATTTGTGAATGTTACGACCAATGAGCTACATGAACATCATGTATCCAAAGTTTTAAACAGCCGTATTAACCAAATTGATATGAAGGTGGGTGCTGTTCTGAGTTTCAATTAATGTACTAAATTTTCTAACCAGGGTTGAGGAAAGGGTCGCTGCATCATCAATGCTGATGATGCATATTGAACAAAATTATGGGCGCTTCAATTGGGAGCGCCCATAATTTTGTCTATCCTATCCAAAAGAGATTGAAAGATTTACATAAATTTTATGTCTCAATGAAATTTGATGTTTTATTTTAGCCTTTATGAATTGGGAAAAATTTTATGACAAAGCTTATGGTTGGATACTGAATGTTGGTCCCAGGTTGATCATCGCCATAGTTGTATTTTTTATAGGTTTATGGCTCATCAGAATATTGAAGGGGGCTCTTTCAAGGCATATGCTCAGGCGTAATTTCGACGCATCATTACAGCCTTTCCTGGTAAGTCTTACGGTCACTGCATTGAATATTTTGCTGGTTATTACGATGATCCAGGTGATAGGTTTGCAGCTTTCCATTTTCACTACCATTATTGGTGCACTTGGTGTAGCTGCAGGTCTTGCTCTTTCAGGCACACTACAAAATTTTGCCAGTGGCGTATTGATCCTATTGCTAAAACCATTTGAAGTGGGCGACAGCATTATTGCCCAAGGCCATGAGGGAATAGTAAGTTCTATCCAGATATTTTTTACTATAATCAGGACACATACCAATACAACAGTTGTTATACCCAACAGCAAATTGTCGAACGAGGTGATCGTAAACTTAAGCCGTGAAGGGAAGAGGCGATTAGATATAGAGATGAAGTTTGGATTTGGTATTTCATTCGATGCGGTGAAACCGATTATTCAAAAGAGGATAGATGAAATTGATGCTATCCTGAAAGATCCTAACCCGAGATTTGGGGTTTCGACTGTAGAGCTGGATGGTTATAAGGTTATGATCAATTTATGGGTGCCTGCAAATGAATTTTTAAACGTCAAATTGAAGCTCCAGGAAATGGTGATCAATGATTTAAAAGATGCACAGTTAAAATTTCCGAGTAAGCCGAGTATTTAAACGTGGATTTGGACGAAAATGAAAGGGTGATATTATGCACCCTTATTTCTTATACCGTAACCAATCGTTGCTGCTACTTTTTCCAACAATGCTTTTGTTTTGCGGATGCCTTCTTCTTCACTTAATTGAGCACCTTCGTATTCGATACCAATGTAACCATTGAATCCAGCGGCTTTAATGATTTGCAACATCCTGGTATAATCTGTTTCAATACAATTACCGTTGGCGTCGAAGTCGTGGGTTTTTGCGCTATTTCCTTTTGCATAGGGCAACATTTCCTGCACGCCCTTGTACCGATCATACTCTTCAATACATTTGCCTGTATACAATGCGCCAGTTTCACGTTTCACACAGAAATTGCCAAAGTCCGGAAGTGTGCCTACATTCTTTTTATTCACAGCTTTCATGACTGAAGCCAGCCATTGGCCATCAGAGCTATAACTCCCATGATTTTCCACAATAATGTTGATGCCGACTTTTTCGCCATATTCACCAAGTCTGCTTAAACTCTCAATAGCAGCTTTTTGTACTTCTTCCCTGGAACCTACGCCGTAGGCATTGACCCGAATAGTAGCACAGCCCAGGTATTTAGCAGCATCCACCCATTTGTAATGGTTCTCAATTGCCTGTGCCCGTTTACCGCTTTCTGTTTCACCTAAGTCGCCCTCTCCATCAATCATAATCAGGTGGTTTTTTACCCCATTGTCTTTACAACGCTGCAGCAATTGGTTTAAGTAATTATTGTCCTTTGCCTTGTCTTTAAAAAATTGATTGACATATTCGACTGTACTTATTCCAAATTGTTTTTTTGCAACCTCCGGGAAGTCGAGGTTTGACATTTTGTTGCCCTGTAATGCCCTGTGCAAAGACCATTCGGCCAAGGAAATTTCAAAAGAGTTCTTATATAACTCCTTTGAAAGTAAATGTGGGGCAATTGTGATACCAGTAGCGAGTGCAGTGACATTTTTAATAAAATGGCGGCGAGTAGCAAGCATGATTGATGATTTTGGTGAATTTATGCAATGGTAATGCTTTCGTCAAGGTAAACATCCTGAATAGCTTGGAGCATTTCAACTCCCTCATTAAAAGGTCTTTGGAAGGCTTTGCGTCCCAGTATCAAACCCATGCCACCAGCGCGTTTGTTAATGACAGCAGTTTGTACGGCATCCTGTAAATCACTGGCGCCTTTACTTTCCCCACCACTATTGATCAGACCGACTCTACCGCTGTAGCAGTTTAATACCTGGTAACGGCACAGATCAATGGGATGGTCAGAAGTCAGTTTCTCATATACCAGTTTGTGTGTTTTACCGTGTTTGGTGGCCAAGTACCCCCCGTTGTTTGTAGGAATCTTTTGCTTGATAATGTCAGCCTGAAGGGTTACACCTAAATGGTTTGCCTGTCCTGTTAAGTCGGCAGAAGTATGGTAATCGACTCCATCCACCTTGAATGCGTTATTACGGGTATAACACCATAATATGGTGACCATTCCCAATTCATGAGCATATTCAAAAGCTTCAGCTATTTCTTTCAACTGACGTGCACTCTCTGGTGCGCCCCAGTAAATTGTAGCACCGATGGAGGCAGCGCCCATATTCCATGCACTTTTTATTGTCCCAAAAAGTGTTTGGTCATACCGATTGGGATAACTTAGAAATTCATTGTGGTTGATCTTTACCACAAATGGAATTTTATGAGCATACTTCCGGCTCATAATACCCAAAACTCCATAGGTTGAAGCTACCGCATTACAACCCCCTTCTATGGCCAATTTGATGATATTTTCCGGATCGAAATATATTGGGTTAGGAGCAAAGGCAGATCCTCCGCTATGTTCAATACCCTGGTCTACCGGAAAAATGCTACAATAACCTGTGCCAGACAGGCGGCCATGGTTCAAAATACTTTGGAATGAGCGTAGCACCTGGTTGTTGCGATTACTGTTGATCCAAATGTCATCAACATGTGTTGGAGAAGGTAGATGAAGGTCTTCTTTCGGGATGGTACGGCAGGTGTGTTGCAATAGGTGTTCTGCATTTTCACCTAAAAGTTCAATAGTTCTTGTTGTTGTCATACTTGGTTAAGGTTAAGAAAGATAAAATGATATCCAAAGATAAAAATATCGTGAAACGGAAGAAATATTGACGAGCAATAAACGATTCTATTCATAAAAAAACCGCTCGAGGTGAGCGGTTTTTTTATGAAAAATATTTAAATATCAGGCATTTCTGTTGACGCAGTTCAGGTCTTCAAAAGCAACTTCCAGGCGTTTTACGAAGTTCTCTTCACCTTTGCGCAGCCAAATGCGGGGATCGTAGTGTTTCTTGTTTGGCTTGTCAACACCTTCAGGATTACCCAATTGTCCTTGCAGGAAGTCTTCATACTTTTTATAGTTGTTCAAAATACCTTCCCAGAAAGCCCATTGTAAATCAGTGTCGATGTTCATTTTGATAGCACCGTAGCTAATTGCTTCCCTAATCTGATGCTGAGGAGAGCCGCTGCCACCATGGAATACAAAGAACACAGGCTTTTCACTAGTTCCAAAGTGCTGTTTGATATACTCCTGGCTATTTTTTAAGATATCAGGTCTCAGCGTCACATTACCCGGGCTGTACACACCATGTACGTTACCAAAAGCAGCAGCAATGGTAAAGAGATTACCTACCTGCTTTAAGTGCTCATAAGCATAAGCCACTTCTTTCGGTTGGGTGTATAGTCTTTCGTTCTCAATCCCCGTATTATCCACACCATCTTCTTCACCTCCAGTCACACCCAGTTCGATTTCAATACCCATACCCATTGGAGCCATGCGCTTATAGAATTCTACTGAAGTTTCAATGTTTTCTTCAATGGGTTCTTCTGACAGGTCCAACATATGAGAAGAGAACAAAGGCTGTCCTTTTTCTTTAAAGAATTGTTGCCCGGCATCGATCAGACCACTTATCCAGGGGAGCCACTTTTTGGCAGCATGGTCGGTGTGCAGCACCACAGGGACGCCATAATATTTAGCAACATTATGAATGTGTAAAGCTCCGGATATACCGCCGGCAATATTGCCCTGCAGATGGTCATTAGGCATACCCTTACCAGCAATGAATTGTGCTCCGCCATTGGAGAACTGAATAATTACTGGAGAGTTTACTTTGGCTGCAGTTTCCAGGGTAGCGTTAATCGTATTGGTGCCAATGGTATTTACTGCTGGGAGTGCAAACCCATTTTCTTTGGCATCTTTATAGAGCGCTTCCAACTCTTCGCCAAATAAAACACCGGATCGGTATTTTTTCATGTTAATAGAAAAATTTAGTGATTAACAATCGTAAAGAATTGATTTCTTTATTTTTTACGATTGCGAAGATAATTGATTCTTTTTTTGAGTCTGATTGAATTTCATCAAATAGTACCAGTACCAGAAAAGCCTGGTTGAAGGATAGTTTTTGGTTTAAGCAAGAGTTTGAATGATGTCGTATTTGGTTACAATTTGGAAAGTGCCTGTTTCATCCTTTGCGAGTACCGCGCCATTTTCTTTATTGATCAAGGTTCTAAGTTTTTCCAGGGTTGTATCATAAGATACAATTGGAAAGGAACGCTCTAATATATTTTTCACTTTCTCATTCCTGATATCCGGATTATCAAAAACTTTTTGAAACAGTCCATTTTCACTAATGGCACCGATTAGTTCATCATTTTCGGTTACGGGAATATGTTCAATGTCAAACTGCTTCATCATATTCACAGCTTCAGCGACTGTTTGGTCACTACTTATTGTTATCGTGCGTTGCAATCCCCGTGCGCTTACAATGTCTTTGAATGTCTTTACTTCCAGATAGCCACGTTCAGCCATCCATTGGTCATTATATACTTTAGCAACATACCGGCTGCCATGATCGTGTAATATGCACACAACCAAATCACCTTTCTTTAGCTTACTTTTTAGTTGCAGTAAACCCTGAATACAACTTCCGGCACTGTAACCGCAAAAAAGGGCTTCTTCGCGTGCCAGTTTACGTGTCATGACCGCACCGTCTTTATCAGTAACCTGTTCGAAATGGTCAATAACGCTCATGTCATAATTCTGAGGAACAAAGTCTTCACCAAAGCCCTCAGAAACGTAAGGGTGTACTTCGTTCAGGTCTACTTCACCAGTGCGGAAATATTTCGTTAATAATGAACCATAGACATCAATAGCCCATATTTGGATATCAGGATTTTTTTCTTTCAGGTACATTGCTGTGCCCGTAACAGTGCCGCCTGTTCCTGCAGTGACAACTAGGTGGGTGATCTTACCATCTGTTTGGTTCCATATCTCTGGTCCAGTGCTTTCATAATGCGCCTGTCTATTTGCAAGGTTATCATACTGGTTCATGAGGAAGGAATTCGGAATTTCTTTTTCCAGTCTTGCAGCGACAGAGTAATAACTGTGTGGGTCTTCGGGTTCTACATTTGTTGGACAAATAATAACTTCAGCACCCAATGCACGTAAAATGTCTGTTTTTGATTGAGATTGTTTATCTGTAGTGGTGAAAATGCATTTATAGCCTTTTACAACGGCAGCCATTGCCAATCCCATGCCTGTATTGCCGGAAGTGCATTCAATGATGGTTCCGCCTGGCTTTAGTTTTCCATCCTTTTCTGCAACTTCCAGCATTTTTACCGCCATTCGATCTTTGATGGAGTTACCAGGATTGAAATATTCCACTTTAGCATAAACATCGCAGGGCAGGTCTTTAGTAATCTTATTCAGTCGAACTAAGGGTGTATTTCCGATGGTCTCTAATATATTGTTTTTTACATCCATGTCTTTGGTTTCACGCGAGTAAAGATAAATATGAAAGTTATGCAAAGGCTTCCGAGGCATCTAATTGATTCAATTTGGTGGCCTCCCTATATACTCTTCATTAAGGTATTGGCACTTGCTTTGTGAATTTCATTAGTCCAAACCATTGTTTATGACGCTTCAACATTTTAATTCTCTAAATCAACATATTCAATACAGGAACTTGTTATTGAATGGGGTATGCCTTACAGACAGAGATATTGATGATACGTGTATCTTACTATTCCAGCTGGATCATTTTTATGTGGAAGTATTTTTCGATAAACATAGTGATGAAATTTTAAGGAGCCGGAGTTTTGAAAGTACTGACGAGTTGGGACCTTATTTAGAAAGGATGAATATATTAAATATTTAATATAAGGTGAGCATGCGGAGAAATGCAAAGGTGGAATTTCGCATAAAACTATTTTCTTTGCAAGTCCATGGCCCTTTTTATAACATCTTTGAACTCCGGGAGTAACGGAAATTGCTATTACGTTGGAAACGAACACGATGCAGTGCTTGTGGACGCGGGTATTTCTTGTCGCGAAACAGAAAAGCGCATGCTGCGCCTTGGGCTCTCCATGAAAAAGGTCAGGGCGATTTTTGTATCGCATGAACATTCTGACCACATTCGTGGCATACCAGTGCTTGCTAAAAAATATAACCTGCCTGTATATTTCACTAAAGAAACATTCGGGCAATGCAGATTTCATATTGAAACGCATTTGATCCACTATTTCAAAGGACATGAATCCATAGCAGTAGGTGAACTTCTTGTGACAACCTTTCCAAAATTGCATGATGCTATAGAGCCTCATAGTTTTGTGGTCAACTATAATGGGCTTAATGTGGGCGTATTTACTGATATTGGTTCACCCTGTGAAAACCTGGCTACTTATTTTAGGGGGTGTCATGCTGCATTTTTGGAGGCAAATTATGATGAGGGCATGTTGGATAAAGGGTCTTATCCTATTTATTTGAAAAACCGCATTCGCGGGGGTAAAGGGCATCTTTCCAACAGACAAGCGCTTCAGTTCTTTTTGGCCCAAAGGCCTGCATATATGAGTCACCTGGTTCTTTCCCACCTGTCAAAGGAGAATAATTGTCCCGAGCTGGTGCAGGAATTATTCAACACTCATGCTCATGACACAGAGATCATTGTTGCTTCCCGTTATAATGAAACTCCAGTTTATACGATAACGGGTACAAAAACGGCTTCATTTAGGATGGAAACGGTAGATGTCAGCATTCAGCCTGTCCAGGCATCCCTATTTTAAAATGGTGTTTTTCCTCTTAGTTTAGACACAGCACACTATTGTAGTAATCAGCAATACCTGCAATTGTAGGAGCAGATAGCTGAACATGGGTCTTACTTTCCAAGGCGGATCTTTCAATAACGGCTTTATTCTGACTGAAAGTAAGAGGTGAAAAATATTTAGATACCGGGCCGGTGGCACTACTTCCCATAGCTAAAGCTAATGGGGCTTTATTACAAGAGAAATCAAAGTCATCAAGAGAAAAGCTTTTCCGGTGTTGGTTACCGTTAGTGACAAAATGAACCTGTCGACCGGATATATCATATACAATACTCCACTTAGTATAATCACCCTGGGCAACTTTGTTTAAAATTGAAAAGGAATAATCTACCGGATCTGTATTATTATTTGTCTGCTGAAATTGTTGGATCATTTGGCATGCTGATGCGAAACGATCAACTGAATTGTCACCGAAGCTTGTCCATTGGTTGACGGGTTTATTTTTCAACCTGCTCACTGCATCTTCATAAATAGTATTGGTTAACACCGGATAGGGCAATTTATCTCCTTTATGTGCAACCATTTTCCCATTTATGAATTCAATTGTTGCAGCTCTTCCATTTTCATCTGCAACCAGGAAGTGCAGTGGAGCAGCATTATTTCTGCCGATGCGGATTACTTTATCCGTGGCAATCACTTCATCAATAGTAGCACAATTGTCCAGCTGGTATTGAATCCATTGCAACTCATTTATTTCAGACCTGGCATCTGTATTTGGGTATTTTGTTTCAACGAGCCACATTAATTCCACAACCAGTCCTTTTTCATTCATCCCACCATGAGGAAAGTCTTTGCCGAACTGGTTAAAACTGATGCTTCCATATTTGGATATCCAGGAGGTTGCTTTTCCGCCATCCGGGTTATAAGATGTTTTTCTTACTGCCCTCGCATTGACCATCACTATACCATTGCCACTGACCCAATCATAATTACGGCCAAAATAATATTTACCATCCCTGGCCAATAAAAAAGTAGAACAGGCATTGGAAGATAAAGCAAGTAGCGGCAAAAAAAGAAGAGCTATAAACTTTTTCATTCATTAAGTTACTGATTTGGTGGAGAACATAATTATTTTATACACTTAAATAATGTTCTAATTTTGTTAACCAAATGGTTAAACATTATGGTTAAAAATGGTAAAGATTGTAGTACGGAAGAGAAGATACTGGAAGCGGCCAAGAAGGTGTTTATAACCAAGGGTATGGCTGGGGCCAGGATGCAGGACATAGCAGATGAGGCGGGCATTAACAAGGCGTTGCTACACTATTATTTCCGGAGTAAGGATAAATTGTTTGAAACCATCTTTGCCCAGATTGCACAACGATTTCTGCCGCGCATCAATGATATTTTCAATTCGGAGCTATCGATAAACGAGAAGATTGAAGCCTTTTGCAAGGAGTATATAGACAATGTATTGAAGAATCCGTTTATACCTCTTTTTGTGATCAATGAGATGAATAAACAGCCAGAGGGTTTCGTAAAAAAACTATTTGGCAATGAAAAACCACAATTGGACAAGTTTATCACTCAAATTAACAACGCAGTGAAGAAACAGGAAATTAAACAGGTTCATCCATTACAACTGATCATCAATACTATGGCATTATGCGTTTTTCCTTTTTTGGCTAAACCTATTATCCAATGGGTTTCCGGAATGAATCAAACGGAATTCCGTGCAATGCTGGAAGATCGCAAGAAGTCTGTGCCCCAGTTTATCATTCATTCAATAAAGAACTAAAAAATTAATTATGCGGGTTTTAACTAAGTGGTTCAATAAGGCAGTTAAAAACCTATTATTCTTCCTGGCAACCTTTGTATCACTCAATGCCTCTACTCAATCCCTTACATTAGAATCGGCATATCAACGGGCCAGAGAGCAATACCCACTGACGAAGCAGAAGGGGCTGATCAAGCAAACTGCTGATTTAACTATACAAAATTTGAGCAGGGGATATTGGCCTCAAATTGTCGTTTACGGGCAAGCCACTTACCAATCGTCTGTAACTGCTGTAAATATTAATAATCCTGCAATAAAAATTGAAGTGCCTTCTAAAGACCAATACAAACTATTTACAGACGTTAGCCAGGTTCTATATGATGGGGGGGAGATCAAACAACAGAAGACCTTGCAACAGTTAAATGCAACCGTTGAGGAAGGCCAAATTGAAGTTGAATTATATCAACTACGGCAACGGATTACTCAATTGTACTTAGGAGTCATGCTGTTAGAGGAACAAATGAAACAGGTGGAGCTGGTAAAAAAAGATCTGCAAGGAGGAGAAAGGACGGTTGAGGCACAAGTGGCCAATGGGCTGGTATTGCGTTCCAATTTAAATGTGCTGAAAGCTGAGGTACTGAGCACGGACCAGCGGTTGATTGAATTAAAGGCAGCACGAAAGGGTTTGATTGATGTTTTGGGGCTTTTCCTGAACCAGGATCTGCCTGAGACAACGGTCTTTATTTTACCCGGAAATCCTGCTGTTTCAGGCAGTGAGATTAAGCGACCTGAATTAAACCTTTATAACGGACAGTCTAATTTATTTCAGCAGCAGAAAAAATTGGTTGATGCCAGGAATCGTCCGCGCACTTCGGCATTTGTGCAAGGAGGGTATGGCCGTCCAGTTCTCAATTTGTTTAAGAATGAATTTGAACCCTACTTTATTGTTGGCTTACGCATGAACTGGTCGCTAAGTGACCTATATACAGCTAAAAGGGAGAAAAAGTTGTATGACGTCAATCAAAAGTCTGTGGATGTACAAAAGGAAGTATTCCTGCTGAACACGAATATGCAATTAAAACAGCAGGCTGCAGAAATTATGAAGTGGAGCCAGTTGATCGCTACAGATAAGGAAATCATTGCATTACGGGAAAGTGTTAAAGAAGCAGCTAAGGCCCAGTTGGAAAACAGGGTCATAACTGCAAACGACTATTTAAAGGAGGTAAATGAGGAAGATTCAGCCAGGCAAAATTTAATACTGCACGAAATGCAATTGTTGCAAGCACAAATCAATTACCAGATCATACTTGGTGATCAATAACATAAAAATCTTTTATGAAAAGTTCAGGATATTCAGTAGTTATCATGTTCCTCCTGATGGCATGTCATCGAAACAATGAAGTATTTGATGCCACGGGTTCTTTCGAAGCAGATGAAGTGATTGTTTCGGCAGAAGCTACCGGCAAGATAGAATCTCTTTCTGTTGACGAAGGAACCATACTAAAGCAAAATGCAGTTGTTGGTATCATTGATGCAGAAAACATAGAGTTGCAGAAGGAACAGGTTCAGGCCAGTATTGCCGCGTTAAGAGAGAAGACCGTTGATGTGGCTCCACAAGTTCAGAAGCTACAGGATCAGATAACTGTGCAACAAGCCCAACTGGATAATTTGTTGCATGAAAGGGCGCGTCTTGAAAATCTGATCAAGTCTGATGCTGCTACCGGTAAACAACTGGACGATATCAATTCTCAAATAGATGTTGTACGTAAGCAGATGGCGGTAACGCGCAGTGAGATCGAAGTGCAACGCACTAATAGCAGCACTCAGAACCGTAGCATTTTAAGTGAACAAGAGCCTTTGGAAAAAAGAGTGAAACAATTAGATCAGCAAATTCATGATGCAAATATTATCAATCCTGTGAATGGAACTGTGCTTGCCAAATATGCGGAAGCGGGAGAAATGACTGCTTCAGGAAAGGCCTTATACAAGATAGCAGACCTATCCACTTTGACATTAAGAGCTTACATAACGGGTGGCCAGTTTTCACAGGTAAGATTAGGTGAGCAGTTAAAAGTATTTGTGGACAATGGCGCGGATGATTACAAGACCTATATGGGCACCATTACCTGGATATCAGATAAGGCAGAATTCACTCCAAAAACTATACAGACCAAAGAGGAAAGAGCTAACCTGGTGTATGCCATTAAGGTTAAAGTAAAGAATGACGGGTTTTTAAAGATTGGAATGTATGGAGAGGTACGATTTCATTAACCTGCATTTCCTTCAGCTAAAATCTATTTAAATGAAAGCTGTAGTCGTTGAAAACGTGGTCAAGTCTTATGGAAGTAAAAAGGACCTAGTAGAGGCTTTGAAAGGCATTTCTTTTGAAGTGGATAGAGGGGAACTTTTTGGTATCATCGGTCCAGATGGTGCAGGTAAGACATCGCTCTTCCGGATCCTCACTACCTTATTATTGGCAGACAGTGGTAAGGCTACTATTGATGAATATGACGTCGTTAAAGATTTTAAGGCAATCAGGCAAAGGGTAGGTTATATGCCCGGAAGGTTTTCACTTTACCAGGATCTAACAGTTGAAGAGAACCTGGAATTTTTTGCAACAACATTTAATACGACTATTAGAGAAAACTATGCATTGATCAAAGATATTTATTCCCAGATCGAGCCATTCAAAGACCGCCGGGCAGGTAAATTGTCGGGAGGCATGAAACAGAAGTTGGCGTTAAGTTGTGCGCTGATCCACCGTCCATCTGTATTATTCCTGGACGAGCCCACGACGGGTGTGGATGCTGTATCCAGAAAAGAGTTCTGGGACATGTTGCAAAATCTTAAGCGGAGTGGAATCACCATCCTTGTTTCCACCCCTTACATGGATGAAGCCAATCTATGTGACAGGATCGCATTACTACAGGAAGGAAAGTTGCTATCTATTAATACACCTGCAGGTGTGATCGGTAATTTTAAACAACCCTTATATGCTGCAAAAGGAAGCAGGATGCTACAACTGCTTAATGAACTGAAGACTTTCAAGGAAGTCAAAGATGCTTATCCATTTGGTGAATACCATCATGTCGTATTCCATGATGAGGCAGGTGTTCCGCCTGTTGCATCTTATTTTGGGGCATCAGGTGTTGAGATGTTTCCTGTTACACCAGGTATAGAAGATTGTTTTATGGATCTAATGAAAACAAATGAATAACGATACGATCATATCTGTAGAAGGTTTAACCAAGCGATTTGGTGATTTTACTGCTGTCGATAGTATTTCTTTCCAAGTAGGAAAGGGTGAGATCTTTGGTTTTTTGGGTGCCAATGGTGCAGGTAAAACAACCGCCATGCGCATGTTGTGCGGGCTTTCAATGCCTACGTCAGGTAAGGCTTCTGTTGCAGGATTTGATATATATAAACAAACAGAAGAAATTAAGCGGAACATAGGTTACATGAGCCAAAAGTTTTCGTTGTATGAAGATCTCACAGTACGTGAGAACATCCGATTTTATGCGGGTATTTATGGTAAGACCAATTCTTTTATCAAAGAAAAGACAGCGTTTGTCTTAAAACAATTGCATTTGGAAAAAGATGCAGATAAACTGGTAAGGTCATTACCGTTGGGCTGGAAGCAAAAGCTGGCTTTTTCTGTGGCTATATTTCACGAGCCGCAAATCGTATTCCTGGATGAGCCTACAGGTGGAGTTGATCCTGTTACCCGCCGAGAATTCTGGAATATGATCTATAAGGCTGCAGAAGATGGTATTACGGTTTTTGTAACTACCCACTATATGGATGAAGCAGAATATTGTGACCGGGTTTCCATTATGGTGGATGGAAGGATAGATGCACTGGATACACCATCGGGGTTGAAGAGCAATTTAAAGGCATCATCCATGGATGAAGTTTTTTTGATGTTGGCGCGAAAGGCTAAGAGAACCGGAGATTGAAGTGAATGAAAAATAAAGGGATGTATGCGGGAGAATGTAATGGTTAGGCATTGACCTGGATAATAAGCGGATAAACAATTATATTTCACCTTATTGATTATGAAACAGTTCGGCGCATTTGTAAAGAAAGAATTTTATCACATTTTGCGTGACAGGCGGACTTTGTTCATTCTATTGGGCATGCCTGTAGTGCAGATCATCATATTTGGTTTTGCGCTGACCAATGAAGTGAAGAATGCGAAGGTATTGGTGTTTGATAACGCAAAAGATGTCGCTTCAACTTCTATTATTCATGAAATTGATGCAAGCCAATATTTTGATGTGCAGCAGAATGTGACTTCCTATAGCCAGGTTGAATCCGCTTTTAAAAGAGGTGCTGTCAAGTTGGCTGTTGTTTTTCCTTCAGGATTTAATAATGACCTCGAACACGTTAATAAGGCCCCGATTCAACTAATCGCCGATGCTTCCGATCCTAATACTGCCAATACACTTATTAACTATGCATCTGCTATTATTATGGATTACCAGGATCGCATTACTAATGAACACCGGCTTCCTTATACTATATCAACAGAGATGCGCATGTTGTATAATCCACAATTGAAAGGTGCTTATACATTTGTTCCGGGAGTTATGGCAATGGTGTTAATGCTTGTTTGTACCATGATGACTGCCATCACCATTGTGCGTGAAAAAGAAATGGGCACTATGGAGGTTATGCTGGTTTCGCCTGTTCAGCCTTTGAAAGTAGTGATTGCTAAGGCTGTTCCTTATCTTTTGCTTTCAATGGTAAATGTTGCCAGCATATTGTTGTTGAGTGTCTTTGTGTTGGATGTTCCCATTCATGGTAGCCTTTTCCTATTGGTCGGGGAGAGTCTCTTATTCATATTAACCTGCCTGGCTTTTGGCTTATTGATTTCTACTGTTACCGACTCGCAGCAAATAGCCATGTTTATTTCATTGGTTGGCATGTTTTTGCCTACCATCATGTTGAGTGGGTTTATGTTTCCAATTGAGAATATGCCCATATTGTTGCAAGTTATATCGCATATCATTCCTGCCAGGTGGTTCTTCGTTATTGTGACATCTGTAATGATCAAGGGATTGGGCCTGGGTGCTATCTGGAAAGAAACATTGATATTAATGGGTATGATGTTGTTTCTCCTGACCCTAAGTATTAAAAAATTCAAAATCAGGCTAGCATGAGAACACTTCGATTCCTATTGCAGAAAGAATTCAGGCAGATCTTCCGGGATCCAGCCATCCTCCGTATCATTTTTGTAATGCCTATTATACAGTTACTGATTTTACCATGGGCTGCGGATTATGAGGTGAAACATGTGAATTTGAGTGTTGCAGACCATGACCATTCATCTTATTCAAGGCTGTTGATCTCAAAGGTTACATCGTCAGGATATTTCAACCTCATAAGTTATAACAACAGTTTTCATGCTGCTTTAGAAGAGGTTGAACAGAATAAGGCTGATGTGGTATTGGAAATACCTGCAAAATTTGAACAAACAATAGTTAAGGAAAACGAAGGAACTCTCTTTATTGCTGTCAATGCTATTAATGGAGTAAAGGCCAACCTGGGTGGCGCTTATTTAAGAAGTATCATCCAGGATTACAACAGGGAAGTACGATTGAAATGGATTCAATTTCCCCGCTTTAGTCCTGAGACCAGCATTGAAGTTCATTCTTCCAACTGGTATAATCCTTTGCAGAATTATAAATATTTTATGGTGCCAGGTATCCTGGTTATACTGGTTACTATGGTGGGGTCTTTTCTAGCCGCAATGAATATTGTAAAAGAGAAGGAAATAGGGACAATAGAACAGATCAATGTAACGCCGGTAAAAAAACATTATTTTATTCTTGGTAAGCTGATTCCATTCTGGGTATTAGGTTTATTTATCTTAACTATGGGATTACTGGTTACGTGGCTGGCCTATGGCATCGTTCCTGTAGGAAGTTTTATTACCATTTACATCTATGCAGCCATTTATTTATTAGCCATATTGGGGCTGGGGTTGCTGGTGTCGACCATGGCCGGTACGCAACAGCAAGCAATGCTTATTTCTTTTTTCATGATGATGGTTTTTATCCTTTTAAGCGGGTTGTATACTTCTATTGAAAGCATGCCTGTATGGGCTCAGTGGATTACGAAATTTAATCCCGTAACCTATTTTATTGAGGTTATGCGTATGGTTATTTTAAAGGGCAGCGGACTAGCTGACATTAGCCGACAGATCATTATCATTATTGGGTTTGCCATCGTGTTGAATACATGGGCTGCAATTAGTTATAAGAAGAGGGTTTAATTGTTCGTATTTACATAAGTAAAATGTAGTTTTAAGGAAACCAAATTGCACCATGATAGAAGCCAATGAATTGAGACTGGGAAACCTATTAGTTTGGAATCCTAAATTATCCAACCCCCAGATTACTTTACTTCCCATGATGGTTGAAGTAGCTGTTATTGCACAAGATAAGATCGGTTATACTCCTTTTCAGTTGGAACAAAGAGTTGAGCCCTTTGAAGATGACCTCATCGTAAAGATGGAAACAATATTTAAATCTAAAGGCGAATTTGAACCGGTTATTTTAACCAATGATATTTTAGAGCAATCAGGATTTATTCTTAACAATGGCGCGTATCAACTCAAAGGTTTTTATCCTCAAATTTTTTCAAGGGGAAAAATTTGGTTTGCCAGTTTGGTACCTGGTTCTATGGAAATAGAATTAAGGTACTTACATCAACTTCAAAATCTTTACCATACCCTATCAGGAGAGGAATTAGAAATTGTATTATAATTGAGTATGAATTACTTATAGCTTTTATATACAAAGTTGTCGAAGATTACTTTGCCATCGCCAAATGCAAACAAGCCTGCACGAAGGCTCAAGAACTTTTGCTAAAGTTTTGTTAACGACAGTTTTTTACCCAACGGTTTTTTTTGTAGAAGGGGTATTGTTATAAATATAAAACATGAAATTCTTAGCTATGACGGCCGTTCTTATCATGCTAGTTTCCTGTACGGCTGTTAAATTATCAGTACCATCACAGTTTAGCAGCCAGGCTACCAAGATGCCTGTGAAGGGAATCAATGGCTGGAAGGTAAACCAACAATTGAGTTTTGGAAATTACCAAACTTCTAAAATTAAAAGGGGGTGGGATTTTACTTCCTCACTTCAATATACAAAGTTCCGTATCCGTCCAGAAGAAGCTTTGCTGAAAGTATTTGATATCAATACGGATAACAATATCAATACTCAACGTAGTCGGTTCCAGTATACAATAGAGGATGGCAACCTGGTGGCAGAAGTCTATGCAACGGAAAAGTTCAAAGAAAAGCAATTGGTTTATAAAAGCAATAATCCATGGATTGGAGATGCTTCAAAGACTAAACAATATGAATACGCATTTACAGCTGCCATTGTTCCGTTAACAATAAAAAATGAGAATCCCTGGTCGTTGGTATTAATCAATAAATACGATATAGCCAAAGATACTGCCCACAGGTTGTTTGACAGGCCTTATGTTGAGGAGGAGGGCTATGCGACCAATGGTAAGGAGAGCATTGCAATCAGGCCTTTGCGTATTGAAAATGTGACCACCCAAAGCGGTAAGAATACCAAAGTGCTGGGAGGTAAAATGCTGGCTGGGTATGAGTTGCAATGGGATAGGGGTGTCGTTGCTATTATTGATATTCTTGATCATTCAGTATGGCTTCAAAATAGCCTTGAGCCAGCAGATAAGTTGATACTTTCTTCTATTTCTTCAGCGATACTGTTGAAACGCATGCAGGATGTGGAGAAGGATGAAGTGATGGAATGACGAATGAATCGAAGGACGAATGGCGAATTAATTTATAGTAGATTGTGTTCATTTAATTTTTGAATTTTTCTTTACAAGTGCAGGTTGTAGAACTGGATATAGAACTTTTGGTAGAAGGTTGCCTTGCCAATAACCGCAGGGCGCAGGAGGGGCTGTTCCGGCAGTTCTACAGCTTTGCTATGACTATTGCGCTAAGATATTCGCGTGATGAGCATGATGCTGCAGATATTTTGAGTCTTGCTTTTGTAAAGGTGTTTAAAAGCCTGCACAGTTTTGATCCTTCTAAAGGATCGTTGCATGCGTGGATCAAAAGGATTGTTGTTAATGAAGGATTGGACCAAATTAAGAGCAGGAGCCGGTTTAGTGAAAATGTGGAGATAGAAACTGTTCCGGAGCCAGAGGTGAACAATATTGTGCTGGCACAGATGGGTGCAGAAGAAATCATGGAGATCATCAAAAAGCTACCACCTGCAACGCATGCAGTTTTTGTATTGTATGCGGTGGAAGGTTATAACCACCGCGAAATTGCCAAACAACTGGGTATTAGTGAAGGCACTTCAAAATGGCACCTTAGTGAAGCCCGGAAATTTCTTCAAAAACAATTAGCCTACTTAAATATTTGATGAATCAAAAGACCACATATGAACAATTGATCACCGAAAAGTTGGACGGCACACCTGTGCCCGATATGGCTCATACTATATGGGCCCGCATCGAAAGACAACTCGATATAGACATGCCGACAGATGATGGTGGTACTGGTACAGATCCTGATCCAGATTCCCCTTCCAGCAGCGGTTGGGTTGAAGGAGCAGGTCTTTTTGTGTTTGTGGCTGCATTGGTAACTATATTCTTCATCAATAAGAATCATAAAAAAAGTGTTCAACCTATTCCTTCACCTGTTCAAAACATACATCAACCAGACAGTGGCCAAATTACACCATCCAAGCAGGGCGTAATTGAAAGCGGTAAGTTTTTCAATAAAGAAAATATGGAGGTAGAATTTAAAGCACCTATAAATGCAACACCTTTCAATAACGATCGTGTGACCAATAAGGATACTGTTGCTGTTATTCTACCGACTTTAATATTTGAACCATTTCAACCTGATACGATTCAAAAGGTTACAACTGTTGTGACTCCACCAGTGCAACAGGAGACAGTAAAGCCTAAACGGCCCAGAGGTGTAACAGGAATAACGGATAAAGACTACAGGATTGTTCCTGATGGAAAGGACAGCGCTAAGGGTCAGTAAGTGTTTCTTCATCCTGATCTCCATTATAAAAGAGGCTGCCTTCAAATTCCATTACGATGATTTGTTGTAATGGAATGAAGCATTCTTCTCCGTCATTATCGATCAAATTGAGAAACTGTCTCAATGGTAATTCGCCATCAAGTTCCAGGGAGAAAATTCCCAAACAGCCATCATCCAGACTGTAAAAGAGTTGTGGATTGCCTGTATAATCATCTTCAAAAGCACTAGCTTTATGATAAATAATTGCCTGGGGTAAATACGCTTCTTCTAAAACATACATTCTTGATTCACCTTCTTCCGTTTCCTGAGATATGAGAGAGGTATCTTTTTCAACTACCTCAAAATTATCATAATAGGCGTTTGAATTTTCAATTTGTTCCAGATAGTCATAACTAAAAGTAATTCTCACCACTTCATTAGTATTAATAATGACATGCCGGTTTAAAAAAGTTTCGAACCACAAAAACTGAATAGGTTGGTTATCTTCAGATCCTTCGGAGTTGGTTCTAAGTTTACCTAATAAATATTGTTTGTTTTCAATATCTATTCTGTATATAAGCACCCTGTTATTTTGCAATTCGATGCGTAAGGTATATGCTACCAGTTCGTCGAAATGAGATTCCTCTTCCTTCATCATGCCTATATTTTAAAAGACGTTTTCAATTCAAATGGTATAAAATTTTATTTGCTATAATTAATTTGTTTGCCATCATCTTATATCTTTCAATAAATTAAGATATAACATACAAGATTAAGTACAAAATGATTGTTGCTTACTTTAATAACGATTTAAACTGAAAAAGGTACTCAACTGATCTATGGACTGCTTCTGTCGTCTATAAACGTACGATATTAAAAGGGGCCTGGTTGCTTATCATTTGAAGTGCATTTAGTTGATGTGAACTTTGCATGCAATAGGCAATTACACCAATGTAACCCATCAATATGGAAGTTTTCCCTTGAAACGGTTGAGCGTAACCGCGTGAGGTCCAAGGTTGGTGTGGGTAGGGAGGAGTGTAATGGGCTGATTAATGCAGAATCCGGAGCATTGAAAGTGCTAAATGGCTACTTAACTCAAGGGACGATAAACCATGAGTTTTTCCAACATAATCTTTGCACATTTAGGTATTTTAGAGCCGGGCCCGAATACTGCTGATACGCCTCTTTGAAAAAGATAGTCGTAGTCTTGCTGAGGGATAACACCACCTGCAAAAACAATAATATCTTCTCGGCCCAGCTTTTTGAGCTCATTCACCAATTCTGGTATCAATGTTTTATGTCCGCCGGCCAGAGAAGATGCGCCTACGAAATCTACATCATTTTCTGCTGCCTGCCTTGCTACTTCTTGCGGAGTTTGGAACAGAGGGCCCATGTCCACATCAAAGCCCATATCGGCAAATGAGGTGGCAACTACTTTGGCACCACGGTCGTGACCATCCTGTCCCATTTTAGCAATCATTATTCTTGGACGACGTCCAACTTCTTCAGCAAATTGGTCAGCTATTTCCAGTACTTCCCTGAACTCGCTATCACCTGCTGATTCCCTGGAGTATACACCTGAAATGGTCCGGATGGCAGCTTTGTGTCTACCAAAGTGCATTTCCATAGCGCTGGATATTTCACCCAAGGTTGCCCGCACTCTTGCTGCTTCTATGGCCAACTCCAGTAAATTGCCTTCACCAGTTCGTGCACATTCAGAAATTTGTTGCAGTGCCTGTTCGACAGTCTTGTTGTCTCTATCCGCCTTGAGTTTATTGAGTCTTTCTATTTGTGCATTTCTAACAGCAGTATTATCTACTTCGAGTACTTCGAAATCTGCTTTTTCGTCCACATGATATTTATTTACACCAACAATGATGTCTTTACCCGAGTCGATCCTTGCCTGTTTGCGGGCAGCAGCTTCTTCAATCCTCATTTTAGGAATACCTGTTTCAATAGCTTTTGCCATTCCTCCTAATTCCTCTATTTCCTGTATATGCTGCCAGGCCTTTTTTGCAAGTTCCTGTGTAAGGTATTCGACGTAATAGGAGCCTCCCCATGGGTCAACAACTTTCACGATATTCGTTTCATCCTGTAAGTATAGCTGGGTATTCCTTGCAATCCGTGCAGAGAAGTCTGTAGGCAAAGCAATGGCCTCATCCAGTGCATTGGTGTGGAGCGACTGTGTGTGCCCACATGCAGCAGCCATGGCTTCAATACAGGTGCGTGCTACATTGTTGTAAGGATCCTGTTCGCTTAAACTCCACCCGGAAGTTTGAGCGTGGGTTCTCAGAGCCATGGATTTTGGGTTTTCAGGATTGAACTGTTTTACAATCTTGGCCCAAAGCAATCTTGCTGCCCGCATTTTGGCGATTTCCATAAAATGATTCATTCCGACGGCCCAAAAGAAAGAAAGACGTGGTGCAAAGTCGTCAATGGCTAGTCCTGCTTCAATACCGGTTCTGATGTATTCCAAACCATCTGCCAACGTATAAGCAAGCTCAATATCGGCCGTAGCACCTGCTTCCTGCATATGGTACCCTGAAATGGAGATGGAATTGAACTTTGGCATGTTCTTGCTGGTGAAGCTGAAAATATCACCGATAATCTTCATAGAGGGTTTAGGCGGATAGATATACGTGTTGCGCACCATGAATTCTTTCAAAATATCATTTTGAATAGTTCCACTCAGTTTATCCATGGAAACACCCTGTTCCTCTGCTGCAACAATGTAAAATGCCAGAACTGGGATAACAGCCCCATTCATGGTCATAGATACAGACATTTTATCTAATGGTATCTGGTCGAAGAGTATTTTCATATCCAGGATAGAATCGATAGCGACACCTGCTTTGCCTACATCTCCTACCACTCTCGGGTGGTCAGAATCGTAACCTCTGTGTGTGGCAAGGTCAAAAGCTACTGACAAGCCTTTTTGTCCTGCTGCCAGGTTTCTCCTATAGAAAGCATTGGATTCTTCTGCCGTGGAAAAGCCGGCATATTGGCGGATGGTCCAAGGCTGGGTAATGTACATAGTAGAGTAGGGGCCTCTTAAATAAGGAGGCAAGCCCGCTGCGAAGTGCAGGTGTTCTGCGCTTTCGATATCCTTCTGTGTAAATAATTGCTTTACCTTAATTCTTTCAGCTGTTTCCCATTCTTCTACGAAGGCTTGTTCGTTATTTTCTTCCAGTGTGCTTGCTGTATCCTTTATGTTGATCTTTGAAAAGTCAGGTTTCATGTCTGTAATAATTAGTCTTAAGAATCCTAGCGAGTTAATGGTTGAAAAAGTTTAGCCTGGAAATCGCTAAGTGTTTCAATGGCATCTGTCCTGATATGGATGAAGACATCCACACCACTTTTCTTCAGGTCCTCCACTATTTTTTCCGGGTGACCTGCAAGGGTCAAAATCTTATCTTTTGATATCGTTTTAAACTGCTTCGCAAATGCGGCGCCATGCGTTTCATATTCCAGGTCTGAGGAACAAATCACCACGATATCTGCATTACTTTTTGCACTTTCCTCTGCTGCTTTTTGAGTATCATTAAAGAAAAACTCTCCCAGGATGTGAAAACCAGCCGTTCCGAAAAACTCTGCAGTAAATGAAGCTCTAGCTTTTCTGGCCGCAAGATTTCCAAAGCAGGCAAGGTAAACCTTGGGGATGAAGCCTGTAGATTCAAAATGTCTTCTCGTTCTGTCTCTTAATAATTCGAAAGAACTTGCAGCATGTTGAGGATAGAGTAAAGGGATATCTCTCCTAGAGGCAGGCTGGATATCTTTTTCTTTCAGAGGTGTTTTCTCCTTCAGACTGGGGTATTTATTGGTACCTACATAGACTCTTTTTCTAAGTGCAATTTCTTTTTCTTTTTTGGCTTTAATCAATGATATCTGTTCCTGGATCATGCCTGTTGTAAAAGCATTGATAAATCCTCCCGCATCTTCAACTTTTCGAAACAAGATAAGGGTATTTTCAGCTAGGCTGGCAGTAAGATTTTCAATATAATAAGAGCCTGCGGACGGATCTACAACTTTATCAAAGTAAGATTCTTCTTTTAGCAGGTTTGAGATATTCAAAGCAATGCGGTGGCTGAATTTCGTAGGAGCACCATTCGTATAATCATGTGGATAGGTAAGGAGCGCATCACAGCCGCCAATTATTGCTGACATAGCTTCGGTCGTATTCCTTAGCATGTTTACATTTGGATCGTAAAAAGATTTGGACCAGGCTGAGTTTGAGCTTAAAATTTCTATGGAAGCATCTGATTGATATACATCTAAAATGCTTTTCAGAATAATTTTAAGAGCCCTCAGTTTAGCAATTTCAAAGAAATAATCTCCTCCAATTGCCATGTGCAATACAATATTTTCAATAACATTTGACTGAGTTAAATCCGGCGATGATAGTTTATCGATATAATCTGTCAGCTTATTCAGTGTAAAGGAGAGCTCCTGTACCGTGTTAGAACCGGCATTAATAAAAGCATGTGACCTAATGACCAAGGCTTTAAAGCCTACAGCTGGAAGTGATACTTTTATCACATTTGCCAATGCATTAAAATCAGGTTCTGTGCCTTTTGTAACCCATTCATCCAGGATATCTGATTCATAGAAACCTTTAATGTTACCAGGTTTTATTGCATTATGTTCCAAAAACCTGAAATAATTGGATATGAATGCTTCGCTTGGAATTGGAGTCGAAAAAGAAATATGTAGTTTTTCAGGATCCAGGTTGTTCAACAAAATTGAAAATTCAATGCTTTGGGGATCTTGGATACGGAATAATATTCCATTGGCACCAGATTGAACCATGTCAGTTGCCATTTGATTTGCCATGTGCAGGTCGTGAACATCAACCTGTATATAATTTGACCATTCCCGTTTTCCACCAGGCACAAAACGTTGATGCTTTTTCAGAAAGCTATTTTCATTGAGGTCTTGTTCTGTATAAAAAGGTTGAATAGGAAAGCCATCATCTGTTTTCCAAACCAGTTTTTTATCAAAATCTGCACCTTTCAGGTCTTCAATGGCTTTAGCTTTCCATTGTTCTCGCGTAATTGGTTCAAATTCAGAAAACAGTTTATCAGTTGTATCCATTATAAAAAAGTTAGAACGTGAAATATGAGGCATTTGAAGCCTCATTTGTAAAGAAGTTCAACGACACTATGCAAAGTTTTCTGCCAATACTAAGTTATTAAAAGATACATAACTAGGGCCATAACGTTCAAAGGCCACTCTTTCCAATTCTTCCCTTACGCAGGGATGGGCCACGTCAATCAAAGCTTTTGCTCTCTGAGCCAGGTTTTTGCCTTTTAATTCGGCTATACCAAATTCTGTAACTACATATTGAACGTGCGCTCTTGTGGTCACAACCCCGGCACCTACTCTTAAAGTGGGGACAATTTTGGATACCCCTCTGTGCGTCATTGATTGCAAGGCGCAAATAGCTTTGCCGCCAGGTGATAATACCGCTCCACGCATAAAGTCCATTTGTCCGCCTACGCCAGAATACATTGTTGTTCCTATACTGTCTGCACAGATTTGTCCGGTTAAATCAACTTCAATAGCGGAGTTAATAGCAACCACCTTGGGATTTCTCCTGATCACAGATGTATCATTTACAAAAGAAATATCCATCATGAGTACTTCCGGGTTATCATCCATAAAGTCATATAACTTTTTCGATCCCATTGCAAAACCTGAAACTATTTTATGGGGTAAAACAACCTTCTTTGAACCGTTTACAATACCTTTTTCAATCAAAGGCAGTATGCCCTCTGAGAACATTTCAGTATGGATGCCCAAATTTTTATGATTGTGCAGGCAGGATAATACTGCGTTGGGAATGCCGCCTATTCCCATTTGCAGGGTTGCGCCATCAGTGATCAAACCAGCAATATGTTTTCCTATTTGGCTTTCTTCTTCGTCCGGAGGAGCAATATGCAATTCATAAAGAGGGTCGTTCACTTGTACGCAAGCTGCAAAACGGTCAATGTGTACAATACCATCACCCATTGTACGCGGCATATTGGGGTTGATCTGGGCAATGATTGTTTTGGCAGTTTCGAGGCCAGCCACAACAACATCCACAGAAGTACCCAAAGAGCAATAGCCATGTTTGTCCGGAGTGGAAACATTCACTAAAACTACATCCAGAGGGAGCGTTCCATTTCTGAAAAGATGAGGAATATCGCTAAGGAAAACCGGGTTGTATTGAGCACTACCCATTTGTACATATTTACGGATGTTGCCACCCATAAAAAAGCAGCTTGTTTTGAAGCTTTTGTTGTACTCAGGTTTTGCATAATCGATATAACCTTCAGTGTGTATATGAACAATTTCTACGTTACGCAATTCGGAAGCTCTTGCTGTCATTGCTTTTAACAAGGTTTGGGGCGTAGCACAAGCTGCCTGGACCAAAACCCTGTCTCCAGATTTAATTAATTTAACTGCTTCTTCGGCGGATTTGAATATGGCCATAGTGATCGTTTTTTATTTGTTTACTTTTTTTCACAGAGTTCAGTTAAGACTCCAAATGTTGATTTTGGGTGTAAAAAAGCTATATCCAAGCCTTCTGCGCCTTTCCTGGGCCTGGAATCAATGAGCTGAATACCTTTTGAAGCTGCATCTTGAAGTTGACCTTCAATATTATTTACAGCAAAAGCAATATGGTGTATACCTTCACCTTTTTTCTCTATAAACTTTCCAATAGGTCCGTCAGGATCAGTACTTTCCAGGAGTTCAATCTTGGTTTGTCCAACTTTGAAGAATGCTGTTTTAACTTTTTGATCTTTGACTTCTTCTACAGAATAACATATTAAACCCAATATATCTTCATAATATTTGATTGCTGCTTCAAGGTCTTTTACTGCGATGCCTATATGTTCAATGTAATTAAGCTCCATTTATTTTATTTATGGTATAAATTAAGAAATTATATTGGTTGTTATGCTCTTAGAGCCTGTTCTTTTGATTGCATTTTGCCTGGGAATAGCCGGTCGATTAAACGGATCGACAGATAGAATATGAACATGAAAACAAAGATTCCCGCCATGCCTAAGCCGGTGATTTTTAAAGCTGCGCTTAATGGATCCATAATTACCTCCTTTATTTAAAATAACAATAATGGAATTAATGCCAGAATCAGACCTCCTGCTACCACGGAACCAATTTGTCCTCCCACATTTGAACTTACTGCGTGCATCAGAAGATAGTTGAATTGATCTTCTTTTTGTCCCATGTTATGAACAACGCGAGCAGACATCGGGAATGCAGAAATGCCACAAGCTCCGAGCATCGGATTTATTTTTCTGCCCTGAGGAAGGAACAAGTTGATCAGTTTGGCGAACATAACGCCGCCGAATGTGTCGAAAATAAAAGCAACAAGACCAAGTCCAATGATCATTAATGTGTCCAATCTTACGAATCTCTCTGCGGTCATTGTGCTTGCTATACTGATTCCTAAAAGTATAGTTACAAGGCTTGCCAGCTCATTTTGTGCAGATTGTGATAGTTTATTCAGGACACCGCATTCTCTTATCAGGTTGCCAAACATCAGGAAGCCAATCAGAGCAATTGATGAGGGGGCTACAATGCCGGCAATTACCGTTACTGTGATCGGGAATAAAATCAATGCCGTGCGCGAAACAACTTTAGGGTGTCCTTCCATTCGGATCAGCCGTTCTTTCCTGCTCGTGAGCAGTTTAATTACCGGAGGTTGGATGATAGGCACTAATGCCATATATGAGTATGCGGCAACAGATATTGGACCCAGTAAGTGAGGCGCAAATCTAGAAGTTACAAATATTGAGGTGGGGCCATCAGCAGCACCGATAATACCTATAGATGCAGCTTCTTTCAGATCGAATCCCATAAGAGTAGCTGCAATGATGGTAAAGAATATACCAAATTGGGCGGCTGCACCAAAAAGTAGTAAAAATGGATTTTTGAATAAAGGCGCAAAATCGATCATGGCGCCAATGGCAATAAAAATAAGTAATGGAAACACTTCCGTTGTAATACCTGCTTGATAAAAAACAGATAGTGCACCTTCTATAGCCTTGCCTGTTTGAGGATCGATTTGGGTAATGGCAGATGTGAAGGGTATGTTGACCAATATGGCTCCAAAACCCATAGGTAAGAGGAGCGTTGGTTCATATTCTTTAGCAATAGCCAGGTAAATGAGCAAGATACCTACCCCAATCATTAGCAAGTGTTGCCAAGTGATATTAAATAAAACAGGTAAAAGGTCATTGATATTCATGATGATTAAGTTTTGGTGAGTCTTGTAATTATTATTTTATCTTCCAGTTCTTCAACTTCTTCTGTTAATTCATCTATTTCATCTTCCAGTTCTTCGACTTCTTCTTTGAGGAACTCTATTTCCTTCTTTTCAGCAATGATGATTGAAAGAAGGATGGAAACAGACAATGTTGAGACGATTACAGCCAGTGAAATCCAAGTATAACCAGAGAAAAACTCTTCAACTGGGTGTACTGATGAAAGCAGCATTTTGGCTCCAATAAAGAATAGAATAAAGCTTACACCATGTTTCAGAAATCGAAACATGCCCATAATCCCTTTTAAGGCAAAGAATAGAGAAACCAGGCCCATGACTGCAAATGTGTTTGACGTAATCGCCAAAAAGTTCTGATCAGCATTGGAAATCACGCCGCTTGCTCCTTCATTGATAATGCCAATAATGGCAGGTATGGAATCAACTGCAAACAAGACATTAGTGCTTCCAATCACCAGAAATACTAAAAACAGGGGTGTGATATGTGTCTTGCCATTAATTTTTCTAAAAAAAGTGACAGCATTCATGTCCCAATCGATTGGAAACAATTTAGCTGCTGCTTTATAAAGAAAGTTGGATTTGGGGTCTACTTCATCTTCTTCATCTGTAAAAGCCATCTTATATCCAGTCCAAAGTAAAATAGCTCCAAACAGGTACATGATCCAGTTGAATTTTTGCACCAAGGTCAGTCCAAGTACAATGAATAGAATCCTCAATACAATGGATAATAAGATACCAATTTTCAGATGTAACGGCTGAACGGATTCCGGGACAGACATCAAGGAAAAGATCATGATGAAAACAAACAAATTATCTACAGATAGCGAGTATTCTGTGAAATAGCCTGAGATAAATTTAACCATCATGACAGAAGATGTTTTAACAACACTCTGCGCATCCTGTGGAAAGTAAAAATAAATCGCCACGCCAAATAAAAGAGCAACGCTGATCCACAAACCGGTCCAGCTTAATGCAGTCTTTACATTTATATTTTCTTTCCTGCGATTGGTGACGTACATATCAATGATAAAAACGCCCAGGAAAAGAACCAGAAATACAAGCCAAAAATATGGTTATAGAGTTCATGGGTGAAAGGTTTTATTGGTCAACTGATTAATGCCAATGAATGGGTCATCCTATTTCAACCAGTATATTTCCTTCGAGCACTGTATCACCTTTTTGAATATGGATGGCTGTTATCATTCCATCGCGGTCTGAGTTAATATTGTTTTCCATTTTCATGGCTTCAAGACATAAAATTGTCTGGCCAATGGAAACTTTATCCCCAATATTTACATGTATATCGAGTATTTTACCAGGGAGAGGAGATTTCAATGTGCCTGTGCCTTTTGGTGCAGAGGGGCTTGCAGTCCTTGCAGTAGAAGGAGTACCATCTGTTGATGGTACTGCTAATGAGCGCGTTAGTTTGGGTGTTTTTGTCGTCTTTAATTGTTGTTCCACTTCAATTTCATAAGTTTCACCATTAACAATGACCTTGGCTAAATTATCTTCAATACCAAGGATGTCAACATTATATTTTCTGTCTTTTATTTTGAATTTATAATTCTTCATTTTTTCTTCTTTATTGATTATTTTATTTTCATTCTTAAGCCTGGTACATACAAAGGCTGTTGCCGTAGTCCATAAATTTTGGAACTCCATGGAGAATATGGCTTGATGACCTGTTGGATCGTCAGCACAGTGTTTTCATACTCCCTTACTTCTGTAACATACTTATGAATGGCCAGTGCAATAACGGCAGTTAATTCGCCTTCAGCTTGTTGTGCATCATCAAGAACTTCAGTCTTTATAGCGTCTGTATTGATTGACCGATGTTGCGTCCCGGGTTGCTTTTTTGGAAAGAATTTCATAAGTATTGATTTTACAGAGGAATATTTCCGTGCTTTTTAGGTGGGTTTGAATCTTTTTTCGTAGCTAATGCCTGGAAGGCTCTAATCACTCTAAAGCGTGTTGTACGGGGGATGATAATGTCATCAATGAAACCGTAAGACGCAGCGTCATATGGGTTGGCAAATTTGTTAATGTAATCTTCTTCATAATTGCGCAAAAGTTCTTCCCTGACTGCCGGATCCACTATATCATTCAATTTTTTATTGTACAGGACTTCAATGGCACCTTTAGCGCCCATTACTGCAATTTCTGCTGTAGGCCAAGCATAATTGATATCGCCTCTTAAATGCTTGGAGCTCATAACATCATATGCTCCACCATATGCTTTGCGTAATATGATGGTTACTTTAGGCACCGTGGCCTCACCATAGGCATACAATAGTTTAGCACCATGGATTATAATGCCTCCGTATTCCTGAGTAGTTCCAGGCATAAAACCTGGTACATCAACCAGGGTAAGGATAGGAATATTGAATGCATCACAGAATCTTACAAACCGGGCAGCTTTGCGTGAAGCATTGATGTCCAGGACACCTGCCAGGTAGTTTGGCTGGTTGGCAACAATACCAACAGATCTTCCGTCAAAGCGGGCAAACCCGGTTACAATATTTGGAGCATAATGACGAGCGACCTCCAAGAACTCGTTGTTATCTGTTATGGCATGAATGACATCCTTGACATTATATGGCTTAGTTGGACTGTCTGGAATTATGTTGTTTAAAATATCATCGAGCCTGTCGATTGGGTCGGTACATGGGATATATGGAGGATCTTCCAGATTATTTTGAGGTAAGTAGCTCAGCAATTTTCGTAGTAACAGAATGCCTTCTTCTTCGTTTTCAGCTTCAAAGTGCGATACCCCGGATTTACTGCTATGTACCATTGCTCCCCCTAATTGATCATCAGTAACAACCTCACCTGTTACAGTTTGTACAACTTTTGGACCAGTTACAAACATGTAGCTGCAGGTTTTTGACATGATGATAAAATCTGTCAGTGCAGGGCTATATACAGCTCCGCCAGCGCAGGGTCCGAAGATGGCTGAGAGTTGGGGGATAACACCTGAAGCCATAATATTTCTTTGAAAGATCTCTGCATATCCCGCTAAGCTTTGAACACCTTCCTGGATACGTGCGCCGCCTGAATCATTAATGCCAATAACAGGAGCACCCATCTTCATAGCATGATCCATTACTTTACAAATTTTCTTTGCAAACATTTCGCTTAATGAGCCTCCAAAAACTGTAAAGTCTTGAGCGTAAACGTAAACCAGTCTGCCATCAATGGTACCATAACCTGTAATCACACCATCGCTCAGGTATTTTTCATTATCCATTCCGAAGTCCTTGCAGCGGTGTGAAACAAACATGTCAAATTCTTCAAAGCTGCCTTCATCCAAAAGTAAATCGATACGTTCCCGTGCTGTAAGTTTTCCTTTTTTGTGTTGGGCGTCGATACGCTTCTGACCACCACCTAATTTAGCTTCTTCTCTTTTGTCAAGCAATTGTTTGATTTTATGTTCTTCTACCATAAAAATGAGAATTAGTGATATTATTTTAATTAAACGGTAAAGACTTCATTGGCGAATAAGATGGTTCGTAAAGGGTACACAAATGAGGCAAGCACTACACAAATCGTGCATTAAACGGATTAATGTAATGCGCTGCATAGTTTATGAAACATCAGTGGTAGGCTCCAATGGCAACTGAATACGGTGCAGATGATTGTTTCAGTTTATCATTTCTGCAGCTTTGATTCTAGAGAGGCAGTCGGGAGAGGTGCTTTCCTGTGCTGCTATCTTTTCCTTTATTGGTAAGAATAGCGTAGTTTGTTTTCATTGATAATATTAAATGTATCGGTATCGCACTTCAATTTCAAACTTCTTCAGAAACATTTCCTGATCCTTTACAGTCATCCCGATTTCCTCAACATTATCCAACACCTATTATTTATAAATTTGGTGTTGTTAACAATTTTCGATCTAAATTGGGTTTGTTCCTTCCAATTGCGGCAATAAACTTAGAAGTTGTTTGTGGATCAAACTGCTGATATAAATCAGGTAATACAAAAATCTTTATCATTTATATGGGATTTACATTCAAGAAGCAGAGACATACTGTAGATGAATACGTCCAAGGAATACTGAATAAAGATCGGGTCATGCTTAGCAAGGCTATTACATTAGTTGAAAGCCAGCTACATTCAGATAATGATTTGGCAGGAGCTGTTATAGAGCGGATATTACCTTATTCAGGTAAGTCACTACGAATTGGCATTACTGGTGTGCCTGGTGCAGGGAAGAGTACGTTTATAGAAGCTTTTGGGAAATATCTTAGTTCACAAAACAAGCGCATTGCTGTTTTAACGATTGATCCCTCCAGTCAGAAAACCGGAGGTAGTATTTTAGGGGATAAGACCAGGATGGAAGAGTTGGCTAATGATCCCAATGCTTTTGTAAGACCTTCAGCTTCCGGAGCTACTTTGGGAGGTGTTCATTCCAAAACCAGAGAGACGATGCTCTTGTGCGAGGCAAGCGGTTATGATATCATCATCATCGAGACAGTGGGTGTTGGTCAGAGTGAGACCAGTGTGAAAGGCATTGTTGATTTTTTCCTGTTACTGATGCTGGCAGGGGCGGGAGATGAATTACAAGGCATCAAAAGGGGAATCATGGAAATGGCAGATGCTATTGTCGTTAATAAAGCTGATGGCGATAATATTAAAAGAAGCAAGCTAGCGCAAAAAGAATTGCAGCATGCTTTACATATGTTCCCTCCTAATGAAAGTGGATGGTATCCAAGTGTGTTGACCTGTTCAGCTATTAATCATACTGGCATCAAAGAGATATGGGAACTGATATGCGAGTTTGAAGGGATGATGAAAGTAAAGGGATTCTTTAAAAGTAACCGGCAGGAGCAAAACCTGCAATGGATGCATGATACCATCAACTATCACCTGCGCAATGATTTTTATAGCAACCAAGAGGTGAAAAGTTCCCTTTCATTTCTTGAACAACAGGTTGAGACTGAAAAAATACCTGCAATTGTGGCTGCGAAGAAATTACTTAGTATGTTTTTCAATAAAAGACAGCTAGGGGAATGAATGAATCTGGATTTGAAGGAATTAAGGATTAGAAGAAATTGGAGTTAGGAATTGATGGAGGAATATTATGGGGAGAGTAAGGCAGCTATGTCTTAGATACGCCTTAGGTACGGGGTAGATACGGAGTAGTATAGGAGTGGTCGAGGAGGATGTATGTAGCATGTACGGCTAATGTTTACTATAACTCTACTATAAGTTTACTATAACTTTACTGTAAGTTTTCTATAAGATTACTATTAGGTATATTGTTGGAATGATGAATGGAGGGAGAAAAGGTGATAGAAGGTAGAGGGTAGATGAGAGATGATAGAGGGGAGGATTAGGGATTGAATTGGGGTTAGAGAATAAAATAGGCTGGCTCAAATTTGTGGGCCAGCCTATTTTGGTGAAGATATATTTTAGCTGATACCTATTAGCTCAACTTCGAATATTAATGTACTGTTTGGTCCGATTTGAGCGCTCACCTGCCTGTCGCCATAACCTAAATGGGGTGGAATAAAGAATCTCCATTTACTGCCTGTAGGCATCAATTGCAATCCTTCTGTCCAGCCTTTTATGACCTGGTTTAAAGGGAAAGTGGCAGGTTGGCCACGTTTTACAGAACTATCAAAAACAGTCCCATCAATTAATGTTCCATGATAATGGCAGGTCACTTTATTGGAGGCGAGCGGCTTAGGGCCAGTTCCTTCCGTGATGATTTCATATTGTAGACCGCTTGGTAAAGCCACAATACCCGGTTTATTCTTATTAGCCTCTAAAAATTCTTCACCGGCTTTTAAATTTTCAGCCGCTTTTTCCTGCTTCATTTTGAATAATTTATCCGCAATACCCATAGAAATTTTTTTCAAAAGTAATTCAATCATTCCTTATAGACTTATTAGATATATTTATAAAACTTGCCTTAAATTGTTGTGTTTTTCAAAATGCTGTTGTAATGGGGAAATTTTTCCTATGACTTTTTTGTTGATCATGACGGTGATGCCTGGATCTGGATAGCAGCCAATCCTAAAGGTGTTTTTCTTTTTCAGTCCATAACAAACACCATTAAACGATTTAATGAGCAAGGGCCTGGATATAAATTGAGCAACAATTTTATTACAGGCGCAGTTCAGGATAAAAATGGAATTATCTGGATTAGTACTGATCATGGTGGTATTTAGAAAAATGGAAGTCCAGGAATTCAAACTGCATCCTGTGGCAGGGGACATCATCAAGTTTACTAAAGATATTTCTTATTCTTTTTCAGATATCTCAGAGAAAAAGAATATCAACTTCTCTTTTGAATCAAATGTAGATGCTCTTGAAATTAATTTTGATAAGGACAAGTTGGAAAGATATTATTCAATCTCCTTTCCAATGCTTATAAGTATACTCATGATCATGGAGCTATCAATGTTCGGCTAGAGTATCTTTCTGGTCAAGATATCGAGGGCAGGCTTGCCATATATGTAAGCGATACAGGTATTGGAATTGCAAAAGATCAGCAGGATCGCATTTTTGAGCGTTTCTTTCAAAGCGATGTACCTGAAAGTATGGAAAACCAGAGAATTTCTGAATCAGTAAATTAATCAACTATTGTTGAAAGCATCAAGCCACCTGATTTTTTCGATGAAACAGAGCCTGAAGGCAGTAACAGAAAGAGCAAGACCATTTTGCTTGTGGAAGATAACGAAGATTTCCGTTTTTACCTTAAGGATAATTTGAAAGCATATTATCATGTTGAGGATGCCAGTAATTGGAAAGAAGGGTGGGAGAAGGTAAAAAAAATGCATCCGGAATTGGTGGTCAGTGATATTATGATGCCTGTGATGAATGGAATTGAGTCGTAATATGCATATGAGTCGTGTCGCTCTTTATAAAAAGCTATTGGCTCTGACAGGTAGGGCGCCTTTAGAATTTATCCGTAGTATTCGATTGAAAAGGGCTGCCCAACTACTGGCAAAAAGTGGCCTGACGATCACTGAAATCGCTTACGAAGTAGGATTTAATAATCCTAAAATTTTTTCCAGGTATTTTAAAGAGGAATTTAAAGTTCTACCTTCACAATATCAATCAGAAAAAGAGGTCCGAGACAATGCGACCCGTGATGCCCCAGAACGGAATTTTTATGAAGAAGAAACGGCATAGATCTTTATTATTTAACTATTAAATTCTTCATTATGAAAAAAAGTGATTCTGATCCAAGTAAAAAGAATACCCGTGAACAGAAGCGAGATGCATCAAGTGTAAGGATTCCCCGCGATGACAGAAAATTGGCGAGTGCTGCTCATGAACAGGCAGAAAAGGATATGCTGGAGGATGCAGATTTTACAGCTAGCAGCCCCAATGATGATTTAGATGAAGGGGAAACTGCAAGGTTAGGTGAAGATAAGACAGACATTATTTAAGAAAAATAGGTCTTGTATTTCAGTAACCAGCTTCAGATTTGAGTTGGTTGTTTTTTGAGGCATATATTATTCACCTTAATTAACTCAAATTAACAGGAGGCCAGTGTAATTTTCCTCTCAAATAATTGTTTTATGAAAAAGACATATGCCATTCTTTTAGTTTGTGCGATTTTTATCATCTCTAGTGCCCAAGCGCAACAGTGGCAAGGAGGAGGAGGCGATACTGCAGCAATGAGGCAACGAATGATTGAACGTATCAAACCTCAACTGATTGAGAAAGCTAAGTTAACTGAAGCAGAAGCTGATAAAGTGATTGAAATCAACTTTGCATCCCGTAGCTCCATGCGCGAGTTAAGAAATTCAAATTTGAGTGAGGATGAAAGAAGAAAAAAGCTTGATGAAATACAAGCAGCCAATAATAAGAAATATAAAGATATCCCTCTGACTGACGAAAAGGTTAAGGCTGTTAATGATTTTTATGCAGAACAGAGGAGAAACTTTCAGCAACGAGGCAATAATTAATTAAATTAATTACTTTATAGTTTGAATAAGCGGCGGGTCTTTTAAGACCCGCTTTTTACTTCAGCCTTGATGAAGCTTTCAGATAAGGTTGTTTTCGTATTCAATTCTTCCGTGCTTAGACTTAGATGTAATGCCTTAGCATTGTCCACAACTTGCTGCTCGTTCCTTGCACCCGCTAATACACAGGCAACTCCCGGTCTATACATTGTCCATTTTAAAATTACCTGGGCAAGCGTTGCATTATGAGCTTCGGCAATTGGTTTGATTTCTTCTAATAATTGATTTGCACGTTTAATATTTTCTTCTGTATAAAACCTATTGCCTTCCCTGGTGTCTCCTTCATTTAAGTGATGCCCAGGTTTGATTTTCCCAGTAAGTAATCCTCTTTGCAAGGGACTATAAACGATAATACCGAATACTTTTTCCAAGGCTTGTGGTACGATGCTTTTTTCTATATCTCTGAAAATATGAGAGTAGGGAACCTGGTTTGAAGCCAGTTGAATTGTGCTCAGGGCTTCATTAACCTGAGCCGTATTATAGTTGCAAACACCCGCAGCGCGCACTTTACCTTGTTCAATCAGTTTTTGCACAGCTTCAAAAGTTTCACTAATGGGAGTCGTTGAATCTGGCCAATGAATCTGGTATAGGTCAATATAATCAGTGCGCAATCGACGTAAACTTTCCTCACACTCTTTTATTACTCTTTCTTTTGATGACCATTTATAAATTTTGAGTGGTTTGCCGTTATTATCCACAGAGTCAAAGTAAAATTCTCCATCGGCTGATTCCCAGTTCAAACCAAATTTGGTTAAGATCTGGTATCGGTTCCTGGTAGTGTTTTTCATTGCTTTGGCCACCAGTTCTTCGCTATAACCAAAGCCATAAACAGGGGGATATGAAAGACATTCTTTCACTGAACTTAAAGTTTGCAAATAATTCCGCAAACGAATTACACAGTGCTTATATTAGCAATAGACGATTTTTTTATGACTTACATCAATGGTGATGATGAGCATTCTCTTTAACGGACAATTTTGTACTGTTTATTATTGCATCTAATAAATGTGTGTTAAAAACACGGCCCACTATTTTAAATCCTTAATCAGAAGCCAATGATATCGCCAATTAGTAGTTCCAAATCAATTCTTTTAATTGATGACGATGAGGATGATTGTTTCCTGTTTAGCAGGGCCATAATGGATGTAAGTCCTGACTTCGAAGTTAAATGCACGTACTCCACAGAAGACCTCCTTACATTACTGGAAAGAACAAAGCCTGCCATCATTTTTATAGATCTTCATTTACTTAAACACAATGGTTTTGAGTGTCTAAGATTGATCAGGAGTTACCCAGATTTTAAAGATATTCCCGTTGTTTTCTGGAGCGGCTCTTGTGATGTCAATGATCGTATATCCGCTTATCGTGAAGGTGCTCAATATTACTTTGAAAAGCCTTATTTAATTCGTGATCTTGTTGCAGAACTTAAAAAGATACTTTCTAATTTTCATCAAACCCTTACATTTGTGTCACTTTCACAGGAAATGGTGTCTTCCTGACCCAACCGCCCCGGAAGTTTCCGGGACTGATGGCGCCTACAAATAGTAACATTCATTGTTGTATATTAATTCTATTTGTAGGATGAAGCAATTCCGCAATTCTTTTGAACAAATAAAAATTGCCCAGCATTTACTTTACTGGACTGTTTTGATTGTTCCTGTTTCCATTGTCATAGGTTCATTGGTATCCTTATTTCTTTGGCTGTTGGATATGGCAAGTGAAGCCAGATGGAATCATCTCTGGCTCATTTACTTTCTACCATTGGCTGGTCTTTTCATTACATACCTATATAAAACATGGGGAAAGAATTCAGATATAGGCAATAACCTTATCCTGGATGAAATTCATAAACCAGGTGGCGGTATTCCTGCCCGTATGACGCCCCTTGTTTTAATTTCAACACTGGTTACGCATTTATTCGGAGGTTCTGCAGGCAGGGAAGGTACGGCAGTGCAAATGGGGGGAAGTATATCGGCGCTTTTTTCCAGGTGGTATCAATTAAAGCACAATGACAAACGCATTCTACTGATGTGCGGCATGGCAGCTGGTTTTGGTGCTGTATTCGGAACGCCCATAGCAGGAGCTATTTTTGCACTGGAAGTCTTGTCTGCGGGCAGGATTAAATATGATGCACTACTTCCTTGCTTTATAGCCAGTTTACTGGCTGATTTTACTTGTGCTGCATATGGAATTCAGCACACCCGGTATATCATTGCTTTTTCTGGTGTCATAGAACCGACAAAACATTGGATATCTTTTTTAACTTTTGATTATTTACTTCTATTTAAAGTTGTTGTTGGAGGAATCGCATTTGGACTTGCAGGTTTTCTTTTTTCAGAAACGTCACATTTCATCAAAGATTCTTCAGGTAAATACATCCAAAACAAATGGCTCATACCAGTTGCAGGAGGTATCGTAATTCTTGCTATTAGTCATTTATTAGGAACATTCGATTACCTAGGTTTAGGTGTAACCAATCCCAAGGGTGGAGTCAGTATTGTTTCTGCATTTTCAGAAGGAGGAGCCACTTCATGGAGCTGGTTTTGGAAACTACTGCTTACTGCTATTACATTAGGTACAGGATTCAAAGGAGGTGAAGTGACTCCATTGTTTTTTATTGGGGCTACATTAGGTAACGTGTTGGCAACAGTTGCCGGAGCACCAGTTGATCTGTTTGCCGGTTTAGGCTTTATTGCTGTTTTTGCAGGCGCTACCAATACTCCAATTGCCTGTACTTTGATGGGGGTTGAGCTCTTTGGATCTCATAATATTATGTACTATGCTGTAGCTTGCTTTACTGCTTATTACTTTAGCGGGCATTCGGGAATATATGGATCTCAGCGGATTGCCGTTTCAAAATTTCATCATTCTTTGGATCAGGAAGATACAATTGGAGATAGGAAAAGAAGGGGCAGAATTGAGGAATGAGCAAGATGAGTTTATCAGCGATCAGTGGAATGATAAACTATATTATCGATACGTTCTTCCAGATGATTATCTGCTTCCATCTTTTTCAAATAAAATTCTTCGTAATATGCTTTAATGATGGCTGTTATGGGCACAGTTAGAAAAGCGCCCCAAAGTCCAAATGCGCTTCCCAGGATCAGTAACATAATCAGCGTTGACACCGGATGCAAGTTCATTGTTCTGGAACGGATCCTGGGCAAAATAATATTCCCCATTAGCTCACTTAATGCTATAAAGAATATCCCGACCCAAAGGGCTTTCAACGGATGGACAGAAAATGCTACCAGTACGGGTGGAATTGACATTATATAAAATCCAATATTTGGAATTAATTGTGAAAACAATGTAACGGCACCCCATACCCAAGCTCCCGGTACGTGGAGTAAGGATAAGAAAATGGTAGTACAAACAGCCTGAATGCTACCTCCAATCAGGTTCGATCTAACCCAGCCTTGTAGCATAGTAGAGGTGTGTAGCAGTGCATTCTGTGCTTTTTCTCTTCGTTCAATAGGCCAAAAGGAATAGTAAGTTTTGAGCAGGGGCCTGGGATTCATTACTGAAAAAATAATGATCCATGTAAATATGATCATTAAAAAGAGAAAACTTAATAAGGAGAGGGAATAACTGCTGATACTTCTTATGGTTTGTGGCATGGAGGGCAGCCAAATAGATAGATCATTCGTATTTTCTTTTATTTTCCTGCTTATTTCAGGATAATCTTCAAACCAGGATGCGATATTAGTACTTAAATTATTAATATAGGCAGGTAGGTCAAGTATAAGTTGTTCTAACTGGTAATAAATTTTAGGTAAGGTTAATAAGCTCAGAAAAACAATGACTAAAAAAATAATTCCAAATACAGTTATGCTAGCCCAAACCCTTTTCATTCCTCTTTGCTCAAGGTAACTTACGGGTGCATTGATGATCAGTGCCAACACAAAGGCCAGAATCAGAATCAGGACCATGCTGGCAGCTTTGAACAGGATCCAAAGAAGAACTGTAATTGCTGCTACCAGAACAACAATTCTTACCAGTAACTTAAATAGACTATTGTGTTGGATAGATTCCACATCTTAAATTTCTTTATTATTCTTCTTTTTTGCCAAATATTTTATTCAATATTCCCTTTTTTTCCTTTTGCTCTGCTGGTTGCCTGGATTCACCAATTTTAGGATCGCGATTCCGGTTCTCTTTATTATTAGGAGGCATTACAGCTTTGGGGTTGTTCAGATCTTCAGGATTTTCATCTTCGGTTCTCATCATACCAGCGTCCATTAATTCCTTCATTACCAGACTGTCTGTATTGATCAACAGTTCGGGTGGTTTGTTGAATATAGCATCTCTTTTAACACCTGATTTTGCATCGGCATATACTTTTTTAAAGAATGCCTCCCAAATTGGACGGGCGGCCTGTGATCCCATACCCAAGCCACTTTCAATGCGAATGAAACGGTCATCACAGCCAATCCATGTACCCGCCAGTAACTGGGGGGCATAACCCATAAACCATGCATCAGCGTTGTCGTTAGTTGTTCCAGTTTTGCCGCCCATTTCTGCTGCACCAAGGCGCTCCATCAATCCTTTCGCGGTACCAACAGTTACTGTGCCCTGCATCATCTGGTACATACGATAAGCCGACACTTCACTGATCACTTCTTTGCGATTTTTGCCGGGTTCGAAACGTTTCAACACATTTCCATTACGGTCTTCAATGCGACTAATGATATAAGGTTTGGTAGAAATGCCACCGCTAGGGAAAATGGAATAGGCCCACATCATTTCATAGAGGGAAAGATCACAGGACCCTAAAGCAATTGATGGGTGAGGCTCTACTTCCGTAGGAACTCCGATACGCCCAAGGAAGCGGGTAAAATTTTCCGGTTCCACTTGTTTCATGATATAAGCTGTTGCACAGTTCTTGGACCATGCTAAAGCAGAAGCCATGGTGATGGTATCACCACTGCAAGATTGTGTTGTTGCCGGAACCAATCGGCCCCCACCAAAATCCTGTTGTATATCCTCTACAGGGGTTTCCGGTAAAAAACCTTTCTCTTCTACTGCCTGAGCATAGAGTAGGGGCTTTATGGTAGAGCCAACCTGGCGTTTGGTTTTGAGGTTCGCATGGTCAAACTTATAAGTTTTGTAATTGATACCGCCTACCCAGGCTTTTACTGCCCCGGTTTGTGGGTCCATCACCATAAAGGCTGTTTGAAGCATCTGACGGTGGTATTTGATCGAGTCCAAGGGAGAGAGCAAGGTATCCTTTTCACGCTTGTCATTCCATGCAAAGATTTTCATGGACACTTTGCGCTTGAAGGCTTTTTTGATCTCGTCATCACTTAGACCTTCATCTTTTAAATTACGCCAACGATCAGATGCCTTCATTTGTGCGTCCAACACTTCTGCATGGCCTTTCCAAACGCTCCCTGTACGTATATTCCTTTGCCGGTTCAGGGCTTTTTGCAAAAGTGGCATCTGTTGCGCTACTGCTTCTTCTGCATAGGATTGCATGTTGGGGTCGATCGTAGTATAGATCCGCAATCCATCCTCATATAAGCTATATGGTGTGCCATCAGGTTTTTCGAGTCCCTCTAATGCATCTTTCAATTCTTCTTTGAGCACTTCCCTCAGATAAGGCGCCACACCATTATTTTCATCCAGTTTTTTATAATTAATAATAAGGGGCAGGGCTCTCAATTGACTGGCAGTTGAGGAAGAGAGCATTCCATTCTTTTCCATTTGTCCTAAAACTACATTTCTGCGGTCGCGCGCTGCATTTGGATGTAGACGAGGATTGTAAATTGAATTGCCCTTCAACATCCCGATCAGCACTGCAGCTTCTTCTGGTTTTAACTGGCTGGGTTCTTTCTGATAGAAGGTGCGGGCAGCTATACGGATGCCGTATACATTATCACCAAAGGGAACAGTATTTAAATAAAGTGTTAAGATCTCCTGCTTGGTGAATTGCTTTTCCAACCGGGTAGCAATGATGTATTCCTTGATCTTTTGGATAAACCTTGAACCCAAATTGGAAGCTCGCCTGTCAGTGGATAAGTTGAGGGCTAGTTGCTGGGAAAGCGTACTGCCGCCTCCTGCGCGCCCCAACAGGAAAACTGCACGCAGGGTTGACCGAGTGTCTATACCTGTATGCTTATAAAAGCGTTCATCTTCAGTGGCAATAAGGGCATCAATTACGTAATGAGATATATCCTTAAAGTTGGAATTACTACGATTGCCGCCAACCCGGTAGTATTTTCCCATTAGCGTGCTATCGGCAGCCAGGACTTCTGAAGCCTGGAGGAGGTTCGGATTTTTTAATTGTTTAAGAGAAGGTAAAGGACCGAAAACTCCTTGCATCACCAGGAAAACGACAAGAGCCAATATGCTCAGGCCACTTAAAAGTAGTATGATCAGGAGCGTTAAGATTCTTTTCATAGGTTTTTTTATGAATGGCTTGTTGGTAAATGGTGCAAAATAGTTAAGGAATTTAGTAACGGCGTCAAATCTATTGAATTGTGTACAAAGTCCAAAAAGCTGAGGAACTCATGGATTAGCCTTAACAGAATGTTACGTATTTCATTATTAAACAGCATCAGCCTTCTTCCGATATTTTGCATTACAGCTTGAGTGAATGGTTTTTATATGATAGCTTTTTTTTATTTATTTAAAGAGTATTTTCCTGAATTCACCGAAAATCAGCGTGTTACCCATATCACTTTTTCTAATTTTAACCAACATCCATAGAAAATCAGCAAATGAGAACTGTGTCGCCATCACTTAAAGCTCCACATTCATCTATACCATTACAGCACCTGGTCGATTCTTTGTCAACAATTGTTTTCACGCTTGACAGAGAAGGGCGTTTCACATTTATTAATAAAACAGTCAATAATGTGTTGGGTTATGCTCCGGCGGAACTGACCGGAACTGCATGTATTGACCTTGTTATCAAAGAGGATAGAGAGAAAACGTACATTTTTTTTGAGCAGCTGATTGCGGGTCACCAAATCATTCATTTTGAAAATGTTTTCCATTGTAAGGACGGTAGCCCTGTTCCAATATCATGGGCTGCCCGTTGGGATGCTCAGGATGGCCTCTTATATTGTACTATCCGTGATATAACTGAGCGGCGGCAACTTATGGAGTTACATAAAAAGTATCAATTTGAATTAGAAAAGCAGAACAATGAAATGTCGGATATTTTGAAAAGAATTACCGACGGTTTTCTTGTTCTTGATACTAATTGGCGTATCGTTTATGCTAACCGGCAGGCTTTACTCATGATAAACTGCACTTATGAGCAGGTTTACCTACAAAATATATGGGAACTTTTTCCAAATGCTTTGGGGACTGTATTTGAGTGGCAATACAAAAAAGCGTTAGCAGAACAGATGCCAGTAAACTTTGAAACATTTTATCCGGAGCCTCTCAATATATGGGTTGAAGTCAATGCTTATCCGTCAACTACTGGCTTGTCTGTTTATTTTCGTGACATTACAGACAAGAAAAAAAACGAAGAAACAATTCAAATGCTTTCCCTGGTTGTTAAGGAAACTAACAATGCAGTTTCGTTAATTGAACTGGATGGTACCACTTCCTGGATCAATAATGCTTATACAAAGATCACAGGTTACACGGCAGATGAGGTGATTGGCTTTAAAAATAGTGATTTTTTAAAGGGAGAAGAATCTGATGACATTGCATTGATGCAAATGGATCAACTTTTTAGAGAAGGAGCTCCCTTCCAGGTTGAAATGCTTAGCAATACAAAGAGCAATGCAAAAGTTTGGTTGGAAATTTCTGGTGAGCCCATTTTTGACCACCAGGGAAGTATTGAGCGTTACTTCTTCATATTTCGTGATATTTCGGAGCGAAAAATATTGGAACAGAAACTGGAAAGACAAAGAAAGCAAACTACAGCTGCTGTACTTGCTGCCCAGGAAAATGAGCGGGCATATCTTGGTCAGGAATTACATGATAATATAAACCAGATTCTTACTACCGTAAAGCTTTATTCAGAGCTCATCCACGACGGCATCGGTAATGCAAAGGAACTTTCGGGTAAGTCGATCCAACTTTTACAGGATTCTATCAATGAAATCAGGGGAATATCCAAAAGGCTTTCTTCACCAACTCAGCAAAATATAAGATTTAAAGATAAGATACAGGAATTAATTGACTCTGTTACAGCTACCAATAAGATACATTTTTCATTAGACATCGCAAAAGTCGATGCATTTGTAGTTAATAAAGAACTCCAGTTGGCGGTGTACCGCATTCTCCAGGAGCACCTTACGAATATACTGAAACATGCAAAAGCGAAAAGTGTTCAGGTCGTGTTTGATCGTATTGATTGTGATTTGGTATTGAAAGTAACTGATAATGGGTCTGGTTTTGATATCAATAAGAGACGAAAAGGCATAGGTATTACGAACATGATTACACGAGCCGAAAGTTTAAATGGTAAACTGAACATCAATAGTGCCCCCGGCCTGGGATGTGTATTAATAGCAAGATTTCCAATCACAACTCATTAGTTGAAAATCTGAAACGCCTAGTATTATGCGCTAATTGCATTGTTGATCGTATTTTTACTTATTATTGTTGTTGAAAATACTTAGTGTATTTTCGTTTTCAATCCGCTACCAATTATGTATTTATTTACCTACTACAAAATGGGAAACCGCTGGTTTCTTGATCTACCAGAGTATATTGATAGGGGGGGAGACTCAGATGACCTGGAAAGAATTGGCGCTTTTCATGATTTCTTAGAAATGATTTCTGAGGGAGAGACCACACTAATGCTTCAGCTTAGCACCCTGCCATTTGAAGGCGCAGATGTTCTGGAACTCACCGGTTCGGCTGGCCCGGGCACAGGAGGGTATTATCAACTCAGGAGTTTTGAAGGAAGTGTGATTGATCTGGAACTATGGTTTAACATTTTCGCCAGTATAGATCAACAAGGTCTTGCTCCACGGCTTTATCTTAAAAGGGTCAGGCTTTAATAATAATTTTCATATCAAGCATTTCTGCCACATTTTTTAATCATTTATACTATTAGATTTTTTTACTAAATCATTGCCTTCTCAAAGTCATTTCTTCTTATAAGGTAAAACTTGTTATCTTAGAATTTCAACCCTAACATTACTTTGATGAAGCAAATTGAAAAGTTAGCGATTAACCAAGAAGATCCATGGCTGGATCCATACATTGATGATGTAAAAGACCGATTTGAACGTTACAAAAAAGCCCGAAAGGAAATTGAAGAGGCTGCCGGAAGTTTACTCAATTTCGCCAATGGGCATCACTATTATGGTATTAACTTCGATAAAGAAAAAAATGGATGGTTTTACCGAGAATGGGCTCCACAAGCTCATAAACTATATCTGACAGGGGATTTCAACCAATGGAACAGGACTTCCCATCCACTGGAAAAGAACAGCAACGGGGACTGGGAATTATTTCTGCCTTTCAAGCAATATAAGGACAGCTTTCTTCATGAGAGTAAAATAAAGGTGCATGTTCATACGCAGAAAGGATCCATGGATAGAATTCCTGCCTACATCCGAAGGGTTATACAAGATCCTGAAACACATGACTTTGCCGGGCAATTGTGGTTACCTGAAAATCCATTTTCATGGACAGACGCTACATTTAGCCTGGAGGAAGTTTACCGTGAACCAATCATTTATGAATGTCATGTAGGGATGGCCCAAGAAAGAGAAGGAGTGGGGAGCTATAAAGAGTTTGCTGATGTGATCCTACCAAGAATCAAAGATGGTGGCTACAATGCTATCCAGTTAATGGCCATCCAGGAGCATCCATATTATGGTTCATTCGGGTACCATGTATCCAACTTTTTTGCTCCATCTTCGAGGTTCGGGACACCAGAAGATTTGAAATACCTGGTTAATAAAGCGCACAGTATGGGAATTGCTGTGATCATGGACATCGTTCATTCCCATGCTGTAAAAAATATGGCAGAAGGCCTCAATCAATTTGATGGCACAGATCACCAGTATTTCCATTCAGGAGGCCGGGGCTATCATGAAGGATGGGATTCGATGTTGTTTGACTATGGAAAATGGGAAGTAAAGCAATTTCTCTTATCTAATGTGTGCTATTGGTTAGAAGAGTTTCATTTTGATGGTTACCGGTTTGATGGTGTTACGTCGCTTCTGTATTTCCATCATGGGAATACTTCCTTTGATCACTATGACAAATATTTTAAAAGTGGAGTGGATTGGGATGCCGTTACCTACCTGCAATTAGCTAATGAAGTGGTGCATCAATGTAAAAAGAACAGCATTTCCATTGCAGAAGATGTCAGCGGCATGCCGGGCTTATGTAGAAAGCCTGAGGAAGGAGGTGTTGGGTTCGATTTCAGGTTGGGCATGGGTATACCTGATTATTGGATCAAAATTTTAAAAGAAAAACAGGATGAAGATTGGAATATCCATGAAATGTGGAAAGTTTTAAGTAACCGGCGTTATAAGGAGAAGACCATTGCATATGCAGAATCACATGACCAGGCATTGGTAGGAGATAAGACCATTGCATTCTGGCTCATGGACAAAGAAATGTACTTTCATATGCATGTAGATCACCAGAACCTGGTGATTGATCGTGGAATAGCCTTACATAAGATGATACGGCTGTTTACCATTAGTTTGGGTGGGGAAGGATATCTAAATTTCATTGGAAATGAATTTGGGCACCCTGAGTGGGTTGATTTTCCGAGAGCTGGAAATCAATGGAGTCATTATTACGCAAGAAGGCAATGGTCATTGGTTGATAATAAAGATCTAAAGTATCAATATCTCTGGAATTGGGATAAGGCTATGATTCACACAATTAAAGGCCATCATGTTCTTTCTGCCTCTGGTGCTCGTGAGATTAACATGGATACAGAGAACAAGGTGATCATTTTTGAACGGAATAACCTGATTTTCATTTTTAATTTCAGCACGAATAATTCTGTCTTTGGATATAAGTTCAGGGTACCGGAGCAAGGTATTTACAGGATCATTTTAAATTCTGATCGAAAAGAATTTGGTGGCTTTGGCCGTGTGGACGATTCTATTGATTACCCTACAGATGAAAACTTGAATGTAAGTATTTATCTGACCAACAGAACGGCTTTAGTAATGCAGAAGAAGGTGGCTCAATAAACACATCAAGCTGATCATTTAAAGTATAAAAATCTAAGTCCCTTGTTCTTTCAAGGGACTTTTTCATTGAAATGCGGGTTTATTTTACCATATTCGGTTGGATATCAACTTTACCAGATTTTTGTAACAGGGCAGATGCGCCCAAACCTCCATTCTTTATACAGGTTAGCGCTTCAGAATAAGAGATATTCAAACGCTGGATACGGTCATTTGACAAAAAACAAAGGGATCCAGACCAGGGATTGGGTGTTCCTGGTATATAAATGGCAGAAATGTTTTCTTTTCCCTCAACTTTTTCCATTAAAAATCCTAATTGAAATGAATCGTCAAACCGGGCTATCACCACTTGTTGTTTGTCCTGATTCATCATCCCTGACATATTTTCACCCATGGATTTCATAATAGTGTATCCAGGTATATGGACCAAAATTGCATTCTCTAATTTAGTAACCAGCCATTTGCGCTTTCCCTTCCTGGAATTTGCGATCAATCCTACAATTATGCAAATTAAAAACATTACCAAAACGGCTACGAGCTCCTGAACAGGCAAACTCAAATAGGAGTCTGTTGGAAATAAGCGGATAATTGGCTTAGTCAGGCGCTTAATCCAATCATATGCTTTTGCAACAACGATAAAAAAAACCAGCAGCGGAACCAATGTAATAATGCCGCTTAAAAGAGTTGATTTGAAAAAACTTAATTTGTGAGACTTCATGCTTTTTTATTTCATAAGCAATAAGTTAGTGTATATTTCTTTTTATATGAATTAGTCCAAAAAGGGTTTTTCTTATTTCTCTTAAATATCATTGTCGAGTGATTTATTTTTAGACTTGAATTCATTTTTAGTTTTTTGTAAAAAGGCAGTGGGTGTCATGCGCATAAACTTCTTAAAAGCGGTCAGGAAGGTTGTGCGGTTACTGAATCCTGCTTTTTCAGCAATGGCTTCCAGCGTAAGTTGGTGCCAATTTTCATTTTTTAATCCATCTACAATAAATTGAATCCTGAACCAGTTAATAAAGTCATTAAAGTGCATTTGATATACCTGGTTTATATAGGCAGACAAAATATAAGTTTGGACATCTAATTCTTCTGCTACATTTCCAATTTTTATATTTTTCCGGAGATATTCCTTTTTTTCTAAAAAGTCGTGGAGGCCAGCCTGGAGCTTAAAAGAAACCTCTTCAGGAATGACCAATTGTTTTGAATTTTCTGCATTTGATTCTGTTTTGTTGTTTATATCTATTCCATATAAGATACTTGGTTTAAAAAGCAGGAAAAGGCAAAGTATGGAGAAAACGATCAATGGAGCCCAAATTGTTGCTGACCATACAAAAGATGATGGAGCATAAAAATATGTGATGATTCCTATTACAGAAAATAAGAAAAATATACCAACCACCAGAACTAACCAATTTTCCTTTTGCTGGTTCCCTGGCACTGTTCTTTCAGCAGAACCACCAAGTTTTATCAAAAGAAGCACCATGAAAAATACATAAATGAGCGCAATAATATGCCTCAGGACGAAATGTGTTCCAGGAGGCAGCAACCACCCTTCCATTAATAAATATACAGACTCGTTTTTTTGAAATAATTCTTGTATGACCTGTTTTTTATAGCTAATATCACTTATATACCATGGGTAATAATCCACTAAGAACAAAATAGCAGGCAGCAAATGCAAAGCATCCAGCCATTGAAGCTTTCGTTTTTCTTTTAGTTCAAATAATATATACAAGAACAAGGAAGGAGCGGTGAGATAGTTAATTAATGGACCGATCCTAAAGAGAAAAGGCACTTCAATTATTTTCCTGCTTTCAAATAGATAACATAAAAAATTAGTAGCGGCAAGTGTAAAAAGAAAGAATGAAAAGAACATCATCGAAACCTGCCTTTGCCTGTACAGTATGATGATGATCAGTATGAAACCAATTATTGATGCAGTGAATGAATATAAGCCATTATTCCCCATTTAAGTTTTTTTGGTCTTTTAATCAAATAATTTTCACAGCAAAACACATTGGATAGGGACATAAAGACCTCAATGCAAATAGGGATAGGAAATTTTTAAGAGCAAAACCTTTAGCAAGTTAAATGTATATTTAGCATAAATGATTATAAAAAAAATGCTGATGTATATGAATGGATCAATTAGTCAAAAACGAAACATATATACACATTCTTTTTACTGATCATTATTGTTCTGAATCGCATTCATCCAATCTGTACCTCAAATTGCATTAAGCCGATAAATAATTAAAAGTAGATCTCAAAGGGAAACAGATGAGCAAACAACAAGCTCGTGTTTCTGGGCTATTATCAAATATATTCTATTTGATATTTTTATGCAAGTTAATTAATGTTAATCAAGTACTCATGATAAGTTTTAAAAAAATGAGCAGTTGAAGATGATCATTTTCAATTACAATTGCTATTGTTTTAAATCAAGTGAAAGGGATTTTATGATTAAAAAAACATGAAAGGTTAATCAATTATACGTTTATGCATTACCTGCTGCCAACATTTTTAATTTTTATCATCATAAATTGAAGAAAAAATTTTGAATTGGTAAGTTTTTATAGAAAGCATATAGTTTTTGTTGAACGATATGCATAGCGTATTGTGATAAATATCAACATTTTTTTTGGACAAAACATCTTTGTTAAGTATTATAAGACTCATCCTATTCCATGCTTCTTTTGAAAGGTCCGGCTTATATAAATAGTAATTTAGTTTTATAATATTTTGCAAACCAATAATGCTAACATTATGAAAGTACAATTACAAACAATATTTCGCTTTTTTCGACTGCAAAAAAATCAATACAATAAGCAATCTACTATTCACTTAAGCCACGAAACAGTTAGCCTTGTTATAGCAAGGATGAATTCAATTATGGAATTGGAGCAACCATACTTACACGTAGGATACAGTATTAAAAATCTAGCTGATGAGCTTAAAATACCTTCTTACCAATTATCAGCTATTTTGAACAGGGAGCTAAGCAAGAATTTTAATAACTATATAAACCAATTCCGCGTCACCTATTTTAAGGAACTGGTTAAAAATGGAATGGCTAATAACTTAAATCTCAAGGGGCTTTCTGAACAATGTGGATTCAATAACAGGAATTCTTTTACAGCAGCCTTTAAGAAGTTTACTGGCGAAAAGCCGTCAGAATATCTCAGACGCTATTTATGTAACCATCAAACAAGCAAAATTGATTTCATTAATTAAGTCAAGCTTTATATTTGTTTCCAGCTATAAAATATCTCAATATTACAATTCTTTGCACAATACTTTTTTAACAGGTACTTCACTTCATCTTTTTCATAGTAATTTTACGAAGCAGGTGAATGCAACTTGCCAAATAACTTTTCTAAAATTAAAAGCATCTTCAAAAGAAATAAGTTTTATATCTATCCTCGTCTTTCTTTCCTGTTGTGCTACACCAACACCTGATCAATCAGTAATTGTTGGAAATGAAGAAAAAAAACTTCTTTAGCTATCTACTTTCATTGTTGGGAGAGAAAAGGAGAATCAAAAATATAGAGGTTCGCCTAGGTGGTGAAAGCATTGATGAGTTAAAATGCCGCTTAGAGTCTCTCATGGAAAGAGAAAGGCCATACCTGCGAGGAGGATATCATATAAAGGAACTAGCAGATGATTTGCAAATTCCCGTATATAAATTGTCAGCTTTTATTAACCAGGTATATGGCATGCGTTTTACTGATTACATGAATAAATTCAGAACCAAGTATTGTGAAGAGCTTATGAAAACAGATCTGTCGGCCACATCAAATTTGAAGGAACTTGCATACAAATGTGGTTTCAGCAACAGGAATTCTTTTACAGCAGCCTTTAAGAAGTTTACAGGTCAAAAGCCGTCTGTTTATTTAAGACGCCTTTTAATTTTTAGCGGGTGGTTTCTTTTTCATTTTAACCAGTTGTTGCCAATATGACTCAATGCCTGTTAGCAGACGTTAGTAGTTTGGTGTTATTTAGCGGTATTTGCGCTGGATTTTCCAGTGCCCACAGGAATGGTTACATTCAACAGCCAGGCCGTATTGGATTGCGTGCCTTCCTGTGTTTTGTTAAAATCTATCAATCCATAATAATACCTGATCCCCAGGCCCATGCTTTTTTTATCCTTCCTGAACTTATAGAATAATCCGCCGGCAACGCCAAAATCAAGTCTTGGGAGTTCTTTTGTTACTTTTATGGTATAATCCAGGTCGTTTTCCATTATTTTGGTATTGAAGAAATCTTTTGCTTTCAGCCTCAAACTAGGCTGGATTCCTACTTCAGCAAAAAAAAGATCTGTCATCTTGTACCGGACCAAAACGGGCATGCTGAATATTTGTATTTTTCTTTCAACTGAGCCAGTGCTAAACAAATGATCCAAAGTATCATTTCCCGTTGGATAAGGAATAATATCTTTCGCGCCAAATGCACCTTTCCCAACTCCTTCAACATGAAGGAAAAATTTATTGTCGGGATGTATGTTGAAATAGAGCGCAAGATTTAAGCCTGATCTTGCATTACTCACTGTGTTCGTAAAATTGGTAAAAGCAGGACTAACCACCAATCCAAATTCAAGTTTGCCAGTATTCAGTTTATCGCCAAATAAGAGTGCTATGACCACTTGTGCAGGTGCAAAGTTGAATAGGAAAGACAATAATACAGTACCAAGGACTTTTTTCATCTAACAAAATTTAACTGCTTAATATAAGAGGCATGCCCTTATATTGAACGCTGCATTGTTTATTTCTCTCCTTCCTCCACCTGTACTACTTCATACTTATCCTTTCCGTCAACTTTTACAGGCTGATAGTAAGTTTCTCCAATCTTCACATAGGTTTGATCTCCAATCTTCACTTCTTCTCCATCTTCGGGGAGACTGTCCACAATAGCACCTGCTGGTGGTGCTACTACTTTATACCCGTCGCCTGATTTTTCATAATAAGCTCTGCCATAATAATAGTTTGTCACATTGTTTACCACCACAGGCTGGCTGCCTGATGGTATGGAGGTTACAGTACCTCACGGGCGGTAAGGGTGATAGACATAAGGATGGAAGCTATAGTACCTGCTGCCACCCCATGCATAGTATTTGTTCGATTGGGCAGTTAAGCTAAATGATATGCACATCAGTGACCACCCAATTACCTGTTTTTTCATATTTGCAGGTTGAGTTTATTTTCCAATTCTGTAAGTCAGTCCACCTCCCAGACCGAACTGGAATAGCGATGAATAGGTACTTAGACCTACCGGATTACCGTACGGGTCAAAATAGAAATCACCGCCTGCTGACCGGAGCGATGAAATCAACTGTGTTTGCAGTTTGATCCCAAATTTATCAGAAGCCCAGATATTGCATCCTCCTCTTATAGCCCAAGCAAACTTTGTAGATGATGCATGATCATTATTTTCAGGGTTGTCAAGGCTTGCAAACAACAAGCCTGCAAAAATTCCAACATAACCCTCTACCTTGCCGTCATGAGAGGACATATGTCCATCACTCCCCAGCATAACATAGTCGTGCACAAGGTCAAAATTTATATCTTTTTGTTGACTAGCGACTCCGCTCTTGAAATTAGTAGGAGCATGGGTGCTTCTCCGCAGGTACATCATCTCGATGCAGTATTGCGGTGTAAATAAATATTCAATACCGACCCCTCCCTGGAATCCTCCATCCACTTGCCCTTTGTAATAGTTGTTGTTGTCGTAAAAAGAGTCATAGCCGTCTTCGAATACATAGGCACCATAGCCATTGATCCTTAAGCTTTGAGCGGACGTCAGAAGGGTTGTTGTGGATAATAGAAGGAGGAAATAAAACTTTTTCATAAATGTATTTTTTGTTGTAAATAAATGTGATTCATTCATGTTATTTTTTTGATGAATGACCTGACCTTACAGCTCTTGTTTTTTCATATGATCAAGCTCTCCAATAACCGGCAAGAGCTCCTGAAACGTCAATTTGAGCGTTGAGTTTATATAATTTTCTATTTGTAGGAACTTTGCCGCTTGTATCGCATTGAGCGCAGTTTTGATCTTAGTATAGTATTGCTGGTAGAGTTTGGAAAGGGCCGCATCGTTTTTATTAATCCTATTGACGAGCTCATCGGCTTTTGCATTGGTCATACTTGAATAATGTTCTGCATAATCATTCAGGATCATGATTCGTTCCTTGCCGATCTTTTGTCGCTCCTTTTCATATTGGTCATATAATGGCCAGAACTTATTAGCATCTGCATCTGATAATGCCATTCCTATTCCTACAATTTCTTTTTTCTCTTTACCCCATTCTTTCTGAATTTCCTGGAATTCATCCTGCGCATTTGCTGATACTGCAATGAAGATGATGAGTGCAGTATACAATAACCTTTTCATAATTGCCTCCTGTTTTTTTAGTTTATTTTCAATTGTGTTTACACGTTAGAAATTATTGTCTGAATAATGTGGCAAGAAATAATAACAACCCAAATACAAGTATTAAAGCTCCGAGCACAGATGAAAGCGATTTCTGGATCTGAGGATATTCAACCTTTAGTTTTTTGTATGCTTCCTGATGCTGTATTTGTGCAAATAATAATCCAACAAGCCCAAATGAAATCATCACGAGACCTACAATCCTTGGTGTTATGATCCTAGGTGGGTGTGGACCTTCTTTCCGCAATTCTTCGAAGAACTTATATATCGTAAACCCAAAGGATATCAGCGATGTAGCTGTTCTTATCCAGGCCATCAAGGTACGCTCATAAGCGAGTGCAGTCCTTTGGTAAGCCAGCTTCGTATTCGCATCCGGCAGTTGTGCTTTTTTTTCTGATAATTCAGTACGATATTCAGACATTTTATTTTGAATTATGTTGTAATCATTGTTTGAAATATTGGTCATGTGTTCGTTAATTAATTTCCTGTTTATGTGGTCCTTTTTTTTCACTAATCATTTGTTCATCAGCCAAGTAGTTTATTATTCGGGAATCTCCCCAATTCACCATTGATAAATCAGTATTGGAAAAATCTGTATCACGAATTATTGATCCGGAAAAATTTGCATTGAAAAGCCTTGCATTTCGGAAGGAAGTGCCAAATTTTGAGACAATAGAAAACACAATTCTTCGTAATGCATCAAATCCTTCGGCACCGCTTAATGCTCTTTTGCTAATGATGGCACAACTCATGGCCATGATCAACGTTCCTATGCCACCACCCACGCTTTTCCCAAACATACCTCCACCCATGGCGACGATGAGGAATAGAATATTAGACAATGCTCCAGCAACTACCCTGGCAACGGTGCCTACTATGAACATGATGACTACCAGTATATTAACTAACACAAGAGCAGCCATGCCTATACCAGTACCTGCCCCGGTCATTAAACTAACAAAGCCAATCAACAAGGCAATAAAAGAAGCTGGTTTGATCAGGTTCCTGATGGCATTTCTGCCACCCTTCAGATATATATAAACTATAAATAAAATTGTAAGTAAGATGGATATTATTCCTGCAATTTTGATCAATATGTCCTTTGAAATAAGCATTCTTTGGATGAGATGTCCTGCGAGCATTGCTACATAACCTGAAATCAGAGATACTATCAAAGCAGCAAAAAAGAGTAAGGTGGTATGTATGGGTGCAATACCAGTTTTCACATGGGTGAAATCAGCACCTGTAAGATCTGCACCTGTGAAGTCAGTGCCACGAAGGTCACTATTAGCAAAATTGGAATATGCGAGGTCTGCATTTTTAAATGATGCCTTTTGTAGATTTCTATTTGAATAGTCTTTAGGCATAATTGTTTATTTCATTAAGGTTCATAAACGCTTTTAAGTATTCAACTCAGCTCGCTTTTTTTATTTTCTACCGTTCCATTCCAACCTTTGATAATTCCCTTTCTTCCAATAATTCTTTGCTCAGGAAATAATTTAAAAATGTTCTGATAAAAGCAATTGCACCCAACTCGATCAGGTGTTCAGTAGTTGGCGAAATAATCGTTCCTACAATATCAGCGGCCAGCTGGAATTCAAGTGCCACGACCAGCCATCCTCCAAATACCATTCTGAAATTGGTATGAAAGGGATGAATCCCAGGTAAGCGTAGTCTTTCCTGGATACTTCTGATTATAGAAATGATAACACCTGCAACTATACAAAGTAGTGAAATGCCATTCAACACCACTTCGGTTAATGCACCCCAACTATCCAGGTTGGCTCTTATGGTATCAATGAATTCATTCATGTCATAAAGTCGTAGTATGTCATTGCGTGTACATCAGGCCGTTATCCGCCAGTTTTTGCAACGTTGGCATATTGTTCCATAGGGAAGTTGTTGCATTCTATTCCTTCACTCTGATCAAGCATCTGAATCCCAGGTGATTCATACCTGTATCTATCATTTGTGGCTGCCTTGCAGCAGGCCTGTAACGCAGGCAATAATTGGGGGCGCATAAATGCGATCCCCCCTTGATAACCTTCCTGGGTATATGCACATCTGGCTGGCATTGATCATAGCTGCCCTCGGGAGATGTTACACGTGGATTTACAGCAGGCGTGCAGCATGATTTATGTTTGTGAGCTTCCGGTTCAACAAGGTTTCTTAAATACCAGTCAGAGGTCCATTCCCATACATTACCTGCCATATCATACAAATCATAACCATTAGGGGCAAACGAACCGACAGGGGAGGTTCCTTCATATTGATCAATCAATAGATTTTGCCAGGGGAACTCACCCTGCCAGGTGTTTGCCATGGGATTTCTAAACTGAACGTCCTCATCTCCCCAGGTAAAGTTTTTGCTTTCCATTCCGCCACGTGCTGCGAATTCCCATTCCGCTTCGGTTGGTAATTCTTTTCCACACCAATTGGCGTATGACTCTGCGTCTTCATAAGCAATGTGTACAACAGGATGTTTCCCTTTTCCTTCCAAATTGCTGCCCGGTCCTTTGGGTTGTTTCCAGTTGGCGCCAGGTACCCATGCCCACCAGTTGAAATAATTATTCAGTTGTACAGGTCCTTTGACCTTTTGAAATACCAATGAACCCGGAACCAGCAGTTCAGGCTTAGCTCCAGGATAATCAGCTGGGTTAAGTGGTCTTTCCGCAACCGTGATATAGCCTGTATCCTTTACAAACTTTTGATAATCTTCATTGGTCACTTCATACTTGTCTATGTAAAAACTATCCACAGTAACTTTGCGCACTGGTTTTTCTTCCGGGTAAAATTGATCCGAACCCATCAAAAATTGGCCACCGGATATCAATACCATATTCTCTAAACTTATTGCAATAGCTTGTTTTGGATATTCCATGTTATGTTTTTTACTTAGGTTGCCAATTTCCTTAAATGAAATATTAATTACGGTCAAGCCGGTTCCTGATAAACTAACACTTAATCCCCGCCAACTGCTTCATGCATTTTAGCCAGGGCATCATCAACAGTAAAAGTGTTTGGTTTCTGAACAGCCGGAAACTCTTTAAAGGTTTCAGCGAATTTGGCTGCTCCAGCTTGCGCCGCATACATGAAATAGCCGTTATGAAGGAACCAGTCGTAATAAGAATTCGAGGTGACGTCCGCAAATTCGTAAGGGTCTGTGCGAAGATTAAAGATCTTAGGCACACGTAACCGTGTGAATGGCTCAGCCCAGACCTGTAGGGTGCCCTTGGCTCGCTGTTCCATGAAAACGATCTTCCAATTGTCGAAGCGCATGCCCAACATATCGCCATCATCGCTAAAATAAAAGTAGAAATTGCGAGGGCTCTCCTTAACTTCTCCTGTCAAATAAGGCAGCAAGTTGAATCCGTCGATGTGATTTTTATAGTTACGACCGATTGCTTTATAACCCTTTTTCAACTTTTCAATAATATCAGGTTCACCTGCCATTGCCAGGAAGGTAGGCAACCAGTCGTGGTGCTGAATGATATCATTTGATATGGTACCTGCCTTGATCTTGCCTGGCCAGCGTATCAGCATAGGTACGCGAAAAGCTCCTTCCCAATTGGTATTCTTCTCGCTGCGGAAGGGGGTAGTAGCCCCATCAGGCCAGGTATTACGGTGTGGGCCGTTATCGGTGGAGTACATCACAAAAGTATTATCCGCTATACCCATTTTGTCCAATAGCTCGAGCAACTGTCCGACATGTTTGTCATGATCGATCATGGTATCATAATATGGCGACTGCCAACGTCCTGACTGGCCAAGGCTTTGTTCTTTCGTATGTGTGATGAAGTGCATATGCGTGGTGTTAAACCACACAAAGAATGGCTTGCCGGCATCGTGTTGCTTTTGTATGAAATTTTTTGTGGCGTTCAGGAATTCATCATCCACAGTCTCCATCCGCTTTTTGGTCAGCGATCCTGTGTCTTCGATTTTTTGTTTACCTATTCGTCCCCAGCGAGGTATTTCGGTTGGATCATCTACATCCGTGGCCCAGGCATGAATGACACCGCGTGGACCGAATGTTTTACGAAAATCCGGAAAATCTTTTTCAGGTGGGTAGTTGTACATCTCCGGTTCTTCCTCTGCATTCAGGTGATATAGGTTGCCGAAGAATTCATCGAAACCATGATTGGTTGGCAGCATGTGGTTGAGGTCTCCGAGATGGTTCTTACCAAACTGTCCCGTGGCATAGCCCTGTTCCTTAAGCAGTGCTGCGATCGTGACAAGCTTTTCGTTCATGCCGATAGGAGCTGCAGGAATGCCTACCTTTGAAAGTCCCGTACGGTATACGCTTTGGCCGGTAATAAATGAAGAACGCCCCGCGGTGCAGGACTGTTCACCATAAGAATCTGTAAACATCATCCCTTCTTTTGCAATTCTGTCAATATTGGGCGTTTGGTACCCCATCAGGCCGTGCGAATAACAACTTAAGTTGGAGATTCCAATGTCATCGCCCCAGATAACAAGAATGTTGGGTTGTTTTTGGTTAGTCTTTGCCATTTTTTAAGATTTATTTTCCATCAAAAACATGAGCGGTACGACAGATTGATGCTACATGGCGAAACGATAAAAAAGTAACCGGCGTTTGCAACCTGTTAGATCGCATAAAGTACTAGCTCCCTGTTGGTGGGGGCAACCATTTCCGCTTTCTTTGTTTGCCGGTTGGTCATTTTTCCGTGAATAATGGTCGTTATTGAATTTACTCATATCTCCCTCCCGATATAAGGAACGATCTGAAACATTGGGGCCACAGGAAGCGACACTCCCTTTTTGAACCCGAAACCAATCTTTAAACGCAGCATCTTTTCCAGCCTTATAAACCGTAAAAGCAGTGACAAATAATAGTATTGCCTTGCTTAAAAGGATGGGGGTAGTTGGCTTTGCTATATTTTCCATGCTGTCTAACTATTAATTGTTTTTATTTCGGAAATACAAAAGTTTTCACACCTCTTAATCCAAAATTTGGCCTGCTCCCCGATGGTCCTCCCAAGGGAATGCGCGGGCCTATAGCCAATGATATTGTTTTAGTCCAGGTTGCTTTGAAGTGGCACACTTATCAAGTCATGAAGGTAAAGGGTCTGAACTGCTATCATTGCCAACTGATGTTTGCTGCGCTGTGCTGATGGCAGTACAGCAAATCACCAATAAGAAGACCTTGAATATTCCTGTGCTGAAACCCTTTGCCATCATTAATTATTTATCATTTATTTCATGCCTAAAACAGTTACTTTAGCCCGACCGGTTCTTGATCCACCGGTATCATACCAAAAATCAATTCTGCGAATGTGCCTTGTACCATTTCCACTTAAATTAAGGGGACGGCTTGCGCCGCCCTGAGCTATATAAATTCTTACCGGAAGTATATCAGGCTCACCATCTTCATAGATCACTTGTAATTTGATCAGGCGCAGAGGAGCTTCCGTAACTTTGATTTGCAACTTTCTGAAATTATCATAGGGGGGACCTACTATAATTCCATCATGATCAACAGTGAATTGTGCTTCCGCCGTACCTATGATACGCCATGTACCAGGTGCGCCTGTTTTATTATACTCAGCCTGCTGTCCTACAGCCGGTTGATGAAGAAGTAAGGTTAATATGAAGATCAATCCATGCAATATACTTTTGGTATAAAAACAAAAAAGCCTGATCACAAATTTGTATGAAGTAAAGTTTGAAGACTGCCTGTACCTATTAGTGACATAAACTTCTGAATAAATGACTCCACTCTGGTTACTATATGTGCGATAGCCGGCAGTGGTTCCGCCGGCTGTCGTAAAATTCACAGTTTGCTCCCATTGATTGCCTCGAGTGGCAACAGATGTGCCCCCTTGTGCAAAAGCGTAATGCCGCTGGCTCGTTGCGCCATAGCCTCCTGTCCATGTGTTGTTGGCTATTACTACTGATATGCATGATTTGCTCGGCATGGTTACAAGTATTTACTTTTTCTTAAAACCAAGAAAGCGATAGTTAAGGGACAACAAGACTGAAAAACGGTTGCCTCCTATAAAATTGGATTCCGATCGAAGTTGCCAGCGCTTGTTGAACTGGAATTGTACACCCATCAACCCTGCCCAGTTTGACTTCAGGTCTTTATCCATTTCATAAATGATGTGGACATCACGGGTAGGTCTGTTGTCTACTTTATCTTGTAATTTCTGAACGATCTTATCTATCACTTTTTTTTCTGCAGGGTCCAGCTTATCGTACCAACTGTTATAGCTTTGTTTGATCTCATCGATCTTTTCCTGTGAAATACCTGAAAAGATTTCATCCAGCGCTACTTCACCTTTTGTGTCGTTATTGATGAAAATACCCATCGCACCTATCCAGACAGAGATATTCTTTTGAGGGTCTAATTTTGAAGGAAAAACATGGCCCAGCCTAATCCCCATTATCTGCGTAACGACTTTGTTATCAAGCAACTGCATATCAGCCCAGTTGATACTGTAATCGGCTTGCAGCCATGCCGGGCCAACACCTCCTGCGCCCATGATCCCAAAACCATAGGCCCATCCATGTTGTTCAGCTTTTGTAGAGAACTCAACAGGCTTAGATACTGCAACCTCCGTACTGGCATGGGGCAGATAGGACAACAGGCCATATACATTTAAAAATGGGAATATATACATGTCTGCGCGTAGATTGAGGTTATATACTTTGGCTTCTACTTTACTAAACTCAATAACGTCACTCAGATCTGCCGGTCCAAGTATGGTATCACCATCACGTACGCTCACCTGAAGGTTGCTGATGAGCACATCTTGCCGGCCAACGAAATTATTGATCATGATGCCAAAAGGGAAGGGAATATCAAATCCTTTTTTATATACCTTGTCACCATATATCGGGAAGATCCTGTCATAATTCATCTTCTTTAGACTGTCATAGTAATACTGGCGCTTGTGACTCAAATCTTTTATGGCTACTACCTGTGCATTCAGAGTTGTAAGCCCTGTGAGCAAAAAAAATAGGAGCAAGCAGGTAGCTTGTTTTTTTACCCGTTTCATAGTTGCCCATTTGGTATAAATGCTTAACCTTTTATTTTTATTAATGTACCGTCCGGTGCATAATAAAGTCTTTTCCTTACCTTATCTTTTTCTGCAATTACTTCGTAATACTCCTTACTCTTAGAGTAGTTTTGATTTTTATAAAAGGTTTTGGATACCACCTTATACCCGGGATGTTCCTGTGAAAGCCTGTTCAAAGAATTACGGACTGGTTCCGGGAGTTCTTTTACAGTTTCTTCTACCTTTGATTGCAGCAGATTGCCATCCTTATCATATAAACCGTAATATTTCAAATCAGCCCTCTTGAAACTAATGGTATAGTATCCTACATCTGCACCTGGCGCCAAGTTATCTTCTTCTGAAACGGTCCATCCTTTGTTTACTACATCGGCTTTGGATTCATAGTATTTAACCGCCTTGGCATCGGGGAACCTTTTATTTAATGAATCCATAACCTGTTGGGGAGTCATTTTTTTGGGGATTTCTTTGGATCCTTTAATTACTATATCACCACCCTGAGCTTGTGATTTAAATGAAACACAAAGAATTATGAAAGCTGTAGTAAGCAGATACTTTTTCATAATTGTAAGGTTTAAATGGTTATTTATTTTTTTTTAGCAAATCGTTTGTTTTTTTCAATTCTTCATCTTTCAGTTCGAGTTCCAACGCCTGATGTGCAATTATTTTTTTTAGCCGTGTATTCTCTTCTATAAGCAATTTTATTTCAGATCTTGCTTTGTGAATCAAACTGTTTAAGTCTGTGTTGATATCTGATTTCATAAATTTTTGTTTCCATTTTGTGAATACACTGTAAGAAAGGTTATGAGTACGCAATACAGCAGTAATACCCATTTTATTAGCTTGCTGTAAAATGTCAAGCTTTTCTTCATCGGTAAATTTCCTTCTTTGCGTAGCCATTGTATAGAATATATTTCAGAAATTGGGTTTGAGTACCCTTATTACTTTTTAGACTTACCAGGAGGGAAGTCCGCCATGATTATTGAAATGGCTTGCGGTATTTTGGTATCCGGATTTTTTATTGGCTTATCAATTTCTTTATTGCCTATGCCTTGCCAAATAAGCTTATTGGTGCGGGCATCAATTATATCAATGATTAAGGAACCATCTTTAACATGCTGTACGTCATAATTGGTAGTGCTGTAACCACCTCCGGCACCCCAATAATAAGGACGATACATGCCACCATAACCATAATAGTTGGTGTTTGAACTTACTGAAACTTTATCTTTGAGGATAGTTACCTGGTTTACCAGAATATCAGGTGAAGATGATGTTTCCTGATATCCCTTTTTTATCATTTCATTCCTGACTGCATTAATTATCCGTTGCTGGTTCAATTGGCTAATAGAAGAGCTGCTATCGCTTTTGTAAAGCGAAAATGTTTTATAATTGCTGAAGTCTGCACTCTTATCATAGTCAGAATGTACTTGCATTGTTGGGCTGCAAGAGCAAGCAATAAAGGTGAGTGCAAGAATCACAATTTGAGGTAAATAATTTTTCATATGCAACATTTGACTTTTAAGAACAGTGTTTCAATAAAACAAAACATATTGATTCATTCCAATTACTGAGTACGTTACTTCTGATTTATCAACACATGATCTAATCATACTGAAACTTAGTTATCATAGAGGAGAGATTACTGTACTTCGTCATAGAGATGAGATATCTATATATTTCTTTACAATTAAGACACTTCAGGAGTATGATACCCGCCAATATTTTTCTTATTATTTAAGAGTACTTATAAGAGTACTTTATGCGATCTCTTGTATTATTCAACTAAAAGAGATATCTCAATTCAGGAATTGTCTTTTTTGATTACCTATCTATTTGTAAAGTCTCTTTTAAATTATTGCGTAATAGGGCTTTTGCTTTTCTCAATTGTTTTTCTACAGTATTGACAGGCCTGTTCAGGATTGAAGCAATTTTTTTTATTGTAAAATAATTTTGATTGTGTAGTACATATACCTCACTGTATTTTAAAGGCATTTGTTTCAAAGAAAGCGTAATTTCTTTCTGCAGTTCAATCATATTGATGAATTGTTCAACATCATTCTGTTTTTTGGGATCCTCATTTATAGCAAGCATAACATGCCTTTTGTATACGGCTTGGTTTCGCAAATAATTACTTATCCTGTTTCTTAAAGCTGTATATAAATAAGAAGCGACTGATGAGTTTATTTTTAACGATGTAAGCCTGTTATGAAGGTGTACGAACAGGCCCTGGACTATTTCTTCGCAAGTATCTTCATCTTTGAGATAGCGCCTGGCATAATGAATAAGCGGATGCCAATACTTTTTATATAACAAATTAAAGGCTTGGTCGTCATGGTTTCCGATCATTTCAAGCAAATCCTCATCATTGATAGTACCATGCAATAGGCACTTTTGTAACATAACAGTTATTTAAAGTAATTGAATGAACGTTATGCAGGCAAGTGCGTGTACAAATAAGATGGCGGTAATTTTTCAAATGTCTATTTGGGTAATGAAAGGTACAGTTAATAGTTGAAAACCTAAATGAAGTTTTTGCAAAGAATTATTAGAGATATCTCTCGAATAAGAAATAATTCATCTAAAGTTCAGGAATAAGCTTTTGGTGCGTGTCTATTATATACTATTCAGCATTTGAGTAATGAAAAGTAGCGGTATGTTCAGACTTTGGCATATGGTCCTGTTATTATTTATAGCTGTGAGCTTGACGCTGGAAACTAATGCTCAGAAAAAGGATACTTTATTGTTTTTCAACGGCCAGGTTTTGATAGGAGACATTAAAGCCGGCTTTTTAGGCAAACTGACCATTGATGAGGTAGACCTAGGTATCATACAAGTAAAAATGTACAAGATCAAGACCATTCAATCATCCGGGAGATTCAAGATCGAAACCCAGGATAAAAGGACCTATTATGGCGTCATGCAACCAGGTCCAAAAAATGGTTGGGTAAATATTCTTCAGGATAACTCCGAGGTTTTTGCAGTCAGTATCCTTAACCTGAATACCATAATCGCCATAGAAAAGGGATTCTTTCCCCGATTGGAAGGAAACCTTGCGGCCGGATTCAGTTATACTAAATCTAACTCTTTAGGTCAACTGAATTTTAGTTTTAATGTGAAATATGCAGGCGAGCGATTTGGACACCAATTGTCATTGGCAACCATTGGGTCTTTAGATTCTTCTAAATATTCAAGGGATAGGGAAGATGGAAGTTTATTTACTTCATATGATTTAAATACTTCCACATGGTTTCTATCTATAGGATTGAATTACCAAAGGAACCTGGAACTATCAATTGCAAGTAGATTTCAGGAATTCTTTGGTGGTGGTAATAAAATCATTGTTCGCAAGTATTGGCAGTTGCGATTGATGAGCGGCCTAACGATTAACCAGGAAAGGAGTACATCAGGTACATCAACAAATGAGTTGTTTGAATTGCCATTAATTTTCAGATTCAATTTTTTTAAATACCATTCCCCTAACATACAGATCAATACAGTTCAGTCATTCTATTATAGTTTAAGTCAGAAAGGCCGGGTGCGCTTTGACAACAATATCAATTTTTCCTGGGAATTGATTCGGCGCTTTTATCTAACCTTCAATCCGTATTCAAATTTCGACAACCAGCCACCAGAAGGAGACAGCAATTTTGACTTTGGTGTGGCTATAAATATTTCTTATCGATTTTGAGTTGCCAAGAATTTTCAATCTTTTCTTGCCAACAATTCTTAGAGCTGCCAAATCTTATGATATTGAGCAGAGTAGGAGGGGAGAAGTTTTCTCAGCCCGCCATTCCCCTGTAATTTTAGACCAGCAATCCCGGATGCTACATCAATTTCGGATCCTCGTTGCGCTGTACCCTCTGACCCTTTTGCAGCCAATCCTCCACTGCCCTTTAGACGCCTCCGCCCCTGCTTAAACCCCTCCGCCCCCGGAAAACCCGCATCAACCTTACTTAAAACCTTCCTTATGGCCATGAACCGCTACTCAGGACTCTTGCTGCTGGGCCTCACCCTGGGGGGCTGCTACCCCAAAGGCGCAGAATATGTAGAAGAACTCGATATCGTCTATACCAACTTTAACCCCGACTTTGACTTCAAAAGCAAAACCACCTATGCTTTGCCCGACTCGGTGGTCAAGATCAGTGGCGATGCCCTCAATGATCCCGATGGGGACGGCAAACCCCAGTTCCTGAGTGCCGCCTCCAGCAAGGCCATCCTGGACCAGATCAA
>NZ_JAOTIF010000031.1 GCF_025628885.1 Paraflavisolibacter caeni | reverse complement strand
CTTCCACTAAATTTATCATCTAAACATTATCTTCAAAGAACTTCTTAACTTCTAACCGCTAATCTAAAGGTCGCATCAGAAGCAATTAATTAGTTTTGGTCATAAATAGGTGGGATGTTCAAAGGTCATTGCTTTCCAAAGGAGATCATTTTACATGCGGTTTATTTTAAACTACGGTTTAGTTTAAGCTACTGGATGTTGAAGAGTTGCTATCCATAAAAAAGTTGTGGTTAAAAGTTGAAGACTTAATGGTTGGGCTGTTGCATGATAATGGGTATCTCAGGAAAAAAAGGAAAATAACGGTGGTTCGGAGCAGCCTAAGCGATGCATTGAAACATTGTTTCAAATTGCATTAGTATTGGCGAGCGCTTAAATGAGCAGACGGATACAAAAGCCTATATTCTGGCTTCAGTAAATTCAATTATACCCTGTGTTCTTTTAAGTGTCGTTGTTCGCGAATGGAGGCTTATTCCTGCTTAATTATGCTTGTATATTTATGGCTTTAGGTGCCTACTACATGTCAAAGAGAGGTGTCATTACAAGGCAACCTCAAACTATTGAATACCTTGGTGCCATCTCAGTAATTTTTAGTATTGATCATGGGACCTACCTGTTCTGTTTTTTATGAAAGGGAGCCTGTTGAAGAAAACCTTTTGCGTACCCAAACGAAGAACCGTTTCAATGGACTTTTCAAAAGCGGAGAGTTACTCATGAGTATCATTCAGGGATTGATGATTACTGGCAGTGTTTTGTTGTTGTATTATATTTTCATGAGGCAGCATTCCCTGGCGCTAACCCGGACGATTGTTTTTACAATGCTTATCTGCAGCAATGTCTTTCTTACGTTTGCCAATCGGTCTTTTACGGAAAACATCACTCAAACTATCCGTTACCAGAATAATCTTGCCCTTCCTATTTTTATCATCTCTGGTTGCTTCCTTGCCTTATTTCTTTTTGTGCCTTTTATAAGAGCGCTCTTTGGTTTTACGCCTTTAACATTGTTACAATTTCTTATTTGCGCAAGCAGTGCCCTCATCAGCTTGGCTTGGTTCGAAGTTTATTAAACTTATCGGAAAAAAGCTGTATGGGCGGTTTTGTTTTTGTAGAATTTTTCAGATTTACTTTACTGATTTACAATGGAAAGTAGTTTCTTGATGTCTTTAATAATGATTTTCCTTCCCTTGGTTTCTAAAATTCCTTCTTCTTTAAAATCTTTGAGTATGCGTAAAATATTTTCTCTGACTGTTCCTACAAGACTTGCTAAATCCTCTCTTGACATGTTAATTTCCACATCCATGCCAGGCACAAAGTTTTGTTTATACTTTTCCCGCAATAATACCAATTGCATAGCAAATCGTTCTCTTACACTGCGTTGAGCAAACAAAGCAAGGCTATTGGCAAATACGGCAAACTCATGACTTAATGTTTTCAGTAAGCGTCGTGCCAATACTTTAGAAGTATTCAGAACATCCATAAAGTTGTCCTTCGGTATGAAGACAATTTTACTGTTCTCCAAAACTGCAGAACTATCAGGATATCGTTCTTCAGCCAGCAAGGCATGAAATCCAATCAGTTCCCCAGTGTTGGCTACGTAGACGATTTGTTCACGTCCCTCTTTATCCACCTTATACTTCTTTACTTTACCTTCTTTTATAAAAAAAATGCCAGTAGGATAGGCTCCTTCTCGAAATATTACCTGACCCTTGCTGTAAAGGTGCTCTGTTGTGTGGGCAAAAAGCATTTCAAGCTCCTCTTCAGGCAAATCGTTCAATACGGAACCACTTTTAAAGTCCCATTTGTCTATTGGGAAAACACCTTTTAGCATAACTCAAACAAAGTTAACCCCTTAAAAAGTAAAATAAGTTACTAATAAAGGTAAAAAAGAGCACATTTTGAAGTGATAACGTTTACCGCAGGCCCTTATAAGGGATGGTAGCTTTGCACTATGCGACAATCAACCATTTTCAAACAACCCAAAGCACACAAAAGAGACTTGTATTTTACAGATGATCATGAAGGGATTGACTTCTTTAGAGATGATTTACATTTCGATAAGTTGTATCCGAAGAACATACAGGCTAAAGCTGTCAGGCATTGGACACCATTGGATGTAGCACGAACTGCGGCTGAATTTTTAGCTCCACACAACAATGTTCACGTTTTAGATATTGGAAGCGGCGTTGGAAAATTTTGTTTGGCTGCGGCCCAACATAAACCCAATGCTGTTTTCTACGGTGTGGAACAGCGAAAAGATTTGGTTGACTATGCTATTGACGTTAGTTGTAAGTTTGACATATACAATGTTTCGTTTATTCATGGCAATTTCACCCAATTAGACTTCAGGCAGTTTGACCATTTTTATTTTTTTAACTCCTTTTATGAAAATTTAAAAGGAACAGAAAAGATTGATTATAAGATTGAGCACTCTCTATCACTATACAACTATTACAACCGCTATTTATTTAAACAATTAGAACAAAAACCAACTGGCACCAGAATAGCGACCTATCATAGCCTGGAAGATGAAATACCCCCTTGCTATTATGTGGTGAAAACAGAATATAATGGTCTTCTGAAATTTTGGGTGAAGGTATAAAAGATACGCCTGCTATGTAAATAGCTACGTTTGGAGTTGTTGTCGAAAGCAATACTATTATTTAATAAAACTCATTTTTTATATATGTCAATAATGGTGAAAATTTACCAAAGTCATATGATTAACGAACTATTGAATGCTGCTTCTTTCGCAGAAGTGAAGTATAAGATTGATGCTACACTATTAAAGCTGAAGGATCAGAACATTCTCGAAAGTAGGATAATGAAATTTATGGATGACACAATCATGGAATTGAAATCCTTAAACCAAACCAAACTTCCCTATCAACAATATGCAAATATTATTACTGCCAAGGTTCACCTTACAGAACTCCAATTGCAAATGTTTAATGTGATTAATTGAATATCTCAATAGCCATGTTTAAACCAAAAATTTTAGATACTCTTAAAAATTATAGCAGAAGGCAATTCTCAAAGGATCTGATTGCAGGTCTTATTGTGGGCATAGTAGCCTTACCCTTAGCCATTGCCTTTGCCATAGCCTCCGGTGTTTCTCCTGAGAAAGGACTTTTTACAGCAATCATTGCAGGCTTTATTATTTCTGCTTTTGGTGGCAGTAGGGTGCAGATTGGCGGTCCTACAGGGGCTTTTATTGTTATTGTTTATGGGATTGTTCAGCAGTATGGGATGAATGGACTGATTATCGCCACGTTTATTGCAGGCTTCATGCTAATGCTTATGGGCTTTGCCCGCTTTGGTAGTGTCATCAAATTCATTCCCCACCCTCTAATTGTAGGTTTTACCACAGGAATAGCAGTCATAATCTTTTCCTCACAAATGAAAGATTTTTTTGGTCTTTCGATGGGAGCAGTACCGGCAGACTTTATAGAAAAATGGAAGGTCTATTTTCACCATGTTTCAACCATCAATTGGTATGCGATTGCTATTGGTGCAGGAACAGTCATAATTATTCTTCTTTCTCCTAAACTGACCCGTGTGGTACCTGGTTCTTTAATTGCAATTTTGCTTGCAACCATTGCGGTACAGATTTTTCATTTACCGGTTGAAACAATTGGCAGTCGCTTTGGTAGTATACCATCGTCTTTGCCTTTGCCGATGATACCTCACCTGGATTGGGATATTATAAAGAACTCCATCCAGCCTGCTTTTACAATAGCTATTTTGGGCGGGATTGAGAGTTTGCTTTCAGCCGTGGTAGCCGATGGAATGATTGGCGGCAACCATAAAAGCAATCTTGAATTGGTGGCACAAGGTGGTGCCAACATCGCTTCAGCCTTGTTTGGGGGCATTCCTGCAACGGGCGCTATTGCTCGTACGGCTACCAATGTCAAGAACGGAGGCAGAACGCCCGTGGCAGGAATGGTCCATGCGCTTACCTTATTTATTATCATGTTAGCGGTAGGCAAATGGGCTACCCTAATTCCCATGAGCTGCCTTGCTGGTGTGCTGGTGATTGTAGCTTATAACATGAGTGAATATGAAACCTTTATTGACATAGCTAAAGGCAGCCGCAGCGACGCAGCCGTATTGGTTACTACTTTTTTATTAACGGTATTATTTGATCTGACACTGGCAATTGAAATAGGAATGGTGCTGGCTGTTTTTCTTTTTATGCGCAGAATGATTAAGATAAGCAATGTTAGTAACCTGCTTCAGGACCAGAACGATAGCAACATTGACGATAAATCAATCAGCAAATACAAAATTCCTAAAGAAGTGGAAGTCTTTGAGTTATCAGGTCCAATGTTTTTTGGTGCCGCCTACAAGTTTAAAGATGCTATAAAAGTAATTGAGAAAAAGCCAAAAGTGTTGATTGTCCGCATGAGAAACGTTCCGGTTATTGATTCAACAGGCATCCACACCATTAAAGATGTATTGCATATGTGCAGGCACGATAAAATACAATTAATTGTTAGTGGCATTCAACCACCGGTTTTGGAGGAGTTTCGTAAAGCAAGGCTGCTATTTCAAATTGGTAAAAGATACGTGACCGATGATTTTGAAACCGCCTTACAAAGAGCTGGTGAAGTATTAGCAAGAAACGTAAAAGAGTACACCAATAAATTTCCCACCATCCAAAATTGACTAATTGTAGATTTAGTTCAAAAAGTACTTTTATCACTTTTGTACCTGCCTATAATTTATAACATTTGCAAACCTTTTATTAATGAATAACGAAGAAAAGAAGCCAGGGTATGTATCCAGTATTTTGAAATTAAAATGCCCCTGTTGCAGAAAAGGGAATATGTTTCTGACAAAATCATATAGTAAGCACTTAATGAAAATGAGAGATCATTGTGAAGTCTGTGGGCAACCAATGGAGATTGAGGTGGGTTTTTATTATGGAACGAGCTACGTTAGCTATATTATTACTGTTTTATTAAGTGCCATAAGTTTTGTAGGGTGGTGGATTTTAATAGGGTTTTCATATCAAGATAATCGTTTTTTGTATTGGGTGGTTACAAATGCCATTGCTTTAATAGCAATGCAGCCCTACCTGATGCGGTTTTCAAGAACACTATGGTTATCTTTTTTTGTAAAGTACAATCAAGGCAATATTTTTAAACCATAAAAGTTACCTTTCTAAAAATCAATATTCCAGTAATTTTTAAGCTCTTAGCCTGCGGATGTTCAGGCACTCCTGATGCGCAATACTTTCCTTATGTTAGTGCCCAAGAGACCTGTCATAAAACAGATGCAAGTTGATTTACTATATTCAACGATAGTAGTAAGGGTATTTGTGTGGGCTCTGTCGCAGCTGCGAATGGTTTATTACCTTAGGGCTAAACCGATAAAATGTTCATTGGATGTATCGAGCTGTTAATAAAGCAGGAAACCCAATTGATTTTCTGTTCACTAAACGAAGAAATAAGTTTGCGGGTCATGAGTTTCTGATGAAAGTCATCAGTGAAGTAACAAATAGGAGAGAAGTGTATAGTGAGAAAACCTGGTTTTACTTGAGGTTCTTAATTAAGTCCTTGATTATCAGGAAAAAAGAAAGGTTTCACTTTTCAGTAGAACCTTCTTTCGTGACCCCGTCAGGATACAAACTTTTTTTGGGAACCCTTATCCAGCGCAGGTTTCAAAAGAACTTTTATGATTAGGGGTCCGAATAGGTCTAAAAAATAAGCCCCTTTTCAAGTGGTGCACAGGAAAGATTGACGAAAACACGGAACAGGATAGTTCTGATTTTCGCAACTCTGTTCCCCGCTCCAATAGGAAGCAAGCAGGAATTATGGGCCTGCGGTGTTACCTATCTGCGTAGCAAAATCGGCCGGCAGGAGGAAAGCAAAGATGCTGGTGGGGGAGATTTTTATGCAAGAGTGTACGAAGCCGAAAGACCGGAAGTGTTTTTTAAATCTACACCGCATCGTGTTGTAGGGTACAATCAAAAAGTAAAAATTCAAAAAGAGCCATTATTGTCTTTGTATTGTGGCCAACACAATCAACTGTAGGCCATGAATTATTTCTCGGCTTGAACATTTGAAGCATAAAAATCTTCAAATGTGCCATTGATGCAGAAATCTTTGCCAGAATTTTAATTGTAGAAGATGCAAGAGAGAAGTATAGTGTAAGAAAGATTTCAAAGTAGGCTACAAAAAATATATTGGTAACAACCAGAATGTCGCAAACAATTACTGTTGTGAAATACATTGTTGCGCATCAGCACTTCTGGAATGGTTTAAATGCAGAAATTATGAGAATGACATTTATCCTGACATTGTTTTTATCCACATATTGCTTTGCACAAAAGTTTCCTTATCAAAATCCCAAACTAAGTTCCGAAGCCCGTGCCAAAGATTTAATCTCAAGATTAACCTTACAGGAAAAAGCATCGCTGATGCAAGACCAATCACCTGCTATCCCACGTTTGGGAATTAAAAAATTCAACTGGTGGAGTGAAGCCTTGCATGGTTTGGCTAATAACAATGATGTAACTGTTTTTCCTGAACCTATCGGTATGGCAGCATCGTTTGATGATACGCTTGTTTATAAAATCTTCAACGCTGTTTCCGATGAAACCCGTGCCAAGTACAACGAGGCAAAACAAAAGGGACAGGAAAACCGCCGCTTTTTAAGCCTTTCGGTTTGGACGCCAAACATCAATATTTTCCGTGACCCTCGTTGGGGACGTGGACAGGAAACCTATGGCGAAGACCCTTATCTCACTTCACGAATGGGTGTTTCGGTAGTCAAAGGATTGCAAGGCCCTGCCGATGCAAAGTATCGAAAGCTTTTAGCTTGTGCCAAGCACTATGCCGTACATTCGGGACCCGAATGGAGCCGCCATGAGCTTAACCTGAATAACGTGAATCCACGTGATTTATGGGAAACCTATCTGCCTGCATTCAAAGCATTGGTTACAAAAGCTGATGTCCGTCAGGTCATGTGTGCCTATCAACGTTTGGACGATGAACCTTGCTGTGGCAACAGCCGTTTGCTGCAAACCATTCTCCGTGATAATTGGGGCTTTAAATACCTTGTTGTTTCGGATTGCAGCGCTATTACGGATTTTTATACCAGTCATAAAGTTTCCTCCGATGCAGTACATGCAGCAGCAAAAGGGGCGTTGGCTGGTACCGATGTAGAATGTGTGTGGCAGGGTTATGCTTTTGAAAAACTGCCTGAAGCTGTTGAAAGAGGTTTGATATCAGAGCAAGAAATCAACAAACATTTGATGAGGGTACTGGTAAGCCGTTTTGATTTGGGCGAAATGGACGATGATGCTTTGGTACCGTGGTCAAAAATTCCAATGTCAATCGTCAACAACGAAGAGCACAGGAAACTGGCCTTGGACATGTCAAGAGAAACGATGACACTTCTTCAGAACAAAAACAATATACTTCCTTTCAACAAATCAACAACAGAAATTGCTGTCATTGGTCCCAATGCTGATAATGAGCCAATGTTGTGGGGCAATTATAATGGTAAGCCAAAGAGAACCATTACCATTCTTAGCGGAATTAAATCCAAGCTTCCTGCAAACAACGTTGTATATGATAAAGCATGTGATTTGGTAGAAAACAAAGTAACCCAAAGTTATTTTTCAAAGACAATAATAGACGGCAAAAAAGGTTTTAAAGCCGCATACTGGAACAATCGTGAATTGAAAGGCGATGTCGTTGCTACCGACCAAATCACCAATCCCTTGAAATTAACCACTGCCGGTGACCACGAATTTGCATCCGGGGTTAAACTGGTTGATTTCTCTTCCAAATACGAAACAGAATTTGAAGCTCCCGAGACAGAAGAAATTGTTTTCAAATGTGGGGCCACAGGATACTTTGAACTGCTCATAAACGATGCATCCATTGCAAGTTATAACAACTGGCGTACGCTGCCTTCAAGAATTCCTTACAAGGTTGAACGTGGTAAAAAATATAAGATTGAAATCCGGTATGCGCAACTGAACAACTGGCAGGCAAATCTTGAATTTGATTTTGGAAAAGAAGTGGATATAGATTTCTCTGGCCTTATCAACAAACTCAAAGGTGTAGAAGTAGTGGTATTTGTTGGTGGTCTTTCTACTTTACTGGAAGGTGAGGAAATGCCGGTATCGTATCCCGGTTTTAAAGGCGGCGACCGTACGGATATTCAGCTTCCGGAAGTTCAACGCAATTGTTTAAAAGCATTGAAAGCTGCAGGCAAGAAAGTGATCTTTGTGAATTGCTCTGGATCTGCAATGGGTTTAGTTCCTGAAACTGAAAATTGCGTTGCAATACTTCAGGCATGGTATGGAGGTGAAAGCGGAGGGCAAGCAGTTGCCGATGTGTTGTTTGGTGATTACAATCCATCAGGAAAATTGCCTGTTACTTTTTATAAGGACACGACGCAATTACCCGGTTTTGAAGATTACACGATGAAAGGAAGAACATATCGCTACTTGTCGTCCGACCCGCTGTTCCCATTTGGATACGGATTGAGTTATACAAGCTTCTCCATTGGCAATGCCCAATTAAGCAAAGCGAAGATCAAAAACGATGAAAACATTCACCTTACAATACCTGTTTCCAATACCGGCAAACGTGATGGTGTTGAAGTTGTACAAGTGTATGTGCACAAGATGAATGATAATGATGGTCCACTCAAAACCTTAAGAACCTTTCAAAAAGTTAAGGTAGCTGCAGGTAAAACTAGTCAGGTGGTTATCCATCTTCCGAATACCGCATTTGAATTTTTTGATAGAGCTAGTGGTAAAATGGCTGTGGCTCCAGGCGAATATGAATTGTGGTATGGTAACAGTTCCAATACAAAAGATTTGAAAATGGCAAAGATTACCATTCAGTAGGAAAAGCGATATCTAAGGATAAGTCTCTTTAACTATCAATCAAAATCATTTTATAATTTAAAATTATAACCATATGAATCTTAAGTCTTCAGCTATTGTTTTAGCGACCACATTACTTTGTGGTATCTGTTATGCACAGACGCAGACTGCAACACAAGAAAAGCAGACTGCACCACTAGAAGATTTTAAACCTTCAACCTTAAATCAGCCGGGACAACAGTACCCGCAGGTCAATTCGCAGGGTTATGCACGATTTCGTATGGTGGCACCTCAGGCCCAAAGCGTTATTGTAAGCCTTGGGCTTGGCGGCACCAGGGGAGGAACTCCTCTGACAAAAGTTACGGATAGCGTTTGGATGGGTACAACTGCAGGCCCTATGGAAGAAGGCTTCCATTATTACCGTGTAACGGTCGATGGTGGAGTATTTAACGATCCGGGTACTTTGAACTTTTATGGTTCCACCCGTTGGGAGAGCGGCATTGAAATCCCTGCTCACGATCAGGACTTTTATGCGCTAAAGGATGTTCCTCACGGCCATGTTCAGCAGATTTTTTTCCCTTCAAAGAGTACAAACACTTCACGCCGGGCATTTGTTTATACGCCTCCAGGCTATGAGAAGGGAAAATCTAAACGCTATCCTGTGTTGTACCTGCAGCATGGCTGGGGCGAAGATGAAACCGCCTGGACCAATCAAGGTCATGCAAATTTGATCATGGACAACCTGATTGCTGAAGGCAAGATCAAGCCATTCATCATTGTGATGACGTACGGAATGACGAATGACATAAGGCCTGGTGGTGGTGGCCTCAGAAATTTCGATATTAAGCCATTTCAAACAGTTCTCCTTGATGAGTTGATCCCTTACGTGGATGCCTACTTCCGTACGATTGCCGATCAGTCTCACCGTGCTATGGCAGGTCTCTCAATGGGTGGCTTTGAAACACATACAATAACACTTGCCCGTCCTGATCTATTTTCATATTATGGGCTTCTTAGTGGCGGTACCTATAAGCCGGAAGAAATCAAAGACAAGTCAAAAGTTAAACTCATCTTCATGAGTTGTGGCAGCTTTGAAAATCCTGATGGTGTTACAAAAGCTGCTGAAGCATTGAAAGCAGCCGGTTTCAATGCAGTGTCTTATGTTTCACCAAATACACGTCACGAGTTTCAGACCTGGCGCCGCAGCCTATACGTGCTAGCTCCTATGTTGTTTAAAGATTAAAAACTTTAGAATGAAAAGAACTGAAGGAACCTCCATTGCTGCTATTAATTAATACAGTTTCTATTGTACTCGAGAATGACCTGACTGCACCAACAAAGAAATTCGTGAAGTCTTATAATTAAAAGAACAAGTGTGATACCTGAATTATCGAATTTTCAAATCGGAAAAATTAAAGCAAGCAAATTATGTTTTATGATTTGCTTGCTCTTTTCATTTATTGCAAATGCGCAAGAAATAGTTGAACTGTATCCTGGTTCAATCCCCAATTCAAAAAAAACTGAGAAAAAAGAAACCTTCAATTCGGGCATGTTTCGTGGTGTAACAAAGCCAACACTGGAAATCTATCTTCCTGAAAAAGAAAAAGCAACCGGAACTGCAGTTATAATTATTCCAGGAGGTGGTTACGGAGTGGTTGTTTACCAGGGCGAAGGAATTTCTACCGCAAAACAATTTGCAAAGAACGGGGTAGCTGCGTTTGTACTGAAATACAGATTGCCCGATGATTCAATCATGCTGAATAAAACAATTGGCCCCTTACAGGATGCACAGCAAGCCATAAAACTGATTCGGGAAAATGCAGCCAAATGGGAAATTGATACGAACAAAGTTGGAATTATAGGCTTCTCTGCCGGTGGGCATTTGGCTTCAACAGCAGCCACCCATTTTCAAAAACCGCTTATTGAAAATGCTAACAATACCGGTCTTCGTCCCAATTTTCAGGTTGTGGTTTACCCTGTAATAAGTATGCAGGATAGCTTAACACATCGTGACTCCCGAAACAATTTGCTTGGAAAAAATCCGTCGAAAGAACTAATTGACCAATACTCGAATGAATTACAGGTTACCAATAATACACCGCCGGCGTACATAACGCATGCAGCAGACGATAAAACTGTTGATGTAGATAACAGTATAACCTACTTTGAAAACCTCCGGCATCATAATGTTGAAGTAGAAATGCATATCTATCCGAAGGGCGGACATGGATTTATTTTCAGGCAACTTGATTGGATCGATCCTTTGCTTTTGTGGATGAAAAAAAATAAATGGATTCATTAATGATGCTTTCATCAACATAATAGAATTCTTAGTGCAATCAAGAGTGCTCAAACAAAACATGTTTATGAAAAGTTCTAAAATTATACGTTCACTACTTATAACAGCAGCGCTGGCAGGCATGCAATTGATTGTGATAATGTTTATGCGATTGTAACAGAAGCACCCATGATGCTTAGACAATAATAGAGGAATACTTCAACAATTAATCATCAACACTCTTTTTATCACTTCCCTTTCTCATATTATTCATATACTCCGAAGGCAGCATGTTGAATTTTGCTTTGAATGATTTGGCAAAATAGTTTGGTGTGGAAAAGCCAACAGAGTAGGCAATCTGGGCGATATTCATATCACTTTTCTCCAACAAAACTGCTGCCTTGTCCAGCTTTACAGAACGAATGAATTCCACTGGGGTTTGACCTGTTAATTCCAAGAGCTTGCTGTACATGGAACTCCGGCTCATGCCCACATGCCTGCTCAATTCTTCCACAGATAATTGGGAATTGGTCAGGTTTTCTTCCAGGTAAAGCATGATCTTGTTTAGCAGTTTCTCATCATCGGATTCAATTTCAACTTCAGGGGTAAGAACCTTGATTTGTTTGGTATAGGTATTTTTTAAAGTGCTGTTCAACACCAGCAGGTTTTTGATTTTTGCATTCAGCACTTCAAAATTAAAAGGCTTGGTGATGTAGTCATTGGCACCGGTCCCTAAACCCTTTAATTGGTCTTCTTCACCGGTTAAGGCGGTGAGCAGGATGACAGGAATATGGCTGGTTCTTTTATCGGATTTGATTTTCCGGCTCAATTCAATGCCGTCCATATAGGGCATGGAGATATCGCTGACAATGAGCTGCGGATGATGCGAAAGTGCCTTCTGCCAGCCTTCCTTTCCGTTAGCTGCCTCAAAAACATTGTAATGCAACCTGAGATTGTCCTTCAGATAAAACCGGAAGTCATCGTTATCTTCCACCAGCAAAATCGAAGGCATTTCTGTTTTGCTCTTCAAGGCATTGTCTTTTTGGAATTCTGGGATAGCTTCTAGTGTTTCTGTTGATTCTTCTATTGCTTCTGACTCCAGTATCGGGGCTTCGGCTTCCACTAGGCTGGGCACATTATCTTTGGGAGCTTCCAAAGGAATAAAGGGAAGATGAATGGTAAAGGTCGTACCCTTTCCCGGTTCACTGTCAACGTCAATGGTACCACCGTGCATTTTTACAAACTCTTTTGTAATAGACAAGCCTATGCCTGTTCCCTGATTGAGTATAGCGGCAGCCGTTGTGTTTTGAAAAAAGCGTTCAAATATTTTCTCTTTTTTGTCTTCCGGAATACCGATTCCTGTATCACGCACCTTAATAGATACCCATTTTTTTGATGGATCGGATGCCCTATCTGAATCTTCTAGTTCCAGACTTATTTTACCGCCTTCTAAAGTGAATTTAAAGGCATTGGATAAGAGGTTGAACAAGATCCGCTCGATTTTATCGTGGTCAAAAAGCGTGTACAGCTGGTCAATTTGACTTGTAAAAGCAAAATCTATTTTCTTTCTTTCTGAAAGGTCTTTAAAGGAATCAGACACTTCTTTTACAAAAGAAACCAGTTCTCCTTCTGACGCATTTAATTTCAGCTCATGCTCTTCCATCTTGCGGAAGTCGAGGAGCTGGTTCACCAGATTTAAGAGCCTTCTTGCATTGCGTTTGATCATGTGCAACTGGCTGGATGCCTGTTCGTTTTTTTCCTGTATCAACAGCTTGTCCACTGGGCCTAAGATTAAAGAAATCGGGGTTCTGAATTCATGGCTCAAGTTGGTCAGGAACTTAATTTTAAGCCGGTCCAGTTCACGCATCCGCTCTATCTCTTTGCGCTCTTGTTCAGCGTGTATTCTTTCCTGTTCCAGAGCAAACTTCCTGTTTAATTTTTGAATACTCTTGTACCTCAGGTAGAGCAATAGACCAATGATCAGTAGCACATAAAGGATATAGGCATAAACCGTTCGCCAGAAAGGGGGGTGGACATGTATTTTAATAGAAGTCCCTTCGTTATTCCATACCCCATCGTTATTGCCAGCTCTAACACGAAAGATGTACTCGCCTGGGTCAAGATTGGTATAAGAAGCTGTGGTGGAACTGCCCACATAATTCCAGTCTTTATCAAATCCCTCCAGTTTGTAAGCATACTGGTTTTGCTCTGGTGCAGTAAAGTTCAATGCAACAAAACTTAAAGCGAAGTTTTGTTTATAATCTAAGTTGATTTCTTTGGCTACTGAGATATGCTCCTCTATCGGTCCGTCTTCTGAAGCAACCGCGGATTGGTTGGAAATCTTTAAATCAGTTATCAGAACAGGTGGTATATTGTCGTTTTTCTTTAAATAATCAGGATTGAAATAATTAAAGCCTTCAAGCCCTCCAAAAAATAACACTCCATTCGATAGCCGTAGGCCAGCTCCAAGAACGAAGTTGTTGTTTTGAACACCATTATGATAGTTATAATTGTTAATCTTTTTTGTACCGGCATCAATGCTGCTGATCCCTTTGTTTGAGCTTACCCAAATCAATCCTTTTTGATCTTCCACTATTTTGTAAACAGTGTTATTTATTAGGCCATCTTTTTCAGAAAAACTAATAAAGTTCTTTGTGTTTTTGTGGAATAAAGCCAATCCACCTCCATGGGTTCCTGCCCAAATATTTCCACGGCTGTCTTCTAATAAGGATAGCACCTTGTCATTGGGCAATTTGCTGTTGGATGTGCTATAAATCGTGAATTTCCCGGAAGCGGGTTGCAGAACAGCAATGCCCCCTCCATGCGTAGCGATCCAGATATTACCCTGCCGATCTTCAAAAATATCGCGGATATATCCGTTGATAGGTAACAGAACATCGTTGGCAGTTTTCGGGTTAGGAGTATACCTTACAACAACCTTATGTTCCCCGTTTAAAACATTCACGCCTGCGCCATTGGTTCCGACCCAGGTGTTTCCTTTGCGATCTTCTTTGATGCAAAAAATATCATTGGCATTTAGATCTCCAGGATTTGTGCCCTGCATTAGTTGCTGGTAGTTTCCGGAGGCAGGGTCCCATATGAATAATCCGTCTGCATACGTTCCAATCATTAGCTGATGCTTGCTGCTCATATTCATCGCCTTAATGATAATATGATTATTGGAACTATTTCTTTTGGAATGAATGTTGAAATGTTGAAATAGTTTCGTTTTGCGGTCGAACAGGCTCAGTCCTCCGCCCTCTGTTCCGACATAAACATTGCCGTTTTTATCTTCTGCAAAAGCTGTAACAATGGAAGCGTTCAAACCTTTCTCATCAAAGACATTGCTTTGTATCTGGTTAAAAAGATTTAAATTTTTATCATATTTGTTAATGCCACCACCGCTCATACCCAGCCAGTAAATGCCTTGTTTATCCCTGTACACATAACGAACCGCTTTGGCAGTTAGACTATGGATATTATGGTAATCAAAATGAAATTTTGTGATTTCAGCTGTTCTGGTGTCCAAAACATCCAAGCCTTCTTCTGTTCCCAACCATAATTTGTCCCTGTCAACAGCTATGGAATGAATGACATTACTACTTAAAGTTCTGGAGTTATCATTATTATGTTTGTAATTGATAAAGCCAGGATTACCCGGTTTTAACATGCTTAAACCCTCATTGGTGCCTATCCATATATTGCCTTTACTATCTTCTGCTACAGCATTTACATGATTACCACTTACGCTTGAAGGATCCTGGTTGGAGTGTACAAACTGCCTCAGGGATTTAGTTTGGGGATCGTATTGAAACAATCCTTCATCTGTTCCGATCCACATTTGGTGTTGGCTATCCTCAAAAACGCAAACACCTGAATTCGGAAAGACCGAAACTGAACTGCCTGTGGCAACGGGAATTTTTGAGACCCGTTTGGTTGCAGGGTCAAGGACGTTCACACCGCTAAAATGGGCAATCCATATTTTCCCGAGATAGTCGCTGCAAATACCCATAATAACATTATTGCTTATGGAATTGGGGGCTCTGTTTGATGGAAAATTGATAAATACATCCTTTTTCCGGTCATAGAGGCTTAGTGAACCGCCGCTGGTACCTACCCACAAATTGCCTGCTTTATCTTCATGAAGGGATAAAATTTCATTGGCCTGTAAACTTTCAGGATTGCCCACCTTATGGCGGTAAACCGTCAAGTTGGTACCATCAAACTTATTCAAACCATCTTCTGTACCAAACCATAATAGACCATAGCGGTCTTTCAAGATGGCATTGACCATATTTGATGAAAGGCCGTCTTTTGTAGTTAGTGAAGTAAAATTAATGTCTTCCTGCTGAGCAGGGGCACAGAACATCAATCCAATGGCAAACAAACAGAATAGAGCAAGCTTTTTAAAAATCATGTTTTTTGTACGGTAAGTGGTTGGTGGATGCAAATATGAGGAAATTTATTATTTGTATCTGCAATTGTAGCAACATTAGTCTTGAATATTAAAATGTCTTTTAATGTTATTAAGCAGTTTTAACCTTCCTTCATGTAGGAGTATTTCTGAGATTTTGAATTACAACAATTTTACCACGAATTTACCTGATTGGTGGTGATTTTCTAGAGTAAAAAACATTTGTTCCATGATTTTCAACAAATGAGCCTGTATTCCCAATTCAGTGAAGCTAGATTTGAAAATACCAAATTCTATCAAAAGGCACCTCGGCTTCATCTTGAAAAAGCTTGGAAGAAACCTTTGTTCCTTTTTAACCATTGTCGATCCTTAATCATGAAAAAAGTTTCTATCGTTCTGATTGCAGTTATGTTTTATGGCATTGCATCAGCACAGTTTGTAGGTGTTATGCGTAACCAACAGGAAGAACCGCTTCCTATGAGTATTGGTACAGAAGAAGGTCAGAGAGCAAAGCAAACCTATGAAAAGCTTAAAAATCATGGTATCAAAAATTTAGTTTACCATGAATCGCAAGGCACTGCACACGAATGGTTAACATGGCGCAGAGCCCTCAATGATTTCGCTCCAAGGCTGTTTAAATAGTAATAGATTCTTATCCGTTTACTTTCAATTTGATAACACACATTCTTTTAATTCTAAAACAATTCATGAAAAGGAACAAGTTCCAAAAAAGCATATTAAAAATGGGTTTTTGTGTTATGGGATTAGGTCTTATAATTCCTCACACGGATGCTCAAAAGCCCAAACTTACTTTAGATTTCACTAAGCCTGGCGCTACTGTCAGCCCGATGCTTTATGGATTGATGACAGAGGAGATCAATCACTCCTATGATGGTGGTTTGTATGCAGAATTGATACGCAACCGCATATTCAAGGACCACCCAAACACTCCTGAAGGATGGAGCCTTGTGCGGCAAGATTCTTCTTCAAATGCGGCCATTAAGTTAATGGCACCAACAGAGAGTAATGTTCTTTTTGATGAAAGACGGCACGCCATTACTGGTGCACTGACAACCTGCTTACGGCTTACGGTAGAAAAAGCAAACGGGAGAGTTGGCATTGCCAATGAAGGATACTGGGGGATACCTGTAAAACCAAACACCGCTTACAGAGCATCATTTTATATAAAAGGCTCTGGAAGCGTTCAGCCTCCAAGACGTCCCGGATCACAACAATCTGTGGCGCCGCAAAGGCCGGTGATTGAAGATAACACGGCAGGCCCTATAAGGGTGACGATTGAAAGCAATGATGGCAAGACAGTTTATGCTTCCGGCACCATTGATCTGGCAAAAAGCATATACTGGAAAAAATATGAGCTGACATTGACCACTGCCGCAGATGTTAAACCTACCACTGACGCACGGTTTGTGATTTCAACTGATCGCACGGGCCTTTATTATTTTAATCTTGTTTCCTTATTTCCTCCTACTTATAAAAGCCGTCCCAATGGCAACAGGCCAGATTTAATGCAAATGATGGCGGACATGAAGCCTAAGTTTTTGCGTTTTCCCGGCGGCAATTTCCTGGAAGGGCCTCTGCTTACTGACGCCTTTCCATGGAAACAAACACTGGGTCCTCTGGAGCAAAGGCCAGGTCACAAAGGGTCCTGGGGTTATCGTCCATCAGATGGAATGGGCCTGCTTGAGTTTTTGTTATGGTGCGAGGATATAGGAGCAGAACCTGTGTTAGGCGTATATGCCGGCTATTCATTGAATGGAGATCATATAGACGCCGGCCCACTATTAAAACCATATGTAGATGATGCCCTGGATGAAATTGAATACGTGATCGGCGATGTCAACACCTATTGGGGCGCCAAACGTGCAGCGGATGGTCATCCTGAGCCCTTTAAACTTAGATATATAGAGATCGGCAATGAAGATTGGTTTGACAGATCAAACAGTTATGACGGCAGGTTCAACCAGTTCAGAGCGGCTATAGAAGCCAAATATTCGCAATTGATTTGCATATCAACAATAGCAGATGCACAATATCCCGATCTGAAAGTAACAACAGGTAAAAAGCCGGCAGTACTCGATGAGCATTATTACCGGAACTCATGGGCAATGTGGGAAAACGCTTCACAATATGATAGCTATGACCGCAATGGTCCCAAAATATTCGTGGGAGAATGGGCTACACGGGAAGGTGCACCGACCACTAATTTAATTGCTGCATTGGGAGATGCTGCATGGATGACCGGTATGGAACGCAATTCAGACATCGTGATCATGTCTTGCTATGCTCCTTTGTTTGTGAATGTGAACACCGCCACGACCACAGCTCCTAAAGCATGGCAATGGGACTCTGATTTGATTGGCTACAATACTTTGAACAGTTATGGGGCGCCCTCTTATCATGTACAGAAAATGTTCAGTCATTATTTAGGTGATAAGATCGTGCCGATGACAGCGGAAAATATACCAACACAACCCAGACCTCTTACCCGAAGAGATAGTGCTGATGGCAAAACAACACCGCCGCTTGTTCCTACTGTATTCTATTCAGCCACAAAGGATGAAAAAACAGGAGCTATTTATCTTAAAGTTGTGAATACATTAGGAAAAAAGCAACCAGTTGAGATCAATTTAATGGGTATTGGCAAAGTTTCTCCAGAGGCCACATTGGTGGTTATTAAAGGTGATAAACCAGAAGCCACCAATACCATTACTGATCCTGAAAAGATCGTACCGGTTGCTTCAAAAATAAAAGGTATTGCTTCGGTGTTTACCAGGTCGCTCGATCCTTACTCTGTAAGCATATTTCAATTGCAAATCGGAAAATAGAAAATAATAGAATTGAATTCTTAAATAAAGAAAGACTTGCTGCTGTTTAATCCTAATTGCAGAGAAAAGAGGATACCCAACTTCCTTGCTTCATTATGAAAACTCTTTCTCACTATGCCTTAATTAAGGATTAAAAGCTTGCTATTTGTTTAATGTTTATCACTTCAAAAAAAGCCATGGAAAATTGCTTGCAAAAAGAGAAGCATCGCTCTCACAAAAGAGTATTCAGGACGCAAAGTGAAAAAGGCCATTGTTTTCTGCTTTTGACTATTTTAAGCCTTTGTTGTTCCACAGTTTTTGCTCAACAGATTGTCAAAGGCCGGGTCACCACAGCCGGGGCAGGCTGTTGCAGATATTTTGTCCGGGGATTTTAATCCATCTGGAAAACTTCCCATTAGATTTTATAAAGACACCACTCAGTTACCCCATTTTGAAGATTACACGATGAAAGGAAGAACCTATCGCTATATGAGCGAAGCGCCTCTTTTTACCTTTGGGTATGGATTATGCTATACCAGCTTTACAATTGGTAATGCGCAAACCAGTAAAACAGAGATCAGAAAAAATGAAGACCTCCAGCTCACCATTCCTGTTTCAAACACCGGCAGAAGAGAGGGCGCAGAAGTGGTGCAAGTGTATGTTCGGAAAGTAAATGATGCAGGTGGCCCAACAAAAACCTTAAGATGTTTTAAAAGAGTAGGTGTTGGCGCAGGAAAGACTATTCAGGCCATAATTGATCTTCCATATAATGCTTTTGAGTTTTTTGATACCACAAGTGGTGTTATGAAAGTAACTCCCGGAGCATATGAAATCTGGTACGGTAACAGTTCGGCCGCAAAAGATCTGAAAATGACCAAAGTGAACGTGCTCTAATCATTTATAATCCTAACCATAAATAAATCTTATACCAATAGCTAATGTCTGATAATGAGAAAACTTTTAAAAAATATTACTGCTTCTTTTTTTGTACTTATATCAGCCTTTTCTATCAAGGCTCAAAACCCGATCATTCAAACCATTTACACTGCCGATCCGGCTCCGATGGTTTATAAGGACACTGTTTGGTTATATACGGGTCATGATGAAGATCGTTCTACCTGGTTTACCATGAAGGACTGGCGGTGTTATTCTTCTACAGATATGGTCAACTGGACCGATCATGGGTCTCCCTTATCACTTAAAACTTTTAAATGGGCTCAAAAAGATGCCTGGGCAGGACAATGTATATACCGCAACGGAAAGTTTTACTGGTATGTGCCCATGAACCAGGAAAATGGTAAAGGCATGGCTATTGGAGTAGCTGTTTCCGATAGGCCAACCGGGCCATTTGTAGATGCACTTGGAAAACCATTGGTGCATAGTGGCAACGGTGATATTGATCCCACCGTTTTTATTGATGATGATGGCCAGGCATATTTGTATTGGGGAAATCCTTATCTGAAATATGTCAAATTAAATGAGGACATGATTTCCTATTCCAGCGATATAGTAAACGTACCCTTAACAAAAGAAGGATTTAATGTACGGTATAAAGATGCGGACAAAAGACCTTCTTCCTACGAAGAAGGTCCATGGCTATACAAGAGAAAAGGATTGTATTACCTGCTGTATCCTACAGGTGGTGTTCCTGAGCATCTGGCCTATTCCACCAGCACAAGCCCAACTGGTCCATGGAAGTACAGAGATACGATCATGTCTGTCATACAAAAAGGCGGTGCTTTCACCAATCATCCCGGCGTCATAGTGTATAAGGGTAAAACGTATCTGTTCAATCACAACGGTGCTTTGCCCGGCGGCGGCGGTTTTACCCGTTCGGTCTGTGTTGATGAATTTCAATATAATCCTGATGGCACCATACCTCGCATAACTCCAACTGTTGAAGGGGTTTCCAGTGTTTCCCAATTGAATCCTTATAAACGGGTGGAAGCTGAAACGATTGCATGGGAAGTGGGAGTGGAGACAGCTTCAGACAGTATAGCCGGTATGTATGTAACCGATATTGACAACGGCGATTACATTAAGGTTAGAGATGTTCATTTTCGAGATAAAGCAAACTGGTTTGAGGCCAATGTAGCTTCTTTATCTGGGGGAGCTAGCATTGAGATCCTTATCGATAGTCTCAATGGTGAATTGATTGGCGCCTGCAATGTTCAAAGTACAGGAGGCATGCTTAACTGGACAAAACAATCATGTAAAGTGAAAAAGGTTAAAGGAGGGCATGATGTGTATTTAGTTTTCAAAGGTGGCGAAGGCAAATTATTCAATTTCGACTGGTGGAAACTTGATAGTAAATAAGAACTGAAAAATCCTGTTGTCCTGCCGTTCAACAATAACAACGCATACAATAAAATGCAAGCTTCAATAAAGTATAAACATCATGAATGTAAAAAATAAGATTGATCACCTTGGTTGGGCTTATTATAGCGCTGAACCTGACCGGAACTAATCGACTATCTGCTCAAACAGTATGGCTCGACCAGTTAGATCTTAGTGTTGCAACCCAGGGTTATGGAATACCTAAAAAGAATAAATCTATCGATGGTAAGGTCCTATCAATCGGTGGTAAAACATTCGAGCGTGGCTTTGGAACACATGCGGAGAGTTCCTTATTTATTCAACTGGATGGAAAAGCGACATCATTCACTGCTCATGTAGGGATTGATGATGAGATAGAAGGACATGAGCCAGCTGTTGAATTTATAGTATATGGAGATAACAAAAAGCTTTGGTCGAGTGGTATTATGCACTTAGGCGAAGCTCCTAAGCCTTGCTCCGTACCACTTACCCGTGTACAAAAACTCGAATTAGTAGTAACCGATGGTGGCAATGACAACTACTATGACCATGCAGATTGGGCAGATGCGAAATTTGAGACCACGGGCGTGAATACCTTTGTTACTACCAATCCTGTATCCAGTAAGCCCTATTTGCTCACACCTTCACCTTCTGCCAAACCAAAGATCAATAGCGCCAGTGTTTTCGGCGTGCGTCCCGGTTCTCCCTTTCAATTTCTGATAGCAGCGACCGGTGACCGGCCAATGAGCTTTTCGGTCAAAGGGTTGCCTTCCGGGCTGCAGATAGATCCAGAAACCGGCATCATTACTGGTAAGCTTTCCAAAGCTGGAACATTTGAAGTTTCCTTAAGTGCAAAGAATGCAAAGGGAAGGGCAGAAAAAAAACTACGCATTGTCTGTGGCGACCGCATTGCGCTCACACCACCAATGGGCTGGAACAGTTGGAACTGTTTTGCCGGTGAGGTCTCGGCAGATAAGGTAAAGCGGGCCGCTGAAGCCATGGTAAAAAGCGGACTGGTCAATCACGGCTGGACCTATATCAATATTGACGATTTCTGGCAGAACCACCGCGACTCTAAAGACCAAACCTTGCGTGGCAATTTGCGTGATGAAGCAGGCAATATTCTACCTAATGCCAGGTTTGGCGATATGAAAGTACTTACTGATTACGTACATAAGCTCGGGTTGAAAATTGGTCTCTATTCTAGCCCCGGACCATGGACCTGTGGTGGCTGTGCAGGTAGTTATAGTTATGAAAAACAAGATGCTGAAAGTTATGCCAAATGGGGTTTTGATTATCTGAAATATGATTGGTGTAGTTACGGTGGTGTCATCAATGGTATGCCGGGTAATGATCCATACAAAGTAGCCTCTTTGTCATACCAGGGCGGTGGTAATCTTCCAGTAGCTATTAAACCCTTTAAATTGATGGGTGATTACCTTCTTCAGCAACCTCGCGATATCGTTTACAGCCTATGCCAATATGGTATGTCAGATGTATGGAAGTGGGGCAATTCGGTGGGTGGTGCTTGCTGGCGCACTACAAATGATATCACCGATACATGGGTGAGTGTTAAAAATATAGCGCTGGCTCAGGATAAAGCCGCTGCATGGGCTAAACCGGGAAACTGGAACGATCCTGATATGCTGGTCGTAGGAACTGTAGGCTGGGGAAATCCACATCCGAGCAAACTTAAACCTGACGAACAATATCTCCACTTTAGCCAATGGAGTCTCTTTTCGGCACCACTCCTCATTGGATGTGATATGGAAAAACTTGATGAGTTTACGCTGAATCTGCTTACAAATGATGAAGTGATCGAAATTAACCAGGATCCGCTGGGCAAGCAGGCAACCTGCGTTCAAAGTATTGGTGAGCTGCGTATCTATGTGAAAGAGCTTGAAGATGGTAGCCATGCAGTGGGTTTCTGCAATTTTGGGCTCGAAAAAGTTAATTTTTCCTATAAAGACTTTGAGAAACTCGGGATAACTGGCAAGCAGAAGATACGTGACTTGTGGAGGCAGAAGGATATCCGTTCTCTCAATACAAAAAGTGATCATCTTCTCATTGATGTTCCGGTGCATGGGGTGCTTCTGTACAAATTTACGCCTGTGAAGTGACGATTTTCCCCTGTTTTGTAACACTTGATATTCAAGTCGGGCAAATGATTTTTCATAGATAATAAACATTAATAAATTCTAAAACTAGATTCACATATATGAGACTTGCAAGAATTATAATATGCGGCTTAACACTTTTACTGCCATTTAACACTTTACTGGCACAAAACCCGATCATCAAGCACATTTTCACTGCCGATCCGGCTCCAATCGTTTATAAGGATACTTTATTCCTGTACACTGGTCATGATACAGCGTCAACCACAGCCACCAACTATAAAATGCCCGACTGGCATGTTTTCTCCTCCACTGATATGGTAAACTGGAAGGATTATGGCACTGTCTTGTCACCTAATACTTTTTCATGGGCTACCGGAGATGCTTATGCAGCTCAATGTATTGAAAGGAATGGCAAGTTTTATTGGTTTGTTTCAACCTTTCACAAAAAGGACAGCAATAGCAATGGAGGCGCAGCAATAGGTGTGGCTGTTTCAGATAGACCTTCAGGGCCTTTCAAAGATGCTATAGGAAAAGCACTTATTACTAATGAAATGACCACCGATATGAAACATAGTTGGGATGATATAGACCCAACTGTTTTTATCGACGATGATGGGCAGGCTTATCTCTTTTGGGGTAATGGCAGTTGCAAATGGGTCAAGTTGAAAGAAAACATGATTGAACTGGGTGGGTCAATTACCACTTTTAAACCGGAACATTATATTGAAGGGCCCTGGATTTACAAACGGAAAGGTATGTATTACCTGGTTTATGCAAGTGCTGGGACAAAACCTGAAATGATCGAATACTGCACCGCTTCAAATATAGCCGGACCCTGGACATACAGAGGCATCATCCAGGAAAATGTGCCTAATAGTTTTACCACACATCCAGGTATTATAGACTATAAAGGCAAAAGCTACTTCTTTTATCATAATGGAACACTTCCTACAGGTGGTAGTTATCGCCGGTCTATCTGTGTAGATTATATGTATTACAACCCGGATGGAAGCATTAAAAAGATCGTACAAACTACAGAGGGTGTTAGTCGCGTAAAGTGAGATGTCAGAAAAAAATGAACATACAAGGTGGACACGATTAGTGTTTTGTATTCAAAAGCTATAAAATAAAATTAAAAGATGCCGAAATGCAGTGTTTATACATTTTTGTTTGTACTCCTTTTTACGAGCATAAACAGTAGCGCACAGACATATAAAAAAACAGACCTGGGTATTAAAACCAATATCAATGGTATAGAAATAGAACTGCAGTTATACAGTCCTGCCATCATCAGGGTGTTAAAATCGCCAGCCGGCAACAGTTTTAACAAAGAAAGCCTTTCTGTAATTAAGAAGCCAGGAAAAACAACGTTCAATGTTCAACAGCAAGGAGATTTACTATATCTGAAAACGAATAAGCTACTTGTGAGTCTGAATATGAAATCAGGAGATATAAGTTATTTCATATCAGGAAATCTGCTTTTAAAAGAAAAGGATGAAGGTGTAAAGTTTACATCCTTTAATGATGCAGGTAACAATACATACAAGGTTTCACAATCATTTGTATTGGATAATGATGAGGCCATCTATGGTTTGGGCCAGCAACAGGGGGGTAAAATGGTGCAACGAAATCTTACGCTTCATATGGTCCAGGGTAATACGGATGATTATATTCCTTTTTTTCAATCAGTAAAAGGATTCGGCGTCTTCTGGGATAATTATTCGCCAACTCAGTTTATTGACAATACAGAAGGCACATCTTTCACATCTGATGTGGGGGAAGGTATTGACTATTACTTTATGTATGGTGGCAATGCCGATGGTGTGGTTGCATGCATGCGTGATCTGTCTGGGCAAGCGCCGATGTTTCCCCTATGGACATATGGTTTCTGGCAGAGTAAAGAACGCTATAAAAGCCAGGATGAATTAATAGACGTAGTGAAGCAATACCGCAAATTGGGCGTTCCGATTGATGGTATCATTCAGGACTGGCAGTATTGGGGTAATAATTACCTATGGAATGCCATGGAGTTTCTCAACGTTGATTTCCCGGATCCGCAGAAGATGATTATAGAAGCGCATAACCTGAATGCGCATATGATCATATCCATTTGGAATTCTTTTGGCCCTCATACAAAACAGTACCGGGATCTAGAGAAAATAAATGCACTTTTAGATTTTACCACATGGCCGCAATCTGGTTCTGAAAAATGGCCACCCAACCGGGATTATCCTTCCGGAGTAAGGGTGTATGATCCTTACAACCCGGAAGCCCGAAACATTTATTGGAACTATTTGAGAAAAATGTATTCACTTGGGTTAGATGGTTGGTGGATGGATTCATCAGAGCCTGATCATCTTGATTTTAAGCCATCTGATTTAGATAATAAAACTTATTTGGGTTCTTTCAGGAAAGTACGAAACGCTTTTCCTTTAATGACAGTTGGTGGTGTTTATACACATCAACGTGCCGTTGATTCAAGTAAAAGAGTCTTTATACTAACACGTTCAGCCTTTGCTGGCCAGCAACGTTATGGTGCCAATACATGGTCCGGAGATGTGACAGCTTCCTGGGATGCACTCCGTAATCAAATATCTGCAGGATTGAACTTTTCACTCACCGGCATTCCTTACTGGAATAGCGATATCGGAGGATTCTTTCTTTCTAAATTTCCTGGAAAGCTAAAAGATCCTGAATACCGTGAATTGTATGTGCGCTGGCTTCAATTTGGTACATTCTGTCCAATGATGCGTTCACATGGCGCAGATGCTCCCCGTGAAATTTACCAGTTTGGGCAAAAAGGAAATAAATACTATGATGCTATAGAAAAGTTCATCAATCTGCGTTACCGGTTTTTGCCTTATATCTATTCTACGGCCTGGGATGTCACAGCAAATCAATCGAGCATGATGCGGGCACTCATGATGGATTTTCCAAAAGATAAACAGGCTTTGGATATTAACGATCAGTACCTATTTGGCAAATCGCTTTTGGTGAGCCCGGTTGCTAAAGCTATGTATATAAAACCTGGCACAAGTGGACAAAGATTCATCCAGGAGGAAGACTTCAGTTCCATCAAATCTAAAGAAACCTATTTGCCTGCTGGCGCTAACTGGTTTGATTTCTGGACTGGAGAAAAGTTAATGGGTGGTACTAAAGTTAATAAAGAAACACCTATTGATATGATCCCCCTGTATGTAAAAGCCGGTTCTATTATTCCTTTTGGTCCTGAAGTTCAATTTGCTGAAGAGAAAAAATGGGACAATCTTGAAATACGCATCTATCCTGGAGCCGATGGGAAATTTGTGTTGTATGAAGATGATAATGACAACTATAATTATGAGAAAGGTATTTACTCCACCATCTCGTTTAGTTGGGACGATAAAAAGAGAACACTGACAATAAGTAACAGGAATGGCTCTTTCCCCGTAATGCTTGATAGTAGAAAGTTCAATATAGTAATCGTCAATACTGGTAAAAGTGTTGGAGAAAATACAGTTAATGAACCTGATAAAGTAATAACTTATACAGGGAAAAAAGTTGCCGTTAAATTTTAAAGAAAAACAAACAGTAAATATTGTAATGAAGTCAACGGTTGTTTCAGCTATTTTTTTTGCACTCAGCACTTGTTCCGCATTTGTCCAAAAGCTAATAGTTCAATCTCCGAATCAAAAGATCAATGTAGCACTTTTTAGTAGCCAAAATAATGATGTAGGAGCATGGTATCTTAAGGCCTCATATTCAGATAATGAAAAAATTTCGGAAGCGATTCCACGTATCGATCTTGGGCTTTCGAGAAGCGACCAGGATTTTTCCAGTGAGCTGAAATTCCTGAAAGCAGGTAAACCGCTTTTGATAAACGAACAGTACACGGCTCTGCACGGTAAAAAATCGGTTTGCACGAATTCAGCCAATGAAGTGACAGTTTCTTTTGAAAACCCGTCTAAAGCAAAATTGAACATCATCATAAGAGCCTATAATGATGGTGTTGCCTTTCGTTACGGATTTCCTGAGAAGAAGGGGACTTTTGAGATGAAGGATGAATTGACTACCTACTCGGTCCCTAATGAAACGATGAGGTGGATGGAAAAATGGAATCCCGCCAATGAAGGTCTTTATACGGCTATGAGTGACGATAAGGTGCAAAAGCAGGAATGGTGTTACCCTGTTCTGTTCCAATTAAAGGACAGTTCCTGCTGGTACCTGTTGCACGAATCTGATGTGAACAGGACCTATTGCGGATCTAAACTCAGTAACCAGGTGGATGCATCAAAATATAAAATTACATTCCCCAACCCAAAAGATGGAAGAGGAATGGGTTCATCAACACCCACCATTACACTTCCCTGGAAGTCACCATGGCGGGTCATGATCATGGGCAGCCTTTCGGATATTGTATCATCTACTTTGGTGGATGATGTATCTTCTCCCTCTGTTGTAAAGAATACGGATTGGATCAAACCAGGACTGGTATCATGGAACTATTGGTCCAGCAACCATGGTACAAAAGACTACAAAGTGGTTTGTGAATTTGCTGACCTGGCAGCACGGATGAACTGGCCCTATATGTTGTTGGACTGGGAATGGGATGCTATGTCAAACGGAGGCAATATTGAAGACGCGGCAAAGTATATTGTATCCAAAGGTGTAAAGCCTTTGATCTGGTACAATTCGGGAGGTAACCATACATGGGTATCCTCTACGCCCAAAGACCGCATGCTGACCCACGAAAACCGGGTAGAAGAATTTACCAAGCTGAAAAAGATGGGATTTGCAGGTGTTAAGATCGATTTCTTTGAGAGCGAAAAGCAGGATATGATCAAATATTACCTGGATATATTGGAAGATGCAGCCCAATTTGAAATGTTGGTTTATTTCCATGGTTGCCTGGTACCCAGGGGATGGTCCAGAACTTATCCCAACCTGATGACTTATGAAGGCGTGCGGGGTGCCGAGTGGTATAACAACGGGCCGGAATTTACGACGACAGCCCCGGAGCATAATACCATCCTTCCCTTTACGCGTAATGTAGTGGGCCCTATGGATTATACACCGGTGACCTTTACCAATTCTCAGTTTCCGCATTTGACATCATACGGGCACGAGCTGGCCTTGAGTGTATTGTTTGAATCCGGTTTGCAACACCTGGCGGATCGCCCGGAAGGTTATCTGGAATTGCCGGATGCAGCAAAAGCTTTTCTCAAATGTGTTCCCAATGCCTGGGATGAAACCAAATTGCTTGAGGGTTATCCCGGTAAGGATGTTCTGATGGCCCGTCGCAAAGGAGATGCCTGGTACATCGGTGGAATTAATGCTGAAATCAGGGAAAAGCAGAAAACCTTGCAATTCGGTTTTTTGCCGGATAAGGTAAAGTATAAACTGACATTGATTGCTGATGGAAAACACGACAAAGCGTTCGCAACAAAATACCAGGTGGTGGATAAATCCAGTTCTGTGGATGTCAGGATGCTTCGCCGTGGTGGTTTTGCTGCATCTTTAGTGCCAATACAGTAGCTCAAATTATTAAAAAATTATAGTCAAGCAGCACGATGAAGTTAAAACTCCTTTTATTGATTGGATTGATACCTGCTCTTGTATTCGGACAGGTTTATCAAAAACACAGTTTGCAGAAAGACCGGGTTTCCATACAGCTTTCTGAAGGATTATTGAATATTATTCCTTTATCGGACCAAGCGGTAAGAGTGCAATGGGAAAAAAATAAAATGAAAGAAGAACGTGAATTTGTTTTAATTAACAAGCTCCCTGTACCTGCATTCAAGTTTGTTGAAACAGGATCAAAACTGAAACTGAGTACAAATTCAGTAACGGTGCTTTTTGACAAACAAACAGGAGTAATTGAGTATAGTGATCAAACTGGAAAGATATTCCTTTGTGAAAAAGCGGGAAGCAGGAAATTACTACCTGATTCTGTTTCAGGCGAACCCTGTTTTGTTGCAGAGCAAAGTTTTGATTCACCTGCGGATGAGTATTTGTTTGGATTGGGGCAGTTTCAGGATGGGGCGTATAACCTGCGAAACATCAGTCGTAAATTGATCCAGGTCAACACGCAGATTTCTATTCCTTTTCTTTATTCAAGCAGAGGCTATGGGATCTTATGGCATCAGTATGGACTTACTTATTTTAATCCTGCGGATAATGTCGTTCAGCTTTTGAAAAATGATACCGCATCCGGCGAGAAACGTGATGCTGAAGTAACGACGACTTCAGGTACACAGCGTGTTTCCCAGCAACAATTGCTGTACACAGGAAAGTTTACAGTTGATGAGGATGGTGAATACTCTGTAATGCTGGATTTGGGAAATATGGATAACCGCCACCTGGTAATAATTGATGGTACTCCTTACATTGACCAATCAAACTTATGGCTTCCTCCCGCAGCAAGTAAGTTGGTAAAATTGAAAGCCGGAGAACACAGCGTGCAAGTAGTTTGCAGGTCAACCAATAAGCCAAAATTATCCTGGAAGCCTGCAGGCAACGAAACCACCTTCCGTTCACCAAATGCCAGGTCGCTCGACTATATAGTATTTTATGGAAGAAATGCAGATGATGTAATTAACAACTATCGCAGTCTGTCAGGTAATGTACCTATGCTTCCTTTGTGGGCTTATGGTTTCTGGCAATGTCGTGAACGATATACGTCAGGCAAACACTTGGTTGAAACGGTACAAGAATTCAGAAAAAGAAAACTTCCCATGGATGTGATTGTTCAGGACTGGCAATATTGGGGCAAGTACGGATGGGGTGTTCCGAAATTTGATGAGACCAATTATCCCAATCCGGATCAGTTTATCAAACAATTGCATGATTTGAATGCGCATTTTTCTATTTCAGTTTGGGAAAACCTGGATAAAAAGTCGGAGATAGCTAAAGAATATAATTCTAAAAATTTATACATCCCTAACAGTCCTTGGATCGATATCTATAACCCTGAAACACAGTATACGCATTGGAGTGCTTTGAACAAAAACCTGTTCAGTTATGGTGTTGATTCTTGGTGGATGGATGCTACAGAACCAGAGAATGATGCCTTAACAGATAAACAAACTTATTTTGGATTAGGAGATTTCTATAGACTTACTTATCCACTGTTTGTAAGCAAAGCGGTTTATGAAGGACAACGTAAAACAAACAACCAGAAGAGAGTAGCCATCCTTACCCGTTCAGCTTATGCCGGCCAACAACGATTTGGTACTATTAACTGGTCGGGGGATATTGGCTGGAATTGGGATGCTTTTAAAAGACAGATTGTGGCGGGATTAAATTATTCTTTAACAGGGATGCCTTACTGGACAACAGATATCGGTGGCTTTTTCCGCCCCGGCCGTTCACAATATACTGACTCGAAGTATCACGATATTCTCACGCGATGGTTTCAATGGGGTACATTCAATACTATTTTCCGCATGCATGGTTATCAAACTGAAACTGAACCCTGGAAGTATGGGGAGGCAGTTGAAACAAATATGAGAAGCATGCTTAATCTCCGGTATCGCTTGCTGCCTTATATATATTCAGAAGGATGGCAAGTTGTAAGCAAAGGATCTACCATCATGCGTCCGTTGGTAATGGATTTTAAAAACGATCCAACTGCTATCGGACAATCCTATCAATACATGTTTGGTAAAGCTTTCCTTGTAGCACCAGTTACTGAACCGAATGTTTCTGAATGGAATGTTTATTTGCCGAAGTCTCCAGCATGGTATGATTTCTGGACAGGCCATCGTTTCAATGGCGGACAAACTATAAAAACGGCTTCGCCACAAGACAGGATTCCTGTTTTTGTTAAAGCCGGTTCAATTGTTCCTATGGGTAAATTTTTACAATCCACCGCAGAAAAATCGATGGACACACTTGAAATTAGAATTTATCCTGGTGCAGATGCACAATTTCTATTATACAGCGATGAAGGCGATAACTACAACTATGAAAAAGGAAAATATAAGGTAATCCCCTTTCGATGGAATGAGCAACAGAAAATACTTACGATTGATAGACAGCAGGGGAGTTATGAGGGAGCATTGAAAAAGCAGGTATTCAATATTGTTTGGGTAAGTGAATCGCAAGGATATGGAACATGTATCAGCCCGAAAGTAAAGTCCATTGTTTATACAGGGGAAAAAATATCTGTACCGAGAAGATGATGACAGCTTATTTATGAATTTCCACTTATGGAACTGTAAATATTTGAGGAACATAAATTTTGACTTTAATGATAATTGTAAATAAATGAAAAAAGTACTCTTTATTGCTTTGCTATTTGTAACAACAATAGGCTTTTCTCAAAACAAACCAGGTTTAAAGCTTTGGTACAACAAGCCATCAGGTAGAGTTTGGGAGAATGCAATGCCCATTGGTAACGGACGGTTGGGTGCCATGGTTTATGGAAACGTAGAAAAAGAAACCATTCAGTTAAACGAACATACCGTATGGAGTGGTAGCCCGAACCGCAATGATAATCCATTAGCATTGGATTCTTTGGAAGTAATACGAAAACTGATATTTGAGGGTAAACAAAAGGAAGCAGAAAGAATTGCCAACAGAGTGATCATTACAAAAAAATCGCATGGCCAGAAGTTTGAACCTGTGGGCAGTCTTCAAATTTCTTTTGATGGACATGAAAGCTATTCAAATTACTATAGGGAATTAGATATCGAAAGAGCTGTAACCAAAACCACTTATACGGTTGATGGTGTAACCTATACACGAGAAGCATTGGCCTCTTTTCCTGACCGTGTTATTGTAATGCGATTAACTGCCAGTAAACCAAGTAGCATTTCTTTTACCGCTTCTTTTACAACGCCCCAGCTCAAAGCTGTTGTTAAAACAACACCTGCTAAAGAATTAACAATTGCAGGAACAACCTCGGACCATGAGGGGGTTAAAGGCATGGTGAATTTTAAGGGTATAGTACGCATGAAACCTGAAGGTGGTACTTTTACTTCGGATGATACTTCAATAACTATTAAAAATGCAAATGCAGCAACGATCTATATTTCTATTGCCACCAACTTTAATAATTACAATGACATCAGTGGTGATGAAAATAAAAGAGCTGCTAATTATTTAAATAAGGCTTTTTCGAAATCTTTTGCTGCAATTTTACCCGCACATATTGCTACTTATCAAAAATATTTTAACAGGGTGAAATTAGACCTTGGTATTACTGATGCTGCCAATCTTCCGACTGATGAGCGATTAAAAAATTTTATTAACACTGAGGATCCGCAGTTTGTAACATTATACTACCAGTTCGGTCGCTATTTGTTGATTTCTTCTTCCCAACCCGGAGGACAGGCAGCTAACCTGCAGGGAATATGGAATGATAAAATCAATCCACCTTGGGATAGCAAATACACTATTAATATCAATGCGCAAATGAACTATTGGCCTGCAGAAAAAACAAACCTTTCTGAATTGCATGAACCTTTTCTGCAAATGGTAAGAGATCTGTCTGTAGCAGGTAGGCAAACAGCAAGAGAGATGTACGGAGCAAGGGGATGGATGGCGCACCATAATACCGATATTTGGCGTGCTACAGGTGCTATTGACGGTGCTTTATGGGGTGTATGGAGTGCAGCAGGAGGGTGGACTAGCCAGCATCTTTGGGAACACTATCTGTACAGTGGAGATAAAGCTTTCCTGGCTTCTGTTTATCCTATTTTGAAAGACGCCGCAACATTTTATGTTGATTTCCTGATCGAGCATCCAACAAAACATTGGTTGGTGATCAATCCCGATATGTCGCCTGAAAATGCACCCAGAGCACACCAGGGTTCTTCTCTTGACGCAGGAACAACCATGACCAACCAGATTGTCTTTGATATATTCAGTTCCACTATAAGGGCGGGAGAAATTTTGAAAAAAGATGCAGACTTTATTGATACACTAAGACAAATGCGCAAACGCCTGCCACCGATGCAAATTGGTCAACACGGTCAATTGCAGGAGTGGTTAGATGATATAGATGATCCGCAAGATAATCACCGGCATATTTCACATTTATATGGATTGTTTCCATCTAATCAGATTTCTCCATACCGTACACCGCAATTATATAGTGCAGCTAAAACTACCTTAACTCATCGTGGCGATATATCGACTGGTTGGAGTATGGGGTGGAAAGTAAACTGGTGGGCCAGAATGTTGGACGGAAATCATGCATATAAATTAATTCAAAACCAACTTTCTCCTGTTCGAACTGGTCCAGTTCGGGGTGAAGGCGGTGGCGGCACATACAACAACCTTTTTGATGCCCACCCACCATTTCAGATCGATGGCAACTTCGGTTGTACTTCTGGTATTACAGAAATGCTGATGCAAAGTGCTAATGGTGAAATGCACCTACTGCCTGCTCTACCTGATGTTTGGCAAAATGGTAGTATCACTGGGCTGCGTGCAATAGGTGGCTTTGAAATTGTGAGCATGGAATGGAAAGATGCAAGGCTTGTGAAAGCAGTGATCAAATCAAAATTAGGCGGCAATCTACGTTTGCGGATTCCTAATGCAATGAAATTAAGTTCAGGTGGTGTATTGAAAGCTGCAACTGGTAAAAATCCAAATTCTTTTTATCAGGTTGAAGATACACCTGCACCTCTTATTTCACCAAAGGCAACGGTTACACCTTTAGAGGTAAAAGAGACAATGGTTTATGATTTTCCGACTCAGGCAGGGAAAACGTACACTTTTATTGCACAGCAATATTTTGATTTGAATGCAGGTTATTTTAAAGGGAGCACAAATTTGCAGATTAAATAATTGCAGTCGAAATAAAAATTGCTGCATTTAGATAAAAAAATAGAATTTATCCATTTTTATAAGTTTCAAAAAGATGAATAGAATCCTGGTAAAATTTTCTTTATTGCTAGTTGCAGGCTTTATGACTTGTATCTCTAACACTCAATCCCAATGGTGTGCCTTTTTCTGTGACAGTGCTAAAGCTCTAAAACAGTGCTGATGTCAATGAATGGAAACTTATGAGCTTTGGCAAAAAAGCTACTCATTCCAAACAAAACTACATTCAGGATGATGTAGGCATGCAGTATATTACTATCAATGTGAAAGCGTTGAAACCAATCATTGAAAGACTGAAACAAATGAAAGTGCCTTTCCTTGGAAGTACTCCCACACCTTTGAATAGAAATTCACATTTTGTGTTCGTGCAGGATCCTGATGGGAATTTTATAGAATTGATCGGGCCACTTGAATAGAGCCTGTTCACTTGAATTTATATTTATTTTCTACAATAAATTATTAAAAGCTTAAAATTGGCTTAATTTGTTAATTCTGTTCATTCACACTTTACTTCTTAAATGCCATACAAAAGTGAAAAGAATTCAATTGCATTTATTATTTCTTTTATTGCTTGCTGTTTCATTCGTAATGACCAGTTTTTCCGTACCCAAGCAAAAGAAGGTTCTTGTATTTAGTAAAACCGCAGGTTTCCGTCATACATCGGCCATAGAGGCAGGAAAAATAGAAATAGGGGAGATGGGAAAGAAAAACAAATTTGCCGTTGATACTACAGAAAGTTCTGAGGCTTTCACTGTCGAAAATCTAAAACAATACGCTGCAGTGATTTTTTTATGCACTACAGGTGATGTGTTAAATGAGGAGCAGCAAAAGGCATTTGAACAATTCATCCGTAATGGAGGCGGCTATGTAGGATTGCATTCTGCTGCTGATACTGAATACGACTGGGAATGGTTTGGTGGGCTGAATGGCGCTTATTTTAAAAACCATCCAAGACAGCAGGAGGCAGTTTTTAATGTGGTAAATAGCAACCATATCGCTACAGCACATCTGCCAAAAGTATGGAAACGTTTTGATGAACTGTATAACTTCAAATGGATCGGTATTGATTTAAATGTACTTATCACAATTGATGAAAATAGTTATTCAGGTGGAGGCAATGGCTACAATCATCCAATGGCCTGGTATCATGAATATGACGGAGGTAGAGGTTTTTATACAGCATTGGGCCACGATAATAAATCATGGCAAGACCCACTATACCAGCAACATGTTTTAGGAGGCATCAAATATGTGATAGGCGCTAGTTCCGAAGCAAATTCAATAAATATTGCATCCACCAAATAAAATATTTGATTCAGAAATTTCATGAAAAAGTATATTTCTATTGCAGGTCTACTGTTCCTGTGTGTAATTATTTATAACTGTAGTGAACCGAAGTATACTGTTCAAAATAAAATGGGCACTCCTTACCCTATTCGATCTTTTGATTCTACACCTTCGGTTGACTATTTAAGCCCTGAAGAAAGTTTAAAAAAATTCAACCTGCCTCCTGGTTATCACCTGGAGCTGGTGGCCAGCGAACCCATGATCAAAGAGCCTGTTGCTATTGCATGGGATGGCAATGCAAGAATGTATGTAGCTGAAATGCTTACCTATATGCAGGATGCTGATGCTACAGGCGAGCAAAGACCTGTAAGCCGTGTATCTCTGCTTGAAGACACGGATAATGACGGCAAAATGGACAAAAGTTCTGTGTTTATTGACAGCTTGTTATTGCCCAGGATGATCTTATGTGTAAATAATGAGTTGTTGGTAAACGAAACCAATACCATCACCATCAATGCTTATAAAGACACAAATGGAGATGGAAAAGCAGATCAGAAAAGAACGGTATTTCAGAAAGATGATTATCGCTTGGGCGACGCCAACATGGAGCATCAGCGTAGCGGTCTTGACTGGAATATCGATAACTATATTTATATAACCTATGATGCTATTCGCTTCCGTTACAGAAACGGTATGTTGCAAACAGATTCCCTTCATTCCGGCCCAGGTGGGCAATGGGGTGTAACCCATGATGACTATGGCCGTCTGTTTCTTTCCAGTGCCGGTGGAGAAAATCCCATGGTGCGGGTGCAGATGAATCCTTCTTACGGAGCACTCGATATGCCAGACCAGGTAAGCAACGAATTTCAACAGGTATGGCCCATTATCGCTACTCCGGATGTACAGGGTGGTTTAATGCGTTTGCGGGCTGATAGTACGCTGAACCATTTTACGGGTGCTTGTGGACAGTCTATATACAGAGGAAATACCTTGCCGCAAGATATGGTGGGTGACTATATCGTTTGTGAGCCGGTGGCGAGAATTATCCGTTGTGCAAAAGTGATTAACCTGAAAGGAAAGATTACTGTACAAAATGCTTACTACCGCCAGGAGTTTATTGCGTCTACCGATATGAATTTCAGACCTGTGAATTCTTATACAGGTCCTGATGGCAACCTTTATATCGTGGATATGCACCGTGGTATTATTCAACAAGGCAACTGGACAAGACCCGGATCTTTTCTTCGTACGAAAATTGATGCAAAAGGCTTAGAAAAGAACGTGGGACATGGAAGGATCTATCGTCTGGTACATGATGGATATAAGCGGGGAGAGAATCCAAAAATGATGGATGAACCTGCTAGTAAATTGGTTACCTATTTGGATTATAAAAACGGATGGTGGAGAGATAATGCACAAAAGCAGATCATCATATTGAATGATAAATCAGTGGTGCCCACACTGAAACAAATTGTTCGTGGAGAGCAGGCAAGCCTGGCAGCAAAGCCTTCTCACCTGGCCCGCCTGCATGCCTTATGGACATTGGAAGGATTAGAGGCAATCGACAGGGATATTTTATATACTGCATTAAAAGACGAACATCCACAGATAAGAAAAGCTGCTATTATCATCAGCGAATCCTTTCTTAAAAAGAATGATGCTGACATGATTGCAAGGCTTTTTGAATTGAAGAACGACCTTTCGCATGATGTGCGTCTGCAGTTGTTCTTATCGTTTTATAGTATAAAACCTTCAAGAGGGGCATTGTTTCCTCAGGAGTTGCTGGCGGCAAATGAAACAAATGAAATCTTTGCTGCTGCGCAAAGATCAATGGATCGCAATGTGGATTTTAAAACCTACGGAAGCAGGCTGGCAAACATGCCTGCAGAGGAAAGAAAATTGATCTTGGCTGGTTCTGGCATATTTACTTCTCTTTGTGTTACATGTCATGGGCCCGGTGGCAAAGGACTTGCTGTTGCAGGCTCTAATGCACTGGCTGCACCGCCATTGATAGAATCCAAGAGAATAAACGGCGACAAAGCAAACATGGTAAAGATTATACTTCATGGTTTGCAAGGACCAATTGATGGAAAAGAATATCCCTCTGTGATGCCTTCGTTGGGAGCTAATACAGATGAATGGGTAGCATCGGTAGTGAACTACGTACGTTATGAATTTGGAAATGCAGGTCGCCGTTTCCGCAGGCCGGGCGATACCATCTCTCCATTTGTATCGTCTGCCGAAGTGGCCCGTATCAGAACCGCAACAGGATCCAGAACTGCACCATGGACATTGGAAGAACTGGAGAATGGAGCACAATCGACGACTACCGCAGCCATAACCACTAATAGTAGCGCTTCCAATACATCCGGTAAAACCTCTTCAAATAGTACCAACACTGGTACCAATAAAAAAGCGATGGTTAAAACCACTCCTCCTGCTGGCAAAAAATGGAACTTTGCTGATGTGCAACCGTTATTACAAAAGAATACTTGCCTTACCTGTCACAATCCAACGGCAAAATTGATCGGTCCATCATATAAGGAAATAGCAAAAAGAAAATATTCAGTAGCTCAAATAATACAACTCATTCAAAAACCAAAACCATCCAATTGGCCAGGCTATGCTGTAATGCCACCTATGGCACAAGTGGCTAAAGCGGAACTGACTAAAATTGCCGAATGGATTAAGTCACTGGAGTAAAGGTTAATAGTGTTAGTATAGTTTTGAAAATATAAATCCAAATGCCGATCACGGCATTAGCAAACATTTGTTCCATAAACTTCAACAAATGAAGCAGTATATGTATTATCCACAACTTAGTTTTGAAATTGACTACAGAGTATTCATGTCTCTGGCAATTATCACTAGGTTAGTGAGCTGTGAGGTGTAGTTGCCGGAATATTTCGTTAATTTATTTTAGGCTAACGATCCAATAAAATGAAAAATATATTTTCTTTTTTTTTGTTGCTTGTCGGGTTAATTAGTTTTGCTCAAAGCCATTTCGGCTTAAAACAACGGCAATTCATATTTCAGGGTAAGCGCCTTAAAATCAATATTTGTTTTCTGGCTATCCTCTTTTTTGTTTCATCTAATTTCATATATGCACAATCTATTACACTGGTAAATCCAATTCTGGCTGGTTTTTACCCTGATCCTAGTGTGGTTAAGGTGGGATCAGATTATTTTCTTGTCAACTCCACTTTTTCTTATTTCCCTGGTATACCTGTTTTCCATAGTAAAGACCTAAAGAACTGGAAACAGATCGGTAGTGTGATCAACAGGGCCTCTCAAATGAACTTTGTGGGGCAACGTATGACAAGAGGCTTGTTTGCTCCAGCTATCAGTTATCACAATGGCACATATTATGTAACCTGTACCAATATCGATCACAGGGGCAATTTCGTAGTCACAGCTAAAGATCCGGCTGGTCCCTGGAGTGATGCCGTGTGGTTACCTCAGGTTCGAGGAATTGATCCCTCTCTGTTCTTTGACGAAGAAAAGGCTTATATTATATACAATAGTGATGCTCCTGATTTTAAGCCACTGTATGAAGGCCACAGGACCATCAGGATGTATGAGTTTGATCCTGTAAATCTTAAGGTCGTTGGACAAGAAAAAATATTGGTAAATGGGGGAGTGGATATCAGCAAAAAACCTGTATGGATTGAGGGACCGCATATCATGAAAAGGAAAGATTGGTACTATCTGTATGCTGCTGAAGGGGGTACTTCTGTAAACCACTCGGAAGTTGTATTTAGAAGCAGATCGCCATGGGGGCCATACGTGCCTTATGAATATAATCCCATACTAACACAACGTGATCTGCCGGAAGACCGGAAGCACCCGGTTACATCGGCCGGCCACGCACAGTTTGTAGAGGGGCCGGATGGAAAAACCTATGCAATTTTTCTGGCAGTAAGGCCATATACAGGAGATTTCTACAATACGGGACGTGAAACCTTTATTGCGCCTGTTGAGTGGAAAGATGAATGGCCAATTGTTAATCCGGAACAAAAGGAAATACAGTATTCTTATGTTCGAAATTACAAGGAAATAAAGGCAAATAAAGTGCTGCCTCAGAGTGGTAATTTCGAATACAAACTGCAATTTGAAAAAGAGCTTGATCCTGCATTATTATTCTTAAGGAGTTGTGACAGCAATTCTTTTAGTTTGGATAAAGCCAATGGATTGACCTTGAAGTTAAAGCCAGAAACTATTATGGACTTGGGAAATCCAGCTTTTATAGGTAAACGCCAGCAGCACTTGCATTGTTCTGCTGAAACTGAACTCAATTTTTCAGCTGGTAATGATCTTGAAAAGGCTGGCCTGGTAATCTTTCAGGATGAAAAACACTTCTACTTTATCTGTAAGTCTAAAGATAATGATCGGGAAGTGGTACAGCTATTTAAAGGCAACACTAGTGGCAAAACAATGGATTTACTCGCTCAGGCTCCTTTGAGTGTTTCATCAAAAAAGGTTTTGCTTCGTATCAGGGCAGAAGGAGCGTATTACAGTTTCCATTTTGCCCAGCAGTCCAATGATTGGAAACAATTGAAAGATAAGGTAGATGCGAAGTTTTTAAGTACACATGAAGCAGGTGGATTTATCGGTTGTTGCTTTGGCCTGTATGCTACATCTTCAGGTGCATCCACTACAAATAAAGCTTTTTTTAAATGGCTTTGGTACAAGGGGGATGATCCCATGTATAAATAAACCGTTTTTCAAATTTACATTGTTAATGGAAGCATTTGGCCGCCATACATGAATATTTTGTACGTAATGCAACATAAAAAATTAAATTCCAAAATCATTATGCAGTGTTTGAAGTTCGGCTTCATGCTGATACTTGTAATTGTTTCTTTTAAACCTTACCCAGCATTTTGTCAAAATAAAAAGCAAGGTAATCAATTGACCAACAAAGCTGCGCCTGTTGCTTACCGGAATCTTTTCCATGAAGCAGGATACAGTCAGGCAGCTATTGATCAGAAAATAGCCAAAGCTTATTACGATATTTTTGAAGGTCCTAATCGTGTCTATTTCGAGGTAGGCGATTCCATGGGCTATGTCTCCGATCTAAAGAATCATGATGCCCGAACAGAGGGCCTTTCCTATGGCATGATGATAGCGGTACAGTTGAACAAGAAGGATGTCTTTGATCGAATCTGGAGATGGTCGAAAAAATACCTGCAGCACCAGGAGGGACCAAGGGAAGGGTATTTTGCCTGGAGTATCAATGTCAAAACCATGAAGAAGAACTCCGAAGGCTCTGCTTCAGATGGGGAATTGTACTACATTACCTCTCTTTTGTTTGCAGCCAACAGATGGGGAAATAATACAGGTATTCATTATTACAATGAGGCAAGAAGAATATTGGATGCCATGTGGAAAAAAGATGGTACCGGTGGCATTTACAACCTGATTAACACCCAGCATAAGCAAATCGCCTTTGTGCCGGAAGGAAGTGGTTACAACTGGACCGATCCTTCCTACCACCTGCCAGCTTTTTATGAGGTGTGGGCTATGTATGCAAAAGATGGGCATGAACAGTATTACAGGGCGTGTGCTGATACTTCCCGAGCCTTTTTACACCGGGCCTGCCATCCGGTAACCGGACTGAATGCGGATTATACGGAGTTCAGTGGTGCGCCACACCCTGCACCCTGGATGCCTGTAGGTTTTCGCTATGACTCCTGGAGGGTGCCCATGAATATAGCTATGGACTATGTTTGGTTTGGTAAGGATAAAACCTGGCAGGAAGAATATGCCCGTCGCTTTCAAAACTTCCTGAGATCCAAAGGAATCAATACATTCGAAGATCAGTTTAACCTGGATGGTTCCCGTCCCGATTCTATACTGCAAGCCGGCAGTGTAAAAAAGCTCAGACACTCGCTTGGTTTGGTCGCTACTGCTGCATCGGCTTCTCTTATCAACAAAGAAAAAAGTAGCTTGGATTTTGTGCATGCACTTTGGAACGCCAAATTGGAGCCCTATGAAGATGGGTACTTCGATCCTTATTATGATGGCTTATTGTATTTATTCAGCCTGATGCATTTATCCGGCAAATACCAGATTGTAGAACCACAAAAACATTAACATTTCAGAAAAAAATCCTTACTCAACCAAATAATGGTTGGTAAGATCAATAAGATGAAAAATATTTATGTAAGCATTATAGCGATAACTGCGTTTTTTCAATTCAATCATTCATTTGCGCAGGTAAAGCAGGCACAGAACCCCATAATTTTTGCCGATGTTCCAGATATGGCCATGCTCCGTGTGGGGGATACTTACTATATGAGCAGTACTACCATGCATATGAGTCCGGGTGTACCTATTATGAAATCCAAAGATCTTGTGAACTGGCAACTGGTAAATTATGCTTACGATACGTTGGCAAATGTTGATGAACTAAATCTTGATAATGGGAAAAGCACCTACGGAAGAGGCTCATGGGCTAGCAGCATACGCTACCATAACGGTACTTTCTATGTTTCCACCTTTGCCCAAACAACCGGCAAGACATATGTTTACTCTTCAAAGAATATAGAGAAAGGACCCTGGAATGTAGCCTCCTTCAGACCGAGTTTTCATGACCATTCCTTGTTTTTCGATGATGATGGCCGTGTGTATATGATCTACGGCGGAGGCAAACTACGGTTGGTTGAACTCAATGCCGATGCCTCTGGTGTAAAACCCGGCACTTCAGAACAGGTGATTATCGAAAATGCCAGTGCTCCCTCTGGTCCTAACATTGGATTGCCTGCCGAAGGATCCCAGCTATTTAAAGTGAATGGGAAATATTACCTTTTTAACATCACCTGGCCCAGAGGCGGTATGCGTACAGTGGTTGTACACAGGGCTGATAAAATTACCGGCCCCTATGAAGGTAGGGTTGTTTTGCAGGATTTAGGCGTCGCCCAGGGTGGACTTATTGACGCTCCTGATGGGAATTGGTATGCTTATTTGTTCCGTGATTTTGGTGCTGTAGGCCGTATTCCCTATCTCGTTCCCGTAAAATGGCAGGATGGCTGGCCTGTATTGGGTGTTGATGGTAAAGTGCCCCAAACGCTTAACCTTCCGGCTAGTAAAGGCTTAATACCAGGTATTGTAGCATCCGATGAATTTTCCCGTCGTAAAGGGGAGGCTGCACTGCCATTAATATGGCAGTGGAATCATAATCCTGACAACAAACTTTGGTCGGTTAGTGAAAGAAAAGGCTATTTGCGTTTGAGAACCGGACGGGTGGATACAGCTTTTCTATTGGCCAAAAATACATTAACGCAACGCACCATTGGACCGGTATGTTCTGGCAGTACTGCTCTTGATGTATCAAACATGAAAGACGGCGACTTTGCCGGGTTGTGCCTTTTACAAAAAAACTATGGTTTGGTGGGTGTTAAAGTAAACGGCAGCAGCAGAACTATAGTGATGATGAATGCAAGTACAGGAAAACCTATAGAAGTTCAAAGTGTGCCCATCACGCAAAAGACTGTTTACTTTAAAGCTGAGTGCAATTTCACCGATAAAAAAGACGTAGCTGATTTCTTTTATAGCCTTAATGGTCAATCATGGACGCCTATAGGCACTCAGCTTAAAATGGCTTATACCATTCCTCACTTCATGGGTTACCGGTTTGGCTTGTTTAACTATGCCACTAAAAACGTTGGCGGCTTTGTGGATTTCGATTTTTTCCATATCAACGATCAAATCCACCAGCAACAAAGGAAGTAAGGAAATTCCTTGATGTTGACTGGTTTATTAAAGTAAGTCAGCATTTAAAATGTAAAATGAATAAACGAATAAAAAAAACAATAAAGGAGCTGAAAATAATGAAGCAAATGGTTGTTCTGTTTATACTCTCTGTGTGCTATTTCTTTTGCCATGCACAGCCACAGAACTATATGATCACCAGCCCGGATGAAAAGATTGTTGTAACCTGTAATCCTAGACAAGCTCGCTACAACATATCGTATAATGGAGAAGTTGTACTTAAAGATTCAAGACTTGGATTGATCAGGGGTGATGAAGACTTTTCGCAAAATTTACAAGTTGTCAGAGCTTCTTCGCCTGAAATGATCAAAGACAATTACAATATTCTTACAGCAAAGAAGAAAAATATCACATATACTGCTATTAAAAGAATCATTGAAACGAAAACGGCTTCAGGCAAAAGAATGAATATTGTTTTTCAGGTATCCAATGATGGAGTGGTTTTCCGTTATGAGTTTCCCGAAAAATCTACTGATATAAAAAAAATAACGGCTGAAACCACCAGCTTTCATTTTAATGAGGGCACAAGGGCTTGGCTGCAACCTAAAACCGAAGCCCAAACAGGATTTGAACATACGAATCCCTCTTATGAAGCTCATTATATGATGGACATTGCAACAGGCACTCCATCTCCGTCAAAAAATGGATGGGTATACCCTGCCTTGTTTAAATACAATGATACATGGCTGCTCATAACCGAAGCGGCATTGGGAAGAACCTATTGCGGCACTGCATTACAAAAAGACGCTCCTGACAATGAATACAAAATTAATTTTCCTCAGTCGCCGGAAGTTTTTACTAATGGAAAAGCAACTTTAAATCCCGAATCCACCTTGCCCTGGAAAACACCCTGGAGAGTTATTGCGATAGGAGATTTAAAAACAATTGCGGAATCTACGTTGGGTACTGACCTTGCATTGCCTGCAAGGAAAATGGATGCATCCTTTATCAAACCGGGCAAATCATCATGGAGCTGGATTTTAAAAAAGGATGATTCGACTACCTACGGCGTGCAGAAAAGATACATCGATTTTGCCGCAGACATGAAATGGCAATACTGCCTCATTGATGCTGAATGGGATAAACGTATTGGCTACGATTCGGTTCAGCTGCTTGCAGATTATGCCAGAGGGAAAAATGTGGAGTTGTTGCTATGGTACAATTCGGCCGGAAGCTGGAATACGGTGAAGTTCACACCCAAAGACAAACTGCTGACCCATGAAAGCCGCATGAAGGAGTTTTCTCGATTGCAGGCCATGGGCATAAGAGGCATTAAGATCGACTTTTTTGGTGGCGATGGGCAGTCCATGATCAATTATTATTACGATATCCTGGAGGATGCGGCAGCCTATCATTTGCTGGTCAATTTTCATGGGACTACACTGCCTCGAGGTTTGCATAGAACCTTTCCTAACCTGATGACCACCGAAGCTGTATATGGTTATGAAATGATCACCTTTAGCCAGCAGGACGCAGAAAGGGCTCCGTCGCATTCGGTAATGTGCGCCATGGTGCGCAATGCATTTGACCCCATGGATTTTACCCCGATGAACCTTTATAGGATTCCACGTATAAAGCGGGCTACCACAGCAGCTTTTGAATTGGCTACTGCTGTTGTGTTTTTATCGGGTATTCAACATTATGCTGAAAGTCCCGACGGTATGACGTATATGCCGGAATACCTAAAAGATTTTTTAAGAAAGCTTCCCGACAACTGGGAAGATGTAAAATTTATTGATGGTTATCCAGGGCAGCATTATGTAGTGGCAAGAAAGAACGGCAACCGGTGGTATATAGCGGGCATCAATGGTGAAAACAAAGAAAAGCAACTTACGCTGGATGTGCCCTTTTTAAAAAATCGTAAGGGTGGTCTCATTGCCTCGGGTAATGCCAACGGCGACGAACCTTCATTTGAATGGAAGCATGTAGAGTTGCCGTCAACAGGTAAGATGAATATTACACTGATGGCAAATGATGGATTTGTTGCAGTATTTGAATAGAAAAAGAATAAAAAGCAGCAATCAGGATAAAGTGTATCATCCATTACTAATAAAAACGAACTATATGCGTGCCATCAAAAACAAAATGAAGTTCAAACGTAGCTTATTATTATTGGCAGGATTGCTCTGTTTTAGTGTAACCTCTTTTTCACAGGATCCCAACTTCTATATATTCCTGTGTTTCGGACAATCAAACATGGAGGGCAATGCAAAATTTGAACCGCAGGATACAACAGTGGATAACCGGTTCAAAGTGCTGGAGGCAGTGAATTGTCCCAACTTGGGCAGAGAAAAAGGCCTGTGGTACACGGCTGTTCCGCCTCTGTGCCGCTGTCGTACCGGGCTTACTCCGGCTGATTATTTTGGAAGAACATTGGTTGAAAATCTTCCAAAGAACATTAGGGTTGGCGTCATCAATGTTTCCATTGGCGGGTGCAAGATCGAGTTGTTCGATAAGGATAATTACCAATCTTATGTTTCCACCGCACCATCGTGGATGATTGGTATAATCAAGGAATACGATGGCAACCCATATGCTCGTCTGATAGAAATGGCAAAGCTTGCGCAGAAAGATGGTGTGATCAAGGGAATACTTTTACATCAGGGCGAATCAAATACGGGCGATTCCACATGGCCCAAGAAAGTAAAAGGGGTTTATGACAACCTGTTGCACGATTTAAACCTGAAGCCAAACGCAGTGCCTTTGCTGGCCGGTGAACTGGTCAGCGCCGACCAGGACGGCGCCTGTGCCAGCATGAACAAAATCATAGCCAGATTACCCCAAACCATTCCGAATGCCTATGTGATCTCGTCCAGCGGTTGCACAAAAACATCCGCCGACAGGCTCCATTTTGATGCAGCAGGCTATCGCGAGTTAGGAAAGCGTTACGGGATAAAAATGCTTTCATTATTAGGATATACCTCTAAGAAATCTGACTCTTCCTCTGAAAGTAAAAACGGTTTGAGTGTTCCATCGCATGATGTCAAATGAATAAATCTAAATAAAAAAATAACGCTTATGAAAAGATTAGGAAACATACTGATTGGCTTTTCAGGTATGTTATTATTTGGTTATTGCTCCAACAGCGGAAAAATAAGCCGGTCGACATTGAGTACTACCAAAGGATTAAAGGATCACTACAAAGGTTATTTTACGATGGGCGTCGCTGTTGCGCCCCGCTCGCTTCACGGAGAGGATTCGGCAGTGATTGTCAACCATTTCAATAGTCTGACTGCGGAAAACGCGATGAAAATGGAGCCAATTCATCCCAAGGAAAATGAATATTACTGGAAAGACGCCGACTCCATTGCTGCTTTTGCTAAAAAGCATGGAATGAAGTTGCGAGGGCACACATTGTGCTGGCATGCGCAGGCTCCGTCCTGGATGTTTAAAAATGAAAAAGGTGATACGGTGTCAAAGGCGGTATTGCTGCAAAGACTGAAGGAACATATAACAACGGTAGTGAACCGGTATAAAAATTATGTGTATGCCTGGGATGTGGTGAACGAAGCTATCGACGACAATAATTCAAATTACCTTAGAAACACAGCATGGTATCGGATCTGCGGTGAGGAGTTCATTGCAAAAGCCTTTGAATATGCACATGCTGCCGACCCGAAAGCTATTCTTTTTTACAATGACTACAATACCGAAATGCCTGGCAAACGCGATCGGATCTACCGCCTGGTAAAAAGTTTGAAAGATGCCGGGGTACCTATTCACGGTGTAGGCTTGCAGGGCCATTGGTCAGTCAACAATCCTCCAAAAGAAGAGCTGGAAAAATCCATTCAAATGTTTTCTTCACTTGGCTTACAGGTACAGGTAACTGAACTTGATGTATCGGTGTATGGTGGCCGCCAGGGTGGTCAGCTTATTCAGGGGCAACGTGACACGACTGCCACCTTTACTCCTGAAATGGAGCAACTGCAACGGGATAAATACAAAATGGTGTTTGATGTTTTCCGCCAACACAAAGACAAGATAACCGGTGTGACCTTCTGGAATGTCAGTGACCGCTATAGTTGGTTGGATGGAAGGGGTAGAAAAAATTATCCTTTGCTCTTTGATATGAATCGTCAACCCAAGAAAGCTTATTGGGATGTGGTGAGTTTTAATCAGTAATGCTTGTTGGCCTTTAAAATAAATAATAATGCAAACGAGGAATACTTTCAAAGGGGTATCAAAAGCTTTCAGTCTGGCTATTTGTTTAGTCCTGTTCGCAAATTTTTCTTTTGGTCAAAAGCTTCAGCTCAATGATTCAGGATATTTTGAAACCAGAGGTGTGAATGTATTGGTTTTCAATAGTCAGTACAACGGTATGTTCTTCGATGAAAAAACTGCCGGTATTGAAATGATTCATCATGGAGTAAGAACTGCTACCGGTGGTGCGGTAAGGCTGCAAAACACACCGGAACAGTGGGATCAGATACCGGAGTTGGTAAATCGCAAAGTGAATAAGGCCAGCAATAAAATTGAAGCAACTTTGCGTTATAAAGAATTTGACTTCAATTCAAGATTGGTAGTTACAGCAAAGGATAAAGGCATTGAAATCAGCGTTTATTTGGATCAACCCGTTCCCGAAAAACTGGTAGGCAGTGCCGGATTGAATCTTGAGTTTTTGCCCTCTGCTTATTTTGAAAAATCTTATCTCGCCGATGGCAAACCCGGTTATTTTCCATTGTATCCTTCAAGCGATATGAAGATTGAGCCGGGGAGTAAAAAAATACAACAGTTTGCCAATTTTACAACATTTGATGATCGGGGGAGGGGAGAATTCATTGTTCCGAAATCAATTGCTTCCGGTAAAACTATTGTGCTGGCGCCGGAAGATCCTGAGCATCAAATAAAAATTCAATCTGCTAATGATATCATGCTGTTTGACGGACGTAATCTGGGTCAGAACGGTTGGTTTATTGTTCGCAGTTTGTTGCCGGCAAACAAAACAGGCAGAGTACTATCCTGGTACCTTGAACCAAATGCGATCACTAATTGGAAACGTAAACCAGTGATTGGCTTTTCGCAGGTAGGATATAATTCCCACCAGGAGAAGGTTGCCGTTATTGAACTGGACAAAAATGATACACCTTTAAAAACGGCATCCCTTTTCCAAGTTACAGTCGAAGGGAATTCAATAGAAAAATTAAAAGGTAACGTAAAACTCTGGGGAAGATACCTGCGGTATAATTATTTGAAGTTTGATTTTAGTACTGTGAAAGATCCGGGGCTATATTATATTCAATATGGCAACCAGAAAACAAATACATTCTCTATTAAAGCCGGTGTATACAATGATAGCTGGCATCCAACACTGGATGTATGGTTTCCCGTGCAAATGGATCACATGCAGGTGAATGAAGCGTATCGCGTATGGCATGGCGCTCCTTTTCTGGATGATGCACTCCAGGCACCTGTCAATATTCCGTTCTTTGATGGTTACAGCATGGGAGCTTCCACGCAAACAAAATATAAACCGCTGGAACGTATACCCGGGCTGGATGTAGGCGGTTGGTTTGACGCGGGTGATTTTGATATCCAAACCGGCTCACATTGCAATGCCGTATCAAGCCTGGTAGATGCTTGGGAGCATTTCAGAATTGACCGAGATCAAACATTTGTTGATTATCCATCGCGTTATGTGGATATCCACCGACCTGATGGCAAACCGGATATGCTGCAACAAATAGAGCATGGCACATTGAACATGGTGGCACAGGTAAAAAATATCGGTCACCCCGTGCGGGGCATCATCGTTCCCAATCTGCATCAATACCATCATCTGGGCGACGCTTCCACTGAAACAGATAACCTTCCCTATAATTCCAATCTGAAGCCATACCATAGCGATGGCAGGTCGAGCGGTACTATGGATGACCGGTGGGCTTTTACAGAGCGCTCAACTTTTCTTGACTACTCAACTGCTGCTGCGTTGGCAGCAGCCAGCCGTGCATTAAAGGGCTATAACGATACCTTGTCTCAACAATGTTTGGCCTTTGCAAAGCAGCTATGGAATGAAAATGAAAACGGGACTGATACAACAAGATTTGCGACAAGGTTCGGTAGAAACCTGAAGATAGGTGCAGCATTGCAGCTTTATATCACCACAAAAGAAGAGCGCTACGAAGCAGCATTCAAGGAAGGTATTTGGGAATCACTCGACAGGAATGTTTCCTTTGGGATAAAGCTAGCGTTGCAGGCTTATCCTTACATGGATGAGGTGTATAAACAGAAATTGCACGATTATGTAGTAAAGTATAGAGCATTTTGTGATCAGTACGAAAAACAAAATCCGTTTGGCGTGCCGATTGCCTTGGGTGGATGGGGTGGCAGTGGGGGAGTGGTGAATTTTGCCACTACAAACTATTACGCCAATAAATATTTCCCCGATATTATTACGGCTGAATACGTGTACAGGGGCCTCAATTATATTTTTGGCTGTCATCCTTATTCCAATGTCTCGTTTGTTTCATCTGTAGGTACTGTTTCCAAAAAAATTACTTATGGAAACAATAGGGCCGATTTCAGTTTTATTGCAGGTGGCATTGTACCTGGCATACTGGTATTGAAACCAGATTTTCCCGAGAACAAAGAAGACTGGCCATTTTTCTGGGGTGAAAATGAAGTAACGGTGGGTGGTTGTGGTGACTATATTTTTCTTGCCGCTGCTGCTGCTGATTTAGCAAAAGGTAAAGAAAAAAAGTTATGAGATACGGTAAGTCATATTTAGTGCTCATTAGTTTAATTATTTTTTTGACGATCAGCACCTTTGCCCAAAATCCACTCATCCGGAATATGTATTCTGCTGATCCCTCTGCAAGAGTATTCGGAGACAGGGTATATATTTATCCTTCACATGATATTCTGGCCACACCCGGCAAAGGCCGTGTTGGCTGGTTTTGTATGGAAGATTATCACGTGTTTTCTTCAGTAAACTTAACCGACTGGACCGATCATGGCGTGATTGTAAGCCAGAACAAAGTGCCATGGGTAAGGCCTGACAGCTATAGTATGTGGGCGCCGGATTGTATATACAGAAACGGAAAATATTATTTCTATTTTCCAACTTCGCCTAAAGACACCATTACCCATGGAAGAGGATTTACGGTTGGCGTGGCTGTGGCTGATAAGCCCCAGGGCCCCTTTGTCCCTCAGCCAACACCCATTAAAAATGTCCGGGGCATTGATCCGAATGTGTTTATTGATAAGGACGGGCAGGCTTACCTATATTGGTCGCAGGGAAATATTTATTGCGCAAAGCTAAAAGAAAACATGTTGGAATTGGCTTCCGACCCTGTTATATTAAAAGAGCTCCCTGACAAAGGACTGAAAGAAGGTCCATACCTGTTTGAACGGAATGGGATTTATTATTTAACCTACCCGCATGTGGAGCATAAAATTGAAAGACTGGAATACGCCATTGTAATAATCCATTGGGGCCATTTAAAGTTACCGGTGTAATTATGGATGAATCTCCAACAGGTTGCTGGACAAATCATCATTCAATAATACAATTTAAAAATCAATGGTACTTGTTTTATCATCACAATGATTATTCGCCAAATTTCGATAAAGCAAGATCGATCAGGGCAGATAGTTTGTTTTTTAACGAAGATGGTACTATTAAAAAAGTAATACCTACGTTACGTGGTATTGGTGTAACAGATGCAACTACACAAATTCAGATGGATCGCTTCAGTACTAAAAGCGAAGAAGCTGCTATAGATTTTTTGGACACACTCAACAAGTTCCAGGGCTGGAAAACAATTCTTGATAAACCCGGTACCTGGATACAATACAACTGCGTTGAATTCGGAAAGAAAGCTGCAAAGTCGGTAAGTATAAGAGCTGCTTCAGCAACAGCGGCATCATTGGTCATCAGGACAAAAGATGCTTCAGGCCCCGTCATTGCTGAAGTAAATATCCCCAAAGGAAGCAATTGGCATATTGTAAAAAAATCAATTGCAGCCGTGCAACCTGGAATCAAAAACCTTGTTGTACAATTAAAAGGTAATGGAAAGGTGGATGTTGACTGGATTAGTTTCCAATAGCAAACCAGCTGCTTGGTGTCAATTTGACGGTTTATCCATTTTGATTCTTTGCCTGAACACATAAATTATATCATTATAAAATTAAAAGAACGGTTGCGAGCAAGGAAGCCAAGTAACTGTACATCTGCAAATTCAGGAAGGTGAGGAACAGTGCATTCTGGAATTGCAGATGTACAGTTACTGTTCACTGGCAGAGGGACATTCTTGCATTTTCGCTAAAACAGCCACACACGAACGAGTTTGAAAGCCTCCTTAAATCCTGGATTCTTCTGCTTAATAGCAGTTTTTTTAAGTGCTAAAAACATTTGTTCCATAAGTTTCAACAAATGAATCAGTCAAGGTATTGTCCAGTATTTAGTTTTGGCATCACCTGAAGGCGGATAGACTTTTATTTTTTGTAATAGCTATTTTGTTAATGAATGCTGTAAGTCATTTTGTCAGCAGATGAGATGATTGCTTTTTTGTCAACTTAAAACGACTGCATATGAAAAGAGTTACTTAATGAATCCCACACTTACTAAGAAACGGAGAATGCAGAGACATTTTCCACTGTGTTTTAATCAGTAATCTAATGCTCTCCCCTGAGCAAATTCCTTTCATTAAACATTAAACTAGAGAATGAAAAAAAATGAACGAGGCCTATCGCCTGGTAGGACCCGCCTGGCTTGCAAATGCCTGTTAATGGCAAAGTTTACCATGCTTCTAATTTGTAATTTTTCTATTCAATCCTTTGCAGTTGGCAACGCTCCCGATCACAACAGCTTAAGCCTTAGTGATGAGGAAAAAGTGTCCGACCCTTTCGCAGAAACGGTAAGCGGAAAAGTAGTAAATGATAAGGGAGAACCGCTTGCTGGGGCAAGTGTAACAGAAAAGGGTACCAATAATGCAACAGTAACGAAAAGTGATGGATCATTTACCATTAAAGTTGCAAATTCAAAAGCTGTTCTGGTCTTTTCTTTTGTGGGTTATTCTTCAAAAGAAATAGGAGTGGCAGAAAAACAAACTAATCTCTTTGTTCAGTTATCACCTGCAGCCCAGGCAATGGAGGATGTGGTTGTTATTGGCTATGGAAGACAGAAAAAGGAGAGTGTTGTAGGTGCTATAACCCAAACAACTGGCGCTGTATTGCAAAGAGCAGGAGGTGTGTCTAATATCGGTGCGGCTTTGACCGGCAATGTACCGGGTGTCATTACAGTACAAGGTACGGGACTTCCCGGGGCAGAAGATCCCACTATTTATATTAGAGGTCAGGGTACATGGAACGGCAGCGGTCCACTGATATTAGTGGACGGGATCGAACGCTCGCTGAGCGGAGTGGATGTTGGTTCCGTAGAAAGTATATCTGTGTTGAAAGATGCCTCTGCTACAGCAGTTTTTGGTGTGAAAGGTGCCAATGGTGTAGTATTGATTACTACCAAGAGAGGGGCTGAAGGGAAAGCGAACATCAATATCACCGCTAACTCTACTATGAAAATCCCATCCCGTTTGCCACAAAAGTATGATGCTTACGATGCCTTAACAATCAGAAATCAGGCTATTGAAAGGGAACTTGCCTTGAGTCCCGCATCATGGCAGGATTATACCCCTTTTGCTATTATTGATAAATACCGCCATCCGGCCAACGAGCAGGAGGCCCAACAATACCCTAATATTGATTGGCAGGATGAGTCCGTTAAAAAGATGGCTTGGGCGCAAAATGCGAACATCAATATTTCAGGAGGATCGGGTTTTGTAAAATATTTTACGGCAGTAGACGTGCTCCATGAAGGCGACATCATGAAGATCCCAAGCAATGGAAAAGGCTATGAACCGGGATTCTTTTATGACAGGTTGAATATCCGTGCCAATCTTGATTTTAAATTAACAGGTACTACCAACCTTGCAGCAAACCTTTCCGGACTTCATGGAAACAGGCAAGATTCCTGGAGTGGTTTTGAGTATTCATGGTACCAGGGGATATATGGTAATGCACCTGATCTTTTTTATCCTCAGTATAATGATGGTACTTATGGTTATTATCCACTTGATCCGGTGTCTACCAATAACCCTGCTCAAATACTTGGAAATAACGGTGTAAGAAACACCAAGACCACCACGATCAATACCGATTTCACGCTTACCCAGGATTTGAGTATGTTGGTAAAGAACCTCAATTTTAAAGGAACATTTTCTCTGGATAACACTTTTGTTTCTCAGGGTGGCATTTTTGATGATGGAAGTGGTATCCAGAAATATATCTACCCTAATGGAACCGTTCAATATCGTAATACAACAGGCGCCAATCAATTTGAGTATATAGTGCCGCAATGGTCGGTAAGGGCTGATGCTATGCAGAATGGGTCAACAAGAAGAAAAAAGTTCTACCAATTGCAATTAAACCATTCGGCTAAAATTGGCAAGCATAATATCACAGCAATGGGCCTGTTTAGCCGTGATGAAAATGCGACAGGTAGCAATTTTGCTAACTATCGTGAGGACTGGGTGTTCCGTACTACTTACAATTTTGCTAACCGCTATTTTGCCGAGTTCAACGGAGCTTATAATGGTTCTGACCAGTTCGGACCTGATTACAGGTTTGACTTTTTCCCTTCTGCAGCTGTAGGTTGGACGTTGACGAATGAAAACTTCATGAAAGATATCTCCTGGTTAAGGACATTGAAAATCCGCGGTTCATACGGTTTGGTAGGAAATGACCGCGTTGGTGCTGGACGTTATCTGTATCTGACACAATGGGCAAATGGAGGTCAAGTGCATATGGGTGATGCGGGAGGTAATAACAGCCCTTATGTATGGTTTAGAGAAACAGCCATAGGAAACCCGGATGTACATTGGGAAACCGTAGCAAAAACAAACGTTGGTCTGGAGTATTCGGTCCTGAATGGAATGCTGGAAGGTAGTGTTGATGTGTACCGGGATTATCGTTATGATATATTAATAGCCGGCGGCCAAAGAGCTGTACCTGTTTATTTTGGTGGTCAACCTCCTGTTGCCAACCTGGGTAAAACAGAGGTGAAAGGATATGAATTAGAATTGAAGTTCAATAAAAAACTGAATAAGGATGTACGCTTGTGGTCGAATATAGCGCTAACCCATGCAAAAGACAGAATTATTGATCGTGATGATCCTCAATTGTTGGATGCTTATCTAAAAAGAGCAGGTTTCCAAATAGGACAATATACATCTCAGATACGCACAGGGTTTTACAATACATGGGATGAAGTTTATGGCAGCACTATTGTCAATCAGTATGATAATAATAAACTGCCCGGAAACTTTAATCTTATTGACTTCAATGGCGATGGAGCGATCAATGACTACGATGTTGTACCATATGCTTACCCGGAAAGACCGCAGAATACGTATACAGGTAGTATTGGTTTTGACTACAAACGCTTATCTGTATTCCTTCAATTCTATGGTGTCAATAATGTAACAAGGAATCTTACGCAAACCAACTTCGGTGCGGCATTGAATTCCGTTTTCAAACAGGGAGACTATTGGACAAGGGATAACCCAGATGCAACGTCCTATCTGCCCCGGTGGAAAACAAGGGTGTATAGCTATGGAGATTTCTACAACTATGACGGTTCTTATGTCCGTTTGAAATCAGCTGAAATAGCTTATTCTTTGAATCCTGTTTGGTTGAAAAGGGCTGGGATCCAATCCATGCGTGTTTATGTTAATGGTAACAACCTCCTTTTCTGGAGTAAAATGCCAGACGATCGCGAAGCAAATATTGGCTCAAGCAACTATGCGGGACAAGGTGCATACCCAACCGTTCGTCGCATCAACCTGGGCTTGAATCTGAGTTTATAACCAGCAAATAGTTTATACAATGAAAGTTTTTAGAAGAATAATTATATCAACAGGCATATTCCTGATGGTCCTTGGAGTAGTGTCCTGTAAAAAATATCTGGACAGGCCATTGGATGCCAATATTTCTGAGAAAGATGTGTTTGTCAATTTCCGCAATTTCCAGGGTTTTACGGAAGAGTTATATGCCTGCCTGCCCGATATGTCTAAGTCTACCTGGAATAATGAGTGGAATACAGGTGATGATATTTTATCGACCACCAATGCTAACTACAGATTGAGTGCTGAATTCGACAATGGTAATTATTGGGCATGGAGAACAGGGGGAGGCGGCTGGGATAACAGCTGGCTGGATGACAGCGGACCTAATACTAACCCAAATGAAGGTCATGACAAGGGTTTGTGGCCATTGAGCTGGTATGGTATACGCAAAGCCAATCTTGGCTTGGCAAACCTGGATAAACTGGTGGATGCCACCGAAGAGGAAAAGAATGTGATCAAAGGACAGCTCCTGTTTTTCCGTGGCTATTTCCATTTCCAGTTAATGAGTTTCTGGGGCGGTCTTCCCTATATCGATACGGTGCTGTCTAGTTCAGCAAAGCTGGAATTACCGAGATTAAGCTATCGTGAAACTGCTCTTCGTGCTGCTAAAGATTTTGAGGATGCAGCTGCATTATTACCTGCCAATTGGGATAATACCGCTGTTGGTGAGCAAACAAAAAATAACAACCAGCAACGTATAACCAAATCTGCTGCGCTGGCATTTAAGGGCAAAAATCTGCTTTATGCAGCAAGCCCAATGATGAACCAGGCATCTGGTGGACCTGCAGCATATGATCAGGATTTGTGCAAACAGGCAGCCGAGGCCTTTTACAGGGTACTGAAATTGTCAGATGAGGGACAAGCTTATTACAAGCTATTGCCTTGGGAAAAATACAGCGAAAACTGGTATACCATCTCAGGTTATGGGAAGCATCCCGGTTATCCTGAGGTTATCTTTGGTCCTCCTACCTACGCAGGATGGCAATCAAGATGGTCGTTGGTAAACATGTTTATACCACCACCATTAGGCGGTGAGGCTGGTATATCTTCACCCGCTGCCAATTATGTCAATTATTTTGGTATGGACAACGGCCTGCCCATCGATGCTGCAGGTTCTGGCTATGATATTACAGATCCATGGACAAAACGCGATCCCCGCTTTTATAAATGCATTACTTACGACGGGGTACGGATGATTCGAGGTAGTGGTAACGCTGACTATCGTTTTGCGATACTTTATACTGATAATAAACCACAGAATTTGAAGGGTGATTTACGGATTGAAAGTACTGCAAGCCGCACAGGCTACTTAGTTCGCAAGTTTGTAACAGATGGTTGCAATAATGTCGACAATGAATGGAACAATATCAATATAGTAATACCCTATCTGCGTTTGGCAGATGTGTATCTGATGTATGCTGAAGCCGTGTTGCAAGGATACGGAACACCTCAAAGTAGCCATCCGGGATACAAAACAGCGGAGGAAGCTGTAAACATTGTAAGAGCAAGGGCAAATGTTCCAGCAGTAGATGCTAGATATACAGGCTCCAAAGATGCATTTATGGGAGAATTGATGCGAGAGAGAGCCGTGGAGCTTGCCTTTGAAGGTTTGCGCTGGCACGACCTGCGCAGGTGGAATGTTGCCGGTGAGAAAAAGTACAGGGAAAAAACGGTTGTCGATTTTGGCCGCGGATCAGATGGTAAGCCAACCAACCTGAGAGAAAGAGTGGTGGTTACAAGGATATTTGAAAAGAAGCACAATTGGCTTCCTTTACCAACCAACCAGGTAAATCTTTATCCAACATTCGGACAAAACCCTGGATGGTAACAGGTATTCAGCTTTGCTAGTTTAAAAGATGACAAGACTATCAACAAAGCAGCAAACAAAAGATATCATTTCTAAAAAAAAATCAATGAAGTATATCAAAATATGGATGGCTTTCTGTGTAGTGTTCTTTTGTTTTTACGGGAATGTAAAAGCGCAGAATGCTAATGAAGTCATTGTAAAATCAACAGTTTATGATGAAAAAGGCGCGCCTGTTTCAGGTGCGCTGGTTACAGGTAATGAGGGAAAGACGGTAACCAGTACCAATAAATCAGGCCAGTTCTCAATACAGCTGCCTGCGAACTCAATTATGTTGATCAATGCCAAAGGTTTCAAAATGCAAAGCTTTAGAGTGGGAGCATTGTCGGGAAGAATCACACTTGCAAGAGATAACGAGTCTGACGAAGTGAATGTAGCCTTTAAAAAAGTAGATAAACAAGACTTGAATGGTGCCATAAGTGTGTTGAATCCAGAAAAATACCTTGACCGCGATTACAACTTTTCAGTTGAAGGAGGTATCAATGGAAGAGTAGGCGGATTGTTGTGGAGCGATAATATCTGGGGACTGGAAAATGCAATCGTGATGATTGATGGTGTGCGTCGCGAATACAGTGATATTACACTAAACGAAGTAAAGCAGATCACTGTATTGAAAGGTGTCAATGCTGTAGCCCTTTATGGTAGCCAGGCTGCAAAAGGCGTTATCCTGATCACAACTAAAAAAGGAGAGGCAAACAGTCGCAAAATAGGCGTGAGGGTGAATACCGGAATTGCCACCCCGAAAGAGCTCCCTCAGTACCTCAACTCGGCTGAGTACATGTCGCTTTATAACGAAGCCCGCCGCAATGATGGCTTACCTGAGCTTTTTGATGCCACTACTATTGAAAACTATCGTAGTGGTAATAAATACAGATACCCAAGTGTAGATTATTATTCATCAGATTATCTTAAGAAGTATCAGCATGCTACCGATGCCAATGCTGAATTCTCTGGTGGAAATAATATTGCCAGGTTTTATTCTAATATTGGCTGGTATAACGGATCTACTTTGTTGAATGTAGGTGAAGGTAAGAATGAAGGCGACAATCGCTTTAATGTTAGAGGAAATGTAGATTTAAAGCTCAATGATTTTATATCTAGTTCTGTATATGTTTCAGCTATATTTAACGACAGCCGAAGGGGAAGAACTAACTATTGGAATAACGCTGCAACGCTGTTGCCACACAGGGTGACTCCGTTGATCCCAACAAGCTTGATAGTTGACGGTGCCAAGTCTTCCCAGGATTTGGTAAAAAGCAGCCGCAATATTATTGATGAACAATACTTGTTGGGTGGAGCGCAGCAGTTTCAGACAAACCCTCTTGCCGACTTGTACGTGGCGGGTTATGATAAATTCATCAGGCGTACCTTCCAGGTGACCAATGGTATCGACTTCAACCTAAGCAGGGTTTTGCAAGGATTGTCTTTCCATACCTTGTTCAATCTGGACTATGCCAATTCTTATATTCAATCCATTAGCAACACTTATGCAGTTTATGCGCCTACCTGGAATGCTACTGCTGATTCGATTACCAGTATCCAAAAATTTGGAAACGATAACCGTCCGGGTATCCAGAATATAAGTAACACTACCCAGCGCCAGAATCTTGGTTTTTCATCCTGGCTCAGTTATGAGAAATCTCTAAATGAAACTCACAATATTTCGGCAATGTTGCTTGGTTATGCCACTTCCTTTAAGAAAGATAGCATCTACCAACCATTAATGAATACACATCTAGGACTTCAACTTGCGTATAATTACAAACATAAGTATTGGGCTGATTTTACCGGTGCTTATGTGAATTCTACAAAATTACCAGAAGGCAGACGGGCTGCATTTTCGCCCACAGTAAGCCTCGGCTGGTTGTTGAGTGCTGAAAACTTCCTGGCTGGTTCCAAGTCTGTGGACCATTTAAAGCTATCAGTTTCTGCAGGTATTTTGAACACCGATTTGGATATAAGCGGATACTATCAATATAACAACATTTATACAAGACAGGGAGGTTTTACATGGAATGATGGCCTGCAAGCTTTCAACCAGGCAACTACCTCTTTATATGGATTGAGGTCTGATCTTTCTTTTCCAAAGCGAAAAGAGTTGAATGCAAGTTTAGAAAGTGCTTTTTTCAACAACCTGTTGAATCTTCAAACCACTTTCTTTAGAACACAGATGGTTGAACTTCCAACCCAGCGCTTTTCACAATATCCAAACTATTTCAGTTCATTCATTCCGTATACCAACTACAATGCACATCAAAGAACAGGGGTAGATGTAATGTTGAACGTGAACAAGAAAGTGGGTAGTGTAGCCCTGAGTTTGGGAGCAAGCGCCACTTATGTTAAATCAACATTTACCAAACGTGATGAACTGTATCCCGATGCTTATCAAAACAGAGCAGGTAAACCTGTTGATGCCATATTTGGGCTAGTTAGTAACGGTTTCTTCATGGATCAAAATGATATAGCCAAAAGTCCAAAACAGTTGTTCGGTGATATAAGACCGGGTGATATTAAATACGTTGATCAAAATGGCGATAATGTAATTGATAACAGGGATGAAGTGATGATTGGCCGTTGGATAGCTCCTTTCACTTACGGAATCAACTTCACCACCACCTACAAAAACTTCAATTTGTTTTTGCTGGGTACAGGATCTAATGGTGGATATGGCTTAAAGAACAATGACTATTATTGGGTAGATGGTGACAACAAGTATTCAGAAGTGGTGCGCAACAGATGGACAGAAAATTCCAAAACAACTGCGACATTCCCACGCCTGAGCTCCCAACAAAGCAACAATAATTTCAGGAACTCTGATTTTTGGTTATTTAAGGCAGATGGGTTCAGACTGAGCAAAGTGCAGCTTACTTACAATTTTTCTAGCAATGTTTTGGGTAATTCATTTGTAAAGGATCTTGGCGTATATGTTTCAGGCGCTAACCTGTACACATTCTCAAAGAATAGAAAAATCATGGAGTTATCTGTTGCCGGCACACCTCAGTTCAGGAATTATAATGTTGGAATCAGAGCCAAATTCTAAAAAATGACCTCACAGAATAAAATGATAAACATGTGTAAAAAAATACTGGTACTTGTTGTTATCGGGATGCTGTTTGCCGGGTGCAAAAAGAACATTTTGTCTCCGCTTGACGATAATCACCGTACATTGGAAGATATTTATAAAGATCCCTATTTTGCAGAGGGTATATTAATGAATGCCTACACCAGGCTTCCAACAAATGGATACTCATTTAGTGAAGTAGCTACAGATGATGCCGTAACCAATGATAAGGGTAGTCAGCTTTTGTATATGGCAACAGGTGCATGGTCGGCAGCAAACAACCCTATGGATCAATGGAATAATTCATATACCGCGATCATGTATGTGAACCTTTTCCTTAGGGAAGTAGATAGTGTGAACTGGTTTTCGACAAATAAGGATTTGAGAGTTTTGTTCAATGATCGTTTAAAAGGCGAAGCTTACGGCTTGCGGGCATTGTTTCTGTTGAACCTTCTTCAGGCTCATGCCGGATACAGCGCCAGTGGTGAATTGTTAGGTGTGCCCATCATTACAGAAGCACTTGAACCTAATTCTGATTTTTCAAAACAGCGCAACACGTTTGCCGAATGCATTCAGCAGATTTATACTGATTTAGCTGAAGCAGAGAAATATTTACCCTTAGATTATGCTAATGTAGGACAGGTGCCCTCTAAATATAGCGGTATCAAATTGGAAGATTACAATAGGGTTTTTGGCAATTTCAATAGGCAACGTGTTTCTGCACGCATCGTAAAAGCAATCCGGGCAAAAGCAGCTTTACTGGCAGCCAGCCCTGCTTATAACCCACAAGGAGATATGGTCAAATGGGAAGCCGCAGCAAACTATGCAGGTGAGGTGCTTAAGCTCAATGGTGGCTTGAATGGCCTGGATCCCCAGGGTGGATTGTTTTATACCGCGAATAATGTTAACCCACTTAATCTTGAAACGGGTGTTGATCAAAAGGAAATGTTGTGGAGAGGCAGTATCGTACAAAGTAATAACCTGGAGCAAAATAACTTCCCACCAACACTGTTCGGGAACGGAAGGGTGAATCCAACTCAAAACCTGGTAGATGCCTTTCCTATGTCTAACGGATACCCAATATCAGATCCAGCTAGTGGTTATGTGGCAACAGATCCATATGCGAACCGTGATCCGAGGTTAAGGAACTATATCCTGGTTAACGGTAGAACTATATCAAATAAAACCATCTGGACCAAAACAGATAATCCCACCAATGATGCGGTTAACGTTCTTCCTACATCAACCAGAACCGGGTACTACTTACGTAAGTTGATGAGAGAAGATGTGAATTTGAATCCAACCTCAACATCTGTTCAGAAACATTATCCGGTTCATATCCGGTATACCGAAATCTTCCTTGCTTATGCCGAGGCTGCCAATGAAGCCTGGGGGCCTGAGGGTACCGGTTCGTATGGCTATTCTGCCCGCGACGTTATTGCAGCCATTCGTAAAAGAGCCGGAATCACACAACCCGATAACTATCAGGTGTCTATCACCACAAAGGAAGGCATGCGTCAGTTGATCCGTAATGAAAGAAGATTGGAATTAAGCTTTGAAGGTTTTCGTTTCTGGGATTTGCGCCGCTGGAAAGAAAATCTGACTGAACAGGCAAAGGGTGTAATGATTACAAACAACACTTATAACGTGCAACCTGTAGAAAACAGGCAGTATTCTGATTTCATGTATTATGGTCCTATTACTATCACTGAGGTTATGAAAGCAAACCTTCAACAAAACAAAGGGTGGTAACACTAATCTTTAATCATTAATGTATAATGAAATGAAACGAGTTTTTTTAATGTCATTTATTTTACTCTCTATACTTACTGCATGTAATAAAGATTGGGAGTTTGCCGATTACAAGTACACAACGGTATATTTCCCTTATCAATCACCTCTGAGAACGCTTGTATTGGGAGAGGATATCTATGACAATACTTTGGATAATCAGCACAAGTTCCTGGTCATGGCTACCATGGGTGGTGTGTATGAAAACAAAAAAGATATTTCTATTGAAGTATCGGTTGACAATGCTCTTGCCCAGAATCTGAAATTTAACGCATCAAATGGAGATCAGGTTATTGCCATGCCTGCTAATTATTACATCTTGCCAAAGGATATGAAAATTTCAATTCCTTCGGGCAAGATAATGGGTGGTCTTGAAGTTCAGCTAACAGATGCCTTTTTCGCTGACCCTCGTGCCATAAAGAACACATTTGTTATCCCTCTGAAGATGAACTCTGTAACAAATGCAGATTCTGTATTGAGAGGTCAAAGCACCCTGTCTTCTCCTGATCATCGCAAAGCTACCGATTGGGGTGTCGTACCTAAAGACTATGTTCTTTTTGGAATAAAATACATCAATCCTTTTCATGGTGCTTATCTTAGAAGGGGCGTTGATGAAGTGAAAGGAAGCAATGGTAATACTGCTCTGGATACAACAATTGTTTATCATAATTCCTATGTGGAAAAGGATGAAGTAGTCAATTTATTTACAAAGTCCATGACACAGGACTCAATGTTTTTGAATGCAAAAAACAAAGGCAATATCAATGCGCCCTTCCAGTTGGTTCTGAACTTTGACAATAGTGGTAAATGCACGGTTTCTGGCCCAGCATCTGCTTCCTATACAGTTTCGGGTAATGGTGAGTTGGTGAAAAAAGGCGATATGTGGGGAAATGAAAAAAGGGACGTACTTTATTTGAAATATAAAGTTGATTTCGGAACAACCACGCATAATCTTACCGATACTTTGGTTATACGTGACAGGGGAGTAAAGATGGAAACATTTACACCCATATTTCAATAAGTTATAGACTGACTTGTAATAGACATGACACTACCCAATCATTCAGATGAAAGGGCATAAATGTTTCTCTGATCTGAATATTCCTGAAATGTGTCATGTCTATTCGCTTTTTATCAGTGATTATTAAACGATACAAGAAATGAAAAAACTAGTTTTCGCTTTATCCCTCCTTGCAATGTTTAACTTCTATGGCTATGCGCAGGAAATAGTGAAACAGGCTCCGCAAGGTTTTGATGTGGAACGTGCAGGTATCCCACATGGAAAGATTGATACCATTAGCTATACATCCAATACTGTAGATACCACCCGAAAGGCCTTAATCTATACACCACCCGGTTTTTCCAAGAAGAAAAAATACCCGGTTTTGTACCTGCTACATGGCATTGGTGGCGATGAAAAAGAATGGTTGAACGGGGGACAGCCACAAGTGATCCTGGATAACTTGTATGCTGACAACAAGGTTGTGCCCATGATTGTGGTCATGCCGAATGGCAGGGCCATGAAAAATGACCGTGCAACAGGGAATATTATGGCTCCGGATAAAGTTCAGGCTTTTGCTACTTTTGAAAAAGACCTGCTCAATGATTTGATTCCTTTTATTGAAAAGAAATACCCAGTACTTAAGGACCAGCAACATCGTGCCATAGCAGGGCTTTCCATGGGAGGAGGACAATCTCTAAACTTCGGATTGGGTAACCTGGACAAATTTGCCTGGGTGGGTGGATTTTCATCAGCTCCTAATACCAAAAGACCAGAAGAATTGGTTCCAGATCCGGAAGAAGCCAAAAGGAAATTAAAGCTGCTTTGGATCTCTTGCGGTGACAATGATGGCCTGATCACATTCAGCAGGCGGACACACGATTTTCTCTACCAAAAAAATGTTCCACATATCTATTACATAGAACCTGGAGTGCATGATTTTAAAGTTTGGAAAAATGGTTTGTACATGTTTTCACAATTACTGTTCAAACCTGTAGATATTTCTTCATTTTCAAAATATACGGTATTAGGAACGCCTGCATCTACCAATATACGATCTGCAAAGTACCCGCAGATTTTACCCGATAACCGTGTAGTTTTCCGCATCAAAGCTCCGGAAGCACAAAAGGTGCAAATTGATCTGGTTAAGAAATATGATATGACGAGAGACACGGGTGGATATTGGGTGGTAACTACAGACTCCATAGGAGAGGGCTTTCATTATTATTCACTATTGATTGATGGCGTAGCCGTTGCAGATCCGGCAAGTGAAACTTTTTATGGTATGGGCCGTATGGCAAGTGGTATAGAAATACCTTTTGCTGGCGGAAGCTATTATGCCGAAAAAGATGTCCCTCATGGGGATGTAAGAATAAAGAGGTATTACTCCACAGTTACTAATTCATGGCGTCGCTTTTGTATCTATACTCCGCCTGGTTATGATATCAATCCAAATGAAAAATACCCCGTTCTTTACCTGTTGCATGGAGGTGGTGAAGACGAAAGAGGATGGGCTACACAGGGGCGAACAGATCTTATTCTGGATAACCTCATTGCTGAAAAGAGAGCAAAACCCATGCTTGTGGTGATGCTGGATGGCAATATGGGTATGGCGGCATTCAGTGAAAATGCTTTAAGATCATTTGAGAACGAAATAAAGCAATCAGTGATTCCTTTTGTTGAGAAGAACTATAGAACAGAAACCGATTCAAAAAACAGAGCATTGGCCGGTTTGTCCATGGGTGGAATACAAACCATGTATGCAGGAATTAAAAACACACAACTTTTTTCTTATCTCGGCGTATTTAGTTCTGGCTGGTTCGCTAATCAACCTGCGCTTTCGGATCCGCAGTATGTTTTTATGAAGACTAATGCAACCATGATCAACAACAATTTGAAATTACTTTGGATCGCCATGGGAGGCAAGGAAGATATCGCATACAATAACTGTAAGATCATGCTTTCAAAATTCAATGAATATAATGTAAGGTATACCTACAGCGAATATCCTGGGGGGCATACCTGGCCTGTGTGGAGAAATAACCTTTACAATTTTGCACAGCAGTTGTTTCAATAGAAAGATACAACATAAAGCAACTCTTGATCCTTACATATAGTATGTCTTTTGAACATTTGTTTCATTTATATCAACAAATGATCTATTAAAAAAATATGCATCCGCATACTTTTACCTCCTTGCTACTAACGAAATTGATAAAAGAAAATGTTTTTAAGAATTATAGCAATTGCTTGTCTCTCTTTATTTGTATTGAAGGATAATCTCATGGCCCAAGGTCCGAAAGCAGATGTGCAAAGTATTATGGTCGTTGATTCTTCAGACTATTACAGACAGGTCAATACCTATGTCAATCCTGTATTGCCGGGCGATCACCCTGACCCTACCCTGTTAAAAGTTGGTGATGACTTTTATCACTGTGGGTCATCTTTCCATTTTACACCTTACCTTCCTATATACCATTCAAATGACCTGGTTCATTGGGAGGTAATTAGCAGAGTAGTTTTTCCATCAAATGCAAGTTTTGTAACAGATAGACCTTCAGCAGGCATTTGGCAGGGAGCTATCACTTATTTTTATGGTTCTTACTGGATTTATTTTTCTGCCAACGGTCAATGGTTTTCCAAGGCTATTTCACCAGTGGGACCTTGGTCTGCACCTGAGCAAGTAAAAACCAATTCCACAACAGGGCCTCTGGGCTATGACAACTCTATCTTTGTAGACGACGATGGCAAACCTTATATGCTGATCAAGAACGGCCAGAAAACCAACCGCATACAAGCTATTGGAAGAGACGGGCAATTGACAGATACTGTGATCAATCTTGATTGGATCAATGCCAAACTGCAATACAGTTGGGCAGAAGGGCCAGTGATGTGCAAGCGAAATGGCTACTACTATTATTTTCCTGCTGGCGATGTTTCAGGTGGGCAATATGTCTTGAGAGCCTCTGCATTGACGGCAGACTCTTCCAAATGGGAAAGATTGGGTAATTTTTTTAAACCGATCACTGATCCAAATAATAAATTCAGAAGTCCTAATCATATATCCGCGCCTATTCAGCTAGCTGAAGGTACATGGTGGACCATTGGTCAAAGCTATGAACGGGTTAATGGAGACGACTGGTCGGGCTTGGGTCGGCAATCCTCATTATACCAGGTGATTTGGGAAGGTGATAGGCCATGGGGTGTAGCACCAGCAAGTGCCCCTTTTGCAAAGCCCAAATTACCCAAGTCCGGCATTCCTTGGCGAAGTGTTCGTTCTGATTATTTCGATGGTGATTCTTTGGAAGTTTGGTGGCATTTTTTAAGCAGGAAGTCTGCCAGCCAATACTCGCTTTCATCAAGAAGGGGCTGGTTGCGGCTAACTCCTGATACAGCCAGAGCACATCTTGTGCAAAAAGAGACAGATCATTATTATTCTGCTGTAACCCGTGTTGATTTGAATGCAACTGATACGGTAGCTAAAGCCGGTATTTATCTCACTAATGGAAATCAAAGAGTATTTGCACGGCTTTACAGTGGATTTGATAATGGTAAGAAAATCGTGTTTCAATTTGATACGGCCAGGCGCAACATCTCCAATACATTTGGTAATACAGTTTGGCTGAAAATTGAAAGAAAGGAACATAGCTTAACTGCTTATTATAGTGGTGATGGAAATACCTGGATTGCTGTAGGTGCTCCAATCAGTTCTGTTAACTTAGATAAGGAACAGCCTAATTTTAATTCTTGGGTAGGTACTAGTGTTGGTTTGTTTGCTGAAGGAAAAGCCGCCGATTTTGACTTTTTTGTTTATAAGGATGGTTTTTCAGAATTGCCTGTTGCTGGATATAAAAATTTCTATGGAATTGAAAAGGTAAACATGTCACCAGGTAAGGTGGTTACCAATACTTCAGCTCATGGTGGGTGGTTGATGTTATCCGGAGTAGATCTAGGAAAAGATCTGAGGGCACCGGTTAAGATTGATGTTGCTGCTTCCTCTACTGTTGGTGGTAATCTTGAAGTATGGTTAGATGACCTGCAAACGGGTACCCTCATTGCGACAATTCCAATTACTAAGACAGGTGGCGTGAATCAATGGAAAAGCTTTAGCCAAGCGATTTCCAATGTATACGGCCAACATGATGTATACTTAAAGTTTCCGTCAGTTCAAAACGCGTTTTATATCAATAGCATTCAGTTTACCTATCGTAAAGCAGCAATAAAAACTTTTGGCTCTAGATCAGCAAATAAGAAAAAGGCAAATACTGCAAATTTTGATGTTGTTACAAAGCATAGCTTTTAAAGGGGCCTTTATGTGCGAATATAGCTGTCAGCTTTCAATGTCAGATATTTATAAATAATTTAAAATTTCATAAATTTTTGGTAATAGTAAATACATCAAATGCAGGTAAAGGAAGTGACCATATATGACTTGGCGAAAATTGCGAATGTTTCTGCCTCGACGGTGAGCCGCGCATTAAAAGACAATCCATCTGTTAATGAATTAACCAAAAAGAAGATCATCGAACTGTCTGGTGCACTCGGTTACCGCCCTAATCGATTTGCATCTGATCTCAGGTCAAAGAAAACCAATACCATTGGTGTATTGGTATCTAAGCTCAATAGGGATTTTTTGACTTCGGTACTAAGTGGTATAGAGCAAGAAGCAACAAAGGCTAAGTATGATGTTGTGATCAGTCTTTCTGAGGAGTCTCCTGAAAGAGAAGTAGAGCAGATTGCCCATCTATTTAATAAGCGAGTGGATGGCTTGATCGTAGCTCTGTCCTGTAATACCAATATTCTGTCGCGTTTTGATGTATTTAGCAATAAGAAAATGCCAGTCGTTTTCATTGATAATGTGGAAGAAGATGGTCCTGGAATCAAAATCATGGTCGATAATTATAAAGCAGGTTATGAGGCTGCGGTACATTTAATTCAGCAGGGCTGCCGGAACCTCATGCATGTTGCAGGGAGCCTGAATAAAAAGTCGTATTCAGACAGGTGGAAAGGGTATCAAAGTGCCTTGTCAAAATTTGGTTTACGGTGTAGAAAAGATGATTTGCTGGTTAGTGATTTTAGTGAAGAAGACTGTATCCTGATTGCTCAACAGATCATGCAAAGAAAAGAATTGCCGGATGGTATTTTTATAGCTGATGATTTATGTGCAGCCCTTTTTACACAACGCTTTCAAAGGGCAGGTATCAAGATTCCGGAAGACATTGCCTTAGTAGGTTTCAATAATGATATGGTCAGCTGGGTGGTAGAGCCTCAATTGACAACTTTCAATTATCCTGGCTTTGAAATAGGGGCCAAGGCAGCAGAAACTTTGATAGAGGAAATAAACTTTGGCACCACTCAGGAGCGTTATTGCATCGTAATGAATTCTGAATTGCTTGTTCGCGCATCAACTACAAGGACCAAAAGCAATAAGATCAAAAGGTAGATGTTTACCTGGTCAAGCAACTAGTTGATGTATACAGGGGAGGTGCTCAAGCCTATGTGCAAAAGCCATGATGTTATAGTAAGGAAAATAGCATAGAAAACAGCAAGCCTACTGTTTCCACAGTGGGCTTTTTTATCTCATTGTATAAAAAGAGAAATCTATCATTGCGATCAATTATGTTTATGTTATTGATCCACTGATTGCCTGACTAATAGTGTTTCCAACATTTGTTTCATTCATTTCAACAATTAAGACGTATGTTATTGTAATGTATTAACCGATTGATTTTGCTGTCTGTACTGACCAGGAGTTAGGCTGGTAGCCTTTTTAAAAATTCTGGAGAAATGAGGCAGATTTTCAAATCCTGTTTCTGCGGCTACTTCGGCATAAGACATATTAGTGGTAGTAAGCAGGTATTGAGCCCGTTCAATCCGCTTTTCATGAATATAGGCAAGTGGTCTTATACCCGCATATTGAAAAAACATTCTTGAAAAATAATCCTGGTGTTGATTCGCTCTTTCTGCAAGATGCGTAACAGTCAGGTTTTGATTTAAGTTGACCTGAATGTAGCTGATGGCATCCAGGATCTTTGACGAGATAGCGTTTGCACTCTTCTGCGTAAGCCGGCTCGTACTTAAAAACCTGGAGAGTAATTGTAAAATAATTCACTGCGTTTCAAAGTATGCAGACATACTCTGCATGTTGTTCAGTTCCTGGTATCCCTTATAATAAACATTCTTTTCATAAACTTAAGGATTATCAGAACGGTTAATGCCCCTGCCTGGATTGATTTGTAGGATTCTTTTGAAGTTGGCAATATCTGTTTCATTCGCTGGTACTTTTTTGAGTGTCCGGTTATTGTGGAATAGGGAAATGCCGTCCGGAGATTCTTCAAAAAAATGAATGAAATACTGACTCAAATAATCCTGACAGCTAAGATTACACAAGGTATAACTAGGAATGATATACATATACCCGGCCTCTAATGTTACGGTTTCCTGGGAATTGGAAATAAAGCCTTTACCTTCATCAATAAAATACAAACGGTAATAAGGGCTGATGACATTGGTCTAATTCCATTTCTAATTCAACTTCACATAGTCAACGTGTAGCAGGGAAAAGAAATGTTTTAATATCCTTCTGCTTATACCTGATTTTTACTGATCAAATTTATGGTGAAATGTCGGATTTGTATAAGACAAAGTCTTTTTCATGCAATACTGAGAGCACGTATCTCATTTAAATTTGTTCAGCGCAATGAGCCCTTCACCTTTCATTCAATAAACCGGATACTTAATAAAAAAAGCATCAATAACATTTATTAATTAAGCGACAAGAGTGTTGAATATGAATAAATACTGTTTAGCCCTGGATTTAAAGGAAGACCCTACTCTGATTGCAGAATATGAAGAATGGCACCAGCATGTATGGCCCGAAGTGCAAAAGAGTATTGTGGATAGTGGTATTGTCAACATGGAGATTTACCGGACAGGCAACCGTTTGTTCATGATCATGGACACTGATGATTCTTTTTCCTTTGAGCGGAAATCTGTAATGGATGCCGCTAATGCTAAGGTGCAGGAGTGGGAAGAGCTCATGTGGAAATTTCAAAAACCCCTGCCCTGGGCCAAAGCAGGAGAGAAGTGGATTTTGATGGACAAAATTTTTCAGTTATATGCTCATGGAGTATAAGACTCATATAAAATCCAATAGATAAAAATAGTTTTGAAAAGGTGTTTATAGATAAAAAAGTTGTTCAATGAAAACACACAATAACGGTTTTGCTATTATTTTGATTACTTCTTTGTTTTTCCTGTGGGGTTTTGCTTTAAACCTAAATCCTATTTTAATTCCGCATTTAAAGAAGGCGTGTCAGTTGAGTGATACACAATCGGCCTTCATTGATTCAGCATCCTACATTGCTTATTTTCTGCTAGCCATTCCTGCCGGTAAATTTATGAACCGGTTTGGGTATAAAGGCGGTATTATCCTTGGCCTGCTCTTATTTGCCTTTGGTGCCTTTTTGTTTTTCCCCGCGGCTGCTACGAGATCCTATGCTTTTTTTCTGAGTGCTTTATTCATTATCGCCAGTGGGCTTGCCTTTTTGGAAACAGCCGCTAATCCTTATATGACTGTTTTAGGAGACCCTGCTACCGGTACACAGCGTTTGAACTTTGCACAATCATTTAATGGATTGGCTGCGTTTTTAGCTCCTTTGATCGGCGGAAGGTTTATTCTTTCCGGTAAAACATTGTCAGCCCAGGAAGAAGCCGGTATGACTGCCGGGCAGCTTAATGATTATTTGAACAAAGAAGCATCTTCTGTACAGATACCATACATCGTTATTGGAATAGTGGTATTAATGGTAGCGCTATTCTTATGGAGGACACCACTGCCTGAAATCAAGGAAGATGATTCCCTAGAAGTGGAAGGTTCCATTGTAAAAGAGAAGAACCTGATGCTAGGTGTATTGGCCCAATTCTTTTATGTGGGTGCGCAGGTTTGCATCAGCAGTTTTTTCATCCGTTTCTCAGAAAGGGTGGCTGGTATTGATGAAGTTTCGGCAGCTTATTATTTGTCTGGTGCTTTACTAGGTTTTATGTTGGGGCGGTTTGTAGGAACATTCTTAATGAAATTTATAGCACCTCCACGTTTGTTGGCTGTTTATAGTGTGATTGTGATGTCCTTGTTGTTGGTGGCCATTTCCACGAATGGTAAGGCTTCCGTGTATGCTTTGATTGCAGTCCAATTTTTTCTCTCCATCATGTTCCCTACCATTTTTGCTTTGAGTGTAAGAGGCCTGGGTACAAAAACAAAAGAAGGCTCTTCACTTGTGATCATGTCAATTGTGGGCGGGGCAGTGTTTCCTGTAATCATGGGCAGGGTATCAGATGCCAGCAATATACAAGCGGCATACCTTGTTCCTGCAGTCTGTCTTTTAATGGTTCTATATTTTGCCATCAAAAACATTAGTGTTGGGAGCGTGCAGTTATCTGCGGCACATTGATGTTCTAGGGTATGGCAAATGAAATTTAATTTGTATAAAATGAAAAATGAAGTTTCCAGTAGCGATATGCCTCCTGTTGTTTTTGGGACCAGTGGTTTGGGTAATCTGTATGTAGCCCTGGATGAGACTACCAAATGTGAAATCGTAAAGGAATGTTTCTGCCATTCTCCAAAACCTGTTGTTTTTGACACGGCGGGAAAATATGGGGCCGGCCTGGCTCTAGAATCTCTAGGCAAGAGTCTCAAAGCACTCAATGTAAAACCAGAAAATGTTATCATCAGTAATAAACTGGGATGGTTGAGAACTGAACTGAAAACCGATGAACCCACTTTTGAGCCTGGGGTTTGGAAAGACCTTCAACATGATGCCATTCAGAAAATAAGCTATGATGGCATTATCGAATGCTTTGAACAGGGCAATGAATTGCTTGGTGGCTACACACCTCAAATGGTTTCCGTACATGACCCTGATGAATACCTCGCTAATGCCAGGGATGCTAATCATGCGGCGAAGCTATATGAGGATATACTGGATGCTTATGAAGCCTTGTATGATTTAAAGCAAACGGGTAAAATTCAGGCCATTGGCGTTGGCGCTAAGAACTGGAAAGTGATTCAGAGTATAGCCAATGATGTGCAACTAGATTGGGTAATGATTGCCAACAGCCTGACCATTAAGAATCATCCAAAAGAACTTCTGGACTTTATTCAGGAATTACAAAAGAAAGGTGTAACCATCATTAACTCGGCTGTTTTTCATTCCGGTTTTCTCATAGGTAGTGATTATTATGATTATAAATTAATTGAGCCTACAGCGCCTGCCAATAAAGCACTTTTTCAATGGAGGGCAGACTTCTTTGAGTTGTGTCAAAGTTTCGGCATTAAGCCTGCAGCAGCTTGTGTGCAATTTGCATTGAAAGTGCCCGGAGTAGCAAGTGTTGCTTTAAATACAACTGCTCAAAAACGGGTAAAAGAAAATATAGATTTAGCCAGTATTGAAATCCCTGTTGAATTCTGGACTTCTATGAAAGCAAAAGGGTTAATTAGGGATGATTATCCATACCTGTAAACAATTTTAATAACCAGATAATATTGATCAATGAAGTCATTGATTTGCACCACACCCGGACAGTTCGAATACCAGGAAATTGAACAACCCGTATTAGAGGAAGGATATTCCCTCCTGAAAATTAAACGCATTGGCATTTGTGGCACCGACCTGCATGCCTACGAAGGCACACAGCCTTATTTTGAATACCCACGTATTTTAGGGCACGAGCTGGCTGCAGAATACGTAGCCGGAGACGCCAAAGGTTTTGAACCCGGGGAAGCCGTAACCTTTATACCTTACTTCTACTGTGGTAAATGCATCGCCTGCCGCAGCGGCAAAGAGCACTGCTGCCAACACATCAAAGTATACGGGGTGCACATCCATGGTGGTATGGCGGAATATCTTAGCGTTCCTTCTTACTCGCTGATCCATGGTGAAGGACTATCCTTCGACGAATTGGCACTGGTAGAACCCCTGGCGATTGGTGCCCATGGAGTACGCAGGGCTGGGGTGCAGCCCGGTGAGTTTGTCCTGGTCATGGGTGCTGGTCCCATCGGACTGGGCATAATGGAGTTTGCCCGCATTGCCGGTGGTCAGGTGATTGCCCTGGACATCAATGACCAGCGTTTGCAGTTTTGCAAAGACAAGTTGAATGTTGCCTATACCATCAATGCAGCAACAGAAAATGTTACAGAACGCCTTAAAGAGATTACAAATGGTGATTTCCCTACAGTAGTGATCGATGCAACAGGAAACAGAAATGCCATCAATGGCGGCTTTTTATACATGGCCCATGGTGCAAGGTATGTACTGGTAGGCCTGCAAAAAGGAGAACTGGTGGTGAGCCATCCGGAGTTTCACAAGCGGGAAGCAACGCTGATGAGCAGCCGCAATGCCAACCGAATCGACTTTGAGCACGTAGTGACTTGCATGAAGAAAGGATGGGTGAAACCCACTACTTACATCACCCACCGCGTCTTATTTAACCAGGTAAAAGATGAATTCGCCAATTGGCTGAAACCTGAATTCGGCGTCATCAAAGCCATTGTTGAATTGGTGTAGATCAGTGTTGAAGGATGTTATAGCAGTTCTAATTTTTAAAACATTAAAACAAACCGTACAAAATGTCGATTTCTAGAAGAAATATTTTAAAAAGTCTCGCCTTAGGGGTTCCTGCATTGCAACTGAATCCTGCTCTTGCACTTAGCAAGGTTGATACCAACACTCCTGCCGAAATACCGCCCATAGGTAAGGGGCCCTTTGTAGGGACAAGAGCTTCCCTAAGAAGTTACCAGGTTCCGGATTGGTTCCGCGATGCCAAGTTTGGTATCTGGGCACATTGGGGGCCACAATCGGCCGTAGAAGCTGGTGACTGGTATGCACGTAACATGTATATCCAAGGTCAAAAGCAATATGAGCATCATGTGAAGACTTATGGTCACCCATCCAAATTTGGTTTCAAGGATACCATACCAGCCTGGAAAGCAGAAAAGTTTGATGCTGATTACCTGCTCGGTTTATATAAGAAAGCTGGTGCTCAATATTTCATGACCATGGGGGTGCATCACGATAATTTTGATTTGTGGAACTCCAAGCATAACCGCTGGAACTCTGTGAACATGGGACCGAAAAAAGATATAGTTGGTCTCTTTAAAAAAGCAGCACAGAAGCATGGTTTAAAATTTGGCATCAGCGATCATTTATGGATTACTTATAAATGGTTTTCTACCAGTAAAGGGAGTGATAAAGATGGCCCTTTGGCGGGTATTCCTTACGATGGCGCTGATCCCAAGAACTTTGAGTTTTATGGTACATGTGAAGAAGTATTCAACAGACTCGATTGGAATGAGAATAGCATTCCCTGTAGCTGGAAAAAGCATTGGTTTGACAGAATGAAAGACCTTGTGGATCAATACGAACCTGACCTTTTATATTGCGATGGTCACATGCCCTTTGAAGAACATGGTCTCAATTTATTAGCTCATTTGTATAATAAAAGTGCTGCAAAGAACGGAGGCAAAACACAGGCGGTGTATACCAGTAAAAGGCCTGAGGATTCTGCTCCGGGAACTGGTATTTGTGTCTTTGATGTGGAGCGTGGCGTTGTGGAGAGCGTCTGGCCGCAACCATGGCAAACAGACACCTGTATTGGCGACTGGCATTACAACAGGGACAGGGTAGGTCGTTATAAATCAACAAAGACGGTCATTGATCTGCTGGTAGATATTGTGAGCCGGAATGGAAACCTGATGCTCAACTTTCCTTTACCAGCCAGTGGTATGCTGGATAGCGATGAATTAACGGTACTGGATAGCATTACAAAGTGGATGGCCGTAAATAGTGAAGGTATTTATGCTACACGTCCCTGGAAGATCTTTGGTGTTGGCCCACAGTCGCAGGTAACAAAAAATGAGAAAGAAGTCAATTCTGCACTACAGTTCAATGAAGGTAACCGTAAGCAGTTTACGCATGAGGATATGCGGTTTACCACCAAAGGGAATAACTTATATGCTTTCTTTATGGGTTGGCCAGAAGGGCAGCAGGTAGTGATTAGGCCTTTATCCACAAACAGCGAGCAAAAGGTGGGCAGGATAGATAATGTTGAATTGCTTGGCTACGGCAAGGTTCAATTTACAAGAGATGAAGAAGGATTAAAAGTAACATTACCCGCTCAAAAGCCATGTGAACATGCTTACACGCTTAAAATTTCAGGCATTGATCATGTGTAATCAATAAGGATATCACTTCTTTTTTGAATTGAATGGATTGATAGGCAGTGCAACCACTGATTGATGACGATGCAGATGATTGTATGTTCTTTAGCCAGGCACTGGCATCAGTTTCAGATCTTATGACATTGATCTGTATATAGGTAACAGGACTTTAAGTGGGACATTTACCATGCCTTGAAGGAAGCTGTAAACTTACAGGAGAATGAATGAAACGTACATCAAAGTGAAGGGTGAATGGATGTACCTGTATCGACCTGTAGACAAGGGTGGAAATACAGTTGATTTCCTGCTCACTAAGAGGAGGAACAAGTACGCAGCCCATAAGTTTCTAGTTAAAGCAATCCGTAATCATGGTTATCCAAAATTGATTAATATTGATCAAAGTGGCGCAAATAAAGAGGCGAATTAGAACCTTCAACAAAAGGTGTCTTAAAACAATAAGGATCAGACAATGTAAATACCTAAACAATAGGGTAGGGGCAGATCATCGTTTTATTAAATGGCGAACTCAGATCATGTTTGGGTTCAAAAGTTTTGAATCAGCATCACGAACACTAATAGGTATTGAAATGGTGAGAATAATAAAGAAGGAACAAGTCAACTTTCCTTTGGCAACTTCCTACAAGACATTCTGTTCTCTGGCAGCATAAACAAAATTCTTAACCAGTAATTCCTTCCTCTATTTGACAGATGCGACCTTTAGATTAGCGGTTAGAAGTTAAGAAGTTCTTTGAAGATAATGTTTAGATGATAAATTTAGTGGAAG
>NZ_JAOTIF010000030.1 GCF_025628885.1 Paraflavisolibacter caeni | reverse complement strand
GCTGATGAAAAGAGCCAACTTTGGACAGCTTCTGTCGATACAGCAACAACAACCATTTGGGCACAGTTTAAAAACGTTGACCCTAATAAAGAAACGGTAGAGATCAATGTTCGCCCAACTGTATTTTATCCTGCTGTGCCATTCACCAACTTCCTTACTGTTCGTGGCTTTACTATGGAGCAGGCTGCTACCAATTGGGCTCCTCCAACTGCAGAACAACAAGGCTTGATTGGTACAAACTGGAGCCGTGGCTGGATCATCGAGAACAACACTGTTCGCTATTCCAAATGTTCGGGTATTGCATTGGGCAAGTATGGAGATGAGCGAGATAAAGGAACAGGTACAACAGAGGGATATGTTGGAACTATTAATAGAGCGTTAGCATCTGGTTGGAACAAGGGCACTATTGGAGGACATATTGTTCGCAATAATACAATTTCTAATTGCGAGCAAACAGGTATTGTGGGTAGTATGGGTTGCTCGTTCAGTATCGTGGAAGGCAATACCATCCATGATATTTTTGTTAGGCATTTATATGAAGGTGCCGAACAAGCCGGTATTAAGTTTCACGGGGCTGTAGATGTACAGATTCGTAATAACCATATTTACAGAAGCAATTATTGGGGCGTTTGGCTCGATTGGATGGCTCAGGGAGTTCAGGTAAAGAATAACCTCATGCATGATAATGGCGAGGATCTTTTTTTGGAAGTAGATCATGGTCCAATGCTGGTCAGCAATAATATCTTGCTGTCTAAAGTGAGCTTATATATAAACTCCAGTGGTGCCGCAATTGTTCATAATCTGATTGGTGGTAAAGTGAAAGTGATTAACTATGATAGCCGTTTGACACCCTATCATAAACCTCATTCTACTTCCCTTGTCAGCCTGCACGACAATCCGGGTGGCGATATGCAGTTTGTGAATAACCTGTTTGTAAACAAAGGCGATGTTAAAGACTATGCTAAGGCATTGTTGCCGGTTGTCTTCGATGGTAATGTATACACTAAAGGCGTAATCAGGGCTGCAAGCACCGACAATCAAAAGAAGTTTGGAGAGATGAGTAAAAGCGCAAAAGAGCAAATGAAAAAATATCAGGACCAACAGGCCATAGAAAGGAATGCTTTGGTCATCAATGACTATGATGCCATGGCAAACTTGACAGCCGAAAACGATGGTATGTACCTGGAAATTTCATTGGACAAAAATTGGCTGAACGGGCAAAAAAGAAAGCTGGTGACTACCGAAACTTTGACCAGGGCTCTTGTTCCGGATTTGCCTTTCGAAAACACAGATGGCTCGCCATTAAAGATCGATACAGATTATTTCGGCAAAAAGCGTAATGTGACCAATCCCTCGCCTGGTCCATTGGAAATCAGGAGCAGCGGAAAGCAAAAAATTAAAGTATGGTAAATAATGCACGGCTTGGGCTGATGTATCATCCAGAAATAAGTTGACAGTTTTTAAATAGATCCCGGTTGCCTTAGGTGACCGGGATTTTTGTTTGATACGCCTGCTGAGGTGAAATGTGATATACATGTGGAACTATGCCTGTTTTTGTTGATGCTCTTCTCAAAAAAAATTTTTTGATCCAATACCCCCTATTGGTAATCAGGCATTCCAGAACATGAATAAAGTATGGATGACAGACTCATGGACACCTGAAAATCCTAATGCCAAGTTCCCAATGGCGGTGGATGGAGTGGTGTTATATACGGCTATGGTCTTGATGCGTATTCAACTCAAGCATCGGTACGTAATTTAATGATGAGTGAGCGCCTTGCTGAATTCTGCCAGGAAAGTAAAAGATGGGATAATCTTCGCAGGCTGAAGCGTTTTGACATATTGAATGCTAAACAAAATTTATCTAACCTTTTTGTTGTTTATAACACTTCAAATGCTCCATTAACAAAGAAAACCGATTTTGACTGGACTCAAAATATCCAAACAGATGCAGTGCGTGCTAACTTCCATTTAGAATTTAAAAAAGAAGTTACTAACAATCCTGTTAACGTCTATAACCTGCCAAACGCTAACTGGTTCTATCCAATAGCATTGAATGATTGGCAAAGGAACTTCGCTAGTGATCCTGCTCAACAAAACAATGAGTGGGGTGGCACTTTTGATCCATTAAAATAGTGCTTCATCATTGGTGATTTAGTGATCAAAAAAGGGGGCTTTTCCAGGCCCCCTAATTTTTTTTATATTGTGATGCAAAAATAGCATTGGAAATTATCAAAATAGCATCTGTTTTGCAGAGATGATATCCGTTATTTTACCGTCCACGATTTAAAAACTGGCCTTAGGTAGGTCAGTATTATTTATAAAAGCCATTTTAAACGATTGCCAATGGAAAATTTATTAGTTTCTACAAAATCATTCCAGGAAAGTATTCCAGAAAGTTTACCACAAAAAAGCATCAACAAAAACTTTATTACGATGGTAAGTTTTGTTGCTGCATTAGGGGGCTTGTTATTCGGATTTGATACAGCGATCATTTCCGGAACAATACCCTATATCTCTACTTACTTTGGACTGGATGAATATATGTTGGGATGGTCAATGAGTTCAATCCTGATTGGGTGTGCTGCTGGAGCTTTACTTGCCGGGTATTGCGCAGATAGATTTGGACGACGTTTCACGTTGATCATTTGCGCCATCTTGTTTGCTCTTTCAGGTATTGGAGCCGGGATGTCTACGCAGTTATATGTATTTATTTTATTTCGGTTGATTGGAGGTCTTGGGGTTGGCGCAGCAGCCATGGTATCTCCCATGTATATCGCTGAAATAGCGCCTGCTAAGGTGAGAGGCAGACTGGTTGCCTGTTACCAGTTGGCGATAGTAGTAGGGATCCTGGTTGCCTATTTTGTCAATTACTTTTTGGATGATGTGGGTACGAATAACTGGAGATGGATGTTTGCTTCACAAACACTCCCTTCATTACTGTTTTTACTGTTATTACTCCTGGTTCCGGAAACACCAAGATGGTTGCTGAAAAAGGGGAGAAAGAATGAGGCAAAGGAAATTCTTGCGAAAACATCTGATGGTGCATCCGTTGAAGAAGAGTTAGCCATAATTGAAAACAGTTTTCATCATGAAAAACGCATTGCGCTAAAGCAGGTCTTCAGCAAAACTTACAGGCCTGTATTATTGGTTGGAATTATGGTGGCCATTTTCCAGCAGGTTACAGGTATCAACTCCATCATATATTATGCTCCGTCTATCTTTAAAGAAACCGGAATTGATTCTTCATCCTCTTTGTTGCAAACGATTATCATTGGTGTGGTTAATATAGCGTCAACGTTTGTGGCTATTGGATTGGTAGACAAGGTAGGCAGAAAAAAACTGTTGCTAATCGGAAGCATATTAATGGGCATATCGCTTGTTGCTTTGGGTCTCTGCTTTCATTATAGTTATTATGATAATTACATCGTATTGATCTTTATGCTGCTGTATGTAGCTTCTTTTGGAAGTACATTGGGTGCTGTTGTTTGGGTCTATCTCTCTGAAATATTTCCCAATCTCATACGCAGTCTTGCTTTGTCGGTGGCAACATTAGCATTGTGGCTGGCTGATTTCGTTGTTACCCTTACTTTTCCCATATTGACAAAACACCTGGGCACTTCCTACACGATGTTTTGTTATGCTTTCTTATGTGCGGTTGCTTTTGTTTTTATGTTCTTTAAAATAAAAGAAACGAAAGGCCGGTCGCTCGAGGAATTGGAAACATTATTCACTTCATAAAATATTACTCAGGAACAAAGAACTGTTGATGCCAACCAGCCTTATTTGCGCCCTGAGGTTTTAAAAATAAAAACAGATTTATCATAGATTTATGTCAATACAATACTATTGCCCGCGTTGGGGAAGCGAAAGTTTAAGTTGGGGCACTTTTTTCGAAAACGTAATGGCTGCCGGTTATGATGGTGTTGAGTGTGGCATTGCAGTCACAGCATCAGAAAAGGAGTTGGAAGAGATATGGAACCTTTCTGCGAAACATAATGTCAAAATCATCATTCAACATTACGATACCTATGTAGCGGAGTTTTCGAAACACTTTGATCAGTATTGTGCATGGTTGGAGAAAGTAAAGCCTTATCCTTGTGTGAAAATTAATTCGCAAACCGGCAAAGATTTCTTTTCGTTTGAACAGAACCAGGCATTAATTGAAGAAACGCTTCGATTTACTGAAAATGAAGGTGTGCCTGTAGTGCACGAAACGCACCGCAACAAATTTTCATTTGCTGCACATATTACCAAAACGTACCTGGAAAAAATACCCGGTTTGAAAATTACACTGGATGCCTCTCACTGGGTATGTGTAGCTGAATCATTTCTTGAAGATCAGCCACAGGCTGTGAATCTTGCCATTGAAAAAACGGAGCATATCCACGCAAGAGTTGGATATATAGAAGGTCCCCAGGTGCCAGACCCCCGGATCAATGAATGGGAGCACGCATTGAATATGCATTTGAACTGGTGGGATAAGGTTGTAGAGCGAAAGAAAAAAGAAAATGCTATTTTAACCATCGCCCCGGAGTTTGGGCCGTTTCCTTATATGGTGCCTTTGCCATCTACGGGACAACCCATTACGAACCAGTGGGAGGTGAATCTGTTTATGATGAATTTATTAAAGAAAAGATATTCAAATACTTCCTTATGAAAATCGGCGATTGATGGCAATGACAATTGATTAGAGAGATTTTCTCTCATATTGCAATTTTAGAATGATTACTAAGGGGCCTTTCCAGGCCCCTTTCTTAATATGTATAGGCTAATATGCCATTAGTATTTGCTCCATCTTTTCATATCAATTAATCAGTAATGATAAATAAAGCTGAAAATGATTAAAATACTTGAAATATTGATTTAATCGCTTGTAGGAATGCGAATCAGTTGAAATTAGTTTTGACACATTCCTTTCATTTAACCGTATGATTGATCTAAGTTTCTTTATTTCAAGGCCCCATTCTTACGCTAATAAGTAGAGGTTAATAGAACATCAGTATTGATCAATATGGTATCTGTTTGAAAACAATCACGCTTATTACTTTATGATGTAAACGAAATCTTCACCAAATAAAAAGGTCACAAAAGTTAATCCCGAAATAAAAAATCAATGTAAATGAGAAAGTCAATCATAACTAGTTTACTCATCCTTTTTCTACTGCTGCAGGGGACAAATGGGTTTGCAAATGGTTCATTCCCCGATTCTATAGCAGTGAAAGTTCAGTCATTTTATCGGCATCGCTCCGATAAAAAACCCGGAAGATCTCTAATGCTGTATTTTAAAGGTGCTCCATTGATAGGAAAAGGAACAATTACATTGGAATCTGGTACCATTAAAGAGTTGTTACCTGTTGATGGAAAGAATGGTATAGACAGCCTGGATGTTTTGCTGCCTGCTGGTCTGGGTGTAAAAACAGATTGCCAGCTGAAGATCGTTGTAAAGCAGGCTAATAAAATGCTGGAGCATAGTGTAAGGGTGCCCGCCCTGCGTCAATGGACGGTATATATTTATCCTCACTCTCATGTAGATATTGGCTATACCAACACCCAGCAAAATGTGGAAGTGATCCATAGACGGAATATTTTCAATGGGATTGAATTGGCAAAAAAGACAGCAGCCTATCCCGAAGGAGCACGGTATGTATGGAATCCTGAGGTGTTATGGCCTGTAGAGCGGCTCTTTAGCAAGGCGAGTCGGCAGGTAAAACAGGAAGTGATTGATGCCGTTAAAAAAGGATACCTGCACCTGGATGCCAGCTATGTGAATACCAATACCAGTGCGGCTGCTGATGAGGAATTGTTTGAATTCCTGGGCCATGGTAAGGACTTTGAAAAACTAACCGGCAAAAAGATAGAAACCTTTGTCCAGGTAGATGTTCCAGGCATGACCTGGGGAATCGTTCCCGTGGCCAAACGCTTAGGTATCAAATACATTTTTGCGCTCAATAATGGCTCCGACCGGGTGGGTCGTTCTACGGACTTGAGTTTTAGGCCATTCTGGTGGAAAAGTGTTGACGGTAAATCAAAAGTACTTTTTCTACAGCCTGGAAGCTATGTTCCCGGCGCACAGCTTAAAGGTTTTAAGTTCTGGCCTAAAATGCTTGGTCAGACAGATACTACAAAGTTATTAAGCATGGTAAAGACCGAAACGCCAAGACAGAATTTTATTGATGGTTACCTGGCTGATATGTTGCCTAAATTGGAAAAATCTGACTATTATCCTTACGACCTCTTTGCCATGTCGTGGGCCATGGCTGATAATACGCCTATTGATGCAGACTTGCCCGAGGCTGTCAAAAGCTGGAATGAGGAATTTGCCTATCCACACCTGGTGATTGCAAGTGCTACAGAGATTATGAAAAAATATGAAGAGAAGTATGGCGACCAGCTCCCGGTTTTATCCGGGGACTTTACAGAATATTGGACCGATGGTTTGGGTACAGCAGCGAAGCAAACTGCCATGAACAGGAATGCTAAGGAAAGGCTTATTCAGGATGAAACGCTTTGGGCAATGCTCCATCAGGGAGAGCCTGCACCAAGGGCAGACTTGAAAGAAGCCTGGAGAAATGTCAGCCTGGGAACGGAGCATACCTGGTGTTATTTCTCTCCTGATAAACAGCCAATTACCAATGATATTTTAAATGTGAAATTTGGATACTTTCAAAAAGGGGAAGATATCAGTAAAGATATAATGCACCGAGCTTTAGCTCCTGTTGCCAAAAGCGAAAGTCAAACAGTTGGGGTCTTTAATACATTGTCCTGGAGTCGCAGCCAGTTAGTCACTCTTTCAAAAGAGCAAAGTAGTCAGTATAATAGTGTAACAGATGAGTGGGGGAAGGCTGTTTTGTCTCAAAGGCTTTCTACAGGAGAGTTGGTGTTCATGGCAGAGCATATTCCTGCTTTGGGCTCAGGGAGTTATCAATTGAGCGCAGGCAAAACCAATACGAGCGGATCACTGGCTCAAGGCAATGTATTGGACAACGGGATCCTTAAGGTTGTGATTGACCCTCAAACGGGAGACATCTCCAGCTTGACAAAAGGGGCAAAAGAATTTGTAGATGCCAAGGCTGCCTGCAGTATCAATAGTTATCGGTACCTGAAAAGTAGTGAAAAACAGAACAGGCTTTCCGGTACATCGAATGTGAAAATTTCTATTCTTGAAAACGGCCCCCTGCTGGCCTCGATTTTGGTGGAATCAGCGGCGGAAGGTTGCAATAGCCTGTCCCGGACAATTACACTTATAAAAGGCCAGGCTTATGTAGATATCAAGAATAACTTGGATAAACAAGCCATAACGAAAAAAGAAGGCGTGCATTTTGGATTTGCCTTCAATATCCCTCAGTCTGAAACCATGGTAGACATTCCGTGGGGCATTATGAAAATAGATAAAGACCAGTTGGAAGGGGCCAACCGGAATTGGATCGGCTTTCAACGCTGGCTGGATGTGTCCAATAAAGAGAAAGGGGTAACCATGTGTTCATTGGATGCTCCTGTTTTGGAAATAGGGGACCTAACTGCTGACATTCTGGGAGGAGCCACCAATTCACCTAAATGGATCAAAAATCTTGCTCCCAGTGCAACTATTTACTCCTGGGCTTTAAATAACCACTGGCATACGAATTTCCCCTTAAGCCAGGAAGGTAGGTTGGAGTTTAGATATCGCCTGCTTCCTCATAATACGGCTTATGACGCAGCAATGGCCAATCGTTTCGGCATGGAGCAATCCCAGCCATTGGTGGTTAGCCCGCTAAAGCAAAAGCTAAATCAGAAGCCTTTAATGTCTCTGACTGATAATCCAAAAGTATTGTTATCGATATTGAAAGTGGATGAATCGGGCAACAGGATGGAGGTAAGGTTGCGCTCTGTTTCTGATAAAGATGAAGTGGTGAAAGTAAATTGGCTGGAACGGAAACCTCTATCCGTGCTCATGAACAATAAAGTGTTAAGTAATGCCGATAAACTGGCGCAGACCGAAGTATTGGTTCCTGCAATGGGAATGGCTTCATTCATAGTTGACTTCAATTCAATCATATCAATGGGCGACAACTTAAGTGCTGGCTTATAGAAGGGTCTATAAGATATCTATCTCATCATATGGCAATTTTAGATTGATGACCGAGGGGCCTTTCCAGGCCCCTCTTTTAATATAATTTGACGGGGCTAATATTCCATCAGTATTGATCAAAATTGTATCTGTTTGATTGCCACCAGTTTTGTTATTTTAAAATTTAGCGATTCGTTTTAAATGAATATGCCAATGAAAATTTCAGGTTCAACTTATTTGATTTTAATTTGCTCCACTGTGGGTCTCCAAGGCTTTTCTTTGATTTTGCGGTGATACAAAAAATTCCATAACTGAATAATAGATACAAAAATGAAAGCTAAACTGGTTGAAGTAAGTACACATGATGTGCAATCCATTTTTGTAAAAGAAGTAAGTGAAAACAATTTCAATGCTCTTTTTCATTTTCATGAAGTATGCGAATTGAATTATATAGTGGAAGGTGCCGGTAAAAGTGTGATTGGTGATTGCATAAAGGATTATTCAGCTGGTGACCTGGTTTTATTGGGTCCTAAGCTCCCTCATATCTGGTATCATGAGGCGTCTGAATATGTTTCCAATGAAAGCAGGACTGGAAAAGCCATTGTTATATATTTTCCCGCAGACTATTTAAAGACACTAAGCCTGGATGAACCTTTTAGTTATAAGGCTGAGCGGCTAATTGAAAAATCAAAGATGGGATTAAGTTTTCATCCTGGAATCAAGCAACAAATAGCTCCTTTAATCAATGAGATCGTACATGCCACAGGTTTAAGGAAGATTATACTGTTCCTGGAAATAATGAATATTCTATTAGATGCAAAAAAGTATGAACAGCTCTCCTCTATTGCAAATAAGGTCTCATTAAATGAAAAAGATACAGAGCGGATGAATAATGTGTATCGGTTTGTACTTGAAAATTTTCGGGAACCTATAGATTTACCGACGATTGCACAAATAGCCAATATGACCCCACCCGCTTTTTGCAGTTTTTTCAAAAAGAGAACAGGAAAATCTTTCACCGGATTTTTAAACGAATTAAGAATAGGTCATGCCTGTAAATTGTTAAGGGATTTTGACTTGACCATTGCGGATGTTTGTTTCAGCTCGGGCTTTCAAAGCTTTGCCCATTTTAATGATTCTTTTAAAAAAAAGACCCAAAGAACACCTTCTGAATACAGAAGAGAACTTAACTTGGTAAGTTAACGAAGCCTTGATGGACAAAGGGGATACTGCCCCATCTTTTCATCTCTATTAATCAGGGATGATAAATAAAGCCGAAAATGATTAAAATACTTGAAATGTTGATTTAATTGCTTGTAGGAATGCGAATCAGTTGAAATTAGTTTTGACGCCTGTAATTGGAAATAGAATAAATGCCCTGGTGTTACTGTAGCATTCATTTACTGTTCTTCTTTTTTGAGGAAAGTGAAAATATTTTATCAGTATTGGTCAATATAGCATCTGTTTGATTGTCTCCAGTTCTGTTATTTTAATTTAAACGATTCATCCAAAATGATTATGCCAATGAAAATTTCAGGCTCAACTTATTTGATTTTAATTTGCCTCACTGCAGGTCTTGGAGGCTTTCTCTTTGGCTTTGATACAGCCGTAATTTCTGGAGGTATTAATTTCCTCCGCACCCAGTTTCAACTCAGTGCCGCCATGGAAGGGTGGATCATGAGCTCCGCATTATTGGGATGCGTGTCAGGTGCTGCAATCGCTGGCTGGATGGCTGACCGTTTTGGAAGGAAGATGGTGCTTGCTGCTTCTGCCTGGCTATTCATTATTTCTGCTATTTATTGTGCTGTGGCCATCACGCCAACACACCTGGTGATAGCCAGGTTGATAGGCGGCGTGGGTGTTGGCTTTGCAGCCATGGTAGCCCCTATGTTTATTTCCGAAATGGCGCCTGCTCATTTGAGGGGACGCCTGGTTTCATTATATCAGCTTTCCATTACATTGGGCATTTTGTGTTCTTATTTGTCCAACGCTTGGCTATTAAACATTGCAGGTTCTACTCGCTTTGGCAACTGGATGGACTTTTACTTTGTAGATGAAGTATGGAGGGCTATGCTGGGCTCCAATGCGATTCCCGCAATATTGTTTTATCTAATGCTCTTATTGGTTCCGGAAAGTCCAAGATGGCTGATCGCAAAAGGTAAGAACCAGCAAGGTTTGGACATCCTGAGCAGGATCAATGGTCCGGAAAAGGCGCAAATAGAATCTGAAGAGATCATTGCCACTTTAAAAGAAGAGAACGGCAGCTTCAATGAATTATTTTCTAAAAAGTTCCGCATTGCTCTTTTGATCGGTTTGGTGCTGCCATTCCTAAGCCAGTTATCCGGTATCACTACTGTAATGTATTATGCACCTGCTATTTTCGAGAAAGCTGGATTCCAGGCCTCGTCAGCAATGGGAACAGCCGCATTGATCGGCTTCTTCAATATGATCTTCACAGTGGTGGCGATCTGGAAAATAGATGTTTGGGGCCGGAAACCTTTATTGATAGCTGGCTTTGGCGGGCTCAGTATTGCGCTTTTAGCCATTGGTGGTTTATTTTCCGGCGGACAGGGAACCATCCTGCTGGTTGCTGCATTTATCTTTTACATTGCTGTTTTTGCCGCAACCTTAGGCCCTGGCGTGTGGGTAGTGATCGCTGAGATCTATCCTACTTCCATCAGGGGAAGGGCGATGTCGTTGGCAACTTTATCCCTTTTTCTGGGTTCTACTTTTGTCACGCAGACCTACCCGTTATTGCGCGAATCAATTGGCATTGGAATGACCTTTATGCTGTATGGACTGGTAATGATCCCTGCCTTATTTTTTGTCATAAAATACATTCCGGAAACCAAGGGTAGGACCCTCGAGGAAATTGAGCACAACTGGAAAGAAAAAGCCCACCAAAAAGAGGAGAAGACTTATTTAACAACTACATAATTACGCATGCAGAATAAGATAGAACTAACAGGTAAAAATGTATTGGTCACCGGTGCCTCCCAGGGCATCGGTGCTTGCATAGCAGAGGCTATGGCCAGTTGCGGCGCCAATGTGCTGATCAACTTTAGAAAGGAGGAATCAAAAGCACTTGCTGTTGCTGAGCGGTTATCGAATCAATACAAAGTGATATGTAAAGCTTACCAGGCTGATATCAGCATACCGGAGCAGGTAGACGGGATGTTCGATTTCATGGATAAGCAACTGGGAGGTATCGATATCCTGGTGAATAATGCCGGTATTGAAACCATTAATGATGCACTGGACATGCCACTGCAGGAATGGGACCGGATTATGAATGTCAATTTGAGAGGGGCCTTTTATTGTGCCCAACTGGCTGGCAGAAGAATGCGCGCCAAAAAGCAGGGTGTGATCCTAAACATTTCATCGATCCATGATAAAGTAGCCAGGAAAGGCCTTGTTCACTATTGCAGCTCAAAGGCCGGGCTGAATATGCTCACGAAATGTTTGGCCCTGGAACTGGCGGAATTCAATATCAGGGTAATGGCAGTTTCGCCAGGTGCAATTGAAACGGAAATGAATTCTGAGGAAATCGAAAAGTTTGGCCGGGAACGCTTCAACAACTGGATACCTTTGGGCAAAATTGGGAAGGTGGATGATATCGCCTGGATGTGTTCTTTCCTGGCAAGCGATAAAGCTGGCTATATGACCGCTACAGAAATTTATGTTGATGGAGGGTACAAGGAAAGTACCATCCAATATGACCCAAGATAAACTGATGATGATGGATACTGGATTAATTGAAACCTATTACGCAAAGGAAAATGGATACCATCCTTTTTTCATCAGGGAGCATTGGCAGGTGGCCCAGTTAAATTACTTGCCATGGTTGTCTTTCACAACCATCGAACGACTCGAACAGCATCAGCAAACTGATGAGATCTTTGTACTGACAAAAGGTAGGGCTGTACTCATTGCGGCAAGTATGGAGAACAGCATGGTCAATTTTGAATGTATCTTAATGAAGCCCGGGGTAACGTACAATATCCCCGTCAACGCATGGCATAGTATTGCTATGGACGAAGATGCCGAAATCATTATTGTCGAAAAGAGTAACACACACCTGGGTGATGTCATTTATTATCCACTATCGGAGATGGATAAGAACAAATTAAAAAATCAAATATTGGAATTGGTGCAAACATCAAATTATTAATACAATGAATAGCATGACAATTGAACAAAATAAACCTTTGATTGAGTGGGAGACAGATCAAGAGTTGTTTAAATTGATGGAATCTGAATTATATACACCTGTAGTAGGTGATATCCTTGATGAATATGGATACTATCATCAGTTTTTACCACAGCCAGTACAGCCCATGCGCTTGCAGGACAAGCTGGCTGGCAGGGCCATGCCGGTACTGATGATTGATGTATTCGGGCCTCAGAAAAAACCATTTGGCAAGCTTACGGAAGCCTTGGATCAATTGCAGGAAGGCGAGATCTATATTGCTACGGGGGGTACCATGCGTTGTGCTTACTGGGGAGAAATTCTCACGGCCACCGCAAGAATGAGAGGAGCCCGTGGAGCTGTGATTGACGGTTATCACCGCGATACACCACAAGTACTGGAACAGCAATGGCCAGTATTCAGCAGGGGCCGTTATGCACAGGATTCCTCTGTAAGAACCCAGGTGGCAGATTATCGCTGCAACATCGAAATAGGAGGAGTTTGGATAGCTCCCGGTGACCTTATTTTTGGCGACCTCGACGGCGTATTGGTAATTCCACAAAAAATAGAAAAGGAAGTGATTGCCAAAGCGATTAAAAAAGCCAGGGGCGAGAAGTTGGTAAGAAAGGAAATTGAAAATGGAATGTCGAGTACCGACGCTTTCGCTAAATACGGAATATTATAAAACAGGAGATGATGATGAAGTTAGGATTAGGTCTTTACCACCACATGTTAAACCGGCAGCATTTTGATTTTGCCAAACAATGCGGTTGCTCTCACCTGGTAGTTCATTTAGTGGATTATTTTAACAAAGGCAGCCAGAAGGATATCAATAATCAGCCTATAGGAAATGGGACCGGCTGGGGAATAGCAGGTAAGTCAGCCCAAATGTGGGAATTGGATTCCCTGCTTCGTTTGAAGAAAGAGATCAATGCAGCAGGCCTGGAATGGGGGGCTATTGAAAACTTTGATCCTGCCGATTGGCATGATGTATTATTGGATGGTCCAAAGAAAAAACAGCAGGTTGAATTATTGAAACAATACATCCGCAATGTCGGCAAAGCCGGCATACCTGTCATTGGATATAACTTTAGCCTTGCAGGTGTATCCAGCCGTGTGACAGGTCCATTTGCACGGGGGGGCGCTGTTTCTGTTGGAATGGATGGCGTTGATGATCGACCCATTCCGAATGGTATGGTATGGAATATGGTTTATGATACAACTGCAGATGATGGATTCCTTCCGGCGATTAGCCATGAGGAGCTTTGGCAAAGGTTGGAATATTTTTTAAAGGAGTTACTTCCTGTTGCTGAAGAGGCCGGTGTACAACTGGCTGCCCACCCCGACGATCCTCCTATGCCTGTTGTAAGAAATACGCCACGCTTAGTTTACCAGCCACAGATGTATCAGCGCTTGTTGGATATCTATCCCAGCCCGCAAAACAAATTGGAGTATTGTTTGGGTTCCCTGGCAGAAATGACAGAAGGCGATATCTATGAGGCAACAAGGCAGTATGCAGATCATATCAGCTATATCCATTTCAGGAATGTAAAAGGCAAAGTGCCAACCTATAAGGAGGTTTTTGTAGACGAAGGAGATATCGATATGGTAGAAATCATCAGGATCCTAAAAGAGAAAGGCTTCAACGGGGTACTCATTCCTGATCATACGCCTCAAATGAGTTGTGACGGATCATGGTATGCCGGTATGGCGTACGCATTGGGTTACATGAAAGCTCTAATCAAAATCGTGTAAAAGATTGTTATGTTTTTTTTCACAGGAAGTTATACAGAACCAGGAGCTCCGGCCCCCAATCCAATGGGCGCCGGAATTACCTCTTGTTCTTTCAATCCACAAAACGGTAGTATAAAGATCATTGGCAGCCAGCCTCAAAGAAATCCCAGTTATCCGGTTGTATCTGCCGATGGAAAGATCTTGTATGCCGCCGAAGAAATGTTGGCATCGGAAAATACGCAACTGGTTGCTTACAGGATCCATGAAGATGGAAGTCTAAGCAAACTGAATGCAGTGCCGCTGCCAGGTGATTACGCCTGCCACCTGGCTATTGCAAGCCAGTCAATTTTAGTTGCCAATTATGTAAGTGGCGATATCCTGGTTTACGCATTGGAGCATGATGGAAAGATTGGCTCATTGAATCAACGGATCCAACACACCGGCTCTGGTGTGCACAAAGAAAGACAGGAGGCTCCCCATCCTCATATGATGTACCCGGTTGATGATGATAAGGTCTATTGTGTTGATTTGGGTATAGACCAGGCTAAAGCATATCGCTTTGAAAGTGCTTCCAAAAATTGGGAACCGGCAACAGAATGGGATATCAATGTAAATACAGGAGCCGGCGCGCGACACATAGACATGGATTTGAACCGGGAATGGCTGGTGCTGATTGGTGAATTAAGCGGTCAACTGTTTTTGTATCACAAAATAGAAGGCAAATACCAGCTGGTAGACACTAGTTCTTTAGAGGGTGGAGAAATGAGCGCTGCTGCCATCAGGATACATCCCAATGGCCGGTTTGTTTACTTTTCAGAAAGAAAGACCAATAGCATTTACTCTTTTTTAATAGCAAACGGCAAATTGCATTTTATTGAAAAATGCTCCTGTGGTGGTACCACTCCTAGAGATATCTCCATTGATCCCTCTGGAAAATGGTTACTGGCTGCCAATCAGGACAATCATACAATCGCTGTATTTTCCATCGATAGCCTTACTGGTCAACTCGAGTTTTCAAATTCATGCAATGTGCAGACACCAACCTGCATCTGCTGGCAATAAACAAAAAAATGATAATAAAAACAATGAGATTAAGAACACTGTCCTCCCTTCTTCTCCTTTTGGCTTCTACTACTTTTATTCAGGCTCAGGTTAGACTGCCTAAAGTGCTGGGAAGTAATATGGTTTTGCAACGTGAAAAGACGGTACCTGTCTGGGGATGGGCTACACCAGGCGAAATGGTTACCGTATCCTTTTCTGGCCAGCAAAAAACGACTAAAGCCGATGCGGCTGGAAATTGGAAAGTAGTGCTATCTCCTTTAAAAGCATCGGATAAGCCCCAGGAGATGACGATAACTGCCAGCAATACCATTACCCTATCTAATATCCTGGTAGGTGAAGTATGGTTATGTTCGGGCCAGTCGAATATGGAATATACCATGAAGTTGCCGAACAATTATGCGAAACCTAAGAAAGGAGTTGACAGTGCCGCGCTGGAGTTAACGAAAACCTATCCCAACATTCGCATATTTAAAGTTGAGAAAGTATTAAGCAGTCCTGATGTAACAACCACCGGCTGGAATGAATGCAGCGGTAAAGCTTTGGCGCAATTTTCTGCTGCAGGTTTTTATTTCGCAAAAAATATTCAGTCAGAGCTAAACATGCCAATTGGTGTGATTTCTTCTTCATGGGGCGGAAGCCGTATAGAACCATGGACACCCGCGGAGGCCTACAAAGCTTTGCCTGCATTTGCTGCCGAGGGCGGGAAAACGCCTTTTATGATTGATAGCGTTGCCCCTGGAATGAATTATAAAAGCATGATACAGCCCTTGGCGCCCTTTGCCATACGCGGCTTTCTTTGGTACCAGGGCGAGTCGAATTGCCTGATCAATGATGGCATACGTTATGCCGATAAAATGCAGGCATTAATTGAAGGCTGGCGCAAACAATGGGGAAATGACAACCTCCCTTTCTATTCGGTTCAGATTGCTCCATTCTATTATTCCAAAAACCAGAATCGCATAGCGCACACTCCTGAAACGCTTCCAGAATTTTGGGAAGGACAGACACAAGCGTTAAAGATACCTAATACAGGGATGGCTGTTGTGACTGACCTGGTAGATACTCTTACCGACATTCACCCATCTTATAAATGGGAAGTAGGCAGGAGGCTGGCTTTACTTTCAATGGCAAATGATTATAATAAAAAGGTTGTAAGCAGTGGACCTGTTTTTAGGAGCATGAAAGTGAAAAATGGTAAAGCCGTCCTGTCTTTCAAATATGCAGATGGATTAAAAAGTATGGATAATGCACCCTTAAACTGGTTTACCATAGCAGGCAATGATGGAAAGTTTGTTCCTGCAACGGCTGAAATTCATGGTCAGAAGATTATTGTATCTGCTCCTGAAATTACTAAACCTGCTGCCGTGCGCTTTGCATGGAATGAGGCTGCTATGCCAAACCTGTACAACGGGGCAGGACTTCCTGCAGTTCCTTTCCGTACAGATGCTGTTAAATGGAAGGTTGGATCATGAGTTCCGCATGGCTCGGATGTGTTTCAGGATCGGCGATTGCCGGCAATGACAATTGATAAGAAAATTTTTCTCTCATATGGCAATTTTAGTATGATTACTAAGGGGCTTTTCCAGGCCCCTTACTTGTTTTTATCAATGCATACTAGTCGGGTTATTCAAACGATCAGAGTATAATCCATTAATGGCGTAGTTTAATCTATTTTTCCGGGTGGCTGGCAATTGTATTTTTGCATATTTTAATAAAACAATAACTTTTTGTTTTTGTAAAATCTCATTTATGATGAGATGTATTGCCGTAACACTATGTTTTTATCGGTAAATCTTTCATCATTATTAACTGAAAAACAATTACGATTGCTGAAGACTGATGCAGAAATATTAGAAGGTCTGAAAAAAAATGACGAAGGAGCTTTTTCTGCGATCATGAAAAAGTATTATCCTTCCATGTATCGTTATGGACAGCATTTTACAAAAGATGAAACGATAATTGCTGACTGCATCCAGGATGTTTTCATTAATCTATGGCAGAACCGTCATAAGACAGGAACTATCAGTTATCTGAAACAATATTTACTAATTGCGTTAAAGAGAAGGATCATCCGGGTTGGTGCTCAAGACAAAAGAAAACTGTCTATAGGCGGTGATGAAATAATAGATTATGATTTCGCCCTTGAATTTTCTATTGAAGATGTCATCGTGGAAAAGCAGTTGAATGAAGAAAAGGCCGCTAAACTTCGCCAGACGCTTGATCGGCTTCCTGCACGGCAAAAAGAAGTGATCTACCTCATTTATTACCAACAGCTCGATCATGATCAGGTAGCTAAAATCATGCAGATCAATAAGCAATCAGTTTACAATCTCCTTCACGAAAGTCTCCGGAAAATCAGGGTATTCTGGCAGGAAGTTACAGTGATAAGCCTGCTCTTACTTAAGTATTAACAGTGCAAACGTTTGCGCATCTTTTACAAAAAGTTTAAAAATAGACAGTAGTTGGGGTTTGATAGCTGTTCTATATATAAAAACATGCACCTCATGAATGACTATAGTCAATATGATGTTGATGATTTTATAATGGATCAGGATTTTATTAACTGGGTGTTTGATAATAACACAGAAGATAATGTCTGGTGGCAAAATTGGTTGCTCCAGAATCCACATAAACAATCAATGATCAGTGAAGCCCGCACCATCTTGCTTTCCTTTAAAGTAAAGGAGAAAAGCCTTGAAGAGGAAACGTTAAATCATGAAATGCGTGCGATAATGGATAGGATCCAAAAGCCGCGAACAATGGGCATTCTTGCTTCCTTATCAAGATGGAAATATGCTGCTATCCTGATTGGAATATTGGTGACCGGGGCTGTGGCCTATTATACATTGTTACCATTTTCCTCTATCAATAATGAAAACCTGGCAGATGCAGATTTGCCAGCAAAAAAACGCGGCTTAATTGAAGAATATAACTCCGGCAGCAAGGATAAGATCGTGCACATGCAGGATGGAAGCACGATCCGTTTAGCGCCCAAAGCAATCATCCGTTATGCTGAACAATTTTCATCATTGGATACCCGTGATGTTTTCCTTTCTGGAGAAGCTTTTTTTGAAGTGACGAAAAATCCAAATAAGCCTTTCAGGGTATTTAGCCATGAATTGGTGACTAAAGTATTGGGGACAAGTTTTACGATCAAGGCAAATGAAAAAGATCAAAAGATTTCAATAATAGTACGAACTGGCAAAGTTGCAGTTTATGATAAAACCAATATCCGGGATAAGAAAGAATTGAATAGCAAAAATTTGAATGGTATGGTATTAACACCAAACCAGGAATTGGTTTATTCACGACAGCAACAGAAGTTTCAAAAAACATTGATTGACAGGCCTGTAATGATCAATCCTGCTGAAATAAAAAATAATTTTCAATACGAAGATGTTCCTGTTGTTGAAGTTTTGGAACAGATCAGGGAAGCCTATAGTATTAGTATTGTTTACGATAAAGAAGCTGTTAAAAATTGCAAGCTTACAGCCGACCTGCGCGATGAATCTATTTATAAAAAGCTTGAACTGATTTGCAAGGCTATGGATGCAAAATACCAGGTGATAGATGGACAGGTTACAATAGAGGCAAAACCCTGCGAATAGAGAGAAAGTCAATTAATCTCTCATTGCTAGAACTTTCTTGCCAGACAGCCGTATACTATTTCTTAACCACTAAAAACGATTGCTTATGTTATATAATTCAACCTGAAAAGAATACTCCTGCAAGTAAATAAAAGCCGGTACTGCTGCAAACAGAACCGGCCTGCAAAGAACGCCCCGTCACAGTGGTATGGCGGCGGGGCTGTTGTGATCATTTTGATTTTTTAACCAAAACCTAGTAAAGTTATGCAAAATCGTGAACGCCTTAAACGGCTAATTTTTCAATTTATGAGAATAGGACTGCTGCCCGTTTTAATGATCATGTGTTTGGCGGGTATCTCTTATGCTGAACCTGCAAATGGACAGGAAATTTTAAAAAAGAAGATATCCATTTCTGCTGATCAGGAAGTAATGAAAAACATCCTCAGGCAGATAGGTAAAAAGGCCGAAGTGAAATTTGTTTATATCTCTTCAAATATTCCGGACCGCAATAAAACGACCATTGTTGCAAATAATGAAGAATTGGGGTCGGTGTTGTACAAACTCCTGAATCCTTTCAATGTTCAATACGAAGTGAATGGTGATCAGATTGTTCTGAAACCGGTTGCCCTATCTGCTTTCATTACGGAGCCTGAAACTGGTAGTTCACCTGTGGTGACGACTACAAGCACGCCTATTAAAGGGGTAGTAAAAGACTCGGATGGCAAACCGCTGGCAGGAGCAAGTGTGGTGGTTAAAGGCTCTAGCAGTGGTACGGTGACCAATGAAAAAGGTGAGTTTGTTATCAACGTTCCTGAAAATGTATCAACATTGATCGTTTCTTATATAGGAATGGAAAATGCAGAAGTGAGCATTAAAGGAAAATCTAGTTTAAATATCACCATGTTGATCTCTGCTGCCCAACAGCAGGATATTGTAGTGGTAGGATATGGAAAGCAATCAAAACAAAAAGTAACCAGTGCTGTTACTACTTTAAAAACTGATAATTTTAAAGATGCGCCTTATACCGATATCCAGTCTGCAATTGCTGGTCGGGTTGCAGGTGTAGTCGTAAATTTTAGTGGAGGAGCGCCCGGCAGCGTGCCTTCTTTGACCATAAGAGGTGGCGAGCCATTGATCGGTCAGAATACACCATTATACGTAATCGATGGAATCATCAGGGATGGTGCTGCCTTCGTTGCCCTGAACGTGAACGACATTGAAAACATCAGTTTCCTGAAAGATGCCTCAGCCACTGCCGTATATGGAGCGAAGGCTTCTGCTGGTATTGTATTGGTAACCACAAAATCAGGAGTTGCTGGCAAATCAGTAATCAATTATTCCAACAACATTGCCTGGAATACGCCTAACCTGTTTCCTAAATTGATCAATTCATATGATAAGGCCCTCGTTGCCAATGCCATTGGGGCAGAAATGGGTTTCGGTCCATATTCATCATACAGGCAGGGTCAGTTGGACTCTATAAAAAGTGGCATCAGTCCTGATATTTACCCAAATACAGACTGGTATGGCCTGGCTTTTAGAAAATACGCCAGTCAGCAATCGCACAATTTATCCTTGAGCGGTGGTAACAAGCAGACAAAATATTATGTGGGCCTGGGCTATTTCAACCAGGGGAGCAACTACGTAAACAATGCTTATAAAGTTCAGCGTTTTTCCTACAATACTAAAGTTAGTTCCGATTTTGAATCCATTGGTTTGAATGTAGCGCTTGGCCTGAGCGGGTATTATTCCTCTTCAACCCAACCACCTGCCGGTACGGCCTCAATATTCAGCCATATAGTAGCCAAAAGTCCATTGGACCAGGCCTTTAATAAGGATGGTAGTTTAGCACCTTTGGTGGATCACCCACTTGCTGAAATCTATTCTCCTGGTTACAGCCGTTCAGAAGCTTTTTTCAATGACGGTAACCTTACATTTACCTGGAATGTACCTATGGTAAAAGGATTGAGCTTTAAAGCATTAGGCGACTATGCATTTACGATGAATCCTTCCAAAACATTTAATGTGCTGGCTACTCAGTACAAGACAGATGGTACGATTTATCCAACACCTAATGCTTCTTTATCTCAATCCAGCAATAGTACGAAGGCATATAATGCGGAATTCCAGGCCGACTACAGCAGAAGCTTTGACAGACATTCCGTAGGTGCCACTTTTGTTTCGATTGTAAGAGGAGGTAGTAACAATGGGTTTAGTGCTTCCAGAAATAACTTCCCTTCTACAGCCATTGACCAGCTATTTGCCGGAGATGCCTCCTCTCAGTTGAATAATGGTTCAGCAAGTGAATGGGGAGAAGTTGGTTATGTAGGAAGAGTAAAATATGACTACGCAGCTAAATACCTGCTGGAAATGAGTGGCCGTTATGATGGGTCGGATTATTTCCCTCCTTCAAAACGATTTGGATTCTTCCCTGCTGTGAGTGCTGGCTGGGTTTTATCATCAGAAGGTTTCTATAAACAACTGAATCTGGATAAGGTATTCTCCTATTTGAAATTTAAGGGTTCATATGGCGAAACTGGTTCCATAGGCGGCAAATATGCTTATTTACCAACGTATAGTGTAAATTCCCAGGTATATGTTGCCAATGGAAATCTTCAAAATGGATATTCTGAAGGTGGCCTGACAGTCGCAGATCAGAATATTACCTGGTTTGATACTCGTGCACGTGATTTTGGATTTGAATTCGAAGTATTGAATAAAAAATTGTCTGGAGGTGTTGACTATTTCTATACAAGAACAAAAAATATATTGGGTAGCCCTGCCTTCCGCTATACCGATCCTTTAGGGACAAGTTTACCACAGGTGCTTACAGATGCTGCAACGCGCAAGGAAGGATTGGACTTCTCTTTAAACTATAATTTTAAAATTAAGAATGACCTTAAGGGATATATTGGGTTCAATGCTACCTACTTCAATTACCTCTGGGAAAATACCAATGAGGATAGTGTAGCATTGATGAATCCATTTACGCGTAGCCAGGGTTTTGACCAAAACTATTATGGCGCTATGCTTTTATCAAATGGCTTGTATCAGGACTACCATGATATCTTAAATAATCCAGTTCGTATAACTTCTACAGCATTAGGATTGGGCGATGTTTGGCTGGCAGATACGAATGGCGATGGAAAGATTGATAGTCAGGATAACCGTCGTTTAGGAAAATCACAATCTCCCCGCTTTACGTTTGGTGTTCCCGTTGGCTTACAATACAAAGGGCTTCGCCTGGATGCGCTTGTACAAGGCACCGGAACCCGTAATGTGTACCTTGGAGGCTTAATACAAGCTGGAGAGGGTTTTAACCGCATAAATTTTGATTTTCAGAAAGATTACTGGTTATCCAGCAATACGGATGCTAGTTATCCAAGAGCCGGTAATAATACGATGAACAGTGGAAATAACTACACCACCAGCACTTTCTGGTTAAAGAATGCTCGTTTTGTAAGGCTTAAGAGCGTAACCCTTTCTTATGATTTCAAACGGATCATGAAGAAATCCAGCTTCTTTAATGAATTATCTGCCCATGTAAGTGGTACTAATTTGTGGACATCATCACCTGTTAATAAATATTTTGATCCCGAATTAGCTGACAATAATAATTTCTTCTACCCTGTAAACAAGACTTATTCAATGGGCGTCCGTTTTGGTTTTTAAGAGCCTTATTTAATTAAACTAATGAAAATCATGAGATACTTTCTTTATATAATACTGATTTTTGCCATATCCTTTACCTCTTGTAACAAAGTAATGGATACCAAGCCTCTTGATAAATATACAGGAGAGGATGTGTGGAATAATTATAGTTTGGCAGAAGGTTACATATATACCTGTTATGCCAATTGCATGGGGTATATATTTTCCTGGAATTACGATGCAATAACTAAAAGTGTAAAAAACCATCCATGGGGTGGGTCTTATACTTCTGAAAAAACAGAACAGATTGATCGCAACTATGATGGTGGTTGGACGCAATTTAGTAATATCCGCAGGGTAAACCTGGTGTTGAAAAATATACCTGGTGCACCATTTACTGATGTTCAAAAAAACACTTTACGCGGTGAGGCTTTTTTCTTAAGAGGCTCTATCTATTCTTACCTGGCATTCCGTTTTGGTGGGGTGCAAATTGTAAAGGATGTATTAGATGTTGATAGTGACTTTAACATTCCCCGCTCTTCAATGAAGGATGCCTATGATTTCGCCCTGGCGAACTTGGATTCCGCGGCTAATTTACTACCTGCGACAAATACTAGAGGAAGGGCAACGAAAGGAGCCGCTTATGCTTTGAAAATGCGGGTAGCCCTGCAGGCAGGAGCATACATAAATGACAATAAATATTATACAGCCGTAAGAACTGCAGGTGATGCTCTTTTTGCCATGACGCAATACAGCCTGGACGATTATTCTAATTTGTTTAATGCCTACAGCACTGCCATCGCTTCTCCGGAAAACATTTTGGTATATGACCGTAAGAACACCAATACCAGTTTTGATGGAACTCCGATGCAATCGCTGGTGTGTAATTCTGATCAGATTCCTTCCAAGCTTACTGCAAATGCGCTGCTGAAATTTCCGCTCAAGGAGTCAATAGAAGGATGGATGAATTATGCGCCTACCCAGGACCTGGTAGATGATTATTTGGTAACTGACGCCGATGGCAAACAAAAGAAGTGGGATCAGACATCTTTTATCACTACAGGAGCAAACGTATATGAGAAAATGTATAAGAATAGAGATAAAAGATTCTACGCTTCAATTATATACGACAGTTCAAAATACTTTGGAAACGTAGCGTACCTGCGTGCTGATGGAAATTGCTCTTCCAACATCTCTCCGCTGAATGGTGGATGTATCTCTGGTGGAGCCTCTTTAACAGGCTATCTGTTTGCAAAATATGTGTACCAGGCAAAGAAACTATGGTACTCCGATCCAACTGACTTTTGTTACAGCGTACTTCGTTTGGGAGAGGCTTATCTCAATTATGCAGAAGCATGTATCAGGCTGGGCGATGAGGCCACTGCTAGGACCTATATCACGAAAACATATCAGAAACACGGCGGGTTTACCAATTCAATCACTTCTTCAGCAGAGGATCTGTGGAACGATTACCGCAGGGAAAGACATGTGGAACTCATTTTGGAAAACGGTGACAGGTATAGGTCTTTGTTGAGATGGGGTATGCAAGCTTCTGGCGGATTGAAGCAAGGATATGAAAATACGGCTCTTGCCATCCCTGAATTGACTGGTGTGTTGCACGGTATAGCAATTAGTGCTGATGGCAAAACATACCAGGTGTACAATTTAAATGAACAAAATGGTCAGCCTTTAAAATTTACTCCTAAGCGTTATTTATTCCCAGTACCTCAATCTAAAATAACTGCTCTTTCTATTTTGACTCAAAATGCTGGTTGGTAAGCCTTTTAATAAATATTAATCATGTTTCGTATGAAAAAATATAGTTTCCAATTGTTAATGGTTTCAGTCATTTCTCTGTTGATGACATCCTGTCTGAAGAAAGACTTGCCGGAAATGAAAAGCTCTTCATTGAATAGCATTAGCGATTTCAATTTAATTTATAAATACATCGATACAGTTATTGATAATCCCGGTACTGCGAAAGAAACTACCCGCATTCTGGTGAAGACGGTTCAGTTGAGTAAGACCAGGACAATCTCTAATGATACAGTTTATATATCCCCATCTTTCCCGGCAGGCTTTCCCCGTAAAGAAAAAGCAAAGGTCACTTTGAGCAATATCGTGGGATACGCTAACATACCAGACGCCGCTATTATTAGTCCAGTTAGCTCAGCTCCGGAATTGGGAAAGCCTGGTAATTATGCTGCACCAGTTAGGTATGAAGTAACTGCAGCAAACGGGAGCAAAAAAAGCTGGGTAATTGCTGTGGCTCCATTGCCTGTCGTAAGTAAATGGGAAGGCATCTATACGGAAACTGGGACTTTGGATCATTCAACTGCAGGTCTTCAAACTTGTCCGGCAAATTATACACAGGAGTTAATTACAGTGACTGCAAATAAATTAAAGGCGACAGCAGGATTTTGGTACTTTAATAACGCTGCTATAACCTACTTTATAACCATAAATGCAGACAACTCTGTTACCATTTCAAGCGATCCAAATGCTTCAGTAGTTGTGCAGCAACAGCCTTCGCCGGCTTCTACTTATGATCCGGTAAATAAAAAGTTTAATTTGTATTACTTCTATTACAGCGGCGGCGATCCTGCCAATTGGCGGAAGTTTAATACAGTGTTTACTTATAAGCCTTAAGGCTGAACTTTTCTCATATGGTAGCAATCGTTTAGATTCAAAAGGGGCTTTTCTAAGCCCCTTATTTGTTTTATTATAATATGAGGCAAAATAGCATCAGTATTCGTCAATATATTGGACATATGTCAGCCGGCAAATTGTTTTATTTGGGCCACTAAGCTGTAAATAATGGTTGCGTATTGGTAATGACCGAATGGGGACCATGCTGATGGGAGGCATTATAACAGATAGCATTCAGTTCAATGAAATAAGTCTTTGGTCAATTTAACATCGAATTTGAGAGAAAAGTTTAAGAGATTAATATCGATTTGAATAGAAAAGGAAAATAAATATGAAATTCAAAAAAGGCCTTTTATTACTTGCATTAACAGCATCTCTAAAAATAACATTTGCTCAGAAAAATGCTTCGGTACAACTTCCTGATGCCCGGCATGATTTGATTTTACAGGCACCTGTAAAAACGTGGGATGAGGCTCTTCCTTTAGGAAATGGCTTAATGGGCGGATTGCTATGGGGAGAAAACAATACCATCAGGCTATCATTAGACAGGGGCGATTTATGGGATGAACGCAGTTATAACGGGAAAGAATGGTGGAAAGACCATACATATGCAAAGGGAGTTGAACTGGTTGCTCAAAAAAAGTACGGGCAGTTGAATAACAGCTGGGATGCACCTTATAACGGTGTAACGCCCACAAAGTTGCCGACCGGCAGGCTTGAAATTAAATTGCCAACCGAGCATATTGTGCAGCAGTTTAAGTTGCATGAAGCTGTGGCGGAGGGAGAAGCTCGTTTTAACAGCAAGGCCGTGTTGAAGGTGATTTACAGTGCTATACAACCTGTTGCCCTGATTTCCATCAAAGGGGCTGTACCTGACGCTATTCAATTATTGACCACAATGGATGTTTATCGCAACAGTAAAAAAGGTGAATCAGGATTGTCCAGTGGTGGTTCTGTTCAAAAATTGGGGTATCCGGAGGCTGAAAGGGGAGGAAAAGAATCGGCTCAATGGTATATTCAAACAGCGGCACAAGGGTTGAAATATTGCGTGTATGTGCAAATGGAAAAGCGTAATGACGAAACGCTTATAGCCTTAACCATTACATCTACCAATGATGCTGCTGATTTTTTAAAACTGGCTGCCGAACGTTGCTCAATAGCTTTAAAGCAAGGCTATGCATCGTTGATGCAGCAACACGCACAATGGTGGAAAAACTTTTGGCAGCAGTCGAGTGTTTCGGTACCAGATACCGCCATTCAAAAACAATATAATCTGGTGCAATATTTTTATGGTGCCGCATCGCGAGCAAATACCCCGCCTATGCCTTTACAAGGGGTGTGGACAGCCGACGATGGTATATTACCTCCCTGGAAAGGCGACTATCATAACGATTTGAATACGCAAATGACTTATATCGCTTATCAGGAAGCTGGCCGCTTTGAGGAAGGATTGTCTTATTTGAACTATCTGTGGAACCGTAAGCCTTTCTTTGAGCAATTTGCAAAGGATTTTTATGGTACCAAAGGCTTGGCCTGTCCGGGGGTAATGTCCTATACCGGGCAGCCGCTTGGCGGTTGGGGACAATACAGCTTATCACCCACCATGAGCGCCTGGAGTGCCCATTTGTTTTACTTGCATTGGTTATATAGTGGCGACAATAAGTTTCTGAAAGAGAAGGCTTATCCGTGGAGCGCAGGCGTTGGCGAGTGTATGCTCGGACTATTAAAACCTGATGAGAAAGGACTACTAAAACTGCCTTTATCTTCTTCGCCGGAAATTTTTGATAATTCTCCGAAAGCCTGGCTAACGCCTAACAGTAATTATGATTTAATGTGCCTTAAAATGCTATTTCTTTCATTACAGGAAATGGCAAGTGTCTTAAAACAGCCTGGCGAAGCACAGAAATGGGAAAAGGCGGCCAAAGCCTTAGGCGATTTTCATACAAAAAGTGATGGCACCTTGCTGGTGGATGCAGTGCATGAACTGCCCTATAGCCATAGACACTTGTCAAACATCATAGGTATATATCCTTTTAATTTGGTAACGACCGAAGGAGAAAAAAGAGATGCAGAAATCATTCGTTCTAGTTTGAAGCAATGGGACAGCCTGGGTACCTCGCAGTGGTGTGGATATAGCTTTGCCTGGATGAGTTGTTTGCAGGCGAGGGTAGGTAATGCAGAGAAAGCGGTTGAGAACCTAGATATTTTCGTAAAGGCATTTATCCTGCGAAACGGTTTTCATGTCAATGGCGATCAAACCAAAAGTGGCTATTCCAGTATGACTTATAGACCCTTTACGCTTGAAGGTAACTTTCTGGCTTCACAGGCCGTACAGGAAATGCTGCTGCAAAGTTGGAGCAACCAACCCGGAATGGAGCATACAAGTATGATTCGTATTTTTCCTGCCGTGCCTGACAAATGGCAATCTGCATCATTCTCCAATCTTCGGGCAGAAGGTGGTTACAGGGTATCTGCCAAACGAGAAAATGGAAAGACGGTATTTGTTCAGATAACTGCTTCGAAAGCAGGAATTGTTCGGATTAAAAACAATTTCAGTGCGACTCCCCACTGGAATCTGCCACAGGTTCAATTCAAGGGAGATGTTTACAGTGTAGAACTGAAAAAAGGGCAAACACTGATTGCACAGTTTTAAAAAAGTGGGCTCTAATATAAAGCATGAGAAAGAAACTTGATTGGATGTGGAATGGACGTTCAGCTTAATAATTAAAGAATACATCTAAAAATGAAGACAAAATCAGCATTATTTTTCCTTGCTCTTATATTCTTATCAGCGGAGATGAATATAGCTATCTGTCAGGTTTTTCTTAAGAAAAATCAATCTAATCCCAAAGCTTCAATAGAAGATAGAGTTAATGATTTGTTGAAGCGGATGACTTTAGAAGAGAAAGTACAGCAACTAGGAATGACCAGCTTGATTAATTTTAGCAAAACACCAAATGTTTATGGAGTATGTGAAAGCCCGTTCGTAAGCTTGGATACTATTGCAAAGCAATCAGCAGCGGCCAAGAAGCATGCTTTCGAAAATACACGGTTAGGCATTCCACCCATTCAGATTGCTGAGTGCCTGCATGGCGTGTTGGCCTACGGCGCTACTATTTTCCCACAGGCAATTGCACAAGGGAGCACCTGGAACCCTGCTTTGATAAAACGTATGGCAGGCACAATTGCAACAGAAGCAAGTGCGGCCGGTGTTGATCAGGCGCTTTCTCCTTTATTTGACCTGATTAGAGATCCAAGATATGGTCGCAATGAGGAATGTTATGGTGAGGATCCTTATTTAGTAGGTAAGATCGGGTCGGCTTTCGTTATAGGGATGCAAGGTGATGTTGATCTTACTATAAATGGCATTCCTAAAGGTAAAATCATGTGTACCGCTAAGCATTTTGCAGCGTATAGTGCACCGGTTGCTGGTATTAATCTTGCCCCTACAGCAGTCGGCGAACGAGAACTTCGTACTTTTTATCTTCTTCCTTTTGAAATGGCTGTTAAAGAGGCTAATATTTATTCCATCATGCCTTCATATAATGAAATGGATGGTACGCCTGCCCATGCCAATAGCTTTTTATTAAACAAAGTTTTGAGAAAAGAGTGGGGCTTTAATGGATATGTATTCTCTGATTATGGAGGAGTTTCCATGTTGAACTATTTTCACCATATTGCACGGGATAAGCAGGAGGCAGCACTGCAGGCCATTCATGCGGGAGTTGACTTGGAAGCTCCTAATCCTGAGGCTTATCAAACTTTGGTACAACTGGTTAAAGATGGTAAGTTACCAGAGGAGATAATTGATCAAACAGTTCGTCGAATTTTGACTGTTAAGTTTAAGGCCGGTTTATTTGAAAAGAAATATGCCGATGGTACGCAATTGGCAAAAGTGAAACATACAGCTGAAGCCGTGAATCTTGCCAAAGAGATTGCTGAAGAATCAATCATTTTACTAAAAAATGAAAATAACTTACTTCCTCTAGATCAAACTAAGCTTAAAAGTATTGCTGTTGTTGGGCCAAATGCCAATCAAGTTCAATACGGTGATTATAGCTATACTCGTGATAATAGTTCAGGGGTTACAGTTTTGGAGGGAATAAAAAATCTTGTTGGAAAGAATACTCAAGTGAACTATGCCAAAGGCTGTGGAATTTCATCGTTGAATAAAGATGGATTTGAAGAAGCAATTGCGGCTGTTGAAAAGAGCGATGTTGCTGTAGTTGTGTTAGGCGAAACGAGTGCAATTTTATCAGGTCTTGGTTGGGGAAATGGTCCGGGTAAGGAAGAAAGCCACGAGCCATTTACAAATGGTGAAGGGTACGATGTAAGTGATATCAATCCTACGGGAGTGCAACGCGAATTGATCCAGGCAATTGCTAGGACAGGAAAACCTATTGTTTTGATTCTGATTCATGGTCGTCCCTGGAGCATAAAATGGGAAAAGGAAAATATTCCAGCAATTGTAGAGGCATGGTACCCGGGAGAACAGGGCGGAAATGCCATCGCAAATATCTTGTTTGGAAAGGTAAATCCCTCAGGTAGATTAAATGCCACTTTTCCTCAAACTGTTGGACATATACCTGTTGTTTACAATTACAAACCCTCCTCAAAGGGGTACTACCATCAGCCAGGCACTCCCGAAAAGCCTGGGCGTGATTACGTCTTTTCTTCACCAGCGGCATTATTCCCTTTCGGATACGGATTATCCTATACAAGTTTTCAATATTCTGACATGAGTGTTTCTAAAAAGAAGTTTGGAAAAGAAGATATTCAAGTATTTGTAAATGTTAAAAATACAGGTGGCAGAACCGGGAAGGAAGTTGTTCAGTTGTATATCCGTGATAAAGTGAGTTCAGTTACTACTCCGGTAATGGCCCTAAAACGTTTTGAAAAAATTGAATTGCATCCGGGCGAAAGCAAACGGGTAACCTTTAACTTATCTTACAAGGAACTTGGTTTATGGAATTCGGAAATGCAGTTTGTAACCGAACCCGGAGAATTTGAATTCATGTTCGCTAAGTCGGCAGAAGATATTCAATGCAAAGAGACTGTAGAATTTGAGCCTAACCAACAACCTTAATTTATGCCCTTAACTTCATTCTAGTTTTGAAACACTTGTAAAATGTTCGTTCATTGGGTTCAAAGGCCGGCTGGCAGATGCTAAGGGCAAAACACCTGGCACGCGGTGTTTGGGAAATGAATTTCCCTTCATCTAACCAGGATTTGGAGTATTATATTTCGGCTGTTACCAGCGAAAACCAGGAGCTTCGCTGGCCTGCAACGGCTCCATCCATAAACCAGACCGTGGTTGTATGGTAAGGCTACGGGAATGCGCTCACCGTTATCCTTGGTTAATGCATGGCGTAAAATGTGATCCCTTGTCTGGGAGAAACAAGTTACATCGATCTCATTATGACAGCAATCGTTAATTATCAAAGGAGCTTTTCTAAGCTCCTTTCTCATTTCCCAAACGATCAGAGTATAATCTATGATGCACCCTGTTTAATCCATTTTTTAGTTAATGCAGCATATTTAATTTCGCACCCATAATCAAGTAATTACTTTTTTACCTGGTTATTTTAGTTGATTACTAAGGGGCTTTTCTAGGCCCCTTACTTGTTTTTTATAATATGACGCAAAAATAGCATCGGTATTCGTTAATAAAGCATCAGTATTCGTCAATTTAGTGCCTGTTTGATACCTGCCTCATAAAGTAGCTTTACTTCCTGATTTGTTGATAAACTGTTTTCAAAAAATTGATTGTAGCATATATGACAAAAATCAAAGCAATATTCTTATGGCTTACAATAGCCAACACTAATCTGCTTTTTGCGCAGCAAAATAATCTGGCGATACGAAACAACTCTCTTACGGCTACATTTAACGTTGCACAAAAAACATTTGAGGTAAAAGATATAGCAACTGGAATAATTTTTCTCAGAAAGGGAATTGCTAAAGATGTTGCTAAGGCTGTGAGCGTTTCCGTAACGGATCCTGTTTTTGGCAAGGGTCAGGCTATACAGTTAATGAAACCTGACGGAGGCAATTATATCATGGCCCTGTATCCCCAGGTTCCCTTTCTCTTTATTCGGGAAACGATTGCCAACAGGGGGAAAGAAACGCTTGAACTGCAAAAAGTAAGCTCCTGTTCTTTCCAGGTAGACTTGCAAAAGCCGGTTGCCGGCATGAAAACATTGGGAACCGGAGGCTTGCATACCCCCACTGATAACCCTGGCAGCTATGTTTTTTTGACAACAGTATGGCCTCAGACACGCGAAGGCGTGGTAACAGGCTGGCTGACCAATGAGCGGGGCAGTGGTGTGGTCTTTTCGGATACAAGTGATAGCCGTGTAAGCATTCGTCCGCAAATTGATTATGGCCGCCTGTTGGTACAGGCTGGTGCCCAAACCCCTCTTGAAACCCTGCTGGTTGGCTATTTTAAAGATGCAAGGGTAGGGGAAGAAGAGTATGCGGCTACAATCGCCAGGCATCAGCATATTCAATTACCACCCCGCAAGGCAGTTTATTGTACCTGGTATAGTGAAAAAAATGGTGGTGCAGGTAATGAAAAATCAACAGATGAGCTGACAAGTTTTATTGCTAAGAGCCTAAAACCTTATGGTCTTGGTGTGGTTCAAATAGATGATGAGTGGCAGGATGGTGGCAATTTTAACGGACCCAGGCGTGGATTTGACAGGGTAAAACCCAATGGTCCTTATCCAAATGGTATGACACCTACTGCGAATATTATCAAACAAAACGGCTTGACAGCAGGTATTTGGTGGATGCCTTTTTCGCGCAACCATCAGGATCCGGAATACAAAGACCGTCAGTCATGGTTTGCACGTCGTTTAGACGGAAAACCTTACGAAACTACATGGGGTGGCACTTCTTTAGATATTACCAACCCGCAGGTGCAACAGCATTTGGCGCAAACTGCAAAAACATTGCGTAACTGGGGTTTCAATTACTTTAAGATGGATGGCTTGTGGACAGGTACAGTTACAGAGCAGGTATATATCAATGATGGCTACAAGGATGATCATATAGGCAACTGTAAGCCATTGTATGACAGCAGCAAGACCCAAATTGAAGCTTTTCGGATGGGATTAAAGTTGTTGCGAAACAATGTTGGAAAGGATGTGTTTTTTTCAGGCTGCTGCATTAGCCAGAATATGCGTTCTTTCGGTGCGTCAATAGGATTGGTGAATGCCATGCGTGTAGGCCCTGACTATAACCATGATGGTCAGACTATAAGAACAGGACCTTTAAGAGCATCAAGATTATACTTTTTAAATGGCAGAGTGTGGTGGAACGATCCTGATCCATCCATTATTCGTCAATCCGGTACTGCAACAGCAGATGGTGCTTGTAAAGGGATAGGTTCTTTGACAAGAGCACGATTGATGCCGTCATGGGTAGCATTAACAGGTCAGTTCTTTTTAAGCAGCGACTGGCTGCCCAATCTGCCTGAAGAGCGATTGGATATTATGAAAAGATGTATGCTGTCTCATAATGGAACTGCTCGCCCGGTAGACGCTTTTGATAGAACATTGCCTGCCACCTGGTTGGCAACAGACAAACATACAAACGTAGAGCGCAATGTGATTGGCTTGTTCAATTGGGATACAACCAAACAGCAGATTGGTTGTGGAACAGCCTGGGCTGGGCTGAAAAAAAATACCGCTTATTATGCATTTGATTTTTGGGAAAACAAAGTATTGCCTGATATAGCAAAGGAATTCGCTTTTGAACTTCCCGGCGAGTCATGCAAGATCATCGCCGTTCGTGCAAAGGCCAATCATCCGGTACTGGTGTCCACTTCCAAACACATCACCCAGGGGATGGTGGATGTAAAGGAGGAGACATGGAGTAATGCAACCCTTTCAGGCAAGAGTGAACTGGTTGGAGGGGATCCATATGAAATGCGCATAGCTGGTCTTGCAGATAATGGCAATTGGTCCCCAGAAAAGGTTGATGTCACTGGCCTTGAAGGTGCAACGATAAAAATTTTACCTGTCACCGAAAAAGGGTGGGTGCGAGTTGTGATTCAGAGCGAAAAGAGTGGCATTGCTCAATGGCGCATAAAGTTCAGGAACAAAGTGTAAAGCTTTCAAATCATCGAATAATCAATGAAAAATAGTATCATAAAGCATTTTTCTAATCATTTCTTTGCTTTTGTTTTGAGTATGGGTTTTCTGTTGCTGTTTACGAGCAGCCTTAAAGCTCAATCATTTCAATTGCAAACACAATATGCCAGGATCAGTGTGAATGGCAAAGGATATATTACTTCTATCAAAGAGAAAAAAACGGGGAAGGAATATTGCCCCAAAGGAATGGCTTCAGCCTTGATGAGCCTTCATAATGACAAGCAATATATCCTGCCCTCAAAAGCAATCTTCAATATTGCCCAAAAGGAAGTTGTAATCACTTATACCAATGGGTCTGTTGCTAAAATAAAAATCGATCAGAACCAAAACTACCTGCGGTTTCAGTTATTGTCATTGGCCCCGAGAAACGGTGTGGAAAATATCGTGTGGGGTCCTTACAAAACCAATATTTCCAAAACTATAGGTGAAATTATTTCGGTGGTGCGTAGCGAGGATTTTGCTATTGGTATTTTGGGTCTGAACGACAATACAATCAGTGGGCCGCCCACCGAAAGTTCCGCATATTATTATATTCACTCCCCGGATCCTAAAAAGTATCCGCTGCCACAACATCTGAAGGAAGGGCAGACATTCCCTATTGGAGGTGATGGTATCAACGATGTGGCTTTTTATTCACAGCCAGAGGAATATTTCAGGATGAATTATGGAAACGGCGCTTTATTGGAGCCTGCTTTTGGCTCAAGCATCTGCATGCATTCGAGAGACCGGAAAAAAGAGCGGATGATCCGCTTCCCTGTTTATCCGGAAGGCGTTGATCCAAAAGCAAATGCGCCACGCTACCAACTGGTATCGCCTGTAAATGCCGATTTTATAGGATCTGCCATTGCCTTTTATGCCTGCCCCGATTCTCTGGGGTTAAATACGATAGAAAAAATTGTAATAAAGGAAGGACTGCCACATATTAAAACAGACGGTAAATGGATAAAAGACCCGGCTGCTTTCAGACCTGATATTGCCTGGTGGGGCACACACGACAGCTTGGCTAGCTATGCTAATCAGCTTGGACTAAAATCTGTTCAGGATGAGGGCTGGGGAGAGTATTATCCTAATCCTGCCAACCGTTGGGGCAAAAGGAAAATCAGTTTGAACGGAGGATCTTCCATGAGCATTCCTGAATATGGAGCCCTGATGAAAAAGAATGGTATTCAATATGGTTTACATACCTTATGCGAATTCCTGCAACCAAATAACAACAGTGATGTTTCCCCGGTGCCAAGCGATAGCTTAGCTATTATGCTGAGAACCACTATTACGAAGAACCTTTCTGCATCGGATACCATCATTACCGTAGCAGACACCAGTTATTTCAATGAATTTGGCGGATGGGAAGGCAATCATACCAATGTGTTGAAAATTGGAAAGGAATTGATAGAATACAATGGGATTACCAGGACCAAACCTTATACTTTCTTAAATGTAAAACGCGGTTTTCACGGCACAACACGTGGCAACTACCCAGCCGGAACTACAATCGTAAAATTGCAGCCGAACTGTTACCACGGGTTTGCACCGGATATGAACCTGCAGGAGGTATATGCCGATTATTATGGCCGCTGGCTTACTGAAGGAGGAATGGACTATATAGACTTTGATGGATTGGAAAGCTGTTTGTACCAGGGACATGGCCAGTATTCATTCAAACGCTTCTTCCGTGGCCTGTTCGACAGTTATCATCGCAATGGTGGAAAATACCTGCGGGTGATGGGTAGTGCTATTGGTGAAGGCAGTTGGCATTATATGAGTGTATGCAACGTAGGCGGCGGCGACCACATGTTTAGTCCTGTGCTTAATAAATGGGGTATAGAGGGTAAAGACATTCGTTATGCTTGGGAAAGCAGTTATTTTCCGGCAACCTTTGGCATTCAGAATTACAGTGGAGACTGGAGCGTTTATGATGCAGAAAATTTACAAGCTAAATCAATAGGTTGGAATGCTACCTATATGCTCGGACTCAGCCAGCAGGCAGTAGAAAATAGTGCAGAAAAAGCTGCCATCTTTAAATCCTACCGCACTTGGGAAAATGCAAGGGCCTTACAACTGTTTAGCAAAGCGCATAAGGAAAAGCTGAAAGATCTTAATTACAAATTTCACCTGGAGCATAATGGAGAACGTTCTTTTACCTTGTTTACTGTTAAAGAAAACCGTTTCCGTAACCTGGAATACCTTCCTGGGGCACAACCATTGGTATTGCAAAATGAATTTGAAGCACAGCCTCTTGAATTGGCGATCAGGGTGCAGGGAGCAAAGGATGTTATTGCTGATGGTATACGCATCAAATTGGATAAAGGAGAGGAACTGGTTGTTGATAAGAAGTTATCCTCTGGCCAATTCATTATGTATAAAAACAATAGCCTGTATATAGCAGATAAAAACAGGAATAAGTTGGAAGAAATTAAAGTGACTAAGCCTCTTTCAATTGAAAAGGGACAATCCAATATATCAGTGCAGGCTTTGCACAATGCAAATGATAAAGTGAAACTGGAGTTGGTGGTGTCTGTGATAGGTAAGGGAGAAAAAATTAATGGCAAATCATTGGATGGAAAAGAACAGGCTTTCAAAAAATCCGGGATGGGATACGCCATAAAAGATAATACCAAAGAATAGATTGGTTACATCTGATTAAATATTCCGGTGTGTAATAATATGCACCGGAATATTTTTTTGTAGCATTGAGCTCTATTAGATTTGGAAAAATAACATTAGGAAAATGGGAGGTTGATGCAGAAAAAGAAAGCAATTTTATGTAGGTTGAGTAGGTCATGATCAGTAGCAGTATGCAAATATTGCATCAGTTTATGTCAATATTCAATAACATTTATTGAAGGTGTGGTTGTTAATTTTACTGCAACTTACCCTTTCAAACCTTACCTTGAAAGCGTAAACCCCCAGGGGAAATTGAATTAATATTTACAAGCTTGCATATGATGAAAAGACTGTTGAATAAAAAAACAATTGTAACAGGCGCCGGAGAAGGCATCGGCAGAGGTATTGCAAAAGCAATGGGACTGCACGGTGCAAAACTGGCCATCTGTGATATTAATGGGAAAGCCCTTGAAGAAACCGCTCTTCAATTGAAGAGTCTTGGAACAGAGGTGTTCAGTAAAATTGTTGATATACGAAACGAACAGGAGATTGTTGACTTTGTCCGCGAATCTTCTGCTTACATGGGTGGCATCAATGTATTGATCAACAACGCTGCCGTAATGCCTGGTTCGTCGTTGGAAACCCTTTCGTCTAAAACAATTGATGAAGTGTTAAGTGTGAATCTGAGGGCTCCTATATTATTCAGCCGGGAAGTGTTGCCTTATATGAAGAAGGGAGAGAGTGGTTCAATTATACACATGTCAAGCGTTACAGGTCATAATGGCTTTCCGGATGTAGCCATTTACGGAGCCACAAAAGGCGGATTAATGTCGCTGGCCCGCGGGCATGCAATGGAATTGGCGAAATACAATATTCGTGTAAACACGGTGTCTCCCGGAACAGTGGATTCAACCATGCTTCACCGGTTTATCCAGCAAAACGCAACGAATCCGGAGCAGGCGCTCAACGAGTTTAACCGCATTCACCCAAGAGGAAAAATAGCTTCCATAGAGGAGGTCGCAAATGTGTTCGTATTCCTCGCAAGCGATGAATCCATGAATATTACGGCTACAGACATTCGCTGCGATGGCGGTTATTGCGTTCAAGGTACTCAGCCAAAATAAAATTTACAATAGAGATGAAAATTACAGGATTAAAAACACTGGTGGTTAACGCAGAAATGCGAAACTGGGTTTTTGTAAAAGTTGAAACCGATCAGCCAGGACTTTTTGGATGGGGCGAAGGATCGCTTGAATGGAAAACCAGGGCGGTAGTGGGTGCATTGGAAGATTTTGAGCCCATGATTGTGGGTGAAGATCCCCGGAATATCGAACACCTTTACCAGAAAATGTACCGGCAATCTTTCTGGGCAATGGGCGCCATTGGAATGTCGGCGATTTCCGCTATTGAACAGGCGCTGTGGGACATTAAGGGGAAAGACCTCAATGTTCCGGTTTTTGAACTCCTGGGAGGCAAAGTCAGGGACCGGGTTAGAATGTACACCCATTTAGGTGGTGGCGACATGAAAGCGGTTTATGAAACCTTTGCTGTGGAACCCCTGATCGAATATGCTAAAAGCGTCATCAACAAAGGCTACTCTGCATTGAAAGTGGTTTTTGTTCCGTATTCAAAAACGATTGAAGGGACGAAAAAGGTGAAACAGTTTGCACACATGTTTGGAAAGCTGCGAGAAGCTGTTGGACCCGATATTGATATCATGGTGGATTTTCATGGAAGAACCACTCCTGCAATGGCTATCCAGTATATTAACGCTATTGAAGAGTATCATCCCTTCTTTTGTGAGGAACCTGTGCGGCCAGAAAATATTGATTCGATTAAAATGGTAACAGACAGAACCAAGGTTCCGATTGCTACGGGAGAAAGACATATTTCTATCTATCAGTACAAAGAGATATTTGAAAAGAATGCTGTGCATGTCATTCAGCCCGACCTCTGCCATTGTGGAGGGCTTTGGGCCGCAAAAAAAATTGCAGCGATGGCGGAAGTATATAATATGGGAGTAGCGCCGCACAATCCGCTGGGGCCGGTAGCCAATGCTGTAGCCTTGCATTTTGCGCTTTCAACACCCAATTTTTTGATCCAGGAAGATATGTTAACGGATGTTCCCTGGCGATGGGATGTAGTTGAAACGGAAATCACTTCAAAAAATGGTTATTGGGCTGTTCCTGTGAAACCCGGATTGGGAATTGAAATCAATGAGGCAGAGGCAAAGAAACATCCGTTTAAACAGGAAATAATACATTCCAATACCATTAGAGATGAAGACAATGCCATTTTAGACTGGTAAAAAATCAAACTACATAAATCAATAAAAATGGATAGAGTTACAGCTGAACCGGTCTATTCAATTCCGGCAATAGTGGGGGAAGGAAGTATATGGGATGCAGCGAATCAGCGCCTGCTGTGGGTGGATATCCTGGCGCATAAAATTTATGCATTCAATCCCCAAAATGGTTCTAACACCAGTTATGATATTGGGCAGGATGTTGGTACCATTGTGCTCACCGACTCCGGGCTTTGGGCCTATGCCGATGAAAATGGAATAGGATATCTTAATCCTGATACCGGTGAAATATCGGAAGGAGCAAAGCCGGAAAAAGATCATCCTGAAATCCGCTTCAACGATGGTAAATGCGACCCCAGGGGCACTTTTTGGGCGGGCACTATGGCTTATGATTGTACGAACGGTGCAGGCAGGTTGTATGAATTTGATTCAAAAGGCGCTATTGAAGTAAAGATAGAAGGCACTACCATTTCTAACGGCCTGGCCTGGAATAGTGATTGTAAAAAGTTTTATTTTATTGATTCACTCACTTATGAAATTCACCAGTATGATTATGACATCGATACGGGTGCTATTCAAAACAAAAAGGTCATCGCAACAATAGAAAAAGAAACTGGTTTGCCCGATGGAATGACCATTGATAGCGATGATTATTTATGGGTGGCCTTGTTTGATGGTGGCAAAGTGATAAGAATTAATCCCCAAACCGGAGAAACTGTATTTGAAGTTTGTTTGCCGGTTCCTAAAGTAACCTCCTGCGCATTTGGCGGAGAAAATTTAGACGAGTTGTACATTACTACTGCCAATTATTTAATGGATGAAGAAGCACTTGAAAAATATCCGCTCTCAGGTTCTTTATTCAAAGCAAAACTTCCTTTTAAAGGAGTGTTGCCTTATAAAATGAAATGAGCCATAAAAAAATTTCGAGCAAATTCATACTAACTGCGATGAAAATTTTTATGGTGAATTCCATGTGACCAAAAAGAAATAAAAATTAACACATGAAAATTTAAAAATTGATAAATAAAAATATGGTATCGGGAAAAAGTTTAATTGCTGGAAACTGGGAAGAAGGACAGGGAAGTTCTTTTACTTCCTTTAGTCCTTTGGATGGATCAAAACTTAACGATTACCGGGGTGTAAATTCATCTCAGGTAGACAGGGCAGTAAACGCTGCTTCGGAAGCTTATCTGGTATTTAAAGCTCTTGATTTTGATAAGCGGGCTGCATTTATAGAAGATGTTGCTTCAGAAGTGGAAGCATTGGGCGATGAACTATTAGAAGTTTGTAACCAGGAGACAGGATTAGGAATTCCACGATTAACCGGAGAACGGGCCAGGACCTGCGGGCAGTTAAGGGCTTTCGCCTCATTGATAAGGGAAGGGAGCTGGCAACAGGCAAGTATTGATACGGCTATACCCGACCGTAAGCCTTTGCCCAGGCCCGATATACGAAGTATTCTTGCGCCCATCGGGCCGGTAGCTGTTTTCTCTGCCTCCAATTTTCCTTTGGCATTTTCTACTTTGGGTGGCGATACGGCATCGGCATTGGCTGCGGGTAATCCCGTAATTGTAAAAGGTCATCCCAGCCACCCCGCTACATCGGAGTTGTGTGCAAGGGCTATCGAAAAAGCAATAGAAAAAAATAATTTTCCAAAGGCTGTGTTTAGTTTGTTGCAGGGTGCAGACCCGTTGGTAAGCAACGAACTGGTAAAACATCCAAAAATAGAAGCGGTAGGATTTACCGGTAGCACCCACGTAGGCAGAACGCTTTTTGATCAGGCTTCATCCCGGCCCAAACCAATACCTGTATTTGCCGAGATGGGCAGCGCCAATCCCTTATTTATATTAGCCAATGCCGTCAAGAACAGGACATCCGAAATAGCCAACGGACTTGCTGGTTCCATAACGCTCGGAACTGGCCAGTTTTGCACAAAGCCAGGCCTTGTATTTATGCTCACATCAGCAGATACGGAAGCCTTCAAGGGTAAGCTTGTTGCAGCGCTTGAACAGATTCCCGATGCCGTTTTGCTGAATGCTAATATCAAAACAGGCTTACAGCAAAAATTAACTGCGTATAGCAATAAAAGTGAACTGTTAAAGCTCACAGGAAACACTGTCGGAGGTGGATATTTATTTACCGTAAGTGCAACAGATTTTATAAAGAATCCTGAATTGGAAGAAGAAGTATTTGGCCCGGCGGCTTTAATCATCGAATGTAAGGATATGGATGAAATGACAAAAGCTGCCAGTCAGTTGGGTGGCCATTTAACAGGCACCATCCATACAGACAATGATGAGGAAGCCGAAAAACTAAAATCAATTCTTGAAGAAAAAGTGGGGCGCATAATTTACAATGGCTTCCCTACAGGAGTAGAAGTATGTCCGTCCATGCATCACGGCGGCCCTTATCCATCATCCACCTTTGCTGCCGCCACTTCTGTTGGAACGGCTGCCATCAAACGGTTCTGCAAAGTGGTGAGTTACCAGAATGCTCCCCAGGGACATCTTCCCGAAGGTTTGAAAAATGAAAACCCAAGAGGCATCATGCGTTTAGTGAACGGTAAATATTCTACTTCCAAAATATAAACTGAACACCTTGTAACTGAAATTATAAATACGAAAGATGAAACAGGAAACAATAGATATAAACCAAATCATTCCCAATCAGGCCAGCGAAGGAACATGGATTGGCAGATGTATGGTGCCTGCAGCACTGGCATATAATGGAATTGCCGGTCCCCATGTTGTAAAAGTAGCCAACGGAAAAGTTTACGACCTGTCTGCACATTTTAATTCCACCAGTGAATTGATCAATACAGATAACGTTGCCGAAATGATGATACAACTTGATGCGCTACCTGTGATCGGTGAATTAAAGGACATTCTTAAAAATTCCCTTTTCTCCAATCGGGACAACTCGTTGCCCTGCTTCATTGCTCCCAACGATTTACAATCGGTAAAAGCCTGCGGTGTAACTTTTGTAAAAAGCTTATTGGAACGGGTTATTGAAGAAAAGGCGAGGGGGAATGCAAAAAAAGCAGACCAGGTTCGACAAACTATTTATGAAACACTGGGAAATGATTTAAGTAAAACTGTTCCCGGCTCACCTGAAACAGAAATATTAAAAAAACGGTTCCAGGAAGAAGGTATCTGGTCGCAATATCTTGAGGTGGGAATAGGCAAAGATGCAGAAGTCTTTACTAAAAGCCAGCCTATGTCTGCGGTAGGATTTGGTGCACAAGTGGGCGTTCTAAAGGATTCAGTGTGGAATAATCCTGAGCCGGAAATAGTGTTGGCTATTTCTTCAAAGGGAAAAATTGTAGGTGCCACTTTAGGAAACGATGTGAACCTGAGAGATTATGAAGGGCGCAGCGCTTTGTTGCTTGGAGAGGCCAAAGATCAAAATGGCTCCTGTTCAATAGGGCCCTTGTTTAGATTGTTTGATAAAACCTTTTCTATCGACGATGTGAAAAATTGCGAAGTTGAACTCACGATTACAGGAGAAGACGGGTTTAGTTCTTCCGGGGCAAACAAAATGAATGAAATAAGCAGGTCGCCCGAGAATTTAACAGCACAGGTTATTGGCAAAAATCACCAATACCCCGACGGATTGGTCCTTTTTCTGGGAACCATGTTCGCCCCAACCGAAAATCGTGATGCAGATGGAAAAGGCTTTACGCATAAAATCGGCGACCAGGTAATCATAGCATCTGAAAAGCTGGGTCAATTAATTAATTGGGTAAATACTTGCGATCAGATTCCCAGGTGGGAGTTTGGTATTCATTCGTTTATTGATTTTCTTATAAAAAGAAACAAGCTTTAATATTCTTTACTCATGCTTGAATTTAGTATTGACGTTATAGATTTTGGAAACACGAATGAAGGAAATGCCTCGCTTATCAATATGAGCAATGGCATTGTTGATGTGGCCATTACCAATTACGGTGCAACGATTGTTTCTATTGACTCGCCTGACGTTTCTGGGAACAAAAAAAATATTGTTGCCGGATTTTCCTCGCTTCAGCCTTATCTCAACAACCATCCTTACCTCGGCTGTACCGTTGGCAGATTTGCCAACCGCATTGCATATGGAAAATTTCATCTTGACGGTAAAGAGTATCAATTACCAATTAACGACGGAGTGAATCACCTGCATGGAGGACAGGGAGGTTTTCACAGAAAACTTTGGGATATAAAAACGATCATCAACGAAAACGATAAAGTTGGTGTCGAGTTATTTTGTTTGAGTAAGGATGGGGAAGAAGGTTATCCGGGAAACCTGGAAGTAACGGTGAAATATTTACTGGATAATAATGGACTTTGTATTTCCTTCTTTGCCGGAACGGATATGCCTACAATTGTGAATCTTACCAATCACACTTATTTTAATCTTTCCGGTTTTGAAGATGAAACCATTTATAATCACCAGTTGCAGATTTTTGCTGACAACTATCTTGTTAAAAATTCAAATAACATCCCTTCGGGAGAGATCGCCCCGGTGAAGCATACGGTTTTTGATTTTATAACTCCCAAAAGTATCGGAGATCATATCGGGCAGCTTGCAGAAGATAAAGGGTATGACCATGATTTTGTATTGAACACACAAGACGGAAATTTGGTTTGCGCTGCAGCGCTGTCAGATCCTCCATCCGGGCGGGTGTTAAAAGTTTATACAAACAGCCCCGGCGTTCATCTGTACACGGCAAACTGGTGGGATGGTACGCTGACCGGCCAGCAGGGAAAAGCCTATCAGCAGCATAGCAGCATTGCATTGGAAACACAGGCTTTCCCCGATGCTCCCAACCATGCTCATTTTCCCAATGTGATTTTACGTCCCGGTGAATTGTATAAAACAACCACCATTTTTCAATTTCAAAATATTCCCTTCGCCAGCGCCGCCCATTTTTAATGACGGCAATTAAAAAGTACTTTCATTCGATTGATAATTTATTTGAAATCATAGATAATGAATAAAAAAGCCTTTTTTATCGTAGTATTATTCGTACTATCTTCTGTAGCATTCGCCCAAAAAGGGTATTCGCCAACCCCTGAAAACTTAAAAAACAGGGCAATTTTTCAAGACAATAAATTCGGTGTATTCATCCACTGGGGCATTTACAGCATGATGGCTGATGGAGAATGGGTGATGAATATTAAAAAAATTAATTACAATGAATACAGCAAATTAGCCGGAGGTTTCTATCCATCAAAATTCAATGCTGCGGAATGGGTGGCCAATATTAAAGCTGCAGGCGCTAAATATATCTGCATCACCTCCCGCCACCACGATGGCTTTTCCATGTTTGATACAAAATATTCCGATTATAGTATTATGAAGGCTGCGCCCTTCAAACGGGATGTGCTGAAAGAACTGGCAGATGAATGCCATAAACAAGGCATCAAATTGCATTTTTATTACTCACTGTTGGATTGGGGAAGGCCTGATTATAATCCCAATGGCGCTTTTATTACCAAAACCGAAGAAACCAGGAAAGCAAAATGGGAAACCTATCATCAATTTATGCTGAACCAGCTTCGTGAGTTGCTGACTAATTATGGTGAGATAGGCGCTATCTGGTTTGATGGCAAATGGGATAAACCAAAAGATTTTAACTGGAAATTTGATGAGATTTATTCGCTGATCCATTCGCTTCAGCCAGGGTGCCTGATTTTGAATAACCATCATTTGGCTCCCATTGAAGGAGAAGATGCACAACCATTTGAAAGGGACCTGCCCGGCTACAATACATCGGGTTTCTCTAAAGATGCGGAAATAGGAGCGTTGCCATTGGAAACCTGCGAAACCATGAATACATCATGGGGTTATAACATCACCGATAATAAGTACAAGTCTGAAAAAGAACTGGTGCAATATTTAGTAAAAGCAGCGGGTAACAATGCCAATCTATTGCTGAATGTAGGACCAAGACCCAACGGCACATTCCCCGATATTGCCGTGCAGCGTTATAAAGCAATGGGCGACTGGCTAAATCAATATGGCGAAACTATTTACGATACCCGCGGCGGCATGGTTAGTCAGCACAAATGGGGCGTTACCACGCAGAAGGAGAACCGCCTGTTTATACACATACTCGATTTGCAGGATCAGGCGCTGTTTCTTCCGATAACAGATAAAAAAATAAAATCGGCCAAAGTTTTTATTGATAAAAAGCCGGTGAGGTTTACGCAAAGCAAAGATGGAGTGCTGTTGGTGCTGGATAAAAAGCCAGATGAAATGGATTATGTAGTAGAAATGGCTTTTTAAAGCACAATTGGAATATTAACCTGGAAGATGAATAATCATATTCCGTAAAAAAGCAATTTGATGTAAGTTGAGTAGGTCAAGATCAGCAGCAGCATGCAAATATTGCATCAGTATGTGTCAATTTTCAATAACATTTATTGGAGGTGTAGTTGGTAATTTTACTGCGATGACTTTTTTATCATTTTGTCATCTCAATTAAAATTAATATGACAGATCAAATTGCTGATATGAGGAAGTTATTATGTGTAATGATTACCTGCTTTAGTACGCTGCTGCACGCCCAGGATTTCAAACAATATCCAATGTGGAATGAGGCTTTGCCCATGGAACAGCGTGTCAATGACCTGGTGAGCAGGCTCACACTGGAAGAAAAAGTAGGACAAATGCTGAACGCGGCACCAGCAATTCCTCGTTTGGGTATACCAGCTTATGAATGGTGGAATGAAATATTGCACGGGGTGGCCCGCACTCCCTACAAAACAACGGTCTACCCCCAGGCCATTGGTATGGCTGCTACCTGGGATACCAGTTCGCTGAAATTAATGGCTCGCTATTCCGGTTTGGAAGGAAGGGCGATCAATAATTTGGCTGTGGCAGAAGGTAAAACCAAAGACCGTTACAAAGGTCTTACCTACTGGACGCCTAATATCAACATCTTTCGTGATCCACGTTGGGGCAGGGGGCAGGAAACTTACGGTGAAGATCCTTTCCTGACAGCCAAGTTGGGTGCTGCGTTTGTAAGAGGCTTGCAGGGTGATGATCCAACCTATTTACTGGCCGCAGCCTGTGCCAAACATTATGCTGTACACAGCGGCCCGGAACCTACACGGCATACAGATAACATTAATCCCGATACTTATGATTTGTGGGATACTTATTTGCCGGCTTTCAAAGAATTGGTAGTGAATGCAAAGGTCGCTGGAGTCATGTGCGCTTACAACGCACTCAACTCGCAACCCTGCTGTGCCAACGATTTGCTGATGAATGATATTTTACGGAATCAATGGAAATTTACAGGCTATGTGACAAGTGATTGCTGGGCAATCGATGATTTCGTAAAAAACCATAAGACGCACAAGGATGTCGCTTCTGCTGCTGCCGATGCAGTATTTCATGGCACCGATGTGGAATGTGGAACTTCGGTTTACAGATCTCTGGTTGATGCGGTGAAGAGAGGAATTATCAGTGAAACACAATTGAATGTATCACTGAGTCGATTATTTACCATACGTTACCGTTTGGGAATGTTTGATGCTCCTTCGAAAGTCAAATATGCACAGGTGCCTGCAAGTACGCTGGAAGCGCCAGAGCACAAAGAGCATGCATTGAAGCTGGCGCAACAGTCTATAGTGTTGTTGAAAAACCAAAACCAATTATTACCACTCAGCAAGAACTTGAAACGTATTGCGGTGGTAGGGCCTAATGCCGACAATAGATTGGCTATGCTGGGCAATTACAACGGTTTCCCTTCACGTATTGTTTCTGTGCTCGATGGAATAAGGGATAAAGTTGGTGCTCAAACAGAGATCATTTATGAACCTGGTGTTAACTATGCCAGCGATATTCTTTTTACGCCCGACAATGATGCCGCATTTTATTCATACAACAACAAACAAGGCATACAGGCATCTTACTTCAATAATGAGAATTTGGAAGGTGCTCCGGTCTATCAAACTGTTGTATCAGATATCAACTTTATCTATCCCGAAGGACAACTTCCTGCCCCAGGTGTAAATTCCCGTCATTTTTCGATCCGCTTTGCTACAAGTTTTACTTCCGCTAAGGATTCCACTTATACCTGGCAAATGGAGGGTGATGAAGGATATAGGATATTTATGAATGATAGCTTGGTGCTGAAAGATTGGAACGCCCAGCCAGGAATACGGACTTTTAAATGGAAAGCCCAAAAAGGTAAAACCTATAAAATGGTGTTGGAATACTGGCAAAATGAAGATGCCGCCAGGATACGCATGCAAAAAGGTACTTATCAGAAAGCCGATTTAGGTTCTATTGCAAATAGGGCTGCTAATGCAGATGTGATAGTTTTTGTGGGTGGTATTTCTCCTGAATTGGAAGGCGAGCAAATGCCGGTGAATGTGCAGGGCTTTGATGGTGGAGACCGTACTACTGTTATGTTACCTTCTGTTCAAACTGAATTGCTGAAACAATTAAAAGCTACGGGCAAGCCGGTTGTGTTTGTCATGCTTACGGGAAGTGCCATTGCTACTCCTTGGGAACAGGAAAATATACCAGCCATCTTAAATGCATGGTATGGTGGACAAAGCGGGGGAACCGCTGTAGCCGATGTGCTGTTTGGTGATTATAATCCTGCTGGTCGTTTGCCTGTAACATTCTATAAGAGTGATGAAGGCCTGCCCGGTTTTAAAGATTATAACATGCAGGGCCATACCTACCGCTATTTTAAGGGCGCTGTATTATATCCTTTTGGATATGGCTTGAGTTACACTTCCTTCAACTACGCTCCACTCAGGATGCCAAAAATAGCAACGAGGGGATCTTCTATTACAGTAGAAACTGAAGTTAAAAATTCTGGAAATAGGGACGGAGAAGAAGTGGTACAGTTGTATATCGCTTACCTGAATGCAAAAGGAAAAGCTCCTATTAGAGCCTTGAAAGGATTCCAGCGAATTGCCTTGAAAAAGGGCGAATCTCGCAAAATCCGCTTTGTATTGACTCCGGAGCAACTGTCACTTGTAAATGACAAGGGGGAAATGTACCAGCCAGCAGGAGCTTTGCTGATCAGCGTTGGAGGGGGACAACCTGCTGTTAAGCTTGAAGGTGTATCCAAAGTGAGCTGGGGGACCTTGATGATAAAGTAGATCTGAAAAAATCATAAATAATATTGAATATTTTAAAATGAGAACAAGTATCATAAAATGGGGTTTGTTATTGTTGATAACAGGCTCCCTGCAACCAAAATTGAATGCGCAATCAGCAAATGATATCACGGTGCAGAAAATGCTGAAGTCATTAAGCGGTAGCATGCGGCTTTCCACAAAACAATATGAAGGAACCAACCTGGTGGCTGAACAGTTGTTTCAACAGGGCAGCTTGCAAACGAATACAGGAAATTGGCAACTGCAACTGCAAACTGCATCGGTGTCTGGTCACCCTGAAGCAATAGATGTTACTGCTGCTTATAAATTGCAAACTGGCACCGCCAATGCAACGGCAGTCACTGTTTCGTTTGATTTTAGTAACTGGACGCGCGATAACTATGTAATGGTTCCTGCGAGCATCTATAATGGCAATCGTTACAAAGCCATTGGCTATGGTTATAATCCTGATTATCCTAAGGATATGTATTATAACCCTTCAGTGCCGCTTACAATCTCCAATAACCCCAGGCTTTCAATAGAGACCGGAAAAGCATCCCTGGTTGAATTGCAAACAGGTAATACGGCTACTCCGGCAATGTGTTTCTATTCCCCAGCTGCTCAAAAGGGTTTTATTGTAGTAACAGATCAGCGGTCTAAATTTGGTAATCACGGCCTGACAATCGCTGAAAATGCGGCGCAGGACAGTTGCCGTTTCTCCATTTCTGTACCAGCCATGCGCAAACTGGCTACCGGGTTTGGTGATTTTCATCCCAGTGGCGACAAAGCTCCCAACTGGAAAGCCGGCGATGAGATGGCTTTACATTTCAGGTTATATGTTTTTGATGCAAAGAGTATTCCCGACCTGCTGACTGCTTTTATGAAGGTGAGAAAGGATTTCCTGGGCCCCAATCAGCCTCGTAATATCCTGCCAATGAGCAAGCAGGTAGAGGTGACAACTGCTATTAACAGTGGTAATTTTATTACAGTGCCGGCTGGTAGCTACTATCGCATGGAGAACAACAATCACTTCCAGTTAGGCTGGGTAGCCGGAATGATGAACACTTATCCCATGCTTGCTCTTAATAATGAAAAGGAACGCAATCGTGTGGCACAGGAAATAGACTTTGTGGTTTCCAAATTGCAGGGTAAGAGCGGATTCTTTTATGGCGGTATGACTGCTGAAGGTCAAATCAGACCTGAAAAGATGAGCCCTGCCTTTCCTGCTCTTCAGGCAATGGTGCGTAAAAACTGCGATGCGTTGTTATGGATGATGAAGCACCTTATGCTGTTCCGTGCACAGGGATATGGCTCTATGATAAAGCCCGAATGGGAAGAGTCTGCTAAAAAGCTAGCAGCGGCTTTTACCCGTACGTGGAAGCAACACGGTGAGTTTGGCCAGTATATTATACCCGAGACAGGGGAAGTGGCTGTTTTTAATTCCACGGCAGGTGCTATCGCGCCGGCAGGCTTAGCCCTTGCTTCAGGCTATTTCAAAAACAAGGAGTGGCTGCAAGTGGCTAAAGAGGCTGCCAATTATTACTACAACCGTGATGTTGTAAAGCAAGGTCTTACTGGTGGCCATTGTGGCGATATTTCAATGGATGCCGATGCAGAATCATCATTTGGATTCCTGGAATCGCTGATGGCATTGTATCATTATACTGGCGACAAAAGCTGGTTGAAAAAGGCTGAAGTACAGGCAGCCTTGTGTGCAACCTGGACCATCTCTTATGATCCTGAGTTTCCGGCCAATAGCCAGATTGGAAAGCTTGGATCTCACATGGCTGGAGCGGTTTGGGCCAGTATTCAAAACAAGCACGCAGCACCAGGGGTATGTACCTCCTCTGCTGATTATCTGTTTAAACTGTATCGTGCCACGGGCAATCCTCTGTATGCTGACCTGATCAGGGATATTCAGCATGCACAGACGGAGGCTGTAAATATGCCCCCCGACCATATTACAACCAATAACCTGGTGGGTAGCAGTATGGAGCGCATTCAGCTCAGCGATGCAGAAGGAAAAGGCGCCATTGGTAATTTTATCAATACACGCAACTCCTGGACAGAAACCAATGGAGTGCTGATGGCATTAGAGCTGCCTGGCATTTATCTGCAAACAGACAAGAAAACTTTGCGTGTTTTTGACCATGTAGAGGCAAAAATTGTAAAATCCGATGATGCAGGGCTGGTCCTTGTCATTGAGAATAAAACTACCTACGATGCCTCAGTTTCATTGTTTGTTGAAAACAGTAAGAATGCTGCTAAACCAATGGGATATACTGAATTCCTGAACTGGCCTAAAGTTTCTGTGAAAGCAGGTGAAAACATAAGAGTATTGGTTAATAAAAACGGTAAGGTATCGTCGTTACAGCCGTCAAAAACAGCGTTAGTTACTCATCAGAATATTAAATAAAAAGGCTTAATTAAAGGGCCCATGAAAAGAAGAAGTTTTGTAAAAACGGCAGGAAGTTTTGCCGTTTTTTTCCCCTGTGTAAAAGCTTTGGGCAGTATTGGCTTAGGAGAAGAAAACCATGATGATGTCGACGATCTAAAGATGAGGTGCATAACAGCCTTTAACAGATTTGAAACCATTTGGGAATTTAATGACTTCTGGAGAAGAGGTAACACTTTCGATGCATGTCTCAACTTTACAGATGCAGCGCAGCAAAGATGGCCGGATGATACGGAAATAAAATCGATGCAGCAGAAGGTAAACGTGATGCTCGAAAAAAACATGGCCTATTTCAAAAGCTTTGACCCCAGTGGTTTCTGGGCAGATGATTTTGGCTGGTGGGGGTTAATGGGGCTTAATGCAAGAAAACATTTGCTGCGCACAGGTTATACGGAATTAGCGGATAAATACCGGCAGCTTTCCTCCGATTTGTGCTGGAAACAGATGAAAGATCATGCTTATGATTTTTCGACAACAGCAAAACCGGTGCCTCATGGTTGCAGTAATGGAGATGCCAAAGGCATTCACAAAGGCGTAAAAAACACAGTAACCAATGTTTTGTTTTTTTTACTCTCTACACGCATTTATCGCCTGACGCTTGCAGAAAAAATCGGAGACAATGAAAAATACCTTGAAACAGCATATAACCAGTGGATCTGGTTTGACAGCTGGTTTCAATTGAAGCAATATGAATATCTAAAGAAAACCACTTCTGGTGGTGCACTGGTACAGGAACGGCCAACTGCTTTTTTTGATGGGTCCGGTTATACGGATATTACGCATCCAACCTGGTACAAAGGATGGGTATGGACAGGCGATCAGGGAATGTTACTGGCGGCACTTACCGATATGCTGGCCATCAAAAACAATATTGCTGATTGGTTAGCGAAAAATAAAAAAGAAGCGGATTTTAACGTAAAGGCTTTTGCTGATAAAGTAAATACCTATATATCACTGATTGCAAAAGGAATAAAAACAACCTTGATTAGTGAGAAGGATAATATCATTCGCGAAGCACCTTTAGTAGCAAATATGGGCCCTGAGTTTGGTAGCGATTACCTGGCGGGCCGTGGTATTATGATGCGGTACCTGGGAACACTTAATAAAAGAACTACGGGTATTGATTTTAAAAATAACATTAAAGAAACTGCAAACGCTATATGGCAAACACGTGATGCTTCAAACAACCAGTTCAAGCCCGAATATACAAATGTTGAAAACGATAAATTGTACATACAGCAATTTAAAAATCAATGGGGGAGCGCTGATAATATGCTGAAATGGGATATAGAAAAGACGAATTTGCAGCAAAGGTTAGGTGTTTGCCAATCAATAGGTCTTGATGCATTAGGCGCAACAATTCGACTTATGTAAGTTAACTAAGTTAAAGCAAGGAACGATCCAGGAAATAATTACGAAGAATGGTTTATTACCGAAATAAAAATATGCAGATGAGAATTGTCAGTTTATTTTTTGCATTAGTGCTTGGCTTTATAGCAGCTCTTGGCCAAAATAGAAGGGTTCAGGAAGCAAAAGTTTGGCCATCACAAGTGCCTGCGAATTGTCCGATAGACAAGTCAAAAAAACTTGCAGGACTTGCTTTTACCGGACGTTATACGTCTTATAGTAATGCAGATACATGGTATCCGTCGTGGGGATCTGATGGTCGGCTATACTCGCCTTTTACTGATGGAAACGTTACGGGCTTAGATATTAATGGAAAGGAAGTAACTGTGAAAGCTTTTTCCGGAGGCAAAGCAGCTGTTGTTGGACATGCTATAATTACAGGTGACGACCCAATGCATCTTACCATTACTGAGCCTGGCCTTATTGCAGGAAATCCTGCACCCTATGGAGGACGTTATCCCTGCGCTTCTCTGTACAAAGATGGAATTTGGTATATAGGAACGTATGCATTAAATAATGCTTCTTATGGGCTCAATTGGCCTATCTGTGGTCCATTTGCAGGTTTTCATATTTCAAAAGATAATGGCAAGACCTGGATAGTTTCACCGCTTTCTTGTAAACCGGAGAAAGGGCTTTTTCCTGAGCCGACAGCATTGAATGGACCAATTAAATTTGGAGTACCGCATGTAGTGGACTTTGGAAAAAATATGGAAAACACTCCCGATGGCAAAATGTACATGGTAGCACATGGTTCATTACAAAAAGATCAGGAAGACCGTAAAGCAAACCTTAGTTGGATTACAGGCGATCAAATTTATCTATGCCGGGTTACGCCTTCACCCGAAACAGTTAACGATGTGAAAGCATATGAATATTTCGGAGGTCGCACAGCCACAGGAAATGACATTTGGACAAATGATTTATCGCAAGCAAAACCAATTCTTGATTGGAACAATACTTGCGGCGGCGCAACGATTACATATAATAAACCGTTGAAAAAATATTTGATGTGCGTTACCAATGGCGGGAATACGCAGAGTATGTACGATTCTTACATTCTTGAATCAAACAACATTACCGGTCCGTGGAAGATGGTGACCTACATGAAAAATTTTGGAACACAAGCTTACTTTTTGAATATCCCTAGCAAATTCATTAGTCCCGATGGACGTTCTTTCTGGCTTTGTTATTCGGCAAATTGGGAAAATCAAATGGGAAAAAATTATGCGTCTATACCTGCCGGAGGTTCCTATTCAATGACTTTGCAGCAAGTACTTTTGCTTACTTCAAAAGAGGCAGCTAAAATGCCTGTATTGGAAGTCGAAAAGTAAAAAAATATTAAATTAAAACCACTTTGAAAATACAACATCTCTTATTAGCCTGCCTTGGATTAGTAGGATTACAAACCGGGGCTTTTGCTCAAAAAATTATCAACGCTGCTGACTTTGGCGTAAAAGCGAATAGCCCAAAAGATGCAGGGCCCGGAATCCGTAAAGCCATCGAGGCTTGTAAGAAAACAGGAAAGGCTATCCTGGTTTTGCCTGGTGGCCGTATTGATATCTGGCCTGACAATGCAGTTAAGCGTGAGTTGTATATTTCCAACTCTACCGAAAATGACACCCTGCCCAAGATAAAGAGCATTGCTTTCCCATTTGAGGGCTGCAATAACATTACGCTCGATGGAAACAATACCTTGGTGGTTTTGCATGGCAAAATGGTTTCGTTTGCCATACTCAATAGTGTGAACATGAAGGTAAAGAATATCAGGTTCGATTATGAAAGACCTACCATTTCAGAGTTAACGATTAAATCAGTATCGGATACTGCCATCGAAACTGTGATTCACCAGGATTCAAAGTATGCAATTGACAGTGGGCGGATTAGTTTTTATGGCGAGGGTTGGAAGGTTAGGAATTATCATACGATTGTGTTCGACCCCTCCAGGGAAATCATGCGGTATAGCAACTTCGCACCATTCCTGGCAAGCAAGGCTGTTGAAACGACCCCTTTTCAGGTAAGGTTTGAAGGGAAGTTTGCAAAAACTAATTTTCGCCCTGGCGATGTGCTCACTTTCAGAGACCCTTATCGCGATAATTGTGGTGCATTCATTTCCCGTAGCAGGAATATTGAATTGGAAAATGTAAAAATGTATTTTATGCATGGACTGGGAATTGTGTCCCAGTTTTCAGAAAATATTTCATTACTGAAAGTGGCTGTGGCGCCCCGGGAAAACAGTGGCAGGATCATTTCTTCCTTTGCAGATTGCTTCCATTTCTCAGGATGCAGGGGATTGGTGAAAATTGATAGTTGCCTCACATCTGGCTCACACGACGACCCGGTGAATGTGCATGGTACCCATTTGCAAATAACCGCTATCGATGAAGCCAAAAAGATCAAGGTTCGCTTCATGCACAATCAGACCTATGGCTTCGAAGCTTTTTTTGCCGGCGATAGCATCGCTTTTATCAACCCGAAAACACTCATGCCGCTAGGAAAAGCAAAATTAAAAGCAGCTAAACTCCTGAACAGGCGGGAAATGGAATTAGAAGTAGTTGGCGAATTACCCTCTTTTGCAAGCACTGGTCTTTGCATTGAAAACCTAACCTGGACGCCTGAAGTAGTGATTCGTAATAGCCGTTTTGAACGGACCAATACCCGAGGCTTGTTATTGACTACCTCCAGAAAAGTAATAATTGAAAATAATGTTTTTCACCGCACGGGTATGTATCCTATCTTGATTGCAGATGATGCTTCAAGCTGGTTTGAGTCAGGTTCTGTTCAGGATGTTACCATACGTTATAATACATTTGAAGATTGTGGCAATAATTCAGGTGGGGCTATCAACATCGCTCCCGAAAACCATGAATTAATGGCAGGCAATTTTGTCCATCGTAATATTCGGATTATTGACAACACTTTTAAAGTATATAAAGATGCTGTATTGTCTGCGCGCAGTGTGGACAATCTTGAATTTTCAGGCAATAAAATAATGTTCACTAATTTCCTGGGAAGTGGAAACAGCAAGCCTTCCATCAATTTAACCGCTTGTAAAAATGTGGTCATTAATAAAAACAGTTTTGATGCAGCTGGACAGCCTGTGATCATTACTTCAAAAATGACAGAAAAAGATTTGAAAACAGACCTGGATGTGAAACTCATGAATTAGCAATGCAAATGAATTGTATGAAAAGAACACTGAGCTTGATTTGTGCTTGTGGATCACTGTTTATGTCTGGCAATCTTCATGCTCAAATTAAATCGGCAAAACAAGCTGTCGGTAAATTTCAAAATGTGTTTACTGCGCCTCCTGCAAAAACACCTGGATCGGTATCGGTTGATGGGCCCCTGCTGGGCAATGGTTCTACGGAAGTAGTCATATCCGGTCAACCGGAATTGCAAAATTATCACCTGGCCCGTAATGATTTCTGGCGTTTGAAATCAGGTTATGACAATGCTTTTCCTGCCGTGTTGGGCAACCTTAAAATCCAAATTCCGGAATTAACAGGTGCTTCTTACCGCATCGAACAGCAATTATACAATGCTACTACAATCTCCAAATTCAGCAAAGGAAATACAGCAGTAGAAATTCAATCGATAGTGGCTGCTGAAAAAGATTGGGTATTGATTGATATTTCTAATAAAGGCAAAACGATCGTTAAGGGAAATGCATTGTTGGAGGTTTTTAAAACCAAGGGTCATAAGTTTCCAGATACATTGGCAGATGGCATCAAGGATGGATTGCAATGGATACAACGTGGGTTTGAAAAAGATGTGGATATTAAAACAACGGCAGTTGCAGCTGTTAAAATATTGGGACATTCTTCAGGAGAGTTTTCTGTTGCTCCGGGACAAAAAGTTACGATCGTGTGCGCTTTGACAAGCAATTTTAAATCACCTGATTGCTTAAAGGAGGTGCAACAACAAGTAGGAAAGGCCACACTGCCAATTATTGCTAAAGTCCGTAAAGATCATTTGGCCTGGTGGAGCAGATATTGGAATGAAAGTTTTGTGGATATCGAAGATTCGGTGATCGGAAGCCAGTACTATAAATCACAATACAACATGGCATCATGCAGCCGTGATCCTAAATTTCCTCCGGGAATTTTTGGTTGGGTGACAAAGGAAATTCCGGCATGGAATGGTGATTACCACCTCAATTATAATTACAGTGCCCCCTTTTATGCATTGTTTTCATCCAATCACTTAGAGCAGACGGTGCCCTATGAAACTCCCTTGATTGATTATATGCAAAGGGGTAAGTTTTATTCCTCAAAGCTTACTTCAATTCCTGACGGAATATTGTATCCTGTAGGTATTGGGCCTTTAGGTATTGAAACTGTTCGGACAAATGCAGATAATGCATTGTTTTTGGGGCAAAAAAGCAATACAGCCTATTGTGCAACTGTTTTGTCAATGAAATTTTACAGAACATACGATAAAACGTTTACTCAACGGGTCTATCCTTATGTTAAGGCCACGGCCATTTTTTGGCAACATTATTTGAAAAAAGATAATGACCGTTATATTATTGAAAACGATGCTGTACATGAAGGCACACACGGCACACTAAATTCTATTCTTTCATTGGGGTTGGTTCCTATGGTATTGAAAACGGCAATTGATATGAGTGTCTTATTGGGTGTTGATAGTGATTTGAGAGGTGATTGGCAGGAAAAATCAGATCATGTTGCGAACTATACGATGCAGGTGCGGAATGGAAAAACTGTTTTCAGGTACAGCGAAAAAGGTACGGATTGGTGGCAAGATAATACACTGGGCATTCAACACATTTATCCTGCAGGACAGATCGGGTTGAACAGCGATCCTAAGCTTTTAGAAATAGCTTCCAATACAATTAGTGAAATGAATCGTTGGCAGGATAATAATGGCTCCAATAGCTTTTTTCCTGCAGCAGTTAGGATCGGTTATAATGCAGATACAATTTTGAAAAAGCTTCATGATTACAGTTTGCATACCTATCCCAACGGATTTCAGCTCAATAATCCTCATGGTATCGAAAATTGTAGCACCGTTCCAAACACGATCAATGAAATGCTGTGTATGTCCAATCAGAATGTGTTGCGGGTTTTTGAAGTGTGGCCGAAAGAAAGCAATGCATCCTTTTCAAATATCAGGTGTGATGGCGCTTTCCTCGTGTCTTCAGTATTGAAAAACAGATCGGTTGGGTATGTAAAGATCCTTAGTGAAAAAGGGTATAGCCTTGTATTGCAGAATCCATGGCCAGGCAAGGTATTGCAGATAAAAAGTAATAAAAGATCTACTTTGAAAACAAGTGGTGCCCAGGTCAGTCTGCCTACATTGGTAGGTGAAGAGTTAATGATAAAACCTTTATTATAGTTCTGAAAATGCCTTCTTGTACATGAAACTTTTTATAGGGAGGCTTCTTAAAGCTTGTTTATGAATCAATTTAAAATGATAAAAAGAATAGGAACTGCATCAGTGATGCTTTGGTTACTGTTTGGCTCAATGATAGCTAATGCTGGTAACGGAAATGAAATGAAGTTATGGTATGCGCAACCTGCAAAGTCCTGGGATACCGAAGCATTGCCGATTGGAAATGGAAGGATGGGAGCCATGTTGTTTGGTGAGATGAACAAGGAACACATTCAGTTTAATGAACAAAGCCTCTGGTCGGGCGATAACAATTGGGATGGAGGGTATTCAACCGGAGACCGTGGATTTGGTTCCTATCGCAACTTTGGAGATATCTTTATTGATTTTAATAATGTAGGTGAAGCGAAGTCTTATCAACGCTCTTTAGACATCATCACCGGCATTCATACCACTACCTTTGAAAGCAACGGTATCAAGATCCATAGGGAAGCCTTTGCCAGCTACCCCGATCAGGTGCTTGTTTTTAGATATACGGCCAATAAAAAAGGTACTTTGTCCGGAAAGATTTCTATGACATCGGCCCAGGGAGCAGCGATTGTTGCCCAAAATTACGCGCTGACCTTTTCAGGCGTAATGCCAAACTTATTAAAATATGCTGCCAAACTTCAGTTGGTGAATGAAGGCGGCTTTATTAATGTGGTAGGGAACAACCTTGTCTTTGAAAATTGCAACTCCTTCACAATTTACCTGGACGCCCGTACCAATTATAAACCCGATTACAATGCTGGCTGGCGGGGTGCAGATCCTATGCCACTGATTGAAAGAGAACAGGCTGCTGCACAGCAATTAAGCTATAAAAAATTATTAAGTCGCCACTTAAATGATATAACCCATTTAACCGCTGCTGCTTCCATTGATATTGGAAAGACAGCCGACTCATTACTTGCCATGCCTACGGATATACGCTTAAAGAAATATGCAGCAGGCGGCGCTGATCCCGACCTGGAAGAAATGATGTTTCAGTATGGTCGTTATCTGTTGGTTGGTTCTTCCCGCCCAGGTGGTTTACCCGCTAATTTGCAAGGTTTATGGAACAATAGCAACACCCCCCCATGGGCAAGTGATTATCATAACAATATCAACGTACAGATGAATTATTGGGGGGCAGAATCTACCAATCTTTCAGAATGCCATATTCCCTTAATAGATTTTATTGTTGCAGCACAAGAGCCTTGCCGCATTGCTACCCGTAAAGCATTTGGTGCCAATACCCGTGGGTGGACTGCACGCACCAGTCAAAGCATTTTTGGCGGCAATGGTTGGGAATGGAATATCCCTGCCAGTGCCTGGTATGCTCAGCATGTTTTTGAGCATTGGGCCTTTACAAATGATAAAACCTACCTGGAAAAAACAGCTTATCCCATCTTAAAAGAAATCTGTCAATACTGGGAAGATCGTTTGAAGAAATTGCCTGATGGAACCTTGGTGGTACCTAATGGATGGTCGCCTGAACATGGCCCAAGAGAAGATGGTGTCATGCATGACCAGCAATTGGTTTGGGACTTGTTTCAAAATTACCAGGAAGCTGCAAAAGCGCTGGGTGTTGATGCCGAATATCAAGCAAAAGTGGCCGACATGCAACAGCACCTTGCCCCCAATAAAATCGGTAAGTGGGGACAATTGCAGGAGTGGCAAACAGATCGCGATGATCCAAATGACCAGCATCGGCACACCTCTCATTTATTTGCTGTTTATCCTGGGCGTCAGATTAGTCTTACAAAAACACCTGAACTGGCGCAGGCAGCCATTATTTCACTGCGCAGCAGGAGCGGCAACTATGGAAAAAATATAAATACTCCTTTCACCGTAGAATCAACAATCGGTGATAGTCGTCGCTCATGGTCATGGCCTTGGCGTTGTGCCATGTGGGCGCGTTTGGGTGAAGGCGAGAAGGCTGGCATGATGATCAGGGGATTGTTAACCTATAACACAACTGGAAACCTATATACTACTCATCCACCCTTTCAGACGGATGGAAACTTTGGTATTACAGGTGCAATACCTGAAATGCTGTTGCAAAGCCATGCCGGAGAAATACACCTGTTGCCTGCCATTCCGAAAGAATGGACTAGTGGATCATTCTCTGGATTAAAAGCTCGTGGAGGTTACACCGTTGATTGTAAATGGAATGATGGAAAGGTGATAAGTTACCGGATCTATTCAAAAACTCCTCAAAAAGTGAAGGTGCGTGTGAACGATGAAGTGAAAGAAATAATTTCTGAAAAAAAAACTAAAATAAAGTATATATAATGCTATTGTTAAACCCTCTTCGCTTATCTAGGCGTTGTTCTTTAACATTGGTATTAATAATGTTTATTCAGTGTATTGGACAGGCACAACGTTTACCGGTTGATTATGTTAATCCTTTTATTGGTGCCAGCACCAGTGCAATGAAAGCAGGCGATGCAGCGGGATTGGGTAAAACCTTTCCCGGTGCAGCTACGCCCTTTGGTTTGGTTCAGGTAAGTCCTAATACAATTACCGGTGGTGATAATGGTAGTGGGTACAGTCATGAACACCAAACCATTGAGGGGTTTACTTTTACACAAATGAGTGGCGTTGGCTGGTATGGAGATTTGGGAAATTTCCTTGTAATGCCCTCTGTTGGTCCATTGAAAACCAATGCAGGTAGGGAAGGAGGGAAAGCCGGCTATCGTTCACATTATGACAAGGCCACTGAAAAAGCAAGTGCCGGTTATTATTCAGCTATGCTTACCGATTATCATATCAAGGCAGAAGCTACGGCTGCTCCGCACAGTGGTATGTTGCGGTTTACTTTTCCGAAGGATCAGCAATCTCGCATCCAGGTAGATTTGGCACGAAGAGTTGGAGGCACTTCTACCGAACAGATGGTGGAGGTTGTAAACGATAGAACCATCAGGGGCTGGATGAAATGTACTCCGGATGGTGGGGGCTGGGGCAATGGAGATGGCCATCCCAACTATACAGTTTATTTCTATGCAGAGTTGAGCAAACCTCTAAAGAAGTTTGGTGTTTGGTCAGCAGATATCCCGGATGGTATGAGGCGCAAGCGAGAGAACGTAACAAGCGATGCCTATCAGGAATTAGTGGCCAATGCTAAAGTGTTGCCTGGTGCTAAGAAAATGCAGGGCAGGCACCTCGGCTTTTATAGCGAATTTGCCACCCGTGATAAGGAACAGGTGATGATAAAAACAGGCATCTCATTTGTGAGCATGGAAGGTGCACAGAAAAACCTGCAGGCTGAAATAAAAGATTTCAACTTTGATGCCATACATAAAAAAGCCAGGCAACTGTGGAGTAAAGCTTTGGAGAAAGTAAAAGTAACAGGTGGTACGGAAGAGGAAAAGCATGTGTTTTATACTGCCTTATACCATACCATGATTGATCCTCGCTGTTATACAGATGTTGATGGCCGTTATGTTGGCGGAGACAATAAAGTGCATCAGACAGATAAGTTTGTAAAACGAACCATCTTTAGCGGTTGGGATGTATTTAGAAGTCAGTTCCCATTGCAAAACATCATCAATCCTGCCGTGGTAAATGACATGGTCAATTCGCTGGTGGAACTGGCTGATGAAAGTGGTAAGCAATACCTGGAACAATGGGAGTTTCTGAATGCTTATAGTGCATGTATGATCGGCAATCCTGCTGTGTCGGTATTGGTGGATGCATATAACAAAGGCATCAGGAATTTTGATGTGGCAAAGGCTTATCGCGTTGCCAAAAATTCCTGTGAGAAGTTTGGTAATACAAAAAATGGCCAGTCTGAGGGAATATCTCTAACCTTGGAATATGCCTATTTTGAGTGGTGTCTTTCCCAACTGGCAGACAGTTTACACCTTGCTTCAGATGCAGGTTTATACCTGCAGCGCTCGCAGAGCTACCGCAACATTTTCGATACTTCTATCCATTGGTTCCGCCCAAAAGACAAGGATGGTGCCTGGAGGCCAATGCCTAAAGAGGGCATCTTGGCTATGGGCTTCGGTAGCGTTGAATGTAATCCTTTACAGCAGGGCTGGTTTGTACCACATGATGTTGATGATTTGGCTGGCTTACTCGGTGGTAAGCAACAGACGCTCCTGGCATTGAATCGCTTTTTTGAACTAACGCCTGAGCGGATGAACTGGAATGATTATTACAATCATGCCAATGAGCCTGTGCATTTGGCTCCATTCATGTTTAATAAACTGGGGGCTCCATACCTCACCCAATATTGGGTAAGAGAGATATGCCGGAGAGCTTATCATAATGCCGTGGAAGGTCTGGTCGGAAATGAAGATGTTGGTCAAATGTCGGCCTGGTATGTGTTGGCAGCCAGTGGGCTTCATCCTTCCTGTCCCGGCGATAACAGGTTCGAAATTTTCAGTCCTGTATTTGACAAAGTAGAAATACAAACAGATGCCCATTATGCTAAAGGGAAGAAGTTTACCATCATTGCTCATCACAACAGTACAACCAATCGCTATATACAGTCGGCCCGCTTAAATGGTAGTCCCTATAATAAATGCTATATCGATTTCAACAGCCTTGTGAATGGAGATGTGCTGGAACTGGATATGGGTCCCGAACCCAATAAACATTGGGGAAATCTATAATGAATTACTTATGACAAAGCTATTATGGGCTCTTGCTTTCACAATCGCTATTCTGGCAACTGCTCAACAGGCAACTGCTCAACAGGCTACCGGCAGCTTTTGCAATCCATTGAACTTGAATTACCGCTTCAGCTATGATTCGCCTGCCTATCGGGAGGCAGCTGATCCAGTGATGCATATTTATAAAGGAAAATACTTTCTGTATGCTTCAAAGTCCGGAGGGTATTGGTATTCTGACGATATGTTAAACTGGGTCTATCGGCCAAGCACGACGCTTCCTGTGGAAGATTATGCCCCTACAGTTGAAACGATTCATGATACGGCCTTTTTTATCGCGTCAAAGGGAAAGATGAAAATATACTACAGTACCAATCCTTTGGAAGATAATTGGAAAGTGTATAATTCCCTCTCAATTTCCATGACTGATCCTGCTCTGTTTAAAGATGATGATGGCCGTGTATATTTTTACTATGGTTGCTCCAGTAAAGATCCAATCATGGGGATAGAGCTTGATCCTAAGCGTCGGCTGGATACCATTGGTTCGCCTCTGGTGCTGATACAGCATAATTTCAAAAAGTATGGTTGGGAAGAACACGGAGAGCTGAATAATAATGGAAAAGATGGCTGGAATGAGGGGAGCTGGATGAACAAGCATAACGGGAAATATTACCTTCAATATGCTGCGCCGGGAACCGAGTTTAAAGTATATGGTGATGGTGTTTATGTATCCGATAAGCCTTTGGGGCCATTTACTTATATGCCGAATAGTCCGTTCTCTTATAAGCCCAGCGGGTTTATCAATGGTGCCGGGCATGGTTGTACTTTTAAGGATAAGTACGGTAACTACTGGCATATTGCCACGATGGCAATTTCTGTTCGCCACATGTTTGAGCGTCGTCTCGGTCTGTTCCCTGTATTCTTCGATGCTGATGGACAATTACATTGCAATACTGCCTTTGGCGATTATCCGATGCAAATAGTAAATCGTAAAATGAATTTCGAAAAAGAAAGCTTGTTTACCGGCTGGATGCTGTTGTCATACAACAAGCCAGTGACCGCTTCTTCCGAAATGCCGGGTCATGCGGCTACTATGGCTAATGACGAGGAAGCGCGCAGTTGGTGGTGTGCTGCTTCCGGTAACAGTGGCGAATGGTTACAAATGGATTTACAACAGCTTTCCACTATCCGCGCCATCCAGGTAAACTTTGCCGACGAAGGGGCGCGCCTGAAAGCAGGTATGCCGGTAAAACCATATCAGTACAGCATTGCCGCTTCCTCCGATGGTAAACAATGGAAACTGATTGCTGATAAAACGGCTAATACTGTCGATGTCACACACGATTATATTGTATTACCGCAAAGCATAAAGGCCCGGTTTGTAAAAATCACCAACCACCAGGTACCCGATGGGGCTTTCTCGCTTTCTGGCTTCAGAATCTTTGGCAAAGGAAATGGCAAAGCACCTCAGGCAGTGAAAGAGGTAAGTGTGCAACGTGATGCTTCTGATACTCGCCGTGCAACCATTCAATGGAAACCATCGCCTGGTGCCACTGGCTATGTTATCTATTTTGGAAATGAAAAAACCAAGCTCTATCACTCTGTGATGTTGTATGGAAAAAATACCCTGGACTTGCCCGGCCTGAACAAAGACGTACCCTATTTTTTCCGTGTAGATGCCTTCAATGAAAATGGAATTACCAAAGGAAACTAACCTCTTTATGAATATGATTTTTAAACATGGACATGCACTGCTAATAGCAGTTTGTTTTACCTCTGCTACGTTATCGGCTGTAGCGCAGAAGACAGAGAATCCTCAGCCCTTCGTTATCCCCGCTTTACGTGAATGGCAGGGAGATACAGGAACATTTATAATGCACGATAAGACAGTTCTTGTCGTTGATCCGGCATATAGAAATGAATTGACTCCTGTAGCGAACACCTTTTTGGATGACCTGAAGAAAAGCGGAGCAGCAAAGCAAGTTTCCATTCGTACAGGTACACCTGCAAAGGAGGATATTTACTTCACGCTGAATCCTGCTGATACAGCAAAGGGTAAAGAGAGCTATGTGTTAACGATAAAAGACTTTATTACCATCGCCGCACCTAAGTCTATTGGGGCATTTTGGGCTACCCGTAGTTTGTTGCAGATACTCGAACAGGACAAAGAGTTTCGGAGAATACCTAAAGGCGTTGCCGTTGATTATCCCCAGTTTGCTGTACGTGGTTTTGTATTGGACTGTGGCAGGAAGTTCTTCTCTCTCAGCTTCTTACGCAACTATGTGAAGTTCATGTCATATTATAAGATGAACGACTTTCACATTCATCTGAACGACAATGGCTTCAAAGGGTTCTTTGGCGACAATTGGGACAGTACCTACGCTGCATTTCGCCTTCAGAATGACACCTATCCAAACCTCACGGCAAAAGACGGTAGCTACTCAAAAAAGGAGTTCATAGAACTACAAAAGTTAGCCGATCAGTACGGTGTTAATATTATACCCGAAATTGACGTGCCTGCCCATTCATTAGCTTTCGCAAAGGCGGTACCGGGTGTCGGAAGCAAGGTATATGGTTTGGATCATCTCGATTTGGACAATCCATTGACCTACGAGGTGATCGACAATGTTTTTAAAGAATATCTGGAAGGTCCAAATCCTGTGTTCCGCGGGAAGGAAGTGCACATTGGTACAGATGAATATTCAAAAAAAGAGGCCGAGAAATTCAGGTCCTTTACGGATCATTACATACGCCTGGTTGAAAGTTATGGCAAAAAAGCCCGCCTATGGGGAGCATTAACCCACGCACCGGGAACTACCCCTGTTAAGTCTGAAAATGTAACCATGAACTTATGGTACAATGGCTATGCTGATCCCAAGGAAATGATGAAGCTGGGTTATGATGGCATCAGCACTCCTGATGGCTGGCTATACATTGTGCCGGCTGCGGGTTATTACTACGATTACCTGAATACCAAACGTCTTTACAATCAATGGACACCTAATATGATTGGTAAGGACAGTTTTCCTGAAAATAGTGCACAGATCAGGGGTGGATCATTTGCAGTGTGGAATGATCATGTAGGTAATGGCATTACAGAAAAAGACGTACATCATAGGGTATTTCCTGCCATGCAGGTGCTTGCCCAAAAGATGTGGGGCGGAACTAAAACTACCTTGAGTTATGAAGCATTCCTGGACAAAAACAAAAACATAGGTGAAGGCCCTGGATTGAATATGATGGGCAAGGTTCGCTCAAAAGACTCTTTGGTTTTGCAGTACAGCTTTAATCAAAATAAACAGGATCCTTCAGGTAGTGGCAACGCCATTCTTGCAAATAAAAACGCAAAGATTGATCGTCAAAAACAGGCACTCAGGTTAAACGGAGGAAACAGCTATATTCAAACGCCCATAGAAGGAATCGGTTACGGTTATACCATCAGTTTTTCAATGAATCCGGATAAGAATAATAAGCCTGATGCCGTACTTTTCTCTTCACCCGACGCTATTGTGAAATTGAAACAGCAATCAACAGGCAAGCTGGGTTTTTCGAGAGAAGGATATCACTATAATTTCAATTATTCTGTACCAGTAGATCAGTGGACACATATTGTCATAACAGGTGATAACAAGGGAACAAGTTTATATGTGAACGGTGTGCTTGTAGAAAAGTTGGAAGGAGCAAAAAGGACATTCCCCAATGGTAAGCAGACGGCGAAGGTCCAAACTTTGTTTTTCCCGTTGCAATATATAGGCGACAAAACCAATGCATTTAAAGGATACCTGGATAATTTGAATGTGTTTAATACCGTATTACCGGCAGATAAAATAAAAGAATTAGCAAAATAATCCCAATCTCATCATGGTTAAAAATTATAGATTGATGTTCATGAAACCATCATTTCGTATTAGTGTAAAGAAATTGCTGTTGATCGCGACAGCTACAATCTTTACATCTCAGTTAATGGCGCAGCAACAGGTATTGGCGCATTACAACATGGGGCGCTCTGGCGCTGTCTCTTATGCAACTGCTCCGGAGCAACTCTCCGATATGGCCGCCGGCCACCAGCTGAAGAAAGCCGGCCAGCCCGTTTTCTTTGCAGACGCACCAGCCGACAAAAAGCTGGATGGGGAAGGAGCAATCCTTTTTAAAGATAAAGCAGCCTATTCCTCTAAGGATAGCTTTGCCATTGCAAAGACTCCATTCGTTTTAGAGCTTTGGTTGCAACCCAATGCACGTCAGGGCGCGAACGATCCATCTGCAAATTTTGCTACTGTATTTACATTAGGTAGTGCCGCTTCCGGTTACCAGTTAGCACAGAAAGGTAATAACTGGGTGATCCTGGTGGATGGCAAAGAAGTAGCAACACCAGTTGCCACAGTAGTTCCTGGCGAATGGATGCATATCGCTTTGGTAAGTGATGGCAAAATGGCAAAAGCTTATGCAGACGGCTTGAAAAAACTGGATTTTCAACCGGCAACATCCATCGCTGCAGGCTTTACAATGGGAGCGTATGGAAAGACTAATTCCTTTCGTGGATTGATCTATGAAGTAAGACTGAGCCAATTGAAAGGAATAAAGTTTGATGCAGCCAGGCACCTGCTTTATAATGCTAGGCAAATAGCCCAAAAGAAAAAACAGGCAACCGATCAACAGCGGGCCCTGATTGCTTCCCTGGTCAATAATAAGCAGCTAAAGAAAGTGGAAAGTTTCACGGTGCCTGCTGCGCCTGCCGACTGGCTGATCAACCAGGTAAAAACGCCTGTTGAACTTTTATTGCAGAAAGGAAAAGATGAGCTGACGGCCAAACTCTTGTTGACAAACGGCATTGTCAGCCGCGAATTTTATATAGCTGAAAACCTGGCCTGCATAAGTTTCAGGAATCACCTGAACGACGCGGAGTTTTTGCGCGCCGTGAAGCCGGAGGCAAGAGTGATGCTGGACAGCACCTGGTATAATATCGGAGGCCTTAGCGGCCAGCCTGAAAAATCATACCTGATGGAAAGTTGGTATAACGACCTGTTTGCTGAGCCTTCATCATTCAGATTTGCTGGACTGGAAACGAAGCAACCTGAAGCCCGTTATCCCTGGCAGCAGAAGTACAATGCGGTGCACACCGACTGGCCACCCAAAGGGTTGCATGTAATCATGCACTACCAGGCGCCTTTAAACCGCAATGATTGGCAAAACAAGGTTTCGGTCGACATACATTACGAACTGTACGAGGGAATGCCGGTAATGGCCAAATGGATGACCATTGCCAATAAATCGGAAAATGCGTTCGTTGTACGTGAAACCGAATGCGAAGTGCTGGCCGTAAATCAGGACCAGGTAAAGCGCATTCATATGGAGAGCGATTATTCTTTTGCATTGGCCAATGCCGATCCGGAGGGCAGTGCATTGATCCATTACAAAGGAACCCCTCCGGCTTACCAGGTAGGCCAATCCACTACTACATGGAGGGTGGATAATGAATACAATACTTGGGCATCGCACAACCAGGCCGAAGATAGGTTCCTCGATTTCCCTCACCACAATTTGCTGGTAAGCAGGGTGCCAATGGGACCATCGGAAACCTTGCAGCCCAAAAATGTATTTACATCCTTTACCACCTTCGAATTGTTGCAGGATAGCGACGATCGCGAACGCCAAAGCCTGGCACACCGTAGGTTTTACCGCAAATTGGCGCCCCAGGTAACAGAATCGCTCATCACCGGTGGAATTACTTCCCACGACAGGACAGAGTTGAAAAATTTCATTACTCAAATGGGTGAATTAGGCTTTGAAAGGCTGGATATTATGGCCTGGCCTGGTATATCCCATGACAAACTGGATACTGGCTATGTGGCTTTGTGGAAAGAAATTGCCGATTTTGCAAAAGCCAGGGGCATTGTAATGGGGGGCTACGAACTCCAGGTGGCATCAAGAGGCCGTGGAGCAGAAGTTGACTGTATCGATCCCATCACAAACAAGCCTGGAAGCTTGTTTGGCCAAAGTGTATGTATCGCCAGCAATTGGAAGGATACTTATTACCCTAACATGTGGAAGTTCTATGATCAGACTGGTCTCATGACCTACAATATGGATGGTCCTTATCATGGCGATGTTTGTGCGGCAACGAATCACGCTCACCACAAAGGCATGTACGATTCTCAGTGGGAGCAGTGGAAAACACAGGTAAGTGTACTTCACGAACTGCAGCGCCGTAACATGTACGTTCCTATTCCTGATTGGTATTTCCTCAATGGGCAGTCTGCCACCGGCATGGGTTATCGCGAAGCCAGTGCCAACCTGACGCCACAACAGCAGTTGCTCCTTGGCCGGCAATATATCTTTGACGGAACCTGGCATAAAGCGCCCACAATGGGCTGGTTAGGCTTGCAATTGGTTGGCTTTTATACCAACGATCCCAGGGTCGGCCTTGAACCCTTGTCAAAGAACCTGGACCGCTACGAAATTGGCCTGTTTCAGCATTTAGCCAGCGGTTGCCAGTTTACCGTAAGGGGTAAACGTCTTTACGATACCCCGGAAACGAAGGCAATGGTTTCGAAATGGATCAATTGGTTTAAGGAGCATCGTGCCATCCTGACTTCAGATATTATTCACGTTTCGCGACCAACTGGCCGCGATCTGGATGCCATGTTCCATGTAAATCCATTCATTGAAGAAAAGGGTATGCTGGTAGTTTTTAACCCTACAGACAAACCCATTACCAAGCAGTTCAAACTGCCACTTTATTACACAGGTATAAAAGAGCAGGCATTGATCATCAATCAACATGGGCAGTCTGTGCCTCAAACACTGAATGCACAAAAAGAGATATCCCTGCAAGTTGAAGTCCCCGCAGGCGGATATTCCTGGTACCTGGTTAAGGACAAAGCCAGGATGTAATACCTCTTTTAAATTGTATAGAATGAAAATAGGGAATCTTGATTCCCTATTTTCATTCTATACCCATCCATACACCATAGGATAATCCATCAAAATCTTAGGATTGTCAATTGATTGTAAATAAGGCTTTTCCTATTTTTAGACTTTTGCTTGCTTTAATGTGTATGATTCTTGCTTATGAATAAAAAAGTTCTATGGATAGCACTTGCTATTTTTTCTGTGGTTGTCACAGTATCTTTTTGTTTTCAAAAAATAAAAAGTAGCAGTGCCGGATTGCCTGAATCTGTTAGTTATAACTATCATATCAGACCTGTCCTCTCCGATAAATGTTTTGCCTGCCATGGTCCTGATGCCGGCAAACGGGAAGCTGGATTGAGATTGGATATTGCAGACAGCGCATTTGCTCCCTTGAGAGAAACAAAAGGTGCTTTTGCGATAGTGCCCGGTAAGCCCGAACAATCTGAACTTTTAAAGCGAATATCTTCTACTGATTCCTCTTACATCATGCCAACGCCTGAATCTCATTTGGGTGCGTTGACCGGATATGAAATAAAGCTTTTTAAAAAGTGGATACAGCAAGGCGCAAAATATGAATCACACTGGGCATTTACAATTCCGAAAAAAGCACCGCTCCCCAAAGTAAGCGATAGGAAATGGGTGAAGAACGAGATTGACTATTTCGTTCTGAGCAAGATTGCTGAAAAGGGTTTGCATGCGAATGAAGAAGCCGATAAAGAAAGATTGCTGAAAAGAATTTGTTTGGATATAACCGGCTTGCCGCCTTCGATGGAAATGATGGATAAATTTTCGGCAGATAATAGTGAGGACGCATATGAGAAAATGATAGATAATCTTTTGGCTACTCCTCAATATGGCGAAAAGATGGCAGTACATTGGATGGATGTAGCCCGCTATGCAGACAGCTATGGATATCAGGATGATAACATAAGGACCCAATGGCCATGGCGTGATTGGGTGATCCATGCCTTCAATAAAAATATGCCTTACGACCAGTTTCTTACCTGGCAGATCGCAGGTGATATGTTGCCCAACGCTAATAAGGAGCAAATATTGGCAACAGCATTTTTCCGTAATCACAAATACACAGAAGAAGGCGGCGTGATTCCTGAAGAATACCGTATTGAATATTTGGTTGATAAAACAAAAACCTTCGGAAAAGGCATTCTGGGGATCACCATTGAATGTGCACAATGCCATGACCACAAGTATGATCCATTTTCTCAAAAAGATTATTATTCACTGCTTGCTTTTTTCAACAACACGAAAGAGGCTGGATATGAAGGTGAAATATCTACATCGAAGCCAGCAAAGAATCCAATACTTTATATAAGCAATGAGGATAGGAAGAATGTGTTGGCGTTTATCAATTCAAAGGATACCGGCAGTTTAATGATGTCTGTAATGGGAGAACGGGATACGCTTCGCAAGACCTTTCTGCTCAACCGTGGTGTGTACGACCAGCCAGGTGAAGAAGTGAGACCTGCAGCAATCCCTGCGGTGATGAAATTTGATACATCAAAATTTGCACGCAACAGGATAGGACTGGCTCAATGGACCGTAAATAAAAACAACCCGCTTACCGCAAGGGTTTTTGTAAATCTTATGTGGCAGGAGCTTTTTGGTAGGGGATTAGTAAAAACATCCGGCGATTTTGGTATGCAAGGTGAACTGCCTTCTCATCCCGAATTGCTCGATTGGCTTGCGGTTGATTTTATGGAGCATGGTTGGAATGTGAAACGATTGGTGAAACAAATACTGATGTCTGCAACCTATCGGCAGTCGGCAAAAGTTTCAGAACAACATCTGAAAATGGATCCTGAAAATATTTATTTATCCAGGGGACCAAGGATGCGGTTGAAGGCAGAATTTGTTCGTGACCTTTATTTATCAAGCAGCGGTTTATTGGTTAAAACAATTGGAGGACCAAGCGTAAAGCCTTACCAGCCAAGTGGACTTTGGGAAGCCGCAACTTCAGGAAGAGGCGCATTGACTGTATACAAACAAGATCATGGTGATGATTTATACAGGCGCGGACTTTATACATTTATCAAGCTCACAGTGCCGCCACCAGGTATGATCATGTTTGATGCGAGTAATCGTGACCAGTGCGAAGTAAAACGGCAAAAAACAAATACGCCGATTCAGGCGCTTGTAATGATGAACGATCCTTCCGTATTGGAAGCTTCAAGAGTACTGGCACAAAAACTCGTGAGCGAACAATCTGGTATCAACGAAAAAATTTCCAGGGCATTCCGTTTAATAGTTTGCCGGAAGCCATCTGAAACAGAAATGAATATTCTGCAGGACTATTATACGCAACAATTGCAGTTGTTTGGGCGAAAGGGCTTGGATGCTGCCACTATTTTAAAAATCGGCGAATATCCATTAAATGACAAAGTGGGTAAGAACACATCTGCAGCCTTGATGAAAGTGATCAGCATGATCTATAATATGGAGGAAACAATTACAAAGTCATAGAAGCGAAAAATTATGGAAAAAGAAATCCTGGAGCATGGACTGAATATGAACCGTCGCCGGTTTCTGTCGAGGCTTAGCCTGGGCTTGGGCAGCGCGGCATTGGGATCCTTACTCATTCCCGATCTTTTTAGCAAAGGCAAAGAGGAATTAGCAATGGCAGGCCTGCCTCAATTTGCGCCCAGGGCTAAAAGGATTATTTATTTGTTTCAAAATGGTGCGCCTTCACAACTAGACCTGTTTGATTATAAACCGTTGCTGCAAAAGATGCATGGGCAGGATTTGCCGGCATCCATCCGCATGGGACAACGATTAACCGGTATGACAGCCAATCAGGCAAAGTTCCCGCTGGCTGGAAGTTATTTTAAATTCAATCAATATGGTCAGGCAAAAGCCTGGATCAGTGAGTTGCTGCCTCATACCTCAAAGGTTGTAGATGATCTCTGCATCATTCGCACCATGCACACCGAAGCGATCAATCATGACCCCGCCCTTACATTTTTTCAAACGGGTGCACAGGTGGGTAACAGGCCAAGTATGGGCGCCTGGTTAAGCTATGGATTAGGAAGTGAAAATAAAAACCTTCCTGCATTTTGTGTATTGCTGTCAAAAGGCAAAGGAAATGGCCAGGGTGTTTATTCTAAATTATGGTCGAATGGATTTTTAGATTCTATACACCAGGGCGTGCAATTCAGCAGCGGAGATAACCCTGTATTGTATTTAAATAATCCGGACGGCATTGATAAAGTTGATCGAAGAAAAATGTTGGATAAACTGGCCGAGTTGAACCAGGAGTCCTTTAAAGAATTCGGTGATCCGGAAATCAATGCCAAAGTGCAGCAATACGAAATGGCTTTTCGGATGCAAACAGCCGTACCGGACATTACAGACTTTAGCAAGGAGCCAGAAGATACCATTAAGTTATACGGACCTGATTGCTTGGTGCCAGGCACTTATGCAGCCAATTGTCTGCTGGCAAGAAAACTTTCAGAGAATGGTGTGCGCTTTGTGCAATTATATCACCAGGGCTGGGACTCGCATGGCAATTTGCCATCACAATTGAGCGGGCAATGCATGGATGTGGACCGGGCATCGGCAGCACTGATTACGGACCTGAAACAAAGGGGATTACTGGATGAAACCTTGGTGATTTGGGGAGGCGAGTTCGGTCGCACAAATTATTGCCAGGGCTTGCTGACCAAGGATAATTATGGCAGGGATCATCATCCGCGTTGCTTTACCATTTGGATGGCAGGCGGTGGTGTGAAACCCGGCGTATATGGCGAAACAGATGAATTTGGCTACAACATCGTAAAGGATCCTGTGCATGTGCACGATTTCCATGCAACTATTCTGCACCTTATGGGACTGAATCATGAACAGTTTACCTATAAACATCTTGGTCGTCGTTATAGACTAACCGATGTAGCGGGTAAAGTGGTGCAGGGGTTGATTGCCTGAACGGGCATCATCAATTTCAATCCTGTAAAATGTTATAATAAATATTAAAAGCTTTTGCTGATCGGATTCTAAGCCTTAAACGAAAATCATTATGAATCGTAAACAATTCATTAAACAATCCTCCTCTGCTGCAGCTGGCATGTTATTCATTCCTTCAATGCTGCGCAATCAAAAAATGGATGACATGATACTCGGTCACAACAACAAACGTTACCGTATCAATACCAAATGGAGCCAGCTAAGTTTTGAGCAATATCCTGTAAAAGACTGTCATGAAATGGTGCAGGATAAATTGGGGCGCATCATTCTATTGACGAATGAGACCAAAAACAACGTCATTATTTACGATAAAAGTGGTAAACTGATTACGACTTGGGGTCATGAATATCCCGGTGCCCATGGCCTCACTTTATTTAATGAGAATGGAGATGATGTATTGTTCATTTGTGATAATAGTCGTCACCAGGTGAGCAAAACAACAGTGGATGGTAGAGTCTTAATGACACTGGACTATCCAAAAGAAATCGGCCTGTACACAAAAGCAGAGGAATACGTGCCTACAGAAACGGCTATTGCGCGTAATGGTGATATTTATGTAACAGATGGCTATGGCAAGGATTTCATTATCCAATACGATTATAAAGGCAACTATATACGTCACTTTGGCGGAAGGGGAGATGGTGATAAGTACTTGATGAATGCACACGGTATTTGTGTTGACTATCGCGACAAAAACAGGCCTTGCCTGGTGGTTTCATCCCGTCAGCAGAATGCGTTCAAGCGATTTACCTTGGATGGTGTTTATATCGATACCATTCCATTGCCTGGAGCATGGGTTTGCAGACCTGTGATCAAAGGCGAATATTTGTATGCTGCCGTTTTGCAAACGCAGGCAAGGCAGGGCGAGCAATCTGGTTTTGTAACGATCCTTGATAAAAATTTTAATGTGGTATCAAATCTGGCAGGCAGCCAGCCTAAATACACGAATAATACGCCGGATGAAATGTACCAGACCATCAAAGTGTTTCAATACCCGCATGACGTGTGTATTGATGATGAGGAGAATCTTTATGTAGCGCAATGGAATAGTGGGCATGTGTATCCTTATAAACTTCAGCCTGTATGAAAAAGTTAATGCTGCCCTTTTTTCTTTTGATGGTACAATACAGTTTTGGCCAACAGGTATTTCAGCTAACGCCTCCGTTATTAAAATATCAATCCATTTTTTATGATAACAAGGCGCTGCTGGAAATAAAATTCGATCAACCGGGTGCAGAAGTTCGCTACACCATGAATGGTAATGAACCTACAGAAAAGGATTTGTTGTATACCAAGCCTGTAGTGATTTCGGGGAAAAGAATAAGGGTAAAAGCTAAATCAATAGGCAAAGGTTTTTTACCATCCGGAACAGCCACTGTCGAATTTTTTAAGACAGGAAAAGCAATTCGCAAAATTGAGTTTAGTACACCCAACCCAAAATACCCGGGCAATGGCGTTGGCACTTTACACGACAATATTGGCGGACAAATGGATCTCAGTTCTGGTACCTGGCTGGGCTATGATACGGACACAGTAACAGTGACCATCCAATTAAAAGAGAAAGGGAGTATCAAAGGAGTATTGGTAGATATCTTGCAAAATGAAAGCAACTGGATCTTTTTGCCTGAACAAGTTTTATTATACTATTATGATGATACAAGGAATGCTTATGTACCTGCCGGCAAAGAAGTTTTCTCTTCTGAAAGGCCTGCTCCTAAACAATGTAGCGCACAGGAATTGATTCCAAACCAAAAGATCCACACCGATAACCTAAAACTGGTATTCTGTCCTGTGAAAAAAATACCAGGCTGGCACCCCGGTAAAGACAATCATGCCTGGTTATTTATAGATGAAATAAAAGTATATTAAACACATGCAACGCTGGAAAAATATTTTATTCAACACTTCTCTTTTTCTAAACTGTTTGTTGGTATACCTTCAGTTATTTGAAGACCGCTTGTCTATTCCGGTTTGGTTGCAGGTAGCAGGACGTATGCATCCAATGATTTTACACTTTCCTGTTGTATTGATTTCAGCATATGCTATTATCATTCTTTTTTTACAGATATCAAAAACAAACGATGATCAAGCCTATCAAAATATTGCAGACCTGATCTTGTTATTTGCCGCATTAAGTTCTGGTTTCACGGCACTCGTAGGCTTGTTTTTATCAAAAGAAGGAGGTTATGATATCGAAACATTGCAATGGCATAAGTGGGGTGGTGTGGTCATTTCTGTTTTTACTTTAGCATGGTATTATTTTAGAAAACCATTACAGGTATATAAATACTTTGCTCTGGTGACATCGCTCACGGCTCTTTGCCTGGTCACTTTGGTGGGGCATCAGGGAGCGAATATTACGCATGGTCAGGATTTTTTACTGTCGCCTTTGATGCAAGAGAAAAAACAGGTAGCGATTGCTCCTGGTGAAGCAGAAGTGTATGCACATTTAGTGCGGCCAATTCTGGAAACCAAATGCATTACCTGTCACAACAGCAAGAAAGCGAAAGGCGAACTGGTCATGGATACAGAAGAAATGATACTGAAAGGCGGCAAAAGTGGTGTTTTATGGGACACTACTGTTGCCGACCTGGGTTTGATGTTGCGAAGGATTCATTTGCCCGAAGATCAAAAAAAGCACATGCCGCCTCTTGGTAAGCCCCAATTGACTGAGGAGGAAATTTGGATACTAACGCAATGGATCAAACGAGGTGCCGATTTCAAAATAAAAGTAGCCGATCTTTCTCCTGCTGATACACTACATCAAATTGCAAATAGGATTTTTACGGTGAATGAAACGGCTGAATATGATTTTGAGGAAGCAGCACCTTCAACGGTCGCACAGCTCAATACTGCAAATCGTGTAGTTGATGCCGAGGCAGTAGCCTCCCCGGCTTTGAACGTAAGTTTTTTCAATAGTCAGCTTTTTAAGGCCGTGCAATTAAAAGAATTAGAAAAAATAAAAAAGCAGGTGGTTTCACTCGACCTGTCCAAAATGCCGGTTAAAGACGAGGATTTGAAAATCATTAGCGGGTTTGAAAATCTGAGAAAGCTGAACCTGAATTTTACCGGCATTACCGGCGCTGTCCTTCCGGCTTTTAAAAATCTGAAGTTTTTAAAAAGCCTTTCACTGTCCGGCACAAAGGTCAATGCAGAACAGCTGAAGCAACTGAAGGATTTTCCTAAACTAAAAACAGTTTTTACATGGAATATTCCGGTGACGTCGGCTGAAATGGAGAAGTTGAAACTGGAATTGAAAAATATTCATTTCGAAACAGGCTTTAAAGGCGATACGGTGGTAATGAAATTAATGCCGCCGCTGGTGCAGAATGAAGAGGCGTTTATCTCTGCGCCTGTTCCCTTAAAATTGAAGCATTATATCAACGGAGCCACTATAAAGTATACATTGGATGGGAGTGAACCTGATAGCATCCATTCAACTGTTTTTAAAGAAGGACAGATGATTAACGGCAATGTATACGTCAGGGCCAAAGCTTTCAAGCAGGGGTGGGTGAGCAGTGATGTTATAGAAGCTAACTTTTATAAAAGCACCCACAAGGTGGATAGTGTGATTTTTTTGATACCACCCGATCCTGCTTATAAAGGCGAGGGTAAAATGTTGACGGATTTAGTAAAGGGTAAAACGAATTTCAAGTTGGGCAACTGGCTCGCATGGCGGGATAATAGAATGGAAACCTTGCTGCAGTTTGCCAAACCAACAACAGTGCAAAGCATCACGCTGAGTACATTGCTTGATGTGGACAGTTATATCATGCCGCCAACCCGTATAGAAATTTGGGGTGGGGCTGATCCAAAGAAGCTGAAATTATTAAGCAGTATGTCGCCTCAGCAACCCACTAAGTCACAACCTGCATCCATGCGTGGCTTAGAATGTAAATTCAGTCCTGCTACCTTACAGTATATCAAGGTCATTGCAACCCCTCTGGCCAAATTACCAGCCTGGCATTCCGGCAAAGGCAACAAGGCCTGGGTATTTTGTGATGAAGTAATCGTGAATTAGGTGAAAAAAGACTACCATATACGGTAGCCTTTAGTTGTTTGTGTAAATAGAATTTCTGTTTCTGTATTAGCGGGTCAAATAAAGCGATTGGGTTGAAGG
>NZ_JAOTIF010000003.1 GCF_025628885.1 Paraflavisolibacter caeni | reverse complement strand
TTGACCGCTTCCACGTTGGAGGCGCCCACGATGTCGGCACCAGCTTCTGCCAGGGCAATGGCCATCGCCTGTCCCAGTCCGGTATCGCAACCGGTGACCAGGGCAGTTTTGCCTTTAAGTTCAAATTGATTTAAAATACTCATGATTGATGATTATAGTTGAAAATTGAGTTTGGCTAAAAAACGTGCAAATCTAAATTGATTTGAGCTGTATTAACAAAAGTTATTGGGAGCACCATTAATATACCTATTCGTCTTTTTTAAGTTTTCAATTTCCAATAAAATGCAGAATCGCTCATTCTAACTTATAACTTCGCGCCTCATACCCGATCAAGATACAGAAATTACTCCTTAGCCCTTTAAATTATTATGGAAGTTACTGATACGACTAAACAAACTATCAATATCAAGGGATTTATACTGGCTATTACCGGAGCTATTCTTTTTTCAACCAAGGCTATCATTGTCAAAAAAGCATTTTCAGAAGTTAAGGTAGATGCCCTGACGCTTCTTACCATCCGCATGATCTTTTCACTGCCCTTTTACCTGGTAGCAGCTTACCTGGTCAGTAGTAAGGAATCCAATATAAAACTTACCAGCCGGCAATGGTCAATTTTATTGTTTTTGGGATTATTTGGTTATTACCTAAGTAGTCTTTTTGATTTCATTGGCTTGCAGTATATATCAGCAGGACTTGAACGGCTGATCCTGTTCCTCTATCCCACTTTTGCCGTTCTCATCAATGCACTGGTCTATCGTCAAAAAATACAACGAAATCAATTGATAGCGCTGATACTGACTTACATGGGAATAGGACTTGCCTTTATGGGCGAATTGCAGATTGATGCCGGTAACGAACAATTTTTTTGGGGCAGTTTTCTCATTTTTCTTTGCTCCATTACGTTCGCCATTTACCTAGTGGGCAGTGGACGCATCATTTCGGAGGTAGGAGCTTCCAAATTCACGGCATATGCCATGCTTTCTGCTACACTTGGCGTTTTCACCCATTTTGTCATCAGAGGGAAGTGGGATGTAGTGCAACAAAGCAGCAACCTGTGGTGGTATGGCGTATTGCTCGCTATCGCAGCAACGGTGCTCCCCACCTTTCTTACGTCCAACGCTATAAAAAGGATAGGTTCCAGCAATGCCGCTATCATTTCCAGTATCGGTCCGGTTTCTACCATTCTCCAGGCTCATTATTTCCTTGGTGAAAAGATCTTTACCGAGCAATTGATTGGGACCGCCCTAGTTTTATCAGGAGTTTTGTTGTTAGCTTGGAAAGAAAAAAAGATTTAAAGAAAAATTTAGGTTTTGATTTGTGAGCAACCCCTATATTTGCACTCCAATTTCACGGGATGCCCAGGTGGCGAAATTGGTAGACGCACCGTCTTCAGGTGGCGGCGCCGCGAGGTGTGCTGGTTCGAATCCAGTCCTGGGCACTAATATGAAAAAGGCCTTTTAAGTCAACAGCTTAAAGGGCCTTTTTCATATTACATCATTTCCGAGTCATACTTTTCCTACTTACCGCTCTTCCTATCGAAATGCCTATTTAACATTTTTACAATTCGATCCAATATTTATACATGTAAATGCTTCCCCTGTATTTTTTTCGTCTTTAGTACGGTTTTATTAGGCTTGGTCCATTTATAACATTTTGTTGATATCAACTACAATTTCGATGTCGCGTACCACTAATGTAGATAGCCTTTGATTTCCATCCAGGGGCAAATAATTTGGTGGCGTAAACAATACTCCTAACCAACAAACGAAAAGCCATGAAAAAAGCAATCATTGCAAGACTAATAGGGCTTAGTACCCTATTAGTTAGCACCTCCTGTTCTTTTGCACAAACAGCCGCAACGCTTTCTTCAACTAACGGCATACAGAAAACGAAGCTTGCAAACACATTGAACAGCACAAAGCCCAATAAGGAATCAAGAGCCCTCGCTATTAATGAAGTGAGTTCAAAAGCCGTAAGAACTTTTGAAAGATATTTTAAGAATGTAACTAATCTACAATGGTTTTCTATTTACAAAAACAAATACCTGGCGACTTTTACTACAAATGAAGGAAGAAATGCCAGGGCATTGATTGCACAAAATGGATATATATATTATGCAATAAGCTATGGCAATGAGGAAAATCTAAGTAAAGAACAAAAGAACCAAATTAAATTTAGTTATATTGATTATACCATTAGTAAAGTAAGTGAAGTAAGCATAGGGAGTGTGAAGGCATGGGTCATTAACCTGGAAGATAAAGACAACCTGGTAATTGTTAGATTAACACAAGATGGCATGCTTGATGAATTGGAGCACTACCAAAAGCAATTATAGGAAAAGTAACGGTGAACAATAAATGCAAATAAAAATCCCCTCAAAGAGAGGGGATCATTTATAAGGCGCTCAGAAATTATTTAATATCTTTCTTCATCGGACAACGGACGCCTTAGTTTGATAGGATTGGATCTTGTTTTCAATAGAATGCTCGGACCTAAAAACGGGCTTTGGAGGGATAAATGGATTTTAAAAATTCAAATTCTCGTTTGATTGGTCTTACAGGATTTGGTCAATAAGTAGTTAGCTTTTCAGGGAAATTGGAATTTGCAATAAAGTTGAAAGGATAAAGGATAATTGCTTTTATAAGATATTGGAGCCAAATTTATCGTTACCGGACACAAGTATACATAACATTTGTCAAGCTCAACAATAACATTGGTCAACTCAGTTCCTACTTCAGGGAATATTCAGATTATTCACACAGTTAAAAACACCGATGCAGCATGACTTTTAATTGACCAAAATATTTTTTCCACATTTTCACATTTTCATACTTACGACAACAGGATCTGTAATAAAAAATCCCCTCCAAATAGAGGGGACAGTTTAGGCGATAAAAAAATTCAACACAATTTTCATTGCATAACGGACGCCTAGTTTTCAATGGGTACCCGCGGATTAACAAACGGGCTTCTTTAGAATAAAATGCAACTAGTTTTGGTTCTCATTAGGGTAATTGGATTTTATTTTCCAGTTTTAAAGGATATCGGATCATTGATGACACAAAGCTAGTATCAAGATCAGTAGTTAACTTTCAGGTTTCGGTGAAAAGAGGAATATCAGGGCTAAAACAACCTATATAACAGGTAAGAATTATTTATAAAAATCCTGAAAATCAATCAACTAGTATTTACACTTAGCCCAAGGTAATAGAGTATTTATATAGTAGCATTTTAACTATTATAAAAATCCGAGCCAGAAATATAAGTGCTAATTGATAGTTTACGTTTATCCAAGATAGTTAAACTCCCACGCACTCTGGTAGGCATCTTGTTCCTGTGTATAATTGATAAAGTCTGCATAAAATGGTAGTTGCGAAAGAGTGGCACTATCTCCAATTACAACAAGTTTTTTCTTAGCGCGGGTCATGGCAACATTCATCCGACGGATATCTGATAAAAAACCAATTACATTTTCAGTATTGCTCCTGGCCATACTGATGCAAACGACGTCACGCTCCTGCCCTTGAAAACTATCAATTGTATTGACAGAAATGTAATTGATGAATGGCGCCAAACCAGATACAAGCAGCATTTGCTCTTTAAGCATTTCTACCTGATGCTTATAAGGTGATATCACTGCTATAGAAGGAAAGTTACCAGGTGCATAATAATCATTGAGCTTTAAAGCCAGGTCTTGTAAATATTTCAACAGGAAAGAAGCTTCTTCCGGATTACAGATACTGGTACCTTCCAACTTCTCATCAAAACCACAGCCGGCAGTATCTATAAATGAAAGAGGACGATCTTCCGGAAACAGCAATTGTTGTGCAACAGTTGGGTGCGCTTTCAATTTACTATTATAGAAAACTTGTGAAGAATATCCCATAATCAACTCATTCATCCGGTATTGCTCCTCCAATAATACAACAGCTTCCGGATGCTGTGCCACACATTTCTCCAACAAAGTACTGCTAAGCCCATTCTGAGCAGCTTCATTTGACTTAATTGTTGGCGGCAGTTGACAATGGTCTCCTGCTAATACTACTTTTTTACTTTTAAGGATAGGGATCCATGAGGCTGGCTCTAATGCCTGGCCAGCTTCATCAATAACAACAGTATTGAATTTTAATTGGCGAACAGTATAATGATTGGCACCAACCAGGGTAGCAGTAATCACATTAGCCTTCGACAACACGTCATCAACAATATACTGTTCCATATTTTCAACCTGTTTGCTGATATTGCGCGCTTCTGCAAACAATGCTTTACGTTGCTCCCGTTCTTCTCTTCCAAAGTTGCGCTTATATTTATGAGCCATATCCCTGAATTCATTAGCACGCTTTTTCAATCTTTTGATTTCTTTCATGTCAGGATGTAAAGCCATTTTACTGTCAAGGGTCAGCGACATCAAACGCTCTGAAACCCGCGCGGGATTCCCTACCCTAACAACATTCAGTCCTTCATCAGTCAATTTTTCGCTGAGCAGGTCAACGGCAGTATTACTAGGTGCTACTACCAATAGCTGCTGGCGATCCTGTTGTAAGATTGCTTTGATGGCTTGAACCAGGGTCGTAGTTTTCCCGGTACCAGGAGGTCCATGAACAATAGCGAGTTGATTGGCAGTTAGAATTTTCTGGACAGCAGCCTGCTGACTAGAATTTAATTTATGATCAGCCAGTTTTGGAATATCATTATGAAAGCTTGACTTTTCTTCTCCCAGGAGTAACCTGATCAAATGCCCCTCTTCCCTTTTTTCGGCCAGCGTTGATGCCTGTTTCAAAGCATTTTGCATTTCCTCGTAGCTATTCTCATCAAATACAGCATCAATACCTAGCTTACCATCACGAGCCCATTCGGGTAATTCGTCAGTACGCAAGGTTATTTTCAACCGGTTTCCAGCAATGTAGGAGATTATGCCTTCTACCCTATTATTTTCAGGTTCATAATTGGAAAAAAGAGCAGCCGATGTACCAAATCTAAATTGATGAATAATATCCTGGTGTGTTGGGCGCTCCACCTCAACTGTTAAAAAATCACCATGACCCATTTCTGTGTCTTTGATTACAATGGGATACCAGGTCAAACCACTAGCCCTGCGCTCTTGCACAGGTAACGTATTAATGATGTTTTCATAAGCTTTTCGATCTTCCTCCCGCTCAAGATTTAACAATTGGAGCAACCTCTTAAAATAATCCATCCGGTAAAGATAAAAGCCTCAAAATGGTATTTACCTATTCGAAATCGATAAAATTTCTTAATTCTTTAAATTGTTGAGCTTTTGGTACAGTTTTGGACTATTTCTTGCGTTAGATTGAGACAAATTATTCTAACTCTAAAAGAAAACTATGAAATCTGTTTTTTTAGGTCTTTCTGCAGCTATCTTAATTGCTTCATGTAACAATGACAAAGGCAATACAGCCGAATCTACCCCGGTTGACACAGTAGGTATGGCTGAGTACCAAGCATTTAAGGCGCAACATGAAAAAGATTCCATCGAACATGCAGCTGCACTCGCTGAAAAAAATGAAACAGCGCCAAGTAAATCTTCCGGAACTACTCATCATAGCCGTTCTTCGGAAAGCAGCTCCGGGGCTATTTCTTCAGAATCAGGCAATACTGCTGAAGCTAAAAAAGGCTGGAGCAAAACAGCCAAAGGTGCAGTGATTGGCGGTGTTGTTGGTGCAGGTACAGGAGCGGTTATTAATAAAAAGAACCGTACAAAAGGAGCCATTATTGGTGGTGCAGTTGGAGCTGGAGCGGGTGCCATTATTGGCCGCGATATGGATAAAAAAGATGGACGGGTTCATTAATCCGGCTAATAATGATAAATTAAAAAAGCGCAGTTGTTGAAACTGCGCTTTTTTAATTTAAGTGAATGGTCTTTTGTGAAAGATGAATGGTATTATTTTCCAGTGGCAATGGCCAATTTCTTTACTTCTCCAGTATCTACCGGCCAGTCATCAGTCCGGAATAAATTAACAGGCAATCCTTCTTTACTGAATAGATTTGGCATAGCCTCATTGCTAAAGCCAAAACGAACAGCAACCGGCTTCATCACAATTTTAGACCAAACAACTACTGTATTTCTTTCAATTTTTGCTTGAGCAGGTATAAAATTTTTATCCTCACCTGCAATATAAAATTCAGTTGGTGCTCCACCTTTACTTACTAATCCATTTTCTGCGCCTTCGAAATATATCCGGATTTTATCCTTTTCTATTTGCATCCGTTGATAAAAAGGGCTTTTATTGGATATACCACTTTTCCCATAAGTCTGAACAAGCGCATAGTTAGCCAAACGAAAGCCTACCTCTTTCTTCATCCGGGGATGGATGTCATTGATATTATCCACCAGGTCGCTCACTACAACCATCCCGGTATTTGGATAAACCATGCTCTTCGTTTGTGCTTCCCTTAATAAGGGCGCTATATTTTTATTTCCATAACCTGCATAAGGAGCGATCTGTACATAATAGAAAGGAAAATCTTTTTGCCAAGCTTTACGCCAGGCTCCAATCATTGATGTAAAAAGCTGTTGATAAGAAGCTGCTGTACCCGTATTACTTTCTCCCTGGTACCAAATGGCACCTGCTATATTATAGTTGGTTAGCGGATTAATCATAGCGTTATAAGTTGCACCCGGGACTACTGGCCACCACTGTGCAGCAGTCAATCTGCTGGCTGCCTGTTTCAAAACGGCATCCTTTTCCACTACCTCTTCAGGAGTCCATACTTCTGCAGGTGTACCGCCCCAGCTGGCATTTACCAGACCTATGGGTACCTTCAACTCCTTTTGCAATTTATCGCCGAAAAAATATCCTACGGCACTAAAACGCTTCATATCCTCTGGATTACAAACTATCCATTTTGCAGTCACATCATCCTGCGGATATTCAGCAGTTGTTTTTGGGATATGGAAAAAGCGAATACTTTTATTAAGAGCATTTGCTGCCTCATCTCTATAAGGTAAACCCAAGTTCACACTCCATTCCATATTGCTTTGTCCACTGCATACCCAAACTTCACCAATCATCACATCCTCCAACTCTATAGAGCTGTTTCCTTTAATCGAGATTTTATAAGGCCCACCTGCTGCAGGTGTTTTGATCACAATGCTCCACTTTGCATTACCTGAACCAACGGTTGAATAGGTGGTAGTATCCCAGGTGGTATTGATCCTAATCTTTTCAGAAGGATTGCACCACCCCCAAATTTTCACAGCACTGTTTTGTTGCAGTACCATATGGCTACCTATAATTGCAGGCAATCGTAATTGTGCAAATAATGGTGACATACCGACCAGCAATGAGAACATGAATGTAAACAAGAAACTTCTTTTTTTCATACGATCAAATGTGTGTAATTACAATTATAAAGTAATATAGATTATTGTAACAACCTTTTAAAAAATGGCTCCAACTCTTTTGCCAGGAGTGCATGATCCTCCAGGCTTGGGTTGTGGTGGAAGATTATTTGAGTTCAAATGAACTTTCTAGAACATCCCTTGAATTACCACCAACAAAAACACTAAACTTGCCAGGCTCCAAAACAGTATTGCCAGCCTCATCAAAATAAGAAAGTTTGCCGTTATCCAGTTCGAATGTGAGTGTCTGACTTTCCCCCTTCTTCAAGGAAACCTTCTGAAAGCCTTTTAATTCTTTTACAGGACGGATAATGCTTGAAGCAATATCCCTGATGTATAACTGAACTACTTCCTCACCATCAAAATTGCCACTGTTCTTCACCGTAACATTCACCTTCAATGTTTCTCCTTTACTGATCGCCGGGCTACTCAATTGTAGGTTGCTGTAATCAAATTTGGTATAACTTAACCCATACCCAAAAGGATAATATGCCTCTCGTGGAATATCACGGTAACGGCTGAACCAGTTTCCCTGACCATCTGTTTGAACAGGCCTACCGGTATTAAAATGGTTATAATAAACAGGTATCTGGCCAACAGCATAAGGAAAACTTATCACCGTTTTTGCAGATGGATTGTACGCACCGGATAAAACGGCTGCCATAGCATTTCCTCCTTCGGTACCCAGTATCCAGCTATATACAATAGCATCAGCAAGCGGTTCAACTTGAGTGAGCACCAATGGGCGGCCAGCTGAAACAACTGCAACTATGGGCTTTCCTGTTTGTTTTAATGCTTTTAACAATTCAACCTGTCCTTGTGGAATCACGGGATTAGCAAGAGAGCGATCTTCACCTGCCAGTTTACCTGACAGACCAATATTTACTACGATAACATCTGCTGACTGAGCGCTTTTAACAGCCTCACCAATCAGGGCATCGGTAGTCGTTGCATCGGCATTATAACCATTGGAAAAGGAGATGCTGCTTTGCCCCCAAACCTGTCCTAGCCCTTCCTGCAGTGTAACAGCATTTTTAAAGTCCCCCTGAGCGATCCAAAAATCAAAAAGATCACTCTTGCTGGCAGCATAATATCCAACCAAACCGATTTTCAGTGGGGAAGCCTTTAAAGGCAAAATATTATTGTTATTTTTAAGCAATATTATAGAACGCTTGGCAGCCTCCAAGGCTTCCTTGCGATGAGCTGCAGTAAATAAGGTAGCCGCCTCCTTTTTAGCATCACTATATTGGTAAGGCTTATCAAACAGTCCCAATTTAAATTTGTAATACAAAATCCTGCCTACAACTTCGTCCAGCTCCGGCATAGTTATTTTTCCTTCTTTCACTAGCTCCGGCACAAATTGCCCCATGATCTTGGATTCCATATCGATCATACTACCAGCTTTGAATGCCTTCAAGGCTGCATCTTTGCCATCAGCTGCATATCCCCAGGTTACCATTTCTCCAAATGAGGCCCAGTCACTCACCAGGAAACCTTTAAAACCCCATTTATCCTTTAATACATCTGTCACTAAATATTTAGATCCACTAACCGGCACGCCTTCAAATACATTGAAGCCATTCATTACCGTTGCAGCACCTGCTTCCACAGCAGCTTTGTACGGAGGCAAATACTTATTCCATAAAGCAACCCTTGAAACATCAACATAATTGTATTCCCTGCCTGACTCAACAGCACCATAACCTGCGTAATGTTTCACACACGCCAGGATGTGGTTGTTATCCAGGTTACCCTGCAAACCCTTCACTCTTGCGGCAGAGACCAGCCCGCCATACCAGGGGTCTTCACCGACACCTTCCATAACCCGGCCCCAGCGTGGATCATTGCTGATATCACACATAGGAGCAAATGTCCAATTGATCCCTGCGGAAGAAGCTTCCCTGGCTGCAATAGATGCATTCTTTTCTATTTGAGACAGATCCCAGCTGCAGGCCTCTGCCAATGGAATAGGAAATATTGTTTTGTAACCATGTATTACATCGTAGCCGAAAAGCAAGGGTATCCCTAAGCGGCTTTGTTCAACAGCAATGGTTTGAATTGCTTTTGTTTCTGCAGCTCCAATTACATTGAGCAAGGTGCCAACTTTACCATCGCGCACCATTTGCATCTTTGCCTTTTGCCCAGCATCATTAAGTGCAGGACCAGTAAAAGCGCCGCCATTCAATTGATTCAATTGACCGGCCTTTTCTTCTAACGTCATTTTTGCAAGCAAATCTTTGACACGCTCTTCTATTGGCAGGGTAGCATTTTTATACATGGGCACATCAGTTTTCTTCTGAGCATATGCATTTCCTGTCAACAGGAAAAGCATTATCGCATAAATAATCCATTTCATATATACAAGCGTTATTTTATTAATATTCATAAAGGTATATTGGAAAATCACTTGTTATTATGACTTTTATATTTTACTGACCCTGTCAGATTATTTAATCGATTCTCCTATTGATACATAGCTTTATAAGTCCTATTGGTACAATACTAAAATTACGATAAGGCAACCCCTCGAGCCAGATCTTCGTTTGGTTTATAAAATGAGACAAAAATTTATTCGCAATATTTCTTTTAATGTACTCCAACTTGTAATCAATCAGTTTTTTGGCTTAATTGTTTTTTACCTTTTATCTAAAGGTCTTACCAAGGAAGACTTTGGAGAATTAAACTGGTGCCTGGCGGTGCTCCTGACTGCTTTCAATATCCTTTCATTTGGAATTGACCAGGTATTGATAAAAAGGATTGCAGAAGGCAAAGATGCCACATTACAACTTTCTTTATATTTCTTACATGTGGTCATCACTGGGCTACTATTTTACATTTTTTTGTTTACCAGTTTTATTTTCTTTCCTAGCCTCAAACAACACTATTTTCTACTTGTTCTAGGAATAGGAAAATTATTCTTCTTTTTTTCAACACCATACAAGCAAACAGCCAATGGACTGGAGCAGTTCAATTTGCTCCTGTTCATGTCAACCTGCTCGAATTTCATCAAAGGCATAGGATTGATCATCATCGCAAGTTTGAACACCTTTACCTTTAGAAATGTTGTTCTCATCTTTGTATTGGGCGATTTTGCAGAAATGGTAGCTTGCCATTTTATTATAAAAAACAATTTAAAAGCAAACATCCGCTTTGGCATTATTCGAATAAAAGCTTACACCCAGCTCTTAAAAGAAGCCTTACCCCAACTGGGCGTGGTTTTATTTTCTTCTGCATTGGCCCGCCTGGACTGGATACTTATTGGGATTTTTTCCTCTACCTCTAAACTGGCTGAGTATAGTTTTACGTATAAGATCATTGAAGTATCCACCTTACCACTGCTCGCGATTGCTCCCATATTAGTCCCCAGGTTTACCAGGATGCATTTGAAGCAAGATATGGAGCCAATGAATTCCTCCTTATCTACCTTATTACGCTTCGAAATCATCATTGCATCTTTTATTGCTTTAATTTTAAATTTAGCATGGTCGCCGGTAATTGATCCGCTGACCAATGGCAAGTATGGGGAAGTAAATCGTTATACCCTATTTATTTTAACGCTTTCCATGCCCTTTCTTTACCTGAATAATTTTTTATGGAGCCTTCATTTCTCCAAGGGAAATCTAAGGATGATCCTTCAAATTTTTGCTGTAACCTTTTTTGTAAACTTATTATCTAACCTTTTACTCATTCCCACCTTTCAGAATGAAGGTGCCGCTACCGCTTATTTTTTAGCCATATTTTCCCAAAGCCTCTTTTACATTCTAAAAACTAAGAGAACATTTACTGTTCCGTGGCCTTCCATTATAATTTGCGCCTTTTGCGCCTTACTCAGTGGCATTATCAGCAAAAGCTTACCAATGAATCTTTGGTTCATTTTAGGTGTGGCTCTGCTCAGTTATAGCGTCTTTCTTTTGTTAACTACTCAATTAAAGCAAAACGACTGGAAAATGCTTAAAAGAGCCATAGAGTAACAAAAGAATTTACTTCACAGACAACCTCCTTTTACATTCTTCCGTATTCAATAAATTATATCATTTTTTTCAGCACTCTTAAATAATATGGAATGAACACTAAAAATGGTGTTCTTAGGATAAGAAACTGGCTAAAAGAAATAGATTGGAAACTGCTCGTCTTCCTTTTACTATTTCTAAATGTTAAGCTGGCTGTTAAGGTAGCAGCCATCATCATCGTATTTTTGATGCAACCTGACTTTACATTTGACTTCAGGTGGAAGGATTCACGCTTGCCATTATTTTATCCATTTATTTGTCTCATAGCAATCATCAATCTCATTATTTATCAAGGCTTCTTCCAGGTAAATTATGATGTGGTCTTTATAGTAGGAATGGCACATTGGTTACTATGTCTGCTGGCAATACATCAACTAAAGGCTTTTACAGAAAAACAAAACCCCCATATTATTTATCGAACAATTGCAGTCTTTTTCATTATAAATTCTTTATGGTCGTTTGTACAAATAACACAAATTATTTTGGAAACAGGAGCTATCAATCCATACCGTTACCAGGGAGAATTTCAGAAATATTTTATCAGTACAGGTGATTATATCAAAGGCATAACATTCGATACTTCCACTACAAATGCCGCCTTAAATGCCTTTGGTATTATCTTTTTTTTATATAAACGAAATATATTAATGGTGCTGTTGTGCATGACAACACTGTTGATGGCTGCCAGCAATTTGGTTAACATACTTCTGATTGCAACTTTTGCGGCTTTGTTTGCTTTTAAAATTGATAAAGACCAAAAGAGTATTATTATCGCCTGTTGTCTCTTTATGGCCATTTTTTTTGGTAAAATATCACCGCAAAATGGCAATTATATAATGGAAACCTTAGAAAGAATAACGAATAAAAAACTCATTGCCAGACAACAGCCAGTTAAAGAAATACCCATTACAGAGCAACCTGACAATCAGTTAACTACTGAGCAACGGAAAGAGAAGATAGCTACTTTGTATTTAGATAGTATCAGAAAGATACGCTACCAAAATTATTTTAGCGATTCTAAAGAAAAGAAACAATCGTTTGAATTTGCAAATTATGTAAACGGAAGGCCTACAATACCGCAGGCCAATATTCATAGTGCTCCTTATCAGCATAGAAACGATACTAATGCTGTCCGCAAAGAATTGCTTCAGTTTATTTCAGAACATACTAAAATCACAACAGCCTCCAATCATCATTCAATTGCCTCAATCGGGAAGCTTTTAGCCTTAAATCAAACCATTCATTTCTTTGAGCAAAATCCTCAAAAGCTAATGACAGGTGCAGGTATGGGCAATTTTTCCTCAAAACTTGCTTTTCGAACAACGGCACTACATTTTGCTGGTGGATACCCAGCAAAATTCGCCTACATGCATCCTGATTTCGAGGAGAATCATTTAGGCTTATACCTATCCTATTTTAGCAAAACAGCAGATGAACATTCGATTACGAATAGTCCAAATTCTGTTTATGATCAGTTAATTAGTGAATACGGAATATTGGGCTTCGGGGTCTTCCTTATTTTTTACGCCGGTTACATATTGAAATCATATCGCAAACTTAGTTATGGACTCCCGTTAGCATGCATATTGTTCAGCCTTTTTTTCATAGATTATTGGTTTGAGCAATTATCCATTGTCATTCTTTTTGAGTTATTGCTCTTATTGGATAAAAAAGAAGCGTTATTAAAACAATAAAGATGATGGATGCAATAATAAAAATCTCTGTTTTAATGCCTGCTTATAATACCGGCGAATTTATTGCAGAAGCCATTAAATCGGTACTTAACCAAACCTTTACCGAATTTGAACTCATTATCATTGACGATGGTTCAACAGATAATACTGCTGCAATTGTTCAATCTTTTCATGATCCCAGAATTGTATTTATTCAGCAAGAAAATAAAGGCATTGCCAGTGCGCTGAATACAGGCCTGCAATATGCACGCGCTGAGTATATAGCAAGGTTTGATTCAGATGATATTTGTTATCCATACCGGCTGCAAAAGCAATATGAATTTCTTTCAAGTCATCCTGAATATGTTATCGTAGGCTCTGCTGTAGATTACATAGAACAACAAGGGGGATATATTTTTACCTACTACCCTTCTGCACGGTCTTTTGAATCCTTGAAGGCAACCATGCATCATACTTGTCCGTTTATACATTCAAGTGTATTATATCATAAAAATACAATTCTGAAACATGGAGGATATAATTCGTTCGCTTTAAGTTTTGAAGATCACTTATTATGGATTAATGTTTTAAAAGAAAGCAAAGGATATAATTTACAGGAGCCAATGGTAAAAGTACGACTGAATCCTAATTCCATTACAATTGATGAAAAGTGGCGCACCCATGACTTTCGGAGAATTAAATATAAAGCACTGAGAAAAAACGAAATAACAGAAGCTGAAGCCAAAAAATTGCAGCAGGCACTTCTGCAACAAAATAAAAGGCAAATTAAAGAGGGGGCTTATTACGCATTACTTGCCAAGAAATATTTATGGAATAACCCGCAACCACAAAGAGCCAGATTGAACCTAAGAAAAGCTTTATTACTAAATAAGTGGAACTGGAACGGCTATATTTTCTATATACTTTCTTTTTTACCAAGTTCGCTTTTACAAAAAACTTATAGAAGAATAAAACAGCACTTACACAGCTAAAGATATTAAAAATACACTCATTGAAAATTGTGCAAGTTGTACAAAACGTGGTATGGGATAAGATCAAAAACTTTTGAACGCTTAAAAATGAGAAAAAAGATCAAACTATTTGTTGACGCTCATTGCTTTGACACAGAGTACCAAGGCACCCAAACTTTTGTAAAAGAACTATATACTGAATTGAGCAAACAACAGGATGATTTAGATATTTACTTTGGAAGCCGTTATCCGGATAGAATCAGTCAAGCTTTGCCCTTTATCGAGCCATCAAAGATTCTACCCTATCAAAAGCATAAACTGCCTTACTTCCGGTTATTCTTTGACATCCCTGCTATCCTCTCCAAACATGCCTTTCACTTTGCCCATTTTCAAAATATTGCGCCTGTCTTTAACGGAAGGAGTCGACACATTGTAACATTACATGACGTTTTGTTTAATGATTATAAACAGGATTTTCCCAAAAGCTATCGTTACTCAAGGAATTGGCTATTTAAGAGAAGTTTCAAACAAGCGCAGATAAAAACTACAGTTTCACAATATTCATTAAAAAGAATATGCTATCATTATAAAATATCACCACATCAAATTTCCATTATTTCAAATGCGGTAAACAAACCAGCAACCACTATTTTTTCATCAAAATCGGCCGCACAAAATTATATCAGTACAAAATATGGTATTCAAAACTTTATTTTATGTGTCAGCCGGATTGAACCCAGGAAAAATCAACTGCTTCTTTTAGATACTTACTTGCAACTAGGTTTACAAAACCAGAATATTGCGCTTGTATTTATAGGAAAAGAATCTATTCCAACACCAAAATTCCGGAAGAAACTTCAGGAACAATTAGAAAGTAGTGAAAGTCAGGTTTATTGGCTGGAACAAGTAAATTACCTGGAGCTACAGGCTTTTTACAATGCCAGCCTTTTGTTTGTGTATCCTTCCAAAGCAGAAGGTTTTGGCATACCACCATTAGAAGCAGCATTGTGTAATGTTCCTGTATTATGTTCCTCTACTACTGCTATGGAAAGTTTTTCTTTCTTCAACCCTTACACTTTCTGCCCTGACAATGTACTAGAGTTCAAGGAAAAGTTGCATCGCATGCTTAAAGAGCCTTTGACACACCAAACTCTTGTCTCCATACAAAAAAAGATTCTAGATCAATATTCATGGGCGCAAAGTGCTCAAAAATTCTACCAACTAATTAAGCAAAGCTACGTTCAATGAAATTAAAGATTGCCATAATTGGTACAAGAGGCATTCCAAATCACTATGGAGGCTTTGAGCAGGCTACAGAATTCCTTTCTGAGGGATTAATGAAAAGAGGACATGAGGTAAGCGTATATAATTCGCATAACCACCCCTATCAAAAAAGCACCTGGAATGGCGTGCATATCATTCACTGTTATGATCCGGAATACATCATCAAAACGCCAGGCCAGTTTATCTATGACTATAACTGCATCAGGGATGCCAGGAAAAGGAATTTTGATGTTGTACTCTTTATGGGCTATACAAGCAGCTCTATCTGGGGCAAAATCTTTCCAAACAACTGTGCTATTATTTCTAATATGGATGGCCTGGAATGGAAAAGATCGAAATACTCAAAACCAGTACAATACTATTTAAAATATGCAGAATACCTGGCTGTCAAGTTCAGCCAATATTATATTGCCGATTCTGAAGTAATAAAGGACTATTTAGATAATCATTATAAAATTCAGTGTAAATACATTCCATATGGGGCTGATTTATATAATAATTGCAAAGAGGACGCATTGGATAATTATAGCCTAACCAAATGGAATTACTTTTTGTTAATGGCCCGAATGGAGCCTGAAAATAATATAGAAACAGTTCTTGAAGGATTTCATAAAAGTAACTCAGGAAAGAAATTTATGGTTATAGGCAATATCAAGGAGCGATATGGTCAATATATAGCTCATAAATATACTAGAGATGATCGTATTAAGTTTTTAGGAGGCGTATTTGACCAATCTATAGTACATGCCATACGAACCAATGCACATTTATATTTCCATGGTCACAGTGTTGGTGGCACTAATCCTTCTTTACTTGAGGCTATGGCAAGCAAGGTGTTGATTGCTGCACATGAAAATGACTTCAACAAATCCGTATTACATAATGATGCATTTTATTTTTCTGACTTTCAAGATGCGCAATACTTAATCAACTCAGTTGAAAGAAACGATACAGAAATTAATATGATCAACAATAACTATAAAAAGATACAAGAACAGTTTAGCTGGGAAAAAGTAATTGATTCGTATCATGAATTTATTTGTGCTTGTTATCATCAATTTAAAAAGAATTTATGAATCTGAATATTGAAGATACACTCACCAATAAAATCAGCTTTTATCATTTGCTGTTTTTCCTGGTAACTCTTCCATTTGATCGTTTTTATTGCGAATTAATTTTAGTGAGTTTCTTCATCCACACCATGATACACTTAAAAAAGGGCCAATTTAAAGGTGCATGGAGTCGAAAAGTTCTCATTCTACAATCGATTTATTTACTTACTATTATTGGGTCTGTATACACCTCTAATTTTAAACAAGCCTTTTCTGATTGGGGCCGATTATTAGTGGCATTTCTTTTTCCTATTTTATTTGAACTAAATGGATTGAACTTTCATAAATATCAATTTAAACTATTAACAGGCTTTTCCCTATCCGTTACTATTATCGTTCTTTATTTATATTTTGATGCGTTGAATGTGATCATATTCAATCACTTTCCAATATCCTACCTTTTCTCCTATCACTTTATTAACCAAAATTTTTCCAAGCCAATTGATATACATGCTACTTATTTTTCATTTTATGTAGCACTATCATTAAATTATTATTTGCTTTTGTTCATCAAATCCAGAACCATCACAAATAGAATACTTTTGCTAATGGGATCCGCTATCTTATGGTGCGGATTGGTTCAATTAGGATGTAAATCAATTTGGTTCACTGAGTTGCTCATCTTAAACATCTTAATACCTTTTTATTGTTATTCTTCGTCCAATAGAATTAAAGCCGCATTAGTCACATTAATGGTTTCATCTATAGCCGTCATTGCCATCCTAAATTTGGGCAGTTTCAGGAACAGGTATGTTGATGGATTAAAGACCGAATGGAGCACTGAAGCCATAACAACAATTGCCGACCCCCGTATAGAAAGATGGAAAGCTGCTATAGAATTGATCTGGAGTTCTCCAATCGTGGGCTATGGATCGGGAGACGAAGTAGATCTATTAAAAGCCAAGTATTTCCAGAAAAAGCTCTATGACTCCTATTTACACCATTTAAATGCACATAACCAATATCTTAGTATATGGATCAAGTTTGGAATTATAGGTTTACTGGTTTATTTATATACGTTATTATATGGTTACAAACTAGCATTGCAATCGAGAAATATATTATTTCTTAGCTTTTTATTACTAATTACAATTGTATCTTTTTCCGAAAGCATTTTAGACGCAAATAAAAGTTTATTTTTTTACAGCTTTTTCTTTTCATTTTTTGTATTCAGCTGCAGGCCTGAGCAACGATTACAATGATCTTATATTTCAATCAAATACAGGCGGCAACCTGTCAATCAATACTAACGTAATAATAATAACGATATTTAATAACAATATCAATTTATCATCAGTTGTGCATCAAGCGAGACATATTAGCGGTTCTATCTTATTTTGACATGTTTGATTATCCTCTTACAGAAGAGGAAATATTTTTATTTCTACCCAATAAATATCCAATCACATCTGTAAAAACATCAATCGAAGCCCTTGAATTAAAAAATTGCATTTACCAGTTTGATGAATTTTATTCTATCCAAAATAAAGCTAACCTGTCAAGAAGAAGAAAAGCCGGAAATGACAAAGCCAAAAAGTTATTAAAAACAGCGCATAAAATAGCTCATTTTCTATCCTATTTTCCTTTTGTCCGTGGTATTGGCATTTCCGGTTCACTTTCAAAAAACTTTGCAGATGATCAATCTGATATTGATTTGTTTATTATAACGGCAAGCAATAGATTATGGTTAGCAAGAACAATGATGCACTGTTTTAAGAAATTAACTTTTCTGCTTCATAAGCAGCATTTTTTCTGCATGAATTACTACATAGATGAAGAGATGCTTCAAATAAGGGAAAAAAACATCTATACAGCCATCGAAGTGGTTACCCTATTGCCTTTATATGGAATTACAGTTTTTGCTAACTTTTATAAAAGCAATACCTGGAGTAGCGTGTATTTACCCAATCAATTCATAAGTACTACCTGCATTCAGGAAACGCCTCTTCCTTTATTTAAGAGAACTATAGAGTTTATGTTTAACCATGTTGTGGGCAACTATTTAGATAATCTGTTTATGAAAATAACAACTAGAAGATGGCATAAGAAAACACAACAAAGAAAATTAAATAACCGAGGAATCGTTATGAGCATGGATGCGGGAAAGAAATACGCAAAACCAAATCCTATGGTTTTTCAGACACAGTTGCTTGAAATCTATAAAAAACGACTTCTATCTATAATGAATAAATATGAAAATTACCTGGAACCTATAAATTGATCGTTCCTAATATTAGTTTTCAAGTTTTATTTAAAATCCTATTATTTTTCTAACATCAACATTCGACCTTTTGCCCACATGGACTTCAGTTTAAATCTTATCAATTCGCGCCAATTGTGTTCAGCACTGTTCCATGCTTTATGGAAGCTTACTTCGTTATTAATCATTTTAACTGCATAATCATAATACTTTCTCTTGTAAGTTCTTTTGAAATCAATATCTCTATCGGTACTCTTTTCCCAAGGCAAGGATTTGATAAACCGTTCTTCCACTTCTGCGTATAATGGGGTTCCTTTAATTGGGTAAGCGATTGTAATAGTAAACAGATCAGGATCGGATAGTTTTAAATGATTCACTGTTTCCCATATATCTATTTTTGTTTCACCTGGATAGCCAACCATTATAAAGGTACCAGCCTGTAATCCAAATTTCTTTGCTAATCGAATCATATTTCTAACCTGTTGCACCTCAACCCTGCGGTCCATCAAATCAATAATTTTTTGGGAACCACTTTCTGCGCCAATCCACACCCGAAAACAGCCGCTCCTTTTTAAGTCTTTCAACACCTCTTCATTTAAACGATCGGCGCGGGTAATACATTCATAAGGGGTAACTAAATTACGTCTTATCACCTCTTCGGTAAATTCATGCATCCATTTATGGCTTATTGTAAAGACATCATCAACAAACCAAATGCTATCAACTTGATAATTCTCTTTGATTGATTGAATTTCATCCGCAACTCTCACAGCACTTCTTCTACGGTAACTTTGCCCGTATACTGCACGACTACACCATTTGCAACTATAAGGACATCCTCTCATTGTATTAATTGAAATAGCACTCGTTCCATGCTTACTTTTCCATACATCAAAATAATTCTGCAGATTTACTTTTTTCCTGTTGGGTAATGGTAATTCATCTAGATTTTTAAGTTTAGATCTTTCATTGTTCTGCTGCACGAGTTGATTTTTGTCTTTATAAGCAATGCCATCAATAGAACTTAGCACAGCAGAGGATTCTCCATCCAACCATTTTACTAGTTCCAACATAGTTTGTTCTCCTTCTCCCAACACAAGGTAATCTGCACCGTTCTCCAAAAAATTATGAATATGGTTTCTAACTTCAGGCCCGCCAAGAACAATGGATGTATGATTTAATTCTGGTTGATTTTTTATAAATTGTATGATGCGTAATACATTCAGCTTCGTCATAAGGTTCGTATAAATGCCTACCACATCAGGCTTAGTTTGCAACAGTTCATCACAAAGCTTGTCAAACGAAGAAAAGGTACTATCAAATACAGCATTTGGATAATCATGTTGCTCCAGGTATGCAGAAATATATAAAATGCCCAGAGGAACATATGGGCGCATTATCTTTAATTCTCTTTCATCTTCATGAATAAAATACCCGTGCGTGAAAAGTATCTTCATCGTACTTTATTTTTAAAAAGTAAAAATGTGTGATCTGAGAGGCCTGATAAAAGAGGTACTTTCGAAAACTTAAGTTCCATTTTATTTAATGCTTTAAAAAAGCCAGGCTTTTTTACTACCCAATTTTCTAAATAAGAGGGCGGGACAAACAAACCAACAGGCCTCTTTTGCACTAATTGAAAACGATACATTAATTTTTGAAATTGACCAACAGAGTAATAGTATACAGATTGCGTTATACCATAACTTAAATTCACTTTTACCGCTTTATTACTCCACCTTCTAAAGGCTTGTTTTAGATCCAACTGAACAAGATAATAAAGGGTTTCCCAAAATGTATATTTGCCAAATAAAATAACAGCCAAGTAGCCATTAGGCTTTAGTAAAGAACTTAAATCATTATTCAGTATTTGTAATTCCCCAAAAGATATACAGTTTAATCCGGAAAAATTAGAGAAGATAACATCAAACTTTTGCCCTTTTAATAAAGAATACAATCTTTCAAAAGGACATTGCAGGAAACTAACATTGCCAGGAGCAACAACCATGGAAGCCTTCATTATAGCTCTCTCTATCATTTGAGCCGACGCATCAGTTGCCATTACTTCATGTCCTAATGAAGTCAGCCACAAAGCATCATCACCTGTACCACAATTTATCTCTAAAATTTTTAAATCATTTTTACCTTTTAAAATTGGCATTATATTTTTCCGAACAGCTAGACGTTGCTGCTGTCCAATAAGTGTCTGAGAAAAAGAGTCATCATACGTTGCTGCAACAGCATCGAAGGGCGTTTCATCAATTTGGCACATAGCTTTTTAATTGTATTTTATTGATCAATTGCTTATAAGCATACCAAAAAGTTGCTAATGCTATTTTCCAGTCCTTTCCATTCAATGAAAAAGGAGACTGGAAGGCTTTCAGAATTAAAGCTTTTCCCCGGTATACTTTGAAGCTATGGTGAACATAACGATGAAGATTTTTATAAAAAGAGGGAGGGTATGTATTTACAAATAACAACGCCAGGTCATCCGAGTCTGTCCAGTTAGTTTTTTCCTTCATTTGAGCGTTTACTTTTTCATAGAAAACTGTTCCGGGTAGTGGATAGGAGACTGAAATTCCTATCTCATATGGCTGCAATTCTTTAATCATTTTAATGGTTAAGGCTATATCTTCCTTTGTTTCTCCCAGGTAACCAAATTGAATAAAAAATGAAGGTTTTATCTGATGTTTTTTCAATAAAGTAGTCGCATCCCGAATCTGGGCTATAGTGATGCCCTTATCCATTGCATCTAGGATTTTTTGTGACCCACTCTCAGCTCCCATCCAAACATTATCACAACCTGCCTTATAAAGATGATACACATAGTTTTCCTGCACTAATAAATCTGCTCTTGATTGTATCTTGAACTTAAACTTCAAGTTTTCCTTTTGAAGACATTCAGCAAATTCAGCTACCCAGCCAGGCTTTAATCCAAAAATATCATCGCAGAACCAGATATGGTCGAAACCAAAACTTTCTTTTAAAAAGATCAACTCTTTTACAACTGCCTCCGGAGAACGGGCATGATAGCGATTTCCATATATTGGCTTGGCACACCAGTTACATTTAAACGGACATCCCCTGGTGGTGCCTATGTTCATGGAGAAGTACCCCGCATGTTTCATCCAGGTTTTCCTGTACAATTCTATTTCGACCAAGTCCCATGCAGGTAGTGGCAGGATATCCAAATCTTTTAAAACCGGTCGCTTTGCTGTTTTTTTTATTTCAGAATCCAACTTGAAAGCAATTCCCGGAATGGTTGAAAAATCATCAACTTTACTTTCCAGTGAATCAATCAACTCCAAAAGTGTTTGCTCGCCTTCACCTAAGATTATAAAATCAGCCCCTACCTGAAGATATTTTTCAAAATGGTCAGTTGAATCGGAACTAGATATAATTACAGTGCACTGGTTTTCTTTTGCTAATCTTATCATTTCAAAAGCCGCATTCCGCATATTGGACAAACACATCTTTGTCAGGTAATTGAACCCATCATCATAAATAATAACATAATGCGGCTGGAAGGATTTAATAACAGGAATGATTTCCGCTGAAGCGTCGGCAAACATTGTATCATGCAGCATTACTTCATATTTATTTTCACGCATCAAGGCCGCTGCATATAAAGTTCCTAAAGGAGCATAAGGCTGTCCTAGTTGCCACTGCTTTACATCAAGTTTTAAAAAATAAGAATGAGTAAACAAAATTCGCTTCATCTTTTTCAGTTTTTTGTTGTAACAACAGGATTCAACCAGGCAGGCAGATTTAGGGAACAAACACAACGTTTGCAGGTTTCGTCTTTTTCCACATTTAAATTCTTCCTGAATTGCTTAGCTCTTTGGCCGTTCAAAATATCGATCAAGGAATTATTATGGATATTGCCTATTTCTGAATGAAAAAAACAAGGTTTTACCACACCATCTGCTTCAACTACTGTTGAAACCCATGGTGCATTGCATTTTTTGTAAGGAAAATCACACTTGTTATATAAGGCACTGTAGAAGTTATAAATCTTTTTTATCTTTTCTGGTGATTCGGCAATAAAATGTTGTAAGAAATCATTCTGACATTCACTAAGTAATTCATCGATTATCTGCATCAATTCAGGCAGTTCTTCTTCGTGCAGGGCTATTTCCAATTGCCGGTCGTCATTCCACAGGATTGGGCGGTTGAAGGCATGACTACTTACATCTGCCGGTAAAAAGCTAATCTGGTTCAGACCGATTTCTTTTGCGCTTTTGATTATTCTTTTCCATACTTTATAATTAAGCCTATGAATAACAGTTCGGGCTGAAATACGGTAAGAAGGGTTTATGGCTTTTAAGTACTGAACACCCTCGCTCATCTTTTGATAAGCACCTTTAATATTTCGTATGGTATCATGCGTCTGTTCATCACCATCCAGGGAAACAATAATATCATTCACCAGTTGCAACAATGAAGCAGCATGTTTACTAAGCGAAAGTCCAGTCGTTAAAAGGGTTATATGCAAATTTTCCTTACGAAGCATTTCACAAAAAAGAAAAAAATCAGGGTTAAGCAAGGCTTCCCCACCAGACATCACTACCTGCCTTGTTTCTAACTTTTTTAAAGTTGCAATCAAATCCCTGATATCAGACTCTTTCAGTTGCCTTAAATGCAGGTTGCTTTTCCAGATGTCGCACATGATACAACGGCAATTACAGGCGCTATGTGGCATGAGTATAACAATAGGCAACGCCTTAATATCATTTGTATGCAGTGTACGATATCTTTTATATGTATGTAATAATGATTGCTGCAACATTCATGGGAGTTAAATCAATTTAGAACAAAATGGTTAACTGACACTTGTGATACGCACATTTACCAGTATCCGACTGGTTTTATCTGGTAAATAAAATTTCTTTCAATAAGATTCTTCCTGGAATAAACACACTTCATTTGAAAATTATTTTTTGAAGCAAATGCTCTTACCATTTCAATGTCACATCCATCACACAAGGTCATAATCACTGTTGATTCAGGTAGTACATAATTCCCTATACTACTAAATAACTTTTCAAAGTATTCGCCATTTTCCCCACAGTACCACGCATAATCATAGGACGTAATTGGTTGCTTTTTATAGTAAGGAGGATTAATTATGATCATGTCAAAATGCTGTTCCGGGATAGATGCAAATAAATCAGAATAAATGATCGTAAATTCAACACCATTAGCTTTTTTGTTCTTTTCTAAATAATCAATGGCTATGGGGTTAATATCAGAAGCAGTCACACAGGCCCCTTTCCGTGCTGCTTCTATGGCTATCAAACCACTGCCGGCTCCTAACTCCAAAACCCTCATTTGCTGTAGAGGCAAACGGTTGATAAATTTTAATAACAATTGAGTGCTAAAAAAGAAGCCTGGATGAAATACCTGTGGAGGTATTTGCAGTCTTATCCCCTTATAATTGTAATTACGGGTACAAGAAAGGTATTTATCCAATATTGGCTTATAAGTAGTTTCGACAACATATTTAATCATCTTATTCACGAAAATGGTTTAAAATCCTTCTATTTCCGGTTGCCTGTATTTCCACAGCAGCTGCATCGCTTTTAATTCATATGGCTTGTAATAAATACCTGTTTTGTATCGCAATGAAGACATTACACGCATGAATTTCCGTTTGAAAGTTGTTAACCGCAGGTCGGATACTGTAGGATAGTAACAGTTAAGTACAGTTTCAAAATCTTTGATCTTATCGATCATTTCAGGCAATAGCCAGGGCGTTAAAGGGTTCTTTCGCAAATCAAATGCTTCCCAGTGAGGACTGATCCAATCTTCCAATTGTTCAGGAAATTGGAAACCTTTTTGCAATACCTCCTGGTACATTTCTGATCCTTCATTCGGCACCGGGCTGTATACATAAATAATGATTTCAGTTTTTGGATTAATGGTTTTTATTTCCTTTATAAAGGCTATATCATCATCTATCTGCTTCATCATCTGATCAGGAGAATCGGCTGGCGTACCTAACACAAATGAATACTCTGGAACGATATCAAACTTTGCCATCCGTGCAGCAAACGCTTTGATCTCAGCGCTGGATTGAGTACCGCCTTTAGCCATTTTCTTTAATATAGCATCATTGCCAGTCTCTGCTCCAAAAAAAATCATCTTGCAGCCTGACTTCCTCATAAGAGCCAAAGTTTCATCGGCATATTTGTCGATAGTATCGATTCTACCTTCGCCCCACCATATCATATTTTCCTTTTCGATCAACTTTGAAAATTCGAGCGTTCGTTTTTCAGAAACAAAAAAATTATTATCGTGAAATTCAATAGCATTCCCCCCATAACGTTCCTTCAGAAATTTTATATCCTGATAAATTAACCTGGCTGATTTGCCTTTCCACCTGGCATTATAAATAGGTACTACTGCACAAAAGGAACATTTAAAAGGGCAACCAACACTAGAATGATATGCTATTGTTTTTGTACCAAGGTAGGTCTTGCCCAGGTACTTTTTGATAGGATAAAAACTATCGAGCTTTTCATAAGGTAACAATGGCAGCTCATCCTGGTCGTACAACTCATCTTTTGGAGTTCTGATCATTTGGTCGCCCTTTTTGTAAATCAGGTTACGGATTTGCTCATAGGGCTCTCCTTTTTCAATAGCATGCAGTAAGGCCAGAAAACTTTTGTCTCCTGGGCCATTTACAATAAAATCAACATACCCGGAATTTAATACGACTTTCGGTTGATTGGAAGGAAAGTAACCACCCCATATTGTAATTACATCCGGAAAAATCTGCCGTATACTTCTGGAAATAGGAATGGCTTGTTTTAACTGTGGGCCCGGCATGCAGGTGCAACCAAAATACTTAAAATCTCCTTTCGCTAAATATCCAAGAATTTTAGACGCGGGGTCAGTTTCCAAATTTCCGTCCACGATCACATAATCAAAAATGCCATCTATGGATGCTGCAATACTCAGTATGGAATTAGGTATTCTTGGCTTATACTGCGCACTTCTTGGATTAAATAATAAAACTTTAGGCATCCGGTATGTTTATATCGATATAATACATACGGTTAGCGAAATAAATAGTTGCCTTCCAACTGCTTTGTTTTTCGCCAGGTTGCATAGTAGTTATGGATATGGGCCAAAGTAGATGGCGAATTGTTCAAAGTTTCAACATGGATCACTTTAAAGAGAAGTATTTTATGTATCCCACAAATAAAAGCGTCCTTCAATTCTAATTCTTGGTACTTTAATGCATGCTGAGGTATTGGCAAGTTGAATGTGATTGATTCGACCTTGCTAAAAAGAAAGCTACTTTTTTCTTTCAGCGGCTGCATATGATTTTTACCCAGCTGGTACACATAAGAAAAGCATGATGCATCTACATTGCATAAAAGAATCCTTTTTGCATCCTCTACCTGGGCGCATGCTTTGCCTTCGTGCCGTAAAGAAATGAGATAATGGTCCTCAAATGGCCCTTGCAGATCAGTAGGAAAAAGATTAAACAATTGAATGGTATTGCCTACTGTAATTAAAGAAATAACCCTAGGCAATGAATAAGCAATCTGGACCTGTTTATATAAGTTACTATTCAAAAATACATTATCCTTCCTTTGATTATATAATAGATTATAAATATCATTAATACTTTGTTGCAGAGGCGATAAAAACTGGTGCCGGCCATTTAAACCGACGTAGTACAAAATTGTTATACCCTCGCAGCACTGCCGATATTTTTTTTGGAGTACGAGTTGTGCGATCACCTCTTTTTTACGTATAGATGTATTAGGAAGTTGTGGCTTAGCAGTTAGACAAACGGTTATGTGTGTGTCAAGCTCTTTTTTATCGGGCAATGCAAAAATCAAAGGACTATAGCCAACAAACAAATGATCTGAGGTAATATCATCCAATACCAGATTATTTTTAATTATATATACATGAAGCGGAGAGACAAGTTTTTCCTTTGCAAGGCACAAATATTCCTGATTATATTGTAAGCCATTGAACTTGCTTAATATTTTTTTAAAAAGTTTCATTTATTACTACCATATATAGAATCAAACATGAATATTATTGATCTCTCCTATTATCATTCAGTAAACATTCAGGATCCAGACCTGTTGCTACAACAGCACCGCCCAAACATTGAATACGTTAAATACCTACCTTATGGTTGCCATACCTCCATTATAAAGTTTATGAATTCCGAAGGCAGCCAAGAAATGAATGGCGTCAGTTATTATTATTTCCATGGTCATTCATCAAAATACTGGATACCCTATTCCAAACACAATTTTATCAAGCAACTAAAACCTACTGTTATTATCCTTCATGGTTTGGTATATCCACTGCAAACCATATTGCTCAGGTGGCAGTTGGGAAAGGATGTTAAAATCATTGTACAGCATCATGCAGAAATACCTACAGGCGGGAAAAGAGGTTTCCTTCAAAAAATGGCAGATCAATGTATTGATGCTTATTTATTTACAACAAAAGAACTAGCATTACCATGGGTAGAAAAGGGAGTGATCAAATGCCTAAATAAAGTAATAGAAATGGTAGAAGGTTCTACACACTTTGCCCGAATTAACAAGGAAAAGGCAAAAAGCATATCAGGTATCAGCGGCGATGAAAATTTCTTATGGGTTGGCAGGCTTGACCATAATAAAAATCCAATCCTGGTAGTAAAGGCTTTTTTAAAATATGCCCAATCAAATCCATCTGCCCGGCTTTATATGATCTACCAGCAAAATGATCTTGAAAAGGAGTTGTTATCAATCTTAGAAAAAGAAGATCCAAAAAGGCAATCTGTTGTTTTAGTGGGCAAGAAAGCGCACGAAGAACTTGTATATTGGTACAGCAGTGCAGATTTTTACATTTCTGGCAGTTATAAGGAAGGCAGTGGATATGCATTGATAGAAGCCATGGCTTGCGGCTGCATTCCAATTGTTACTTCCATTCCATCATTCAGAAAAATTACAAGCAACGGAAAACTCGGATTTCTATATGAAACAGGGAATATTGACTCTTTATATCAATCACTTTGTGCTACTAATTCAATTTGCAAAACCCAACTTACAGCAGCTATTCAACTTCATTTCCAAGAAAACCTTTCTTTTCAGCATATTGCAGATACAATTTATGCAACAAGCAAAAGTCTTATCGAGCGTAAAGGTCCATGACCTTTTTGACAGTTTGCTGTATAGGAAATGGGAATATCGATGTATGCGCTCTCTCCTGATCTTGCAGGATCGCTCCAATTTCTTTAATCATATCTGCTTTTGAAGAAAGAATATGGAAATGAGGCATAGATTCATTCATAGGCCGGCAAAAGGCTATAACGTGGGCACCAGCATACAATGCTTCCATACACACAGTACTCCAACCTTCATAGCTGGAAGTATGTAAAAATACTTTTGTCTTTTGCATCAATTGTAACACATTTTTGTGTGGGATTTCATCCAGTAAGGTGATAGAAGATTCTAAATGGAGATCCTTTATCTGTTGTAATAAGTGTTGTTTTAGCGGCCCTTTACCACAAAGAACAGCTTTTAATCCAGGAATGAATTTATTCAATTCATGTATAATATTTATAAAAATATCAAACTGCTTTAAAGTAGTTAAGGAACCAGCCCCCAAAACATCAATTTCTCTATCGAAACTTTGTTGAGTAAAGAGATCTGTATCAATTCCTGAAGTAATAATGTGAGCGGGCCTGATTTTATAATTACGATGAAGTTCTTCAGCAATAAAATCAGAGATTGCGATCAATGATTCTGAATGAGGTTTTATTAATTGTATATACCGATTTCCCTTTTTTGCATCCTGTCCTAACAACCAACAGAAATGTTTTCTATGATAACGGCGAGAAAAAAAATTGCCAACAAACGCGCATTCTCCCAACCAAAAACTAAGTACGCCAATTATTCTTTTTTGTTGGTTAAGGCGAGTTAATGTTTGCCATACCTGAAACCAAATATTAAGTTTTTTGAATTTACCGTGATTTTGACCTCCAAAGCTGATTACTTCTGCGCCATACCATTTGTATTGATTTGCGGTATAAGGATAATGAAAGGTTAATATAATTATATCTATATCCTGATATTGTTTTATTAATGATCGAACAAATACCTGCCGCTCCGGCAAGCATGTATCATCAGACTCACTAGCAGGAAAACCAGGTGTAAGAATTACAAAAGCCTCACGCGCCTTCATCCATTGAAATAATTTTGTTGCAAAAAGATAAGCTATTTTGGTTGTGGGTAATTAACAATACTATTTTACCTTCTTTTGTTAGTTGTTGTAAATTTTGGAGCAATTTTAATTCTGACTGTTTGTCTAACTCACTGCAGGGCTCGTCTAAAATAATTAAATCAAAGTCTTTATAAAATGCCCTGGCCAATGCGATTCGTTGACGTTGTCCGCCGCTGATATTTTTCCCGTTTTCACTTACTTCATTAACATTTATGAAACTATGTATGTTTTCTACTTTATTAATGCCCGCAGCAGAAACTGCTTTCATAAACTTTCTTTCATTATACCCGGCTTCTTCAAAAACAATATTATTCAGTAATGAATCGTATAATAAAAAACTCTGTTGTTTTGCATAGGATATCCTTTTATGAAAAGTTTTCCGGATGGCACTGGTAGTAACTGTATTATTAAAAATAATTTCACCAGAATCAGGTGTTAAAAAACCTAATAACAAATTCACCAAAGTTGTTTTCCCTATACCAGAAACACCCGAAATACCAATAAAATCGCCACGTTTAAAGGAAAAGTTGAAATCCTTAAGAACTGGACGCGTATACGAGAAAAATACATTTTTAAAACAAATCTTTTCTATTTCGCCCCCCGTTTCAGGTGATCTATTCTTTGTTACTGTATGACTGTCATTAGATAAATCATTGATCGTAAAAGCATAGGCATTCACTTGCCCGGCTGAATTGAATATTTTAACAATAGCAGGAATCACTTTATATGCAGCCGCCATGAAAGCACCAATAGTAACAAAAGAAACAGTTCCATTAAAAATCTGCTGGTTAATTACTATCATGGCAAAAAAACCTAAAACGGCAAATGCTTCCATCAGCCGTGTTGGAAAACTTTGCATGGTTTGCAGTATAGCAAGATACCTGTTAAGCTGGTCCTGTTGTTGTGAATACCTGTTAACGAAAAAATCTTTTTTACCATAGAGGTGGCTTTCCACATATCCGGATAGAGCTTCCTGTAAATATTGGAGAGATTTAGCGCTACTGTCTTTAATATTACCGCGTAACCAACTAACCTTTCTTTTGAAATGAAAGGCAATGAAGAAAATGGGAGGAGCTAATATCAAAAAAAGCAGGACACATAATTGCAAATTGTAACAAAGTATAACCGTTATAGTTATTAAAGCCAATATAGATTGACTAGCCATTTGTTGAAGTCCGCTTAAAACATAATGACAAAACTCAATTGGCTCCTGACTGATTTTTCTTATGTGTAGGGATGAGTTGATTTTTACATAATGACTAAAGTCTGAATGAAAATACACGGAAAGCTGATGATGGGAGATCCTGGAAGCAACGTTATAAACAAATCTTTGTTGTTTTTCAATTAGAAAACAAGCTAATAAATTTTTTATGAAGAATAGAAAAGCAAAAGCGCCGAGGTATAATAATGCGTTCTGGTTCAATAATTTCCTCAATTCAGCAGAACGCCCGGCAACATTATCCTGAACAAATGAATTAACTATGAAAATCAGTAAGGCCAGGAAAACTATATCTATACAACTCATAAAAACGTCAATAGCTATCTGAAAGAAAAACCGACGTCTTTCCCTGGCATTTAAAATTGAAAGCATACTATGTACAATCTTTTTCAGGCTTATAATTCTTGTTTTTTATTGTTTATAATTAATTGTATTTGCAATTGCTGGATGAAATCATTAATAATAGCGTCCGGTAAATAATTAGAAGGTCCGACCCTACCGACCACTTCCTAATATATTGGAGATCTAACTCTAATCTTTCCATCAATTTATCTGCACTCATCAAAGGGCCAAAATTTCCTAAAGATTGCGCTAATCCTGTAATTCCGGGCTTCACTTTATATCGAAACAAGTAGGAGATACTCATTTCTTCAAAGTTGTCATTTTCAATAATCATATAAGGCCTGGGACCAACTATGGACATATCACCCCAACAAACATTAAATAATTGTGGCAATTCGTCCAAATGAAATTTTCTTAAAAATCTGCCGATAGATGTAATCCGGGCATCATCAAAACCTGCCACCTGTATATCCGCATTATCGTTTACAATCATCGTTCTAAACTTAATGCAAGTAAATAATTGTTTGTTCCTTTTATATCGTTTTTGTAAAAAGAAGACTGGGCCTTTAGAATCAAGTTTTATCAATAGTGCAAAAACGGGAATCAGCCAGGAAAGAAAAAACAATATGAATATAGAAGACAAGAAAAAATCAAACAGCCTTTTACCTACAACATTTACATGTTTATCAAGTGGCGAATAAAACCCGACGTACTTTATTGGCAAGGGAGTTTTTTTGCTCTTAATAAAAGATAATTTATTCCTCTTTACAGATACAATAGCAACTTCTGAAGGCTGCTGGGCTCCGACATTTTTTATTAAATTCCTATTGTCCATTAATTGGCTATATGCTTAAACAGTACGTATATTTTTTCTCCGGGTTGCCTTTGTTTTTAAATAGGAATAGTAACTACTAGCATTTTGCGGAAAGAAAATCGCTCAATCCTAACTCACATCAACTCTGTAGAACATAAATACCTTACAGATATATTTTTATAATATGAGGCTATTTAAAGTCTTTGGACTAAACAGAAAAGGAATATAGGATTTTGTAAAGCAAAATGTGTATCTTAAAACTGAGCCATTGGGGGTGACAATTTGTATATAAATGGCAGGAAATGCCATAGGCGGTAACTTCTGGATACATTATTACATTGGCCTTACTTTTCCGGAGCCAGATATTTGTGTACTAATCAGAGGTTGGCCTTTATAATACACTGATCCACTTCCTGATATTGTTACATTCAACTTGTCAGTTGCATAAACGCGCATATCACCCGACCCACTTGTATTGGTGGTTACATATTTAGACAAAACATTGGAAAAATCCATACCTCCACTACCACTGATCTTTAACTTTTCTTCTGTAGCGGTGCCATGTAATATTTTAATATCTCCAGAGCCACTGATGTCAGATCCCAGGTAACCAGTCTCCAGATTGGTTATTGTGATGTTACCAGAACCGCTGATCTCTACGTCCATTGATTCAGGTGTCAGGTTGCCGTTAGCCATGATGTCACCAGAGCCACTTACCCTTAGACTGCTCAAATCCGGTGCACTAATATTTACCAATACGTCTTCATGAGAACGCACGCGCACATCATTATCAAATCTAATCACGAGCTTATTATTCGATACGTAGGTTTCGAGATAACCGAGGATAATTTGCTGTGCACTTACTTCCACTTTATAATCAGGAGATTGGATGTAATTCACCCGACCGGAAACCCGCAGATCTATACCAGAAAAATTACTGATGTTTCTTGTTTCAGTCACAACAGGACCCTTACCTATCACTTTCTTACAAGAAGAAAAAATTGAAATCGCTATCACTAAAAAAAGCAGGATCGTTACTTTATTCATGTTCATTTTTTTGTTGGTTGTTAGATTATAAAAACAAGTATTCCCTACTGGATTTATGATTCCCTCGAAATACTTGTCTTTATATAATCAACAACCAAATCCTTCTTTACCCCTATTCATTTTCCTTTTTTTTAGAATAAATTAATTCCGACATTCCAACCAATCCACCCAACCACCTTATTATGCAATTTAAAAGTATTACGATGGACATCTGGAACAGGAAACTTGTATCCTTTAAATTCTACATCCTGATCAGTATAATAGGCATTAAATGTAGGTCCTGCAAAAATTGAAAAGTTCCTACTCAGTCTGAAGTTAAGGTGAAGGTTTGCTTTACTTAATATATTTACATAATCAAAGGCGCCCAAGTACAAATAATTCGCAGAAAGCTCGGGATTAATATAAAGCCAGTTGGTCAGTGGCCAATCACTACCCAAACCATAACCGAATGTATACACCTTTTCATTTTCTTTTAAGTTTGCCCCTGCCTGTAATATACTGTATAATTTCCTGTTACCGGATTTATAGGCAGCATTTACATTCGTAATATCATTTGAAGAGAAAGATAGTTTGTGATATCCTTTCAATATAATATTTACCAATCCAAGGCTATATCCTTCTGATGTATCGGCAATGTTGATCAGGCCGATCTGTAAACCCCTTAAGCGTTTTGTATAATTGAACACACCACTGATTTGCACTCCATCCATATTTCCATGAGCCATATTAGCAACTCCTGATATCTGTACACCACCTGTCTTATACATAGAAAAATTGCTCACCCCTGCAATCTGTAAACCTTTAACACTATCAGGGGTATGATTGTGCACGCCAGCTAACTGAAAGCCATTAAATCCTTTCTTGGCAAAGTTGTTAATGCCACCAATCTGTAAACCGTTAAAATCTCCTAATACAGTATTACTGATACCACCAATTTGCACCCCTTTCACATTACCTCCAACAATGTTGAACAGTCCTGCAATTTGGGCATATTGAGCATTTTGTTTGTCCAGGTTGAAAAGGCCACCCAGCTCAAATCCATCAACACCTCCTGCGTATCCTCCAAACACATTAAATGAAACATTGTTAACCACCTGACCACTCATTTTTCCATGTGTGCTTAACCCTGGCGTAAGGGATACCTGAAATGGACGTTCAGCCAAGAACTTTTTAAGGTTAAGACTTTGGAATTTTTGTGCAGATGAAATCAGAAATTTACCTACAGCTGTTTTCTCAAGCCTGGCAGAATCAGGAGACTTCACATAAGTATATTCTGTGATCCCTGACGGAGTAGTAATCCGTACACGTAATGAGTCTGGGACAAAATAATCTTCAGGCTTTACTATTGTTATATCCGGCGCTCCCAAAGGTAAAAGGGTAATAGTAATCTGTTGGTTATACTTTGGCTCAATGAACACAGTCGTATCTTCATAAAATTCCTTACTTACGGTCAATGCAGCTGATTTGGCTTTATTCTTTAACCGGAGCTTAAAATAGCCATTTTCATTAGTAAGCGCTGAAACTAAAAGCTTTTTTTCATAAATACTGGCATTTTCAATTTGTGCTCCTGTATTGTCATCCAATACATAACCACTAACCACGTAAGACTTATCTTCAGTTACCGCTTTATTGGTTACCATTGTCAATTTTACAGGTGCCCTCCTTATGATAATATAATTGCCACTTTCTTTAAACTCATACCCATTTCCAAACAATTCATCTAAAATCTGCTTTACCGTTTTGTTGGTTGCATCAATAGAAACCACACTATCCCTTTTGATAATACTGGAATTGTAAGAAAAGTAGAAATTACCCCTGTTGCTCAAAATCTCTAAAACATTATCTATTCTTTGATTGGATGCACTCAGAGGAATCACTTTATTTAGATTGCTTTGAGCCATCCCAACGAGCACCATAGAACTAAAACAAAGGAATAAGAAAAACGCTTTCCAGGCAAAAGCCGAGTTCTTCATAAAAAGCTGATTAATTGAAAGATTTATTAATAAAAATGGATATGGTAAATGATCAGATCATCTTTCTGCAGATCGATTACTGATTGAACGTTATTGTAAAATCACTTGCCCATTCTTCTTTACGACTTCAATTTGCAAGGTTTCGCTAATAATATTCAGGATGGTATCCAGTGATTCATCTTCAAAAGTTACCGTCAGGGGCTGGTTTCGCAAAGAAGCCCGACCTATCAATATATTACTGTTATAAGCCGCATTCAGCGCATTCACGAGTTTCCATAATGGAGTATTATCACACACGAACTCCTTAGTACGGTAGTAATTGTATAACTGGTCTTTTTCTACGGACTTAACAAGTACTGAATCATTTTGGTCAATTTGGATACGTTCCTTAGGGTGCAATTCAGCAACTTTTTGATTTTTAATCACCTGCACTACGCCCGTTTCTACGATCACTTCTGTTGTCCCCTTTTCACTACGTACATTAAAAGAGGTACCTACTACCCGTATGGTGACATCATTTACCTGTATCACAAAAGGTGAAGTTTTATCTGGAGTTACATTAAAGAAAGCTTCTCCTTTCAAAGCTATTTTACGACTTTCTTTGGCAAACTTTTCAGGGTAGCTAATTGCTGAGTTCCTGTTCAATGTCACTACAGAACCATCAGGTAAAGTGTCTGTTAAGGGCTGTGATCTAGTTTGTACCGTTAGAGTCTGTACAGGTTCTTTTTGAGATAGAAAATAGGCCAAAGCACTTCCGGCAATCACCACAAACAATGCAGCAATGCGCAGCCAGCTATAGCGATATATTTTACGGACAGAACCTTTTTTATTCTGAGATTGCTGGATACGGTTTTTAAACCGGACCCATGCATCGTTTTCATTTACACTGCTAGAATACTTCCCGCTTTCTTGCCATATTATTTTTAATTGATCAAACTGCTTTTGATGATCAGGATGGGCAGATATCCAACTTCTTACCAGCAAAGCCTCCTCCTGGGTTGTTTCCCCCAACAGGTATTTGACAAGGAGATCATCGTTAATATGGTTCAATTCCGGACTCAAGGAATATTTTTTAAAATTTGAAAAAGAAAAAGTATGGCTGCAGGCAGTAGGTCTGCCAATTTTTCCCGTAATATCTTTAAGGCTTTGCCCATTTGATTCTCTACAGTTTTTATGGAAAGCCCTAGTTGTTCTGCAATTTCTCGATAGCGCAATTCCTCAAACCGGCTCAGCTGGAAAATCATACGGCATTGTTCAGGCAAATCATTCATCGCACTTTGGAGGCGCGCTTCCAATTCTCTTAATTGCAATTTTCCGGAAGCACTTTCTGCCAGCTCTTCTTTTCTATGTGCAACAAAGAGACCATGTTTCATTTTTACTTTTTGATGCTTCAGGTAATTTAGACATTCATTGTTTACCGCCCTGTACAGGTAAGCAGTCAATGAACCGCTTAAAGAAAGATTGCCAGTGCGCTCCCAAAGTTTGAAGAAGACATTCTGCACCATTTCTTCAGCGGCCGCCTCATCTTTCAGTATTGAACATGCATAACCGTGCAGACCTTTGAAATGTGACTTAAACACATGTTCAAAAGCAGCTTCGTTCCTTGACTCAAGTAATGAAATCAATTCTCTTTCGTTACTTTCCATCCTGAATGCCTGGAACACCGGTATTTGAAAAACAGCTTCCGCCAATTGGTCTTTTCTATGATAACAACACAACTGTTTTTTACCCCTATTCCAGAATGCAAATTTTAAAAGTTTTTTTTCCAGAGCCTAATTCCCCATCCCGCCATGGGACCTTCCTTCCTAAAAATGCAAGTTGTATTTTAGAAAAATAAAAATTTCAACCCACCCCAGATGTGGTATTATTTCCTTAATTCCTTCTTCTTTATATTTCATACCCTACTCACCCTGTTCAATTTATCAGGCTGGATATTTCCAGCTACCCGGAAGTGGAATCTTTTCACACTTATTTTAACAGCTTTCTCCTGGTTTGTTTTAGGAATCTGGTATGGCTGGGGTTATTGCCTATGTACTGACTGGCACTATAAAGTAAGAGAAATATTAGGATACCATGACCAGCAAGGATCTTATATACGTTTCCTGTTATTCAAGCTTACTGGTATTGAATTTAATGAACATCTGGTTGAAACTGTCACCCTGATAGGTTTCATCATCAGCCTGGCAATGAGCTTGTGGCTCAATATCAGGGATAGAAAATCTCAGAAAAAATAACCTGACAACTTACCAGTCATTTGCCGAGTTTCATCACGCTCATAATTCCTTTTCCAATACGCTCCAAACATTCTCCGCCAAAATTCTGTGGCCTTCAGGAGAAGGGTGTATACCATCTTCCTGATTCAGTTTTGCTTCCCCTCCTACCTTTTCCAGTAAAAATGGAATCAGAGCCATTCCATTTTTCTTTGCCAAAACAGGAAAAATAGACTGGAAATCAGAAGCATATTTTTGCCCCATGTTGGGTGGCACCTGCATGCCAGCCAACACCAGTTTGGCATCAGGATATTTTGCTTTCACTTTATCAATGATAGATTGGAGATTTCTTTGGGTTTCATCTACCGGCACCCCCCTTAGTCCATCATTGGCTCCCAGCTCCAGAACAAATACATCTACAGGCTGTTTTAAAATCCAGTCAATCCGACTATTTCCACCAGCAGATGTTTCCCCGCTCACGCCAGCATTAATCACCTTATATGAAAGCTGCAAAGAATCAATTTTATCTTGAATGAGTGCAGGAAAAGACTGTGAAGGCTCTACGCCATAACCAGCCGTAAGACTATTCCCAAAAAACAGAATCGTTTTTAGATTACTACTTCCTATTGATACCGGGACTGTTTTCTTTGATTCACTGGCAGTCTTTTCCTTACCCCCACATGAAGCAGCCATCACCAACCACATAAAAAAAAGCCCTAATACATTGATCTTATACATACTGTCAGCTTTTACCAAAAAGATATAAACATTCCTGCAACATTTATTGTTCTACTAAAAAAGTATTTTTAGCAGAACAACAGCAACAATGGAACCGATTCTTAACATACGAAATGTCAGCAAAACTTACCAGAGCGGAGAACATACCCTAACCGTACTAGACAACATTACATTCTCTGTTGAACATGGATCTACCATGTCAATAGTCGGACCATCGGGCAGTGGGAAAACGACATTGCTTGGTCTTTGTGCCGGCCTGGACCGTGCTAGCAGCGGCACTGTTGAATTAGAGAACATCCGCTTAGATCATTTAAATGAAGATCAGCGGGCACAGATACGCAATCAATATGTAGGCTTCATTTTTCAAAACTTCCAATTATTGCCCACCTTAACTGCATTGGAAAATGTAATGGTCCCGATGGAATTAAGGGGCGAAAAAAACATTAAGGCACGTGCAATGGACCTGTTAGGCAGGGTGGGGCTTGCAGAACGCAGTCATCATTACCCTGTTCAGTTAAGTGGAGGCGAACAGCAACGAGTTTCCCTTGCAAGGGCATTTTCTAACAGGCCACGTATTCTCTTTGCAGATGAGCCTACTGGCAATCTCGATGCTGAAACCAGTGAAAAGGTTATCGAATTGATCTTTGAAATTAACAAACAAGCAGGAACCACTTTGGTTCTTGTAACCCATGACCTTGAATTAGCCTCCAAAACCAGACGTATCATTCGCCTGAAAGGAGGTAAATTAATTTCTGATGAAAACACCGATGTATTCCAGGCCTCTGCAGCAGGTTCCTTCAGGAAATTTAATTAAAGCCAATTCACCATTTCATTTTCACCATGAAACCCAACTCCTCTTTACATCTTTCCTGGCTCATACGCATGGCGTGGCGTGACAGTCGCCGAAACCGATCAAGATTATTACTGTTTATATCTTCAATTATCCTGGGCATAGCAGCCTTAGTTGCCATTTATTCACTGGGAGATAATATGCAGCAGGAAATTGACAACCAGGCCGCAGAATTAATTGGAGCAGATCTAGAGATTTCAGGCAATAACCGCCCCACACCAAAAGCTCAAAACCTGTTTGCATCTCTAGGCGACCGCAGGTCCGAGGAACGAAGCTTTGTCTCCATGGCTTTATTTCCTAAGACCAATGGAGTAAGATTGGTACAGGTACGGGCATTAGAAGGTGATTTTCCTTATTACGGCAAATTGGAAACCCAACCTGCCACAGCCCATAAAACATTCCGTAATGCCAGAGCGGCTTTGGTTGATCAATCGCTTATGCTTCAATTTGGCGTAAAGGTTGGCGATTCCATTAAGTTGGGGAGCCTCTCATTTGCTATTGCAGGTACACTTCTAAAGATGCCGGGACAAACAGGCTTTTCAACCTCCGTTTCTCCACCTGTATATATTCCACTTCACTATTTGGATCAGACCGGGTTGTCTCAAAAAGGCAGCCGCATTACCTACCGTCATTATTTTAAATATGACCACAAAGTCAATATAGAGCAGGTAGTAAAAAAGCTTGAACCTCAACTGGAAGCAGAAGGCCTGAACTATGATACCATCCAAAGTCAGAAAGAAGACACCAGCCGGGCTTTCAAGGACCTCGCAGATTTTCTGGCACTTGTTGGCTTCATAGCCTTGTTACTGGGATGTGTTGGTGTGGCTAGTGCCATACATATTTACGTGCGTGAAAAGGTTGCTGCAATTGCAATTCTGCGTTGCCTCGGGACAAGTGCTTTACAAGCAATTCTGATCTACCTTATCCAGATCATAGGCATCGGATTGTTAGGCTCGCTGGTTGGTGCTCTATTAGGGAGTATCATTCAAAGATTCCTGCCTACAGTTTTCCAGGACTTTCTCCCCATTTCGCTGACTACCCAAATTTCATGGAGTGCTATCGGACAAGGCATTGCTTTAGGACTGATTATTTCTGTCCTGTTTGCCCTCAGCCCATTGATATCGATCCGTAAAATATCTCCATTGCATACCCTTCGTCTTTCTTTTGAACATCATAGCTTGCAGAAAGATGTTTTGAAGTGGATGGTCTATGGCCTGATCCTGCTATTTGTTATAGGTTTTACTTACCTGCAGTTAAAGAACTGGGCAGAAACATTCTTTTTTACAGCAGGTCTACTGACATCTTTCCTGATACTTACCGCAATAGCTGTTATCCTCATTTGGATGGTTCGCCGTTTTTTTCCAGTATCATGGAGTTATTTATGGCGCCAAGGCCTGGCAAACTTACAACGACCTAATAACCAAACAACTATTTTGCTGGTTTCTATCGGATTGGGAACGGCTTTCATCTGTACCTTGTTTTTAGTTCAAGGAATTTTACTCAATAGGGTACAATTATCTGCAAGTGGCAATCAACCTAACTTTGTTTTATTCGACATACAGCCAAAACAAAAAGAAAAAGTTGAGCAATTAACACATTCCTTTGGACTTCCGGTACTCCAAAGTGTACCTATTGTCAATATGCGATTGGAAGCTGTTAATGGTGTTACCGATGCACAACTATTAAAGGACACAACCCTGGATCTTCCGCGCAGAATCTTTATTCGTGAATACCGCGTTACATTCCGCGATTCACTGATCAGCTCAGAAAAAATAGTTGGAGGTAAATGGGCAGGAACTTCCAAAAGCGCTACCATTCCTATTTCTCTCGAGCAAAATTTCGCCCGACGAAATAAAATAAAAATTGGTGATACGATGACTTTTAATGTGCAGGGAGCATTGATCTCTACTATTGTAGGAAGCCTTAGAGAAGTTGACTGGAACCGAATCCAAACCAATTTCCTGGTAGTATTCCCCAAAGGGGTGCTGGAAGAAGCTCCGCAGTTTCATGTCCTCCTTACCCGTGTACAATCCCCTCAGGCTTCAGCCCGCTTCCAACAGGCAATGGTGCGCCAGTTTCCAAACGTTTCAATAATCGATTTGGGCCTTGTACTCAATATTCTTGATGAAATACTGGACAAAATTGGATTTGTCATACGGTTCATGGCGGGATTTAGCATTTTCACCGGGTTAGTAGTTTTAATAGCTTCGGTTCTCATCAGTAAGTACCAACGGATGCAGGAAAGTGTTTTATTGCGCACTTTAGGTGCCAGCCGTAAGCAAATCCTGGTTATTACAGCCCTTGAATATTTCTTTTTAGGTGCACTGGCTGCAGCAACAGGCATCGTTTTATCACTTGCAGCAAGCTGGGCCTTAGCTCATTACACTTTTGAAACAACCTTTACGCCTCAATTATTACCCATATTTGTCGTTTTTATAGTGGTTTGTTGTCTCACAGTAATCATAGGCCTAACCAATAGCCGCAGTGTATTCATAAAACCGCCTTTAGAAGTATTAAGACAAGAAACTTAAGTCTTCTTTGTTAAAATCCATACTTCTTTTGTCTTTAACATAAAACTCAACGTTAATTCCGTAATTTAGTTTTCAACGAGTGGTTACCCCTATAACCGCAGATTGATCAAACTTTAATAACTAAAATAATACTATGAGACTGAGAGATTTTATAGCGATTTTGTTGGGATTGAAAAAACCAGCTTTAGTACCTGTTCCTAAGAAAAACCAACAGCAAAAACGATAATTATAGACCTTAAGTTTTTAATAAAGGAACAATCCATTTTCCAATTGATGTAAATAAGCCCCCGCGTATTGCGGGGGCTTATTTACTGATTATCTTATAAATTATATAATTTAACTCAGTGCTTCTAACCCCACACCTATGTGATATTATTATTAAGATGGAATTATTAAGGTGGACTAAAAGGCTCATCCGTATGATCATTCATTAACTGATCATCAGCTTTGGTTGCAGCATCCTCTCCAAAATTTCCGCCTAAAGTTCCATGGTTCATATTTCCTTCCTGTCGATCAATTTTAATTGGTTCAAAGGGACCATAACTTTCCTGTGTAGGGCGATCTTGCCCAATTTGTTGGGATTTATCTTTTTCACCAGTATTTTCTTTCTTGTGATCCTGCATAATCAAAATTTTAAAGTTGACCAATAGCAATAAAAGATGAAAGAATTATGCCATCACATCATACCGGCACTTTATTGGATAAATAAAACTTATATCAATTCAGACCAGTATGAAAAGTTTATTCATAACAGCCATCATTTCTTTGATCTTAACTGCCTGTAGCCGGGTTACAACTCGGCCAGATACTTTAAAAATTGCCAGGGACAGTACACCATAAAAAAGACGAATAAGTAAGGCCTTTACAGCCCCAACTTATTCGTCAATCAAATCATTTGTCTTACTGATTATACTGCGACATTAAAATCTCTCAGTGCATCATTCAAGCTTGTTTTTAAATCTGTACTAGGCTTGCGTTGTCCAATGATCAGGGCACAGTTTACATTGTACTCGCCAGCAGGGAATTTTTTCGGATAGCTACCCGGAATTACAACACTACGTGCAGGAACTACACCTTTGTATTCCTTAGGCTCACTACCACTTACATCAATAATTTTAGTAGATTGGGTCAAAACGACGTTTGCACCCAATACAGCTTCTTTTTCAACCCGAACACCTTCTACAACAATAGAACGGGACCCTAAAAAGCATCCATCCTCAATGATAACAGGAGAAGCCTGCAAAGGTTCTAAAACGCCACCAATACCTACGCCACCACTCAAATGCACATTTTTTCCAATTTGTGCACAGCTACCAACTGTTGCCCAAGTATCAACCATAGTTCCTTCGTCCACATATGCGCCAATATTCACATAAGACGGCATCAATACCACATTTTTTGCCAGGAAGGCACCATAACGAGCAACGGCATGAGGAACAGCGCGCACACCGATTTCTTTATAATTCTTCTTCAAAAGCATTTTGTCATAGAACTCAAAAGGCTCTACATTCCATGTTTGCATAGGCTGAATGCCAAAATAAAGCAGGATGGCCTGTTTTACCCATTCATTCACTTGCCAGCCATTTTCTGTAGGTTCTGCCACACGTAATTGGCCTTTGTCTACCAGATCAATTACAGAACGAATATCATCCTGGAAATTCTTTTGTGATAACAGCTCCCTGTTTTGCCATACCTGTTCAATAGACTCACGTACTTTCATTGTTGTTTATAGTTTAATGTGAAGTTTTTGCGCTGCAAACATAGCAGAATTTGAAAATAGCGCAACTTTACACAATTTGCCACCTCAATTTTTTGCATGAAGATTCTGGTTCGTTTGCCCAACTGGTTGGGAGATTTGGTCATGTCAACAGGGTTTATCCACCAATTGCAACAATTTTATCCTGGTGCATCTATTAGTGTAATTGCTAAAAAAGGAATTCACGACCTATTACAATATTTTCCTTCATTTGAACATCAGTTTATTTTCAATAAAAATGAATACAAGGGAATAAAAGGCCTTTGGAAATTTGGAAAAGAAATTCAAAAAACGGATCAGTTCGATCTTTTCTTCTCATTACCCGATTCTTTTTCATCCGCCATTATTGGCTGGGCTTCTGGTGCCAAAAAGAGAATAGGCTTTAAAAAAGAGATGCGGGGCTTGGTAATGACACATACATACACAAAGCCGGGACACTTGCACCGTGTTGAAGAATATATTGCCTTACTTGAAATGTTTACAGGAAAAAAAGCAATAACTCCCAATGTCTCACTTCACCATAACTTTCAAAAGAAACAATACGTTGTTGTCAATATCAACTCCGAAGCTTCTTCACGCAGACTTACTGTGCCCAAAGCTGTCGAAGAGCTCAAATTGTTGCGGAAGAATATTAAACATCCTATTTATTTGATTGGGGCGCCTAAAGAAAAACCATTTATAGATGAAGTTTTGAACAAGTTAGAAAATAAGAGTAACATAGAAAATGTTGCTGGAAAAACGAACCTTCCCCAACTTGTTGAATTATTAGCTTCTGCGCAACTGATGCTGACCACCGACTCTGGTCCAGCACATTTGGCAAATGCTTTAGGCACAAATACTATTGTTCTTTTCGGTGCAGGCAATGAGGCCAATACAGCGCCTTATAATGCAAAGTTGCTAACTGGTATAAGACTTGGAAAATTATCTTGTGAGCCCTGCGTAAAAAATGTTTGCAAGTTGTACAAAGTCCCCCAATGTATGCAACAATTGGATATGGAAATGATCATTTCGAAAGTAGTAAAACAATTGAACCCTTAATTAGAAAACTGAATCATAATATTCTGAATCATAATATTATTTTAACCTCTCCCGCTCTACGGGATTAGCCAATGAGACAATGAAACAACTTTTTGACCAGGAAGTAGAAAGAGCCTTGCAGGTTCTGCGCAATGGGGGTACAATTTTATACCCTACCGATACTGTTTGGGGCATAGGGTGCGATGCAGCCAATGAATTCGCTATTCGCAAAGTGTTCGAAATAAAAAAAAGAGAAGACAGCAAAAGCATGATCGTACTGGTGGCAGATGAACGGGATATCCTTCAATACGTAGCAGCTCCGGATCCAGGCGTTTTCGATTTTATACAGGAACAAACAAGACCAACAACGATCATCTTTGAAAATGCTATAGGATTACCTTCAAATCTGGTAGCGCAGGACGGCTCCATTGCCATTCGGATCGTTCGTGATGAATTTTGTAGGCACCTCATTAAAAGATTGCATAAGCCACTAGTTTCCACTTCGGCCAATATTAGCGGGGAACCAACACCACAAACTTTTTCACAAATCACGGAGATTGTACGCCAACAGGTAGATTATGTGGTACAATGGCGCAAGGACGATGTAACACCGTCTCTGCCTTCCCAAATCATTAAGTGGAATAATGATGGCACGAAAACCATCATCAGAGCATAATATACTCCCCATTCTAATTCTATGGTAGCAATTATGCACAAGACGTTGTGTACTGATGCTCTCCGCCTCAGGCGGACTGGGGTATGGTTTTGTCGGGAAGTGTATACCTATCTTTGTTGATCTATGGAGATTCATTTTACAGAAAAGGAAGAGGCTATATTAAAAAAGATATCTGCAGCTGCAGAACAATTGCACATGCCTTGCTACCTTATAGGTGGGTTTGTGCGCGACAAGATTCTGCACCGGGCTACTAAAGATGCTGATATTGTTTGTGTGGGAGACGGTCTGAAATTGGCAAAAACAGCTTCATTACAGTTTCACCCTGCTCCGCAGGTTAATTTATTTAAACACTACGGCACTGCTCATTTTAAACTGAGCAGTGGCTTTGATATTGAATTTGTTGGTGCTCGCAAAGAAAGTTACCAGTCGCACTCCCGCAATCCGGAAGTAATGCCAGGAACGCTCATAGACGATCAAAACCGTCGCGACTTTACTATTAATGCACTTGCAATTAGTTTGAATAAAGCGGATTACGGAACACTGATCGACCCATTCACTGGTTTAGATGATATTGAAAACAAGATCATCAAAACCCCCATGGATCCTTCACAAACCTTTAGCGATGATCCCTTACGCATGATGAGGGCAATACGCTTCGCAACCCAGTTAAAGTTTACTATTGAAGAAAATACATTAAATGCTATTACTAAAAATGCCGACCGGATCAAGATCATTTCCCAGGAACGCATAACCGATGAGCTGAATAAAATTATCATGAGCACCAAACCATCAATAGGATTCAAATTGATGTTTGAAACTGGTTTGCTGCACTATATTTTTCCACAAATGGAAGCGCTTTCCGGAGCCGAAAACATCGACGGCATCGGACATAAAGATAATTTCTACCATACCCTCCAGGTGCTGGATAACGTTGCTGCAAAGTCACTCGATCTCTGGTTACGCTGGGCTGCTATTCTGCATGACATTGGCAAACCTGCAACAAAAAAATTTGAAGAAGAACACGGCTGGACTTTCCACGGGCACGAAGTGGTGGGCGGCAAAATGGTCCCCAAGATTTTCAATAAACTCAAACTTCCTTTGGGTGAAAATATGAAGTATGTGAAAAAATTGGTGGAATTGCACCTACGTCCCATAAGCCTAAGTAAGGAAAACATAACAGACTCTGCAATAAGAAGATTGCTTTTCGATGCCGGGGAAGACATTGACGACCTGATGATACTATGCGAATCGGATATTACTTCTAAGAACAAGCAAAAAGTAAAGCGCTACCTTGAAAACTTCGAACATGTGCGCGAACGCTGCCACGAAGTAGAAGAAAAAGACCGCCTCCGTAACTGGCAGCCACCAATAACTGGAGAAACGATAATGCAGACCTTTGGCATCGGACCTTGCAGGCATGTTGGTGATATTAAGAATGCAATACGAGAGGCAATTTTGGACGGTCATATTCCTAACCAATTTGAAGCCGCTTTTCAATTTATGCTCGCAAAAGGCAAGGAACGAAATTTGAAGGCCACAGACAAGGCATAGGGGGTACGTTTACTTGCTAATTGTTACATTTTCATATTTTCAAATTATTCCCTCTTACTTTTGTTTGATATATTATTTAAAATATCTACATGGCTATATTGAAATTCAGGATCTATTTCGAAGAAGATGATAGCATTTATAGAGATGTTGCCATTCGCCACACCCAAAATTTCTTTGACCTGCACGAGTCAATCCTGAAGGCATATGAATTTGACAAAAAGCATGATGCTACATTTTACCGCAGTAACGATAACTGGCAGCGTGGTCGGGAAATCTCTTTGGACGTGTACAACAAACAGTACAAAGCGCCGCCGCTGCTCATGAAGGAGACAGCCATAGGTTCAGAAATTCGGGATCCAAATCAGAAATTCATCTATGTCTATGATTTCAATAAAAATTGGACGTTTCTGGTTCAATTGATCAATGTTACCAAAGAAGAAAATCCTAAGCTTACTTACCCGGCCGTTGTACGCAAAGAAGGTATTCCACCTAGTCAGTACGGTACAAAAAGTTTGCTGGGCGAACGCTTTGCTGATGTTGAAGAAAAGTATGACCTCACAAAAGACGCTGAAGGCTTTGGCGAAGAAGGCGAGGACGACACCCACGGCAATGACACTGAGGAACGACACGAAGATCATCAGGACGAATATTAAAAAAAATATTTGAAAACCGTCATTATAATCGCAGGTCCTACAGCTGTAGGTAAAACATCTGTTGCTATCTCTGTGGCCAAACAATTGGGCACAGAGATCATTTCCGCTGATAGCCGTCAGTGCTATAAAGAAATGAATATAGGTGTGGCAAGACCTTCGGAAGAAGAACTCGCCGAAGTAAAACACCACTTTATTGCGTCCCATTCCGTTCATCAAAATGTAAATGCTGCCACTTTTGAACAGTATGCTTTGGAAAAATGCAAGGAGATCTTTTCAAAGTATGATGTTACTGTAATGGTAGGCGGAACAGGGCTATATATTAAAGCATTTTGTGATGGCTTGGATGAAATGCCTGATATACCCATACAGGTAAGAAATGAAATCAACGATCAATATCGACAGCATGGATTAACCTGGTTACAGGAGCAGGTGCAGAACCTCGATGAAGAATTTTATCTGAAAGCCGATATCCAAAATCCACACCGCCTGATAAGGGCTTTGGAAGTAAAAAAAGCAACCGGGAGGTCAATCCTGGATTATAGAAAGGGAGCTAAAGCTACACGGGATTTCAAAATAGAAAAAATTGCCCTGGAACTTCCCAAAGAACTACTGCACCAAAATATCAATAACCGGGTGGATCATATGATGGAAATAGGACTGCTGGAAGAAGTGCAGTCCCTCCTTCCCTATCAACAACTGAATGCTTTACAAACAGTTGGATATAAAGAACTCTTTACTTATTTCTCAGGGGAGATCACATTGTCAGAGGCTGTAGAAGACATCAAAAAAAACACCCGCCAGTATGCAAAAAGACAAATGACCTGGTTCCGGAAAGACAAGGAATATCAATGGTTAGACCCTCGCGATGTTGACACCATCTGTAAATTATTAATTAATAATTAAAAATTTATTCAGTACTAGCCAATATTTTGCCCACCTTGTTATAATATACTTTTATCTACATTAGTTTTAAATGTTATTTTTTTGTAGATTGTAATTAATTTAACATTTCAAAACACCCTCTCATGAATCACCTTAAAATCGCCTTGATTCTCACTCTATTTTCTTCAACTTTTTTTGCGGCCTGTAAGAAAGATGATGACAATGGGGGAAATTCAGAAAATGCTTGTAAGGTTTCAAATGTGCAATATTTCGACAGCGGCCAGGTTATTGAAACTGGTACTTATACTTATACAGGCAACCAGGTATCGAAAATCCAATTCAACGATTACAATTTTACTTTCGAGTATACTGGTAATAATGTCTCTAAACGCAATTATTTCTTTTCAGCGGGATCATCTCCAGAAGCTTATGACCAGATAAGTTATAATAGTGATAATACAGTTAGCAAAATTGAAACCTTTTCTAAATCAAATACAAGTTCCACTTATTCATCAGTCTATCGGCTTGACTTCGTTTATACCGGCGGAAAACTCAGTAAAGTAAGGTATTTAGATGTGACTGGCGGGGCTTCTGACCTCCTGGTGGAAAATACCTATACTTATACAGGGAACAACATCACTTCTTTAAGTTATGTAGACTATACCGATACTACCCAGGGAACTATCAATTATACTTATGATACGAATCCCAATCTTTTCAAAAAACAAAATAGCCAGACATATCAGATTGACTTTTTCTTCAACCCTCTTTTATTTGATTCACAAGGATCTCTATTGCCAATGGCTTTCAGTGAAAATAATGTAACTAAACTTGAGAACACCCAGATTGATTATGTTTCAGATGATAAGAAGAATTTAAAGGATTTAAAAATAGGAGGTGTTGTGTTAGCCAGCTATAGTTACTCGTGCCAGTAATTTTTAAATTCCAACCTTAGATTTATAGTTATACAAAGACAATTAAATCTATCTAAAATGATAAAACACCTCTTAACCATTTGTAGCCTTCTGCTTTTGGTCTCTTCTTGTAATAAAGATGATGACAACAATAATGACCCCTCAGCCATTACAAAAGAAAACCTTGCCGGCAGCTACATGTTAGTTTCTGCAACAGGAAAAGTCAATGGTATAGATATAGATATTACTAGCTACCCAACCATTCTTCCTGCTTGCAAAAAAGATGATATCTTAACCTTAAAAACAGATAACACCTTCGTTTCCACAGATGCTGGTACAAAATGTTCTCCCGATGGAAGTGATAATGGAACTTGGAGTTTACCCAATAGCTCTACCATCACCATTAAGGATCAAACATTAAACATCATAAGTTTTGATGGCACAAATTTAAGAGTTGGTTACAAGCAAAATGCCCCTCTTTTGGGACAGGTTGATGTTACCGCGACCTTTAAAAAGCAATAATTACTTAACTAATATCGATGGCTGCGATCCAGCTAATCTATAAATAAAAAGTCCTGAAGTGCCTTGTTCATTTAAACAAATCCACTTCAGGACTTTTCATGATCAACACTCACCTTTCAAAACTTCAATCCCACCGTCATCAGCACATTGCCCACATTCGACTTGATTTGAGCTCCATAATACTGACTGGGATCAATCAGGCGGTAAGGAAAATGAGTATCTTTCTGTATAGAATGCACATAGGTAAGATCAGCAAAAAAACCCTTATCCCGATAGCCAATCCCACCACTCAGATTTAGCTTGCTGCCTTTTTCACCATTAATGTTTTGATACGGATTGCCATAGTACGCAGCACCAGCACGAACCATAAAAGTGGTAAACTTCAGTTCGCCACCGGCCCTGATATTGAAAGCGCCCTTATAAGCATTGTCAATAGCCCGGTTAAGGGATTTCAAATATTCCGTGGTACCTGTATCGTATGCACTTTCCTGATCGGGCTCATAAGAGGAAGCCTTATAATTCACATATTCAATATCAGCGGTAAGAAATCCCTTCTGTTGTGAAATATCCTGGGTTTCCCGCAATACATACGAAACACTGGCTATTGCCCTATATGGAGAAGTAAAAGTGTATTTAAACTCAGAAGGAGCGCCGGTAATATCTTCGTTATTGGTAAACAATGTCCCATCAGCCGATTCCACATCTGCCGTAACAGTGATCATCGTATGATCCGTTAAACTGTAAAGTGTAGGTGTATGAAAAGCGAAACCTATCCTCCAGTATTCTTCCGGCTTAAAAATCACACCTGCCTTCAGATTGATGCCAGCCCCGCTTACATCAATATCCTCATCTACTGTTGCAAAATTAAATTGGTTCGAGCTGTTTTCGGTGGCATCGGCCTCTGCGAACTGCGTGTTACGATGATAACTTAAAACAGGAATTCCAAGAGTTCCGCCCAGCATCACTTTATCATTTAAATTAATTGCACCCGCAATGGCAAATTCATGGATACCACCCCTCGATTGAAATGTTTGCCTTTGTAATAGGCCAGCGGAAGTCAAAATATTCTGGGACCGGCTTTGAAAATCAAAGTTTGGTTCAGTACCTCCACCAACGGTATCGATCCATAGGGTTCTAAATGCCAGGCTGGCCCCAAATGGATAGTTGACATTCACACTATTACCGCTTTTATCACCAGCTATTTCTTCGAGATATTTCTGCGAATAAGAGCTGGTATTATTTGCACCCTTGTAAGTAAAATTGCTGTTGAAATCTGCACTGCGGTTATAAGCAAGCGCAAAAGAAGTGCTCTTTACTTTGCGTCCATTTCCACCCGATCCGGTCACAAATCCTGTTGTTCCCCAAAGCATTTTCCTTTTCACCTCGCTTTCATTATAGCCCAGATAAGATCCCTTTGCCCTTTGTACCTGGTATATAGGACTAAAAACAAAATCACCGGTCTTATAAAAGGCTAAGCCTGCAGGATTAACATAAGCAGCTGAAATATCCCCTCCCAAAGACCCCATAGCGCCCCCTATTGCCTGTTGGCGGGCTGTCCCACTGGGCACTGTCCAGGAGAACCTGAGCGCATCAGAAGGCTCTTGTGCCAATATTGATTGTGACAGTAAATAACCGACTGTTAATAGTAATATTTTTTTCATATTGTACTTTTCAAACTATGCTTTATAAAAAAGGTTCTATAGATGCCGCTGCCAACACCCATAAAACCTTTTTACGATTCAAATATCTTTAAAAACTGCGTGATGGGGCCCGGCTTGCACCTCCCGAACTACTGCTAGAGCTTCCGGAGCTACCTGAATTACCAGAACTACTACTGGAGGGCCTTGAGGGCGAAATAGAGGAATTATTGCCAGAGGAAGATGAATTACTGCTTCCAAAAATATCTCTCAGCTCATTTCCTGTATTACTGCTGCGTCTTGGTGCAGGAGTAGAGTAAACAGGAGCATCTCCACTTTTATAATTTCCATAACTCTGCTGGCGAGTGCCCTGCGATTTTTGCGGTGAATTGTACACCTGCAGGTTAGCAGTTCGAGGCCGGTTATAAACCGGACTCTTCGGATTCACGATAATTACATTGCCATAACTACCGCCATAATAAGTATTGGTATAATAGTAAGGATTATAAAAATGGCTGCAATATGGATTATAGTAATAATTCCAGTATGAATTCGAGTTCCAGGCACTATACGGACTCCAGTAGTTGGAGAAATAGTTAGGATAATTATACCTGTAAGCATAAGGATCGCTATAATAAAAATCCAAATCAGACCATGTTCTACGGTTACGTACCATCATGCGCAGGTACCGGTCATTGTAGTAATTGTCGTTATAATAATCATCCTGGTATTCATTTCTTCTGCTGCCGCGATACTGACGGTCATTTTCTTTATCTACCTGGGCATATTCATTACGGACAACTTGTGGTCGCTCAGGTGAATAATATACGTCATCAGGTGTTTGTCCTGATTTATATGCGGTCGAGCAGCTGGTGAAGAAGGTAATAAGGGCGAGAAGCGGTAAAACTGTTTTCATGGCAGTCGTATTTAAACGTGGAAGATGCCTACTTTTGCGCATCAAATTTAATTACCATCCTTATCTAAGTTACAGCAGTTTGCTGTTAAACTAATGATAAAGAAAAGAATAGTTATCAGTTCTCCAAACTGACAACTCCAAACTTCAAACCAATATATGAGCAAGGAAATTACTTCACGGTCACAGGATTACTCACAATGGTATAACGACCTCGTGATCAAAGGCGGACTGGCAGATTACTCTGCTGTCAGAGGCTGTATGGTGATAAAACCTTATGGCTTTGCGCTTTGGGAAAATATGAGAGATGTGCTGGATAAAATGTTCAAGGAAACCGGGCATCAAAATGCCTACTTCCCTCTTTTTGTCCCCAAAAGCTTGTTTGAGGCTGAAGAGAAAAACGCAGAAGGCTTTGCAAAAGAGTGCGCCGTTGTTACTCACTACCGCTTGAAAACAGATCCTTCCAACAAAGGCAAATTAATTGTAGATCCTGAGGCAAAACTGGAAGAAGAACTGATCGTACGTCCAACCAGTGAAGCAATTATCTGGAATACTTATAAAGACTGGATACAATCTTATCGCGACCTCCCTATCCTGGTCAACCAATGGGCCAACGTAGTACGCTGGGAAATGCGTACCCGGCTTTTTTTGCGCACAGCTGAATTCCTCTGGCAGGAAGGCCATACGGCCCATGCTACTGCCGAAGAAGCCATTGTTGAAACAGAGAAAATGCTGGATGTATATGCCACATTTGCCGAAGAGTATATGGCATTGCCTGTAGTAAAAGGCGTAAAAACGCCGAATGAACGTTTTGCAGGTGCTGAAGACACCTATTGCATTGAAGCACTAATGCAGGATGGGAAAGCTTTGCAGGCTGGAACTTCCCACTTCCTGGGACAAAATTTTGCCAAAGCTTTTGAAGTTAAGTTCCTCAGCCGCGAAAACAAACAGGAATATGTGTGGGCTACCAGCTGGGGCGTGAGTACCCGACTGATTGGAGCCCTCGTTATGGCGCACAGCGATGATGATGGTTTAGTTCTGCCACCCAAAATTGCACCGCTTCAGGTAGTAATCGTTCCCATTTACAAGGGCGCAGAACAAAAAGCAAAAATTGACGCCAAGGTGGGCGAGATTATTTCCCAATTAAAAGCTATGGGCATCAGTGTCAAATACGACGACAATGACAACACCCGACCAGGCTGGAAATTTGCCGAATATGAAATGAAGGGTGTTCCGGTGCGGATTGCATTGGGAGCAAGAGACCTGGAAAACAATGTTGCCGAAGTTGCCCGTAGGGATACAAAAGAAAAGCAATCTCTTTCATTAGATAACCTGGCAGAGAATATCCAGAAATTATTGAATGATATCCAGCAGAACCTGTACCAAAAAGCTAATACTTACCGCGAGGAACATACCACAATAGTAGATAGCTGGGAAGAATTTGAAAAAATGCTGGACGAAAAAGGAGGTTTTGTATCAGCTCACTGGGATGGAACACCAGAAACGGAAGACGCGATCAAGGAAAAGACCAAAGCGACCATTCGCTGCATTCCTCTGAACAATACACATGAAGAAGGCAAGTGCATACTAACCGGTAAGCCATCCAAACAACGCGTCCTCTTTGCCCGGGCCTATTAACGGGAGTGAAAAAGAGCAATTCATTTTTCTACATCTAATATTTAAAAGGTTCTGCAGCCATAAGGCTCAGAACCTTTTCTTTTATATCTTCTTTAAAACACCTATAACAGTTTACAACAATAACCTGGTGCCCTTTTGCAGGGACTGGGGACTCTTGGGTGATAAATTAAACTTGCATAAATACACAGATGCTGTTAAATTTAATCTTATCAAACCCTAATAATTATGGAACCTACTTCTTCTTTATTTTCCCTGTCCATCGACCCTGTAACGAAAGCTCATCTTGCTGATACTGCCCGGTGGGCAAAATTCCTGGCAATCTGCGGTTTCATCCTTCTTGCGTTTATGTTGGTCATGGGTATTTTTATGTTGATTGGCATGTCCTCTGAAATGAGTAGCAGCATAAGTCAGGAATACGGCTCTTCCAATATTTTTGGAACTTTTGGCATGGGAGCGTTCGCTTTTATTTATATCATCAGCGCCCTAATCATATTTTTTCCACTTCTTTATTTGTTACGTTTTGCCAACCGAATGAGCGCTTCTTTAAATGGAAACGACCAGCATGCGTTGAATTATTCATTTCAAAATTTGAAAGCTTATTTTCGCTACCTGGGTATAATTACGATCATTCTATTAGCTTTCTATGCCATCGGAATCATTTTCGCTGTTATCGGGACTTCTATGTTTTCTTAAAACCAGGCAAACCTTTATATTCCTGATAAATAATTATAATCTTTCAGCAATGCATCTAGGAAATCGAACGGAGACATTGAAGTTTCAATATGCAGGTGTTTTTTAATTTTTTCACTTGTATTAGCTGCTAACAATAGATCATTACTTTTCTGAGCCCTGGTAAGTATTGATTTCAAGGTATTAATATCTCGATCACTCAATTGCATCACCTGTGGGAAATAAGGGATATAATCACTGGCTATAGCCTGGAAAATAGTATCATTGATGGTCATATTTTGCTTTGTCCTGATCAGTAAAGTATGCGCAAGGATATCACCCAGCCGTTGTTGCTTTCTGGAATTAACCAAAACAATATCAACAAACAACAAAAGAACAGATCCACCCAGGGCCCAAAAGAACATTGGACCGTAAACGGCTATATAAGGTGCATAAATGATAATAATAAGCACTGTATAGTCAGAGGTGCGTATCAGCCACCGTATTATATACTGGCTGATGCTTGGCCTACCCCCATTTTCACTTACAACCCTGATACCCATCAACTTTTTGCCAATACTCTGACCATTCATGGTCACCTCACAAACAATGTGATATAAAAAGAAAGGCAAAATGAGCAACAATCCCACTGCCCATAGATTATATAAACTATCCTTACTATAGCCTACCCGTTGTTCCAGCCAATTAATAAACTTGCTGGCCACGATAATGTAAAAAACAAGCAGGAATAAATCAATCGCCCAAGCAAACAGTCTTTGATGAAAAGGCGGCGTCTCAAAATCAATATCAATATTAAAGTTGGTACTGATGCGGACAATCGACATGGAGCAGGTTTGAACTTAAAAGATTACGATTTATAATTTGAAGTTATCATTTTATTTGAATACACCATGTTATTTACGCAACGTCCCCAATTCCTAATAAGAATATCAATGCTGCTTAGCATATCTCGCCTGGAACAACGGTAATCTCCTGTGCTCTACCTCCACGCAGTACGCTCAACCCCACTTTACGGCCGATAGCTCCTTCATTCAAAAAACGGTGCAAATCATCAACGCTGGAAACACTAACGCCATCAAAAGCAACAATAATATCTCCTACACGTAATTCCTGGTTATCAGCAGGGCAATCTGCAACAATTTCAAAAACATAAACACCAGTTACATTGTTAAGATGATTAACAGCGATCATCCTTGCTGACAAGTTGACCAACTGTCCGGCTATACCTAATTGCGCCCGCTTTACTTTTCCATGCAAGATCAGCTGACCTGTAACGGTAGCTGCCAGATTTGAAGAAACTGCAAAACACAGCCCCTGGGCACCTGCAATTACAGCCGTATTTACGCCAATCACCCGGCCTGAAGAATCCAGCAAAGGGCCACCACTATTACCCGGATTCAAAGCTGCGTCAGTCTGGATCACATCATCAATCAAACGGCCATTGTTGGCACGTAATGATCGACCGAGTGCACTCACCACTCCTGTTGTTACGGTATGTTGCAAGCCCATAGGATTGCCTAAGGCAATTGCTATCTGGCCAACCCTTATTTGCTTGGAATCACTAAATTGTAAAGCCTTCAAACCTTCAGCATATATTTTTAATACAGCAATATCTGTAGAGGGGTCAGCACCAATTATTTCGGCAGAAATTTTTCTTCCATCCGGAAATGTCACCAAAATGCTTTCAGCTTTTTCAATAACATGATTGTTGGTGATCATATATCCGTCTGAAGAAATCAAAAAACCTGAGCCGGATGCTGGCTGCAAATGGTTTTTACCAGTTCGGTTATTGAATACCTGCTTCAGTACTTCAATATGACCTACACTCTCCGCTGTGCGTTCAGCCACCCCCACAACTGTTTTGGAATATTCATCCAATAAATAGGCATCGGTTATTTCAGAATAACTGTTTTCCATAAAGAATATTTGGAATCTCTGCACAAAATCTCTACCAGCGATTTTCAATGACAAAATGACTGAAGATTGATTTACCAATCAGACACAGCTTATCCATTTTTTCATTAGCTTCAAACCCCAAATAACTAACTATTTAATACAAACTTTCTAAGTGCGTGAAGGATTATTCATAAAGAAAAACAAAGATCGCTGGGAACGCATTCAAAATGGGGCCTCTAAAGATGCCGATGAGGTGGCAAAAGACTTTACCCGGCTTGTCGATGATTTGGCCTATGCCAAAACCTTTTACCCCAACGGGAAAGTGACACCATATATCAATGGACTGGCAGCCCGCATTTACCTGAACATTTATCAAAACCGAAAGGAAGAATCCAACCGGTTGATCAAATTTTGGAAGTATGATGTCCCCTTAACAATCCAAAAACATCACCTCATCATACTTTTGGCATTTGTACTCTTCATCATCTTCTTTATTGTAGGCTTCTTCTCTTCCTACAAAGACCCAACCTTTGTACGAGAAGTACTCAGCGATGCTTATGTGGACATGACCGAACGTAATATTGAAGAAGGCAACCCTTTCGGAGTCTATATGATGGGTAATTCCTTTTTAATGTGGCTGGGACTGATGATCAACAATATCGTTGTGTCTTTTATGTATTTTGCAAAAGGCATTTTTTTTGGTATCCCTACCATTTCATCGCTCATCAAGGAAGCTATGCGACTTGGGGCTTTTGAGTTCATGTTTTATGCTAAGAGCCTTGGCACTAAAGCGACTATTACAATTTTAATTCATGGCATTCTGGAATTAACTGCCATCATAATTGCCAGTAGCGCGGGCATTGTCCTTGGTAAAAGCTTTTTGTTCCCAGGCACTATCAAACGCTGGGACTCTCTGCGCATTGGACTCAAAGATGGAGTTAAAATAGTTGTAGGATTAATGCCAATCTTTATCGTCGCAGCTTTTTTTGAAGGATTTATCACTCGCTATTATAACATGCCACTTGCGCTTAGCCTTTTATTATTAGCAGCATCTGCATCTTTTATCATTTGGTACTTTATAATCTATCCTGTTAAATTATACCGTAAGCTGGTAAATACCCGGCAAAACCGTTTCCCTAAAATACATGAATAAGAGTTCTAAACATATAATCATAATATTCCGGTTTTGCTACATGGCAATGCTTACGATTGCAGCACCGAACATTCACGCACAGGAAAAGGATGATACAATTACACTACTTGACACCTTGATAGATGTGCCTTCGGTTGTAACAGCAAGTGATGACACTACTTTCTACTTTGATAATATATCCGTAGCACCTTATATACACCTGCGCAGTGTGCCGGACAGCCTTGTCAATACGCTGAAAAATAATCCGGACTTTTGGTATGCAAATACAGCACCTGTAAAAATGAAAAAGACAGAAGCTAAAGAACAACCATCAGAAGGTATATCATTCTATCGTCAGCCCTGGTTCAAAACAATGTTATGGATTTTTATTATAGGGACATTTGTTGCTGTATTGATCTGGTACCTAGAGGTGAGTAATGTCCGCCTGTTCCGAAAATCCGCTATCAGTATTAGCAATGCGAGTAAAGAAGTGGAGACTAATGATATATATTCTATCAATTATGATACAGATATCAAAAATGCGCTAAATACAAACAATTATCGCCTTGCCATCCGCCTCCTATATTTACAAACATTAAAATTGATGGCAGATAAAGATATTATTCAATACAAAGCTGAAAAAACAAATAGTGATTATTTATGGCAATTACAGGGAACTGCTTTCTACAAGGATTTTTTTCGCCTTACAAGAGATTTTGATTATACCTGGTATGGTAAATTCGATATCTCAGCAGAAGCTTTTCAAACCATTCTTAAAGATTTCACATCCTTCAATAACCGCATATGAAAAAATACAGCCTCTTTTTTATAGTTGCGGTGTCGGTGATAGCATTTATGAGCTTGCTGCTAATTTCAGCTAAAAACAGACCTCGTAAATTTAATCCTCGGATTACATTAAGGCATAATGAAAAAATCCCTTATGGAACTAATGTTGCATACCAATTACTACCTGCATTATTTCCAAATGCCAGTGTCAGTTACGATAAAAAACGCCCTGGCGACTGGGACTCCCTAGATTATAAAACTGGCAACCAGGCAGTTATTATTGTAACAAAAGATTTCAATGCTGAAGTATGGGAATTGGAGCCACTAAAAGACTTTGCACAAAATGGCAATTATGTTTTCATCATTGCCAATACATTTTCGTATGAGGCCAACCGGTATTTCCACACGCGTACAAAAGACCTGGTATTTGATGAATACTTTGGTGAAGGATTGGATAGCCTGCAACTTAATCTGGAAAACCCACCCTTTATCAACCATCTTGCCTATCAATACCCTGGAAGAAAGTATGAAGCCTCCTTTATTGAAATAGATACATTGCGTACTAATATTATGGGCCGCAATGAAAAAAAACAGGTCAATTTTATACAAATGAATACGGGCAAGGGGCACTTTTATTTACATCTGGCCCCCCTTGCATTTAGCAATTATTTCCTGTTGCATAAAGACAATATTCACTACTACGAGCAAGTGCTTTCAGTAATTCCGCCACAAGTTAACAAGATTGTATGGAATGAATATTTTCTGGTAAAAAGAAGCAATAAAAAGGAAAAGGATCCAAGCCTCTACCGTGTGTTATTTCAATACCCGGCTTTTAAATGGGGCCTGCTTACAGCACTTGGGGCGTTATTGCTTTTTATATTACTCGAAATGCGCCGTAAGCAACGGATGATTCCTGAAATAACACCTCCAATAAATGATTCGCTTGACTTTATAAAAACCATTGGACGGTTGTATTATGATCAGAATGACCATGTGAACCTCGCAAAGAAAATGTCCGCATATTTCCTTGACCACTTGCGAAATCACTACAAAATAACAACGCAGGTGCTGGATGAGTCTTTTGTAGCTACTGTTCATTCTAAAACAGACTATCCTAAGGAAGACCTGAAACAGATTACCCGATTTATCCGGTTTACAGATACCGCAAAGTTTATTTCAGACGAACAATTATCTGAATTCTACCTTCAACTTGAAAACTTTTATCAAAACGCATAAAATGGAAGAGCAACTATTTATACAACGTACCGACCTGACGCAATTGAGTGAAGCTGTACTTTCTATAAGACAACAAATAAAAAAGATCATTGTTGGACAAGATGAAATGGTAAAACTGATCATTGCTGCTCTGTTGGCCGACGGGCATGTACTGATTGAAGGAGTACCAGGGGTAGCTAAAACGCTTACAGCCAAATTGGTGGCCCGTTGCCTTAATGTCCATTTCTCCCGTATACAATTCACACCCGACCTCATGCCTTCCGACGTGCTGGGTACACCGGTTTTTAATCCCAAAGAAGCGCAATTTGAGTTCAAACGTGGCCCGGTATTCAGCAACATAGTATTAATTGATGAGATCAATAGGGCTCCGGCAAAAACCCAATCAGCCCTTTTCGAAATAATGGAAGAGCGACAAGCCACTATTGATGGCAGGACCTATCGCATGCAACCTCCATTTATGGTAGTAGCAACGCAAAATCCTATAGAACAGGAAGGTACCTACCGTCTACCTGAAGCGCAGCTGGACCGTTTCTTATTCAAAATCATAGTTCCATATCCAACAGAAGCTGAGGAACTGGAAATACTTACCCGTTTTCACCAGATGGGCAATATTGATGTAGTGGCACAAATAGAACCTGTGTTGCAGGCTGAGCAGATTGCAGAAATACGCAAGCAAGTAAAAACCTTGATTATTGAAGAACGCTTGCTGGAGTTTATAGCAAAACTGGTAACCCATACCCGTAATCACAAGGATATTTACCTGGGAGCTTCTCCCAGGGCTTCTCTAGCTGTAATGAATGCATCAAAAGCTATGGCCGCAATCAAAGGCCGCGACTTTGTTACGCCGGAAGATATCCTCGATGTGGTACCACCGGTTTTACGACACCGCATCATATTATCACCTGATAAAGAAATGGAAGGCATATCCGAAGATGCCGTAATCAAACAAATTATTCAGTCAATGGACGTTCCGAGATAATATAATTGGGTAGAATCCTTAAAATCAAAGCCATAAAATATTCCTGAAAATCTTCGGCTAATGACGTACAGATCAGTCATACGGTTTTATGATACTTCTTCTTTTTATCTCCATCGCAGAGTGTACTACACTCTCTTAATGGTATCGGTATTGTTTGTACTTAGTTATTTTATTGTTTTCTTGTTCGAACTGGCAATAGCAATCCTTGCACTAATATCGGTTGCGATATTGATTGATATTTTTCTATTGTACAGCCATAAGAACGCTATTACCGCAAAAAGAGTGACTCCTGAACGCCTCAGCAATGGTGATGATAATAAAATATCTATAGAAGTCGTAAACGATTACCATTTTAAAATTCATAGTCAGCTCATAGATGAACTGCCTTTCCAGTTACAGGAAAGGAACTGGAAACGTAAATTTGATATGGAGGCTTTAACAGCCGTTACAATAGATTATTCAATAAAACCTGTACAAAGAGGCGTCTTTAACTTTGGAAACATCAATTTATATGTGTCTACTCCCTTAAACCTGAGTATCCGCCGGTTTTCTTTCAAACAGGAGGAAAACGTAAAAGTGTATCCCTCCTATTTACAAATGCGCCGGTACCAACTGCTTGCCGCCGCTAATCGTTTGCAGGAGGCTGGTGTGCAAAAATTACGCAAATTGGGTCATAGTATGGAGTTTGAACAAATTAAAGAATATGTAAGAGGTGATGATTACCGCACGCTCAATTGGAAAGCTACGGCCCGTCGAGGCGATTTTATGGTCAACAGCTACACTGACGAGCGAAGCCAGCAGATCTATTGTCTGGTGAACAAGGGACGCGCCATGAAGATGCCTTTCGATGGGATGACGCTTTTGGATTATGCCATAAATGCTACACTGGTTCTTTCTAATACTGCCATTTTTAAACAGGATAAAGCAGGATTGATCACATTTGCTGAACAAATTGATACTTTCCTGCCCGCAGATAAAAAACCTGGACAGATGAATCAGCTGCTGGAATTGCTTTACCAACAGGAAACTGAATTTATGGAACCGGACCTTGAAAAGCTATTTTCCATTATTCGCAACCGCATTACGCAACGCAGCCTCCTGGTCCTTTTTACGAACTATGAATCAATCGAAAGTTTGGAACGGGACCTTCCGTCTTTGAAAAGGATTGCACATTATCATTTACTGATGTTGATTTTCTTTGAAAATACCGAATTGAAACTACTGACAGAAGGCAATACTGCTACAATTGAAGACATCTATATAAAAACAATTGGTGAAAAATACAACCATGAAAAAAGATTGATCGCAAAAGAACTCCAGAAACACGGTATCATCTCCATTCTCACTGCCCCCCAAAAATTGACAATCAATGCACTAAACAAATACCTCGAATTAAAAAACAGGCAATCGATCTGACGAGCATATTAATACCATTTCAGATTTTAAATATATAAAAATAACCACCTCGCTAGAATTCCTGCCATTCCTGCTTCATCCTTAAAATTCGTGGTTTACTTTTGCACCGATGAAAGCTGAAACAATTTTCGATACAGGACAAATGTTGTTAATCGATAAGCCACTTGAATGGACATCTTTCGATGTGGTTCGCAAAGTGCGCTATCTTACCAAAACAAAAAAAGTTGGCCATGCTGGCACACTCGATCCCCTGGCAACAGGAATGCTCATTGTGTGTACCGGAAAATATACCAAGAAGATAAATGAATACATGGCGCAGGAAAAAGAATACACGGGCAGCATAACCCTTGGCTCCTCAACGCCGACATATGACCTGGAAAGTGAACCGGAAAACTTTCAACCCTATGAGCACATCACGGCACAACAACTGCAGCAAGCTGCCCAATCTTTTACAGGTGACATATTACAAATTCCACCTATTCATTCAGCAATAAAGAAAGAAGGCAAAAGGGTATATGAAATGGCCCGTGCAGGAAAAGAAGTAAAACTGGAACCTCGGCCAGTCACAATTTCCGAATTTGAAATTACAGAAATCGCAATGCCGGTTGTACATTTTCGCGTGGTTTGCTCTACAGGTACTTACATACGTAGCCTGGCTAACGACTTTGGCAAAATGCTTCGAGTAGGCGGTCACTTAAGCAAATTATGTCGTACGCGCATCGGCAACTTCCTCCTCAAAGACGCCTATTCCATCGAAGGCATAGAAGAATTGGTAAAAAACTATAAAACACAATTATAAACGAATGACGACTGATTCGAATGACGATTACTGCTCCTCAATTTGTCATTCAAATCAGTCGTCATTCCATCCATCCTTTTCAGATCATCTCCGTGAAATCACAATTTTGACCATTTAAAATCACCGCTATGATACGCTACATTTTTGCAGCTCTCATGATTCTTCACGGTTTGATACACTTAATGGGATTTACGAAGGCTTTCAAGTATAATGAAACCTCTGGAATAACTGGCAATATTTCAAAACCCGCAGGTCTTCTTTGGCTGTTAAGTTGTTTCTTATTTATTACTTCTGCCTTTGTTTTTCTTTTAGATAAAGGCAGTTGGTGGATATTGGCCGCAATGGCATTGCTTTTATCTCAAATACTGGTGGTTATCTACTGGCATGATGCTAAAGCTGGAACTGTAGCGAATATCATAATTTTCCTGGTTGCTTTGGTTTCATGGGCAAAATGGGACTTCAACAAAAAAGTGCAACAGGAGATCAGACAGGTCATGCAACAGGAAGACCGGGCACTACGGCAAATTGATCATTTTAAAAAAAATATTGTTACAGAAGATATGATCAAAAATTTGCCGACACCTGTGCAACGATGGCTCAGGAATTCAGGAATTATGGGCAGGGAAATGATCCACTCTGTGCACCTGAAGCAAAAAGGATGGATGCGTATGGCTCCAGACAAGAAGAACTGGATAGAAGCTACCTCAGAACAATATTTTACTACAGACAAACCTGCATTCATTTGGCATGTGAAAATGCAGATGATGCCTCTAGTTTCTGTTTCTGGACGCGATAAGTTTGTTGATGGTAAAGGGCAAATGTTGATCAAAGCGTTTTCATTGGTAAACATAGTAAATGACGAAGATGAAAAAATAGACCAGGGAACACTGCAACGCTACCTGGCAGAAATATGTTGGTTTCCCTCTGCGGCATTGAGCCCATACATCATATGGCAACCCATAGATGATAGTACAGCTACCGCTATAATGACTTACCATGGCACTAAAGGAAGCGTAACATTTTACTTTAATAAACTTGGCGATATGGTCAGTTGCAAAGCAGACAGGTTTAAAGGAAGCGGCCCAGGTGCTACTCTGGAAAAATGGGTAGTGAACTCAACAGGATTCGCCGTCATGAATGGCATTAGAATGCCCGTAAAATCAGAAGCTACCTGGCAACTTGCAGAAGGAGACTTTACCTGGTACAAATTGGAAATCACAGATATTGAATATAATATAATTGAAAACAAGCAAAAGATTAGGCATAATTAAGTATAACGGAAATAAACAATTTCAAGTTAAATAATGCTATAGACCTGGGAAATAACAGTACGACGAGGGAAATCAAGAAATAATTAGAAAGAAATAAATATCTTGAGCGCTCCAAAAAATCTTATAAAAAACATGCTCAGGTCTGTAATAACTGGAACAGGGTGCTATATTCCTTCTCACACTAAAACTAATGAAGACTTTATTGCTCAAAACTTTTATGCTGAAGATAACACGCTAATAGGTATCAAGTCGAATATCATTATCGATAAGTTCAAAAAAATTACTGGTATCGAGGAAAGACGCTATGTCACAGACGATCTCAACACGTCTGATATAGCTACACTTGCAGCCAGGGACGCAATTAAAGACAGCGGGATCGACATGGAAACCCTCGATCTGATCATTGTTGCCCATAATTTTGGTAACGTCTTAAAGAATTCAATTCAAACAGACGTAGTTCCTTCTTTAGCAAACCGTGTCAAACACAACTTAAAGATCAGCAATCCAAGGTGTGTTGCTTTTGATGTTTTATTTGGTTGCCCCGGTTGGGTGCAGGGAGTTATCCAGGCTGATGCTTTTTTCAAAGCTGGCATGGCAAAAAAAGCATTGATCATCGGTGCGGAAACCTTATCAAGAGTGATTGACGTATTCGATAGGGATAGTATGATCTTCAGCGATGGAGCTGGTGCAACTGTTATAGAATACAAAGATGTAGAAGAAAATGGAAGTGGTATTTTGTCAAGCTGCGCACTCAGTCACTGCATAGATGAAACATATTACCTCAGCATGCACCCATCTAATAATCCAGAAGTCGACGCCAATACAAGGTTCATTAAAATGAAAGGCAGAAAAGTATATGAGTATGCCCTGAAACACGTGCCGGAAGCCATGAAAGAATGCCTTGATAATAGTGGCGTTGATATCAGAGACCTCAAAAAAATATTCATCCACCAGGCAAATGAAAAAATGGATGAAGCAATCGTTCAGTCCATGTACCGCCTCTATGGCTACAACGAAGCTCCAAACGACATCATGCCAATGTGCATACATTACCTGGGGAATAGCTCAGTAGCCACAATCCCAACGCTATATGACATTGTATTAAAAGGTAAAGATGATGATCACAGTGTAGATCAGGGTAACGTGGTCCTGTTTGCTTCCGTAGGCGCAGGCATGAACATAAACGCTATTTGTTATAGAATCTAATATTTACAATCTTACTAAAATAATATGCCATAGGCACTACTCATAAATCAAAGTAGAGTCTATGGCTTTAAAACCAGTTTCCCACATCCCACCAAATCCCAAAAACAATAATCACTCCCCCATTCGTCATTAGATTCATTTGTCATTCCACTTATTTTCCACCATTTGCCCTAAGATCAGCCAAACAGTTTTCATCCAGTTCCGGAATGTTACTTTTGATCAGATATCCAAATTTATCTTTGGTACCAATACTATAATACATCAAACATTTACGGTTATTACAATGGCTAGAGTGAGTTTCATCTTGATGCCCATTTTGCATTGGAGTTCCCTGTTGTGCAAGAACTCATCATCAATAGTTTCTTCTTCACCTGCAATTGATTTAACGCAACTTGTACAAAATAGTAAAGTAAAGAGGAGAATTACAATACTAGTTTTCATAGACACAATTTAATAGGACCGTGTTCAACTCGCTGATTTTTAACGGCTAGGAGAAGACTACCAAATTAGTTATTAATGTAATTCAGCGTATGTAGATTATAGTTAATTTTACCTCAACAACTTACAAACCATAGTTGTTTTAACCAAAACGAAACAATATATAAATTATTAATAATAAATCATCAATATTAGGCTTTGCCCTCAGCCTCCCTGATGCTCAACTCATTGTAATTCATACCGCTGAGAATAGAACGGTACATCATTTGATAAATATTATTTAATATGCATTAAAAATTTACTCAATGGCAGAAAAGGTATCCCGGGCAGAAGTAATGAAACACCTGGACAAAGGAGTTTTAGATGCAATTCCTGCTTACTTAAAACCAATCGATGACATTTGGCAACCTGCAGACTTGTTACCAAAGTCTGAACATGAAGAATTTTATGATCAGATAAAAGAACTTCAGAAAAAAGCAAGCAACCTCACTTATGATTTACTTGTAGTCCTGATCGGCGATACAATTACAGAGGAAGCGCTACCTACATATGAGTCCTGGCTCTCTTCATTGCACCCTATAAATGAAGAAAGAGAAGGAGGATGGAATCAATGGGTAAGAGCCTGGACAGCAGAAGAAAACCGGCATGGAGACATTTTAAACAAGTACTTATACCTTTCAGGCCGCATCAATATGCGGGCAATGGAAATTTCTACCCAATACCTGTTGGCAGATGGCTTCGACATCGGTACAACCAAAGACCCTTACAGGAATTTTGTTTATACTTCCTTCCAGGAATTAGCAACCAACTTATCACATAGACGAGTGGCGAAGTTTGCTAAAAAAGAAGGAGACGACCTGCTGGCGAAAATTTGTGGTAATGTAGCTTCCGATGAAGCCAGGCATGCCAGTGCCTATAAATCATTTGTGTCAAAGATATTTGAAGTAGATCCAAGCGAAATGATGATTGCCTTTGAAGACATGATGCGAAAAAAAATTGTAATGCCAGCCCACTTCCTGCGCGAAAAGGGAACGCCTAGAGGTGACGCCTTCCGCCATTTTTCTGAAGTAGCTCAACGAATTGGCGTGTATACAGGAAAAGACTATATCCATATATTGCATTCCTTGATTAAAGAATGGCACATTGAAAAAATTTGCGGCCTGAATGAAGCAGGTGAAAAGGCAAGAGATTATATAATGGCCTTACCCGCAAGGTTGCATAAACTGACAGAAAGAATGACACCCCAGCCAACTTCCTACAAGTTCAGCTGGATCAATGCTTAATCAAAATCATAATTGGAGAGCATGGAAATGATCAAATGGATTTCATTTAAAAATGAAATGCTCTCCATCTTTCAACCTTTCTACGATCCTTCAGAATCTACTCAGTTTATAATTTTTTACTTCTTATAAGCCAATAATCTTAAAGCATTTAAAACAACTACAATCGTAGAACCTTCATGTGCAATAACTGCGGGGCCAATACTTGCCATTCCTGTAATCGTTAATGGAATTAAGATTGCAATCATACCTAAGCTGATAAATACATTTTGCTTGATGATCCTTTTTGCTTGCCGGCTTAAACCAATGGCAAAAGGCAAAAGGTTCAATTGATCACCCATAAGAGCGATATCCGCAGTTTCCAAAGCCACATCACTTCCGGCAGCCCCCATAGTAATCCCTGCTGTGCTGAGCGCCATTGCAGGTGCATCGTTTACACCATCACCTACCATAGCAACTTTCTTCTCCTTTTGTTTAAGCTTTTTGATAGCTTCAACCTTTTGTTCCGGTAATAAACTGCCCCAGACATCAGTAATACCTATTTGTTTGGCTACGGCATCTGCAACTTTTTGATTATCTCCGGTCAGCATGACCATCCTGTGGATGCCAACTTCTTTTAACTGCCTTAGGGTTTCTTTCGCCTCTTTTCTTGGAATATCCATAACAGCGATAATACCAGCATATTCTTCATTTTTTCGAACAATCATTGTCGTATTACCCGCATCCTCAAGTTTTTTAACTTCTTTAATAAGCTCATCAGAAGGCTTGAAAGCATCCAAAGAGTCAAATAATCTGAGGTTGCCTATATATACGACATCATTATCTAATGACGCCTTTATTCCTTTCCCTATGATTGCTTCAAGATTTTGTGCCTGTGGTATATTTTGTGCTCCAAGCTTACCCAATCCATCACGAACAATAGCTTTCGCCAGGGGATGATCACTCAATGCTTCCACTGCAACCGTTATGATTAATAACTCCTTTTCTGTAGTATGCTGTGATGGAATGATGTGTGTTAGCTTTGGTTTACCCTCAGTAAGGGTTCCTGTTTTATCAAAAGCGATCGCTTTAAGAGTTCCCACATCTTCAAGAGGCTTACCTCCTTTGATCAATACACCAGCCCTCGCAGCCCTTGCTACACCACTTAATACGGCACTGGGCGTTGATATAGCCAATGCACATGGACTGGCAGCTATAAGTACCGTCATGGCCCGGTAAAAGCTTTTGCTGAACGGCTCATCGATCACCAAAAAGGCAAAACAAAGAAGCACTACCAGGATTAATACAAAAGGAACAAAGTACTTTTCAAATTGATCGGAGAAATGTTGGGTGGGCGACTTTTGTGATTGGGCTTCATGAACCATCCTGACCAGGCGTGAAATAGTGGAATCACTTGCTGGCTTACTTACTTTCACCTCTAAAGATTCATTGCCATTGATAGAACCAGCGAACACCTGGTGCTCAGCATCGATTTCCTTGGCTTTGGAAATATCAAAATTGGGATCAATCACCGCTCTTTTATCAACAGGAATACTTTCACCTGTGATGGGCGCCTGGTTCACACAACTGTTACCCCCAACAACAATACCATCAGCGGATATTTTGGTATGGGGCCTCACAACAATAATATCGCCGGGAGAAAGCTCTTCAATTCCAACCTCCTTCACATCTCCATCAATCTTTAGTAAAGCTGTCTTGGGCGCCAGGTCAGCCAAAGCGGCAATCGATTTGCGGGCCTTCTCCATGGCAAAATGTTCAAGCGAATGACCCATGCTAAATAGAAAAAGTAACAGGGCTCCATCACTCCATTGCCCTAATATGCCTGCTCCGATCGCTGCTACAAGCATCAAAAAGTCAATTTCAAATTCGCCTTTTTTAATAGACTCGACAGCCTCCCTGGTTGTATAAAAGCCACCAAAGAGATATGCCCCTATATAAAAGTAAATGGGAATCGCAGGAGCGGCTCCCTTATGAAGAGAAAGAAAAAAACCTGTTAATAACAGTAAGCCACAAATCAAACTAAAAATAAACTCAGTCTTCGGTCCCAGAATCCTATGATGGCTATGCCCATCTCCTTGCTTTACAAGATCCTCCCCCTGCGCATTTCCTCCATACACATTTGGGATTTCTGGTATCATTACATCTGGGTCGATTTGAACTTTTTCCATCATCTATTGAACTGCATTTAATAAATAATTCTAAATTATCTTCAAAAAGTTGGCCATGTAAATTGACAGACTCTTTAAATATGGAGTGAAGTGTCAAATCGTTTCAATTTAAGTTACTATGCAGTCTTATTGTCAGAGTTTGGGATCGGAAATTGACAACTTAAATCTGAACTGCACATGAAAGGATCAATCTTAAGCAAAGATAAGCCGGCAATAGGATTTGTCCAGCTTAAAAATTGAAATACATCGAAAAAAATGATGCCATCCTGGCGATACCTTTTATCAGGAATCCATCCACGTGAAGGTCAACTACAGCAACCTTATAAGGCATTTAAACTAAAATTAAAAGAAGATCCCCTTCCCAATTCGCTTTCGGCCCAGATATTTCCGCCTTGTGCTTCAATAAATTCTTTACTGATGGCCAAACCTAAACCTGTGCCCTTTGCTTTTGAACCGGGGACTTTAAAATAGCGGTCAAATACTTTTGGGAGGTACTCTTCCGGAATACCTGGACCCTGATCAGTTACAGTAAAAACAATTTTGTGATCTGCCTTTTTTACTGATATGTTTATGTTGCTGTTCTCCGGACTGTATTTAATGGCATTGGTCAAAAAATTATTTAATACCCAAATTGTCTTTTCTGCATCAATTGCAATGGCGGGCATTTGCTCCGGTATATTTTTCTGAATGATAATTCTCTTTTCTTTTGCAGCGGTGTTGACTGCATTGATGGCATTATCGACAATTGAATGAGGATGCACCTCTTTTATATCCAACTGCATCTTCCCCGCTTCTACCTGCGACATGTTTAACAACTCGCTTAGAATACGCAGCATGCGATGGTTGTCTTGTTTTAAATGCTGTATCAATTCTTTTTGCTCGTGAGTAAGATGCCCAATTCGTTCATCTTCCAACAATTTTAAGCTGAAATCAGATGAAGCCAATGGAGTTTTTAATTCATGTGATATGGTGGCAATGAAATTTGTTTTGGCCACATCCAGTTCTTTGTAGGAAGTAATATTTTTCAAAACAATAACCGTACTTTTTGAATCTTGTAACGGCACATCAATTACCTCTTTTACAAAGTAATTTTCCTTATTCTCTACAACGATCTTAAAGGGCATGGAATTATTATTATCAATCAAATAGCGGAATAAGTCATTTTTATTAGTGATTTCGTCAACAGATTTTCCTACAACATCTCTTGCTTCAACACCCAATAATTGCAGAGCCTGGAAATTGGCGAATAGTATGTTGTTATTTTTGTCAATACCAATACTGGCATCTTTCAAACTGTTAATCACAGATTCAGCTCTGCTTTTTTCAAACATTAATCTATTAAGGTTACTACTTTCAAAATATTCTAATCGTTCTGCCATTTCATTATAAGCATCTGCCAGTTGGCCAAATTCATCCTTACTGTCAATATGTATCCGGTGTTTATAATTTTTACTCCCAACTTGTTTTATGGCTTCAGTTAGTTGTCTTATTGGTTCGGTAACTATAAAAGGAAAATTGATTGTGAAAGTAAAGGCAATTAAAAAAACAACGGCACCGATCAATGAAATATACGCTAATGCTTTATTTGCTGCAGCTTCTGCTTTTTGGTTCTTTTGATAGATAGCCACCATATTAACCGCTAGGATATGTTGCAATTGTTGAGCTATGATTGGTCTTACCCCAAAAGAAGTATCACCTGCCTTGAGTTTATCGAATTGAACTCGTAATATAGTTGTAGCTTTTTCTTCACCAGGTTCTGTAAGGTTTGCTTCTTGATCATGCAAAACCTTTTCGAATTTGGCTAAATAAATTGGCGGATTTAAAGCTATACTATCCAATGCATTTAGCATCGTATGGCAATAATCCAGTGATTCATAGTTATCTTTTAAAATATCCTTGGCATCGTTTTTAAATTTCACTAAATAAAAGATGCCTACACCGCCAGAAAGCAACAGAAGGAAGAAAAGGAAAAGCGTGCCGAATCGGATTTTATTTTTTACACTCGCAGCCATTAAGATAAGATTACAAGATCAACATCATTTTTTGAAAGCGTCTTTAATAACTGGCTGAACACACCTGTTTTCCATATGATCTGAAAAAGGCTTAGGTGTGGCTTTCCCAGACAAACGGTAGTGATACCTTTTGCCTGAACAGTCTCCATAATAGCTTCGGCAACGTTGGTTGCCTTTACTTGAATCACCTCAGCACCCAAATCTATGGCATTTTTAAAGTTATTGATTAAATGCCGTTGAGCAGCTAAGGCAATTTTATCAGGAGTTTCTTTTGGTGTCTGTACATACAGTACGTACCACTGACTATTATAATAAGAAGCCAAACGCGCTGTTTTGCGTATAATTTTTTGTGCAATTTCATGATTGGAAGAAATACAGGCCAGGAAATGCTCATGCCGAAAGGGAGTTTGCCTGGCTGTAATCTCGTAATCTACTTTACGCTCAACCTGTCCTGCTACTTCCTTTAAAGCGAGCTCTCGTAGCTGCAGAATCTTCTGTGGTTGGAAGAAGTTAGTCAATGCCTGCTGTACTTTGCCATGGTCATATATCTTTCCTTCTTTTAAACGAGTGATCAGTTCATCTGCAGTTAAGTCAATATTCACTACTTCATCGGCCATTTGCAGCAATTTGTCAGGCACCCGTTCCATTACTTCAACACCAGTAATAGCCTTCACATCTTCATTTATGCTTTCTATATGTTGAATGTTCACAGCAGTAATAACATTGATGCCAGCTTCAAGCACATCCAGCACATCCTGCCAGCGCTTTTCATTTTTACTACCGGGTATGTTACTATGAGCCAGCTCATCAATAATGACTACTTCCGGTTGCAACAATAGAATAGCCTGCACATCCAGTTCTTCAAGTCTTTTGCCTTTGTAAAAAACTTCTCTTCTCGGTATTACAGGTAAGCCTTCAATTAATGCTTCTGTTTCTTTGCGGCCATGCGTTTCTACATACCCTACTTTGATATTGACTCCGTTGCGTAAAAGAGCATGCGCTTCCTGTAACATGCGGTATGTTTTACCTACACCGGCACTCATGCCAATGTAAATCTTCAATTTCCCTTTTTCTGATTGCTTTACACGCTGCAACCATTCTTCTGCTGTATGATTTTTTTCGTCCATCAAAAATTAATAGCAGTTGAAAATGTAATAGCTGTATTGTTGTCTCTGGATATTCCTTCTTTTACAAAAATTTCATCCTTGCTGTTCAATGTTCTTCCTTCTAACCGCAGTGAAATGTTTTTCATTGGCCAGTAATCAACATTGGCAGAGAATCCGGCAGTTTTAAAACCATTTGGAGTACCTGTGCTGATAATTACGCCATCTTCATCACTATAATATTCACCACGTAGGGCCATTGCCCAATGATCGTTTGGCGTGAAGCGTACAATTCCAACGGGTGTGAACCAGTCTGATTTGTCGTCGCCATCTTTCACCTTTTGCTCCTGACCATAGTCCAACCCGGCAATCACACCTATTTTATCAGTGAGTTGGAGTATAGCATACAGGTCATGGAAATAACGCCATTTTCTTTCTGCATCTGGTTTGTCTGTACCAAAGAATGTACTGTAATTGATCAAAACCTTGTCCGAAGGTTTGAATTGTACTTGTGTGCCCCAACTCATGAGTGAATTGCTATCTACTCTTTGTATTCGCTGCCAGCCATTCAATGCCAAAGCGCTGAATAGCCACTTACCATCATTGGTATTATAGGTCAATTTTGCACCACTTTCATAGTAAGGTGAATTCTCAGCCGCGATACTTCTGGTTAATGTCCAGCAACTTGGAGCGTGAGCACTTTCCCAGCCAATGTGCGATGGCATTATTCCGATATCAAACCATAGGTTTTGATTGCGATTTAACTTGTATCCGGCATTGGCTTCATAAATATTTTTCAATACGCCCGGTTCTGCAGCATAGTTAGCATTCATATATGTTCCAACAGCTAATGTCAGGTTGGCCCGTACTCTATCCGTATTATAGCTTCCTTTTAAAAAAGCAAGGTTCACATTAAACTCATGATGCCTGTTATGGCTGTACAGAAAGCCCGGCCGGGTATTGTCCTCAGGTTTGTTGAAATCGTAGCAGTAATAGCCTTCAATAAAACCGCTAAAATTCAAAGGATTGGATTCAGCTTGTGCTTGTACGGTGCTGTCTTGTGCTGTAGCAGAAAGTGCCAAGGTTACAGCCAAGCCTGCCATCAACTTCTTCATTTTGTTTTGCTTAATGGTAATACTAGTTAAGTTAGCCTATTTTTGATTCAACTGATCCAAAGCCACATTTAGTTTCAAAACGTTTATCACATCCGGGCCAATAGGATTTTTTTCAATACGCTGGTCAACTAATGATTTTACCTTGCTTTCATCCAGGTCACGGGTTGCTGCAACCCTTTTTATCTGGATATATGCGGAAGCCGGAGAAATATTGGGATCCAATCCACTACCCGAAGCCGTTACCATTTCAGCTGGAATCTGCTCCTTGGTGATGCCACGATTGTGTACTAAAAATGTGTCAATACGATCCTGAACAATTTTTAAATAGTCAGGATTACTGGGGCCTTTGTTGCTGCCGGCAGAACCGGAAGCAATGTAATCAACGGCAGAAGGTCGGCCCCAGAAATATTTATCTTCAGTGAACTTTTGCCCAATGTTGGCATAGCCCACCACTTTACCATTTACTGTGATTTTTTCACCGTCACCGCCGCCTGGTGTCAATTTGCCAATTCCGGCAACCACAAGTGAATAAAGCAGGCAACACAAAACCAGCATCACAAGGGTCATTTTAAGAGAAGGCCATAAATATTTTTTCATTTTGTAAATACTTTTAAATAAAAAATCCAATAATTAAATCAATCAACTTAATACCAATAAATGGTACGATGATTCCACCAAATCCATAAATCAACAGGTTCCTGCGTAGCAATGCTGAAGCGCCAATTGGTTTATACTCTACGCCACGCAAAGCCAGCGGAATCAGCGATGGAATGATGATGGCATTGAAAATAACGGCTGAAAGAATAGCGCTTTCCGGGCTTTTTAGGTTCATGATATTCAAGCCTTGCAGTGCCGGGATAGAGGCTACGAACAAAGCCGGAACAATGGCAAAATATTTGGCCACATCGTTAGCAATAGAAAATGTAGTCAGCGTACCACGGGTAATGAGTAACTGCTTACCAATTTCTACCACTTCAATCAGTTTGGTAGGGTCATTGTCCATATCCACCATATTACTGGCTTCTTTGGCAGCCTGTGTTCCGCTGTTCATGGCCACGCCTACATCAGCTTGTGCTAATGCCGGAGCATCGTTAGTACCGTCTCCCATCATAGCTACCAATTTACCGGTTTGCTGTTCTTTTCTAATATAGTTCATTTTATCTTCCGGCTTAGCCTCAGCAATAAAGTCATCTACACCAGCTTTTTCAGCAATGTATTTGGCTGTCAGCGGATTGTCGCCAGTCACCATTACTGTCTTCACACCCATCTTGCGCAAACGCTGGAACCGCTCCTGCATACCTGGCTTGATAATATCTTGCAATTCAATCACACCCTTTGCTTCATTATTCAAAGCAACTACCAAAGGTGTTCCTCCATTAGCAGCAATGGTTTTCACTCTTTCTTCCACTTCTTTAGGAACAGTACCACCATGTTTTGTCACCATGTTGCGGATAGCATCGAAAGCGCCTTTGCGTATTTTTCTGCCGTCTTTTAAATCCACACCACTGCTTCTTGTTTCAGCAGTGAAGTTGATGAAGTGCATATCTTCTTCGCGGCTTTTGTTAATGCCTTTTGCCTGGGCTAATTCAATGATGGATTTACCCTCCGGTGTCTCATCGGCTAAAGAGCTTAATACAGCCAGTTCGACAAAGTCCTGCTCTCCGATTCCATTAGCAGTATAAAAGTGGGTAGCTTTACGGTTACCAATGGTGATGGTCCCTGTTTTATCCAGCAGAAGCGTATCCACATCACCTGCGGTTTCCACCGCTTTACCTGATTTTGCAATCACATTGGCTCTTAACGCCCTGTCCATGCCTGCTATACCAATAGCTGATAATAAACCCCCAATTGTTGTGGGTATGAGACAGACAAAAAGAGATATGAAAGCGGCAATGGTTATTGGCGTATTTGCATAATCGGCAAAAGGCTTCAGTGTCACACATACGATAATGAACACCAGTGTAAAAGCTGCCAGCAAAATGGTCAATGCAATTTCATTAGGTGTTTTCTGACGGTTAGCACCTTCTACTAATGCAATCATCTTATCCAGGAAGGTCTCACCAGGTTGTGTGGTTACCTTCACAATGATCTTATCTGACAACACTTTGGTACCACCCGTAACTGAAGATTTATCTCCACCAGCTTCGCGGATTACTGGAGCGGACTCTCCTGTAATGGCGCTTTCATCAATAGTAGCAATACCTTTTACTATTTCACCATCCATAGGAATGATGTCTCCGGCTTCGCATTCAAACATGTCTCCTAACTGGAGTTCTGATGAATGTACCACCCTAACCTCATTTACATACATTTCTCCAACTGGAAATATCTTCTTTGCCGGTGTATCTTGTCTTGTTTTGCGCAAGCTTTCAGCCTGTGCTTTGCCCCTTGCTTCCGCAATGGCCTCAGCAAAGTTGGCAAACAAAACAGTTAGGAACAGCACAATAAATATGGAGATGTTGTACCATAATGGACCTTCATTGGTATCTCCGGTAACAATAGAGTAAATTACAACCAGCATCATCACAAGCGTGCCGATCTCCACAGTGAACATGACGGGGTTCTTCACCATCAGTCGTGGACTTAGTTTGACAAAAGATTGCTTAAGCGCCGTATTCACGAGCGCAGGTTCAAATAAACCGTGCGTTTTTCTTCTATGTATTGACATAACGAGTTCGGAATTATTTAAGTGAAAAATGTTCAGCTAAAGGCCCTAATGTTAAGGCCGGGAAGAAAGCAAGGGCTGCAATGATGACAATTACAGCAAACGTCATCAGACCGAAAGTATAGCTATCAGATTTCAGTGTACCTGCCGATTCCGGAATATATTTCTTTTGTGCTAAAATACCGGCTATGGCTATTGGCCCAACAATGGGCAGGAATCTTCCCAAAATCAGCACAAAACCTGTGGTTACGTTCCAGAAAATATTGTTATCACCCAAGCCTTCAAAACCGCTACCGTTATTTGCTGCTGAGGATGTGTATTCATACAGCATTTCGCCGAAGCCATGGTATCCTGGGTTGTTCAGCCAGTTAGCAGGTTTGACTGCCCAGTCTGCTTCTGGATGATGCACTATGATATAGGAAGACAAGGCTGTTCCTGCCAAAATAAGCAGTGGATGTAATAATGCAATGACAGAGGCAATCTTCATTTCCTTAGCTTCTATCTTTCTGCCCAGGAATTCTGGTGTCCTTCCCACCATTAAACCAGAAATAAAAACAGCTACAATGAGAAAAACGAAATAGTTCAAAATGCCTACACCGATACCGCCATAAAAAGCATTGATCATCATATCCAGCATTTGCATAGCGCCGGACATTGGCGTCATGCTGTCGTGCATCGCATTTACAGAACCATTGGAAGTGGCTGTAGTGCTTATACCCCAAAGAGCGGATGCAGCCGGCCCGAAACGAGCTTCTTTACCTTCCATGCTACCAGTAGGTTGTAAAACACCCATTTTTGAAAGAGCAGGATTGCCCTTGATTTCTGAGTATACTGAAGTAGATAGAATGAATAGGAATCCAACCGTCATTACTCCGAAAATAACCTTTGCCAGTTTTCTTCGATTCAAATAATAACCAAGCGCAAATACAAGTGCGATAGGTATCAGCAGAATAGCAATATTCTCAACTACGTTGGTGAAATAATTGGGATTTTCCAGCGGATGCGCAGAGTTGACACCAAACCATCCTCCTCCATTCGTACCTAATTGTTTAATAGCTATCATACCGGCCGCAGGCCCACGGCTTACTTGCACGCTATCGCCTTGCAGTGTTACAATACTATCCTTTCCTTCAAAAGAAGTGGGTGTACCATTAAAAGCCAGGACAATAGCAACAATAATACTCAATGGCAACAGTAATCGGGTGATTGATTGTACAAAGAATACCCAGAAGTTACCCAGTTGATCAGTCACCTTATCCCTCAAAGCCTTAAACAACACAAATAAGGCTGCAATACCTGTTGCGGCCGAAACAAATTGGAAAAACATAACCACATATAGCTGTGTCAGATAAGTCAAGCCAGATTCCCCGGAATAGTGCTGCAGGTTGCAGTTTACAATAAATGAGATAACAGTGTTAAACGCCAGGTCGGGTGTTTGCGATGGATTGCCATCCGGATTTAAGAACAATGAGCCTTGTGTAATGAGCATAATAAACCCATAAATAAACCAGATGAAGTTGATAGTAAGCAAGGCTTTCAGGTGCTGCTTCCAGTTCATCTCCTTATTTGGATCAATACCGCAAATCTTGAATATAAACCTTTCTACCGGCGCCATAAAGCCCAGAATGGTCCGCTCGCCTTTAATAGTTTTTGCAATGTACTTTCCTAACGGAATGGCGAGTAAGACCGTTAGAACATATGTAATAATTACTCCTAATAATTCTGTATTCATAATTGTGAGTTGTAAGGGGTGGATTTACAATTAGAATTTTTCTGGTTTCAGCAAAACGTAAACGAGATAGAAAAAAACCAGAATGGATAAAATGAATAATGCGTTCATCATAGCTTAAATGTTTTCAAAAAAGTGGATCGATTTATAAAATAGCCAGAAACTTATTAGACCGGCCAAAAACAACAAAATGGTTAATAACATATAGTATTTATTTAGTGAAATAGTATTTTGATTTTTACAACTGCAATAATGATAAGTGCTATGGACAACAGCCAGGCAAGGGTAATTATCATTATAGACTTGATATTTGGATTTCTAATTCCCATTTGGATATTTACTTGGTACTTTGTTTTTATTTTCTCTTTGCTTTAGATAGCATAAATGCGTACCAAAACTTAATCTCTAGAGCGAAGTGCTTGGAAATGCAGGCTGGTGGCTCTCATTAAGATGTATTATGTAAAGAGATAGAAAAACGTAGAATAGAAAACCCTTTCAAAATGAAATGGTCATTTTTCATTTTGAAAGGGTTTGATCATGCTTGTTTTTGCACCCTTGCAAAAACAACTAATTTGCAGACAACTGGTATTCTTCCATTTTACGGTAAAGAGTAGTTAAACCAATACCCAGGAGTTCTGCCGCCTTGGTTTTATTACCTTTTGTATGTCGTAATACTTTTTGTATGTGTACCTTTTCAATTGTTGCTAAATCAAAAGAAGAACTCGATTGAGCTAATGAAGATATTTGAAGTTCCAGAGGTAATGAATCAGTTGTTAATTCATCTCCCTCCGTTAGAATAACAGATCGTTCAATTACATTTTTCAGTTCTCTAATGTTTCCCCGCCAGTAATGATTCGTCAAATGATGAATAAAATCTTTATTCATTCCGGTAATGCGTTTGTTAGAGCGTAGTGCATACATCTGCAAAAAATTTTCAGCCAATAAGGGTATATCTTCCCTGCGGTCCCGGAGGGATGGCAAACTGATTGTAAAAACATTCAGGCGATAAATAAGATCCTCCCGGAATCTGCCAATTTTCACCTCTTCTTCCAGGTTCCGGTTGGTAGCAGCTATAATCCGCACATTTACTGTTGTAGGCTTAGTATCCCCTACCTTGATAAATTCGGAAGTTTCTAGTACCCTTAACAGTTTGCTTTGAAGGTCGAGGTGCATTTCACCAATTTCATCCAGGAATAAAGTACCACCATTAGCTTCCTCAATCAAGCCTTTTTTGTCTTTTGTAGCACCAGTAAAAGCTCCTGCCTTATGTCCAAAGATTTCGCTTTCAAGCAACTCCTTGGAAAATGCACTGCAATTGAGTGCCATGAACATTTTCTTGGCTCTGGGACTGGCATAATGTATTGCTTGTGCGAACACTTCCTTGCCGGTTCCCGTTTCTCCTAATAACAAAACAGTAGCATCAGTAGGCGCTACTTTTTGAGCAAAAGAAATAGCCGCTCTAATGGCATCAGACTTACCTATGATGTTTTCAAAACTGTATCGTTTTCCAGCTTGTTTTTCTAACTGCAATACCCTTTTTTGAAGCATGACTTTTTCCAATGCCTTATGTAAGAGAGGAATCACTTTATCATTATCATCACCCTTTGTAATATAATCAAAAGCGCCATTTTTCATTGCTTGAACGCCATCGTGTATATTCCCGAATGCAGTAAGCAGGATAATCTCAATGATAGGGTATTTGGATTTTACTTCCTTTACAAAATCAACACCATTGCCATCCGGAAGTTTAACATCACAAAGGATAACATCTATTTCTTCTTTATCAAGAAGTTTTACGGCAGAGTTTATATCTTCTTTTTCGGTTACCAGGAATCCTTCCAATTTGATGATCCGTGCTAATAAACTACGTAATTGCGCCTCATCATCAACAATCAGAATCTTGCCAATGTTCATGCTAATCTTTTTTATTATAAAGCCTTAGACTCATTATTTTAAACGCTTCAGCCTAAGATCGGTAACAGGTGCCACGATCAGCGGGAATTTTTCTACGGTTACCGTACTGACATCCAGTCCAAAGCCCCTTTCCTCTGAAAGACTGACCTCCTTCAGCCAAAAATAAAACTTCATGACCATGCGCTCTAAGATCGGCAGGTCGTTATCCTGGCTGAGGAATTTTTCCATGACAATAAAGGAGAAATCTCCCACAATATTGCTGCGCTCCAGGCTTTCATAGCGACTGGTGATGTTCACTTCCCTGTTGGCCACCAGGTCTTCCACCACTTTGCGGAACATCAGGTTGATGCGGGGTTGTACACGAAAGCCAAGCTTAAACTCAATTCGGATAATATCGTTGGGAATAATGTGTTCTACGGCATACTCTGAGGTATAAGGATCATCCAGGGTGTCAACATGCACAAACCAGTAGATGTCCGCCCTTTTGGGCTTTTTGTTCAGTATGGAGTAAATGATCTTGTGCTCTATTTCTTTAGGGTTGTCGGCACTGGTCAGGTACACCAGGTGGGTGGCATACTTGGGTACCGAGCGGTCGTTGCTCAATTCCTGGATCTTGGGAATATAGTGCTCCAGCCGTACAAACTCCACATAGCGGTTCTTGATCTTACGGGCTTTGAACCAGTCAAACATAACTAAGAATAAGGCGCCACCAACAAACAGGGTAACATATCCACCGTGATGAAACTTCTCCATGTTTGCAGAAAGGAAACTAAACTCTATGGTAAGATAAACTACAAGATATAAGTATATCAAACCAGCCTTTGCTCTGTGCAGCACCAGGTAATTGGCAAAGAGCATGGAGGTGGCAATCATGCAAAGTGTAATGGCCAGTCCATAAGCAGCTTCCATATTTGAAGCCTTCTTAAAATAAAGTGTAATGCCAACACACCCTGCGAACAACAACATATTAATAGCAGGAATAAACAGCTGCCCCCTTGCCTCAGTTGGATAGACAATCTTGAACTTAGGCCACAGGTTCAGTCGCATGGCTTCGCTGATCAGGGTAAAAGAACCGGAAATCAGTGCCTGGCTGGCAATGATGGCCGCTGCTGTGGCAATGGCAATACCAAAATAAAGGAACCACTCTGGCATCACGCCGTAAAAGGGATTGAAGCCCTTTTCAATTAATTCAGGTGAAATACGTTGCCCCATATAATTGCTCAATAACCATGCACCCTGTCCCAAATAGTTCATTATAAGGCAGCTTTTAACGAATATCCAGGAATAGCGTATGTTCCATTTCCCGCAGTGGCCCAGGTCCGAATAAAGCGCTTCGGCACCCGTGGTACAGAGGAAAACACCACCTAGGATATAAAAACCTTTGGGGTAAGTAATCAATAAATTGATTCCGTAGTATGGATTGAGCGCCTTAAATACATGCAAATCATCAGAAATATGGACAATGCCCAAAGTTGCCAGCATGAGGAACCAAATAGACATGATAGGCCCAAACGATCTGCCAATAAAAGCAGTTCCAAACTGTTGTAAAAAAAACATGGCTGATAAGATGCCGATAACAATATAAATAATGGTTTGTTGAGTAATATGCGACAAGGCAGGTACTTGCTTTAAACCCTCTATTGCGGATGTAACAGAGATCGGGGGAGTGATCATGCCATCAGCCAGAAGTGCAGCCCCTCCAATCATTGCAGGAATGACTAACCACCTCTTCCTTCTCCGCACCAGTGCATACAGGGAAAAGATTCCACCTTCCCCCCTGTTATCAGCTTGCAGCGTCAGCACTACATACTTTAAGGTCGTTTGTAGTGTGAGTGTCCAGATAATTAAAGACAACGACCCTATCACTAGTTCTTCTGAAATTGATTTACCATTCATAATGGCATTCAATACATAAAGTGGCGAGGTACCAATGTCTCCATAAATAATTCCAAGAGCAATAAGGAGACCCGCTAGAGTAACTTTATTTTGACTTGTAGACATTTAATTTTAAATAAGGTTTTAACAATTGTTTCCTACAATTCATTGTTTTTACAGATAAAGCGATAACCAACGCCCGACTCTGTCAGGAACAGTTCCGGGCGGTTAGGATCGTTTTCAATTTTCTTTCTGAGTTGTGCAATAAATACTCTTAAATATTGGGATTGATTGATATAACCAGGCCCCCACACATCTCGCAATAAATACTGGTGTGTCAAAACTTTACCCTCGTTTCTGACAAATAATGCCAGCAATGCATATTCTGTGGCCGTTAACTTGATCAGTTCTCCATTCTTTTTTACTGTTCTTTCACTTAAATCAATTTGTAATTCCCCACAGGTAATGATAGGCGAACATTCTTCCTGGATAGTACTTCTTAGGGCCGAACGTATTCGGGCTAATAATTCACCTGTCCGGAAAGGTTTTGACAGGTAATCGTTAGCGCCACTATCCAGGGCATTAATTATATCATCTTCACTATTTTGAACAGAAAGAATGAGGATAGGATTGGTATACCATTCCCTTAGCTTTTGTAGTACTGTATGTCCACATTCATCAGGGAGACCCAAATCCAAGATCACCATATCCGGAGGATCATTAGCTATATTCATCATACCTTCCTTTGCCGAAGCTGCCTGCTTTACAAAATATCCATTACTGCCTAAAGTAATACTCAGCAGCTTTCTGATCTGGGGTTCGTCATCTATTACTAAAATTTCCGTCTTAGCCATAACTCTGGTTTTCTATCGAATTGCACTGTATCTGCGGGAATATTAATGGTAAACCGCGCTCCACCTGTGCGCACGTTTTCGAGATAAATACTTCCTCCTAATGCTTCTATAAATCCCTTAACAATGGATAAACCTAAACCTGTGCCCCCTGTACTGGAATCCTTCAATCGGTAAAATTTATCAAAGACTTTTTTGATTTCTTCCTCAGGAAAGCCATTCCCATTGTCTTCAATAATGATTTCTAAAATATTGGCATGGTTCAATGATGTAATATTGATTTCACTGTTCCAGGGTGTATAAAGGCAGGCATTATTCAGGAGATTATATATCACCTGTTCCATCATTCCCTTGTCTAGTTTGAAGAGCGGGAAATTGGGGTTAATGTTTACAGATATCAGTTGGGTATACTTATGTTCCTCAATTCTTTTTATAGCATTATAAACCACCTCATTAATATCACACCAGTCCATTTTGGGCTCAATAAAGCCTGATTCAAGCCTGGAAATACTCAGGAGATTTTCTACTTGTTGGTTTAAACGAAAGGATGCTTTTGAAATTTCAGCTAACAACTCTCCCCTGTCTTCCTGCTTAAGTTTTGTATTATTGGCAAGCAAAGTATCTGTAGCACCAATGATAGTGGCAATAGGTGTTCGCAATTCATGCGACAACGAATTCAGCAAAGTATTGTACAGCTTAACTGTACTTGCTTTTTCCTCTTTTTGCTTCGTGCCCTTTTGTATGAGTCTGATCTTATAGGTAAGCACAGCATTCACTAACGATATGACAAAATACATTACAAATAAGATCAAATCTTCTGTTGAACCAACATGAAAAGTATATCGGGGAGGAATAAAGAAAAAGTTCCAGACTAATGCACTGAGCACTGCTGCAATCAATACGGGTAAAATATCAAAAGAAATAGCTAGCAATGAAACGGTTACTAATAATATCAATGCCACTACCCTGTATCCTAAAAATGCAGAAAAAATGGTGCAAACAAGCGATACAACACCTACAGATAATAAACTAAGAAGGCTTTGTTTAGGTTTACTGATCTTATTGATGAAGAGTTCTGCCATTATATAACAGCAGAACAAAATTAAATCAACGCTTGTAAAGTAGTTATAAAGAAACCTTCAAATGGAATAAAGATTTTATAAAGACTGAAAGCTGGCGTCGATACCAGCTTCCTTAAATGAATAGGTTGCCACAAAGGGCACTTAATTAAACTCTTTTATTCAGTATACCTGACCTTGATGGTGATTTTCTTATCCGGCTTGTTTCCTCCTGGAGTTATATTAGGACGGTGTGCATCTGTAGGAAAAAAAATGAAAAAATATTCAGGAGTAGCACTATAGATCTTCCCCTCTCCAGAATAATTAGCCACATCTTTTGCTTCGTTATAGCTTTTGGTTACTGTAGATTGTGCCACTGGATTTACACCCATGCGCTCTTCACCTGCTATAACATATTGGATGTCGATATATTTTTTGTGAGACTCCCATTGCGTACTATCATAATTTTTGGTTGGATTTTCAGTTACGGACGCAAAAACCTGGTCACCTTCAATAGTATACTTACCATTAGGCAAAGTTTTTAGATCCTTCTCCTTAAGAAATGCGAATGCCTTATCCCAATACGCCTTATTGAGTTGGTATTGTCGGGCAAACTCATGGACATTAACTGATGAATGCGGTTGTATTTTTAATCCGCCAAGCCACTCTTTTTTCTTGAACCACTTCTTCTCCTTGTGCTGACTCTTTCGGGTATCGGGTGCAGATTGTGCGTTAGATGAAACAAAAATGGAAGATGCAAAGAAAAACAGGAGCAAAAGAATAAATACTTTTTTCATGGGAACTTAAACAGTAAATAATGTATTAATTTTTGTCGCAGTAAATATAAGTCCTAAAATCTCATTTTCACTGCCTTAACCAGGTTCCTGCAAATTGGAATTTCAGTATTGCATAACTGAAATTGCGATTTACCCTATTATAAAATCCTCCCATTTGCTTCAAGTAAACATCCGAATCAATACTTGACCGATGTTCAAAGTCTTTTAATGATTTAATGCCGCAACTGATAAACTGGCTCTTGCTTTTTTTGCCCAACCAATAAGTAGAGTCTTTTCTTGTTCCGAGAGCTTAGCTTCTTTATGGATGAAGGTATAGGAAGATACAGGCATTTCTCCCTTTTCAACGGTTTCAACAACTTCCTCCAGCTTATGGTCTTGTTTTTTGGCTTTATAACTGGCAAACTCATCGAAATTCAGTTTCTCTTTTCCTTCATTTACATGATGAGCCAAATACCAGGCTACTGGCTGAATATTAGCATACCATGGATACTTGGTATTGTTGCTATGACAGTCATAACAAGCTTTTTTTAAGATGCCTTGTACATTTTCAGGAACACTCATGTAGTTGATAATGCTACCCTGTTGTGTTTGTGGATTGATATTGCGCGTAGGTTTAATAAACTGAATAGCAATTAATACAATCAATAAGCCTAAAAGGATCTTCGAAGTTGTTCTCATAAAATCGTCTTTTGCCCTTCTAAGCTACTCATCTTTTATACACCTTCAAACACAATTCATCATATTTTATTGGTTTCAATTACAATGAACGGCCTGCATCATGCAATCAATAGAATCGGTGATCATATGCCACAGCAGCCCAATTGCTATTATTCTGGTCGGCTTAAAAAATAAGAGTAGTATATAAACAGCAATTGCAGGGTAACTATGTAATAAATGAAATCCAATACTGCATCTGCAGGGTGCAAAAATAGGATTGGCTAGCAAATGATCTATATCCACCAGCATTGTTAAAAGCAGAACAAAATAAACCTTCCTCCACTCTGTCCTATAAAAAGCATAAGCAATAACAACTGGGAAAATAAAGTGTAAAAAATAATGAATAATCTGTTGTATCAGCATCCTTTTAAAGTATCCGCCCTAATTTACCCTTTCTTTCTGTAGACTTTCTCACAATAAGCTTTGCCTCCATTTTTACCTGCTTGATTTCTTGCCTTTCTGCAATATTTTCCAATAAGATATCAGCAGCCAATCGCCCCATTTCTTGCAAGGGTTGTTTGATATGCGTTATTGGAGCATAAAAAAGATCTGCAGCATCCGATTCATCAAATGATACAATAGCAAGGTCATCCGGAACCCTGATCGGCAAAGTGTTGATATACTTCAATGCCTGCGTAGAAACAACATTGTTCGTAAACAAAACGGCATCAACTGGTTCATCCAACGCCATCAGTTCATCGATCGCTTTAGGAACAGCCTCCTTAACATGTTCACGCTTTACCCTCTTGATCCACTCCTCCTTTATGGGCAGATCATGTTCCTTTAATGCGTCCATATATCCTCTCCTGCGCTCTTGCATGTTAAAGAGCGCAATATCAAGTCCCACCAATCCAATTTGCCTGTAACCATTTTCAATCATATGCTTCACACCTTCATAGGCGGCCTTATAATTGTCTATCGTTACATAATTCGTCTTGATCTCTGGAAAATAACGGTCAATTAATACAAATGGGATATTTTGTTCCTGAAGTTGTTGTATCAGCGGCGCTGAATGCTCAGCCGGAGAAATGATGAACCCGTCTACTTGATAATTCTGCAATACCCTCGTAAGTTTCCATAATTTATCACTGCTTTCATCAGAACTTCCGGAAAGAACTAGATAATTGCTTTTTTCAGCTTCATCTTCTATGATCCTGTTCAGAATTGATGAAAAAGGATTAGAAATATCCGATACAATCAGTCCAATGGTAAAGGTTTTATTTGTTTTCAGGCTCCTGGCTATCTGGTTGGCCGTATAATTCAACTCCTTTGCCGCATCTTTTATTTTCTGGGCAACCTCTTTGCTGATCCTACCTTCCTTTTTATTGTTGAGCACATAAGAAACTAATGCAGTGGATACACCCACCTTCTTAGCTATGTCTTTTAAAGAAATCCTTTTTACCATGATTACTGACCTGTTAACATCACTTTAAACAATGTATTTTAGTTAAAACTCTGCCAATTGAATGATACCGTAATAGCTACCTATTTGTCGAGATTTCAAAATAAGCGCCATTTTGTCTACTTCAGATGACGATCTGCTGCAAAAGGAATATTTCAGTAAATATGGCTGATTGACAACTCAACCATTAAAGCAAAGCTACTTAAGTTATGCTATAGTTATATTTTTAGTTTAAACTACTCATTTACAGATAGCTGCAAACGGTATCTCATCGTTAAATAAGAAGATCAGAACACCTAAAGCAACTCAAAAACACAAAACTTCAGGTTCAGTTCAATCAATAATTACAAATGTTCCTCTAACAAATAAAATCCTTGCGGGATCAGTGCATAATACTCATTATTATTGTTGGCCTAGTTTTTGAACAGTAGTGTTTAATCGTTTAAACAAAATAACTAAATTTGAAGTTATTAATCAACCAAAGCAAAACATTAAAACTTAAAATCATGAACTCAACTATAAATAAAACAGCTATAAATAATACCGGGCTCATTGAATGTGGCGTCTCGGATGAAATATTTCACCTTGAGCATACAAGCCATCTGAATGGCTATTCAATTACTAAAGCATATGTAATAGATAAATCTTCTGAAGGAATTATCCAGATGAAATGCCCGCAAGCAGAGATTGTTAAAGATAAATCAGCAATCCTGGAAGATAAAACCATTGACTTTATTCTTGTCCTTTCACCCAAAGCAGATGACATGAATTTTATCGGGGAAGCGTTGCAAGCAGGAAAACAGGTGCGAATCATGTAAAATAAATCTATGGCGCCAATCATTTAGTTCTGCAGTCAACAAGAAGGAAACAATAAAAACTCAAAACCTAAAACAATTAAAAATGATCGTTTGCTGTATTAAAACTTGCCATGGAAAGAGGAACATTTGGGTTGTAGCGTAGTAAAACCATTGTAAGATTTTTAATAGCAATTTTAAACTGGTTTACTGTGCATAACTCGTAACAAAAAAACGAAAACTTATGAACGGTAATGTAGAAAACAAAAGCTATAAGCAAGAAAATACCAGCATAAACAACAATTATCTGGTAATAAAAAAGATCAATGAAACAGTTAACATTGACGAAAAACTAAAACGCCGGACACGAAACGGAGGATTTATTGCCTGGCCTAAGGCCCTAAATCAAACACAGCCTTCAGACAATTAACACCTCCTGAGGTTCAAAAACGAAATTCATCAACCTTTAAAACTTATAGGAATAACAAATAAAAATCCCTCTACATTTACGTAGAGGGATTTTTATTTGTTATACTTGAAACACTACATCTATCTTTCCTTCCCATTTACCATCAAACTCACACAAAAGCCCATGATGGCAATAATCATAAAAGACACTCTCAAACCAGCCATGCCAGCAACAACACCAATTAATGGTGGCCCAATCAGGAAACCTAAAAATCCAATGCTCGAAACCGCAGCCAATGCCACACCTGGTAATAATCGCTTCGATTTACCAGCTTCGCTATAAACCAATGGCACTACAGATGAAACACCAAATCCTACCAGAAAAAATCCAATAACGGAAGGAACCATGAATGGAAACAGTATAGAAATAGCCAAGCCAGTTGTAATTAATAAGCCACTGGCCTGAATGGTCTTCTTAAAACCTATGTGATGTGTCACCCAGTCTGCTATAAAACGCCCGGCTGCCATAGTACACATAAAAGCTGTATACCCAAGTCCAATCCACTCCTTTTCCGCCCTTACCACTTTTTGAAAATAAATCCCACTCCAGTCAAACATCGCACCTTCGCAGATCATACAACAAAAAGCAATAATTCCCAACCTGAATAGTGTTTTGTCAGGCATTGCAAGAAGCCGGCCTGTACCGGTACTGCCCTTTTCATGAGGCAATAAATATTGAAAACTTGCTGCAATCCCAAAAAGTATGATCGACATGATTACCAGGAAATGATGAAACGGAATAATGCCCTTTCCGATCATCAAAGTCCCAATACCACCAGCAGTAAACCCGGCCAGGCTCCATAATCCATGAAATGAAGCCATAATTTTCCGCCCATATCTTGCTTCCACGCCAACAGCCTGGGTGTTAATAGCTATATTGGCCACATTTCCAGCCATTCCAAACACAACTAAACTGAGTACAAGAACAGTAATATTGGATGCAAGTCCTAGTGCAACCAGCATAATACTATAAAGTACTATGGCATTGGCCGCCATTCTCTTGCTCCCGAATTTGCTGACCATCCAACCAGCCAGGGGCAAAGCCGCCATAGAACCAACAGGCAAGGCAAACAAAACAATGCCTAAGGCTGCATCAGAAAGATGTAAATGTTCCTGGATGCTCGGAATACGTGATGCCCAACTGGCAAAACACAAACCTTGCATAAAAAATAGTAAGCCAACTGCAATCCTGTAAGCCCTATTGGAATGCCGAAGAGAAAGAACAAATTCAGACATATCTAAACGTGAATTATTAACGGGTGAAATCCTAATTAAAACTTAATGTAAACTTCCATACGGCGGGAACAATACAAAGCAGGACATTTTGGAGCCCGCAAAGATAGAATTGGAAGTACAAATGTATGTCATCAATTCAGTATGTCTAAAAAACACAAACATAAGGCCATATTTTATCCCATCCGCTCATTTATCTGAACACTAACATTTTTTAAAGCAATCTTGCTCTTCTCCACCACAAGCCATATCCAATTATCCTTTCCATCATGTACCTTTATTGCCTTACTTCTTGTTAAAACTAACCCGTCCCACAATTTCTGCCTATTATTTGCTGTTATATAAACCATTATAAAAACACCTCCCATTAACTTTATGCAGATCAAAACCTCAAAATTTATATTAACTGCTTTGCTGGTGATAAGCATTTTATCGGCATGCAAAAAAGACATGACGGATTCGCTTGCTCCGGAACCCAACACTAACGATACTTTAACAGAAATTGCAAACAAGCAAAAAGACACGGCTTTGATGTTCTCAAAGGACCTCTACCTGTGGTACAGTCAAATTCCATCGACCTTCAATGCAAGAAGCTATAGCGATCTCGCTGGCTTAATGAAAGGTATACGCCAATACAGCAAGGAAAGCGGTTTCTCCAACCCGGTAGACCGTTGGAGTTTTGCTATTAAAAAAGAAGAATGGGCTCAAATTAGTTCTGGTGGCTCTGGCAACTTTGGCTTAAACGTATCTTTCAATGAAGAAAAGGACTTACGGGTAAAAGCCGTTGACGTTTCTTCTCCCGCAGGGAAAGCAGGCATCCGCAGAGGCTGGCAAATAATTGCTATCAACGGCAACTCCAACATTTCTACGGATAATGCAGACTTTATTGCAAACAATGTTTTAAATAGCCCTACCGCCTCATTTACCTTTTTAAAGCCTGATGGTACTACAACCAACATCAGGTTGGCTACAACTTCTACCCAGGACCATTCAGTTTATTTAGATACTGTTTATAATTACGGAGGTAAAAAGATTGGTTACTTTGTTTTCAATTCATTCCTGGGCGACACAGTAAAAATCTATGAACAGTTCCTGCAAACATTTAACCGCTTTGCTAATGCCAAGATCTCAGACCTAATAGTTGACTTGCGATACAATGGTGGTGGTTATGTATCTGTTCAGCAAAAGTTGGCCAATTATCTGGCACCAAATTCAGCCAATGGCGGCTTGATGATGAAGCAAACATTTAATGACAAGTTCCCGGATTACAACACCACGGACTATTTTGAAAAAATCGGAACGTTAAACCTCCCTCGCATTATCTTCATCGTAAGTAATAGTACAGCCTCCGCCAGTGAACTGCTGATCAACAACCTGAAGCCATACATGGAGGTGAAACTGGTTGGCCCAAGCAATACTTATGGTAAACCCGTCGGTTATTTCCCTATAGAGGTTGGTGACTGGGATATTTTCCCTATATCATTTAGAAGTACTAACAAGAATGGAGATGGCAATTTCTTTAATGGGCTCGCAGTCAATAGCCAGGTTAAAGATGACCTGAACAAAGACTGGGGCGATTTAGAGGAAGCTTGTTTGGCCCGGTCAATTCGTTACCTCACAACTGGTTCATTTACATCAAGAATTGCTTCAAGAGAAGAAGACAACTCTTATGTTGAACAACCAAAGGTTAAAGCTGGAAATGAAGTTTTAGAAAGATCATCTTTCAAAGGCTTGATTGATCCTAGAGGCATGTAATAGATTAAAATACTTTCTAAATATAGCCGGAAGCCGGCAAGAGTGAACCTATTTGTTTACACTCTTGCGCGCTCTCCGGCTTTCTGCTTTTCGTTCCTTCCTTGCTTTACAACTATTGTAACGATCAGATTTCATTTTACTACTGTCAGCTATCTCTTTTTGTTTAGCAATATAAACATCTGCTTTGGCGGCATTTTCCTTTGCTTTAGGATCCTTCGCTTGCTGATCAATTTTTTCGCGTACAGTCTGAGCATTTAAAGAAACCGAAAAGAAAAGAAATCCTGATATAATAAATAATAACTTCATTTTCATAGTTTTTACGCTACAAATTTTGACTCCAATGACCTGAAAAAGTTTATTGCTCACCTTGGACCATTAACATTTCTACAATTCTACTGACTTCTATATTATCCACTTCAAAAATTTCAAGCTTGTTATATTCAATAGAAAAAAATCGTGCAAAAAAAATTTAAAATCTATAAAATTTTAAAATAACTCAACAATCAATGATTTAAAATAGAAATTAAACTGTAAGGCACTGCAAATCAGCAATAAAAAAGAAAATAAATATCTACCAGCGCAATAAATCAAACGCCTTTTAGATCCTTTTCAGCAGCACATCACTATTTTTTTGCTAATAAATACGAAAAGCTCTGCTTTTTGGTGCTAAGATTGCTGCATTCCCCAAAGGTCAACAAAATGGGCATCTGTATAGCAAAATTTCCTCAGCAATTACATGTGTCCTGCCTGAAAAAGGCTGGCATCCTATTAGAAAGAAAACATTATTGATGTAATTGTTTAACTAAAAACTATCGATCATGGCAGAAGACAGACTTGACAACAGCCCGCAGGAATCCTCTATGCGGGAACCCTCAAGCCGTGGAAACACTTCCAGGCGCGGGTTTGCTTCTATGGATCCCCAAAAACAAAGATCTATCGCTAGCGAGGGCGGTCGTGCGGCACACCGTCAGGGTGTAGCCCATGAATGGAACTCCGATGAAGCTAGAGAAGCAGGCAGAAAAGGTGGCCAAAACTCACATGGCGGTGGACGTAACCGTGGAAGCAGTAGAGTTACTTCCGAAAACCGTGGAAACATGGAACTAAGCAATGAGGAAGGAATAATGTGAAAAGTTGAAGGAAATAAAACATTTTAAAGTGCACTTGTATAAGTGCACTTTTTCATTTTAAACATTTCAGTTCAATATCAATTTTTCTACCTATACATATACAAGTTAGCCATGTCTCTTTTAACCGAAAACGACCGCTTTTGACTTGTCTTGTCCACCAAAACCAATTCATCTTTCGTAGCTTCAGTATACCATAAGTATACCATCAGTATACCTAAAGTAGGGCTAAAGTATTCCACCAGCATCCCCCATTCCCTCTACTTACTCCATACTGACTCGATACCTACTCCATACCTAAGCCGTACCATAGGCGTACTTTAAGTATACATCAGCCGTACTTAAGGCTAGGCTACTTCGACCATCCTTCGATCATCCTTCGACCATCCTTCGACTATGCTTCGATCTGAATTGAGCAAATGCTCATAAATAAGGGGAAAACAACCTACAGGCAGAACGCCCTGAAAAGCCCTGAACGGAGGCAATGGAACTGCGCCTAAAGGTACAACACCAATCCCCACTTTCCAAGTGTTGCCCCCCCTCCCTTTACACTTCCCTTTATTCGTCATTTACCTCTCTCCCACTTTCTAAGCATTTTCTTTCTTAGCTTGCCTACTTTTTTATGGAGATCCATTTCTGGCAAATTGTTCTATTGTGTATAGCAGCTTTTGCAGCAGGCTTTGTTGATGCCATTGTTGGAGGGGGCGGATTGATACAAACACCGGCAGCACTTGTAATACTTCCCTATTTCCCAGTTGTAAATGTCATAGGTTCTTTAAAAATTCCCGCTTTCAGCGGAACCAGCATGGCCACAAGTCAATATGTACGCCAGGTACCTATTCGCTGGAAGCTGATCACCATCATTTGTACTCTTGCATTTTTTGCCTCTTTTGCTGGCTCACAAGTGCTTACTCTGGTCAGTAATCAGTTCATGAAACCAGTCTTGTTAATAGTACTTTTAGGTGTAGCCATCTACACCTATACTAAGAAAAACTTTGGTCAAAAGGTCATAAAGAACCATTCTCCTCAAACAGAACTTCTTTTAGCAATTACCACCAGCTTGCTGCTTGGCTTTTATGATGGATTTATAGGTCCTGGTACCGGCAGCTTCCTCATACTGGCATTTATTTCCTGGCTGGGCTTCGACTTTCTAAATGCATCAGCACATGCCAAGATGGTAAACCTGGCTACAAATCTCGGCTCCATATTTCTTTTTTTTATCAAAGGAAAGATCATCTGGGCCATAGCTCTGCCAATGGCAGCCAGTAATGCACTTGGCGGCTACTTGGGTGCAAACCTGGCCATTGCAAAAGGAAATAAATTCATCCGCATTTTCTTTCTCTGCATCGTCATAGCCACTCTCCTACGCTTTACCTATGATGTAATTAAGCAATTGTAACAATATCCGGATCTTTCAACTTCTAATCCCAAATTCATGTAACTTGTTACAATAAAACGGTTGCATGAAGAAAATAGCTGTCATTGGCGCAGGTACTATGGGTAACGGCATAGCACATGTGTTTGCCCAGAATGGATTTTCTGTTTCCCTGATCGATATTTCACAGAACCAGTTGAATAAGGCACTGGACATTATAACCAAGAACCTTGACCGCCAGCTGGCAAAAAACAGTATTGCTGCAGAAGTAAAGGAAATGGCCCTCCAAAATATCGCGCTGCACACCTCTATGGCGGCAGGCGTACAGGATGCCTCATTAATTATAGAAGCGGCTACAGAACTAACAGAATTAAAACTGGACTTATTTAGACAGTTAGATGAAATAGTCTCAGAGGAAAGTATTCTTGCTACCAATACATCTTCTATATCTATTACAAAAATCGCTGCGGCTACCAGCCGTCCCCAGCAAGTAATCGGTATGCACTTCATGAATCCGGTACCCATAATGAAGCTGGTGGAAGTTATTAACGGTTACGCAACAGCGCAGGAAGTAACCGATACAATCGTATCCCTGAGCAAGCAATTAGGGAAAGTGCCCTGTGTAGTCAACGATTACCCAGGCTTTATTTCAAACCGGATATTAATGCCCATGATTAACGAAGCCATTTACTGTGTGTATGAAAGAGTTGCGGGCGTTGAAGAAATAGATACGATCATGAAATTAGGTATGGCTCACCCTATGGGCCCTTTACAACTGGCCGACTTCATTGGTCTGGATGTCTGTCTCAGTATATTAAATGTATTGCATGAAGGCTTTGGCAACCCTAAATACGCACCTTGTCCTCTACTTGTAAACATGGTAATGTCCAAAAAGCTTGGTGTTAAAAGTGGAGAAGGCTTCTATACCTATACACCAGGAAGTAAAGACCTGAAAGTGAGCACAAGATTCCTCCCTTAAACGAACTCCTAATCCCCTAACTTCAAACTCCCAACCCTCCATGTCCCTGCTCATAATTCTGGTCTGCATCATCTTACTGATTTTGCTGATCTCCTGGGGTAAAGTCAATCCCTTTCTTGCTTTATTATTAATATCTTTTACAGCAGGGTTGCTATTGGGGATTCCTGCCAACAAGGTAACAGCATCCATTCAAAAAGGCTTTGGTGATACATTGGGATCAATTGTATTGATCATTGCCCTGGGCGCCATGTTAGGCAAACTAGTTGCAGAAAGTGGGGCTGCACAAAAAATCTCAGACGTGTTAATGCGCCTTTTTGGTCCCAGGAACATTCAATGGGCATTGATGATAACAGGATTCATCCTGGGTATCCCCCTGTTTTATGGAGTTGGTTTTGTGCTATTGGTACCGCTGGCCTTCTCCGTTGTCTATCAGTACAGGCTGCCTGCTGTATACATCTGCTTGCCAATGATCGCATCACTGTCTGTAACACATGGCTTTCTACCTCCACACCCTTCTCCTGTAGCCCTGGCCACTCAATTCGGAGCAAGCATTGGCCTGACATTGGTTTATGGCATTATCATCGCTATCCCAACAGTCATCATTGCAGGTCCAATTTTCGCCAAAACTGTAAAAAGCATTACAGCAACGCCACTTGAAACTTTTCGACCAAATGACTTGCCCCCTAATAAATTACCGGGAACAGCAAACAGTTTTCTCACTGCTTTATTACCTGTCTTTTTGCTGGTAGTCACCTCCTTAACCTACTTTGTAACTATCAATAACTCTATTATCAAAAACGCCCTTTCCTTCCTGAGCGATGCAACAATCGTAATGCTGATTTCATTGATTGTCGCCACTTTCTCACTGGGTGTAAGCATGGGTAAAAGCATCAAAGAGATCATGTCCTTTTACGGAGAGTCCTTAAAGGATATTACATTGATCCTCCTCATTATTGGTGCAGCCGGTGCATTGAAACAGGTACTTGCTGATAGCGGTATCAGTAAAGAAATTGCACAAATGATGCAACACCTGCACATCGCACCCCTGATCTTAGGCTGGCTGATTGCAGCCTTCATTCGCATTTGCGTCGGTTCTGCAACGGTAGCCGGTTTAACAGCCGCAGGCATTATAGCCCCGCTCATTACACAAGCACATGTCAATCCAAGCCTAATGGTACTTTCCATTGGTGCTGGCAGTTTGGTATGTTCGCATGTCAACGATTCAGGCTTTTGGATGTTCAAAGAATACTTCAACCTAAGCATGAAGGAAACTTTTCGATCGTGGACATTGATGGAAACATTAGTGGCTATAATAGGCCTGGTAGGAGTTTTAATATTGGATTTATTTGTTTGAACCTACTTTCTTCGCACCTTTGCAGCTTTTATTGCAAACTTATGTTTAACCTCCAAGGATTAATACGTTCAAATTCTTCCTTAGCACCTTTACAAGAAACCGAATATAGATGGTACATAGGCTCCCGTTTCTTTTACATCATGGCTTTGCGCATGGTGACTACAGTAGTAGCCTACAAACTGTTTCAGATCACTAAAGATTCCTTTTCAATAGGCCTGGTAGGTCTGTCAGAATTTATACCTGTATTTACTTTAGCACTATATGCAGGTCATGTGATTGACAAATCGGACAAGCGCACCCTATTATTAAAAGGCATACTATCCTACTCTGCTTGCATCCTGGCCCTGATCACAGTCACGCATCCATATGTAGAAAGCAAGCTAAGTACCAGGGCATTGCCTTTATGTATTTATGGAGTTATATTCTTTACAGGAATTATCCGCTCTTTTGCGGGACCAACATCTAACGCGATTATCGCACAGTTAGTACGGCGGCCAATTCTTCATTATGCAGCAAACATCAGCTCTACAACCTGGTTAGCAGGTTCCATCCTTGGCCATGCTTCAGCCGGTTTCTTCATCGCATGGTTCGGAGTCAATAACACCTTTATAATAATCCTTGGTTATATCTTAATGGCCTCATTCTTTGTTTCCAGGATCAAAAAGAAACCAATCGTACATACCAATATTACCATCAGCGCTTGGGAAAGCGTTAAAGAAGGCTTGCGATACGTTTTCAAAAACAAGATCATGCTGGGTGCCATATCTCTTGATTTATTCGCTGTACTCTTTGGTGGCGCAGTGGCCCTGATCCCGGAATTCGCTGAGCGCATCTTACAGGTGGGTCCCATTGGCTTTGGCTGGTTGAACGCTGCCATTGACATTGGATCTATTATTATGATTACAACTTTTACTTTAAAACCGCTTCATAAAAACCAGGGAAAGATACTGCTGTTTGCAGTCTCAGGCTTTGGTATTTGTATTATTACCTTTGGACTGTCCAACATTTACTTCCTGTCTTTTGCGGCCCTGTTAATTGCAGGTATGATGGACGGCATCAGTGTGATGATAAGGGGAACGATTTTACAACTAACCACACCCGATGAAATGCGTGGCCGCGTAAGTTCGGTAAACTCGATGTTCATTAATTCAAGCAACGAGTTGGGGCAATTCGAAAGTGGTTTCACTGCACGCCTTTTTGGTACGGCACCTGCTGTTATTTTCGGCGGCTCCATGACACTCCTTGTTGTTATAATTACATGGTTAAGAGCACCGGGGTTACGCAAATTCGAATACTAATCAATTCACCCTTAAATTTCCAATATGCGTCGCAGCAAAAAAAACCTGCCCAGCGTCACCGCCAGGCAGGTAGATGACATAGAATGCCCATTAGCTGCAATCTTACGATGAATTGAATAGCTAACTCACTCCGCCGTTACAGGATTAATCATATTTTTCACTTCCTCAATTCTATTGGCAGGGAAACCTCCTCTTTTGGCATGCTCTTCAATAATTTCTTTGTTAGGAGCGTTATAAATACAGTAGATTTTATTCTCTGTAACATAACTATCCACCCATTGAATCTTTGGACCTAATTCATCCAAAACACTGCAGGATTTCTGTGAAATTGCGCGGAGTTCATCGTGTGACAAATTGCCAGCACCTGGCAATTCTCTTTCAATAATGTAGCGTGGCATAAAAGGGGTTTTAATATTAAATGTAACAAAAAAATCCCCCAATTCTAAACTGAAAGGCGGCTCAATACATGAAATACGATGGGACAGAAAGTTGCATTTTTTAAGGTTAAAGCCTGGCGCTTTAATAAAACATCTTCATCTGTATAAGGAAAACGGGCACAATCAGAAGGCCGCACATCATAAATAGAACAGAAATTATCAGAACCTAAAAAAGGACAAGGAGAAGCTTTGACTACAAAGTCACCGTCCTCATCTACCCTAAGATAAGTATCAATAAACTCGCTTTCACGCATTCTTAAATGCTTACTAATGCGTTTTACATCAGGCGTTTTGAAACGGGGCGAGTAATTCTTACAGCAGGCAGCACATTGCAGGCAATCCACTTTCTCCATGGCCTCTTCATGCAAGTCTGGCAATTGGCGGAGCACTTTGTTTTTATCCGCCTTTTGCAAATACTGCTTGAAGACCTTGAGTTGCTCTTTATTTATTATAGGCTTTGCCTCTGGCATAGTGCAAAGAAAACGCCTTCGCAGAAATTGCGAAGGCGTAAGCTATATTTTTAGCAAAAGAATAGGACGAACAGTTCTTACCCCAAAGTGGCCAAACTTTCCTCTATAGCCTTGATCTTTTGCGCTGCATCATTTTGTTTCTTGCGTTCATTTTCTACAATCTCAGGCTTTGCATTTTGTACAAACCGTTCATTAGAAAGTTTCTTGTTTACCGCTTCCAGAAAGCCCTTCTGATATTCCAATTCCTTTAACAACTGATCCTTTTGTACGTTAGCATCAACCGCAACCTCTGATTGTATATAAAACTTATCCTTACCAACAACAGTTGTAATGCAACCTGCAACTGCATCTGCAACAAAATTCACCTCATCAGCATTGACCTGCTTGGCCAATATATCAGCAACCAATTCATATCCTTTTTGATTGTCAGATTGTATATAAAGTTTGATCGCATCCTTAGGCTTCATATTGTTCTTATTCCGAACATCCCTGATGGCTGTAATGGCATCTTTTAGGCTATTACCCAAAAGCAATACTACATTATCCTGCAAGCTTGATACTACAGCTTGTTGTTCCCCTAAATCCCCAAACTGGCTAATTGCTAAATCATTACCATTCTCCCTATCGCGCAGGTGATGATAGATTTCTTCAGTTACAAAAGGCATGAACGGATGTAACAGCTGCATCAGTTGCTCAAAATAGTCTAATGTACTGTTGTACAAATGTTGATCGATGGGCTGCCCAAAAGGAGGTTTAACCCATTCGAGATACCAACTGCAGAAGTCATCCCAAATAAGAGAGTAAATGGTTTTGAGCGCCTCGCTTAACTTGAACTCCTTATACAGGGCCTCTACTTCATTCTTTACCTGGTTTAACCTTGCCTGGAACCAGGTAGCAGCAAAGGTTGCTTTTTCAAAACCCTCTTTGCTCCTGTCATAAGAGGCAATGCCATTAGTCTCCCACATTTTTAAGAGTTTCAAGGCATTCCAAATCTTATTGTTAAAGAACTTGCCTTGCTCGCAACTGCTATCATCGAATAACAGATCATTACCCGCCGGCGCAGAGATCATGATACCAAACCTTACTGCATCCGCTCCGAAACGATCAATCAATTCCAGCAAGTCAGGTGAGTTACCCAGGCTTTTACTCATCTTTCTGCCCTGCTTGTCACGCACCATACCAGTGAAATACACATATTCAAAGGGTTTCTCCTTCATGTATTCCATGCCAGCCATGATCATCCTAGCTACCCAGAAGAAAATAATATCCTGCCCGGTTACCAATACAGAAGTTGGATAGTAATAATTGATATCAGGATTGTTAGGCTGAGAGATACCATTGAATACTTCGATAGGCCACAACCAGGAAGAGAACCAGGTGTCAAGCACATCTTCATCCTGGGTAAGGTCGTCGATAGTAAAAGGTGAATGATCATTTGCTGTACTATTGGATTGATTGCCTGCCTTAGCCCACTGGTTCTGAAATTCTTGAAATGCTTCTTCTCTCGTTGCAGCAACTACAAATGTACCATCGGGTAAATACCAGGCAGGAATTCTCTGTCCCCACCACAATTGACGGCTGATACACCAATCCTTTACATTTTCCAGCCAGTATTTATAGGTTGCGAGGAAGCGTTCTTCCGGGTGGATCTTAACGTCTCCACTCGTTACGGCATTTAAAGCGTCATCTGCCATTTCCCTCATCTTCACAAACCATTGAGTGGAAATGCGAGGCTCAACAACTGCATTGGTCCTTTGAGAAAAACCAAGACGGGTTTGATATTCTTCTTCTTTCATCAGCAGGCCTTCTGCTTTTAATTGCTCAACCGCCTTTTTCCTGGCTTCAAAACGATCCATACCAACAAATACCTGGGCAGCGGCACTGAGCGTACCATCTTCGTTCAGAGTATCAATTGCAGGCAGGTTATGCTTCAAACCAAGATTATAGTCATTAATATCATGAGCAGGTGTTACCTTCAGAGCACCTGTTCCAAAAGAAGGATCTACATATTCATCAAATATTACCGGAACCTCGCGGTTAACAAGTGGCACAATTACCTTTTTACCCTTAAGATGCTGGTAGCGTTCATCGTTAGGGTTGACACAAACTGCAGTATCACCCATGATGGTTTCAGGACGCTGGGTAGCAATCAATATACTTTCATCGCCGGCTCCATTAGCAACCTTGTATCGAACATAGTACAATTTACCCTGGATATCCTTGTATTCAACTTCCTCATCACTCAGAGCTGTTTTGGCTTGGGGATCCCAGTTGATCATACGGGCACCACGGTAGATGAGCCCCTTATTATAGAGGTCAATAAATACCTTAATTACGGCTTGGTAGTAGTGATCATCCATGGTAAAGGTGACACGATTCCAGTCAACGCTGCAACCCAACTTCTTGATCTGATGGTTGATGATGCCACCGTATTTATCTTTCCACTCAAAGGCATGTTTCAAAAACTCTTCCCTGGAAAGGTCTTGTTTTTTGATACCTTTTTCTTTTTCAAGCAATTGCACCACTTTAGCTTCAGTAGCGATAGAAGCGTGGTCGCTGCCGGGAACCCAGCACGCATTAAAACCACTCATACGAGCCTTGCGGACCAATACATCCTGCACAGTCTCGTTGAGCGTATGGCCCATGTGCAATACGCCGGTAACATTTGGTGGAGGAATGACAACTGTAAATGGTTTACGGTCATCGGGAGTACTGTTGAAATAACCTTGTTCGGTCCAATGCTTGTACCATTTTTCTTCAACCTGCTGCGGTTCAAAATTCTTAGGGAGTGTATTGCTCATGCTGTATTAAATAAAAAGGTGTGCAAAGTTAGTCAATTGCACACCTTCTAGAGTCTATAGATTTAATTATATATTATCTGCCACTTTTCCTCTAATTTCTTCGCAGATATAAATTTGCCCCTCATATACTAACTTGATTGCTTTAATCATTTCCTCGCGGCTGGAATTTTTAGTGACATATCCCCTTGCTCCGGCATCAAGTATATTGCGAACATAGGAAACCTAGTTATTCACTGATACTCCTATGATCTTTATTTGGGGATTCACTTTTAGTACTTCGGAGGTAGCTTCAAATCCATTCATGGGGTGCATGTTGATATCCATTAACATGATATCGGGATTTAATGGAACCGCAGCTTCAATGCAGTTACAAAAGATAAAACAGTATTTTCACGATGTTATATAGTGAAAATACTGTTTTGTATATTAACTTTCAAAGTCCAATTGACTATTGTTAATAAAATTGACAAGTGCTGCAGCATTTTTCAGATTCAGCTTCTTTAAAATATTGTAACGGTGTACTTCGACGGTTTTTACTGAAATATGCAGGGCATCGGCTATTTCTTTAGAAGAGAACCCTTTTTTGATGTAAGCAATAATTTCAATTTCGCGTTGAGACAATGCATTCAGGCCTGTTTGAGCATCTTCACCGCTAATTACCTGCTCAGATAAGATGTTCTTGATTTCATCGCAGATGTACTTGCGGCCATTATGAATTTCCATAAGTGCCTTAAACATTTCTTCGCGGGAAGAATTTTTGGTTACATATCCCATAGCCCCTTTTTGGATCATTTTACGGGCATATGTAGGTTGAGTATGGAGAGATACACCCAGGACTTTACTTCCAGGAGAGTATTTGCGAATCAACTGAGTAGCCTCGATACCATTCATTCCGGGCAAGTTGATATCCATAATAACAATGTGAGGCCGCAGTTTATTTGCCAGCTCCACGGCTTCTTCGCCGCTACCGCTTTCGGCAACTACGCTAAAACGAGGATCGGTGTTTAAAATAAAACTCCAGGTTTCTCTTACAAGGGTGTGATCGTCAGCAATAAGAATTGTGATTTTTTCCATAGTTCTTAGGTTACAAATGAGTTTTTATAGGACATTTTACGATTGTAGTACTACCTTTTCCAGGCTTACTGTGAATTTCTAAGTTTCCACCGGCTAAATATACCCTGTTTTGGATATTTTTCAGCCCTGAACCTTTTTTTACTTTCGAAATATCAAATCCTTTCCCGTCGTCTTTGATCATCAGCACTACCTGATCATTTAATTGATCCAATTTCATGTCAACAGTTGTAGCCTGAGCGTGCTTAATGGTATTATTCAAAATCTCCTGAGCGATACGGAAGAGCATTACTTTTTGGTTTTCATTTAAATTTGAATCAACTTCCTCATTTAAATCTAAATTTAAGTGAAGTTTTTTTGTAAAGTGAATATTTTCGGCCAAATCCCTCAAAGCGTCGATTAATCCTAAATCACCTAAACTCGGGTTCATCAATGAGCGGGAAAGCTGCCGGATCTCATTGATAACATAAATGACATTTTTGATTGACTTTTCTATTAACTGGTCTTTCATTTCCGGATTGCTTGAAGCCAGTTCCAGATAAAGTTTTGTGGTAGTAAGAACCTGGTTCACATTGTCATGCAGTTCCTTTCCTATCTCGGTCCGCTCCTGCTCCTGCGTATCAATAGTAGCCTGGTTGATGGCTCTTTGTTTTTCAAGTTCCTTATTAATCAACTCTCTTTCCAGCCTTTTGCGCTCAGTAATATCGTGGGCTGCGCCAATCATCCGGTACGGCTTGCCCTTTTCATTTCGCAATAATATGCCCCTATCGTATACGAATGCATAAGTACCATCTTCACGCATAAACCGGTATTCCAGTTCAAAGGAGTTCTGCTCTGTAGACTTTACTATGGATTTAATAGTTTTTTGCACTTTCAAGCGGTCATCAGGATGGATGCGTTGTATCCAGGCGTTTATATCGCTGATTGTTGTATCGTCGGTTATACCATAAACCTTTTGCACACCTTCTACATCGCGATAAACTATGCCTTTTTCGAGGTTCCAGTCCCAAATAAGGTCATTGGAAGCTTTCATAATGACATCGAACCTCTCATTTGTCATTTTCAACTCACGTAATGACTGACGATTTTCCATTAAAATTCTCAATATATTCGCCGCTCTTTCAATGATCTGGAACTCCTCTTTTGATAAGTCAAAAGCTTTTACTTTATGAAAGATCAGGAAACATCCAATTACCTGTCCCAAGTTATGAATAACAGGTAATGCGTAACATGACTTTAGGCCATAATTCAAGAGCAACTCCTTATTATTTACCCATAAAGGATCGGCAGCAATATCTTTTACAACGATCATTTGCTTCTTACGTATAGCATCCTCCCAATACCTTTCCTCTATACTGGTCTTTCTTCCATAAAAAGTGGCCAATAACTCATCAGGAATATTTGGTGCTATTAGTTGTTCAATTGTACCATTATTTATAGATATAACAGCCGTGAACATTTGAGGGTAGATCACTTCAATACCTCGCAGGAATTGTTGTATGATATCTATAAATAGTATTTCAGGGTTAGAGGATAGCTCAAAAATTTTACGCTCTAGTGCAAGTAACTCTGTTTGATAATATTTTTCTGAATGATCCTGCATGGCGCCCACCATACGCCAGGCTTTTCCATTTTGGCCCCTGATAACATACCCTCTGTCTATCACGAATGCATAACTGCCATCTGCTTTTTGATAGCGGTATTCATCCTGCCATTTTGTTTCTGCAGGATCATGGATAACATCCATTAATTTATTAAATACACGTTTATAATCCTGGGGGTGAAACCTTGAGAAGCTATCTGCAGCTATTAATTTATTATCTTCCGGCAACTGCCAACCGAATAAATGCGCATAATTTCCAGACCAAACAATTTCATCAGTTTCCAAATCCCAATCCCAAATAATGTCTGAAGTCGCCAGTGTTAACTTTTCATATCGATCATTATTTTTTATCAAGGGGTTTACTTTTGCTTTCTTCTGAAATATATCTTGCATAGAGCTAAACTCTTTATTGCTCTTCCCATCCTTCATCCCTGGTGTTTTCACTATGGTTAAAGCGCTTTTGGTAGATAATTAAAATAGGGTGAATAAAAGAATGCTGTTTTTTAAATTTATTTTCAATAAAACAACTGCGACTTCTGCAATAAATTCAAATAAACAGTGTTCTATAAAAACATAAATCTAAACGTAAAGAGGTTAGATTTACGCTTTTAAGATCAGAAAGATAATATTTAAATGTAAAATTTAAAACGATCAGGATAATTTTCCGGTGAAGTACAAGGATAATACTTGTCAGGATAGGATCTTTGTCTGCAATTGTAAAGAACTGCTTAGGTATTTCAGAAGTAGCAATTGGATTTTATAATATAAAATAATTATACCATTTTTAGGCAAGAACAGTTTCTACGGTAGCGCCAATACCCCTTTCAGTTATTGCATCACACATAGGTTTTAAAAAGTCGAAAGAGCCCTCTTTAACTGCATACTTTCCTTTGAAATGAATAATGTATGCACACTGTTCTGCCTGTTCATAAGAATGGTCGCACACTTCCATTAGGGTTTCAATTACCCAATCGAAAGTATTTACATCGTCGTTCCACACAATTAATTGGTATGGAGCTTCTATATCGGTAAGAAGATCTTCTACTTCTGAGGGACTTATGCGCTCCTTTGTTCCTGCCATACGTTACAAAGTTAAGAATCTTGATATATGAAGCTGAGGAAATGGCATAAAATAAAAAACCTCAGTGTGTTTATCACTGAGGTTTTTCTGTGGGAGCACACGGATTCGAACCGCGGACCCTCTGCTTGTAAGGCAGATGCTCTGAACCAGCTGAGCTATGCTCCCATTATTTAAGAACTTGTAGAATTCAGTTTTTGAACTGAATTTAGTGGGAGCACACGGATTCGAACCGCGGACCCTCTGCTTGTAAGGCAGATGCTCTGAACCAGCTGAGCTATGCTCCCGAATATTTTATAAAGAACTGATTTTCTAACCGTTATTCCCGTTTTGGGAGTGCAAATATAGGGATGTTTTTATTCTTTCAAATTTTTTGCTGAACTTTTTCAATTAAATTTTCCAATCAACAATTTTATTTGCCCATTCTACTTTGTAAGGCGTGCTAATCCGGATGTAATTATCGGAATACCCTTCCATCATGCCGTTCTTTTCACTGCCTTCAAATAATACTTTCCGCGTTTGACCAACATGCTGTTCCGTGAAGTGTTGCATCTTCATATAGCTAAGATTGCGCAATTGCTTATTTCGTTCATGCCTGAGGTTTACTGGCACAACAGGTTTTATTTCTAACGCTTTGGTATTGTCTCTTTCTGAATAGGTAAAAACGTGGAGGTAAGAAATATCCAGGTCATGCAAAAAATTGAAGGTTTCCTGGAAATGATTGTCACTTTCGCCAGGGAAGCCAACAATTACATCAACCCCGATTGCGCAATGTGGCATTAATGATTTGATCACCTCTACCCTTTCGGCATATAACTCCCTTTTATAACGGCGGCGCATCAGGCTCAGTATATCATTGCTACCGCTTTGTAAAGGAATATGAAAATGCGGCATAAATTTTTGGCTACCTGCCACAAACTCTATGATCTCTTTTGAGAGCAAGTTCGGCTCAATAGAAGAAATGCGGTAACGATCAATGCCATCAATAGTATCCAGTTCTTGAATCAGGCTAAAGAAGGATTCTTCACTTTTTTTAGCACCATCAGGACCTTTTCCAAAATCGCCAAGGTTAACACCCGTTAGCACAATTTCTTTTACACCATTTTGAGCCAGTTCCCGGGCATTACGTAATACATTAGCAATACTGTCGCTGCGGCTTTTACCACGAGCCATTGGAATGGTGCAGAAGGAACAGTTATAATCGCAGCCGTCCTGAACTTTTAAGAAAGTTCTTGTACGGTCGTTCAATGAGTAAGAAGCATTGAAACCGGTAACGTCTTCGATATCGCAACTGGAGATCTTGGCAGAGTCCCCTTTTGTCAATTCTTTTAAGTGAGCAGCCAAGTTAAACTTCTCTTTTGCGCCCAATACGAGGTTTACACCCGGAATTTCAGCGATCTGTTTCGGTTTTAACTGTGCATAACAACCAGTTATCACCACCATACTCTGGGGCGCTCTTCGTTGAATACGACGCACAATCTGGCGACACTCCTTGTCTGCATTATCTGTAACAGAACAAGTATTGATGACATATACATCAGCTTCTTCTTCAAACTCCTTTTTCAAAAAGCCCTGAGCTTCCAAGCTCCTGGAAAGCATAGAAGTTTCTGAAAAATTCAGTTTGCAACCCAATGTATGAAATGCTACCGTGCGCTGATTATCCATAAGGGCGCAAAATTAACCACAGATTTCCAGAAACCGCGGATTTGAACGATGAAAGAAGGGAGAAAAAGGACTTGGGAGTAAATTTTTAAGATTTTCTGAAGCTTGTTAGAAGGATACCTAGACCTGAATTTGAGGGATTAAGGAGATTAGGAGGAAGAGGATGTTTGCGTGTAGGAATAGATAGTAAGAAAGATTGGGGGCTGGCATAAAAAGATTGGGGAGTCGGTATTATATGGAATTAATAAAAGGGTGAAATGGAGCCAGGTATCTGGAAGTGAAGTGAGGAAGGAATGATGAGTAATGAGGGATGAGTTGAAGGATTTAGTGGATCAGGAAGGAGAAAAATTGCCATTTTCATACTTTATCCTGGGCTTTGGGTGGGCTTTGGTAGGGAGTATCCTGGGAGTATCTATACAGGAGGTATGCTTTAGCGCGGATGAGAGGAAGGAATAACAAATGAATTGAATCCGCCAGGGGCGGACAAGTGCGAATGGTGAATTGTCAATCGTGAATTGTGAATTGGAGGAAAGGGAGAAGGGGTTAGAATGAGGAATAAAGGGAAGTGTACCATGATGGGTCAAAACTTGGAAGGTGGGGGTTGGTTTTGTATCTTTAGGCACAGCTCCACCTAACTCCGTTCAGGGCATTGAAGGCGTTCTGCCTGTAGGTTGTTTTCCTCCCATATTTAGGAGCATTTGCTCAATTCAGATCGAAGCATAGTCGAAAGATGGTCGAAGGATAGTCGAAGGATGATCGAAGGATGATCGAAGGATGGTCGAACTAGCCTAGGCTTAAGTACGGCTATGGTACGGCTTAGCTATGGAGTAAGTATGGGGGAAGTAGGGGGAATGGAGGGATGCTGTTGGAATACTCTAGCCCTACTTTAGGTATACTTTAGGTATACTGATGGTATGCTTCAGGTATACTTAAGGTACGAAGGATGGATTCTGCCAGAGCGGACAAAACATGTTATAGCCGGTCATTTGCGTCCAAAAGCGGAAAGAGCAGGGAGGGGAATGATGGTGGGATTGGGTGGCGAGGCGAGGAGGTTTTGGCTTGGGGATGTTGAGCATTGGTAGCGAATCATATAAAAAAAGGCTGGCTCAAAAATAGGAGCCAGCCTTTTTTTATATCAATTAGATTTTTATTTTTTAATTACATCCGAGCAATTCGCACAGTTTGGATTCGAGTTCTTCGCCGCGGAGGTTTTTGGCTACAATCTTTCCGTTGGGGTCAATCAGGAAGTTTTGAGGAATGCCCTGAACACGGTATAAAACAGCTGCACTGTTTTGCCAGAATTGAAGATCACTTACCTGAGGCCAGACAAGTCCGTCTTTTTCGATAGCCTTTACCCAGGAATCCTTTTCTTTATCGAGAGAAACGCCGAAAACAGTAAAGTTTTTGTTACTAAACTTATTATAAGCCTTTACCACATTAGGATTCTCCATCCGGCAAGGTTTACACCAACTTGCCCAAAAGTCAACCAGGACATATTTACCACGGAAAGAAGAGAGTGAAATCGGCTTGCCATCAGGATCGCTTTGGGTAAAATCCATGGCTTCAGTGCCTACAGCACCAATTTTACTTTCCGCGATCTGCTCAGCCAGGGCTTTGCCTATTTGTGAATTCCTGACATTCTCAGATAAGCTATTGTAATATTTTTCCGTTACACTCACATCGTCAATCAACTGACCTGTCAGGTGAAGCAGGAAGGGAGAAACAAATGATGATGGTTTAGAAGCAATGAATTTTGCGACCTCGTCTTTAACTTTTTGACTGAGCGCAAAATATTGCTGCATTAATTCGTCACGTTTTGCTTGATTTTCTGTTTTTTCAATTTGGGCAGCGGTCGCATTGAGGCTACCAACCAACGGATTGAAAATGTCCCGGAACTCTTCAAAGTCTTTATGAGACTGGGAACCTTCCACTTTCATATGTTTCAGGTCTGTACGAGTACCGGTAATTGAGATGTTCTTATTTTCCAGGTAAATATGCTGCGCCTGTTCTTTCCCAATGGTTATCCAAAACAAACCAGGTTCAGGAATAGAGCCTTTGACGGTAAACGTTCCACCTTTTACTGTTGAGGAAGCGACCGGGTTGTTGGTGAATGCGTCCGTAATTTTCACTTCGGCGCCATCCGGCAAATCTGATACCTTACCATTCAGAACAAAGCCAGACGTCTGCGCAAACAATAATGAGGGAAGCAGGGCAAGGGCCAATAGCACTTTTTTCATCAGCCAGTATTTATATTAAATTATTTAACTGTTCACTTTATTTAAACTGTTCAAGTGGAGCTTCCCATTGCTCTTTTATTTAATTACAAAAGGGCTTACAGAATTTACTTTGGCTGATGTCTTTGCTTTAAAACATCAATCACTTCTGAAAGGGAACTTCCTTTAGCTTGCAATAATATCAAATAATGAAACAGTAAATCCGCAGCTTCGTTCAAAAATAACTCTTGGTTAACGTCCTTTGCTTCTATGACAACTTCTACAGCTTCTTCACCAACTTTCTGGGCAATTTTGTTAATTCCTTTGCCAAACAGTTTTCTTACATAGGAAGTTTCGTCATTGCTGGTCCGCCGAAGACGGATGATATCCTCCAGATAATAAAGGAAATCGTCCTTGTGGTTTTTTTCGCTCCAACATGTATCCGCTCCAGTATGACAAACCGGTCCTTTAGGTTCAGCTTTAATCAAAAGGGTATCATTATCACAATCCACTAGGATCTGACGAAGCTGCAGGTGATTACCACTTTCTTCCCCCTTGGTCCACAGACGGTTTTTGGAACGGCTGTAAAAAGTAACCAGTCCCAGTTCTTCTGTTTTCTTCAAAGCTTCGTCATTCATAAATCCCAACATCAACACTTTATTTGTTGTATAGTCCTGAATTACAGCAGGAACCAGCCCATCAGCATATTTAGCAAAGTCTATTTTCATACCCAGCCCCAAAAGGGGAGCTTTTAAGTTTGTTTATATAATTAATGTTAGCAATTCTTAGCCTCAGTTTTGAACTACAAGTGCACAAAGGTACATTGAATGGCAATGGATTGCGGTTTAGAGTTTAGTGCTAGAGTCGAACCGCAATATTCCGCTCTTTTAAATAATGTTTCAGATCCTGAATATCGATTTCCTTAAAATGGAAAATACTAGCAGCTAATGCCGCGTCTGCATGAGCTTGTTGAAATACGTCTTCAAAATGCTCCATTTTGCCACCACCACCTGATGCAATTACCGGAATTGGCAGATTATCTGAAAGTTTGCGCGTAATATCCAAAGCAAAGCCAGCTTTAGTGCCGTCATGGTTCATAGAAGTCAGCAGTATCTCTCCGGCCCCTCTTTCCACGGCTTCTTTGGCCCAGTCGAAACATTTTTTATCTGTTTTGGTACGTCCACCATTCAGGTAAACATACCACTCGCCATCTTCTTCCTGGCGGGTATCAATGGCCAAAACCACACACTGGCTACCTGCAGCATTGGCAATGCCAGTAATCAGTTCCGGAGAATTGAAAGCCGCAGTATTTACGGATATCTTATCGGCGCCAGAATTCAGTAAAACGCTGACATCTTCCACGCTTTTAATACCACCGCCCACTGTAAAAGGGATATTGATGTGACGGGCAATACGCTTTACCAATTCACTGAGTGTTTTTCTTCTTTCTACGGTTGCCGTAATATCCAGGAACACAAGTTCATCAGCACCCTGCTGCGCGTATGTTGCACCCAACTCAACCGGATCTCCTGCATCGCGCAGGTTAACGAAGTTGGTACCTTTTACAGTACGCCCATCTTTGATATCCAGGCATGGGATGATGCGTTTGGTGAGACCGAAGAGCCCAGGCTCACCCCCTACTCCTAAAGGGGAGGGCTGGGCCACCGGGCTTGTGTTATTTTGATTATCCATTTTAAATTAATGTAGAAGTTATTGAAGATTGATCTTTTGCAACTCTTTCAGTGATATGCGGCCTTCGTAAATGGCTTTGCCAATGATGATACCCTTGCAACCGATGTCTAATAATTGATGGACATCGCCGATATTGCTGACACCGCCACTAGCTATGAAATGAAGGTCAGGGAACTTCTGAATGATGCTTTTATAAAGATCGATCGAAGGGCCCTGTAAGGCACCATCTTTAGCTACGTCGGTACAGAAAATCTGCTGCACGCCATGTTCGATATACTTCTCGATAAAGTCATAGATCCAAACATCGGTTGTTTCTAACCATCCATGGACAGCGATCTTTTCATCCTTCACATCTGCTCCCAACAAAAACCTGTCACCGCCAAACTTCTTCAGCCAGCTTACAAAGGTAACTTCATCTTTCACAGCGATACTCCCTACTGTAACCAGGGCTGCGCCGGAGCTGAAGATAATCTCTACATCCTTTTCAGCTTTTACACCGCCACCAAAGTCGATGACCAAACCTGTTTTGCCGGCAATGGATTCCAGAACCTTCCAGTTGCGCACCTGCCCAGCTTTAGCACCATCAAGGTCAACCAGATGCAGGCGTTTCAATCCAGCATCTTCAAATTCTTTAGCAACTTCTAAAGGATTTTCGTTGTATACCTTTTTCTGGTTATAGTCACCCTGGGTAAGGCGAACACATTTACCATCGATGATGTCGATGGCGGGGATGATGGCACTCACACCCCGCTCTCCGCCTGAGGCGGAGAGCGGTTGGGCTCCTGAGCTCTTTTTATTTGGATCTGTCATGTTGTGTAAGTTGCTTAAATATTCAAAAAATTCTGGATGATTTGATCGCCTATTTGTGCGCTCTTTTCGGTATGGAACTGGACGCCATAGAAGTTATCCTTATTAATGGCTGCGGCGTATTGGATTCCATAATTGCAGTGAGCAATGGTGTATTCACTATCCTCGGCGAAGTAACTATGTACGTTGTAAATGTAGCTGTGCTCCTTAATGTCCCGGAATAGTGGTGACTTCAGGTCATATATACTATTCCAGCCAACCTGTGGAACTTTTAACACCCCCTCCCCTATTTTAGTTGCAGGGAAACGCTTTACCTCTACAGGCACAATACCTAAGCAATTTGTATCAGCTTCTTCGGAGTGATTGCATAAGAGTTGCATGCCCACACAAATGCCAAGGACAGGTTGTTTCAAGTCTTTGATCACCTGGTCGAGATTACCTTCCTTCAAGCTTTGCATGGCGCTTCCGGCTTCACCAACCCCAGGAAAAATGACCTTATCTGCACTTTTGATTTTTTCCGCATCATCGGTAACCTCAGCCTGTATGCCTAGTCTTTCTAGTGCATACAAAACTGACTGAATATTTCCTGCGTTATATTTTATTATTGCTAAGTTCATTGTATCTTTCACCTGTGATTTGAAAATGTATCCTAAGAATCATTTTCCATTACAAATCATATTAATTGTACCGCGGAAGTAGCTCACCTGGTAGAGCGACAGCTTCCCAAGCTGTAGGTAGCGGGTTCGAGTCCCGTCTTCCGCTCATTTTTTCGTCACTCTTCAGTTAAAATGCTTTCCAAAAATTCTTTTGTAGCTTCCTGAACATTTGAACTGTTACTCAAAGCTTTGATGTAAGCACTACCAATTATTGCACCATTCGTATGTTTGCAAGCAGCTTCAAAAGTTTCCCTGTCCCTAATACCAAACCCAACCAATACCGGGTTCTTTAAATTCAAAGAAGCCAGTTTTTGCAGGTACTGCTCTGCGGATGCAAACTCCTTGTTCTTCCCGGTTGTTGAAGAGGATGAAACTGCATATAAAAATCCAGAACTCAAGCTATCCAGCTTTTTGATCCTTTCTGCGGATGTTTCTGGTGTTACCAGAAAAACAAAATCAAGGTTATGCTTCTTTATAATCTCGCCATATTCCGTCTCAAACTCGTAAATCGGTAAGTCGGGAAGTATAAGGCCATCAATTCCTACTGCTTCAGCGTCAGCACAGAATCTTTCAAAGCCATATTGTAATATAGGATTTAGATAGCCCATCAGGACCACAGGCACGTGAATGCCAGCACCACCGGCAGCGGCGTCAGTACGAAAATCTTTTAACTGCTTGAACAGTCTTGAAATGGTCATGCCATTTTTCAGCGCAATGCTACTGCTTTCCTGAATAATTGGACCATCGGCTAAAGGATCGCTATAAGGCATACCGAGTTCAATCAAGTCTGCACCAGAATCCTGTAAGGCTTTCATCACTTCCAGCGTACTGTCTAATTCCGGATAACCCGCGGTGCAATAAACATTCAGTATTTTTTTGTTCTTCCGATTGAATAGTTCTTGTATTCGGCTCATTGTAAAGTGTGAATAATGAGATATTAATCCCAGGTTTTGAAATTAAAAGCGCATGTGTGACTAACCGGTCACTTCGTTTGAATGCACACCCATTGCTTTCATATAAGTAGCCAGGTCCTTATCGCCACGGCCAGATAAGCAAACAACCACAACTTCATTTTGCTTAAACTGTATCTGCTTTAATGCAGACAGCGCATGAGAAGATTCCAGTGCTGGAATAATACCTTCTAACTTGGCCAGCTGGAAAGCTGCTTCTAAAGCTTCATCATCAGTAGCATGTAAGAAAGTACCACGACCACTATCAAAAAGGTGTGCATGTAAAGGTCCGATACCCGGATAATCCAAGCCTGCAGAAATACTATGTGGTTCTACAACCTGTCCATCTTCAGTTTGCATAACCAGGCTTTTGCTACCGTGCAGAATACCAGGTTTGCCAAGACGGGTAGTAGCAGCACTCATGCCGCTTTCTATGCCCATGCCCCCAGCCTCAACAGCCACAATTTTCACCGTAGGTTCATCAAGGAAATTATAAAATGCCCCGGCAGCATTACTACCACCACCTACACATGCCATTACATAATCGGGCAACTCACTCCCGGTTTTGGTTTTTAACTGCCAGCGCGTTTCCTCAGAAATAATACTCTGAAAACGAGCGACCATATCGGGATAAGGATGCGGCCCTACAACACTTCCAATGATATAATGCGTATCCGTAGGATTATTGATCCAGTCGCGAATCGCTTCATTCGTAGCATCTTTCAGGGTTTTACTACCACTGGTAGCAGGAATCACTGTTGCACCCAGCATCTTCATGCGGGCAACATTAGGAGCCTGGCGTTCAATATCTTTTTCACCCATATATACAATGCACTCCATTCCTTTCAGTGCACAAACTGTAGCTGTTGCCACACCATGCTGTCCAGCACCAGTTTCAGCAATGATACGTTTTTTGCCCAGGCGTTGCGCCAATAAGATCTGCCCAACAGTATTGTTCACTTTGTGGGCGCCTGTATGACATAGATCTTCCCGCTTCAGATAAATATTGGTATTGTATTGTGCACTCAGACGTTTCGCAAAATAGAGCGGAGTAGGGCGTCCAACATAATCCCGGAGCAGTTCTGTATATTCTTTTTGGAAAGCAGCATCATACATGATGTCAAGATACCGTTCCTGAAGTTCTTTTACATTGGGGTGCAGCATCTCAGGAATGAACGCACCACCAAACCTACCGTAGTAGCCTTGCTCGTTGGGTCGCTGATATGAAACTTTATGATCCATGGTTAAACTGGGACTTATGTATTATTTGGAATTATTATTATGAACTTGATCTACAAAAATCTTTACTTTTTTCAGGTCCTTCACTCCCGGGCTCACTTCAAACTTGCTATTGATATCAATAGAAAATAAATGTTTAGCTATGGGTTCGTGTGTAAACTCATGCAATTTTTCTTCATCTCCTGGTTCGATGCCCCCACTAAGAAAGAAAGGCTTTGGCATGTAGACATCCTTTAAAATGCTCCAGTCGAATTTCTTTCCGGTGCCACCATAGCCTGCACCCAGCGTATCGAACATGAACATATCACATACATCCAGGTAAGGGCGGGTCATCCATTCAATGCTGTCATTATCACTTAACCGGAAAGCCTTTACTACAGAAATATAGTCTGCAATGCGCTCGCAATATTTAGGTGGCTCGTCGCCATGCAGCTGAACCATATGCAAACGGCATTCATCAACAATACGCATTACTTCTTCAAGTGGAGTATTCACAAATACGCCAACCTTGTTGATGTTATTTATTTTTCTTACCTGTGCCGTGGTCATGTGATTGAGCACATACCGGGGACTTTTATGATAAAAAATAAAACCGGCAAACTCGACGCCCATACCAGCCAGCTCGTTCACTTGTTCTGTCTGTGTCATGCCGCAAACTTTTACTCGCATCTTTTAATGTTTTTCGTTTTAAAAGTTAGATTAATTGTGCATGGGCAATCGTTTTTAACTATGAAGTTTTCGAAACCTTGTAGTTTTTCAGCTCTTCGGCAAAAGACCTGAAGGCTTCACCGGGAACTTCCTGCTTCATGAAATTTTCTCCTATCAAGAATCCTTTGAAACCATATTGCTCCAAATAATGGATGTCTTCTACTTTATGAATACCGCTTTCGGATATTTTCAGTTTATCCAATGGAATCAGATTACTCAGTTGAACTGAGGTATCGAGGCTTACCTCAAAAGTTTTCAGGTTACGATTGTTCACACCTACCAGGTCTACCTCATCGCAGATGTGTTCCAATTCCTGTTCATTATGTATTTCCAGCAACACTTCCAATCCCAGGTTCTTTGCAGCGCTGGCCAAACTTTTAACCTCACCAACCGACAAGTTAGCGGCGATCAATAATATCACAGAAGCACCATAAGCCTTTGCCTCAAGCAACTGGTATTCATCGATCATAAAGTCTTTCCGCAACAGTGGTATTTTGTTGATAATTGCCGCTTTCTGAAGGTCGGCTAAAGAACCACCGAAAAATTCATGATCTGTAAGCACTGAAATTCCGGAAGCGCCATACGTAGCATAAGCCATTGTTACTTCTTCAATAGTGGCTTTGTCGTTGATAATTCCTTTTGAAGGAGACTTTCTTTTGTACTCAGCGATAATGCCAGTTTTCGTATTGTCCAATAAAGCGGCCTTGAGCGAATAGGTCTCACTCTTGAAGAAAGGACCTTTTTCTAATTCCGCAATGGTTACTTCTGCCTTACGCTGGGCAACTTCAATTCTTTTCTGTGCTATTATTTTATCGAGGATGTTCATGGTATTTGGTGCGGTCGTGAATGGTGAAAGGTGAATGGTCAATGGTGAATAATTGTTATATTTCAGTTGTTACTGTAATGCAATTAATTTCTGTAAACATTGGTAAGCACTACCGCTTTCAAGGCTTTCGATGGCTGCATTATACGAATCTTCGTAAGACGCATAATTACCAGTACAATGTAAAGCCATAGCTGCATTAGCTAAAACGACAGCATTCTGAGCCCAGGTACCTTCGCCTTTGATGATCTTTTTGAAAATCGCAGCAGCTTCATCTACTGTATTACCCCCATAAATATCTTCTGCACTAACCATTCTTTTGCCTAATTCAATTGGCGTCATTACCCGCTCGCCACGGTTTGTAATGACTTTGGTATCGTTGGTCAGCGAAATTTCATCATATCCGTCTAAACTGTTTATGATTGTAAATGGCTTACCTGTTTGTTGTAAAAGGTAGTTGTAAATGCGAGCCATTTCCAGATTGTACACACCTACTAATTGGTAGGAAGGAGAAGCCGGATTGATCATTGGCCCCAGCATATTAAAGAAGGTGCGCAGTCCTAAGTTCTTTCTAATACCAGCCACCATTTTCATGGCCGGATGGAACATGGGGGCATGCAGGAAGCAGATATTGGCTTCTTCAATTTCTGCTTTCAAGCGATCATTATCGTTCTTGAATTTATAGCCTATTTGCTCCATTACATTGGATGCCCCACTCACAGAGGTAGCGCCATAGTTGCCATGCTTGGCAACTTTTTGACCTGCGCCTGCCACGATGAAACAGGCAAGGGTTGAAATATTGAATGTGTTCTTTCCATCGCCACCAGTCCCAACAATGTCCATTACTTCGTGGCCGTTGAGGTCAACCGGAACACAAAGCTGCAATAAGCCATCACGAAATCCGTGGAGTTCGTCTATAGTAATGCTGCGCATTAAATAGACAGTGATAAAGGATGCTATTTCGCTATCGTTATAGAGACCTTTTGCCAAATTGATGATGACCTCTTTGGCCTGGGATTGACTTAACGTTTTATATTCAAATAAAAACTGAAGTATTTTTTTCATCTTATTCGTAGGCTTACCTGAGCTTTTTGTAGGATGGACAAATAGGATTTCAGATCATCGTGAATTGAGTGCTGTTCAGTTTTTTAACCAATTCCTTAAAATGACTTCGCCTTGAGGTGTTAAAACACTTTCGGGATGGAACTGTACGCCCTGGACATCATATGTTTTATGGCGTAAGGCCATAATGAGGCCGTTGGCATCCAGAGCGGTAATCTCCAATTCATCCGGAAAGTTTTCATTGCTTACGACCCAACTATGGTAGCGACCCACTTCAAATTCTTCCGGCAGACCTTCGAACAGGTTTACAGGTGCATGATGAACTGTAACGGGTGGATCTATCTCATTGCCAATTGATGATTGCTGATTGCTAACTCTTACCGGAGTAGCTATGCCATGGTATACTGTTGACAGGTTTACCAACTTGCCGCCAAAGGCCTCGCCAATAGCCTGGTGGCCTAAACACACACCCAGAATAGATTTACTACTTGCGTACTCTTTGATCAATGGCAATAATAAACCAGCTTCACTTGGAATGCCAGGACCTGGGGACAGAATGATCTTATCATATTCAGCAACCCTCTCCAATGGGATCTGGTCGTTACGGTACACATCCACCTTTTGACCCAAAATCTTTTCCACCATATGTACCAGGTTGTAGGTGAATGAGTCGTAATTATCGAAAACTAATATTTTAGGCATTGTTCTACAATTCAGGATTGGGGTGATTATTCAATCAATAATTAATTACTAGCTTATAGTTTCAGCCATTTTAATAGCGCTCTTCAAAGCATTTAGTTTATTCTCCACTTCCATCAATTCGCTTTCAGGCTTGCTAGCAGCAACAACACCGGCGCCTGCCTGACAAAATAAAGTGTTGTCCTTACTTAAGAATGTACGGATCATGATAGCATGATTGCAGTTTCCATTCAGTCCAACAAAGCCTATAGCTCCGCCATAAAAGCTACGTGGTGTAGGTTCTAATTCGTTGATCAGCTGCATGGCCTTATATTTTGGAGCTCCACTCAAAGTTCCTGCAGGAAAAGTCTTTGCAAGCACCTTGAAAGGATTGGTCTTTTCGGACACGTCGCCAGTCACCTCGCTGACCAGATGAATTACATGAGAATAATAGTGCACCTGCCTGTAATGGGTTACCTGAACATTGCTACAAACAGTACTCAGATCGTTGCGGGCCAAATCGACCAACATTACGTGCTCGGCATTCTCTTTAGGGTCTTTTAAAAGTGCTTCTGCCATTTTCTGATCTATAGCATCATCACCGCTACGTTTAAACGTGCCCGCTATAGGATGAACAATAGCTTTTCCATCTTTTACAATGATCTGTGATTCGGGAGAAGATCCTATTAATTTATAGTCTCCGTAATCAAAGAAGAACAAATATGGAGAAGGATTGATATTTCTTAAAGCACGGTATACATTGATCTCGTCGCCAATGAATGATTGCTGATAACGGCGGCTTAACACGATTTGAAATACATCGCCCCTGTAGCAACTGGCGATTCCCTTCCTTACCATATCCTTGTAATCAGCATCCATCATATTGGACGTTTCTTCCGAAACGGTTTTAAAAGGATAGACCGGCACATCTTTGCTTTTGATCAACGACTCCACGACAACTACCTCACTTTCAACATCACTGATCACATTTTCGCAGAGCAATAATTCATCCCTGAAGTGATTGATAGCAATCACATACTGGTACAGCCTGTAGCGGGCCATTGGAATTCCGGTTAGTTCATTGCCTTCGCCCTTAAAACGAACAGTTTCAAACAATTGCACGGCATCAAAGGTGGTATAGCCATACAATCCCTGAGCAAAAGAAGCGGCCTTAGGGTTCTCGCTTTCGCCTTCGAATCGCTGCATAAAGTTCCACAACAGGTCTTCAATTCGCTCATCTTGTAACGAGGTTTTCTGAGGAGCCTGGCCGGGAAGTTTATATTCTATATTACTTTCATTATTTACTTCTATACCGGCAATTGCGTTGATACAGATGAAAGAATAACTGTTTTCCGCCACGTGAAAATCGGCACTTTCCAGAAGAATCGTATCACGGAAGCGGTCGCGCAGCCGGAGGTAAATGCCCACTGGCGTGAACATATCTGCCAGCATTTTTTTCACCACCGTTTTGATGATGATCTTTTTACCTCCAGAACTTAAATTGGAGGTTTTATTACCAGAAGTTTCTTTCAGCGTTTGCGAACTCATTTTTACGATTTAAAGCAAATAAAAAGCCCCGGTTTTGCCGGGGCCTGAATATAATCATCAAGTACAGAAATGACAATACAGCACCCCTAAGAGTTTGTATGCCACCACCAGTATTGATTATTTGTTTTTTTCATTGAGTTGCAAATATCGGGTAGAATCTTTATTAAGCAAAAAAAATTTATCTTTTACTTTTAAGGGGTCTTTGTTGGTGCAGCAGCAGCAGCTGGAGGAGGTGTTGGTGCTGGAACACGGTTATTAACTGGTGGAAGTGATCTCAAATAAGCGAAAACTGACTTTAAGTCTTCATCTGTCATTTTCCTTATAAATTCCCATGGCATAGGAGGCATTATTGGACGCCCGTTTTCTTGTCCCATATGTTTACCTGTACGAATTGCATTAATGAAATTTTCTTCGCTCCATGTCCCTGTACCAGTAGCTGAATCTGGTGTCAAATTAGCGGTATAAGAAGTTCCCCATGGGCCAAGGAATGCGGTGAGGTCGGGTGACATAATAATCCATTGTCCTGGCTGATGAGCTATTGCAGGTATGGGAGGTAATTGTGCTGTGCTTGGATGGCCCGATAGTAACTTTGTAGAATCAAGTGACATTCCCTTTTCATTAAAAATTTTAGGCGAGTGACAATCGTGACAGCCACTGACCGTAACCAGGTACTCTCCCCTGGCAACCATGTCATCGGATTCATGCTGCCTTACAGCAGAAATATCCTTCTCTTTTGTTTTAGATTCATTGCTGCTGCAACCAGAGATTAAGGCTAGGATAATCACAGCAAAAAGTGCATGATTAAGAGTGCGCATGTATATAGGTATTTGGTTTATAAAGGAAGGGTTATTATAAATGTCCGAAAAGTTTTTCTTTCTACACAATACGAATCAATATATTTTTCAATAAAAAAAGCCGCCTTTGTAATGCGGCTTTGATAAGAGGCTGTCCATTTGTACTTATTCTTCATTTGGTTTAACTTTTGGCTTTATAATCCTGTTTATATGAGAGTCTTCGTTTTGGCTATGCTGACAATTATATCTATCTCCGGTCTTGCACAGAGTGATCAATTTATTTTACTCAAAGCGGACCGTGTATTTGATGGAGAAAGCATGCATAACAATTGGGCAGTGCTTATCAAGAACAACAAAATTGAAGATGTCGGCAATATCCAGTCCTATCCATCCAATGCGGAAGTCATCTATCTTCAAGGCTGTACACTGTTACCGGGACTCATAGAGGGTCACTCACATTTGTTTTTACATCCGTATAACGAAACATTGTGGGAGGACCAGGTATTGAAAGAAAGCCGTGCAGAACGGATAGCCAGGGCAGTAAATCACGCCAGGGCAACTTTACTGGCAGGTTTTACTACTGTACGAGACTTGGGAACAGAAGGTGCATTTTATGATGACGCAGGTCTAAAGATAGCTATTGAAAAGGGAGTCATTCCCGGTCCAAGAATGATCGTGGCAACCAGGGCAATCGTAGCAAAGGGGACTTATGCACCCAGAAGTGTAAATCCGGATCTTGATTTACCACAAGGTGCGGCAGAAGTGGCAGGCACTGAAGACTTAATGGAAGAAGTGAGAACTCAAATTAACAAAGGTGCTGACATTATTAAGATCTATGGAGATTTTGGTTGGGGCATCGACGGTGCTGTATTACCAACATTTAGTGTTGATGATATTGCTTCGGCTGCGGCAATAGCTAATAACGGAGGGAGGCCGGTAGTCATACATGCAACCACTCCTGAAGGCATGCGCAGAGCCGTTCTGGGAGGAGCTGCGACAATTGAGCATGGCGATGGGGGAACAGCAGATGTATACCAACTCATGAAACAAAAGAAAGTTGCGCTCTGCCCTACTCTTGCAGCCGGAGAAGCTTACGAAATATACAAAGGCTGGCGAAAAGGTATAGACCCGGAGCCAATTAAAGTAGCGACCAAAAAGAAAAGCTTTCAATTAGCATTACAAAGTGGAGTAACCATTTGCATGGGAGGAGATGCTGGTGTATTTGCACATGGTGAAAATGCAAGAGAAATGGAATTGATGGCTGAATATGGAATGAAGCCATTAAATATTCTTCGGTCAGCCACTTCTGTTAATGCGGATGTTTTTGGTTATGGTGATAAAATCGGAAGACTAAAAAAGGGCCTCCTGGCTGATGTAATTGCTGTGGAAGGAGACCCTTTAAGCGACATCAAAAACATCAGAAAGGTAAAATTAGTGGTGAAGGATGGCAGGATCTATAGAAGAAGGTGAGGCCAATCACAAAACAAGCCCGGCAGTACAATGATTATTTATTCAATGTATAAAGCAGGCGCGATTTTTACTATAGTTTAGTTTTTTAACAATAAACACCCAGGCAAACTAAACTATGCGGAATTCACTCACGTTTTTACTTGCGGACGATGATGCAGATGATGCTTCAATATTTCAGGATGCCCTATTAGAAGTTGATCATTCAATTAGCCTTCAATATGCCAGGGATGGCCAGGAAACAATAGAAATTTTAAAGGAAAGAAATTCCTCTTTGCCGGACCTTATCTTTTTAGATCTGAATATGCCCCGTATGGATGGCAAAGAATGTCTAAAATTACTAAAACTGGATTCAGAATTAAGCAGAATCCCAGTTATTATGTATACAACTTCTTCACAGGCTAAAGACATTGAAGAAACCATGATGTCAGGAGCATTATGCTTTATTACGAAACCCTCGAGCATGAAAGAATTAATAAGAATACTCAGCACGATTGTCCAAGGTTTCCCTACAGACTTACAGAAAGAAATCCGCATGTTAAGCAACAATAGTTCTACATTTATTGTAAGCTCATAGACACCATAATATCCCAATTCATCAAATGTCAACTACATGCCGATTCAAGCCATCAGACAAAAAGCTGCTGACAAGGTTTTACATGGTGATGAGATAGCGGGAATTATAAATGGGTTATTGTCCGGATTTGGGTTACAAGATGACAGGTTGGAATAAACCGGTCATCTTGTAACTCTTGTATGTATAGATTAATGGCTTGTCTGTTGTTCCATCTATAAAAGACCTTTGGTAGATGGTAACTGATTGCTGAAAGGATCACGTTTTACAGCCATTTTGATGGCTTTAGCAAAGGCTTTGAAAATGGCTTCAATTTTATGGTGCTCGTTCTCTCCCCTACACTCGATATTCAGATTACATTTCGCTGCGTCAGAGAATGACTTAAAGAAATGGAAGAACATTTCTGTTGGCACATCACCTATTTTCTCGCGGCTAAAATGGGCGTTCCAAACGATCCAGTTGCGACCGCCAAAATCAATCAACACTTTGGCTTCCGCTTCATCCATAGGCAATGCAAAGCCATAACGCTCAATACCTCTTTTGCTACCCAGAGCCTGGGCAAAAGCTTCGCCCAATGTAATGCCGGTATCTTCTACCGTATGGTGTTCATCGATATGCAAATCACCTTTCACATCCACGGTCAGGTCGATCATACCGTGACGGGCAATCTGATCGAGCATATGGTCAAAAAAGCCAAGTCCGGTTTTGATGTTTGCCTTTCCTTTACCATCCAGGTTGATTTCAACTGTAATCTGGGTTTCGCTTGTTGACCTGGTATGCCTGACAACCCTTTCACCTAATTTCAAAAACTCATAGATTTCCTTCCAATCTGTGGTTTCTAAAGCAACCACCTGCTGCAATTCTTCAGCCTGGTGACTTACTTCCGAAGCCCCGAGATTGGGATTGCTGTTCAACCAAATAGCCTTGCAGCCCAGGTTTTTAGCCAATTGAACATCTGTTATCCTGTCCCCTATCACGTATGAATTTTTAATATCGTATTTGTCGCTATTTAGGTATTCCAATAACATACCTATACCAGGTTTGCGGGTATCGAGGTTGTCCGAAGGATGACTACGATCTATATGAATTGCCTGGAAATGAACCCCTTCATTTTCGAATGAAGCCAGTATGTGCTTATGTATGGGCAGGAAATCTTCTTCAGGGAATGTATTCGTACCTAAGCCGTCCTGATTGCTTACCATCACTAATTCGTAGTCCAATTCAGCGGCAATAAGGCTCATGTATTTAAAAGCATACGGATAAAATTCCAGTTTTTCCCAGGAGTCGATCTGGTAGGTAGGCGGTGCTTCTTTGATCAGCGTTCCATCGCGGTCTATAAATAATACTTTTTTCATTATATAACGGTGAATCTATTCCTCTTTTAAGTTATTTGATCTTTGCCCTTATTGATTTTACTTCTCCAGCTGATACGACGCTGGCTTTATTGCTAAAACTATTACGTACGTAGGTAAGCACATCAGCAATCTGCTGGTCGGTTAATTGAGGTAGCGGAGGCATTGCATTATTGAATGTCTCGCCATCAATTTCAACCTTTCCCTGTGAGCCTTTCAATATTTGCTCTACCAATACGGTTTTACTGCCCAACACCCATTTCGTTTTCACAAGGTGTGGATTCAGATTAGGGACGCCAGAACCATCGGCCTGGTGACAGGCCAGGCAATTCATTAAATAAACCTCCTTACCCCGATCCATAACTGCTTTGGATACAGGCGCAGCCTTTGGTTTAGGGCTAATTGGCTTTTTGGTTTGTGCATGCAATATGACTGGAGCCAAAAACAAAAACATTATAACAGGGAGCACATTTTTTTTCATGATTAAGAATCTATTTGTTGCTTATGGTTTATAAGTGATTTTCCAAATCGTTCCTTTGGCATCTTCAGAAACATAAAGAGCGCCATCGGGCCCCTGGGACAATCCACAGGGTCTGTATTCAGCCTGGCCTGGTGAAGATATATTTTCCATGCCAGCAAAGTTATCGGCAAAGATTTCCCATTCGCCGCTGGGCTTTCCATCCTTAAAGGGGACGAAGGCTACGAAAAAGCCTTTCTGAGGCAAGGGTGCGCGGTTCCAGGAGCCATGAAAAGCGATGAAAGCCCCGTTTTTATATTTTTCGGGGAATAGACTGCCAGTATAAAACAGCAATCCATTGGGAGCAAGGTGGCCGGGAAATGCAACCACTGGCTTAGTCACGCCTTCACACCGTCCTACTTGTTTACCATCTCCGCCATATTCAGGCGCAAGGACCTTCTTATTTTGCTGCTGATCATAATAGCAATAAGGCCAGCCACAGTCAGCACCCTTCTTTAATTCAAACATCTCTTCGGCAGGTAGTTCTGCGCTTTGCTGATCGTTAAACATCTCAGGATACAGGTTACTGAGTTGGTCGCGTCCATGCTGCATCACAAATAAAGAATTGGTTTGCCCGTTCCAGTCCAGGCCCACCACATTGCGTAAGCCAGTTGCAAAACGAACACCCTCTCCATAAGATTGGTTCTTACCATCAGCCTTGAACTGCCAGATACCTCCAGCTTTCTCCAATATTGGGCAGGGTTCCTGTCCCGGAGAGCCTTTGGTCCTGTCCTGCACCTGGCAAGCATTGGTTGGGGCTCCGATATTTACATAAATATTCCCGTCATTATCAAGGACAATTGACTTAGAATTATGCGTCCGCTGGTCTACAAGACCGGTGATAATTTTTTCCGGAGCATCAGGATTTGCTACTTCATTCTTCTCATTTAATTTATAACGGAAGACCTCGCTATTAGAAGATGCGTACAAGTAACCATTCTTGATGGTTATACCTGTACCCACATAGTTACCAAAATACATGGAGTCATCAGCCTTTCCATCTCCATTGGTATCACGAAGGCGGACGATGCCTTTACCATTCCTAAGACGTTCGAGTTTTACATATATATCTCCGTTTGTATTTACCACCAGGTGTCGCGCCCTGCCCAACTTTCCGGCAACAATTGTTGCTTTAAAACCGGGAGGAAGCTTAATGTCGTCAACAGGAAGGGTAGTTTTTACCACTGTACTATCATTGGCCAAGACAGTTTGAACATTGATAATGCTCAAAATACCTAAAAACAGGATCAATAACTTTTTCACTGGTTTCAAATTTAATGGGCTCCAAAGCTAAGTGAGATTCAGGAAATTAAGATATTGAGATATAAATACATATATCATCAGTCTACATGGGACTGGGGTGTGGCCAATTGTGTTTTGAGCTCCAGATTCATGATCAGGATACCCAGGGGAAACGGGCAACTACATATAAGCAGTAATGGCGTAATGCCGAAAAAATAATATTTCAAAAGGGCTGACAAGGCTGAGGAAGCCAGGAGTAATTCAGTAGTGAAGAAAGCAGCTAAAAATAAAATTACTGCCAGGCAAAGAGTCCTGGTGATGCGGATGGCAAAGCTTTGAAATGTTGCAGCGAAAGAAAAAAGACTGATGAAACCTAAAAGCACAAGGTGCAGGTATGCAATGACAAAGTTCCTGTACCCATAGCTAATAGAGGCGATGTATGGGAAAGCCCCCATAAACTGAAGAATATTTTTCAATATAAATGCACTGATTGCTAATGTAAAGAGCAACTTGATGAAACGGTTCTTCCACTGTAAAGAGCGGGCATCCCTGATCAAGAATACCATTGCAATCACCTGTAGCCCGGCAGCCACCCCTCCTATTATATTAAAAATGAGGGAAGGTCCATGCCATAGCACTGACAAAAAATAGGCAGGTATGCAAGCCAATTGGAGTAACAGAAAGACCTTTTGACCGCTTTTAATGGAAACATTTTGCCTTTCCAGCATTTTATAGATCAGGGCAAGAACCGTAAAAGTGAAAAACCCATTGTATTGGAAATGAAGGAAAAAGTAAATAACATCATAATATACAGGAGTGCCTGCCTTGCCCAAAATGATCAAAGGAGCTGTAGCAAAAGGTCCCGCAGAAGACAACACATGATAAAACAGGCCTGCATTCAAAAACTTTTGAGAAAGTGAGGGTGAAAGGATCCGGCTGGCTTTCCATGACACCATAGCCAGGTAAAAGCCGGATATTAAAGACAAGGTGGAAAAAGAAATAGAAACTGCCTTATAGCCCTGCAAGGGAAAAGAAATCAGCATTCCATAGGCAGAGATCAGCATCAACACTGCGATGTTGCGCCAATGTTTGAAAGCAACAGTTTGTCGCAATTCCGGGAAACATTTTAATACCAAAGCCAGCAATACTGGCATTATCCAGCCGCCAAAAGCAAAATGAGAATGTCCATGTAAGACATTTTTATAGTTGAGGGGAAATAAAGACAGGTACGGAAATGTTCGCAGTAAAATACCCAGGCAGGAAGTCAAAAACAAGTTGACAAATGAAAATAATAATAGCCTTTGCTGCAACCGTTCTGAACGGTCAATAGTACATATCGTTGTTTTTTGACGCCCCAAAAGAAAGGCCCCGCTCGTTTCCATCATGCAAAAATGAGTTATTCCTGCCTAACATCTTTTTTGTTGCCTCAGCAAAAAAGATGATTTAAATCATCATTCGGCTATGAAAATAATCAAGTCTCATATTAAATTATAAAAGACATTTGTATCCCAGATGAGACTTTTTATCGCATCCATACTAGTCCTGCTTGTAATGACGCAAGTATTCAGCAAATGGCTGTTGCTGGCGGAGTATGCGGTAAATAAGGAATACATCGCTAAAAATCTTTGTGTCAATAAAGAGAAGCCAAAATTGAAATGCCATGGCAAGTGCCAGTTAATGAAAAAAATGGCAGAAGATACTGAAAACAGCAATTCGGGGTCAGAAAACGGGATGGCTAAGAGCAGTTTACCAGAAGTGCTCCCCTTTGATGATTTTTGCAATATCCAATTAATAGCTCCTTCAACAGAAAGTATTGTCCACAATTCACTTTATATCTTAAAAGCGTACACTGCGCCTATACCTTCCGTTTTTCATCCGCCGCTTGGATAATTGTGCAATATCTAATGCCAATTCATGCCTCAAGTGAGGCTAATTAATTATTGCTTATTTATAATTGATTAAATGACTCCTAATGGGAAATATATGCCTGTTTGAGGTCAATTCTCAATTCTTCAAACTGCTTATTTATGTCTACCATAAAAAGGATGGCAATTGCTGTCTTTACAATACTTATTAGCTATACCTCGTTCACACAAAATGTTTATAAAGGAAAAATAATTGATGCTGTAACCAGGGAAGCCATTGCTGGTGCCTCTGTAAACTACAGTAACAGCAAAACAGGCTGCTCGACCAACCAGAGTGGCGCATTTTCCTTTACGTCACCGGAAAACAAGCCGGAAGTACAGGTCAGCTTTATTGGATATGAAACCCAAAATGTACAGCTGTCGGCTCATGAACAGGTCATTTCCCTGGTGCCCAGCCAATCGCTGATGCAGGAAGTTGTGGTATCGGCCAATCGGGAAAGCATGCAGCGTTCACAAGCGCCGATTGCTATAGCCAGCATCAATGCAAAAACACTCCAGGATGCCAAAGCCATTTCATTCGACCAGGTACTAAACAAGGTCAGCGGAGTATATATGGTCAATCTTGGCAACGAACAGCACCAAATGAGCATACGCCAGCCAATGACCACCAAGAGCTTGTTTTTATACCTGGAGGATGGCATACCCGTTCGCACTACTGGCTTGTTCAATCACAATGCACTGCTGGAAATGAACATGGCGAACGTAAAAAATATTGAAGTTATCAAGGGGCCCTCTTCATCACTTTATGGCAGTGAAGCGATTGGGGGAGTGGTCAATTTCATCACGCTGGCGCCAACGGCCACCCCTGTAGCCAAGCTTTCCCTGCAAGGCAATAATTTCGGCTATAAAAGATTGGATGGCCAGGCCAGTTTTACTTCCGGTAAGTGGGGCTTTGTTCTAAGCGGCTATACCGCCAAAAAGCAAAATAGCTTTATTGAATTCAGTGACTTTAACAAAAGTACTGTCTCTGCAAAAATCGATTACCACTTTACAGACCGGACAACTTTGTCTAACAGCCTTACCTGGATGGATTACTACAGCGATATGTCTGGAAGTATAGACAGCACCATGTTTGCAAACCATTCATTCAAAAGCCAGCAAACTTTTACATACCGAAAAGTTGCTGCGCTGCGCTACCGTTCTACCTTGACGCATCAATGGAACAATAATAGCAAAACATCGGCTTCCCTTATTTACCGTGATAATACGATCGGTCAAAATCCGGCCTATAGTATCAAAGATGATTACCGCAAGACAAGCACTGGATTTACTGGTAAAAAAGATCTTGCGCATGGAGAGATCAACAACAGCAGTTTCAATAGCTATGCATTGATTGCACAGCACCGTCAGAACCTGGCCTGGAAGAATGCAGTGCTGATTGGAGGTTTAAGTGCGGACCTCAGCCCTTCCACTTACCTTGCTGAGTACATCCGTATCAAAAAAGATACGATTAGCCGCAAGTATACTGGCTATGAACAAAAGGACAGCACGCTGACTGATTACAAAACAAATATTAACAACTATGCGGGTTTTGTCAATTTTGAGTTTAGCCCTGTACAAAAATTAAGAGTTGTGGCCTCCGTTCGCTATGACCTCTTTCAATTTCACTTCGACAATCATCTTAAGCCATCGTCTTTCAGCGGTTCGCCTGATACGGTTAACAACTTCAGCGCCTTCAGCCCTAAGGTTGGTTTTACTTACAACTTGTCTGAAAGGTCAGGCTTTTATGCTAACTACAGCCAGGGCTTTGTACCGCCCCAGGTAACAGAAATGTACAAGGGTGTAAAAGTTCCCAATCTGAACCCCTCAACTTTTTACAACTATGAAATTGGAGGATGGATGGAAGTGATCAAAAACAAGTTAAGCGCGGATTTCAGCGCATACCTGCTTAATGGCACCAATGAGATCATTTCTGTTCGCCTTGATGATGGTTCTACAGAGAATCGCAATACTGGTAAGACTTCGCATAAAGGCATTGAATTAGGCATGAATGCAACGCCTATCAAGAATGTAAGTATTCGTTTCAGCGGAGCTTATAGTGAACACCGGTTTACAGAGTTCATTGAAAAGGGTAATAATTATAACGGAAATGAAATGAATGGAGCACCCCGCTGGATGCATAATGCAGAAGTATGGTACAAACCTGCTTTTGTAAAAGGCCTTCGTATGGGTATTGAATGGCAAAAAATAGGCAATTACTTTATGGACCCTTTAAACACAACTAAGTACGAGGGTTATGATGTATTTCATGTGCGTGCAGGTTACCAATTCAAGGGTGTTGAGGTTTGGGTGAACATGATGAACGCAACAGACCGGTATTATGCTTACAATGCCAGTAGAAGTACAACATCTTATAGTTACACCCCTGCTGAACCCAGGCATTTCAATGTTGGTGTTTCTTATGATTTCGGAAAGCTCTTTTATTGAGTGCATGTGAAAACATTCAAATTTTCTTCCAGTGATCAGACGTAATATTCTTAAATGGCACCTGATCACCAGTCTCATTGTGATGGTGCCAATGCTGATGTGGACTATCAGCGGATTTTTACACCCGCTCATGAGTTCATTTAAGCCTGCAGTAAAAAACCAGGCATTGCCAGCAAATGAAATTGATTCATCAAGGATAAGCATTCCTTTGCAAAAAGCTTTGCAGCAAAACGGCATTCAGACGCTGAATAATTTCCGGATTGTGAGGCTTCACAAGGACTACTATTACCAGGTGCAGCAACCAAAGGCTGATACGCTCACTTATATTAACACCCAATCGGGTTCTATTTTAAATAATGGTGATCAAGTATACGCAGCTTACCTGGCACAAAGGTTTTTATCTGAGCCCATTACTGAACACAAAAACAAAAATGAAGGCCATCACCATGCAACCGCAGGTGCGCTGGAAGTTGTTACTGCCATGACTGAGCCTTCACAGTTTCACCAGGCTCCTGTTACTCGCGTTAAGCTGATCAGGCAGTTTGATCAGGAGTATAAAAGCAGTAACAAGTTGCTGCCTGTTTACAGAATTGATTTTGACCGGGATGATCACATCCGGCTCTATATCGAAACAGGCGCTGACAGGTTATCTCTGGCTATGGATGACCGAAAAGCTGCATTCAATATCTTTTTTTCCTGGGCACATAGTTGGAGCTTCCTGAATGATCTTGGAAAGACCAAAAGTATATTGCTTGGTGCTTTCTCTGCTCTAAGCTTTCTTACTTCTGTATTTGGATTTTATGCATACTATATCAGCAACAGGAAAAAAATCAAGGCCATTTCCTTTACCCATAAGAATCGCAAATGGCACCGGAGCCTGGGTATAGTTTTCCTTACCACTACCCTACTCTTTTCTTTCAGTGGTGCCTGGCATGCATGGAACAAGGCGCCCCAGAAACCCTCATCAAAAACTATTGTAAACCCATCTACTTTTAAAGCTACAGAACTGAATCTTTCATGGAAAGAAATCCAGGAATCATTGGACAAGAAAGAAAAGCTCATTGGCATTTCTCCAATAAAAATAAATGATCAAAGCTTTTGGCAAGTAGCCATTCAACAGGGAAATAAAAGGTACAAGAGATATTTCAACATGCAGGATCAACAGGAAATGAAAAATGGCGATGCTGCTTATGCGATTTATCTAGTCAAACAATTCACCGGAAACACACCACACAATATCAATAAGACAGAAAACATCAATGCATTTGACCATAATTACAGCATGATGAACAAAATATTGCCTGTTGTACAAGTAAGTATTGATAATGGCAACAGTTATTTCATTGAAACTTCTTCAGGCAGGCTGGCTGCTGTCACGAGCGCCTCCGACAAGCTGGAGCGTTTTAGCTTTAGCAATCTCCATATGCATCATTACTGGGAAATGTGGTTGGGAAAAGACAGTGGCAAGACTGTTCGCAATGCTGTTTTGATGTTATCAACACTTGGATTGATGCTGATAGCACTCACAGGGCTGATAATTTATTGGCGAAAGAGATTTCAACGAAAAGTTGTATAAACCTGTACATCAAATAAACAAAAAGACCTGCCAGGTTTACACCGACAGGTCTTTTCTATTCAATTACTAACTACACTACAGTTTAGCAGACAAAGCTTTGCCGACTACAGGCCAGCCCTCTGCATCCCAGCTTAATTCTTCGATTCTCAATTTCGACCGGCCTTTATCCTTGGCATCATAGCCGTGAAAGATCAGGTAGTCTTTACCATCGAAAGTATAAGCAGAATTATGCCCCACACCATGCCATTCTTTATCCCCTTGTAACACCAGTGATCCTCCATTCATGTCCATATGCGTACCGTTTTTATCCAGGTAAGGACCGGTCACTTTTTCGCTTCTGCCTACGACAATTTTGTAATCACTTTTTTCAGCCCTGCAACAATAGTCGAACGAAACAAATTGGTAGTAATACTTTCCCTTTTTAAAAATAAATGGGGCTTCAATTGCTGCATTCCCCGCCAAGGAATCCGGTATGGAAAATTCACGCGGTCTTTTTGAAATAGTATACCACTCTTGGGGTTCTGCCACAGACAACAGGTCTGTATTCAGCTTCACCAGCTTCATACCTTCCCAGAAGGAACCGAATGCCAGCCAGGGTGTGCTCCTATCATCCACGACAAGGTTAGGGTCTATAGCATTCCACATGTCCCTGCCAGGTACTGATTGGATTACTTTGCCTTTATCCTCCCATTTAAAATCAGGAGATGTTGGATCCAATGTTTTATTGACCGCTACCCCTATGCAGGAAGTATTCTTACCAAAAGCAGATACTGCATAATAGAGATAATACATTCCATTCTGGTAGCTGATATCCGGGGCCCAGATATGTCCTTTGAAGCCAGGAATAGTTTTTACCGCCCATTCAGGTGCTTTGTCGAAAACAGCTTTTTCCTTTTTCCATGATTTCATGTCTTTGGACGAAAAAACAGAAATGCCAAAACCTGTACAAAACACGTAATAGGTATCGCCTTGCTTGATCATTACAGGATCGTGCACGGGTGTTTGCAAAGTTTCAGTAACCGTACCAACCGGAACAGGCTGTGCCCAACCTTGCAAAGCAGAGAAAGCGATGAATAAAAACAAAAGTTTACGCATACAGATAATGTTTATTAGAGAATGGTCAATTCACCATTCACTATTACATTTTAACCCGCACCACACTAAATGAGTATGGAGCTAAGGAAAGCTTCATTTTTTTGCCTTTCAAAGAAAGTTGCTTTTCAACAGGTGCAATTGAAGGTGGATTTCCTAAAGTGTTAACTTTATCCAGCTCTTCACTGCTTAATTGGTACAATGTTGCCTTACCTGCTAATTTTTTCACACCTTCCAATGTAATCTCAGATTGCTGTTCTTTTCCTGATGCATTCACTACTTTCAGGATAATATCATTTGTATTCTTATCGAGGCTTGCAGAAGCATACAGGCTATCCTGTCCGGCAATTGCCTCGTTTTTCAACAACATCGGAACAACATGTGTACCCTTATTGATAGAATACAGCTTTTGCACCTGGTAATTAGCCGACCCGATCACATTCAGGTTATCAACCCAGATCAGATCAGGCGTCCACTGCCAGCCTTCTGCATGTGCAAACAAAGGTGCATAGGAAGCCATAAACACAACATCAGCATTCCTTTCCAGGCCAGTCATAAATGCAGCTTCAGACAAAGCTGTCAACCAATTATTCCTGTTATTTACACTAACCGTTTTGTCGCTTTGTGCAGCATATTCACCAGCAAATACTTTAGATCCATTGCGATCATATTGATCGTAACGCTTTGCATTTTGTAAAAACCATTCCGGACGACGATAGTAATGTTCATCTATAATGTCGGCTTTCATGCTCCTTAAAGAAGTGTTCAGATAATCAAAACGGTCGCCATTGGGATCAGTACCAGAACTGTTCACGATCTTGATATCGGGATATTTTTCCTTGATGGCCTTGGTAAATATCTTCAGACGCTCAACATATTGAGGACCCCAATTTTCATTGCCCACACCCAGCATCTTTAAATTAAATGGAGCAGGGTGGCCCAACTCTGCACGCTTTTTACCCCATGTAGAGTTTACATCTCCGTTAGCAAATTCAATCAGGTCCAAGGCATCCTGAACATAGGGCCCTAACTGGTCAAGAGGCACTACTTCTGCTGTATTGAACTGGCAGGACATGCCACAGTTTAAGATAGGCAGTGGCTCAGCGCCAATGTCTTCAGCCAATTGGAAATATTCAAAGAAACCTAAACCAAATGTTTGGAAATAATCCGGAGCAGGACGGTGTGCGAATTCAAAATTCCACCTGTTGATGGACAATTGACGTTCTTCTACAGGTCCAATGGTTTTTTTCCATTGATAGCGTTGAGAAAGGTCGAATCCTTCTACAATGCATCCACCAGGAAAGCGGATAAAGCCAGGCTTCATATCCGCCAGCATTTGAATCATATCAGCACGCATGCCACCAGGACGGCCCTTCCAGGTATCTTCAGGGAATAAGGAGATCATATCCAGGTCTATCACTCCATTTCCTTCAAAGCTAATCCTGAACTTTCCATTTGGCTCAGTGGCTGTTGCAAGGAAACTGACAGTTGCTTTTTTCCAATCACTTGCCGAAGCTTCAGGGTTCACAACGGTACTTCCAATTACATCACCTTTTGCATTTATCAATTCAACATTCAACTTTACGCCAGGCGTTTGCTGGCGGTACATTACTGAAAAATCATAACGCAGATCTTTTTTGATACCTATACCGCGAAAGCCTTCATTGGTTAAAGACAGGCTGCCTTTTTCGGCATTGGTTGCGGTAACACGTATAAAACGAGGGTTGGCAGTATTTGTTTGCTGACGGTTCAAAACCAGCACATCGCCTTCTTTGAATTCCTTCCGTTGAATTGTCCATCCCATCATAGGTTTGGAAAATTCAAATGAACGGTTTTTGACTAACTCGGCATAAATGCCGCCATCAGCACCGAAATTGATGTCTTCAAAAAACACACCCCACATTGTTGATTGTATGGGAGCTTTCACTTCACCTGCTTTCACCACAAATGTCTTTGTGGGGGTTTGAGCATATGCATTCACTGATGCAAGCAATAACCCACATGCGGCAAGTTTTAATAATTGTTTTTTCATGTTCTTTAAAAGTTATTTTAACCTGGACTTTATTTCAATTCAAGCACCACAACAGAAAAAGGCGGCATTTTTACCTGAAGTGAATTTCCTTTTAAAGTTGCGCCCTTAAATGCTTGTGGTTTTATTTTATCCGGATTGCTAAAAGAGTTGTAATCCTGCAACTTGGCGGAGGATAGTATCCGTCCTGAAAGGCTGCTGAATTTGGCACCTTTCAGGTCAATTGTAATCTCCTGATCTTTCTTTGCATCAATATTCACCAAAGAAATATGCGTGCGTCCCAGGGAATCTATCGATGCTGAAGCAGAAACAGCCGCCAGTTTTTCTCCTTCAAAAACATAATCATTGCTTTTCAGTGTAATAGGAATGAGCTTGGCATCCTGGTGCACATTATACATTTCCATCACGTGATAAGTTGGCGTAAGCAGCATCTTGTCTCCTTCTGTAAGTATCACCGACTGCAATACATTTACAGCTTGCGCCAGGTTTGCCATACGCACGCGGTCCGCGTGGTTATGAAAGATGTTCAGGGTAACGCCGGCAATCATAGCATCCCTCATTGTGTTTTGCTGGTAAAGAAAGCCAGGATTGGTGCCGGGCTCAACGTCATACCATCCACCCCATTCGTCTACCACCAAGGCTACCCTTTTGCTGGGATCGTATTTATCCATAATGGCGGAGTGTTTTACAACAAGGGTATCCATAAAGGTGGCCCGCTTCATGGTAGTGAAATATTGTTTTTCATCAAATCCTGTTGAAGCCCCTTTTTTATTCCAGTCGATCACAGAATAATGGTGCAAAGCAACACCACTCAGCATATTGATCGGAATGTTTTTCATCAGGGTCTCTGTCCATGCGTAATCAGCAGAATTCGCACCAGAAGCAATGCGGAACAGACCACCTGTATTGTCCCAATCAACCATGAAGGTTGCATACTTACGGTAAAGGTCTGTATAGTACTCTGGCTTCATGTTACCGCCACAGCCCCAGGCTTCGTTACCCACGCCCCAGAATTTTACTTTCCAGGGTTTATCGCGACCGTTTTCACGGCGCAAATCTGACATGGGGCTTTTACCGCTGAAGTTCACATATTGCACCCACTCACGTAGTTCTTCCACTGTTCCACTACCGATATTGCCTGCCAGGTAAGGTTCTGTGCCCAGCAGTTCACACATATTTAAGAAGTCATGGGTTCCAAAGGAATTGTTTTCAGTAACACCTCCCCACCATGTATTCACCATGGATGGGCGTTTGTCCTTAGGTCCAATACCGTCTTTCCAATGATAGGTATCGGCAAAGCATCCACCCGGCCAGCGCAGGTTCGGGATCTTTAGTTTCCTGAGAGCTTCCACAAGATCATTGCGTACTCCATTTGTGTTGGGGATTTTAGTGTTATTCTCTCCAACATAAAATCCATCATAGATACACCGGCCAAGGTGCTCGGCAAAGTGCCCGTAAATATGACGGCTGATGGTAATTTTTGCAGAATCGGCTTGCAATACAACGGAGTTTTGGGCAATAGAAAACTTTGCAGTGAAAGCAAGCAATAGAATTGAAAATGTCTTTTTCATGAAAAGATTCAAAAAATTGATGGTTAGAAAATAAACAACGTTAGAATAATTTATAAATATAATTGTCTTTTTGACATATATATAAACTTATTTCTTATTGCTCAGCTTTTTAATTTATAAAGAATCTTTTACATCTTTTATTTTCTAAAGAATAAGGGGAAACAGACAAACAGTTTCCCCTTATTGTCAATATATACTACGACATGCACATTACAATGATTCAAACGGATTACCAGCCCTTGTTTTGCTTAAAACCTTTATTCACTTTCAGCTCGCTTGGAGGAATGGGCAGTAGTTCCCTTCCAGGAACATAGCCTTCAAACTCTGGATCGTTTTGTTTTAACTGCGTCAGCTTTGTTGCATCCTGCAGCCAGCCCCAGCGTTTGATATCATCAAACCGGTGACCTTCCAGGCTAAACTCCAGTAAACGCTCATGCGCTAGCTGATCGCGCATTTGTTGTTGTGTCATATTGGGTTTTACTGTAGCCAGGTCGGCTAAACCTACACGACTTCTTACTTTCTGAATATATGGATAAGCCTGTGAAGTTTGGCCCAGTTCGTTCAAACATTCAGCATACATCAACAGGATGTCTGAATAACGCATCAGTCTTTCATTCATACCAGAGCGCCAGTCAAATTCATTGGCCATTGTTTCACTGTTCTGGTATTTAGCAACAAACAGGTCGTTCAGTTTGACAGCATCATTTGCATAGTAGGTAGCAAAATCCTGTCCATACAGTTTCAGCCCTGGTTTGTTGTAAAACAAGGTAACCGTCAGGCGGGGATCCTCAGCACCAGCAGTGGTCTTCTCTTTCTGAAACTCGTTAAAAATAAAGCGAGTGGGCTGTACGTCTGTCCAACCAAAGCCGGGAGGACCATAGGTAATAGCACGTGCAGATGTTTTACCCCATGAAGAGTTGGGAACACCTTGCCAGCCAAGATCCTTTCCACCTGCATCACGGTCAAACTGCACTTCGAAGATGGATTCTTTATTGTTTTCAGTAGCCAGTCTGAAATTATCCTGGTAGGCTGGCATCAGGTCATATACATTCAGGTCAATGATTGCCTTGAACTGGGCGGCAGCCTCAGTATATTTTTTAGTAAACAGGTAAGCCTTACCCAGGTAACCTATAGCAGCGCCCTTGGTAGCACGACCTAATTGGTTTTGATCCGGACCTGAAACATTGGTATAGGAAACTGGCAGCAATTCAGCTGCTTTTTTAAAGTCAGCAATCACCTGTTCCCATCCTTGTTGCTCAGTAGACTGAAGCACAAAGAAGTCATCGTTTGATTTGGGAAAGTGCGTAGGAAGTGCAACGTTACCATACATATTCACCAGGTGGAAGAAATACAAACCACGGAGGAAATATGCCTGACCTAAAACCCGATCTTTTAATGCCGCTTCCATTTCAATACCAGGAACATTATCAATAACCTGGTTTGAGCGGGCTACACCTTCATAATAGGCGTTGAAGGCCCAGCCAAACAGAGCCGCATCGTTGATATCCAGAGCGAACTTTCCTGTATTACGCATCTGGCCCCAGGGACTGTTACTCTTTACATCATCACCACGTGTATCTAGTAAGAAAGGCGTACTACGCATATAAGTACCTTCTACCAACAAGCTACCGTAAGCAGCATTCACACCTTTAACGGCATCATCAGATGTTTTCCAGAAGTCGCCGGAAGTAACGGCGTTTGGATTTTCCTGGTCCAGCTTCTTGCTGCAGCTTGATGCAAGCAACGTCAGACCTAAAATTGGGGCGATATATGTTGAACGTAAGAATTTCATAATAATAAGTTGGTGTTGAAAAATGATTTTATAAACCTAATTGCAAACCAAAAATGATAGAACGTGGATTAGGGAAAGAACCATAGTCAAAGCCCCTGTCAAACGTACCATTGCTGATGAAGTCCGGATCGTAACCTTTATACTTGGTAATGGTTAGCAAATTCTGACCAGACAGGTTTACACGCAGGCTTTTAATCGCCTTAGTTCTTTCCAATAAGCTGGCAGGCAAAGTATACCCGATCTGCATACTCTGGAGGCGTGCATAAGATCCATTCTGAACAAAGCGGCTGGAGAACCAGTTGTTCTTATTAGGATCACCAATTACCGGACGCGGAACATTGGTATTGGTATTTGTCGGCGTCCAGTAGTTCAAAGCATCAGCATGCTGGTTACCGTAATCGCCAGTCATCAGGGCAGCATAAACACCATTATTCACTTTGTTGCCATAACGCCCCTGGATAAAGAAGGAGAAATCAAAGTTTTTATAAGTAGCGCTAAAGTTGAAGCCGTAAGACAACTTTGGAATTACCGAACCCAGGTAAACGCGGTCACTGTCATCGCTTATTCTCTTGTCTCCATTAATATCCTTGTACATGATATCCCCGGGAGCTGTTTGAGCTTGCTGGTAAGCATGTTTGGAAATATCGCTGGCACTTTGGAATATGCCTTCTACCTGGTAGCCATACAATTCACCAATAGAACGGCCTACTACAGTGCGGCTTCCTGCGCCTTCAATATACTCTACAGTCGGCCCCAGGCCTATCACCTTATTCTTTTGTGTATAAGCGTTGGCATTGACATTATATTTCAACTGGCCTGCCTGTCCATTATAGCCTAATGTGAATTCCATACCTGTATTTTGCATGGAAGCAACATTGGTCCAGATAGAACTAGGCACAGAACCTACAGAAGCCGGGATTGGAATAGTAGCCAACATATCTTTTGATACGTTTTTGTAATATTCCGCTGTAAAAGTCAGCTTATTGTTCAAAAAAGCCATATCGGCAGCTACGCTGGTAGTATTCCGCTCTTCCCACTTTAAGGATGGATCTACCTGTGTCACTGTAGATGTACCTAAAGCAAGAAGCTGACTGCTGGAACCGGTAGTGCCAAACAAATAATTTGCGCTGGTATTGATATAAGACAAATAAGAATAGTTAGGCAAAGGACCCTGGTTCCCCAGTGAACCATAACCACCTCTTAATTTCAAACTACTGATAAAGGCAGGAAGCTGAATCCAATCTTCATTACTCAGGTTCCAGGCTCCTGAAAAACCACCGAAATTACCCCATTTGTTTGCTGGGCCAAAGGCTGAAGAACCATCTCTTCTCACGTTAACTGTAAGCAGGTAACGGTCATCATAGTTATAATTCATACGTCCCAGGTAAGAAAGTAACACACGGGTTGCTTTCCAGTCTTCTGTAGACTTCGCACTACCAGGAATTTGAGAAAATGCTCTTTTTGGCAAATCTGTAGCATCCTGGGCTTTGTTTAAAGTCCATGAATTGTTGTCCTCCTGGTAAGTATAACCTGCTAAAAAGTCAACCTTGTGTTTTCCTGCCAGTAACAGGTATGTTAGTGTGTTTTCAGCAAGCTTTGAGTTATCAAATCCTCTTTGTTCCCTGAAATAATAATTGTTATTCAGGTAGTAAAAACCCATATCAAATCTTGGCTCAAAGTGCGTATTGAACCAGTCTGCACGATCATAACTCAGGTTTAACTTGTATTTTAGATTCTTAACGATTTCTACTTCACCCCAGATGTTTCCTAACATCCTGTTGCGGTCGTTCTCATCTTCCACTATGTTATTCAGACCTACGGGGTTTTGTGAGATAGCGCGGTGAATTGTCTGGTCACTACCACCATAACCACCTAAACGTTTTTCATCATAAACTGGTATTGTTGGAATAGCGGTCAGCATACCTGTGACAGTGCCACCAAATACAGCGTGTCCGTCTGTAACACCATAACCCACTTTATGCGATTGCGTATACGCTACTTTTCCGCCGAAGCTTAACCTGCCTTTTTTACCCTGGAAAACATTATTCAATGTATAGCGGTTATATTTCTGAGGACCGCTTACTGTACCGGTTTGATCGAAGTAACCGAGCGATGTATTGAATGAAATGAATTCATTACCACCCGACAAGTTGATATTATGGTCCTGGATAGTGCCGGTTTTATACATTTCGTCCTGCCAGTTGGTATTGATGTTATTGACATAAGCAGGATTTGCAGGATCGTTGGCTGGAGCCAGGGTAGCAATTCCAGCATTCTTTTCCGCAACCGATACATATTTTTGGTATTGCTCCCGGTTCAGCACAGGAATTTTCTTGGGAACACTCTGAAAACCATAAGTTCCGGTGTAATTAACTCTTAAGGCACCTGATTTACCTTTCTTCGTTGTAATGATGACAACACCATTGGCACCACGGGAGCCATAGATAGCACCGGCAGAGGCATCTTTCAATACCTGGATACTTTCAATATCATTGGGGTTAAAATCATAAGGGGCACCCAAGGGCACTCCATCCACAACCCACAAAGGATTGTTATCCGCAAAAGAGCTCGCACCGCGGATCTGGATATTTACAAAGCCGCCTGGCTCACCAGAGCCTTGCACGGAGATACCTGCAGCCTGGCCTTGCAGTTGCCTGGCAACATCGTACGAGGCCGTTTTCTTAGCATCATCCACTTTAATCACTGCCACAGATCCTGTCAGGTCTTTTTTACGTTGTGTACCATAACCAACTACGACTACTTCATTCAAATTATTGGCAATTTCATTAAGCCGAACTGAAATTTGCTGGCCTCTCAAAGCCATTTCCTCTCCCTGGAAACCTACACTGGTTACAACAACTGTAGCATTTTCAGGAGCCTCAATGATAAAAGCTCCGTTCGCATCAGTGCTGACACCATTGGATGTTCCCTTCACAATCACAGTAGCACCCGACACAGGTTCGCCCTTTACATTAGTAACAACTCCTTTAAAAACTCTTTTTACTGATTGTTGAGCCGAAGCAGTGTGGCTCTGAACGATTAGTGCTGCAAAGAGAAGGCTGCATAAGCCGCTCTTCAACAGCGAACGACAAGTCAATCGCATAAACTGTAAGATTTAGTAATTAAATTCCAAATGGTAATGTGAAATTGACGCTTATTTCTTTTCTCGTATATCCATATCTTCTCAGTTTTTCTTCAAAAATTATCAAAATGGCTTATTACGGATTTTCAAGGCAATTGCATGACTTCTAAACCGTAAAAAATACCGTTCTTAGTAGAAGTTTATCTTTACATCATTAATATGAGCATTTGTGAATAAGGGACTTTTGCTTGCAGCTTGCTGTTTCTTCTTTTGGTGCAGCCTTAGTGCACAACCGTATTATTTCAGGCGGTACCTGGTAGAAAACGGCCTTTCCAATAACGCGGTGATTTGTAGTATCCAGGATAAAAAAGGATTCCTTTGGTTTGGTACCAAAGATGGACTGAATAGGTTTGATGGTTATACCTTTAAAGTTTTCCGTAATAACCCAGACGAAAAGGGCAGCCTGGGCAGCAACTTCATACATAGCTTATATGAAGACAGAAATGGAAAAATATGGGTTGGAACAGAGAGAGGCCTCTATAAATATGATGAAAGCACGGAAAGTTTCCAACTGGTTGAACCTACAGCACATGGTCATATCCGGGAAATCATGATGGATCAGTCCGGGAACCTTTGGTTTATTGAAGAGTTTACACTCTACAAATACAATGAAGCAAAGAGGAAATTAGAAGACTACAATCAAAACCAATATTTTGAAGCTACCTCACTATGTACAACTCCCGACGGTACACTTTGGGTATCTACATCAAACGGGCTCTTAAAAAAATATAATCCGGCCAAGAACTCCTTTACCAGTTACGATCTGTTTGACCATTCCCAACCTGTTGTTGCTCAATGGATTGAAAAGATCCACGCTTCCAATGGCTCCATTTTTATTGGCACCTCCAACCAGGGTGCCAAAATATTCGATCCTAAAACATTCACCTACCAGGACATTCTCACTTACAACACGGACAGAACGGCCATTTTTGTCAGGGACTTTGCACAAACGGCCAAAGACGAATTCTGGATTGCCACAGAATCAGGCATTTTCATATACAATCTTACCACGGGCAAGGCTGAAAACCTGCAGAAAAAATACAATGACCCATTTTCCATTTCCGACAATGCCATTTATACTTTTTGCAAAGACAAGGAAGGCGGAGTTTGGGTGGGCACTTATTTTGGGGGTATCAGTTATTACAGGAAACAGTACACTACTTTCAAAAAGTATTTTCCTATGACTGGGGAAAATTCCCTCAGCGGAAATGTTGTACGCGAAATACGCCAGGATCAATCGGGTAATCTATGGATAGGTACAGAAGATGCAGGTTTAAACAAACTGGATGCAACCACTGGCCAATTTATCCACTTCCTCCCAAAAGGTAATAAGGAAAGCATATCCTATACCAACATACATGGTCTTTTGATCAATAATGATGAGCTATGGATTGGCACCTTCGAACATGGCCTTGATATCTTGAATATCAAATCGGGCAAAGTGGTGCGTCATTACGAAATGGGGCAAGGTCCCAACTCACTAAAAAGCAACTTTATTTATACGATATACCAGACTACGGAAGGCGATATCATGCTGGGCACCACCCGCGGCGCCTTTGTTTATAACCGCGCAAGTGACGATTTTACGCCCCTTCATGGTATGCCTCAGAACAACTGGTATTCAGCTCTGTTGAAAGACTCAAAAGATGTTGTATGGGCCGGCACCTATGGTAACGGGGTGAACTTCTATAACACTGCTACTAATGAAAGCGGCAATTTCAAATATGATATCAAGGATAAATACAGCCTAAGCAGCGACAGGGTAAATGCAATTTATGAAGCCAGTGACAAGACCTTATGGTTTGCTACCGAAAACGGCCTTTGCCTCTTCAACCGCGAGCAAAACAACTTCAAAAGGTATTCTACACTCAATGGATTGCCCAGCAACTTCATTCTTTGTGTACTGGAAGATGAATTAAAGAATCTTTGGATCAGCACATCCAAAGGCTTGGTAAGTTTCAATCCCAAAACGGAGAAATTTATTATTTATACCAGGACCAACGGTTTACTTAGCGACCAGTTCAATTTTAACTCTGCCTTCAAAGACAAAAATGGCACCATGTATTTTGGCAGCGGCAGAGGCCTGATCAGTTTTCAGCCTAATCAATTTATCCAAAACACATTCATCCCGCCTGTCTACATTACCGGCTTCCAATTGAATAACCAGGAACTGGCTATTGCACAAAATGGGTCTCCTTTACATAAATCCATTACTTACACTGAAAAAATTACCCTGGAACACAATCAGTCAACCTTTAGCATTGACTTTGCAGCCCTGAGTTTTACTGCTCCGGAAATGACAGAATATGCCTATAAAATGGAGGGGCTCGAAAAAGACTGGACCTACCTGAAAAGGAACCGGAAGGTGTATTTTACAGAACTGGCTCCGGGCAACTATGTTTTCAAGGTAAAAGCTTCCAATAATAGTGGCATATGGAATGACCAGGAAACAAAACTGCTGATACAGATTCTTCCGCCCTGGTGGATGAGTAGTTGGGCTTATGGTCTGTACTTCTTATTAGGGATTATAGGTTTTTACATCCTTATTATCAGCTACCATAAAAAAGTTGAAGAAAAAAACAAGCGAAAATTTGAATTGCTCGAAACCGAAAAAGAAAAAGAAATCCTGAATGCTAAAATTGAATTCTTCACTAATGTAGCCCATGAAATCAAGACACCACTGACACTGATCAAGGGGCCTCTGGAGAAAGTAATTCAAAAGGCCGGCGATATCATAGAAATCAAAAACAGCCTGAAAATTATGGAACGGAATACTGAGCGATTGATCGAATTGACCAATCAATTGCTTGACTTCCGTCAAACAGAGATCCAGGGATTCCGCTTAAATTTTGAAAAGGCAAATATCTCTGAAGTTCTTGCTGATCACTTCTGCAACTTTAAGACTTTAGCAGAGCAGAAGAACCTGGACTATCAGTTAGAAATGCCAAAAGAAGTATTAATTGCATCAATTGATACAGAGGCCTTCCAGAAAATACTCAGTAATATCTTTAGCAACGCAGTTAAGTATGCAGAGAACAAAGTATTAGTACGCCTCCTACCCTTCAATCAACAGGATCAATTCTTTACAATTGAAGTGAGTAATGATGGGTACCTGATCCCTGCAGAAATGAAGGAAAAGATCTTTGAGCCTTTTATCCGCTTAAGAGAAACTGAAAAACAAAAAGGCACTGGAATAGGGCTGGCATTAGCCCAATCACTGGTGCAGCTTCATAAAGGTGTATTAGAACTAAAGGATTCTCAAAACAATATGAACGTTTTTGCATTGAAACTGCCTATGCAACAAGAAAACGAATTTGACATGAAGAGTAATAATGAAAAAACGTTAATTACATCTGCAAAAGAAAACTGATGAAGCCAATTATTCTATTAGTAGACGACCATGAAGATATTCTGGACTTTGTTGGCGAAGTATTGAGCGAGAAATACACCGTCATTACAGCTACCAACGGAAAGGAAGCACTGGACCGGTTGCATGAAGAAGCCGTGCACCTGGTGGTTAGCGATGTGATGATGCCGGTAATGGATGGTTTTGAATTGTGCAAGATCATAAAAAGTACTTTTGACTACACCCACATTCCTGTCATTCTGCTGACTGCAAAAAACACATTACAATCCAAGATACAGGGGTTGGAATTAGGTGCCGATGCCTACATAGAAAAACCTTTTTCACCGGAGTTCCTGCAAGTGCAAATAGCCAACCTGTTGGCAAATCGCAGCAAGATCAAAGAATATTTTGCCTCCTCCCCTTTGGTACACATTAAAAGCATGGCCTATTCCAAAGCAGATGAACTATTTTTAGAAAAGCTGAATGAAGTCATTTACAACAACCTGGAAGATGCAGAACTTGATGTAGAAAAACTGGCTAAGATCATGATCATGAGCAAGCCGACCTTGTATCGTAAGATCAAATCGATCTCAGACCTGACACCAAATGAGTTGATCAATATAACCCGTTTAAAAAGAGCAGCAGAATTATTGGCAGAAGGATCATACAAGATTTATGAAATAGCTGAAATGGTTGGTTATGGCTCCCAGACCAACTTTGGAAGAAACTTTCTAAAGCAATTTGGGATGTCGCCTTCAGATTACCAGAACATGAAACAACCTAAGAGAAAGTAATTGTATATTGATCATTTGCTGGTGTTGCAGTTGAAATAGTTGACAGGCCATTTTGCTGTATCACAAATTTTAATTGCTCCACCAGGGATCTCTTAGTGCATGGTTTTTCCATATATAGTTGAGCTCCCATATGATAACAGGCGGCCACATTGGTTTGGTACCAGCTTGTGCTCCACATGATCACAGGTATATCTTTATAAACCGGGTGATCTTTAATTTGTTCCAGGCAATTAATACCACCTATGCAGGGTAAATGGTAATCGATAAATATCAAAGAGGGCTTTACATTACCTATCATTTCCAACAGTTGATCACTATCCTGGCTGCAGTTAATAATAGTATGAGGACTAATTTCCGCCATCGCCAATTTGAAAAGATAGCAATCATCTTCATCATCTTCGACAAGCAGGATGTTGGTAAGGAGATTTTTATTTGGCATGGTAAATCGTTACAAGTTTTCGATGATTAAAGTTCGAAATAAGTAGATGGTTTTATGTCTACAAATCTTATCATTTTTTCATCAAAAAGTCTCAATCCTATCCAGGAATCAGAGCAATCAAACTTTGAACTTTTAAAAGCCCAACACCTAATTACTTTTATATTATCACATTATTTTTGGATATTCATCCCTATAATTTTACATTAATCATTCTCAAATGACAAGAAAAATTTACAATATAGTTTTGTTGCTTCTATTACAAGGTGGTTTGTTTTATGCTGCTGCGCAAAACGGCAAAGTAAAGCAAATGAAACTTACGGACTTTAAATTGCAGTCATCATCAATTGTTGTGGCTTCCGGCAAGGATTTATCCACTACTGGATTTAAAGAAAAAGAATACTGGTTTCCTGTAAAAGTGCCTTGCACGGTACTTACAGGGCTTGTGGCCAATAATGTTTATCCCGACCCTTATCAGGGTTTGAACAATATGCGAATACCTGATGCTTCGGATAGCTTCAATCAGCGTTATAATTTATTTCAATACAGTCATTTACCCAATCAGTCTAACCCTTGGGCAAAACCCTACTGGTACAAAACTACATTCACCGTGCCCCAAAGCGATAAGGGACGCCATTTTGAACTAATTTTTAAAGGCATCAATTACAGAGCTGAAGTTTGGCTGAACGGACAAAAAGTAGCTGATTCTTCAATGATGGCAGGTATGTTTGCCACTTACAATTTTGATGTAAGTCCACAAATAAAAATAGGAGAGAATAATGCTCTGGCTGTTAAAATTTTCCCCCTGGATTTTCCAGGCGAGCCTGATAAAGAGCAACTGAAAGCACTGGAAAGTTTTTATCTCAATGGCGGCCCCACAGGTGATATTGGTAAAAACGTTACCATGCTTTGCAGTGTGGGATGGGATTGGATGCCTCCTGTGCGCGACCGCAACATGGGCATCTGGCAACCCATCTATTTAAGAACTTCGGGCAATGCAACAATTAAAAATGTGCAAATCAAAACGGAGCTGCCCAACTTGCCCGATACAAGCGTTGCAGATTTATCAATTTCTTTGTTTTTGAAAAACAACAGCCCGGTACCAGTTACAAACGGGAAACTTACCATTACTGTTTCGCCTGAATCATTTACAGGAAAACCAGTTGTCATTACTAAAAATATAAATCTTGCTTTATGGGCTGAAACAAAAGTAACGCTGGACAAAAACACCGCTAAAGAATTGGTGATGAAAAATCCGCATTTATGGAATCCAGCAGGTTATGGTAAACCGGAATTGTATCGTATGCGCATTAATTACAGTAGCAACGGTGTTACTTCCGACGATACCTCTTTTGTGTTTGGTATAAGAAGTATTGACACAAAGACTACTGATGTTAACGGATGGCTGCGCAGGGATTTTTATGTAAACGGAAAAAAAGTTCATCTTGTAGGTGGCGCATGGGTACCCGATATGATGCTCAACCGCGACAGCCTTCGCTTTGATAATGAACTGCGTCTTTGCAAAAATGCCAATGTAAACCTGGTAAGAATTTGGGGCGGTGGCATTACACCGCCAGATGTATTTTTTGATATAGCGGATCGTTTGGGATTAATGGTATGGTCCGACTTTTGGATTACCGGCGATACGCAGGGCGAATTTAAAGGATCCCCCGACTGGCCGTTCCAGTCCAATGTGTTTATCCGCAATATGGTGAATACGATATACCGCATTCGCAATCATCCCAGCTTGCTAGTGTGGACCGGGGGAAACGAAGGGCACGCCCGTAAAGAAATTTACAACGCCATGCGTGATGCTGTTGCAAGCATAGATGGCACGCGACCTTTTATTCCAAATTCATCCGGCTTTGCAAAATTTCCGGAAGATATGAAGCGCTCCTGGCCTGACGATAAAGCTTCCGGCGTGTATAGCGGCGGACCTTATGCATGGCGCGACCCAATGGATTATTACAATTTAGTAAATTCTGGAAAAGATTGGGTTTTTAAAGATGAAACAGGACTGCCTTCACAGCCCCCAATTTCCACCTTGCATAAAATTATACCCAACCTTGTGTGGGATACTACTTTGCCTTATCCGCTCAACCACACATGGGGTTATCATGATGCCTGCACAAGCCCGATGTTTTACAATAGGTATTACAATGAAATGGAAACCCGCTATGGAAAAGCGGTAAGCCTTGAAGATTTTTCAATTAAAATGCAACTTTTGAATGCCATTGGCTACAGGGGTATTTTTGAAGCGGTAAATCACAAGCTTAATGAAACCGGCGGTGTGATGTTGTGGAAACTGAATGCGGCATTTCCAAGTGTTGCATGGCAGATTTACGACTGGTATTTGCAGCCCAATGCTGGTTATTATTTCATGCAGAATGCCTGTGAACCCGTGCATATCCAATTTTGCTATGACGACTCTTCCATTATTCTTGTAAATCGATCATATGTTGCACAGCAGGGGCTTTCGGCAGAAGTGAATGTATATGATATAAATGGAACATCTGTTTTTAATAAGAATATCAGTAACCTTAATTTACCTGCGACTGATGTGAAAGAAACACTTTCGTTAGCTAATGTACTTACATCAGCGAAAGGTGTCAATTTTGCTGTATTGAGACTTAAAGATGCCAATGGAAATGTTATTTCAAGAAATATATACTGGCTGGCGCCGGGTAATAATTGCCAGTCCATGCAGGATATGAGCAAAAGCAATGTGGAAGTTAAGTTGCTAAAATCGGTTGTAAATAAAAATGAAAAGACCTTTACTTATCAGTTAATCAATACATCCAATCAACTGGCATTCTTTATTAATTTATCGTTGAACAACGCCAACGATGAAATTGCGCCATGTTTTTGGTCATCTAACTATGTTACACTTGCACCAAAAGAAAGCATGACTGTATCTGTAACTGTTCCTTTAAATACGCTGAAAGAAAGTTCCGTATTGCAAGTGAGTGGCTGGAATGTTGTAAAGCAACAAATGAAGTTGCAATAAGATTTTACAATTACAACGATAGCCGTTAAAGTCCTTTATTGTAGAGGATTTTAACGGCTGTTATTTTTATATGAGACTGAGCGGTCTACCTGTTTGCAACAGTTTTCACTCTTGTATCATACAGCTTCTGATGTATTTCCTTCAACCGCTCTACAGGCATTTTGATTACTTTCCTGTCATAGGTCATTAGCCCGTTTGTTTCTACCTCCACATCTGTAGTCTGTGTATACACAGCTGCTGAAAGCCCCTTCTCGATTAATGCCGGAAAACGGTCAATAAAGGAAGCGTACCTTTTAAACAGGTCGTCTGCGTTTTTGAAACTCTGGTATCCCCAGTTATCCTTGCTCTGCCAGGTATGATTTTCTACAGGCAGACCAAGACCTCCGAATTCTCCCAAAACAACAATACGTTTTCCACCATAAATACCTGGATCAGGCATTGAAGGCTCAGGATAATTGTGCAGGTCCATAATGTGGCCAACAGCATGAAAGTTTCCTCCGCTGGCACTGTTCACCAGTCGTGAAGGATCTTGCTCCATTGTCCATTTAGTGATCTCCTCAGTTTTAAACTGTCCCCAGGCTTCATTGAACGGCACCCAAACTATAATGCTTGGGAAGTTGTACAGGTCTTTCATGATCTCATTCCACTCTGTCCTGTATATCTTTTCCGATTCCTCCGTTCTTTCCATATCTCTTCCAAGACCCACGATTCCTGGTCTGGATTCCCAACGCGCACCCAGATCGCCGCTAGGCATATCTTGCCAAACCAGTATCCCCAAACTATCCGTATAGCGGTACCACCTGGCAGGCTCCACTTTCACATGCTTGCGGATCATATTAAAACCCATTTCTTTCGTCTTCACAATATCAAACAACAAGGCTTCATCTGTTGGCGCCGTATACAGTCCATCAGGCCACCACCCCTGGTCCAACGGACCATACTGGAAAACAAACTCATTATTCAGCAGCATACGTTGCACTCCATTTACATCTGGCACCATAGAAATTTTACGCATTGCAGAATAGGTTTTCACTTCATCCAGCACTTTATTGTTGCGTACGAGGGCCACCTTTATATCATACAAAAAAGGAGTTTTGGGCGACCATAATTTTGGATTGTCAATTGCCAGGACGGCTTCGCTGCTGGCCGCAACTTCCTGCTCCGCTATTTTCTGATTACCATCCCAGGCAGTTATACGGATGCGATCAGTCGCTTGCCCGTTAGCAACAGCAGCAGCAACACGTAAGGTCTTTTGATCAATATCAGGCGTTTGCTTCGTGGAAGCGATATAAGCTTTTGGAACACCTTCGAGCCAAACGGTTTGCCAAATACCAGTCACAGGTGTATACCAAATACCATGAGGCCTTTTCACCTGTTTGCCTCTTGGCTGAGGACCATCGTCAGAAGGATCCCACACCCTAACTTCAAGCACTTGTGTGCCCTTCTTCAAGGCTGGTGTAATATCAAATGAAAAAGGATCGTAACCGCCCTGGTGTTTACCTACCGGTATACCATTCACAAACACCTCCGCTTCCCAGTCCACGGCTCCAAAATGAAGCAATACATTTTTCTTTTGCATGGAAGATGGCATCGTGAAAGTAGTCTTATACCACAATGAACTATCCTTACCTACAGTTTTGGCAACACCCGATAAAGCCGACTCTATTGCATATGGAACTAATATTTTACCTCCATATGCAGCAGGTTTAGCTTCTGCCTTTGGTATGACCGCATAATCCCATAACCCATTCAGGTTTTTCCATTCTCCCCTCACCATTTGCGGACGGGGATATTCGGGTAAAGGTTTTCCGGGATCCACTTTCTCAGCCCAGGCTGTAATGATCTTTCCTTCTGCAATCTTCCAATCCGTTTTTTGCCCATGACCATTGAAAGAATAAAGCAGTAAGGATGAAAAAATCAAAAGGTATTTATTCATTGTTTAATTATTAAGAGTTTAGAAAGAGTCATAAGCAACTTGCTATATCTCCCAAAAAAATGAATTATACCAAAGCATTGCTTTGGTATAATTCATTTATAAAAACAGAAGCTCTTATTGTAATGTAATCATTTTAACTGGTGTATAAGTTCTTTCAGCAACACCGGCTGCCTTAACACCTACACGTAAATACCCATATTTCTTTGTCAGAGCCATGCTCAATTGACGTCTTAACTCAGCTCTGTTGAGGCCTTGCTGATCTGGATACCTGTCAGGATTAACACTAAGTGTTAAAGTGATTGGCTGGCTAATATCAGAAGGCGGATTAAAGTCATCACCTGTAATTGGTATTCTATTCGTAAGATCAACAATTTGAGTCAAGCCCATATTTAAGGAAATCTTCTCTATGGCTTTTGCTGATGACAATTGGCTGACTTTAAAAATCGCTCTAATGGTGGTATCTGCCTTGTTGAAGGTAAACGATTCATTTCCTACCATATAATAGGGATCAACTGGCACATCCAGGGTTGTTGCTCCATCTACCTTTACATCAATGGAGTCAGTGCCGTTTGACCAAGGCCCTCCAGCTAAGCGCACCAGTTTATAATTACCATCAAACAACTCAGCTGAAAAAGTTCCATCCTGAGCAATATAAACTGGTATTTTTCCAAGCAACTTATATCCATATTGCCATAGTTCCAATTGCACAGCATTAGAACGTACGTTCACAGCCTGCTTCTGGAAAACAACACGGCCTGAAAGGACCGATTTGGGAGCCTCGTAATTATCCTTTTTACATCCTGCAGAAAATAGAAGGATGGCGGCGCTTAAAAGTGAAAAAAATTTGTTTCTCATCTGAAATATTTTTAGTGTTTATTAATCTTCATCGAATCTATCCATATCAAACCTCTACTGATTTGACATGGATAGAATAATAATTGATATCAATGGAATGGATTACGAATGATTTTCGGGTTGTTGTTGATGACAGCCTGATCAATAGATGAATAATAATTACCCATCTGGAAGAACCTTGGAGCTTTATATCTTGGAGCGACCAATTTTACGAACACATATTTTCCATCTCTTGGATCGCCCGGACGTACAACTCTGTAAGGATACAAAGCATACAACATAGCATTAGGATTGCCTGCATCTCCATTCCAAACTTCGTGAGCTACTCTCCAGCGTTTCAAATCCCACAAACGGTGGTCTTCAAAAGCCAGCTCAACACGACGCTCATTTCGGATTTTGTTAATGCTTAATTTGTCAGAAGTAAGCGGAACAGTGATCCCTGCTCTTGCGCGAAGGGCATTGATATAGGTTAAGGCATCAGTAACCTGGTTCAACTCAAAAGCGGCTTCTGTTGCATTCATATAAATCTCACCAAGGCGGAACCAGATCCACCATATATCACTTTGAATACCCCTCGAGGAAGTCAATGCACCTGGATCGATGAATTTCCTAAGATAAAAACCTGTATTGGAAACTTCCTGAATAGACCTGTGCGGGCCTGCACTTCCTGTTAACAACTTACCATCTGGTTGATAATTCGTACTCAGGTCTGTTCCTTCTACAGTAGTATAAGAACTGCCATTCCAAACCATTACACCTGCTTGCATTTGAACTGGCAATCCTTTGAAGGTCGTGCCAGGATAAATAACAGTGCCATATAACCTTGCATCCTTGTTTGCAAAGATGTCTGCAAGATTGTCATAATAAATAAAATCACTGTTATCTGAAGTTCTGGTTTTCAAAGTGCCTGTGGTTCCATCTGTATAATCGAAACTTTCAACAAGGTTCAATACAGGTGTTACAGCTGAAGATCCAAGGTTATCTTCACGAATACTACGTGCAATATTATCATATGAAAAGCCATGCTTCTTTGCCTTGGAAGTCAGGAAATCCTTAACAAAAATGACTTCCTTATTATTAGTCTTCTTGGTAATTGCTTCATAAAAGTTCTCACCCAAATTTGGATTTGACTTATACAAAGAATATATGCCACTATTGATGATCTCTTTCGATGCATCAAGCGACTTTTGATAATACTCATTGGCTTTAGAAGCAGGAATACCCACTTCGCCGCCTGGTGTTGTGATGGGCGAAGCCATTTGACTGTTATACTTAGCCAAAGAACCTGCATACAACATAGCACGACTTTTCAATGCCATTGCAGTGTATTTATTGGCGCGTGTATAGCTGGCCTCAGATTTAGTACCATCAAAATTCCCCAGGTCTACTTTGATCGCATCCATTTCACTGCCTATGAAATCATATACCTCCGATTCTTTAGCCCGTGGTTGTTGCAATGGTGAAGGATCACCACTGTAATCATAGATCAGCTGCTTTGTTACCAATGGCACACCACCCATTCTTTTCACCATTTCAAAATACATGAATGCTCTTAAGAACCTGAACTCGGCAGTAAATTGTTTCTTTTCAGCTGCAGAAAGAGCTGTACCATATTTTTCCATATTCTCCAAAGCCAGGTTGCAATCCCTGATAAATGTATAATCCCAATAGCGCCATGAACTGAATGCATAAGAACTGATGTTGTTCCGGCCATCTTCACCGGAATAACCCGACCACATCGCATCATCATAATTCGCCATATTGCGCCATTGTTCCTGCTTGGTAATACTACCATTACCATTCTGGTTAATGTCCCTTAAACCCAAATCAGTAGGTAAACGATCATAATAGTTGCCCAATAAGGCAAGTATTTGTTTGGGATCATTCCACACCTGTTCATTTGTCACCAATGTTTTAGACTCCCTGTCCAGCCAGTTCTTTTTACACCCCGGGAGCAAAAGGATGTTGATTCCTAATATAAAAACGAATATTACTTTTTTCATAATTGCAGAAATTAAAAGGTTACATTAAAACCAAAGTTGTACAGCCTTTGTTGCGGATACACCAAACCGTTTGCGGAACTGATCTCAGGATCAATCTCAAGATCTTTTACGTTATCAAAGGAAAACAGGTTGGTGCCATTTGCATATACCCTCATTTTGGATATACCTGCTTTTTTGGTTAATGCTTTTGGAAGTGTATAACTAAGTTCCAGGTTCTTCAGGCGGAAGTAACGAACATTGGTCAGCCAGAAATCATTCGTTAAGCCATCAATGAAATGATTGGAGTGTGAACCATCTGGTTTCCTGATCGCAGGATATTTTCCTGGTATCCATTTGCTGTTTGGATCATATGGATCCTCACGATGCCACCTGTCTTCCAGCATATAAGCAGGAGCAGAACCATCGTTTTGGAATTGGTATCTCAACTCCCAATCTCTGATAAACGATTGCATATTAGCACCTGCAAAATCAAAGGCAAGTGAAAAACTCTTCCAACTTACATCACCATTCACACCAAAGCTCATATAAGGCTGCGCACCCCTGGCATAACCGATTGGACGTGCATCCATCGCATTGATGATCTTATCACCATTCACATCCTGGTATTTAAAATCACCTGGAAGCATGGAACGGTTACCTTTCCTGTCATTATCGATTTCGTAGTTGTCAATTTCTTCCTGGTTTTGGAATTGGCCAATCACATGATAGCCCCAGTACACATCCGCCCAACGATCTTCGATTGAGTTGCGGTATTCGTGCCATGAATTTTCAAATCGGGGTTTATAAGTACTTAGGCTTCTTAAACGAGACACAGTTGCATTTGCCCCGATAGAATAATTCACCTTACCTACATTATTGGTATAGGTAACAATGCCTTCCACACCTCGGTGTGCATCTGAATTCAGGTTTTCATTCGGCAAAGTATAACCTACTTCGCTTGGCAACAATACGTCGTATTTAGCAGCAGGCAAACCAGTACGCTTGCGCTCAAATAAATCAAACTGACCAGTAATTTTTCCATTCAATATGCTAAAGTCAATACCTATGTTTTTGGTACGGTTAGTTACCCAGGATAAGTTGGTTATAGGTAATCCACGAGGCCGCAAGCCAATAACATAACCATTTGTCAATACATTATTGTTCAGATTAGTATTTATAACAGAACTACCATTATTGAAATTATATCCAGGCAAGTAATCAAATGCACCGATACCACTCTCACTACCAGTTTCACCATAAGATGCACGTAATTTTAAATCATTAAATATCCTGCCCAGGTTATTCTTAAAGAAGCTTTCTTCAGTCAATCGCCAACCTACTGATACAGCAGGGAAAAAGCCCCATCTTTTGTCCGATGCATATAAATAAGACCCGTCATACCTGCCAATCAACTCCACCAGGTATTTCTGTCCGTAGTTATAATTGAAACGTCCGATATATCCGGCTCTGGCTTCCAACCCCCATGCATCATCAAGATAATCTTGCTCAGCGAAAGTCTGGAGTTCCACATAATTACTTGTAGGCACGGTATGTACAACAAAATAGGAGTTGTCATAATCAGAACGCTCGTAAGCAGCAACGGCAGCTATAGTATGCAGGCCGAAGGATTTATTATAGTTCAATTGGAACTGGGCATAACGGTTAATCACATTTCTCTTATGCCTTTCACGCCAGGGATTCTGGTTGCCAAAGCCAGGCTGTGTATAATAAGTGCCTGTTGCAGCATCATATTTGTAAGCATTCCAGGTATATTCAAACCCATCAAAATCTTCGTTCTGGAAATTGTAAGAATAGGTTCCTCTGGCAGTCAGGCCAAACTTGAAATCGTACTGCGCATTCAGGTTCACGTTCATGCTGCGCCAATATTGATCGATCCAACCGGTTACATCATCCTTATACGTGGCAGGATTCACATTCACGTTATGCGTTTGGTTGATATAATTGGGATTATCATTAGCATATGGGGCTTCTGTTGGCCACATAGTAAAAACACTCAGCAAGGGATTGAAATAGTCATCCAGCCCAGGCACACCCACGTTGTGATTTTTTTCAACTTTGGCGCTGATCTGGGTACCAATCTGGAACCTGTTGGCTAATTGAGTATTCAGGTTAGCCTGCAGGTTTGTGCGCTGGTAGCTAAAATCCCTGATCATAGCATCCTGATCAATATGACTGATAGAGAAATAATAATTAGACCTTTGAGAACCACCAGAAGCGCTGGCATTCAAATAATATTGTGGCACATTGCGGCGGGTAACCATTCCATAATAATCATAACTCTTATATCCGGAATCAGTACCGGCCAGCCATTTAGCATACTGGTCTTTTGTAAACACAGAAGCGGGATTACCTCCACTATTTTGTTCTGCTTCCAATTTGGCGCGAACAAATTGAGGTGCCGTACCCGGCTTGGGATAACGTGTAAAATCCTGCAAGCCATAATAGCCCGAAAGATTAATGGTAGGCGCTTCGTTCTTTTTACCCTTTTTGGTGGTTACCAAGACCACACCGTTGGCAGCCCGCAAACCATAAATTGCGGCAGAGGCATCTTTCAAGATCGTTACACTTTCTATATCCTCCAGTCCTATATCATTAAAAACATCCTGGCCAGAACTCTGGTTAAAACCAAATCCAGTATTACCGGTATTTCCACCTGTATATGGAATACCATCAATTACAAACAACGGGTTACCCATGTTCCGGATTTGAATGTTAGTACCATTACCAGGCCTTGCATCTGGGGCGCGGGCAGTAATACCTTGCATTTTACCTACCAATGCAGCCGATACCGATGTAGCAGGTGTTCTTACAATATCTTCAGCTTTCAGGTTACTGATAGCGCCTGTTACTGTACCCTTCCGTTGCGTACCATATCCTACTACGATCACTTCATTCATCTGTTGCGTAGTGGATTTCATTTGGACATTCAACGTAGTGTGATTACCCAGTTTCACCTCCTGGACTCCATAGCCGATCGAACTAAAAATCAGCGTAGCGTCAGCCGGAGCATTAATGGTATATTGGCCATTGGCATCTGTCTGAGTAGCGATGGCTGTACCTTTCACTTGTACAGTTATTCCGGACAATGCCGTATCACCGACACTGACCTTCCCGGAGACGGGTCGTTGCTGGGCAAATACAGTTGAAGTGAATAAAACAAGAGAAGCTAAAACTAATAGCCTGAAAAATTTGGAATGGTACATAGCATACCCATTCCAGGACAAACAATTTGTCCATTGTGGCAAGACAAGTTTCATTTTGTTTATTGTTTAGTAAGGAATAACGATGTTAATCTTCAGCTACAGCCGTTTTACCTGGTGCTCTTCAGAGGAACAATACACATGTTTGCACCAAAGCAATAAGCTATTGCTTAAACCTCATTATGAATCTTGAAAGAATTGAAGACAAGAAGATTGCTGAGATCGCACAAACATAGCTGTGCTACATTGTAGTAATGTGCTAGTCAATTCCATATGGCAATTCCTTTGGTTAAAAAGTTCTAATTATAATTCAGTCAATGTTCTAAATGTCACTTAAACTTTTAAAATCAGGATCGTATTATAGTGTCAATCAGCGAATTCAGCATGATTTCCTGATCGAGACATAAATTTAAACGTAATTCTAACATTTAAACAAATTTTTTTTCTACTTTTTTTAACACATCTTGAATTTTCTCTATCCTTCGAACTTTCAAACACTTGCCCCTACATCCTTTTTGCCACACTATCCAATTTTCATTATCTTCCCTTTCCCTAACATTTTTTATTTGCCTTGCCCCAAACCCTCAGCTTAAATGCTACATTTTAGATACTACTTTTCTCATTTCCTCCCCAACCTAATAGAGACCTTATAGAGATGTTATAGAGACCTTATAGAGACTTTATAGAGACATTACTGCAGTGTAACTCCATAGGAACTCCCTAGTAACTCCCTGTCTACTCCGTATCAACTGCCCTCCTACAGCCCACAACTCCCAATTCCAAACCTCAATATTCCGAAATCCGAAATCCCAAATCAACTCTATCATCTATCATCTATCATCCATCATCTTCTCCCCCATTCGTCATTCAAATTATCCACACCCTGCTAAATACTTTAGGATTCATCGTTACTTTGTACCAAATATTTCCGGATGCCTACGAATATTAAATGCCCTGCCTGTGCTACTGTTTTCGACGTCGAGAACGTACTGTCTGCCGATGTAGAACAGAAAATAAAGCAGCAATATGAAAAGCAGCTGCAGCAGTCGCTTGGCCAGATCAACGAGGAGAAGAAAAAACTACAGGAAGAACAAAGGCTGTTCGAAGAAAAACGCAGGCGTGAAAATGAGTTGTTCCAGCAAAAGCTGCAACAGGAAAAGATCAAATTGGAATCTGAGATCCAGCAGCAACTGCGCAAATCGATAACCGCTGATTACGACAACCAGTTGAGGCTCTTACAGCAAAACATCCAGGAGAATGAGGAAAAGTTAAAGTCGGCCCGCCAGAAAGAGTTTGAATACCTGAAGAAAGAACAGGAACTAATAAATAAAGAACAGGAACTGGAAATCGTGCTCCAGAAAAAGCTGTTGCACGAAAGGGATCAATTGATGCAGGTGATCCGGAAGGAAGAAGCAGAGCGGATCATGCTGAAAGAAACCGAATACCAGTTGAAACTGAAAGAACTGGAGAAACAACTGGAAGACCAGCGCAAACTGGCAGAAGAAATGAAACGCCGTGCGGAGCAAGGCTCTATGCAACTTCAGGGAGAGGTTCAGGAACTGCTCTTAGAGGAATTGCTACGTGACAATTTCCCTTACGACCAGATAAGCGAAGTAGGCAAAGGTGTTGAAGGGGCAGATTGTATGCAAACAGTTCGCAATCACATCGGGGCTGAATGTGGCAAGATCATCTTTGAAAGTAAGCGTACAAAGGCGTTCCAGAATGTATGGATTGAAAAGCTGAAAACAGACATGCGCAACCAGCAGGCAGATGTGGCCATCATAGTAACACAGATCTACCCCAAAGACATGCACTGCTTTGGCGAAAGGGACGGCGTTTGGATCTGCTCCTTTAGCGAAGTGATCGCATTAACTTCCGCCCTCCGTCACACCATTATCCGGGTTTCAGAAACCAAGAAGGCCGAAGAGAACAAGGGTGAGAAGATGCAGATGCTGTATAGCTATCTGACTGGCACCGAATTCCGCCAGCAAATAGAAACGATTGTAGAAGGATTCCTTTCCATGAAAAATGCTATCTCCAAAGAACGGGTTCAAATGGAAAAAATTTGGAAAGAGCGGGAAAAACAGCTGGAAAAGGTTTTATTGAGCACCTCCGGGCTGTATGGCTCCATCAAAGGCATTGCCGGCGCTTCAATAGGAGAAATTCCTTTATTGGAAGATGGTGAAGTGGAAGAAGAAATGCCTGGATTAAAGTTCTAATAACAGGAATCTTGAAACGTCAAATGGAAAACGAACCAACGTATTCCTTTTCCATTTGCCGCTTCACGTCACTACATAACTCATAACGATTCCGTCGAAAGAACGGGAATTCAATTGAAGTATAACCGGCTCAACTTTCTGAAAGTGGATGGTTGAATGATAAAGCGTATCAGATAGCCGCTTTACGCTCTGAAATACAATATGTTCCTTAAAGTCCACCTCGCCCCAGCCAAACCACTTATAAACAGCCTCTTTGCAACTCCAGATTAAAGTCAGGGTCTCCAGGTCAGGAGCGATTGTTCGCAACCCATTTATTTGAGATTGACGCTGTTCTATAAATTCGCTACCCCCCTTAGTAGTCTTTATTCCTAGCTCCCACTTCTCTGCTTCCAATTCCATTTCTGCCACAAACTTATGCTGTACCTTTCCAACCGTTGGCCTTACTTCTTCAATATCCACACCAACTCTTTTGGTTTTGCTTACGATAGCCGCTGCAAAATCACCACAATGGGAAATGGAAAAGTGATAGGCTTCATCCTCCAGGAAGGGCTTTCTTGTATCTGCTATCCGGATCAGTTCTACAGGGAAATCGGAGAATAGATGCCGGAGCAAATAACGGCCGGCCAGGTGTTGTACCCTTTTATGAGGATGCCCTACCTTGCGTTGTGGCACAGCTTTTTGAAGGAAGAAATCTTCTCCCTCCTCTATCTTCCAAATGGCCAGCCTTGTATCTTTATCAATGTCTTGTTGAAAAAAAATAGGCATCTTTAAAAATTTCAGAATTACTTTGCCGCCGGCAATCCCGACAACCAGCGGGAGAAAATTAAAACATATAAACTACAAATATTCATGATTCTTTCTGATAAGCGTATTTTGGAAGAAATGGACAAAGGCACGATTAAAGTTCAGCCCTTCAGCCGCGAGTGCCTGGGTAGTAACAGCTATGATGTTCACCTTGGCAAAGTGCTGGCAACCTACAGCAATCATATCCTCGATGCCAAAAAGCACAACCAGATTGAATATTTCGAAATACCTGAAGAAGGTTTTGTATTATATCCACATATTTTTTACCTGGGCGTCACAGCCGAATATACAGAAACCCATGCCCACGTACCCTTCCTGGAAGGTAAATCATCTACAGGCCGCCTGGGCATCGATATTCATGCCACTGCTGGTAAAGGCGACGTAGGTTTCTGTGGCAACTGGACCCTGGAGATCTCTGTAAAGCAGCCCGTTCGGGTTTATGCCGGTATGCCTGTAGGCCAGTTGATCTATTTCCCTGTTGAGGGTGACATTGAGGTAAAATACAACCAGAAGGCAAATGCGAAATACAGCGGCCAACCTAACCGCCCGGTTGAAAGCATGATGTGGAAGAATTCTTTTTAGACAAAGCTAAGTACTACCACCCCGGTTCACCTTGGGCGGAGCGCATCCGAGTCGCAATGCCTAGGAAATATTATATTTATAAATAAGAGCCCTTGACTTACCAGTTAAAGAGGGCTTTTATATAATGAAGTAATTAGATTGCGTTCAGGCCATATTTTTTCCCATAAGCAATCAGCCAGGTCACCACTTCATTATAGGTCTTTTTCCCCTTAGGCTGGCTGTTCCACTTCAAAAACTGGTCATAAAAACTGGAGACGACAGGTTCTATGATATTGCGGGTACGGTATAAATAATTGGAAAACGCTTCCAGATCCCTTTTTACCTGTGGATGCAAAGTTTCCCTGAATTTCCTGGCAGCTGCTGTATCCTTACGCGAAAGATCACTAAATGCATACAGATACATTTCAAAGTAAATGGAATACCTGATCTCGATATTGGACGCTTGCCTACCGACAAGAAAGGCTACAAAATTGGCTTCATTTTCCTTTCCATAGCCCAACTGGTGTGCAATTTCATGAGTTACCACAAAAGGCTTTAAGAAGAAAGGGATCGTTGTTTTCAACTGGGCTTCGCCACTGAAGGGATTATAATATCCTGTAAATCCAAAGTAATGGCCAATATTGCTGAAAAAAGATGCTTTAATAGAAGGCCCTTCATAAGCAAGAAATGGATACTTGCCATTAACCTGCTGGTAGCTTGCCACTGCTGCCCGAAAGAGATTCCTGCTCTTATTGAGTTCTACCCGCTTTAACGAATCAACTCCTGTAGCATAGTTGTTTACCCTCTCCTGCAAAACAGAGGTCAGCAACCTCAGATCTTCTACAGAATAAGGCTGAACATCCAATTGCAACTGGGTTGCTATGCCCTGCCGGTCATAATTAAGTCCCCAAAGAATATTAAAAGCCAAATAAACATAAAGGGCAAAATGTAAAATTTGCTTCACTACCACCCTGATTAGAAACTTTTTCTCCTTTCGCCGTTTTAAAAAAATACCGAACCGGATTGCTTTGTACAGCAAAAAACAAATTAAACAGAGATAAAATAGATCTCCAATAGAAAAAGGTATCCATCCAAATAAGATTCTTAATACTTTTGATATATAAGGGTAAAAACCATAAGTGTAATAACGCTCTACCCATGCCTTTTGAAAGGATAAAATTTTAATAAGAAGGGCCAGGAAGAGCAACAACAGCAGCTTATAATCACGTAAAAGACTTCTGAACATAGTTTAATATTCCAAATTCGTTAATTTCTTGGGTGAAACTATGAGATTTTGTCGGATTTACTATACCTTTGCAAACTCTAAAAACCGAAAGATGAGCAGCCGCCGGGAATTTGAAATAGCTTTTGTTGGTTTAAAGCCCGGGATTCATGAGTTTAATTACGAAATCGACGATTCGTTCTTTGAGGGTTATGAACAACAGGATTTCAGGAGCAGCAATGCACATGTAAAGCTGTTTCTGGAAAAGAACAACAGTTTTATGAGGCTCCGCTTTGAAATAGGCGGACAGGCCGAAGTAACCTGTGACCGTTGTAACAGCGACCTGCCCATGCAGTTATTCGAAGAATTCACCATGACCGTTAAAATGGTGGAAGAGCCGGATGAAATGAATGAGCAGGAAGAAGATGCTGATGTTTTTTACATTTCAAGAGGCGAAAGCCATATTAATGTAAAGAATTGGATCTATGAATTTATTAACCTGAGTATTCCCATGCAGAAGACCTGTGAATATGAAAATATGGACGGGCCTTACTGTAATCCAGCAGCACGGGATATGCTCAATAACATGAAGCCTGATGAGAACCCGCAGGAAAATCCAATCTGGAAAAACCTGCAAAAGTTCAAAGGCCTGGATAGTGAATAAAAAATAGAATTATTAAATTATTAAGTCATGCCAAATCCTAAACGCAGACACTCGCAGCAAAGGAGCGCAAAGCGCAGAACACATTATAAAGCAGAAGCTGCTACGCTTTCTACTGATAAAACAACTGGAGAAATCCACGTTCGCCACCGTGCTCACGTAAGTGAAGGCAAGTTGTATTACAAAGGACAGGTGGTTTCAGAAAAAGCCCCTCTAAAAGCGTAAAGTACTTCTGAACAAAAAATCCATAACCTTTGGCTTTACCGGTCAAAGTTAGGTTATGGATTTTTTTATTTCTGATTGCCATGAAGATTGGAATTGATATGATGGGCGGCGACTTCGCCCCTCTGGAAGCCCTAAAGGGCATTCAGAGTTATTTTTCAGAGAATGCAGATCCGGCACAGTTATTTTTGATTGGGAATGAAGAGGTCATAAAGCCCCTGCTTTCAGATTTTTCCTTTCCTGAAGAGGCATTTACTATTGTGCATGCCCCACAGGTTATTGATATGCACGAACATCCCACCCGGGCATTGAAAGAAAAACAAAAATCTTCCATCTCGGTTGGTTTTCACTTGCTGGCAACCGGTAAAACCGATGCTTTTATTAGCGCCGGCAATACAGGTGCCATGCTGGTAGGTTCGGTGTATAGCTTAAAGCCTATCGAAGGCGTGCTAAGGCCTACGATTTCCACCATTATTCCCAAAGAAGACGGCAAAACTGGCTTATTACTGGATGTTGGTCTCAATTCCGATTGCAAACCAGAACACCTGAACCAATTCGCTGTCATGGGAAGCGTTTATGCTCAAAATATTCTTGGCATAGAAAATCCTAAAGTAGGATTGCTGAACATTGGTGAGGAAGAAGGAAAAGGAAACCTGTTGGCTCAAGCCGCTTATCCTCTTTTAAAAGAAAACAAACATATCAACTTTGTTGGTAATGTTGAAGGCCGTGATCTTTTGATTGATAAAGCTGATGTAATGGTCTGCGATGGCTATACCGGCAATATTATTTTAAAATTTGCTGAGTCATTGTTTGAAATTACCAACCGCAAGCAAATCGAACACGAATATTTCGAACGCTTTAATTTTGAAAACGTAGGCGGTACACCTGTTCTTGGCATATCCAAGCCAGTAATAATCGGCCATGGTATTTCAAAAGCAAAGGCTTTTAAGAATATGATTGTATTGGCACAAAAAATGATTGAAAAAGATATATTGCAAAAGCTACAGGCAGAATTAGTAGCTTAAGCGGTAAATCTTTTCACCATTGCGAAGCCTTTTTATTTTCATTACCTGCACCGTTATATTTTGTAGCTGTGCACGGACCGATTCTCCGGCAAAGGATTTTACACCTGCTGTAAGTAATCTTTCCGTTGCTTTAGGAGATACCTCCTTTACCATACAGGTTAGCATTTTTGATTCATCAAGCAGATTGATATTCGTTCATATACACGATGATGAACAGACTGCAAAAAATGCAACCCACAGATTCCTGGAACATCAAGGTGGCACTTTGATCAGTATTCAAAATAATGGAGAACGGCTGATCACTTTTCCTTTTAACGGGAGGTCATATACTTTCGATCCAAACAGGATGCTCACCCGGAAAGGCATCATTGAATCACTGCAAATCCTTCAACCTTTTGACGAGAAAGCTGTTCCGGAGGTTGAAAGATTTGCCAATTCTCTTCTTCAAAAAATCCCGGCAAAAAGTTATGTAATTGCCATGCATAACAATACTGCGAACAATTACTCAGTGCTCTCCTACCTACCCAACGGTTCCTTACAGGGCGAAGCCGAAAAGGTGCATGTAAGCAAAAAAATGGACCCGGATGATTTTGTTTTTACCACAGACCATAGAATTTTTAATGGATTGCAAAAACGGGATATCAGTGTAGTATTACAAAAGGAAATACCGGCTACTGATGACGGTTCACTAAGTATTCTATTTGGCAGAAGAAAGATAGCTTACACCAATATTGAAGCCGAGCATAATCATATCAACGATCAACTTCAGCTCCTCGAAGCTGTAGCAAATATTGCTGCTAAATAAAAAATCCCATATCGTGTGATATGGGATTTCTGAAAACTTCTTTAAGACAAAGTCTCGGCCTTACTATTTCTCTACAGAAACTTTATACTTTGTTACAGTATGATACTTCTGTCCAGGTTGTAAAATGGTGCTTGGGAAGTTTGGCTTATTTGGAGAGTCAGGATAATGTTGAGTCTCTAAGCACAAAGCTGTGTGTTTGTTGATGGGTGTGCCATCAGCTAATTTGAAAGTACCGTCCAGGAAATTACCTGAATAGAATTGCAGGCCAGGTTCTACAGTATAAACCTCCATTTTCCTGCCACTGATGCTGTCTGCCAGCGTTGCCACTAAGTGAAGGGTAGAGTCTTTACTGTTCAATACAAAATTGTGATCATAACCTCCTTGCACCTGGTCGATACGGGCGCCAATCTTAGTTGATTGGGTAAAGTCGAATGGCGTGCCTTTTACAGCTTTGATCTCCCCTGTTGGAATCAACGTTGCATCAACCGGAGTATAGTTATCCGCATCGATCTGCAAGCTGTGGTCAAGGATTGTATTTTTCACATCGCCTGACAGGTTAAAGTAACAGTGGTTGGTTAAATTAACAGGTGTTGCTTTATCCGTTTCCGCATTGTAATCAATCACCAATTCATTATCATCAGTCAAAGAATAGGTAACAGAAATTTTCAGGTTTCCGGGATATCCTTCTTCTCCATCCTTGCTTAAGTAATTAAGGGTCAAAGCTGGAATACTGTCAGCAAATGCGGCATCCCAAACCACTTTATCATAGCCTTTATTACCACCATGCAGGTGATTCTTACCATCGTTAGCAGCAAGTGTATAAGTCTTTCCATCAAGCGTAAAGCGGGCATTCCCAATACGGTTGCCATAACGGCCAATCAGTGCGCCGAAATAAGGAGGCTTCTGCAAATACCCCTGCAGGCTATCAAACCCTATTACTATACTGCTTTGTTTGCCATTTTTGTCCGGAACCAGCCATGATGTAACAATACCACCATAATTAGTAACCTTCACCTGAACACCATTTTTATTCGTAAGTGTATACAGGTTAACATCTTTACCATCAGCCTGCCCCCAACTGGTTTGAGTTACTCCCTGTTTTGTAGTAGCAGCAGCATCTTTTTTAGCGTCATTTGAACCGCATGACAATAAGGTGAGGCAGAGCATTCCGATCATTGCCGGGTAGAAGAGCAATCTTTTCATTTAGTTATAAAATGCTTTTGGTTTAATAATAAAGGTCAAATTAACTATTAAAATGCAATTAATTGCATCAAACTTTAAAGTTCAATTATTAAACTGAAGATTCTTAGAACCTGGGGCATAATGTGGCATCAATACTGGAATTGTCTTTATTGAGAAAACCAATATATGCTACAGACAATTCAAAGCCCCCGCGGCCATAGGTGCTTGTTCTGAGTTTGGAAATGTTTACATCATAGCTCAACCCAAACGTAAAGGGGCTATAATCGAGCCTGATAGTTGGGATGAGGGCGTCATTCCAGCGTAGAAATGCTCCCCCATGCAGCATATAATCCGGACGTTCAAAGTCACTTCCCATCTTTAATCCATATAATATCCCCGCTAATGTTTCCCTGTATGTACCCTGCATCATATGATCTGCTTCCAGCCTCAGTGTTGTCATTTCTGTAACACCAAACTTAAGCCCTGCTGAAAAGACATATTTAGGATTGAGCACAATTTCGTTTACCCGGTAAAAAGAGTTCTTTGGCCGGTTGAAATGATGATATGCAGCACCAATCAATAAGTTGTTTTCCGGTTTCTGGCCAAAGTTTGCATTCAGGCTCATTCCCACACTCCCATCTAAATAAGAATAACGTGCCTTAGTGATGCTCTCGCCATCCCCCCTACCTTCATATTGGCTATTGGTTGTCATTTTTGACTTGTCAAAACGCCGTTGCACCAATCCCCCCATAAAAGCCATAGAAAGATAAATATTGTGGACACTGCTTAACGATTTATGGTAGTTTAAAGCGGGCAACACATGAGTAGTATTCATTTCGATGGTACCAGCCCTATCCTGAAACAACTGGATACCGGTAGTAATGAAGTCATTAAAGTTACCAATCCTCATTTTATATTCAGCATCCAGAGAGGCTGTTTTATAGGCATTGGCCACACTATTCCATTGAGACCGGAATACAGACTGTACCCGTATATCACCATTGACGATTCCTGCAAACGCGGGGTTGCGGCTAAGCGGTGCTTCCGTGAATTGTGAAAAATGAATATCCTGTGCCATTGCTGCTATTGTAAAAAATGCGACCATGCACATCATCAGCCTTCTTATATAAAATTTCACCATTGTCACGGACTTTGATTTATGAATCAATAGCATTTATCTAATCAGGGCAATATCCCCTGTATAGGATAACACTTCCATGTTATCACATATCACCTCACATGTGTATACATAAACATCAGACGTCAGTAATTGTCCTTTGTAGATGCCATCCCACCCTAACTTATCATCATTGGCATTAAAATTCATCCTTTCAAATACCAATTCACCCCAGCGGTTAAAAACTCTTAAAGAACGTACAAGCGAAATACCTGTACCCCGAGGATAAAATTTATCATTGCTACCATCATTGTTCGGAGAAAACGTGTTTGGAATAAAAAGATTACCCGAATTACAAACCAGTGAAACCGTCATGTAATCAGTACTTGTACAACCACTTATGTTTTTCACCGTTACCGTATATTTTGTATTTCTTCTAGGGGTAGCATTTGTCGTTTCACAATGCAAGCAACTCAGGTTATAAGGGGGTGTCCACTGCCAACTGACCACATCAGTAGAACTAACAGGTTTGATCTGTACAGAATTTCCAACGGGAATGGTCACATCAGGGCCCGCATCAACCTTTGGGTATGGATTCACTTTAATAAATACTGTTGCAGTATCAGTAAAGCACTTGTCTATATCCCGCCCTACCACTGTATATAAAGTGGAAGTAAGCGGCCTTGCTTTGGGATTATGAATATTGGGATTGTCCAAACCAGTTGCAGGATACCAGGAAAAACTGTCCGCACCCCAGGCCGATAAAAGGACACTGTTTCCTACACATACACTGTCGTTTGGCCCTGCATCGATTTCAAACCTTTGCCTGACAACCACCTTAACGGAATCAATGTCCAGGCAACCAAACTGGTTATACCCCGTGACCTCATAAATTGTTGTGTCAATTGGAGAGGCTTTAGGACTGGCACAATTGTAACAGGTCAATTCTTTAGCTGTACTCCATCCATAAGTTACTGCCCCTGAACCTTTCAATTGCACCGAATCGCCTCGGCAAATTAAAATATCAGGTCCGGCATCTACAATAGGAAGAGGATGAATGACCACTTCCTTTGTATTAATAGATTTACAGTTATGATCATCTGTTACACTTGCTGTGAGCAGGTAAGTTTTATCTTCTGTATAAACCTGCTCCGCCGGGTACTGAACGGTGGAGGTATTTCTGTTTCCAAAGTCCCAGGTCCATTTCAGGACCATGGAATCTCCCCTTATAACTTTGCCCTTAAATAAAAACTTCCCAGGCTTACAACTTTCAAGATCTCCTGCTATATCGATTATTGGACTTTCAAATACATCAATCTTTTTGTTGATAACTGCGGTATCCTTACAACCGGTTTTTGAAGTGGTAATCAGTTGTGCTGTGAATGAACCAGGATTCTTATAATGGTATACGGGATTCTGTTCATTGCTGAATTTACCATCACCAAAGCTCCATTCCCATGACTTTAACGGTTCAACACTAGAAGAGGAATCTGAAAACCGGACATATCCGGAATCGCAAAACTTGAAATTATCAAGGCCAAACTTTGCAATAACGTCCACCACTTTGATTGTATCTTTCCCTTGAACCGGAACTTTACATCCAGCGTCATCGATAAGGATCATTCTGGGAACGTAACTGCCAATTTGAGTATAGGTATGTTTTACTACAGAGTCTATTGTCGCCAAAGTGCTGCCATCACTATAATCCCATATAAATGAAATGTTATTTAAAGTATGCGCCGTTAATGTAACAGTATGGGGATTACAACCAATTTGTTCCGGGTATTCCAATGTGCCAGTTGGACCTTTTACAACAATCTTTTGGATCTTAGTTTCCACACAACCGCCCGGACTGGTTACTGTAAGACTGGCATTGTAAACACCAGGATAAGTATAATAATGCGAAGGTGAACCAAATGTTGATAGATCACCGTCATCAAAATTCCATTTGATTGTTGTATAGTTGACAGAGGTATTAGTAAAGTTTACCAATAAAGGTGGGCAGGTTGCAAAAGTATCTGAAACCAGGAAGGACACCCTTGGATAAGTGATTTTAATATATTCATTTTTTAGCAAACTATCCTTACAGCCATATTTGTCTGTCACTACTAATTTTATAGAATATAAACCCGTATCCTTATAACTATAAATGGGGTTAAGCTGATCAGAAAAAGAACTATCGCCAAAACTCCATTGACTCGTTAGGTTGTAACCAATTGACCTGTTAATGAAGCGAACTGGTTTACCAGTACAGGAAGAAGAATCAAAAGAAATAAAATCGGCCTTAGGTTGCGCAATGGTCACAACTTTTGGCTTGGATATCACGTCTGTACAGCCATAACTATCCACTACTTTAAACGTTACGGTATATTCACCTGCTTTCGTATACAAATGCTTGTAAGGGGCGCCAGATGTGGAGTCAATGGAATCATCACCAAAATTCCATATTCTTTTGACTACTTCATTGATGCCGTCAGTTTTGGAAGAATCAGCAAATAAAATAAGGCTGCTACCCAGGCAAGCACCTTCAACATTAGGGTAGAAATCAGCCGTTGGACCATAAACAGAAACTGGAGCAGTGGTAGTGTCGGAACATCCCAGTAAATCTGTGATAGTCAATGAAGGAACGTATTTTCCTGCTTTAGAATAAGTATGTGCAATGTTGATGGCGCCGATTGCATTACTTCCGTCGCCAAAATTCCATTCCATTTTAGAAATGTTAGCTATATTGAAGTCCTTCCCTTTAAAATTTACAGGGCTTCCCTTACAAACGATAGCTGGATCGAGGCTGAACGCAGCTTTTTCATTGATCACTCTTACAATTTGTGCAGTCGTATGGGTGCAGGATCCATTTGAAATATCCAGTTTCACAGAATAATTTCCCGGTGAAGCATACGTATGTGAGGGATTCCTTTCTTTTGAGCCTGATCCATCTCCAAAAGTCCACTCCCAGGTTAGTGCACCAACAGATTTGTCTGTAAAGTTCTTAGTAAACTTATCATCACAGCTATTGATAAAAGAAAAACTTGGTATCGGCGGCTTAATATATACCACATCGTCAATAGTAATAGTATCAGGACAAGTTTTGCCATTTACGATCAGTGTCACTGAAAACCATCCGGTATCCTGGTATTCATGAACCGGATTTTGCTGTGTTGAAGTCGTGCCATCGCCAAACTTCCAAAACCATTCATCAATGATCCCAGTACTGGTACTGTTATCTGTAAACGTAGCCGGGTCCCTTGCACAAACAAGTTTGGGGTTGACTGAAAAATTTGCTTTTGCCTTTTCTGCAGTCTTTACAGCCTCTTTAATGACAACAGTATCTGCACACCCGCTTTGAGTAGCAACAATTAAGGTGATATCAAATTTACCGGCAGTTGTAAAAATATGACTCGGATGCACATCATTGCTTGTAGTGCCATCGCCAAATTTCCAGAGATAGGAAGTCACAGGCTCACTAGAAACAACAGTTGCCATTGGTGAAAATTCCAGTGGCAAACACCCTGATTTCAACACGTTGCTTACGATTGCCGTTGGTTTCAGAACCTTAATAAATTGATCCATCACTGTTGTATCACTACAACCGTTCTCATTAAAAGAAATCAAGGTAACCGTATACCTGCCTGTATCCTTATAGGTGTGTTCCGGCTGTCGATCGGTAGACGAAGTACCGTCGCCAAAAAACCACTTATAAGTATTGTTACCCGAAGTATTATTTGTAAACTTAACTGTAAAAGGAGCTATACAACCGGAAACCAGAGGAGCGGTAAAAGAAGGTTTTGGATTGGGAGTCACAATAATACTTTTCGTAATAGAATCAAGGCAGCCACCAAAATTGTTTACCAGTTTGATCTTATAGGTTCCGGGACCTGAGTATTTTTTTACAGGAATAAATGATTCAGAAATTGTCCCATCACCAAAATTCCAGGTTACAAGCCCGGGTTCAGGGGAAGACGCATTGGTCAAAGAAAAGGTTTGTCCGGCACAAACAGTATCGGGGAGATTAAAATCCGATGAAACAGTGCCCACAGAGACCAGGTTTTCCTTTAACATCGTATCCCTACAGCCTTTTGAGCTGACTGTTACCAAACTTACGTTATAGGTTCCCCCTGTTGTATAGGTATGCTGAGGATTCCTATCAGTTGATCGAATACCATCGCCAAAGTCCCATTGATATGTCAGGGACCCAGGTCCTGAAGATTGGTTGGTAAATTGTAGCGATACCGGAGCCCCGCATATTCCAGGACTGTTATTTGAAAAATCAGCATCCACACCATCTCCTATTTTTATATACTGAGTCTTTTTCAAAATCTTCTGACATCCAAAACTGTTGGTGACTCTTAATGTTACAGAGTAGTCGCCTGCATCCAAATACGTATGGATTGGATCAGGATCCTGAGAAGTTATCCCATCACCAAAGTCCCAGCTCCAATTTGTAAGCGTTCCACTCGAAGTTGTGCTCAAGTCTTTAAACTGTACAGACAAAGGGAAGCAACCCATGGTATCGGAAGCATTAAAATCAACAGCTGGATTGGGATAAACTGTAACATATTGGTCCTTGATCAGTACATCCTCTGCATCGGCAGATCGCACTACCAGTTTTATTTTATAGGTACCAGGTGTAAAATATGTTACGGAAGGATTTTGTAAATATGAAATAACCCCATTACCCAAATCCCACTGCCATTGTGTTGGATTTCCTGTCGATTCATCTGTAAACTGAACCACTATAGGAGCACATCCAGATACAGGAGACGCTGTAAAAGCCGCTTTAAGCTGGCAAAAGGCGTTTGTATTAGATACTAGTATAACTAATATTAATAAAAATAATCTTCGTTGGACGGTGGCCAAAAACCCCATAAGACGGCTGCATTAGGTTTCGCATCAAAAGAGTACGTGCTGGCTAAAAATATTAAAAGAAGAGCAGAATTAAAAGCCCCAGGCAGTGGTTTGGCCGAAGTTTTTTTGATAAAACAAGAATTGTCATTCCCCCCATTAAGATACTTCCAAATATTTTTCCACAGAGTTATATGTATCTCACAATATACATTCGGCCTCACCTTTTACCGGGATATTCTAACCTTAATACAATGAAAAGCAAAGACTTATAAACAGGGAATAATATTGTTCCTGAAAATGCGCATTCTTTTTTAAAGTGCAGCATAAAAAAGTAATCCACAACTGAAGCCCTCTTTATAAAATCTTTATGCATGAACGGAAATATTTTATACTTCACTTATGAACGCTGTTCTACATTTGTGGTTTGATTAGAGATTAATGGCGGAGTTTTTTTTTAATAAAGTCAGCAAATCCAGGCAATATTTTCTCAGTTTATTGTTCGTATGCATTGTATCGTTTTTATGCTTTGTATTCGCAAATTTTATAGACTACAAAATAGTAGCATTTATACTCCTGGTAACTGTTTCTCTGATCGCTATTACTTTTGACATCTTCCCGGTATTGACTGCCGCCGTACTCAGTGCCTTGATCTGGAATTTCTTTTTTATTCCTCCCCGTTTTACTTTTCATGTTGGGTCAACGGAAGATACTATCTTGTTTGTTATGTATTTTATCATTGCAATGGTAAATGCTGTACTGACCAATAAGATTAAACTTATTGAAAAAGGAGCCAGAGAGAAAGAAGAGAAAAGCAACACAGTAAAGCTGTATAATACATTACTCAACTCCTTATCTCACGAACTACGGACTCCAATTGCAACTATTATTGCAGCTACAGATAACTTACAAACCAACAGCAGCAATTTAACTCCTAATGACAAAGAGGAACTCCTTGCTGAAATATCCACTGCCTCATTCCGCCTCAACCAGCAAGTGGAAAACCTACTCAATATGTCAAGGTTGGAGTCTGGTTTTATACAGCCTAAAAAAGACTGGTGCGATATCAATGAGCTTGTTTATGATGCAGTTAAAAGAATAGAAGAAAATAAAGCTACGCAACATATAACTATAAATATCAGTCCCAATTTGCCGGTTCTTAAACTGGACAAAGTCATGTTGGAGCAAATCATCTATAATCTTTTAAACAATGCTTGTCAGTACACTGCGCCAGACAGTATGATTCAACTCAAGGCAACTTATAAGCCCCATTTTTTAGAGATTGTCATTGAGGACAATGGAGATGGTTTTCCGGAGGAAGAAATCAAAAATGTATTTGAAAAATTTTACCGTTTAAAGACTTCCAGAACAGGGGGCACGGGACTTGGATTGTCCATTGTCAAAGGTTTTACAGAAGCGATGGGCGGATCCGTTCTGCTTCAGAATGTCAGCACCGGTGGAGCAAGATTTACATTGATAATTCCTGCTGAATCCACCCTCTTAAAAAAAACTGATCAATGGCAAAAGCGGATTTATTAATTATAGATGATGAAGCGCAGATAAGAAAACTGCTATCCATTACACTTCAAAGTAATGGATACACAGTCAGGCACGCCAGTACAGCTAAAGAAGGACTCATTACTGCAGCCACCCACCCTCCTGACCTGATCATTCTTGACCTGGGGCTACCAGATGAAGATGGTCATACCATATTAAAGAAGCTTAGAGAATGGTTTACAAATCCTGTTATTATTCTTTCGGTCCAGAACAGCGAATCAGATGTCATCAAGGCTCTTGATAATGGTGCTAATGACTACTTATCTAAACCATTCCGTACTGGGGAATTACTCGCCCGCATCAGGTCAGCTTTACGGACTTCTGTTTTAGAGGAAAGCAAACCAGTAATCATTTGCGATGACTTGCAAATTGACCTGGCAGAAAGGACTGTTAAAAAGAATGACGAACTGGTAAAGCTAACCGCAACAGAATATGCCTTACTTGCACTATTTGCCAAGAATGAAGGTAAAGTATTGACACACCAATACCTTTTACGTGATATATGGGGTCCGGGTTATATCAACCAATCACAATACCTTCGGGTATTTATTGCTCAACTCAGAAAGAAAATAGAAAAAGATCCAAACCGCCCGGAAATCATTGTAACGGAATCAGGAATTGGTTATCGTTTTATATGTAAAGAACAATAAATAAAATAGCAAGATATTGTAGATATAACATCTAATGTTTGGCCATATGAAAAGAAATAAATTTTAAAGCTCTATTAAAAGATCAAAATGCCAACATCACATCATAAGGTCACATTTGCGGGACTTCTGATTGCACTGGGAATTATTTATGGAGACATTGGAACATCTCCCCTTTATGTACTGAACGCCATCATCAGCGGGAAAGTGATCACCGAGCAGCTCATTGTGGGCGCGTTATCCTGTATTATCTGGACGCTTACCTTGCAAACCACTGTCAAATATGTTATCCTTACCCTCCAGGCGGATAACAGGGGTGAAGGCGGCGTATTTTCACTCTTCGCTTTAGTAAGAAGAAGGCGCAGATGGCTTGTGGTACCTGCCATGATCGGGGGAGCCTCTTTACTGGCAGATGGCATGATCACCCCTCCTATCTCAGTTACATCCGCTATTGAAGGTTTGAAACAGTTACCTGCTTTTTCCGGCATCACACAAACCACTATCGTTTATATTGTCATTGGCATTATTTCAGTATTATTTTTCATTCAGCAGTTTGGTACAGCCCTCATCGGCCGTTTCTTTGGGCCGGTTATGTCCTTATGGTTCCTGATGCTGGCCTTATTTGGACTCATTCACATTTCAGATGACCTGCAAGTATTTAAGGCATTTAATCCTTATTATGCGATCAAACTGCTCACAACATATCCCAAAGGCTTTTATATCCTAGGTGGTGTTTTCCTCTGTACCACGGGTGCCGAAGCGCTTTATTCGGACCTGGGCCACTGTGGGAAATGGAACATACGCTATTCCTGGATATTCGTTAAGTCCTGCCTGATTTTGAACTACCTGGGACAGGGTGCCTGGTTAATAAGCCACTACAATGGTAAACCTATTACCTCCACAATGATCGAGCATGGTTTCAATCCGTTTTATGGTGTGATGCCAGAGTGGTTCCTTTATTTTGGTATTGCTATTGCCACAGCAGCGGCCATCATTGCCAGCCAGGCACTGATTTCCGGTTCCTTTACCCTGATCAGTGAGTCCATGCGCCTGAACCTGTGGCCCAAGTTTAAAATTGTTTACCCAACCGAGGAAAGAGGTCAACTTTTTATCCCGGCTATTAACCTCTTACTGTATGCGGGATGTGTTGGGATTGTACTTCATTTTGAGAAAGCCTCGAGTATGGAAGCTGCATATGGACTGGCCATTACACTTTGTATGATTGCCACCTCCATTCTCTTTGCCAATTACCTGGTGCTGCACAGAGCAAAGGCTATTTTGATCTATCTATACCTGGCAATTTACTTTACCATTGAATTTAGTTTCCTGTGGGCAAACATGGATAAGTTCCCTCATGGTGGCTATGTTACCCTGTTTGTTGGAGGCGCCTTATTCTTAGTGATGTATGCCTGGTTCAAAGCCCGTAAGATCAAGAACCGCTATGTGGAGTTTGTACGGCTGGAGCACTATATTCCCAAGATCCAGGAGTTGAGCAACGACCGCTCTGTGCCCAAGTATGCTACCCACCTGGTGTACCTGACCAGTGCCGATAACCCTAAAGAAATAGAGCACAAGATCATCTATTCTATACTGAACAAAAAGCCCAAAAGGGCGGATATCTACTGGTTTGTGCATGTGGACACCCTGGATGATCCTTATACCTCAGAGTACACAGTTGAACACATCATTCCCAACGATATCATCCGTGTGGAATTCAGATTAGGCTTCAGGGTTCAGCCCCGCATCAACCTGATGTTCCGCAAAGTGGTGGAAGACCTGGTAGCCAACAGGGAAGTGAACATCACCAGTCGCTATGAAAGCCTGGAGCGCAGCAATATTGTGGGAGACTTCTCCTTTATTGTCATGGAAAAATACCTCAGCCAGGATAACGACCTGCCGATCTTAGAGCGCATGGTCATGAAACTTTACTTCTGGTTGAAGGAGGTGAGTCTTTCAGAAGAAAGGGGCTTTGGACTGGATGTCAGTACGGTAACCGTAGAAAAGTTCCCGCTGATCGTGGCACCTGTTACCAACCTGAAACTGAAAAGAGTGGAACCAAGGAAGTTGATGAATGATGAATGATCTGTTATCAGTAAGCATGCTCATTACAGACAACTCATTATTCATTTTTCATTAGTACCGTGGGCACATTACTGCACTGCAAAGGGGTGGAAAATGGTCCATGGCAGGAAGATAATAAAAAAGCCGCTCCAATAAAGAGCGGCTGTAATATGGATATTAAACCAATTAAGATGTTTTATGGTTGCTGTTCTCATCCAGGATTAGTGGGAAACAGCGAGCTTTAATTTGGTAACAGTAATGTTTTTCATAGCGAAATAAAGAATAACCAGGAAACAGCAAGCCGGTACCAAGTAAGCAGTCTGAATGTTGGTGGCATCAGAAACACGTCCCATGATCACAGGGAAAATAGCGCCTCCAACTATAGACATGATCACCAGGGATGACCCCTCTTTTGTTTTTGGTCCAAGTCCGCGAATGGCTAAAGAAAAAATAGTTGGGAACATAATGGACATGAAGAACTCTACTCCCATCAGCGCATACACGGAGAATTTACCATCAAGCATTACAGCCAATATCAACAACAAGAAATTAATAACGCTATAGACAGCCAGCAACCTTGATGGTGCAATATATTTCATCAGGAAGGTACCTATAAAACGTCCGGCCATAAAACCCAGAAGTGCAGCTGACAGGAAGAATGCAGCCGATTTTTCTTCAATACCAGCAACCTGATGAGAGAAACGAATGAAAAAGCTACTGACGCAAACCTGCGCACCCACATAAAAGAATTGCGCAAGTACGCCAAGCATTAAGTTTTTCTCTTTAAATATCGACTTGTGACTTGTCTCTGTCGTTTCCTCTTCCTCAATTTCAGGGAGAGGTGTTCTAATCAATAGAATGGCGACCAATAGCACCACTACCCCGATAATGATAAAAGGGAGTTGAACAGAAGATGCTTCATGTTGCAAGTAATCGTTCAGTTGCTGCGGAGACATGACAGCTTCCTGCTCTGCCGAAAGTGTTTTACCTGAAAGTATAAAATTACCGCCAATTAAAGGAGCCAATGTAGCTGCCAATCCATTAAATGACTGGGCAAAGTTGATACGCTGGGTAGCCTGATCAGGATCGCCAATCACAGTGATATATGGATTGGCCGCAGTTTCCAGGAAAGTAAGTCCACACGCAATAATAAATAATGCCGTCAAAAAGAAACCATACATCCTTGTGGTTGATGCCGGGTAAAACAGAAAGGCACCAAATGCAAAAAGCAGTAATCCAACAATGATCCCCCCTTTATATCCAAACCGCTTCATAAACTGGCCGGCAGGTATCGCCATTAGAAAATAGGCAATATAGGAAGCCGAATCAATAAATGCCGACTGCGTATCTGACAGTTGGCAAGCCTTTTTGAGGTGAGGAATTAAAATAGGATTCAAATTGAGTGCAAATCCCCAGAGGAAAAACAATGAGGTAACAAGAATTATTGCCAGACGTTTGCCGTTAGTTTTTGACATTTTAACAATCGTTGTTTTGATTTAAAATGGTTGGTTTTCTATTGAATATATAAATATCTCTTTGAATAGGCGGGAAGATAAATAATGATTGGTAATCAAAACAAAATATTAGTTAAGAAAGCTTAAAATTCAAATCATTGGCCTTCACGTTAAGATGGAACCGGCCCAGTTACCAAAGAACCGGCTTAGTAATGAAATGGTTTGACGGTGTTACAAGTTTCCTTTTTTCAATTCATTTATTGCATGATTGGCAGCTCTTGCAGTAAGTGCCATGTATAAAATAGAAGGACTTTGGTTCCCGGTACTGGTCATACAAGCACCATCGGTAACAAACACATTCGGACATGCGTGCAACTGGTTCCATTTGTTGAGCATTGAAGTTTTGGGATCTTTTCCCATTCTCACACCGCCCATTTCGTGAATATCCAAACCAGGAGGTTGCTTACTGTCATTCTGATTAATATTTTTACAGCCCGACCTTTCCATCATTTCAGTACTCTGCGTTAAAAAATCCTTAATCATTTTTTCGTCATTTTGATCATAGTCTACTGCTGTCACCAGTAATGGTATACCCCACTGGTCTTTTTGGTCTTTGCTCAAGCGGACATGATTTGTTTCCTTAGGAATGGTTTCTCCCTGCATATACATATAAACTTTCCACCCTCCAGGTTCGGTCAGGGCATCTTTATAGTTACCTCCTATGGTTTCAGTCATTGTACTTTCATCTACTCCGGAACGGAATGCCCCCATAAAAGTGGTAAACCCTCCTACATAATCCGTATCCTGGGTGTGCAGGTTCCTGTAGTTAGCAATAATCGGCTCAGTAGGATTACGGCCGTAGTAATATTTATCCTCAAAACCATCAATTGTTGCATTCACAGAAGCGCGGTAATTATGAAAAGCCACAAACTTGCCTAATACCCCATTTTCATTTCCCAGACCATTAGGGAAACGGTTAGATGTGGAGTTTAATAAAACCAAATTACTGTTTAAAGCAGATGCGTTTAAGAAAATAATGCGGGCATAATAATCGGTTGATTCTTTTGTATTTGCATCGATCACCCGGACGCCAATTGCTTTCCCTTTTTGTTCATCGTATATAATGGAATGGACTACAGAAAACGGACGAATGGCAAGGTTTCCGGTTCTTTCTGCCCAGGGTAAAGTAGATGAAACAGAGCTGAAATAGCCACCGAACGGGCATCCTCTCATACATTTATTTCGCGCCTGGCATCGGCCCCTACCCTGCTGCAAATGAATCTCTTTAGGTAAAGTCAGGTGTGCCCAGCGTGCATGAACCAGGTAGCGATCTTTATAATGTTTCCTAATGTTTTGCTGCATGTGCGTTTCGACACAATTCAAGTCGAATGGAGGGAGAAACTCTCCATCGGGCATAGCCTCCAAGCCATCTTTGTGACCACAGACGCCGATAAAGTTCTCCACATGGCTGTACCACGGAGCAATATCCAAATAGCTGATAGGCCATTCAATACCATAGCCCAATCGTGCGGGTGCTGTAAACTCAAAGTTGCTCCACCGTTGACAGGCGCGCCCCCAGGTAAGGGACTTACCTCCCACTTGGTAACCACGGATCCAGTCAAACGGTTTTTCCTGAACATAAGGATGATCAGCATCCTTGATAAAAAAATGAGCGGTATCCTCACCAAAGCCAGCCGCTTTACTGATCAAGGGATTTGCTTTCCTGAAATCCCGGGCCATTTGACCCCTATGGGTAAACTCCCATGGGTGTTTGAAAGCTGTTGGATAATCTTTATTGTGAACGATATTTCTGCCTCTTTCCAATACCAGTGTTTTCAATCCGTGTTCGCACAGTTCTTTGGCGGCCCAGCCACCACTAATCCCTGAACCAATCACTATGGCATCAAAAGAATTTTGTGCAACGCTCTTAGTATTGATATTGATGTTAGTAGAATCGTTAGGCATCGGCAAGCAATTGAGTGCGATAAATTACGAATTTATCAATTAATTCTGCACACATTAAGTACCAAAGAGGCTAGAAATTGCAGTAAAAAAAAGCACAATGACTTTAAATAATATGTCATTGTGCTTTTTTATTTTAATGAAAACTGATTACAGATTTACTGAACTGCTATCAGGCTTCGAGGGAACAGTATCTTTTTGAGGAACTGTATCCTTTGCCATATAGCTATTAAAGCTAGTTAAATTAGCGGAGCTGCTATCAGATTTACCAGGAACAGTGTCCTTTTGAGGCACGGTATCTAAAGTCATGTAGCCATTTAAGTTTTTGGCTGATGCACTTGTATTAGAAGGTAATTGAGCAACGCCCATGGTAATTAAGCCTGCAACGAATGTAGTTGCTAATAAAAGATTCTTCTTCATGTTGGTGTTTTTAAGGTTAATGATGTTTCCTGGTTTTAATCAGGTTAACGATGTTGAGGCCTAATAAACAAATACTCTGCCAACAATTAGATCTCTTATTTTTCAAATATTAAATTCAAAGGCGCGGTTAAAGCCAACTAGCAGAAACGAAAGCTGAATTATTTTATTGTTTAACAAAATATAAATGATTTGAACCTCCAGCTATATGTTATTTATTTATTAAAAAAAAACAAATATTCCATTTCTATTTGAAACTTATTTTAGATAATCAGCATATTCATCAAGGGGCTTTTGATAAATTACTTTAAAAACGTTTTGTAAAGCCACCAAGTTGATTGATAAATACTTCAATATTCGTATAACCTTGCTTTCCCTTTGCTTTTTCCGAACTGTCTTTTGGATCATGAGGATTCAATCCATTGGATTTTTCCCAGTCATCAGGAAGACCATCAGCATCACTAACCATACGTGGTAGTACAAGTACCCGGGCCCGGGCCCGCAACCTTTGTTTCTTCAACAACTATCTCGCTTTCATTTACTGGTCTGCGACGCCAGAAATTGGCAAGTATAGATCCTGATATATTCATCCATGGACTGAAAACTGCAGCAGGAAGTCCTACAGTACCCAACTTACCCATGGCACCAGCCAGACCGGAAGCCATGCCACCGTTTTGCAGTCCCACTTCAAAAGCAATGGTACGAGCAGAGTTCTTATCCAGACCAAATATCCTGCTTAACCAATAGCCAAAGAAATAGCCAGCTGCATTATGGAAAACAGAGGTAAAGAATAGCAGCAAGCCAACTTGCATGAGATTATCGCGACCTGCAGCCGTAGTGACCGTAGTAAAATAAACAATACCAAACATGGAGAAATAAGGCATAAAGGAGTCGAAACGCGAGACCCGATTAGCCAGCAAGTTATAACCAACACCAGCCAGAACAGCACCTGCAAAAAAACTCAGGATCTCGAATGACTGAAGGATAGAGACTGATAAATGCGCTTTCAAAAACTGCCACAACCCAAAGGGCAGAGCAACTAACCAAAGAATTGAAGCCATTATTATATTCCTTACAATTCTCCAGCCCTGAGGTGAAGCAGTTTTCAGGTAATCGTGCAAGAGAGCTGCACCAATAGGAACGATCACTATCTTAATGATCTCCATCATCATGTCGATAAAATGTACCTGGATCAAAGTACCTGCTAATAACTTCATCAGGAATGGTGTCATAATAGGAGCAACAAGAGTAGCCATTGCCGTTACAGTTACAGATAACACCAGGTTTGCGCGTGCTATATATACCATGACATTAGAAGCCAGGCTGCTCGAACAGGAGCCAATTAAAATGATGCCGGCAGCGATCTCCATATCAAAATGAAAGATCCTTGTCAACAAAAAGCCAACGAGGGGCATGATTGAAAAGTGACAAATCAATCCTATCAAGACTCCTTTGCCTGTGCTTGCTAAACCTGTAAAATCACGCAAACTCATTTGAATACCCATACCAAACATCACCATTTGGATTACCAAGAGGATCAACCATTTGTTGCGAAGGTCAAAGTCACCCCACTTTTGAAAAGCGGCCGGATATATCATGCCCGCTACGACCGCAGTAATGATCCAGGCTGTGTATTGATAGCTTTTTAAAGCAGGAATCGAACCAATCCCAATAGCAAAGAATACAGATAGGCAAACGGCCGCAGGCTGCCAGATATGAGGCTGTGCTGAAACAATTCCTGCAATTAACAGAATAAGAGAAAGGCCACTAAGGCCCAGGCAAATTTTTCGTAGAGATTTCATAATGGCAGTTGGGATGGTGTCTAATTATCTAATAAAACAGAAGAAAGATGTTGTACGGCTAATGGGGGGCTTGCCAAAATAGGCACCTTTTTGTCTTCCGGAGCAAGGGTGTCAACAACACGCGCCATTGAAGCCTGGGCCAACAAGATCACATCTACCTCAGAAGAAAGCTTACGTAAAGCGCCGGCAACCATTTCATCGTGTTTGGCTGCATTACCGCTCATTAATTCTTCGAAAGCGCCTTCGCAGAGATGAGCAATCAATTGAATTTCCTTTCCTATAGCAGCAGCTCTTCGCTTTACCAGGTCGCAGGTAGGATTCAAGGTTGTAGGCAATGTTGCTATGACGCCTATTTTTGAATCGGACTGAACCGCCTGGTCGGCCATAGGCTGATCTACCCTTAACACAGGTACTTTTGTTAAAGGGGCGGCAGCTTCAACAGCGGCCCCGATAGAAGAGCAGGTAACCATTATAAAATCTGCACCAGCATCTTCTGCAGAACCAATATAATCAACTACCCTCCTTGCTGTATTTGCTGTTAATGCACCTTTAGCAATGACGTCTTTGATCAGACTGTCGTCAACAATATTAAATACGGTTACCCCAGGTAGTGATTGCTGACAAAGTTGCTGAAAAACAGGTACCAGCGTAGCCGAAGTGTGTATCAGTCCAAGTGTTTTTGCCACGATTTTATAGTTTTTGATTCGTTATGAGTTATGATTAATTGCCTATTGCAGATCGTTTATTTTACTGCATTTAACGTTGTAGTCCCCTGGAGTGCCAGTCCGAAATAATCCTCCCCTCCTACCTGACCACCTTTGAAGTTTACCTGCAGGCCATCCAGTGGAGATCCGGGCGCATAAGCCTTACACAATGGAGCGCCGGGAGCAAGTGGCGCCATCATCTCCACTGCTTCAATGCCCATTTCCCTGGCCGCATAACCAGAAGTATCACCGCCTGCGATCACAAGGCGTTTGACACCTGTCTGGGTGACCACTTCCCGTGCTATCCTGCCCAGAAAGGTCCCCAACAGTCTTGCAGTTTCTGATTTATCCATTTCTATTTGAGCGCATAATGCTGCTGTTTGGATTATTCTTTCATCATCAGCGCCACGACTTGTATGCACAATCACACTACGGCCCTTTTGCAAATAAGATATTACAGCTTCAAGATCGCAGCTTAGTGATAATTCATTTCCGTTTTCGCCTGATAAAGCAGTTATGGTTACAGGCACCTCTACAAAGCCGTTAGCCACCGCCCAGGTAATTTGCCCGGCGGTGACAGGTGAGCAACTACCAGAAATTACCAACAATGGACCGGCATTTCCCGGATCAGGCCAGCTTTTTTGAGGATGCACTATTTCCTGTTCCTGCCAATATGCGCCGATGGCCATTTCTATGCCTGATGAACCTACGGAGAAAAGGGTTTTTCCATTTTCAGCATAAGCGTCAATTAACTGTCCAATCCTGCTCATTTGATCTTCTTGGATGGCATCGAACAAGACAATTTCACTGCCGCCATCAATGATATTTTCCAAGACTGCAGCAGCCTCATCCAAAGGAAGTTGTAAATGCAGAATATCCAACAAACCAATTTTCTTATCTGTTTGCCGTGCTAAATGCAGCCTAAGGTCGCTTTCATCGGCAGGAGTAACCGGATGACGGCTCATAGAAGGATGCCGGTCCAGTCGATAAATATTTCCCTTGCTCCCTATCCCCAAGCGGGCAAACAGGTTGCCAAAGACACAATGGCGCCCTAATGCCGGAGCCGCGACCAGCAATGGTACAAAGTGGGATTGAAAGATCTCCGCCCCAACATCGATCGCCTTGCCAATGCTACCGATGGAAGGAGAAGAATCGAACGTGGAGCAAACCTTATAATGAACATGCCTTGCACCTATTTGGTTAAGGGCTGTAAAAGCAGGATACAGTTCCTGTTCCATCTCCCGCGGTTTCATAGCCCGTGAAATGCCAGCAACACCAACGGCCTGCAGGCCGTGAAACTGTTCGAGTTGTTCTGGTGTTGGCGGTTTTATAAAGAGCACTGTCTTAACGCCAGCACGGCTTAAGAACTCCAGGGCATCGGTAGAGCCGGTAAAGTCATCGCCGTAGTATGTGAGAAGAAGGGAGCGCATGATGAATGATCAGTGATGAGTAATGATTGATTGCCTATTGCACATTTTTTATTTTATCCATTTTGCCAAATTTTACCACTGATTGGGCAAATTGCGGATACTGCTGTGCAGCTTCTTCAATTGATAATCCTTCAACTGCGGCTTGCCATGCCTGTTGGAGAGCTACAACACCACCTGCAGGACCTTCGGGATGAGCCATAATACCGCCCCCAGCCATATAGAGCAAGTCAACGGTTTGCGTACGGCGATAAGTTTCGGGTGCCTGTCCGCCCCACTGGCCGGAAGAAACCACCGGAAGAATAGAATAACCTCCCAGCATCGGTTTCAGACATGCTTCAATGGAACGCACCACCGAATCATCAGATTCCCAGAACTTATTCTGGATGCCATTTACATGGATCTGATCTACACCAGCTAATCGCCATAATTTTTGATAAGCAGGAAATTCAATGCCCAACAGTGGATGCCTGTTCAACATGCCCCAGCCATTGCGGTGACCATGTATGGCCAGTTGTCCCTGATCACAAATCTTTTTCACCCCTGACAATCCGACACTATTCAAGCTGATCATAGCACAAGTGCCTCCAGCAGAGACGATCTTTTCATAATTTCTCAGCATGGCATCTGTATCATCGCTGATATTAAAGGCGTACATTACTTTTTTACCGGTCTTATCTGCATGATCATTAATTACACGCATGATAGCGTCTACCCTCTTATCAAAAGGTGAATTAGCAGAAGAAGAAAGCAATTCATCGTCTTTAATGAAATCGATTCCTGCTCCGACTAGCGTTTGTACCAAAGCAGCTGTTTGCTCCGGCGAGAGGCCGATGCTTGGCTTGATGATGGTACCAATCAAAGGGCGGTCTGCAACACTGGTCAGCCGGCGGCAGCCTTCTATGCCAAAGCAGGGGCCATGGAAATGTTGTGCAAAGGAAGGCGGCACGTCCAGGTCCATCAGCTTTAAACCTGTAAACTGAGTCAATTCATACAAATTTCCCTGCAGTGTAGATATAAGAACCGGCAGGTTGTATCCAAAATTCTCAATAGACCACGACACTTCAATCATTGCCCTGTGAAACAAACCACTACTAGCTCTCGCTCCAGGAATGGCAGATTCAGTTACTGTTTCCTGGTGACTGATTGATTCCACGCGGGCTGCGAACCTTTGTTTGAGTTCATCTGTTTCGCCAGGTACGGCAACGAAAGTACCCGATGATTGTTCGCCAGCTAGTACAGCCGCAGCTTTTTCCACTTCCAGAGGTGTCTCTATGAAATATGTTGCAGTAATTCTTTCCATGAGTAAGTGTGCGCTCTATTAATATTTTTTGAATTGCAAATGGTCAATTCATTTTCAAAGTTTAACTAACGGTTTTGCTGCTCATGCTTTTAATGATAAAAGAAGCCCCTTGTAGAAACAAGGGACGATTTGCTTTATGAAACTACTTGCCAAAACATGATTGGCATTTATGAGAAACTTGATATTCAAGTTTAATATTCTTAAAGAACAGCAACAATTCGAAGATAAACAAAAATAATAGAAAGAAAGTGAAAGCTAAAATAAATTTTATGTATAAAATCTTGCATCAGAATTAACAGATTAATAAAAAAAGGAAAGAAAAGTATGCCAAAACTGGTCAATAACTCCTAATCGCAAATAATATTCAAACAGAAAAGGAAATTTTAATAAACTGAACTGCTTAAATTGCCCGCCGAATAGTCCATATGAAAATTGAAACTGAATTAAAAAAGATCTTACCTGAAAGCCGCATCAGGTCAAGATATATTGACCTGGTATCGTTTGCTTCAGACGCAGGCTTTTATTACCTGGTTCCAAAGGCTGTTGTTCAGCCCATCAATGAAGCAGAAATCATTTCGCTTTTCCATTTTTCGCGTCAGCACCAAATTCCCCTGGTATTCCGTACAGGAGGCACTAGTCTTTCAGGACAATCCATTACTGATGGCATTTTGGTAGACCTTAGCAAGCACTGGAATGGAATAAAAATAGAAGAAAGCGGCGACCTGGTTCGTGTTCAACCCGGGATCACCGGCGCTATGGTAAATGCTCATTTAAAAAAACATAGCAAAAAGATCGGCCCCGATCCTTCCAGCATCAGCGCGGCCATGATGGGCGGCATTTTATCCAACAATGCCAGCGGCATGTGCTGCGGTGTAAAATTGAACTCTTATCATACCACTCAATACATACGTTTCATCTTACCCGATGGAAGGGTCTTTTCAACAGAGAAACAAGAAGACTATATACGATTTGAAAAAGAGTGCAGCGAAATCTTTCAAAATTTGACTGCAATCAGAGATCAGATTACATCTGACCAGGTTCTATATAATAAAATCAGGAACAAATACAGAACGAAGACTACAGTTGGATATTCGTTAAATGCGTTTATTGATCATGAGCATCCTCTGGACATTTTAGCACACCTACTGATCGGTGCAGAAGGTACCCTGGCCTTTATTTCGGAAGCCGTATTACATACAGTTCCTGATTATCCTTATAAATCGACAGCACTCCTGTACTTTGCTGAGATCTATTCAGCCTGCCAGGCAATAGTACCACTCACGAAAGCCGGAGCAATGATGGTTGAACTTATGGACAGGGCTTCCCTGCATGCCGTTGAAGATTTACCTGGCATGCCTTCCATTGTAAAGACACTGCCGGAAACCGCAGCAGCACTCTTGATCGAATTCCAGGAAAACAGCATAGAAGAACTGGAAGAAAGGGTGAACCAATTCCTGGTTTCTTCAACAGAGCTTGCTTTATACAATGCACCAGTTTTTACTACTGACCCTAAAGAGCAAGACTTTTTATGGAAAGTAAGGAAAGGCCTTTTTCCTGCTGTTGGCGCTGTAAGAGCTAGTGGCACAACAGTGATATTGGAAGATGTTGCCTTCCCGGTGGAAAAACTGGGCGACGCTATCATGGACCTGCAGCAATTGTTCCGGGCATATGATTACCTGAATGCAATCATTTTTGGTCATGCCAAGGATGGTAATATTCATTTCGTAGTTACGCAATCTTTCAATACCGAAGAAGAAGTGCTACGCTACGACCGGTTTACAAAAGAAGTGGTCAAACTGGTGGTGGAAAAGTATAATGGCACTTTAAAAGCAGAACATGGAACAGGCCGTAATATGGCTCCATTTGTGGAAACAGAATGGGGCGGTGAGGCCTATGCGATTATGAAACAGATTAAGGAGGTCATTGATCCCAAAGGGCTGCTCAATCCAGGTGTCATCATCAACCAGGACGAGAAAGTACACATCAAGAATTTAAAAGAACTTCCTACAGTAGAAGAGGAAGTAGACCGTTGCATCGAATGTGGGTACTGCGAGCATAAATGTCCCAGCCGGGATCTAACTACCACGCCCAGGAGAAGAATTGTGATCAGAAGGGAGCTAAAAAAACTGGAAGCCGCCGGTGATATAAAGCATTATGAACTTTTGCTTGAGCAATACAAATATGATGGCATGGATACCTGTGCGGTGGATGGACTATGCGCTACAGCCTGCCCGGTTGACATCAATACAGGCGACCTGATCAAAAGACTGAGGAGAGAAAACCACTCATCTTTTGCCAACAGGCTAGCATTGCTTATTGCCAAAAACTTTGCAACCATACAATGGTTGGTACGTGCAGCATTGAAAGCAGGTCATATAATCAATAGAACATTTGGCAGGCATACGATGAGCAGGCTGACTGGTAGTTTAAAGAAAATGTTCCCTTCAACTCCCTTATGGTCTGAACAAATCAGCTCCCCACCCAATTTATCTTCCATAAAGAATCATAAAGCAACTCAAAAACCTGAAGGAAGAACTATCATTTATTTTCCCAGTTGCATTTCCAGAACAATGGGAACATATACAGGAAAGGAGAAAAACGGGATCGAAACATTCATGAGCATTTGCAGCAAGGTTGGTATTGAAGTTTCTGTTTTGGAAGACGCTGACAGTAGTTGCTGCAGCCAGATATATTCGTCCAAAGGATTTAAGGATGCGTACACCTTTACGGCCAATCAAATTGTCGAAAGATTATGGAAGCAGAGCCAGGAAGGGATATTACCTGTTGTTATTGATGTCAGTTCCTGCGCTTATACATTGCACAATATTCGACCGGTATTAACTGAAGACAATAAAAGCAAGTTTGACCAGCTCAACATACTGGATAGTGTCGATTTCCTTCATGATTTGGTTCTGCCATTAGTACAGACAAAAAGAAAGAAAAAAGAAATAGTATTACATCCCGTTTGTTCGCTGCAGAAGATGAAAACTGACCACAAGTTCATTGCTATAGCAAAGCATTTTTCCGATAAGGTTAAAGTACCCAAATATGCTGGTTGTTGTGGCATGGCTGGTGACCGCGGCTTTCTGTTTCCAGAATTGACAGCCGCGGCTACAGCACCGGAAGCTTTGGAAGTAAGATCAGAAATGCAAGGTGATGGTTATTACTCTTCTACCAAAACATGCGAAATGGCTTTATCAGAATCAACCAAAAGAAATTATGAATCTATTTTGTATTTGGTTGATGAAGGTTTATAAGTAAAAAGTAATTGTATTATTTATTGACATCTATTCAAATTCGCGATAGGCTCCAAAAGTGGCCAGACGGTCCTCTCCAAGTGTCTGAGGAATCGGGAAACAGGAGACCTTGAGTTTTTCACAGATCTGCATCCACAGGTTGGTACGGGTATATGTCTGGTGCACTTTCTGGAAAGGAACAGATAACAGCAATTTACGGGCAGCTTCTATTTCACCTTTATCAATCAATAGTTGTACTCTTCTTTCAATGACCCATTCGTCATTCAGGGCTGCTACTTTTGAAAGCCAGGTTTCACGTTCGGCAATGGTTTGCGGTCCTAAATTGCGAAGCACTTTATCTCTTTCCACCACCACCTGCGGATGTAATTGCAACCAGGGTTCTTTGATAGATTCCAGCGCATTGCGTGCACCTGTCATATCACCTTTCATCTTGAGCAGGCGAGCTAACAGGACTTTTGACACCCCATTATTGGTCTTGGACAGAGTAGCAATAGCTTCATCACTTTTTCCCCTGCCTGCCAACCAACTGCCAAAATGAAACTTCCATAAGTCAGCTTCTTCACCTTTAGAATTCTGGATCGCCCAATTAAAAGCTTTGTCAAGGTTTTCCATCCCGGAAGGAGCCCACAAATTCTGATGTACTTGCGGAGGCGCAGGAACTTTTCCTTTCTGCAGGTAAGCAGTGACCAGTTGTTCCCAACATTTCACGGCTTCATTCCTTGCCCAAGTAAATAAGGGAACTTGCTTTACGGGACGCAAAGTAATATCAGGAACTTTCAAAGAGTAGATACTTAATTCTTTATCTGTAGGAATCCAATATTCTACATGCCACTTTGTTTCTTTGGGTTGCATTTCCAGTTTAATAGATTGATCGCTGATAGGCCCACCTTGTATCTCAATATATGTCTGGTGCTTTGCTGTACTGAGAACCGACCATGCACTGTCATCACCAACACCATAGCTCCACAATTTTATGCCGGGTGCACTCTTTACATCAGCAATATGATACAAACCTGTCCCAAGAGAAGGCGTAAAAGCACCAAATGCATTAGCATCTTTTGTTTTCCAAAAGTAGCCTGTCATTTCTTTGATATCTGCTTCTGTTTTGGGTCCCCCCTTTTGCCAGTCTAGGGTATCGATTTTTGATGAATGGGACAAAACTCGTCCATTGGGAAAGTCATATTTAGTATCGGGAGCCGAAGGTAAAGCTGCATTTGACCAGGACATCCAAGGATAAGCCGAAGTGTTTGGATTGTAGAATACAGCTCTCTGGGTAAGGAATGCATCGCTTGTTCCGAGAGAGTATTCTACTGACCATTGCATGCCAAAGCGAAGCTCCCGCTCTCCACAAGTGACATATATCCGGTCAGGCGTTTTGTCAATTTTATACAAAACGCTTTCATTTTGTACAGGGGTGTGGGAAATAGGAAAGCTCACTTCTATACCACCAGCAACAAAATAAAAGCGAGGAAGAATACGCGTATACCGGATCACATCCGGCACATACAACACCTCTTTGCCGGAAGCCTTATGAATCATGGAAGTAACCTTCCCTCCCAGGTCGGGGCAGATGGTCACTTTCATCTGACTGTTCTCCAATACTACAAACCTGTACTTTTTAAGCACCGGCCTGTTTGAAGTTTCGGCATAGCTAACGTAAGGATATACACCATTGGGATCAAAAGCGGTTGGTACTGGTCCAAATGGCGTTAATTGGTGTGTTAAGATATAGTCCTCAAATTTTGTACATACCACTTTGCTTTTATCGCTTTGAGCAATACATGTGGTAGCTATCAACTGAAGCAACACAAAGAAAAATAGACTTGTTTTCATACAATGGCAATGCGATAAGGAATAGCATTAAAATTAATACAAGTCTATTTAAAGACCATTTCATTGCTTGCCAATTTATCACTTAGTTGTTCAATCAGATCATTGCCTTTCTGCACGTCTTTTGCAATCTTTTTTTCATCGAAAGCCCGTTCAGGAACAAATACTTTCATGTGCTGGTCTAATTGCTTCAACAGGTTCTTTACGGTTTTATCGGTTGATTTTGATGCTAACGCTCTTATGATCCTGATCTTTTCAAAATCAACAATGCCTTCTCTTAGCTTTTCAAAGCGAATACCGCTGGCACCCCCCGGATAAACGAGGAAGCAATCGCCGGCAGGCCAAAGTGTATGCCGTGCATCTCTGGAAGGATCAGCCGGCCAGGCATCGTAAGCCCAGCGCAAAAAGCCGTCGTAACCAAAGGCTGCTGAGTACCAACTGATCCAACGACCTTCAATCGGTGGTGAAAAAACAAAGTTATTGGGAACAGGAGGGTTGCAGCAAACATAATAAGTGGTAGTAGCACCACGCGCTGACCTTGCTTTTACCTGCTGCTGATTGGATTCATTACCATAGAGGAAGCAATAGTCGTCCAGCAAAGTGTCCAATTCCGTGTGCCAGTTGCCGGCATAAGTTATCTTCCATTTTGCAGGATGTTCTTTTACCACTTTTATGGCGGCCAATGTTTGCTTCATTTCGTTCTCATTAATGCCCAGGTAGGTCTTTTCAAACCAGCCTTTCTGTTGCAAATGTTTTTCCAGGTCGGTCAGGAATGTGTGCCAGAAGGATTTAAATTCTTTTGACTCCGGAGGCCATACTTCATATACGTAATTGCCGGTAGCTTCTTCCATATAACGAAAGCGGTTGCCCCAGGGAAGCAAGGTATAGACAGTAATGGCATCATTGATACCAGCTTTCATAGCCAATTCCACATACTCGTCGAAGATTTTGTAATCAAACTTCCATGCGCCATTATTCTGTTTGATCCACTCAATCATGGTTCCTTCGATCATATAAGAGTTATCGGACCAGGGGGAATGCACCGCATAAGTAGTAATGAATTTTCCGCCTGCATCAGCATATAGCTTCAAATGCTTTTCCAGCATCACCTTGTGTTCTTCAGACCAGGGCTCAATACGATTGTACCAGGCCACCACCCAAGGATTTTGCCATAAGTCGAAGCGGTGCTTCCATTCACCGGGTTTGGGCAACACCTGGTTTTGGATTTTGAGTTTAATAGTTAAAACAGATCTACTTTTCTCAGAAAGCACTTCAATATCACCACTATAGATTCCAGCCTCTGCATCTGCAGGTACATCGACAGAAATCCAAATGGGTCTTACCGTTTTACCCGGAATTTCAAAACGATCAAATGCCTCAAAACGGTCAGGCATTAAATAGGCGTTCTTATAGGGACTCTCACCACAGGTCGCATCTTTAACACCATAGGGATAGTTAGATACAACATACCGAACCATATTCACTTTAATGTTGTTTTTACCAATAACTTTCCCATTTGAATGTTTCAGGTCATTACATTTTAATCGTACCTGCTGTATAGTATCTGGTGACCAAACCAAGAGCTGTGCATTCAAGCGTTCTCCTTTCCACCCCGTTTCCTTCCAGGTGCTGGCCTGTTTGTCAAGATCCGGAACTTCGGTCCTGAAATATAGTTTATCAGTTGAGCCAAAAGAAACATGCATGCCTGCAGTCTGGCTGTTCCATTTAGCAGGATCAACCGGCTTATCAAATGTATATTCTTCCTGATAATGCATATTGGGGGCAGGAACAGCAGCAATGTTCATTTGCCCCTTGAATTGTTGTGCATGGGTGATTCCATAGATAAGAATACAACAACAAAAAACTATGATTTTATTTTTCATTTCATTCTTTTTTCAGCTCATGAGCTGATGTGATCATTTGATATTTAGAAATGAAGCTACCGGTTACTCGTAACCGGTAACTTGCAACGGGTAAACACTCTGTCTGCTACCATCCGTTATTCTGCGTTACCGCTCCTTTCGTTAACTGAATTTGTTGCAAGGGAACCGGATCAAGGTAGTGTTTTGGTAAAAACTGGCGGGCTGACGCAGGTTCTGCTATAATAAACCCATTATTGTCCACCTGGATATCTACTCCCACTTTAAGTGATGGATATTTCTGCTGGTATTCTGTACCTACAAATTTAACACCCCTGAGCGCTTGTGGCATTACTGTTTCAGCAGTTTTCCACCTCCTGAGGTCTTCCCTTCTGAAGCCTTCAAAGGCCAACTCAACGGTGCGCTCCCTTCTTATTTCGTTCAGCATGTTCAAGCCATTTGTCTGAACAAACGCATTCGTGAGCCGGGGCATATTCACGCGGCTTCTCAACAGATTAATGGTTTTATCAAAATCTTCGTCAGAAATCGAGCCATTCTTTTCGTATAAAGCTTCAGCCAAAATCAATAAAACTTCAGCATACCTGATTTCTTTAAAGTCATATTGCCCCCTGAACTGAGCAGCGTCTAGAGTTTCATCCAGGAACTTGCGGATCATATAACATTACCCACTGATGTTTACAGGCCTGCCTGAATGCTTTACTAGTTTTAAAGTTTTTACCTCTACCATTTTGAAACTTGCATTCTTCACATATGACTTTTGGGCAATCAATTTTAGGACGGGACATACCAATAAAAAAGCCCTGGAATTAAATTCCAAGGCTTTCATCACACTTAACTATGCATGGTTCCTCTAAGGACCATTCTTAAGCTGCTCTTTTTGTACTCTTAGTTACAGATGTACGCCCCAGCAGCGATTGGATCATTATAGTTAAATTTTTAGTTGTAGGCTCGCCTGTAAAAGGGGCACCATTAATAAAAATGGCAGGAACATCTCTTATACCCAGAGCAATCCCCTCCCTCAAGTCATCCTGTACATATACACCATAATAACTATTGATCAACTCATCCAGTATTTTTTTAGACTTAACCCCAACTGCGCGGGCATGCTCTTTAAGGCTGATGGTTCCCAGTCTATTCCGGTTAGCAAAAAGTTCATTATGCATTTCCCAGAATTTTCCCTCCTGTGCGGCAGCCAGAGAAGCTTCTGCAGCTTTGTGTGCTTTTTGATGGATTTTAAGCAACGGAAAGTGGCGAAATATAAATTTCACCTCCTGAGGAAACACTTCCAGCAGTTCCTTTACTGCTTTATGAGCTTTAGCACAGGCTTGACTTTCATAATCCCCAAACATCATCAAAGTAACCGGTGCATCTTTTTCACCAACTACAATTTTTTTGGAAGGAATAACTTCCACTATCTCTGCTTTTTTCATAATTTAATGTACTTGTAAGAAAGTTTATAAGCGGCGGGTTCCTGGTTTGTAACTTAAAAGCAGGTAGCTATTATATCAAAATAACTAGGTTACTAAAAGTAACCAAAGTTACATAATTTTATTTGATGAATCCATATTCCAATTGTTAAAGTAAACCTGATGGCCATTACCAATAAAGACCGAAAGCAAATTGCCGCTGTATTTTCCGGAACCTGCAGCCGCAAAAAGCTATGTCCTGTAAAAGACTTCATGGCCAGCTTTAGCGATAAATGGTCTATCTATACAATTCTCCTGCTAGGTCAGCATCAAAAGATGCGATTCAATGAGTTAAGAACAGCTATCAACGGCATTTCACAGCGGATGTTAACTGTCACACTACGCGCTCTCCAGGAAAATGGCATTGTGGCCCGTTTGCTTTACCCGGAAATACCACCCAGAGTGGAATACAGTTTAACCGGTCTTGGCGAAGGTTTGTTAAAACAGCTGCTGCAAATAGCAAAATGGACTGAAGAAAACTTTGAAACAATGCTAAAAGCCAGAAAGAAATACGAGAAAACCCTGTAAAACAATGAACCCCTCTGGATGGAGGGGCTCATTATAAGGCGTTTAGTGACAAAGCAGTTTTCATTTTCATTGGATATTGAACGCCTCGTTTTTCATTGATAGGATTTGGATTTTTCACAAGACGCACGGATCAAAAACGGGTTTTTCAATAGGAATCAAAACATTTAGTTTTGGTTTTCAATCGGATAACCGGAATATTTTAATGATTTCTTTAAATGTTTGATGACACAAAGCTATGATCAAAAAACCGGCAAATACAGCCTGTTTCGATGAAAGGGATAAAGCAGAGGTTAAAGTCCAGAAAATAATAGCCCACAAGTATGTGCAAAAACACCGAAATTATAAACTGAGAAATACAACTTCAAAAGAATAAATCATCACACGAGAGGAAACTTGGACTGCGTTTTTTTGTTAAAACATTTAACAGTAGAATACCTCCCAAAAAACTTATAAAAAAAGGGCAAAAGGTAAAAACCTTGCCCCGTTCTTTAAATCCGTACCCTATGAAAACTGGAATAAAGATATGGCAATATGGTTTGATAATCAATTGTATAAACACGCTTCATTAACATTCAGTTTTTACGTATTTCTATCGTAAAAACCCCAATAGATTGATATCTTCCGACCGGATATATAGTTAGCCTCAAATGATGACTCGAATTTTAATTGATCTGGATAAATTCAGGGCGCCTGATAAACTTTTGATTATAATCGAATCGCACCTTTGTTTCAAACTGAAAATTTAATCCTTCACCATAAAAGTTCTTTTTAGGAAAATACCAGGCTCTGAAATCCATTGTTCCAAAAACTAAACTTTCATTACGAAAGCGAACGCCTCCCCCAATAGCAGGATAAAGTTCCACTTTTGTAGAGTGCTCATTGGTATATCTGAATAAAGAAACATCTCCAAAAACAAGTGGAGCCAACTTGAAATACAATATCGACCATGGGCTATAGAAAACTGATTCACCACTGATATTGGCTCTCAAATCACCACCAACCGGGTTATTATTGGCGTCCAATGTTCCATATAACTTTACAGGGAAAACTGGTTCATTCAACAAACCATTATACTGCTTTACAATTTCTGCCCTTAAAAACATACGTTGTTTCCATCTGCTATTGATGTTATTTAAATGGTTAATGAACTCAACCCGGCCTAATAGAGTGGCATCTTCCAATTGGTGTTTATGATAATAACTTTCTGCCTGGAACGTAAAATCAAAATACTGTTCAGCTCTTGTAAAGAAAAATCGTTGAAGATCTATTGCCATATATGGCCGCTTCCTTATATCCTTTGATATCCACCCAAATGTTAGTGATGCATTCACGCCCTCTGGCACATCCTCAGGTCTCCCAAACGCATACAGATATTGTACCTTATAAAAGTTTTGTTTGAATATGAATGCGCCACCTAAAATAGCTGTCATGTTCGGATATAGATAGTAATATTGATGGCTGTATTGCAAGGGCTTTTCAGTAAAATTTTGATGTAAAAAACGCATACTCAATGCTGTGCGCAATCGATCGTCCTCATTCTTTCCTGCAATATGTCCTGCACTGGTATTTAAAGCAGCCCACGCATCAATTGAATTAGCTTTATACTTAAGATAATTTGTATAGAAAGAGTCGGAAGCATACATATTTTGTGATGCACGCAATCTGGCTTCCAGGCCATAAGTCCATCGCAAGTATGGATGAACCATCGGTTTAATAAACGTAATATAACCCATACGCTCTTCTGCCCTTCTGCTGCTGATGGCCTTTTCAAAATTTAAATAGCCTGCTGCTCCATCGATAAACGATCCACCAATATTTCTCTTGATATACTCAAACCCATTTCCTACATGTTTGAATCGACTCTGATCATATAGCATCTGTAATTGAAAACGATCACCTAGCCCACGTAAATTATCTTCTCTTACTGTAATAGAAACACTCTGATAATTGTGCATATGAAAACTCCCCCCTATAGAAATTACATCCTTTGTAAGCACCAATATATCTACTGAATCCATACTGCCTTCTACAGGCTGCACGATTATTCTGGCATCCTGTATATAAGGAAGAGCACGCAGATATGCTTCATTATCGCCAAAAAGAAAAGGTGAGAGTTTGTCGTTTTGTCGAAAAAAGAGGTTATTCGAAATTACTTTTTCCCGGGTATTCCAATGTATATAATTGGCTAAACGTGTGAGCTTATTATTTAAAACCTTACTCGTATCGCCGATGGATATACCAAATTCCAGCGACTTTATGATAATACCCCGTATTGTGCGGCCACGGTACTGCTGGAATGCCCAATCGTTACTTTGAAGACCTTTTTGAACATCTGTTTTATTGGTTAATAAATTTTGGGCTAACTGACCTACAACGCCTTTTTGATTTTTCAGAAAGCTATCTAGTTTTGAACCTTGAAGGGTATCTTTTTGGGCATACAAAAATTGCTGATGGTCGATTAAAAAAACCAACATTAAAGCTGAATACCAAAGTAGTTTCCTGCACATTTTAGGGTGTGAGGAGTTTATTAATCAATCACAAAAGTGATACCATGGCTTACTTTGAATGATGCCATGACGATGTTAAAGTTGCACCGACCTCAGTTCCAATTCGTGAATCATCCGCCTGGCTTTGTTTTCGTCACAGCGCATCATGGCCAGCAGACTTATAATTCCAGCAGACTTATAATTAGGGAGTCAATCTGATTGGTTCCATTAATAGACTGCGTTTCAACCGACATACACAGGCAAGTCAACAGCAATCCGGTAAGAAAGAATGGTTGATAGTATTTTTTTGAAATGCATAAAAAAAGGGCCCAGATAGAAATCTAGCCCCGTTTAAATCCAATATCCTATGAAAAACCAGTGTGAAAATAGAAAATATTTTTTATATCAGACAATTATCGCATAATTTATTTTTGCACTATTGATTCAAAAAAAAGGGCCTTAGAGTAGAAACTCTTGGCCCGTTTTAATCCGTACCCTATGAAAACTGATGCAAAGTTAATGACTTACTGCAAAAACCTCCTCACAAATAAGTGTAAATACCTAAAACTTTAACATCAATTATTAAATCCAATATTAATATAACTGTTGAGCTAAACCAGGCCTGAAAAAAAATCCCCTTCCGGAGAAGGGGACTATAAAGGGTAGGAAATGCTTAAAATTAAGTTTTCAATACATTAGTTTTCATCTGTACCGACTAACCAAGGGTTTTTCAACGGTTAATCTTTTCACTATATCTTCCGGATAAAAAACGGGCTTTTTTCCTCACTAAAAACTAAATGATTAGACTGCAAAGCTCATGTTTTTTATGTTAAGGCTTTGTTGTAAAGGTAAATCCACAAATAAAACGTTACAAATTTGATGAACAACTTTGCAGCTACCTTAAAAAATCCCGCAAAGTAGTGGCATTATAAACGGCATTACCGCCTCCATCATTGTTGAAGTAAACAAAAATTTCCTTTCCCTGGCCTTCCCATTCCCGTATGCGATTGGCCCACCAATGCAAATCTGCATCTGAATAATATCCTCCATACAAATACTGCTGGTCCGGACCATGCATTCGCACATAAACAAAAGGAGCCGTTGCCCTTAACACACATGGCAGCTGTGCCCCACTCATGATGCAGTAAGCTACCCCATATTGTTCTAACAAATTAAAGACGGATTCATGGTGCCAGCTGGAATGACGAAATTCTATGGACATCCTGATCCAGGCTGGCACTTGCTGTAAAAAATAACGCAGTCGTTCATAATCATAAACAAAATTTGGAGACAGCTGTACCAACAATACCGCTCTTTTATCCCCCAGTTCATGCCAGCATGCCTTGATCCGCTCTATCCACCGCTCAGGAGCATACAGGCATTTACCATGAGTTAATAGCCGCGGCGCTTTTACACTCAATAAAAAACCAGGTGGCAGTCTACGCTGCCAGCTTTTGAAAGCCCCATTCCTGGGCCATCGATAAAAACTACTATTGAGCTCTACAGTTTGAAATCGCTGCACATAATAACTCAACCGGTCCCAAAGAGCAATGCCATGTGGGTACAGTACCCCATGCCAATGGTCATAACTCCATCCCGATGTGCCAATGTGAATACTCATAACATAACGTATTCTGTTGCAGCTATTAAAATACAATTAAAAAAGAAAAGCCTTAAGCTGAGATAGCTTAAGGCTTTTCTTTCTTGAACAGGATTCTTATTTGTTAACCACTGCCGGCTCAGAATCTTTATATTGCTTCCTCAACTCCTCCAATTTCTTTTGCATCATCGTCTTTACTTTACTGTACGACGGATCATTATAAACATTATTCATTTCACCTTTATCCTTTTGAAGGTCATATAGCTCCCACTCATTGTTTTCATAAAAGTAAATCAGCTTATACCTGTCTGTACGCACACCAATATGTTTGGCCACTTTATGTTCCTGGTTTTCATAAAAGTGATAATATAAAGCATCGTGTACATTGCCCTTCTGCTTTCCTTTTAATAGCGGTACAAAACTCTTACCCTGCATATCAGCAGGAATAGGCAGTCCGGCCATATCCAGGATAGTTTCTGCAAAATCCAGGTTCTGCACCATGCTGGAAGTAGTTACTTTCTTATTGGTTACACCCGGCCATTTGACTATGAGCGGAGTGCGGAAAGATTCTTCATACATAAAACGCTTATCAAACCACCCATGCTCGCCCAGGTAAAAACCCTGGTCAGAGGTATAAATAATGATGGTATTTTGATCCAATCCATTGGCTTTTAAATAATCCATCAACCTACCCACGTTGTCATCCACACTTTGCACGCAACGCAGGTAGTCTTTCATATAGCGCTGGTATTTCCATATAGCCAGATCCTTGCCACTGAGGTTAGCCTTATTGAAGGCTTCGATAGAAGGCCCATAAGCAGCTTCCCATTTCTTCTTTTCTTCAGGCGTCAAACGGTTATAGATACCTTGCCAGCCGGCAGCAAGCCCTGTCTGTTTATCCTTTGGTAAATCAAATGCCAGTTTGAGGTCGTAAGCATAATGCATGTCCGTGGCTATTTCCATTTCCTGTGCCTGTGCCGCTTTTGTTCTTGTTTGGTAACCATCAAAATAATTAGCAGGAACGGGAAACTCAGTGCTATCGAACAAGTGGTAGTATTTTTCCTCTGGCATCCAATTGCGGTGTGGCGCCTTCTGCTGGTAGATGAGGAAAAAGGGTTTGTCCTTATCCCTTTTGTCAAGCCAATTAATGGCAAAATCAGTTGTAAGATTAGTGATATAACCTGGCACCCTTTTCTTCACCCCATTTTCAATGAAATCGGGATTGTAATATTCACCCTGCCCCGGTACAATATTCCAGTAATCAAATCCTTGAGGTTCGGAAATCAAATGCCATTTACCGATGACAGCTGTAGTATAGCCACCGTCGTGCAACAATTTAGCAACAGTCTGCTGATTGCCATCAAAAGTGCTGTGGTTGTCTTTAAAACCATTGATATGACTATGCTTGCCGGTGAGCATCACTGCACGGCTTGGGCCGCATATGGAATTAGTAACAAATGCCCTGTTGAATAAAACACCTTGGTCAGCCAGTTTATCAATATTAGGAGTTTGGTTCAAACCATAACCATAAGCGCTGATAGCCTGGTAGGCGTGATCATCACTCATGATGTAAATAATATTGGGCTTCTTCCCCTTTTCCTGTGCCACGGCTTGCTGCACAACAACCATATTTATTAATATGATCGCAACCGCCATGAATAGATTCCGAAATTGATTCCTCATTTTGTATGCTGTATTATATGTTTTTTCTTCAAACGTCAGCTGATATATTGTATTGTTAGAAGGTTACTTTTGCAGCAGGCCGCACTTCGGTTCCGGTTTTTTTGGTCAGATCATCTCCTAATTCATTTCTGTATCGATCTGCGATTTCAGTAAGCTGTGTTACAATGTCCGGAAATTTCTCTTTCACATCCAGTGTTTCTCCTGGATCTGTGCGCAAATCATACAAGGCAAGCTTTACCGAATCACTTGCATACTTGCCCGGCCAACCATCCACTCCAATGGCAGAAGTTCTTTTATAGGTTTGAGATATGTTGGGGAATACCAATTTCCACTGGCCTTTTCTAATACCCTTTAAACTATTGCGGTCGTAATAATAAACAAATTCATCCCGTGGATTTGCATTGGGTACGCCGCTAAGCAGGGGCCATACATTTACCCCATCAATTTTTTTAACAGGCATTTTCGCATTACATACAGTCATAATGGTAGGCAGCAAATCCATACTTGCCACCATGTTATTACAAATATTGCCTGCAGCAATCTTACCCGGCCAGCTTATGATACAGGGCACTTTAACACCTCCATCCCACGCACTGCCTTTTCCTTCTCGCAAGCCCCCGGTATTGCCTGCATGATTACCATAAGTAAGCCAGGGACCATTATCGCTGGTAAAAATGACGAGCGTATTTTTCGTAAGGCCGTTTGCATCCAGGGTTTTCATAATCTGGCCTACAGACCAGTCAATTTCTTCCATAACATCCCCAAATAATCCGGCACCACTTTTTCCTTTGAATTTTGCAGAAACAGCCAGGGGCACATGAGGCATTGGATGAGCCAGGTATAAAAAGAAAGGATTGTTTTTATTCTTTTTAATAAAACTGATAGCCCTTTCCGTGTACATGGTCGTAAGCTTTGAAGCATCTTCCAGGGTAGTAATCGCTTTTCCTTTCTCATTCCCTTCGATCAATCTAAGAGTTGGCCATTTGCCCCGTACGCTAGTAGTGTCTAATGGCGTACCATCATAATTTACTGGCCAGTAATCATGCGAATAAGGTAATCCGAGAAATTCATCAAACCCATAATTGAGTGGAAGAAATGGTACTTTTTGCCCCAGGTGCCATTTACCCACCATTCCTGTTTTATAACCACGATCCTTGAGCAGCTTGGCTATGGTTTCTTCATCCGGATTTAAGGCAATTTTATTGTCGGGACTGAATGCACCGGAAACGCCAATCCTGTTCGGGTAACATCCTGTTAGAATAGCGGACCTTGATGCGCTGCAGGTAGCCTGGGCTACATAAAAATTGGTAAAGCGCATGCCACTCGACGCCAGCTTATTAATTTCCGGAGTATGATACGGAAAACCACCATAACACTCCAGATCACCATAACCCATATCGTCCATTAAAATCAGGATAACATTAGGGGGCCTTTGTGGCTGCGGCGGATTAACAGGTCCAGGCTCTTTTGCACCAGCTGACAAAAAGCAGCAGGCAAGTATAACCGCGCCCAGTATAAAAGAAGCTATACGTTTCATTTTAATTTTTTCTTTGTATACCCAATGATGTTTACTAAAAAAAATTTCTATCCTCCTTCGGCGGCATTATTCTCCTGCAGACGCTTTGTAAACACCAACTTCAGATAACTGAGGCTGATGATTTATTTTTGCTTGCAAAATAGTAAGCCGGACTTTTGAACTTTTTATGGTATTAAAACGAAGTAATCGCTTATAACCAATAGTCGAAAATGTTTTAAGAACTTGCCATTTGCTACCATCCCAATATTCACACAATCCTTGTTTGATACTTTGTCCATTCTCAATATTTTCCTGCATTAATAAGCGATCAAATATTTGTTCCTTTCCCAGGTTAATAACCAAAGGTTCATTTACTTTTAGTGCAATGCAAGTACTTATTTTTTTGTCGGTAAGTTCTTTTTTAGTTCTGCTTTTAACTAAATTATGTGCAAAGGTTTCATTGAGAATATTGCGCAAGCTATCAATAGCACGAATGTCTGTTTCCTCAAAAAGGCCATCTTTATTCGGTGGTATATTCAGCAAGAGCAAACTGTTTCTACCTACAGATTGATAATACAGGTTTACAAGATTTTTTGCAGAACGTACCTGGTTATTCTCCTTTTCATGCCAAAACCAGCCTGGTCGAATGCTCACATCGGTCTCTGCAGGAATCCATTTTTTTCCATGCTCATCACCCTTATTTAAATAACTGGGATTTACATTTCCGGGCATCATGCCATCTGTATTAATCGTTGACCAGCAGGTATCACCGGCATTTCCATTTTCATTGCCTACCCACCTGGCATCGGGACCAACTCCTGAAAAAATGATCGCTTTGGGTTGCATTTCACGCACCATTTTCCAGTAACCATCAAAATCATAGACCATATCTTTTTCATTTTTCCCTTTGGCACCATCAAACCAAACTTCAGCCACTTCACCATAATTGGTTAATAACTCTTTCAACTGCTTTTTATAAAACTCATTATAGGCAGGTGTTCCATAACTCTTCTCATGCCTGTCCCAGGGCGAAAGATAAAAGCCAAATGCAACGCCAAATTCCTTACAGGCATCTGCCACTTCTTTTACAACATCACCTTTCCCATTTTTCCAGGGACTGTTTTTTACGGAGTGATCTGTTGTATTTGTAGGCCACAAACAAAATCCATCATGATGCTTTGCTGTGATAATGGCTATTTTAAACCCGGCATCCTTCAATGCTTTCACCCATTGTCTTGCATCAAATTTTACGGGATTAAATATCTGCGGACTTTCCGTACCGTCCCCCCATTCTTTACCAGTAAATGTATTGATTGAAAAATGCAAAAAGGCTGTAGTTTCGTTTTCTTGCCAGTTCAATTGCAAAGGTGTTGGTTTGAGAAATCCTTCCTGTGCCTGAACAGATTGAAAATACATCAATCCAGCTATGGTGAGCATGAAAATATAAAATCGCATCAAAGTATTTCTTACTTAAAAGACATAATAGTTTTTACTCTGCATGAAACAGTTCTCCCATTTCCGTCCAGATTTGTTTTCTTGACATAGCTTCTGGTAAAGGCAATTGACAGGGATCTGTTTCCTTCCACCACCGTTGTGTTGTGGTATCTGCCGCCATCTTTTTCATATCGGCATCAAAGTCTTTTCCTGTATATTCAAAATAGGAAAACAGGTAATATTTGTCTGCTATTTTCTGCAAATAGATGGAATAGTTTTCAATATTACATTCCTTGATTTTAGCCACAACAGCAGGCCATGGCTTGGCATGCAATTCTTTATAGTAGCCTAACTTCTCTGGCTTGATCCCCGTAACCATGCCATATCGAACCATCTGTTTTTTCTCAATGGCTGTTGAAGCTAATTTGTCATTTCCTTTATTATCAACCTTTTGTTTGCACGCTGTAAATACAACACATGCTATCAGAAATATGAAAAGTTTCTTTGCCATTATTTTAAAATCATTGTATGAAATAGTAAACAATTTCCACTTACCTCTATATTACCGGAATACCCAGTACATACAGATCATAATTACAATCAACAATACGGACAGGAATTTGTAATTACCAATTCCGCCCCAGGCCTTACCCCTTAAAGGTTCCAATGGTGATTTCCAATAAAGCACTGCACTTTGCTTGGTATGCTCAACTGGGAAAATATAGGATAACACTACCTGCATGAAAACACAGGTACAACACAGATAGAATGCCATCATCATAAATGGAATGCTGCTGATAGCGGCTTCTGGCATCAGCTTGTTCACTGCAAACACGATTGCGCCAAGTAAAGAACCGAACCACAATGTATACTGTGCTGATTTTGCTGAAGCCTTTTTCCAGAATATGCCTAGCACAAACACCGTGGTTATTGGCGGCGCTATATGAGCGATAATATCATTAATCCCCTGAAACAAACTCTCATATTGATTGAGCAAGGGCAATAATGCAATGGAGGCAACCAGGGCAATGGCCGCTGAAATTCGGCCTACTTTAACCAACTTCAAATCACTGGCATAGGGTTGAAAGCGCTGATATAAATCATAGCTTGCCAGCGTAGCAATTGAATTCAACGCGCCTGAGATCTGGCTCATTAATCCTGATAACAAAGCAGCCGCAAGCACACCAACCAATCCTGTGGGCACTAACTGGGTAATCATTAACGTGTAAATCCCCTTTGTTTCAGTTATTGTTTTCCCAGTAGCATCAATATGCTGAATACTGCTGACATCAAACAACCCTCTTTGTGCTAATACAAAAGCCATTAGACCAGGCAAAACGAAAATAAATACAGGCAAAAGCTTAATCAGTCCACAGAACAAGGCCCCTACTCTCCCATGATTGACATCCTTTGCACCTAATACACGTTGCACAATGGTTTGATCAGCACACCAGTACCAGATACCCAATACAGGATACCCCAAAAAAACAGCATACCAGGGCATGCCGCTGGCATCGCCAGCAGGTCGAAGCATGGATAGCTTATCTAAACTATTGGTATCCTGCAGCGTTTGTGTAATGGAACTCCACCCCCCTGTTTTTTGAAAGCAAATGACGGTGATAATAATAGCACCAGCCAGCAATACAACAGTTTGTATCGACTCGGTAATAACGACTGCACGCAACCCTCCAATGATGGTATAAATACCGGTAAGTAGTGCAATAACAATCACACTAACATACATATTGACGCCAAACAATGTTTTCAGTACGATACCACCTGCTAAAAATGAAAAGGCAATATGAATGATAACGGCTGATAAAATGGAAATAACCGCCAGCCAATCCCGGCATGCCCTGTTATATCTCCTTTCCAGGAAATCGGGAAGAGTAGTTACGTTTGATTTCAAATAAAAAGGAACAAAAAACAATGCCAACAGTATCAATGTAAATGCTGCCATCCATTCGAAGTTGCCATTCAACAAACCTGTATCAAATCCCGACTGGGCAAGACTAACCAGGTGCAGACATGAAATATTGGTAGCAAACAATGCCAACCCGATCATCGGCCATTTCAATGTCTTACCTGCCAAAAAATAATCATTGGAAGCAGTTCCTGCTTTCACTTCCTTTTTTTTAAAGCCAGCCCATAATCCTACGGTTACAATACCGAGAATATAGAATACACTAATGATAATATCAATATTTCCAATCATGGTGAGTAGCATTTTAATTTTTCAAATCACAACTGCTGCCAGGCACTTCAGGAGTTTGATAGACACCGTTTACAATTTGCGCCGGATGAATAAAATGCTTTTGTAAATGCGGTATATGTTCCAAAAACAACGCTTCATGTCCCATAGAAATATGATTGAACAATACCAGGTGCTGATGTAATTGGCCCATATCTCCTACATGTGGCACTACGGGCACTCCGTATTTCTTACAGAGCAGGCTAACCGTGATAAACTCACTCACACCACCTAAACGCACAGCATCTGCCTGCATAAAGCCTGCACAACCGGTTTGCAAATAATTCTTGAAAATGATGCGGTTGGGAACATGTTCGCCTAGTGCTATTTTCGTGGGCGCAATGGCATCGGCCAATGTCTTATGTGCCAGCACATCATCCGGATGCGTGGGTTCTTCTATCCAGTAAGGCTGCATCGACTGCAGTTCCTTGCAGATGCTTAAAGCCTGGGGCAGGGTCCATTGCTGGTTAGCATCGAGCATCACTTTACAGTGATCACCAGCTTCTTCACGTACAATATGCGCTCTCCTGATATCTCTTTTTGGATCGGTTGATCCTACTTTTAATTTCATGGCAGTAAAGCCGGCAGCAATTGCTTTCTTGCAATTTGCTCTTACCATCTCATCATCATAATTAAACCAGCCCACCGATGTATCATAGCCGGGATAACCTTTTAATACAATATCATTTCGTTCCTGCTTGCCGGTCAGCCCATCCTGCATTAATTGAAGCGCCTGTTCCCTTGTCAAAACATCTTCCAGGTATGAAAGATCCAGTGTATTGATGATTTGCTCCGGCGAAAGATCAATCAATAACTTCCAGAGCGGTAACCCTCTTTTTTTAGCCCACAAATCATAACAGGCATTAGTTACAGACGCAAGTGCCAGGTGTACCACGCCTTTATGTGGCCCCAGCCACCTGAACTGCTGTTGATTTGAAAACTGGTTGAATACGTGGCCAAAGTTGGCCATGAGTTCTTCAATATCTTTTCCTTTTAATTGTTCGGCATAGAAAGCAGCAGCTTTGCATACCAGGTCATTCCCTTCACCCAATGTAAAGGCGAAGCCAGTGCCGGTAATACCGCTATCATCTGCAAGTTCTGTCACCGCATAAGAATAGATCGGGTCACGATGGATGGCATCACTACCTGCCCCTCCATTCAGTTGAAATCTCCGGTCTCTTATTTGAAAATTCTGTATCATTATTTACTTGAATTATTAATTAAAGGAACGTTCTCAACATTTTGATCCATTTCCAATACAAGCACAGAGCAATTGTGATCAGGCATATTTCCATTCCAGGATAGAACAATATGCTGACTGCTTTGCTGAAAATCAACCGTAGCACCATTCAGAAAGAAGGCCTTTTTAACCGTGCACCCTGGCACATTTACCAATTGCAACTGATTTTTATTGGAAGCAAACAAATGCAGGTATATTTTATTTCCTTTCCGGGTAGAAGCTTTCAAACTATCAGGGAAAAAAGGTCCACCCAAAGTCCCATAAACGGCTTCTCCATTTTTTTGAAGCCAGTTGCCGATTTCCTGTAAACGATTTATTTGACGTTGTTCAATGCGACCATCAGGCATTGGACTGATATTAAGCAACAGGTTTCCATTGCCACCAGAAGTACCAGCAAGGGTTTGAAGACATTGTTGCAACGTCTTCAATTCATCGTTGGGTTTCCATGACCACTGTTTACTAATGGTTATACAGGATTCCCATGGATATTCCATATTCATCTTGCCCACCACCTGTTCAGGAGTAGCATAATCACCCACCGATGCATCAGTTATTGTTTTGTGGTCTCCTTTGCCCAAACGGTTGTTGACAATCACGGAAGTATCCAAACTTTTTATGAAAGCATACATATCCGCGCCCATTTCCTTTGTCCAAGGTGATTCCCAATTGCCGTCAAACCAAAGCATATAAGGATGGTAATTGGTGATTAATTCTTTCAACTGGTTTTTCATATACAGTGTAAACCGTTCCATATTGCCATTTGCATCTGGCTGCTTTGTTCCATTGTTATGCAAAGGATAATCGGTACTGTACCAATCGAGCACAGTATAGTAAATACAGAATTTAACACCATATTTTTTGCAGGCTTTTGCAAGCAAGCCTACTACGTCTTTCCTGAACGGAGTATTGCTGATATTATAAGGGGTAAATGCGGAAGGCCATAAACAAAACCCATCATGATGCTTGGCTGTGATGGTCAAATATTTCATGCCGGCTGTCTTTGCTGTTTTAACCCAACTTTCTGCATCAAACAAAACAGGGTTGAACTCCTTGTACAAACTATCATAGTCATTTTGCGCCACCTGGTGGTTTCTTGACCATCCGATTTCAGTACCACGCAATGTAACCGGCCCCCAGTGTATGAACATGCCAAAACGCATGTCCATGAAATTGTCAAGAACCTGTTTTCCGGTTTTCACACCGGCAGGCTTTGCTGTCTGGGCCTGTAACAGGAAAAAAGAAAAGTGGAAAGCAACTGTTAGTAAAAAAAATCTTCTCATAATAAATGATCATTTTTCAATTTCAAGAGGGTCTGGAACTGTAATAATACTTCTATAACCAAGTTCTGCCCCACCGCTGACAGGCAAAATACAGCCAGTAATAAACCTGGCCTTATCCGAAAGCAAAAAAACACAGGCATCAGCGATTACATCCCCACCTGGGCAGTAACCAAGCGGATGGATCGCATCCAGGTAAGCGGTTATATGAGCAGGATCAGGCTGTTCTTCTTTCCACTTTTTTAACATAGGCGTTAATACACCTGCAGGGCTTACTGCATTGACCCTGATATTGTACTTCGCATAATCCAGGGCCAGCGATTTTGTTAAAGCATTGACACCTCCTTTGGTCGCTGTATAAGCCGCATGCAACTCTTGTCCGATTTCCCCTACCAAACTGCTGGTATTTAATATGCATCCTTCTGAGGCCTTCAATGCCGCAAAACCATATTTAACTGTATGAAAAATACTTTTCAGATTAACATTCATCAGTTGATCCCATTCTTCACTTGTAGTTTCATCAAGCGTTTTAGATGGATGGGCAATACCTGCATTATTATGTATGGCATCTATTCTCCCATATACTTCAAGACTTCTGTTTATAGCATTACGTACATCGGCAGCATTGCTGACATCACAAAAAATACCAAGGTGCCCAGGACCAAATTCTTCAGCAACTTCTGATAATTTCGTTTCACAATTTGCCGCTATGATTACATGAGCGCCTTCGTGCACATATGCTTTAGCACATTCATACCCTATGCCTTCAGTACCGCCGGTTAAAAAAATAACTTTATTGTTTAACTGCTTCATTCTGGGAAATAGCTGTTTTGTTTTTAAATCCATTTGTGTTGTAAAGTTATTCTTAAAGCAAAGTCCACTCAATAGACCATCCGACAACTTTAATGGACTATCCTATGACGCTTCGGTAAGTGCAATTTATAGCGACAATTAACCTCAATCTTCACTCCAGTCTATATAAATCCATCTATTTCTTCTTGATTGGGAAACAAACATTAAACGTATTATACTCTGACGTAACATGCATGACATCTCCACTGGATGGTTCATTAATCGATGCTGCAGCAAATAAGGCCAGTGGTTGCCCTTTTTGATCGGTAACGACAAATGGACGCTCAAGATGTGCCAATTCAATCCTTCTGCCATCCTTCATCCTGATCTCCCTCAAAGAAACAAGCGAATGATGAGCTGCCTGCCAATGCAATCCGTCGCGTGAAGTGATCAGGGCTAGAGCACCAAACTGGGGGACCAGCTTTTTGCTGTGCGAATAATATTTTACTGCAGCATAGAAACATTTTCTTTTACGATCATACCACATACACGGATCTTCACAAGCCAGTTCCGCCGAAGTAAATACGTCTCCAATCAACGTAAATGGTTGATCAGGCTGGTCCGCTTTTGCCATCCAAAATGTCATATTCCCAACATTGGGCTTCCTGGACTTGAACATCATATAATATTTACCATCTGGCCCCTGGGTAACTGTAGGATTGGTTGTTACTTCAAAGGTATTTATCCGGTCAACCATCATTACCGGACCAGTTGGTTTGTAATAATTACCTGCAACTAAATCCTGGATACTGGAAGCCCTGATGACACCAACGCTTTGCGTACAATTATACTTCAGCCAATGATGCCAGTCTTTATTGGTAGCTGAGTCTTTATACTGAAAACCGGGATCAAAAGAATTACTGATATAATAGAGGTAATAAAACTTTCCGAATTTGCGTATCTGAGGATTGTGCATGGTATACCTGTCCCATCTTGCAGGATTGCCATCGCCTTTTAAAATTGTTTTTACATAGCGATAAGGTCCATTCAGGTGATCCGATACCGCATAGGCAATTTCGGAATACTTATTCCAGCCCCTGAATCCATTGAAAATATAATTCATGGAATCATCGTCTGCAGTTCTTTTGCCATGAGGCCAGCGTGAATAGAACATATGATACTTCCCATCTTCCCCTTTGATGACACTGCTGCACCAGGTGTAATAACCATCAGTATAAAAAATACCAGAAGAATCAACAATGCCAAGCCTTGCATTTAAATTCAGATCATCTTGGGCTGAAAGTTTTAAAAACAACAGGAAAGCAACAATTTGAAGAAATACGAATTTGAAATATAAAAATACCGACCTGGTCATGGATACTAAATTGATTTAAATTGCCATTCTAGTTCCTGCAGGATCTCCAAAAAAATCCCCGGCCCCCTTCAGGAAACTGAAAAAAATAAAATTCCGTAAAATTATTTAGGACTGGTATAGAATTCAATAGACTATACACTAACATTAATGGATTATCCTCTGAAAATTTTTATTACAAGGCTAATCAATCATATTTTTTTTACAAATTCATGAGTACTTTTGAAAAAATCTGTAGAAACACTTAATGGATTATCCCATGTTATGAAAAAATGATAGAATTAAATAAATAAATATAAAATAAACTCGTCCCGGTTTACTTTCAACAATCCCTTGAAATCCAGTAAAATAGAATGCAAATGTCAGCAAAAAGAAGAGATGGTTTTATAGGAGAAAAACAAATAAACATTCCTAAAACTATTTTATCAAAGCATATCAAAAAGAAAGAATTTCTACACTCCCTGTTTATTACCCACATAGGTTATTTTCCCAAAGCACTGTATCACTACAGGGAAAGGAAAAACGGTTGCGAAGACTATATCCTGCTTTATTCATTAGGGGGCAAAGGTTATATTGAAAATGCTGAAGAAAAGTTTGAATTGGCCCCCAATCAATTCATAATTATTCCTCCACACCAGTATCACCGCTTTCAGGCCGACATTAATGACCCATGGACAATTTATTGGGTTCACTTCAGCAGCAATAAACTTAACGAGTTGAATAAGGAATTTAATGTAGAACAATATTATAAACCGACTGATATATTTTATGATGAAAAAATAATAGATGTGTGGTTTGAAATGTATTCCAGTTTAGCCAGTGAGTATTCAACGACAACGATAGGATATGCCAATTTTTGTTTATATCGCTTTTTGTCGTTCTTCTTTTTTCCTAATAATAAATTCAACATCCTCGAACAGGAATGCCCATTGGACCAATCCATAGAATACATGAAAGCAAATATTGATAAACGCTTGACAGCTGATATAATAGCAAACCAGTTTCAATATTCTTCGTCACATTATACCGCCATTTTCAAGAAAAAAACGGGATCTTCTCCAATTGATTATTTCATCAATATGAAAATTCATTTTGCCTGTCAATTGCTTTCGCAAAGTGAATTAAAGATCAGAGAAATAGCAGAAAAAGTTGGTTACGATGACCCTTATTATTTTTCCCGGCTTTTTAAGCAGATTATGAATAAATCCCCTAAAGAATACAGAGAGGTAATCTGATAGATTTATCCCCTCGGTGTATTACTGAAAAAGGCTGCTTCCTGAAGAAAGCAGCCTTTTAATTTCAATAGATACGAATTATTGCCAATCTTTGGTCTGAATCAATTTCGGATTGATCACCATTTCCTGGGTAGGTATTGGCTCTAGATAATATTTATCATTCCATGCTGGAGCGGCAGTAAATAATGAACGCACATTCTTATAGGTTGTACCTGAAGTTGCATCAAAAGTAACTCCTGATGGATAATCAGCAACTCTCACTCGGGCACCCAATACAACTTTATTCATATAGGCACCTTTTTTCCAACGCTTGATATCGTTGAAACGGAAACCATCGCCCATTAATTCCACACGACGCTCCCTTCTGATTTCCCACAACACAGGATCTACATCCGCGTCACGTTTAGTATCAAATGCGGCCGAGATATTAGCAACAATCATATCGGGCATGTTGACACGTTTACGCAATCTGTTGATGGTTTGATCTGCAATTGTCTGGTTAAACTGTCCCAACTCAAAAGCAGCCTCTGCATAATTTAACAACACTTCTTCAATTCTGAAAATCGGGCAATCATTACTGCTTCCGTTGGAGGCATCAACTACTAATCGGTTATATAATTTCCAGTCTTTATAACCTAAGGTATTACCAGCTTGTCCGGAAACGCCATTGGCTCCGTTATCATAAATCAGGTTATTAAGGCTTTTGACATATCCTGCAAAATGTGGCATTTGTGGGATATAATTGCCTGGAGCAGGCGCCCATGAAGCCAAAGGCAATGTTTTGGACTTACTGGCAGTAGTTGCAGCAAGACCATTCATAAGGCGGATATATTCATTGTATCTTGTTGTTGGCGTCTTTGTTGTGTCAAAAGTCACCCATGGCTGGGACCATCCATAAACTGGATTTGAAGTCATGGTGACACGATAGGGAGGACAAACAGTAAAATACAGCCTGGTATCCCTGCTTCTGAATGAACTGTAAATAGAGTCTCCAACATAAGTCGCACTGGTTGAAATAGGCTTACCATCTGCACACAGATAGCTTTCCACCATATCATTGGTTGGACAGGCTATATTTCCAGAGTTACCGGTAGTAATAAATCTTGCCGTATGATGCGTCGTATTAGTATTACCATTGATCATCGCACCGGACACGTATTGCTTGCAAAGAATAATTCCAGGTTTACCTACAAGGTCTTCACTATTATACACATCATCATAGGATGGTAGAAGTGTTTGAAAATCTGCAGCCAGTTTTTGAGAAGCCGTAACACAGGCCTGCAAATAAATATTTGCATCGGCCAAACCTTGATATTTTCTCCAGGTACCTTCAAACAATCCAAAACGGGAGATCAGTGCACGCACTACGTGAACATTAATAGTATTAATTCCATCACCGGTAGGTTTAATATGGCCCTCAGCCCATAGCAGGTTATTCAGAATATTTTTGGCCACACTATCTCTTGAGGTACGCGGAGCATATAAAACAGTGGAATCATTGATATTCAATGCATTTTCAATCCAGGGCACATCACCAAAAGCAGCGATCATGTCATAATATCGTAAGGCTCTGAAAAAATAACCTACACTTTTCCAATGATCTTTCTCCGCCTGTGTCATGCTTGAGGCATCAATATGATCCAGCATTACATTCACCTTGCGTATATAAGAAAAATTCCAGCCGGCAACCTGCATGGAACTGGTTGCCCCTCCTGCCTGGGTTGGTATTGCCTTCGTACCCGTAATATAAGCGGAATTGCCCCCTGCAGAAACCTGGTAATTATCAGTATTTAGTTCCTGGGAAGTAAAATAAGGAGGTAATGCTGAGCCCGAGCCACCATACCCGGCCATATAGTCATACAATCCCCATGAATAAGTTAGAAAGTTACTGTTCGTTTTAAATGCAGTAGCATCCGTCAATGAATCAATGGGAGCTTTATCAAGGATGTTCTTATTACAGCTTACGATAAGCATGAAAAGAACAGGAAGCGATAATATATACTTTTTCATTATTTCAGATTTAATGTACAAAACCAATCCGTATTATGAATAATATGGATCATCAATAGTTAAAAATTGAGATTGATACCAACAGATGATTTACGCAATAAAGGATAAGCCAAACCGCCACCCAGATCGTTGACATCTGGATACATTCCATTAGGCAAGTGGTGGAAAACAATAGGATTCTCAATGCTATAACTGATCGACAATCTCTTCAGTTTCACTCTCTCCAAAATTTGGTTGGGTATGTTATAACGCAATGAAAGATTACGAACCCTTACATAAGCTCCATTCAATACAAAACGTGTTTGAAGGATTTCATTATTGGGTTGTTCTGATCCATTTGGAGTGGTTGTATATATCCTTCCAAAATAAGCATCTGGATTATTGGGTGTCCAGTAATTCAACTGGTTTTTATACAAGGCACCATATACCTGCCAGTTATTGGGGAAAAACAAATAACTACTGCGGAATTGGTCATTCTTCAACACTCCGGATAAAACAAATGAAAAGTCAAAATTGGCAAAAGAAATGCCGCCTCTGAAACCGAATTGGTAACGAAGAGAACTGTTTCCGATAATGCGTTTGTCACCATGATCTGCAAGTGTATTGGCTCCGGCATTGATAAGACCATTGCTATCCAAATCTACATACATGATGTCGCCAGGATTGGGAGACTGGTTGCCATATTTAGGAGCATAGGCTTTGGTTACACCACCTTTTAAATTAGCATCCAATGTACCAGGAATAAAATCATCAACAGTGTAAAACCTGTCAGTAACATAACCCCACATTTCACCCAATTTCTGTCCAACATAAAGTTGACTTAATAAATTATTGGGGTTATCTACTTTAGTTACAGTGGAAGTAAAATCATACAGGTTCGCAGAAACATAATAATTTACTTTTTTACCTATTTTATCCCTCCAATTCAATTCAACCTCGAATCCTTTTGATTTCATTGAAGCAGAATTGACCAAAGGAGCGCTGGCACCCAATACCGCAGGCGTCGGTGTGTTATCCCTGCTCAAGATACCTTTTGTCTCACGGGTATACCAGTCAAGTTCACCGGTCAACCTGTTTTTAAGCATTCCGTAAGAAACGCCAAAATCCATAGTGCTGATCTCTTCCCATGTAAAGTTAGGACTGATTAATCCTGGCGTTGACAAGGTCACAACGCTCTTGCCACTATTAAACCAGGAAGGGTTTGATGGTGACATAGGCGCAATAAACTGGTACTCCGCAATGTTTTGGTTACCCACACTGCCATAAGATGCTCTTAATTTCAACTCGCTAAAATAGGGCTTTGCAAATGCCATGAATTTCTCATTCATAATCCTCCAACCAGCAGATGCTGAAGGGAAGAAACCCCAACGATGACTAAATGGAAAACGTGATGAACCATCATAACGGCCATTGAGCTCAAGAAGGTATTTGCTGTCAAAGTCATAGTTGAAGCGGCCAAAATAGCCCATGGTTGCAAACTGGGAATAGTTGTCAAGGCCTGAAAAATCACCAGAAGCAGCAGAAATGGAAGGAAGATCCGGGTTAATAATTTGTGTTTTGGAAAGGATCTCCTGCTCATAGTTCTTGGTCTCCTGGTTGAAACCCGCCATCGCAGATACGTTATGACGACCTAAAGCTTTCGTATATGCAGCAAACAGGTTTAATGAATTATAATCCTGCGCTTCATTATTCTTTTGGAATTGGTCATTTCCATAAGGCTGAGGATTCCATCCATAAGGATCACGTAATATAAATTGCTTTCCGAAACTTGTTGTTAATGCATGATAATTATCAAATGTATTTTCACCGGTAATGGTCATACCTGCAAATGGTTTTAAAACAACTTTCGCAGTTAACCTAAGCTGGTCATAACGGTATTTTGTAGGATAAGAATTATCAACCAGGTTCTTTCCCGTTGCAATTAAACCTGGATAATTAGGAATACTATCTCCTGTCAAAAAACTGGGAATACGAACAGCATAAGTAAAGGGATCAGCATAGCCAGGACGGGTGGTAACAGCATTGGAATAAGATGCATCTATGAGCACATTCATCCAATTGGTAACATCAGTAGTTAGCACTGATTTTACATTATAACGTTTAAAATTATCGACATCTTTTTCAGGCATCAATATACCTTTTTCATTAGTGGCACCAAATGAAAGACGGTAGGTCGTTTTATCTGAGCCACCACTAACAGATAGATTATTCATCACCTGCATGGAAGAGTTGCCAAGTAATTCATCAACTGCTTTGTTTCCCTTTAGATTATAATAAACCGGCCCATCAAACCTGTATCCATTAGGATACTTGCTGGGATCTGCTTCATACTCGTCAATGAACTGGATCCATTTTTTCAAATCCTGCCCCTGCCCTACTGTATAATTAGTTAATCCACCGTCTATTAAAGCCTGGATGCTTTGTTGTGGAGTAGCTTTTTGAGGTAAATTATCCGGTGTGGCAAACACTGTATTATTGCTAAAATTAAATTGAGGTTTTTGGTTCTTTATGCCTTTTTTGGTTTGAATCAAAATAACACCATATGAAGAACGCCCTCCATAAATGGCTGCGGCTCCGGCATCCTTTAATACTGTTACAGTCTCTATATCATTCGGATCAATGAGGTTTAAAGGACCTTGAAATACCGTATTATCCACCAGGATTAATGGACTTCCTGAAGTGATACTATTGTTTGCAGTATTCAAACCAGTTGCGCCACGAATATTCAATGAGGCACCTTCCCCTGGACGACCAGAAGGTAAGGTCACCTGCAAGCCTGGTGTAACACCTTGCAACAATGTGGCGGTTGTGCTTACAGGTCTTTCACCGAGAATTTCATCCATTTTTACAGTAGCGACAGCACCTGTAACCTTTGCTTTCTTTTGAGATCCATAACCAACAACCACGACATCATTTAAACTTTTGACATCATCTTTTAACATGATATTCAAAGTAGTTTGACTGCCAACACTGATGGTTTGTGCTTCAAATCCAATACCAGTAAAAATAAGCATGGTGTTTTTCTCTTTTACACGAATGGAAAAAGCACCCTTGTCATTGGTAACAACAGCATTGGAAGTTGTCTTTTCTGTTACAGTAATACTAGGAAGAATATTTCCTTTTTCATCTTTGACAGTACCCGTAACTAACCGGGTATTTGACTGCTGGGCATAACTGAATGCCGATATAAATATCAGCAGCAAGGCAAGCAATTGTTTAAGTCTCATAAGATAATTAAAATGTTTGATTAGGACTTGTAAAATTAGTCTTGCTGCCAGGTCTAGAAAATAGAGGAAACAATAATTTTAATGGATAATACGACGATTTTTTTTCATAAACATTTTTTTGTCAAAACAAAATACAATGTATAAAATTGTGCATCCAAAATATATTTTATTATTGCGCAGGAACTGATATTAAGATGAATGATCGCTCGCTGATTTGCTGAAAACACAATACCATTCTATAATTTTTGAAATAATAATCATCATTAAAAAAACAAACTACTGATTGCTCATGAAAAAACTAGCATTGTTTTCCGTTGTAGCTTTACTTTTTAGTTGCAAGAAGAAACTGGACTATCCAACGACAAACACTTTCCGAAGCCCTAGTAAAATCCTCGTTGCAGGTTATTTGCCTGATTATGGCATTAGCAGAACCGACGTATCCAACTTGGCTTTACTCGATCGGGTTTATTATTTCTCTGTTTATCCTGATACGACTACAGGGGTTTTCAAGACCTTCGCTTCAGATACAGCCAACCTGAACTATCTCAATTCTAAACTGAAACCTGGGCAAGACTTATTTATAACTGTCGGTGGTTGGGTCAAATCAAAAGGCATACCCGTAATGGCAGCAGACTCCGCTGTAAAACGCATGAATTACATTACTGCACTAATGAATTTCTGCAAGTACTTCAATGTGAAAGGTGTAGACCTGGATTGGGAAGATTATCCTGCAGCCGTAAACAGAACCCTTTATGGATCATTTACCAAACAACTTGCTGATTCTGTTCACGCAAGAGGTATGAAGTTTTCTGTTGCCTTGGGCGATGATGCTAATAAAGCCAATTTTGGTGCCGATGTTGTGGACAAAATCGACAACGTCAATATTATGAACTATGGAGGATTAGATGCATCTAACAATCACTCCACCTTTACTCAAATGACCAGCGCCATTACTTTATTCACTAATTTGAAAATCCCAAAGTCAAAAATCATAGTTGGTGTTCCTTTCTTTGGAAAAAGAAGTGGTAGTGGAACAAATCCTCCATTAACTCAAACTTATTCTTATATCTTCAACTCGGCAGGCACTAAGCCCACAATGAATGAGAGCAAAACATTGATTGGAAGTACTGCTTACGCTTACAATGGACGTTCATTACTGATGCAAAAAGTTGATTTCCTACGATATAATGCTTATGCCGGTATTACAGCTTGGGAACTTTCACAGGATACAACTGCCACAACAGAATACTCCCTGTTGAAAACAATTTATGATGCCAATCCAGCAGCCACTCCATTGAAATAAAACACTTCATACCCAAAAAGTAAAAGCGATGCTGAATTCACAGCACCGCTTTTTTTTGCACTATCTAAATCTAAACTTAAAAACAAATTTTTAAAAAAGAGGGTAAGTAGACACAAACCCTCGGTTCACTTGAGAAAATTGCTATTGCAAAGCTCATCTCCTGACCGGTAAATAATCTATGAATTCCACTTCCGGTGTTATATATCCTTCCTTCACCGGTTCTTCTTTTACCAAGTCAGTACTTAAATATTTTTTGTTGCAGTCACTTAATACAGTTACCACCACGGCTTCATCTCCTAATCGGTTTTGAACTTCGATCGCACCAATGATATTGGCTCCCGAAGAAATACCAACAGCCAGTCCCAATTGATTGGCCAGTTTTTGAGCCATCAAAATAGAATCACCATCTGAAGCCTGCACAACTTCATCCAATTGATTCAATTTTACAATTGCAGGAATAAATTCATCAGAAATACCCTGGATTCTATGCGATCCTACTTTGTAGCCTGTTGAAAGCGTTGGAGACTCCTTTGGTTCCAACGGATGGATATTGATAAATGGGTTTCTCTTCTTCAGATAATGCCCGATACCCATTACTGTTCCTCCAGTACCGACACCAGCTACGAAAGCATCTGGCGTGCGATCAATACTTTGCAACTGCATCCAGATCTCCTTGCCCGTAGTTTTCTGGTGGGCTTCAGCATTATAGCGGTTCTCAAACTGCTTGGGCAAAAACACATCACTTCGCTCCCTAGCCATCTTTTCACTTAAAGCGATACTTCCCAGAAAGCCGCCTTCCTCCTTTGATATCAGGATCACTTCTGCACCCAGGCTTTTGATGATCTCGATCCGTTCCTTGCTAAGCCAGTTGGGCATAATGATTTTCACCTGGTGCCCTAATGCTTTTCCAATCGCACTGAATGCAATACCGGTATTACCGCTCGTCGCTTCCACAATGGTATCACCCGGCTTAATGGCGCCCTGTTCATAAGCTTTCTGCAGGATGTACAAAGCCATACGATCCTTGATGCTTCCCGTCAGGTTATAATGCTCGCACTTTACATAGATTTTACGGCATTTGCCCCTGTAGCGGTATGCGATCTCCAGCATAGGCGTTCCTCCTACTAGGTGCCAGAGATGTTCAAACTTGTATTGCAGCCTGGATTCATTACTAACAAAAAGCTCCGAATCAAAACATCCGCAATCACCACTAATATTAAATTTATTTGCTGACCCTAATTGATTCATGGACATTAATTAAAATTTGAATCAGAATCTTGTTAATAACCAAACAACTCCTTTAAATCCAACTTCCTTACTTCACCATAGGTTTTCAAACCTTCAACATTGATCTTCGAAGCTGACCCAATAATACTGTAGGTATAAGCCTGGCTAACTAATTGCTGTTGATGGTAACCTGATATATCTTTAAAACGTAGCGTGGCTAATTGCTGGTAAATATCTTTACGCAAATCATTGTCAACACCTTTCTTCTTCGCCCTTAAATAAGCGAAGATGATGCCTTCCTTAGTGATCCTTTCCGTCTCTATATCCTTGATTAAACTTTTACGGGCATTTTCGAAATCCTGTTCCGCTACAGGCAGTTGATTATTCAATAATTCATTCATGCCGCCTATAGCTTCATTAAGCTTGTCAGCCTGGGCTCCTACATAACCAATAAAAGAAAAAGGATCTTCCTTTTTAACAGGTGTTTGCACCACCGCATATGTTGAATAGGCCAAAGCTTTTGATTCCCTTATGATCTTAAATACCACAGTACCCATTCCGTTTCCAAAGTAGGAGTTGAATAAGTTAATCAGCGCTTCCTGCTTTGGTTGGTAAGCCTGCAGGTTTTTGGACCAAAATACTTCAGCCTGCACAGCATCGTATTCAGAAAACAACACGCGGTTGCTGGTCTGTGCGATCCGCGCAAATTGAACTGGAGCAGGTGCAGAAGCCCAGCCTTGCGGCATCTGGTGCAACCTCCGGATGTTAGCCTGGAGCGATTGCAAAGATAATGGACCATAATACAATACAGCATGCTGGTAGTTCATAAATTGATGCAAAAGATCCACCAATTCTTCAGCTTTTATATTCTTGATCTCCTCATCACTCAAGCCATAATTGAAAGGATTGTTGGCGCCATATAAAGCATAGTTACGCATAGCAGAGGCGATCATCTGCTTGTTGAGCTTATTATTTGCACGGGTCTTGAACACCCTGTCCTTCAAAGCTTGCAAGGCCGATGCATCAGGCTTACAGTTATGGATCAAATGTTCAAATAGTGATACAGCTTCTGTAAAGTTTTCTTCTAAACCGCTGATAGAAACGGTAGTTTCTTCCTTTTCTGCATTTACGTTGAAGTTGGCGGCAAGATTATAGAACGCTTTGGTGATCTCTTCAGCAGTATATTGATTGGTGCCTAAAAACTGCAGATATTGGATCGCCAGTGGCAGCAACTTGTTGTTGAAACTTCCGATATTAAAATGATAATACAAGCGAAACAGACTATTCTCCTTGTTAGGAACGTACAATACTTCAGCACCACCGGCTTTGCCCTTTTGCAAGTCTTTTGCAAAATCGATCCAAACAGGTTTTGTAGCAGGCAAAGTAGCCTTTAGAACATTACTTACATAAGCAGAAGTTTTGCCCGCATTGGTTTCTACAGGAGTAATAGCGGGTTTCTCCACTTTCACTTTATTTTTATCTTCCCCTTTTCTTTTGTAGATCACAACATAGTTATCATCCTTAAAAAAACCATTGGCAAAATCAACGATCTCTTTTTTGCTAACCTTACCCATCTCGTCAAGAACGGCAACTACTTTATTCCAGTCTTGTCCACGGCTTTGAATAAATCCTTCTACCAGGTCGCTTGTACGGTAAGAATTATCTTCCAAAGCTTCTAACTGGCTGAATTTATAGTTGGCTACAATAGCTTTGATCAACGATTCATCAAACTGTCCTTTTCTTAAAATATCAACCTGCTGCAGAAGCAAATCTTTCACGTCTTCCAGCGTTTGCCCCTGCTTGGGAGAAGCCGCTAATTGAAAGAGTCCATAATCTTTATACTGCCTGATCCCAGCACCTGCACCTAAAGCTTTTTGCTGTTTGTTGATATTAAGATCCAACAACCCTGCATTTCCATTAGATAATATGGAAGAGGCCAGTAAAGCCAATACAGCTTCCCTCGAGTTGGCTTTGCCCACCCGGTATACCAGTCGCATGGTTTCAGCAGAAGGACCATAAATATTTTTCACAACCGGGCCTTTGATCAGAGCTTCCCTTGGCCCCTGGTATTCTTGAACAGGCCGTGGCTGCATATAAGCAAAGGCCGCATCTATCTTTTTAATGAGTTGATCAGGATTAAAATCACCAGCCAGGATGATAGCCATATTATTAGGCACATAATAGGCGTCATAATACTGCTGGATGGCTTTCAATGATGGATTCTTTAAATGTTCAATGGTACCAATTGTAGTTTGCTGCCCGTAGTTGTGCGTGGGAAACAGCAGTGAGTGCATAGCCTCCTGGATTTTCCAGGCATCATTATCAAGGCCCCTGTTTTTTTCTTCATACACAGCTTCCAACTCAGTGTGGAAAATGCGGAACACAGGTTTCCTGAACCTTTCTGCCTGGATGTCCAACAATTTATCGATGGCATTGGAAGGTATATCTTCATCATATACCGTTTCTTCTACCCAGGTATGTGCATTGGTTCCCTGTGAACCCAGCGATTTCATCAAATTGTCATATTCTCCCGCTATGGCAAACTTCGCTGCCAATCCTGAAACACTGTCGATCTGGTGATAAATATTCTTTCTTTTGGCAACATCTGTAGTAGAGTTATACTGCTCATACAAACCTTCGATCTTGTCCAGAAGTGGTTTTTCTTTTGCCCAATTTAGGGATCCAAACTGATCAGTTCCTTTAAAAAGCAGGTGCTCCAGGTAATGGGCCAGGCCTGTATGATCCTTGGGATCATTATTGCTTCCTGTTCGCACAGGTATGCGCATGGAAATCCTTGGCTCTTTGTGATTTTCAGAAAGAATAACCGATAAACCATTCTTCAGCGTATAAAAACGGGTTTGCATAGGATCCCCAAGTACATACTTATACGTGTACCCGTTTGATGTAGCCTGCTTCCACTCATAACTTTTCTGTGCCGTGCAGGCAAGAGTGTAGAAAAAACTAAGAACAAATAAAAATTGATGTGATCGCACTTAAATACAAATTGAATGTTTCTGAAATAAATTACCCCTTCCGTTTTTGATACTCCTCTTTGACCTTATCAAGGAGGCTAATAAATTTTTCTAGAGATGGATCATAACCATATCCCTCTGGTGCAAGCTTTTGTTCATTACCATCCACAAAGAAGTAGTAAGGCTGTGTGTTAGCACCAAACTTCGTTACCTGCATATCTGCATTTTTATCGCCTAATGTTTCTACCTGCTTGTCCAATGCTTTGGAATAAAACTGTTCTGAAGGTGGAAGCTCAATGTTGTGTACATCCACATATAAGGACACTATGACAAAATCTTCTTTAAGACGCTTCATGACTTTGGGATCACTCCACACCTGTCCCTCCATCTTCCGGCAGTTAACACAATTAATGCCGGTGAAATCGAGCATTAATGGCTTTTTTAATTTCCTGGCCACTTCCAATGCTTCATGGTAATCGAAATAAGTGACCATCCCATATTTAGTGACTACCTCTGGCTCATACACATGCATTTTGTCATAATACTTAACCGGGTGAGGCAAATCGGCTTCTGCAGCAGATTCATGGACACCAACTTTATTGGATACCCCAGCAACAGAGGCTGTAAAATCCTGTGTCCCCATGGGTGGCACGAAGGCACTGATGCCTTTTAGTGGAGCCCCCCACAATCCGGGGATCATGTACACAGAAAAAGCAAAAGCGGTGATGGCAAAACAAAGCCTTGTTACACTTAAGTACGGTACACCGAAATCATTTTTTGGAAGTTCATCATCATGATGAAATTTGAGTTTACCAATGAGGTAAATACCGAGCAACACGAAGATCACAATCCACAAGCTGATAAACACTTCTCTGTCCAGCAGCCTCCAGCCTTTGGCCAGGTCCGCATTGGATAAGAACTTGAGTGCTAAGGCTAGCTCCAGGAACCCAAGTGTTACTTTTACGGCATTGAGCCAGCCGCCTGCTTTGCCCAGCATATTGAGTTTGGAGGGAAAGAAGGCAAATAAAGCAAAGGGTAGCGCCAGTGCCAGGGAAAAACCAAACATGCCCACCAGGGGACCATAGTAATTTCCTTTTGCAGCCAGCACCAATAAATTACCGATAATAGGGCCAGTGCATGAAAAGGACACAACCACCAGCGTTAAGGCCATAAAGAAGATACCCATAAAGCTGCCCATACCAGCCTTGCTGTCAGCCTTTGTTGACCAGGAAGCAGGTAACCCAATTTCAAATGCACCCAAAAACGAAAACCCAAAAAGCAAAAAGACGAAGAAGAAAACTAAATTAGCCACCCAGTTGGTTGCCAGGTTATTCAGTGCGGCAGGCCCAAAGATCAGGGTGATCAGAAAACCCAGCAGGGTGAATATGGCAACAATGGAAGAGGAATAATAAAGGGCATTTCTGATGCCTTCACTTCTTGTTTTACTGCGTTTGGTAAAAAAGGAAACTGTAATAGGGATCATGGAGTACACACAAGGCGTGATCAATGCCAGCAAACCACCACCAAAAGCCGTAAGAAAAATCCACAGCAAGGATCTATCTTCAACTGCTCCCTGTCCGCTTTGCACAGGTTTTTCAGGATTAATATAAAACTTAAAGGACTGCTCTCCAGGTAAATACTCCTCCCCTTTCTGATACAAATAATTGACAGAACCTTTCAGCACTATACTATCCTCTATACCAGCTTTTACCGCCTGCTGCCACAGCACCGAATCGGTAAAATAGCTGACGGCAGCGCCAACAGAAGCGTCCTGCTCTGTGTGCTGGGAGCCTTGCTCCTGCACATGATCCTTCAGGTATTTATGGGCGGAAGAATCAAAATTGACCGATGAATACAAGGCATCAGTTTCCGCTTTTTGCAAGCCATACAACTTAATGCCTTTGGGGACTGCCGCCTTGATGGAAAGCAATACTTCTTTTTCATTGATCCTTTGCTGGTCAAAGCGCAACCTGACATCAGTAGAGTCATTGGCCACTGCCCTGAAGACGATCAGGGCAAGGAAAAATGCTAAAGCAGACCGAATTAGTTTCTTCATTACTTTATGAATGATTACTTAAGTGCGATGGAAAATTTTTGTGTTTTGGGTGGCAGGCATTCCTGGTTGTTACAGGTCATAAATTCTAAATTCCCCTTCAATGCTGTTTTAGCCGGACCTTTGAGTTTCACAACCTGCACAAAGTCCACTTTATTGGAAAATTGCTTAACATCCACGCCAAATAATTCCTCATGCTTTTGCTCCAGCTTGCCTACTTCTTTTACACCGCCATCAAGCGAGAGTAAAGGGTTTTTGGTAAAGGCAATAGTGGTGGCAGAAGGTCCACCTTCTGGTGTTGTCTGGGAATAGAGGTGCCAACCATTATCAATGGTAGCCGTAAGATGCACCTCATAGGTCGTAGTATTGAGCTTCTTGGCAGTAAAAGCCCACTGAACCGGGTCTTTTACCTGTCCAAAAGAAAAATGAGTAACAAGGGTGAAAACAAAAACTGCAAATAGATTTTTCATAATTATTTTATTAAACGATCATTTTTTTAAAAACTGAACCAAGTCCCACTGCACACTTACAGGCCGGCTTCAGGCTGCATGAATATAACCTGCGTATTGCACTTGCCTGTACTCTTTCGGTGACTTACCTGTTACCTGTTTAAAGAGCTTGGAAAAAAAGTAGGGATCATCATAACCAGCCCTTAAGGCAATATCTTTTATTTTTAATTTGTCTTGAACAAGCATCTGGCAAGCGTAACGCATTTTCATTTTGATGAAATAATCTATCGGTGTCATGCCGGTTTTCTTCTTAAAGAGTGCAGTGTAATGCGAAGTCGAATATTGAATATAGCTTGCAATTTCCCCAACTTGCAACCTTTTACCAATATTGGATTCCATGTACAGGATTGATCTTTCTAAAGGATCTTCCTTTTTTTCCGATTTGAATTTTTTATTGGGAAAAAAGAAGAAACAAAGAAAACGGTATAAACACAGGTTCGCATACCTGATACTTATGCCCGAATACCCACTGGCCAGGCTATCATACATCTGTTGCCATATTTCAAGGATCTGTTCATCATATTGTAAATCAGTTGGAGTAAAGAATTGGTCAACATTAAATTCCTGCTTAAGTTGCTCCAATTGATTACTGCTGAAATGAACCCAGTAAATACTCCAGGGATCCTGTAGATCTGACTGGTAACGATGAAACTCATTGGGTGGAATAATGATGAACTGGTTAGACAATAGTGCAAACCTCCCATTTTTGCTTTCAATATACCCTTTCCCAGAAAGGGAATAAAGCAGGATATAATCATTACACCCAAGCATCCTTTCCCTGAAATGATATTGAGCATTCGGGAAATACCCAATATGCGTTATGAATAGAGAATGAAGAAAAACTTGTTTTCCAATCAGCCTGTTCAGTACTGAATCAGGGATATTGATTTGTTTTTCTCCGGAAAAACCGTCTTTTCGTTTCAAGTTTTTAATTGATGTACTATTCATAGGGATGAATATTGATTTTAAATGTGCGGCTATTTTTTACAGTTCCAATCATCTCACTGCCTGAATACACTATGTTCCTTGTATTTGTAAAAAATTACTTACTGTCAATCTATATCCACTCTAATAATTCTATTTTATAATTAATATGATCCTTTCAAAGCATCTTCTATGTATTTTTTCAAATTGGCTTTATCCTCGGGAAGTGGACAACGCACTTCTATCCATTTTCCCTTTTTATCGATTAATAAAAACCTTGGTATTGCTCTTATCTCGTATTTCATGGCAAAAGCCTTGCCCGCATCATCCAATAAATGCAGGCCGTGTAAATTCTCTTTTTGTATGAAATTGAGCCACTTCTGTTTGTCTTTTTCTCTGTCAAGTGAAATAGCCACAAATACGATATCCTTGTTGTCCTTGTATTCCTCTTCTATTTCCTTAAGGAAAGGGATCTGAGCCTTGCAAGGTCCGCACCATGTGGCCCATACATCGATAAACACAACCTTACCCTTAAAATCTTTCATGGACACCATTTTACCATTGGTATCAGGCAAACTGAAATTATAGGAAGACTTGCCGATATAAGCCGTATCACCAATGAATTGAGATAATACGGATTGATATGTTTGCTTGGCCGGACCAGCATTTGCATATTTTTTGTAAGGTTCAAAAGTTGCTTTAAACTCGCTCAGGTTATTGATCGTAATTGTTTCCAGCATATCTTTTAAAACATACCTCTTTAAGGTGTCATTGGCAGCCAGGCTCATCATCAGTTTTAACTTTTCAACCCTACTGATATCCTTTATGGCTCCGGGTTGGGTAATTGCCAGATGCAACATCCCATACAAGCGTATATAATCTTTCGCTTCCGGAATTTGGGTCATCTTCGCGTTTCTGAACTTATTATTTTGGATGAATTGCTTATAATAAGAAGGTACATTCAGAAAATTTTTACCGCCATCTACAAAATCCCGCCAGTTTCTTTTAGATGTATAGATATATAGGTAACGGATTGGCGCATACTCGATGTCAATATCCATCGCCTGTTGAAACAATTCATTGAACCTTTGATTTGGGCTCTTTGCAGATAATTTAAACCTGGCAATTTCCGGTTGCAACTTTTGGTATGTTTCAATGTATTGATCTAAGTTTACTGTGTCGGCTAAGCCCGAAAAAGGAAAGTAGTAACCATAAGAAGTAATAGGCGTAATCAATTGCTGCCATTTTGAAAGTAATTGACTTTCTGGAGAACCTTTGATTAAAGTATAAGCTCCTTTTTTGGAATCAGCATCCAATTGAAGATCTTCACCCGGCTTCAGGTAAAGACGTTGCTGCCAACGCAAAGTTGAAATGGTATACAAGCCCTCTTGTCCTACAGGAAATGCTAAATAAAAGCGGTTTTGCCCTTTCGCTATTGAATAGGAGGCAACCTTTACCTGGTCGCCATCAACAACTTTATTGATAGACATTTCACCTCCTCCAAACATATTGGTAAGTGTTCCGCTTACAGTTGTATAACCGGCATTACTTCCAGTTGGCTTCACAGTGAAACCTCGGCTTCCATCCCAAAAAGCCGGGTTGATGTTAACGGCAATATTTTGCCCCGCTTTCATTTGCAGGGAATAACTAGCACTTTTATCTATTTCCAGTCTGCGGTGGCCTTGTTTCATCAATGCAACATCCAGCTTGTACTGAGCTGTTTCATCAACGGGCACCCAAAAACAAAACTTTCTATTAGCAGGATCAGTGGAATAAGAAGCAACCCTTTCGGCTTTTCCTTCTTTTAACTTCCAAAAAGTAATTTGTGTAAAAACCTTTCCTTCAATCGAACCATACAGCATACCCAAACCAGCCTCAGCCTTTGCTGCCATCACAACAAAGAGGAAAAGTATATGAAGCAACAAATATTTTGAGCTTAATTTCATACAAGCTTATTTTAACCCAAGCGTTTGATCAATCAATTTTTTAAATGCAGGATCAGAAGGTCGGGGAGCGTCAACAGTTACAATTTTACCTTCTTTGTCAAAGATCAGAAAACGGGGAATACCTTCAATCATATAATACTTTTGAATGGACTCAGTATGGTTTGACAAAAGTTCAATGCTGGTAAAGCCGCGTTTTTTAACAAAGGCTTTCCAAACTTCTTTTTTACTTAAACCGTCAGTTGATACGCCCACAAAAACAATATCATTCCTGTCATGATAGCTTTCTGCAATTTTTTCCATCACAGGTTTTTCGGCTAAGCAAGGCGCACACCACATGGCCCACATGTCTATTACCACCACTTTACCTTTAAAGCCGGCCAAAGTGTAAGTTTTATCATTAATGTCTTTCAGCTCAAAATTGTAACCCAAGTTACCTTTTGCAAACGGCCCCAAGTCATTATAAGCCTTACTATATGCGGCTTTCTGTTTTTCAGTTACAAAAAGATTTTTGTTAGGCTGAACATACTTTACAAAATCCTCGTATTTTTTTATACCGGGCATTTTATGCAATAAGAAAGCAACTTTAACCGTGCTATTGCTGATTTTTGAGGCATTCTCCGGAGAAAAATAGTTAGCAACTACCTTCTCTTGACTACTCCCTTCATTTACTTTCCAGTAACCAAAAGTATAATCAAGTAGTTCCATACCATGCTCTGAACGTAGCGATCGGGCATCATTAATAATTTTTTGATTGTAAAGCGGTTTGTAGAATGATTGAACAGCTGCGCTGCTATCATACCTAGTATTTACCCTACCAAACCGGAAATAGCTTGCTGCTCTTACATATTGTAAATCAGTATAAACTTTATCAGCCAACCATGCATTAAAAAAAGTGTTAGCAGTTTTATTTGAAGCTAAAAATGAAGCTGTAATTTTTTGAAACTGCCCATATTTTTTAACCAGAGAATTGCCTAACGGAATTTGCATTGTCTCTTTTTTGTACTTATTCATTGCCTCTAACCAAGCTTGTAAACATTTAGTTTCAACGTTCGGCTTAGTTATGACACAGCTATCATAATCAATAGATAGATTACCTAAATAAAAATCAACTTTCTTTTGCTCTCCAGCCTTAATATAAATGGTGTACTTAAAATCCAGACCATGTCCACCCGCTTTTTTGAAAAAGTAAACGCCTTCTTTTACATCCAAGTCAAATGAACAATTACCTTGTGCATCAGGACGTTGAAAACCTAAACTTACCGCCTCACCATTTTTTAATTCGTATAAGAATAAACCGCTGGGAAGCTCATTTAAACCACCTTCCTTTTTAAGACCATGAATCGTACAGTTTATGGTTGTTTTAATTGAATCCGCACTAGCTCCAGCTATACTCAACTTGAACAACAGCAGGAACGCCAACAATTTCTTCATAATATTTCTTTTCCTGGATTTGATTAATGCCCGGCCGTTAGACCGGGCATTAATCAAGGTTTATTGGAGGATTATTTTAAAGCTTTTTTAATCCGCTCAGCTACAAACAACAAATGCTCTTTTGAGTCTTTATCTTTTATAGTTGGAACAGCAGTTAAAATCTCTTTACGTAAAGCCTCCAAATGCATACGCAATATGGGACCAACGTCAGTACCCACAGTTACCGGTGTCTCTTCCGCTGCATTCGCAAAGCTTAAAAATCCAATGACATTGTTTCCTTTTTCAGATTCTTCCAATGCTCTAAAAAGCCCCTGGATATAAAACTTCTGTACGTCACGACGGAAAATTTCGATCGGTTTATTGGTTTTTAATTCGCTGAAAATGCCCGATTTTAAATCCGATAAATACTCAACCATTGAATAGGTCTTTCCTTTACCGAAACGCTGTTCCGCCATGTTTAAGGTATTGAACACCCTATCACTTGTCAACTGCATAATCGTACTTTCTTGAACCGTACTAACAGCGCCGGTACGGGCAGGGCTGCCAATTTTATTGAGCAACTTTTCATCCAGTAACCAATGTGGGGTTTCAAAAACCTGTTTGTTTAGAAAAGCCACCGCTTCCTTTTGTGTTTCCCTTGGAGCAGGAGCATAACAATCACCGGCTTGGTCAGGAGTTTTAATGGTTTCGTAAGTGCTGGCTACGTTTCCAACAACGTGTTGAATGTAGCGTCTGTATTGAGTTACAGTCTGAAGGTACATTTGGGTTAGATTTTTATTTAAATCATTTTCCTCCTTAGTCCATTCAGGAAGGTGAGCCATTACGTATTTCAAATTTTTAATACCGTATTCACTGGCCTTCATGCTGTTATCACCCATGTCTTCAGTTTGACAACGTCCATCATGATTCATTCCTTCACCACCAAACCATAATCTCGGATTGGCTGCTAAACTGTCAACAATCCACTTTGATACAATTTTTTTATCCTCTTCGTCATCTTTGGCGTCAATGTAGGTGTAACCCCATTTAATGGCCCATTTATCATAATCATTGATACGTGGCATAATACCGGCAGGGCCGATCTTATCCTCTGGCTGAGCAACATAGTTGAAACGGGCATAGTCCATAATTGAGTTACAGTGACCATGTTTTTCAACCCATTCTTTGTCTCTTAATTTCTCAACAGGTGTTAAACTGCTGCTACCCATATTGTGGCGCAAACCCAAAGTATGGCCTACTTCGTGCGAGGATACAAAACGGATCAACTCACCCATTAACTCATCGCTAAATTTCATAGTACGAGCTCTTGGATCATTTGGACCTGCCTGGATCATGTACCAATCATGCACCAGGGTCATTACGTTGTGGTACCAACCAATGTAACCTTCTAAAATCTCTCCACTTCTTGGGTCGTGGATATTCGGACCATATGCATTCGGAACATCTGAAGGCAAATAGCGCAACACTTTATAACGTTTATCTTCCAGGCTCATGGTGGTATCATTTTCAGGCCATTCTTTTCCAATAATGGCATTTTTGAAACCAGCAGCTTCAAATGCTACATTCCAGTCGTTAATACCTGCAATCAGGTACGGACGCCATTGTTTAGGAGTAGCTGGATCGATGTAATACACAATTTGTTGTTTTGGCTCAACCAATTCACCTCTTTTGTATTTTTCCATATCCTCAGCTTTAGGCTCCAGACGATAACGAACAATAAAAGTTTTACTTTCAATTGCTTGTTGATCATCAGATATTGGAATATAGCCAGCATTATCAGCAAAGTAGCCAACGCGCATATCGAAATGGCGTCCCATCATTGGCTTTTCCGGCATTAGTAAAATAGAAGTTGATACCTCAAGCGTTACTGCTCCTGCGATTCTAGCCGCTTCCATTGCAGGAATTTCACGGCCACTCCGGTCTTTTGACGGTGCACCAGAAGCTCCATAGGTACGTACCATTCTTAATTCAACATTAATGGGATACGCAGCTACACTTTTCACCCAGCTTCTATCTGCAGCAAGTGAACTAAGTCCCAACTTGCTTTTAACCTCTGCGCCTATCATTGTGAAAGAATTTTCATTTTTCAGAAAATCTGTCGCATCAATGATTGAGCTTTTACCGCTTTCACCTCTTGCCTTGATATCATAAAGCGTAGCGATAGGGTTAACATTTGAATTTTCAACGGCTTTTGAAATGGCATTGCTTGAGTCGGCCTTGGTAAAGACATCTACCACGCGCAACATCAGCTTATTATTCAATCCTTTTTCAAAACAGATCACTTTTTGGTCCATTTTCTCACCACCAAACTTTGGACTACCACCAGGCACTTGTACCAACCAGTTGGTTACCAATAACTCTCTTTTTAAGATCGAATCAGGGATTTCGAAATAATACTTGTCACCAGTCTTATGAATACTGATTAACCCTATTTTGCTCTCTGTATTCTTTGTGATGATGGTACTTAACGGCGAAGTGGCTTTTTTTACCGTATCGGCTTTAACCACAGGTTGCTGAACCTTTTTGCGTTGAGCCATCAGCAGACTACTGCACAGACCCAACATCACTATAAACATTATTTTTAGCTTCATTACCTAGCTTTTTATCGTTCTAAAAAATCTAATTCTTTGGGTTTAAATAATTATCGATTTTTTGCGACATATATTTAAGGTGTGCAACCATTATCGGATCTGTGTACGCTGGAATAGCTGCTTTACATTGAGCCAAAATTTTATTTAAGTGAGAGCGCATCACTACAGGAACATCAGTAGTAGTTAAATCATCAGTTTTCCCATCAGGAAGTTTATCACCCGCTTGTGCAATTTGAAGCATGTAGCCTACAGCCTGTTTTTGTATAAAGCGTTTATAACTATCAACAGATTGGCGGGTTTGCAATTCAGCAAAAAGACCCTTATTCAAGTCAGTCATGAATTCATCAACTGTATACGTTTTCTCTTTACCAAAACGCATCTCAGCAGTATGCATCCTTAACAGACGTTTCTCATTAATTACGTACATAAGGGTATTATCCTGGAATCTTTGATAGTGCTCTTTTTTGGCAGGCTTTGCCCACTTATTCAATACATTCGGATCAAATAACCAGGTAGGCGTATTAAACACTTCTTTATTTAAAAATGCTACCGCCGCTCTTTGAGTCGCTTTAGGAACCGGTGCATAAACTTCGCCTTCTTGTCCTATATTAGCAACGTTTTCACGAACTCCACCTATTTGTGAATAAGCTTGACGAATAAGAAAAGAAAACTGATCACATATAGTATAATACAGGTCTGATGTAGTATAATAAGTGCCATTTTCGGTCTTGGTCCATTTAAGCAGGTTGGCCATTGCTATTTTTAAATTTTTAACGCCATACTCACTTGCTTTAACACCATCATTACTCAAATCTTCCCATTGCGCTGATGGATTAATAGGATCACTTGGATTTCCGCCCTGATCTCCCATATAGATTAATTTTGAACCTGATTTTACATTATCAGTGATCCACTTCAAACGAATTTTTTTATCGGTTTCAAAATCTTTAGCACCAGTATAGGCATAAGCCCATTTGATCGCCCATTTATCGTACTCACCTATTTGAGGAATCAACCCCTTACGCGAAACCAGATCAGCAGGTTGAGCTACGTAGTTGTAATGGTTGTAGTCCATTATAGAGTGGTTAAACGGATGATTTGCCAGCCAATTTTTATCTCTTAATTTTTCAACCGGAATAGTTGAGCTGCTACCCAAATTTTCCTTTAAACCAAGCGTAAAACCTACTGTGCGGCTAATATCGGCACGTATTAATGCACCCATTAACTCATCATTGAATTTCATGGTTCTTCCTTCTGTATCTACTGCACCAGCTTGTACCATGTACCAATCATGCAAGGTTTTAATTTGACTATGTGACCAACCTATATATGATTGCAAAATTTCACCGGTACGTGGATCATTCAATTTAGGTCCGTAAGAAAAAGGAGTTAAAGCAGGAAAATAACGCACTACTCTGCAACGTGCATCTTCCAAACTCATCGTAGAATCATTCTCAGGCCATTCTTTACCAATGATGGCATTTTTAAAGCCAGCTGCTTTAAATGCTTCATTCCAATCATTAATCCCAGCAATGATATATTTACGCCATTGCTTAGGAGTCGCAGGATCAACATAGTATACCAAAGGCTCCTTAGGCTCCACAAGCTCTCCAGCTTTGTAACGCTCCAAATCTTCAGGCTTAACTTCCAGTCTGTTGCGTACAATGAAACGTTTTTCTTCTACACGTTGCTGTGCATCAGAGAACACTTGATAACTATCAGAGAAGAAACCTACCCGAGGATCATATACCTGAGCCTCCATTGGAGTCTTAGGCAACACCGATACTGAGTTACTAATTTCAAATGTAACCCCAACACTAGATGTAGCAGGAGCTGATTCACCCTCTTTTGGAGCACCACCACCCATGCTATAAGTTTTCATTGATTTAATCTCAATGTTTTGAGGATAGGCATCCATTGACAAGATAAATGATCTGTCAGCAGCAGGCGATCCTGTTCTCATTATTTTTTTAGCTTCAGCACCGAAACCCGAAATCAGGTTTTCTTTAAGGTAGAAGTCAGTAACATCAATAACAGATGATTTATTATCAGTCCCACGTGCTTTTACATCGAGTACCATAATAATAGGATCAACCGTTGCATTTTTTACAGCACGATAAAGTGCATCTGATGTATCACATACTGCTACACTGGTTACCGCACGCACAAATAATTTATCATTTGGAGCTTTTTCGAATGATACGATCATTCCGTTCATTAGCTCACCACCAAACAGTGGGCTGCCCGTTGCAACTTTAGACAATCGAGTGGTAAATAAAAACTCTCTGTTCAGTAATGAATCCGGGATTTCAAAGTAATATTTATCATCTACCTTGTGAATGGTAAACAAACCTTGGCTACTTACAGCTTTTGCCGTCACAACTTCACCATAGGATTTCAATTTTGACACTTCAGGCTTCTTAATTGAAGCTGTATCCTGCGCCATAACAGAAACCGTTAGCATGCCTGCAAACAAGGAGAAAAAACTTCTTTTTGACAACATATTATTTTTCTTTTTCAATAAAATCTTCGGGTTAAAAAAATGCCTTTAAAACTACACTAAACCCCGGCGGTTCCTATGTGAAAATGTACCAATTGGCAAAAGCAAATGACGAAATTGTTAAGTATAGACGATCAAATTGTTAAGCAGCCAAAACCCGCGCCCAGACTGGCTTTTATAAAAATTTTATATAAAAAAGTCCGCTTCATTGTCAGAAGCGGACTCGCAATCAGAAATAGATAATAAAGAAAATTGAATTTTAAGAACCTAAACCTTTTTTGAAGGCGATATCGAGGATCTTATCAAAACCGGTATAAACCTGGGGAGTCGCTGTATTGTCAAACTCTCCCGTATTTGTCATTTTAAAGAAATATACGTTATGCCCATTACCATTGACGGTTTCATCGGTAGCCACCACTAAAACCTTGCCTTCAGTATTAGGCACATTAGTAGCATTGAAACCTGATTTGAAAACTTTCATTGCTTTAATAATAGTTCCAGCCGGGAAGCTATATCCCGAATGTGCGGTAGTAGTAGCAGGCATGGTACCCGTATAACTTGGATTACATACATAGATCTGGTTGGCGTTTCCTCCTGGCACATAGTAAAGCACGTTGCTGACTGCTGATGTTGAGAATGCTGGCACAGCAAAAAGCGAAGCACTATTAATACCGGGCACGTGCGTTGCGGCATCTTTCAAATAATATCGACCTGTTGAATTATCATTTTTAATGCCAGTTGAATTGGAAGTGAATTGGTATAAAAAAGTTGAATCTTTCGCCGAATTACGGAATATACAATAATAGATTGGATTTACTACCGCGCCTTCTGTCATTTGCGCATTTTCACTGTAAATCAGATCACGACCAATATTGTTCAGATCATAACCCTTGCCAGTTAACGGATGCAAATTTGCCGCTGCCCCACTATAAGCTGCCCAGTGCTGGTTAGGGTTGTCTGGTAGACTGGGAACAAGTGTATTATTGCTCATATTGATATGCAAAAAGCACTTATTCACCTTATCATAAAACGTACAATAACCACCGTTAGCGTTAAACATAAAATACGGACTTAATGATGGCCATGAGCCTAACAGGGGCGCACCAAATTTAATAGGGGGTGTTTTAATGGTACTGAGATTTACAGCCTGAACATAGAGTAGTCCATTGTTAATTAACACTTCATACTGACCGGCAATTGTGCCCACAGCATTGGACTGTATATTTATGGGAGAAGGTGGAACAAAAAACCACCCTTCGTGATTGCTGGAATCCCAATAATCAACGGAACGAACCTGGATGCCTTCATTTGGAGAATAGAAAGCAACTTTTTGGATCCGGAGCTGATTGCCATAGTTCATTACGGCAATCTTATTTATACCTTCTGGAAGCTTATGAGCATTCGCAAGTGAATACAAATTGGAATAAACAGTTCCTCTTGCTACACCATCACGGGTTGTAATGATCGAGAAATCACAACCACCTTGCGCAGTCTGATCCTGCAAAACCAACCAACCTTCACCGCCCCAGGGTGGGGTATCCACATTGAGATTATAAAACTTATAAAATGACACACCCGTTTTATTATCTGTTACTTTTACCACCAATCGATACAAATTAGGAGACAGGAGTATTTTTGCACGCAATTGTTTTTCTGTCCCGATAACATACTGTACAGGATTACTAAAGCTGGCTGCTGTTTGTGTAATGAACCATTGGTAAGACAGATCATCGCTGACCTGGGCAGTTTGCGTCAACAGGATGTCGATCTTAAGGCTGTCATTCTGCCTGATCACCACCGAATCATTATTGATAACAACCAACGGATCTACCTTCGCCATATCCGTTGTTATGGTGATGGCATTGGCTTCTATATAATCATAATTGCCCTTATCCTTAATACAGGCACTCAAGCCAAGCAAGATCAATAAATAAAGGCTTACGGGTATTAAAAACTTTTTCATATTCTTTTGTTCGGGAATTAATTTTTTGGCCAACATGGTTATTTTAATAATTCGCTTTCCCTACCTGGATGTAAGGATTATTCGGCACATCCGGATCACGCAATGTGGCACCTACACCATTGTTGTAGTTACCGGGATAATTGGTGCGGATATAATTTTTCACGATCTGCAGATACTGCGTGTAGGCTGCAGGAATCGTTCCAAAACGGCTGATCGGAAACTCGGTTATGGTCGTATCAGCCGATGGACTGTATAATGCATCAAGGATCAATTTATACTTTGTTTTGGTCCAGGTGCCAAAGTTGTCACTATAACCAGCCCAGAGAATTCCGGATGGATCTCCCCAGCTAGGGGGCTTCTGCAGGTAACCCACTTTTACCTTAATGGTTGACTTGGCTTTAATCCCTACTTCAAAATGGGAGTTCTCTTTTAATTCAAGTTTCAATACTGCCGCTTCATTGTCCAGATCACTGGTTCTATACACAACTACAGGTATCAAGGCAGTTGTACTGTTAGCAGGAATCTTATAAGGAGGTAGTAGTTTGTAATGCTTGTTCTCCACTGCTTTGGCATCACTTCCAGCAAGGGGCGTTACAATGATCTCACGTTCTTGATCTGATGGCTTTCCCAAAACATTTACTGGAACCTTCACCGTATCCACAACCCTGTTTGGATATTTGGCAAATGTGTAATAGATGCTATCGCTAGCCGCATTAAAATAAATACCATCTGGTGAGTTGAATTGTAATGGTGCGTCAGGTTTGCAGGCCCAAAAGGTTGTAAGTACAGCAACAACCAAAACAAAGCCAGTCCATTTTTTCATATCAAATATTTTAAACATCGTAATAATGGTAAATCGATCAATGATTATATTCTAACTCTTTATCAGGTAACGGGAAAACATATACGTTGGCAGGTATAGCTACCGTTGAGGATGTAACCTTACTTAAGTCTTTATTCAACCGCTTGTAATAAAAAAAGGTTTGTCCTTCCTGGAGGAATTCTTTCTGATACTCTTTCATGATTTCTGTTGAAACACTATCGGTTGTACTGATCCCATTTGCATTCAGTGCATTCAGGCCACGTCCCTGGCGAACCTTGTTCAGCATAGTAACGCCGGTATTGATATCACCTTTGGAATTGGCAGCTTCTGCAGCTATGTAATACATTTCCGAAACCCTTACTACTGGCACATTATTTTGAAGATGATAAGTCAGGTTATCATCCTGGGTATATTTAGTGAACGTCTGGTTTACATTGAACCAGGAAGTATAACGGTAATCATTTACACTCCCGCTTCCGGTTGTGAACAATGCATTTTTAGTAGTTTTTCTGAACATAAGGGGCTGTCCAGAACTCTGTACCGGAAACACTGCGTTATAATTTTTTACATTAGCTGAATAAACAGAAAAGAGTACCTCTTGCGAAAACAGGCGGTCTGCAGGATTGGCCGCGGCAACGTTTGAACTGATCAAAGGAAATTTATTGCTTCCTATAACAGCCGAAGCATAATAATTGGCGCTATCCATATTGCCTTTATACAAATGTGCCCTTGCCAATAAGGCTTCTACTGTCCAGTAATTAATATGGTTTTGAGTATAAGCTGCAAACAGGTCATGTGCGCCCTGTAAAATTGCGGATGTATCTGTTTGGGCCAAAAGGCTTTTCGCCTCATTCAGATCATGGATACAGGAGTCCAGGGCCTCGTTCAAAGTAGATAGGCGCGTTGAACGTATATCATACCTCCGCACATATGGAATTGCTTTTAAATTGGCACCTGTCGCAGGCAATGGCCCAAACATGCGCAGCAGATCTAAATGCAGCAGTGCCCTGCCTCCAATAGCTTCGCCTTTTACACGATAATAATTATCCCCGCTAAACACCTGCTTTTTCCCATCGATCTGGCTTAAAAGGTTATTGATGTTAGCAATTGTATTATACATGCCGCCCCAAATGCCTGCGATCTCAGCCTTTACTGTTGCATCAGCATAGATATACCGTACAACAGTATTGTAAAATGTTGCATTACCTATGTTAGCAGAAGATGCTGTACTGTCATAATTATAGGCCAATGCGGAAAGCATGCCCATCGACAGATTTTGGGTATACATCCCAAACGACCCACCTCCGCTCTTAGGCTTATCCAAAGCCAGGTAAACACCAATCATGGCATCTTTAAACCCTTGTTCATCATTGAACAGAATGGATTGAGGTACACGGTCTTTCGGGGGAATATCCAGGAATTTTTTACATCCTGTAAGTCCAGGCATCAGCAAAAGAACTCCTATCGTCACCACTAAAAGATGACGGCTAATAGCTTTGTTTTGAAATGAGGTTGTATTAAAATTCCTTTTGATCATATTCAGACATTAAAAAGTAGATGATAAACCAAAATTGAATCGGCGGGTAAAGGGATAAGCTGTTCCCCTTTCAGCCTCAATAGTTCCCAAACGGAATACCTGGTTCTGTGTAATAAATATTTTAGGAGTCGACAACTTCAATAGTCTTACCCATTTTAAATTGGCTGGGAAGTTGTATCCTACTGTAACACTAGATGCGTCAATGAAGTTATCACGCTGCACAAAACGGGATGTGGCCTGTGTCATTAATAGTGTATTTCCTCCGCCATCAGTAACCAACGCCTTATAAGATGATACATCACCAGGCTTTTTCCACCTGTCCGTTAAAACCCTGCTATCTGCATTGGTTAAATTCAGATTTACATTCTCAATTTTATCGGCCAGGGTTTGATTATACTTGTAACCTCCCAATTGGTAAGCAAGGTTAAAATTGAAAGTGAATGATTTTAAAGTCAAATTAGACCCGATCATTCCTTTAAACTTGCTGTCTCCAACAGCTACCGGGAATTTGTCATTCGGATCCCAATTGAAAGTCTTGCTGCCATCCAGTTTCAGGAAAACTTCCTTACCAGTAGCCGGGTCTATACCTAGCGAACGTACAGCCCAGATGGTATTCATGGCCTGTCCAACAACAAAGCGCGGTAATGGTTTCTGTTGTTTCTTCTTACCTTCTTCAGAATTATCTATTTTGTCATTTTCCTTGTTATAGGCTTCTATTGCAGGTGAAAGCTTTGTAATAACATTTTCATAGCTTCCGGTATTAAAGGACAATGACCAGAAAATGTTTTTTGCCCGGTTGCGAATGATGGGTAAACCTAGAGATACTTCGTATCCCCTGTTTTCAACAGCCCCTAAATTATCCTGGTAAGAATCAAAACCTGTTGATGGCGCTACGTCAAGTGGTAAGATCAGGCTGTTTGTTTTTTCCAGGTAAAAATCAGCCCCGACCATTACATGTTCATTCAACAAAGACATCTGTACACTCAGATTGTTCTTAAGCGTCTGTTGCCATTTTAAATTGGGGTTGGCATAGGTGTTTATGGTACTTCCCAACTGTAAGCGGTAGTTGTTTTGTGTATTATAATTGTAAAATGGTTGTGCCATGGAAGCTGCAAAATTCTGGTTACCCGTAACCCCTGTATTTGCCTTAAGTCTCAACTGTTGAATAATAAAATTCCTTTTAAAGAACTTTTCTTTATCAACATTCCAGGCAATACCGCCTGCCCAGAAAGGTGCAAATCGGTTATTGGATCCAAATTGGGATGAGCCGCTGGAATTCAAAGTTGCCTCAGCTGTATAACGGTCATTGTAATTGTAACTCACACTCAGAAACTGGGAAACACTACGGGTATTATTGACCAGGCTTGTTGGCTTATAATTTAAGCCATAACCATTGGCCAATCCCAAATCACCCAGGAAGTCGTTAGGAATGCCCGTTGTCTTTACAGTAGTGGATGTACTATTGGTCTGCTGGGCGGAAAAACCCAGGGCAGAATAAATAGTATGACGGCCAAAACGCTTATTATAATCCAGGCTGATTCGGCCATCCACGGAAGTGTTTTTACCTTTCATTTGAGAATAAGAACCCAGGTCTACAAAACGGCTGGTAACACTTTTTACAAAAACAGTATGATCCGCTGGTAAAAATTGTTCGCCTTCTGGCAAATTATTGGAAAGTCGGACATTGGCTTTCAATCTTAAATCCCTGGTCACATTCCAATCAAAATTGGTAGCATTGGAATAAGACAAATAATTCGAATAATCAACTACATTTAAAGTGGAATTATACATGGCATTCGTAATAATTCCGCCTGGCGCAGCCAAGGCAATACCTAGTTCTGCTGCAGAAGGCTCAAATATTTTATTCAGTTGCCCTTCCGAATTATACGGCCTGAAATATGGGTATTGTTTTGCATACTCAGAAAAACTGCCCCATGGAGAATTATCACCACGGCCTGAGCTTACTGAGGTAACATTTGAAAACCGGATATTTTTAAAAACATAAGTAAGATTATAATTCAGACCATAAGAAGTTCGGCCAGATCCTTTCATGACCCCATTGTTAGAACCATAATTTAATGACAGGCTATGACGTATGTTACCTGTGCCTCCTTCTAAGTTTAAGCTATGATTCAATGCATAACCTGTTCTAAGTGGCTGAGATAACCAATAAGTATTGACACCGCTTTGCACCTGCTGCAATCGATAGTCATACCATTGTTTAAGTGCCACATCATTATAGTGATTAGCGGGATCGCCATAAATTCCGGCAAGGCGCTGGGCTTCTAAGAATTGTTTTGCATCCATCAAATGATAAGATGATAGATCAGGTAATTCAACACTTGCATTAATGCCATAAGAAATCCTCATCTTCCCAGATAAGGGCTGTTTCGTTTCAACCACAATAACGCCATTGGCTGCTTTTGAACCATATGCCACAGTAGCAGCAGCGTCTTTCAACACCGTAATGCTGGCAATGCGGTTGATATCCATATCATTAATAGCCTGCAATGTGGTTTGAAATCCATCAAGAATGATCAATGGCTGGTTGGGATTCAGAAGGTAGCTCGACATCATATCGCCATTTGAAACAGGAGTAGCGCCCTCCAATGTCCCTTGTGAGGATACAGGCAGGTTATTCTGGCCCCTCAACTGTATGATGGGCAATTGATTGGGATCGTTACCCATGGCATTGTTTTCAACGATGCGTAACGCTGGCTCTACAACAGCTAAGGCTTGCAATACATTCGCAGGGTTTACGGACTTCAGTTGTTCGCCGCTGAAGCTTTTTGCGGCACCGGTAAAGTTCCCCGTAGGACGTCTATACAATCCAGTGTTGACCACAACATCGGCTAATGTATTGGAATTAGAACTCAACAATATTTCTATTGAACGTTGCCCATCCTTCAGCTTAACCTCTTTAGCCGTGTGACCTACGAAAGAAACTCTTAAGGTGGCATTGGAGGGAACGTTCTTCAAAACAAAAGAACCATCTTTACCAGTACTGGTAGCCAACTTGGTATTCCGAACCACCACAGTAGCCCCAGTCAGTATTTCACCCCTTTCGCTTTTAACTACACCATTAAGTACCTCAATGGTTCGCTCCTGTGCCCCGGCTTGAACAAACACAAGCACTAATGGGAGCAACAACAGGTAACACCTGGTCAGAGCGGAGAAAAAAAGAGGCTTACTTTTTAATTTTTTATTGCAGAGAAACATACGGATCATTTATGCTATACAATGTGTTTATTAATTTCTTTTAACCTGGCAGCTTTGCTTACTCAGGCTTTTCAAAGACATAGGTTGCTCCAGCCACTAATGGCACTCTCGTATAGGGCAGGGAAGCGAACGGTTGGTTTTTACGCTTGTAGAAGAAGAACATTTGCCCTTCACCTAAAAACTCTTTTTGATATTCTTTCCTGATCTCCGTATTAAGACTATCAGTGCTCAAGTTTGCCGTCAAATCTTTTTTCACATTGCGGTGCCACCTTACTGAATCTAACAGGTCAGTAGCATAAACAATGTCATTATTGTCTGCAGCACACTCAGCCGCTATATAATACATCTCCGTCACCCTGATCAATGGAGTTGCCGTATTAGCATTATTGGGTGAAGTGGAATTGTTATAAAATTTACGGGGGGCAATTGTATTACCTATTGCAGTCCCAGTCTTAGGATCCACAAAGGATTTTCTCCAGTCAGAGGAAAGACCGCTTCCCGCTACAAACAAGGAAGTTTGATTGCCTGGCGAAAAGCCCAGGGATAAATCGGGATTGAAAACGGTTGGATATAAATTGGTGATATTATTCTGAGATGTATATAGAGAAAACAAATGCTCCTTACTAAACATTAGATCACTATTACCATCAGCTAAAGGGAACTTGCGACTATTGATCAATGCCCGTGCATATGATAATGCATGCTCCTTATCCCCTTTATATAAATAGATCCTGGCCAGCAAACCTCTTGTAGCCCAAATTGTAAAACGGTATGTTTTGAGATTAGATTCACTCAACAGGCTTTCTGATACTTTTAGATCAGCTATACATGAATCCAGCACCGCTCCTGTTGTTGCGGAAACAACTTTATAGGGACTAATTTTGGTCATGTAGGGAATGGCTGCAACCGTAAACCCTGCCGCAGCCGGAGAAGGAGCAAACAACCGCAACAATTCGAAGTGTAAAAACGCCCTCAGTCCTAAGGCTTCTCCTTTTATTGTATTGTAATTGGTGCCTGTAAACAATTGTTTATGGCTATCCATATTGGCAAGCAGGTTATTGATATTGCCAATAGATTTATAGGACTCTGCCCAAATATTTCTAGCGATAATTCTTACAGAATCATCTTGCAAATTGTACTGGGCTCCCTGGAAATACAACTTTCCGATTGCGCTTGTAATAGTAGTATCATAACTTCTTCCCAATACAGACAAGAGGCCATAGCTCATATCCCGTCCGTACATGTTCTGGCTTCCCATTTGCAGGTACACACCATTCAATACATCTTCAAACCCCTGTTCTTTCGAAAAAATAGCATCCTGGTCCACCTGTGAAGGTGTTTCTAGATCAAGCCATTTTTTACATGCAGTTAATGAAAGTAACAACAACGCTGTCACTGTATAAAAAAGCTTTGTAACCCTCATACTTTTATTCATTGATTTCAGGCTTAAAAAGTTGTGTTAATAGAAAATGTATACTGGCGTTGGAATGGATAATAAATACCTCTTTCAGCTTTCATAGCTTGCCATTGGAAAATATTATTACCCATCAATCCGATCCTTAAACTTTGTGCATGGATTTTTGCAGCAAATCCCTGTGGCAGAGCATAACTCATAGAAACAGCCGAGCAATTGACAAAATCATTGTCCTGAACAAAACGACTGGTAACATAAGTGGGTGATGTCACCAATCCATCCAGGGAAACCGGCTTAAAAGCTGCCTGGTCCCTTGGCTGTTTCCAACGGCCACCGGCTGCCCGTTCATCTGTATTATATAGCATACTGGCATTTTCCACTTTATCTGCCAACGTTTGGTTATATCCCTCTGCACCCATTTGATAATTGAAATAAATACCCGCAGAAATATTTTTAATGATTACAGAAGTACCAAAAGTCCCTTGCCATTTAGGCGTCATGTCAGCAATCAGTACTTTATCCGCAGCATTCCAGTCAGAAGTTTGAGAGCCATCAGCTTTCACGTACAACTCCTCTCCGGTATTTGCATCGATACCAAGCGAACGAACGGCCCATATACCGCTAAGCGACTGGCCAACAACAAATCTATCCTGGGGTTTTGTCTGGTCTATTTCCATGTCATTGTTGGCTTCATTAAATTGATCTATAAAATTGCTGGTAGCAGCAATCCGGTTTTCATTGTGTAGTCCATTCACACTTATATTCCAGTAAATAGATTTAGGGGTATTGCGGATAAGGGCATAATTCACTGTAAATGCTACACCCTTATTTTCAATCGCACCCAGGTTATCATAATAAGAGAAGCCTTGAAAACCAGTATATGCTGGTGATGTTATTGGCAGTATTAGTTCGCTGGTCTTTTGCCGATATGCATCAACGCGAATGGACAAACGGCTTTGCAATAATTGGGCATCAATGCCAATGTTTTGTTGAAAGGTTTGAGGAGCGCTCAAACTATCATTGGCAAATCCGGTAAGGAAGGCACCCAGTCCAATCCCCCTGGTACCAGTAGTACTGCCAGCCAATATATATTGTTTATCGGTATAATAATTAAACGAAGTACGGCCCAGGTAAGACAGGAAAGAATAATCACCTGTAGTACCAATACTGGCACGCAACCTGAACAGGTCAACCACCTTATTGGTCCTGAAAAACCTTTCCTGGTGCAGGTTCCAACTTGCACCAGCACTCCAGTGTGGCGCTACCTGCTGGTTATTTCCAAATTGAGATGAAGCATCTGCATTCCCTGAAACTTCAGCCTGGTAACGATTATCATAGCTATAAGTCAGGTTGCCAAAGCCAGAGGCTAAGCGGGTAACAACTTTATTAGTTGTTGGACGCTTAGTATCATAACCACTTCCAAAAGCAATATCTGTTAGTTTATCACTGGTAAATCCAGATATTGAAATGCCGGCAGCCTCACTTCCAGTTTGTATAGCCGATCCTCCTGCAGAAACATAGATCTGGTTCAGGCCAATTTTCTTGTTATAATGTAGTCTTAAGGCAGCCTCTGTGCTGGTAAACACACTGTTATTCTGGAAATAATTTCCACGCTTGAAAAAGTTAGCAGGTGAATAATCTGCATATTCTGTATGACCAGGAGGCAGGAATTGATTGATCTGCTCTGCTTGCCTGCTGTAAGCCAGTAATCCATTGATTTTGAATCCATGCCCCATATTCCAGTCAATATTGGTAGTATTTGCAATCCTGGAATAATCTGTGGCATCTTTCGTAGATAAAGTGCCATTATAGGCAGGGTTATAAAAAGGTTTTTTGGTACCCAGGTAGTTAACCTCTTCTAGCAGTTTTGTCATCTTTCCGGTAACTGTATCGTAAGGATTCCAGTATCCATTTTGCCATGTATATTGATCAAAGCTTCCATAAGGCGATTGTGTCGCATTTATATTATAATAGGTCAGGTGATTATTAAATTCAACATTTTTGATCCTGCTACTCATATAGCCGCCAAAGCTGGTGGTCTTCCTAAAAGCTCCTTTCATGGCTCCTTGCACATCGTTATAACTGAAATCTAATCCATAACTCATATTCTCACTGCCACCGTCGAGGGCTAACAAGTGTTTACTGCCAATAGCCTGGCGCAAAGGCAGTTTCAGCCAATCAGTTTGCCCACTTTTATTAACCTGGTTCAAACGGGATTGATATAATTCCGGGGCGTTAGCATAAAAACCATTATCCATTTCAAAGGCCAGCTTCTCCTTTGCGCTCATGATTTGATAGGAAGAAAGATCCGCTTCAGCAACCTGGACCTGACCGCTATAGCTCACCCTCAACTTGCCCTCCTGGGGACGCAACGTTTCAATAAGTATTACCCCTTGCCCACCGCGTACACCATATACTGCAGTGGCCGCAGCATCTTTTAAAATGGTTATTTTTTGAATCCTGTTGATATCAATATCCAGTGCAGAACGCAGGGCAACCTGCACACCATTTACAAAGAAGGCTGGCTGATTGGGGTTTCCAATTTGATCGGCTATAAAATCATTGGAAGATGCATTCACCTGCACACCGGTATTAATTGTGCCCGGCTTAGCTTCAATGGTGGCAGAAGCCGGGAAATGATTTGCACCTTTTAATTTTATACCTGGAGTAATGTTCGGATTGTCACCGTAATTATTATCCCTTGTAACAATTACAGAAGGATCATAAAACTGCAACGCATCTGCAAAGCTCAAAGAGCTGATTTTCCTTAGCTCACTCCCGCTAACCACAGTAGCTGATCCGGAAAAGTGCTCACCCGGTCTTTCATACATACCGTTATTGATAGTTGAAATGGGGGATTTACCTTCTTTTTTCGAAAGATGCAACAGAATCGAAGGCTTTGCAGTCCTCCAATCGGAATAATAACCCGATTTGCTGAAGGAAACAGGGTAAATTGCCTTCACGCTGTCAAACTCGATATATCCATTACGATCTGTGTAACCCTTTTTATTACCGACAGATACATATACGCTATCCAGCGCCCCCCCATCGTTTCTATCCCTGACGGAAATTTTCAGTTTTGCAATTGTCTTCTGTGGAACACTATCTTTTGCCGGTTTCTGAAAAAAGAAACCATTTCCTGCAAAACTTTTATTGCAAAGGCAAAGAGAAAAGCAGAGGAATGACGTCAACAAGGACACGGAGCGAGTCCTGGATAATTGTGTACTAAGTACAATTCTCATAGTGAATACAGTTTTCAATATTTCTTACAGACTTCTTACAGCTTTTTGATTTATTTATTGCTTAGCTAATCCAAAACCTCAACAGCCGGCATTCATTTCCTTTCATAATATGGATGAAAGGCTGCCAGTCAGGGCTGTTCAGATAAAGGCAAGGCTGAAACAAAAAATCAAGACTTTTTAAATGCTTGTTTGGCTAAATGCCTGGGTTCTCGTTTCGTAGATGTATGAGGGACACATTAAGCTCCTAGGACAAAACGCTACCTGCTTTCACATATAAAAACCTGCCTCACAATGTTACTGCGTATCTTCTTCCTCCTTTCAAAGCACACTAAGGGCTTATGTTGTCCCCCTAAATTAGGAAGCGTTTTTCCCTAACTTTTCTAAATTCTTATAAACTTGGCAGTTCTATTGACCAACTATCAAAAACAAAGGACAAGCACTTGTCAGGATAATATGAATTTTCATCCTTCAATTAATACAATCTGTCCAGTTTCATAATAAGATATCGCATCTTTTATAAATTTGAAGTAGAATATAACTTCACTAAAAAATAGAATTTGGCTCTATTTAATCTAAATACCGAATTAACTTGGACGCCTTTTTTGAATAAACGAACTCTTCTTAATTTTTTAGTGCATTGGGCAGTCTGGCTTTTATTGCATTTTATTACTTACATCCCCACTTTTGTTAATAGCTCAAGGATTGTTGGTGAGTACTTTGTTTATGCACACCTGGTAGTTTCTACCATTAGCTTTTTGTTATTTTATATAGTATCCTTTTTAGTAATGCCAGGTATGGCCATGATGCATAAAAGATGGCTCTGGGTGATTGTAACTTCCTTATTGCTGGCTATACTTTTTACATTCCTGAAATTTCGTCTTGATATGTACTGGGCTGAACATGCCTTGCAAAAATTCCCACAGCCAAAATACCATAGGAAAATAGCACATGAGCCCATTGGCTTTTTTAGTTATCGATTCAGAACCTATTTTCAAGTTAATATCTTAAATAATGTATCTATAATTGTGCTCGCTTTCGCTTACCGGCTTGCATTAAGTTGGTACCAGCAGGAGAAGATCAGAAAGGAACTGGAAAATCAGAAATTACGGGCCGAATTGTCTTATTTGAAAATGCAGGTCAATCCCCATTTCCTGTTTAATGCATTAAATAACATTTACTCATTGGCCATTACGGAAGAAAGCCCGAAGACAGGAGACAGCATAATGAAACTGGCAAATCTGATGCGCTATGTGCTGTATGAAAAAGAGGATAATGAAAACAAAGTCAGATTAGACAACGAGATCAAACATATCAATGACTATATAGATTTGGAAAAATTGAGACATGAAGAAGATATTTATCTCAATTTTTCAATCGAAGGAATTACCTACGATAAACGTATAGCACCATTATTACTTTTCCCACTGATTGAAAACGCTTTTAAACACGGCATACTTACCGACCCAAAGAAACCGGTACAGATCGAAATGAAGGTTAATGATCAGTATATGGATTTCTATATTCTGAACTTTAAGAATAATTATCTAAAAGATAAGGATGGCGGCATTGGCATTCCCAATGTGCGTAAGCGGCTGGACTTGCTCTATAAAAACAGTTACAAATTGGATATCAAGGAAACCGAAGATCAATTTTTTGTCAATTTACATTTACCTTTATGAACGAACAAACAAGTGCTGATATGCTAAAATGTATGATAATTGACGACGAGCATTTGGCTATTCAATTGCTGCGGACTCATATCAGCAAGGTATCTTTTTTGGAATTGACCGAAACATATACCAATCCTCTTGAAGCACTACTCAGCATTACAACAAAGCCGGTTGACCTGATTTTCCTCGACATTCAGATGCCTCAGATCACAGGGATACAATTCATGAAACTGTTGCAAAACAGGGCAATGGTGATCATCACATCTGCCTATCAGGAATATGCCATTGAAGGATATGAACATAACGTGGTTGACTATCTGCTGAAACCTGTTTCATTTGAACGCTTTTACAGGGCAGTAGAAAAAGTTTATAACCTGAAAAATCCTACCGCGACCCTTGACAAATCGCAGAAATTTTACCCTGAGACCGGCGGCTATATTTTTGTGAAAGTAGAAACCAAGATGATTAGGGTTGAACTGGATGATATACTCTATATAGAAGGCCTTAAAAATTATGTTTCTATTTTTACCAAAACCCAACGTATTGTCACCCTCCAGGTCATGAAACAACTGGAAGAGATTTTACCCCCCAACCGTTTTGTTAGAATACACAAATCATTTATCGTAGCCTTAGATAAAATCAATTCCATAGAACGGCAACAAATACACATAAAAGACCGGTTGATACCTATTGGTACCACTTACCAGGAACAGTTTTTTAAATTACTCGAAACCAGGAAGGCCTGATCATACATTTTCCATTAAAATCTCCCTCTACGAAAAACACCATTTCCACCCAATCCTCTAAATCCCGGATCAAGTTAAATACTTGACTGAAAACAATAAAACCACCTATTTGCTTCAACACCATCTGCTAAATCCGCAATACCGCTAAACAATCGTCCTTCATCATACAACTATCTTCAATTCCAAGTCCAACGTTCTCTTTCTGCCACACCACCTTCCAGGCTTCCACCTGCTCATAACCCTTCAACCCACCAGCATTCCCCATGAACAATTCCCCCTTCACCACTTTCATATCGGCTATTTCCCTTCTGCCCGTGCTCATCATCCCCCTCACCGCCAGCTGCTTCCTCAGCCACTGCTTATCCCCCTGCCTGCTCATGTACAACCGGATGGCCGCCTGGTAGACATGCTTCCGCTTCTTTCGGGGCAATGTCTTCCTAAATTCCTTCTTCCGCTCCTCATCCCCAATAATCCACCTTGCATACACCACTGCCTCCTTAAACAGATCCCTCCTTACCCTTTGCTGTTCAGAAGCTACAATCCCACTCATATCCGGGTACTTGGTGATCACGATCCTTTTTTTCCACTTCTTTTTCTTGTTCCCCCTATAATGCTTCACCACAAAGCACTTCCCAATCGAGCCCCGGATCATGCCCAACAAGAGTCTAGGTACCTGCTTACCATCCTTGATCACCACCCTTTCTTTACTATTGATATAGACCTGTTTCATTGCTCATCCATTTACCCCCTAAAGCTACTCCACCCCACCCACAACCAAAAACCTTATGGCCGATTTGGCATGAAATGGCAGGAAATGACCGCTTTTGTCCTTTTCACCTCCAGCTTTCAAGTAGGGATCCTTCGTAGATCAAGTATACTTGAAGCATACCATCAGTATACCTAGAGTATGACAACAGTATGCCACCTTCGTTCCTAAACGGTAGTTTATCTACCAATAGCTACCCTACTCCTTCCAGCTTCCTTTATCTGCTGCAGCAATTGCGATAGCTCCTTAACTTTTTCCGGGTAACTTTCTGCCAGGTTTACCTGCTCGCCTATGTCCTTACTGAGATCATATAATTGGGGAACAGGCGCACTACCTGTTTCAATCCCTGTTAATTTATCGAAAGAATGATTACCATTTGGCACAATATATTTCCAATTGTCCTTTACAATAGATAGCGCACCGCCTTGCTGAACCAGCACGCACCTACCCTGCTTTGTTTTTCCCAGCAAAGCATTACTGATGTCATAACTATCGGGTGCGTCAGAAGCTGCAAGGGATTGGCCTAACAACTTTGAAAAAGAAGCCAGCAGGTCAACCTGACAAACCAGCGCGTCGGATACGGAGGGTTGAATAGTACCCGGCCAGCAAACGATCCAGGGCACCCTTGTGCCTCCTTCAAAGGCACTATACTTACCACCCCGCAGTGGACCAGCGGGCAAATGACCGTTTTGCCTGGTAACAGCTTCATCCTGGTAGCCATCATCCAGCACAGGGCCGTTGTCACTACTGAAAATAATCATCGTGTTCTTTGAAATGCCTAACAGTTGTAATTGCTTCATGATCTCTCCAACTGCCCAATCGAGTTGCAGGATCACATCCCCTCTGTAGCCCAATCCACTTTTATCCTTGAAAATAGTAGACGGCATGCGGGGCACATGCGGCTCTGTTAGTGCATAGTAAAGAAAGAAAGGTTTGTTCTTATTCTCCTCTATGAAGTCTTTCGCTTTTTTCAAAAAGGTAAGCGGCACTTCTTCATCAGTCCATCTTGCTTTGGTACCCCCGCTCATATAACCGATACGTCCTATCCCATTAACGATGGTCTGATCATGCCCATGACCAGGCGATGCTTTCATCTTCAAGAGTTCTGGATGGTCTTTGCCGGTTGGATCATTTCCTACCTGCTTACTATAGCTTACCTGGATAGGATCAGTACTATCCAATGCCAATACCCTATGATTTTCCAGGAAAACACTTGGCACGCGGTCGGCTGTGGCCGGGAAAATAAAGGAATAATCAAAACCTACTTCATTAGGTCCAGGCATGATGTCGTTATTCCAGTTCTTTTCCACCGCATCTCCTAAGCCTAGGTGCCACTTGCCTACAATACCGGTTTTATAGCCTGCCTTTTGAAAGAGGTAGGGCAATGTAGTTTTGTCTGTTGGAATGATCAGGGCGGCATCTCCGGGCAGTATGCCTGTGCCCTGTTGGCGCCAGGGATAACTGCCTGTCATTAATGCATAGCGAGAGGGTGTACAAGTTGCAGAAGTAGTATGGCCATTGGTGAAACGAATACCCTGCTTTGCCAGCTTATCCAGGTGAGGCGTGGCAATCTTCGTAGCCCCATAGCAACTCAGGTCTCCATACCCCAGGTCATCCGCGTAAATGAAGATAACATTAGGCTTGGTTTGTCCCCATATGAACAGTGTTCCGAACAAAAGAAAAAACAAAATGCAATACTTTTTCATCAGAAATCCGATATCAAGTGAATAATTATGAATGTAAAACAAGCTCAACACACTTCTATTTTAAATTCCCGCTCAGCTAAATAATCATCACATAAAAAGTTTTCCTTCTACTTTATTATTGCATGCCAGGGAAAACGAACCACTTTTTGAACTATGGTCAGCTTATTTAAGTATACATAAAAATAAATATCACCCCCGTTTAACAATTGCACAATCGTATGCACAAAATTTATTACACAACATATTGAAGAATACGTGGTCCATGGAGTCATTAAAAGCAATACAGGAATTTTAACTAATTCAGTTTTTACTCAGATCATTAAAAGAAAATATTAAAATTAATTGACCTCAGGAAATAGTAAAGTTTTAAATTTTATACCTACAAGAGAAATCGATACTTTTACGCATTATGTTCGAACATATGAACAAAATACCACTTTTAGATCATAATGATGAACGGCCATTACACCGGCAGGCTGAAGAGAAACTTAGATTGCTTGTGAAAAGTCCGGAATACAGAAAAGGGCAGTTGTTTCCTAAGGAAACTGATCTGGCCAAACGTTGGGGCATTTCACGTAACACATTGCGGCAGGCTATTGATAAGCTCGTCAATGAGGGATTGCTGGAAAGAAAAAAGCGAAGCGGAACAAGGGTTACAGATAAAAAAATTTCAACAAACCTCAGTAATTGGGTCAGCTTTACACATGAGATGGAAGACAAAGGCATTCCGTTTCATAACCTTCTATTAAAGGCCGAAATGAAAAAAGCCACAAAATTAGTGGAAGGCTTTTTAGACATCAAAGAAGACACTCAGTTAGTATATCTTCAACGTATACGCAGCACAGGCAAAAATCCAATGGTATATTTCGAATCATGGTTTCACCCACGGATTGGCCTGACAGGAAATGAAGATTTCGAAAAGCCATTATATGAAATGCTGGATGAAGAGTTTCATATTGTGCCCTTGATATCCAGGGAAGAAATACGGGCTATTGCAGCCACACAAAGAATTGCTGATATTTTAAAAATAAAAAAAGGTGAACCTGTTTTAGAACGGAAACGCTTAGTGTTAGATGCTGGCAAACGCCCAATTGAATATAATGTTTGTTACTACAGAAGCGATTGGTTTACCTATAGCATTGAAATTAAAAGAGAGCTTTAACCGAACTCAAAACTGCATTATATATCCTTGAAATAATTAAACATGTCATCAATTAGTAATCAGTATCAAATCGGCATTGATGTAGGCGGGAGCCACATCTCCGGTGCATTGGTGAAAACATCTGAAACAAACAACAGCAATGAATCCATCATTCACAAATCACTTGATTCAAATGCTGACGCAGTTTCAATCGTTCAAACCCTCTGTTCTGTAATCACAGAACTGGCAATAGAAACACAGGAATCTTTATCTGTTGGCATTGCAATGCCTGGCCCTTTCAATTATGTCCAGGGCATTAGTGAAATACATGGTGTAGGTGGAAAGTTTAGCAACTTGTTTGGTTTGAATATGGCAGAAGCATTAAAGACCTTTTCCCTTCTGCCTAAGGATAGTGAAGTACATTTTGTAAATGATGCACATTGTTTTGCAGTTGGAGCTTGCCATCACTTCAAGGCTGAATCAGGAAATGTTATCTGCCTTACATTAGGCACCGGCTTTGGATCTGCATTTATTCAAGATGGCAAATTGATAGAACAACATGATAATATCCCCTCCGCAGGTGCATTTTACTGCGAACGTTTTAAAGATTCAATAGCTGATGACTATTTTTCAACTCGATGGTTCCTGAATACCTACCAGGCTGAAACAGGCAAGACCATATCATCAGTTAAGGAATTGGCACTTCTTGCGGCGCACGACGCAGAAGCTAGAAATATTTTTATTCAATTTGGAGAAAACCTTGCAAACTTCCTGCATCCCTGGCTTGCAAAATTTGAATGTAACATATTGATCATTGGCGGGAATATTGCCAAAGCCTGGAATTTATTTGGCGAAGGCTTCCAAAATACCCTCTCTAATTTATATAACAATACAGAAGTATTGATAGCTGGAGAAACAGAAACACACATTATAACAGGAGCTGCAATACTTGCTAAAGAAAAAACAATACACAATAAACAAATGAATAGCCAATCACTAAGAAAAACTTCTCAGCCTTTACTGCCTGTTCAGAAAACAAGCAACGGACAGACAGAATATGACATTTTTCCTGCGTTCGAGTTATCCAATCAAAAGATTGAAAGAGGGTTTACCTCACTTGCAAAAAGTATGGGATTCCAAAAAACTGTAATCATAGATGGCTACTCCGGGGTACTTTGGAATCACTTCAGGGCACAATTACATGCTGCTTTGGTTGCAGAAGGGATCAAACCTTTATGGTATGATATTACATCATGCCTCAAACCGGAAGATGTTATTGATGAAATGATTGCGGAAAATATGAATGGAAACGATCCGGTTTTTGGCAAACGTTATACGGGCAACCTAATTGATTTCTTTGATATTAATAAACTCTCCCTCCTGCAACAAGATACATCAGCGGATATGTGTATTCTTTATGGCACAGGAGCATCATTGGCCAACTGGGATGGATTATTGATTTATTTGGACGTGCCCAAAAATGAAATTCAATACCGGATGCGTGCCAAAAGCATAACCAATCTAGGCACTACAAAAACTACAGAAAACACCCAGTCTTACAAACGTTTTTATTTTGTTGATTGGCCAGTTTTGAATATACACAAACAGCAATTGCTCCCTTCAATGGATATCATAGTTGACGAACAACGAATAGATGATATTACCTGGATGGCTGGCAACGATTTCAGAAGTGCATTAAACCAAATGTTGCAACAAGCCATAAGAGCAAGGCCTTGGTTTGAAGCCGGTGTCTGGGGCGGACAGTGGATGAAAAAGAAATTGACAGGCCTTAGACAAGATGAAGTGAACTATGCCTGGTCATTTGAATTAATAACCCCCGAAAACGGCATCGTTCTTGAAAATAATAATACTTTGCTCGAAGTATCTTTCGACTTTCTCTTATACTATAATAAAGTAAGTCTATTAGGTAAAGCAGCTGAAAGATTTGGCACAGAGTTCCCGATCCGTTTTGACTTCCTGGATACGTTCGATGGCGGTAATCTTTCCATACAATGCCACCCACGTACCAATTATATTAAAGAAAAATTCGGCGAAAACTTTACACAGGATGAGACCTATTACATTTTGGATTGCGCAGATGATGCAAAAGTATACTTGGGTTTTCAGGATGACATTGAACCTTCTAAATTTAAATCAGCGCTGATAAACGCCCAGAAAAACAACGAGGAAATCAAAGTTGAAGAATATGTGCAGTCTTTCACTGCTCAAAAACACGACTTATTCTTAATACCCAACGGTACTGTTCATGCTTCAGGTAAAAATAACTTAGTGCTTGAAATAAGCAGTACGCCGTACATCTTTACTTTTAAGATGTACGACTGGCTTCGCTTAGACCTGAACGGCCAACCAAGACCTATAAATATCGAGCATGCCTTTAACAATTTATACTTTGACCGTAAAGGCGACTATGTCAGCTCAAACCTGATCTCCCACCCTAAAGTAATTAAAGAATGGAATGAAGGCAGAGTAGTCAAACTTCCTACCCATCCGGAACATTTCTATACCGTAGACAGGTACGAGTTTACAAATGATACAACCATTAAGACCAATGGACAATGCCATTGTTGCATGTTGGTAGAAGGCGAAGAAATTGAAGTAATAGTTAATGGCAAAACAACTGTCTTCAAATACGCTGAGACATTTATTATCCCTGCATCAGTTCAGGAATACAAAGTACTCAATCAAAAGGGAGGAAAAGCATATTTGCTGGTAGCGTATGTAAAAAATGAATCTTGTACATCTAATCAAAACTAATATGCAAAATACCTCAAGTGTAAACACACGCTTTCTGGCTTTAATTACCATAACCGCAACCCTGGGAGGCTTTTTATTCGGTTTTGATACAGCTGTTATCTCAGGCACAATTGCTTCTGTTAAACAACAGTACAATTTGAGTGCGCTTATGGAAGGGTGGTATGTAAGCTCTGCTTTGCTGGGCTCTATTGCTGGTGTAGCCATAAGTGGTTGGCTGGGCGATCGTTGGGGGCGTAAAAAGGTCATGCTTTTATCAGCCCTGTTATTTGGCATTTCTGCCATTGGCTGCGCATTTGCACCGGACGCGTTCTTTTTAATTGTCTTCAGATTGATTGGGGGACTGGGAATTGGAGTAGCGTCCGTTATCTGTCCGATGTATATAGCCGAACTTGCTCCTTCTCATATCAGGGGTAAACTGGTAACATATTACCAGTTGGCAATTACCATTGGCATCCTTCTGGCATATTTTTCAAATGCAACCATCCAGTCTTATGCTCATAATAGTAGCAATTCACATATTGACTGGCAGCAATTATTATTTCATCAGGAGTTTTGGCGGGGCATGTTTGCTGCAGGTATCATCCCGGCACTCATTTTCGTTGTAATGATTGCCTTTATTCCTGAAAGCCCGCGATGGCTGGCAATGAAGAAAAGAACAGATGAAGCAAAACAGGTATTAACTAAGATTCTCAACGCACAACAAGCAAACACTGAAATCAATGGGATTCAAGCTTCTCTGCAAAGTGAGACAACAGAGACCAATAAATGGAGCGTCTTTAATGGAAACATGAAAAAACCAATCTTTATTGGAATTCTTCTTGCTGCCTTATCCCAGTTTAGTGGCATCAATGCAATTATTTATTACGGGCCTTCTATTTTAGAAAAAGCAGGTTTTCAATTAGGCGAGGCGTTGGGTGGTCAGGTAACCATAGGTATTGTAAATACACTGTTTACTTTTGTTGCAATCTACATGATTGATAAAAAAGGCAGGAAACCCCTGTTACAATGGGGAATAGGCGGTGCAGTATTATCATTATTGCTGGCTGCCTTGTTTTTTGCACTAAATATTACATCTCAATTGGTATTGGTACCTATTGTATTGTTCATAGCATGTTTCGCCTTTTCTTTTGGCCCAGTAACCTGGGTTGTGATTACTGAAATCTTCCCTACAAAAATGCGGGGCGAAGCTGTAGCCATTTCAACAATTAGCTTATGGATCGCTAATTGGGTCGTAGGACAATTCTTCCCATTAATGTTGCACAATGTGGGAGCATCAATTACTTTCCTGGTTTTTGCATTATTCAGTTTATATGCATTCTACCTTTCATGGAAAAAAATCCCTGAAACAAAAGGTAAAACTCTGGAAGAAATAGAGCTTTTCTGGAAGAATAATAAATAATACTTAGTGCATCATTTCTTTCAGATTTCACTAAAAATATAAAGCCCGCTAAATAAGCGGGCTTTATATTTTTAGTGATACTAATTTTATTTGCTTTCTACTTTTATAGATGCTCCTGTCAATCCTTCACTTTTTGCATGTACTGTAAACTTACCTTTTGCTCCCCCTTTTGCTTTCACGATCACTAATGCCATTCCATTGAATGCTGGACGTTCATGACTTTGAAAAGGAACAAAGCTGGTAGGATCACCATTGTCTGTTGCTACAATTTCTCCTGCTCCTTCAATTGAAAATTGAATAAGAGGATGAGAACGTGGTACCATTAGTTCATCTTTATCAGTTACTTTAACTGTAATAAAGCACAAATCATCCTGGCCTGCTTTTAATACACTGCGGTCGGCAGAAAGAACAAGTTTAGACATTTCACCGGTTGTCTTGACAACATCAGTTGCCCACTGTTTCCCATTTTTATAACTAACCACCTTTAGTTCACCGGGTACATATCGAACACTATCCCAAACAAGACGGAAGTCCTTTCCCGGTGTTTTGATTTTTCGTCCTAAACTTTTCCCGTTTAAAAACAATTCAGCTTCATCCCCTGATGTGTACACATGTACAGGAGTAATTGAATCTATTCTTTCCGGCCAGTTCCAATGAGGGAAAATATGTGCCATTGGAAAATCGGGTCGCCAGTGCGCCTGGTAACTATAAAAACGATCTTTGGGAAATCCTGCCAGATCAATAATTCCAAAATAACTGCTTCTCGAAGGCGGATTATTTTTACGAATCAGTTCGAGTTGCTTTTCGAGTTCTTCTTTTTTATCAGGATCGGTTCTAAAGTTGAGCAGGTTTGTTTCATCAGAATTATAAGGAGTAGGTTCACCTAAATAATCAAAACCTGTCCATACATACTCTCCAAGCAAATGAGGATATTTTGCATTAGTTCTGAATTGCTCATCAGGCGAGCATCCCCAACCGGGCTTTGCATAATCGTACGAAGAGATTTGCCAGTTCTGATAATCTTTCGAACCAAAGAAATATTCTCCTCTTGTACTAACGCAAGATGAAGTTTCGCTACCAATTGTCGGCTTGTTGGCATATCGGGGGTCAGCGTCCCATTTCGGTTGCTGTCCAAAGAAATAATTCACACCCATAAGCCCCAGTGCTGTAGCAGCTCCGGAATTACGGCCGCCATCCGGATCATTGTATCCATTTGAAACTGGTCGTGTAGGGTCCTCCCGTTGTACAATCTCCACCAGATGTTTGGTAAGTTCCACATTTTGCTGCTCCATCACTTCATTACCAATCGACCAAATGAAAACAGATGGGTGATTTCGGTCACGATGTACAAGTGCTTTCAAATCTTTCTCATGCCATTCATCAAAGATTTTATTGTAATCATTTTTACGCTTCCCCTTTTTCCAGGCATCAAACGCTTCATCCCAAACTAAGAATCCCATTTTGTCTGCTAATTCCAGTAATTCGGGTGCTGGTGGATTGTGTGAGGTACGTAATGAATTACAACCCATATCTTTCAACATCTTTAGTTGCCGTATTAATGCACTTTGATTAAACGCTGCACCAAGGGCGCCTAAATCATGGTGATTACAGGTACCATTTATCTGAACACGCTTGCCATTTAATAAGAACCCGTTCCTTGCAGTAAACTCCAGTGTCCGGATGCCAAAAGGAGTATAGTACGTATCAATAACTTTACCATTCATTCTGATGGTTGTTTGTGCCACATACCTGTTGGGCGATTCAATGTCCCAGCGTTTTGGATTGAACACAGTTGCCTGCGACTCAACAACTTTCCGTTCTCCGGCATTCAAATCAATTATGGTTTCTTTGGTAACAGCTACTTTTTTAGTTGGCTTGTTCGATGGATCTAATTCAAACAATATTGTCTGAGCTATAGCCTTTGCCGCTTGTTGGGATTGATTGCTCACGGTTACAGCAACATTTACAAGCGCCTGTTGATCGTTGATTTGGGGAGTAGTAATGTATGTACCCCAATGATCCACATGAACAGGTGCAGTCTTTACCAACCAAACATGGCGGTAAATCCCGGCACCGGGATACCATCTCGAATCCCAATTTTCAGTATCAAGACGAACGGCCAGTATGTTTTCTTTACCAGGCATAATGTAAGGCGTTAGATCCATGCGGAAAGAAGAGTATCCGTAAGGCCATGTGCCAACATATTTTCCATTGAGCCAGATTTTAGCATTCGCCATAACACCATCAAAATCAACAAAAATTTGTTTACCTGCATCTGTTACTGGTACAGTAAAATGCTTTCTGTACCAACCAATGCCTTTCCATGGAAGTTTACCGGTAGATCCTTCCAACTCTATTCTAAAAGGACCAGTTATAGCCCAGTCATGCGGAAGCTTTAGTTTTTGCCAGGCAGCATCGTTGAATGTAGTATTTTCTAAACCAGAGGGTTCTTCTTTTCGCGTACCATCTGGTTGCAATCCATAACGCTGAAAAAACCAGCCTTCATCAAATGAAATCGTATTCGTTGATCCCATTCTGGTAATGGGGCCTGGCTGTGAAAATCCTTTAAAGAAACCCACAGCACTTAATAACAACATTAAAAATGCAAACCTTGAATAATAACTTTGATATTTCATCCTTTTCATATTCGTTTTTATATGCTCTGAATACTATTATTCATCTGCTATTGAACAATTTTAATCTCCATCACACCCATTCCTGCTAAAGTAATGTTTTCTGACTTTTGAACTTTATTACCTGTTTTCATGTTCATTAAGTAAGATGGCTTCATTTTCTTCCAGGTGAAGCCTGTTTGTCCCGCTGTATTTTCAGGATTGTAAAGTCTGATCATAAACCCACCATCATCCTGAGGTGTCACACTTGTAACAACAATGTGTGTATTCGTCAACTCAAATAACCCGTCAAAAAATAAAGCATTCTCCTTAACAGGCAAGGCCAACAACGGCTGAGTGAATCCTGTTCCGGCTTTTTCATTTTCACTATAACTGAAATCTCCATGTGGCTTCAGTATATATCGATAACTACTGATCCCATCCTGATCGGCTTTATAGTTGGTATGCCAGTAATTGTTCATAATATAGCTGAACCAAGTAGTAGCCGGTTTGCCTTCAACTTTCCATTCTTTATGCGATTGGTTGATCGTTTGGCGTTCATCGATCATATTATTCGGTTCAACCAGAGGTGCTTCCAGCAGCATCCACTGCAATCCTCTATCAGTATTTGAGATGTCCAACCAGCGGCGGCCATACAAATAATCCATGTTTGAACCAGGTAACTGATCTGATAGGTATTGCATGGATCCATAACCTGCATCCAATGATACTTTGCTTAATGAAGTATTGAATGGAAATCCAAAATGAACTGCCTCTTTTTGCCTGATTGCTTTTTTATCAACGATGTTGTAAACCAACACATTGTTACTTCCTCCAAAAATTGAAATCCTTCTCTCTAATCGATTGACACCCGGAGCTTCACTGATCAACGCAATGGTGAGAACAACAGGTCCTTTTTCCAAAACCTTCACCTGAACCTGGCTGTTCGTTTCGGCCTCAGAAGGATTTAAGCCTGGAACATACCAATAACTGTTTAAACCCTGGTTTTGGTATGAACCGGCATAATTGAATGCGCCATTATCAGCCAATTTGATGATACTTCCATTTTTTTTATCCCATTGCAAACTGATTTTACCATTGGAAACCGAACTGTCTGTAAGCATAAAGTTCGTCTGATTTGCTTTCACTTCCTCATCGGTAATGGTATAAATAGCTGTCCCCAGTGCAGGCACACGTTCTGCCATGAATACATAACTTCCATCGGTTAACTTTTGCAGAGGCTGCTTTTTACCTGTTGCATCTTTTACAGATTTTCCGTTAACGGTTGCAGGTATAAATACCGGCTCATTGCGCATCCATGATGCCGTATTAATGACCGCAATTCTTTTCGACTTAGGATTTGTTACTTGCTGCAATAAACTATTTTCTAACGAATTTATTTCTTCATCCGCGTCCAGCATGAATTGCTTTTTAATACGCCACTGTTCTGTTACAAAAGGAATATCGGGTTGTGTAATACTGTTGTGTGCACCCCATGTGTGCTCATGAAAAAGGAGAATATTTTTCCAGGCTTCATAAAAAGCAGATGCATTATATTTTTTGGGATCCAGAATCGAATATAATGTTGTCAATTGCTGTAAACGCAAACTGTTACTTCTGTTTTTACCTTCTTCATATGCAGTCGAGACTGCACCATCTTCCCAGTAAGGTGTTATATCTCCTTTTACAACGGGAATGCTGCTTCCATATTTTTGTTCAAACTCCTCAAAAAGTTTGTCTGTAGTATTCAATACTATTTTGGGTGAAGCATATTTTTTATTCCATTGATCGACGAAGTCAGAAATGGCAGTATCAATTGGACCGTTGTCTGAAACAACATTATACCTCCATTGAACCATTTCATAAGGATAGTTCTTTGCAGCCAATTCATTGAGATAGGCCGCAATTTTTTTAGGTCCGCGATCGAATATGCCACCAACTGGTGTTCCATGCCAGGAAGAATAGCCTTTACCAGCTGTCCAGAACAGGATTTTTTCTTCTCCGGATGGTGATGTCCACCACACAGGTTTATCACCCCATGTTTTTACAAAATATCCAACTCTGTCGCCAAGATAAGGATGATTTTCACCCATGAAATTAGGACCACTTGAAAAATATTTGATCCCACCATTTACGAGCCCAGTTACAGTTGACCAGGCATAACCAGGAATATCTGAAATCATTGCACTCTCGATCTTAAATCCAAATTCCTTTCGCAATTGATTTGCATAATCCGTGTAATGAAATACTTCCTCAGGTTCGCTGATACCAGTTAAAATATTGGCATACAAGCCAGACAAACAGATACTACCTTCCTTTACAGCTTTAATAAATTTTTCCTTTTGCGTAGCAGATGCCTGCTTTAAATAATTTTCTACGGCCCATATAGATTCTATATTCCATTTAAACTTTGCTTCAGTAGGTAAATTTTTTGTTTTTTCAATCATCCTCAAGGCATCATCTATATTCTTAATATGAATTTGAAGTACCTCCGGCTGAAGATGAGAATAACCAATATCGGTATGTGAGTGATGTATAAAATTCAGAACACGATAAGTAACCGGTTTTAACTGAATATATTTATCCACTAATATTACATTGTTTGCAGCAACATGTATCAATACACTATCATCCTTCTGTACAGCATTTACGGGTATATCAAAACTATTCACACCATTTTTCAATACAAATGCAAAAGTTTCTTTGCGATTTACCTGAACTCGAACCTGCTGGTCTTTTCCAAAATGTAATGCAGTAAAAACCACTGGTTGTTTTCCATTTTTCAGAATAAAAGGCATCGGGTTGACATCGACTTTTTCTTCAAAAGAAAATTTAAATGTCATGTACCAGTCATTGCTGTTTTGAGCCTGTCCAACAACTTTTATCTTAACAGGAAGGCCTGGCTTTACACTACTTACTGGCAATCTCAGAAATGCCAGACCATGAGCGTCATTTGCCGCGTCTCTTTTGGTCTGTTGAAATACCAGTCTTGAACTGTCAGGAGTAGCTACAGTCCAGTCGGGCATTTGATGGTCAGGTAAGGTAGTAAAAGTCAAGAGCTTATTATCATTAACATAAAGATCAAAATTCCGTTTCCCCTTGCTTGTGCCTGATGAATGGGCCGCAACCCAACTGAAATAAACATACTTCCCTTTGATGTTTTTCGGAACAGGGGCAGTTTCCCATTCTATAATTTTGTTACCATCCGTACAACGGGTTAACAGTGCAGTAGTAGCATAATCAGGATATGCTGAAAAATAGCTGATATTTTCACCTTTAATCTCTTTTGAATAACCATTCACCCATTGTATCTGACCCAAATAAGGAACATGTAATTGCGCTGAAGACATCAGGCACAACACAAAATTTACCAGAAAGGACAGACCTACCTTTTTTATTACGGAAGCAATATGATGTTTCACTTTTTGGAATTTTACTGTATATGAAAGAATACTATAGTTTAACTTTTTACTTCAATTATCAAATCTGTTTGATTAAGCAGTATCCAGGCTGTTTATCGGCAGTCTATGTTCAATAGCTCTATATTGTTATCCATTGTTTGGCTCGAGAGGTTCTAATTCAATGGTCTCATTTTTATAAGTATTAAATGTTAGCCTCTCCCCTTCCTGCAATTCAGCTTTTTTTCCATTTCTGATGATTTTCACTTTACGTTTGTCCCATGGGTTCATAATTGTACAAGGATTTCCCATTTCGCTTATAATGGTAACCCGACCAATATGTCCAGACACTCGCTTGGCTGAAACCAAAAAAGCACCCCAAGTCCTGATGTTGCTGAATTGTGCATCATATTTTACAGGATATCCCTGCATGATCCGGATAACATTTCCAACACTCATACACAGCATTTCATTCACAGCATTGGTAACGGTGCAACTATTCTCAATTCCATGAGGGTTTCCATACTGAAAACCATTGGGATAAGTGTGCAGACTGTAATTCCGGAGTTCATGTATAATTTTTTCAGGATCATAGCCTACCCGAATCGCTGCCATAAAAAAACTATTGCTGGTGTTTGCATCGTGCCAGCGCTGCATCTGGTCTATTGTATTTTTTGATATTTCCAATAATTGAGGATCACTGTCCAGAGTTATGACGTTGCCGGGGTAAATATGTTGGATACCTAAACCATTTCCGTCCCACCAGTCAACCCCTTCTTCGGTATATCGGAACACTTTTTTTCCATTGCGTTGTTGTATGGGAAAGGTACTTAATTGCACCAGCATATTTTCCCACTTATCTCTTTTGAGCTCATCTTTTTGCAATGCTTTACTAAGGTCTATTATTAACTGCAATGCATTTCGAAGAAGGCCAAGTGTAAGTATTGGGTTTTTATTTGCTCCTGATCCTTCATGTATAGCATCACCATAAATTACAAGCCTGTTGTTTTCCAATCTAAGGTAATCCTCCCAAAAAGCTACCACATTAAAGACATAAGGATAAATTTTCTCACCATAAATTGAGTCGTAAGTACATCGCCAATACTGAGCCATATTCACCAGGCCATAAATAGCGTTTGACCGCTGACCAAAAAATAATCCTCCCGATTCAATATCGCCATGATTCTTATAATGATCATTTGGAAAATTCCGGGTGACTTCGATTCCTAAAGGTCCAATCCCTACTGGATATAAAATACCCCTGGTATTTGTAACTTTTCTGGCATACCATTCTCCCCTCGAAATAAAGTCGAGCAGAGGGGCATCGTGAGGTGCTGCCTGTTTCAGGCGGTTAGCCGAAGCAAGGCAATAAAATGGAGCCTGAAAATTATAGTTCAAATGATAATCACCATTCCATCCAGGCTGGTCATTAGTGGTCCAGCCAAATAATCCAGGAGGGAAACGCGGATCACGACTGCAAGCGCCCATGGTATATAGCCCTTGATACCAGGCTTTTTCTAAAAGAGTATCAGAAAGCGTAACTGATGACTTTGACCAATAATCCTTCCACCAATCATCATGATTCTTTTTTAATTGATCTATGTAATGGGGAGTTATGGTCTGTAAATGACCTTGAACATATTTTAAAGGATTATCTTTTTTGAATTTACTTTCTATAGCAACCGCTATAACGACTTTCTTGCCTTTTTGCAGAAGTGTGGAGTTTGTATTACGTCCTAGGATTTTAAAAGCAATAGCCACACCAGTTGACATATCAACATCACCTTCAAAAGACCTGGTAAGCCATGAAACAGGACCGCTTCTTTTAGAAATCTGAGCCTGGTTATTTTGCGGAGCTGATAAATCCAATGAAATTTCAACAGCCTTCTTTTTAGCATAGATCTCTATAAATAAAATATTCTCTGTAGCAGCTACCCATGAACTAACCTCAACACCGCGGTCGTCTATTTTTAGGAAACAGGTTGTGGTCCCATTACTCAAAAGTTGTTGCGCAGAAAAGCTACTGCTGTCAAAACCTTTCACTGCAATATCCACACAACCTGCAAGTCGGGGACCAGACAATCCGTCACCCTGTGATTTCAATCGCCAAAAATCATTTTTCGAAATATAGTAGCGTAATATTTTTCCATCAAAGCCTGTGCACACCATCATATCGCCATTTCCCATTAGGGGGGCATCTACTGAAAATCTGTTTGGAATGCGGCTTGGAGGCTTGTTCCATGTATTTTTGTACTTACTGACATTTTTCCATGCATTCGGTTGCCCTTTGCCTTCAGCGATAAAAACACAAACCAATGATGCAATAAAGAATAAGGCTTTCATTAAATTGAGTTATTATTTACTTATCTCAAGAATAGAAATCTCTAAACCTTATAGATCATTCCACTATATACCACGTATAATTTTCCGGCTCAATTGCGAAGGTTAATTCAATTTCATGATTCCTGTCGAGGTTATATTTCCTTAATGATCCATTCTTATCTTTCAGCGTTGCTACTGTAGTAAGTCCTGTATAATACAATGGAAGCTTAATTGTTCTTGTGATTTTTTCTTTCAATGGATTATACAACATCACAAAACCCTTTTGCTTCAATTGCGGGTTTACATGAATCAATCCATCCCAATCCCGTCCATCGGCACGTCTTAACTGGATCATGTCCGAATTCAGGATTTCCCTGTACTTTTTATACCAACTAATCGTATTGGCCACTAATTGCCTTGTAGCATCAGTGTCATACAAGCGGGGGCCGCGATAACAAGCCTGTACACCTGCTCCATAATATTGCACCATCAATTGCTCGTAATCTTTCAAGTGCTCATTTAATGGCTCTAAAACGGCTTCCGGACCACCGCCCTGATATTTGGTAAGCGGAACAAAGCCCCAACTCATAGAGGCGGTCTTTTCAATAGTGCCATCATGGATGTTCTGGCGATTAAGAATTCGTTGTTGTTCCCGGGACAAGGAAAAGTTTACTTCCCGGTATCCAATAGCTATTTTATGCGTGCCATCCAGGAAATACCAGTCAGGAGCATTTATATAGACGCCCCTTTCATTCAACCAATGATACAGTTCCTTCTGTATATTGATCTGACGCCATTGTGAATCATCCAAACCTTTATGGCCAGGGTGCGTAGTGGACGCACATACATCACCCGGATAAGGTCCATCATTTTCCCATATATTAAACCCGGTTTGTGCAAAAAAATACTTGATCTTATCACGATATGCCAGCCCCCATTTACTGCCAAAGCAGGGTGCATGGCCAAAGAAAGCACCACCAGGTTTTCCTGTTTTAGGGTCTATCACATCATGTTCATCGCTGATGCGGCGGCTGCTGAATAAAGAATAGCCACCTATTTGAATTCCTTTGCTATGAGCATAATCAGCCAGGTCTTTCCAGCGTGCTATATTTTTGCCGGAACTGTCTTCCATATTTAAGTGGCTGCCAAAACTAAGGATCACAGCTTCATATCCCGTAGCAGCACATTGATCAACGGCCCTGCGCACTTCATCATCATTGCGGCTTACCAAGTGCATGAAAATGGGGTTCTGCGTGGTCCAGGGTGCAATGGTGCTGTACATCTTTCTGATCATCATGCCCCTGCGCTGACGGTCGTAGCTATCCATTAACAATTCGTGCGTCCTTACAGATGTAAATATTTCGCCAGGCTGAAGTTCAATGCCTGGTGCTTTTTCAGGATAAATTTCCAACAGGCAAGGAGTTTCATAATTATAGTTTACCTGCGACCTATAGTCTCGATCAATTTTCCAGTGAGTGGTTTGGTCGCTGATATCATAACGCATGGCATTATTAAATGCATAATTGGTTTCAATATAAATCCCATGCTGCTTTTTCATTTGCTCCGGACTGCCTACAACGGCACTTTCCTCCTCTACAAGTCCCAAGACTTCATTTACTACCATATCCAGCTTAAAAGCAGTGCTGTTCTTATTTTCAACTGACACCCATTTTACGATCAATGGCATGCCATCGTACAACTCATAATTAACTTTGACCACTATTCCCTTGAGCGATGGCAAAGAGGATGCATATTCAAATATCAATTGTTTACCCGTGGCCTGCTTTTTATTCATTGCCCAGGTGTTGCGTTTCCAGTTGATAAAGGGTTTTATATCGCTAATGCTATGGTTCACCATCACAAAATCCTCTTTTCCTGCTTCCATTTTATCCACCCATTCTGGCAATAAATAAGCTAATTCCTTTTGCCCATGCAATCCCCCAATATTATACTCTTTACCATTAATTGTGATCTTTGCTTCAGGCTTTACCGCACGCAGCAATTGTTGTCCATTAGATAGGTTTAAATAATCGATACAAGCAACATTGGGTTGAAGCCTGAATACCCTTTTCACCAATCCATTATCAAGAATAATATTTTTTCCTTCGGTATAAATAGTAGCCTTTTTCGCTACTGGGTCTACAAGCCAATCACTTTTAGTTCCATCCTTTAATGCATAATCCAATTTTACATTTGCTTTATTCTGGGCATTAACAGTTATACCAACGAAAACAAATGAAGCTACATATGTAGTTTTTAAAATAGAAGCTAAAATGTTTTGTTTCATTCTTACTCTTTTGATCGGAAGGTGATTAAATCAGAACATACGTAAACTTAGTTGATCACAACCTGCTGCACCGATGTCTTTCCCACTTGCTTGCCATCTTTGAATGTAGCGGCCTTAATAATAGAAGATTTGCGCAGTTCAAACGGCTTTGTGTACAGTTTTGCACTGGTATTAGGCTCAGCCCCATCCAATGTATAATAGATCTGTGGTGCAAAGGAATCGGTTGCAAACGTTACAGTGGCCTTGGAAGCAGATGATTCCAAAACTATAGTTTGCCGCACATTGTAAACGCTTTTTGCATAATTGATTCCTTTGGCATCATAGCGCTGATACTGCTGTTCCATTCGCTGCTTGAAATCTTCCCAATTTTTCAGTTCCGGCCGTGTCCATGCCACTTCAGACAAAGCTGCAAGCCGAGGCATGGTCATATATTCTACTTTTTCAGTTGTAGGAATATACTCTGTCCAAAGGTTAGCCTGAACTCCCTGCACATGTTTAGCTTCTTCAGCTGTTAAAGCAGCAGGTGTTGGGTTGTAGGAATAAACTCTTTCCAACGTCAGGTATCCTCCAATAGCCATAGGCTCATCAGAAGGCTTGCCCTGGAAATGATCGAAATAAAGATGCGAGTTCGGAGTCATGATGACATCATGCCTTTGCTTCGCAGCTTCGATTCCGCCTTTTTCTCCCCGCCAGCTCATCACCACGGCATTTGGCGCCAACCCTCCTTCCAGAATCTCATCCCAGCCTACCAATGTTTTGCCTTTGCTGTTGATATATTTCTCTATTCGCTGAATGAAATAACTCTGAAGTTCATGTTCATCTTTAAGGTTATTGTCTTTTATAACTTTTTGACAGCGTGCACATTTTTTCCAGTTTGACTTTGGACACTCATCACCTCCAATGTGTATATACTGTGAAGGAAATAAAGTCATTACTTCATCCAGCACCCCCTGCAAAACAGTGAAAACACTGTCATTGCCTGCACAGAACACATCATCGTGAACACCCCAGGTTTCCTGAACTTTCTTACCTCCACTTTGCTGGCTTACCTGAGAGGCGTTCTTAAAAATCTTTGTTGGCTCATCTGGAAAACAACTTAAAGACGGGAATGCTGCAATGGCTGCAGAGGCATGACCGGGCATTTCAATTTCAGGTACAATAGTAATATAGCGCTTTGCAGCATATTGTATGATATCCTTGATCTCCTTTTGGGTATAAAAGCCGCCATAGCGTTTATTGTCATTGCCCGTTCCCGGATAATTGCCAATAATGGTTCCATTGCGCCAGGCTCCTTTCTGTGTAAGCTGAGGATACTTTTTAATCTCAATTCGCCAGCCCTGGTCTTCTGTTAAATGCCAGTGCAGACGATTTAATTTATGAAAAGCAGCATAATCAATATACTTTTTCACAAAATCAACCGGGAAGAAATGGCGGCTCACATCGAGCATGATGCCACGGTACTGATATCGAGGAGCATCGTTGATGCGTACAAAAGGAATAGAAAGTGAAGCATCTTTTTGAGCCGGCATTAATTGCAATAAAGTTTGCATACCATAGAACACACCACTTTCATCAGCTCCCTCAATGGAAATGCTTTCTTTATTAACATCCATGCTGTATTCTCCATTTGCTCCCTTATCTTTTTTCAAACCTAGATAAACAGCATTGGAGGCAATTGGCTTTTTACTTGTCTTTAAACCAAAACCATAAAGTTGCTTCAGGTATTCATTCAGGAAGTCAGCCGAAGGTTGCAGATTAGCCTGACTTACAATCAAAATAGTTTGTGGTGTTAATACAAACGAGCCTGTAGTGGATGGCATTATAACTTCCGCAGGTTTAGGAATAATACTGAGTTGCGCAAAAGTCTGATGTGAGATCAAAACCATCGCCAACAAGCAAACTTTTTTAAGTGTGAATCGGAACAACATATTATATTATTGTATATTTTAAACTGAAAGGGATTGGCGCATTAAACATAAAAAGGAAAACACAGCTTTTGCAATTCAATCGTTTGCGCAAAAAAGAATGCAAATAATTGAAGCATAAACTTAAGTCTATCCTCTGCCTGGATCATTCATTATTTTCTTCTGGTGTATCAGGTCTCCTTTGTAGAACGATGGTATCATTAACGTTGTTTAGATCAATTTAAAATGATGAGTTCGGTATTGAAGTTATGAATGGTAATGGCGAATACAATGAAGTTGTAAACAAACTGGTACCTAGCAACTTACATTGCAAATGTAATTTTGGTACAATAAAATTTCAATAGAGTAATTGATGACATATATGGACTATCCTCTTAAGAATAAAAAGAAAACTTGTCATAACTATTCACAACCTCTATACAGAACTCATCATTTCAGCACAAAGACACCAATTTTTCTTTTTACAATACTAATTCAATCCACCCTGCCCTTTGTATAGACTGATTGGTCCATCAAGTTCTACTGCGAGCACTGACATATATTCATCCTGTACACTAGGCGGAACATTAATATACACCAAACCGGGTACAGGACTCCATGAGATCTTTCCTACAATCTTATGTTGCAAGGTTTGAGATGTGCCCACTACCCTTATATTTTTGATTTTATTCTTCAAACCCTTTACCACAACTTGACCATTTACCCTACCGGGAAGAAACAGATAAAGTATTGATGAATCTTTGGACAATGTAGATGGTCCATAAAAATGTCCCTGTGGCATTCCCCCTAAAGTATTGAAGATAGCCTCCTCATGTTTATGATTCCACTTGCCTAACTCTTTTAAGATATGAATCTGTTGCGGCGGAATAGTTCCATCCTCCTTTGGCCCTATATCCAACAACAAATTGCCACCATTGCTAATCGCATCGGCAAATATGGTGATCACTTCATAGGGCGTTTTCCAGGCTGTATCCTTCGGCTGGTAGCCCCAGCTGCTGTTGGAGGTCATACAAAGCTCCCACCAGTTGAACTTTGGCCTAGTGACCGGAAAGTTTTGCTCAGGTGTATCATAATCTCCATAACCCTGCAAACGGCCATTAATGATAGCATCAGGTTTAAGACTTAAGATGCTTTTTCGGATGTTGGCTGCATCCCATTCTTCCGCACTATGTTCCCAATCGCCATCAAACCACCACAAATCAGGTTTGAATGCTACGTTTATCTCATTTATTTGATTCTCATTAAACTTCTGAAACCTTTGCCAACGCTGAGGTTCATCAGCTACTTTATACCTGTTACTATCTTTAAGAAAACCTGGATAATCCGGATAGCTCCAGTCTATGAGAGAATAATAAGCTCCACGCTTGATTCCCTGTTTATTGAGAGCTGCGTAAAAAGGTGTAAGCAGATCACGTTTCGCCGGCGTGTTCTTTACAACATTATAGTGCTTTTCCTTGGTTGGCCAGAGCGCCACGCCATCATGATGCTTTGTGGTAATTACCGCATAGCGTGCGCCACTTTCTTTGATTAGAGCAGCCCACTCTTCAGGATTATATCGGGAAGCTGTAAATCCCTTCATCTGCTTCATATAATCAGCATGAGAAATCTTTTTATTGTGAAAACTCCAACTTTCATCGATACCGTTTACTGCGTAAATACCCCAATGGATGAAAATGCCCAACTTGGCATCGGCAAACCATTGCATCTTGTTGCGAATAGAATCAGGATTCACTTTTGTTTGCGCCTGAACTGTTGTTAGGCAACAAAAAGACGAGATAAACAAAACTGCTTTAAAAAGCTTTTCTTTCAACATGGTTTATTTTGATTTGGATTTATTGTATTGAATATTATTTTATTAAGCCTCATTCTTTCAACCGGATTCGTTTTTTAAATTTTTCTTCACCACCAATCAAAACGCTCAAATAAAAACGCCCCTTGGGAAAACGGCTCAAATCGTATGTGAATGTGCCTTCTTTCAATTGCTTATAATGATGTTCTTCCATTACGTCACCGCCAGGGTCGGCAATCAAACGTACTACAACATCATCCGGAAAGTTAGCATAATAGTCTAAGGTGGTTTTATCGTTAGTGCGTGTAGGATACAAACTGAACGAAGTTTGCGCGGCAATAGGTGTTGCAGGAGTTCCTACTTCAAAGTTGTACTGAATGGAAGAACCAAAATCAGATTCAAAATCTTTGATCATTTGTCCTTTGCTATTCAGCAGACGAGCTTTACCACTTCCACCGCGGGGATTAGCCCAGAATTCTAAACCGTTACCAGCCGAGTCAAGCAAAACAAACTGATACCGGTCTTTGGGTAATAGCAAAGTATCACAGTAAATAGTATTTTCTTTTAAAGAGCCAAATGCTTTTTCTCTAATAACTTTCCCTTCACTATTGGTTATAATGTAACTACTTTGCGACGGCTGATTATTGGTTTTCAAATAAACAACTAACATACTGTCGTGCTTTGTCATTGTTGCAAAAGGACTAATTATCCTGTTATCAGCCGGAAATGCATCCCGCTTCCCATTGGGCAGGGAAATAACTGCTTCGAAATTATTTTGTCCAGCTTTACTTTCAATAATGCCGGGCAATATAATAGAAGTAGTTCCACCTGCGGGTAATGTTCCTTTCCAGTAAAAACTTCTTTTGGCAAAACCATTTGTTCCATATTGAATACGCATGCTCTTCACGTCTGTTCTGCCAATATTCTTTACTACGATCTGCGGCTGAATGCCAGAAGGATTCAATCTCCTGTAAACAGGTTTTAAAGAGGGCTTGATCACATCCTCTATTGCAATATCATTAACTGATATTGCTTTCTTGTATTGAATAAGATAGGCAGAAATCACTTCATCTGCACTCGAGTTGGGGGAAACATAAGGCTGCATATTGATATCAACAGTATGCGTATTGCCTGCTTTCACTTTAAGATCATAAATATCAGGTAACATCAAATTTCCCGGACACCAGTTTGCACGGTCATAAACCCATGTGCCAGCTTGCGGATATAATGGATTATCGCCACATTGTTTCCAGATATTTTTCGTTTCCAATAATCTTCCATCATACCAAAGTTCACGGTATTTGTTGCAAAATTCTCCGCAACCATCCGGCTTATCCATTCCATGACCAGTTTGCACAACACGCAACCGTGCGAAATCTGCCTGAGGGTCAGCTTTGAATGCAACCGGCTTCAAAGCTTTTTCAATATTATTATTACCGTCTCCATAACGATAGGTATCGTCATACACTTTTTGAATGCTAATGGGCTGCCATGCAGGTTGCCCTTTTATAATCTCAAAGTCAAGTGTAACGCTCCATCCCCGGTCTTCATTGGGCTCATAGCCTGTGTGGTTATATTCTATCTCAACACTGTCACGCAACAACATGCTAAAATCAGTCACATCCACTTCCCAGTTAAAATTCCATTCTTTACTAAAAGCACCTCCATATGGTGTGAGCATACGAGCGATTTCATAGTCCTGCGAAGTACCACCAACACCTCCTGTACGGCGGATCTTGATGTGATCATTATAATCCCAATCGGCACAGCGCATGCCATCTGGACAGCCTAAGAAAAGACGTAAGATTATTTTCCGGATGGGTGTTTCAGCTGTTGGAAATTTTCCCCATGCTTTATAAACTTTAAATCCTTTTGAAGGATCGGTGACAACCGTTTGTTGGTAATGTGTTTGTACATGCAGTGTATCTGCAGCACTGCTGGTTCTACTCGTACAAATTAAAAAAGTAAAAAGAATAAGGAACTGCCAGTATCTATAGTCGTTAAAAATAATCATTTAGGTAACTTATCCTTTTTAATTGGTTGTTTGAATAATTGCTTCACAGTGTAATATGCTTTTTTCTTATTTCCATAATAATCGACCACACTCCAACTGGCTACTGGCCAGCAATCGTTAAACTGCCAGAATAATGTGCCCATGCAATATGGTGCAGCATCCATATGAGCCGTAATTGCAGTAGCCAATGCCTTTTTCTGTATATCCTGTGTAGCATCCACAAACGCTTTGAATGTTGCAGGCTTATACCCGTTTTGCACCAGGTATACTGCCAGATTTCTGTAGCCAGTCGGGTGCTTTTGATGTACCTTCATGACAACAGATGATGTATCCCAATCCTGTGGCAAAGAAAACCTTGTGATCGTTTCCCAATTGGGCATTGCCTGCATACCATACTCACTCATAAACCGGGGCACCTTCTCTTTATACTTCTCAATAGGTTCCAGTCCCCACCATACTCCCCAGTAATGACTGTCTCCTTCTGTCATGCTTTGCTTACGCCCCCATCCATGCATTGGTGAAGTAGAAATATAGGGACGAGTTCCATCATATTCCTGCACCAGTTGGGGCAGCATTTCCTGAAAAAGCTTTTTATAATCATTCCATAACAGTGTAGAATCCTCTTTCGAAATATTGAACTGCTTCTGCCACCCCCAGTTATGCCAGGCCTCATCCATCTCATTATTCCCACACCATACTACTATACAATGATGATGACGCAAACGCTTGATATTGTCGATTACCTCCTGCTTCACATTTTCCATAAAGGCATCGTCTCCCGGATACATTGCACCCGCGAACATAAAGTCCTGCCATACCATTATCCCAAGACTGTCGCATTGATCATAAAAGGCATCATCTTCATAAATACCACCGCCCCATACACGCAACATATTGATATTGGCTTCTTTTGCAGCAACAAGTAACTCCCGGTATTTTGCTTTCGTCACTCGAGGAAGAAATACATCAGCAGGTATCCAATTTGCGCCTTTCATAAAAACAGGCTGCCCATTAACTGTAAAGTAAAACGAGCGGCCAACACTATCGGGCTTTTGAATCAGTTCAATTTTATTATTCAACGGCTTCTTCCATGATACATTTTCTGTTTCAGGCAAATCCCACCCTTTCAATTTAACATTACGCCAGATGCCACAAGTAATTAATCTTGGGCCCCAGTCCCAGCCAAAATGATACTGAGCTTTTCTAACATAATGCCTGTTATTATCAGATGGACGGACCAAAGGAAGAGCAGCTTTAGCCAACGAATCAACCTTGTGCTCGGCACTGTAAAAATGTACCAGCAACCTGTTTTTCTCATTCCTAACAAATTGCTTTACATCTACCACCCAGGTCCTGAACATATTATTTGCCTGTAGAATTAGCCGATCATTCAAGTAGACATCCGCATAGGTATCCAATCCTTCGAAAACAAGTTCCAAATGCTTCTTTGATAGTAATGATTTTTCTACATCAAAGCTTACCTGGTACTCCCAATCCTTTTGTGAAACCCATTGCACTTTACTTTCATTATCCCTGTAAAATGGATCATGGATACGTCTATTCTTGAGTAAGTCGGTATGTACAGTTCCAGGAATGATTGCAGGCAACCATTCTTGAGATGTGGTTTCTTTGAACTTCCAGCCTTTGTTAAGAGGCATTGAATATTCCTGTGCAATTACAGAAAAATGAATTGCAATGCAGATTAAAATATAAAAAGCAGTTCTCATTTTATCAGCTAGTTTTTGCTTAGATCCCATTTTACAAAAGCTTCCATAGCTTCATATTCTGCAAGTCCTAGTTGATCATATGCTTTTGCTGTCTCCCTGTTCCTGTCCTCTGCCCTCACCCAAAATTCACGAGCATCATCACCAGGAAAAACGGGTCTGTCTTTTTGTGACTGGTGTTTGAATATTGCCAAGCGCTTACGCTCCACCTCTTTTGGAGAAAGTGGTACGGCCATTTCAATTTCATGAGTTTCAAACTCGTGCCACGCACCACGGTACATCCATAGCCAGCAATCCTTAACCCAATCTTCGGTTTTCTTTAACCTCAACAAGGCCTGTAATATAATATCGAAGCATTTGATATGTGTTCCATGGGGATCAGCGAAATCACCTGCAGCAAAAACCTGGTGTGGCTTGATTTGCTGCAGCAAAGCCATTGTTTGCTGAATATCATCTTCAAAGTCAACATTCTTCTGCGTTTTCATACGATCATAAAAAGGCAGTGCCATAAAGTGAATATGATCATCACTTAGTCCGGCAAAGCGAGCTCCGGCAATGGCCTCACCCTTCCTGATTAAGCCTTTAATGGTTTGTGCTTCTTTGATATCCACCTGATTAGGTTTTTTACCTTCAAAAAAAGACCTCATTTTATCATATGTACATGCAAGATCTTTGGTATCTTGTCCTTGCGATTGTAAAAAATCTATGGAAAACTCCACAAACCTTAAAACATCATCATCCCATACTGCTGTATTACCAGAAGTTTGGTAAGCAACATGTACGTCATGCCCTTGGTCTGCTAAACGGATAAAAGTACCTCCCATTGAAATCACATCATCATCCGGATGCGGTGAAAAAATAACAACTCTCTTTTGTGCAGGAGTTGCCCTTTCAGGTCGTTGGCTATCATCAGCATCAGGTTTACCGCCAGGCCATCCTGTAATGGTTTGCTGCACCTTATTAAAAATGTTAATATTGATGTTATAAACCGGGCCTTGTTGAGTGGCCAGTTGAGCCATGCCATGATTATTATAATCCTCTTCTGTAAGTTTCAGAATTGGTTTATTGGTAATACGAGCTAGCCAGATAACTGCCTTTTTTACTAATTGGTCTGTCCAGGTGCAGTCCTTCACAAGCCAAGGGGTATCAAACCGGGTCAATTCAGAAGCTGCATCTTCATCTAGGAAGAATTCTACATTATCGCATAATTGTAAAAATGTTGCAGGCACATCAGCAGACACTTCTTCTTCCACTGATTTTTTGATAATGGAGGCCTTATGTTTACTCCAGGCCATCAGTATGATTTCACGGGCTTTAAAGATTGTCCCGATACCCATAGTAATGGCTTTCATTGGCACATTAGACTTGCCTCCGAAATCACGCGCAGCATCCCTCCTGGTCAAATCATTAAGTGTTACAAGGCGGGTTCCAGAATTTGGAGCCGAACCAGGTTCATTAAACCCAATGTGGCCAGTTCTCCCAATGCCCAGAATCTGTAAGTCAATACCACCATATTCATTTATTTTTTGCTCGTATCCACGGCAATATTCTTCTATATCATCCAACGGTAAAGAGCCATCTGGGATATGAATATTATTCTTGTCAATGTCAACCTTGCTAAACAAATTTTCATTCATGAAGGTTACATAGCTCTGTACCGCAGCAGGATTCATCGGGTAATATTCATCCAAGTTAAAAGTGACCACGTTTTTAAAACTGAGCCCGTCTTCTTTATGCATCCTCACCAACTCTTTATAAACGTAAATTGGTGTGGTACCAGTAGCTAAACCCAGAATGGCTTTCTTGCCTTCCTCATTTTTTTTCTTAATCAATTCAGCAATTCTTTGTGCAACCTCCTTAGATGCAAGATACTGATCGGGGTATACGGTAACTGGTAATTTTTCATAACGAGTTTCTTCTAAAAGATTTAGTCGTGCCATTTTTATTCATTTTCGTATTTAAAACAGTACTTTTTATTGATCCGCAAGAAAGGAGAATGTACTAGAACCAATGCTTTGCATCTACCATAAAATTGGTATCATCACCATAGCAAACAGCATAATTGAATCCTTTTTGCAGGCAATAACCGCCAAACTCACCCTTCTTATTAATAGCTATAAAGCCCACTTGGGTATTTTTTGCTTTTTCTTTGTCGCGTTTTACGATACGTTCTACCGCTTTTCTGCAGGCTGTTTCCGGATTATTTCCCTGGCGCATGAATTCAACAACTAAATGAGTTCCGCATATTTTGATTACTTCTTCACCTAAACCTGTTGCTGTTGCTGCCCCTACTTCATTATCGACATATAAGCCAGCTCCAATTATAGGCGAGTCACCAAGCCTTCCCCTCATCTTAAAGCCCATTCCACTGGTTGTACAACTACCACTTAAATTGCTCATGGCATCTAGTGCCACCATTCCAATGGTATCGTGATTCCAGTCGCCATTCTCAAGATGTAATGGAGCGAAAGGTCCATGGCCTTTGTTTTCGATGTTGATCACTGGTTTATATTCAGACTTCTTCAACCATTCTTTGTATGACCTCTCTGCATCGGCAGACAATTGCTGAGGCTCTAAAGGGAATCCTTCTGCAATGGCAAACTTTTGTGCACCCTCTCCCACCAGCATCACATGTGGAGTCTTTTCCATCACTCTTCTAGCAACTGATATAGGATGTTTAATTCTTTCCAGTGCACCTACACAACCGCAATTACCATGTTCGTCCATAATGGAAGCATCTAAGGTTACAATTCCATCCCTGTCCGGATTTGCACCTAAACCTACACAACAGTTTTGTGATGCCTCAGTAACCATAACACCCGCTTCTACAGCATCTAGTGCTCTGCCCTTGCTGCGTAAGATGTTCCATGCAGCTTTATTGGCATTGATCCCTTCATTCCAGGTAGAAATTACAATTGGACGAAAGCCTTTTTTTTCTGTTGCAAACAGTTTTGATGTAAATACACTGGCTGTGCCTAATGAAGTGAACTGAAGAAAGCTTCTTCTGTTTAACATTCTGATCTAATTAAATTCTTGAATATTTAGTTAAAAGCAACTGTATGATTATTTCAAATACTTTTATTGTTCTCGGAATAGGGCCAGTCTTTTTTGTTGACACCCCATGTCTTAGAGGGTTTGCTGCCCATTTCAATTTCTAATTTGCCCCCATTCATTAACTCCTGGTGAGTGATATAAGACCTGGTAAATGGCTTCCCATTCAAACTCATCCGCTGAATATACTTATTGCCAGATCCATTATTCTTTACATTTATTTGAAGAACTTTTCCCTTTTCCAAAACAAGTGTTGCCTTATTGATCACAGGGCTTCCGAATACATAAAGTCCATTACATGGATTAACAGGATAGAATCCTAAAGCAGAAAATAAATACCACGCAGACATCTGGCCTACGTCTTCGTTTCCACATAAACCATCAGGTTTGTCTGAATACAGGCTATCAAGTATATATCTTACTTTATCAGCTGTTTTCCAGGGTTCACCAACAAAAGCATATAAGTAAGTTACGTGGTGACTAGGCTCATTGCCATGAGCATATTGACCTATCAATCCAGTGATATCACTGGATGCTTCTCCTCCCATATGTGCCTTCAGCATAAAAAGAGAGTCAAGCTTTTTGGCAAATGCCTTTTCTCCCCCTAATAGAGCGATTAAACCTTCCACATCATGTGGAACCATCCAGGTGTATTGCCAGGAATTACCTTCTGCAAAATCATCTTTTCTATGGCGAGATTCAAAAGGACTAAAGGGTGTACGCCAGGCAGTATCAGAAATCTTTCCCCTCATGAAACGAGTTTCCGGATCAAAGTAATGACTATAATTTTTAGCCCGTTTAGAGAAATATTGGTAATCTTCATCCTTACCCATTCTTTTGGCCATTTGGGCTATACCCCAATCAGCAATTGAATACTCCATACCCATGGCTACGGATTCCACCATACTATCAGCTGGAATGAAGCCATACTTCTTTACAAATGCTACCCCTCTATCATTCTGCATCGCTGTGGCTTTTACTGCCTCAAATGCCAGTGCGGTATCAAAACCACGAAATCCTTTTAAATATGCATCAGCCACTACTTGTACTGAACTGTATCCGGGCATACAATAGGTTTCATTACCCATCAAGTGCCATATAGGAAGCGTACCCTGCTGTTTGTAAATGGCTAGCATAGAATTGACCATATCATTTACCTTCTCAGATTGAAGAATAGTAAATAGTGGATGGGCGGCGCGGTAAGTATCCCAAAGTGAAAAAGTTGTCAGGTTATTGAAAGGCGCATTTTTATACACTTTTTTATCTGTTCCCAGATAGTCTCCATTATGGTCATTATAAATTGAAGGAGCTATCATTGTGTGATACAAGGCTGTATAAAATGTACGCATCCTTGAAAGATCATTGGCTTCGATCCTAACCTTATTTAGTTCAAGATTCCATGCTGCATCTGCTTTCGCCACAACAGTGTCAAATTTCCAATGAGGAAGTTCAGCCATTATATTCTTGAATGAGTTTTCTATACTAACTGGTGAGATACCCACCTTTACAAGTATCTTTTCATCCCTTTTGGTAGTGAAAGAAACGACCCCTTTTGTCCTTTTTCCTGTATATGAGTTCCCTTTTTGAACTATAGAATCTTCATAGATGGCAAAGCCTTTTAAAGGTTTTGAAAAAATTGCAGTAAAATAAATACGCTGATCAGGGGCCCATCCCTTGGAATAACGATAGCCCGCAATAGTAGTATCATTTATTTTTTGAATCATTGTCTCAACAGAACCATCCCATCCAATTCCTTCCTTTAGATCGAAGATCAACTGTGCACTATCCGACGCAGGAAAGGTATATTGGTGAAACCCTACCCGTTGCGTTGCTGTTAGTTCTGCCTTTATATTGTACCTTTTTAAATTCACAGAATAATACCCTGGTTGCGCTTTTTCATCTCTGTGTGAAAAAAGAGAATAATAGCCACTTTCGGGCTTACCTAATTTCCCTTTCCTGGGCATTACTGTGCCTGTTGCTGGCATCACCAAAATATCTCCCAGATCACCAATGCCTGTACCACTCAGGTGAGTATGCGAAAAACCTATAATAGTAGAATCAGAAATGTGATAACCTGAACACCAATCCCAGCCTTCGGACATATTAACGGGTCCTAATTGAACAGCACCAAATGGGACATTCGCCCCCATAAATACATGGCCATGGAAACCTGTACCAATATATGGGTCAACATACTGCGTTAAGTTGGACAATCCGGAAACAAGAACAGATTGTGCTTTCTTTTGCTGACCAAAAGCAAGTAATCCCAGAAAATTTACTAGTAGAAAACTCCCTATGTACTTACTGCAAACAAGCAATTTCGAATGTACTTTTCTCAAAAGCATAAACTATATTTTTTTTGATACTGCAGAAGCCTGTTTTAAAGAAGACAGGACTTCATCAGTGATGTTACCAAACAATGAAACTCCTGAAGCGCCTCTTTCCAATGCGTTTTTGATGCCTTGCCTTATCTCAGTTTGATCTTTGAAATCGGGCAGATACAACCCGGCATACAAAGGGAACTTATGATGTAAAGCGGCAATACCTTCCCCTACTGCATCTCCAATCCAGGAAATATTTTCTTTATAGAAACCATGATAGATCATAGGACAAATGCCGGAGAGATTCCAGGATACCCAGTCCTGACGCACATTACGGCGGGCAACTTCCGGAGTAGGAAAAACAGCAGCTGTAATGGGTTTCCTGCGAGCATGCGCTATGGCAGACAACCTGTTTACGACCTTGGTTACTGCCTGATAGCGGAATAGCCGCCATGACAAATTCGCTTCAGGATATTCTGTCTGGGCAATATCCATTCCTTTCCACTCCTTGAATTTTTCGCGACAAACAGAACAATAACAATAATCATATTGAGGCAATTCTTTAGTTTGCTCAATACCATATTTACTCCACAGATTAACAGGCAGTATCACATCGCAGAAACGTACATAATCCAAATGGATGCCATCCACGTATTCCTTATCGAGGATCTGCCTCACCTCATTTTCAAGGTACTGAATCACCTCTTCCCTTGAAGGACATAACCAACGATAATAATTTACATAAGGCGGCTTGTCTGCACAGGATTCACCTTTACGATTAATGCTGTACCATTCAGGATGCGTCTGAAGTAAAGATTGCTCTCCTCTGTTTAGCGTCCATATCCAGCGATGGGTCTCCAAGCCTTCCCCTTTTGCTATACGGAAATGCTTTTCAACATCAGCTTCGAAAAAAATGCCTCGAATACCTGCTTCATAGTAACTTTTATACCTATTTTTCAGTGTTTCGTCCGAATCTTCAGCTTTTGGATGAATCCATGCCCAATGCTTCAATTGAGTTTTTCGTTCAGAATGAATGGGCGGCAACGCAAATGACTGAATAGCTGGAGATAATGAAACCAACAAAGAGTTTTTAAAGAAGTTTCTTCTGTTCGTCATTGGATTTGTTTTATTTGATTAACATATCCTTCATTATTGATAGACCAGTTATGATGCTCATCGCCGATAAATGCGGCAAATTGGTGGCCAGAGGCTTCAACCATTATTTTGTTTTTGATCCCGTCTACTTCTAAAGCGGGTGTATCCCAGCCTAAATCTTTCAAGCTCATTGCATACTTCCCATTTCTAGCAAAGTATTCTTTCTGCCGATAGTATACAGACCATAAATATTGTTTCTGCTTTTCGGTATAAGGAAGTGTAAAAACTTTATTTTTTTGAGGATCACGGGTAAATTGGAGGTAACCCCATCGTTCTGGAAAATGCATATTAATGATGCCTTGTGGCGACCATACCCAATTATGTTCTGGAAGATCTTTTCCTAAACTATTCTTCCTTTTGATGTAAGAATTATTCACAATATCCAAATCCCATTGTACCCGAGAAAAATTAATTCGCCAAGTAGTTTCTTCTTCAGGCACCTTCCCATAATTGCCAAAGGTCACAGAACGAAATGGGATGGCCATCTCAACAGTCCATCCACTGTCTTTGTCGGTAGGATCATTCAGAGTGCCCTGTACTTTTACAACAGATTGAAGAGAAACGATTTCAAAAGGTATCAATGCTTTGCCCCCATTCCTGTATGGCTTCGTCAGAAACAGGTCGAATATGGTATTAAAAGCATTTACCTCAATTTCAAAATAATCATGAGCATTGTTATCAGGGTCCAGAAAAACTTCAAAGTCATTATCTTGATAAACGATGGCATCATGCTTTTGAATTGATGCCCATAAATGGGATTCTTCTAAAGCTGCTGCAATAAAAAGACAGGAATCATTCCAAAGCATTTTAACTTTCGTTTTCAGACGTGGCTCCGGCTTTGATGCACCTTCAATGTCTATAAAATTATCTGACCAGTCAGCTTGTTGCCATACAGCATCGCTTATATTTCCATCTATAATAGGAGCATTAGTAGCAAAATGGGTAATATAACCTCTGGGTTGCCATACGAAAGATTCAGGGCCATTATACATTGTTTGACTTTCACTGCTTTGAGTCAAGACAGTGAAAGTCAAAACAACCGTGATCTTTAATAACAACTTTTTGGTCTTGATCAAACTCATTTAATACCCTGTTCAATTTTTAAAGAAGTTTGTAGCCGGATGTCCTGAGAACTGGAGCCCACTAGAATGCGGTAAATTCCAGGATAAAGTTTCCACTGCTTTTGTTTGATATCCCACTTCTGCAGTTCTTTCACAGGAATGGCAAATCTCACAATGCTTTCTCCGCATCTTTGAACATGCACTCTTTTAAAACCTTTCAATTCTTTAATCGGCATCCGCTCCAAATTTGGATATTGAATATAAGTTTGGGCTACTTCATCCCCCTCCATATCTCCGGAATTCTTTATTGCGACTGAAAAAACAATCGAATCTTGCAACGAACGAACCTTATCCGGTTGTTTTGCCCAAGAATAATCAAATGAAGTATAACTCAATCCATAACCAAAAGGATATTGTACTTTTCCATTGAAATAACGATAAGTCCTTCCTGCTACATTATAGCTTTCATAAGGAGGTAGATCATTAAGCGATTTATAAAATGTTACCGGCAGGCGACCGGAGGGTGAAATCTTTCCAAACAAAATGTCTGCAAGAGCATTGCCCCCTTGTTCACCCGGATACCAGGCTAAAATAATTGCATCTGCATATGGTTCTATAGCTGCAATATCTACAGCACTCCCAGCAGTTACAACCACAACCACTGGCTTGTTCTTCTTGCGCAATTCCTTTAAGAACTTTATATGCGCAGCAGGCAGATCAAGACTCAGCTTATCCCCACCGTTTGCAGCTAAAAAAGCATCGCCTTCTTCACCTTCCAAAACCGGCGTCAAGCCTATTACAGCTATAGCAAGATCACTTTCCCCGGCAGCCCATAAACCTCCAAAATGTACTGTGTCCGTATAATCACTACCCTGATCGTATTGCACTGCTGTTTCAGGGCCAGCAGCCTCAGTGATACCTTCTGCAAAGGTGACCATATTACCCGACATGCCATGATAGTTGGCCACCAAGGGATCTAAAGCACCAGCATTGGGGCCGAGTACCATAATAGATTTGAATTGGTCTTTATTCAACGGTAATAAACCTTTATCATTTTTCAAAAGCACCATGCTCTGCTGAGCGGCAATTCTTGCAAATTCTATGTTCTTAGAGGTATGTACACTTTCGGCGCCCAGAGTACTGAAAGGAATACTGGTTTTTTCATCAAAAAATCCCAGTTTGAATTGGGTGCGGAGAATTCCGGATAAAGAGGAATCGATTTCTTTTTCAGTAACAAGTTTTCTCTGAAAGGCTTTGATAAGATCATCCTGCAGCATATTAGAGCAGTCCAGATTGACACCAGCTTTTATTGCTGCAGCTGCGACTTCTACACTACTATTCATGACCTTATGCGATCTCCAGATATCTTCCAACGCCCAACAATCAGTAACTAAATGACCTTTAAACTTCCATTCATTACGAAGTATTTGACGAAGCAACTCGTTATTGGTGCAGCAAGGCTGATCATTCAGCCGATTATAAGCGCACATTACTGATTCTACACCAGCATCTACCAACTTTTTAAACGCACATAAATAAGTCTCTCGGAGATCTTTTTCATCAACTACAGCATTAAAGGAATGGCGTCCAGCTTCTGGACCACTGTGCACAGCAAAATGCTTGGCACAGGCTGCTGTTTTCAGGTAATTGGGATCATTACCTTGCATGCCTTTTACAAAGGCCACCCCCATTGAAGCTGTCAGGAAAGGATCTTCTCCATAAGTTTCCTGGCCTCTGCCCCAGCGTGGATCGCGAAAGATATTGATGTTTGGCGACCAGAATGTAAGTCCCATATATTGCTGACGTCTATCCATTGATGTCGACAAATTATATTTGGCACGGGCTTCCGTCGAAATCACATTAGCCACCTGCTCAACAAGACTATCATTGAAAGTAGCAGCCATGGCAATAGCTTGCGGAAATACTGTTGCCTTGCCAGCTCTGGCAACACCGTGTAAGGCCTCATTCCACCAGTTATAAGCAGGTATACCCAGCCTTGGAACAGCTTTGCTTCTATAACCCAATAAGGATATTTTTTCTTCCACCGTTAACCGGCTCAACAAATCAGCCACCCTTTTTTGCAATGGCTCTTTAGCATTTCGAAAAACCGGCACTGCACTTTGTCCCTGTGCATATACCCTACCCAGAATAGTTATTCCAAAGCAAATACAAAAGATTGTTACACAACGTGATATTTTTTTTATATTCAGAAACATCAGAGTTATTTAATTGTTCATTACAATAATTCAACAGTTCAAGAAAATCAATCAGCTGGTGTAAACGAAAAGGCCAATGCCGGATAGGTTTCTTTTGAATTAATGATGGAAGAAGGCAGGTATACAGTTACTTTGCTTTCTTCCGCTTTCCACTTTACTGTTTCCCCGGTAGCTAATAGCTTTACTTTACTGCCTTTTTTAGGCAGGTTATTATGCCAAGAGATTTCCTTGGCAACTTGCTGCTGATCAGGTAAACAAACCAGGGCATACCGGACGCCTTCTTTCACATTTTGTGTAAACCAGACATTGCCTTCATGAAAATTCTTAGTAGTACGGGTATTGTAAATAGCCTTTCCATTTTTGTTCATCCATTGGCCAATTTCCTTCATCCGCTGAACGGCTTCGTCGGGCAAAGTACCATCTGGTTTAGGGCCAACGCCTAATAATAGGCTTCCTCCTTTAGCTACCACTTCTATAAGAACCTGAATAACCTTAGCAGAAGTTTTATACCGATCATTTGGTACATAACCCCAGTTATTGGCAAGTGTCATACAACTTTCCCAAGGGTGGTCAAGTTGTTGTTCGGGGATTCTTTGCTCCGGTGTTTGATAATTTTCATAAGGTCCATGTACGGTCCGGTCAACCATTAGCAAACCAGGTTGAGCCGTTCTTGCCATTGAAGCGATCTTTGGCATATCAATATCCTGACTCCATTCAGGTATGCGCGCACCCCAGGATAACACTTCTGCATTCACAGTTTCACGTGGCCTTACCCAACCTCCATCGAGCCAGAGAATATCGATAGAGCCATAATCATGCATTAGTTCGCTTATCTGGTTATAAGTAAATTCCTTGAATTTATTCCAGCGCCACGGGAACTTACGAATATCATAGTTATTGTTACGGTCTGAGGTTGCATATTTCGGCCACCAATAATATTCTGAATGCCAATCGGGCTTAGAAAAATATGCACCAATCATGAAGTCTTTTTTCCGGAATGCTTCAAAAACATATTTAGCAACATCTGCTTTGGCATTGTTCTTAAAAGGACCGTTGGATATTTTAAAGTCAGTTTGCTTGGTATCAAACATATTGAAGCCATCATGATGCTTGGTCGTAAACACTAAATAACGCATGCCCGCCTCTTTAGCGTATTTAGCCCAATCATCAGGATTAAAGTTTACTGGATTAAATTTATCCTTTTGGCCCCAATACCATTGCTTATAGTCTTCATAAGTTACATTGCTATCCCGGTCAATCCATTCTTCTGAACAAAGATTCCAGGACTCCATAATACCAGGTACAGCATATAACCCCCAGTGAATGATGATACCAAACTTTTGGTCCTGCCATTTTTCAAGTTTCGCTCTTACAGCAGCTTCTTCAGGCCATTCATATTTTGAAGATTGAGGATGAACATTTTCCTGAGCTACTATACAATTATTAAATCCTATAATAAAGCTCCAAAGAAAAATAGCATATAAGAACTTCATATGACGCATTTTGAAAAAATTATACTGTTTGTTTTTAAAGACTACATCACAAAAGCATATGATCTACAGCATCAATGCTTTTTTAAATTCCCTTACATCATTTTCTTTAATAGCCGGGTTTATATAATCTCCTATAGCCGCGAAAGACGGAAGCATAAATTCCATTTTACTTTCAGCTGAACTGCGCAATGCGCCATGAAATTCTCTTGCTCCTGTTGCTTCAGCTACATACTTAATATTAGCTGGATTCAATCCACTTCCCGGCATAATAATTATTCTATCACCTGCAGCCTCAATTAATTGTTTGATCAGATCAAGACCGTCTGTGGCCTTTATTTGCTGACCCGAAGTGAGAATTCGTTGGCAACCTGCTTCTATCAACTCTTCTAAAGCTATAAAAGGATCTTTACAACGATCGAAAGCACGGTGAAATGTTACTTCCATTGGATAAGCAGCACGAACAACTGTTTCAATCCTAACCTTGTCAATCATGCCATCATTTAATAAAAACCCTATAACCACACCATTACATCCTAATTCTTTACATAGTTTTACATCACTCATCATCAGATCAAATTCCTCATCAGTGTATAGAAAATCACCACTTCTTGGACGAATAATTGGGAAAATAGGTAGATCAAACATTTCTCTGCATTTCCTGATGTGACCCATAGAAGGAGTTAACCCACCTTCAGATATTGCACTACATAATTCTATTCGATCTGCCCCTCCTTTCACAGCAGATTCAGTAGTAATGAAATCTGTAGTTGCTATTTCAATTGTATAATCCAACTTTATATATTGTTTATAAATAAATTAAGCTACCCTATTTCAGATTGCCACAAGTCGAACGCACAATTTGATCTAAAACCATTTCAACAGTTATAAATCATCAGAAATTTAGCTCTTGTCGGCCATTTATTAGCCATGTTGCATAATTGCAATATTTAGAACAGCAAAGCTTTATAAAATGCCCGACTAAGATAGAAACTTATTTAAAAATTTAATTAACTTTTTAAAAAAAAGACAAAAGTTTAATAATTATTGCTAAGCATTTTCACTTAGACAGAATTTTAAAATTCCTTTTTTCCTGAAAAGGAGTAGGGATAGGCATCAGTATTCGCCCCCCTTTCCTTATTGGGTAAAGCTGTCATGGAAAAATTCAATGTAGCTCCTTGCATTAAAGTCTTGTGGCTAATCCAATTCTTCCTATATAACCGGCCATTTACTGATAGAGATTGAATGTATTTGTTTTCTTTATTATTGGATGGTGCAGTAATGGCTATTGTTTTTCCACTTTCCAGTTTTAAAGTTACTTTTGGGAACAGCGGCGTCCCTAAAATATATTGGTCCGTACCAGGACAAACAGGATAAAACCCTAAAGCAGAAAACACATACCAGGCCGATGTCTGCCCATTATCTTCATCGCCACAATAGCCATCTGGTGTTGGCGAGTATAGCCGGCTCATGACCTCACGAACCCAATATTGTGTCTTCCAGGGCTCGCCAGCATAGTTATACAAATAGATCATGTGTTGTATCGGCTGATTTCCATGGGCATAATTTCCCATGTTCATGATCTGCATTTCCCGAATCTCATGGATCACAGAGCCATAATATGTTGCATCAAAAATGGGAGGCACCTTAAATACGGAGTCGAGCATTTTTACAAATGACTTTTCACCTCCCATTAAACTAATTAGTCCTTGCACATCATGAAACACACTCCATGTATAGTGCCAACTATTCCCTTCGGTAAAAGCATCACCCCACTTAAACGGATTGAATGGAGACATAAAAGCACCATCACTATTTTTCCCACGCATCAAGTTATGGGACGGGTCGAAAAGATTGCGGTAGTTCTGAGCACGTTTTGCAAACCTTTCTATTTCTTCTGCAGGTCTTTTTAGCTCCTTGGCCAATAGGTAAAGGCAGTAATCAGCATAGGCATACTCGAGTGTACGAGCTGCGTTCTCATTGATCCCTACATTATAAGGTACATAACCAAGTTGGTTGTAATAACCCACTCCCTTTCGTCCAACAGAACCTAACGGTCCTTCATTCTCAGAATTCTTCAAAAGCGCTTCGTACAAAATATTGATGTCATAGCCTCTAATACCTTTCAGATAAGCATCAGTAATTATTGATGCAGAGTTAGAGCCAATCATACAATCCCTGTGACCAGGACTTGCCCATTCTGGCAGCCAGCCACTTTCCTTGTAGGCATTCACCAAACCCTCCTGAATCTGTGCATTCAAGGAAGGGAATATGAGATTAAAAAGGGGAAAAACTGCCCGGAAGGTATCCCAAAAGCCATTATCAGTGAACATATAGCCAGGCAAAACTTTACCATTGTAGGGACTGTAATGAATCACTTTCCCATTGGCATCAAGCTCATAAAACTTCCTGGGAAATAGCATGGTTCGATAAAGACAGGAATAGAATGTTCGTATCTGGTCATCTGTACCACCTTCCACTTTAATCCTGGAAAACTCCTTTTCCCAGACATTTTTAGCCTTTTGCTTTACTGTTTCAAATTCATTTTTACCTAATTCCCTCTGTAAATTCAGTTCTGCCTGCTCATAGCTGACAAAAGAAGACGCTGCTCTAACATTTACTCTTTCTCCTTTCCGTGTTTTGAAACCGACTGCTGCTCCTGCATGATCTGTCATGATTTCCAAGGCATCCTTTACTAGAATACTGTCGTGCCAGACATAGGTAATATCAAAAGACTTATCAAAATAGAGCACAAAATAGTTCCTAAAGTTTGTGGGTACTCCACCGCTATTTTTCGTGGTGTATCCTATAATTTTATTTTCCGAAGGAATGATTTTGACAAAGGACCCTTTGTCAAATGCATCTAAAACAACAAAAGCACTGTCTGTTTGCGGAAAGGTGAAACGAAATGATGCAGCACGCTCTGTAGGCGCAATCTCAGTAACAACATCATGATCGGCAAGGTAAACACTGTAAAAATATGGCTTTGCAGTTTCTGCTTTATGAGAAAACCAACTTGCCCGCTCATCTTCCCTGAACTTCAATTTACCCGTAACCGGCATTAAAGAAAACTGGCCATAATCATTGATCCAGGGAGAAGGCTGGTGAGTTTGTTTAAAACCGCGGATCTTTTCAGCATCGTAGGTATATACCCACCCATCCCCCATTTTGCCGGTTTGCGGCACCCAGAAGTTCATACCCCAAGGCAATGCGATAGCCGGATAAGTATTACCTGTTGATAAGCTATTCTTAGATGCAGTGCCCATTAAAGGATTTACCATATCAATCAAGCTGGCAGCGTTCGAAACCTGGGAAGCAGCATCCAGTAATAACAAACAAAGTATCAGTGATATAAAAGCTCTTTTACAGTATTTTAAAGCAAGCAACATTTGACGGTTTTTAAATCTTAAATTTCTATTTTCCTTTCCTGATATACTTTCCATAAAAACTCCCCGAATATGGTATTTGCCCAAGCGAACCATTTGCGGGTAAACTTCGAGGGATCGTCCATATGAAAGGATTCATGCATAAAGCCCGTATCTGCATGTGTCTTACGCAGCGTCTCGATACATTTATTAATTTCCTGCACATTATTGCTGGTCAATCCACGAGTGATAATGCTTAATGGCCAGATCATATGCATACCGGCATGCGGTCCGCCAATGCCCTCGCCAGCCTTTCCTTTGAAGAAGAAAGGATTATTTTCAGATAAAAGCATCTTACGTGTATTCATATAAATAGGATCTGTATTAGGAATAGCTCCCAGATATGGTAATGACAACAAACTGGGAAGATTAGCGTCATCCATCAAGTTGTAACTACCAAAGCCATTCACTTCATAAGCATAGATCTTTCCATACTGAGGATGATTGATGATCGCATACTTCTGTAATGCTGTTTCAACCTCAATAGCCAGGCTTAGCAGTTCACTTGCCAGTTGGTTATTTTTCGCCATCGTCTTTATCATTTCAGCAGCTTGCTTTAAGCTTATGACAGCAAAAAAATTGGAAGGAATGAGGAAAGGATAAATTGTAGCATCATCACTGGGCCTAAACATAGAACAAATTAATCCAACAGGTTTAACCGGATAACCGTATCCTGCTAAAGGAACGCCGTCTGTAGCCCAGGCTGTAGTTCTTTGAAATGTGTAAGGTCCATTACCTTGTTTACGCTGTTGCTCTTTAAAGGTTTTCAGTGTTGCTTTAATAGCCTGTTGCCATTCTTCATCAAAAGGAGTTGTATCCCTACTGATCTTCCAGTAATGGTAGGCCAACCGGATAGGATAACATAATGAATCAATTTCCCATTTGCGTTCGTGAATGCCAGGCTTCATGGTAGTTAGATCACTCTTCCATTCACTAATTTTATTTTCATCCTTGTAAAAAGCATTCGCATAAGGATCCTTCAGGATACAATTAGTTTGCCGGTTAATAACACCTGCAATGAGTTGCTGTAAATCTTTATCCTTCTTAATAAAACTCAAGTAAGGCCAAACCTGGGCGGTACTGTCGCGCAGCCACATTGCATCAATATCTCCAGTAATCACATAAGTGTCAGGCTTCCCACTTTTCATTTCAAATTCTACTGTAGTATCCAAAGTATTGGGAAAGCAGTTTTCAAACAACCAGCCTAATTCCTTATTCTTTACATTATTTTTAAATTCAACTATGGCATCTTCAATTGCCTTGCTGTGAAACTTCCTTTGATCGAGAGGTGTACGGACCTCGGGAAATTCTCCATATGTTTTTGCAAAAGAAAAATTCCTTAACAATAATCCTGTTCCTAATAAACCTGTATTGCGGATAAATTCATTTCTGTTCATATGTCAATTATGCATTTTTGGTTTTTACATTAGAATTGAAAAAGTGCCTCTTTAATGATTCTACTTGAGGCCTGATATTTATTTATTTTGAATCATTTCACTTTCAGAAAGTTTCCAAGCATTATCAAAAAAGCCGGCCAATTTCACCTCATTTCCACCTGTGCGCAACATACCAAGACTGAATACCATAAAATCAGGGAATCCACTGCCTCCAGCAAAGTATTGGTTGCCAGTTGCAGCATTCATTCCCTTCAGCCCTGTTCCCCCAATTACTCCTATTGAATTATTGTTCGTTCCTTTCATTGGCCAAATAAAATAAGCAGCTAAATCATCACCTTTCCAAATATGGTTGCCAGCTTTTACTGTATTACGTTCTAATTGAATAGGGCACGACTGTAATAACAATTTATAAGCACTATTTGAATTGGCATTTCCATAAATAATTACATTCCGGCCTTTATAAAGTGACTGTGAATAGTCTTTATCTGATATTACATCAACTGCACCGTTGCCACGATAATACCATGTTTCTGCATCATAACGGGCTTTGTTGAAGCTCCATTCATTTTCATCTTTTGAACCTATTGTACCGTAAACGAAAACCATTTTATAATTGAAGGCCTCTTTAAAGGTTCCGTAACGATGTGGGCCTTTTTGTTCGAATCCAGGCTGATTTGTAATACCCCATTGATTATTTTGTTTCAGCAGGTACAAACTATCCTGATCGCTACTTGTTGTATAACTTATTTTATTTAAGCTATCCAGATCAATTGTTACAGTAGTATGAATTCCAAAGTTTGAAAGATCCAATTTAAGCAATTGTACATTTTCAGTTGTTCCTGTGATTGTTCTTTTATTCTTATTCCTGTTTAGTTTGATCCTGCTGTATTGTAATGGATGAATTTGCTGTTGAACTGATGCCCAGCGGTTACTAGGCGAAATGCCCGGATTAGAGGTTATAAAATCAATCGTATTCAATGAACTATCAGGAAGTTTTTGGTGCCATTTGAAAAAATCAAATAATGGCTTCCAGTCTACACTTTCATTGCCATACCAATGTTCTCCTCCCGGATATTCATAGTAACTAAGATCAGCATGAAAATCAGCCAGTTGTTTTTTCATTTGCCTGGCATAATTCACAGAAACCACTTTATCAGAATCTCCATGCAAAATGTAAATGCCAAGGGGCTTGTAATTGCTGACAAGTTTGACAACATCACTTTGGTTGCTTGCTCTTAGTAACATCTGTTCCATTTGCGACCTGCTACTGTCCGGGATCTTGCCATCAGCTGAACCATATTCTTTTAATGTTGGATAGCCAGCACAGGGGGCTATTGCGGCCCATTTATCCGGGTAGGTAGCTCCTAAGAACCAGGTGCCATGGCCGCCCATAGAATGGCCTGTGAGATAGATCCGTTTGGGGTCAGGGTTAAATCTATCTTTAGCTAATTGTAATACTTCCAGTGCATCCAAACGGCCCCAGTCTTCCCAGTTAAAGCCACGAGGACGCCGGTTGGTAGCTGCTACTAAAGTGCCCCAGTCTTTTGACTGGTAAGCCTTTGCCTGGCCAATAGCTTCCACCCCAGCTCCATGGACAGAAAGAAATAGTGCATGAGATGAGTTATCAGAAGATGAATTTTGGGGTGCTACTGCATAATACTGAAGACTTCCATCAATATAACTAATAAATGTTTGGCTATACTTTTCGGTAGGCCCGACTGCCTCCAGTGTCACTTTCTTCTCATCAATAGGCTTTGCATTTTGTAAAAGAACCAATGAACATTCAAATTGTCCTTTTTGATCAACGCCATCAGCATTCAATGCAAAACTCACTTTACGTATGGAAAGTGCGGGAACAACAGGTAAAGCCGTGTTTAGCTCACTTCCATTTATCCTACTTTTAATATTTAGATTTTTCAATGCTTGAGCAGTAGTATTGATCACAACAACTGCACCTTGTAAAGTTTTATTGTTTTCATTCAATACAATACTGGGCATAGTTGGATCCTCAACATTCAATATCACTGGTTTTTCCGGGAACAGCAACCGAGCTTGCACCATACCAAATGAGCGTAAATAAATCTCGTTCAAGCCTTTCTTTACCTGAACCGGAATATATAGCCAACCGGAACTATATGGATCACCTGTATGTTGTTCGCCATTGAAAAAAAGAGCACTGTTGCCTTTTACATGAAGCAAGGCAGATCGATCCCTATCTGATGAATATGTTAAATACAAATAAGTTCCACCCCCTCCAAATTCCCTGGTCCTAAACCTGTTCAGGCTGTCAGCTTCAAGAGCCTTCCAAATTACAGTCTGCCCACTATCGTTGGTCCCGAATGTTTGACCCGCAACAGGTGCTTTTAAAGTATTTGCAAAATACTGGTAAGCCAATTGATCTGTATAAATAGCCTCCCTGCCATAGTGGTGAACAGAAGTTATGGTCAATGCCTTTGTGAATTGATAAACTTCCTGCGCTAAAGTTGATTTCCCAATACAAAAAGAGACAAGTAACAATGAGCAAAAAATCTTCTTCATAGTTGTTAGTTGACTAATAATGAACCATGTTTATCACAACATTGAGATGCAGCAATTCCGGATTAAAGAACAATTCTTAATGTTAGCATTGTAAACTTAATAAAAAGACCACGCTTAATACCTAAGCGTGGTCTTTTTATTAATTAGGCATTTTAAAATTTAACTTATTTGGTATCCCAGAAAATCTTAGTCGTTAGATTATCCTGAGCTTTTACTGTCGAATAATTTGCAGTATTATAAGTCTGTTCTGCAGTTGCATATAACCAGCGATAAGGAGGTTGCTTCTGTGCATTCGCATTATCCACTTCAAAGTTGAATACAGGTGCATCAAAACGCCTAATCTCTGCCCAACTTTCAACCGGCTGCACAACATTGAAATGTATCCACTTCTGGGTTGCCAGTAACTTCAGCTTTTCAGCAGTAGTTGTGGCGTTCTCCCATTTTACACCTGGACTAGCAACATAAGCCGCAATTTCTGTAGCATTCGTTGGAGCCAGTGTTCCAGATACATTGTCATTGCTCAGGGTTCTTAACCAATAATAAAACTCAGTTGATTGAGCAATGCCTTTGTTGTAAGCTGTTTTAGCTGCTGCATCATTACCTGCTCTTAAATATGCTTCAGCAACCAAGTAACTTACTTCAGCAGCAGTGATCAATACACCAGGGAAATATTGATTACGGCTTAAAGTAGAGCGATTATAAATAGACATTGTACCACCTGCAATCAAAGAAGTTTGAGTAGAAGAGTTCAACATTGGATCCAAACCATTGTAAACTCCGCCTGCATTTGCTCCGGGTTCAAAAATAGCTCTTAACCTGGGATCGCTATTGGTTTTCATGTGGTCAATCATGGCTTTACCAGCAATGTTACCATCCCAATCTTCCAATCCTGTTCTGAAATTCTTTGAATGAATTTCTGAATTGAGATTATAGACATTAATTAAGACATTGTCAGCATTGTCTGTGATCAACGGATACTTATTAGGATCTCCTAAAATTGCAGCAGTTTCCGTTGCAACCCTAGACTGGAATGCAGTTACTCCAGAAACTCTTGCTAACATCCTTAACCGTAATGAGTTGCAGTATTTTTTCCAAATTGCCAGATCGCCATTATTAACAAAGTCCTGGTTTTTAAATCCTTCCTGAATAGGGTTCTTGATACTTATGGTATTCAATTCATCAGCGAAACCCTTCAAATCATCAAGCATCTTAGTATAGATAGCATCTGCTTTATCATATTTCGGAAGGGAATTAGCGTAATCACCACCGTTGGCACTCATTTTCCCTGCTTCACTCCATGGAATATCACCATGCAGATCTACCACCTTTTGTGTATGATCATATAGATAGATGGTTGCTGCGATCATAAATATGCGCCTGTCCTTTTGATCATCCTCAGGAAGTTTAGCATATATGTTTTCTAATTCCCTAAACTGTGCTAAGAAATTATAATAATTATTCCAACGATCAGTGATGCTTGCTGCACCTGGAACATACTGGTTAGCAGAGTTTGCCCAACCAACAGCCTGATTGTAATGGTTCAAAGTAGTTCTCAGGACAACAAAATAATTCCAATAATCAGGCAATACATACCAACGATTAGAGGCCAAAAAGCCTGCAAATTGTTTTTCAACATTTGAATTTGCAACGCTTGAAGGATTCGCATAGCTATCTGCAAAGTCTGATTTTTTGCAAGCGGTCAAAGAAATGGCGCCTGTTGCCACCAGAATAAACAATATTTTCTTCATACAATATTTTTATTGCTTTTCATTAAATTATTTTAGAAACCAGCTCTAAGCATTACACCAAAGCTCCTGGTTGATGGATTTGTACCCGCATTGTTCAGTGTTTGGAACCATCTTGAACCAGCAGTAGTTTGTTCAGCATCGAGATTTTTCAATGTTCTGTAGATATAGAACAGGTTACGGCCGAATACAGACAATTGAACATTTTTAGCTCCTATTTTACTAACAAGTCTAGCAGGTATTTTATAGCCTAATGAAATTTCCCTAAACTTAACATAGCTGTTCTTTTGGATATAAAGTTCATAACGGGTATTGGGGCTATATTGAGGACCGCCCCAGTTATATACTGTCCAGTAATAGTTGGCTTGAGATGTAACGTTTGTGTTTTTTTGGCCATCTGCAGTTGCACCTTCCAGGAGCATCCCATCATGGTATACTTTTTCTCCGTTAGGACCTTGAGCTGCGGTTGTCTGAACACCTTTTCCATTCGCATCGACATAATAACTTAAACCTCCATGTTCTGCATCCATATAGTTTAAGCTTTCTTCCAATAATCCACGACTGATCATCCAGTTGATACCAGTTGGCATAATATGACCACCGAATCGGAAATCAACTAAGGCATCCAAAGAGATTCCTTTATAAGTAAATGTATTGAAAACACCACCTACCATCTTAGGCATCGCATTTCCTACTTTCACCATTTTGTCCGGATCTACTTTGTACAAACCATTTGGATCTACAATTTTTTCTCCTTTTGAATTTGTTGCTATTGGATGTGCATAGAAGTCACCCATTGGTTGACCCACTTTGGACACTAGGGTAGCTGCATTTCCATCATAATCTTGATGCAACAATTCATCAGAACCAGATGCCAGTTTTTCAACGACGTTTCTGTTCATGGAGAAATTAACTCCTGCATCCCATCTGAAATTTGAATTGCTTACAGGCGCTCCAGTAATACCAACCTCGATTCCTTTATTTCTTAATGTACCAATATTAGTTAAAACTGTAGTAGCTCCAGAACTTGCAGGAATTGTTAATGGTAATATCTGATCCCTGATCTGACCGTTATAGTAAGAAACATCCAAACCTAAACGATTGTTCAGGAATTTTGTTTCCAAACCAAACTCAATTTCATGCTTCTCCTCAGGCCTGATTGCATCATTGCCAAAGTTTGCAGGAAGCGTGGTATAAAGAACAGGTTTTCCACCAACTGCCTGTACGCCTAATGTATTTTGATCATAAGCTATATTCGCTCTGTAAATATCCGGATAGTTACCAACTATACCCCAAGAAGCACGTAATTTACCGAAATTGATAAAGGAAGGCAGGTTAAATGCTTCGGTAAATACAAAACTGGAGTTCACTGAAGGATATACAAAACTATTATTGTTTGGATTCATCGTAGAAGTTCTATCTCTACGAAGAGTACCTTCCAGGAACAAATAGCTTTTGTAACTACCGTTAATTGTACCAATAAAGGCATCTTTTACTAATTCATTGCGGTAATTAAAACTCCTGTTTGTAGGATCGTAAGTGACTTTATCAACAGATGCAGCCAAATCAAACCAGTTTTCAACACTCAAACCATCTTTAGTTTCTAATAAAGTAGAAGTTCCAGTTTCTTTTGTTGCTGTGTAGCCACCCATAACATTCACATCGATATCAGGCGTGATTTCTTTGGTATAGGTTAATAACACATCACCATAAATGATGCTATTCTGATATTGTGCCAAACCAAAAGATCCAGAATTTCCTATTGACAACGGTACTTCAGTTGATTTTTTGCTTTCTGTTTTTTGAGAAGTAAAGTCTGTAGCAACTCTTGCACGGAGTTTTAATGCATCGATAATTTGCCAGGTATTTGTCAAGTTAGCAATTACACGGTTACTCTTCTCGCTTTCATTGTGTTCTTTCACTCTCCAAACATAGTCGGCTATATCAGACTTAAACCCGTTGTATTTAATATTTTCATCTGGTGTCAAGCTTTGATTAGAACCGGTTACAAAACGGTAACCTTTACTGGTTTTATATTTTGACAGATACCAGTCTGCATTATCAAACCTTCCCATCATACCAGTAAAGTTATTCATCATCCTATCGATAGAATATGGACGGTTCTTCACTTCCTGATTGATGAAATTTACCAGAAGATCAGTAGTGAATTTCTTACCCAATTTGAAAGAGCTGTTCAAGTTGGCAATATTCTTAGAATTTTCAGCGCCTAAACTCACACCCTGGTTTTGCTGACGTGTTAAAGAAAAACGAGTGCTTGAATTTTCAGAGCTTTGGGATAAAGCCACATTTATATTATGATTATGCGCCGTTTGAAATAAACCAGCATAATTATCACCCTGATCTGAGTATGGTCTTATCACGCCATCCCAAGCCATTGTTGGCTTTCCGTCGAACTTGGGACCAAAATTGATGCTGAAGTTGAGAATTCCTCTTGTTTCCTTAACACCATCACCATCCACGTCATAATAAATAAAACCAGCATCATCCTGACCAGCGTTATTTACATTTAAAGGAGCACCAGCACCTCTTACATGCTGATATTTTGGTAAAAAGGCAACTTTATCAACACTATAGTTCGTATTCACATCTACTGAAAATCCTTTTTTACTTTTGGCGCCATTTTTAGTGGTAATCAATACGACACCGTTTACAGCTTCTGATCCATAAAGGGCTGCAGCAGAGGCACCTTTTAAGATCGAAACATTATCAATATCTTCAGGATTAATGTCTAACAAACCATTACCACGTAAGCGTTGATCACCCCAATAATTACCATTGTTTACTTCTTCATTACGAATAGGCATACCATCTAATACAATCAATGGCTGGTTTTTACCAGTAATCGAATTGACACCACGAATTTGAATGTTCACAGCACTGGTGGCACCACCTGGAGCCGCAGCAATACGCACGCCAGGCGCTTTACCATACAAAGCAGATGCAAAGTTGGGTGAGCCAGTCTGAACTAAATCTTCGGCTTTAATGGTTGAAGTAGCATATCCTATAGCCTTTTGCTTTTTGGAAATACCTAATGCAGTTACTACAACTTCATTCATTTGACCGACTGAGGCCTCCATAGGTACAGACAAATTTGTCTGTCCAGGTTCAACAGTAAGGTTTTTTGTACCAAAACCCACATACGAAAAAATTAAGGTTACCCGTCCCTGTGGTGTTGCAATTGTAAACCGGCCATCCGATCCGGTAAGCGAAGATGTTTTTTGATTTTGAATCTGAATGGTTACACCTGTTAATGGTTGATTGTTTTGAGCATCAATGACAATACCACTAACATGCCGGGTTTGAGCCGCGACAAAGAGTACCGCATGCAGCAGTACTAAAGAAAGCAGAAGACACTTCCTCATCTGGTTAAATTTTAGTTGATTAAAAATTGAAAAGGCAAACGTTAACTGAATACAGCTATTGATTATTCGACGCAATCGTCCTGCATCATGACTTTAATAGATCACATATGGCATTATTTTGATGATAAAATTTTTTGAGGAAAAAGCTTTCAGGTCCCTTAAAGATTCTTTAAGGAAAAGGATATTATTACAATAAGATATTAATTCTTATTGTATACTATATATATTGATTAAACTATAAGCTGTTTGAAATTGTGTGGCAATACTTTTTATAGCAGGCTCTTTTCGTAATTATCCATTACGAGCGAAGCAGCCCCTATTAATTCTGCCTGATATCCTAATGTTGATATTTCGATAACAGTATGTGTAGCAAGTTTTGGTATGCAATGTTCATTAATTGCCTGTTGAATTGGCGCCTGCCATATTTTTCCAGCCAGGGCCCCTCTTCCACTCAGTATAATTTCCCGTGGATTTAAAAGATGAATCAGGATGGCAACCCCTCTTCCGATATTATATCCTGCTTCAGATAGTAATTCTATTGCGAATTGATCTCCCTCTTGTGCTGCGGTAATGATCGACTCAGTAGCCTGTTCCAAATTATCTGTAAACAAATTCCTCAACATTGATTCACGACCAGCTCTTAAACCATTTCTTGCTTTTTCAAGTACCACCAGCAATGAGGATTCAGTCTCCAAACACCCTCTTTTTCCGCAACTACACAACTTACCATTCAAAAAGAGCGGTATATGACTGAATTCACCTGCAAGACCGTTATGCCCCCTGTACAGTTCGCCGTTTAGAATCATCCCTAAACCACTACCCCAACCAATATTCACAATCATTGCATCTTTTGCACCTCGTGCTGCACCAAATCGGAACTCAGCAAGAGCAATAAGGCTGGAATCATTATCTATGAATACAGGTAATCCAACTTTTTCTGATATGTTCTCAGTAATGTTCTTTCCGTTTGTTTCAAAATATGAATAATTAATACCTTTTTTCACATCTACAAATCCAGGCATACCAACTCCAATACCAGCAATTCTGGACTTTGGAATACCAGATGCTTTAATAACCTCACTAATCTTGTCTGTCAGTATGGAAAGAGCCTTTGAATTTTTTGCTAATGGCAATTCAAACTTCTCTACTTCAGAGATATAATTGTTTTGCATATCCATTATAGCAATCCTGGTAACAAACTGATCCATTGAAACAGCAACAATGTACATCACATCCTGCTTCAATGAATACATTATTGGTCTACGGCCACCGGTTGAAGGAGCATATCCTGTTTCTACCACCCAATTCTCTTCAATTAATCCATCCAATATCTTCGTTGTTAAGGGCAGGCTCTTATTAATTTTTAAGCTTAATTCGGCACAGGAGAGCGTATTCGCAAAATATAGTTCCTTTACAATTTGACCTTTATATAATTTCTTTTTTTCCACCCTGTTTACTTAAAATATAAATGATTAGTAAAATTTTATATAAAAAGATAAATAGTTAAAAAATTACTTAGTCTTTTTAAAACTATTTAAAATCCAAAGGTACTTTTTAATCAATCTTAAAAATACAATCTCATCTATTACATACTTTATTAATGATCACACATCAAAAAGATTGAATTTTAAAATAACTCTATTTTGATTGAATGCCAGACTCCTACTTCTAATCCTACCCTCAGAAAAAGAAAATAAATACATATACGAACAAAGGCCAATATCACTATCTTCTTTATAATAAAAATCACAACTAATACTAGCTCCATAAATCATACTTCCCACACTTCTACTAGCCAATTAATGATTGCATAAAGAAAACTTCCTGTCAAAGAACTGCTAACATTTTAAAATCTTAATAAGACTTTTTAAATTTATTGCTAAAGTAATGAACTTTTTCAATTTTTATGTTTTACTTTGAAAAAACTTTTAAGAATTTCTTGATTCAATAATAACATTCTTTTAATAAGCAGATTTTTATTGAGATACCATTGTAAAAATATTTTAATACAATAAAATATTTGTCAATTACACATTTTAATACGCTTAAAATCTGCTAAAACGTTAATAAAAAGCAACTGGATCAACCTTTTAAAAAGTAAAACGGACAATTAATACATATAATCAATAAACAATTTTTTAATTAACTATCTATCCCCCGGCATGACACTAAAAAGTTATATAGTATAAAAGCTATCCAAGTCCGGGTAATTTCAATTCTAATAAACCAATCATTCATTATTCTAACGAACTAAAACAAATAACTTCCATATGTCACAACAAACGCGCTGGTCCCAATTTGGGGTGCTGATTTCGGTGTTCTTCTTCTGGGGCT
>NZ_JAOTIF010000029.1 GCF_025628885.1 Paraflavisolibacter caeni | reverse complement strand
CCTAAACAGGCTGGCATACAGCCGCCTAAAACACAAAATTAAAGTAAAAATCTCTTGACTTTTAACACAGAATCTCTATAAAGTCTCTATAAGCTGGGAGGAAATGTAAAATTTAGCATAGAAAATGTAGCATATAAAACCGGAGTCTGCTGAAATGGAAGAAACAAAGTGTTGAGATATGGAAAGATCGTATTTGATGTAAAGGTTATGAAAGTGGTGTTCTTAGTACTTTTGAGCTATGCAAAAGAAGAAACTCGTTGTATTAACTGGTGCTGGTATTAGTGCGGAGAGCGGATTAAAGACATTCAGGGATTCTGAGGGTCTTTGGGAAGGGTATGATATTGAGGAAGTGGCTACGGCTACTGCCTGGCGAAGGAACCCTGCATTGGTTCTGGAGTTTTACAATATGCGCAGGCAAAATGTTAAGGATGCCCAACCTAATGCCGCTCACATAGCATTAGCAGAATTACAGCAGGATTTCGATGTTCATATTATTACCCAGAACATTGATGATTTACATGAACGGGCGGGCTCCGAAAATGTATTGCATCTGCATGGTGAAATTTTTAAAATGCGCAGCGAAAAGAACGAGAACCTGATTTACCAGATAGAAGGATCTATAGAGTTAGGTGATTTAGCAAGTGATGGAGCTCAACTTAGGCCTCATATTGTATGGTTTGAAGAGCCTGTGCCCATGATTGAAAGAGCAGCGCAGTTGGTCCGTAAGGCTGAAATTTTTGTAGTCATCGGAACTTCTTTGGTTGTATATCCAGCAGCAGGGTTGGTAGATTATGCTCCCTGGGAAATTCCCAAATTTATAATTGATAAAAAAATCCCATATACTTCTTCATTATATAACCTGATTAGTATAGAATTGCCGGCTTCGGCAGGCTCACTGGAGCTAAAGGAAAGACTCAAGGGAATGTAGACAGAATAACGAATGAATAAAGGGGTTGAAAGCGAGATGGACAGAATCTATAAATTTGAATGTTCTTCATTTGCAAATGATTATAGAAATGTGAAAGAATCTCTAATCATCGAAATCAAGTTTTACAATTGAACTGCTTCCTTTATTTTGACCTAACTTTGCACCGTCTATAAACGCACCATGAAAAAAATTCATATTGTCATCCTGATTCTAATTATTGCTGGGATTTCCGGAATGTCTTTTTTTGTTAGGGATTTAACAACTTATGAAACTTTTGCCTCTGCAATGGAGAGAAAGGAAAAGTTTGTTGTTATTAAGGTGAAGCTGGATAAGACTTCTCCTATAGAATACGATCAGCTCAAAAACCCTAATTTAACTGTTTTTTACGCAATTGATCAGGATGGTCAAAAGAGTAAGATTGTTTACAACAATGCAAAACCTACTGATATAGAGAAAAGTGAAGGGATTGATTTGAATGGTTATATGCGCGAGGGCCATTTTGAATGCACTAAGCTGCAAATGAAGTGTCCTTCGAAGTACAAAGATGATATGCAAGCAGCTCAGAAGAACCTGCCTGGTGCCTCAACAAATATTGAATACAAATAAGAACTAATGGATTTTATCGGCGAAAACCTTTTGCCCGGAAGACTGGGTCACTTTTTTATTATCCTTTCCTTAGTTTCATCTATTGCGGCCTCGTTTACTTATTTCAAAAGCACCCAAAAAAGGTTAACTGATGACGGCCGGCAATGGAAAAGGCTGGCAAGGATCTTCTTTATCACAGAAGCCGTATCAGTTTTTGCCATTTTTGGAATCATTTATTATATAGTCAGTAGTCACCTATTCGAGTACAAATATGCATGGCAGCACAGCAGTATAACACTAGAACCTAAATACTTATTAAGTGCCATTTGGGAAGGGCAGGAGGGTAGTTTCCTGTTGTGGAGTATCTGGCATTGCGTTCTTGGTCTTATTGTAATCAGGAAGGAAAAAGAATGGGAGGCACCGGTTATGGCCGTATTGAGTTTTGTGCAGTTCTGCCTTGCAACCATGATTTTAGGTCTTAAACTCGGCAGTTTAAAAATAGGGTCAAATCCTTTTGTATTGCTGCGTAATGAAATGGATGCTCCTATCTTTTCCAGACCAGATTATCTTAGCCTAATTAAGGATGGTAATGATTTGAATCCGCTATTGCAAAATTATTGGATGGTGATTCACCCTCCGGTTTTGTTTTTAGGATTTGCTTCTACTGTTATTCCTTTTGCTTTTGCTATTGGTGGTTTGTGGACGAAGGATTTGAAAGGCTGGACAAAACGAGCTCTACCATGGTCATTGTTTTCAGCGGGAGTTTTATCATTGGGTATTATGATGGGTGCTGCCTGGGCCTATGAGTCATTAACTTTTGGAGGTTACTGGGCATGGGACCCGGTTGAAAACGCATCTCTTGTGCCCTGGTTAGTTTTGGTGGCAGGTATTCATACTTTATTGATTTACAATCACACAGGTCATTCTTTGAGGCCTACTTACCTGTTTTTCATACTTTCTTTTCTACTTGTTCTATATTCAACTTATCTTACCCGAAGTGGCGATCTGCAGGATACATCGGTTCATGCTTTTACTGATCTGGGCATGAACTGGCAATTGAGAACTTTCCTTTTTCTTTTAGTTATACCGTCCTTTATACTGTTCTTCAAGCGTTATAAACATATCCCTTATATAGCCAAAGAGGAAGAAACCTCTTCCCGTGAATTTTGGATGTTTGTAGGGGCTTTAGTATTGCTTTTATCAGCGGCATCAATTATCCTGATGACCTCGGTGCCAGTGTTTAATAAGCTGGTCAGCTTTTTTGCAGGTAAGGACACTGAAGTTTTCACTCCGTTGGCCTTTGGAGAAGATACTGAATTTACATATAACCGTATCCAGATATTTGTTGCCATTATTGTTGGCCTGCTCACAGGATTTGGTATGTACCTGCGCTATAAATCAACAGGTAAGTCAAATTTGAAAAGGCTGCTTTGGCCAAGTGTTGTTGCCCTGGTGGTAGCATCACTTATTCTGGTATTTGGAGATGTCAATTATAGAGAACATGGAATTGGATATCTAGGAGCTATTTTCCTTGCAATTGTTGCCAGTGTATTTGGTGTAATAGCTAATGCGTCTTATATATGGATTGGCATGAAGGGCAGTATGAAACGTTCAGGCGGAGCTTTGGCCCACCTTGGGTTTGGATTCATGTTGGTTGGTATACTGATATCTTCTTCAAAAAAGGAAGTAATTTCTCACAATACAAGTGGTGTTTTTATCAATTTTGGAGAGGGCGCTAAAGAAAAGCCAGGAGAAAATCTTACGCTTATTAAAGGGATTCGGAACGATATGGGCAACTATTGGGTGACGTATGAACGGGACTCTGCACATCCAGAAAAGCCTTTGTGGTTTTATCATGTTCGTTTTGAAAGCAAAAACGGAAAAGACAATTTTGTATTGACTCCTAATGCCTTTGTGAACTATAAAGGAAATGAAGGTTTGATGGCCAACCCGGATGCCAGGCATTATTGGGATCATGATATTTTTACCTACATAACATCTTTGCCTGATCCGGAGAAAAATAAGGATACAGCTTCTTTTGTTGCTAGAACGGCTTCAATTGGTGATACCATTTTTTACTCAAATGGTTTTGCAGTTCTGGCTGATCTGGCAAATCATAAAAATATTCCCGGAGTTGGTTTAGGCAGCCAGGACAGTGTTACTGTAGCTTCTTTAAAGGTATATGCTAAAACAGGGTCGACCTATGACCTCGAGCCAGTTTTAATTAATAAGGGCGGGCAGTTATTTGCCGAACCCGACACTGTTAATGCAGAGAGCCTCGTGGTACGTATCCAAAAGGTATCAGGTAAAAAAGTAGAACTAGGATTAAAAGAATCTAATTCTGTAATGCAGTACATTACTCTGAAAGCCTACAAGTTTCCATTTATCAATATTCTGTGGATTGGAACTATCCTGATGGTCTTAGGCTTCATTATCAGTATGATGCGCAGGATTGAAACCAACCGTTTGAGTTTGAAGAAAATTTAAAGTTTATTTAAAACAGCAATTTGGGGTAAGGCTGTGTCTATATCTATGATTAACTTACAATAGTTTTTCAGAAATAATGAACCGTCTGATTTATACCCTTTTATTATTCCTATCCTTCACATTTGGGCAAAGTTTATTTGCTCAAACTGGAACTCAGTCAAAGTGGGGGCCTAATGATACAATTATCGTTCAGGCAATCATTTATAATGGCGAATCTATGCCTTACAAAGAGCTGGAAATGGTATACGTTTCCAATTTGCCACCTAATCAATTAGCAAAGGCTGTGGAAAAGTATAACCGTCTGCGTAATGCTGTATATGTAACATATCCATATGCCAAAACTGCAGGGTATACATTGAATGATGTAAATGCCCATCTTGAAGGTATTGAGTCAAAGAAAGAAAAAAAGGCTTATATAAAATCACGGGAAAAAGAATTGAAAGATCAGTTTAGTGATCCTTTATCTAATCTATCCATTTACCAGGGTAAAGTTTTGATGAAACTGATTAACCGGCAAACTGGCAATAATTGCTATGAACTTATCAAGGAATACCGTGGTGGTTTAAATGCGAGAATGTATCAAACCGTAGCATTTTTCTTTGGAAGCAGCCTGAAACAAGAGTATCGGTATGAAGATGATGCTTATGATAGACAGATAGAAACAATTGTTCGGGAAATTGACGGTGTTTGGTATAATAATCCTTATAAACCAGGTATCAGATCTACTGCCAGCCAATAAGCTTTATTAAAGAAAAAGCTCATTTTCATCCTATCTCTGCAACCTTTTTACTAAGTACGTACTTTTGCAACCTGGTTAAGCTATTAAGCAGAATTTTTACGACTATTGAAAAGATTTTAGCAACTAATGAAATTAGACATATTAGCAATAGGCGCACATCCTGACGATGTAGAATTAGGGTGCTCAGGTGTAATCATTAAAGAAATAAAGCGAGGAAAAAAAGTTGGTATTGTTGACCTGACAGAAGGTGAACTTGGTACCAGGGGAACAGTAGAAAGCCGGTATCAGGAAGCAGCTGACGCCGCCAGAATAATGGGGGTTCATGTTAGGGAAAACCTGAAAATGCGCGATGGTTTTTTTCAAAACGATGAAGTACACCAATTGCAAATCATTAAGGTTTTAAGAAAATATCAACCAGAAATAGTTATCGGTAATATTTTAGATGATCGTCATCCTGATCATGGCCGTGGCGGAAAATTGATTTATGACTCTTGCTTTTTATCAGGGCTTAGACAAATAAAAACCTTAAGTAACGATGGACAGGAGCAAGAAAAATGGAGACCTAAATATTTGCTTCATTATTTACAGGACCGGTTTTACGAGCCCGATGTAATTGTCGATATCAGTGATGTTTGGGAACAACGTCTGGAAGCTATAAAAGCATTTAAAACCCAGTTTTATAACCCTGAGAGCGATGAGCCTCAAACTTACATATCCAGTCCAGAGTTTTTAGAATCCATTATTTCAAGGGCAAGATTATTAGGCAAACGAATAGGCGTGCAATTTGCCGAAGGATTTCTTTCAAAAAAGAACATTGGAATCAGCAATCTTGATGCTCTTGTTCTTAAGGAAACCTGAAATATATAAATCCTTATTAAGTAAAAAAATCCGTTCAGCTTCGAAACTGAACGGATTTTTTTACTTAATAAGTAGTGTTCTTAAGAATATGAGTCTGTACCATATCCACGTACTGAGTTGCTCACTTCAGCTTTCTGGTTCAGTCCACCAAGAGCTAAAGATGTTAGCTGTTCGTCACCCTGATGTTCTTCATCCAAAGTTTGTTCTAGCAATTGTGCAACATTGACCAAGTTCAATTGCCGTGCATAGGCCCTGGCTGTTCCGTAGCCACAAATTTCATAGTGTTCAATTTTTTGAGCACATGCAATGATTGCAGCATCCATAACTTCAGGGTTCATATCTTCTCCCATTATTTTTTCGCCTTCATTAATAAGTCCTTCCATTCCCTTACATGTCACACTATCTCCAAACAAACCCGCGAAAAATCCAGTATCTTCTTTTTTATCGTATTCTCCTAATAACTCTTGTACCTGAACCAACCTGTCCTTATGCGTTCTTGTATCCTGCAGGTGCATTTCGAGCGCTTGTTTCAGCGTTGGATTATTAGCTTTTTCGATCATTGCAGGCATGGCATCCAAGATTTGTTCTTCAGCAGAATACAAATCTTTGATTTCATGCTTTAAGAGATCTCTGAGGTCTTTCAACTTGTCCATATTAAGAATTTTAGTGAATAATCTATATTAAAAAACTGTGCCTCTACTAACACAATTTTTTTGTAAATGCAGTTGAAATATGTATTCAGATTTATTAAAAAGCCAATTTCTTACTAATGTTACCCTTATGCAATCACCTTTCCTTGCTTTTTTCAGGTTGTTGTTGTGAATCAAACCGAGGATTACCTACGGTGCCAGAAGTTCGTTCCCTGTAAGGCTCACGTCTTTGTTCAAAATTTACTTCATCAAAGCCCAGCAATTGTCTTTTTCGCTCTGGTGATTCGCTGTTTTCATTTGGCTCATATTTCCTGATTCTAGGAGGATTCATGTTTTTATTACTTTTCCTATTCTAATTATCGAAAAAATAGTGCCGTAGTTAATATGCTTTATTTTGCCTTTGCTAAGAACAAAATGGGAAAAAATAGCAGCAGCCTTAGTCAGAATTCTTTTAGATTACTTTCAGGAAGTAGTGATCAGGAAAGGAAAAAGAAGGTATAGTTCCTTTTTCAAAGATGCCATACACAGTTGAGCCGCTTCCACTCATAGAAGCAAACACCGCACCTTTATTATAAAGTAGTTCTTTGATTTGCTTGACTTCAGGAAAAGCCTCAAATACAGGCCATTCAAAATCATTAGTAATATAATTTTTCCATTCGGTTATTGGCGAGTTAATTACATCCAGAAGAGAGTAGGGCTGATTTCCCGGTTTAATTTTGGAAAAGGCCCAACCCGTATTGATGTGGATTTGGGGATTTACAATTACAAAAAAGAAGGAACTTAAATCCAGGATTACTTCTTTCATCACTTCGCCCCGGCTTGTGGCAAAGGAAGGTACATTTTTAATGAAAAAAGGGCAATCGCTTCCCAGTGTGAGGGCATAAGATATTAATTGATCTTCGGTTAAGCCTAAATTGAATTTTTTATTGAGCAGCAGTAGTGTAAAAGCTCCATCTGAACTGCCTCCGCCCAGACCGGCGCCTGTAGGAATTACTTTATGCAGATGAAAATTAACCGGAGGAAGATCTGGAAAGTCTGACTTCAGCAGGTAATATGCTTTTAAACAAATATTATCTTCCGTCTTTCCTTCGATTGAGTTGCCCGTTAAATGGAAGTTTGTTTCATTATTTTGTCCGTTTTGGACAATTTCTAAAGCGTCTTGTAAACCAATTGGATAAAAAACAGTTTGCAAGTCATGAAAACCATCCGGCCGTTTTTTCAGAATGTTAAGGCCTAAATTAATTTTGCAATTAGGGAAGACAATCATGAAATTAGGGTCGGAAGGAGTTCAATTAAGAAATATAATCGGTGAGGTAGTAATTAAGGGTTCTTTTTTCGACTGTTTATTTCATCCCGGATGGCAATAGCTTTAATATAATCTTCCTGCTCCAGCACTTCTCCTAACATTTTATTGAGCTCATCGAGGCTCATAGCTTTTAAATCATTTTTTTCGCCTCTTTCTTCAACTGTAGCTTCCTTCCTTTTTTTGGTACCGGAAGTTTCTTCCATCAGGATACCTGCACTTTCTAAAATGTGTTCAAAAGTATAAACGGGGCAGTTAAAACGAACAGCAAGGGCTAATGCGTCTGACGTACGTGAGTCAATTTCTACAGTGTCATTATCAGATGTACATACGAGTTTTGAGTAAAAAATGCCTTCCTGCAAATCTGTAATCACCACTTCATGCAGTTCGATATTAAAGGCATTCATAAAGTTTTTCATCAAATCATGTGTCAGAGGGCGACTGGGTTGCATTTTTTCCAAAGCGACTGCAATTGCCTGGGCCTCAAAACCGCCGATAACTATAGGTAAGCGTCTAAGCCCATTTACTTCGCCCAGTACAACAGCATAAGAATGTGTTTGGGTAATACTGTGCGATAAAGCCACGATTTCCAATTCTATTTTCTTCATAATACTAAACCTGAAAGACCAAAAATAGTGCAGGTTTACAAACCTACAGCATTTCAATAAATAAAAATGGCACAGATTCTAATATGATTACAGTAATTGTTTAACATTTAGAATAATGCCAATAAATAATTCAAGCGCAAGTTACTCTTTCCCAACCCAAGCTAAATGAAAAAGCTTGGGTTGGGAAAGGCTATATAAAATCTACGCTATTCCTTTTACCTTCTTTACAGCCTGGGTCAGTTTAGGCACAACTTCAAAAGCGTCGCCTACAATGCCATAATCTGCTGCTTTAAAAAATGGAGCTTCAGGGTCTTTGTTAATAACGACAATCACTTTACTTCTATTGACTCCTGCCAGGTGTTGTATGGCACCACTTATGCCAATGGCTATATAAAGGTTGGGTGCAATGGCTATTCCTGTTTGACCTACGTGTTCATTATGAGGCCGCCAGTGTGCGTCTGCAACCGGGCGGCTACAGGCCAATGCTGCGCCAAGCGTGGAAGCCAAATCTTCAATAATTTTCCAGTTTTCAGGGCCCTTTAATCCCCGACCGGCACTCACCACGGTTTCTGCTTCTGTTAATGATACAGTTCCTTTCGTTTTATTTGTACCGATTACTTTGACCTTTGGCGCTTCCACATCAATATTTAAGGAAACTACTTCAGCGTTTCCTGTTCCTTCACTAACCGAAAATGCATTTACATTTAAAGCAATCACTTTTATTTCAGTTTTAACTTCAACGTTAGCGAATGCTTTCCCGGAAAAGACATTTTTTCGAACATTGAAGCCATTACTTGTTTCCGGGAGCGCAATTGCTCCTGAAACATAGCCAGCATTCATGCGGACAGCGACCTTAGGGGCCAATGATTTTCCTGCGGAGTTATTTGAAAATATAATGATTTTTGCGCTTGTTTGCTGCGCTACCTGTGCAATTACTTTGGTATAAGACTGTGCATCAAAAATTTGCAGCAAACTGTTTTGAATATGGTAGACTTTTTTTATACCAAAATTTCCAAGGCTGGGTAAATCAGTTGAAACATCTCCCAACAAAACTCCTTCTGCAACCGCTCCAATTTGTTCTGCAATTTTAACTCCATAACTTAAAGCTTCCATTGAGGATTTCTTTACCTGGCCATCTGAATGATCTATATAAATAAGGACGCTCATGACAATTAATTAAAAAGTGAAGATTAGCAAATAATTAAAAAGTGAAGATTAGCAAATGAGCAAGCTGATAAAATAGTTACACTATCCCTCGCTTGCTGGTGAAATGAATTAGATTACCCTTGCTTCTTCATGAAGCAGACGAACAAGTTCCTCTACGTTTTCTGAGGATACTAATTTAACTCCGGCTTTAGCAGGAGGGAGGTTAAAGCCGGAAAATACTGTTTGGGTTTCTGTTTGTTTGGGTTCTACCACTTTAAGGGGTTTCGTACGAGCTGCCATAATACCCCGCATATTTGGAATGCGTGCCTCGGCAACTCCCTTCTGGCAACTTACGACCACAGGTAAGGGCACTTCGACAGTTTCTTCACCTCCTTCAATTTCCCTTGTAATTGTTGCTGTTTTGCCATTCAACAAAAAGCTGGTTGCAAGCCCTACGTAAGGAAGGTCAAGCATTTCTGAAAGCATTGCACCAACTGCACCTCCGTTATAATCAATGGTTTCTTTACCTGTAAAAATCAGATCATAACCTTCCTGACGGGCAAACTCTGCTATTTGAAATGCTGTGCTATAGCTATCTGCAGGCTGTGTATTGACGCGGATTGCTTCATCGCCACCTAAAGCAAGCGCTTTACGGATAATAGGATCGGAATCGGCATTACCGACATTGATTAGATGAATTGTTATTGATGGGTCTGCTTCTTTTAATTCAATAGCCCTCACTAAAGCATACCATTCATCATAAGGGTTGATAATCCATTGAACACCAGTTTCGGCAAATTTCGTGTTGTTATCTGTGAAAGCTATTTTTGCCGTGGTGTCAGGAGTTTTACTAATGCAAACCAAAATTTTCATACGGAATGTTTTCGTTAATGGTTGTTTATGCAACTAATATACAATAATTATTGAAGAAAAACACCCCATCAAAATAAGACTTTGGAATATGGAAAGGATTGTTCAATTAAAAGAATTTTTGGCAGCAAACCCAAATGATAGCTTTGTGCAACATGCGTTGGCATTGGAGTATATAAAGCGAGACGACGATGTTTCTGCCCAGCAATTGTTTGAAGATTTATTGGATAAAAATGAAAATTATATTGGCAGTTACTATCACTTAGGAAAATTGTTGGAACGAAATAATAATTTAAGCGGAGCCATAGCGGTTTACGAAAAGGGATTACGTAAAGCCAAAGAAGCCGGGGATCAACATGCCTATAATGAACTACTGGCTGCTTATGAAGACCTTGTATATTAAGTATCACAATTACTAATAGTGCTTTTTTATTTGATTTAAAGCTTTTTATCTGAATTTATTATTACATTTTACCGAATTCATAAAGGAACATCAGCTTTTTCATCCATCTGATAGGTTGTTGCTAGCCGTTAGTGGTGGTGTTGATTCAACTGTACTATGCCAATTATGCCACGAGGCCGGATTTTCCTTTTCCATTGCTCATTGCAATTTTGGCCTCAGGGGTGAGGAAAGTATACGTGATGAAGTTTTTGTGAGTACCCTGGCAGAGAAATATAAAGTACCTCTATATTTAAACCGTTTTAATACCAAAGATTTTGCAGAAGCTCATAAATTATCTATACAGGAAGCAGCCAGGAAATTGCGCTACGACTGGTTTGAAGATATATTAAAGAAAAATGATCTGAATTACCTGCTCACTGCTCATCATTTAGATGACAATATAGAAACTATTTTAATGAACTTTTTTAAGGGAACCGGTATCAGTGGTTTGAGGGGAATTCTTCCAAAGTCAGGTAATATTATTCGTCCCTTATTGTTTGAAAAACGGGAGGAAATAGAATCATATGCTATTGAGAAAAATCTTAGCTGGGTGAATGATAGCAGCAATGACGAATCAAAGTATACACGTAATTATTTCAGGCATCAAATTATACCTTCCATAGAAAAAGTGTTTCCGGAAGCCATCACCAATATGGCTCAAAATATTCCTCGTTTTATGGAGACTGAAATCCTTTACCGCCAGGCTGTTGCAATACATAAAAGGAATTTACTCCAATTGAAGGGCGCTGAAGTCCATATTCCGGTATTGAAACTGTTAAAAAGTAATCCTCTTTCAACTATCGTATTCGAGATAATTAAAGAATATGGTTTTAGTGGCAGGCAAGTCAATGAAGTCATCAGGTTATTGAATAGTGAAACTGGTAAGTATATCCAAAGTGTTTCACACAGGATTTTACGAAACCGGAAATGGCTCATTATCTCACCATTAAAAACAGAAAATGCTCAAATGATCATTATTGAGAAGGACCAGACTGAGGTTTTTTATGACGATCAGAAAATGTTAATTCACTTTCAGGAAGAGCGTCCTATTTCCTTTAGTAATGATAATAAAGAGGCTGTATTAGATTTTAAAGATATTCAATTCCCTTTAATAATAAGAAAGTGGAAGCCGGGAGATTACTTTTATCCTTTAGGGATGCCTAAGAAGAAAAAGCTTTCCCGTTTTTTTATAGATTTAAAATTATCTAAGGGAGGAAAGGAGCATGTTTGGGTCTTGGAGTCCAATAAACGAATTATCTGGGTGATTGGATTGCGGATCGATGATCGCTTTAAGGTAACTTCATCAACAAAAAAAACATTACGGCTACAATTAAGAGATGTAAGTCAGTGATCATTAATCGAAAGGTTACATCCAACCCTTTGACATTAAATAATATTTCACCCCATTTATAAAAGCTCTTATTGCATCATAACCAGCCAGTTTACCCGCAACAATAATGAAAAAAAGGCCAAAAATTGCACCCCAGATATGTGCAGAGTGATTAATGTTATCTCTGCCATTTCTATCTAAATAGGCGGAAATCAGCAAGTAAAGTGGTGCAAATATGAAGCCTGGTATAATTGGCGGTATGATAAAAAAGCCTACTTCTACGTAGGGCGCTATCATTAAACCGGCAAAAACAACAGCGCTTACTGCACCAGAAGCGCCAAGGCTTCGATAGTAATAATCATTTTTATGCTTTGCATAAGTAGGTAGCAGGGAGGCCATTAAAGCTGAGACATACATTACCAGGTAATACCATTTGCCTACTTCACCAAAAATTTGTAGAAATGAACCTTCTACGAATCTTCCAAACAGATACAAGGAAAGCATATTAAATAAAAGGTGGGTAAAATCGGCATGGATCAACCCACAAGAGAAGAAACGGTACCATTGTTTTTGTGCTGTAACAGCAGGAGGATAAAAAATTAAATCATTGGTTATCTTCTGATTGTTGAAAGCACTAAATGATACTATTGAAGTAATAACAATTATAGCTAAAGTAATGGAAAACTGCATATCGGTTTAAATATATTGAGGCTATGAACTTAATATTAATAAACAAGGAAATTTATTTATGGTGGTATTTTTCGTTGCGCAAAATAGTACAAGCGCGGTAAATCTGTTCAGAAAGTATCAATCTGACCAGTTGGTGAGGAAATGTAAGTTTAGAAAGGGACCATTTGAATTTGGCTCGTTGAAGTACCTGGTTATCAAGTCCAAAGGCACCCCCAATTAAAAAAACCAGTGATTTAGCACTTTCATTTGATCGTTGCTGAATGAAGTTTGCTAGTTCTTCTGAAGTGAGTTCTTTACCTCTTTCGTCAAGTGCTATCAAATAATCATCAGGCTTTAACAATTGCAGGATCGTATCAGCTTCCCGCTTCTTTAAATCCATCTCAGAAAGCATTCCTGAGTTTTTGGGCACAGGAATTATGTTCCATTCAACGGGGTAATATCTTCCAATCCTCTTTGTGAACTCATCAATACCATCTTTTACAAATGTCTCATTTGCCTTGCCAATTGACCAAAATGAAATTTTCATGTAAGTAAAATTAACGTGTTGTGTTATATTATTTCTTCACTTCTGACGCCCGTTGCCAACTCCTTTCTGATTCAAATCTGTCTGATTCAAATCTGTTAATTCTCCATAAATTATGGCTCTGATCCATATCTTTGCGACCGGAATTTTGTTCACCCTGCAAGTGACCTTAAAATTTCTATTTATGGCAGTATTACACAATCGTATCTCTCAGAAAGAGCTCAAGCAACGTCTGCTTCAGGAAACCGAGCACCGCGTTACAATTTCATTCTACCAGTACTTTCACATTGAAGATTCCAAAGCATTTCGCGATACACTATACAAAGCACTGAAAGGGCTAAACGTATTTGGCCGCATTTATGTTGCCCAAGAAGGCATTAACGCCCAGATCAGTGTACCTGAAAGCAATTTTGAAGCCTTAAAAAGCTATTTATACTCTATTGAGCCCTTGAAGGACCTTCGCCTGAACATTGCAGTAGATGATGATGGCAAATCTTTCTGGGTACTGAAGATTAAGGTGCGTGAAAAAATCGTTGCTGATGGTATAGATGATTCTACATTCGACATGCGCAATCGGGGTAAATATGTGAATGCAGATGAATTCAACACGCTAACAGAGGACCCCAATACAATTGTAGTAGATATGCGCAATCACTACGAGTATGAAGTTGGGCATTTCCAAAATGCTATTGAAGTCCCTTCAGACACTTTTCGAGAGCAACTACCAATGGCCGCAAAAATGCTGGATGAAGCTAAAGATAAGAATATAATCATGTATTGTACCGGCGGCATCCGTTGCGAAAAAGCCAGTGCCTACATGTTGCATAAGGGTTTTAAAAATGTATTTCACCTTGAGGGTGGTATTATCAACTACGCTAATCAAGTGAAAGAAGCCGGCTTAACCAATAAGTTTAAAGGCAAAAACTTTGTCTTCGACGACCGTCTGGGGGAAAGAATCACAGAAGAAATCATCGCCAAATGCCACCAGTGTGGTAAACCCGCCGACACACATGTGAACTGTTTCAATGAAGGCTGTCACCTGCTCTTCATTCAATGCGAGGAGTGCAAAGAAAAATGGGAGGGATGCTGTAGCAAAGAATGCCAGGATTTTATCCATTTACCACAGGAAACACAAAAAGAATTAAGAAAAGGCATTGATAAAGGCCGGAACATTTTCAATAAATCCAGGGCTCGTCTGCGTCCCAAATTATCTGAAATAGAAAAGGGTGCCCACTAGTACCCTTTTCTATTCATGTGTATTTCCCATTTGCGGAAATAAGCTAGGATTTTGGTAAAGCATTCAGAATCCGCTCAAATGTCTCTTCCTCACTCAGTTGCTCTGGCACAAACTTTTGGCCTACCACCTTCTCATATAGCTCAATATACCTTTGAGAAATTGTTGCAATCCAAGTATCTGTCATTTCAGGTACTGTCTGTCCTTCCTTACCCATAAATTCATTTTCGATCAGCCACTCACGCACAAATTCCTTACTTAACTGCTTTTGTTTTTCACCTTTTTGCTGACGTTCTTCAAACCCTTCTGAATAAAAATAGCGGGAGGAGTCAGGCGTATGGATTTCATCCATTAACACAATTTTGCCGTCTCTTTTGCCAAATTCATATTTAGTATCAGCCAAGATCAGTCCCCGTTTACCTGCTAACTCGTTTCCTCTATTAAATAGCTGCAATGCATACTGCTCGATCTCCTTCCATTCCGCTTCGTTAGTTAGTCCTTGTTTTAGAATTTCCTCTACCGAAATATCTTCATCATGGCCTGCACTTGCTTTGGTGGTTGGTGTAATGATTGGCTGGGGGAAAAAATCATTTTCCTTTAAGCCTTCAGGCATCAGCACACCACATAAAAACCTTTGTCCACTACTGTAAGTCCGCCAGGCATGGCCACATAAGTTGCCACGCACCACAACTTCAACCTTGAATGGCTCGCATTTAACCCCAATTGAAGCGTTCGGTGCAGGAACTTCCAGAAGCCAATTAGGGCATAGATCCTTCGTTTGTTGCAGCATATAAGCAGCTACCTGGTTCAGCACTTGTCCTTTATATGGTATAGGCTTGGGGAGAATAACATCAAAAGCTGATATCCTGTCCGAGGCAATCATGACAAGAATATCGTCATTGATGGTATAAACATCTCTTACTTTACCTTGATAAAAATTTGTTTGTTTAGGAAACTGAAACTGCGGCATAAAACTTTATTCTTAATTGAACGATTGCTGCAAAGTTGCAACACTGAAGCCTAATTACTAAAAAAAATAATTTTGAAACAGGGAAAATCTTAAATTTAATTCATAGAGGGTATAAAAACCGTATCCAAATTAACATCCACACCTAATCTGCTTATGTCAATGCTGTAAACTAATTGCAGAACTAAACCTCCTTATTATGTTTAAACGCTTGCGTCTCGCTGCAGTAACAATTGCTGCTTTCCTTCTATCTATTCAATTATTTGCTCAAGTTCAATTGACCGGTACCGTTAGAAATAGTAGCAATTCAGACTTGATCCCGTCGGCTTCAATTACAGTGAAAGGTACGATGTTGGGAACATTGACCGATGATAACGGAAACTTTAAACTCACAGTTCCCAAACTGCCGGTCGTATTGGTAGTAAGTTCTGTTGGTTTTATGCCTATGGAATTGAACATTGAAAATGGTGCTTCAGCTATTAAAGTGAGTCTTAAGCCTGGAGCTGCATTAGGCGAGGAAGTGGTGGTTTCCGCTTCCAGAATGGCAGAAAGGATATTAGAATCTCCCGTTACTATTGAACGTATGAGTGCCACAATTTTACGTACCAATCCAACACCCAATTATTACGAAGGCATTCAATACCTGAAAGGTGTGGATATGCATACCGCTAGTCTAACCTTTCGCACGGTCACTACTCGGGGATTTGTCAGCAGCGGTAATACGCGCTTAAATCAGTTGATTGATGGTATGGATAACCAGGCTCCCGGGCTTAACTTTTCTGTAGGAAATGTCATTGGTTTAACCGAATTGGATGTTGATAATATTGAATTACTCTCGGGAGCCTCTTCTGCTTTGTATGGCTCTGGGGGCATGAATGGAACATTATTGATCAATGGTAAAAATCCATTTACTTACCAGGGGCTAAGCTTTCAGGCAAAGCAGGGTGCAATGCACTTTAACGACCGCCAGCAGGATGTAACTCCTTTTTACAACTGGAGTCTTCGTTATGGAAAATCGTTTAATAACAAATTCGCTTTTAAAATAGCTGGAGAATATATAAAGGCTGATGACTGGCAGGCATATGACTATGATAATGTATTGAGAAGTAATGTCAGAAGTAAAGTTGTACCTGGCGATCGTCAAACAGATCCTAACTATGATGGAGTAAATGTATACGGCGATGAAACTTCTCAGAATATGTATGCTATTGCAAATCTTGTGCAGGGCGCCACAAGACAAGGAATTTTAAATGCAACCAATAATATGGTTGATATCGTTGCAATTATGAACGCTCTGCTGCCGTCCAATCCCACCCAGGCTCAGTTAAATGCTTTTATCAATGGTTTGCCTCCGCAATTACAAACGCCAGTAACAAATATGCTTCCTTTTTATTATGGTCTACGTAATCAGCTCCTTGATCCTTCTCAAAATGTATCACGTACAGGTTATTTGGAGAAAGACCTGGTCGATTACAATACAGAAAACCTGAAAGTGTCGGGGGGGGTGTATTACAAGTTTACTCCGGGAATTGAAGCTTCATTTAATTCTTATGTGGGGACTGGCACAACTGTCTATACAGGCGCAGACCGTTATTCTTTAAAAAACCTGAAAATTGCACAGCACAAATTGGAAGTCAAATCAAATAACTGGTTCATCAGGGGCTATACCACCCAGGAAAATGCCGGCGATTCCTATAATTCTACTGTTTTGGGACGCTTGATCAATGAGTCCTGGAAGTCGAGCCAGGTTTGGTACCCGCAATATATAGCTGCTTATGTGTTGGCGAGAAGCATAGGTGCTTCTGATGCCCAGGCTCATAATTCAGCCCGCTCTTTTGCTGATCAGGGTATGGTTTTGCCAGGAACTGATCAATTCAATAAAACAGCCGATTCACTTAAAAGTCTCCCAATTCCAAGAGGAGCAAAATTCTTGGATAAATCCGACTTGTGGGCTGCAGAAGGTCAACTGACTTTTTCAGAAGTATTTAACTTCTCCAATATTGTAAACATGATCGGCGGCTTCCAGTGGAAACTGAACGTACTCAATTCACAGGGTACATTGTTTGCCGATACTGCAGGATCTTTAAAACCATATGAATATGGTGGATATCTTCAATTAAAGAAAAAGTTATTTGATGATTTGCTCACACTAACTGTTGCAGGCCGATACGACAAGCATAGGAATTTTGAAGGTAGATTTACCCCTCGCGTCACTGGTGTATTTCAGGTGGCAAAGGACAACTTCCTGCGATTATCTTATCAAACAGCTTATCGCTTTCCAACCAATCAGAACCAGTACATCAATCTGAATGTTAGTTCAGCTATTTTGATTGGAGCTTTACCAGAGTTCCAAACATATTATCAATTAAATACTAATCCTGGCTATACAGCAGAAAGTATCACAACATACAGAACAACCCGCAATCCTGCCGATTTGCAGAAATATGATTACAAAATGATAAAGCCAGAAACTGTTTCGTCTTTTGAAGTTGGTTATAAAGGTGTAATTGGAACTAAGCTTTTGTTGGATGTATATGGTTATTATGCCACAAACAAAGATTTTATTGCTACAATAGCTGTTGGACAGTCAGCAACAGGAACTCCGCAAGGATTTTTAAATCCTGGTACTACTAATAATTTCTCTTATAATCAGAACACAGATCAAAATGTAAAAACATATGGCTGGGGCGCGACTGCTGAATACCAGCTTCCAGGAAGATATGTCGCTTATGGAAATATTTTCTCAGATAAATTGAGCGATGTACCCCCTGATTTCGTAGCCTTCTTCAATGCACCATTATATAGATTTAATCTTGGCCTTCGGAATGAGACTGTATGGAAGAATATTGGTTTTAATGTTGTATATAAATGGCAGGATGTGAATCAATATGAAGGCACTTTCGTTTCAGGCACTTTACCTGCTTTTGGCTGGCTTGACGCACAGGTTTCCTATAGATTTCCAAAGTATAAAAGTATGATCAGACTCGGTGGCACAAACGTTTTAAACAATTATCAGCGCACCGGATACGGCAGCCCTTATGTGGGAGGGCTTTACTATATAAGCTACGGCTACAATGTCTTTTAAATTAATTGAATGAAAAAGCCCTGTCCTTATGCAGGACAGGGCTTTTCGATCAAAGGCAGATTCAATTATCCAAAAATGCCACCTTTCTTAAGACTTCTTACACCTTCACCGATTTTGAAACCATTTTGATAGATTTCAATTTTGTAGTTTCCGGTTTGGAAATCATTTTGACGCAAAGGAACTTGAATGGTCTTACGTGTACCTTGTTCGTAATCTACTGTTGTTTTAAAGGTATAAGGTTTATCACCTTCAGTACGAGTAGTCAGCATTCCAGAACCCATTGATGCATCAGAAATTACTTGACCGTTAGGACCAGTTACAATTACATAGATGTCAGCAGGTCCGCTTCTTGCAACTCTGTTTTCAACATCAAAGGAAATCATCAACTTGTCAACACGACGAGCCGTTGAAGTTTCTTTCTCCTTACCATTCTTCTTTTCGTTGATTGGTTTGATGTTGAAGTTAGATGCAGAGAATGTAGATGCAACATCAACAGTGCTTGCTAATTCATCTCTTTCTGCAGTAGAAGTTTGCAAATTGGTTTCCAACACTTGTTTTTCTGCACTCAACTGGGTATTGGCTGATGCTAATTGTTGGTTTTCACCAGTTAAACGGGCAACTTCCTGCTCGAGATTTTCAATCTTGCTGTTTAATTGCGCAATCAGTGATTTAGCTCTAGCTAGTTCAGCCTGAGAAGCATTTTTCTTGGCAAGAATGCTGTTAATTTCTCTCTTTAATTTAGTGATTTCACTTTGGCGATCACTCAACTGTCCTTGAAGGTTATTGTTGCTACCTGTAATAGAGTCAAGTCGGGTTAAGGCTTCATTGTAAATCAACTGAACAGAATCTCTTGATGACATAGCAGTGTTGGCCTGAGCCTGTGTAATCTGAATTTGCTCGTCTGATTTGTTCCTGTCATATAAAAAATATCCCCAAGTTCCCAAAAGACCGGCTGCTAATAAGCCAATCACTATATTTTTGGTGTTAGAATTCCCGGACGGATTGTTTTGCGGATTCGCAGAAGGATAGTTTGTGTTTGCCATCATTTAAATTTTTGAGTTAGATATTGTTTTAAGAGACTGTAGGTTTGAATTCGATGCACCTTTTTCTAAAACCATGCCAGAAAATTTATTTGAGTGAATTTATAGCATTACAGTTAAGAAAATGTAAATAAAAAACAACATTTTATAAAAGATTATGACACCGGAAAAAATTATAGGCGACCTTAAAAAAAATATTCATAAACCAATTTATTGGCTGGAAGGAGAGGAGAGCTTTTTTATTGATAAGATCGTGCATTTTGCCGAGCATGAGATCTTAAATGAAAGCGAAGCAGGCTTCAACCTGACAGTTTTTTATGGAAAAGATGCTGATTGGACCACTGTAGTGAATGCCTGCCGTCGTTACCCTATGTTTTCAGAAAAACAGGTTGTTTTGATTAAGGAAGCCCAGGAAATGAGGGGAATTGAAAAACTCGAATCATATATCGAAAAGCCATTGTTGTCCACTATTCTGGTAATAGCCTATAAAAACAAAAAAGTTGATGGCCGAACAAAATTGGCAAAAATCATAAAAGACAAGGGTGTATTACTAACAACTAAAAAGTTATATGATAATGAGCTGCCTGATTGGACCCAGCAATTGGTAAAATCTAAAGGCTTTACCATAGCAGGAAAAGCGCTCTTTTTATTAATTGACCATATCGGAAATGACCTAAGCCGGCTAAATAACGAAATCGACAAGCTCGCCCTGAACTTGGGCGAAAGAAAAAACATTACAGAAGACGATATTGAAGCTTACGTTGGTGTTAGCAAGGAATTTAACGTGTATGAATTACAACATGCTCTTGCCACACGTGATCTGTATAAAGCTATTCGCATTGCTCAGTACTTTGAAGCAAATCCAAAGGCAGCGCCGCTACCCCTAATCTTTCCTTCACTTTATAATTTTTTCAGTAAGGTTTTGATGGTATACTCTGTACCAGCTAAAGATGAAAAAAGCTTGGCTGCGGCCATAGGAGTACATGCTTTCTTTGCTAAGGATTACCTACAGGCTGCAAAAATATACAGGCAGCAACAAGCAGAAAACATTATACTCCTCCTGCATGAATATAACCTCAAAAGCATCGGTATCAACGATTCCGGCACAGACGATGCTTTATTATTAAAAGAAATGATCGTAAAAATGATGAGTTAAAGAACTATCTAAATATGTTTCTCAAAAAAAGATTGACGCTTATTTAGTTGCGCGTGTTTGGGAGTTTATGTTATATATTCAAAAAAATAAAGCCTCGAATAAAATAATCAATTTTTTGAATGCTTATTACTATTGCTCTCAACAATTAATCCTTTAAGACCTTCAGGCTGTTTATCTTATCCTTGTCAATCTGTGCTTTCAAAGCATCCAGATTAGGGTATTTTTCCTGTTGCCTGAGGTACTTTTTGACGATTACTTTTATGGTTTGACCATATATATCACTGTCAAAATCAAAAATATTTACTTCCACTCTTTCCTTAATATCGTGTAAAGTAGGCCGCTTACCAATGCTGAGCATTCCTTTTTTAAGCACATCCTCAACTTGTACATATACTGCATATACACCCTCACCTAAATGAATTTTATCCTCATCGGTATACTCCAGGTTTGCTGTAGGGTATCCCAATTGCCTTCCCAATTTATCTCCGCTGACAACTTTCCCTTCAAAAAAGAAATCGTAACCCAATAATTTATTAGCAGTAAGCACATCACCTTCAAGTAAAGCATTCCGGATCTTTGTAGAACTGATCTCGATCTCATCCAAAACATGCTGAGGCACTTCAATAAGTTGATAGCCGTACACTAGACTTTTTTCCTCCAATAACTTAAAATCTCCAATTCGGTTCTTTCCAAACCGGTGGTCGTATCCTATAATAATTGAATGGGGATGAAATTTATTAATCAGGAACTCTTTTATATAATCATCTGCACTTAACTCAGAAAAAGATTTGTTAAAAGGAACCACAACAAGGTGATCAATTTGATGTTGCTCTAATAATTGGATTCTTTCTTCAGGAGTGTTTATCAGTTGAAGCGCAATATTGCTGTTAACAATTTTACGTGGATGTGGGTGGAAAGTGATAATAATCGTCTCACCCTGAATCTTTTGAGCTTCTTCCTTTAATGCATTGATAATCTGTTGGTGCCCGCGGTGTACCCCATCAAAAGTACCAATAGTGAGCACAGCATTCCGAAACTGAGGCAACGATTCAATACTGCTATGTACCTTCATACGACTGCAAATCTAAGAGTTGGAACTTGGAATCAGGAATTCTACCTCAGAAATGAGGCTTGGCTTTAATCCTCAACATATATATTAATTAAGGCAAATAACCCTTTCCTGCCAATCCTCAATAATTCTGTAAATATTAAAGCTCATTCTTCCTTAATTTTTCAAACTCACCCATATCTCTGCCCACTTTTACCGGAAATGGCCATTTATTATCGCTATTGGCTACTTTCTCACAAAGCATCCTTCATTGCTCCGCCATACCAACTCCATACTTACTTCGAACCTAAGCCTAGGTAAAGGCATTGCAACCCTATTAATTCCCAATCCAAATTCCTATTTCCCATCTTCATCCCATAGATTTGCAGCCTAAAAAGGTCAAAAATGTCATTATACGCCAAACGCGGGGTTTCTGCACAAAAAGAGGAAGTTCACGCTGCAACAAAAAACATTGATAAAGGTCTGTTTCCAAAAGCATTTTGTAAGATCTACGAAGATGTATTGGGCGGGGATGATGCTTGGGTTAATGTAATGCATGCTGATGGTGCAGGTACCAAAAGTATACTGGCCTATTTATTCTGGCGTCAAACCGGTGACCTTTCTGTATGGAAAGGCATAGCTCAGGACGCCATAGTCATGAACACTGACGACCTTTTGTGTGTAGGCATTTATGATAAAATGCTCTTTTCTTCTTCAATAGACCGTAATAAAAACCTGATCCCAGGCGATGTGCTGCAGGCTATTATAGAAGGTACACAGGAGTTTTTTGATACAATGCGCTCCCATGATGTCAATATTACTTTCATGGGCGGTGAAACAGCCGACGTTGGTGATGTGGTGCGTACTATTGCAGTAAATGGGACAATGGCGGCACGTTGGCCCAAAAACAAGGTAATTACCAACGAGAAAATAAAGCCAGGTAATGTCATCGTAGGTTTCAGTAGTTATGGAAAGGCTGTTTACGAGTCTGAGTACAACAGTGGTCTTGCAAGCAATGGTCTTACCAGTGCCCGCCATGATGTACTGAATAAAAAGTACAAAACAGGCTATCCTGAATCAATGGACAATCTGTTGCAGGATGATGTTGCCTATATTGGCCCCTACGACATGACAGATGAAGTTGCAATTAATTATAGGAATCAGACGTTTAATACCTTAGTTGGAAAGTTGTTATTGTCTCCAACCCGGACTTTTGCTCCCTTGGTTAAACAGATCTTAATACAGCATTTTGATTCGGTAAATGGAATGATTCATTGCAGTGGTGGTGGCCAAACCAAATGCATGAAATATGTACCGGAAAATGTACGTATTGTAAAAGACAACCTTTTTGCTGCTCCAGAGATATTTAAGATCATTCAGCAGTCAAGTGGAGCTGACGATAGGGAGATGTATCAGGTATTTAATATGGGTTGCAGGCTGGAAATCTATACTGATGAAAAGACGGCTGACCAATTAATTAATATTTCAAATAATTTTGGTATAGAGGCTCAGGTAATTGGACGGGTTGAAGAGGCTCCGAAAAAAGAGTTGAAAATTATTACGAATCAGAAAGAAATCGTGTATTAACTTCATTTTCAGAATTGAATAAAATGAACGACGCAATCATTAATATAAGGGATGCAAAGATTTACCAAGGTGATAATTTGATCTTAGAGGATGTAAACTTATCGGTAAATAAAGGGGAATTTGTTTATCTGGTTGGTAAAACAGGGACAGGGAAATCTAGCCTTCTGAAAACTTTATATGGAGAACTGCCCTTGAAGGAAGGACAAGCTACAGTAGCAGGATTTGACCTGCGACAGTTAACCTGGAAAACTGTTCCTTTTCTCAGAAGGACTTTGGGTGTTGTATTCCAGGATTTCCAATTATTAACAGACAGAAATGTCAATGAAAACCTGAAGTTTGTCCTGAAAGCCACAGGCTGGAAAGATGAAAAGTTGATGAATGAGAAAATTGCAGATGTGCTCGATAAAGTCGGCTTAAAATCAAAAGGTTTTAAAATGCCCTTCGAGCTAAGTGGGGGAGAACAGCAACGTATTGATATAGCCCGTGCACTGCTGAATTCACCAAAACTCATTCTTGCTGATGAACCTACAGGAAACCTGGATCCTGAAACTTCAGATGAGATCATGCAATTACTGTTTCATATCTCGAGAGATTACGGTACAGCAGTAGTAATGGCTACGCACGATTACATTGTGATTAGAAAGTTCCCCGCACGTATGGTTCGGACAGAAAAGAATAGAGTTTTAGATAATGCCAGTATAGCCTAGTTCTGCAATAATCTTCCTTGCATTTATATCATTATTATAGAGCTGTAACAAGTCCTGCCTTAAAGCAGACTCCCTCAGAGAAAAAGGAGTCTGCTTTAGGGTGTTAATAATTTTAATGTATTCATCGGCATCTTCAGCAATTAGACAGGCTTTCTCAAGTCCGCTACCTTTTATTCCTCTTTCATTTGTAATACAAAACCTGCCATTAAAAAGAGCATTAAGCAACTTTAGTTTAACACCTGTTTGATTTAATGAAGGAAGTATATGTACATGTGCGTTAGTTATTAGTTCATCTAATTTAGTTGTTGAGGGATCATCAACAATTGTAATGTTTGAGAACTGTTTGACTTTTGATTGTAATGCTCTTGAAGCATTTTTCCCTGCAATTATAAATGGATAATTAACATAAGAGAAGACGTTCTCGATGAGCCAAATAACGGATTCTTTATTTTCAGCAACAGTTAAGTTTCCATGATACAATCCATAGGAGCCAATTCCTTCCAAGGGTTTAATTATTTGCCAGGGCAGAAAACTGGGAACAAATTGAGTATATTGAAGTTTATTTCTGCTTGAAATATTTTTTTTATCTAATTCAGATATAAATGCATAAGTACAAAAATTAGGCAGTGTTCCTTGATATTTTGACAATAACTTACTCTCAATCTTGCAATATACTTTACGCAACCAGTTCCTTTCACTAATTGCTAAGAAATGATAATAAACAGCTTCATCATTATGCACCCTAATTATTATCTTTCTATTATCTTTTTTTAGAAATGGAATGATTCCAGTACAATGAAAGCCCTCTAATAAAACCGGATGATTATCTCTATTTAAATTATTTATTAATTGTTTATTTATTCTTGAAGCAATAACATATGGTTTATTTAATGCAAAACCAGCAATACTTGTTTCTCTCTTGTAAGCTGTGATTTCGCTGCAGTATTTCTCAAGTCCATTAATACTTCTCTCTTTTTTATAATGAAAATAATGCAGCTTAATCTTAATCCCTATTTCAGCCAAAGACTTTATTTTATAAAACATATCAATGGCTCCGCCATAGTCTGGTGGGGATGGGGCATCAAGGCAAACTATATGAAGAAACTTACTCAATTGTCAAAAACTTTATTATAAAACGATAACAACCTCTTTTCTTCCTCCTGCCAGTTTAATATTTCACGTGCCTTCAGGCAGTTCTCATGAAGTTGCTTCCATTTAACTTTATCTGTCATAAGACCATTAATCTTGGTTACAATTGTTTCTTCATTTACATCATCAATTAATAATGCTATTTCAAACTGCTGATTGATAAAACTATATTCAGGAAAGTTCATTGTTATTTGTGGTATGCCTGCATGTATATAATCAAAAAATTTATTTGCTAAAGAAAGATATTGGTTTAACCCTCCCCGCTCAACCAAGTTTATTCCTAATGCACATTGTTGGGTTATATGAAATAGTTCATTAGGTAAAATCATCCCTTTTAATTCAATCTTATTTTCAACTTTATATTTAATAATAAGTTCCTTCAATTGATTCATAAAATTACCGCTCCCACATACAATCAATTTGTAATCGAGAGATTGCATGGCTGGTATTAACTTTTCCAGACATCTACCCTCATTTACAGCACCCTGATAAAGTAATTTCTCGTTCCTTTGAATATCCTTGGGTAAGGACTTTAGTAAAGGCATGTTCCTAATTATTTCAAAATGCTTATTATATCGCCTATTAAATTCATTCGCTATGCCTTGTCCTACAGTATAACTATAATCAAAGTGTGGCACAGAAATACGTTCTACTAGGGTCCAGATCTTAAATATATGAGGTCTAGTTCTTACTTCTTTAAGTTCTGTAAATAACTCATGTGCATCATAAATACGTTTCTTGTTTTTAAGTTTAGAAGTAATTAAACAAGGAAGAATTGTATCAAGATCAATTGCACATATTGCATCTGTTTTTTGGAATAGGAGGAAGAGAAAAAGTCTGATATTGTACTCTGCATAAAATAAAAAACCCTTTGTAAAAAAACAATAAAGTCTTTTCTGACTATAATTTGACTGGCAAAGAGGTTTAGAAGATTTAAGTTTCCGACCAACCAAAGTTATCCTGTAACCATTGGAAGCCAGCGAATTGCAAATGCGTTGCATGCGCTGATCAAATGAAAGATCGTTTGTAACAGTAAAAGTAATATGCTTCAAGATTGTTAACAATCAATTTTATAAATAGATCTGTATATGGTTTCGATTGTTTCTACCGTTTTCATTCCATCAGAAGTATTTGTAAATTTGTGATCATCATTTTCAAGCGATAAAATTAAATTGTCATAAACCTGATCATGATGGCTATTGTTTCTTCTATTTATTTCTTTCATTGAGGCATCATTCCGGAAGTCTGTAAGTAAATTCAGGCTTTTTAATTGATTTAGAAATTCCCCACCTATTGCTATAATTCCTCTTTCTGCAATAACGGTTAATCCAATTTCAAAGTTTTTTTGAAAAGTATTTACAGACCAATTCAGCGTACCTAATATACCATTATTAAGCAGGAGAGAAGCCACGCCTGTATCTTCAAATTCCATTGAATCTTTATGGGCTGCATTAGTGGTAAAGCCTGTCACATTTTCCAAACTACCAAAAAGCCAGAGCATTGCGTCGATGTAGTGACTAAACTGCGTAAATAGTGTACCTCCATCAGGAAAGCGCTTACCATGCCAACTATTTTGATAATACTCTTTGGGTCTATTCCAGAAACAATTTAATTGAAAACTATAAATATTGCCCAAATCTCCATTTGCGATAAGCCTTTTTAATTCTTGCAGCAATGGGTTGAAACGCATTGACTTTACAACAAATAACTTTCTATTATATTTCTTTTCAGCTTCAATAATATCCAGCGCTTCAGATTTTTTGAGACACATGGGTTTTTCGCAAAGGACATGTTTGCCAGCCATTAATGCCTTGATGGAATGCTCGGCGTGGTAACCATTGGGAGTGCAGATTACAACTATATCTATTTCAATCCCTGATTGGAGAAGTTCTGTTATAGACGTGAAAGCTTGGGCATTGTATGTTTGGGCAAATGAGTTTGCCTTCATTTCGTCAATGTCACATACGGCAACAAGTTTTCCAACACGAATGATGTTTTCAGCGTGACGGATTGCAATTCTTCCACAACCAATTAGTGCGAATCGGAACATAAATGACAAAAATAGTTTATAGTTTCCGGTTTATTGTTGCCGATTATGACAAAATGATAAAAAGGAGGGACTTTCAACAGAAAGTCCCTCCTTTTTAGTTATTAAAAAATTAATGTTATTTATATTTTAGAAGTTCATTCCTTCTGATCCCTGGTCTCCTCCTTCTTCACGATTGTTCTTACGTTTGAATAAGTTTGCGTCGAACTTACCAAAGCGCCAGTTGAAGTTAAGACGCAGAATCTGAGGGTCTCTCCGGCGGAACACATCTTGAGTGAAGGAGAGCGACTGGGTATGACTGTCAAACTTTCTGGTTCTGAATACATCATTCATGCTCAAAGAAATAGATGCGGCCCTGTCTTTTAGGAAATCATAACGGATAGCTGCATCAACATCAAATTGAGGACGTATATAACCCTGCGCGGTGGAACCTCCACCACCAAAACCTCCTCCTCCAAATCCGCCGCCCCCGCCACGGCCTCCACCTCCGCCACCACCGCTGCCTCCGGTTAGGCGTTTAGAATCATAATCTCCGGAAATCTGAATTGAAAAGTTTTTAGGAAGCTTCAAGTTATTGTTCAACTTTATAAAATAACTAAGAAATTGATCAGGGTCAGCTACGTCTTTCAAATCAATTTTAGATGTATAAAAATTGACATTTGAGGTTAGTTCCCACCACTTTGTAATCTTGTTTCTAGAGGTAAGTTCCAGGCCTGTAACATAGCTGCTATTAGCATTTACATAAGATGATACAATTACTTTCCTGTTTATCACTGTATCGTATTCTTGACTGATATAGCGAGTAATAAGGTCGTTTGTATTCTTGAAATATAAAGAGGCTATAAAGTTATCCCTGTTTTTAAAGCTTTTTGAATATGAAAGCTCAAAAGAATTGGTGAACTCAGGTTTTAAGTTCGGATTACCCCGACTTATGTTCAATGAATCAGCATAATCGGTAAATGGTATTAACTGCCAGAAATTAGGGCGGTTTATCCTTCTACTGTAGTTAAACTGCAGTTCATCATTGTCTGTGACTTTTTGAGAGAGGAAAACACTTGGAAATAGGCTAATATCATACTTGATCTTAAAGGATTGTCCCTTATCTGTTATATCACCATTATATTCTGAATTTTCTGCCCTTAAGCCTAACTGATAACCAAAGTTTTTTATGCGGCTTGCATAATTTATATATCCTGCATAAACATTATCATTGCTTTCATAGGCAATGCTTTGACGTGTTATTGGTAATTTGATCCCTTCTTCACTTATGGAATAAAAGTTATTGGTACTACTTACTGAACGTATGGATGCACGGACACCTGCCTCAAACTTGGAATTTTCATTTAAGGGATTAACATAATCACTCTGTAAAACCAAGTTTTCATTAATACCGTTTCCAATTTGCTGTTGCTGGTAAGTTCTGTCAAATATTTTATCTCCAGTTCTATAATAATCTGTCTTGATCAGGTTTTCGTTATTATTTTCCCCCTGATTGTAAGTCGCATCAGCTGTCCATTCATGACCTGATTTAGGGAAATTATGTTTGAAACTTATTTGACCACCCCAATTTTTAAATTCATTATTAGAATTGGAGGTTCGATCATTATTGGACAACGAATCCCAATTATCATATTCGTGTGAAAAGGAGATACCGCTATTTGTGTTGGGCCTCATTTTTCCTCCTGAATAAGTGCCACTTACTGTTAAGGTATTACGGTTATTGATAAAGTAGTCAAAGCCAGCTCTTCCAAAACCAAACACCCCTTTATTAAGTGATCTATCGTTTTGGATAGAATGGACAATTGAATCATTCTGTGTTATGTCATTTTTAAAAAATTCTGTACGATCGGTAGTTCCTGTGCTTTTTGATTTTCGGGGAAATATATTCGCACTCAGGAAGGTGTTGAACTTACCCTGCCGTAGGTTTACATTTCCGCCACCGCCAATCCTTCCTCTGGAATCTGCACTTGCCCGAACATTTCCGCTATATCCAACTCTTTTGTTTTTCTTTAAAATTATATTCAGTATACCTGCGGTGCCACCAGAAGCGTCGAATTTAGCTGAGGGGTTTGTAATGATTTCCACGCTTTCTATGGCGTCTGCAGGGATTTGTTCCAGCGTCATTGTAGTGGGGCGACCATCTACAAAAATTTGAGGAGCGCTGTTTCGTACGCTTATATTACCATCAATGTCTACAGAAACAGATGGCACATTGCGCATCACATCAATAGCTGATCCACCAGCAGAAACCAGGTTTTGCTCTACATTGAATATTTTACGATCAATCCCCAACTGCAATTGGGGTTTCGAACTTGTAACTGTTACATTATTTAATAACTTATCATCTACTTGCAATTTGATGTTGCCCAAATCCTTATCCAGAGCTGCCATCATATTGTTTTGTCCACCAGTAGACTGACTTGGCCTTTCAAATGCAACAGGTTGTTCATGTGGCTTGAAACCGATACCCGTGATTCTTAATAAATAACGGCCACGAGCAGGTACATTCTCAATACTGAATTCTCCATTTGGTTTTGTAAGCATACCACCAATGGTCGTTTCTTTTCTTTGTTGGGTAGCACTATCCATGCGTACCTGCAGGAGGATGACAGAAGCTGCATCAACGCCTTTATTGGAGGCATCGACCACTCTACCATAAAAACGTCCATTCAACTGTTGGCCATTGCGGCCTTGCATTTGGCTAAATGAATTAAGGCTGAAAAAAGCAATTACAATTAACACAAGAAATCTTCTCATCTACTTCAATTTTTAATAACCTAAGGTTCTGGAGCTTATTATCTACTTAAAAAGTTTAAACGAGGCAAGTTACTTTCTTAATAAGTGATGCTGTTTGTAATTAACCTTATTTAACCATTAATAACATGGCTTGAAGAGAGTATATGTAGTTGGTAAAAATTAAAAGCCCCGAAATACATCGGGGCTTTTGGGTGACTGACCGGGTTCGAACCGGCGACCCTCAGAACCACAATCTGATGCTCTAACCAGCTGAGCTACAATCACCGTTTATTGGGATGCAAAAATAGGGAAGTAGGAATAAAAAAAGAAATACTAAAGAAGATTTTTTCATCACGTAATTCAAATTTTTGAAAAGAAGGCACTAAAGGAAAGTCTCTATTCTTGAATTTATTCTCACAGGTTTGGCTGTTTCTGATACGGAGTGCAGCCTTTGGAAACTAAATATTATATAGAAAAGTAGTGCATTGAGATGCTAGAGATGCTGGAAACTGGGAATCCGGTAGATAGGATTAAAACTGGTGGTAAGAGAACTGGGATTGAAAAATACCATTTTCATACACTCCTCATACACTATCCATACACCATCTATGCTTCATCTATACTCGGGTATGCTTCAGCAACAAAGGAAGAATTGACTGAATGTGGATTTAGGAGATCAGGGGATGGGAACAAAGGGGAAATTTACCATTTTCACGCTTTATCCTGGGCTTTGGGTGGGCTTTGATAGGGAGTATCCTGGGAGTATCTATACAGGAGGTAGCTTTAGCGTGTATGAGAGAAAAGAATAACGAATGAATTGAATCCGTCAGTGGCGGACAAGTTTGAATGAGGAATGGGAGTAAGGTAAAGTGAGGGGGGCAAAACTTTGAAAGTGGGGGTTGATTTTGTACCTTTAGACCCAGTTCCCTTGACTCCGTTCAGGGCTTTTTAGGGCGTTCTGCCTTCAGGTTGTTTTCCCCTTATTTATGAGCATTTGCTGCATTTAGATCGAAGCATAGTCGAAAGATGGTCGAAGGATAGTCGAAGGATAGTCGAAGGATAGTCGAAGGATAGTCGAAGGATGATCGAAGTAGCCTCGGCTTAGATACGGCTGATGTACGGCTTAAGTACGGAGTTGGTAAGGAGTAGACAGGGAGTACATATGGAGTTACTATGCAGTAAGTTCTCTATAAATCGGAGGTGGAAACTGTAACTTGCAGCAGCTAACCTGTAAAAATTAAACTGGGAATTAGTGATAAGTAACGAATCGCAATATTTGTGGTGATAATTAATGCGATCAGACAACCGGAAAGATTGGGTTGGAGGTGAAGGGTTATTAATGATGATATTGGGTTATTCGTTTTAATCCGGACTTTCGAGCGCCAGGAAGGGCCAGTCATAAGTAGTTAAAGGAGGGTGGACAAAATATGGAATATTTATTATAAAAAATAAATATGGGTTAAACGTTCAGGAAATTGGATATGCGTGGCGGTAGAAAGGAAATTTCCAGATTGTCGTTTGTAGCTTTCTGTGATTTATCTAATTGGTTTGAAATTTCAATAAAGCATTCGAGGGAACGTATTTTGTTAATTTTTAGAATCTTTGGCAAGGTGCAGAACTTAATTAGGAATTTTCCTTCGATTTGCTTTGTTTTAGGTATAACGTTTGATAATCCATATAATATACAAGTTAACTTCCAACCCAATTATTAAATTATCCTTCCCTTTGATTTGATGGAGATTTGGTTTTGTGAAAAATCGTTAAGAGAAAATCTATGTTTTTAATAAAAAACAAAAACTATAAACATGTTTAATCATTAAATGGTAAAATTTTCGACCAACCGTTCATCAAAAACGTTTGTTAAACAGCCATTACTTATTTTTAAACCTTTTTTTTCTCCTTAAATTTGATATGTATGCCTCAGGCAATCAAATATTTATTTAGTATGAAGAGACTCCCCTTATTGCTGCTAATGCTTGCTGCCGGAATATTTCTGACCTTTAGTTCTATGGGTAAGGACAAAAAAGATCCCCCATCTAAGTATGAAAGAATTTTGCGCAATGTTGGAGAAATGCTGACGCAGGGCCATTTTAGTCCAAAGGATATCAACGATAATTTTTCCAAAGAAGTTTTTAAAAAGTACCTGGAAGAACTTGATCCAGAGAAAAATATTTTAATGCAACAGGATATTCAAATCCTGAAGAGGCATGAAACGAGGATTGATGATGAGATAAAGGGGGCACCCGTTGAATTTTTTATTGAAGCCGGGAAGCTGTTTAACCAACGAATAGAAGAAGCTGCCAAAATTTACAAGGAAATTCTTTCTAAACCCTTTGACTTTACAGTTGATGAATATATTGTCACAGATTCTAAAAAGATTGAATTTCCAGCTAATGATAAGCAGCGTTATGATTCCTGGCGTAAGCGATTAAAATATATGGCGCTTGAACGCTATGTTGAATTGCAAGATCTAAGGGCAAAAAATAAGGGTAAGGATAGTTTTGCTGTAAAGACAGACGCAGATCTTGAGAAAGAAGCAAGAAGTAAGGTTACTAAGATCATGGACCGAACTTTTGAGCGCTATCGCTATAAATTCAATGATGATGACAAGTTCGCCCTGTATGTGAACACTATCACACAAATGATGGATCCATATACAGAGTTCTTCCCTCCGGCTGATAAAAGGTATTTTGATGAGCAGTTGAGTGGAGAATTTTATGGAATTGGTGCTTCTCTACAATATGATGACGGCAATATTAAGATTAACAGCTTACTTACAGGAAGTCCGGCATGGAAGTCAGGACAAATTGAAGTAGGAGATGTTATCATGAAAGTTGCACAGGGCAATGAACCTCCGGTTGAATTGACAGGGTATGTGGTTGAAGATGCGGTAAAACTGATTCGTGGAAAGAAAGGCAGTGAAGTGCGGTTGTCATTAAAAAAGAATGATGGCACTTTAAAAACAGTAACCCTGATCCGCGAAAAGATTGTTCAGGACGAGACTTTTGCCCGTAGTGCAGTTGTGCAACAAGGAACTTCCAAAATTGGATATATTTTCTTACCTGAGTTTTATGCCAACTTTAATGATCCTAATGGCAGCAGGAGCGCAGTAGATGTTGCTAAAGAAGTTATAAAACTGAAGAATGCCAAGGTTGATGGTATTGTCATTGACCTCAGGAATAATGGTGGCGGCTCATTGTATGATGTAGTGCAAATGGCAGGGCTGTTCATTGAAGATGGTCCAATTGTACAGGTAAAAGACCGCGAAAACAAGCCTACTGTGATGCGTGACAAAGATGGATCAGTATTGTATGATGGTCCATTAGCTGTTATGGTGAATGAATTCAGTGCTTCTGCATCAGAAATCTTTGCTGCAGCAATCCAGGATTATGGCAGGGGTGTTATCATTGGCAGTACCAGCACTTATGGTAAAGGAACTGTTCAGCGTTCAATTGGGTTGGATCCAGATAATTTTATGGCTACCAATTCTGAATTAGGTAGCCTGAAGTTGACACTTCAGAAATTTTACCGTATCAATGGAGGGTCTACGCAATTGAAAGGAGTTATTCCGGATATTGTAATTCCTGATCAGTTTGAATATTTACGTTTCCGTGAGAAAGATAATACTAATGCTTTGCCATGGGATGAAGTGAACAAGGCTTCTTATAAGTCATGGAATGCTGGTTACGATTTGCAGGCTATTAAAAACCTGAGCAATAACAGGTTGTCTAATAATGAAACCTTTAAAAAGATCAAATCAAGCACTGAATGGCTGGCTAAACAAAATGACAAAGAATATCCATTGAATATTGATAAGTTCCGTAAGGAACAGCAAAGCCTGAAGACAACTGTACAACAATTGGATACACTTCTTAAATTAAAGGATGAAATGAATGTTTCTTACCTTCCTGAAGATAAGGAGCGTTTCACTGCTGATAAAGACAGAAGCGAACGCTATAATCAGTGGTTAAAGAATCTAAGCAAGGATATTTACCTGGATCAGGCCATGAAGGTAATAGGAGATATTACTACTCAGCAGAACCTGGCAAAAACAGGTGGGGTGAAAAAACAAGAAGGAATGAAGGCATTCTAGATAAGTGCCTTTTTAATTATAGTAAAGGGGGCTGTCTCAAACTTGTGAGACAGCCCCCTTTTTTGTTTGAGATGGTGTATTATAAATATCTTTCTAAAAGAACTTTTTTATGATGACGACAATGGCCGATGATTACAAAACCGATTCCTTCTACATAAATATTTTTGTTATTTGCAGACCCTTCGGCCTGTAACTGTTCTTCATCAAAACTTGCAAATAGCCTAGCTGAAGAATTTTGTACAGCTTCCAGCTCTTCTATCAAATCCTGAGGAGTTCTGCGATCCGCTTTGGAAACTTCAGCATAATGGTTTTCATCAAATCCGGGTAACACCTTTTCATCTTTTCGGGCAAAGGTTAAGGCCCTATAGCAAAAGATGCGTTCTGCATCTATAACATGCTGAATCAGTTCTTTGATGCTCCATTTTCCTTCGGCGTATCTATAATCCCATTTTTCAGCAGGAATTCCTTTTAAGAGGGAGATGATTTCCTGTGAATAATTCTTAAAGGCTGTTTGAAGGTTGTCTTCTGTTACTAGTTGTACGTATGTGTGGTAAGAAGCAGGTACTTTTTGGAGGTTTATTTGTGCCATATGGTTTCATTGAGAAGACGAAAATATAAAACCTATGATTGATCATAAAAAAAAACAGGTTTTAAAAGTTGACAGCGCTAAGTTGATAATACTTAGTTGTAGCAACTTTTAAAACCTGTTATAAAAGTTCAGTTGTAAACGTTTGTCTTTGGGAATATATGAAGAACAAACGTTACTGTTTATTTTTTATTTCATTGCTTTTTGTGCTTTTGGCTGATTGGCTTTAGCAGGTTGTGATTTACCTGAAGAGATGCTATCGGCCAATTTCACGGCTTCAAAGGCATTAAGGATACCACCTGTTACACTGAGATCTGACAAAGAAACAGATTCGTCGGAACCAGGACTTACAACTTTCAAGTCAGTCTTTACTGCACTGTTTTCAATTACAGATTTCACCTGCTGAGGTGTCAAATTAGGATAATACGAAAGGATCAATGCTGCCACACCAGCCACTACCGGAGATGCCATACTGGTTCCCTGAGCATCACCATAAGTATTGCCGCCAGGAATTGAAGAATAGATTTTCACGCCTGGGGCGAACACATCCACTTCTTTTTTACCATAGTTGGAAAAACTTGCCACTAAGCCACCTGCTTTTGGGTCGCCACTTGCGCCAACAGTAATCCAGTTTGCTGCCTTTCCAGACTCATCTTTAAAAAGAGGATTGGGATAGTTTTCTACTGAATCAACATTTGCAGCGTCATTGCCAGCAGCATGTACCAATAATACGCCTTTGCTGGCTGCGTATTTAACAGCATCATCTACCCATTGTTTTTCGGGAGAAAAGCCTTTACCAAAGCTCATGTTGATCACTTTTGCACCATTGTCGACTGCATAACGGATTGCGAGTGCAACATCCTTGTCATGCTCATCACCATCAGGGACCGCACGAACAGCCATAATTTTTACATTATTAGCAATGCCATCGATTCCTTTTCCATTGTTGCGAGCAGCAGCGATGATTCCGGATACGTGGGTACCATGGAATGGAGTATTTGCCATTACATCGTTATTGCCATAATAGCGGTCATTGAAATCGTCGTAATTGTCTTTTACGATTTCGCCCCTATAATCTTTTGGAGCCTTATCGGCAGCTTCGGCCTTTTTTTCTTCACTGTCGAGGTAGTTTTTAAAATCATCCATTAATGCCGTATTGGTCATATCCATAACATTATTGGAAGTAAAGAAAATGAGCAAGGATGTTTTTGCCTTTTTTTGCTCATCAGTGGTTGGGGTGAAGGCCTCCAGGTCTCTTCCTGAGTAAGTTGGTTTTCCGATGGCCTTTTGAAGAATGGTATCATTCTTAACAGCAGCCTGAAAAGTTCTTTTCAAGATCAGGAGTTCCAATCCACTTTCTTTGCCACCTCCGGTAACTTGCTTTTCAGCTTTTTTCCACATTTTATAGGTGTAAAGGTCTTCCTTGCTTAAAGAAGCCGTATCAGAAACGTTTTCAAATTTAGCTTTGAACTTGTGGTAAACACGGGCCGCTTCATATGAATCTTCTTTCACATTGCGACCATCTTTACCGCCTATAAAATTCCAGCCATGAACATCATCCACATAACCGTTCTTGTCATCATCCTTGCCATTGCCAGGAATTTCTTTTGGATTGGTCCATAAAACAGGTTTCAAATCTTCGTGCAAAGTATCTATACCAGAGTCAATAACTGCTACAATAACAGTATTGCTTTTTTTATTTTTAAGGAAATCGTAAGCTTTATCAAGGCTAATGCCGTATAAGCCATCGCTGTTCAAATCTTTCAAGTGCCAACCTTTTGGTACTTCATTCACTGATGTCTGAGCTGATGAAGCCAACCAAAAACCAATAGCTAAGGATGCTAATACAGACTTTTTCGTTTGAAATATCATTTTTAATTATTTAATACTTACAAAGATGGTAAGGATGTAAAAATAATAGTTACCGCTCATAGAAATTTGTGAAAAAGGATGTGGTAGTGTTGGAATGTTGTTAGATTTTCCTTACAATGCTACCAAGCTACTTTTTCATTGAGCAAGAAGTAACCATGCGGCATGTTTTTGGAATCAATTATGCAACTTGAATATTCATGGAAATCCCATCAGATTTATATAAAAAGCTGATTATTAAAGAAATTCGGCAGGAGAGGAGAGATTTTAAGGATCTTATTTTTGAAGAAAGTTCACCGATTTCCTATAAAGCAGGTCAATATTTGACTTTTGTTGATTTTGTATATGGTGAGGAAGTGAGGCGTTCTTATTCAATTATTTCTTCCCCAGAGTGGAACGAGCCTTTAGGAGTAGGTGTAAAGAGAATGGAAAATGGGTATTTCTCAAGGAAATTGGTTGATCATGCTCAAATTGGCGACCAGGTTATTACGACCGGTGCGGGAGGACTGTTTACCTTGCCTGACGAAATTCAACCTTTTAAACAAATATTTTTTTTTGCAGCGGGAAGTGGTATCACCCCCATTTTTTCATTAATTAAATCTGCATTATTTCTATTTCCAGCTATCAAGCTTACCTTAATTTACAGTAATCCATCTCCTGAGCAAACAATCTATAAAAAGGAAATTATACAGATTGCAGAAAGATTTGCTCAACAATTTCATGTAGAGTTTTTATACAGCAATTCCAGAAACTTACAAAAAGCAAGGCTTTATCCAGAGCTCCTGATGCAGTTAGTGCAAAGCTTTTCGATTTCAGATAAAGAGAACATCCTGTTTTATGTATGTGGCCCCGAAAGTTATATGCGCATGATCATTTTTACCTTACAAAGAGAAAGAGTGCCTTCTATAAATATTAAGAAAGAACATTTTCTTGTGTATCAGAAGGCGACACCAACGGCGGAGCCTCCTGACAAAGAACAACATTTTGTAACTATACATTTTAGCGGTAAAACTTATCATTATCCGGTGCAATATCCCCAGACTATTTTAAGTGCAGCTAAAAGGGAAGGTATTTTATTGCCTTATAGTTGTGAAGTTGGCAGATGTGGGAACTGCTTAGCAAAATGCAAGGAAGGTACCGTATGGATGTCGTATAATGAAGTACTTACAGATAATGACTTGAATAAGGGAATGACTCTGACCTGTGTAGGTTATCCTGTTGGGGGAGATGTTACTCTAACAATTTAATTTAAATTGCCATTCATGAAATTTCACCACGTATTATTTAGTTTGTCAGCACTAATATTATTCTATTCAGAAAGCAAAGCTCAGCAAAAACTTGTTTGGTCAGACGAATTCAATTATTCCGGGTTGCCAGATAGCACAAAGTGGGGTTATGACGAAGGAAGTCATGGTTGGGGCAATAATGAGCTTCAATATTATACTGTAAATCGCAAGGAAAATGCAAGGGTAGAGAATGGCCATTTAATCATTGAAGCCAGAAAAGAAAAGTTTGGTAAGGCGAATTATACTTCTGCCCGTTTAGTAACGAAGGGAAAAGGAGACTGGAAATATGGCCGGGTAGAAGTAAAAGCAAAATTGCCAAAGGGAAAAGGCATGTGGCCGGCCATATGGATGTTGCCCACTCAATGGGTTTATGGTGGTTGGCCCAATAGCGGAGAGATCGACATTATGGAAAATGTTGGATATATGCCTGATTCTGTTTTTGGGAGTGTACATACCAAATCGTTTAACCATATACTTGGCACACAGACAACAAAGGGACTATGGCTTAATGATCTTTCTTCAGCCTTTCATATTTATGCAATAGATTGGGATGAGCAAAAGGTTGATTTTTTTGTTGATGATCAAAAATATCTAACCTTTTATAACAACAAAACCGGAAAGGATGCGTGGCCCTTTGACCAATCCTTTCATCTATTACTTAATATAGCAGTTGGTGGTAATTGGGGAGGCAAATATGGCGTAGATGACGCCATATTTCCACAAAAGATGGAAGTTGATTATGTAAGGGTTTATGCACCGGCGCCAGTCCCGGCCACTAAAGGGAGCCTCAGCCTAGGCTATAGGTTCTGATGGTTTTTATTGGTAAGGAAATTATAGATTTCTTCCTGGGAACGGACGGAAGTGCTGTCAGGAAAAAGTTCATTGTTGCGTAGAGCGTCATCGATTAGAACGGCCTGGGTGTTGTCTTGTAATTGGATGTTGATAATTTTTATTAGTTCTTGTTTGATCGCTTCATCGTATATAGGAAAACAAACTTCTATACGGCGGTAGATATTACGATTCATCCAGTCTGCAGAGCCGAGATATACATCTTCTTTTCCATTATTGTGAAATATAAAGACTCTTCCATGCTCCAGATACCTATCAACAATGCGTCTAACCGTTATATTCTCACTCATACCTGAAATGCCCGGGATCAGACAACATATACTACGAACAAGCAGGAATATTTTAACACCGGCATTTGATGCATCATACAGTTTTGAGATAAGTACTTTTTCTTCCAAGTTATTCAGCTTGATGATTATTTTAGCAGGCCTACCATTCTTTGCATTTTCTATTTCATTGTCAATTAAGTCTATAAATCGTTGTATCAAGTTGAACTGTCCTACCAGTAAAAAGTTGAAAGGAATGAACCTGTCTTTGGTTGGTTTTTCTCTTTTGCTTAAAAAATGGAATAACATTTCCGCTTCCTGTAAGAGTGCGCTATTTGAAGTTAGCAATATGTGGTCTGTATAGTATCTTGCTGTACTTTCATTGAAGTTGCCAGTAGCTAATAAGCCAAAAAATTTCACCATTTCATTTTTCCGCATCTTGACTAAGGCAATCTTAGCATGCACTTTCAGAGTTGGTATACTGTAAATGATTTTGATACCAGCCTCTTTCATCTTTTTAGACCATTTGAGATTGTTAGCTTCATCAAACCGCGCTTTCAACTCAACAAATACAGAAACTTTTTTGCCATTCTTTGCAGCACTAATTAACGCATTAGCTATGCGGGAATCAGATGCAACACGGTAAAGGGTAACTGCGATTTCCTCAACAGACTCATCGATTGATGCTTCATTAAAAAATCTAAGGACGGGGTTGTATGAATGAAAAGGCGTATGAATTATGATATCCTTTTTCAACAATTGCAGCAATAAAGACTCTTTTACATGAGCACTGCAAAGTGAAATTGGATGCATTTTGGGATATGAAAAATGTGAAGCTTTTATTGGTAAAAACAAAAGGTCTTTCAAATTGTGATAACGCCCCCCTCTAACCATTATTGCATTGGGTATACGCATTACAGATACTGCAGTGTTGACAAATTTCATAGGAGATACTGGTTCATACAGAAAGCGAGTAGCCAACCCAAAGTCTCTTTTCTGGATCTGTTTTTCAATCTTATCAGCAATATCTCCAGAAAATTCATCATCAATATTTAATTCAGCATCCCTGGTAATTTTTAAATTAAAACAAGCTTTAACCGTGTAGTCTTTCAGAACTTCTCCAATGTTCTCTTTAATTATATCTTCAATAAAAACAATATATTCCACTTGTCTCACCTTCACAGAATAAAAACGAGGTAAATCGCTAGAAGGCACATTCACAATAATAAATTCTTCTCCATTCTTTCCTTCTACAATGATAGCCAGATACAATTTATTATTTTCCGGAAAAAAGTTCTGCCCAGATCGAGATGCATTTACTATCTGTAAGAAAGCAAGTATTTCGGAGAAGAAATATTCAGTTGTCTGAGGTTTTATTTCATCAGGAATTGGTTCATCGTATAGAAGGTAAAAACCTGTTTCTTTTAATGATGGAATTAATTGTTGCGTAAGGACTTTCCCAAAAAAGTCGAGTTGTAGTTGAACAACACCTTTGACCTGGAATTCGATATCGGGATAATGTCGTTTTACAGACTTTTGAATATTGTCTTTCTTGTGCAGCTTATGTAAAGCCATCAATGCAGGCATTCTGATCCTGTAAAACTCATCCAGATTAGAGGAATAGATGGAAAGAAACTTGATTCTTTCCATTATGGGAACATTGGTTTTGGAAGCTTCCAAGAGCACACGTTCATTAAAGGACAACCAACTTATATCGCGATTAAAGAATGAATACTTACTCATAAAAGGGTGATCATGCAATTTATATAAAGTTTAGGAGTAATAAACGACTAGTGATGAGTTTAGAATGAGAGCCAAGGTTATTATGTTGAAGAATTAAAAGTTTAAAACAACAAAAATCAATTGGAGCTATGGAATTGATGTGTAAATATGAGAAATTGTATGGATGGGCAAAGCTTCAAAATAAAGTGTTATTTGGATTAATGGCATAAAATTTTCCTTAATAAGCATGTTAAATCATTAAACTATGAAAAAGTATGTTTTTCCATTAATGTTGCTGGGTACAACCGTTGTTATGTCTTGTGGTAATGGTGGCAATAAGGAGTCTGAAACAGATACTACTACCACTGTAACTACTACCGACACATCCACTTTAGCAGATAATACAGTTACTACGGGAACTACTTATAGTTCAACGCCATTAATAGGTGCGGACACCACTTTTGTTAAAGAAGCTGCCAGTGGAAGTTTGATGGAAATTGAATCAGGCAAGCTGGCTCAGCAGATTGCAATAAATCCAAGAGTTAAAAGTCTTGGAGAAATGATGGTACGTGATCACTCTAAGTTATATGATGAGTTGAAAAGTCTTGCATCAGCAAAAAACTTGATGCTTTCCGATTCGCTAAGCAAAAAAAGTAAAGATCATTTAGAAGCGATGCGTAAGATGACTGGAAAAGATTTTGATAAACATTATCCAGAAATGATGGTCAAGGATCATACAGAAGATGTGAGGAAGTTTGAAAAAGCTTCTAATAGTGCCAACGATAGTGATTTGAAAGGATGGGTTGATAAAACGCTGCCTGTTCTTAAGGTGCACCTTGATTCAGCAAAGGCAATTAATCAATCGAAGATGTAAGTGCTGTGAGCGAAACAGATTTGTGAAGTCGAATTCTGCTCGTTTATGCTCATAAAAAATGACGGTTAATTTATTGACCGTCATTTTTTTTCTTATTGAAAATTCTATAATTTATTCAGTAAGAACTATTTAGTAGTTGAATAAGTCTTTATCTAAGAAGAGTTCGAAACTGTCACTGCGCAGTCCTATTCGCATGGTTTCGAGGGGAATTACTTCGGAAGGTGCAATATTTCCGAGATTGGCATTGCAGCCAAGAAGTTTTATAAAGAACAATTGCTGGTCTTTGCCTGGGGCTTCCCAGATGATCTTTTCTGCAGGGATTTTGGTCAAAATTTCTTCTACAAGACCTTCGCGTACTTCGCCTGAGTTTCTATATAAACCTACTGTTCCAGTTTCTTTTGCTTCCGCTATGACGTATGATGAACCTGCGTCCAGTTCGGCTTGCATCAATTGGATCCATTTATAAGGTGGTGTGATGTGTACTTTATCTTTATCTTCTGAACCGATCTCACTAATCACAGTTCCGATTTTACAAAACTGACGGATGAAATCACATTTTTGTTCATGCGAAATTTTTATAGCACCGTCGGAGACTTCAATCAACGAAATATTATAATCTTCAATCAATTTCATGTAATCATTAAACTGGTTGCGTATTACAAAGGCTTCAAATAAAAGTCCTCCGAAGAAAACAGGAATGTTGTATGATTGATAGAGCTGAATCTTTTCTTTTAAAAATGGAGTAACCATCGCAGTTCCAAATGCCAGTTTTGCCATGTCGATATAAGGAGCTGAGATAGATAATACAGATTCCGTTTCTGCTATGCTTAACCCTTTATCACTAATAATTGTAAGTCCTGTTGTTCTTGGTTGCGTGGTTCGTGATGGTATATCGTTCAATGTAAAGTTCATACTATAAAAATAAGGAAAGAATTTATTGTAGTAATTTCCTGTATTTAGCAGTATTATAGTTATCACTTCCGTCGATTCGGTGGGTCAACTTGCCTTTTTCGTTAAAGATAAATGTTGTTGGTATTGACCGTACATTAAATAAAGGAGGCAAATTTTCTCCCGGATAATATATCGGGAGGTTCAACTTTTGCATCTGTTTGTATTTTATCGCTCTATCGAATGTATTGTCCAGTGATATCATCACAAAAGCAACTTTACTAGTGTCTACAGATTGTGCAAGTTGTTCTATAGAAGGCATTTCACTTCTGCATGGAGAACACCATGTAGCCCAAAAGTTTACAAATATTTTTTTCCCTTTGAAGTTTTGTAAGTTGATATTGTTCCCGTTGATATCCTGGATTATGAATAAAGGCAGTTCAGCAGGTGGTTTGGCTGGCTTTGAAAAGGTTAGTAAAAATAAAAGAATGATTTGCAGAATCATTATAATATATATTTAAATGGATTGGAAAATTATGCATCAATGTGGTAACTTCTCTCTAAAATAACCATATGTCCAAGTTCCGGCAATTGCACTTAGAAGAACGACAATGGCTACTAATGCGCCTGTACCAATTTGCGCAAAAATAGGTCCCGGGCATGCCCCGGTCATTGCCCAACCGAAACCAAAGATCAGGCCTCCAATAATTTGTCCTTTATTAAATTTTTTGGGGTGGAACTCTATTTCTTCGCCATAAATAGTCTTGATATTGAACTTTTTTATGAGCCAAACTGAAATCATAGCAATTATTACAGCAGTTCCAATAATACCATACATATGAAAACTTTGCAAGCGGAACATTTCCTGTATGCGGAACCATGAGATTACCTCAGCTTTCGTAAATGTAATACCGAAAATGATACCCACTAAAGCATATTTTATATTGTGGTACCATTTGTGTTGTATATGTGAATCATTTATGCATAAAGTATCCAATGACCTTACTTCATAATCAGTATCTGTCATTAAAATGCTTCTATTTTTATCTTTTTCAATGATAGTTGTTTCCATCTAATACGTTTTTCAATTTGACAATTACAATTTCATAATAATGGGTAAAAGTAGATTGGCCATTATAAAACCGCCCACCATAAAACTAATGGTAGCAATGAGTGAGGGTTTTTGCAGGTTGCTTAATCCCATGATAGAGTGGCCACTTGTACATCCGCCAGCATAGCGAGCACCAAAGCCAACCAGGAAACCACCACCTACCAAGAGTATGAGGCCGCGCAAGGAGAGGAGACTTTTGAAATTATAAATTTCAGAAGGCAATAATTTACTATAATCATTGATGCCATAATCTTTCAATTCCTCTACCAGCTTTGGATTCACCTGAATTGGGGCTGGATTAGATAAAAAATGTGAAGCTATGAATGCCCCAATTATAATTCCTCCAACAAAGAACAAATTCCACACTTCTTTTTTCCAATCATATTTAAAAAATTTGATATTAGCAGGCAAGCATGCTGCACATGCATGTCGGAAATTGGCTGAAATTCCAAAATGCTTGTTTCCCAATATAAGCAGTGCAGGGACTGTTAAGCCGACAATTGCTCCAGCGACATACCACGGCCAGGGCTGTTTCAATAGCTCAATCATTATTTTTTATTTTGATTTTTGTTTTATTCAGATGTTAAAATGAAGTTTATTCAATTTATCAGGATTCATTTTATTTTAAAGTTGAAGGAAATACATGATCTGTTATTGGTATGTATTTTACTTCTTTAATTGCTTTAAGACCTCCTTTTATGTCAATGATGTTATTAAAGCCCCTTGCTCTCATGATGGAAGTAAAGATCATAGAACGATAACCACCTGCGCAGTGTGCGTAGTAAGTTTTTGTACTGTCGATACGAGACATGTTTTCATTGATATAGTCCAACGGAAGATTTTCAGCATTTTTGATATGTTCGCTTTTATATTCGGCTTCCCTTCTGACATCGAGGATGTTCACATTGCCTTGTTTCATTTGCTGGGCTAATTCTTCAGGGGTTATAGATGTAATTGTATCCACTTCTTTACCAGCTATTTTCCATGCTTCGAAGCCTCCTTTCAAATAACCGATGGTATTATCAAAGCCAACGCGGGCAAGCCTAATGATTACCTCATGTTCTCTACCGGTTTCATCTACAATCAGAATCGGTTGTTTGATATCCGGAATCATTGCGCCAACCCAAGGTGCAAAGGAGCCATCGATACCTATATTGATAGAGTTTGGAATAAATCCCCTGGCAAACTTTTGGGCATCACGCGTATCAAGAATCAAAGCACCAGTTTCATTTGCAGCTGTTTCAAAAGCATCCGGAGATAATGCGTGTTCTCCTCTTTTCAATACCTGATCTATACTTTCATAGCCTTGCTTATTCATCATAACATTTATTGGAAAATATGTAGGAGGTGGGGTAAGACCGGAAAGCACTTCTTTCACGAACTCTTCTTTAGTCATGTTGGGTCTTAAAGCATAATTAGTTTGTTTTTGGTGCCCTAAGGTGTCTGTGGTTTCATTACTCATGTTCTTTCCACAGGCACTGCCGGCTCCATGTGCTGGATAAACAATTATATCATCGGACAGAGGCATAATTTGATTTCGTAGAGAATCGTATAGTGTTGCGGCCAGCTCTTCCTGGGTCATGTGGGCAGCTTTTTGGGCCAAGTCCGGGCGGCCAACATCACCTATGAACAAAGTGTCTCCGCTAAATAATCCTACGTCTTTCCCTTTTTCATCTTTGAGCAGATAGCATACACTTTCCATGGTATGTCCAGGGGTATGTAATACCTTAAAAGTAACGGTGCCCAGCTTAAATTCTTCACCATCTTTTGCAATGTGCGCGGCAAACGAAGGAGCTGCAGAAGGGCCATACACTATGGTTGCCCCGGTCTTTTTAGCTAAGTCAATGTGTCCACTCACAAAGTCTGCATGAAAATGTGTTTCAAATACATACTTGATCTTTGCATTGTTACGTTTTGCTTTTTGAACGTAAGGCTCTACTTCACGCAGGGGATCAATGACAACTGCTTCACCTTCGCTTTCGATGTAGTAAGCGCCTTGAGCAAGGCATCCTGTATAGATTTGTTCAATTTTCATATTTACGCTATTAATCGTTGTAAAAGTATTTATATATGCTGAAAGAAGATTTCTTTAATAATTATATATATGCCCATTATAAGAACAAACCAGCCAAAGACAAATTCCAATTTTTTTGAAGATACTTTATGACTTAGCCAGTTGCCAATAAAAATTCCAATTATGGCCAGAAAGGTTACTGAAATCAATAATATCCAATCCATCTGGTAATTAGATAAATCTCCAATAAATCCAATCAGAGACTTTGCAGCAATGATTAGCAGGGATGTGCCAATGGCTTGTTTCATAGGAAGGTTGCTTAAGAGCACTAAGGCAGGAATGATCAGGAAGCCGCCACCCGCTCCAACAAGGCCGGTCACCATTCCAACGACGATACCCTCAACCATTATTACAGGCACATTAAATTTTTGAACTTCAACTTTTTTTTCTTCAATATTATCTTTTTTATTTCTGATCATTGAAACTGATGCTGTAACCATGAGGATCGCGAATAACAGCATCATTAAAATGTTTTTAGTAATCAGAAATCCACCAAGAGAGATCAACTCTTCAGGGATCATAGGGACAATGTATTTACGAGTCGCAAAAACAGCAGCTATTGAAGGTGCTCCAAAGATCAGAGCCGTTTTTAGATTGACTAGTCCTTTCTTGTATTTTGGTAAGGCACCAACCAGACTTGTACTACCAACAATGAATAAAGAGTATGCAGTTGCCATAACGGGGCTAATACGAAAGAGGTAGACTAACACAGGCACTGTTAAAATGGAACCACCGCCGCCAATAAGTCCGAGCGAGATCCCGATGGCCAATGATGCTATATAGCCAATGAAATGCATTAGGTTATTCGTTTCTGCAAAAGTCGATTTATTTAATTTTTTAGTACGTGATGAAAGTCACGTAGGTGAAATGCGTAGTTTCTGTTATATATTGTAAGAGAACTCTGTTTTAATAGGGAGTTACAAAGTAATGACGGTAATCAGTAAGAAGAGTGAGTGATATTCTTGTTCTATAACTAGCTGAAGGATACTTTAGAGTAAGTATGATTTCATTCACTTCAAAAACTGCTGTTATGAAAGACGTAAACAAAGTATTAATAGCTGCTGCCATTGGCCTTGTTGCTGGTAGCGTTTTAGGTATTTTAATGGCGCCTGAAAAAGGTTCAGGATTAAGGAAGAAACTTGTTTCGAGGGCTAAAGAAATATCTGCAGATATCTTTGAGGATGCCAAAGAACGCCTAACTTGTTTGCAAGAAGAAAAGTCAAAGCAACCTGTATCTGTGAACTGAAGAATATAAAATAAAAAGTGGGCGTGTATTAAACGTCAAACAAATTGGTTTCAGTTTGACGTTTTTTATTTGTTATCAGCCCTGGAATAGGTTGCTACTGACATACCTGTCGCCCCGGTCACATACGATGAAAACTATGAGGCCTGAGGAAATTTCCTTTGCCAGTCTAATAGCGGCTGATGCGGCACCGCCACTGCTCATTCCAGCGAATATGCCTTCAGCATAAGCCATTTTTCTTGTCATTTCAGTGGCTTCGGCCTGAGACACATCAATAATTTTGTCGACCCGTTTGGGATTATAAATTTTTGGCAGGTATTCTTTCGGCCATCTCCTTATTCCTGGTATTGATGAATCTTCAGTTGGTTGGCAACCCACTATTTGAATATTGGGGTTCTTTTCTTTAAGAAACATTGAAGCGCCCATAATTGTGCCTGTTGTACCCATTGCGCTTACAAAGTGGGTAATTTCTCCATTTGTATCTTTCCAAATCTCGGGGCCGGTTGTTTTAAAGTGAGCCAGATAATTATCGTTATTGGAGAACTGGTTTAAGATGAAGTATTCACCTGTGGCAGCTTTCTCTTCTGCATAGTCGCGGCATACCTCAATCGAATCCATCAAGGTAACTTTTGCACCAAAGGCCTGCATTGTCAATAACCGTTCACGGGTAGAGGTTGAGGGCAGGGCGAGTTCTATTTCCAAATCAAACAGTCGTGCTATCAACGCTAGCGCTATACCAGTATTGCCGCTAGTGGCTTCAATAAGCTTGGTTCCAGGACCTATATCACCCCTTTCCCAAGCGCTCTTAATCATATTCAAAGCGGGCCGGTCTTTTACACTGCCCCCTGGGTTATTTCCTTCCAATTTTGCAAATATCCTAACTGCCGGGTTGGGGCTCAGCTTTTGGAATTCTACCATCGGAGTATTGCCTACCAAATCTAGTATTGTTGCCATGATTATGAAGATTGTAAATGGTCAATGGTGAATGATCAGTCAAATAAAATCTTTCCTTCTACAATAGTAATTTCAGAATTGTGGTATACCATTGAACCGGGGGGCACACTTTTCGTTAGCCAAACGTTGCCTCCAACCACACTGTGATGGCCAATTACTGTTTTTCCTCCCAATATTGTAGCATTGGAATAAATAATGACGTGGTCTTCCACTGTAGGATGGCGTTTTGTAAATGCCAAGCTTTTGTCTACACTCAATGCCCCAAGCGTAACTCCTTGAAACAGTTTAACATGTTTACCAATTTTGGTTGTTTCCCCGATCACAATGCCGGTGCCATGGTCAATGTGAAAGTATTCTCCAATTTCCGCTCCCGGGTGAATATCGATTCCTGTTTTAGAATGAGCCCATTCGGTAAGGATGCGAGGTATGAGTGGTACATCAAGTTTTTGAAGGGCGTGTGCCATGCGGTAGAAAGAAAGTGCATAAAATGCAGGGTAGGCTCTAATGACCTCAAATTCACTTCTTGCAGCCGGATCGCCGTTCAAGGTTGCGTTTATGTCTGTATTCAGGATTTTGCAAATGCGCGGCAGTTCTTCGAAGAAAGCTTCTGCGATGTGTTTTTTGTCTTGCTCTTTGCAAGCACTGGTAGCGTTCAGGATGGTGCCGAGGTCATCTTTTAATTTTTGCCATTCGCTTTCCATTTCCTCTACAGAAAAGAAGCGATTCATGGAAACTTCAGGGAACAGCAAGCTGATCACCTGCAAAGCCCATGTAGCAATATCTTCGTTTGAAGGCGTGGCCTCTATTTGTTTTTGTTTATCGAAAATATGTAGTAGAAATTTTTTTTCCATCGTTCTTTTTGCTTTTGACAGCGGTTAAAGGTAGGAAGGATTTGAAATTTGCGATTTACGAATTAAGATTAATGATATGCGATCAGGTTTTGGAAAATTGCCTGATAGCTTCTACCAAGACATCAAGCTCTCCTGTTGTTGTATAAACGTTAGGTGTAACACGTACGCCTTTCAGGTTTTCCCATTCAATGGGAGTTGTATGAATCCGGAATTTATTAAAAAAGAATGCATCCAATTCCTTTGGAGGTACTCCATCCATACCTATCAGCCCTATGGCACATCCAAAGCCAGGCTTCTGTGAAGTATAAAGTTTAACCTTTGGAAAATCATGAACTTTAGTCATCCAGTAATTTTTCAAGTAAAGAAGTCGCTCTTCCTTTCTTTTACTACCAATCATCTGGTGAAAATCAATAGCCTTACCGATGGCCTGTTCAATGTAAAATGGCCTTGTTCCTGTGTTCTCAAACTTACGAATGTCATCCTTTGCAGGATCATCAGAAGCAAATAGAGGGTACAAGTTCTTTATCTTTTCTTTTTTAACGTAGAGAAAGCCGCTACCAATACAGGCGCCTAGCCATTTATGGAGGCTAGTGCCGAAGTAATCTGCCCCAAGTGCCGCTATATCAAATTGAAAGTGAGCGAAACTTTGGGCTCCATCAACCAATACTTCTATGCCTTTTGCATGAGCAGCATCGGCTATATTTTTTACCGGGAGAATTTGCCCGTTCCAATTGATCATGTGGGTTATATGGACCACCTTTGTCCGTGGGGTAAATGCGCGAATATATGTTTCGGTCAAGTATTCGTTGTCTTCACTTGGCAGTTCCATGTTCACCCAGACAAGTTTGATCCCTTCCCGTTTTTCCCTTTGTTTCCAAGCATTAATCATATGAGGGTAATCCTGTTTGCTTAGTACTACTTCGTCACCTTTCTTCAGATTAAGGCCAAAGATCACTGTTTCCAAAGCTTCAGTGGCACTACGGTGAATTGCTATCTCTTCGGTATTACAACCTGCCAGTTTAGAAAGGTTTCCACGAAGAGTTTCCCGTCCCTGATCCAAAATCCGCCACATAAAATAGCTAGGTGCTTCGTTTGAGAAATCGAAGTAGCGCTTCATGGCATCCTGTACCACTTTGGGAGCGGGCGCCACACCTGCGTTATTTAAATTGATGATAGAGGGTGAAACAGTATAAGACTGCTGGACATAGCGCCAAAAGTCCTCGTCGCTTGCCAGTTGGGTAGGTGGAATACTGGCGGTTTGTTGCAATGCGTGCTGGAGGTTGCGGCTCCAGGCAGGCTGAAACAAGCTGGAAAAGAAGGCGACAGATGTGAGGCCTCCCCATTTTTGAATGAAGGAACGGCGGTTGAAGGGCATGGGTTTTACGTTTAAACGATGGGGAAATTAAGAAGGGTAATGTAAAATGAAAAATATAAAAATAAAATTGATAGCATGGTGGGCCGTTAACAGCCAGTTTGAAGCTGCGATTTACCAGGGAATGGGAGCAGCCAAGAAAGTGATTGCAAATTCAGGTTAATTATTATTCAAAATAAAGGCAGTTCATTATCATTCTTTTGTATTTTAATGCTAATATTATTACAAAAGTTCGTAATTACCGTATTGAAGAAGGCTAAAGAAATTGCTGTAAAGTAAAAGCGATTTTTATAAACTTTACCGTACCAAAACTTGATCAATGGATATAATCATTCTCATAGCTTTATTTATCATTTTTATTTTATTGTATAATTTAAAGTCTTTTTATAAAGATTCCCTAAAAGGATTGTTACAAACGGTTGATCAGCTGACCAAGGAAATCAGGGGCCTGAGATCGGAAATTAATAGTTTGAAACAATCTTCATCTACGATACTCCCTCAAGCGAAGCCTGTTACGCCCAGAGAGGCAATAACTCCTACAGAAGTTGAAGAAGTTCAAAAAAAGACACCAATTCCGCTAACAGAAAAGTCTACTGAGCAGTCCAAACCATGGTCGATACCACAACCGAAACCAGGGCTTGTACGTCAATCCTTATCCCAGCCGGAAGCGGTACAAAGACTTCCCGAACCTTCCCATGAAACCAAAGACAGCTGGTTTGATAACTGGTTGAGAAATAACTCTGACCTAGAGAAATTCATTGGAGAAAACCTGGTAAATAAAATTGGTATTGCAGTTTTGGTATTGGGTATTGCGTTCTTTGTAAAATATGCGATCGACAAGGATTGGATCAACGAAATCGGGCGTGTTTGCATAGGTTTGTTGTGCGGGGCATTACTTGTGGGCATTGCACATTACATGCGCAACAGTTATCGCTCGTTCAGCTCTGTATTAGCCGGTGGAGGTATTGCTGTATTCTACTTTACCATTGCTTTCGCCTTTCATCAATATCATTTGTTGTCGCAAACTGCTGCTTTTATCATTATGGTGGTGATCACCTCTTTTGCTGTAGTTCTTTCTGTTTTATACAATAAAATTGAGCTGGCTGTTATTGCGTCTATTGGCGGTTTTATCACACCATTCCTAGTGAGTACGGGAGAGGGTAATTATATAGTGCTTTTCACTTATCTTGCTATTTTGAATATCGGCCTTCTTTCGCTTTCTTATTTTAAGAGGTGGCCTCTGGTCAATGTTGTTTCTCTTTTCTTTACGGAATTTATTTTTGCCGGCTGGCTGATCCAAACTTTGACCAGTTCCAAATCTATTTCATATCCTATAGCATTATTTTTTGCAACGGCGTTTTACCTTATTTTCCTGGGTATGAACATGTTGTATCAGATTAAAAACAGGCTAACCTTCCGGGCTTTTGATTATTTCATCCTTTTGTTTCTCACAGCAACTTTTTATGCTGCAGGAATGGTATTACTCCACTACTGGAACGATGGTGCTTACCAAGGATTATTTACACTTGCGATAGGAATGCTGAACCTATGTTTTGCGTGGTATTTCTTTAGAAAAAATCTTGCCGAAAGGAATTTGCTTTACCTGCTGATCGGACTTACACTTACGTTTATTACCCTGACCATCCCTGTGCAATTGCATGGGCATGTCATTACACTTTTCTGGAGTGCAGAAGCCGTATTGCTACTTTGGCTGTACCAACGTTCACAAATCATTCTATTTAAAAAGTCATCAGCATTTATTGGATTGTTGACCATGGTCAGCCTGATGATGGACTGGTCTAATGCAGCACAAAATTCCACTTACCACCTTGATGTTGTCTTTACTGATTTTAAAGGCATTGTCACCAATATTGTAACCATTATTGCCTTTGGGACCTATGGCTGGTTGCTCAGTAAAGGCAGCCCCAATGAAGAATTCTTATTCACATTCAGAAATGAAATAGCAAAAAGAATGGTATACATTTTATCTGCTACTCTACTATTTGTTACTTGCATTTTTGGTGTAAATCTTTATTTTGGAATGCTGGATTCGTATAGTGTACCCAATGTATATCACCGGTTTATCACTTACACTTTTGGTATTATCTTTTTTGTCATTCATCAAAAGACGAAACAGCGAGCTGGATGGTTGCCGATTATAGTCGCTGCCATTTGTCTATTTGTACATTTTTTCAGTCACAGTCTTATTATTACTTTAAGGAATTATGTACTCGATGGAAAATATGACTGGCTCCACTTGATTGCGCATTGGATCGGTGTTGTAGTCTTACTGTATGTTGCTTTCCAAGCAATACATTATATCAAAAGCAATCAACAACATTTTGAGCGACGTCTGAACGTGTTGTCCTGGGCCATACCTGCCTTGCTGGTCATTTTATTCAGCAGAGAATGTTTGCATTTGTATGTTGTAGGTGGATATAGAGCTTATCCTATTGCAAGCTTACAACAGCAATACGGAAAAGCTGTATTGACCATTTTATGGGCAGTATGTTCATTCACATTGATGTGGCTTGGCATGAGGTTCAGAAACAAGACTTTGCGTATTGCATCTTTAAGCCTTTTTTCATTAGCCTTACTGAAACTGTTCTTCGCGGATCTGAGGGGGATTTCGGAAGGAGGTAAAATTGCTGCATTTATTCTTCTTGGCGTGTTGCTGCTGACGGTATCTTTTATGTACCAAAAACTAAAAAAAATGATTATTGATGATGTACAAGCATAATAAAACTGTTATTATATTTCTTTTATGCTGCATTGGAAAATTGTTATTTGCGCAAGATTTCAAAGTAAAAGCTACATTAAATACTGTGGCATCAACGGGATTTTACAAAATACCTGTTCATCCTGAATTGACAGCTCATACCAAAACAGATCTTTCTGACTTGCGCATTATTGATCAGAGCTATAAACAGGTTCCGTTCATCATCAGGCATTCACTTCCCTTAAATCCCGGGGGAGTCTTTATGAATTTCCAGATTCTGAAAACGACCATAGATTCCTTATCAACGACAATTGAGATAGTTTGTCCTCTCGAATCAGGTACTGACCGTATTTCGTTACACATTGGCAATAATGCAGTGGAAAGGATTATTTTCATCAGTGGCAGCAATGACCGGAAGCAATGGTATATCATTGAGGAAGGGGTTCCTTTCAGCCGGTATTCCTATTATAAGCTGGTGATCAGAAATGGCCATTCTGATCCTTTAAACATTATAAAAGCCGGTGTCTACACCAACAATAAAGATACAGGAACGCAACAATTTACTACCAACCCACCTGTATCGTTCGTTCAAAGAGACAGCAGTAATGGCTGCTCTTATATTACAGTAACACAAAAAGATTTTTATCATTTGGACAGGGTGGCGCTAAATATACATGGACCAAAATACTATAAGAGGGCAGCCCATCTTTATAATTTGGATGAAAAAGGAAACAAAATCCATTTGACAAGTTTTGAGATTTTAAACAGTCATTCACCTGTGGTATCATTTGGCACAGTTAAGGCAAAGCAATTGCTGATTGAAGTGGAGAATAAGGATGATCCGCCTCTAGTGATCGAACGAGTCAGCACAGAACAGAGCAGCAAATATCTGGTTGCTTACCTTGAAAAAAGAAAAAACTATTTTATTGTTGCCGGAAATGAAGATTTGAAAGCGCCTGAGTATGATTTGCAGAAATTCAGTGATAGTATACCGAATCTTCTGGCCTCGATTTCATATCATGATTTAAGATTGAATGGTGAGGTTTCTAGAAGTCAAAACAAAATGTATTGGAGCCAATGGCTTTGGCCTGTTATTATTTTATTTTTATTTGCTTTGGGATTTCTAACATACAAATTAATGGCCGATATGAAACGGTCCGGGTTTTGATTTATTTTTTTTATGCAGAGACGAACCTTTATTAAAAATACCGGAAGCGTAGGTTTGTTTGCTTTGTGGACGCCCTCATTTGCTTTAGAAACCCTAAGTGGGCAAGTTGTTCAGGAACTAGAAAATGATTTTGTAAGACCACCGCTTTCTGCATATCCTCAAACTTTGTGGTTTTGGATGAATGGGCATATATCCAAACAGGGCATCACCTTGGACCTGGAAGCTATGATGGAGGCAGGTATTGGAGGTGTCTATAATTTTGATGCGGGTACCGATATTCCAGCTGGTCCTATAAAGTATTTAAGTTCTGAATGGCTAGCACTTAAAAAACATGCCATCCTAGAATGCGAGCGACTTGGGCTCCATTTTGTGTTGCATAATTGTCCTGGCTGGTCTTCAAGTGGTGGTCCCTGGATCACTCCAGAATTGGCCATGCAGCAGGTGACCTGGAGCGAGATGTATATCAAGGGTGGTAAGGAAATAAATATTAGCCTACCCAAGCCTTTCCATAAATTAGATTTTTACAAAGATATTGCCATACTTGCCATTCCTTCATTAACAGGTGAAGCTCTCTTGCAGACTTTCCGTGCTTCAACAGCCAGTGGTTTTGTTGACAAGAAACAGTTAACTGGAGAAAATCCAGAGGGTATAGATCTACCTGTTGACGAAAAAAGCAAGGTTAAATGGATAAAATTTGAATTTGAAGCACCTTATGAAGCCCGATCAATCACGTTCTTAATTTCTTCTCCAAACAGTCCAGAAGCAAGCAGACGAGTAGATTATAACGACAGAACTTATGTTATACTGCAGTCTTCGCAAGACGGGCAAAGGTTTAAAGATGTAGTAGCAATCAATACAGGCCTGGAGTCTGAACTTGCAGCAGGTTATAAGTTTATAACATTTGATTTTCCAGCCACAAAGGCAAAATTCTTCCGTATTACTTCCAAGCATAGCCGAAGACTTGCCCAAGTAAGATTTTCCGAAATCACACGATTGGATCAATGGATGGAAAAAAGTGGTTATCGCTACCAGTTTTCAGGTGAAGGGACATCGCCTATATATAAAGATAACCATCAACAGGTTGAAAGTGGGTCTATTGTAGCTTTAGAGGAGATTGCTGATATTTCAGAGTTTGTCGATAAAGAAGGAAGATTGCAGTGGAATGCGCCACCAGGAGACTGGACCCTATTAAGAATTGGTTATACGCCGGTGGGTACACTAAACCGTGCAGCTCCAGACCAGGGAATCGGACTTGAATGTGACAAGTATAGTTCTGAAGCTTTTGAATTTCACTTTCAAAAAATGATGGAGTCATTTTTGCCTTTGCTCAAAACACTTGCATCCAGAGGTGCTGCTGGCGTAGAAATTGACAGTTATGAAGCCCGTTCGCAAAACTGGACCCCGTTGTTTCATCAAGAGTTTAAACAGCGCAGTGGCTATGAAATCACTAAATATCTTCCCATCCTTACAGGACGGATCATAGAGGATGTTGAGACTACCGAACGATTCTTGTGGGATTTCCGCCGCACGCAAGCAGGTTTAATTGCAGATCATTATTATGGACGATTTGCTGCCTTATGCAGGGAACATCAACTTACCCCTTATATTCAGCCTTATGACAGAGGGCCGATGGAGGAGATGCAAATCGGGGCAAAGGTGGATGTGAATATTGGAGAAAGCTGGTATGGTCTTCATTCTGTTTTACAAAGTAACCGTACATTGGACAGGACATTGAAGCTGGCAGCTTCCATTGCACACACTAATGGTCAAAAGTTTGTAGGTGCAGAGGCGTATACTGCTGAACCAGAGTCTGGGCGCTGGCAAGAATATCCTTTCGCAATGAAGGCATTAGGAGATAAGATGTTTACGAAGGGCATCAATAGGTTGATTATACACCGTTTTGCACATCAGCCGCATCCAACAGCTGTCCCCGGAATGACCATGGGGCCCTGGGGTATTCATTTTGACCGTACCAATACCTGGTGGAAAGAAGGAAGAAGTTGGCTCTCCTATATTGCCAGATGTCAGGGCATACTGCAACAAGGATTAGTTGTTGCTGATCTAGTTTATTTTTCAGGTGAAGATGCCAACTTATATACTAAAGTAAATCGATCGGATTTACATCCATCACCACCTGAAGGCTATGATTATGACATGATCAATGCGGAAACCATCATTCAAAAAGTGACTATCAAAAATGGCAGGTTAGAATTGAATGATGGAATGAACTACAGAGTGTTGATATTACAAGAATTTAAAGCTATAAGCCTGGAGCTACTTCTCAAACTCCGTGCACTAGTTCAGGAAGGCATGGTGATGGTGGGTGCAAAGCCACTACATTCATTAGGATTAAATGACTTTGCAGATAGAGATGCCGTTTTTCAGAAAGTTGCTCAAGAAATATGGGGAGGGATCGATGGTGAAGCCGTTACAGTGAATAAGTTTGGAAAAGGCTACGTTTATTATGGGCAATCATTAGTCAGTATATTTCAGGAATTAAAATTAAAGCCCGATTTTGAAGCATTAAGTCAAACGGGTAAAGCCCCAGTATGCTATATCCATAAAAAATCCGGTGACACAGACTTTTTTTTCATCAGTAATCAAAGAAGGACTTACGAACAATGGATCTGTACTTTTCGAATTGAAAATAAACAACCAGAACTTTGGGATGCGGTTACGGGCCGAATCATCAATTTGAATATTTATGAAATAGTTGAAGACTGTATTCGTATGCCTTTGCAATTGGAACCTTATGGCTCGGTCTTTATCGTTTTTCGTAAACCTGTTTCTTCCAGGAGGTTGCATGCTGTTTTAAAGGATCAAAAACCGCTACTTAGCACAGATATTTATCCTCCTTCCGCTTTTCAGCTTTACCAAAATGTTGTCAATAATTTTTCTATCAGTTTTTGGGCAAAGCCAGAAATGCCTGTTATGCTTCAATCCAGTATTTTTTCGGAAGGCATCAAACATCCCTGGACTGATTATTATGCCATTTATCCATTGAATGGCAAAGAAATTTATGGTGAAGGACATGTAACATGTGGAATTACTGTTGGTCGTAATGGTGTAGCCGTATGGGAACATGGTGGAGAAGCTCCCATTCTGATTTTAGCGGTTCCTATTTCCATTAGTGGTTGGACACATATTGCCCTTATTTATCATAATGGTGAACCAGTAGTTTATGTATCAGGGAAAAAAGCCGGAGAGGGTACAAAGGGAAAATCTATTGTTCATCCTCCATTGGGAGATATGAGCACTGAAAATATTTCCTATTATAATGGGGATATGACCAAGCCAGAGTTTATTTCAAAAGTCCTAAATGAAGAAGATGTCAAGCAGTTGGCTACTCATTTATCAGAATTGCAACATCCTCCTTTTGCGGTTGAAATTACGGCTTATAAAAAAACAGCGCTTCTTTTCTGGCAGAATGGGGAGTATAGTTTGTGTTATCATTCTGGAAAACAAAAAAAGTTTGTTGTATCAGAAATTCCAGAAACAAGAAAACTTGAAGGCCCCTGGGAAGTTCAATTCCCATATGGGAAAGGTGCGCCTTCAAATGTAATATTACCATTACTATCTTCCCTACACAAGCACGCAAATGCTGGTGTAAAGTATTTTTCAGGTACAGCGGAATATAAAATTTCATTTTCTACTTCATTCCAGAAGAAGAAGTCCGAGCTTCGCTATTTTTTGGATTTGGGAAGGGTAGAGGTCATTGCCGAAGTATTATTAAATGGAGTAAACCTTGGAATATTTTGGAAGCGACCATACAGAATTGAAATTACTAAGGCTGTTCAAGCAGGTACCAACACTGTAGTTATCAAAGTAACTAATCTTTGGCCTAATAGGCTTATTGGGGATGAACAAGCACCAGATCCTTATCGATTTTCTCCTGGGGCAGGCTCGAGTGGTATGGAAAGTCTTTTCAATGGTGGTATTTTGGAAGTTCCGGAATGGTATACCATAGGTGCTCCGAAACCTGAAGATGGTCGGGTGACCTTTACAACATGGAAGCATTATCATAAAGATTCACCTTTGTTGGAATCTGGCTTGATAGGACCGGTGTTATTGCTTTGTGGGGTTTTAAAAGAGGTATAGTTTGTATATTAAAATATGAGTATATGTATTTTATTCTTTGTTCCAAACAGCAAACAAATGTTAACTTTACAAAAGCTGTATATTCGATTACAAACACCAAATTCAATCAAACATGCTAACTACTGAACTGCTTATTATTTATGGGTTTGATAAGGTTGTAACTACACCTCTTGAAAAATGGTCATTTGAGCATTTAATTCTCCATATTGAAAAGAAATCAGGCAGTATCTATTTCCGTATTTATGATATTCATGAACCATCCATTAACCTTTGTATATATACAGAAGATCATTTCCTTCAATTCTTAAGAATCGTTGATAATGAAGGAAGTCTTGCTGATTATGTGTCAGAATCAAACTTGTTACATTTAAATGATACAGCAATAAAGCATCATCTCCAAGATATTCAGCTTTGCCAAATGAATTGAGGCAATAGACTATTCTGCTGGACCTGTAGTGGGCTTTCTTTGCAGTATTTTTTAACCTTTTAGTAAATAATAACCAATTATCTGTTCTCTGTGAAGTAAAAAGATGTGAATTAGCATTTTAGAAAAACAGATTATGCAGCATACAAAGAAACCTCCGTATTCTCTACTCTTCATATTTGGTGGAAGTGGAGATCTGAATTACCGTAAACTTATTCCAGCTCTTTTCAATTTATATGTAGATCAGCGAATGCCAGATCGATTTGCCATTTATGGTATTGGAAGGAGTGAATATACTAATGACCGATACCGCGACCATTTATTAAAAGGAATAAAAGAATTCAGCAGAAGGAAAGATAAAGGGGATGGAGCATGGGAAACATTTGCTAAAAATGTCAGTTACCTACAATTTGATGCATCGGATGCATCCTGTTATACACAAATTACAGACTGCATTACTGCCAAGGAAAAGGAATTTGGTGTTACCCCGATTGTAATCTTTTACCTAGCAGTAGCTCCACAATTAGTGCCCGTTATAGCAAAAAACTTACAGCAGTTACCCAGTTGTTTTCAAAGGGAATCAACACGTATAGTAGTTGAAAAGCCATTTGGGCATGATCTTCAAAGTGCTCACGAGCTTAATTTACTACTTAGTAATATTTTCGAAGAAGAGCAGATATACAGGATTGATCATTATCTAGGTAAAGAGACTGTTCAGAATATTCTTGCTTTTAGATTTGCTAATGCTTTATTTGAACCCATTTGGAATAGAAATTATATTGATCATATACAGATCACAGCTTCTGAAACTGTTGGAGTAGATGGGAGAGGTGATTATTATGAAGGATCAGGAGCATTAAGAGATATGGTTCAAAATCATATTCTCCAGCTTTTATGTATGATTGCAATGGAGCCGCCTCTTTCTTTTGACGCCAATGAGATTAGAAATAAGAAGACAGACGTATTAAATGCTATCAGAAAGATTACAAGGGAAAGTGTACATGGGTTTGCTGTACGGGGTCAATATGCCGGAGGATGGATGATGGGTAAACAGGTGAAAAGTTACAGGCAGGAAGATAAAGTTGCACCACAGTCCGGAGTTGAAACATTTGCAGCTGTAAAATTTTACATTGACAATTGGCGGTGGCAAGATGTACCATTTTATGTAAGAACCGGAAAGCGAATGAATTCCAAGGCTACAGCCATTTCTGTTGTATTCCGCCCAGCCCCAGTTTTTTCTTTTCCACAAGAAGCTGCAGAAACATGGAGGTCAAATCGTATCATCTTCAGTATCACTCCAGAAGCAGACATCAGGCTCAGATTTCAGGCCAAAAGACCAGGGACAGCAATGACATTGAATCCTGTAAACATGATGTTCAAGTATAAAGATGAGTATGAAGTAGCTGAGCCGGAAGCTTATGAAACATTGTTATTAGATGTTATGGAAGGAGACGCTACTTTATTCATGAGATCTGACCAGGTTGAAGCCTCATGGAAGGTTATAATGCCCATAATTGAAGCCTGGCAAAGCCGTCCTCCAATAGACTTTCCTAATTATTCTCCAGGTTCATGGGGACCAGAGGATTCTGAGGCTTTGATCGCTCGTGATGGGCACAACTGGATCACTCTCCCCTTAGCAGGGAAAGATGAGAGCAATCAATAAATTTACTTTTTAGAATCGCTATACAAATAAAATAAAGAATTAAAAATCTTATAAAGTGTCTTCAAATGAACAGGCAAAACAACTTGTAGGCAGAAAAGCAGCTGAATTAGTAAAGCCAAATATGACCATCGGAATTGGTACTGGTTCGACTGTTTATTGGTTTATTCTTGCACTTGCAGAAAAAATTAAAAATGGACTTAACTGTAAGGGTGTTCCTACTTCAATAGCAACTAAAAATCTGATGCAGCAACACAAAATTCCAGTATCCGAACTGAATGATGTAGAATTCATTGATCTTACTATTGATGGAGCAGATGAAATTACTCATCAATTGCAATTGATCAAGGGAGGCGGAGGTGCACTACTACAGGAGAAAATGGTTGCAGCTAACTCAAAACAATTCATCATTATTGCAGATGAACATAAATATGTGTCCAAGTTAGGTAAGTTTCCCCTGCCAGTTGAAGTCGTTCCATACGGCTGGAAACAAACCAAACATAAAATAGAGCATCTTGGTTGTACAAAAGTTGAACTAAGGGAGCGCGATGGACAAATATTTATTACTGATCATGGACATTATATACTTGATTGTTATTTTAACCAAATTGAAGATCCTACTTCATTGCATTTCCAATTAAAAAATATTCCTGGACTGGTAGAAGTTGGTTTGTTTTTAGGTATGGCAAATGGAGCATTTATAAGTTATTCTAATGGGGAAATACGCTATTTAAGTTAGTTTTTGTATATACCAATCTACTGTATAACGGGAATTTTACCTTTCCAACCATTTAGTTGATATACATAAAAGTTATGTGCAGGAAGGTTGTTTCGCATAACTTTTATAGTAGTTACGGAGTCGATATTGTTGTAATATTCAGCATAACGAACTTTTGCATTATAATATTCATCGGAGGGTATGATACAGTAGGCTGTAGTCATATTGACCTGGCCTATTTTTTCTTTATTTGTCCAGAAATATTCGTGGAGTGTATTCTTTCCGCCCAAACCAATCATTTCAATCTTCAAGGGGCGACAAAAGTAATATTCAATATGTGCTCCCCACCATTTGTAACTTACTACTGGCGTTCCTTTGGGAATTTTACTTTTGGCAATTTCACTTAAATAAAACGTTGAAAACTTTTTCCCTGCTATGCGCCAACCATATTTATCCAAGGTAACATCTCCTTTTCCCAACTCCAATCCTGTTTTATTTCCAAAAGTGCCAGGAAAAAAATTATTAACTACCGGCCAACCAATGCAAAATGAAATAAAACCTATTAGACCCGATTGAAATAATCTTCGATATAATGAAGTGTATTTCTTATCAGATAAGTATACGCCTACCAATGGGAGCAAAGTAATGTATGCAGGTCCGTTCCAATGTGGAAGCGTATCCCTGAATAGCGCAATAAAAAGTAATACCAATGCAAGAGGAAGTGCTATATAGTTAAAAAGAGATAATGATTCTTTTTGTAATTGCTTATCGTTCTTTATTGAAATAAGAGCTACTATGATAATGATGACATGAAAAGGGTTATTGAAGAAAAACTGTCCCAAAAGTTCTTCAAAAAATGCATAGGGGTTTAATATAAAGGCATTGATCGTAACACGGCTGCTGTGAAAAAGGTAGGTAGCAAAATTGTTTTGTATATTCCAGATAAGGATAGGGCTAGTTAGCAAAAGAGAGGTGACCAAGGCAACATAAAATTGAGGTCTTGCTAACCATGATCTTTTTTGAAGTAAAGTAAAGGTGGCAAGTCCAAACCAAAGGAAAACCCCATGAATCTTACTCATAATGCACAGACCAGCACCCAAGCCAAAAAAGATCCAAGTGATCCATTTCTGATTACCGGTAGTGATTTTGGCCAACATCCATAAACTAAATGTCCAGAAAACCATTTGAGGCGCATCTGGCATAGTATGCAGGCCGGCCATGATGGCTGCATAGAACGATGTGCTGTACATGCAAGCCGAAAGCCAGCCAGCTTTTTCTGAATGTATCGTTGCAGTAGCTTTAAACATAAACCAAGTAGACAAAGCACAACCTACAACACTACCCAACCTGATAAAACCCTCATATTGTTGCAATACCAGATTTGCAGAAAAAAAACGAATAAAGAAGGCAACCATTGGTGGATGGTCGAAGTAGTTGAATTTGAGGGACTTGCTATAGGTCCAATAATAAGCTTCGTCATTTCCTAATTCCAAAATAAATGAAAGCACGCATCTTAGAAAAAAGAAAAAAAGGATCAGTAGAATTGTTTTATTCTGGTAAGTGATCCTATCAAAGGTTTTCATTGAATGCCTGTAATTTTTAATTATACCACCTGATTTCGTTTTCCTTTTATAAAATTATAGACCAAAAGGAATTAATGTAAAAAAATATCTCCACACATGAAAGAATTTTAAAATAGGAGAATTCTATCCTGTGATGCATATTTGCGTCTAATTTTGGCCCTTGTAAACCCTGTTTATGGGTGTACTAAAAAATCAGACAACTTCGAATAATTGAGGAAAGATGAGGAAAGAACAAGCAATTAAAACAACATATTTAAGCATTGCAGGAAACGCCAGCCTCGCTTTAGTAAAAGGTTTAACTGGTTATTTTGGCAATTCATATGCTCTCATTGCTGATGCCATTGAATCAACTTCAGATATATTTTCTTCTTTTTTGGTTTTAGTTGGACTTAATTATTCCAGCAGACCTGCGGATGAGAACCATCCATATGGACACGGGCGGGCTGAACCTTTGATCACCTTTATTGTTGTAGGATTTTTAATCACCTCAGCCACAGTAATTGCTTACGAAAGCATTCAAAATATCCGGACGCCGCACCAATTACCTGCTCCTTATACATTAATTGTTTTAGGATTTATAATAGTTGTAAAAGAATTTTTTTACAGAATAGTTTCCAAAAAGAGTTCTGAAACCGGCAGTTCATCATTAAAAGCTGACGCCTGGCATCACAGGAGTGACGCCTTAACTTCTTTAACAGCATTTGTAGGCATTTCAATAGCCTTAATTCTTGGCAAAGGTTATGAAACTGCCGACGACTGGGCGGCATTAATTGCGTCCATAATTATATTTTATAATAGTTATCTGATTTTCCGTCCTGCTCTTGGAGAAATTATGGATGAACATTTGTATGATGATGTGGTGGAGGATATCAGAAAGAAATCACTTAGTGTTCCCGGAGTTCTCAATACAGAAAAATGTTATGTAAGGAAGTCTGGCCTCAGTTATCATGTAGATTTACATATTATTGTGAATGCGTATATAACGGTTAAAGAAGGACACGAAATTGCTCACCAAGTACAGGATGCGTTAAAGAAAGAGCTTCCGCAAGTGGGGCATGTATTAATACATGTAGAACCTGGTCATCTTCCCCAACCTCCCGCTGGAGCGGGACATGCTCAATAGGAGAGTATCAGCGATTTTATGACAAATTAAGATGTATTTTTTTCTATGGTAAGAAAACAAAAGAACTAAAACAAGAATGAATAAAGTGGGTTAGTCAAACCACTTAGTATATACTATTTTTTCCCCCTAATCCAATATTGAAGCTTTTTCAATTGATTTCTACCAATTACACTCAGGCTGTCTTCATTGGGCCGGGTTATATATAACAGATAGCAGATAAATGCTATCATAAAAATAAAAATCCACATCGGAAACATACTCACAATTTTAGGAGTACTATTTCAAACACCGTTCCAAATTCTCAAGCATGATTAGGAGCATTAAAGAACGGCCCGACAAGTAATTTATTTACTCATAGCCTGCATGATGCGCATTACTTCTACTCCATCTTCAGGAGGGCAGGGGTTTGGTATTTTATTTAGAAAATATTCTACAACTTTTGCAATCATAGGTTGTTGTACATGCGGTATTTTTTCGTATCCAATAGTTCTTGACTTATTATTTTGTGTCAGGTTAATTTCAAAATTGCCAAAGACCGGGAATGCTATTTTACCTTTAGAACCAATGATTTCGCAAATATCCTGGCGCTCGGACGCTGCTACGGTAAAACACCAGCTTCCATTGAAGATGATACCATTTTCGAATAACATTTGTCCTGCAACCAAATCATCTGCTTTGTATAGGCCAGCCTGGTTTATAGAAAACCCTTTTATTTCCTTTACTTTTCCAAAATAATAGAGCAACAAATCAATCTGGTGTGGTGCTATGTCATGGAAAATTCCACCGCCGGCAATGGTTGGATCAACCCGCCACTGGATACCTTCACTTTCCAAATTGTAAGAAGAGGCTGGTTGCCAATAACGAAGATTAACAAAACGGATATCACCGATGGCTTTTTTGTGAAGGAACTCTTTCACTTTTAAGAACATTGGCTGCTCACGGCGGTAATGCGCAACTGTAAGTTTTACACCTGTTTCTTTGGCTACCTCCAACATTTTCCGGGCGCCATCTGTATCCAAAGCCATAGGCTTTTCCACGTAAACAGGTTTGCCTTTTTTTAAGGCATTGATTGTGTATTCTTCATGGGAGGAGGGAGGAGTAGCAACATAGATAGCATTCACTTCTTCATCATCAATAAGATCCTGTGCATCAGTGTACCATTTATCTACATTATGTCTAAGGGCAAAATCCTTTGCTTTTTCAGCATTTCTCCGCATTACTGCTACGAGTTTAGAATTCGGCACCTTATTGAAGGCCGGTCCACTTTTCACTTCAGCCACATCTCCACAACCAATAATTCCCCATTTTATTTGTTTCATTGATTCAATTTGAAAAGCAAAATAAGGAGATATTAAGAAATTGTAAACATGAGATGCTACAACAATGCACTTTCTTTTATATTAATTTTTTCTCTTATAGTCTCCTCTTTTCCAAGCCTTGATGAATTCATTCCAGGCAGCGGGGTTAAATATATTTTGTGGGGGTACTTGTCCCGCATATGAAGCCTTATTGGCAATATTGCGAAATTGCACATTGGCGGCTTCACCAGCATCGCCAGGTGTGGCTGAGATTAATATCCTTCGTTTGGCTGCGCTATTATTTTGACGGGCAATCTCTATATCATCATCAGGTACTTTTGAATTGACGAAATCACGGGCAAACTGCTGTGGAGTGGGGCGTGGTTTAATGATTGTAGCCGGAAGGTAGACCGTATCCTGGATCATGAGTTGTACAACACTGTATTGGTTACCTTCCAGGTTTTTAGGGATGACCACTGTTTTGGGCTTATAACTTACGTGGGTAAACTCTATTTCATCACCTTTGAGCACAACAATAGAAAATACGCCCTGGCCATTAGTAATTGTACCCCGATTCTGTCCTTTGATTGTTACACTGACTGCCGGAATGCCAACGAGGCTATCGGATGTCATTACTATACCATATAACTGAACTACAGAGTCGCGCACAGTTTCAAATTGGGCGTGCGCTTTGTGCAAGGAAAAACAAAAGAAAGTAAATATGGTGAAGTAGAGTTTTTTCATCTTCTCAAAAATAATCCTCCCAGAGGAATACAAGAATAATGCTTGATTGTTTCAATTAACTTTGCCACTTCATTAACAATTTGATATGTATGACCAAAGATGATGTGCTCAAAGCACTAAGTACAGTCCAAGAGCCGGACCTAGGAAAAGATATTGTCACTTTGAATATGGTGCGGGATCTTACCGTTGAAGGAAATTATGTTTCCTTTACAATAGTATTAACCACGCCTGCGTGCCCTCTGAAAGAGCTTCTCAAGAAGAATTGTATCGATGCAGTTCAATCAATAAACAAGAATGCGTTGGTAACCGTCAATTTTACCTCCAGTACTACTACTTTGCGGAGCGATAAAGGAAGTGTGCTGCCTAATGTTAAAAACATCATTGCCGTAGTTAGTGGCAAGGGTGGTGTTGGCAAGAGTACTGTTGCTGCCAATTTAGCTTTAGCCTTATCCAAAGGAGGAGCAAAAGTGGGCCTTATGGATGCTGATATTTATGGACCCAGTGTGCCCATCATGTTTGGAGTTCGTGGTGAACGCCCTATGATGATAGAAGTAGAAGGCAAAGGGATGATTGTGCCTTTGGAGCGTTTTGGCTTGAAACTGATGAGTATAGGCTTGCTAGTTGATGAAAAGAATGCTGTTGTTTGGCGTGGCCCGATGGCCAGCAGTGCTATCCGCCAGTTTGTAACTGATGTTTACTGGGATCAATTGGATTACCTAGTCATTGATATGCCCCCGGGGACCGGAGATATTCATTTGACTCTTGTACAAACGGTACCTGTGACAGGTGTAGTCGTAGTAACCACGCCTCAGGATGTTGCCCTGGCTGATGCTAAAAAAGGTATCGCCATGTTTGGGCAGGCACAGATGAATGTTCCTATAATTGGGCTAGTAGAGAATATGAGTTATTTCACTCCTGCTGAATTGCCTCAAAACAAGTACTATATTTTCGGGAAAGAAGGGGGCAAGCGCCTAGCCGCAGAATATGATATTCCGTTCCTGGGGCAAATACCGTTGGTTCAAAGTATTAGAGAAGGCGGTGATATAGGCATACCCATACTTATGAGTGATGAAGATATCACTAAGCATGCTTTCCTTGAACTTGCAGGTAATGTAGCCCGCAGTGTTTCAATGAGTAATGCTCATATGAAGAGCGAGGAAATTGCTGAAGTGGTTGAGTAATGAAGTGAGGCGAGGTAATCATTTGCAATGAAATCCTCGCCTACATTTTTCTTATAATCTAACAAGGTTTCAACTTTTTCTCCTATTTACTTAATCCATTCTACGCCATTTGAGGAGAATTTTACAATGTTAATGGGCGCAGCCACTGAACTAGGGGTTGTTTGAGATTGAATCCGGATAAGTTGTTCTACAAAAGAAACCGGATCAGAAACTTTAGGTTTCGTATCAAAATACTTTTCAATACCAGAATAATCCCCTAAAAAATAAAATTGAGATTGTTGTGGCGGGCAATCGCCAGGGCATTTTTCGGTATAATCCTTCACATCAATCTCATTTTCGTCTGTAAATTCAAAGCCGATTATTTGAACCTGGGGCTTATTATCCTTAATGCTTACTAAAGCTACTTCCAATATATTTCGTTTGGAGGCTACCGATTTTTTATACAATTCCGGTTGGAATAGCTTCTGATACATAAATTCATTATGTAAAGCCTTTTTTATTTCCTGTTTTATCCTAGAAACAGCCTGGTTATAATCTTTAGCTCTCTTTAACTCTTTGTTGATGATTTTGTGTGCAGAAAATGTATTCCTGGAAGCTACCATACCAGCAAGCGCGTAACAATAATTTCTAACCCTATTTATTTTACAAACAGAAACTTTTTCTGAAACATTTGCATTTCCGTCCAGGATTGTTCGCCTGCTATCTGTACCCATTACAACATAATATGGCGTTACCAATATTACAATAGAGGTTGCAAACAGAGGTTGGGCCAAGAGAAACAATAAAGTATAAAGCAAGAAACGTTTCATAACACCTTACCAAAACATTGATGGCAACCAGTCAACTTGCCTGTTAAAAATTATTATTACAATGGTTTCAGGAATACAGTAAGGGGAAATGTTAGTTAAGCGTAGGCTTATTTACCAGCAAAATAACACTTAAATGCCATATATTAAAATTAGAAACGATTAAGAATGTAGATTGATCGTTAATTCATGATATAGATTAGTGTAAACACTTATGCCTTCTTGATAGTTTTCCTTTCATGTTGTGATATTTAATTTTAAACGATGAATTATATGGGATAAGATTGCCTGGTTTAATACTTAATTATCTGCACTTTACGGAATTATTTGTATCGTTATTTTAAATTATTTTGCGCGAAAACGCAGAAACTGATGCCACTTAGCTGGAGTGAAATTAAAAGGCGTGCACAGGATTTTTCTTATGATTGGAGGCAAAAGAAGACTAAAGCTAATAAAGTCAAAAATTTCTTTCCTGAGTTTCTTAATGTTTTTGGTATTAGCCGCAGGCGTGTTGCCAGTTTCGAATGCGCTGCCCAGGAATTATTTTCAAAAGTGGAAAGCCCAGGAAATATTACTACCAATTCAAGCCTATTATGGAAAGGTGTCATACTTATTAATTTTGAATCTAACTTAACAGATGAAAATTTCTCCTTTAAGAGTAGGATTGATGTTCTATCCAAACTGCCAGAAAAAGAAAGGCCGCGTTTTATTTTAGCCAGTGATTTTGTCAATTTCTGTTTACTTGATCTTGGAAATGGCGTACGTGTTGATTTTTCTTTAACCAAATTTGTAGACCACGTTCAACTTTTTGGGTTACTAGCAGGTTATCAAGTTCGTCCTTTTAAAGAGCTGGATCCAGTAAATATTGAAGCCGCAGAACTAATGGGGGGACTGCATGACAAATTAAAAGACCTGGGTTATGCCGGGCATCCTCTTGAAGTTTTCTTAATCAGGCTAGTTTTTATATTGTTTGCAGATAATACTAACATCTTTGAAAAAGGTATTTTTTTAGATTATATTCAAAGTTGTACTGCTGAAGATGGAAGTGATCTTGCTCAATATTTCATGCAATTGTTCCAGGTATTGAACACACCAAAGGACAGCCGTTCAATTACATTGGATGAAACGCTTCAGGCGTTTCCTTATATTAATGGGAAGCTGTTTGATGAGCGTTTCTCTTACTCCTCATTTGATACCGAAGTCCGGCAAATGATCATTGATTGTTGTCTTCTTGATTGGGGCAGGATATCACCTGCCATTTTCGGTTCGTTGTTTCAAAGTGTAATGGATGAAAAGGCAAGACGTAATTTGGGAGCCCATTATACCAGTGAGAAAAACATTTTAAAGCTCATTAAGCCTCTTTTTCTTGACAAGTTGTGGCAGGAATTTGAGAGCATAAAGACAAGCCGGACAAAGCTTCTACAATTCCATAATAAAATCAGCAACCTACGCTTTCTAGATCCGGCTTGCGGCTGTGGCAATTTTCTCATTATTGCCTACCGAGAGGTACGTTTATTGGAAATAGCTATCATCAAAGAATTATTGTTCCGTCATATGAAACTTCGTGAGGAAGTTGCAGCTAGTGCCGGAATTGATATTTCTGTCTTACTCAAGTGTCATGTGGACCGGTATTATGGAATAGAGTATGAGGAATTTCCCTGCCAGATTGCACAGGTAGCTATGTGGCTGATGGATCACCAGATGAATATGCAAGCCTCCCAAATATTTGGCTGTTATTATGTTCGTCTGCCATTAAGAAAAAGTGCACACATCAGGCATGGAAATGCACTTAGATTTGACTGGCAAAGGATGCTTGTTGAAAGTTCAAATGAAACATCTGCGGAGCGGTTTGATTATATTTTTGGCAACCCACCATTTGTAGGAAAGCAACTCCAAAATGCCTTTCAGAAAGAGGATATGGACCTGGTGTTTGCTGGGATTAATGGGGCAGGGGTGTTAGATTATGTTACTGCATGGTATATCAAGGCTGCACAATATATGCAAGAATACTCCGATCATCCAGCAGGTGGGGTTAAAGAAAATAAGACTCGTACTTACAAAACTAAAACAGCATTTGTTAGTACCAATTCTATAGCACAAGGAGAGCAGGTTGGTATATTGTGGAACGAGTTATTTGGCAAGTATGCGATTAAAATACATTTTGCACACCGCACCTTTAAATGGAGTAATGAAGCCAGAGGAAATGCTGCAGTACATGTTGTGATTATTGGTTTTGCCAATTTTAATGTTTCTGGCAAATTGATTTATGATTATGAGGATATTAAAGGAGAGGCATTGGAAACTGTGGTGAAAAATGTCAACCCTTATCTTGTTGAAGGTAAAGATCAATTCATTGTAGCTAGGGCTTATCCTATTTGCAATGTTTCCAAAATGTATAAAGGAAGCCAGCCAACTGATGGAGGTTATTTACTTTTCACTGATGATGAAAAAACAAATTTTATCCATCAAGAATCAGGAGCTATTCCTTATATCAAACCTTTTATCAGTGCGCATGAATTTATCAATGGAGAAAAAAGGTGGTGTTTGTGGCTGGCAGATGCAACTCAGGAAGAATTGCATCACTTGCCACATGTTATGGCAAGGATCGAAGGTGTAAGAAGTGTACGATTGAAAAGCTCCAAGCAAGCCACAGTAAAGTGGGCCAAATTTCCTACATTATTTACAGAAAACCGGCAGCCGGATGGTGATTACGTTCTGATTCCATCACATTCATCTGAAAACAGAAAATACATACCAATCGGTTTTATGTCAAAGGATGATATTTTAAACAACTCCTGTTTCGCAGTACCAAATGCAACATTGTATGAATTCGGTATATTAACTTCAGAAATGCATACAGTTTGGGTTAAAAACACTTGTGGCCGGATCAAAAGTGACTTTCGCTATTCAAACACTTTAAATTACAACAACTTTCCCTGGCCAAAAGGTCCGAATGAAAAACAAATCAAAGGCGTGGAAGAAGCTGCTAAAGAAGTTTTGAATGCAAGGAGCCATTTTCAGAAATCTTCGATAGATGGGCAATACCAAAGAGAAGCATCTCTTGCTGATTTGTATCATCCTAACTCTATGCCTCAGCCTTTATTAAAGGCACATGAGGCTTTAGATAGGGCTGTGGATTTTTGTTACAGGCTTCAACCTTTTACAAGTGAGACCAACCGGATGGCTTTTTTGTTCGAATTGCATGAAAAATACACAAAGAAGGAACGGGTAGTCAATGAAGAGCATTTATAAAGAAAACCAGTACTTTTAAGGTAAAGACGATAGATGACCAAGTTTACATGCAGCCTTGACTGCATATTACAAATCATATTATGGCAGAAGATCTAAACATAGTTTCTGGCACAAAGGAAGAGCAATACCAAACATTGATTCCACAAATTAAGGGATTGCTTGAAGGAGAGGCAGACCTTATAGCAAATCTTGCCAATATTGCAGCTGCTTTAAAAGAGCAATTTGGATGGCTTTGGGTAGGTTTTTACATTGTAAAAGGAGAAGAACTTGTGTTGGGACCATTCCAAGGTCCAGTAGCCTGCACAAGGATCAGGAAAGGCAAAGGGGTTTGTGGCAACAGCTGGGCTGAATCCAAAACTTTAATTGTACCAGATGTAGCAAAATTTCCAGGGCATATTGCATGCAGCAGTTTGTCGAAGTCTGAAATTGTAGTACCTGTATTCAATAATGGGAACATACTAGGTGTGTTGGATGTAGATAGTGAAGAACTTGATCAATTTGATGAAACGGATCGGAAGTATCTAGAAGAAATTGTTTCTATGATCAAAGTTTAATAGAGTTCAGATATTAGTATATCTTAAGAGAAGGCTCATATAACAATGATTTTAGTAAGGAAGTTTATGAATATATGATGATTTGTGTTCTTTGAACACAGTGCATATTTAAAAAAAAGTTGAATTTTATTACGAATTGTTTCTATAATTCAATAATTTCCGACAAATCAATAATTTTTATAAATCTTACATTTGCACCCCTTAACCCAAAAGCATATGAATACAGTTAACAGACAAGTTCTTACACTGGATGAATATACCATACAGCAGTTACGTGGCATTCCTGGCGCCACAGGTGAATTAAGTTCTTTACTTCGGGACATTGGCCTGGCAGCCAAGCGGATAAATGTTGAAGTTAATAAAGCCGGCCTGGTGGACATCCTGGGTGATGCCGGTTCCATCAATGTACAGGGAGAAGATGTAAAAAAACTGGACATCTATGCCAATAATCAGCTTATGGGCGTATTGCAACACGGTATTAGTTGCGCAGGTATTGCCAGTGAGGAACTGGATGAATTCATAGCTTTTGATGATGAAGTGAGTAAGAACTCCAAATATGTGGTGCTCTTTGATCCCTTGGATGGTAGTGGTAACATTGATGTCAATATTTCCATTGGAACTATTTTCGGTGTATACCGGAGGGTTACTGAGAGAGGATCTAAAGTGACAGAAGAAGATATCCTACAGCCAGGTGTGCGGCAGGTAGCTGCAGGCTATATCGTATATGGGTCCTCCACCATGCTAGTGTATGCTACCAGACGTGGAGTGAATGGATTTACGCTGGATCCTTCCATTGGGGAGTTTTGCCTCAGTCATCCTGATATCAAGTGCCCTGAATATGGAAAGATCTATTCTGTTAACCATGGTAACTTTTTCAAGTATACGCACGGAGTAAGAGAATATATTAATAATTGCCAAAAGAAAACGAAGGAGGATGGTGGTCCATACACACAACGCTACATTGGTAGTATGGTGGCAGATGTACACCGTAACTTACTGAAAGGCGGCATTTTTATGTATCCAGGTCTGGCAGATAAACCAGGAGGCAAGCTTCGTCTTTTGTATGAGTGCAATCCTTTTGCCTTTATAGTTGAAGTTGCCGGAGGGAAAGCAACTGATGGCACACAAAGAATTTTGGACATTCATCCCACAGAATTACACCAGCGTTCCCCTCTTTTTATAGGAAGTAAGGGTATGATGAATGAACTTGAAACATATATGATGAAAGAAAAACAGTTGCATGGATAAGGTGATGATCTCGGTCCGGGACCTGGTCAAAAATTATGGAAATTTTCAAGCAGTTAAAGGGATCAGCTTTGATGTTTATGAAGGAGAAATTTTTGGCTTACTCGGGCCTAATGGAGCCGGGAAATCTACTACTTTAGAAATTATTGAAACACTAAGACCCAAAACGAGTGGTAAAATCATTGTTGACGGTATTGACCTAGATGCGCATCCCAATGAAATTAAAAAGATCATTGGTGTACAATTACAATCAAGTGGCTTTTATCCAGGCTTAAACTTACTAGAACTAGTTGACTTATTTTCCGGTTTATATAACCGGAAAGTAAATGCGATGGAGTTGCTTGAAACAGTTCATCTAAAAGACAAGGCCAAAGCGAAAGTGAAGGAATTGAGTGGAGGACAAAAACAACGGTTTTCTGTAGCTACTACACTGATTAATAATCCCAAGATTGTTTTTCTTGATGAACCTACCACCGGTTTGGATCCACAGGCAAGGAGAAACCTTTGGGCTTTAATAAAGAATATCCGGCAGAACGGTACTACTGTTATCATCACTACACATTATATGGATGAAGCAGAATATCTATGTGATCGTGTGGCCATTGTAGAATCAGGCAAAGTTGTGGCTTTAAATACTCCAGATAAACTTATTGATGACTTAGTCGCTACAGGATTTGAACGTCCGAAGGAAGTGAAGAAGGCTAATTTAGAAGATGTTTTCATTCATTTAACAGGACATAAGTTGAGAGAAGAATAATTGGAATGATGAATGATTCGAATCCGCCAGAGGCGGACAAGTTGCGAATGGAGGGAGAAGATAACAAATATCAATAATAAACTTGAAATGATCATGTCTGATATACAATATCCAATTGGGCAGTATGTAACTCAAGAATATAATGAAGAAAAGAAAGAGGAGTGGTTAGCAGATATAAAGTTTTTACCTCAAATGCTAGAAAATGCAATCAGCAATTTAGATGAGCATCAATTACAAACGCCCTATCGCCCGGGAGGATGGACCCTCCACCAAGTAGTGCATCATGTTGCAGACAGTCATTTGAATGCTTATTGCCGGTTTAAACTTGGGTATACAGAGCATAATCCAACTATCAAGCCTTACGAGGAAAAATTGTGGGCATCTACATCGGATGTACAGAACCTTCCGGTGAATATTTCTATCACTTTACTTTATTCTCTTCACCATCGACTGCATGAATTTTTAAAACACTTTTCGGAAAGTGACTGGCAGAAGACAATTGTGCATCCTGAACATCAGCAACAAATGACTCTTTGGTTTTTGCTAGGCATGTACTCCTGGCATGGTCGACATCATGTGGGTCATATTATATCTCTACGGGAAAGGATGAATTGGTAACCGTTTTAAAGAATTCAATTTAAGATTGTCTTAAACCATCAATTTATATTTTGTAAATATGGAATGGAAAGTATTATCCAGTGAGTATATCAATAGAGAACCCTGGTTAACGACGCGTAAAGATGTTTGTGAATTGCCCAATGGAAAAATCATGAGTGCCTATTATGTACAGGAGTTTCCAACATGGGTAACGGCTTTTGCGTTGACCAAGGACAATCAAGTAGTTTTAGTGAAGCAATACCGACATGGTTTGGGAGAAATATGTATTGAAACGCCTGGTGGATGTGTTGATGAAAATGAACCTTTAGAGCAAGCAATTATCAGGGAGATGAAAGAAGAGACTGGCTTTGAATTTAAAAGTATCGAATACTTGGGTAAAATATCTCCTAATCCATCCACCAACAACAACCTGATGCATATGTACCTGATGAAGGAAGGAGAGAAGATCGGAGAACAAAGTCTGGATGAAACTGAAGATGTTGAAGTACTACTTTACACAATTGATGAAGTAAAGAATTTACTTCGTGAAAATAAAATCATGCAAAGCCTGCACGCCACTTGTATCTTTTATGCATTAAACAGAATTGGCGAAATGACCTATTAGTGGGGGAGAAGGAGTTATTATTCAATATTAGAAAAAGATGAGGGCTCAAACCTCATCTTTTTCTATTTCTGCAACTAAGAATATACTGCCACATACAATGACCAAATCGTCAGGGGATGCATTTGCTATTGCGGTTTTAAGGGCTTCATTCACATTGTCAAAAGTAATTCCTTTTAATCCTGCCAATTTTGCCTGCTCTTGTAAATGCTTAGCTTCCAATGCCCTTGGAATATGGGCATTTGTAAAATAATAATTTGCTTTTTGGGGGAGTAGGTTAAGCATTGTGGTTACATCTTTATCTTTCACAATACCTAGTACCATATGTAAGTTTCCAAAATTTAACTTTCCCAGGTGGTCCACCATTTGGCGGATACCATCCTCGTTATGCGCAACTTCCAAGACAACCGTAGGGTTTTCCTTGATGATTTCCCATCGCCCAGACAAGCCAGTTAAGCTTTTTACATGCTGAAGGGCTTCAAAAACATCCTGGTCTTCTATGTTCCAACCAATTTTTCTTAAAATATCGGTGGCCTGTAAGACCGTTAAAATGTTTTTAGTTTGATAAATGCCTGGCAGATCTAAAACATACTTGTGTATTGTACCAGATTGTCTTTCCTGAACCTGTATTTCTAAAAACTGGTGAGAGAAGTTATATTCATTAAGGATAAATTGATCATTAGCAAAAGAAACAGGTGCGTTTTTACCAGATGAGAGGCTTGTAAAAACGGGTGCTGTTGCCGGATGTTTTTCACCAATAACAACCGGCACCTTCTCTTTGATAATACCTCCTTTTTCTGCTGCAATTTCTTCTAAAGTATTTCCCAACATATTGGTATGATCCATACCGATGTTGGTAATAACTGCCAATTCGGGAGTAATTACATTGGTGCTATCCAGTCGGCCTCCAAGACCAACTTCAACAACAGCTATATCTACCTGTTGTTCAGCAAAATAAGCAAAGGCCATTGCTACCGTTATTTCAAAAAAGGAAGGTTGAATTTTTTCAATCAGGGGCTTTACCTTTTCGACAAATTGTATAACGAAATCTTCATCCACCCAATCGCCATTGATTCGTATGCGCTCGCGGAAGTCTTTTAAATGGGGGGAGGTATAAAGGCCGGTTTTGTAACCAGACTGTTGCAATATTGCAGCCAACATATGGCTAACTGATCCTTTGCCATTGGTGCCAGCTACATGAATAGACTTAAACTTATTATGAGGATTTCCCAGACGTTCGCAAAGAATGAGCGTATTAGTAAGGTCTTTCTTAAAAGCTGTGCAACCCATTGTGCTAAACATGGGGAGCTTATTGTATAGATAATCTATTGTTTCAGCGTAGTTCATCAACCGCAAAAGTAATAGTGGAATTGCAGTTGATGAAAATGATTCTTAACCTTTTACTTTAAAATCTACTATTATGGTTTGCCTGAATCCACCATCCATTTTCGGATAGTCTATTTCATGAGCCCGCCGGATCGCAATATTGATTTGATTTCTATTTGAAAGGGTAGATCCCTTTGGCTGGAATGTGGCAGATTTTAAATTACCATCAGCATCAACTACTATATCTAAGGCAATCTTTCCGCTTTCGTCAAAGTCGTCTTCAAAGTTTTTTGTAGGAAAGCTATACGTACGAATCGCTAGTCTTTTAGGCGTGCCGGTATAATCTTTACCCCCAGGAACACCACCCGGACGTCCCTGGTCGCCGGTTCCACCGGCTATACCTTCACCGCTACCCGGAGAATAGCTATCTGCGCCATTACCGCCATTGCCTTGTCCACCAACTGCGCGTCCTAACACAGCCTTTGGACGAGGTGGCGCCTGAACTACAGGTTGTGGGCTGGTTGTATTTTTTGTTTTAACTGTTTTATTGTTGTCATCAATTCTTGTTGCTTTTGGACTGGTTACGGCAGGTTTGGTAATAGCCGGAGCGTCATTGTCCGGGCGATCGTCTGTTTCCACATCCTTAGCTTCACTTGTTACGGCTTTTACAGGTTGGGGAGGCGTATAAGCAGTTTGTTTTGCAGGAGCAGGCTCACCAGGCAGCATCGGCTGGTCGTTGCCAGACCCTTCATCACCCGAGCCAAGGTTTACCTCCATTACTTCAACGACTTCTGGTTGAGAAATTACAGGCAGAGGCCATTTGACAATATAGATCAGCAACAGTAGCATTCCAGCCACACCTAAAGTAATGGCAGAAGCCTTCCTGTTTTTTTCCCTTTCGAAATCAGCCGTCATATTGATAGTGTTGCTCATACAAATTTATGGGTAGAATGCTTTTAATCTTCTTATAGACCAACAAACGGTGCAAAAGTTATACAAATTGCATTGATTACAACATTTGGCCCCCTTGTTTTAACATTTATTCAAAAACTTGGTGTGTATGAAGGCAACTGCACTATAAGTACTTACGTATTTAAAGATAGATCTAGCCTTTGAACTACAGCAGAATTAAAAAGAATAATGTTCCCTTAACTAAAACCATTATTATGAAAAAAAGTGCATTTCATCTATTGCCTTTCTTATTCGGCGGTTTACTGGTTTCTTTTATAACTATGGGATGTAGTGACGACGATGATGAAACTGTAAAACAAGTGACTTATGACCTTAGCGGACAAGCCAGTGCAGCAAATGAAATACGGACACCTCCTGTAGTTTCATCGGCAACAGCCACTATTTCAGGTACTTATAATGAAAGTACTAATGTATTGCAGTATAAAATTGATTGGTCAGGTTTAACTGGTAATGCAACAGCTATGCATTTTCATGGTCCAGCCACCCCTCAGCAAAATGCATCTGTAATGATCGCAATACCGGGGTCAAATACACCGTCTGGTTCTATCAGCGAGTCCATTACGTTGCATGATACCGTAGAAGCCCATTTATTAGGAGGTAAGGTTTACTACAATTTACATACTCAAGCATACCCAGGGGGTGAAATAAGAGGTAATATAGTTACCACCAAGCGGCAATAAGTTTAGTGTGCAAAGTCTGCATCGAATTTTCCTTTGATCCGCTCTATGGGAGGATTGTAGTATCCGAACTTCAGGTGGGGAAACTCCTCATGTATTAATTCCATTAATTGTTTCACTCCAAGAATTTCGCCATTATCAACTACGCCAATCTTTCCAAGATACCAATCAGGATCGATATTGAAATTGCGCCATTGGATCATGCATAAATCCGTATCAATTATCAATTTACGCAGTGCTTCATATTCCGCAACGGAGTCGGTCATGCCTGGAAAAACAAAGTAATTGATCGATGTCCATCCACCAAAGCCCCTTACTACTTTAAGGCTTTCAATTATGTCTTCAAATTCGTAATTGTTTGGTCTGTAGTAGGGGGTATATATTTCACGACGGGCAGAGTTTGTACTCACCCTGATACTGTCCAAACCAACTTCGCAGAGCGCCTTCACCGCATCGGGGCGGGAACCGTTCGTGTTGATATTAATACTGCCTTTAGACGTATGTTTCCGGATCTCGATAATTGCCTTACGAATAGTTTCCCACATCAGTAAAGGCTCGCCTTCGCAACCCTGGCCGAAACTAACAATAGGGTAAGGAGCCGTTTCCAAGTGAGGAACGGTATATTCCACTATTTCTTCAGCAGTAGGCTTAAACGTCAGCCGGTCCTGAGTGGATACGATTGCCTCTTCTTCGGGCTGGAATGAAATACAGCCAATGCAATTGGCATTACAAGCCGGCGAAGAAGGAATTGGGCACTCCCAGCGACCCATGAAATAGTTGCGTGCAGCCGGACAATGGTAAGTCAGCGCACAAGTATTCGCTAAATGAGCTACGAGGCGGTTGTGTGGATATAATTTCAGCAGGTGTTGCACTCCTGTTGTAACAGACTTATCATTAAAACCACCACATTCCTGCCTAATATCCTGTTCTATGCGGACGGCGGGAACATAGAATTTATCATTATACCAGCCCGCAGCCGTATAACAGAAAAGTGGTAGCGTAGGAGCATTGGGTCCTGTTTCGTAGGCAGCCAGGTAAAAGCCAGTATGTGCAGGAGGAATGAATGCCGCAACGGCCCAGCCTTTGTCGCAAAGGCGCATTTCGCCAGTTTTGACGTCAATGCCAATGCCGCGACGGCCCGGAAGTTCGTAAAGCTGACCGCCATGAGGCAATTCAATCCATTCATCAGAAGGAACCTGTATAGCATCCCAGCCTGTGCGGCCGGTTACATACAAACTTGTGTCTTCAAAAATGTTTCCTTTTCCGTCTGAATAAAGAATATATGGTGATCTCACTGCAATAACTGATTAAAAATGAATTAATAATTAAAGATAGAATCCTATTTTTCAAGGATTTTTACCTTTTGATCTTCTGCTTTATCGAGTTGCTCCCTACAGAATAAGTTTATCCGCTCAATTTCCGTACCTGTCAGCATTTCCAAGATTTCAAACTGGAGGTATTTATTATTACCAAACATTAAGGTAATATAATCCTGACGAACCGCCACACTATCCAAGTCACTCCATGCAAAGATTTTAGAGGCAATGCTACCCGGAGTTCTAATACCATCATTTCCAATCTTTACAGAGGGCTGATTGAAAATAAATCTCTCTGTAAAAAGCAAGGAAAGGCAAATTCCAGCCCAGAGAAAAAGGCTAATGCTATGAATTGAACTTTCTGAACGAAGTTCAAAGACTGCCAGCCCCAGAAAGGTCAAGAATTGAATCAACCTTAATGACCAGCTATATTTATTTGGAGCATCGATTTTTTTTCGGAGAAATCCATAAATCAAAGAAATTATTGCTACAATATAAACTGGAAGTAAAGGCCAAAAGTCACTGTAATCCAAATATTTAAATGCCAAACTAGCGTTGGCTAGCAAGAAGAGCCCAGCAAGTATATGGAATAAACCAACACTCCGTCTCCGTTTATCTAATCCCTCAATTTTTACGGGGATATCAAACATGCTTTTCCGGATTACCTGATACTAACAAATTACATAATTTGAATAGAACACGAGCGCCCACATTGGCATCCCAACCAGATTCGCTGGTACTTACCTCACACAGGTCAAAGCCTATGATTTGTCTACCTGACTGCCTGATCTTGTTCATCAGGTAAAATGTCTGCTCTACTTCAAATCCGCCTTGAACAGGTGTCCCTGTGTTAGGGCAAAGTTTAGGATCGAGTCCGTCTATATCAAATGAAATGTAAACCTTTTGAGGCAGATTGCTTACTATTTCGTCTACTATAGCTTTATAGGTTTCACCTTCAAATTGGCGAATCCGAATGTCGCGGTCAAAATAAGTTTTCACCCGGTCGGAATTATCCTGGATGAATTCCCATTCTCCAAAAGAATAATCACGGATGCCTACTTGCACCAGTTTTTTCATTTGGGGTATTTCCTGGATCGCATTGTACATGATGCTTGCATGGGAGTAAACGAAGCCTTCATATGATTCCCTTAGGTCGCAATGGGCATCTACTTGTAAGATTCCAAAGTCGCCATGTTTTTCGGCTATGGCTTTCATAAAACCAAGGGGTGTACTATGGTCTCCACCCAAAAGGCCAACCAGCTTCCCGTTGTCCAACAAGGCTTTAGTTTGCTGGTATACCCAATTATTTAAGAAAACACTCCCTTCGTTTACATCTTTAAGGGTACGCGTCATGAATTGGTTGCTTTCCACTTCATCGCCCCTGGAGATAAAGTCTATATAGAGTTCTGCTTCTTTACGCAGATAATCGCTTTTTAACAGCACTTTCTTGTCCGATTCTTTCAGAAAAAAGCCTTCTTTCCAACCGTCAGGAACATCCGGGTCAAAAAGGTCAACTTGTAAACTCGCCTTGAAAATTTGTTCTGCAGAGCGAGCAGTTCCGGACCCAAAGCTTACAGTAACTTCCCAGGGAACAGGTAAGAGGATAAGGCGGGCATCTTCTTCTGTAAAGGGCAACCCATAAATATTATTTTCCGGATTACTAACACTATTCGGATCAAATTGTGCGAGATCAGCCATTTTATTTTTTTAAAAGCGGTGCAAGTTACTGCCATAATTGTCATTTCAATAAAAAAATAAGCCCAGCGGCTATAAAAAGCTCGACGGGAAGGATAAGAGCGTGGTTATAATGAATACCCCAGCCCCTAAAAGGGAGCATCCACGCTCATGATCCTGGTTAGGAATGGATTTAGAGATGGGTGGAAAGGGAGGTGGTGACTGGAAATGGGAAATTGTCATTTTCGGGCATTAATTGGGGTATTGGAATGGCATGATATGGGAGATAAAAGTGGTTTTCTAGGCTTTTCCTAGGCTTAGCTATGGATTCA
>NZ_JAOTIF010000028.1 GCF_025628885.1 Paraflavisolibacter caeni | reverse complement strand
AAATACAGTTACTACTTCCTATTTACACAACTTTTTAGGGTCTCCAAAAAACATTTGGTGGAATCTTAGAATACAGAACCCTTTATGAATGCCATCCAGAGATATAAAAGACGCACATCCGATTTTACAGGAACAATTCGCCAAAGCCAAAGAAACATTTGAAAAGACCTATCCAAATGTGACTGTGATTCTTACCGCCACTTACCGTTCTCCTGAAGAACAGAATGATCTATATGCCCAGGGTAAGACCAAACCTGGCAAGAAAGTGACAAACGCAAAAGGCGGCCAGAGTCCCCACAACTTCAAACCTTCATTCGCAATTGACGTGGCTTTCGTTATCGACACGAAAGTCGACTGGTCTGAAAAGTGGTTCAAGCTGTTCTCAACAAGAATGGTTAACCCAAAAATAGAATGGGGTGGCCAATGGAAATATGTTGACTATCCTCATTATGTAATAAAAGGGTGGAAGGATATGATAAAGTAATAGCGCTTACTTTATACAGTTGTTCAATATAAAGTATTCGATTGGTATTAGGGACGTCATTGCCGTGAATCAGGATTCCTTAGGCATTCAGGGCTTTCAATATGCGGTGAAAGATAGTGTGGAGAACTGGTTCAAACCTTTGCAAAATGGTGAGTGGGCAATGTGTTTTCTCAACAGGAGTACCAAGCCTCAAACAGTTGCCTTCAAATGGAAAGAGCAAGAGATTGTCGATACCCTCTTCAGTAGGAAGCTGGATGCAAAAAATACTGTTTACAGGATCCGTGACCTGTGGACAAAGAAAGATCTTGGTACAACAAAAAAGGACATCCAAAAAACTGTTCCCGCCCATGACATATTGATGGTAAGTCTTTCTGTTATCAAATGATTGTACAATTTTTTTTGGAGTAAAACTAATACTACACATTTTGATAAAGAATTAAATGTGGTATTGGCCTTTTAAGGTGATATTATAGAGAGAAAGCCATTTTTCAGGAAGCTATTACCATGACATAATTTCGACACACTTAATTGATCAAACTTTAAATTTCATTCCCAAATCTCATGAAAAAAAGATATTCCATATTTACTGTAATGTTTTCATTGCTGGCTGGTTTACCAACATTATTTGCGCAATTGCGTTTGCCAGCTATTATTGGCAGTCATATGGTGTTGCAACAAAACAGTGAAGTAAAATTGTGGGGCTGGTGTGCTCCCAGTGAAAAGATCAAGATCAATACCACTTGGGACACAACCACTTATTCTGCGGTTGGTTCGGGCAACGCAAAGTGGAGTGTGACGGTAAAAACACCTGCTGCAGGAGGGCCCTATAAGATATCTATTCAGGGGAACAGTTCTATAGAGTTAGATGATGTAATGGTTGGCGAAGTTTGGGTCTGCAGTGGGCAAAGCAACATGGAAATGAACGTGAACTGGGGGCTACCCTACCAAGACGAGGTTGCCCATGCTAACAACAAAAGCATCCGCTTCTTTCATATTCCAAAAACAACGGCTGAATATCCCCAGGATGATGTGGCAGCAAAGTGGGCGGTTTGTAATCCAGAGGATATGAAGCGCTTTAGTGCAGTTGGTTATTTTTTTGGCAAGAAAATACAACAGGAATTAAATGCTCCGGTAGGTTTGATCAATGGCAGTTGGGGGGACACCCGCAGAAGTATGGACGCCAGAAGACCAGGTAGAAAAGAATCCGATCTTGAAACAAGCCGCCAAGCAACTTAATGCCGCTCAACAATGGTGGCCCGTACAATCCGGTTTTAGTTACAACGCCATGATTCATCCGCTGACCAGCTATAATATTGCTGGTTCTATTTGGTATCAGGGAGAAGGCAATACAGGTGCAGCGAATTCTTACCAGTCGCTTTTGACAACAATGATTGGTGCCTGGCGTAAAGCCTGGCAAAAGGACTTTCCTTTTTACTATGTTCAGATCGCTCCTTTTGCAGGTTACGGTCACATGAATATAGCACCCTTGTTGCGGGAAGCGCAAACCCAAAGCAGGACCTGTCCCAACACGGGCATGGTGGTGGTCAGTGACCTGGTGGATGATGTCAATGACATCCATCCAAAGCTGAAAAGGGAAGTAGGTCTGCGATTAGCTAATTATGCATTAGCTCAGACGTATGGAAAAAGCGGCTTGTACTATAAAAGCCCGGTTTATCAAAGCATGCATGTGGAAAAGGACAAGATGCGCATTTCCTTTGATCAGGTGGGCATCGGGCTGATCAGCAAAGGGGGCACACCTACTGAGTTTTATATTGCAGGGGAGGATCAGCAATTTGTTCCGGCCCAGGCTAAAATTGAAGGCAGTTCGGTGGTTGTGTGGAACAAAGCAGTAAAAAAGCCGGTTGTGGTCCGATTTGGTTTTAGCAATGAGGCCATGCCTAACCTGTTTACTAAAGAGGGGCTCCCTGTCAATCTATTCCGTACAGATGACTGGCCGGTGGATACCCCTGTAGTTAAGAAATAGGCAATGAGCCGATTTGACAACGTGTCAATTGGAGGTTTGCCGTATGAATGGTTTTTCCAAAAAAAGCAACGCAAAAGCGCAGTCCAAGAAACTGCGCTTTTTACTTTTTATTAGAAGTTAATTTTTGTTATTGATTTTTTTTCTTCTTTCTGGTTGAATACGAGGTCTATGACGACTTTGATGACAGTGTAGACTTTGAGCATCTACTTTGCATGGTGCACGCCCGAAGGTACTTTGTTGACAGCTTGAACTCAGATAAGGGGCGTGCGGAATATGCTTTAGAGCAGATGCAACTGCTTTATGCTATAGAGCGCAGGTGCATGGATGAAGATTCGTTTGTTGAAGGAAGAAAAGAAATCCGGCAAAAGGAAGCTATTCCAATAATTCATGCATTGGGAAAATGGATGAAGGGGCAACTCCTGGAAGTATTGCCCAAAAGTCCGATAGGCAATGCGCTGGCGTATTCAGTAAAATATTCAATTCAAATTTAAATTATTTGCAGGCTCAGAGAACTCCAACAATGATATAAAAAATAATCATAAATTTAATTACATAATCATCAGTTCTGAAAAACAACCATTTTCTTTTGCTAAAGAAGTTTTTCATACTATTGCTGGGTTTGCCTTTTTGGGGGGTCTGCCAAAGCTACAATTATAGATTTAACCAGATTTCAGTCATCGACGGCTTATCAAACAGCCATGTTAATACCACCATACAAGACTATCTGGGATTTATATGGATCGGCACAGAGAACGGTTTAAACAGGTACGATGGTTATTCCTGCAAAGTATTTAAGCATCGTTTAAATGATTCCAGCAGTTTACCACATAATGAAATTTATCGCATTTTCGAAGATTCAGGTAAAAATCTTTGGTTTGGCACCGCTTCTGGCCTAAGTATGTATCACAGAAATACCAACTCCTTCATCAACCATACAGAAATTAAAAGGACGTCAAGAGTAATTAATTTGGTTGAGGATAAAGATAAAACGCTTTATACATCCGCCAGCACAATAGTTTATGCAAAACGCAAGAATGATAAGAAATTCCGGTACCTCTTCGAATTTTCAAAAGATGATGAAATAACAGCGATGTATATTGATACCCGAGGAATTTGCTGGATGGTTACCAGAGAGAACTTTATTTACAATTATAACACGAAACTAAAAAGACTAACTGAGCGGAAAGATATTCCAGTAAAAGATATCACATGTATTATTGAAGATCGTGATCATAATATCTTATTCGCAACGGTTAACGGCATTTATTGCTATTCCATAAAAGATAATAAATTGGTGCCTTTTCTCAAGAAGTCTGATTTGAATGTCCTCATTACCGATTTCAGTGAAGATGAATACGGAAGAATATGGGCTGGAACAGTGAACAAAGGCCTTTATATTATAGATAAAACCAGGACTAACGTTTACCATTATACGCATCATGCAGGAGATCCGGAAAGCTTAAGCTCGAATTCTGTAACTAACATTTATATAGACAGGAACAAAAATGTTTGGCTAGGTACTTTTGCGGGTGGTGTAAATTTGTTAACCGAACGCAATTTTGACACCTATAGAAGCAATCTGGCATCGCAAAATAGTTTAAGCAATGACAATATCGCCTCTTTAGGCGAAGACCATCAAGGAAATATCTGGATTGGAACAGACGGTGGAGGATTGAACAAGTTCAATCCAAAAACTAAAAATTTTACCAGATATCAGGCTTCACCTGCTATTGTTAATACTATAGGTACCAATGTAGTTACCTCAATTTTAATAGATAACAAGGGAACTATGTGGCTTGGATATTGGGATGGAGGGTTTGATCATTATAATCCTGTTACTAATAAATTCACCCATTACAAAAAAAGCGACAAAAGCGGCCCCGGTAAGGATTTAATAGACCCCAGTGTGATGTATCTTTTTGAAGATAAACAGGGGAATATCTGGATACAAACATTGGCCGGGCTGATGCTTTTTGACCAGAAAGCAAACCGCTTAATCGATTACTCTACCGGGATGCCCGGCCGGCCTAATTATATTACAGATATGCTCGATGCCAGCGATGGAAATCTGTATTTAGCTTCCTGGGAAGGATTACAAATACTGGATAGAAAAAGTAAAAAAAGGATAAGTTTTAAACATAGTGACAAAGACCCAGGGTCTATTTGTAATGATAAGCTTTATACGATAACTGAAGATCATAAAGGCAGAATATGGATAGGCACGAGTGATGGATTTAGCTTATTCGATAAAAAAAGCAAGAAGTTTTCTAATATTTATTTCAAAGACGGTTTACCCAGTGATATTATTTATGGAATTTATGAAGATAGAAAAGGAAATTTATGGCTGAGTACCAATAATGGAATTTGCAGCTATAACCCAGAAACCAAGAAATTAAAAACATATGACATAAGCGACGGTATTCAGGGAAATGAATTCAAAGTAAATGCACATTTAATGTTAAAAAACGGTGACCTTGTATTTGGAGGAATTAATGGATTTACCATTTTTAATCCAGATAAAATCACAGAAAATAAGAACCCTCCTCCGGTAGTATTTACAGACTTTCAAATTTTTAATTTATCGGTTAATTCCTCAGATCCTCAATCCCCGTTAAAAACAGATATCAGCTTGACTAAGGATATTACTTTAAAATATGATCAATCGGTATTTACCATAGAATTTTCAGCATTAAATTACATTTCGCAGCAAAAGAACCAGTACGCTTATATTCTTGAAAGGTTTGAGGAAAATTGGAACAAAGCCAGTAAAAACCGAAAAGCCACTTATACCAACTTAGATCCCGGAGAATATACTTTTAGAGTAAGAGCATCTAATAATGATGGTGTCTGGAATATGGCCGGAAATTCTATAAAAATAATAGTCACTCCCCCCTTCTGGCTAACGTGGTGGTTCAGGTTTTTGAGCTTCCTGGCTATTGTAAGCGGCACCTACTTTTTTTTCAAATACCGCACCAGCCAAATCAGAGCTCAAAAAGAGGAACTTGAAAAAGTGGTAGCCGAGCGGACTGAGCAAGTTGTGAGACAATCGGAGCATCTTCAGCAGTTAAATGAGGAGCTACGAGTCCAGGCAGAGGAATTAAAGCTGAAATCAGATCTGGAACAGCAGGCCCGGGAGGAAGCAGTGAAAGCTAATCAGTCTAAAAGCGCTTTTTTAGCCACCATGAGTCACGAAATACGCACCCCCATGAACGGAGTTTTGGGCGTGTCTTCCCTATTATGCGCCACCAAGTTAGATCATGAGCAAAGAGAATACGCTGAAACCATTCGCAACAGCGGCGAGGCTTTATTAAGTGTGATTAACGATATCCTGGATTTCTCTAAAATTGAGTCGGGAAAGATGGAATTGGATCCGCATCACTTCGACCTGCGTAAATGTATTGAAGAGGTGATGGATTTGTTTGCAAGCAAAGCTGCACAAACTGGCATTGATCTGGTTTATCAAATTGATTATAAAGTTTCACCATTTCTTTTTGCAGATAGCTTACGTTTGAGACAGGTGCTGATAAATTTAATTGGAAATGCTATCAAGTTTACCAAAAAAGGTGAAGTATTTCTTGGAATCAATCTTATTAATCGACAACAAGATGATCTGGAAATTGGCTTTGAAGTAAAAGACACTGGAATCGGAATTCCGCAAGATAAGCTCCATCGTCTTTTTAAAGCTTTTTCGCAAGTAGACACCTCTACAACCCGGCAATATGGAGGGACCGGTTTAGGTCTTGTCATCTGTGAACGATTAATCAAGTTAATGGGCGGCGAAATTAAGGTTGAAAGCGTAGAAGGACGAGGAAGTACCTTTAGCTTTAATATTCATTGCAAAGCCGGGGAACAGCAGATACATCATGGGGTAAATCTTGAATTTTCCGGAGAAGGAAAAAAGGTATTAATTGTAGAGGACAATGAAACAAACCTACAAATTTTAAGAACACAGCTGGAACTATGGAGGCTTAACACGGTCACTACTTCATCCGGTGAAAGAGCATTGGAAATTTTAAACAGGGAAAAAAACTTTGACCTGGTAATCACTGATATGAACATGCCGGGATTAAATGGTGTACAGCTTTCCAAAAAAATAAAAGAAGCAAATCCTCTGCAGAAAGTGATTTTGTTGAGCCCTATAGGAGACGAGGACTCCAAAAAAATGGGGTCCTTATTTACAGCAATTCTTACCAAGCCGGTAAAACAGCAACACTTATTAAGGGTGATCCAATTGGCGTTAAAGCAATTTAGTCAGTCAGAGCCCATCCCTGAAAACAAACAAGCGAATTTATTGTCAGAAGAGTTTGCGGTTAATTATCCTCTAAATATTTTGATAGCTGAGGACAATCTTATCAACCAAAAGCTGATTATTAAAGTATTAAATAAACTGGGTTATAAACCTGATCTGGCCAATAATGGACAGGAAGTTTTGGAAATGCTAGCGAAGAAATCCTATGAAGTAGTTCTGATGGATGTCCAAATGCCCGTTTTAGATGGAATAAGTGTAACAAGAAAAATCAGGAGTGACTTTGACCGGCAACCTGTAATTATAGCCATGACCGCTAATGCCATGCTTGAAGACAGGGAAGAATGCAGATCAGCAGGAATGAACGATTACCTATCCAAACCTTTAAATATGGATGAACTGGTTAACGTTCTTAAAAAGACCAGTCTGGCAAAATAAGGGTACGTCAGCCCCTTGAGTTAGTTATGAGCCTGCTCAGCCAATGTGGCGGCTCTTAAAACTGAAATAGCTACGAATTAATCAGCGTAATAAATCCGAATGTGCTAATTGGCGTCAAGAACCGTCACCCTTTGTTTTTCTATGTACTCTGCCGAAGTGTTAATGTAATATCATAAAATTAACCTTCAGAAAAAGGAAGAAAGCTTTTGACAGAGAGGGTAATTCGGTCACACATTTATTATTGATAATCAATTATATATTGACAGAGGAAACATTTAATACCCTAATATGCAACATCTGACCCCCCTGTCTTAATAGCCTCATTTTTAGTTTTGAGCCTGAACATCAATACCTAGTATGAAAAATGATTGCTTTATTATGTAATGGTATTATTGTGTATACCGCCTGGTCCACGACTTCAGATAAAGAAAAGGTCTCCTTGAAAGCCAAAGCTGGTGATACACGGAACTACCATCCGCTATCAGCCCTGAAACTTTATTCTAAAGATGGTAATATCGGCTGGCTTACAGCTACTTACTGCAACAACCGCAGCTATCCTGCCGATGGTATAGGTAAGTTATCAAATAATCTTTAATAATATCAATATCTATATGTCACAACAAACGCGCTGGTCGCAATTCGGCGTTCTTATTTCCGTATTCTTTTTCTGGGGCTTTGTGGCTGCCAGCAATGATATCCTGATCCCGGTATTCAAAGAAAAACTCAACCTGGAACCCTGGCAATCGCAGATGATCTCCTTTGCTTTTTACGTGGCCTACACGGTGGGCTCCATGATTTACTTTGGGGTGAGCAAATGGAGTGGGGGTGATATTCTTGGTAAACTGGGCTACAAGAACGGCATCTGCCTGGGCCTGCTCATTTCAGCTCTTGGGACCTTGCTGTTTTATCCAGCCGCCCAAACGGCTTCCTTTACCCTCATGATCTCCGGACTGTTCATCGTTGGTCTTGGTTTTTCCCTGCAGCAAACCGCGGCCAATCCCCTCGCCATTGTCATGGGACCTAGGCAGCAGGGTGCTCAGCGCCTCAGCCTGGCAGGCGGCATCAACAACTTTGGCACCACCATCGGTCCGGTGCTGGTCTCTCTGGCCATCTTTGGCTCCATTGGTGGGGCCGCCCAGGTGGCCGACATTTCGTCGGTGAAGACCCCGTACCTGATCCTGGGGGCCTTATTCCTGTTGGCAGCCCTGATCTTTAAGTTTTCCTCCGTACCCAACCAAATAGCACTGGAGGAAGAAGTGGTGGAAAGTAAAGTAGCCACTCCTGCGGATGTTCCCAATCACCTGGTGCCCCCCACCAAACAAAGTGCCTTGGCCTATGGGCAACTCTGGCTGGGCATGATCGCCATTTTCCTCTATGTAGGCGTGGAGGTGGCTACCGCTTCGAACCTGCCCCTGTTTATGGAGCAGCATGTGAAGGGAGCTGACGGCAGTGCATTTCCCACAGAACAGGTCGCTCCTTTTGTATCGCTGTTCTGGGCTTCGCTGATGATGGGTAGGTGGACTTCCTCAGTAGGTGCCTTTGGGGTAGGCAAGTCGCTGAAATCTGTGCTCCGCTTTGTAATGCCTTACCTGGCCTTTGGGGTGTTTTTGCTCATCAACAAGCTGGCCTCGCATGACCTTACCCCTTTTTACCTGTATGCAGGGGTGATTGTAGCCCTGATTGTGGGAGATCTGCTCAGCAAGGGCCATCCGGCCCGACAGCTCCTGATCTTTTCTTTGATGGGCATTACAGCTCTTGGGATCGGTATGCTCTCGGATGGCATGGTGAGCGTGTATGCCTTTATCTCTGTGGGGCTGTTTTGTTCTACGCTCTGGCCCTGCATCTTTACTTTGGCCATTACAGGGCTGGGCAGGCACACCAATGAAGGCGCCTCCCTATTGGTGATGATGATCATGGGGGGCGGCATTGTGAGCCTGGTGCAGGGCTACCTGGCCTCAGATGCTTACCTAGGCATTCAACTTTCCTATGTAGTGGGGGTGGTGTGTTTTGTGTACCTGGCCTTCTATGCCCTGAGAGCCCAGGCCATCTTAAAGCGGGAGGGCATTGACTATGATACCCCGGCTGCGGGAGGGCACTAATGGAATTTATCAACTTTATCAATACTGAGGTATGAACCAGCAAACATTTGCCATTGGCGTAGACATTGGAGGTACTACTACCAAAAGTGGTGTTGTGAACCACCGGGGTGAAATCATTCTCGAAGGAGGCATACTGCCAACTGCAAAATACACCACAGCTGAAAGCTTTGTAGAGGCTTTGTCTCAAGCCCTTATGCCTGCTATGGAGAAGGTAGGTGTGGACAACATCAGAGGCATTGGGGTGGGAGCGCCCAATGGCAATTACTACAGAGGCACTGTAGAACATGCCCCCAACCTGCCCTGGAGGGGTGTGGTGCCGCTGGCCCAAATGATCACAGAACGATTTGAATTACCTTGTTCGCTCACCAATGATGCCAATGCGGCAGCCGTTGGAGAGGGGATGTATGGGGCGGCAAGAGGCATGAAGGACTTTATCGTGCTCACCTTAGGCACCGGGGTAGGCAGTGGCATTGTAGCTGGTGGAGGGCTGGTGTATGGCTATGATGGCTTTGCAGGCGAATTGGGCCACACCATAGTGCGCAGGGGCAGAAAGCACTGGTCTACCGGACTGGATGGTTCCCTGGAGGCTTATACGTCTGCAACAGGCATAGCCCTTACGGCTAGGGTGCTCCTAGACACCTGGGTGGGGCCCTCTCAGCTCCGGGGGTACAGGGGCGAAGAGATCACCTCCAAACTGGTATGTGAGTGTGCGTTGCAGGGTGATGAACTGGCGCAGAAAGTGTTTCAATTTACCGGCGAGGTGCTGGGTGAAGCTTTAGCCAATTTTGTGATGTTTTCCTCACCTGAAGCCATCATCCTGTTCGGAGGCGTCATCAAGGCCGGAGACCTGCTCATGCAGCCCACCAGGAAACACATGGAAAAGAACCTGCTGCCCATCTTTCAAGGTAAGGTAAAGTTGCTTTTCAGTGAGTTGAAGGAAGCCGATGCCGCTATCCTGGGTGCCAGTGCCCTGGTGTGGGAAAGGAAAGAAGAAAAACTAAAAATAGAAGCTTTGCCGGTTTTGAAATAAAAGTTTAGATAGTATTTGGCAAGCAATCGTGAACGCCCGCTGTGTCTACAGAGGGCTATTATTTAACTCTCTAACATCCCAATTTACTTTCATGAAAAGTATTCTTTTAATTGATGATGATGCAGATGATTGCCTGTTTTTTAGCAAGGCATTAGAAATTATATCTGATTATATTGTATTATACTGTGAACAGGACGCTGATCATATCTTAAAGACCCAGGGCTCATATAAGCCCTCCTTAATCTTTATAGATTATTATATGCCTAAAATATGCGGTATCGACCTATTGAAACAGATCAAGAAACATCCAGGATATAACCATATACCTGTGATCATGTGGAGTACATCCTTATTGCTCAATAATGTTGAAGAAGCATACAGGGAAGGAGCACAAGCTTTCATTCAAAAACCATGTACTTACCGACAATTTATTATTGAAATCGGTGCAATTTTAGCACAATATGGAATCAGTTTTCAGCCAGCTCATAACACTTTGTAAAAACAAGAAAATTGCAGTACATACTTTTTGTATCTATTTATGAGTCAATGATTTTCTTGCACATAGGGCAATACGCCTGCTGTGTCTACGATGGGCTCCTTTCTTCATGAAAATTCCTGATCCCACTCTTTTTGTTAACTTTATCTCTACTTTATCAGAATATGGACCTGATTTTTGTGGCGAGGGGTGCAAAATTTTTTCCTAAGTTAACTTAATTTGATGCGCTTGCTTATTTGGGTTGTTTTGCTGTTACAGTCGCTTTCTGTTTTTGCACAAAGTGAATACTATAATTTTTCCAAACTTGATACTTATACCGGTCTTTCACACAACCAAATCAATGCCATACTAAAGGATACTACTGGTTTTATATGGTTTGGTACTTTGTCGGGCCTTAATCGCTATGATGGATATGCTTTCAAAATATATCGTAAGAAAGCTAACGATAGCTCTTCGTTGTACGATAATTGTATACTCTCCCTTTATGAACTTCCCGATAGCAAAATGTGGGTGGAGACAAGAGGAGGCCCCTGCATTTATAATCCCCACACGGAAAAATTTGATGCTGGTCATGATAACTATTTACACACACTTGGTTTGCCTTCTGGCACGATTACTAAAATCGTAAAAGGTAATAACGGAAGATATTGGTTTTTGTATGACAACTCTGAACTATACTTGTATTCAAGCACAAATAAAAGAGCGAAACCATTCAGGCAGCATTTCAAATCCAATCCTTCTGAAAAAATTACTTCCATTAAAGAATCAAAAGATGGAAAGTTATGGCTGGTGTATCAAAACGGATTATTGCAGCAGTTTGATATTAATTTAAATAAAATCACTTTCTCCAGCATTGCTTTGCAAAAATTGAAAAAAGGGACCTGTTCTTTTGATCTTTTCATAGATAACGAAGGTGATATCTGGCTGTGGTGTTATACTTATGGAGTTTTTCTTTTCCATCCCCAGGATCATTCGATCAAACAATTTAATGAAAACTCATTTCCATCGAAGCTGAATGCAAACCTGGTCAGTCAAATCGCTCAGGATAACAATGGTTTGATTTGGGTGGCAACAGACCATGGCGGTGTGACGCTTATTGACAAAAAAAACAACTACAGAACCAGTTATCTGTTGAACGATCCAAAAGATCCCAAAAGCCTCAGTCAAAACGTTATAACTGCACTTTATAAAGACGATAACGGAATTATCTGGCTGGGAACTTATAAGCAGGGTGTAAATTTTTTTAATGGTAACATTGTAAAGTTTCCGCATTTTCATCAACAGGAATCGAATGCAAAGAGTCTACAATACGATGATGTCAACCGCTTTGTGGAAGACAAGTGGGGGAACATCTGGATTGGAACAAACGGTGGCGGATTGATCTATTTCGATAGGCAAAACAATACATTCAAACAATACCTGCACGACCCCAACAATAAAAACAGCCTGAGTAATAACGTAATTGTAAGCCTGTGTATCGATCATAAAGACATACTTTGGATTGGAACTTACCTCGGTGGCCTGAACAGCTTCGATGGGAAGAAGTTCACACATTACAGGCATGATGACAAAGAGCCATCAAGTTTAGCTGATGACAATGTGTGGGAAATATTTGAAGACCGGGAACAGAATTTATGGATAGGCACTTTGGGCGGTGGATTGGATCGGCTGGACAGAAAGACAAACCGGTTTGAACATTTACAGTATAAAGAAGGCAATCAAAGCCCTGTACCTCTTAATTATATTTCTGCAATCCTGCAGGACAAGAAAGGGAATTTGTGGATTGGTACAGTCTTTGGAATCGCCGTTTTGGACAAGAATAAAGCCACTCCAAGTTTTTATTACCATACCAATGACAAAAACAGTTTAAGCAACAATAATATAAGCTGTCTTTTAGAAGATAGCAAGGGTAGAATTTGGGTGGGAACCCGGGAAGGTTTGCATCTATTTAATGAGCAAACAAAAGATTTTCAATTATTCACTACAGCAGATGGTCTGCCCGATAATCAGATATTGGAAATACTTGAAGACAATCATCAAACACTTTGGCTTTCCACACCTAATGGATTGTGTAATGCCATTCCCAAACAAAAGGAAAACAGTCTTGGTCTTTCCATCATTAGGTATGATGAGATGAACAACCTTCAGAACCGGGAATTCAATGAAAACGCAGCACTCAAAACACGGGCAGGTGAACTGATATTCGGTGGGCCTTCCGGTTTTAATATCATTAATCCTTTTACAATTCAGAAGCCTGTTTTTCATCCCAGGGTTGTTTTCACCGGTTTGCAAATCTTAAATAATGATGTTCAACCCGGTGCGTTGATCAATAATCGTGTTATACTGGAACAATCTTTATCACAGCTTCAAAGTATTGACCTGAAGTATAAAGAAAACGTTTTCTCCATTGAGTTTGCTTCGCTTGATTTTGATCACAGCAACCGTGAAAAATATGCCTACATGCTGAAAGGGTTTAATTCAGACTGGTTGTATACTGATGGAAGCCTGAGAAGAGCCACGTATACAAATCTTGACCCTGGCCAATATATTTTGAAAGTAAAAGTATTAGGTAATAACGGTGTATGGAGTGAAGAAAAAACACTACGCATCCATATTGCCCCTCCGTTCTGGCGAACACCTCTTGCCTATATTATTTATGCGCTTTTGATTGCAGCTCTGGTCTACCTTATACGGCGTATTACGCTTGAGCGGATACAGATGCGCTTTGAAGTGGAGCACCAAAGAAAAGAAGCGGAACGGGTGCAGGCACTGGATGCACTGAAAACAAAATTCTTCACCAATGTAAGTCATGAATTCCGGACACCTTTAACGCTCATCCTTTCACCACTCGAAAAGATCATTAGACAAATCCCTGATGAAGAACAGAAACAGCAACTCAATCTGGTTCAGCGCAATGCCAAGCGCCTTTTGAACCTGGTGAACCAACTGCTCGATTTCCGGAAGATGGAAGTACAGGAAGTGAAATTGCATCCCGCAATAGGCGATATTATCGAGTTTAGCAGGGATATCAGTCACTCTTTTGAGGACATAGCAGAAAAGAAGAAGATCCACTTTTCCTTCTCTTCAAATGTTGATCGTCTTGAAATTTATTTTGACAAGGATAAAGTTGAAAAGATTTTATTCAACTTGCTATCCAACGCATTTAAATATACCTATGATGGTGGAGCGGTAAGCATTACCCTGAGGTATAGCGAGCCGGCTAATCAGGAAAGCGAGGGAACACTAGCCATAGAAGTAAAAGATACGGGCATCGGCATTCCGGCCGATAAGCATGAGAAGATCTTCGAACGGTTCTTTCAAACCGATGTGCCGGAAAGCATGGTCAACCAGGGAACCGGTATTGGGCTGGCCATCACCAAAGAGTTTGTGACCCTTCATGGCGGCATCATAACAGTAAAAAGCGAACCGGAGCGGGGTACTTGTTTTACGGTTTTACTTCCTGCAAAAAAGATCTATGAATCTTCAACCCGGGCTGCCACCAGCCCACTACCGGCAGAAGAGGCGGAACAGGTAATGGTGGAAGAAAGTCAAAAGAGTGGCAAGAAGAAAACCATCCTGGTGGTAGAGGACAATGAAGACCTGCGCTTTTACCTCAAAGACAACCTGAAAGCACAATACCATGTGGAAGAAGCCCCGAACGGAAAAGAAGGCTGGGAAAAAATAAAACTTCTGAATCCTGATCTGGTCGTCAGCGACATCATGATGCCTTTAATGGACGGGGTGGAATTGGCCAGGAAAATCAAAAACGAAACCCTTACTGCCCATATTCCTGTCATTCTGCTTACCGCTATGGGCAGTGAGGAAAAACAACTGGAGGGGTTGAAGGCGGGCGTGAATGATTACATTACCAAACCCTTTACTTTTGAGATCCTGGCGTCCCGGATCCGGAACCTGCTGGCACAGCAGACATTATTGCAGAAAAGGTTTCAGAAGCAAATTGAGGTCAACCCTGAAGAGGTCACCATCACGCCTGTAGACGAAAAGTTCCTAAAGCAAGCTTTGGAAATTGTTGAAAAACACATGGATGACCCTGAGTTTTCGGTAGAGGACTTCAGCCGTGAAATGTACATGAACCGGGTGACCCTGTATAGAAAAATTCTTTCTCTTACCGGCAAGACGCCCATTGAGTTTATCCGTTCGATCCGCTTGAAGAGGGCTGCCCAGTTGTTGGAAAAAAGCGGGCTGTCTATTGCCGAAATTGCCTACGAGGTGGGCTTCAATAACCCCAAGACCTTCACCAAATTGTTTAAAGAAGAATTCCGGATGCTGCCTTCCCAATATGTGGCCAATAAAAAGGACAGCAACACGTAACAGCCTTCTGGTTGTGTAAAAACTATTGAAAACCAGTTGTTTGAAACATTTTGTGCCGTAGTCTGCAACAATTGAATACCCTGTTTCCAACAGCACAGGAGTAGTTTTACAGCATTATTTCAACCAAAAGATTGCTGTAAATGAAAATTCGATTCCCCACGTTATTAACGCCTAATTGGCGACGCCCACATTTATTCACCCACCAGGAATGTTCTTACCTACTTTATTGTTATTGCTCGTTTCTTTTATAAAAAAACGACTTTGCTTATAAAAGCAGGTTCAAGCTTTTCATTCTGTCCGAAACTCCAACACACTTAAGAATGATTGCCTGCGCGGCACTCATTATTCAAAATGTATTCAAGTTAAATACAAATAGTTATGAAATCAAACAAAACGACTCGCTTGCGATTATTGCTGCTATGGGGTATTTTCTTAGTATCCCTCGTAAGCACCAATGCTTTTGCTCAAACAGCAAAACTTAATGGTACAATTATTAATGAGCGTACCTCCGCTCCGGCTCCGGGAGCTACCATTACTGTTAAAAAATCCAATCACTCCACAGTGGCTGATGAAGCCGGGAGGTTTACTATCAACGCGTCGACCGGCGATGTACTGGTAATTACCATGGTAGGTTATGTGAAACAGGAAGTGGTTGTTGGTAAAAGTAACATCATTCAGGTGAAACTGACTGAAAGCAGTTCGCAGTTGGATGATGTGGTGGTAATTGGTTATGGTAAAACAAAAAGGAAAGACGTTACGGGGTCCATTTCCTCCATTACAGGTGAGGAGCTTCGCAGAGCTGTTCCTACTACTATTGACCAGGCCTTGCAGGGCAAGGTTGCCGGTGTTATGGTACAGCAGGTTTCCGGTCAACCCGGAGGCGGTGTAGCTATCCAGGTTCGTGGCGTATCCTCAATCACCGGAAATAATTCGCCATTGTATGTGATAGATGGTGTGATTATCCCACCTCCAGGTGATCCTGGTAGTGGTTCCAATCCATTGAATACCATCAACCCTTCTGAAATTGAAAGTATTGACGTATTAAAAGATGCTTCGGCAACTGCTATTTATGGTTCACAGGCAACCAATGGCGTAATTGTAATTACTACGAAAAGGGGTTTGGTTGCAGCTCCGTCAATTTCGTACGATGGCAGTTATGGTTACCAGCAAATACCCAAAAAGCTTCCTACCGTTAATTTGCAGGAACTCGCTACGCTGTTGAACGACCGTGCCGTTGTGTGGGGGTTCGATGCCAGGCCGGAATTTGCAAACCCCAAATATTTGGGAATGGGTACGGATTGGCAGTCAGAACTATTCCGTAACGCCCCAATGCAAAATCATTCCATTACAGTTAATGGTGGTGATGCCCGCACCAAATATTTATTGTCTACTTCTTATTTCAACCAGGAAGGCATTGCGCTTGGTTCTGATTTCAAAAGGTATTCGGTTCGTTTGAATTTAGATAATAAAACAACTGATTGGCTGAAGATCGGAACCAGCCTTCAATTGGCACATGTTAACGAGAATGTTAATTCAACTACTTCAAGCGTTATTTCTAATGCTCTGAGTTTAACACCTGATGTTGCTGTAAGAAATTTGGATGGCAGTTGGGGTGGTGTCACCAATGATGCCGGTTGGGTTGTGCCTATTCCCAATCCTGTTGGACTTGCGCTTTTGAATACGAATATCAGGAAAAGAAACCAGTTATTTGGAAATGTGTATGCCGAGATCCAGTTTTCCAAGGATTTATCATGGAGGAATGAGGCGTCGGGGAATTTTGATTTTAGCAACCAAAAAACTTTCAACCCTACATATGATTTTGGCAGGGCTAAAAATACTGTCAATTCTTCATCTGCTTCTTCCTCGGAGAGTGCATACACTGTGGTTCGCAGTTATTTTACCTATAACCGCTTGTTTGGAAAGTATAATGTAAATGCATTAGCCGGGCACGAATCACAACTAAACACTTCTGAAAGTGTGTCGGCATCAAGAAAAAATTTCCCTTCTGATAATGTGACGTCTGTTAGCAGTGGCGATGCCAATACGGCTGCGAACACTGGTTCAATAAGTTCAGGACCAGCCCAGGAATCCTATTTCGGCCGTGTGAATCTTGGCTGGAACGAGAGGTATTTGTTAACGGGTAATGTTCGCAGTGATGGTTCGTCCAATTTTGCACCCGGAAACAAATGGGTGACTACTTCCTCTGCCGCATTAGCATGGAGATTAAATAATGAAGTGTTTCTGAAAGATGTAAAGTTTGTTAACGACTTAAAACTGCGTTTGGGTTACGGTGTTACCAATAACCAGGGCATACCCGGTAATAGGTTTGTAACAATGCTTACTACTGTAAATAATGGTTTATCAGGCACGGCGCAGTTTCAATCAAACCTGGCAAATCGTGATATAAGATGGGAAAAAACAAAATATTCCAATGCCGGGATTGATGGAACATTTTTAAACTGGAGACTCAGTTTTTCTTTTGACATTTATGATCGTCAAACAGACGGGCTGTTGTTGAGCCTGCCTTTGCCTTTGTTATCCGGAACCACAACAGGCTGGGCGCCCGGAGCTATGCAAGCGCCAATTGCCAATATTGGTGCTATGAGCAATAAAGGATATGATTTCAGGATCAGCTCTACCAATATCAGGAATAAAAATATGACCTGGAGAACCGACTTTACTGTTTCACACAACGTAAATAAAGTAATCAGTTTAGGCAAAGGTGATGCAGGAGCCAATTTATCCCAATCCTATAATAACTATGTTTTTGCAAAAACAGTGGTAGGCCAGTCCATCGGTTCGTTCTATGGTTATCAATTCGATGGCGTTTATGCAAAGCCTGAGGATTTTACATTTCTGCCTGTTGACCAAAGCGGCAAGCCTTATACTGTTTCGCCTAATGGTGGTGGAATATGGTATGGTGATAGAAGATACAAGGACCTGAATGGAGATAGTGTCATTGACGCAAGAGACCAAACGTTTTTGGGATCTCCTTTACCCAAGTTTCAGTTTGGTTTCAACAACTCCTTTACTTATAAAGATTTTGACCTGAACATTTTTCTTAGCGGAAGCTATGGAAACAAAGTGTTCAACCAGTTGACGATTTCGCAAACCTATCCCCGGAATAATACCAATTATTTCAAGTCTGTTTTAGACTATGCCAGGATTGAGTATCTCGATCCCAATGGAGCCCGTGATGATGTAAAAAATGCCTACGTGACCAATCCCAACACAAAAATAACCGGCTTGCGAAATGATAATACGGCCGAAAATCTTCGCCCATCCGACTTGTTTATTGAAGATGGTTCGTTTATCAGGTGCAAAAACATTACACTGGGGTACAGGCTTCCTGAACGGTTATTATCCAAAGCACATATACATGCACTCCGGGTTTATGCAACTGTTACAAACGCTTTCACCATAACAAATTATTCAGGTATGGACCCTGAAGTCGGCTCCTGGAATCCATTACAGGCAGGCTGGGACGGAGGATATTATCCTCAGCCACGAACATTTACATTCGGAGCGAACCTGAATTTAACTAAATAAAAAAGTTTGAGATCATGAAACATATTAATAAGATTATACTGATTGCGCTTGTTGCTGTCTCCTGTTTAGCGTGCAAGAAAAGCTTTCTTGACCGGCCTTCGCAATCGCAAATAAGTGCGGATAACTTTTATAAAACCACATCAGATTTAAGGTTAGCCACCGCTAATCTTTATGGTGGTTCTCCCTGGGGTATATGGCATCACGAAGCCTTTTTGCCATTGGGAGATATATTAAGCGGAAACTGCAACCGTCAATGGAACGGTGATTGGGTGCAGCTTTATACACGCACCGTTACTGCCGGGAATAGTGTATTAAATGGTGGATGGAAAGGGCTATACATTTTGATTGGCCAATGCAATGGTGTTATTAACTCCATAGAACAAAAGGCGGATAAATCCATTAGTGAGGCGGATAAAAATGCGGCTATAGGAGAGGCAAAATTTATTCGCGGAATGGCTTATTATTATCTGGCTAGTTTGTGGGGTGCAGTGCCCATTATTGAAGATAACAGCAAGCTTATTCAAGACCCGTTGGTAAAACGTCACGTTGTTGCTGATGTTTATAAGTTTATTGCGAATGATTTAAGTTTTGCTGTTAAAAGCTTACCACGCACAGACGAAAGAGGAAGAGTTACAACCTGGTCGGCTCAAGGCATGCTGGCAAAAGTTTACCTGACTATGGCCGGTCTGGGAGGCAATGGAACACGTGATCAGAAGTATTTAGACAGCGCCAAACATTTTGCAGGAAATGTTTGTAATCAGAGTGGTTTGAAGTTGTTGGATAATTATTATAACCTGTTCCAGTCTCAATACAATGATAACGAGGAAGCATTATTTGCACTTCAGTGGGCTACTGGCCCAAGCATTGGTTGGCAAGAAGGCAATTTGTTGCTCACGTATTCGCCCTCAAGTGATATTAACCCGCAAAAAAATGGTGCGTGGCTTTCTTTGTCGCCTACTTATGATTTGTATCTGAATTATGATGCAAAGGATAGCGTAAGAAGAAAAGCTTCATTTACACTAAATGGAGACTTTTATCCTGAATTGAATGCAGCAGGAGGTGGATACAAGGCTACTGGCCAAAGTATGAAGAAGCATATTATCGGCAATGAAAAGGATAACAATTCACCCTCTATGACATTTACCGCATCTATTGAACATGATGCACTGCTTCGTCTTGCAGATGTTTATCTGATTTATGCTGAAGCTATTCTGGGAAACAATGGAAGTACCTCCGATGCCGAGGCTCTGAAATATTTTAATGAAGTGAGAAAAAGGGCGGGGGTTGATGAGCTTACAACAATAAACATGGACGATATTCTTAAAGAAAGAAGAATTGAATTTGCTTTCGAAGGACAATACTGGTTGGACCTGGTGCGTCTTTCTTACTGGAATCCCACCAAAGCAGTGAAGATGGTCAACGACCAACAGCGGGTAACATTCAAATATGAGAATGGAGTAGCTACTCCGGATGATCCTATTGGAACAGCTGTACTACCAGCTACTATTGAATCCTTTACATTGCAAATACCTGCAGCCGAACTGGCTGCCGATCCTAACCTGGCTGAGCCGCCTGTTCCCTATTATTAATCCATAACGTTATAATATACATTTATGAAGAAAATATTAAATCACCGCTTGTATTTGTCGCTTTTCATAATGATAGTGGCATTATTATCGGCTTGTAAAAAAACTGTTGAAATGCCTCCTGTTATTTCTGAGATCAGGAGTTATGAAGCTAGCCCGAATGACACCGTTCTTAATAGCCTTGAAGCAGATGGTCAATGGGTGGTTATTTCAGGCCAGAATTTGCAAAATGCAGTTCAAATAAAATTTAATGGTGTAACTGCTTCTTTTAACGGCACTTTGTTTTCTCAGAACAGTGCAGTAGTGCAAATACCGACCATAATGTTTTCATCAATTGATACCACCAAACTGTATACGATAGAGTATACAACAACGGGCGGCTCCACTACCTTTGCTTTTAAATTAGGACCTGGTGCGCCAATTATTACCGCCATTTCCGATGTATTTGCCAATCCGGGAGATTCTGTTTTTTTATATGGTACAGACCTGGTGTTGGTTGAGAGTCTTTCTTATGCGGGCACTTCCATAACATCGTTCAAATCAAACTTTGATGGAACTTCTCTAGGTTTTCTTATGCCGGCACAACAACCTACTGACCATGTATTGCTAACCACAAAAGGGGGGTCAGTGGATTTCAAAATAGTAGCGACACCCACAATTACCGGTGTTTCCAACGAAAATGCAGCCGCTGGCGATTCGGTGTATGTTTACGGTACCTACCTGAAAGGTATTCAATCGTTCAGTTTTAGCGGAGCAGACATCACTTCTTTTCAATCATCCGCCGATGGTAGTTCTGTTGGTTTTAAAATGCCTTCCCTTTCAACAAGTGCGCCTGTATCAATTACCACCCAATTCGGTACTGCAACTACTGTTTATAATGTAAATACACGATCAAGCAATACCGGTGTTTTAGCGAATATAGAGTGGGGTAATTATTTTGGTTGGAACTGGGATGGTGCTGGTCCATCATTGGCTGTAAATAATGCAGCAAATAATGGAGGTTGGATTCCCGTAAAAACAGACTTTGATGGAGTATTGGGCTCAAACAGCAGTATGTTTGTTTTTATGGATAAAGCTAGCATGAAAGCTGGTGATGGGAACTCAGGAGGTTGGGGTAACCCTTATCAGTTTTACATGGGCGAAAATCAATGGATGCCGGCAGCCAATCTTTCTGACCCTGTTGGTAATTGGGCAATTAAATTTGAAATAAGTGTGGCCCGTCCATGGAATGGCGCTACGCTTAACTTGGTCAGCGGCTTTGCCAGTAACTATATAGCTCGCTATGAACCCTGGCAAATTTCTGCTTCAGGAACGGCAGCTTATTCGACCAAAGGTTGGCAAACAGTAACTATTCCTTTGTCTTCTTTCCGTGCCGCAGACCCAACGCTGGGCGAGGGCAAAGGTGCTTCGGTTTCTAGCTTAGCTAATTTAATAGGAAGTACAGGTAAAACAAGTCTCATGATTTACCTGCATAATTACGGTACGGCAGCAACTAAAACCGGTTTTTATGGTGCATTCGATAATGTGCGAGTAGTAAAAATAAAATAGCAGTCAAAATTGATGTTTCTCACGCGAGCAAAGGATGACCTGGGGATGGTCAATGAAAATGGCCATCCCTTCAGGTCTCTTAATCAACAAAAGGATTTTTAAACTATGAAAACAAAAAAAAGGATGAAAAATGCCAGGATTTCTACAATGATCAGATTTCTTTTTGCAGTACTGGTATTTACCGGCTGTAAAAAAAAGAATGATGCCGTTACTCCCGAACTCTCTACTTCTGCATCGGAAATTATTCTTCCTGCAGAAGGTGGAAAAGCAGACCTGACAATTAACGGAAATGCACAATGGACGATCAGCAACGCTGCTTCAGCATGGTTACAAGTAAGCAAAACATCAGGCAATAGCGGTAGCAGTACCATCCAGTTAACTGCAACGTCTAATGGAACCGGTACTACGCGTTCTACAATATTGTCAGTAAACTCTTCGAACGGGCAGGCAAGAAGAGTTACGGTTAAGCAACCAGCTACGATCTATCCATCTTACAACACATCCCCCAAAGCACCTGATTCAACAGGAATGAGCACGGCTGTTCAATTGGCTGCCAAATTCAAATTGGGATGGAACATTGGTAATACCTTGGAAGCTACCGGCGGAGAAACAAGCTGGGGCAATCCTCAAATAACCGAATCGTATGTAAAAGCTGTAAAGCAATTAGGTTTTACTGCTATTCGCATACCCTGTGCATGGGATATTCACCTTGATAACAAAGCCACTGCACACATAAATCCGGATTGGATGAACAGGGTAAAAGAAGTTGTTGGTTATTGTGTGAATAACGGCCTGTATGTGATGCTGAATATTCACTGGGATGGTGGCTGGCTGGAAAATAACATCACTAAAGCAAAGCAAGATTCTGTCAATGCTAAACAAAAAGCATTATGGGAGCAAATAGCAACTGCTATGCGTGATTTTGACGAACATCTCATGTTTGCCAGCGCCAATGAACCGAATGCTGATAATGCCGAGAAGATGGCAGTCTTAGCATCATACCACCAGACGTGCGTTAATGCTGTTCGTTCTACAGGTGGAAGAAACAGCCACCGCGTTCTTATTGTTCAAGGACCAAATACAAATTCTTCATTGACATATGACCTGATGAACACACTTCCTAAAGACCCGACGGCCAACCGCCTGATGGTTGAAGTGCATAACTATTTGCCATCACAGTTTTGTTTCCTGAACGAAGACGTGAGCTGGGGTAAAATGGCTTACTACTGGGGCAATGGGTATCATTCAACCATTGAACCTGAACGTAATGCTACGTACGGAGAAGAAGACGCTCATATTGCTGACTACAACAAGATGAAAACAAAATTTGTTGATAAAGGAATTCCGGTTATTATGGGTGAGTACGGCGCTTACAGGCGTAATGGTTCCGCTAATGTTCCCAAAGATCTGGCCTTGCATAACGCCTCTGTGGATTATTGGATAACCTTTACTACTAAAGAAGCTTTGGCCCGTGGCATAAAACCTTTCTGGTGGGATACAGGCGGCGCTTTGGACAGACAAAACAATACCGTAAAAGATCAACGCACGATTGATGCTCTTATAGCCGGTGGTAATTAAGAATAATCAACAAATTCGAGAGATAAAACTTTTTATGGAATGAGTTTACGCAGAGACGCAGAGAGAATTTTCTCTGCGTTCTCTTTTCACTGCGTGAAAATTGGCCGGGGCGAACATCCGGCGATCGGTATTGCTGCACGGATGTAGGCGGGGCTTACCGCTGGGATGCCGCGAACAATAAATGGGTTCAGCTGCTGGTGTGGATTAACGAGTCGGAAAATGGATTTATTGGCGTGGAAGCTTTGGCGCAGGATCCGCAAAATGCCTGGCCGTAGATCCCTAAAACAGTAACATATTATTTTACGGAACCAGAGAAAACGGATTATTCACATGCGATGATTTTCGTTTGATCACGAATTCTAAAATTGACTGGGAGAATTAAAGTAAATAAAAGTATGTTTAGACAAAAAGTGCTGGTAAGTGCAATGGTTGCTATGTCTCTTCTGGGATGCACGAAAAACACAACAGCTCAGGTTAATGCGGATGAACCGAAAGAGATTAATGAAGACCTGGAAGCAAAATTCGCGAACGTTTCGCCGAAGCTCACCTCCAATAATGCGAATCCTTTATTAGATTTTATGTTTACAGCCGACCCAACGGCTATAGAACACAATGGAAGGATCTATGTGTATGCTACCAATGATTATCAACAGTATGAAAATGTAGGAAAAGATGGGAAAAATCATTACGGGTTTATCCGTTCACTAGTCATGATGTCTACCGATGATATGGTGAACTGGACGTATCATGGGATTATCAATACCGCAAAACTCTCACCATGGACTCTTAATTCATGGGCGCCTTCTATTGCATCCCGGCTGGAAGCAGATGGTAAGACGCACTTCTATTTGTATTACTCCAATAGTGGCGTAGGTACAGCCATGCTTACTTCCACATCACCAGTTGGCCCGTGGAGTGATCCATTAGGAAAAAACTTAGTCGACCGTTCTGTTCCCGGGGTAGATTGCGAATCTCCATTCGATCCTGGAGTTGTTATCGACGGTCAAGGTACAGCCTGGCTGGCTTTTGGAGGTGGAACGCCTAAAACAAAATATTTGCCGGATAACTCCCGGATCGTGAAGTTAGGAACAGATATGAAGAGCCTGGCGAGCAATGTTGCCAAGATACCTGCTCCCTATTTTTTTGAGGCAAGCGACCTTAATTTTATCGATGGGACCTGGGTTTATACCTATAATACAAGTTGGGACCCTCGTACGGAATGGCCTTATGGTGTTGACAAACCAACCCAATGCAGTATGTGTTATATGACCAGCAAAACACCCTTAGATCAGAATAGTTGGAAGTATCGCGATAATTACCTTAAGAATCCTGGTGATTATAATATTGGGCCTTATACAAATAATCACACTCACCTCTTCAAGTTTAAAGGGAAATATTATATTGCTTACCATGCCATGTATTTACAGGATTATTTTGGCACTAAGGGTGGTTTTCGTAATGTAGGTATCGATGAAGTGCAGGTGGATGAAAAGGATGTGAATATTTACATGGGCAAAGCAACTTTTAAAGGTACTTCACAACTTAACCCATTAAATCCATTCGTTCTCCAGCAAGCAGAAACCACCGCGGGGACTTCCGGGCAAGTCCAGTTCGAAGCGGTTGGTAATCCAGGCAATATGGTGGCCAAAGGAAAAGTAGATAAACAATGTCTCATGGTGCGTGGAGCCGATTTTAGCCAACAGATTCCTGCAAAATTTGAAGCCAGGGTGAAAGGAAAAGGTAGAATAGATGTTTATGTAAATAGTCTTAAAGGGCCAGCTCTTGTTTCGCTTATATGTGATGGGAACGAATGGGCTACTCTGTCAAAGAAAATAGAACGGACAATAGATAAAGGAGTGGCGAATATCTATTTTGTATTTAATGGAAAGGATTTTCTGTTTGATGAATGGAAATTCATTTATTAATTCTTTTAGGTTATGAAAACTTACTTCTCATTTTTGTTTGTCCTTTTTTGGATGGTCAATCCCGCGATTACACATGCACAAGATCCTAACTTTCACATTTACCTGGCATTTGGGCAATCGAACATGGATGGCGCCGGTGCAATTGAAAGCCAGGATAAAGTTGGGGTAGATGCACGTTTTAAAGTAATGAGTGCCGTCAATTGTACTGACGATCGCACCCATCAGCTGGGAAAATGGACAACAGCCATCCCGCCCCTGGTGCGTTGCAGGACTGGACTCGGCATTTCGGACTACTTTGGCAGAACCATGGTCCAGGAACTGCCCTCGGGAATTAAAATTGGCATAGTGCCCGTGGCAGTTCCTGGGTGTGACATAGGTCTGTTTGATAAAGTCAACTACGCTTCCTACGTAGCCTCAGCGCCCCAATGGATGAAAGATATCATCAACTCGTATGGTGGTAATCCTTATGGCCGACTGGTAGAAGTGGCGAAACTTGCCCAAAAAGAAGGGGTGATTAAAGGAATTCTGTTCCACCAGGGCGAAACCAACACCAACAATCCTGAGTGGAAAAACAAAGTTGCAAATGTGGTAAAGAACCTCAAGACAGATCTTCAATTGGGCGATGTACCTTTCCTGGCAGGTGAGCTGCTGGCTTCAAAGGATGCGTGTTGTGGTTCTCACAATGTGGAAGTAAATAAGCTTCCGTCGCTGATCACCAATGCACATGTTATTTCATCTGCTGGTCTCCTGGGAGCTGATGGAGCACATTTTAGTTCTGCCTCGTACAGAGAGTTTGGAAAGCGTTATGCACAAAAAATGATTGAACTGTTGAGGCCGGACACTATTGCCTGTACGCCAACTGCCATCACGCCGAACGTACAGCTTAATGGCGGAGCCTGGCAGCAGACAGCCAATGCTTCAGTAGCACAAGGTGATTCAGTGAAGTTTGGCCCCCAACCTGCAACAGGAGGATCGTGGTCCTGGTCCGGTCCGAATAATTTCTCTGCAACTACAATGGAAGTACTCATTACAAATATCCAGGCCAGCCATGCAGGGAACTATGTGGCCACCTACACCAATAGCGGAGGATGTCAAAGCACGCAGACCTTTACCGTCACCGTGACATTAGCCGCTACAGGATCCATCGAGGATGCTATTAGCCTGTATCCTAATCCGGCCAGTATGGGAAGGTTTATGATTCTTCTTCCGGAAATTTCTAAAGATGCGGTCGTAAGAATTTATGAATTGCAGCAATTGGAGTTTGTGTGATTAGTATTTCCGTGTCGGCTATTACCTACTTCATTTTTAGATTAAGAAAAAAAAATTTAACAATAATATTTGTTTTAAAGAATAAATAGGATGAAAAAAATCTTTACGTTAGTTGCGATCCTGCCTTTTTCCATTTCAACAACATTATTTGCTCAGACTTCTAAGCAAAGTCGAACTTCAAAACAAAACAAGGCTGTTCACGAGCGAGTGATCAATGCTGACTTCAGTAAAACTGCAGGCCCATTGAATACCATGTTTAAGGAGTGTGTAGGTGCCGGCAGGGCCAATGAAGGATTAAGAGCAGACTGGCAACAGCAATTGGCTTATGTAAAAAAAGAATGCGGCTTCAAATACATCCGCATGCATGGTTTGCTGACAGATGACATGGCTGTTTACAAAGAAGACAGCAAAGGAAATCCTGTATACAATTACATGTACGTGGATGCCCTGTTTGATTTTTTGCAAAGCATCGGGATGAAACCCTTTGTTGAACTGGGATTCATGCCCTGGTCATTGGCAAGCGGTAATCAAACTATTTTTTGGTGGAAAGGTAATGTAACCCCTCCTAAGGATTACGAAAAATGGGGCGCCCTGATCAAAAATCTTACCGAACATTTTACCGAACGTTATGGTGCAGACGAAGTAAAGACCTGGTATTTTGAAGTGTGGAACGAGCCTAACCTTTCACCTGGTTTTTGGACAGGAACACAACAAGATTATTTTAAGCTTTATAAATACGCAGCACAAGCCGTTAAAAGTGTGAACAAGGAATATCGTGTGGGTGGGCCGGGTACCGCAGGTGCAGCATGGGAAACTGAGATGATTGATTATTGCCAAAAGAATAATGTGCCTATTGATTTTATCAGCACACATGCCTATGGGGTAAAGCAAGGATTTTTGGATGAATACGGACAAGGAGGAACGGTGCTCGCAAAAGAAGAATTTGCTGTTAGCGGTGATGTGCTCCAATCACGAAAAGAAATTGCGGCTTCACCAATGCCAAATTTAGAATTGCATTACACTGAATGGAGTGCATCCTATACACCCGCAGATCCGATTCATGACAGTTATCACGAAGCTTCCTATGTGCTGCAAAAATTGAAACAGGTGGGTAATGCGGCCAACTCCATGTCGTATTGGGTATTCACAGATATATTTGAAGAACCGGGTCCTCGTTTTGAACCTTTTCACGGAGGCTTCGGCATGCTGAACACCCAGGGTATCAACAAGCCGGTATTCTACTCCTACCAGTTTATGAACCGGTTGGGAAATATCGAATTAGCAAATAAAGATTCCGCTTCCTGGATTTGCAAAGATTCATCCGGAAACATCCAGGCATTGGTTTGGGATTTCACCAACACACATCCCGGTGATTCTGTTCACAATCAGAAATATTATATACAGGATCTGCCTTCAAAATCGAAAGGAAAATTAAAGATCAACATAACCGGAGTGCCTGATGGCATTTATGCTCTTGAAGTTTATAAAGTAGGTTACCGCAACAATGATGCGTACACAAGCTATATTGATTTGGGCCGGCCCCAACAGCTCACAAAACAGCAGGTGGAACAGATTAAAAAGCAAAACGATGGTTCACCCGTTGCAAAAGAGATCATTACTATAAAAAATAGAGTACCTGTTATTAAAGAACTGGAGCTTCGTGAAAATGATGTTTTCTTTTTGAATATTATCAAATTGTAAATGATACATACTAGTTCAAACAACCATCATTTATTTATTAGAACAATATCTATAACTGCCTTCCTGCTTTTGGCTTGTAGTATTTTTAGCAGTGCTCAAGATCATGCAAACACTGAACGAAAGCAGTTATTTGATTCTAATTGGAAATTCTTTTTGGGAGATACCGCTGCTGCCAGATCAAAGGATTTTAATGATAAGAGTTGGCGTAACCTTGATTTGCCGCACGACTGGAGTATTGAAGGCAAAATACATCCTAAAAATCCAACAGGGAATGGCGGCGGTTACTTTCCTGCAGGTACTGGCTGGTACCGGAAAACTTTCAGAGCCCCCAATAAATGGAAGGACAAGAATGTTTCCATATATTTCGAAGGCGTTTACATGAACGCTGAAGTATTTATCAATGGAAAATCCCTGGGTGTTTATCCATATGGCTATTCATCATTTAGTTATAATATCTCGCCTTTTTTGGATTTTAACAATGAAAATGTCATAGCTCTAAGGGTGGATAATTCCCAACAGATGAACAGCCGGTGGTATAGTGGTTCCGGCATCTATCGCCACGTATGGATGACGGTTACTGACCCTGTACATGTAGCTAATTGGGGCGTATCCATTACAACCCCTGATGTGTCTTCAAAAAGGGCTACGGTTCAAATAAAGACATTAGTAAAGAACGAAACAGGGTTTCCTCAAAACATTATACTTAAAACCCTGATACCAAATGGAAATTCTAAAAAGGTCGTAGACAACCAAACCAGGGTAGCATTACCTGCCAACAGCGTAAAAGAAGTTACGCAGGTAATCAACGTGTCGAATCCTGTATTATGGACACCGGAAACGCCTAATTTATACCTGGCCCGGACACAGATACTAAGAGATAATCAGGTAATTGACGAAACTAAAACCAATTTTGGTATACGTTCTATAAAATTTACTGTGGAAAATGGTTTTCAACTAAACGGAAAAGCAGTAAAAATAAACGGAGGCTGTGTGCATCACGATAATGGTTGTTTGGGTGCAGCTGCTTTTGATCGTGCCGAGGAACGCAAGGTGGAGTTGCTTAAAACTGCCGGGTTCAATGCGGTAAGGACTTCACACAATCCTCCTTCTGAAACTTTTTTAAATGCATGTGACAGATTAGGCCTGCTGGTCATGGATGAATCGTTTGATTGCTGGAAAATCGGTAAAAACAATAACGACTATGCTAAGTATTTTGACAGCTATTGGAAGCGAGATTTAGAAACTATGGTTTTGCGCGACCGCAATCATCCATCTATTGTAATGTGGAGCATCGGCAATGAAATAGTAGAGCGCGGAAGTCCGGAGGCTGTGCAGACCGCTACAATGCTTGCAAAAGCTATACAGGAATTAGATACAACACGTCCCATCACATCGGCTGTTGTAGTGAACGATAAGGATTGGTCCGTTTTTGATCCGCTCTTCGCTGCCCATGATGTCGCTGGTTATAATTATCATTTGCATAGCGCACCAGATGACCATAAGCGGGTGCCTTCGCGGATCATTGTTCACACAGAATCCTACCCGAGGGATGCTTTTGCTAACTGGAAGCTGGTACAAAACAATAGTTATGTAATTGGAGATTTTGTGTGGACAGCTATGGATTATTTGGGTGAATCAGGGATCGGCCGTTGGTATTATTCGGGTGATGTACCAGGACAGCATTGGGAGCATGATTTTTTTCCCTGGCATGGGGCATACTGTGGCGATATTGATTTGATTGGCTGGAGAAAGCCTATATCACATTACAGAAGCCTGCTGTATAACAATACAGAGAAGCTTTATATGGCTGTTCGCGAACCCGAACCAGACCCTCTTGAAATCAAAGAAACATGGTGGTCGGTTTGGCCCACCTGGGATAGTTGGACCTGGCCCGGATTTGAAGGGAAGACGATCCAGGTAGAAGTGTATTCAAAATATCCCAAAACCAGACTTTACCTGGATAATAAACTTATTGGTGAAAAGGCAACCACCGAAGAGCAGGAATATAAAGCTACATTTACAGTACCCTATTCGCCCGGGCAACTCAAAGCGGTTGGTGTTCAAAATGACAAGGAAATTGAATCAACCATACTGCAAACTTCCGGCGACGCTGCAAAAATAGAACTGACTGCCGACCGGAAAGAAATATCAGCCAATGGATCAGATCTTTCTTATGTTATAGTTGAAATAACTGACAAGGACGGCATCTTTCAACCGAATGCAGCAAACCGCCTTCATTTTAAAATTGATGGACCTGGTGTGATTGCAGGCGTAGATAATGCTGATTTGAAAGATCATGACCAATATGTTGGCAATACAAGAAAAGCATGGCGCGGACGTGCATTGGTCGTAATTAAAAGTACCCACAGTACAGGTGATATTAAACTGACAGTTACATCACCAGCGTTATCTGAGGCCACATTAAACATCAAAACAATTCCCGGAAAAATTACAAATAGATAGCGATGATCAGGATATCAGTACTCTGTGCAATTCTGATGTTTACAGGGTTCACAGCAAGATCTCAGGCATTCAACCGGTTTTTTCCTGAAAAGGAATTGATCACAACAGGTATTTATTATTATCCCGAACATTGGAATGAAAATCAGTGGGAACGGGATATTAAGAAGATAAGCAACATGGGTTTTGAGTTTGTACACCTGGCCGAATTTGCCTGGTTTAAAATGGAACCCATAGAAGGAAAGTATGATTTTGCCTGGTTGGACAAAGTTGTGAACCTCTGTATTAAATATAACCTGAAGGTTGTGATGTGTACGCCTTCGGCCACTCCTCCGGCATGGATGCGTGTGAACTATCCCGAAACCTATAGAATGGACGGCAATTATATCCGTGGTGAAAATGGTACACGAGGCTTAGGTTCTATCACAAACCCCAAATACCGCATGTTTGTTGAAAGGATCGTAACGGAAATAGCAAAACGATACGGGCAAAATGAACATGTGACAGGCTGGCAAATCGATAATGAGCCGCCGGCAATCCCTGATTATAGTCCTTCATCACAGGAAGCTTTCAGAGCGTGGTTAAAGAACAAGTATAAAACTGTTGATGCTTTGAATCTGGCTTGGGGAGCAGCTTTTTGGAGCCAGTGGTTCAATAGCTTCGAGGAGGTGATCATCCCTAATACCAGTTTGGTAGGATGGTGGGGAAATAACCCCCATGCATTACTCGATTTTAAAAGGTATCTGGCAGATAGCCAGGCCGATTTTCTGGACATTCAGGCCGGCATATTACGAAAATATATTTTCGAAGACCAATACATTACCACCAACTACACAGCCATCTCACCTGGTGCTGACGCAAGACGAACCAAAAAGCTTGACTTTGCTGCCTATACAGCCTATCCCAATGGTGGCAGCGACAACATAGGCGAACAGGGGTTCAGACTGGGAGACAGCAAACCAATCCTGTTTGCTTCTGAGTATTACAAATCAGTCGGTGGTGTATCGGGGGTGATGGAAATACAACCAGGCCCGGTTAACTGGGGTGGTTACAATCCTCTTCTTATGCCGGGTACTGTACGTATGTGGCTGTACCACACCTTTGCGGCAGGTGGCAAACTGGCATGTTCTTACCGTTTCCGCCAGATTTTGTACGGCTCCGAGCAGTATCATGCCGGCATTATGCTGACGGACGGGGTAACCCCATCGCCGGGAGGTGAGGATTACATGCAGTTTATGAAGGAAATAAAAGAACTGCGTAAACAATATAAGCCAGGTGTCAAAATGCCGGAAAAAATCGCAGCCAGATCTACGGCCATCCTTTGGGACCTCGAAAATTACTGGACGATTGACAGGCAAAAACAAACCTGGCAATGGGATGCCTGGAACTATCCTGTTAAGTTCATGGAATTGACAAAATCCCTGGGCGCTCCGACAGACATTATCTCTGAATCAGCGGATTTTTCCAAATACAAATTTTTGATTGTGCCTGCTTACGAAATGGCCGATTCTGCTTTAGTGAAGAAATGGGAGCATTATGTGACCAAAGGAGGGCATTTGATTATTACCTGCCGTACGGCCACAAAGAATCGTCTGGGGCATTTCTGGGAAGCAGAACCCGCCGTTCCAATATCAGGGCTGATCGGGGCTCATATTAGGGCAACGGATATGCTTTCGGCTTATGCTAACGGGGATGTGCAAATGAATTCAGCACATTACAAGTGGAACAATTGGGCTGATTTGCTGGAACCTGGTAACAACACGGAAGTATTGGCCACTTATGATAACCAGTTCTATAAAGGCAAAGCTGCCGTGGTAAGACACAAGGTGGGCAAAGGCACTGTAACCTATATTGGCGTGGATACCGATGATTCGAAACTTGAAAAAGATGTATTGCGAAATACGTATCAAGGAACAGGTGCAACCACAGAAGATTATCCGAAAGGAGTGTACGTCTACTGGCGTGACGGCTTCAATATTGCTGTAAACTATTCTTCCGAAAATTATACAATGAATTTACCAGCTAAAGCTAAGATCCATGTTGGTGAAAAAGAATTGAAACCTGCCGGCGTATTGGTTTGGAGTGAGTGATCCGTAATACATACTGTTTCAGTTGCCAACGGCCACTGAAACAGTAACAACAATACCCTTAAAATAGGTTATCATATAACATTTTACAGCTGTATATAAGTGTTATGCCCTATTGACAACCACCTCTTTGCAACATTTTATGCCATAGTCTGCAACATTTGACTCCCTTATTCCAAACAATACAGGAATAGCTTTACTGCATTATTTTAACCGAAAGATTGCTACATATGAAAACCCAACTGTACCTGCTTCACTTCTTGTGTACCTCCGTTTTTAATGCCTTACGGGCAGCACCTCCTCCATACTGCCTCCAGACAAAAGACAGGATTGTTTTTTTTAGCGATCCGGTTTTTACATGATGTGTTCTTTGCGCACACCTGCCTTACGATCCTACCTAAAACAGGAGTTTTGAAATTTCCGGGAAATGTAATTGGCCACTCATTTCCAGGAGATTTAATAACTATAATCCGATTGCAAACATTTAAAAAAAACAAAAGAAATGATTAAAAAAATCATCTTGCTGTTGTTGTGCCATATGACGCTTTATACAGCCTTTGCACAGAACGTAAATATTTCAGTAAATGCAACGCAGAACAAGCGTTTGATTTCACCATACATATATGGCAAGAACGATTGGTTTGACAAGCCGTTACAATTTTATAAAGACGCAGGTTTGCGTTTTACCAGGATGAACGGTGGCAATAATGCAACAGGTTACAACTGGCGTAAAAAAATTACGGTACATCCCGATTGGTACAACAATGTTTACAGTGTTGACTGGGATGCCATGGCACAAAATGTTGCTTCCAATTTTCCAGACATGCAGGGCATGTTTGCTTTTCAGTTATTAGGCAGAGTAGCATCCAACACCAACAACAACTTCAACGACTGGGCATACAACCAATCGCAGTATTGGTCCGGTGTCGGTCAGAATTTAGCCGGCGGCGGTACACCTGATCCAAACGGCGGCACTAAGGCTTTGGTGGATGGAGACATGACTTTGTTTACACAGCCATGGCCAGCCGATTCTTCCGTAGGAATCCTGAACCATTGGTTTGGAGCCGGCGGCTTAGGGCTCAACAAAAACCAGTTCGTATACTGGAATATGGATAACGAGGTAGATATATGGAATGGTACGCATGATTATGCTATGCCAACGTTGATCTCTGCCTCTGCATTCATGGATCGCTACATAGAATTAGCGAAAAAAGCGATAGCTCTATATCCTGGCATCAAACTTTGTGGACCTGTTGCCACCTCTGAATGGCAGTGGTACAAATGGTCAAATGAAAGTATATACATCAATGGCCGGTATTATTCCTGGATTGAGTATTTCATCAAACGCCTTGGCGATGAGTATAAGGCAACCGGTATCAAACTGGTAGATGTATTAGATATTCACAATTACCCCTGGTATAATAATGATGATGCTGCGGCACTGCAAGGACACCGGATTTACTATGATACGACCTATGATTATCCTGGTTCAAACGGTATTAGAACAAGTACCGGCGGATGGGATCCCTCCCTTACCAAACAATATATTTTCAAGCGCATCGACGGCTGGTTGAACGAACATTTTGGTGCAAACCATGGCATAACAGCGGGCGTAAGTGAATGGGGTACCATGTCAAGTAGCAATCCAAATCTTGAATCGGTTATCTATGCTTCGCATCTGGGTACATTTGCAAACAATGGCGTTGAATTATTTTCACCATGGAACTGGGCTACCGGCATGTGGGAAACATTGCACCTCTTTAGCAGGAATGCAAAAAAATATAGTGTTTTAAGTACTTCTTCTTTGGAGAATACGGTATCTGCATACTCCTCCATAAATGAGAATGCCGACTCTTTAACGGTGATACTGGTGAATCGTGACATGAGCGCTTCCCGCACGGCTACCATCAATTTAAGCAACTTCAATGTTGCCAATGGCAATTACAAAACATTGCAGTTGTCATCATTGCCGTCAACAGAGACCTTTGTATCGCATACGCAAAATGCACTGAAAGAAAGCACAGTAGCGGTAAATTCAAATTCACTCACCCTAACTGTACCGGCACTCTCTACTACGGCCATTCTGCTGGTTAAAGCCACAACAACCCCGGCCCCGGTTACCTATGTTACAATTACTAACAAGGCTACCGGTTTGCTGATTGACGGTATGTCCAGAAACACTGACGGATCTAACGCAGGTCAGTGGAGTAACAGCGGCAGTGAGGCACAGCAATGGGTTATAGAGTCTGTAGGAAGTTATGTGAAAATTAAAAACCGTGCTTCAAGCTTATACCTTGATGGCAATGGCAGTACAAACAATGGTGCAGTTGTAGTTCAAAAAGTTGCCAGCACTAGTCCGAACCAGGAATGGTTGCAGGTACCTACAGGCACTGACATGAAGTTTAAAAACCGTGCTACCGGGCAATATATAGATGGTCTGGGTAGAACAGCCGATGGTTCAGATTTAGGTCAATGGAAAAAAAGCAGTAATAATAATCAGGTTTGGACGATAAACACTTTGGCAAATACCCAAAGCACTTTGGCAAATATTCAAAAGACAACTGACATTACATCATCCAGCGAACCAAAATCTCAGATAGAGTTATATCCAAATCCATTCTCATCCAGTTTTAGTCTTAAAGTTGGCAACCCTGATGATGTATTACGCATTACAATTTCTGACATGATGGGCAAGCAGGTGGAAACTATAGAGCATTCAGCAGTTTCAAACTTCATGACTATGGGAACTTCCCTGAAACCAGGTATGTATGTAGTTCAGGTACATGGGGTGAACTGGTTGAAATCATTTAAGGTGATTAAAGTGAACTAGAATAGAAAGTTACATTCCTTTTAAGCCTTGAGCTTTCAAATTTTTCTTTGAAAGCTCAAGGCTTTTTTGTTGGAGCCAATGATCATAATGAGGTGGTCATTAAAGTTATATAGGCCTTCTGCTTGTGTTAAAATTATTTAAAATCAAGCCGGTTGAAACATTTCATACCTCAATCATTTACAAATGATGCACCTCAATCAATCTGCGTCAGGATAGTTTTACAGCTTCAATACAACTACAAAAAATAAACAAATAATGAAGATCAGGAGGAACCTTATTAAACTACTTGCACTGGTATTTCTGAACACTGGTGCGGTTCATGCTCAGAAAGCTATTACACAAGAGACGATCCAGGAGCAAAAAATTCACTCCTTAATAAAAAAGATGACGCTCAGGGAAAAGGTTGGGCTGCTGCATGCAAACTCTAAGTTTTATGTATCGGGGGTTAAAAGACTTGGCATTCCCGAATGGGCGTTGTCTGATGGACCGCATGGGGTTCGGGCAGAAATAAACAGGCATGATTGGGGTTATTCCGGATGGACGAATGATTCCGCCACCTGTTTTCCCCCGGGCACGGCACTTGCTGCCAGCTGGAACCCCGCCCTCGCTTATGAGCGTGGGCTTGTGTTAGGTGAAGAAGCCCGCTTTCGCAGAAAAGATATTTTATTAGGTCCGGGCGTTAACATCATCCGCTCTCCGTTGTGTGGTCGAAACTTCGAATACCTCAGCGAGGATCCTGTTCTGATTTCAAGAATGGCTGTTCCATACATCAAGGCGCTGCAATCAAAAGACGTTGCTGGAAGTGTGAAGCATTGGCTGGCCAATAACCAGGAAGAAAACCGGGGAACTGTAAATGTCTTAATGAGTGAACGTGCCTTACGGGAGATTTATTTGCCCGGTTTCAAATCAGCCATTGTGGAAGGGGGAGTCTTGACGGTGATGGCTGCTTACAATAAGTTCCGTGGTGACTGGTGTTCTGAGAACGAATACCTCAACCGCCAGATTCTCCGCAAGGAGTTTGGCTTCAAAGGCGTACTGATGACAGACTGGGATGCGGCCCACAGCACAGTCAAGGCCGCTTTGGCGGGCCTGGACCTGGAAATGGGAACCGATATTAAGGATTATGATCAATGGTATTTTGCCAATCCGTTGGTTCAGGCAGTTGAGGAAGGGAAAGTGCCCATGTCGGTAGTAGATGAGAAAGTAGCTAATGTGCTTCGTGTGATGATGCAGACCAAAGTTCTGGGCGACAAGTCTCGCGAGAAAGGAGTTATGAATACGCCGGCGCACCAGCAAGCTGCATACAATTCTGCTGCTGAAGCGGCCGTATTACTACAAAATAACGATAACCTGCTTCCGCTGAATTTCAACACCTTAAAATCGGTGGCTGTGATTGGTGATAATGCTACCCGTAAACATTGCAACGGCGGTCTGAGCTCAGAAATCAAAGCTTTATACGAGGTAACGCCGCTGGAAGCGCTCCAGAAGAAATTCGGAAACAGTGTTCAGATCAACTTCGCCCAGGGATACGAAAAACAATCCATTTTTAAAGAGGGAAGCAATTCAGGGCAGTCCAACACCGATAAAGTGGATTGGAAGTTAATTAATGAAGCGGTTGAAGCTGCTAAAAAATCAGAAGTCGCCATCATTTTCGCAGGATTGAACCACGATTTTGATACCGAATCATTCGACAGACAACATATGCGGTTGCCTTATGGACAAGAGACTTTGATCCGCGAGGTGGCCAAGGTCAATCCAAATACAGTAGTTGTGATCATTGCCGGTTCTCCTGTGGAACTGGGCGGTATTGTTAACCGGGTGCCTTCCATTGTGTGGGCATGGTATGGGGGCATGGAAGCAGGAAACGCGGTGGCTGATGTGTTGAGCGGCAAAGTGAATCCTTCCGGAAAAATGCCCTTCACGCTGCCTGTTTCCCTGGAACAATCACCCGCCCATGCTTTGGGCAACTTCCCTGGCAGAGACCTGAAAGTAAACTATGAAGAAGGTATCCTAGTGGGTTACCGCTGGTTTGATACAAAGAAAATTGCGCCACAGTTCCCCTTCGGACATGGGCTTTCTTATACCAGTTTTGAGTTGGGTGCTCTTGCAACAGACAAGGCAACTTATGGAAAAGATGAAGTCATCCATGTGCAATTTACCGTGAAGAACACAGGTACACGATATGGTGCAGAAGTCGCCCAGTTGTATGTGAGTGATCCCGTGGCTACGGTATTGCGTCCTGCCAAAGAACTCAAAGCCTTTGAAAAAGTATTTCTCCAACCTGGAGTGACAAAGACGGTAACGTTAAATGTGAAGGTTGCTGATCTCGCTTTCTACGACGAATCAAAAAAGGACTGGAATGTTGAGGCAGGAGACTATATCCTGCAATTGGGCAACTCTTCAGGCAATATTGCTCAGACACTGAAAATTACTGTCCAATAATTGATATAGCAACGAATGTATAAAGCGGGAATAAATATGAAAACAAATAAAAAGATATTGGCCGTTGTTTCGGCAATATTCTTTCTCCAGTCGATGTGTTCTGCTCAAATCACTTTACCTAAAGTATTTGGCGACAACATGGTTTTGCAAAGAGATATCCAGATCCCTGTTTGGGGAAAGGCGGCTCCGGGAGCGCTTATCACTGCAAAACTGGGACCGGTGCGTACCACTGCAAAAGCGAATCAGGAAGGAAAATGGACGGTCCGTTTTCCAAAGTTCAAAGCCGGTGGCCCCTATGAGCTTGAAATTATTGAATCAGGTAAACCGGATGCTTCAATCAGGCTAAAAGGCATTCTCATCGGGGATGTCTGGCTGGCTTCGGGCCAATCCAATATGGAATGGCAGGTGCAGCAGGCCCAGGATGCACGGAAGGAAATAGAAAATGCCAATGCTCCACAAATACGTTTTTTGGTTGTTGAGCATGACAAAAAATTATCGCCTCAATCCGATATCCAGGCCGGTAAATGGAAAGTTTGTGATACCGCAAATGTAAAGGAGTTCTCGGCAGTTGCTTATTATTTTGCGCGTAAACTGCACGGTGATCAACATGTTCCCGTTGGCATTATTCAAAGCGCCTGGGGCGGAACGCCAGTGGAAGCCTGGACGAGCCGCGACATGTTGCTTACATCACCCATTAGCAGAGCAAGTACACTCAGTAATGATACGCTTCATCTTGATCCGGAAGATCTTGTAGCCGATAGTTTGAACTGGATACGCATTTGGCATATTGTTTTAAATCCGCAGAATAATGCTGATAAAATATTTCCGGCTCCGGAATATAACGATGCTGACTGGACTGGTATTGAAATGCCCAATGTGTTAAAGGATTTTGGAATTGGAAATTATGAAGGGATGGTTTGGTTACGGAAAAAAATCACGTTACCTGAATCTTTTGCGGGAAAAGATTTGACATTGAACCTGGGCCATCCGGAGATGAACTATTCATTGTATTTCAATGGACAGGAGATCTGTAAGAATATCTGGAATTCCAATGCCACTCATTCTTTTACTATTCCGGCTCGTTTGGTGCAACGTGGAGAAATTACTATTGCTGTCAGGGTAGCCATGCTGTGGGGCGGTGGTGGTTTGAATCCTCCGGCTGATGACATTTATATTACCGATGGTGCTTCTAAAATTTCTTTAGCCGGGAAATGGTTGTATCAAAAAGGCCTTGAAACCGCTTTTCCGAAAATACTCAACTACCAGTATTACCCGACTGTGCTCTTCAATGCCATGATCAGCCCGCTGATTCCTTATGGCATCAAAGGATTTCTTTGGTACCAGGGGGAAGCGAATGCTCAGGCAGCCTACAATTACAGAAAATTATTTCCCATGTTGATCACAGACTGGCGGCAACGCTGGAAGCAGGGTAAGCTTCCGTTTTTATATGCCCAGTTGGCTAATTTCAAAAAAGTACAACCACTTCCTGCCGAAAGTGACTGGGCCGAATTGAGGGAAGCGCAAACGCTGACATTATCACAGCCTAACACAGGGATGGCTTGCATCATAGATATTGGTGAAGCGAATGATATTCATCCGAAAAATAAGCAGGAGGTCGGCCGCCGGCTGGCATTGATTGCCAATAAAATGGTGTACAAAAAAGATTGTATCGCAACGGGTCCTGTATATAAAAATTTCCGGAAAGATGGGAACCGTATCCGGATCGGTTTTTCCAAAACAGCTTCAGGTCTTTCAACAAAAGATGGAAAAGAAGTGACCGGCTTTGCCATTGCAGGCAAAGACAAACAATTTTATTGGGCAAAAGCAATTATTGAAGGAAATGAAGTTGTTGTTTATTCTGATATAGTCGCCGATCCTGTAGCAGTGCGCTATGCCTGGGCCGATAACCCGGCATGTAACCTCGTAAATGCTGAAGGCTTGCCTGCTATCCCTTTCAGAACGGATGATTGGAAAGGCATCACGCAAAAATAAAACCAGAGTTCAACCATTAATATAATAATTCTTAAGAGAAAAATATGAAAGCGAAAATAATTGTAGCTGTTTGTATCCTGTTTTGTCATTCACTCCTGGCCCAGGAAAATTATCCTTCTCCTGTAAAGGACAATAAGGAACCTGTTGAGCAAGGGAAATTTAAACCTGAATGGCAGTCTTTGAAGGAGTATAAAGCGCCCGAATGGTTTCGGAATGCAAAGTTCGGTATATGGGCACACTGGGGGCCGCAGTGTCAACCCGAACAAGGCGATTGGTATGGCAGGTTTATGTATGATGAGGGCAGTGAGCCCTATAAATGGCATGTGGCTCATTACGGACATCCCTCAAAGGCCGGGTTTAAAGAAGTGATCAATGACTGGAAAGCTCAAAACTGGGATCCGGAAAAACTGGTAGCACTCTATAAACGTACAGGTGCACAGTATTTCTTTGCCATGGCCAATCACCATGACAATCTTGATTTGTGGGACAGTAAATACCATGAATGGAATTCAGTTCGTGTCGGTCCCAAAAAAGATATTGTTGCCGCCTGGGCAAAAGCAGCTAAAAAATACCAGCTTCCCTTTGGATTAAGTGTGCATGCTGCGCATGCATGGACGTGGTTTGAAACGGCTCAGCGATCAGATAAAAACGGACCGTTAGCCGGCATTCCCTACGATGGAAAACTCACAGTGGCCGATGGCAAAGGAAAATGGTGGGACGGGCTTGACCCGCAAGAATTGTATGCACAAAACCACAACCTAAGTGAAGGCAGCGAAAATATTAAATCTTTGTGGAATCAGTGGTATTGGCAGAACGGCGCTTCAATTCCTTCACAGCAATATTGCGAAAAGTTCTACAACCGTACAATGGATCTGATCAATCAATATAACCCTGACCTGCTTTATTTTGATGATTCAGGTCTTCCTCTTTACCCTGTAAGCGACGCCGGTTTAAAGATTGCTGCGCATTATTACAATCATAACATGGCAACGCATAACGGAAAATTGGAAGCGGTGCTTTTTGGCAAAGTGCTTACCGATGAACAAAAAAAATGCATGGTTTGGGATGTGGAACGCGGGGCGCCTGACAAACTCCAGGCTTTACCCTGGCAAACATGCACTTGCATCGGGGAGTGGCATTACGACAGGGCTGTGTACGACCAAAACCGTTACAAATCGGCAGCAACCGTTATCCGCATGCTCGTAGACATTGTCAGCAAAAACGGCAACCTGTTGCTGAACATCCCGGTTCGCGGCGATGGTTCGATAGATGAGAAAGAGATAAAAATATTAGAGGATATAACAGCATGGATGGACGTTAACAAAGAAAGCATTTTTGATACACGTCCGTGGAAGATTTATGGCGAGGGGCTTTCAGCAGATTCTTCTAATCCCCTAAGTGGATCGGGTTTTAATGAAGGTAAAGTGCAGTTATCAGAAAAAGATATCCGCTTTAACCAAAAAGGAAATATCATTTACGCAACCGTGCTTGGTGTTCCGGCGGAAGATGTGCGTATAAGATCCTTAGGAAAAAATAATAATGCATTAAAAATTAAAAAAATCTCGGTGCTTGGAAGCAAGGAAAAGCTTTCCTGGAAACAAGAGGCAGGCGCTTTGATAATTGAAAAGCCAAAAATGATTCCAAATGATATTGCGATTGTGTTTAAAATAGAATGGAAGTAGATCGCCTTGAACCCTGTAGCAAACTGCCTTATGACCCCAATAAGATATTATAAACCCGAGTTAGACTTGCTTCGCCTTTGTGCATTTTTATTTGTGTTTTTCACACACCGAATGGATCTTGCGCCTATTGACCCTGTGCAATATTATTGGGGGCACCATATTAGTTTGGTTGGAGTTTTTGGAGTGCCACTCTTCTTTTTTCTTAGTGCATTTTTAATTACGGAATTACTTACCAAGGAACAAGACCAATTCGGAAAAATTAGTGTCAAATCTTTCTACATTAGACGCATTCTTCGTATTTGGCCATTGTATTTTACCTTCTTCTTTGGAATGGTATTAGTCACACAGTTTTCGGACAAATTCGGACAAATTTCACCCGGAACTCAATTTGCATTCAGTTTGTTTTCCGGCAACTGGTATATTAGTTTTAATGAATGGCTGTCGTCTTATCCTATTAATCCGCTTTGGAGCATTTCTGTTGAAGAACAACTTTACATTTCACTTCCATTAATAGTTTTTTATGCAGGCAAAAAAGGACTGAAGATTTTTTCATTACTCTCATTGCTGCTTGCTTACGCAACTATTATTTATTATGCCTTAAAACCTACAGAAGGGTTTAGTGGCCAGTGGACAAATAGCTTTGTACATTTCCAATTTTTTGCAGCAGGAATTCTTCTCTCCATTTATTTAAAGAGCTGGCAACCAAAATGGCCCACAGTCCCCCGGATTGTAATATTTATGGCAGGACTGGTATGTTGGTTGTTGGCCTCAATTGTCTGTGGAATTCATGCAGATGCTCCACACCTTTCAACTATTTCACAGGCCATTTGTGGCTGGTTATTGATACTGGTAGGAGTAGTAATGTTTTTTCTGTCATTGTACGGCGCTTCGTTAAAATATATGCCACCTGCGTTGGTATATCTCGGTCGCATATCTTATGGCATGTACATATTTCATATCACAATGTTTTGGTTGGTTTATCAAATATTTAAAGAAGAACTGGCGTCTTTCAGTGCAATGATTGGTTTGTATGAATGGAGAAACAATGTTGGCTTTATTATCGCTTTCCTTGCTACTGTAATTATATCATTATTGTCATATAGATTTTTTGAAAAACCATTTCTACAACTGAAAAGGAGATTTACGTTTATTCCTTCAAGGGACTAAGGAGCGCCTCAGTTCTTTGCAAGGCAAATAAAAATGTTTAGCAAATGAAAAAAACTGTATTTCTGTTGGCAATCTTGCTTTCTTCCATATCGGAAAACCTGATTGCCCAAAACTCAAAACAAAATAAGCCTTCCGTTCAGCAACGTGTGATAAATGTTGACTTCACTAAATCAGCAAGCACACTGAATACTTTTTTTAAAGAGTGTGTTGGTGCGGGAAGGGCGAATGAAGGATTAAGAGCCGACTGGCAACAACAACTGGCTTATGTAAAAAAAGAATGTGGTTTTAAATACATCCGCATGCATGGTTTGCTGACAGATGACATGGCTGTTTATAAAGAAGACAGCAAAGGAAACCCTGTGTACAATTACATGTATGTTGATGTCCTCTTTGATTTTTTGCAAAGTATAGGAATGAAACCTTTTGTTGAACTGGGATTCATGCCTAATGCACTTGCCGGCGGGCCTCAAACAATTTTTTGGTGGAAAGGAAATGTAACACCACCAAAGAGCCATGAAAAGTGGGCAGACCTGATAAAAAATCTAACAGAGCATTTTACCGAACGTTACGGAGCAGACGAAGTAAAGACCTGGTATTTTGAAGTGTGGAACGAACCTAACCTTTCTCCTGGTTTTTGGACAGGAACACAACAAGATTATTTTAAGCTTTATAAATACGCAGCACAAGCCGTTAAAAGTGTGAACAAGGAATATCGTGTGGGTGGGCCGGGTACCGCAGGTGCAGCATGGGAAACTGAAATGATTGATTATTGTTCAAAGAACAATGTGCCTATTGATTTTGTTAGCACTCATTCTTACGGAGTGAATCAAGGGTTCCTCGATGAATATGGAAATTCAGGAACTGTGCTTGCCAAGGAAGAATTTGCAGTTAGCGGCGATGTACTTCAATCAAGAAAAGAAATTGCAACTTCACCCATTCCAAATCTGGAATTGCATTACACCGAGTGGAGTGCATCTTATACACCTGCAGACCCGATCCATGATAGCTATCATGAAGCGGCGTATGTTCTTCAAAAATTGAAACAGGTAGGTAGAGCTGCCAACTCCATGTCATATTGGGTGTTCACTGATATTTTTGAAGAACCTGGTCCTCGCTTTGAACCTTTTCACGGAGGCTTTGGAATGTTGAGCATACAAGACATTAACAAGCCGGTATTTTATTCATACCAGTTTTTGAATCAGTTAGGAAATATTGAATTGGTAAATAAAGATGCCGCCTCATGGGTGTGTAAAGATTCATCAGGCAACATCCAGGCCCTGGTTTGGGATTATACATATACTCTTTCTGATTCCACCAATAACCAGCAGTATTTTATACGTGATCTTCCATCAAAGTCGAAAGGAAAATTAAAGATCAATATTGCAAACGTTCCCAATGGAAATTATGCGCTTGAAGTTTATCGTGTTGGTTATCGCAGCAACGATGCTTACTCCACTTATCTCGATATGGGAAAGCCTCAGCAACTTTCAAAGCAACAGGTTGAGCAGATAAAAAAGCAAAATGATGGTTCTCCGGTATTCAAAGAGATCATTACTATAAAAAATGGAGTTCCGTTTTTGAAAGAACTGGAGATTCGTGAGAACGATGTTTTCTTTTTAAATATTATCAAACTGTAAATGCTATCGCCTGTTAAAATACACCGGTCCAATTAAAAGCAGACGAAATCAGAAGGCTTTATCGGACAAATAATAGGCGAGGTACTACTCTTAAAAATTAAAGAATAAGTAATTAAAGGAGGTATAGAATGTTTAAACGAATGTATGCGCAAATTGTTATTTTAAGTTTTGCCTTTCTGATTGGCTTCGGCGCCTGGGCACAAGAAAGGCCACCAATTAAATTAGGACCCGATGACAAGCCCGCCTTTGACAATCCACCTGCCGGTTTCAGGGACAAACGCGACAATATTGCTCATGGTTCTATCGCTACTGTTCAGTATGACTCCAAAACACTCTCCACACGTCGGGAGATGCTCGTTTATACCCCTCCCGGTTATTCACCCGACCGAAAGTACCCGGTAATTTATTTACTGCATGGTCTCAATTCCAGTGCCGGTCAATGGCCTTACTGGGTTCGTGCTGATAATGTCATCGACAACCTGGTGGTCGATGGTAAAATTGGACCCGTGATTATGATTTTTCCTAATTGTAATACCAACGTAACTGTGTCCAATCCTAAGCCTGATGAACAGGAAGAGCGAAAAGGTGGATTTAAAGGTTATGGTAAGTCTTTCGAAGACGATTTGCTCAACGATATTATTCCTTACATCGAATCGCACTATTCGGTATACACCGACCGCAAACATCGTGCACTCGCAGGGTTGTCCATGGGCGGCGGACAATCGTTAAATATCGGCCTTTCGCATATCAATACGTTTGCTTATGTCGGTGGATTTTCTTCAGCCCCCAATACCAATGAATTCGGGGGGCTTTCTGCCACCAAACTGTTGCCGGATTTGGTAGCAGCCAGGGAGCAGCTCGAACTATTGTGGCTTGGCTGTGGCAACAAGGATGGACTGATCGGTGTCAGCCAGCGTGTGCACCAGCACCTCAAAGAACAAGGGGTGCCCCATGTATGGCATGTAGATGACAATGCTCACGACGATACCGAGTGGGCCAATAACCTGTATCTTTTTGTACAGCATATTTTCAAATCACGCAAGGAAAACGAAACATCACAGGAAAAGCCGGTTGCTCAATTGCAAAGTCCTGACAAATCCATTGCATTAAATGTATTCTTATCTGCTTCAGGTGAAATTCAATATGGTGTAAAAAAATCTGGCATAAGCGTCATTGAACCTTCGGCTTTAGGAGTGATGATGAAGGAGCACAATTTCACACAACGCATGAAACTGGCGACGGTAACAAGACCTGAAAGGATACAGGATAGCTACCAAATGAAGAATGCAAAAAAAAGCAACATTCAATATCAGGCGAATCAATTGGTGGTTTCTTTTGTCAATGAAGAAGAGAAAAAAATGGATATCATTTTCCGGATATCCAATGACGGTGTGGCTTTCCGGTATTCATTTCCCTGGATAAAAAATAATGAAACGATAGTTAAAGAACATTCCTCATTTACATTTGACAAAAAAACAAGAGCCTGGTTGCAACCCATGAGTGAAGCAAAAACAGGTTTCGGGCATTGTCATCCGTCTTATGAAGAACATTATTTGCAGGATATTTCTGTTGGTACAGAATCGCCGTTAAAGTCAGGTTGGGTGTACCCTGCTTTGTTTAAAACAAATGATACATGGGTACTGATCACTGAAGCAGCACTTGATGGTACTTATTGCGGCACAAGATTGATCAATGACTCTGCCTCGTCTGTTTATTCAATCGGGTTTGCCGATCCGAGAGAAGTGTTTACAGGTGGTGGCTATTTACCGGAAAACAATAAACCCTGGCTTACACCGTGGCGCATTATAACAATTGGCAGTTTGAAAACAATTGCAGAATCCACGTTGGGTACCGATTTGGCACCGAAAGCTATTACTATAGACCAGGCATTTATCAAACCCGGCAAAGCATCGTGGAGTTGGATCAATAGCAAGGATGATATGATCGTTTATGAAGAACAAAAAAAGTATGTTGACTTTGCTTCATCAATGAACTGGCAATATTGCCTTATTGATGCAGACTGGGATACTAAGATCGGATATGATAAGATAGCTGAACTGGCAACGTATGCAAAACAAAAAAATGTCGGATTGATTTTGTGGTATAATTCAGCCGGTGATTGGAACACGATTACATATCATCCTAAAGATATATTGCTGACGAAAGAAGGGAGGAAAAAAGAATTCAGCCGTCTGCAGGCATTGGGCATTAAAGGCGTAAAGATTGATTTCTTCGGTGGCGATGGTCAGAGCATGATTCAATACTACATTGACATTTTGAACGATGCTGCAAAATATAAGCTGCTTGTAAACTTTCACGGCGCCACACTGCCAAGATGCTGGCAAAAAACATATCCTCATCTTATGACAGCTGAAGCCATTTATGGAATGGAGATGGTAACATTTGACCAGAATGCAGCCGATAAACAAGCCAACCATTGCGCAATGTTGCCGTTTACAAGAAACGCATTTGACCCGATGGATTTTACACCCATGAATCTTACGGGACTTACGTCATCCAATTGTATCAGAAAAACCACTCCCGCTTTCGAATTGGCTCTTTCGGTATTATTCTTATCCGGCATACAACATTATGCCCAGGCACCGGAAGGCATGGCGATCGTGCCCAATGATGTGAAAGATTTTCTGAGAGCGCTTCCTGACAACTGGGATGATGTAAAGTTTCTGGACGGCTATCCCGGAAAATATGTTGTCATCGCCAGGAGAAGTGGTAATCGCTGGTACATTGCCGGTATTAATGGAGATACAACTGTAAAGAAAATAAGTCTTGACTTTACTCCATTTAAGAAAAGCAAGGCGACTATTTTCACGGACGGTACAAAAAGTGAACTGTTTTCAAAAACACTCCTGAATACCACAAGACAAAAGAAATGTGATCTTACCTTGAATGGAAATAGTGGATTTGTAATGGTGCTTGAGTGATTAGTGTTCTCTTCAACTTGAAAATACATCGAAAAATAATGAAAACTTCATCGGTTGCGTTATTGGTAATTTTCATGTTAATAGTAACATGTACAACAGCGCAGAAAATTAATAACACCAGGATTCCCTTCGATTTTGACTGGAAGTTTGCGCTGAACGATCATCCAGGCGCTGAACAACCTGGATTTAATGATTCGAAATGGCGCTTACTGGATGTTCCTCACGACTTCAGCATCGAACATCCTTTCGATTCTTCCTATAAAACCGGGGCAGGCGGAGGTTATACTTACAGCGGCATTGGCTGGTACCGGAAACATTTTAAAACCGAAAAGGATTTTGCTGACAAAAAGCTTTGGATTTTGTTCGATGGTGTTTATCGGAACAGCGAAGTATGGATCAACGGACATTACCTTGGCATTCGGCCCTATGGCTATTCTTCTTTTTATTATGATCTCACACAGTATTTGAATCCTGTTGGCAGGAATAATGTCATTGCAGTAAAAGTAAACACCACCGAACAACCCAATTCGAGATGGTACACCGGTTCGGGAATTTACCGGCATGTATGGTTGGTTGCAAAAAACAAACTGCATCTTGATCAATGGGGTGTTTTTGCCCGCACAGTTGAGGCAAACAATGATAAGGCAAGCATTGATGTTTCTGTAGGGCTGAGCAATGAAAACAAGGTTGATCAGTCCTGCACCGTAGTTACAAAATTGATAGATGCAGCAGGCAAAGAAGCCGGAAGGGCCGAATCGAAAGTGGATACCAAGCCCGGCCTGGCACTGAAAATCGAACAAAATATCAAGATCAGCAAACCTGCGTTATGGTCCATTGAACAACCTAATTTATACCAGTTACAGGTAGAAGTGAGATCGGGCGGAACGGTGGTTGATCGTTATATTTCGCCTTTCGGCATCAGAACATTTCATTTTGATCCCAACAAAGGATTTTCTTTAAATGGAAAACATGTGAAGCTGAAAGGTGTAAACAACCATCACGACAATGGACCATTAGGCGCTACTGTTTTTGATGGTGTGCATAAACGCAGACTGGAGATTTTGAAAAGCATGGGCTGCAATGCCATCCGGATGAGCCACAATCCTCCTTCACCCGAATTGCTTGACTATGCGGATAGAATGGGCTTTGTGGTGATTGACGAAATATTTGATGAATGGATGGATGGAAAAACACCGGGTGGATATGCTCCTTATTTTGAAAAATGGTACGAAAAAGATGTTGAGAACTGGATCCGTCGTGATCGCAACCATCCTTCTGTTATTGCATGGAGCATTGGCAACGAAGTAAGAGAGCAGTATAATAAAGAGAACGCATTGAAGGTAACCAAAATGCTGATGGAAGCTTCCCGCAAACATGATACTACCCGTCCTATCACCGCAGCTTGTAACGAAATTCTCAATGTCAATTCTTTTGGAATGGGTGATCTGCTTGATATAGTTGGATACAATTATCAAGAAGCATATTATAAAGCAGACCATGACAAATATCCCAACCGGGTGATCTTCGGAACGGAAACGGTAATTTATCCTTATCACCCCGGCACTTGCTGGCAACTGAGGTCCTATAATCAATGGCTGGAGGGCCAGTTGAAAGATTATGTGGCAGGCGAATTTCTTTGGACAGGGTTTGATTATATTGGCGAAGCAGGTATTGGTGAAGTAGGCACCGGCTGTGAATTCTGGAAAACTTGGCCTACCTGGCCCATTCGTGGCGCCTCTTGTGGTGTAATTGACATGAGCGGTTTTCCCAAACCGGCGTATTGGTTCCGGAAAGCTCTTTGGAATGATGAACCCATGGTGCATATTGCTGTGCAAACCAATAAATCCGCACGGAACAGGGAACTGTGTTCTTTCTGGAGCTGGCCAAAGGTGGAAACGCACTGGAACCATGATAAGAAAGGCGACACCCTGGCAGTGCATGTGTACACCAACGTACCTGAAGTGGAATTGAGATTGAATGGAAAGTCATTAGGAGTTCGCAAATGGGATTTGAAAAATGAAGCTTTTCTTTTTTGGGAAGTGCCTTATGAACCAGGCAAACTGGAAGCGATAGGAAAAACAGCGGATGGAAAAACGGTTTCATTTGCTGTTCAAACTGCAGGCGAACCGGCTAAAATAATTTTATCACCAGACAAGAAAGTTTTAGAAGCAAACAGGCAGGATTTAAGTTATGTTTCTGTACAGATTGTAGACGCCAATAACATACTTGTGCCTTTTGGTGACAACATGATTAATTTTGAAGTGAGTGGTGCAGGCAAATTAACTGCAGTAGGCAATGGCGACCAGCAAAGTCATACCCCGTTAAAGGGAAGCCAGATAGAAGCCTGGCAGGGGAAATGTCTTGCCATTGTACAATCAACAGACAGGAAAGGCGAAATAACTATTACAGCCAGGAGCGGGTCGCTTCCTGTAGCAACAGCTACATTGAAAGCGGAATAAATTCAGGCCCGGTTGATAAAATCAAAACACTACTATAGAAAATGAATAAGACTATCATAACCATTTTGTTGCTCCAATTAACAATTTTTGCCAATGCACAGTACCAAACCAGGACCAATGCTAAGGGTACTGGTTTTTATATGAACCCCGTTTTTGCAGGTGATTATCCCGATCCGAGTATTCTGCGCGATGGCGAAGATTATTACATGGTGCATTCATCTTTTGAATATTATCCCGGTTTGTTGATCTGGCATTCAAAAGATTTGATGAACTGGAATCCTGTAACAAACGCTTTGTATAAATATGTCGGTTCTGTGTGGGCTCCTGATTTAGTGAAACATAAAAACAAGTACTACATCTATTTCCCCGCCAATGGAACCAACTATGTTGTTACAGCAGATTCAATAAATGGTAAATGGAGTGACCCCGTTGATTTGAAAATTGCTAATATAGACCCCGGACATGTTGTAGATGAAAACGGAAAAAGATATTTGTTTTTTAGCAGTGGCGGGTTTGTTCCCTTATCCGATGATGGACTTTCTGTTGCTGGTGCATTTAAGAGCTCTTACGGTGGATGGCAGATACCACGTGAATGGTCCATTGAGTGTTTTTGTATGGAAGGTCCTAAGCTGGTAAAACGAGGCGACTATTATTATCTAACAGTTGCAGAAGGTGGAACAGCAGGTCCTGCAACAGGGCACATGGTCATCTCCGCACGTTCCAAATCGTTGTTTGGTCCCTGGGAAAATTCTCCTTACAATCCAATTATCAGAACCACAAAAAATTCAGAAAGATGGTGGTCGAAGGGGCATGGAACTTTATTTGAAGATGCAAAAGGTAAATGGTGGATGGTGTTTCATGCTTATGAAAAAGGATTTTACAACATGGGTCGCCAGACCTTACTTCAACCTGTTGAATGGACAAAAGACGGCTGGTATAAAATACCTGGTGGCATAGTAGCTGATCAGCCTATTAAAAAACCAAATCTGATTACTTCTCATTCGAACTTTACATTGAGCGATAGATTTGATGGCAATAATTTAAAACCACAATGGAAGTTTTTTGGTGCATATGATACCAGCAGGTTTCACTTTGTCGATAATAGTTTAGCGATTAAAGCAAAGGGAAATTCAATTGCAAATTCTTCACCTCTTCTTTGTGTGCCGTCTGACCATTCCTACACAGCCGAAGTAGAATTGGTTATTGAAGGCAAGGCTACCGGTGGATTGGTTCTTTTCTATAATGAAAGAGCCTCTTCAGGTATTCTTACGAACAATGGAAACATACTGGCAAACATCAATGGCTGGCAATTCCCTACAGAAAAAAATGTTGTCACGAATCATCTGTTCCTTCGCCTGAAGAACATGAACAACACCGTTGATCTGTTCTACAGCACAGACGGAACCAAATGGAATAAGATTGAAAATTCATTAGACATCTCTGGATTTCATCATAATGCTTTTGGCGGATTTTTGGGTGTACGCATTGGACTTTGCTCAATGGGGGAAGGTGTAATTTAAAAATTTCGTGTATAAACAGGTAATGTAAAATGATTTCATTACGGGTTAAATAACAATCCGGAAGAACTTAATCAGCTACTCGATAATCACAAGCTTATTGCTTATGACTGATCTCCAAAAAACTTCCAAATGGGACAAATATTTTATGAACAAGAAAATTGAAAGAATAATCATTTTCCTTGGCTTGATGATTTCTCTCCTGCAGATCCCCGTCAATGGTAAAACCCAGAACGTACTGCAAACGACCAAATCAACTAAAAGCGATGACACTAATGCTCAAGGTATAAACTACTGGGAAAATCCTGATATCAATGGCATAAACAAGGAAAAGCCTCATGCATACAATTTTCTGTTCGAAAAAAAAGCTGGTAATTCAATGATCCAGTCACTTAATGGTGTCTGGAAATTCAAATGGTCCCCCGATCCGCAATCCCGACCGGTCGATTTTTACAGGTTGAATTATTCAACAGAAAAATGGGATCATATCCTGGTCCCGGGAAACTGGGAGCTCCAGGGTTTTGGAACTCCGATCTATACCAATGTTACCTATCCGTTCAAGCAAGATCCTCCAAAAGTTACAAGCGAACCGGAAAAATACTTTACAAGCTTTCAGCAACGTAATCCTGTGGGTAGCTATTGCACAACCTTTACTATTCCGGATAGCTGGAGCCATAAACAGGTATTTTTAAACTTTGGGGGCGTACTCTCGGCCATGTATGTGTGGGTGAACGGCCAAAGAGTTGGGTACAGCGAAAACTCCATGTCGCCTGCTGAATTTGACATTACAAAATATATCCAAAAAGGAGAAAATAAACTGGCAGTTGAAGTATATCGCTGGTGCGATGGCAGCTACCTGGAAGACCAGGACATGTGGCGTCTCAGCGGTATTTTCAGGGACGTTGATTTAATTGCCCGCCCCAAGACTTTTATCAGCGACTTTTTTGTAAAAGCTGTGCCAGATAAAACGTTTGAAAATTCGAACATTTCTATAGCCCTTACTATCGATAACCGCTCTGCACAAAATGTTTCGGGATTGCACGTAGATGCCGAAGTTACTGGCTTTTCAGCACAAGGCGACATAGTTGATCTGTCTTTTACCGGGAAAGTTCCATTAGTTCAAAAGTCAAAACAGGCATCACTCGAATTGAAATCATGGATAAACCATCCCAGGCTTTGGTCTGCCGAAACACCGGACTTATATCATCTTACCATAAAACTCAAAAACAATAAGAATGAGATTGTGGACAAAGCCGAATGTTATTTCGGTGTCCGTAAAATTGAAGTGCGGGGAGATGTATTTTATATCAACGGAAAAGCTGTCAAGCTCAAGGGAGTAAATCGTCATGAGCAACACCCGCGAACAGGAAAACATGTGAGCCGTGCTTCCATGATCCGCGACTTGGAGCTGATGAAGCAGGCCAATATCAACATGATACGCACCTGTCATTACCCGGACGATCCTCTGTTCTATGAGCTTTGCGATCAATACGGCTTCTATGTAATGGACGAAGCGAACCAGGAATCGCATGGCTTTGGTATCGGAAACAAGGTGATTGGAGATAACCCGGTGTGGAAGAAGTCACATATTGAAAGGGCTGTTTCGCTGGTACAGCGGGATAAAAACCACCCCTGTGTTATTTTCTGGTCTTTGGGAAATGAAGGTGGTCGTGGACAAAACCTGGTAGCCATGGCTGATACCATAAGGAAACTCGATGCAAGCCGGCCAATTTATTCTGATTCACAACGGGATGTGGCAGATCTGTACGACGAAGGATATTTGCATCCGGCTGATCTGAAGAGCTTAGGGGAAAAGATAAAAGATAAACCGGTACTCATGCGTGAATACCTGCATGTCATGGGCAATTCGGGCGGCAACCTCCAAGAATACTGGGATGTCATTTATGCTGATTCCAGCCTTACCGGCGCTGCCATCTGGGAATGGATGGACCAGGGGCTGGTTAAGAAAAAGGATGGTTCGCCCCTTGAACTCACGGAACACCCTGATGATTATCAACTGAAAGACGATGAGTTCTGGGCCTATGGTGGCGATTTTGGTGATCAACCAAACGATGGGAATTTCTGTATTAGAGGTTTGGTTTCGTCTGACAGAAAACCATATCCACATTATTTTGAAGTTCAGAAAGTTTATCAGCCGGTTGTATTCAAGCTATTAAATGATAAGAACGTAAACATTCAGGTTACCAACCATTTCGATTTCCTTTCGCTTCGCAACTTCGATTTTGAATATGAATATACTTTGAACGGCAAACCGCTACAAAAAGGGAAATTCAGTTGTGACAAGATTTTACCAGGGACATCATCCAATATAGTAATCCCCTCAGTACAATTTGCTGATACAATTTCTTCCGAAATATATTTCAATGTTTATGCAAAACTCAAGACGGCAACGTATTGGGCAGAAGAAGGTTTTTGTATTGCCCGCGAGCAGTTTGTAGTGAAACCTTTTACATGGGAAAAAATAATTCCTGCCGGAAAGATGGTACATGTAACTGAATCGGAAACGCAGATTGAACTAAAAACAGGAACGATGTCTTTTACCTTGGACAGGAAAAATGGTTCTTTGGTTAGCTGGAAAGTTGATCAGCAAGAGCTGTTGAAAGGAAAACTTGAACCCTATTTTTGGAAAACGCCAAATGATAATCAAAAACATAGTGGTTATGTGAATGAGTTGGGTAAATGGAAGAAAGCAGCAGAAAACCTGGTGGTTAAAAAAGTAGAATGGTCAAAACAAGATAATCTGGCAACAGTAAAATTCGAGATGAATTTGCCAACCATCGGCGCAAACTATACGCTTACTTATCTATTGAACGGCGAAGGAAAATTACAAGTCGAAGCAACATATACACCTCTGTCTGATACCATTCCGCTAATTCCTAAATTTGGCATGAGGATGCGTGTCCCGGAAAACTATCGTACCATTGACTGGTATGGCCGCGGTCCATATGAAAATTACCCAGATAGGAAAACAGGTTCTCTAATTGGTTTATATAGTTCCCAATTAGCCAATTTCATTACTCCTTATCCGGCGCCACAAGACAATGCAAACCGTTGCGATGTGCGCTGGTTTACTTTATGTACACAAAGTAACAGGGTCATAAAACTAACAGGCTTGCAACCGCTTTGTTTCCGTGCATGGCCTTATACCGAAGAAGATCTGGAAAACTCGAGGCATCATTATCAGCTTCCCATTCGCGATTTCATAAACCTGAATATTGATTTGAACATTCATGGTGTTGGGGGCGATGATTCCTGGGGGGCTAAAACATTGGACAAATATACTAATCCTGGCAACAGGCCTTATCAGTATGGATTTATTCTTGAATATACAGGTGGAAATTGATATCGCAGGATGAACGCTCTGCCACCGGAATGGACAATACGAGAGGTGTATTGGTAATTTAAACTATAACAGAAAAACAGCAACACCTATGTTGATGCTAAAAAATACATTATTCAGGTATTAATTTGTTCAAAAGCAAAAATATGTTCAAAAGCATAAAAATATTTTCAAATAAGCGGATATTGATTTTTTTATTCTCTTTTCTTTTGGTAGATATGGTAATCGGCCAGGATGCCATGATAAATATTCAATCAAGGAACGCAATAAGTTTAAATGGCCAATGGAATGTTATTATTGATCCAACAGGTGTTGGCGAATGGCTGCAGGTTTGGTTGGAAAAAAGGCCCCAAAAGAAAACAGATTTTTTTGAGTATTCTTTCGATGGAGGTCCCGTATTGAAAGTGCCGGGAGATTTTAATTCTCAAAAGAGTGAATTGACTTTTTTTGAAGGAACCGTCTGGTATAGGAAAAAATTCAATTATACAATTCAGAATGAAAAAAGATTGTTTCTTCATTTCGGCGCTGTAAATTATATAGCTGATGTGTATTTAAATGGTGAAAAGTTAGGAATTCATGAAGGAGGATTTACACCCTTTCAGTTTGAAATCACGAACAAAGTAAAAAGTGGTATTAATAGCATCGTGGTTAAAACAAATAATGTTCGTCAAAAAAATGGTTTACCCGGTTTAGGTTACGACTGGTTTAACTATGGAGGCATTACCCGTGATGTTAATATTATCGAAACCGGTAAAACCTATATTCAGGACTATTCCATTCAATTAAAGAAAGGAAGCCTCAATACTGTTTCGGGGTGGATTCAGCTCGATGGTTTGCAGTTAGAACAGAAGATTGAAATAAAAATACCTGAACTAAACATTCAATACAAAACAAAGAGCGACAAAAAAGGGTTGGCACCAGTTGATTTTTCTTCGGGGTTTGAACTATGGTCGCCTGAAAACCCCAAACTTTACAAAGTAATTATTAAAAGTGAAACAGATTCTGTTTCGGAGAATATTGGTTTCAGAAACATTGAAGTAAAGGAAGGGAAAGTTTTACTAAACAATCATCCAATTTTTCTCAAAGCTGTAAATATTCACGAAGAAAACCCATACAAGGGGGCCAGGGCATATTCAAGGGATGATGCCAATTTATTACTAAAAGCGGCTAAAGAGTTAGGATGTAATCTTGTTCGTTTAGCACACTATCCCCACAATGAAAACATGATAAGAGAAGCCGAAAGAATGGGTTTAATGATATGGAGTGAACTTCCGGTTTATCAGCATATTGATTTTGCAGACAGTACTGTTCCTGTTAAAATGGACAGAATGCTGGGCGAGATGATACGCAGAGATAAAAATCGTTGCGGAGTTGTTGTCTGGAGCCTTTCAAACGAAACATATCCCTCTACCCCAAACCGTGACAAAGCACTGGTTGAGTTAACAAAAAAATGCAAGGCTTTAGATTCTGTACGTTTGATTACGCATGTCATTAACTCACAAAAATATCTGAGCAATAGCTTTGAATTGTGGGATACATTGTACCGGCATTCAGACCTGGTTTCAATTAATGAATATGCCGGATGGTATGTACCATGGCAAGGAAAACCATCTGATGTAAAATGGAAAGTAGTGTGTCCGGAAAAGCCTGTGTTTATTTCTGAGTTTGGAGGCGAAGCCTTATTTGGCAGTGACTACGGGCCGGCAGATGAAGCCGCTTATTGGACGGAAGAGTACCAGGAAAAAATTTATATTGACCAGGTGAAAATGTTTAACACGGTTCCTAATTTATCTGGTGTATGCCCCTGGTTATTGTTTGACTACAGGTCTTTGAGCAGGCTACACCCGGTTTATCAAAAGGGGTACAACAGAAAAGGTTTATTGTCGGAGAAAGGAGATAAAAAGAAAGCATGGTACATCATGAAAGTGTATTATAACAAAAAGTAGCAACTAAGAGTTCGCCATGTGTTTAAGCCTTATACAAAATTCCTGAGGAATGAAGCTGTTATTAAAATAATTTGCCATACGTAAGGAAGATGTTTTCTTTTTGAATTTGATCAAATACTAAAAATTTATGTATTCTTTGAACGGTGATAACACTTACAGGTCGAATTTATTGAATAAAAATGACAGGCATGAAAAACGTATTCAAAACAACTGCTCTTCTCGTTTTATTTCTTTTCAATTTTCACAAAGCTTTTTCTCAAAATAAATTAACCGATTCAACAAAAAAAAACGCTAAGAGTTTATCATACCAATCGTATTTCTTCAACAGAAAGACCGGTCGTTGATGGTAAGTTAAATGATGTCTGCTGGAAAAACTGGAGAGTGGGCAGGCAATTATGCTCAGTGGATACCGAACGAAGGTGGGCTGCCGTCGCAGCCAACAGAACTAAAAATTCTTTACGACGATAAAAATATTTATGTAGCTATCCGTGCCTTCGATAGCTTGCCCCAAGAAATTATCAGGAGAGCAGGAAGACGTGATGAATTTGCAGGCGACATGGTTGGTGTTTGTTTTGATAGCTATCACGATCATCGCACAGGATTTGAGTTTGATGTTTCGGCTGCAGGACAGAAAATAGATTTGCTTATAACCAATCCCATGAATGCTGATAATAATTGGAATGCCGTATGGCATGTAAAAACAGCCAAAGAGGATTCTGCATGGACAGCAGAATTCAGAATTCCATTGAGCCAGCTTCGTTACAGTAAGGATTCAGTGCAGGTTTGGGGACTTCATAGTTGGCGGTGGATTGAACGTTTGCAACAGGAAAGCGATTGGGAGCCGCAATCATCAACGGGGCCAGGTATGTTGTATTTATTTGGGGAACTTCACGGAATAAACGGATTACCAAAATCAAAAAGATTTGAAATCATGCCATATACCCTTGGTAAAGTCAACACTTTTCAAAAAGAGCAAAACAATCCATTTGCAAACAAGGGACGGCGATGGTTAGGGAAAGCTGGATTGGATGCAAAAATTGGTTAGGCAAGTAATCTCACAATTGATCTCACAGTAAATCCTGATTTTGGCCAGGTGGAATCAGATCCATCTGTAATGAACCTTTCTGCATTTGAAACTTTTTATGAAGAGAAACGTCCTTTCTTTCTCGAAGGGAAAAATATTTTCAACTTCGACTTTGACAATTCTTCTTTTTTTTATAGCCGTCGGATAGGCCATACTCCTTCATTTTATCTGACATTGAATAATAATGAGTTTATTAATTATCCCAATAATACCACCATTCTTGGTGCAGCAAAAATGAGCGGCAAAACAGCCAAAGGGTTATCGATTGGTGTATTGCAAAGTCTTACCGCTAATGAATATGCAGACATTGATTCATTAGGAAAGAGAAAACGCCAGAATGTAGAACCGCTCACAAATTATGCACTGGTCAGGGTTCAACAGGATTATAAACAAGGGAATACAACGCTTGGCGGTATTCTTACTTCCACAAACAGTTTCCTGAATGCTTCACACCTCGAATTCATGAATCATCATGCCTACACAGGAGGAATTGATTTGTTTCATCAATGGTATGATAAAAAATACTACGTGGATGCAAAAATTGTTGGCAGTAATATCACAGGTAGTCGTCAAGCAATGATCATTCTTCAGCAGTCTTCGGCTCGTTATTACCAGCGTCCTGATATTGATTACCTACACATCGATAGTGCCGCGACGCAAATATCCGGTTATGGTGGCAGCATCAAAATTGGAAAAGGCAGCAAAGGTTTCTGGCGTTATTCCACAGAACTAACATGGCGTTCGCCTGGCTTTGACCTCAATGACATGGGTTATATGCAAATGGCTGATATCATCAAGCAAAAAAATTCAGTTTACTATTTTGTAAACAAGCCTGTTTCCATCTTTCGCACTTATAATGTTTCATTGTCTGAAACAAATAACTGGGATTTTGGCCTGAGATATTTATCGTCAAGTGTAAATTTTGGTATCTATCTGGAATTTTTAAACAAATGGGCTTTCAATGCTTCGTCCAGTTATACGCCGCAATCTCTTGATACAAGAATTTTACGTGGTGGAAGTGCCATGCTGATTCCTTCAGTTTTGTATCGAAATGTTTATATGAGAACAGATCCATCCAAAAAGCTTTTCTTTTAGCTTAGTTCGGAACTGTCTTCATCAGGTAATAACAGTGCCAGGTATTATTCAGTTCAACCGGGAATAAGATACACTCCAATCAATACCATAAAATTATCTGCAAGCCTTAATTATTCAGGCAATAGAAATGATCTGCAGTACATCACTACAACTGCCAATGATAGGGAAACCAGATACATTCTTGGAATAATAGACCAGCATACTATGGCCATTACTTTAAGGATGGACTACAATATAACACCTGAAGTTTCGATTCAATACTACGGAAGCCCATTTGCAACAGTTGGAAAATATTCGCAATTTAAAAGAATCACTGAATACAGGGCGAACAATTATCATAACCGTTTTACTGAATTAAAACCCTCATTGAATGGCAATACCTATGAGGTGGCGGAAAATAACAATGCTTCGAGTGACTATAATTTCTGGAATCCAAATTTCGATTTTAGCCAGTTTCGTTCCAATCTTGTTTTCCGCTGGGAATACCGCCCGGGCTCTCAATTTAATTTTGTTTGGTCTCAGGATAGAACGGCATTTGTTCAACCCGGCAGTCAGGTTTTGAGTAATGGGATGAGCAGTTTGAAGGATATCTTTCCCAACAATATTTTTCTTATCAAATTTAATTATTGGTTTTCTATATAACGAATTTTTTCAATTTCTTCAACTCATTTGGTCTTCTTTTGCTTTGCCTACGGGTACCACTGCGCATCTCATTGTGCAAATAGGAACGCTTGCCATAGAGCGTCTTTAAGAGTGGGAAGACTATTTTTTTAAGTGCTGCTCGCCTTTTGTATCCTTGTCTTAGTACTGGGGACGACCAATTTTCTTTTTTACTTTCATGCGCTCTAACACATAGTGTATGCCCGCAATTGCTCTTCGCTTTTCTGGATGGCTTGGCATAGCCAATAGGAAGGATGCAGACACTTAAAGCCTCCTGTTTGCATAAAAGGTATTGAAAACCAGTTGTTTGCAACATTTTATGCCCTAGTCTGCAACATCTGGATACCCTGCTTTAAACAGCACCGAACTAGTTTTACTGTATTATTTCAACTGAAAAAATTGCTTTAAATGAAAATGCGATTGCGATTGCTTAGCATTCTGTGTACCCTTGTTTTTAATGTCTTATTGGCAGAGCCTCCATCATATATTCAGACCAAAGACGGGATTATTGTTTTTACCGATCCGGTTTTTACAGGCACTTCCCAGGCCGTTAAACTTGAAGTAGTGTCTGATAATATAATAAGAGTAATTGCGGCTCCGGGAAAAGAGATTGCTGCCACCCAAAGTCTGGTTACTGTTTACAGCAAAAGACCTGATCTTTCCTGGAATGTAATTCCTTCCAAAGAAAACCTCATACTAAAAACAATAAACCTTACCGCTATTGTCGACCTGAAAACAGGCGCCGTTTCATTCCGTGACCCGGGCGGCAATAAAATACTGAGTGAAAAGCAGCCGTCCGGACGAAATTTTCAGCCTGCGGTATTTGAAGGCCAACAGTCTTATCATATAAAGCAGACTTTTCAAACAACTGCTGATGATGCTCATTACGGGCTTGGTCAGCACCAGGATGATGTATATAATTATAAAGGCCAACAGGTTTTTTTATTTCAGAATAATACGGAAGTTGGCGTTCCTTTCCTTATTTCCAATAAAAATTATGGCATTCTTTGGGATAATTATTCCCTTACCAAAGCAGGGGATACCCGTGAGTATCATCCGCTTTCTTCCCTGAGGTTGTTTTCAAAAGAGGGACTGGAAGGCTGGCTGACAGCTACATACAGTAATGACAGGAACAAACCTGCTGATGCTGTACTGCAAAGAGCTGAGGCTTCCATTAGCATGGAGTACCTCAATGAGTCGAAGCAATACCTGCCTGCTGAATTCAATCCTGCAAATGGAGTAGTAACCTGGGAAGGCAGTATTGCCAGCGAGTTCACCGGCAACCATAAATTCAGGTTTACTTATGGCGGGTATATTAAAGTTTGGGTTGGCGGGAAACTACTGATCGACCGCTGGAGGAAGGCATGGAACCCTGCACCCGCTTTGGCTGATGTGACCATGCAGAAGGGTCAAAAACTTCACATTAAAATTGAATGGATCCCAGAAGGGGGTGAATCTTACCTTTCCTTAAAGTGGCTTGAACCCTTACCAACTCCAGAACAAAATACTTTCTCTTTTTCTTCAGAAGCTGGAAAACAACTGGATTATTATTTCATTTATGGTAATAATATGGATGAGGTGATCAGTGGTTACCGGTTCCTAACCGGTAAAGCACCTATTGTTCCAAAATGGGCATTAGGCTTCTGGCAAAGCAGGGAGCGCTATAAAACACAACAGGAAATATTAGAAACAGTAGCTGAGTTCAGGAAGAGGAAGATCCCACTTGATAATATCGTGCTGGACTGGAGCTATTGGAAGGAAAATGACTGGGGCAGCCAGGAATTTGATCCAACACGCTTCTCTAGTCCTGACAGTATGATCAAAGTAGTGCATGATCAATATAATACCAAGTTGATGATCTCGGTATGGCCAAAGTTTTATGAAGGCATACCAGCTTATAAGGAAATGAACCAAAAAGGCTGGCTGTATAAAAGGAATGTAGCTGACCGGCAAAGGGACTGGATCGGTAAAGGGTATGTATCTACTTTCTATGATGCCTTCAATGAAGAGGCCCGGAAAGGATTTTGGAACCTGATCTATAATAAAATTTATAAGAAAGGCATTGATGCGTGGTGGATGGATGCCAGTGAGCCAGACATCCTCTCCAATGTATCACCCCAGAAAAGAAAAGAACAAATGACCGGAGTGGCCCTGGGGGCGGCAGCCGAGTACCTGAATGCCTACCCGCTGCAAAATGCCAAAGGCATTTATGAAGGTCAGCGTTCTGTAGATTCCAACAAAAGAGTTTTTCTCTTGACGCGTTCAGGATTTGCTGGCTCTCAGCGTTATGCCGCTGCCATCTGGAGTGGGGACATTGGTGCCCGTTGGCAGGACATGAAGGCCCAAATACCCGCAGGGATCAACTTCTCCCTGTCAGGCATTCCTTACTGGACCATGGATGTGGGGGGCTTTGTGGTGGAGAGCCGCTTTGAAAAACCGAATGAAGAAGCGCTTGAAGAATGGCGGGAGCTCAATACCCGTTGGTACCAATTCGGGGCTTTTGTGCCGCTCTTCCGCGTGCATGGACAATTCCCCTACAGGGAGATCTACAACATCGCTCCCGAAGGGCATACTGCCTACCAGAGCATGCTGTATTACGATAAGCTCCGCTACCGTCTGATGCCTTATATCTATTCTTTGGCAGGCAGCACCTATCATAACAACTATACCATCATGCGGGGGCTGGTGATGGATTTTGCCAAAGACACAGCCGTTTTGAACATTGGGGACCAATACATGTTTGGACCGTCCTTATTGATCAATCCGGTTTATAATTATCAACAACGCACGAGGGAATTGTACCTGCCCAAAGGCCAAGGATGGTACGACCTGTATACCGGAAAATGGAACCAAGGTGGCCAGAAAATAAAGGCTGAAGCACCGTATGAACGTATGCCTGTATACGTAAAAGAAGGTTCCATTGTTCCTTTTGGTCCAGAACTTCAATACACATCTGAAAAACCTGCTGACACGATCACTCTGTATGTATACACAGGAAAAGATGCCTCTTTCCAATTGTATGAGGACCAAGGTACTACCTACGATTATGAGAAAGGACAGTATTCAACCATTCCCTTCCAATATAATGAAAGCACAAAATCGCTAACAATTGGTGACCGAAAAGGTTCATATACAAGCATGCTTGCCAAAAGAACCTTCCGCATCGTATGGGTCACTCCAGCTTCTGCTAAAGCTTTGGACCTGGAGAGAAAGCCCGATCAGGAAATCCTTTATGAAGGCAAAAAGCTATCCATAAAAATGTAAATCTCTATTTTATCTAAGCCTCTATTTTTTCATTGTTTAAACCCAAACGCTTCTATATGAAAAGATCAAAAAAGAAAACACTGCAATTACTGCTTTGTTCGATGATTTCCGTCTTTTTGCTAGGCTATTCTGCCTTAGCACAAACCCCCAAGGTAACGGGTAGGATCACTTCCCAAAAAACAGCTACATCCATGGCTGGTGCTACTGTAACGGTTAAGGGGACCAATAAAACCACCATTGCAGATGAAACCGGCCGCTTTACCATTGATGCCGCCCCGGGTGATGTGTTGGTGATCACTTCGGTAGGCTACCAGAGCCGGGAGGTAATAGTAGGCAATGCTGGTGCCGTGAGCATTCAATTACAGGAAGCCGAAAACCGGATGGACGAAGTGGTGGTGATCGGCTATGGCGTTCAAAAGAAAAAATTAGTGACCGGCGCCAACCTGCAGGTAAAAGGTGAAGCCCTTCAAAAGCAAAGCACAACCAATGCTTTGCAGGCTTTGCAGGGACAGGCTCCTGGTGTGCAGATCACTTCTTCTTCAGGCCAACCCGGAGATGGATTTAATGTGATCATCCGTGGTAAAGGTACCATTGGTGATTTTGGACCCTTATTTATTGTTGATGGAGTGCAGGGGATTGATATCAAATCGATCAATCCTGCTGACATTGAATCCATCGATGTTTTAAAAGATGCTGCATCCGCAGCTATTTATGGTTCACGGGCAGCTAATGGTGTTATTCTGGTTACAACAAGATCAGGAAGACAGAACCAAAAAGCACAGATCACTTTAGATGCTTACTACGGTATTCAAAATGTTGCCAGAAAAGCGCAGTTATTAAATGCAAAGGAGTATGCCATCATCATGAATGAGCAGGCCGTTAATTCGGGTAACGCTCCTTACTTCACTAATGATGAAATCAACAACCTGCCTGTAAATACCAACTGGCTTGACCAAATGTTCGTGAAGAACGTTCCCACCCAAAATTATGTAGTGGGTGCAACAGGCGGAAGTGCCGGTTCCACTTATTCAACATCTTTAGGCTATACCAGCCAGGGTGGAATTGTTGGTGGTTCCGATAATTCCTATTATGAGCGCTATACGTTCAAAATGAACTCTGAGCACAGTTTATACCAGAACGTTATCAAGATTGGAGAGCATCTTACGTTTAATAATGTAAACAGTCATGGCATTCAAACCGGAGGTCAGTACAATAACACGTTACGTTCTGCTTTTTCTACATCTCCATTCCTGCCTATGTATGATGCATACGGCAATTTCTTCAGGTCAGACAGTCTTCGATGGAACCCCGGACAGGTAGGTCCTGCCCAGTGGGATGACGGTACGTCCAATCCTTATGCAGCTATGTACTATGGTTCTAATGGAAGGAACAGTAACCAGGGTTTGTTTGGAGATGCTTATTTACAAGTTGAACCAATCAAAGGTCTGAAACTTCGTTCAAGCCTCGGCCTGAATTATAGTAGCAACCAAAGCCGCGGATTTACTCCTCCATACCATCTTTCAAAATTTGCAAAAGTTGATACCTCTACAGTTTATCAATCAATGGGTACCAGTACAACCCTTCAATTTGAAAATACACTGAGTTATGATTTTAAAGTGGCAATGAACCACGGCTTCAGTGTAATGGCGGGTAGTTCATCGTTGAAAACAAAAGGTTCAGGTATGAGGGGTGAAAATTGGGATTTGCGTCTTCTTGACCTGGACCATGCCTATCTGAATGTTGCCAACAACAGGGCCACAGGATCTGCGCACATTGGTAACAGTGGCGGCCCTTTCGAATTCGCTTTGAATTCTTATTTCGGAAGATTGCAGTACAACTTCCAGGAAAAATATTTGTTGAATGCTACGTTCCGCGCCGATGGTTCATCAAATTTTGCACAAGGTCATCGCTGGGGTTACTTCCCTTCGGTATCTGCAGGATGGATTGCTTCAAGAGAGAACTTCATGCAAAATATCAAAGGCCTGGATTTCTTTAAACTGCGTGCAAGCTGGGGCCAGGTAGGTAATCAAAATATTCCTGGAAATAGATATTTGTCGCTTATCAAATTTGACCTGGCTTCCTATGGTTTTGGATCTGGTGAGGGACCAACTACAAATGTGCAGGGTGCCAGGCCGGATGAAACCATCGGAAACCCTGCAATCAAATGGGAAACATCAGAGCAAGCCAACATTGGCTTTGATGCAACCGTGATGAAGAGACTGAATGTGAGTTTCGATTATTACATTAAAACAACAAAGAACTGGCTGGTTAAGATTCCCGTTCTTGCCACCACCGGTGCTAAGGAAATGTACATCAATGGCGGTGATGTGAAGAATACCGGCGTAGAGCTGGCTCTGAATTATCACAACACGATCGGCAAGTTTTTCAATTATTCTATTGGTGCCAATGGCTCCTATAACAAGAACAAGATTGGAAATATTCCTACGAAGGACCACATCATTCACGGCAATAGCAACGTTTTGTACGCCAATTCTCTTGAATTTTACCGGGCGGAAAGCGGCTTCCCTGTTGGTTATTTCTGGGGTTTAAAAACAGCGGGTGTTTTCCAAACACAAGCCGAAGTCAATTCTTATGTTGACAAAACGGGCAGGCTCATTCAGCCTGATGCAAAAGCCGGTGATCTTCGTTATGTTGATTTGAATGGAGACGGAGCTATTAATAATGATGACAGAACAATGATCGGTGACCCCAATCCTAATTTTATTTTCGGTTTCAATGTATCACTTGACTACAAAGGCTTTGATTTCGGGGTACAGGCTTCAGGTGTTGCCGGTAATCAATTGGTTCAATCATGGAGGGGGCCTGGTGGTCTTGGTAATTACTCCTCAGAAATCCTAAATCGTTGGACAGGTGAGGGAACTTCAAACAAAATTCCAAGAGTAACAGCAGAAGGTACCAACTGGGCACAGTTCTCTGACCTGTACATTTATGATGGCAGCTACCTGCGCATCAGCACCATTACGCTTGGTTATGATTTTGCGGGGATGGCAAAGAAAAATTACCTCAGCAAGGTAAGACTGTACGCTTCTGTATTGAATGCTTTCACATTTACCAAATACAATGGAATGGATCCCGAAATTGGACACAATGAGGAATATTCATCAGGCGTAGACTTAGGTTACTATCCAAGACCAAGAACCCTGATGGTAGGTGCAAACATTCGTTTTTAATCAAAACTTGAAAATGAGAATCATGAAACGAAGCACGATAAAATTTTCATTATTAAACACAGCGTGTCATGAAAATTTATCATGCGGAGTTCCATCTGGCAAATAATAAAATAAAAAGTTATTCAGATGAAAAAATTAAAATTATATATCCCTGTCATCGCCCTGTTGTCGCTGGCTGCCTGTAAAAAAAGCTTCCTCGAGACGGAGGACGTGTCAACTGTTTCGGAACAGAATTTTTATCAAACGCCTAACGAAGCCTACAAAGCATTGGTAGGTTGTTATGATGGATTGCAACGTCTTTATGGCGGAATTGCCTTCCCTGTCACTTCAGAAGTAATGTCAGATAATGCATTTGGTGCCACAGGCAATGCCGATGGATTTGGCTATTCCATGATAGATGAATTTGACAAGCTTCGTTCGCCAGTCGATCAAGACCTATATAAGGATAACTGGGCGTCTTATTACAATACCATCTACCGTACTAATTTGTTGTTGAGCCGTCTTGACCAGGTAGACTGGAAGGGACAGGAAGCAATGCGTAAAATTTATGAATCAGAAGCAAAGTTCATTCGTGCTTATTGCTATTTTGATATGGTAAGATTGTGGGGCAATATTCCATTGCTCACCAAACCTTCAACGGAGAATGTTCCGCAGGCAAGTCCTGACAGCGTTTACAGCCTCATTGCGCAGGATTTAAAATTTGCTGCGTCTAATCTTCCATCCACAAGTTATGGCGCACAAGCTTCTGCCACTCGTGGAAGGATAACCAAATGGGCTGCTGAATCAATGATTGGCCGTGTGTTCCTTTATTACACCGGATACTATAATAAACCTGATTTAGTAGGAGCTGTTACTAAGGAGCAAGCCCTCACATATTTGGAAGATGTCATATCAAATGGAGGTTTTGGCCTGGTTAGCAATTTTGCAAATCTGTGGCCTGCGGCATCACCTGCTAATTATGTAGGAGAAGATAACAAAGAAACTGTTTTTGCTATCAAATACACGTACACTAGCGACTGGAACGGCAATGTTGATGGCAATCAATGGCTCGTGATGTTTGGCATCCGGAGCCAGGCGATCGCTCCTTACGGCTTAGGATGGGGAGGCGGAACCGTGAATCCCAAACTTTGGAACGCTTATGATGCAAACGATACAAGAAGGAGTGCTTCTATCATTTCTATTGTAGATGAAAATCTTGATTTTAAAAAGAAAGATGACCAGAGAGAATACACCGGTTATTACATGAAGAAATACACTCCAATGGCTGATGCCTCAGGTACAAGCCTTGCCGAAAAAATGGGTGGTGTAAGTTTCATGATCAGCCAGTATGAGGATTATGTTTCTATCCGCTATGCAGATGTGTTGTTGATGGCTGCTGAATTAGGTTCTCCAAATGCACAGCAATATTTTGATGCAGTACGCCAGAGAGCATTCGGTTCCAACTTCGTTCAAATACCGGTAAACCAGGCAAATATTATGAATGAAAGAAAACTCGAGTTTTTTGGAGAAGGCATTCGTTACTGGGATTTGCTGCGCCAGGGCGTGAGCACTGCTGCATCCACCATTGCTGAATCCGTTACGCTTCAAAATGGTGGCGTGAATGCAACCAAAACTATTACTGCGGCAAAGATCACCGAAACCAAAGGTTTGTCTCAGATACCTTATTCGCAAATCACTTTATCGAATGGTGTGTTGAAACAAAATGCAGGATGGTAGTTGTTTTATTTCATCAAAAATTAGTATACATGAAAAAGTTAATTCATTCTATAATAGCAGTTTGCGGGTTAATCACCATGTTTTCCGGTTGCAGCCCCGAAAAGATGGAACTCGGCCCCGCATTAGATAAAGGTGCATTGAAATTTACCGTCACCCCAAGCGCTAAGAACCCCAATGACATCGTTCTCAAAAGCCTTACTCCAAATGCTACGCCCTATTGGGTATCGCCTTCCGGTAATTCCATCAAGTTAACGGACACTATAAACATTCCTTTTCCAGGTGATTATACCATTAAATATGCTGTGGAAAGCCGTGGTGGCCTTGTATATGCCGATTCAGTAATAGTAAAAATCACTACGATTGATGAAAAGACGGTGAGCGATCCTTTGTGGGTGAACCTAACCGGGGGATTAGGAAAATCAAAAACATGGCATCTTGATGTGGACGCTGATGGAAAAAGTAAATATTTTAATGGCCCGGTATCTTTTGCCGGCGCCAATTACAGTTGGCAATGGGATGCAGGTTGGGCCGATTGGGTAGTTGAGAAAGGTGATTATGGAACCATGACGTTTGACCTGATTGGAAACCCCAATTTTAAATCGAATAATTTAATGTTTCCGGCATTATCAGGAACAGGTAAAGTTGCGATTGACCTCAAAGCTAAAACCCTGACCACTATTGGCGCTGAAGTACTTCACGACAATAGTAAGGGGCAAGGCCCTCAGGTAGCCAATTGGAAAAAGGATATTCGTATCAAAACACTTACAGATAACAAACTGCAATTAACAGTGGTAAGAAATGATGGAACATGGTTGATTTATAACTACTACTCTGAATAGTGAAGCAAAGAATGGGGAAAAGAAGATTGGAGGTATTCCATTACATGAGACCAGAATCGGTTTAATTTAATGAATAAAAGGCTCTCATAGAAGCAATGGGTCAACCTGCGGGTGTTCAACGAAAGTTGATGCACCTGCAGGTTTTTAACAATGAATAAACGCTCATAAATAGATACGTAAAGGCTCAAAGACAATATATAATTATCCTGCTGGTAGTTTTGGTCATGGCATCCTGCAAGAAGACTGCTTCCACAATAAAGGGAAGTGGAAAGATCTCTTTGAATGTTCGAGCCAAGCCCTTTGCAAACGAACATTCGGTTGTAATTTCTGTAAGCTCAGGAAATACTTCGAGAGAACTAAAAGTGTGGCAACGTTCAATGTGAAAGTTGCTGATCTCGCTTTCTAGGACGAATCAAAAAAGGAATGGAATGTTGAGGCGGGAGATTGTATCCTGCAATTGGAAAACTCTTCAGATAATATGTCTCAGACACTGAAAATTACTGTCCAAGAATTGGCTTTTAGTTTCTCTATTGAAGCTTTTGTGCTTCTAATAAATACTTTTTTGCAATGGGAATAAAGATGAAAATAAATAAAAAGATATTGGTCGTATTTTCTGCAATATTCTTTTTCCAGTCCTTGTGTTATGCTAAAATCACTTTACCTAAAGTATTTAGAGATAGTATGGTTTTGCAAAGAGGCATAACAATACCGGTTTGGGGAAAGGCAACTCCTGGATCAGTGGTTATAGCAAACCTTGGAACGATACGTGTTTCTACAAAAGCCGACAAGCAGGGAAATTGGATGCTATACTTTCCCAAAAGAAGAGAAGGTGGCCCATATGATCTTGAAGTTTTTGAATCAGGAAAACCGGATTCCGGAATCAAGCTAAGAGGAATTTTGATCGGTGATGTCTGGCAGGCTTCGGGCCAATCCAATATGAAATGGCAGGTGCAACAAGTGCAGGCAAACAAAGATTTTGCCTACCCTATTCATAGCGATAAGTCCTTTCATGAATTTGTGATATAAAAGAGGTAACAACCATTAAGATTAATAAAAAGGAAAATGAATAAACCACTTATTGCAGGCTTGTTTTTATTGACATTAAGCTCAGTTCTAAACGCTCAACCAAACAAAGCAGATAAGGCTAAAATAACTGTTGAAGTGAACAGGCCGGGACATCGTATCCCATCAACATTATTCGGGGCTTTTTTCGAAGATATTAACCATTCAAGCGATGGAGGCCTCTATCCGGAGCTTATCAGGAATCGTTCGTTCGAAGATTCTGATACGCTTCAAAACTGGAAGTTTATAAATCTGAACGGAGCCAGCAGCGCTTCGGTTATTAATGTTGATGCGTTGTACCCGCCAACGGGAGGGCTAAACGTCTTCAATCGGAAATATCTTTCCATTCAGGTTCGGGGAGAATTTAAGCTCGAAAATAGGGGTTTCTGGGGTATGAGTATCGTTAAAGGCAACTCATATACGTTCAAATTAGCAGCACGTAGCGGGGAAGGCTTCAGTGCGCCGCTAAAGGTTAGTATAGTAAGTGCTGCCGGTACTGAACTGGCCAGTGCTGAGGTAAAAGGCTTTGATGCGGGATGGAAATATTATACAGTTAATTTAACTGCGGAAGGCAGCGACCCCAAAGCCCGTATTGAGATAGGAGCTAATGGTAATGGCCGCCTATATATGGATATGGTTTCGCTCATACCTGATCAAACATGGAAAGGCCATGGGCTCCGGAGGGACTTGGCGGGGGCCCTCAATGCCATGCAGCCTAAAGTTTTCAGGTTCCCGGGCGGTTGTTGGGTAGAGGGAGACCATTTCAGGCAAATGAACAACTGGAAAAAAACAGTTGGGAATATCGATACACGTACCTCTTCATGGAATTTTTGGGGCTACAATGCTAGCCGGGGATTAGGTTTTCACGAGTATCTGCAACTGGCCGAAGACCTTGGTGCCGAGCCATTGTTCTGTATAAATGCAGGTATTTCGCATAAGGACTTTGTGCCTATGGATCAAATGGGCCAATGGGTACAGGATGCATTAGATGCTATGGAATATGCCAATGGACCAGAGAACTCTGTTTGGGGAAGCATTCGTGCTAAGAATGGTCATCCAAAACCGTTCAGCATGAAATATATTGAGATAGGAAACGAAAACGGCGGCGACCAGTACGCCGAACGATGGAGGCTTATTGCTGAGGCAATCCGCTCAAAGTATCCTGAAATTACACTTATTGTCAACAATTGGGGAGGATATCCCAAAGACCCTCTGCCCGACCTTATTGATGAACATTATTATGATAATCCTGAGTGGTTTATCATGAACACAAACAAGTATGACAATTACGATAGAAAAGGCCCGAAAATATTTGTTGGCGAATATGCAGTAACAAGTAAAACTGGAAACGGTAACCTGAGAGGGGCTATTGGCGAGGCTGCCTGGATGACAGGCCTGGAACGAAACTCAGATGTGGTTACGATGAGTGCCTATGCACCCTTGTTCTGTAATGTGAACCATAAAGTTTGGCCAATAAACCTGATCAATTTTGATAGCTATCGCTGGTACGGCTTGCCGGGCTACTATGTGCAGCAACTGTTTGCGCAGAATCAGGGTACTGTTTCCCTGCCTGTAAACGTAGAAGGAGCGCCTCTGTTGACATTTTATAACAAAGGAGGCCTTGGATTGGGCACCGCGAACAACTCTGCGGAGTTTAAAGATTTAAAAGTACTTGCATCTGATGGCCGTGTTTTGTTTCAATCTGATTTTACAAAGAATATTGATGATTGGCAAAAAGCAGGCGGCGAGTGGTTGGTAAAAGACGGCGTACTTCGTCAGTCAGCAACAGGTACTAATACTTCAGTTTTTTTCGGCGACAAATCATGGACCGATTATACAATTACCTTCAAAGGACGTAAAATTTCCGGCGATAATGGTATCCTGGTTTATTTCCGGAACCAGAATAAAGATGATCAGATGCGCTGGGAAATCGGCGGTAATAAAAACACCGAATTTGTGTTAGACAATGGGTTCAGCAGGCAAAGCGTTCCCGGAAGTATAGAAGCTGGTCGGTGGTATGATATTAAAGTTGAAGTTAAAGGGGGCGCTGCTAAAGGCTACCTTGATGGTAAGCTCATTCAGGAAATATCCAATCCAGGTATAAAAACCAGTAGTATTTGCGTAAGTGCAACTAATGATGAACGTTCGGGCGATATTATTCTTAAGGTTGTTAACGCGGCAGCCGGCGCTGTAAAAACAGAAATTAACCTGTCGGGTGCTGAAAATCTTACAGGAAGAGGAAAGTCTTTTATTCTCACTTCCGCCAGTCCGCTGGATGAAAATACAATGGAACAACCCACTAAAGTTTCCCCAAAAACAGAAAATGTGAAATTTTCAGGAACCAAAATTATCCTTTCATTTCCGGGTAATTCTTTGACAATACTGCGTTTGCAAACATTTTATAAACCTAAAACATAACAAAATGAAAAAACACAGCTTGTCATTTGTATCAAAAAGATGCCTCTTTTTTGAAACTTTCTTATCGGACTGTTTATGTCCATTAGTGTTTGGGCGCAATTACCAACAGCCCAGACTATAGTAAATAAGATGAGAACCTGATTTCCAATGTTAGTAAAAAAGAGGAGGGTTTTGAACCTTCCTCTTTTTTATAAATCGGTTCAATCTTTAATTAGTATCTGTTGGAAAAAGTAATAAACTAGATGTCAGATCAATAAAAAACAGCTGCATGTATGCGATGTATGATCCTAATCGACTGCAGCGAAATATAAAATAAATAACATGAAAAGTTTTTTCTTATTTATGCTTCCATTCTTTTTTAATTTCTCTTTGAAAGCTCAAGGGCTGTATGTTGGAGCCAATTATCATCCGCATGATGATAAGAATCTGGAAAAAATAAAAAGAGATATTCAGGTAATGAAAGCAGCAGGATTGAACGTGGTACGTTTGGGGCATCTGGCCTGGGATAGTTACGAACCATCGGAGGGGAAATTTGACTTTAGCTGGTTCGATACAGTGATGAACATGATGAATCAGTCCGGTATTAAAGTTATCCTTGATGTTGCTATCCGTCCGGCACCAATCTGGTTGCATCATAAATATCCGTCCATCAGTATTACGGACGCAAGCGGAAATGTGCTGTACCCCAATCATCGTTACATGGAAGATGCTGGCGACTCGATGTATCAAAAATATGCCCTGCGTTATACTGATACGTTAACAAAAAGATATGGAAAGCACCCGGCTTTGCTTGCTTTTGGCATCGATAATGAATCGGGTGATGGCCCTGTTTCGTATTCGGAATCTGCAAGACAGCGATTCATGGCATGGTTAAAGCAGAAATATAAAACTCCCGACAATTTAAACAAAGCATGGGCAACGCAAAGATGGTCAAGAAGGCTTAATCAGTTTGAAGAAATTGGCTTTCCTGTATCCGGTTCAATTAACGGCGCTCCCGAAAGGATGCTCGATTTCAGACGTTTTGTTTCCGATGAAATCAATCAGCTGCTGCTTAAGATTTTAGATAAGACGAATGAGAATGCACCCCACGCGTTGACCAATACCAATGCATGGTATTATAGTCCATTAAAGTATTTTGATTATTCTCCAGTAGCTTATTCCGGTAAGATGACCCGCCATGGCGCGGGTTTCTATCCCGGAAACTCTTTAACAACTAATTGGGGCGTTATGAATTCCCTGTTTGGAATTTCACGTATTCAATTTGAAAGCACAAACCCATTTTGGTGCAGCGAGTTTACAACCATGACTGCTGTTCCCAACTCTATCAGAAAGTCGGCTTATGCTACACTTATGTATGGCAATCAGATGGTTTGCGGCTGGACGTGGCAAAGCATGCACGCCGGTGAAGAACAGTATTTGGAAGGAATGATTGACTGGGATGGAGTACCAAACCGCAAATACGATGAATACAAGAAAATTGCAACTGAATTTAAAAGGATTGGAAAATTCTTCCCCTACAAACCTCAGGCAGAAGTTGGTTTGGCATTTTCATTTCCCAGTCAAATTGCAAGCAGCTATTTTCCTGAAAAACATGATGGCCAACTACAAGCCTGCTTCAATCTGTTTTATTACCGCAACATGGATGCCCGCATTGTAGAGATTAGCAAAAGTTCGCTAAACTATAAACTACTTTTTGTGCCCGGTGTTGCTGTGATGGATGGAACAACCGCTGCAAAAATCCGCGACTTTGTAAAAAATGGCGGCACAGTTGTAATGACAAATAATTCGGCGATTGTTGACGAAACAGGACAGGTATTTGCAAGTACACGTCCGGGCTTGTTAAGTGATGTATTTGGCATACGTGTGGGCAGTTACGAAGAAACTGAAACACTCAATGAAATATCAAGAAAATCATGTAAAGGCAAAAAGATTGAGTTTACTTATAAAGGGAAACTGATGAATACAGAATCGGAACGGTTTGATATTATTGAACCGAAAGGAGCGGAAATTATAGGCAATCTCACCAGCTTGGATAAAGACTATCCGATAATGACGAGTAATAAATATGGTAAAGGACGGGCCATTTATGTTGGTCTTCCTGCTAATGCTGATGTACTGAATCCTTTGCTTGATGAACTGATTAGCGAACTTTCCATAAAAAAAGGTCCGGATGTACCAGAGGGTGTAATGGCAAGGCAGATTGATAAAAACCATTTCTTGTATCTGAATATAACGGGCGAACCAAAAGAAATTCCGATGAAGGGAAAGTCAAAGAGTATGCTTCTTGACAGAGAATATTCTGGCAATTTTACAATTGCAGCTTATGAACCGGAGTTTATTGAAGTGAATTAATTAATTGGGGACATAAGTTTGGAAGACAATTTTTCATTGACATTATTAATTACTGGATAAATACTTAAAGAACAAAACTTATGAAGCTGCTGCATGGAAGATTGATAACGTTGTTTAGTATCCCTTTTTTCTTGCTGGCATTTAGTGAGGATATAAAAACACAGGAGATCACTAAAACAGCATCAGGTAAAAGAGTTAAAGAGAACTTTGACTGTAACTGGCAGTTCCACAAAGGCAATATCGCTATGAAGCGTGTAATAAAGGCTGGCAGCCAAGGTGGACTGACAGATGTCAACGTTCAAGTCTTAACTGCCAAAGACACAACAATGGATTACACCGATGTTAAAAGTGCAACGGTCTTTTATCCCAAAAACTGGCAATTGGTCAATTTACCTCACGATTGGGTGGTTGAGAATAGTTTTATAAATGACAATTCACTCGGCAGCCAGCCGGCAGGCAATGGATATTTACCTGCGGGCATCGGTTTTTACAGGAAAGAATTTGAAATACCGGAAGCAGACAAAGGGAAAAAAATATCCATCGAATTTGACGGAATTTTCAGGAACAGCACCGTTTGGGTGTATGGTCATCTTATCGGTAATCACCAAAGCGGTTACACGCCGTCAAACTACGATTTGACTGATGTTTTACGTTATGGCAACGAAGGTAAAAATGCAATACTGGTGAAGGTAGATGCTAGCGAATACGAAGGCTGGTGGTATGAAGGTGGCGGCATTTACAGGCATGTCCGGCTAATTAAAACCGACAAGTTACACGTTGACAGGTTTGGCACTTATGTTACTACTCCTTCCGTTTCTTCAAATGAAGCTGTTGTTGGTATTAAAACTACATTGAAGAATGAATACAAGGGAGTTAAGAACTTTACCCTCGTTTCAAAAATTGTAAACAACAGGGGTATTGTACTGGACTCAGTGGCTTCTTCTCAAAAGATCTAACCATTTAGTACAACCGAAATTGCACAAACAGCAACAATACAAAAGCCATTGCTCTGGACGCCCGAAACGCCAACCTTATACAAAGTACAAACTGAGGTTATTGAGAAGGGAAATATTATTGATAGTTATGTAACTACTTTTGGAGTGAGAACTATAGAAATCAATCGCAATGGAGTTTTTTTGAATGGTAAACTGTATCCTGTAAAGGGAACAGCCAATCACCAGGATTTTGCCGGCATCGGCGTTGCTCTTCCCGATAAAATAAATGAATACAAATTAAGGCTGCTTAAAGAAATGGGCAGTAATGCTTACCGCAGTGCCCATCATCCACCTACCCCGGAACTCCTCGATATGTGCGACAGCATGGGATTACTTGTGCTGGATGAAAACCGTTATCTCAGCAGCAGCGAAGAAGGGTTAAAAGACTTAACAACTATGCTGTACCGCGACCGGAATCATCCTTCCATATTTATGTGGAGTATGGAAAATGAAGAATGGATCCAGGGCACGGTCATGGGCGCCCGAATACTTGAAACAATGGTGGCGACAACTCATAAAATAGATCCTACACGTCTGGTAACGGCCGCTATGAACCATGCACGAAATGATGGCGGCTATGCCGATGTGCAGGATGTTGTAGGATATAATTATGGAGACAAAGGAATGGCCTATGTGAAGGACCACGAAAACTACCCCAATCGAATATTGTTTTCGACCGAATCAACAAGTTTCATCTCAACACGCGGAGAGTATGAGAACAATTGGGAGAAGGGCTATGTATCTAACTTACAGAAATGGGAGCCCAACTGGGGCCCATTGCCGGGAGAAGATTGGGCTGATGTAGTAAAATATCCTTTCCTTGGCGGCACATTCATATGGAGCGGATTCGATTACAGAGGTGAACCGACACCTTACCGTTGGCCATGCGTTTCTTCGCATTTTGGCATTATGGATATATGCGGCTTCCCCAAAGATGGATATTATGCTTACAAAGCCGCCTGGTCAAATGAATCTGTAGTTCACATATTCCCGCATTGGAATTGGCCCGGAAAAGAAGGCAAGCTTCAAAAGGTTCAATGCTATACCAATTGCGAAGAGGTTGAGTTATTCCTGAATGGAAAAAGTATAGGAAAGAAAAAGACAATTCCTTACACGAAGCTTGAATGGGAACTTAGTTATCAACCCGGAAAATTAGAAGCCCGAGGCTATAATAAAGGAAAATTAGTTACAAAAGATATTGCAGAAACAACCGCACCTCCGGCACAGATAGCATTGAATAGCGATTGCAATATTCTTAAATCGGATGGTTGCGATGTGGCTGTTATCAGGGTAGCTATCAAAGATGCCAAAGGCAGGGTTGTGCCAACTGCGAGCAACCTTGTGAAATTTTCAATCGAAGGCCCCGGCAAGATCATTAGCACGGGCAATGGCAATCCCAGCAGTCACGAGCCTGATAGGGCCAGCCAGCGCATGGCTTTCAATGGATATTGTTTAGTGCTTGTTCAAGCCGATAATCAAGCCGGTACAATCAGGTTGAAAGCAATATCTGAAACCCTAAAAGAAGCTGAAATAATAATTAAATCGGAATAATTTTTTTAATCAGGAGCAGATGGCAGGCATGAGTTCCGGTAATAATGGAAGTGGTGGTAAAAGGAATGCAATAGTAGTAATAAGTTGTCAAATATTGATTGAATGGAAATCTCCTAAGTATATACGCATAAAATGTTTATAAAAAAATACAGATGAAAAACGACACTAAAATAATTTGCCTAATTCCATTGTTGTTAGCTTTCTTTTTACAGGAAACTTATTCTCAAGTAAATGTAAACGACACCATAAAAAAGTTAACCCAAAGGCCACCAAGGGTATATCATACTAATCGTCTTTTTACCGAAAAACCGGTCATTGACGGTAAGTTAAGCGATGCTTGCTGGAAAACAGGTGAATGGTCTGGCGATTACACCCAATGGCTACCGAACGAAGGAGCCAGGCCATCACAGCCAACACAACTCAAGATTCTTTACGATGACAAGAATATCTATGTTGCCATTCGAGCTTTCGACAGTATACCGCAAAAAATTATACGCAAAGCAGGCCGGCGTGATGAGTTTTTAGGTGACATGGCAGGCATTTGTTTTGATAGTTATCACGATCATCGTACAGGGTTTGAGTTTGATGTTTCGGCTGCCGGACAGAAGACTGATTTACTCATAACTAATCCTATGAATGCAGATTTAAACTGGAATGCTGTCTGGTATGCGAAAACCGCTTTTGAGGATTCTGCATGGACTGCCGAGTTTGAAATTCCACTGAGCCAACTTCGTTACAGTAAAGACTCCGTGCAGGTATGGGGACTTCATGCATGGCGATGGATTGATCGTTTTCAGCAGGAGAGCGACTGGGAACTTCAGTCTTCGACTGGGCCGGGCATGCTGTACTTATTCGGAGAGCTTCACGGTATTAATGGTTTGCCAAAATCCAGAAGAATCGAAATTATGCCATATATGCTGGGAAAACTCAAAACATTTAAAGGGGATCCAAACAATCCATTTGAAAATAAAGGCAGGAGGTGGTCTGGAAATATTGGCTTAGATGCAAAAATTGGGCTGACAAGTAATTTAACAGTTGATTTGACGACGAATCCAGATTTCGGACAGGTCGAGGCTGACCCATCAGTGATGAATCTCACAGCATTCGAAACTTTTTATGACGAGAAACGTCCCTTCTTCCTCGAAGGAAAGAATATTTTCAATTTTGATTTTGATAATTCAAACCTATTTTACAGCCGCAGAATAGGCCATACTCCTTCATTTTATCCGAGCATAAACGAACACGAGTTTATGAATTATCCCGACAATACCACTATTCTTGGCTCTGCAAAATTAAGTGGCAAGACTGCCAAAGGATTATCATTAGGAATATTGGAAAGTCTTACTTCGACCGAATATGCCAAAGTAGATTCGATGGGTAAAAGGAAAAGTATCAGCGTTGAACCTCTGACAAATTATTCCATTGCCAGGGTTCAGCAGGACTTTAAGCAAGGAAATACGGTGCTTGGCGGTATTATTACTTCCACAAACCGGTTCATAAATGCGCCGCAACTGAAATTCATGAACCGTAATGCCTATACGGGAGGTATTGATTTGCTCCATCAGTGGCATGATAAAGAGTATTATTTAGATGCAAAATTAGTTGCAAGCAACATCGTCGGAAGTCATGAAGCCATGACCAACCTTCAGCAATCTTCAGCACGATATTATCAGAGACCGGACATACATTACGCACAATTTGATACTGCCATTAGTCGGCTTTCCGGCTATGGCGGAGATATCCGAATTGGAAAAGGAAGTAAAGGATTATGGCGTTATTCTACCGAACTGATTTGGCGTTCACCGGGTCTTGATTTCAATGACATTGGGTTTATGCAAATGGCTGATATAATTAAACAAAGAAACTCTGTTTATTACTTTATAAATAAACCGGTTTCTATATTCCGAACCTTTAATATTTCATTGTCGGAAACCAACAACTGGGACTTTGGATTAAGATACTTATCGTCAAATACAAACCTTAGTGCATACTTTGAATTGGTAAATAAATGGGCGATAAATACCTCTGTGAGTTATACCTCGCAATCGCTTGATACCAGAATTTTACGTGGAGGTAGTGCAATGTTGATTCCTTCCGTTTGGTACCAAAGCCTCTATGTCAGAACCGATCCCTCAAAAAAACTCTCTTGCGAACTAAATGCTGAACTCTCAACCTCCGGTTGTGGCAGTGCACAGTATTATTCTTTCCAGCCGGGGATAAAATATACCCCTATAAATACCTTGAAACTTTCTACAAGTTTTAATTATTCGGGTAATAGAAACGATCTTCAATTCATTACCACGGCCAATAATAGTAGCGAGCAGCGATATATTCTTGGGAAAATAAACCAGCAAACATTAGGAACTACTTTTAGAGTAGATTATAACATAACACCCGAACTGTCTATACAGTATTATGGAAGCCCGTTTGCAACTATAGGTAACTACTCGGAATTTAAGAGAATTACAAATTCAAAAGCAAACAATTACCCTGACCGATTTTCAGGGCTAATTCCCAAGCTGAATGGTAACACTTATGAAGTCTCCGAGAACAACAATGGGATAGTAAACTATAACTTCTGGAATCCTGATTTCGATTTTAGCCAATTTCGTTCCAACTTGGTTTTCAGGTGGGAATACCGGCCAGGTTCGCAATTCTATCTTGTATGGTCGCAGGAGAGGACTGATTTTGTCCAGCCCGGAACCAAGGGTTTACTTGACGGAATGAGTGTAATAAGGAATATTTCCCCCAAAAATATTTTTCTTATAAAATTTAATAGATGGTTTTCGATATAAAATAGATTCAAAGAAAGGAATTTATACATTTAAATAACTCAAGCAACAAAACAATTCAAATAATCATGAGTAGGAGTATTTTATGTGGGCTCTTCTTTTCCATTTTTTTAGTCGGTATTAACAATGCACAGGTAAAAGCTCCAGCCCCTTATGGCCCTGTTCCGTCAAAAAATCAGATGCGCTGGCAGGAAATGGAGTATTATGCTTTTGTTCATTTCTCCTTAAACACTTATACCGACCAATCGTGGGGTTATGGTAATGAAGATGTCAAACTATTTAATCCTGAAAATTTGGATTGCCGCCAGTGGGCTCGTATCTGTAAACAAGCAGGTATGAAGGGAATTATAATAACCGCAAAACACCACTGCGGTTTTTGCCTTTGGCCATCAAAATATACAGAGTATTCCGTTAAAAATGCTCCCTGGAAAAATGGCAAAGGCGATATTGTTCGAGAAATGGCCGATGCCTGTAAAGAATATGGTTTGAAATTAGGCATCTATTTATCGCCTTGGGATAGAAACCACCCCGATTACGGAAAGCCTGAATACATTACTTACTTTAGGAATCAACTTACCGAACTGCTCACCAACTATGGTCCAATATTCGAAGTGTGGTTTGATGGTGCTAACGGAGGTTCAGGATATTATGGTGGTGCCAATGAAAACCGCAAGATAGACCGCACCACTTATTATGACTGGAGTAATACCTATAAGATGATTCGCAAGCTGCAACCCAATATTGTGATATGGAACGACGGTGGTGATAGGGGCGACCTGCGCTGGGTGGGAACAGAAGCAGGTTTCGTTGGCGAAACCAACTGGAGCTTGTTAAATGCAACAGGCGAAGTAAGCTGGAATATGTTGCACTATGGTTTGGAAGATGGGAATGCCTGGGTGCCTGCCGAAGTCAATACTTCAATAAGACCCGAATGGTTTTACCATCCCAGTGAAAACGAAAGAGTAAAAACAGTGCCTCACTTAATGGAGACTTACTACAACTCCATTGGCCGCAATGGTTCATTACTTCTCAACTTTCCGATTGATACCAGAGGATTGATCCACGGAAATGATGAAAAAGCTGCTCTTGCTTTTGGCGATGCAGTGAAAAACGCATTTGCAGTAAACCTTGCTTTAAAAAGGAAGGCAACCGCTTCAAATGTTCGGGGCAATGCAAAACAGTTTGCAGCAGTAATGGCAATTGATGGCAATAAAAACACATATTGGGCTACAGATGATAATCTAAAGCAGGCTTCGTTAACAATAGATTTTGGCAAGCCAACAAAATTTAACCGTTTTTTGGTACAGGAATATATTCGTTTGGGCCAACGGGTAAAATCATTTACTGTAGAAGCATGGGTTGATGGAAATTGGAAAGAACTGGCGAAAGCAACCACCGTCGGGTATAAGCGCATCCTTCGTTTTCCAGCTGTAACGGCCACCAAGGTTCGCTTCAATATTACCGATGCAAAAAGCTGCCCGGTAATTTCTAATATCGGCATTTATAATGCACCGCAAATACTCACTCCTCCTTCCATTATCAGGAATCAGAATGGCGAAATAAACATCATACCAGCCGATAAAGAATCAGAACTGTATTATACAATGGATGGAAGTGTACCCACTTTGAAGTCGAAAAAATACACAGGCTCCATTGCTACCAAAGGCAAAGTACAAATAAGTGCAATGGCTTATGAACCTGCATCGCGCAAAAGCAGTCCGGTAACACACGAAAAATTTGATATTCCCAGAAAGAGTTGGAAGTTGATAGGCATAAATGATGAAAAAGCAAATGCTATTTTAGATGGCGACCCATCTACTGCCTGGCACCAAAGCAAAGACAAAAAAATGCCGGTTGATTTAGTGATTGATTTGGGCAAAGAAGAAACACTGAGCGGCTTCAGATACCTGCCAGACCAGAACATTTGGAACCCTGGCATCATCAGCAACTACGAGTTTTATATATCGAATGATAATGCAGAATGGAAACTTGCCGATTCGGGTGAATTCTCCAACATCAAAAACAATCCATTATGGCAAGTAAAGAGTTTTTCACCGGTAAAAGCCCGCTATATCAAACTTCGTGCTTTGCGAAATATTGATGGTAACGATGAGATTGGATATGCTGAAGTGGATGTGATTACCAAATAGTATTGAAAGAAGTATAATTAAATGACAGAGTTAAAACTACAAACTATATTGGTATAGAATGAAAGATCGGTTCTGTATTCTAAGATTCCACCAAATGTTTTTTGGAGACCCTAAAAAGTTGTGTAAATAGGAAGTAGTAACTGTATTT
>NZ_JAOTIF010000027.1 GCF_025628885.1 Paraflavisolibacter caeni | reverse complement strand
TAATGAGTGAAATCAACAACAAAAAAGAAAGTACTCTCATAATAAGTTAGTTAAAATTGATTTAATTGGAATATAACAGTAGATAAATTTACGAACCAAGCTCATCCAGGCAAGTGAATTTTTCTTAACTCCATAACGAGCTGATTCGCACAGCCTTCCATAAACTTCTTCATTCGCTTTCTTTGTTGTCCAATCTGCATGAGCCCATCTGTAGTGCTTATCTGAAAACAACAAAAACGAACTAAATTCTACCCCTTACCGCTCTAAATTTTCAATACTTCTAAGCCTCCCGGTTCTCTTCTTAAAACATCTACTCCCTCAGGCCCAACCGCCTCTTCTTTCTGCCACAACACCTTCCAGGCTTCCCTCTGCTCCCCACCCTTTACCCCATCAGCATGCCCCCCTCTCAAATTCCCCATTGACCATTGCCCATTCACAAACTCCACCATCTCCCTTCTGCCCGTGCTCATCATGCCTCTCACCGCCAGCTGCTTACGGAGCCACTGCTTGTCTCCCTGCCTGCTCATGTACAACCGAATAGCAGCCTGGTACACATGCTTCCGCTTCTTCCTTGGCAATGTCTTCCTAAATTCCTCCTTCCTTTCCGCATCCGAGAGGATCCACCTTGCATACACCACTGCCTCCTTAAACAAATCCCTCCTTACCCGCTGCTTTTCAGAAGCCACTATGCCACTCATGTCTGGGTACTTGGTGATCACGATCCTTTTCTTCCACTTCTTTTTCTTGTTCCCCCTATAATGCTTCACCACAAAGCACTTCCCAATCGAGCCCCTAATCATGCCCAACAAGAGTCTAGGTACCTTCTTGCCATCCTTGATCACCACCCTTTCTTTGCTATTGATATAGACCTGATTCATCTTCTAAATCCATTTACCCCTAAAGCTACTCCGCCCCATCCACAAGCAAAAACCTCCTGGCCGCTTTGGCATGAAATGGCAGGAAGTGGCCGCTTTTGTCCGCTTCCCCTTCAGCTTTCCAGCAGGGATCCTTCGTACCTCAAGTATACCTGAAGCATACCATCAGTATACCTACAGTAGGGCAACAGTATCCCTCCTTCGTTCCAGAACTTCTAAAAAGCATCTTTTCTTCCCCCTTCCTCTTCCCCCATAAAACCTTGACTCCTCTGTCTCTTTATTTATCATTCCTTCCTTTCTTCCAATCTTTTTATTAACTTTAAATAGTTGCATAAACAACCATATGCTTGACTACCAATTCAAGAAAGGCGAATTATACAGCTTTATTACAGGAAAAGCTTCCATCGCCATAGCGAGGCGCTTGCAAAAGAAATTCAACGCACACGGGCTCAATCTAACCATCGAGCAATGGAGCGTTTTATATCATTTGTGGAAGGAAGACGGCAAAAGCCAGCAGGAATTGTGCAATGCTACTTTCCGGGATAAACCTAGTATCACCCGCCTGGTGGATAACTTGGAAAGATCTGGCCTGGTAAAAAGAGTGCCTTCCGAAAATGACAAACGCATTAACAAAATTCATCTGACCGAGCACGCGCTATTGCTCCATGAGCAAACCATGCTGCTGGCAGAAGAAACCCTGAAAGAAGCCCTGGAAGGTGTTCCGGCAGAACAGATTGATTTATGTAAGGAAGTCTTGCAGAAAGTATACGACAATTTAACCCTCTAAAACCCATAAAACCCGTCATCATGCAAACCACAGTAACAAAAGCATTAAAAGGAGGCGAATGGCTCATTAAAGAAAGCGCTTCCATTTTTACACCTGAAGAGTTTACTGAAGAGCAACGAATGATTCGCGATATGTGCGAACAATTCCTTCAGACTGAAATCATCCCCTTACTTGAAAGAATAGACCACCAGGAACCCGGCCTTATGCGTTCCCTAATGGAAAAAGCTGGAGAGCAAGGGCTGCTGGCTGCTGCTTTCCCTGAAGAATATGGCGGCCTGGGTAAGGACTTTATTACTTCCACCATCATCAACGATTATTTGGGAGCCGGCCATTCCTTTTCTGTAGCCATCGCAGCCCATACTGGCATTGGCACACTCCCTATCCTGTATTTTGGAACTCCGGAGCAAAAGCAAAAATACCTTCCCAAACTGCTGAGTGGAGAATGGATAGGGTCCTATAGCTTGACAGAACCTAATAGCGGTAGCGATGCCCTGAGTGCAAAGACTTCAGCCCGCCTGTCCGAAGATGGGAAATACTATGTACTGAATGGCCAGAAATGCTGGATCACCAATGGCGGCTTTGCCGACGTCTACACCGTCTTTGCTAAGATCGATGGAGATAAATTTTCAGCCTTTATAGTGGAGAGAGGTTTCGAGGGTTTTACACAAGGACCCGAAGAACACAAGATGGGGATAAAAGGCTCCTCAACTGTACAGTTGTACTTCCAGGATTGTAAAGTGCCGGTAGAAAACCTGCTGGGAGAAATAGGTAAGGGCCATAAGATCGCCTTCAATATTTTAAACATTGGCCGCCTCAAACTTTGTGCAGCTGCCTTGGGTGGTACCCGTCATGCCATCACCAATTCAGTGCAATATGCCAACACACGCGAGCAGTTCAAACAACCCATCGCCAACTTTGGTGCGATCAAACACAAATTGGCTGAGATGGCTATACGCACCTTTGCTTGTGAAAGTGCCTTATACCGCACTGCAAAGTGGATAGACAGTAAGGAAGCAGAACTGCTGGAAGGTGGCAAACCCTATAACGAAGCTGTTCTGACTGCTGCAGAAGAATACGCCATCGAATGTGCCATCCTCAAAGTAATGGGGAGTGAAACCTTAGACTTTGTAGTGGACGAAGGTGTTCAGATCCATGGTGGGAATGGCTTTAGTGCCGAGTATAATATCTCAAGAGCTTACCGGGATAGCCGTATCAACCGCATCTTTGAAGGCACTAATGAGATCAACCGCTTGCTCATTGTAGACATGACCCTGAAACGTGCATTACAGGGCCGCCTCAACTTGATGGGTGCTGCAATGGAAGTACAAAAAGAACTCATGAGCATTCCTGATTTTGGATCTGAAGACGAAACACCTTTTGCTGAAGAACGCAAGATGGTGGCCAACTTCAAGAAAGCTATCCTGCTCACAGCAGGGGCTGCTGTACAAAAGCTGATGATGAAACTGGAAAACGAACAGGAAGTGTTGATGAACATTGCTGATATGTCTATCTACACTTTCGTGGCTGAAAGCTTATTACTTCGGGTAATAAAACTCTCCGGATCAGAAGGCGACAGCCAGGTGTATAAGGATATACTATCCTGCTATTTATATGATGCCGCCGACAGGATCTTAAAGCATGGTAAGGATGCACTGAATGCCTTTGCCGATGGCGATGAACTGCGCATGATGCAAATGGGCCTGAGACGCTTTACCAAGGCACAGCCCTTCAACAGTAAAGATGCTCGTCGCCGTATCTCCGAAGTGTTGATTCAAAAGAACACATATCCACTGTAGACAAGTATTGAGAAGGGATTGGAACCTCGTTCTTCAATCCCTTCTACTAACATCCGGCACGCTTTTTTATCCTCCTTTTGAGTAAACCTATTTTTAAACAAAGGGAATTCATCTCCCTACATCCAGGTTTGAAATTATGTTATGGCAAGGTAGAAGACAGAGTTCCAACGTGGAAGACCGCCGTGGTATCTCCGGTGGACAAGTGGCCGTTGGTGGTGGGATATTAGGCGTTATCGTCTTAGTATTGAACTTCTTATTAGGTGGAGGCGATGTGTCGCAGCTGCCACAACAGCTGCCTAACCAGGGCCGCGAAATGACAGCCGAAGAGAAGGCCGCAGACGATCAAAGAGCCCAATTTGTAAAAGTTGTTTTGGCTGATACAGAGGATATATGGAACCAATTGTTCAAAAAAATGGGTAAAGATTACCCAGAACCTACTTTAGTTTTATTCCGTGACGGAGTTCAGTCTGCCTGTGGAATGGCAAGTTCGGCTTCTGGTCCGTTCTATTGCCCCGGCGATCAGAAACTATATGTTGATCTTTCCTTTTATCAGGAATTGCAGGAACGCTTCCAGGCACCTGGAGATTTTGCTATGGCCTACGTGGTAGCACACGAAGTTGGGCACCATGTCCAAACCCTTTTAGGGATTTCCGACAAAATGGCCCGGATGCGGCAACAAATGGATAAGGAAGAGTACAACCAGTATTCTGTACGTATGGAGTTGCAGGCAGACTTTCTGGCCGGTGTGTGGGCTCATTATGCTGATAAGTTGAAAAATGTTGTGGAAAGTGGTGATATAGAGGAAGCCTTAAATGCCGCTAATGCCATTGGGGATGACCGCCTGCAAAAGGAAGCCCAGGGATATGTAGTTCCTGAGTCATTTACCCACGGCACCTCTCAGCAAAGAATGTACTGGTTCAAGAAAGGCTACCAAACTGGTGATATCAACCAGGGCGACACCTTCAACGCCCCTGAACTGCAATAGAGATATTTTCTCTATTTTCGGGCACTAAATAAATGACGAATGACTAATAGAGGGTCACCCCCAATATGAAGTCATTCGTCATTTATTTTATCATCTACGCGACTTATAACCCATAAAAATGAATTGGATTATCCTGATCATCGCTGGTCTTTTCGAAGTAGGCTTTGCCACCTGCCTAGGCAAAGCAAAGGAAACATCAGGCACAACAGCCACCCTTTGGATGGTTGGTTTCTTTATCTCCCTATCCATCAGCATGTTCCTCCTCTATAAGGCTACTCAAACATTACCTATTGGAACTGCTTATGCCGTATGGACTGGCGTTGGTGCCGTAGGAACCGTATTGGTAGGCATCTTATACTTTAAAGAGCCCGCTGAATTCTGGCGTGTATTTTTTCTCTTCACCCTCATAGCCTCCATCATCGGGCTGAAGTTTGTTTCCAATTAGCACCTTACTTGGTCATATGATTCCATACTTCAAGAATTCCCTTGTCAATACTATTATTGATGAGGGTTTTTTTATACAAGGAAAATTCATTTCTGGTTAATTTCTGAATATCTCCAGTATCTCTATAACTGGAGTTCCATAAAATGATTTTATTGCCGGAGATTTTGAAGTTTGCTGTGTCATAAAATAAAGTGAAACCGTCTGTTAAGAGCGAATAAACTTTACCATCACTTCTGAAATCTCGATAAACCCCTTCACCGGCAAAGCTGAAAGTATCTTTTACCGTTGATCCGCCTGTTGGGGACCACCATTGAACAGCACTGTTGATGTTCCACTTTCCTAATGCTTGTGTTGAATTGTTTTCTTCTGAAGAAATTTCTTTCTGGCACGAACTAATAAAAAATAGTGAGATAACTGTAAGAATACAAAAGACGTTTTTTTTCATGATTCAGTTTTGGTGTAGATACATTTATTAAATCAGAATGAAGTTTTACCTCTATCCAATTTATGCATTGAAGATAATGCACAGCTTGATATTTTTAGAAATAAATAAAAAGGGTATCATTCCGATACCCTTTTACTATTGAAAAACTATTTCTTAACTACATACTTATACCGCTACCGCCCTCTGGTACATCTCTTCTCTCAATTGCTTCACCCTCTTGTCTTCAATGTACTCATCAAATGTCATCAGGCGGTCGATAATGCCATTAGGTGTCAATTCAATCACCCTGTTGGCCACCGTCTGCATAAAGGTATGGTCATGTGATGTCAACAACACAATACCTGGGAATGTCTGACAGCCTTCGTTGAAGCTTTGGATGCTCTCCAGGTCCAGGTGGTTGGTCGGCTGGTCCAAAACAATCAGGTTGGGGTTCTGCAACATCATCCGGCTGAGCATACAACGCACTTTTTCACCTCCACTCAGTACGTTTGTCTTCTTCATGATATCATCACCACTGAACAGCATTTTTCCAAGAAAACCTCTAAGAAATGGTTCATCGGCATCAGTAACATGAGGCGGCACGTACTGACGCAGCCAATCAAGCAGGGTTAAACCTTGCTTGAAGAACTCATTGTTTTCCAATGGCAGGTAGGCTTTGGTAATAGTAGTACCCCACTCAAACTTACCGGCATCAGCCTGCATATTACCGTTGATGATTTCAAAGAAGTTGGTAACAGCCAACGGGTCTTTACTCAACAATGCGATCTTCTCACCCTTGTTTACGCTGAAAGTCACTTTATCAAAAAGCCGGCGGCCTTCTACTGAAGACTTCAGGTTTTCTACATTCAGGATTTGGTTACCTACCTCACGCTGAGGTTGGAAGATAATGCCTGGGTAACGGCGGTTAGATGGCTCAATTTCTTCAATAGTGAGCTTTTCCAATGCCTTCTTACGGGCAGTAGCCTGGCGGCTCTTAGACGCATTGGCCGAGAAGCGGGCAATAAAGTCAATCAAAGCCTGGCGCTTATCTTCAGTCTTTTTATTCTTATCGCTCAACTGGCGGGCCATCAACTGCGATGACTCGTACCAGAAAGTATAGTTACCGGTAAATACCTTGATTTTCTGGCGGTCCACGTCAGCTACGTGTGTACATACCGCATCCAGGAAGTGACGGTCGTGGGATACAACCAATACGATGTTCTCGTAATCGGCCAGGAAGTTTTCCAGCCAGCCAATGGTTTCTATATCCAGTCCGTTGGTAGGCTCATCGAGCAGCAGGATGTCCGGGTTACCAAATATGGCTTGGGCCAAAAGCACCCGCACTTTCATGTTGGAAGGAATGTCCTTCATCAGGCTTTGGTGAAACTCTTCCTTCACACCCAGTTCGCCTAACATGCTGCCGGCATCACTTTCTGCCGTATAGCCACCCATCTCGCCATACTCAGCTTCAAGGTGACCAGCACGCATATAATCGTCTTCTGTAGCATCAGGATCCAGGTAAATGGCGTCTTTCTCATGCATCACATCCCACATCTTCTTATGACCCATCAGCACTGTATTGAGTACAGTAACATTATCAAATTCAAAGTGATTCTGTTTCAATACAGCCATGCGTTCGCCTGTCGTAATGCTTACCGAACCCTTATTAGGCTCAATTTCGCCAGATAAAATCTTTAAGAAAGTTGATTTACCAGCTCCATTGGCGCCAATCACACCATAGCAATTGCCCTTGGTGAAGTTGATGTTTACCTCATCAAACAGCACTCTCTTACCGAATGATAGCGTTATATTATTTACAGAAATCATAATAGCCTAAAATTGAAGGCGCAAAGGTAGCATTTTCACGCCGCCTAAAGGATATCCTAATCGTTAAATAACGAACAAAACCCGGCTAAACCGGGTTTTGTTCGTTATTTGGATCACCTGTATTAGCTAACAGGATAAATTGGATCAACTTTTTGCATTATAAGGAAACTTCTTGGATGCATTACGCATTAGAGCATTTACTAAGTTTTCAGGGTTGCTACCTACAGAGCCCGAAGCTTCATAATCGTATTTCCATAATAGGTTTCCTTTTTTGCCTTCATGTATATCGATTGTTGTATAAGCTTTATTGGTATTACCCCAATAACCAACTAACAATCCTAAGGCTACTGCCACACCTTCGTTCATTGGTTTATCAGTGTGTAGTGAGGCAGAAATAACAGCATCAACTCCCAATATTTTAGCCAATTCGCCCTTCGACTTTTTCATAATGTCTTTATAAGAAAGCTTAGCATTCTGCAGCAATGCATTGGTTTCGCTTACATCCTGGAAATTAACCGTGAAATGGTATTTACTGCTGCGGCGCAGAAACCATCCATACATTTTTTCCTGCATCGCATAACCGGTAGCCTCTTCATTTTTTTCAATCTGCTCCGGAGTCAATTTCTTGGCTTCGTTGGGACGTAGTTGGATCATTACTGTAGCCGGAATAATAGCAATTGTTTTGTGGTCCTTGGTCACGTCCTGGAAATCTGTCGTCTTATAAATGGATGGACCACAACTGGAGAGCAGCAACGCAAATAGTGTTGCGATAGAAAATAAGTTTTTCATAAACAGTTAAATCAGTTTAGAACAAAAATAGTTTCTTATACTGAGGGAAACAATATTGATCAGCTTATTATTTTGGCTGGTTATAGTGGCAAAAAACTTGCAGTACTTAACAATTACAAATAGGACTTATGAAAAAGATATTCATTGTTTTGGTAGGCGCAGCATTGTTTACAGCTTGTGGCAGCCATTCAGACCAGGGTGGTGTTGTGGATGATGGTATAGGCACAAATGACTCAGATGGCGCTTTAGTGGACTCAACCGGTGAAGGATGGAATCCTGCTACAGATACAACAATGATGGAAGACCGCGAGGATCTTCAGAAAAGAGAAAAAATAGATACCTCCAAACCTAAATACGATACAGCTAAATCCGATACCGGACAGCCAGCCCAAAAACCTGTATCTTATTAATGTGCGTGGATGCTCTCCGCCTGAGGCGGACTGGGGGTGAGTTGGGGGTTACTGTTCTATACCGATTGGCTTGGTTGGATTCTCTACTATTGGGCTTACTTTGCGCTTGCTGAACTTTTCAAACTGGTCAACAACCCAGATAGAAACTACCAGCCATAAGAAACCCATACAAAAGCCGGCAATAACATCAGTAGTATAATGCACCCTCAGGTAAATCCGGCTAAAGCCGATCAGCAGGATCAATAAAATCAAGGCAAATGTGAGTGCCAGGCGAAGCTTTTTATTTTTTACAGACTGCCAGATAATATAAATCAATAAGCCATAAAAAGTTACGCTCATTAATGCATGCCCGCTGGGAAAACTCATTCCTTTTGCTTCTTCTAATAATGGGGTTAGTGGCCGCTCTCGTCCGAACAGGTGTTTCAATAAAAACATCAAAGCAAGGCTGCTCAGTGCTATGGCGGGTACTTTAATAGAATACCATTTATGTTTTTTAACCACCAGGAAATAAAAAATGAGGAACAGGTTCGCTGGGATCAGGAATTCATGTCGTCCAAGAAAAGTAATGCCTAGCATTATAGAATTATTCGTGCCATTTACGTGCTTGCTTAAATAGTTAAATACTTCGTAATCCAGCTTAGTATCGTGCAGGTGAAAAACCCGCCTGACCATAAACACAAAGCCTGTGAAAGCTCCTAGAAATAAAGCTCCAACTACTATTATTTCAATTGACAATAACGCCACGCTGGCCCAAACCTTACCGATTTTTTCTCTAACCTTTCTGATCATACTCTTAATCTACAAACTTTATGCAAGAAGTTTTTCTCGACCCACTATTGGTTGTAGTTATAGTTCTCTGCTTCATCTACAGAACCCTGCTGAATACTCATTTAACTCTTAAGATCGCAAACTCAAGGTTGGTACAATTTTTTTATTATTAGTCTTGAATTAAAACTCATGGGGAAGCCTGTATTTACTACAAAATCTGCAACAATACACCGGGTGGAATACATTGAAAAAGACAAGATCATGGAAATAGAATTCCGCACGGGCAATATTTACCGTTACTACGATGTGCCATTACGGCTTTGGAAGGTCTTTTTGTTGTACATAGAATGTGAAGGTTCTGCTGGATCATTTTTCAATGAATACATAAAAAATCAGTTTACTTCAGGAAAAGTAAAAGAAGCTTGATTCAGTAAAAGGTATGCTTGAATTTAGCTTGGACACCGCAATGCATTGGTGACCCTTATCCCTTTGCCCCACAGGGCAACAAATGAAGAAAAAACACGATCTAAGTAAGTGTTTTCTACAAAATAATTATAAACAATCAGTTATAAACCCAATAAACAGAGGCGAATTGTTCTCTGAAAACTATTTTTTTCTATTTTTATTACAAACACTTCCATTTTCTTTTCAAGAAGGTTGTGAGGAAGTCATGCAATCAGTGTTTTAGAGTTAATCATTTAAAAAGATTACATGCATAAGATTTTGGTAATTGATGACGATCCGGATATGATTACTGTCATTAAATTGACATTAAAGAAAAATGGCTACGAGGTGGCAAGTGCTGCGTACGAAGCACAAGCTTATGAACAGGTAAATGCATTTAAACCCGACCTCATTCTTTTAGATGTTTTGCTTTCAGGTTCCGATGGCAGGAACATCTGCAAGTTTTTGAAAAGTCGTGATGTGAGCAAGCATATACCTGTAATTGTTTTTTCTGGCCATCCCAGTGCTCAAAAAAATATTAGGGATTACGGAGCCGATGATTTCTTGGCTAAGCCCTTTCAGGAGTCTGATCTCCTGGGCAAGGTTAAAAACTATCTCCCGGTCTAGTATTTGTTTAAAATAACAATGCCTGCAAACTGATTGTACTTAATGTATCGAACAGATTTGCAGGCATTGTTATTTTTTATAGTTCTACATTCATCTGCCCCTGATCATATCCGTCGCTCCATCCATATCATGCTTCAGGTCTAAGTTGTCTTCAGGTTCCTTTTTCACATCCTTATCCGCCATTTTGCCAACTGCCCCCTTCGCAATCGTAATGCCACCATCCACAGAAAACAGTGCTCCTGTCACATAAGAAGCTTCATCCGACGCTAGGAACAGGTAGGCATTGGCTATCTCTTCCGGTGTTCCCCTACGGCCCAAAGGCGTGCCTTCAATAATCATTTTTTCATGCTTCTTTTTCATAGGCCCGTGTTCCTTATGAGTCCACGCTGTATCAATAGCTCCGGGACAAACACAATTGGCCCTGATGCCATGCTGGGCTTGCTCAACAGCAACACCTCGCGTAAAAGCATGTATCCACCCCTTGGATCCGCCATAAGGGGCATTTTCTGCAAGACCAAGGAAACCTGCTTCAGAACCGGCAGAAACAATACAGCCCTTGGTCTTCTTCAATTCAGGTATGGCATATTTCGTCATGAGAAACGCTGTTCTGATATTATTGCGCATGACGTAATCAAAGGCGTCAGTTGGATAGTTATGGATTTGCTCCATAACAGGAAAAACGCCGGCATTGTTGATCAGGATATCAAGCTTATAGAAAGTTTGTATGGCAAATTGCACACAGGCCATGGCATTTTCCTCAACGGAAACATCACCAACAAATGGGGCTGCAAAATCTCCCTTGTTGGTAATACTGCTCACTACATCCATGACAGGATCTTCAGGAAAGCCATTGACAATAACTTTGGCGCCTTCCTTGGCAAATAGACGGCTAATGGCTTCACCTATACCTGTGGCTCCCCCTGTAACAATGGCTACTTTTCCGTTCAAACGTTTCATAAATAACTTTTTAATTGATTCAGTTATTTTGAACAGAAATAGTTATGCCAACTAAATCCTTAATTGATGCGCTTGTCAAACCACAGTGTGCCGAAAGGTAAAAAAGCTGCAACTCCGCCGGTTACGAGCTTGCCGAAACTCCAGCTTTGAAGCCGCATGGCCAATATCAAATGTAGAGAATACAAAATGAAAAGAATGCCATGAACCCATCCTACATATTTTACCATAATGGGTTGGCCACCGAAGTACTTCAATGGCATGGCAATGAATAATAAAAGCACCCAGGAGAAAGCTTCACAATAGCCGAGCATGCGCAGGCGGCTAATGGTATCGTTTGTTTTCATCGCCCGTAAAATTAAGCCCAGCCGGTCCTTCAACCCCCGCACACTACAATTTTAACATCATCAGTAATAATTTCTTTACCACTCCTGCCGCCTAAGCACATGTCCTTCCACCACGAAAAATTCCATTTCATCCCCAAACCTCAAACCTCCCAATCCCGAAATCCCAAATCCCCTCTGCCATCTCTCATCCATCATCTCTCATCTACCATATTTTCTCCCCCCAATCGTCATTCCAATTGTCCCTTATAGTAATGTTATAGGAAACTTACAGTAAAGTTATAGTAAACATATAGTAGAGTTATAGTAAACATTAGCCGTACATGCTAACTACCTCCTCCTCGACCACTCCTATACTACTCCGGATCAACCCCGTACCTACCATATACCTACCCCCTACGATCCCCTTATCCAACCCACCCACCCATACCTTCAGGATAGATCAAGTATAGCTGAAGCACACCTGAAGCATACTTACAGCATACCTGAAGCATGAAACAGATTTTGCCCCCTCTTTTTTACCGAAAATATCCCGACGTTTACCGGTAAAACAGCTACGAGTTACCTGTTGTCCCTTGCCTTTGACGTTTTCCCACAGTTACTTTGACAAAAAAACAAAATGGAACAATATCCAAAAAGAGGCCGTGGACATATTTGGGCTGGTCTTTTTCTCTTGATCATTGGCAGCGTACTCTTGGCAAGGGCAATGGGTGTTTTCTTTCCGGGTTGGCTCTTAACCTGGCCGGTCATTCTGATTGCTGTAGGCTTATTCATAGGTCTGAAACATAGTTTCCGGGGACCTGCTTGGTTTATTTTGATTCTGGTAGGTAGCGCTTTCCTTGCCGACGAAGCTCTGCCTGGCATTTCATTAAGGAATTATATACTGCCATTTATAATTATTGCTTTGGGTATTTTATTTATCCTGCGACCAAGACGCCACCGTCATCGTTTTGGCGAACACTGGAGAGAACGTTTTGAGAATCATCGGGCAATGATGGAAGACCAACCTGTTAAAAGTGAGCCATCGGGTTCATATGACTTCTCTGCAAGAGGAAACGATTTTATTGATATCACCACGGCTTTTGGTGGCGTAAAGAAAATTGTCTTTTCTAAAAACCTGAAAGGCGGTGATATTACGACCTTTATGGGTGGTGCTGAAATTGATCTGAGGCAAGCAGATTTTACCGATAAAATAACCATTGATGCCACCAACATTTTCGGCGGCACTAAGCTGATTATTCCTGCTTCTTGGGATATTCAAAGTGAAATTGTAGCCATTTTTGGTGGCGTAGATGATAAAAGGCAGTTAGGTGGGCAGGCTTTAGATCCAAACAAAGTCATCCGCCTGGAAGGAACATGCCTGTTTGGTGGTATCGAAATCCGTAGCTTCTAAAAAGTTCTTAAGATTCCATATTCACCATTGACCATTCACCATTCACGTTTGACGTTTCACGTCTTCACTTTCAAAACAGTATTTTATGAACTGGTTCCTTGCAAAAATCACATATCAGATTATTTGTGGCGATGGCGACCATACACCGCAATTTGATGAACAGTTGCGACTGATTGGTGCCTCCAACGAAAAAGAAGCCTTTGCAAAAGCCAAAAAAATAGGTCTTAGCGAAGAGGACAACTTTTACAATCAGAAACAACAGCTGGTACAATGGGTTTTCATTAATGTATCAGAATTAAATCAGCTGGATTTAGTAGATGGCGCTGAACTATATTCTCGGATTACAGAACAGGATCATGCAGGTAGGTATATAGACTTGATTCACCTGAAAGCCGAAGAAATTCAAAGCAGGTATTACAGTGCAAACAACTATCAGCAGGCTATCGCTTAATCACACTCCCAACATAAACTGTATCTCGTAAATTGTAAATCACAAATCATAAATTATCTTGGCTGCTTCACCTTTAAAAGTATCCCGTTTTCTATGGCTGTTTGCAGCTGGTTGGCTATTGTGGATATGTCTGCATACGCTTGTAGTGAACAAATATGGCTATCCATTCTCTGTAGCTTTATGGGATAGTATCATTTCAAATGGCCTGTTGATAGGTGCCTGTATTTTGGTCAGCTGCATTTTGGGATTCTATTTGCCAACCATGCAACGGTCTTTGTTTGTTTTCATGTTGTGTGTTGGGCTTACTATAGTATGGATGCTCATTAGTTATTTTTTGACCATCGCAGTGATCAATGATTACAATAATTTCCCGTCCTTTTTTATCTTGTCAATTCCGGTGCGTCTGGTCATAGGCTTTTTGATAATTGGTTGCATGGCTTTGCTCAGTGCACTTTGGTACACACTTCAGGATCAGCGGGAAGCTGAGAAACGCAAAGCCGAGGCTGAACACCTGGCAAAAGAAGCTGAATTGTTCAAGTTGCGTCAGCAACTGCAGCCTCACTTCTTATTCAACAGTTTAAACTCAATCAATGCACTAATAGGAGTGCGTCCGCAACAGGCCCGCACCATGATTCAGCAATTGTCCGACTTTTTGCGGGGTACCTTAAAAAAGGAAGAAAGGCAATGGACTAGTTTAGAAGACGAACTACAACATCTGCAACTATACCTTGACATCGAAAAAGTGCGCTTCGGTCACCGCCTTTCTACAATGGTTGAAAACGAGGCGGGGAGTAACTGCCAGCTACCCCCTTTACTCCTGCAGCCCATTGTGGAAAATGCTATTAAGTTTGGATTGTATGATACCACTGGAGAACTGACTATCAGCATACATGCAAGAGAAGAAGGAAATATGTTGATTATTGCTGTACAAAATCCTTTCGATCCTTCCACAACTTCACCCAAACATGGAACAGGGTTCGGGTTGCACTCTGTTCAGCGAAGATTGTTTCTGTTATTTGCCAGGACCGATTTACTAAAAACAGAAGCCATAGACAATTTATTTACAATCACCATTAAAATTCCACAGCCTGGTAATATACAACTTGAGCAACCAAAAAATATAAACTAAAAGCCATAAACTTCTTACATGAAAGCATTGATCATAGATGACGAACCTCTGGCCCGGATGATTGTTCTGGAATATTTACAAGACTACCCACAGATCCAGATGATTCAGGAATGTAATGATGGTTTTGAAGGTGCTAAAGCGATACATCTGCACCAGCCCGACCTTATATTCCTGGATATACAGATGCCCAAGATCAATGGCTTTGAAATGTTGGAACTGATTGAAAATCCTCCTCCAGTTATTTTCACTACAGCTTTTGACGAGTATGCGCTGAAAGCTTTTGAAACCCACGCTGTTGATTACCTGTTAAAGCCTTTTAGTAAGGATCGCTTCGATAAAGCAATGGAAAAATTCCTGAATCAAAGCACAAGAACAATCCAGCAACAAAACACACAGGCGCTATTACAATCGGTCGTTGAAAAGAATGCTTCTATCAATCGCATCGTAGTAAAAACAGCGGGAAAGATCAAGATCATTCCATTACCTGAAATCTTCTATCTGGAAGCTGCAGATGACTATGTAAAGATTCATACAAAGGAGGGAACTTTTCTGAAAAATAAGACCATGGGCTCATTCGAAAAAGCATTGGATCAGCAGCTGTTTGTGCGCACACATCGTTCTTATATCGTAAACATTCAGGAAATTACCCGCCTCGATCCTTATGAAAAGGAGAACTACGTGGCAATATTAAAATCAGGAACAAAGATACCTGTCAGCAAAAACGGTTATACCAAACTCAAATCCATTCTGGGTATTTAAAAATACAATGGATTGGGTTGGTTCGTAAATTAGCAAGATCTATCAACCAATAACCAATCAATTTCAAAATGGCAAGTGTAAACATTTATTTGAATTTCAACGGAAACTGCGAAGAAGCGTTTAATTTTTACAAATCAGTATTTGGTGGCGAATTCCCATATATAGGAAGATTCAAAGACATGCCCGCTCAGGAAGGTATGCCGCCGCTACCTAAGGAAATGGAAGACAAGATCATGCATGTTTCCTTACCGGTCAGCAAAGAAACAGTGCTCATGGGGAGTGATACCGGCGGCGAATGGGCTCCTTCCTTTGTACAAGGTAATAACTTCTCTATCTCAATCGGTGCAGATAGCAAAGAAGAAGCCGACCGCTTATTCAATGGTCTGTCAAATGGAGGGAAAGTTACGATGCCTTTAAACGATACTTTCTGGGGCGACTATTTTGGAATGTTTACTGACAAATTCGGAATCAACTGGATGGTGAGTTTCAATAAAAACGCTCAGAAATAGTATTATTGAACTGCCTTTAATACGGCTTTGTAAAGTTTGGGCTCATGATTTTCAAATGCTCAATCTTTACAAAGCTTTTTTGTTTAAGATCTCACTATCAACCATACGCCTCATAAATTCGTCTCTATTATTTGCCTTTTCATCATGACCCAGTTCGATAACTCAAATACTATTTTCCAAACAGCTGTTTCCTTTATCAACCAAACCAGTAAACACCTCTTCCTTACCGGTAAGGCAGGAACCGGCAAAACCACCTTTTTGAAATACATAAAGGAAACTAGCTATAAAAAGATGGCCATCGTAGCACCGACCGGTGTGGCGGCTATCAATGCTGGTGGCGTTACCATACATTCCTTTTTTCAATTGCCGCCCGGCACTTATTTGCCTACGCAAAAAAGCTTGGCCAATGCTTACGATGGCAAGGTGAACAATCAACACACCCTTTTCCGTAATATGCGCATGAGCGCCAGCCGTCGCGAAATATTGCGCGAACTGGAACTGCTGGTCATCGACGAGGTCTCTATGGTTCGCGCCGACCTCCTGGACGCTATGGATGCTGTCCTGCGTCATTTTCGCCGTCAGCCCCTTTTACCCTTTGGTGGTGTGCAGGTGTTGTACATCGGCGACCTCTTCCAGCTGCCACCAGTGGCTAGAAATGATGAATGGGCTATGCTGAAAGAGTTTTATGAAAGCCCCTTCTTCTTTGATTCTTTAGCCATAAAAGCAGCTCCACCGGTCTATATAGAATTGCAAAAGATCTATCGCCAAAGCGATAACTCCTTTATCCATATCCTGAACAACATCCGTAATAATCAATGTTCACCCCAGGATCTGGAGCAGCTGCACCTGCATTTCCAGCCCCAGTTTACACCGGCTAAGGAGGATAACTTTATTACCCTTACCACTCATAATGATAAAGCTGATGCGATTAACCGGGCAGAGTTGCAGAAATTACCAGGACGAGTGCACGAATTCAAAGCAGAAGTGTCTGGGGAGTTTTCCGACCGCTCTTTTCCTGCAGATGAAACACTGTCTCTGAAGGTTGGGGCTCAAATCATGTTCTTGAAGAATGATGTGGGAGAGCACCGTAAATTTTATAATGGAAAGATCGGAATTATAAAATCCATCAATGATGATAAGGTGATTGTTTCCTTTCCTAATGAGACCGATACGCTGGAATTGAAAAAGGAGCTGTGGCAAAATATCCGTTATCACTATGCACAGGAGAGCGATAAAATTGAAGAAGAAGAGCTGGGCACTTTTAGGCAATACCCCATCCGGCTGGCCTGGGCCATTACCATCCATAAAAGCCAGGGGCTGACCTTTGACAAAGCCATTATAGACGCTGGAGCCTCCTTCGCTGCCGGCCAGGTATATGTAGCTTTAAGCCGCTTGACAGGTCTGGAAGGCATGGTATTGAAATCGAAAATTTACCCGCGCTGCATTCATACCGACGAGAGGGTATTTCGCTTTCTGGAAGCCAACGAGCCCGATGAGGCAGGGTTACAGCAAATGCTGAAGGCAGAACAGGAACAGTTCATTCGCGATTCGCTGGTTCAAAGTTTTAGCTGGGCCAAGGTTTGGGAAGCATTTAAGTTACACGCGGAAAGCTACGAACGGCGCCAGGTTCCTGATGGTGATGCCGCCTTGGCTTGGGCAAACGGATTACTGAACATTGTTCAGGATTTACAGGAAGTAGCCTTGAGGTTTCAAAAGCAGTTGATACGGCTTTTTGAAGAAGGTGTTGCTGATGGTTACGAGCAATTACACAATCGCACAGCCACTGCTTGTAGCTGGTTCATCAAAGAAACCGACGAAAAGTTGCTCTCATCCATTGATAATCATATGGAAGCAACAAAACAAAAGGGTAGAGTAAAGAAATACATGAAAGAGCTACAGGCTCTTCGGTTAGTAGTAGAACGCAAAAAGCTTCAATACCAGAACGTGCAGAACATTGCCGCAGCATTATATCAATCAAAAAGTGGTGCTGAAATACTTGAGGCAGTGGAAGCCCTGCACAAACCTCAGCCTATAAATGAGCCTGAGCAACAGCAGGAGCACCATGCTAAAAAGAAAGAAAAAGGGGAAACCCACCGGCTTAGCCTGCAGTTATATAAGGAGGGTAAAAGCATCGCTGAAATTGCTCAGGAGCGCAACTTGGCTCCTTCCACCATTGAAGGGCATTTGGCATCTTTTATTCCTACAGGAGAAATAAATGTCCTGGAACTTGTAGACCAATCCAAATTGGACAAGATATTAAAAGTACTGGAGGAGGAGTCTGAGCCCGTATTTGCCACCTCAGTAAAAAATAAATTAGGCAATGATTACTCCTTCAGCGAAGTAAGGGCTGCCATGAAATATTGGGAAAAAGAAAAAAAGGAGAGTAACTAACAGCTGTTCTCAGTCCTACGTGGCTGCCGGAACATCCGCCCAATTTTCTCCGCTCTGAATGCGTTTGATCTGTGTTTCAGTTACTTTGAATTGCTTAGCAAGTAATCTCAGCGGTTTACCTTCTTGTAAGCGTTTCTTTAAAATCATAACGCGCGTAACAGTGAGTTTGTAACCCTTAGAGTGTTCTGCCCGCCTGCCTGGCCTTTGTGCTTTGTCTGCTATTACAGCCGGGCTCTTTTGCTGATGTACAACACTTTCTGCCGGGGTTACCCACTTAAGATTAGTGTGACGGTTGTTTCTTTTATTGAAATCTTGGTGAATAACTACACTATGATCCTGGGATGCTCGGTGGCAAAAATGAGTAGCCACCATCCGGTGCACGAGAAAAGCCGTATTCTTTGTTCTTTTACGCTCACCCTCTGCCAGCTCTTTCTTGTACTTCTTTTTCAGAGCACAAAGAACCTTTTCCTCCAATACAATTGATCTTTTTAATTGCCCGGACCTACGCTCATTATCGCAGCTGTTCAATTCTTTGATAGTAGCTGATAACTTCTTATTGAGCGCGGCAATATCAGTTCTGTAGCGTTGAAGCTTTTCTTCGGTTGCTTTGTCTCGTTCAGAAAAAAGTTTTAGACGAATGATGGGGTAGCCGTCCTGTAAAGAACCTTTTAACAGGCGGCCAGAAGAAAGCTTTGACTGGCTTTTTACCCTCCCATAATTAGAAATATAGATTTTAAGTGAGTTAACATACTTAAAATCAAAAGTTACTTCTTTCCATTCTTCGTTCGGGAAGTTGGTTATTTCTGTTGTGTTATACGGCATTTGATCAATACTTAGGCGAATGTACTGATCAAAACAAATAAAAACAGGATTTGTTTAACTTTTTTATAAGAAATAATGGTCCTGTGTGTATAAAATGTTAGTTATTGCCGACGATCCCTATTTGCCGATCATTTTTCATATCAACCCTTTATCCTTCTTATTTCCCGTTCATCAAACATCCGTCTGGTTCCGACCCCCTATCATTTATCGTCTCCAGTCCCCTCACGCCGTATTCGTCCTATACTTCATCCTGCGGGGGAAAAGCAACTCCACGGTAAGAATAAGCAGCATACTAATGGCCGTAGTCGCTGTTACTTTAATAATGAATGAAAGAAAAGTTCCAAAGTCAAGCCATTCCAACAAGACAAGATAAATGTGGTGAATTGCTGTAAGTATAAGCGCATACACAGCATAAGGCCCCCAACCCATCGCCCTTGGTGAAGGTTCTCGGAATGTAAATTCTGTTACTTCTTTAGGCATCAGTAGGTTAATAATGAAGGGACGTGCATATGCAATTAAAACACAGGCCGCAGTATGTAGGCCTGGGGTCATTTTAAAGTAATCAAGTGTAAGGCCCGTAACAAAACCAATGGCCAACAAGGCCAGCCGGGGCATTGTAAAAGGAAGCCACAGAATGAATAAATAATACAGGTAGGGTACAATGAACCTGTGCAGACTTGGTATTTTATTCAGTACATAAACCTGTACCAAAATAAAAACCCCCAACCGAAATATATTTTTAACCAGATCGCTCACCTGAGTTTATATTTTTTAAAACGTTATAATCATCATTTTCTTCCACTTCGATTGAGCCTCAATTAGCAATACCTTCCCAACCTCTCATTGATCATCTGTCAATCCCCCTCCCTTCCAGATTCGTCATTCGAATCACTCGCCATTCAACTCATTTTTTCTGCTGATCCATCTTCTTCTTCGTGTCTTCATCCAATTTCACCTGCTCACTGCGCTGGAGATTTTCTACTACAAACACCTGTTGCAAAGCCGAAAAGTCAGTCGCTGTTTTAACCTTCAGCAGATAAAAACCGGAGGCTTTATCTGTGCTGATGCTGGCGATAGTTCCAATTAAAAATCCTGGAGGGTAATTGTAAGAATAAATACTGGTAAGAACTGAATCTCCTTTCTTGACCTCCACATCTCTGGAAATTCCTTTCAAAAATACAAAACGAGGGTCTTTGGCATCCCAATCAAGCTTGCCAAACACATTAGAGTTCTTCAACGATGCCTGTACCTGGCTCTGAATATGCAACAAGGTCATTACCTCGCTAAAGTTCGGACTGACATTCACCACTAGGCCCACAAGTGTGCCGTTTGAACTCAAAACAGCCATGTTATCTGCTACTCCCTGCTTAGAGCCACTGTTTAGTTGAATATAGTTTTTTTCAAAACCTGTAGTTCCATAAACCACTTTGGCCGGACGCCAAAAGTAGCGGCGTATACTTTTTGTAGAATCATTAATCTTTAACGAATCGGTTACCAGCTTAATTGAAGTATCTGTAGAGGAAAAGTTGCTCTTGAGCAGGTTGATAAGCGAATCATTCATCTGGTGCACCCTTCTGTTTTCCTCACGCAGGTGAAAATAGTCATCCACTTTGTCCACCTGTTTATTGAACTTGCCGGTTAGTTCTTGGGCAACTCCGGAAAATGCAGCCTTATGGTAACGGTTGAATTGAAAAAGCATATACAATGCTACAGCCTGCAACACAAGAAAACACAGCAGCACAAAGTAGCGTTGTATGAAAAGAAAAATGTTACGCATGGAAACTTTGGGAATTAGGAATTTAAAGTTTGGAGTAGGGAGTTTAGTGTTTAAATAAACTTCCTACTCCAAACTTCAAACTCACACTATCTATCTCATTACAAAAGGATAGCGTTCGTAGTTTTTAAGCGCCAGTCCTGTGCCACGTACAACACTCTTCAGCGGATCGTCAGCTACGTGAACTGGTAATTTGATCTTTTGACTTAAACGTCTGTCTAGGCCTTTTAATAAGGCGCCGCCACCGGTTAAATAGAGTCCACGACGGTAAATATCCGCAGCCAATTCCGGAGGTGTTTGCTCCAAAGCTTTCAAAATGGCCTCTTCAATTTTGAAGATGCTTTTATCCAATGCTTCGGCAATTTCCTGGTAGCTCACATAAATCTGTTTGGGAATACCTGTCACCAGGTCACGGCCGTTTACAGGGATGTCATCTGGTGGATTTTCCAGGTCTTTCATCGCTGCGCCAATTTGAATCTTGATTTGTTCGGCGGTACGTTCACCAATCAATAAGCTATGATAACGGCGAAGCGCTTCCATAATATCAGCTGTAAACTCATCACCCGCAATCCTGATCGACTGATCACAAACAATACCCGCCAGGGCAATCACTGTAATACCGGTAGTACCTCCACCAATATCAATGATCATATTACCTACAGGCTCTTCTACGTCAATGCCAATACCCAGCGCCGCTGCCATTGGCTCATGTATAAGGTAAACCTCTTTAGCGCCTGCTTGCTCGGCACTGTCGCGAACCGCTCTCTTTTCCACCTCCGTAATCGAAGAAGGAATACAGATCATCATGCGCCAGCTTGGCGGGAATAAAGGTTTTTTGGGGTAAACCAGCTTGATTAATTCGCGGATCATCAATTCAGCCGCGTTAAAATCAGCAATTACACCATCTTTCAAAGGCCGCACGGTGCGAATGCTTTCGTGCGTTTTTTCATGCATCATCAAGGCTCTTCTGCCTACTGCCAGAACCTCCTTAGGATTGTTGCGGTTGAGCGCAACAATAGACGGTTCGTTCACAACAACCTCGTCATTATGTATAATTAAGGTATTCGCTGTACCAAGATCTATCGCAATCTCCTGTGTAAACCAATTAAAAAGTCCCATGCTGCTCTATGGATTTAGAGAAAATTTTTGAAGGTTGTGCAAAGTTGCTGGAAATAATCGGAATGGACAAAGTAAAAACAATACCAATTTTTGCGATTAAGCCCTACAAGCTCTGCTTTAGCAAATGTTTATCGTTTTTAGTTTCAGCCATTCTCGAAAACCGCAAACTAAAAACGATAAACTTCAAATCTTAGTGTCTGAAATGCCTCATTCCTGTCATTACCAGGGCTAGATTGGCTTCCTTGCAGTATTCAATGCTGTCTTTATCTCTGATAGAGCCACCAGGCTGAATGAATGCTGTAATTCCAGCTTCATGGCCTAATTGCACACAGTCATTGAAAGGAAAGAAAGCATCCGATGCCATTACAGCGCCATTCAGATCAAAGTTGAACTGCTTTGCCTTTTCTACTGCATGACGCAGCGCATCAATACGGCTGGTCTGTCCGCAGCCCTTTCCAACCAATTGCTTGTTTTTTACCAAGGAAATAGCATTGGATTTCAAGTGTTTACATACCAGGTTGGCAAAAACTAGGTCATTTTTCTCAGCTTCCGTACTTGGACGGCCGCCAACTTCTTCCCACTTTTCGAAATTGCCAACGTCTTTTCCTTGTTGTAAGGTGCCATTCACAGCATTCTTATAAATATTAGGAGTAGTGTTCGTGTTCTTTAATTGCAACAGAATCCTGTTTTTCTTGGTTTTCAGCTTTTCAAAAGCATCTGCGCTGAAAGAAGGTGCGATCAATACTTCAAAGAAGATTTCATTGATGGCTTCAGCAGTAGCCAGGTCAACCTCTGCATTGCACACCAAAACACCTCCAAAAGCACTTTCCGGGTCCCCTGCTAATGCATCCTTCCAGGCCTCGGCTACAGTTGGCCTGCTGGCAATTCCACAAACATTAGTATGCTTAATGATTCCAAAAACTACCTCACCACTGTCTTGTGCGCCGGAGCTTCCCTTTAGGGGCTGGGGGAATTCCTTGATCAATTCAATCGCTGCATCAATATCCACTAGGTTATTATAGGAGATTTCTTTTCCATGCAGCTGATCAAAGCACTCATTAAGGTTACCAAAGAAAATTGCTTTTTGGTGAGGGTTCTCGCCGTATCGCAGCACCGTTTGCTGGCCGTTGCCAAAAACAGTCAAGGGCGCATCTGGGTTGAAGTAATTATTGATAGCAATATCATAATCAGCAACAATACTGAAAGCTTTGGCTGCAAAAGCACGGCGTTGTTCCAAAGTAACTTCCCCGTTTTGTTGTTGCAACAGCTCAACCAGTTTGCTGTAGTCATCTTTAGAAGCAAGTACCGTTACATCACTGAAATTTTTAGCCGCCGCACGGATCATTGAAGGTCCGCCAATATCGATCTTTTCAATAATAGCCTTCTCTTCATTGGTTTGTGCTACAGTCTCCTGGAAAGGATACAAGTCAACAATCACTAGATCCATTTCAGGGATATTATATTGCTTCATTTCCTGCAGATCTGTTTCATTGGCCCGACGACCGAGGATCCCGCCAAAAACAGCTGGGTGCAAGGTCTTTACCCTTCCTCCCAAAATAGAAGGATAAGTAGTCAGATTCTCTACCGGAACCACATCGATGCCCAGCTTTTCAATGAACTGCTGGGTGCCACCCGTTGAATAAATAGTCGCCCCTTGTTGTTTCAATTGTCGTACAACAGGCTCCAGTCCGTCCTTGTAAAAAACAGATATAAGCGCAGAATTGATTTTCTTATTCATAAATGAATTTGTGATTTAAAACCCCTCAAAGCGGGCAAAGGTAATCTACCGCAGGTTCATCACAAAGGCGCCTTTTTCAGCTACATCGTAACAGGGCAGGTGCAGGGAATCGCAATCTCTTTTCCAAAGCTTCGCTTTCCAGGCCGGCACCGAACCATCGATTACTATTTGCTTTACACTAAGCCCTTTACAAATGTCTTTTATATATATTTGTGGATTTCTCGACAACACAATAACATCCACTTCTGATTTCGGTTGGCCTTGTTGAATGAAAAAACTGTTGTCAATAATTGCGATCTTTTTACCATTGAAGTCAAAACCTTTTTGTGACTGTGGTATTTCTTTAACCGTTTTTACTCGGTTCAAAACCCGTGAAGGTTTTAAATGAAAGTTGTAAAGGAGCTCATCCTCCAACAAGACAGCGTCTCCTGCATAATAGAAGTTCCTTCCTTCAATAAAATCAATTGCTTGGTATCGCGGTGTATTATATACGATCACCTTCCGTTGATGACCCGCCTCTATAAAAGAAAGTGTCCGGAGCAGGAATAGCGCTACTAGACAAACCAATCCAAAAAGCAGTGCCCGGTTTCTTTGTTCTAGCAACCAATAGCCAACACAGGCAATAAACAGGAACAGCAGAATAGTTTGCAAAATGGAAATAGAGATCCCATTCCAAACAGTAAAGGAAACCCCATCATAACCTTCTATATAGTCATTCATAAACCGGATGCAGTAGGTTAATGCCGTACCAAGTACAGCAGCGACCGGCGAGACAAAAGCCAATGCGCACAAAGCCAGTTCGCCTATTAATATGGCACTGGACAAGGGTACAGCAACTAAGTTGGTTAAGATAAACAGAACAGGGAATTGGTGAAAGTGGAAAAGAGAAATGGGCGAGGTGAGAATCTGCGCAGAAAGCGTTACTGCAACCATTTTCCAAACCCATTCAACAAGTTTATTTGAAAAGTGGAACCAGTTATATATTGGTTGAAAGAAAATAACGATACTTAGCACCGCCGCATATGAAAGCTGGAAACCAACATCCCAAAGCCAGAAGGGGTTAACGCACAGCAGTAAAAAAGCCGAAAGCGCTAAGGTATTATAAATAGATGCCCGTCTGGCTATTACTTCCCCCAACGCAATACAGCTAAACATTACAGCCGAACGCAGAACTGAAGGTTGTGCTCCTGCAAGTAAAGTAAACAGCCACAACATGCTGACGATAACTAGAAAACGAATGAACTTCAGGACCTTAAAACGTTGAAGTGGTTTTGTTAGTCCAAGTAACAGTAAATAGATCAATCCAAGATGCAATCCTGAAATCGCAATCACATGCACCACTCCTGTATTGGAATAAGCCTGTACAAGGATCTTATCCAGGTCTTCTTTGTAACCAATCAAAAGCGCTTCAGCCAATCCTGCTTCTTTGGCTCCAACGATATACTTCTTGATAATGTCTATAAAGAATAAACGGCTTCGGATAAGGAACACCTGTAAAACATTTTCATTCCTGCTCTCTAGGATCGTGAAATCTTGCGCAGTCAAATACACCTGGTGCGTGATGCCTTGAAACAAACAATAGCGCCGGTAGTCAAATGTGCCCGGGTTACCACTATTTCTTACATCCTGTAATGGCTTATAAATGGCAACCATGGAACCATAGGAAAGCTTTTGTGCTACATCTTTTTTAAAATAAAGGAGCACCTTACCCTCCGCCTGTTGAAGCTGCCCACGCTTATTCTTTATATACTGTACAAGTCCGGTTGATTTATAAGTTGCCGGTTTTTCAACCAGCGGCTCCTCAAGCGAAACCACAAGTACTGTATTTCCATCTAACTGATGTCCATACCATAATGATTCATTCCTGATATCTTCATTCCTGGTAAGAAAGGCCCCAAGAACGCCCACCAGAAGACTAAAGCAAAGACCATTCAACGTTGCAAATCGGAATTTCTGAGTAAGAGGAAGAAAAGAATAAGACAATACTACAACAGTAAGAAACAACCCAGCATACAGTAGTGCTTCAAAGGATACCTGAAAATACCATTGAACAACAATTCCAATAACCAATGAAATGACCAGCCTCATAAATGGAGCCTGGGTCCACCAGTAAGTTTTGGTTGCAGCCATGCTAAAAGATAAAAAATTTTAGCAAGAAAGTTAATAATATAAAAAGGGCAATGAAACTGATTTCATTGCCCTTTGGTGTTCATCATACGTCAGCTTTAAAAAGTGTACCGGATTCCAAGTCCGCCCCAACTACCGCTAAATCCATGTCCATCAGCGAACTCAAAAGACGGTTGCCAGTCAAGCGAAACGTTGATAGGTGCGCCACGAAACTTGTAATCCAACCCAAGCACTCCATCAATACCAACTACTGCATCGTGGTCGTGGTAATAATATCTGTTCCCGTGATGATAATAACCATCATAGAATCCAACATGCATGCCAGGTCCTATATACCATTTCAGTCCTGGAGCACCAGTAATTGGTCCATGAACTTCGTACAAACCAGTAAGCCTGAAACCATGTCTGTAAAAGTAGCCTATCAACTCTCCGGCATTCTTATTAAAAAAATGCTTTAAAGAGATACCAGCTCCATCCCATACTTTAACGCCCAGTGCTGTCTTATAGCTAGTACTGTTTGTCGTTCGTTGCGCCTGTGCTGTGCCAACCGCTAAAATCAAAATTGCTAAAAAGAACTTTTTCCTCATAACGTACGTCCAAAATATTCTGCTGATTATATCCCATTTCCATGCCAAACTGGTTAAAAGCTGATGCGTTTATTCGGAACTAAGTGAAACCTTTAGGAGTTCGGGGTATTAAAATAAAATAACCCACTATACAAACTGTAATTACTGACGTGATAAGAAAAACTGCTGTACTGCCAAATAAGCTCCATAACAAGCCCGCTATAGAACTCGCCAGCAAACTGCAAATACTTTGACAGGAGGTGTAAAACCCAATAGCTGTAGCGGTGTTGGTGCCGTGCGATAAGTTAGTGATCCAGGCTTTGCCAATACCTTCTGTAGCTGCAGCATAAAGAGCATAAAGGAAAAAAGCAATAAACAAAAAAAATGATGAATGTCCTTGTCCAAACAAAAAGTAAACAACAGCGAACAACAGCAACCCCGATAGAAAGATTTTTTTCATACCCAATTTGTCGGCAAGGATACCTATTGGATAAGCTGCAATGGCATACACCAGGTTGTAAAATATATAAGCAAGAATGGTTGTGGTGTCGCTCCCTGTTACTTCTTTGGTCTTCAAGAGCAGGAAAACATCCGAACTGTTGAAAAGTGCAAACAGCAATAAGCCCACAACCAGTTTTTTATATTCAGGCCCTGCAATTTTCCAATATTTAAAAAAAGAGAAGAAATTACCCCTTTTCAATGAGGAGGCTGGCTTGGGAATCTCTTTCAGTAAAAAGATCAATGAAACAGAAATCAACCCTGGCAAAAAGGCCCAGTAGAATAGCGGCTTATATTGCAGGGGAAAGAAATGCAGAAAACTAAGTGCAATCACCGGTCCTATAAATGCACCTAATGTATCCATCCCCCTGTGAAAGCCAAACACCCTGGCCTTTGTTTCTGGTGTGGCATTGTCCGACAACATTGCATCGCGGGCAGCTGTGCGGAGACCTTTCCCTAATCGGTCGATGGTACGGGCTAAAAAGATCCAGATAGGAAAAGAGGACATCGCCATCATTGGTTTAGAAACAGCACTGAAAAAATAGCCGTTTTTGATAAAAGGAAGCCGTAACCCCCGCTCATCGCTCCGCTTACCAAAGTAGCCCTTACTCAATCCCGCCGTAAATTCGGCTATGCCTTCCAGTATACCAATTAGGAAAACAGAGAAGCCGATTTCCTTCAAATAAACCGGCACCACTGGGTACAGCATCTCGCTGGCAATATCAGCAAACATGCTCACCAGCGATAAGATGAGCACTGTCCGGTTGATGATCTTCATCTCATAAAGTTAACCGTATATCCAACTTACCCTACCTCCTGATAGCTCAATATCCTAATATCTTAATATTTCAATCTTTTGTTTTTTCTTTATGTTAGCAAACTACCAGTCTCCCAATCATTCTTAATGTTTTACGTATGTTGTTGATCGCGATCTGTGTTTTGAACGCCTTAACCATATTATTGGTCATTATTTTCCGTCCCCGGCCCAATAACAACCTTTTTGTTCTTTCGCACAAGCTGGACGACATGTTCGTCCGCCAGGATAAGTTGACTGCTAATCTTCGGGAAGATTTTAAGATCAACCGCGAGGAAGCCGCATCCTTGGCTAAAGAAAACCGTGCGGAATTAAATGAAACCCTCCGCTACTTTCAAGCTACTTTAACCGAAACCCTCCGTACCATCACCCAGCAAAACAGGCAAGCCCTGGAACAGGTGAATAAAACTCTTGAAACATCGTTCAAAGACTTCCGTGAAACCTTCGACCGGAATGTAGATGCCATGAACCAACTACAGAGGGAAAAGTTTGCACAACTGGAAATAAGACAAACTGAACTGGTCCGGAAAACCGAAGAAAAACTGGAAAAAATGCGGGAGACCGTAGATGAAAAGCTGCAAAAGACGCTCAACGAGAGGCTGGGTCATTCATTCACCATGGTGAACGACCAGTTGGAAAAGGTGCAAAAAGGCTTAGGCGAAATGCAAACCCTGGCTCAGGATGTCGGCGGACTGAAAAGAGTATTGGGGAATGTAAAGATGAGAGGCGGCTTTGGAGAGGTGCAACTCCAAATGCTCCTGGAAAATATTATGGCACCTGACCAGTATGAAGAAAACGTACGCACAAAATCTGGCAGCTCCGATACTGTGGAGTTCGCTATTAAGTTTCCTAATCCGGATGGTGACCGCAAGTTCGTATGGATTCCTATTGATGCTAAGTTCCCTAGGGATGCTTATGAGCACCTGCAAAATGCTTACGACAGCGGTGATGTAGCGGCCGTAGACTGGGCGCAGAAAAACCTGGAAGCCGCCATTAAAAAAATGGCCAAAGATATTTGCGATAAATACATCGACCCGCCCAACACAACTGGCTTCGGTATCATGTTCCTGCCTTTTGAAGGTATCTATGCAGAAGTGGTGCGCAAAGCTTCCCTGCTCGAAGATGTACAGCGCCAGTGCAATGTCCTCATTGCCGGACCAACCACGCTATGGGCTTACTTGCACAGTCTGCAAATGGGCTTCCGCACCCTCGCTATCCAAAAACGCAGCAGCGAGGTGTGGACAATATTGGGCGCCGTAAAAAAAGAATTCGAAAACTTTGGAGGACTCTTGCAAAAAGCCCAGCAAAATATCCAAACCGGCTTGAATCAGTTAGACGATGTTGCTGGCGTACGTACCAGGGCCATCCAGAGAAAATTAAAAGGGGTAGAAGCATTAGGAGAGAAAGAAGCAACCATCCTCCTGTCTGATACAGAAGACCTCACCCCACCGCAATCATACTGATCTCAACATTCACCGCTTTAGGCAATGCTGATACTTGGACCGTCTCACGTGCCGGAAAATTACCTTCAAAGTATTTACCATACACTTCGTTGATGTCACTGAACTTTCCCATATCTGTAATGAAAATAGTAGTCTTCACTACATTGCTGAAGGTCATACCTGCATCGTATAAAATAGCTTTTAGGTTGTGCATAACCTGGTGTGTTTCATCCTGTACATCTTTATTTTTCAAATTGCCGTTTGCTGGATCAATGCAGATCTGCCCGGAAATGTAAAGAGTATTGTTCACTAATATAGCCTGGTTGTACGGTCCAATAGGAGCTGGTGCCTGGGGAGTATTGATTATTTTCTTTTCCATGATTCAGCGAATTTCAGGAATTATGTTGAAAAGGTCAATGCACATTATACCCAACCTTACCCCAATATCTTCTGTTCCGCCCATTCGTCATTCTCAATACCTTTCCTATCTTTAATATACATTCACCATTCACCATGAAGATCATCGTCTCCTGCACTGATGCGCAGAAAGAAGAATTGACAATCAAAGGCGTATTACCGGAAGTTGAAGTGATCTATATAAAAAATAATAAGGAGCAAAACCTTCCTCCCGCTGATGCCTTCATGGACCTGCAATTTGAAAACGCCCCTGAACAAATCCGGCTTTTAGAGGAAATGTCTGAACGGTTAATAATAGTAAATAGTGTTACTTCAACACTGCCCGAGATTCGTTCTTCCTTTATCCGTATCAATGCCTGGCCCACCTTTTTGTCCTCCGATTTAATAGAAGCCGCCACCCTGGACAATGAAAAGAAAATACTGGCACAAGAGGTCTTTAAAGTATTTAATAAAAAAATAGAATGGGTGCCGGATGTTCCCGGGTTCATTACGCCGAGGATCATTAGCATGATCATCAATGAAGCGTTTTTCGCACTATCTGAATGTGTCAGCACCAAGGAGGAAATAGATACCGCCATGAAATTGGGCACCAACTATCCTTACGGCCCCTTCGAGTGGGCTCAGAAGATCGGGCTGAACCATATTATGATCCTGTTAAATCATTTAAGCAAGCATCAAAGCCGCTATACACCATGCAGCAAACTGCTTGAAGAATTCCAGGAGACTCATCTACCTGTGTCCAACCTCACCCCATGAATCCATAAACTTTTTTCAAATACCCTGTAACTTTTTATTTGATGGATCGTACAACATTAAAAGACAGAACTTTGCAAGGCGCATTTAACTTGTAAAAAAGTGAATTCTTAACCTTGCAAACTTTGCATCAACCCTGTTTATGACGGAAAAAGAATATAACGACTGCGTTTCGCAATACTCCGATAATGTTTATCGGTTTATTGTGAAAAACCTGCGCCACGAGGAAGATGCGCGTGACGTGGTACAAACCGCTTTTGAAAAACTGTGGATAAACCGGGCTGACATAGATGGTGCAAAAAGCAAGTCTTATTTGTTCACCGTAGCTTACAACCAGATGATCGACCACCTGAGAAAGGTGAAAAGAGTCTATCTGAAAGATGAATTTGCAGCTGAGGTGCAGGTCATCTACAAACAGGTGAACAACGCTAAGAAAATATTGGAAGAGGCATTGGCAAGATTGAATGAAACACAACGCTCACTAGTAATGTTGAAAGATTATGAGGGCTATAGTTATGAAGAAATCGGGCAGATCACAGGTCTGAATCCAAGTCAGGTAAAAGTTTACCTGCATCGTGCGCGAATTCAATTAAAAGAGTATATTGTAAAAGTAGAAAATGTCATCTAATCCATACCATAATAATCCTGTCATTACGCGTAGCAATTACGAAGAGTATTTGTTGCTGTATGTAGACGATGAGCTGACTGCAGAAGAAAAAACAGCTATTGACCAGTTCCTGCTGCTCAACCCTGACCTGCAACAGGAATTGGAAATATTGATGCAGACAAAGCTCCCACTGGAGTGGCTCCCTGTTAATGAAAAAGAGACTCTTCTTTCCGGCAGCATGCAAGCTAAAGAGTCAGAAGAAGCCCTCCTGCTTTATGTGGACAATGAATTGAACGGAAAGGAGAAAAAACAAATAGAAGAGACCCTGGAAAAAGACACTGCTTACCGATTGCAGTACGAGCTTTTGCTGAAAACTAAAAGTGATGCCAGCAAAAAAGTTGTATGTCCGTTCAAGGAAGAATTATACCGTCGCGAAGAAAGAAAGATACCCGTACTCTGGTGGCGCATCGCTGCTGTTGTGTTACTGGTTGTTGGTATGGGCACGTTGATTATGACCTATCAGAAACAACAACCCGGGGAAATGGCAAACAGTCCATCTAGGCCTCAGTCTATGCCATCTGTAAATAATACAGGAGCTGGTCAACAAATGACCACTCAACCAGTTGATGAAATTGTGATGGAAAAAAACAACAGACAAGCAACTCCTTCTGAAACTGATGGCATACCTGTCAAAACTGGTAAAGAGAAGATTTCTGTAGTTGCCATGACAAAGAGAATTGAAAAGGAAGCAAAAAACATCAACGCACCTGTAAAACCAGCGAATGTTGAAAAGGAGGATATTATAGCGGTAAACACGTATCACCAGCGGTCAATCGATGCTCCTGTACTGATGCCGGAAAAGGCGGAAGACCCCGTTAGCAAACCTTTAACCAAAGATCCTGTAACTTCTAAACCACTCTATACGTACAACAATACAGATGCAACAGTAAACGCGGTACCGGCTGTTGCGGATGAAACAGAAAAAAGTAAATCATCATTGAAAGGCTTACTACGAAAAGCAACCCGTTACGTGGAACGCCGCGCAAATATTAATGTGACAAACGATGATGAAGAACTAGTAATCGGCACAGTTGCGATCAGTTTGAAATGATGAAGTAATGGCCAGCTGCTCATTACCGATAATCAGCAACAGATAACTATTCGCCATTGACGATTGACAATTCACCATTCACAATATCTAACACGACAAAAGATGAAAAGAATTTTACTTGCGGCCCTTGCAACCGGAATTGTTATAACTTCCTTTGCCCAGACTGACTCTACGAATGTCCAAACCGACTCCACGAAAATTGAAAGAGAAGATACAATAAGAGTTGGTGGGATGGTCATTATCCGTAAAGGAGATAAGAGCGACGTATGGAAAAATGAAGAAATCAAAATCTCAAACTGGAAAAAAGGACCTTTCAGGTCAAACACCAATTGGGGTGTATTGGACATTGGTTTTGCCAACTACAACGATAAAAGCAACTATGAGGCCGCTGCAGCCAGTGACTTTGTTCAGGAGGGCGTGACTGAAGATGACCTTAAGGCCCGCACAGGAAAATCTGTGAATGTCAACCTCTGGTTCTTTATGCAACGCCTGAACCTCATTAAAAAAGTGGTATACCTGAAATACGGACTGGGCCTGGAATTGAACAACTACCACTTTGATAATAAGACCGTTCGTTTCTTGGAAGATCCGACCAAGATTATTTTGGATGAATCGTTGAAAGGGATTAAGAAAAGCAAGCTGGCGGCTGACTATGTTACCATTCCAATGATGCTCAACTTCAACTTTACACCCAACAGCAAGCAAAGTTTTGGCTTTAGCGCAGGTGTAAGTGCCGGATACCTGTATTCATCCCGTCATAAGATCAAATACGATGACGAAAAGAACAAAATTCATGACGACTTCAACCTGCGCGATTGGAAGATTTCTTACATCGGCGAAATAAACCTGGGTGTAGTACGGTTATATGGCTCCTATGCCACACAGAACATGTGGGACAAAGGCCTGGACCAAACTCCATATACAGTAGGACTAAGGTTTAGCTATTTTTGATTCTTGTTTATTTAGACTTTCGAAGGCTCCTTCCTGGTATGTAATTATATAATATTACCTGCCAGGAAGCAGCCTTCAACTTTTCCTTTTTGTTAAGATTTCGTGATCAGGCAAAATAAAATCAAACTTTAGTACGTTAGTTCATTCTAACCGCTAAACCTGATTACCAAAATGAAAACCGCCTTGTTTTTGTCCGTGCTTCTTATTGGAGGCAGCTATTTATTTACCCCATCTTCAGAAAAAAAGAGCAGCAAAAATTTCACAACATACAAAGTCACGAAGGCAAAAAGACCTTCATCCCTGCCAATCGCTCCTGTACGAATTGTGATTGATAAGTCAGACTACGAACTGCAGGTATTTGATGCGAAGGGCTGGTACGCTACATATCCCGTAGTCTTCGGCAACAGTTCCTTGGCCGATAAAAAAATGGAAGGCGACCGCTGCACACCAGAAGGAAGTTTTAGGATCGCAGCTAAACGCTACCACAATAAGTGGAGCCGCTTCCTGGCCCTCGACTATCCAACAAGAGAAAGCTTGGCTAAATTCGAAGAAAGAAAACGAAGAGGCGAAATTCCCGCTTATGCCTCTCCCGGGGCCGGCGTCGGCATTCACGGCACCTGGCCTCACGAAGACTTTGTTGTAGACCGTTATAAGAACTGGACCAACGGCTGCATCGCTCTCAAACGGAGTGATGTAGAAGAATTATACAGCTATATCAACATCGGTACCCCCGTAACCATCAAAAAATGAAAAACCATATGATTTCCAAATAATTCAAATAAAAGAATGACGAATAAGCCAAGGCCTCTTCCACCTATGCCTATTCGTCATTCGAATCATTCGTAATTCCTTAGAGTTTTCCTTCCGCAATCTCTTCCACCACACTCGGATCTAACAACGTCGTCGTATCACCCAAATTATTCTTCTCACCTTCCGCAATCTTCCTCAATATCCTCCTCATGATCTTACCGCTCCTCGTCTTTGGTAATCCGCTCACAAACTGTATCTTATCCGGCTTCGCAATAGGACCAATGATCCGGGAAACCGTTTGCAAAATATCCAACCTCATATGCGATTCATCTGTGTGCATATCCTGGCAAATCACATAAGCATAAATGCCTTGTCCCTTGATGTCATGCGGGTAACCCACTACAGCACTTTCCACCACGCCCGCGTGCATATTGATCGCATTCTCCACTTCGGCTGTGCCTATGCGGTGACCGCTCACGTTCAACACATCATCTACACGCCCTGTAATGCGGTAGTTGCCATCTGCATCCCTAAGGGCGCCATCGCCTGTAAAGTACAGGTTCTCGTAAGTTGAAAAATAAGTCTGCCTGCAACGTTCATGATCGCCATAAGTAGTCCTAATAATAGATGGCCATGGAGCTTTGATGCAAAGGTTGCCAGCGGCAGGATTGCCTGTAACCTCTACACCATTTTCATCCACCAGTATCGGCTGCACTCCCGGCAACGGCAACGTCGCATGGGCTGGTTTGGCTGGCGTAACACCCGCCATATTCGAAATCAGGATTCCTCCTGTTTCAGTCTGCCACCAGGTATCCACAATAGGACATCTCTTCTTGCCCACATGCTCATCGTACCAGTGCCATGCCTCTTCGTTAATGGGCTCACCTACAGTTCCCAGAACTTTTAAAGAAGAAAGATCGGTGCCTTCAAATGGTTCCAGTCCAAAGCCCATAAGAGAACGGATGGCTGTCGGAGCAGTATATAATACATTAACCTTGTATTTATCTACAATTTGCCATAAACGTCCGGCATCAGGCCAGGTTGGAACACCCTCAAACATCAGGGTAGTCGCCCCTGAGGCCAACGGTCCGTAAAGAATATAGCTATGACCAGTGATCCAGCCAATATCCGCAGTACAGAAATGAACATCCCCTGGGGTATATTGGAATACATTCACAAAAGAGTAAGCAGTAAATACCATATAGCCACCGCAGGTATGCACAACACCCTTAGGCTTGCCGGTAGATCCTGAAGTGTACAGGATAAACAACTCATCTTCCGCATCCATTTCTTCAGCCTCGAAATGGTTCAGTCCCAGCGTTTCCACTTTTTTAATTTCATCTTCCCACCATACATCACGGCCTTTGATCATACTTACTGGAGTGCGGGTGCGCGTACACACGATCACCCTCTTCACAAACGGGCAGGCAATCAGGGCATCGTCAATCACATTCTTCAGCGGAATATCCTTCGCGCCACGGAAAGCACCGTCGCAGGTCACAATGTATTCAGCCTTGGCATCCTGAAGACGGTCTGCAATGCTTTGTGCAGAGAAGCCGCCAAAGATCACGGAGTGGATAGCACCAATGCGGGCACAGGCCAAAACGGCAATGGCAAGCTCAGGGATCATGCCCATATAAATGCATACACGGTCACCCTTCTTCACACCATTGTTTTTCAACACATGGGAGAACTGGCACACCTTGTCGTAAAGATTCCTGTAAGTTAAAACACGGTGATGTTCTTCTGGATCATTAGGTTCCCAGATAATAGCGGGTTTGTTTCCTAAATTCAGCAGGTGACGATCGAGGCAGTTTTCAGTAATATTCAGCTTACTGCCAGAGAACCATTCTACATGAGGCTCTTTAAAATTCCAGTCCAGCACTTTATTCCAACGTTTGCGCCAGGAAAAAGAACTGGCCACATCAGCCCAGAAGCCTTCCGGGTCATCTACACTTCTTTTATAAGCCCTTTGGTACTCTTCATAAGTTTTAATCTGAAAAGGGTAAGACATAAAACACTTTGTTTATATATGGTTGATCTAATAAAATCAAATAGCAATCGTTTTAGTTGTTCCTGCTGGTTTGCTTCGACTAAAACAAGCAATGCGCCTCTGAGTTAAAGCCTTTTCACCCGTTCAGCACGGGATAAAAGTATAAAATGTCCAACACGGTTTCGCATTCCGGCCGCGAAATTGGCATATTTATACAAATAAAATACACTTCCCTCTCTTATTTTCTCAGAAACAAATCAATCGACACAAAAGAAGATGGGCAATGTGTCGACACATTGCCCATCTTCTTCCTTCCAATCCTGGTTCAGACGTCACTCTTTCATCTTGCCTGACTTCTTCAAATACCGCACAAAAAGATACATAAGTAAAAGCAAGGACAGGATCACTACCAGTAATGTATTCCGCAAAGAAGTATCGTAGCCTGTGAGCTCATCATATTTCAGTAATAAAATGAGGGTAATCCCACTCAGCCACACATATTGAGTATTGTATTCTTTGAGTATCCACCGCCTCCACCTGAAATGCATTCCCTGAAATGTCGCACCAATACCCCTGAGATTGGGTACCCAGCGGTTCACCCGCTGGCAGTACGCTTCAAACTGCTGCCCAAACTTACCCCGTAGGAAGTTTTCCTCCGCCAGCACGATCGCCTGGTATACAAACAGGAAGAAGGGAATGAAAACCAGCAGGTAGATCAGAGAGTTGGAAAGAATGCCTACCCCGACAAGCATCAAAATGTTGCCTACATACAAAGGGTTACGGCAATGATTGAAAATGCCCTGCGTGACCAGGTCTTCCGCATACACCTTTCCTTGCTTTCCCCCACGAATGATATAGGCAAGGCCTATGGTAACCCCCCGGATCAACTGCCCGGAAACAGTGACCAACAAACCTATAATAATGGGCCACAGGTAATACTGTTCCCCAAATACTTCAGGGGAAAAGATCGCAGGAGAGGGAATAAACAGGGCTAAATACAGTACAATAAACAGCAGGTTTCGGTACCTAAAAAAGAAATTACCAATCTTAATCATTAAATCTTATTTTTTTTCTGCAATAATACCAGAGAAATTGTACCACTTAAAAAATACCTCGCAATGCCCAAACCCTGCTTCTTTGAGCATCAGGATGTTTTCCGAAAGCTTATAGGGGATTAGGATGTTTTCCAGGGCTTCCCTTTTTTGGGAAATTTCCATTTCGCTATATGAATGCCTGCGCTTCATGTCATAATAATACTTAATAAAGTCCCTGTTGTAAGAGTTTTCCTCTGCCAGTATCTTTTCCACCAATATCAGGATGCCCCCGGGTTGCAGCCCCTCTACAATCCTTTTCAGGAGCTTCTCCCGGTAAATGGGTCTTACAAACTGTAGGGTCAGGCAGAGCACCACCACCGAAGCATTTTCTATGTGCACCTTCTGGTTGAGGTCTGCTTCCTCTAATTTAAATGGACGGGTAAAGCCCACTTCCTTGAGCTTGCTGCGGCATTTGGTCAGCATTTCCTTGGAGTCATCAATACCAATAAATTGAATAGAGGGGTCTATATGCTCATTCATATTGATCATGGTGGTGCCGGTAGAACACCCCAGGTCATAAATATTGGTGCCTTTGAGGGCATGGTCGGCAGCGATTTCGCCAATCATTCTTTGCATTTCTTCATAAAAGGGGACAGAGCGGTTGACCATATCATCAAACACCTTAACCACCTTTTCGCCAAACTTGAAGTCTGAAGCTTTTTGAATTTCCTCTTTAAACACTTCATCCTTCACTTCAACAGGACCGGAAGACATAGGAATAAATTTTACAGTGAACGTATTAATTTTTAATCAAGGGTATTAGCGCTGTTAATCAGCTATATTCCCCTTGAAGCATTGAAAATAGGGATACAATATTATAAAGTCTGGAATAATTAGGCACTTTTTTCTTTGTAATTAAATTTTATCCCCCGTTAACGAGTGCATGTTTATAGAATAATCTGGATAAACAAGCATGATTTTAATGGTCCCGGTTGCTTTCAGGTACAGCAATTGCAATAAATGCTAAACTGTTTTTAGAAGATTATTGCTCGTAAACCAATTGTAATGAACGGCATCTTACCTTGGATTCTCTTCAATGCTTTTGTGCTGCTGATGCTGGCACTGGATTTAGGGGTTTTCCACAAAAAAGATAAACCTGTAACCTTCAAAGAAGCCCTGGCCTGGTCAGGTGTCTGGATCACTCTGGCCCTGATCTTCAATGGATGGATCTATTACAGCATGGGCCAACAGCCGGCCCTGGAATATCTCACCGGCTATCTGATAGAAAAATCACTAAGTGTTGACAACATCTTTGTGTTTGTTCTGCTGTTCTCATTCTTTAAAATCCCTGCCAAATACCAACACCGCGTATTGTTCTGGGGAGTGATTGGAGCGCTCATTATGCGGGGCATCTTCATTGCAGCAGGCACCTTTCTCATTACTAAGTTCCACTGGATTATTTACATCTTCGGCGTCTTCTTAATATATACTGGTTACAAAATGTTTAAAGAGCCAATCGAAAAGATACATCCGGAAGACAACCCCCTGGTGCGCTGGTTCACCAAAAAAGGTAAGGCAACTACTGAGCTCCACGGCCACGATTTCTTTGTAACTGTTGATGGTAAGAACCTGGCCACACCGCTTTTTCTCTGTCTCCTTTCCATAGAATTCAGCGATATCATCTTTGCTGTGGATTCCATCCCCGCCATCTTCGCCATTACTGAAGACCCTTTTATAGTGTACACATCCAATGTCTTCGCCATTCTTGGTTTACGTTCCCTCTACTTTGCTTTGGAAGGCGTCATCAGGCGCTTCCCCTATCTGCGCTATGGGCTGGCCATCATTCTTGTATTCATCGGCCTCAAAATGGTTCTGTCTGAAGTGTTTAAAATTCCGATTTGGGCTTCCCTAATATTCATTGCTATTGTATTGGTGGCTTCAGGGTTGTGGAATAAGATCGCAAAGAAAAGCCGCCTACCTCATTCAAAGTAGACGGCTTTTCTTTGATTGACGATCTCAGTTTTCTTAGATCATATCCTTGTTCACTTTAGCTTCCTCTTCCGTATAATGCTCGTGCACATGAACAGGGACCGTCTTTTTCCTGTTCATCCTCATCTGGATAAGGTTTACAAAGAAGGCGAACGCCATCGAGAAGTAAATGTATCCCTTCGGAATGTGGAAATCAAGTCCTTCTCCTACCAGAGCACAACCGATCAGCAACAAAAAGCTTAACGCCAGCATTTTAAAGGCAGGATGCTCATTAACAAAATTGCTTACAGGCTCCGATGCAAAAAGCATAATACCTACAGTAACAATCACCGCCACGTACATCACCCACACCTGGTCCACCAGTCCAACAGCAGTGATAATAGAGTCAATGGAAAATACCATATCCATGATCAGGATTTGTACAAGCACACTTCCAAAAGAGTCTGCATGTATTGCCTTGGTTTGGTCGCCTTCCTCTCCCTCCATTTTATGATAGATCTCTTTGGAACTCTTATATAATAAGAACAAGCCTCCAAGGATCAGAATCAGGTCTCTTCCTGAAATGCCAACACCTAAACCTGAAAATAGATCCGATTCTAATTTGATAATCAGAGAAATAAGTGACAATAACCCCAGCCTCAGGAACATGGCCAACAAGATACCCAGCCGCCTTGCTTTTCTCTGCTGATTTTGGGGTAAGCGGGAAGCAAGTATGGAAATAAAGATAATATTATCAATGCCCAATACAACCTCCAAAGCAATAAGGGTCAGTAAGGAAATAATGATTTCTGCATTCATGACTAATGGTTATAGATTGATACTGCTTGTTAAAGTGATGCCATTGTTCCGTTGCACTATTGTTTGACCATTCACCCTTCGTCCCGGCAGTATGTAGGACGGCTTATTTAGATTATTAAGATAAAACACCTCCTTCCACTTGATCGTGGTTCATCGGGGCCTCCACCTCGTCATGGATCTCAAAAGTATCTTCATAAAACTCAACCTTACCGGTTTCAACATTATACATAGCGCCACAAATACCTGCCTCACCCTTTTCAATCATTTCATGGAGTAAATAACTGCGTTCCTTGATAGCCTCTACAGTACGCCTGACATTGATGGTCGCTACATTTTCCACGAATTCACTGTTCTTTGAATTGCGATTAGTAGTAGTAGTGGTCTCATCGTCAATCGCTGGGCGCAACTTGGAAAGCAAGGCTGTAAGATTACCCATTTCCACATGATCGCAGGCGCCTTTAACGGCTCCGCACCTGGTGTGTCCCAATACAACGATCAACTTGGAACCAGTCACTTTGCAGGCAAACTCCATGCTGCCCAGGATGTCTTCATTTACAATATTGCCCGCAATACGGACACTGAAAATATCACCAAGTCCTTGGTCAAATATTAATTCTGCGGATGTGCGGCTATCAATACAACTCAGGATCACGGCAAATGGCCATTGACCCTCAGTAGTTTCGTTGACCTGTTGCAGCAGGTTACGGTTATATTTTAAATTATTAATAAAGCGGCTGTTGCCTTCCTTTAAGAGTTCTAATGCTTTCGCTGGTGTTATTTGCTGTTGCAATTCTTTGTTTAACGTCCTCATCTTAAAGTAGTTTTTAATTTAAACAAAAAGGGATATGATTATTGATTAGATCTTTCATATTTTAATAACTGAAGGTTGTTACTGTCTGAACAGGTCAGCTTCAGTTTAGATATTATGTACAATAATTTTAACCTGCTATAGTTGGACTCATAAAACAAGTTTTCCATTAAGATCACTGACAGATCTTGTATTAAGAAACAATAGCAGGCTAGCGTTTATAGAAAGTCGGGAGGATTATACGGGCTACTGACATAACCTTTGGAGAACGATGACTGATGGTAATTCTGAGTGGCAATAAGGGCAAACGCTATGAAGCCAATTTCTGTATGAAATACAATTTGTTCATTGGCTTCTTTGTCTTTTTTCTCTTTTTCACCATCCTCATCAGCTTCACTACATCCCTTGGCCACGAGCTCAGTGCCGTAAAACTTATCCAATTGCATAAGCTTTGCCGTAAAACCAAAACAGGCCAGGAAAATCATGATAACTGATAAAAATTTCTTCATTGCCTCAAAAGGAATGTTGTAGTGGTTTGCGAAATAACACCAGAAAAGCGGTAATACAGCTGTGTGCTTAAAATATGACAGAAAAATTAACAAACAGTGGAGCTCCATTTAAGAATGAGCTGAAACCACACGATCATTGATCTATTTAAATAATGTTATAAAATTTCACATTTAATTAATGATGTTGCTTTTCTGCTAATACTCAATAGAATTATTAATGTGTAAGCCGTTTATTGAATATTATTTTTGATTTTGCAAGTTCTTTGGACATTTGCATAAACATTTATAATAACTATACCCTTACTTTCGTGTAGGCATATGAGGAAAAGGAAAAACAAATACTCACCTTGGCACATCGCTTCCAGCATTATGATGATGCTGGCGTTGGCATGGCTGACGATTAGTACTCCTTTTGTATATGCATGCTATAAAGACGTGGCGGCTGCTGCCGAAAAGCAACAATGTGAACAGACGTCTTCTGATGAGGATTGTAATCCATTCTCAAATACTACGGAAGAAAAATCCCATAGTAGTGGATTCAACACGCTTTCAGAATATCTGCACGACACATTCCATACAGATCATCACTTTAGTATAATAGACAGGTTTCATAAAATGCATACAGACGACCTATATTTTGCATATGATCCTGAACTGATCTCACCTCCTCCGGAGCATTCCTGATCCATTCCTTTTATTTCACTTTTACTATTGATGCAGCCTTTTGCTATTGCATCTACCCGTTGCTATTCAGAGTTGATGGGCAATGCCGTGCGAACATAGGTTCCGTGAACTGTCCTGTATTATGAATTAGCAATTACATACAATTGTTTTCCAGACTCCTGGAGACTGGCGATGGGCAATGTTGTGGCCTTGGATCTTATTCCCATGTCACTACAATAGCGCCATCAGCAGCCTGCTTCTTATTATTTCACAACAAAATATTGAAACGATGCCTCAACGAATTGGTCATTATATTAAAAACATCAAGTCCGACTTTCCAGCTTCGATTGTAGTCTTCCTGGTAGCTCTTCCCCTTTGTTTGGGTATAGCACTGGGTTCAGGCGCTCCTCTTTTTAGCGGTCTGATTGCCGGTATGCTGGGCGGTATGGTCATTGGTTTTTTAAGTGGTTCGCAACTCAGCGTCAGCGGACCTGCTGCTGGTCTTACCGCTATTGTGGCCGCTGCTATTTTAAAGCTTCCGTCATTCGAAGCCTTCCTGCTCGCAGTTGTTGTGTGTGGTGCCCTGCAAATTGCTTTGGGTTTTATCAAGGCAGGTTTATTGGGCGACTATGTGCCCAACAGCGTGATCAAGGGCATGCTGGCAGCCATTGGCCTGATCCTTATTTTAAAGCAGTTGCCTCACCTGGTGGGTTATAACGCCTCCTTCGAAGGTGATGAAAGTTTTAAGCAACACAATGAGGAAAATACATTTACAGCAATCCTCCATTCACTTAAATACATTACACCTGTAGCTGTTGTAATAGGTGTGGCATCCCTGCTGCTACACATCTTTTGGGATAAGTTCGTGGCCAACAAAAAAGGCATCATCAAACTGATCCCCGCGCCGTTGCTAATTGTATTACTGGGTGTTGGCATCAATGAGGTTCTGAAGAGCACCAATCCTCAATATGCATTGCATGCCGACTTAATGGTAAATATTCCCATAGCCAACTCTGCCGGCGAATTCTTCTCTTTCTTTACATTTCCAGACTGGAATGCTATCGCCAATAAAGAAGTATGGATCGCCGGTTTGACATTAGCGCTGGTAGCCAGCCTGGAAACTTTGCTAAGTATCGAGGCCGTTGATGATCTCGACCCTTTCCAAAGAGTAACCAATAAAGACCGGGAGTTGAAAGCTCAGGGTGTTGGTAACCTGATCTCTGGTTTGATTGGTGGTTTGCCGATCACTAGCGTGATCGTTCGTTCTTCTGCTAACGTAAATGCTGGGGCTCAAACCAAGATGTCGGCTGTTTACCATGGTATTTTGCTACTGGTCTGTGTTGCCTTCATTCCTGCTTTGCTCAACCTGATCCCCAAAGCGGCCCTGGCTGCCATCCTGATCTATACAGGATATAAACTGGCAAAGCCAACCCTTTTCAAGATGTATTATAAAAAAGGATGGGATCAGTTTATGCCATTTGTCATCACCATTGTGGCTATCTTGTTGACCGATCTGCTAAAAGGTGTTATGGTGGGTATGGTGAGCGGCTTGTTCTTCGTATTGCGTAGCAACTTCAAAACAGCGGTTTTTGTAGTGAATGACATGAACAACTATCTGTTCCGCCTGCGTAAGGATGTATCTTTTATGAACAAGCCAATCATTAAGGCCAAGCTGGAAGAGGTACCTGAGAATTCTTATGTCCTGATTGATGCCAGCCGTGCTGATTTCATTGATAAGGATATTGTAGAGGTAATAGAAGACTTCATGATCCATGCGCCTTTGAAGAACATCCGGGTGGATTTGAAAAGGAGTTCTTATAAAGACCAGGGGTTTAGTAAAATGCTCCAGGTAAAAACAAAAAAGCACCATCATGTAGTACGCCAGCCGGAAACTACACTTGCAGTAGTGGAAGAGTGATGTTTGGCAAAATGGTACTTTACTAAAATGATATGATTGAAAAGTTTAATGACCGGGTTTGGGAATTGCTGCTGAACCCGGAACTTTGAACTTCTGATTCTGAACTTGTAATTCAAAAACGTGTAATTAGATTATGCATTCGTACGAAAAGTTATTGCTGGAAAATAAAGCATGGGCCGCAGAGAAAGTAGATGATGACCCGGAGTACTTTGAGCGTCTCGCTCATATTCAAACGCCAGAATTTTTGTGGATTGGTTGTAGCGACAGCCGCGTTCCTTCCAATGAAATTACAGGTACACAGCCCGGAGAGATATTTGTACACCGCAACATTGCGAATATGGTGTTCAATACAGATGTTAACCTGCTTAGTGTATTAGATTATGCTGTAAATCATTTGAAGGTAAAGCACGTAATTGTCTGTGGGCATTATGGTTGCGGGGGTATTAAAGCGGCTACTACCAATGTAGATTACAAGCTGGTATTGAACATGTGGCTGCGTGGTATCAAGGACGTTTATCGCATTCATAGAGAGGAGTTAAACTCTATTAAAGATGAAGATACCAGGGTTAACCGCCTGGTTGAGTTGAATGTTCAGGAGCAGGTGCAAAACCTGGCAAAAACTTCTATCATACAAAGAGCATGGAAAAATGACCAAAGGCCTGACCTGCACGGTTGGGTTTATGGCCTTAAAGATGGCATTATAAAACCTGTCTTCGAAATGAAGGCCGGTACTCATATAGACCCATTGTATGAGTATGATGGATTATAATTCAATATAGACCTATAAGGCTTTCAAAGTCTTATAGGTCTATATTGCTGCCCTACAACCATTATTCTTGGCCATAGCTTATTTAGCTACAGCGATCTTTACCTTTTTATTCTTGATCTTTTCATCCTTGATCAACTGAAGGGTATGGCTTGCTTTTGATTTACGTACAGCTACAAATGAAAAGAAGTCCTTAACCTCGATCAGGCCTATGTCTTCTTTTTTCATCTGGCCCTTATTACTTAAAAATCCTACGATATCAACCTTATTTACCTTGTCCTTTTTGCCTGCTGCAATGAATAATGTGGTCCATTTAGGCTTTTCGGGCAAGATGAAAGTTTTAGGTAACGTAATATTTTCTATCTCGGCATCTACGTAAGGAGGTAAGTCTTCCTGAGGACCCAATATCAATATGGCAGTTCCGCTGGCTTCCATGCGGGCAGTCCGGCCATTACGGTGAATAAATACTTCTTCGGTGGAGGGCAAATGATAGTGAATGATGTAGCGGATATTGGCAATATCCAAACCCCTTGAAGCAAGGTCTGTTGTTACCAAAACATTCGAGGTGCCGTTTCTGAATTTGCATAAGGCAGCATCCCGCTCGGGTTGTTCCAGTGCGCCATGATAAAATACATTGACGATTCCCTTTTCTTTCAATATGGAACTGGTACGTTCCACAGCATCACGGTGGTTACAAAATACGATAGCCGATCTGTTGTCGATACGGCAGATCAGCCGGAAGAGTGTTTCTATTTTATCAGGCTCTTCACTTTGCACATACTGTATGGCCAATGCCTCTGACTTTGTGCCAGACAGGAAATTCAGGCGTTCAGGATGATCCAGTTCAATAAAGTCTGGTATATCAACGGCTTCTGTCGCCGAAGTGAGTATTCTTTTTTTCAAATGTTTCAGGGAGCCGACGATGAATGATACTTCTTCCTGGAAGCCTAACTCCAGTGATTTGTCAAATTCATCCAGCACCAGTACTTCAATACTGTCAAGCTGAATATTGCCCCTGCGGATGTGATCGGCCAAACGCCCCGGCGTTCCAATGATCAGTGCCGGCGCCTCTACCAGGTTGTTTTCTTCTATCTCGCGTTTATGCCCCCCATAGCAACAGGTAACTTTAAAACCTGTGCTCATGCTTTTGAACACTTGCTCTATTTGCAAGGCCAGTTCTCTTGATGGCACAATCACCAATGCCTGCGTTTTAGGGTTTGTTGTATCTAGCCTTTGCAGCACTGGCAACAGGAAGCCAAGCGTTTTCCCCGACCCGGTATCAGCCAGCAGGATAAAATCTTTGCCCTTTTTGGCTGCCTCCAGTGAAGCAGTCTGCATTTCGTTGAGTGCTTCTATTTTTAAACCCGCCAGTACTTTTTTAATGGATATGTGCCCTTTTTGCATGGGGCAAAAGTACAAGAGTTTGGTTCATTTGGAGAAAACCAGGGGATTGACGTACGGTTATTTAAATTGTTATTATTATATGATGGTTTCTTTTTCAGGCGGATAAGTGTGTAATTGACTTTTTTTATATATTTAACACCCATTGATTGAAAACGAAAACCATTTGCATGCCATCACCTAAAGGAATCTGGAAGGTTATAACTGCGTCTTCCGTCGGAACACTTATTGAGTGGTACGACTTTTACATTTTCGGAAGTTTGTCCACGATTATCTCACAAAAGTTTTTTCCTGATGCCAATCCCACTGCAGCCTTACTATCAACACTAGCCACTTTTGCTGCCGGTTTTGTAGTGCGGCCATTTGGAGCACTGGTCTTTGGGCGCCTGGGAGATCTTATTGGCAGGAAGTATACTTTCCTGCTCACGCTCGTATTGATGGGCGGTTCTACTTTCCTGATCGGACTGGTTCCTTCCTATGCTACTATTGGTGGCTGGGCGCCTTTTCTTGTATTGTTGTTACGACTGTTGCAGGGGCTGGCTTTAGGAGGTGAGTATGGTGGCGCGGCGACATACGTGGCAGAACATGCGCCGGAAAACCGCAGGGGCTTTTTTACCAGCTGGATACAAACCACGGCTACCCTGGGCCTGTTTGTGTCTTTGGGCGTTATCTTAACTGTTCGCCGTATTGTAGGTGTTGAGGAATTTACCGCTGGTGATGGCTGGCGCATTCCTTTCCTGTTGTCCATTCTTCTTGTGATTGTTTCCATCTTCATCCGTATGAAGATGCAGGAATCTCCCTTGTTTGCCAAGCTGAAATCGGAAGGAAGGGTTTCTAAAAACCCTTTAAAGGAAAGCTTTGGTCACAGGGCCAACTTCAAGATGGTGCTGCTGGCACTCTTTGGTGCTACTATGGGACAGGGTGTTATCTGGTACACAAGCCAGTTTTATGCTCAAAGCTTCATACTGACCAAATGCCATGTTGAATACGAACAAGCCAATTCTATTATATTGATTGCCTTAGTACTGACAACACCTTTTTTTGTCGTGTTTGGCGCATTGTCAGATAAAATAGGGCGTAAGAATATCATGCTCTTGGGCATGCTGCTTGGAGTACTGTTGTACCGGCCCATCTTTCAGCAATTGTATGAAATCGCCGATGTTTCGAAAAAAGCTGTTGTTGTTGAAAGGAGGGAAAGTAATCCTCCACCTCATGTAAACTCCGGGTTCATACAGGTCGTTACCATTGAAAAGAGGTTTGATGATGGAACAAAATTGAAGACGACTCTAAAAGAGCCTGCGGAAAAGAAAAGCGTGGCCCCGATGATGACCAATGAAGTAAGGCTGGCTGAAAAAGATAAGTGGAAAATGGTTGGGCTGATCGCTGTTATGGTATTGTTTGTGACCATGGTATACGGGCCCATTGCTGCCTTCCTGGTAGAACTGTTCCCAACGCAGATTCGCTACACATCTATGTCACTGCCTTATCATATAGGCAACGGCGTTTTTGGCGGATTGGTTCCGTTCATTGCTACGTTGATCACTACCATACCCGGTACGGATCATTTATCTGGTCTTTGGTATCCCATAGGTGTAGCCGCTCTTTGTATGGTTATTGGCTTTCTTTACCTTTCTAATAAGATTGATACGGACGTATCGGATTAAAGAAGATGAATTGATTAAAGAAGATGTATGATTATATGATTAAACTACCACATTTACCATGGATAAGTTAAAACGTATTGTAGGAATTGCATGGATGACGATTGGGCTGGCATCCATTATTGTTTTAATTGCAGGCGCTGTGATGAATATTGATGTGCATGGGAAGAGCGATATCAACAAGCCGGTACCTTGGCTGATCATCATTACTATTTTCACCCCTATTTCTATTGGCCTGATCATCTTTGGCTGGTATGCACTGAAAGGCGAATACGATGGAGTAATAAAAACTTAGTTTTCATTACTTTTACCGCTTTGCCTTAAATCAGTAAACACCATGAAAGCAATGATCTTTGCCGCGGGCTTGGGTACCCGTTTTAAACCCTGGACGGATAATCACCCTAAAGCACTGGCACTTGTTCATGGCAAAACACTATTGCAACGCAACATCGAATATCTGCAGTCATATGGAATTAAAGATGTTGTGGTGAATGTGCACCACTTTGCGGACCAGATCATTAATGCTATCAAAGAGAATGATGGTTGGGGAAGTCATGTTACCATTAGCGATGAAACTGATGAAGTGTTGGAAACTGGCGGAGGCTTGCTGAAAGCCAAAGAACTTTTGAGCAATGAGCCTTTCCTGACGATCAATGTAGACATTCTTACCGATTTGAACCTTCACCAATTTGCTGAGTTTCACCAGAATACCAAAGCCCTGATCACGTTGGCTGTATCCAATCGCGACACCTCTAGATATCTTCTTTTTGATGATTCTGCCAGGCTTTGCGGATGGTGGAATAACAAAACAAAGGTTGAAAAAATAGCCATCAGAAGAGAGAACTATATTCAAAAAGCATATAGTGGGATCGCTTTATTTGATCCCCAAATATTTGATCTGATACCATTTACTGGTAAGTTTTCCTTGATAGATGTTTACCTTGCCCTCGCTGCACAATATCCCATAATGTACTTCGACCATACCGGAAGCAAATTCATCGATGTAGGCAAGCCGGAAAGCGTAGCAGATGCTGAGAATTTGTACCAGCAGTAGACGCGTTAATTGGCAATGTAATTATATAAATAAGTGCTCATCCTTTTAAAATGGGCAGATAATGATATGTTTATGAGCAGATACTGTAAAATACATGCTGAGGATCACAGTTCGTAATTGGGGCATATTAATTTATTCTTTTATTAGTTTATCGTTGGCATAATTTTCACCTGTTGTGTGCTTAACTTCCTTTTTTGAAATCATGTATGATGAAAAGAATCTTTGTTTTATTATTATCCAATTGTTTTTTATTCATTGCTCATGCGCAATCCTCCTATGACAACAGGGAGGCATTCAGCCCCTTGTTTTATCAGCAAAATGGCAACCCATACCGCAGTGCCAGCGGAGAACCGGGGCCTGGTTACTGGCAAAACAGGGCAGATTATAAAATCAACTGTACTCTGGATACGGCTATGCATAAGATTTCCGGAGATGTAGAAATTATCTATACCAACAACAGTCCTGACAAACTGAAGTTCTTGTGGCTGCAGCTGGATCAGAATATCTACAAAAAGGACTCACGTGCATCGGCAACTACTACCCAATCCGGCGGTCGTTGGGCCAACGCCAAATTCACGGAAGGCAGTGTTATTAAATCTATAGCTGTAGATGCTAATGGCAATAAGTACACTCCTCAATACAATGTCAATGACACCCGCATGCAGGTATGGCTGCAACAGCCGCTAAAAGCATCTGGTGACAAGATGAAGCTTTCCATTGCATTTGAATTTACGGTTCCTGAGTATGGTACCGATCGTATGGGCCGTTTGAGTACTAAAAACGGTGTTGTCTATGAAGTGGCGCAGTGGTTTCCGCGTATGTGTGTATACGATGATATACAGGGCTGGAACACCCTGCCTTACCTGGGTGCTGGAGAGTTTTACCTTGAATATGGAAACATTGAATACAGTGTCACACTGCCAGCCAATATGATTGTGGGAGGTTCAGGTGAGCTGCAAAATGAAAAAGATGTATTGACCTCCAACCAGCTTTCACGTCTCAATGAGGCACGCAACAGCGACAAGACAGTTGTGTTGCGTTCAGAAAAAGAGGTGAAAGATCCTGCATCCCGTCCAAAGGGTGGCAACCTGACCTGGAAGTTCAAAATAGATAATTCAAGAGACGTTGCCTGGGCCGCTTCGAAAGCCTTTGTTTGGGATGCCGCCAGGATGAACCTGCCCAGTGGCAAAAAAGCCTTGGCCATGAGCATTTATCCGGTAGAAAGTATCAAGCGCAATGGTTGGCAACGCAGCACAGAAATGGTTAAGGGCAGCATTGAACACTACTCTAAAATGTGGTACGAGTATCCATATCCTGTTGCCACTAATGTGGCTGGTATTGTAGGAGGTATGGAATATCCAGGGATTGTATTCTGCTCTTTCTCTGATTCGGGAGAAGGCCTTTGGGGAGTAACAGACCATGAATTTGGTCACATTTGGTTCCCAATGATCGTTGGTAGCAATGAAAGAAAGTTTGCCTGGATGGATGAGGGCTTCAATACATTTATCAATGGACTGTCTACAAAAGCTTTTAATAAGGGAGAATTTTCAACTTTCTCCTTTTTTGGCACGGAGGAAATGACAAGGTATGTGTTCAATAAGAGCATGGATCCTTTGCTTACTACTCCTGATGTGATACAGCAGGAAAACTTGGGCGTGGCAGCTTACGAGAAACCATCCATGATGTTGAATGTACTGCGGGACGTGGTATTAGGCCCGGATCGCTTCGATGCTGCCTTCCGCGAATACATCCAGCGCTGGGCGTTCAAGCATCCAACTCCCTGGGATTTCTTCCATACCATGGAAAATGTGGCTGGCGAAGACTTGAGCTGGTTCTGGAAAGGCTGGATCTTCAATAACTGGAGCCTTGACCAATCGGTAAAAAGTGTAGAATACCAGGATAATAAACCTGAAGAAGGTGCCAATATAACCATTCAGAATGAAGACCAGATGGTAATGCCCGTAACAGTGCTGGTGAAGGAAAGCAATGGTAAGGAACACCGCATCAACCTTCCTGTAGAAATATGGCAGCGGGGATCTGCTTATACTTTTGGAGTGAATACAACTACACGTGTTAAGGAAGTGATGCTAGACCCGGATAAAAAGCTGCCGGATATGAACCGGAAAAATAATTCATTACAGCTGAAGGGATTTTAATAGATTAAATTCAGAATTTAGATGATAAAAAGAAGCCTCCTGTTCTTGAACAGGAGGCTTCTTTTTATGGATACAGCAATATAGTTGATACAATTTTTAGTGAATGGCTGCAATCATTTAATGAGACATACAGATACACCACGACCAGCAACTAGTCCGTTGAGCAGGTTGTTGTGATCAATTATGCTCCAAGTAGGTCTGAAATATCAATTTTTTTCAGGTAGGGCGCCAGTTCTTCTGTATCATCAAATACCCTGATCCTGCCAATTTCTTTGGTCTTGGAATTATAAAATACTTCCACATAATCGCTTTCTATTTGGAATAAAGCAACAGTGCAAAACAAAGTGTTGCGGGTTGCCAGGTGTACACCATATTTTAATACAGTGCTGTCAATATCCTTGCCGTTCGGGAGTTTTAATTCATGTATGTTCATGAATGAAAATTAGCAAATGAGCGCGGTACAAACAAAGAAAAATGTCAATTTTTTTGCTGATTTTTAGTGCGTTATTTATATTAAAATAATAAAATGTATAGTTTGAAGGGATGCTGCTTTCCTTTTTTGCGCCAAAAGGAAGAGTAATAAAAACGAATGACAAATTCAATTTAATAAATATGCATTTTCGATTCCTTTCATAAATATGTTTAAATATTTTAATGATTTCAGGGGGTTTTATTTTGGGGGAGTGACAATTCCAAGATTGGCTTATCCGTTCATCACTACAACATATTCTGATTTACAGGATTGGTAAATTATTCAGAACAGATTGACCTAAATTTACCCTCATACATTTTTCGAATGAAACCTAAAGCTTCTTTTTGGCAGCGCATTGGTATTCACGATTTCTTTTTGAAGAAAGGAACTGTGGATGAAGATAAACAGCCTGCAGGCCTTACCCCTAATGATGTATTCAAATATATTGTAGACAAATTCAACGAATCGATAACGCAACTCTCTTTTGCCAATCGTATTGTCTTTTACCACGAGTACATAATAGCATTTAATCCGGATGACTTCCAGGAGTTTATGGACAATAAGAAAGGCATCTTTGGCCTGATAGTGCAAGAGTCGGTAAGGAGCTTCTATGAAGCCTTGAAAAACTACCGTACTGCCGGTAAAACAGTAGAACCTTCCAGCAGCAAATGGGTATTTCGCTTTGTGTCGAATGCCAGCTATGCAAGGGGTGATAAAAGCTTTATTGGTAAGCTATTACCTGGAAGCCAGCAAAAGGATGAAAACCTGAGAGTGACTTTTATTCCGCGTCAGACAGGAATCGCGCAAACATTTGATATTAACCCGGATATTTTAAAGGGATTTACATTTTATAGTGAGGGTTATTATGAGGTGCCTTACCAGGAAGACCTGGTATATGACGAGCAGAAGCAATCCTCGTCTCAGGCAACAGCTTTTGCAAGACTGGAGACTATTTTACCCGATAAAGCCTTCGCCGGACGTAAACTGGAATTCATGATGCGACATGAAGAAATTATGATTTCCGGTAAGGAAGAAACTGCCGGTACACCGGATATCTTCCGTATACCATCTGATTGGGTCAATACCCCTCATTTGCGTATCCGTTTCAATAGGGGTGAAGGCAAATTTTACCTGGCATCCTTTGGTGAAAAGACAATTATGAATGAAAAAGAAGTGCCAAGGAGTGATCCAGCCTATCCAAATTGGTTGGAACTGCCTGTCAATTCACGGTTGGTACTTAATGGTATTGTTGGCATCAATATTTTTAAAGCATAACTCATATGTTTTCTCTTCTCCTCTTGTTCATTTGTTTGCTTTTACTTGTAGCACATTTCAGGGACATCAAAAAATCACACAAACAGAATGGCTGAGAATTATTTTGGAATTACAGATGTTGGCCGGGTAAGGGAAAAGAATGAAGACACTTTCATTGCCGAAAAGTTGTCTAATAAAAATGTAGTGCTGGCTTGTGTCATTGACGGGGTTGGGGGATATGTTGGTGGTGAAGTGGCTGCCAGCCTGGCAAGGGAAGTTATTTTAGAGCATTGCAAAAGTTCAGTGGCCCAATCAATAGATATGTTGAAAGACGCCCTGATCGCTGCCAATGAAAAGATCTATTTGGAGAAGCTTCAAAACCAGGAATATAATAAGATGGCATGTGTTGCAACACTGGCTCTGGCCGATGTGCAACACAATAAATTTTATTATGCGCATGTTGGGGATACCCGCCTTTACTTACTTCGGGATGAAACTCTGGTGAAAGTGAGTAAAGACCAATCCTTTGTTGGTTTTTTAGAAGATACAGGACGCCTGACAGAAAGGGCTGCAATGACCCATCCACGCCGTAATGAAATAGACAAGGCTTTAGGCTTTGATGCCCACCTAATTGCTACCAATGATTATATAGAAACGGGAGAGTCTCCTTTTCTACCTGGTGATATTCTTTTGCTGTGCAGCGATGGTTTAACGGATATGGTTACACGTGAACAGATCATGACTGCTTTGTCAAATCACAAAACCTTGCCCGAGAAAGGAAAGGCCTTGGTACAGGCTGCAAACGATGCAGGTGGTAACGACAATATTACAGTTGTTTTGGCGCACAATAATAAAAGAGGTGTAAAACAGAAAGCGATTCAACCAGCCTCTTTAATAAAAAAAAACGAGCAGTCAATAGATGAGCCTGTAATAAAAGAAGCGCCGCTTCCGGTTGTACAACCATTACAAACTATATCACCTGCACCGCCGACTGTGGTGAAAAGCAATAAAGGGATTATTATACTTCTTTCATCGCTTTGCCTGGTTTTCTTTGGCTGTTTTTTATGGATGTTGTGGAAAAGTAAAACTACCGGAGAAGCTCCGCAGGCAACACTGGCGAAGCAAATGAACCTGCAGGAGAAAAGGCTGGCTAATGCAATTGGCTACCTGAGGGGAAATACACTGGTGCTTTCCGATAGCTTTTTTGCGCAAGAGATCATCATCAGCGATACGCTGTTCATCAATCACGATTCATTGCACCTTAAGGGTGGTAGCAATACTGTATTAGTAAGAGATTCACTTTATGAAGGTCCGGCTTTTATGCTTTCAAAAGATTGCAAGTATGTTTTACTGGAAAACCTGACCCTATCCTATTTTGATATAGGGATCATCGCACAGAACAAAGCGCTGCACTTAAAGAATGTTCAATTCAATAATTGTCATATACCATTGCAATACCAGTTTACGTTTCCTGATAAACAGCCTATTAGTGGCTCAATAACCGACCAGGGATTTTTCAATCTGGAATAAGAATTATTAATAGCTGCATAACACATTAACTCATGGCTTTTCAAACGAACTGGCTGAAGCGACGAAATACAGAAAGGATCTTTTTACTCCTGGTTACTTTTGTACTGGCAGTTCTTTTCTTCCGTCTTTTCACTGTACTGAAAAAAGATTTTGCGGAAGTTCCCCGTCGGCTGGCAGAAGGCTCTATGGTCAACCTGAATGATGATCGTCCGGGTGAGCGTATCAAAGCTTTGCTTCAAAAAGGTTTTTACTTCGAGGACAAGCGGGATATAGACTTGGCATCTTCTGTTATTTCACAACGGTTAAATACAACCGAAGCTACGATTGACAACATTGGCGAGCTGAACAAACGTAAATACGACATCGATGCTGAGCAGGCCTTTGCACAAGGGGGAGATTCCTATAAAAAAAGGGTACAACTCTCCCGGTCATTACTAGGTTTTACAGGTGCCGATTCGCTACGCTTTCAACAGGAGAAGAGCAATCCTCCGCAATTGCCTTCAGAAAATAAGATTGCTTTAGGCAAGTACAACATCAGCGGAAATATTAGGGGCGGCAATGCGGCTGGTGTATTGGTGCGGCTGGATATGATCTTGCCCCAGGACAGTATCTATAGCAAAAGTGTAACAGAGGTAAGCAGCGAGGCCACTGAAACAGCTCCGGGTTTACGCATGCTTTATGCTGCAGACGCTACTGGCAATAGGCAGTTACAATCAATGACAGCCTATACACGTACGGATGCAGAAGGGCATTTTGCTTTTAAAGGACTTCCTGATCATAGGGCTTATGAAGTGATCCCCTTGCAGCCTGGTTTCCAGTTTGGGCCTTCAAAGGGAATGCCGCAACTGGATGAAGATGTTAGCTTTACCTTCTACAAGTCGCCACATTCGGTAAGGTTGTTGTCCACACGTGATTTCAATAACCTGAAAAAAGAACGGGCATTGATTGTGAGACTGCCGGGAGATTTCAGCCGGTGGTTCCAGATCATAATGGTTTGTTTCTTTGCCGCCTTTTTCCTGCTGCACCTGCTACTGACTATTTATTTTCATAAGGCTGACCAATTGATCCTGCCGGCGGTTATGCTGCTCACTGGAATTTCATTCCTGACCTTATTGAGTTTGCAGGATCCTCTGAGCGACCGCTTCCTGGCTAAAGATACCCTGGGTTATTTCGCTATAGGTTTTGTTGGTTTGAGCCTTCTGCTTTTCTTTAATCTGCGGCGCTTTACTGTAGATTCCGGTTTGTACAGGCTCTTTATTTTTAAAAATAATCCAACGGCAGCCAATGGCTGGCCATGGGCCGCACTGGCCCTTTTGCTTCTGGCACTAACGATTCTGTTTGGAACCGGTCCTGAAGGTAGTGGCGTGAAGGTGAACCTTTTTGGCTTTCAGCCAAGCGAGCTTGTGAAGTTCTTGATCCTTCTTTTCCTGGCCGGCTTCTTTGCCATGAACGAAAAGTTTATTTCGGAGTATGCGACCTGGCAAAAGCGGTGGTCATTCTTTTCCTTTGCCTTGGTAGCTATTGTGACTACGATCCTGATGTTTTTGATCTTAGGTGACCTGGGCCCTGCCATCGTTGCCTGCTTCACCTTTATTATCCTCTTCTCTTTTTCACGCGGTGATTTCTCCTTTATGGCAGGAGCTGTTGTGTTGTACACCTTGGCGGCCTGGATCATTCAAAATGTTTGGATCGCAACAGGAATTACAGCGCTCGCGCTTGTCCTTGCTGGCTACGTCACTAAGAAGAAAGATTTTAGCGAATCAGCTTTGATGGCGTTAATAGTGATTGCCGCCTTTTTGTTACTCGACCAGGTTTCTTTCCTTGATGACATTTTCCCTGGCCCTATGCAAAGGCTGGTAGACCGGAAGGCCATCTGGCTGGACGCATGGAACAACGAAGTGTTTGGCGGCGATCAGGTAGCCAATGGTATATGGGCCATGGCTAGTGGTGGCATTAAGGGTCAGGGAATAGGTGAAGGTTTTGCTAAGACCATTCCCGAAGCACATACCGACATGATTCTCCCTTCTATTGGAGAGGAGTTGGGCTGGGCTGGTATTGTCTGCATTTTTATACTCTTTGTTATCTATCTGCACCGGGCTATCATTATTGGCCGGCAGACGGGAACACCCTTCCTGTTTTATCTCTGTGCAGGTATTGGTGTGAGCACGTTTGTTCAGTTCCTGTTGATTGCCGGCGGATCTACCGGGGCCCTGCCTCTATCTGGTATTTCCCTGCCTTTTATCAGCTATGGCGGCTCTTCACTGGTGATCAATCTGTTGGCGGCAGGTCTCCTGCTGTCTGCTTCCAATGTTACAGGAACAGCGGTTCAAATGAATTACATTACTCGCCAGCAGGATAAGAACCTGGTTCCGGCTCTTGTGGCTGCCTTTGTAGGTGTCTTATTACTGACCGTTAATGTATCCCGTTATCTATTTCGCAATGAGCGATGGGTGGTGCAGCCCGCTTTGGTGGCCGAACGCAGTGGTGCCCGTATGTTTAGTTATAATCCCCGGATTGCGATTTTAATGAACAGACTGCAGGCGGGGAATTTGTACGACCGGAAAGGAAAAATTTTGGCTACCAGCAAACCTGAAATGGTGAGGCAACAGCGCGATTCCCTGCTGGCTAATGGTATCGATCCTCTTTACCTGGATGCGTTGGTGCACAGAAGGCAGGACCGTTATTATCCTTTTGCTGAACAAATGTTCTTCTGGACCGGCGATGTCAATACAGGTGTTTTTACCGGCGGCATTAACGGCTATTTTGCTGAATATGAACACGCTGCAGAGTTAAGGGGCTTCCCTGCTCCAGTGGTAAACTATGCGGTAATGGCTAGTCGCTTCAGGGAAAGCCGCTTTTTACCGGAAACAGCTCGTGAGATGACGGTGAGCAAGCGTGATTTTAGTGCGATTGCCCCTTTGCTGCTGGCTGGCATCAACAGTAAGGAAGTGGACGCTTTTAAAAAGCGGAACAGGGATGTTCAATTAACTATTGATGCAAGTTTGCAAACTGCTTTGCAACGTTCTCTAGGCGCCGATCCGACTTTAAAGGATAACCGCGTTTCTGTAGTGGTTATGGAAGATTCTACTGGCGAAGTGCTGGCTTCTGCCTGCTATCCCCTTCCTCCTGTGGATAACTGGGATCAACTGACGCTGCCACCTGCGGAACAAACAAAGTTGGGCTACTGGCTCACTACCCGGGACCTTGGTTTTACTCATGCCACACAGCCAGGCTCCACTGCAAAAATTGCAACAGCTTTGGCCGCTTTTAACAAGCTGGGTGTATCTGCTGCGCAGAAGACCTTTATCATACGGCAGCAGGACCTCATCAGGGTAAGGAGCGATGAACCCGATGAAACAGGTACCATATCCATGGAAAGGGCAATTGTGAAGTCCAACAACCCTTACTTTATAAGACTGGCAAATGAAATGGAACTGCAGGAACAAATGGCTACCCTGTACCTTCAAACCGGTATGTTCCTGCGTGGCGTAGGCGGGTATTTTTATGAGAGCGATCCGGATGTTTTATACCAGCAAAACAAGTGGCGGGAACTATGGCGCAATACGGAGTTTAGAAGCTTAAAAGCATATGACAGGAATGACATCCGCGCCACCCGTGGACGTGGAGTATCTGGTATGGCCTGGGGACAAGGCGAACTGGTGGCTACACCTGCATCTATGGCCAGGCTGGTATCCGGGGTGGCTAATCATGGCTTTATGATTCAAAACCGCTTTGTATTGAAGATAGCAGATTCGGTAATCACCAAAAAAGACACTGTGATGTTGGCTAAAGATCCTGCTTATGCACAAATCCTTACCGGTTTTATGAAAAAGCAAAGTGCCGGAAAAGTGGCCAAACTGGGTATCCTGATTGCTGGCAAAACAGGAACACCGGAGCGCATCATCAGGAAGCGTCGCATCAATGACGGCTGGTATACCTTCTTTGCTCCAAAAGCAAAGGGGCCGGGACATATCGTTGTTTGTATTCGCATTGAAGATTGTAAAGGATCCAGCGAGGCCGTTAAACTGGCAGGCGAACATGTGATACCAAGGTTACTGGCAATGGGGTATATTAAGGGATTTGAAACCACCAGCCCTTGATGAAGCATCGGCAAAACTGCCTTGTTCATCCAGAAAAAGACAAAGCTCACCGTTTCTATAGGGTATTTCATTAATAATTGTTCAATTTTACTATATATCACTGACACTAGGCCCTTTGATGCTCTAATCCGTCCTAATAATGATCCGGGTCCTATGGAAAACAATCAGGTCTTTCATTGAAAAACACCAGTTTATTTTTGTTTTATTTAAGGGTCAGTTAATAGCTTTAGAGAAACTGTTCTGATATCTTTGGAATAGGCAAATAGTTTTCTGAGAAGCAACATTTAATCAAAAAACTGAAAGTTTTTCATGAAAAGACTAACTAACTGCAAAATTGTTTTGGCTGACGACGATGTAGACGACCTATACTTGTTTGAACAGGCGTTGAAACAGGTAGATAGTGATGCTGTACTGATCACTTACGAAAATGGAGATGATTTGATGCAGTCATTATTGAAAAATGAAGCCAATTTGCCTGACGTTGTTTTTCTGGATTTAAATATGCCTAAGAAAGGTGGCATCGGGTGCCTTGAGGAAATTCACCGCCATGATTCGCTGAAAGAATTACCAGTTGTTGTTTTAACTACATCCATAAGACAGGAAGATATTAAAGCGGCATATAAACACAAGGCATGCCTTTTCTTTCATAAGCCAGACAGTCTTCCAAAGCTGGTGGCCATTATTCAGAAAGTTCTATCAATGGATTTGTCGCCATGGAATCCCATTGCATTCTGAATTGGATCGTTTCATTATTTCATCACCCTTGTGCACTGTGAACAGATCAATTGTGTAACCTAATCATGAAAAACATTTCCTTTAAGAACTCCGATAAAAGTAAGTTTTTAAAAATACTATGCCCGCTTAGTGTACTCATTCTTTGCGTGCTTTCTTTTTTACTGGTAAAAAGAATAGAGAACATGGGCAGGGCCGCTGAGTGGGTAAATAAAACCAACTTCATTCGCCAGGAGCTTTCAGAAACAAATTCGAGACTAACGAATGCGGAAACAGAACACCGTGGATTTCTATTGACAAAGGATTCTTCCTTCTATGCACTTTTTACAAAAAGCAGCAATGAATTGCATACACACCTCAACAACCTGGATATCCTGTTGAGTCATAATCCCGCAATGAAGGCTCCCATGAAAAAATTGCGGCTGCTTGTGAATAATAGACTGGATCTTTTGCAGCAGGTTTTGGATGAACATAAAGACAAAGTGCTGATTGACCAAACTTCCAGTACAAATGCTTTTAATGGAAAAGCTGCAATGGGAGCAGTAGATGCCCAGATACAATTAATGGACAGCCAGCTGGGACAGTTGTTACAGCAGCGCAGTGAAGAAAGCCACAGGTATATTATCACCACTCCTTTGTATGCTGCAATAGTCTACCTTCTTGCTTTATTGTTGATCATCTATGCTTTTTACAACCTCTTGCGTCAGTTGAAGCTTTCAACAAACTATTTGAACCAAAGCCAGGTGGCAGAGGAAAAAGCTAGAATGGCCAATTTCCTTTTAGAAAATGCTGAACAGATAACTCGCTCAGGTTCCTGGAAATGGAATAGTGTGCATGGCAAAAGAGAGCACTCTCGCAACCTGTTCCGGTTATTTGGATATGAGCCCAATAGCTTTGAGCCTGGAATGTACGACTTTTTGCACATGATCGACGAAGACGGCCGTCAGGAAATGATTAGTAAACTGGAGCAGGATATGAAAACTGGCGAGGTGAGCACTTCCAGTTTTTGGATTACCCGTAAAGATGGACAACGCAGGTATTTTCGTTGTATCAGCCACTTTGGCAAAAACGATAAGGGTGAAGATATCATCATCGGAACTACTCAGGATATCACAGAGACATATTTGCTGAAGCAGGAGTCTGAGCAGCATGCCAGGTTTAATGAATTAGTGGTGGAAAATAATGTCGACATGATCGCTGCATTCGATAAGGAGCTGCGCGTGACTGTTTGGAACAAGGCTTATGAAGATATTTTTGGTGTACCCAAGCGGGATATCCTGGGCAAAAGGCTCACCGATGTTTTTCCTTACCTGGAGAATGACGTCAAAACAATTTATTTGAAAGCTGCTTTAGAAGGAAAGGAAACCATACAGCAGGAGTTTCGTTATTTCAAAAACCAGAAAACCGGTGAAATCAGCATTATCCCTTTAAAAGATGAGATCGGTAATATAACAGGAGTGCTCACAAACATACATGACATTACTGCAATAAAAGAGGCGGAAAGACTACTGAAAGAAAGCAACCTCAAATTTGAACAGGCTGAAGAAGCTGGTAAAATTGGTTCTGCAAGCTGGAACCTTGCATCAGGAGCAATGACATGGTCTAAAAACTTGTATCGCGTTTTTGGGTATGAACCTGGTAGCGTTAGCCCTTCTCTGGGTTTATTGGAAGAATTTATCCATCCCGATGACGTTGCTGAAGTGATGCAAATCATAAAGCAGTATCTGAATATGAGTGGTTTTCCTCCTCTGCATTTCAGGGTCAAACGGAAAGATGGTGAAATACGGTACGTGAAAACTTCTGCAGTCCCTGTTAAGAACGAAAAGGGAGAAACTGTTCTTTTTTGTAGTGTTTTAGACGTTACTGAAGAAGAATTGTTGAAACAACAGCTGCAGGAAAGAAACCAGTTAGTAGAATCCCTGATTGAGAACAGTGCCGATATGATCGAGGTAATTGATACCGGGATGCATTATACGGTTTGGAATAAGGCGAATGAACAGCAATTTGGCCTGAGCAAGGAAGAAGTGCTGGGCAAAAACATTGTGGATGTATTTCCCGGCCTCAGGAATGATAAAAGAATGGAGTTTATAAATCAGGGCTTAAAGGGAAATCCTACGTACAGAAAGGAACAGCCTTGTCTAAACGGCCGGAAGACTGCAGACTTCAGCTACATTCCCTTACGCAATGCAGATGGAAGCATTATGGGATTGCTCATAATGGCGCATGATATCACAGAAAGGATCAAAGCTGCTGAAAAATTGAAGAGAGCCAATGATGAACTTCATTACAGGAACCAGGCTCTACGGGAAGCCTATGCTTTTAACCGTCACATTACCGACCTGGCGCCTAATGGAATTTACGTTTATGATAAAGCTAAAGGGGTGAATGTTTTTTTCAACAAACATGCCCAGGAACTTTATGGTTATAATGAAACTGAGCTGGAAGAAATGGGCCACGACTTCGTTAGCCGGATCATTCACCCTGATGATTTAATAGGTTTATTTGAAAAGTTTAAACAATACGATACAGCAGCTGATGATTATATCATGGAGCTTGAATACCGCGTACGCAACAAAGAAGGGCAGTACCGGTATATGTTTACACGTGAGGCCATTTTTAAGCGCAACGAAAATGGAGTGCCGGAACAATTTATAGGCGTCACAGTCGATGTTACAGACATCAAGATGGCTGAAAAGGAATTGAGAGAAAAGAACTTGGCGCTACAGCAGAGCAATGAAGAATTGGCTTCATTCAACTACATTGCCAGTCACGACCTGCAAGAACCCCTGCGAAAGATCCAAACCTTTGGCAACTTCCTGGAAGAAACAGAAACGGGTCTCACTGACCAGGGCAAAAGTAGTTTAAAGAGAATGCAAATGGCCGCAGCACGGATGCGCACCCTGATCAATGACTTGCTTGCTTTTTCAAGGGTAAGTATGGTAAAGGAAGAAATGGAACAGGTTGATCTGAATGAAGTTTTGGAGCAGGCTAAGTCATCACTTAGGACAGCTTTGAATGAAAAAGGGGCAAGAATAGATGGCTGTGAGCTACCCAAAGTACAGGGCGTTTCTTTCCAGTTACAACAGTTGTTTGAAAATATTATAGGCAATGCGGTTAAATATTGCGAACCCGGTCAAACGCCTGTTGTAACAATTACTACTAAAGAAGTTTCAACTGAGCAGGCCGAGGCTCTGGGCCTCCTGCCAGGATGGACCTACCATTGTATTTCTTTGCAGGACAACGGTATTGGGTTTGAGCAACAGTATGCAGACAAAATATTCGAACTGTTTCAGCGTCTGCACACAAAGAGTGAGTATCCTGGTACCGGCCTTGGATTAGCCATTTGCAAAAAGATTGTTCAAAATCATGGCGGTCATATTCAGGCTGTTAGTAATCCCGGCGATGGCGCTGTATTTGAAATATTCCTGCCTGCAGAGAACGTTTTTGAAATAGCGTGATGGGAATGACGAACTTTGGGAGCCAATAGCTAATTTCACATCTAACTATACGCTACTATGTTCAATTTCTTTAAACAGAATAAAGGCCAGGGTCGCCCGCAGGATGTGAAGGGAATCCGCGATGCCGCACTTCGCTTTATTAAAGAGCAATTACAGAAGGCCGAAGGAGGTGAAGGAGGAAATATGCGCGGCCTCCAACTATATTTTGCTCCCAAAGAAGAGGAAAAACACCTGTACCAGTCAGCAATCTTTGTTGAGGAGGAAGGCCGGTTTAAAGAAGAAGTTCAAAAAATAGCAGACGACTTTGCCCTTCAGTTGCCTGGTAACTGGAACCTGGAAATTCTTTTCGTAGAAAGTCTTCCTTCAGATGCGATCAAGGCAACCTCCATTGATGCAGCCCTTTTTGTGGTTACCCGGAAGCAGGCTGCCCCAAAGAGAACCGTTACTGCAGCTATTCATATTCTCAATGGTGAAGCCGAAAAAGAAAGTTATACGCTCACTTCCGACAGTGGCAAGATCTGCATTGGCCGGGAAAAGAAGGTGCAGACGGCTGATGGTTTCTTCCGCATCAATACCATTGCATTCCCTGCTGATAGCACGCATCAGAGCAATAAATACGTCAGCCGCCAGCATGCCCATATTGAATGGAATGCGGAACAAGGTACTTTCATGCTGTTTGCCGATGAGGGCGGCATTCCTCCCCGGAATAAAATAAAGGTCCGCTCTGCAAATGGAGACCTGGAAAAATTGCAAACTACTCAAATTGGTTACCCGTTACAGGAAGGCGATCAAATAATCCTGGGCGATTCAGCGTTGTTGGAATTTAGACAGCTGGTAAACGAATCGAATAACGAATAAGTATAGGACCGTTCAACCTGACCTTATTCGTCATTCCCCGGCTTTGTTCTAAATTTACCCGATGGCTAAAGTATTTACCATAACGGAAGGTTTGGAAAACATGGGCGCCTTAAAAACCGGCGGCCAGGGTTCGGTTTATAAGGGACGCAGGAGAGGAGAAATTATTACAGCGGTAAAACTGCTGCCTACACCTATTCATAATGAGGATCCGCAGGATAAAAACTTCAGGGACTTTCAGAACGAAGTTGAGAAACTAAAGAAAGTCAATCAGCAGCCAAACCCTAACGTGGTAAAGATCCTGAGCTCCGGAATTACCGAGACCGGCAGTTTGCCATTTATAGAGATGGAATATATAGAGGGGCCAGACCTGGAAGAGCTGCTGCAACCGCCTCATGGTTCCGTCTTCACGATCAAAGAGACCATCAAAGTAGCCGAACAGTTGTCGCATGCCTTGGCGCACTGCCACAAGCTGGATATCAAACATGGCGACATTAAAAGCAACAATGTAAAGTTCAATATACACACCGGTAACTATGTCTTGCTCGACTTTGGCCTTGCCATCATGTCGGACGAGCAAAGACGTACCAGCCTGCGTCATGCAGGTGCCGTTGAATTTATGGCTCCTGAGCAATACGAAGGACAGATGCTTTTTGAGACGGATGTTTACAGCTTTGGGATTATCCTTTTTGAATTGCTGGCCGGTACGGTTCCTTTTCCATTGAAAGATAGGGGCGAAACTGCCCGTAACCTGATCATGCTGGCGCATATGGAAAAGTCTCCACCCGACCTGCTTTCATTGCGTCGCGCAGCATTGCCCGCCGGCTGGAGTGAAGAAAAAAAGGAGCGGGAGATGACTGTGCCCCATTGGCTGTTGGATACCATTAATAAATGCCTGGAGAAAAAGCCTGTAGACCGCTTTCCCAATGGCATGGCATTGTACGACCATATTGTGGTGAACAGCATGCAATCTTCTGCACATAGAAATAATCCAGGTGAAAGCATGTTACTGCTGCAGCAGGAAAATCAAAAACTGCAAAAGCAATTGCAACAACACCAGGAAGCCGCACGGAACAAGGAAGCTGAATTGGTAGCCTTAAGGGTAAGTGTAACGCAGAAAGATCGGGATATCCAGGTGTTAAGAGACAAGCTGGCGATGCAACAAACGCAGGCTCCTCAATATAGGCCGGCGCCTCCGGCGCCACGCGCTAAGGGTATGTCGAGTGTCTTGTTTGGCCTTTTGCTCCTGGTCACCATCGGGCTGGGTGTTTATGCGGCTGTTACACTTTTGAATGGGGGTAATTCGAACAGGAAAACTGAACCGGAAGCAACTGAAACTCAAACACCCCCACAACGTACTGTAATCGGACGATATAAAGTGGCCGCTGACAGGGCCTATTTTCACAATGAACCTAATAGCGCTACCCGCCGTTCTTCTGCCTACATGGTACCCTCAGAGGAAGTGATTGATGGCTTGGACGAAAAGAATGGGTTTGTTTACGTTGAATTTACTAACGACAAGGGGCAAATGTCTAAAGGGTGGCTTCGCCGTGAGGACCTGATGACATTGGATGAATGGAACAACAGGGCAACCGAGCCGCAGAAATTGACCAAAATAGAGATCAATTCACAGTTGCAAAATGCAAGGGCGTTGGCTGATAACGGCAATACCGAAGAGGCCCTGGCTATTTATAAAACACTAAGCGAGTATGAAGTGCCGGAAGCTATGTACGAATATGGCAACTTCGCCCTTAAGAACAAAAACAATGATATTGACTGCGCCACTGCCTTAGACTTGATCAATAGGGCCAGTGACAGCAACTATACGCCCGCCAAAACAACCCTGGGCTTTTTGTACCTCTTTGCAGATAACAGGGACGTACTTCACCTTAGTAATTATGACCGCTGTGAGTACGAAAAGAATGTTGTAAAAGGTACTAAGCTGCTGATGCAGGCCGTTGTTGCCGGCGATACCACCGCCAGCAGGATATTGGAGCAACATAAAGAAAACTCAGATACCACAGCACAATAGCTAGGGCGAATAAGCAAAGGCGCATTCAACCTGTACTTATTCGTAATTTGAATTAATTTCAGGCAAACGAAACCACAATGAAAAGGATCTTCTTTGTCTTGCTCATTGCCTATGGCTTTTTGCCCATTGCTATTTCGCAGACAATTGCAACGCCCGATAAGATCTATGGCAAATTGTTTTCGGATGTGCAGATGAGTCATATATTTCCTGATAATAAGACCTTTGTCGACTGCATTCCAAAACGCGACCCCGCAGCTATTGTGCGCGACTATTTGGCCATAAAGAACAACCCCGCTATTAAGTTCAGCCTTGAAATGTTTGTGCGCGAAAACTTCATTATTCCTTCGCCTCCGCAAAGTGGATTCCAGGATACCACCAAGGATGTTGTAAAACATATCAATAATCTGTGGGAAGTCTTAAAACGGCAAAACGATTCGGCAATAAAGGGAAGTTCCCTCCTCCCTTTGCCTTATCCCTACATTGTTCCCGGAGGAAGGTTTCATGAGATCTATTATTGGGATTCTTATTTCACGATGCTGGGCCTGAGGGAAAGTGGCCAGGACCAATTGATCGAGAACATGATCAGGAACTTTGCACACCTGATCAACACATACGGGCATATCCCCAATGGTAACCGTACTTATTATTTAAGTCGCTCGCAGCCTCCTTTCTTTTCCCTCATGGTAAATCTTTTGGCTGAAATTAAAGGCGAAGCAGTGCTTAAAGAATACCTCCCTGCCATGCAGAAAGAGCATGACTATTGGATGGACAAGACCGCACCTACCAAGCATGTAGCGCGTATGCCCGATGGCAGTATTTTGAATCGTTATTACGATCAGTTGAATATTCCCCGGCAGGAGTCACATGCTCCGGATGTGGAAACTGCTGAAAAAGGAGGCAAGGTCAACAAGGAACTTTTCCGCGACTTACGCTCTAGTGCCGAAAGCGGCTGGGATTTTAGCACCCGTTGGTTTGCTGATGAAAAGAATCTTACAACAATTAGAACAACTTCGCTGGTGCCTGTCGATTTGAACTGCCTGCTATATGCCCTGGAGAGGAACTTATCAAAAGCTTATGACCTCAATGGCGATAGTCAGAAAGCTCAACGTTTTAATCAATTGGCAGAAAGCCGTAAAAAAGCGATTAACAAATATTGCTGGTCGGCAAAGTCGGGATGGTATGTTGATTATAACCTGGCAACCAAAAGACATGCTCCGGCGTTAACATTGGCAGGTGTAGCACCTTTCTTTTTACAGGTGGCTCCTGCTTCTAACATTTTTATTGCTGCACAAAATATCCGCACCAAATTCCTGCAGGCTGGCGGTGTCACTACCACTCTTGTCCATTCTGGCGAACAATGGGACGCACCCAACGGGTGGGCACCATTGGAATGGATGGCTATTTCCGGTCTCGAGTTATACAGCCAGCACGATCTTGCCAAAACCGTTGCAGAACGATGGGTGCAACTGAACGTAAGCATATTTAAGCGTACCGGGAAGTTGATGGAAAAATATAATGTATATGAAACAAACCTGGAAGGTGGCGGAGGCGAATACCCATCACAGGATGGCTTTGGCTGGACCAATGGCGTGCTCCTTGCATTGATAAAGAAATATGGAATCAAATACTAGGTTCAAGGTAATTGGTATATTCCTTTTTCTTTCTCACCTTGTATTGGTCATTTATGAATTGGTTGCAAAGAATACTTCGTGGGCCCGTGCTCTGGCTATCCGACAGGTTTTCTTCAAAGCCTGATAGGGAGCGTGTTTTTAAAGCACTTACCGATTTACTGGATTGTATATTGAAAGGTGAAAAGAAGAAAGGCCTGGTGGTTCCATTCAAAAAAGAAACAGGTAAATTCATCATCTTTTCCGACCAACATAAGGGCCGCCGCAATGGTGCAGACGATTTTATGCTCTGTGAGCCGAATTACCTGAAGGCCCTGGAATATTATCATCAAAACGGTTTCCATTATATTGACTTGGGAGATAGCGAGGAACTTTGGGAAAATACATTCTTGTCTGTCAAAAAGAAACAAGGACCTTCCTTTCGTAAAGAAAGCAAGTTCATATCAGCAAATGCTTTTATCAAGGTCTTCGGCAACCATGACCTTCTATGGCAAAACGACCCGCTGGCGCCCATTTATTTGAAAAGCATATATGGTATGACTGTTCCTATTTATGAAGGTGTTGTATTGCAAACCACTGTAGAAGGAAAGCGCCTGAATATCTTTTGCACACATGGCCATCAGGGTGATAAGGTAAGCGATGGCAACTGGTTCAGTAAATTCTTTATTTCAAAGATCTGGGCCCCCCTGCAAGCTTTTCTAAAGATCAATCCAAACACGCCTGCATATGATAACCGCTTGAAAACATTGCACAATAGTATTATGTACCAATGGAGCGCTGCACAAAAAGATTTGCTGCTGATCACCGGCCATACACACCAGCCGCTCTTTGAATCTCTCACACATATTGAGCGTTTGTACCGTCAATTGTTATTTGCAAGAAAACAGGGTGATGAAAGCATGATTGCGACCCTGCAAAAAGAAATTGAAGCCAGGAAGTTTACTTACGATCATATTTCAGATGATTATCTCTCCTTGAGACCAACCTATTTTAATTCGGGTTGTTGCTGTTTCAGTGATGGTGATATTACCGGTATCGAAATATCGGAAGGCGTGCTGAGGCTGATCAAATGGACATCCAAAAAAGGACATCCGGATAGGGTGATTCTGGAGGAGGCTCCCTTGGAAGAGCTAATGGGAATTACCAACAATTCTAATGATGAATTTTTCTAAATAAAGGAAAACCCTGCTGCTATTCACCATAGACAATTCACCATCTAAAATGCATTAGTGGAAAATTTTTCACTCATCGTTGCAAATTGTAAAATGAAATCAACACCTCATCAATTCTGAAGCTAAACAATACAAAAAATATTATGTTTTTTGCCGGGCTTGATGGCATTGTGGGCATCATAGTTGTTATTCCTCATGGAAACCTTAATTCATGCTAACCTTAAATGAAAGATTTATGAAAACAATGATCCTATCCCTGCTGTTAACAGGATGTAGTCTTGCTTTGTGGGCGCAGGATAAAAACCTGCCGAAAGACAGTACAGCTAGGGATACAACAACTACTGTAAATCCTATGAATGCTACAGACACTAGTCATGCTACAGGCATAACAGGTACAGATACAACAGCTGTTCAAAGTAACCAGGGTGTTCAGCAGAATCAGGATATGAATGCTCAAACCCAGGGTACCGACACGGTGAGTTCGATGCGCAGTTCTGGTGCTTATAACGCCTATGGTAATGTTCCTCCTACTATTCGAAATACTTTCACGTCACAGTTTCCTAACGCAGGTAATGCTACATGGGAAAAGGATGCCGCTACTAACATGTGGCATGCAAGGTATGCCAGTAGTGGACGTATCGTCAATGTATTTATGGACGAAAGAGGAAATTCATATACCATGGCACTGCCGATAATTCAGAGCTTGGTTTCTGAAAATACAATCAGTTCTGCTATCAACAAATATGGACCTACCATTTACGACGTCCTGCAATTGAAGACAGGCGATAGCTCATATGTTTACCAGGTTCGTTTGATAGAGAATGGCCAGGTAAGAGCCGTGTACATGAATGAAGATGGTAGTGATGCTACGTATACATATGCTGTACACACAGACAGTACTGGCAATATGAATAATGCCAACTGGAACAATGCTAATGCTATGGACAGTACAAGCAATAAGAGCAATATGAATAATCCGAGCGCAACTGATACAATGAGTACCAACCAGAATACCAATATGAATAACAATTCTGGTAATCAAACCGATTCATTGAATGCTACTGATTCAAGCAAGGGTGTGCAGGATATGGATAAGAGCAACGATAGCACAAACCAAAGTACAAACAAGGATGCCAATCAAAACACTGACCAGGAAACAAATAAAAGTACAGATCAGGGAACTAAGCCTGATACAGACCAAAGTACAGATCAGAAGAGTAAGCCGGCTTACTAAGCTGGATAGAGTAGATAGTGTTTATTGAGCAAAGCAGAAACAAAAAAACCCGGGGATTCCCCGGGTTTTTTTGTTCGTTTATCTTCGCCTTTCATCATTCATTCTCCGTCACTTATCCTTCCGCCCTTTGGCAAGAAATTTTTAGTAAATAAATTACCTAACTTTAAAAGTACTGATCAATTTTTTCAATACTCAAGGATATTAGGGCAGGTCTTTTAAACTTCCTCGAATGAAATGCTGTGTGGTCATATGGTTTTTATTGATGTATAGCCAATTCTTAAACGCACAGGATATCAGTGGCGTTTGGAAGGGCACCTTAACCATGCAAAATGGCTGTTTTGCAGTGAACCATATAGAGTTGCAAATCAATTTAAGTGGTGCCATTGCCTCAGGTAATTCTTACCATTACCTCGACGTTGATAATTATGTAAAAAAGAAGTTCAAAGGTCTTTACGATGCTGCAATGAAGACCATTACGCTCCATGAAGGGCTCGTGACAGGCTTCAATATTCCCCCTACATGTACCATCTGTATCAAGAATTATGTGTTGACGTACCACCATGAAGGCAATCTGGAGTATTTAAGTGGTGGTTGGGATGGGAAAGAGATAAAGACAGGAGTAGATTGTGTCATGGGGCAGATCACTTTAAGCAGGGTAAAAGAATCGGCTTTCAAAGACATTCCTGAAATAAAAGTTGATACAGGCGAGATACGCCTCGACTTTTATGACAATGGCGCAATCGATGGCGATACGATTTCCATCATGGTCAATAAACAGGTCGTTCTTGCCCATCAGCGTCTTACTGCAAATCCTATTACCACCTATATTAAAATAGATCCAAGCAGCCGCTTTCAGGAAGTGGAAATGATCGCAGAAAATTTGGGTTCTATACCTCCTAATACCGCTCTTCTGATTATTACCGTAAAAGATAAGCGCTACAAACTGCAGCTTTCCTCTGTAAGAGAAAGAACTGCAAGAGTGATGTTCCTCTACGACCCGGATGATGAATGAAATCCCTAATATTGCACCCTCTAAAAAATACTCATGTTTGAACCGGTACAGCCTGACGCTGAAATTCTGTTGCAGTTGGTAAAAATGAAAATGCCCTTTGGTAAATACAAAGACACTGTTCTGTGTGATTTGCCGGTTTCCTACCTGGAGTGGTTTCAAAGAAAAGGATTTCCCAAAGGCAAACTGGGTATGCTGCTGCAAACGGTCTATGAAATCAAACTCAATGGTTTGGGAGATATCCTTGAACCACTTAAAAAGATGTAAAAAGCAGCTTTTGACTCATGAATCAATGCCTTTTCACCACTATTGAATGCCTCCCTACGTACCATCAAACCCTTCACCTATGTATTATGCCAATTTCATAAACGTAATACAATAACAATTCCCCATTCACTATTCACCATTGACCATTCTCCATTCACAATTGCAGCGATTTCTTAATGTAATCAATTGTTTACATCTGAATACTGTTTGTTTGATTTGGAGTCATTAAATACATTTTTTGGATTGCTTCCATTGGAAAAAATGAGCAGGAATTAGCTTTAATACAGTTTATTAAAAACTCTATTGTGTAGCTTGTAACTCAATACCAGTTTGAGTTTTGGAGTATTCTCACTTTAACAAATTTTAATTTGCGTTTGTACTTGGCCGCTGTATTTTTACCCCGTATGAAGAGTGTAATCGCTTCTATATTGACCATTATTTATGCGGTATTTATTACCGGGTCTGTGTGGACCGCACAAGAGGCGGCTGATTACGCTTTTTCTGAATCTGGTGAAGTTTATAGTTTAAGTGATGTATCAAAGGCGCCTGCCAAAATCTCTTTAGGTAAGGACTTTAATGCTGAGCATTTCAGCAAGGTGATCAAACACCTGGCTGTGGGAGGAAAGAATAAAGTACCTCGTGCTGGTTACACCCCCACTGTATTTACTAACTTTGTCTGTGATCTAAATCCCCACCATAGCTCCTTGGTTACCGCAACAGAAAAGCCTGAGCTATGCCCGCACCCTATATTTCTTAAGAACAGGGTATTGAGAATTTGATTACGGTCACATAGACGCTGCATATACCTACCCATTACCAGGATTATACTTCTGTAACTGAGGTTATGCATGATCACTCCATTCCCAATGCTCATTTCTAAACTTAAGAACTATAACAATGAAAATATTTGTATTTATTATATCTGCTTCTTTATTATTTATTTCTATTACTGCTTATGCCCAAAAGGATACCGGTCCGGTAAACGGTTTCCAGTCTGTATATGCTCCACAGAAAGGATATTATTCAATAGGTAACAACGCCTCGAAATTGCAAAGTCCTGCAAGTGGGCAGGTGTTTTCAGGCCTCAGGACCAGTAAAAAGAAAACAGTACCCATGGTACAAAAGGGTTATTATGCCACTGGGAATAATCAGGCAAAACTTGGGGAACAAATCTCCTTTGAAGATGTAAGGCCATCAGGATCATCCTATTATAAATCCAGGCCTGTAAAAGGTTATTATTCTATTGGCCGTAATGCAGATAAATTGAAGTAAAAAATACCCATGATTCAGGCGCCATCTTCCTTTTTGGAGTGGGGAGAGGGGAGTTTTTGTGAGGGTTCCGGGCATGAAAATTGCTAAATATATTAGTAAAAAGATCAACTAATTGCAGCACAAAACAGGACGTGGAATTAACCATTAAGGTGAGTTCAGGAGTTGACAAGTAAAAGAGATGTGTAAATAGTCTTCTGCCCTTTTTTGATTTAAGATTCCTATGAAACACTATAAAAGGCCCCATTATCCCGGGGTCTTTTTATTGAATTATCTCCCTCGCCACCCAACCCTTCACATAGCCAAATCAAAACCACATCTCCCCTACTCCAATCACCCAGTCCATTTAGATCTCAATTTGACCGCATTTGGCAGGAAATGACCGCTTTTGTCCGCTCTGGCAGAATCCATCCTTCGTACCTTAAGTATACCTGAAGCATACCATCAGTATACCTAAAGTAGGGCTACAGTATTCCTGCTGTATCCCTGGTGTATAGCTGAAGCACACTTCAAGTATACTTAGTGCACGAAACAGAATTTGCCCCCTCCCTTTTCTTAACCCAAATCTGAACCATAATTACTCCCTACCTACTCCATAGCTAAGCCGTATCATAGGCGTACTTTAGGTATACATCAGCCGTACCTAAGCCTATGCTACTTCGACCATCCTTCGATCATCCTTCGACTATCCTTCGACTATGCTTCGATCTGAATGGAGCAAATGCTCCTAAATAAGGGGAAAACAACCTGCAGGCAGAACGCCTTCCAAACCCTGAACGGAGTCAAGGGAGCTGTGCCTAAAGATACAAAACCAACCCCCACTTTCCAAGTTCTGAACCCCCTCACTTTACCTTTCTCCCATTCGTCATTCAAACTGGTCCGCCTCTGGCAGATTCGATTCATTCGTCATTCTACCCTCCCTCTCTCTTTCCTTCAATTCACCATTGACCATTCACCATTACCTGGATACTCCTTTCGGCCTTTAGAATTACCATGGTCAGATGCCTGGATGTGGGTTTGTTGATGTAATGATTTATGGATTTAATGATATTATAGTGTAATAATTTTTTATTTGTCAGCTATTCAAATTAAATTACAATAACAATGCAACCTTATGAGGCTCAGGGGGACCAGTGTTTAGAGGGCATCTGTAGACGAAAATGATGATACGTATATAAAACCTGCAAAGACACCAGTATGAAGTATAACCTTCGATTCAACCCGGTAAAGAAACTCCTGTTTGTATCTTTTATCTTTTCCCTGCAAAGCTGTTACCAATACAGAGTTCTGAATACAAACAATGACCCGGCAACAGAGTATCAGAAGAAAGTATTGTGGTCTTCCTTCTGGGGATTGGTGAATAAGCCCAAAAACTTTGTGGTGCCGAACTGTTCGAATAATAATGCTATGGATGAAGTGCTGTTCCAGACCAATTTTGGGTATTCACTGATTACCGTGGCTTCGTTGGGCATTTTAGCACCCGTACAGGTGAGGTGGAAATGTCATAAACCCTGCCAGCGCGAAGGTGGTTTATAAGCGCCCAAGGCGCTTAATCACTGACCAATCACCCTCAAACCAACACTTATGTCTGCACCACAGATAAAGCCAACAAACCTGAAGGTATGGACCAACCGGCACGAAACCTTCAAACAACCTATTGATAATCTTTTTGACATCAGCAACAGCGATACCGGTAGCATGCTGAATGATTACAATGCCACTACTGCAGCTGTCGCCCAGTTGATTGATGCTGCAGTTAGAAACAATAAAAGGCTGCGTGTATTGGGTGGCGGCTGGTCGTTTACTAAGGTAGCCACCACAGATGGGTGGATGCTGAATTCCAAGCACCTGAACATGGTCTTTACTGTTAGTGAAACTAATGTGGCTGCACAATACAGGGGCCGGAAAGACCTGCTGCTTTTTGCCCAATGCGGCAATTCAGTTCAGGAACTCAATACTTATTTGAAAAACAAGAGCCGCTCGCTAAAGACAACAGGAGCCAGTAACGGGCAAACCATAGTGGGTGCTTTTTCTACGGGCACACATGGAGCTGCTATTGATTTTGGCTCTACGCAGGATTATGTGGTGGGACTGCATATCATTACTGGTCCGGGCAAACACATTTGGCTGGAGAGAGCTTCTTACCCGGTAGTATCGGACGCTTTTATTCAAAAGCTGCAAACACAGCTCGTTCGCGATGACGAATTGTTCAATGCTGCCCTTATCAGTTTTGGAAGCTTTGGTTTCATACATGGTGTGATGCTGGAAACAGAAGACATCTTTTTGCTGGAATGCTACCGGCAACGCATGCCCATGGACGACCATTTACGTCATATTATGGGGACACTGGATTTCTCCAATGCCCAATTCCGGCCGCATGGTAATGAGCGTCCCTTTCATTTCCAGGTAGTGGTGAATCCTTATGATATGGACAATGGGGCCTATGTTACTACTATGTTCAAGCGCTCTTACCAGCCCAATTATCCTCAATGGGTCAGGGATTTCAGTAAAGCCGGGCCGGGTGATGATGCGCCTGCCTTCCTGGGTAAGCTTACAGCTAATGTGCCTGTATTGACGCATCTGGTGGTAGATCAATTGGTGAAGTCTGTTTATGCTCCTTTTGAAAATGTATGGGGAACTATGGGTGAGATCTTTTACAATACGGATGCGCGTGGAAAGATCTATAGTTCGGCCTTTGGCATACCACTGAATTACGTGTCGCAGGTGCATGACTTAATAATGGAGTTGAATAAGACTGCAGGGCCCGTCGCCGGCGTATTTGCTTATCGTTATGTGCGGCAGTCTGAAGCCACTCTTTCCTTTACACAATACCCTCATACGTGTATTGTGGAGATCGATGTGGCTGAATCCAGCGTGTCAAAAAACTTTTATGCCGCTCTTTGGGGTGAGTTGTTCAACAGGAATATACCCCATGCCTTTCATTGGGGTAAAATGCAGAACCTGGATGCTGCCGCTGTTCAACGGATATATGGTGACAGAAGGGATCGGTGGATTGCAGCAAGGAACCAATTGCTAGCGCCGGAGGTTATCAGCATTTTTAACAACCAGGCATTGAAGGAGTGGGGGTTGGATGAGGTGAGGCAGGCTTTGAGGCCGGTCTGAGAAAAGGATGTTTGGATAAGACTGATTTGGAAATATGGGAACAAGATGATGAATTGTGTTGTGTGCTGAAGTTCGATATTTGAGGCGCGTGGCTTATGAGTAGTAAATGTACTATGGCTTTTCATGATGTTTTACTATGGCCTCAGTATTTGATGTAGTTTTAGAATCAGGCGTTTCTACAATTGTCTCAGTTTTTATAGGTGGCTAATTTTGCAATATTAATCCAACTGAATTATCTAAACTTCCTATAAAAAAACCTGCAATGACGTACCCCGGTACTTTTAAATATATATTGTCAAAAACGATCCACAACTTATGGAGCATCGTCTCCGGAATTCCATCTGATCTTACTAAGCCCAGGCAAAATGAAATGCCTGGAGAAATTTTCTCTCAGCGTCATGAAATTACCTGTAAATGTGGCTGGCATGGCAAGGGGTCTGATAGCTTAAGAGAGTACAGTGTACTTTCCGAGGAGACTGTTGAATTGAAACTGTTTTGCAAGGAATGCCGGAATTATTTAGGGTACATTATCTATAAGGATGCGGCTTAGCAGCAGCATCTTTTCTCTGTCCTATATCATATCAATCATTGATTGCCAGGATAATATCATTGGCAATCAATGATTATTTATTGATCAATTGAGCGGCTGCATGTTTACAGCTACTTTTTCACCTGAAGCGACGGATGCTGAATCACCAGCTGATGCCGGATCTTGAACTTCAAGTTCACGGTTATTCACATTACCGGCAAGCTCATTTTCATTTGCCTTGCTGCGCACCACCAGCTTGAAATTGAAGTCGACATATTTAGTTGGATAGGCAAGTGACTGGATGCCAACAGTATCAAAATCTCCGCTTAAGGAAGTATAGCTATTGATGACTGTGCCTAATGGCTTGTCTTCTACATCTCCCAGGTACTTACCTACCAGGCCTGCAATTTGCGTCATCATATCGGTAATCACATTGAACTTGGCCGCATTATTGGCCAGGGAACCCAGGGAGCTCATAATGCCTTTATACTCTTCATCATTTTTTACTTCAGTCATCACTTTTGCAACTTCCCTAAGCGACTGCTTGCTTTTGATCACAGAACACATTATATGTATCTGGCTGGGAGCCGCTATGCTTTCATCTTTGGTTTGCCAGTAATAAATCGTTTTATTGATAGGCAGATGCTCCTTGTCATCAATTCTTGGAAAGCCTTTCAGGTCAAGGAGGCCAGCTAATTGATTTTGTTCGTCACTCATCACAATCGTAAGACAATACAACTTTGCATAGCCGGGAAAAGGAAACACCTTGGCTGTACGATTGTCCTTGATATAAGGAGCCATCATTCGTATCTCAATGCCGCTTACGTCTTTGGAAGTGGTTAAAGATTTTGGCTCGGCGGCGCCTTCAGGTGGGCGCAGGGTGGAGCGTTCTGTGCCGGCTTTGGGCATGAACAATGTTTCATCATCCATAAAGTTGATTGCCATACCAACTGTTTTGTGCCTACTCTAAATACCGTTTTCGGCTTACCGGTTCTCAGGAGTATGTTTGTATCATAAATATATAAAATATATTCCGGTATTATCGCACTAAAATAGAGTGATGAATAGCCCTTAGTCTCCCTGCCTCAGCCAGCCGTCCAGTGTTTTCAATAATGTTGCAACAGCATCCGGGTGGACGAGTGTAAAAGAGGAAGGTGGCTCTATGGTGGTATTATAAGTAACCTTTACCTTGCTGTCCTGCTTTGTGGTTGTAAAAGGGGGAATGTCTTTTTCATATTTAATGGCCGTATACAGGGCAGAAGCTAAAGCTGTGTCCTGCATGATCTTGTTGTGGTGCAGCCAGTCTTTGATTTCGTTTTCCCAAATGCAGTTCTTGTAAATGCGGTTGGCCACCATTTTTGTATCTACAGGAAAATCTCCGTTGAGCATCCACTTCAGATAGTCAGGTTCCGTGCAGGCCAGTTTGCCCTGGTGCTTTCCGAAACTAAAGACAATGTCTCCATTCTCGTTGCGGATAAACTTGCCACTGATGTCGACTGTATTGCCGCTATCGAGGTAGTCGTGCAGGAAGCTGGTATTGGGCTCCAGGTCACCGTATTTGAGGAGTTGGCGTTTGAGGATGTCGATGGTTGCCAGTACGTCGGCTTTGGCTGAATGTGCATCTTGGTGTTCCCTGTCGCAATAGAATTTGACTGCGGCAGCGAGGTCACGCTTTTCTTTGCGGTGGTAGATCGCCATCACGTCCACCAGCTTCACTTCACTGTAATGGATAGGATATTTTTTGTAGCGGTGGAATTCTTCCAATAACATCGGCACATCAAAACGCTTGATGTTGTAACCACCAAGATCACAGCCTTCAAAATAAGCTGCTAACTGTTCTGCGAGGTCGCCGAACGTAGGCTTGTCTGCCACCATTTCATCGGTGATACCATGGACTGCGGTAGCGCCAGGGGAAATCGGAATGGTGGGATTTAACAAATGATAGAGTTCTTCCTGGGAGCCATCGGTATTGACCTTGATGGCACAGATCTCAATAATTCTGTCTTTGATAGTGTTGGTCCCTGTTGTTTCCAGGTCGAAGAAGACGATGGGTTTTTCCAGTTGCAGGAATTTGCTTTCCGTTTCCGTTTGCGGTATGTAGTAAGTATGCTTCATCACGCCATCAGCAACATCTTTTTGATCCATAAGCATCAGCAAATTAAAACTAAAATACCTAGCCGCATTGCACAAGTTATCCACGATCTAGGCTTATCTTTAAGTAGCAACTAATCGTTTACAGAATGGCTGCCCCTAACCTTACCTCAAAACACCTCGTCCTATTTATATTCCTGGCATTTTCCCTTGTCCAGCCCACTTATTCACAGGTCCTTATTCAATGGCAAAAGTGCCTGGGTGGCACCAACGATGACAACGCAAGAAGCATCCGCCCCACAAGAGATGGCGGTTATATTGCCATTGGAACTTCGATGTCCACAAATGGGGATGTTTCAAAAAACTATGGTTCTATAGACTTTTGGGTGATAAAAATGGATAAGAACGGCTCCGTGCAATGGCAGTATTCATTGGGAGGCAGCAAATCTGATATGGCTTATAGTGTGGAGCAAACTTCCGATAACGGCTACATCATCGCGGGTTATTCAGATTCCAGGAATGGTCTTTTGAGTTACAACCAGGGATCTACAGATTTCTGGCTTACCAAGCTTGATATCAATGGACAGCTGCAATGGCAAAGGACCTTTGGAGGCAGTTCGCAGGACAATGCCCACAGTGTTATCCAGACACAGGATGGAGGATTTGTAATTGCAGGCAGCACTCGTTCAAATGATGGTGACGTGAGTGGCAATCATGGCAACTTTGATGGCTGGGTGGTGAAAATAGATGCTTCAGGTGTTCCACTCTGGATAAAGTGTTACGGTGGAACCGGCATTGATGAAATACAATCCATTCAGCAAACCAGCGATGGCGGCTATATCATGACGGGCTATACAACATCCTCTAACGGGGATGTTAGTGGTCAACATGGCGCGGAAGACCTCTGGGTTGTTAAGATCGATGGTCGGGGCAACCTGCTGTGGCAAAAAGCCCTGGGCGGCACGGGTGCAGACACAGGGGAAAGTATCCGGCAGACAGAAGATGGCGGTTATATTGTTGCCGGCACTACGAAATCGAATAATGGGGATGTCAGTGGCAATCACGGAGATGTTGATGCCTGGGTGGTGAAGTTGGATCCTAACGGCAACCTGCAATGGCAGAAATGCTATGGAGGCAGTGGACAGGATCAGGCAACCTGCATCAGCCAAACAGCGGATAAAGGCTTTTTAATAGGAGCCCAGACTGCCTCGTCAAACGGGGACGTCTCCGGCAACCACGGAGGCTTGGACTACTGGGTAGTAAGGACAGATGGTTTCGGCAACATACAATGGCAGCAATGTTTCGGGGGTAGCGGCTCTGACATGCTGGCTTCCCTGGAGCCTACAAAAGATGGATGGTTTGTGGCCATAGGGTCTACAACATCGCAGGATGGCGATGTTACAGGTATTCATGGCTCCAGTCATGATTATTGGGTAGTGAAATTTGGCGGCTGTATGACCATGGCGCCCGAGGTTACCATAACTGCCAGCGATATGGAAGTCTGTGCTGGGGACAGTGTAACCTTTACGGCCAATGCTGTAAACACAGGCGCTGTACCCACTTATCAATGGCAATTGAATGGGGCCAACACAGGTGCTACTACACCCACTTACAACAGCAATGCGCTAAAGCAAGGTGACGAGGTTTCCTGTATATTGACCATAAAGGTGCCTGGTTGCCCTACTTCTACAATTCAATCCAATAAAGAAGTCATTAATATCAGGCCGCTTCCCACTATTCATTTCACGCCATCAGAACTCAGTGCTATGACTGGTGAGCAACTCCAGCTCAATCCTGCGGTATCCGGTACTGTCGCTTCTGTTGAGTGGACTTCTGTCAGCGGAGTTTCTTTGCAGAATCCACAGTCGCTGACACCTACAACAGCGCCATTGACTACGAACAGTACTTTCCAACTCAGTGTGGTAGATAATTACGGTTGTAAGGCTTCAGGAGAGGTTCTGGTAAAAGTTTTCGATAAATATTACATGCCCAATAGTTTTACACCGAATGGGGATGGAAAAAATGATGTCTTTCGCATTCCCTTTGGTGCTTCTTTACAGTTGGATGAGTTTTCTATATTCGACCGTTGGGGCAACCGCATCTTTATCACAAAGGATGCCGGTAAAGGATGGGATGGAACCTACCAGGGAAAAGCGCTTCAAACCGGCACCTTCGTCTACCTGGTCAGGGGAAAAAGCAGGGAGGGAGTCATACAATTGAAAGGAGTGGTTACGCTGGTGCGTTAAGGGAGGGCTTTATATTTTACACTTACGAAATGGCTATTATCCAATATTCCTCTCCATTCCACCTGTAGCCCACTAAGTTTCCACCTTTGGCAATACTATAATCGAGGCATAATACAAAGGCCGGCAAGTGCCGGCCTCCGTGGAATCTTAATCAAATTAAAGTGCAGTTACTTATACTGCGGCTTCCGCTTTTTGGAAAACAGCCTCATCTGCACTAGGTCCATAACTACCAGGTATAGGTGTATCCAGCAGCCTTAAATACACACCCAATTGCGCCCTATGGTGTATCTGCTGGCTTAGTGACATGCGTATCACATCAATTTTGGGTTCTACGCTATAAATTGTTTCTGCGTTTCTTAATGTCCAGGGTTTGTTCAATAGAGCTTCATTTTCCGGTACAAGTGTGGATAATCCATCCTCGTAGCGCTTTTCGAAATAAGCCATCAGGTCGTCGGTGCTGTGGATCTCCGGTTGATGATAAGGTTGGGCAAAGTCCAGTACATCGGTAGTGAAGATCAGATGGATCCAACCAGGAAGGTCAGCAATATGCAAGGCAAGGCGCTTCATGTCCATGCTTTTGGGGTGTGGTTGATAAGCAAGTTGATGTTCCTGAATGCGGGAAAGCATTTTACGGGTAGTATTACCTTCTTCAATAAACTGTTGCTTGAAAAACTCAATAAATGTCATAGTGTTGCTGTTTTGTAGTACAAAGCAACAACCGTCCAGTGACAGCCCTATGTCAGCAGGGTTAATCTTTTTTGAACTTTTTTGAGGATACTTCTGGCAATGTCTGCAATCACATCATTTAGTTCGAGGGGTTCCAGTATGGACGCTCTATCGCCAAACAGCATAAACCAACGTGCAAAGCCAGTGAGTGAACCTGTGAGGAAGGTCATTTGTATATAATCGCCAGCGGGTTCTTCTTTTACAAAGCCGCTGTAATATTTCTGATCGCCCAGGTATTTGACTATATCCCGCTCTACTTCGATCACTACCTTATGAACCTCCCGTTTATCGGCCATCTTGTTGATGAAGTCCTGTAGCGGAGGGTGGCTTTGGGTGATCTTTTCGTCTGTGATCACCAGGTTAGCAATCCTATCTGTGCGGAAGTTGCGGTAATCGTTACGCAACAGACAGAAGGCTACCAAGTACCAATGGCTTCCCTGGTAATAGATGCCTACTGGCTCTGCTTTACGCTGCAGGGTTTCTCCTTTACCAATCGAAGAATATTCAAAGCGGATCGCACGGAAAGAGGCAATGGCTTTCAATAGTTTTTGCAGGTGCAGTTCTTCGGGTTTTTGATATACGAAGGCCGGATGCGTAACCACAGCAATGTGTTGGTCAATTTCGGAGATATGTTCTTTTTCTGACATCCTCAGCACCGCTTTTATCTTATCGAGGGCTGAACCGTAGTGCTTTGAAGATGGTTTGTCGCTCATGGATTGCATCAACTTAGCTGCGGTGAGCAGGGCTGAGGCTTCGTCCTGGTTGAACATGATGGGCGGCAGCTTGTAGCCTTCCATCAGGCGGTAGCCGGTGCCGGCTTCGCCTATCACAGGTACACCGGCTTCTTCGAGGGCGCGGATGTCACGGTAAACGGTACGCAGGCTGATGGCGAATTTCTCAGCCAGGTCCTGGGCTTTGACCAGTGGACGGGACTGAAGTTGGATGAGTATGGCTGAGAGGCGGTCAATCCGGTTCATACCTAAAAGTAAAATCTAAAAGTAGAATGTAAATGTAAAAGTAGGAGAACGGTAAAAGGGTAAAGTGAATTGCGGGAAGTTCTTGAAATATAGTTTCGTCGAAAAATTCTAATACGAAGTATTTAATCTGGTATTTTTGTTCGCGAAAAAGGAGCTCATGCACTTTGCATCCACTGAAGAACCTGCTACTCTGAGACTTGCCAATTTCCCTGTTGGTATTTATATTCCCTTTTATCATTCCAGACCTCTAGGAAAGACATTTTAAAGACTGATATGAAGGATATTATACAAAAACCTGGCAGGCTTTTTATTATTATTTTTCTTTTTAGCTTCCTTATCATCTTCCTGGTATGGAAACAGGTTTTGCACCAGGTTACTGTGGACCGTAAGGCTACCATTGCTGCAGCCGTGCAGCGCAATTCCAACCTTGCCGCTTCCCTGGAGCAATATGCCCTCCGAACCATACGCAATGCAGATGCGGTGCTGCAGTTGGTAAAAATGGAGTATGAAAAGAAGGGCAAAAGGATTGATTTAAAGGATCTGCTTAACATAGGCATGATTGGGACCAGAAATATCAATGGTATAGGTATTCTTGATGAAAATGGCCGTCTTATTATCAGCAATCTCAATCTACCTCAGGACTCATTGCTTGATTTCTCATACAGGGAGTATTTCTATTTCCATAAAACACGAAGAAATCAACTATTTCTCAGTAAACCTTTATTATCAAAAACGATCGGCAAGACCGTTATTATGCTTAGCCGGCGTATCGATAAGCCCGACGAGAGCTTCGGGGGAGCTGTAGCTGTTCAGATAGAACCTTCAACTTTCATGCAGTTTTATGCCAATTCCAAGCTTAGAGAGCGTGATATTATTTCGTTGGTTGCCCCGGATGGAATTACCTATGCAAGAAGAAGGGGAAGCAGAGAAAGCCATGGAGAAGACATTCATAAAAGTCCTTTGTTGAAATATGCAGCACAAAAAGCTATCGGTAATTATTTTGCAAAAGATGCCATCTACGGTATCCCAACCTATTTCAGTTACCGTAAGCTGCCAGCTTATCCTGTGATTGCATCAGTGGGCAGTGCCGAGAGTGATATTTTGAGTGATCACCATAAAAGAGCGAAAAGGGAATATATGTTTGGCGGTATTATTACGGTGTTAATCATTCTCTTCTCTTCATTTGTTTTATTTGTTTCTGCTCAAAGAAGAAAAGGTACAAGGCAAATCAGGGATAGCGAAATCCGATACCGATCCATTTTTGAAAATAGCCAGGATGCGATTATTGTTGCCTTGGGTAATGGACAAATTGAAGCTATGAACCTTGCAGCTGTTCAATTGTTTAGAATAGAAAAGCAGCGCCTGTTTTCATTAACGTTGAAGCAGCTTTTTAAAGATGCCGCACCAAACATCAAAATGAACGAGAGTGTGGTTGGTGATGGTTCCTTCAAGGGTGAAGTTCTTTTTACACGGGACGACAACACAACATTCACGGGCGAAATTGTTTATTCAAAATACCTGGACGTAAAGGGAGAACTCCGTTTCATTGTATTGGTTAGAGATATTTCCATGCGGAAACAAATGGAGCAGGAGCTGTTGCGTGAGCAGGAAAGATATCAACAGGAACTAACCAAACAAATCATCCTGGCACAGGAAAGAGAGAGAGAAATTATTGGCCATGAACTCCACGACAATGTAAATCAAATTCTGACAACGGTAAAGCTTAACCTGGAGATGGCGGTACACAATCCGGAGGCGAGAAATGGTTTTTTATCTAAATCCATTCAATATGTAATGACCTGCATATCAGAAATCCGTCATCTCTCCCGGGAGCTTTCAGCTCCTACTTTGGGGACCTTGTCTTTGATCGATTCCATAAAAGGCCTTATCGATATGGTGGCATCTTCTACAAGCATGGAGATCAGTTTTTGGCATGAAGGCTACCATACGTCATTGATAAAAGATCAAAAGCTGGCGATCTACCGGATCTTGCAGGAACTAATGAATAATATCATTAAACATTCAGGAGCAAGCTGTATAAAAATTGAACTATCCCAGACTGAAGAGGTGACTGTTCTGATTATTACTGACAATGGGAAGGGTTTTGATCCTTCTAAAAGGCCCAATGGCATTGGATTGAATAACATTCTAAGCAGGGCGAAAGTATTTGGTGGCGACATGTTTATTCAGTCAAAGGAAGGACATGGATGCAGCGTTACTGTTAAGATCCCGATCATTCCCGATCCTGCCGGACAAACCAATGCCATAAAGACCCCCTGAAAACAGTGTCGCAAATCGCCCCAAGATTGTCGTTATTACCCACCTTGATCTTCTTATAAGCGCAGTAAGTTTGTATCAGCAAAACATCATTCATCACATAAAACAAATCACAATGATTGCAACAGGAAGACCAACGATCAAAGTAGAAGCAACAGTTAATGCGCCGGTAGAGAAAGTCTGGAATCTATGGACCAATGTTGAAGATGTCAAGCAGTGGAATCATGCTTCTGAAGACTGGCATACGACAAGCGCCCAAAACGATCTAAGACCTGGCGGCAGCTTTGCTTACAGGATGGAAGCTAAAGATGGCAGCTTTGGATTTGACTTTGGCGGTACTTATGATGAGATCAGGCCTTATGAATACATTGAATACACCTTAGGTGATGGAAGAAAGGTGAAGAATGATTTTAACAGGAATGGTGATACTACTCATATTGTTGTGGTATTTGAATCAGAGCACACGCATACCGAGGAATTGCAAAGGAGTGGCTGGCAGGCTATATTGGACAGTTTTAAGAAATATGCAGAGGAGAAGACAGATGACTCAAACCTATAAAACCAAATACGATGACCAATATCATTTATCCATGCCTGTGGTTTAACGGCAATGCAAAGGAAGCGGCTACATTTTATAGTACCGTTTTTAGTAATACGAAGATTACATCTGAAAATCCAATAGTCGTAACATTTGAATCAGCCGGCCAAAGATTTATGTGCCTCAATGGTGGGCCAGAATTTACTTTCAATCCTTCTATTTCCTTCTTTGTGCTCCTTGAAAATGAGGAGGAGCTGGATAAAGCCTGGAATGTTCTTTTAGAGGGCGGGTCCGTATTGATGCCTTTGGGCAAGTATGACTGGAGCCGCAAATACGGCTGGGTACAGGACCGGTTCGGTGTGAACTGGCAACTTTCATTTGGAAAGTTCCAGGACGTAGGTCAGCGCTTCACCCCTGCACTGTTGTTCACAAGCGAGCAGCATGGCAATGCAGAAAAGGCGGTGCAGTTTTATACTTCAGTATTTGACAATTCGTCTGTCGTTGGCATTCTGAGGTATGGAAAAGATGACGGAGATACGGAAGGCACCGTAAAGCATGCACAATTCAAACTAAATGATACGGTCTTCATGGCAATGGACAGCTCTTTGTCGCATGCTTTCAGCTTTAATGAAGCTATTTCGTTTGTTGTAAGCTGTAAGACACAGGAGGAAATTGATTATTACTGGAGCAAACTTTCTGAAGGTGGCAGTGAGGGACAGTGTGGCTGGCTGAAAGATCAGTTTGGTGTGTCATGGCAGATAGTGCCTGCTGTATTAGGGCAACTGATGTCCACTCCTGGCAAATCGGAAAGAGTCATGCAGAAAGTGATGCAGATGAAGAAGTTTGACATTGCGGAGTTGGAGGAAGCGTGAGGTGTATGAAAAATCTGTTTCTTGCTTCAGGTATGCTGTAAGTATGCTTCAGGTATACTTGACCTATACTGAAGGTATGGGTGGGTTGGTTAAGAGGGATAACAGGGCGTAGGTATACTTTAGGTACGGGGTTGATACGGAGTAAATAGGGAGTTCCTATGGAGTTACACCGCAGTAGGGTCTCTATAAAGTCTCTATAAGGTCTCCTATGTTTGTTTTTTGAAGCAGTATTTTTTGAGAGGAGTCGGGAAGGTCTGGGTAGTTTTGAGTCCATCAGTGAAAAAGGGTGAGCGTACAATTTAGGTCTAAGTAACCCCTGAGGGTATACTGTTATAGAGATTTTACCTCCCCT
>NZ_JAOTIF010000026.1 GCF_025628885.1 Paraflavisolibacter caeni | reverse complement strand
AGGGGAGGTAAAATCTCTATAACAGTATACCCTCAGGGGTTACTTAGACCTAAATTGTACGCTCACCCTTTTTCACTGATGGACTCAAAACTACCCAGACCTTCCCGACTCCTCTCAAAAAATACTGCTTCAAAAAACAAACATAGGAGACCTTATAGAGACATTATAGAGACATTACTGCGGTGTAACTTCGTATGTATTCCATATCAACTGCGCTCTAACAGCCTGTAAACGCTCCATTAACATAACTGCAAAAGCTCTACTGCCAAGCTTCAAACAGAAAATAGGTTAATGGCTGGTACTACTTCGCCATTACATTAATGGCATTTTTAAAAGTGGCAGTAAAATTGTCCATTATCTCAGTAAAAACATACATTGTTTGCCATTTTTGAAAATTTACTTTTATCCCCATTTTTATCGAACCTCATTTCCATCGATTGTTATTCTTCGTGGGTGAATGAATTTGTGTTGTTTATTATTTTAAAACCATAAAGACCATATGTATTTGAAACGACAAATCAAACCCTTTTGGGTGTTATTTCTCTTTCTCATCAGTTCAACTTTATTCGCACAGCAAAGGACAGTCACAGGTAAAATTGTGAGTCAGGAAAATGCACAGCCATTAGCTGGGGTGAGTATACAGGTTAAAAACACAGCTACAAACACCCTTTCCAATGAACAAGGCAATTTTTCCATTGTAGTGCCTTCCCCTGAATCAATACTAGTAATTAGCCATGTTGGGTTTGGCATTCAGGAGATCAAAGTTGGTACACAAACTTCCCTTACTATTTCAATGACAAATACAGGCCAGAAGCTTGATGAGGTGGTTGTCATTGGATATGGCCAGGTAAAAAGACGTGACCTCACAGGATCGGTATTTTCTGTAAAAGGAGGTGAAGTTGTTCAAACACCCACTTTTAACGCTGTGGAAGCCATCCAGGGTAAAGTCCCTGGTGTGGACATTACCAGGAGCTCAGGAGCTGCTGGTGCAGGCGCCAATATCAGGGTTCGTGGTAACAGGTCTTTTACATCCATTGCCAACGAGCCTTTATACATCATTGATGGTTACCAGGGTGGTAATATCAATGATATCAACCCCAATGATATAGAGTCTCTGGAAGTTCTGAAAGATGCATCTGCCACAGCCATTTACGGTGCGCAAGGTGCAAATGGTGTGATCATAGTTACTACCAAAAAAGGAGCTGAGGGCAAAACAAGAGTTTCCTTCGATAGTTACTATGGTACCAATGGTTATACAAAATATCCAGGTGTAAGGATTGGTGAAGATTATATTCAATTAAGACGGGAAGCATGGCGTGCCAATGGTGAATGGAGCAGTCCTGCTGATGATGCCAAGCTGTTTGCCAACAATGGTGAATGGGAAGCTATTCAGGCTGGTCAATGGGTAGACTGGATTGATCTTGTTAATCAGAATGGTCATCAGCAAAGCCATACCGTTTCTGTCAGAGGTGGTAATGACAAAACTAAAGCCTATTTGTCTGCCGGAATCTTCCAGGAAGAAGGCATGTTACGCAATAACGAGTTCACCCGTTATAATGTCCGCCTGAACCTGGATCAGAAAGTTACCAAATGGTTTACTACTGGTTTATTGAGTCAGGTTACTTATTACAAACAAGATAATAGGAGAGATCCTCTGTCTACAGCTACTTCTATAGCTCCTCTGGGAGAAGCATATGATTCTTTAGGGAATATTAGCCTTTATCCTCTTCCAAAGAATACGACAAGGATAAGCCCGCTTACAGACGAAAGAGGTCCTTACATTGCTCGTGATAATAATATTGGAACAAGTGTATCTGCAAATGGATATATTGATTTGAAACCACTAAAGGGACTTACTTTCCGGTCTAATTTAGGAACCAATTTCAATTATAACCGTAGAGGTATATACAATGATGCTACATCACTGGCGCAAGTCAATACCAAGGTTACCACTTCATCTGTTTCTTCCGGTTTCGGCAGGTACATTAACTGGGATAATATTCTTACTTATACCAGGGAATTCAATGACCATTCAGTAACTCTTACAGGAATTACTTCATATATTCAGAGTGATCTGGATAACATGAGTGCTTCGGGTAATAACCAGATTGTACCTTCCCAACTGTTCTATAATTTGGGAAGTACAGATGCCACCAGCAGAACGATTAGCTCTGGCTTTACTGGCTGGAATAACATTGCCTATGCCGGAAGGCTCAATTACAGCTATAAAGGAAAGTACCTGTTGCAACTGACCCAACGCTGGGATGGTGCTTCGCGTTTGGCACCTGACCATAAATGGGATGCGTTCCCATCAGCGTCGGTTGCATGGAACCTAAGCCAGGAAAAGTTTATGGACAATATCAACTTTGTCAATAACCTGAAAATGAGGCTTAGTTATGGTGTTTCTGGGAACTATGGCATTGCTGTATATGGAACCCAAAGTGGATTATTGTTTCAAACCATGGGCTTCGGGGATGTAGTTGCTCCTGCCTATATTTTCAATCCAACAATTTCAAGTCCTGATCTTGGTTGGGAAAAATCTGCAACTGCTAACATAGGCCTGGACTTTTCATTATTCACAAACCGTCTGGCAGCTAATATTGACTTGTATCAGACAAAAACAAGTGATGTTCTTTATTTAAGGAGTTTGCCACCTTCTACAGGTGTACGAGATGTGAACCAGAATGTGGGTGAAACCAGGAACAGGGGCATAGAAATCGCGCTTACCTCCCAGAATATAATGGGCAGGGATTTTAATTGGAATACTACTTTGACTTTTACTAAAAACAAAGAAGAGATCACCAAGTTAGTTAATGGAAAAGACATTATTTCTTCGGCTACTCCTGAGACAATGTCATTACTGCTTGGTCGCCCCATCAACTCTTTCTATACATATGAAAAGTTGGGTATCTGGCAAACAAAGGAAGCAGATGAGGCCTCGAAATATAAGTTTGGCAATACACCTTTCCAACCTGGCGATATCAAGATGAAAGACATCAATGGTGATTCTATCATTAATACAAGTGACAGAACATTTATTGGTGCAGCTGTGCCTAAGTTCGTTGCAGGTTTGCAAAATAACTTCCGTTATAAAGGCTTTGACCTCGGTATATTTCTATTCGTACGTTATGGCCAAATGATCAACGCTGAGTTCCTGGGAAGATATAACCCTTCAGGTGAAGGCAACGGACCTGCAATGATCGATTACTGGACTCCTGAAAATCCGACCAATGATTTCCCTCGTCCTAAGAAGGGTGCAGTCATCAGCAGTATTAATGGTTACCAGACATTGACCTTTGTAGATGGTTCTTACTTTAAGATCAGGAACGTTACATTGGGCTATACATTGCCCAAAGCTCTTACCAAAAAGGTTTTTGCTGAAAGTGTAAGGGTTTATGCAACTGGCTCTAACATCCTTACAATTGCAAAAAGTCATTTAATCAAAGATTATGATCCTGAAAGAGGTGGTGCTGAGTCAACACCATTGAGCAGACAATTTGTATTTGGCGTGAACCTGGATTTCTAAATTAATTGATTAAAAACTGAATGATAATCATGAACTTTTCAAAATATATTTCTTTTTGCATAGCCGCAATTAGTATTGTTGGCATTTACTCATGCAAAAAACTTGATGAATACAACCCAAGTAATCCAACCGCTGACGCAACCTGGACCACACCTCAAGGGTTTATTACCAATGTGAACGGAGCCTATTCCGAGCAGCGGGCCTGGTATGGCAAAGAAGACGGCATTTTAATGAGTGAAGCCGGAACTGATTTATGGTTCAATCAGCAAAAAGCAAACTTTGCCAATCAGTTGACTCGTTACGAAAACTTTACCCCATCTGCAAGCGGCACTATGCGCAATGCATGGGCAACGCTTTGGAAAGGAATCAATATGACGAATGCTGGTATTAATCACATTGACCAGGCCGGCTTTACTGATTCAACTGAAAGGAATAAGCGTTTAGCCGAATTGCGTTTTCTCCGTGCTTTTTACTACTGGCATGTAGTAGAAACCTGGGGAGGCGTGATGTTGAGAACTACTGAAACCCAAAGTGCGGAGCTGACAGCTGTAAGAAGTTCTGTGCAGGATTTTTATAATCTCATTTTTGATGATCTCCAGTACGCAGCTGCGAATCTGCCCAATGCATGGGGAGATGAATATAGCCGGGCCACTAAGAAATCTGCTTTAGGTCTTTTAGCAAGAGCTTACTTGTCCAGGGCGTATTATTCACAAGGAGCAGAGGCACAAGATTTTTTTACAAAGGCAAGAAACACAGCTATAGAAGTAATAGACAGAAAGGCAGAATTTGGTGTAGACCTGTGGGCTAATTATGCAGATCTATGGAAACCTGCCAACAATAAAAAGAATAAAGAGGCATTGTATACGATCAGCAATTCATTGAAGAACTATCAGACTTCTAATTATGACAATAATGCCAACCGTTTGCACATGTGGTACCTATCACCTTATTCTTCCAAGCCAGGCTTGCAACTGAGTTTTGAATATGGCAACGACAACCAACGCCGGCTCATGCCTACATTGGCTCTACTTGATTTTTATAACGACGATATAGATGCCCGTTATGAAGGTTCATTCCGCGAAACCTATATAACAAACAAGGCCTACACATGGACGCAAGCTGATGTGAATACTTATAAAAAGGATGCTGGAGTTCTAGGTAAGACTTTGCAAACCGGAAAAGATACAGCTTTATATGTAACTAAGAAGCGTATTACAAATCAAGCTTCATTACCTTACGTTGTCATTGACCGTGATAGTACTTATGAGCCAGCTACAGGAAAAATCAAAGGCAATGATTTTGTAGTGCTTAAAAAGTTCGATGATCCAAACAGGGCCGCTACGCCAACAACAGGTCCAAACGCGCAACCTGGCTATAATGATATTTTTGTTATTCGCCTGGCTGAAATGTATATGATAGCTGCTGAAGCTGAATTCCAACTTAGCAATAAATCAGAAGCAGCGAACTATATCAATGTATTAAGAACAAGAGCCGCAAAGCCTGGTAAGATAACAGATATGCAGATAACCCCGGATCAGGTAACGCTTGATTTTATATTAGATGAAAGAGCAAGAGAATTTGCTGGTGAACATATGCGCTGGTTTGATCTCAAACGTACACGTCAACTGGTGCCTCGTATTCATCAGTACAACCTTGACATTACGGCTGTACAGGAGTATCACTTAACAAGGCCGGTTCCCCAGAATGAAATAGATGCCCTGGTCAACGGACAGGAATTTGGGCAAACACCGGGATATAATTAATCGACTTTCCAATTCCGTATAAGTCAAATACAAAACTGGCCACCTCAAATTATAGAGGTGGCCAGTTTTGTATATAATCATATAATCCATCAATATAGTTGATTTTTATATTGTTCTATTTGGGTGAAATTCGAACTTTATGCACCCATAATTTAATGGTGTACATAGTCATTTTCATACAGCAATTATAGTGTGCGGGGAATTGGTTTTCCTCTTCCCCATTTTTTTGCCATATGTCTCAAATCATTAATATTAATATGAGGGCTCTGAAAGCAACAATATTGTTACTAACGATTGTATCTTCTGCATTTGCTCAGAAAGAAACCTACCAACCCAACTGGCAATCTTTAGCCAAACACAATGAAGTACCCGAATGGATCCGAGATGCCAAGTTTGGCATTTATACGCACTGGGGGGTGTATTCTGTTCCTGCTTATGACAATGAACAGTATTATTATTACATGCACCAGGATACCGGTCATGATAAACATGGTGTGCACCGCAGGCATGAAGCATTGTACGGTCCCTTATCAAAGTTTGGTTACCATGATTTTATACCTCAGTTCAAAGGTGAAAACTTTAATGCAGACCAATGGGCTGACCTATTCAAGAAAAGTGGTGCCAGGTTTGCTGGTACTGTAGCGGAACATCATGATGGTTTTTCTATGTGGGACAGCAAGTTTACTCCATTCAATGCAAAAAATATGGGGCCTCACCGTGATATTATTGGCGAATTGGAAAAGGCTGTGCGAAAAAGGAGCATGAAGTTCTTTACTTCCTTACATCATGAAATTAATTACACTTATGTCAAGGTAAAGCCAGACTGGGCTGCAAACAATCCCAAATATGCCAAATTATATGGGTGCCTGATGCCGCATGAGCGTTGGTTGAAAATGTGGCAGGACAAGTGCAATGAAGTGGTTGATAAGTACCATCCGGACATCATGTATTTTGATGCATACATGGATCAGGTTCCTGAACAATATCAGCAAAATTACCTGGCGCATTACTTCAATGATGCCCGTAAAAGAAACCAGGAAGTAATTGTTACCTATAAGAATCATGATATGCCTTCAGAAGTTGGCATGCTGGACCATGAGAACAGCAATCCTGATTCAATAATTGCTAAGCCCTGGTTGTGTGATTATGCGATTGGGACAGGTTACCATTATTCATGGGGTTATGTTGAAGGAATGAAGATCCGCACGGCCAAAGACATCATACATAAATTGATCGAGGTAGTCAGCAATAATGGTCAAATGCTTTTGAATCTTTCTCCAAAGTCAGATGGGACATTCCCGCAAGATCAAAAAGATGTGGTGGCCAACGTTGGCGTATGGTTATGGTCATATGGTGAGGCGATCTATAATACAAGACCTTTTGTCATATCCCACCAATCATTGCCTGATGGCATTAATGTCTATTACACAAGAAAGGGAAATATAGTATATGCAATATTTCCGGAGTGGCCTGCAGCTGTGAAGCCTGGCGATAATAGATCTTCAGAAGATCTATTGATTCAACTTACCGGATTGACAAAGGAAACTTTGAAAGGAACAGTTAAGAAAGTTGAACTATTAGGACTTAAGGCTATAACAAATTGCAATTTTAATCAGGATAATAATGGTTTATCATTCATATTGCCTCAAAAAACGCGCATGCCTTCTGACTTAGCCAGTGTGGTAAGAATTGAGATGGAAAATCACAACCTTTAATGGTTAGGGTGATGTAAATATTTAAAAGTTATTTTGGAGGCATTCAGAAATTGCAATTGATGAGGATGGACAATATGAGCAGATTGATGCCTGATATTACTAAATGGCTTAATTGGACGGTAGAACATTCAATCTTAACAAAAATAATAGCGGTATTGGTTCAAAAAGATTCTTCTTTGTAGAACCGAGGAAGCTGGTTTTGTTGTGGTTTTGAATAGAAAGCTGACGAAAACATTTTTGAATTATAATTATAAATGAAGCAGTTATTTTCTTTTAAAACATTAGTACTTTTTTTCACAGTTTTACAAGGTACCTCCGGTCTCGCTCAGGTGAGCAGCCAGGCCTCGTTCTCTATAAGTAAGTTGAAGAATTATTCCGATTATTTTAATTCTATTGACACGGAAACTGTTCAAAACTTTGTACCCAATGATCAGGCGTTTCAGTGGCTATCGAACAATGTGCCACTTTTTGAATGTCCTGATAGTGTTCTGGAAAAGATATATTATTATCGTTGGTGGTGTGTTCGCAAGCATCTCAAGCAAACTCCGGATGGATTTGTATTCACTGAATTTATCACGCCTGTTAATCATGCCGGCAAATACAACACAGTAAGCAGTGCACTTGGACACCATATATATGAGGGTCGCTGGTTGCGTAAGTCTGAGTATATGAAGGATTATATTTCATTCTGGCTCTATGTAGATAAGAAAACTCCAAAGCCACATCTTCATGCCTTTAGCAGTTGGTTGCAAAATGCAGTTTACAACTGGTATCTGGTAACTCAGGACCAGAAATATGTACAGGACATTCTATTGACACTGAACGAAGACTATATGCAATGGGAAGCCGAAAAAGGCTTACCGAATAAAATGTTCTGGCAATTTGATGTGAGGGATGCTATGGAAGAATCAATCAGTGGATCAAGAAAGCAAAAAAATGTGCGTCCGACCATCAATAGTTATATGTATGGGAATGCCGTGGCAATGGCTAAGATGGCAGCTATTGTTGGCAATGATACACTGCAAAAGAAATATAATCAGAAAGCTACTGACCTAAAAGCATTGGTGCAGCAGCAGCTTTGGGATGACACTGCTTCCTTCTTCAAAGCTCAGTACGAAAATGGAAACCTTTGTGATGCCAGGGAAGCTATTGATTTTATTCCATGGTATTTCAACCTTCCTGACGATGAAAAGAAATATGCTGCACAGTGGGATCAGATTATTGATACTGCAGGGTTCGACGCCCCATGGGGTTTAACTACTGCTGAAAGAAGGCACCCACTTTTCCGCACGCATGGTACAGGTCACGGCTGTGAATGGGATGGCGCTATTTGGCCTTTTGCCACTACGCAAACATTAAAAGGACTGTCTAATCTGCTTACACAATACAAGCATAAAGGGAAAATGACTCCTGAGGTTTTTTATGACGAATTGTATACTTATGCATGGTCGCATCAAAAGAGGGGATTACCTTACCTTGGGGAATACCAGGATGAAAAGAACGGCGAATGGTTAAAGGGAGATAATCCAAGGAGCAGCTATTATAATCACTCCTCATTCGCAGATCTCATTATTAATGATTTGATTGGCTTAAAACCAAGAGCAGATAATGTATTGAAGGTTCAGCCTTTAATTCCTGAAGGTAAGTGGGATTGGTTTTACCTCGACAAAGTACCTTACCATGGTAAATTATTGACTATTTTCTGGGATAAAGATGGGCATAAATACGGAAAGGGGAAGGGCTTCTATATTTATGCAGATGGTAAAGAGATTTACAAAGGGAAAAAACTGAAAGCTGTTACAGCAAAATTGTAACCCCCAAAACTATACAGCACTTATGCTCATAGGTTTTAGTATTTAAATATTTCATTTATAATTAATTAAAATCAGCAATGAAGCTGCATCAAACAACTTTAGCTATCTGTCTTGCATTTGTATTCTCTATTGTCAGTGTTAAAGCTCAATCTTACTATAACGTTTTAAAATATGGCGCTAAAAACGATAGTAGTAAAATCGCAACTGATGCCATTAAAAAGGCAATCGATGCAGCATCCAAAGCAGGCGGTGGAACTGTTTATTTTCCAGCTGGTAAATACCTTACCGGTCCTATTCATTTGAAGAGCAACATTACCATATTCATTGATGCTGGTGCTGAGTTACACTTCAGCAATAATTTTGATGATTACCTGCCAATGGTACCATCGCGTTGGGAGGGAACTGATGTCACCAACTTCTCACCACTGTTTTATGCCTATAAAGCTGAAAACATCTCAATTCGTGGCCGTGGATTAATTAATGGTCATGGAAAAAAATGGTGGGATTTTTCTGAAGGTTATAATGAAAAGAATCCCCGCACCAAATGGCAATTAGAGTTTGATCGCTTAAATCAGAATATTCTGAGGCCTGATTTAAAAGGTTGGGTAGAACGTGGCTTTTTGCGTCCTCCATTCATTCAACCCATGTATTGCAAGAATGTTTTGATCGAGGGCATCACCATCATTAATTCTCCATTCTGGACAGTGAATCCTGAATTCTGTGAAAACGTTACAGTGGAAGGTGTGACCATTAATAACCCACACTCACCAAATACTGATGGTATCAATCCAGAGTCTTGTAGGTATGTGCACATTTCAAATTGCCATATAAGTGTAGGAGATGACTGTATTACGATCAAATCAGGTAAAGATTCTGCAGGCCGTAAAATGGCTGCACCTGCTGAGAATTATACCATTACCAATTGCACTATGCTGTCTGGACATGGTGGCGTAGTGATTGGTAGCGAGATGTCTGGTGGTGTAAAAAAGATCACTATTTCTAACTGTGTTTTCGACGGTACCGATCGTGGTATCCGCATCAAGACTGCCAGGGGACGTGGTGGGGTAGTAGAGGAGATCCGGGTGGACAATATTATTATGAAAAATATCCGCGAGCAAGCTATTGTGCTGGATATGCAATATGCTAAAACGCAGCCCGAGCCAGTATCTTCAAGAACACCACAATTCCGTAATATTCATTTCAGTGATATTACTGCCGAAGTTAACCAAGCCGGTTATATAAATGGACTGGAAGAGATGCCTATTGAGAACATAACTTTCAACAACATCAACATTAATGGAAAAACTGGTTTCACCATCAAACAAGCAAAAAATATAGAATTCCATAATGTCCAAATCAACACGACTATTGGTTCTTCTATAAATGCTGAGGAAGTGAACCGCATGGAAATTGAAGGGGTCAAAACCTTTACCCCACTTGCTGGTACGCCGGTTGTGCAACTGAACAATGTAACAGATGCTTTTATTTATAATTCATTCCCTGTAAATGGTACTGATGTATTCTTAAAGTTGAATGGGGCAAAAACTAAAGGAATTACAATGAGTGGGAATAATTTCAAGTATGTTAAAACTCCTGTTGTAAAAGATAACTCTGTTACTGAGGAAATATCAACGCTGACGGCTAAAACATCGGGAGAATAGAAAAACTGCTTCATATGAAAAGGTATACAGTTTTACTAGTTGCTGCTTTTTTCTTTAGCGTTTTCTCCAATGCACAGGAGAAAGTTGCCAAGTGGGACGTTTTTGAATTAACTCTTAAAGGAAATGAGCAAGGCAATCCTTTTATCAATACGGCATTTTCTGCAGTGTTCAGGCATGGAAACAAAGAGTTCCAACCAGAAGGGTTTTACGATGGAAATGGCTTGTACAAGATTCGTTTTATGCCTAATGAAGAAGGAGAGTGGAAGTACTTGACTAAAAGCAATAAAGCTGAATTGAATAATAAAAGTGGTTCGTTCTATTGCACTCCTGCGGAAAGGGAAAATCATGGACCTGTATCCGTACAAAACAAATATTATTTCGCATTTGCAGATAGCACTAACTACATTCCATTTGGTACTACTCTATATGAATGGGCCTTTCAATCTGCAGAAAAGAAGGCTCAAACTTTAGCCACATTGCAACAGGCACCTTTTAATAAGGTGCGTATGTTAGCTGTTCCACCTTATCATAAACGTTATGTGGAAGGTCCGGGTAAACTTACTGTATTTCCTTTTGTTGGCACAGAAAAAGAAAACTTTGACTTTTCCAGGTTCAATCCCTTATTTTTTCAACAGTTAGAAAAGGATGTCTTGGCACTTCAGAAGCTGAATATAGAAGTTGATCTTATCCTTTTCCGTCCATATGATGGTGGTAAATGGGGGTTTGATCAAATGGACAGAGAGACCAATGACCGGTTTCTTCGGTATGTAATTGCCAGGTTTGGAGCTTATCACAATATATGGTGGAGTCTATCCAATGAAAACAGTTTTATCAAACATTTGACTGATGAAGACTGGGATCATTATTTTCAGGTAGTACAGCAATACGATCCTTACCAACACCTGCGCTCTATTCACAATGCTGACAGGATCTATGATTACAAGAAGCCATGGGTGACACATGTGAGTCTCCAATATTATAATGCAGTCAGGGTTTTTGGCGTATCTCCCTTGTTAAGGGATATTTATCAAAAGCCGATTGTTCATGATGAGATCAATTATGAAGGCAATATTGAAAAACGTTGGGGACAGTTAACCGGAGAAGAGCTAACTTATCGTTTCTGGACCGCTTATATTGGTGGCGCATATGCAACACATGGAGAAGCTCTGGAAGAAGGATGGATTAGCCTGGGTGGAAAACTGAATGGAACCAGTCCTCAAAGGATCTCTTTTTTAAGGAAGATTGTTGAATCAGCACCTAAGGATTGGCTGCCCCTGGATCAATACTATTTGTTGAATGCAGTTGGCAAGTATGGCGCTTATTACCTATATTATTTTGGAAAAGAAACGCCTTCTGAATGGGCCTTTTCTCTACCTGATGAAGGACTAAAAGATGGTATGAAGTTCAAAGTGGAACTGATTGATACCTGGAACATGACCATCAAGCCAGTAGATAAAGTTTATGAAGTGCAGAAGTTGAATAACTATGCATTTATTGATAAGCAAAAGTCTAAAGTGAAGTTGCCTGGTAAGCCTTATATGGCTATAAGGATAACACGATTAGATATTCCTACTATGGCAAGTAGGACTGAGGGAGAAAAGAAGAATTAACCAAATAGCAATTAAGACCATTTTATAATTCCCAAGAAATGCAATTATTACGTTCTGCGTTTATCATATTGATTAGCCTTTTCTGTATAAATACTCTGTTCGCACAAACTCAAAACCTTAAGCTATGGTATCGAAACCCTGCTCAAAAGTGGACTGATGCCCTACCTATTGGAAACGGAAGATTAGGCGGTATGATCTATGGTGGGACAGAGGAAGAGCACATTCAGTTCAATGAGGAGACCTTATGGACAGGAGGGCCAAGGGATTATCATCGTGAAGGCGCATCCCACTATTTACAAGCTATCCGAAATTTATTAGCTGAAGCTAAACAGACGGAGGCTGAAGCTTTGGCTGAACAGCATTTCATGGGCAGGAAAAGTAATGAAGAAGGTTATGAATCCTTGAAGAATTCATGGTTTCAATCTGTTCGGAAAGACACTGCTGCTTCAGCATTTTCTTTTGATGAAAAGAATTGGAAAGAAATACAGCTCCCCGCCGCTGAAGGTTGGGAGACAGTTGGATTAGAAGGAGAGGATGGCGCCATTTGGTTGCGCAATTCGTTCGATCTGCCTAAAGAGTGGGAAGGAAAAAGTTTAGTGGTTGAATTAGGACGCATACGAGACCTTGATTTCACCTATGTAAATGGAAAAGCAATCGGTTCATCAGAAGGTATTACAAAAAACCGCCGGTATCTAATTCCTGCCTCTGTATTAAGGAAGGGTAAGAACGTTATTTCCATTCAGGTTATTAACTGGTATGATAAAGGTGGATTGATTGGAATTAAGAACTTTTCCAGAGGATTGGTTGTTCGATTGGAAAATGAAGATATTTCTAAAGGAATTAGTTTGGATTCTACATGGAAATATTGGATACAGAACAATACCCCACCAGTTTACCCGCAATATGAAGCTAGCTATCAGCCTTTTGGTGATTTATTTGTCCAGTTTAAGCATTCTGGAAAAGAAAGTAATTATTCAAGGGAACTTGATATTTCAAATGCAGTTGCCAAAACGACTTATACAGTTAATGGCGTTACTTATACGCGTGAATATTTAGCATCCGTACCCCACCAGGCCATTGTGATGCGTATAACTGCAAACAAAAAGGGAAGCATTCATCTTTATGCTTTCCTAAAGAGTCCCCATAAGGGCTTTACCACTCAAAGAATTGATGACCAAACCATAAGAATTGATTTTAAAGTCCGTAATGGTGTATTAAGAGGTGCGTCTTATTTAAGAGTCATAGCAATCAATGGCAAGGAAACTGTTAGTAATAAAGGAATTAACCTTGAAAATGCAGATGAAGCCATTTTTTACCTTACTGCGGCCACAAGCTTTAAGAGTTTTAAGGATGTTTCTGGTAACCCGGATATAAGCAGCAAGCAACCGCTTCTTTTATTGAATAAAAGTACCAACTATACTGCTATTAGGGCCGCTCACCAAAAAGATTATCACCAGCTTTTTAATAAGTTTTCAATCAACTTTGGAAGAAGCTCTAATGAGTCATTACCAACAGACGAAAGGATTTTAAAGTTCAGTCCGGAATCTGATCCGTCATTGCTGACGCTTTATATGCAATATGCACGTTACCTGCTTATTTCCTCATCAAGGGTAGGTACGCAGCCGGCGAACCTGCAGGGCATATGGAATAATTTATTAACGCCACCATGGGGCAGCAAGTACACTACAAATATCAATCTGCAAATGAATTACTGGCCTGCAGAAATATTAAATCTATCTTCCTGTACTGAGCCCTTGTTCCGTTTGATTGAAGAAGCATCAAAGTCTGGTAAAGAAACAGCAAAAGCGCACTATAATGCTTCCGGTTGGGTTCTGCATCATAATACAGACATCTGGAGGGGAACTGCACCCATTAATGCCTCCAATCATGGTATATGGGTTACAGGAGCGGCATGGCTTTGCCAGCATATATGGGAGCACTACCAATTCACACAGGATAAAAATTTCCTGCAGCAACAATATCCAATTATGAAAAATGCTGCAGTATTCTTTATTGATTTCCTGGTGAAGGATCCTAAAACAGGGTGGTTAATCAGCACACCCTCAAATTCTCCTGAACATGGAGGCCTGGTAGCAGGGCCAGCAATGGATCATCAAATCATACGCGAACTATTCAACAACTGCATATTAGCCTCACAAGTATTACAAACAGATGAAGCTTTCCGTAAGCAACTTTTAGATAAAGTGAACCAAATTGCTCCAAATCAAATAGGACGATATGGACAATTACAGGAATGGTTAGAAGATAAAGATGATACAACTGATACGCACCGACATGTTTCTCATTTGTGGGGCGTATATCCTGGCCGGGATATTACCTGGGATGATTCAATTCCCATGATGAAAGCTGCACGTCAATCACTTCTTTACAGGGGTGATGAGGGTACAGGTTGGAGTCTTGCCTGGAAAGTAAACTTGTGGGCACGTTTCAAAGATGGTAATCATGCTTTACAAATCATAAAAGGATTGTTGTCTCCTGCAGAAGGTGCATCCGGTAGTGAAAGGGGCGGTGTCTATCACAATTTGTTTGATGCTCATCCTCCTTTCCAGATTGATGGCAACTTTGGCGGTGCAGCTGGTATTGGAGAAATGTTGTTGCAGAGCCATGCTGGTTATATTGATTTGCTGCCCGCATTACCAGTAGCGCTGGCTGAGGGAGCAATAAAAGGGCTCTGTGCAAGAAATGGGTTTGAAGTTGCCATGAGTTGGAAAGCCGGACAACTATCCAAGGTAGAAGTCCTTTCTAAAAATGGAAATGAATGCATATTGCGCTATCATGATCGTGAAGTCAAATTTTCGACACAAAAAGGAAAAGTATACCGTTTTGACAGCAGCCTGAAGAAAGCTGAAATAGCAGGTGTATTAAGCAGCAGCTAAAAGTGGTATAGACGAAGAAGATTGATTACAAATATTCATGACGCTATACGGAGGTATAATAATATTATGGCTCAATTACTATTTTCCCCGTTGTGTGTTTCGTTTCTATTAGTTTGAAGGCTTCTGCTGTTTCCTCAAGTGTAAATGTATGACTGATGTGCACATTCAATTTTCCTGTGTCTGCCAATCCTTTCAGATGTGTCAACTGGGTAGCGTTTGGCTCTACAAAAACATATTGAAAGTTAATGTTCTTATCTAGTCCAGTGCCCTGGTTTAAAATGGAAACCAGCCGGCCATTTTTCTTGAGGGCCGATAGGCTCTTTTGTAATGTCTCCCCGCTTGCGCAATCAAAAACGAGATCTACTCCTTCCGGGTTCATTTTCTTTACTTCCTCACCAATATCAGTGTTGTGGTAATCGATTGTAAGGTCTGCGCCTATTTGTTTCATGTATTCATGATTTTTCTTACTTGCCACAGCAATGACATAGGCACCTTTGGCTTTTGCCAGTTGAATACCCATGCTTCCAACGCCGCCGGATGCGCCTAAAATCAATACGGTTTGTCCTTTGTGGAGTTGGCCTGCATCATACATGGACTGGTAAGCTGTAAGCCCCGCCAATGGAATGCCAGCCGATTCTTCCCAGGGAATATTAGGCGGGCATGGAGAAAGGTAGCTTTCCGGGATCACTATGTATTCGGCAAAAGTGCCCCATTGGACTACTGGTCTACGGGCATAAGCATATACTTCATCACCTAAATTAAACCTGCGGGCACTAAAACCACGTTCTTCCACAACGCCAGCTAAATCCCAGCCTGGGATAACTGGAAATACTGTTGGGATAAAGTTTTTCAGATGTCCTGCTCTTACCGCTGCATCTACGGGATTGATAGAGGCTGCTTTTATTTTTACCAGTACTTCGCCTTCCTTTACCTCTGGAATTTCCAAATTACCAATCCTGATATTTTCTATTCCACCAAATGCTTCATAATAAGCTGCTTTCATTGTTTTTGCCATAACGAAACCATTTATTTAGCGTGATCATAAGGTTTAAAGCGAAAGCTGTCGAATAGGGCCCATCATTCCATGCAAAGCGGCTAGATATAGAAGAAAGTGAATGGATAAATCTTTTATATACTTACAATAAAAGAAATACTTTGCCATCCTGTTCTGCTACCTGGTATGTAGCAATTGGTTGTTTTGCCGGCCCCGCTTTGACCTTGCCTGTTTCAACATCAAAATGTGATCCATGCCATGGGCAGTGAATTGTATTGCACATTAATACTCCATCTGCTAACGAGCCTCCTTTATGGGTGCAATGATCATCAAAAGCAACATAACCTTTTTCTGTACGTCCAAGTGCTATGCGTTTGCCTGCTACATGCAATAGTTTGAGTCCATTTACTTTTAACTCATCAATAGTGGCTACCTCAATTTTTCCGCTGGATTGTTCGAAGTATGATTCCTTCCATTTCCCTGCTTGAGCATAACGGTGATCAATGCCGATCTGGTTACGGTGTACTAAGGTGCCGCCCAACCAACCCGCTATGGATAAAAGGATGACACCAATTCCTTCTATTGTTAATATTACATAGGTTGAAGCAGCTTCTGTGCCGCGGTAATATACAGCGAATCCAAAAAGGAAAACATTGAGGAGATTGATCAGCGCATGTTTTGTAGCTCTTTTCTTCGCGCTACTATTCGGGGGGACCGTAAAGAAATAGTCAACAGCGCCTGGTACAGCTGCTAAGAGTGCTCCTGTAATGCCTGCAATAGATAAATAATAGCCAGTTTGCCAGAATGATAAATTGGTTGTAGCCAGAGATAAAAAGTCGAATATAAAGGCACCAATAAAAAAGGCAATGGGAAACGCTACTAAAATCGGATGCAGTGGGTGCGTTTTGATGTGTGCCTTACTCTTCATGATACTAAATTTAAAGCCACATCATCAAAAACAATACCTGCGACCCGTTTATAAGCTGTAAAAAGGTGAGTCTTAATAAAAAGATCAAAGCACCAATACGCTATTGCTGCCCCCGAATTTGTTAGGTCTTTGGGAGTCTGCCTCAGGTTCGTTTATCCATTCTGTACCATTCACCCGGTATTTGAATTCGTATTCTGTATTTTTAGGGAGGCTCACTTCAATGGCAAAAGACCCATCCTTTTTTTTGCTCATCACAATAGGGTTTTCCCAATCGTCGTTCAGACCTAATATTTCAACTGTTTCAGCGTTATCGTCCCGAAATGAAAATTTTACTTTACAATAATCCTTGGTTTTATAATATGTTTTCTGTACCATTTATAAATATTTATCGTATAGTCTAAATATGGGTTCCTATCATTAAGAAAAAGTCAAACTCTCAGCATCAAAAATAAAACAAAAATTAACCTGAAGTTATTAGTTAATGATCATTACTAAGCCACGAAGAGGTTAATGCTGATGTTGTCACCAATTATAAAAAGACAAAACTTATTTAAGGTGTTGACATTGGTGTCAACACCAGCAAATTTCCTTATACGGACTATATCGACCTACATGTAATAGTATGAGTTAAAACTCAACCATTAGCAGGCCTTGTTAAATATGTTATAGTAGTCAACTAACCACTATAGGTAAGTGCAAATTTATTTTGCAATTTGGCTATTTACAAGCTTGGCCAAATCAAACATAGAGATTTGATCTTTTCCTCCAAAAACTGGTTTCAGTTTTGAATCGGCATTGATCATTCTTTTGTTCTTTTTGTCCTGTAAATTATTCTTTTTGATATAATCCCATATTTTCTTTACGATTTCGGTTCTTGGCATTGGTTTGTTTCCAACCACTTCTGCCAAAACGGGAGTGACATTCAGGGGAGCCATAAAGGCTGCATTTGGTTTTCTAGCCGACTTTTTAGGGGCTGCTTTTTTTACAGCTTTTTTAGGGGCTGCTTTTGCTTTGGGAGCAGCTTTCTTCACGGCTGCTTTTTTAGGAGCTACTTTTTTTGCTGCTTTTGCTTTAGGGGCAGCTTTCTTCACGGCTGCTTTTTTTACAGGTTTACTTGCTGCTTTTTTTGCTGTTTTTTTAACTGCTTTTGCCATAAGGTTTTATTATTTAAGGGTTAATAAGGAATACCTCTCATGCAAGCATTTCTTTACCATGAGCATGATAAGGATGCATTAAGATACACAACCTATTTGTAAATAGTAAGAAATTTTATGCCATACCAAATTTATACTAATTATCAGAGCATAGAGGTATAGTACTATTGATGATTTTACCTGTTATCAACAAATGAAAAATGCTTTTTACCAAGTGCCGAACAGCCGATGGTGGAGTTGTAATAATGGCCTCAACTTTGCATTTATTTAAAAAACAAGTTATGATAGAAAAGCAGTCTATAAATGGTAAAGAAATATGGCTAAAGGTGGATCCTTACCATGTTCACCGTTCAAATCCTAATATAATACCTACAGAATATTTTACAGTCGCTTATTTCCTGAAAGAACCTGTTTCTGAGTCTTCAGATGGGGAAATGATCAAAGGAGAGGATGGTGAGCCCAAGCTTTTTGAATCGCCGGTTGAAGCACTCACCGCAGCAAGAAAAAGCTTAGAGGGCAAGGTTGAAGCTTCATAGCATAGGTTCAAATTGTTGCTCAATATTTGCTTGATTTACAATCAAGTACAAAGCTCTTATAAATTTTTGGAGGACATTAAAGAACGCGCCAGTGAATAAAAATAATTGTATTGCATTCACTGGCGTATTCTTTTTGTGCACCAGTATTTCGGATTACTTGCCTTCATTTCTGACCTTTTTCCCTTCAGCAATGCCTTGTTTCCACTCTTTACGACGTTCCTCTGTTTCTTTGTCCCTTTTTCTATTGTCTTTATTTTGATCGCCTGGGTTTTCTATATCCAGAAAATTGATGTGCTTATCCCGGTTAGCTTCCTGAGGAGTATCCAGGTGACGGTCTTTATCCTGAGGCAATCTATCTCTTTCTCTGTGTTTCATAGACAGATTTTATAGTTATTAGCAGCTAAATTGATGCCATAGGAAGCGCTTTTGAGTTTCTTTACCTAGATTAAAATCCTTAAATTGAATTGTACCAAATTTTATTGTATGAGGGTTGAAAAACAAAGAGGGAACAGGGGTTCCAATAGTAGTGAAATGAGACGTCGACATGAACTGAAAAAGAAATCTGGCGCTGCCGGGCGGGTTGAAAGAGGCAAGGAAGACAGAACATTAGGTAATGACTATTGGGACCGAGTAGCTGATGATGTGGCTGCTGGTTATAAGAGTAAAAAAGATGATGACAATATCCTTAATATAGACCAGGAGCCAGGGGATCATGAATCTGGTGACATGGATCATACATCATAAGTTTTAAACTGTTCATTTGTATTTTCTGAAACTGGATTTGGGGATTGAAGGGATTTGGAAGAGATGAAAATTGCCATTTTAATGCTTTATACTGGGCTTTGGTTGGAAGTCTCTAGGGAATGACGTGTGATTCGAATGCGCCAGAGGCGGACAAGTGAGAATGAAGAATGGGGAAGAAAAGATGATAGAATTGAGGTTTGAAGTTTGGAGTTTGAAGTTGAGAGTTGGGGGTTCAAAACTTGGAAGGTGGGGGTTGGTTTTGTACCTTTAAGCCCAGTTCCCTTGACTCCGTTCAGTGCTTTTTAGGGCGTTCTGCCTGTAGGTTGTTTTCCCCCCCTTATTTATGAGCATTTGCTCAATTCAGATCGAAAGATAGTCGAAGGATGGTCGAAGGATGGTCGAAGTAGCATCGGCTTAGATACGGCTAAAGTACGGCTATGGTACGGAGTAGGTAGGGAGTATCTATACTCCAAGTATGCTTCAGCAACGAGGATGCATGTGTAGAAAAGTGTTGAGGGAAAGTTTTTCGTTTTATATTGGAATGATTTTTTAATATTACAGACCGAACACAAACAAGTTCAGCAATTATTCCCCGCTGTCTTTTGAATTACTAAAACAATCAACTGAAACCCTAAAAAGAATTGTATGAAACAAGCTACCCTGCAGAATACGAAGGCAAAGAAAGTCCTCATTATTGAAGATGAAGGAGATATGTGTTTGTTATTAAACATTATGCTGAATGGGAAGGAAATGGAAGTGGAACATGTGAAAAATCTTTCAGCAGCTGAGGAATATCTTCAACAAGAACAACCTGCTGTTGTGATTTTAGATAATAAACTTCCGGATGGATTTGGAATTGACTTTATCAGTTTTATCAAGAAAAACTACCCTGCAATAAAAATTATTATGATTTCAGGCTTTGATGGCTCGGCAAAAGATGTAGCTATTGAGAATGGCGCAGACATTTTTTTGGAAAAGCCTTTTACCAAGGATCAATTGTTCCAATCAATTAATGAATTGGTGCATTGATATATTAAAGAATTTGGCAGTTTGAGGAAATATTTCAAAAAGAAAGGGCTACAGATGAATAAACTGTAGCCCTTTCTTTTTTCAGGGGTATCTTACAAGCTATTCCATCGTTAATTGCGTTTGACATATGAAAACGTTCATTCAAAATGGCTTGGTTAGAAAAGGCTGGCTGAAGGCTTTTATACTGATAGGAAGTGTGGTATTGATATCTACAAAAGGTATCTCAGATTCAAAGAGGGCAGTTATTTGGAAGCTAAATAACCCTGAATTAGTAGGAGGATATAAAACTACTGTTTTAGGGGCTCCCAAAGTTGTCAAGGACCAGACGGGAACTTCCTTGTTTTTTGATGGAATTGATGATGGACTCATTTTGCCTGTTAATCCAGTAGCCGGGTGGAAGGAATTTACTATTGAATTATTGTACAAGCCTGCAGCGGATGGTCCGACTGCGCCAAGATTTCTTCATTTCCAGGATAGTATAGATAACAGGGGAACCATTGAAGCACGGATCACGCCAGAAGGAAACTGGTATATTGATACGTTCTTAAAAAATGGTAAATCGAACAAGCGGGTAACGCTAATTGATTCGACAAAGCTACATCCGTGTGACGAGTGGTATTGGGTGGCATTGGTATATGATGGTAAAAAGATGGCTCATTTTATAAATGGAGTAAAGGAACTTGAGGGAGCAATAGGATTGGAGCCGATGAACAAGGGGCAAATTTCGCTTGGCGTTCGTTTGAATAAAGTGAATTGGTTTAAGGGGTGGATAAAGGAGGTAAGGTTTCACCCGGAGGCATTAGAGAGGGAAAGAATTGGTAAGTGAGAAATACTGGTTATCAATTATGGATATTAGATTAAACAACGGGTTTTTTCTAGGCATTCTTCGATAACTGATAACCAGTAAAATGTTTCTATAGGTTTATTCATTTCAAGCATCTTATACACCATCTACTGCATTTTCCTCGCCGGCAACAGTTAGTAATACCAGTGATTCTTCTATAGCCTGAAGGTTATAATGCTGACCTGCATGTGCTACAGCCAGCTGGCCTTTTTGCAGGGTTGATTTCTTTTCATTTATGGTCAATTGAATACTACCAGTTAAAACCTGCGCGGTCCAAAGATGTTCAGGACGAAGGGTTCGTATTTCAGCTTTTGGATGCATGGCTACAAGCACAATGGTTAATTGTTCGTCTTTGAAGACTGTTATGGCATTGTGGTCACGTTCCTTCCATTTTCTTTCATTTTTAATCTTGTCTATATATGAAGGAAGGTCAATGGTCAGATAAGGGGCGTCAATAGCACGTTCGCCTTCGGGCCGATTGATCGTTTCATCTTGCTTTCTTTCTTCCATGGTTGGTGTTTATAATAGTTGGCCGCTAATAATATGCCGGAATCAGGAGGGGCGGGTGGGTATTTTATAGTGGTTTTTGATCATTTTTTCATAGGTCGCAGAGGGGAGCACTCTTTTCAGAATGACGGAAAGTTTTTCTATAGGTTTGCCCAGGCGATAGCATCTTTTCAAGGTTGGCGTTTGTAACAGTTTTTCTATCAGGTTACCAAATTCCTGTGGGTCTAAACCTTTGTCCACACTTTCATCAATCAGAGCGTAGGTAGTGTCGAAACTTTCCTTGTATATGTTGCCAGCTGGCAAGCTGGTCCTGATCCTGTTTTTATTGATATCGGTTTTTACACCTCCGGGCTGAATAACACAGGCCTGGATGCCGAAAGGAGCCAGTTCAATTCTTAATGCTTCAGTAATTCTATCTACGGCTGCTTTGCTGGCACTATACAGACCGCGGTAGGGTAACCCTGATTCAGAACCTATTGAGCTGATGTTGATGATGGTGCCTGACTTTTGTGCTCTCATGTGGGGAAGCACAGCCTGAGTGGTCCGGATAAGACCTATAACATTGGTATCCAACACTCTTTGCACATCATCTATTAAAAGAGTTTCGATTGGGCTTGCAATGCCCAGGCCTGCATTATTGATCAGTACGTCAATACGGCTATGTTGCTGAAGGATTTGGTGGATGGCAGACTGAATGCTTTGATCGCTGGTAACATCCATGTTTACTGCGTGGAATGCTTTTGTTTGCTGCTCTATGTCTCTTGAGGTTCCATAAACAATAAACCCTGTCTGAACCAGGTGATTTGCGATGCTTTCTCCTAATCCGCTGGAGGCGCCAGTAATCAAAACAACTTTAGACATATTATTTGTTGGTTTCTTTTTGAAACGGCAAATAAAAGAATCTTTTTCAGGACGCCAGTATTCCGACCTTTCTTTCTTTATTTATTTTGATCTGCAGCAATGCTACCATCATTACAAAACAAATGGCTGTAATCCACGCCAAGGCTGACATTTGCGGTTGTATATCCTTAAATGTGCCTTTATAAACAGCTATTCTTCTAAAGCCTTCAAGAAAATGGGTTAAAGGCAGCATGTTGGCAAATTGTTGAATAAGACGGGGCATAGATTCCATTGGCCATGTGTAGCCACTCAATAAGAAAGAGGGTGTTGCCAGGACCATCAATAGTTCCGTAGCTCTTAGCTGGTTGGGTACTAAGAGCGAAAACAACATGCCAATGAACATACAAGCGAATGTGAAGATGGTTACCAGCAAGGCCATGGGCCAGGTGAATACCTGGATTTCTATATTGAAAACAGGGTAAAAGCCAGCCACTATCAGCCACATTGGAATGATCAGTATGATAAATGGAAGTGCTTTTAGAACAATGTGATACAATGACCACTTATTAGCTATGGCTAATTTTTTAAAATAACCGTCCTCTACGTCCCGAGCAAAAACCAATGCCAATCCTAAAAATAAAACTTGTTGCAATATAGTACCCAAAATACCTGGCATCATCAGTTCCATATAATTACTAGCTGGGTTGTAGAGGCGGTTATAATTCACTTTAAAAGGTTCGTATCGTTGAGCTGCGCTTACCGGGTCGGTGCCGGCTTTTTTCAAGGCTTCTATTTCTACTCCGGCGCTGACTGTGCCCAGAACGGCCTGAATGCCGCGACTGGCGAAATTGGCCGGTACCAGGTTAGACATATTGATATCCACCAAGAGTTCCGGATATCGCTTTTGATAGATGTCTGCTTCAAAACCAGAAGGAATGGTTACTACTGCAATGTAATTTTTAGAGGGCATCTCTGCTGCCAGATTGCCTGCATCGTATTGTACCTTTTTTACTGCTAAATTCTCATTATCGTTCAATGCGTCGATGATCTTGCCAGACATTGGGGTATTGTCTTCATCAATCACGGCAATGGGCATGTCGGTGATCTTGCCTTTTTTATAAACGTTCCCAAACATTAGTCCGTACAGGATAGGGGCTCCGAAGAACACTGCTACCAGCACGCCGTTGGAGAAGATGCGTCTGAACTCGATCTTTAGCAGGTATATGAATTTTTTCATGAAAGGAGATGTTGTGAATGGTGAATGGGCAATGGTGAATGGGTTAGGGGGCAGGGTTGGGGTTGAGGAGTACGGTGGAGTTGGCATAGAGGCCAGAGGCGTCGGATTCGTTTATTGGGACTACTTTAAGTTCGAAAATGCTTTCTCCAATTTTGTAATTAGGGGAAGTACTGGTGTTGTCGGCATAACGGGGTAATTGTTTTACGCTTGCTATTTTACCCTTGATTACTTTTTCAGTGTAGGGGACTTTTACTGTTGCAGTCAGACCCACATGAAAAGCATTGATCCTGGATTCGCTTATAGTAAACCGGAAGTAGGTAGAGCTGGTTTGATAGCCATTGAAGATGGTATAGCCGGGTGTTGCCAGTTCTCCATTCTTGAGTGCAATACTTTCAATGGTCATATCGGCAGGAGCGATGATGAAGCGTTCTTTGGCAGCTTGCAATACTTCATTTTTAGCGCCAACAGCTCTTTCTACCTGGCCTCTTGCCGATATGATGGTTTCCGGACGAGTACCTTTCACCACTTCCAGTTTCTTTGCCTGCAGGGCCTGCACTTGGGCATTTGCCGCTTTGTATTTTGATTGCACTTCATCGAATTGTTGCGCTGGTACCAAGGAGTCTTCATACATGTTTTTCATGCGATGAAAAGACTGTTCTGCGAATTGCAATTGGGCAGTAGCGGCATCTAGTTGTCCTTGCAATTGGTCCAGCTGCTCGCTAGTGGCGCCATTCAAAGCAAGGTTCAACTGTCCCCGGGCACTTTCAATAGCGCCCTCTGCCTGCTGCAGTTTTGAAGATATTTCCGGTACATCCAGAATGGCCAGCGTATCGCCTTTGTATACTTGCTGTCCTTCACTCACCTTAATTTCCTGAATGCGCCCAGCAATTTTGGGTGCTACTGAAACTGTTTCCTGTTTTACTTTACCCTGGTTTTCAATGTTTTGTTCAGGTTTGTTGTTATTGCATGAGACCAGGATCATGAGTAAGAGCGGAAGTATTTGAAAAGATTTTTGCATTCCTATAGTTGATTAAAAATTATTTAATAGGGTTCCATTCACATCCAGTAATTGCAGGCTTGCTTTGCGTTGCTCGTAAAAAGCCTGTTGCAGATCGAAGCGAGCTTTTTCCAAGTCATTTAAAGCATTCAAAAACTCAGTTAAATTGGTAAGGCCATTTTTGTATTGTTTAGAGACAAAGTCCAGTGTTTCTTTTGCCAGGGCTTCCTGAGCGTTTACCATATTCACCTTTTGGTTGGCGGTACGTAATTCCTGCCTGGATCTTGCCTGGCCCAGCTCAACCAATTCTTCTACTGCCTGCTTTTGAACTTCATAAGCTTTCCTGTCGAGTGCTGCTTTACGGGCATTGTTGCGGGCAGTAAAACCGTCAAAAAGGTTCCATTGCAGTTTCAGGCCTGCATACCATCTAGGGTCGAACATCGAAAGGCTTTTATCCCTGAATTCGTATTGGCCGAAGGCTGCCAGTTTGGGTATGTAATCGCTCAATTCCGCTTTTTCTTTATAGTGTGTAGCCTTGATCGCTTCATTTAATGATTTGATCTCCGGACGTTCAGCGATGGCGGTATCATTAGTTAACAACATGGGGCGGAGGTTGGGATGCAGGTTGCTCAGCGTCGGGAAATCAACACCTGTCAGCTGGTGTAATCTTTCCATCAGTGTGATCCTGGAGCCTTCATTTTCAACAATTCTTAGCTGGAGCTTCTGGCGTGCCAATTCGATTTTTTTGCGTTCAAGCGGGGTTGCTAAGCCATTTTTAATTGCGCCCTCTACAAAACGGCTTTGTTCATCCAGGATAGCTTGCGAACTTTTGATCACACTGTCGGATGCATATAAAAGGGCCAGTTTATCATAGAGGTCGGCTATGTCAATAAGTAGCCTGGACATCTGTTTTTCATTGCCATAACTGATTGCTTTTTGTTGATGCTGGTACGCTTTGATACCATTCTCCACTTTAAAGCCACTGAATAAAACCCATTGGGTATTGCCTGTAACTTTCAGGATGTTCTTATCCTGAACGGGAGGTACTGGCTGCAGTTTTATTGAGGAAGGGAGTTGGCTGTTGAATGGTATACCTGCACCTTCTTTCACTAAAACTCTCTGTGCACCTAACAATAAAGCCTGAAGGTTTTGTGGAAAGATGATATCATCGTTCAACCGGGTGTAGGTTGCGTTGCCTGACAATCGGGGTAAATAATTATAACGGGTAGTTTGTTCGTCAATTTTTGCCTGTTGGATGCGAATGTTATTGACTTTGATAGAGTCATTTTTTTCATAAGCACTTTCGACCAGGTGCCTGAAGGCTTCATCAAATTGCTGTGCATGTGCGATGGTCGTCATCAATAGAAATAGAAAAACAAACCTGTAATCTTTTATATTCATTTTTTGGAGGTCTTGAATCAGATGCCAAAGGTGAAAAAGTAGGGGGCTGTATTTAGGTCAGTTTTTCGGATATGTTGGTCAAAAAGGGATGTTATGGGTACTGAGTGGTGGAGGGTGGGATAATAGGATTTTGGATTAATGAATTGGTAGTGGTGGTTAGTTGTTATTTTTGGTTATGGCTGTTTCGAGGCTTACAGAAACTACTATAGCAAACATTAAAGAGATTTATCAGCTTGACTGGAGCACAAATGATTTTTTGGTTTCGGATGAGCAAAATTTCCTGCGCATTCATGATTTGCCGATGCACATTGATGGTTACAGCATTGGGATTTGTTCCAGGGGTACGGCCAAGATGGAGGTAAACCTGAATGTATATGAGGGTGGTGCGAATTCCATGATCATTACTACGCCACACCAAGTTTTACGCGTGATTCAAACGAGCGAAGATTTCTTATGCAGGTTTATAGTTTTTTCCAAGCGATTTCTTGCGGCCAATTATATCAATCCTCATATCCTGGATACTTTCCAGTTTTCCAATGTGAATGCGATCCCGGTGGTGCACCTGGATGTATCTGAGGCTAACCAGCTCAAAGAATTGTTTATCTATATCTGGCGAAGGTTCCAAGAGGTGAGTCATCCCTTCAGAAAAGAGATAACAGGGAACCTGCTTGTGGTATTGCTACATGATTTTGAAGCTATCTATCAAAAGCATTTCCAGGTGGTACAGAAAAAGCTTTCCAGAAAGGAGGAGTTGAACAGGCAGTTTCATAACCTGTTGTTCCGTCATTTTAAGCAGGAGCGGGGTGTACGGTTTTATGCTGACCAGATGTTTGTAACGCCCAAATATTTGACTGAAACAGTTAAATATGTAACGGGTAAGTCGGCAGGTGAATGGATCGATGCCGCTGTTGCAGTAGAAGCGCAGGCGTTGTTGAAAGATCCCAGTTTAACTATTCAGCAGGTAGGGAATCTTTTAAACTTCCCTGACCAATCCACGTTTGGCAAGTTTTTCAAAAAAGAAGTTGGATTGTCGCCTTCAGATTACCGGCATGGTGCTAACTTACAAGTATGAACATCAGCCGGATCAAAGAAACCTGCATTTATGTAACGGACTTGCACAGGACCAAGGCATTTTATACCGATCTTTTAGGATTGCCATTGATTTCGCTTGTTGAAAACCGGCATGTGTTTTTCAGGGCCGGAGAATCGGTATTGCTTTGTTTTATTGCGGCGCAGACTTTACAGGAAAAGGAGTTGCCTCCGCATGGTGCTTCGGGTTGTATCCATTTTGCGTTTGAGGTAGCCCGGGATGAATATCCAATAGCACTTAAAAAGTTAAAGGAATCAGGTATTCAAATTCTGCATGAGCATGAGTGGAAAGGCGGTTTGCGGTCCTTCTATTTTCATGATCCTGATCAGAATTTGTTGGAAGTAATTGAGGAAGGGCTTTGGGAAGGGTAGGAATCTCATATAATGATATAAAGGGAAGCAACTTATAAAATAGCTTGCCTATAGCACCAACTGCCCATATAAGTGTTGTAAGGTTTCCTTTGGGTCGGTAGAGAAACCCGGATGCACTTTGGACGTTTGGACTACGGTGCTACGGGTGGCTGTTAGCCAACGGAAGCGTGATGCTACGTCGAGCTTGCCGATGGGGCCGGCATCTTTTGATCCTGCACAAATTCTTTCTATGGAATGAAGGTACTGTTCCACCTCGCTAATATCCAAAGCTGGGCTAAAGGCCTGGAGCCGTTCACTGTTCAAATGGAACAGGCATTGTAAGAACCTGGGTTTCTTGCAGTAAAGAATAATGCCAACGTTCATAAATTCTTCCCGCTCAACCCTTGGCACAACGCGGATGACAGCGTATTCAAATAAGTGCTTTTCTTGCATGTTGTGCTTCTTTTATCAGATTTTCAGTAATGGATAAACGATTGGATAAAAAATGTTCATAGATGTTGCGGGCTTCCTCTGCTTTTCCAAATGCTTTTTCACCCCACTCATCCGGAATCAATGATACAATAGAGCGGATGCGCTGAGGTGTCAGAATAGATAGTAAAGATTCATTTACTGTTTCTAATTCGCTGGCCCATGGCAGTAGTACATGATCTTTTACTGCAGTAAAAGGACGGCGGGAATGTTCTTCCCAGTTTTGTGGCGCATGGTGAAAATAGAGAGAGGCACCATGATCGATGAGCCAAAGTTCTTTATACCACATGAGCATATTGGTATTACGACAGGTGCGGTCCACATTCGTGATCAGACAGTCGAGCCATACAATTTTGGAAGCCAGAGTTGCATCAATCCTGGTAACTACAGGGTCGAAGGTGATAGCCCCCGAGAGGTAGTGCAATGCCAGGTTCAGACCTTCACTTGCTTTCAGTAAGTCCTGGATCTCCTCGTCCGGTTCTGTTCTGCCAAAAGCAGGATCAACTGTAGCAAACACAATTTCAGGTACCCTTAGACCTATTGCCCGTGCAATTTCCCCGCCGATCAGTTCAGCAATCAAGGCTTTGATGCCCTGGCCTGCTCCGCGGAACTTGAGTACATATAAAAAGCTATCATCTGCTTCCACTATAGCGGGCAGAGAACCACCTTCACGAAGAGGGGTTACATAGCGTGTTATGTCGACCGTTCTTAATTCAGGTTGAAGATCATCCATGAGCAGTCTTTTACTATTCCACCGTTTTTACGAGCGGGGCGAAAATAAAGCAGAAATTGTGAAAACAGTGGTTGTAAATTCCAGGACTGATGATGCAGCTATGTTATACAAGCTATCTTTTCACAATTTTTATTTCTACTCTCCGGTTTAAAGTACGGTCGGCTTCCGAATATTCCGGATATACCAAAGGTATAGTTGCAGCAAGACCTTTATAAGTCATCCGGTTTTTATCGATACCATTTTCGATCAGATAGTCATAGACGGCCCTGGCTCTATTGATGGAAAGGTTCCTATCACCCGCATCGAAATCTACACCGTCAGTGCCTGTTCCATGCAGACAACAAATGTGGCCAAGGATCTCAATTTCCAGTTCCGGGTAGCGTTTCATGGCGTCCAGTAATTCATCAAGCGCTGGTTTTGCCTCTGGTAAGAACTGGTGACTTCCGCCATAAAAGTTAATATTCCGGAGGCGCAGGGTTTGTCCTTCTTTTACTGTATCTACCACTTCTTTAGAAAACTCAATGACAGTATCCTTTGCTGTTATGTGGGCATTGGATTGCTCGTTCTTTGAGGGCCATATTAATTCGACCCTTCTATTTATTTGTTGCTCTTCCGGTGTGCTATTGTCGTTCAGGGGCCTATTTTCTCCGTGACCTTGCACCTCGCTGATTGCTGTTTTTGTAAGACCGTGATTCAGCAAGTAGTTATGCACAACATTGCTTCTTTCATTGGAGAGTTTATCGTTATAAGCATTCGACCCCAAGCTATCGCAGTGGCCATATATTGCCAGTTGTGCTGAAGGAGGATTGTTCCTGAAAGCAGTAATCAATGAGTCCAATGTTCTACGGGCAGAGTGGGTAAGGGTTGACTGGTCAAAAGGAAAAAAAATGAGGACCGTATCTTTCGTTTCCTGTGCTTTTGTGCCTAGTACGAAAAATATAGCAAGCAATACTCCAAAGGAGATTTTCATAACAACAAAGTTCCGAAAAAAACATAAAAATGCATGCCAGGCATGTCCTGGAAGTTGTTTAGAGATGAAAATATAGATGACCCTTTAGTTTTACCTTTTGGTCAGCCACCCCCTAATGAAAAAACCAGCCAAAGCAGCAATCATTAAATGGCTCCAATTTACCGCTGGAATGAACCTGGTTGTCTGTGGCGTCACTTCATATACGCCTTTTGCTCTTGCAAATAAACCACCGCCACCGCCTGCTCCTTTTTCATTGTTTAAAGGATCCTTTTCAGATTGATTCTTATGTTTCTGACCAAAGCCACCTCCAAACCCATAACCAACTTGTGCTACAGGAATAATTGTTTTTCCTTGTGTCTCAATCGGTTCTCCAAATACAGATTTCACAGATGCATTATGACTTAATGGAGTCGCCAGATTTTCGACAAAGTTTTCGTTTTCCATACAAAAGAATTTTGTTTTTATAAGTTAATAAAGTTCCATCAACATCCTCAAGAAAACAAATGACGGATATAATCAAGAAAGCTTATATTGATCATACAATTATACCTTTGGCATCCAACAGTTATTATTGTATGGTCAGTTTATTGGCAATAAGTAGTTCGCGTGCCGGGAACAGCGGGTATTTAGAACATGCGGCACCCCTTATTCAAGATTTCCTCGGTGCTCGAATATTGAAGGTCGCATTTATTCCGTTTGCATCAGTGGACAGAGATTATGAGCAATATGGTTCCATGGTGCGCCAGGGCTTGTCCCACTTACCTTTAGAAATACAGGTTGTGCAAGAAGATGGCGGAGAACAGGTTTTGGAAGGATCTGATGTCATCATGGTTGGTGGCGGTAATACTTTTAAGTTGCTACATGATCTATATCAATCAGGATTATTCAATGTTATACGTGACCGGGTTAAGAATGGAATGCCTTATGTTGGCTGGAGTGCCGGAGCAAATCTTACCGGGTTAACTATTGGAACCACGAATGACATGCCTATCATACAGCCCCAGAGCTTTTCGGCATTAGGATTACTGCCTTTCCAGCTCAACCCGCATTATCTCAATCAAAAGCCTGAAAGTTTTCATGGTGAAACAAGGGATCAACGGTTGGAAGAGTTTATAAAAATGAATCCTGGTGTACCTGTAGTAGGTTTGCCTGAAGGTACGGCATTGAAGTATTCGAAGGGGATACTTCAGTACTTAGGAGATGTACCAGGCGTGTTGTTTCAGAGTGATGAACAGGGGAACACATTGAAGAGAGAAATTGGGAAGGAGGATGCGTTGGATTTTCTGTTAGGATGATGAGGAACAACGAGTGATTAAAAATTATTTATTAATAATTGATGAGTTATTGGTGAATGAGGAGGGATGATCGTATGGCGTATCGTTGTTACTAGCGGGATTCGGTAGTAATCGTTATTTTTTTCAATGAGGCTATGGCGGGTCCCTCAATGACTTCGCCGTCGACGGTAAAACGGCTGCCATGGCAGGGGCAATCCCAGGATTGCTCGTTCCAGTTCCAGTGTACCACGCAGCCTAAGTGGGTGCAAATGGCAGAAACTACATGGAGGTTGCCTTCTTCATCGCGGTGTACGGCACATTTTTTACCATCTACCGTCATGATCTTGCCTTCTTTGGATCGTACCTGATCAAACTGTTCGGCCTCTTTTTTAGTCAGATGGTCTTTTACCAAATGGAAGCCGACGCTTACATTTTCCTTTACAAAATTCGTAAAGGAAGCAACAGGCGTAAGACGTCCAGCTTTATAGGTATTGCTCCATTTATTTTCTCTTTCAAGAATTTGGTCGGAAATGATCATTGCGGCCAATGTGCCGTAGGTTAGTCCATCTGCGGCAAAGCCAGTAGCAATATAGGTTTTTTTATTTCCGGTACTTATGCCAATATGCGGTAAACCATCTGAGGATCTATATTGCTGTGCAGACCATTTATATTCTATAGACGCTACATCAAATTTTCTCCTCAGGAAGCCTTCCAGTTTTTGAAAGCATTCATTGTTCCATTCCCTGGTACCTACTTTGTGGCTTTCACCTATAACTATCAGCATTCTTCCGTCAGGAGTGTCATATGTGCGGAGCGAGTAGTGCTGCGTGCTTAACATATTCCAAAAGATACCGGGCGGAGGGTAATCGCTGTTCAAAATCACGGCAACTGCATATTCCCTGTAAGGTTCCATTGACGTATGAACCAGATAAATTCCTTTTGGAGTATGCGTAGCCATGATCACCTGTGAGGCCGTTACGGTTCCGCCATTGGTTTCGACGGTGCAGGTTTCGCCTTCTTTGACATTGGTAACTTTGGTGAAATCATAGACCTGGCAGTTGTCCGATTGAATTTTCTGAGCCAGGGAAGAAGTGTATTGTAAAGGATTGAACTGAGCCTGGTTGAGAATGGAAAAGCCTGTTTCAACAGGTAAATTTAAAGGCACCTCGTTTGAAATGGTCAGGCCAGCCTTTTCAGCCATTTTGCGTTCTGCTTCCACATAGGATTTATTGCCACTTTTTTCTGCGAACAGGCACCACGGTACCCGTTTGAAATCACATTCGATATTCAATTCATTTATTGTTGCCTCAATAAAGTCAACAGCTTCAGCCCTGGAAGTTACGACCTGGCGCATAACATCCTCGCTCCACTTTGATTTTAGTGAGTGGAGACCATCATTACCGACCGGTGCATACAGGTTTCCTGTGGAATGGCCTGTAGAACCATTTGCGATTTTCCCGGATTCCAATACTACCACTCTTTTTCCAGCGCTGGAAAGCAGATAGGCTGCAGTAATACCTGTAATGCCACCGCCAACAATAGCAACATCAACAGTGATGTCATTAGCAAGTGAAGGAAAGAATATTTCCTGTGCATTAGTCTTCCAAACAGGAGTGGTATCCATTGTTTGTTTATATAGTTATATTAAAAAATTATACCAGAAGAAATGTTAAATGGAGCCTATAAAATTTAAAATGTAAAATGTTGGGAACGTAAGCGGTATGTTGATCCATATTTGAGGGCGTCTTATCGTTCTTTTCTGAATTTCCGGCTTTTTTTTTGCTGATGGCAGCCATTATTATGAGAAATACTATAGCTGCCCTTTTCTTATTAGCCGCCGTTGGTCCTGGTTGTAAGCCCACAGGTATTTTTGGCAGAAAATCGCCGCACGAAGAATATGTTAAAAAGCTGGATAAAACAGACATGGAAGAGACGCCGGAAGGCCGGCAATGGCTGGCTGCTTCCAAAACTGCCCTTGAGGACGCACAAGTAGTGGAGCTTCCATACCGGCAAAATGGGTATTTTGGGAGTGACAGACCCCGTGCGCTTGGATTAAAGTTTAATGCCAGGCATGGTGAACAACTCAATTTTATGCTGACCAAGAGGAGCAGTGTGCCGTTTACTCTTTATGTTGATATTTTCAAACAGGAAGGTGAAGGGACTTCCCTTGTCTATTCTGCTGATACGATCAGGTCGCAATTCAGTTATTATGTTGAAGAAGCAGGAAATTACATTGTACGACTGCAGCCTGAGCTCTTCCGCTCAGGTGCGTATAGTTTGTCTGCTTCGATAGGTCCTTCCATAGGTTTTCCTGTAAGCGGCAACAAAGTAAAAACCGGAAGTTTTTGGGGTGCCAGCAGGGGTGGTGGAAACCGCCAGCATGAAGGCATTGATATTTTTGCTCCAAAGCGTACCCCGGTTGTTGCGGCAGCAGATGGCATCGTTACTGGCGTAAAGGAAGGAGGTTTAGGAGGTAAAGTGGTCTGGCTGAAACTTCCTGATAAAAATATAACCCTTTATTATGCCCACCTTGATAAGCAATTGGTAAGAGAAGGGCAAGAGGTCAAGAAAGGAGAAACATTAGGTCTTGTGGGTAATACAGGCAATGCAAAGCATACAGCATCTCACCTTCATTTTGGCGTTTATACCAGTGGCGGTCCTATTGATCCGTTTCCATTTGTCAATCCAACGGTAAAAACGGCACCTGCAGTTCCAGATAAAAACATGACCAATTATTTGCGCGTCAGCAAAACCCAAAAAATAGCTAATGGTAGTAATATGTTACAGGCAAACACCTTATTGATACCTTTGGCCGCAAACCTGGTGGGATATATTGCAGAAATGCCTGATGGTAAGTTGGTTCAGGTGCCCTTTGCTTCCGTAGAATCCATTTCACAACCTGTAAGAAGTATGGTGGCAGTGGCAGAATCATCTGAGAAAGAAAGAAAACGCAGGGTGCGTAATTAAATAAACCGAACTATGTTTGTATAAATAACTTGTTTCCAAAACACGAAATTGGAACGCAGTCAGATAATTTTGAGCTCATGAGTTTTTTAGAGGTGTCCCAGATCAGCAGGCAAATAGATGATGCATTCCTGCTCGAAAACATCAGTTTCAAACAAAAAGAATTTCAGAAAATTGCTATTGCCGGAGCTACAGGTTCTGGTAAAACCACGCTGTTGAAGATCATTGCAGGGCTGGAACAGCCAGATGCGGGTGAGGTTTTGTTCGAAGGGACCAGGGTTACAGGTCCTTTTGAAAAACTGATCCCGGGGCACCATCGTATTGCTTATTTATCGCAGCATTTTGAATTAAGAAATCATTATCGTGTAGAGGAAATCCTGCAAATGGCCAACCTTCTTGGTGAAGAGGAAGCTAATAAAATCTACGAAGTTTGCAGAATTGATCATCTATTGAAACGTTGGACCCACCAATTGTCGGGCGGGGAAAGACAGAGGATCTCATTGGCCCGATTGCTGGTCACTTCTCCAAAACTTTTGGTTCTTGATGAACCATATTCCAACCTTGATGCTATTCATACCAGTATTCTTAAAAATGTAGTCAATGATATTGGTGAAAAGCTGAACATCAGTTGTATACTGGTATCGCATGATCCTCATGATATGTTGCCGTGGGCAGATGAAGTTATTGTATTACATGAGGGGCGTATCATTCAGCAAGGCTGCCCGATTACTGTTTATCACGAACCTGTCGATGAATATGTAGCTGCTTTATTTGGCAGGTACAACGTAGTATCTCTTGACCTAGCTCTTTCCTTATCTGATTACTCGGATGTGAGCATGAATGATTTTTACGGTTTTTTAAGGCCTGAGCGATTTGTTATTGTTCCTGATGATAGTAAAGGTGTAGAAGGAAAAGTGAATAGAGTGAATTTTATGGGTAGCCATTATGAAATGGCCATAAGAATCGGAGATAATTCTATTCTGGTGAATTCGAGACAGGCTTACCAGCCAGGTGATGTTGTTTATGTAACCTTGTAAGGTGTTGTGTGTTTTATTCAATTGTTACATCTTCGGCATTGCATTTGTGGCCAAAGGAAGTAGGGAATGGAGGGAATGACGAATGGGGTGGTAGATGATAGATGGTATTAGAAAGAGGGGATTGGGAGCAAAGAAATTGAGAACAAAGAAATTTGTGGTGATAGATGGTTGAAGAGAGAGATGAGTGATCAGTGGTAAGTAGGGATACTCAAAACTGATCACTCTTTTTATGTGCGGTTATCAGGTGAGCGCTTGTTTTACTTTGGAAATGATGTGGGCGGCATTGATACCGGCGTCGTCCATTAACTGGTCTTTGGTACCGGATTGTGAGATTTTGCTGACTGCCATTTTGATTACCATTCCATCTTCTCCTTCAATAGCTGCTGCTGCGAAATCTCCCATACCGCCGTGTTCAAAATGGTCTTCGACTGTTACCAAGATTTTTTTACTTGTTTCCTGCAAACATTTTTTCAGCGTAGTTACATCTATAGGTTTTATAGAGTAACAGTCTACCACACGGATGCTGATGTTTTCCTTTTGTAATTCATCTGCAGCTTTCAGCGCTTCAACAACTGTTATACCTGTGGCCACAACAGTTAACTGATCATTACCTGACTGTCTTAATATTTTAGAACCACCTATGGTGAACTCTTCCTCGTTTTTATAGAACAATGGGGTTTTAGGCCGCAGCGTACGCATGTATGCAAAACCTTTATGGGTAACGATCAGTGGAATTAACTTAGCTGTAGATACTGCGTCTGCCGGTTGCAGCACGATTGAGTCTGGCAAGGCGCTAAATAAAGCAACGTCTTCCAGGCCCATTTGTGAGGGACCATCTTCTCCGATGGAAACGCCTACATGGGAGCCTATGAATTTAATATTTGCTTCCGAAACTCTCGCCATCCTGATTTGGTCAGCAGCTCTTGTCAGGAAGGCTGCAAAGGTAGCCACAAAAGGCACTTTCCCTAACCGCGACAAGCCTGCAGCTACAGACACCATGTTTTGTTCAGCTATATAAGATTCAACAAAACGTTCGGGATACGCCTTTTTAAATGGTTCTGTGAAAGTAGAATTCATGACATCGCCGTCAAGCGCATAAATATCCTTGTTTTTCTCACCCAGTTTCACCAGTACCTCGCCAAATACTTCTCTTGTTGCATACTCTTTTCCTGCATCAAAAGAAAGATCTGTATTTTGAGTGGGGGTGTGGTCTGCCGGGAATATTGAGCGTTCAGGTTTTCTTAAGTCAAACCTCAGGTTATCATCAAGTTCTCCTAATTCCGCCAGGGCTTTTTGCAATTCTTCTTTATTCAATGCTTTACCATGCCAGTTATCCTTGTTTTCCAGGAATGAAACACCTTTACCCTTAAAGGTTTTTGCAATGATCGCAACTGGTTTTCCTGAGGTGTTTTTTGTTGCCTGGGCAAGTGCTGTATCAATCTCTTCGAAGTTGTGCCCATCAATGGGTATTACTTCAAAGTCGAAAGCCCTGAACCGGTTGATATACTTTTCTATATTGTGCCCAAACATGGTCTCCTGACTTTGAGCTAATCGATTGATATCCAATATAGCAATCAGATTATCCAGCTTTTCATGAGCCGCAAAGTTGGCTGCTTCCCATATCTGTCCTTCTGCCAATTCACCATCACCCGTGATCACATAAGTTTTATTTGGAAGGCCCTCGCGTTTCGAAATCAGTGCCAGTCCTGCGCCTACAGATAATCCTTGTCCAAGCGAGCCGGTAGCTGCTTCTGTGTACTTAAAGTTAGGAACAGGATGCCCTTCCAGTTTACTGCCAAACTTGCGTAATGTTTTCAATTCTTCCAGCGGGTAAGCGCCAGACAAGGCAAACAAAGCATACAGCAGAGGCGCTGCATGGCCTTTCGAAAGAACAAACCTGTCATTATACAAATTCAAAGGATTAGAAAGGTCGTAGGTAAAGTACTTGTCGAATAGCACAGCAGTAAAGTCTGCCGCAGACATACATGACGTTGGATGACCTGATCCTGCTTCTGTTGTAGCAATAAGTGACCACTTGCGGAGCAAGTTGGCTTTTTGATTGAGCTCTTTTGATTGTTCCATGGTTCTTATCTTTTAAGGGCGTTAGGTTGTTGATTTATTTCCGTAGCTTTTTTTACCACAGGGGCTACTTTGGTTCCCAGCAATTCAATAGCATGCATGATCTTATCGTGCGGCATTGCTCCCATACTCATTTGGGCCAGGAACCGGGTATGGCCAAACAATTCATGTTCAAATAATATTTTATCAATTACCTGTTGAGGGCTTCCAACTATCAAGGATCCCTGCTGATTTATAGATTTATGGAATTGTTGTTTATTGGTTGAAGGCCAGCCTCTTTCTTTTCCAATGCGGTTGATTACATCTGCATAGGAGGGATAAAACTCTTCTTCAGCCTGCTGTGAATTATCGGCTATATAAGTATGTGAGTTAATGCCGAGTTGCAGTTTATTCAAATCATGACCAGCTTTTTGATACATCTGGCGGTATAATTGTGCATAAGGTACAAAGCGGGCAGGCATGCCACCAATGATCGCCAGTGCCATGGGCAGTCCATACTCTGCTGCCCGCACAACCGATTCCGGAGTGCCGCCAACTGCTACCCATATGGGCAATTGTTCCTGGTAAGGGCGGGGATAAACACCCATATCGCTTATAGACTGGGTATGTTTTCCAGCCCATGTGATCTTTTCATTTGCATTGAGCTTTATGAGCATCTTTAATTTTTCAGTAAACAGCTCATCATAGTCGTTGAGGTTATAGCCGAACAAGGGAAATGATTCTATAAAGGAACCTCTGCCAGCCATTATTTCTGCGCGGCCTCTTGAGAGGAGGTCTACTGTAGCAAACGACTGGAAAACACGAACAGGATCATCAGAACTCAGAACTGTAACCGCACTTGAAAGTTTGATGTTGTTTGTTCTTTCTGCAGCGGCTCCCAAAATAACTGCAGGGGCTGATACTGCATAATCAGGTCGGTGGTGTTCGCCCACAGCAAATACATCCAGATTCAGCTGGTCTGCAAGTTCGATTTCCTCCATGAGGTTACGGATGCGTTGGTGGGGAGAGATGGTTTTTCCGGTTACCGGGTCCGGGGCAATATCAGCAAATGTGTAGATGCCTAATTCCATCCTTTTGTCCTTTAGAGTATGAAGTTAAGCAGTAATAATATTGTACTCCTGTAATTATGGTGGAGAGGGTGATTTTGGTGTTTTGTGAAAACGCCATATTGAATCCGGAGGAGTTTACTAATTTGGTGGTATGCAATTTTTAAAAGGTATTCATCATATAGCCATCATCAGCTCGGATTATGAGCGGTCAAAAGTATTTTATACAGATGTTTTAGGTTTTACCATCAAGCAGGAAGTGTTTAGAGCTGAGCGTCAGTCGTATAAATTAGATCTTTGTTTGGATGGTACTTATGTAATTGAACTTTTTTCATTTCCTAATCCCCGGCCAAGGCCCTCACAGCCTGAAGCTGCAGGACTCAGGCACCTTGCATTCAGGGTCAGTGATATAGAAAAAGGGGTCGATTATCTTAAAGGTAAGGGCGTAGATGTGGAAGCTATCCGGATAGATGAGTATACTGGGAAGCGTTTTACTTTCTTTAGGGATCCGGATGGACTGCCTTTGGAGTTGTATGAGGAATGATTCGAATGACGAATGGGGAATGGGATGAGTAATGAGTAGGGGAATAAGGGGAGATGATGGATGATAGGTATATGATGGTGGTGTGCGGTGATAGATGATGCATATATTCAATAAAATAACTGTTGGCATTGGAAGCTTTGCTTGCTACCATATTAGTTCTTGTGGTTACTGACCATAACATTGTTTTGGCGGCTGATAGTAAGAAGACCAGTCTTGGTTCGGAGGGTGTTGTGAAGAATGAAACCATGGATAAGATTTACCGGGTTCATGATTATTTCTATGCTATTGCAGGACTGGATTCGTCAGGGGACGGGAGCTTCAGCGTACATGCGATCCTCAATCGTATTCTACAACAATATTCCGATTTGGAGCAGGTGATTCAAGAGATACTTGCTCAATTACCTTATGCATTAAAGGATTTTTTTTCAGGTCTGAAAGCGAGAAGTCCCGAGGTTTTTGGACAATACCAGAAATACAGTGCTTCCGGAGGAGAAATCGTTATTATTAAACGGGTAGGAAAAATACCCACCCTTTACTTACTGGACTATAGAATCATAGATGAATCAACAATGAAGATTGTTATGAATACCTGGAAGGCGGATACGTCTACGATGAAGGAAAAGGCGCAATGTTTTTGGAGGGCAATCGGGAGTACGTCTTTTTTAAGCGGGCGACATCCTTCAGATGAGGAAATGTCTTTGCATGCAAAAGAGAAGGCACGAGAAATTATCGAGGAAGGGATCAGGGTTTATCCTGATTTTGTTGGAGGGCCAGTAAAGATTGTGAGCATGGAAATGGAGGGCGAAAGTGGGATGGTTGAATATTAGGATGCCTGTTATTGGCGCATCTCCTGCAAGATGGTAATGGCTTCTGACTCTTCGTGAGCGAATGACTCCCTTGGCAGGGCTGTGGCTGTTTCAGCATCGGTTATACCTTCTGCATCTGTCCAGTTGAAATTGTGTTTCATCCCATTCCGCCTGGTGAGATGAAATTCAAACATAGCGTTGGTTTTTCTAACTAAAACATGTGTACCGTTGCTCAATTGAAATTCAACGGGAAATTCCGGGATCATTTGGCAATGTTTCCCTGAAGTTAATGAGGAATAATGGTTATCCCGTATTTTACTGTAAAAAGTATTTTACTCTGCTGTTTAGGTATATATTTTGTTTTCAACTTCTGAACACCAAACGAAACGTGATGCTAACACTAAAATTTCAGAGTGCAAGAGATCTGGCTTTTTTTCAAATGGTTACCGGAATTTTAGATACTTATTTTGATGATGACCAATTAATAGTCCGGGGCTTTTTGAGTGAAGCGGAGGCTGAACTGGCCTGCAATGCTTTTAATGCAGCAATCATTGAGACGGATTTAGTTTATTATTGAACCAGTAATATATAATGAAAAGGCTGTATTGATTTTCCAGAGTGTGACCTTGGCTGGCTTTTTTTAATTTGGGCAAACGTATGCACAACATATAATAAGGGCAAGTTTTTATGTTTATGAAATCATTCATTTCGTAAAGCCGTATCGAGGTACTTAGTAATGAAAAGTTTTCTTGTTTTTATTATTGGAATTGCCCTCCTCTGTTCAATACCGGTTTATGCCCAAAAGAAAACCAGTACGTTGCCCAACATCATTTTTTTCCTAGCCGATGATTTAGGCTATGGAGATGTGGGTTGTTATGGTCAGCAATTGATCAAAACGCCTCATATAGACCAACTGGCCAATGAAGGCATGCGGTTTACTAACTTTTATGCCGGCAGTACTGTGTGCGCGCCTTCCCGTGCCAGTTTAATGACAGGTCAGCATACTGGTCATACTTACATCAGGGGGAACGGTGAACTGCCGTTACGGGCTGAGGATTCCATTATACCGCAACTTTTAAAACAAAAAGGGTATGTCAATGGCATGGTAGGGAAGTGGGGACTTGGCTTAAAAAACACTACAGGTGCGCCTGAAAAGAAAGGGTGGGATTTTTTCGTGGGCCATCTGCATCATGAGGAAGGCCATTTCCAGCAGAGCGATTCTATTTGGAAGATGGTTAACGGGGTCAGTCAAAAAGTAAGGGTTCCGGCAGGCACTTACCTTAATGAATTGTTTACATCTTCAGCCATTGATTTTATCCGCCAGAACAAGGAACACCCGTTCTTTTTATACGTTGCCTATACGCTTCCGCATGCAGAATTGAAAGTGCCGCAGAGATACCTGCAAATGTACCAGCAGAAGACCAGGAGTGTCTTTGAGCCGGAAATGCCGCAGCCGCCAGGCTTGCATTATGGTCCGCAGCCACAACCCAGAGCAGCATACGCAGCAATGGTTACCAGTATGGACGATTATATTGGCAGCATTTTGCAACAGTTGAAAAAAAGCGGTTTAGAGCAGAATACCATCGTGATATTTGCCAGCGACAACGGAACGCACATCGAAGGCGGACGAAAAATGCCTGATGCCACAGGGTTATTCCACAGCAGTGGCAATTTGAAAGGTATCAAACGAGACCTTTACGAAGGTGGTATTCGCATTCCCTTTATTGTTAAATGGCCTCAACATGTAGCAATGAATAGTACGTCTGTGTTTACTGGTGCTTTTTGGGATGTGCTGCCCACTTTTGCTGACATCACAGGGCTAAGCCTTACACAGACCGATGGCCATTCATTTCTGCCTACGCTGCTCAATAAACCACAAACATTGAAGAATAACTACCTCTATTGGGAGTTTTATGAAGGGGGATTTAAACAGGCAGTCCGCAAAGGCAACTGGAAAGCCATACGCTTCTACAAAAATGCACAGCCAGTACGTACAGAATTGTACGATCTCTCTGAGGATCCGGGTGAGCAAAATAATATAGCCAATTCCCATCCTGATCAAGTAAAAGAACTGGAAGCCCTGATGGACGAAGCACACCGGCCATCAGAAAGCAAGCTGTTTCAAATCCAGTAAATTAGCTGAAACAATCGCCGCAAATACGAAATAAATTTTAAGCTTTGTTTTTTAATCAGTATTTATGAGCATTCAACCATTATTTATTCTATTATTCCTTACAATATCTTTATCATTAACTGCACAAACCAGCCAAAATATTGATTTAAAAAGAAGTGAATTACCTAACGGCTGGGCTATTTCCCATGTTGGCAGGTCTTTACCACTGGGGGATCTGCCGTTGAATATGGCCGTAAGCCGTCAAGGCAAATTACTGGCTGTTACGAACAATGGTCAGAGTGTACAAAGCATTCAGCTTATTGATCCGGCAACAGAAAAACAGCTAGACAGCGTTGTGATCTCTAGAAGCTGGTATGGCTTACAATTCAGTGCCGATGGAAAACAACTATATGCTTCCGGAGGAAATGATAATATCATCTGGCAATACAGTATTATCAATAAAAAATTAATACTTACGGACAGTTTCGTTTTGGGAAAGAAATGGCCTAATAAAATCTCTCCGGCCGGTATTGAAATTAACACTGCTTCACAAACGATGTACGTAGTAACCAAGGAAGATAATTCTCTCTATATTATTGATCTTCCTTCAAAGTCAATCAAAAAGCAGATAAAACTGGAAGCAGAAGCATTTTCCTGTATTTTATCAAATGATCAAAAAGAGCTTTACATTACCTGTTGGGGCTGTGACCAGCTCCTGGTGCTGAACACTGCAACAGAAGAAATAACTGCCACAGTAAAAGTAGGCAGCCATCCAAACGATATCATTCTTTCAAAGAATGGAAATTACCTGTTTGTGGCCAATGCCAATGACAATTCTGTTTCCATCATTAACCGGAAGGAGCGGAGTGTTGTTGAAGTGCTCAATGCTGCATTATACCCTGATGCTCCGGTTGGTTCAACTACAAATGGGTTGGCCTTGAGTGCAGATGGGAAGCGTTTATACATTGCCAATGCCGATAACAATTGCCTGGCAGTGTTCGATGTAACAAAACCCGGCAGCAGTGTATCACTGGGCTATATTCCTACAGGCTGGTATCCAACCAATGTAAAAGTGATCGGTAGAAAAATATTTGTTGCGAATGGAAAAGGGTTCTCTTCATTACCCAATCCGTATGGTCCAAACCCGGTTGGCAAAATACAAGAAGTAAAATATAGAACAGCCGATAATAATAAGCCACCGTCCGTTCAATATATTGGTGGATTGTTTAAAGGAACCATGAGCATCATTGATGAACCTTCACAACAGCAGTTAAGCTTTTATTCGCGGGAAGTATACAGGAATACGCCCTATACAAAAGAAACTGAAATGAAGGCCAAAGGCCAGCAGGACAATCCCATCCCGATGAAGGTGGGAGATAAAAGTCCCATCAAATATGTCTTTTATATCATCAAGGAAAACAGGACTTATGACCAGGTATTGGCAGATGTTCCGCAAGGGAATGGAGATACCAGCCTGCTGTTGTTTGGCAAGCACATTACACCTAATCAACATAAGCTTGTTGACGAATTTGTATTACTTGATAATTTTTATGTTGATGCCGAAGTGAGCGCGGACGGGCATAACTGGAGTTTAGGTGCTTATGCAACTGATTACCTTGAGAAAACGTGGCCAACTTCTTACGGTGGCCGTGGGGGAGATTATGACGGAGAAGGGAGACGTAAAATTGCCAACAATAAAAATGGCTTCATTTGGGATGCCTGCAAAAGATCTGGTGTAAGTTTCAGAACCTATGGTGAATTTATGATGGGCTATAAACCAACGATCCCTGTATTGCAAAATAATTATTGTCCCACATTTAATAGCTGGGATGAAATGCAAGAAAAGGATACGGCCCGCTTTCGCCAGTGGCGCAGGGATTTCGATTCTCTAGTTGCCATTAACCGTGTGCCACAATTCAACACTATACGATTCCTCAACGACCATACTGAAGGCATGCGGAGAGGACGTCCCACACCATTTGCACATGTTGCTGATAACGACCTGGCAGTTGGTTTGTTCATTGAACATCTAAGCAAGAGTCCTATCTGGAATGAAAGTGTGGTATTGATTGTAGAAGATGATGCACAGAATGGCGCTGACCATGTGGATGCACATCGAAGTACTGCTTATTTAGCAGGTCCTTATGTGAAAAGAAAGTTTGTTGACCATACGATGTATTCATCTGCATCTATGTTAAGGACCATTGAATTGATATTGGGTATTCCGCCTATGACGCAGTACGATGCTGCTGCCACACCACTTTGGAATTCTTTTACGTCCCAACCCGATTTTGCCCCATTTCAGTCTGTGCCTTCAAATATCAACTTACAGGATGTGAATATCGTAATGAATGAATGGCAGCGGAGGTCAGAAGGTTTTGATTTTTCCAAGGAAGATGCTGTACCTGACCTCGAGTTTAACCTGGTATTGTGGCACGCCATAAAAGGCAGTCATGTTCCATTTCCTGGTCCACGTCGTGCAGCTTTTATAAAGCCAGTACAGGAAAAGGATGAGGATGACTGATTGTTAAGGAAGGTAGTTGTGGGCCAGTATTATTTTATTTCGATTAATCGGTGTTTATTCTTTGGGGTGATTGGGTAATGTTTTCAAATTCGAACTGCATTTCATTGAGTTTGCGGTAAAGCCCGTTTTGACTCATTAGTTGCTGGTGTGTACCCATTTCGCTGACGATGCCTTTATCGATCACTACGATCTTATCGGCATTGCGCACAGTAGATAGCCTGTGCGCAATGACAAATGATGTGCGGCCTTTCATGAGGTTTTCCAATGCTTCCTGTACCAGTTGTTCGCTTTCACTGTCCAGCGATGAAGTAGCTTCATCGAGTATCAGTATGGCCGGATCTTTCAGGATGGCACGTGCTATTGCAATCCTCTGGCGTTGGCCACCACTTAGTTTGATGCCCCGCTCGCCCACAATGGTCTCATATTTTTCAGGGAATTTCATGATAAAATCATGAGCGTTGGCTTTTTTGGCGGCATCGATTATTTCTGCTTCAGTAGCGGAAGGTTTGCCATAGGCTATGTTTTCTTTAATCGTTCCTCCAAATAATATCACATCCTGGGGCACAAAGGCCATTTGCCGGCGTAATTGAGAAAGGGGAAATGATTTGGCCGGGCGTTCATCAAAATACAGAGTACCGCTATCCGGTTCATAAAAGCGTAGTAATAGGTTTGCCAATGTGCTTTTGCCTGCACCGCTGGGGCCTACTAAAGCAATCTGTTCACCGTTGGCAGCACTGAGTGAGATATCTTTCAAAACGGGCACGTCTTTTCTTCCCGGGTATGAAAATGCAATGTTTTCGAAACGTACGGCACCCTGCAGTACAAATCGGGGTTCCACTTCCTCTTTAGCGAGTTCCACGGCTTCTCCTTCACTGCGAAGAATTTCGCGGATGCTTTGAGTGGCTCCCAATGTTTTTTGTAACTGACTGAAAATATCGGCAAAGCCGGCAAAGGTGCCACCTACAAACATGGAGAAAATGACGAACATGGTCAATGAGCCGATGGTGAGCTGACCAGATTGGATCATGCGTGCGCCAAACCACATTACAAAAGCAATAGCACCAAATACGCTAAATATCATAAAGGAAATAAAGGCCCCTCTGTAGCGTGCGTTGGAAATAGCAGTATCTACTACCGAATAAATGCTTTTTACATAACGGCCAATTTCATACAATTCGTTGGTAAAGGCCTTGACAACAGCAATGCCGCTGAATGTCTCCTGTACTATGGTACCACTTTCGGCCAGTTGATCCTGTGCCCTTCGTGACATCATGCGGATACGTTTGCCAAACAGTACAGCCAATACAGCGATCAGAGGCACGATTGAAAGCATGACCAACGCCAACTTTGTGCTGATCCAAAAGATAAAGGCCAGCCCAATGATCAATGTAAATATGCCTCTCAGCATCTCTGCCAGTGTATAGGAGAGTGCATCCTGGATTTGTGACAGGTCGGAGGAGATGCGGTTGCTTAATTCGCCCACTCTTTTTTCTGTAAAGAAACTCATTGGCATGCTGAGGAGCTTTCGATACACGTCCCGGCGCATATCTGCAAGCGATCTTTCACCCACTTCTGTCAGCAAATACACTCTCATAAAGGAAAATACGGTTTGGATACTCAATTGAAGGAAAATGAGCAGGAGGGTCGTATTCAAACTCCAGTGAATGTCCTTCAGGTTGAAGCCTACCTGGTTGCCTATATTGCCTGCTCCCATGCCGGGTATGGAAGCGCCCGGGGACACCGCATCGATCATTTTGCCCAGGAACAGCGGGAACAGGCTTGTTGAAAATGTTGACAGGGCAATAAATACCAGGCTTGCAATAAATTTACCCTTGTATGGTTTTAAGTAGGTATAAAGGCCCAATACTTCGCGCAGTGATTCTTTTGAAAGTTTCACTTTGGGTCTTTCATCTTTGCTTTTTCTACTATTGTTCAAATTACCTCTTTCGTTTGCCATATACAACAAACGTGCAAGGTAATTGTTTCTGAATATTGGGAAGGCTATTGGCCCTGGAGTTCCTGGTCCGTCTTTTTCTTGATTTTTCCCATTAACCAAACACTTAAAGAGAGCCAGGCAAAGCCTACACAGAATCCAGCCGCCACATCAGTTGGATAATGCATCCTGAGATAAACTCTGCTAAAGCCAATTAATAAAGCAAATAAGATGAGCGCCGAACCTGCTATGTATTTAAAAGTTTTAGGAAGGTTTGCTTTCCATATCAGGTATACCATTAATCCATAGAAGATGAAGCCCGATGTTGCATGTCCACTTGGAAAGCTGAAATTACTGAGGGGGGCATCCAATGGATTTAACGGGCGGTTACGTTGAAAAGAAAGTTTCATAAAGTGATTAACCAGGAAGCCTCCACCGCCAATGACGGCAATCTCAGCTGCTCTTTTGTAATCCATTCGAAATAAGTATAACAATACCAGGCATCCGTATGCTAATTGCAAAAAAGTTGATGATGCAAAGTAGGTAACTACTTTCATAAAGTTAGTTAGACCGGGGGTTATCACATTACCAGCAAGAAAATTGAAAATGTAGTTATCAACGGCTTCTTCTTTTTCCCAGATTACTTCATGAATAATCAACCCTAATAAGAAAACTGCTCCTATAAAAAAGATCAACAGCAGTATCAATCTTAAAGGCAGCTTTTTAAAATAGGCTTTTGTAAAAGTTTTAGAGCTCTGCATGATCAGGATAAAAATAAGTGGTTGCTTCTACTCCCGGATCATTTTTTGAAGATTTACAAAAGTCTCATAGGGGCCTTTAGCAGAAAACATGTTGACAATCCAGGCTGGCAAAGAACCGCCAGGATCAATATCCAGGTAGTACTCTGCATGTAACTTCCCTTTGTCAGTGTTGCGGAATTTCCAAGTTCCTGATAAATGGGGAACCCGCACGATGCCTTTTTTAACAGGTGTGGCATCCGGAGCTTCTTTCTGGGTAATGGTAAGGTCATGATTTGAAGGGCCTTCTTCCAGATTCATATGAATAGCTATATCCCGGTCGCTTGCAGGCCAGGGTAGAGAGGTTTCGTTGTAATATATAAAGTTGTTGTCATCTATTTTTTTGATCAGATTGGCTTTCCGGGTTTTAAAAACCCAATCTTTTTGACTTGCAATATCACGGAACACTTCAATCACCTTGTTCAGCGTACCGTTCAGCTCTGCATTTACTTTGATATACTTAAATCCCGAAGGGGATGGAGCCGTATACACTTTAATGCCGTTTCCTTCTTTTACAAGGTGCCAATTGGCCCCAGATGGCACTTGTGCATCAGCTGTAATGCCCAAGAATAGCAACCAACAAAAAATATTCAAGTATTTGGCCTTCATTATTTCAAATTATGGCTTCTGCTTATAAAATACGTGATACAGGGCAGAAAGTTGCCAGTACATTCATGAGCAAGATGCCATAGCCGTATTATTTCCATTCTACTTTCAAATCTTTCACAAGTGTTGGAGATCCGCCATTGTATTGAATGCCAAACCCACCATATGTATTTGGGACAATTGTTGTTTCCATCTGAATTGCAGGGAAAACACCTGGCCTGTCAGCTTCGGTACTATTGGGAGCGGAAGTAGTTGCCTCAGCAAGGATTTTATTGCCTTTTACTTCTACCGTGATCTTGCAAGATGTTTTGAAAGCTGTAGTGGAGACAGGCTCACTCATATTGGTTACCTGTCCATTTTCATATTTAACCATGATGCAGTCGACCGCATCGTGGTATTTAGTTGTACGTATAAAGCGTAGAGCATAACCTGTCATTGATCTTGTATCGAACTTGACCAGAACATCCATGTATAGAGGCGCCACTGAAAAGCCTTGTCCGGCAGTTTTAAAAGGGGCCACGGTCATTGTTAATTTCATGTCACCGTAGTTATCGCCAACCGGTGTATATCGCATCGCTGCGCTCCTGCCTTGCAATAATCCAAACATATTTGCAGCGCCCTCACTGCCTTGTCCATAATACCAGGCATCACTCTCCTTATTGGCCGTAAACCTGGGGTCATTACCGGCAGGTTCAAAGTGTTCCCATGTCCAGAATCCGGGTATTACCCTTGGTTGGTTTTTAGTAGAGAGGTTTTTAAAGTCTGTATATAAAATTTTTGAGGTAGCTTTTACATCTTTTGCGCTTATGGGTGTTTGCATGATAAAACTCACCGGATTGCCAGCATCGCAACGAAGGTGTTTAGGCGCTACAGAAACTTTTATGTAATATCCTATATCACCGGGTGAGAGTGTATAAGCGAGCAGGGGGGTGTCAAATCTTGATACAGCCACTTCTACAGGGAAGCTGCCGTTGGCGTCGGTGCAGCGGTACCAGGTGACCTCTGACTGGTCTTTAAACCTCATATCCAGCTTATAATTTGCGTGGAGTTTGCCATTATTCATCAAGCCTATTGAAGGTGCCAGACTAAATTTAGGAGCTTCCATTTTTGAAGGGGCTACTGTTAATACACTTGCTGCCTGCAAACCAGAAGCGGTGGTTGCTGTAATTACTACCTGCCTAGTGTCGTCATTTAAATTGGTAGGTGTTACAGTGCAAGTTGAACCGTTCTCACTTATTTTCAACCGGACCAAGGATCTCTGATCAGGAGCAACAGACCACTTTATCGTATCCCCGGTAAAAATGTAGTTGCCATACCGCACTACCTGTGCTGTGAGTGTTACATCATTCTTTGTTGTTTCCAGTGAAATCCTGGTAGGGGCAATGAGTAGTTGTACCGGTTGCATAATATACGATTTGCCGCTTTCTTTAGCAGCAGCCAAAACGGTTTCCCTGATATTCATCGGATCCCAGTCGTCATTACCCTGAAGCAAATTGTATGTATTGTAAATAACTTTTCCATTGTATTCGAAACGATATGCATCCAAAACAGGTTTGCCGGCCATTTCCACTGTTGCAGCCGGATTTTTTTTGCTGATCAATGCAGGCTTGCCATTTTGCGTAACATTGAATTGATAGTTACGGGTTTCAGCAGGGACCACATCTCTCCAGCCGAGGTAGGTGCCTGAGGGCGTCGTTAAACGAGAATCTATAACAGCAACCTGGCCATTAGCTTTCGTAAAAAATTGTTGATTGTCACCGGTGTGAGATGTGATGTCGCAGTTTAAAAAGACAGCGCCGGTACCAGAGGTACTATAAAATGGTTTGGAAGCATAAAAATCCAAAGAGCAGTCCAGGTAAACACCTGTACCGCATAAAGCATCATCTGTCGATTCAAAGTGACAACGATCAAAGAGAACACGTTTACCGCCTACAAAGGGGCATAAATTGAGCCTGCTGACAAACCTGGTATTACGCGCCAGGATCTTGTCACCATTGCAATGAATCAATTGGGCCTGCACGATTGCTGAGGCCCTTTTTGGCCTGTTTAATTGTGGCAGGAGCGGGTATACCAGGTCAATGTTACAATAGTTGCCGAAGGTGATGTTTTCGGAACTTGTGCCCTGACCTATGAATTTGAACATAGTAAAATTGCCTTTAGCACCAATCGTTTGTCCCCGGTTGCAGGCAAGCACCACATTTCCGGCATTGCTGGATAAACCATAAAACTTCAACCAATCACATTTAACGATCTTACCGTAAGGCGGTTCGCCGTTTTCTGAAACCCGAACTTCAGGATCATCCGGATTGTCGATCCAATAAACGTAAGGTGCAATGTACAACACCATGGGCGCAGCTTCCGTACCATTTGAGAGTTGATCCAATGCCTTGTTTACTGAATTATACACAAAAGGCTGGCCGGCTGCCTGTGCGTCGGTTAATTGACCGTCAATGAAAAATGCTTTGGGGCCGAGCGTAACCGTATCACCTTTATACACAATGTATTTCCCTCCGAACACAATGGGTTGCTTTGGATCGAGGGATTGGTAACTTTTTACTTGTTGTGCGGTGCAAAACAAAATGGCTAGTAATGACCAGCCAAACAGGATAGCCTTTTTCATATGTTAATTTAAGCTTCCATTATCTAAATTAAAAATACCAGATAAAAGTTGAATCACCTGCTTCAATTTTGTTTTAAGTTTTATCTTAAAGGATGAATTCATTTCTTTCAATACATCCTGAAGTGCAGCAAGCTTTAGCTGAACGCAAGCCAGTTGTTGCGTTGGAGTCTACCATTATAGCTCATGGTATGCCCTATCCTCAAAACGTACAAACAGCATTGGATATTGAATCGATTGTAAAAGAATGTGGTGCAATACCTGCGACAATCGCTATCATGCATGGCAAATGCCATGTAGGATTAGCCCCGGAACAGATTGAGTACCTAGGCAAAGCAAAGAATGTCTGGAAAGTTAGTCTGCGCGATATGCCTTATGTGATCAGTCAAAAGCTTGTTGGTGCTACCACAGTAGCTGCTACCATGCGTATTGCTTCTTTGGCAGGCATCAAAGTTTTTGTTACCGGCGGGATAGGAGGTGTACATAGAGCAGCCCAGACAACGATGGATATTTCTGCGGATTTGACAGAAATGGCACAAACGTCGGTTGCGGTTATATCTGCAGGTGTAAAGTCAATCTTAGATGTAGGATTGACGTTAGAATACCTGGAGACCAAGGGCATTCCTGTAGTGACCATTGGAGCGGATGAATTTCCCAGTTTTTATTCCCGGAAGAGTGGGTTTTCCTCTCCATTAAGGGTGGATACCACTATGGAAATTGCTGCATTGATGCATACGAAGTGGGCATTGGGATTGAAAGGATCTGTATTGATTGCCAATCCCATACCAAAAGATGAGGAAGTACCTTCTGAGGAGATGGAAATTTATATACAGGAAGCGTTGAAGGTGGCGGAGGAATTGGGTATTAAGGGTAAGGAAGTCACTCCATTCCTGTTGAAATACATTGCAGATCATTCCAAAGGTGAAAGCCTGCAGGCAAATATTGCTTTGATCAGGAATAATGCGATGGTGGGAGCGGAGATAGCGAAAGCGTATACTTACCATATACGGCTATGACCCATTAAATTATTTCTAAATAATATCTTTGTTTCAATATTGTATCAATGCCCCATCCTGACCAGAAATATATTGATGCGTTGGTCAACAATGATTTCACCTTGTTAGAGGAGTTGTATCAAAAGTTTTCAGGCAAGATCAAATGGATGGTGTTACAAAATAATGGCAGTTCTTCTGATGCCGCAGATATTTTCCAGGAAGCCTTAATGTCTATCTTTCATAAAGCCAAAACGCAGAATTTTACTTTATCCTGCCCTTTAGACGCCTTCCTATATGTGGTTTGTAAAAATAAATGGTTGAAAGAGTTGAATAAAAGGAAAGCAGGGGGGGTAACAAATTCGGACCCGGAGGAATATCATATTGGCGAAAACTGTTTTCTGCTTGCAGAAGAATGCCAGTTGAAACAGGAAAGAATGGAATTGCTCCATGAAAAGCTTTCTGAATTGGGGGAAAGTTGCCAGCAACTGTTGCGCTTAAGCTGGAGTGGAAAGTCAATGGATGAGGTAGCCCAGATACTCAAGGTTACCTATGGTTATGCCCGTAAGAAAAAATCAGAATGCATGTCTAAATTGATGCAATTGGTAAAGCAATCTCCAAAGTTTGATTTCTTGAAATGGTGATATATGAATGAAACATGGTTAGAAAAAATAGGCGATTACCTTAACGGGAAAATGAACCATGAAGAGCGAATGCAATTTGAGGCGGAAATGGCCTCAAACGAGGAGTTGTATGCCGTTTTCAAGCTCTATCAAACTATCGAGAAGGAAATGTCTGAGCGTGCAAAACATAGCAGCCAGGAAGGGGAACTGAAAAGTTCACTGGATGAACTCAGCACACGGTATTTCCCAGATGAGCATGAGCGGGAAACTGGAGAAAATGTAACCATGTATCCTGTAAAAGGGCCAACTCCAGTTATTCCATTCGGCGTAGTGTTTGGAAAGGTTAAAAGAGTCCGGCTATGGAAAAGCATAGCGGTTGCAGCAAGCATCATTGGACTTATTATATTGGGAACCATTTGGTTTAGACAAGGTGATCAAAATAAACCGGAAATAGCGTCAGAACATAGCAGTTCTGATACTTCAGCAGACGTTTCTATTACAGATTCCATTTCAAAAAGTCCTTCTATAGACGATCAACAAAATAAACCTGGGGTGGTAGTGGAAAAGCCGGAGCATCAACAAGAATCTATCCAGGTAAAACCGGGGAAAAATCTTAAGGAAGAAGTACATCAGAATAGACCAAAAGCTGGAAAACTGGATGCCTTGTTTGCCAGCAACTTTAAACCAGATACTTTGCCGGTTCGTAAAGCAGGTCCTTTACAAACTGCATATCAACATTATGAAAGTGGTGATTATGAAGATGCTATTTCTGCCTTTGAACAAGTGAACATGGATGTAGTGACAAGGGGGAACGACACCAATAAAGCTCTTGCTGCTTTTTACATGCATTATTTTAAAGGCCTGAGTTATTTAGCTATTAACCGGGCTTCAACTGCCATACAGGAATTAGAAAAGGCCCTGGCCGGAAGTCCAGATGCATTCAGCAAAGGAAAGACTTTATGGTACCTGTCGTTAGCTTATATCAAGAGCGGAGAACCAGATAAGGCTTTGAATTATCTCAGAAAGCTTGCTGTTGAAAAGCAGGCTGGTATTTACCGGGATCAAGGGGTAAAATTAATGGGTGAATTAACAAGGCATAGTTTGAATCAGGCGGATTAGGATTAGAGATTTAAGTGGCGTTGGAAATTAATGAGGAGTTGGCTCAAACTGCTGTTATGAAAAACAACCATTGGGCAATATTCATGATTTTAATCGTGCTAATGAGCATACAGAGCGTATCTGCCCAGACAAAATATGCTTTACTATTTGCCATTAGCAACTATCCTGCAGCAGGAGGCTGGTCAGCACTCTCCAGCAACCGCGATGTTTTTTACATAACAACAGCTCTTCAGAAACAGGGGTTCTTAGCTAATAACATCCAAACTATTACTGAGTCGGAAGTGACGCCACCTGGTATTACCAGGGCTTTGATGGCTTTGATCCAAAAGGCGAAGGCTGGAGATATCGCTGTTATTCATTTTTCCACACATGGTGAGCAGGTAGAAGATGATAATGGCGATGAAACTGATGGATTGGATGAAACCATCGTTACTTATCATGCCATAAAGCCAGAACTTTCACGGGACTTTACTAAGGAACAGGCAGCTTATTTCAGGGATGACCAGTTTGGGGTCTTGATTGACAAGCTCCGTGACAAAGTAGGCAGCAATGGTGATATTGTCGTATTTATGGATCTATGCCATTCGGGTAGCGGCACTCGTGGGTTAGCTAAAGTTCGTGGCAATGAACCCCCATTTGTATCCGTTGGTTTTGATGCCCATCGATTTGCGGCCAAAGATGCATCTGGTGTCTTTATGGAAAATATCTCAACGGGAACCAAGCAAGAAGGATGGGGAACGTACGTGGTTTTTTCTGCAGCAAGAGCCAGTGAAGCCAGTTTCGAGGTAACTGATGATGCCAACCAGGGCATGGGTGCATTAACCTATGCCATCTGCAAGGCTTTTGAAAACCTGGATGCAGGAATTACCTACCGGTCTTTGTTTTCAAAGGTCCAGGCAATCGTGCAAGCAAAAAGGCCGGGTCAATACCCCGTGCTGGAAGGCAATGGCATTGACCGTAAATTGTTCGGTGGAAAATTTGTTCAACAGAAGCCCTTTGTAGAAATTGAAAAGATCAAAGGAACAGAACTGACCTTAAAATCAGGAAAATTGGTAGGATTGGATTCTGGTGCTAAAGTTACCGTTTATCCTTCCGGAACGCTTGATCCAACAAAGGCAACGGCACTCGCTTCAGGCTATGTTACAAAGGCTGGTTTTTACAGGTCTATTGTACAACTTGATAAAAAAGCAGGTATTGAACAGGAAGGATCCGCCTGGGTATTTGTCACAGAAACCGTTTACATCATGGATCCTATAGGCGTTCAATTCATTTCCTTTACTGATACCAAATCGCTTAAAGAGAATCTAAAAGAACTGCCCATTATTACGTGGGAAGGAGAACCAGAGCTCATTATTGTAAAAGGTTCAGAAGAAGATTCCATAAAATTTGCAACGACTGGAAAGTTGTATAAGACGGTTCAACATAGTGATCCTGGAAATACAGCATTGATAGAAGCGCTCCGGCGTTATGCACAGTATAAATTCCTGCAGGGGCTTGAATTCAATGATCCCAACACGAATACAGAAGTAAGGCTGGTGCCGGTACTTCAAAGGAAAGCAAATACTGCTGCGATTGATCAAAAGATTAAATATGGCACTTACGTTTTTAATGAGGGAGATACTATAGCCTTGTGGATCAAAAATAAAAGTAGTCACCCTGTTTATTTCAATGTGCTGGATCTACAGCCCGATGGAATTATAAACCCGGTATTTCCCAACAAGCAGTTGAAGATATATCCACAGGATCTAAGAATTGAAGCTGGCCAATCAAAATTATTCCAGAGACCGTTCATCGTTATTGCACCTCCTTATGGAATGGAAATCTTTAAAGTATTTACTTCAAAAACAGAGATCGATATGGAGGGTATTGTCAATGTCAGGAGAGGGGAGGAACCTGCCAAACTCTCTTCTTTAGAACAACTGGTAGATCAATCTTTTGAGATCGGAACCAGAAAAGGCAGAATGGAAAAAGTCAACACTTCGGAGGGCAGCATTTATAGTGTATTATTTGAAACCAGATCCAGAAAGTAGGCAGTGGGTGGTTGGGGCAGAAATCTCAATTTATTTGTTATGCGTTTCCTGATCTTATTATTGGTGTTTAAGGTTCTTTGTCTCTTTCCGGCAAATGCACAGCCAGACAGTATTACACAGCAAGCCATCCGAAACTGCGATCTGACGGTATTACAACAGCAATTTGTAAAAGATACAGCAGGTACCTATAAAGCTGACAGTAATGGAACTGCCCTACTGATGTGGGCTGCCTATTATTGTGATTTACCTATTGTCAAGCATTTAGTGCAGCATTATCTGAAAGTTCGTGATTCAGTTGTGATCTTCATTAACCAGGGGGCCAGCTATTTTGGTAATATACAAGGCGTTGCCGCCTCTAAAAAATCACCTGCACTCTTACAATACCTTGGAGATTCCCTTCATTTACCATTGGATGAAAAAGGATATAATCCTTATACCAGGAAAAAAGATAGCTGGACACCTTTGTTTTGGGCAGCAGCCAACGGAAGAACAGAGAATGTACAATACCTTTTACAACATGGAGCCAAGATCGATGTTTTGGATGCAGAAGGCTGCTGTACTCCATTGATCGTTGCTGCTGAAGAAGAACAGTGGGCCGTTTTTGAACAACTCATGAACGCCGGTGCAAAGGATCAGTTGGGTAGACAGGCAAAAGCATTCATGAATACAGCTACCATGCTGGCCAGTCAATATCCTAATAAAGGCTTCGTTACTAAAGAACCAGCATACAGAAAATTTATAGTAGCGCTCAAAGAGGCCTATTTTGGAAAGACCCATTTTTCTTATGCCAAGAGTTTGAATAGTCTTGCTGATGCTTATTACCAGATGGGAGAAGCAGACAAGGCCAAGCCTTTATATGAACAAGCACTGGCTATATTAAAAAAGGCAGGAAATCCAGAATTCGCTAATAGCCTTATTGGTCTTTCTAATGTGTATGTGTACATGGGTGAGTATAAGCAAGCAATACCGCTCATGCTCGAGGCTGTAGCTGTCAAAAAAGAGGTTTATGGCGAAGAGCACCTGGATTATGCCATCAGTTTACACAACCAGGCTTTTTTATATGAACATATAGGGCAGTATGATAAAGCCTTGCCTTTGTATGAGCAGGCATTAGGTATTTTAGAAAAGGTTGCAGGAGAAAAGCACAGCAGGTATATGACCACATTGGAAAACCTGGCAAGTTTATACGTGCGTATCGGGCAATATGATAAAGCTTTGCCGTTGTATGAGCAAGCTGTAGACATACAAAGGTCGGTTTGGGGCGAGCAGCATCCTCATTATGCTTCCAGTTTAAATAGCCTGGCCAATCTTTACCAGAGTTTAGGAAGATATGATGTAGCGCTTTCCTTATTGCTACAGGCTGTAGACATTCGAAAAAACTGGATGGCAGATCATCCTGATTATGCTACATCCTTAAATGACCTTGCTATTTTATATGAGCGCATCGGGCAGCCGGATAAATCAGTACCCTTGTTACTGGAAGCTTTACCTATCTTAAAAAAAGTATTGGGAGAAAAGCACAGCAAGTACATCCTTACTTTGGAAAACCTTGCCGGATTATACGAAAGTATGGGGCGCCCGGATACAGCTTTGAAATTATATGAACAAGCCTTAGCTGTCAGAAAATCATTGGTGAAAGAGAGCCCTGATTACACTGTTGGATTGAATAACCTTGCAGGGCTGTATATGGCAAAAGGTGCGTATGAAAAAGCTTTGCCTTTGCTGGTACAGGCTGTTGCGATCAGGAAGAAAGTCTGGGGAGAGGAACATCCTGACTATGCTCAAAGTTTACATAACCTGGCCAGTTTATATGAGCAAACAGGTCATCAACAGGATGCACTGTCCTTATATGAAAAGGCATTAGCCATCAGAAAAAGAGTATTGGGTGAAAACCACCCGGATTATGTGAGCAACCTGAATAGCCTGGGATTACTTTATGCCAGGATGGACAGTGTTGCAAAAGCGTTGGCTTTTATCAATAAAGCTAATGCAACCATGGTTCAGCAATTGACACAAACATACTCTACATTATCGGAGCAGGACAAATTAGCCTTTCTCAACAGAGAGGCTTACCAGTTTGATTACCTTCCTTCGATCTTATATACCCAGGAAAAAGCTGGACAGCCAGAATTGCAACAATTATATGCAAGTGAGCTGATCTCTAAAGGAATGGTATTGGAAAACCAGCGGCAGGTATTGTATAGCATCCGTAAAAGCAATGACAGCGTTGCTTTGCAATTATTTGATCAATGGCGTTTGTATAAAGCTTTTATTGGAAAGCAACTTTTGCTGCCCATTTCCCGGCGTGTACCCAACCTCGATCAATTACAAGAGACTGCCAACCAGATGGAGCAAGAATTGTCCAGCCTCGCTTTACCTTTTAGAAACCTGTTGTTTAAACAGCAGGCAGATGTAAAAAAGATCAGGCAGCACCTGTCAAAAGGTGAGGCTGCGATAGAATTTGTAAGATTTGGATTGTATCATAAAAAATGGACGGACAGTACCATTTATGCAGCGCTTATCATATCGCCTGCAGATAGTAATGTTGTATTCGTGCCCTTATTTGAAGAAAGACAGTTGCAACGATTATTAAGGCCTGACACCTCTATAAACGCCCTAGATTCCGTAGATGGAGCAGAGGCAATCATTCATCAATTGTACCGGGGAATCATTGTTTCTGAAGATGAAAAAAGTAGTTTTTCTGATTCGCTCTACCAATTAATATGGAAACCCTTAGAGCCTTCTCTCAAAAATATCAATACCATTTATTTTGCGCCTACCGGTTTGCTGCATCGTGTGGCTTTCCAAGCTTTGCGGTATGATTCCACACATTTGCTCATTGACCAATACCAATTGAACCAACTACTCAGCACCCGTTCATTGGCCCTGTCGTCAGAAGGAAATGCAAAGCCCAAGATTGCCAATACCTGGGGCAATATAGATTATCAACAGTCATCAGATACTATGCAGGTTAGAGCAGGCGTCTATAGCAATGCTAGTTCCTTTAATTTTTATGCATCTGATACGCGTAGAATAAGAGGGGGCAAGGAATGGAATTCATTGCCGGGAACGAAGGAGGAAATAGACAGTCTACAAAAGATATTGTTGCATGGAGGTGTGCAGGTGCTCCCGGTTAGTGGTTCGAATGCTACAGAAGAGGCGTTTAAGCGTTTAGATGTGCACAGTCCACAAGTATTGCACCTGGCGACTCATGGCTTTTTTCTGCCTGTACCTGAAGTGAGGGCGAATGCGGCATCTCCTTTGGAGCACAGGAATGTCTTTACTATTCAGCAAAATCCAATGTTCCGGAGTGGTTTGGTATTGGCAGGTGCCAATCATGCATGGAAGGGAGGGATCGCGCTGCCGGGCAGGGAAGATGGCATCCTGACCGCTTATGAAATAGCACAATTGGATCTGAGTTCTACAGACCTGGTGGTGCTGAGTGCATGTGAAACGGCTTTAGGCGATTTACAAGGTAATGAAGGTGTGATTGGTTTGCAGCGGGCATTTAAGCTTGCAGGCGTGAAACAGATGGTGCTGAGTTTGTGGCGTGTACCTGACAAGGAAACCAAGGAATTAATGGCCCAGTTTTACAGGAACTGGATCAATGGACAATCTACCAAGGATGCCTTGCATGCTGCACAGTTAAAGATGAAAGAGCAATATCCGCCATTCTTCTGGGCTGGATTTGTTTTGGTTGAGTAAACGTTTTCATAGAGCCGGATCGGGGGGCAAGGAATAAAAACGGGCTGGACACCGGGACAGATATTTAGTTCATTAAATCATTTTGAATGAAATAATGAGGATCTATTGATGAATGTCTTTCTATAGAGACTGGGGATTCACCCAATTCCATGAAAAGAGATTTGCTTTGACGAATATGCCACAAGAAAAGTTTTTTGCCATTTGAGGACTGATTCATTATTTCCGGGAGCAGTTCAGGGAGCATTCCATTCCAACAAGCTTCTATTAGCCGTTCTTCCTGTGATAAAGGCTTGCTATTCGATGAATTTACCGGGCACCATTCTCTTTGAGAAAAGGTAGTGTTCAAGACCAGCATGATTTCCTGTTGTGTATTTTGTGTTTTCATGACTTTGGATTTGATTTCCTTATTGGTATATACGCAAATTGGACTCATTGTTACCCTCAGAGTTAGTCATCAAGATGTTAAAATGAGCGGGGAAACCCGCTCATTTAAGCTTATCATTTTTGTTGCAGCCATTCTATGGTACCGATCAGGTATTCCGGAGGTTCATACAAGCTTGGAAACTTCTTGTTGTGCAGTTGCAGGGCTTTTTCAAAGTCTGTTAAAGCCAGTTTATAGTTTTCCTTTAGAATATGGCTTTCACCCCTTAAAATGAGTGCTTCCAGATTGGATGTATCTTTTTGCAAGACAGCATTTGCATAACTGAATACTTTATCGGCATTTCCTGCCAGCCAGTAATATTGTCCCAGCCGGATTTGCATTTCTGGTGATTGCAAGACAGGTTGAGGTATATCCCCAGGTAGCACAGTTATTTTAACCTGATTAGACCGGACGTCGCCTAGCAAAACCTTAATGGAATAACTACCAGGTTTGATCAAAGAAACCATTTCAGGAGGCATGTGGCAATAAAGCAAATAATTTGCATTTTCATCCAATACAGCAACTGCTTCATTGGGCGTTATTCCCAGCCTGCTCACAGGCCATGCCTCCTTTTGAATGCTATCGTCCTGGAACACATAGAATTTCAATTGTTCGTACCAAGGATGCGCAAGTGTACCCAGGGTATCAGCCTTCCCTGTTTTTTTCCCTTTGATAGCCACTTCTTTTTCTTCATTATAATCTTCTTCCGATAATTTCCCTGCTTTGAAGTTTGCTTCCAATTCCTGTATCCATTCGTCCGCGGCCATGTTCCATTGCCAATTTTTATATGCCTCCTTATTCGTAATACTTACAGAAAACACTAAAGGCTGGTTGTGATAAATAGTGGTCGTATCTCCATCTGCAACACTGCAGGAAATTGAATACCTGCCCTGAGGGTTGGCTATCACAAATTCCAATAGGCAGGTAACAGTAAATAGCATCAGCTTTTTCATACAATAGATTTTAATAACTGGAATATGAGCATTTAGTACTGAGGATATGGGAATTGAGTACAGGAAACCCTGATCTTACGGATGCAAAAGCCCCTGTTTACATCAGCGTTCCCGAAGCACCTGCTGGCAGGCACCAAAGGGGAACATGGTATCCGGGCATTATAACCTGTGCCCAAATTGCTATCGCATAGAATATTTCCTATGGGTTCCGGGATGAAGCCGGGGACTGTAGGTAAACGGTTATCATACCTCATGATGCAACGCATGTCCCCGCTTCTTAGCCCGTTTAGTACATTCACACCCCGGCCATGGTGATAGATATTTATTGCATGGCACAATTCGTGAGCCGTAACCTGGTTAAGTTTGGTTGGAAGGTTTAAACCCATTCTAAGGCAGAAAGCAGTAATGTTTGCCGGATAGATATTGACACGTTGCACCCAATTGGGGGGAGCCGGACGATTATTCCGGGATTCAATATTCCCATTAAGGCCTACCACTACAGCTATTGCATTTCTTAAGAACAAACCTTTCTGAACAGGGGCAGTTCCTGCAGCTCCAGCATTTGTGCCATCAGGATGCAAGTCAGGGTTACAATTGAAATTGATCTCACGGCGGGCGTTACTAATGTATTCCTCTTCATAGATCTCATGGACATATACCCTTTCTCCAGCTGGACTCAACAACACGCTTTGGAAGGTTATTAAATTTGCACCATCAGAATTGTGAACGAACAGGTCTTTATTATTGATGTTGGTGCGCAGGTGACTACCGCTGACATAAAATCCCCTGTATTCTTCGTAGTTCGACAGGCCATCCCCATTGAAGCCATCACCCGGCAGCTGGTTGTCATTATCCACCTTCGGATTTTGAGGGTCGGGTATTCGTGCTCCTCCTAATGTGGTCCAACCATTGTCGGCTATGTGGTTTTCATCTACATCTCTTGGTATTGTAACGCGGTTGTCTGAATAGATCGTCTTCTTCGCTCTACCTAAAGGATGCGGCAACTTATTCGCTGGTATAGGCACCGGTTCATAGACCGGTGTTTCTCCTTTAATGCTGTCTTTTCCTCCCTGGTTGATATTGGCAAAGCTGCGCAAGAAACCATAGGAGCCAAAGTCTTCAGAATTTACTTTAACTGTTTCTTCCTTTGCTGGTTTTTGAGAGCGTGCATGCACATAATACTTCTTGTTGTTGCAATTGAAAGGGCCAGGGTCTTTGGATCGTTCGAATACTTCCGTATGACCTTCTTTCTTCAGTAACAGGTCACGGCATTGCCTGGCCCTTCGTGGCAGCGGATCATTCAAGCATATCCCTTTTTCTTTAGAAACGTTTAATAATTCAAAGAAATGGATGCGGGACATATGTGCCAGTGCTGGTTTCCACATACCATTTTCAAAATACAGTAAAGATGATTTCAAGCTCACTGAATTGCCATCTTCCGGCAACCAGGTTAAAGGTGGGTATTGTAGTTGCACGCCCGGCTTAAAGATTTTAAATGAGATCGGGCTCGATGTAAAGGTGACATCGTTCTTTTGAACCCCTGTGTTCTTTACGCTCACAACGATGTCAACAGACAACTCGTTTATTCGTGGCAGTGGCATCCTGTCGGGGGCTTCATAGATCACATAACGGCCTGTTTTACCTCCAATAAATCTACCCTTTGTACCATCATCATTTTGGATTGTCCAGGTCCATTCAATGTTATCAGGATATTCTTTTTTGCCACCGTCCTCCTCGCATTGTGTTTGTTTGCCATCACAAACCATTTTCAGTTCATCTGTTTCATTTTGATTGTTCGCTTCCAGAACCATCCATTGACCTAAGACCATTTTATTGTTATCGGGAACCGGAGGCAGTTTTATTGTAGGTCTTTTCAGGTCGTTCGGTTTATCCCAGCTGTAGGTTGCTTTACAAACCCCATTATTATCTTCCTGGAGGTTGGGTTTGGCAAAATAGGTTTGATTCGTGTTTTGTACCTCAATGGTATAATAATCCTCATCGGAGTTTTTAAAACGGGAGGTGGTGATGGTAATATTGTCGTAGGTGTTTTGATCCAGGAGTTGCCCAGTACCAGTTTCATCTATTGTGCGTAAAAAGATAGTGGTGGTCTTGGAATTCTTCTGACCGTTCTCGGGCAAAGGCACGTAAGGAGGTTGGAAGATCACCCTGTCACCAACATCACTAGATACATTTGCGGGCAGAGCACCGAGCTTAACGAAGTTTCCCTCTCCATTCTGGATCTCCCATTCAAACCGAACCTTTCCTGCCAGGAGCACATCTTTGGTGCCTTTCTTTTGGGCCTCATCACATTGGTATGATGGGGTGCATTCAAAGGTTACTTTATCAAAATCCTCTCCCTTAGCGAATAGAGCAATGTAATCATCCCTCCTGATCTTGTTATTCCCGGATACGTTCTGTTCTTTACTGAACATTGCCAGATCGCCCGACTTCAATACTTTATACAATCCACCAACCATAGCCGGCTGATTGCTTTCGGAATAAACGAAGGTGCATTTTTTCTCTACCCTTGCCGTATCAAAGCAATAGTCAAAACTGTTACAGGTTTTGGAGCCATCGCTGCATGTAACATCTGCCTGCACACGCATTTGATAGGGGCCTGTTCCTTTTATCTTCACATTCACGGTTTGCTGGTTGTCGGCGCCTTCTATTTCGGCCACATCACCACCTTCGATCACCTGCCAAAACCAGGTGACATTTTGAATGCCACAGGTATCATAAGGAGGGGCCATACCGTGTACGCCGGTACAGCCGCCATTCAGGACGCCTTCAAAGGTTCGCAGGTTTCCCTGTCCGATTACCTTTTTACAATCGACATCCACATTACAATCGCAAGTTTTGGGTTCATAAGCAAAGGTATCTGTGTAGGTGGTGGTGGTACTGCAATTGTTGCTGTCGTTGCATACCACAGTTCCTTTCAATTCAATGGTAAAGGTGCCAGGGCCTGCTGTAGCGACGTTCACAGTGGGGCCGTTATCGGGACCTTCGATGTTGGCAGCACCGGAAACAACCCGCCACAAATACTCTATACGATTGGTACCCTGGCAGTAATAATCTCCGGAGCACCCGCCCTGGACAGTGCCCTGATAGGTAAAGAAGTTGGGACTTTTACTGGTACGCTGAATGGATGTATTACCAACCGAGCAAGTGCAGTAATCGTAATAACCTGAATCTATTGAAAAGGTATAAGCTTCGCTTGTCGTCTTACTATCCAATGCCGGCTTTTGTCCACGGAGACCTATTGCACTTATTTGCCAGGCATATGTCTTCCCTGGCGATAGGGCAGGTAAATCGGGTGTATACAAAAAGGTGGTACCGAGGATGGTTTTTTCCAATAAAGGCACAGAGGTTGACTCCATGGCATCTCCGGGTTCGCGGTCGGTGGGATTCACTTCCACCAACCTGAACAGGTATAGAGCGCCGGGCAAGGTCTTCATGGAAGGTTGCCAACTAAAAACGAGGTTACGTGCCTGCAATTTTGTAACCACCTGTTTGTTTTGAGGCCGGATCAAGACAGGCAGATCAATGCTTTGTGCCTGCAAGGAAATATTAGCAGCTAAGAGTTGCCATGTCATGAACATGAAAAATATTGCTTTGCGCATGGTCGTAAGATTTTAGGCAGTCATCGGTTGATGATCACCGTTAACAATTGAATGGTGAATGGTGAAGGGGTTTGGAGTTTGAAGTTTGGGGTTTGGAGTTTGGAGTTTGGAGTTTGGAAATTATAGTGCAATCAGAAGTGGTATGTATAGGCCAATCTGCCTGTGATTTCAGAAAATGACTGGTTGGCCGGCGCCCAGTTGAAAAGGCCATTCACATCAATGTTCCATTGGTGATGCCTATTTATTTTATCCTGTATACCTGCATTCAGTGTTAACATTTTTGACCGTTGCTCATTGGATACAACCGTTCCATTGGGATGAAAAGAAGTGAAGAAAATGGATACAGCCTTGTGGTAGCTTAATTTATTTGCCTTCAGGTTTTTGGTCATGCTGCCGGTGATGCCTGATATTGTATTCCTGCCGCTATTATTGGTCAACGTGGTATGTTGTATTGACGTATTCATTGTCAATCCTGCAGGTATCAACACTTTGTCGTAGGCCAGTTGCAGGTTGAATACCTGGGAATTATTTACCGGTGAAGTAAAAGCGTTGAGGTCGCTCACCAGTTGGTAGTTCAGCATGAACGTCAATGATTGTGTTTTGGTTTCACTTGCAGAAAGATAACGGTTGACGATGCAGATGTTCCTATTGGCCTGGACCATACGTATGGTATCATTCAATGGATTTCTGCCTGTTTGTTGTGTACATCCGTAATTAGCTATTTGGACATCCAGTGCATATTTAGGAGTTGGGTTGAATGAAAGGTTGAGTGAGCCGACCGTTCTTTTTGTAGTGGCATTCCTTTGCTGCGCCAGGTTATTTCTTTCAAAGCCAAGAGTTGATTGGATGCTTAGTTTCTTTTTGCAGCTTTTCCATGAAGGCTCAAGGGTGATACTTTCAACATCTGTCTGAAAATAGTAGGCGCCCATGGATCTATAGTCCGGATCTATGCGGCGATAGCGCAGTATGGTGGCGTAGTCTTTCTGTTTTAACGTCAAGGCTATTTGACCTGCTGTAGCCAGGCGCATCGAGTGCGTAGGTTGAAACAAACCTGTGAAAGGTTTCCATAATCCCAGTTTACCGGAAGCGATGCTTTGCGCCCTATAGTCGCTATTGTAAGCACTCGCAGCCCAGTCTGTTTCCCAGACCCATTTCATTGCACTGTTCTTTTTGCCGACCTGTTGTTTTGATCGTATGCCTGCCACCAGGTTGTCTGAAGGCGTTAATTGATTATTGGTATTGAATGTATTATTCTCCAGGGAGGCTGTATCATCCCTGGCCCTGAAGAAGCTGAAGGCAATAAAATTATCTTTATTGCCATAGCCGATATTGCCGCCATAGCCTAATCGTTTGTATGTGGCTTGAATTTGATAAGGGAGCAAAGGGTCTTCTCCGATCGCTTTCCGCAAGCGGCCGTACATCAGAGCAATTTTCCATTTACCGGGATTCAATTCCAAGCCAGTCCCCAAGAATGTATGTCCTGCAAGTGTAAAAGGTGAAAAGTGCAGGTTGCGGTAGCCCAGGTGCAAGGTTATCCATTTATAGCGCGGGCTGATCCCTATTTGATTAAAAGGCTGATGAAAATAGCTATCCTGCTTTCCCAGGATGATCCTGGTAGGTATGGTGATACCTTTGAAAGTAAGGACCGGGTACCAGGAAAATGTCCAGGAAAAGGGGGGAAGGCGGTAGGGAATTCCGCTTGTGTAATTAACTGTGCTGGAAATAGTCATACTGCCTGAAAGTTTTAGCAGTGTGTCTTTTTTTGTTTTCATTGTTTCCGTTTTTTTATTGAAAGGATCATGAGATATATTTTGCGCAGATAGTGGTAACATCAAAGAGCAGCAATAAAGGATCTCAATGATCCTTATGCTGATCTTTATCCATTTTACATTAGAAAACAGATGGGCATTGCATTGCCTTGTTCTCATTGTTTCTATTCTTTTCCAGGTGAATTGAGATATGAATAGATACCTGGAAGGGAGTGAATGTTACCTTGTTTCTAATCGGAAAAATTTGCCAGGAGACTTTTTCAAATTATTGCAGATTATATGAAGGGAAAAGGACTGAAGGTAAATATCGCTTACATCTGAAATGATATGACACCAAGGGTGGTAGCATGAGCGTATGCAGTGCATTGTTGGTTTGGTTAAATGCCTTTCACTCTTTTATTCAAAGCGAATAAAAGAGTGAAATGTTGTCGGAATTTCATGTTTTTCATTTTTTTGCTATCGAAGTTGAAGCATTTACCAGCTGTATAAATTCTTCCCGGTAGTTATTGATGTCTTTTCCTTTGGCTGAGCTGGCAAGCGACAATACCTGACTATATTGTGCATCCTGTTTAAATTTAGAATTACGCAACAATAAGCCGAACTCTGCTACTGCAGCAGAAAAGCGGAAGTTATCAGAACTGCTTTCAAGCGGGGTTTTTGAATCTTTAACTAGATGTACCATCAATTTGCTGGTATCTCCACCGGGTTCTTTATACCGCAGTTTAATGGTCATTACTTCGTCTTTGTTATTATGATTCATTTTTTCGTAGGAGGTGTATTTCAGGCTATCTACAGGACGAGTAAATTCGTCTCTTACACCCATGGGAATGATTTCATAAAGAGCAGTCACTGTATGACCGCTGCCTAATTCGCCGGCATCTTTTGCATCATCATTAAAATCTTCAGCTGCCAGCAGGCGGTTTTCATAGCCAATCAAGCGATAGGACTGGACTTTTGCGGGATTGAATTCAACCTGTAATTTAACATCTTTCGCAATGGTAAATAAGGTACTGCCAAACTCACTTACTAATACTTTCCTAGCTTCATTCAGGTTATCGATATAGGAATGATTACCATTTCCTTTGCCTGCTAATTGCTGCATTTTGCCATCTTTGTAGTTACCCATACCAAATCCAAGTACACTGAGAAACACTCCACTTTGTCGTTCTTTTTCAATTAACCGGACCAACTCATCATCACTGCTCATGCCTACGTTAAAATCACCATCTGTAGCCAGGATTATCCGGTTGTTGCCATTGGGAATGAAATTTTCCCTGGCGATCTTATATGCCAGTTGAATTCCTTCGCCGCCAGCTGTAGAGCCGCCAGCCTGCAATGCATCAATAGCTTCTTTGATCTTCATTTTATTATCACCGGCTGTGGATGGAAGAACAAGACCTGCATTGCCTGCATACACCACGATGGCCACTTTATCCTTTTCTCTCAATTGGCCAGTTAGTAACTTCAATGATTGCTGTACCAGTGGCAATTTATTTGGTTCATCCATAGAGCCACTGACATCGATCAGAAATACAAGATTGGAAGAGGGTAAATTATTTACAGGTAATTCTTTACCTTTTAAACCGATGTGAATTAATTGGTGTTTTGCATTCCATGGACAAGTACTGATTTCTGTGTATACAGCAAAAGGTTCACCTGTGACGGGTGCTGCATAATCATAATCGAAATAGTTGATCATTTCTTCAATGCGCACCGCCCCTGGCGGGGGAATACTTCCTTCATTAATGAAGCGCCTGATATTACTATATGAAGCTTCATCGACATCAATAGAAAATGTAGAAAGGGGATTTTGAGTAGCAGCCAGAAAGTTGTTTTCGACAATGTTGTCATAGTCTTCCGTGTTTAAAGGATTTTCTTTAGTAGTATCCCCGACTGAAGCCCTGTTGGTTTCTTTTTGTTTTAAAGATTGTACTGATTCATTGAGGGTTATTAATTGTACTTCTTGCTTATCATAAGAAGATTCAGCACCCTGGTTGCAGGCAAGACATAACACTGCCAGCATTGTCGCCAATGAAATTAATTGGATTTGCATGACAATAATTTTTTTGTGATTACCTATTAGATGCAAAAACTGTTTTTTTACATAAACTGTTTTGTGCATCGTGGAAGAAAAGTGTAATAGGAACTACTCTAAAGCTTTGGAATATGTTCTATCATTTATTCCAGAAGCCTGGGAAAGGTAACCTTCATCAAATTATTATTTTATTGCTGTTTCAGGCGAGGAGTATTTCTTTGACAGCCACGGGGCAGAGGCCGGTATATTCGCAGAATTCATCGATGGTGACGAACTGGTGATTTTGCTTGCCGCGGGCTTCCCTTATTTTCTTTATGAGGTCGCGGCAATAGCGAATGCTTTTTCCTGTTATGATCTGAATGTCTTTCGCGTAAATGCAGAGCCTGTCCATCGTATAATGTTTCTTCTTTTAATCGTTTTGTTTATTGCTGTGTTTTTATTTTTTATCGTTGGGTTAATGTTTGAATGGCGATGGTGAATGGTTAATGGTGAGTGGTCAATTGTGAATGGGCAATGGTTAATGGTGAATAAGTGGAAAGAGAGTTGGGTGTCTGGAAATGGGAGTGGGAATAGGGTTTTCATACACTCCCCATACACTATCCATACACCATCTATACACCATCCATACACCTAGGATGAAGGGATGTGGGATGTGGGCGGTTATATAAGATAGTTAGGTCGTGATTATTGTGCATGTGAAGTGACATAAGTCATGTAAGTTTTGATGCCCAAATTTACTAAATATTTAGTGGAAATAAGTGAAGAAAACGGCATAATCGGCATAAATGGTCGAAAGCGGAACTGCTTGTTTGTTAGTGGATTAGGAGGGGTGTACTTTTAGGTTGTTGATGAAACATTTTATTTGATTACTGAATTAAAACAGATTAGTGATGGCAAGACAATCGGGGATTTTTCCAATTGAAGGAACACTTGGTGGTGTAACGTTTTTTAAGTCGGGAGATGGCTTCCAAGTTCGGTTAAAGGGGGGCGTTAGTGGCAACCGTATAGCAACGGACCCTGCATTTGTGAGGACCAGGGAAAATGGTGCGGAGTTTGGCAGGGCCGGTAAGGCTGGCAAGCTTTTGCGTACTGCGTTGAGGAGTTTATTGCAAAATGCATCGGACAGGCTGCTGACCAGCAGGCTGACTAAGGAGATGGTGAAGGTGGTGAAGGCAGATGCCACTAATGTGCGGGGTATGCGGAACGTGATCGATGGTGAGATCGAGTTGCTTCAAGGGTTTGAGTTCAACAATGATGGTAAACTCAGTACGTCGTTGTATGCACCTTATGGTGTGACGCTGACAAGGGCTACCGGACAGGCTACTGTGGATGTACCGGCTTTTGTGCCAGGGAACATGATTGCTGCGCCGGCTGGCGCTACGCATTTCAAGGTGGTTGCTGCTGCGGCGGAGGTTGATTTTGAAGGGAACACTTACGTGGTGGATACCAAAGAAACAGCTATGCTGCCTTTGGACAACATGCCGACAGCGCCGATCAGTTTGGAAAGTACGGTTTCTCCCGGCAGTGTTCACCCGCTGTTCGTGGTTGCGGGTATTGAGTTCTACCAATCGGTGAATGGTGAGTTTTATTCGTTGAATAATGGGGCGTTTAATGCGTTGGCGTTGGTGAAAGTTGAAGCGGTTTAGGGGTTTGGAGTTTGAAGTTTGGGGTTTGGAGTTTGAGGTTTGGAGTTTGGATGGTGATGGTTGGTTGAGGGGCCGGGGTGGATTAGAGAAGCTCCGGCTTTCTTTTTTGGATGGTAGATTTTTGGGAGATGGGATTTTTTAATTGTTTAAATGTTTTTAGAGATGGGTAAGATTTTTATAAGAATGACGGCGCCGACGCCCCCATTTTTTGCGAGGTTGAGAAATATTGGATTGGTGTTAACGGCGGTGAGTATTGCGTTGACGAGTGCTCCGTTTGCACTGCCCCTGGTGGTGGTTAAGATTGCGGGTTATTTGGCTGTGGCTGGTTCTGTGGCATCGGCGGTGAGCCAGGTGGCGGTAGAGAAGGAGTAGTTATCCGGAAACGAATAGGACTTAGGGCCCAAGTCCATTTTTTTCACTTTTAAATTTAAAAAAATGGACGTTTTATTAAAACGTTTTGATGACCTGGAACGGCTGATCAAGAGCCGTGGCTATTTTCAGAAAGAGGTATTTACTTTTTCTGAAGGTTGTGCATACTGTGGATTTACGCAGTCGTATATGTACAAGCTTACTTCGTTTAACAAGATCCCCTATTACAAGCCTAATGGCAAGGTGGTTTTCTTCCGGCGTTCGGAACTGGACGGATGGCTATTGAGTAACCGGATTGCTTCGGAGGAAGAGGCGAACGTTTACATGAGTAAAAAGAGGAGGGACAAGCAATGAGGAAGATCTTATACCAAAAGCCGAAGGGGGATCATAAGAAGCAAGAGGTAACGGGAATGAGTAGGGGCAATGAGAAGGGTGTGCAGGAAGTGTTGGCGCAGATGGAACTGAATAGGGAAGCTATCAGCGGGAAGACGCATTATGGAGTGAAGATCTATGCGCATGTGTTGCGGCAGTATTATAAGGATGAGGTGGTGCTGGTGTTGAGGGGGCGGCATTGCCTGCCTGCGAAGAATCCTTTTAACGGGGATAAGCAGACGCTGCATGTGGGTATTGTGGATGGTGAAGCCAGGCATCATGATACGGAGGTGGCAGATTGTAAGGGGGATGCATATGACTTTGCTCAGTTGCATTACCAACTTGAAGGAGCGGAATTACTGACAAAACTGAACGAGGAGCTTGGATTGCGCATTGGGCGTGGGTTTGGTAATTGCGACAGTGCGCAACAGGTTGGGCGAAATGAGGTAAAAAAAATTACTCAAATTACTCAATTTACTCAGGAGGGTAAAAGTGGCGAAATCCAGGTACCGGAGTTTAGTTTTTTCAAAAAGCCAGTACGGAATACGGTTCCGTCGGGCGGTGTGAGCCTGGTGGAGGTGTATGAGAAGATCAAGGGGATATCGTATCAAAAATGCACAAATGCATTGCGGATGATACAGGATGAAAAGGAGGCCAGGGCTTACAAGGCGAAGCAGTTTGATTACGTTACTTTTTCGGGCACGTTCGTGAAGAGGGAGAATAGTGCCCTAGTGCAGCATTCTGGTTTGTTTGCCGTGGACTTTGATCACCTGGAGGATGTTGAGGGATTGAAGCAAAGACTGCTTGCAGATCCTTATTTTGAGACAGAACTGCTTTTTGTTTCTCCTTCGGGGCATGGGTTGAAATGGGTGATCCCTATAGACATTACCAAGGCCACTCACCAGCAGTATGCTGTTGGCATCAGTAACTATTTATTACATACTTACGGGCAGAAGATGGATGCTTCGGGCAAGGATGTGGCGAGGGCGTGTTTCCTGCCGTGTGATCCGCATGTATACATACATCCTAAATACACATAACCCCCATACACACCCCCAGCTCCGCCTGAGGCGGAGAGCGTCAGCGCTGCAGACCCTGGAGGTATCTAGTGGTATTGTAGGGGAGGTATTTCTATCAATTTAATCAGTTAATTCAAAAGACTTTATCATGGAAAAAAAGGTTTTTGATCCGAATGAATGGATCAACCAGGTTGAACAAAAGCAAGTTCCGGAACGTGGTGGAGATGGTAATGGTAGTAATGTAGATAGTAATAGTAGTGATGTAAGTGGTGTTGTTAGTGAGGCTACTGATGATGTGGAAAGTGTAATTAAGAACATAGAAGAAAAGAAGGTAGATATTACTGCCCGGTATGCACAATGGCGGAATATAGGCTTTGCCCTGGCCAGCGCTTTTGGCGAGGAGGGGCGGAGTTATTTTCATAGGGTGAGTTGTTTTTACCCTGGTTATACAAAAGCAGAGAGTGACTGGCAGTATAGTAGTTGCCTGAAGGGAAAGGGTAACGGGATTACGTTGAAAAGCTTTTTCTATTATGCGAAGGAGTCGGGCATTGATATTGGAGGAATCGGGCGGCAGGAGGAAGTGGCAGGTGAAGATCAGCTTGGAGATGAAATGAAAGAGGTGCATCAGAGGGAGGTTGACGGAGAGGAGGTGAAGGAGCAGCGGCCAATTGAGGACGAGCGGAAAGTGGCAGGAAGGATGAGTGGACAGGGTGGGAAGCAAAATGTTGCCAATGGCAGGAATAGACAAACGGTGGATGAGAGAACGGCAGGGGGGCAGGATCCAGAAGAAGAGTGTATGCCCAACATACCGGCAAGTGTATACGCAGATCTGCCTGAGTTTTTGAAACAGGTGGTGGCGTATGCTGCCAGTAATGAAGAGAGGGATTTGTTGCTGCTGGGTTCGCTGGTGGCACTGAGTGCTTGTCTGCCTACGTTTTATGGTATTTATGATGGGAAGAAGGTATATCCTAACATGTACCTGTTTTTGACGGCCAAGGCCTCTGCAGGTAAAGGCAGGCTGGTGCATTGCAAGCAACTGGTACTACCTATTCATTACCACCTTAGGGACCAGGCAAAGCTGTTGAAGAAAGAGCATGAGTTGCTGCTTGCAGAATATAACCAGTTAAAGAACAGTGAAGGAGGAGAGAAGCCGAACCGACCTCCTGAAAAGATGTTGTTTATTCCTGCCAATAACAGTACCACTGGTGTGTTCCAGCTGTTGCATGAAAATGAAGGAAGGGGTATCATCTTTGAAACGGAAGGCGATACGCTGGCCCAGGCGTTTAAGAGTGATTATGGTAATTACAGTGATGGTTTCCGGAAGGCCTTTCACCATGAGACTATTTCCTATTACAGAAGAACGGACAGGGAGTATGTAGACATTGAAAGTCCTTGTATTTCCACTATTCTTTCAGGTACGCCAAAGCAGGTGTCGGCACTGATACCGAATGCAGAGAACGGGTTGTTCAGCCGCTTTATTTTTTATTACATGAATATACAGCCGGTGTGGAAGGATGTATTTGCCTATTCTGCGGAAGAAGAAAGCCTGGATGCCTATTTCAAACGGCTTGGCGGGGAGTTTTTTGGGTTGTACAAGCAATTGCAGGAACATGAGGAGGTGCAGTTTGTGCTTACGCCGGAGCAGCAGGGGCAGTTTAACGGGTTTTTTACTATTGTGCAGGATGCTTATGTAAGTCTGAAAGGTATTGATTACCTGGCTACGGTGCGCAGGCTGGGGCTGATTGCTTTCAGGGTGAGTATGATCTTTTCGGCGTTGCGGTTGATGGAGCATGGTGTGATCCCTAAGCAGTTGGTGTGCGAGGACAGGGATTTTCAAATGGCGTTGAGTATGGTGAGGGTGTTGGTGAAGCATGCTGCCAAGGTGTATTCTGAATTGCCAGAGGAAGAGCCGTTGCCCAAGCGCAGTAACCGGAAGGAAGGATTTTTCAAGCGTTTGCCGGAGGTGTTTAGCAGGAAGGATTTTCGTACGATCGCATATCGCATGGGTATTCCCGACAGGACGGCTGACCGGTATATTTATGAGTTTTGCAAGAGTAGGATATTGAGCAATGATGAATGGGGACAATATCAAAAGGTGTTCGAAATGCAGATTTGAGTAAATTGAGTAATTGGCGTAATTGAGTAAATTTTTATGATTTTTCTCATATGGTGTGGGGTGCGGGTATTGAACCTTTGGGAGACTTTGTACTAAAATGCTCTTCGCAAAATAATTAGTTTTGGTTGCAGCCCGCTATTCCTGGCGGGCTTTTTTATTCCGTAGGAACTTAAACAACTAGAAAACTCGATTCCTAACTGGTAGTTAATAAAGGGAAGCTTACATTTTCACAATACTATTCTTTCAAATAGGACAAAAGTTCTGTTTTAAAGTTGTTTTTATCAGGAGTGATGAAATCATTGTTTACAATTTCACCCTGTGGCCCATACAGTAAATATCTTGGAGCTGTGCTGATTTTATTAACCTGGATAAACTTATTCCGGTAGCCACCAATTAAGCGGAAGTTATACGCTTCCTTATCCAGTTCCTCACTATGGCTGGCCTTTAGCCATTCATTGTGTAATGTTTCAATGTCTATGCTTAGGGAGACAAAAGCAATATTTTGGTGCTTAAGGCTTTCTTTCGTCTTTTGGAGAAACGGTATTTGCTGCCTGCAAGGCATGCACCAGCTGGCCCATATATCTACAAAAACATATTTTCCCTTTAGAGATTGGAGCAGGGAACGAAAATCAACTGTATCACCCTTGGTATTGACCATACCAGCACTTGTGACGCTCTTTAAGTTTTCCAGGTGCACATATTCCTCATAATAGTTAGTGAACATAGGATCTGCAAAGCCCGCCTTCGCTAATAAATTCAATTGGGCTTCCAGCATTGTTTTACTTTTAATGCTTCCATCACTTTTTAACTGGTGAAGGGCATACTGCTTTATCATCTGCTTTGTTTTCAGGGAATCAGGAAGAGATGAAAACGCACTCCACCGGTTCCCATTCCCTATAGAGCTTTTTTGATGTTGAATAACCAGGTCAAGAATATTATTTAATTGTTTAGAGCCAACGGAATTCATTCCTTCCAATTGTCCAAGTAGTTGGCTGTAATCCCCTGCAGAAAGGTAAGCACTTGCATATTTGGAAATATTGTTATACCTGTTAAGTTGTGCAAACTGTTTCAGTACATCGTAGTACTCTTTCTTTATCTTTTTTTGCTGGTAACTGGTTTCGATGAATGCTAATGATTTGGCAGATGAATCATCTATGCTTTTTAAAACATCTTCTTTCCTGGTTTTCTTTGTTGCTGCTTCAAAGCCTGTAGGAATCAAAAAAATGTTGTCCAATTGCACCGTGCCTCCGGAATAATACCGCTGAAAGAGCTTTTCATCTGCGCTTTGCAATTTTAAGGTGTCACCAGGCAAGACCAAATAATTGTCTATGTGGACGGTAAACTTGTTATTATGTCCACCGGTAATAACACCTCTGGTAAAATGTGTGGGTCGATTAAGTGCAATGTTCTTGGTAACTATGGTATCATGTTTAGAGGGATTTTTAAACTCTAAGCCTTGCTGTTGGTTCTGATTGTCGGTATAATTAAATAAGACCCTATTCAGTGGAGCTAAATTCACTTCAATGGTTACCTGTTCCGGATAAACTTTTTGAGCAGTAGTAGCTGGCTTTTCCTGTTTTACGGAAGCATGACATGAAAACATACCGATGAGTAGCAGCCATCTTAAATCCATAGAATTAACTGATATTTTTGGATGAAGAAATAGGAACCGCTTTTAATGATTGATATTGCCATGTTTTAAAGTTTCAATTTGGCTACTGATTCTAAAACATATTCCACTTAATTAAAACTTCATTGTTTCAATTACCTGCTTGATTCTTTCTAAACCTTCCATTCCTTTTGCTCTGTATATGATTTTGTTTTCACTATCGATCAACAAAAAGGAAGGGAAGTATTGTACATTATATTTTTTAATAAGCGAGTAACTGGAATTCATTGGGATAAAGCTTTGGGGCCACTCAATTTTATATGTAGTAATGATATCTTTAAGCATGTCCACATTTTCCTCCTTGTCATAAGCAATCCCAACAAAGGCTACGCCTTTACCTGACAGTTCCTTCTTGAATTCAATTAAGTCAGGCAAGCCAGCAATACAAGGTTTACACCAGCTGCCCCAAAAATCAATAAACAAGTATTTGGCATTTGACAACAAGCTCTTTGTATGAACAGTATCAGAGGTTAGCAAATCAGTAAACGAAAAATCTCCCCATATATTATCTGAATAAATTTGCTTATCAAGGGGTAATTTTCGCAATAACAATCCTTGCTCCACTGTAAGCACCCTGGATAACTCAAAAAAGTCCTTTTTTATCTTAATGGTATCTCCAATTTTTTTAAGTGTAGTCAAGTCATGAGATTTTTCATACTCATATTTTTTACCATATTTGGCTATACCAATGAAAGTTGTTTTATCATTAAATAGGGCACTGGCATTAAAATTCCTTAGTCCAACTTTATAAAAATGTCCATTGGCTTTAAATTTACCTGAATAAAATTCATTAAAATCCAAGCTTAAACTAAGTTCCAGGATTTTATACTGACCAGATAATAAGATGGTATCTCTTATTAATGGCCTTATTCTGAATTGCTGTGAAAAAGTAAAATGCTTGCCATCATAAAAGCCATTTAGATTATTAATTCTGATCTCAGGATACGACTTAGAATTTTTCGTGTCGTTTTTAGAAAACCATTTTTTAATAATGATAGGTTTGTCATCAGAAAGTACATTGTTATTGTTATAATCAGGAATGACAATGCAATCTTCATTTCTTTTTCCAACAATGAATATAGTTTCTGCATCGAGTTCGGGATCATATGAAAGCAAAGTCGTGTCAATACCATAATATTCACTAGCCCCAGAGAATAAAAAATCAGAAATCCTTTCTGCCCTTTTTTGTTGGTAATAATACTGCTCAGGGAAGTGAGCGAAAGTTGATATTACAAAACTGTCTAAAGCTAATCTTTTACTTAAAGAGTCAAATTGTTGGGGCTTGTCAATTTTTAGAGTAATTAGTTGGCTTGAATTAAATTGAGATCTTTTTGATTTATTGGGCTTCAATTTGATCACAGTAGCATTGTCGTCTTTTAGTACTGTGCAAGAAAACTGTGCGATCAGGATTATTACCAGAAGAAAGGAGCTCTTTGTTGTTTTTGGGTATTGCATCATCGAACAGAAGGTATTACTGAACTGTTGAATAATGGTTGGTATCTTAAAGATAGTGCTGAAGCCAAGCTTTAGCAATAGCCAATTATGTTAGGTGGAAAAAAGCACAGAACTTAACTCCTTTGTGCCGATACTGGCAGATGCACAAAAATTAATAGTGATATAACGCCATTGTAAGTGTTGGAATGAACATCTATTTTATATAAGCTGTTGGTTTTCAGATTCAATCATTATAGAAATACTGAGGGCAGAAAGGGGTATTAAATTCGGTGAGCTAGTGCCAAGTCAATTGTAAGAGGGGATATTGTGGTTAGAATATCCACAATACTATTCTTTCAAATAGGACAAAAGTTCTTTTTTAAAGTTATTCAGTAGGCTATTCATATGGTGCGGGTGTTGGTGAAGCATGCTGCCAAGGTGTATTCTGAATTGCCAGAGGAAGAGCCGTTGCCCAAGCGCAGTAACCGGAAGGAAGGATTTTTCAAGCGTTTGCCGGAGGTGTTTAGCAGGAAGGATTATCGTACGATCGCATATCGCATGGGTATTCCCGACAGGACGGCTGACCGGTATATTTATGAGTTTTGCAAGAGCAGGATATTGAGCAATGATGAATGGGGACAATATCAAAAGGTGTTCGAAATGCAGATTTGAGTAATTTGAGTAATTTGAGTAATTTGAGTAATTGGCGGAATTGAGGTGATTTTAATCATGTTTCTATTATTCGTTGGGTGGATGGGAGAGGAAGCCGCAATGGATGAGCGTTTTACGGTTACACAAGTGGGTGGAGGGTTCGTGTGTGCGGTCTGACAAAGATCAGTTTTAGGTATTCGACTTTATTGAATCTTTGGGAGTCTTTTAGTATTTCCAAGCTTTCTAATTAACAGTTAGTTATGGTTGTAGCCCGCTATTCCTGGCGGGCTTTTTTATGTGCGCTACGCATGCTATAGTTCTTTAGAGTGCAAGTCTCAAACGAACCAGCCAACGGGAATCGTTAGCCAAGGGCAAGGGTGTCCGTCGTGAGGCGGAATCTGAAGGAAGCCGGCGGCAAAGTGATGAACTGACGAACAGAAACACAATACAAGGCTTATGCTGTGGGCGAGCGGGCATTGGACTGCGAAGCCCCATAGTTGGACGTAAACAGCTGTAGTAAATTGTGCAGTTTATCACCACAGGACTATGAGCTTACCGTAGGAGATCTGTTATTCCTGTCGGAGACGGCGGCACGCGCGAGGGCCAAAGAGAAGAAAGGGAAAACAGAAGTCAGCAGCGTCCATAGTACCATAGAAGCTATGGAAACATAGTGGAGGGAAGGGACAAATCGTTAGAACAGGGAATTATTTTTTTTCAGGTAGTAAAACGCCAAATGCGTAAACGCAAAAAGGACATAAAAGAACGTCAGTTGCAGATAAACCTTGTTGGAGAATGCAGCGAAGACGGCTGTGAAGTGAGCGAGGCGGCCGTACACCGTCTCAAACACGGAGCAGTAAGTCCCGCATGGGTTTCTGCCTGTGAAAGAGAACGCACCCTGACGCTAGGGATAATGGAGCAAATTGCCTCCCTGCCCAACCTGCAAAAGGCTTACCGTATGGTAATGCGCAACGGCGGGAGCGGTGGTGTAGATGGTATGGACATGAAAGGGTTGCGCAAATGGGGCCGCAGTAATATGATGTGGCTGCAAGAGCAACTCTTATCCGGCACCTATCAGCCGCAACCAGTACGATGCGTGAGCATACCAAAACCACAGGGTGGGGAACGCCTTTTGGGCATACCCACCCTGATAGACCGTATGGTGCAGCAAGCCATCCATCAGATAATCAGTCCCCGCTATGAAAGGGTATTTTCCGAAGCCAGCTACGGGTTTCGTCCCCGAAGAAGTGCCCATGATACACTGCTGAAAGCTGGGGAATACGTAAAAAGCGGAAGGAACTGGGTAGTAGACCTTGACTTAGAGAAGTTCTTCGACCGTGTAAACCACCATCGGCTGATGTGGCTGTTAAGCACCCGCATAGGAGATGGGCTGTTGTTGCAATTGATACATAAGATGCTGAAATGCGGCATGCTGGAAGGCGGGCTGTTACACCAGCGTATGGAAGGTACGCCACAAGGCGGCCCGCTGAGTCCTTTACTATCCAACATAGTGCTGGATGAATTGGACAAAGAGTTGGAACGCAGAGGCTATCACTATGTACGCTATGCAGATGATGTAAAAATATTTGCAACATCCGAGTGGCAGGCCGGCCGGATCATGGAGCGCATTGCAGAGTGGATAGAAGAAAAGCTAAAGCTAAAGGTAAACCGCAGTAAGAGCCGTGTATGCCGCAGCTACGAACTAACCTTTTTGGGTCATCGGATACTATTGGATGGTACCCTGGGTTTAGGTGAAGGCAGCGAAGAAAGGCTCAAAGCAAAGCTAAAGAAGATGACTTCCCGCAGGCGGGGCGTCAGCATAGCGCAGATGGTTAAGGAACTACGGGAGGTAACAAGAGGCTGGCTTATCTACTATCGGGGAGCACGGATGCAGAAGAAGTTGGAAAAGATAGGGGGCTGGCTTCGGCGCAGGCTGCGCTGTTTTCGGCTGAAACAATGCAAGCGGCCCATTGGGATCGTTCGCTTTCTCTGTAAAGAGGGAATCGAAAAGACATTGGCATGGAAACTTGCATTGTCGGGCAAAGGCTGGTGGCGGCTTAGTAACTCTCCTGCCAGCAACATGGCCATGAACAAGGAGTGGTTCGCCAGACTGGGCTTCCAGAGCCTAACGGACTATTACGAACAGGTGAAACGTTTTAAACTCTAACGAAACCGCCGTACACGCAAGTACATACGGTGGTGTGAGAGGACGGCGGCCTGCTAACGCAGCAACCGCCTCCTACTTTAATTCCGTAGGAACTTAAACAACTAGAAAACTCGATTCCTAACTGGTAGTTAATAAAGGGAAGATTACAGTTACATTCGATGTTTTTTCTAGCTATTCATTTCTAGAGAGTTCCATATGGCAATGTTATATTTCGGATATGCATGTATGTTAAACAAGCAAAAAAAGCATCAATAATTGTCAAAATTGTGGTGGTTTGTTGCAGGTTTAAGGTTGATATTTAAATTTTAGAAGGCTGGAAAGACATTTTAGAAGATTTGATCACGCTTTGACGATAACTTAATTTTTTCGATGATCCATATTTACTTGAATAAAACCAGACTAACTGCTTTATTTATTGTGGGTGCAACAGTTTACACATTAGCACAAAATACGCGAGGAAGTAACGTCTATAAGGAAGACTTCTCAAAAACTACCAAGATGCGTTATAAATACTTCTTTGTTTTCGCCCTGTTATTCATGTCTTTTAAATCAAGTAGTCAAAGATTAGAGGTTGACAGTGCTGACAGAAAAGCCAGACTTGATTCGTTTATGCAGGATCTAAATAATAAAAGGGAACAAAGGAAAAGAGAGGCAATAGGAAAGCCCTTTAACCAGTTCTCTATAAGTACTGGTGGCAAAAAGATATCAAATAAAGATTTAGAGCAGAAAGTTGTATTTATAAACTTTTGGTTTTCTGGCTGCAAGCCTTGCCTTGAGGAATTTGACGAGTTGAACACATTGTTTGAACAATTCAAATCCAATAAAAGCTTCCTGTTTTTGTCTTTTACGTTTGATTCTCCGGAAATGATCAGCGAAACAAGAAAGAAATATCAATTGAAATTTAAGTCCTACTCAATACCAGAGCGGGAATGCTTAAGACTAAATCAAGGCTCGGGATATCCATTAAGTATTCTCATTGGGAAAGATGGTAGAATCAAACAATTCTATGATGCGAGTATAAAAAAGGAAAATATTGAAGCGGTTTGTCAAGATGTATTAAAAGAATTAAATACAGGGATATGAGGCTAACGAAAAACTAACCTTAAGTATAAAATATGGAATTGTACTTCACTAAACTCCAATCCATGCAATTAAAACTATTTTTTTGCCTATTTGTACTTATCATTCTTGTTGCCTGTTCTTCAACCAAAGTAATCAAGCTTTCGCCTGCAAATGGAGCTTCCAAAGAGTTTGGGTACGGCTATGGTCATGCAAAGTATACCAATGATGATAGCAGTTATGCAGCTTATGCAAGAAAACTGGGTATGGATAGTTTTGTTTTTGCCCGTTTTAACCATTACCCTACTTCATATCGTGTCCCAGCATCAAGAATCGCCATATATGCTGGAGATCATAATGAACACCTTGTTCGGTATGTTTCTGGTACACCACAGGATATCCCTATTAAAAACTTTGATACAGAAATCCTATTCCTGTATGGAAAGAAAGCCGACGGCACTTATGTTGTGGTGGCAGACCAGAATAACAACAAATCTTTTACAGATGATTTTGTATTTGTAGTTAACGAGCCGCAGGAAAACTATATGGTTATTGGCACAAAAAGACTGGTTAAATATCCTCATGTTAGAATCGATAATTTAAAGTCATATTACAATGGGGAGGTTCGCCCATTCTCACTCAATCTTATTTTAGAGCCAACTCTTTTTAAGTTTGATGAGGACAGTGCAAGAAGACTTAGCCTGGGGATTATCTCCATTGATTATGTGACAGGAGATTTTAAGTTTAAGGGTAAAAAATACAAGGTGGCTGCAAGAAATGCATTGCTTCCATCCCTTTATTTTGACCCACAACTTGTCAAGATAAAGTTTGCAGATGCTAAGGACACTACTGCTTTTCAAAAAACTAAAGGAGAAATGCGTACTCATTTTGTTGGAGACACTGTGCAATTAAGAAAGCACCAGTTTGTTATTAAGGAGGTTTCTCCACTTTTGGAGAATATAACTATTCAACGGTTGAAAGGTAAAAAATCATGAGTTGTAATAGGATTACCCCTTTTTTATTGATAAAATTCATATGCCGTTTATGATGAATAGAAAATTAGTTTTAACAAGTTTCATTTTGTTGTTTGTTACTTGCATAAAAGCAAATGAAATAATTCTAACCGGGTACATTAAAAATTATAGCAATGATTATTTTGTTATGGGGACACCAATAGGTGATAATTTTAACCGGTTTAATTATAAGCCTTCGGATACAGTGAGTGTAAATGGCGGAAAGTTTTATACAAAGATTTCTTGTCAAAAACCTGTTTTCATTTACCTGAATTTTTTTAAGAACTTCATCTATCTACCGGTGGTGCCAGGAGATAGTATACACATTGAATTTGACATTGAGAATCAAGACCACTATCGTTACATTCCCTGCCAGTTTTCTGGAAGTAACAGCGAAGGTCACAATAGATTTTATCGGTATGATTTTTTCCCTGGAAACAAGTTTAATGATTTGAGAAAAATATTAACCGGCAATGCAACTTCAGTCAATATGACGACCTCAATTTTAGAGGAAATCAAGCGGCAAACAGCCCCCTTTGATTCGCTATTGATTAGAAAAAATATTTCGAGTTTATATTATAAAATTGTAACTAAAACTATTCAATCGCTTCTTGTCGGGGAAACGCTCAGAAAGCTTAACAATCAATCAGTAAAGAGCATAATAGTACCAGACTCTGTCAGACTTAAAGTTTCTGAATCGTTGATACAAGCAACTATGATGGAAGACTCTATTATTTCTCAATGTATGTTAGGGGATATTACTCGGGGAACCCTTTTATCATTTTTTCAAATGAAGAAGGCAGGTAGTAATGATATGTATAATTTCATACACGATTCAACCATTAAATATAAAGGAAGGGATTTTTTCTTTAAAGATTATTTGTTCCGTTATTACGGTGTTAAGAATGAGGAATATTTCTTAGGCAATAAGATATTAAGTTTTCATAGTGTTGGCGAATCCAAAGACACGATGAGAGATGCAGTGGAATATTATTATTTAAAGTATCCTAATAGTGAATACTCCATTGCAATAAGGAAAATTCTTGGTTCATCAAAAGAAGAGCAAAGTAAAAATAATGCTGGGCAATCGACAGGAAAATTAAAGTCATTTGGAAATAATATTTTCTATCTTAATAACGCCGGAGCGTTACATAACCTTAAAGTGAATGAATTTCCACAACTAAAAAATGGGATTGTTTATGTAGATATATGGGCTACATGGTGTAGACCCTGCCTGGCAGAAATGGAGCTTAATTACCAGGTTGACAGCTTACTGGCAATGATAGGCGGAAAGCGTTTATATATATCTATTGACGAGCAATCTGCTGCACCTAAATGGAATGAAATAATTGAGAAAAAGGGTTTAGGGGGCTATCATGTCCTTGCTGGGGAAAAATTGAGAAAATATTTAGATGCAGAATTCGGATTTGCAGGAGGTGCCATCACGATTCCTTATTATATAGTACTAAAAGATGGGCAAATTGTTTATAAGAATGCTTATAGACCAAGCGAATTTGAAATGCTTAAGAAGCAACTGGTAGACCTTTCCAAATAGCCATTGAATATTAGGTGGTAAAGAAAAATTGTTTTCATGAAAACAATTTTATAATTAAAAGTATCAACAAAAAATTATGAAAACTCAACTAAGCATTGCTTGTCTATGTTTATTCTATCTGTTTGTAGCTTGTAAAGAGCATAACTCCTTAAAAGTAACTTCAGGAAATGTGTTGGATAAATCAATTACTAAAGCATCAATACTACACCAAGATACTTTAATAGAAAAGTATAAAAGTATGTTTCCTGATACAGCAAAGAATTTTAAGAATATTCAAGACTTGTCTACCTATATTCTATCACTAAAAAATACTTTCCTTTATACGAAAACTTTCAATGGGACAGCATTAGAATTTAATGATTCAGACACCATGGTTTATATTAAAAGGGAATTTGATAAAGCGGCTAATTATTTGCAATTTAAGCATGCATATTTCTGGACTAAATCAACTGATGGCATGATACTTTTAGGCATGCATCCTGGTTTACATACTTCGGAAAAACTTGCACTTTTTGAAAAGTTTCCTCAAAACATTAGAGAAAGTTCAGTTGGGAAACAGACAAAGGCTCTCTTGAATAAATATGTCTATGATCGGAATCTTGGGTTTGATTTTAACAATTTTCGCAATGTGGAATTGATAACCCCTACATCCGGAAAATGCAAAATTGAAAGTCTATTAGCACACTCAAAAAAAAATACCTTAATCTTTTTTGGCGCGTCCTGGTGTCGTCCTTGTAGAATACAAGAGAGCCGATTTAAAAGGATGTTTGAAAATATAGATACAACAAAGTTGGCAGTGGTTGGTATATCTATTGATTCTGATAATGAGGCTTTTAAAACCCTTCTTAAAAAGGAAGCATATCCTTGGCAATGTTTTAGGATAGAAAATGCATGGAGGAATACAATTTTTAAAACCCTCAACTATCAAGGAGTGCCGATGAATATTTTATTAGATGCTTCGAGGAGGATTGTTAAAGAAGATGTAAGTATTGACGAAGTTTTAAAATTTATGGGTATAAAAGTTCCAGAGATTTGAATTTTCGTCAGTAGTATAATATTACTATGCACATGAAAAGTAAATTCTTAGGCTTAATAGTACAAAAGATAAATTATGTTCTTTGATATCTACTGATGTATGGTTTTCAAATTATTAAACAACAGGAAAAGATGAAAAAAAACTATTTAATATTCGCTTTCCTTATCATCCTATTTTCGTGTCAGACCAACCCTGAAGCCAAACCAGAAGAAGTTGGATCCACTAGCAAAGAAGAAAATAACCTGATACCATTTGCAGACACACTTTCTGCTAATTGGATTGTTGTAAAGGCCTCTGTTTTTAACAAACCAGCGTTTCTTTTATTAGATAATGGAACGATCCCGGAAACAGAGTTGATTCTTTTCAAACATTATGCAACAGCTAAGTCTGTTATTGATAGCACCAAACCTTTTTGGATTGAAATGAAGAGAATTGCAAAATCTCCAGCAAGTATATTCATCAATCATTTTAGCGACACAGTAAATACAGAATTGCAACCTGTGTACAATGCACCTGTTCATAAAATGCCGGATGGTATCCTTGGAAAGGGATTTCTGACCAAATATGTTTTAGAGGTTGACTACAACAACAAAACGCTAAATATCCTTGACAGTTCAGGCTATATTGTTCCTGAAGGATATAAAGCTATTCAGATGAAGCCTGCTGGGTATTTTTATAAATTTAGTGCTGATTTATTTCTAAAGGGTAATAAAATACAGGAAGATTTGTATTTGGACCTGGGTAGTGGTCTCAATGGATTTTTATTCGGGTTTAAATTTTATCGCAAGAACAAAGACAAACTAGCAGTTGACACCAGGCAAATTAAGGAGTCGCATACAATGTTCTCTAAAAGCAAGGTTGCCAATATCATTGTTGATTCAGTAAAGATCAATGGAGTTGTATTAAAGAATATTTTGTCTTCTGTAGAAGTCGAATCTACAGTTTCTTTTACGCAGACACTCATTGGCAATAGTGTATTGCGTCATTTCGGGAAAGTGATTTTTAACTTGGGGAATAATAAAATGTATTTACCAATGACTACAATCAACGTTCCATGAATATGGAACGTTGATTGTACAAAACTGTTGTATTGAGAGCTACTGAAGAATTTGTTTCAATGTTTCTTCTACTGCATGAATATCACCACCAACACTTTTTGTAACAATGATTCCTTCAGGAGAAACCAGAAAATAATGGGGAACAGCCCTGATCTGATAGCTTTGTCCCAGGCTTGATTTCTGACCCAGTAAATCAGAACCTTGATGCCAGGTCATTTTATCCTTTATAATGGCTTTCTTCCATTGTTCACTATTTGTATCCATAGAAATACTGAGCACTTCTAATCCTTTGTTATGATATTTTTCAAAAAATTCTTTTAATAGCGGGTTGTTTTGCCGGCATGGTCCGCACCAGCTTGCCCAAAAGTCTATCAACAACCATTTGCCCTTAAACTGTTCCAGCTTTATATCATTTCCTATAGTATCCTTTACCAGGAACGTAGGCGCTTTTGCATTTACAGGCACTATAGAATATTTTTCACTGTAAGATGCAAATGCACTTTGCATCAAACGCGCTGTATAATTATTCATTTTTGCCTGGGGTAGTAGTTTGTCAAAACAATTAGCAGCAACAGTATCCAATGATCTCGTAATATAAGATTGGTCTATCATTGTACCAATGACAAGAACACTAAATGGGGATTTGTTATGTTGCAAAACCCAGTTTACATAATAGTCTTTAAAACGCTTCTCAAAAGAGTTGACTTCATTTTTTAAAGCTTGTGCATGGATGGAGTCTGTAGTCTCGGATAATTGTTTTTCAAGCAACTGGCGCTCGCCTCCTAAAGTAAACAATCCCTGGTAAAATTCGTTTTGCTCGGCGGCATTTGAATCGCCCGAAATAGTCCATTGGCGGAACTCTTTATCTACAGTAAGCTTTATGTTTGATTGGGCATTGTGAAATAGTAACATGTAAAATTCTCTTTCCTGGCCTTTGTAAGCAATAGAATAATTATCCCATTCATCCTCCATTTTAGCTAAAGAAAACCGGGCTTTTTTATTTTTAATAAAGGCTGAATCCCTATTCATATTCTTGTTAGAAGACAAGTAAACGGTATCACTGTTTTTTGCCCCTTCAAAATCAACTTCAATGTAATAATTACTTTGACTAAATGAAGTGCAGGTTAATAATGATGCTGTAGAAAATACAAATAGGAATTTATAAATACTCATTCTTATTTTTTAATGCTATAAATGTATTGAAGCGTGTATGAACTAATTGTTAAAACGAGTAAGCGTGATCGTTGCTAGTTTAATTATATATACTCGCCTTCAATTGCAAAAAAAGCATCAATAATTGTCAAAATTGATGTGGTTTGTTGTTAGTTCAAGGTTGACTTTTAGGTTTTTAAGGCAGGAACGACATTTTAGAAGATTTGATAACGCTTTGAGAATAACCTAATTTTTTCAATGCTCCATACATACTTGAATAAAACCAAACTAACTACATTATTTATCGTGGGTGCACCCCCTTACACATTCGCACAGGATGCACGTGGAAGTATCATCGCTAAACCACGGAATTCACTTACCAAAAGGCCATTAACTCTTGCGGCCTTAACTACAAATTAAAACTCACACCAGTAAAAAGCATATATGATTCAAAAGCTAAAGTTTCTTTTTGATAAGAAAAAGCTACTCCTTTTCTTTGCCCTTGTTATTCTTTTCGACTTTGCATCTGCACAACAGGAATCCCAATTGAGAGGCAAGGTAGTGGATACCCTGGGAAAAGCGCCTTTGTCCAATGCTGTTATTTCCTTGCTTCATAAAAAAGATTCTACTTTATCGAACTTTACCAGAAGTGGTAAAGATGGCAGCTTTATCCTACCTCATATTGCAAAAGGCCAGTACATTGTTATGGTCACTTTCCCCAAGTTCGCCGATTATGTTGAGGTGGTGAATGTGCAGGAGCAGGTGGTGGATATAGGCTCTATTGCGCTTACCCAAAAAGCTACGCTTTTAAAAGAAGTGGTGATACAAAGTGGACGTGCTATCCGCATCAAGGGAGATACAACGGAATTTACAGCTGATAGCTTTCATGTAAAGGAAGGGGCTACGGTGGAAGATCTTCTCAAAGAGTTCCCCGGCTTCCAGGTAGACAGTAAAGGGCAGATCACGGCTCATGGTCAGCGGGTGCAAAAGGTGCTGGTAGATGGGGAAGAATTCTTTGGTGATGATCCTACGATGGCTACTCAAAATATTGCGGCAAGAGCTGTGGATAAGGTGCAGGTGTTTGATACAAAGACGGATCAGCAAAACCTTACGGGGTTGGGAGGTAACAGCCAAAGCAAGACGGTAAACATCAAGCTGAAAGAGAACAGCAAGAAGGGGGCCTTCGGTAAGATTAATGCCGGAAGCGACTTTCAAAAATACCATGATGGCAAGGCTTTGTACAACCGTTTCGTAGGTAAAAAGAAGGTTTCTGTATATGGAACCAAGAGTACCGTTAGTACAGGAAGCCTGAACTGGGAGGACCGGGAAAAGCTAGGCATAGAGAATGATCAGGAATATGACGAAGTAGGCGGCTACTACATCAGCTATGGAGTTAGTGACGGCTTCAACGACTATAGTCTCCGTGGCTTGCCAGACTCCTATTCAGCAGGAGCCTTATTCAGCAACAAATGGAAAGAGGACAAATATGGCGTTAACGGTTCTTACCGGTACAACCGCTTGTCAACAAATAACGAGTCTTCCACGCTTACGCAAACCATTCTATCCAGTGGGCTATTGTATAGCGACCAACGAATAAAAACCAATGGCCTCAACCAGCAGCACGCGATCAATGGCAAATACGAGTGGAAACTGGATTCCCTGGCTACTTTTAAGTTCACTACAACTGGCATCTACAAAACTACTCAGAGCCACAACAATACCAAAAGCTTTACCCAGAACGAGAAGCGTTTATTCCTGAATGAAAACGACCAGACAACAGAGAGCGAGACCGAAAGTAAACAAATGGACAACCAGCTTACTTACAAGCAAATGTTCAAAAAGAAAGACAGGCAATTACTGATGACTTTGCGTTTTGGATTGGTAGAAGACGACAATAACGGCACATTGTATTCAACATTCAAAAAATACGATGCCGCAGGCAATTTCCTGGCCGACAGTATTACTGACCAGCAAAAGAGGTTTACAGGCAGTTCAAATACCATTGGAACCAGGATCACTTTTAGTGAGCCGCTCACTCCTAAATTGAACCTAGTGGTAAATTATGGTTACAACAACAACAATTCAGCATCCAACCGTGCCTCCTTCAATGATGGCGGCAATAGCAAGTACGAGATACTCGACTCTTTATACAGTAATAACTTCGACCTCGATGTATCTTCCCATAGCACGATGGGTGTATTAAAGTACACTGGCAAAAAGACAAGATTCGCATTTGGAACTGGATTGTCTGCCCTCCAGATAAACCTCGACGACCAGTATAAAAACAAAAAGACTACTTATAGCTTCCTGAATATTACACCCCAGGCAAACTATAGCTACCAGTTAAAACAGCAGAAAAGGATTTATGCCAACTATAGAGGTTATACCCGCCAGCCCAGTATGAACCAGCTGCAACCCATCCGTGACAACAATGACCAAACCAATGTCTTTGTTGGTAACCCCAACCTCAAAGTAGGCTTTAATCACATGATCAGTGGCGGTTATTCAAGCTATAAAATATTGACTGGCCAAAACTTTTACTTTGATGTCAATTATGGATTTACGCAAAACGATATTTCCAACGCCAGTGTCATTGATGCATCAGGTAAAAGGACTTACACACCCATCAATGTAAATGGTAACAATAACTGGGGCATCTATGGTTATTGGAGTATTGGCCAGGGAGAAAAGAAACTGCGTCATATCATAAATTTAAGCGCCTACGGCGGACGCAATATCAATTTCATCAACAATGAAAAGGGCATCAATAACTATTCTAGTTTTTATGCCTCTTATGGCCTTGGTTACGATGTAAAAGAGAAGCTCAATTTCAACATCCGCCCCAATGTACGTTACAATACTTCCAGATCCTCCATGCGCAAGGTAGACAACAACTTTTTCTCCTACGGCAGCACTTTCTATGGCTATGTAATACTTCCTGGCAAAATAGAGATCAACAGTGATGTCAATGTTGACCTCCGCCAGAAGATCGACGCTTTTGACCGCAATACCAATATCATTCAATGGAATGAGTCTGTATCCAAAAAGGTATTAAAGGATAAAAGTGGTAAGATCATCATTGTTGCCAACGACATCCTTAATCAGAACAAAGGATACAGCCAAAGAATCAACAGCAACTTTGTTACCGATGAACGCTACCAGAGAGTGAGCCGTTATTTCCTATTGAAGTTTGAATGGTCGTTCAATAAAATGCCAACAGGGAAATAACAGGACATGAAATATGCATAGTCCATTCAGCAATTCACTAAAACAACAACATTTATGAAAAGATCAATTTTCTTCTTTATAGCTATCTTCCTTGTACATTCCTTGTTACAGGCACAAACCCTTTTCTATAATACCATAAAAGTGGAATTTGAAAAGACTGTTTATGTGCAACAGATGTATAAAGAGTTAGAACCAGAATACTATGAAAGAATTAAAGCCAATCTTCCTGCAACAGCATTAAGCTATTTCGATTTTGTAGGTGATACTACAAAATCTATTTTCAAACCAGGCAGGGAAGTGCCTGTGAGTTCACGTTCGTGGTATAGTCCTATTGCTGATAAGAATGTTGTTTATTCAGATTATAAAAGTGATCGGGTTGTGGCACAGAAGCCTGTGTACGAGGAGACTTTTCTTGTAGAGGACAGTCTTGCCAAAATCAAATGGAAAATAACAACCGATATAAGAGAGATTGCAGGATTTGAATGTAGGAAGGCTGTAGGTATACTCAATGATAGTATAGGCGTATTTGCCTTTTATACAGATAACATTTTAATTTCAGGAGGGCCGGAGAGCATTCACGGATTACCGGGAATGATACTAGGAATGGGCATTCCCCGACTGCATACAACATGGTTTGCAACCAAGGTAGAAGTAAGTGGTGTGAACATGAGCAATGTAGTGCCCGCAACCAAAGGGAAGAAAGTTACTTATAAGACCATGATGGAGGCTATCAACAAACTTGCCAACAGATGGGGCGATTATGGCAAGAAATTGATGCTGAACTTTGCGATTTGAGGACATGAATAATTGGATATTTGGAAAAAACAGTTTATAACAAAATAGCTTTCTACTATTTGCAATTGAATTCAATAAAACTAAAACCATGCAATTAAAACTATTTGTTTGCCTATTTGTACTTATCATTCTTGTTGCTTGTTCCACAACCAAAGTAATCAAGCTTTCGCCTGCTGAAGGAGCTTCCAAAGAGTTTGGGTACGACTATGGTCATGCAAAGTATACCAATGATGATAGCAGTTATGCAGCTTATGCAAGAAAACTGGGAATGGATAGTTTTGTT
>NZ_JAOTIF010000025.1 GCF_025628885.1 Paraflavisolibacter caeni | reverse complement strand
AGGGGAGGTAAAATCTCTATAACAGTATACCCTCAGGGGTTACTTAGACCTAAATTGTACGCTCACCCTTTTTCACTTATGGACTCAAAACTACCCAGACCTTCTCGACTCCTCTCAAAAAATACTGCTTCAAAAAACAAACATAGGAGACCTTACTGCGGTCTAACTGCATAGGAACTCCCTGTTTATTCCGTATCAACTGCCCTCTAACAGCCCAGTCACCACCCGTCTATCATCTATCAACTTTCAACTAACTTCTGTCATTTACCCCCTGCCATCTAAGGTGTGATTTTTGTACCTGCTGTTTTATTGCTTTATTTAAAAGTTCAGCCATGAACAAGGACAATAGAAATTAACTTTCACCTGCCATCTATTAATAAACAAAGTCCAACAACCATGGGAAAAAACTTAACAGGAAAGACAGTGGTCATCACCGGCGCCTCAAGTGGCGTAGGACGCGCCATAGCATTAGAGTTCGCTCGCTCAGGGGCTGATTTGGTACTGGCAGCAAGAAGAGAACAGGCGCTGACAGAAGTAGCAGTAGAATGCGATAATCTCGGCGGTAAGGCATTAAAAGTAATTACTGATGTCACGGATCCGGTAGCAGTAAAAAGATTGGCTCAGGCAGCCATAGATTTCAGTGGAAAAATTGACGTTTGGGTGAACAATGCAGGTGTACTTGCAGCCGGCGCTATCGATGAAGCGCCGGTAGAAATACACAATCAGGTAATCCAAACCAACTTGATTGGGTATATAAATGGCGCCGCCGCTGTAATCCCGTTTTTCAAACGGCAAGGACATGGAATTCTGATTAACAACATTTCTGTTGGAGGATGGTTCCCAGTTCCATATGCAATTGGCTATTCCGCAAGCAAGTTTGGACTGAGAGGCTTTTCCGAAGCGTTACGAGGTGAATTGCACCAATGGCATGATATCCATGTTTGCGACCTGTTCCCGGGATTCCTCGATACACCAGGTATTCAGCACGCCGCAAACTACACAGGCCGCTATATAAAACCAGCACCTCCGGTCTACGATCCACAAAGAGTTGCACGGGCAACCGTATGCATAGCAAAAAATCCCCGGAACGCTAAAACCATAGGAAGTACCTCGACCTTTCTAAGGCTTGCACATGCAATTTTCCCAGGCCTTTCACGGTCCATAACTGCAAGCGTTATCGAATCCTACCTGAAAAAAGCCGAACACACAGCAGAAACAAGCGGAAACCTTTTTGAACCGGTTGAATTTGGCACCAGTATTCATGGGGGATGGAGCAATGCGGTCTCATCTCATAAACGCACCATAGGCCTTTTACTGTTTGCAACCGTTGCTGGCATACTATTAATGCGGCAAAAGGGATGACCTCCGGTCAAAGGGACGATCCAATACTTTGTAAGATCAGTGCAATCAAAGCAGCAGCAAGTGTATTAAAAAAATTCACTGCATCATTGTTGATAAAACGCTTGCGCTGAAGTGTGGCTCCTAACACTGAATCTAAAATATTGCCTGCCGTTCCGGCAATAATGATCAGCCAGAAATATCTGCTCCAGCTTAAACCGGTTACGTAAATAAGAGCAATGATCACACTTCCTGCAATGCCACAAAGTGTACCTTCCAGACTTACCACGCCATCTAATCCCCTTTTGTCCTTTCGGAAGGTAAGTATATTATAAAACCTTCTGCCATAAACATTGCCCAATTCAGAAGACAACGTATCAGCGGTTGCAGAAGATAGGCTTGCGGCCATCATCATGCTGAATAAAACTTGATGTTCAGGAAAAAAAATAGTCATCAATCCTAGTAAGGCAGCAACACCCCCGTTTGCCAAAACCTGGCTGGCTTTCCTCTTCCCCCTCCCCATTTCTTCCAAATGAAGCTGTTGTTTGTAATTTATTTTCCATGAAGTAGCAGCCGTGCCCAGGATAAAAAAAGCACCAATCATTGCAATACCCGTAAAACCTGCCCCTAGGTAAATCAGAAAACCTATCAGGCCACCAGTAAGTGCACCGGCCAAATCTAGCTTACCTGTCCTGACACTTAAAAACATGGCGCTTAATAAAAGCGCCAGCAACAACCAAAAATCAGTTTGCATGGGTGTAAAATAAAGCCATCCTCAATACAATCCCACAAAAACTTGCATACCTAACCATATCTCTACTGTCTTACATATCCATCTTCCTTCGGAACAGCAGAAACCAACTGGTAATCAGTGCGTTCTGCCAAACGATGGTCAGGCGCCGCAACTGTTTGGGACGATTTGGGCGAAACATTGTTGAAATAAACAACTTTCTTTTCCAGTAAGTCCTTGTCCTCATTATAATATCGAACCTCTACAGTAGCGGTTTTAACGGTCTCATTGCTCTTATTGGTCAACGTTAGTTTTAACCCTTGTACTCCCAACATCCACAAGCTTTCTGCAGGAACGTTTGAACTGACACTGATAAAATTAGTAATGTTAGTTGCTGTATGTGATGTCTCAGACTTCCGTTTTGGGACACTTTCTACTGGCGCTTGCGCTGTATTTGTTTCTTCAGTTTTCACCTCGTTATTTTCAGTTCTATCCCTCGATCCAAATAGCCTCCCAAAGAAACCATTTTTTTTACCTCCGGATTTTTCCTTTTTCTTGGATTCTGCTGCAACATCCTCTGTTACTTTATCATTGATAATTTGCGCAGTATCTAAGCTTTCCACAGGTGTTGTTTCATGGTTGCTATCATCCTTCGCAATGCTATTACTGATTGTCTCAATTGGTTTCAGTGAATGATTATTATGAGCTTGTTTAGAATTTACTTTGGCCTTTTCGATTGAACCGGGAACCATGCTTGTATCAGTATTTGGACCAGTTGCCAATCCAGATGTAGGTTCATTGGTAAGGGACCTGCTTAAATTTTGAGGCTGTACATTCCCTTGTGCCACATCATCCTTCTTAAGTTCCAGGGTCGGCTTTGCTCCAACTATATCCTCATAATTATTAATAAGGACTCCCTTGTAAAATATAATGCCTAAGGAAATCAGGAACACCACAGACACCCCGGTCAGAATGCTTTTTCTCCTTCTTGCCTTCTTCTTTTTTTGAATTTGCTTCGTATACAACCATGCAGAATAGTCTTCCCCAATTTCACTGGTGGTCCTGGCAACCTTGGTTTCTAACTCATATGGCGTATCAAAAAGCATGGATTCCGGTTTCAATGTTCTATTTTCTGTTGAAGAACCATGCTCTAAAGCTGCAAAAGCCCTTTTCCGGATAGCTTCAGCCTTCTGCTCTAGAGTTTCTTCTAAATGCTCATGTTGGTGTTCCTCCCTATGCAAATGATGATCGGGCAAGGAAACATAAACATTCTTGGAGGTCACTGATTTGGAAGCAAAAGGGGCATCCATATCTGAAGCTAAAATCTCTTGATGCGGCGCATCATCTCGCTTTACTTCTTTTTCCTTTTGAACAGGAGGGGCTTCTAAGTGTAGAAATGGCTTTAAAGATGCAATTTCGTAGGGAAAGGACCAGCCAGCGCTCCTTCCTTCTTCCCAAACGAGATCAGTTGTCTTCAATTCATGTTGCAAAAGTTCTTCAAGACTAAAAGGCCCCGATTGGTGATTGTCTCTTAAAAGTAAATAACCCTTTTGCATAGTGGTGTTTTTTAGCCCCAAAACAGTTCGTATTAGTAAACGATTGCCGGAAAAATGCTATTATATACGGATCCAGGCAAAGGTTCAACCCGGATCTAAAGTTTATTTCAACTAACTATTATACTGGTTGTATCATAAAAGCCCACTATTCCAGCAGTGTTGGATTATTAAAGACAGATCAAATAGCATTCCATATATAAATATATTGATTTAACTCGGTGTATAAAAGTTATTATTAAATAAAAATTAACCAGTATATATCCTTTCTCAACCACCCCATCCTGACCTCTCTCATTTTTCCACCTGATAATCCTCAGAATTTATGCAGGCCTATGTCTGAAACTTTGCTTCTTTCTGAAAACCAACCCATAAAATAATGGAAGCCATTGTAGCTAATACAAAAAAGCCAATGCCAGTCCAGGGAATCGTACAATGCTATCATTGTGGCGAAACCTGCGACAATAGCTTATCAGACGACAATCACTTCTTCTGCTGCGAAGGCTGCAAATTCGTCTATGGACTCCTCAAAGAAAACGGCCTTTGCAACTATTATGAATTAAGTCAAACTCCCGGAATCAAAATAAAAGGCAAGTTCGCCACTGAAAAGTTCGCCTATCTGGATCACGCTGATGTCCAACAAAAGTTAATCAGGTTCACCGACGGCACCCAAAGCCATGTGAGTTTTTACCTCCCCCAAATGCACTGTGCTTCCTGTATCTGGCTTTTGGAAAACCTGCATACCATCCAGCCGGGGATCCTGTTTTCCAAAACTAACTTTGGCCGTAAGGAGATCTTCATAGCCTTCAACCCAGAAGCCACTTCATTAAGGAAAGTGGTGGAACTCCTGGCATTCGTGGGCTATGAGCCATATATCAGTTTCAACGACTCTGAGGCGAAAAAACCAAGGAAAGTCTCCAGGAAGCAGATATTCAAAATTGGTGTTGCCGGATTTTGTTTCAGCAATATCATGATGCTAAGTTTCCCCGAATATTTTTCTTCCGGGAACATTACAGAAAGCTATCTAAAGCATATTTTCAGCTATTTAAACCTGTTCCTGGCACTGCCGGTATTCTTTTACTGCGCCTCTGAATTCTTTATTTCTGCCTGGAAAGGCCTTCAGCAAAAATGGCTGAACATCGATGCTCCTATTGCATTGTCCATTTTAATTACTTTCTCCCGAAGCGTATACGAAGTACTTTCCGGCACGGGAGCCGGCTATTTCGACTCCATGGCGGGCATTGTTTTATTTATGCTTGCCGGCCGCTGGTTTCAGAATAAAACCTATGACTCCTTTTCTTTTGACAGGGACTACAAATCATACTTCCCTCTTGGTGTTACTGTGATAAAAGATGGTAAAGAATCGCCCGTCCCCATTAGCGCCTTGCAATCAGACGACCACATCATCGTTCGTCACAATGAAATGATTCCTGCCGATGCAGTACTGATCAAAGGTGAAGGCAATATCGACTACAGTTTTGTTTCAGGCGAAAACACTCCCGTTGTTAAAAACAAGGGAGAACTCATTTATGCTGGTGCCAGGCAATTAAGCGGCAGCATAGAACTACAAGTAGTGAAAACGGTTTCACAAAGCTATATTACCCAGCTCTGGAACAACAATGAGGTTTTTGGACCTCAGAAAAACAAGGACAAATCCTTCATCCACCCTTGGAGCCGCTATTTTACTGTCGTACTCTTCTCTATTGCGGCTAGCGCCGGGATCTATTGGTGGTTTGTAAATCCTGCTAATATTTTACCCGCAGTTTCCGCCGCACTGATCGTAGCTTGCCCCTGCTCCTTATTGCTATCTGCTACGTTCACTTTTGGCAATATGCTGCGCATCTTTGGCAAAAACCAGTTCTATCTTAAGAATTCTTCTATCATTGAGGCACTGTCCCGCATCAACACCATAGTTTTTGATAAAACAGGTACGCTCACCCATACCGCAAAAGCTACGATTGAATTCAATGGACAACCATTGACCCAGGCAGAAAAAAGCATCATTTATTCAGCCGTTAAAGAATCTGCCCACCCGCTAAGTCGTATGCTGAAAAAAGCTTTTCTTCAGGAAGAAACCATAGAAAACTTATACGTTGAAAACTTCAGGGAACTGGCCGGAAAAGGAATTGAAGCAACCATTAGCAATTCCCATATCCGTATTGGGTCTCAAACTTTTGTAACTGGTGAGCAGCTTAAAGCCCCTGCCAATGGAACCCAGGTTTGGATAGCCATAAATGGACAAACCCGTGGCTGTTTCCAGATTAGCAACAGCTATAGGCAAGGCGTCAAAGAAATGGCCAGGAAATTAAATGAAGGGAAATTCGACCTGCATGTTTTGTCAGGGGATAATGCAGCAGAAAAAGAAAACCTCCAGCAGATCTTTGGTACAACCGCGCCCCTGCAGTTTAATCAATCCCCTCAAAGCAAACTGGAATACATCAAATTGTTGAAAGACCAGGATCCGGCCAGCCGGGTATTGATGCTTGGTGATGGCCTGAACGATGCAGGCGCACTCAGGCAGAGTGATGTAGGCGTTGCTGTGAGTGAAAACACCAGCCAGTTTACACCAGCCTGTGATGCGATAATGGATAGCACCCAGGCAGGCAAGCTCCATGCATTTTTAGCATATGCCAGGTCAGGGAAATTTATTGTAACAGCAAGCTTTATCCTTTCAATCTTATACAATATCGTTGGATTAAGTTTTGCCGTCCAGGCATTACTTTCTCCCTTGGTAGCGGCCATTTTGATGCCATTAAGCTCCATTTCAATTGTAACATTTGTAACAATAGCAACATCTGTTTCAGCGAGAAAGAAAGGACTATAAATGAAGAAAAAAACTTATGGCCATTCGTGAAAATTGTTCTAAAAGCTCAACCATTTCAGCCAATAATTGGACAAAACATACTTTATAATCACTTGATCTTAGTCATAAATATTATAAAAAAGACATAAGAGACGATTTTAAAACAGCATATAAAGAACCTTATTGAGTAGTTGATTTCCACCTCATTATTCAATAAACATCTCTTTAAACTGATAATCGTCATGCAACAACTTGAGATATATCATACGACACGCGTATGATGAAAAATATTTTTGAATTTATAAAATCATGCTTTAATGGGTGTATTAGTAATCTTAATTGCTATCAGCATATTGGTAGCAGGAGGGTTTTTAGCAGCTTTCATCTGGTCGGTAAAAAAAGGCCAGTATGATGATGATTATACACCTTCTGTACGTATGCTCTTCGACGACAATCCTTCAAATAACAACAATAGCAATAGCAAAATCTCTTAATTCCAAAACAATACAGATTCATGCAACTTGAAAAACTCAATCATGAAAACGATGCGGTAAAACCTCATCAAACGGCTGCTGTTAATAGAGAAACCTTCTACTATGACAATGCCATCGTTCGCAATTTTGCCGCTGCCACCATTATCTGGGGCGTTGTAGGTATGCTTGCCGGACTCTGGGCTGCTTTACAACTGGTATTTCCAACCGTATTAAACTTACAGCCTTATGTCAACTTTGGACGCCTCCGTCCACTCCATACCAATGCTGTGATCTTTGCCTTTGTAGGTAATGGTATCTTCATGGGGTATTATTATTCACTGCAACGCCTGCTGAAAACCCGCATGGCCTCTGATGTACTCAGCAGGATCCATTTCTGGGGTTGGCAAGCAATTATCGTTGCCGCAGCCATAACCCTCCCCTTGGGCTTTACCACAGGTAAAGAATATGCTGAATTGGAATGGCCAATAGACATTGCAATAACCATCATCTGGGTTGTTTTTGGATGGAACATGTTTGCTACAATTTTCAAACGCCGTGAACGACACCTATACGTAGCCATCTGGTTTTACATTGCAACTTTCGTTACAGTTGCTGTTCTGCATATCGTAAACTCTTTTGAATTGCCCGTTAGCTTTCTCAAAAGCTACTCCGCCTTTGCAGGCGTACAAGATGCGTTGGTGCAATGGTGGTATGGCCACAATGCTGTTGCCTTCTTCTTAACAACCCCTTACCTGGGATTGATGTATTACTTCTTACCCAAGGCAGCCAACAGGCCGGTATTTTCATACAAACTTTCCATCATCCACTTCTGGTCGCTGATATTTATTTACATATGGGCTGGTCCTCACCACCTGCTTTATACAGCTTTACCCAACTGGGCTCAATCATTGGGTATTGTATTCTCCTTTTCACTGATATTCCCAAGCTGGGGCGGCATGATCAACGGTCTTTTAACGCTGCGGGGCGCATGGGATAAAGTAAGAGAAGATGTTATCCTGAAATTCCTGGTAGTCGCTGTGACTGCTTATGGTATGGCTACATTCGAAGGTCCGATGATGTCACTGAAAAGCATCAATGCCATCAGCCACTTTACTGACTGGACAATTGCACACGTTCACGTAGGTGGTCTAGGCTGGAATGCTATGCTCACTTTCGGTATCCTTTACTGGCTGGTTCCTAGAATTTACCGTACTGACCTGTATTCTAAAAAACTGGCGAATGCACATTTCTGGATTGCTACTTTAGGTATCCTTTTCTATGCAGTTCCAATGTATTGGGCCGGCTTTGCTCAGGCATCCATGTGGAAACAATTTACACCCAGTGGTCAATTGAAATACCAGTTCCTTGAAACGGTAACTTTCATGAAGCCGTTTTATGCCACTCGTTCATTTGGTGGAGCGTTGTTTGTAATTGGTGCTATCCTTATGATGTACAACCTGTTCAAAACAGCCAAGAAGGGAAGCTTGCTGGCTAATGAACAAGCAGAAGCTCCTGCAATGGAAAAGGTTTACAAAAAGCATGCAGGCGAACACTGGCATCGCTGGATTGAAAGAAAACCAACTCCCCTATTGGTGGCATCCCTTATTGTAATCCTGATTGGTGGTGCAGTGGAAATGATCCCAACCTTTTTGGTGAAATCAAACATCCCAACCATTGCCAGTGTAAAACCTTACACGCCATTGGAATTACAGGGTCGCGATATCTATGTACGTGAAGGTTGCTATACCTGTCACTCGCAAATGGTTCGTCCTTTCCGTTCTGAAACCGAACGCTATGGCGAATATTCAAAAGCTGGAGAGTTTGTTTATGACCATCCATTCCAATGGGGTTCAAAACGTACTGGCCCGGATCTCGGTCGTGAAGGCGCAGGTAACAACAGGAAATCAGACACTTGGCATTTTAACCACCTGGATGACCCTCAGTCAATTTCAACTGGTTCTATAATGCCTCCTTACTCATTCCTGATCGATCATAAGCTGGATACAGCTAGTACAGCGGCAAAAATTAATGCCATGCGTAAACTGGGTGTACCCTATGAAGCTGGTTACGAAAAGATAGCTAATCAGGACCTGATGAACCAGGCCGCTGCCATTACGAAGAACCTGCAAAAAGACAGCATCAACGTTCCCGCAGATAGGGAGGTCATTGCTGTAATCGCTTACCTGCAACGCCTGGGTAAGGACATTAGTAATAATAAAACCGCAGAACTTAAATAATCTGGTTATGCTGAAATATATTAAACAATATGCCTCAACCATTCAAGGGATTGACATATACCCGACTATTTCCCTGCTGATCTTCGTCCTCTTTTTCATCGCAGTTCTATACTATGTAAAAACGATGGATAAAAAGAAGGTAGAGGAAATCAGCAGCCTGCCTCTGGATTTGGATATAAACCAGGATCAACACGCACAGGTATCATCACACTAAAACAAGCTTCATTTATGAGAATCAATTTTAATTATAAAACCATTATTACTTGTGCACTGGTAGCATTGCTTTCACAATCTGCCACATGGGCACAGGATGCAACGGAGGCTACAAAATCCGCGGCCACAGCCAATTCAGGTGAATGGATCTATTATGGCATTGCCACATCCATCTTCTTTATCCTGTTTTTGATGACCATAGTTATCTTCAAAATGAAGGCCATCAATAAAGCTGAAACAGGAGAACCAGTCTCCTTTGGGAAATGGTGGTCAGTAGTAAATAGTAAAATATTTACAAAAGCTGTTCCGGTAGAAAAAGAAGAAGATATTCTTTTAGACCATGATTATGATGGCATCAAAGAGTTGGATAACTCATTGCCACCTTGGTGGAAATATGGTTTTTACCTTACAATAATACTGGCAGTGATCTATTTATTGCGCTTCCATGTATTCAAAACTGGTCCTACTCCGGAAGAAGAATACCGCACCGAAATGTCAATGGCTGCTGCACAATTGGAGGAATACCGCAAACAATCAAATGATAATGTTGATGAAAAAACAGTAACAATGGCTGATGCTGCAGGTATTGCGGAAGGTAAAAAGATCTTCGGACAAAGTTGCTTCCCATGCCACGGCGCCAATGGAGAAGGTGGTGTTGGCCCCAACTTGACCGATGATTATTGGTTGCATGGCGGCAGGATCAATGATGTATTTAAGACCATCAAATTTGGCGTTCCCGATAAAGGAATGCAAGCCTGGGAAAAAACGTTTTCACCTTCTCAAATCAAAAACCTGGCAAGCTTTATCAAATCTATCAAAGGAACAAAGCCTGCTAATGCAAAAGCTCCTCAAGGAGATCTGTTCACAGAGACTGCATCTGTAGACAAGACAGGGGCAGCTTCTGATAGTACAAAAACTAAATAATAACTATGAAAAATAAAATGGTGGCTACAGAAGATAATGTTGCTGCGGTAAAGAAAGAAATGTTGGATCAATCTTTTCGTGATTCTGTAGCCACCATTAACAAAGAAGGAAAGCGTAATTTCCTCTTTCCCAAAAAGCCAAAGGGAAAGTTGTACAACCTCCGAACCGTAGCATCACTGGTATATCTGGTAATATTTTTCTCGGTGCCATTTATTAAAATAAATGGACAGCCTCTCTTTTTATTTAATATTGTTGAAAGGAAATTCATCCTGTTCGGAGTGATCTTCTGGCCTCAGGATTTTTACATCTTCGCTATAGGTTTCCTTTCCTTCATTGTTTTCATTATTCTATTCACGGTGGTATTTGGCCGTGTTTGGTGCGGCTGGGCCTGCCCGCAAACAGTATTCATGGAAATGGTTTTCCGGAAAATTGAATACTGGCTGGATGGAGACAGCCAGGCACAAAAACGCCTTAAAGAAATGCCATGGAATGGTTATAAGATCAGGAAACGGGCTATCAAAATAGCTGTTTTCTTCTCTATCTCTTTCCTGATCGCCAACTTCGCACTTGCCTATCTGGTAGGTATGGATGATGTATTTAAAATGATCAATGAAGGCATCACGGCAAACTTTGGTACGTTTTCATCATTGATCGCCTTTACAACAGTTTTCTTCCTGGTTTTTTACTGGTTCAGAGAGCAAGCCTGCATTGTAGTCTGCCCATATGGAAGATTACAAGGTGTCCTGCTTGACCGTAAATCTTTAGTTGTTGCCTATGACTATGTTCGGGGCGAGCCAAGGGGAAAGGCTAAAAAAACGCCTGCACCAGCCTTGGATACTGCTGGCGATTGTGTAGATTGCTTTGCCTGTGTACGTGTTTGTCCAACAGGAATCGATATTCGTAATGGCACACAGCTAGAATGTGTCAACTGCACTGCCTGTATAGACGCCTGTGATGCAATCATGGAAAAATTGAACAGGCCAACAGGTTTGATCCGTTTAGACTCGGAAGAAAACATTGCACATTCTAAAAAAACAGGTAACTGGAGATTAAAAGCATACTCTACTGTAATGGTACTGTTACTTGGATTTTTAGTTTACCTGCTGGTAAGCCGCAACGATATTGATGCAACAGTATTACGTACACCTGGACAAATTTTCCAAACACTGCCTGATGGCCGTCTAAGTAATCTGTACAATATCAAACTTGCCAATAAAACAAGAAAGGATGTGACCTTGACATTGAAGCTCGAAAATATTAAAGGAGAAATAAACATTGTTGGCAATAACCTGACAGTTCCGAATGAATCCTATTTCCAAACACCTTTCTTCGTTAAAATTAATCGTAGCGAAATCGTTCGCCGTAAGACTCATATTATTATAGGTGTATATGTAAATGGAAAAAGAATTAAGTCGACAGAAACAACTTTCCTTGGACCTGGTTATTAATGGAGATCCAATCCTGGAAAGCTGACCATAAACGATAAACAATAAACTTTTTTTATATGAAAATCACTTGGGGACATAAGATCGCAGTAGTTTACCTGATGTTCGTTGCTGGGATTTTATTTTTAGTTTTCAAAGCAAACAAGGAAAGCTTTGATTTGGTAACCAATAACTACTATGAAGAAGAACTGAAGTTCCAGGATGTCATTGATCAGAAACAAAGAGCTTCTGCTCTATCTGCCTTGCCCGAGGTTGCTTATGAAGCTGGTGAGATTTCCATTCAGTTTCCTCAGGAATTCGCAAACAAGGAAGTTAAGGGAGTAGTCTATTTATATAGACCTTCAGACGCAAAGAAAGATATTCATCAAGCATTTACTGTAACAGGGACAAAATTAAAATTAGCACTGCCAACAATAAACCCTGGTCTTTATGATATTAAACTTTCCTGGCAGGCTGATGGAAAAACCTATTTCCACGAACTAAAAAAGTTCTTTTAGTGACAGCAACAAATTACGATTCAATGGTAGCTAAAGAGCTTTTGTAATTATTTTATGGGTATAACCGAAGTAATAAGCACAGCATTTTTAATGGGAACAGTTGGCAGCCTCCATTGTATCGGGATGTGCGGCCCGCTTGCGCTTGCTTTGCCCTTAGGTCACCGCTCAGAAGGAGGACGATTGATAGGTGGTGTGATCTATAATTTTGGTAGGATTACAACTTACTCAATATTTGGATTGATCTTGGGAATTGCCGGAGAACACTTGTTTTCCAATAAGGTGCAAAGCATTTTATCTATTACCCTAGGCATACTGATCTTAATCTACCTGTTTATACCAGTAAAGAAAAAAGCATCGTCTGCTATTATTACCTGGGCCAATGAGCCATTTATTAAATTGAGAATGGCAATGGGAAAGCTGTTTAAATCCACCAAATCAACTTCCCTGTTTTCTATAGGACTCCTCAATGGATTATTACCCTGCGGTTTGGTTTACCTCGCAATTACTTCATCTTTATTAACGGGCACAGCATTGAAAGGAAGTTTATTCATGATGTTTTTCGGCTTGGGTACCTTCCCTGCTATGCTGGCTACAGTCTTTTTTGGCAGTTATTTCAACCAGCAATTCCGGTTGAAACTACGCAATGCAGTCCCTGTTTTCCTGTTTATAATGGCAACCTTGCTGGTCTTAAGAGGACTTAATTTGGGCATCCCTTTTATCAGCCCGGCCCTGCCCGATAATCCCCAGGATGCAGTCCTTTGTCATTAATCTCCATATATTTTTACTACAGCTTTTCCTCCCGACTGGATATAACCTCGATACATGCCTTCAGTATTAAACGGCATAGTTATATTCCCAGCTTTATCAACTGCAATCAAACCTCCATCGCCTCCCAGGTCTGGTAACCTTTTCTTGATCATTTCATAAGCGGCCTCATCTAAAGTGACTTTTTTATAGGCCATCATATCACACACACTTTTGGCCATTACCAACCGGATAAAATATTCCCCCCATCCTGTACAACTGACAGCACAGGTATTATTGTCTGCATAAGTTCCTGCTCCAATAATGGGAGAATCTCCTACCCTGCCAAACTTTTTATTGGTCATACCGCCAGTACTGGTAGCAGCCGCAAGATTGCCATACGAATCCAAAGCAACTGCGCCAACGGTTCCAAACTTCGAATCGTGATGCACCGGCAAAACTTGAGAACTTTTATTACTATGATCCAACTCAACACTATCCGGATCCGTGCTTCTTACCCTTAAAAAACTCTTCCAGCGGTCTTCTGTATAAAAATATTTCGGGTCAACGATCTCTATGCCATGCAAAGCAGCGAACTTTTCAGCCCCTTTTCCCACCATCATCACATGCCCGCTTTTTTCCATAACAGCCCGTGCAGCACTGATTGGGTTTTTAATATTGGTAACTCCAGCAACAGCACCTGCCGCTAATGTTTTTCCATCCATGATCGATGCATCCAACTCGTTCTTCCCTTCATTGGTAAAAACTGATCCTTTGCCAGCATTAAAAAGAGGATTGTCTTCCAATTCTTTTACAGCCTTCTCAACAGCATCCAATGCACTCCCACCTTTGCTTAAAATACCGTATCCATCCTCCAATGCCTGCTTCAATGCAAGCTCGTACTCCTTTTCTTTTTCCGGGGTCATGTTCTTTTTCAATATCGTTCCGGCTCCACCATGGACTACCAAAACAACTTTATTGCTATGAGCATTCGCTTGTTGACCCTGAACATAATTCATAACAAATAGTAATAAAATCAATAATAATTTGTTCATCCTGAAAACAATTTACTCATCAAAACGTTAGCCAATTAAGAACCTGGATACAACAGCACAAGTCCCTTTCACTTAAAGTTTTAAGGAACATTAACCAAACCGCTTTAATCCGTAAAATTAAAATAAGGTTTAATGATGTAATTGAGTTAAAAGAATTGAATTTAAGTTATATACGGCTATTCACTTGTCTAATTGTAAGCTGATTAATTATTTTTACAATCAAAATTTTTCAACTGAAGAAGTTTCTTAATATATTATTGCGCCTCTTCCTGTTTTTAATGCTATTAATTGCAGTAACTTGGGGATTACTACATACCGACTGGGGGCAAAACTGGCTATCCAAACAGGTGACAAAAAGACTTTCCCGCAATTTACAAACCAAAATCAGCATTGATCATGTGGAAGTGGGCTTTTTTAATAGGCTGAATCTTGGCGGTGTGCTCCTGGAAGATCGTAAAAAAGATACCCTCCTTTACGCTGGTACCGTCCAGGTTCGTATAACAGATTGGTTCTTTTTAAAAACCAAAGCTGAATTAAAATACATCGGTCTGGAAGATGCATTGATAAAACTTCAACGAAAAGACTCTATTTGGAATTATAGCTTTTTAGCAGATTACTTTGCATCACCAGGCACCAGCACTCCTAAAAAGAAGGCTGGAATCGAGTTCAATTTAAAAGAAATCATTCTTCGCAATGTAACTTTTATCCAAAAAGATGCCTGGTTAGGCAGGGATATGATCGTAAAAACAGGTTCAATGAACCTGGATGCCAATAATTTGAGCATCTCTAAAAGAATACTGGATATTTCAAAAATAGAATTGGTACGTCCATATTTTCACATCAATGATTATACGGGAAATAGACCTAAACGTTTAAAAAGGAAATTCCCAAAGAAAATTACGAACGATTCATTACAATGGAATGTCGACAATTGGACGATGCTTGTAAATAATATCTCTCTTGAAAATGGAACTTTCCGTAATGACCGTAACGGACTTACCTCTACGGTAAATCATTTTGATGGCGAACATATAAACTTTAGTAAAATAACCGGCAGTATCAAAAACTTGCGTTGGATCGCTGATACGATCAAAGCTGATATTGATATTTCTTCAAAAGAAAGAAGTGGCTTGGTAGTACACAGGTTGAAAACAGCTTATAGATTCCATCCGCAATTAATGGAATTCTCTAAACTATATATTAAAACAAATCGCAGTGTACTTACAGACTACTATGCGATGAGGTTTAACAGCCTGGATAGCATGAATAATTTTTTACATGCTGTAGAGTTGGAAGGACACTTCAAAAACTCCATTATACATAGCGATGACATCGCATATTTTGCACCTCAAATCAAAGACTGGAACCGCACCATCCAGGTAAGCGGCAGGGCCAAAGGTTCCGTTGATGATTTGTCTGGACAAAACATGAGGGTGAAAATGGGTAATAACACCTTCATCAGTGGTGACATCAGCATCGTTGGATTGCCTTCAATCAACTCTTCTTTCATTAACATCAAGGCGGATGAACTGCGCACTACTTACGCTGATGCAGTGAACCTGGTTCCAGCAATCAGAACGATTACAACTCCAAACCTGCGCCAACTTCAGTTCTTGCGATTTACAGGCACTTACACTGGCTTTTTAAGAGATTTTGTAATGTATGGCAATATCCAGACTGCCTTGGGTACATTAGAGACCGACTTGAACATGAAGTTTCCTGGCAATAAGCCACCCGTTTACTCCGGAAGCTTGGCTACCAGGGGATTTCACCTGGGCAGGTTTATCAATAGTCCTCAACTGGGAACTTTTGCTTTCGACGGCGACCTCAAAGGGCGGGGATTTGATTGGAAAACCCTTGACCTGAATGTTGATGGCACAGTTCATAAAATTCAGTATAACAAATACACCTATCAGAATATTACCGCCAAAGGACGCATAAGCAAACAAGTGCTGGATGGTAATTTCACTGTAAAAGACCCTAATGCAGATTTGCATTTGACAGGAATCATCGACTTAAGCAAGAAGCAGCCCATCTTTAATGCACATGCCAATATTGCGTATGCTAACTTGCTACCCCTTCAGATCTCGAAAGAGGATCTCGTGCTGAAAGGAATATTTGACTTAAACTTCTCAGGAAATAACTTGAGCGATTTTACTGGGAACGCACGCATTAGTAATGGAACCTTGCTTCACAATGGCAAACAGCTATTATTCGATTCACTTGTTGTTGCCACTGATTATAAGAATGGTGTAAAAACGCTGCGAGCCAATTCAAATGAATTCTCGGGAACTGTAACCGGCAATTTTGACATAAATACATTACCAGACGCATTCATGTTATTTTTGAACCGCTATTATCCATCTTACATTAAAGCCCCAAGACGGCAACTTCCAAAACAAGCCTTTACATTCGAAATTACTACTGGGATAATTGAAGATTACATTAAACTGGCAGATAAACGGTTATCAGGTTTTAACAACAGCTATATATCCGGTTCGCTGAATCTCGATTCCAATTCAATGACCATTAATGCCAATGTCCCCCAGTTTGCGTATGAAAAATATGAGTTTTCCAACATCGAATTAAATGGAAATGGTAACCTGGATAGGCTAGTACTTTCCGGCCAGGTGAACAATGCCATAGTAAGCGATAGCCTGAACTTTCCACATACCACTTTTAGCATACAGGCTCGTAATGACATATCCGATGTCACATTAAACACTACAGCCAACCAAACGATTAATGAAGCATCACTTTCCACACAGGTTCAAACCTTTTCTGATGGATTTAAGCTATTATTCAATCCATCTTCTTTTGTGATCAATGGTAAAACATGGACAGTTGACCAGGGAGGTGAATTGAACTTCCGGAAAAATACAGTGGTTCATGGCGAAGTGGCACTGAGAGAAACGAACCAGGAAATACACCTGACTACGCGCCCTTCTGATATTGGCAACTGGAATGATCTTTTCGTAAATCTGCAAAATATTAACCTTGGTGATATTTCCCCGCTTCTTGTGAAAACCAATCGAATTGAAGGGTTGCTTTCGGGGGAGATCCAGGTAGAAGATCCTCAAAACAGGTTCAATGTAAATTCCAACATCCGGGCCGAAGAACTTAGAGTGGATAATGACTCTATCGGACAAGTAGTAGCATCCGTCGAATACAACAATAATACTGGTTTATTGACAGGTAAAGGAAACAATGTTGATGAAGATCACAAGGTATCTTTTGACCTCGCACTCGATTTAAAAGATTCTGCCAATTTCCACCGCGACCGCATTTCCGTCCGTGCAGAAACCTATCCAGCCAAAATATTGGAGCGCTTTATCGGTACACTGTTCTCTGACCTTCAAGGATACATAACTGGGAACCTGGATATCTTAGGAGAGGGTGCTTCCCGTGATTATGTCGGAAAAGCTGCCATCAAAGACGCTTCCTTAAAAGTAAACTTCACACAGGTAAATTATAAAATAGATGATGCGGTTATAGACTTAAAGGAAAATGAAATTGATTTTGGTACACTGAAGCTCCGGGATAGAAATGGCAATACAGCCACAGTACGTGGTAAAATAAAACATAAAGGTTTCAGGGATATGGATTTTGATATCCAGGCAAAAGTAGACGCCCGCCCGATGGAATTGCTGAACACCACCTACAATGATAACCAGGCATTTTATGGTAAAGCTTATGGTACAGGAGAATTCGTTCTCGTAGGTCCTCAAAACGACATATTAATGAACATAGATGCAGTTGCATCTCAAACCGATAGTTCCTTTATTACATTACCCCCCTCTAGCAGCCGCGAAAGCGGTACTGCAAACTTTATGGTGGAAAGAAAATATGGGCGCGAAATGACTGGTGAAGATTTTCGTGGGGCTGCCACCAATATCACCTATGTGGTTAATTTGACAGCCAATCCAATGGTGAATGTCCAGGTGATCCTGGATGAATTGACAGGTGATATTATCCGGGGTAATGGTTCAGGCAATCTGCGCATCAGCTCAGGTTCAAATGAACCTTTATCACTTCGTGGCCGGTATGAAATACAAAAAGGAAATTACCTGTTCACTTTTCAATCATTCTTTAAAAAGCCATTTGAATTACGTCCGGGCGGTAATAATTACATCGAATGGAATGGAGACCCCTATGATGCTACTATTCACTTTGACGCCGTTTACAAAGCTGAAAATGTAAGCTTTGCTCCGTTGACTGGAGGTACGGGTTTATTAGAAGCCAAAGATTTTTCTAATGTGAGAAGCGATGTGAATGTATTAGCTACCTTAACTGGAGAACTATTCCGCCCGACCTTCGACTTCAAACTGGAGTTTCCTGACCAATCGTTACTCAATAAAGATCACACCTTACCATATGCGATCCAGCAAATTGAAAGAAATACAAATGAATTGAACAAGCAGGTAACCTATCTAATCGTGTTCAATAGCTTTGCTCCTTATGGCGAAAGTTCAGGTGGTCTGAGTAAACAATTCAGCGAACTGGCTTATAGCACGATTTCAGGTTTGTTTTTCGGTGAAGTAAATAAAAGACTGAACCAACTCTTAGGCAGAATACTGCAAAATAATGACCTCACAGTAAACTTTACAGGTTCAGTTTACAACCGTAATCTGGTCGATCAGAGTGCCAGGGGCTTCAACATCAACCAAACCAACTTTAATATCAGCGTAGGAAGAGCCTTTTTCGAAAACCGGTTTGTGCTCACGTTCGGAAGTACTTTTGATGTCCCCCTCCAATCAGACTTGGCGCAGAATATCCAATTCCTGCCTGATGTAACCGCAGAATGGCTCATCAATAAATCTGGCTCAATAAGAGCCACTTTCTTTTACCGCCAAAACCTCGACTTTTTCATGCCTGGAGGAAGTAGTCAGGCTACAGGGAGCCGCACCACTAGAACAGGTGCAGGTATTGCATATCGCAAAGAGTTTGATTCAATTTCTAAAATCCTCTTCGGAAGAAAAAAAGGAACAAGGAAAATTAGTTCACTCGATTCTGCTATCACTCCTTGAAAAACATTCTCAATCAGGCATGAAAAAGATCCTAGAACACCTAAAAGAATATTATTTTTTCCTTGAAAAACGTGTATTTATTCTTTCCGCTTTATTCATTTCCATACTGATCTTTATAAATTATTACCACAACCTTAATAAAATCATCACAACTTACAGTTATGATAAACAGTTTTATTGTTGGTACATTGTCTTTACTGCGGCTTTCTCATTTCCTTACATTTTAACGCTTTTTTTTAAAAGGCAGTTCAAGTTGCTCAATTCAAAGTTTATACTCTTACTGCTCATAGCACCGCTCATCTTTTCCTGGAAAATGGTTTATAAACCAGAATTCCATTTCACAACTAATAACATATTGAATGATTATTGGAACCAGGTCGCTTATTGGCCATTTAAATTAATAGTCATGGTGACCATATTATTAATTACATGGCAGGTTTTTAATAGAGAACAGCATTTCTATGGCATAAAATCCAAAAACATTCAGTGGAGACCATATTGGGTAATGTTGCTGATCATGGCACCGCTCATTTCATCTGCTGCAACCCAATCCGACTTTTTAACTGTTTATCCAAAATTTCAACAGGTTTTATTTCTGTCGCAACCTCAAAGCTCCGGGTGGCATCAATTGCTATATGAACTTTCATATGGCACTGATTTCATTTCAATAGAGTTATTTTTCAGGGGTTTTCTCATCTTAGCTTTTGCACACTGGGCCGGCAAAGATGCAATATTACCAATGGCACTTTTCTACTGCACCATCCATTTCGGAAAGCCATTAGGGGAATGTATTTCATCATTTTTTGGAGGTATAATTCTGGGTGTAGTCACCTTCAATACAAGAACCATTTGGGGCGGCCTAATGGTCCACCTTGGAATTGCCTGGATGATGGAACTGGCGGGATATATAGCAAAATAAAAAACTGCAAGCCTGTAAGCCGGATTCTGTTTCATCCTTTCGGACATAGCTACCATTTATCTGGCCCGGTTATTACTAACCGGATCTATCTGCCTACCCTGGACCATCGGACGAGCAGCCCTCAAACAGCCCTATACATGGCATTTCAGCACGCAAGGTTTACCCTCCAATTGTGTTACCACAACAAGACGCAGGCTCTTACCCTGCATTTTCACCCTTACCAATTATTGATATATTCCTATGTCAATAATTGGCGGTTATTTTCTGTGGCACTATCTCGTATCCCGGAAAACGGGAAAGCCGGCTATTAACCGGTACGTTGCTCTGTGCTGTCCGGACTTTCCTTAACGCCTATCAGCGCCACGGTAGCACAGCCTGCAGTAATTATATTATGAAAAGAGCAATTGCAAAGATACATTATATCAAACTACAGCCCATTAAAGAAACTACTAAAATTCCCCGTCCCCAAACAGCATTCACTTCAATCAGTATTGCAAATAGATCTCCGTCGCCCCATATCCAAAAGAAGAATGGTATTGATTCACAAAAGTCTTTACCTCTTTCTTCAACCGCAAAATATCATGAATTTCATCACGGAGACGCCCGCTGCCTACACCATGAATAATAATTAAATGATGCTGGTGATGAGCCAATGCCAGCTCATACCATTTTTCAAATTCCCTGAGTTGTATATCAAGTATTTCAGCGTTGGATAAATGCTGCCATTCATCAGTAAGCTTTTCTATATGAAGATCTACCACTGTTCTTGCCGGAGGCAGGTGCTTGCGCACTTCTTTTGCATTATAAACTTTGATCCCTTTAGTAATCAGTGAATCAAAATCCAGTTGATCATCCGGCATTTTATCCGGGTAATCATCAAACAGCTTATAAGCAATAGTAGCCTCCCCTTTCTTGTTCATCTCCTCGATCCTGGCAAAAATCTGCTTAGGCTTTAATTTTATTGAGGATTCATAATAATCTGCTTTATTCTTTTCTGGTTGCGCCAATGAAAATTCAAAAGAAAAGGAAGGATTATCGCTCATATCTGCAAATGGCACATCATGCAGATAAAAGTCATTAAAACTGTTCACAACATTTTTCAGCTCAAATTCTGTCTCTCCAAAAAATTGTAGTCTGTAAATAAAATTTAATGCCCGCTCAGTACGATTAACAAGATGGACCTTTAATGTTTCTACTACATCATCCCCAAATTCATCAGTATCAATAACCGGCAAAAAAGAAATCCAAACCCCATCACGTTTCTTAGGCACCTGTTGCGGTTTTTCTTTTTTGATATCATCCACATATTTTTTAGACTTCTCTTTTCCAAACATCTTTTTCTCTGAAAAACGCTTAAAATATGGAAAGTCTAACTGGTCAATATATGCTGGAAAACGTACGCCCCTAACTTCTACCATCACCATTTTATCGTTAATGATATCAATCACCTCGCCTTCCTCGTTGGAATGCAGCACCAACACCTTATCTCCTACCTGGAATTTCATTTTTCTGCAAAAATAAAAGAACTAAGCCATGTTAATGCCTCCATATTCAATACAAAATGGGAATTGGAATAGCCTGCTCAGCAATAATTTATTGAAAGCGTGCCTGGAAAGATCCTTCAGTTATGTTTTTTGTATTTGCATTTACATCAGCTACTTTGCTGCTGAATGTACCACTGATGTATGCCGAATCAATTCTGGTAATAACTACCTTTAGATCACTCGCATCTGTCATATACAGAGAGGAATAATTGACACCTGCTGTATCACTGTAAATTAAAGCATTAGTAAATGTCGATCCATCATCATTATATGTCTTATTTGTGATTTCTACAGAGTCCTGTAGAAAAATACCCAAACCAGGCACATTTGAAGAGACATCCTTCTGGCCTTGTATAATAACAATGTGTTGGTTATTGATGATATCTTTTGACGCAAAAACATTATCCTTGTACTCAATACTTTGCCCGTCCAACTTAAACTTTAAAAAAGCTCCTGTATTATTACCATTTTCAATGGACTTTTCTTTACCGCAGGCCGAAAAAAGCACAATCAATAAACTGAAAAAGATGATTCGTTTCATAAAATAGCTATTCTTAGAGTAAGAGAATCGTTTGCTCCCGCTAATAAACGACCAACGATCGGAGAAATTGTCTGCTGCTCGTGATTATTGCACAGCAACATTTATTTGCGCCTCGGTCATTCCTGCGGCTTTCGCTTTCAAAGTAATTTTCCCGGCATTTTTTTCCGACTTCACAACAACCATACACCGGCCCTGCCAGGCCTTGCGTTGCGGCTGCTGAAAGCTTTCCACACTTACAGGATTACCGTTTCCAACACCAACAATAGTCCCAGGCCCATTGATTTCAAATTGTACCAGGTTTTCTGCTTTGGGATTGCGAACTCCTTTTTCATCCATAAGTTCTACTGTAATATAGCAAAGATCCTGTCCATTTCCTTTAATTTCAACTTTGTCGGAAGTCAGCTTGATGACCGCTGGCACTTGAGCAGTAATCAGCTCCTTTTCAACTACTTTCTTCTTTCCCACGAAACCGGCAGCTTTCAATGCCCCCGCTGCGTAAGGCACAGACCATGTCGCCATAAATCTCGTAGAACGGTTGGTTGGTTTCTTGCCCAATGATTGACCATTTAAAAAAAGTTCTACAACATCACAAGACGAATACACTTCAACCTCAAATGGCTTGCCTTCTTGCCCATTCCAGTTCCAGTCAGCCAAAACATCATGCCAATTCCACTTCGTGTTTTCAGCCTTGTTAGGATTGTGTGCAAACGAGGGTTGTGGAGACTGTACAAACAGGGAAAGCTGCGCCGGCTTCCACAGAACATCACGATAATAAGACTGAGGCCTCTTCCAGCCGCAGATGTCAATATCTCCGCAATACGCAAGATTCCATGGATAAAAATTCTGGGTTTGAGGGTAAGCCATCCAGCCGAGACTGGCCTCTCCAAGATAGTCAAACGCTGTCCAGACAAAGTCTCCAACCACATAAGGATGATCTAAAACAGCCATCCAATAATCAAAAGACTCTAAGGGAAAAGACTCTGAGGCATAGATCACCCTTTGAGGGTGTTGTTGATGATCCACTTCATATTCCTTCCATGCATAATTATAGCCCGGGACATCCAGCGTCGCGAAAAATGGATCCTTGTCTTTTGTTTCTGCTCCATTCACACCATTGGTTACCGGGCGGGTAGAATCCAATTGATGCATATGTTCTCGGAGCATTTTTGAGGTGGCAACCCCTTCAGGCTTAGCCCTGTCAGGAATTTCATTACCCGTGCTCCACATGATAATGGAAGGATGATTCCGGTCCCGGAATACCATGCTTTCTACATCCCTCTGCCACCAATCATTAAAATACAATTGATAGTCCGAAGGGTTTTTGCCTTTCTTCCAGGCATCAAAAGCTTCATCGATTACCAGCATACCCAACCTGTCGCATGCATCCAGGAAAGCCGGGGACGGCGGGTTATGCGCACAACGGATGGCATTAAATCCTGCATTCTTCAACAACTCGATTTTACGTTCTTCGGCCCTGTCATATGCCCGCGCACCGAGTATCCCGTTATCATGGTGCACACAACCTCCTTTTAACTTCATTGTTTTTCCATTCAGACGAAATCCATTAACAGGGTCAAAGGAAATAGATCGTATTCCAAATGCAGTTGTCTCCTGGTCTGTCAATTGGTTATCCAGGTATACCTCTGTCACAGCAGTATACAGGTTTGGATGCTCTGTTGACCAAAGTTCCGGCTTCTTTACTTCTATATTTTGGTTAAATTCAAACGATGCAAATGAATCAATCCGTTGCCGCTCTTCTGAAAAAGCAACCTCCGCTCCACTTTTATGAACCAACCGGGTTCGTATTTTCACCTCATTAATCTTCCCTGTCTTGTTCTCCACCTTTGTCTTGATATTCACTTTGGCAACACCAGCAGTCACTTCAGGTGTGGTAATAAAAGTACCCCATTGTGCCACATGTATAGGTTCTGTGGTTTTCAACCAGACATGCCTGTAAATTCCGGACCCGGAATACCAACGGCTATTCTCACCCTCATTTCGAACCCGTACGGCAATTATATTTTCCTCCCCAAACTTTAGACGATCAGTGATATCATACCAAAATGAAGTGTAGCCATAAGGATGCTTGCCCAAACTTTTCCCATTGAGCCATACATCAGCATTCATATAAATACCATCAAACTGTATAATAAAACGTTTTCCTTTTTGAGACTGAGGGAGAACAAAATGCTTCCTGTACCAACCTGTCCCTCCTTGTGTAAACCCACCATTAGCTTGGCTGATGGCTGTCGAATCAAAAGGAGAACGGGTACCAGGAATATCCTCAATACTCCAGTCATGTGGAAGATCTAGCTTTCGCCACTTTACATCATTAAAAAGTGGATTTTCTGCGCCCTGTGCAGAGCCACGGTGAAAAAGCCAGTTTTCATCAAAGAGTACAACCCGGCCTTGCGCACGAGTACAGAGTGAAATGAATGACAAAACAATAATACTTGCAATATTCCTGAGTTTCATAAAAAATTCAAAGCTAATTTGATAATGTGATGTTTTTGGGGCTGGTGCTCCAAAATCATTTTGCATGTTACGCTTGCTGCACCCACCCTGCAATGTCAGGTTTTACTAAGCTAATGGAACATCTTACTATTCAAAACCGTAAGAAAAACATTTCATACGCTTCTTTTTATCTTTCCGCCATGATGAAAACGTATAAATTTTACCACATATTAATGATGCTAACGCTAACTTGTACATATGCGCTTTCCTTAAATGCACAAGTCAAACTCCCTTCTATCTTCACAAACAACATGGTATTGCAACAACAAAGCGAATGTGCTTTCTGGGGATGGTCCGAAAAAGGCAAAAATATTTCGATACAAACATCTTGGAACGGTAAAAGATACACTACAAAAGCTGATGCTGCTGGTAAGTGGAAAATGTTGGTACCCACTCCTGCTGCTGGTGGACCATACAATATTACCATTTCCGATGGAAAACCTGTTACATTGAACAATGTGCTGATAGGCGAAGTTTGGATCTGTTCAGGACAATCAAACATGGAAATGCCGGTAAAAGGTTTCAAAGGCCAGCCTATTATTGGTTCAAATGAAGCTATCCTGCATTCAAAAAACAAAAACATCAGGTTGTATACAGTCCCTCGTTCGTCCGTTACAGAACGTCAGGACAACTGTAAACCTTCTGAATGGAAAGAAGCGGGACCAGAAGCTGTATCTAATTTCAGTGCAACCGGGTATTTCTTTGGACGCTTACTCAATGAAATGCTGGATGTACCTGTAGGCTTGATCAATGTAAGTTATAGCGGATCTTTTGCTGAAGCCTGGATGAGTCCTGATGCATTGAAAGTATATCCAGATGTAAAGATTCCTGCAAAAGGTGATACCATTAAAGCTGTAAGCCGCACGCCAACTACTCTTTACAATGGTATGCTTTATCCAATCATTGGCTACAGCATAAAAGGCTCTATTTGGTACCAGGGCGAATCAAACTACGAAAACCCTGATCGCTATGAGGAGTTATTCCCAAAGATGGTAAATGAGTGGCGCACTTTATGGAATCGCGGTGAATTCCCTTTTTATTATGCGCAAATTGCTCCCTACAACTATGCACAATTACCTCCTTACAATATGGGTGGGAAATATAACTCGGCTTACTTAAGAGATGCCCAGCGAAAAGCAGAGACAAAAATTTCTAATAGCGGTATGGCTGTACTTATGGATATTGGAGAAGAAGACAATATTCATCCTGCTCATAAAAAAGAAGGTGGTGAAAGACTGGCCCTGCTCGCCTTAGGAAAAACCTATGGTCTGAAAGGCTTTGGCTATACAAGTCCTTCTTTTGATTCCACCTCAGTGAATGGCAACATCATGAATGTGTTTTTTCAGAATGCTCCAAATGGATTGACAAGCTTTGGGAAAAAACTTACCTCATTTGAAATAGCAGGATCTGATAAAGTATTTTACCCAGCCCAAGCCGTATTATTACGCAATTCAATTGCAGTTTCTTCACCTAATGTTGCTAAACCTGTAGCTGTTCGCTATGCATTCAAAGACTTTACTAAAGGCGAATTATTCAGTACCGAAGGTCTTCCTGCTTCTTCTTTTAGAACAGATAATTGGTAATACATTTGAAAATGAATATTCTGGTGCAACAACATCGGAATATTCATTTTTACATATCCATCCTTGGCAATTTATTCTATAGAAACTCCCTACAACCTGACCCACCTAAGGCCTTAAGTAAATAAAAATAACTTCCGTAATTTTATATAAGAGAGACATTGTACTTGCCATATACAGACTCATCTTTTTAATAATAGTACTTTGATCTGTGGCAGCCTGTATTTAGCTTATTTCATTAAAATCATATAAATACAGATCAGAAAATTGTATATTAAGCAGGAATTCAATTACTTCATTAAAGCTATCAACCATTAATCAGAAACATCATGAAAAAAACACTTTTAGTAGCATCGGCTCTATTTTGCATGGGTTCATTATTTGTGGTTTCTTGTGGCAATAACGCTGGTAACAAATCTGCAGAGGATACGACAGTAGACGTAACAAAGTTAACCCAGAGCGAAAACGAAGTACACGGCACAAAAATCGAACCAGGTGAAATTCAATTGACTACCCCACTGAATCCTGATATGGTATCAGGAGGGAAAGGCATTTACGAAATGAAATGCCAGTCCTGCCACAGATTGAATGAAGAAAGGCTGGTCGGCCCTGGTTGGAAAGGAGTTACCAAAAGACGCACGCCCGATTGGATCATGAACATGATCACAAATGTTGATATGATGCTGGAAAGCGACCCTGAAGCACAAAAACTGCTGGAACTATGTTTAGTGCGTATGCCCAACCAGAATCTAACTAAAGAAGATGCCAGGAAGGTCCTGGAATATATGCGCAACAATGATGGAGAAAAATAAACGAAAATGCGCTTGCTAATATGAACCTATATGTAACATCAAATGCCTGTTCAAAAAACCTGATTATCCCACTGAACTACGATCAACTGGCATTTGATGTTTTTTTTACATCTTTCCCACCTTCTCTATTCCAAAACAAAACTTAACCAATCATGAAATCCTATCTTGTTTTATTAAGTTGTGCTTCTCTTACTTTTATTTTATTAAGCATGCAAAGCTGTCAGCCCAAAGGCGCTAGTGCAGCCGTTAGCAGCGAAGCCGCAAAAGCAGTTTATGTACCGCCTGGAAAATATGATGAGTATTACGATTTTGTTTCGGGAGGCTTTAATGGTCAGTTGAGTGTTTATGGCTTACCTTCTGGCCGGCTGCTGAAGATACTCCCTGTTTTTTCTGTATTTCCCGAAAATGGTTATGGGTACAGTGAAGAAACAAAGGCCATGTTAAATTCATCTCATGGATTTGTGCCTTGGGATGATCTGCATCACGTTTCACTTTCCACTACCAATGGCGAACATGATGGAAGGTGGGTTTTTACTAATGGAGTTAATACGCCCCGTATAGCCCGGCTTGATCTTGCGAACTTCAAGACTATGGAAATTATTGAACTTCCCAATAGCGCTGGTAACCACTCATCACCATACATTACGGAAAACACAGAATACGTAGTTGGCAGCACCCGTTTCAGTGTACCTATTGGGGATAAGGTGGATGTGCCCATCAATACATATAAACAAAATTTCAAAGGCACAGTAAGCTTTGTCAAAGTAGATCCCAATAGCGGCCGAATGAACATTGCTTTCCAGATTTTAACCCCTGGCATTGACTTCGATCTGGCGCGTGGTGGTAAAAATAAATCACACGACTGGTTTTTCTTTAGTTGTTATAACTCAGAAAGGGCAAATACACTTTTGGAAGTGAATGCGTCGGCAAAAGACAAAGACTTCATCATGGCAATAAATTGGAAAAAAGCTGAAGAATACGCAAAAGCAGGTAAAGGTAAAAACTGGCCAGTTTCGTATGCACATAATATTTATGATGAAAAAACACACACAGCTACTTCAACCATGATCAAAGAGGTGCTTGTGCTCGACCCGAAGGATTGCCCCGATATGGTGTACTTCATGCCTTGTCCTAAATCTCCTCATGGATGCGACGTGGATCCAAGCGGGGAATACATTGTAGGTAGCGGAAAACTGGCAGCAGCCATACCCGTGTTTTCTTTCACAAAGATGGAACAAGCAATTGCTGCCAAGAACTTTGAAGGAACTTTTGAAGGCATTCCGGTTCTAAAATATGATGCTGTATTGCACGGTGAAGTTCAAAAACCAGGCTTAGGGCCGTTACACACCGAATTTGATGAAAAGGGCAATGCATACACTTCCATGTTTGTTTCTTCTGAAATTGTTAAATGGAGGGTGAAAGACCTGAAAATATTGGACAGGGTTCCTACTTATTATTCTATTGGACACCTATCGGTAATGGGCGGGCCAACTAAGAAACCTTATGGCAAATACATGGTGGCTTACAATAAGATCACCAAGGATCGTTACTTGCCTACCGGACCAGAGCTGGCACAAAGTGCTCAGTTGTATGATATCAGCGGTGATAAGATGAAATTATTGCTCGATTTTCCCACCGTAGCCGAGCCGCATTATGCAGAAGCCTTGCCTGCCAGCCTGATCGTGAAGAAAAATGTAAAAATTTATAAGATCGAAGAAAATGCTCACCCCTATGCTACCAAAGGCGAGGGATTAGCGAAAGTAACAAGGAATGGTAATATAGTTCATGTATATATGACTGCCATTCGCTCCCACCTTACACCGGATAATATTGAAGGCGTCAAGGTTGGTGATTCTGTTTACTTCCACTTAACGAACCTGGAACAGGATTGGGATGTACCACATGGTTTTGCAATTAAACACGCCAATAATGCCGAGATACTGATTATGCCTGGAGAAACCCAAACACTTGCATTCAAACCAGATAGACCGGGCATTTACCCGTTCTATTGCACGGACTTTTGTTCTGCCCTTCACCAGGAAATGCAAGGATACCTGAGAGTATCACCAGTTGGAAGCAACGTACCGCTTGCTTTTAGTACTGGTAAGAAAAATCCATCAGATTCAGCAGCGGCATCCGGCGCCAAACCAACGGACACTGGTGCAAAGCCGAGTAGGTAATAATAGGTTCACGAAATACAGAGCTTTGAACATTGGGCACCCCCTTAACTGAAACTTTAAAATATAGGGTGCTCAATGTTCATTTTATTATTTTATATTAACTATTGTAACGCTTCATCAAAATGGATAGAAGAGGAAAAATGAATATAATATCCAGGATTGTGATTGCCATCGCTGCTTTGGGACTAATAGCAACATATTATCTTCCCTTATGGAATATTTACATGATTGCACCGCAATACCCGGAAGGACTAAATATGTGGATATGGCTGACCAAAATCACTGGAAAAGTGGATGTGATCAATGGTTTGAATCACTATATAGGCATGAAACACATCAGCGAAGAAATGTTCCCTGAATTTGGTTTTATGATCTATATCGTAGCATTTTTTATCCTAATCGGTTTGACAGTCGCAATTACGGGCAGTCGAAAACTATTATTCACATATCTTGTTTTATCAGTAATAACTGGCATTGCTGCTTTAATAGACTATTATATCTGGGGCTACAACTATGGTCACAACCTCGATCCCTCAGCACCCATACAAATACCAAACTTTTCATATCAACCTCCAATTATTGGACATAAAAAATTATTGAATTTCGATGCTTATTCTTACCCCGCTGCTGGCGGCTGGGTAGTTGTTATAGCTACAGTTATTTGCTTTGCCGTTTGGCTTTTCGAATGGCAAAGAAGCAAAAATAAAATCCGGCTTAAAAAATATTAATTGAATAAACTCTTATAACAAATCCTGTATTCACCATTGCCCATTCCCATTCACCATTGACCATGATTCAAATAGAGCACCTGAGTAAACGATATAAAAAACTGAAGGCACTGGACGATGTAAGTGTAAGTTTCAACAAGGGAGATGTTGTTGCTCTGATTGGACCAAATGGCTCTGGTAAAACCACGCTGATCAAATGTATCCTGAATATGGTGAAGCCAGACAAAGGACGAATATTATTCGATAATCAGCTGGTAAAAAACAAGGTGGATTACCGCAAACTGATTGGCTATATGCCACAGATCAGTCAATACCCACACAACATGAAAGTCAGGCAGGTATTTGAGATGCTGAAAGATATTCGCAATGAAAAAGACGCCATCGATGCTGAACTCTTTGACAACTTTGACCTTAAAAGCATAGAACACAAAACAATGCAAAGCCTGTCCGGCGGCACAAGGCAAAAAGTGAGTGCGGCTCTTGCATTCTTATTTCACCCAGAAGTATTGATATTGGATGAACCTACCGCCGGCCTTGACCCATTGGCATCAGAAATCCTCAAGGATAAGATCTTTAAGGAAAAGGAAAAAAATAAACTGGTACTAATTACTAGTCACGTAATGAGTGACCTCGATGAATTGGCCACTCATATCGTCTATTTACAGGAAGGAAAACTCCGTTTCTTTGATACCATTACTCATTTAAAAAACCATACAGGCGAAGACCGCCTGGGCAAAGCCATAGCCTGGTTGATGAAGCATGAGTATAACAGTTCCTTTCAGAGTTAAATTTTATCAACCCGGATCCACTTCATACCGGCAGCCTCCGCAGCCTGCACACCCGGCTCACCATCTTCAAATACCATGCATTGCTCAGGTGAGACACCAAGCTTTTCTGCTGCCAATAAAAATGGATCAGGAAAAGGTTTTCCATTAGGTGTTTCTCCGGCACAAACCAAAACATCAATCATATCAATAATTCCCAGTACAGTGAGCGTTTTTTGAACGGTCTTTCTGTTGCCACCGGAAACAACCCCAATTTTTACATTGGTTCCATTAGTCTTCAAATGATCTACAACAAATTGAATGGGTTTGGTATGTTGGATAAATTCATCAAAGAACATCTCTCTTTTCAGGTTGACAAATTGATCTAAGTCAAAAGCCTTTTGATACCTGTTACTGATCTCCTGAACCACAATATGAGTGGGACAACCTGCCAGTTCATCTATGATAGAATCGTCTAATTCAATATCAAAATTTGCGGCAACTTTCACAAAAGCCTCCTTATGCGCAGCCATATTATCGGCAAGTGTACCATCACAGTCGTATAAAAATGCTTTATAATCTCCTGCACTAAGCTTGTTTAATAGTAAAAGCTTATCACTATCAATAGAACCATTATTCATTAAAAATCAAATATTCAATATTTTTTTATAATATATATTTACGAGGCCCTGATTTTCTAATTAAAAAACAAAAATAACCCCAACTCATCGAAATTGTTCTATTTGGGTCAGCTTCTTCATTTTAGACAAAAGTTAAGCTGGATAGACCCATAACTAGCCCTCTTATCCTGCCTTATCAAAGCTGCGAATCCCTATTGGTAAATAATAAGTATGCAGCTTTAAATAAATAAAAATTCACAACATGAATATCACCTATACTCATGCTATAGAAAATTGCCTTGGCGAAAAATAATTTTTCATGCTGTGCATAAAGATCCTGGCGGCGATAAAGTCATAGTTGAGAACTTTGTTACGCCAGGGCACGGGCCTATCATGTACACCCATTTCCTCCAGGATGAGGAGTTTACCGTTGTAAAAGGCAAAACTGGCAAACTAGTGAGCGATGACAGCTGCTGACAACGGTACCATGTAGTTGATCTTAATAAGTTTAAGACCAGTGCAGATTTTAATATGTGCATTTTGCTGATATAGCAGCCTCAGGTTCCTCTATGTAGGAATAAAGTCTTTTTTAAAGATCAAAGCTATCATTATGGATGGTAAGTTTTGAGAACTCTGAACCGCTGAATATCTTTGCGAGATTAATATTCTTTGACTGGTTATATGAATCAAATTGACTTTGTGTAACTATTCTCCAAAAGTTCTTAGACCTTAGATCAGAATAATCATTATGTCCTTTTACAAACAATCCAAAAATAGGACTGCGATTTTTAAATGAAATCTTTACATATTTATTTGTTTCAGTTGTCTTGGAATCCAGGAACTTTTGTATGTCTTCACTATTCATAGTAAATAGAAATTTAAATTATCATTTGTCAGCCTCATTCAATTACTTACAGAACTTATCTACTTTCATTTCATTTGGAAATAGTAATGTTCTTTTTTGTCTATTGAAATGATTGAGTCATAAGCAAGACAGAAAAATCGGAAAATATGGAAATGATTAATTGCTGAGTGCTCAGACCTCTGGAACTTGTTCAAAGATAAGTCTATTTGCTCTTTTTTTACTATATGTACTAGGGACTTTATGAAACTATTAGCTTAAGGTTGATTTTTGAAAGGTGATCAATTTATTACTGGTAACAACACATCATTAGAAGGTCAAGCTGTTAACTTTTGCTCTGTTTTTTGAAGATAGGCATTTGGATTATGCTCCAGTGCACCCTTTGGCAGCCATTGCCACCATATTCCTAAGTCTTTTTGAATAATGTTCCTGTAAAAGGCAGGTAATTGAGTAGTTTCACCTTCAAAATACATTCTAAAGGCTCTATCCTTAATCAAATTTTTCCGTACCTGGTGGTAAAAAGTAAGGCGACCATAGCCCTCTGAAGAAACAGCACGCATGAAATTCATCCACTTGGAAGTAAAATTAGGCGTGGCCATAAAACGTCGGTAGAGGGCCTTCTTCGAAAATGTATAAGCCGTCAGGTCAATAACCTTGTTATAAAAGTCCACCCATTCATAGTTCTTCGGTTTTAGATTCATCGCCAGGTGGTTGTTCAAAAAGTGAAAAGGAAATGGCAACACACGGCCAGCTCTTTGATATTCCAGGTTAAGGGGGGCAGCCTCTCCAAATGCAGTTAATAAAGAATAACCGGGAAAGGCCGCAGGCGTCAAGTCAACAAACCGCTTGGTAAGCTCAAAAGGCGCATCCCCGGCATCACTGTCAAGCCCAAGCACAAAGTTGGTTTGAACGTAGGGTATATACTGGAACATCATGTTGACATGTTGCGAAATGCGATTTACTTTTTCCAGTCCTTCTATATGCGCGGTTCGTGATTTATTGCCCAATTCATACCATGATTCTATACCTGGCAGTAATGCCTCAAAACCATTTTGCGCCATCACTTTCAGGTGGTCTTCTGTAAGGATGGAAAGGCTGCTTTCAGCAATGAACCGGAAACTTTTTGGCGGTACTGCAGAAGAAATGGCTTCCAGGTTATCATGAAAGCGTACTCCAAAATTGGGATCATGCCAAACCACCATAGGCTTCTTAAATTTGGTCAGCAGGAAACGCAGGTCTTCTTTAATGACTTCAAATTCCAAAGGTTGGTAAGGCACCACTGAATCAATACAGAAAGAACAAGTATAAGGGCAGCCTACACTCCCTAACATGGGCACAATCTTTAAAAAAGGTGCTTTATTCAGCGTGGGCTCCATAAACTTCCACCTTTCCTTAACTCCGGGCAGTTTGGATGGCTGTCCCTTGGCTGAAAGATGCTTCCCAGGAAAATAATGCGCTTCACAATTATTTAGAATTTCCAGTATGGTTGATTGATGGGTAAAGCCCAACACATAATCAAAGTATTTGACAGCATCATCAGGGTAACAACGGGCATGGGGTCCACCTAGAATAGTTATGGCGCCCTGACTTCGAAAATAGTTGCTTATCGCATAAGCCAACAAGGCAGCTTGTGTGAAAGAAGAAATAAAAACAAGGTTAACATCTTTAGGTAATGCATTGTGCAGGTCCTCTCTGCCCGTATAACAAATCAACTTGACTTCATGTCCTTCCTGTTCGCACCAGGTAGCCACCACCTGGGGCATGATACTGGCCAGGTTGGCATGCATGATCTTAGCCCACAAAGTAGTTGACGTGCCTTTGCCGACCAGATCAATAACACCGATTTTTAGCTTAGTCATGCTTAATTTATTAGGTGAATTATCTATCTATTGTCAACTTTAAAAAACAGCTTGAATATTTTTTAAAAGACTGGAAGTTGATTAAGGGATTGACACTCTGAATATATCCATTTTTAATGAATATATAAAATCGAATTGTCCTTCATGCTCTCTGCTATTAACAACAGGAGGAATAGAAGTCATGAAAGAGCAGCTGTATTAATGAGAGTGTTGTAAATTTTTCTTAACTTTACTAACAATTTTAGCAATTTCCTTACTACAGAATCGTTATATGGACCGCACAGCGAAGGGCGCCCTTTACCGGCATTAGACAGATCGAGAACTATAATATCGATGCAGTACAACAGATCATGCGGGTAAAGGCTGAAGAAACCTATAGAAGAGATCTTATAATCCACTTTTAGGCACTCATTAATTAGCTTAGAATCAATACTCATTCCTAAGTATGACTACTAAGTGTAATCACTAACTCATTGATTGCTAATAAAAACTACCAAAAATTATAACCCTATAAATCCGGTTTTGAGCCCGTTCTTATGCCTTTTTACCGAATCTCACCCTCAAAGGCGAATATTCAGGTTTAGCTTTGTGTCTCCAATGAATCAATAACCTATGAAAACCATACAATGACCTTAGAAAACTAAACAATCCAATAACCTATTTGAAAACTAACTGTTTGCTTTTTTCTTTGAATTTTTGATTTTTGATCCGTACCACTTATGAAAACATCCGTATCACTATTGAAAACTTTGTACTCTTGTGAAAACATGGTACCCTTGAAAAACTGAAAACATCCTATCCTTGAAAAACTATGGCGTTTAATTAATCCTATGAAAACTAAACCGTCTGAACGCCTGAATAAATTATCCCCTTCAAACGAAGGGGATAATTTATTGTAAACCCATCAACAACACCATTTTCTTACTCCCGTCAGCTCCAACACTACCTCTTTACCCACATCACAACCAGCTTTAACAGCACAAAGCTCCTCACAACTTCCAAAACAGTAATCCCTCTACTCCATCAATTATATTCCTCATACCTTTTATGCAGGAGGCATCTGCTTTGATCGCCCTCGTCATCATGCACCTTCAACCACCCAAAAACCATTTCTTATTTAATGTAGAAAATGATAAACCAACGAGCACCCACAGCCGGCTTCAAGTCTACCCCAAATTATACAATCATTCTATTTAGATTAAGCGGAATTATTTCTTCTTGCTGTCCTCTCTTTTTGGCAAAGTCTTATATTTGAACTTTCAATATTGAACCAAAACTCATGAAAATTATTCTCCCTGTTTTCTTCCTATTTATCGTACTAAGCAGCAATACAGATCTTTTCGGTCAACAGGCAATATCCTTTAATCCTTTAAGGAACCAGCTTTTGTCTAATGATACCATTCCTGTTAAAAGCAACACCATTCCCAATAAAAGTGACTCTGTTTTTCAAACTGTATCAGGCCAACTTGCCCCCCCGGATAGTGTAGAAGTGGAAGCCGATTTCCCTGGAGGTGTAACGGAGTTTACAAACTTTTTAAATAATCACTTGAATCCGGATGTACCGATTAATAAGGGTGCACCTGCAGGCAAGTATCAGGTCGTGGCCCAATTTATAATAGATATAGATGGCTCCGTTACAAATGCGAAAGCACTAACCAACTGTGGATTCGGTATGGAGCAGGAACTCATACGGGCAATCAAGCTTAGCCCAAAATGGAAACCGGCAATACAATATGGCCGTCCTGTAAAAGCCTACCGTAAACAGCCGATTACATTTGTCATCGAAGAAGAAAAACGGAAAAAGAGACGGCTGTTTTAATAAATAGGACAATAAGATCCAATTCCTCGTTTGACTATGAGGATTTATATTCATAATTACAGTCCGGAACAGCCAGTCATCCTTCGTTGCTTCAGTATACTTTAAGTATACTTAAAGTAGGGCTACAGTATACCTTAAGTAGGGATGGTGTATAGATCAAGCACACTTCAAGCATACTTCAAGTACACTTAGTGCACGAAACAGAAATATCCTCCCATTTTAAAAATAAGATAGCCTTATCTATAACGATTCCTGTTTTTTTGGTAGGCAACAATCAATATACTAATCAGGCAAACTGCAGCCGCTACTACCCAAACAATCTTTACCCATGCTGCAGAAGTGAAAAAGGTGGCTAAAATAGCTACAACCATCACCCACATGGCTATTCTTGCTATTCTTGCAGCAGTAAGCATAAACTGAAGGTTTTATTGTTCTTTAAACTTACAACTTTCCCGGACTTCCTAATCAATGAATAAAAACTTCAAGGCCAAAGGATTAAAAAGAAAAGCACACGAAAACAAAAAGCCGCGCTTCCAATTATAGAAGCACGGCTTTAAAATATGACTGCTCCAGATTAAAACTTGATCTTTTGAATCATCCCCCTTGCAGGCTCCTTCACACCCTTCACAGGCGTCAGGTAAAAACTGTAGCGGTAAGCCTGTGCTGGTATCTGGTATTGCTCCAACGGCGCCGCCACATCGCTCCAGCTGTCATTTCCCCCCACACCCATTTGCATCAAATCAATATTCACAGTTACAAATCCTGCATCTTTCAACTTGTTAGTATGTCTTGCTGTCTGAATATTCTCTTCCGTATACGGCCAGGCACTCATACTCAATAGGCTGTCCGCAACGATCATTACCCCTTCCGAACGCTTGGGATCCGACAAATACATCCAACGCACATCAGTGCGGTTACCTGCCTCTTGGGGCACTACATAAGAATCAAAGAACTGTGTAAGCGGCATGGAATAAATACCCGCATCAAAACCATATCGGCGGTCAACATAATTTTCTAGCGGCCCACGTCCATACCAGGTTACCTGGTCATATCCTTTCCTGATGCCACCCTGCATACCAACTTTAGGAATATTGGGCAAGTTGGGATGTACATTAAGTAGATAATCAACTTTCAACACACCATCTCCATTCACGGTATAAACTACTTGCACAGAGGCACTGTCATTGATCAGGGAATAATTGCTAGTAACCTTCACAATCCCCTTACCACCGTCCAACGCAGTAACGCTCTTAAGCTTCATCCCAGGTTCAAACCATTGCTTAAGTTTCCTCTGCGCCTTCCAACCCCTGCGGTCGTTATCAGTCAAAGGACGGGTAAAATGAGGCGTCAATGGCTGTGCCACCTGCTCCTGCCCTTTCCATACATAAGAACTTAAGGCACCATTTGTCTTATCGATAGTCACTGAAAAATCTTTACCATTCACTACATAACCCTTCCCTTCTTCACGAATAGCCAAAGCTGGATAGGAAGAGCGATTACCTTTAACCTGCACAACGGGTGTCAGTGAAAACTGGTTAGAGGCCACTTCATGTCCTTTAAGTGCCCATACTTCATCCTGTGGCAAGGTAAAGTGAATATCTGCCAGATATTCACTACCCGCTTTCATCTTGGGCAAGAAAGAGGTTATGTTAAGAACAGTATCAGCACCTGCAGCCAATTGAATTCGGGGCAACTCTTTTTTGGAGACCACGCGTCCGTCTTCCCTGATCCAAAGTGAAACAGCATAATCTGCAAGATTCCTGACAGCGTGACGATTGTATATTTTGATACTGCCCTTGACTGCATCAACCAGTTCTGCTTCTGCAGGCTGAAACACACGCTTGCATTCATACATGGCAGCTCTTGGCGTACCATCTGAGGTGGCAATACCCTTTATGGTAAAATCCTCAAATAGCTTTTCACCAAAATCGCCACCATAAGCGTAAAAAGGCACTCCTGCCGAATCTTTTTTCAATAAACCCTGATCGCGATATTCCCAGATAGCTCCTCCTACCATTCGCGGACTGGAACGGAAAATATCCCAAAACTCCTTGATATTTCCGGTCGAATTACCCATAGAATGTGAGTACTCGACAAAGAAAATAGGCCGGTTATCTCCATTCTTCTGGTCTAGCAATAATTTGGGCGTGAATATGCCTGGATACATCCGGCTGATCATATCCACATACAAAGGATCAACTGGATTTTGAATACGGTGTGAATGGTCATTTGGCTTCAGATAGCCAGGATCTCCAGGACGTATATATCCTTCCATCCGGTGATTACCTTGTGCTCCTTCATAATGGACAGGACGCGTAATATCAAAATCATGCAACCACTCAGCCATGGCAGCATGGTTAGGTCCACGGCCAGCTTCATTACCTAAACTCCATATAATAACACTGGGGTGGTTTTTATCTCGCATGGCCATTCGTGTTACCCGTTCCAGGTATGCTCCAGTCCACGTGGGATCGTTACTGAGTTTAGATCCAATACCATGTGTCTCCAGGTTGGCTTCATCCATCACAAGAATGCCATACTCATCACACAGCTCATAGAAATAGGGATCTGCAGGATAATGACTGGTTCTGATGCAGTTGAAGTTGAATTGTTTCAACGTCCGTACATCTTTGAGAATATCCTCTCTGCTAACCGCTTTAGCCTTTATAGGATCATGATCATGGCGGTTAACACCATACAGGTAGGTGACTTTCCCATTGATCAACAGTTTACCTGTTTCTTTGGAAAACTCAACACTGCGAAAACCAACCTTACAACTTTTGGCTTCCAACAGTTTCCCGGTCGAATCACTGAGCGAAAGCACCAGTGTATACAAATTAGGAACCTCATCGCTCCATTTGGCCGGGTTCGTCACATTGGTTTCCAGGAGACCAAACTTCACGTTATCCAGCCTTGGATAAATTTCATTGATAATGGACTCTGCGCTTCTTTCTAAAGCCTTTTCAAACACAGGCTGAAGATCCTTGTTATACAACTGAGCCTTCAGCATATAGCCTTTAATGGGCTTTCCTGTCGTATTGTCTATGCGCGGACGGATACTGAAAAGGGCATCCTGGTAATTGTGATCCAGTTTGGCCTCCCATTGAAAATCAGCAATGCGGATCCTGGGCTCGGCCAGCAACAAGACTTCACGTTGTATACCACTCACTCTCCACTGGTCCTGGTCTTCTAAATAAGAACCATCACTCCAACGGATCACTTGCACGGAAACGATATTCTCACCAGCTTGTAAATAAGGGGTAATATTAAACTCCGAAGGCAGGAAACTGTCTTCGCTATAGCCAAGGAACTGACCATTCAGCCATACTTTGAATGCTGAATTCACCCCGCCGAAATGAAGTGTAATATTCATATCCTTCCAGTCTGCCGGCACAGTAAACGTACGCTGGTAAGAGCCTACTGCATTATAATCCTTGGGAACTCTAGGTGGGTCAATAGGTCTGAATGGGTATACTGCGCTTTTAAAAATTGGTATGTCATAGCCTTGCATTTCCCAGTTGGAAGGCACTGGAATTTTCTTCCAACCTTTCACTCTGCCCTTGTAAAAATCCTTAGGGGCATCAGCGGGCTTCTGTGCAAAGAAGAAATCCCACTCACCATTCAGCGAGATCATTCTTCCACTTTTCGAACGGTCACCTTGCAGCGCTTCTTTTTCACTGGCAAAGGAATAAGCAGTAGCCCTTGAAGGCTCCCGGTTGATACTATTCACCTGCTGATCTTCCCATGGCTCTGAGTGAAAGATGCTTGGTGGTGGTGGTGTTGCGGCAGGCTCTCCGGTAACAGTTTGTGCCTGGACCAATTGCGCTAGAAATAAGCTGAAAGAAACGATAACAGAATGCTTAATGTTCATGATGTCTGTAAATGTGAAAATTGTCTTCAAAAACTAATTCTTATTTCTGGCAGCAATCATTATTCCTCTATCCCGATAACTTAATTTCCTAATATTCATAAGCCAAAGCACCTCCATCAACACTGAAATCCTGTCCGGTGATGTATGAGGCTGCTGGTGAGGCTAAAAAACAAATCATGGATGCCAATTCTCCCGGCTTGCCAAACCTGTGTAAAGGCATTCGGTTTAAGATCTTGGCTTTCCTGTCTTCATCCATTACTTGTTGTGTCATTTCAGACTCGATTATATGCTGGTTAAAAACTCATCTTTAAATGAAAAGCCCCAGCCTGGTCTGTCATGAGGTGTTGCCATCCCTTCAATGATCTGTAAAGGATGATCAATGAGCGGATCGATCCAGTCAAATGATTCTGCTCCAACACCATTCGGAATGGTACACAACAATGGGATATCATAATCTTTATAATAGTGCGGCAATACAGGTATATTGAAACTTGCGGCCAATGCTGCACTGTTACGCCAAGGCTCTACACCTCCTAAACGAAGTATATCTGGCTGCCAAATGTCCAATGCATTGCGAACAAGTAATTCACGTAAAGGCGTAGTTGAATATTCACGCTCGCCCATGGCAAGTGAAATACCTGCTTGCGACCTCAGGAGTTTATATCCTTCAAAATCAGTATGATCGATAGGCTCCTCAAACCAATGGATATTGAGTTCATGCGCAGCCTTGGATAATTGCAAGGCGGTAGGTACAGTCATACCTTGGTTGGCATCCATCATGATGTTGATCTCATTCCCAACAGCTTCCCGTACAAGTTTTAACCGTTCCAGGTCTTCCTTCCAATCCGGCTTACCTACTTTGATTTTAACAGCTTTAAATCCCCTCTTTTTATAATTGCTTACCTCATTGATCAATTCATCAACAGTATAAGAGATCCATCCGCCACTGCCATAAATGGGAACACTTGTCCTGGAGGTACCTAACACCTTCCATATAGGTTGTCCCAGGATCTTGCACCAGGCATCCCACATCGCAATATTGAATGCGCCTTGTGCCCAGCGATTGATACCTTCCATACCAAAGTATTCATTGGCATGGTTCATCTTTTCGAAAACTTTGACAGTGTCATAAACCTTTTCACCAATAATCATTTCTCCCACATCCTTCATGGCACCGGCAATGGCATTGGGACTGTATTGAAAACTCAATAGATACGATTCACCGACCACACCGTTGGCCACTTCAATTCTGAGTACCAGAAATGAGATCTCGGTCAAAGTGTGTGTGGCATCGGATATGGATTGCTCTAACTTTCTCTTGGCAGAATAAACAGTGTAGTTTTTAATATGATACATGATTAATGATTAAAATAGCTTGAAGGGCTAGTTCCCGTTCAAGCCTCCTACTAAATTCCTTTTCCGTTTTGATTCTCTTTGCTTTTAACTGTACCAGTACTGATCTTCTCTGCAACAGGAACATAGTCCACAACATATTCTTTCCCTGGTTCAATAGTCAACTCGTATATTCCATCACCTTTAGCCTCGATAATACCACCTTTAACATCTGGCCTTTTCTTACTCTTAAATCGCAACGTCCCCCTTCCTTCATCTCCTTTTACCTTGATCTGCTTGTTACTGCAATAAACAGAGACATTACCATGAGGCGTGGGCACTTTTCCTTCCATCCATTTCAGCCCGCCCAACACAGGTTCTACAATATAAGTAGCATATCCTGCAGATGTTGGCTTTACACCTAAGTAATACTTCCCTAATAAATAGATCGGACTGGCGCCCCAGGCATGACATAAACTTTTACCAAATGGACGGCCATACATGGCATAGTGCTCTGCCCCTTTCCTGTTAGGGTTGTATTCTTCCCAAAATGAAGTGGCACCAAGGTTCAGCATGCCTCCCCAGTAATCCTTCATCTCTTTCAACACATACTTTTGTTCACCTAATGCACAAAATGCTTCCAGTTCATAAAAGCGCATGTAGGGTGTAGTGATCTTCTGCACCTGGTCATTCAACAATACATTCTTCTTAACTGATTGTTTCTGCGCATTGGTCAGGTAATCAAAGAAGATGGCGAACATATTGGAATAACGGGTAACATTTTCTGTCTGCACACCATTCACCCGGCTATGCACCAATGCGCCCTTTTGTTCATTCCAATAGTTGGCAAACAGTTTAGACTTCACATCAGCAGCAAGGCCCTTATACTTTGCAGCGCCTTCAGCGTCGTTCACAATACCTGCGCAAAGAGCCATGGTTTCAAGGCTCCTGGCAAACAACAGTTGTTCAAAGCTCACTTCACCCTTTTTACTCAACCCCTCGGCCCAGTCAATAAACACCCAGTCACCGGCTAGTCCTTCCATCAGTCCATTTTTATTGCGGCGGCCAAGACAATAATCCATAAGGCTCTGCATGCGTGGATAGAACTGTTGTATGAATGTTTTATCTCCAGTATATTGGTAATAATCATAGATTCCCAGGAACCAATAAAAAGTATAATCCATGATGGTATTGATATGACTGGTGACAGGATCTTTCCCTCTCAAAACTGCTAATGTTCTTGATACCGTGGGTGAGTCAAAGAACAAGTAATAATTCATCAAATAACTTTGATAAGCATCACCGCTCCAGATCCAGCGATCACGTTTGATACCATCAATAAAAAATTCACGTGTACTCAGGTGCATCGTATACTTAGCTACATCATAGACCTTGTTGATCTGTTCATCTGAACAACGGAATTGCCCACGATCACTCAATGGAAGATATTCATATAACATGGAAACAGAATCCAGGCTGACACCATTATCCATTTGAATGTTGACAAAACGGAATGCCTTGGAAAGATTCATAACAGAATCTTTCTTGCTGGAAAGGTCAATTGCCAGGTGATCTAGGGTCTCACAGGTTTCAGTAGCCTTAGCCTCTTCTGCTGATTCACCGTAATAAATAGATATTTTACCCTTACCTTTTAAACCATGCAGTTTTACAAAGCCGAATGTTTCCTTACCAAAGTCAACGAACAGGGATTGAGGTTGGCGGACATTGCTAACAGCAGCCTGTGGCTCCCTGTTCAGCTGAAATGCTGAAGGCCTTACTTGGGGATCATTAAAATTCCAATAACCCGCATTCAACCATTTAGTACCGGATTGATCTGAAACCTTTCCAGTTTCATCAATCCACTCTTTATCTTCATAAGTTACCTGCCAGGATGAATCAGAAACAATAGTTTTACCCTGCACAAAAATGGCAGGTACATATTGCTGGTTATGCACTTTGATGTTGACCTTATGCTTTCCGGCTGGGATCGTTATTTTCTTTGGAGCTCCCGAAATCAGCTTGGCGTCCAACTTCACATTGTAATCACCTTCCACAAGAAGTTCTACCTCCTCTGGTTGAGCCAGGTCAAATACCTTGTGGAAATCCATCAGTACATAATGATTATCTAATCGCCAGAATGGAGGAAAGAAAGATCCTCGCTCAGTACGGCGGTTTTGCATCTTATTGGCAAGCCAGATCTCATAATCCCCGGGATACCAGATCCAGGTTGCTTTTTGTTGAGCCTCGCTTACCATTGCAGACAATACCATAACAGCGGCTAATCCCAACCTCTTGAAAATATCTTTTGTACTGTACCTGTTCATGAGCGTTTATAATTGATTATATGCTTCTTTAATATTTTTCAATTGCTGAATCTCTCAACTTTTCCTTATTGCTTTCTTCTTAATGACCATTGAAAACTAAATACAGGCCAACCATGGTAATGATCAATAATACCCATGCTATCCATACACGCTTTGTTGGCTTTGGCAATCCACTACCACCATGTTTAGAATGATCCGTTACAACTGGCGAAGGATCAAGCAAAGAAGTGATCACTGCAACCAGTAATAAAACGACGAATATGTAAAAAGATAAAAGCAGGTAATGTGGCCAGAAATCATATTGATCTGGTGTAAATACCCACAAGTATAATACACCTATCCCCAAGCTAAAAGCCGATCCGGCAGACAGTATCAGGTTTACGGCTCTTCTGGTTGTTCTCTTCCAGAATACACTCAAAAGAAAGACAACCGAAAGTGGCGGAGCTATAAAACCAAGTATCGACTGGAACACATCAAAAAGATTCAACCCTTTAATACTGTCAATAGCTATAGCCATCATAATGGCAAACAAACAACCCGCCACAACAGTCATTCGCCCAACTTTAATGATCTCTTCATTGGTTGCATTCGGATTGATCTTCTTGGCATATACATCCATGGTAAAAACCGTGCTTAATGAATTAAGTGATGATCCGATTGTTCCCACCAAAACAGCGATCAACACAACAATCACCAACCCGTTCATCCCTGCAGGAAAAAGATTAGTAACCATTGTCATATAAGCCTCACTGGGGTCTTTTAAGCCTGGGAAAAGAATATAGCACAAAATACCAGTAAGAATAAAAAGAGGCAGGGACAATATCTTAAGCCACCCGATAAAATTGACACCTAGTTGACCATTCTCCAGGTTACGGGCGCCCAGCACTGATTGCACCATCGCCTGGTCTGTGCAGAAGAAAGCCACAGCAGACACCGGGTATCCAAGAAGAATCGCATACCAGGGATATTTAGTATCACTCGCTGGGTGTATCAAATTCCAATAATGACCTGGTACACTGCTGTAAACCTCAGACAATCCCCCGACCTTTTGCACGCCCATAATGGTGAGCGTTAAAGAAACAATAATCAACAGGATCATTTGGAAAACATTCACTTTTGCTATTGCTTTTAAGCCTCCTGCAAATGCAAACAAGCCAGCAAACGACACCAAAGCAATAACAGATTGCCACATGGGAATACCTAATATTTGACGCACTAAGAATCCACCAGCAAACAAGCCAAGGGAAAGCCAGGAGATCTGTATCTTGATCAGGGCATACCAGGCAAGGATGTTCTGGGTAGAATCTCCATAACGATTCCCCATAAACTCAGGCATGGTGGTCACATTAGCGGAAAGGTAACGTGGCGCAAATACCATGGCCAGCAAAAACAGGAACACAAAAGCATACCAATCAAAATTGACTGCTACAATTCCTGTACTATACCCAATACTGGCAAAAGCTAGAAGCATGGAAGGTCCTACATTGGTGCCCCACATATTGAACCCAATACTTGGCCATCCCAGGGATTTATTCGCAAGGAAAAGCGATTCACCTGTTTTCTTCTTCTGTGAAAAACTTGCTCTGTAACCAATCACCAATAAAATAATTAGATAAGCAATGACAATTAGGTAATCTAACGTGGTTAGTCGTTCAATGATGTTATTCCCCATGGCAATTATCGTTCGTTTCTTTAAGCGTTATTAAGTTTTATCAGTCATCACCTTTCATTCACCCCGGCCAATGACCGCTCATTTGAGTAAATCAATTCCTCTAATCCATGTTCCTTTAATACATCAACAATTTTAACAGGCATTCCTGTAGATAAGCTTTTATCCATTGCTTGAAGAAGGGCAACTGTTCCTATACCTTCCTTGATATCAGGATATGCTGTAAATCCTTGTTCAATGGAATCTGCAAAATATTCAAGGTAGTTCTGGTATTCACCAGCATGATGACTTTGTCCCTCAAACCTGAAATAATGTTTCAGGTAAGCATCCCCCCAATGAATGATCTTTTCTTCGCCAGTATTGGTCGTAACAGAGTACCGCAATTCATGGTAATCTGCCTGGCTGGCACCTTCAGTACATCTCAGTATGGTGCTCATACCACTATCTCTGGCCGCAGGTTGAGTGGGCCCCGTATAAGCTCCACTTACCCTTGCAATCCTCCCATCTGTCGCTTTAAAAATGAAATGCATGGTATCTTCATTTTTTAATCCAGCATTTTTACCATTACTGCTGATCATTCCATATCCCATCACTTCTTCAATATTGGGCAAATACCACCTTATGAAATCTGCAGGATGACTGAGTCCTCCATACAACCATTTAAATGATTCTTGCAATGCCCACCCCTTCTCTAAAAACCATCGGTGATCAGCGTGATAGTAGGCTTCAATAGTAATCAAGTCTCCTATGATACCAGCTTCAAAATCAGCCCTTTGCCTTTTTGCAGGCTCAAAGAAACGGGAGCTTTGTCCTATAAATACCTTCTTTCCTGTTTGTTCACTGAGCCGCAGCAGTTCGGCTGCTTTTGACAAATCATCAATAAATGGCTTTGTACACACCACATGTTTTCCATGCTGTAAGGCTAGTTTCACATGTTCCGCATGTAAATGATCGGGAGTATATATAGCAATGACATCAATTTCAGGATCATCCAACAATTCCTGGTAACTATTTGTATACTGATGAAAATCAAACTCTTTTGCTCGCTGGTGACATAATTCCGCCTTTACATCGCAAATTTTCTTCAGTTCCCATTTTTTACTTTGCAAGGCAGCAGACATGGTACTCCTGCCTTCCCCCAACCCTAAAATGCCTAATCGTTGCATCGGTTTCAATTATAAATAATGATGAAATAAAGTTTCAATCCTTTCCTATTTGCCTACTTCCTCCAAAAACACCCACACCTCTCCCGGCTTTGTCCCTTCAATTCCTTCCTGGTATTTTTTCATGAGTGCATTCCAATCATCAACCCTTGGGTTATTCTCTGTAGTCTTTGGATTCAGTTCATCTAAACTGCTTCCCTTAGGAATACTTATGACCAACATCAACTGCCTTCCATTTCTAAAAACTAAAAGCTGCTGGAAATTAGCATTACAAAATCCTTTGGATACTTCCGGCCACTTTTGAAACTGGGTAGCATGATAATCCATGTATTCCTTCTGTAGCACTGTATCTTCTACCAGGTTTGCTGTTAATATTACATGATCCCACACCTTGGCAACAGGATCATTCCCGCAGTGCGACCTGTTAAATTCATAAAATGGATTCCTGTATGTCTTTACAACTGCACCTTGAAAGGCTGTACTTATTTTACTTTCCAAACCTGCTGCATATGAAGCTGTATCAAATACTACAAAATGATCCTTCCATTGATGAATATTGGGATGTTGCAAACCATTCTCCTCACATATTGCCCTTAATTTTGAAAGATCTACTTTAACCCAAGGCTTTTCAACCAATTCAATGATAAAGGAACTTCCCTTCACAATGCTTGCAGTATCTTTAAATGTAACATTTTGAACTGCATGAGCCTCACGGCTAACACAAGAGCCCAAACATGAAACAATCAGGAAAACAATTCCAAAAAACACATTTGCTTTCATGATACACATTTACATTTGGTTAATAGGCCAGGCTGTCTTTCCATGTTCTTTTTCCTTTAAAAGGTACTGGTACTTCGCTTGTATACCAGCAGCATTCTTGATGCTATCCGCAACCTTGGGACCATTGTTTTCCCAGGTATTCCCAGGCCCATTAGCATTCTGAAGGAACTTTTCAGCCGGACACCAGTTATCTTTTACAGTAATGTAGGAAGAGCCTTCATCCGTATAGAGGTAGAACCAATGGTTGGGATCATGAGCATAAGGCGCCTTGTAAATACTGTCAATGTAGTTATACTGTATCAGGGAACCTGGTTGAGCAGATAAGGTATAAATTCCTGCTACATCGTACATGTGTTTTGCATAATGATGAATGCTGTTGGCAATAATAGAGTTGCTTCGCATGACATTAATAGTCCTGGTCCACCCCCATCCCATACTGATTCCAGTGTAGGAAACATTGTAGATCTCATTATGTTCTATACGGATTCCTTTAACATAACCAGCCCCGATACCAACGCATCCCCAATCCTCATTGGTAACATTGGTAATCAAGTTATTCGAGATATATGTATTGGTGCTTACGTCTCTTTCATCTGCAGGATTATAAGGAAGATGCGCTTCTATACCTTCGTCAGAGAAAACTCCTATTAGTATAGCTGTGCCACCAATATCCCTGAATAGATTGCCTTTGATTTCATCTGCATGGTTGCCTCTTTCATAATCCAATCCTGTAGAAGCAAGGTGCTCAAAGCGGCAGGATTCAAAGCCTGTATGATTGGAAAATTTCACTACTACTGCGGCTGCTGGCCTCCCTACCCATGCCTGGTTCTCCAGACCTTTCTTATCTGGAGTGCCCGGTATTTTCAGCTTATAGGCATCCAGCATATACATACCAGCCTGGTGAGGCACATGCCCTTCTTTGGAAGGACGCAACCAGGTAGCATTTTGAAAAGAAATGCCCTTGAAATAGAAATGCGACACAGGACGGTCGATCGAGCCTTCTACCCTTACCAATGTTTCTAAAGCCGGAGCAATCACATTGGCATTGCTTATGTTTTCATTGTTTCGAGGCCAATAATAAACCTTACGGGCCCTTTGGTCTAAATACCATTCACCGGGACTATCTAAAAATTGGATGGCATTGGTTAAGTAAAATGCAGAATTACCCGTCTTTTTAGAGATCCAGGGTGCGGGCCAGGGATGTTCTGATTGTACGCGGCCCTCAGGCTGGTAAAAAGTAAGCTGCGCGCTGTCTCCTTGTACGTTCACCGACTTCACTCTTAAATTGGCAATGGCCCACCACTGATGAATAAACATTTCCAATCCTTCCGCGGATGATAGGTCGCCTGCTTTTGGCTTCGGTATCCAGCAGCTTTCTGTTTGGTGATTCCAGGAAAGGATCCGGTTCATGCTATCGCCATAGGTATCCTTTGCTCGAATGGCTTTCTGTCCATTAACCCAAAGCTGACGAAATTCCAATGGTCGTCCCTCAAACATTGGCATATCAGCCATCCACACTTTGCCCTGAGCTGAAACAGGTAATCCCGGAACAGAAGATACTTTTTTCCATCCACTAACTTTTACTCCACCGCTGAGTACTGGACTTTCTCCTTGTGCGGCTTCAATAATCGTTGGACTGTTCTCAGTTCCGGAATCTTCTGGTCTAATAAAGAGAGATTCATTAAGAAAATAAGTACCACCTTTTACAATAATTCGTATGCCATCTTTTATTGAAGGATCATTAAGCCGGCGTAATTCTCTTGCCTGGCGTAAAGCTGCAGCCAAAGTGGCCTTAGGCTGCTGAACACTTCCGGGATTAGTGTCCACACCACCAGGTGCTACATATATGTCCGATGCAATAGCAATGTCAGAGAATAGAGAAATAATAGAAGCCAGTGATACGACAATCAATCGTTTACAAATAACCATCTGGATAATTTATGCAGATTGAAAAATGGATTTCATGTAAGCTGTATTCGCACTAAAGTTCTTCCTTACATTCGTTGGCTCTTTTGCATCACGTGAACGTTCAATAACCAACCAACCACGCCACTTCATTTTATCTAAGGTTTTCTTCACTTTCTTCATATCTAGTCTGGTGTTGTTCTGCAACCAAACACCATCTTCATCGGTACAATGAATCTGGCAGATACGTTCCCGTCCTAAGATACGTAACTCCTTGCAAAGGTCTCTTCCTTCCTTCAGTGGGTTAGAAAAGTTAAAGTAAATTTTAATGGCAGGAGATCCAATTTCTTTTAATAATTGAACTTCTTCTTTTGCACTTAAAGACGTTTCGATACCAATCACAACACCTGCTTCTTCAGCCATTTTACCAGCAACCTTCAGTCGCTCCACAATTGCCGGTCGCAATTCAGGATTCTTCTTTAAATCTCCTTGTATGCCTAGTGGCAAAAACGCCACTTTTACATTCATGGCTTTCATAGTCTCAATACAATCCTGGATCATCCGGTTGTACGTTGGCCTCGTAGCAAAGGACTGGGCATAAAATCCGGTCATAGCCAGGGAACAGATCTCCAGGTTCAATTCTTTAGCCTTATCTAAGAATTGTTGGCGGGTAACCGGATCAGACAATTTATTATCAAAGGTCTCTCGATTACCAAGACCACCCATATCAACTTCTACTCCATCTGCACCTAACTCTTTTGTCAATTGAAACGCACTCAATTTTTGCCTTTTTAAGATCATCAAGTCAACAACAGCGATCTTGTAACGTTGCACAGTGGGAGCAGCAGGAAAAGCCTCCAATCTATTACTAAAAGCTGATGCCCATGAAAAGTTCCTGGCTACAACTAATCCTGTGGCTACCAATGCTGCCGATGAAAGAAACTTCCTCCTTGAAAAAGAATTTTCAACCATACTCAACCCTCTATTTTTCTCTTTCATGATCTTTATAGATAAATTTTAAAAATACTGTTATACGCTCTGTTTAAAAAGTTCAAAACAAATGTTCCTGTGAGCTGATGCTCTCCGCCTTAGGCGGACTGGGGGCGTGCTGGGCAGTTATTTCTGTTCAATTAATTTTTGCAACGCCTCATACCCTTTAATAGCATTTGCAGGTAACCGCTCTCCCTTCTCCCCAAATACATACATATCACTTTCTTTCTCAATGGTCACCTTCGACTCATCTATTTTACCATTTTGATCTTTAACGGCATTAATGTTCAATCCAAGGTATTGTGCCAGGAATTCATATAAAACCAGGCGCTTGGACAATCCATAATCATGTCCTTCCTCAGGAAGGTGTACGTTTTTTACCATATCCTGTTTGCCATAAAATCCATAAACTCTTTGAAGGAAAGGAAACTCATTTTTCGGAACATTCTGTGTCCAGTCTTTACCATCAGAAATCACCAGTTGCGGTCTTGGGGCTGCCATAGCAGCAATTTCGACGTTGTTAGTACCACCTCCGCAAAGATGTGCCCCCATACCGCTTTCACAAGGACAACCTCCACTATGATAAGATGAAAGCATAACAACTGGAACACTCAATGTAATCCTGTCATCAATGGCTGTTGTCATCATAGTCTGACTGCCACCACCAGAACCTCCTGTGATAGCAACTCTGTTTTTATCAGCCTCTTTCAAAGAAAGCAGGTAATCAAGAATACGCATACCACTCAGCACTTGTACTGTCTGAGCAAGACTTTTACGGTGATCTTCAGGCTTGAATTGTAATAAAGATTCGCCCCATGCAAAAAGGTCAAAACTAACTGCCATTGCTCCCATACGAGCTTGCATAGCACAACGGATTTGTGCATCCGGACGGAAACGGTGACCGCCCCAATGTCCATCTGGGTTCAGGATAACAGGGATCTTCCCTTTGATCTTTGTAGGCTTGTAAAGTGAACCATTGATGTACACACCTGGCAAAACTTCAAAAGCAATATTTTCGACTGTATAACCATCCATCTTGCGAACTGGGGTTCTGATAGGTTGTGATGCAGGCTTAGCTGGTAATGGCGAAAGATGCAAGGCAGAAAGCATGCAGGCTTTTAATTCATCTTTCCTCTTTTCCCATTCTACCTGGTTGCTGTACAGTGAAGCAAGGTATTCCAACTGCTGTTTACCTTCTTCAACTGTCTTTAAATGGTATTGAAAAGCCTGTATCTTATATCGCTTATCTCCATCCGGCGCAAAAGTGAGATCCTGTGACGAAAGAATGTTAGTCAACGTCTTTTCCAAATTACCTGCTCTGAACCGCCAACCGGCATAGGTAATCATACGGCCAGCTACCAATTCCTCCGGGTACCTGATTTTAACATCAAACTGTTTCTCTACATCTGCAATCACTTCCTTCAAAGGCTTCTTAAATGCATCATCTGAAGTCTGAGCAAAGAGCACAGCCTTGCCAAGGAGAAAGAAACAAAGGATTAATAAGTATTTTTTCATCTTAGATATATGATTTTTTAGCATCTGCAGTCTACTATATTTTTCAATTGGGCCTGACTGCGCCGGAACCATTTTCATACACTCCCCATACACTATCCATACACCATCTATGCTTCATCTATACACCATCCATACACCATGTATGCTCCAGAAATGAAGGATGAATAGATAGGAAGAAGGAAATGATACCTTCACAAATTATTCCTCTTCTGCTTTCCCAGCTATTGGCTTTACAGGATTCCCTCCTGGCCATACACCATCTTTGATCTCTGTTAACTTCAGTTTGGAAGGATCAACCTTTACATACTTGATTTTTTGTCTCCTCCAGGTGTAAACAATATGAACCATGCCATCAGGCGTTTGGATCACAGAAGGATAGGAATACTGGCTGATCGGAGAATCCTCCAATACTAATGCCGCATACCATCTTTTACCATCTTTAGAAACAGAAACATTCAAAGGAGTGCGAGGTCCTTTAGCCAACGTATCTGGTGGCAATACGTGGTTGTACACCAGCAATTGCCTGCCGTCTTTTAAAGTCACGGCATCAGTTCCTGAATTATTGTTAGGCAGGTTTGTTTTGGATAATGGAGTCCAGGTTTTTCCGTTGTCATAAGACCAGGATTCCAGGATGGCTCTGTTCCTGCTTCTTGCCAACACCTGGAGAATACCACCTTTATGAAACAATATACTTGGCTGAATGGCATTCAAAGTTTTACCATCATTGATGGGGCCAATCTTCGTCCAGGTTTTGCCTTTGTCGTCAGAAACTTCGAAATGGAGTTTCCAACCATCACCTTCTGTGCTTGAGGGAGCTAACAGCCTTTCGTTTTTCAGCATCACAGGTTTGTTTTTCACAGGCCCGATCAAACCTTCCGGAAGCGCCTGTGCTTCAGACCAGGTGATGCCACCATCCTTTGAGGTTTTCATCCATCCTTTCCAGGCAGATACCTTAGGACCGGTTTTGTAGAACAATAACAAGTCACCGCCCGGCACCTGGTACAATACAGGATTCCAGCATGCATATCTTAAAGTATCATTGACAATACCGTTGGCAACATTTACAGGTTCTGTCCACCTGTTGTTTACCCTACGGCTCACCCAAATACATACGTCGGGATTTCTTTCCTTGGTACCACCAAACCATGAAGCGATCAACCCTTTTGGTGTCAATGCAATCGTAGCTGCGTGACTTTCCGGGAAAGGTGCTTTTTCAAAAATAAATTCATCCACCAGTATTCCACTCTTCCATCTCTGGCTTTGAGCAGAAAGGAAGTTTATGCTTCCCAACACCATAAAAGCCAATGCTATTGTTATTTTTTTCATAGTTCTTCTTGTCATTCTTTAATCAACAACTTAGATATGATTCAATCAATGATCGTTTATGTTCAATTAACATCTGTTTAATAATTAAGGCCTTGAAGCGACACGCTCTCCGCCTTTGGCGGACTGGGGGTGCGGCGCAACAAATGCATAACTTCCTGATCCAACCTGGAAAACAGCCCGGCCATCTTCCATACGTATAAATTTGATATCAGCACCAGCAGCTATCTTTCTGCCGCCTTCCCTTACATCATCTTTAGAATTGGCTGGAATATGCACTTCTGCTTTTGTATTAGCTGGTATGGTGATATTCCAGATAAACTGGCCGCCTTCTTTTTTCCATTCGCTCCTGATCACCCCATGAATAGATTGATAAGAAGCCTTTACATAATCCAATCCATCTACAGTAACGGGCTTCATTTCAATTCTTTTATAGCCTGGGAATTTTTTACTGGATTTAATACCAGCCAGGTTTTCATAATACCACACAATTAAATCACCTAGCAGCATCACGTGATTGCCAGAGTTCATGCTAGGATTAGCAGTGTTACCATTCCACAGTTCCCAAATGGTGGTTGCACCGTTTTCTGCCATGTAGCCCCAACTTGGATAGTCTTTAGCAGCAGCAATTCCATATGCCACATCTGGACGCCCCATTGTTGTAAGGCCACGCATCAGCCATTGTGTGCCGATAACACCAGTACTAATATGTCCTTTGTTTTCGATTAATATCTTATCAACAACATTTTGAAACACCCTTGCCTTTGCATTTTCAGGCACCATGCCAAAGCTCAGTGGGAGCAGGTTTGCAGTTACTGTATTATTACTGTATTGGAAAGTGCTCCTGTTAAAGAACTTCTTATTGAACTCATCCTTGATCTTTATACTTAAGGCCGCATATTCTTTGACATCCTGTGACATGTTTTGCATAGTTGCAAAGCGTTGCATCAGTTGCAACATGTAGTAATAATAGGCCGTTGCAATCACTTGCGCATCTGTTTTCCGGGCTGGATCCTGTGAGTGGATCAGCTCTTTCGATTCAGGTGGCACACACCAATCACCATAGCTATCCTTGGTCACAATATAATCGGCCGTCATGTATTTTTTACGCATATAGGCCAGCCACTTCTTCATCGAATTATAGTGTTTTACAATTGGCTCCTTGTCTCCAAACTGGTCATACAGCGTATTGGCGATCATCAGGTATGTTCCCGGCCAGGTCATGTTATCTTTATAGTAATACCAGAAGTTAGGCGCAACGTCAGGGATACTTCCTTCTTCGGTTTGCGATTGGTGAATATCATCCAACCATTTTGCATACAGCTTTACATTGTCGAAAATAAAGCTTTCACCGTAGGCGCCTGTAGAACGGTCGCCTAACCAGGGTTGGCGTTCATTACGCTGCGGGCAATCAACAGGCATTCCTTTATAATTGCTCCGGATACCCCAGAAAGAGTTTTTAAAGATCTGGTTGATGATGCTATTTGAAGTTTCAAATGTGCCAATTGTCTTCAGATCATCATTAACCACCCTGCCTTCAAAGTCCTTTGTCGTTGGTGTGCCTGGATACCCGGTAATTTCAACGTAGCGGAAGCCATGGTAAACAAATGTTGGCTCCCATACTTCTTCGCCTTCACCCTTCAAGGTATAAATATCTGTCACCTTTGCATCACGCAGGTTGGCAACATACAACTCGCCATTGTTCTGCAGTGTTTCGGCAAAACGAAGTGTTACTTGTTCGCCTTTCTTTCCGCGCACTTTCATTTTTACCCAGCCGGCCATGTTCTGGCCCATATCCATGATAAAAGTGCGGGGCTTTAATTGCTTCACAGAAGCAGGCTGAATATTTTCAACCACTCTCATTGGTTCGTTCATCTGGGCTTCAAGTTTACCTCCAGGAGCTTTTACCAATTGAGACTGTAACCATTTACCATCGTTAAATCCAGCCGTGTTCCAACCTGGCCACTCTTTTGTTGCATCATATTCCTCACCATCATATTCATTATTAGTGCGTATAGGACCATCAGCAGTCATCTTCCAGCTCTCATCACTCTTGATTTGCATCTTGCGGCCATCAGCATATTCAACTTCCAATTGAAGCAACATCTTGGGAAAGCCGAAGGTGTGCCACTTCTGCGGTTTGTAATTCTGGCGCATAGTAAAGAAGCGACCATTACCTAAAACAGTTCCAAAAGCATTTCCCCCTACTTTTACCAGGGCTGTTACATCAAACGTATTATACTTAACCGTTTTGCTGTATTCTGTAGGTGCAGGCGCCAGAACATGATTTCCTACACGTTGGCCATTGATGTATAGTTCGTACAAACCAAGACCAGCTATATATAAAGTTGCTTTTTTAATTTGAGCAGGAGCATTGAATTCCTTTCTGAAATAACGGGCAGAAAGGCGCGCAAATTTGGAAACAGAATCCCATGCAAAAGCGCTATCCATGCCAATCCATTTTGCACTCCAGTCACTTTCTTTCAATAAACCTACGCTCCAATGAGCAGGTTCGCTCCAGGAGCATTCACCTTTATTGGTCCATACTTTTACTTTCCAGAAACAATTGGTTCTGCTCGCCAAAGGTTTCCCTTTATAGTATATGTGAATAGATCGATCGGAAGCCACTTTCCCAGAGTTCCACAAATCTCCTTCCCCGGCTTTTAATTTAGCTTCTGAAGAAGCCACTAAGACCTGGTAAGCAGTCTGTTCTACATTCCTTTCTTTTGATTCCAGTTCCCAGCTCAGACGAGGCGATTTTGTTTCTATACCTTCAGGATTTAACAGCATTTCACACCTAAGGTTCACTAACTGAACTGCATCCTTCTTCTGAAATGCGATCAGGAGAGCAATAGCGACAACAGCAAAGATGGAAAGACAGAATTTTCTCACAATTGAATTTTTAAAAGGTTTAAATCCTTTGATAGCATTAGTTCCTGGTATTTTTCACAAGGTTTTTATTATTATTGTTTATTCGCATTCGCCAGGTATTCGCTTCCTGTCTTCAAAGACTTGATATAGAATGTTGCCTTAGGAGCAGAAAAACCACCATTCGGCAGATCGTATATCTGGTCTGTTGGGGTATCAGCATCGGGGAAACGACGTACACCACCTGTGCGGAAAACGATCCTTTCGATGCTTTCTGCAGGAGCAAACATAATGTTGTTGCTAGGCGTCTTTCCATTCACAGAGATGGTATAAAAACGGGTATCAACATTCCATTCCACCTTGATCTTGTATTCTTCACCTGCTTTGTATGGGGCAACTCCCCTATTGCGATAACCAGCTTTAGAAATCAAAGTTCCAGTTGAGTCAAAAGACAGCCTGATCGCAGCATTTCCTTTGGCATTCTGGAATTCAATATCCAGCTGACCTTTATCATTTTGGGCAGGCGTAATGGAGAACTCTGCACTTGATCTCTTTGCGGCAGGAATCACCCTTTCTGCTTTACCATAATCAAATGGATCCCAGTCACTCATTGTCAAAGCCTTAACTCCGTCAGCCATCTTTTCAATTGTCACCGGGGCCCAAAGCGGACTATAGACATTCCACAACTTCAACTCATCGCCATCCTTTATGTTTTGGAACACATCATCTGCTTGACTGGTTGCTTTTTCTGTTACAGGGACTGGGATCTTAGAAACCCAGATATCCTCTTTGTTCATGCTATAAGTAACCCACATGTTGCCATCCGGAGGTGTTCCATTTCCTTCAACGATACCACGCACATATTGAGGGCCATAAGATTTATAAGCACCACCATAACGCATAGAAGTGATCTCTCCGTTAACCAGCAACAGGTTGGTATAATTCAAACCATCAGGACTGGTTGAAACAGCCAGAGGCCAGCGAAACTCTGATGGATTATACACAGTTGCATACATACCGTTTGATAAACGTTGCCCCCAGATTTTCGCATTACTATTAACAAATCTTGGAGCCCGCACGGCATTAGCAGGCCATGATTTACCATTATCGGTGCTGATGGCTGTTAAGGCATTTTTCCATAGGCCAACTACACGACCATCAGGAAGGTGATAAAAGCTGAAAGCTTTATAATCTTTCTTCAAGGGAATCAGCGGATCATTCCTGTCAGCTTCTTCATTCCATTGCTGGGTAATGAGGGGGTTGGCCAATAATTCATTGCAGGCCTCAACAAATCCTTTATCCTTGCTGGAAGTATAAAAAGGATGCGCGGTATTCTTTGCATTCCAACCATGATTGTAACGGATGAAATAAACAGGCCCCATTTTACCATCTTTATAAATTTCCCTTACCACACGACCAATACCATTTCCATCGTTAGGATCATCGCCTTTTTCCAAAACAGTACCATAAAATGCAAGGGTTAACAAACGGCTCTTTTTAGATACGAAAAAGCCCATACGTTGGTGATTTACCGCGTACAGGTCTTTGGCTACCGTTTTGATGCCTTCCTTTGTTGTACCATCCGGAATCTTGTACAATCCAAAAGCAACTTCAGGTTTGGACCAATTGTATCCATCCTTTGAAGTCAACAGCAATGTTTGCCCGGGAGGTACGTGTTCACCTACAGGATTGCTTAAATACTGAACATAAAAAGTACCATTCCAGTATGCGATCATGGGCGCATGGTTGTATGTCCAGCCAAAGCCATCGCTTTTCTCCGGAAATTCCCTGTTAGCACGCATCACTTGTATATTGTGCACTCCTATAGCTGGAGCTAACTGGCCATGATGATAGTCCACGTTGCTTAACGTAGTACCTGTATAGCGGACTGTATCCTGAGCATGAACAGAAGCGGATAATAAACCGCAAAAGGCCAATGCTGATATCTTTATAAAACTATTTTTCATTTTGTATAAAATAACTGTAATACTTAGTTTTATTTTCTTCTTTTCTCCAACTGCTTCACCAATTTCTCCTTTGCCATAAAGATCGTCCCATGCTTATGACCTTCAGGCACTGAAACTTCCTTAGTGATATCCGTGAACGTTTTAAAATCCTTTGTCTTCATAGCACCATAAATCTTTTCCTGGTACACATCAAAGTAGATCAGCCACTCGTCACCTTTCTTCACAACACTGGGCCCTTCGATAAAGTTGCCAGTAAATGGTTGCGACGCACTAGAATACGGCCCCAATGCATTGTTGGCAAAAGCCACTTTCAGGTTGCGGTTCGGACGCGTGTTGTCTTTTAACACCTGTATATACTGATCTTTCTTTTCCTTCACGATCACAGCATCAATGGCACTAAAGCCAGGATCAAAAAATAGTTTGGTATCAGAGAAGATTTTGAAATCTTTTGTAGTGGTATAATACAACCTATGGTTGTTGTTCTCCTCTTCTACCCCTTTAGGGAAGCGGAAAGGAATGGTAGATGCCCAAACAATAACAAACTGCTTTTGCGCATCATCATAAAACAATTCAGGAGCCCATACATTCACAACATCCTTCTCATTTTTCATCACAGGAATGAATTGCTGTTCAGACCAATGAACCAGGTCTTTAGAGGAAGCATAACCAAACCCATTATCACCTCTCCAGGCAGATGTCCATACCAGGTGGTAAGTACCATCTGGACCTTGAGCGATAGAAGGATCCCTCATGATCTTACTACCTACTTCCGGTTTCAGGAAAACACCATTGAGTTCTTTCCAGTGATAAGCATCTTTACTATACAATAAACGCAAGCCTTCATTGGCCGGTTCGCGGAAAGAAGTGAACATATAGACCTCCTTTCCGGCTTTACATCCTCCTAAAAGCAAAAGGCAGGCAGCGTAGAAAAAATTCTTCTTCAGCATAAATTATATTGTTTCCAATACCAACACCCAATCATTTCCATCTTGTTGCTCACCTGGAGGGCTAAATGATTGTACTCCTTTGTTGGCAAAAGTGCCAATTACAGTTTGTTCCTCATTACGTGGATTATACCAGGAAGCTTTCACCTTACTGCCCTTAATCTTACCCATCGCAATATTCATGTTACGGCCATTGAAAGTATAAATGAAAGCATAGTTCTTTCCTCTTGTGGCGACCAGGTGATTATACTTTTCACCCTGGCCTGAAGCGATCAAAGACTGATCTGGAACACGTTCCAAGTATGGTTTAGAAAGCATCAGGTTTTTCAGATATAACATTTGCCTTGCACCCGGATGATCAATCGCATCATACCAGTAATCCTTAGAGCCATAAGCGCTCCCTTTATCTGTTGGCTTGTGCATTTGCATTACCGCATTATGACCATAAGTGTAACCAAAGCCACCAGCAAAAACCGACCAGTAACCATATCTTCTTACATCAGCATCTGTCCACAGTTTCTCTGTAGTATCATGCAAACCCTGGGGAATCCTTTCATAAGAAGGTTCTCCATCGATGCTCGGTTTTACAGGAGACAAACGGAAGTCGGTCTGGATGTATTTCCAATTGTCTTCTCCATAATGAAATTGCTCTCCAGCAGTAGTATCCTGGTCATACCTACGGTGCCCGGATTGAAACATATTGAAATCCAACCAAGGCTCTTTATGAAACCAAATGGAAGAAGTGGTGCGGCCTCTGGGATGGAATGTTATCAAGTGATTGGGGTCGTGTGCACGTAATGTGGAACCGATTGTTTTCCAAACATCCAGGGAATCAGCGCCAGGAATATCACCACCATTCATCCAAATGATGTTTGACTGGTTTTTATATCTATCTGCCAACCATGAAGCATATTTTTGGGCTTGCTGTTGGTTGACGTATCCTTCTTTCACATTAGTGCCCCACACTGGTACAAGGGCCATATAAATACCTTTTTCCTCAGCCTTTTTGATAATGTAATCCACATGATCCCAGAAATCATATTGTTCTGCATCTGCAAATGAATTACCTGGTGTAGTTATTGGAGCAGCGACATCTCTATTATTCAAAGCTTTATCTCCATATACGTTGACAGCACTTACTGTATGCAATGTCATCACCTGGATCACATTAAAACCCTTCATCCTGCGGTCTTCCAAATATTTCTCAGCTTCTTCGCGTGTCAGCTTACCAAACAATAACCAACCTGTATCACCCAACCAAAAGAAAGGTTCTCCTTTTTCAGTAACGAGGTAACGTCCATTTGCAGACACCTTCAACTTAGGCAACGGTTTTATTGCAGTTTGCGAGAAACTAAGACTAGATAAAAAGCAAACTAAAATGGTTGCAGCAATCTTTTTCAACATGCTTAAATTATTATTCGGTTTTAATTTTTATTTTTTACTTACCCAGATTACCAACTCGCCACCTTGAGGTTTCTTCACATCCACAACTTTTCCGCCTTTCAGGTTTTGTTGTTGTTTTAAAATATTACCATTCTTTGGATCAATCCAACGAATGAGGAAAGAGCCGGGTGTTTTTGAAAGATCAATGGATACTGCATCTTTTGCATCAGCAAAGATGATCAATTCGCCTTCCTTATTACCCAAGGCCCAATACTTTGCATTTTCGCCAGCTAAATCAACTGGCTGCATCTGGGAAGATTTCTTGAGGAACTCTTCGCTGTTCACTTTAGGAATCACCGCCAGCGACCCTCCTGCCATAAATTCAGACCAGCCAAAACGATCAAAGCTATCGCCTGAATATATTACTGCCTTTTCGGGATACTTCTGCTTGTATTCTTTAACAGCGCGATATACCTGGTCTGCTGAACTTCTTTTTGGCTTCAGTAAACGAGCATGCTGACGAGGCGCCAGGTTTTGACCACCTTCCGGCGCATATGCTTTACCATCTTCCTGGTAGTGCCAGTAACGGACATCAATAACATCAACAACAGCAGCTCTTTGCTTATCAGCCAGGATAGAATCCTGAACATCTTTTGTTGTACTCAGACCAATCAACGGGTGCTTTCCGGTTTCTTTTTCCCACTCAGCGATCACATCTAACCAAAACTGCACAAAATGCACAGGTCCTGTAAATTCTGCACCGATCATTTGAATGACGCCACTGTTTTCTGAAAAGTTGTCTAGGCACTGGCGAATATATGCGCGGTGTAAAGCCCTTCTTAAAGGATGACTCACATCATAAAACTGTTCAGCCATGAAGATCCTTTTATCACCAGCAAAAGGAACCGGTTCAGGAAAGCCTGTTGCATTGATGTTATTGGCAGGACGCCAGGGGAAATCGGCATAGTGTGCACCTGCTTCTATAATGTTATGCTGGAAATAATTTTGGTGAATCAGTACCAGTCCTTTCTGATCTGCATAATCAGCAAAGGTTTTCAGGCGATTCCAGTACCAATAGTTGTATTTGGTAAGATCATATTTGCTCAAACCGTCCCAGGCAAATCCCTGTCCACTGCGAGCAAAAGGTTGTTCATAAAAAGGAGCCCATACTTCACCATCCATGCGACGGATACGCTCGTGATCATCACGGCGACGCTCATACCAAAGACCATAATTGTGATCCAACAGCACCCGGTTTTGGGCTTTCATGGAATCAGTCAACTCATTCAGATCATCAGTGAGACCAGATCCTACGCGTCCTGGCACATAACGAGTGATCCCAAGACCTGCATCTTTTCTACCAGCAGGACGAATATCGCCTCTCCACCAGTCTACATCATTTCTACCACCTGTTACGATGGAGGAACCGCGTACTAGCCAACCGTTTTGTACCTGCATGGCTGCAACAAAAGGAATGACAGTTGGTTTATGAATGCCAACCTGGTCGATGGTCTTAATGCCTACTGTTGCCGTAGGAATTTTAATCCTTTTTGATGAAAGGTCTATCCAATCAGTCAAAAGCGGTGCAGGATTTACAGCTTGAGATGTCAACAAAGCAGCAACAGCCACAGAAGGACTGCTGGAAGCTTCAGACTCCACTGGAACTAAATAAGCTCTTTTTAAAATGCTGTCGCCGAGTCTGCTTGCTAATTGCGCATAAAACAAACTGCGAGGTTGAATATGTTCGTTTGATTGGTCCCAAAAACCATCTCCGGAGAATTGAGCCCAGCAACCAAAAGCCCAATTGTTGGCTGTCGGAGGCTTCTGCGACTCGATCATTGCAGCAGAACATTGCCAAAAAACAGAGTTGGCAGCGCTCCATCCTGCCCCTTGTCCATCCTGACCCCTGTTGGCAAAACGCAAGGCATTGCCATCAACATTCACAACATCAAACAAAACTCCGGATGCCCAGCTATCAATGGTACCACTGAAGCTGAAAGGCAAATGAGATTCACATTGCACAAATGCATTCAGGTTACCAATAAATCCAACGGCAAAATCGTGGTAACCAAATTCAGCGTAACAGCGCTGGAAAAGTGTTTGCTGGCCATTTGTGTAAAAGGTATAACGACGTTGCCCTCCAATTTCTGAAACAGGTGCTAATGATTTACAATCTTCTACTGTTATCCTGTTGGCGGTTTCATAAACAGAAACGGCTGATCCGGCAAAATGTTCAAAAACAACCTGGCGAACCCAGGCATCAGATATATTTTCTAAAGTGATGGCCATCCAGCGATGGGCCTCATCTTTTACATTCGAATTGTCATAGGTGGAAACGCAACGGAGGTTTTCAACACCCACCTGCTGAATGCGTCCCTGCCATTGATACCGGGCGATCTTTCCACCACCATAGGTAGTATCCAATGCAGTTGTCAGGGGTGCATCCAGGGTGATCTGGTCGCCATCAACGGCAACCACTTTCCTGTCCCAGAAAATATCACGTGTTCCGGGTTTCCATCCCAACGCAGTAATGCCACCACCAAAATGGTCTGTAGCCAGCTCCTGAATCCATTTAAGCGTTGAAGGCCTGCGTACAAGAACGGCATCTCCCACTTTAATGGAGTAAGGAGTCTTCACTTTTAATTTGTTAACATTAACAGGCACATAGGTATCAGAAATATCACCTTCAACATCAACCGTGCGGTCATTCTTACCTTTAATTGTAATCAGCGTTTGACGATCTTTCCCTTCAGCTAACAGCACGGTTCCTTCTTCACCCATTCCACTACCACGAAGAACAACACCAGATGCATTGATAGTTAAGCCACCAGCTATTTTGTAAATACCTTTCTCCAATAAAACAGTGCCCCTGATCCCGTCTTTTCCAGCTGGTAATGAAGCAACATAATTTAAGGCAGACTGAATCCTTAAAGTAGCATCACCATTCACAATGGGAACAACAACACGTACTGGGGCAAAAGGAATGACTTCGTTGCTCCCTTTGTAACCGCAATAGGAAAAGTCAGGAACCCTGTTCCCCTGAGCATCAGGCGTATAAATCAATTGGCCTGTATTCACTGAAACCGGAGGCAGTGGCTTCACTTTTCCTTTTTGAGCATATACAGGGGATAATCCAGGCACAAGACTGGCAATAAGGCAATAAGAAAAGAACCTTTTCAGCGTAGAATTGGTTATTGAGCAATAAGTGGTCAAAACGAGATCTTTTATTTTCTATGAATGTAAACGTTAACGCAAAATTCTACTCCGGAAACCCTGAATAATTATTCAGGGTTTCCGGAGTAGAATGAGAAAAATTCAATCATTTCTTAGCTAAACCAGGCTGAGGTTTCACACTTTGTACCGGAACAACACTATTTAAATATTCTTCAATGTTGGTATAACCATCATGATTACGATCCTTGGTGGCATCAGCAGCATTGTTAGGATTTAAACCCACTTTCTTTTCCCAGGAATCTGGCATACCGTCCTTATCTGCGTCTTTGTAAGCTGTTCCTTTATATTCAGGATAACCACCTACCTGGCTTATGTCGGAAATAATACCTTTTTTGTAAGAATCTACTGGAAGACGACGTTTGATATACTCGCTGCCGATGCCTGTCCGGCCACCTTCTTTATAAACGATTTTTCCAGTCTTCACTTCTTCAATGATACGGTTATCAACCGGGTCACGTTTAGGCAATGAAGCACCCACATTGTTCAATACATACTGGTAAGCTTCCTGCGCTGTCAATGTAACTACTGGCGCCATTGGAAATGGCTTATCCACACGAATCTGGTCCAGGTATTTTTGTACATCGGGATTATCTTCTATCTGCACACCTCCAGCCCAGTTATCTTTAGTAATTCTTTCATTTCCTTCCATGATGTTACCTGCAACATATGCCTTACCAAACTGGAGACCAGCTTTTCTGTCCCTGTTTGACTCAGGCTTTAAGATGCGGTAACCTTCTGGCTTGTCGGTTGGCGTCATTGGACCTGGCTTATAATAGTTGTTGATAAAATTGAAGAGGGAAAGATGATCACCTCCATCGGCAGAACGGTTCCACCAGTTGAACACAACATTGTTTACAAAACCAAAATCCCCATACATGCCAATCGAAGGATTGCGGGAAATATTATTGGCCCACAGATTACGCATGAAGGTGCTGTTCAGCCCACCAATAGTGCTGCCAAATGAATGGTTATAAGTATCTAAGGCTTCAGAGAATATGGAATTCTGTATTGTAACATTTACAGTTGGTAATTTCTGCGGCTTTGAACCGTCTTTTGGATCGTATACATGCCTGTACATGGACATGTTTTCATCCAATCCCCAGGAAGCAGATACGTGGTCGATAATAATATTTCCAACACCGTTGCCACCAAGTCCATCATCCCTGCGTCCAACATTCGTTTCACCTCTGCGAAAACGCATATACCGGATCACCACATCATGTGTATTGATCCACACAGACTCTCCTGCTACACAAATGCCATCACCAGGAGCCGTTTGTCCTGCAATGGTAATATAGGGAGCTCGGATATCTATAGGACTTTTCAGGCGAATGATACCGGCTACATTAAACACAACGATTCTTGCACCGCCTTTTTCACAAGCTTCACGTAGGGTTCCCGGACCACTGTCTGCTAAACTGGTCACTACATATACTTTGCCGCCACGTCCTCCAAATGAATAAGCGCCGCCCCCCTCTGCACCGGGGAAAGCCGGGATTTTTGCTTGAGGTAAATGCTCTGGTTTAGATGCCCATGGAATATAAGGTTTGCCTTCTTTGGCTTCCTTTTCAATAATTGGTAATGCTTTTTCCCATACAAGATCAGACCTGCGTTGAGCCTCAGCTAAGAAGGAGTCAGCTTTTGCCTCTACGTCAGGAGGTATGGTAGGATATTGTGCAAAACTTGCAGTAGTAACACCAATGGATGTCATTAACAATGCAATCGGTAGTAGCTTACTTTTCATTATTAAATCAAAGTTTTATTAGCATTTAAATGGGGAGTACGGATTGCTAAAATTAGAAGTGAGAAAATCCCTGAACAATAGAACCATTCACTAAGATGATGGATGATTTTACTATTACTAATCAGTGAGTTGTTAAAATCTTAAATATTATATTAACATCTACTTTCATCAGGGTTAAGATCCCTTAAAACATATTACTTCAAATTAGCCTTTGATATTCCCCTAAAGATCAGATAATGGTTTTATAAGTGTTTTGCAGACTTCTATCTGCTCATATTAAAAAGGGGGAAAATGGAAAACCAATCCCCCGTACACTATAATTGCTGTATGAAATTTTTCAATATTTCTATATTAAATGAGCGCGCGTTTAATAACCCTGGTTCTGCTTGAACTCAGATTTATTGGTTACCGCGTCCAGCTGAGCCTGAGGAATCGGTCTTAAAATATGGAAGTCCTTAATATTAACTGCCGCATCAGGATTGTATTTTTTAACTCTTTCCACCAATTTACCAGCTCTTTTCAGATCATACCAGCGCATCTGTTCTCCAGCAAATTCGCGGGCCCTTTCATCTAAAATAAAGTCCATATTCACATCTGCTGGTGCTATCTGCATTGCAGCTTGCTTACCAGGCAAAGCAGCACGTTTTCTTACCTCATTCACAAAGTAGGCAGCAGAATCTAATTTGCCTAGTTTGAATTGAGCCTCAGCAGCTACAAGATACATGTCAGCAAGACGGAGTATAAAAGCATCCCTGGAGCTTTGGGTTTCTGTAGCAGAACCCCTGGTTGGATCATCAAATTTCTTTAAAGAAAGGAAGTGAAAACGATCTTTAGGTAAGCCATTGGCATCATAGACATCATTAATATCATATACTTTATATTTCTTACTGGTCCGTTCGGCAGCAGATATAACATTCTTTGATACAAAAATAGCAGTATCTCCTACATTCATGCCTGCCGGGCGTTTGCTGGCATCAGGCTCATTTGCGTACCAAACCGATTTAAATGAAGCATTATAGCGAGCATCGTTTTGGTCATCGAACATCTGAATGAGTGATCTTGTAGGCATATAGCGCACATTGGGAAATCCATTGGCCACATCACGTAACATGCCTGGTAAGGTATTATACTCCATTAAAAATAAACTATGTCCTAAATTGCTACCGGCATTATTGGCCAGGTTGGTAGAATAATTCACTGCCCAAAGCACTTCTGCATTCTTTTGATTGTTGATATTCCACAGATCGGCATAATTAGTCAACAATTTAAAATTATAACCAGTGATTACCTTTTTCGCGTAATCACTCGCTTCCTGGTTTCTGCCTCTGGTTAAATACAATTTTGCAAGGAACGCCTCTGCAGCAGGCTTGGTAATCCTGCCATAATCATTGGTAGTGACAGGAAGATTAGCTACAGCAGATTCTACGTCTTCAAAAATCTGTTTGTAGATAGTTTCAACAGAGGTGCGATTAGCTGTAGTAACCATCCCTTCAGTTGGTTCCAGCGTAAAGTGGATATCACCAAATGTTTCTACCAGGTGATAATAATACCATGCCCTCATGAAACGCATTTCCGCTTCAAGTACAGGCTTTCTTGCGGCATTCAATCCTGCGTTATCAATGTATTTCAACCCGGTATTGCACAAATTAATCGCTGAATAACAAGGTTGCCACATTTTGGTATTCACCCATAAATTGTCAGAAATCAATCCCTGGTAAGTCGTTAGTGGTGTCTGTGGAAAAATTCCATTGATACCTGTGCTGCCATTAAAGGCAGCATTCGTCCAAATATCAGTTCCCATTTCAAGCATGGCATAGCCTTCTTCTTTACCATATAAATTCCTATTATAAGTATAGGTGGCATTTACAGCAGACTCAAACCCTTCTGGTGTTTTAAATAAACTCTCTACAGTTGCACCGCTTGGATTATATTCCTCTAATTCTTTTTTACAAGACTCCGTTAAGGATACTACAAGTAAAAATGGCAATAACTTCTTTATATTGATTTTCATATTTTTTTAGTTAATCGTTAGAAAGTAACATTCAAACCGGCAACAAATAATTTGGACAATGGCTGATCAATGATGCCTTCACTTTCAGGGTCAAAGTCTTTCTTGTTGGAGATCCAGCCAAGATTTTTACCTGATACATACACTCTTAAATTGTCCATTTTAAACCTGCTGCTGATGTCTTTGGGCAACGTATAACCCAATGTAACATTCCTGAGTTTTACATATGAATTTTCAAATTCAGTCAATGTGGTTACATAAGAAGAACTCCTTGTTGCATGCGGGCGAGGATAGGCGTTGGTTGGATTTTCTGGTGTCCAGTAGTCAACTCGAGCACTATTCTGACTTCCGTTGCGAACAAATTTTGCATAATAATCAGAGCTCATCCACTGGCCAACGCGGGCAAAGATGAAAACGTTCAAATCAAAGCCTTTGTATTTGAAATCGTTATTCAAGCCTCCAGTCCATTTAGGCACTCTAGTTCCAATATAGGTACGATCAGCCGAAGTAATGGCTCCATCAGGCTTACCGTCTGGTCCGGATATATCGGCTATCTTAATATCTCCCGGAATTGCATTGTATTTTGCTGCCTCAGCTTCTTCACCCAACTGCCAGATGCCAATTTTCTTATAATCATAGTAAATAGTTGGAGACTGCCCCAAAATCAATGACTTGCGGTAATCATTGTCAATTACATCTCCATTGGGCAATTCAACAATTTTCTCCTTATTCTTCGTAAAGGTGACATTGCTGGACCATGTAAATGCCTTATTGGTAATATTATGTGTGGTGATACCAACCTCAATACCGCGGTTCCTTGTTTTTCCTACATTGCGGTTGATCGTAGAAACACCTGTTGAACCTGGCAAAGTATATGGGAATATAAGATTTGAAGTCAATGCATCATAATAATCTATATTTCCACTTATCCTGTTTTTCAAAATACTGAAATCCAATCCTAGATCCTTTGTTGCTGTCAATTCCCACTCTAATGCATCATTGCCAATAGTTGTGTTAATACCATAAGCAACAGCAGCATTGGCATCATTATAAGAGAAAGGAATCAGGGTTAGAGAATTTTGTGTAGCGTAGGGAGAGATCACATCATTTCCCGAAATACCATAGCTAGCTCTTAATTTCAGATCGCTGAATAAATCCTGATTATCCATAAATCCTTCATCAACAATTCTCCAACCTAAAGCTGCAGAAGGGAAAAACGCCCATTTATTACCTGTTCCCAATTTTGAAGAACCATCACTGCGTCCCGTAAGTGTCAGCAGGTATTTACCTAAATAACTGTAATTAGCCCTGCCAGTAAAGGAAACCAGGTTCTGTTTATTGTAGCCACTTCCCCAGAAAGGTTGTTGAGAAGCACTTCCAATGTTGTAAAATGATTGCGATTCGAATATTTGATTTTTACCTCCTGCAAAACTGCTGGTATTGATTGTTTGCAAGTAGCTGGTCACACCTGTTAATGTAATCGAATGATCACCTATTTGTTTTTTATAATTCAGCAGATTTTCCCAGCTGATAAAGCTGCTTTGCGAATTGGTAATTTGTGATTGAGAGTTGGCTCCTTTGCCATCAATCGTGTTTTTTCCATAAAACCAGCCTGCTGCTGCACTTGATTGGGTTGTAGAGAAAGTAGACTTAATGCTTAAATCTTTGATTGGGGTCAATTCAAGATAAGTAGCAGCAGAAAAACGGGTTGTTTTTGTATTCCTGTCCCATTGCCCTGGCTGTTGATCAGCAAGCGGATTAATTTCACTGCCTCCATTAGGATAAAGAATAAAATTACCAGCAGAATCATAAGCGGAACCAATAGGCGGCGTTTTAGATGCCTGGTTGAAAGGATCGCGTCTGATATCATTGTCAATATAAGCTAATTGTGAGTTGATCCCTACTTTCATCCAGTTGTTAATGGTCTGGTCGATATTAAATCTACCTGTATACCGTTTGTATTCATCCAACTTCAGAATTCCTTTCTCATGAAAATAGCCTGCAGAAAAATATACTTTGGTTTTATCAGTACCGCCTGCAACACCGATTTGGTAGTCTTGCTGTGCTCCTTTATTCTGAAGCAGATCCTGCCAGTCCACATATTGCTCATTTTGAATGGCAGCTAACTGAGCCGCATTAAAAATCTTGGAATCATCGGCAGGACTGTTCCAGGTACCTGCAGCTCTAAAAGCCTCTCTTTTGAATGCCACATATTCAGGTCCATTCTGAAACTCGCCATAACCGGCCACTTTGGATATACCTGAATATGTATTAAAAGACAATTTGGCTTTACCAGTTGTACCTCTTTTGGTAGTAATAATCACCACTCCATTGGCACCACGGGAACCATAAATAGCAGTGGAAGAAGCATCTTTCAACACCTCTATAGATTGGATATCATTAGGATTGATATCAGCCATATTAACTCCCTGCACGCCATCAACAATGTATAATACATTGTTTGAACTTCCGGGGTTCCCTATAGAACGCGTACCACGAATTCTAACATTCGCACCTTGTCCCGCGTACCCATTATCCCTGTAAATGTCAGCTCCTGGAATTTTTCCCTGGATCGCTTCCATCGGGGTGGTAGCAGGCACTTTCGTTACCTCCTCTCCTTTTACAGAAACAACAGCCCCTGTTAAATCACGCTTTCTCACAGTTCCATAACCAATCACTACTACTTCATCCAACTTCTTATTGGTATTCGTCATGGTAAGCGTAATAGTAGATTTATTGCCAACAGGCAATTCCTGACTCCCATAACCAACATAGCTTACAAGCAGTACGGATTGATTAGATGGTATAGTAATAGAGAAGGAACCATCTTCTTTAGTAAGTACATTTTGGGTTGAACCTTTTACATTAACTGTTACTCCCGTTAGAGGTTGCCCGGTTTCCTGGTCAATGATTTTACCAGACACTGTTTTTTGCTGTGCAAACAAACAATTACAGCCCAATAAAAGCATGAAGCAAAGAAAGCTTCTTTTCAATTTTTGAATCATATGACAGTTGCATTTAAAAAAGAATAGAAAACAATTATTTAATTCAACACATTACATATCTCGGCCATTAACCTATTGTATTCTTTAACAGGTTTGTCAACACCAAAACCATTAATTGTTTAGAAAAAATATTAAGCAGTTACATCCAATTGATACTAAATACATTGGCCAGCAGAACAGTAAAAGCCATAATGCTATTATTAGTATCTTTTAATTATAGATCAAATTTAAAAAACGCTTTTACCCAAACCGTCCTGTACTGTAGCTACACTTTTGCACTAACTTTTAAATGGAGATATCAAACAGTTACTTTTTTCTTTTCAGCTGTATTTTTTATTAGCCGTTCTTTCTTTCGGCCTTCCCGCCAACCGCTATACAATAGATTTTTATCTAAAACTGGCTTAGGAAAGAAAAGGCTTGCTACATAACCAACACCTATCACAATCAGGTGACTATATACCCCTAACATCAACTTATGATGACTGAAATTATATGCACCCAAGTCAAGTAGTAATGATTTATTTTCACCTAAGCCCATCTTTGTTGAAGTAAGTAATGCATAGGCGGTAAAAAGTATACACACAATAATTCCGATAGTTACGCCTTGCCGGTTGGCTCGGGCACTGAATAGCCCCAGTAAAAATATTCCGACTATGCCACCTGAGAAAATGGCATAAAGCGTGAATACAATACCCAGAACACCTTCATTACCAGCTAACAAGTAAAGGCAACCTATTCCAATAGCTAATATTCCTGAAAACACAACGATCAGCTTTCCAGCAAACAGATACTCTTTTTCATTCCTGTTGGACCTGATTTTTTTGTAATAGTCTTCTACACCAACTGCGGCCAGTGAATTCAAGTCTGCACTTAAGCTGCAAATAGCGGCAGAGATCATAGCAGCCATAATAAATCCAATCGCTCCGGTGGGCAATTGTGTTATAATAAAATGAGGGAAAACAGCTGCGTCATGTATATGTCCAGGTAATGCGTTTTGCTTGTAAAAAACAAATAATGCCGTACCTATAAACATGAATAGCATCCAAACCGGCACAGTCAGCAATATACCCAGCAGGGAAGCGCGGATCGCTGCTTTGTCTGTTTTGGCTGTTAAGTAACGTTGTACAACTGTTTGATCAGTGCCATACTTTTGAATAGCATAAAAGAGCCCGTTAATTGCCATAACCACAAATGTGAGTTGCGTAAAATCCAGCTTATATGGACCAAAACCTGTTCTATTGTTGGCCTTGGCAATCTGCCATACGGCAGCCGGTCCACCGTCAACAGAAAATAGTAAGACTCCGATACATATCAACCCGCTGGCAAACAACATAAAGCCTTGAAATACATCCAGCCAAATCACTGCTTCAATCCCCCCTAATAAGTTTACTGCAATTATGATCAGTCCTACAAGGATAATAATGCCCATTGTATTGACTCCGGTCATTTGGGATAACGCAAGTCCTAAAAGAAAAAAAACAGTGCCCATACCTGAAAACTGCCTTAATACAAAGGCCACAGAACTGTAGTACCTGGCAAACAGGCCAAAACGTTTTTCGAAATATTCATATGTGCTTAACCGGATCACCTTGCGGTACAAAGGCACAATAAACCATATAGTACCCATTAATGCAATGGGTACCATCAGCCCCTGCACCAGCAGAATCCAATTAGAGGTATATCCTTCAGCAGGATAGGCAAAAAAAGTAACCGAACTAATCAATGTTGCCAACAAGGACATGCCAATAGCCCAGGCGGGAATTCTACCCTTGGCGAGAAAATAGCTTTGCGTACTCTTCTGCCGTTTCGCAAATCGCAAACCGAACGAAAGAGTTACCAACAACAAAAGGACTATGATTGAATAATCAATCAGATGTAAAGAGGTATTCATATGGTGCAATTAATCTATAGTTAAAACTTCCAGATGTGAGCAGGCCAGTCATAACTTCCTGGCTTAAGGGTCAGGTAAAAATCATCCTTCCCTTCTACACTCATACGGATCACACCAGGCATTAATTCTTTGATTGGGAAAAAGCGATTGAACTGCAGCTTTTTAATAATGGTGGATGCCGTAGATCCTCCTTCTACCAACAGTTCACGGACATACACTTTCTCCAGGATGTATTCAACTGCCTGGGCTGTCTTTTCCCGTAAATCAGCGGTACTTAAGTCAATATCCTTAGTGGTTTTTTCATCAATAGCGATGATGGCCTTTCCTTTAGCAGCCAGTAAAGAAACCACTTCATCACTCCATTGCTGGTAATAAGAATCTGCCGGATTGGAGGATGCTATAATTTCTTTAGGCATATAACTCACCGGTCCACCTTTCTTTTTTATACTTTTTATTGCTTCAACACTTTTTCCAAAAGCTGTTCCGCAAACAAACAAGGCAGGTTTGCCAAAAATTGTATCCTCGCTTTCAATACTGGTTCTAGGTTCTAGATTCATTTTATCTAATAGCGCAGAAAAGAAACCTGCAGCACCAGCGATCAATGTATCTGTGTCTATTTGAGATGCCCATCTATTTAAATCATCAGTTGTTTGGGCTTCACCCACTATGATACCAGATTCCGGTAAAGGCTCCTGGTTGCTTATCACATATAAAGGTTCATCATGTGCATGCAGCATATCTGCCACTCTTGAACTTTTTATGGCAAACTCGGGGTCCTTGGAAAAACCGCTCTCATGAATCGGTTGACCATTGATATAATACATCCCATTTGTAAGGGTTCTGCCCAAAGCAGGATTAGCCGGTACCAGTAAAGCTTTATGCAAATTCAATTGTTTCAATTGAGCATTTATTTCTGGTAATATATGCCCCCTCAATACTGAGTCGATTTTCTTAAAAATCATTTTGGGCTTCAACTTCATGGCTTTGGCAGTAGCCTTAGCCGCTTCCACTCCAGCTTTTTCTTTGGGCATCGCACGGGTATCAGTAGAGATAATCAGGAAATTGGCGTTGGATCGGGGATTCACGGACATGTTTATTTCAATATCCAGATTATAATGTAAAGCAATACCCCCTAATTCTGCAGCCCCGGTCAGATCGTCGGCAAGTACAACAATCATTGTTTGATATTTAATTTTTTTTATTTTGACATAACTGAACAGCAGATTCAATGGCTAAGATCATTGCATCGGGACTAGCGACACCTTTGCCTGCAATTTCAAATGCAGTTCCATGATCTACAGATGTTCTGATAATAGGCAGGCCCATAGTAATGTTCACTCCTTTTACACTTTCCATCTGTCCTTTTTGAGCATTCCATTTAAAGCCAGAGAGTTTAAAGGGTATATGCCCCTGGTCGTGATACATGGCCACAATACCTCCAAAATGACCTGTAGCCGCTTTTGAAAATAACGTGTCAGCAGGAACAGGACCTTCAACATCAAAACCTTGAATTCTGGCTTCCTGCACGGCTGGTTCAATTTCCTGTTCATCCTCTGTACCAAACAACCCGGAATCACCAGCATGCGGGTTTAAACCTGCAACGCCAATCTTCAGATTCGATTCACCTAATTGCAGCAAACCATCATGCAGCAGATGAACCACTTCCAGAATGCGTTCTTTTTTAACCAGGTCACAGGCCTGGCGTAGCGAAACATGTGTTGAGACATGGATCACTTTCATGTTGTCTTCTACAAGCAACATGGCATATTTATTCGTACCGGTATAATGCGCATAAATTTCGGTATGCCCGGCAAAATGATGACCAGCCTCATTGATTGATTTTTTATTGATAGGCCCAGTTACTGTCGCATCTACTTCACCATTTAATGCCAGGTCAATAACTGTCTTTACTGCCTCAAACGAAGCATTACCTGCCATGGCTGAAATCTTTCCCCATTCCAAATTTTGCAGGTCAACATTATGCAGATCCAATACGTCGATCACGCCTCTTTCAAACTTTGCCTCAGCTACATTTTGCACAGGACGAATGGAAACGTCCAGCTGCAAATGGTCAATAATATATTGAAAAACACCAGCATCACCTACTATTAAAGGCCTGCAGATATTGTATATCTTTTCTTCGAGCAAAGCCCTTACGGCGATTTCGGGTCCGATACTAGCCGGATCACCCATGGTAATACCAATAATTGGTTTTAATGACATACCAATATTTTTATACAATTTGCACTTTTTCTTTGTTTATTAATAAATGCTCTTTTATTTGCTTCCACTGCAACTTTACAATTTCTGCTTCTTTTTCATCCTGATCAAGGAGCGGCGGCATCACATAAGGCTGGCATAGCCCCTCTTCCTGTAGAATCACTTTTAATGCCCATAATGAGGTACCTAATGTTCGCCCACTCTGATAAATATTCCCAAGATCATCAGATACACGTTGCAGGGCCTCAGTTATTTCCTGATTGCCCTTGCGCCCTGCCTCATACAACTGCCGGTAAAGCCCCGGACAAAAATTTGCTGTACTGGGCACCAATCCGTCACTGCCATTCAAAAGGGCTTTGGCTGATTTAGCCGCCCAGCCGATCAAATGGGAAAAGTCCTCACGTTGAGACCAAAGCTGGAGCGATTCCAGTAACCGATCTTCACTTCTTTCAGAATCTTTTATACCAACAATATGCTGATGATAACTCAATGTTTCGATTATTTTCAGAGGGATGGACATGTGTGTGGTTGCAGGAATGTTATATATGATCACCGGACCAGCCACTTTTTCTGTCAAAGTTTCAAAATAATTCAGCATCTCATTTTCTGTAAGACTAAAATAAGCTGGCAGTGTAGCCACCACCGCATCTATACCAGAATCAAAACAATATTTAGCCAGTTCTACAGATTCCTGCAGGCAATTGGAAGAAACACCCGCAAAAATGAGATCATCCCTTCTTTTTAGGCTTACAGCCTTCTTTATATAATTCCTTTTCACACTTAACGGCAGTGAAGCAACTTCACCAGTAGTACCCAGGATAAATGGTACAACATTTTCCTGCTGAAAATTGCGCAACAATTTTTCCACTGCATTTTCATCTAATTGATGATCTGCGGTTAAAGGAGTAACTACCGGGACAAAAACACCTGTATATTTTTTCGGACGCATAGTTAATAAGCTGCTTGATAAATGCCAATGGCATCTTCTATGGTTATAGTACGAGGATTGTTTTTCAACAACCGTGTTATTTTCAATGCTGCCGTAGCCATTTCCGGAATAGCCTGCTCCGGCACACCTACGTCACGTAGCCTTGCAGGTATTCCACATGCTTCTATTAAACGCTTTATTCTTTCAATACCTTTATAAGCCGTGGCCTCCTCGCTCTCCTCTCTGCAACAGCCTAAAGCAATAGCTACTTGAGCATACCGGCTAATGGCTGAAGGCAGGTTAAACTCCATTACATAGGGTAAAAGTATGGCATTAGAAAGACCATGAGGCAAATGAAAATTACTGCCAAGGGGATACGACAATGCATGCACACCGGCAGTATTAACCGGACCTAAACAAAATCCCCCCAATAAACTTCCCATCGCAACAGCTGCTCTTGCATCCTTATTCGACCCCTCTTTTACTGCCAGTTCCAGGTTAGCAACTATCTGCCGCATGCCTTCAAAAGCATATACATCTATTAATGGATGAGCAAACTTATTGGTATAAGCTTCCAAACAGTGTGTTAATGCATCCAGTCCGGTTGCAGCCGTAATATCAGGCGGCATTGAAATGGTCAATAAAGGATCAACCAATACCATATCTGGTACCAGATATGGACTAATGATCCCTTTTTTTTGATTATCCAAATCATCAACTAATATAGCATTAGGAGAAACTTCACTTCCAGTTCCGGATGTTGCCGGTATACAAACCAGTTTTTTCTTTCTGCTTTTTAGTAAGTTAATACCAACATACTCCTGAAGAGATTGCTCATTTTCCAGTTGAGCGGCAATCAGCTTGGCGACATCCAGTACACTTCCGCCACCTATACCTACTACAACATCTGGATGTAACAACTCAACCTTTTTCATGATGCTATCAAAGTCACTAAAATATGGCTCTTTGATTATACTGGTATCTGTATATACCTCCACTCCCAGGTCTTTCAGCTTTGCTGTACAATCCTGTATTTGCGGAAGTAACGGTGCTATAGTTAAGATAAATACTCTGGATGCGGAAAGCTGAAGCAATTCATCGGGTAAGTATTTCAATGAATCATTTCCAAAAACCACTTTCCCCGGAAAGTGTATTTTTAATTCAGGAATTTCTACATTCGGCAACAGCTCTTTTAAATTCTGTTTATCCTTAACAGGCAAAATGTCAATCAGCATAATTTCTTTACAATCGATTTATCTATGAAAGTTTTTAAATCCTTTTTATCCTGGCATGCGCCGGTAAAAATTTCTACCATTCTTTGTTGATGGCGAGTAACACACTACATTCACAATTACCAAATTTAACTTTGAAAAAAAGCGTAACCATCCTGTACTTTCGGTACCTGCAATTGTTTACCACTCTTGCATTTTATTTCAATTACACCTGGAATATTTTCTATTTTAGCAGAGGTAAAATTCTACTTTTTACCAGAAATACATTTATGGTATGACCTCTCATCCTTTCTATAAATTGATTCATATAGATGAATATTCTGCGATGCCAAAATACCAGCAGTTAGTTAACTCAATTATCAAAGCTATTGCAACAGAGAAGCTGAATATTGATGACCCACTGCCATCTATCAATGAATTAAGTTTTGAGTTTGAAATTTCAAGAGACAGTGTAGAAAAAGCCTATAAGCATTTAAAGAAAACTGGCATTATTGGTTCTTTTCCGGGAAAGGGTTATTACGTAAAAAATACTAACGTTGATAAAATCATCAAGATATTCTTGTTGTTCAATAAGCTTAGTGCTCACAAGAAAATTATTTATGAATCCCTTGCCAATAAATTGGGAGATGCAGCCACTATAGACATGTATGTTTATAATAATAATTTTACCTTATTCAAAAAGCTATTACTGAACTGTAAGGAGGACTATGATTATTACATTATTATGCCTCACTTTTTGGAGGGATCGGAAAACGCTCATAAATTCATCAATACCATTCCAAAAGATAAATTGATCCTGTTAGATAAAATTATTCCCCGTGTAACAGGAAATTTCAGAGCAGTATATGAAAACTTTGAAAAAGACATTTATCGTTCTTTGGAACAGGCTTTACCCAGGTTGAGTAAATACCATGCTCTTAATATTATATTCCCGGAATATACTTATTATCCTTCTGAAATCATTACAGGCTTTACTGCTTTTTGCCAGGAATATGCCTTTAATTACAACATCATTTCTGATATTAAAAAAGTACCCCTTGCACGCGGCGAGGTTTATATCAACCTTCTTGAAGATGACCTGGTAACACTGATTGAAAAATCGCTTGAAGAAAATCTTGTTATTGGAGAAGACATTGGCATCATCTCCTATAATGAAACCTCTATCAAAAAAGTGCTCCTTAATGGTATTACAACCATCTCCACAGATTTTCAAATGTTGGGCGAAAAAACAGCTGAATTAATTCTCAGCCAGGCAATAAAACAAGTTGAAGTGAACTTCTATTTGAACTTAAGGAACTCTTTATAATAAAACAGCCTGTCATTGCTGACAGGCTGTTTTCCTTATAGAATGATTAAAACGGGTTTTAAATAGACTTTTTCGCCACCACAGGTTTTACATTTTTCAGATCTACTACACTATTCAAATATTCTTCAATATTGGTATAACCATCTTTATTTTTATCCAGGCCTGCATCTGCTGCATTGTTTGGATTCAAGCCCACTTTAATCTCCCATGCATCAGGCATACCATCGTTGTCAGAATCTTTGTAAGGTGTTCCTTTATATTCAGGATATCCACCCACCTGGCTTGGATCAGTGATAATGCCAATCTTATAAGAATCGATAGGTAAACGACGGTGCTTGAATTGAGTCTCAGGCAACTTCACTCCTTCTTTATAATCTATTTTACCGGTTCTGATTTGCTCAGCAATCCTCTTATCTACAGCATCCCTTTTTGGTAAAGTAGCTCCCGCATTATTGATGGCATAATTGAAAGCATCTTGTGCAGATAGAATAGTCAACTCAGTCATGGGCAAAGGTTTGTTCACCTTCATGAACGGAGTGTATTTACCTGCATTGTTTTCTTCTTCCACCTGAACGCCACCATTCCAGTTATCTTTTGTAATCTCCGGATAACCTTCCATAATATTACCATTTACATAGCACCTTCCATATACATGGTATTTCAGTTTACTACGACCAGACTCAGGTTTCAGGATACGGTGTCCTACAGGTGTATTCTTAGGGGTAGCAGGACCTGGTTTGAAATAATTGTTGATGATATTGAACTGAGCACGGTAATCTCCTCCATCAATTGAACGGTGTACCCAGTTGAAAACCACGTTGTTCACAAAATTGAAGATGCCATTCCAACCCACAGATGGGTTACGTCCTGTATTGTTCGCCCAAAGGTTGCGCATGAACGTACAATTCTCTCCACCCAGCGTACTGCCAAATGCATGGTTCCAGGTATCCAATGATTCAGAAAAAATTGAGTTCTGGATCGTAATATTAACGGTTCCGAACTTGTCTTCAATTTTGCCGGTGCTGTCGTTATACATATGCCGGTACATGGACATGTTTTCATCCAATCCCCAGGAGGCAGATACGTGGTCAATCATGATATTACCAATTGGGTTACCGCCAATGGCATCATCTCTTCTACCAACATTTGTTTCGCCCCTGCGGAAACGCATATAGCGAATGATCACATCATGGGTATTGATCCAAACAGATTCTCCTGCAATACAAACTCCATCACCGGGAGCCGTTTGGCCGGCAATGGTAATGTAAGGAGCACGGATGATCAACGGCGTTTTCAGGCGGATGATCCCCGCCACATTGAAAACAATGGTTCTGGCGCCGCCTTGTTCGCATGCCCAACGCAGACTTCCGGGACCATCATCGTTCAAATTTGTCACTACGTATACTTTACCACCACGACCGCCGAAGGAGTATTTACCACCGCCTTCTGCACCGGGAAAAGCTGGGATACTGGCTTGAGGTAATTCATCATAACGTGAAGCCCATGGAATAAAAGGTTTGCCTTCCATGGCTTCTTTTTCCATGATGGGCTTTGCCTTTTCCCATGCAGAATCGGAATGCAAACGGGCCGCTTCCATCAACGAATCAGACCATGCTTTCACATCCTTTGGGATATCAGGATATTGGGCAGAAACGGTTTGTACTGCTCCGATAGCCGAGGCAAACAATAAAGACTTGACAAAATTCATTTTCATCTTCAAATTCGGTTTACTTGTTTTAAAGTTTGTAAATCAATAAAATCCCGGCAAGCAAGCAAAACCGTCTATTAAAAGTTACAACAAGGGGAATGCTAAACATTCCCCTTGCATTGCTGATTATTTATTGTTTATAATCAAATGTTCCAAGAGCACCACTATAATCATTCCATCCAATAGTTTGTGTCAACCATGGATTCACAGAAAGTACATTATCTTTTATTCCAGAAAGATAATAGTTCTGTCTGAAGTTAATTGATACTGATGTACCATTGATATTATCCATCGGTTTATCCGGAGAAGAAAGCACTATGTTGTTTTGAACAAAAGTTTTCAGAGCCTGCAATTGTGTTTGGAAATCAGCAGCATCCGGGTCAATAGAGATCGTACCCCTTGCAGCCGTCAATGGATCAGTATTGCTCGTAGTAGTAGTTTTATACTGCCAATGCTGGCCAGTGCGAGCGGTACCATTAATTGGAGCAATTCCTAATTTGGCACAGGTGTTATTACCTGCGGCAGCGTCATCATTATACAGCATCCAACGTTGAATATCCCAGAAGCGTTTGCCTTCATAAGCCAACTCAACACGACGCTCGTACAAACATGCTTCAATAGCAGCATATTTATCAGCTAAGGGGCCAATGCCATAATTGTTGGCAGAAGGGATACCTACACGATTACGAATCTTTCCAAGATAAATAACACAATTAGCAATATCACCTTTAGCAGCATAACATTCAGCAATGTTCAATAACAACTCTGCATAGCGGTATTCCATAATATCGGTACCCGTACGATCCAGGCCGACAAGATAACTAGCTTTCGGAGTTGTCATTTTAGAAACTACAGCAGGGCTAGTCACGGAGTTACCATCGCTATAAACAGGGGTGGATCCATTTTTCCATCTGTACAACCAAATTACAGAAGGTACATCGGTCTCTGCTATTGGCCACTTAGAACCAGAGAAAGCAAACGTGCGGTAGAACCTGGGATCCCTGTTCATGAAGAAGTTGAGCGCATCGTATCCATTTGCAGCAGTAGGACGGGTACCGTCTGCCAGTGGGAACAGATCGATCATTTCTTTAGGAGCAGCAATACCGCCACTACCTTTTTGCTTAGCTACCCTGATCGATTTTTCCCAACCATTCAAATTCGTGCCTGTGTTTAAAGTAGAATTGGTTAACAACTGCACCATGATAGCTTCTTTGTTGAAAGCATTATCATTCTTATACCACATTTCAGCCCAATCTTTACCTTTAGTAGTACCAGCACCATACAAGCCATATCCGGCATTAGTCAACGCTGTTTCAGCAGCCAGACCCGCATCCAATGCCGCTTGCCATTTAGCATCACTTGAATTATCCCAATTAGTATTAAATAAAGGGCTGGCAGCAGTGAGCAACACACGGCTCTTCATAGCCAGCGCAGCTGCACCTGTGAACCGACCAAAATTAGCACCATCCCATTGCATAGGCAATAAAGCGGCAGCAGAATCAAGGTCTTTTACAATTTGAGCAAAAACTTCTGAAGATTTTGCACGAGGCACTTGAATTGTTTCAGGCGCATCTTTGGTATCCTGAACGGTTGTTATGATGGGAACACCACCATAAACACGTACCAGATCAAAATACTGAAGCGCTCTGAGTAAAAACATTTGTCCACGGGATGTTTTTCTAAATGAAAGAGGCAGGTCTTTTCCTACTGAGTCTATTTTAGATAACAGGACATTACAGTTACGAATACGAGTATAAGGATTATTCGATAAACTAGCTGCAAGAGGAGCGCCATAATAGGCATCTGCATCCTGCGAGTTCACCAAAGTCTTCTGAGGATTAATGTAATTGCCAACAGTTCCACCGATCTCTTCCGTCATTTTTGTACGAGCATCGTCATATGTCCCAACCAAGGTAACAATTGGCGATTTATAGGCAGAAAAGTAATCATAATACACCCTGTCGATATACCAGCCTGTCTGTGCCTGGTTTTTGAATAAGTTCTCATCAAACTTATCGTAGCTCTTCATATCCTCGAGGAAATCCTGCTTACAACCGGTAAACATTACCGCAGCTAAGCAGATGGATCCTAATATTTTTTTCATTTTCTTAGATTTATATCTATGATTGTCAATAAAATTTATTTACTCACTTAAAAAGTAGCATTCACACCGAATGTCCAGGTTCTCAATGTTGGATAATCCGAGCTTGGGCTATCATACATGTTACGATAATGATCCGGATATGGATTGTAAAAATCCCACATGTTTACACCTGACAGAGAAAGCTTAACACCATCCATACGAATTTTACGAGCAATTTCCTTAGGCAGATTATAACCAAAGCTCAGGCTGCGTACATAACAACGGAATGATGAAATTTGCCAGAAATCAGATGGATTACCAATTTTAAAGTCATTATAGAACAGATTAGGATATTTACCATTTACGTTATCTGCAGCATCGAACATATCATTCAGATAACTCTCACGAGACCAGAACATTTGACCACTACTTGTTGGCTGTTTCAGGTAATCAATGGAATTGTATCCACCCCAGCTAGTTGCCAACTGAGCCTGTAAGCTTAAGTTTTTCCAGGAAGCACCCAGATTCGTATTAACGCTATAGGCTCTATTTTTATGAACTAATTCCGCATAATCTTCGTACTCGTTAATTTGACCATTTTGCCCGGCAATTGTTTTATTTGTAGCATCAAGCGCTCCTGCTCTATCTTCATAAGCCAGCATACCTGTTTTAATGCTTGTTTTATCTCCGCTAAAGTATTTTGGAGTAGTACCAGCTTTTGTAGCCAAATCGGTTAGGTAAGTCCAATAAGCATCAATATCTTCCTGGGTACGCAATAGTCCATCCCCGGTTGAAGTACCTTTCCAGGTGATAAAGCCATAAGCGGGACGAATGGTAGAATATCCTACTTGTTTGTCAATCTTTGATGGATAATCAAAAGCAGCAGTCGGATATTTTGTAACCTTGTTGTTCTCGGTTGCAAAGTTCATTCCTACACTATAATCAAATGCACCAACTTTATCCCTCCAGGTCGCACTCAACTCAGTACCCCAGGTTTTAATTGCACCAAAGTTTTGTTCAGCAAAAGCACCACCTACAGTAACAGGAGTACCAACCTGGGCACCCATCACTGTTAACATATCGGTTATATGATCATAGTATTGGTCTATGGTAATAGAAAGCCTGCTTTTCAGGAAAGAGGCATCTATACCAATATTGCGTTTAATCGTTTGATCCCAAGTCAGGTCCCTATTCGGAGTAACATCCGGATTCACTCCAGACACTAACATGCCGCCATTAGCAGATCCAAATCCCAACCCCTTATCAGCTGCATAGCTATATAATTGCGCCCATCTCCATGGCTTAACATTATCAATACCGGTTTTACCAATAGAAGCACGAAGTTTCAAATAGTTCACCCAGTCAAATTTGTCATTAAACCATTTTTCTTTAGACACTACCCAACCAGCAGAAAGACTTGGGAAGAAACCCCAGTAGTTTTCAGGAGCAAATTTGGTGGATGCATCTGAACGGAACAAGAACGACAACAAATACTTACTATCGTAGTTATAGTTTACACGACCCAGGTAAGAAAGGCTACCGCCTATACTCCTACCCACAATGGTATTGGAGGTATTCAATATACCAGCTGAAGAAGAGGCTCCATTATAACCATCTGTTGTACTTTCATAAAGAATCGTTTTATTCTGAAAATCCTGTTGGCTTTTCTCAACAGAAGCTACTGCAGAAATGTTATGGAGACCAAACGTGTTATCATAGTTAACAAAGAAGTTTGCCTGCTGCATTTTTCCAATCCTATCAGTATATCCAACACGCGTTCTACCGTTACTGATCCCTGTAAACCAAACAGAAGTTGCAGGATCATACAAGTGCGTTCCTGCTTTATCTGTATTTGTTGCCACAGAAAGTGTCTGAGGCAGCATCACTTGCTCATTGTTGTCCGCAGAATAACTTAATCCGTATGAACCTTTTACAGACAAACCCTTGATGAAAGGCAAATCATATTGCAATGAAAAGTTCGTATTATAATTGAAAGTGTTTGTTACAGTCTTAGACCCATTCTTCAACAGCGCAAAATAGTTCCAACCGGTAATGTTATTATTATTTACCGAGGTGCTCGCGCTTTTAGTACCCAAAGCAGGAGATATGAACTGATCAACACCATTTACGTTATATTGCCAGGGAATATATTTGGGCATGTGGGCCAATGCTGCATAATCGGTTTGTTCTGATTGCCTTGTATAAACACCATCATTAAGCGTTACTTTTGTAAACGATTTTTCAATATCCGTGTTATTACCTGCAACAGTAGCACTCAATTTCAAATTATTAGCCACCTTAACATCTGCACCTGTACGGAATGACCACCTTTCATAATCCTGGCTACCCATATTAGCACCCTGGCTATAGTAGGAGGCACCGGCAAAATAAGTAGCTTTCTCTGCACCACCACTCACATTAACTGAATGTTGCATTGTACCAGCAGCTTTCCAGGCTTCTTTACGCCAGTCATAATCCAGGGATTTCATTTTTTCCAACTCAGTTTCGTCAAACAAGTTAGCAGCGGCCCAACCTGCGGCACGCCCGTACCTGTTTGTGAATATACCATACTCATAAGCACTCATCACCTTTGGATGACTCACGGCATCGTTATATTGGAATCTACCAGAATAAGAGATCTTAGGAGCGCCAGCTTTTCCTCTTTTCGTCTTTACAACGATAGCACCCTGAGACCCCCTAGAACCATAGATGGCAGCACTTGCATCACGCAGCACAGTAATGCTTTCCACCTCAGACACATCCAAATTATTGAACGCATCCATAGAAGGCTTGCCATCTTCCGGATTAATCTGGATCACATCATCAATTACAATCAAAGGAGTTGTACTACTTCCATCTTTACTCCAGCCAAACTGCTGACGAATATCAATTGAAGGCTTCACACCAGGGCGGGAACTAACGCCAGAAATACTTAAACCTGGCACTTGTCCTGACAATGCTTCTGTGATCGTAGCCGTTGGTATATTCTCCAACTTCTTCACATCAACTGTTGCCACTGATCCGGTAACAGCTTTCGCTCTTTGTGTACCATAGCCCACAACAACAACTTCATCTAACGAAGCATTAGCAGTTTTTAACTGAATCTGAAAGTCTGTTTTTCCCCCAATACTCACTTCCCTTCGCTCCATACCAACATAGGAAAAAACAAGTGTCGAAGCACCGCTTGGTGCATTAATGGTAAAAGAGCCATCTGCATCAGTTACAGCAGAAGTTTTCAGACCTTTTACCTGCACAGTCACACCTGCCAAAGGCTGCCCTTTGTCATCGGTCACTCTACCAGTAATTGGCCCTGCATTGAAATATGCATGTCTGAACGAAGGATCACTCTTAAAATTTGGAGAAGCCATGGAGGGCACACCCACAACGAGTGTCGTCCCCAAGGCAAGCAATAAATGCTTCATAAGCTGTGTCGTTTAAAAATCTTTTAATTGGAAGTAAATTGATTCCTATGGCTATTAGGGGGTCATATAATTGTTAAAATTACATTTGCCCGCCCCCTGGGACAATGTCAAGTTTCACTGACATGATGGACAATCCTGCTATTTCATATATTATCCCATTATTTCATTGTTGTACTTTCATCTCTTAAATGGCAGGAATAATAAAAAAGCTCACCTTACGGTAAGCTTTTCCTGTTTCGTATCGTTAAAGATGAATAAAGGCTTTTATCATACTAAGATGCCTTATTCCCCTTCCTCGCTTCCTGTTCTGCCTTAATGCGTTTTTGCCACTCCTCTCCCGCCTGCTTCATATTAATACCTGAAGCTGAAAGATAATTATTGATCCGGCCTTTGTACTTACCAAACCACCCATGCTTTTTCTCAGAAGATTCCGCATCCATAGCCTTTTCGCGGGCTTCAACCAACCAGGCCATGATCTGCTTCTTTTGCTCCTCTGTAAGATTGGGAAGCATCTGCATGTAGCCATTATAAGTTAAGGGCACCACGCCATAAGTCATTCCATCTTTTACTTTCACCACTTGCTCACCTGTCAATTGTTTTCCTAATTGTTTCAGGTATTTCTTGTGTAGTTTTGCCAATTGCTTACTGGCCTTATCTTCAATCTTCTTCACACTAGCAGCAATAGCTTCCTTGCTTTGATCTGCTTTTGCCTTTTCGGCTTTTATCTGAATATCGCGGCTGGTGTGAATGTTATTCAGATTCTGATACTGCCTGGCAATAATTGTTTGCACACGCTCAGCTTTTGCAGCATCTTCAATACCCAGGTTGACTACAATTTTGCCGGCTCTTTGTTTTACTACATTATAATAAGCGGTATCAGCTTCCTTTTTAGTTTGGCTATCCTGCGCAAATGCAGGCGCAATAACTGAGGAAGACAAGCAAACCATCAAAGCAAAGCGACTAATTATTGAAGCCTTTGCTATAGATGAAAGACTAAATTTCATGAATATTTGTTTAAGGAATAAAAAACGAGGCATAAAGGTAAAATTGGCTCATACCTCCTGCAATGTCAGGATTTACTTTCATGATGGAACATTTTGCTATTTTCTGCTTTTTACATTATTCTTTTGGCGACCTCCAAGATAAAGTCCGAAACAGCAATCAGCCTGCTTCGAATTTCCATAGACAGATGAAAACAAGGCACCTGAACAGCATAATCCAATAATTCACTCATTTATATAATATCCCTTCATGGCATTTATTTTAGGCTCCAAAAATAGATAAACAACCAACTCTTCCATTAAAAAAGCTCCGAAAACCAGCTATTCTATATAATAATTTAGAAAGCTACAAAGCATTGTAAATCAAACATTTTCATAAATCAATTTGAGCGCGGAATAAAATTTATTTCGCATTAATAAAATTGTCCTAGTTTTAGGAATAATTGTTATTTTTACAATTCTTGTTTTATGAAAGAGAATCAATACGTTATCGGTGTGGATTATGGTACTGACTCGGTACGTTCACTCCTTGTAAATGCCAATACAGGACAAGAGATTGCTGCCTCTGTATTTTATTATCCTCGCTGGAAAAAAGGTTTATACTGCGATGCCGCTGCCAACCAATTCCGCCAGCACCCGCTGGATTATGTTGAAGGTCTGGAAGCAACTATAAAAGATTGTTTGGCTAAAGCTGGTCCTGAAGTAGCTGCACAAGTGCGCGCTATTTCGGTTGATACTACCGGCTCCACTCCTATAGCTGTAGATGAATCCGGAACACCGCTTTGCCTTCTTCCAGGCTTTGAGGAAAATCCAAATGCGATGTTCGTACTATGGAAAGACCACACCTCAGTTCAGGAAGCTGCAGAAATCAACATGCATGCGGAGAAATTCAATATCAACTACCTCCAGTATGTTGGAGGCATTTATTCTTCTGAATGGTTCTGGGCGAAACTCCTTCATATTTTAAGAGTAGATGAAAAAGTGCGTAATGCCTGCTATTCCTGGGTAGAACATTGCGACTGGATTCCTTATATACTTACCGGCGGACAGCAAGTTTCAGAAATGAAACGCAGCATTTGCGCTGCTGGCCACAAAGCCTTATATGCTGCTGAATGGGGCGGATTACCTCCTGAAGACTTCTTTACATCTCTTGATCCATTGCTTCAAGGCTTTACTCAAAGACTTTTCGCAGATGCGTCTTGTTCCAATAAAGCAGCCGGTATCATTTCCCAGGAATGGGCGAACCGTCTTGGCCTGACAACAAACGTAGTGATTGGTGTAGGTGCTTTCGACTGCCACATGGGTGCAGTAGGTGGCCAAATTGAACCCTATTACATCAGCAAGGTCATGGGCACCTCTACCTGCGACATCCTCGTAGCCCCGGTTGAAGAAGTAAAAGATACATTGGTAAAAGGTATTTGTGGACAAGTTCCTGGTTCTGTAATTCCTGGTATGATCGGTATGGAGGCTGGCCAGTCTGCTTTTGGTGATGCTTATGCCTGGTTTAAGAATGTTCTTGCCTGGCCTATGCAAAACATCCTTTCCCAATCCAAACTGGTTGATGCCGATACCATCAAAAAGCTCATTGAAGAAGCTACTGAAAAGATCATCCCTGAACTCAGCAAACAAGCAGCCGCTCTGTCTTTAGAAGAAGATGGCGAACTGGCCGTTGACTGGTTCAATGGTCGTCGCACACCTGATGCAAACCAATTATTGACCGGAGCCTTGACTGGTCTTAACCTGGGAAGTGATGCTCCTAGAATATTCCGTTCTATCGTAGAAGCAACTTGCTTCGGCGCTAAAGCAATCGTTGAACGCTTTGTTGATGAAGGTATCCCTGTTAAAGGCCTGATCGCCCTGGGTGGTGTTGCTAAAAAATCTCCTTTCATCATGCAAATGATGGCAGATGTCATTAACATGCCGATTCGTGTCCATAAATCAGAACAAACCTGCGCTTTGGGCGCTGCCATGTTTGCTGCTACAGCCGCAGGTATTTACCAAAATGTTGAACAGGCTATGGAAGTAATGGGACAAGGCTTCGATGCAGAATACTATCCTAATTCAGAGCGTGCTGTTATCTATGCAAAACGCTACCTGCAATACAAAGAATTGGGTGGCTTCGTGGAAAATCAAATACCATCTGTATCTGAATTGGCTGCTGTCTAACTATAAAATTTGAACAACAATAATCATAAAACAATAATTAATCAATCAATAGTCAGTAACGCTTGACATTTCACGCATCATGAGCAAATACCAACACATACAGCAAGCTGCTTACGAGGCAAATATGCAACTGCCTAAGCTAGGCCTGGTACTTTTTACCTTCGGCAATGTAAGTGCCGCAGACAGGGATCTCGGCGTTTTTGCCATCAAGCCAAGCGGTGTTCCTTATGAAGACCTCACTCCCGGGAAAATGGTGATTGTTGACTTCGACGGAAATACAGTTGAAGGCAAATTGCGCCCATCATCAGATACTTTGACCCATGCAGTCTTATATAAGCATTGGGAAAAAATTGGCGGCATTGTGCATACGCACTCTACCTATGGAACAGCATGGGCTCAATCTCAAAGAGATATTCCCATCTTTGGTACAACACATGCCGATCACTTAACCGTGGATATCCCTTGTGCTCCTCCTATGAATGATGAAATGATCAAAGGAAATTATGAATACCAGACCGGTTTCCAGATTATGGAATGCCTGGAACAAAAAGGATTGAGCTACGAAGAAGTAGAAATGATCCTGGTAGGAAACCACGCTCCTTTCACCTGGGGTAAAACACCTGAAAAAGCAGTGTACAACAGTGCTGTTTTAGAAACAGTAGCCCAAATGGCTTACCTGACCGAACAAATCAGGAAAGACGTCCCTAAATTGCAGGATTCCCTGATCAGGAAGCATTATGAAAGAAAGCATGGCCCACATTCATATTATGGTCAATAATAAATAACTACTTGCCAGTGATCTGTAATGATCACTGGCAAGTTTCATTTCTGGTACATTGAAAACAACCTATCAAAATATAACCCATTGATATTTGACGTCTGCTAACGATTTCTTTTACCATGAAAAAACTGATCACTTCTTTTTTACTGTTTATTACAAAACATCTCTTCAAAAGAAAGAGCTTATTTTCTATTACTGGTCTTATCCTTCACCCAGGCTAACAGTCCATAACTGCATTATCCACTTTATGTCTTAAAAAGCGGTAGTGCAATAAATCTTATAACAACATTCTTTACTTAATAAATACAAGTGTATGTTCTATGTTTCGTTGAATATTGATCGTACACCAATCACAATTCACAATCTCATAAAATGACAGATTTGAAACAATTGCAGGTGTGGTTTGTTACTGGAAGCCAGCACCTTTATGGAGAAGAAACATTGAAACAGGTGGCTGAACATTCCAAAACGATCGCCACTGCGTTGAACAATGCAAAACAAATTCCAGTTCAGGTTGTATTTAAACCTACCGTAAAATCACCGGAAGAGATTTACAACATCTGTGTAGAAGCGAATACCGACAAAAACTGTATCGGTATCATCGCCTGGATGCACACTTTCTCCCCCGCTAAAATGTGGATCGGTGGATTGAAGACCTTGCAGAAACCCTTATTACACCTGCACACTCAATTTAATCGCGATATCCCATGGGATAGTATCGACATGGACTTTATGAACCTGAACCAATCTGCTCATGGTGACCGCGAATTCGGTTTCATGATGACGCGCCTGCGCCAAAACCGCAAAGTAGTTGTTGGCCACTGGCAGGATGAAGAAGTTCTGAATAAGATCAATGTCTGGGCTAGAGCTGCTGCTGGCTGGAATGACTGGCAGGGGGCCCGTTTCGTTCGATTTGGCGACAACATGCGCTATGTTGCTGTAACCGAAGGCGACAAAGTAGAAGCCGAAATGATTTTTGGCTACTCAGTAAATACACACGGCATTGGCGACTTGGTAAAAGTGATCAATGAAGTGAGCGATGCTACTGTTGATGCTTTAATTCAAGAGTACTCTGATAGCTATGAACTACAGGAAAGCCTGAGAAAAGGCGGCGCGCAACATGCTTCCCTGCGTGAAGCAGCAAAGATTGAAGCCGGCATGCGTTACTTCCTGCAACAAGGTAATTACAAAGGTTTCACTGATACTTTTGAAGACCTCCATGGCATGGCTCAGTTGCCAGGTATCGCTTCTCAACGCTTAATGAAAGAAGGTTATGGCTTCGGTGGTGAAGGTGACTGGAAAACTTCTGCACTCGTACGTGTTATGAAAGTAATGGCCGCAGGTTTACCTGGAGGGAACTCCTTCATGGAAGACTATACTTACCATTTCGATCCTAGCAATCCAATGGTACTGGGTGCGCACATGCTCGAGATCTGCGAAAGTATTTCCAATGGAAAAACTTCTTGCCAGATCCACCCATTAGGTATTGGTGGCAAGGCTGATCCAGTACGCCTGGTATTTAATGTTGCCGGCGGTCCAGCGCTGAATGCTTCTGTAGTTGATATGGGCGGTCGTTTCCGTTTATTGGTAAATGATGTAGAAGCTGTGGATGTAACTCAGGAACTTCCTAAACTTCCTGTTGCCCGTGCTTTGTGGAAACCTTATCCTGATATGAAAACTGGTTGCGCTGCCTGGATCTTAGCGGGTGGTGCTCACCATACTTGCTATTCTCAAAACCTTACTTCAGAACACCTGGAAGATTTTGCAGAAATGGCAGGAGTTGAATTTGTTTTGATTGATAAGGAAACAAAACTGCATTCTTTCAAAAACGAATTGCGTTGGAACGACCTCTATTATCAATTAAAATCTAAATAATCTGAATGATGAATGACGGATAGGTTTAGGACAACGAGTCATTTACTTATTCGTCATTCCAAAAACCTTCTTTGCTTGTATGGAAAAGAACTTAGTTTTCGCTGACTACCTTGTATTCATTGTTTATTTTGTTATTGTGGCCTCCTATGGCTACTGGGTGTACAACAAAAAGAAAAAAGCCGTCACCGACACCCACGACTTCTTTTTGGCCGAGGGTTCGCTGACCTGGTGGGCCATCGGGGCCTCCATGATCGCCTCCAA
>NZ_JAOTIF010000024.1 GCF_025628885.1 Paraflavisolibacter caeni | reverse complement strand
TTGATCTGGTCCAGGATGGCCTTGCTGGAGGCGGCACTCAGGAACTGGGGTTTGCCGTCCCCATCGGGATCATTGAGTTTATCGCCACTGATTTTGACCACCGAGTCGGGCAAAGCATAGGTGGTTTTGCTTTTAAAGTCAAAGTCCTGGTTAAAGTTGGTATAGACGATGTCGAGTTCTTCTACATATTCTGCGCCTTTGGGGTAGCAGCCCCCCAGGGTGAGGCCCAGCAACAGCAAGAGTCCTGAGTAGCGGTTCATGGCCATAAGGAAGGTTTTAAGTACTAAGGTTGATGAGGGTTTTCCGGGGGCGGAGGCGTCTAAAGGGCAGTGGAGGATTGGCTGCAAAAGGGTCAGAGGGTACAGCGCAACGAGGATCCGAAATTGATGTAGCATCCGGGATTGCTGGACTAAAATTACAGGGGAATGGCGGGCTTAGAAAACTTCTCCCCTCCTACTCTGCTCAATATCATAAGATTTGGCAGCTCTCAAAATTATTGGCAAAATAATCATGAAATTCTTGCCATTATCGGCCTAAGCATCAAGCAAAACGACCAGGGCTTCATTTGCTTCAAGAGTTTCATGAGCTTTAAACACTGCATGCTCATTTTTATTTATAGTTGAAAAAATTACTTTACCCTGTAAATGATTGTTTTTTGGCTTGAAAATTTTTGGTTCGCCGGTCAGGTTCAACACAATTAGAAATGCTTTTTCATCTTTCCTCCTTCTTATGTAAGCTAAAGTATTGTTATCGGTTATAACCGGATAATAATCACCTGTTTGTAAAGAGGGCTCTTCCTGCCGAAGTTGAATTAAACGTTTGTAAAAACAGAGCAATGAGTTTGGATCGTGCTTCTGCAGTTCTACATTGTTTTCCAGGAAGTTTTCATCCAGTCTCAACCAGGGCTTTCCAGTGGTAAATCCTGCATGTGCACTAACATTCCATTGCATAGGCGTTCGTTGTGGATCACGACTCAGGTTTTTATCCGGCATCAACAAACCCTGAGGATCCTGCCATTCTTCTTTTGGAATAGGAACATTGCGCATGCCGATCTCATCCCCATAATACATGATCGGAGTTCCTCTTAAGGTGAGCAGAAGCAATGCTGCTACTTTGCTCTGAGCATCGCCAATGCGTTCGATCAGCCTTGAACGGTCATGGTTACCGATGACCCAGTTAGGCCAGGCCTGATCCGGCAAGGCAGCTTCATATTGGTCGATTGCAATTCCAATTTGCTGTGCCTGCCATGGGAGAAAAAGCAGTTGAAAATTACCCGGCAGATGTGCTCCTTTGTTATCTGAACCATAATAAGGTACAATCCTGTGAATGGGCAGGTATATTTCACCTAGCATTACTTTATCCTTATAATCATCTATCACTTCGCGTAAGAAATGCACCACATCATGCACCTCAGGCTGATCGCAGGAATATATTTGCAGGAGTTGATCACAATCAGGCATCTCCGGCTTATAACCCGGGTTAATGGGATTATCCCTCAACTTTTCATCCTTAGCAAGGTGCCACATGACATCTATGCGAAGGCCATCAACTCCTTTATCCAACCAGAATTGCATCACCTTCTTTATTTCCTGCTGAACTTCAGGATTCCATAAGTTCAGATCAGGCTGTTCTTTTAAAAAAGCATGATAATAATATTGCCCAGTTCTTTTATCCCACTCCCAGGCAGAACCTCCTAATACGCTCAGCCAGTTATTTGGTGGATTGCCTCCAGGTTTGGCATCATACCAGTAGTACCAATCCCGTTTGGGATTTTCTTTGGACGAACAGGATTCTATAAACCAGGGATGCTGATCTGAAGTATGGTTTGGAACAAAGTCAATAATCAGTTTCATTCCCCGATTGTGTACTTGCCTGAGCAGTTCGTCAAAATCGCTCATACTTCCAAATAGCGGATGAATGCCGGTGTAATCAGAAATATCATAACCAAGATCTTTCATGGGCGAAGGAAAGACTGGTGTAACCCAAATAGCTGTTACACCTAACCATTGCAGGTAATCCAATCGTTGGATGATACCTTGAATATCTCCAATGCCATCGCCATTGCTGTCCTGAAAAGAGCGTACATACACTTCATAGATAATTCCGGTTTGCCACCAGTGGTGCATTTCCTGCTGTGCCATATTTCATCATGGTTTAACCTCATTCTTTAAAAGATGATGCCAGTAAACTTAACATTTCTTAATAAGTATTTGTCTTACTGGTATAATTTTTTCGGCATTATTTAATGTAAAAACCTATTGTTATGGCAAACCTTCAAAGACGCAATCCAAGCAGGTATGCAGATCCATGGAGAGATCTCTTTGATATTGATTTGTGGGGCAACCGGGCTGGCAACAAAGCCACTTCACTTCCTGCTGTAAACATTGGTGAAAATGATCAAAGTTTTATGGTGGATGTAGTGGCCCCTGGTTTTAAAAAGGAAGATTTTAAGATCAATATTGATGATGATCTTTTAACTATAAGCGCAGAAACCAAACAGGAAAATAAGGAAGCAGAAGGAAAAGAGTATACCAGAAGAGAATATAGCTATAGTTCTTTTACCCGGTCTTTCCAGCTTCCTGATAATGCAAAGGCTGATGCTATTGCAGCTAAGTATGAAGATGGCATACTAAAAATCACAATACCTAAAACAGAGCAAAAACCCAAAGCATCCAAACAAATTTCTATTGAATAAATTACTGTTGAATAAAGAGTAGTGGAAACTACTCTTTATTCATTGGAAATCACTTTTTAATGATCAATTCCCACCCTTCCGGCTTTTGGATGATATGAAAGCCAATATCATATTTATACCTAAATAATTCAAATTGACAAATACCTTCATTAAGCCTGAGATTGGATATAGTGATCTTTTCTAAAAAATCAGGCAAGTCCAGCTTATGGAATATTATTTTCTTTTCCAGGGCATTGATCTCAATGTGTAAGCATGCTTGTAAAAGAATAAAAACAGCACCTACAGCCCAGGCCTGGGGAGAACAGGCAACAGGATAAGCAGTGGGACCTTCATTGGGCCTGCGTTCGAAGCCACAATACAATTCGGGTAAACGTTGTAGTTCGATATACAAAGAAGCATCGAATAATGCATTCAACACTTTTAATGTTTCTTTTTGCAGGCCATATTTTGCAAAACCGAAAGCTGTTAAAGAATTATCATGTGGCCAGATGGAACCGTTGTGATAAGACATTGGATTGTACCGGACAGCATCTTTACTCAACGTACGAATACCCCAACCGCTGAACATATGTTCACCCACCAATACTTTAGCCATCGAGCATGCTTTATCTTCATCTGCTATCCCTGTAAACAGGCAATGGCCAGCATTAGAAGAGACCACACGACAAGGCTTTTTATGGCCATCCAGAGCCAATACATAGCAATCCAGGTCACTGTCCCAGAAAGCTTCATTAAATTTTCTCTTTAATTCTTCTGCCTGTTGCAGCAAATCATTTGACAACACCTCCTCATTCAGCGCTTTTGCTAAATTGGAGGCATGCTTCTTAGCAGCATAAACGTATCCCTGTACTTCACATAAAGCTATAGGAGGTTCGCATAATTTACCGTCTGCATAACTGATCGAATCGTGTGAGTCTTTCCAGCCCTGGTTAGTCAGACCGTTCTCCGATTTATGTTTATATTCCACAAAACCGTCTCCGTCAATATCGCCATAATGATCAATCCAATGTAATGCAGCTTTCAGGTTAGACCAAATCGTTTTAATAAAATCCAGGTTACCTGTCCGCTCATAATACATACCTGCCAGCATGATATAAAGTGGCGTTGCATCTATAGTTCCATAATACTCTTTAAAGGGGATCTCATTGGTATTGGCCATCTCCCCTGTCCTTGTTTCATGCAGTATTTTTCCTGGTTCAGCATCTTTAGCCGCTATCATTTCAGTAGCCTGCATTTTTGAAAGAAAACGCAGCACATCACGGCCAATTTCCGGTGCGATCCAGAGTACTTGCATTGCTGTAATGATACCATCGCGACCAAAAGCAGTATTGTACCAGGGCACACCTGCATATGGATATTTACCAAAAGGTGTTTGCGTCAGTAGTGAGAGCAGGTCGGCCTGTGAACGGCAGATCCATTGATTGAACTGTTCATTGGAAGTAACGATCTCAGGAAAAAGTGCGCGGCTGCGCATGATATCCTCAACCCTTAAATTTTTAGCATCAGAATAGTCCGGCATGACTACTTCCTGACCAGTTGCAAAAAACTTTTCTTCCGTATTAAAAAGCACCGAATAATTTATCTTTTTGTCTTCATGAGGTACCAGGGTAAGATGAAAAGTAACAATATGGTTATTAATATCAGGTTCATCAACATTGGAAAAAACAATTTCTGTTCTTCTCTTTAAGCCATCCAGGCCATGGTAAGTAAATGCAATGGTATTTGCTGATGTACTTAATTCAGGCCTGCTTGTTTGAACCGTCCTGTTGATACCTCTTACCTCAAAAATATCTTTAAAGTCGGCCCCAAATGCTATAGAAATAGCACAGGTAAAGGTGTGGCTTCCATAATTTACGAGACATAATTCTTCGTAATATACACCGTTGCGTAAAAATTTACTACGTGAAAGATGTAGTGTACTTTCAAGAATATTGTTATTATCAAGATCCGGATTGGTGAGGTCAACCGATAGCATATCATTGTCCTCCCGGATATTGGAACTTAACAACAGGGGTTTTTTATGGTTGATCCGCAACTCAAGACGGCTTAAGAACCGCATACCCTGGTGGTAAATACCCTGAACTTTTTTTCCGTGCGGCTGTACATCTCCCCAACGGTCCAAAACAGCAAAAGTGTCAAAATGGTTCAACACTTTCACCCTATCATCATAATTGACCGAATCCGCCGGTATATGGTATTTACCTTCTTCTTCAATAACAGTCAATTCTAGAGGGTCCATAAATAATGTTTTAGGTTTGAGTATGATAACAATATTCAGTTTACCTACTGCTACACTTAATTGGCAGCTTTTTTTGACTTTTCAGCCAGTGAAATTGGAAATGCTTTGCTGTCGTGCAATTGCATTTCTATCTCCGCTTCTTTTTCTTTGATCATACGTATATATACAGCTAGATAATCCTTAGCCATCCTTTCCACGGTAAACTTTTCTTCAAAAGTTTGACGTACTATATTCCTGGGCAAAAAAGCAATTTGTTGAACAGCCGCTACAGCTTCTTCCAGATTATTCACAATAAAGCCGCTTTTTCCAGGCTGTATTACTTCCGGAACTGACCCCATTGGATAAGCGATAACTGGTGTTCCACAAGCCATTGCTTCTATCATAACAAGCCCAAAGGGCTCGCACCAATTAATAGGGAATAGCAAAGCCATTGCATTTCCCAGGAATTCCTGCTTTTCTGTTTCATTGATCTCCCCAATAAATTCAATCAGTGGGTGATCAAGTAAATGCTTTATTTCCCTTTCGAAATATTCTTTGTCTATCTTGTCCACTTTAGCGGCAATTTTCAATTGAATGCCCGCGGTTTTTGCAATTTCAATGGCCCGTTCAAATCCTTTTTCGGGTGACACTCTTCCTAATACAGCAAGGTAGCCACCCTCACCTTTTCCACACTGGAATAGAGAAAAAGGCAAACCGTGATGAATGGTTGCTATGAAGTTTGCCTGGGGCAATGGTTTGCGCTGTGTATTAGATATTGAAATAACGGGCTGATTCGTAAACTTATTATATACGTTTTGAAGGTCAGGAATGTCTAATCGACCATGAAGTGTTGTAACGTGCGGCGTATTTAAATTTTCAGTAAGCGGGAAATGCAAATAATCAGTATGAAAATGAATGACATCAAATTCTTTAGCATGTTCCAGTACTTCCTGCAACTGTACGATATGATGAGCTAATGGGTCTTCACATCCAGGATTTAACCGGAGTGCCTGCTTTACATTACTCACCAGTATTCCACTTGACCTGGAATCACCTGATGCAAAAAGTGTAACTTCATGGCCCTGTCTGACCAACTCTTCAGTTAAATTATAAACAACTCTTTCCGTTCCACCATAAAGTTTGGGAGGAACAGCCTCATATAGGGGAGCTACTTGTGCGATTTTCATGGCAGTGGATTTTTGTTTAAGTAAGACAAACACGCAATACCTATGCCGAACAAATAATTATGCCTGATTCAAAGATGGGTCATGAAAACACAATGGAGTAAAGTTCACAGGTTCAGGCATTAAAATAAAAAGAAAAGGGCCTGATTACTCAAGCCCTTGTGGAAAGATTATGTTGCTTGTTTACTTAGAGGCGTCTTTTTTCATTTCCTTGTGCATGGAATCTATCCTGTCCAGAGAATCCTTCTTCATTTCTGTTGCAGAGTCTATTTTATCCTCTCTATGCTCAGCTGTAGAATCAATCATTTCTTTTTGTTCGGAAGCTGCTGAGTCTAATGAATCCTTTTTGTTTTCTGTTGATTTACTGGCATTATTACAAGCAGCAAGAGCACCACTCAATAAACCGATCAATAATAGCTTTTTCATTTCCTTGATTTTTGGTTAAGGATCTACTGTTTATACCAATTTCGCGCAAAAAGTAACCTTCAGGGACTCTTTTGGAGTTGTTAAAACAATAAATTGTATTGATAACCTTAGTAACTAACGCCTTATTTATTCTTATCTTTTTTGAGAAACTCATCAGTAAAATGAGCTCTTTGTTTTTCAGTTGCAAATTTCTCTGCATTAAAACTGACCGATGCACCCTTAGGAATACTCAGACTTTGCCACCGCTCTGCGCAGATCATTTTGCCCACATAAACCATCTGCCCAACATGATAAGGATAATGGGCCAACTGGCGGTTAATTTTAGTATATAATCACATGCAATAAACTGAAAAGGTACTAGGGGAAGCTAACTTCATTTAATCAAATAATACTTTCAACTCGTTGGCAATAAAATAAAAAGAACCGAAAGGACTAACATCATAATATTCATATGCTACAATACTGTTGTTTTCAACTTTGTAATAGGCTACATATTTATTTGAACCGCCTTTTGCTATTTGAAACCATTGCAAGCTACCCTTATCCGGAAGCAACGCCCCAATTCCCCCAAACACAAGAACAGCTTTAATTTTTTCTGGATCATAACCATTAGGTATCGGCGCTGTTCGCATAAAGTTAATATGGTTAACCGGATCATTTTCCTTTTTCAGGCCTGTAAAAATGAGCGTCTTGTAATCCATCAGTATAAACTGCACATGATCTACTACATCTATTCCTTTTATTGAGTCTGAGCTGAGTCCAGTATTATCAGTGACGACCAACTTAAACTGATACACGCCTTCTTCAAGATTCCCTACCTTGGTTACAGCAGAGTCCGGATTTTCGATGTTGTAAGAGGCCGGCCCTGAAACTTTTGACCAATTATAGCGTGCAATTCGTCCGTTTACTGAAAAGGCGGCCGTTGCGTCTAAATAGACAAAGTTTGCAGGCCGACTAGCTGGCAACCGGATTTCCCAATTTGCTTCTGGTGGCTTTTCGTATGTATTTGCATCCGGCTGCAACTCGTTGTCCTTCTTGCAGGAATTATTTTGCAGACATACGAACACTAATATTGTGTAAACCATCAGTGCTTTGATCGCTTTCATAACTTATATAATTGAATGAACAATATTCTTCTCTTGTATGTATATAGAGATTGGTAGATAAGAACTGAGTATGGGAGATACTGCAAATTTTTCTGCTGAGCTATACTGTTAGTCAATAAAGAAGGAGTGATTCGGAGCAACTGAACCCACTTAAATAAATCATGGAAAGAACATCGTTTGTTCTCTACGGTTGTGTTTTCCCGCAGCATGATCAAGCAATTATTTGAAAAGCTAAAACAAAGGTCAAACAAATTTAGCAGGTTGCAAAAGGAACTTTTAGCAAATACTTACAAAAACAATTTCAAAGTTTATTTCATCTGGTAATCATGTGGATGGAGCGTTCATGGGACGCCATCTTCCTATTGTGCCAATCCAATTTGTTTCATCATTGCCTGATTATCCCAGAATAAATATTCTTCAATCATCTTATCGTTTTTCCAATGCCCAACTGTACACATGCTTAGTTTGAATTTCTTACCTGTTGGTTGTATCGTTTTGCTATTTGGCCCTGTCATTGGCTTAGAGAAAGTCCCTTCTATTTCTCCAACTACACAGGTCCAGTCACCGCTCCCAAATTTTATCGGATGACTAGTGATCTTTGTATCAGGTGCAAAGGAAAATAAAGGCTTCAACATGTCTATATGCTGCGGAATCAACCCGGTGGTTGTAGTGCCATCAGGATAATACACTTTAATATTGGCATCATGACTGATAGCAAGGGAATCCCACTGCTGATTGCTATAGAATTGAAAATCTAAAGAATCAAACCGTCTTAAACGCGTTTCTATTACCTGATCATTAGCACCAGTAGTGTTACCTGCTGTATCCTCACTCTTAGTAACCTGATTGGTATCAGACTTATTATTGGCGCAGCCTATTGCTGTTATGGTCACCAGACCAAAGAAAGCAACGTACAATTTAATACTGATCTTTTTCATTTTATTGTCTTTTTAATAATGATGAAAAGTGATTTCATTGTAGGGTATGCATTATAAAATGGCTAAGCCTTTCATTAAAGAGATGTTACTGCACAACAGCGTATAACTCCCATTCTCCTGGCACCCCCTTGAGCTCATGTTTGCCTTTATTCTCAAATTGAATTCCTGAGCCTGCAACTAAATCTTTCACTGTAGCAGAAACTAATACTTCACCAGCATCAGCATGCGACATTACCCGCGCTCCTGTGTGGACAGCTATACCGCCTAAATCATCTCCTACTATTTCACATTCGCCTGTATGTAAGCCTAATCGCACTTCGATGCCCAACTGACGCACAGCATTTGCAATGGCACATGCACACCTGATTCCTCTTGCCGGACCGTCAAATGTTGCAAAGAAACCATCACCTGTTGTTTTTATTTCCCGGCCTCTAAAGCGAGCGAGTTCTTTCCTGATCATAACATTATGGCTTTCCAACAAATGGTGCCAGCGTGCATCACCCAGTTCAAGAGCTTTTCGGGTGGATCCAACTACATCGGTAAATAATACAGTGGTCAATACGCGCTCCAGATCAGATTGATTCAATGTCCCTGTAAGGAAAACTTCAATCTCATCAAGAATGGGATCGGTCTTACCTACCCAAGGTATATGATCGTCTCCTTCACATTCTACCAACCTGGAACCAGGTATTTTACCAGCTATGTAACGAGCCTCTTCAATGTTTGCATCAAGGTCTCCTTTTCTATGTATCACCAATGTAGGAACGTGAATGGATGGAAGAATATTTCTAATATCAATCTCAGTATTCATACGTGCCAACGAAAGTGCATCCCCCGGGCTTGCACTTCTTCTAAGATAGGTTGCCCACCACTTTTTAAATCGTTCATCATTACTCATACTGGGCGCTATTGTGTCAATGTCCACAACGCCGCCCCATCCTTCAATTATGGCATCAAAGAATTTTTTTCTTTCTTCTGGCATAGGAGCCCATGGATATTCAACATCCCAGATCCTTTTTGCAAAAGTGCTGCACAGAATGAGTGCTGCAGTGCGTTCCGGATAAGTTGCAGCAAACAAAGCACACATCGACCCTCCTTCTGAAATCCCAAGCAGGGCTGCTTTTGGGGAACCTACTGCATCCATAACGGCACGTACATCATCCATCCGGAGTTCGAGTGTAGGCATTTGTGGTACACGGTCCGAAAGTCCTGTCCCACGTTTATCAAATATGATCAGCCGAGTGAAAGTGGCGAGGCGGTTCAGAAAACTGCTGACAGTCGGTTCCTCCCATAAAAGCTCTACATTGGAAACCCAACCCATAACACAAATTAAATCCAGCGTACCTTTTCCTATGCATTGATAAGCGATGTTGACATCACCACTTTTAGCGTATTTAGTTTCAGGGATTATCACGATACAAAGTTATGAAGGGGGTATGCAGAAGAATGGCAATCTTCATAATTATTCTTCTTTCATTAACTTAATTGAAGTTTTATATTCTTTCGATTGCAGATATAAATAGTAGAAACCAGGAGCGATCATTTCACGCGAAAAGTCAAAGTTGATAACTTCCGTAGTTTTTATTAAAGATATTTTTCCATTCGCAGCCTTATTTCCTGCGGCTGATACAAGGGTGTACAATACTTCTCCCTCCCATTTTTGCGGAAGTAAAACAGTAAAACTGCCGCTATTAGCAGGATTGGGAAAAGCTTTAGCTGCAATAAAAGGAGTTTGTTGCATTAATGGTTCTTGTGCATTCGTTTCCAACCCTTGAATACTTGATGTAGCCTGATTAGTAACGCTAAAGGCTATTGTTAGTGGTGAACCGGCAGTACCTGTACCTCCTCTTGCTGAATAAGGTGTTGCTTTTAATGTATAACTACCTGTTGGGGGCGTCCAACTGTAATAGTCTCCATTATTGTCAGCAAATAAAGCATAAGGAGCAATTGATTCGGTTGTGTTTTTATTCTGAGCGCCGGTTAAATTAAAGACCACACTGCCAACAGTAGCCGGGGAAGTATTGGCTTTAATGTTTAGACTTGTACCATCGGATGCAAGACTGATCACATCATTATTCACCATTGTTCGAATAACCTGGTTAGTGGTGGCATTTATTAGTGAAAAAGAGGAAACTTTAGCGGTTGTGCCCGTTCCTGTCAAGCTAACCGTTTTGCTTCCTGATTGACCCGAGTGCGTTATCACTAAACTTGCTGTCTGTGTTCCTGTTGTTGGTGGTTTAAACTTCACAGTAAGTTTTACATTTCTGCCAGGAGAAATAGTAAAAGGAAATGAATAAGGAGCGGCATATTTAAAAGAACTTGCCCCGGTTATGTTAATCGACGTAATCAGAATATCCTGGTTCGTTCCGGAATTGGCTATTGTTAATGATTGACTGCTTTCAGTATTAAGAACCACTGATCCAAAGTTTACAACCGAGCTGGCACTTAAGGAACTTTGTGTAAGAGCCGTACCATTTGGAGTGCTATGAGCAACCATAAAAAAATCTTCCTGTGTAAGATCCAGTGGGGTTCCCCCCCTTTTCGATGCACCTGCTGCAATATAAATATCCTGGTTACTTACTGCAACCCCGGTTCCATGACGCCCCACCTGTAGGTCTGCTAATCTCCGCCATGTGTTCGTTGTAACATTTAGGGCATGTGTTTCTTTATGCGCTTCGAGTTGAAGACCACTTTCACCTCCAATAACAATAACCTCGTTACCTAATACAGCATTTGCAGCTCCAGCTCTTGGAACCGGCAGATTACTGCCTGAGGGAAGAGTGGACCAGGTACGAGCAACAAAATCAAATACGTCTACGGAAGGAACAGTCAGTTGAAAAGTCTGGTTAGTACTTGCGGAAGACCGGCGGCCACCGGCGATATAAAGTTTATCATTTATAACCACAGCCTGGAAATGATCACGAGCATGAGGTGCATTAGGCAGAATTTTCCAGGTATTAGTTGCCGGATCATATTCATCAAACCAGTTCACCCATCCGGACCAATGTCCATCCGTTATTCCCCCAACAAGGTATATCTTATTTTTATACACAACAGTTCCGGCTGCGCCACGGCGACGGCCACTGGGTATAGTTGAACCATTGAACCATTTATCAGAAACGGGATTATACACTAAAACCTTTGTCAGTGGTATTTCATGTGGAAACGCTCCATTCATAGCTGCTACCACATAAATAAGTCCGTTTAAAGTCACTGCCTGGAAATGGTTTATTTCTATTGGCGGCTTTAATTTGTTCACCCATGTTTTATTAATGGGATTATATTCCTGCACAGGTACAATCCCTCTTCCTCCTATTAGGTAAAATTTATCACCTGCTGCTACATACGAATTTTCCTCACGTCCTGTGAAAGCACCTGAAACAGGAGTAATCGTATTCCAGAACCCGGTGGAAGCTGATGTAGTCTGTGTGGATGAGATCCGTGGAAAAGTTGCAGTAAGAGACAAACCTATAATTGCAACAAATAAAAAATAACTTTTGTAATGAAGAACTGGTTTCATTTTAAGCGTTCTTAAAATTTCATTGTGTAGTCTTAATAGTTGGATTGTGTAGTTTCAAAAGTTGGTAAGCGGAGTATACAAATATAAGCAATAGCTCCCATTGCCTCAGGGCAATTTGATAGAAAACAAGCCTATCTGTTCCTTATCAAATAAATTTTTATAACTTAATATGACTATTATGCTCAATGAAAAATGGATTTATTGGTAAAGTCTTATTAAAACAAAAAGGAGGTCATATGAAAAAAGTCCCGCTCATCTTTACCTTAGTTTCTTCTATTTTTCTTTTCAATTCTGTACATGCACAGGAACATTCTACCGAAGCGCATATTATGGTTAATAGTCAAAATCTGGCATGGAATACTGGTCCGGCCTCATTGCCTGCAGGAATTCAAATAGCAATTCTAGAAGGTGATCTTACTAAAGCAGGTCCCTTTACGGCGCGCTTGATGATCCCTGCTAATTACCGTATTGGTCCCCATTTCCACCCCGCCATAGAACATGTTACTGTTCTTGAAGGAAGTTTTTACATGGGCACTGGTAAAGAATTTAATGAATCTACAGCTACTGAGCTTAAACCCGGGGATTTTGCAGTTATGCCCAAAGAATTTGTACATTATGCTTTTAGCCGTGATAAAGTGCTCATTCAGCTGCATGGCATTGGTCCATGGGGTATTACTTATATCAATGAGGCAGATGATCCAAGAAAGAAGCAGTAATGTCTGGGCCTTAATGATCATTTAAGGGTAACCCTCTTTTTTGAAATTCTTTCCAGTTCAGATATTCATCACCTTTTCGTTTTTCAACCATAGTAATACAGTTGTCCACCGGACAGATCAGTTTACAGAGATTGCAACCAATGCATTCCTCTTCTTTGATCGTATAGGTATTATAGGGCTTGCCCCATGCCAGGTTGATAGCCTGGTGTGAAGCATCTTCACAGGCGATATAACACAAACCGCAATGAATACATTTATCCTGATTAATATGAGCGACAATATGATAGTTGATATCTAGATCCTCCCAATGTGTTAAAGCAGGAACTGTCTTCCCGATAAAATCATAGATTGTTGCAAAGCCCTTTTCATCCATCCAGTTGTTCAATCCTTCACACATGTCTTCTATGATCCGGAAACCATGTTTCATTACAGCAGTACAAACCTGCACAGTAGTTGCACCCAGCAACATAAATTCTGCTGCGTCTTTCCAGGTACTGATGCCACCTATTCCGGATACAGGTACTTTCCGTGTTATTTCATCCTGACTAATGGTTGCCAGCATTTTTAAAGCTATTGGCTTTACTGCAGGTCCACAATAACCGCCAAATACGGATTTACCTGCTACATATGGATTAGGAACGAAAGTGTCAAGGTCAATGCCTGTAATTGATTGGATCGTGTTGATCAGGGAAAGGGCATTACTTCCGGCTTCTACAGCAGCCCTGCCGGTGGGTACAACAGAGTGTACATTCGGGGTCAGCTTGGTGATCACGGGAATGGTCGCCTTTTCCATAACCCACTCTACAACCATCCGGGCTATTTCAGTATCCTGCCCAACCACAGCACCCATACCCCGTTCCGTCATGCCATGAGGACAGCCGAAGTTGAGTTCTAAACCATGGGCACCCGTGTCTTCCACCTGTTGTATGAGTTCATGCCATTTTTCTCTTGTATTTTCAGCCATTAAAGAAACGATCATGGCACGATCAGGAAATTCTTTGATCACTTCTTCAATTTCACGAAGGTTGTGTTCCAAAGGACGATCAGAGATGAGTTCAATATTATTAAACCCCATAACCCGGCTACCATTATAATTTACGGCGGAATAACGGGAGGAAACATTTTTTATTTGTGGACCCAAGGTTTTCCAAACTACGCCTCCCCAACCTGCTTCCAAAGCACGAAGCACATTCACTTTTTTGTCTGTTGGCGGAGCACTGGCCAGCCAAAATGGATTGGGTGACCGGATACCTAAAAAATTTGCAGATATATTGGCCATATTAAATTGATTAAGGGTGATGAAGAAAAGGGATATTGTGCTTAACCTTCAAAAATCGTAGGCTGTGTGCTCTCTTTTTGAAAAAAGTGTGACTCATCGCTCTGCAGATATTTCAAAATTGCCTGCGCGGCCTCCTTCCCTGCCTGTACGGCATCAACAACTTCTTTACCGCCATTGACACAGTCGCCACCAGCAAAAACTCCGTTTAAATTGGTTTTTGTTTTTTCAGTGACCTCGATCTTTCCTCCGTTATTTTCCAAAAGATTGTTTGTGACCAGCTCAGTAAAAGGCATCTGACCGGCTGCCTTGATCACCATATCCACTTCCAGCATAAATGTCTGTCCGGAATCAACTGGGAAACGCCTGCCGGAAGCATCGGCTGGACCTAAGGTCATGACACTGCATACCAGTGCATTTACTTTGCCCTTTTCCCCGATGATTTCTTTTGGAGCTGCCAACCATATGACGTTACAACCATCAAGCATTGCCAGGTCCAGCTCTTCTTCCGTACAAGGCATTTCTGCTTTTGTTCTTCTGTACACCAAGGTCACTTCTTTTGCACCCAGTCTTTTCGCTTGTGTGGCCGCATCAATAGCAGTCATCCCCATACCAATCACAGCGACCTTGTCTCCTACAGGAATTTGAGCATACGGGTTGGATCGCAATTGATGGATGAATTCAATAGCATCTACAACACCTTCCGATTGCTCTCCCGGTATATGTAATTGTCTGGCTTCTCCTACACCGATACCCAGAAAAACAGCGTCGTATTTTTGTTGCAGGTCAAACAGGGTAAAGTCTCTACCTAATGCCTTGTTGTATTTTATTTCAATGCCACCAAGTGAAGTAATATAATCGACTTCATCCGCGCAGAATTCAGGTGTTACTTTATAAGCTGCTACACCATACGTCATGAGGCCACCCCCTTTTAACTCTTTTTCATAAATCACCGCCTCTACACCTTGCCGTGATAGTACATGAGCGCAAGACAATCCGGCCGGCCCTGCACCCACTATTGCCACTCTTTTCCCGGTCGAAGGTAATCGGTCAAACAACTGCCACTTTTCTTTCATGGCTTTTTCTGTGGCATACCGTTGTAAACGGGCTATAGGGATCGGCTCTTCTTCCATTAAATTATACACACAGGCACCTTCACATAATTTTTCAACAGGACAAACCCTGGAACAACCGGCCCCGAAAATATTGGCTTCAAGGATTGTATGGGCAGAGCCCTTTATATTGTCTGTAGTTATTTGTTTGATGAACTTTGGGACATCTATGCCGGTAGGGCATGATTTGGTACAAGGTGCATCATAACAAAACAGGCAGCGATTGGCTTCTACAAGGGCTGCATCCCTTGTTTCAAATGGCGGGTGAATATCACTGAAATTGGTCCGATATTCCTCATCGCTTAATCGGTTATTAATGATAGGCATTAAAAGATATTTTAATTTACAACTCTACCAGCTTTCCATAAGTTTCCGGCCTTCTGTCCCTGAAAAACTGCCACGTAGCTCTTACTTCTTCAATCATATCCAGATCAAAGGATGCTACCAACAATTCATCTTTGTCTTCTGAAGCCTGTGCAAAGATTTGTCCGCGTGGATCAACGAAATAGGAATTGCCGTAAAACTTCCCTAAGTTCCATGGCTTCTCTTCTCCGACCCGGTTGATACAACCCATAAAATAACCATTGGCAGCAGCATGGGCCGGTTGCTCCAATTTCCATAGGTATTGAGAAAGGCCAGCAACCGTGGCCGATGGATTATACACGATCTCAGCGCCATTTAATCCCAATACTCTTGCACCATCCGGAAAATGACGGTCATAACAGATATACACGCCTACTTTTGCATAACGCGTCTGAAATACCGGATACCCTAAATTTCCAGGCTTAAAGAAAAATTTTTCCCAAAATCCAGAAGTATGCGGAATATGATTTTTCCGGTATTTGCCTAATAAGGTTCCGTCGGCATCAATTACTGCTGCTGTATTGTACAAAACGCCCGGCTGTTCTTTCTCGTAAATGGGAACTATCATGACCATACCATATTTTTGGGCATATGCTGACATGCGTTCTGTGGTAGGTCCGGGTATAGGCTCTGCCGATTGATACCAGGCCTTGTCCTGCCCCGGACAGAAGTAAGGAGTGGTAAAAATTTCCTGTAGACAAAGGATCTGAACCCCTTGTCTACCTGCATCTTCAATATATGGAATATGCTTTTGGATCATGGCTTCTTTGATTTCCTCAATGCTGCCCTCTCCTTCTGTTTTAGATAAACTCATTTGTATGAGACCCGATGTAATCATTCTTGCCATAGTAAACTTTGTATTATGAACGTTGAACTATAAACTATACAATCCCTACTACTTTATTCCTCTTGATAAATTGCCCATATCCTTTTCCCACCAGGCATTTATTTTGATCAATAGCAACTTCCCCTCTTAATAAAACTGTTTCGACTTTCCCGGTCACCTCCCAACCTTCATAACCCGAATAATCCACATTCATGTGGTGTGTTTGAGCAGAAAGTACATGCTTTTTATCAGGATCAAAGATCACAATGTCGGCATCGCTATCTACCGCAAGAGTTCCTTTACGCGGATACATGCCAAAGATCTTTGCCGGATTGGTAGAGGCAACTTCCACAAACTTGTTAGGCGTGATTCTTCCCTTATGCACCCCCTCGCTGTACAATAATTCCAACCGGTTCTCGATGGCTGGATGACCGTTAGGAATTTTTGAGAAATCATTTGCTCCCATCATTTTTTGTTCCCATAAAAAAGGACAATGGTCAGTAGCTACCACATTTACCAATCCCTGGTTGATACCAGCCCATAGTGTTTCCTGGTCCTTCTTTTGACGCAAAGGCGGACTCATTACCCATTTAGCGCCCTCACCATCTTTCTCATATAGTGAGGCATCCAGAAGCAGGTATTGAATACAGGTCTCTACAAATACTTTCTGATTCCTTCTGGTGGCATTACGTACCGCATTCAACGCGCCCTCACAGGTAAGGTGAACTATATAACCGGGACATCCGGTATAGTTGGCCATATCTACAAACCGCTCTGAAGCTTCGGCTTCGGTTACTTCTGGTTGTGAGAGATAATGATACAAAGGGGTTAATTTTCCTTCTGAACGGTGTTTTTGGATCAGGTAATCGATCATATCGCCATTGGTAGCGTGTACATTGATCAAACCGCCTTGCTTTTTTACTTCTTCCATTAAACCGATCATCTGCCGGTCATCGATCATTAATGCTCCTTTATACGCCATGAAGGTTTTAAATGATGTAATACCTTCTTCAATCATCTCCTTGATTTCCGGCTTTACTTTATCATTATAATCCGTCACTGCCATATGAAAGCTATAATCACCCACAGCATTGCCCACAGCCCTTCCATTCCACTCATCTAATGCTTCCCTTAGCGAATGCCCTTGCTTTTGCAGTACAAAGTCAATAACGGTCGTCGTGCCTCCAAACAGGGCTGCCCTTGTTCCTGTTTCATGTGTGTCACTGGAAAACGTGCCCATAAAAGGCATGTCTAAGTGAACATGTGGATCTACTCCCCCGGGAAACACCAGCATGCCATTGGCATCAATACTTCTCTCTGCTTCAAAAGGCAAATCCTTTCCTATTGCCTTGATCTTTTCCCCTTCGATGAAAATATCAGCATGATAATCATCGGCTGCTGTTATAACTCTTCCGTTTTTAATAAGTACTGACATGGTAAATTTCTTCTTCTTGTAAGGGAATGGCCTGAACGGCAGGTACTTCCTTTCTCATGAGCAACCAGTAGCTTATTCCGGATAAAAAGAACCCTACAAACCAGGCATAATTATATAACTGTGAGATCCAGGCGGGAACAGCATCTTGCGGTATGAGCTTAACGGTTGTCAAAAAACCAGGTACATTGGGTAATATGCCCAGCACCAAGGCAATGAGGGCATAATTATTAAACCCGTTTCCAAAACTGTAATATCCGTTGTGTTCATATAAGGCTTTTGTATTCAATCGTTGCCGGCGGATGAAGTAATAATCTGCGATCATAATGCCGCCAACTGGTCCCAGCAAACTCGAATAACCCACCAGCCAGGTGAAAATATATCCATTGGGATCTGCAATAAGTTTCCAAGGGAAAATAAGTATGCCGATAATGCCTGTGATCAATCCCCCGGTTTTGAAGCTAATCTTTTGCGGAGCAAGATGGGCAAAATCATTGGCCGGACTGACTATATTGGCGGCGATATTGGTAGCCAATGTAGAAACCGCCACGGCAATCATGGCTATGGTGATAATAACTTTGCTTTCAAACTTTTCAGCCAAAACCAATGGGTCCCAGATGGCATTGCCATATAAAATGATAGTTGCCGAGGTCACAACAACGCCAATAAACGCAAAGAGCGTCATGGATGGTGGTAAACCGATAGCCTGGCCTATAACCTGTGCTTTCTGGCTTTGGGCATAACGGGTAAAATCAGGAATGTTCAACGAAAGTGTTGCCCAGAAACCAACCATACCTGTCAAAGCCGGAAAAAAGAAATTCCAGAAATGAGCATTCGTGGCAAACCTTGAAGGTTCTTTTAAAATAGGCCCCAGTCCATTGCTGGCTGATATAGCCCAGAAAAGTAAAGCCAAAGCAGCAATGGGTAGAAAGAAGGCCTTAAAGACCAATAATTTTTTGATGCTTTCCACACCCAGATAAACTACATACATGTTCAAAAGCCAGAATAGGAAAAAGGTAATAGCCGGCCCTGTTTCCAAACCAAAAGAAGCAGGAAAGATCCGGGGTAAGGTGGCTAAGGAAGGAATCCAAAGACGTAGCATTTGATAAAGCGCATAACCACCAATCCATGTTTGTATACCAAACCAGCCGCAGGCAACAATAGCACGAAGTATGGCTGGGATATTGGCCCCTTTGACGCCAAAGCTGGCCCGGGCAAATACAGGAAAGGGAATTCCATACCTGGCACCGGCACGTCCGTTTAATATCATCGGAATTAGCACCACTGTATTACCGAGAAATATGGTAAGTATGGCCTGCCACCAATTCATGCCGCCGCCGATTAGCGAGCTGGCCAGCATATAGGTGGGAATGCAAAGACTCATGCTGATCCAAAGTGCCGCATAGTTCCAGGTGTTCCACGTTCTTTTAAAAGTTGGAACCGGAGCAAGATCCTCACTGTATAAAGATGAAGACGTCAACTCATCCCTGAGAGGCTTTTTTTCCTGCATATCGTTCGATTTTAAATGGTCATCCAAAATCAATCACTTCACATATTCATCGGCAATTTCAATCGCTTTACTGATCATCGTCAATCCTTCATCAACCTGCTCATTTGTAATACATAAGGGTGGGGCTATAAAAATGTAATTCCAGCGAACAAAAGTGTACATACCTAATTCTCTTAGTTGAGCAGCAACCTTATTCATGATCACCATTTCATCGGACCTGGCATTGAAAGGCGCCATAGGTTCTTTAGTTTCCCGATTTTTTACCAGTTCCAGACAACCTAATAAACCTGTGTTCCGGAAATCACCAATACTGGGATGTCTCAGTTTTAGTTTGCCTACTTCCTGATCAATATAAGCACCCATAGTAGCCGCATGCTCTATGAGATTTTCATCTTCATATATATTCAAAACTTCCACAGCAGCGGCACAGCAAACCGGATGGGCTGAATAGGTTAATCCCAGCCAAAGTACCTGGTCATCAAAGCGGGAAGCAATTTCATCAGAAACGATTAAGGCCCCCAAAGGAAGGTAGCCTGAAGTAATTCCTTTGGCAGTAGCGATCATATCGGGCACAACATCATAATTATTGACGCCGAACCATTTACCGGTTCTCCCAAAGCCGCTCAACACTTCATCGGCTATCAATAAGATACCATGCTGGTCACAAAGAGCCCTGATCTTTGGCAAATAATCAGGTGGATATTTGATACATCCCGATGTACCACTTTCTCCTTCCATGATAATGGCAGCAATATTTTCCGGTCCTTCAAATTCAATTATACGCTGCACGTGACTGACACATTCCCGCTGGCACCAGGTGATTTCTTTTCCCCACGGACAACGGTAACAATAGGGATCTTCCACATGAATAACATTGGGAACCTGTTGTGCGTCATTGGCTAATTTCCGCGGGTCGCCGCCAGCCGTCATTGCACCATAAGTAGCGCCATGAAAGGCCCGGTACCTGGCAATGATTTTAGGACGCCCGGTGAATAATCTTGCCAGTTTCATGGCATTTTCAATGGCCTCTGCCCCGCCTATCGTAAATAAGGTTTTGGTGAGATGACCTGGTGAGATCTGGGCCAGTTTTTTTCCCAATTCACCCCTTGCCTTGGTGATACAACTAGGTGTAACATAACTAACTTGTTGCATTTGCGCGGCTACAGCCGCTGTTACCCGCTGGTGACCATGCCCGATGTTTACATTCATCAGTCCTGAAGAAAAATCCAGATACCGCTTCCCATCATAATCGTATAGATAAACACCTTCACCATATTTGACTGAAATAGGATTGATTCCTTTTTGCTTGCTCCAGGAAAACAGTGTATAAGCCAGGTTATCCTGTACAATCGCTTCCGTTTCTGTCTTTTTTACGTATGATTCCAGCATGGCCTGTTGATTTTAAGTGAAAAGCCTGTGCATCCGCTTAACTCATCCAGTTGATACCCGACTCAGGATTCCATTTGACGGTACTTTTTTTCAGCTTCGTCCAGAATTCGATGGAACTTTTTCCGGTTATATCACCTACGCCAAACTTGCTCTCATTCCACCCGCCAAATGAAAACGGTTCTCTCGGAACGGGTACACCCACATTAACACCGATCATTCCAGCACTGGCGCGCTCTATAATATACCTGGCAGCACCGCCATTTTGAGTAAATACAGATGCCGCATTTCCATAGGGGCTGGCATTTTCGATAGCCAGGGCTTCATCAACGGTATTGGTACGCATGATGCTGATGACAGGTCCGAATATTTCTTCCCGGGCAACCGCCATATGCGGTTGTACATAATCAAGCACCGTAGGACCCACATAGGTACCGTTTTCTTTACCTTTTACTTGAACGTTTCTACCGTCTACCAATACTTTGGCACCTTGCTGTTCTGCCTCTGATATATATCTTTCTATTCTTTCTTTCGCCTCTTTGCTGATAACAGCGCCCAGGTTATCACCTGGGATTATCTTTTTAGCTTCTTCTACAATTTTTTGAATAATGTGATCGGTATTGCCTACAGCCACCATAGCGGAAGCAGCCATACATCTCTGTCCCGCACACCCGCTCATTGAAGCGGCAACATTTTGAGCTGTCATAGAAGGTATAGCATCTGGTAATACCATTATATGGTTTTTAGCTCCACCCAATGCCAGGCACCTTTTATAATGATGCGTAGCCCGCTGGTACACTATTTTAGCTACTTTGGTAGAACCAACAAAGGAAACTGCTTCTATATCCGGATGATCACAAATAGCTTCTACGATTTCTGTAGCACCATGCACAATATTAAATACACCATCAGGCAATCCCGCTTCTTTTAATAAGGAAGCAATACGTCCGGCACTTAGAGGAACTTTTTCACTAGGCTTCAGAATCATACAATTACCTAAAGCAAGCGCATTGGGGATGGTCCAATTAGGCACCATACTGGGGAAATTAAAAGGTACTATTGAGGCCACTACGCCCAATGGAACGTGTTCTGTCCTGCATTCCACGCCTTTGCTCACTTCCAATACTTCCCCGGTTATCAATTGAGGTAATGAACAGGCAAATTCAGTCAGTTCAATACATTTTTCTATTTCTGCTACTGCTTCTGCCATTGTTTTCCCATTCTCTTCGCTGACCAATCTGGCCAGATCCTGAAAATGTTGCTCCAGTAAAAATTTGTAACGAAAGAAAACCTGTACTCTTTCTTTTATGGGAGTTTTCGACCAGGCTGGGAAAGCAGCTTTGGCTGCATGCACTGCTTTGTTTAATTCTTGTGTAGTGGATAAAGGCACCTTTGATAAATACGTTCCATCAATAGGAGACACCACATCCAAAAAACAGGAAGTTCCAGAAGTTAAGAAATTGCCATTGATAAAATTTTGAACCAGGGCGTATTTCATAAGCGTTCTTATACTGTACAATTTAATGATTTTTTTAAGGGGAAAAAATACTTTTATGTACTAATCTTCAGCTTCTTAAAGCGGTGGTTCCCTCTTCCCAATTCTTCAAATATTTGCAGGGTTTAAGTTGCTACTGGGATTCAAATGATCCCGCCAGGCGCTCAACGGTTTATGTCATCAATATGCATTTTCTGATTTTAAAAAACATGTATTTTCTTGTAACCTTTTACAGCATCACTTAATCTATCAGAAAGATTGTGTCTTTGCCATAATGTTCAAATAAATTTAAGGAGGGTGTTATGAATTCAACCAACCCATCAACAAAACCCAGCTTCTTTGCTTCAAAAAATCTAAACCTGATTTCACTCATTGTACTGATTATTATTTGCTCCATCATTGCGGTAAACTTTTCTTTTGATAATGCACGTGATAAAGAACCAACCGGATTCGATGCAGTCATTGTAAAGAATGCAACAAAATTGTTTGAAGATGGGAAAAACATTTTCCGTTTTGAAACTTATGGTGACGAAGCGTTCTGGACCGGCAAACTGGAAATGCATCGGGCTATTAATGGTGATAAATTGGGCGGTGTTGGTCCCGGCCTTGATCCTAAAACAGCGTTATCGTTAGGACTTAAGATTGATGCAGATGCCATACCCAAGGAAATTCTCAATAAAATTAAGAGTGGGGAAATCAAGTTAGATTTAACTAACCCGGCCGTTACCCGTGCCTTGATAAAGTTAAATGCTGTGCTGGGCGTGGTGGGTACTTTTGATGATAGTAAATCAGATGTAATTACAAAACTTGGCGGACTATCTAAAATAAATGTATTAACTGGTGTTGTTGGTATACTTAAAGATGAAAATGCTTTAAAACAAGTAGGCTTTACCTGTGCGCTCTGCCATTCAACAGTTGATAATTCGTTTGCACCTGGCATAGGGAAACGATTAGATGGTTGGGCGAATCGGGATTTGAATGTAGGCGCTATCATTGCCCTGGCACCTAAATTAGATCCCGTCCTTACAAATTTGCTGGGCGTTGATTTAACCACGGCAAAAAAAGTATTGCATAGCTGGGGACCCGGCAAATTCGATGCAGAGCTTAACCTGGACGGAAAGGCTCTACGGCCTGATGGGAAAAGCGCTGCTACATTGATTCCTCCAGCTTTTGCTATGGCTGGTGTAAACAACCATACCTGGACCGGAGGCTGGGGAACCACTACTTATTGGAATGCGTATGTTGCCAATTTGGAACTGCGAGGTCAGGGTGTGTTTTTTGATGAAAGATTAAATAATGCTGAAAAGTATCCTATTGCAGCCAGGGAAGGATTTGGAAACAAAAGAAATTCGCCCGATTTGGTTACTTCAAAATTAGCTGCATTGCACTTTTATCAATTGGCGATCCCAGCTCCAAAACCTCCGGCAAATAGCTATAATAAAAGTGCTGCAAAAGAGGGTGAAGCATTGTTTAATGGAAAAGCTAAATGTGCCACCTGCCACGTACCTCCCATTTATACTGAGCCGGGATGGAATACACATATGCCGAGTGATATTTGTATAGATGACTTTCAAGCCAAACGCTCACCAAACGAAACCTATAATACAGCTAAACTTGGTGGTCTGTGGACGCATCAAAAAGGTGGATTTTATCACGACGGCCGCTTTGCTACTTTACTCGATGTAGTGAATCATTATAACAGCTGTGAAAAACTCAATCTTGGCTTGACTGAACAAGAAAAACAAAACCTTGTAGAATACCTTAAATCACTTTAAAGGATTTGAATTTACTGAAATACAGCTTCCATACAGCTTAGTATGTGAGACCTTTAATCGGCATTGGAAAAATGAAATCAACCAACACATTGTGGTGTGCCTGTGATACATGGTCCTTAAATAATTTCATACTATGGAACATGGTCGAGGCATACTCTTTGCCCAGCTTCACAACTATCTTTTCAAGATTTGTTAACTCATTCTTAATCGCATCTTCCCGCTCATGCCTTTCTTTTGGTAAATCCTGATCAAGTTGCTCTATGTTCTTTACAAATACCCTTTCCGCTTCCTTAAAAAAATCGGTTAGCAGCGGATCGCCTGCATAAGTTCTAATATGAGAAAGGCCTATGGCTGATTTTTTTTCTACGTCATCCAGCCTGCCTTCTTTTTGGGCTGCAAGCAATGATATGTATGCAGGGAATTTCAGGAGTGCCCCTCTTTCAACTGGACTAAGTCTTTCTAACAGTTTCATATTGCATTCTTTTAAGGGTGGACATTAATTATTTCACGTTTCTTATGTAATTTAATTCAAAAGGGCAATTTGATTAAATTTCATAAAACAATATTGCTTCCATATGAAACAGTTCTTAATCATTCTTTTCTATTTTCTCCCCGTTTCTTTCGAGACCGAAGCCCAGGAAATTCCTTTTCGCTGGGATGAGCTGACAGCCAGCGATTGGCAAAAGGCGTTGGAAAAATCAGCGCAGACCTGCATCCTTCCTATTGGTATTTTGGAAAAACATGGTCCCCATGCGCCAATTGGTTCCGACCTGATTCATGTTCGTGAATGGGCAGCAAGAGCGGCTAAAAGAGAATATGCTGTAGTGTTCCCCGATTATTTTTATGGCCAGATCAATGAAGCACGACATCAGCCGGGCACTTTTTCCCTCCCAAACCGGTTGGTATTGGAACTGCTGGATTCCACATGCTCGGAAATAGCCAGAAACGGTTTTAAAAAGATCATCATCATCAATGGCCATGGTGGCAATCCTCACCTGCTGCGCTACTTTATTCAGTGCCAGTTGGAGCGCCGACGCGACTATGTCGTCTATTTCTTTGACCCTGCACAAGATGCGGCTTTTAATGAAAAAGTAAAGGCCATGCGCAAGTCTGACCCTTCCTGGGATGCCCATGCCGGCGAACGGGAAACCTCTACACTTTTATACCTACGGCCCGACCTGGTGAAGCTGCATACTGCTACTAAAGAATCAGGAGCAAACCTCAATCGGCTTTCCTTGCCTAATCTGTACACAGCCATCTGGTGGTATGCCAGCTACCCCAATCATTATGCAGGCGAAGGCGCCAAAGCCACCCGAGAACTTGGACAGTTGCTTACAGAGCATACCGTTGAGACGCTTGTGAATGCACTGAAAACCGTAAAAAGTGATACGAAAACTTTAGAACTACAAAATGATTTTTTTGAGCATGTGATGAAATGAGCAAAATTTAGATCATTGGATGGCCCCCTGGTCATCAATACTACAATTAGGTAAACTTAATTTAGGCGGTAGTGCAGTGATCTGGCCTGGTGTAAGCATCGGTGATCGAAACGTTATTGGAATTCCTTAAAGGGCGTTAAGAGGGAGTAAACAGCCGTATCCACAAACCGGCCATGCAGGTAATAGTTTTCCTTAAAGTAGGCCTCCAATACAAAATCAGCTTTTTTCAACAGCCCGCTGGAGGATGCATTCCTTGGGTCGACATGGGCTTCAATGGAATGCAGCTTTATTTCGCTAAAGCCATATTCCAATACTTTTTTAAGGGCTTCATACATGAGGCCCTTGCCCTGCAGGGAAGGCTCCAACATATAGCCGATCTCAGCCCGGTGATTTTCTTTATCGATGCGCCAAAGTCCTATACTACCCACATGTACAGCAGGAACTTCTTTCAAACAAATACACCAGGTGATACCGTCATTTTTTCCCAATGCATCAATAATGACGTTTATCCAGTTTTCGGCATCTTCAAGGCTGTGTGCCAGGGGGCGATTGATGTATTTCATCACTTCTTCATTGGAACGTAATTGCAGCACGCCGGGGGCATCATCCAATGTCAGTTGCCGCAGAAGCAGCCGGTCTGTCTTGATCTCGGGAAAAGGAGTAAAGTTGGGCGAAAGCATAGGTGCCAATTTAATAAGAATTTATGGCAAAAAAGGGTCACATACTTTGTTTTTCCATTCTGCCTCATTTAACGATCCATTAAACTCTGTTCGCCTTTTGGTAGGAATTATTGCTTAGATTTGTAGACATGGCAGGTATCGTTCACCATAATCCACATACACATCTTATCAGGTACATAATACTTGATACAACGGATTGCTTTACCTGTTCGTTCACAGAGTTTTATCCTTTCTGTCCCAAACTATTCTATTTCTCAAACTTCAAGGATTTTAATACAACTTCTCAAGCCTGATATTTCTGCGGCTTTGGCCTTTAAAAGTCAAATGCCAACACTGCCTCCATTTGATATGAATTATGTTAATAGGAATAACCTGTAACATGTCTTTATTGTTGGTTTTTATAAATGAAGAGTATATGATAAATAAAGTAACAGGTTTGCTTGCTTACTTCAGCAAACTGGTATTAGAAAATAATATATCACTTTCCTGTCAGGAAGTATTGAATGACTGTATTATTGGCATAGATGGAATACATAGAAAAATCTTAGTTGTCAAGCAAACGCACACATCGTATTACCAATGGCGCATGATCGATTTTGATGAAATTATGAACTGTTCTGTAAAGAAGACCTATAGCAGCATCAAGGCAGGTGAACTTAAGGAAAGAACAATTGAAGCATACCTTGAACAAATAGACCTGCGACTGGAACTTTTGAATAAAAAGGAACCTGTAGAAATCCCTTTTTACAAACAGAATAATAAAGGATTACAGGTGCCTGAATTGGACCGGAAAGCAAAAAATTGGCAAATCATGCTTTCTAAGATGAGTAGACGTCAACTAAAGAGCATAGCTTAGTTACAGGCGCATTTAGTGGCACAATAAAATAAGAAAGTAGAATGAACATTACAAACCTAAGATATGCCAGTATATTTAATCATTATCATTTTGTTCGGATTACCTGCTTTATCTGGAGCTTGGGCATTCATCCGAGAAAAACATAAAAAAAGAAGGCACTTAAAACTTGCTATGGCTTACGAAAGACTGGTATTAGAAAACAGGCTTTCTATAGAGCGATTAGATATATTCAAAAACAAAGTAATTGCAATGGACAGGAAAAATAAAAAGTTGGTACTAATTTACCATACAGACAGGACCCAACAGGAACTTTGCATCCCCCTATTGCAAGTTGCAGCATGTAGCATCATAGAAGAACGGGACCAACAAGATCAATGCATCAAAAAGATTTTCCTGAATCTAAAACTAAGGAACTTAATACATCACCTGTTTTGCTTTTATGACGATAGTAAAGATGACGTAATGGAGATGCCTACATTATCCAGACAAGCAGTGAATTGGAGTAAATCAATCAATATTCATCGATATCCAGGTAATATAGGCATAGAACAGGAATATATAGTGTAATTGGTACTATAATCTTTGTAGGAAAGCTAGATTCGTGTTTTCTATAAAAATTTATTTCAGTATTCTTCTAATAATTTGATCTTGTTCAACCGCAGTAATTCTTACGGGAAGAAACAGATCGGGTTGATTACTCCAGTTATGTTCAAATGAAAAATAATCAGGAGCAGCAGGGGCATTTTCTCCTTTCAATTCAGCCATAGACGCAGTTATAAACATTTCCCAACGAGGCAGGTATAATGATTTCATCAATCCGCTCCATTCTTTGTTGGCATATTCATGAAGATTGGTGGCCTGATCATCCGGACCCCAATAAGTGATCTGCGTTTTGGCATTCTTTATTGCCAACTTTTTTTCAGCAGGTGTTTGTCCAAAATTATAAGCCTGCTTTAACCATGTGTGGAGCTGAAAATGTTCATTGCAGTTCAGTAAAGAATCTTGCAATTTTATCAATGATAAAAACAAAGCAGATTGTTTTGAAAACTGCTGAATATTTTTTTGTTCATAAGCAGTTACCATATCCTTGTACACCAACTCTCCTTTGTTGGATAAAACCTGTCTTACAAAATCTATTTTATCAATTTGATAAGTGACGCTGCTTTTCATTTCTTTTGAAGCGGCAACAAAAAGTTTTACCCCTTCTTTAAACCGCGCCAAATCATAATTTCTTTCTCTTGTTCCCCAGGAGGAAACGTTGGTGACCTTCAATGAAGGCCTTGCGCAGAATACAGACTCGGGAGGACCTTCCTGGGATTTATTATAACTGCTGTAAACGGTTTGCAAGAAAATCTGCCAGGCCTGTTGTATTTTTTCATTATCCTTTCCGTACCGGGCAACAACAAAGGATTTTATCCAATCAGGAGTTTCTACTTTTTCAGGGTGCCAGGCCAGGTCCAAAACAAGATTATACACCACTGGATTATTGTGTATGCCTTCGGGCATGATACCTACGCCTTTCATAAGTGGAGCATATTCGCTGGTATTTGCCCGGTACACTTCATTGGCAAACCGTTGTAACTTACCATACAAACCGTTTTTTTCGCCAAAATTGGTAACAGTGCACCAGATAAACGGCGTGCCTTCATACCCTTTTCGTGTAAACCAATTAGCGGTATTTTCTCCAAACAACTCCTGTACCAGCACTTTTGATTTATCCAATTTTGATAAAATTTGTGAAGAAGGGTTGATTTGCCAGCCCATCAATACCCATGTGCTGCCGGGAAAATACTCTTGCATTTCGGCTTGTATCAGTTGGCCATAATCCGCCACATTAACGCCACCGGATTTTCCGCCTTCATGAAAAGGATCACCGGCGAAATAGTGTAGATTACTACCATATAACTTTTTCATCTCATCATAATAAATGCCTGCGATCTTTTTAAAGTGATCATCAGGTTTTAAAAAAGCGGGACGTTGAAAACCACCTGCCCATTTGCCCTGCTCCAACACGTTAATTCCTTTATCTTTTAAAGTAGTTGGCGCCATACCATAAAAACCCTGCATTACCGGTTGCATGCCCAATGTCTTCATTCTTCCCAATATTTTTTTCTGCAAAACCACCTGTTGATCAATCATGCCTTGTGTGACTGGTCCGCCCCAACCTTCTAAATTTCCCATAAGCCACCAGCTTGTAAAAGCAGGCCCTGCTATAAACTGCAAAATTTCTTTTTCGTTATAACCTAACTTTCTCAAAGTGCTTTGCCAAACTGCTTCCATGCCTGTTGGTGCCAATAAAAGGTTTACTCCGTTCAGGGCCATCCAGTCCAGTTCATGCTCCCAGTCCTTCCATCCATAAAAACTCATGGTATAATTAATGGTGCAATAGTTCAATGCAAAACGAACTTCCGCATTGGATACAATTTTAACCGGTTCAGTTATCTCTGGAAGATTTACAACAGGCGCAAGATTGTCTCCCATGTGCGACATGGATCGATGGCAATAATTTTTAAGATAATATCCAAGCCCTTTGGCGGCTGCATTTGCTCCCGACGCAGATATAGTAAGCCGGTTATTTTTGTCTGCAGAATGAAAACATCCCTCCCATTTTCTTTCGGTATAGATGAAAATAAAATTTTTTCTGCCAGCCAGGGCACACGTCGCTGTGCTAACTCTTTCACCGATTCATAAACAGGTTGAGCTTTTGCGGCAGCCACGAAGAAGAAAAAAACAATGAAGGAGATAATAACTTTCCGGAATTTCATTTTTGATAATTGAATAAATATTTAATTAAGTTTCAATTTTCACAAGCATGTGATAATACAATAGTTTGGGCAGCCATATTACCAAACAGTATATCAATGTTTATAACACCTTTACAGGAAGATATGAATATTTTAGTGTTAGATGAGTATCATAAAAATTCAGAACATTAAAAGCTGTAGAACTCATTCACATACTTTAAGCATATCGTTGATATAAAAATTGAAAAATCGGGGCGAATTTAAATTTTCTGACAATAAAAGATTGTATATAATTGTATCGTAGTACTAAATTATAAATGATAGAACGCTAAAGATTCTTTTTAATCCTTTATATGCAACTCGATATTAAATCAACCCGCAACCGGCGAATCATAGACTTCAGGAAATTTGGCTTTAATGATCTGCAGGTACTGGGAAGATATAATTACAACAGGTCTGAAAGCAAACTACCCAGCCATGTGCATAAGGACATGATTGAAATTTGTTATTATGACAAGGGTAGCCAATATTTTGAAGTAAGCGGTGAAAAATACCTGGTAAAAGGAGGAGATATTTTTATTAACTATCCCGGAGAGGAACATGGTTCAGGCGAGCATCCCGAGGAAAAAGGAGTTTTATACTGGCTGATCATCAAAGTCAATACTAATTCTTCAGACAATCTCGCTTTGCTTTGTAAATACTTGATTGCGATGAATATTAGACATTTTAAAGGCGGGAAAAAGCTTAAGAAAATACTGGAAGACATCTTCCTGATCCTAGACAAAAAAGAACCACAGCATTTGAAAAAAATACGCATTTCTCTGGCTATTCAGTCGCTTATACTTTCATTGTTGGATTACATGGAAAACAACAAAAATGAAACGGATAATTTGAGATTACAGAGAGTCTTGAATTATATTGATAATCATATTCCAGGTCATATTTCCATCATCCAATTGGCCAATGAGATACACCTTTCGGAGTCACGATTTAAAAATTTTTTCAAAGAGGTAACGGGGTTCACACCTGGCGATTTTATACAACGCAAAAAAGTTGAATTTGCCATTGAAAAGATTAAGAATGATCCGGACATTTCCCTTTCTGAACTTGCTTATGAACTTGAATTCTCTTCACCACAGTATTTCAGTACCGTGTTCAAAAAATATACAGGTAAATCCCCCAGCTTCTTACTTTCAAAATAATACTATAATACTTTCCTAAACAGTATATAATTGGAAACTTGCCATTTAGTAAAAAATACTATGATGAGTAAGTTTATGATTTCCGAAGAACAAGTTCAATTTTTTGAGGAAAATGGTTACGTGGTTGTACCGTGTTACAACATGGGGGCACATTACATTATAGTCGTGGAAATTCCACCCATCTCAGACCGCGTGCTTTTATCACCAATTTCTGCCCCCAGGCTATGATTGACTATGAAAGAATCCAGGGCTATGACCACACCGGGAAGAAACAGGTAAGGGATGAATCGGCAAAAGATGTTTCAAAATAAGGAAATGGACATTCTATATATTCCTACTGAACATACTGGAAATCAGGCCCTTATCTCCTATTCAGCACTCGATCTTTCATCCTGGGATTTGAGTGTTTAAACAATTTGATCTTGTTTGTATACGAAAAATCCCGTAAAATGTAGTTTTTACGGGATTTTTCGTCCATTTTGAATTGCGATATGACTACTGAATATTGAATCACCAAAATCACTGTTGACCTCTGGATTTTGAATGAATGCTATGGGTTTTTATTCAAATAATGAAAACTATCCAGATCAATTACTATTTGATCCTTTCCTTGGTTTTCAACAGTGAAAGCAGCCTTAACCAAACCGGTTAACCTGGGATGAACTTTTTGATCAGAAGCGTGTGTATGAAAAACATAGGCAAGTTTTCCATCCTTGTCTTTCAAAAAATCTCCGTGGCCCGTTCCGTTGATCCCAATTATCTGCCTGCTGATAATTGGATTGTGCGCATACTTTGTCCAGGGGCCAACAGGTGTTTTACTCACAGCATAACCAACAGCATAATCAATGTTGCGGAAATCATTTGCAGAGTAGAAAAGGTAATATAAATCCTTATGTTTGATTACTGTCGGTCCTTCAGTAACCGGCCAGGGTGCACTAGCTGTATTTTCCCATTGCTCTGTTGCGGATATGCATGGTTGAATAGTACCTGGTATAATATCGGATAAATCATTTTTTAATTCAGCCACAAAAATCCTGTTCCCTTCTTTAAGCCGAACATGATATAAATAGATCTTACTATTCTTGTCGAAGAATACAAAAGGATCTATTTGTTTTCCCTCACCAGACACCGGTTTCATTTCCTTTTGTTGAAAAGGTCCAAGCGGACTATCACTTACAGCAATTGCAATATTTTCATTGGCGGTATATGCCATGTAAAACTTATCCTTGTAATGAAATACCTGGGGGGCCCAGAACCCAGCGGTACCGAATGTATTACCCTTCACTAAAGCATAACCGCTATCCACTCCTTTTGGACCTTGCCATGATTTCAGGTCTGAAGAAGTATATACCAGGAACCCCTTATTCACTTTTCCTCCTGTGCCGTATAAGTAATAAGTTCCTTTGTGGTAAAATATAGTGGGGTCAGCAAGTTCAAGTACGGATGTATCTGAAACTTTTTCCTGTTGCGTATTTACTGTACCTGCAGAAACATACTTAATAGGGAGCAGAAAGGAAATGATCAAGAGGACTATTATTGCGGAACAATTTTCAAGAAATACTTTTTTCATTTGATTAGAAACTGGGTTTGTTATGGCAGGTGAAATAAAGTAATTCCATTGAACCCCGCCCTGGTATCTGTTGTTGTGAGACCTACCCGGGATGCGGGAAATTCATTCTTCAGGCGTATCACTTCTTTACCATTGATCAGGAAAATGATTTCTTTTTCCTGTTTTACGACCCTGATATTATACGATGAACGGAACAACTCATTTACCCATATTTTATTGAGATAAAAGTTTTGATCTTCCGGGTCTTTATTGACGAACTTCAACGCTTCGGCCACTACAGGTTTACAAGCTAACAGCTCAATGCCCGGATGGCCTGATCTTAATTCCTGGCCACCTTCCAAGGGTAACCATTGACCAGCCTGTTTATACAATATGTTCATTTTCTGATCTATATTTTCAATAACCGTATCTGGCTGTGCATGAGGCGTTTTATTCAGCCTCAATCCATTGATCATTGTTGGCGTAGAAAAGGTAAACTGCTTTTCAAAAAAGTCTGTGTATTTCATATCTACATAGTAGTCCAGACTTCTTTCCAGGACAAGTTCTTTTTGTTCCAATTCTTTACCCTTTAATTTACCAGTAATCACAAAGCGCTGCTTTTGCATATCAAATACAGCTTTCAGGTAATTTTCTTTGTTTACATAAACCGGATAAATACCTGCATTTCCCCTGGTACCACTTGTGTTTACCTGTACACTGAATTCATAAGCTGATAAAGGATCTCCCTTGAATATGTCGTAATTGGCATTATTTGCTGGTGCCGTGATGCCATCTTCTGCTACCATCCATGATCCTTTTCTACCTTTTTGCTCCGCTTGCGGCTGCCATGCGGTTATGTTACTGTCAAATTCATCCCAACCTATGGTAAATAAGACCCCATCAAATGAAGACTTTCCACCTTCTGAATATAAGCCGGGAATTCCCTTTTCCTCAAAGCCTGTTTTCATAACCGCATTACCCGGTACAGGCAAATCATCCAATTTGATTGTAAACGTTGTTCCATTTTTAAAAATGGAAAGCTTATGGTAAACACCGAAATTAAAACCAGAATATAATGGAGTGGAAACAGTTTTCTCCGCGCCATTTTCCTTTAGTTTGTATGTCCAGGTTTTGCCTTGTGGGTCCAACACGATCTGCAACCAGTTATATTCATCTTTCCACCAGGCTAGTACACCCGCTTTGCCATTAGCCGTATCTATTATGCTTAAGTTGGCTTCAAACAAGTAATGAGTAGCCGGAATAGTTTTCACCAGGTTAATTGCCTTATTATTGCCTACCTGGACAAGCTCTTTACTGCTTACAGACCAATCACCTGATCTCACCTCCCATTTTCGTGCATCTGTGCTATCAAATAAATCGCTGAATGTAGGAACTGCCGGAGCCGGATGATATCCCGGCGTATTATTGGATGTAATGCCTTCCACGAACATTGTCTTGTTAAAGAAATGAACCCGGTTAATGTATTGTCCTCTCCTGTCCCTATTCTTATTTGCCATATAGATCAGCCACCATTCAAAGCCATTAGGACCACGTAATATGTTTGGCTGGCCAGGAGAAAATAAAATATCATCGCCCTTCTGGCCCCTGGTGTCAAACAGAGAAACATCAAGGTAATTGGAACGAACCCCTTGCTTACTATGTACCACCAGCAAGTTCTCACCATGCTTCAGGAGGCTGGCAGCTTTATGATCAAAGTTCCAGGTAGTATACTGTTGCCCCTTTTGATCATAAATCAACTGCCCGTTCAGGAAAACCCTTGTATCACCATCATGCTGAATTCGGAGCATCAGGTTGCCCACTCTTTTTTTGTCAATCATAAATGTGCGCTTCAGCCAAATCTGTGGCGTATTCCAAATGGTACCAACCTTCCTGGTATAAGAATTCCTGATCACAGAGGAAGCGAATCCGCCTTTTCCTTTTTTCCAGGTGGTACTATTATGAACAGGCAAGAACCCGTTATTTCCAGGATCATCAAAAGTAAAGTCAAAAACACCGGGCTCTTTTCCTGTATACTTTAATACATCCACCAAAGAATCTTCCATATCGAACTGGTTTGATTCCACCAATGGATAGGAATATTTATTGCCATGGTTGAATGCCAATGGAGATTCCGCTTCCGCAACTCCTAAAGAATAATTACCCCAGCTGGGTGATGTATGGTTGGCGTTGTACATCAGGTAATACCGGTTCCTGTATTTAATCACCCAGGGACCTTCTTCTACCCTATTATCCAATGTTTCCCATGTGTTGGGTAAGGAGGAAAACATGTACCTGGGTTCGCCAGAAGGTGTACCAGGATCCTTCATAGGCTGTACCCAGATCGTATTACCATCTGTAAACTTCACCATATACAGGTACATTTTTCCATCATCATCAATAAACAATTCCGGATCGATCCTATTATCCAACCATGTCTCTTTAACAGGTTCTTTATATGGCCCGAGCACATTAGAAGCAACAGCATGTCCAATATGTATCGCATTTCTATCCTTCCCCCAATAATTCACAGACCAATACATGTGAAAGATTCCATTGATGTAATTAATGTCATTCGCATGGATCTGGCGATCCTCTGCGGAGGGACCTGTAGTCCAGTTATTATTCATTGAAAATACATGTACCGGTCCTTCCCATTTTACAAGGTCTCTTGAAATATAAAAGCCTCCATTAGTAAAAACACCTCCAATATAATATTCACCATTGTATTTGATCACACCTGCATCTGCGACCCCCGGAAGAACAGGGTTATCAATATTTATCTTTTGGCCATGAACCCGGACAGTGCCTATGATACATAGAATGAATATCCAATAAAGGCTCATTTCATCAAACCTCTTCATAATTGTTTATTATTAGCCAGTTTCCGGATAACTTCAACTTCTTCTGTTCTGTAGGCAGTACCGTTCTTCTGAAAAATATCATGAAACCATACCGGTGGCTCAGATGAATATGTTTTCGTCCAGCTATCCCATGGATAAATAGTTTGGGTTTTACCATTCACAAATCCCCAGTTGTACATGGCGACGTTGTATTTCTTGGCAACAGGCAAGGAACCCTGGAAAGTGCTTCCATTGGGCCTGGCCATATACTCAGTACATATGATTGGTTTATTATACCTTTTCATGAGCAGGATCCGCTTTTCAAATTCCTGTGCGTTATCATAGTTATGAAACGATATGATATCAGATTCTTCTATCTGCAGTTTTTCAATTGGCTTCATCACATTGTGAGTTGACCAATCTCCCACCCATATACCGGAAGTCAATGGCTGAGAAGGGTTGACAGAGCGGGACCAGGCAAAGGCTTTTTTTAATAATGGCATAACATATTCTACTTTATTGGGAATTTCTACCTTTTCATAAGAAGGACCGGTCATATTATCAGGTTCATTCCAGATATCCCAGCCCAGGATTCTTTCATCATTGGCAAACCTTGATACGACACCTTTTACATATTTTTCGAGCCGTGGATATTGGGTCGAGTCTTTCAAGGCGTACTGCCCCGGACTTTGCACCCATCCTGAATTATGCACATGGGGTTTCGGCTCGCGCTGTTTTCCAGGCTTAGGGAAAGGATCCCAGCAAGAATCAAATAGAACAAATAAAGGTTTGATACCATGACGTTGGGCTATTTGCAAAAAGACATCCATTCTCTGATACAACCCTATGGAATCCTGCTGATGTAAAAGGTCGTGCAAAAATACACGCATGGTATTCATTCCTATTGATTCTGCCCAGGCCAGTTCGCGGTTAATGGTTGCCGTATCAAAAGTTTCTGCCTGCCACATTTCCAACTGGTTGATCGCATTGCTCGGTATAAAATTGGCACCTACCAACCACCCTTGTTTTGCGTACCAATTGTTCGCTTGTTCAGAAGTCCATATCTCTCTTTGTTGAACAATGGAAGTCTTCTGTGTAGAACAGTTGAAAAAAAACAGTGAGATCAATACAATAAGAACATGAATCCTGACTTTCATTTTAAGAGATTTAGAACTTGTGATTATGGTGTTGAAGGTTATTTATCAATATTGGGGATTTTGGGTCAGGTTTGAATTGTTCTGTACTTCAATCTGGGGAAGCGGTAAACGTATATGTTTGCCTACCTGGAAGTTATTAAAATCAGGATCGCGTTCGGCCACTTTCGCTACTTTTTCCGCTGTTTCCAAATCTCCCCATCTCTTTAAGTCGGCCCATCTTACACTTTCACCGCTTAACTCCAAGACTCTTTCCATTTTCAGGCGGTCCCTGAATTTATCCTTATCCATACCAATTGTTGGGTAAGCTACTGCAAGGCTTGCCATCTTTACACGTGAGCGCACCTTATCAACATATTGATATGCATTTGCTGTTTGGCCCAACTCATTCAATACTTCAGCATACATGAGCAGGATATCAGCAAAACGAACCAACCTGAAGTTATTTTGTGCAAAGTAGTCTTCATTATTGCGGTAATAATCACGGGCATATTTCCTGAACCAGGCTTCATCACTATCCCACTGCCAGGAACGGCCGTAGATCTTATCATTGAAATCTGCCTCCAAAGCAGGATAAAACAGGCTGTGTTGTAATCGAGGATCTATTTTCCCCTCTGTTGTCTTTTCTTTCTTGAACTCATTCACCAGCCAATACCTTGCCTGTCCATCGGACCAACCAATGCTACGAGGTGCAAAAAATTGAGGACGGTTGGTACTCATTGTTGCATTAGGATCATCGCCATCACCACCCTTATTGACATCGGAGAACTGAATTTCATAAACCGATTCTTTATTATTCTCGTTGGTATGCGTGAAGTTATCCTTGTAGTTAGCCACCAAATCGTACTTACCTGCACCAGCCCCGGTAAAGAAATAGTCCAATGCTGTTTTTGCTTCCTGCCATTTACGTTGTTGCATATAGGCTCTTGCCAAATAAGCCATAACTGAACCCTTGGTAGGCCTGCCTACATTTGGAGCATCCCATTCAACCGGAAGTACCTGGGCAGCCTCAGTCAGATCCTTCTCCACTTGTGCCCATACTTGAGCCAACGTACTTTGTACCGGCAGATCATCGGGTTTTGAAGGCTCCAGTACTAATGGAACGTTTTCCCACATAATGGCAGCATAATAATAATGAAGCGCCCGTAAAAACTTGGCCTGTGCTAATATTTTGTCCTTTTTGGTTTGATCAGCAAACTCTATGGCCGCTACATTCGCCAACACCTGGTTGGTCCTGAATACAGCTTTATAGGTATCGCGCCAGGATTGCACATTACCTTCCCAGAAATTATAATTGATGTATTGAAACCTTGTCCAGTCGGCCAGTTCTACCCATGGACTTTTACTAAACCCTTCATCGGAGGTAAGATCCAAACGAAAATATATCCAACGGGACCATAAGCCAGGTTTATAAAACATGGCATAGGCCGCATTCAAACCTTGTTGCGCATCGGATTCCGTTTTCCAAAACTGGTCTTCCGTGATTACGTTTGGATTTTCCACGTTCAATTTCTCCTTCTTGCATGATACAAGAATGAGCAGAGGCATTATGAAGTATATTACTTTATATAAAGTCTTTTTCATTGTCAGAAATTTTTAAGGATTAGAAACCAAATTGCAAGCCCAGGGAGTACATTTTTAAATTAGGGAATGAGTAGTTATCAAAGCCCCTTTCGTAGATGCTTGAGTTGTTAAACTCCGGATCTAATCCATCATACTTTGTAAATGTGATCAGGTTTTGTCCTGACAGTGTTACTGAAGCATTAGAGAAACCTATCTTATTGGTCAATGAAGGTGGAAGGTTATAGGCAATGCCAATGTATTTCAAACGCATAAAGCTGCCATTTTCCAGGAACCTTTTGGTATCACCCCTTGAATTGAGTGTTGATCCATAATAGGCCCTTGGAACATCGGTGTTCGTGTTCTCCGGAGTCCAAGGTTGAATTCCTTTCCTGTAATTGCTATTGTCGTCAAAACGGTCGACCAGGCTTTTCATTCCGTTATACACAGTAGCTCCAAAAGCGCCAAACCAGTTCATGGACAATTCAAAGTTTTTGTAAGAAGCACCCAAATTCAAGCCCAGCTCCCAATCGGACCAGGGAATACCCACTAAAGCTTTATCTGCATTGGTGATCTGGCCATCGCCATTGTTATCCTTGAAACGGATATCGCCGGGTTTTGAAGTGGGCTGGATAACCTTGCCATCCTTATTTTTATAATTATCTACCTCTTGCTGGCTTTGGAAAAGGCCATCGGTTTCCAGCACATACCACATGCCTATAGGTTTGCCAATCTCGGTTACTGTGTTGCCCACATAAATGTTGTTTCTGCCGTAGCCCAGTTCCAATACTTTATTTTTCAAAGTTGTTATGTTGGCTGTAGCGTAGTATTTAAAGGGCTTGAGGTCCTCCCTATATGTTGCCGATAACTCAAAACCCTTGTTCCTCAGGCTGGCAGCATTCACAACTGGATTGCCTCCATCATTACCAGTAGTATAGGCAATAGGCATTGCGGTCAGGACATCTTTCGTATCTGCAATGTAATATTCAGCAGTCAATGACAACCTGTTATTCAAGAATGTAGCATCGATACCAATGTTCTTTTGCGTTAACTTTTCCCATTTCAGATCATCGTTGACCAAGCGAACTACGGTAGCTCCCGATTCGATATGCTGGTCGGCGCCCATTGCAATCGTAGAAAAGGTATTGATCGTAGCGAGGTAATCCCAATAACCGATATTGCTGCTTCCCAACGTACCATAACTTGCTCTTAATTTCAGGTCGTTGATCCAATCTACATTAAAGAAAGACTCTTTAGATATCCTCCACGCAGCGGAAACAGAAGGGAAGTTGCCCCATTGATTTGCGGTACTTAATCTTGATGTTCCATCCCTGCGAATGACTGCATTTAATAAATACTTATCGGCATAGTTATATTCTACCCTGCCCAAATAGGAAAGCAAAACAGCACGTTGGTTATAGCCTCCGGTCTGGGGTTCGTTGCCCTGATCCAAAACATCGATGAACTCACCAGTTGAACTCCTGATGATATTACGTTTCCTTCCGGAAATCCTGGCGTAATCATCCCTTTGATACGTTTGTCCAACAACCGCATTCACTGAATGACTGCCAAATGTTTTATTAAAGGATAAAGTATTTTCAACCAGCCCGGATTGCCATCTGGCCCTGTTTTCTTCGGCAATGGCAGGATCATAAGGCTGATTGAGTGTCCAGTTGCCCTCTTTTCTCAAATAGTCGTAGTGATCATTACTGGTTTCGTAACCCAGGTTCAACCTGTATTTGAGGAATGGTAAAAATTTCAATTCGGACCAGAGGTTACCACGTACCCGGAAGTTCTCATTGGTCCTGTCCTCAAGATTTGCAATCGCCACAGGGTTGGTACCAAATGTTCTTGCTTTTGCTTCATTGCCATAACCATAGCCACCCGGGTTAGCGGGGTCATGAACCGGAATTGTCGGAAGCAGCCGGGTTACGTCTGCATAAGGATTTCCGGACATTTCATCAGTCTTGGAATTTGAGATCGCCAGGTTTTCACCGATACTGAAAATCCCCTTTGAGCCCTGCGTATTGACCCTGAAACTTAAACGGTCGAAGTTTGTGCTAATAACTGTTCCTTTGTTACCAAAATAGCCCCCCGATACCATATAACTTCCGTTGGAACTTCCACCGGAAAAAGCCAGGTTATAATCATGCATATTTCCCACCTGGAAGGCTTCATCCTGCCAGTCTGTATTCACAGACATATCCAATTGTTGCCTGGGCTTGCCTGCATTGTCATATGCCATATTGTTCAGCCGGGCAAACTCTTCTGTTTCAGCAAGCTCAAATCGAGGCGTTACCTCTAAGCTGCTTTTGCCGGAGAACTCAACTTTCATTGGTCCCTGGCGCCCCTTTTTAGTGGTAATAATGATCACGCCGTTAGCAGCCCTAGAGCCATAAATGGCAGCTGCAGAAGCATCCTTTAAGATTTGGATGGATTCTATATCGTTGGGATTGAAGTCGCGGTTTGCCGTTGTGATCATACCATCGATCACATATAAAGGATTGCTGTTGCTCAGGTTCTTGATTCCCCTGATCTGAATATTTGCCTCAGAACCCGGACGGCCTCCACCTCTGACATATACTCCGGAAGCCAATCCCTGCATCGCTTCAGCAACGGTAGTTGCTTGCCTTTTTTGAACTTCAGAAGCTTTAACCAATGATATGGCACCAGTCAGGTCCTTTTTTTGCTGGGTTCCATAGCCAACTACGATCACTTGTTGTAAATCCTGTGCTGTTGATGGCTGCAACTGTACATCAAGTGCAGACTGATTTGTTACCTTAATTTCCTGTGGAGTGTAACCAACATAACTCACCACCAACGTACTTCCAACAGGAACATCAAGGGAAAATGCCCCCTTTTCATCAGTAACTACAGACTTATTGGTTCCTTTGAGGATAATTGTTGCGCCACTTAGAGGTTCTCCGTTGGCTGAGCGCAACTGACCTTTGATCGAATGCTGGGCAAGTAACTGCATACTGAATAAAAGCGCAGCACATGTTCCCATGGCATAGTGAAACAATCGTTTTTTCATTTTCATTTTGGCTGTTTAATCGTTTTTATAGAATAATAACCCTCCAAAGGGTCAATGTCACTAGATTTAAGGGCCTGTCTTTTAAATTACTTGTGTAAAGGAAAGAATATGGCAGAAGATCTTTTGATCAATAAGTATCAGAATTTTATCAAAAAATATCAATCTTTCTACCACCAGTTAGAAGTATTTTTAAAGACCAGAATATATGTATTGCAGCTACATTTATATATCTAAACTTTTGTATACCATTGAATAAGAGCCTATTTTTAGTATTCTTCTTAATAATTACCAATGCATGTGCCTCTGCACAGAACTATTATTTCAAACATTACAAAGTTGAAAACGGGCTTTCCAATAATTCTGTTTTCTGCAGTTTGCAGGATAAAAATGGCTTTCTATGGTTTGGAACAAAAGATGGATTAAACAGGTTTGATGGTTATACATTCAAGGTGTTTAGAAATGATCCGGATGATAAAGCTAGTATTGGCAATAACTTTATTTTAAGTCTCCATGAAGATAACAATGGTGTATTGTGGGTAGGCAGTAGTAATGGCCTGTATCAATATGATGCCAATTCCGAAAGCTTCAGTTTGCTGAAAGGAACAGATAATGAAATCAGGGATATAGAAATTGATAAACAAGGAAATATCTGGTTCATTTCAGGATTAACGATTCACAAGTATCATAAAGAAAAGAAGTTGCATCAAACCTATCCAACGAATCAATTCTTCAATGCGACTTCTATCTGCTCTTCACCGAACGGATCTATTTGGGTATCATCAGATGATGGCACTATCAAACAGTATGATCCTTTACATGATTCATTTTACAGTTATGATGTTTTTGAACATTCCAAAAAGAGTGTATCAAAATGGATTGAAGAAATCTATGCTATAAATGACACGATGCTATTGATAGGCACTTCGAACCAGGGTGTAAAATCATTCAATGTAAAATCAGGTGCTTATACCGATATCCTTACCTACAATGCTGATAAAACAGGAATTTTCGTAAGGGATTTCATCAAGAGTAATGACAAGGAATATTGGATTGCAACAGAAAGTGGAATATTCATTTACAATTTAAAAACAAAGGGTATCATCAATCTCAAAAACAAGTTCGGGGATCCATATTCTGTTTCAGACAATGCGGTTTATACTTTATACAAGGACAAAGAAGGCGGTATCTGGGCCGGCACCTATTTTGGCGGGGCTAACTACTATTCCAAACAGTTCAATTCATTTCATAAAGCTTATCCTACCATCAGTAAAAACTCCTTGATGGGAAAAGTAGTGCGGGAGTTTTGCGAAGACCAGTATGGCAATTTATGGATAGGCACTGAGGATGCAGGGCTGAATAAACTGAACACAAAAACAGGATTCTATGAACATTTTCAACCTACCGGTTCTAAAAGCAGTATATCCTATTCCAATATTCACGGATTGTTTGCAAACGGAAATGAACTTTGGATCGGGACTTTTGAGCATGGAATGGATGTAATGGATATTAAAACGGGGAAAGTGATCAGGCACTACGATGCAAGCAATAAGAGATACTCACTAAAAAACAATTTTATTCATGATATACACCTTACAAAGTCGGGAGAAATCATCATAGCAACTGCAAGAGGCTTATACCGGTATAACAGGAACAATGGAAGTTTTTCCACAATGACCGGGTTTCCGGATTATTTATTTTATACTAAAATATTGGAGCGTAATGACCATACCTTATGGGTTGGCACCTATAGAGATGGAGTTTATTACTATAATCCACGGACAGGTGCGCAGGGAAACTTTAAAAATGAAGCCTTCAATAAAAACAGCATCAATGGAAACAGGATCAACGATTTGTATGAAGACAGCAATCAAAACCTCTGGCTGGCAACTGAAAACGGGTTCAGTAAATACAATCCAACCCTTAAAAACTTTACCAGGTATACTACAAAGGAAGGATTGCCCAGTAATGTTGTGTATGGGATACTTGAAGATAACTATAAAAAATTATGGCTCAGTACTTCAAAAGGATTGGTCGCTTTTAATCCTGGTAACGGAGAAATTGTGGTTTACAGTAAATCGAATGGACTTTTAAGTGACCAGTTCAATTATAACTCTGCTTATAAGGATGCTGATGGAAGGCTGTATTTCGGAAATGTATCTGGCTTTATCAGCTTCCAGCCATCACAATTCATTCCAAACACCTTTACACCTCCTGTATACATTACAGGATTTCAATTGAATAATAAAGAAGTCTTTGCCCGGAATGAAGGATCACCTTTGAAAGAGTCTATTTCCTACACCAAAGAAATTGAATTGAAATACAACCAATCATCGTTTAGCATTGACTTCGCAGCTTTAAGTTTCACAGCCCCTGAAATGACCAATTATGCTTACAGACTGGAAGGACTTGATAAGGACTGGACTTATCTAAAGACCAACAGGAAGGTTTATTTCACAGAACTGTTACCAGGAACCTATACATTCAAAGTTAAAGCAGCCATATTCGGGGGAAACTGGAGTGCAGAAGAAGTGAAATTAATGATCAAAATACTACCGCCTTTCTGGGCAACTATATGGGCTAAAAGTTTATATACACTCATTATATGTGCCTTATTATTCTACCTAATACGCAGTTATCATCGCAGAACTGAAGAAAAGAAAGAAAAGGAAATTTATGAAGCTAAAATTGATTTTTTCACCAATGTAGCTCATGAAATAAAAACACCTCTTACACTGATCAAGGGACCAGTTGATCATTTGATTGAAGTGAAGGATGAAATGCCTGGGTTAAAAGGAATGGTAATGATCCTGGAAAAAAACACAAAGCGGCTACTTGATCTTGTTACTCAAATTCTTGACTTCAGGCAATTAGAAATCAATAGCTTCAGCATTGATTTTTCTAAAGTAAATATGACGCAACTATTAATTGAAACATCCGAGAATTTTCAACATCTTGCCCTAAAAAGAAATTTACGTTTCACGCTCGATATCCCACCTGGTGATCTATATTTATTTGCTGATGAAGAAGCCTTAAATAAAATCCTGAGCAATCTTTTCAGCAATGCAGTAAAATATGCCGACAATGCAGTAAATATTAAACTTTACCCATTACAGCAAAATGATCAATTGATCTCCATAGAGTTTCAAAATGATGGATATCTTATACCCGCTGAAATGAAAGAAAAAATATTTGAACCATTTTTCCGGCTGAAAGAAAACAGGAAGCAGAAAGGTACCGGGATCGGATTATCTCTTGCAAAGTCGTTAACAGAATTACATCAGGGGAACTTATACGTGAAAGATTCCCAAAACGGAATGAACTGTTTTATACTTAACTTACCACTACAACCTGAAAGTTATCAATATTCGAAAAATGACAAAATTAAAAACCAACTGATCAAATAAACATTGAAACTATGTTACCGCCAATATTGCTTGTAGATGACGAAGAAGATATCTTAGAATACCTGACCTTGATATTAAGTAAAAAATATTCCATATTGACAGCAGATAATGGACAGGAAGCTTTGCAAATATTAAATAAGGAAGCAGTTCATCTGGTTATCAGTGATGTTATGATGCCGGAAATGAATGGCTTTGAGTTGTGTAAAACCATCAAGTCGAACTTAGAATATTGTCATATCCCCATTATATTACTTACTGCAAAAAATACCATTCAATCGAAAGTAGACGGCCTGGAACTTGGGGCGGACGCTTATATTGAAAAGCCTTTCTCAAAAGAGCATTTGCAAGCACAAATTGCAAGTTTGCTTTCTAACCGGAATATGATCAGGGAGTATTTTGCAAGTTCACCGCTCGTACATTTAAAGAGTATAGCTCATTCGAAAACAGATGAACGTTTTCTTGAAACCTTACATGAAATAATATACAAAAACATAGAAGATGTAGATCTGGATGTGGAAAAGCTGGCCAAAATCATGAATATGAGCAGGCCCACCTTATTCAGAAAGATCAAGGCTATTTCAAATATGACACCTTATGAATTGATCACACTCACAAGGCTAAAAAAAGCAGCAGAACTATTGATTGATGGTCAATATAAAATTTATGAAGTTTCTGACATGATCGGTTATCATCACCAGTCAAACTTTACAAGGGACTTTCATAAGCAATTCAAAATGACACCTACTGAATACATGAATAGTAAATTATCTGGAAGAAGTTTGAAATCTAAGGCGGAGTAATAGCACTAATACTACCTTTTTCCTTTGAATCTTGTTTTGTTGTTTAAAGATAGCGATGGTCCCCTGCTATTGCCATGCTCATTGTGGTCTCGCTCTATGTTTTTTCCAGCTAATACTTTCTTGCTGAATAGAGTATTAATAAGTTTTATTTATCTAAACTGTCCTTTCAATAGTTGTGCATTTAAAGCTACAACGACAGTGCTTAAACTCATGAGCACAGCACCCATTGCTGGACTTAGGATAAATGTTGGGTACAAGATACCTGCTGCCAGTGGAATGGCAACTACGTTGTACCCTACCGCCCAGAATAGGTTTTGCACCATTTTCCGGTAGGTTGCTCTGCCGAAGGCAATCATATTGACTACGTCTTTTGGATCGCTATTGACCAATATGATATCTGCAGTCTCGGCAGCTACATCGGTACCAGAGCCAACTGCAATTCCAACATCTGCCTGGGATAGCGCTGGAGCATCATTGACACCATCTCCAGTCATGGCCACTATTTCACCTTTGTCCTGGAACTCTTTTAATTTATTCTGTTTGTCGTGCGGGAGCACATTGGCCAGGTAACCATCCATGCCTAATTTGGAAGATACTGCACTGGCAATTCTTTCATTGTCCCCTGTTAGCAGGAATGATTTGATGTTCATTCCTTTTAATTCCTGAACCGCTTCCGCTGATGTTTCCCTAATAGCATCAGCAAGAGTAATAATTCCTACTGGTTGGTTATCGATTATTAGGAAACTAATGGTTTCTACATTCTGATCGATAGAACTTGGGACTTCAGGGGACGTTGTATTATTTTGCTTGAAATAGTTAGGACCAACAGACAATACTGATCTACCATTTACAGTACCACCGACACCTATACCCTGCATGTAATTAAAATTTTCAACTCTCCATAATGGCAAGTTTTTTTCTTTTAGCTTTCTTAAAATACCATGGGCAATGTGGTGTTCTGAATTTTGCTGTACGGCAGCGGCGTATTGCAAAATGTCATTTTCACTGTATTGGTTATTTAGAGGGATCACCTTTTGTACTTCGTGAGAGCCGTTTGTGAGTGTGCCAGTTTTGTCAAAAATAATGGTCGTTAACTTTCTTGCATTTTCAAAGGCGGTGCGGTTACGGATCAACAGGCCATGCGTTGCTGACAGGCTTGTGGATAAGGCTACAACCAGTGGAATTGCAACGCCTAAGGCATGGGGGCAAGCTGTGACCATAACTGTTACCATCCTTTCCAAGGCAAATGCCAGATCCCTTCCTGCAGTGAACCAGTAAATGAATGTTGCTGCGCCTATAATGATTGCTATAATAGTAAGCCATTTTGCTACTCTATCTGCAAGGTTCTGAGTCCTTGATTTCGCGTTTTGCGCCGACTGTACCATATTGATTACCTTGTTGAGGTAACTGTCTGAACCAACACCAGTGATTTTTACTTTTAAAAAACCATCTCCATTGATGGAACCACCAATCACTTTTGCTTCTTTTTCTTTCCTTACAGGTACACTTTCACCGGTAAGCATACTTTCATTGACATTAGAACTACCTTCCAGAACCATTCCATCTGCCGGGATCTTTTCTCCTGGTTTAATCAAAGCGACATCGTTATTCTTAAGGTCCTTTAGATCAATATCTACTACACTTCCATTTCTTTCTAAGTGAACTTTGGAAGGTAACAAGGCAACTAAACTTTCTAGTGCCCTGGAAGCTGCCATCTGGGAACGCATCTCCAACCAGTGGCCCAACAGCATAATATCGATCAAAGTAGCTAACTCCCAAAAGAAATCCATTCCCTGAAGACCAAACACAACTGCACCACTATAGATAAATGCAACGCTGATTGCTAAAGCGACAAGGGTCATCATGCCAATAGCGTTGTCTTTTATTTCAGAAACCATGCCTTTAAGAAAGGGCATGCCTCCATAGAAATAGACAAAAGTGCCCAGGATTAACAGAACATATTTATCGCCGGTGAATCTCAATTCAAAACCCAGCCATTGCTGGATCATGTGGGATAAGAGCAAGATGGGTATGGTTACAATCAAGCAAACCCAAAAACGCTTTAGAAAGTCTTCTGTATGATGACCGGCGTGTTTGTCGTGCATATGGCCCAGAGTATCTTTACCAGCAGAATGATCGTGGTTCATGGCAGGATGCTGATGGCTGTTATGGTGCACTGGAGATGTGTGTTCTGGTTGCTTTTGGTGATTTTTATACTGGTTATGGTGATGATTATGGTCCATGAGCATTCAGTTTTATTGAATGAGGAGTTAAGCAGAACCTGGTTAATAGGTTCTGCTTTTTATTCAAGCATTTATTTTATTGTGTCTTTTACTTCACCACATTTCATCATTTTTTCTCCTAAATAAGGATTACGGATTTCTTTGCTAGCACTGATCCAGTTGGCACCTTTTTCATTAAGAGCCATTGGACAGAAATCTACGTACAGCTCTCCACCGGATAAACCAGACTTTTTTACTAAAGCAATCATGTCATTACTTAGCTTGGAATATGCTGTCCTTTGCGCATCTATATTTGAGGCAGCGGTGATTTTAGCTGCTGAGGAAGCAATTGAAGAACCTCCATCCAACTCTTTGGAACCTGCTTCTATAGCATTGGCTGCAATTTTAGCTTCGGCAGCATCACTATTGGTGAGTGCAGTGGTTAAATGAATGTAGTGTTGATACACTGCATTGAGCCTGTCGTCTTTGATTTTTACAGGACCGGTTGGTTGTTGAGTAGTAGCTTGTTCTTTTTCCATTGCGGCATGATCATGGCCTTCTTGACTTTCTTCTTTGCTTTCGCTGTTTTGATTTCCGCAAGCAGCTAAAGTAAAAGCTGCAACTAGAGGCAATGCCACTCTGATTAAATGTTTCATTTTGTTTGGTTTTTTGTTTAGCGTTATATAAAGTTTTTAATGATTATGCCCTGCCATGGGGTTTTTACCTTTTTTCAGTACAAACTCGCTGGTTAAAAGATAGGCGCCGGTAACGACAACTTTTTCACCTTCTTCTAACCCGCTTGTAATTTCTACCTGGTCGAAATTTTCCATTCCAGTTGTAACCATCTTAGACTGAAACTTGTTTTTATCCTTCTCTACCCATACATGGGCACCATTGCCATCCCTGATCACGGCATCCATAGGTAAGGTCAAAGCTTTTCCTTTATTGGTTGAAGAAAGTAAAACAATGGCTTGTAAGCCAGGTTGCCATTGATTGTTTGGATTAGGTATTGTACCACGTATTTGCATAACCTGGCTTCCAGCCTGTAAAGACGGAGTAATAAAGCTAATGGTCATGGCTTGTGGCCGGTCTTCATACCCGGCAACAATCACTTTCACCTGCTGGCCGGTTTTCACCTTGTCAGCTTCAGATGGGTATACGTCGGCTTCTACCCATAGTTGATTATAAGCTTCCAGCTTCATTATGGTACCACCTTCTGGTACATATTGACCTTCTGCAATTGAAAGTTCTGCAACAACTCCTGATTCAGGAGCAAAATAGGTTACGAACGGATCTGTCTTTTTGCTTCTGACAAGTGCACTTAACTGTGCCTCGGTTTGGCCATAGAGCAACAATTTTTGCCTGGCTGCTTTTTCCATTTGTTGGAAGCGCTGGTCGCCTGGAAAAGAGGCAGCCTGGTCTGCCATTAACATATATTCCTGTTGCAAGGTAGAAAGTTGTTCTGAGTATATTTTATAAAGTGGCTGACCTTTAATAATCCGGACACCAGTTTCCTTTATATATAATACTTCAATTCTGCCCGGAACACGGCTAGATACATAAGTTGTCTGCTCGGGATTGATGGTCAGGCGGCCATTCAATTGTGTGAAGCTGGAAAACTCATTTGTGCCAATGGTTATTGTTGTTATGTTCGCTAAGGCCTGCTGGCTTGCTCCTAATGTTAATACATCCGCAGGACTGCTTTTGTCGAATGGAATCAGGTCCATTCCGCAGATAGGACAAGTGCCTGGTTTATTCTGAACAATTTGCGGGTGCATCGGGCAAGTGTAGGTTTGCTCTTTGCTACCTGCAGCAGTATTTGTTTTTTTATCTACGCAAGCAGCAAGCAAGACAGATGGCACCAACACTGCTATGGATATATTTCTAAGAAAGTCTTTCCTGTTCATGGCTACTGTTACTTTAGATTATTGGAATTGAGTTTAATGAAGCTTTCACTGTCCACTAAATAAGCTGCATTTCTTGCGATATCCCACCCACTGACATCATCATTGATTAAGACCATTCCTTCAGCATTCATTTTCGTTTGTACTGTTTTTGGTGTGAATACTCCGTTTTCTTTCTTGAACACAATAGACCGGCTACCCAATACCAGTACAGCACTTTGTGGAACCCACCAGCCTTTGTTGACTACAGGAATGTTGGCTGTAACCAACTGACTGACCTGAAAGCGTGGGTCTTTTAAATAAACTCTTGCTAAGGTGAAATTGCTACCTGCCCGAAAAGTGGGTTGTATCAGACCAATGGACCCGGAATAAACAGTTTCCGGATCTGAGGTTTTATAAAAAACCAGCTTTTGCCCTTTTTTAATCTGTGACGCTAAGTATGGATCAAAAGAAAATTCAGCCACAAGGCTAATGTTATTATAAATGGTAAACAAGGTTTGCCCTGCATTGACATATTGACCTTCACGCAAGAGTACTGGGGTATTTTCATTAGAAACCGGACTGCTACCAACACTGCGAGAAGAGCTACTTCCTGAACTCATTCCGCTCATTCCATCTCCACCAGTGGTAGCAGCTGAAGATGAGGGTATAGCTGGGGTAGGCGCAGTACCACCAGTAGCTGTTGACTTTTCCAAGATGTAACCACTTGTATTGCTGTAAACAGGTATGCGGTATAAAATCTTTCCTGTTTTCAGGATCCCGCGAATTTGGGCTTCCTGCATGCCTAGTAAAAGCAATCTTTGTTTTGCTTTTTGAAACATGTTATCGTTCCTATCGGTTTGATAAATAAACAATAACTCCCTCTGTGCTGCAGCTAAATCAGGGGAATAAATCTCCATGATCAATTGTCCTTTTTGAACAGGCTGATAATTGTATTTAATTAACAACCTTTCTACCCTACCAGTAACACGGCTTGATATACTTGTTTGACTTCGGGTATCATAAGTAATTGAACCCTGTACCTGCATGGAGAAAATTCGTGTACCGCTCTCTGGCTTTATAGTTGAAATATTTGCAACGACCAGCTCATTGACTGGTTTTATAAGGTGTGCAAGGCCACTGTCAATTTTAGTTTCTGTACCAGGAATATGTTTGGGCACTAAGGTCATGCCACATATTGGACATTTGCCAGGCTTGTCCTGAACAATCTGGGGATGCATAGGACAGGTATACTCCTGTTTTGCTTTATGATTGTGTTCACTGGCAATTTGATTATTGTCCTTGCTTTTACAAGCAGCAAGTGCCGTCACAGCGAACAAAAAGAATATGCATAGTCTAACGATAGATCTCTTTTTCATAATCAACGATCATTTGATACAATTTTTGTTTTTCATTGAGCAGGTCCATCTTCAGCATGTTTAATGCTTCCCAGGCATCTATGACTACTGGTATCTGCAGTTTATTTTCCTGGTAATTGATGAAGTTGGCATCCAAAGACTTTTGCATTGAGGGAATCACCTTGGTTTCTAACCCCTGGATTCGCTTTTGCATGGATTGGATTTCAGCCTGCATTCCGTATAGCATTCCCTGTGTTTCCTGTAACATAGATGATTTCTCTTTTACCATTGCCTGTACATTGTATTGCATGGCCTTTACTTCTGACTTATACATTTTTGAAGCCCAGGGCACGATGGGAATAGAGATCATACCCATTGCAGAAAAGGCTCTAGGCATCATGTTATCAAACGGACTCATGTGGTCGAACTGGACCCTGAAATCAGGCTTCCTTTCCTGTTTCATGGACTCGATATTTAACTGCATGGAACGAATGCTTTCATTCATTTTGAATACATCCCCGCGAACATTCGCCAGAGAAGATGTATCATGAGAAGCAGGATTAAATACAGGGGCATAGCTGGTATCAATTGCAAATTCTTCATTACCAGGTTTATTCATCAGGCTATTTAACCAAGCCCTTGCCTTGGCTATTTCCCCTTCCTGCATCCGGATCATGTTCCTGTTCTCTTCTATGCGTGCATCTATTTTATATACATTGCCTAATTGAGACTGATTGTAGGGATAACGCACCTCTTCTATCTTTTTCATAGTTATCATTATCCTTTCGTTTTGTTGCAGCACTTTGATGCGTTCCTCAGCCACCAGCCAGTTATAGTACAGGCTTTTGGCCTGGGCCTTAAAATCATTCAGGGTTACGGCTCTTGTGGCCAATTCAACATTACCTTGGGATGCGATGTAATTCTTCTTGGCATTTAGCTTTGCCCTGTTTGGAATATCCTGTTCAGCCCTCAGCATTATGGATCCCTTGTCCCTATCTTCCATTACTTTTTGGAACGGATAAGGCGTCATGAACGTACCTACGCCCACCATTGGTGCCATCCAGGCTGTAGCTGCTTCTGCACTATATTTATAGCCTTTGGCACGGAGGCCGTAGCTTTGAAGAAGTACATTATTTTGATCAATTCTTTGCAGTACTGAATCAAGTGATAATACAGGCACCTGCTGGCTAAAAAGCTGCAAAGGCAGCAACATTAAAATCCAGGCTATTTTTCTAGTGAGGAACATCATACACCTCCAGTTTTCCATATTTGCGTAATTCGTATTCTTTTGCCATTAAAAAGATAAGGGGCGTCACCAACAGGATATGCACAGCCGACGTCAATACACCACCAATCATAGGGAGCACAATGGGCTTCATGGCGTCTGTACCTACGCCAGTGGACCAAAGAACAGGTACCAAACCAAACAATGAAACGCAGACCGTCATGAGCTTAGGACGTAAGCGTTTCGCTGCGCCATGAATGACATATTCCTTTATGTCTTCTTTTGTGATCGTTTCGCTTGAATTCCCTTTAAGTCTTATTAGTTGGTGCATGGCATCATTGAGATAAATTACCATGACAATACCGGTCTCCACAGCAATACCAAACAAAGCAATAAAACCCACTGCTACAGCCACCGAAAGATTGACTCCCCAGAAGTAAATAATATAGGCTCCACCAATTAAAGCAAAGGGAACTGTAATGAGGCTTAAAAATGCCTCTCGAACAGAGTGAAAAGCAAAGTATAAAGAAAAGAAAATAATGATGAGCACCACAGGAGCAATCCACATTAAAGTGCGCTGGCCGCTGATCAAGTTTTCATATTGACCACTCCACTCCAGGAAATAACCTTCCGGTAAAACACCTTTCTGTTTATTCATTCTCCGAATAGCTTCTTCCACAGTGCTACCCAAATCCCTGTCCCTTACATTAAATAATACAGCACCGCGCAATAAAGCATTTTCGGAGTTAATCATTGGTGGACCGTCTTCGAATTTCACATCTGCTACTGCAGAAAGCGGCACTTCACCAAAAACAGGGGACTGAAGAGGAATGCGTTTAATTCTTTCCACACTGTTTCTGAATTCCTGTGCCAGGCGTACATTGATGGAGAAACGCTGGCGGCCTTCGATTGTTGTACCAATAGATGCACCGCCCAAAGCTGTTTCTACAGTCTGATTCACATCATCAACACTTAACCCATAGCGGCTTAGTTCAGGACGCTTTACATCAATACTCAAGTATTTACCACCTGTTATAGGTTCAACATATAAATCACTGATGCCCGGTGTTCCTTCCAAAACCGTTTTCACTCTTTCTGAAACAGATGCAAGTGTGTCGAGATTCTGTCCGTACACTTTTACCCCTACATCTGTTCTAACACCAGTAGAAAGCATGTTGATACGATTGATAATAGGTTGCGTCCAACCATTTACGACACCAGGTATCTGCAGTTTTTGATCCAGCTCGGCGATGATATCCTTTTTAGTGATGCCTTCCCGCCATTGGTCTTTTGGCTTCAGCGTAATGATTGTTTCAATCATGCTGATGGGGGAATTATCGGTAGCGGTGCTGGCACGACCTGCTTTTCCTAAGACTTTGTCTACTTCAGGAACGGATTTGATGATCTTATCCTGAACCTGTAATATTCTTTTTGCTTCTGAATTAGAGATATCCGGAAGCGTTACTGGCATGAACAAAATGGTCTGCTCATCAAGCGGAGGCATAAACTCCTTACCCAGACTCATCAAGAGTGGGATACTTACCAGTAAGGCAATAATATTAACTGCCAGAGTCGTTTTTCGCCATTTTAATACACCTTTGATCAGAGGGGTATATGCCTTTTCTAAAAAGTGATTGATAGGGTTCGCCTGATCTGGCCTGAACTTTCCCTTCATAAAAAAAGAAATGAGCACCGGCGCCAAGGTTATTACCAAAAGAGCATCGACAATCATGATGAAGGTTTTGGTAAATGCTACAGGATGGAAGTATTTACCCTCCTGGCCTGTTAACATAAATACCGGCAGAAAGGAAGTAATGATAATAACGGTGGCAAAGAAAACGCCCCGCGAGACCTGTTTGCTGGACTTTTCGATCACCTGAATCCTTTCTTCTTCTGAGATCCATTGTTCTGGCCTTCGAAAAAGTCTTTTAAAAAAATTCATATCGCTAAATAGTTTTATTTTTTTGTTCCTTTTGCCATAGGGCATACCGTTCCGCTAAATGTTTATAGGCATTTTCACTCATGATAATGCCGTTATCGACAATCACCCCAATAGCCAGGGCAATACCTGTAAGCGACATGATATTGGAGGATATACCGAATGCATTGAGCAAAATGAAGCTAATAGCGAGCGTAATAGGTATCTGGATCACGATACTTAATGCGCTGCGCCAGTGAAAGAGGAAAATGATCACGATCAAAGAAACCACGATCATTTCTTCTATAAGGGTTCTCTTGATAGAACTTATTGAGTCTTTGATCAGCTCACCACGGTCATAAACAATATCAAACTTTGCACCCTCTGGTAAGCCCTTTGCGATTTCGTTCATCTTCTTTTTAACTGCATCGATCACCTTATCTGCATTTTCGCCATAGCGCATCACGACTATTCCTCCTACCCTTTCACCTTCACCGTTCTGATCAAAAATGCCCAGACGTGTTTCCCCCGTCATTTGAACAGTAGCCACATCAGCAATACGAACAGGAACACCTCCTACATTTTTGATGGGGATGTTTTGAATCTGTTCTATTGATTGTAAATAACCTGAGGTTTTGATGATATAGCCGATTTCGCTCATTTCAAACTTTCGACCACCACTTTCATTGTTATTGGTTCTTACCGCATTAATGACACTGGTTACCGGCAATTTGTAGTAAAGCAGTTTATTGGGATCCAGCGTAATGGAATATTGCTTTTGAAATCCTCCAAAGGAAGCGATTTCACTTACTCCGGGGACATTCTGTAAAGCGAATTTTACATACCAGTCCTGAACGGCCCGCTGCTCTCCAAGGTCAAGCCCCGGGGCATCCAAAGTATACCATAAGATATGACCAACACCAGTACCATCAGGACCTAATTGAGGAGTTACCCCCTGTGGCAGGGTTTGTGAAATTGTACTTAAGCGTTCCAGTACCCGTGACCTGGCCCAATAAATATCTACATCGTCTTCAAAAATGACGTAGATAAAGCTCATACCAAACATGGAAGTGCCACGAACATATTTAATTCTGGGCATTCCTTGTAGGTTGGTTACAAGAGGATAGGTAATCTGGTCTTCAATCAACTGCGGTGCGCGGCCCATCCATTCAGTAAATACAATCACCTGATTTTCTGAAAGGTCGGGGATTGCATCAATGGGATTTTTACGAACACTGAGGAAGCCCCAGACGAACAAAGCTGCCGTCAGCACCAGTACAATAAACCGGTTGCGTAAAGACCATTCTATAATTCGATGTACCATTATTCTATGTATTATTAAGCTATTCTTTAATAGCTCTAAAGCGAGATTATAATCAACATTAAAAGGTGGAAATAAGGCAAATAGAGATGCCTTTAGCCAGACATGTATTGTCCGGCTCAATCAAAGAGAAAGATTTAAATACGGAAAACGCGGTTGCGTATAAAAGCGGCCACTTTACCTGTTCGCGGTGGTGCGTGGGCGTTGGGATTTGTAATTGCAAAAGAAGGTATGACTGCAGAAGGTGAATCGGAATAAGTTGGCGCTGCAACATGAATTTGCAGATCTGTATATTCAAACTTTGGTATCGGCGCAACCTGATCTTTTTCAATCTTTAAGGATTGATGTTTGTCTTCGCAGCAACCCTTTTTATTGGTCATTCCACACTTGGAGCATTTTTTCTTTGGGTCTACTTTATGCCATAGTTTCCAGGAAACCATTTCACCCATACAATAATGTATGTGCACCGTAGCTCCTGTGGAAGCTACGAAATACAAAATTGCTAATATGGTAACTAAAAACTTTTTCAAAAGGGTAAAAGTTATGCTTAAAGAAACCGGATAAATGGATATTTGATTCTTCAGATCAAAGTTTAGACAAACATTCTTTTAAAGGCAAAAGTAAACGATAACCTAGATTTGAACATTACAGAATTTTGCAAAAAGTTATATTTTATTCTGACCTATTAAATAAGATACAATAATTGAAAATGTTTAAACCTAACTAATTGAAATACAAATAATTAAAAATTATAATTACAAAATTTAAATGTGACTATAAAAACTACCAGATTTAGTTTCCAAGGTAGAATTGAAACAGATTAAGTTGCTAACATTCAATTGTAAGATGATGAGTTTAATGCACTAAAAGTTTTTCAAAATGACTAACTCAATAGGATCTAAGTGAAGTTTTATGTAACTGATTTCGATACCTGGTTGATCACAATGATGTATAGGCACATGGCATTTATTACCATATACAGTTTTCATAAGGTTCCGGGTTTTATTCAGTTGACCATCTATTAAAATGCATTCTTCTTTTGCTTCACTATTGGATGAATTATAAATAAATACAACCTCCTGATCAAACAATACCCTGGAAAAAGCCAGCGTGCATTTATGGCAATTAGGTAGATGAAAGTGTATGCCATCATTGGAAAGTTCACGAACGAACATTCGGCCAAACCGTAGCACATTGCTTTCATTTCTGAATCTGGCGATAGCAGCAATGGCCTGGTAAATTGCGGATTGTGTATTTAGGAGGTTGGTATTTTTATCTTCCAGGTTAAACATGCATTCTCTAATTGCACTATCATTTTCGCCACAACCATCAAAGCCCTGTTCGGTTCCATAATAAATACAAGGGGTACCTAAAGCACATAACAGGAAAGCTATGCCTGCTATAATCTGTTCAGGAGCGGCATTATTCCCAAAGCGCTTTTTAAAGTCGAAGCCGATCTGGTCATGGTTGTCAATAAAGGTGATAAGGAATTCACCATATTCTCCACGCTCTATTGCATTTTTTTGTAGCTGTACATACCTGTCTATGAGCCTTCCAGGAGAATCTTTTCCTTTGATGACACCTTCCAATAAAAAATACAATTGAAAATCAAGTACAGAATTCAGGCCATAATAGATGTTTTGATCATTATAGGTGACGAGTGTTTTAGGGCCTACATAAAGGTTGCAAACGTCATCAGCTCCCACAACTTCTCCAAACAGGAAAAAGTTTCTCTTACCAAGCGAATAAGCATACTCACGTATATTGGAACAAAAGCGGCTGATAGCTAATGCTCCCATATGCTTTACGGCATCCAAGCGAAAACCATCCACATCTGTTTCCCGGATCCAATAACAATGAATCGCTGTTAGGATTTGCTGTACATATATGGCCTCCCAGGATTCATCGCTCCTGAAAGCTTTAAGGGTAAAGAAATCTCCTTCACGGGTTTCAGGATAAGCATCGAAATTTTTGATCTGGCCTTTACGGCTATACAAAGCAGGATTGCGCAGCTCAATGGGTACAACAGGCTTGTCAGGGTATCTCCACTGTCCAAAAGGAAACTCCAGTCCACCATTATAAAAATATTCCTTCCCTTCTGCATAGCCCCAGTTGTTGCCACTGTGGTGTAATACAATATCGAGAAACACCCGCATGTCATAGCTATGAGCTTTATCCACCAGTTCTTCCAGATCAGCTTTAGTTCCAAAACGTTCATCTACCTCCAAATAATTTTCAATAGCATAACCATGATACGATTCAGGATTGTTTTTGAAAACGGGACTTAACCAAATGGCAGTACATCCAAGCTGATTAATATAGTCGAGATGTTGCGTTATACCACGCAATGTTCCGCCACATAATTTTGTTAATTGTTCCCCAGATCCAAAACCATGGTGCCGCACTTCAAATTCAGCAGTTTGCCTGCTATGGCTGTCATGAAAACGGTCAACCAAAAGAAAATATCACCACCGACGATACTTACTTTTAAGGTAAGTATTGATTTTTCCAAAATAGATAACGACTATCAGGTCTTTTGATGATTTCAGTAACTAAACCGAGCGGGCAATTTTTTCCATAATCTTGTGGCTATCACCAAACCTGCACAAAGCATCGCAATGCTGCCTCAATTCAGAAAAAAGTATATATTTTATAGGTGTATGAATGTTTTTGATGGCAGGCCTGGAGAGTTGAAGTATTACATCTTTCTCTCTTTTTTCGGGTACAACCAGGTAAAAGACGTTATCGCTTTCAGCAATGGAATAACACAAATCTGTTAACCGTAAGATACCTGAATAAATGCTTGTACTTTTCTCCACCTCAAAGGCTGCAATTACATTGCTGGTACCTTTTTCAAACCATAGAACATCTATTAGTTTCACAGTATTTAAAGTTTCTCTATCCAGTTTGTCGCGCTCGGTTTGAGGGTCTGCATTTGTTTGGCTTTCTAGAACAAATATCTATTATTGAAACCTTTCAAAGTTTGCCAATCTTGCTATTATAAAATTATTAAGTTCCATTTTGCAAATATTATAGAATTTTCCTATCTTAATTTCCACAACCTTCAAGACTCCGTCCCTGTTAAACCATCTTGTATTTCCTTATCCAGTAATTCTGAATATGAAAAAAAGTATTCTTCTTTTTAGTTTGGTGCTTGCATTGCAGCATATCTCTGCAGCGCAGAACAATACTATTGATTCTCTCCAGGTAATTTTAAAAACTGCTGGCGAGGATACCAATAAAGTAAATATTCTGAATGCCCTCTCTTATGAATTATTGTACAGCAATACCGACACAACTATCTACTATGCCACCCTGGCAAAAGATCTTTCCGAAAAATTGAATTATACCAGGGGCACTGCCTCAGCATATTTAAGGTTAGGCCAGGCATATAATAACTTGGGAAGCTATGACCAGTCGCAGTTATACTTATCAAAAGCACTTGCCTTCAGCACCGACAAATTAACAACGGCAAAAATTTATGTCAACATTGGGATTAATCATTATGAAATGAGTAATTATCCGGAGGCATTGAAAAATTATTTTACCGGGCTGAAAGCATTTGAGGAAGCCGGTGATAAAAGAGCAATTGGCAGCGTATATAACAACATTGCGCTTATATATACCGATATGGGCAATTATGACGAAGCGTTGAAAAATCATGTTGCTGCGAAAAAAATTCGCGAAGCGAACGGAGACAAAAGAGGCATTGCCGGTTCATTTCTTAACATTGGAATTATCTATTTCGAACGAGGCAATTATGCTGAGGCACTGAAAAATTATTTTGAAGCCAAGAAAATGTATGAAGAGCTTGGAGATAAAAACGAAGTCGCTTTAGCTTACAACCACATCGGAGTAGTTTACAAAAACCAGCAGAAATATGTCGAGGCATTGAAAAATTATTTTGCCGCATTAAATATACAAGAGGAAATTGGTGATAAAGAAGGTATTGCCGTTTCATACACCAATATCGGAACTGCACACTTGGAAGACGGTAAAGCACGCGAAGCAATGGAATGGTTGATGAAGGGCCTGCAACTTGCAAAAGAGATCGGAATTAAAACTACGATACAGGATTCTTACCTGAGCCTTGCCGCTGCTGACAGCGCCTTAGGTAATTATAAAGATGCCTATGCGTATTACAAGATGTACATTGTATATCGCGACAGTATTGCCAACAAAGAAAACACTGAGAAAATAGTACAGCAGAAAATGCAGTACGAGTTTGACAAAAAAGAAACTCAGTCAAGAGCAGAGCAGGCCGTGACAAAAAAAGAGCTGCAGAGACAAAAGCTGCTACGAAACGGCTTTGTAGGTGGCTTTGCCGTTGTTCTGCTCTTTGCAATGTTGTTCCTGGGCCAGCGCAACAAAATAAAGAAGGAGAAAAAGCGCAGCGATGAATTGCTGCTCAATATCCTTCCGCATGAAGTGGCGAATGAAATAAAACTGAACGGGCGTTCCATGCCAAAAACCTTCAGCATGGTAACGGTTATGTTCACCGATTTTAAAGACTTTACCCGTGTAAGTCAAAATATAAGCGCGGAATTATTAGTAGCTGAACTGGATTATTGTTTCAGCGCTTTTGACAAAATGGTACAGAAATACAAGATTGAGAAGATTAAAACTGTCGGCGATGCTTACATCTGTGCAAGTGGACTGCCTATTTCCAGTTTCACACATGCCACCGATATGGTAAGTGCAGCCATTGAAATACGCAACTTTATGCTGGAGCGTAAAAAAGAAAAGGAATCGAAAGGTGAAATTCCATTTGAAATGCGCATTGGAATTCACACCGGACCCGTAGTTGCCGGAATAGTAGGCGTAAAAAAATATGCTTACGATATCTGGGGTGATACCGTGAATGTTGCTGCGCGAATGGAACAAAATTCAGAAGCCGGAAAGATAAACATTAGTGGTAGTACTTATGAATTAGTAAAAGACAAATTCAAATGTGTTCACAGAGGAAAAATACTGGCAAAGAATAAAGGAGAAATTGATATGTTTTTTATAGAGGGTTCTTTCGCATCTATTTGATTAAAAATGAAAAGTAGAATTCCATGTAGGTACCTCTACAATTGTCACAACCACACCCTGTTGGAGTTAACCGGATTTTTTAGCTTTGTGCTGAGCTGGCTCGCCGGGAGAAATGGAGTCGGGAGTAAACAGTTAGGGGTTAGAAGTTAGGAGTTGCAGGCTTTCTGCCCAGCATAGACATCAAATCAATAACTTGCACGCCAACCATAGGCTTTTACCATGAGAACATTAATGCTTTTATTGCTAATGATTTGTTCCGTATTTGTTGTAACAAATAGCACAGCTCAGCAAATAACTGATTATCCAATCATACCTTATCCATCATATCTCAAACCAGGTAAAGGCTCTTTCATAATTAATGAACATACACAAATAAACGCCGATAACATCTTCGAAAGAGAAGTAAGCTTTCTAAAGGAATTATTGCGAAATGCAAGCGGCTACTCCATAAAAGAAACCAAGCTCCAGGCTAAGGGTACCATCAACCTGCAACAAGACAACAATTTATCAAATGAAGAAGGTTATTATCTTTCTATAAAACCAGAAACCATCCTCATTACTGCGAAAACAAATACTGGCATATACCGTGCCTTGCAAACGATAAGACAATTACTGCCCTATAATGTTGAAACAAATAACACAACCAAAAAAGCAATTAGTTTACCGACATTGGAAATTCAGGATGAACCGGTATATCACTGGCGTGGAATGCATTTGGATGTATCAAGACATTTCTTCTCCATCGACTATCTGAAAAAGTTCATGGATGTTATGGCCTTATATAAGATGAACAAACTCCACCTGCATCTTACTGATGACCAGGGTTGGCGGATTGAGATCAAAAAATATCCAAAATTAACCGAAGAGGGTGCATGGCGAACATTCAATAATCAGGATTCGGCATGTATGAAATTGGCAAAAGAAAATCCTGATATGGCAATTGATACGATGCATATCATACACAAGAATGGCAAAACATTGTATGGAGGATTTTATAAACAGGAGCAAATCAAAGAGCTGGTAGCTTATGCAACATCCAGGCATATCGATATTATTCCTGAAATAGATATGCCTGGACATATGATGGCCGCCATATATGCTTATCCCAATCTATCCTGTGAAGGTGGCAGTCAATGGGGAGCACTGTTTTCTACACCAATTTGCCCATGCAAGGAAAGCACCTTTGCATTTGCGGAAGACGTTTTCAATGAAATTTTTGAACTCTTCCCTTCTGAATATGTGCACCTGGGAGCAGATGAAGTGGACAGAAAAACCTGGATGAATGCGCAGGCATGCAAAGAGTTGATGGAAAAGGAGGGCCTGAAAAGTCCGGAAGATTTGCAAAGCTATTTCGTAAAACGTATGGAAAAATTTTTCCATTCAAAAGGGAAAAAGCTCATTGGCTGGGATGAAATCTTGGAAGGTGGTGTTAGCAAAACGGCTTATGTAATGTATTGGCAAAGCTGGGTTCCTGAGGCACCGGTAAAAGCAGCAAAGAGCGGCAATTATGTGATCATGACACCAGGCAATCCTTTATATTTTGATTATCCACCAGATATTCATTCCCTGAAAAATATTTACAGCTTTAATGTCGTACCTGCTGCCTTGAACGCAAACGAAGCAAAGTTCATCATGGGTGCACAGGCCAACATTTGGACAGAATACATTCCTTCTGAAAAAAGAGCTGATTTTATGTACATGCCGAGAATGACAGCTCTTGCCGAACGTTTATGGAGCAAACAACTCGATTATACGTCCTATCGCGGAAGACTCATCAAACATTACCCTCGCCTGGATGCTTTAAAAATAAATTACCGCCAGCCAGACCTTACCGGCTTTACACAACAAAATGTCTTTACAGATAAAGCCATTTTACAGGTTCAAAAAGAGCTGCCTACACTAAATGTCCGCTATACACTTGATGGCAGTATACCAGCTGCTACATCTCCGGTTTTACCCGGGCGATATACAATCACAAAGCCTCTGACAATAAAAATGGCCGCATTTAATGAGCAAGGCGTAAGAGGGGAAATTTATACCATCCAATACAGAAAAGAAACGTTTGCAAAACCAGTAGTTGTACAAACGAATAAAGAGGGATTAAAAACTTCATATTATAAAAAATACTTTAAATCGGCCACTCTATTAGATGGGCAAGATCCTGATAGCATTTTTGTATCAAAAGATTTCATTGTACCCTCTTCAATCACGGCTCCTTCCTTCGGACTTCAGTATGAAGGATATATCCAAATACCGGAAACAGGCATCTATAGTTTTTACCTGACCTGTGATGATGGAGGTATACTTTACATAGGTGACAAAGAAGTAGTGAATAATGATGGACTTCATTCTGCCATTCAAAAAACAGGACAAGTGGCTTTGCAAAAAGGCCAGTATCCCCTCAGGCTTGCTTTCATAGAAGGAGGTGGCGGCTTCAAACTCGAGTTAAAATATGGTAAGGGAAACACCGAAGCTCAAGACATCCCAGGAAGATGGTTAAGAAATTAGCTCCTAGATATCTATAGGGTTTAGTAAGATTTGATACTTGAAATGAATAATTACTGCTTATGGTTTTTATCTACTATTAACAGTTTACTAATTACTGTTTACTATTTTCGCGGCATGAGAATTTTGATTTGCCTGGCTTTTATACTCTTTGTTAAACCTCTGTTTGCCCAGACAGAAATTACAGAAAAAGAAATAAAAGATCATATTGATTTTTTGGCCTCTGATAAAAACAAAGGTCGCTTTCCGGGAACGAAGGGAAATTGGAAAGTGGTTAAATACATCTCCAAACAATTTAAAAATGCCGGTTTGGCCACTATAAAAGGAACTTATCTTCAACCTTTTGAAGCCAAACTTAAAGTTCCTAAGGGAGCAACCGATACACCGATTGTAAAAACATGGAATGTGATCGGATTAATTGAAGGGGCTGATTCCAAATTAAAAGAAGAATACATTGTTGTTGGTGCCCACAATGATCATTTGGGCATGGGCGGACCTTCTTCCAAGAAGGATACCATAGCCATTCATCATGGCGCCGATGATAATGCCAGTGGCACTGCAGCCTTGCTTGAGATTGCTGAAAAGTTAAGCGCCAACAGAAAGCAATTAAAGCGCAGTATTCTCATTATATCTTTTGGTGCCGAAGAACAGGGACTTTTAGGTTCTAAATATGTTACCAATCATCCTCCGGTTCCTTTAGAAAAAATCAAACTGATGATCAATATGGATATGGTAGGCCGCTTGAATGGGGAAAATCAAATTTATATGGGTGGTGCCGGAACATTTGATGGAGGTATGGAGTTGATGAAAAATTTGGGCCCTCAATTTAATTTAAACCCGGTGGTACATGCGGGAGAGGTGGGAGGCTCTGATCATGTGTCTTTCTATAAAAAGAATATTTCGGTGTTAGGATTGCATACCGGTGGGCATCCGCAATATCATACACCCGAAGACGTGGCAGCATTAATTAACATAAAGGGTGAAAAAAGGGTATGTGACTATATTTACAGCGCAATCTTTTACATGGCAACAGTTGATCGTCCAATTACGTTTATAAAACAAAATTAATTGAAGTGAACGGTTTGCGGCTTGCCGAAAGTGGGGAATCCAGCAGGAGGCGTTTGCGTAAAAGTTCAAAGCTGGCCAGCTGTTTGAAGAAGTTCGGAAGGCTGTACTAACCCCTCCCGGCAACAACACCTGATAAGTTCATTAATGCGGCAGTCTTTCTCTGAAGTAGCCATATACCCAAGTACCTGCAACAGCACTTAATTATAGCGTATTTGATGTTATGATACCATTTGTGTTGTAAATGAGATTCATTGACACATATAGTATCCTGAGCACGCACTTCGTAGTCAATATCAGGAAGTTGTTCCAATGCTATGGGTTGATGAGCTTTATGTTGATGAGAAGTGTCAATCATTACATTAGTATTTTTATGATATTAAATGTTATAGTTCCAGAGTTATAGTTTCATTATAAAAGGTAAAAGCAGGTTAGCCATAATAAAACCGCCCACCATAAAACTGAGGGTTGCAATGAGGGAAGGTTTTTGCAGATCGCTTAGTCCCATTATAGAATGACCACTGGTGCAGCCACCTGCATACCGGGAGCCAAAACCTACCAGTAAACCACCTCCAATTAAAAGCACCGAGCCTCTGAGGGAAAACAGGCTTTCAAAGCTGAAAATCTGGGACGGAATCATCTGACTGTAATCATTGATGCCATAACCTTTAAGTTCTTCTACAAGTTTTGGACTTACCTGTATTGGATCAGGACTGGATAAGAACTGAGTGGCAAGAAATGCACCAAGCAGGATACCGCCTACGAAAAAGAAGTTCCATATTTCCTTTTTCCAGTCGTATTTAAAGAATTTGATGTTTGCAGGCAGGCAGGCTGCACAGGCATGCCGAAGATTAGCTGAAATGCCAAAGTGCTTGTTGCCTAATATTAATAAGGCCGGCACTGTCAAGCCTACAAAAGCTCCCGCGACATACCATGGCCAGGGTTGTTTCAATAGCTCAATCATTGTTTTTAATTTTGAATGCAAAGGTGACCACTGAAGAGAAGAGGGTTCGTGATACTTGTCACGCTACTATTTATTTTTTATTGAGTTTAGTAGGACATATATAATCTGTAACGGACAACTGCCCAGATTCTTTGATAGCTTTAAATCCTCCCTGCACATCAATTAAGTTTTCAAAACCCCTTGCTTTTAAAATTGAAGTGAAGATCATGGACCTGTACCCACCAGCACAATGCACGAAATAAGTTTTATCCTTATCGAGTTGTACCATGATTTCATTGATGTAATCCAAAGGTGCATTTTCTGCTCCGTCTACATGTTCACTGATGTACTCGCCCTCTTTTCTCACATCCAGAATATGAACAGGCTCTCCCAGTATACGATGAGCCAATTCCTCTGCTGAAACCGACTGAATGGTGTCTATTTCTTTTCCAGCGGCTTTCCATGCTTTGATTCCACCATTCAAATACCCTATGGTATAATCGTACCCTACTCTAGCCAGACGTGTGATTACTTCCCCTTCCCTGCCTTCATCTGCCACAATCAGGATCTGTTGCTTGATATCGGGAATCAGAGCACCTACCCAAGGGGCGAAGTTCCCATCAATACCAATATTGATAGAGTTAGGAATATAGCCCCTGGCAAAGCTTTGAGGATTTCTGGTATCTAATAGAATAGCATCAGTTTCATTGGCTGCAGCTTCAAATTCATCCGGATCAAGTGCATGCTGCCCCCTCTTCATCACTTCGTCTATGCTTTCATAACCTTGCTTGTTAAGCATGACGTTCAGTGGGAAATATAATGGAGGCGGTGTTAACCCAGTGGTAACTTCCTTGATGAATTCTTCCCTGGTCATATTGGCCCGTAGAGCATAGTTGGTTTGTTTCTGATGCCCCAGGGTATCGGTAGTTTCCTTACTTATGTTCTTGCCACAGGCACTGCCTGCACCATGAGCCGGGTAAACGACAATTTCATCCGGCAAAGTCATAACCTTAAACCTCAAAGAATCGAATAAAGTACCTGCTAATTCTTCCTTTGTCATGTGGGCTGCTTTCTGGGCCAAGTCAGGCCAGCCTACATCACCGATGAATAAGGTATCACCAGAGAACAAAGCCACTTCCTTTCCACTTTCGTCTTTAAATAAATAACAGGTGCTTTCCATAGTGTGACCAGGGGTATGCAATACCTTAAACGTTATTTTACCTACCTTGAATTCTTCTCCGTCTGCTGCTATATGAGCTTTAAAGCTTGGATTGGCATTTGGTCCATATATAATCGGAGCGCCAGTTTTCTTTGAAAGGTCTACGTGGCCGGATACAAAATCTGCATGAAAGTGCGTTTCGAAAACATACTTGATTTTTGCATTGTTGTTTTCAGCTTTCTGAAGATAAGGCTCCACTTCTCTGAGCGGATCAATGACTACCGCTTCACCTTCACTCTCAATATAGTTAGCACCTTGTGCTAAACAACCTGTATATATCTGCTCTATTTTCATATTTATCGTTTGTTTTTCGTTGTGCAAAATTGATGATTGTGTCCGCCTTATTTCGTGATATGAGTCACGACATTTACTATATTGATAGACGTTAACTTTTTAGAAATACTTCCTTAACGATGATGTATATACCCATGATGAGCACAAACCATCCAAAACCCTTTTTCAACTTTTCACCAGGTATTTTTTTACTCAGAAGACCTCCGACAAAGATGCCGGCTATAGCAATCAAACTAATAAAGATCAAAAAGGACCAGTTGATTTGAAAGTGACCAATGTCACCAGCAAAACCCATTAAAGAATTCAATGCTATAATGAGCAGTGAGGTACCTACAGCCCTTTTCATAGGCATTTTAATCAGAAAGACCAGGGCAGGAATCAGTAAAAAGCCGCCACCGGCTCCCAAAAGCCCGGTAATCAGACCAATCAATACACCATAACCAACCAGTTTGAAGAATCTGACACAGTCCATGCACTCTTTTTCCGGAGCTTTTTCTCGGCGATCCTTTATCATGTTCACTGATGCCAGCAGCATCAAAACTGCAAAGAGCACCATGGTAAGCAGCGATTCTGTAATGGTAAAGCCGCCAATGGTAACTATATTTTTGGGAATGAGGGGAATGAGAAACTTACGGGTAATAAAAACAGTAATGATGGAAGCTGCACCAAAATAAAGTGCTGCCCTGATATTGACTAAACCCTTACGATAATTGTTGATTGCACCTACAAGGCTGGTAGAACCTACTATAAACAGCGAATAAGAAGTAGCTAGCAGGGGGTGCAGACCAAAAAGGTAAACCATTACCGGAACAGTAAGTATAGAACCTCCTCCGCCAATAAGACCTAATGAAATACCTACCAAAGCTGATGCAACATATCCAAAACGCTCCATTGATTTTCGTTTTTGCAAATATCAATGGAAGCAAGAAAAAGAATCGTGACTTGGGTCACGCCAGTAATCTTATTCTCTGCTGCGCGAATGATCATGAAATAGAAACTCCAATCAGTTTACCAATGCAAAAGGTGATAGCTGCTGCTGATATGCCAAAAAGCACTTGTCTTAGACCTGAATAAAGAACCCTTCTGCCTGTAAACAAGGTGATTGCAGCCCCAATTAAAAAAAGTCCTGAAGCACTTAAAACAACACTGATCAACACCGCCTTCATACCGCCTGTAAACATAAATGGTAAGACAGGAATGACAGCACCTATGGAAAATAAGATGAAAGAGTAAACAGCTGCTTCTAGGGCAGACCCCTTGAGTTCTTCCGGGTTAATGCCTAGCTCTTCTCGCACCAAAACTTCATGAGCAAGCTGCTTATCTTTCATTTGATCTGCGGCCATCCTGTAGGCCTGTTGCTCAGGAAGGCCCTTGGCTATGTAAATCAAAGCTAATTCTTTCAGCTCTCCTTCGGGATCAGTTTCAATTTCCTCCATTTCGATCTGCATCTGGTTTTCATATAATTCCTGTGAACTTTTTACCGATATCCATTCACCCAAGGCCATAGACAAGGCACCGGCCAGCATCCCCGCAATGCCCGCCAACAAAACACCTTGCTGCCCTGCTGTAGCGCCGGCAACGCCCATGATCAAAGAAAAATTGGAAACCAACCCATCATTACCGCCTAAAACAGCAGCCCTAATGGCATTGCCACCAACAGAACGGTGCCTCTTCTCAAATTTGGAGATTTGCGCTCCGCTCACCTTTCCCTCTTTTTCAAGAATGGACCGGAGAATGCTTACATGGGTGGTTTCTGTACCAGAGATGGACTGATGGTTCCTTTTCTTTGTGGCGATCATTGCATTGGAAATACTTTTCTCAGTCTCCATTAGTACACCCAAAACATAATCATACCCAAATATTTTCCCAATGATGTTCAACGTTTTTGCCCTCCAGGAAGGCTGCAATAATTGCTCACTATTTATATTGCTTTTCCTGGCAAGAGCTAAAGCATGGCCTTTTTCAATGTCGCTCATTTGCCGGAATACATTGGCAATTGTGTCATCTGTTTCATGCTCTGCTAGCTTTTGATAGAGATAAGCGGCATCTACTTCGGTTTGAATATTGTTATTTTTCATTTCATAAGAGTTAATTATTGCAGTACAGTCAGGTGACCAGTAAGATACATTGACTTTTACAAATATTTAACCGCAAAAAGATCGAAATCATACAAAAGCAACAGCCGGTGTCGTAAATTGAACGTAACCACATATGATAAAGGCATTAACCATATGTTTACTTTTCATTTTTTCTGTAACCCAAACGGAACTGGGACAACTATTGAAGCTGCCTTTCCTGTTTGAACATTATAGTAAGCACCACCAACAGAATAACGCTTTATCATTCATTGGTTTTTTAAAAGATCATTATTCAAGGAGTCACCAGGATCAGGACCAAAAAGAAGACAGCAAGCTTCCATTTCTTTCGTCTATATCACAACCGCCCATTATTGCAATTGTTTCTTCAACTGCACTTCCCCAAAGGTCATTTAAAAGTGTATTGAATAAATATTACTTACTGAATGAATTACACCATTTACCCCAGATTTTTCACAGCATTTTTCACCCTCCTCAGGATTTCATAAGCTAACTATTTTGCTTTCTATCAGAATTTACAAACCTAAAATTTTAGTTTATGAATAGCGCACAAATTCATTTAGCGTTAACACATGTGCCTGTGATCTTATCATTGACAGGACTTGTTATATTAATTGTTTCCCTTATTAAAAAAAATAACGCTCTTGTTAAGACCGCCTATTTTATTTTATTCATAGCCGGATTGGCAGCCATACCGGTGTATTTGAGTGGTGAGGGTACTGAAGAACTAGTGGAACGGCTTCCTGGCGTTTCAGAAACCATCATTGAAAGGCATGAAGAAATTGCTAAAATGGCCATGATTAGTATGGCAGTTGCAGGTTTAGGAGCATTCATTGGGCTTTTCTTATTTAAGAGGAGTGCAGTTGCCAAGATCATAAAAGGTGTTGTTTTGCTTTTGGCATTTTCATCAGGTGGCTTGTTAGCGCAAACAGCACATTTAGGCGGACAAATTAGACATACCGAGATCAGGAGTGGATCTACAGCACAAAATAGTATTGGTAATAGATCAAACCAGGCGACAGATATGAGTGAACAAACAAAAGATAATGATTAGCTATTGAACTAAAGCTAATACATACCCAATATCTGAAATTGCATAAAGGCAGGCTTGCATTACAAGCCTGCCTTTATGCAACAGCGCTGATAATAATTGGCCGGAGCTTGCTATATGCTAAAGATTCAATCGTAAGGTTTTCCGGTGAAGCAATGGAGAGGTTCGAGAATGGGCGATCCGGGAATTTAGTGTACTCATCTAACTTTTTCCTTCTGCTACTCTTCTTTGATAATCCTCTTTGAGTTCTTTGTTATGTTGTTTAGCTTTTTTTATTGGCATAATCGCTTACTCTGCTTTTACCTCGGATATTGGTGCCAATACTATGCTCAAAAAGCGCAACCCCTGCATAGCAACTTAACAGCCGGCTGTTGGAAAACTTTTGAAAATTGTCCGTATAAGCGATTATATAGGCTGCTGTATCGGTTGTACAAAACACGGAAACCTGATTGTTGATCGGATGCTTCTAAAGCGAAGATCCCGGCCAGACAGTGCTCTCTTCATCATTCCAACTGGGTTTCTACAAAATCGGCCGTTCTTGGCTCCAGATGATGACGCATGATCAGGCGGGCGCAAGTATTCCAGCGCAGGATGGCATCATCGTTACCTGTCGGGCGGACAGCTTCTGCTTTCTCATAACAGTCCATTGCATCACGGAGCCATTCAAAGGCAGTGAAGCCGGCATCAGGAACGTTTTTGTCGAAAGCCGTTTTTCCTTTCCGTTCGCAAATGATGCCCTCGTAGTAATAACGCTCATATACATTGGATAGCCGGGGCAGCAACTGTTTGGCCTGACTCAGACCTTCCGAAGAAGAACCAAATTGATCCGTTATAGCTAAGAGCATGATGACCACAGCACGAGTATTCTGCGGGTCTGCTTCCAGGATGTCGGAGCAAATGCTTTCTGCCAGCGCAGGTTCATTGAGAAACCGGTACCGTTCTGCTTTTTCCAGCGCAGCCGGTATGCTTTCCTTTGAAATCTTTTTGAGTTGCAACATATAGCATGTTTTAGAACGTGAATAATTAGTGTGAATGGTGATTGGAGGTACAAGCGCCAGTCTAAAATCTAAATCGTACATCTGCCATAATACCCCTTATTTCTTGCCTCGCCATCTCCCAAACAACCGTTTCAGAGGGTCATAAAATTTATCCACCACCCTTTCCTTGAGTGGAATGATGGCATTGTCGGTAATATGGATGTCTTCCGGGCAAACCTGGGTGCAGCACTTGGTGATGTTACAGTAGCCGATGCCATCCGCTTTTTTTAATTCCTCCCTGCGGTCCTCTACGTCGAGAGGATGCATTTCCAAAGAAGCCACATGCACAAAAAAGCGGGGACCAATAAACTCCTCGAAGAGGTGGTGTTCGCGGAGCACATGGCATACGTCCTGGCATAAAAAACATTCGATGCATTTGCGGAACTCCTGCACCCGGTCCACATCTTCCTGCGCCATGCGCCAGGTACCGTCGGCGGCGTCGGGTGGCCGGGGTTTGAATTTTTTGATCATTTTCTTTACCCGGAAATTCCAGGACACATCGGTCACCAAGTCTTTGATCAGGGGAAAGGCTTTCATGGGTTGCAGCAGTATGGGCTTGCCGGGGGGGAGATCGCTGAGCCGGGTCATGCACATGAGTTTGGGCATTCCATTGATTTCGGCTGAGCAGGAACCACAACGGCCTGCTTTGCAATTCCACCGCACGGCCAGATCAGGCGCCTGTTCGGCCTGTATCTGCAGCACGGCATCCAGCACCACCATGCCTTCGGCGACTTCGGTGGTATAAGTTTCCAGCCTTCCCCCACCGGCGCCCCCCCTTTGTACCTGAAAGGTTGCTGAGGGCATAATTTTATGTGTTAATTTTTATTGTTTTTTGGCCACATGATCCCACCATAGGCGGGATTCATCGCTATTGGTATGAATTTGTTCGAAAATTTTTAAGGCTCATTTCATCTCATTTATGATGTGTTGCAATTCAGCAGGTAGTTCCGGAAGCGCCTCCTGCCTGAGCTCCATCCAACCCTCTTCACTCTTCCTGATCACGATATTAAATTTACCGCTTTTTTCGTCCCTATCCGGGTAGTCTTCCCGGAAATGCGCCCCCAAACTTTCTTTCCGCTCCAGGGCCGCCAGCGTGACGGCTTCCGATACGGTGAGGAGGTTTTGCAGGTCCAGCGCCGTATGCCAGCCCGGGTTGAATTCGCGGTTGCCTGTGACCCGCACGTTGGCAGCCCTTTCCTTTAACTTTTTTAGTTCTTCCACAGCCCGCAGCATGTCGGCCTCATTACGTACGATACCCACCAGGTCCTGCATCATGTCCTGCAGATCAGCTTGAACTTGGAAGGAGTTGTCAGCCCCCTCCGTTTCAAAATAACGCAGAGCCTCTCGGGAATATTGATCGAGGTGTTCCCCGCTTATGGTAACGCTTTTGTTTTCTTTGGCAAATTGGGCGGCATACTCCCCAGCCCGCTTTCCAAACACCAACAAGTCGGAAAGGGAATTGCCACCGAGGCGGTTGGCTCCATGCAATCCTGCGGCACATTCGCCGGCGGCAAACAGCCCGGGTACCGTGGCCATTTGGGTGTCGGCATCCACTCGGATCCCGCCCATGATGTAATGAGTGGTTGGCCCCACTTCCATGGGTTGTCGGGTAATGTCAATATCCGCCAGCTTCAGAAACTGGTGATACATACCTGGCAATTTTTTCCGGATATGGTCTTCGGCGTGCGGAAGCTTTTTTTTGATCCAGGAAATATCCAGCAGCACGCCACCATGGGCAGTGCCCCTTCCTTCTTTGATCTCGCGGACAATACACCGCGCCACATGGTCGCGGGTGAGCAGCTCCGGTGGCCGTCTTGCATTTTTGTCACCCTGTGTATAGCGCCAGCCTTCTTCTTCATTATCAGCGGTCTGGTTGACGTACAAGGCAGGAATATCATCAAACATAAAACGCCGGCCCTGGTTATTGAGCAGGATGCCGCCCTCGCCTCGAACACCTTCCGTGACCAGGATACCCCGGACACTGGGCGGCCAGATCATCCCCGTAGGATGGAATTGCACAAATTCCATGTCCATCAGTTCGGCCCCGGCATGAAAAGCCAGCGCATGACCATCTCCAGTATATTCCCAACTGTTGCTTGTGATCTTGTAAGCCCGGCCAATGCCGCCAGTAGCCAGGATGACGGCTTTGGCAAAAAACACAAGGAACCGTCCTTTTTCTCTTTCGTATCCAAAGGCACCTACTACACGACCTTCTTCTTTCAAAAGTGTCGTGATGGTACATTCCATATGTACAGCGATGCCCTGGTAAATGCCATGATCTTGCAGGGTGCGGATCATTTCCAGTCCCGTGCGGTCACCTACGTGCACCAACCGTGGGTATTTATGTCCACCGAAGTTGCGCTGCAAGATTCGTCCGTCTTTAGTGCGGTCGAACAGAGCGCCCCATGCCTCCAATTCAAGCACCCGTTCGGGAGCCTCTTTGGCGTGGAGTTCGGCCATGCGTCCGTTATTGAGGTATTGCCCGCCGCGCATCGTATCGGCAAAGTGTACTTTCCAGTTGTCACGGTCATCCACATAGGACAGGGCTGCGGCAATACCACCCTCGGCCATCACAGTGTGTGCTTTTCCGAGAAGTGACTTACACACCAGTCCCACAGAAACACCGTGAGCAGAAGCTTCTATGGCTGCCCGAAGACCGGCACCACCGGCGCCAATGACCAGAACATCGTAGGTATGGGTATCGTAAGAAGGCATTGATCAAATATCAGCTTCAATCAGGTTTTATACTTTGTAAGGGATAAACCCAGGAGCAAACAAGCTTGCAGCTTCCCTTATATAATTTTCCAATCCGTCCATACCCCCATAGAACACAGGCGCACATAGACATCCGAAAAGGCCACCCACAATAAACTCATCCAGGCCCACATCATATGCCGCCGGTTCAGGCAGGAGACACAGCGGTAGGCGGTTCTGCGTACGGGAGCCCCAGAAAGCCGATCCCTGATACCACCCACCAGGTGGCGCAAGGAATGACAGCCGAGTGTATAGCCACCCAACAACACCACATTGATCACCAAAACCAAGGTTCCAATGCCGATGCCAAAGGTTTTTTCACCGCTAACCGGATCAGTGAACCACAGGGCTCTCCACACATCATAGGAAAGAAAGATAAGAAAGAAAAAAGCGATATACAAAAAGTAGCGATGAATGTTCTGCAGGATCAGCGGAAAGGAATGCTCGCCCCGGTAAGTTTTGCGCGGCTCCGACACGGTACACGACGGCGGATCGGCCCAGAAGGCCTTATAATAGGTGCCCCGGTAATAATAGCAGGTGAGGCGAAACAGTCCCGGGGCCCACAGGATTAGCAGGGCCGGTGACCAGGGTATGAACTGGGGCCACCAATCGGGCCGGGGTCCGAACCAGCTATGTGGCGAATCACCAAAAAGCTCCGGTGAGTAAAGCGGCGAAAGATAGGGCCCGTAAAAGTAGTGCTTGCCCTGGAAGGCCGCCCAAGTAGCATAAACAACAAAGGAAGAAAGCACCAAAAAAACAAGCAAAGGCTGTACCCACCAGGCATCTTTTCTGCTGGTGGATCCGAAGCGGGAAAAAGGGCCCACATAGTTGGTCTCCGCCATAAGATTGCTTTGAGAATCCGCTTGAAAACCCTGCGCCACTAACCTGCTACAAAATTAGACGTTAATATCCTCTTCGGTTGAAAAAGTTTGAGAAGAAGGAAGCAAAAACCTTGCGCCCAAGCAGAATACCCGGTACCATCGCCCACTCACTCCAACCCAACATTGAAGCTTTCATCCATTACCAGCTTTCCTTCGATTTCCTGATCATTGCCCGGTATTTTTAATCCTTTTATTTTACCGGTTTTCCCCTTGCTCAGCAAGTCAATGATTTGCTTATCACTTAATTTCTTTCCCAGAATTTCAAAGGGTATTTTAAAACCGCACGCATGGTAATTGGCGCATCCATAGGCGCTATGCCCTTTCTTCAATAAATGCGTTTTACATTTCGGGCAATGCAACTGTTCTATGGACAAGGGTTCTTTAGTGGTCTTTGGTTTGCTCTCCTTTTTGGGTATTTCATTTTTTTCGGCAGGTGCCGATTTTACCATGGGTTCCGGGGCGATACTAATCGATTTGGCGCTACTCATCTTTACTTCCCTGGTAAGCTCCACTACCATGTCAATCAGTTCCTGTTTAAAGGAGGCCGGCTCGTAACTTCCTTTTTCAATCATGCGCAGTTTGCGTTCCCAGATCCCTGTTAGCTCTGCACTTTTCAATAATTCGTTTTGGATCGTATCAATTAAGTCGATACCCGTTTGGGTCGCAAAAAGGTTTTTCTTTTTCTTCTCAATGTATTTACGGCTGAAAAGGGTTTCAATAATATTGGCCCTGGTAGAGGGGCGCCCGATGCCATTATCTTTCAACAGTTCGCGCATTTCTTCGTCTTCCACCTGTTTACCGGCTGTTTCCATGGCCCTTAGGAGGCTGGCTTCGGTAAAAGGTTTGGGTGGTGTGGTCTTGCCCTGGTGGATCCATGGTTCGTGCGGCCCATGCTCTCCTACTTCAAATACCGGCATGATCTTTTCCGCCTCCTCCCCTTCTTTGTCTTTTTTGGCTTTGGCCTCGTGGGCATACACATCGCGCCAGCCGGCTTCCAGCACCTGCTTGCCCGTGGCTTTAAACACCACCTGTCCCACTTTGCCCATCACGGCGGTATTAGCCACTTTACATTCGGGGTAAAAAGCGGCAATAAAGCGGCGGGCCACCAGGTCGTAGACCCGCTTTTCTTCGGTCGACAAATTCGCAGGCAATATGTCGGTGGGAATGATGGCATGGTGATCCGTTACTTTTTTATCATCGAATACCGTCTTCGGTTTTGGGATTGGTTGCGCTAACACCGGGGCCGTTAGCGCTTTATAATAAACCATGCTTTGCAGAATACCTTCGATTTTGGGGTACATGTCCTCGGGCAGGTAAGTAGTATCCACACGGGGATAAGTCACCAGCTTTTTCTCATACAGGTTTTGGATATGCTTCAGCGTTTCATCGGCGGAATAAGCATATTTTTTATTGGCTTCCACCTGCAGGGCCGTCAAGTCGAACAGGCGCGGGTTACCCTCTTTGGCATCTTTCTTTTCAAATGCAATGATCTCGAACAAATGTTCTTTCAGGTAAGCCAGGCCCTTGTTTGCTTTTTCCTGGCTGCGTAAGCGGTCGATCGTAGCAATGAACTCCGTTTCGCGGTACAGGGTCTTCAACTCCCAGTACTCTTCCGATACAAAGGCATTGATTTCTTTTTGCCTTTGTACGATCATGGCCAGGGTGGGCGTTTGCACCCGCCCGATCGAAAGCACCACTTTCGACTGGGCAAATTTTTTGGTAAAGAGCCGGGTGGCATTCATACCCAGCAGCCAGTCGCCAATGGCGCGGGAGCTACCCGCTGCATACAGGTTATTGTATTGTTCACTGTCTTTCAGTTTCTGAAAACCTTCGCGGATGGCTTCTTCGGTAAGCGATGATATCCACAGCCGTTTTACGGGTTTGTTGCATTTGGCTTTGAGCAGCACCCAGCGTTGGATCAGCTCTCCCTCCTGTCCGGCGTCACCGCAGTTGATCACTTCCTCGCAATTCTGGATCAGTTTTTCGATGATACCGAATTGTTTTTTTACCCCATCGTTGTTGATGAGTTTGATGCCGAAGCTGGCGGGTATCATGGGCAGATCTTCCAGCCTCCAGAATTTCCATGCCGGTTGGTAATCTTGCGGTTCTTTGAGTGTACAGAAATGCCCAAAGGTCCAGGTGACCTGGTATCCAGCACCCTCGTAATAGCCGTCTTTGCGCTGCTTTGCCCCCAATACTTCCGCAATATCTCTTGCCACACTTGGTTTTTCAGCAATACAAACCTTCATAATTCATTCAATATTGACAGGCGAAAATAAGTTGATTGCAATTGGCGAAAAAGCTATGTGGAAATCTATGCAAACAATTCGTGGTGAAACCCTTGGGTAGCCTGGAAAATCTAATCAACTAGGTTCTTCTTCAATTTTGGTGGAAGACTAGCTGGAATCCAGCAGTCGCTTGCGTAAGAGTTCAAAGCTGGCCCGCCCATACATCTGCCGTTTAATAGTTTTTAGCTGATTGCTCAGTAAATATTGTTATTATAATCGCTGTTTACCTGTATAATATCCGGGGCTTTGACATAGCTGTTGTTGTATCTGAAACGAAGATTGGTAGTAAGTGTGAGTTTAAATGTATTATGTTGCTGTGATTTGCGGGGGAAATACATGAAACGCAATTCTATTGTATTGAACAATAAATTCTCATTCCGTGTACGCATACCACCACCAAAACCAGAATAAAAGCCTGAATTAGAAGTTTTTTCATGTTCAGGAGTAAAAAGTGCAAAGTCGGCTGATGCAAAAGTTGCAAATTTAAAACCCAGCACCTTGCGCCTTAAAAAAAATATTGTTTCTGTGTGCAAACTAGAACGCTGGTTTCCGCTTGCTGAATCCAGGGAGATGTATGGAAGTCCGAATACATTATTAATGCCAAGCGGATCCAGGCCAATGCGGTTAAATTGCTTCGAATAACTCAATCTCAGGTATTGGCGTATTTTTAAATTTTTATAGCTGAAAACACGGCTGAAGGAACTGGCGCCTATTAAGACAACTGCATCCTGGATTTTGCCTTTATTTAAAAAAGTCCCTGTCCGCAAAAAGTACTGTATCACATTTCCCCTGCCAGTTACTACATAGAGGTTGGCGTCAGCTCCAGCATAGGCTCTTTCCAGGTGCAACTGTTTGTACCAGCCGCCGGTTAAAGCTATATTGTACCCATAAGGAACGTCCTCGGTGATACCAAAACCAAAGACATAATTGGTTTTATAAAAATTTTGCCTGAAAAAAGTGAACTGGCCCAGTATGGCTTCACGGTCATTAAATAGGAAATTGAACTTTTCACCTACCTGGTATGGAACCCTTGAAAACCTGTTTTGGAAATAACGGATACTGAGAAACTCCCGGTTTAGTACAGATTTCAGGAACAGGAATTTCCGCACTCCAAGGTTATATCCAACCCATGCATCAAAAGTATTATAAGCATAATTATAGAATAAGGTATCAGGCCTGGAATAATTATTGAAAGTTTGGCCATGGGCAAGTAATATGCCGCCTGCAACATGCAGGTATTGGGACACCAATGGCCTTTCGATCCTTGCATGCCAGGTATGTTCATCTGAAATTCTGTCGTTGAGGTTGTTATTGATCTTTGAATAGCCGATGGTTGTATTAATAAAAGTATTGGCAATACTGTTATTCCTGTACAAAATTTCATACCCAAAAAGGGGGTCACGTCCTTTTTCGAGCAATGTTGTAAACTGAACTTTTTGTGCCGTTCCCACTATATTGGCATCACCTATCTTTGATTTAAACCGGTTGCTGGTAGCGCTTTTGAGCTGAAAATAAATGCTAAGGAAGTCTTTGGTGATAACTACCAAATCAACAGAATCGGGTTCGTCTTCGATTTCATTTACCAGGATGCGTGCATCATGTATGTATTCCAGCGAACGAAGATATCGTTCATTATCTGCAACAACATTAGCCCTGAACGCAGTCTTTTCTTTAATGAAAAGATTGTTTCGAATTACCCATTCTTTTGTGTTCCTATGCAGGTGTTTTACAAGGTCTTTACCGAAATAATTGATCTCTTTTGCCGTGTCTACGAATGTTTTTTCAAATCCAAATTCCCTGATAAGAATATGCCTGATACCCTTACCCTCATAAGAGAGAAAGGGCTCATCATTTTTACTGATCAGTATGCCTGGCTGTATAGTTGAATCAACACTTTTTCGTGTTATTGCTTTTCGGATAAATTGTAAAAATGCATTAGGTTTTTTGGGCAAGCTATCATCCCTCTTAGCATTGCTATTTTGAGGATACAAACTTCTACAGGGAAGCAATGCTAAACAAAAGATAACACAAAAGCGAACAATATTTTTTCCTACAAGCATTTTCAGAGCGCTTGCTGCTGGCTCTTAGCAAATAAAAAATTAAAACATTTTCCCTTTTCGTCCTCCGATTCTACATTTACTCCAACATAATTTGACCGGATAATATCCTATGTTGCTGTTAACCCAAAACCGAGGCCGCCGGGTTTATTGGCCAAAAGCTGATCAACACAATTTATATGAATCTAATAATGTTTCTTCATAATCTCATAAGTTTTAGGTATGAGACTATTTACCAATACAAAATTGGGACCTCAGGCAATGGAAATATAAGACTTTGTTACTTTATTTTTTAAAAGTTGTCAGAACGAACATTCTTTGATTCCGTGCAGGGCAGATCCATGATTATGCGTTGGTAGTGGCTGAGGATAATGTGGCTGAACTTGTTTCAAGAGGACAGCGGCAATGTTTGGAATGGCTTTCCAAAACAAGGATGAGCTCTTCTGGTGATCTTTCAACACGGTGCAGGGTAAGGCGGCCGGCCTTCCAATTAAGCAGTTGACAGTCATCATGGCAACCATTTAATCCTGCAAGCTAAAGCATCCTGGCAGTAAATGGGGATTTTGCCGTCTTCTGACTGTTTGAGTTTGAACAGCCAAAACAGGATTGATGTGTTTTGGTTAATTTTCATGTTTTGGTGATTTTTGGTAACCGAATTTTGATTGTTTTTGATGGGATTTTGAAGAGCTGAACTGCACTTTAAATTTACAAAATAAGAAACACAGAAGTTAACATTTTGATTCAAATCTTATTTTGGCTAAACAATAATCAGGTTCTGCCAAATCAATCTTAAAATTTACTAACGGATATGGTTAAATGAAATATCCTTGCTATTTGGTTTGGGGACCTGATGGACCTTTATATTTTGATCAATAACAGACTAGTAAACAATTATGGAAGAAGAGAAATTGAACGGCACATATTTCGGCACTTTTACTTTGATTTATTCTTGCGTTATTTATAGTACTGCATACACTATTTTGCCACAATCATGCCTTAACCTGCCAGCAATGGATTTATCAACTATCATTGCTCAAACTATTATGGGTTTTCAGAAATAATCGGTTCACTTCTCCATGATCCTTTTCCTGTGCTTCTTGCCCCATTCCTGTAAGGACAATAGAACAGGCTTCAGATCCTTGCCATAGTCGGTCAACGAGTATTCGACGGTAAGTGGTACGGTGGGGAATACTTCTCTTTTCACCAGACCGTTCATTTCCAAGTCCTTCAACACAGTTGTCAGTGCTTTTGGCGTTACCCCATTGAGGTCTTTTTCCAACTCCTTGAACCGCTTCTTACCTGAACACAGGCTGTAGATCACAGGAAACTTCCATTTACCACCAATAATGTCAAAGGCATCCTTAACGGGTTGTATTTCGATAAACTTTTCTTTTTCCATTTCACTTCAATTTAGATACTATACTAAAGTATACCAAGTCTACCAGAGGCTACTACTATACTTTGTATACCAAATATAGTGAGCTTTGTGTCATCAAACAAACAACCGCCGAAAGTGATCAAAAGAATGGCGCCTTCTGTAACACTCACGAGTCGGCAACAAAAGAAAAAACAATGAAAAAGGTAAAAGTAGCATATTGGACAACCACACTCTTAGTGAGTGCACTATTCACCATGAATGTAGTGATGTATGTCACAAGAAATCCTCAAATCGTTCAAGGGATCAACTTCTTGGGTTATCCAGAATATCTCCTGGACATCTTAGCTGTGGCAAAAATCATTGGACTCATCGTTCTGCTGGTACCGAAGTTGCCCCGCCTGAAGGAATGGGCTTATGCAGGCTTCACCATTGACATGGTAGGTGCCTATTGGTCTCATGCCGCTAAAGGTGACTACAGTTCAGGGGTGTTCATCGGAGCCGTTCTGGCGCTGCTACTTACCTCTTACTTTTTGCTCAGAAAGCTGCAGGATAATAAAGAGTTGGTGAGTTTACAAAGAGACAACCGATCCTTTCACCTTTTATCTGCAAAGCAAGCCTGAGCTAATCTTCATTCATTATTTAAAAACATTAAAAAATAATCATCATGAGTTTTTCACGTTTAGCAGCCGACAATGTAGCCGTACTTTTCATCGATCACCAAACTGGACTTTCTAACGGTATCCAGGATCAGAGTGTTCCTAGTACCTCACAGCTATAACAGCCCTGGCATAACTGGCCAAAGCCTTTGATCTGCCTACAAAGATTACCACAAGCGCAGCCAATAGTCCAAATGGTCCTGTGCTGCCTGTGATCACAAAACACGCCCAGAAGCACCAGTGATCCACTGCGCAGGTGAGATCAATGCCTGGGATTACCAAAAGTTTGTGGATGCGGTAAGGGCTACAGGACGTAAAAAGCTGATCATTGCTGGCGTATCTACCGAAATATGTGTAGCTTTTGTAGCACCCTCCGCTATCCTGGATGGCTATGAAGTGTACGCTGTGATTGATGCAAGCGGTACCTGGTACAAGTTGGTTCAGGAAGTAGCAGTGGCTCATATGGTTCAAGCGGTCATTATACCGATCACATGGGTTGCTGTTGGTGTAGAGTTGCAAGGTGACTGGCGTAATCCCACTGGACAAGACCTGGGAGCCATCATGAGTGAACACCTGCCCTTTTACAGCAATTTGATCGGCTCATTTTTGGCTGCAAAAGAAACTGAAGCCCTTGTTTAAATCATCTCTCAACAGCCTCCGATAAATGACCATCGGAGTCTTTAAAAAATCTGGAAATGCAAAACAAAAAGAACAAATTAGTTGAAATTATAGAGTTTACCGACCCGGTGTGCACTTGGTGCTGGGGTAGTGAACCAGCTTTACGCAAACTGGAGACCCGCTACGGAAACCAGATAAAGATCAGTTTTATTATGGGTGGGCTTGTAAAGGATATCACCGCTTTTTACGACCACTTCAACAACATTGGTGGCGATCCGGAAAGATCCAATAGCAATATTGCCAGGCACTGGGTAGAAGCTTCGGAGCGTCACGGCATGCCCGTTAAAAGTGAAGGATTCAGGCTCTTCTCCAAAGAACATCCCTCTACCTATCCGCAAAACATTGCTTACAAAGCAGCCCTGATGCAAGATGAAGTGCTAGCCAATAAATTCCTGCGTCGAATCAGGGAAGCATCGGCGGCAGAGGCTAAACAAACCAATACCACCGAAGTGCTGGTAGAACTGGCATCCGAAATAGGGCTGGACGCTAGTCGCTTTCTGAACGATTTTACCAGTGAGGGCGCGCAAATAGCTTTTGAGCAGGACCTGGCCACAACAGCAAAGTACGGCGCTCATGGCTTTCCTTCCTTTCTGATCAGGTATGGTGAAAAGGAAATGATGGTGCGTGGCTATCAACGTTATGAAGGCTTTAAGGCCATCATCAGCCATCTCAGTGAGGGCGCAATCAGGGAACAACTTTTTATGGTGAACGAAGGGGCTATACTGTCCTTCATCGCTACATTTGGTTCCGTAGCTCCCGTGGAGATTCAGACAGCCTTTGATTTAAGTGACCAGGAATTGGAAAGCATCCTGATCTCCCTTGATGAAAAGGATCAGATTACCAGGCGGGAAGCGGGCAACGGCTACTTCATTGGCCCCAAAGTAAGTGTTATGGCATGTGATTCCAGGACAGGAGTTTGCCAGGCCTAAATTGTGTAACATTAAAAATGGTATGATCTTCATTAGTCAACCTAACGAACGAAACATCATCAACCAGGGCAAGTTCATTATTCGCATGATTGCTCCAGGACTGAAACTGCAAAACCCAAACGACAACGGAATAGGACCACTGGGAAGAGTGGATCATGCCACTCTTCAACCTGGCTGCAGGTTGGGTTTTGTGGGTTTGGTGCAGCTATAAAGTTTTTGAGCGGTATGTTGATCAAAGACATTTACCTTTTGGAATTGCTTAAAAGATTACAGAAAGTTGAATGGAGCATATTCTAAGATGCAGTCATTGGCAAATACACGTTAACATGGCAGAGGACCGTAGAGAAAATTTAATAACCCAAGTTCCGGTACTTGCTTCTATCCCAGGCACAGTAGGGAGAATTAATCTGAGCGTGAGCAGACAAACAAACAGATTTCAGGGCAAGCGAACGGCATCAATAAATCATCCGATACTGAAAGCAGCGCGGTATGATCTGAGACCTTTGTTTATCTTTCATTTAAGATTCCGCTCTCGACCTTTCAATAACTTTTTCACGATGTTGCTTACCCCAATTATGCATTGCAATAATTACTTCAGAAAGCGTTTCACTATATGGTGTAAGTGCATACTCCACGGTCACAGGCTTTGTATTACAGACGGTCCGGCTTACAAGCCCATTCATTTCCAGCTCCTGCAATTCTTTGGATAATATTCGAGGTGAGATTTCAGCCTCCCTAGCTAATTCCCGAAACCTCAATTTGCCATCCCTTAATATGGAGATCAATATAAGTTTCCATTTACCACCTACAACGTCGAGGGTATCCTGGATGGTCAATCTTGCTTTAACACATTCATCTTCCAATCCAGTTATGCAAGTATGTTTTTTTGCCATAGTATTCTTTTTGTAACCAGTATCCTTTATGTAACAGGTAACAAAAGTATATCATTTTGGTCTAAGTTTGCTAATACAAAAAAAATAAATAGAAACGGTTGTTTCTTATTTGCGGTTTTACTAAAAATACAACCATGCTACAGAAAATAAATAACACAATGTTTCTCGGCAACGGGCCAATAAAAATATTGTATCCCGGTCGTGCTATTTCCAAGACAGATACAGGCATTGGAAGTATCGGCAGGATCGATCATCCCGAGATTCATGGGAATACGGTCATCGCCATGCATCCGCATATCAATGATGAAATACTTTCTTATTTCAGAACAGGAAAAGCAGAGCACAGCGACTCTGAAGGTTTTGTAAAGACGATAGGAAGAAATACGTTGATGCTCATGAAAGCGGGGAGGTCATTTTTTCATGAAGAAAAAATCATTGGTGAGGGTGAGCCGTTGGAAGGACTGCAAATTTTCATTAGACCGGGCAAAAAAGACTTACAGCCAGAAGTAATCTTTCATGATCTGGACAGCATGCACAGTGAAAATAATTGGCGGTTACTTGCCTCCCCTGACGCCGAGACTAAGTTTCAGTTCAGTAGCCAAACGTGGCTATATGATATAAAGCTTCTAATAAATTCAAGGATCCAGCTTCCCAAACTTCCGAAAAATAACCTTACCTGTTTGTTATACGTGTTTAAAGGAAACGTAAAAATAAATGAAGAGATAGAATTGAATAAAAAGGAAAGCCTTATCATCAAAAATGAGGACGTTATGATTGGAACCCTAGATAAGGAAGCTGAACTGGTTTTATTCGTAACGGACGAAAGTGCTGAAAAATTTGATGGAGGAATGTATAGTGGTAATCAGTTATAAATAAAAAAGAGGCGCTCAGGCCTCATTATATAATATTCAAAATTAAAAAGAATGAAAATTTTAAGTGAGACAACATTAGGAAAATTAAAGCTTAAAAACAAAATGGCCATGGCACCTATGACAAGGAGCCGTGCCAATAGTAAAGGCGAGGTAACAGATGTTACTGTTTTATACTACTCGCAAAGAGCTAGTGCAGGATTAATCATTTCCGAGGGTATAAATATTTCCAACCAAGCTCTTGGCAGCCCTTACACACCGGGTTTATACACACAGGAACAAATTGATGCCTGGAAAAAGGTTACTAAAGCCGTTCATGACAATGGTAGTGTTATATATGCCCAACTTTGGCATACAGGTCGGGTAGGCCACTCGATACTTAAAAATGGTGAACTTCCTGTAGCGCCTTCTGCAATAGCTATTGAGGGGCAGCAGCATTTCACCGGCGACGGAATGAAAGATTATGAAACGCCGAGAGCCTTAAGTACTAAAGAAGTAAAACAAATTGTTCAAGACTACAAACAGGCTGCCATCAACGCTATGGAAGCAGGTTTTGACGGTGTTGAACTTCATGCGGCCTTTGGCTACCTGCCGAACCAGTTTTTAGCAGATAGCGCAAACCAAAGAACAGATGAATATGGAGGAAGTATTGAAAACCGTAATCGGTTTGTATTGGAAGTAATGGAGCAAATGGTGCTGGCAATTGGCAGCGACAAGGTAGGAATTAAGCTATCTCCTACTATCCCTTACAACAGCATTATTCATAATGAACCTACAGCGCAGTTCACTGAATTAATGAACGGATTGGATAAAATGCCTCTGGCTTATATCCATTTAATGAACGCACTTTTTCCATTGGATAAATTACCTCATTACCCTAAAAATGTATTAGAAACTTTTGGCAAACTTACCCGACATACAATCATCGCCAACGGTGGATATAATGCTGAAACAGGAGAGGAAGAACTTGAAAAAGGAATTGCAAAAATCATTTCATATGGTGCCTTGTTTTTAGCCAATCCTGACTTACCAAAGCGTTTTCAATTGAATGCAGAGCTAAATGCGGCAGATAGGGCAACAATGTATGGAGGGAAAGAAAAAGGATATACAGATTATCCCTTTCTGGATCACAAACAATACGCAGGAGCCTGACGTTTTAAAAGGATATTGAAATTTTACAGACTACAATAAGTAGATCATGCTTACAAATCTTTCAGATAAAACATTAAATGAGTTGTTTTCTCTTCAAGGAAAAACAGCTGTTATTACCGGCGGTGCAAAGGGAATAGGATTAGCAACAGCAAAAAGAATCGCTGAACTTGGAGCTCATGTTATATTAGCCGACATGGACATAGACTCAGCTCAAAAGGAAGCCGAAGTTTTCAGAAAAAAAGGTTACGCAGCCTCAGCAGCCCAAGTGAGATTGCCTGACGAACAAAGCATCAACGATGTTGCGGAGTTCGCAGTGAAAGAGACCGGACATCTTGATATCTGGTGCAATATTGCTGGGATCTTTCCTAGGCGCCCGCGCAGGTATTAAAAAAATGATTGAAGGAAAAAGAAGGGGTGTTGTAATCAATATCCATTCCACAACGGCCTGGAAAACAGTACCAGGACTTCCACATTATATCGCATCAAAGGGAGGAATTGAGGCATTGACCAGGGCACTTGCCGTTGAGTTTGGCCCAAATGAAATCAGGGTTGTTGGTGTAAGTCCCACTATGACAGAAACCCCGGGAATGGATGTACAAAAAGTTGATCTTGATAAGGCATTTGGTGGTTTTGACTCTCACAAGGTTTATGGAAGCAAGCTGCCCTTGGGTCGCACTGCTTATCCTGATGAAATTGCCAGAGTCATCGCACTGCTGTGTACCGATCTGGCTCAATCGATAACAGGCAGTATTATCTCGGCAGATCTTGGAGACTCAGCATTCTAAAAGAAGAATATCCACATAATTATCTTTAAAAATAAAATGATTATGTGGCTTGATTTACTACATTCCTAACAGCTTTTTTTCTCTTGCTTTTACTATTTCATTCTCCAAATAAATCAAAAGACGATTGAAATAAAATATAAAAACATGGATTTAAAAAACAAATCTGCCATTGTTGCCGGTGGGTCCGGCAATATTGGTATTGGAATAGTAAAACAACTCATCAATCATGGAGCAACAGTTTTTGTTCCTTATCGAAATGAGGATAAGCTGATATCTTTAAAGGAATACATTGGATTAGAATTGGATCAAAAACTTATTCCAATAAAAGCCGATTTGAGTTCTTTTGAAACAGCTGTTCAATTGAAACAAACCTTAGAAAATCAGCATGCCGTAATTGATATTGCAGTTGCGTCTTTAGGAAGTTGGTGGCAAGGAAAGAGGCTATCTGAAGTTGACGGAAAGGATTATAACCAGGTAATGAATGAAAATGTTCATCCTCATTTTTACTTTGCAAGAGCCATTTCACCAATATTAAAAAAGCAAGGATTCGGAACCTACATTTCCATAAACGGACCGGGAGGTCTTGTAGCTATGCCAGGAGCCGAACTCGTCACAATTGCTGGTTGGATGCAATATAAAATGACTGAATTTCTTAATACTGAATTAAGGGAAACCGGAGCAAAAGCATTTCAATTGATCATTGCAGGAATTCAAACAAGACAACAAGGCAGAGTTGGTGGGCCCAGTATGATTACACCGGAAGAAATTGGAGATTACATTGCCAAGCTCCACTTTGGTGAAGTAGAAGAGCCTGAAAAACTAGCTCAAACCTTTTATAGAGTTAAACTTCCATGGTTCAAACTCTAAATCTTAAAATAACGCAAACAATAAAAGAAATGAAAAAACAAAATCAAAATAAAGCTGTTCTGCTTATTGGCAGTTCCGGCAAATTGGGAGGCATGATCGCAAGAGAATTAATAAAAAAGGGGGTAAACCTTCGGTTACTACTACGTCCGGGCAGCCGTAAAAAATTAGCCGAAGACATTATTGAAGCTTCAGAGATAACAGAAAATGAAGCTAATGCTTTCAACAACGTATACTCTGTAATTTCAGCAGTACAGGGCGGACCAGAAACGATTATTAATGATCAATTACGATGGCTCCAAGCAGCGAAGGAAGCTGGAGTCAAAAGATTTATACCATCAGATTACAGCTTCAACTTTTTCAATTTGGAGGAAGGTGCAAACATTAATTCCGATTGGAGGCGTTCATTTGCACTTCAGGCAGAAGATCGTAAAGGTAATGTAGAGATCGTACACATATTAAACGGCGCATTCCTTGATAAAGACGTTCTTTTTGGTTTTTTAGGTGCTTTCAATTTAGAGAAAGGAGAAGCCTATTTGTGGGGTAATGGTAATGAAAAAATGGAGGTTACTACATATGCTGATACAGCTGCTTATATAGCTGAGGCAGCACTTGATGACGATTCCCTACCAGACAAGCTCTTTTTTGCGGGTGATTCGTTAAACTTTCACGAACTGGTGAAGAGTAGTGAAGCTGGATTAGGTAGTGCAATCACTATCCGAAAAATGGGAACGCTAGAGGACCTGAACACAGAAATCAGCCAGCGTATGCAGACTCATCCTAAAAATATTTTTGCGTGGTTACCACTAATGTATTGGCGTGCAATGTTAAACGGAAAAGGAAGGCTTGAGGCTCCAATGAATGAACGGTATCCTAATGTGAACCCAATCGGAGTTACTGATTATTTAAGGCAAACAGTTATTACCGAATGATGATAATCAATCTGTAATTTAAATTTAAGAAAAAACAAATCCGAAATTTCCTTTATTACCATTTCTTTACTCACTCGAATTTGCTCCGGTACACTTTATTACAGGTCAACCTATAAGTACGGTTCTTATTATTAAAATTCTGATCTGGATTGCGTCAGCTTTGCGTTTCCCCGAATTACCGAAATGGTTATCACCGGCTTCATAAGATATATAAAATGAAAATGACATATCCCTATAAAACAAAAGGTACAACTGAACAGATGGGCAAAGCATTTACACACTTTCTCCGTTTTACGCTTACATGGTTAATCACTCTCAACAGTATTCACAGTTTCTCACAACAATCAGGATCAAATTCCATGCATAATCCTCCTGTTAATGTTGAAGTGTTGTTGAGCAACAGAGGAATGACTTTTCAGATGCTAACGGACAAAAAATTCCAGAGCGTTCCACGATTAGGTTTTTTCAGTGTAACGAACCTGGTAGGAGAATGGGGTACTTATACCGTTGATGATTATATGACGCAGGCCAGCATTACCTATGATTTGGTAAACCGGTTAAGGCTTAATGGCGGTTTCCACCTTTCTTCGGCGACAGGTATCAGGCCGACAGCGGGATTGATTTATTCTTTTGCCAATCCCGATTGGTTGTTGATATTTTATCCAAGGATAGATATATCCAAAGATGCCAATGTAGAGGGGCTTGCTTTAGTCGAATACAAACCGACAATTAATGAAAAATGGCGTTTTTATTCACGCTTGCAAGGTTTATATGCCCACACTATGTCAATTGACAAACACTCAAGAAGTTATGTGGTGGCACGGGCAGGTGTCACCTATAAAGAGTTCACATTTGGAGTGGGAACTAATATTGATTACTACGGGCCTATGAAACACAACGAAAACAGCTTTGGCGGGTTTTTGAGTGTTTTACTATTCTAAATCAGAAAAGGCCTTTCCAAGAACAACTTATAAAAAAGACGAAACTTAAATAAGTTCAATAATCTATAAATTAAATAAAAATGAAACAGTTTAAAAAAGACGACACAATGATGTTGTTGGTAGACCACCAGGTTGGTACACTTAACTTTTGTGCTAACAGACCTCACGAAATGATAGTGAGCAGAACAAGAGCGTTGGCAAAATTGGCAAAGGCACTTGACATTCCGGTGGTTCTTACGAGCAGCCAGGAAGATCATGCTCAGGGCCCGCTAATTCCTGACTTACAAGAGATTCTTCCCGAAGAATACGCAATCCGTGTAAAAAGAGCAGGGATTACTAATGCCTGGGATGACGAAGCATACAAAGAAGCAGTATTGAAGGCAGCTAACGGAAGGAAAAATGTTATCATGGCAGGGCTTACCAATGACGTATGTATCGTTTGGCCATCTATCTCAATGCAGGCAGAAGGGTTTGATGTTCAGGTGGTCATTGACGCGGGAGGCTCACCAAGCCAAATTGCTGATGATATAGCCAAACAAACTTGGGAAAGCCAGGGCGTTCGGACTACGAGCATCAATCAATTGATTTCAGAACTGGTACACAACTGGGCCACAGAGGATGGTCAGAAGGTGTTGCCAATTCTTTTTGAAGAAGTAATGTCAAAAGTAGGTCAGTTTTCTTAATAATATAATGATGAGAGCCGGACAAGGATTACCTCATTGTTCGGCTCCCATAAAAATAATTATAATTCAGCCACCAATCTTCCAATTATGCTTACCGTATCTTATACTAGAAGCAAGGACAACTTTGTCATATAGGGAAATATCATTTACCTGATTATCTATGGTTACTAAATCAACAGAATGATGGGCGTCAACCAATATATCTTTAAGCCTCTGACATATTTTTTGGGTTTGCCCATCAATTGAAGAATACATGATTAAAGTTCTTATATCCATTCCTTATATAATTCTAACTAAAAATTACTATTTACCTTTTCATCAGTGTTGCGTACACTAAGATTGCAGTAACTATTGCCTGTTAAAAACAATTCAACTAGTGCAAAACTAAGGCTTAAGCTTCCAGTATGGCAGTAGTCTTGTATCGACCCCTTATCAATTGGACAGTTTTGTAAAGGTAATTGAGATATTTTTTAGTTTTCAAAAGGGTTAGGATTAAAATAATGATCGTAAAAACATTGGGTGTCTTTCTTTGTAGCGAACCATGTCTTCTTTTTCCCTCTATAAATAGAGCGAGATAACCTACGTTACATCGTAGGTTTTTTTGAACAAACAGCTTGATTTTCAATACTGCTAATTTTTAAACAAAATCATCCAAATTCAAGTGAAGTATTGTCAATTACTTTTCGTTACACTTCAGTAATATGATTAAGGAATATTAACTGTTTACCAGGAAAGTTGATTGTAAATAGATCTTAAAAATGTTAATTATCGCCAACTAAATGACTAACTCAAAAAAAGCATCAATTAATCGATTCACAATTATTTGATGCTGAATCATTACAGGCCAGACAGGCTTGATTAATTTACCTATAATGGATATCCCCAAAGTGTTCCTAAAGAAGGAATGGCTCCTGCTATGAGCATCTGTATCTGGATATCTTGCTGGATGATCTACACCATTTCATACACTATCCATACTCTATCCTAGCTGTATCTATGCTTCACTCCTACTCTATCCTGGCTTTTACCGGGTAAGAAACTGGCGGACCCTTACTTCACTCAGGCCGGTGTGCTCGCAGAATTCGTAGATGGTGACGAGGTCGCCGGGCTTTTTATTGTATTTGCGGCGGATCTGGGCAATGATCTTGCGGGCAGTGCGCTCCTTCCTACCAGTTATATTGCTGATGTCTTTCGCATAGATGACTATGCGAATTGGTACATTTTCATGCATAATGCTGCAATAGCGGTACCGCTACTTTGGGTTTCTAATATGGTACAATAATCTTGTGGTGAGGAACTTAAAATTAATCATTATTCATCATTTCTTGTTGGACTTGTAATTGCCTCCTCCATGCTCAATATGATCATTAAAAACTTTATCCTATGACTAAACAAATGGGTAGCATCAAACTGCAAGAGACTATTGGTGATAGTACTTTTTACAAATCCAAGGACGGCTACATGGCTCGCCAGAAAGGCGGCCAAGCTCCTGTGTGTTATTCTATCCAGGGCTTACTGCAAAATGATTCAGATAGCTGGGAAAATCTTGTTTGTAATGAGTTAATCGTGCAAGTGTCTCTTTCTATAAAATACCTTTTTGTTTGTTTCACAATTCTATCATTCAGTCACCTACTTTTATGAGGAATATGAGGAATACAAGCAATAATATATCTGCTCGTATTAGATTAATAGCGTACCTTACATGTATTCTCCCAAAGCTCCTGGCAACTATTCCTACTTAAACTTCATTGATTTCAATTTGTGCAGCAGCTTTCTCTGAATGTCGCAATCAAAAGTTTACTTCAGCTTCTAATCCGTGCTCCAATCAATATGATTTGTAGTTGACAATTATTCAATTCTTTAAAAAGAAAAATTATGAAAAATAAAATTTATATGGTCTGTTTTTTAATGTTAATAACAACAACATTTACTGCTTCTGCCCAAATGTATAAATCGGCAGAAGACACCACTAAACTAAATAAAGAGTTTACAGAGGTGAGCAATGATATTGCAAGCCTTACAGCTAAGTTAACAATAACACAAAACAACCTGCCTGGCTACAAAGACAAAGCCAGCACGGCAGATGCAAATGCCCAGGATGCAGCCGTTACCAGCAGTGTGCAGGCAGATAAAGCAACAAAGGGCGGCGTAAAGGAAGCAAGAAAAGCAAAGCGCTCATCTAAAAAAGCCTTTCATGAAGCAAAAGATGCTAGGTCGGCCAATAATGATATAGGCAACCAGGACGACAAAATAGCCTCTCTAAAAGGGGAGTTAGCCAAAAAGCAAGCTAGGTTGGAGCAATTACAAGCGATGCGCGATGCCATCAATGTTCAACTAACACAGCAATAAACCTGGATCCATTTGTAAAGACTCTGCTATTTGTCAGAGTCTTTATTTTGTTCATATCTAAATAATAATAACTCTATGTCATTTCTTAACCGTGCAACAGTACTGAATACTATGCTGAAGCATGAAACACTCCTTTTTCAGGATATAAGTAAAGAGGAGAATATGGGTATTGTGGCTAATAAAGAATACTTACAGTTTTTATTAGACGAACTGACGGAGAGTGGATATTTGGTTATTCTGTCGGGTGTGACGCCAACTACTTATAGCATAACAGGTAAAGGCATAATAGAAGCTACAAGGTTGCAAGATGAAGTCTATATGCAATTTTATTTCGATGAATATTGAATCTGTAATGTGAGGTATAAGCAAAAAAAGAAACATCGGCGAATTATTAAATTAAAAAAGAACTTTGGATAAAGCTTGCCTGTATGGAACCGAAGAGCGGGTCTAAAGCTCATCCATTTTATATTAAAGCAACGCTCGTCTTATTTGGATTAGTGTTGTTTTTTTATATATTGGATGTTTTAGCTGACATCATCATACCATTGGCCCTTGCAGCATTGGCTGCCATTTTGCTTAACCCTTTAAACAATCGCCTGCAGCACAAACTACCCAGGGTATTAGCCATAATAGTCTCTATGCTGGTGGCTGTAATTGTCATCAGCGGTGTCTTTTATTTTCTTTCTACGCAGATATATTTATTCACAAAGAGTATTCCGTTGCTTAAACAAAAGTTTGCCATTTTACTGACCGATTTGCAGCAATGGATGCTACTACATTTTGGATTATCTATAGACAGCCAGGTGCAGGTGCTTAAAAGTGCTATCAACAACAGCCAGCACCTCTTAACAAACACGTTAGGCACGATAGCAGGTACTGTTGGCATTATTGTCCTGATCCCCATTTATGTGTTCCTGCTTTTATTTTACAAACCATTGATCCTTAACTTTTTGTTCCAGGTGTTCCTGGAACAAAATTCACTTCGAGTGGCAGAGGTATTGACCCAAACCAAAACGGCTATACAAAGCTACATGATCGGCCTGTTGATGGAGACAGCCATCATTTGTGTGCTCTACAGCATAGCCTTATTAATTATCGGAGTACCTTTTGCCATAGTGGTTGGGGTAATTGGAGGCATTTTAAATTTACTGCCTTACATAGGTGGGTTGATCGCTTTGCTTTTATCTATAGTAGCGGCGACCATAAATACCACAGGTTTTTCTACGCAAATCATTATCATTGCTGTTTATTGGTTCATTCAATTTATTGATAACAATATATTAGTTCCCAGGATCGTTTCCTC
>NZ_JAOTIF010000023.1 GCF_025628885.1 Paraflavisolibacter caeni | reverse complement strand
GAAACGTTAAAAACAACGAACCCGTCCATAATTTTTTTTCCAATTTCTTCATCAAAACTTAACATCCTGATAATCAGCAGCATCTTTCCAAGCCAGGGAACAGGGACTTTTGGACGAAAAGTAGAAGCCAGGGCCAATTTGCTAATAGGCAGGCTTGGGAATATTGATGACATATAAAATATTCCATATAATATTGTATCTTTTATAAATCTTATATGGAATATTTTATTGAACCAAAAAATCAATAACATGAAAAAAACATCTACTATTGTAATGCTCCTTCTCATTACTTTTTTGATCGTTTCATGTTCTAAAACTATTACCTTAACCAATTCTCCGGCTGTACCGGGAGCTGAAGGAAAGGTGAAGGTCACAAAAGACAAAAACAATAATTACAAGGTTGTCGTCGATGTGGTCAACCTGGCTGAATCAAAAAAGCTGTCTCCCCCGAGAAATACGTATGTAGTGTGGATGGATACCGAAGGAAACCCTCCCAGAAATATTGGCCAGGTCTCACCTTCTTCGAACATGTTCTCCAAATCAAAGAAAGCGCAACTGAAAGCGGTTACTACGGCAAAACCAACCAAAGTCTATGTTACTGCTGAAGACAGTGGCAATGTCCAGACGCCTGTTGGTGATACAGTACTCTCGTCTAAATAAGATGAAACAAAAAATAGCCCAGGTGGCCATTGTCGTTGATGATTATGACGAAGCCATTCAATTTTACACAGAGAAACTTCACTTTACATTGGTTGAAGACACCGTTTTAAGCGCTACTAAACGATGGGTCGTTGTGGCCCCTCCGGGCTCGTCCGGATGCCGGTTGTTGCTGGCAAAGGCAGCCAATGAAGAGCAGAAAAGCAGGGTCGGCAATCAGACCGGGGGAAGAGTTTTCCTGTTTTTACACACAGACAACTTGCAAAGAGATTATCAGAACCTGCTGGACCATAAGATCAAGATTATCAGGGAACCTGCTAAAGAAACCTGGGGCACAGTCACAGTATTTGAAGATCTATATGGAAACCTTTGGGATATGATTGAACCCAACACTTTATAAATTATTTTTTACCGATCTCGTAACAGCTTTTACCGATTCTGAAAACAGGACCTCTCTGTCCAGGATACCTTTGCGGAGCAAAAAATTAAAGATGAGGTTTACGATAGTTTTATTGTTCATAAGTGTTTTTAGTGTTGCAGTTAAGGCTCAATCGATTAAAGGCCGGATTATAGACGAACAAGATCAACCCGTACCAGATGCTTCTATTACTATTAAAGGCTCCTTTATAGGCGCTGTTTCAGACCGCGAAGGATTGTTCAAAATTTCTCTGAAGCAGCCCGGCACCTATACAATTATTGTACAATCAGTTGGATACCAGCCTAATGAACAGGTAATTGATGTACAAAATTCGGAAGCAGCCACCAGTTTTACCCTGGTAAGGGCGGCAGGCTCTTTAAAGGAGGTCACAGTTACAGCCAGCAGGAAAGCAGAAGTCGTGGACCGCACGCCAGCATCCGTGCAGGTGGTGAATGAAAAACAGCTTCAAACTCAGTTACTGGTTTCACCCAATTTGTCAAATATTCTAGGACAGATCGTCCCCTCACTGGCGTATAGCTCCAATGCCACCAGCAATACCGGTCAAACCCTGCGTGGACGTACGCCATTGATCCTGATTGATGGCATTCCCCAATCCACTCCGCTTCGTAACGGAGCCCGTGACTTCCGTACCATTGACCCTTCTGTACTTCAGAGAGTGGAGGTGATCAAAGGAGCCACAGCTGTTTATGGAAATGGGGCTGATGGTGGCGTGATCAACTATATTACCCTGCAGCCGCAAACGGCTAAAAAATTCAATGCATACTCCTCCATAGCCAGGACTGGCATGCTGGCCCACGCTGATGGAACGGGTGGTTTCCGGTTGAACCAGCATTTCACTGGCAAGGCTGGCAAGATTGATTATGCAGTAGCAGGCTTATATGAAAAGACTGGCGAGTATAAGGATGCCAAGGGCGGAATTATTTCGCCTGTCTATGGATTGGGAGAAACTGATATCGTGAATGTATTTTCCAAATTGGGCATTAACCTGAACGACAAGAACAGGATTGAAGTGATGTACAACTATTTCGGATCAGGACAGAAAAGTAAATACATACAGCAAATCGGTAAATATGGCGTAACGCCAACTATAGGTGTGGAAGGTGAGACAAAGGGCGAAAAAGAAGGTACCCGCTATAATCATAATGCTTATGTGAAGTTCTTGTCTAAAAAGCTGTTCCTCAATTCGACACTGGAAACCAGTGTGTATGGACAGAAATTCTATACGGTATATGGCTGGTCCGCCTCTTTTGAAAATGGAGGACAATCCACCATCCGCTCAGACAAGAAGGGTGTTCGTTCTACCATCAATACTCCCTGGTCAATTGGCAACAGCATCCGGAATGAAGTGCTGTATGGTGTTGACTACATGAATGATGTAACCTGGCAGGAACTGACCGATGGCAGGATCTGGGTGCCCAAGATGGACATGAACAACCTTGCTCCTTTTGTGCAACTGCATTCTACCATCAAGGACCACTGGATATTCAAAGCAGGATATCGCCTCGACCAGGTAAAAATTGATATCCCATCCTTCACACAGATCAAGACATCCACAACCACAGGCGGCAAATTGATCAACGGAGGCAAGCTTGACTTTACAGCTTCCACATTCAATTTTGGCCTGCGTTATGCGAAATGGGAGCTGTTCAAGCCATTTGCCAGCTTCACACAAGGATTTTCCATGGTGGACATTGGACATTATGCGCGTGGTGCAAAAGAGAATGACATTGCCAATATGAACCTGGAGCCTATTATCGCTAATAACTACGAAGTTGGTTTCTCATCCTCGGTTAATAAAGTTTCACTGAACATAGCGGCATTTGCCAGCACTTCTAAACTGGGTTCTACGCTTATTGAAAACAACGGCTTCTTCGAGCAACAAAGAGCCCCTGAGCGGATCTATGGTATTGAAGGTTCGATCGATGTTGCCAGTATTAAAAGTTTCCTGTTTGGCGTAGGTGGTGTTTATATGGAAGGAAAGGCTGACCTGAATAAGAACGGCAACTATGATGATGCTGCAGACGCTTACCTGACAGGGCGCCGCATTACCGCACCAAAGGTGACGACCTATGTGAAGTATGTGCCTAACAACAGGGTACTGGTACATGCAGAATGGTTGTATAGTGGCGACAGGAAGCGCTTTCAACCAAAAACAAACGGCACTTACACTTTCGGCGAAGGACCTGTAAACTCGTATGGGATTGTGAACCTGAGTGCCAGCTACAAGACGAAAAAGGATATTCATTTCTTTGGCGGCATTGAAAACCTGCTGAATAAGGACTATTACGCGGCATACGCCCAGTGGTATGCAATGAATGATTATTATATCAAGTCGAACGGTATCCGCTTTAATGCTGGTATCGGATTAAAATGGTAACCTGTTGAAAAGTTCTAAACGGATTTTTGCCTGGCATCATTGGTGCGGATTGATCGTGGGGTTCTTCCTCCTGGTCATGAGCACCAGCGGTGCCATTTTGGTTTTTTCGGAAGAAATAGAGGAAGTGGCTGACCACGCATGGGCAAAGGTGGACAATCCGGCGGGGACATTTGCATATGATGCCTCTTTTAAGGCTGTCCGTGAAAAATATCCTGAATGGGAGATCCGCATATATCCCCAGCACGGTCCCAATAGAGCTATAATTTATGACCTGCGGAAGAAAGAGCAGCGGAAGAAGATTTTTGCCCATCCTTTAAACGGGCAGATCCTTCATATTTCGGACAATGCGCATAAGGCATTTGAAAGACAGGTGTTGCTATTGCATTATACCTGGTTTGCCGGCACTCCGGGCAAGGTGTTCGTGTTTCTGATCGGCGTTTTGTTTCTTGTTTCACTGGTAACAGGTTTGTATGTATACCGGAAAGCGATTATCAAGACATTTTCCTTTAAGGTGCGCATAAACAGGAGAACAGCAAGGAGCTTCCATTCTTCGCTCCACCGCGTTGTGGGGGTGTGGTCGTTGGCCTTCAACCTGCTGATTGTCGCTACAGGGTTGGCGCTTAGCGGGAAAATTGCACTGACGGCATTAAAAGGGACAAAAGCGAGCGCTGCTGAACAAGAAAACACAGTTGTATCGATCGATAAGAACAAGAATTTTATAGATAAGAATTTCAGTCAATTCGAAATCCACCTCATAAGAAGCCGCCCGGGAAGTTCATCAGTTCAATTTTCTGGCAGGTACCTGGATGATCCTTTTTACTACGGTAACTACAACAGCAATTTTACTTTAAATGGAGCGACACAAGAGGTGGAAAAGAAACAGGTATTGCGGCAGTTGCCATTAGGAGAGCGTTTGCTGGCATTCAGCAGTCCCCTGCATTTTGGCGCGTATGGCGGTATATGGACAAAGGTGCTGTATTGTTTGTTGGGGCTCACACCTGGGTTGCTGAGTATTACGGGGTTTGTGTTGTGGAGGAGGAAAGCAAAATCACACCCCAAACCCTTAAAGGGGAATTTCAGCGCAGCACGCGAATCGGCTATTTCTTCTAAGATTTTCTAAGGGGAAGAAATTTTAAAAAATTGGTTTTCTTTTGAATAGCTGAAGTCCTTATCTTTGCAGCCCGCAAAAATGATGGCGAGGTAGCTCAGCTGGTTAGAGCATCGGATTCATAACCCGAAGGTCGGCAGTTCAAGTCTGCTCCTCGCTACGCTTTAAAGCTCTGGATGAAAGTTCGGGGCTTTTTTGTGCCCATACCTCAAGGCTTATTAAGAAGCCATTTTCTTTAATTGATTGGTTTTCAATAACATTTACAAAGCTTAGGGCACTTACTTTTTTACTTTCCACTTATTTCCCTCAACGGCTACAGCCTCCTTAACGCTATAAAAAGGTCACAAAACGAGAGGTTTCAATTCAAAAAAGGTTATGAACCCTGTTTCCGGGAAACCCTCTCCTGTCAACGATTTACATCCTATTAGATTCAAGAGGCTCACCGCTATGAAAAAGTGTGACCTCCATTTATTTACCTCCTAAAATCAGTTTTATGAACATATTATTCTGGCTATATAAATCAAGAATGAATAAAAAAGGGCTTGCTCCAATCATGATGCGGATTTCTCTTGAAGGAAAACGAATCAACTTTCCCACACAAATAGAAATAGAAGAAACCCAATGGGATAAAGACAGGCAAAAGGTTAAAGGTTCCAACGATTTGGTAAAGGCATATAATAAACAGCTTCTAATATTAAATACCAATGCATGGAATTACTATAATGAATGTTTGAGACAGCAAATGCCCCTTGCTCTCGGCGATATAAAACAGGCATTGCTAGGTGAGAACAAGTCTGAACATACCATTCTTGGCGCAATTGAGTATCAGATAGCAAACCTTAAAGCAAGAGTACATAATGATATTGCCCCAAGGACTGTAAAGAAATACGAAACAGTAAAACGAAAAGTGAAAGAGTTCCTTGCAGAGGAATGGAAAACAGAGGATATTCTACTTTCTCAGGTTAACCATCAATTTATTTTTGAGCTAGATACTTTCATGAGGGTAAAGCAAGGTCTTCATAATAATGGTGTAGCTAAGAATATGCAGCAATTGAAAAGGGTTATTCGCATTGCCATGTTGAATGAGTGGATGGAAAAAGACCCGTTTGCAAAGTACCAGTGCAAGTTAATTGAGCCAAAAAGAGTTCATCTTACCAATGAGGAACTGCAACATTTGGAACTTTTACCATTACCCAGTGAGAGGCTAATTAAGGTAAAGGACATTTTTGTTTTTGCCTGCTATACAGGTCTGGCATATGCCGATGTTTCAAAACTTTCAAAAGAACATATCCAGTGGATTAATAAAAGGAACTGGATAATTCTTGACCGAACAAAAACAAAAAACCAGTCTACAATCCCTTTGCTTCCTAAAGCTGAGGAAATCTTGAAGAAATACGGTGGGGAAAAGGGAAAAGAATTATTACCTGTCATTTCCAGTCAGAACCTAAATAAGTACCTTAAGGAAATAGCTGGTATGGCAGGGTTTAAAAAGAGACTAAGCTTTCATGCAGCTCGGCATACATTCGCGTCTTTAGCCTTAAACAATGGCGTAGATATTACTACTGTGTCAGCCATGCTTGGACATAAGATGCTGAAAACCACTCAAATTTATGCCCGGGTTAATCTGAATAAAATTGCAAATGATGTAGAGAAGTTCTATAAAAAGGGGTAGTAAACTACCCCCTCTTTAAGCAGCATATCGAAGGCAGGTGGGATTTGTACGCCCGCCATTTAAATAGTTCTTACAGGTGCTGTAAGCTATGTTCAGAGCTTTAGCCGCCTGACTAGCACTATCGTATACCTTATTGGTGCAGGTATCAATAACCTTCCGGCAACTTTTCTCAGGGACTTTACTTAGCCCAGTTTCATAGGCATGTTTTGCATTCTCACTCGGCGTACACCATTCCAAATTGCCAATTTCATTGTTTAGCTTATTGCCATCTTTATGGTTTATCCATGGTTTTTCTTCAGGATTTGAAATAAATGTAAAAGCCAATAACCTGTGTACAAACTCTGTGTAATCTTTTGCCCTTTTACTTAAGCTGACTGTCAAATAACCTCCCCTACCTATACGTTGGGGCATTATTTCATGAAAGTTTCTTTTATGGAGACTTCTTACTTCTCCTTTTTCGTTAATCTCATAGTACCCTTCATAGTTTTTTACAGGTACCCATGTTAATTCTTGCATTTAGGGTCTCGTTTTCTGACCCAAATAATTATGGTGTTATTTAAAAGCGACATTGCTCAAATTTTGTTTCTCTGTAGGTATGAACTACCTACTGCTTACCGGGCATCAAGTGATTTACGACTTCTATATCAATACTTTTTAAAATATCGCCAATAATCCATTTCCACTAAGTCAGCCTGCTTTTTACTCAATGGATATTTCTCCATCTGCCATAAAAGGGATTGATAGAACCTTTTCTTAGGATACTTTTTTATTAACTGTTTAAGCTTATCCTCCACAGACAGAGTTCTTCTTGAAGGAATAGAAGTTTGATACATCTTTTCACTATGTCTTTCTACTGAATCCAGCAATGCGGTACCACGTCCAGCCCAATTGGCTGACCATCTTGTTGCGTTTTGACTATTTACTTTCATTTTTCGGTTTTTATAATGTGCAAAAAGTGGGAATATTATAAAAGGATTTTAGTAGGATATTATGTACTACCAAACTCATTTTTATAAACACTCCTCATTTGCGATATTTAACCTTCTAACAATAGACTTTTGGTTTACAAATTCCATAAGAGAAATAATTTCGTCATAGCTTCTCTCTCGGAATTCATAATATACCCACCCATTACGCTTTCTTCTTTTTACATCGTAAATGCGGTTAGATGGTAAATTTTTGAATAAAGAGAAATCTGGCTTACTAGAAGTATGTATAATATTATACTTCGCCTTGGTTTTTATATACTTCAACTTACTCACTCGCTTTTTGATTCTATCGGCTTGTGATTTACTTACGCCCCATAGCTCTCCAAGCTTTTCAAGAGAAAGACCGATATAGACAGAAATATCACCATTTGCTTTCAGTTCGTGTAATGCTCTTCCTTTTTTTAAAGCGGAACTTCCTGCAATCTTGGCTACTTTCGAGTTACGACCCCTCATCCTTCTTTTGATTTCAAAGCATAATAAAACACCCTGAATAAATTCAGTAATATTTGCAGCGTCTTTGGAAACGTGGAATACGGCACTTAGGTACTTATGAAAGCCAGATTGTACTCTTAATGTTTTGAAACTTCTTATGTAATAGGTACGACTATTTTTATTATACCCAACCCAGTTCAATTGAATCAGCTTGTCCAAATGCTTTTTAAATGTGCGCACGTCTTTAAGCCCCAGAGCAGCCATTATACATGACCTTTGCTCTACGGATAGAAATAGATGACCATCACAAGATGCTTTCAAAAGCAAATAGATACCTAATGCTTCGTGCAACTTGTTATCATGAACTAAATGAACTAATTCGATAGGAACGTTAAGCGTATGTGTCTTAAACAACTGTCAGCCATTACTATTACGATAGGATTGTTTCGTTAACTCAAGGAATAAGCCATCCTGTGGGCTCAACTTATGTTGAAAAGGAATTCCGAAATTGGAAGTAGTGCTTTACAGAACTAGTCTGCGAGAGTAATTTCTAAATGCGATACAAAGATATGTAAAATTATTATATAATCCATATAAAATAATGAAATTCACTTATTTACATTATTAATATTATTACAATATCAACTAATGCAAACATAAAGAAGATTAAATTGGTAATTTATTATAGTGACCATTAAGTCATTGAATTAAGTCAATTATAAATTGATTAGGTCTTTAATTAAATAATTTACAAGGTTGCATATGTATAGCAGACGTACCATGATTTGTGCATTATAAAGCAAGAAGCTGTGTGAGCAAACTATTTTTGCAATACAGAATAGAATTAATAATAAAGGTCAGGAACGTAAATTAACCACATGAAAAGTGAAATAGATATACTTGCCAATATTGAAAACTTCCTTGTTAAAGGTGGTTTACAGGAGTTCATAAATGATTTTAGGAACCCTTCCATTGATGCGATGGTTCATGCACAAGCCGTATATATCAGAACTGCTGATATTCTAGGAACCACTATACATGGGTATTATGAATTTCCTTATGACTTCTGTTTAATAAGGTACTTTAAAGTGGAGCTGGAAAGGAAACTAAATAAACTTAAATCCGAAGCCCTGCACCTAGTTGAAAAATTCAAACAGAAACATAAAAACAATCCCAGCAAATTAAAGTGGCTTAACGATAACCTTGTTGAAGAGTTTAAGTCCAAGGAGCATCAACTCAAACAGGAGAAAGAGCTTAGCGAGTATTGGTCGTTGCTTGAAACCTTCTTATCAGAAACAGCTTTGGAATCTTTAAGTATCATTACTGAACAAGTAGCCAGATTACCTTTTAAACTCTCGTTCAAGAAGCGTTGCAGTGAGAAAACATTATCAGAGATTTATTATTTTGATATGAATAAAGGTTCTTTTATTGATAGAGATGGAACTACAAAAGAAGACTTCGTAACAATCTTTACTGCTACAAACATCTATGAGGTAGATGAAAAAATCAAGATTCACCTCGATTGCAATACCAGAACTGCGGCTTATATCCTTGAACAAATGGAACGTTTGTTTTTTACAAATCTTAACCGCAGAACTATAGGCCAGTCCGAAAAATTTTACTCCAAATGGGGAGGAATCATAACGCAAAACGGCTTGGAAGTTGCCCTCGATGAGAAAAAAGGTGAAGTAAAATACCAAAAGGATATAGATAAATTTTTCGCCAAACTCGTACTTGCTGATTAAAAACAGTAAGTATGCTTACTGTTTTGCTGTTTTCATTTTTTAAGCCTGATAAGTTTGCGTTGTATTCGGAATTTCAAGGCGCCTGCAATTCTGAATAGTAATTATTTACAGAACTTTAAAAATTAGGCTTTATGGAAACTTATAATACAGGAAAATCCTATAGAGTAGTTAAAAAGAACACCGCATACAATAGGCATACTAATGAATCAGGAAAAACTACACAAGAAAATGAGGGAAAGGAACAATCATCTGCGAGCACTGAAAGCAGGGTGGTGTATACTGGCAAAGATTTATTAGATATGAATATAAAAGAGATTCCTAAACTGTGGGACCCACTATTACAACAGAAAGGACTCGCCGGGTTAACAGGTTCAAGCGATTGTGGCAAATCAATTCTTTTACGTCAGCTGGCAATAGCTATAGCTACCAAGCAAAAGACTTTTTTGGGTTATCCTTTAAATGTCCGGTTTGGCAGAGCAATTTGTATATGTTCTGAAGATGACGCTCCGGGGATAGCTGCCCTTCTCAATAAACAGGCAGGGCATTTGGAAAGAGATTGTTTAAAAAATCTACATTTCATTTTTGATTGCGAGAACTTATCAGAAAGAATCAATAAACTCCTTTCTATCAAGAAAGCTGATTTAGTTGTTCTTGATGTCTGGTCTGATACCTTCACAGGTAATCCTAATAACTGGGCAGAAGTAAGAAATAATCTTGCACGCCTAAAACGAATTGCGGATGTTCACGGCTGTTTAATTGTCCTCTTGCATCATACAGTAAAAAACTCGGAAAAGCAAGCTCCGGATAAAAGTAAGCTGAATGGGTCACAGGCAATTGAGGCAAAGCTCAGGTCATTGCTTGAACTTAGAAATGGAGCAGTCGAAAACGAAAGAATTTTATACGTTTTAAAGAATAATTCCATGTCCAATAAGGAGAAGTCTAATGGCTTGGTATTAGAATTAAACTCTCAGAGTTTGAATTTTTCGTTTACAGGTAAAAAGCTATCTAAATCAGGCGAGAACAACAATAAAACATATGATATAAACATTTGGATGCCTTTAATGATAGCACTCCGTGACGAAGAGGGGCTTTCCTTTGAAAATGCCAGAAAAAAATTGGTTGAGAAACACACAGAAGAGGAAGTGCCGGGTTTAACTTGGTTCAAGAACAATTACAAAAGTTTCGGCGGTCAGTCTTCTACTACAGAAGAATCCTGACTGACTAGTTAAGGGTTGATTCGATTTAAGGCCTGTGCGGATCGCACAGGCCTTTTAATTATAAAAAATTAAACAAATCACATGGGGTTACGCCCAAATGCTTCGCAAGCAGCGCAACATGGCTGATTGAAGTGTTCACCTTGCCAAGTTCAATTCTGTTAATTTGGGAATATTCCAAGCCACAAGCAAGCGCAAGTTGCTCCTGAGATACGTTTTTGGACAGACGAATCTCTCTTAGCTTTTTGCCAAAATTCTTGATTGTTTTATCGTCTCTGTAATAAGGAGGCACAGTCGGCAAAGTGCTCTATTGCTTTTTACTGAACCAGAGCAAATTTGCCTTACTAAGAATATTTTTTATCTTGTATCGCTTTTAATCGTTCAAGAACTAACTTTTTTGAGAATGAAATCCTTTGAAACATTTGGGAAAGAAGCCCTGAAAACAGTAATAATTTCTACGCCAGAACAGAACCTAAATAGAACTTACAAGCTTAATTAAGCTATTCCGTAATCTTTAATAAAATAATAATGAGTCAGTACTTTTATAGCAAAGGTAATTACAGGTATGGTCCTGTTTCAGTGCAACAATTAAGAGAGCAGAAACTTTCAGCAGATGACCTTGTTTGGAAAGCAGGCATGCCTAAATGGATACCTGCAAATCAAATTGAAGAATTGCATGACTTATTTTATGAGACACCTCCCCCAATACAACATGGTAATGTTAACAACAAAAAAAAGGTAGCTAAGGAAGTATTATTATTCCAGTATATAGCAGGATACTCAGCCATCATTGCAATATTCGTGACCGTTATATGCCTTTTTGTTTTTCAACCATACAAATTTGATGGAGCAAAATATAAGGAAATTCAAGGCATTACTTCAGCTTCTATCTCAGATATAACTACTCCAATTTACTCGCCATTGTGGTGGTCTGAAGGATTCGACGAATATTGCGATAATAAGGTTGGATTCAATTCATATTCTCCACAGATAAGCTATGAGCAGAGAAAAGAATATTTAATCTGGAAAGCAATCAAGTTAGGATTGTATACATTTTTATTATGCCTTGGAGGGTCCTTTGCTTATAGGTACATGTCAAAAGCGCAAAGATGGATTATCAAAAATGCTGATTAGAATGTAAACAAACTTATTGCAAACGTGTTATGGTTCTAATTTTATAAAATTAGAATTTTACTAAAAACATGGCCTATTTAGGTAAAAATGGAGAATGGTGGACTTCTCTAATGGTAAAATTGATAAATGTTTATTATTGAGGATGTTTACATCTTAAAATTTTGGCTTTGTAAGAGTGTTTCATGATATAACTACAAAGCCAAAATTCAATTCTAAATAACAAGATTTGAATGTTTATAATAAAGCCAAATGTTTTTCATTATAAAATACATGAAGCTTTATAGCCAAATCAGCGTTTCACATTGCTAAGTTGGCAAGAATAAATTACCTGCTTAATAGAGGTGAGAGGGTTTAAACAAAGTCTTATTAACTAGCCCTATAAAGCAAGAATTTCATGCCTTGTAAGGAAAACGTTTTGCTTACCCTACTAAGCCAGAAGTTTAATACTTATAAACTATTTTCATTCTTAACAAGACATAAAAAGTCCCCTTACGATTTGAGTTTCCAAATCATAATTCCCGCCTTATAGCAATAAGGTGCACTTATAGGGCTGTGAAGTGCATGTTTCGTTCTTTACTTTCAGTTGCCCCGTTTCTAGCCTCATACTATAAAGGACTCCTCCTTTAAAGCACCTCGGTAGTTTAAACTGTTGTTCTCGTCATTTCGAGACCCCTCTGACATCTGCCAGAAATTGAAGGGTAATACCACCAAGCTGCAACCTTATATAAAAAACTTTCGCTTCCCGTAGAATAAAACTATCTCTTATGTTGCTCCTATTTAATAGAAGCGGTAGAGAATACAAATCCTACTGCCAATGGTGCTTCGCCCTTTTCATCAGGCTACCTTCCATCGTATGAGACCTCAGTCCTCTAGAAGCTTTATTGAATTCACCTCCGTTGGTAGGAAATTTTACACTGGAGGTTATTGAGAAAGAGATTTTTTTTCAATACTCTGCAATATACGACATTATTTTCGATTATCCAAATAATCTTTTGATTTCCAGCCGATTATAATTGAAATAATCAAATGCTATTATCTCAATTATTTACTCGTTCAATCAATTGTGTATTCTTAGAAAGGTATCACTTCAAAACACAGCCAAAAGTACGATTTGTAAACCGCTAATGAATGGAATAACCTATATATTATACAATAGCATTTTTGTATAATCACATGCAATATACTTTTAAGTTAGATAATACTTTTCCTACCTATACCTAATAAACTTACCGGAATAGAGGGAATAGGCTGATTAAAATGGCTTTAAACAAATGCTATTATACAAATGTGGAAAGTAAGAAGAAAAGGATTATGTTGGGTGCTACTATGAACATTACATCTAACTGATGTGATGGTGAAGTTTACTGTGGTCAGTCTTCTGTTAAAATAATTGCCTGACCGACTGAAAGTAAGGATGACTTATGCCGCTCTTACTTTTATTTTTTCAATTAGTATTTTTAGAAAATAAATTGATAGTCAAATGTCAACAACTTGGAAAGATATAGTCAAAGACTGGGAAAAGGTACCCGTCGAGGCATACAAGTTTTTATTCAGTCAGGCTAAGGACAGATACGATGAATTTATGTCAGAATCAGAGTCTATTACCAATAAAGCGATTACATTAACAACAATCACAGTAGCTGCAATATCTGGCTTTGTAAGTTATAAGTTTACTGCAAGTCCAAATAAAGGCTTTGTCGTTCTTTTGACTTTTTTATTCTTAGGAGATTTATTTTGCTTGGGAAAGTTATTATTCCCTAAACGAATTACTCAAAGAGGTTCGCCACCAAATGAAATATTTATTGATTACTTAGATAACAACGAACTAGAAGAAGATGATAAAACAAAGCTTGTTTACTACCATGAGCTAAAACGATACCAAGAAAATATGGATATGATGGAAAAAAGGAATAGTGTCCGACATTGGTTTTACGGAATAGCTTTGTGTCTAACTATTATCGCCACTGTAATTACAGCAGGCATCATTTTAAGCACTATTTACCACCCTTAGTTGATATTGTCGAGCCACTTGGTTTTGTAGTTCCTGTAGGTTTTGCAAAATGCATCATTAATAGTTTAAAAATGAAAAATAGCTTTTTAAGAATTGTAGCGGATTTAAATATATTGGTGAATAAAAGGAATAAAGTATCATAAACAAATTGACTGAGGTTATTTGCTAGACGTTTCCCATAAAAAACCTTTAGCCAGTTTTCCTTTATTTAATACTGTGCTGATGTATGTAGGACTGATACCATGTGCTGCCGCAGCATCTTTAACACTTGGATAAGTAGTAAGAAGCCTTCCTTCTGGGGAATATTGATACACTTGTTTGAATCTTTTTTGTGCTCTCAATGCTTCTCCAAAGACATAATTACTAAGGTCTATCTCTGGTTTACCCCATCCCTTTTTCCATATAAAACCACCTGCACTTCTCTGCTTTCCACTTAAAGCAGCACAAATACCATCACTCCCAAGTCCTGTGGCTCTTGCTGCATCGCTTATGGTAAGGAAAGTGGCTACTCGTTTACCTTCAGGACTGTACTGAGTTACTTTCTGTCCTACAAGCTTCTTACGGTGAAGGCTTCTCTCTTCCATTATCGCTTTCATGTCTACCCGTTTTTCCTCGCCATAACGCCAGACATACCCGCCACAGGAAACCTGCCTGCCTTTCAAAACACTGTTTATTCCGTTTTCAGAAATACCCAACACCTGAGCAGCCACCTGTGTACTGGGGTATGTCTGGATTCTCTTTCCTTCCAACGTATACTGTGAAATCTGTTTACAAAAGGGATTAGTGGATTTTGTTAACCCTTGGCTGACAAACTCATCGTAAGCATCGGGTAAATGCTTTATAAGGCGTCCCCTATCAAAAATCCGCTGTTGTTTCTGGCTTATATCTACCAGTTTTAAGTTTTTGGGATGAATATTTTTACCGTTCCCATCTTTGGGTATCACTACTAAGGATTGGTTTGAGAGGTCGAAGTTTTTAACAAATGAATAGTAGACTAGTCTTGCTACACTGAAGTTATAAACCACACCAGCTTGCATAATTTTAATCCGCAGGAAGTAATTCTTGTCATTTACAGAATGGTTCTCTTGTACCGCTAATTCAGGTGCTAATATTTTTTCTTTAATGCGGCGAATCTGACTATTGCTACAGAGGATTTCAAAGGCCATTCTTTTAGTGCGCCCCAAGTTAGAAATACGGTAATATCCATCCAGACCGGGAATATCTTCCCATTGTTCTCCCTTTATATCGGTTAAGTCAAGATTTTGATATGGGTATGTAAGTTCAGTTTCCATTCAGATAAAAATAGTTTTTCTTTATATCAATTATAGGAAAATAAAATATCAGAGGGGTAGAGTGAATAAAATTTTCTTTTATTCATGCAGCAGGAAGCCAAAGCGTGGTTATTTAAAACAGTAATTCTTGATAGACATTATAGGAAATATAGTTCAATATGGAGTATAATAGTCAGTCAGTCACTGGTATAGGATTACGACTGACTGACTATAAAAGGTGGATATACATTGTTTTTTGTTTTACCCATTTTCAGAAGAAAGGGAGCCCAATAACGCAAACCCAATATTATGCTAATACAAATACTCTATGGAAACATGGAATGTATCTCAATTTAGTTGAACTATATGTAAGTAAATTAGTATGCAGTTCGCTACTTAAACTAATAAATTATGAATATTGAACAGGAATTTGAAGACCTGAAGAATTGGGCAGAAAAAAATAGTATTCTACTTGCAGAAGGAGATTTTACGCAAGGAAAGTGGTCTTCTATTGTTGAGCTCCCTTATAAGGGAAAGGATTCGATTGAACTCTTCAAGCAGATTGTTAAGAGACTTAACGTTAAACTGATTGTTTATGAGTTGGTTTCTCTTGATGCGAAAAACTATGAAATCCTAGAGGAGACAATTGAATACCTTAATGATGAAGAAATAAAAGAAAAATTTGAGCGAATCCACAACTACCAGAATAAGTTTTTTGGTTACACCCTTCATTTCTTTGAAAATGGAATGACTTTTAAAATTGAGAATTACGTTAAGGAAACTGACGATTATTTGGATGTTAAAGATTCTGTTTATGAATTTATTGAGGAAAATGGAACTAGATATAAAATTCTTCCACAGGAAAGAGTTATAGAGCTTGGTAAACAGCTTGCATTACATGAGAATTACCCAAAGCTGAAGAACAGGACACAAAGAGTAAATCTAGCAGAGCAGCTGTTTAATAAACAATTCGATGAAATTAGCGTACAACATTCTTATGGAGCTCGTTTGGTTGTAGCACAGGCGGAAACCTATTATGAAACAGTAATCAAGCCTAGGAAGGACAAGGAGTTAAAGAAGAAAATCAAAGAGTTATTAGATGAAGGCTGGACTAAAGTGAAAATTGCAGCAGAATTGGGCATTTCAAAAGATATAGTAAATAAATATATTTAAAATGGGAACAATTTTGAGAATCTCCAGCTATCTCCCCAAAACATATGGATATTTATGCTGGTTGTCATTTTATACTTCGACTTTGGAGACACTAAACATTACATATAAAGCTATGTTCTATAAGTTTTTAAAACTTATAGCTCTTATTTGAGACTCATCTTGTGTTAGAAATTATTTTTCTCAAGAGTTTCTTTTGTTCCAATTAATAAAGACCTTCTACTAACCAGTTTATCAATCAAGTCATCTCCGTGCAAACTTTTTAATTCACTTACTATTTCATAAATTTCTTCCTTATTTTTCACTAAAATAGCTTTTACATCTTTGATTGAAAATTTCAAAAGGAATGGCTCATTGTTAAAATGTGGTTTTGGTGCATTTATCCAATGAGTATAATTTTCTTCCCCTTCAAAAAGAATATCCAACTCTGGATACGATTTCCTCCATTCCCTATCATTATAAGCAATGAATTCCTTATCCTGAACATTTTTTACTTTATACTGCTTCGTTATTGCAAATATTTGAATGTTCTTTAAATGGATAGCTCTTGAGTGTGCGGATATACTATCTATGAGTTCGTCTTTATAATTAAGTGTCAAGTAGTCTAATAAATCCAGTGCTTCTTTTGTGGTATTGGTTAAATTAATGTGAGATGAGAATTTCATTCCATTTGAATTGAAAAGTTTGAGCTTGTCTCTAAATTCTGTAATGAAACTCAAGAAAACCGTGTTATCTAAAAAGGATTTTAAATTGTTTTGCAATAGCCCATTTTTATACGTATATACCACTGGGTTGAATTCATTCCTTATACCCCATTCTCTTTCAAATCCAATTGCATATTCACCATAGTTAAGTACCTCGACATTACCTACGTCTCTTAGTAGGATGTTACTGAATGACACCATTGGTACTAAAACATTACTGTCTGCTAATGTCTCACGTGCATACGATGGTTTGAATCCGGTATTTAATATTTCTTTTAATGTATTCAGCTCTGTAGTAAAATGGAAGATATGGTCAACTTGCTTAAGCATTTCACTATGATTTTGTATTGTTGGTTATTTCATTTATTTCCAATGATTTCTAAATATGCATTATTGATTCCTTCTAAAGCATCAGTGCCCTGCGCTTTAATGAGTTCCAAGCGATTTTGTAGAAATTCAGCTGCGTTTTTTAAACTTATTCCAGTTTCCGCATGTATTCTTTGAGCAACGACAAATAAGTATTTTTTTGAATACTCTGCCACAAACTGATAATTTATCTCTTTCCAATGTGTTTGATTAATATAAAGTGTTTTTATTGGAGAATTTGCATTTCCGTTTTGATAATTTCTATTTATCAGTTCAGGCTTTACAACTAATTCTTTTGTAGATATATCTGTAAAATTGTGATACATTAGTACTATATACCTCCCCAAAAAAAACATTTCTGGATTTGTTTCAATTACGTTTGGATTAATGTAAGTTGCTGATTCAATGTCTATGCTATCATCAGTTAATAAAATAAATGGATAGGGAAGTTCAATGGAAGAATGTTTGATTTGATGTTTTGTTTTATCAATATAAGGAATTAATGTATCTGCCAGTTTCTGTTCGAACTGTGGATTAATTGGACTTTCATAATTATTCAACCTTTGTTGAAGGCACATTCGCCATATCAAGGAATATACAAACAGATTGATAATGTTTGCATCAACTATTTTTGAGACTTTTAGGTTATTGCCATCTCCCAAATCTTCTACTTTAAATTGTTGCTCAAATCGCTTATTTCTTAGCTTTTCATTGAAGAAATTGCAGCCCTCGCTTTCCAAGGTACTAAAGTAGCTTTCACATTGCTGGCAAAATATATAATCCTCTGTATGGGGATTAGGTGTAATAATGGTTGACGGGCTATTTTCTCTTCCGAATGAAACATCTGCAGAAGTTTCCGAGGCGTCTATTGAATAGGCGGTATAACTATTTCTTTTACCGATAGTATGACTGAGCATACATTGAGAGACAAAATGTGAGCCGGAGGCATTTGCTTTTCTTATATTGCAAAGCAGACAATATTGCTCTTGGTTTCGTTTGATATTCTTTACGATTTTGATTGGCTGCCAAGTCATTATCTTATACTTGTGTTTTTACTTATCGCGAAAAATAATTTCAAAAATAGAATTTAAACTGTATTCGATAAAGAACACTATAGGCCCAGAATCCTGTATATCTTAAACATAACCTCCCCGGTACCAACACCTCCGCCCCCATAAAAACAGCCACCGGTACTGCCCCGGAGGTAATCTTTTTCAATTCTTATAGGGCAGATATTTCTCATCAAAAAAATCAATTTTAATTATTATGGTAACCATTATCAATTATTCCATTCGGGAGAATGGAGAAGGAAAGTCTTTTGTCTCATTGGAACTTCAGGGTGACGTTGAGATGATACAATCAGCCCAGACTGGTCGTTTTTATGCTACTGCAAGGAGGTGTACAATCCCATCTACCTTCACCGAAGACATTGCAAAAACGCTTATTGGCAAACAAATTAGAGGTAGGATTGAGAGGGTACAAACTGAAGGCTATGAATATACAGTTAAGGAAACAGGCGAAGTAATCACCCTCACACATTCCTACACCTACAATCCAGAAGAAAGGGAATCAATGCCATTATCAAAAGCCTCAAATGCTTTGATAGGTGCGTAGTAAGTGCAAAAGCGAGGAGAAATCCTCGCTTTTTTTAAAAGGTCTCATCTGGACGGTACTTCTTTATCCATTCCTTTGTGGATTCAACTAATTGCTCCATTGTCTTGAATGTATACATATACGCATAATCAGACATGCAAACTCTCATGCTTCCTTGATTTACTTTATTATAGTGAAACCCTATTATTGATTGGAGTGCTATTAGTATGTCTTCTAAATCTTCATACGTATTTGGGAAGTCCTCCTTGATTTTGTTTTGCTTTAAAAAATACTCTTTGTCAGCATGCGCATAATATTTATCACGCTGTTTTTTTATTCTGGTTATTTGTTCATTGGTATCTGTTAATAGCTGTTCTTGTCTTTGCAATGCTGATTCGGATAAATCAGGGTATTCTTCTTTAAGTACAGGGAGATTATCTTTTACAAAAGCAATAAAATTTTGAATAGTCCTCGCTGACCTCGACCCTTCAGTTATTTTACTAACTGTTATTACACAATCCACATGGAGCGATTCTAACATAAAATATAGAAGTGGAAAACTTTTAATTGTTCTTTCCATATCTCTTTTCATGTATTCATCAAACCCCTTAAATGTCGCAAGCTTCATTGCTATGTTATCATAGATGATGCTGACATATTCATTTGTGTATCTCTTATACAATTCAATTGTTTCTTCTCTTGAATTCAAGGTTAATCATTTAAGGATGCTAAAATAATACACAATATTTTTTTTTAAAACTAAACAGTCATTTTATGGAATTACAAATTGCAAAACGAAAACAAGCCAAGATTAAGCTTGGTATTCAAGGCTGCTCCGGTAGCGGTAAAACAATGGGGGCATTACTGATTGCCTATGGTTTATGCAGTGATTGGGGTAAGATAGCAGTAATAGATACCGAAAACTATTCGGCATCCCTATATGCTCACTTAGGTGGATTTTCAGTCGTGAATATAGCAGCTCCTTTTTCACCTGAAAAATACATAGATGCCATTAGGCTCTGTGAAACTGCAGGCATGGAGGTTATAATTATTGATAGTATTTCCCACGAATGGGAAGGTTCTGGCGGAATACTGGATATTCATGGGAACATGGCGGGTAATTCTTTCACAAACTGGTCTAAGATTACCCCTCGCCACAATGCCTTTGTTCAGGCAATCCTTCAAAGTACTGTACACATTATCGGCACTATCCGTAGTAAGCAGGAGTATGTACTTAATGAAAAGAATGGTAAGCAAGTGCCGGAAAAGGTGGGGATGAAGGGGGTTCAAAGAGATGGACTTGATTACGAGTTCACCATTGTTCTGGATGTGGACATAAAGCACCATGCTTTGGCATCCAAAGACAGAACTGGTCTATTTATGGACAAACCTGAGTTCAGAATCACCACGGATACAGGCAGGTTGATACAAGGTTGGTGTGGTCAGGGTATTCCTATAGAAACAAAAAAGGATGAATTTACAGACCGGATTAATGCCTGTAATAGCATAGCAGAATTAGGCAGGCTCTATATTCTCTGTCCACAGTACCAGCAATCCCATAACGCCCATTTCAGCAGACGCAAAAGGGAATTGCAGCCAGTTCAACCAATTGTAAACAATTTATTAACCCAAAACATTTCAACTAATGGAAACGGAAGTATTCAACAGCCATGATGTTATCTTATTTGAAGAACAATCGGAAGTACAAGTTATTTCAACTGATAAACCTTTTATTCAGGCTAACACTATTCAAAGTTCTCTGAAAGAAGTTAAAAGCAAGCACGTTATCCCGGTATTTATAAAGGACAACGAGCCTGTAATCTCACACTCGGATTTCATTCAGTGCACAATGGATGTGGCGTCTGAAGTATTCCGTGGAGAAATGATTTTAAGCCCCTCTGTAAGGCTCTCCCATCCTATCAAAGGAAGAATACCAACAGCAAAAGATAAGCCAGCCAAGGAGCTCTTAGAGTATGAGAAAACGCTTTATTATGAGCGCATGGCGTTTGCCATTGAGCTGCCATCTATAAGTGATGAAATTGATGGAAACCAGCTTTCTCTATCCATTGGCGGGGTAAAAAGTTATAGCCTTGATAACCTATATAATAAAAAGGGCGTAGACGAGCATTTTAAGGTTTTTATAGGCTTTAAGAACAGCGTTTGTACCAATCTGTGTGTCTGGTCAGAGGGATTTGTGGGCGATTTGAAGGTGAAGAATCTGGAGCAGCTTATGGCTTGTATGCGTACGCTGTTTGAAAATTACAATGCCACCACCCATATTCAGGCATTAAGGAAGCTAACCGGCTATAGCCTAACCGAACAGCAATTTGCTTTACTCATTGGAAGGTGCAGAATGTATAATCATCTTCCCAATCCTGCCAAAAATGATATAACCCCTTTGCTCCTTAGTGATACGCAACTGGGTATGGTGGTGAAGGATTTTTACCGGGATAATTCCTTCTGTAAAGGAGAAGATGGCAATATCAACCTTTGGCGGCTGTACAACCTGTTTACAGGCTCTAATAAATCCAGCTACATTGATACATTCTTGGACAGGTCGGTAAACGCCTTCCAGTTTGTGGATGACCTAAGAGATGCACTTGACAACAGGACGACAAATTGGTTTCTTAATTAAACAAAGGCTGGTTTTCCAGCCTTTTTCTTTTCTATGGAAAAATTACTTATGGCAAAATACTGTGATGCCAACAGTATTCTATTGGTAAATGGTATGGGGCATTTACGTAAGCTATATTGTCCATTCAGGATAAGATGCATTAGTAACGCCGGTACATTTAAACAAGGGATGTATCTCTGGGTAGAGGAGGTAGCCACAAACTCAAAAGATGAACTATTCTACTGGATATTAGGTAAGCCCTACCTATACACACATTTTGAAATCAAAGCCAACTTCTAATGTATCACAGGATTATGCTGTATTTTCTTTACTGCAATTCTTTTAGTCAGTCACTCAACTAGCATATACCACTGACTGACTGCAGGTTTCTTTTGAGACGGTTTTGTCTGTGATACTCTAATTTGCAAAACCACTGAAAAGAAATTCACTTTAACAACATGGTTGTTAACATTTGTTAATAACTTGACCCCTTTCTTACCCGTTTGCTAAATTTATTAGCTTATATTTGTCAATATTTGACAAGTCAACTCAAGTAAAGTGACAAAACTCGGTGAACGTATAAGGCAACTTCGTGAGGAAAACAATTTCCTTCAAAAGCACATAGCAGCTCAGTTGGATGTAGACACACCTATGCTTAGCAAAATCGAGCGAGGAGAAAGAAGAGCAAAGAAGGAGCAAGTTTTGGTTCTTGCTTCTATTTTGAATGTTCCCCAAGCGGATTTGTTGACGCTCTGGCTAGCTGACCAAGTCTATGAGATAGTGAAAGATGAAGATGTTGCTTTAAAGGCTATTCAAGTTGCGGAGGATGAAGTAAAATTTAAGCAAAAGAAGAAGTAAATAAATGGCATATTTAATTGCGAAATCTAAAGCGGAAAGCTTTGAACAATTGAAGGGATTAATTGCATCTTTCGACAAGGAATATTCTGTTTTAAAATCTGCACAATATTCAGAAGCGCAGCTACGTATAGATTTTTTAAATCCACTACTTAAAACCTTTGGGTGGGATGTTGATAACGAAGAATCAAAAACGCAATTCCTTCGAAACGTTATACAGGAGGAAAGCATTGATGTAGAAGAAGACGATACTATAACAAAAAAGAATCCGGATTATACTTTGCGTGTACAGGGTACAAGAAAATTGTTTGTTGAGGCGAAAAAAGTTTCTATTGAAATTGAGAAATCGTCAAAGACTTCATTTCAGACCAGAAGATATGGCTGGAATGCTAATTTGGGAATCTCGATACTCACAAACTTTGAACGTTTAATAGTTTATGATTGTAGGCATAAGCCTCAATCTATGGATGACCCTAAAATAGCCCGGTACAAGAACTTTCATTATACTGAATTTCTTAATGAGTTCGAAACGATTTATCAACTATTCTCCTTTCAGTCTGTATCATCAGGATACCTAGATGACTACTTTTCAGTTACTGAAAACGATACAATAACCTTTGATGACTTTTTTTTAAAGCAAATCGAGGGATGGAGAACGCGCTTGGCAGCAGATGTTATTTTAAATAATATAGACTTTAGTGAGGAAGATATTAATTTCTTAATTCAGCGTCTATTAAATCGCATAGTATTCTTGCGAATTTGTGAGGACAGAGAAATAGAAAAATACGAGACACTCAAAGCAATAAAGACTTACGATGAATTGAAAGACCTGTTCATTCAATCTGATAAGAAGTATAATTCTGGATTGTTTGATTTTATCGAAGACAATTTTACTTTAAAAATTGTCCTTAATTCAAATACACTTATATCAATTTTCAATGAGTTGTATTATCCAGAAAGTCCTTATGACTTTGCTGTTGTTGACCCCACAATACTTAGTCAGATATATGAAAGATACCTCGGGAGTAAAATAACTATTGTAAGCCCAACTGAAATATCTATAGTAGAAGAGCCAGAAGTTGCTGCTTCCAGCGGCGTTGTACCAACGCCAAAACTCGTCGTTGAGAACATAGTAAAGGAAACATTGAACGTTTTGTTTGACGGCAAAAATTTGGAACAAATTGAGCAGCTAAAAATTGCAGATATATGTTGTGGTTCCGGAACTTTCTTGATTTCAGTTTATGACTATTTATTAGAAACATTTACTCTTGCTTTTTTAGATGCAGGTATTACAGACAACGAAGTGATTTATCAAACAGCCTCCGGTTCTTTTAATTTGACTTTAAAGGCAAAGCATACATTCTTATTAAACAACATCTTTGGTGTCGATATTAACCCTTATGCAGTAGAGGTTACAAAGTTCAGTTTGTTACTGAAATTAATTGAACATGAAAATGCAGCTTCAGTTAATTATTACTTAACTAAGTATCAGCAAAAGGTCTTGCCAAGTCTTAGCGAGAACATTAAAAACGGCAATTCATTAGTCGATGATACATATTTCAAGTTTGATAAAGGTGCTATTGCCGATGATGAAAAACTATTTAAAATCAAGCCTTTTAATTGGCTCAGTGAATTTCCTTTTCTGAAAGAAACAAAAGGCTTTGATGCTATAGTCGGTAATCCACCGTATGTGCGTATTCAAAATATGGTAAAATATTTAAGGGAGGAGATAAAGTATTATCAGGATAAAAGTTCGGGCTACATAGTTGCACAAGAAGAGACATTCGATAAATACTATCTTTTTATTCAAAGGGCTATAGAACTTTTAAATACAAATGGTGTTTTAGGTTATATTGTTCCTAATAAGTTTTTCATTGTTAAAGGCGGGAAAACTCTTCGTTCATATATTACAACAAACGGTTCACTGAATAGAATTGTACATTTTGGGGTTAGTCAAGTCTTTCCCAATAGGAGTACTTACACTGCCGTTTTGCTTTTGGATAAGAAGCAAAGAGATGTATTTGGTTTCAAAAGAGTTAGGAAAATAGTTACAGAATTTGTAGCTGGTCAAATCGGTTATGCAGAATATAATAATGCAGATTACACGGATAAGCCTTGGATTTTTGTTTCAAAAGAGACAGAGGAAGTCTTTTCCAAAATAAAATCACAAAATGTAATCGCATTAAAGAACATCGCTGAAATACCAGTAGGACTGCAAACAAGTGCTGATAAAATATACATTATAGAGCCAGAGTCTGAAACAGATTCAACCTATAAATTTACCAAGCTCAAAGTTCAATATGAAGTAGAGAAAGCGATTTGCAAACCCTGTATTTATGATTTAACTTTTGGTCTTTTTGATACAGTGAAGCCGAATGCACAAATGATATTTCCCTACAACATAGTAGATGATAAAGCTGAAGTTCTGTCTGAACAAATATTTCAATCAGAGTTTCCTTTGGCTTGGGAATACCTCAACAAGTTTAAAGACCTGTTGTCAAAACGTAGTATAAACGGTTCTAAGGAACCCAAATGGTATCAGTTTGGAAGGTCACAAAGTCTAACTAAGTTCCATAATGCTCCAAAGCTTATTTGGTCGGTGTTATCTACCAAGCCCGGATATGCTTATGACCAAATGAATATACAGTTTACCGGTGGCGGAAATGGTCCATACTATTCTTTAATAAGCAGCTCTCAGTATTCACCACTTTACATTTTGGGTATTCTTTGTCATCCGGTTTTTGAGGCTATGGTGAAAGCAGGTGCAAGTGAGTTCCAAGGGGCATATTACTCTCATGGCAAACAATTCATAGAGAATATACCAATAAAGGAGATTGACTTTGGGAAGAAAGATGAAAAACAGAAACATGATGAGATTGCAAAAACAGTGCAGCAGCTAATTGCTTCAAAAGCATCTTACAAAAGTGTTTATATAGATGCTAAAAAAGCTGTTTTAAAGAGAAAACATGATTATTTATTTGGTAGTCTTGTAGAGCAAGTAAATGCTCTTTATTGTATTACCGAAGCAGATGTAACAACAGTAATGAACGATGAAATGTTTATTGCTGAAATAAACGAAGAATAGAAAATGGAAGCAACAATTGATAAAAGCATAGCTCAAAAGTTACGAGGCGGTTATTATACACCCAAAGCTATTACTGAATTTATTTGTAAGTGGGCAATAACCATACCAACACAAAAGGTATTGGAGCCAAGCTGTGGTGATGGTAACTTTGTAGAATCAGCTATCAAAAGATTTCTTGACTTAGGAGTTGAAGAGAAAAACCTCTTTGGCTTAGTTAAAGGAATAGAGTTAATAGAAGAGGAAGCTATAAAGTCAAAACAGAGAGCTGCAATTTTTGGATTGAATTCGACTACTATTATTAATTCTGACTTTTTCAATTATTTATTAAGTTATGCAGAGGAAAAATATGATGTTGTTGTAGGCAATCCACCTTTTATACGGTATCAAAATTTTCCCGAAGAACATAGGTCGAAAGCTTTTGAGATGATGGAATCTCTCGGATTGAAGCCTAATAAGCTTACAAACATTTGGGTGCCTTTTCTTGTTTTGTCTGCTAATTCGCTAAATGAGAATGGTAAACTTGGAATGGTGATTCCTGCGGAACTTTTTCAGGTTAAATATGCTGCTGAAACAAGAATTTTCCTGTCTAACTTTTTTGATAGAATCACAATTGTGACCTTTAAAAAACTGGTGTTTGATGATATTCAACAAGAGGTAGTTTTACTTTTATGTGAAAAGGGAGTTGCAGAAAGGCAAGGAATACGCGTTGTTGAGCTGAATACACTAAACGATTTACAAACATTAGAAATTACTGAGATTCATAATACCGAAGTAAAAACTTTAGAGCATAATTCAGAGAAATGGACTAAATACTTTCTTGATGAACCTGAAATTCAATTGTTAAGAAGGATTAAGGCTGATACTAGGATTAGTACCTGTGGAGAAGTAATGGATGTAGATGTAGGTATAGTTACTGGTCGAAATGAATTTTTCATGATGAGCAAAGAAGATGTTGAAAAATGGAAATTACAGCCTTATACTCAAAAAGTGGTTAGCAAATCTAACCATTTGCGAGGAGTGGTTTTTAACGACAATGATTTCCAAACTAATTCTGAGGCTCAGCATGATGGGTATCTTTTCATACCCCCCAATGAAGATTTTGATAAGTTGCCACAAGCTTGTAAAGAATATATTAAGTATGGTGAAGGATTGGAGTATAATACGGGTTATAAATGCAGAATACGTAAACGTTGGTATATCACACCCTCACTTTGGTCACCAGATGCTTTTGCACTTCGACAAGTAGCGGATTATCCAAAAATAATCATCAATAAAGCAGGCTCTTCATCTACCGACACGATTCACCGTGTTAGATTAAGAGCAGGAATAGAACCAGAAATTGTTGCAGCTTCGTTCTTAAACTCACTTTCGTTTGCTTTTTCAGAGATATTAGGTAGGAGCTATGGCGGAGGCGTGCTAACTTTTGAACCTACTGAAATTGAAGAAATACCATTACCATTATTAGTTTATGATAGTATTGATTTTAGGCAGATAGATTTACTTATAAGAGAAAAAAGAATTATTGAAGTTTTGGACATTGTTGATAAGGAGCTATTAATAAAACAATTAGGGCTTTCTGATGTTGAAGTGAGAATGTTACGAGGTATTTGGCAAAAACTCAGTAATAGGAGATTGAATAGAAAATAAGAAAGTACCTAAATAAAATGGAATAATCTATATAATAATGTGTATAGGTTGTTCCATTTTTCAATTAAATAAATACATGATGGATATATCTACAATAGCTTTAGCTACCGGCAAAAAGTTGGTTTTTGGGTATCTTCAAAAAAGGGGTGACAGCTATATTAAGAACTTTTTTGGAAATGTAACCAAATTTGAACAAGAGTTAAGTGGTGTTATAAACGAAAGTTTAACACAGTATCAGAGTGTCCATAAAATAAATGAAAAAGATAACAGGATAGCTTTCTATATTTCACAAGCATTTGTTGAAGAACTTCTGCATTTTTCATTTTTTAATGAATTTGACGTTAATGCATTGCAAAGATTATTGCTTGATAAGCAGCATATAATACCACCAACTATAGAGGAGTTAAACGATTTTTTTGACTTATTCAGAAGCAATTTATCGAAACATAAGAATCTTAAGAAATTAGAAATAGAGTTTACTTATAAGGACAAAATTTTCCAAATATATGAGCAGCTAAACCAATTGACGAGTTCTTTGAGTAGGACTGTTCTTCAAATTGACGATTCTTTAAAAGGAGAGTATATCAGGCAGCTTAAAGAAATAAAAGATGACATAAAATCTTTTAAACATAAAACTGCTCTTCGAAGACTTGAATCATTGGAAGCAAGCATTAAGGATAATGGGAAGATGACAGATGAAATACAATGTAAAGTTTATTTTCTAAAAGGATTATGTTGGGAAGACTTAGATGATGAAGCTAATACTCAAAAAGATTACTATATTAAAGCCTATAAATACAACAAAGGAGATTTAGATTACACATTAAGAGCTGCTATTGAATATCTCAACAATGGCGATATTGATAAATCAAATGAATTAGCCACAATTATAATTGATAAAGATGACTATAACCCTAATGCATGGTTTATTAAGTTCAAACTTACTGAGGGAGATTTTTTACATAAAATAAGTACTATTCCGAAGAAAGTTTTAGAAGATAAAGTGTTTATAATACTTATTTATCATTTATATATTTCACTGAAAGATTTTGATGTAGTATTTAAACTTCAGAATGAATATTTAAAGGATAATATAGTCATGCCTCTTATTCCAGATAATCTTTCTTATCAAAATAAACATTATTGGAGTTTAATAGCAGCGATAAATTTAAATCTTTACCATCAAGAGAATTCTTCCCATCCATTCGATTTTGATGATGAAGTTCTAAATAATAAAAGAGTGCAGTATCTGAAAGAGCTATTAAAAATCTTTGAAGCTACTTTCAGAGAGAGCGAGATTAAGGAAAAGTACAAGCTTTATTTTTATTATAATAGCTATTTCACTGCTTTATCGGATTCAAGTTCGGACTTGTACGAATTAGAAAGAGATTTCTCTGTACTTAAGAACCCGGTAGTAGGAAATATAATGTGCCTAATTCAAATACTTATTCAAAAAAATGAATTAGATAAGGCTTTATACTACATTTCAAGTTTTTCACCTACTGAGACTGAGAACAATTCAGGTTTAAAAGAGCTAATCAGCTGTATTCTACATAAGATAAAAGGAAATAAAGACCTAGCTTTAATAAATCTTAAAGGTTATGTAGATTGTTTTAATATAATAGATGCAACTGTATTATTTAATCTTTTGAATAATGTTGAAGATGTTTTTATTAAAATAGAAGATGTTTCATCATTCAAAAAGTACATTTCTAATTCTAAACAGTTCTCTAATCTTTATTTATCTCAAATTTTCGACTTCTTTATTAATGCACTGCTTGGAGAGGATGGTGAATGTAATTCAAGATTTAATCAAATCCTTTCGATTAAAGAAAATACTATTAAGCCAGCAAAATCTTTTGATTTTTTCATTGCTAGAGCACTTTATAAATACCGCCTTTTAGGTGAATGTATTTCATTTCTGAAAAGCTATGTAAATACAACGGTCCCAAGTAAAGATTTGTATTTATATATATGGTGTTTAATTGAATATAAGGAAGCTGATAAAGTTGAGCTTATTAAAATATTGAAATGGTGGCGCATAAATGTTAGTTTAAAAATAGATTTTTTAAAAACAGAAATCTATTACAGACAATATATTGAGGATTGGACAGAAATTGAAAAAATTGCGGAACTCGGATATAAAATATTCCCTAACAATAAAGAATTTCTATCTCTACTTTTGTTGGCCTTAAATAGGCAGGATAAAAAACAATTATTACATGAATTAAGTAATACAGTTAAAGGAGTATTATTTGATAATGAATTTGATGCAATTAATAGTTCAAATATCTATGCGCAGAGTGGCTTATTTGAAATTGCATTAGATATATTATATAAGTGTGCTTCTAAAAATGAAAATAAACGTGCAAGACAGGCTTTTATATCCAATACAACTCATTTTCCAGAAACTTTATTTGAAGACTTTCCAGAGGTTGTAAGTGGTTCATTTGTGTTGTACGAAATTGAAGGAATCGAAAGAATAATTGAAATAAATAAAAAAGAGTCAAACAGCATTTTGGTTGACTCTTTTTTAGGCAAAAAAGTTAATGATGAAGTTTTTTTGAAAGAGTCAATAGGATTTTCATTTAAAAAAGCAATCATAAAAAAGGTGATGAATAAATACTCTGCTCTTTTCAATATAATAATTAGAGAAGCAGAGAATCCTACATCTGATTTGCAATTGAAAAAGTTTTCTTTAGAAGGTGACAATTTTAAAGATTTTGAAAAACAGTTAATTGAAGCTTTCGGTGCTCAGGGGAGCATGATGGAACAATTTATAAATGAACAGCTTAAATCTTATTACAATGGAACTCTTTCATTTACAGAAATAACTGCTTCTGTGTTTAAGGGAAACTTTATTGACGCTTATAACTTTTTTACTTCAGCAAATTCGAGTGAAGGATTTATTACATTACCAGCTACATTCAATATTAATCATGAAGTGTCTACAAATGGAAAGTATATATTAGATGCTTCCTCTATCATATTATTTTCAAAGGTCTTTACCGAGTTAAACATAAAATATTCAGAAAAGTTTTATGTTTCTCCTTTTGTAATTGATTATTTTAAGAGTCAGATTGTTGAGGTAAGGTTAGCAAAAGAAGCTAAGCTTTCGTTGAAAATTACAGTTGAAGGTGTTCAGCCTCAATTTTATCCTGATAACTACAATGAAAAGAGATTAGAACATCTAAATGATATACTAAATTGGATAAATAATTATTGTCTTCCTTTGATTATCGATAAAAGAGTTTCCTTCCATTCCTTTTTGGCAAGGGAAAAAGGTGATAATGAGGTTTTGAAATCTCTTGTCGACTCCTTAGTTGGTCTGGAAGATGAATACTATTTAATAACAAGTGACTTTTTCTGCGTAAGAAATTTTGCTCAGTTTACTAAAAGAATTTTGTCTCCACAGTCTTTTATTTCAAATCTAGCACCGGAAAAAATAGAAAGTATTTCAGAATTTTTACTAACCCAAAGGTATATTGGTATAAGTCTAAATGAAAAACTAGTTTTTGAAGAGTTTAAAAAGAATAAGAAAGGGCAAACAAACTTTTATAGCTATGCTTTACTTAATTTAAATCCCTACTTTAACCCTAGTCCAGAGGTTTTTGGTGTCACAATAAGGTTAATCAAATTATTGTATCTCAATTCATTATCGACCGATGAGGAGCTTGGGATAACTATTCAAAGAATTTTACTATCAATGCTGAGTGGAATTATTCATAATGAGAAGCTCATAAGATTGATTCGTATTATAATATATCGTGAATTTAATTTAATGGGAACTGCATTATTTATTGTGATGAATGAATATGAAAGAGCAGTTGAAATATTAAAGGGCAATTAAAGAGTATCTATCACTTTTTTGCTTTTAAATTCTTATCTTATTCAAGTTTTATATCCTATTTGTTGCCCAATAGTCTAAAACCAATTAATATTTAATAACAATTGCTCGGCACTTTAAATTAAGAAGTTATCTCAGATTTATAGGCCTTAATTAGTTGATTAGGTTTCAAAAAGGGTATCAAAATGAACTCATATCAATATAACTTATTGGTTTTCATAACCCGAAGGTCGGCAGTTCAAGTCTGCTCCTCGCTACGCTTTAAAGCTCTGGATGAAAGTTCGGGGCTTTTTTGTTTCTTGCCCCATTTGAAAAGCTTCCTTTGCCAGTTATCTTTAATGTACGGTATGGTTTATACAGTGTACATTCTATATCCCCCAAGTTGTGGCAAGATTTACATAGGTTTTACTTGATCCAAATCTTATTGAACGATTCAAGAGCCTTAATGAGTTGGGAAAAAAGGGATGAACTATCGTTTATATTAAAGATAAACTCGCTCAATCGATGCCGATAGTAAGGGAAAGTTACTATATTTATTAAGATTTGTTTGAATGACTGAGCCCCGGCTAACAGTAGCATCAACATAAAATAATTGTTTTATGAAGAACGACAACACAAACAAAGACGCGCTTGCAGAATTGCCCGAAATAAGCAGGAAGGAGCTTATTCGCAGGGCTAAAAAATTCTCTAATAAGTTTTGCGTAACCGAAGGAAAGGGCTTCAAGCTGAAAGATTATGACCCTGATGACGATGGCGGTTTGGGACCGGAAGACAAGCCCCTTGTCAAACAGGCTCTTGAGCTGGGAGTGGATGCACTGGCGACGTTGCAGGATATCTTGTACGCTCAGGATAAATGGTCGATACTACTGATATTCCAGGCCATGGACGCCGCCGGAAAGGATGGCGCCATCAAGCATGTAATGTCGGGCATCAACCCACAGGGCTGCCAGGTAAGTTCTTTTAAAACACCTTCGTCAGAAGACCTCGACCATGATTACCTATGGCGCTGTCAGAAACATTTACCCGAACGTGGGCGCATTGGCATTTTCAACCGTTCTTATTATGAAGAAGTACTGGTGGTACGTGTGCACCAGGAATTGCTAGCCAGGCAAAAGCTTCCCCAAAAACTGGTGACAAAAAATATTTGGCAGGAACGCCTTGACGACATCTGTAATTTTGAAAAATACCTGAACCATAACGGAACAATGGTTTGTAAATTTTTCCTGAATGTGTCAGCCAAAGAACAAAAAAAGCGTTTTCTCGAACGGATCGATAACCCCGATAAAAATTGGAAGTTTTCTGCTGCTGATGCAAAAGAAAGAAAGTACAGGAAGCAGTATATGGAAGCCTATGAAGACCTGATCAGGAACACAGCCACAGAAGATGCTCCCTGGTATGTAGTTCCTGCCGACAATAAAGGCTTTGCAAGAGTGGTAGTGGCATCAGCAATTATCAATACGCTTGACTCTTTAGATCTTGAATATCCCAAAGTGAGTGATGAAAAATTGGCAGAGCTGGCCGGAATAAAAAAAGAGCTGCTGGACGAAAAATGAGCAATGCGGCCGGCAGTTCAAGTCTGCACCTCGCTACTAAGAGAGCTCTGGACGCGTAGTTCAGAGCTTTTTTATGCCCCTACGTCAAGGGCATACTGGGTAAAAGTCAGGCCTGTAAAGGGTTTCCTCAGACAGCCTCGGTACTGCTAGCCACATCGGTTGATGGCAAGCCGTTACCATCAGGAGAAGGGCCTTTCAGGATAGTTGCACCTCAAGATAAAAAACACGCGCGATGGGTTAGAGAAGTAGCATCCATCAAGGTTTTATTGTCAAAAGATTAAGGAACGTATGTTCCCACATTAAACATGATCAATACAACGTTTCGCCTATTTCTTCTGAACCGACAATATACCGAGTAAGTAAATTCCCGATGATCGGTCTAAACTACAGAAGTCAACGATACATTTCAGTTACAATCCAAATCGGTATTGAAGTCCGCCAATAAACTGATTCCGTGATCCCAGAAATCCATACTCACCTCTGATCATCCAATGCTTATTGATTTGATATTGGGCGCCCACCGTAAAGTTCCATTTATCTTTCGGCCGTTTATCCATAGAATAGCTGATTGTACTTTCTTCTATATGGGTTGCAGCTTCATCTAACCCAGTCAGTAATTTTCCTGCTGCATCGAAAACTCGATTCGCCGCTGTATAACGCGCTTTGTTAGCTGGATTGCGCTTTTCAGATTCGGAAAGGTTATTCCACCACATCTCCACTTCAGTATAACGTTGATCCAATGCGTCGAGTCCTTGATCAACCTTTGCCTGGAAGGTTTCGGTGTCGACTACTTCATCCAGTTTGAAAACGCCTTCCGTACCTGAGTTTAAACTTAATCTGAATGCCCCTACCCAGAAGTTAAGGTTACGTGCAGGATTTTTAAAACGAAATGATTTACCAAAACGAGGGCCCATCACGAACGCAAAAGCCGGACTTGATAATGTGGGGATATCGGTCCAGGTAAAATTCATATCCCAAGCCATCCATCCTCCGCCTACTCCAATGGTGGGCGTAATGCCAAACCCCACCGATGTAGCTTTATTAGCAGAATTGACTTGAAATTCAACCACCTGTTCAAAATTGCCAGTGGAATCCGGTAAAAAAATTCCAACGGAAGTGGTAGTGGAGGGATTGGATTGAGCTAAAATACCGTAGAAGTTCAAAAAGGGTAAAATCCATAAATCTGGACGAATATTGACTGCATGTAATTTTGTGATGGTATTATACAAACGGGCAAACTCGCTTACATCAACTAACTCACCGTCGTTAATTGCGGCATGAAGATTATCGATTACTACTTCCGACTCTTGCCAAACATACTGTGTGCTGATGCCTGCCGAGAGCGGTAGCGTATAACCCGCCTTGTGAGCCTTTTCACCCCAGATCGGTAGCACATAGGGATATTCCGAATTCTTAAGGCTATCAATTAAATCAATGTTTTTTTTTCCCACCTCTTTATTCGAATACACCTGGCCAAATCCATGGATGGAAATGAAAATCAGAATAACCAGAACTTGTTTCATAATGAATAAAATAATTCATTAGTTAAAAAAGCAAATAAGGTTATTAAAAATTCTATTAGATTTTGTAAATCTAATAGATAAAGTCGTAAGCTTCCCATGAGTAGCTATTGTTCCCTAAAGTTAAAAATTCCTAATTTTAGATCCTTCGTTTTTTAGCGAAGCATATGAAGTGACCAGTAATGTTGGAGCAAACTTTGATTTTACAGTTTAGATAAAACTGAAGAATTGAAGTGTATAGTGGACTAACAATTATCGTAGAGACTATTCATCCAATGAAGCACTGCAAAATAAATTTAGTCATTGTTTTATTAATCCTCTCCTGGAATGCCGGGGCTCAACCGTTAACGAAGGATCTACGCGATGCTTTAGGGGGAAGTAAAAAGTCCCGCGACACCTCCAAAGTTGAAGTAGTAACTGGAAAAAATTATGTCACCCTTCTCCCTGTAATAGCTTACGGACCCGCTAATGGATTTGCGCTGGGTGCTTCCGTTAGCCTGAGTCGTTTATTTGATGGCGGCCTTACAAATCTTTCCTCAGCGTTGATGAATGCTCAGTTCACTACGAAAAAACAAATAATGGTCAACATCCGAACAAAAGTATTTTTGGATCAAAATAAATGGAACCTGCAAGGCGATTGGCGATTTCTGATATTTACACAACCTACCTATGGCCTGGGATTGCGTTCCAGCGAAAATACCCAAAATGATTTTACAGTCAACGATGTGGGCACCAGTAAACATCCACTGGCAGAAGATATGAACTTTAACTATCTACGATTCTATGAGGATGTTTCACGTAAACTGGGCCAAACACCTTTTTACCTGGGCCTGGGTATTGCCATAGATTACCATTTTGCGATTGACGACCTTGAACTAAACCTGTCTGCCGACTCCAGCAACCGGTATGAGACCCAACACTATCAATACTCCACCGGACGAAATTTCAACACCGAAAACTACGTGACCAATGGAATAAAATTTATCGCAATAGCTGACACGCGTGATCACATAATTAATACCTACAAGGGTTATTTGTTGTCACTGTCAGCGCGTATCAATCCAGCGCTTTTTAAAAACTCACAGGCCAGTACCTTTCTTACCTATGATGCCCGTTATTTCTTGCGTCTTAGCAGGGAAAAATTCAGGAAGATTTTGGCCTTTTGGAGCACTGGAAATTTTACTACTTCAGGTAACATTCCTTACCTGGCCTTGCCAGCCATCGGGTGGGATGCCTATAACCGTTCCGGCAGGGGTTATGTTCAAGGTCGCATACGAGGAATTAATTTATTATACAATGAGATGGAATACCGGTTCCCCGTTTCACGTAGCGGATTTTTTAGTGGTGTAGCCTTTATCAATGCCACCCAGGCCAGCAGCGATTCACAAAAACTATTTGATGGTGTAGCATTGGGCACCGGCATAGGATTGCGAATGCTGATGGACAAACGCACCCGTGTTAATGTCACTTTAGACGTTGGATATGGAATGGATGGGAGTTGGGGAATATATCTCTACCTTCAAGAAACTTTTTAATACTATCATCACGCATTATAGCTGCTATTATTAATGTACCGTATGGTTTATACAATGTACATTCTATATTCTCCAAATTTTAGCAAGATTTACATAGGTTTTACTTCCAATCTTATTGAACGATTTAAGAGCCATAATCAATTAGGGAAAAAGGGATGGACCATAAAGTTTCGGCCATGGACAGTTATTTATTGCGAGCATTTTGAAATAAAAAGTAAGGCAATGGAAAGAGAGGCTTTTCTAAAAAGCGGAAAAGGAAGGGAATGGATACACAAGAAAATTACAGCTGATTACATGCAAACAGGTTTTATTTCCAAGTGAAGTAAATAGGTACAGTTCTATAAGTAATTAGGTAGCTCAACTGGTTAGAGCATCGAATTCATATCCGCCTGAGGCGGTCGGCAGTTCAAGTCTGCTCCTAGCAGAACGAAGGGTATTTTGAAAGATCACAGCAATTCTGTAGAAACCTTACGCCCCGCTGCGCAAAACTCCTTTTACACCAATATGATGGATAGCCTGTTCCAGAATCCGTTCAACACCTGGCATTTTCAGGCAGGGTCTCCCCTGAGAAGGATATTGACAAGGTTATAGAAATAGCGAAAAAAGCTAGAATTAAACTTAAAATAGCAGCTAAAATTGATAACGCGGGAAAAGAATATTTTGACAAGGAAATGGCTCATTTATTGAATCACATTTTGATTGAGTGCATGAGAGAGATAAGAGAAAAAGATAAAGATGAATTTTTAAATGATTGCTTATAAACGTGGATAAGTACCTGAAGTAATAGATAATGGGAAAACAAGATTTATTGTGAATGCTTTAGACGAGTATGATTTTTCAAAACTAAAATGAGCAATAAAATAATGGCTCAACAACAAGAAAAAATAGTTAAAATAAAAGATCAATATTATATCGCAGCGGAATCTACTTATGCAGATGACCGAGTAAAGATATTAAACCATGCAGACACATTTGGAATATTTGACCGCTGGGGAGATATACAACCTATTGGGCTTCATGTGCAAGGGATCTATTATGAAGATACCCGTTATTTATCAGCTTTTGAATTACTAATTAACGGGCAAAGACCTCTTCTGTTAAGCTCCACCTTAAAAGAGGAAAATGAGATACTTAGTGCCGACCTTGCTAATCCTGACATATGGAAAAATGATGAGATAATTATCCCCAAAGGTGAGATTTATATCTTTCGTAGTAAGTTCATCATGCAAGGCAGATGCTATGAAAAAATAAAATTGGTTAATCATGGAACTGAGTTGAGGGATATAGAAATTTCTTTTACCCTGGAAAATGACTTTAAAGACATCTTTGAAGTACGCGGAGTGAAAAGACCCAGGAAAGGAGAAATTAAAGCACCTAAATTTGAGCATGGGCACATTGTGACATTAAGCTACACCGGCTTGGATAATATTATCAGGAATACTGAAATTAACTTTTCTCCTAATCCCGATAGCTTTAACAATAATGAAGTGATTTATAAAATCAAGTTAGGGTATGTTTTCCTGATTGATATTTCTTTCAATTTTATTAAAGAAAAAGAAACCGGTAAACCGTTGTCCTTTAATGAAGCCTTCAATGAATTTACTCCGGAATTAAAGGGACTTAATGAGCGAATAGCGGATATATCTACTTCCAATGCGGAATTTAATCATTGGGTAAGGCGTTCCAGAGCAGACCTGGTCTCTTTAACTGCAAGAACCCCTCACGGAAATTATTTTTATGCGGGAGTACCATGGTACAATACTGCTTTTGGAAGAGACGGAATCATTACCGCTTATGAAACGCTATGGGCAGCTCCAATTTTTGCCAAAGATGTTTTGCTTTACCTGGTTAAGACACAGGCAAAAGAAAATGAACCCTATAAAGATGCCGAACCGGGAAAAATTTTCCATGAAACCCGTAAAGGGGAAATGGCTGAGATAGGAGAAGTACCTTTTAAGTTGTATTATGGAACAGTAGATGCTACTCCTCTCTTTATTATGTTAGCATGGGCTTACTACCAAAGAACCGCTGACCTGGAAACAATTAAAAATATCTGGCCCAATATTCTGGCGGCTTTAGGTTGGATTGAAAAATATGGCGATATTGACGGGGATGGTTTTGTGGAATATATTCATAAAACAGCAAGTGGACTCACCAATCAAGGCTGGAAAGATTCTATTGATTCGGTCTCTCATGATAATGGTAATCTGGCTATCCCTCCTATTGCTTTATGTGAAGTGCAAGGGTATGTTTACGATGCAAAGAAAAGTGCTGCAAAATTGGCTGAAGCCCTGGGATATAAAGAATTAGGGGAAAAGTTGATAAAGGACGCAGAATCGCTGAAGGAAAATTTCAATAAAACTTTTTGGGATGAAGATCTGGGCACTTTTGTACTGGCATTGGATGGGAACAAGAGACCCTGCCGGGTTAATTCTTCTAACGCAGGACAATGCTTATTTACCGGTATTGTTGATGAAAAATATGCCGGGAAATTGGCAGAAGCGCTCTTAAGTGAAGAAATGTTTACCGGATGGGGTATCAGAACTTTAGGAAGAAATTCGTTTCGGTATAATCCCATGTCTTACCACAATGGTTCTGTTTGGCCGCATGATACTGCATTAATTGCCTATGGCTTATCCAGGTATGGTTATCAGGAAGAAGCTTTAAAAATTTTACAAGGATTATTTGATGCTTCCTTATTTATTGATTTACAGCGCTTGCCGGAATTGTTTTGTGGTTTTGAAAGAAGGCAGGGCGAAGGCCCCACTGCTTATCCGGTGGCATGTTCTCCACAAGCCTGGTCGGTAGCGGCCGTATATCTCTTATTAAAAACTTGTTTACGGCTGGAAATTGATGCCACAAAAAAAGAAATGTATTTCCATCATCCCATCATGCCTGCTTTTTTAGATACTATTTCAATTAATAATTTAGTTATTGGTGATACCAGAATAATGATAGATTTGAACAGGTATAAAAATGATGTGGGCATTAATGTACTGGAGAAAGAGGATCCTGAATGGAAAGTAGTGATTTATAAGTAATACAGTAAAAACTTTCAAATCAATCCATAATCACCAATCTCCAACTCTTCTTCCGGCTTATGCAATTGTATTTTTCCAATCCCAGGGAATGGTCTATCCCCGTTCCAATGCAAGTGTATAATTGCAGCGGCCCCTAATGCAGAAGCCCTGCTTATTATAGAAGTGTATACTTTTAATTTAGGATAGCGACTTGCAATTAATTTAATAAACAGTGAATTATCACAAAATCCACCCGAAATAAACAGCTTTTTTACCTTCGTTTTGCCCATAGCTAAATTTAAAGAAATCGCTTGCAGCGCCATCAGGTCGAGGTTCAATTGATGGTACGCTTCTTCATAGTTTTCGAACAACTCCAATTTCACCTTCCTTCGTGGGAGTTGGGGCAGAAAACCCGCGACGTTCACGCTTTCAGGGATGAACTGCTTCTCCGGATTATTTTCCCTGACAAGCTTTTGAATGAGGCTTTTGTCAAACTTTACCTGTTGGTGATAATTCCCATTTTTATTAAAATGAGCAGCTATTTTCTTTACCTGGTAATTATGCTCATAACCGAGATGTATGCGGGAAGCTTTAACAGGCTTTCCCAGGAAGTTCAGGTAATAGTGGCAACCCCGTTTCAAATCTTCTGCAGTGAGTAATTCTTCACTGAAGGGATTAAAAGCTATATTCCAGGTGTTTGTGGAAAGTAATAAAAAGGGCTCTTTAACATTGAGAAGATAAGGTACCAGGGAAGCGGAGCTATCGTGGATACCAATCCCTGCCACCAGTTTTTTATTTCCTGAAATCAAATCAACATCAGAATTGGAGGGCGCAATGGGGGGGAACAAGGCATCAATCCCCTCTTCAACAACCCAGTGATGATACTGGTTTTCCTTATAATTCCAGAGGGCTGTATGGCAACCAATGCTAGTAATTTCCGAAAATCGCCTGCCTGTGATTAAATAACTGCAATATTGAGGAAAATGTAAGGAGCGTTTTATCCTTTTAAAAAAATAAGGCTTATGGTGCTTTAACCAATAAAGTTGTAAACCGGAATTGGCCATACCCATCGGGGGAGAAGCGGTTTGCAAGGCTATGGTTTCTTTACTGCCATATTTTTTATAAAACTGATCCAATAAGTCTTCCGGATAAGGCTTTAAATTGAAGTACAAAGGGGTTACAGGAATTCCTGAGTCATCTAAATGCACAAAACTTGCCCCGTAGGTGGTGAAATTGATTGCATGAACATTAAAATCGGGGTTTTGCAAGGTTTCCTCGAAGGTATTTTTGATCCAAGTGGTAAGCTGATGCAAATCTTCACAGTCATACCCATCGTCATCAGTAGTTTTAACGACTTGGTATTTCTTGGCAAATACTACTTGGTAATCCCTGTCAAATAGCAAAAATTTCATATCCATTCTAACCAGGTCAAATACAGCTATTACTTCCCTGCTCATAACAATTAATTTTCTTTGATGATTTTGTAATAACGGTAATTACGCTCTTCAAAAAATAAAAGAAAACATCAATTAATTCTGTACTCTTACTTACTTAAATATAATAAGAATACAATTATTACTACTTTGACAATTTTAAATGGGGAATATGACAAATTGTACCGGGGTAGCTTAACCACAAACTCTGCATATTCTCCTTCCATTTTATCCACCTACAGGGCCTTTGGGGACATCATTAGTTCTTATGAGCTGGGATAATTGAACTTTTTAAATATAGATTTCACTTCAGCGGTGGCCTCTTTTGAAGTAATCTTCCCGCTGTTGATATCACCTTTTGCCCATCCCTGCCAGATAAGCTTATTTGTCTTTGCATCAAACATATTTACCGTAAGTTCACCTTCTTTGAATGGCACATTGTAGGCATGGTAACCTAATAAGACTGAAGGATACCAGATGGTATATATTTGCCTTCGGCCATACACATAATGAGGGAAAGGGGAAGAATAAACCGGCTCGGTCTCCCGTGTCATACCTCTCTTAACAACTACTGTATAATCAAGCAAAACATCCGCGTTGCTATCTGTTTCAATCCATCCCTTTTTCTCTAATTCTTCGCTCACAGAATTTTTGATGTTATTGTCAATGATATCATTATTTGCTCTGTCCGCCTTTTTTTCGTTTCCTGGATTTGCCCAGGCAAATGTTTGGTATTTTGAAAAGTCAATACCAGCTGCTTTTTCGGTATGACTGGCCACACTACAACTGGTAACTCCCACTCCTGCAACCAGGATAACCAACATTGGCTTAATTAGTGAATGTTTCATAGTTCTACTATTTATAGTTGATTAAAGAGATAGGAAATAAGTAATAAATACTTTACATCTTTTTAAAGAAACGCACATTTCCATTCGTATTTACCTGGAGGATGATTGTTTGGTTATCTTTTTTAAGGACTACAAAATAATTGTCCTCATCGTCAAATTGACTACCGTATAAATACATATCATTTTCATTGAACTGATTATCATCAAAGAAAATAACATCGTCTTTATTGTATCTTCTGTATTTTTTATTGATGTAATGCTGAGCGCTGGGCGGAAGATCACTGAATTTTTTATGCATAGTGGTTCCTACCAATTGTGCATCAAAATCGTAATAAGCGATCATTCTTTGTCCATCTTTGGTGAATGTTGCTTCATCAAAATATGTCGACCTTGTCCAGGTAGTCCCGGGCATATCTCCAAAATCCCTGTAAAAAGCCTGTTTGGCCTGATAACTTACTTCATTCCCTTCCAAATTCTTTAGCTCCTTTTTATCCCCCTTAATTTCATTCTTGATCACCTTCTCCTCTCCATGTAGTTTTTTCAAGTCATTTTTCACTACCATATCAGATTGGGCATTAACGGCTGCATTCATCACCACAGTCGTTGCAAATAGAAAGAGGATCTTTTTCATTGTTTTAGATTTTTGATTGTTTTAAAAGTTTTTGATCAAGCGAATCTATATTTCATTAAAGCCTGTTTCAAAATACCAATCGGTAACGGGGCAAGATCAATCGGCAATCAGGCATTTATCATTCATACCGCAGTGCCTCAATGGGATCAAGTCTTGAGGCCTTTTGCGCCGGGTAATACCCAAAGAATACACCTGTAGCAACACATACCAAAAACGATAGCCAAACCGAAGAAGGCGCTACCAGTGTAGGCCATTTAAGCAGGGCGTTGACGAGCCAGGAACTGAACATGCCAAGCCCAATCCCAATAATGCCACCGGTAACACTAATGAGAATGGATTCTACCAGAAATTGCAGAAGAATATCTCTCCCCATTGCACCAATAGACATGCGCAAACCAATCTCCTTGGTTCTTTCCGTTACTGAAACATACATGATGTTCATGATGCCGATACCGCCAACAAGCAGCGAAATGGCAGCAATGGCAGCCAACAATACAGTTAGCAATTGGCTGGTAGCACTAAAGGTCTGAATGAGCTCAGCCTGTGTCCGTACCGTAAAGTCATCTTCATCCTGCGACTTTAATTTGTGAGATGCACGCAAAACGTAAGCTATTTCTTTTGAAGCCTGGTTTGTACTGTTTTCATCCAGGGCTGAAGCAAAGATGTTTTGGAAATATTGTGAGCCGGTGATGCGCTCTTGTACTGTTGTATAGGGAGTCAAAATGATGTCATCCTGATCCTGGCCAAAAGCGTTTTCGCCTTTTTGTGTCAACACGCCAATCACCCGGAATGGAATTTTATTGAACCGTATCACTTGTCCTAATGGATCTTGTTCGTTGGAAAAAAGGTTATCTACAACAGTTTGCCCCAGCATACAGACTTTAGCAGCAGTAGTAAGGTCAGAAGCACTAAATGAAACACCTTCTTTAAGTGGCCAGTTACGAATGGCAAGGTACTCTCCACCCACACCTTGTATAGTCGTAGGCCAGTTGCTGTTGCCAAAAATGGCCTGCCCCCTTGCTGATGACGCCGGAGAAATATACCGGAGGTTGCGTGCCTTTTTTTTCAGAGCATCTACATCCTGCTGTGTAAGCGTTTGCACATTGGAAAAATCAAGCCTTGCTCCAGCGGTTATATTGCTGTTAGGCCGGATGGTGATCATGTTGGAGCCCATGTTGGAAAGCTGGTCCTGTATGCTCTTTTTCGATCCCTGGCCAATTGCGATCATGGCAATAACAGCACCCACACCAATGATGATGCCCAACATAGTGAGAAAGGCCCGTACTTTGTTTCGTTCCAGGGCTTTGAATGCAATACGCAAAAGGTTCAAGGTATTCATAACAAATCAATACTCGTTCGTTACTGGCATGGCAGTCAACATGTCTTTGGCAGACCGGACTTGTTGGTTCATTACATCTTTTAGAATCTGCCCATCACGCAGCATTATGGTGCGCCGACTGAAAGCAGCTATATCCTGCTCATGGGTAACAAAGATGATTGTCTTGCCCTGATGATTGAGTTCTTGCAGCAATGCCATAATCTCATATGAAGTTCTGGTATCAAGATTGCCGGTTGCCTCATCCGCTAAAATCACAATGGGATCATTTACCAAGGCCCTGGCAATGGCCACCCTTTGTTGCTGTCCGCCGGAAAGCTGGTTGGGATAATGATACATCCGGCTTTCCAGCTTCACGGCCTGCAGGGCTTTTTCTGCTCTTTCTTTTCTTGCTCTTGCAGAGACAGCTGCATTGTAATACAACGGTAACTGCACATTTTCCAGGGCGTTTGTGCGAGGAAGAAGATTATAAGCCTGAAATATGAAGCCGATCTTTTTATTGCGTATTACGGACAGCTCATTGCGGTTTAACAATCTTACATTGATCCCATCAAGAAAATATGTTCCCCCGGATGGCTTATCCAAACAACCAAGTATATTCAGCAAAGTGGTTTTTCCTGAACCACTGCTGCCCATGATGGTAAGGAATTCACCTTCTTCAACGTCAAACGAAATTCCTTGCAAAGCTCTTACGGTTTCATCTCCCATGATAAATTCCCGTTTCAGATCGTCGATCTGTACTATTTTCTTTTTCATCTCTTGACTTTTATTTTTTACCGCCCATTACGGCTACTTCTTGTTGGTATAAACGGACTTCTTTCTTCGGTACTTGCCTTGCCAGGACCCTTATTTGCATTGATACTTGTCACTACCAGGTCATCTGGACTTAGGCCTTTAATAACTGCTTCCTGAACATCATTGGAAAGGCCTGTTATGATCTGCTTTTGTACCAGCGTATCACCCTTTTTTACCCACACCCTGGCCTGGTTACTGATCATAGAGAAATGATTGCCAGCCTTCATACCGCTCTTATTATTGGCAGACCTTTGTTGATGCGCTCCTGGCATCAGTGGCCTAATCATGAATTGCTTCGATAATGACATGCCCGGTACGAACTGAGTAGCTATTTGTGGTATCAAGAGCACATTGTCCTGCTCCTGGGTGACGATATCGATATTGGCAGTCATACCTGGTTTGAGCTTAAGGTTAGCATTATCAGCTTCAATGATGGTGGTATAGGTAACCACATTTGCAGTTACTGAAGGTTCCAACCTAATCTCTTCCACTGTACCGTAGAAAATCTCATCAGGATAAGCATCAACTGTAAATTTTACCCTTTGTCCTTTTTGTACCATACCAATGTCGGCTTCGTCAACCGACGCTCTTACCTGCATATGGGTGAGATCGTTGGCAATGCTAAACAAGGTGGGTGTATTGAAACTGGCTGCAACCGTTTGCCCAACGCTAATATTTCGCGTTAAAACCGTTCCATCGATAGGGGAATAAATACGGGTAAAGGAGAGGCTTTTCTGCGCTGCTCTCAATTGGGACAGAATGCTGTTGACATTATCCTGGGCTGCACGGTACTGGTAAGTAGCTGTTTCTATTTCAGCCTTACTAATGGCGCCAGCATTATATAATTGCTGTTGCCGGTTATAGTTGGCCGCTTGGTATGCAAAGTTAGCTTTTGCCTGTTGCAGGTTCGCCTCGATCTGGTGCTCCTGGGCCAAAAATAGCACTGGATCTAATTCGGCCAGCAATTGTCCTTTTTTCACCACCGAATTAAAATCTACAAAAATATTCTTGATAGTTCCTGACACCTGCGCGCCTATAGCTACGGTATCCACAGGTTGTAAAGTACCGGTGGCTGTTACTGTTTTCGAAAGGCTTCCAAATGAAGGTTTTTCAGTGAGCAGCTCAACAAGGTTTCTCTTCTCTTTAAAGTTGATTATCCACGAAAGAGCTGCAAGGGCAATCATTGAAATAATTACAATTATCAGCGTTTGTTTTTTCATAATAAATGTTTATAGTTCAATAGGATCACCTTTGTAAAAACGATACACTTGAACAGCGATCTGCGCATTGTACTTTGCCTGCAGGTATAATTGCATAGCTTGCACATACAGGTTCTTTTGTACTAAGAAGTCAATAGCCGTAATGGCACCAAGCCGCAATTGTTCCTGTGAAATGCTGAAGGATTGCTCGTTAGCGTCCAGTTGCTTTTGTGCCGCATCCAACAGGGCCTGAGTATTAAGACTATTGATATAAGCCTGTTCAACCTGCTGTGACAATATTGTTTGTGTATTGCGCAGGTCCACATCGGACTGTTCACTGGCAATTTGTGCTTTGGCTATATTGGTTTTTACGGATCGGTTATTGAATAAGGCAAAAGAAAGTGTTAATCCAGTCCTTCCATATATGTTATGATCAATCTGGCTACCGTAATCTTTTGGCAAGTTGTTGCTGTAGTTTGAAGCAAGACTGCTGTTTAGTATGAGCAGTGGTTTACGGGCTGCTACCTCTTTCAACAACTGATAATGCGCAGCCTTCCTGGCTATTTCACTGCTTTTAATTTCCGGTCGCTGTTTTAATGCTGCGTTCTCTGCATCAGTCAAAGAGGTATGATCGGCGATGACATGCAGTGTATCAGGCATCTCGATCTGAAAGTCAGCGTTAGCAGGCAGTTGCAACAACTGTTTGAGGTTGAAAATAGCTTGCCGTTCGGTATTGGTCGCATTCACCAGCCCGTATTGATCACTGGACAGTTGCGATTGTAACTGGGCCAGCTCAGTTTTAGCAATGGAACCAGCCTTGAACTTCACTGTTGCTTCCTGGGTTTGTGCCTGCGCTGTTTGCACCAGGTTAGTGAAATAAGTAACATTTTCTTTTGCCAGTATAATTTGAAGGTAAGCCTGTGTAATTTGCAGGATGATGTTGTTTTCGGTTGCAAGAACGTCTTGCTGCGCTGCTTTTACCTGCAGGTCTTTCTGCCGGATGTCATTGTTTAGGTAATTGCCATTGTACAAGGTGAAGGCTGAATTGAGCAGATAGGAGCCGCTAAAGCTGCTGTTGGATGTGCCGGCAGAAAAATTATTTGCATTGCTGTTGCCAAGTGCTTGCGTAGCAGTAGCAACAAGGTTGGGATATTTCGCAGCCTTTGATAACAATAAATCCTGTTCAATAGCTTGTTCGTTAAGTCTACTGCTGGTTACCTGGAGGTTGTTTTGCCTGGCATAGGCGATGCATCGTGTCAGGCTCCACACACTGTCGGCATCATTGGTTTGCTGAGCATAAAGATCACTGGTTGCAAAAACGATTGATAACTTTATTACTATAATTACAATTAAACGAACTTCTCGTAACAAACAGGATCTCATACTGAAGATAATTTATAGGTTATTGCCGACCTGTCTTTTCCCATATCCTGATGAAAGTTTTTATTTAGATCCCCTTTCATGAAGCGAATCTATATTTCAGTAAAGCCTGTTTCAAAATACCAATCGGCAAGGGGGCAAAATCAATCGCCGATAAGATGCGACCAACATCTTTACTTTTCTTACAGTGTAGAGTATTCCTTCAACCTGAAATATATTCGGCAGTAAGCATATGGTTACCGATCAATTATTCCTTCCTCACCCGGCTACAGGTTTTGCCTATTCGGCTATTGGATAAACATTCAGGCATTGGGCAGATGTAGCTTTACTCCAGCAATCAGAAACCAAACAATTAAAAACTATAAATATGAGAAACCCATTACTCCTTAAACAGTACATACATTCGATACCCGCTTCATCTTTAGCGTTACCGGCAATGTCTAAAAATGTTAATAAAGGCTCTTCGGAACAACAGCCATTGATGCAAGTGATGCTCGACTTCGAAAATGGCCATTTAAAACTCGAAGGCGACTGGCAATTTTTAATAGCATCCAATGAGAAAAATGATGCAGCCTGCGTTAACTATAACCAGGAAAGAATTTCACTTGATGCGGCTATCTATCCAGCTTTGCCCATCAACCTGGATGATGAAGAAAGTAACGGCCTGGTGTTGGCATTGGAGGGGCGTATTAAAGAAGGTGCCTTTTTTAGTTACTGTACAGGTTTATTGGTCATAGACAGTATCCGGACCGGATTTGTTGGCCCCCAATTGAACATTACATTCCTTCTGTATGACTTACAAGTTAAAAACAGTGAGCTAACCTTTAAGCTACCGGTTTATACAACCGTTGATACTAATTACAATAATTGAAGCAACTTCCAAACGGATATGGCTACGACCTGATGGATGCCAGATAATGTTTTGCTTCAGGCAGGGCATTGGAGCAAATACGTTTTACATTTTCTACATTTTCCTTTAAAAGTTGTTCATTCCCTTCTCCGTTTTCAATTCCATCGAGGTAAGCCTGGAGAGTTTCATTCAATCCCATCACCGATATGGTTGTTTTCAAATTGTGCGCAATCCGTCGCAGGCTTCCTGTATCATTGAGCTCTACTGCTTTTTCCAATGCTGCTAATTCCTGTGGAACAGCCTTTATGAATTGAGCCGTTACATCCTCTTCGTACTCCTTGTTCCCGGCACTCACCGCTTTCATATAGGCGAGGTTGATATATTGATAGGTGTGATGAATAGGTGCATCAACCATTTCTGTTTCCGGGGCAATTATTGTTTCCAGTGAATAGAATTGTGTTATTAATTTCCTTAATTGTTCCTCTTGAATTGGTTTAGAAATGTATTCATTCATGCCGTAGCTCAGGCACTTTTCTCTTTCGCCTGCCATAGCATGCGCGGTCATAGCAACAATGGGCGTATTTAATTTTAAATGATTCCTGATTTGCCGGGTAGCGGTATATCCATCCATTTGTGGCATTTGTATGTCCATCAGGATAAGGTCGTAAACATTGGCCCTCAATTTTTCTATCGCTTCTATTCCATTATTGGCAATTTCAAATTTTACCTGCCAGTTTCTAAAAAGATGTTGAAGAAGGGTTTGGTTAACCTCATTATCTTCAACAATCAGGACATTGATATTTTGTAGAACTGCAGGTTCTGTATCGATTTGTGTATTGACAGTATTGTCAGATGGGAACTGTTCCCCGGAAATCCTGTACGGAATGATCAAATAAAACGTGGCACCTTTTCCGGGTTCACTTTCTGCATGGATACTGCCCTGCTGTAGCGCTACCAGTTCTTTTACAATAGAAAGGCCGAGCCCGGTTCCGCCATACTCACGGGTTACGGCATCGTCGGCCTGCTGAAAGCGTTCAAAAATATATTCGAGCTTTTCCCTTTGTATGCCGATGCCTGTGTCATTAACTTCAATTTCTACCGTAACTATATCGGCTTCTATTCCTTTATTCCTGATCGATATAGCAACTTTTCCCTTAGCCGTAAACTTTATTGCATTACCAATAAGATTCACCAAAATCTGCGTCAGCCTTGTTGCATCTCCTTCCAACCTGTCTGGAAGTGATTCATCTACATGGGTAAAAAATTGAATTCCTTTTTCATCCGCCTTTGTCCGGAACATAGCATCAATGGAATGCACCAATCCCCGCAGACTGAAGGGCGCTCGTTCTATCCGCAACATTCCAGCTTCAATTTTGGACAGATCTAGAATGTCATTTATAATAGCCAGTAAATTTTCACCTGAGCGTTGAATGGTTTGTATATAAGAAGCCGATTCTCTATCAAGATCTTTGCGCTGTAACAAATTGGTAAATCCCAAAATGGCATTCAGCGGTGTACGGATCTCATGGCTCATGTTCGCTAAAAAATTCTCCTTAACCTTAGCAGCCTCCTTTACTTTTTTTTCTGAATCGCTGACTTGTTGAATTAAGTGGCTTTGAATGCGGATGGTACTGAGAATGTACCAAAATAAAACAGCAGCGCTTATCAAGACAAAAACAATTAGAAAAGTATCCAAACGCTGCATTTGTTTCACCCTATCGTCAATGACCTGGCTCAAACGGGAAAGGGTATTCTGCCTAACATTGCTGATTTTTTGGGTGAGTAACAATATAGAGTCGGTAAATCTTTTTCCCCGCTGAGTAATTAAAATGGCTTCCGCAGCTTTTTTACCTTCCTTTGTATACACATCGAGTACTTGATCATTGAATCTTAACTTTTCCCGAACTAAAATATCTAACTGATCAATATATTCTTCAGCGCTGTCTTCGTCCTTTATCTTTTGTAAATCATCCAGGTCAGATTTCACTTTGGCCATTTGCAATTCCACTCCTTCCATATAAGCAGTATCATTGGTGGCAACCGTTCCTCTTACTTTGCTTTCTACCAGCACAACATCCCTTTCCATCGTTTTCAGCTGATTGTTTACACTAAACTCATCCAGCAATTTTTCGTTATCATCAATCAGTTTATCAATGTTCTTATCCGAGTTGTATTTTATAAAAATCAAAATAAGGTTACCCGCAATAAAAGCAGCTACGATGAAGTATATAAGCCGGTTGGTAGCCATTTTTCGTATAAACTTCTAATTTAAACAAATTAATGTTGCCTTTTGGACCCAGGAAGTTTTAGAAACCGCACCATTATATAAACAAGGAGAATGATACAAGCAACCATGGCGCAGAGGAGAGCCATAAAGGTGAGCTCACCAGTTCCTGTATCGGATGATTTCAAAAAAAAATACGTAACTAGGATCAGCGCCAGCGTATCTAAAAAAAATAATATTGTATATAGTGCCTTCATGCTTTTTTAAGTAAGGACCTGTAAAGCTGGATCGTTAACGGAAGCAACTGTTTATAAGAGCTTTGAATTACATCTTAAAACTATCGCCTTCTTAACCGGCGGAAAAGCGCGAAGAGGCAGTAAAGGAAAATGAATCGCTAAATAAGAAAAATGAATCGGTGATGATTACAGGATGTTCAATCTCTTATTTAAAGTTGCCCTGTAGGCATCTGCCACCGGCACTGGTTTGCCATTGATAATTAACGCCCCCTCCTGAATGGTATCGATTTTAGCTACTGACACCATAAAGGAACGGTGCACCCGTAAAAATTTATCAGCGGGTAGCCGTTGTTCCAACTCTTTCAGTGTAGTGTGAATAGCAAAAAAACGCTGAGGGGTATATAGTTTTACATAATCGCCCATAGCCTCTGCATATAAAATCTCATCAAGCTTCAGTCGTTTCACAACGTTGGAATCACGTATAAAAATAAATTCGTCATGACTCATTTTCACTTCCTCTGACCGACTCTGTAATATGTCTCTTGCCTTATCAATGGCCTGAATGAAACGGGCCGGTGCAATCGGTTTTACTAAATAATCAACAACGTTCAAATCAAAAGCTTCAGAAGCATAGTCTTTTTTGGAGGTAATAAAAATGATGATTGGCCGTTTACCACCAAGGTTACGAGTTAATTCCAGTCCCGACATACCAGGCATTTCAATATCCAGCAAAATGATTTCCACCTGTCGCTCCTGCAACAGATTGTAAGCTTCCATGGCATCGGCACATTCTCCAACAACCGTAATGTCCTTTATGCTGGAGGCCAGTTGACGCAAAGTTGTTCTGGCAATTTGATTATCGTCTACTATGAGACAGTTCATGTACTAAAATTAAAAAATTAATACATTACTTATATTCCTAACCTATATTCGGGCAAGTCTTAAACCTTTTAAATCTATCAAATATGAAAGAAAAACAATTTACACTGGTCAAAATCACACTCTTCCTCCTACTGCTGATTTCAACTACTCACCTTCTTGCACAGCAAACTCCCAAGAACCCGGATGAGACCTTCACTATTGAAAACTACTATAAAGTAAAGTGGGGATATGCCGATGAATTTATTTCCCTGTGGAAGAAGAATCATTATCCGCTGTTGAAGAAAGCAATAGAGAAAGGCGACATTGTAAGTATCGTTGCCAGTCGTCCCCGCCTGCATGATTCAGAAGAAAGCCGCTGGGACTTCAGGGTAGCTATTGTATTTAAAAATTCAGCCCTGGCTTATGATGACAATCTGCTTACTCCTTACAAAAAAGCAATTTACCCAGACGAGGAAAAATTAAAAAAAGAGGAACAACACCGCTTTGAACTTCTTTTGGCACATTGGGATGTCGAAGTAAAAAAGGAAAATATTGATTAAGAAGCACAAGGCACAACCACTTCCACCTTGCAGCCATGACCGGGTTTGCTTTCCACTTCAAATGTTCCATTGAGATTTTCAGCTCTTGTCTGCATGTTCATTAGACCAATGCCGCTTTTATGACGGTGAACCACAAAGCCCCTGCCATTGTCTTTTATGGAAAGCCGGAGCTTGCTACCATCATGCTCCAGATGAACGAACACTTCTGAGGCTTCGGCATGCTTCAACACGTTATTTAACTGTTCCTGCAAAATACGGTATACACCAATGTGCACGTCCTTTTTCAGCAATTGGCTGTTCAATCCAGATAACTGGCTCGTAATCTTTACTTTACTGGTCAGGTTGATCGATTCAATCAAATCTTTTACCGATTCCTCCAGGCTGATTTTCCCCAGTGTTGGTGCCGACAGGCGTTTCGAAAGGTCCCTGATCTCACTGATGCATTCCTGCAAATATTGAGATGCCCGTGGCAAAAGTATTTTAGGATCTCCCACTCCTTCAAGTACCATTTCATTATGGAGCTTTACCGTGGTCAGCACCTGGTTGATATTATCATGCAGCTCCAGTCCAATCAGGGACCGTTCACTTTCCTGGGCCTGGATAACAGCTTCAGTTATCAGTTTATGGCGTTGTTCTGCTTCCTCCTCCCGCGCAGCCTTTTGACGCTTAATTTCCTGGTTCAATGCCAATGAAACGGCCAGGTTTTTTTTGCTGCGGCGATAGGTCTGATAAACCAGGTAAATGATGACCAAAGCCATGCAAGAAATCACAACTGTAACCAATAAAGAAACCAATGCCAGTTGCTTATCCTTTTTCAGTGTTGTGATCTGGAGCTCCTTTTCTATATCAGTAAGCTGGCGGGTAAGATCAGCTGCGGTAAGCTTCTTTTGTTCTATGGCAATTGAATCTTTGAGCGAAGTATAATTTTTGAAAAACTGAAGCGACAAACCTGGCTGGGAAGTCTGTTCGTAATAGGATGCCATGAGCCGTCTCCATTCAAGGTGCGTCGCGGGGTCAGCGTGCCTGATCCTGTCCTTAAGGCTATTGAGGATTTCGAACATCGCAAAAAAATCCTTTTTCCTGCTATACACTTCTACTAATTGCAGCATCACTTTTATGGCATCTTCTACTTCATATCCTTCGCGGTAGTTGAGTGCTATACTTTTTTTGGACAATTGCTCAGCTTTCTTCACCTGATTTTTTGCAATGAACACCTTTGCCATATTTCCATAGACCACCCCGTAAATCCTGTCCATAGATGCTGCCCCAAGTGAGTCTTTATATTGATCGGCGATTTGCAGTGCCTTTTCAAAATGAACCATAGCACTATCGTAGTTCTTAAGCTGAATGTGGCACAAACCAATATTATCTTGGATTTCTTGTTGCTGCAGCACTATAGCTGTGGTTAGCGGTGAACAGGTTGACTGTAAGGCATAGGCTTCCTCAAAATAGTTCAGTGACGCTCTAAAGTTCTGCTGCTGGTACAAAACCATGGCAATACTATAATTGTAGGCCTTTCTCTCACAGGGATCTAAATGGCTGTCGGCCAGCATTTTGGCCTTAAAATAATATTTATTAGCCTTATTGTACTGGGAAAGACGGTAAGCAATCTCCCCGCCAAAAAGCAAGTAACCAACATAGGTTCGCGGATAGCGGTCCTGTAGATTCGAAGTATTATATAAAGCGAGCGCTGAATCTATCATTCTTAACGTCGCTTCATTATCCGGTGTAAAAAAATAATAGTAGTTGGCGATCATGCCGAAACGAGCAGCCTTTGGGTACACGGTTATGTCATCTGCTTGTTTCAATGAGGAATCATAGTATTGAAGTGCCTTCGCAGTATCCTCATTCTTATACAACAAGCTATAAGAAGAATCAAGGAACCTGGCGTTCCAATACGCCGTATCCTCGAGTTCAGTTTTGGTGTTTTGCCCACAGGATAGGATCAATATAGATACCAGCAACATGAGACTGATAGCAGGTCTAAACATGTATTGTTCGTTTCATAGATATATTAAAGCTGCAAAATTAGTCGGAAAGCAAACCCAAAAGCCAATGGAAAACCATTAGTTTATGCTAATATTATATAAACAAACCGCCTTGATTTAACACCTGTTTTTCAGATTCTTTTCAACTCGCAATTAATTTTATGCCGTCACCGGAAAATCCAAAATGCTTATGCAATGCGCCCCACGACCTCTCAATGAGGAAATCAGGCTACTTGATCTAAAGAGCTACAATATACTGGATTCGGCTCCCGAAAAGGAGTTTGAGGAACTTCTTGAACTGGCGGGACAGGTGTGCGATTGCCCTATTTCCCTGATTACATTTATAGATGCCGACCGACAGTGGTTCAAAGCCATCAGGGGCACCGAATTGATGCAAACATCCCGTGATGCAAGCTTTTGCACCCATACCATCCTGCAGCAGGATATTATGGTAATTCCCGATACACTCCAGGATGACCGTTTTTTTGACCATCCACATGTCGTGGAAGGGATGAAGATTCGCTTCTATGCAGGGGTTCCGATTACCTCCGCCGCTGGCTATAACCTTGGTTCTGTTTGTATTATTGACCAGAAACCACGAACGCTTACCCCTTTACAAGCCCGGACGCTTACTATTATTGCGCACCAGGTCACCAAGCTATTGGAACTGCGGGTAAAAAATGACCTGATTCGCAGACAGGCCGAAGAAATGCTTTTAAAACAAAAGCAAGTACTGCTTAAAAATCTGACAGCACAGGAAAAGGAGCGGCAGTCTATAGGCAGGGAACTGCATGAAAACATTGCACAGACACTTGCTTCCACACAACTTTACCTGGATATGGCTGAAAATGTTGAAGAGATGCGGCTGCCTTTATTAAGAAAGGCAAAAGCACAGCAAATAAAATTGCTGGATGACATACGCCATCTTTCCCAGACCATTACACCGACGACTTTAGAAAGTACAGATCTGCAAAGCATGATCGAGTTCTTTATCCAAGGAATGAGATACCAGGTACCGTTCAATATTCATGTCACATTCAGCGGCGATACAGAAAAGATTGAAAGTGACCGGGCCTTAGCCTTGTTCCGGATTGTGGAACAACAGCTTACCATGCTGCGGCAAAGAACAGATGTGCAGAATGTACACATTGAGCTCCACGTATGGGAAGAAGTAAGCCTGATGATCAGGGATGATGGAAATGGTATCAACAATGAAAGAGATGAAAAAATGAGCGCTAACTTAATCGAGAACAGGGCGGAATTGCTGAATGGTTCTGTGCAGCTAAAGACATCTCAACAAGGCAGTACTTTGATCGCTTTAATTCCCTTGGTAAATGAACCTGCATTAAATTAAAAATAGAGGGATTGTTGATTTCCTGATTTCAGATCAGCAGCCTTCATCTTTGCGTGATAAAGGTCACGAAACAGGTTTCTTTAATTCCAGACCTTTACTACATGAGTAATCATTCAAAAGCGCACTGGGAAAAAATATACGAGACGAAGTTACCCAATGAATTGAGCTGGACACAGGAGATACCAACCACCTCTCTTCAGTTCATCCACAGCTTTAACTTGCCAAAAACTGCAAAGATCATAGATATTGGTGGAGGTGATAGTAAACTGGTAGATTATCTTCTGGCCGAAGGCTTTGATGATATTACGGTACTGGACATTTCTGAACATGCACTACAACGTGCAAAAGATCGCCTGGGCGAGCGAGCGCTCCAGGTAAAATGGGTCGTAAGTGATATAACTGAGTTTAAACCAGAGCGTACTTATGACATATGGCATGACCGTGCTACTTTTCATTTCCTTACAACCCCTGAAAAGGTGAGTAAGTACCTGGATATTGCAAAATCTGCGGTGAACAGTTATATGATCATCTGCACCTTTTCTTCCAATGGCCCACAAAAATGTAGCGGCCTTCAGATCAAACAATATAATGAGCAAGATTTGACCAAAGAGCTTCAACCAGTTTTTACTAAGATCCGGTGCATTACAGAAGATCACATTACTCCGTTTAATACAGCACAAAACTTTCTGTTTTGCAGCTTCAGGCGAACTGGTAATACTAAATAATTCTTCCTAAAAGCTTTTAATTCTATTCTAATTTTTTTATTTTACCTGCGCTAACTATAGGTTAACGAAGATCGATAACCTTTCATTTCCTTAACCCTTAACACACCAAAATGAAAATCATTACACAAGCCGCATTCCTGTGCTTTATTTTAACGCTTGTTTCTTCTTGTAGCAAGGATGATTCTTCTGAACAAAAAACACCAGAACAATTGAAGAATCCAGGTTTTGAAGACTCCCTGAAAGGATGGCAGGTTGGAACTTCCGGAGGTTTTACCCCCACTTCTATAGCTGCGAAATCAGGTCAATATGGTTTACAATTTTCTGCACCTTTTACGCCCTGGAATGGAACCATTACCCAGACCGTTCAAAATCTGCCAGATGGCAATTACGCTTTCTCAGTTTATGGAAAAGCCTCCGGCATAGGTATGTATTTATGGGCTGATGGTGGCGGCGAGGTTATTTCAGCCCCAATTCAGCAAGCATATCCTGATAGCAGTTATCCTTTACCATTGAACGCGGTTAACTTCAAAGTAACCGGCGGCACTGCTAAAGTTGGGTTTTTATGCATCAATGCCTCGCCTGATACAATCCAACAACGCACCACTATTCTAGAAGCCGAATCTGCAGTATTAAACAAGGCTGTAGTCGCCGCTGATCGTGCAGGTTTTACCGGTACAGGCTTCGTTGATTTCATCAACAGCACCGACGACTATATTGAATGGACTTTTAACAAAGTTGACTCTGGTTCTGTTGTGCTCCAATTCCGTTATGCGAATGGCTCTACTGCTGATCGCCCTCTAAAATTTGAAGTGAACAATGTAGTGGTCAACACAACACTGTCTTTTCCTCCAACTGGCAGCTGGACGAATTGGTCAACGGTTTCGGATACAGTTCATTTAGCTTCGGGTTCAAATAAGATCAAGCTGACATCCACTGGATCTAATGGGGCTAATATCGACAATCTTGGCTGGCGTAACGTTTTATTGACACCCTATTTTTACGCTGATGATGTTCAAATCAGCAAACTACCATAACGAATTTCAACTGTTATGAGGTTTTTAAATGATACGCTTTAGGCTTTACAAAAGCCTGCAGGCCGGCATGTGAAAGTGTGGTTCCAAAGCCTGAATGTTTCCTACCACTCCAGGGCAGGGCTGCACTTACCCGGTCGCAGCAATTCCAATAACCGGTTCCTGCATTGATCTGCTTCAACACTTTTTCTGCCCTGGCTTTGTCACTGCTGTATACAGAAGCCGTCAACCCGTATTCTGTATCTTTCATCAATTCAACGGCTTCATCATCACTATGCACTTTCATAATGCCAATGATCGGTCCAAAGGACTCTTCTTTCATCACCTTCATGTCATGGTTTACATTGGTTAAAACAGTTGGCTCAAAATAATAGCCCTTACGTTCTATCGGCTTGCCACCAGTGAGCAGGGCTGCATCTTTTTGTAAAGCATCCTTAACCTGTTCCATCAGTACATTCAATTGATCCTTTCGGGTCAAAGGGCCAATATATACACCGCCTTCTTTTGGCAAACCAATCTTCCATGATCTTACTTCTTTGATAAATTCATCCACATATTGATCATATACGTTTTCATGAACATAAATTCTTTCAACAGCACAACAACTTTGCCCGTTGTTATAAAATGCACCATCAGCAGTACTGGCAGCTACAGCTTTGATATCAGCAACATCATCTGCCACGTACAAGGGATCCTTGCCCCCTAATTCACACTGGCAGGGCACCATTTTCGGAGCTACTCTTTCATAAATATATTGCCCTGTTTTATAGGAACCAGTAAAGAAGTATCCATCAAAAGGAAGCTCCAACAACAACGCCCCTGTTTCTTTTGCACCTAAGGCCACATGAAATACATCTGCAGGTACGCCTGCTTCTTTCAGCAGTTTTTCGATTTCTATCCCGGTCAATGTTGCGTATTCTGACGGCTTATACATCACTGCATTCCCGGCCAGCAAAGCCGGCACAAAAACATTGACGCCTACTAGGTAAGGATAGTTCCAGGCAGAGATATTACAGATGATGCCCAACGGTTCATAGGCTATCTTTTCTTCCAGTCCATTTTCTGTATACATCACTTCATCGGACAGGTATTTCAATGCATGAGCCGTTAGCCATTGGATCCTCTTTCGCGCCCCTGCGATCTCGTTACGCGACTGCTGCAAAGGCTTCCCTACTTCAGAAGTCAACACGACTGCCAGTTGCTCATTATGTTGATCCAGGAGAAGGGCGAAACGCTTGAGCACTTCTATCCTTTTTTCTAAAGCAACTTCCTGCCAGGCGGGTTGTGCTGCCTGGAGCAGCCTAAACTTTTCATCTACTGAGTCATAGGAGTCTTCCTGAACTTCAGTGATCAATTCTTCTGTGGCTGGATTAATAATTTTCATTGACCACCTCCTGACTTTTTCATTGCTTCGATAAACAGGCTACGGATACCCTTGGATAAAGGAGAGTTCTCCAATTTGAATTGATACATCCGTTCAGGATGCCATTGAACGCACAAAAGGAATGGCTTGCCGGAAGCATCAGCCCATTCAAATCCTTCAATAGTTCCATCAGCAGCGGTGCAATTCACACGAAGGCCTTTACCTAGCTTTTCAATTGCCTGGTGGTGAGCGCTATTAACTTCAGAAAAATCGGATTGGACCAATTCATAAAGCAGCGTATTTCTTTCAACCTTTACTTCATGTATTTTATCATTTGCTGGGTCATCCCAGTGCGTACTGTTCAACTCTTCACCCAGGTCTTGTTTCAGTGTACCATTCATCATGCAATTGATCAACTGCATCCCTCTGCAAATACCCAATACAGGTAAATTCTTCTCCTGGGCCATCACAAATGCACCTGCTTCGAATTCATCTCTTTTAACATCAAATTTGCTGGGTGCGTTCGGATAATCTGTCCGGAAATTTTCATAGTTCTTTGGATGAAGATCTATTCCTCCACTTAAAACAACCCCATCACAACTCGCTATTTCGTGCAGGTTACTGTCTGCAGCTGATAACTTTACCACTTCCAGGTCATCATCCCCTTTTAACCACCTGGCATATTCCTCGTGTTTTTTATCAGAATCCGGGTATAATAAAGCAATTTTCATTTCTATTGTATTTATAAAGCTTTCAAATAGAGTTGCCGGAAATCCGCTCTCGTAACAGGTTTTGGATTATTGGGGTGAGCGAAATCGGCAAAGGCCAGGTCAGCCAGCGTTTCTATATGGTCTTCTTTCACACCAATGGCTCTTAATTGATGAGGAATACCTATTCTGGCATTCAGGTCAAACAAATAATCCACTACCGCTTCACCGCTTTCTTCTTTCAACTCAAGGCTTCTCGCTATATATTTAAATCTGTCTTCAAATCCGGCGATGTTAAATTGCATCCCATAAGGAATATTGATCGCATTGGCCAGGCCATGATGCGTATCCAGCAGGGAAGAAAGGGGATGCGCCAGGGAATGCACCACACCCAATCCTTTTTGAAAAGCAATTGCGCCCATCATGGAAGCGATCAGCATTTTGCCGCGCGAGTCAAGGTCAGGGTCTTTAACTGCCTTTTCCAGCGATTGGCTGATCAAAGCAATCCCCTGAAGGGCAATGCCTTCACAAATAGGATGAGGCATTTTTGCCAGGTAAGCTTCCATATTATGTGTCAGCGCATCCATGCCAGTGGCCGCCGTAATAGGAGCCGGAAGCTCCATTGTGAGCACAGGATCTGCAAAAACGATCTTCGCCATCAGCTTAGGAGAGAACAATATTTTTTTCTGCTTTGTTTCATCATCTGCAATAATTGCGCTTCTTCCTACTTCACTTCCTGTTCCTGCCGTTGTGGGAATCGTGATAAAATGAGGCACCTCGTTGGTCACATAAACATCACCTCCTATCAGATCGTCGTAAGTAAATAAATCTTCGCGATGATTTATCCTCAGCACAATGGCCCTTGCTACGTCCAGTGCAGCCCCACCACCAATACCAACGATGGCATCCCGCCTTGTTCCATCATATACCTCTGTGCCCTTGTAGACATCTGACTTCAGCGGGTTTTTATGGATCTCAGAAAATACTTCTACGGAAATATTTTTCTTTTCAAAGTTGCAGATGATGTCTTTAAAAAATGAGAGCTGTGCTACAGTGGAATCTGTAACCAACAAGGGATTTGATAGCTTATTTTTTATCAGGTAATCACCAAGCTCTTTGCTGGCCCCTACTCCGAAGCGGATGGTAGTCGGAAAGTTATACTGGTATATACTATCGAATGTCATGCAGCATCTTTAAATGATTTCAAAATATCTTTTATACTCCCAGTCAGTTACAGCCTTTAAATGTTGTCGCCACTCCCATTCACGGGTTTGGGTAAAATGTGCAGTAAATTGTTCCCCGAGAATTTCATTTGCTACATCAGATTGTTTCATCAACTGCGTAGCCTCATCCAATGTACGTGGCAGTGTCCCGTTGCTGTAATCTCTGTAACCATTACCAATCGTTACAGGTTGCTTTAATTCCATCCCATTTTTGATACCGTAAAGACCACTCGCTAAACAAGCAGCCATGGCCAGGTAGGGATTTACATCAGAACCTATCACTCTTGTTTCCAACCGGCACGACTTTTTACTTCCTGCCAAAACCCGGAGCGCTACCGTCCTGTTGTCTATGCCCCAGGTAAGGGTAGTAGGTGCCCAGGCACCTTCCACTAATCTCTTATAACTGTTGATGGTTGGGGCAAACATGGGCAGTATATGGGGCAAACAATACAACTGCCCGGCAATGTAGCTTTTCATCAAAGCACTTATCTTCTGCGCATCTTGATCTTCATAAAAGAGATTGTTGTTCTCTCCATCACAAAGGCTCTGATGTACATGTCCGCCACAGCCCGGAAGATGCTCACTTACCTTTGCCATAAATGTGGCCATGATCCCGTTTCTGTAGGCAATTTCTTTTACTGCCGATTTGAACAACGTTGCCCTGTCTGCAGCCTCCTGCAATCCGCTAAAAGCGATGGCGGCTTCATAGGTACCTGGGCCAGTTTCTGTATGTAATCCCTCCAATGGAACATTGAACTTTTTGAGCAGATCAAAGAGCTCTGTAAAGAAGTCGTTCTTCAATGAACTGCGCAAGATGGAATAGCCAAACATACCCGGCGTCAGCGGCTTCAGATCTTTATATTGTTTGTCGCTTACGCTTTGTGGTGTTTCTTCAAAGTTGTACCATTCAAATTCCTGGGAGAAATACGGAATAAACCCCATTGACTCAGCTTGTTTCAAAACCTTTTTCATGAGTTGTCTTGGGCAGACATAAGCAGGCTCACCATTCTTGTTGATCAACTCACCTAAAAAGAAGGGTACGTCATATTCCCAGGGGATCTTTCTGAACGTAGTGGTATCAATTCTTGCAGGTGCATCCGGATAGCCCGTATGCCAACCAGTGAATTCCGCATTATCATAGGCGGCATCATTGGCATCCCACCCAAAGATCACATCACAAAAGCCGGTTCCACTTTCTACAACTGAAATAAACTTTTCAGATGAAATATATTTCCCACGTAAAATGCCATCGATATCAGTAAAGGCAATCTTTACTTTTCCTAAAGGATGACTTTTAATGTATTCTATGATCTCGTTGATGGTCATATCAGGAGTATTCACTTTGAATATTTTTGTCTTCTACAGTATGTTGATCCATTTCAGTGACACTTTGAACAGCTTGGCGATTCAATAATTTGAAAACGAAATAACCACCGCCCAGGATCAGGAAAAAGATCACAGCCAGCCTTGTATTGTATACAGTCATAGCAACGAATGAAAAAACTGCAATGACTAAAGCTGTAACTGGGAACAATGGATAAAGCGGAACCTTGAATGGACGGTTCATCTGTGGCTCTTTCTTTCTTAGGCGCAGCAGGGCGATCATGGAAATGATATAAAGGGTAAGTGCACCAAACACGGAGATAGTGATGATCTCTGATGTTTTCCCGGTAAGTAAGGCAACGATCCCGACGCACATATTCACCAGTAGTGCATTGGATGGTGTTTGAAACTTCTTGTGCACTTTTCCCAGGAAGGCAGGAGCAAATCTTACTTTTCCAAACTCGTAACTTGACCGGCCTGCTGCCAGGATTATGCCATGGAAGGAGGCAATCAATCCAAACAAACCTACTGTGATCAATAGGTGGTAGAGCATGTTGTTATTACCCACAATCTGCTCCAGGGCCATTGGCAAAGGAGAGTCGGACATACTCCCATCGCTTTTAAATACGATTTTCTCCCATCCTGCCACGCCTATAGAACTTATAAACACAAGAATGCATAAAATAACCAGCGTTAGGATAGCCGAACCAAAACCCTTTAAAATGGTACGTTGCGGATGCAGGGCTTCTTCTGCAACGTTGGCAACACCTTCAATGGCAAGGAAAAACCAAATAGCAAACGGAATCGCTGCAAACACGCCCTGCCATCCATTGGGAAATGCATTATGCTGCAGGTTTTCCATTTTAAAGTGTGGCAGGCTAACGCCTGTGAACAGCAACAACTCTCCAACAGCCAGGATGGTGATAACCAACTCAAAGGTTGCCGCAGCTTTTACTCCATACACGTTCAATGCTGTAAAAACAACATAACTGAAGATAGCTATGGCCAGTATGGGTATTTGAGGAAAAAATAAGTTGAAGTAAGCTCCTATGGCGAATGCTATGGCCGGTGGGGCAAAGATAAACTCAATGTTCTGTGCCATGCCGGCAATAAAGCCCAATTCTTTTCCCAAAGCACGGTTGGCATAATCAAAGGCACCGCCTGCTTTTGGGATGGCGCAGGCCAGTTCCGTATAGCTGAAAGTGAACGTGATGTACATCGCCGTAATAAAGAAAGTAGCAATGGCTAAACCCAGTGTGCCTCCTTTTTCTAAACCAAGGTTCCAGCCGAAATACATGCCCGAAATGACATAGCCCACACCCAACCCCCACAACATGATTGGTGTCAGTGTCCGTTTCAATTCGTTTGATGTCTGAGACAATCTGAAAAGTTTTAATGGCTTAAAAAACAGCGATCATTTACCTATCCGATGTTATGTCACACTTTGAATTTACACTAAAACTTTTAGAAGAGCTACAATTGGATTATCTTTTCAATACATACATCCACTTTTACCCAGGTTAAAACAATGGATTTCTTTGATGAAAAATTTGCTTCTTAGTACGATCACCCTGTTCACTTTTTTATCCTGTGCTGTCCATAAGCAACAACAATCCTATAGCCTATTTAATGGTAAAGATTTGACCGGATGGCACGTAGATGTTCCGGAAATGGATACCAATTCCGCAGCCAAAAACCCGTTTATCGTCAGGAATGGCATGCTTGTAAGCCTGGGAAAACCTAATGGTCACCTGGTCACCGATGCTGTCTACCAAAATTACCGGCTGCAAACGGAGTATCGCTTTGCTGGCGAACCGGGCAACTGTGGCATTTTGGTACATGCTTCCACCCCACGTGCACTTTATAAAATGTTTCCCAAATCCATAGAAGTACAGATGATGCACCAGGATGCAGGAGACTTCTGGTGTATTGTGGAAGACATCACCGTACCTGATATGGAAAAGCGGCGGGGACCTAAAGAAAACTGGGGCATTACAGAGGGCAAAGAGCGCCGCATCCTTAATCTGACTGACGGCTCGGAAAAACCACTTGGACAATGGAACACCATGACCATTGAATGCCTAAAGGATACGATAAAGGTTTGGGTCAATGGAGAACTGGTGAATTACGGCTATAATGCGACAGCTCAAAAGGGCCATATTGCGGTGCAGGCAGAAGGATCTGAGGTGGAGTTCCGTAAATTGGAATTAACTCCCATTACAGCCATTTCAAAATAAACTATGCCTCTTGCTCTATTCATCATTGACCAGGAGCGTTAAGGCTTTTTCAATTGTTGTAATGCCATCTCTAAGATTACATCATTAGTGGCATGGTTGTCAGAAAGTTTCACAAGAACTTTCGGCAGAAAGTCTTCTCTCGGCCTGCCATTCACATGAAAGATCTTTTCCACAGGAAAGGAAAAACCTATGCCTGTATTCGGCATCGTATAAGAATAATTAGCGCCATTTAGTCCAGCCATTTTTGTTCCCATTACTGTTGCTCTTTGCAGTGCATCAAAACCAATAGCGATCCCCTCCCCTACACTTCCTGTCCAGTGATCCACTAATACAATCAAAGGCTTGCTATAAAGGGCCGCCCTTGGAGAGACGATTTCTACCCAGCTCCTTTTCACCCCATACTGCCGTTGTTCCGCAGTAAGTTCATGCTTTTGATAAAACATTTCTTTTGTAATGAATCTTCCAAGGATAGCCCTGGCCACTGTTGTATTGCCGCCGCTGGGCGTTTCCCTAAGGTCTACGATCAGGGCTCTTGTATGCATCAGGCTATTCAATGCTGAATCAAAGGATACTATAACGTTATTATCCCCAAGACTGTTATTGATTTTTAGGTAACCAATATCACCGTATGACCTGACGGCTAAATTCCCCTCATAACGGTGCTCTTCAAGCAGGTTCACAGGCTGGTCAGGATAAAAATCATAGAGCATACCCTTATCTTTTACGGAAACCTTTCTGTTCCCAAGATGCGTTCCGGCTAATAACACTCTTAGAGCATAACTTTTAGCTTCAGGTGTAACCGTCTTCAGGGATTTGCCCAGGAAGGGTTGAATAGCTTGCTCTATGGGCACATCATTAAAGGCATGCAACTCCATGCCTGCTTTTAATCCCGCCTTGTATGCTCCAAAGTCTCTTCTTACTTCTGTAATGACAGGTTTGCCATTGATGTATTCTGCCCACAGATCTGTGCCGGAAGGAACTAACCTTTGTGATGCTGCCGTATTCGTATTTAATGAAGCATGATGATCGTACAACTCGTAAAAAAGCTTTTCCATCAGCAAAACAAAACCGCCTTTGGCGGTAATTGTATCTAATGCGGGTATATATATAGCTTTCACTTTTTCCCAATCTGTTTGCTTTTTATCCCAGTAGCAATAATCTTCTTTGATCGTATTCAGGAAATAGTCAAAATCTTTTGTATACTGCTCCTTGGTCCATTGCTGTGCATGCGAGGTAAAGTATAGCAAAGCAATCATGAGCAGCAACATAGAAATTCTCATATTCCGTATACATCTTGGTTAAACAATTCTTTGACTACCTGTTCGGGATTGACCAGGGGAATATAAATATCCTGGAATGCAGTGCCCATAGCACTTTGCGCCAACAAAGCACGGCTATGAGCAATAGAAATACTCAATAGGGTGGATAGAATGTTATCCGGAATATTGATAACATCAGGTTTCTTTGGATCCACCATTCTTTTCAAATCTTTGATGACAAATATATTCTGCACAATACCATTCATCAATATTCTATCTGTCGATTTGGATGAAAAGGTAATGTTCAACAGCAAGAAGAGGATATCATCCTTTGTTGAAAAAGAAAGGTTTTGCTCTATGAGCACATTGAGATCATCAGCATCTGGCACTTCGACACTTTCATCTATACCAAAGCTTAATTGTTTTACTTTCTTTATTGATATCTGGAATGGTTTGCTTCCTTTTCTTTTCGCCATAACTATTAAGCGATTTTGGTTTCAGAGGGTGTTATTGTATTCACCTGGTGCGCATCCAGGGCAACGGTTATACCACTCAAATTTCCCTGCAATGACAGTTTAGTTTTCCCGGTTTTCATAACCAGGTATTGATTTCCTGTAAGATTGATTTCACGTTTAAGGCGCTTGTTTTCTTTATGAAGAAGGTAATCATTTATTGATTTGAATTGAATATTGGGCACAAGACCTACGGCTAGGGAAAAATCAATGAGCTTACTAAGCGTATAATTGAATTTTCCTTTCAGCACCTGTGCTATAAAACTTTTGTTGACACCCAGTTCTGTGGCCAGTTGCGATTGGTTCATTTTTTTTTCATCCATATACTTCTTCACATGAAGCGACAATTCATTTTGAATGAACTCCATCCAGTATTCAGATGTGTTGTATGGTTGATCGTTGGTTCGCATAGTTGAATCTGTTAGACAAAGCTAAGGGTTCTTATAGTGAGGGCTGCTGCCGAGTAAGATGAGGATTCATTTTCATTGAATAGCTCCACAGTATACCTACGTACTTATTATACAAAAATTCTACGACATCTTATAAAAATAATGTTTAATAAATGCCTTTACCTTAGAGGAAGAATGCTTCCACATAATACCGCTCCCTACTTAAGCAAAACTCTATTTTTTATCACCTGCCCTTTGTACTATTCCAACTCCTTTGAATGAGCCGCGTCAGCAACAAAGCAATTTTTCACTATAAAAGCTACAACCATGAAAAAACATCTATTTCTGCTTTTAGGTACAGCTTGTATCGGCATTATCGAACCAAGTGCCCAAAACTGGGTGAATGGTGGCAATAGCCTTGCTGCCAATGGCTCCTTGGGTACCAACACCAACTTTTCCCTTATCTTCAAGACCAATAATACCGAACGGGGGCGCATTACCAATGGAGGCAACTGGGCCATTGGTTCAACCGGCACCACTTCCAAATTCACCGTCAACAGCGCTGCCAGTACCAGTCCTTTCCGGGCACAGATAAACGGTTCAACAAAACTCATTGTGGGCACCAATGGTGGGGTGTCTATAGGTACTGCTACTGCTGGCCCTGCTAATGGATTGTATGTAGTGGGCAGTGTAGGCATTGGTACTGCTACACCTTCCTATAAACTGCATGTGGAGGGAGGGACAGGCACTGCGATTTTTGGCAACAGTAGTAATTATACCCCTAGTATTTATGGATATAACACCTATTCAGGCGGCACGGCAGTTGAAGGCATTTGTCCTAATATAGGCGTTTATGGGTATGCAGGCAATTATGGGGTTTATGGTGTCGCTACGAGTGCCGGTGGCTACGGTGTTTATGGCGTTAATAATAGTGGCTCTACCAGTAATGGTCGTGGTGTATATGGCTCTAGTAGCTGGATAGGAGTTGATGGTATAGGTAACACTTTCGGTGTTCGGGGAAACGTTTCAGGGGCTAGTGCCTATGCAGTTGGCGCTATTTCCTCTCAATCTATTGGCTTATATGCCTATACTGGCAATAGCAGTTCTTATGCAGGTTATTTTGCTGGCAGAGTTTACAGCTCTGGTGGCTATACCAGCTCTGATCGAAATCTGAAAGAAGATATCGTAGATGTAAGTAATGCAATGGACGTTATCAACCAACTCAAGCCCAAGAGCTATAAGTTCCGCCAGGATGGTAACTATAAATTGATGAACTTACCACAGGGAAAACACTTTGGACTAATAGCCCAGGATGTAGAACAGATACTTCCCGACTTAGTAGCAGATGCGGAGTTCGATCCCGGCAGAATACCGCAGCAGGCAAAAGAAGGAACTAGTACAACTGGCACACCTCAGCCGCCAGTACAGGAAAGTAAGGGAGAGATTATTAACTTCAAAGCGCTGAACTACACAGAATTGATTCCTATCATGGTCAAAGCCATGCAAGAACAACAACAAGTCATTACTGAACAGCAAAACCGTATCGAAAAATTGGAACAACTGGTTTATAAGCTGTCCAATGGTCTAAACATCGGCACTAATGTAAACAATGCTAAGTTAGGTGATGTGAGTCCCAATCCGGTAAAAGGCACTGCATTGATTTCGTATTCAATTCCTGAAGGAAGTAAAACAGCACAACTGCTTATTTCAGATGCCCTGGGACGGCAAATAAAGGTGGTACAGCTTTCTGCTTCAGGCGTAATTAATGTGGATGTTTCTGCGCTCGCAAAAGGCGTTTATAATTACTCGCTGATTGTAGATAATTCAATAAGAGACACTAAAAAAATGACAGTAATACGTTGAAAAACCCCGTACACAAAAATGTTCCACATCTTCATCAGCCCTTGGAATGTTCGATTCCTTTGAAGATGTGGAATATTTATTATTTCCCACTTGCCACCATATCCTTTTTCCCCAACGGTTTCTTTTCTTTAGCAGACTTCAGGTAATTGATCAGTAAGGTCATATTTCTTGCATATTCCTGCGTTGAAATATATAGCTGGTCTGATGGATCCCTAAAGGGAGATGTATCTGTTTTGTCCCCTGCATTGACGGATGCAAATTCGTCTGTCAATGTTCTATTTTCGCCATCTCCAATGTATGGATTAGAGACCATTGCATGCTTCACCAACCAGCGATGATGACTATCCAGCGCATCAATCACCTGCTTTACTTTCGTATCAGCAGGCAACTCAGTGAAAAATGAAGTGCCCCTGTTCAATTGATAAAAATTCTGAGGTAAACCTTCCTCCTTAAAGTTACCTGCTTTAATAGGAGAATTCTTTGTAGCCTCTTCAGTAGATAGGGCACTGATCCTGTTATATTCTTCTTTTAGCCTTTCGATATTGATTATTGTTTTACCACCATAATGTGACAATAGTTTATTGTCGATACTGTCCACATAATAGTATCCATAATTGACATTAGAGCCAGTACGATGCACAAAAACCGGCTTTCCTGATGCCACATCAATAAAGGTAGGATGTGTGTACCTGCCGTTTTCCGTCATTTGTTCCGGAAGGCAGCTTTTTTCCAGCCAACGTATAGCATCGGGTACATGTGCGAGGTATTTCAGGTCGCCAGTATACTGGTAGAACCGGAGCAGCAACATGGCATTGCCAAAAGTAGTTGATGGTAACAACGCAGCAGGTTCATAGGTACGCGCACTGGTGGGTTCCATGGCCATGTTGTATTGTTGTCCCCAACCGCCACTCCCATGCTGTGAGATGACATAGAAGTTCATTCCCCGATTGATAGGATCAAGAAAACGCTCTTCTCCCAAAGTCAAATAACATTGAATGAGGAAATTCACATTCTCCCAGGTCACATCATCATTGAAAGTATAAAAGGAAGAATAATCAGGATGTCCCTTTTTACTGAAATCATATTTCAAAGGATAGCGTTGGGGCCATCCTCCTAATGGATACTGGCTCTTTATAATGAAATTAATGGCTTTATCAAGCGCAGGTTTGTATTTAGGGTCCAGCTTCTCAAGGTAAATCCTTAACAGGAAACGGGCGGCATTGGAGGTCACATCATCATCAAAAGTATCGTTGCCATAATAATGTTGAAACTCTTCCAGTCTCCAGCCATTTTTACCAATGGTGCTGTACCATTTTTTCAGAGATCTGTCACCGGCAAAATCTATCATGTAATTCCAGCCGCCTGCATCGCTTTGTCCCCATATCAAAGCAGCAGCAGCCTTCTCCGCAGCCTGGTAATAGTATTCATTGCCTGTCGCCCGGTAAGCATCTAAAAATATATGTCCCATACCTACCGTTCCGGCATCTTGTGTCCATATCATGGTCTTATATGCTTCCATCTCGCCCCAACGGCGGGAGAGATCGGGCAAATAGTACCATACATAGCCGCCATTGGTGCTCACTTCTTCCACCATATACTTTGTGGCTCGGAGCATAGCTTGTTCGGCTTCTTTAGCCAATTTGTCGGGTTGAGCGTTTACTGTTGTAGTAAAGAGAAAAACAATTAAAGGCAGTGCGCGAAAGAAAGTAAAATATTTCATGGCCTATACGTATATAAGTTGATAGAATCTAATACGCATGAAGCAATCGGCAATCGTAAATGATAAAAACAGGAAAGAAAAAATGCCGTTTAATTAATGAATCAAATGTAACGAAACGGCATTAAAAGTAAATGGTGAATGAAACTCATTCACCATTTAAACTTTATTGTTGTGCAAAACCATAACCATTCGTAACCAGTCCATTTGACTTAGCGATAATCTCTGAAGCCAAAGGCATTAAATAGCGGGGTGGAACACCGGCGCTATAATATGCATCCGGATATCCTTTGAAGATATTATTGGTATAATGATCTTCATACTTTACAATGTTAACACCCCAGTCTGTCTTTTTATAACCCTGGGCCACTAAAGCAGCAGCCTCTACTCCATTGGGATCAATATAATTAAACAACCCCTTGATGGCGAGATTCCGGTTTCCGGAAGTGGCTGTTCCAATCGTAGTCCACAAGTCACAGTTACCGCGCCAGCTTGGGAATCGAACAGGATAAGTAGGATCTGTTTCAGCTACAGTACATTGTGAAGTCAACATTTTAGTCATTCCCAGGTCGGCAACATTTACCGCTTTTACATAAATGTAACTGGAGATGGTATTACCGTTAGGGAAGGTGTAATATCCATTTGTTTTTAAGCCAGCCACCATAGCTTTTTGCCTATCGCGCAGAAGCTTGATTTTCTCTGGCAGTTTTCCATTTCTGATGAGGTCTTCACGACGCATGCCTTCACCTGCTAATTCCAGTTTACGTTCCTCCAGAATGGCTTCTTTCAGTGCGTCACCAGACAGGGCGTTGATATAGGCATCCACTTTTGTTGTCTGGTCAGCTGTAGCAAAAGCACGGCTGCGTACTTTTCTCAATTCAGCTTTAGCAGAACCCTCATCGCCCAATTCAGCATAAACTTCCGACAGCATCAGGATCACATCTGCCATACGCATCATTGGCCAGTTCACACCAGATTGACGCTGACTAGCCGTCCATGGATTTTGCATACGGCTTTCATCCCACTTGTTATTTGGCAATCCACCCAAATCACGGGAACCAGGAGCAAAGCTGATCAGCTTTTCTGAAGCACTGCCCGAATTAGCAGAAACAGTAACAGTCACATCCCTGCGCAAATCTTTGGGATCAAAATCCCCATAATAGAAAACAGGATACATGCGGCTCTGGCCGTACGATTTACAGGGATAGGCGTTTGCACCGCCACCACCGGAAGGACGCCCGAATGCGTATGGACGTTCTGAGAACTGGCCTTGTGTTTCACCTATTTCAAACAATGATTCTGGACTCACCATTAAGTTCATGTTGTACTGGAAGTTCATCTGGAAAGGATTTCCATAACCAGCACCGCGCGAATCCTGGGTGATCAGCATCGCAGAACCAGGGTTTTCAATACAAGCCTTCAGGTATGTTTTGGCAATTTCATAGTACTTCTTATAATCTGTACGGCGAACATACTTTGCATTCCACTTTTCAGTACCAATCTGTGTGAAAGTAACACCAGGATAAGTAAAGTCTGTACGGCGCAGACTGTATCCACCTGCATACAGAGCCATTTTACCAATCAGCCCCTGGGCAAAGGTTCTTGAAAATCTTTCTGCACTGATGCCACCTTGTCCCAAACGGTACATCAGGGGTTCCACTTTGATCAGGTTTGCTATTTCACCATCATAGATGATATCGCGGGAAGTTAGCTTAGCGCTATCTGCCTCGCTTGCAGAATGGACAGAAGCAGGCAGGTAGGGAACATCGCCAAAATAACGGATCAGGTTATGATAGGCGAAAGCACGGAAAACGGCGGCCTCTCCATACATCTGGGTCCAGTCATTAGCCTTGCCTGCAGCAACCGCATCCTTATACTCCTGCTTTTCAGCGATGGCTTCCATAATGATATTGGCACGGCTGGCCACTTTATACATATTGGCATATTCACTACTTGAACTTGAATAATTAATGGCCAGTTCAGTTGCATACAATCCCTCAGGAATATGCCGGGTTTGAGCGTCATAACTTTCAGGATGAGATTCAGCATCAGAGCCTACTACATCGATGTCATAAAACATCCCGTTGTTACCATCCCGCCATGAATTATAAACACCAGCTAACACCTTCTGCGTTTCACTAGTAGAAGAAAACACAAAGTCCTCGTCGACAGATGAAGGTGACTGTACATCCAAAAAGCTTTTCTTGCATGATGAATTGGCCAACACCATGGCTCCTAACATTATATAGATAATCCTTTTCATTGCAATCAATTTGAAACTAATTAAAATTCAACATTTAAACCTGCAGTAAATGACCTCGCGCGCGGATAAGCACCCCAGTCAAGTCCAACAGTTGGATATTGTGCACCACCCTGGCCGGTATTTGTATTCACTTCAGGATCCAGGCCTTTATACTTTGTAAGAGTCAATGCATTGAATATTGATGCATAAACGCGCAACTTATTTATCTTCATTTTTTGGATCAGTCCTTCAGGCAAAGTATATCCCAAAGTCACCGTATTCAAACGCAGGAACGATCCGTCCTGGATACCCATAGTTGATACAACAGGATTTTCATGATAAGGAAGGAATGTAGTTGCATTAGCGTTCAAGGCATTTAAAGCTGCAGGATCTGTCACTTTTACGATTTGCCCATTTTGTATATCGTATATTTTGTAAGAAGTTGATAAATAATCCAGGCGGTTTTTGTACAAGCCATCTTCTTTGCTTCCGTAGAAGGCAGCCAGGTAATTGGCATTGTATACCTTGTTGCCATAACTCCAGTTGAAGTTCATGGCGAAATCTATATTCTTATAAGAAGAATTCAGATTGAACCCGCCTGTATGTTTGGGATTCATGTCTCCAATAATGGTTACATCACTCTCATTCACAATACCATCTCCATTAGTATCCTTGAACTTGATCACACCAGGATAAGCCACTTGTCCGCCAGGCTTATTGGCAGTAGTTCCGTAAACTGTTCCGATGATACCCGAACCGATATCAGCAACACCTTTTTTCAAAGTATAGATACCGTTCGCATAGTCAAAATCATCAACTGAATACCAGCCATCATATGTATATCCTCTCACCTGCCCAACGGGCTTGCCAACCTGGAGAATGTAATCCCCTGTATTGGGCTGGGTCATAGTAGAACCCCATTGTGATTTGTAAAGGCCATTCACACCAGGAGCCAATTCCTCAACTCTTCCTCTGTTGACACTGATATTAATGCTGGCAGTCAGGTTGAAATCTTTCTGATGAACGATATCACCACTTAATGCCAATTCAACCCCTCTGTTGCTGGTACTTCCTATATTTTCATACATTCCGGAGAAGCCGGTTTCAGGCCTGAGAGAAGTCAGCATCAAAAGGTCCTTAGTTGAGTTTTTATATACGTCAAGCGTACCATTGATTCTTCTGTTCAGGAAGGAGAAGTCTACGCCAACATTGCGGGTAACTGTTGTTTCCCATTTCAAATTGGGATTGGGCATGGTGGATTGAGGAGAGTATGAAGACTGTTGGGCTTCATTGATGGAATATCTTGTCAGTCCATCTGAGCTCCATTGTGATTTCCAAAGGTTGGGGCCGATACCATCATTACCTACTTCACCATAAGAAGCGCGCAATTTCAGGTTATCAAGCCACCGAACATCCTTCAGGAAGTCCTCATCTGTCATACGCCAGCCGATAGCAGCAGCCGGGAAATAGGCCCAGCGGTTACTAGGAGCAAAACGGGAAGAAGCATCCGCACGTAAGGTAGCTGTAAACAGATATTTATCCTTCAGGGTATAATTCGCACGGCCAAAATAAGAGGTTAACCTGTTAGGCGTTGCAACATCTGAACTATAACCATAGTTTACCGTAGTGGTGCTGGCAAGATATTGGTTCATCATAGCGAAAGCACGCTCTTTATCAAATGAAACAGGGTATTTGTTACCCCAGATGCTAAAGCTTTCTCCATCTGAGTTATTCACTTCCTGTCCTGCAGTCACACTCAGGTCATGGTCTTTACCCAGGTTTGCAATCTGGTAATTCAAGGTATTTACCCAACGCAATCCCCAGCCTTCAGCACTTTCCAGGGCAGCATTACCCGCATAAGTTTTATTTCCAGCAGCATCCAGGTAGTTGTTGTATACGGCACCTGACCAAGCCTTCCCTCTGTGCCAGTACATATTATACCCAAATTCAGATCTTGCCGTCAACCCTTTGATAATATTCCAGGATAATGACACATTGGAACGCAGGAATCTCCTGCGTTCCAGAGGCTCATAATCCTCCATCAATGCAACGGGGTTAAACTGGTCTTGCAATACCCGGTCATACAAGCCAAGTTGCGTGTTTTTAGTATCATCCAATTCACCTAAAACATCAGCAGTAGCTATAGGCCTGAATTGATAAGCTGAAGAGAGAATGGAACCTCTACCATTGGTAGTTCCCTCATTACTCATCCGCTCGAAATTTGTAAAGCGTGTATCAAACCCAAGCGTCAATTTATTGGTCAGTTTCTGCTCTAACTTGAAAAAGGCATTGGCACGTTTGAAATAAGAGTTGATCTTCATACCGTCATTATCCGTATAGCTCGCCGTCAACATGTATTTTGTCTTAGCATTACCATTACTGATACTCAGGTTGTGGTTCTGAGAATAAGAAGCATTATAAGCTTCTTTTGAATAATTGGTTGCAGATACATTTTTGTAATGGTCAATACCTTCCGCATTGTTATAGGTTGCGGCTTCGCTTCCTATAGCCCACAACTTTTCCCATGCCTTGGCATAGTTATCATTGATGGCTTTAGCATATGCCCAGTTGTAAGCAATGTAATTATAGGCATTCATTGTTTCCAGGTACTTGGTCGGCTGGTTGTACTGAAAATAATTGTCGTAATTGATGGTAAACTTACCAGCCTTGCCACTCTTGGTGGTGATAATAATAACGCCATTAGCACCACGCGCACCATAAATGGCGGTAGATGCAGCGTCTTTCAGCACATCGATGCTCTCGATCTGGTTTGGCGGAACGTCGTTGATAGAGCTAGCCGGAAATCCGTCAACAATGTAAAGAGGCTCATTGCTTTGGGAAATAGAACCACCACCCCGTACACGAATGGAAATGGAGGCATCCGGACGGCCATCTTGTGAAGTCACGTTTACACCTGGTAGTTTCCCCTGGAGTGCCTGGGCGGCATTGGCAACCGGAACGGCAGCAAGGTCTTTCCCTGACACAGAAGATACAGATCCTGTCAGATCCTTCCGCTTTTGGGTGCCATATCCAATCACCACCACTTCATCCATGCTGTTAGCCACTGGTTGCATGACAACACTTGATACATAGGTATTGTTTGCCCTCACCTCCTGGGAAACATATCCTACATATGAAATCACCAATAATGAATTTGGCTTGGAAACTTGAATGGAAAAACTTCCATCCTCCTTTGTGAGCGCCTTTGCAGTACCTCCCTTTTCAGCAACAGTAGCGCCTGCCAGCGGCTCCCCGGAGGCTTGGGTGATTTTACCAGTCACCTGTTGCGACTGGGCATTGGCAACATAAACAGTAGATAGAAACAGGAAAAAAAGGAGTAAAACACGGGTTATCTTCTGTGAGCAACCCAAAATAATAGCAGTGCAGGGATTCCATCGTTTGGGTAACGATGCCCTTCTCAAAGCAATCATCATTTGTTGTTGTTTGAATTGTATATAAAAATTGAATCTTACTTCTGATCAAACCATTCTATTACAATCCGCATTCAAACAATACTTGTCAATTTTCATATAAGCGCTGAATGCAATCGTTTTCTTAACCGGCAATCATCTCTTGAATCATATAATTGGATAACAAATTATCTGGCTTTTTGCTTTCTTTTATAAAAATTTATGCAATCGTTCCCGATAACGTTTGCAGTAAAAAGTGTAATCGTTAACACATTTTTTTGTTTCCGGGCGAAATCAAATGCCAGTCCCCCAACTTTCAACAACAAAAGAACGTCTATGAGTAAATTGTTTAGTAACTTAATAAGAAGAAGAAGATATAAAATATAAATACCAATGAAACAGGTACTCCTTATAATGCTTGTCCTGTGTTGTACATCTTTGACGGCTGGGGCCCAGGTACCATTCTATGAACATTTACAGTACCAGGCCAACGCAAGAAAATCTACGGTAGAATTACCCGACTTCAGCGTACCGCTAAAAAAGAAATACAAAGTAGAAAAAGCCATTTACAAAAGTCCTTCTAAAATATTTGTGGTTTCGGATATAGAAGGACAGTACGAATATTTTAAACAGATCCTCCAGGCCGGGGGCGTTATGGATAAAAACTTTAATTGGACTTTTGACAAAGGAGCACTGGTAATAGTAGGCGACGTTTTCGACCGCGGCAGCCAGGTAACAGAATGCCTCTGGCTGATTTACTACCTGGAGGAAAAAGCAAAAGAAACAGGTGGCCAGGTGCACTATATCCTGGGCAATCATGAAGTAATGAATTTGAATGGTGACCTCCGCTATGTAAACCCTAAGTATATAGAATTTGCCAAACAAACAGGGGTGCCCTATTTGAGTTTCTATGACACCCAAACAGAACTGGGCCGCTGGCTGCGCACAAAAAACATGATGGAAAAGATCGGCGACCTGCTGTTTGTTCATGGTGGCGTTTCGCAGTACATAAACCAACTGGGACATAGTATTGATTCCATCAACATCCTGGCCCGGAACTACTATGATAGGTCCGCGGAATCTATGCCGCAAGTAGAACAGCTCCTGCTTCTTGATGATGGACCTTTATGGTACAGGGGATACTTTATGGCGCCACTGGCAACAAAAGAACAAGTAGATTCAACCCTTAGGATTTTCCAGGTAAAAAAGATCATTCTTGGCCATACCCCTGTTGAACGCATCAGTACTTTTTATGACGGTAAAATCATCAATGTGGATGTGCCGCACGCCAAAGGAGCATCTGAGGGCCTATTGGTAGATAATAAAAAGTATTATAAGGTAAATCTGCAGGGAGCGAAAGAACTGTTGGAGGATGGAACAAAGAATGTGGCTGGGGTGGAGAATCAACAATAAAAAATTACAAACGCCACGCAACCTCAATATCTTTCCTTTTAGGAAATCATAAACATTTCAAATGAGCATACAAGCTCTACTTTAGGTACCTTTATAACAGGTTTAAATCCTTATTCTTTATGATTACACAGTGACAACTGGGAAAGAGTTGTTCAGATAGATTTTCCACCAAAAACAAATTACTATATGAAAAACAACACACATATTCATAACCAAACTTTATTAGTATCGTTAACAATCATTAACAAGACTTCCTTCATCAGGCAATTCATCAGACGACAAGTAGAGAATTTCATTAAACAGAAGAAAGAATCTTTTAGTCAATTTCTTACTCCCATTAAAAATAAATCCTTGAAGTTCCAGGTCCTGACTCAAAGAAGTTTTATCGGAGGCTATGGAGGATTATAGCTCCCCTTTTACAAGTCCATTATAAAAATTAAAAAGTATCGCAATCCTTTTCTGATTGGCAATCCACTCTACAAAAGAGAATTGTTTGCCAATCAGAAAAGGATTGCTTGCTTTAATGATATCATTTAGTACCATCATCTCCACCTCCCTCTCCCATTTCCAGACACCCAACTCCCATTTCTTTATATCCTGGGCAACCATGAAATAATGAATTTGAATGGTGACCTCCGCTATGTAAACCCTAAGTATATAGAATTTGCCAAACAAACAGGGGTGCCCTATTTGAGTTTCTATGATATACAACAGCTCGATGTTGCAACGTCAAATATCATAATATATATTTTTATTTCCTCTCACAGTAAACAAATAAATTCTCTCATGTTTTTTTACATCTTTTCCTTACAAACACTACGTAAACTCAATAATTTTCGTTCTTATTAGCAAAATATAAACATTTAAAATTTGCATATATACTGTATACAGAATACCTTTGCACCAGATTTAAACAACAGAAACAACTAAGAGCTGTAAGATTAAACAAGAACCACCTTTCATTTTTCCCAACAGCTGCTTCCCGTTCCCAAATCCTTAATCTTTATGATCGCACTGTGGCAACTTGCAAAGAGTTGTTCAGGATGATTCTGTACCTAAGCGAAATTGCTAACGAGTTTTAACCATACGAAACGCCTATTGGCAAGCCTTAGTTTAAAAAGGTTGGTCAGGCAATTAATCCCTTTATAAAACCAAGTTTATGATAAGCAACGCACACGTACACAACCAAACTTCAGTAGTATCGTTAACCACCAGTAACGAAACGCCCTTTAAAGGACAACAAGTTGAGAATTTCACCAAACAGAAGGAAGAAACTTTAGATCAGTATCTTACTGCCAGTGAAATGAATTCCTTGAAGCTTGAGATACTGTCTCAAAGAGGCCACATCAAAGGTTACAGAGGATTGTAATCCCCTTTTACAAGTACCATTATTAAAACTAAAAAGTATCGCATTTCGCGACAGATTGCCTGCCACTCCACAAAGAAGAATTGCTTGCCAATATGAAAAGGATTGCTTGCTATAATGATATCCTTTAACACCATCATCTCCAACTCCCTCTCCCCTTCATTCTGTACACCAAAATCCAGGTCTTCCTCGTTGCAGGAGCATACTTGGAGTATGGATACTCCCTAGATACGCCCTACCATAGCCCAGGATAAAGCATGAAAATGCAAATTTCCCCCATCGTTCCCGTCCCCTAACCTCCTAAATCCAGGTTTCCAATAATTCATCTTCCGTTGCTTCAGTATACCATCAGTATAGATACAGTATACTTAAAGTAGGGCTAGGATATTCCAACAGTACCCATCCATTCTCTCTACTTACCCCATAGATACTCCGTACCAACTCCATACCTAAGCCGTACTTTAGCTATACATCAGCCGTACTTAAGGCTAGGCTACTTCGACCATCCTTCGACCATCCTTCGACCATCTTTCGACTATGCTTCGATCTGAATTGAGCAAATGCTCATAAATAAGGGGAAAACAACCTACAGGCAGAACGCCCTAAAAAGCCCTGAACGGAGTCAATGGAACTAAGTCTAAAGGTACAAAACCAACCTCCACTTTCCAAGTTTTGCCCCCCTCATTGTACACTTCCCTTTTTATTCATCATTCTACCCGCCTTCTCTCTTTCCTCCAATTCACAATTGACCATTCACCATTGACCATTCGTCATTCCTTTAACTCCCCTTTTACAGTTTTCTACAGAATTGCTTCAGAAGTGGAGAGTAAGATTGCATTATAAAATAAAAAGGGAATATAACCATGACATTAAAACAATCACTAGCAGCAACTTTAGTCATTGCAGCGACTTCCGTAGGAAGTATCTGGGGTTATGGGCAGTTACAAAAGAGAAATGACCAGGCAGTGAGTGGCCCCGGGGATTCTTCTACTTTTAAGGAAGCCAGCTATTCGCAACCGGCAACCGGCCCAATAGTAGATTTCGAAAAAGCAGCGAATAAAGCTGTTCCGACAGTAGTACATATCAAGACAGTAACGAAAGCAAAACAGGTATCAGGAAATCCCAACATGCCTATGGACCTTTTTGATGAATTTTTCGGAGAAGGTTTCGGCGGCAGAGGCACATTTTCTACCCCTGAATCCAGAGCTTCGGGATCTGGCGTTATTGTCAGCCCTGACGGATATATTGTAACTAATAACCACGTGATTGATGGTGCGGACGTAGTAACCGTTACCCTCAACAACAGGAAAGATTATAAAGGAAAAGTAATCGGCAAAGACCCCAGCACCGATCTGGCAGTAATCAAGATTGAAGCTAAGGACCTTCCCGCTCTGGCATTTGCCAACTCTGATGACGTTCATTTAGGACAGTGGGTACTCGCTATTGGCTATCCCTTGAACCTGGAAACAACCGTAACCTCCGGTATTGTTAGTGCTAAATCGAGAAGTATAGGCATTAACAGCCGTCAAAGCAAGACTCCTGTTGAGTCATTTATCCAAACCGATGCGGCGATCAACCCTGGCAACAGCGGTGGCGCCCTGGTGAATGCAGAAGGAGATCTTATAGGTATCAATAGTGCTATTGCTTCTCCTACGGGTACGTATGCCGGTTATGGATATGCCATCCCTTCCAACCTGGTGAAGAAAGTGGCAGGCGATATCATCAAATATGGCAGCTCAAAAAGAGCTTTCCTTGGTGTCATGTTTGGCAGCGACCAAATGACAGAGGAAGATCGTCAAAAGAACAATGTAAAAGATGGAGATGGTGTATTCGTAATGGACGTTGCTGAAGGAAGCGCAGCACAGGAAGCTGGCATTAAGAAAGGCGACTTCATTACAAAGATCAACGGCACCGTTATCAATACAGGTACTGAATTGCTTGGAAGAGTGGCCACCTTACGTCCTGGAGACAAGATCTCTCTGACATACCAACGCGATGGGGTTGAGAAGACCACAACAGCAACCCTGAAAGGAGATGCAGGTACTTATGCCAGCATAAAAGCACAGGCTATCGAACAACTGGGTGCTACCTTTGAAAACCTGGATAGAAACATAGCAGCACAGCTAGGTATTTCTTCCGGTGTAGTGGTGAAAGACATAGAAGATGGCATCATTGCTGAACAGACAAGGATCAAAGAAGGATTCATTATCACTAAGGTGAATAACAAAAAAGTAGGTACCGTAGAAGAATTGAAGCAGGCAATAGGTAATTCAGGAAGCAGCGCTATTATCAGTGGGATTTATCCTAATCAACCTGACAGAGAATACCAATATGCTTTGAATGACTTACAATAGTTTCTTATAGGCTGGATGATTGGTTTTGGTTATCCGAACATTCCCCATCTCAATGAGGTGGGGAATTTTATTTCAATGACAGGTTAGCAGTACTTTTATAGATATGAAAGTTTTAATCATCGAAGATGAACAGGCTTTACAGCAATCCATCCAAACCTACCTGGAACATCAGGGATTTATCTGTGAAGCTGTAGGAGACTTTTTAACAGGTATAGACAAAATACATCAATACCAGTATGATTGCGTGGTGGTCGACATAGGCTTGCCTTATGGTAGTGGCCTGGACATCGTAAAAGAATTAAAGAATGTAGAATCCAAGACGGGTATTATTATTATTTCTGCAAAGAATGCACTGGAGGACAAATTGAAAGGATTGGAATTAGGATCGGACGACTACCTTACCAAACCCTTTCACTTATCAGAACTCAATGCACGCATCCATGCTATTATTCGCCGGCGCAACTTTGGCGGCAATAAAACCATAATGTTCAACGAGATCAGCCTGGAACCGGAAGCGCTGCAGGTAGCCGTCAATGGAAAGGCTGTTGAACTTACCGACAAGGAATACCAGTTACTTGAATATTTTATAGCCAATAAAAGGCGTGTGCTCACCAAAGCAGCCATTGCTGCGCACATATGGGGTGATGAATACGAACAGGTAAGTAGTTATGACTTTATTTATACCCATATCAAAAACCTCCGTAAAAAGCTGATCGATGCAGGAAGCGGAGATTATATCAAAACAGTTTACGGCACCGGCTATAGATTTACAGACAGTTAACGTTCACCATTCACCAACATGAAGCTACTCACAAAAACGACATTGTATTTTTTGATCGCCATGATACCGCTGTTGGCAGCAGGTGGGTTCTTCCTGTTCCATCAGTTCAGCAAGGAAATCAATCAACGGGTTGACAGGGAACTCATTCATGAAGAAATCCAATGGATAGAATATGTTGAGTCCGCAACCTGGAATGGTGGCAACTTTATCTTACAAACCCCCGACATTCTCATTTATCCTGTAAGACAGCCTGTTACCGAGTTTCCCTCCATATCCGATACGTATGGCTACCGGGCAAAAGATGATGTTCAAATACCTTTAAGACAATTGACCCATGTTGTATCCATCAATGGCACCCCTTACCTGATTACCATCCGCAGATCGCAGGAACAAAAAACTGCATTGGTTGCCAACGTTACATGGATCATGCTTCTTGTTTTTATCGGGTTATTTATTGTCACGTTGATCTTCAACTGGATCATCAGCAAAAGCCTTTGGCAGCCGTTCAGGTCTTCCCTCCAAAAGGTGAGGAATATTGAGTTGCAGAAACTGGAGAACATCCATTTTGAGCAAACCGATACTGCAGAATTCAATGAACTGAATGCCTCGCTTAATACGATGACCCAAAAGATTTACAGTGATTATGTAAACATGAAGGAATTCACCGAGAATGCGGCACACGAAATGCAAACACCACTGGCCGTAGTGCAATCCAAAATGGAGTTACTCCTACAGGACAGCAACCTGAATGAATCACAGGTAGAAGCGATCCTGCAAACCACTACAGCTTTGAGTCGCCTGAGCAAACTGGTTCAGTCCCTGCTGTTGTTGGCAAAGATCGAGAACAACCAATATGAAACTACCAAAAGCCTTAGCCTGGCAGATACCACGAAAAAATACCTGGAGCTTTTTGATGAATTGATCAAAGACAAGGATATAACAATAGATACAAGCTTCACTGGAAACTTTATGATCAATCTCCACCCGCTATTGGCCGATTCCCTGGTCAGTAACCTGCTGGGAAATGCGATCAAATACAACAAGGCAGGTGGCAATATAAACATAAGCATCAGCGATCAGGAATACAGCATCAGCAATACCAGTGATTTGCCTAAGATAGACCCACAATATTTATTCAAGCGATTTAAAAAACCGGCTAATAGTCCTGAATCATCAACTGGCCTGGGGCTTTCTATTGTCAAAAAAATTATAGACACCCACCATCTGACTATTTCTTATGAGGCGGAGCACGGGATACATAGGTTTTGTATCAAAAGGCGATGAGAGTAATCAATGAGTAAAACAGAACAAATCTTCAGGAGCGCTTAGTAGTTTACATTCTTATTTCTGCTATCATTCAACTGCTTGTTTAGATTATAAGCAGCACTGATCAGCCCCATATGCGTAAAGGCCTGGGGAAAGTTGCCTAAATGTTCGCCCTGGTATCCTAGCTGTTCTGAATAAAGGCCTAAATGGTTTGCATAACCCAGCATCTTCTCAAAGTAAAAACGGGCCTTTTCCAACTGCCCCGAACGGGATAAGCATTCTACATACCAAAAAGTGCACATGGAAAAGGTACCTTCATGGCTGAAAAGACCATCCGGAGCAGCAAGGTCATACCTGTAACGATACACCAGTGAATCCGACACCAATTCCTTTTCAATCCTGTGTAAAGTGGACAACCACCTGGGATCTTTTGGACTTATGAACCGGATCAACGGCATCAGCAGGGTTGAAGCATCCACAGTTTCAGAGCCGGGAAACTGCATAAACGCACGCTTTTTCTCATCCCAGAAATCAGTATAGATACTGTTGTAGATGGTGTCCCGTTCTTTTTTCCATTGTTCATTCACAGGAAATGAGCGTGCTGCCGCGATCTTGATGGCTCTATCGAAAGCAACCCAGCATAACAAGCGTGAATAAAGAAAATTCTTATCGCCGCCTCTTATCTCCCAAATACTTTTATCCGGCTGTTTCCAATGATCACTTAACCAGTCGATCTGCTTTTCCAGGTTTTTCCAGAAATCATAAGCAATGGGACTACCATACTTATTGTACAAATAAACCGAGTCCATCAATTCACCATAGATATCCAACTGAAGCTGGCTATAAGCATTATTACCAATGCGTACTGGTTTTGACCCTTTATAACCTTCAAAATGATCTAATTTCAGTTCATTTAACTGCCTTTGACCATCGATTGAATACATGATGCCGATTTGCTTCTGTCCCTTGATATCCAGGCAGCTCTTCTCCACCCAGTTCATAAAGTCACCGGCTTCTTTTGTATAACCCAATCTTATCAATGCATATACAGTAAATGAGGCATCACGGATCCACGTATAGCGGTAGTCCCAATTTCTCTGGCCGCCAATAGTCTCAGGCAAGCTAAATGTAGGAGCAGCTACAATAGAGCCATAATTGTAAGAAGTCAATAATTTCAAAACCAAAGCAGAACGGTTCACGATCTCCATCCAGCGGCCCTGGTACTTTGACTGCGCCACCCAATTCTTCCAGTAATTGACAGTTTGAAACAAGCTTTCGGTAATGAATGCTTCAAAGTCCCTTTCCCCGGAATGCCTCTTATCAACATGTTCTAATTGAAAGTCTGCTTTTTCCGTCGCAGATAAAGTAAACTCCGAAACCACATCACCATCCTTGATTTGCAGTGGTACAGAGCTTTTCAACCTGATTACCGTCTTATCTTCGCCATTACTTGAAAAAAGTATTTCATTTTCACTGATCACTTCTGTTTGATGACTGCTCCTTCCATAATTGAACCGGGGCATGCAGCGCAGTTGATAACACACTTCACCGCGAACGGTAGTTACCCGGCGAATCAGTTCTTTTCCATTGTATAATTCCTCCACAGGCATCAAATCTGTGATCTCGCCGACACCTTTAGAAGACAGAAAGCGGGTCAACAGCACATTGGTATCTGGCAGATACAGTTGCTTTGCTTTGACGTCGTCAAATAAAGGTGAGATTTGAAACCTCCCGCCTTTTTCATCATCCAGAATTGCTGCAAAAATGCTTGGTGAGTCAAAACTGGGAAAACACATAAAGTCAATAGAGCCATTTAAACCTATTAATGCGATCGTATTCAAATCGCCAATGATTCCATAGTTCTCTATTGGCTGATATCCCATAATCGCCGTTTATTGATTACCCTGCAATCATCGTTCCAGCCCAATTGGCCATTATTTTTTCTTTAATTAACTGGTAGAAAAAGTATCGTTATATACTTAAGATATTTTACTTTGCTGCCTCTTGTTTATCATATGCAGACATTCCCATACGAACATTCTTTTCACGAGGAGGTATTAGAGAGCTTGCCAGACTCTGTTATTTGGACAAAACCAGTGACAGATGACAATGACCATATCATTGACTTCGAGATTCACTACGCTAACCAAAAAGCAAATGAACTGATTAACCATCACAATGGCTCCCTGAAGGGGCTTTATATCAAACGCGATTGTATCCCGCATAGAATGGCGGCGGAGGAAAACTTTCGCAACTTTTTAAAAGTATACCAAACGGAGCAGCCTGATGAATACACATTTTATGCTACCAGTACCATTACAAAAGTGGAAACCCTGCGGAGAAAGTTCCGTGATGGCGTATTGAGCACTTCCCGTGACCGCAAGGCCCAAAGAGAAGCAGAACGTAATGAACAGGAAAAAAGCCTCCTGCTGAACGGCATTATAAACAATGCACCTTTGGGCATCCTGGTTTATGAAGCGGTAAGAGATGGAGCCGGAAACATCTCCGATTTTCGTATTAAATTATATAACCAGGCTGTCCACCAATTAACTGGAATCTCTGAAGAAGAGCGCAGCCGCTATACCTTTAAAGAATTGCTTGAGGTGGTGGGTGCTCCTGAATACCTGCAACGTTATATCAACACCGTGGAAACAGGTGCATCAGCTGCATTTGATTTTTTCTCTCTGCGTATGCAACGCTGGCTCCGTATGTCGGTAGTAAAAATTGGCGATGGTTTTTTGATCATGCAATCAGACATCACCGAAATAAAGAACACACAGGAGGCATTACAACAACAATCGGAATACCTGAACGGCGTTTTGAATGCTTCATTAAACGGCATCTATGTGTTGGAAGCAGTAAAAGATGATGAAGGTAATGTAGCAGATTTTATATTCACCACTTGCAACCAAAAATATGTGGAACTCACCGGAGAACCAGTTGAGCAGGTTATAGGAAAATCATTCCTGAACCTGTTTCCCCATACAAAAAGCGGAGCTTTTCAATTATTATCCCAGGTCATCGAACGGGATAAAGTATATCGACAGGAAATGTATTATGCACAGACATTCAATAGATGGTACGACTTTATTGCCGTTAAATTAGGCACCAATAGCATTGTAGTCACTTTCCAGGAAATCACCAGGCAAAGAGAAGCCGCCATTGAAATAGAACAGCAGAAAATATTGGTGGATAACATCCTGAAAAACTCTCCCAGCGGCATCACAGTTTATGAGGCAATAAGGAACAATGATGGAAAGATTGAGGATTTGCAATGTATTATTGCCAATGATGCCGCCGAGCAGATTACTCAAATACCTAATAAGTTACGTCTGGCAAAACCAGTCAGCCAGGCCTTATCAGGTTTTTACTGTTCCCCTCTATTCCAATTGGCAATTTCCACCCTGGAAACCGGCACACCGGTTAAAACGCAGCACTTCCACACGCCAATTCAGAGATGGCTGGAGTTTTCAGCAGCCAATATGGATAAAGACCGGCTGATCATAGTTATAACAGATATTACAGAGACGAAAGAGACTCAATTTCAATTACAAACCCTGGTTGATGAGTTAAAACGGTCGAATGCAGACCTTGAAGATTTTGCACATGTGGCTTCTCATGACCTGCAGGAGCCCTTGCGTAAGATCCGCACCTTCTCAGACCGGCTGAAGATCGAACTCGGACCACAGCTTTCGGATGAAAACAGACAGATGTTTGAACGGATGCAATCTGCTGCTGCCCGCATGAAAACCCTCATCCATGATCTGCTTGCCTATTCACAGGTAAGTAAGAATCCGGGTGTTCTTGAACAAGTGGACCTGAACGATATTATTCATAACGTATTGCAAGATATTGAAGCATCCATTCATGAAACAGATGCAAAAATAGTTGTGGATCACCTGCCCACTATCCATGGTATTGACCGGCAACTGAGGCAAATGTTTCAAAACCTTATTGGCAATGCTATTAAGTACCGGCAACCAGGCACCAGACCGGAAGTGATCATAAAGTGCAGGTTGATCGGGGAAACAGATCCTCTGCGCAAAACATTGCCTGCAACGACAAAGGAAAATTATTACTGCATTGAAATTTCAGATAATGGAATTGGTTTTGAACAGGAGCATGCACAAAAGATCTTTAAGGTGTTTCAACGTCTCCACGGCCGGTCGGAATACGAGGGAACCGGCGTTGGCCTTGCTATTGTTCAAAAAGTAGTAGCCAACCATAAGGGCTTTATCAGTGCACAAAGTGAACCCGGCGAAGGTGCTACTTTCCAGGTGTTTTTACCGGCGTTGTAAACAGCAATCACTTTGCAGCTCGTTCCATAAACAAGTAGCGTTCCCTGTACTTTTCGGGTTCTACTCGTGTATGTACATCAATGTGCATGACAGGCACAGGATTGCTTGTGTTTACAGCTGGCCACTCAGATAATCCGGCTCCATTGGGATTACCTGTCTTAATAAAATTGGCAAAATACTCCTGCATGATGCGGGAAACTTTGTAATCATCTTCGGTCCATGCATATACCTTGTTGGTAGAAAGGTTGCCCATCGCATATTCGATCTCGGCTGAATGAACTGCCCCTTTTGCAGGAGGAGCTGGCGCAGCCGTTGTGTTTAGCTGCACACCACCAGCCAGGCCAGCCGAAGCATTCCCCATTTCAGGCCTCATGGCAGGCCGGGGTCTTTCGTATAAATAGCGGTAAACAGGTTTTCCTGCCGTCTTGTTGTGAACATCGGACCATTTCCAGGTACTGAAGGCAATGAAGCGATCTCCGGCAAGGCCTGTAGCTATACGCTCCACTTCTTCTTCTGTTGCCGGGTTGTAAAGCTTCAACACTTCTTCTGCCTGTGAACCATAGAGCCGCTGAACCGCTTTAGCAAAGTTTTCTTTTGTGGGACTCTCATTTCCCAGGATTGCCTTATAGTTCATTTCTTCACTGTTCCAGCCAACGAGCAAGGGCACACGGGCTTGTTCGCCTGCTTCAAAAATTGCATATGGATTCTTCGGGAAGAAATAGCCATCAATAGTTCTTGGAAAGCGGAAAGGATCCTGTTTGGTAGAAGCCTTCAACAGTGAGTCCGCATTCATTTCCCTTAGCTCGGCCAGGGAATTGGCATTTATGCTTTTAGCAAATTGAACTCCGACTTGCTCTCCTTCACTGAGCGGAACAGCAGACAATGTCCCTAGCAAAGAACCACTTTCGCCAATGGCACCTGCAATTAGGTTCTTGGAGAGCGGAGAAGCCATTTGAGCGCTGACAGAAATAGATCCTGCGGATTCTCCGGCAATAGTCACTTTCTTAGGATCACCACCAAAAGCAGCAATATTCTGTTGCACCCATTGTAAAGCAGCGGCCTGATCCAGCAGGCCATAGTTGCCAGAGGCATGGTGAGGAGATTCCTTTGTTAATTCCGGATGGGACAAGAAACCAAATACACCAAGACGGTAATTAACTGTTAGTGCAAGAATACCTTTTTGAGCCATACTTTCGCCATCATATCGGGGTTCGGAACCATCGCCAGCGACAAAGCCACCGCCATAGAAATATACCAGCACAGGTAAGAGTTCCTTCCCTTTCCTGGTGGACGCCCAGACGTTCAGGTACAAACAATCTTCGCTCATACCATTGGAACGGAAATTCATGTCGCCAAAAATGGGTGCCTGCATGGCCCTTGGCCCAAACTGGTTTGCCTTACGTACACCCTGCCAGTTTTGTACAGGCTGGGGCTCTCTCCACCTCATTGCGCCAACAGGAGGAGCAGCAAAGGGAATTCCCTTGAACGAGCGAACACCACTCTTTTCCAGTACCCCTTCAACAATACCATTCACTGTTCTTACTTGCAAACTATTGTTATCAGAACCTTTTGTAGCATCCTGTTTTTTACTTTGAGCAATACCGGCCATCAGCAGTAGTGTTGTAAACAGACAAAGAAGCAAAAACTTTCTCATAAAAAATACTTATTTAGAAGCTGTTTTCAATTCATTGATGGGTTTTTCAGGTTCTAATACCTTATGTACTTTTTCAACCACAACATCCTTGGACAAGGCAAGGGAAGCCGTTTGTTTGATATCCTTAGAAGAAGCACCTATAGCCACTTTGTAATTACCGGCTTCGGCTATCCAGGCAGATGCGTTTGGATGAAAAGAAGCCAGGTCATCCGCCCTGATCGTAAAGGTAAGCTTTTGAGATTGTCCGGGTTTCAGCAATGCGGTTTTTGCAAATGCCTTTAATTCAGCGGCGGGTTTATCCAGGCTTTTTGAAGGAGCTGTAATGTATAGCTGCACGACTTCCTTGCCAGGCAGTTTGCCATTATCGGTGACCGTTACCGTTGCATTGAATTGCCCTTTTTGGTCAGGGGCACTCAACTGTAAGTCGCCATACTTGAAATCTGTATAAGACAAGCCATACCCAAATTCATAGGCAGGCTTTACATTGAAAGTATTGTAATAGCGGTAGCCTGTGTAAATACCTTCTTCATACACCACTTCGGCGGCTTTATCATTTATAAAAAAGGAGCGGTTGTTTGGATCTGGACCTTCCAGTGTTTTCCCGGGAAAGTTTTGAGCAGAAGAAACATCTTTATAATCCATCGGAAAGGTTGTAGCCAGCTTACCGGAAGGTGTTACCTTGCCACTCACTATATCAGCAATCGCATTTCCGGCTTCTTGTCCTGGCTGCCAGGTAAGTAGTATGGCATCAACCCCATCTCTCCAACTTGCCACTTCGATGACGCCGCCCACATTCAATAACACCACTACCTTTTTTCCTTTGGCATGAAAAGCATCCGATATATTTTTCAGCAGTTCTTTTTCTATTGCAGAGAGATAATAGTCGTTCTCTAATTTTCTGTCAGCAAACTCGCCTGAATTCCTTCCGATAGTCACCATGGCGACATCCGTAGCTTCGGCCATTTTTGCAATTATGTCTGCCGGTACATTGTATTCTTCAATTGGGGGCGGCAACAGGAAAAAATTGCGCGTTTTAGGCCTCTTTGCCTTTTGTTCTGATATGTAAGTATGATAGGGCATACTTAAGGATTCATCGGGTGAAAGACCAGCTTCTTTCAGACCATCGATCAGGGAGACGGTATAAGCTTCATTGACATCACCACTGCCAGTACCCCCCGTTACCATATCATAGGTCGCATTACCGAAGACAGCTACTTTGGCTGCGTGCGGCAGCGGAAGTACAGCACCTTCATTCTTTAACAACACCATACCTTCTGCAGCAGCCATTCGTGCAATTTGAGCGTTGCCCCTTAGGTCAGGCTTGTTGGAGTATTTGTACTTTTTAAAGCTTGGTGTTTGCAGTACAATCGTGAGTAAGCGTTCTACATTCTGGTCCAACACTTTCTCATCGAGAGTATGGTTTTGTACCGCTTCCAGTATTGCTTTTTGCTGCTTGGCTGTCCCTGGCATCAACAAGTCATTGCCAGCTTTCATTTGAGCCACGGCATCACTGCCACCAAACCAATCGGTCATTACAAAACCTTTAAAACCCCACTCATCCCTGAGCACAGTGGTCAGCAGGTCATGGCGCTCTGATGTATAGGTACCATTGATCTTATTGTAGGACGACATGACTGTCCAGGGTTTTGATTCTTTCAAAGCGAGTTGGAAGCCGCGCAGGTAAATTTCTCTCAGCGGTCTTTGTCCAACAATCACATTAATAGTATTTCGGTTCCATTCATGGTTGTTGGCAGCAAAGTGTTTTATGGAAGTGCCCACACCTTGCGACTGCACGCCATTGACCATAGCTGCTGTCATTTTACCATTGATCAGGGGGTCTTCTGAATAGTACTCAAAGTTTCTGCCTCCTAAAGGATTGCGATGGTTGTTCAGAGCTGGAGCCAGCAGGATGTCCACACCATATTCTTTTACTTCATTTCCCATAGCACTGCCTACTTTCTTCACCAGGTCTACATCCCAGGAAGAAGCCAGCAAAGTGGCGATAGGAAAAGCCGTACAGAAATAAGATACAGAGGAATCCTTACCCCGATATGGAGCAATACGCAAACCGGCAGGACCATCAGCCAGTACTATGGAAGGGATACCCAGGCGGGAAATAGCAATGGTGGTACCTGCGGAACCAGGCACTTTATTTTCTGTTTGACCAACAACTGGTCCTTGCATATCAGGAGAAAGTCCCGGGAAATTCATGCCGGTACCAACTACCATAGACACCTTCTCTTCAAGTGTCATGGCTTTCACTACTTCCTTTACAGGACTGGAGCCTAATTGGGGAACATTTTTGTTTTGCGCAAACAAAGAGGAAGTTACAAGGACGAATAGCAAACAAGTTGCTAACTTCAAATTCGGGTTCTTCATGGCAAGTAATGTTAGAGGGTTATATTGTGTCAGCTTGACACAATATAAATGATAATTTTGGAATCCATAAAATATTTTTATTTGCATACATGCAGCATCAAGAAACAAACTTCTTTAAGGAACAGCTTAGAACGGGTGAAGCATTGTATTTACCTTCTATATCTGTTGACTGTGTCATTTTTGGCTTTCATGCGGGCCAATTCAAAGTATTACTGTTAAAATACAAGCACAACAACAAATGGGCGTTACCAGGAGGTTTTGTTTATAAAGATGAAGATGTAGAAAATGCAGCGATCCGGGTATTGAACGAGCGCACCCAATTAAAAGACATATTCCTGCAACAGTTCTATTTGTTTGGAGATGTCGAACGCAGCAAAGAAAAGCATGCAGAAAAGTTGCTGCAGGAGGAAGGCATTGAAGATATAGATGCCCACTGGCTGCAACAGAGATTTGTAACTGCTGGTTATTATGCACTGGTAGAATATAATAAAGTAAAGCCAGTACCGGATGCGTTGTCCAGTGAATGTACCTGGCATAGCATTACTGACTTACCTGATCTCATCATCGATCATAAGCAAATTATAGAAAAGGGGCTCCAGGTACTCAGGAGGCAGTTGAACTTCCAACCTGTGGGTTATAACCTTCTTCCGGAAGTATTTCCGATTAAAGAGTTACAATTGATTTATGAGACGATTCTCGGTAAGAAACTGGACCGGGCCAACTTCCAGCGGAAGATACTGAGTTACGGCATACTTGATAAAAAGGAAAAGCATTATTCGGGTGGTGCGCACAAAGCTCCTTACCTGTATTCTTTCAATAAGGAAAGTTATTTCAAGGCATTGGAGAATGGACTAGCGAAGGAGTGGTAGGAACCGAGGGAATGACGAATGATTCGAATCAGGAATGGGGTATTGAGGTTTGGAGTTTGAGGTTTGGAGTTTGGAGTTGGAAGTTGGGGGGATTCAAAACTTGGAGGGTGGGGGTTGGTTGTGTATCTTTAGACTCAGTTCCATTAACTCCGTTCAGGGCATTGAAGGCGTTCTGCCGGTAGGTTGTTTTCCCCTTATTTAGGAGCATTTGCTCAATTCAGATCGAAGCATAGTCGAAAGATGGTCGAAGGATAGTCGAAGGATGATCGAAGGATGGTCGAAGGATGGTCGAAGTAGCCTAGGCTTAGGTATGCTTAAAGTATAGCTAAAGTACGGCTATGGTACGGCTTAAGTAGGGAGTATCTATGGAGTAGGTAGGGAGTAAGTAGAGGGAATGGATGGAGTAAGTATTACAAAAAGTTGAGGAGAAAGTATATATCTTCGCGGCATACATGGTTCCTGCTTTCATGATTTTATGAAACGGGATTAAAAGGGAAACCGGTGTAAATCCGGTGCTATCCCCGTAGCTGTAAGTTCCTTCAATAGTTGTTGATCCTCTTTAGTCACTGTCGGTTTGCGATGGGAAGACTTTCAACAATGGAACGAGCCAGAAGACCTGCCAGGTATCATTTATAATTCACGGCTTTCGGGTGAAAAGCATGGAAAGTAAATAACCTCCTACTGGCAGGCCATTTATATTTCATCGGTTTTTTCTTTTCTCGGAAGCTCATTGTTCACTAATTAATTATCAACAATGAGCAAAAAATTAGGACTCATTACCTCCAGCCTTTTAGCAGGCATCTGTGCGATGGCACAAAAAGACAGTATTTCTTCCAGGGACTTACAGGAAGTGATTGTAACCGCCAACAAATTCCCGCAAAAACAAAACACGACTGGAAAGGTGATTTCTGTGATCACAAAAGAGCAAATTGCAAGGAATAGCGGGAAGACACTTGGCCAGCTTTTGAATGAGCAGGCTGGTATCACCATCAATGGAGCATTGAACAATTTAGGAATGAGCCAGTCGCTATTTATGCGCGGTGCGGCATCAGGAAGAACGCTCCTATTGGTTGATGGTGTACCAGTATATGATCCAACCCTTATTAACAATGAATTTGATTTGAACCTGATTGCGCTGAACCAGGTAGAATGTATTGAAATATGTAGGGGTGCACAATCAACATTGTACGGTTCTGACGCTGTAGCCGGCGTTATCAACATCATTACTGCCAAACAAAAAACATCGAAGCCTTTTCATTTGAATGCAGGTTTCAGCGGAGGCAACTACAATACCTTCAAAGGTAATCTCCAGGTCAGCGGGCAGGAAGGAAAGTTATCGTATGCAGCCAAGTACTCAAAGATCAGGACAGATGGATTTTCATCAGCTTTTGATAGTTCGGGCAAACAGGATTTTGACAAGGATGGCTATCATGGAGATGTTGTGAACACCTCGCTTAAATACCAGGTAAATCCGGCTTTATCGATCAGGACCTTTGCGCAATACAGCCGTAACAAAACGGAGTTGGATGCAGGTGCTTTCACCGATGAAAGAGACTACTCTTTTACCAATAAAGCAGTGCTGGCAGGAAGTGGTGTTGCTTACCAAAAAAACAAGGTAAGCCTAGCACTCAATTACCAGTATGGAGACAACAGGCGTGACTATCTAAACGACAGCCTGCATGCTGAAGGCTTTGCCAAATATTCAACGGATCACTACTATGGCAAAACACAGTTTGTTGAAGCGTTTTCCAACATAGACCTTGGAGGCGGCTTTAGTTTCCTGCAAGGTGCTGATTACCGCTTCAGCAGCATGAACAGCCAGTATTATTCTTTAAGTTCATATGGACCTTACCAATCTGCATTCAAGGACACCTCTCACAGCCAGGCGTCTGTATATGGCTCCCTGTTTTACAGTGGATTGAAGGAAAGATTGCATGCAGACCTGGGAGGGAGAATTAATGTGCATTCACGATATGGAAGCAATAGCACTTTCTCATTCAATCCATCATTTGCGATCACGCAACATTATAGGGTATTTGGTAGCTATGCAACCGCATTTAAAGCACCTACCTTATATCAATTGTATTCAGCTTATGGCAACCAGGAACTGAAACCTGAGCAAGCCCGTACTTATGAACTGGGAGCGCAGCAACAGCATCTGCATTTCAGCAACCGGGTTGTATTCTTCCAACGAAAAATCACCAATGGATTAGACTTTAATTATCTCTCTTACAAATACTATAATATCAATCAACAAACAGTAAAAGGTATAGAGTGGGAAAACACCATCCAGGCAGTCAGGAATCTGACCATTGGAATCAATTACACCTATTTACAACCAAAGGAGCATTCACAAAGCAGGACCACTTACCAGGATACTGTATACAAGTACATGCTGAGAAGGCCACAGCACCAGGTGAATATCAATGTGGGTTATCAATTCACTGATGCATTATTTGCCAGCGTGAGTGCGAAATATGCCAGCAAGCGATATGATGTAGGCGGCTATCAAAAAGAAGACGTGGCATTGGATGATTACCTTGTTGTAAATGCGCATGCAGCATACAAGTTCAAAAAATTTGTGCAATTGTTTGTGGATGCCCAAAATGTTACCAACAGGAAGTTCTTTGACGTTTGGGGTTATAATTCTATTCCATTGCTCGTGAGTGGCGGTTTCACATTTTCATTGTAAACAATTATTCATCATCATAAACAAACATTTATGTCCATTCAAAAAATCGATCCCCGGTTTACAGTTTTAATCCTCCTTATGATTGCAGCAGCAGCTATGCGTATTCCAGATGCTGCATGCGTAACGCCCTGGTCAAACTTTACGCCAATCGGTGCAATGGGTTTGTTTAGTGGCGCCTATTTTACCAAGAAGTGGAAAGCTGTACTGTTTTCAATGCTCACTTTATTTGTCAGCGACCTGATCATCAACATCTTCATACATGAAGGCAAATTTGGCATTATGTATAACGGATGGTATGTGATCTATGGGATATTTGTGTTGATTTGCTTTATCGGTAATTGGCTGATTACTACAGTCAATGTGAAAAATGTATTAGCGGCAGCTATTGTAGCTTCGCTTAGTCATTGGCTGATCGCTGATTTTGGAGTATGGGCAGGCGGAGGATTAGACCTGAGGACCATGCAACCATTGAGCCGCAATTGGGAAGGTTTACTTCAATGCTATATGCAGGGGTTACCTTATATGAAGAATTTTTTAGCAGGCACGATCATTTATAGCAGTATTTTGTTTGGTTCATTTGAATGGATGAAGCAAAGAAACACTTCTTTACAATTAACCATCAACTAAGATCAATGAAAGCTTGTTCTTTTTTACCTGCAGCCACACAAATGATCTATGACATGGGATTAGAACAAGAGTTGTATGGAGTGACATTTGAATGTCCCTCCATTGCACTCCATGATAAACCCAAAGTAGTACGTTGTGTACTGGAAGGCAAGCAATATTCCAGTGCTGAGATTGACAAGATCTTTTCTGCCTCCAAAGCACAGGGAAAGAGCTTGTATTATGTAGACGAAGAACTGCTGCAGTCCATAGAGCCAGACATCATCTTTACACAGGATGTATGCGAAGTGTGCCAGATCGATACGGTTTGCACTAGTGCTGCTGTAGCCAAACTAAAAAAGCAGCCTGGGGTTATTTCCTTAACGCCACAAAGCCTGGAAGATGTTTATCAGTCTACTATTATCATTGCTAAAGCCTTGGGAAAGGAAGAAGCTGCATACAATTATCTTGCTTCTTTGCAAAAAAGAACAGACAGGATACTGGATGTATTGCGTTTACACCGCATGCCATTGAAGAGAGTAATGGTAATGGAGTGGATGGATCCCATCTATAATTGCGGGCATTGGATCCCCTTCCAGGTTGCACAAGCAGGTGGTGTGGACATGCTCAGCAATCCTGCAGGTGATTCTATTGTAACATCCTGGGATAAGTTAGTGAAGTATGATCCAGAAGTATTGGTGGTGGCGCCCTGTGGCTTTCATATTGACCGCACAGCAGAAGAAATACACCTGCTGACAGAAAGGAAAGAATGGAAGCAGTTGAAAGCAGTTCAGGAACAGCAGGTTTATATGGCAGACTTTGACTTGTTTACACAACCCAGTGCCGGCACCCTTGTAGACGGCATTGAGTTGTTGTCTGCATTATTTCATCCGGAACTTTTTCATGTTCCTGAGCATTTGCAACATAAAGCAGTGAACCTTTATCAATCCAATGCATATGCCCATACATGAAGATAAAAGATGCCCCAGGTGCAGCAACGTTTTTGAGTGTAAGGCAGGAAGCATCGCCCAATGCGATTGCAGTAAAATTGTTTTAAGCCTGGAAGAAAGAGCATTTATAGAAGACAAGTACAAAGATTGTCTTTGTCTCAACTGTTTGAAAGACCTGAAAAACAAATACGTCTTTTTTAAAGAAAAATATTTCGGATGATCAGTTTAATTACAGGCGGTGCCCGTAGCGGCAAAAGCACCTATGCTCAGAAGGCTGCACTGGCACTGTCCAATACACCTGTATATGTAGCCACCTCCCAGGTTGCAGAAGAAGATGAAGAATTTGCAGCAAGAGTAGGACGGCACCAAAAGGAAAGGGATCAACGCTGGACCACCTATGAAGAGCCTATGCACCTTGCAAAATTGCCATTATCAAAGCAGACTGTTGTAATCGATTGTGTGACCCTATGGCTCACCAACTTTTTTACATTTTATGACAGCGACGTTGATCTCTGCCTGGAAGCGATACAAAAAGAGATTGATCACCTGTCCACGTTGGATGCGTCGATTTTCATTGTGAGCAATGAATTAGGAATGGGTTTGCATGCCTCAACAGAAGCCGGACGTAAGTTTACAGACCTCCAGGGATGGGCCAATCAATACATTGCACAAATGGCAGATGAAGTCATCTTCATGGTAGCAGGTTTACCCGTCACGATTAAACCCAATCAACATGGCTCATAAATCATACTTCAACTGGAGTGGCGGCAAGGATAGCTCGCTGGCTTTGTACCATGCATTGAAAGATAACAACTATAGCATAGAACGCCTGCTCACCAATATCAACAATCAATACGGACGTGTATCCATGCATGGCGTACAGGAAGCTTTGATGGAACAGCAGGCAGAAGCTATTGGCTTGCCACTGCAAAAACTGGTATTGCCCGATCAACCATCGATGAGTGAATATGAAGCGTATATGATGCAGACACTACAAGGATTAAAGGAGGAGCAGTTTACCCATGCTTTCTTTGGTGATATCTTTCTGGAAGACTTAAAGGTGTACAGGGAAACGCAATTGGCCAGGATTGGTGTCAATGCCGTTTTCCCATTATGGAAGAGAGACACGACAGAGTTGCTTCATGAATTTATAGACCTGGGTTTTAAAACGATATTGGTTTGCATCAAAGCAGAATTACTGGATCAGAGCTTTGCGGGCCGTATTATAGATCGGGACTTTATCAAGGACCTGCCCAAAGGAGTTGATCCATGTGGAGAAAACGGCGAGTTTCACACTTTTGTTTTTGACGGGCCCATCTTCCAAAAACCAGTTCTCTTTGAAAAAGGTGAAGTTGTTTTCCGAGAATACAAAGCACCCAAGGAAGACAGTGACAATTGTTTTTCGGGGCAACCGCCCCGTCCGGCGAGTATGGGCTTTTGGTTTTGCGATCTTTTACCCGTTACACAAAAAGAATTCATTTCATGAACCAGGAATTTAATAATATGAAAGAAGAATATTTGGAACAACAACTCAGGCAAAAGATCAACAGCAAGACAAAGCCAATAGGAGCGTTGGGCTATTTGGAAAATATTGCCTTGCAGGTTGGATGCATACAACAAACTTTATCGCCTGTTATTACAAATCCCCATGTCATTGTTTTTGCAGGAGACCATGGTGTGGCACAAACTGAATTGGTGAATCCATATCCGCAGGCGGTTACAGCTCAAATGGTGCTCAACTTTTTAGAGGGAGGAGCTGCCATCAACGTGTTTTGCCGCCAGCATCAAATTGCATTAAAGATAGTAGATGCAGGCGTCAACCAACAATGGAGCGAAGCGATACAGCATGAGGATTTTATCCAGGCAAAAATTGCCTATGGTACCAGTAATTACATTGATCACCCGGCCATGTCGGAAGCCGAGGCAAAAAAGGCTATTGAGGAGGGTAAAAAGATCGTAAAACAAGTGGGCTTGCAAGGTTGCAACACCATAGGATTTGGAGAGATGGGGATTAGTAATACCTCTTCAGCCTCTTTGATCATGAGTATCCTGCTTCAGTTGCCCATAAAAGAATGTACAGGCAGAGGAACAGGCGCTTCAGACAGCCAGTTGGAAATCAAGAAGTATGTATTACAGAAAGTAATTGATAAACATGAATTGAACAACTTCATCGACCAGCCCATAAAACTATTATCAATAATTGGAGGGTTTGAAATCGCCATGATGGTGGGTGCTTATCTGCAGGCTGCAGAAAACAAAATGGTTATTGTTGTCGATGGTTTTATTGCAACAGCAGCTTTACTGGTGGCCCATCAGATCAATAAAAACGTATTACAGTTCTGCATATTTGCGCATGCTTCAGAAGAGCAGGGACACCAGAAGATGTTGCACTATTTACAGGCAAAACCTTTATTAACCTTAGGCTTGCGACTAGGCGAAGGCACCGGTGCGGCATTGGCAATACCACTCATACAATCCGCCGTTGCTTTTTTAAACCAGATGGCTTCTTTTGAATCGGCTGGCGTCAGCACTAAAATGTAAAGCATTGAGAAAAGAAATACGCATATTTTTTACAGCCCTGATGTTCCTGACACGCTTACCTGTACCACAAATGACGGATCATTCGCCGGAATATTTAGAGAAAGCCGCCAAGTACTTTCCACTGATCGGTTGGATCGTTGGCAGCATCAGTGTATTGATGTTCTTCCTCTGTTATTCCTTTTTATCTATTGAGCTTTCTGTTTTGGCTTCTATAATTGCAGGTGTGATCACAACAGGCGCTTTTCATGAAGACGGCTTTGCTGATGCCTGTGATGCCTTTGGAGGCGGCTGGACTAAAGAAAAGATATTGGACATCATGAAAGATAGCCGGCTCGGCACTTTTGGGGTAATCGGTTTAATAAGCATGCTGGCAACGAAGTATTTATTGCTTAGAGAAATAACTGCCTTATTTGTTTCTACATCTTCGACATTAACCATAGTGGGCATCTTCCTGATGGCACACGCGCTTAGCCGGTTTATGGCAGTTGTAGCCATACAAACGTCTGTTTATGTTTTTTCGCAGGAAAAAAGTAAGTCGAAGCCACTGGCTTCGAGGAGATTGATGACTTTTGAACTATTGAGCGCGGGCTTATTTAGCTTATTGCCTTTTATTGTCTTACCTTCCCAATACCTGCTTGTCATCGCCCCTATGCTGGTTACAACCTTTTTACTCATCCGTTATTTTAAAAAATGGATCGGGGGGTATACGGGAGATTGTTTAGGCGCCATTCAACAAGCAACAGAAGTGGTTTGTTATTTGTCAATAATCTTACTATGGAAATATACCTGATCAGGCATACAAAACCCAATATTACCAGAGATACTTGTTATGGGCAGGCAGATCTTGACGTAGTGGAATCATTTCATGATGAAGCTAAATGCATCCGGGAGTACCTGCCTGAATGTATTGAAAAAGTGTACAGCAGTCCTTTGAAAAGGTGCAGGCAACTAGCTGAACATTTATTTCCGGAACACCATATTCATTTTGATGACCGGCTGAAGGAAATCAATTGCGGGGAGTGGGAACTGAAATTATGGAACGATATTGATCAGGACATATTGAAACAGTGGATGGAAGATTTTGCCAATGTTGTGATACCTGGTGGTGAAAGCTACACGCACCTTTATGAGCGCGCTAAAGCGTTTTTTCAATCCCTGCATCCTCAATTCAAAAGGATCGCTATTGTTTCACATGGTGGTGTCATCAGGAGCATTTTATCTTTTATAGAGAATGTTGCGTTGGTAGATTCTTTTAAGATGTTTTCCTTGTTTTATGGATGCGTGGTCAAGGTAGAAGTCAAAGCGCAGCAATATGCGCATACCATACTTTATAACAGGCAGCCTGTTGAAGGATAAATTCTAAAAATGCAATGACGTAACACTTTCCATTTGAACAGTTTCAATACTTTAGCTTTTCAATCCAGTTAGAAGGGCGCAGTATGTCATTTATCAGAACTTATACATTCAAAACTCAAATAGCCAGGCCAGCACTTTTAGATTTTATAGCTAAAACACCTCCGGAGTACTTCTATTTCCTGGTAACTGGCGGCCCTCACGTATACGGCATGTTCCTGACGGATGACGTGGTTGAGTACTTTACCAATGAATTTCCTGTTCAATCCTTTGAAATTGTGGAACCAGGAGCGCTCAGGGAGATATTATCACAACCGGGATGCAAGATATGGGGGAATAGGGAGTTGGTGTATCTTTAGGATATAAAGCTAATTGAAATGAAAAAGATCCTGGTTATCCTTAACGCAGGGCATTTTCCGCAACATGTCATTTCAAGCGCAATTGATATTGCCAAGAAATCCTCTTCTTTTATCTATGCAGTTTTCCTGAACGATCTGAAAACATCGCCGGAATTTGATTATCCTTTTCCTAACGACCTTGCACTGGCCGGCACGAATGTATTAACAGAACAGGCCAAGTTGGAAAACAGGAAAAGAATAGAAAGCGAACTCCAGGTATTCAAAGATGGGTGTGATGTCGAGGGGATTCCTTTCTCTTTTGAAATTGATGAGGTAACTTCAGTAAGTCATTTATTACACATCAGTTCTTTTTCGGATCTCATTATGGCTGATGCACGGTCAGATTCAGATGAATACTCTATTAAAGACATCCTTATTGGTGCACACGCGCCTGTGCTTCTTGTCTCACGAGAATGGAAGTCCCCTGAAAAGATCATTTTATGTTATGATGGAAAGTTATCCAGCATCTATGCTATAAAAATATTCAGCTACGTCTTTCCTGAATGGACGGGATTACCAGCAAAGATTATATATGTAACTTCAAAGCAAGACGAGCAACTTCCTCATGAAGGTCATTTTCAAAACTGGATAAACCATCACTTTAGTAACCTGGAAAGTGAAATCCTGCATGGAAATGCGGAGGAACAAATCGTCAATTATATACACCCGGATTCTGAAGGCAAAATAGTGGTGATGGGGTCGTATGGAGAGCATACGTTGTCCCGGATTTTTCACACGAGTTTGTCTAATGCAGTAAGGACACAGACCTATGCATCATTATTCATTACGCATGAATAATGAAGTGAAACCTGGAAATATCAGGAGCCAGTCGGTTCTGGCCTTGATGAAGATGGTGAACTGCCCCTCTGACGGGCATCAATTGCCCTCCCCAATTCATCAATAAACTCCTGGACATCATAACTGCCATTCCAGCGGCGTATACCTTTAACAAGCACAATATCTTGTGGAGGTGTAACACCAGGCGCCCCTTCATATTTTAAGAGGCGGGCGTAATAAATTCCAGACCGGTCCGTAATTATTTTATAATGCGCAGGGTCTCCCAAAAAACGCACAACAGCTTTCCACTCCATAGGTTACGACATTTAAAACCCAAAAGTTCTTGTGCAAAAAGGATACCCTACTGATCAGGAAATATCAAACAGAAAGCCTGATTGCGTATGATCCACTTACCTTCCACAGTAAGTCTAAATTCATACACAACCAGGCTTTGCTTCAGATGCGTCAATTATGGACAACAGTCCACAATTGTATCTTACAATTATTTTAACAACAATGTTCCGTGGCAACACTTTCCTTGCAAATACTGCAAAACCGCAACAGTTGCTGGATCATTTGCTGGTGACCTACAAAGTCATCTGGCTTTGTAAACATTTCCACGCCAAAGCGGCGGCAGAACATCCGGTCCATTTCGCTGCTGGAGGTTGTAAAAACCACTACAGGTATTGAGCTGTATTTCTCCTCGCTTTTTAAGATCGCTAAGGTTTCACGGCCATTTAATATAGGCATATTCATGTCTAAAATAATAAGACATGGAAACTGGGAAGGATCTTCAATGCTACCCAAATGATCAAGCACTTCACGACCATTATTAGCCTCTGTTATTTGATGATGATGATCAATCCCTTCTAATGCTTCACGCATCAGCATCAGGTCATCATTGTCGTCGTCGGCCCAAAGAATATGATGTTGTCTCGTATGTTGTGTCTTCATAAATACGTTTAGCAAACATTTTAACAGGCTTAGTTCTGGGGAGAAGCTTAAAAAGGGTACTTAAAGGATTGACTACAAAAGTATCTTATATACATAAATACCGTTGATTCATTCGCCCTAAAGCCCTTTTTGTCCGTTGAGCCCAGTTCTTTACCTGTTGATGCAAAAGAAAAAATAAGTAAAAAGCGAGAAAAATACAAGAGGTTGTTACCGAATTGGTTAAATGATTGAAAACACCCTTCTTTAACAACAAAACAACGTTCTTTGCAAACCTGCTAAAATGATCTTATAATCCGGCTAAAGAAAGCTCATTCATTGATCAATGGTTCAACATTTATATTAATTTCAGCACTATGAAGAGTTATTTAATTTCTTGTTCTACTTTCCTGATGCTCTTGGTTGCACTGCTGACAACACCAGCCTGTACCCCTAAGGTTTCGAAAAGCCTGACCTCTGATGATGTTTGGAACGAAGTGCCTCGCATCCTGCAGCAAATCAAGGCCCCAGATTTCCGCGATAAAGACTACGTAATTACCGCTTATGGAGCAGTTGGAGATGGTTCTGCTAATTGCTCTGATGCTTTTAAAAAAGCTATTGCAGCATGTAACAAGGAAGGTGGAGGAAGAGTGGTTGTTCCACAGGGCACCTTTCTCACAGGTCCTATTCATTTGAAAAGCAATGTTAATCTCCATGTAGTGAAAGGAGGCAAAATTCTGTTCTCTACCAAACCGGAAGATTACCTGCCTTTGGTATATACCCGATGGGAAGGCATAGAATTGATGAACTACTCTCCTTTTATCTATGCTTTTGAACAAAAGAACATTGCTATTACCGGTGAAGGTATTATTGACGGGCAATCCAATGAAACGAATTGGTGGCCATGGAAAGGTAACCTTCAGGATGGTTGGAAACCGGGAACGCCGAACCAGAATGACAAGGATAAAAGACCGGCCTTATTTGAGATGGCTGAAAAAGGGGTGCCGGTAGCAGAACGTAAGTTCGGACCAGGCTTTTATCTGCGTCCGCAATTTGTGCAGCCTTACCGTTGTGAGAATGTATTGATTGAAGGGGTAACCTTCATTAACTCGCCAATGTGGATATTGAATCCTGTATTGTGTAACAATGTGACGATACAAAAAGTAAAGGTTGAAAGCCATGGTCCTAACAACGATGGCTGCGATCCTGAATCCTGTAAAAATGTACTGATCAGGGATTGTTACTTCAATACAGGTGATGACTGTATTGCCATTAAATCAGGTAGGAATGCTGATGGCCGCAAGATCAATATACCCAGTGAAAACATCATCATCCAGGCATGCAAAATGGCTAATGGTCATGGCGGTATTGTGATCGGCAGCGAGATTTCGGGTGGTGTTCGTAATGTATTTGCAGAAAACTGCAACATGAGCAGCCCGGAATTGGACAGGGCGCTCCGTATCAAAACCAGTTCTGCACGTGGAGGCGTTACAGAGAATATCTATATGCGGAATATTGAAGTAGGACAGGTAAAAGAAGAGGTAGTGATTGCTACTATGTTGTATGAAGATGCGGGCAACTACATGCCTACCATCCGCAACATTGAAGTAAAGAACATGAGAGTAAGACAGGGCGGGAAATATGGTGTGCGCCTCGAAGCTTACAAAGAATCACCTATTCAAAACATTCGCTTGATCAATGTCACAATTGATACAGTAAAGACTCCATATAAATTCACGAATGCACGTGATGTTCGCTTTGAGAATGTAAGCATTAATGGGCAGAAGGTGGAGGTGAAACAGGTGAATGGAGAATGGTGAATCAATAATGATCAATAGACGATCATATTGAAATATTAAGTGGCGAACTGATTGGAAGATAAAAAGCATCACGTTTTTCGTGGTGCTTTTTGTTGAAGGAAGCATCAGCACATAGGCGCTAATTTGTAGATTAAACTTCAAAATCTATTTCACATAAATCGTAACCTGCTTTGAAAGCAGCTTCAAAGATTCCATTGTAAACTTTATCGAGATCTTTTGGAACCATATCCCACCAAAGCGCATATTTGTTCAATATACCTGATGGAACCAGCTTTAAAAATGCCGGGCTATCTGATTGGAACATCCAATCAACACGATTACCTTTTAAAATACCGCTTACAGATTTGCGCTTGATGGTAAAGGAAAGTACGACACTTTGGTAATGGCTCCGGAAAGAATCCACACCAAGCTTTAACTGCTTGTATCGTTTGGAGGTCGGCATGGGTAAGTAAGTATCTCTTGAGCTCCAACTTATTGAAAATCAAACCACAAATGCCATACCAAATATAAATTGATTTATATATCCTTTTATTATTCATACGATAAATACATTCGCAGAAGATAACTGGCTTAAACCACCGGTTTAAATTTCAACATTTATGGCAGACGGATACAAAACAGTTGCATATTCTCAAACCACTTTATCAGAATTGATGATACCTTCTTACTCCAATTTCGGAGGAAAGATACATGGAGGTGTGATCCTGTCATTAATGGATAAAGTAGCTTATGTGTGTGCAGCCAAACATGCAGACGCTTATTGTGTGACAGCTTCAATTGACACAGTAGACTTCCTGGCGCCGGTGGAAGTGGGAGAAATCGTATCTCTGCTAGCATCAGTAAATTATGTTGGGACCTCTTCGCTCATTATAGGTATTAAGGTAGTATCAGAAAATGTAAAAACACGTGTTATGAAACATACCAATACCAGTTATTTTACAATGGTAGCATTGGACGATAACAACAAACCAGTGCAGGTACCGGGCCTGATCCTGCAAAATAGCAATGAAATCAGGCGTTTTTATGAGGCTACAAGACGAAAGGAATTTAAGAAGGTCTATAAGGCGGAACAAATAAAAATTAAAGCATCTACAGACATTGAAGATTACCTGGAGACGCTTAAGGATGAACGTTGTGTTATAGAGGGAAAGTTTGCTTGAGAAATGAAGCAATAATCGCCAATGGAGAATGAAGAACTAACCCATGCTAAACCCAAAGTTGCTACTGGTTTCTACAACATTGAGCGTATTCACTTTGAAAGTGCCGTCATTCAGCCTGTTCCCTTCAAACCATTGGCAAATAACGTCGCCGTCCTCAAATCCTTTCATCTTTAAAAACTCGTCGGCAGCCTTGAGTCCAAAGTTTGATTTGTCTGAACCAATCACCCTTTGAACAGTCATCCTGGGGCCGCCGGATTTCAATTGTACAATGTCACCTGTTTTCATCTTACTATTTATTAGGGTGATGATACATGCAGATTACATTCATAAAGTTAATGGTAAATACACTCAGGAACTGCCATTTTTTAAAAATGAGGCAGGTCTGCATCCATAGTCTGCTGATCGATCGTTTTTACGCTTTCATTTGCATTCTCAATTGAAGACAGTTTTATAGAACTAATGGCTTTACTGTTTTTTGAAAAGCTGATATGAGGATAGAGTTCCAGGTGATTTTCTGCTGATCCTTCCAAAATAATGTCTGCATATAATCCATTCTCTTTCATATACAAGAAAGCAGAACCAATTGGTGGGCTATCATAATCAAATTCCTTTGTTACCTTAACAGGATTATCAAACATCCAGTACGTGCTCGGGTCCAGATATATATACTTTAATACTGTTTTCATGCCCGCTATGCGCAATAACAAAGCCAGTATGGATGATACCTCCTTCTTTTAAAGACTCTTAACATATATATACAAGCAATCGTTAAAAAAAATTGGCATGTTTTTGTCAATATATACAATGAAGCAAACCTACATGTGATGGAAGCTACAAGGTACATAACGACAGTAAAGAACAAATGGACCGGTCTGAAGAAGGGCAACCATCTTTTACTTCAACTCTGTTTATTACCAATTACGGGGAATGACCCTTTACTGTTTTATTTTTTCTTAAATAGCTTTACCTACCTCAAACAAAGAGCCTCAAGTGCGAAAACAGCTTATTCTGATAAGTTCAAAATATTCATGCACAACCTCAACTGAAGGCAATTAATTAGATTCCTTTCAAACCACTCTTCATTGAACTTCTGATGAATGAATAGGGAAATTAAGTACACATTTATTCCTTAAAATGAAAACATAAGGAACTCATACATATATCAAAATCATGGCTTAATTATTGAATAATAACAAAGAAATCAGGTTAACCAGGGAACATTTACTTTAAAACTTGAAAAAGAAACGCTCAATCAACAAATAATAGCTTTAAAAAAATATATAGAATTAATTAAGATACTAAAGGATTTCATATGGCAAGCAATCGTTCTCGCCCGCTATTTCTATAGCGGGCTTTTAGTCAATGAGTCAGTGCTATTGATAGTGCACTCAATGAACAGCCTTATTTATTCAATTTGTAAATATTAGATAATGGAAAAAATTGCAAGCTTCACAATTGAAGTTCCCTACCGCACACCAGGAAATAGAATCATCAATAAAAACATCGACTTTGATATTTTTAAAGACGGTAACCATTACACGGCTGCACCATTGTGTGGCCTAGAAGAAAGAAGAATAGCAAGCCTTCCGCCTGAATTGAGTTTTGAATTTAAAAATGGCAAGCCGCTGTCAAGCAGGGGCATCAAAGAAGGAAATATTGAAGTGATTAACAGGATTGCCGGTCTGCTTAAGGAACACGACTTAATTAATGGCACCTAATTATCAAGTACGAGTAATGGGTACCCTATACCCATTACTCATTACTCATCACTCATTTTTCTTCCGCCATTAGCTTTTGAAGGAAGCTCCCAGCCTGGTTACAATAAGATTGCCCGAATGTAACTTCTGGTTCAAGCTGGTTGATCTGTAGTACCAGGTCATGAAAACTAGAGAAGTCCGGATCATCAATGATGCCGGCAAAGTACTTGTCAAATTCATCAATGATTCCCAGTTGTGTGCCGCAATTCACTTCTTTCTTCAACAATGCCGCTTTCGCAGCAATGATCATTGTGCTGTAGGCATAATAGATCGCGTCTGCATATTCACCTGAAACCAGGGCAGCTTTTGCCTTCTTTAATTTTTCATTTGCCTCATTGAATAGAGAAGCAGTCAGGTCGATGATCACACCAGCACATTCACCTGTACCGATAGCCGTTTTAAATGGCTCATCGTTGCCCCAATCCACATAATCATCATCAGTCAGTAATGATGTATCTGTCATGGGTTTCAGCATTTGATAGAAATAGTCTTTCCCATTCCGGATATAATATTGTTGAAAATTTTCTCCTCCAAATGCATAGGCAGTATAGTCATCCAGTATAGAAGTAAGTACTTGTGGCGCCCGTTTGGAAGGCACTTTAATCACCTTATCAGCAATCCTTCCCCGGCCATCGCCCATTACTCCACCACCTAACAGCACCTGTACTGCCGGAACAACCTTATTATTGGCCTTAATGGAACTTCCATGAAATCCAATCTGTGCTAAGCCATGATGCCCGCAGGAGTTCATACAGCCGCTTATTTTGATCTTGATATCTCGATTATAGATCAGGCGCTCATATTTTTCGTAGATCAATTGCTCCAGCACACCCGCCAGTCCCAGGCTATTAGCGATACCCAGGTTACAAGTATTTGTCCCCCTGCAGGTAGTGATGTCTGCAACACTGTCGCAGCCCGGTTCTGCCAACCCTAGTTGATCCAGATTGCTGAAGAGAACAGGCAAAGCTTCTTTGTTGGCATAGCGTAACACAAAGCCCTGTGTTTGTGTAATACGGATATCATCTGCAACTAACCCTTGTATAGCACTCACAAATTTCCTGGCCAGCTCTGAAGTCATATCACCACCATTGATCTTAACAGCGATCCCATAAAAACCCAGCTGTTTTTGAGCAATTACGTTCGTAGCCAGCCAATGCTGGTATTTAGGGGAATGAATAGTTGATGCACCGTATTGAATCGCATCTGGTCTGGGCAAAGACAAAGGTTCTGACGTAAAGTCTACCAAGTAAGCTTCCGGATTAACCGCGACCTGCTCCTTTTCAATCAGTCGTAACATTTCTTCTACGCCTAATTGGTTGACCAGGAACTTCAGTCTTGCTTTATGGCGGTTGTTTCGTTCACCATAACGACCGAAAACTCTTAGCGTTGACTCTATAAATGATATCAACTCTGCTTCTGGCAAAAACTCTTTGGCTACTGGAGCAAGGGCAGGTTGTGCCCCCAACCCACCACCAACCAGCACTTTAAAGCCACGCTGCCGGGCACCATTCACCAATTTGATTTTAGGAATAAACCCTAAATCATGAATAAAGGAGAAAGCAGTATCATCTTCGCTGGAAGAGAAGGAGATTTTTACTTTACGACCCATTTCCTGGGCAACTGGATTGCGGAGGAAATATTTATATACAGCATATGCATATGGGGTTACGTCAAAAAGCTCTGAGGAATCAATGCCTGCAGTAGGTGAAGCCGTAACGTTCCGCACGGTATTCCCTCCTGAGCCTCTCAGGGTAATGTCTTCCTGTTCTAAAGCAGCCCAGAGTTCGGGCGTCTTTCCAAGGCTGGCACCATAGATCTGGATGGCCTGCCGCGTAGTAAGATGCAGGTATTTACTGGCATATTTGTCTGCAACATCAGCAATGCACAACAATTGTCTGAAATTGAGCTTTCCCATCGGCACTTTGATACGGACCATTTGCACACCAAATTGCCGTTGGCTATATACGCCTCTCGCTGTACGCATGCCACGGAATTCATCGTCCCTGATCTTTCCCAGTGCGAAATCAAGTATTTTATCTTTCAGGTCTTGAATATCCTGTACCACTAGTGGGTTTTCTAGTTGACTTATCAATGTCTTCATCTTCTTTCTCTTTTAAAAATTTATAAAGCTTTCAATGCTTCTATGCGTTGCCAGCGTTTACGCAAGCCTTCGTTTGCCAAATCCAAAAATTCACTCGCTCTTTCTGGCGCACTGTTTTTTATGGTGGCAAACCTGTTCTCTTTGTATAAGAATTCTTCCAATGCTACAGAAGGATCTTTACTATCCAGTGTGAAGCGTTCCCCTTGATCTTTCAGCGGATTGAAGCGGAACAGTGGCCAATAACCTGATTTCACTGCAAGATCCTGCTGGATTAGGCCATTCTGCATTTCATAACC
>NZ_JAOTIF010000022.1 GCF_025628885.1 Paraflavisolibacter caeni | reverse complement strand
AGGGGAGGTAAAATCTCTATAACAGTATACCCTCAGGGGTTACTTAGACCTAAATTGTACGCTCACCCTTTTTCACTGATGGACTCAAAACTACCCAGACCTTCCCGACTCCTCTCAAAAAATACTGCTTCAAAAAACAAACATAGGAGACCTTACTGCGGTGTAACTGCATAGGTACTCCATATTTACTCCATATCAACCCCGTACCTACCCTATACCCACACTCTACCTGTATCATACAGGTCCCTACCAACGCCCCGCGGATCCGCCCAGGCTCCCGAACCCCGGTTCGGGACATTGACCTATTCCTGCCCACCCGACTCCTACCTTCAGCATATCTGAAGCATACTTACATCATACCTGAAGCACGAAACAGATTTTGCCCCTCCCTCCAACACCCAACAAACTCCCGAAATCCGAAATCCCAAATCCGGGTTCAGTCATCCCCAACTTTAATTTTCTCCTCAGAAACTCAACAATTCCACCTCCCGTTACTCACATTCACACATCAACGATGAATTTCACCTCCCCCGCTCCTGATTTTTGTCATATCAAAAAATAATAGCAGTTGAAACGTATATACTCGAAACATCGTTTCTTTGCGCAGCGGTAAACAGCTTTCGCTGAACCGGTCTATTAATTTAAAACAATTACCAAAGCCATGAGTTACATTGCTGAAATCTTCGCCCGGCAGATCCTTGACAGCCGCGGCAATCCTACAGTAGAAGTAGACGTAGTAACCGATGACGGAGCATTCGGCCGTGCAGCCGTTCCAAGCGGAGCCAGCACTGGTATCCACGAAGCCGTTGAGTTGCGCGACGATGATAAAAAAGTGTATGTTGGAAAAGGCGTTCTGAAAGCCGTAGAAAACGTAAATAAAACAATCGCTCCGGAATTATTGGGCTTCGATGTTGCTGACCAAACAGGCATCGACCAACTGATGATTCAACTGGACGGAACTGAAAATAAAGGAAAACTAGGCGCCAACGCTTTGCTGGCCGTAAGTATGGCCGTAGCTAAAGCTGCTGCTGAAGAAGCTGGTCTGCCTTTATTCCGCTATATCGGAGGTACTAATGCCAAAACACTGCCTGTTCCAATGATGAACATCCTGAATGGTGGTGCGCACGCTGACAACAAAATCGACTTCCAGGAATTTATGGTAATGCCGGTTGGCGCTACTTCTTTCAGCGAAGGTCTGCGTTGGGGCGTTGAGATATTCCACTCCCTGAAATCAGTGCTGAAAAAGAAAGGTTACAGCACCAACGTAGGTGACGAAGGTGGTTTCGCTCCTAACATCCAGAGCAACGAAGAAGCCATCGAAACTGTTTTGGCTGCTATCGATGCTGCTGGTTACAAGGCTGGTAGCGAGGTGTTCATCGCTATGGATGCTGCAAACAGTGAACTGTATAAAAACGGTAAATACACTTTCCACAAGAGCGATGGCAAAACCCTGACTTCTGAGGAACTGGTGAAATACTGGGAAAACTGGGTGAACCAATATCCTATCATCTCTATCGAAGATGGTATGGCTGAAGACGATTGGGAAGGTTGGGCAGCTTTAACGCAAGCTATTGGCAAAAGATGTCAGCTGGTTGGTGACGACCTGTTCGTAACCAACGTTAAACGCCTCGATCAAGGTATCTCTAAAAGCATCGCTAACGGTCTGTTAGTTAAAGTTAACCAGATCGGTACCGTTACTGAAACCATCAACGCCGTTACAATGGCACAACATGCTGGTTACAACACCATTATGAGCCACCGCAGCGGTGAAACGGAAGATACAACGATCGCTGACTTGGCTGTAGCCCTGAACTGCGGTCAAATCAAAACTGGTTCTGCTAGCCGTACCGACCGTATGGCCAAATACAACCAACTGATCCGTATTGAAGAGCTATTGGGCGCTTCTGCTTACTATCCTTCTGCTAAACTGAAGTTCGGTAAATAAGATAAGTTTAACTTATCGATCATATTTAATAGTCCGGAGGTTGAAAAGTTAAACTTTTCCAGCTTCCGGACTTCTTTTTATCCGCCAGCCCAGGTCAAATTATTCTTAAAAATTTACACGCCCATACTTCTTTTCCCCGAAATTTGTATCCTGATACCTCAGCTGTGAACGCTCAACATAAATAAAACTGTAAACTATTGAAAATCATCTCTTACATACTTCCAGTTGTACGTAATAAATACCTGCTTGCAGTAATTGCCTTCGCGGTCTGGATGTTGTTTTTCGATAAAAACGACGTATTTACACAGCGGCAACGCAGAAGAGAACTGAAAGCCCTGGAAGAAAGTAAGGCGTTCTATACCGAAGAGATCGCAAAAGAAAAAAAGGTATCAGAAGAATTACGTTCCAACCCGGCAGCTATTGAAAAATATGCAAGAGAAAAGTATTTCATGAAACGGGATAATGAAGACATCTTCATTGTCGAGGATGGAAATATTCAAGCTACACAATAAGAAGTAGCAGCATGCGTTTAATAATTGTCGGAAATAACAAAATAACGTTTTCGGATTCTTATTTATGCATCATTACACGCCAGAGGACCTTATACGCTTCCTATATAAGGAGACCTCTCAAAATGAGACTGGAGCTATTGAAGATGCACTGCAAAAGGACTGGACGCTCAGAGAAAAACTGGCTGTTTTAAAGGCTTCGATAGAACGACTTAATTCCGCTTTGGAAAAACCCCGGACGGAAGCAATTCTGAGCATTTTAAGATATGCTGTATCAAGCGAGACAGTTTCGCAGTGATTTGTGAGAAACAGAAAAAGCCCAACAATTATCAACTAATTGTTGGGCTTTTTCTTTTATTTCGCTCCAAACAAAAAATTAAACCCTACTTCGTAAATCACAACACTAACAACTTACACTACTTTTATTCATGACCCGGAAAGAACGTTATAAAGAAGTTATAGAATATTTCACCAAGGCAATGCCTGAAGCAGAAACAGAGTTAAACTTTGAAAACACCTACCAACTCCTGGTAGCGGTAATACTTTCTGCTCAGTGCACAGATAAACGGGTAAACATGACAACACCTGCTTTGTTTCAGAAATATCCCAACCTGGACCGCCTCTCCAAAGCAGAATACGACGACGTCTTTGACCTGATTAAAAGTATTTCCTTCCCAGGCAATAAATCCCGCCACCTGATAGGGATGGCCCAAATGGTAATGGAAAAGTTTGGCGGCACCATACCCATGACTGTAGAGGAACTGGTACAACTGCCTGGTGTAGGCCGCAAAACAGCCAATGTAATCACTTCTGTCATTGACAACCAGCCCAATATGGCTGTAGACACCCACGTATTCCGCGTGTCGGCCCGCATTGGGTTAACGGTGAATGCCAAAACTCCTTTAGCCACTGAACAGCAATTGGTAAGCTTTGTACCTACTGACCTCGTTTATAAGTTTCACCACTGGCTGATCCTGCACGGCCGCTATACATGTCTGGCCCGCAAACCCAAATGCACTGAATGCGGGCTGACACAGATTTGCAAGTATTACAACAAAACAATTAAAGCAGAAGGCATGAAAAGCCAGGGTGTTTAAGGCCACCCATTAAAGGTGGCCCCATTCTTTGCAAACCTGGGTTTGCCAGATCACTTCCAATCAGGTATCTGCCTTGGTAAACTGCCCTGTAGTGGCATGTCTGCCTTCTGATATTTCTTCTATCAACTTACGGTCGAATGCTTCAAGGTCTTTAGGACTCCTGCTGGTTACAAGTCCATTATCCACCACAACTTCCCTATCAACCCATACAGCCCCGGCATTCTTTAAGTCGGTTTGAACTGAATAGTAAGAAGTCATTTCACGCCCACTGATCATCCCTGTTTCTATCAACAACTGGGGACCATGGCAGATAGCGGCCAATGGCTTACCCTGTTCCAGGAAATGTTGTGCGAAGCTCACCGCATCCTTATTCAGTCGTAATTTATCAGGATTCAACACACCACCAGGCAACAAGAGCGCATCATAATCATCTGGGCTTGCATCGCTCAATGGCACATCAACCGGCAATTCAATACTCCAGTGATCATGATCCCACGCTTTTACCTTATCTTTTTGTGGAGAAATAATATGCACTATTGCACCAGCATCTTCCAATGCCTTCTTAGGGTTGGTGAGTTCAACTTCCTCAAACCCATTTTCGGTTAATACGGCTACCTTTTTACCTTCAATGCTCCTTGCCATAAAGTATATTATTTAGGAACGAAAGGCCTCAAAAACCAAACCAGTGCCACTACATAAATCCCAAACATTACAATGCAACAATAAAATAGCCACGGATTTAAATCCGCGGCTATTGCAATAAACAACCATTTAAAAACAACCATTTAACCATTCACTTACATAGCAATTCTTCTATTCATCCCTTTATGTTGATACCTCTCCCACATTACCCTCTGATCATCATCCGAATCATAGCTCACTTTTGACGCTTGTCGTTTCTAGTTTCACATTCAGTACTCTTCTCTTTGTACGATTCCACTTCTTCAACTCCATCTTTACGGTAACAGCTATAGTTACAAAAAAGAGCAATATAGCAACGCCATTCAGCAAACCAGCAATCCTTCGCGCATGGATACTTTCAATCACATCAGCAACAATCCGCAGCACAAGTGATGTTTGTAGCAAAGCAAACCATACATACAGCACAGGGCGGTATATCTTTAATGGCAACTTCAACACAGCCGGGAATATAATTGGCGCATGAGAAAAGATCATTGAAAACACAAAACCAATAAAAAAGCTGTGCAGCGCAGCGTCATAACCAAAGGCAGAATGATTGCCCGCTAAAAACAGAGCAGCAGTGATCACCAACCAGGCATACCCAAATATCAATAACAAGCCCGAATACCGGTGGGGTCCTTGCTTTCGAATGGCAAACCATGCCATATCATATTTCAACAGCCAAAGGGCTATAGCTAATATGGATAGAGCAAACACAACATTCCCACTGTAGTGAAAAGGCCATATCAATCCCGCACCAACACTTCCTAAAGCTAGCAGTAAAAGATTACGCTTAAAGCTACTTAACCCAATAAAGCGGCTTAGCTCCAATCGCTCAGCAACAATGGTAAACAATAAGAATCCTATCCACCAGGTAACCGCATTGGGATAAAAGTTGGTCTTCCATATAATTACATTACCAATAAGCAGACATAAAGCCCCGGCGAAGAATACATAATTGTAAAGCTCTTTATACTGCTTAATAAAGTAGCCACATATCAATGTAAAACCAAGACTTCCCGCAATCAAAAACAATTGTGCAAGTTCTGGCTGTTGCACCAAGAAAGCGATTACACTCAAGCCATTAATTACAGGTAATAACAACACCCATTTGTTTTGAAAAGTAACAGCCCTTTCCAGCAATACCAATGTTGCTAAAAAGCTGCCCACCATCATAGCTCCATGCTGAGCAGCAACCTGGCTTACAGGTAAACTCCAGCCAATGCGTATCCATCCACCCCAGATTGCCAGCAGCAACGACAATAAGATCAGCGGCAATGGAGCTATAGCTTTATTCATCGTTTTAAGAATGCTTTTCCTAGCGACAGGTCCTTAGAAAGTTCCTGCACACTTAATGTAGAAAATTGATGATACAATTGCTGACGGGCTTCTTTATAAGTATGATGAATAGGACAGGGCTTAGCTTCTGAACATTCTTTCAGCCCTAAACCACACTCAAAAAAGAAATGCTCGCCATCAACAACCTTTACAATATCAATTAAATAAACTGGATGGGAATCAGGTGTTGCATAAAAGCCTCCGTTTGGTCCCTTGGCCGAGTTGATAATACCTTCTTTCACTAATAGCTGAAGGATCTTTGCAGTGGTATGCTCATTGGCTTCTATTTCCTCTGCTATTTCCTTTATACCGGGACGATTACTTTTCCTCGACTCTGACATTAAATAAACCGCCGCCCTAATGGCATATTTACAGGAAGTAGATAACATAAAATGTAAACTAATTATTTAAAAATCTCAGCCACTATACAGCAGCTGAGATTCATACCTTTCGCAATGATACCAAATTCAATGAAATACCACCATTTATAATCTTACATCTATATTCAACTACTTATCCCAACAATTCTTTTTCCAATATAAGCGCCTTTGGAAATAAGATATTATTCTCCAAATGGACATGCTGATGTAGGTCCGATTCTAAAGCTTCAAGCTTTTTATAAAGCAGACCAAAGCTGTTGCAACTACCGGCAGGGGGCGTATAATTATTGGTGATTTTACGCAATTGAGCCAGGAGCTCTCCTGCATTGTCATGATCAGCTTCCATCACTCTTACTGGGTCCTTAACTGATGGCAGATCTCTGAGATAAGAAAGATCACCGGTCTTCTTAGCCTGTGCCAATTCCTTGATAAATGGAAACAACACTCTTTCTTCTTTGATAAAGTGACCGGCCAGTTCTTCCTCCAAATGACGGAATAATTTCTCCACTTCAAATAACACAGGGAAATGCGCACCATGACGCCCTACCACTTTATCTACAAGATCAGAGATAATTGGCCTCTCCTGGTAAAAATAAATGTGGTGCTGGTTATAAATGTATTCAGCGAGGAAACCTGCTTCCCAACGGGTAAAGTCTAACGCTGGTGTCTTTACTTCTATGGTATGAGCATTTTCAAGCTCAGCTTCTACTATGGCCGGATCCACCTTGGCTTCTTCACATGCTTGCTTCAGTGATTTCTTTCCACCACAGCAAAAGTCAATACCGTACTTCTTAAACACCTCAGCTTTGCGTATATCCTTTGCAGCGATCTCACCAACAGATTCTCCATCTAACTTGTTTTTGGTGATCTGCACTTGCCACCATTGTGGCCCTTTTTGCAGGTACTCCCATGCAAATACAGGACCTCTCTCAGCAATCATCTGGTAGTAAAGAGGTTTGGGATCATGGTCATTTAATATTTGAAAAGCTTGACCGGGAGTCAAAGCATCAAAGTGCTTAAAGATCGTTGGATGCTTTAATCTTGGTTCTAGAAGGGTCACATTTAATACAAACACTTCTTCTGATGTCCCTTCACCTTTTTGTTCAGCCACTGTATTTTCAATTGCTTGGGGCAAAGCTGTTTTAGTAATTTCTACCTGCCATGTCTCTGGACCATTCTCAATTTTCTTCCATTCAAATGTATCTCCCCTTTCAGCTTTCATCTCATAATATAAAGGAATGGGATCGTGATCATTAATCAAAAGAAAACGCTCTCCTTCCTTCAATGCATCAAACTTTTGAAAAACAGTTGCATGTTTTAAATATGGGGGCAACGAAGGCACATGTAAACTTTCAACAGATGTCATAATAGTAATATTGTAGTTTGAGGCAATAAAAGTATATGGATACTTTTATTCAGAACCTGATTTTAGTCAGGTCCTGCAGAAATCTGTTTTCTCGATTATATGCCCTGACAAGCCGCTATTCTAACCATTTTAACATTAAGAACCCAACGGCTTGATTAATAATTAAGTCTATTAGTCAGATTATTATAGTATTTACCCTTAACTCTTCAATTTGAGTTAAGCCCTACATTTAACAATCAATTTTAAATTCGTAATTTACAGATAAGATAAATGACCCTTTTATGAAGACATTTTTACTTTCCATAATTACCACCTTACTTTTTTATACTGCTGGCCATGCCCAGAATGGAAAAGTCAATAGCTTGCCTCCTGGTCGTTATGAAACTGTTTTAAAACAGGCTCCTAAAAAATGGACTCAGGGTGACATTATTATTTTAGATGATCAACGCTATAAAGTTTCAACCAGCAATGACATTGGGGAATATAGATTTAGCGCTACAGCACAACGTATTTTCTTTCTAAGCGGTCCTCTCAAAACTGTTTATGCCAAAACGCTCACCACAGGTAATCAGCCTTCCATTATACTTCCTCTTTCTGAGAATTCACGTCAAGGGGTTGATATGGTGGGAACAGATGTATTAGCAGTGCTAAAGAAATCTTCTGATTGATCTTACATCAATAACCAAATCTCACCAGAGATTCTCTTTTTCCATGTAACCATTAACTTTTGTGCTTCGGTGGTCCATAAAACGATCATTCTCTTTACACATATCCACTTGCTCTGGCAATCTTTTTGCGATTTCAGATCTAAAAGAGCCATGAACTTAAAAAGAGTGTTCGGAGTTATTTTAACTGTACTGGGGATTGTGGGATTGATTTATGCAGCGATCGTATTTATTAATAGCGGGGGCGCATCAAAGGAAATCAAATCACTGATTGTATATGGCATCCTGGGCGCCGTTTTCTTTTTCACAGGCATTGGCCTTATCAGAGATACCCGTGATGACGCACGTCCTCCAATTCGCTAGACTACTGGATGCGCCAGTCTATTTCCATAGCATGTCCCTATAAAACTTGAGTCCTATGAAAAAATAAATTTTAGAAATGTGTTTTCTATAAATGCTGCATGTGGTAATTTGGCAGCGTGAGCTTGATTTTAAATATCGATACGGCCGTCCAAACGGCTTCAGTTTGCCTATCAAGGGATGGTGAAAATATGGGCCTTAAAATTAATCCATCGCAAAAAGATCATGCGGCTTGGCTTCATATTGCTATTAATGACCTGTTACAACAACATTCCCTTTCCCTCAGCAGTTTAGATGCTATTGCAGTGAGTGCAGGCCCGGGTTCTTATACAGGTCTTAGGGTAGGCATGGCTACTGCCAAAGGCTTGTGCTATGCACTTAACCTTCCACTTATTACAGTTGGAACGCTGCAAATGATGGCAATGGCGGCAGTAGACGAACCTACCGATTTATTGTGCCCAATGATTGATGCAAGAAGGATGGAGGTCTTTACAGCCACATATAACAAAAGTTTAACAGAAGTAATTTTACCATCCAACATCATATTAACGGAAACCTATTTACTTGACTTATTAGAAAATAATACGATAACCTTCTTTGGGAATGGAAGTACTAAATTTTTGAAGCTCATCAATAATAACAATGCAATTTTTAAGCAGTTAGATGCAACTGCGGAGCACTTAGCAAAACTTTCTAATACTTTTTTTATACAACAAAAGTTTTCGGATCTGGCATACAGCGAGCCTTTTTATGGTAAAGAGTTCTATTCACCAGCCCATAACGTATAACTATTATCATATAAGTAGCAGTTTGTATTTCGTATATTTACTTATACTTTTGTAACAGAGTTAAGATTGTATCTATGAATAATGTATTAGAAAATTCAGCTACCGTGAATGGTGAGTTAAAAATTGACATACTCCAGCTTAAGAAGGCTGCTCTTATTTTAAGAGCTGTAAATCACAAACTTCGCCAGCAAATTTTGAAGCTGCTCCACCAAAACGAGAAAATGACTGTAACAGAGATTTATGTCAAGCTCCGTTTGGAACAGTCTGTGGCTTCTCAACACCTGGCAATTTTGAGAAAAGCAGGTTTTGTGAATACCCTTCGAGATGGCAAATTCATTTTTTACTCAGTTAATCACGACCGCCTAAACCAGGTCCATAACTTTGTTCATGAACTGCTGAAATAGCATTAACGCTTGCCGACAAAACCTTTGGGTGCAATAAGTAAATTTACCTTTGCAGCTAAAGGTTTTTTTATGTACATACAACAAGGACAAACTAATTTATGAATGAAGAATTAAATAAAGAAGATAAAAACCTGGGCCCTGTAGTGCAAAAAGGATTGCAGCCATTATCTGTTGAGGCTGTAAAAATAGCTGCTCAGAATGATGCTACACTGTTAGATACCCGCCAACCTCAGGAGTTTACCATGGGTTTTATTCCCGGCTCAATCAGCATTGGATTGGATGAACATTTTGCTGAATGGGCGAACCAGTTGATCTCTTATGACAAACCAATTGTGTTGATAGCAAATGCCGGCGAAGAAAGAGAAAGCCTGGCCCAACTGGCAGAGCTCGGCTTTACCAACTTTGCAGGGTACCTGCAAGGTAGCATTGCTGCCTGGCAAAAGGCAGGAGAAGAAATCGATATCATTATAGACGTAGAAGCCGATGAGCTAGCTATGGATATTCCGTTTGATGAAAGGCTAGTGGTAATTGATGTAAGAAGGCCTGTAGAGTTTGCTGGAGGACATGTAAAAGATGCCCTTAATATCCCTCTTGATGAGTTAGCGGATACAGTGAGCATTGCCAGTATTGAAGAGGACCAGAACATCTATATCCATTGTGACAGCGGTTATAGAAGTGTTATTGCAGCTTCCTTACTGAAGCGACAGGGACTTCATAACCTTCGTAATGTTTTAGGCGGATGGGACAAAATAAGGGATGAGGATAGAATTGAAAAGGAAAAAGAAAATACCAACCTGAATTAAACATAACTACCTATATAACAAAACCTCACTTATGAGTAGTGAGGTTTTGTTATAATCAGATCATTGATCACTCCCGATCAATCACTTTTCCATATTCCGGCTTCCATTCATGCTTCCATCTGCGGTGGCTCCAAAGCCACATATCGGGGCGGTCGCTGATTACTTTCTCCAGGTAAGTAACATAGCGCTTGGTAAGCTCTAACTCTGGAAGTGAAGCAGGATCTGTGGTTGCAAGAGTAAAATGGGCCTCATAATAGCCGCGCTTCGGCTTTGTGAAATAACAAAACACCACAGCTGAATTATTTGATCTCGCTCCTTTTTCCGGCCCCTTGACAAAAGGAGCTGGCCGGTTAAAGAAATTGAACCACCATGCAAACCGAAGATTCCCTGGATTCTGGTCAGCAACCAGTGCTATTAAGTATTGCTGGTTTCTGTAAGGGATCATATCATTGCGCATATTGTGGGCAGAAAGCAATTTAACACCAGTACGCGTACGCATATATTTAAACAAGCGATCGAATATCCTGTTCTGAATAGGCATATAAACAGTTAGCATCTGGTAGGGCGTTAAACTGGTAATGGCCAGGTTACCTAATTCCCAGTTAAAGTTGTGAGCCAGGAGCACATGGCACTTTTTGCCCTGAGCGTATAGCGTATCAAAAATTTCAGGATTACAATTAAAATGTTTTTTGAAATAGCGATCGCCGGCACTTAAAAACTTGATGGTTTCTATAAAATTATCTGTGAAATTCCTGTAGAATTGTTTAGCGATCCGCAACTTTTCCTTTTCTGACTTCTCGGGAAAAGCAATAGAAAGGTTTTGTAACACTATCTTTTTCCGGTATCCCAAAATATGATAAATGATCAAATAAGCAAAGTCCGAAAACACGTACAAAACCCGGATCGGTAATAAAGATAAAAGATACAAAGGCCCAAAAACTATGTAATACATAAGGGGGGCAAAGATAAGGTCAAATCATCCAGCAAATCCTACACCCCCTGCCCTACGGCCTATAACACGATATTCTGTATCAAAACAGATTTTTCAGGGAAATCGGTATTATAATGGAGGCCACGGCTCTCTTTGCGGAAAGAAGCCCCTTTAATGATCAGGTAGCCTACAGTAATCATATTACGCAATTCGAGTAATTGAGGTGATACAGAAGTACTTTCATATAGATCTTCAGTTTCTTCAAACAAAAGGTCAATGCGCTTCATGGCACGCTGTAAACGCACATTGTTGCGAACGATACCTACATAATCGCTCATTACCTGCTGCAGTTCCTTCAGACTTTGGGTAATCAGGATCATCTCTTTGGGGTCTGAAGTTCCGGAAGCATTCCAATCGGGTATATCTTCAAAAGCACCCTGCCAATGATGATAAGGAGCGTCGATAGTGTTTACAGAATCTACAAAACACCTGTGGGCAAACACCATAGCTTCCAATAAAGAGTTGGAAGCCAAACGGTTGGCACCATGCAAGCCGGTAGACGAACATTCACCACAGGCATACAAATTACGGATAGAAGTATGTCCCCACTCATCCGTTTTAATACCGCCGCAACTGTAGTGCGCTGCCGGGGCAACCGGAATCATATTCACAGCTACGTCAATGCCGATGGATAAGCACTTCTCGTAAATGTTGGGAAAATGCTCCTTAAACTTATGCTGATCCATATGCCGGCAATCAAGGTACACATGCTCAGTACCAGTCCGTTTCATTTCACTGTCTATGGCACGGGCAACAATGTCACGAGGTGCCAGGTCCTTCCGCGGATCATAACGCTCCATGAAGGCCTCGCCATGTACGTTACGCAAAATGCCACCATCACCACGTACAGCTTCGGTGATTAAAAAGGCCTGTCCACGTTTACCCGCCTCGTACAAAGCCGTCGGGTGAAACTGTATGAATTCCATATTCTCGATACGGCCTTTAGCACGGTACACCATAGCTACTCCGTCGCCAGTAGCAATAGCAGGGTTGGTAGTGGTGCGGTACACCTGCCCATTACCTCCAGTGGCCAGCATTGTAATGCCAGCTACGATCTTTTCGATGCGATGATTGTTCGTATTGAGGATGTAAACACCATAACATTCAATATCAGGTGTCGACTTAGTGACCAAGTAACCTAAATGGTGCTGGGTAATGATATCAATTACAAAGCAATGATTGAACATTTCAATATTGGGCGCAGCTTCGATTGCCTCCAGCAAAGCCCTTTCGATTTCCTTACCGGTGACATCTTTATGATGCAGTATACGAAACTCGGAGTGACCACCCTCTTTACCCAGCCGGTAATCCCCAGATGGAGCTTTGTCAAACTGAGTTCCCCAGTCTATGATTTCCTGCACACGTGCAGGTCCTTCTTTCACCACTATTTCAACTACTTCTTTGTTACACAAGCCATCTCCGGCAATCAATGTGTCTTCAATATGCTTTTCGAAACTGTCATTTTCCAGGTCGTTTACTACGGCTACCCCACCCTGTGCGTATTTGGTGTTGGTTTCATCTGCAGCGGCCTTGGTGAGGACCATCACTTTTTTATCCGGAAAATGCTGAGCCACCTTTAGCGCATATACCAAACCAGCAATCCCGGAGCCTATCACTAAAAAATCTGTTTGCATTGATCAGTTTAAAGTTTAGGGTAAGTAGTACCAGCAAATAATTTTGCCGAGTGCGAAGTTAAACTTAACGACAATCCAGCCAAGGGACAAATCAGATCGTTTGTGAATCCGGAGACTGAGGATATTGCCTTAACCTGGATTTGGGGTATATAAGGAACCGAAGGAATGGAGGGAATGAGAAATGGGTGAAGGAAATGATATGAGGATACTAGGGTATGGGTTGGGTGAAAAATGGTTTCTAGGCTCAAGTACGGCTAAGATACGGCTAAGGTACGGCTCAAGTACGGCTCAAGTACGGCTCAGGTATGGCTCAGGTATGGATTCAGGGTCAAGAGGAAGGGAGGGGTCAAAATCTGTTTCGTGCACTAAGTATACTTGAAGTATGCTTGAAGTGTGCTTGATCTATACACCATCCCTACTTCAGGTAGGCTGAAGGGACGGAGTAGGGAGGAAGGAATGAAGAATGAAGGCTAGCTCAACATTTATTTCCAACTCTTTGCAATCCTACAACAACATATCCCCCCTAACATTGTTAACTTTGCAGCCACAAAATTAATTATGATCCGTAAGCAGGAAGTCCTAGAGGACGTAGTTATAAAATTTGCCGGAGATAGTGGTGATGGTATGCAGCTGACCGGTACACAATTTACCAATAATACCGCATTGCTGGGCACCGACCTGTCCACATTCCCGGATTTCCCGGCGGAGATCCGGGCGCCACAGGGAACCATTCCAGGGGTGAGTGGTTACCAGCTCCGCTTTTCCAGCGAAAGCATTCACACACCTGGCGATAGCTGGGATGTGCTGGTAGCGATGAACGCCGCTGCCTTGAAAACCAACTTAAAGAACCTGAAAAAGGGTGCAAAGATCATCGTCAACACAGACGGTTTTGATGTCAAAAACCTTCGCCTGGCCAACTATCCCGATGGCGTTAATCCGTTGACGAACGGCAGCCTGGATGGCTACGAGGTCATTCAAATGGACATCACCAAGATGACCCGTGAGGCTCTGAAGGATTACCAGATGGGTACAAAGGAAAAAGACCGGGCAAAGAACATGTTCGTGCTGGGCTTTTTATACTGGATGTATGACCGGGACATGCACAATACGGAAGACTTTTTACGGGAAAAGTTTGGCAACAAGCCAGAAATCCTGGAAAGTAACTTAAAAGTGCTTCAGGCTGGCTATAATTACGGCGATACTACCGAAACATTTACCACTCAGTATAAAGTTGAGAAGGCGCATATAGCACCGGGCCACTACCGCTCCATTATGGGCAACCAGGCGCTGGCATATGGGCTGATTGCAGCTTCGGTAAAAAGCGGACTTACGGTATTCTTAGGTACCTACCCTATTACACCTGCATCGGATATATTACACGAGCTGAGCAAGCATAAAAACTTTGGTATCAAAACCTTCCAGGCGGAAGATGAGATTGCCGGTATCACCTCTGCAATTGGTGCAGCCTACGGTGGCCACTTGGGCGTAACCACTACTTCTGGCCCAGGTCTGGCTCTGAAAACAGAGGCTATGGGGCTTGCAGTGATGCTGGAAATTCCCCTGTTGGTTATAGATGTTCAAAGGGGTGGACCTTCTACAGGTTTACCAACCAAAACTGAGCAAAGCGACTTATTGCAGGCCTATTACGGAAGAAACGGTGAATGTCCGATGCCGGTAATAGCTGCCGCGACACCGAGCGACTGTTTTGCGGCCGTTTATGAAGCTGTTCGTATTGCGATAGAACACATGACGCCGGTGATCTTCTTAAGTGATGGCTATATTGCCAATGGTGCAGAACCCTGGAAGTATCCTAACAGCAGCCAGCTGAATCCTATACATGTTAAGTTCAAAACTGAATTAGGACACGAAGAGACCAAATTCCAGCCCTATTTGCGCGATGAGAACCTGGTTCGTCCATGGGCTTTGCCTGGAACACCTGGTCTTGAGCACCGCATCGGTGGCCTGGAAAAAGAAAATATTACCGGTAATGTCAGCTATGACCCAGAAAACCACCAGCTGATGGTGAAGATCCGGCAGGAAAAAGTGGACAAGATTGCCTTTAATATTCCTGACCAGGAGTTGGACAATGGTCCTGAAAGCGGCGACATGCTGGTCCTGGGCTGGGGCTCTACTTACGGGGTTATTAAAACAGCTGTGGAAGAATTGCTTGAGGAGGGTTACAGTGTAGCACATGCTCACTTACGTCACCTGCGTCCATTCCCTAAAAACTTAGGGGACATCCTGAAAAAATATAAAACAGTTCTGATTCCTGAGATCAACAATGGCCAGCTCATCAAGATCATCCGCAGTGAGTTTTTGATCGATGCTAAAGGATACAACAAGATCATGGGAACGCCTATTACAAAGGCAGAGCTGGAAGAAGAAATCAAGAGTTACCTCACCCCTGGCACTTCCCTAAATGGAGGAACAGGTTCTGCTCAAACGGAGAAAGGAATAGCTGCGGTGCAAGGCTAGTGAGATGGTCATTCTTTTAAGAATTGCCAATTGCTTTTAAGAAAAAGATGTAAAGTAAATACTCCCTATAAAAGCGCCCGGACTTTTTAGTGTCCGGGCGCTTTGTTTTTTAGCGGGTATATAAAAGGCGGAGGGTGTTAATAGCAATGATGGAGATTAATAATCAATGAGCTGTCCTGGCTCGGCAGTTGGGGAGCCAATGATGGCGGCGATGCCAAAGGCGATACTTGATAAAATTATGCCCCACATGAAAATGGTATAGGCGATACGCAGATAACGGTACTTCTTTGACAATACGACGCCCAAGAAATAAATGTCCTTGATCATGCTATTATACAGGTATTCGCGATCTTTCAGCATTTCATTCATACCCCACTGGTATTCTTCCAACTTCATCCGGTAGAAATTGCCAAAGAAAAGAAGGTTGGTTTTTTTGGCGCGTATATCTTCTTCACTAAACTTACCGCTGCTTATGGATGGCCTGGTAGCCAGGATGGCGAAAATAATCGTAGAGATGCTCACCAACAATAAAGTAATAGTCGGTATGATAAATTGCCTTTCATAAACAATGCGTCCTAAAAGCACTGTAAGGACAACCGAAATAATAATGGCATTCACGGAGATCATTATGTGCGCTTTGCTGTCTGCAAGCCCGCTCAATTCAAAATGGTTGTGCGAGGTTGTGCGGAACATCGTTTGCGCACCACGCTCTGTATTCTTTTGTTGTTCTTTGGCCTCTTTATTAGTAGCTGCAGGCTCTGAAAGGTAGGGAAAGGCTACTTTTTTTTCTTCTTTTTCCTCGACCACCTTTACCTGCTTCTTTTTCTTCAGGCGGTCCAGGTTTTCATGCTTTTTAGGCTCCAGCTTCTCCAACCCATAGTCTGTAAAATATTTATGATTTTCAAGGAAGCTGATGTTGTTTTTACGCCATTCCTTCTTATCAATCTTCAATCCCAGTAAACTTTCCTGTTCCTGTCTGAGTAATTGACTCCTGGCTTTGAAATCATCTGTTGCCAGGTGAAACAGGTCGGCATCGCATAGTATTTTCTCAATAAGACTTACTGGTGACTGGGGCATTCGTGTAGCCTCTATGCAGGAGCCGACTCTTTGAATAACAGTTTCATCGACATTATTACGATTTAAAAAAGCTGTGGCGATCTTGATACTTTCATCTTCATGACCTGTTGCTTCGCCTTTGGTATAACCAGTATCATGAAACCATGCAGCTAATAGGAGCACTAAATGGTCTTCATCATTCAATCGATAATGATCAGCCATATAGCTGGATGCCTCCACAACATCTTCAGTGTGTTCAAGGCTATGAAAAACAAATTCAGGTTTCACCTGGTGTGTGAAAAGATCTGTTACATAATTCCGGACTGCTGTCAATAGTTCTGCTGAGGTTTCACTCATGGCTGGTGCGTTGTTTGATACTTAAAGTTATTAAATGATGAGCAAGATATTTCAAACACAATGCCCGGCTTTAGTTTTAGTTTCCTTGTTTGGCCTTCTAACGCTTATTACATCATGCAAGGAGAAAGGAATTGGCTCGCCCCGTGGCTATAATTTGGATAAACCTGTACGCAGAGAATTGGGCAAAGTTCTCAACGAAATTTCAGGTTTGAGTTATAACACTGATGACAATACCTTATTAGCCATATCGGACAGCAGGACGAAAATATTTGCCATTAACCTCCAGACACAAAAGCTAAGCGATTACGCCAAAAAGTTCTTCGAACAAAAGGATTTTGAAGACCTTGTTAAGCTTGACTCTTTTGTTTATGTGCTGATCAGCAATGGAACGATCCTGGAAGTTCCGCTAAAAGTAAATGACAGTGAACATACCAATGCGTATTCTTTTTGGCTGACAGGTAAAAATGACTTTGAAACCCTCTATTACGATTCTGCAGCCAAAGGACTGATCATGATCTGTAAAAGCTGTGCAGACGAGAAAGGAAAAGAAGAACGAACAGCTTATCGCTTTGATCTAACTGGCAAAAAATTTGATTCTACCGCCTTTTATACTATAAGCAGTAAGGATGTAAAAGCTTTATTAAAAGATGATGAAGTTGAATTCAAGCCCTCTGCTGCCGCTATTAATCCAAAAGACAAACGCCTTTATATTCTTTCTTCTGCCGGACAATTGCTGGTGATTACAGATACAAAAGGTAATGTATTGGAGGCTTATAGATTGCATCCCGACCAGCATCCCCAGGCAGAAGGCATAACCTTCAGTCCCAAAGGAACTATGTTTATAAGCAATGAAGGTAAGTTCGGAAAAGCAACATTACAGGTTTATGCATACCGGGTACACACAAAGCAAAAATGACTATGAAACGATTCAATGTTCTGTTATTTGCATTTCTGTTATCTACCTTATGTTTTGCCCAGGCAGATACGATTCAGCACCGGATCTATTTTATTGGGGACGCAGGAGAGCTTTATAACAATGGCCATCCGGTTGTGGACTGGCTCAAGAAAAACGTGGATTGGGATGATGAACGCAACACTGCTGTTTTCCTGGGCGACAACATCTATCCCCTTGGAATGCCAAGTGAACATGAAAGTGGTTATAGTGAGGCAAAAGCAGTTATTGATCACCTAATAAGCCTTGTAAAAGGTAAAAAAGCGAAGGCTTATTTCGTTATGGGCAACCATGACTGGAAAAATGGTAAAGAAGGCGGATGGTACCAGGCCATGAACCAGATCAACTATATCAATTCGCTTGGTCTTTCCAATATCCAGGCCTGGCCTACAGATGGCTGCCCTGGTCCAATAGAAGTGGAGTTGAGCGATAAAGTGGTCATTGCATTAATGGATAGCCAATGGTTTTTACATGTGCATGAAAAACCAGGCACAGGTTCAACCTGCGATGCCAAAACTGTGGATCAATTTTCAGTTCAACTACGAGAAATTGCCAATTCGCACCCTAATCAACTGCTTATTGTTGCGATGCACCATCCGCTACGTTCATATGGTGTACATGGCGGGGCCTACGCATTAAAACATCACATTTTTCCATTGGCAGAAGCGGTTCCAGGCTTGTATATTCCATTGCCCATCATTGGCTCTATATATCCGGTTGCACGTGGTTTATTTGGAACGATACAGGATGTGAATCATCCCATTTACCGCAGCATGGCCAATGAAATTGAAGCTGCTATCAGGAAGCATCCCAATGTGGTGACAGTAGCTGGCCACGACCATAGTTTGCAGATGCTGATACATGATAGTATACAACAGATTGTAAGTGGTGCTGGTGCTGTACTTACCCGGCTCAAAGAACCCCACAACAAAGAAGTGCTCTTTTCGGAAGTGAGCCGGGGATTTGCCATGCTGGAGGTCAGTAAAAACGGAACAGTCAATGCAAAGTTTTATACAGTCAATTTTAGTAAGGACCTGTCTACTCCCAAGTTTACTACCCAGCTAAAAAGCATTGTCCCGGTGGTGCCAAAACCGCACCTGGATACGTTGCTTCCTTTAAAAGATTATGTAGTGGTGCAGGGAGATTCGACACTGCAAGGAAATGGCCTTAAATATTTGTTCCAGGGCAGGAACTACCGCAAGGAATGGACACAGCCCATTAAAACCCCTGTTTTGGATTTAGGTAAAGAAATGGGAGGAATGAAACCAATCAGGCAGGGTGGAGGTAAACAAACCAAGTCTTTGCGCATGGAAGATGCTTCGGGGAAAGAGTGGGCCCTGCGTTCTATTATGAAATTCCCTGAAGCAGCCATTCCAGCCGACCTGCGCCAGACATTTGCTAAAGACATTGTGGAGGACGGCATTTCTGCATCCTATCCTTATGCATCACTTTCCGTTGGCCCCCTGGCTGAAGCTGCCGGTGTGCCTGTCATCAGAAGGAAGTTAGTATATGTACCCGAAGATCCACGCTTGGAACGCTTCAGAGATGTATTTGGCAACACCATGGCGATCCTTGAGGAACGGGAACCTGTGGGTGTAAAGAAGACAGACAATACCAGCGAAATGGTATTAAAGCTGATTAAGGACAATGATAACCACGTGGACCAAGCGAAAGTGCTCAAGGCAAGGCTGCTGGACAACTTTATCATGGACTTTGACAGGCACGAAGATCAATGGCGCTGGGCTACCTATGATACGGGAAAAGGAAAGGTTTATTATCCTATCCCTCGCGACCATGACCAGGCATTCTTTGTCAACCAGGGACTCTTACCCTTTTATGCCCGAAAACCTTGGTTTTTACCCGAAATCCAGGGATTTAAGGCAAAGGCGACCAATATAAAAACGTTCAACAGGCCTGCCCGCAACTTTGACCGTTTCTTCATGAATGAATTATCTGCAGATGACTGGCAAAAGCAGCTCGATACTTTTTTGATGAAGATGACCGATGATGTGATCACAACAAGCCTGATGCGCCAGCCAAAGGAAATTCAACAATTCTCGGCCAATAAGATCATTCAAACCCTGAAAGAAAAACGTGACCATTACTTCCGTAGGGATATGATGAAATATTACGACTTTATTTCCAAGGAGGTAAATATTTTAGGAAGTAACGACCGGGAGCTTTTCACGATTACGCGCAATAATGACGGAACCGTGCATGTACAGTCCAACAAAATCACCAAATCAGGGGAAGTAACATCAAAAATATACGAGCGTCAATTTGATCCGAAGGTCACAAAAGAGGTTCGCATATTTGGAATGGAAGACGATGACAGCTTTATTGTAAATGGAGGCTTCTCGCCTATTAAGATCCGCATTATTGGGGGGCCGGGCAATGACCATTTCATAAATAATAGCGAACGCAAAAAGGTATTGGCCTATGATGCCACATATGAACAAAACACCTTTACGGGAAATTTCCATGACAAGACCTCGAGCAATCCCCAGGTAAATCAATATGAACGGTTCCAATACAAATATCGATTTATTAATCCGGGCGTGTCTGTTGAATACAATGCAGACGATGGTGTATTTATAGGGGCCCAACTTGAATATACCAAGCAACACTTCCGTAAAAATCCATTTTCGGCGCGCCATTTTATAAGAGTTACCCGCGCCCTGGCTACCACATCTACCCGCATCAAATATGAAGGTGATTTTACAAAGCTGCTCGGCAAATATGACCTTATAGTAAGGGCAGACCTGAAAGCGCCAACCAATGTTACCAATTTCTTTGGCCTTGGAAACGAAACAGAATATGATAAAAGTAAACCAGGAGGTATCGATTATTACCGCACCCGTTATAACATTGGCAATGTATCGGTAATGATGCATAAACAATTGCAATCCTGGATGCATTTTAGCCTAGGCCCTGCCTTTCAGTACTTTACTTTAGATTCATTAGACAACCAGGATAAACTGGTCAGCACGCCTGATGCACATGTAGGCGACCGCAGCACATTATATGAAAACAAATATCTTTTAGGAGCAGAAGCGAGACTCCACATTGACTCAAGACTCATCGGCAAAGTAATTCCTACACGCGGCGCTGTAATGGACTTTTATGCGCGACCACTTTTTGGGATGAATGGAAAGACGAACAATGTTGTACAAACGCAGGCAGATATCAGTATTTACATGAGCCTTGCGCCCTATCAGCGACTTGTACTGGCCACCAGAATTGGCGGAGGTTACACGTTTGGTGACTTTGAATTTCCCCAGGCCCAATACCTGAGTAACAGGGACAATCTGAGGGGCTATCGTAAAGACCGCTTTGCAGGCCGCTCTATGCTCTACAACAATTTAGAATTGAGGTGGAAGATCGCAGACTTTAATACGTATCTATTCCCAGGATCCATAGGCTTGCTGATCTTTAATGATGTTGGCCGTGTTTGGCATGATGATGAGCATTCCAGGGACTGGCATGTTGGAAATGGTGCCGGCATCTGGCTAGCACCCATCAGGCGGTTTGTGGTTACTGTAAACGCCACCCGTTCAAAAGAAGAAAAAGTGCTTCCTTATGTGACATTTGGATTCCAGTTCTAACGAGATCAATGAAGCTTGAAAGGCGAATCGCTTACAGGGCCGTCTTGAGATATCAAGGCAGCCCTTTTATAGTTAATCAATTTGATTGCTTCATTTGAGAGGTCGTAACCTCCTTTTATAATTAACCGCATCAGTTGTTGAATGATCACCTTTTGTTGGCACTGCTTTCAACAACAACTGCCGTAGTGAAAAGATATGGAAGGTAAATGCCAATACCACTAAAACGCCTGGCAGGTAGATGAAGGGGAAATGTGCGACAATTGTATTGGCAGGCTCATTCATGAAATAACGGAAGGCTGTTGGCATAGATAAAATCGCGATGATGATGATGTTGAGCAGCAGGGCCAGGCCGATCAAGTTGTAAATGATGCCAACCGGCCTTGCAGCTTTTGGACGCTTCCACATAATATATCCTGCAAACAATGCCAGTATTCCTGCAAGAATATCAAAGTTGCGGCCTTCAAAGGTCATTTGCACTGGTATCAGACCTCTTTCATATGCCTGCCATAACAATAATTCCACAGCAATCCTGAATGATTGAAAGAACACAAGCCAATGTGCCGGCGTGACGGATAAAATGATTGAAAAAGCCTCTGTAAAAGCAAGGATTGTAAGAAGAATGATGGGCGGCAAAACAGCAAATAAAGGTCTCGGAGGAATGGTATCAAAGTACGCAAAGAAACCAGCTACAGATAAAATACCCAATAGAACCATCCAGAGCACGACAAACAATATAGTCACATGGAAAATACGTTTCTTGCTTTTTTCCGTCCAGTCTACCCGCTTGAGACTGTTATTCAGGCCAACTAAAGCAATGATAATACAGACTACGGCCAGAATAGCCATTAAAATGCCGGGAAGCGTCGTTAATTCCATAACAGATGGTTTAAAAGGTTGCAGTCTACATAGGGGAGCTGGTGACCAAGGCAGAATTCAAATTTCACCCAAATTCATACTTTGACAAAGTTATACCGGAACAGAAAGATTAACTACTTATTGCCAATTTGTAAATCCCTATTTTCCGTCCATTTGCTAATTTCGTTAGCATGAAACGCTCCGGCTCTGCTGATCTCCCATTACATACTGGCTCTGTACCCAAATGGTTGTACGAACGCATGTCCAAACTCGGTTTCGCCATTACTGAAGCCATTTTGAGCGAATACGGCAAAGCCGAATTCCTGAGCCGCATGAGCGATCCGTTCTGGTTTCAAAGCTTTGGAGCCGTTATGGGCATGGATTGGCATTCTTCGGGCATTACCACTTCTGTAATGGGTGCACTCAAAAGAGCCATTAACCCGCACGCTAAAGAACTTGGTCTTTATATATGTGGTGGTAAGGGTAAGTTTTCAAAAGACGCGCCACAAGAGTTAATGATTGTTGCTGAACAAACCGGCCTCAATGGTGATAAACTGGTGCGTTACAGTAAACTGAGTGCAAAGGTGGATAATACCGCAGTGCAGGATGGTTTCCAGCTATATATCCACACATTCATGGTGAGTAGTGAAGGTGAATGGACTGTTGTGCAACAGGGTATGCGCGAAGGCGATGCTATGGCACGCCGCTATCACTGGCATTCGGCCAACCTGAAGTCATTTGTGGAAGAACCTCACACAGCCATTTGCGGCGTTAACCAAGGGCCCATTTTAAATCTTACAGCTTCTGAAGCAAACCCAACAAGAAAGGGTATGATGAGCATCACCCAGGAACAGCCGGAAAAGATGATGCAGGAAATCCAGCACCTGGTGATGCCTATGCATCATGATGTGCGCAGCAGGGATGTTGACCTGAAAAGGCTGGGAACAACACTTTGGCTGGCCCATGAAACACAGCCTAAAGATTTTGAAGACTTGCTACTGCTGCAAGGTGTTGGCCCCAGGACTATGCAATCACTGGCGCTGGTAAGTGAAGTGATTCATGGCACTCCTTCACGCTTTAAAGATCCTGCGCGCTTTTCGTTTGCCCATGGAGGTAAAGATGGTCATCCATTTCCAGTCCCCACTAAAACTTATGATGAGGTGATCCACACTTTGCAAACTGCCGTTCAGAAAGCAAAGATTGGCCAGACAGAAAAAGCGCAGGCCATTAAAAAGATCCATGAAATAGCAAGACAGGCTGAACACAATTTTACACCTACAGATAACCTACAGGCTGTAATAGAAAAAGAAATTGCTGAAAGCTGGCAATATGGGGGCAAAACAATCTTTGGAGATGCTAAGCCGCCCAAACGTTCCAAGGGTATTCAATTGAGGCTGTTTTGACCAACAATAGTTTGGCGTCTTTCTGTTAACTTTATAGTACAGGGATGTTATGAGTACATCACAAACTGTCTCAGAAAGAATCAAAGCCTTCAATAGCCAACTGCTTCCCAATATTGTTCAGCGGAAGTACCAGTTAATGGCTGAGGACCCTTTTAGATTTTACAGGGGCACCAATCATTTGTTTTATGAAGATCTGAAAGCGTCTAATCCATTACCCTCAAGTCCCTCCGTTTGGTTATGTGGTGATCTTCACCTTGAGAATTTTGGAAGCTATAAAGGAGACAACCGGCAGGTTTATTTTGACCTGAGTGATTTTGATGAAGGCATATTAGGGCCTTCACTGTGGGAAATAACACGAATGGTCACCAGCATTTTTGTTGGCTTTGACACTTTACAGATCAGTCCGAATCTAACAGAAAAATGCGCGGCTAAATTTCTAAAAAAATATGCAGATGTACTAGCCAGTGCAAAGGCCCGGTATATCGAACTGGCAACCTCTACAGGATTGATAAAGGAATTGTTGGAAAAGGTAAGCGCAAGGAAAGACGAGAAATGGTTAAGAAAGCGGATTAAGGAAGATGGATCTGGCAACTTCAAATTTAAAGAACTGGAGTACAAACAATTTCCGGTAGATAATCAGGAGTTAAAAGAGGCCCTTATCCATCACATGAGCAATTTGACATTATACAAGAATGAAAAACTTACCAACTTCTCTGTATTGGATGTCTGCTTTAGAATAGCAGGAACGGGTAGCCTGGGCGTGAAGCGTTATCTTTTTCTTCTTCAAACAAAAGAAGATTATTGGCTGCTGGATATGAAAGAAACAAAGCCATCTTCTTTAAAATCCTATATCGAAGTGCAACAACCTTCCTGGTCTTCAGAGGGAGAAAGGGTGATCAGCATTGAGTATAGGATGCAAGATGTGCCAGAAGCCCTTTTAACTACCACAGTATTCAAGGGCAACTCATACAAGATCCAGGAGATGCAACCAACGGAAGATAAAATAGATTTTCACCAGGTGAAGGATGATTTTGACCATTTATTCAAACTGATTGAAAACATGGCTATGCTTACCGCCTCGGCACAATTAAGAAGCACGGGAAGACAGGGTTCTGCAATAGCGGATGAATTGATAGCATTCGGTAAGATCGATACATGGCAGGAACCTGTTCTCTCTTATTCAAGAGCTTACGCCAGGCAGGTAAAAAATGATTATCAAAGGTATTTAGAAGATTATAAAAACGGGTTCTTTCACAATCCAAATACATAATCTCTTAAAGCTGGTCATCCCCTTGTTGTTTTCACTTTCTTATCTGGTTCAAGAAAGAGCTCAACTCACTTCCTTTTTGCGTTCCTATCAAAAGCTTCTTGCCATTTTTTAAAATCAATTGCAAGCCTTTATCGCCTGCAACATTATAGGCTCTCTTATTTTTGAAATACCGAAAGCCCCAGCCACCAAATTCTTTTACAGGTTGATAGGCAACTACATTGCAATGATCCACCACATCCCAACCAATGCTATGAAATCTATGGTGAAAAGGATAGAACTTATAGTTTATACCCCTGTTATCAATCTGCGTAGTCAACTTTGCAAATACAAGCAAAAAGAACAAAAACGAGATGACAACAACTACTAATGCAAATGCTATCATCAATCCAGTATCTGTCATTGGATGATTACCAAATTTCTCTCCTAGAATAATTTGCTTGTAACATCCATAACCGAATAATCCGATTGTCATCAATCCCAAAGAAATCATTAATATCCAAATCCAGGCCTGTCTGAACTTTTGAACTTCATAAAAAGAATTCTTGAATTGTGTTTGCATAAACCAAATGTTAATTTACTAAGTTGAGCTGTATGCTATCATAAGCCGTAAATTTTCTTTTCTTCCTTTGCTTTTTTCTTATACACATCCTGAACATTAACCAAGGGCGATCTGCACAAGTAAACCTTAAGTCCACTTTCCCTGAAATATTGATTTTGAACACATCCTATTTCAATGACGTTACCATATAGTTTTTCAACGTCACTCCTACCAGTATTTATAAAAATAAAAGGCCCCTTAGGAATTGTATCGGGAGCCCATAAAACATAGCTTTCTAAAAATGTGATGGCATCAGGTAGCTTGTATTTATTTCCGTAAAAATGGACTGCACCAGCATAACCATAATTTCTTTCTCCATAGATCGTGCAGTTCTTCTGTTCCTGTTCTGATAATTGGTGATAAGCCTTTGCCACATAACCAGCTAATTCATCCCAACCTGTCATATCCGAATATACCTGCGATATGTTATGAACCTTACCGTCCTCCCATCGATAAAAAGGATAAATCATGTAGGAGCTTGTTTTCGCCTGATATTTACTGTACTGGTCAAATGACAGTATTGGCAAACCAAAGGGCAAGGCTAGTACTGATACAATAACTATGATGAAGAGAACTGCATAGTTCATCCAGACCAGTTGATGTCTCAAATACTTTTCCATAGTGTAGCCTCCAAAAGCAAACAGGAATGGAATTAATCCCAATACATAATAGCCTTTGCCTTTCATCAATAAAAAGAACAGAATAATCAGCAAAGAAGCAACCCCAATATACCGGTATTCTTTTTCCTTCTTTATCAACAATAACGATAGCAGGCCTATAAGCCATATTATTGAAGAAGCAAGGTTTAGACTTACTATATCAACAACATAATTGGGAACACTCATGTTCACCAATTGAGTTCTGTTCAGCGCCTTCATATGAAAAACGACTGGCCAGTTATGCTGGTATTGCCAGGCTATATTGGGAATGACGACTATTAATGCAATAGCAATTGCCAGATAAAAGTACCTGTTGAACAGCAACTTTCTATGTGGGCTGAAAATGAGGGCAATAAGAAAAGCAGCGATCAAAAAGATTACCGAGTATTTGTTCAGAAAGGCAAGTCCCAGCAACGCACCGGTTAAAGTCCATAATTCAGGCTTGTTTAACCTGGTGATTCTGAAAATAAAGTAAGTGATCAGAAGCCAAAAAAAATGTTCAAAAACATTCGGAGTAAAAAGTGTATCAAAAAGCAAAAATCCGGGAGATAATAGGAAGGCCGCTGAAGCAATGACCAAAGCAAGAATTGCACCACCGAGTTCCCTGACAATTTTTGAAATGATAAAAATTGAGGCGGCTCCTAATAGTGCTGGTATTAGCCTGATACCGAAGACAGAATAACCAAATACGTTTTTAATGATAAAAGCAGAAAAGCCTAATACAGGCGGCACAGTAGCATAACCAAAGCTTAAATGGTCAGCCATATTAAAATAGAGCATTTCATCTCTATGCAATTCATAATTGGTGTTGGTAAGGAAATGCAAGCAAAGCTTGATTGCAATAAACAGAAATGTTACAACCCAATAATTACTAATGTTCGTTAATTTTTTCACGTGAGTGAGAATACATTTGTAATTAATTGGTTTTGTTTCAATGCCAATTAATAATCGTTATATACAAAATAAACGCTGGTGCATTTATAGGGCTTATTTTGTATGGCAGACAGAAGTTGAAGTTAAGTTATATTAGGCATTTCTCATCGACCTAATTATTGATCAAAAGTTTTTTCCTGTTTATATACACGGTACCTAGCCCTGATCCGCTCTCGGTTCATGAACACAATGATCCCTACCAACAGTACAATCGCTGCGTTAATGGTAAATGCCCAGGCTATGCCCAAGTGCTCTGTTAAAAACCCAATTTCAAAATTACCAATAGGTCCCATTCCCATAAACATCAGGATATACAAACTCATCACCCGTCCACGAAATTCAGAACGTACCATTCCCTGTACGATTGTATTCATCATAGAGGACTGGGAGAGAAGTCCCAACCCAATAAAAAACAGGAGTATAAGCGCCAGAGGAAAAGAAGTTGTAAAAGCAAACAGGATGAGGCTTACTGCAAATAATGTATTTCCGCCTGCAATAAACAGTGAGGGCGACACCTTGCCAGCATAGGCCCCCACCAGGTAAGTAGCCAGTACAGCACCCAGTCCTGTAGCAGAGTAGAGATAACCTAATCCCTTAGCATCCAACCCATAGGTGTTCTGGGCTATGACAGGCATTATCGTGGTGTAAGACCAGCCAAAGATGGATACTACACCAACAAACATCAGCAAAACACGGATAATAGGATGAGTAAAAGAATAGCTCAGGCCTTCCTTGATCGCTAACAGGGGATGCAGCGACTGCTCTGCAGCCCTGTCGTGAATGTTTACATACCACAGTGCTATCAGAACAGCAATATAACTGATGCCATTAGCAATAAAGGCTCCCCCGGTTCCAACCCAGGCAATCAGCATTCCTGCAAGTCCTGGGCCTATGACACGGGCTGCATTAAAGATGCCTGAGTTCAGGGCAATTGCTGATGCCAATTGCTCCTTACGAACTAGCTCTGGCACCAAGGCTTGCCTTGCCGGAGCATCTATGGCATTTACGGTGCCCATCAGGAAAGCAATGAACGCAATAACCGGTACTGTGGCTTGTCCGGTATTGGTCAGTATTCCCAGCAGCAAGGCTAATACCATACTGGAACTCTGCGTGAAGTAAAGTATTTTCTTCTTTGAAAACCTGTCTACCGCTACTCCTCCAAACAGGGAGAACAGCAGCGAAGGCACAGTACCCATTGCTGCTACCAGGCCAATGAGGAAAGGCGAAGAAGTAAGCTGTAATACAAGCCAGCCCTGTGCTACAATTTGTAGCCATGTACCAATTAGAGATATGAATTGTCCAAAGAAATAAATGCGGTAATTATGACTCTGCAGGGCAGGAAAACTCCGCAACCTCCTTGCCCAGATTGTGTTCTCTCCTACCGATACTTCCAAACTCTCGTTCACCAGGTATTGCTCTTCTTTTTTAAATTGACCTGACCGATTCATATGAGCAGTAATGAACAATTTTTGAGCCGGGTAGTTTGCTAGTCGTCTTTTTCTACCTCATGATAGTTTTACTTAAAGTCATTTACACTAACCCCCGCATTGACTAAAAGCTTTTCAATGGTTGCAGTCTGGTATTCTCCATTACTACCAAGTTTCATTTCAGTGTAATAAGTAAGCTTTCCAAACTTCTTATAGCCGGAAAATAAAACCGTACTAAAAGTGTCCTTCTCGGAGTTTACTACCTTTTCTTCTTTTAACAACCAAAATGTAGCCTTACTGTAATACAATGTTCTTACTGATCCATCAACTGAAGTGGCCCTGATCTTATAACATTGCTCACCATTTACTGAGGCTGCTCCCATTAGCTCAAGCGTCCATAAACTGGAGTCAATATAATCGAGTTCGTTAAAGATGTTCCGCTTATATAATTTATCCTTGAATTCCTCTGCATTGGCCTCTCTTTTCTGCCCTCCCACTATTTCATAACCATTTTGCCCATCAAACCAATTCTGGTAAACGATCTTCTTGTTATATGTAATTTGAAAAGAGCCCTTATTGGGTTTCATCTCCTTCACAATCCAGTGAACCTGCCTTTCTCCCATTTCTGTTTTCACATCAGAATAAAGCGTATGAATGCTTTCCAAATACTCTTTACCTCCCATTGCTTCAATTGAATTGCTGATCACATTGTACGCATCCTTGATACTGGTATTAGACTGACTATCAGCGAAGTGAAAAGAAGTCATTTGCAAAAGAACAAAACAGAATATCCTAAATATTTGCATAAGGGAGGCAGTTTTGAACAAATGTAAATTCAATAAACTGCATCAATCAATTTAAGCGCTTTGCCATTTAATATTTATCATTTCTTTCCCAAATTCCAGGTCATTGGTGCTCCATCCTTTCTAAATCCCACAAATACTTCTTTGATCCTGCACATCCGTGGTTAAAAAAAATCCCCTCATTAGAGGGGATAAAAATCTTCAGGCGCTGCGATTAATATAAACGCATCGGTTTTGGACGGACGCCTTGACAGGAATTTTCAAAGGTTTGGATTTTACTAGTTTTCCTGGAATTGGATTTCATTTGGTTTTCCGGATATTGAATAATCAAATCTACATGCCCTATTCCAAACCAAAAGAAACGCAAGTGACTAATTTTGAAGAATAAAGCTAATGCCTGATCCCATCTAATGACTAACACTTACAACTAATTCAGTCTATATCAACTTATTAAAAAGACAAACAATAATCCATGAAAGCCTATTCAACCCATGCTTCATGCACGCGTGAACGTACATGCGCCCCATCACAATTCTAAATGCTTTGACTCAACGGGGTTACCAAAGAAAATTGTAGCATGGCCATTAAAGTCGTCAACAGAATCGGTAGTGTAAAAACTGCGTTGACTGTTTTTAGTTATACGGCTCTCTATTTCCGGATGGCGGTTCAAATAATCCTGCAGACTTTGGGCAACGATCTCTCCCTGTGCAATCACCTGTACGCCTTCTGGTAAAAACTTCCCGATCTTGTCTTTAAGCAGGGGATAATGAGTGCAGGCCAACAGCAATGTATCTATTTTGGGATTATTGCCCAGGATTCTTTTGATATGCTTTTCCACGAAGTAATCAGCACCTTCATCCAGATGCTCATTATTCTCTATCAGTGGCACCCACATAGGGCAGGCTTCCTGGGTAATCGAAACTTCAGGATAGAACTTCTCGATCTCTATAGCATACGAGTTGGATTGCACTGTACCATTTGTAGCCAGGATACCAATGTTCTTTGTTTTTGTGTATTGTCCTATGATCTCCGTTGTAGGCCTGATCACGCCCAGCACCCTGGCTTTCCCATCCAACCGTTGCAGGTCATTCTGTTGAATGGTGCGCAAAGCCTTCGCAGAAGCCGTATTGCAGGCAAGAATGATCAGGGGGCAGTTTTGGTGTAACAGCCACTCCACACATTGCAGCGTGTACTTATAAACCGTTTCAAACGAACGGGTACCGTATGGCGCCCTTCCATTATCACCCAAATACAAATAATCATACTGCGGTAATTGGGCAATAAATTCTTTTAATACTGTCAGTCCGCCATAACCTGAATCAAAAACACCTATTGGAGCCATGAGTTATTGAATAAAAAAGTCCCGCCGAAGCGGGACCAAATGTATTTTAAAAAAGAATTTATTTTTTAGGTATTCCGGTTGAAGCAGCAGCCGTTGGTGGAACTTTAAGGTTCAGCTTTTTTGCTACCATTGGGAACAGGTCGTCAGCAGGAGGCATCACCAGTAAAGCCTCACGGTTTAAAACATAGGCATAGCCATTTTCTTTTGCTGTAGTTTGAATAGCAGCCTCTACTTTACGGTAAATAGGCTCCAGCAATTCTTGTTGTTTGCCTTGCAATTGCTGTTGAACGATTGACTGCCAGTTTTGAATCTGGTAAGCGTATCCTTGCAGTTCCTGGCGGATTTGGTCTTTTACTTGTTTGCTCAGTTTAGCAGAATCTTTGGTGCTAACCATGCTGTCTTTACGGTTATATTCCGACACCATATAGGTAAACTGAGGGTTCAGGGAATCAGCCTGGTATTTACGAAGTAAAGAATCAAGTCTTCCGGTTTCAGGCATCAGGGCAACAATCTGGTCAACACTGATATAACCTGTTTTTTGTGCCATAGCACTTCCCGCAGTGAGTACAATTAATAATGCGACAATAAATAATTTGATCTTGTTCATGTGAATTTTGTTCTGTTTGTTGAATGATGAGTATTGGCTTGTATTCGTTGTATTAAAAATGGTTTTTTACAAAATATTTTATTTAACGCCCAGTTCCCGAAGCACATCTTCGCTTTTCTCGAGTTTAGGGTCGGCAAATATAACCGTAATTCCTTCACTCTTATCAAGGATGAAATCGTAACCTCTTTGTACAGCTAATTTTTGCACAGCGTTAAATACCTTGTCCTGTACTGGCTTGATGAGCTCTTGTCTTCTTTTAAATAAATCCCCTTCAAAACCAAAGCGTTTACGTTGCAGGTCACGAAGGTTTTTTTCTTTTACGAATAACTGGTCTTCTCTTTTGTGGCGCAGCTCTTCAGTCAGCATGACCTGTTCAGCTTCAAAATCTTTATACATTTTATCCAATTCCTGCTGAGCTGCATCTATTTCCTTTTGCCATTGAGTTGCTGTTTCATCCAATTGTTTTTGCGCCTCTTTATATTCCGGCATCTTGTCTAGTATAAACTTAGTATCGATAATAGCATATCGTTGAGCCTGGACAAATGAACCAATCAGCAATAGGCAAAAGCCTATGAGCAAGCTTTTTTTCATATCGTTGTTTTTAAATCCTAAGTTCAAAGGAAAATAATTATTAACTATTAATCAATGATTATTCTACAGTTTATAAGAAGATTCACTTTAAATTTTGCTAATCAATACAACTGACTTTATTAATTATTCCGGCTCATAACCCAGCATAAACGTAAACTTCGCTACATTCTTCAGGCCTGTTCCATTAGGTTGGAAGCGATCCAGGCCAATACCATAGTCAAAGCCCAACAGACCAAACATTGGCAGGAAGAAGCGGGCGCCTACCCCTACACTTCTACGCAGACGGAATGGGTTATAGTCTTTAAACGTGTACCATCCATTAGCAGCATCAAAGAAGGCTAAACCATAAATTGTACTGCTTGGGTTCATCACCAATGGATAACGTAATTCCATGGAGTACTTATTAAAGATGGTGAAATAGCGGTTGGCACTGCTAATGTCAGGATTTATTGAAGGATTTGACGATTCGAAAACAGGATAACCACGTAAAGAAATCACATCATAACCCAGTAATCCATAGCTATTGGTTATACCATCACCACCCACCTGGAAGCGCTCAAACGGAGAAAAGTCTATCTTATTATTATAGCGACCCATAAATCCATACTTGGCCGCCAGTTTCAAAACCAGCTGGCGGCTTTTATCTGTGCCGGCCGGTTTGCCAATGGGAACATACCATTCTGCATTGAAACGCCATTTGTGGTATTCAGGATGTTCATATGGGTTTTCTGAGGTTACCAGACCAGGATTGATCAAAGAATAAGGTGGTGTCAACTGTAAGGAAGCCAAAAAGTTGGACCCACTGGTCGGGAACTGAGGATTGAATACAGATGACCGTTGCAGAGCAATCTTAAAGCTCACGTTTTGTGAAATACCATTATTCAAATAGGTGCCATCATCTTTACGGAAAGCATAATAGTTCTTAATATCATACCTGGTAAAGTTGACTGAATACATAATGGTGAAATAGTCATCTGGCCATTTCAACGTTTTACCCAGAGATAAACTCACTCCGAAAGTTTTCAGGTAACTGGAGTCAACTTTTTGCTTGATGATACGTCCTGTATAAGGGTCGTATGCATTAGAGAATTTACTATCATATAAGCTAAACGTCAGCGGGTTACGCTTTTTTCCACCCAGCCAGGGCTCGGTAAAAGAAAAGTTATAGGAACGGAAGGCACGTCCGTTTGACTGGTAACGGAGACTCAGCTTTTGACCATCCCCTGTTGGCAATGGATCCCAGGATTCTTTTCTAAAGATATTCTTGATGGAGAAGTTGTTGAACGAAACACCCAGCGTACCGGTCAAGCCAATACCACCACCCCAGCCAGCCGAAAGCTCTAATTGGTCGGATGATTTTTCTTCCAATTTCCAGTTAATGTCAACCGTACCATCTTCCTGGTTAGGAACTACACCAGGATTGATGGTTTCCTGGTTAAAATATTGCAGGCTGGCCAATTCCCTCTGTGAACGGATGAGGTCCGAGCGGCTGAACTTTTCTCCCGGCATTGTTCTCAACTCACGACGGATCACGTGGTCCTTGGTTTTTTCATTTCCGAAAATTCCAACGTTACGGATGGTCGCCTGCGGACCTTCCACAATACGGATCTCATAGTCAATCGTATCATTATATACAGATGTCTCTATAGGGTCGGCATGGAAGAAGAGATAACCATCGTCCATGTATAAACCGCTGATGTCGCCACCTTCCGGAGTCAGCTCTTTACCCAGGCGCCTGTTCAGCGTTTCCAGGTTGTAAATATCACCTTTCTGAATACCCATGATAACATTCAGGAGAGAATCGGAATATTTGGTATTTCCCTTCCAGGTAATATTTCCAAAATAGTATTTGCGGCCTTCTTCCACTTTCAGGTCTAAATTCAGGTTGCCATCTTTAGTATAATACTGTGTATCAGCAACGATCTGAGCATCACGATAACCTAAAGCATTGTATTGAGCCAGCACCTTTTCCTTGTCTTCGTCATATTTCTTTGCATCAAACTTCGAGCTGCTGAACAATTTGAAACGGAAGTAAGGATCCAGGTAGGCTCTTGTCTTTGTAAACGAAAGGAAGCCGAGGTCATTTACATAATCCTTGAAGGAAATTTTTGACTTGGTGCCGTAAGGACTTGTATATTCCGAAGGATACAAGGTCAGTTTACTCATTTCCTTTGTTCCTTTCATCTTCTTTTTCAACTTCAGTTCATTCACGGCAGTATTACCATAGAAGTTGATCTCATTCACGTGCACTTTCTTGCCTTTGTCAATATGAAAGACAAGGGTATTGGCATTAGGAACAGCAGGGTAAGGTTTTTCTTCCACCTTCACCTGTACATTCTGAAATCCCTTTTCCTTATAAAACTTTTGGATGACTTCAATAGCATTGCGGCGGGTATTTTCGGTAATGATGGTTGATTTCACCAGGCCGGCCTTTTTTTCCAGTTCTTCAGATTCAGATTTTTTCACACCTTCAAAACGAAAATCACCCAGTTTAGGGCGCTCCTGCAAATTGATCTCTATGTCTATCTTGTCTTCCTGTACCGCAGTTATAAAGATCTGAACATTGGAAAACAAGCGCTGACGCCACAAGTTGTTGATGGCCTTAGCAAATACATCGCTACCAGGTATCATCAGCTTTTCTCCTGCCTGCAGGCCGGAAATTGACATAACGATGCCCGTATCAAGGTAATTGATCCCGGTAACATTGATGGTCCGGATTATATACTCCTTTGGAACCTTTGCATTTTCTAATGCCAGTAGGTCCGGGTCAACAGATGTTGGTCTTGATGTATCAGGAACCTGGGCTGTAGCTGAAAGTGAAATCAGAAAGATGCAAAGTATTGTGGCTAAAATTCTCTGTATATGTCGTAACATGTTTAATTGTTCTAGCAGTCCCTAAATTGGAGTAACCGGTTGATAATATTTTTAATATTTAAGACAGCAAATTAAAGGCTATTTTCAATAGAGTTTTGTTAAAAGAGCAAAGCCACATACCGCCTGGATTGGTGATACTCCGCCTAAGGCGGATTAGATGTAAGCCTGGTCGCACCCTCTTAGGGGTTAGGGGTGCTGCCTACTGGCTCCGTTACTTGCTCACTCGTTTTTCCAAACCTTCGCTCTCTGCCTTGAAAATCGATAATGGCTTCGTAAAGATTGTTTTTGCGAAATTCTGGCCATAAAACGGGAGTGAAGTACAACTCAGAATAGGCCAATTGGTAAAGCAGGAAGTTACTGATACGGTATTCACCGCTAGTCCGTATCATCAATTCAGGATCAGGAAAATTACGGGTACACAAGTGCTTTTGCACAATTTCCTGATCAATATCTTCTGGAGACAAGGAGCCTTTTTCCACCTCTTTGGCAATGCTTTTAATTACATTCTGTATTTCCCATCTACCGCTGTAGCTAAGCGCCATCACCAGGTTCAACCCAGTATTCCCCTTTGTAATTTCTTTCGCCTCGGTCAGCTCGTTCTGGGCGTGTTGCGGTAACATTTCCATATCGCCAATCACGTGCAGCCTTATATTGTTCTTCTTCAGGGTCTCAACTTCATTGCGGATCGTTTTCACCAGCAGTTCCATCAGTCCTACTACTTCGTACTCCGGCCTGTCCCAATTCTCAGTAGAAAAAGCATATAGAGTCAGGTATTCAATTCCCAGTTCTGCGCAGCCCTCTACTATATTACGCACACTCTCTACTCCTTTATAATGGCCGTAAAGTCTGTCATGCCCCTGTTCTTTTGCCCAACGGCCATTACCATCCATAATAATGGCTATATGGCGGGGAAGGCGGGTATTATCAATTTGATGTAAAAGGTCTTGCATTTTCTCTAAAGAGCCGCAAAGGTAGGAATTGTAGTTTATAGTTTATGGCCTTACCGTCGGACACTTATAAGACTGCAGATTGAAGCTGAGATATAATAATGCAGTGGCAAATTGGTCTTTCTGCTTGCTGTTTCCCCTCTGAACGCCTTTTGCACCTATCGGCGTTCCGGTTTCGTAGGAGCGGTCAGAAAGCAAATAAGCCGTTGAAGGAGAACCGTCAGGATTAGGAGGGAAAACTGCCGGCTCTACATAAGTAGTGCTCACATCATCAAGATAATCGGTATTGGTAAAACGGTGCACAATTTCGAACCCGACATTCATGCGTGAGTTCAGTGAATATTTTACGCCCACACCCAGTGGAACACAAACCGCCATGGAGCTATAAGGCTTGCGCTCGGGATAAGCAGCACTTCCCTGCCCCTCTGTACCCAAGGGACGGAGAAAATACTTTTCATCATTCAAAAAGGTAAAAGGATCATAATTAAATATACCGGCACCAAAGGTTACATAAGGAGTAAAACTAAAATCAGGCTCACCCGGCATAAAGCGATAAAAATTAAAATCGCCCTGTACCGCGAGTTCCCAAACATTTGAGTTGAAACTCAGGTTGCGGCGGGACATAAATTCGTTATGCTTATTATATATATCAGAATAACCCAGGCGGGCATAATTAGCCGCTACCCGTAGGCCTATATAATTTCCAAAGTTTTTACGGAAGAAAATACCGCCTGTAAATTTTGGCCGGTTAACATGGGCACGGGTATTCAAATCACCAAAGTAGTGGGCTGCGCCAATACCTACTCCAAACTCACCTTCCTGAACAATTGATTCCTGCGCAACAGAAAGCAAAGGCAGCGTTACGATCAATATTGCCAATAATTTTCGCATACAAGACAAAATAAAAAATTCTGTTCTAAAAACGCAACTTTTGAAAAAATGGTATTGAGGGTACGAAAATTAATTCCTCTTGTCCACGCCCCAGGACAATTTATTCCGCAGGGTCTGCAGGAAATTGTTCTCATTCAGGCGTACAAGGTTGAGCATAAAGCTTTCTTTTCTTACAGCCAACAATACATTTTTGTTCACAATTTCTTTCCGGGAATCCAGTGCACAGATAATCTCAGGCGTCCTGCTGTCTATCTCAAACGAAATAATCGTATTATCCGGAACCACAATAGGACGGACATTAAGATGGTGAGGAGCAATCGGTGTGATTACAAAACTGCCGGCATCCGGAAAAACAACAGGCCCCGCACAACTTAAATTGTAGGCAGTAGAGCCGGTTGGTGTGGCCAATATCAAACCATCAGCCCAATATGTATTCAGCAACTCTCCATTTAAGTAGGTGCGGATCTTGATCATGGAAGCCACATCCTGCTTATGAATGGCAAATTCATTTAAACCAAAGGGTATTTCTCCAAAAAGAGGCAGGTTGGCATCCAGGTGTATCAGCGATCGTTTGTCCAGGATATATGAACGCCTTGCCAAAGCTTTCACCGCATCGATCAGCTCATCGCGGCCAATGCTGGCCAAAAATCCCAGGCGGCCAAAGTTGATACCGACAACAGGAATATTTTTATTGCGCACCAGGGTTACGGCATCCAGGAGCGTACCATCGCCGCCCATGCTTACGAAGAAATCTATTTTTTCTGAAAGATCCTGCGAGTGAGAAAAAGCTTCTGTGGAGTCGGGCAGGGAAATATTTCCCTTAAGCTGATCTAAAAAATGCTGGTAAACAACCGGAACAATACCTTCATTGCTCAGCTCATCAAAAAACAACTGTATATCCTTTTGCTGGCTCCCGTCCAGCACCCTACTGTATATAGCTACCTTCAAAATATAAGATTTGCAAGAAAAAGCAACAATCAGAAGTAATCCCGGCGGTGTAAATATAGGCCGTTTTGACCTAATTGGTTAAAGCTACACTCCAGTTTGATGATAAAATCATAAAAGGTGACAATATCCAGCCCGAATCCACCAGAAAAAATGACTTTATTGCTGAGTGGATTTTTACCAGCCTGCGGGTTATATATATAGCCAGCATTACCATAAACCTTTGCGTATGCCCGGAATGGTATGTTATTGATCCTTTTAATCGTTTCGGAAGGGATATGAATGGAAGTATTAAAAAGCTCTCTGGAAAAGGACAATTTAGAATAACCACCCGCCACCCCATCAATCACATAATACTCATATCCCTGCATGTACAGATCCTTATATCCTACAAACTGCTGGTTGATATAAGGCTGCCTGAAAGGAAGCTTTAATACGCCCGCCATACGGAGATTCATAAAATATTTAGACGATAAGGGCCAGCTTCCGGAACCCTTGGCTGACAGGTGCCACAGGTTCAGGTCGGTATTTAATCCCCTTTTGGCGATAGAAACCTCCGCCACATAACCTTTCAGGGGATAAGGGAGAAAATCTGTATTTGAATAAGAAAGGGTATAATAAAGAGAGGGATAGCGTAATCTGGAAGTATTGTCAAAATAGTGAGAATTAATGGCTAAAATGGTATCAGCAACATCCTCGGAATTATAACTGATACCAAAAGTATGGGTAGTGTTAATAGCCTGCCGGTAACTGAATTCAACAAAAGCCCGTGTATAAGAATGAACAAAACTGTTTCCATCACTTTTGTATGCCAGCAACTTATTACCCACCGTATTATAATTCACTTCCTTGTTCTTCCCGAGAGAAACACCAAGGCTTGTCGACCACTTAAAGTTCTTGTCAAGCATCAATCCATAATAAGCTAATGCAACCTCCTTGGTATATCCATTTTTAAGATTGACAAACAATTTATCATTGCGCCCGCTGATGTTGTTATGTTTGATCTTGATCCCGTAATTCACACGTTTCATGTCCATATTCTGTTCCTGTGCCCATTCGCCTATGCTCCTGTCCACAGCCTTTACATATGGCATAGGAATGATATACCAACGCTCCCTTACTTCTACATTCACAGAAGCCTCGTAGCCTTGAATACTATTTAATGAAACCACCACATGGTGAAACAGGCCTGTATTCATCAGGCGCCTTTTAGCTTCAGAAAATTTATCGGCCAGCACATTTAAGGGGTAGCGCTCATTAATCTGAAACGGTAACTCGCGTAAGATGATCTTAAAATTAGTCTGTCTGTTACCTGTGATGTTAATTTCGCGGAGCGTAAAAAGAGAGGTCGTGTCTACAATAACATTATCACCATCGGTGGAGTATAGTAAATCTGGTCCAGCCAACGCCACCTGTGCCTTCAATCGTTTGATGCTGCACAGGGCACACATGATCCAAATTATACAAACACACGATTTTCTCATCTGGTATTCAATATAACTGTTTTTAGAATACCAATATTGTACCTATGTGAAATTTAAGAGAAAAAAATGTTTTGAGAAGTTCTCCTGCGCGCTTAGATTTCCAGGTAATGCATCAAATTATCATAGTTACTACGGAGTTCATTCTCATACAACTCTTCTCCAAAGTAGTATTTGACGTTGTATTCATAACGTTGGAAGGTAGCAATAAGGCTGGAAATCTCCGTTTTATTGACCCTTATGGTCACCTGCATATTTTTGGACTCAGGATCGATGTAGGTATTTAACTGGGTAATTTGTGCATCGTTCGACTCCACAATCCGGTTAATTTCAGTGAAAGAGTAATTAGCAGACTCCATTTCCAGGACGATCAAAGCGCCCGGCAGGTTAAGACTCATGAAGTCGGAGGCATTGCGTAGCAAGTCGTTGTAGGTCACAATACCAAGCATCTGTTTGTCTTCAACAACAGGAACAATGCTCAGATTTTTTTGTACTGCAACCTGGATGGCTTTTAAAAAATGCTCACTTGCCTGCACAGAAGTATCGCTGTCAGTAAAGGACAATTCTTCCAGTTGGTTCTCCTCATCACTGTGCAACAATTGCTCTTCGCTGACAATCCCCAAAAACGTTTCCTCTTCTACAACAGGCAAATGCGCCACATGATAATCGTTCATGAGTTGCAAGGCCTGGTAAACTTTATCTTGTTTATGCAGGTAAGGTAGTGAATGTGATATGATGTTACGGGTTAACATTAGAGAACGGCCTTTTTACATAGACAACTATTTCTATATTACTGTTGCAGGCTCATTCAACTTTTTTAAAAATTTATGCAAAATAACATTGAACTCCTCCGGCACTTCCATCATAGGCGCGTGGCCACATTTATCGACGAAATGCAGTTCACTGTTCGGAATTAACCTTTGAAATTCCCGCCCCACAAATGGAGGGGTTACAATATCGTTATTGCCCCATATCAGTAGTGTTGGTTGTTTGACATTATTCAGCTCCTCGCCCAGGTTATTGCGGATGGCACTCTTTGCCAGGGCAATGATCTTGATGACTTTCAGGCGGTTATTGGTGATAGAGAAAACTTCATCTACCATTTCCTTGGTCGCTATCTTTGGATCGTAAAAAGTAACTTCTGCCTTTTTACGAACGTATTCATAATCTCCCCGCTTAGGGTAAGTATCGCCCATCCCGTTTTCAAAAAGCCCTGAACTTCCGGTTAGAATCAGCGACTTGACCCTTTCAGGGTGCTTTAATATATATACAAGCGCAACATGGCCGCCGAGCGAGTTGCCCAACAAATGAATATTTTTATAATCCCTGGCCTCTAAAAATTTATGAATATATTTTGCAAGACCACCTACCGAAGTATGTAAAAGATCAAGTTCAAGCAATGGCAATATAGGCACCACAACTTTGTATTGGTGCTTAAAATACTCAATCAGGTACTGGAAATTACTTAATGCTCCAAATAAACCATGCAGCAATACTAATGGTTCTCCCTGTCCTTCTTCTATAAACTTAACTTTTTGATATTCCTTTAATTCGTATTGCATCAGCTTCTCACAATATTAGATGTGCTAAAATAGCGGATTTACAGTAAAATAGCTCCATAAGACTTCATCAATCACTATAAACCTTATAAAAAGTATTCCAAACATAATAAAGTCATTTAAAACTCCGCATGATCAATCTTCACCGCTTTCCTTAAAATAAATCTTTAAAGAACGGAAGTACAGCCCCAACTACATTCATTATTGCAGGTGCAATGGGATGAATGAACGGGTAAGACTGCGATGCCTCCAATGTTTCTTCCTTCAACAAGTGCAATTGGCCTGCGTATGACAATAAGAGACTAAATATAAAAAGGTAGATTACTGTATATAATAATATTCCGCCTATTTTATTCACCCACCCTAATTGAGCTACCTCTATTACACTTTCTATAGCCTTTGCTCCTAACCGCACCAGTATCACTACAATCAAAAACACAACAGCAAATGCTACAATAGGTAACCATTGATCCGACACATTAAAATACTCACCTATATATGTTTGAGCCACCTTCGAGAGCTTCATGGCAATAGCCAACCCGATTACAAAAGCCAGAAAGGAAAAAACACCGACAATAAGACCATTACCCCACCCTTTGAACAGGGCAAGTATCAGCAGTATGAGTACGATAATGTCTAAAAACATAAAAACTATTTGGCCAGCAACTCCTTCACTGCAGCAGAGATCGCCTTACCATCAGCACGGCCTGCCAACTTCTTAGTAGCTGCGCCCATTACCTTTCCCATATCAGCGGCAGAGGAGGCTCCGGTCTCGGCAATAATTTGCTGCAACTCGGCTTTCAATTCTTCTGTGGATAATTGTGCCGGCAGGAACTTTTCAATTACATCGATCTCATCCTGCTCCTTTTGCACGAGGTCCTGTCTGCTTTGCTGCTGGTAGATCTCCAGAGCATCTTTACGCTGCTTTACCATTTTCTGCAACAGCTTTAACTCAACATCAGCCGAAACTTCGCCACCTGCGCCGGGTTCTGTTTTAGCCTTAATGATTTCAGCTTTAATAGCACGCAGCCCTCTCAGGCGTGCCTCATCCTTGGCCTTCATAGCCTCTTTCATGCCTTCCATTACCTTTTGTTCCAGGCTCATAGTAGTAATAAATAGTTTGTGATTTATATTTTATACCCGTATTTATATTTACAGCACATTACTCCTTATTCGTCATCGGATTATCCTGCCTTTTGCTCCTTCATCTGCTGCTCCCTGAACTTCGTATAAAATGATTTGGCAAAATTCTTCATTTCGTCCACCAACTCAGCCTGGCGGGTAGCCCTGGAGAAAGTGTCAGCCATAGTCATTAAGGTTTGGTAGTAAAAGTCAGCCATTTCATCAATCATCATTTCCTGTGTCCACAAATCAATACGGAGTGCCGTCTTATCAGTTCCATCCCACAAAGAAAGCATAACTGCTTTGGCTTTCTGTGCCCCCTCAGTAGTACTTTCGGTAGCTCTCCATTCAATATTTTCCGGCACTCTGTTCTGATCCAGCTCTACATCAATAGTTATTGTTGACTTCATGATTACTTTTTTGCGGCGAAGGTAGCTAAGAGCGCGCTATATTTTACATTCAGTTCAGGTATTCCCAAATCTCCTCTGCCGTCCTCTGCCACGAAAATCCCGAAATCACTCCTTTCGCCTTCTCTGCCTGCCGGTTTCTATGCCCTTCATCTTTATATAATAACATCATTTGCTCAGCCAGATCAGCCACACTTCCATCGTAATATAAAGCAGCATCTCCGACAGCCTCTCCTATTATATTATTATGCACCATCAAAACAGCGAGGCCGGATTGCATTGCTTCCAGAATGTAAAGACCATAATCTTCCCGGGCGCCGGGATCCACAAATGCATAAGCTGCACTTAGAAAAGCGGCCAGGTCTTCATTTTCCTGCAGCACCACTACTTCATCGCGGTACTTATAAGTACGCAGCGCCTCCATAAAGGGGGAAGACGATTGTGGCTCTCGATGAATCAGAACCAGCTTCCAACTGGTTCTTTGCCGCTTTTTAAAAATAGAAAAGGCCTTTAATAAGTTAAGCAATGAGGAATGATCGCTAAAAAAACCAGTGTAAAGGAAATACTCACACCCATTTGTATAGCGCTCCTTGATACTGGCCTGCTGGTTTTCATCAGCCACCCGGTATATATCCGGACCAGCGGCATGAACAATTCCCACTTTTTCTGACGGTACCCGGCATTGCCGACAGATGGCCGTTTTAGCCGATTCGGAAAAAGTCAATACAGACTTTGCCCGTTCTAAAACCTTTGAAAGCCGGGCTGTTGGTTTCACTCCAATTTCGGCAGACCGTACCATAATGCAATGAGGCACAGGGCTCTTTATATATAAACTGGCGCCAAAGCAAAGAACCACTTCTGCCTCCAGCTTCTTTAACAATTGCTTATACTTAGCTTGCTGCCACAATGCTCCCCACCAATTTTTGCTGTTTAAATACGGTATAAGATGAGATGTAACATTTGCAGCTTTCACCAAAACCTCCTCCGGGGCATCGGTACATATATGAAAATGGTGTGTTGTCTGCTGCCTTGCTAAATAAGATAATGCCTGGTTGAAAAAGTACCTGTCCGCTCTTGTTGCGTTTACTGGTGACAGGGAAACCATCACTGCAATAACCATAAGCGAAGGTAATAATTTGCCTGACCGTATTTTTACCAACCCCTAAATCGCCAACTTATACTATAGTTTATTGCAGCCGTGGTTAATAATTTTACCCTTGCTAATCTTTTATTCTTTGGCCGTTGCTCTTTGAAAAGCGCCTCGTTTTTGACATGGATGTCACCATTGGTTGAATTGTAGAAAATATTTCAAATTCCAGGATTTGACTTTTTAATTGTTGTTTTAATTCAACAAAACAGAATATGTATATCCAGAACGGGAGCCGGCGGATGCACATATGTGCATTGGTATCATATTTGTTATGGTTTCATTGGCTTCACCCTTAACTATACAAATTACAATAAACGACCTCTTAGGTGGAAGAGGATGGTGGCTTGTAAAAGGGGCCTTGGTTCGGGGCCCCTTTCTTTTTGCCAGGACCAACACATTAAAACTTACTGCTATCTCATGATCCAAAATCATTAACAAATTATGTGATCTGGAACATTGAACTTTGAAAAATAAACTTTTTCATATCTTTAAAACGACAGAAACGTAAAAGCTTCACTTAGGAAAGAATACGCCTGCAACGCTTTTATATTTTTTACAAGTGCTGTGAATAGCTGCGTTTATTACATTTGTCCTTTGCAACTTACATTAATGGAATACAATACAACGAGAAATTACATGATGATGCGTGAATATGGGCGCCATATTCAGAAGATGATTGAGCATTTATTGACCATTGAAGACCCTGAGCGCAGACAAGGCAACGCACAGGCCGTAATTGAACTTATGGGTTTTTTGAATCCTCATTTAAAAAACGTTGAAGACTTTCGTCATAAATTATGGGATCACCTTTTTCTCATTTCCGACTTTAGGCTGGAAGTAGAATCTCCCTATCCAATTCCCACCCGGGAAACCTTAAAGGGCAGACCTAAACCGCTCCCTTATCCCAAACGCTATCCTAAATTCTCGCATTTGGGTAAAAATCTTGAGCTGGTGATCAATAAAGCTTTGCAGGAAGAAGATCCGCAAAAACGTCTTGGTTTCGCCAATGCGATCGCCTATTACATGAAGCTGGCTTACAGCAACTGGCACAAGGACTCTGTGCATGATGATGCCATTCAAGGCGAGCTGACAAACATCACTGAAGGTCAACTGGAGTTTACCAATACGCCTTACGTAAAGGCTTACCGCCCGCAACAGGAAAGCCGTGATCGCGGAGGTTATGGTAAACAACGCAGCGGCGGAGGTGGCGGTAAGTACCAGCGCCGTGACAGTGGCAGAAACGACAATCGCAACCGCCATAGCGGAAAGAAACGCTTTAAATAGTCACCCCCTAAAGGGGAGACTTAGGCTGGGCAGGCATTATATATTTTCAGACTATATTTTATTAACTTAAAAACATAACCTGACTTTAAAGTCGGAGTGTTTCCTTACCCTGTTTTTGGGCGTAGACGCTCCCTTTAGGGGCTGGGGGTATGGTGAACTATGTCATCATTCGAAGTTATAGGCGGTAAAAAGCTTAAAGGAGAAATTGTACCTCAGGGCGCAAAAAATGAGGCCTTGCAGATCATCAGCGCAGTTTTGCTAACTGATGAAAAAGTAACCGTAAGGAATATCCCGGATATTATTGATGTCAACTTATTAATAGAGCTGCTGCAGGAAATGAATGTAAAGGTGGAACGCCCCCAACGCGACACCTGCATTTTCCAGGCCGACGATGTAAACGTCGATTACCTGCTGAGCGAAACATTTCAGAAAAAGAGCGGCCGCCTGCGTGGCTCTGTAATGCTGGCCGGCCCCATGCTGGCCCGTTTCAAAAAAGCTTTCATCCCAAAGCCCGGCGGTGACAAAATTGGCCGCAGAAGGCTGGATACCCATATCTTAAGTTTTCAAAAGTTAGGTGCAAAATTCGACTACGATACAGAAGACGGCTTTTTCCACCTCGAAGCTCCCAAATTGAAGGGAACCTTCATGCTCCTGGACGAGCCTTCTGTTACCGGTACCGCCAACGTAGTGATGGCCGCAGTATTAGCCGAAGGCACCACCACTATTTACAACGCCGCATGCGAACCCTACATCCAGCAGTTATGCAAAATGCTGAACCATATGGGAGCCAATATCAGTGGTGTAGGCAGCAACATGCTAAAGATTCAGGGCGTGGAAAAACTGCACGGCACCGAGCACCATATGTTGCCCGATATGATCGAGATCGGTTCCTTCATTGGTCTGGCAGCTATGACGCAGAGCGACATTATCATTAAGAATGTCAACCACGAAAACCTTGGCATTATTCCGGAAAAGTTCCAACAATTGGGAATTAAGATGAACATCGAAAACGACGACATCCACGTTCCCGAGCAGGATCTATATGAAATTTCAACCTACTTGGATGGCGGCACCCTCACCGTTTACGATCACCCATGGCCTGGCTTTACCCCCGACCTATTAAGTATCGTACTGGTAGTAGCCACACAGGCCAAAGGTTCGGTGCTCATTCACCAGAAAATGTTCGAAAGCCGCCTGTTCTTTGTAGACAAGCTGATCGAAATGGGAGCCCGCATCATTCTCTGCGACCCCCACCGCGCAGCGGTGATCGGTTTAGAAAGGAAGTTCCCATTACGAGGTATTACCATGACATCACCCGACATCCGCGCCGGTGTTTCTCTGCTCATCGCTGCCCTCAGTGCCGAAGGCAAAAGCGTGATTCAGAACATCGACCAGATCGATCGGGGTTATCAATATATTGACACCAGGCTCCAGCAACTCGGAGCCGAGATCAGAAGAGTATAAACAATTAATGAATATAAACTAAAAGCCCTCAACTTCAGTTGAGGGCTTTTAGTTATCTTACATTCCCTATCCATTGATGCCGCACAAATCTTAAGCTGCGCCCTTCCGAATACGACTTATTTACCACTCATTAAAACGACAAGTATGAAAAAGATTCTTTCACTTATTTGTTTGGCAGCTTTTTTTGCTTCATGTAATAGCGGTGAACCTAAGACGGAAATGAACAGTACTGAACATAGTACTGCATCAGATAAAGCGCCCGCAGACCTGCCTTACACCGCCTCCTATTCCAGCAGTTGGTCTACCAATGTATCAGATGCAGATCTGAAAATGGTATTGATGACCTATAAAGACTGGGCTAGTGGAAATATGGATAATTTGGGAAATTCAATGGCAGATACAGTGGCGTGGGATATGGCTTCAGGCGATCATATGAAATTATCCAAAGCAGAACTGATGAAAATGTGGAAGACTTATCGGGATAGCTTGAACTCGGTATCTATTGACATGGAGGGATGGCAAAAGATGTATGCTACGGACAAGAAAGAAGGCTATATAGTAACATGGTATAAAGAAACCGATACTTATAAGACAGGAAAGGTTGATTCTGCCTACTACCACGATATCAATCAGGTGAAAGACGGGAAAATAGTTTGGTACAGCCAATACAAACGGCCAGCAAAATAGAAATCATCAAGGTCTATCCCTTGCATTATAGATATCACTTGCCTTATCTCCTTAAGAAACACTTTATTAAAGCGAATGCCTATTGACATTCGCTTTAACTTATAGCCCATCACTCCCTCATCCATTCCACCTTTTCTTGCAAGGGCCGCCTCTTTCCTTCAGGTGATGGCACAGCCACATGCCCGATGTAAAAGAACCCGAGCAGCTTATCGTCCTCTTCCAACTCAAAGAAAGGCTTTGCCTTTTCATTGTAAGTAATGCCCCCTGTTGTCCAATAACCACCCAACCCATAAGCAGTTACCGACAAGTAAATATTCTGCACCGCACAGGCAACAGCCTCAATCTCCTCAATTTCAGGAATGCGCTTTGCCAAACTACGCTTCATGCAAATAGCGATAATGTGCGATGCCAAAAGCGGTTGGGTAGTCAGCTTGTGGTACTTGGCCTCATTAAAGTTGGCTCCCGATTGCTCTTTAAAAAGTTCGCCGGAAAACTGGGCGAACCTTTTCAATCCATCCCCTGTTAACACTACGAAACGCCAGGGCTCTGTCTGTCCATGGTTAGGAGCCCAGGTCGCATTTTCAAGGATCTCTGTGATAATCTCATCGTCTACTTTTTTACCCGGAACAAATTGTGCAGGAAACACCGACCGGCGATTACGGATCAATTGGTTAAAAACATCTACATCGAATGGCATAAGGAGTTTTTTGCAAGAATACGATAAATGAGAAAAGCCCTCCCTCCTTTAAAAAATTTTACCCTCGCTGAATTCAATATTAGACGCTGAATTTCAATATTTCAACCCAAAATTGACCTGGAAATATCAACGACAATTTTCATACGTCAACCTATATGTCCATTTATCTCCCTAAAAAGCTACTCGTATAGTTTATCTTTTAACTACTTCGTTTTTTTTAGTGCTTTGGTCCGAAAACCAACAAACCATGATCAAAGGCTTACTCGCCCTGTTATTCACCTTATTGGGCATTTATGCTTCAGCCCAAACAACTGCCAAAGTCACCCTAACGGTATTGAATGGACAAAAGATGCCCCTGGAAAATGCTACCGTGGAGTTGTTGCGCAGTAAAGATTCAGCACTGGTAAAATCTGCGCTGACTGATAAATCAGGAACGGCGGAATTCGAAAATATCAAAGCAGAGACTTACTTCGCCAGGATCAGCTCTATTAACTATACCACCCATTATACATCAATCTTCCAGGTAAGCGGCCAGAATCCAGTTGTTTCGCTTCCCGCCATAACATTGGTCCAAAAGGAAGCAAAACAGTTGCAAGGTGTTACTGTAAATGCCAAAAAACCTTTTATTCAAAAGCTCAACGATCGCATAGTGGTGAATGTGGAAAGCAGTATTGTCAGCGCTGGCAGTTCTGCATTAGATGTATTGGAACGCGCTCCTGGTCTAACCATCGACCAGAACGATGTCATTGCCCTCCGCGGCCGTCAGGGCGTTATCATCATGATTGATGGAAAGCCCTCTCCCATGTCAGGCTCCGACTTAGCCAACTATTTACGTGGCCTGCCTAGCAATGCCATTGAACGCATCGATATCATTACCAATCCCTCTGCTAAGTATGATGCAAAAGGCAACTCTGGCATCATTGATATCCGGATGAAAAAAGACCAACGCATGGGGACTAATGGTACTTTCACCGCAGGTTATGGCCAGGGCATTTACCCCAAGGCCAACACGGGTACTACATTCAATTACCGCAATAAGAAAGTGAATGTATTTGGCAATTATAACTACAGCTACCGCGAAGCCCTGAACCATCTTATACTCGACAGGAATTTTTTCAACAACGGAACATTTTCAGGAGCTGATAAAAAAGACAACTATGCACACATGCCAATAAACTCACATACAGCAAGGCTTGGAGCAGACTTCTTTCTCAATAAAAAAACAATCTTAGGCTTTGTTGTGAATAGCAATTTTAATCACTTTGAACGTCAGAATAGGAACAACTCTCTGGTAATCGATAATCAAAAGCTGCCCTCATATACATTTCAAACGATGGCTACCAACGACGACCACTTTAATAACACAGTAGCCAATATCAACCTGAAACACACCTTCGATTCCTCAGGAAAGGAACTTACTGCAGACATAGATTATGGTTCATTTATCAATACTTCACTGTCTTCTACAGCGACGCAATACTTTAACCTGGATGGCAATAAACAACAACCAGATTATATCTTAAATGGCGACCAGGATGGAAAGCTGACCTTTAAAACGGCCAAAGCAGATTATGTAAACCCTCTAAAGAAAGGAACTAGATTAGAAGCTGGCTTCAAAACAAGCTTTGTTTCTTCAGACAATGACGCCCAATTCTTTGATGTAAGCAGTGGCACCCCAATAAATGATGTGAACAAAACTAACCGCTTCTTGTACGACGAAAACAATTATGCAGCTTACACCAACTTCTACAAAGAGTATAAAAAATTCAATATACAGTTAGGTTTACGTGCTGAGCAAACAAACGTAAACACCCACCAGGTAAAAGGCGATGTGCGTTGGGATTCCTCTTATTTGCAATTCTTCCCGAGTGCTTTCTTCAACTACAAATTAAAAGAAGACCAGACATTGGGTGTATCAATAAGCCGTCGTATTGACCGCCCTGGCTATAGGGATCTAAACCCGTTCCTATTCCTGATAGATGTGAGTACCTACGCCACAGGAAGCCCCGGTTTATTGCCCCAGCTCACCTGGTCATACGAACTAAGCTATACGCTAAAGCAACTAAATTTTACTTTGGGCTATAAGCACACCAAAGACGTTCAAAACATAGCCATTGTACGTTTTAAAGATGTGTTTCCCAATATTCCATCTGACGACAATGTAACTGTCCAAATACCAGTAAACCTCGAATCTTCAGACTATTATGGGTTGTCAGTATCCGCTCCTATCCGCATCAGCAAGTGGTGGAACATGATGAACAATGCAGATCTATATTATAATCACTTCAATGGCAACCTGGCAGGAACTATGCTAAACAACGGAACGCCCGCCGCAGATATAAGAACCAACAACACATTTACATTCAAAAAAGGATGGACAGCCGAACTGAATGCAAACTTCAACTCCGGAGGCCGCTATGGCTATATGGTCAGCAAACCTCAGTGGGGAGTAACCGCTGGCGTCCAAAAGTCTGTATTGAAAAACAAAGGCTCCATTCGTTTCAACGTTACGGATATCTTTTGGACCAACCTCCCCAAAGCAACCATTACTTACAACAACTACATTGAAAACTGGCATGCCTACCGCGAATCCCGTGTAGCCAACCTAAGCTTTACCTATCGCTTCGGGAAAAACACCGTCGCAGCAGCCCGTCGCAGAACGACAGCTTCCGAAGAAGAAAGAATAAGAGCAGGCGGTAATTGATGAATGCCTGTCGTCAATTGCTAATTGCTAAAAGCTTATATCTTCGCACCTCCAATTAGCAATTGACATTCACAATTCACTTTTCACGCTAATGACTATCAATACCCAACACAAAATAATAATCCTGACAGCTCCATCTGGCGCAGGAAAGACCAGCATTACACGCTACCTGTTGAAAAATCATCCCGACAAACTGGCGTTCTCCATTTCAGCAGCTACCAGGAAAGCCAGGGATAATGAAAAAAACGGAGTGGATTATTATTTTATGAGCGAAGAAGACTTTGTCAACAAGATACAGCACGAAGAATTTGTAGAATGGGAAATGGTTTATGAAGGCAAATACTATGGTACGTTGAAATCTGAAATGCAGCGTATCTGGAACCAGGGTAAAGTTCCGGTACTGGATATTGATGTCAAAGGCGCCATCCACGTGCAGCAGCAATTTCCTGAAACCACGCTTTCTCTTTTCATTGAACCACCTTCCATCGACGAATTGAAACGCAGGCTCACTTCTCGAGGCTCCGAAACCGATGAAACCCTCCAGGCAAGGGTCAACAAAGCCTCCTACGAACTTACATTCAAACACTTCTTCCACCACGAAATCCTGAACTCCGATCTGGACCATGCCTGCAAAGAGGCAGAACAGATCGTTTTGGATTTCATACAGAAAAAATGACGAATAAGCTATCTTTACTTTTATGATAGCTGTTGGTACATTACTTTGGTTTATTGCCACGATCTTATTAATGGGATTCGCGGCTGGCGTGGAAATGGCATTTTACAGCGCCAACCGTTTCAATATAGAACTCAGGAAAAAACAAGGCAAACCTGGCGCAGAACTCCTGGGCCGCTTCTTTGAGCGCCCCGAACTTTTCCTGGCCACCACCATTATTGGCTTTACCATTTTCCTGGTATGTTTCACCCTGATGTTCAGTATTGTCATGCAACCCCTTTGGGCCTATATTGGCTTAGGTGAACGCTACGATACCTTCCGCCTCTTTGCTGATATCGTGATCGCCACCTTCTGGGTATTGATCTTTTCAGAACTGATTCCCCGGGCATTCTTCCGTGCGCATAGCAACCTCATACTTTCCCGTTTCGTCTGGGTTATTAACATTTTTTACCAGTTGTTGCTGCCGGTAGCCTCTGCATTTATGAACCTGAGTTATTGGCTGTTGAAGTATGTGTTCAACGTCCGGGTAAATGAAAAAAAGGACACTTTCAGCCGTATTGACCTGGAAACCCTTTTCCAGCAAACAGAGAATGGAGATTTTGAACCACAGGAGCTGAATACCAATTTATTCGAAAACGCGCTGGAACTTCCCAAGGTTAAGATAAGGCAGTGCCTGGTGCCAAGGAAAGAAATTATTGGCGTGGATAGCAGGGCTTCTATAGGTGAAGCCAAGCAAAAATTCATTGAAACCAAGCTCAGTAAGCTAATTGTTTACGAAAAGAATATAGATAATATCATTGGGTATATTCACCAGCTGGATATGTTTAAAAATCCTGAAAACATTCAGTCTATCTTGTTGCCCATCCCTCCTGTTCCGGAAAGTATGAGCGCCGCCGATCTGATCAGCAAATTCACTAAGGAACGCAAAAGTATCGCCCATGTAGTAGATGAATTTGGAGGTACAGCCGGTATTATCACTATGGAGGATGTGCTTGAGGAGATCTTTGGAGAGATCCACGATGAGTACGACAGTGAAGAATTCGTGGAAAAGCGGATTTCAGAAAATGAATACATCTTTTCCGGCCGTCTCGAACTGGATTACCTGACAGAGAAATATGGCCTTGAATTCATCGATTACGATACAGAAACTCTTTCAGGTTATATCATCAACTACCATGAAACGATTCCACACCAGAAAGAACGGATCATTGTTGAAAACTACGAATTCGACATTTTAAACGTGAGCGATACCCGGATCGAAATGGTAAAATTGAAGGTGCTTAAATAAAACGGTCACCAAAAGTGCTCGAATCATTGCCATTCCCAAATCCCACGTATTCCAGTCCACGATCACGTCAACCAGGATAAAGTTCTGATTTGCCACGCTCCAATTTTTATGATCTCCCCTTTCCCTAACATTTTTTATTTGCCTTGCCCAAACCCTCAGTTTAAATGTTACATTTTCCATTCTGCATTTTACATTTACACCCCGATCTATAGAGAGACATTATAGAGACCTTATAGAGACTTTATAGAGACACTATAGAGACATTATAGAGACCCTACTGCGGTGTAACTCCTCATGAACTTCGTATCTACCCCGTACCTAAGGCGTGTCTAAGCCATATCTGCTCCACCTGTCTGGTATTGATTACCTCAACATCCCTAAATTCCGAAATCCCTTCTACCATCTATCATCTGTCCTCACGTATAGCGGAAAAGCCTCCTTCATTTCCCCTTCTCCACACGTACTTTATCCTCATATTTATTCGTTTGAACTTTAAAAGAAATTCAGTAATTTTTCAGCCGAAACCATTTACAGGCCGCCATTGACCGCTTATCACTCATCATTACTACCTCATCCTTATATCTAGTAAAATTGTAACTATATAATATTAATAATATGACCACTAAACCCTTGTTCTTGCTGGTAACAAGTCTGTTCATTTCTGCACTTTGCTTTGGCCAGGCCAAAGGCAAAAACAAAGACAGAAAAGTCACGGTTACACAAGTCCCGGCTGTAATTATTATAGACTCTTCAAAACTCAAAAAGCCGGTACTGAGCATTACCGATAAGGTGAAAAGCAGTAAAAAATCCGACGGCTTGTTCACCATCTACCAGGATACGGCTACAGGCACCGTCCAATTGTATATAAAGAAAGACCAGTTAGGCAAGGAATATATCTATCAAAGCTTTTCGATAAATGGTCCTACGTCCCTGTACTTAAACCAAAGCATGCACCGCAGCAACTTTGTGTTCAAAGTTCAGAAAGCATTTGACAAACTGGAATTCAGCCGGGTAAACACCTCCTTCTATTACGACCCGCAAAACCCGGTAAGTAAGTCTAAAGATGTTGACAAGCCAGACGCTATCTTCCTGGTGGAAAAAGTCAGCGCGGAAGACTCCACAGGCTACCTGATCAATGCAGATAACCTGTTTATCAGCGAAAAGCTCGATCCCATAAAGCCAGTAACGCCACCCAGCTTTTTCAGTGTTGCCTCCTTCAACCTGGGTAGTCTGAACCCAAGTAAGTCAAAATACCACGCCATTAAGTCCTTCCCGCAGAATACTGATGTTGTGGTCGACCTGGCATATGATAATCCTGGTGCCTATGTTTCCGGTGGCTCTGATATTACAGACCCCCGTTACGTACGGGTAACCATCCAGCATAGCTTCATCGAAATGCCAAAGAACGACTTCAAACCTCGCAGGGACGACCCCCGTATTGGTTATTTCAGTCAGCAGGTGACTGACCAGACCAGTATCAGCCCTGTTCCATATAAAGACATTATCAATCGCTGGAACCTGAAGAAAAAGGATCCAAATGCCGCAATCAGCGAACCGGTTGAACCAATAGTATTCTGGATCGAGAATACGACACCAGTGGAATACCGCCAGGCAATCATGGAAGCCGGCCTAAAGTGGAATGCTGCTTTTGAAAAGGCTGGCTTTAAAAATGCCATCCAGATGAAGATCATGCCCGACGACGCTGACTGGGATCCTGCAGATATCCGCTACAACGTGATCCGCTGGGTGTCTTCTGCCAATCCTCCTTACGGCGCCATAGGACCCAGCTTTGTGAATCCCCAAACCGGGCAGATCCTGGGAGCCGATATAACGGTTGAATGGTATGCGGGTAGCGCCACCCCAATTATTGACGAACTCCTGAATGGAGGGAAGGTTATCGGCCTGAACTTCCCAGGCATGAACACAGAACAGCTGGCCAATTGCACACTAGCTTCAGAATTGAAAAGCCAGCTGATGACCGGCATGACGGCCCTGGAAATTGCCGACGCCAGTCCGAAAGAACTAAGAGAAATGCACCGTGAGTTCCTGACCTACCTGATCATGCACGAAATGGGTCACACGCTTGGCCTTAACCACAATATGAAGGCCAGCCAGATGTGGTCACGCAAAGAGATCAACAACAAAGAACTCACACGCCAATACGGCCTCACTGGCTCAGTAATGGACTACCCCGCTGTAAACATTGCACTGGATAAAAAATTGCAAGGCGATTACTATACTACTCTTGCCGGCCCTTACGACGAATGGGCGATAGAATATGGTTATACAGAATTCAAACCCGGTGAAGAAGAAGCCGGCCTGAAGGATATCCTCTCTCGCAGCACCGATCCCAAACTGATCTTTGGTAATGACGGCGACGATATGCGTAGCCCCGGTAAGGCTATTGACCCTCGCGTCAATGTAAATGACCTTACCAGTGATGCCATCGGCTATGCCGAAGACCGCCTGAAGCTGGTGAATAGCCTGATGGGCAAACTGGTTACCAAATACAGCAAGCCTGGCCAATCATATGCCGAACTGCGCGCCCGCTACAATTCACTGCAAACCCAGCGTTTTAATATGATTGCTGCTGTAAGCCGCTATATCGGTGGTGTTTATGTAGACAGGAGCTTCCCGGATCAGAAATCAGGCAAGAAACCTTTTACCCCGGTATCCCTGGCAGATCAGAAAAGAGCTGTCACTATTTTAAGCAAATATGTTTTTGCTCCTAATGCCTTTGCCGCCGATGCACCGGTATTTGCTTACCTGCAGCTGCAGCGCCGTGGTTTTAGCCAGCCACAAAACGGTGAGGACTATAAAGTAACCAACACAGTTTTAAACCAGCAATTGAACGGCGCCCTGGCCCACATCATGCATCCAAACACGCTGGGCCGCATTACCAACAGTCGTTTCTACGGTAATCAATACAGTACGGCCGATGTCATGAACGACCTTACCCAGGCTATCTTCACTGCCGATCTGAAATCGAATGTGAACATCTATCGCCAGAATCTCCAGACCAACTATGTAAAAGGTTTGATCTCTATTATGGAAGACAAGTTCCAATATGACGATATCGCCAAAGCAGCCGCTTTACATTCTTTAAAGAAGATCAAGGCGCAGCTGGCAATAGCAGTTTCACCAAATGAGGAAACAAAAGCACACCGCGAAAGCCTGGGATTCCTGATTTCCAGTGCCTTGGAACCTAAATAATGCTTGGTATAAATGTTTATTAAAGCCTGTCCTAATGGATGGGCTTTTTCTTTTGGCAACCTTCCAACATATTATCTTTGCCACACTTTAAAAAACTGAACCAGTTTGCGGTCCACAAGTTCGCGAGTTGAGCAAAAACGAAAACTCTGAAGTCCTTTAACCCGTAAACTTGCAAACCATTGAACTCGTGAACTTATCATGATGGCTTTAAAATTCTTAAATAGAAACAAGCAGGAAGAAACTGCTGAAATGTCCTTTATCGACCACCTGGAAGTTCTGCGTGGCCACCTTTTTCGATGTGTAGTAGCTATTGCAATTGGCGCCGGCGTTGTTGGCTATTTCAATAAGTTCTTCATACGCAATGTGTTAATGGGCCCAACCCACCCCGACTTCCTTACCTACGTCGCTATGTGTAAGATCGGGAACAGGTTTGGCTTTGGCGATGCACTTTGCATCCGCGACATAAATATTCCCATGCAAAACACGGTCGTTGGTGGCCAGTTGAGCATGTTCTTTTCTGTGATCCTGATCGGTGGACTGATCATTGCCTTTCCCTTTGTTTTCTGGGAGTTCTGGAAATTTGTAAAACCGGCACTCACCAAAAAGGAATTGAACAAAACCCGCGGTGTTATCTTCTGGGTATCCTTCCTGTTCTTTACGGGAGTAAGTTTTGGCTATTTTGTGGTGGCGCCTTACACGATCAATTTCTTTGCAAACTTCAAGATTGATGAAAATATCGAGAACAAGTGGACAATTGGCAGTTACCTGGATACAATGACCCCGCTTATCCTGGGTAGCGGTCTTGCCTTTCAGTTGCCACTGGTGATGTACTTCCTGGCAAAAGTGGGTATTGTTTCTGCCACCGCCCTGAAAAAGGGACGGAAATACGCCCTCGTGATCATCCTGGTAGTTGCTGGCGTAATCACTCCCGGACCAGACATTATCAGCCAGATGACAGTAGCCCTTCCGCTCCTTCTTTTATACGAGATCAGCATTATACTATGCCGCCGTGTTGAAAAGGAAGAGGCGAAGGAAGAACTGGAATGGAGCTAATAAATTTAAAAAAACAACATCATGAATATTGCTTTCGATTTATCCAAACCTGTTGTTGTCGGTGCCGACCATGCAGGTTTTGCGTACAAACAAACCATTATTGACTTCCTTGAGAAGAATAATATCCCATATAAAGATTTCGGAACCAACAGCCCCGACTCTGTTGACTATCCGGATTTTGCACACCCTGTAGCCAGTGCTGTTAACAGCGGTGAAGCAGCTGTGGGTATCCTGGTTTGCGGCAGTGCCAATGGTGTGGCCATTACCGCCAATAAACACCAGGGCGTACGTGCTGCCATTACCTGGCAGGATGAAATCGCTGCCCTGGCACGCCAGCACAATAATGCCAACATTATTTGCATTCCGGCCCGTTATGTTTCTACAGACGATGCACTGCAAATGATCTCTACCTTCCTCGGGACAGAATTCGAAGGCGGCAGACACGCCAACAGGGTGAATAAGATTGGATGTATATAATCATTTCACTAGAAATAACAAAGGCGGAGTAAGTGCTCCGCCTTTATTTTTAGCAGAATATTCTAATCTATCCAATAGCCATTTTCAAATCTTCAATCAGGTCTTCTACATCTTCAATACCTACACTCAGGCGGATGAGCGAATCTGTCAGACCATTTTTGATTCTTTCTTCCCTTGGTATAGAAGCATGGGTCATGGAAGCCGGGTGGTTAATCAGCGACTCAACACCGCCCAGGCTTTCAGCTAGTGAAAACAGTTTGGTGGAGGATAATACCCGCATTGCATTCTCAACGCTGTCATCCTTGAGGGTAAAACTCATCATACCTCCAAAGCCACGCATTTGCTTCTTTGCAATGTGATAACCATGATGGTCTTCAAAGCCACACCAATAAACTTTGGCAACAGCCGGATGATTGCGCAGGTAATGTGCGATCTTATCTCCATTCTCGCAATGACGCTGCATGCGTACGTGCAAGGTTTTAATCCCTCTCATTACCAAGAAGCAATCCATAGGACCCGGTACGGCACCGCAGCTCTTTTGGATAAAGTATAATTGCTCGCGCAGTGCAGGATCATTCATAACCAATGCGCCCTGAATCACATCACTGTGCCCGCCCAGGTATTTGGTGGAAGAGTGCATCACGATATCGGCGCCCAGGTCAAGTGGGTTTTGCAGGTAGGGCGAAGCAAACGTATTGTCCACACAAAGCAGGATATCATTCTGCTTGGCCAGTGCGGAAATAGCAGCAATATCGGCTACATTCATCAGGGGGTTGGTAGGAGTTTCTGTCCAGATGAGCTTTGTATTCTGGTTAATAACCGCTGCTATATTGTCTATATTAAACTGATCTACATAATGAAACTTGATCCCAAACCGCTCAAATACCTTTGAAAATAAGCGATAGGTCCCCCCGTACATATCGTTACCGGCTATCACCTCATCTCCGGTAGACAACAATTTGATTACAGCGTCAGTTGCCGCCACACCGCTGCTGAAAGCCAGGCCATACTTGCCATTCTCTATTTGGGCCAGGGCTTCTTCCAGTGCTTTACGGGTAGGGTTTTGCGAACGTGCATACTCATACCCCTTATGTTTCCCGGGTGCAGACTGAACATAAGTAGAAGTTTGAAAGATGGGAGTCATAATCGCGCCTGTGCTTGGATCTGGTTCTGCGCCTGCGTGTATAAACTTAGTGCCTGGTTTCATGTTTTTGGAATTAAGATGCAAATGTAAGTCCGTCTTTCTTACATCACCCCTTAGGAGTTCCGTGCACATCTCTCCTTTCAAACTGACACCGCCTTCTACCGGAACAAATACGAAGCGGACCAATAGCGCCAGTCAAGGTTATTGGCAGCATGCGCATCTGCGGGAACTATAGGTTGTTGCAGTACAGTTTTGGAGAGAACATCCTTGGAAACGAGCAGTTTTTTGGCTTCCTGGATCTTTTCCTGCACCATAGGGTTTTGCATCCATGCTTTCTGAGGTGGCTCGAAACCAACCTTTTCAGCCCGCCAGACAATCTGTGCCGGCAGTAAAGACTGAACCGATTGGCGCAGCAACCATTTTGTCCAACCCCTATGTATTTTAAACTGGGGCGGTAGCGAGAATAAGAATTCCACCAACTGGTGATTTAAAAAAGGCAATCTTACTTCTACAGCATGGGCCATACTGTTTCGGTCCGCATATCGCAGCAGTTCTTCCAGGCCATAAACAAAGGTGTTGAAGTACAGAACTCCATTCAGGTCCAGTTGTGCGGGCAGGCTATAATAAAAGTCTTTTTTGTGATCAGCCGCGAAGTCAGGGTTTAGACCTGGCTGTCTTGAAGCCTTCTTAGCTTTACTGTTTTGCAACAGCGAAGCCGCAAAGTGAGGAAAGAGCGCAAAGGCTTTATTCTTCACCCCAAATAGCTCATTTACGCCTAATGCTCTTACAGCTTTCAGCTCGCCACTTGAAGCCAGTCTTTTCTTTGCATACAGTTCCTGCCAGTACCAGTGGTAATATTTGTGATAGCCAGCCAGCACTTCATCTGCTCCCTGCCCGTCCAGCAATACAGTAATTCCTGCAGCTTTGGCCGCTTCATACACCTTGTACTGGGCCAGAACGCTTGAAGAACCCACAGGCTCCTCCTGGTGCAGCATCAGTTGATCCATTTCCTTTACCAGGTCGTCAGCATCAACACGCACCAGGTGTTGGTGTAAATCGTATTCCGCAGCTACAGCCTGTGCATACTGCCTCTCATCTTTTTCGAATCCATCAAAAACAGCTGTAAAGCACTGATGCGTGTACTGCTTTGAAGGTATCTGGGCAGAAAATGCAACTATAGAAGAACTATCCAACCCGCCGCTCAAACTTGTGCCAATGGGCACATCACTACGCAGGCGCTTATGAATGGATTCCGTCAGCAGAAAGTTAAATTGCTCTACTGCAGTCGCTTCACCAATCCCAGTATTCACTTCAGCATCCACCTGCCAATAGTTTTCAATAGACAGTTCATGCGTTTGCATGGCGAAAGTGAGGCAGGATGCCGCCGGCAGCTTCTGTATATTATTATAAAATGTCTCTTGGGGGTTGAATGGATTGGAGGTGTAACCAATGGTAAGATAGTTATACAACATCTTTTGGTTTACCTCTTTGGGCACACCGGCCTGCCAGAGGGCTTTCATTTCAGAGGCAAACAGGAACTCGTCTTCATTGTAAAAGAAGTAAAACGGTTTTTCGCCAAACCGGTCTCTTGCGGCAAATAAAACCTGTTCTTGCTGATCCCATATTGCAAAAGCAAAAGCGCCATCGAAATGTTGCAGGCACTCCTTTCCATAAGCAGCATAGGCAGCAGCCATCACTTCTGTATCTGACTGCGAATGGAAGCCATATCCCCGCGACTCTAATCCTTTCTTTACTTCCAGGTAGTTATATAACTCTCCATTATGTACAATGGTGTACCGGCTTTGATAGGTAAGCGGTTGGCGGGCAGCCGCAGTGCGATCGATAATGCAAAGGCGGGAATGTCCAAGAGCCAAAGTGTTATGGACATTGCTATAAATGCCATGATCTTCAGGACCGCGGTGTTGCAGGCAAGCCGTTGCGGCCCCTATTCTTTGTAATAGATTATTGTTGGAGAATATGCCAGCTATGCCGCACATTAGATTACTCTTATATGGTGAAATTAAGTATCCTCTGTCATGCTCCCATCACCAATTGCTCATTGCCCCTCACTTCTTAAAAACGATCGGCAGTCGGGCAGTTACATCATCCCAGGCCATGAGGAGGTCTGCCCCGGTAGCTGTTTTTTGAAAGACCATGGTAAAGTATTCGATATTCGAGGGAGCTTGATGCGCTGTAGCTTCAAACTTTGCAACATCGTACTTTGGATCAGGCTTTAAACCCCAGCTAAACAAATTGGTATTTAAAACAATGGTCCATTTGTTCGTGTCAGGAATGCAATACACCACATAACGGCCCTTTCTTATTGATTTACCTTGAATAGAAACAGGTTGGAAAAACTCGATTTCGGTAGCTTCATTAGCGCCCAGTCTCCAGGGCTCACCATACTTTAAAAGCGCTCCAAAGATCTTTCGTCCCTGGCGGTGAGGACGGCTATAGATAACTCTTGCCAGAGGCAAAGCAGATACTTTTCCTGACATTTTGAGGATCGGGTAATCTTCCGGGAAATAACTGATATCCATTGGAGAGATATCGATAGAAGCATACGGATTTATGGCTTCTTTTTTTACCAGGTGCGTATCCTTCCGTGTATTGATCATCACTTTTTCGCCGCCACCCTTACTTTCATTGCTGCAACCGGCTAGTAAAAAAAGAAATGCGATCGTGAAAAAAAATTGCATGAACCGCTGATTATATGATTTTAATGATTGCAAATGTAAAAGGTTGCGCCGTACTTCTAAACGCTCTTTCGGGGAATGGGCAGATTACTTTGTGCTTATGGGCAAAGAAACCAAATCTGTATCCCAACCAATATTCATATTTGCACCGCCATTTGCCTTTTCAAATGCAATACAGAAAGGCTCCAAAGGCTCGGATGACTTTTTTACAGGCAACTTCACCCTTAACAAGTCTTTCTTTTCATCATAGTGGAAGGCGCCCCAGATATCGGTTTCCTTATTTATTATAATGGTCCAATCATTAGGCGTAGGTATCGCATAGATTGTGTATTTGCCCTTGGGCACCTTTTTACCATCAATTTTAACGTCCCTGAAAAACTCGATCTCAGTAGCCTCATTTGCACCAAGGCGCCAAACTTTGTTGTATTCAACCAGTTCGCCAAACACTGTCCGGTTATTTTTCTGCGGCCGGCTATAAATAACCCTGCATACCAGGGGTTCCGTTGCTTTATCCTGTATTCTCAGAACAGGATAGTCCACAGGAAAATAAGACATATCCATAGGAGACTTATCAAGCGGAGGCATTTTACTGCCATTTCCATTGGACTGAGCAAAACAAATGGAACTAATTGAACTAACAATAAATACGAAAAGGAGTTTTTTCATAGTGTTGCAATAAGGGCGCAAAAATAACTTTTCCTAAAAAAGGAGACGAAACCAGTTATGCATTCAGTATGTCCAGCTGCTGTTTTGTAAATAGTTTAACATCTGAAAAAAAAGCATCATAGCACAGTTGGAGTTCATTGTAGTTCTCCAGGAACAGCCTGCATGCCGTTTCGCTGTCACTAACAAAAGTAGAACGGCGAATCAATCCCCGCAGGCTTTTTTCAATGCCCCCGGTCTTCCTGTAATTCCAAAGCCAGTTTTCAGATTTCATGTAGGCAAACATCTGAGCGAAGCGCAGGGGCATATAAACAGCAAATTCCTCTAATGTATCATAAGTAGTTTGTGTAAACTGATAGAGGGTGTTGCCTGGAAATATTTGAGTATCGTTTGCCAGGTAATGATCATAAATGATATCAACAATTGGCGCACTGTAGAGGCGATAATGCGGTCTGAATACTTCTTTTGCCCGTTGTGTGACCACATGCGTATCAGTGAACTCATCTATTTTCCGGTGCAGTATTATTCCCTTCCGGATACTTTCAGGAAAGTCATATTGAGCATTCCCCTTCACGAAATCAGACATCATATTCCCGGCCAGGATCTCCTTCTGCCTGAACGATAAATATGCGTGTGCGAGGAAGTTCATGAGTAAAGCTAATGAGCTAATGTGATAATGCGCTGAAATAAAAATGTGAAAATGTAAAATTGAGGATGATGTTATGGAAAGCAGCATTTGAAATTGGAATGAACTTCACTGGTAAATGATCAATGGCATGTGATGTTAATCTATTTAACACAAGGAACCATATGTCATAATTCGATTGAACCCGCCTGTAACTCAATCTACCTTTGAATCGTCAGAACAACAAATGGCATTCATCCAAAACCACTAAATATTTAAGTTTATGAAATCCTTGTTCATCATTCTTACAGTTATTTCTTCATTATTTGCAAACAATAGTTTTGCCACAGACGACATCAACCCAGCGGTCATCAAGTCTTTTCACCGCACATTCAAAGATGCAACAGAAGCCAACTGGTCTGTTTCTGAAGACAGGTATAAAGTTCAATTCTATTTAGCTGCGCAACAAATTACAGCTTACTACGACAAGCAGGGTACATTATTATTTGTTGTCCGCAACATCAGTTCTTTCCAACTCCCCCTTTTACTACAGGCTGAGATCAAGAACAAATATGTCAACTACTGGATCTCGAATCTGTATGAAGAATCAGGCGTTAATGGTACGGACTATTATGTAACACTTGAGAATTCAGATACGAAAGTTGTTTTAAAGTCGTATAGCCATGCCGGGTGGAGTGTACAGCAAAAGGAAAGCAAATAATGCCTGAGTTTGGAGTTAAATAAACATTTATAAGCGGATATTACTACCGGACAACTCCAAACTCTCATTATTTTTGCTGCTCAATTTTTTAAGATATGAGTAAAGGTCCGGTTTCACAATTTATAGAGCACCATTACCGCCATTTTAATGCAGCGGCTTTGGTGGATGCAGCAAAAGGCTATGAAAAACATTTGCTGGAAGGTGGTAAAATGATGATCACATTGGCTGGAGCCATGAGCACTGCAGAGTTAGGTATATCTCTTGCAGAGATGATCCGCCAGGATAAAGTGCAGATTATTTCGTGTACAGGCGCCAACCTTGAAGAAGATATCATGAACCTGGTGGCGCACAACCACTACGAACGTATTCCCAACTGGAGAGACCTGACACCAGAACAGGAGTGGGATTTACTGGAGCGTGGCCTGAACCGCGTGACAGACACCTGTATTCCTGAAGAAGAGGCCTTCCGCAGAATCCAAAAACACATACATCAAATCTGGAAAGAGGCTGACGAAAAAGGTGAGCGCTATTTCCCTCATGAATACATGTACAAATTGTTACTGAGTGGTGTCATGAAAGAACACTACCAGATTGATGAGAAAGATAGCTGGATGATTGCTGCAGCAGAGAAGAACCTGCCAATTGTTGTAGGTGGGTGGGAAGACAGCACCATGGGTAACATCTTTGCATCGTATGTATACAAAGGAGAACTGAAGGCAAGCACCATGAAGAGCGGTATTGAATATATGGTGTGGCTAGCCAACTACTATAAAGACAACAGCGCTGGTAAAGGCATTGGCTTCTTCCAGCTCGGTGGTGGCATTGCCGGCGATTTCCCAATTTGCGTGGTGCCCATGATGTACCAGGACCTGGAAATGCATGAAATTCCTTTCTGGAGCTATTTTTGCCAGATATCTGATTCAACTACTTCTTATGGTTCTTACTCCGGAGCACACCCAAATGAAAAGATCACCTGGGGTAAACTGGACATCCATACGCCTAAGTATATCATCGAAAGTGATGCTACAATTGTAGCGCCACTAGTGTTTGCATGGTTGTTGGGTTGGTAAGAAAATTAATCAATTATATGAACGAGCCTCGTGGGAGCAATCCTGCGGGGCTTTTTTATTTTTCCCTGTAACATGTTCATTTGAGTCGTAGTCATAGGATGTACACTAAACAAATACAGGGTACATGAAAAAGTTTGTTTTGCTCTCTTTAACCATAGCTTTAACGATTATTTCTTTTGCACAGGATTCTACTTTTTACTTTACTACTTCTGATAGTACGCGTCTTTTTGTACGAATAGCCGGACAAGGCAAGCCATGCGTGTTTGTTCACGGGGGCCCCGGTTCAACCAGTTATTACTACGAAGTAATGCCGGGAGCACAGATGATCGAAGAGAAAATGAAGATGGTCTACTTCGACCAAAGAGGCAGCGGACGCTCTGGCTCGGCTAAAGATGGGGATTATTCACTGGCCAGAATGCTAAAAGATATAGAAGAATTAAGAACAGCTCTTCATTATCAGAAATGGGCAGTAATGGGACATTCCTTTGCAGGGATCCTGGTGACAAACTATGCCCAACAGTATCCGCAATCAATTACCTCTCTGATGTTAATTAATTGTACTTTGAACATGCCACTCTCCATGATGAGTCACATCAACAATGGGTTGAAAATATTGGATTTAAAAGATCAGGCAGTATACAGAGACACTGCTAAACCATTGATGGAGCGGGTAGGTATGGTGCATCAAAAACTTACAGAACAAAATCTTTGGTACAAATTGATGTTCCGTAATGCGTATGAAAAAAAGTATAGTGATTCAGTAACACTCTCTATAAAAGACTTCAATTGGGAGTTTGGTAATAAAGTCTGGGGTGTGCAAGATTACTTTAAAGATTTTACTCCTTTAACATCCCGGATCAAGTGTCCTGTATTGGTGATGACAGGCGATCATGATTTTGCAATCGGGCCTGAACACTATCAAAGTTTTCATTTTCCAAAACAAACAGTAGTGCACTACATTGGAGGACATGCACCATTCCAGGAAGAGCCGCAATGGTTTGCAGAAAAGATCATTGAATTTTCAGGAAAGCTATGAGGAAACCTACTTGTCAATTTTTCGATGGGGATTGGATAGAGAAAGCACAGGACAACCCATTAGTTTTGCAATAACCGGCAGTGCAATACCTGCAGAAGGGAACGACGAATAAGCATAAGCAATAAATAATTAGCAGTCTACGATGAATTATAAAAAGTCAATTTTATTAATTGTTGCCAGCATCGTGCTGGCAACAGCTTTTTCACAGAAGGTTTATTTGATACCGGCATTGCATAATCTTCATAAAACCAATCAACAATACACTTATGATCATTTGAAAGCTATTGTTCAAAAGATTAAGCCTGATGTCATTGCGGTGGAAATGAGAAGAGAAGATGTTGCTTCTGATACAAGTTACCTGAAGAAAAATTATCCTTATGAAATGTGGATGATGCGGTATTGGTTCCCTAAAACTACCATAGAAGGATTTGACTGGTTGGGCGCTGATTTGGAAGGGAAAACAATCCCTGATCGTTATTGGGAAAACCAATCGCAAATCAAGGCATTGCAAAGGAAACTGAATGCCGACAGCATTTACACAAGGAAACTAAAAGCCTGCGATGTTTATACAAACGAAAGGATGAAAACACTACAAAGTAGTTCTCTGAAAGGTATCCTTCAAAGTAACGAATCCATATTCATCAAAGAGTATTACAACTGCCTGAACTTACAATTGCAAAACAGCGATTATGAAGAACTGCCAAAGTTTTATGACCTACGCAACCAGAAGATGCAGGAACGATTAAGCGAACTGGTGAACAGGTATGCTGGTCAAACAATCGTTGTGATTACGGGAGCAGATCACTATCCTTATCTTTTTGAGTATTTACGGAAACAGAAGGTTAGTGTATTGCAACCCGTTTAGGTTTATTAGTTTTGGCGAGTGAATAACCAACTGGCAGATTTCCTGAATAAGAAAGCGGAAGCGTATAATACGGAGGCATTTATTGAAGCCGATCCCATTTCTATCCCTCACTTGTATAGCAGAAAGCAAGACATTGAGATTGCAGGTTTCTTTGCTGCAATATTCGCCTGGGGTAACCGTAAGATGATCATCGGAAAGTGTAAGGAACTGATGCAGCGGATGGACAATAGCCCCTATGAATTCTGCCTACACCTGGATGAAGAAGGATTGAAAAGTTTAATGGGATTCAAACACCGAACTTTTAATGATACAGACCTGTTATATTTTGTAGAATTTCTGCACTATCATTACTCGCAACATGACTCGCTTGAAACTGCATTTTCCCAATGGATGACTCCTACCGATGTTACTATTGAAAATGCATTGAATGGTTTTCACCGCTATTTCTTCAGCCTGCCAGATGCACCAGTACGCACACAGAAACATATAGCTGCACCTTTTAAGAATTCTGCCTGCAAGCGGTTGAATATGTACCTTAGGTGGATGGTTCGCCAGGACAATTGTGGTGTTGACTTTGGCATCTGGAAACAGATCGCTCCAGACCAACTGGTTTGCCCTGTGGATTTGCATGTAGCACGTGTAGCAAAGCGTTTTCAGTTATTAACAAGACCTCAAACGGACTGGCTGGCGGCATTAGAGTTAACAGCAAACCTTAGAAAGCTAGACAAGGACGACCCAACGAAATATGACTTTGCATTGTTTGGACTAGGCGTCATCGAAAAATATTAGGGTAGCTTTGCTTGTCAATAATAAACAATCAACATGAGTATTTCTAATGAAGAAAAAATGATTGCACTGTTGCAGAATGCTGTGTTACCTGCTACAAATAAGGAAGAAAACTTACAGCAGCTAGCATTGGTGATTAACGACCTGATTGTTCATGATTTTGAAAGACTCATACGCATATTATACCGTGTTGATGTTGATGAGAACAAGTTAAAAAAAATGCTTCTCGATTGCCCACAGGCAGATGCAGGTATCCTTATTGCCAACTTACTCATAGAGCGGCAGGAGCAAAAAGAATATTACAAGAAGATGTTTTCTAAAAGCAACTCTGATATTCCAGAGGAAGACAGGTGGGAATAATGCGGTACGCCCGGCATTAAATTTTTACTACTCTTTAAAATTGCTTTTATGAAAAGAGATGGCGCCTGTACGAGCCTCTGGCAAAACAACCAGCCAGATTATCAACCCACCAATTCATATGACGCAAACAAAACTTACGATGTAGTAATTGCTGGAGGTGGCATAACCGGTATTACCACAGCATTGCTGCTGCAAAAGGCAGGCAAGTCATGCCTGGTTGCAGAAGCACATAATTTGTGTTTTGGTACTACCGGTGGCACTACAGCTCATCTGAACACTTTCCTTGATGCTAACTATGATAAGATCAGGAGCGACTTTGGGGAACATGGTACCCAACTGGTTGGCCGCGCAACCAGGCAAGCACTGGACCTTTTCAAACAGCACATTAGAGAGTATAACATTGATTGCGGCTACGAGGAAAAGGATGGTTTTTTGTATTCAACAAATGAAAAGCAAACCGAACATTTACAAAAGATCTTTGAAGCCTCACAGCAAGCCGGGGTTGCAGTAGCATATACAGATCAAATACCAGTGCCAATAGAATTTGAGAGCGCGATTGTGTATAGCGGACAGGCACAGATACATCCCTCCCGTTATGTTTATGCTTTGGCAAAAGCTTTCGAGGCGGCAGGTGGCGTTATCATGCAAGAATGCCTGGTAGAAAATGTAGATGGCAAGGAAGTATTGGACATTGACACCAACCGTGGGCAACTGAAAACAAGAAATTTAATTTATGCCACCCATATTCCACCTGGTGTGAACCTGCTCCACTTCCGTTGTGCGCCTTACCGGAGTTATGCAATGGCAGTTACCTTGAAAGATGGCAATTACCCCAATGGACTTGCTTATGATATGTACGATCCATACCATTATTACCGCACCCAGGAAGTAGATGGTGTTCGTTATTTGATTGCAGGAGGAGAAGATCATAAGACAGCACACGAGAGCAATACAGAAGCTTGTTTCATGAGGCTGGAAAGTTATCTGCGCAAATATTACAATATAGACAAGATTGCCTTCAGGTGGTCATCGCAATATTTTGAGCCTAGTGATGGGCTGGCCTATATTGGCCACCTACCTGGTAATCCGGAGAACGTCTTTGTCGCTACAGGCTTTGGTGGTAATGGAATTACCTATAGTCATATCGCAGCTATTACACTAACAGATTTGATAGTAGACGGTACCAGCCCTTATGGCCACCTGTTTGCCCCGGGCCGTGTGAAGCCGGTGGCAGGCTTTACCAACTTTGTAAAGGAAGCTGCCGATGTAGTAGTCCAGTTTTTTGGAAAGCGCTTTGGTCAAAGCGATATACAGGAGATCGCCGACCTGGCACCTGGTGAAGCCAGGGTGGTAAAGTACGATGGAGATTCAATTGCCTTGTATAAAGATGAAAAGGGGAAACTATATGCAGTCAATCCCGTTTGTCCGCATGCTAAATGTATGGTTGGCTGGAACAGTGCTGAGAAAAGCTGGGACTGCCCTTGTCATGGTTCACGGTTTTCAGCGGAAGGGGAGCTATTGACGGGCCCGGCCAGGAGGGGGCTGGAGCAGGTCGATATTATAAAAGAAGAATAGAGGCCTCTGGGCCTCTATTCTTCTTTTATCTTGAATGCACTTAAGCAATTTCCCACACCTCATTGCCCTTTAGCAGCTTGTCGAGGTCGGCGGCTTTCTTTTCTTTGGCAATGGAAATTTGCTGTTGTAACATGTCCTCGTAGCAAGGCCTGATTGCCTGGTAGAACACACCAAACGGACGAGGCAGGTGGTGCTCACTCTTTGGATCTTCGAATATGCGGGTCAGGATCTGAGCCTTATAAATATCAGCTTCGTCATGTACCCACAAGTCGTCGGCACTAAAGCCCTCGTTCAGGTTTACAACCTGTGGCTTGAAGCCATCCAGGCGGATACCTTTATCTCGGTTGGCACCAAAGATCAGCGGTTGTCCCTGTTCCAGGAAGATGGTTTCATCTGCTTTGGAAGACTTTTCGGTAAAGATCTCAAAAGCACCATCATTGAAGATGTTACAGTTTTGATAGATCTCAAGGAAAGAAGCACCCCTGTGTTCATGTGTTCTTAACAACATTGCCTGCAAGTGCTTGGGATCACGGTCCATACTACGGGCAACGAAAGTGGCATCAGCACCCAGGGCCAGAGCCAATGGATTGAACGGATGGTCGATGGAGCCCATAGGGGAAGATTTTGTAACCTTGCTTTCCTCCGAAGTAGGCGAATATTGACCTTTCGTTAAGCCGTAGATCTGGTTATTGAAGAGCAATACGTTGACGTCGAAGTTGCGGCGCAACAAGTGGATCATGTGGTTACCACCGATGCTCAGGCCGTCACCGTCACCAGTAACGATCCAAACGCTCAGATCGGGGCGGGCAGCCTTTAAACCGCTGGCAATTGCTGTAGCCCTACCGTGGATCGAGTGCATGCCATAGGTGTTCATGTAGTACGGGAAGCGGGAAGAGCAACCAATACCTGAAATGATCGCAATGTTCTCACGGGGTATGCCCAGGGTAGGCATTACCTTTTGCACCTGGGCCAGGATAGAGTAGTCACCGCAGCCAGGGCACCAGCGTACCTCCTGGTCAGTGGCAAAATCTTTGGGTGTAAGGGTTATATTAGTTGCAGTTGTTGTTTCCATTATTACTAAGATTTGACAGAAAGACCTACCAGGCATAGAGCCTGACAGGACTTTTGAGTCTGCAAAGGTAAGCATTGTTATCCAGCAGAATTTGTTAAGTCTGAATTTGGGTTTGGGGAGGAGGGATTAGAATGACGAATGATTCGAATGAAAAATGTCGAATAAAGGGATAGAGGAGTCGGGGTTTTATAGGGAGAAGAGGTAAGGGGAAGAAAGATGCTTTTTTGAGGTTCAGGAACGAAGGAGGCATACCCTTGCCCTACTCTAGGTATACTGATGGTATGCTTCAGGTATACTTGAGGTACGAAGGATCCCTACTCGGAAGCTGGAGTTGGGGCGGACAAAAGCGGTCATTTCCTGCCATTTGCTGCCAAAACGGCCAGAGGGGTTGGAGGTGTAGATGGGCAGCCCTAGCTTTAGGGAGTAAATGAAAAAGATGAAACAGCTTTACATTGACAACAGGACCCGCTTGGTGGTGGATGGCAAGGTGATGTCCCGGCTGCTGCTGGGCATCATCCGAGGCAGTATTGGGAAGTGCTTTGTGGTGAAGCACTATAGGGGGAACAAGAAAAAGAAGTGGAAAAAAAGGATCGTGATCACCAAGTACCCGGACATGAGTGGCATAGTAGCCTCTGAAAAGCAGCGGGTAAGGAGGGATTTGTTTAAGGAGGCGGTGGTCTATGCCCAGTGGATCCTCTCGGATGCGGAAAGGAAGGAGGCCTTCCGAAAGACCCTGCCCAGGAAGAAGCGGAAGCATGTCTACCAGGCTGCCATCCGGTTGTACATGAGGATGCAGGGGGACAAGCAGTGGCTGAGGAAGCAGCTGGCAGTGAGGGGGATGATGAGCACAGGCAGAAGGGAAATAGCTGATGTGAAAGTGGTGAAGGGGGAATGGTTCATGGGGGATACTGGTAGGCTGAAGGGTTGGGGGCAGGTGGGAGCCTGGAAGGTGGTATGGAAGAAAGAAGAGGCTGTGGGGCTTGAGGTGGTTGATGTTGTTGGAAAGGAGTTGGCTGGTTTAGAAGTATTGCGGATTTAGCAGAGGGTGTGGAAGGAAGTAGGGCGTTTTTGTTATTTTCAGTCGAGCAATACGGATGGGCTCATGCAAATTGGGCAACAACAAAACATAAAGCGAAACTTTGCCAACAAGTATTTCCATTATAGTCAACCAGTTTTTATTAGGAATGGAACAGTTGCCATCTTTCATGTCGCTGAAATGGTTGAACCTTCAGTTGAATACGACCTATTGTATATCTACGAAAGAAAGCAAGGTAAATGGTAACAACAAATGCTCATTCATGCAGTATAGGAGTGCGGGGCGTTTTGTTCTATACAAATAATTACCTCAACAGAAACAGTCAAAGCGACATTTTTAATATATTCACCTCTTAAAAAACCTCGATGAAGAAAACTGCTTTAATTGTTAGTGCATTTGCTGGGATGATCGCTCTTTCGTTTGCCTTCACAAAGGCCGATGAACCTCGCTATAAGAACCTGAAGGTGCTGCCAAAGAACATCAACAAACAACAGATGGATAGCGTGATGCACCATTTTACAGGATCGTTGGGCGTAAAATGTAACTACTGCCATGTTTACAATGAGGCCCAGAAGAGCATGGACTTTGCATCAGATGCAAATGAAAATAAAGGGGTCGCCCGCGATATGATGCGTATGACCAAGAAGATCAACCAGAAATACTTTGATGTTAAAAATATTAAAAGCCTGGAGGCTGACCTGGAAATGACCTGCTATACCTGTCACAATGGTAAAGCGCACCCAGGCAAGTGGCCTGCCAAAGGACCTCAAGGACAGGGTAATGGGCAAAAAACACAAGCAGCTTCACCGCCCCCTCCTACACCAGCACCAGTAATGCCGCAGAATTAATCATAAGGGAGCGGGCAGAATCACCAGATCACATTTTCACCTTTTAACACAACACATATGGAAGCGAATTTCGACTTTGGAATGATTGGGCTTGGGGTGATGGGTAGTAATTTATTGCTGAATATGGCAGATCATGGTTTTGCAGCCATTGGCTTTGACCTGAAACAGGAACGGTGCCAAGCGTTGGAGGCCGCAGCCAATCCTGATACTGTGGTCAAGGGGGTAGGTACCATGGCCGAGATGGTGCTTTCGCTGAAAAAACCACGCAAAATGATGATGCTTGTACCGGCTGGCAAAGCTGTAGACGCGGTGATCGAGAGCCTGCTTCCCTACCTTGAAGAAGGTGATATTGTGATTGATGGTGGCAATTCTTTTTACAGGGACACACTGGAGCGTGTCCATAGACTGCAAGATAAAGGCATCCATTTTTTTGGAATGGGCATTTCCGGTGGCGAGCTTGGGGCCAGGCTTGGCCCCAGCATGATGCCGGGTGGCGATCAAGAAGCTTACCAGTACCTGAAGCCGATTCTGGAGTCTGTTGCTGCCAAAGCAGGTGATACGCCATGCGTAGCCTATATGGGTCACGGGGCTGCGGGACATTATGTAAAAATGGTGCATAACGGCATCGAATATGCTATGATGCAGATGATCAGCGAAGTGTATGATGTGCTTCACCGCGGAGCCGGCATCAGCAATGAGCAGTTGCACCATATTTTTCAGCATTGGAACGAAGGACAGCTGCAATCCTTCCTCATCCACATTAGCGCTGATGTATTTAAAACCAAAGATGCGGAAACGAATCATTTCCTGGTCGATATGATCCTTGACCAGGCAGGTTCAAAAGGTACCGGGAAATGGACTTCGCAGGAAGCCCTGGACTTGCCTGTGGCCATTCCTTCTATTGATGCTGCTGTGGCAGCAAGAAACCTGTCTGTTTACAAAGAACAAAGGGTGAAAGCAGCAAAGGTTTACGGTTCAGCTACCGGTAAAATTGAGTTTACGAATGAGCTGGTTACCGCGCTGGAAAATACGCTAGCGTTTGGCTTTGCCATCGCATATGCACAAGGCCTGAGCATGCTGGCAAAAGCATCGGTGGAATTGAAGATGAACATACCGCTGCCATCAGTGATACAGGTTTGGAAGGCTGGCTGTATCATCCGCTCTGCCCTCCTGGGCAACTTTACCGCTGCTTTTGAAAAAGAGCCTCAATTACCTAATCTCCTCCTGGATAAAGATATTGCCGACCTGCTCAAAAACCGGGAGGAAAGCATCCGGGAAGTTATTGCACAAGCTATTAAGGCGAAAATCCCACTTTCTGCTTTGGGAAGTGCCCTGGCATATTTTGATTCCTACGTTAGTGAACGCATGTCAACCAACCTTATCCAGGCCCAAAGAGATTACTTCGGGGCGCATACCTACCAACGTATTGACAGGGAGGGCGTGTTTCATACGGAATGGAACGTTGAGAATGATGAATGATTCGGATTATTCGTCGTTCCACCATTACATTTGCGGTTATGTCATACGATACATTAACTGATTTTTTGGAGCCGATTAATAAGCATGTGATTTCGAATGATATGGGTTATTCGGAAAAGCAGATTGGCAAATCCATTGAAATTTATGAAGAGGGACTTCCTGATCTTGAAGAGGCTGATATTGTGTTTGTGGGCTGCAAAGATCAAAGGGGTAGCGGAAATTTTTCGGAGAGTACGGCTGCTGATGCGATCCGCAGCGAGTTTTACAAACTGTATCACTGGCATAACGATATCAAGCTGGCGGATATTGGGAATGTGCGTACCGGGAAGAGCATATCAGATACCTATGCGGCCCTGAAGATGGTGCTACAGGAATTGATGGATGCAGGGAAAATGGTTGTGGTACTGGGAGGATCGCACGATCTTACGATGGCGCAATACCAGGCTTTTGCTGATAAGAAATTGCTGATCGATGCAGCCGGTATCGATGCCCAGATCGACATTAATATGGATTCGCCTCTCCGTAGCGATAAATTCCTGTTGGAAATACTGACGAGCGAACCCAACTACATGAATCATTACAACCACATTGGCTTCCAAAGTTATATGGTACACCCGCGCATGCTGGAAACCATGGACAAACTGCGGTTTGACTGCTTCCGCGTAGGTGTTGTAAAAGAAAACATTTCGGAGATGGAGCCTGTGCTGCGTCACTCGCATATGCTTTCATTTGACATTGCGGCTATTGCCCATGCGTTTGCCCCGGCTAACTCGCTTACCCCTAATGGGTTGAATGGAGAAGAAGCTTGTACGCTGATGCAGTATGCAGGCATGAGCACACACATGAGTACAATTGGGATTTATGGTTTTCAACCGGAAAAGGATCAATATGAACTGACTGCTAAGCAGATCAGCCATATGCTCTGGTACCTGATGGATGGCAGGAGTCGCAGTAAGAAAGAAGCGAGGACGGATGAACGTCAATACTTTAATGAATATCACACGGCTTTTGCGGAGGTAGAAACGATATTCCTGCAGAGTAAGAAGACAGGACGATGGTGGATGCAGTTGCCGGATAAGCAGATCATTGCGTGCTCGTATAAGGATTATTTACTGGCGAGTAATAATGAGATACCGGAAAGGTGGTTGAGGGCGCAGGAGCGGCCGTAAATACTACCCCCTGCCCCCGGTCCGCCTTAGGCAGAGAGGGCAGCGCTGCAAAGCCTGGGCTTTATAATATTCATTTAATAAAAAGCCCTCAACTTTAGAATAGTTGAGGGCTTTTTATTTTATCTTCTGTTTTTGCTAAGCAGGTTGATAAGACAGCAGTATTACTCCGCTTTTGAATGTCCTGGTATTGATTAGTTTCAGATCGATTTGATGGTTGAGGTTTTGGAAAATTGGAGTTCCGCTGCCTATTGCGACAGGATCGATCATCACCTGGTATTCATCAATCAAGCCCGCTTCTGCAAGTTGTCTCAGAATACTTCCGCTGCCTAAAAGTGTCATGTCATTTGCCCCTTGCTGCTTTAACTTTTGAACCGCGTCAATTATGTTTTCACTGATGATCCTTGTATGCTCCCAATTGGCTTTTTGGAGTGTCCGGGAAAAAACAATCTTCTCTGCTTTATTCATTCCTTCTGCTACTAACGGAAAAGAATCCATTGCCATTTGGGTTGGCCAGTAACTTGCCATCATTTCGTAGGTGGTGCGTCCGAACAAAAGGATGTTTCCTGATTTAAGGCTTTTGGCAGAAAACTCGCCTTCTTCTGCACCATGCTTGTGCCAGCTTATATCCTGGTCCTGCCCTTTATAATAACCATCAAGAGTGATGAAAGTAAAACTAGATAGCTTTCTCATTTTCGTTTTGTATGGTTGATTCAATTGCGAATCTAGTGATTGATTGTATGTATCATAAGGTGTAAATAAGACAATTTAGAGGTGTGAATGCGACAAATTGAGCACAAAGCCCTCGACTTTTACAAGTCGAGGGCTTTGTGCTTATTGAATATTCTTATGCTGATTACCAAATCCTGATCCTTTGCTCTGGCGCCTTATACATTTTGTCGCCGGGCTGGATGTTGAAGGCCTGGTACCAAGCTTCCATATTAACGATAGGACCATTGGCCCGGTGCATACCTGGTGAGTGCGAATCGGTAAGGATCAATTGAGCTTGAGCTTCAGGCAGGGTGTTGCTGCGCCATACCTGTGCCCAACTCAGGAAGAAGCGTTGGGCCGGGGTGAATCCATCTATTGATTTACCTTCTTTGAATTGTTTTGTTTTGGTAAATGCTTCGTAGGCAATGTTTAAACCACCCAAGTCAGCAATGTTTTCTCCCAAAGTCAGCTTACCATTTACATGAAGCGTATCTAATACAGTGAATGCATTGTATTGCTCTACCACCAGGTTAGCCTTAGCCTTGAACTTTGTTTCATCATCATTTGTCCACCAGTTTTTCAGATTGCCATCTGCTGCATACTGGCTACCATTGTCGTCAAAACCATGTGTCATTTCATGACCGATTGCCGCTCCAATGCCACCATAGTTTACGGCATCATCAGCACCAAAATCGAAGAAGGGAAACTGCAGGATGCCGGCAGGAAATGCAATTTCATTGTTTACAGAGTTGTAATATGCATTGATGGTCGGAGGCGTCATGCCCCAACGGGTTTTATCTACCGGCTTACCAAAGCGTGCAATCATATCATCATAGGCCCATTGGCTGGTACGATGGATATTACCCATGAAATCATTTTTATCAATTGAGATCGAGTTGTAATCTTTCCATTTGTCGGGATAGCCAATCTTCTTTGTGAAGGCAAATAACTTTTCAAGTGCCTTTGATTTGGTTTCATCACTCATCCAATCCAGTTGCCTTATGCGATCAGAAAATGTTTGCTGCAGGTTATTTACCAGGTCCATCATGCGGGTCTTGGCTTCAGGTTTGAAGTATTTATCAACGTACAGTTGGCCCAGAAGATCACCCAATTGACCATCGATGATGCCGCTAACGAATTGCCAACGGGGCGTTATCTCTTTTTGCCCTGTCAGCACCTGGGTCATAGCAAAGTTCTGTTTTACAAAAGGCATACTTAAATAAGCTGCAGCATCATCAAGTACCCCCCATTTCAAATAAGTCTTCCAGTCTTGCAAGGAAACAGCGGACAGGAGCACGTCAACAGACTTAAAGAAAGAAGGATTGGTGACTACCAAGCTATCAGCGCCATTCAGCTTGAGTTGTTGCAACATCTTACTCCAATCAATTGAAGCAGTGGTAGCGCTAAAATCTTTTACAGAAAATTTATTGTACGTCTTATAAGGATCGCGCATCTCGACGCGGCTCATTTGAGCTTTTGCAAGCGCAGTCTCAATTCTCATGACCACAGCAGCATGGGCTATTGCATCAGCCTCGCTTTCACCGATCAACCGGAACATTTTTTCCAAGTGGTCCACAAAGGCTTTACGGATAGCTGTGCTACGGGCGTCGTTCTTCAGGTAATAATCACGGTCGGGTAAAGAAGTTCCCCCCTGTGTCAATTGCGGAATATATTGGGTAACATTTTTGCGGTCCTGTGCAAGAAAGAAACCAAATAAGGGGCTGCCAGTTCCACTTATTTTTTCGTATGCAATTTCTTGAAGAAGATCATCCAGATTCCGGATCGCGTCAATCCGCTGCAGGTCGATTTTAATGGGTTCATAGCCTAGTTGATCAATCGCCACAGTATCCATGCCACTCAAATAAAAATCACCTATCTTTTGCATGCGCGAGTTGGTAGCAGCTTTTTTTGAAGCTTCCTGCAACAGGGTCTGCATGCGCTTTGAGCTTTCCTCCCGCAGCATATCGAAGGAGCCCCAGCGTGTTTTGGATGATGGTACAGGGTTATTTTTTAACCAACCCCCGTTTGCAAAAAGATAGAAGTTTTCACCGGGTTTTACAGCTGCGTCCATGTTGGCTTTGTCGATGTACTTAGGCTTTTTACCGCCAGGCGGGGTAAAAGCCATCATAGCAGCGGCAGAAACGCCGATTGTAAGAACTTTTATGAAATTCCTCATGAGTTATAATTTTTTAGTCTGCAAAATTATCAGGGGCTTTCTGAAAAAAGGTTTAAAGATGGATGAGCGGTGAGAACGTTTGGAATGACGAATAGGGTTGTTTGTGGATATTTGCGGTCCTGAGAACCTTATTTTAAATGAAACAATATTCTATACTTTTAATACTTGCAGCTATAGTTTGCAGTTGCGGGCCTGCACGGTGGGTAGATCGATCTGCAAAGGAAATGGTTATTCACAACAAGGCTCTGACTACGGCGCATACAGGGATTTCGGTTTACAGTCCTGAAGAAAAGAAGTATTTGTATCATTACCAGGATGAGAAATATTTTGTTCCAGCCAGCAATGTAAAGATCGCTACCTGCTATGCGGCAATGAAGTACCTAGGGGATAGCCTGACAGGAGCCTTCATCAATGAAAACGATTCCGTAATACATGTATACGCAAATGGAGATCCTACTTTTTTATCGACTACTTTTTCAAAACATCCGCTGTACAATTACCTGAAGCAGGATCATAAAAAGATCTATCTACATCCCCCGGTTGTGGCATTCAAGACTTACGGCAAGGGATGGTCATGGGACGATTATGCAGACCCTTTCATGCCTTCCCGCAGCGTTTTTCCTATGTATGACAACTTAGTAAGGTTTGAACAGAATAACGGAAAGCTTAAGATCACACCATCTTTGGTCAATTTCAAGGGTGAAAGCCTTCATAATGCCACCTTTCATAAAACCAAAGGATTCATTATCAAAAGGAGCTTTACAGACAATGAGTTTAGTATCATTGATGATGCTGACAGTACCAAGACTTATAGTGAAGTGCCATATCAGTCTTCTGCCTGGTTTGGATCAGCATTAGGCCTGGAAGCCAGGTTGCTCAACGATACATTAAAGAGTGACAGAGTTTTTCCTAATTACGTTGATTCATTACGCCCCAAAAGAAGACTTCACTCTCAACCCACGGACTCCCTGCTCAAACCCATGATGCACCGCAGTGACAACTTCTTTGCCGAGCAGTCGCTGTTGATGGAGAGCAATGAGGTGCTGGGAGTGATGAATGATGAGCGGATCATTGATACGCTGTTGAAGACTGATTTCAAGGATCTGCCACAAAAGCCGAGGTGGGTGGATGGTTCCGGCCTGAGCCGGTATAACCTGTTTACTCCGCAGGATTTTGTGTTCATTCTGGATAAAATACAAAGGGAGTTTGGGATGGAGCGCGTTAAAGAAATATTTCCTACAGGCAATGAGGGGTCGCTGAAAAATTATTTCACTTCTGACAGCAGCTTTGTTTATGCCAAGACGGGGACGCTTTCAGGAATTGTGGCGCTTAGCGGCTATGTATATACCCGTAAAAACAAGTTATTGATATTTTCTATTTTGGTAAACAATCACCAGGCATCATCAACAGAAGTGAGACGAGCGGTTGAAAGATTTATACTTTTGCTGCGCAAAAAATTATAGTTCAAACTCCAATTCAAATGCTCTTTTCCTTTCATGAAAAATATTGCTGTAGATCATAGTCAGCGGACCAGGGCATTATTTGCGCTGGCTGTGGTTTGCTTTTTCTGGGGCACCACCTGGATCGCTTCGAAGGAAGCTGTACGGCATATGCCTGCACTTCAAATGGCGGGTTTACGCCAGTTCCTGGGTGGGATGTGTTTTATTGTATTTTTTCTTACCCGCAGGACTGCCTGGCCCAAAGGGCAGGAATGGAAAAATATCCTGGTATTGAGCGTATTGAACTTCATGTTGAGCAATGGCTTGTCCACCTGGGGTGTAAAATATATCTCTGCAGGTCTGGGCGCTATTATTGGGGCCATTTTTCCTTTATGGCTGCTGATCATAGGTTTGTTCGCCAACAAATCGAAGCTCAAACCTAAAGCCATTATTGGGCTGACAATTGGGTTTGCCGGCGTTTGTGTGATCTTTACAGAACACCTGCACGACCTGCTGAATCCTTATTTCCGGTTTGGGATCTTTATATCCATTGTGTCTACCTGGACGTGGGCTTTTGGCACCTTGTATACTAAAAAGCATGCGGCAACCTTTAATCCCTACTTTAGCCTGGGATTGCAAATGTTGATATCCGGAGTAACGCTTTTCTCCGTATCGCATGCAACTGGTAATGCCGTGACCCTGGCCGCCATACCCTGGCAATCATGGGCAGCCATTGCTTTTCTTACTGTTTTCAGCTCAATCATCACCTTTGTTGCTTACATCTATTGTCTTCAAAACCTGCCTGTAGAGCAGGTTTCCCTGTATGCATACATCAACCCGGTGGTAGCCGTAGTGCTGGGCTGGTTGTTGTTTGAAGAAAAGCTGACGTTCATCATTGTAGCAGGCGTGTTGGTAACGCTTTATGGGGTTTATTTGGTAAACCGATCAAAATGACGAAAGATCCGTCATTTTGATCGGTCTGTTAATTGCCTTCTGAGACAATTTGAATGAAGTTCTCGTAAGCATCGCGCCAGCCTGCAAATTCGTCGGCAGTGCCTAAGAAGTTGTTGTGCCAGAGCGTGCACATATTACCATTGACAGATTTTATAGCTGTATAAAACTGCAGCATTTCCTGGAGCGCTTCCTGGGCGGTCAGGCTTTGTTCATAATAAGCGTTGGCATCCATAAAACAGAAGGGATGCACGATGAGATTTGTTTTTTCTTCCCGCTCCAAATCGTACCAATAGAACGGCAAGGCTACAGATGCCCTGAAGCCATTGATACTGCCATACCCCATAGAGTATTCGTGGGTAATACCATTGTCGATGAGGAATTGATAAGTATGCGGTAGCGACATGCGTATATAATGCTGGCGCGAGGCGTGAATGTGCTGGTTGGTTACTTTCTCCAAATACATTTTTTCTCTCCCCAAAAGCCCCCTGTGGTCACTGCTGGCCCATGAAGGATGCAGCCCTACTTTATTCTTTGTGGCAATGGAATGTACCAACTTTTGAAACTCCTGGTGGTGAATATCAATATTGCGGTCGTACTTGTTCTTTTCTGCTGCTACCAGGATGAAAAAAATAGGATGCAGGTTGAAGCGCTCGTGCAATTCATCCATCCACTCGTAAGCATCAAAGGGATCTTCTATTTTTCCTTTCAATACCCTAATATGTTTGCGGGCAGCACTCCATTTGCCTTGCAGGATAGCACGCATAATACCACCAAAATTCTGTTTGAAGGTTTTATGCTTATGAGACCAAGCAATATCAATATCATAAGTAGGCAGGAACTGGAATTGGGCCGGTGTAAACTGAAGTTCCGGGAACTTCTGCAGGCACAACTCCCTGAAATCTTCCAGCCAGATATTGATCAATGGCAGGTGCAGGAACTCCTCGCGATAAGCTACGGAGCTTTGGTGTGCAAAGCGGCCATACACATCTTTTTCGTGCGGGAGGTATTCTTCATAGCGGCTAAGCAGGTAGAATATGGCTCCGAACAAGTCGAAGCGCATATCGCCATCTGTTTCAAAAAAGGCTTTGTAATGTTTATGCTGAAAGGTATGTATATGGAATCTTCTTTTTTCGCTTTCAGAAAGTATGGGACAAGGCTTGATGTGAATTTCCTCTGCAGTGAATCTCTGGTGCGAATAATTGATCTTAAAACCAGATGAAGCAATATAGGCCTGTTCGTTGGCAGTAACCTGGAACGGGTGCAGGAAATATTGCGATATGAAATCAACTACGTACTTAATCCTTGGTGTTATGGTATGACAATAGAGGAGCACAGACGGTTTGTTTGAAAATTTGAAAATGTACCAATTTGAAAATGAAGTTACCTGTTGCCAATAATTTCATTTTCAAATTGAAACCTAACAGGTTAGCTATTTGAATTTTTGTTCTTTTCTTTCCATAGTTGGCTAAATGATTTCTCAGGGAACTTCAAATCACTGCGATGTTTCGTCCACTCCTTCCCAAATGCATTCACTACCCAGCTTTTGGTACTGCCCGAGGCGGAGTTTAACATCCACCGGTGCATCATAGCTCTTTTCCAAAACTTCCAAGCCATCTTTTCGACAAAGGAAGTTTGGTTGTCGCTTACCGCCTCCTGGCGGTTTTCCAGCAGCAGTTCATGCAAATTAATCTTTACAGCGCATACTTCGGTACAATTTCCGCATAACGAGGAAGCGTAACTTAAATGCTTCCACTCACCCATTCCTCTGAGGTGCGGAGTGATGACAGAACCGATAGGACCGCTATAGGTAGTTCCATAAGCATGTCCGCCAATGTTTTTGTATACCGGACAGGCATTGAGGCATGCGCCACAGCGTATACAGTATAGCGACTCTCTTGCTTTGGTATTGGCCAGGATGTTCGTGCGGCCATTGTCCAACAAGATCACATACATCTCCTCCGGACCGTCTTTCTCCCCTGGCTGGTGGGGACCAGTAAAAATGGAGTTGTACACGGTTACTTTCTGTCCTGTACCGAAAGTAGAAAGCAGCGGCCAGAACAAGGCGAGGTCTTTATATGAAGGAATCACCTTTTCAATACCGGCGATCACAATGTGTGTTTTTGGCCAGGCCGCGCTAAGGCGGGCGTTGCCTTCATTCTCAGTAACAGCTATACCTCCAATATCCGGGAGAATAAAGTTGGCGCCGGTAATGCCTATTTCGGCCTGTACGTACTTCTCCCGCAACTTTTGCCTTGCTACGAGCGTTAACTGGCTCGGATTGAGACCCGGTGCTGTTCCCAGTTTTTCTGTAAATAACCTGGCAACGTCTTCCTTGTTTTTGTGCATGGCCGGCGTTACAATGTGATAAGGAGGCTCACCATCCAATTGCTGGATATATTCTCCCAGGTCGGTCTCTACACTTTCAATATTATTCTTTGCGAGAAATTTGTTGAGATGCAATTCCTCGGTGACCATGCTTTTGCTTTTCACGATGGTGGAGCAATTCTTTGCCTTACAGATCTTCAGAATTTCATCAAGAGCTTGTTGGGCTGTCTCTGCCCAGATAACCTTGGCACCGCGGGCGGTAATCTTTGCCTCAAAGGTTTCGAGTTGCTTGTCGAGCGTTTCTATAGCCTGCCACTTTGCGTTTTTGGCCATCTCTCTTGCCAGGTGCACATTCGTAAACTGCTGCTTGCCTAAGGGTACCACTGCATTGTACCTCGATATGTTGAAGTTGATCTTTCTACGGTGTTCCCTGTCGGCAGCTTTGATCGTGCTTTTGGCAAGGAAAGAAGCGGAATTTTCGGACATGGAAATTCTTATTCTATTGTGTAGGTCAAAAATACAAGGATAATGTGAGGATGTGATAATTAACGAAAAATGTCTGGATGGGTCTATTTCCTACTTCTTTGAAGTTTCCTTGGCCGCAAAGTAATCCTGCGCAACCTGGTCGAGGGCTTCGTAGAAGTCGGGACCAAATTTGCGGACTAAGGATTCTTTCAGGAACTGGTAGACCGGGACTTTGAGTTTTTTTCCCAGGGTGCAACCACATTTGCAGAGCACTTCGCGGGGCTCATAGTTGACCATGGTATACTCTTTGGTTTCCGTGATCTTGATGGGATATAAATGACAGGAGATGGGTTTTTTCCAGTCCAACTTTCCATCATTGTATGCCTGTTCAATGCCACATTTGATGATCCCTTGTTCGTCGCGATGGCCATAGGCACAGATCTTATTATCAATGGTTGGAGTTACCCAGCCAAATTCAGGATCGTAAGTATATTTTCCCTGGCGACTGATCTCTTTTTTGCCTTCAGGAGTGAGGTAAGGCTCAATAGCAGCATAGTTCTGGTCAATAATCTTCTTCTCTTCCTTTGTCAGGGGGGCGCCGGCGTCGCCGTCTTCGCAGCAGCCGCCTTTGCATTTATGCAGATCGCATACAAATTTTGCTTCCACTACATCGTCGCTCACCAGCACATTTTCAATTGCAATCACGGTTTAGATTTTTTGCAAAGGTAGATCAATATTCAGGGAGGAAGAAAGAAGCGGGAAATTTTAACGGGAATAGACCGGTTTGGAAGGCAAATATGTAAGAACCAGATAAGAAAACATTCTTTTTTTATTTCCACCTGAGGGTGTTAATAAGATGTTGCAGATCCGTTTTCAAAAATGCATTAACCGGGCGCAGGGAATCTTCATTCGGTGTAGCATTGAAATAAAGAGCGCCACGGAGGAAATGCTTTACAGAATCACTAACAAAAAACTGGTTAGCCGTGGCAGTATTTCCCTTCAAAGTGAAATAAACACCATTGATGCCGTTGGGTGTGGTAAAAGGCTCAGGCTCAATTGCAGAAGCCTTGTAAGTGTGCTGCTTGTACGAAAGCGTAAAGGCGTCGTTGACCAGGGAGTCGAAGTTATTTTTTTCTACCTTCTTGTAGCTGATATAAATACGGCTGTTGAACCGGGGAAAATCAATGTTGATCCAGTAGGGATTTTCCGGAGTTTGCTCAAAAAAGGTGGTATCCTTAACAATCTTAGCGTAGGCCGGGTATTCGAAACTATAGGGGTAACCAGGCTGGTCGAATGACTGGTATGCCTTTTTGGGAAAATCTATTTTGAAATATCCTCTCGGCTTATAGGCATAATCGCTGTTGCAGGAAATTAAGAACAGCAGCCCGATACAGAATAAAAACTTACTCATGATGCTGGTTGATGGTCACCTTTACGGAGGTGATACGGTTTTTCGCTACGTCTAAAACAGTAAATTCAAAGTCACCGGCTGTAAGTATTTCATTAACTCTTGGAAACTTGCCGGCAATTTCCAGCACCAGACCTCCGAGCGAATCACTTTCGCCCCTGATCTCGTCAAAGGTGTCCAGGGAGAGGTTCATCGCACGGCACATGTCGTGCAGCATTACCTTGCCATCAACAATATAGCTGGACTCATCCAATTGTTTGATGGTGTTTTCATCTTCATCAAATTCATCGTGTATATCACCGATAATTTCTTCCAATATGTCCTCCATGGTCACAATGCCGCTGGTACCACCCCATTCATCCACAACAATAGCAAAGTGTACGTGCCTGGCCTGGAATTCATGGAGCAGGTCTTTGATCAACTTTGATTCGGGCACAAACATCGTAGGCCTGATCATGGTATGCCAGTCAAAAGCGGCATCATTGATATGCGGCAGCAGGTCTTTTGTATTCAGCATACCTGCTATATCATCAAGGTCCTTGTTGTATACAGGGAGGCGCGAATAATGCAGTTCTTCTATAGCCTTTACCAACTCAGGAAAAGGCGTATCATAATCCACACCGCTCACATCGAGACGGAAGCGCATGATTTGTTTTACGGTGATATTGCCAAACTTGACGATGCCCTTGAGGATATTCTTTTCCTCATCTGATGTTTCAACAGTGTTGACATCAATCGCTTCATCCAGTTCCCGCAGGCTTTTGGTTTGCATCTGGCTGGCGCCACTATGCTGACTAATGTTATCGGCAACATCTGCCATACTCAAACTGATGCGGCGCAACAGCAGGTGAATACCTTCCACTACGGCAGCGGCGCTATAAGCAAAGCGCAGGTTGTTTTGTGTAGCCCAAACCTTTGGCAATATTTTACCTACCAGGACAATAATGAACGTGATGACCACAATTTTGATCAGCAGGTCCAGGTCGAGGGGTACAAGAAATTGCACCTTACCAAATTGCAAAAGAGGTGTTAAAAGAAAGTTGGAGAGTATAATGATGCTGATGTTGATGATGGAACCAGCGATCAGCAGGGATATATAAACTGCTTTGCGCTCGTCGAGCAGGGTTGTAATTCGCCTGGCAGCCCCGTGCTGCTTAGTTTTCAGCATATTAACATCTTTCGCCTGCAAAGAAAAAAGAGCTACCTCAGCACCTGCTGTAATAAAGCTTAACAGCAGTAAAACAGACAAGAGCACGGCCAGGAAAATAGTGCTCTGGGGATTGACTTCCAGTAGAAAAATCGAGTTTATATGGTTAATGATCGATAAATAATCCAATTCAAAAGTTTTGGTGAAAACTTGTAATATCACAAAGGCAGGTCATAACGGCCTGCCCGTGTAAAATACAAATTTATTGTTTTATTGCTTCTAAAAAGAAAGGTCAGGTGAAGGTTCCGTTAAAGGCGCATCAGGATTACTCAATCCTTCCAACCCTGTATCGGGATGTAAATGAGCGTTGGGAGCTCCCTCCATGCGTTTATCCAACATGATCAGGTTGTCGCCCACCACTTCGGTAGCAAATTTGCGATTCCCTTCTTTATCTTCCCAACTGCGTGTCCTCAGTCGTCCTTCTATATATACGAGGCTTCCTTTGTGCAGGTATTTTTGAGCTAATTCTGCTAGTCCGCGCCATAAAACTACTGTATGCCATTCTGTTTGCGATACCAATTTACCGGAACGGTCTTTAAAAGTTTCTGTTGTTGCCAGTGGAAATTTAGCTACTGCGATATTTCCTTCCAAAAATTGAACATCAGGGTCTTTCCCAAGGTTCCCAATAAGCATTACTCTGTTGACTCCTCTCATAACAATACAAATTACTAGTTAATAAATCTCTTCCATAACACATCTATGAGCTAATTAGAAGATACATCAAATTTTTTGCCAGCCTCTACCTTTTCAATATTTACGAGTTCAATGGGCTATGGGATTATGCATTGCTTATTTTAAGTTACGGGATTTTTAATTGTTGATAATATATTCTTGCAGAGTTTTTGGAAAAGGGTAATGATTTAACTCCTCCCAACCGACCCATATAAAGCCCGGAATGTCTTTTACTTCGCAGGTTTCGGCCTGGTAAAAAGAAAAATTTATGACCTGGTGGGTAAGGCGTTGTTTTGTTTCAAATATTTCTTTTTTAAATATTACATCATGATGACTGAAGCCAAAACCTTTTTCTAACTGCAAATGGATCTCCTTCAAAGATGCAGGCCCTGAAGTTTCAATTAGTGGAAATTCATACAGGTTTTGCCAGATGTCGCGGCTGGCTCTTTTTTTGATAGCGATCACATTTTTATGTTGCAATACAACGTAGTTGAACCAACGCTCTTTTACTGCAATCTTTTTTTCCTTGACAGGCAGCAACAACTGTTTGCCTTGCAGGAATGCCTCGCAGCGATCACTAAAAAAGCAGGCAGCACATTCGGGAAAAGGCTTGCAAATAGTGGCGCCAAAATCCATGATAGCCTGGTTGTAGATACCCGGTTGTTCCCTGGATAGTTGCAGACCAGCCAACCGGCTGAAGTTTTTCTTGCCATTGGTAGTATCAATGGGTTCTTCAATATCGTAGATACGCGCCAGCACCCGGAACACATTGCCATCAAGAACCGCATAGGGCTGGTTGAAAGCAAAGGAAGCAATAGCTGCGGCGGTATAACTGCCTACGCCCTTTAATTTCAAAATATCTTCGTATTGATTTGGAAATACGCCCTGCAGGTCATTTGCAATAAAGCGCGCAGCTTCCAGCAGGTTTTTGCAACGGCTGTAATAACCCAATCCCTCCCAAAGCTTAAACACCTGTTGGTCAGGAGCTGCAGCCAGGTCTTGTATCGTAGGAAAGGTTTTAATGAATCGTTCATAATATTTTAAGCCCTGCTCCACCCTGGTCTGTTGCAGAATGATCTCACTGAGCCATATTTTGTAAGGATCTTTTTCTCCCTTCCAAGGCATCTGCCGGTGGTTTTCGGTACGGTTCCATTGCAGCAAAGCCTCTGTAAATTGATGAGAAAACCCTTTATCTGTATGCATTTTGCGTGATTTCACTATTTTCATCGTAAAAATACCCAACAATTACTCATAAAATATTTGTATTCTATTGGTAATCATTTATTTTAGTGCTATAAATTTTTGGTAATAACTTCAAACAACTTTGCAAATGAGAAAAGCTGATTTAGTCAACCAAATCTCAGAAAAAACAGGAATTCCCAAAGTGGATGTCCTCGTTACATTGGAATCAATGTTCAAAGAGATTAAAGATTCCCTATCCAAGGGTGAAAACATTTACATCCGTGGCTTTGGAAGCTTTATTACCAAAAAAAGAGCTGCGAAAATTGGCCGTAATATCAAGAAAAATGTGGCAGTGAACATTCCTGAACATTTAATTCCTGCTTTCAAGCCAGCCAAAGAGTTTGTAGCTGAGATCAAGAAGGTGAGTATTGAAGAACAGGGACAACGGGTTGAGAACTAGTCTGGACCTGGATTTACAAGGATTGGGAAAAAGTTGAGCTATTAGCATATTGGGATATGGAAGAAACATTCATGGTTGCGGTTTATAAAAAGCTCAGTGGCCAACAGATGTATGGATGTGAAAAATAAATGGGGCCAATAATTTTAACATTAAGAACAGGATACAAAAGTCACATTCCAGATTCGAAAACCTCATAACTTTTAACTTTGCAAAAAATTTTTTGTGAAGAGACCGCAGTGGATTACAGCCGGCATTGCCTTAGCCTCCGTAATAATATTATTCTTTGTTAGCCAGGGCCAGATATTTGGTATTAAACAAGAAGCCAGTACAGAGAATCATGATGGTCATAACCATGCTCCTGGTGAGGAGCATGCTACTATTTCCATTGATACCATCCTGTTTCATGCGAAAGAAAATCTTAGTCCGGAACAAAATACCCGTTTAAATTTCCTGGAAAAGAGTATCTCCCGGGGTGATGTTCAAGATCAGAAAGTCCATGTTTATCACCAGTTAGCAAACTTCTGGAGTGACTCTGCGCGGGTGTTTGAACCTTATGCCTGGTACACAGCAGAAGCAGCCCGGTTGGAAAATTCAGAAAAATCCCTCACATTTGCAGCCCATTTGTTTTTGAACAATCTCAGGGCTGAAGAAAATCCAGGTCTCAAAAACTGGAAAGCGCTTCAGGCTAAAGACTTGTTCGAACGTTCTTTGAAGGTGAATCCGGCAAACGACTCTTCGGAAATCGGATTAGGTGCGGTTTATCTGTATGGCGGCATTGGCAGCCCTATGGAAGGAATCCAGAAAATCAGGCAGGTAGCCGATAAGGATCCTAAAAATATTTTTGCCCTGATGACACTAGGGCAAGCATCTATTGTTTCCGGGCAGTTGGATAAGGCAATCGACCGTTTTGAAAAAGTGTTGCAGGTGCAACCTCAGAACCTCGAAGCTTTGATTTCACTGGCCGATGTGTATGAACGCAAAGGTGATAACACCCATGCTGTTGAAAATTACCGCAAAAGCCTGCCGTTGATCGGATTACCTGAAATGAAAGAAGCAGTGGAGCAAAGAATAGCTGAACTCAGCAAAAAATAAATTGGTTAATTAATAAATAGTCAATAGAGTATGCCTTGTGGTAAAAAAAGAAAGCGTCATAAAATAGCGACGCATAAGCGCAAAAAGAGATTAAGAAAGAACCGTCATAAAAAGAGAAAGTAAAGGTTCTTATCCATACCGGGAGCAAGAGTCTTGTTCCCGGTTATTTCGTTTCATGCTGACGTTTTAGTGTTGTTTGCAACCCGCCCTCAATAGCCCCAACATCATCCTGTTCACTGGTTACTGCAAGCACTACGGCATGTCATTTATGGTAAGCACCACAAGAAGTACGATCGTAAAGGTGGAGTAATGTGAACAAAGAATTAATTATAAATGCTACGCCACAGGGTGTGGAAATAGCATTATTAGAAGACAAAAAACTCGTTGAACTACACAGCGAAAAAAGCGATGCCCGCTTTGCTGTTGGAGATTTGTACCTGGGGAAAGTAAAAAAGCTGATTCCCGGGCTCAATGCCGCATTTGTAGATGTCGGCTTTGAAAAGGATGCATTTCTGCATTATACCGACCTTAGCCCGTATGCACGCTCCCTGCTCAAATTCACCCAGCAAGCTATCACTGACAAAACCCCAGAGGGTTTTGACTTTTCGCAATTCCAGGTAGAGCCAGAGATCATCAAGACAGGAAAAATAAACGAGGTACTGAATGGCAAACCCAATATTTTGGTTCAGATACTAAAAGAACCCATTGCTGCCAAAGGCCCACGTTTAAGCTGCGAGATCTCCCTGCCGGGACGCTTCGTCGTTTTAACCCCTTTCAATGATATTGTTGCCGTTTCCAGGAAGATCCATTCCTCGGAAGAACGTAAGCGGCTGCAAAGGATCGTAGAATCCATCAAAGCCAAAAACTTTGGTGTGATCGTACGTACGGCAGCTGAAGGCAAAAACACTGCTGAACTACATGAAGACCTGTCTGAACTCCAGGCTACATGGAAGACTATTCAGCAGAATCTTAAGGGAGCAACGCCGCCAGCCAAGATATTAAGCGAACAGACAAAGACAACCAGCATCCTGCGCGACCTGTTGAATGCAGATTTCAACCGCATTGTTACGAATGACAAGGGTATTTATGCCGATGCCAAGTCATATATACAACGGATCGCTCCTGAAAAGGCTGATATTGTTGCTTTACATGGCAACGGCACGCCGATCTTCGATCAGTTTGGAGTGACCAAACAGGTAAAAGGCTCTTTCGGCAAAACGGTGAACATGAACAGCGGCGCCTACCTGATCATTGAACATACAGAAGCCCTGCATGTTATTGATGTGAACAGCGGTTATAAGAGTGTAAGTAACAACCAGGAGCAGAACGCTCTTGAGACCAACCTGGAAGCTGCTGAAGAAATTTCACGCCAGTTAAGGCTGAGGGATATAGGCGGTATCATCGTGGTGGACTTTATCGATATGAAGCTTCCGGAGAATAAGAAGAAGCTGCTGGAGGCCATGGAAGAATTTATGAGGCCTGACAGGGCAAAGCATGCTGTTTTACCGATTTCTAAATTCGGTATCATGCAAATCACCCGCCAGCGGATGCGCCCCGAAGTCAATATCAATACACAGGAGGTATGCCCCAGCTGTAATGGTACCGGCAAAATTTCATCCACATTGATCCTGGAAGATGAGATTGAAAAGAACCTTGGCTACCTGTTCACCCACAACCACCGCAACCTGACCGTTGTCGTGCACCCGATTGTTCATGCTTACCTTACTAAAGGCTGGCTGTTCTCAAAAGCTTCTAAATGGAAGAGAAAATACAGCCAGAGCATCCATGTTAAGCCCAATACCAACTACCACCTTACCGAATTCCGTTTTTATGATAGCAACGGAGAGGAGATAAAACTATAAGCAAAGCCCAGCCACACCCCCCAACGGGGAGGAGCGCCAGGCACAGACCCATAGAGTTGAATATAAAACATAAAAGAGAAGCCCCCGCTAGTTGAATAGCGGGGGCTTCTCTTTTCTTTTATTAATTCTGAGCAAACCGATGGGCTTGTGTTTGGCTCCCCCGTTGGGAGGCCGGGAGGGGGCCGGAGTTCCAGGAGGGGCTTTTACTCCCTGTTTCTGGCACCTAAGAATATCATCACATACTGAATCAGCGTCACTACGGCGGCTAAAGCAGCAACTACATAAGTCATTGCAGCCCAACTAAGGGCATTTTTAGCCTTCGGGAACTCGTAAGGAGTGGTAACATTAGTGGTTTTCAACCAGGCCAATGCACGACGGCTAGCATCAAACTCTACAGGCAACGTAATCAGAGAGAATAAAACGGACAACGCAAACAAAACGATACCTACCAATAACAAGGTGGTATTGCCTGAACTGGCCATAATCACCCCAATCAGGAGTATCCAGTTGACCAAAGTAGAGCTGAACTGAACCAGTGGCACCAAGCGACTGCGCATCATCAACCAGCTATAGGCTGTGGCGTGCTGAACGGCGTGGCCGGTTTCGTGGGCAGCCACGGCAGCAGCGGCAACGCTATAGTTGCCATAGACTTCAGGGCTCAGATTAATAGTTTTATTCATGGGATTGTAGTGGTCGGACAGGAATCCATCCACAGAAACCACTTTTACATCGTAAATCCCATTTTCCCGGAGCATTTTCTCTGCCACATCCTTACCCGTAAGCCGGGCAGCCAAGGGCACTTTACTATAAGCAGCAAACCGGCTCTTCATTATCATAGAAACGATCATACTGATGCCGATAAAGATCAAGGAAACGAACATTATTGACGGTGTCATTCTTCTACTATTTTTTGAAATTCTAACATCAAATCTATAACCAAATGCGATTTAAGTTGTTGAAAATGCCGGGTTTAACATTCTTTACCCAATTTTGGCAGCCAATGTGGAAAAATACTGAACGGCCTGACAGTTTTTCAGGAAAACGATTTTTCAAAGGGACTGGGATCAAATTCCAACAAATTGATTAACAATATTTTACAAAGTCTATTACTTTAAGTTTTCATTTTTAAAAAGAAGTAAAAGTTTTCAACAGGAACAAAAAATAATTTTGAAATGTGGCGCATATTTGTAATTTAGTGGCAGAATTTAATGGGTTAGTAAGTAAAGGGGCTGGTCTTTTGGCCGGCCCTTTTTTCATGCCTTTAACATACCCTTAGCGTCCTAAAAAGGAGGTATCCCAGGATCATAAAAAGGGATGATTAAAGCCCTTAAGGGGGCGTTGAAATGATCATAAAGAGGGGGCATGAATCAAACGTGAAGCATCAAACGTGAATATTTTACGACTCTATTCAGTACAAACATGCATCAGATTGTACAATGAGTGATGTTCAATAAAAATAAAACCTGCCAACTGTTATTGAACATAAATTAAGTAACTTCTTATCTGGTCAATAAATTAAATTGAAGTTGTTTACTTTGATAGAGATATCAACAATATCTCAATACCCTAATATTTCAATATCTAATTACACGAACTAATGTCAAAAGTTAAATCCGGATTTTTTTGCCAGAATTGTGGATATGAAAGTGCGAAGTGGTTAGGCAGATGTCCAAGCTGTCAGCAATGGAATACGTTTGTTGAAGAACTCATACAGAAAGACAACAAGAAAATAACAGCTAACGATTGGCGCTCGTTTTCTGATGATGCGCCGGCACGTAAAACCGTATCACTGCAACAAATCCAAACAAAGGAAGCTCCACGTTTATTAACCATAGATACTGAGTTGAACCGTGTATTAGGTGGAGGGATTGTACCCGGAAGCCTCATTCTTGTTGCAGGCGAACCTGGCATTGGTAAATCAACTTTATTCCTGCAAATGGGTCTTCACCTTGCAGACATCACAACCTTATACATCAGTGGAGAGGAAAGTGAAGTGCAAATCAAAATGAGGGCAGACAGATTGAAGGCACAGAATGATCATTTTTACCTGCTTACAGAAACTTCCACACAGGTTATCTTCCAGGAGATCAAAAAGCTAAAGCCTCAACTAGTGATCGTCGACTCCATACAAACACTGGAATCACCTTTTATAGATTCTTCACAGGGAAGTGTTTCACAAATACGAGAATGTGCAGCCGAATTTCAACAGTTTGCCAAAGAAACGAACACACCAGTATTCCTCATTGGTCACATCAATAAAGAAGGAAATATTGCAGGTCCCAAGCTATTAGAACATATGGTAGATACAGTGCTGCAATTTGAAGGTGACCGTCATTATGCCTATCGCATTTTGCGCACGTTGAAGAACCGTTTTGGAAGCACTGCCGAACTGGGGATTTACCAGATGAATGATGATGGTATGAAACCGGTTTTGAACCCCAGCGAAATCCTGATCACACAAAAAGAAGAAGCCTTAAGCGGCATTGCCATAGCAGCTACTATAGAAGGTCAGCGCCCCTTACTGATAGAAGTGCAGGCATTAGTAACACAATCAGTGTATGGCACACCACAACGAACAGTGAGTGGCTTTGACCTGCGCAGGCTGCAATTGCTACTGGCTGTACTGGAGAAGAGAGGCGGCTTTCATTTTGGTGTGAAGGATGTGTTTTTAAATATTGCCGGTGGCTTGAAAGTGGAAGATCCTTCTATTGACCTGGCAGTTTTAGTAGCCCTTCTTTCTTCTTATGAAGATGCCAGTATACCGCACAATGTATGCTTTGCAGGAGAGGTGGGCCTGAGTGGTGAGATCAGGGCTGTGAACCGCATTGAACAACGGATAGCAGAAGCGGAGAAACTGGGTTTTGAAAAGATCATTGTATCAAAATACAACCAGAAGGGATTGCCCAAGCAACGATTCAATATTGAGGTGATCACAATGGGACAGGTAGATGAAGTGTACCGGTATTTCTTCTAGGGTGTTGTAAATAGAAATAAGCAGTAGTATCTTTCCAGGAAGATGCTACTGCATACCAAAACACTGCTTGAAGCTCTCCTTCATCTCATCTTTCCTCACCTCTGTGCAGGCTGTCGCAGCGACTTATTGAACAGGGACCACCAGCTTTGCCTGGAGTGTATTTCATCTTTACCAGAAACCTCCTTTCACCTGCATGCAGATAACCCGGTTGAAAGAATATTCTGGGGACGTATACCGGTTACAGTAGCTACTGCTCAATATTATTTTACCAAGGAGTCGATGATGCAACACCTGGTGCACCAGTTGAAGTACAAAGGCAACAAGGAATTAGGTTTTTATCTAGGTACCCTTATGGCACAATGCCTGGCAGAGACCAACAGGTTTGCAGGTATAGATGCATTGGTGCCAATGCCCCTCCATCCTTCCAGGGAGCGCAAAAGAGGATACAACCAGGCTACAGTATTGTGTGAAGGCATTGCCAGCATACTTCAGGTACCTGTACTCCAACAGATCATTATCCGTAATCATCATACAGAAACGCAAACACATAAAAGCAGGATTGAAAGATGGCAGAACATGGAGGGCAGTTTTACACTGACCAATGAAGCTTCCATAGAAGGCAAGCATATCTTATTGGTTGATGATGTGATCACTACAGGTGCTACGGTTGAAGCCTGTGCTGCAGAATTGCTCAAAGCAAAGAACCTCCGACTCAGCATCGCGGCCCTATGCATAACACATAAATAAGAGATTGGAGTAAACTAGCAAACTCTTTTATAGTTTTGCCGCGTGAGAATTACTGCTTTCATCATATTCGCCCTGCTGCTTTTTTCTTGTAAGAAGGAATCTTTCACCGATAGTCCTGATGCACGGTTGACAGTTTTTACCGATACGGTGCAATTTGATACTGTTTTTACAACTACCGGTTCAGTTACAAAATTCTTCAAGATCTTCAATACAAATGACGAGGGACTTCACATCGCATCAGTGGTTCTGAAGGGAGGCCAGGCATCTCCATTCTTGATCAATGTGAATGGCAAAGTTGGTCCCATTGTGAATGGTTTAGATATTGCCGCCAATGACAGCGCCTATGTATTTGTTACTGTGAATGTAGATCCATCCTCAGCCAACATGCCCTTTGTTGTTCGTGACAGTATAGAGATATCCTGCAATGGCAACCAACAGCTTGTTCAACTGGAAGCCTATGGACAGAATGCGCATTTCCTACGCAACCACCTGATCACAGGCAATGAAGTATGGCAGGCCGACTTGCCTTACGTGATCCTGGGTGTACTGGAAGTAGCAGCAGGCGGACAACTGACGATCGAAAGGGGATGTAAGGTATATGCACATGCCGATGCAGCATTACTGATAAAGGGTACTTTGAGCGTCAATGGCAAAGACACGGCAAGGGTAATATTTACCGGCGACCGGCTGGATGATCCTTATAAGGACTTCCCGGCAAGCTGGCCAGGCATTATCTTCACCAAGGAGAGTAAAGACAACCGCATCGATTATGCCCTGATCAAAAATGCTTACCAGGGTATAGTGGTTGCGGAACAATCTTCAAACAATAATCCTAAGCTGCTTCTGAACGAAACCATCATTGACAATGCTTATGATGCCGGGCTGCTGGCCGGCAACACTAGTATCACAGCCCGGAACCTCCTGATCTCTAATTGCAGTAATAACCTGCTGCTGGTAGGAGGCGGTCAGTACCAGTTTACGCACTGCACCATAGCCAGTTACTACAACGGCTTCATTGCACATAATACACCAGTGCTGCAGGTACAGAATTTCTTCCAGCAAAACGGCCTCACCTTTACAGGCAACCTCAATGCCGTATTCCGAAACTGCATTTTCTGGGGCCAGGATGGCTCCATAGAGGATGAAGTAATCGTGAAAAAAGAAGGCAATACCACTTTTTCCGTTCTGTTCGATCACGTGCTGTGGAAGGTAAAGAATACGCCACAAAATGTTACGATTCAAGAGGCGATCAACAACCAATCGCCCGAATTTGTAACCATTGATGCAGAGAAGAATGTTTTTGATTTCAGGCTGAAAGAAAACTCGCCTGCCCTGAACAAAGGCATACCTGCGAATGTAACGATCGACCTGGACGGGAAACCAAGACCGGTGGGAATACCGGACCTGGGCAGTTATGAGCGCCAATAAGCAATTGACAATTAGCAACCGGCATAATGTTAGGAGATTTTTGACAGCACGATACCGTGTTTTACATTTTATATTCCTTATTTTACATTTTATATTTTTATTGAAATGAAAACAATTTTGCTCGCAACGATGTTATCCGCCTTTTTATTGGCGACTTCCATTTACGACTTTAAAGTGCCGGGACTGGAAGGCAATGAGATCGACTTTTCTGCCTACAAGGGCAAAAAGATCATGATCGTAAATACAGCTTCCAAATGCGGGTTTACGCCCCAGTATGAAGAACTGCAACAATTGTATTCCAAATACAAAGACAAGCTGGTGATCATTGGTTTCCCTGCCAACAACTTTGGCGGCCAGGAACCTGGTTCGAACGGCGAGATCAAGGAATTCTGTAAAAGAAACTATGGGGTTACTTTCCCTATGGCAGAAAAAGTATCCGTTAAAGGTGATGATATCCACCCCGTGTTCAAATACCTGACCGCAGAAGCAAAGAAATTAGGCATTGAAGATCCGATCAAGTGGAACTTTACCAAGTTCCTGGTTGATGAGAAAGGGAAACTCGTTGCTGTTTTCCCTTCCAAAGTCAAACCCATGAGCGAAGACATACTCAAATACTTAAACTGATCATTCAGTAATCAAATAAAAAAGGTTGTCCGGGATTGGACAACCTTTTTTATTTCCCCATAAATCCTTAACATCGCTGCAAATCCATGTACGGGAATGTTATTTAAAGATGTTATTGGCCAGGAAGATGTCAAACAGCGGTTAGTGGAAATGGTAGAGCATAACCGTTTAAGTCATGCTCTGTTGTTTTTAGGAAAAGAAGGAACCGGAGCCCTTCCCATGGCCCTGGCTTTTGCGCAATACCTCACTTGCCAGCAAACCACAATTCCTGATGAGGGCGGCTTGTTTGGAGCCCCAGAACCCCGGCGCCGTCCTTCGGATTCCTGCGGCGCCTGCCCTTCCTGTATAAAGGCTGAGCAACTGGCACATCCCGATATCCACTTTTCTTACCCGGTGATTACCAAAAAGTCGGGCACCCCTCCCATTAGTACCGACTATGCGGCGGAATGGCGGGAATTTATGAAAACCTACCCCTATGGCAATACTTATGACTGGCTGCAATTCATCGGGGCAGAGAACAAACAGGGTAATATTACCGCCCAGGAGTGTAACGACATCATTCGCAAACTGAACCTGAAAAGCTTTGAAAGTGGCTATAAGATCCTGGTGATGTGGATGCCGGAATACCTAGGCAAAGAGGGCAATAAGCTGCTGAAATTGATCGAAGAGCCACCTGCCAATACATTATTCATCCTGGTAGCAGAAAGCGAAAGCGAGATCCTTTCCACCATTCTCTCACGCTGCCAGCTGGTAAAGATACCCGCCATCGAGGCGGCTGCTGTGGAAGAAGCGCTGGTAAGCAGGAGCAACTGCGAACCCGAAACAGCCAAAAAGATCGCCAACATCAGCGAAGGCAACTACCGAGAAGCCCTGCACCTCGTGCAACACGCTGACGACGATTTCCATGGCCTGCTGCGCGAATGGTTGAACGCTACCCTGAAGAACCAGCCCATTGCCCAGGTAAAAGTGATTGATGACCTTTCCCGGCTAGGAAGGGAAAAACAAAAGCAGTTCCTGCGCTATTTCACCCACCTGCTGGAGCTGGCCATCCGCATGTGTGTGCTGAACGAGGAAGGCAGGGCAGCCCTGCTGTATGCCATGTCCGAGGGGGAACAGGACTTTGCCCAGCGCCTGAACAAGATCTGCAGTATCGAACAATTGGAAGTGATCGCAACCGAGTTGGACAAGGCCTCCTACTACATCGAAAGAAATGCCAATGGCCGCATTCTATTTCATGCCCTGACTATCAAGATCTTTTACATAGTCAGAAGCAATGTATTAATATCGCCCTAACTCATCAACTTCTCTGGAATAAAAAAAATATATTTGCAAACGCCTCAGCGTGAGGTGGTATTTTTATATAGAGGTTTTGGTCTGTGCAGACTGATTTTCAATAGCTTTCGAATACTCTTCATAAACAGGCAAGATTGCTTTTGCCAGAAAAGAGAGCTTGCATAGCATCTGTAAACAGCTTACTGCTTACAGGATTGCGCATGCCTGCAACAATTCTTAGCTATTCTGCCGCCACTTCCTCAAACATTTATTCATTTTAAATAACCAACAATAGTATGGGATGTGGAAGCTGTGGAACAGGAAAACCGGGAGGCTGTAAGAGTAACGGCAGTTGCGGCACCAATAGTTGTAACCGGATGAATGCATACGACTGGCTGGTCAACCTGCCCTTAAGCGATATGGAATCGGCCTGCCGCGTTGTGGAATTAAGTTTTAATAACGGTAGCCGTAAAGATTTTTACCGGAATAGTACCCTCCAGTTTTTCGAAAAAGGAGACCTGGTAACAGTAGAGGGTATGAATGGTTTTGACGTTGGCGAAATACAACTTACCGGGGAGATCGTTCGCCTGCAAATGAAAAAGAAAGGTGTTGATGAGTTCAACCCCGACATGAAAAAGGTACTGCGCCGCGCTGCCGACCGCGACCTGGAACTGTGGCGGCAAAACAAGGCCCGGGAAAAAGATGCCCTCATTCGCAGCCGCGCCATTGCCAGGCAATTGAAGCTTGAATTGAAAATGAGCGAAGTAGAGATCCAGGCTGATGGCAAAAAGGGAACTTTCTTTTATATAGCAGATGACAGGGTTGACTTCCGCGAACTGATCAAGATCTATGCTTCGGAATTCAAGCTGAAAGTGGAAATGAGGCAGATAGGTGCCCGCCAGGAAAGCGCCAAAGTGGGCGGTATTGGTAGCTGCGGACGTGAACTGTGCTGCGCAACCTTCTTAACGGACTTTAAATCGGTAAATACTGCTGCTGCCCGTTACCAGAACCTGTCCATCAACCAGACAAAGCTCAGTGGTCAGTGTGGCCGACTGAAGTGCTGCCTCAACTACGAGCTGGATACCTACCTGGATGCCTTACAGGGTTTCCCTGAAAACTGCGACATCCTGCAGGTAACCCGTGGCACGGCTACGTTGATCAAGAAAGACATTTTCAAAGACCTGATGTGGTATGTGCTGCCCGATAGCAGCAAGCTTTATCCCCTCACCATTGAAAGGGTCAGAAAGATAAAGGCACTGAATATGCAGAACACCATTCCAGATGAACTGGAAGCAGTGGAATTGGTGTCTTCCAAGCCTAAAGATGCTGAACCTGAATTCGTGGATGTGGTAGGACATATTTCCCTGAAAAGCCTGGAAAAATCAGACAAAAAGAGAAAGCAAAAGAGCCAGGGAGGCTTTGGCGGTCAGCAAAAACCAGGACAGCCGCAGCTGCAGCAAAAGCAGTTAAGTGGCCAGGCCCAGCAGGCTAAACCGGCTCCTCAGCAGCCGAGAGCAGCAGGCCAGCAATCCCAGCAAAGACCAGCTCCGCAACAACAAGGAGGCCCTCAACAGAAAACTGGTCCCCAGCAAAAGGCAACTCCACAGCAACAGAAACCCATGCCTCAGCAACAAAAGACTGCACCCCAGCAGAAAGGTGGTTTTCAGCAAAAGCAGGGTGGTGGACAAAGGCCAGCTCCTGGTGCACAACAGCAAGGAGGTGGTGCCAGGCAGCAACAGCCCAGGCCTCAGAACAGACCAGGCGGACAGGGCAACCAAGCTGGAAAAGATAATACCCAAGGCGGAAAAGAGTAATAAAACAAATAATATTATTTAATATCTATAAGGCACTTTCAAAAAAGTGCCTTTTTTAATGCCCTTTATAAGGATTTTTTAATTTCTTAATGATGAGTTAACAAAAAAGAAGTAATTTGAGGATTCCAATAAGCGGGAATAAGTATAAATTCAGATTGATCAAAAATAGTTGAGCTTAAAGAAGTAGTTTATTGATCAACTATTTAAATTTGATAGCCATTGATTGAACGGAAATCAGCCCCTTAGATCAATTACTAAAATTCAATGCTATGCGAAAACCTATATTCAGGTTGATAACAGTGGCGTCTCTTGGCCTTTTGCTTTTTTCCTTGTACCTCAATTTTGTGTACAAAGGTGATTCTTCCGAATTCACTCCTGTGAGAAAAAGCACCATAGATAGCACGATGTTAACGAAACCATAATCCGCTGCCTTTAGTCCGTACACTAAAAAGGATTTTTCAGAACCTTAATTACCTTCAAACCAGACCCATAATGAAGAAGCCTATTTTCGGACTAATGACCGTGGTGTCATTTTGCATTCTGCTATTTGCCTTATACCTCAACTTTATATATAAAGACGGCGATTCAGAATTTGCTCCCATCAAAAAAGTTACATCAGATAGTACCAAACAACATTCCTATTTAACCAGGAAGTAGTTCAGGTTTTTCAGCAACTCGGCAGGCTGTAGAGGCTTAGTAATGTAGTGGTCTATGCCAATTTCGCTACAACGCGCTTTAGCATTGGTGTAAAAGCCGGCTGTAAGAGCGATGATAGGAATATTGCTTTTCAGTTTTTTCCGGATATAGACAGCCGACTGAAAGCCATCCATATGTGGCAGATGCAGGTCCAAAAGCATCAAATCGTAGCCCCTATTATTCTCAAACATTTCTATAGCTTCCCTGCCATCACCGGCAATATCTACATGGATACCCTCCCTTTTCAGCAAATGGGCAATGGTAAGCTGGTTCAATTCATTGTCTTCAGCCACCAGCACCCTTTTACCAGCCAGGCCATTCTGTGAAGTTGTCGAAACCGTGGCGTGTTCCTCGTTTTGAACAACTTTATACTGGAGCAGGAATTTGAAATTAGTGCCTACGCCATACAAGCTATTGATCACAGACCTTCCTCCCTGCTGTTTTACCTGTATACGGGCCTCGGCCAGGCTGCGTTTGTACGAAAAAAGGGAAGATTTATCTTCGCTTGAAATGCCAGGCCCATTATCGGAAACCTCGAACTCCACAAGCACTTCGTCTCCTGCTTGCAGCAACCGTTTCATGGAAATGACAACCTTAGTAGCGCCCACAAAGCGGGCAGCTGCCTTTGTCAAAATACATATAACTGTTTGTAGTACCTGTTCATCGCCCACAAGCGTCAGGGGGGCAACCAGGTCGGTAACGAATTGAAGCTGAATCGAGTCCGCTTCCTTTTCAAAGGAATGCAAGGATTGTTGCACGGCCTCCTGCAACTTGAAGACATTTTTCGCAGGATCGGTTAGGTTCATGCTAGAACTGATCTAAAGTTATTCTTAGGGTTTAGACTTTCAGCCCGGTACCAACTTGTCCGCAACAGGAAAAAATATGAAGCTACGGTCAGCAAAACAACTTCCCGAATACGGCAGCGGGTATGGACATTGAGTACTGTAAAATTGTACTTATTTCTCATGTAAATAAAGTTAAAAGGGGAAAAACCGTGCAACATAAGCAATAACACTTATATTTTATTAAACATAAAAACAATAGAAGATAAAAGATCGAGGGGCGCAAGTAATTTCACAAATGATAATAAGTGCTTTGTCCTAAATAAACATATAGGAACTACCAACGGGCAACAAAAAACCGCTGTTCCCCAACAGCGGTTTTTTTAATGATTAGGAGCAAAGCTTCATCAATATAAGTAATTCAAGGCAGTTTTATCATTGTTATTAAACGGGCGGTCAGTAGTACTGCTCAAACAAGCCAGCATCCACGATTTTGCATCAGGGCCAGTTGGCGTACCCGGAATATGGTTAGCCCCTACTCCACCGTCTCCTTCATTACCACCGATACCACAACTGTAGCTGCGGTTCATATAATCAGTATGACGGAAACCAATGCAATGTCCAATTTCATGGGCCACGACTGTGGTCATAAAGCCGGCACTATAATTAATATATTTTCTAGAATATTTGACTTGACTATAGGGATCTCCGCTATTGGTGGGGAAGCCGGCCGAAGCAATATATTGCCCTGAATTCACGATCCTGATATCAATGTTACCACCGCTGGCAACGCGAGAAAAAGTGATCGTTAAGTTCAACGTATTGTAACGCGCAAGGGCTGCATTCACAGCATTAGAAAAACCACTGGGCACATCACCACTCACACTTACCGTAATGTTACGCTTGGTATTTACCCTGACAAGGTTATTGGTATTGTACTGCTCTTCCTGGGCGATGACCAGGCTGGGAGTGGCTGGCCGCACAGCACTTAAGTCGGCCTCTGTTAAAACAATATCGCCTTCCACAAGGTAGCCCTCATCAATCCTTTGCACTTCCGCAGTGCCAAATCCAAGGGCTGCAATTTTTGCAATCGTTTCACTGGAAACAGGTTCGGCAGGAGTGGCCACTTGTTTCGTGTCTTTCACACAGGCTACGAGGGAATAAGCCAGTAGGCATACCCCGGCAAATGACGAGATCCAATTTTTCATGTGTTTTTCAGATTTAAGGGTGATAAGAATTACAGTAATTCAATTTACATTTTTTTAACAAACCGGAGGCAAAAAAAATCTGACCGGTTCAAAGATGTACAACCTTGCAAAATGCCCCAAAACCACCTTTGGACATTATAGATTAAAAAACATGAAACGCAGCACAGGCAAGGGTTTTCATAATTATTTATGATCTTGATCATATTATTTGGACCCCAAATTGATTTCCGGGAGCTGTTTATCCTGTTTACTTTTGCTCCAGATCATTCACAATAACTTGTCATAACCCAACTGAACGCAAAACATTGTTCTGATTATTATTCCCGCTTGCCTCTACGTTTTGCTTGTCCGACCCGATTGCCCGCCTGACAGTAGATAAGTTATTAAAATGTATTTTATGAAAAAGATTTTATTCACCCTGATTCTTTCGATGGCATTCATTACAGCTTCATTTCATGCACAAGTGAAAAAGCTGGTGATCAGGGAAAACAAAGTGTGCAAGAATATTGACATGGCCATTTCGGCGAATAACAATTACAGTTCGAACGCTTATAAATACTGTGAAGCAAGAATTGACTACACAGTAATCAAGGTGAAAGGCGCTCATATAGATACACTGATGCAAAAGCAGTTTCTTCCTTTCAAACTGAAAGAGCTGCCATCATTTGCAAAGGAATTCAATGAGCAGATTGCTATCAAAGATGTATCAGAAAGAAAAGAGCAGATCTGGATCAGCTATACGGTTACTTACTCTTCAAAAGGAAGCGTGCTCTGTGTAAATCATGAACAACTGGTACCGAAAGGTGTTGAAGGAGATTCTATAAGAATACATATCTGATGATAGATGGTTGATGACAGTAGATACATCAATAATGAGTTTTTAGTTGTGGGTTTTATATATGAGTTAAAAATTGTGAATAGTAAAGAAAACAGGAGATGAGTGTGAGACGATAGATTGTTTGGTTGAAGTTTGAAGTTCAATGAGTGCGCGTGGATGAGTGATCAGTTAAGGGTAGCAATACTCCTGGCTGGTCACTCTTTGTGTTTATAGATACACAAGAATTGCTGAGGCTGAGCTTGGCAGTGAAAGGATTTAATAATCTCCAATTTTAACAAGAATTGCCGACCTTTATGCCTCACCAAATATCACCAGTTTAACTATGTCGAAATCAGGAGGAACTTTCAATAAAAAAGAACTGGAAAAGAAAAGAGCCCAACACCGCCAGGAAAAGGCGGAGAAAAGGGAAGAACGCCGGGCTCATGCACAAAAAGGCAAAAGCCTGAATGAGATGATGGCTTATCTTGATGAGAATGGAAATATTACATCCACACCTCCGGATCCCTCAAAAAAGAAGGTCATCAATTATGAAGAAATACAAATCAGCGTACCACAAAAAACGCACGAGGAACCTGAACATGATGTAAGAACAGGCGTGGTTGCTTTCTTCAACGAATCGAAGGGCTTTGGATTCATTAATGACCTGGAAACAGAGGAACGTGTGTTTGTGCATGTGCAACATTTGTCCGAGCCAATCAGGGAGAATGATAAGGTGACCTTCGAAGTGGAAATGAGTCATAAGGGAGCGAGCGCTTATAACGTGAAGAAAGTAACAGAGGTTTCGGATAACCAATAACGTTAGACACTTACCGGGGAAGGAGTCATAATATTGGTCAATAAAAAACCGCCCTGAGACCAAGGCGGTTGTCCATTTTTGATATAATAAACCCTTAAAAACTAAATCCGAGACCTACCTTAAATGAGCGGTTGTAGGAGTCGAAATTCTTGTTGGCATCTGCCTTTGACAATCCGTGATCATAGGAAGCTCTTATGTTAACTCCGTTGGCAAACTGGTAACCAAGTCCACCAGTAATACCAGCATCCCAACGATTCAATTGATCTGTTGCATCTATCGTTTTATTCAATACGTTAAAACCTAACACACCTGCAGTAGTACGCAGGTCAGCCTTTGCCAGGTAAGATACCTGAGGACCAGCAAACACTTCCAATCCACCAACGTTGGCTTTCAATAAAAGAGGCATATCAATATAGTGCGACTGCAATTGGGCCTTCGCATTCACGCCCAGGAATTCCATGTTCTTTAAATTCAGTTCGCCTCCCAGTTCATAACCCTTTTCGGCATAATAAACGCCCGGCTCTACCGAGAAAACGCCACCTACAGGAATGTTTGCATAAGCGCCTCCAAAGAAAGCTGTGCGCGGTTTGGTGGCGACCTTGCCATTTGTATAATCAAGGAGGCTATTAAGACTGCTCATCGCATCCCCCTTCATGGTAGAAGATGTAACACCAGCCCTAAGGCCAAATGAAGCTTTTGTCTGAGCCATTGCAAAGGTGGAAGCAACTATAGAAGCGAAGAGTAGAATTTGTTTTTTCATAAGTCATTAGAACGAGGTTTTTCAGTCGCTCTGTGTATAAGAAAGGATAGGATTGTTAAGGCTTAATAACATCGATGTAAGATTCTGTTAAAGGAACGGAGGGAAGGAAGATGATAGATGGTAGATGATATAATCAGTAATCAATAATTACATTTGTTGCATCATGGACAAAAAGAAGGTTGATATTGTAAACGAAGTGTTAGAGGATTGCATTATGGCTTATCCAGTTTCTTCATTCATCATTAGCCTTTATAAACAATACAACCAGAGAGGCAGCCTCAGTAAGAAACAATTACAAGGCTTATACGGCAAAGCATCCAAAGCCGAAAACATTTCACCCGCCAAACTGGCTACATTGGAAGCCCTCATCAACAAGATGCCCACACGTTACAAATCAGAAGCACCGCCGCCCAAACCACTCTATGAAAAAGAAGAAACCAATGGCCAACTGATTGACGCCATCCTGGCCAAGTATCCCCAGCATAAAAGAGTGCTTTTCCTCAAGATGAAATACGACAAAAACGAACCTCTCTCCTCCCAGGATGTTGCCGACCTTAAGAGGTTTGCCCAACTCCTGAAATAGATCCCCAACGCCAAACTCATCCCCTTCTATTCATACGTCATCCTATGTTTGTAATGTATTTGAAGGGGAGCGCTCACCTTTTAACTTTCCCTTTTTAATCCCCCATTCCATTCTTCCATCACATAGCTAGACCATCCGCCTATATCAGACTGGCGTATTTATTGCCTTTATTCCAGCGGCGATGTTCTTTGGAATGTATGAACAGAAAAACAACGATATTGACATGAAACGAATCCTATTGATCCTTGGGCTATTTGTTGCTACCCTAGCAGGCGCCCAAAAGGTAAACCAGTGCGGCATTATTGTCCCTCCCCCTTCTACACGCTCCTCCTTTAGCTCTGTATACGAGGCGAAGCAATACATCAGCACCATGCTCGATCGCATCAACTGGCAGGAGAACTTCTCACTGCGCGAACAGAATGGCATCAACAATGCCTATGCGACCATCCTGCAGGGCAGGCGCTATATTATTTACGACAACAACTTCCTCGAGAACCTGGACAGCTACGCCGGTACCAAGTGGGCATCCATCAGCGTGCTGGCGCACGAGATGGGGCACCATTACCGCAACCATGTGATCAGCAGTAGTGGCAGTACGCCTCCAAAGGAAATAGAGGCCGATTATTTCTCGGGTTATGTAATGGCCAAGCTGGGTGCCACCCTCAACGAAGCCAGGGCCGCTATGGAGCAGATCGCTTCTCCCATGGCCAGCGCTTCGCACCCTGCCAAGGCGGACCGCCTTACGGCGATCACCCAAGGCTGGAACTATGCCAATGGTATATCGAACGAAACGAAACCGGCACCGCCCGCACCACAGCCGCAGCAAAACCCGCCTCCGGCCACCAACGATGCCAGCTGGATCTACCTGTCGCTCTACAGCAACCAGGAAATGACTGTCTACCTGTCCGACAATGGCAGGGATTTCACGGAAGCGCCGTTAAAGACAGACCAGCCTTTCGTGTTCAAGTTTGAAGTGTACAACTACGGCTGGCTCAGGTTTAGCAACAGCAGTAATGCAAGAAGCTACAAGTTGTACCATGGCAAGGACTATGCGATTGTCTGGAGCAGGCGGTCTAATAATTGGACGGTGGTGGAGGTGCCGTGAGGCTGTAGCGGACTTTCTGCCTGCGGTCTTTGACCTTGGTGACTACGCCCTCTTCGAGGAGTGTTTCGAGCAGTTCAGCCGTTTCCAGGGTGAGCTCTGCTACACCATCCTCTGCGGCAATTCCTTGCCTTTCCATGATCTCCATGGCCACTTCGTCTGGTGAGCCCTTCCTGAGTATGGAAAGGACGTGTATTACTTTATCCTGCAACGGCATCTGTTCCATGTTGATTTCCTCTGGCATTGCTTCCTGTTTTTCGTATCCTGCTTCAAAAGTCATTCCGGCTATGGTGTCGGCAAGTTGGGGCTGGCAACAAATTTATAGTGGTCATTGATAGGCAGGAGAGAGTGGGTCTAAAAGAGCAAAAGACCGGTTTTATTGCCTGACATAGTAACGGACCAATGTGCTGGTAACGCCCCTGTTGTTCCCGGTGATACTCAATTCAAGATTCTTTCCATCATATTTCCTGATCGTATACAGTTCACTACCTAGTTTGAGTGTGTTGGCACCGAGCAAAGACCACGCACTAACTATATTCCCGGCACCACAGGAATTACCGGCATCGACAGCAGTATACGTACGACTAACGCTCAAAATGATCTGGTCATCCTTTGCACAATCATTCAGGTAATCATTCGTCACGTCTTTTTCTGACGAACTGCCTTCCTGGTATGTCATCTTGCTAAACTGGTAAGTTCCCGCCAGTTCCTTAACAGTAGGCGCGGAATCATCTTTTTTACAAGAGGTAACCAACAACACCAATGCGGATGCAAGAAGAAGAAAATACTTTCCCATAGATAGTACGGTTGACCTGGTAAACATGAATTGTGATATAAGGATCAATTATTTTAAGCCAACAGGCTCATCAAAAGTACAATCCGGGATTTATTATTCATAGCGGCAGAAGGAAGTTTATGAAAAAGGAGCCATAAAGACTCCTTTTCCATTACAATAACAAATATGACCTATTGCTTTACATAGTACATGATCATTGAAGTGGTAACCCCGGAAACAGTTTCAGAAATCACCAATTCCAGGTTTTTACCATCAAATTTCCTGATTGTAAAAGTTTCACCATCCAGCACAATGGTGGTGGTGTTTGTTAAAGACCAGGTGCCCTGGTAGTTGCCATAACCACAAGAAACGCCAGCGTCAACTTCAACTAAACTTTACAATTGTTTTGGTAAAAAATAATAGTGATACAATGTTAAACCAATTTATACTAACAGGATATGATAAACGAAAAATCAGGTGTTTACCATTAGCCTGGCTTATGGATGGTGAATGGGGGGAGGGAAGATGATGGATGATAAAAGGGATATGGAGATTTCGGATTTGGGATTTCGGATTTCAGAGGAGGGAAGGGGTACCAGGTTGCGTGTGATGGGTGGTCTGAAAAATGCAGTAGATGTTTATAGCGATCGTATTTCAATTATCGTAATTAAAAACATTTGTTATGGGCTTACTATTCAGGATCATCCTCATGGCCGTAGCTGCCTTCTTAACGGCCCGACTCTTACCCGGTGTTACGATAGACAGTGCCGTAACAGCGATACTTGTTGCACTGGTACTGGCTTTACTCAATGCTTTTTTGAAGCCTATCTTGGTGGTTCTCACCATTCCAATTACCATCATCACCTTGGGACTGTTTCTTCTTGTGATTGACATGCTGATCGTGCTGCTGGCAGCCCGGATCGTTCCCGGCTTCAGCGTGGAGGGGTGGATTACAGCGTTGTTGTTCGCATTGATCATGACGCTGATTACTTATTTTCTGGACATGGTATTGTGAATTGTTATGATCGATGTTTGAATTGAGAAGGTGTCAATTTATGAGACGTTAAGTACATAGCTGCCAGGGAAAGAAAAAAGAGTAATTTTAGTACATGGATCAATGGGTAGAGCAACATGTTCCGAAAATACAAGAATTGATGCGCAGATATGGCGTTGAAAGGGCTTACCTATTTGGTAGTGCTGCCAAAGGTACAATGACGGAGAGCAGTGATGTGGACTTCATCATCAGGTTTCCTGCGCATATGCATTATGAATCCTATGCCAATAACTACTTTGCATTAGCGCAGGCTTTAGAAGAGTTGCTGAAGAAAGATGTTGAACTTGTCACTGAAAGAACTCTTCAAAATCCTTATCTACTTCAAAACATCAATCAACACAAGGTTCAACTCCTATGAGTCTTGAAACAAATTACCATCACCTCGGCGAGACAGATCGTGGATCTTCGCAATAGAGTTATTCACTCGTATGATACTGTAGATGATGTTATCATCTGGAAAGTATTAATCACAGACCTACCTGTATTATTATCTGAAGTGCAACAATTATTGAATGAAAGTGGAGGGTACTAAAATCTGTTTCCTGCACTAAGTATAGTTGAAGTAAGCTTGAGCTACCCTTCAATTATACTACAGGTATACTTTAGGTATACTCTAGGTATACTTTAAGTATGCTTAAGGTATACTTAAGCAACGAAAGATGAATGTGGTTCCGGTGGACAAAAGCGGACAAATGCGGTCACTTCCGGTCAAAACGGCCAACCTATTTGCTAAATTTATTAGCATACTCTAATCTTGTATCACGGTTCGCGAAAAGAAGAAAACAGCGCTGTATACGGTTAGGCATAACCGCTTTAAGCAACCTCATTTTAAACACTTAAAACTTTTATTACAATGGCTAGACAAAGAGGAGTTATTAAACTTGAAGGCACTATCGATGACCTTACTTTTTACAAAACTAAAGACGGTTATATGGCAAAAGAAAACCCCAAACTTTCGGCCGACCGTATTGCAACAGATCCGGCCTTTGTCCGTACCCGCGAAAACGGAGCTGAATTTGGCAGGGCAGGTAAAGCTACAACGCTGCTTCATACAGCTTTCCGTGCACAATTGCTAAGCGTTAAGGACCAACGCATGTACAGTCGCTTATTGAAGCAAATGATGAAGGTGATCAAAGCTGATACAACCAGCATCCGTGGTATGCGTAATGTGCTAGATGGTGACGTAGAGTTGCTGCAAGGTTTCGATTTTAATGACAACAACAGGCTGGCTTCGACCTTATATGCACCTTATGAAGCTACGATCAACAGAGCTACAGGACAATTCACTACCAGCCTGGCTGCTTTTGTGCCGGCGCAAATGATATTGGCTCCCAGCGGTGCTACACATTTCCGGATCAATGCGCTGGCAGCTGAAATCGACTTTGTAAATGGCAGTTATACCGCTGACAATAAAGCGACTGCCACACTGCCCCTGGACAACGTGCTTACAGCAGCTATTTCCCTGGAAAGCACGTTAACACCAGGAAGTACACACCCTCTGTTCCTGGCAGTCGGTATCGAGTTCCTGCAATCCGTGAACGGAGAGTTTTACCAATTGAAGAATGGCGGCTATAATGCGTTGGGGTTGGTGAAAGTGGAAGGAGCGTAGGGAATCCGCCTGAGGCGGACACGTGACGAATGGAGGGAGGGATTTCGGATGGTGAAAGACAGACGATAGAGGACAGAGGGGAGATTAGAACCTCCCTCCTATTCACAACTTTCTTGAACAATCGTAATTGAATTAGTAAACAATTAAACTTAACATCATGAACATCTTAGATAGAATTATAGCTCCGACACCGAAGTTCTTTAAGAAAGTGCGGACAGTGGGATTGGTATTGGCAGCAGTTAGTGCATCCATCTTAGCGGCTCCGGTGGCATTACCGGCTGTAGTGATGCAGGTGGCGGGTTATCTCGCAGTAGCGGGCAGTGTAGCTACAGCAGTAAGCCAAGTGGCAACGATGGCAGAAAATCCGGAACCTAAAACTGAAGGAGATGGAAACTAACTTTTCACCGGGCGTGTATACGCTTACCGGGACGGTTGGAGGAACACTGTTTGTACTGCTGATCCAGATTGGCAGTGGTGAGATCCTGAAGACTACCGTGCTGGCGGCAATTGGCGCGGTGGTGAGTTATCTAGTTTCCTGGGGATTGAAGTTCCTGGTTAAGCGATTGAAGCGGAAACGCTGAAGAAAGAGGCGAAAGCCTCTTTCTCGGTGAATGGAGAATCGCTGGATTGATGAATGACGAATTAGGAGATGAGGTTGAAGGTTGAAAGGTGTAGTGGGAAGGGAAAGGGTGAGCGTGCGAAGAAGGATCATTCTGTAATAAAGGAGCATAAACAGGAATAAGGAGGAATAGTTGGGAACAGGTGAGCGTAGTTGTTACTAATTGGACTTTACAGGGAAATGTTTGGTATAACCTGGTACAACAGGTCTTAAAGAGGAAACGGGGTAAGAGCGATGGATCATCTTTGATGTATAAACAAAAAACAATTTTTATGATACAGCAAACTATAACACAACAACATGAAATAAGAGCTGAAGTCAGTCTGAACCTGATGGTTCGCGCTGCATGGAATTTTGCCTATACAGCTTTGTGGGCGCATAACCTTTTTTCTTCGCAGGAGAAAGAGAGGGCCCAAAACGCCATCCGACAATACCTATTACAGTGCACCGACAGGGAAAGGGCTTATTACTGCTTTTGTGAGCGCGTTTTACTGGCCAGAGAGTATGTTAGACAGGGCAATCACCGGTATATTCCACTGCCTTCACACTGGCTGGATCGCAACAATCCGAATGGCTTTGCCGGTACGGAAGCTTGGTTGGATCAAATGCTAGACAGGCGCTCTTCACTTCCGCTGTACAGGTGGGAATGGAAAGCGCTGGCAGAAGCGGTACTGGAAATGGCCAGGGATGATTCAGACAAGACCTTCTGGTATTGGAAGATCTATTTCTTGGAAAGAGGGGAAGGATTACTTTGGGAGTTGTTTTTGGAGATTGTGGCGAATATGCAATATGGAAGAGCGTAGTTAATAAATCACATCATAACAAGCTAATCGAGTATATATGGCGAAGACGAGGATTATATTGTATACGAAAGATGTTATCATCATTACGGGAAAAAGTGACCGGACAGCGAGAAGGATGATCGCGGCGATCAGGAAGAAGTTTCATAAGGATAAGGATGCACTGGTGAGCGTAGATGACTTTTGCAGTTTTACGGGATTGAAGGAGGAGCAGGTGAGGGAGATATTGCGGAATTGAGATTTCAGTTTCGAGGCGGAGAGTCGTGGATTGTGGCAGCGGGTTGCCAGTAGCTGGTTACGGGAAAGAGGTAATCAGTTACTGGCAATTTTTGTTTTGTGCCGGTTGGGTTGTTTATTGATCATGAGGCGTCATATTTCTCCTTTGATCCTGTATGGCATACCCAGTTTGTTGAAGATGATCTCTACCTGTGCCACGGTGAAAAAACGGCCTCGCTTTTCGCCTATATCATCGGTAAAAGGTTTCATCCATTTGATGAGGGTTTTGTCGCAAACCCCGTATATCTGTGCCAATTCCTTTGTTGAATAAGGTCTTACTTCGGCTACTTCTTTGAAACTCATGTTTGTTCTTTTTGTTGCTAGGGTTAAGAATACAGTTCTATAAATTCATCTACGTGTAGACAGAGGATGGTGGCTAGTTCCAGGGTACCCAATCCCGTTTTTGCGCGATAGGAAGTGATCCACTGCTTCATCAGAGAGGGCTTCTCTACGGGCACATCTAGCTCCACAGGCTCGCGCCTCCTGATGCCGGCTGCATTGAACTGCTGCAGCAGGTAACGCTTCTGGTTGGGCGAAAGGAAACCCAGGTCGTCGGCCCGGTAGAGGAGCGAGATCATGGATACCTTCCACTTCTTTTTCAGGCTGCCCAGGATGGGCAGGGTAATGCCGCCTTCAAAGTCTTTCCTGATGTGCTCTGCCGGCATCAGCCATTCGGCAGCAAAGGCGTTTGCTTCATGACTGAGGTCGTGATCCGGAGATAGCTCGCTTCCTGCATGCATCACCAGTCCACCCAGTTCATAGGCAAGGGAGAAACGCAGCTTGTCGCCCAGCAACGCATTGTTGATGAAGATGACCGGATAATCGTCATCTGTGTGCATGCTGCGGCTATCCACCCGGTCGGTGCCAAAGTTGAAAGGAACAACGGGAATGCCCTGGGCCTCCAGCAGGCGGGTAAGATTGTCGATCACAGGGTTGGTGATACCCCACAGTTTTCTTAGCTGGGTAGCTGCTTCTGCGGGCGTGCAACGGGCCAGGTCTGGCAGATTTGGCGCTGCAATGCTTAAGGCCCTTGTGAAGAACTGCACATGCCGCCGGTGGATGTTGGCCTGTGCATGGATCGGCGTTAACAGCTTTTGGGCCACATGATGGCGCTTGCGGAAGGTAAAGTTCTCGGGAACAGGTATCCCCTGCTGGTGGAAGAAATGCGGAGGATAGCCAGTCGCATCTGCAATCGCCTCCACGGAGCCATCGCTGATGCCGATATCGCCCCTTTCAATTTTACTGAGGTTGGTGGCCGACATGCCAATGCGCTCTGCCAGCTCGTTTTGGGCCAGGCCTCTTGCCTCCCTTGCCAGTACAATCATCGCTATGTTAACGCCATCTTTGGTCATAGTATCTTCTGTTGTTTTCCTTTCGTTCTGCAAAATAGCGAAAAATATGTCAATTACTATATTTTTTAGCAAAAAGCAGCATCCTTTCTATCCCCAAAAAAAGATCAGAAAATATTTTTAAAAAGTTTTGGCAGGAATGAAAAACTCTCTATTTTTGCACTCCCAAAACGGGAAACACACTCCTCCTTAGCTCAGTTGGTTAGAGCATCTGACTGTTAATCAGAGGGTCGCTGGTTCAAGTCCAGCAGGGGGAGCCAAAGTAGACAAGTCGGCAATTTTGCCGGCTTTTTTATTTCCGGCTTGTTTGAAAACCTTGTCCATACTGGATATATCTTGACTATTGCACCTTATGACTTTACAAAGGAACCTAAACCCGTAAAAGAATTTTAAACTCCGTATACTCGCCCTCTAGCGTGTTCACCTTTAACTCTCCGCTGTGCCCTTTGGTAATGATGTCGTAGCTCAACGACAATCCCAAACCGGTGCCTTCTCCAGTGGGTTTGGTGGTGAAGAAAGGCTGAAAGATTTTGTCTGCGGCTTTCTGCGGAATACCCGTACCGTTGTCTTTTACGCATATCTCCACCTTGCCATCAACTTTTTTAGTCGTCACCGACACCAGAGGCTCATAGGTTTCCTTCAGCTGTTTCTTTTTCTCGTTTACCGCGTAAAAGGCATTGTTGAACAGATTGAGCAACACGCTACCTATGTCCTGCGGTACTGCGTTTACTTTCCCGATACTGCTGTCATAGTTGGTTTGCAATACGGCGTTAAACTCTTTGTCCTTTGCTCTGATTCCGCGATACGTTAGGCGCAGGTACTCGTCACAAAGGACGTTAATGTCGGTAGATTGTTTTTCGCCGGTGCTTACCCGTGAATGTTGCAACATGCTTTTCACAATACCATCGGCTCGCTTGCCGTGGTGAACTACTTTATCCAAATTACTTACCACGTTGTTTGCAATAGCTTTCGCTTCCGCTGCATTGCCTTTGTCAATTTCCTGTTTTATTTCCTCCACTAGTTCCTTACTCACCTCCGAGAAGTTGTTGACGAAGTTGAGCGGGTTTTGTATTTCGTGCGCTACACCCGCCGTCAGTTCCCCCAACGACGCCATCTTCTCTCGTTGTATCAACTGCTCCTGCGTAGCCTTCAATTCTTGTAATGCTTCATCGGTTTTCACTTTTTGTTGTTGCAGTAATGCATAGGCTTTTTGCCGGTGACGAATGTTGCGCCACAGCAGCAGGGCTATGACTAAAAGCGTAAAGCTGACACCCAACACGGCGCTGTAGCGCAAGCGGTTTCGGTAGCGGGTTTGTTGAGCGATAACATCCTGCTGCCGCTGTTGTTCCTGGAAGGCCAGGTTTTGTACGGCGCGGGTCTTTTCTTGATTGAAAAGGCTATCTTTCAGCGCAAGGGTGAGGTTGAGGTACTTTAATGCACTGTCGGTTTTGTTTTCGGCTTGGTACAGTTTTGCCAGCGCGGTGGAGGCTTGCAACAATCCGGTGGGATACACTCGGGCCCAATCCAATTGCACGGCTTTGCGGGCGTAGTAAACGGCCGAGTCCGTTTTGCCTAAGCGGTTGTAAACGTTGGCCATGCCGTTATAAACGTCCAGCAAGTCTGCTTGTGCGTAGTTTCGTTCGGCAATGGGCATGGCTTTTCTGTAATACTCCATGGCCCTGTCGTAACTACCTTTTTGAGCGTAAGCATTGCCCAGAGGAATGATGGCACTCGTCCAGCGCGGCTGTTTTTTGTAACTCATTTGCAGGTACTTGACGGCCGAATCCGGTTTCCCTACCTTTTCGTAAACCCAACCCAACGAGCCCCATAGCCAGCCGCCTTGAATTACCTCGGGTGCGTGCACTTGCCCGTAGGCAAGGGCTTTGTATAAATACTTTAATCCATTGGTGTAATCGCCTTGGCTCCCGTAAATCATACCTATATTATGCAAAGCGTCCGTTGTCCATCCTTCATCCTTCAATTGTTCAAAGGAGGCCAGTGCCTTAAAGGCATAATTCAACGCCTGCGGGTAATAGCCCAGCGTGTTGAGGGCCAATGCCATGTTTCGCTGTGCGTGGGCAATGCCCCATTGATAGTTCAGCCTTTGGGCGAGCCGCATGGCTGGCTGCGCATACATCACCGCCGTATCGGCGTACGACCAGAGGTAATTTTGAGCCTGGGCGATGAGCAGCTTCACTTTATGGGTATCCTCGCGGGCTTTTAGCAATTCTTGCTTTACACTATCAATCAACTTGTTTTGAGCAGGTGCAGCCATTGCAAAAGGAAGGAGCGGCAAAATCAGCAGGTACTTTCTCATAGCACCAACGGTTAAACGGGCGGAGTGATAACATAAATATACCGAAAATAAATTTATGTGAGGATAAGGCAAGTTGCTGACTCAGTACGTTTCCCGTTTGCAAACACACCCCGTGGTTACACAACTATGAAAATCATATTCAAAATTCCTCTATTTTCGCACTCCCAAAACGGGAAATTCCTCCTTAGCTCAGTTGGTTAGAGCATCTGACTGTTAATCAGAGGGTCGCTGGTTCAAGTCCAGCAGGGGGAGCGAAGAGGTCGGCAAACGCCGGCCTTTTTTGTTGTTTATACATGTGCGACCAAGATAATTTTGACGACAGTGTCGTCAAAATATGTTCACCCGGGAAAAACTCATAAAAGCGTAGCATTCTGTATAGGTTGCGGTAACAATACTTATTTAATTTTATAATCATTACAGAATACCTAAAAAGCAAATGCACCCGACTTTTACAACTAACCACAAAAAACATATGAAGACAAGACAGCATTTTTTTAAAAATATATTCGTCTGCCTTTTACTGGCCAATCAAAGTATACAGGCTCAGGTCATATCAAACATTCCGGAACCCAAAAAGGATATTAGAAAACCCGTAGATACTTCCTGGAACCAGCTTTTGGCAGGAGACAAACTGTTGCCAACTGGTCATTTGCTGAACCCGGCAGGGCAAAGCCTTAGCTTAACAACAGGAACCAGGGTATTGAACCTGGAACTCGCTCATCAAAAGAATATACTCATTGCAAAAACCAACAAGCAGCTGTCTTTGATTGATGCAAAAGATTTTAAAACACTTGGCCATTTCGAATATCTTGATAAGGAGTCTGGCTCAATGAATGGCCTTGCAGTGGATAGCAACGATTCTACAATTTATTTTACCGGGCTGCAAAAGAATTTATATGTTGGAAATGTGAGCAGCTCCGGAACATTTACGTTGACAAAGAAAATCGACCTGTCGGTTAATAATAAAAAAACAAACCCCTTAGGAATTGGCTTATGCAATAATAATATCGCCTTTGTAGCCCTTGCCATCGCAAACGAGATTGCTGTTGTTGACCTTTCAAAAGGCAACTTTTTAAGCAGGATCCCTGTAGGCGTTTGTCCCTATGCAGTAATCATCAGTAAAGACAAAAAGTTGGCATTCGTGAGCAATTTCGGGGGACCGCATCCTGGAAAAGGAGACAGGACAGAAAAGTCAGCCGGAACAGATGTTGCAGTGGATGAACGCTCTGTGGCATTGCGTGGGTCTGTTACCGTTATTGATGTTCAGTCAAGAAAAAAGATTGCAGAGATTGTTACCCGCATCCACCCGGAGTCAATGGTTTTATCTCCTGACGGTAAATTATTGTATGTGACTGATGATAGTGGCGATGGCATCAGCGTGATCGATGCAAAGACCTTCAAAGTCGTACATACCATCAATACCAAGCCGGATCCTTCTCTTCCCTATGGTAGCCTCACAACAGCACTGGCATTTAGCTCCGACGGAAAAACATTATTGGCTGCCAATGCCGGCAATAATTCAATTGCACTCATCGATCCTAAACACCCACAGAAAGGCCCTTATGGCTTTATTGCAGCAGGCGGCTTTCCGGGAACTATAGGCGTTGCCGGGAATAATTTATTTATTGGAAACGTGACTGCTTTGAAAGGGGAAGTGCAAAAAGTTGTTCTTCCCGGCAATAAAGCTGAATTAGACAGGTATACATCAGAAGCCAGGAAAGGATTTCATTTTATAGAATTGCTAAGGGCACAGGCTGGGGCCAATTCAAACGCTCAACCGAAACCGATCCCTGCTAATCCCGGCGAACCCTCTTCAATAAAACACGTAGTCTATATCATTAAAGAGAATAAAAAATTTGACCAGGTGCTGGGTGATATTGGAAAAGGCAACTGCGATCCCAAATTGGTTGAATTTGGAAAAGAGACAACGCCCAACCAGCATGAATTGGCCAAACAATTTGTGCTCCTCGACAATTACTATTGTAATGGTGTCAATTCCAGCGACGGGCACCAATGGGCAATCCAGGGCATCACTACACCCTATCATGAAAAAGATTTTTCAAATGGGCATTGTGCCTATGATTTTGGCACGGATCCACTGTCTTATGCCGGTTGTGGTTTCATTTGGGATCACCTGCTGCGTAAAGGCATTTCATTCAGAAATTTTGGAGAAACAGACCTTGCTGAAATAACAAAAGGAAAGACCTGGACCGATGTATATAATTCATGGAAAAATAAAAACGATTCTGCTCAGTACAAATGCGTGTACGCAATGAAAAACCTGGAAAAGTACAGTGACCTGCGTTTCCCTGGCTGGAACATGAATATTACAGACCAGGTCAGGGCCGATGCATTCATCAATGCGCTGAAGGAATACGAAGCAGCAGGCAGTCTGCCTGAATTCATCATCATTTATTTACCCAATGACCATACCAGTGGATATAGTGAGCATTCGCCCACGCCCCGAGCCTATGTAGCAGATAATGATTGGGCCACAGGCAGAGTGGTGGAAGCGCTTTCGAAAAGTTCCTTCTGGAAGGATATGGCTATATTCATCAATGAAGATGATCCTCAAAGCGGCACAGACCATGTAGATGGGCATCGTTCCATATGTATGGTGGCAGGTCCTCATGTAAAGCGTGGCACGCTCATCAGTAAGTTTTACAATCAATCATCAGTGCTGCATACCATTTGCCAGATCTTCGGCGTACAGCCCATGAACCAGTTGGTGGCAGCGGCTCCGTTAATGACAGAGTGCTTTCAGCAGAGCCCGGATTATACAGCATATAATTTCCTGGTGCCATCAGTTCCCATCAACGAAATGAATCCCGCCAAGGAAATGATCAAGAATAAAACCACCGCCAGGCTGGCTCCCCTGACCCAGAGAATGGATTTCTCCAGGCCGGATCTGATTGATAGGGACGCCTTGTTATTTAGTGAGTATGTGTGGTCTACCATACATGGTGACAAACCTTTTCCCAAACAGTACTTCGGCGCACATGGAAAGGGCTTAAAAGCCCTCGGTCTGAAAATAGACCCCAGGTTCAAGGAAGATGATGATTAGGCAACTCAATTGTCGCATCAGTGATACGACAATTCGCTGGTTCAAATGCCGTTTTTTTTATTTTTTGAACAGTTAGTCTCATTTGCTTACAAATGCTGTTAACTCACCAGTGATCATCCGTAACCTAGGAATCTCTCAGGCAATCTTTATGCTGCAGGTGAACAAAACGTCTTGTAAGTGGTTGACATAGGAAAAGCCACTTGATCTTTCTGAATCATTCTGACCATCTCTATTCCAGCTCCACCAGGCAACCGGGATCGTCAATTTTATAAAGCCTGCAACAGATTATCTCCCTAACTTCCGAAAATTAATTCAATCCAAGCCCAAATGCTCAACCAAAATCAAATCAAATACGATGTTATTATTGCAGGTGGTGGTTTGGCTGGCTTAACGCTTGCCTTACAACTAAAGCAATCAAAGCCTGCCGCCAATATTCTTGTTTTGGAAAAAAGGGCTGAAAGCGCACCTAAAGCCACCCATAAGGTGGGCGAATCATTAAGCGAACTGGGCGCTTATTACCTGCGTGAAGTACTTAACCTCAAAGGCTACTTAACCGACTGCCAGTTACGCAAATTCGGATTCCGCTTTTTCTTTAGTCCTGAACATGCCGGCGATATAACCAAACGTGTTGAAGTAGGATCGAAAATCTTTAACCCCTTCCCTTCACATCAGGTAGACAGGGGACAGCTGGAGAATGACCTGGTGCAACAGGCAACCGGGTGCGGAATTAAGATCGTCTTAGGAGCCAAGGTCACCGGTGTCGAACTATCGCCGGATGGACATACCATTCAATTTGAAAAAGAAGGTAGTCAACACCTCACCGGGTCTAAATGGTTTGTTGATTCAACAGGGAGAAACAGTTTCCTGAAAAGAAAACTGGACCTCGACAAGGACATCGATCATAATATTAATGCCGCTTGGTTCAGGTTGGATGCCAACATTGATGTTGATTACTGGTCGGATGATCTTGACTGGCGCAACTTTATTGATCCGGGACGCAGGCGGCTGGCGACAAACCACCTGATGGGCGAAGGATATTGGGTATGGATCATTCCATTGATCGAAGACAGGACCAGCATTGGAATTGTTGCAGATCCCAGGTATCACCCCTTTTCCGGGTTCAACAGTTTTGAAAAATCAATGAACTGGTTAAGAACACATGAACCGCTTGCGGCAAACATGCTGGAGGAACATAAAAACAAACTGATGGACTTTAAGGTGATGAAGCATTTTGCTTATGACACCAAACAGTTCTACTCCTCGCAAAGGTGGGCTGTTGCAGGCGAAGCCGGCGCTTTTCTTGACCCTTTATATTCACCAGGCTCTGATTTTATCGGGTTAAGTAATACGTGGATCACAGATCTTATCGCCCGCGACCTGGATGGCGAAGACATAGCCCTGCGCTCCCTGGTATATGATCATGCGCATAAACAACTGTTCCGCGGATGGGCATCCATTTATCGCGACATGTATGGCCTTTTCGGTAAAACGCAGATCATGTTAATGAAAATAATCTGGGATTGGGCTACCTATTGGGCGATTCCAAATGTCTTGTTTTCAAATAAGGGGTATACGGATATAGAAGTACTAAAACAATATTCTTCTCCCGGTAATAGCATTGGCCAACGTTTTGCGACCCTTAATGAAAACATGCAGCACCTTTTCCGCACATGGGGAGGGTACCACGTTGAAAAATGTTCCGGTCACCAATTGAATGTTTTTGACCTTACATGCCTCAAACAGCTTCAAGGTGAGATCGGGCAGCAAATAGGTCGCGAAAACTTGATACCCAGGCTCGAATCTAATTTGAAATTACTGGAGCAAATTGCTGCGGAGATATTCAGAAAAGTAAGCAATGAGGTTTTTCATACGCCCATGGATATGAAAGTCGATCCTTACCACATGAAGCTCGATGATGGAAAAGCCGGGCTCCTTGAGAAATCAGGAGCAGCAAATGCCTTACCCGTCGATGATCTCATTAAAATGGATATTGATAAAATGTGGCTGAAAAAAATCAAAACAGCGGAAAATGCATACGGATAATAATGTATCCATGAGAATGGAATACATCCAGAAACTATTCATGGATACAGGCCGGTCTGTTGAGAGCCTTTATGCATTAGACGAGCTCATTACTTTTCTTGACCAGGAACCACCAGGGTTTCGATCAGTGGCTTATGAAGGTGCTTCATTTGAAATCGGGTTAAGAGACTTGAACACCGGTGGGGCATTAAACGACTGGATGCAATTCAGGCAGGCCTGCGCAAAGCAGCATATGTTCCATATCGACATAGGACTTGGATGGGCATTTGCCAAAAAAGACATACAACCCGGCCCATATCTCCAATCAATGAACCCTGCACTAAAATGGATGGTGTTGGATGGAATAGGTTATTACTATGGCCTTTTCAAAGGAAGAAACACGATAAAAAACAAACTTTTACCTGCCGGGATGGAGGGTGAAAGCCTGGAGGGTTTCGACCAGGGGCTTGGAAGGCGGCTATGGTATATGGCCAGGGGAAATGTAAGCGAGGTTTATCATTTGGTCGAAAACTTTCCTGTAATAAGGCACCCGGATTTATTTCGCGGAATTGGAATTGCCTGCGGGTACGTTGGCGGAAATACAGAGGATAATCTCAACTATCTTTCCACAATTTCCGGTAAACATTATAAACAATTACAAATTGGGATCCTGCTTGCAGCCATCAGCCGTATGGCATCCAATTCAGTTAATGAGGATGTGGATATGGCTTGTCGTATAATTTGCAACAGGCCAGTGAACGATATAAAAATTCCTGGCGCCTTGCTTACAAATAATTATTTCTATATTTTCAATCATAATAACGGTCACTTGCCGGCACAGATCCAATCCGAACTTTTGCAAGAAAACTAGCATGAGACGGGAGGGTTTACCAGGTACAAATAAGATTTTTCATGAATAGAAATTTACTCCTTTCCATCGCAGCAATTGTTTTGGTTGTTACAGCCGCCATATTCATCAGTGCTGGGCGGATATATTCGTCAACCGCGCTCATGGCTATAGCGATCATAGCAGTCATGCGGAATTTCAGAGGTATGCAGGTGACAAGATGGGCAAAAGCAAATCCCCGTAAAACCCAGGTACTCATCACTGTTTTGCAAATAGCTATCATTTTCCTGGGACTTTTGATCGGTTATAATTTGAAAGAACTAGGCTACCAGCTAAGTACTACGGCCACTGTTGTATTTGGTACTATTCTGTGCATCGGGTTTTTCTCCATACCCTTTCTTCCGAAAAGAAATACCATTGCCTTGCCTGTTACACTGAACAGGGATAGAATAGCTTACCTGAGTATTATCCTTTCGGCATTTGCACTGATGGTGATCACCGGAAACCGCATTGAAGATCAATTCCCCAATTCGCCATTAAGCCATACTTTAAGCTCAATTGACCAGGCAATTTTTTCCCAGGACCTTCCACCAGCCGATGTGCCGGACCTGGAATTAGCATCTTACAGCAATCAACAGCAGGCAGCATCGATCAATGAAAACGCCTCGATGGTTTCGTTTGCTTCATTCGCCGTTACGGGACACAAATCAGCCACAATCGATCCGGGGAAAGAAGAACCGGGAAAGATAAAACCCGGGAAAAAAGCCAAAAGACTGGAAAGGAAAAAACAGAGAATGATGAAGCAGGTCTTAAAATTAAGAAAGGCTTTTGGTGCCTGGGCAACTGTAGGTACCATATTTCTGGTTCTTTTATTGATCGTGACTACTTGCTCAGGCATTTGCATGATCGCAATTGGCGGTAGTGCAGGGACTGTCGCGTTTGGAGTGGTTCTTATCGCCCTATCCATCTTTGGTATAATAAAGTTAGTGAACAGGAAAAAGAGAATTAAACCAGCCTGATGAATTGTGCATTAATAACCGGGGCTTCCAAAGGCATTGGGCGGGCTATTGCGTTACAACTTTCCAGGGACCACCGCCTGCACATTTTAATCAATTATTCATCGGACTTACCTGCCGCAGAGGAAACGCTGGCCACAATCACCGCTGAGGGCGGCAGCGCCGAACTTCTTAAATTTAATGTTGAAAACAAACAGGAGGTGGACAGCGTGATCAGCAATTGGCAGCAAGAGCATCCGGATGGATTTATCCGCGTTCTTGTAAATAATGCCGGTATTGCAAAGGATACGCTATTCATGTGGATGTCTGAGAAAAATTGGGACGACGTCATTGGCATTTCTTTAAAAGGCATGTTTAATGTGACACAAAATGTGATACGCCAGATGCTGAAAAATAAAACAGGCCGGATCATTAACATGTCGTCGGTGTCAGGTCTCAAAGGCGTTGCAGGACAAACCAACTATTCGGCAGCCAAGGCAGGTATCATCGGTGCCACTAAATCGTTGGCACAGGAAGTTGCCAAAATGAATATTACCGTAAATGCAGTAGCACCTGGCTTTATTGATACAGCCATGTTAAAAGGTGTTGATATGGAAAAGTACATGAAGTCAATTCCCGCAGGCCGGATCGGGCAACCCGAGGAAGTGGCACACCTTGTCAGTTTTCTGGCATCCGAAAAATCTTCTTACATTACCGGGGAAGTGATCCATATAAACGGCGGACTTTATTCCTGATGATCATTCCTAAAGAAAAAATAGAAGACTTTATTCCGCAGCGGCCTCCGTTCATTATGATCGATAACCTTATTGAGGCTTCTGCTGAAACTTTTAGGTCAGATTTCCGGATCTTACCAGGCAATATTTTTCTTGAAAATGATTTACTAAGAGAATTTGCACTGATCGAAAATATTGCTCAAACCAGTTCAGCAGGATTGGCATCGTCCGGTTTATTTTTTGGCAAACAAAAGGCCGATGGATATCTTGGGGGCGTTTCAAAATTGAAATTATATGAACTGCCCAAAGTAAATGAAACCATCTATACAATAGTAAACCTGGTTGCCCGGCTGGAGAATATGTTTTTATTGAAAGGAGTAAATTACTGCGAGGACAGGAAGCTCATGGAATGTGAAATAAAACTGGTTGGCATCTGATACAATTAAGATTAACGAAATGATTATGAGTGATCTGAAATATGAACTTAAAAAACAGATTATCGAAGAACTGAACCTGGAAGACATCCAACCGGAAGATATAGAGGATGATGCGCCCCTGTTTGGAGATGGACTAGGATTGGATTCAATTGATGCCTTGGAACTTGTAGTACTGATGGAAAAATACTACGGGGTAAAAATTACCGATGAGGAAACCGGCAAAAAAGTGCTCGCTTCCATCAACGCTATGAGCGAATTTATCCTTGAACAAAAAGAAAAAAACAAGTGAAAATATTTGTAACAGGTATTGGTGTGGTAAGTGCTATTGGCCAGGATGCTGAACAAAATCTTCGTTCACTCCAATCTCTTACCACGGGACTCAGCAGATCTGCTAACTTCAACCTGATGCTTGGAGAAGTCAGGTTGAGCAATGAGCAACTGATAGAAAAATTGGATCTGCCCAATGAAGATTACTCCCGCACTACGCTGCTGGCAATATTGGCAGCAAAGGAAGCCTGGAGCAACAATAAAATAAACAAGTCGGTACGAACAGGGTTGATATCTGCAACGTCTGTTGGAGGACTGGATCGAACAGAGAAATACTACTTTGAATCACAAACCAGCAAAACAGCCCGCACCTACTCACTAATGACGCACGACAACGGCCGCACAACGGAAAGAGTAGCGGCTGAATTAGGGATTTCCGGTTACATTGGCACCATATCCACCGCTTGCTCATCGGGCGCAAATGCCATTATGCAGGGAGCCCGCCTGTTGGAAGGAAATAAATTGGACAGGGTAGTTGTTGGAGCGTCTGAACCACTGGCAACTTTCGATGTAAAGGGTTTTAGTTCATTGAATATTTTCGACAACGAAATATGCAAGCCTTTTGATGATAAAAGATCGGGGCTAAACCTTGGCGAAGGAGCCGCTTACCTGGTGCTCGAAAATGAACATAGCATTTCCGTTACAGGCAACAAACCACTTTGCATGCTGTCGGGCTGGAATAATGCTACTGATGCTTTCCATCAAACGGCCAGCTCCCCTGATGGAAAAGGAGCCTATCTGGCAATGATCAATGCTTTGGCAAAAGCCGGCATAACTGCAGGCAACATAAATTATGTCAATGCACACGGCACCGGCACCTCTAATAATGACCTGTCAGAATCAATGGCCCTAAGAAATGTGTTTGGTGATGCCATGCCTTCCTTCAGCTCTACCAAAGGATTTACCGGGCATACGTTAGCTGCCGCAGGCGCCATCGAAGCCGTCTATTGTGTTCAATCCATACTGTCGCAGGCACCACTGCCTAATTTGAATTTTTCAACGCCAATGAAAGAAACCAACATGACACCTGAAACCAGTTTCCGTTCAGCAAAAATTGACTATGTTCTTTCCAATTCGTTTGGCTTCGGAGGAAACTGTACTTGCTTAATATTTGGTAAAGCCTGGTAAATGTATATAAACGCAGCATCAACCATATCGCATCAACCCACGTTCAGGAATGCCGGGTTCTCATCGAACCTCAGGAAACTGGATCCATCATCTGGATTGATCACACCCGACTATGGCGATTTTATCCCTGCCATGGAAAGAAGAAGAATGAGCCATGTACAAAAAATGGCCATTGCATGTTCCCTCGATTGTTTGCAACAGGCCGGCATTCAGCAACCTGATGCAATTATTGTAGGCACTAGCATGGGCTGCAGTATCAACACCAAAAACTTTCTCGATAAAATACTGGCTGCAACTAACGGACCCTTATCCCCTACTTCTTTCATCGTATCAACCCACAACACAATAGCCGGGCAAATAGCCCTGTCACTAAAAAATCATGGCTACAATATGACGCACACGCAAAACAGCTTGTCCTTTGAGCAAAGCCTGATCGATGGAATTTTAACCATTGAGAATGGCGCTCAGAATGTACTGGTGGGCGGTGCCGACGAGGAGGAAGACACGATTTATAATATGCGGGCAAGGCTAAAGAATGAAGAGATCCATCTTACTTGTGGCGCCTCTTTTTTCATCTTGTCAAAAAACCAGGATAGCATCACATCTGCCCGGCTTGTCGATGTAGCAAGTTTTGGGCTGATTGATAACACAACCGGAACAATTAAGAATTTCCTGGATACAAATAATACACTGGCAGAAGAAATAGACCTTGTGCTTTTTGCCGTCAGCGATCAGGAGAATAAGAACGATTTGAAATCAATATTCCAACCATGGCAAATGTTCGATTACCAGGAAATCACGGGTACTTATTATACCAACTCCTCCTTTGCAATGCATTATGCTGTTGATATACTATCCAACAAAGGCCATTCTATTTTTGGAGATAAGGTAAAAAACATTCTTGTCTGCAACAATTTAATTCCCGGAAACCTGGGATTAATGCTCCTCAAAAATTAAACCCTGCAAGGTGACCCTGATCAATGACCTGTTTGAAATAATGGAAAATTCTGGTAATGAATCCAGCTTGACCGCAACAATAAAATTACACCCCGGTCATATTATTTATAAGGGTCATTTCCCGGGACATCCCGTAACACCAGGTGTTATCCAGGTCCAAATAGTACAAGAACTGCTGGAAAATCAACTCAAAAGAAAATTGAATTTGATTGAGATGCCCGATTGTAAGTTTTTAAAAGTCCTGAATCCTGCTGAAGTGAAACAACTAACTGTTTCAATTGAATATGCTGGTAAAGATGATCTTTTAAATGTCAAAGCAATAGGCAAAAATGATTCCGGTATTTTCTTCAAGCTCAGTGCAGTTTATCACAAATAATGTTCGAAGCAGTCACCTCACGGCTCTGTCGCGTCTGTTGAAATCTCCAGCTTTTACCTACTAACTTCTTTCTTTTTTTAAATGCCGATTCGATAAGTGGAGTAAACTTATATACCCACCGCTGTATAGTGGCGTGATCTACATCCCTTAGGAATCGGATTATGCAACAATAATATTGCTTTTGTAGCCCTTGCCATCGCAAACGAGATTGCTGTTGTTGACCTTTCAAAAGATAACTTAAAAACCACTGCCAGGTTAGCGCCCCTGACACAGAGAATGGATTTCTCCAGGCCCGATCTGATTGATAGGGATGCCTTGTTATTTAGTGAGTATGTATGGTCTACCATCCATGGTGACAAACCTTTTCCCAAACAGTACTTCGGCGCACACGGAAAGGGCTTAAAAGCCCTCGGTCTGAAAATAGATCCCAGGTTTAAGGATGAAGATGATTAGTCAAGTTTCTTCAAGAGGTCAGCAAATGCCGGCCTTTTTTGTTTCATCAAAAGATATAATCCAACTTTCCTAATCTATTAATTGTACAACACTATTTTCCAAACCACAGTTTTTCAATGCTTCCAAAACCTCAACCTGTGTCTTAGGAGGGTTCTTTAAACTTTTCACCTGGTTGCTCAATGCTTTTTGACATTTGACTTTGTCAAGGTTGATCAGGTTGGAGACAAATTCATCGGGATGCTGAGCATCTACGTCATATTTGTTCAGATATTTAGAAGGAAAATCTTTTAGATTAAAGGTTACGATAACATCCACATTTCCCCTGATCGCAGCTGCGAGCACATGCTTATCTCCTTCATCACGCAATACAACACCACTGATCAGATCTTCATAGTTTACAATATTCGCATCAGGAAATGCAGCATCCATTGCTTCTTTAGCCTTTTCCAAAGATGCCCTTTTCAGATCGGTTCTTTTTGCGAGGAGATTTCTAATCCATTCATCATGGATCTCACTTGTCCACTTTGGCTTAAACAAATCTAAGCTTGCCAGGTGTAATAAGTAATCTCTCAAAGGAGCTGGGTAAAGTACATTTGCATCTAATAGTGCTGTAAATCTCCCAGAATGAATCATTAATATCCTAAATTAAGTTTTTGTGCCTGTCTACTTAAAAAATCTAATTGCTCCTTTCTATTTTTCTTCATTCTCTCTTCATATGCAATAACATCTTTTAACTCAACTCTTCTATGAGCACCCACTTTCTTAAAAGGAATTTCACCTTTTTCAAGAAGCTTTACTAAATGAGGCCTGGATACATTCAACAGATCTGCTGCCTGTTGAGTGCTCACTTGAGAATCTGAAGGAAGTAATGTAATGGACCTCCCTTCTGCCATATTTTTCAATATGTCGAAAAGCAGATAAAGAGCTTTTTTAGGAATTTCCAAAAATTCCCCATTTTCTTGAATTTTGATTTTTACAGAACTACTGTCTTTTCTAATTACTTTTCTCGATGTTTTTTCAATCTTCGAAATAGAAGATTGAGCAATCTTTTGATCTTTTCTGGTAGTTCTTTCTAGTACAGCATCCATAAACCACATTTTCAATCTAAAAGTAGCTAAACGAAATAAACGAAACAAATAATAAGACTAAAAAATGTGCCAAAACAAACCAGAACTACCGCTAAAGGTTTGATGATGCTCTTCCATAGCGCGGTTGGTTAGAGAACCTCGTTTGTGACGGGAGAAGGAAGGATTCCCGCTACCCTGTTCAATAGAGTGTAGTGAGCGAATGGTAACAGCAGAAATTTCCGGTTATAAAACTAAAAATTAATTCTTTTACTTTCCTCTATACTTCTGTCCGCCATTTCTTTTTGTTTGCCTTTTTTAAAATGATAGTGGATGGAAAGTCCAACGGAGGTTTCATCGTACCGAATATTACTGAAGCCATCAATGGCTCCACTTCCGAAAGCAGCTCTTTCGCGGACAGAGGCAAAGATATCGTTCACGTATAGGTGAAGATTCAACTGCTCTTTCAACATTTTTTTACGAACACCGGCTGATACAGACCAAAGAGCGGGAACCTCCATTTGCCCCAGCCCCATTTTACCATTGTAATATCCCGTCACCTGGGCGCTCCACCCTTTTGCCAAAGGAAAACTGTTATTGATACTGAGCGTAGGTGTAAGGGTACTATTTTTCCTGGGCCGGGATGATTCTGTCCATTTGTTTTCCGTATAGAATAACGAACCGCTGCCGCTGATTTTCCACCATTTTGCATCAAGCAGGTTCCCGGCATCGCCCTTTAACCCCAGGGTTTTCCGGCTTACCATATTTTCAGGAATAACCAGCAGGCCACCATTTTCCCTTTCACGGAACCCCTGTGCAATAGCATCATCCGTGCATGTATAAAAAACAGTAACACGGTATAACTTCTTCAGGATATATGCCATTTCTATCTTGTGGGTCAGCTCTGCCTGCAGTCCGGTATTGCCACTAACGAGTATGTATTCATCTACCGTATATCCTGATGGACTCAGGTCACGGTAGTTGGGCCGGGTGATCCTCCGGTTATACGTAACGGATATATCCTGGGTCTCAGTTAGCTGATAGAGCAGCGCCAGGTTAGGAAACAGTTTTGTATCATCCATGCAGTAAGTAGAATCATGGCCACTCCCCTTCAGGTCGAAGGCAGTTCCGCTGATCTGATTGTTTTCGGCTCTCAAACCCGCCACGAAACTCCATCGGCTGAATTTGCCACTCAACTGCAGGTAAGCGGCGTTGTTATGCTCGTTATAGGCGTATATGCTGTTGTTGGTGGTGGCAATCGCACCGGAGAAAGGCTGACGGTATAGGGCCTGGTTATCGATATGAACCCTTACGAGTTTAAGGCCGGATTGAAATTGCAGGTGAGACGGAAGGGGTTTTGAAAAATTAGCTTGAGCTGACCACATCCGCACTTTGTCATCGAACGTTCCAAAGAGCGTATCGTTTCGCAGAGGCAGACTGGCGTTTGTCCGCTGCATCCAACTATGCATCTGTAAATGATCCTGGTGCCGGAAGGAAAGGTGGTCAACTGAAAAATTGAGCTCATTCTTTTTTTCGTCTTTATACACGGTGCACATACCGCCATTGAAGGTCTTTTGCTGAAACCTGCTTTGAGTATTGGTATTGAGCACTGAATCTTCAATAGTGCTGCCGGAAGAAAAACTGGTATAAGAACTGCCCGGTACGCTTCTCTGAAAGAAAACAGTGGCAGCATAAACGTCTACCATAACATATTTTGTCACATCCCAATCAGCCGTAAGTTTGAAGTTGTGGGTTTGGTCCTGGTTGGTTAAAGCCACTTTTTGACTGGCAGTCTTCCTGAAGGTGTCATTGGCCGGGTGGTACTCCCGGTGGAGCGTACCTTTTTTAGCCTTATCCCCATCAAAGAAGGAATAATCCAGGCTGATCCCCGTTAGCTTATTTCTGAAAGTGGTGCGTACGCCCATATCCGCCCTCCCATTCCTCCCCTGCTGATAATTCAGGTGCGATGAAAGAGTAAAGCCCTGTGCAGCAGATCTTTTAAGGCGGATATTGATCATGCCGGCACTTCCGGAGGCATCGTATGCTGCCGAAGGACTGGTCAAAAGTTCAATCTTGTCGACGGAGGTTGCCAAAGTTGCTTTCAACAGGCTCACCAAGGCCATGCCTGAGAGATAGGTTTCTTTGCCATTCACCTGCACATTTACTCCTTTCTGCCCATTCAGGATCAGGGTTCCGTCTTCATTCACCACGAGTCCGGGAATATTTTTGAGGGCTTCAAAAAGATTGCCCTGTGCTGTGAGGATGGACGCGCCGGGCGTAACAATGGTTTTGCCGGCTTCAAACTCTATTGGTCTCCGGGTAGCCGTGATCACCGCTTCTTTTAGTTCCCGGATCGCTCCCCGGAGCATTACCGGACCTACCCGGACAGTCTTACCAACGAATACTTCCACCGGGAACAGTTGATGCTGAAACCCTGACATCGTTACCATCAAATGATAGCCGCCCGCCGGAACGTTCAGCATAAAGCGCCCGGTGCTGTCTGTAGCCGTTCCTGCAACAGAAGATGCGTTGACCGGTTTTTGCAGCACCACAGAAGCGTTGGGTAAAGCCTGTTGGTTCGTATCCAGCACAAACCCTGTAATGCATCCGCTTTGGGCAGTAGCTGTAAAGGACAACAGGCAAGCCAACAGGTATATTGATTTCATAACATCCGTTTTGGAAACGGGTGCAATCTGCAGCATCCTCCCGGAAGGGTACGAATGCAATCATCGGGAAGCCGTTCGAACCTATAGGCTCGTACGATTGTAGCGGGTTTATGAAAAAAATCTAATTGACTTTCAGTGATTTACGATATTCAGTGGGTGTAAGGCTGGTTTGCTTTTTAAAGGCCGTATTGAAGGAAGATTTGGAGTTGTACCCTACTTTTTCCACCAGTTCTTCTATGGTCAGTTTCGAACCGGCATCTTCTTTCAGCAGTTGTTTGGCATACTCAACCCGGTAGGAGGACACGAGTTCAAAGTAGGTTTTATGCAACCGCTCGTTGATCACCTGCGATACATGGTGGGTAGATTGATGGATCTTTTTGGCCAGTCCGCCCAGTGACGAAAGGTTGTCTGCAAAGTAGCGGTTCACTTCCATTTCGTGCCGGATCTTGCTCAATATCTCGTCCTTTTGATCCTCGCCCAACGAAGATTTTTGATATTTGGATACGGGAAAATCCAACACGGAAAAGGGCTGATTGAAATAGGTAGCCGAGCTCGTAATCCTGTAACTGATGATAAATATATAAATACAAAAGTAGGGCACTACGATCATGCCTACATCGCTGGTCATGCCCCATAGTATTTTCAAAGCACTATACAGCAACGCAACCACTATACAATGGACAAAGCTGTTACGGATCATAGCGATCTGTGGCTGGGTGATGTTGAAGAAGGCCTGGTTGACTGATTTCAGTTTTTTCAGAATTACGACCAGGGCTGCCACATCATACGCCAGTAAAGACAGGATAGTCAGTTCGTTCGCATATTGCCTGATGCCTAAAGGATCCTGCGAAAAAGTTGAAACCACTTGAGCGGGCTCCCAGTCCGGGTGTTTTAAACTGATATAGGCATTGTATTTCACCTCATTGGGTTGCGCCAGGTAAAACCAGACATAACAACACCAGAAAACCGGCAATATGAAATGGATCCAGGTACGTCGCTTTTGATCGGGGTAAAGACTGGCCGCTATATACAAATAGAAAAAAGGACCCAGGAAGTAATTGAATGGCTGGCTGAACGAGGTTAAGGCCAGGATCCTGGTAATGTACCCGGTATTGTTGAGAAATTCTTCGAATGCCAGTAGTGCAAATGAAAGCAGGAACAAACCCTGGTACACATTGGCGTAGCTGTGTTTTCTTCCATTGCGGATGATGAAAAATGAGATATAAGCTGCCTGGAAGATGGCAATCAATACAAAAAAATCCAGCAGGTGAATATTCACTTCTGATCTCATCTTCTATCATTTAATACATAACTAAGATATCGTCTTTCATGCAATGATACGAGCTAAACTCCTGGCAATCTTCTCCATAATCCGATGACTATCTCCAAACTTGCACAAAGCATCACAATGCTGCCTGAGCTCAGAGAACAAGATATAATGCATAAAGCATCAGAGAATTCATCAGAGGACTCCAATTTAATTCCAGATAGAGATTTTATAATCAACATGTCAGAAAGCCGAGAGCAGATGATTATCCTTTTTGCCATCAATGCCAGTACTTTTAAAGCGAAGTATCTTAAAGAACTTTCCGGCCTAGATATTTACAATATTGTATTTTCAATATTTTACATCAAATTGCATCAAGTGTATAACTAACTGCTTATGGTACAATTTAATGAGGAAAGTATCCTACAAGCCATTGAGAAAATTGATAGCCAACCGGAATTAAGAAAAGGAAGGGATTCTTTTGAATATGATTTAAAATTCAAGAATAAAACATATCCACCCATACTAGTTCTATCTGAAGCTAGTAAAATTCTGGGCGGTACAGAACTTACATTGAAAGACTTTAATAATTCTACAAAGTCCGCGTTCAAACTTTTAAATGAACATGGTTTTATTGTCGAAAAAAAGAATGCCACGGAGGGCCTAACTCCCAAAGTGTGGGTTGAAAAAACAATTGTAGAAGATAGACCAGATAGAATAGAAGGAGAATATGCGCTTGGAAAACGAATGTGGAGCCCAACAAAAGATAAACGCGGAGCTAACATATATGGATTTATGCGCGAGGTATCTGAAGGAGATATTATTTTACATCTAACAGATAATTATGGATTTACAGGCGTTTCAAAAGTAAAGGATAAATATATAGAAGGTAAAGGTGTCGCTAATTCCAATTGGGAAGGTGATGCTTACTTGGTTGACCTAAAAGAATATGTCGATCTAGTACCGCTTCCCAAATCCAAGATTTTAACCGAAGAAAACAAAAAGCTGCTTTTAGATATTAAATCTAAGCACAACGTATTTTACAATTCAGAACTCACATTGCGTCAAGGAGCTTATATCACCGAATGCCCAAAGCTATTATTCGATTTGATAAACAAGATCTATTATAGCGAAAACCAGTCCTATATTCCATATCTACCGTTCCCTTCTTCCAACGATGTTGATCTACAAACAATTCAAGTAGACGCCCCATTTCAGATTGATGCCTTTGCTACTGATGTTAAAGCAGCAGGCCTCTTACTAAACCCAGATATAATTACAAGATTCATTTGTTCTTTACTCACAAAACCATTTGTAATCTTGACCGGCCTATCAGGATCAGGAAAAACAAAGTTGGCTCAAGCTTTTGCAAAATGGATGTCACTAGATGACAATCAAATCTGCATAGTTCCGGTGGGAGCTGATTGGACCAATAGAGAACCTTTATTAGGTTTTCCTAATGCGTTAGAAACTGGCAAATATGTTCTACCAGAAAATGGGGCACTAAGCCTATTGATTGAAGCAAATAAACCAGAGAATCAGCACAAACCCTACTTCCTCATCTTGGATGAAATGAATCTGAGTCATGTTGAAAGATACTTTGCAGATTTCCTTAGTGTAATGGAGTCAACAGGATCCATACCCTTACATACTCAAACTGCCGAATGGAAAGATCACGTGCCATCTAGTATCAAACTGCCGACAAATCTATTCATAGTTGGAACCGTAAATATCGACGAAACTACCTACATGTTTAGTCCGAAGGTGCTAGATAGGGCAAATGTTATTGAGTTTAGAGTAACTAGGAATGAGCTTGAAACCTTTTTAGATGCCGGTGGAAGGATAGATCTTAACCTAATTGCTGGGAAAGGCGCCGCCATGGCAGAATCATTCCTTGAAAAAGCATCTGATAAAAACTTAATGCAGAGTGATCCAAATAACATCAATTCTAGTCTATTATCATTCTTTGACGAATTAAGAGAACTAGGTGCTGAATTTGGTTACCGCACGGCCTCTGAAATTAAGCGATTCGCTGCTGTTGTTAATAAACTTGAACCCAGTTGGTCAGATGAGAAAGTTATTGATGCCGCTGTAATGCAAAAGCTGTTGCCAAAAGTTCATGGTTCAAGAAGAAAGCTGGAAGATGTGTTAAAGGCCTTAGCATCAATTTGCTTAAGGGATAAAGAAAATATAGACGCTGTAAAACTAGAAGAACTACAGGAGTCTTCGCTAGATGCTTCAATTTGTCGTTACCCTCTTTCCCTGGAAAAGATTGCGCGTATGCAAAGAGGGTTAGTAAACAATGGTTTCACAAGTTATGCAGAAGCTTAAACTTCTAAATTGAACAAGCTAACAATCAATCTGCCTTTGGGTGAGAAAAAATCACTTCAGCTAGAAGTTTTTTCTGAAACTTCTAGCAATGATATTTTCGAAATTAGTGAGGCCGAGGCCAAAGAAAATGGTGAGTCGCCTTATCAAATTTTAGAAGGACATACATACGAGTATGCAATAGAAGAAGGTTATGTATTTGAAGAGATAAACGGGATCCTCACCCAATCAAAAAAACGGAATAATCAAGGGCGGATCAATCCTTGCATATATGTAGGTACGCTCTCCTTAAATGTACTTGAGGAGAAGAGCCGCCAGAAAGTTTCTGAGGTTAAATTAGAGGTGCGATCTGTTAAGTCCGCGTACCGCAGTGATTATCGGACAATGCTTGAAGATATTACAGAGCGGTGTACCGACCTGCTCTTGCAGCCAAACTCACCTGTTACTCAATACTTCACTGCTGACTTTGAAGTAGATTCCAAGACACTTTATCAGCGTTTCGCATTTCTCAAATCCGTTCTCGATTCATCTGAATTCAATGACGCTGTTCATAAATTTATGCAATCCCCTATTACAAAATGGGCTGAAACAGAAATAGAAAGAGACGTAAGAGCACTCAAAAGAATCGATAGTAAGGATTTGCGACAATTTGTAGCTGCAGGTAATAGGATTCCATTACCTGAAAGCCACCACCTACACACTAGTTTACCCACTATACCATCAAGAATCAAGACCTCCTATAAAAAAGAATCAATTAATACGCCCGAAAATCAGTTTGTCCGATATGTGTTGATTTCATTCCTATTTGTCTGCACAGAGATCCGAACGAAGGCTACGAGCCAACGCTTAGCCACTGAGGCCTCTCTATTAGAATTAAAATTGGAAGAATATTTAAGCCATTCTATTTTCAAGGATATTTCCTATCCCAATCTTCTTCCTCTTAATAGCCCTGTTTTACAACGCAAAGAAGGTTATCGCGAAATACTGAGGGCTTGGCTAATGTTTGACCTGGCTGCCAAACTGGTTTGGCTTGGTGGTGAAGATGTGTATGCGGGCAACAAAAAAGACGTGGCAGTGCTCTATGAGTATTGGTTATTCTTTAAGCTGCTTGAAGTCATCAAAGAGCTGTTTCAATTAGATAGTTTATCTGTTGGAGAATTAATAGAAAAAACAAAAGATGGATTAGGGTTAAAATTGAAGCAAGGGCAATACTTACCAGTCAAAGGAGTCTATAAAGCTGAAACAAGAGTACTCAATATTGAGTTTAGCTATAACAGAACGTTCGTAGGGGAGAAGGAGTATCCCAAGGGTGGAAGTTGGTCGAAGAATTTGAGACCTGATTATACACTGAGTATTTGGCCATTTGGAATAGGTGCTAAAGAGGCTGAGGAGCAAGAGTTGATGACGCATATTCATTTTGATGCAAAATATCGTATAGAGGACCTAAAGAGCATCTTTGGCACAGATGACTATTTAGATGAAGAAAAGTTAGATCAAACAAAAGGAACCTTCAAGCGTGCTGACCTGCTGAAAATGCATACATACAGAGATGCAATAAGAAGAACTGCAGGTGCTTACATATTATATCCTGGATCTGAGTCAAAGCAGATCGTTGGATTTCATGAATTGCTTCCAGGGCTCGGGGCTTTTGCTATACGGCCAAACAAAGCAGATGCAGGTATAGCACACTTGAAACGTTTTCTAAGCGAAGTTGTAAATCATTTCTTGAATAGAGCTTCTCAAAGGGAGAAAATGGCACAGAAAACCTATGAGGTGCGTAAATCAACGAGCAAGTGCATATTGTTGACCGGATGGGATGTAAATAGTTTTGCTTTCTGATCTACTTATCATGAA
>NZ_JAOTIF010000021.1 GCF_025628885.1 Paraflavisolibacter caeni | reverse complement strand
CCTAAACAGGCTGGCATACAGCCGCCTAAAACACAAAATTAAAGTAAAAATCTCTTGACTTTTAACACAGAATCTCTATAAGGTTGGGGAGGAAATGTAAAATGAAGAATAGAAAATGTAAAATACAAAATGCCAGGGGCGTCGGATTGATGTACAGGTATAAACTATAGGTTCAACAGACAGGCTGAGATTATCATAGCACGGCATTTCGTATAAAAACAATCGGTTGTTTCAAATGTATGAAACAACCTATTGAATATTAAATGATATGCTTCTAACGAGAATCTGTAGCTTTCAGAGGAACAGAATACATTATGGTCTATTGCACCTCTAGGTAATCAACGCCAATTTGATTTGATTCTAATGAGCTCAGAACTACTTTGTAATTTCCAGCATTAATGGTTGTGCCGGTTGAACTATCATAAGTAGCCCACTTTTCGGATGTAGGGGTAAATTGTAGTTTATCCTGATACATTAGTGTTCCATCTGCTGAGAAAAGCTTCATTTGCATGGGAACAGCATTGCCTGTTTGATTAATATATCGGAAACGAAGTGCATACATATCGGCGACACCCACGTTGATCTGCCATTCCACAGATTGATCTTTGCCTTTCCCAACAGCTACATATTTTTTATTTAAGTGAGGTTCTGGGGCAATTTCAGCACCCATCAGCCCAGCTGTTTCAGCTTCATACCTATTTGTTGGTTTCAGGTCATACGCGGGCTCAATGGTGGTGGCGGGAACGACGAAAACAGAATATATAGTTGCTGCATCAACTGTACCCAAGTCAATAACATCACCTTTTGCAAATCGCCTTGCATACAAATTCAGTTTAGATCCTCCCGGCACATTGGTTTCAATTGACTTTTTCGCATCTGCATAATCTTTTAGCCATGCAGGTCTATTCGTCATTCTTTCATTTAACGCAATATAAACATCGGAAGTCTCATCAACTGTAAACCTTGCCAGGTTCTTGCCTGTAGCAGATTTGGCCTTATTGCTCGTTTGAATCCATTCGGCCCCATATAATATTGGTGGCAGCGCACTAAATGCATTAGCTTCATCAACAAAAACTGTATCCCCGGTATTTAACCATGATTTAGTTCGCCATTCTTTGGCATTATTGCTTAATGCTTTAAAATCTTTGATCAGTGAAACTGATGGGGCAGGTTTTGTATTCCGATTTTGAGAAGAAATCGCAATTGCTGAAATGATTGCCTGCCCAGAAGCGATCTTTGGAAAATCTATTCTCAATAAACCACCTGTCACTTTCACCTTGACTGTTTTCTTCAATGCCGCATCATGACCTACTTCTTTCCAAATATCCAGATCTTTGATGACGGTCTTTCCGTTCACTGCTACATCGAAAAGACGCCATCCTTTGCAATCCAGGCCACCTCCTGTACCATACCATGGCTCTGAAAAATAAAGTTCAACCAAGTACTCACCAGCAGGTACAGGAAATTCATATCGCAACCTGTCTAATCCATACCGGAAATTCTGAAACAGTGGCCAGTCTGCTGTGCCTTTTACCGGGTCTTTAGACCATCGCTGAGAAGCAAAGAAGCTGGGCAGGCCCGCAAAATCATTTGTCCATGATAGCGAACCCCATGTTTGAGTGCCACTTCTTTTTTTATCAGCCATCCAAAGATTTCCGTTTTTATCGATATAATCAGGTCCACCACAGTTTACCCTGTAGAGGTAATGGCAGCCCGGAGTGGCAGCCGTTATTGGTTTTGCATCTTTCAACAAATCATTAAAATGTGGTGAACGGGGTATATGATTCAGAATAATGGTATCCCTGGAAACCACTTTACCAGCTACCCTTCCTTCAGCATATAGCACATTGTATTGAATATCAGCATTATCCCACTGGAAGTGTGTGCCTACACCATTACGTGTTCTTTTACCCAGCGAAACAGATTTTACATCATTGAACAACTCTACTTCGTCACAATTTGAATATACTATAATGCTGTCCTTTCTGCCTGGGGTTGCCCAGCGATCCGGCCATGTGTGAGAAACAATATAAACCATTGGTTCTTTATCCTTAGGTGTATAATTGGCCCGGAACATATAGTAGGCATCTGTTGGTTCGCCCCAGGCTGTAAAGAGCCCCTTATAGTTGACTGGCCCGATCCTGTCCAATTCCCTATAGGCTTCTCCTCCCTGTACCCTTCCAGGATTATCATGAGTATTGAATAACCAATGAAAATGCCCTGCAACGCTGTCCTTTACAGATTCAGCCAGTTCTACTTTCATTTCCATCAGTTGTGTCATACGGTCTTCACTGTAAATTCCATTCTGGTCAAAAGGTCCGGAAGTATGCAAGTCCAGGCTTCGCCAGGCCCCATATTCACCAACAAGTATTTGTCTTTTCAAATCATCGCTATATGTGGCCGGATTTCCTCCATAGGTACCTGTCCAGTTTTGAGGTACATTCCAATCAGTTCCTTCTCCACCATTACAAGTAGTTACCAGGCGTTGCTCAGAAGCCGTAGGATCCAATGCGCGGATCATCTCGGTACATTCTTTTGCAAAGTCTTCAGGAATCTTACTTTCATTTTGCAATCCCCATAGAATGATGGAAGGACTGTTTCTTCTTTCTTTTACCCAATCTTTCAGCAACTCTTTGAAGTTGGCCTTGAATTCAGGAGTGTCGTACCAGGCATGAGCAGAAAATTGCGGCCACCACAGTATTCCCATTTGATCCCAGTATTCCTGGTACAATAAATTATGAGGCTGGTGCGCATCACGGAAGGCATTATAACCGGCCGCCTTGATTTGCATGACCCTTGCCTTGATTTGCTCGTGTTCAAAAGCATGACTTTTGCCCATGTTATGTTCATACTCACAAGTACCGTTAATGAAAACCGGCTTACCATTGAGCAAGAACTGGTTAGAGGTTCCTTTTTTACCGATAGGCCATTCGATCCAGCGGATTCCATAAGGAGTAGTCAAGCTATCCATCACTTTTCCATTGATGCTGACTTCCGTAGTCATGGTATAGAGATATGGGTCTTCTGTAGACCATAAGTGAGGATTGGTAATTTGAGGAGACTCTTGTTTGATTATACCTATGGAACCAGAAGCTATGGCAGTTTCCGTTTTCGCTTCAAAAACAGTTTTCCCTTCATGGTTAGTAAAACGATTTACAACCTGCATGGATAGCTTCTCTTTCCCATAATTCTTTACTTCGGTTTCAAAGAAAAGCTTTGCAAATTGAGCTGAAATATTTCGATCATTCCAGATATGAACTCCAAATGGTTCTACCCGAACATTGTTGGTTTCTACCAGGTGAACAGGCCTAAAGATGCCTAATGGCTGAGAGCCTTCCGACCAGCCACGGTCTTCAGAGCATCCTCCACAAAGCCAGGGCAGGTCATTGATCATGGCTGGATGGTCAGCCTTAACTGCCAATATATTATTACCATTCTGCAGTGCATTTGTAACATCCAGGGTGAATGAAGTTCTTCCACCTTTATGGTTCCCGACTTTTTTACCATTCAGCCAAATAGTTGCATAAGAACCTACACCTTCAAAAAAAAGGAAGTAGCGCTTGCTCTTATCAGATTTTTTTGCTGTAAATGTCTTGCGATACCAGGCGTACCCATGTCGGTTGCCATGTTTCATACGGCGATATCCTTCATAAGCATCCCAATTGTGAGGTACTTTTACCTGCTTCCAGTCTCGATCAGTAAAACTATTTTTTTCGAATCCAGCATATGCATTTTGGTTGGTGTCATTCGCAATGGTGCGCCAGCCATTATTCAGTAAAACATCTTTTCGAATACCTAACTGAGCCATGCAGACAGATGAAATCATCCATGTAAAAAGAACCATCCATAGTCTTTGTTGCATCTGCATCCTGGTAAATGTAAGCATCTTGTATTTCATGATTAATATAAGCAGTAACTAAATGGTTAGGAAATGAACGCTAACCTAATGCACCTCCATAACTGTAAAATTGACACTTTATAAATTAACTACAAGAAAATAATACAGTGGGCATTTCCACTGTTTCAGCAGCATCAATCCTGTGTGCGTTTAATCTTTTTTAATAGAGCGATATTTTGTAGGAGACATGCCGATAATTTTACTAAAACGGCGCGAGAAATAATAGGGATCATCAAAACCCAAATCAATGGCAACTTCCTTTATAGGTTTATCTGTAAAATCTAATTCCTGGCTAGCCTTTTGCATTTTCATCTGTATAAAATAATCAATTGGCGCATAGCCGGTTTTCTGCTTGAATAAATTAGAAAACCTGGAAGGAGAATAGTTATACTGTTTGCTCAATTCATTTAATGAGATATTCTTCTTGATGTGCTCCTGCATAAATAAAATGGCACTATCTATTGTATCAACTTTATCATCTTCTTTCACCTGGAAATGCCTTCCATTATAAATAAAGAGTGAGATAAAGTGTGATAAACACATATTTGCAAACATCAAGTTGTCATTGCTGTAACCAAGCTCCAGGGTTTTGTACATCCGGGAAAAAACAGAAAAAATCTCTTCGCTGCTTTTTATGTAATAAGGTTTAAAGTGTTCCTGAACAGTATGCAAAGAATTAAAATGTGGTAGTGTTTCACCGCCAAAATGAACCCAGTAGATACTCCAGGGGTTATGCTCAGAACTGCCGTAAGCATGTTCTACGTTCTGCGGCAAAATAAAGAACTCGAAGGGACCTACTTTGTATTGCTTATCTCCTAACTTATACCATCCCTGGCCATCAATGCAATAGAATAAAAAATTCTCAGGAAGTCCCTTTTTACGATAAGTGTAATGGCCTTCAGCTTTAGGATAAAAACCCAGGCTGCTAACATATAATTGCTTCAACCATGGATTATTTTGCACCCTGTTCTTTAATACAGATCGAGGTATTTCAATACGCTGCCTTCCTATACCATGCCATACATTTTTGTGAGAACCTCTGTGAATTTGTTTCATAAGTCACTATTTGCCTTAACGGCACAATTTATAATTAAATCTGCCAATGAAGGTTGACTCATATAAACTCCATACATGCGATTAACAAATACTTAAGAGTTTATAGTTGAACAAACTACCAGACATTAGAAACACATTAAAATCAAGCTTCTCTTCAATACTTTCTTTTCAATTACATTATTTATCTCAACATCCTTTTCCTCTAGACATGCACGTGTTTCCGGCAGATATTCCGGATAGTTTTCATTAAGAATCTTCAACTAAATTTCTTATCAGACATTAGAACTTGCAATACCCTTTTAAGTCTTTTGGCTGAAGTTTAATATAACAAAGGTCACCGCTTTAATAGGAAGTCCTAGTAAAACTGCTGCAGCAATCAATATACAATTCCAACCTTTCGGTTGGAGCCGGTATTGTGTTAATCATTCAAAAGACCAGAATTAGATGATTTTATTTATAAACAATTGTTTAACACAAATATTGTTGCAACAAATATTGTATTTACTACCTTTATGTCATGAAAATAGAAAAGGCTATAAAGCAACCGAAGTTTAATGATGCTTACCAGAAGCTTGTAGTCAATTTATTTTTCACTAGCAACTGGCTTCGTGATGCACAAAATAGCATTATGAAACAATATGATATACTGCCTCAGCATTATAATGTATTAAGAATTCTCAAAGGCAAACATCCTGAAGCATCCTGCCCTGGCGATATCAAAGAAGTAATGATAGATAAAGGAAACGATGTAACGAGATTGTTAGATAAATTGGTTCATAAAGGCCTGGTAAAAAGAAGTCTATGTGAAGAGAACCGCCGTAAAATGGATGTTTCTATTACGAAAGAAGGGCTTCAGCTTTTAAATGATATTGAAAGCCCGTTACAAGATCATCTAGCGGAAATTAAAAGAAGAGTTAGTACAGAAGAAGCAGAAATCATGAGTTCTTTACTTGACAAAATGAGAGGGTAATTTTTTTGCCCAAACATTTGTTACAACAATAAAAGTTTCAACACAATTAATTAAACTATCTAAAATCTAACAAAATGGCAAACACTAAATGGATAATTGATGCTGCACACAGTGAAGTACTTTTTAAAGTAAAACACCTGATGGTAACTAATGTAACAGGACAATTCAGTTCATTTGAAGGTACTGTAGAAGCTGAAAATGATGATTTTTCAAATGCCACCATACAGTTTACAGCAGACGTTCATTCAATTTCAACTAATAATGAGCAAAGAGATCAGCACTTGAAAACTGCAGACTTCTTTGAAGCTGAAAAATATCCTCAAGTAAAATTTGTCTCTACAGGGTTTAAGAAAAAATCAGATGAAGATTATGAATTAACAGGAGATCTGACCATTAAAGGAATTACACAACAGGTAAGTTTGAAGGTAGAGTTTTCAGGAATTGTACAAGATCCTTGGGGTAATACCAAGGCTGGCTTTAGCCTGAATGGAAAAATCAACAGAAAAGATTTTGGATTAACATTCAATGCTGTTACAGAAACAGGTGGCGTATTGTTAAGTGATGAAGTTAAACTTCTTGCTGAAGTTCAATTGCAGAAACAAGCTGAAGTTGCTCAAGCAGCCTAATATTTCAGTATTGTCTTACAATAAAAAAACCATCAGGATAATCAATACTCCTGATGGTTTTCATTTTTATTATTGTGGATGAATTACTGTTTGGTCCCAGTTTTTATAACAACTGGCCCAAGTAATCCTGCTTCCAACAATGGTTTTCCTTCCAACCTGAAAGGAGCCGTTGTCCTGGTAACTCTCTTATCTACCGGTAATCTTTGATCACCAATAAGGCGGTTAGCCCAGGTGTTTGACACTTCTATACTGATATTATTATTACCTTTTTTAAGAGACCCGGTAATTTCAACTTGATAAGGAAATGTCCAGGCAATACCACAAGAAACACCATTTAATTTAACTTCTGCAATGTTGGCCACTTTTCCTAAGTCAAGGAACACACGCTCTTTCGCATTTACATTATTCCATTGAAAGCTTTTTGTATAAACTGCAGTTCCAGAATAATAATGAATGCCGGAATCAATGTTTTTACTCCAATTTTCCAATTGATTGAATATAACTTTCCCTTTGGGTCCGCCAAAAGCAGTATCAAAAGAAACGACCCATTGTTTATTAAGTGATTGCTTTGTTTTTAGCTCAAGCCAATTCTTACCAGTCTTGCTTTCTTTAGCTGTTGCATTATGATTGAACACAATAAATATCGAACCATATGGAGCTAATTTCAATGGTACAATAGTGCGGCCATTATCAATCTTCCAATCCCGTGCATTCCGGATTTCACCTGTTAAAGGATCCCATAGTTCAGGCTGTTTGCTGTTGATACGCAGTGATAACGTAACTACTCGCTCTTTATCTTTTTGATTGGATATGAAATAAATATCAAAATCCTGTCCCCTTCGATGCGTCCATGCAATACCATTCGCCAACTCATCCAAATCCTCTTTAGCTTCCATATCTCTTGCTATACCTAAACCATTGAAAGAGCTCCCTTTATAAGGACCTTTGATGACACGGCCCTTACCAACATTCCACATAGAGATCGTGTCAGCACTTGCTTTACTGGCTTTACTTTTTTCTCCACTGAAAAGTTCATTGCCAATTGTTTTCACTTCATGATCACTTTTTAAGAAGTTTTGCAGACCTGGCGAATTCTGTGGTTTATCAGTGATCATCACTGTTGCCCCTTCCTTAACCAATTGCTCCAATTTTGTTGCAACCTCAGGAGACATCAATTGACTATCTGGTAATAATGAATGAACACCAGGTATCACCAACATTTGATAAGCAGCTCCCCCGGGAAGTTCGATGCGGCCATTGCTTATTTTTGACAACCGGATCAGGGCGTCTTTGTTATAAGAATCATAAGCATATCCTTTGAGTGGATCGACCCAGTTTTCCGGATCGGCCATATTTGCTGAGATCGTAACACCTGCAGGCTTTTGACGTGAAGGCCATCCTTTGTTTGCTAATCTTATTGCCTCTCTTTCCACGACTTCTTTACCAAAAATACCAGGTAATGTAGAGACTAATCTATCAGGAAGCAATGCACGCCGAGGCATTTCTTCACCCGTAAATACGGCTATATCAACAACAGGTTTACCTTCTTGTAAAAGGGCCTGGCAACGTTGTAAATATTGTACCCATGCCCTACCGGAATTCCACCAGGTCTGGTCTCTTTGGAAATAAAGACCTACTCCATCAAGAGTCATTCCCGGCTTGCGATCCATCCAGGGATTTTGCGCAAACACATGAATCACAAACTTGTTAATACCCATGGCATAATTTCGGTCACCTACAGGTTTAAGTATTCCTGGATGCTCATCCCAGGCCATACGCACAGTTGTAAATGCTTCTGCCATAATAAGGTTTTTACCATAGATATGCGCTCCGGAAACTGCATCCATTATATCGAATGGCTTATCATGAGAAGGGCTGTTTAACCAGAACTCTCCCATAGGTATGTCAAGTGATGCATTGTGCTGCATGCCATCACCAGTCATAGTTGGTGCTACACTTTCTCCCGAAAAGGACACACCATATTTGTGGGCAAATTGAGCCATCGTTTTATAAAAGTTATCCGACACCAGTTCATTGATTGTTTCACGAACATCATGCAGGAAACGTTCTGAAACATCAGCATTTTCCACTGGAACGCCTGCCATAACAGGCAAATAGGGCAGCAAATCATAACCTCGGCGCCGTTTGAATTCTTCCAGGAAGACGGTTGACCAATTCTGACTGCCACATTCCCAGCTATCCACATGAAATATTTTAAGCACTCTTGCAGCTAAATCAGCTCCTATCTGTCGGATCGCTTCACCATACCAGCCATCAAATTGGATCTCTGCTGCTTTTGGATTGAACTTGTCACATTCCAGGCCTTTGCCTTTGCCACCAATATAATTAGTCTTCCCAGTCGACGTATGGCCTATGCGAAGTATTGTCCATTTACCTGCAGGAGCGGCCCAATGTAACCGGCCATCCTTATCCAATTGTGCTGTCAGGTTTATGATCTTATCAATAGGAACGCATAATGCATCTGAAATTTGTTGTGTTGAAGTACGCTTGCTTACCCGCCACACTTCACCTGTTTTACCCTCAAACTGCTGTAATTTGGGTGCACTGAACATTTCAATCCCCATTATTTTAAAAATGGGTTTCCATTTGGCAGCATCCAAGTCTTCTGCCCCAGGTTCTGCACCTTCTTTAGAATAATAAAAACGGAAATAACGGGCAGTAGTTGGAGGGATAGCATGAGTTAATTCTGCTATATAGTCCTGCCAACCTTGCCTGGGTGGCTCTAACTTTGTGACATACCTGAAATTTTTACCGTCATCACTTGCCTCTATCCGCAATAAATTTGAATAATAGTTCTTTCCATCAGACTTAATTTTTAACGAACGGCAGGTGAATGGTTGGCTGAATTCGTATTGAATCCAACACGAATCATCGCTACGGAAATATTCCTTGTTACTTTTTTCAACTAAAAACTGGGGGTTAACACCAGAAATACTGCTGGTAACCTTAGGAACATTTGTGTAGGAGGTTTGTTGATAATCATCCTTTGTGGGTATAGCAAATACAGCAATGTCTTTATAATAGTTTTCATTGGTTTCAGGCTGTGACAAAATGTTATTGAACGTTTGCCCGCCTTCCACAAATGTTTCTGTCCAAACAACTTTTTGCATCGATAATTCGGGGGTGATCCATGGTCCACCAGCAGTCGTAAATCCATCACAGGCATTCATGGCCATCTTTAGCCCCAGGCGATCTGCTTCCTTCATAGAATGCCTTACCATATCCCACCACAATGGAGACAATTGCTCAACAACCGGAGTAAACAAAGGTGGATTGGTGGCACCTTTGATAGGCATCAGGTAAGCTCCTCCAATTCCTGCTTTCTTCATTGCTTCTAAATCAGCGGTAATACCAGATTTAGAAACGCTGGAATACATCCAATACCAAAAAACCCAGGGCTTTGCTCTTTCCGGAGGAGTTTTAAAATTTTTATAAAGTTGATGATAACTATTACCTTCTACGACAGATGGCTTAGCTTCCTGGCTTTGTGCAAGAGCGGTAGCCAATATGAATAAAATCGATACTAAAAAAAATCGCTTCATTAAAAATATATTAATTGCGTTGCGTTCCTGATGCTAACAAACTTTTACCACATCCATATTCAGGAGTGCGCCTAGTTTTTCTATCTTAGAACTAATGTGCCCTACACCAACTGCGCAGTGGTGTGCTGGTCCATGGCTGTTCCAATCATTGACAAATCTCCTGGCTCCAATTGAAAATTTATAACGGCTATTGGTATTGCCAATCTGAAGTATAGGTCCTGCAACTGATTCCCCTTCAGCCACTAACAACATTAATCCACCACCTCTTTTTTCTACTACTGAAAGCAAGGTTACGGGCCCATTTTTTACAGACATCTCAACAGACAATCCCTTTCCTACTTTACCATGATAGACATATAAAGGACGGACCTTTGTTTTACCCTCAGCAATGGCAATATGTCCAGGACCATCATGGCCCATCAGCACGACATCATCCTTGAAATCCATTGCATAATATTCAGTAAAGGAACCACCTGCACCAAATGAATCCATGATCTTCATGGCTTGTACATTCTTGATTTCATATTCGCCGGCAACAGGTACACCGCTAGCAGTAAGCAATGAATTACCAAGAATAATAGAAGCAATAGCTTCTTCGTTCTCCTGGTTTCCTGTCCCTTTATAGTAATATGCTATCGAGCCCAATTTGTGTCGCGCCACTAATCTTTCTAATGCAACAGAAGTAATGGCGGCCTTCTCCAACTCTTCCACTGAGCAATCTGATTGAACATCAAAAGTCTCATAAAACAGGTTGATCCTTTCACTCATTTCTGACTCTGTCACTTCTTTTCTTAAGGAAGCGAGTTCTTCTACTTCAAGTAGCTCAATATGCCCTCCGAAGTGTGCATACTGTGTAGTAAGGTCTGTATAGATATCGAGCATACCACTGTAATAATGTCCCATACATCCAAGGCGATTGTAAGCCATAATGTTGGCAACCTTTGCAGCTTCTACCCATTCTGTAATTTCCTTCCAGCCTTCCGGATCGTCATGCAGCATGCCTGTGATTTGGTGAAACCTTACTCCCACCCTATTGAACACATTGGCAATCTCTGGTACAGGACATGCGGAACAATAAGCCAACCATTCACCGGTCATTTTGGAGCGGTCGGTCATAGCATTAAAAGCAGTATAATCAATAGCCGCTTCAGGTGAAAGATTCAAGATAATTACCGGAACCTTTGCTCGCTGCACCACAGGTAATACAGTGGAGGACAATGCATAAGTAGTCACATAAAGGAAGATAATATCAACATCCTCTTTTTTAAACATACGGCCGGCCTCAAAAGCTTTATCAGCAGAATCTACAAGACCAGCATTCACAATCTGAGGATGAATGGCAGAAAGTTTTTGCTGCACTGTTGACAAGTATCCTTCCAGTCTTTCTTTCAGACCTGCAAATTGAGGCCAGTAGGTATCAAGGCCAATTCCAAATAGACCAATCTTAATATGAGATTGAGTGAAACGGTCTAATTTGCTTGATTGCATAAGCCGCATTTTTTCTGTTTAAATCATGATCAATATTAGCTATTGTTGAACTGCGTATTGATAATCACCAGAAACTGAAAACAAATAGTTACCAGAGCCTATCTTCACCATTGCTTTCTTGCCTTTGTAGCCCAGAAACTTACCATCTTTTAACTTGTTCAACGGAAGATTATTTGCCGAAATTTTGTTTTGAGCTGAAGCAGGTAAATAAACGACTGCAGTTGTATTAACAGGTATGCTAACAATGAGCGAAAATTCACTGTCCTTTTTTTTCCATTCACTGCGCACCATGCCAAAAGGTGTTTGATATGAGCTATTCACATAGTCAACATCACCAACAACCTGCGGGTTAATAATTATTTCTTTGAAACCAATCGACTGTTCTGACTGATTGATCCCAGCTAGACCGCTATAAAACCATTCCATAAGGTGTCCCAGCATCAAGTGATTGTTAGAAACATTAGGTAAAGCCTGCCAGGATTCTGTAAGCGCAGTGGCGCCTTTAGCCAACTGATAACCATATCCCGGCACATCTGACCGGTTGTTCATATCGAAAATCACATCAGATCGTCCTTCTTCTTCTAATACACGAAGTAAATACCGGTAGCCGATATCCCCTGCAGATAAGCTGTTATTTCGATTACGGATATCTTTCACAATATTCTCTACGACTGCATTTTTATACCGGGGTTCCACCAGTTTCATATAAACAGCCATTGCATTAGCAGTCTGATTACCAGTAGCATATTGTTTGGTCTCTTTATTGAAAAACTTATTGTTGAAGGCATTTTTTACTTCTACCGCCAATTGATCATATTTAGCTGCATCATTTGATTTGCCGAGCATCCTGGCAATTTTACTAAGTATATTTAAATCATAATAGTAAATAGCAGTACCAGTAACACCCATTGGCGTCAATTGAGAAACGCCAGGAGGCTTTGGCCCTAAATCGTACCAATCACCTAAGCCCTGGTAAAGTATATGATTTTTGGCTTTCATTTGCAGGTAACTAATATACCGCTGCATCATGGGATAACAATCTTTAAGTACTTGTTTGTCACCATACCACTGATACATATACCAAGGCAATATAATACTGGTACTACCCCATTCTGGTGAATCACGGAACATGTTGCCGCCCCATTCAAATTTTACGTATTCCGGGGCGATCTCTGGTATAAGTCCACTGTCCGTCTGAGAAAACATCATGTCTGACAGTATCTTTTTATTCAAATTGGCCACATCGTAATTAAATTGTACAGAATTGCCCATTAGATGTGCTTGTTCCAGCCAACCTAATTTTTCACGATGAGGACAATCGGTAAAAAGACTAACCATATTGCTTTTTACAGACCAGTCAATTAGAAAATTTGTTCGATTAAATAATTCATTAGAAGAAGTAAATGTTCCTACCCTATTGGCAGCATTGCGTATGTGCAGACTTTTCAACTCATTTATAACTGGCAGGTTTCCAGGATTGTTTTCTCCTTTAGGAATACCGCCTTTCACCTGCAGATAGCGAAATCCATAATAAGTAAAACGAGGTTGCCAGGTTTCAATTCCATTTCCCTTAAGCACATATTCAAAATAATATGGACTTCCTGTTGGTCTTTGGTTAGGAGTACCATCTTCCTGCAATAATTCTGAAGGATAAATACGGATTGTGTCGCCTTTCTTTCCTTGTACACTTATCATAGGAATGCCTGAAGCATTTTGCCCCATATCATAAACCCAAATATTTGGCTGAATTTTGTTAATCCTCCTGGGAGCGAATGTTTCCATCACTTTTACAGGTTCAGCCATTTGCGAATTCAGCACTGGCGGACCATCAACAACCAAGACCTGTTTCCAGGAAATGTCATTGAAAGAAGAAGTATTCCAACCTGGTTGTTCAAGTGTTGCATGATAATCTTCTCCACCATAGATGCTTGTGAAAACAATAGGACTTTGATCAGTTTTCCATGACGCATCACTGACTATGTTATCCTGTGTACCATCCTTATAATCAATTACTAAACGACAAATCATTTTGGGATATCCAAAACCTGTTTTTAGTTTACGGTAACGTCCTTTTACAGGCGGAACATAATAAAAACCATTACCCAGCATGACACCAAATGCATTTGTACCCTGTTTCAGATGTTGCGTTACATCAAAGGGAACGTATAATGCCTGTTGATTGTATTTGGTCCAACCAGGATCGAGAAAGTGATCACCAATTTTGTTTCCGTTCAGGCTTGCTTCAAAATGGCCAAGGCCACAAATGAAAAGTGTAGCTTTTTTTACGGGCTTCTGAATTGTAAAACTCTTGCGGATCAAAGGCAATACATTATTCCCATTGTACTTGTCTTTCATCTCGCTTGTTGGCAGGATCACTTTATTAGAAGCCGGAAGTTTTTCGTAAGCAATCCAGTGAGCGCCTTTCCAATCTGTAGTAGCAGGCAATCCCATTTGCCATGTCCCCTCTTTACTCCAGGTAGATGCATTTCCTTTATTGTCCCAAACCATTACTTTCCAGTAATATGTTTTCGCAGGTTGCAATTTTTTACCTAAATACGCTACCTGGATGGAGGCATTTGAGGTTACTTTCTTCGAGTCCCAAATATTTCCTGAAGCGTTTTGTAACAAGTCTGGATGATCAGCAACCAGGATGCGATAAGCTGTTTGCAAGACATTGCGCTGATCGGACTTCAGTTCCCAACTCAATTTTGGTGAAGGGGATTCAATACCTAATGGATTATTGCGGCTTTCACATTTGAGATTGACAATATATAATTTTTGAGCAAAACCCAGAGTTGAAAGCAATAAAAATAAAGCTGTAACAGAAACTTTATACATCTGGCAAAACAAATTGATATATGATGAGCGTTCAAAGCGGCTAAAATTAGGCATTCGCTCATACCTGACAATGCAAAGTCTTACTAGCTTGATGGATTATTCTGTTACCAATTAATTTTAACTTCTGGTATGAAAGGGTTGATAGAGAGATATTTACAGAGTCCTTTCTTTCCACCTATTCATTTTATTCTCCATAGGTTCTACCCTATAACCAGCTAACCGTAAGAGATTAATTAATCCTTTTTCTCCTGGCAAATGCCCTGCGCCTACGGCAATTACCAATGACTGGTTATTGATTAGTCCAGCAAGTTTAGAAACCCAGTTTTTATTCCGGTTGTATAAAAGTACCTCTGTAAAGTTACCAAAGCCCATAACATCTTTACCAGTAAGCATTTCCATCTTATTCAGATCTTGTGCTTTATATGCCATAGCCAGCTCTTCATATTCCTTTGCACTGGATTCTGAAGAGGTATCTAGATTTTCCACAAAATGCAATAATTGTTGCGCCTGAAACTTATAAGGTATACTATCAAATATGCTTAATTGATAGGCCATAGTTTCGAGCCCTTTAATCTCTTTCCTGTTTTCCTTGGCCTCCTTCATCACCATTTGTTCAACAGCCACGGCCTTGCAATTCATATTCGATTGCATCAAAGTTGAAGCAGTAAGCATAGGCTTATAAGTCTCTAGCATTGAAAATGGGATCATACTTCCGTTTCTCTTAAAATAAGATTTGACCTTTTCATATTCAGTGCTGGTTAACAGATCTGAAAGAGTAGTATCATTCCGCATCTTCATCTTATTCATGGCGCTCATTACTTCGAAAAGATTATCCATATCCAACTCGAGGTAAATTTTATCACTCTGCTGGATGGCAGTTTTCAGGCTGTCGCTAAGTTGTATATCATCCGAACAAAGGAGGTGAATAGTACCAAACAAGTAAGAGGGTTTTGAGAGAGATTTACCGCTTATTCGCCAGAGTAGTGTGTTTTCAATTTCTTGTGAAAAGGAAAAAATTCCCGCTAAACAAAACAGCAACCCTAAAACTGTCTTTTTCATATAAAATGGTTTCTGAGATGATGAAAAGAGCTCTTAAATTATCAAGACTAAAAGCTTGCCAAACCAAAAATGTAGAAATTGGGGAAAGGGTTACCAAATAGATCACAACTCGACAGCAAATAATTAGCAACTTCCTGGCTCAAATTAATGGTCCGGGCGGTAACCCCTTAACTCAATACATTCAAATTACGGTATATTTAACTTACGGTTGCTTCATTACCGTAAACACCGCTTTTATATTTCAGTGATGGTGATGGCAGAAAAGCTCCTAATCCTAGCCTGTTCCACTTTTCATCCACAGACCGGATCGTTTCATCGTCAGCAACGATAATGTTTGGCCAGTCACGCTGAAAATTATCCAGGTCTTTGGTTTTCCGCGTACCGTCTAATCCCATACAGGTAAAATTTTTATTAGGATTTCTAACGGAGGGACGATTGACTAAAATATGATCTCTCTTTGGATCTAAGTTATTGCAGAAACGCCATAAGGCAACAGCTAAATCACCTGCATCTACACTATGCTCTACATATAGAATGAGCTTTATACCTTCAACTTCAGTCAATTGACAGATGTTTTGATGTAGCTCCTGCACATGTCCCTTTCTATTCTTTTCAACAGATATGACCAAAACTGGAATTCCTTTTTGAAGTAAAGAACTATTAACCTTCATGATTTCAGGAAAACGCTGAATGATATCGTCATCATTGATTTCGCTTATTGTGTTTTCCAGGTCATAAGTATCATCTATTTCCTCTTCATATTTTTTTGTTCCATCAAGGCACATTTTCCCACCAAATCCTAATTTATTACAACTATGATCCAGCACATCCATTGGCCCCTGAGTGTAATATATATCTGTTGCCGGGTTCAGGTTTTGCAAAGCATAACGGGTTAGCTCCTCATAATTTTGAATTTTTACTCCTTCATCAGCTAATACCAGAATTTTATTGAACATCATCTGCCCTGCCCCCCACATAGCATTCATTACCTTCTGTCCCTGGCCGGCGTATTCTTTTTTAATTTGTGCAATCACCAGGTTGTGAAATACGCCTTCTATTGGCATGTCCATGTCAATGATTTCTGGAATCATCGTCATTTTCATTGGCGCCAGGAAAATCCGTTCGGTGGCTTTTCCTAACCAGGCGTCTTCCTGGGGCGGAATACCTACAATAGTAGCAGGATAAATGGCGTCTTTTTTATGAGTAATGCAGGTAATATGAAAACGAGGATACCAATCAGGAAGTGAATAATAGCCAGTATGGTCACCAAAAGGTCCTTCCCAAATCAAATCGTCATTTGGATCAACATAACCCTCAATCACAAAATCGGCATCTGCAGGCACTTCAATTTCAGGAACTGTGATACATTTAACCAGTTCTACTTTTTTCTTTCGGAGAAATCCGGCCAACATATATTCATCAACGTTCTCCGGCAATGGTGCTGTTGCAGAATATGCATAAACAGGATCGCCGCCCAGAGCAACAGCTACAGGCATTTTTTTGCCTAGCTTTTTGTATTCGTTGAAATGCTTTGCAGAAACCTTATGTTTATGCCAATGCATGCCGGTAAGTTGTGGACCAAATATCTGCATGCGATACATGCCAACATTACGTGTTTGCGAAATGGGATCTTTTGTGTGTATAATAGGAAGCGTTACAAAAGGCCCGCCGTCTTTAGGCCAGCAAGTAATTACAGGGAGTTTTGTAATATCAGCATCTTTACCTTGCCAAACAACTTGTTGACATTCCCCCTTTCCACTCCTCACTTTGGGCATCCAGCTGGCAAACTGTCCAAGTTTTGGCAGCATTTTTAATTTATCAATGATGCTCTCTTTAGGAGCCGACAGCATGTGAAAAAGAGATTCTATATCTTTAGCTACATCATCCAAAGCATTAACACCCAGAGCAAGACACATCCGTCTTTCACTTCCATAGGCGTTCATTAATACCGGGAAATCGTAACCTGTATTTTCAAACAAAAGGGCTTTGCCTCCCCCAGGTGTTTTCGAAATCCTGTCTGTAATTTCAGCTATTTCCAATTTAGGATCAACATATTCCTTAATCCGGATGAGCTCCCCTTCTTTTTCCAGCACATCTATAAAGTGCTGCAGGTTTTTGTACGTCATATTCTAAATTGGACAAAGGTACCTTGGGAAATGTAAAATAAAGATGATTCTTTGCAAAAGGTAATGAAGAATGTCAGGCGAATGTTTTTAAAAGCTAAAACGTCATTTGTAAAAGCTGGTCCTGCTTTTACAAATGACGTTCAGGAAATATGGTTTTAGATAAAATTCTACAGGGGAACTTTAGGACAATCCAGTCTTGACCGGCCTCCACTGCTGAAACCTGAACCCAAACGATAGGAAAGATGAAGCCCAGTGAAATAATACCAGTCTTTTTGCAATGAACCACCCCTTTGAGCACCTTTTTCCGGGTAATTTGGATTACCTCCCGGCAATTCATCACTACGGTAAGCTAAATCAACGGCCTGCTGGCCCCGAGATGCAAGCAGATCCGCAGCATCAGCATAATTGCTACTAACATCGTCAAGGTAATCTGTAAATAATTTACGAAAACCCATTTCGGCCCCAAGTAATAGACGGTCGGTAAGCTTGAATTTTATACCAGCGCCAAATGGCAATGCGAATTGAGTTAAAGAATAGCGTTTTCCATACCCCGGCAAACCTTGACCTTCAGTAGATAAAGGTCTTAAATAAACTTTTTGGCCTGCAGTATCTTTTGTATATGGGTTGAAATGATAAATTGCTATTCCTCCAAAGGCGTAAGGAGACCACCTTTTTACATTTAAATCAAAGGTGTGAATTTCACCTAATAGACTTAATTCAAATAAAGAAGATTCAAAGTTTAGATTCCTGATGCGTAAATATTCTTTCTCATTATATTGATCATTTCCAGCGACTTTTGCATATGTCAAGCCTGCACGGAAATGAACCAGATCACTCCATTCGTATCTAACAATTGCGCCTATTGCCGGTTTAATAAGCTGTTTTTGAAATATTGATTTTCCGTTTATATCTCCCCGATATGTTGATATGCCACCAAATAAACCGGCCTGCCATTGAGAAAAAGATAAGAAAGAGCTACAGATGAGTACAGATAAAAAAAAGAGTTTACGCATTTTAATTCTTTAAATGCAAAACGCTTTGCAAAATTAAGACCATATTTAGGGTTGGTTAAAAACTTTGTAAAATTTTAAGGATCAGCTTAAAAAAATACTTTCGTTTGGCTGTACACCTAAGCCATAGCCAACAGGCAAGCTTACCCCACCTTTGTTATATTCTAAACCAATTGCAAGATCTTGTTCCAATAGCAAAGGACCATCTGCATCCAGATAATCTACAAGTGGTGAAAGATGAACAAGAGCCGCTGAACCTATTGAGCACTCGTTCATGCTGCCCAGCATAATTTTTAAGTTCAACTGCCTTGCCCTTTCGATCATGCGAAGTGCAGGTGTAATGCCACTACACTTGGTTAACTTGATATTGATACCATGAAAATGTCCAGCACATTTTTCTATATCACCTTCTGTAACGCAACTTTCATCTGCGATTAACTGTATTGAAGTTTGTTTGTAGAGATGCTGCATGCCTTCCCAGTCGCCAGCATTTAAGGGCTGTTCAATTAACTCTACTCCCAGAGCTTCCAACAAAGGTATTTTCCTTAGTGCCTCTTCAAGCGTCCAGGCGGCATTTACATCTACGCGAAACAGGGCATTTGTATGCTTTCTCAATTCGCTTACTATTTCGATATCCTGTTCTACACCTAATTTAATTTTGTAAATAGGCCAAGGATGAGCCTTTAACTTTTGCACCATTTGCTCAATGGAGTCAAGGCCAATTGTATAGTCGGTAAGCGGTAACGGCTTTTGAGCGGCATCCCAAAATTCAGCTAGCCCTTTCCGTTTTATTTTCCCCCATAAATCCCAACCTGCCATGTCCAAAGCGGAAACCAGAAAATTGTTTTGAGGAAAAAGATGATGTAAATAATGCCAGTAGCGTTGGGGTTCAGTAAATGCAAACTTTTCAACAAACATTTTTTTCCTTTCAAGGTCCTCTATCATTTTTTCAACTGTTATTTGATAATAACTGATTGCCGGCGCCTCCCCAAAACCAGTTTGACCTAAATGGCTCAACGCAACAACCAGCGTGGGCTGGTGCGTTTTAGTGCCTTTTGAAATAGTGAATGGATATTGAAATGGAAGATTAAATGATTTGTACAATAATTTCATGCTGTAATCCTGTTTTCGACTTCATTTGTTTTATTGGAAGCTCTTCCACAATTTTCTAAATATGACCTTAGATCATGGTTAAACTCCTTTTCTTTTAGCAATTGCTCTAGTGTGAGATGCATCCTGTAATTCCAATAATGATTGGGATCTGCCGGATTATTGATTCGTTCTTCATGTGGATTTGGCCTGAGCAACGTTTCGTTGTTACTTAATAGATCCTGCAATTGAAAAATGCTCCACATTGCTGGCGAATTCAAATGTTGTAATACAATTTTCCTGTTGATCCAGGGCTCACATTTCAGAGGAGCTTGCCCATGTTCGCCTAATATGATATTAAAAAAACGCTGCGTTTTCTCAGGAGATTCTTCCCACCAACCACGGATAGTACTCATATCGTGGGTAGAAGGCGTAACGACGGATAAATAGGGAGCATCTTTGGGATGGAAGAACTCGGTTCTGGGATTTTTGGGCATACGTTGGATTTCTAAACTCAATATTCCCAGGTCCTTCATTACCTCAGGCACACTATGAGGCACCATTCCGAGATCCTCACCACAGATCAACATATTGGTGGCCTCTTTTAGAGCTGGTAGTTTTCTTAAGGCTTCCTGCTTCCAGAACTCATCCTGGCGTTGATAGAAATAATCGACATATAATTCATAAATATGGTATTTCACATGATCATCAAGATACATATAAGATGGAGTATCCATTATAGATATCCTGAAATGGAACTCCTGCCCGTTAGAACCTTCCTGTTCAAAAAGAAGAACATTGGAAATAAGATCAAATAATCCTTCTCTAAGTTGCCGGTTATATTCGCTTTTTTCTTTACCAGCAAAATAACTTTCCACTTTTTGCTGTGTATTGAAATCATCTTTTAATGCAAAAGATCCGTCAGATTGTTGTTCTAAAAACTCTTTAGCTACATAATCGGCCTTATCGCCAAATATCTGCTTAAGAACATTCTGATTGATAAATGGCTTGAAGAAGCGGTTATAGTTAAAGTCAATACCTCTATTACTAAATTCGCTTACATGAATAGGCAGAACAGGTACAAACCGGCCCAATATACCCTCAACAGCATGAATAGGAATACTCCAAATACGGAAAAACCCAAGAATGTGATCGATTCGGAAGGCATCGAAATAGTTGCTCATTTGGTGAAAACGTTGATGCCACCATTTAAAACCGTCCTCTTGCATTCTATGCCAGTTGTAAGTTGGAAATCCCCAATTTTGACCTTTTACGGCAAAATCATCTGGAGGCGCACCTGCCTGCCATTCCATATTATAAAGTTCCGGAGCGGTCCAGGCATCACACCCGTATCTGTATATTCCAATTGGAATATCACCCTTAATAGCAATACCTTTACTATGAGCATAAGCTACAGCATCCTTTAATTGCAGATGCAAGTGGTATTGGACAAAGAACCAGAAATCAATCTTATTAGAATATTCAGAACTCTTAGTTGAGAGCTTCTCCACTTCATTTTTATTGAATGTGCCACTATGCTTCCACTTTTGAAATTCAGAAGTACCAAATTGATCCCGGAAAACACAAAAAGCAGCATAAGGTTGTAACCAGTGCTTATTGTCCTCGAAAAACATCTGGTATTCTTTTTCCTTTGTGAAGTCATTTGTTTGAATGTCAAACAATTCGCGTAACACCTTTAGTTTCAATTCGATAACAGCCTCATAATCCACTTCGCTAAGGCTGTTCAGATTTTGCAACTGATTAGCGTATGCCTTCAAGGCTGCAGCATATTGATTACCAGCAACCTGTTGTAAGTTGATATAAACAGGATTGAGGGCAAAGGCTGATATCGCCGAATAGGGATAAGAATCCTTGGGTGTAAAAGTTGCTGTTGTATCATTTACAGGCAGGACCTGGATTAATTTCAGTCCAGTATCAGCGGCCCAATCGGCTAGCAATTTTAAGTCAGAGAACTCTCCGATCCCGCCGCTATTTTGACTCCGTAAGCTAAAAACTGGAATGGCTACACCAGCACCTTTCCAGGTATTAGCAGGCAGGCGTACAAAACCATCATGAAGCACAACTGGCTGATCTGCCGGATGGTTTAGATTGAGTATGCGATTACCTCCATCTTCCCAGCGAACAAATTTTTTATCCTTTATATTGAATATCCCATATTTATATGACACAGGTGTTTGGTCACTAGAGAAGTCTAAACCAACTTGCCACCACTTGTCCTTCCTTTCTAATAAGACCGGCCGTTCTGTCTGCCAATTTCCGAAACTTTGCGAACTGCCTAACAGGCATACACATTCATTTTCCGAAAGCAATGGAGCCTTTACTTTAAATAAATGAGTATACTCGCCTGAAGTTTCTTTAGAAAGCCCTTTAAATTCTTTAAAGAAAATTTTCTGATAAGGTGAGGTATGAAAAACAAGCTCATAAGAACCGGCATAAACCCAAGTATCGATGACGGTTATAATTTTTGAATTTTTATCAAGGAAAAGAATCCGCTCCTGTTCACCTTCTAATATATTTTCACCAGTTTCTGTTTGAAAAATGTAGCGGTATTGAATAGATTCCTGTCCTCCGGATTTAAGTTCTATAGTTGCCTGCCAGTAGTTCTCATTCAAATAGCTCATAGGTAGGGCATTCTCCAGCTTATTTAGACCAAGGGCAGGTATATTACCCGTAATAGAAAGATTTTGGCCAAACTTTGTGCTGAAGCGTATGAGAAAATTTATTTTCATTCAAGCTGAATTAAAGGGTTAAGGCAAGTTGTTTTATGTATCAAGAACACATTAGGTAACGAATATAAGAAACCTAAAATGAACTATTGACTAGAAAAGCCTGGATTAGATTTTTTTACTCATAATTTCAAAAGCTCCTCCTATTTTTGCGTTCAAAATTACAGACATGGAAGTACAAAGAAAATCAAGGGGCTTATATTGGTTATTATTCTTTATTTCTACAGCTCTTTTTTTATTTGCCATTTTTACACATTGGCCTTGGCTTACTTTAATTATTCCTTTTGTAACCACATTCTTTGTGCTGGCAATGGATATCATATAACTACGGATTTGTCTTTATGACCGTGGATGCAAAGATTAAACCACGGCCTGAAGCGCAGGCAGTCCAAATAAAAAACCCACAGTAATGACTGTGGGCTTTTTATTTATTAACTTCAATCGATCCTGAAAGATCAGGGTTATTTTACTTCTTCGTACTCAGCATCTGTAACATTCTCTGAACCAGTGCTTCCGGCATTTTGTTGTTGACCGCCTTCAGCTCCAGGTTCTCCACCAGCTTGTTGAGTAGCTTTATAGATTTCTTCGCTGGCTGCTGTCCATGCATTATTCATTTCAGCAACAGCTGCATCGATCTGTGTTATATCCTGAGACTTATGAGCTTCTCTTAACTTATTTAAAGCAGATTCAATTGGAGCCTTCTTATCTGCAGGGATTTTATCACCAAACTCTTTTAACTGCTTTTCAGTTTGGAAGATCAGACTGTCTGCCTGGTTGATTTTCTCAACTTTTTCGCGTTCAGCTTTGTCCAGGGATTCATTTGCCTTGGCTTCGGCTTTCATTTTTTCAATTTCTTCTTTAGTCAAGCCACTACCAGCCTCAATTCTGATCTTTTGCTCTTTACTAGTTCCTTTGTCTTTTGCAGTTACATGGAGGATACCGTTGGCGTCGATATCAAAAATGACTTCAATTTGAGGAACACCGCGTGGGGCTGGTGGGATACCATCAAGGTTGAAGATACCCAGGCTCTTGTTTTGGCTAGCCATGGGGCGCTCTCCTTGAAGTACATGTATCTGTACGCCAGGCTGGTTGTCAGAAGCTGTTGAGAAAGTTTCTGATTTTTTAGTAGGAATTGTTGTATTAGACGGGATCAATGTTGTCATCACACCACCCAGGGTTTCAATACCCAGACTCAGCGGAGTAACGTCAAGCAACAATACATCCTTCACTTCACCGGTCAAGACCGCCCCTTGAATTGCAGCACCTACAGCTACTACTTCGTCAGGGTTTACGCCTTTATGGGGTTTACGGCCAAAAAATCTTTCAACTATTTCCTGAACTTTTGGGATCCGGGTAGAACCACCCACCAAAATAACTTCGTCAATTTGAGAGGTAGACAAACCAGCATCTTTCAAAGCTTGTTCGCATGGTTTCAGGCAACGATCGAACAAAGTGTCTGCCAGTTGTTCAAATTTGGCACGTGTCAATTTCTTCACCAGGTGTTTAGGAACACCATCTACTGCTGTGATATAAGGCAGGTTGATCTCTGTTTCTGAAGAAGACGACAATTCAATCTTAGCCTTCTCGGCGGCTTCTTTAAGGCGTTGTAAAGCCATCGGATCTTTACGAAGGTCTACGTTTTCATCAGCCTTGAACTCATTAGCCAACCAATCCATGACTACTTTATCAAAATCGTCACCACCCAGGTGCGTATCACCGTTGGTAGATTTCACTTCAAATACCCCATCACCTAATTCCAAAATAGAAATATCGAATGTACCACCACCAAGGTCAAACACAGCAATATGGTGATCCTTGCCACCTTTATCCAGACCATAAGCAAGTGCTGCGGCTGTAGGTTCGTTCACAATACGACGAACATTCAATCCAGCAATCTCACCAGCTTCTTTGGTAGCCTGGCGCTGAGCATCATTAAAATAAGCAGGAACAGTGATCACCGCATCGGTAACTTCCTGTCCTAAATAATCTTCAGCAGTTTTTTTCATCTTCTGAAGTACCATGGCAGAAATTTCCTGTGGAGTATACAATCTGCCATCTATATCGATACGAAGGGTATTATTGTCACCTTTTACAACCTTATAACTCCAGTGGCTGATCTCTTCTGTCACTTCATCAAACCTGCGGCCCATAAAACGTTTCACACTCATAATCGTATTATGAGGATTGGTAATGGCCTGACGTTTTGCGGGATCACCTACTTTTCGCTCACCATTTTTCAAAAAAGCAACAACCGAAGGAGTGGTACGCCTTCCTTCATCGTTGGCAATTACTACCGGCTCATTACCTTCCATAACAGCCACACAACTGTTGGTAGTGCCTAAATCAATACCAATTATTTTTCCCATTGATTAATGAATTTAATGTTTACATAGGGTTTATCAATGATTATGCCGCGGAGGATAAATATGAAATTTTGGCAGTAGCCTTTGCCGAGAGAATTTTCAGGACGAACAGAATGGCTTAAATCAGTGCTGATCAACTCAATATATCACTTAAATGTCATACTTATACTGAAATAACTACAGTAAAAATAGAGTTTTCAACTAGAAAATTTTTATATGTCAGAATCGTTTTACTTATGATCAGGCTGTATTAATTTAATAGAGTAGAAACAGATTTGATTTTTAGACGAACCACTCACTGTCATGAAAGCTTTAATAACTTTTTTAATACTGCTCCCCTTCCTGATTTCCTGCAGCGGTGGGATTGATGCAGAACACAATCAGTCTACCTATTCTGTAACAGCTCTGGACTCAATGCCAGAATCTGAAATCAATGTGCCAATCCAAATTGATCTGAAACCTATTTTTTCTTTAGTTGAAAATAAAGTAGACACTGTCTTCTCTACCCCAAATTGGCCAGAGGGTTGGGTAGAAGCAGATTGCGCTACACGTTATAAATACTTTTTCCACCGTTCCCCTTTCAGTATTTCTGCTTCAGGAAATGAGTTGAATATAACATTTACAGGAAATTATAAAATGGTAGGGGCTACAAGGGTATGCATTGCAGACAAAATTTTATCAATCTGGACACCTCCCTGCAAATGCGGTTTCACCGAGGGAGACCGACAGGTAAAAATAGGTTTCAAAAGCAGGTTCAATATCCTTCCGAGACATAGCTTAAGTATGAAAATTGATCAGGCGAAACCAATTGCTCTAAATAAATGTACTATTTGCTTTTGGCAGCAAGACATTACGGCACAAATTATGAAACAAATACAAGTACAGCTTGATCTGGCCCGGAAAACGCTACAGGATTCATTTAGAGTGGTTGACTTAAAGCCATACTTACAAAAAGCCTGGGACCAATTAAATGATGTTTTTGCTGTGGGGAACTTAGGCTACTTTTCACTTTACCCAAGAAAAATATATATACAAAATATGGATGCCAAAGACGATTTATTAAATATAAATATTGGAATCACAGCTACCCCCCTGGTCAGCTTTGAAATACCTGAAGTTAATGAAGCCCCGGTACCAGAGCTAACGCCTGCTGTAACAAAAAACAACTTCAACATTTATTTGGATGCGGTATTGCAATATGATTCGCTCAGTAAAATAGTCAACCAGTATTTGAAAGGCAAAAGATTTAATTTCCAGGAAGGATTTATAAAAAAATATGTTGTGATTCAAAACTGCCAATTATCTGGAAATGAGGACGGCAGGTTAAAAATCAAAGTAGATTTTTCAGGCTCGCACAAAGGAATCGTCTATTTCGTTGGAAACCCTGTTTATGATAGCGCTCAACAATCATTAGTTGTTCACAACCTGCATTACGACTTGCAAACCCGTGACTTTTTACTCAAAACTGCACAATGGCTTTATAATAAGCGTATAATAAATGAATTATCTAAATATACATCTTTTAATCTTTCCCAATACTATGACACCGCATCAAAAACCTTGAATACCTGGTTGAACAAGGAATGGAGAAAAGGGATGCAGAGTTCGGGAAGCGTAGCTGAATTGAAATTGACAGATGTATTTGTAAAACCTCAACACTTAATAATCAGGAGTAATTGCACAGGGAATCTTACTTTAAAGATTAATGAGTTGAATTGGGCACTATAAGTTTATTGAATTCGCTCATTAATGTTAAAACGGGCTATGGATTGGAAATCATGCCCTTAATTCTGATGGAGCCTCTACCTGAATAGGAACATTAACCTTTTGTGTTCGAAAGGAGAAGTATTTCTGTGATAAATAACTGAATATCACTACTATAGCAGTATTGAGAATCATAGATGGCGTAGGATACAAACCAAAAACGTCAACAAATAGCTTCAAAAAAAAGTAATTCAGCCCTATGCATGCCATGGCAACCATAAAATAACGTACAAACTGGGTCCGGCGGCGTAAAAATGAGCCCTGAAACACTACATACATACTCAGGTAGAAACCAATTGGGAAAGTGATACAAAAAGCAATAATGAAGGCCGCTATATGCGAGCTCACTGCTATAAAGCCCAATTCAACTACCTTATTTTGAAGAATAAAATTGTGAGCAAAGAAGAAAATAAAAATATTTAATACTGTGTTTCCACCACCACAGGCCGCATAGCGGTATGTTTGCAAAGGCATAAACCTGCGGAATACCGGGTAAAAAAAGTCTACCAACCCTAATATTCCTTTCCTTATTTGATGGTGAATTTTATGCATAAAATGGCGAAATTAAATCCTTCTTGAATTTTAAAGGCCGATTTTTCGTTAACTGTTTTGAAAAAATATATCCTTGCTATCATCTATCTTGCGCTGCAAACATAGCCTAATGAGTATTGTAGCCCAGATTAAAGCCGAAACAGCCAAAGCAATTGAAGAAATTTACAAGATTCCAGCCTTTGCAGATGATGTTTTGGTAAATACCACAAAACCGGAATTTGAAGGTGATTATACTGTAGTTCTGTTTTCTTATGTAAAACAATTAAAAAAATCACCTGAACAACTTGGCAATGAAATAGGACAATACCTTGTTGACAAACAGCAGGCTTTATTCACTGGCTTTAATGTTATTAAAGGTTTTTTAAATCTTTCCATTAGCGATTCATTTTACACTGATTTTCTTGAACAACATTTCAATAACCTTTTGCTTGGCAAGTCGCCAGCTAATGGTAAGAAAATAATAGTCGAGTACTCCTCTCCTAATACCAATAAACCACTTCACTTGGGCCACCTGCGCAACAACTTTTTAGGATGGAGTGTTTCTGAGATCCTGAAAGCTACTGGAAATAACGTATTAAAAACCTGTATCGTTAATGATCGCGGCGTGCACATTTGCAAAAGCATGATCGCCTGGCAATTATTTTCCAACGGAGAAACCCCCGAAAGCACAGGAGTGAAAGGTGATCATTTTGTTGGGGACTATTACGTTCGTTGCGAAAATGAAATCAAGAAACAAGCAGCTGAACTTGCAGCAAAATCAGAAAAGGGTGACTATGATGATTTTGATGACGATGCAAGGGAAAAACTGATGGGTTTACACGCGCAAATCAGCGCCATTATCGGAAATGGAGAAAAGGAAAACGAAAAAAGGAAAAAATTGAATGAGGAGCGTACAGATCTGCTGCGCGCAAACACTCCGATAATGAAACTAACCCAAAAAATGCTGATAGATTGGGAAGCGGGCAAACCTGAAGTGATCGAGTTGTGGAAAAAAATGAATAGTTGGGTATATGCAGGATTCGATGAAACATATCACCGCATCGGTTCTGATTTTGATAAAACTTATTTTGAAAGCGAAACTTACCTGCCAGGCAAAAAATTTGTGGAAAAAGGATTGGAAACAGGAATCCTTTATCGGAAGGAAGATGGTAGTGTCTGGATAGATCTTACAGATGAAGGGTTGGATGAAAAGCTACTCCTGCGCCGGGACGGCACCTCCGTTTACATTACACAAGACCTGGGTCTTGCGCAACAGAAATATGAAGACTTCCCATATGATCAAAGCATTTATGTGATTGCTGACGAACAGAACTATCATATGAAGGTCTTACAACTGATCCTCAAAAAGTTGGGAATGCCTTATGCTGATGGCATTTATCACCTAAGCTATGGAATGGTGGAGCTTCCCAGCGGTCGTATGAAAAGCCGGGAGGGTACTGTTGTTGATGCGGATGATTTGGTTGAAGAAATGGCATCCGAATCAGAGAAGAAAACAAAGGAACACAGCCGCATTGAGGATTTTACACCAGAAGAATTGAAAGAGTTGTATGAAACCATTGGCGTAGGTGCGCTTAAATATTTCCTTTTAAGAGTTGACCCTAAAAAGAAAATGATCTTCAACCCTGAAGAATCTATCGAATTTTATGGGTTTACAGGACCTTTCATTCAGTATACACATGCCAGGATCAAGTCTATCCTAAGAAAAGAGCCTGTAAACGAACAGAAGCCATTAGCCCCGGGAACTGGAGGATTGCTGAAGTTGGAAAAAGAATTGCTGCATTTATTAGAACAATATCCTGGCATCATTCAACAGGCAGCCGATGAACATAATCCATCTGTTATTGCCATTTATGTCTTTAATGTAGCGAAAGCTTACAACACTTTCTATACAGAACATTCTGTATTGAATGCAGAATCAGAAGAAAAGAAACTACTAAGGCTTAGACTTTGCCAGCTGACAGCAAATGTGATCAAGAGCAGCATGCAATTATTAGGCATCAAAGTCCCAGAACGGATGTAATGTGAAAAAAACATGTAATGAATAAAAAATGGTCCGCCTCTGGCGGACCATTTTTTATTATTAAACTAATTGCAGAGAATTAAGGCATTTCGATCTTTTTCTTGTTCTTAGCAAGGCTTGGATCCATTTCGATAGCTTTATCGCATAATGCAACTCCTTTTTCCTTTTCTCCTTTCTTTTGATAGCTAAGGCCTATCATGTATAAAGCAGATGCATTTTCTTTATCCAGTCCCAAAATTTGATCCCAATAATCAATAGCTTCCACGTATTTCTTGGCATCATAATGAGCTTCAGCCAGCATATTCAGCAAATTCATATCGCTTGGACGTCTTTGAAGTGCTTCTTTTAAAATAGCAGTACCCTCATCAAACTTCTTAGCATTCAAATAGGCTATTCCCAAATTTTCGAGGTACTCATTATCCCTTTTATAACCTTTTTCTGCAGCCTCTAACATATATTTAAGGGAGTTTTGGTCATCGTGCATGCCATAATACATCAACGCTAATTCATAAATCCACCTGTTTTGTGTTGGGTTTAAAGTAAGCGCTTTTTGGAAGTAAGGCACAGCTTGCTTATAATTCAACATATCGGCATAAGCACGTGCAACCATATATGGAATTTCTGCATTATTGGGATCTTCCTTAGCTGCTATATCCAGTTGCTTGATACCCTCTCCATAATTTTCATTTTCATAATGAGCCTTACCGATGTAAAATGCAACCTTCTCGGAAGGATCAACCTTTTTTAAGAGGTTAGCGTACTTGATGGCATCATCAAACTGGCGCATATTAAATGAAAGAAGCATCAATTGCTTGTAAGTAGCTGCAGAGTTTTCTCCCATCTGCTCCAGTTTCTGGTACTTTTCCCGTGATTGTCCATAGCGGCGTAAATCGTAATAAGCAGCAGCTAATGCCATCACAACCTGCTTATCAGATGAGTTATATTGATAAGCTTTCTCCAGGTGTTTCAGAGACTCCATTTGGCGTCCCTTTTGCTTTTCTTCTAATCCTTTCTGGAGAAAGATAGCAGCGCTATCACTTTGAGCAAACATCACAGTAGATATACCAGCGAAAGCAGCTGTCAAAATAAATTTACGCATGGATACTAGTTATTTTTATATAGTTTTCAATGGTCAGGATTACGGGCCATAACTATTTGCAGTAACGGCTTATCCAAAAATAAAAGTTTCCCATAAAACGTCATATGCTTAACGGGAAACTTTAAACTAAAATTGCACTGAATAAGTGTTTACTTTAGAATTATACCAGCTAAAGGGGGTAGATTGGCTATTAAAGTTCAATTCCTATCTTCTTCATAAGAATCGTTGCGTTTAAATTGGTACAAACTCCTTTTTTAAGAAGGTAATCAAAATATAGTTCCTCTCCCTTCACCTGTACATCAAAATGATAATTTTCAATTCCGTCAGTAAACAGTTCTTCCATTTTTGCCAACTCGACATCATGTGTTGCTAATACAGCCACACCTCGCTTTCTGATCATCTGTCTGATTAATGCCTTTGAACCTTGGTGCCTGTCCAGTGAATTGGTGCCACGAAGGATTTCATCCAGAAGTATAAAGACAGGTTCATGTCGATTTACGGCATCAACAATTGTCTTCAACTTTTTAAGTTCTGCATAGAATGTCGATGTACTTTCTGCCAGGTTGTCTTCAATGCGCATGCTGCTCAATAAACGCATTTGTGATAAGCAAAAACTTTCGCAACAAACCGGAGCGCCCATTTGAGCCAACAATACATTAACACCGAGGCTACGTAAAAATGTACTTTTACCTGCCATATTGGACCCCGTTATAATAGCTATTTTAGGAGAACCCTTCAGACTAAAATCACTGGTCACTCTTTTTGATACAGGAATTAAAGGATGCCCGATGGCCTTCCCTTTCAATTGAAAATAATTTTCGAAGAGAGGCCATGACCATTGAGGGTTATTGAAAAAGAGTGTAGCAAGACTATGAAGAACTTCAAATTGCCCTATAAAGTAAAACCAGCCTCTTACTTTATATCTGTTTTTATGTTTCCAGCTATTCAACGCTCTCACCTGGCGTACATCCCATAGTAAAAAGGAATTCAGAAAAATAAAAGCAAGCCAATTTAATCTGATGTCAAACCTGTTTAATATATCTTTTAACTGCTTGATCTGAAAGGATGCCGTTTTTTCATTTGATTTTACTGATTGCTGCAGTTGCAATAGTAGAGAAGCCTTAAACTCTTTGTTTTCAGCCCAGGCAACAATCTCTTGTATAGTGTCGATCTCCTTGGCAACACCATTTAATAGTGAATATGTTTTGCTCGCCTTCCTGCTGAAATTTCCCGAAACAAGAAAAAATAAAATAAAAAACAATGAAAAAACAGTGATGCTGATGAAGCCGAATATAGTTGCCAGGCCAATACTAACCGATATTATGGAGTAAACAGGAACAATCCAATCCCATGCTTTATGTATAAACATTTCGTCAGGATCATCGATCCATGATTCAATCCTTTCTTGAGATTTTACAGTCACAGGCGTTTTCAGTAGGTAGGAAGCCAACTGATGTCGCCACTGATGCATTGGCGCTAATTCCTTGATAGCTTCATGCCGCTCTAATATTTCTTTTTTATCTAAAGGAATTAAGAAGTTGTTTGCTAATAAAGCCCTTCCCTGCTCACTACTGCACCGGTTAATGTATTGGAATACGGATGAAGGACCAAAAATATCAAGATCATTAGCATAATCATGTACAGATGGGGCATATGAACTACCATCGTATCGATTACTGTATTCATCTTTTAATATCAACAATTCTTCTTCATTGATCAGGATCAGGTTCCTGGTATTGATGATTTCTTTATTGTTATCTGCGTCAACAGAAACAAGGATAATAAAACTAATAATGGTTAAAACAATACTGACAACGCCTCCTGTTATTGAAAATGTAAAAAGACTGAAAGCAATGACTGCTGAAATAATAAAAAGTGAAAGGCGTAGCCATCCAAACAGGTTTTGCTTCTTTTTGTAAGTAGCTAGTTTGCTGTTGAGATCATGTAATTGTTCCCGGTAGATAGTCTCGGCAGAAATAGTTTGTATCATAGTATTCCGGCCGGTAAGATAAGGGAAATGTAAAAATACACGCTACATCAGGCTGGAGATCTATTTAAAGAAAAGGTTAAAACATACATTAAAGCAGAATCGGTAAACCTGTATTGAAACAATCATTGTAATGCATCGTAACACAGCTCAGACTGAATCAACTTATGATAAATATCCGGATAAAATTTAACCTGGCCTTTTAAATTAAACCAAACTGTACTGTACAAAACAATTATTGGCAACGGATTTTCCAATTGGATAGTTACGGGTTTTTGATTTTCAAGGCACTGATTGATTAATGCTTCAACCGAGGAAATTTTTTCTTTCAATAATAATCTGGCAAGCTCTACAGGCTTTTCTACACGCATGCATCCATGACTAAAAAAACGCCTGTTCAATAAAAATAAACTTTTGCCTGGTGTGTCATGTAGGTACATGGAAAAAGGATTATAAAAATTAAACTTCAATATGCCTAAAGCATTATCACAACCAGTTGACTGACGGATTTGGTAAGGAAAATATGCCTCACTCAATGCATTCCATTTTATTGTATAAGGATCTACGATCTCTCCTCTCTGGTTGAGCACCTGGTAATTATTCCTACTCAGGTACCCAATATTCCTTTTAATTTGAGGTAAGAGTTCTTTAGTAGCAATGGAATATGGTACATTCCAATATGGATATACAATAACTTCGTTTATGGAGCTGGTTAATGTTGCAGTAGGTGTGGATGGTTTTCCCGCAATAATTTTAGAGTCGAAAATCAATCTACCCTTCTTAAATATAAATAACTGGGTAGAGGGTATATTCAACAGGGCTACATTTCCATTTTCTTTCATCTCATGAATCCAACGAAAACAGTTGATTCCTAAGCTCAATTCAGATATCCTGGTTTTCAGAGGCACATTTAAGGCACTCAGTGTATATTTACCCAAATTGCCATCACTCAATAAATCAAAGAACCTTTGAGCTTCTACTAACCGCTCAATTATCAACTTTTGCTCTATTTTATCACTTGCACTTAGAAAACCCAATTGCTTCAGCTTTATCATTAGAATGTTATTGCTGGAATTGACATCATCAGATTCAATGACGACTTCCTGGAAATTGGTATCCTCCACAACTTTATTCCATTCAATTAGCTTCATTTTCATCTGCCGGTATATTTTATTATTGGGCTCAAGTCTTTCAACAACGGTATCAAACCTGTCAAGACGAATGCCGAGGGTTAGCCAGGAAATTAAACCGGAATCAGATGGAGTGTACTGTAAGCCATCAAAATCTAACATTGGTTTATTATTTCCATTTTTTACATCATGTAAAAAATGAATGATGGCATCAGTTAGAATGATTTCTGTTCTAATGGAATCAGGCTGGTCATTGAGAAAAGAAATATACGAACCTAAACCAGAAAATCGCCTGGGAAGATAATCTCTGGTGCACAATCCAAGATCAGGAGCAGACTGTAACAATTTAAACATCGCATTTCTTCTTGTTAGGCCTTCAGGTTTCATCCAAACAGGTGTAAATTGATGCTGCTCATAAAAAGATTTTACCAGGTCAGGAAATTGAAGGCTTAAAGATTGGTATTCTGCACTGAACACAAATTGCCGCATACCATCAGTTGATATTTGGCTCAGTGCATTTATTAAAGTAACAAGTAAGAAATACAACAATATGGCACGTTTCACATAAGCCATTTTTATTTTTGTAAATAGTAGAACTCTATCTATTAAAGCAACCCTGCTAATGATCTTATCCTATGGTATTCAGTTGTTTTATGTTGATGGATCAATAAATATTCAAGTATATGCTGAAAGCTGATTATCCCAGAAAACTGATGATTGACTAAAACCGGGTATATCTTTTCTTCGTCAGCAGACATTTTTCCAAGAACATCTTCTAATGTTTGGTTCCCATCGAAAAATTTCAAGTCCTTATTTTTCAGTTCCTTCAGTTTCGCATTGTAATTCATATCAGCTATAGCTCTGATGATCTCCCACCTTCTAATATTGCCATAAGGTTCTGCTCCTTCCATTAAAATATAATATTTGCTATGGTTATTCAATATGAAATTTGAAGCTTCTGCAACCGTCATATTGGCGTCCAGGCTGTTGTAATCATACATCAAAACATCTTTCAATTGAATATCTTTAATTAAAGAGTTGATGCGTAAATAATTTTCTTCGGTATTGGCAAGAAAAATGATAAATACACCTGCAATTGGAATGAATGGATTAATTAATAAAATGCCCGCTGCTACCAATAACCAGGCAATTATTTTACTGACATGTGTAGTCAAAGCAGTGGCTTTTATATAATTGAACTTAAATCCCAAAAGTGCACGTAGGATTCTTCCTCCATCTAAAGGGAACGCAGGCAATAAATTGAAAATGGCAAGAAATATATTAACAACAAACAAGTAAGATAAAATGTTATCCTTATGAACAATTCCCTCGAATCCATCCTTACCCCAAAATTGAACATGCGATGGAAGAAATGCCGATATACTCATAGCTATAAGTATATTTACAATAGGCCCCGCAAAACTGATAGCTAATTCTTGTTTTGGACTATCCGGAAACTTTTCAATACAGCCTATTCCACCTATAGGTAAGAAAATGACGCTTTTAGAAAAAATACCATATCCTGCAGCTATAAGAACATGGCCCAATTCATGCAGCAATATACATGCAATAACTCCAAGTAATAAAATAATTGCCCATAAAAATTGCATAGTAGTAAAACCAGCAATTAAACTCGTAATCAACACCCATCCTACTAAAAGCAAAAAAGTCCAATGTATGTAAACATGGATATCTTTTAGAGTCGCTATTTTAATTGAACCACGCATAACCTTGAATTTTAAAATAGAATAATATATTATAAAACAACAATAGCCCTGTTGCAGTAGCAACAGGGCTATTGAAAACTAGCCTGAAAGCCATACACGCATTAATATACCGGCATTATTTAATAGGGATTTTACGTGTGGCTACTGTTGCTTTTGCCTCTGCTTTTTTGGGCAATACCAATTGCAAAACACCATCCGTATATACTGCTTCTATGGCATCTTGCTTTACATTTTCAGGCAAAGTAAAACTGCGGGAAAATGAAGAATAATTGTATTCCTTCCTGGTGTACTTTTCATCCTTCACTTCCTTGTTTTCTTCGTTTTGGGAGCTGATAGTGATCATATCATCTTCCACATCAATAGTAAAATCTTCCTTTTTCATGCCTGGCACTGCAAGTGAAACTTTAAATTCTTTTGGTAGCTCAACAATATTTACAGCAGGTATAGTTGTCATTTTACTAACTGTTCCTGTGTAATCTAACCAGGTATCTAAAGGCTTAAAAAAATCTTCAAACAAAGCAGGAATGGATGTTACAGGTCTTGATAATGCTTTAGTTGTCATATAGACCTCCTTATTAAAATGTTGGTTAAGGATTATTTTGACATTATAAACCTACATAAATACACAAGAGCATTCCAAAGACCGCCATCACCAAAAATCATGAGCGTAATCAGTAATTTACATTATCAAGTCTTAAACAATGATTTTTCAACAGGTTAGTGTAGCGATCACATTGATATTTCTTTCTGCAATATTTGAAAGGCGCATATCTGAAACCTTTTCATCAAGCATTGCTTTATGATATATCTCTGCTGTTTTTTGTTGCCCGAGGGAATCAGCATAAGTAGCTAAAGTTCCATAGATATTTATTTTATAATGGTTAATAGCTTGTATAGCATAGATCAGGTAGGCATCAAAAATCTTGGCATCGGCACAGGCACTTAGCTTATCATTTGCTTCATCTAAATATGCTTTCACAATTCTGCTATTATACTCATCTGGAATAGAACTATCATTTTTTTCACAGTCCTTCATTTCCTTTTGGTGAGATCGTATATCAGAAAGATAGTGCTCTAACTCTTCCTTTAAAATCTTCGAACTAATCTTTGATATCCATTCGGGCAACACTTCTTCTATATTGTTTTCGACATCAACAATCTTTTTCCCGTCTATTAAAAGCATATCACGTAATGAAACAATAACTTGGTTATGCAGCTTCATAGTTAGATAATTATAAGCATTATTCTAATTTATAACTTCTTTAAAAGGAGAAGCAATGATCGCTATCAGCAATTTCTTTGATGGACCTCACTGATTATTTTATAACCTCTTCAATTCGTATAATAAAGTCTTTATTAATAACGCTTTATAACATATTGATGTATTATTGACAATTATCACAATTAGTACTGATCACTTTCATTGTACAAAATGTTTTTTCTTTAGTGCTTTGTAAAAAAAATAGCATGAAAACTACTATTGAAAAAAAGAGTAGTGAGTATGTCAGAATAGAAAACGATTCAGCCCCTCGAAAAAACACCACAATGGAAGCTTCCAATGATAAACCTGACATGGAAGTGCAAATAATTCAAATGGGACCATCGTTTTTAGGTATGCCAGGTTGGAAGTTTTTTGTAGTAAAAGACAAAAAATAAATAGACTCTTGGTATAATATTCTTATTTCAGGTGTTGTTATTCAAGATGATACCTGAAATAAGAATATTTTTTTTCAACCTTGTTTCAGCAAATTATCCAGATAAAGGCAGTTCCACTCCCGGTTCTTTAGAAGTACAATTGATGCAAATCATAATAAGATAAAACAATATAGTTGTAATTTCATAGGGATCATTCCATATGAAAAAAATACTTGTTATAGAAGATAATGCAGCAGTTAGAGAAAACATTGCTGAAATTCTAGAACTATCCAGCTACAATGTAACTACTGCAGAAGACGGCATGCAGGGAATTAAACAGATTCTTCTTTCAAAACCTGATCTTATTTTGTGTGATATTGCCATGCCAGAAATGGATGGCTATGGGGTATTACACATGCTGCGAAGAAATCCTGAAGTAAAACATACGCCTCTGATCTTTTTAACAGCTAAAACGGAACGCAGCGATTTCAGGGCTGCAATGGAACAAGGAGCAGATGATTTTATAACTAAACCTTTCAGCGCTACCGAATTATTACAAGCTGTAGAATCCCAAATAAAAAAACATGAATTGATCATGCAGGATTTTACTTCAGGAAATTACAGTAATAACAGTTCTATATTTTCTGAAGGTTATACAGAAACACTAAACTTATTCCTGGAGGGAAGAAACCTGAATAAATACAAGAAAAAACAGATCATATATTATGAAGGAAACAGGCCTATGTACTTATTTTACCTGATCAGGGGAAAGGTAAAAACTTATAAGAGAAATGAAGATGGTAAAGAATTTGTTACAGAGTTATATCATGCTGGAGACTTTTTTGGATATGTTGCCTTAATGGAAGTATCTTCTTACAAGGAAACAGCTGAGACAATGGAAGAATGCGAAATAGCCATTATTCCAAAGGCTGATTTTGAAAACCTGCTCAATAAAAACCAGGCTGTTTCAAATAAGTTTATTAAAATGCTGGCAAAAAATGTAACCGATAAAGAACAGCAATTACTGAATATTGCTTACAACTCACTTCGCAAAAAAGTAGCAGATGCTTTGATCATGATACAAGACAAGTTGATTGAAGAAAAAAATGAGAATGCACCCATTCATATCAGCCGTGAAAATATGGCAGCCATTGCTGGTACTGCAGCAGAATCTTTAATAAGGACACTTTCTGATTTTAAAAACGAAAAACTGATTGATATCAGGGAAGGAAATGTAATTATCCTGGAAAGAGAAAAATTAATAAAACTTATGAATTAAAAAACTGCCCTTTTTTCTCTAATCAACCCTTTCAATATCATCTTCAAATTTCCCCGTCATTTTATTAACAACTATTCGGTAAACAATTGTTCTCAGTTTCCCTGTTCGAGGATGCAATCTTATTCGGGATGTTTCAGGTGTTTGAGCTGTCTCGCTTATTTTTAACCGAAGCATACGGTGCACAAATGAATCCATTGCCTCTACTCTTTCCCTTTCGTCTTTAATTTCTTCATACTGGCCCCATAATATAACACTACGCCAATTGGTAAAACTTGTCATTTCATCCACTTCAAAGCATACTTCAGGATTTCTACGCATCATATGGATTTTCATCCCTTCTAAAGAATGAGCTATGATATTATCTCCATCAAATAAATAACTAACAGGTACCACATAGGTCCTCTCGCCATCATTGCATCCAATTCTCCCAATAATATTGTTTCTCAAAACCTCCTTCATTTCTTCCTCTGTCAAATTTCCTACCATATTGTTTGATTTTACAGCTATGTATGTACTTGATCAGTATAAATCAAGTATACTGAAAAATATAACTTTATTGAAACGCTTTTATATCAATATTACGTTAGTAACTCTTGATGGCTGCAATATGCATAAAGTTATGGAGTGCTGCACCTGAAACAAAAGTAACTTTCCCTCCATCAGCCAATACTTTTTCTATGACATCCTCTACAGCATCTTTGATATAAATATTATTGGCAGCTTCTTCAGCACTGATAATGAGATCCTTTCCTAAAAATGCTTTATATTCATAATCCTCTTCTACTACAAGCATTTTTATATTTTTTCTTTTGGCCAGGCTCCAAACATCTTCGATCCCTACTTCAAGTGTTCCATTCTCCAGAGCACTCCCTAATTGATGTAACCAAAAACGATCTTTTAAGATTTGCCAATGACTGATGAAAGGCTGAATAAATTTTTCAATTTCGTCTTCTGAAATATTGTAAAAATTTTCTTCTATAGTTGCAACAATAAAATCATTATTATGAGTTAATTGTCCGAAATTTTCAGCAATTTTTGTGGGTGCAAGTAGAAATACAGGTAATGGAAATGCATTGAGCAAAATTGACAAACTTTTGTCTATCAAGCGTATAAAATTGTAATATGATGTTTGTTGATCCTTAATTCCCGCATCCTTTGAATGACTTTTATCCAATAATGTTCCCTGTCTTTTATATTCAGGAACATTATGTAAAATTTTTGATATTGTTTCTCCCTGCCCTCTGTAAACAGCAGCATAATCGTCATTCATAACAACCAAAAGATATTCTTTATCATCTTTTTGGTGCCCTACCAATTGCCTGTATTGAAAAGAAGTAGTTACAAAAAACTTTTCTTCAACATTCACATCCATGTAAAAGGTTTTACACTCTTCAGAGGATACCAGGACTGCAACGCTTTTTTTATGGGTGTTATAATCAAGATTACTGATAATACTCACTAACTTGTCATTGACTTCCTTTGCAGACACAAAAGAATAATGCTCAAAAAGCTCATTTTTAATCTTTTCTAGGGTAGACTTTATACGTTTCTCTAAAATGTACTTTGGAGTCATTTTAGGCTCAAATGGTAGTAAGAGGGTAATAAAAGGCTGAACCTTCAATTCTCGAATAACAGCCATTTCATTTTTTAATACATTTGACTGCATGGTACGTGGGTTTAAGGTGTTTTTCAATCGGAAACAGTATATAAATTTAATCTAGTTTTACCTTAATATATCTCCACCATTGTGGTTATCTATAATTTAGAAATTCGTTAAGATTTCATTAGGTGATCAATTCAAGATGACGCTTCCTCACCCCAAAACGAAAATCATCATTTTAAATTATTAATAACTACATATAATTTTTAGCAGATCATTTTACCGCGCTCTTACTTTCGAAAACATTACCAACTAATTGCGCCAATGTAAGATTATCGCATAATGTAGTTTGTACCCATTTATTATTCTTATATCGAAAAACCTGTACATATAAACCAAACCCTTCTTTAAAGTCTTGTTCAACTTTGCCAGTCTTGAACCATGATTTGATTTCCAACTCCCCACGATCATGTATCTTTCTTATATCACCTATTAAGCTTTCGCTTGGATATAAGTATTTGGATGAAGTTGCCTCGTACCAATTATGAGGCTTGCGGTAAAATTCGATTTTCAGTCCAGGAAAACATAATTCAAACTTTTCCTGTAAATCTGAAATACTCTTATTGTCATCAATGCGTAAAATCATAGATTCCTAAGTTTTTTAATGGATAGTCCTAAAACTTATGCAATAGAAAACAATACCCTTTTTACCAGAGCTTTAATGCACTCTTATGTAATTTACAAATTTTTTAATGCACTCCGAATTGATCACCATCATACAGCAAACTGACAAACATCAGTTCGTCATTTTTTTTGAAACACTACTATTGAATAATTGCAAGAATAATAGTAGGACATATGCATCGGACCCCAAAACAGAGCAATGGCAACTATTATAAAAACAACAGAGTTCAACTGGTTAATGGTGGAAAGGAGTACTTTTCTCTATTAGAACAATTGATAGATGCCGCTATCCACTCAGTACACATCCAAACTTACATTTTCAACATTGATGAGACAGGAAATACAATTGCTGCAGCTTTGATAAAAGCGGCTAAAAGAGGGATACCTGTTTACCTGCTTGTTGTTGGTTATGCTTCTCGACATATTCCGGTCGCTTTAATTGCCAGAATGAAAAATGCAGGAATCAACTTCCGGTTTTTCGAGCCTATCCTTAAAAGCAATTACTTCTACTTCGGCCGGAGACTCCACCATAAAGTGGTTGTTATTGATGCGCAGTTCGCTTTGGTAGGAGGATTAAATATTGCTAATCGATATAATGATCTTCCAAACAGTCGAGCCTGGTTGGACATGGCTATTATGGTTGAAGGTGAAGCTGCTGCCGAACTCTATCATTATTGCTATTCATTATGGAGTAAAGAAAAGGAACCAACCACGCTGCCCCCTTACTATGAAAAATTGCATCACCTAATACCCTATAATGAAAAATGCTCTGTCCGTGTAAGGCGTAATGACTGGATAAAGGCAAAGCGGGAAATCTGGAAAACCTATTTCTGCCTTTTCAATAACGCTATGGAGAGCATTACAATAATGTGCAGCTACTTTTTGCCTGGTCAGGAACTACGCAAAGCACTGAGCAAAGCCGTTAAGAGAGGAGTTAAAGTAAGAATCATTCTGGCGGGTCCTTCAGACGTGGTGTTCGTCAAACATGCAGAACGGTATTTATACAATTGGCTGCTGCGACATCATATAGAAATTTATGAATACCAGCCAACCATACTTCATGCAAAAATGGCTGTTGTCGATCATCATTGGGTAACAATCGGCTCCTATAACATTAACAACATTAGTGCTTATGCAAGTATTGAGCTTAATTTGGATATCCGCAACAAACCCTTTGCAAACCATGTGCAAAATGAATTAGACCAAATTATTATAAATGACTGCATTAGGATAAAACATCCAAATAACAATGTTACCTTTCCTGGCACCCTTCTGCAAAGGCTTTCATACGAATTGATCCGCTTGCTCTTGTATCTGTTTACATTTTATTTCAAACAGGAGGAATAAGCTCGTATTTCATATCAATTAACTAATTCCCCCTGCTCCTTTTTAAAAGAGATTTTACAGTTACTTCATTCCATTTTGCAAACCGGCCCCGCTGTAACACCAACTCATTCTCATTGGGATGTTGAAGAAAATAATGAAATATAAATTTCTCATTTGGATTATACCAGCCTGCCATTTGACCAAATCTCAAATCATTAAAAACTAAGGAATCATGCCACTTTTCAATAGTATAATACCCTTGCGAAAATCGTTGCAAATGCTGTAAACTTTCTTGGTCATGAACTGTACTGAGCAAAGAATCATTGCGAGGAAAATACGTCAGATCCATTCTTTCCTTTGTATCAAAGACAGAACGGTAGCCTATATAAAATCCCTGCGCATCACCTGCAACTACATACCACAATAAGCTGTTGAAGGGCGTTGGAGTTATTAAAAGCTTCTGATATGGAATATCCTGTTTCGATAAACTATGCTTTACTTCTACACTAACATTTACTCTATTAATAATTGCATAAACAAGGTACAATGAACTTAAACCAACACCAATTTTCCACCAAAACCTCCTCCTTCGATGGTTTTTAACAATAAACAACAATACAATTGCGGCTATAAACGGCCATACAGTAAATAATGGATCCACAACAAAAAGCGTGTGAAAAGAGATACGCTGGTGGCTGAATGGCTCGAACCACCCGGTACCATAAGCATTTAAAGCATCGATAAAAATATGAACGAAAATATTAATACCAAACAGCAGCATCCAAACTCGAAGAGAAATTCTTTGCTGATACCATCGCTTTGCAATAAAAGCTAATAATCCAGTTATTAAAACTGCAAAAAGTATGGAATGAGTAAATCCCCTGTGAGCAAGAAGATTTTCAGCAGGTCCTAGCCAAAGGGACGAAATAATATCGATATCAGGTATATTCTGTGCAATGGCACCAAATAGCATGGCCCTTTTGCCGAGTCGTTTGCCTGCTATAGCTTCACCTATGCAAGCCCCTAAAACGATATGTGTTAAGGAATCAATAGCTTACAGTTTGTTTTAAAGACTTTTGTTCCAGTTATCTTCTATTTAACCCAGCTACCTCTGATTACTGATTAAACATGATAATCAAACCAATATGACGAAAAATAATGAGTACATCAAGATAATGTTATCTAAGGGCATTTACAATGACCTGAAGTCAATAACAATAAAAAAGCTGCCTCAATTTTAGTCTTGAGACAGCTTCCTTAATGAATTCAACAATATTTTAGATTATCTCATTTCTCTGATGTCAACTACATCCATATCTGCATAATTGTAGTTCTCTCCTGCCATACCCCAGATGAAGGAATAATTACTGGTACCACATCCAGAGTGAATAGACCAGGCCGGAGATACAATTGCCTGGTGATTGGCAAGCAACATATGTCTGGTTTGTGTAGGTTCTCCCATAAAGTGGAATACCCTTTGATTTTCAGGAATATCAAAATAAAAGTAAGCTTCCATTCTGCGGGTATGTGTATGAGAAGGAATAGTATTCCATACACTTCCGGTGTTCAGCACCGTTAACCCCATTACCAACTGGCAACTTTTAATTCCGTCCGCATGAATGTATTTATAAACTGTCCTTTGGTTGGCAGTTTCGATTGCACCTAGGTTCATCGGAGAGGCTTGCTCCTTGGGCAAAAATTGAACAGGATAAGTTTGGTGTGCAGGAGCCGACAGCAGGAAAAATACGGCAGGATTAGCAGAATCAGCACTTTCAAAAGAAACTACCTGGCTACCTTTACCAGCATAGAGGCAATCCAACTTCGTCAAAACTTGTGATTTACCATCAACAGTTACAGTTCCGGCACCGCCAACATTAATGATACCCAATTCGCGACGCTCTAAAAAGTAGTCAGACCTCAACTCTGGATGATTTGGCAGCTCTAATTTACCGTCAACAGGTACAGCGCCACCAAAAATAACCCGGTCATAATGGGTATAAACCAACTCAACAGAATTAGGCTTCATTAAACTTTCCAACAGAAAATTATCACGCAATTCCTGCGTATTCATTTGGCTTGTCTCTTTCGGACCTATTTGAAATCTTACTTGCATAGTAAATTTAATTTATCGGGCCATCCAGCCCCCATCAACATTTAAAATTGTTCCGTTTACATAATTCCCGGCTTCTGAACACAAGAAAACCACTGGCCCTATAAAATCTTCCGGCGCGCCCCAACGTCCCGCAGGTATCCTGTTTAATATTGCCTGCTTCCTTTCAGGATCTTCACGTAAAGCTTGCGTGTTGTCAGTTTCTATATATCCCGGTGCAATACCATTGACATTAATACCACGACTAGCCCATTCATTTGCAAATGCTTTCACAAGACCTGCAACGGCAGACTTACTTGCTGTATATCCTGGTACATTGATTCCACCCTGGTATGAAAGCATCGAGCAGGTAAAAATAACTTTACCAGAACCCCTGACCAACATGTCTTTACCAATTTCACGGGTAATGACAAACTGTGCATCAAGATTTACAGCAATCACCTGGTCCCAATATTCATCAGGATGCTCCTCCACCGGCTTGCGCATAATTATACCAGCGTTATTGATCAAAATATCAATAGGAGGATTCTCTTCTTTAGCCTTTTTAATAAATCCATACAAGGCATTCCGGTCACTAAAATCACATTGATAGGCGGTGAATTTTCTACCAAAAGCAGTAACCTCTTTTTCGACCTCACTTCCCGAACTTGCTAGTCCTGATGACACCCCTATTATATCAGCCCCAGCTTCAGCCAGAGCAGCAGCCATTGCCTTACCGATACCACGAGCACAACCGGTGACCAATGCTGTTTTACCTGAAAGGTCAAATAAACGCTGTATACTCATTTTTTGATTTTCCGTTTCAATAAAAATCTGTCTACCTTAACTATTTTGGGAATTAAAGCGCCAAACTTACGACGATCATAGTATAAAAAATCAAATCAAATTTCAAAAACATATGATTCTCCTCAATAGAAAGGATCAAAAAGAAACGGCACTTAAAGAATATCAAAGCTTTCAAAATCATCTAATTGAACAAGCATTAATCACTTGCCAGAAATAAGAAGGAGGCCGTATCAAAAGTAAATGAAGCCCCTGAGAATCACTTAAATGCGTACTAGACTCCATCAGGTACCCGAATAACAAGAGGCTGACTCATACTTTTGAGTCAGCCTCTTGTTTATCAGGCGATTAATAATTTTTCCTCTAAATTTTCATCGGACAGAGGGACGCCTTCGTTTTCAAGGACTGGATACAGATACGGATGTAAAAACGGTTCGCTAAATATGGAAAATGGAAAAAAGAAGTTGACTGATATTGGATTAAACTTTTGGCTTTTCTCGGATTGGATTCTCAAATAACTACTTACGAAAATGGTTTGACTTTTGGATACGGATAATTGAGATATTCATCAATCAACTTCAATACAAAAATAATTAACCAAAACAAGCTCTGCAATTGCACTTTTGCTCGATTTTCATATACAGCAATTACTGAAATCCAACCCTAATCACTAGAAATCTTACCAGAAACAACTCGTAGGATTACCACCTATGAAATAGTACAATTTGCAGAATTTATACCTTCACCACTCGCTATAAATTATACTACATGATTACAAAAAAAGGACACAATTATACTCTTACAAAATTCAAGACAACAGGAACTCCCAACCGGTCCCTTTTTCAAAAACATTTAAATAATAATCAATATTGACTGAAAATGAATAAAGCAACCAGAAAAAACACATCCTTCGTAGATTCAGTATACATACGGTATACCTAAAGTAGGGCTACAGTATTCCAACAGCATCCCTCCATTCCCCATACTTAAACCGTACTTTAGGTATACATTAGCCGTATCTAAGCCTAGGCTACTTCGACCATCCTTCGACCATCTTTCGACTATGCTTCGATAAAAATTCAGAAAATGCTCATCAAGAAGGGGAAAACAACCAATCGGCAGAACGCCCTGAAAGGGCTAAATGGAGTCAATGGAACTGTGCCTAAAGTTACAAAACCAGCCTTACACCACCAATCTCCTAATCTCCAATTTCTAATATCCATTCTATCATTAGCCATCTGTCATCTCCTCTCAAACCCCCAAATCCAGGTTCAGATAAATTCGAGATCCTGGTTATTTTTCAAGATTTAATACCCAGAGTGTCTTTGCTGGTATTATCCATTTGATATTGGAAAATTCATTTGAAGAAGATGTAACTACATTGACAGCCTTTCGGAAACCATTTGTTTGCTCAGAAAACCTGCTGACATCTATAGTTTTCTCTTCTGTTGCAGTATTCATGATTACCATCACAGTTTGATTGTTATCATAACGGAAATAGGTATATACCCAATCTTCCGGAACATACTGCATCAGCTTCCCTGTTTTTAAGGCAGAAGACCTTTTACGGAAATTGGCCAATGTTTTAGTCCAATTAAACACTTCGTTTTCCTGCTCAGTTCTTCCTTCCTTTGTAAATTTATTTTGAGCATCTTCCTTCCAGCCACCTTGGAAATCTAAACGCACCCAACCATCTGGGTTAGATACTCCTTTCATTAAAATTTCAGTTCCATAATACAATTGGGGAATACCACGGGTTGTGAACAACCATCCAATTCCCATTTTTAATTTATCAATATCCTCTCCCACTTGCGACAAAAAACGTGTCATATCATGATTATCCAAAAATGTCACATTCTTCATAGGGTCAACGTATATGAAATCATTAGCCAGCGTTTGATAAAGTTTGTTCACCCCCTCCGTCCAGCCAAAGTTCTGAGTCAAGGCTGGATTGATGCCATATAAATTGGTTTGGAAATCGGTTACTCCAGGCAGATTACTCTTAAATGGAATGTTGCCCATGTTGTTCTGAGTAAAAAAAGCCTGGTCTAGCATGCCATGTACCCAGGTTTCACCAAACAGGGTTATTTTGGGATATTCATCCATTAAAGCCTTATTGCATCGATTCATGAAAGGCAAGTCATTATAGATGTAAGTATCAATACGCCAACCATCTACACCAAATTCTTCAACACTCCAGATTGCATGTTGAATTAAAAAATTAGCTACGTAGGGATTATTCTGATTCAGATCAGGCATTTGTGGTGTAAACCATCCATTGCTCATCACTTCTCTATCTTTTATTGAAGCATAACTATCCATCAATGGCTGATCTTTATATGTAGTGTTCGTGTACTTAGGCCACTGGTTTAGCCAGTCTTTCATAGGCAAATCCTGAACAAAAAAATGTTGAAGTCCTGTGTGGTTGTAAACAGCATCCTGGATAAGTTTCATTCCTCGTTTGTGTAGTTCATCGCTTAATCTTTTATAAACATCATTTCCACCCAGCCTTGGGTCTACTTTATAATGATTAGTAATAGCATAGCCATGTTCTGTCCTGTTTGGCATATCATTTTCCAAAACTGGTGTCATCCAAAGAGTTGTAACGCCCAAATCCTGTAAATAATCAAGATGATTAATGACACCTTTCAAATCTCCCCCATGCCGGTGATACAAAGAATCACGGTTTAACGACTGATCTTTCATGCCAGGAACTTTATCATTTGAATAATCGCCATTGCTAAACCGATCAGGCATCAGCAGGTAAATAAAATCGTTAGAAGTAACACCTTGTGCATATAATGTTCCTTTGCCTTTTCGCCGCTGTTTCAATTCAAATGAAATATCACCATCTCCATTAAAACCATTGATATGGATTTTCAATTGTCCAGGTTTAGCCAAAGGCGCAATTGTCAAATCCAGAAAAACATAGTTAGGATTTTCAACCTTATTGACCTTTACAAGCTTTACCCCGGGATAATTAATCGTAAATGTGTTTTCAGAAATATTGGAGCCATGAACCATTAATTGCACTTTAGGGTTCTTCATGCCAACCCACCAATTGGAAGGATATATACCATCAACTTTATATTCATTAGCGTTAGCCCATACAAAAACCAAATAGGAAAAAAATAAAAGAATAAGCTTTCTCATTGTGTCATCAAACAATTTAAAATTGAAGTTGGATGTAGAATTACTTATGGAGAAGAAGCTCAAATAGGACGTTGCTCCTCAATTTCAATTTTAGCAACTTTGGATTTTGAAACTCTCTCATGTTTTTCACTGACAAAAAAGTAACAAAAAACCGCAGCTAAAATCATTAATACACCTCCAATCTGTACAGCTGTCATTCGATTATTATGAAGCAGGTGCTCCATGATCCAACCAAAGAAAAGTGAGGCTATGATCTCCGGCAGAACAATAAAAAAATTGAAAATACCCATATAAATGCCCACCTTATTTGACGGAAGACTACCTGCTAGCATTGCATAAGGCATTGATAAGATGCTTGCCCATGCTATTCCTACTCCTGTCATACATACATAAAGCATATTTTTATCAGTCACAAACCCCACTCCTATAAGTCCTAATGCACCACAAATCAGGCAAAGTGAATGGGTAAGCTTTCGTCCGAGGCGTCCTGCTATTGCTGGCAATAGTAAGGCGAATAAGAAAGTAACTATACTATAATAAGATAGTGTCAGACCTGCAAACTCCACTCCCTGTGTATATAACACGTCTTTTTCACTCTCTGCACCAAATATATTTCTAGCTACAGCAGTACTATAATAGAACCACATTAAAAATAATCCTGGCCAGGTAAAAAATTGAACAAGAGCCAATTGCTTCATCTTTGATGGCATATTAGAAATAGAACTTGAAATTTCTTTTAATCCATGACTAAAACCTCCTGCACTTGCCTCTTCCTGGCTGTCTTCAGTTGGAGGGTATTCATTTGAAGTGAGAATAGTATATAAAATGGCTATTAAAAAAATAGAACCGCCTATATAAAAAGCGTATTTAACTGAATTGGGAATGGCTCCACCAACCGAAATTCTGGAAACATGAAATATATTGGAAAGTATCCAGGGAAGTGCAGAAGCAATACTCCCCCCTAGGCCAATAAGAAAACTTTGCATTGCAAAGCCTTTAGTACTTTGGCTGTCAGGCAATTTATCTGCAACAAAAGCGCGAAATGGTTCCATAGCGATATTGCCCGAAGTATCTAAAATCCAAAGCAAACCAGCAGCCATCCATAGTGCACTGCTGTTTGGCATAAAAAATAGACAAACAGTACTCAACACTGCTCCAATAAAGAAATAAGGTCTACGTCTACCCCACCTTGGATGCCAGGTATGGTCGCTCAAATAGCCAATTATAGGTTGAACAAGCAATCCTGTAAGAGGTGCAGCCAAAAAGAGTAATGGGATTTCTTCCGGTGAGGCTTTTAAAAATTCATAGATTGGTCCCATATTGGCACGCTGAAGGTCCCATCCAAACTGGATCCCAAAGAATCCAAAGCTCATGTTGAAGATTTGCCAGAAACGAAGTTTAGGTTTACCTTCTGGAACTGAAAATGCAGGCATAAACAATCGTAATTATTAAAAATGAAGATAGTGTATTTATTACACAATGCATATAACCATAAAATAATCATCCAGAATTGAATTTACATTTTTGGCTTGAAGTAAGCATACCCAATTAAACAGATTAAATCATAAAATAGGAAAAGTTCAAAGTTCATTGCCAATTTCTAGTTTTTGGCAATGAACTTTGAACTTTTCCTATTTACTTATAAAGGTCTGCTATTTACTGACCAATGGTAAAGCCATCAGGTAAAATTGCCCCCTTTTTAATGACAACGACACCCTCTTTGACAGCATATAATTTATTGTCTGTATCTGCCAAATGACTCCCGCCTGAGATTTTAACGTCATTTCCAATGCGGCAGTCCTTATCTATAATAGCACCCTGGATTACACAACGTTCGCCGATCCCGATCAATGGAGTACCGCTTTCCTTAGCAATAGCTATATGTTCTAAAGATTCATAATAATCATTACCCATTAGATAAGTATTACTTAAATAGGAATCCTGACCAACACGAGAGCGGATGCCAATCACACAACGATCAATAGTTGCAGAGTTGATAATAGAACCTTCAGCAACCAAAGCATGAGAAGTATGCGTGGAACCATTATATTTTACAGGGGGCAACATACGTGGCCTTGTGTAAATAGCATGGCTAACATCATATAAATTGAAGTCTGGAATTTCGTTTGTCAACGCCAGGTTGGCATCATAAAAGGCTTTGATGTTTCCAATATCCTCCCAATACCCTTCATATTGGTAGCTCGCTACTTTATACTTGTGTATAGATTGGGGAATGATCTCCTTACCGAAATCAGCAGAATCTTTATTCTCATTCTGTAATAAGTCAAAAAGTAGTTTACGATTGAAGATATAAATACCCATTGAAGCCAGGTACACTTTACCCATGCTGCGCATTCTGTCGCCTGTATCACTTACCCAGTCCTCAAGCCCACTCTTGGGTTTTTCAATAAAAGATTTAACAATTCCATCTTCTTGCTTAAGAATTCCGAATTCAGAAGCCTCTTTCTCAGAAACTGGTATTGTTGCGATTGTGATATCAGCACCCCTTTCTTTATGGTTACGCAGCATTGCCTGGAAATCGATTTGATAAAGTTGGTCACCCGAAAGAATCAACACATATTCACTTGGAAAAGGATTGATGTGTCGCAAACATTGACGCACAGCATCGGCAGTTCCCTGGAACCAAGCCGGATTGTCTGGCGTTTGTTCTGCAGCCAAAATATCCACGAACGCTGTACTAAAAGCACTAAACCGATAAGTATTTTTAATATGCCTGTTTAAAGATGCCGAGTTGAACATTGTTAATACAAACATGCGGCTCATATCTGAATTAAGACAATTAGAGATGGGTATATCAACTAAACGGTATTTTCCAGCTATTGGCACTGCAGGTTTTGAACGAGTTGCAGTTAAGGGAAATAACCTTGTTCCGGCACCGCCACCTAAGATAACAGATAAAATTTCCTGGTTCATGGTTTATTTATTAATGATAAAAGATGTTAGTTTGGTGAAATCTCCATAGGCTAAGAACTCTTTCGAAGCAATTTCATATTGAGATAAAAATACAAGAAAACTTAAATAACTAGAGAGTACATTTTATCTTTCAATAAAAAAATCATAGAGTTTTCACTTCTTGCGCTCCATCACCACCTGTGTTATCCTTTTTATCGATAACATTTGCTAAAGAATGTTTGCCAACATCTTTTTTCAATGATCCATAAAGTTCGATGTATTCTTTGGCCGATGTATTCCAGGAATGGTCAATTTTCATCATGTAATTACGCATCCAACTAAATACTTCCGACTGGTTATTGTAAAGGTGAAGAGCACGTCCGATTGAATCAGAGATATCTTCAATATTGGCCTGTTCAAAACAAATACCGAAACCTTGAAAGTCTTCAAAATCCTTTACAGTATCCTTCAAACCTCCGGTGTTGCGTACCATGGGGACAGTACCATACCTCAACGCATACAACTGATTTAAACCACATGGCTCAACACGGCTTGGCATTAACAAGAAATCAGCACCAGCATACATTAGATGAGCAAGCGCCTCATTATATCCAATAAATGTATTTACATATCCACTAAATTGATGTACAAGCGCATTTAATCTTGATTCTATTTCCGACTCACCTGATCCTAAGATTAAAAAGCATGCCTGACCGTGATAATGGTATTTAGCGCTACGGATAGCATCAGGCAAAACATCTGCGGCCTTCTCACCTACCAATCGTCCAATGAATATAAACAGTGGTTTTTCAGGGTCAAGGCCAAAACGTTGGCACACTTCTATTTTATTTGCCAGTTTTCCTTCTTTTACACCTCCATTATCATAGTTCTTGACCAAAAGTGGATCTGTTGCCGGATTCCATACTACGTTATCAATACCATTTAAAATACCTTTACACTTGCCTTTTTCATATTCAAACAATGCTTCCAGGCCATTTGCATTATACCGCAGTTCATTCATGTAGTTAGGGCTTACTGTCGTTACTTCCCATGCACATTTTACAGCACTAGCAAGGGGGTTGATCGTATTTTGCCACTCAAGCATTCCACTTTTCCAAGAATCGTAAGATGGCAATAAATAGGATTTATCCCATCCCATCCAACCTTGATACTCTGCATTATGAATAGTAAAAACGGATGGAACATCTTCCAGGCGGTTGAAAGAATAACAGTACTTAAGCATAAACGGAACCAAACCAGTGTGATGGTCATGACAATGGATAATATCTGGTTTATTGTTCCAACTGTTGATCCAGTCGCAAACAGCAATCTGAAATCCCACGAACCGTTCTGTATCATCATCATACCCATAAATCTTTTCCCGGTCCAATAGTCCATTAATATCTACCAGAAATAAGTCAAAGCCCAATTTGCTTGTTCTTTCTTTAATAATACTATAATGGAACCATTGGTGCCCCAAATATTGCCCCCCCTCATGTACAAGATCCCATTCATTATTATACAGGAACTTGGTTCGATACATGGGCATAACAACTTTTGAAGTATGCCCTAATCCATTTTGGTATTTAGGCAGGGCACCGGCAACATCGCCTAGACCTCCGGCTTTTGCAACAGGATAACATTCAGCAGTGACATGAATTATTTCCATAGATAAGTAAATTATCAATAATAATTAAAGAATGAAAGATAAGAATGTAGATTGAAAAAAGGTATTACATCTTTAGAAATAAAGAAAAGGAAGTCCCCTAATGCCCTAATTCTTGAGTTTGCTTAGTATCCAAATCCAAAATAATTCTAGACAAATAATACCAAAGACAGCCTATCATTCATTGCTACAAATTAATAATCAATATTTTACGTTTAATCCAATCCGTTTCTTACCACACATTTAAAACTTGCATTTCATGAAAAACATGTAACTTTTTTTATTCAATTCCGATCATTTTTGAATAATCAGCATTCATCAATGTTTGCTTTAGTAAATTGTATTTAATTTGAAGTAATTTTTATAATTTAAAATACTTCAAACGACTTGCTTATGGCACAAGAAACCAAATGGCCTCAGTTTAGCGTATTAATATCCGTTTTCTTCTTCTGGGGTTTTGTAGCCGCTAGTAATGATATCCTCATCCCTGTTTTTAAAGAAAAGCTACATCTGGAGCAATGGCAGTCACAAATGATCTCTTTTGCTTTTTATGTTGCATATACAGTAGGTTCAATAATTTATTTTTTGATCAGTAAAGCAAGCGGTGGAGACATTTTAAACCGTCTAGGGTATAAAAATGGAATTTCACTTGGGCTGATTATTTCAGCGTTAGGGACATTGTTATTTTACCCAGCAGCAGAAGCTGAATCTTTTTTATTGATGATTAGTGGGCTATTTATTGTTGGGCTTGGCTTTTCATTGCAACAAACTGCAGCAAACCCATTGGCGATAGTTATGGGGGACATGCAAACAGGGTCACAGCGTTTAAGCATGGCTGGTGGCATTAACAACCTGGGCACTACTTTAGGGCCTATTTTGGTAAGCTTAACCATATTTGGTGCAGTAACAGGCAGCGCTGAAAAAGTAGCCGATATAAGCGCGGTGAAGATTCCCTATCTGGTGCTAGGTGCTGTGTTTATTTTAGTTGCAATTATTTTTAGATTCTCATCAGTTCCCAATAAAATCAATCTGGAACAAGATACCAGCAAAGTAGCAACACCTACGGATATCACAGAACCCATTGCAGTGCCTACAAAGCGTAGTGCTTTAAATTATACCCAGTTACTTTTAGGGATGATTGGCATCTTTGTATATGTTGGCGTAGAAGTTGCGACTGCCAGCAATCTGCCTGAATTTATGAAACAGCACGTTCATACTGCTGATGGGAAGCCATTTCCGACTGAAAAAATTGCCCCTTTTATTTCACTTTACTGGGCCAGCCTTATGATGGGCAGATGGACCACTTCAGTAGGAGCATTCGACATCAGCAGTAAAGCGAAATCTATTCTCCGTTTTATCATGCCTTACTTAGCATTTGGGGTATTTTTACTGATCAATAGAATCGCAGGTCACGATACCTCTCCATTTTATTTATATGCTTTCATAATTATTGCTTTGATTCTTGGAGACCTCCTCAGTAGAGGTAATCCTGCACGCCTGCTGCTTATTCTATCGCTTTTAGGTATTACCTCTTTGAGTATTGGTATTTTAGCTGATGGAATGGTAAGTGTTTATGCATTTACAAGTGTTGGCCTTTTTTGCTCCACCTTATGGCCATGTATTTTTACGTTAGCTATTGCTGGATTAGGAAGTCATACAAATGAAGGTGCAAGCTTTTTGATCATGATGATTATGGGGGGAGGAATTATTAGTTTACTTCAAGGCTTTCTTGCAGGTGATGCCTTCCTAGGCATTCAAATGTCTTTTTTGGTTGGAGTTGCATGCTTTGCATACCTTGCTTTCTATGCAATAAAAGCGAAAGCTATTCTCAAAGCCCAAGGAATTGATTACGATGGACAAACCGATTCTAATATAGTTAAACACTAACAGATAATGGAAAGAACACAACAGTTTGCAATTGGCATTGATATAGGAGGCACAGGGACTAAATTTGGTATAGTAAACCACAGAGGAGTCATTTCTCATAAAGGCGATGACATAGCGACAAATACTTTTAAAAAAGTAGAAGATTTTGTAGATGCTTTATATATCGCATTAAAGCCAGCAATTGATCAAATCGGTATTAACCATTTAAAGGGTATTGGAATTGGTGCCCCGAATGGCAATTATTATAGCGGCACTATAGAATATGCCCCGAATTTACACTGGAGAGGCATTGTCCCCCTTGCAAAATTGATTTCTGAACGATTTGGATTGCCAAGTTCTCTTACCAATGATGCAAATGCAGCTGCTGTTGGTGAAATGATGTATGGAGCTGCTAAGGGCATGAAAGATTTTATTGTTATTACCCTAGGAACCGGTGTAGGTAGTGGTATAGTTGCAAATGGTCATCTTATATATGGCCATGATGGCTTTGCTGGTGAACTAGGACATACAATTATTCGCCCTGGGGGCAGAAAACACTGGTCAACTAGCCTTGACGGATCTTTGGAAGCTTATGCTTCAGCAACAGGAATTGCCATAACTGCAAGAGAAATGTTGGAAAACTCAGATAAATCAAGTCTATTAAGTGCATACCAACCTGAGAAAATCAATTCGAAAATAGTTTATGATTGCGCAATGAAAGGGGATGAAATCTCGAAAGAAGTTTATCGCTTTACAGGGCAAATATTGGGCGAAGCGTTAGCTAACTTCGTAATGTTCTCCTCTCCTGAAGCCATTATTTTATTTGGGGGCGTAATAAAGGCAGGAGACTTAATTATGAAGCCCACCAAAGAACACATGGAAAAAAATCTATTACCCATTTTTCAAAATAAAGTAAAGCTGATTTTTAGTGAACTGAAAGAAGCTGATGCAGCAATCCTCGGTGCCAGCGCTCTGGTATGGGAAATGAGAGATTAAGAACAATTTTAGAAAAGTACTGATAATTATAAAGCTTTTGGCAATTGGTACGGTTTTTTGACATCCCTTCATAAAACTTTATTGTTATGAAAGGGTCAAGAAGTAGCAATAATATGCAAAACAAACAGGTGACTGGCCACAGGCCAAGGCCAGAAATAAGAGACAACCTGGACAGTAGGAATAACGAAGAACAATTAGCTAAGGGAAATAGTTCAACGCATAATAAAAAAGAAACCAAAAGAGAAGATCAAAGAAATAAGAGAGAAGGTTAGTGAATAGTCAAACTCAACTTTCAATGATAAATTAGTTCGACTACACTAACTCTGGATTTAACAATTTTATTTTAGGCTCCCAGAAAACAATTGGGAGCCTAAAATAGTTTTAATAACAACCAATAATCACATCCTTGATTTCCCATTGAAACGGGACAATTTTAATTAGAATAATTATATAGCTTTTTATTGATTTTACTGTAATTAAAATTATTTTTAATTTTAATTACAGTAAAAGAGCTTCATAGACGTTTGGCCACTTTTCTTATTTTTTAATATAATTTAAATATAGAAACCAAAAAACAATTAAAAAACTCTACCATTCATTTAAAAATTTATTTTTTTAATTTAACAATCATAATATGAAGGACTATTTATTGACCCGTATTTAGAGGAAAGAATCTAAAATTTTACATGCGCAAAATTTGAAATTAGGAGTGAAAATGCCCGCTGATAAAAGATACAAATTTTGCACATTGTAATTTGTTCGTACTACACCATTATATTTGCTTCCTCCAAACTCGTAATATGGCTCAACAAATCGAGGACTTTGATGCGAATCTTGCCGGGGAAGAAGGAAAAACAGAAGAGACGAAAACCCGCTGGTTCAAACGTATTAAGAAAGGTATTTTAACGCCCTCTTCGGAAAAGAAAGAGGCTCCTGAAGGTTTATGGACAAAATGCCCTGATTGTAATTACATCTGTACAGTTAGTGATTTACGGGAAGCTCTTTTTGTATGCCCGAAATGCAACTACCACCATCGGATAGGTAGTTCTGAATACTATGAAATCCTATTTGACAACAAAGAATATCAAGAACTCTTTGTTAATATAATATCAAAAGACTTTCTTGGCTTTACAGATCTTAAACCCTATCAAAGGCGGCTTGAGGAAACTTGGGCAAAATCCGATCTGAAAGATTCCATGCGCGTAGCTGTTGGTAAAGTAAATGGAATAGAAATGGTAATTGCCTGCATGGACTTTGAATTTATAGGCGGCTCATTAGGAAGTGTCATGGGTGAAAAGTTTAGTCGGGCAGTTGATTACTGTATTGAGCATAAACTTCCTTATATGGTAATCAGCAAAAGTGGAGGAGCCCGCATGATGGAAAGTGCATTTTCACTGATGCAATTAGCAAAGACCAGTGGTAAACTTTCCCAATTATCAGATGCCAAACTTCCATATATTTCCATGTTAACAGACCCAACTTTTGGCGGTATTTCAGCCTCATTTGGTATGCTTGGCGACCTGAATATAGCGGAACCCGGAGCTCTAATTGGTTTTGCTGGTCCAAGGGTAATTAAAGAGACTATCAAGAAAGACTTGCCTGAAGGATTTCAGCGAAGTGAATTTATTTTAGAGCATGGCTTCCTTGATTTCATAGCAGACAGGAAAGAGTTGAAACAAAAGTTGAGTACAGTACTTTCATTATTCCAAAATTGAAAACAGCTCATCCAATGCTGTTTTTTCTGAATGTTATCTTTTATTGCAAATTGTGTTAGCAATAAAAAAACCTGTTAGTTTAAGGTTATGGCAGAAATTAAAAACCGAAATGCCTTTTATGAATATTTCATAATTGATAAATATACTGCTGGCATTGTACTTACAGGAACGGAAGTAAAATCTTTACGATCCGGCAAGGCCAGTTTTAATGATAGCTATTGTATTTTTCAAAAAGGAGAACTTTGGATTAAATCTTTCCACATTGCAGAATACACACATGGTACATTTAATAACCATGATCCATTAAGGGAACGAAAATTGCTTTTGAGTAAGCGCGAATTAAAACGTATAGAAAATAAATTAAAAGAACAAGGATATACCATAGTTCCACTTAGACTCTTTTTCAATGAGAAAAATATTGCAAAAGTAGAAATAGGTCTCGCCAAAGGGAAAAAACTACACGATAAAAGAGAAACAATCAAACAGAGAGAGTCGGACAGAGAGTTAAAACGCTATATAAAATAATTTTATACTAGGTTAACCCAAACCTTACTGAAATGAAAATAAAAATATTCTTTCCGATCCTACTCTTTCTGAGCAGCATTACTTACAGTCAAAACATTGTAGGCTTCTGGTATGGGAATGCTAATATCACTAACGGTGGTTCTGCTAATAATTATCTAATTGAATTAATACTAAAGCAAAACCAAGGCAACGTTCAGGGTATTTTAAATTATTATTTCCGCAATACTTTCCGGAGCATACAACTCAATGGTTCATATAACCCTACTACCAGGAAGTTAGCATTGCAAAACATCCCAATCACCTATTTTGCATCAACCAGCACTATGGAAGTAGATTGTATGATGGACTTTATTGCGACTCTACGTGTTGCGCAAGCTGGCTCAATATTGAATGGAACTTTTATGAGTAAAAAGGAATATAGAGCGACATGCCCTGAAATTTCCTTTAACCTTGCTTTGGATAAAAATATTTCACAACATGACTCAGTCGTAACAGCAATAAAGGAGTTTAAAGAAGTTTACCAAGTTTGGCAACCTGCTCCAGAAGATACTATAGTTGCTGCCACAGTGATTCAACGGCCGGTAGTCAATTATGTTGTCAATGCGCAGTATAAAGAAAGAGATAAGGTTGTAGAAAAAGAAATCTTGGTTGATGCAGATTCTGTGACAGTTGACTTTTACGATAATGGGGAAGTTGATGGAGATTCTATTTCTGTTTTTTATAATGATCAACTGATCACTTTTAACAGGAAGCTTAGTACCAGGTCTATTCAATTCAGACTTGGCCTAGATCCAACCAAGGAAGTCAATGAGATAACTATGTTTGCCGACAACCTTGGTTCTATTCCACCAAATACCGCTTTAATGTTGGTAAATGATGGTAAAAACAGATTTGATATCCGATTATCAAGTAACCTGCAAAAAAGTGCTACTGTGCGGTTAAAACGCAAGCCAGTTGCCAATACATCATCAACAAGCGGTGCACATCCTTAAACACTTTTTGACAATAAAAAGGGGCTGTATCATACTTTTGATACAGCCCCTTTTTATTTGGGTAGGTCATGGAATCAATTTTCATTTAAGCAATTCTCAGTTCCATCATATTGTATTTGAAACATCTACTTTTCAATTAATGATAACAGCAGCCTTATTTAACTAGTTGGATGTTGCTATCATAAATATTTATCGGATTAAAAAGATTAAAACAGTTCGGGCTGTTTTCCATCCAGCTTGATCTCCCATTCCATCATGACATTCTTATTTTGATCGATCAGTTTGGCACCAACAGCCTTCCATCCCATTACATCCACCATCTTAGCTAACTTGAATTTTGTGCTGCGGAGTTGCGCTCCCTTGCCCTGGTGAACAATCAGTACTGGTTCTTCCAAAGTTGAAACAGCTTCCAAAAGATTGCCTTTACCTTCCTTAATGAAAATAAAGCGCGAACGCAAAGAGGAAGTTTCAATACGGAATCGTTTTACATTATATTGCAATTTATCATTATCATAATAAACTGCAGTAATAATGCGCTCAGGATCAAACTTCTCTACCAATAAAACTTCCTCAGGTTTGAATCGTTGCGTCAATTCTTGATCGGTAATTTCATATGATCCATCAGTATAAATAACAAGTACTCTGTCTTCGGCATTAAAGTCGCCTAACTCAATACCTTTTCCATCATGATTGAGCCTTCCAAACTTATCATCAAACCATAATTTAATGCTACCTAAGGTTGCCACACCAGCTTCTTTAAATTTCACTTGTCGAACAGGATATTTAGTAACCTGGTTGCCAATGCTGTTTCGGCTCTTAATTTCTAATTCTTCAAAATAGAATTCGAACTCCTTATTACGGGCAGTGCAATTTGGACTTAAAACCACTCTCACCACTTCCGCTTCGCCATTTGGATTGACAGAAAAATAGTGCACCTTACTTTTTTCATTTCCTTTGGTAAGGTCGTACTCTTTATCGCGCGTAATACCCGTAACATTAAAACGCTTTGCGAAAGTGATACCACTTTCGCCATCTGTGTAGATCATGTTATAAGTAGTACGTTCATCGCCTTTACGGAAAACGGCCGCATAAATAATGTCTTTGCCAATGAACACTTTATCCTGAACCTTGACAATTTTCATAACGCCACGCTTTGTAAAAGCAATGATATCATCAAGATCAGAGCATTCAGCGAGAAATTCGTCTTTCTTCAAACTGGTTCCAATAAAACCTTCTATCCTATTCAAGAAAATACGACTGTTGGCGATAGCAACATGCTTGGCCTCAATAACTTCAAAAACTTTTATCTCTGTCTTCCGCTCTTTACCCTTTCCATATTTCTTTAAAAGATTATCAAAATATTTGATAGTAAAATCAGTCAGATGCTCCAGGTCAAAATTCACCTGGGCCATCTCATCTTCTAATCCTTTTATCTGATTGTTTAATTCATCAATATCCAATCTATAAATGCGACGAACAGGCTTTTCTGTAAGTTTCAAAATATCCTCACGGGAAATAGCCCTGCGTAATTGTTTAGCAAAAGGAACAAATGCTTTTCCTATGGCATCAATTACTTTATCCCAGGTTTCATGTTTCTTTTCTAATTCCTTGTAAATCTTTTCCTCAAAGAATATTTTCTCAAGAGAGGTATAGTGCCATTTTTCTGCTAATTCAGCCAGCTTAATTTCCAATTCCCTTTGCAGTAGATTCCTTGTATTATCAGCAGAAACCCGCAACAGCTCATTTACACTAACAAAATGTGGCTTTTGGTCAATGATAACACAAGTGTTTGGCGCTATGGAAATTTCACAATCAGTAAATTTATATAAGGCATCGATAGTAATATCTGGAGAAATACCTGGTGCAAGATCAACCTGTATTTCTACCTCGGCAGCAGTGTTGTCGATAACTTTTTTAATCTTGATCTTTCCCTGATCATTGGCCTTAACTATACTATCCATCATTTGAGCCGTGGTCACACCATAAGGAACGCTTTTGATCAGAAGCGTTTTCTTATCCATTTCTTCAATATGGACCCTCACTTTAACCCTACCACCACGTTTACCTTCATTATAATCTGTAACGTCAATCATTGCTCCTGTCAGGAAGTCCGGATAGAGATCAAACTTTTTTCCCTTTAAGTATTTGATTGAGGCCTCGCAGAGTTCAACAAAGTTGTGAGGCAAAATTTTGGTAGCTAAACCAACTGCAATCCCTTCTGCACCTTGAGCCAGTAATAGCGGAAATTTAACCGGAAGTGTAATAGGTTCATTCTTACGTCCATCATAACTCAATTGCCAATCAGTAGTTTTTGGATTGAAGAGGACATCAAGAGCAAACCTACTCAAACGTCCCTCAATGTAACGGGCTGCGGCCGCATCATCACCTGTGCGTATGTCCCCCCAGTTACCTTGGGTATCAATCAATAGGTCCTTTTGCCCCATATTTACCAATGCATCACCAATAGATGCATCACCATGAGGGTGATATTGCATTGTCTGACCAATAATATTGGCAACTTTGTTAAACCTGCCATCATCCATTTCCTTCATGGAATGCAGGATACGTCGTTGAACAGGTTTAAGACCATCCTCTAATGCTGGTACAGCTCGCTCAAGAATAACATAGGATGCATAATCCAGGAACCATGTTTTATACTGGCCATTAATGCCATTGTCTGTTTGAACGTGTTCGAAGTTTTTGTTTTTCGTAGTGCTCATTATTGTAACTAGTAATTAACTATTTAGTATTTTAATTGGAGTTTACTGTGTTTAAGATGTCAGATGCCGTTTTCACCTTTACCTCGAACTCCTTCCAACCTTTTGCCGGCTCGCCATTAATTTCAAGTTTACCTTCCTCTGCCAATACCTTCATGCGCCAAAGCATAAAAACATCACCTGTTTTAATTTTCATCTTTCCTAAAACATGATGCATAAAACGGTGGCCCTTTTGCCATTCAGGGGTTAGCGCATTCAGGATTTCCTGATCATAAAAGCTGGCTTCTTTACTTACAATCTTTTTCCCTCCTTCTAATATACGCACCATCCCGTTTTCTGTGCACAAACGGCTCCACTCATCAGGATCCACTTCAAATTCGCTAAGCGTAATAGTCCGGTTTAGCTTCTTAGCTTTTAGAAACTCTTTGGGCGGGATTTCGTGAATAGCTGTGGGATAAAAAATTGATCCCTTATCATTAATAAAAGGAAGATTATTCATGTACAGAACATAGATCCGTCCCTGAAATTCTTTTAATTGGGATATCAACCAATAATAACCACATACATCATGCTGATTCTGGCCCATCCAGATCCAAATGTTCAAAGCCGCATCTTCTTCTAATTGCTTTTTGAGATTATGGACAGTAAGGCGATCATTTACCATATCAGTAATATCACCATAAGGAGAATATAGGAGCAACTCCTTCCACCAGTCCCTACGTTGCTGCCAACCTTCTGCCTCATCCAGGTTTTCAATTGGGCCTACAGCATAATCATCACGAATCAACAACACTTCTCCTTGCAGGCTTTCATCCAGCTCAATTGCTTTTTTCAGTACATCGATATCAGCTTCCTGAAAAACGATGTGGAGGAGAGCAGACAAATGATCACCCGGGGCCTCTGATTCAGAGGAAGAGCGTTTCCGGCCCTTGCTCTCTTTGTTATTTTTGATTTGAGCAGACAATTTTGATCAATTTTATTTCAAAAGACATTCTCTTACCCCATTAACTAAAAGCCTTGGTCATATAGCGGTAAAAGGAATCATTAGGCAACATCAGTTGCATCCAGTTCAACTTTCAAATTATTAATAATGAACTCCTGACGCTCCATAGTATTTTTCCCCATGTAATATTCAAGAAGGTGCTGAATATGATCACCATGGTCAAGAATTACAGGCTGGAGTCGGATTTCATCACCTATGAAATTGCCAAACTCGTCAGGAGAAATCTCTCCTAATCCTTTAAAGCGGGTGATCTCAGGTTTGCCACCCAACTTTTTGACAGCCTTTTGCTTCTCCTGTTCAGAATAGCAATAAATTGTCTCTTGTTTATTTCGAACACGGAATAAAGGCGTTTCTAATATATAAATATGGTCCTTCTTTACCAGATCAGGGAAGAACTGTAAGAAGAAAGTCATCACCAGCAAACGAATGTGCATACCGTCCACGTCGGCATCAGTAGCAATCACAATGCGGTTAAAACGCAATCCATCCAGACCTTCTTCAATGTTCAGTGCGTGCTGCAACAGGTTCAATTCCTCATTCTCGTAAACCACTTTCTTAGTAAGGCCATAGCAGTTTAAAGGTTTACCCCTTAGGCTAAATACGGCCTGTGTTTCTACACTCCTAGCTTTTGTAATAGAACCACTCGCAGAATCTCCCTCTGTAATAAATATGGTAGATTCTTTCTGCAGAGCAAAAAAGGCCTCTTTACCTTTTACCGGAGGTTCATCATTAAAATGCACACGGCAGTCGCGCAGCTTACGGTTGTGCAGGTTAGCTTTTTTAGCCCGTTCATTTGCCAGTTTTTTAATGCCAGCGAGTTCTTTGCGTTCTCTCTCGCTTTGCTCAATACGTTTCTTTAGAGCTTCAGCTATTGGCTGGTTCTTATGCAAGAAGTTGTCCAGTTCCCTTGACAGGAAATCCTGCATAAACTGACGCATGGTTGGACCACCTTCATCAACATTAATGGATCCTAATTTGGTTTTTGTCTGGGATTCAAACACCGGCTCTACTACTCTAACTGCTACAGCAGCAACTATACTCTGGCGGATATCTGAAGCATCATAATCCTTTTTGAAGAAATCCCTAATCACTTTTACATAAGCTTCCCGGAAAGCTGCCTGGTGCGTACCACCCTGGGTTGTATGCTGACCATTCACAAAGCTGTAATAATCCTCACCATAATCATTATTATGTGTAAGGGCTATTTCAATATCCTCTCCTTTTAAATGAATAATCGGATATCGGCGCTCGTCCTCATTCACTTCCCTCTCCAGCAAGTCCCGTAAACCATTCTTACTGACGTAAGACTTTCCATTGAAGATGATGCGTAAGCCGGCATTTAAAAAGCAATAGTTCCAGATTTGCTTTTCAAGGTACTCCGGAATAAAATGAAAGTTCTTAAATACAGAATCATCCGGAATAAAGGTCACCATAGTACCATTATTCTGGTCTGTTCCCCTTTCCTTATGCTCTTTAATCAATAAGCCTCTTTCAAATTCAGCTTCTTTGATTTTGCCCTCTCTTACAGATGCTACTTTAAAATAATTACTTAAAGCATTAACTGCTTTTGTACCTACACCGTTCAATCCAACACTTTTCTGAAAGACCTTACTGTCATATTTGGCACCTGTGTTGATCTTGCTTACTACATCAACTACTTTTCCTAAAGGAATCCCTCTCCCATAATCACGGATTGTAACAGTTTTATCCTGAATAGTAATTTCAACTGTCTTCCCATTCCCCATGGTATACTCATCAATACAGTTATCAACCACTTCCTTAACTAATACATAAATGCCGTCATCGGGACTAGAACCATCTCCTAGTTTACCAATATACATACCGGGGCGCAACCTGATGTGTTCCCGCCAGTCGAGGCTTTTAATACTATCCTCGGTATAATCAAATAACTGCTTTTTAACTTCTGCCATTTGAATCCTCGCTCTGAAAAAGTTTATTTAAATTAAGCTCCAAACTTAGGTTATCTATTGGTTTATTTCTCCTACTTTTTACTAACAAACTATAAAATTTCCAGTTTGGAGGGTACCTAAAGGCACCTTAAAAATACATGCAAATATACAAAAAAGACAGGTTAAATTGCTAATAATTTTAGCCTAAAACCATAATTCCATTCTTTGCAACAGCCATGTAACATATTGATTATCAGCCATTAACTAAATTTTTTCTTTTTCTTAGAATTTACACTGAATCAATAAAACCAAAAACCCTAATTTTGGCGCGGATTACAGCTATTTAGAGGGCAGTAATGCCCCTACCCCACTACCCATTAATATCAGACTAAACCCATTGTAAGAGTTAATAAAACCACCAAAATTTGGAGGAGAGATGTGTATGTATTCGTATGGTTTGCTGGAACCGGGTTGTTATTATCTAATCCAGGAAGAAAGTGATTCAGCTATTTCTTTGATCAAGGTGACCATGAAGACTGATCATTGCATGTATGTTTTTACTTATGACGACCAAATGGTAACCGGCTGGAGGCGCAAAGGCGATCCCATTCATGATATTATTGAATGTTTGACCGATGAAGCTGTGGAAGAATGGGAAAAACATTACAATAATAATGAAGGCGCTTATTATGAGGAGGATGAAGAATAACTAAAACCGTTTCAAGAAAAACAATTAAAAGAGAAAAAGAGGGTCAGGTTAAATTTACCCTTCGATCAATGGGCTTCACTCTTATAAAAACCTGATCTTTCTTTTTCTCTTTATTTTTAGTTCATTATCCTCACATGTCGTAACTCCAGGAGATTCAATGCATTAGGTTTAAACCCTTCAACATTAGGCTGCACAAGTCTGATTACCACATCGTACCAGAGCGGTACAACTGGAGCATCATCTATTACAAGCTGATCTGCAGATCTATAAAGTTGATAACGAAGTGTATCATTAGTTTCCGCCAAAGCCTTTTCGAACAAATCATCAAAAGCCGGGTTTCTGTACCTGGTATAGTTAGGCGGTGCCGGATTCTTTGAATAAAATACTGATAAATAATTTTCTGCATCCGGATAATCCGCTATCCAACTACCTCTAAAAAAAAGTGCACGCGAGTTAGAAGTCATTTCTAATAGAAAAGACTTCTGGACAATTTCTACCTCAACCCTAATTCCTATTTCTTCCATTTGCTTTGCAACATAATCTGCCATTTCGGCATAGACCGGAATAGAGACCAGTTTTATAGGGGGTGGTGGATTGCCGGCCCCAAAGTGAGCTTCCTGTAAAAGCTTTCTTGCCAATTCTGGATTGTAATGATATCCTTTCACTTTTGAAGAATCAAACGAAGGTAAACCAGCAGGCACAAAACCAGAATTGGCAGGAATTCCTATAGAATTCCGGAGATAAAGGATCATTTTTCCTCTATCAAACCCATAATTTATGGCCTGTCGCAGCTTTTTATATTGGGTTGGAGATTGTTTTACCAGCGCATTTGAAGAATCTACAAGGAAACCAAAGTATTCTACATTTAAATAAGGGTGGGTCTGCAGTATCACTTTTCCCTCCCAGTTCCTGCGCAATTTTCCTTGCTTGGTCAAGACCTCGTCTTTAAAAGATGCATCAATATCGTTAATGAATTCTAGTTTTCCCTGTCTGAATAAAAGGAACTCAGTTGCCCTACTATCATTAAAACTTACTTTAATGCCGTCAAGGTAAGGTAAACGTCTTCCCAGACTATCCCTTTCAAAGTAAACCGGGTTTCTTTTCAGGATCAATGCCTGCCCCTCTTCCCAGGCAACAAACTGAAAAGGACCGGTGCCAACTGGATGTCTACGAAAATCTTTACCATACTTTTCGATCGCTTCCCGGGGCACAATAGAGCAATATTGCATAGAAAGAATGCCTAATATGGGTTGATATGGGCGCAATAGCTTCAACTGGAACACAGTATCATTCAAGGCTTTAAATCCCTGGGAATCAATTTTGTTATTAAAGATCCACGCACCCGGGCTGGCTGTTTTGGGATCCCTTAACCTCAGGAAACTATAAACAACATCATAAGCCGTCAATTTTCTGCCTCTGCCATTTGGAAATGCTGCATCATTATGAAAGAATACATCATTGCGTAAATAAAACAAATAGGTTTTCCTGTCTTCTGAAATTGTCCAATGTTTTGAAAGAGAAGGTTTCAACTCCAGGTTACTGTCTACCTCTACCAAAGTATTGTACAATTGGTGCACAGGCCACATAATAGACTGGTTCTTAGCAAATGCCGGGTCCAGGGACACTATACCAGTAACCTCATTATAATGAAAATACCTACCATGCTCTTTCTGACTGTTGTAGCAGGACACCAAAAAGATGGCAATTGAAAAGAAAAATGCTAAATATTTATATGAGTGGAACATTCTTTAACTGGCAAGCGTCTAAATTAGCGAAGTATTTGTTTTATTGGCCAACAACAAAAATGAAAAAAGTGCTCCCTATGCCTATTTCTTCCAGACTTATTCCTTACCCATTGATGCTTTTCACTTGCATTTTGTTTGTGATCCAAACTTCCTGCGCCCAACCTTTAAATAAAAAAGAAGAGTATAGTAATCAGGATTCGTTGCGTGGAAGTATCACGCGGGAAAGAGCCTGGTGGGATGTAGTTTCTTATGATATAGCTATAACCCCCGATTTTACTAACAGGAGCATTGAAGGCAAGAATGATATTCAATTTAAAGTAACAGCGCCAGGTGATGTCATGCAAATAGACCTTCAACACCCTATGGATATCACAAAAGTCACCTGGAGAGGTAAGGGCTTATCGATGACTAGAAATGGGAATGTTTACCATATCACCTTTCCTTCTGCAATGAAACCTGGTTCTATTGAAAAAGTAACTATCGAATATAAAGGGAAGCCCCGGATAGCTAATAACCCACCATGGGATGGAGGGTGGATCTTTACAAAAGACAAACTGGGAAGGCCCTGGATGAGCGTTGCCTGTCAAGGGTTAGGCGCATCAGTTTGGTACCCGTGTAAGGATCACCAAAGTGATGAACCGGATAGTGCTTCTATTTCAATAGAAGTTCCCGATACGCTGGTTGCAGTAGCCAATGGGCAACTGGCAGAACAAAAAAGTTATAGACCAGGAATGACCACCTATAAGTGGACTGTCAGGAATCCAATCAATAATTATAATATTATACCATATATAGGTAAGTATATAAATTGGACTGAGACCTACCAAGGAGAAAAAGGACCACTAGCCTGTAGTTATTGGGTTTTAGATTATAATGAATCAAAAGCAAGGAAACAATTTAGCCAGGGTATACAAACATTGAAAGCCCTGGAATATTGGTTTGGCCCCTACCCTTTTTATGAAGACGGGTATAAACTAGTTGAATCTCCACATCTTGGAATGGAACACCAAAGTGCCGTAGCCTATGGAAATGGATATATAAATGGTTACAAAGGGCAGGATCTGTCTGGTACCGGTTGGGGATTGAAGTGGGATTATATCATAGTGCATGAAAGCGGGCATGAATGGTTTGGCAATAACATCACCACAAAAGATATTGCTGATATGTGGGTGCATGAAGGATTTACAGATTATTCAGAAACCCTATTCACTGAATATTATTACGGCAAAGAGGCAGGGGCCACATACATACAGGGCTTAAGAAAAAATATTCTCAACGACAAGCCCATAATCGGGAAATATGGTATCAACCAGGAAGGCAGTGGTGATATGTACTACAAAGGGGCTAACCTGGTACATACAATCCGTCAAATTATTAATGATGACAATCAATTCAGATCTATTTTAAGGGGATTGAATAAGGAATTCTATCATCAAACTGTTACGACCAAACAGGTTGAAAATTATATCAACAAACAAAGCGGAAAGGATTTTTCCAAAACATTTGACCAATATCTGCGTACAACACAAGTACCCACTTTAGAGTTAAAAATAGATGACTCCTCCCTTAAATATAAATGGAGTCATTGCATTTCAGGGTTCAATATGCCTGTAAAACTATCGAATGGGCTATGGCTTTACCCTACCACAGAATGGAGAAAGCTGAAAACAGAAGAAGAATTGACAAAGGGACTCTCTGCGGATAAGAACTTTTATATATCGGTCAAAAGGTTGTAGTGGGTGTTTTCAAAGGAAGTTGGAGTTGGTGGGGAGTTAAGGGCATAGTAGGGCCCCGCCGTAAGTATATGGTAGATACGCCTTAGGTACGGAGTAGATACGGAGTATATATGGAGTATCTAGGGAGTAGGTACGGCTAATGTTTACTATAACTCTACTATAAGTTTACTATAACTTTACTGTAAGTTTTCTATAAGATTACTATAAGGGCTCTATAAAACCACTGCAAATGGGTGGGAAAATGTTCGGAATGACGAATGGGACAAAGGAAGGGAGTGTCTGGAAAATTGGGATAGGTAGACTTCTGCAACTAGAGATGAATTATCGGAACATGGATTTGGAAGGAAGTTAGGCGCGAGTTTGCCAGAGTTTGAAGTCTGTTTTCAGAGAGAAGTTGGAGAATTGATAGATATGGCGCATAAAGATTTTGGGAAAGATCTGAAAGATTGATTGAGTTCAAATAATGGATCAAAATCATTGTTCTGACTTACTTTTACCGCATGAGTACCATCCGTAGGCAAAGTATTATTTCTTCTTTTGTTGTTTATTTTGGCTTTGCACTCGGCTTTTTAAACACTTACCTATTTACCAGGGAAGGTGGCGGCTTTACCAAAGAACAGTATGGTTTAACAGCCACATTCATCGCCATAGCTAATATTATGCATTCGGTGGCAAGCCTTGGGATGCCATCTTTTATTAGCAAGTTTTTTCCATATTATAAAGCGAGACTTGACCGAAGCAATAATGATATGCTTGGGGTTGCTTTACTTTTTAATTGTATAGGATTTTTATTTGTAATCATCTTTGGCTTTGCTTTTAAGGATATTGTCATTGAACGCTTTAACAACTCGCCGGATGTCCAGGTGTATTACAATTGGTTATTTATTTTCGGTTTTGGTCTTACCATTTATACATTGTTGGAATCATATGGCTGGCAGATCAGAAAAGCGGTGCTCACCACCTTTCTTCGAGAAGTTCTCTTCAGAGCATTTACGACAACTTTAATATTAGCGATGACATTTGGTATTATAACAAAATTTGATATTTTCATTAAAGTATATTCGTTTAACTACTTATTTATTGCATTAGTTCTGTTTGCCTATATCCTGTTTACGAAAAAGGGCAAACTTGTTTTCAAGATCAGCAGGGTTACCGAAAAGTTCTTTAATAAAATTTTATCCATCTGTTCTCTTACCTGGACAGGAGGATTGATTTCCAATGTATCAAGGGTTTTTGACACCTTAATAATTGCAGCCATTTTGCCCAATGGATTAGGTCATGCCGCCATTTTCACGCTTGGTCAATTTATCAGCAGCCTGATCCAGGCACCGCAACGGGGCATCATTTCAGCTTCGATAGGTCCACTTTCGCAGGCGTGGCGTGAAAAAAATATGGAGAAGATCGACCAGGTGTATCACCGGTCTTCCATCAACCAGCTTGTGTTTTCAACGGCTATGTTTTGCCTGATCTGGCTCAACTTTGAAGATGGCATTACTACTTTTCATTTGCAACCGGACTACCTCCAAGCAAAACATGTATTCCTGTTCATTGGCTTAAGCTGCATTATTGACATGGGAACAGGTCTGAACAGCCAGATCATTGGCACTTCAACATATTGGCGGTTTGAGTTTATTTCCAGCCTGGTATTGCTGGGGTTCTCGTTACCCCTTAATTACTTTCTAACCAAGCACCTTGGAATTGTTGGACCCGCTATATCTAACTTAGTAGCACTCACTGCTTATAATTTTATCCGTTACCTCTTTTTACTAAGAAGGTTCAATCTGCAACCATTTACAGCCAAAAGCCTATATACCATTATTCTTGCAGCGGGCTGTTATATTATTTGCTTCTGGTTGTTTGACTCTTACAGGGGACTCGAATGGATGATCGTTCGTAGTTTGCTTTACCTCGTTTTGTTTGGTGCAGGCGCGATCATCCTGAAACTTTCTCCTGATGTGCTACATTTATGGGACGCAATAGTCAATAAATTAAAAGGCAATAAACAACAATAAGTATATGTAAAAAGCTGAAGGCGTACCACAGATCTTTAGCTATTCTATGATACGCCTCCAAATAATATAGAAAATGATTTGTATTAATTGAGCATTGCCAATATATTACTTTCCTGTTTGATATAACGGCCATATCTAACAATGCGCTTGCTCCAATAGCTATCCTCCAGGCTGGTAATGGTAACGCCGTCAGACGTAGAAGCATGAACAAACTTATTATTCTGAAGGTACATACCTACATGTGAAACACCGCCTCTCGTATTAAAGAAAATCAGGTCGCCTTCTTTTAATTCATCTCTGGTAATAGGCATGGTAGCATCATATTGCTCTTTTGTAGTACGAGGCATTCCTATTTTATAATGAGCGGAGAAAATTGCCTGAACAAAGGCCGAGCAATCAATACCAGCTTTTGTAGTGCCGCCAAAGCGGTAACGTGTCCCCAGCCAATTATCAATATTTTGAAATAGCGCAATGTTTTGGACCTGCTCGACTTCTGCATCCAGCAAAATGGCATATTTAAATTGAAGCTTGGAAAGGCTTTCAATGATTGAAGAGGAAATTAGCTCACTCTTTATTGTTTCAATAACAGGTTCAGAAACTTTTGCCAATTTTTCAGTAGGTGAAGGAGGAATATCTAAAAATATATCGTCTAGAAATTTAACCTCTGATTTAGAAGAATGGTGGGTACTTTGTTTGGATTTCTGTGCGCAGACAGGATTAAAACCGGTGATTCCCAGCAAACCAAAAGATACAATCAGGGTTTTTACCATGGAGGGGTTTTAGGATTAAAATTGAATGAGAGCAAAAATAATGCAACTCTTTCAGAGTTGTGAATTAAATGGGAGTTTTTTGTTAACAACTATTAACAGGTTCAGTCATAAATTGCAAGCTTTTAGCTAGGATATATTCATGATCGTAAGGTCATTCAACTTAATCTCATAAAAATAAGTTTGCTGGAATCAATTTAGAAGGGTTTATCAAATGAAATTTTCTCACTTACACGTTCATACTCAATATTCTTTGCTGGATGGAGCGGCGTCTATCCAATCACTATATAAAAAGGCCATTAAGAACAATATGCCGGCCATGGCTATTACCGATCATGGTAATATGTTTGGTGCCTTTGAATTTGTAACGGAAGCCTATAAGCACAAAAACGATGATGGCAGCCTGAAAGTTAAACCTGTGGTCGGATGTGAATTTTACGTAGTGGCTGACCGTACCCGTAAGACCTTTACCAAAGAGCAAAAAGATGCGCGGTACCACCAGGTGTTACTTGCCAAGAACAGCATAGGGTATCAAAATCTTATCAAATTGACTTCGCTTGGTTATACTGAAGGATTATATAGCAAATACCCACGGATTGATAAACAGCTGATCGAAAAGTACCATGAAGGCCTGATCGCAACTACCTGTTGCATTGGGGCTTATGTGCCTCAAACCATTTTGCACGAGAGCGAGGAAAAGGCTGAGCAAGAATTTAAATGGTGGCTGGACATCTTTGGAGAAGACTACTTCATTGAATTACAGCGCCATAATATGAAAGAACAGGAAACCATCAACCAGGTGTTGATGAAGTTTGCCAAAAAATATGGTGTTCCGGTAATTGCAACCAATGACAGCCACTATACGGATCAAGATGATTACAACGCCCACGATATCCTCTTGTGTATCAATACAGGAGAAAAGCAAAACACACCTGGTTTTGACGATTTTGTAAATGATGATTCAAACATCAAGAACAGACGCTTTAAGTTTCCGAACGATCAATTCTATTTTAAGAGCACGGAAGAAATGACCACGCTCTTCAAAGATGTTCCGGAAGCCATTGATAATACCAATATGATCGTTGACCGGGTAGAAGTGTTAAACCTTAAAAAGGACATTCTTTTACCTGCCTTTCCTTTACCTCAAGAATTCCAGACCCATAATGACAGTAACCTGAATCAATGGGAGTTTCTTCGATACCTTACTTATGAGGGAGCGAAAGAGCGTTATGGCGAGATCACACCGGATGTTCAGGAGCGGCTAGACTTTGAGCTTTTTACAATTAAAACCATGGGGTTTGCCGGATACTTTTTGATCGTATCGGATTTTATTAAAGCCGGCCGCGACCTTGGCGTGTTTGTAGGCCCTGGCCGTGGTTCTGCGGCAGGATCTGCGGTAGCCTATTGTATCGGGATTACCAATATTGACCCCATCAAGTATAAGCTGCTGTTTGAGCGTTTTCTTAACCCAGACCGTAAGTCAATGCCCGATATTGATACGGACTTCGATGATGAAGGCCGTCAAAAGGTAATTGACTATGTAGTGAAAAAGTATGGCCGCAACCAGGTAGCACAAATTGTCACCTATGGTACGATGGCTGCCAAAATGAGTATCAAGGACGTGGCACGGGTGATGGACCTACCGTTGATTGAATCTAACGGAATGGCGAAGCTGGTGCCAGACAAACCAGGTATTGAACTAGATAGAGTTTTACATGCGCCACTCACTGCAAAAGATGGCGAAAAATCGCTGGAAGAAAAAGAAGGCTTAGGAGCAGACGACCTGGAAAACGTAAAACAGCTCCGAGCTATTTACGACGGAAACGATCTTCGAAGTACTGTACTTCATGAAGCGGAACGTTTGGAAGGTTCTGTCCGGAATACAGGTATTCATGCTGCCGGTATCATCATTGCGCCGGATGACCTTATGAATATCATCCCGGTTTGTACGGCAAAAGATTCAGATCTCTTAGTAACACAGATTGAAGGAAAGATCATTGAGGATGCCGGCGTCATCAAGATGGACTTTTTGGGTCTGAAGACCCTCACCATTATCAAAAATGCCCTGGAAATGATCAAGCAGAACCATGGCGTTGATATCACCATTGATAACATTCCATTAGATGATGAAAAGTCTTACCAACTGTACCAACGTGGCGAAACCATAGGAACATTCCAGTTTGAAAGTCCGGGTATGCAGAAATACCTGAAAGAACTGAAGCCTGACCAGTTTGCCGACCTGATTGCGATGAACGCCCTGTACCGACCTGGTCCAATGGCTTATATCCCACAATACGTTGACCGTAAACACGGCCGGGAAGAAGTATCCTTTGACCTGGAGGAAATGGGAGAATACCTTGAGGAGACCTACGGTATTACCGTATACCAGGAGCAGGTGATGTTGCTGGCTCAAAAACTTGCCGGCTTTAGTAAAGGTGATGCGGACGTACTGCGTAAAGCCATGGGTAAAAAAGACCGGAAGACGCTGGATAAGATGAAAGGCAAGTTTGTTGAAGGCGCTATGACCAAAGGTCACCCCAAGGAAAAGCTGGAAAAGATCTGGACCGACTGGGAGGCATTTGCCCAATATGCGTTCAACAAATCACACTCTACCTGTTATGCTTTTGTAGCTTATCAAACTGCTTACCTGAAAGCCCACTACCCCGGGGAATATATGTCTGCGGTACTGAACAACGCCAATGCCATTGAAAAGCTGACTTTCTTTATGGAAGAGTGTAAAAAGATGGGTATTAAGGTGTTGGGTCCAGATATTAATGAATCATTGAAAGGTTTTGCAGTAAACTCGAAGGGTGAAATCCGCTTTGGCCTTGGCGGCTTAAAGGGTGTAGGTGAAGCTGCTGTTGAAAGTATTATTGAGGAAAGGATGAAGTCCGGACCATTTGTAAATATTTATGATTTCATCCGCCGAATCAACCAACGTACTGTCAATAAAAAAACACTGGAAAGTTTGGCATTGGCTGGTGGATTTGACTGCTTTACAGAGTTGCAACGTGCACAATATTTCAGTGTTGCTGACGGGGAAAGCGTTACGGGACTTGAAAAAATCGTCAAATATGGTAATATGGTACAAGTAGAAGCTAGTTCTGCGGCCAACACTTTATTTGGAGATATGCCTACCGTGATGGAGATCAAGCCACCTGTGATAGCCCCTTGTGCGCCATGGCCTTTGGTAGAACAATTGGATAAAGAAAAAGAAATCACAGGAATTTACCTGAGTGGGCATCCACTGGATCATTATAAATTTGAGATCAGGCATTACGGCATTAATACGATTATAGAATACAATGAAATAAAAGAAGCCAACACGCCCAACCTGGCCGGCAAAGCTATGAAATTGCTTTGCCTAGTTGCTGGCGCCAACCATCGATTGTCGAAGCAAGGGAATAAATTCGGCATATTTACCATTGAGGATTATTCAGGCAAAGCAGAAGTAACCCTCTTTGGTGACAATTATGTTCGCTTCAGTAATTACCTGCAACAGGGGCAGACCGTATTCATAACAGGAACCTTCAATAAACACAAGTACCGTGATGAACTGGAATTTGGTATGACAGGAATTACACTAGCCGAAAATGCCAAAAGCCTGCTGCTTCGCCAGTTGGTACTTGAAATGGATGTAAGAAGTCTACAACCAGGAGTTATTGATTTCCTGGAACAAAACCTCAAAACGCATCCTGGTAAGGCCGGTATAAAAGTAGTATTGACAGAACCGAAGGAAGACCTGAAGATCAGCCTTTCCTCACTGGAAAGTGGATTTGAAATGAACCACGAACTTATTGATTACCTCGACAAAACGCCCGAGGTAAGTGTCAGCGTAACAACTGTTTAAATTGGTAAAATAGTTAAAGTACAACTGACACACTGAACGCTAAAACTGCCAACAAAGCATAAACCGATTGTTGGATTTATATTTGCAGGCAGAAATCAAGTTTGAACATTAAAACTGTATAATCATGGCAAAAGCATTCACAGACACTAATTTTCAGAATGAAGTATTGAGTTCCGATAAACTAACCGTTATTGACTTTTGGGCAGAATGGTGCGGTCCTTGTCGTGCAATAGGTCCAGTAATTGAGGAATTATCGAAAGAATATGAAGGCAAAGTGAATATCGGTAAGGTAAATGTTGATGAAAACCCCCAGTTAAGCATGAACTATGGTATCACTAGCATTCCTGCTATTCTTTTCATTAAAGACGGCCAGGTTGTGGACAAATTGGTAGGAGCACAGCCAAAGTCAAACTTTGTTAAGAAAATAGAATCACATATGTCCTAATCAATAACGGATCATTTTTATAAAAAACTGTTTCTATTGCGAAACAGTTTTTTTATTTTGTGGTATCTACAAAAAGCCAATTCCACTGTTTATGAAACAAAGACTTGCCTATACTATTGGATTGATGCTAAGCATCTGCTTATTTATTATTTATTCCTGCCAGTATTATTTATTCCTGCCAGCAAGAAATCCACTTTCCCAAAACTGCAGAAATAATTACCACGAATGTTTCAGGCCGAGTGCTAGATGAAAATGGGCTTCCAGTAAAAGGAGCATCAGTAACTGCAGGTGAATCTAATACTGTAACTGATATCGATGGTAATTTTCATTTTACGAACATCAGGTTGAATAGCAGTACCGGATATATAAAGGTGGTTAAACAGGGGTACTTTTTAGGTTCGCGAACAATAGCTACTAAACCCAATAGCACTCATTTTGCAGAAATTGAGCTCATTCCCAAAAAAACTGCAGGCAAGTTTGTAGCTGCTGCCGGAGGGACAATTACGGTTCCCAATGGTGGATCGGTTTTATTTGAAACCAACAGCATTATCAATGGTGCCACCCAAATTGCATACGCAGGCGAAGTGACAGTTGCAGCACATTTTATCAATCCTTCTGCTGTAAATTTTTCTGCTACTATGCCAGGAGACCTTCGTGGCATCACCACCAATAACCAGGAAAGTGCATTACAATCATTTGGAATGCTGGTGGTGGAACTGTCTGGTTCCGGAGGAGAGCAGCTTCAATTAGCAGCAGGTAAAACGGCTACTTTAACTTTCCCAATCCCAGCTTCTCTCCTGGCCCAGGCTTCACCAACAATACCCCTTTGGTATTTTGATGAGGCAAAAGGTCTATGGGCTGAAGAAGGATCTGCAACCAAACAAGGCAATAATTATATAGGTAAGGTTTCTCACTTTTCATTCTGGAATGTAGACAAACCATATCCCCTTATAAATTTTGAAGCCGTCATTATGGATGAAAATGAACAACTTCTTCCCCAAACAAAAGTGGAGATTAGAATGCAGGGTGATTCAGCTTCAACTTCCGGTTCGGGGTATACAGATATAAACGGAAAAGTTTCGGGTAAAATACCAGCCAATCAAAAGCTGCAATTAAATATTTATAATAAATGCAACCAGATAGTTCAAAGCCTTCCCATTGGACCATTCAGCGGCAACACCAACTTTGAAACGATCACGGTTCCAAGTAAGGGAAATACAGTTATCAATTTCTCCGGAACTATGAAGAACTGTAATGACGAACCAGTAACAGAAGGATTTGTCAATATTTTCATCAATGGGGCTAATTACAGAACCAAAGTGACCAACGGAAATTATTCAACATCTGTAATAACCTGTAGCAACAATTTAGGCCAGGCAACGATTTCCGGTTTTGACAACAGTACGAGCATACTCACAGATTCGGTTAAAGTTTCGCTATCCGGAGGATCAAACCATACGGTATCACTGAAGGCTTGCGGCGCCACTGCCAGTGAATTTATTAAATACAATTTGGATGGAACCAACTATACTTTAGTAAGGCCAGGGGATAGTTTAGCTTGCTACCGCAATAGCAATATTACCTATGTAGAATCCTTTACAAGCGGTACTCCAGGTTGGCAGGACTTTTATTTTAAATTTAACGGCACTGCCACTACTGGCAGGTATTACATCTATACCTCAGGTATTTCAGTTGAAGGGAAACAATATACAATGCAAGATTCCATTTTTGTGAATGTCACAGAATATGGAGCAAAGGGGGCTTATGTCTCAGGAAACTTTACTGGTAATTTGAAAAGGGACTCCTTAAACAGGTTATTCCCAATTACTTGTAATTTTCGAATTAAACGGACCAATTAATTGTTAATACAAGTCCGTCTCAAAGAGACTGTCTTTCTACGATAATAATAAATAAAAAAGTCCTGGATATATGAGAACCGGGACTTTTTTATTTATTCATTATTTAATTAACGTGGTGTCATCTCCAAGGCTTCTGCTAATTCTATCTCCTTGTCAGAAGGGCGCTTATGTTTATACCGGAATAATATGGCAAATAACAAGGCGACTAACAATGAATATATGGCAAAAGCTGTCCAAATGCCTTGCCAGTTCAATTCATTGTTACTATTCGTAAAGTATTTGGCAATAGCGATACCGCTTAACCTACTTCCGAGCCAAGCTCCAAAGCCATTGGTCATCATCATATAAATGCCTTGAGCGCTTGCCCTGATCTCAGGCTTCACCTGCGTATCAACAAACAGAGAACCAGAAATATTGAAAAAGTCAAACGCCATCCCATAAACTATACAGGATAATATGATCATCCATAAGCCATCAGCGGGATTGCTATAGGCAAATAGCCCAAACCTTAGCACCCATGCAAACATGCTTATGAGCATTACTTGCTTGATGCCAAATCGCCGGAGAAAGAATGGGATGGCAAGGATAAATAGAGTTTCAGAAATCTGAGAAATAGACATTATGATGGCGGGATACTTCACTGCAATTGTATCTTTATAAATATCTATTTTGGCAAAGTCGTGTAAAAAAGTATCACCATAGGCATTTGTTAACTGCAGAGCTGCTCCCAGCAACATTGCAAAAATGAAAAACAAAGCCATTTTATAATCCTTGAATAAAGAGAACGCACGCAAACCAAATATATCAATCCAGGATTGATTAGCCTCTCTTCTTTCAGCAGGCGGACATTTTGGAAGTGTAAAAGAATAGATGCCCAATAAAAATGATACGGCTGCTGCGACATAAAACTGTTTTGCCGATGTTTCAATATGCAATAGGCTTACAGTCCACATAGCAGCAATAAATCCAATTGTACCCCACACTCTAATTGGAGGAAAGTCTTTTACAATATTTCTTTCTCTTTTTACCAAAGCTGTATAAGAAACAGTATTTGCCAGGGAAATAGTAGGCATGTAAAAAAGCATATATAACAGCAGAACCCAGTAGAAGGTTCCAGGGTCATTTACCTGAGGAATAAAGTAAAGGATAACAGCACCTATTAAATGACATAATCCTAAAAGCCTTTCAGCATTTATCCACCGGTCGGCTATTATGCCCATAACGGCAGGCATAAAAATAGCAGAAACGCCCATTGTAGAAAAAATACTCCCAAAGTCATCGCCTTTCCATTGCTTATTCTGAAACCAATAAGCACCAATTGTAATCAACCAAGCCCCCCAGACAAAGAACTCCATAAAGTTCATTATAGTGAGGCGTTTTTTAATATCCATTATTTTTTACTTTTAAGATTATTTAAGGTGCGTTAAGATAAGGATTTTAGGTATTGAGCCTCCAAGCTTTAGATCAAATCCAGAAATGCTAAGTTTATGCTCTTATTTAAAGAAATAGGAAGTGATAATAATCAATAGAGATTAAAAAGGCCTTTTAATGTTATTCCAGTAATTTTGCCGGATTATTGTACAAGAGCAGGACTTTCAATTCATTAGAACCAATCCTGCAATATTTTACTTTTTAATATGGTATCAATAAGTACAGAACCTGTTGAAGTCTTAGTGGAAAATCAGCCTTCAGAATTAAAAGCAATAGGCCAAAAAGTAATCAATAACGTAAGGTTAACCGATGAAGATGCCCTACTCCTATTTGAAAAAGCTAGTCTCGGATACGTTGGAACACTGGCCAATTATGTAAGAGAGCGATTACATGGCCATAACACTTATTTTAACCGCAACTTTCATATTGAACCAACAAATGTTTGCCTGTTTACCTGCAACTTTTGTTCTTATTCGCGACTATATGCTCACCGAGAAGAAGGTTGGGAACTCAGCATCGAGCAAATGTTGGACATCGTGAGGAAATATGAAGGTAAACCAGAAACAGAGGTGCATATAGTTGGCGGGGTGCATCCCAAAATGAACCTTAGTTACTTTGCCGATCTCCTGCGCAGAATTAAAGAACTTCGCCCAGACCTGCACATCAAAGCATTTACTGCTGTTGAATTGGACTATATGTTCCGCAAAGCAAAAGTAAGTGTTGAAGAAGGTTTGAAGATATTACAGGAAGCAGGCTTGCAATCAATTCCAGGTGGAGGCGCTGAAATATTTGACGCAGAGATCCGCCAACAAATTTGTGCTGATAAAGTAGATGCAGAGGGATGGCTTCATATTCATGAAACTGTTCATCAGTTAGGAATGCATAGTAACGCCACTATTCTATACGGGCATATTGAAAATTACAGTCAACGGGTAGACCACATGCGCCGCTTGCGTGACCTGCAGGACAAAACCGGAGGTTTCAATACTTTCATACCGCTTAAGTTCCGCAATGGTGATAATGACATGAGCCATGTTCAGGAAATAAGTCTTGTCGAAGATCTGAAGATGTATGCCATTGCCCGTTTATACCTGGATAACTTTCCACACCTGAAAGCATACTGGCCTATGCTTGGGCGTAAGAATGCACAACTTTCACTTGCTTTTGGTGTAGATGATATTGATGGAACTATAGATGATACAACTAAAATTTATTCCATGGCCGGTGCAGAAGAGCAAACACCATCCATGACTACAGAAGAAATAGTAACCCTGATCAAACAGGTATCCCGTAAACCAGTAGAACGCGATACCTTATATAATGTGATACAGGAGTTTTAGTATACAACCTGATTATCTACAACCAAAAGGCACCAGGTGAAATAACTGTGATCAATTACTATATGATCATTGTTTCTTTCACCTGGTGCCTTTTTAGTGAATTAATTCTGAATCTTAAATCGAACAATTTTGTTCTGTTTATGTTGTTCATGATCCAGAATTGCACTCACAACAATTTCCATATCCGCAGTTTCATTAAGTGTATTTTTCCAGCTTTCATCAATATTTATAGTATGATCATGGCCATGATAATGCTGAAAGTAAAGGTTAGTTCCACCTAATTTACGGATTGCTATTTCATAACCGTGCAATTCTGCATTTCCAGTTGCCGTTCCTTTAATTAAAAGTGTTTCGCCAAATCGCACCAATGCATTTTCAACAGGTGTTGTAATTTGAATACCCGCCTGGGGTAAAGGATCTTCATCATTCTGGCGAGAACAGGAAGAGAAAACAATGGCGAGTACAAAAAAGAGATTTAAGCAGAAGTTTAGTTTAACTATTTTCATAAAGCTTAATGTGTAATTAGTTTTATTAATTAACCATAACTGTTCCTTTCATGTTTGCATGATAGGCGCAATGATAGTGGAATGTACCTGCCTGGCTGAAAGTATGAGAATAGGTTTTAGTATATGCCAAATCTCCGCTATTGAAACTACCGTCATCTGCGGTTACAGTATGTAGCATATCATTATTATTGGTCCAGGTAACAGTAGTACCGGTCTTCACTGTTATAGAGGCAGGCGAAAAGCTTGAGCTTCCCATGCTTACAGAAGAAGTATTATTGTTATTATTGCTGGGCGGATTATTGCTACCTCCACCATATCCATCACCACTTTTACTGCAGGCTGAAATAATAAAAAAGATTATTAAAACGGCATTCAGCCAAGGCCGAATAATATGTGTTTTCATAACATGTGTTTACATAACTATAATACGTTTGTAAACCACTTTGGTTGCTTTGGCCTGTCTACTCAAATCAGTATACCAACAGCATCGGTATTATATTAAAAAAATAACCAGTAGGTCTATCTACTGGTTATTATAACTTAAAATAATAATATTTAATAGTGCTGTTCAGGTAAATACCTAAGGGCTAGTCCTGCTTTTTCCATTCTTTTTGTCCTAAACCGGCAATCACATGTTTCTCGCTATGATATGAAGAGCGAACTAAGGGACCGCTTTCAACATAATCCAAACCTAAACTATAACCAACTTCCCGGTATTCTGCAAATTCGTCCGGGTGAACAAAACGCTGAACAGGCAAATGTTTTTTAGAAGGCTGCAAATACTGGCCAATAGTAACTACGTCACAGCCTGCATTGAATAAATCTTTTAATGTTTGTACGACTTCTTCCTTGGTTTCACCCAAACCCAGCATTATGCCGCTTTTCGTACGCATGCCACCTTCCTTCAAGGTCCTGATCACGTCCATGCTGCGCCAATATTTGGCCTGAATCCTTACCTGCCGGCTCAGACGTTCAACAGTTTCAATGTTATGAGAAACCACTTCTGGTGCGGCATCAATAATTCTTTGAATATCTTCTTTTTTCCCCTTAAAGTCGGGAATTAGCGTTTCCAAGGTTGTATTTGGGTTTAAAGCTTTTACCGCTTTAATGGTGTTATGCCAAATAGTAGAACCGCCGTCTTTCAGCTCGTCCCGGTCAACCGAAGTAATCACAGCATGTTTCACCTTCATCAGATGGATGGCTTCTGCAACCCTTTGGGGTTCGTCCCAATCAACTGCTTCCGGGCGACCTGTGGCTACGGCACAAAAACCGCAGCTGCGGGTACAAATATTTCCAAGGATCATAAAAGTAGCGGTACCAGCGCCCCAGCACTCACCCATGTTTGGACAATTGCCACTCTCGCAAATGGTATGCAATTTATGTGTATCAACCAAGCCACGCACGTGTTTATAGCTTTCACCGATAGGAAGCTTTACGCGGAGCCAATTAGGTTTTTTCAATTTATTTTCCGCAGAAACATCAGGTACTACAGGAAGTTCAATCATAATTTTCAATTCAAATGTTCACCATTCATGCTCCAGTTCTTTTGTACTGAAAACAGGAATAAGGGTGCAAAGTTAAACTACAATGATTTTCAAAAATGAGCCGGCAATTATTCATTAACAAAAAGCTGGCTCACAGGCCAGCTTTCGATTATATACAAATATAACCCGATTTGTCTGATATTCACTTTCGTCCGCCAAAAACCATGGCAAAATGCGCCTGAAAAAATAAACTATGCGAGCTTTTAAGGGCCATCATCTCAATTTTATCAGCATAACCCTCTACCGACATACCTAATTCTACAGCGGTAATTGACTCATTATAACCACCAAAATCAAAACGAAGGGCTGTTTTGGCATAGGCTCCAGGTTTCAATTTCACTTCGCTCCACCCTTTTGTAAACCCAGCACTACCCTGGATACTGCTATAATCTAAAAATAATTCTGAGTCTTCAGGCGTGTACTTAATTTCCCGATTGGCACCATTGTCCACTATCTGTAAGTAATATGGCTTCAGGAATCCCATAGAAAAGCCTCCCTGAAAAGAGCCAATTACGGCGATACCATTTTTATTCCCTTTTTGCCCGAAAATATATTGTTGGCCAAAACCCAATTTGGCAGCGTAGAAGTTATTAATTTTTCCAAATTTATAAGAGTTACCCAGCAGAAATCCCGTACCACTGCTCACTTTTTCTTCTTTAGGGTCCTGGATTTCGGTCAACTCCAAAGAGTAAATATTCGTAAACCGAGGGGATCTCATTCGACCGATTTCATAGAATAGCCCATAACCATTTGTTCGCAACTGCAGACCAAAAGCATTTTCCTTTACATAGTTGAGCACACCTTCTTCTTCCTGCTTGGTAATGGCATTAGCGCGTTTTTTCTTTTCTTCGCGGCGGCTTTCTTTAGCAGTTTTCTGGGCTGTAGCGTCTTCCGTCAATACAATAAAGCCTGTCAATAGGCCAATAATGATGAATATTTTCTTCACAAAGTTTAAAATATATTGTTCAAACGTAAATTTAGTCAAAAAAGTATGACATCTGTTGTAGTTTATGATGGTGATCTAAGGACAACCTGTACTCATTTGAAATCTTCATCTGCCATTGAAACTGATGCACCGCCGGACAACCATGGCAAAGGGGAAAGGTTCTCTCCTACCGATTTAATGGCCACCTCCCTGGCAACCTGTATGGTTACTGTGATGGGCATAAAAGCCAGATCAATGAATATTGATCTTAAAGGTATTCAAGTGGATGTGGAGAAAATCATGAAGGCCGAGCCTAGAAGAGTTGGAGGTATCAATCTTAAATTTCATATTCCAGACCATTTAAAAGGTATTGAAGAAAAGTCGAAAGATATTCTGAGGCATGTAGCACACACCTGCCCTGTTGCACAAAGTATCCACCCAGATATCAAAGTGCATGTGGAGTGGAACTGGTAATACTTTTCAGGTAGTAATTTCCAACACTACACTCCAAGCAACGCTTATTAGAGCAGTATTCATTTTTTAATTCCAGTAGGGCCTGTGAATCACAGGCTTTCTTACTGGAAATCTTCAATGCAGCAAATCCCCCAATAATTGAATTCTTTTCTGCCGGTAATTGTTCCATCCACTGTATAGCCTTTGTTTTATACTTTTCCTCTTTGTGATAGAGACCATATGCGAATAATGCCGGCGCCACCGTATTGATGATTATATTTTCTATCATACCGGCTCCGATCGTTTTCTTTTTGAATGAAGCAGGCTCATCTAATAAATAATGATAATGCCAGTAATCATTAGCCGTGACATAAAGACTATTGGTCACATCCTTCATATTTTCTGTTTCCAGGAACTTTGAAAACAAGTGCACCGAAGTATGTACCAGCATAGCCAGTTGTGCCAGACGGATTGTTGGAAAATTCCTGGGTCTCATTCGCAGAAAGTGGACAGGAATTGAAATGGGTACCAAGTGATATTTCTTCTTTAAAAACTCATATTCCCGCTTGAGTAGTTTAGGGTATTCTTCAGAAAAATCTTTCTGCAGCAAATTTGCTTGTCCCAACAACAAACCCTCCAATTGATGTATTTGCGCCTTTTGTTTTGCTAATATATTAATAGGTATAGATCGCGCTATTGCTTCAAAAGCTTCAACATTTACTTTACTGCCAAAGTTGCGGGCCAGAAGCCACCAAAATGCTTCCTCCCAGTGTGTATTGTTTTCTTTTAAAAAAGAGATAATGATTACGGCTTTTCTTTCCAATCGCTCTGCCAACAGTCTTTCTTTCCATGATAACCAGGTAATACCAGGCACTTGTGCAATAGTATTTGAACAGGGAATAAATGCAGATGCGTTCATCAAAAATTGGTACTTATTCAGCAGGATACCAGAGATGTGGGGTTCCAATTCCAAGACAGGGATATTATTACCGGGGTCAGCATCATGCTGATAAACGACATGAAGGATCACATTACCATAATTACTATCTCCCTGATGCCCGTGCTTGTGCCAGTCAGAAGTCTTCAAATGAAGTTCTACACTTCCGGCGAATAAAGTAGTTCCAATCCTGATTTTCGCACCTTTGAAATCGGGCCCTTGATTGTAGTTGATGATTCCGGGGAAGACCACCTCCACTTTTTCTCCATCAGAAGACAGGAGTTGTGTACGGTTAAAATATTGAAAGCGCCAAATATAATGAAGCAGTTTTTCGGTAATTAACCCACCCTCATGCAGGGTGAAAAGGTCGGACATATCATATCTTTTCCCAAAAGATACTCATTGTCGCCAACTTTTAAAAGAGCAGATCCTAAATTAACGGCTGTTCAGGGCCTGCACTACCCTACTTACCGGTAATCCCATCACATTATAAAAATCTCCATCGATTCGTTTGATGCCTACCACTCCAATCCATTCCTGTATTGCATAAGCACCTGCTTTGTCGTACGGCTGATACTTATCAACGTAAAACTCAATTTGTTGAGGAGTTAAAGTATGGAATTCCACTTCCGTGGTATCTGCAAAATAGTGCTCCATCCCATTTGTTATTGCCACACCTGTAATGACCTGATGAATATTCCCGCTGAGTTTCGCTAATATTTTCAATGCATCTTCCCGGTCTTTTGGCTTCCCAATGATCTCATTATTCAACACTACGATCGTATCGGCAGCAATCACCACCCGGTTGTCTTTTACCTGAGCACTTACGGCTTCAGCCTTTTGCCGAGCGATGAAGACAGCCGCCTCCACTGGAGTAAGATGAGATGGAAATGACTCATCAGTATTAGAAACAACTACTTCAAAATCTATTTCAGCCCATTCTAATAACTGCTTGCGCCTTGGTGACTGTGATGCCAGAATATATTTTGTCTTTGGGATCATGTGTTCATTTGAAAAGGTGCTCAAAATTACAGTCTGAAGAAGATCATTGATAGTATACCAGTGAACATAATCAATTTTGTAAGGGCACTCAATTTGGAAAATTCCTGTGTAGTGCGCGCCTTCAAAAGCCTGCTTAAAAGAATAATGGATGGAACAATGACAAACAGGATGCTATAAATAACAGCCCATGCCCAACCAATCAGTAATAAATAGAGCTGCAGGAGCAATAGAGCGCCAATCAATACCACAAGCCATACAGCAACATATACTTTCGCAGTACGAATACCGGTAACTATGGGCAAGGTCCGGCATTCATAACGCAAATCCCCTTTCAGGTCTTCGATATCTTTAATGGCTTCCCGGACCAGTGAAATAACAAATGCAAACCCAGCATAAAGGAAAGATATCTTGAAATATTTTGTAATATTCGGATCATTGTTGCCATATACAGCATTAAAAGGAACTTTTGCGAAAAACAGAATCAAAACAGTCCAGGAAGTCAGCAGGGAAATAACGATATTACCAATTAACAGTTGTCTTTTGAAAGAAGTTGAGTAAAGCCAAAGGAGTGAGACAACAACAATATTTGCTATAATCAAATACCATTTATGAAAAGAAACAGCAATAGCTGTAGCAATGATACCAGCCGTACTTAACCCGATGTGCCAAATAATTGCCCAGCGTCTATTAATAATGGAATTAATTACATTTTTGCCCGGTTTGTTAATCTGATCGATATTGAGATCAAAGTAGTCATTAATTATATACCCGGCCGCAGCAATAAAAACCGATGCTACGATCAGCCAGAGTAGCTGATAGATTTCCTGCGTTTGGAAAAGAGGCTGGTAAATACAAAAATAGAATAGTAACTGGGTAATTATAATAAACACGAGATTAGGCCATCGGACCAGGCGTAAAAATGCAGCAACTAATCTCATTAGAATGATTTAAAATGTTCAAAATTGATTTTCGTACTGAGGCAAGCAGGAATCCTAAGCTTCTATAACAAGAAACTAATGTATGTGTTACCTGGAGGTAACGCTGGTGTCAAAGTTCCAGTGGTCATTAAGCTTGAGCACTTTTTCAATGACGTCCCTGGCACAGCCAAAGCCGCCTTTGATAGGTGAAATATATTTACTAATTCTTTTAACTTCCATTACAGCGTCGGCAGGACAACACGGCATACCTACTTTTTTTAATACATCAACATCGGGTAGGTCATCTCCCATGAATAACACCTCTTCCCAGCCGATATTATTTTGGTCCAGGTAATTATTTAAAAATTCCAGTTTGTTTTTAATATTGAGGTATACTTCCTGTACGCCAAGCTTGTTCAACCTGCCAATCACGGGTTCAGAATAACCTCCTGAAACAATCACTACATTATAGCCGTTCTTTAATGCCATCTGCAACGCCAGGCCATCCTTTACGTGCATTTGGCGGGCCTGTAAACCATCATTCAATACTAAAACAGTTCCGTCGGTCAGAACGCCATCAAGATCAAAGATAAATGTAGTTACGCTGGTAAAATATTCTAAAACGTTCATAACCTAAACTATAAGCTCAGCTGCAAATATATCGGGAAAAAACTGCCCTTCAGCTCATTGCTTCATAATGCTATCAGTAAACAGTTCATAAAACTGCAGCAATTCCGGGTGATCTTTCAAGAGTCCCTTGTGCTTTTCAATTGTATTATAGTCATGTCTTATAGCCGGACCAGTTTGTGCTTTTGAAGAAGAAAGGTGCTCGATGCGCAATGCAGTTTCTTTAATCAAAGGAAACAGCAGTTGGAAATCCAAGCCTTCTTTTTTACAATAATCTTCGGTTAACCGATACAGGTGGTTGACAAAGTTGTTGCAAAAAACAGCTGCCAGGTGCAATTTTAGCCGGCTAAAATCATTACCCTTCATGACTTTTCCAGAAATGCTGGCAGCAAGTAATTCCAGCTCGTTTAAGGTTTTTTCATCACTGGCATCTATAATGATCGGGATATCAGGCAGGTAAGCATTTTCCTTTTTCAAACTTTGCAGGGGATAAAAGACCCCATAATGCGTTGCCTCGTGCAATACTTCTTTTGAAACTGAGGCTGCAGTATGCACGATTGTCTTATTGGGCAATTTAAGTTCTTTCAAAACCTCCTGGATTGCAATATCAGAAACGGCTATTATATAAATATCGGCATCCCGGGTCACCACACTCCAGTAATTTGTCGATTCTGTATCCAGTTCGTAAGCCAGGTCGCTGGCTGCTTTTGCATTGCGGCCAAAAATTTGCACAATCTGGTGCCCAGCCGCTTTCAGCTTTCTGCCAAGAACAGAAGCTGTGTTACCTGTTCCAATTAAAACAATGTCCATGAAAGGTATGTGGTTTATGGTTTGATGGTTTATTTGTTATTTCGCCTGTTTTTGCGATCATAGTTTGTGCCAATAACAATTAAACCAATATACCTAATGAGTGTCAGTCAAAAGTTGGTTATCAATTATATAAGAGCAAAATTTGCAATTCTTTCTTCGATATCCAAAAGAAAGACTGCAGAAAAAGCATTTCAATTATTTTGTACTCCCCAATACAGGAACCGAAAAAAGCTTCCACACATATTTGAAGAGGCAGAGAATATCCAATTCGCCTTTCATCATCATAAGATCAGTGGTTACAGATGGAATCATCCATCAGAAAATAAATTATTGATCCTACACGGCTATGAATCCAGTGTCATAAACTTTGACCGTTATGTAAAGCCATTGATCAAAAAAGGCTATGAGGTATTAGCTTTTGACGCACCTGCCCATGGCCGGAGCATGGGCAAACAGATCAATGCAGTATTATATAAAGAATTTATCCTGTACATCGATAAACATTACGGACCGATCAAAAACTTTATTGCCCATTCTTTGGGTGGTCTTGCTATCGCACTTGCCTTAGAAGAAATGAAACATGACGAGACCTATCAAGTTACACTTATTGCACCAGCCACTGAAACAACAACAGCCATCGACTCTTTTTTTAAATTTCTTCAATTGGACGGAGAGGTTCGTAGGGAATTCGATGATGTAATCAAGCAGGAAGGTGGCCATCCGCCGGAATGGTTTTCCATTGCGAGGGCTGCACAAAATATTAAAGCTAAAGTTTTATGGCTTCAAGACGAAGATGATCAAATGACACCGATGAGGGATGTAAAACCAATCATTGAAAAGGAGTATCCAAATTTTCAATTCCTTATTTCGCAGGGCCTGGGGCATAGACGTATTTACAGGGACAATAACTCTTATAAGGCTATTATTGATTTTTTTCATTCATCTGTTTGAACTTTGCCCTGATTATTTCAGAAAGGAACTTTTGAAACAAGAATGCTTGAACCGGGATTGGGAATTTCGGATTTGGGATTTCGGATTTCGGAATTTAGGGAGACAATGCGGCCAGTTGAAAGATTAAAATGCATATTTGCAGGATTGAAAAGGGATGAATAGCGTTATTGTGGTGAACTGAATAAAGTATATCCGCATAATATTATCAATATTTAAAATTTATAAAAACCAGATAGATTGCCATGGAAACGAATTTTTCTTTTTTAGCTCTTGGAGATTCATATACGATAGGTGAATCAGTGCCCCTTCATAAAAGCTTTCCTTATCAGACCATTCAATTATTAAGAAAGAAGGGCTTTAATTTCATTGCCCCGGAAATAGTTGCTCAAACAGGATGGACTTCGGGTGAATTAAAAAATGCGATTGAAGAATACAGCTTTCTGTATACTTATGACTTTGTGACTTTACTCATCGGGGTGAATAATCAATACCGGGGTTATGCTATTGAAGCTTACGAAAAGGAATTTGCCATACTGCTTTCGAGAGCTATCCTTCTTGCCAACAAAACACCGGAACATGTTTTTGTGCTTTCCATACCAGATTATAGCAAAACAACATTTGCCAAGGACTTGGACTCTGATAAAATTTCCTCGGAGATTGATCAGTACAACGAGGTAAATAAAAGGATATCCGATTCATTCGGCGTTCAGTATGTGGATATAACTACATTTTCAAGAGAAGTAACTCAAGATGCCAGTATGACAGCGGCAGACGGATTGCATCCCTCCGAAAAAGTATATACCAAATGGGCGTCAATGCTGGGACGGCAGGTGTATAATTTATTAAAAGCAGAGAGCGTATCATAGTGAGAATCAGCCACTTTCAGGGGTCTCTCTCCGACCTTTCCCGCTGAAAAAAACTAACCCTAGCTAAAAAATTCTTATTCTTGCCCTAAACTTGAACGAATTTATCCGCGTATATATTTAAACGATACGAGACATATGGCTAAGAACTTACTGATCGTTGAGTCTCCTGCAAAGGCCAAAACGATTGAAAAAATATTAGGAAGTGACTTTGAGGTTAAGAGCTGCTATGGGCATATCCGGGACCTTGAGAAAGACGATATGGGTATTGATATTAAAAATAATTACAAGCCCAGATACATTGTTCCTGAAGACAAGCAAAAGGTTGTCAAAGAATTAAAACAGCTCGCTAAAAAAAGCGATGAAGTGTGGCTGGCAACGGATGAGGACCGTGAAGGGGAAGCTATCAGCTGGCATTTATGCGAGGTGCTGGGACTTGACCCGGGAAGTACTAAACGGATCGTTTTTCACGAGATCACCAAACCTGCGATCAAGCAGGCTGTTGGCAGGCCTCGTACTGTAGATATGAACCTGGTGAATGCCCAGCAGGCCCGCCGGGTGCTAGACAGAATTGTAGGTTTCGAGCTCAGCCCGGTGTTGTGGCGGAAGATGAGCATGAAGAACAACCTGAGCGCAGGAAGGGTTCAGAGCGTTGCTGTGCGACTCGTTGCTGAGCGCGAAAGGGAAATCAATGCATTTAAACCGCAGAGCAGCTTTAAGGTTGAAGCTATGTTCACGGCAAATGATGTGGCAGGTAAGCCCATCAGCTTTAAGGCAGAAGGGAGCAAATACCCTGATGTGGCCACAGCTGAACAATTCTTACATCAATGTATTGGTGCCAATTATAAAGTAAAAGATATCCAGGTAAAGCCGACGCGCCGTTCTCCCGCAGCTCCTTTTACCACGTCTACCCTGCAACAGGAAGCGAGCCGTAAATTAGGTTACAGTGTTAGCCGGACCATGTTGGTGGCGCAAAAGCTGTATGAAAATGGTCACATTACCTATATGCGTACGGACAGTGTGAACCTGAGCGAAACAGCCATGGATGATGTCCGGAACACAGTACAAGCATCTTATGGTAACAGGTATTACCAGTCAAGGAAGTATAAAAACAAAAATGAGTCGGCGCAGGAAGCTCACGAAGCCATCCGTCCTACCTACATGTCAAATACGACAGTACCAGATGCTGATGCCAAACGCCTCTACGAATTGATCTGGAAGCGTACAATGGCATCGCAAATGGCAGATGCTGAGCTGGAAAAGACCGTTGCTAAAATTGAAGTTTCTACAAATAAAGCTGAATTGGCGGCAACCGGTGAAGTGCTGAAATTCGATGGCTTTATTAAAGTATATAGGGAAGATGTGGACGATGAGGATAAAGAAGGCGAAGAAACAGCGGAAGGCATGCTGCCACCGTTAACCGTTGGCCAGCAGTTGCCCTTGAAGGAAATGAAGGCCATTGAGCGCAACACCCGTCCACTGCCCCGCTACACGGAAGCTTCGCTGGTGAAGAAACTCGAGGAACTAGGTATTGGCCGTCCATCTACTTATGCTCCTACCATTTCAACTATTCTCAAAAGAGGCTATGTTGAAAAACGTGATAAGGAAGGCACTCCAAGGCATTACAAGGTATTGACCCTCAGCAAGGACCATATTACCAAAAAAACGGAAACGGAAAATATAGGAGCAGAAAAAGCAAAACTTTTCCCCACAGACCTTGGACTAGTTGTAACTGACTTCTTAAAGCAGTATTTTGATGACATAATGGATTATGGCTTTACCGCCAGGATCGAAGGTGATTTTGACGAGGTAGCCCGAGGAAAGCTGCGTTGGAATAAAATGATCGATGAGTTTTATAACCCTTTTAAAAAGGACGTAGAAAAAACCATTGAGACGGCAGAACGTATAAAAGGTGAAAGAGAACTGGGTCTTGATCCAGAGAGCGGCAAACCGGTAATCGCCCGTATGGGACGCTATGGGCCGATGGTTCAGATTGGCACAGCAGAAGGTGAGGAAAAGCCACGCTTTGCCAAGTTGAAATCCACTCAAAGTATTGAAACCATTACCGTGGATGAGGCGATGGAGCTCTTCAGGTTACCAAGGGTGCTTGGTGCGTTTGAGGGTTCGGATGTAGCGGTCAGCATTGGACGATTTGGCCCTTACATTGCACATGATAAAAAGTTCTATTCTTTGGGTAAAGAATTTGATCCATACAGTATAACCCTCGAGGAAGCAGCCCCCATCATAGAAGAAAAGAGGAAAGCAAAAGATGAGCGGACGATCAAGGTTTTTGAAAAGGAAAAGATCCAGATTTTGAGAGGTCCTTATGGTCCTTACATCAAAGTTGGGTTGCGCAACTATAAACTGAGCAAGGAGCAACAGGAAAGAGCTGCAGACCTTGCGATAGAAGAAGTAAAGAAAATAATTGAAGAGGCAAAGGCGAATCCGCCGAAGAAGGCGCCGGCGAGGAAGAAGAAGGGATGATTTGAGTGACGAATGACGAATGGGGGGAGAAGATGATAGATGATTGAAGGGAGGTTGGGAAGTGGGGACAGAATGGAGGATTGAGGGCTAGAGGGATTTGGGGAATTGGTGCAGAGTTGGGGTGCGATTTGGTGGGAGTTGGAGGTGAAGGCGGGGAATTAGACTATCGGATGCGATAGCGGTGGGAATAAATTATAATATAGATGGAGCAAACGAAAGAAATATCGGCCTTATTGCAATTGATTGATGACCCGGATGAAGAGGTGTTTGGGGCTGTATCGGAAAAGATTGTGGAATATGGCAAACCTATTATTCCCAACCTGGAAGATCTGTGGGAGAATACACCTAATGAAACTATTCAAAGCCGTATAGAGCTCATTATCCATAAGCTTCAATTTACAGACCTCGCTGAGGACTTCCGGCAATGGAATGTTGCAGGGCATTTTGACCTGATGGTGGGCTCACTGCTTGTTGCCAAGTTTCAATACCCAGACCTGTCTACAGCACCAGTGCTGCATGAAATAGAAAAACTCCGGAGAAATGTATGGCTGGAACTGAACAACTATTTAACGCCGCTGGAGCAGATCCGCATTATTACAGGCATCATTTACGGTTATTATGGATTGAAAGGAACGGAAGTTTCTTATACAAACATCAATGACTTTTTGCTGAACAAAGTCTTGGAGACCAAAAGGGGTAACCAGCTTAGCAATGGCATACTGTACCTGATCATTTGCGATTTGCTTGATATCCCAGTTAAAGCGATCAGCATTCCCAAACAATTTGTACTTGCTTTTCAGAAGCCAGGGTATTCTACAGAGGAAGCTGATTTTGCATCCAAGATCGAATTCTATATTGAACCTGCCAGCGGACAAGTTTTCTCCCATAAAGACATTGAAAGTTATTTTAAAAGAATATCTGTACCCGCTCTTCCATCCTATTTCAAACCGTTATCCAATAAAAAGATCATTCAATACTTATTGGAAGAATTGGCCAATTGCTTCGACAACGATAAAGAACATTACAAGAAAGAAGAGCTATTGAAACTGGCTAATATGCTAGATTAGTACGGCCTTTATACCTTTAACTCATGAGCACCATTACCTGGAATGATTTTGAAAAGATCGATATCAGAGTAGGAACAATTATCAAGGCAGAAGAATTTCCTGAAGCCAGGAAACCTGCGTACCAGCTTACGATAGATTTTGGGGAACTAGGAACCAGGAAATCCTCGGCACAGATCACCAATCATTATAACGTACAAAGCTTAGTGGGACAGCAAGTCATTGCTGTTACCAACTTTCCGCCGAAGAAGATCGCTTCATTTACAAGTGAGTGCCTTGTGCTGGGTATTTATGATGAAAATGGCAGCGTTGTATTGCTGCAGCCACAAAAACAAGTTTCCAATGGTTTAAAAATAGGCTGATGGACACATTTACCGGATATTATTCCTCTCCTTTGGGATGGCTTCAAATTCAAAGCACTTCCAACCATATTACTTCTGTCCTGTTTAGTGATCAGAAGCATGAGTTGCCAGATCAAAAGGAAGTAATCCAAAGTGAATCCCCTGAGTTGATCAGGCAATGTTCGCAGCAATTGGATGAATATTTTGCAGGTAAACGAAAAATATTTGATCTGCCCCTACAGCAGGAAGGAACGGCTTTTCAACAGAAAGTGTGGGAACTTTTGTACCAGATCCCCTTTGGCAAAACGGTCAGCTACCAGGACCTGGCCAAACAATATGGAGATGTAAAAGCAATAAGAGCAGTTGCCGCCGCCAATGGTAAAAATTGTATCGCCATCATCATACCCTGCCACCGGGTGATCGGCTCCAACCGGAGTCTGACCGGATATGCCGGAGGCCTTTGGCGGAAAAAATACCTGCTTGAACTTGAAGCGAAGTATTACTCAGGTGTTCAAATGTTGGATCAGGGGTGGTGAGTCGTCAAATCATTACTGGTAAAGGCGAATGGCAATAGATGGCTGGCACTTTCAATTACATAAACCACTCCTTCCCAGCCTCCAAGAATGATCTGAATGGGATGATGAAAGCGGTTTTCATATTCCTGGATCGTCTGCCTGCATAGCCCGCAAGGAGAAATGGGGCGATCGCTTTCTGCATCAGGGTTCTGGTTATGATAGCTTACGGCCATTGCATGTACCGGAACCTGAGGAAAGAGAGAGGATATGGAGCCTAAGAGTACACGCTCAGCACAGAGACCTACCGGAAAAGAAGCATTTTCCTGATTGCTGCCTTTCACAATTTCCCCGTTTGCCAGCCGGGCAGCAGCACCTACAAAAAAACTTGAATAAGGTGCATACGCCAAGTTTGTAGCTTCTCTTGCTTTTTCCAACAATAACTTCTGCTCTGCAGGCAATTCTTCAATGCGATTGTATACTTTATACGAAAACTCGAATTTATGCTCTTTCATCTCCTCCCTCCTTTTTACACCCGATGACAACCGGGGTTATATTCAAAAGTCGACCATTCCGTTTCTAAAGCATTCTATTTAACGATCTTGAACAAACGATTCCAGCGCGGACCTTTGTCCCAGCTAAACCAGATCATCCAAGCCTTACCCACTACTCTATCTTCAGGCACAAATCCCCAGAAGCGAGAATCCTGTGAACCATGGCGGTTATCACCCATCATCCAGTAATAATTCATTTTGAAAGTATATGAATTCACTTCTTTTCCATTTAAATAGAACTTGCCGTCACGCATGGTAAAGTCATTTCCTTCATAGGTGCGAATGGCTCTTTCGTAAATAGAATAATTATCAGGCTTTAGTTGTAAGGTAGCACCTTTTTTAGGTATCCAAATCGGTCCGTAATTATCGATGCTCCAACCATGCTGGATCACGAAATCAGCAAATGAAGGATCATAATATGCAGTATCGATCAATCTCGCTTCCATAGACTTCACCCAGGGACTTTTCTTCATTTTCTCAACAGCCTCATTGGTCAGCGACATTAAATAAAGATTATTGGCACCCACCTGGAATTGATCGGGATTGGTAATATCTACGTTATACTCTTCCTTCATTACTTCTTCATCCAGCATCTGCCCATTCGTTTGAACTACGTAGGGCATTACCGAAAATGGCGGCGGTACCTGGGCTACACTATTAATCAATACCTGTCCCTTCCTGATTGATAATGTATCGCCGGAAACTGCAACACATCTCTTAATGTAGTTATCAGATTTATCAGCAGGATGAATAGCCAAGGGATATTCCTCAGGATGAGACAATACATATTGACGACCCCTTGCGGCATCACCTTCTCCTACTTCTTTGATGAATTGGTAATAAGGCCGGAATGATTGGAAATCAGGACGATTGATCACAGTATCGCCAGCAGGAAAGTTAAACACTACTACATCACCTCTCTTCACAGGAGCAGCAAACCAGCGGATATATGGGATTTTGACCAATTCGGAATAAGACTTGGCACTGCTTCCGGGAATGTAGTTATGAACAAAAGGAATTGATAACGGTGTATTCGGAATCCGGGGGCCATAGCTGAACTTACTCACAAACAAAAAGTCGTTGATCAGTAAGGTCTTTTCCATTGAACCAGAAGGAATGGTATAAGCCTCAAAAACGAATGTACGGATGAGTGTAGCGGCCACAATTGCAAAAATGGCAGCATCCACCCACTCGCGCCAAGCCGGTTTTCGGTAGTGCTTTACGCCTTCGGTACCAATATATCGAACCATTTTGGAGGTTCCCAGGTAAGGAAAATAAAATGGAGCAAATAAAGCAGCCAATGTATGATCAATAAAAGAAAAACGACCAAAGACCTTTACAAACTCAATGAAAATACCAGGTGTAATAAACCAGCCAACCACAGGGATAAACTGCCAGAACACCCAGTGTGTAGGCCTTCTTGCAAGCTCCTGCATGACCCAGGTATTGTAAAAAGGGACATATGCCTTCCACTGAGCAACACCAGCCTTTTGAAACATCTTAGCAATTCCAAACGAAGGAAGAAAAACGAGCAGAAACGAAATCAAGTAAACAGTCAGAATATGCGAAAACGGCATGAATTAGTTTTTAAAAGCGGTCAAATTTATTATAATAAACATGTAGTCCAACAGTAAACAACAAAAGTTTTTGCTAAAGTATAGCATCCTTACGCTCTATTTACCTTCATTTTACAATTTTTCCTATATATTCTTTATTATCACATTACCAAATTGGTTAATTCGCTAATTAATTAATTTCACGGCGGATGCAATCGTTCACTATTCGAGATATAGAAAACCTGACCGGTATCAAAGCTCATACATGGCGTATCTGGGAGCAGCGATTTCCTATTTTCCATGCAAAACGTAAGGAAAGCTTACACCGTGTTTATGATAATGAAGATCTGAAGCAGTTGTTGCGAATTGCTTTTTTATATCACAATGGCTGGAAGGTTTCCAAAATTGCACAATTGAACGCCCAGGCAATTTTGGAAGAAGTGAGCAAGGCAGAACCCGAAGAAAGCAATTACAAGCAATACGTGTTGCAACTAATTGAAGCTGCTATTGACTTTAATGAAAAAGCTTTCACTAGCCTATTAGAAGAGTTTATTGAGAGGATGGGATTTGAAAAGTGCATCACTGATCTTTGTTATCCTTACCTGCAAAGAGTGGGTTTACTATGGGTTACCAACAGGGTTATCCCGGCACAGGAGCATTTTTCCAGTTATATCATTCAAAATAAAATCATTGCAGAAACGGAAAAGCTGAACAAGCCTCCGCAATCACCAGAACTGCTCTTGTTTTCTCCCCAAGGAGAATTTCATGAGCTTCCACTTCTCTATATCAATTACCTGCTGCGCAAAAACGGCTGGGGTGTTGTTTACCTAGGCATAAATGCAAAGCGGGACATCTTACAGCAGTTTACCAGCAATCCCAACCTGCAGTACCTATTTCTGCACCAGATCACCAATTTTACACACTATGATGCAGATGATTATTTGGAAATCCTGATCAAAACATTTCCTGGTAAAAATATCGTTGTCACCGGCACTATTGTGATGAACGTGCACAGGCCCTTCACCAATCTCATACTCCTCAAATCAGATCAGGAAATCATTGATTTCATTACTCACCACTCGTGACCATTTATTAAATACAACTTAATTTCCAAATGCATAATCTTCCAGATAAGCATACCCACCCGTAAGCTTTCCATTCTGAACAATTGTGGCCCTTTCAATAATTGGTGAACCGCCAACCAGTAAATCTGGCAAGACATGTTTAATCAATTGTTCCCCAAAATAGCGGGAGGCATCCCTGGGCAATTCATTTGGCAAATTGCCTACCGCCATCAAATCAATGGAACCGGTTAAATAAGGAGCCGTTTTCGTCAAAGTAAGACGGTCTACCCCATATACCGGATCTTCTATGGACTGGTCGCCCAGGTTGATTGGCACAGACCCATTTTTGTCATCTGTGATATCGGCGATCACCTGTATCCGGAAGCCAGGTTTGGAAACAGCTTCCATTTGAAACAACTGGGGTATGCCGGGCTCCCAATAAACACCATTCATCAGTATGTCTGTTTGCGCTGTATAGATTGGAAACAAACTGCTGTATTGTTCTGGAAAGAGATGAAAATGCTCGCGGTTGTAAGAACCGTCTTTTGTATGCTGGTAGAGGTCACTTCCTTTCAGTTGCACATAAACCGGATAGGAAAATTCACGATCCAGGTATTCATCCTTTTCCACTTCAATAATCCCCATCAGGTTCATGATCTCCAGAATACCATGCGCCACCCTGCCGGAGCCGGTAACGGCAATTTTTACGTTAGGAATTTTCAGTCCAAAATAAGTATGGATCAACTCCTGGAAACTTTTTTGCTGGTAGACCCTTTCCAGGTGAAAAGTTCCCGTGCGGTTTCCGTAGGCCATCATGCCATTGTGAGCACCTACCACACCGGCAAAGAAACCAAAGCCAATGATCCGCTGTCCATCTTCATGCTCCAAGCATTCATAATCGATCAGCGTGATCCCTTTTTGCACAATAGCCCGCATTAAATGTTGGTTGTGGGGCTGTTTCTTTTTTGTATGAGAAAAAAACAGATAGATCTTTTGAGGAACAAGGTCCTGAACAGGAACTTCTTTTATGCCCAAGAGGATATCGCAATTGCTGATGCCTTCAACGATATCTACTCCTGCCCTTTTGTATTCGTTTTCGGTAAAGCAGCGATTGGGAGAACGTTGAGCCACAATTTTCAATTCCGGATAATGCTTCATGAGCCATTTACATTGGACGGGCGTTAAGGCTACACGGTTGTCGGCGGGAATTTTGCCTTCTCTAATTAATCCGATTGTTTTCATGTATGAATGGTTGAGGGTGGCTATGAAGCAACTTGAGCAAGCTGCAGATAGTTGTTCCTTAAAGATAAAACCTTTAACAGTTCAGATGAGATAATAGGGCCGGTTTTAACGAGGAAAGTATTTACTTTCGGATTAGGAATATGATCTATGAAACTGTTACAATCCATATTGAGGATATTGAAGAAGGTATTCCTTCCAAAGAAAAGCTGCTGTCGGTAAGGGTTTAGGATTTTTAGAAAAAAAATTGTGGTGGTTAGCACAACAATTAGGAGGAAAGTTGTAATATTGCACCCTCTTTGAAACACGGATGTACGAAAAGCACTACCAGCTAGTATATCCAGAGTGCAGAAGCCCAGGTGGCGGAATTGGTAGACGCAGCAGACTCAAAATCTGCCGCCTTCACGGGTGTGCTGGTTCGATTCCAGTCCTGGGCACAACAACAAAAATAGAGCCTTATAAGTCAATAACTTATGAGGCTTTATTTTTTCAGGAGACGCCACAGGGGACGTCTTATGTAAGCAACCAGGAAGGAACTTCAAGTTCTATCCATTTTGTTTTTTTGATCAAGCCCTTTTTTAGAGTTGTGTACCTAATCCGTCTTGAGCTTCCTTTCATTCTATAAATTAATCGACCCCTATCTACTTCAACCAAGAGTGCAACAATCCCAGGATTTAGAAGATACACCTCTTTCCAATTGACCATGCCAATGTGTAAACTCTCATTGATAGTTGCAAGATTTTATACCACTGCATGGAAAAACCTAACTGCTTGCAAGGGTGCGGCTGCAAATGGGATGATTCGGCTATGAGCGGCCCCAAATAGTAATTATATTTAGCGACGATTTAAATTGTGTTGTATCGACCACCCGCCTCTTAATAATTATTTAGGGTTAAACCCAACTCACTCAAAAACCTATTGAATTTTCCATGCAACTACCGACGCATCAACCTCATTTCAATATGGTTTTATAAATATCTGAACCAATGAATTTGGCTTGCTTCCCCAAATGACGTTGAATTCTTATATTTTCGTTCCACTTAACCATTCTTTCACTTCTGGCAAATGAACCAACTTTTAGTTGTCCGGCATTAGTGGCCACAGCCAAGTGAGATATAAATGCATCTTCTGTTTCACCCGATCTGGCAGAGATTACGGGAAGCCAACCCACCTCCTGCGTCAAACGTATGGCTTCAATTGTTTCGGTGACCGTTCCTATTTGGTTCAGTTTGATTAATACTGAGTTCGCCAATTTTTGTTCAATACCCCACTCGATACGCTTTATATTGGTCGTGAACAAGTCATCACCGATAATTTGGATTTTAGTACCCATCTCGGCTTCAAAACGTTTCCAATTATTAATATCAGTATCAGCAAATGGATCTTCAATAGAGATTATCGGATATTTTTCACACCATGATTTAATTAGTTTGTAAAACTCGTTGGGAGTATAAGACATTTTATCTAGCGGTAAATTATAATTATTACCATCATAAAGATCACTTGCAGCTATATCCAATGAAATTGCCACATCCTTTCCAGCTACATATCCTGCCTTATTTATAGCTTCCAATAAAATCTCAAAAGGTTCTTCATTTGTTTTGTAGTCTGGCCACCATCCTCCTTCGTCTGCAATACCTACACACTTTCCATATGCCTTCATTACTTTGCCTGCGGCATGATAAATATTATGGGTTATTTCGAGAGTCTCTTCATAACTTTTGGCACCAATTGCGATTACCAAAAAATCTTGAATGTCATTAACCCAATCGGCATGGGCCCCTCCTCCAAGAATTTGAATCTCATTGAGCGGAATTAAATTTCCTTTATCCTCTCCCAAATAAGCGTACAAAGGAACTCCTTTTGTATTGGCTCCAGCTTTGGACACCGCCATAGATACACCAAGAATGGCGTTAGCCCCCAAGCGGGACTTATTGGGAGTGCCATCCAACGCTATCATTTTCCTGTCGATTTGGCTTTGATCAAATACTGATTCACCAATGAGCAAGGACGCGATTTCCGTTTTAATATGCGTCAAGGCATTGAAAACAGATTTTCCCCTAAACTTGGCCTTATCGTTGTCTCGCAATTCAAGCGCTTCAAATTGTCCGGTAGATGCTCCTGATGGAACTAAACCATAACCCGTTATACCATTTTCGAGGGTAACTTCCACTTCAACAGTTGGATTTCCCCTCGAATCAAATATTTGATAAGCATCAACTTGCTTTATTTTCATAGTTATCTTTTAATGTTGTTAATAGTTTGATATGGTTTCTATCCAGTGGGTAATCAAAACATCAAAGTCAAATCTGCCATTGCGCAATTGTTGATAAACAAAATCCCTCACTATCTGCTGTTGTTTCGTATTTAAATATTCAACAGGTGATTTGCCATCAACTCTAGCCAACATAAGTAGTAATAGTAAGCGAACTAACCTGTATTCAAAACTTTCGTCAATAACATTGCCCGAATTTGACATATAACTCTTCAAGGCAACCCTTGCCAATTCCATAAATTCATTTGCCTTCCCAGGTATATATAAAGACTTTAAAAAAAAGTGATTTAAAAAGAAAGCTATATCGAATAACGGATCTCCGTACCAAGCTACTTCACTGTCAAGTAAAACAAATCGTTTTGGGCCGATCAATATGTTCTTAGGGCTAAAGTCTCCATGCACAAGGCACTTCTTTGTTGATGCCAATTGCATTGCCTCATCATAAAAATAGGAACTTAAGTCTGGGTGAAGCTTACCCGTTTTGATCAAATAAGGCTCAATGCGCAGTTCGTTAAAATTAACCAGTGTATCAAAATCCTTCTCAGCAATTGGGTCTCCATTCGACTTATTATGTATGATGCCCAAATTTTTACCTGCAGTATCGGCATATTCCAAATTAATTTGCTTGTTTAGCAACAGATCCTTCCAGTTGGTCAATCCGTTGTCAAGCATTTCCATACAAAAAAAATGATGCTCGTCATCGCTGTATAGGATTTTTGGCACCGCACTGGGCAAAAAATCGGCAACATATTTTATGTATTTCTGTTCAATCTTATTCCGATTTACATCTGCATACCAATCGTCTTTTACCTTAAGTCTTGCCAATGCTCGCTTGAGCACAAATTTGTTGTCTCCCTCTTTAATTAGCAAAATCTCACAAGACACTCCACCGCTTAAGGCTATTACTTCAACGGAGGAAGAAGTAAGAATTCTTTTTTTGACCAAATAGTCAATCAATTCATTTTGGCCCATTACTACTCAAATAAGGTTTTTCCTTGTTTTTATCTCCAAATCGTAGTAAATACATTCTATTAAAATTTTTTATTGTTAAGTATTTAAGGTTACGAATCCTCCGTCTATTGGATAATTGCTACCAGTTATGAACGAGGCTTCATCACTGCACAGATAAAGTACCAAATTTGCTATTTCCATTGGGGTGCCCATGCGTCCTATGGGCTGGGTCTTTGATAATTTTTCAAACATTTCGGTTTCCTTTCCAGGGTAGTACTCTTTTAAATATCCATCCACAAAAGGAGTATGAACCCTACCTGGCGAAATGCAATTGCAACGAATATTAAAACCAACAAAATCCCTTGCTATGGAATAGGTCATCGTGGTAACAGCTCCTTTACTCATAGAATATGCAAACCGATCGGGTAACCCAACTACTGATGCCGCTGATGCCATATTGATAATTACACCACCTCCAGTCTTCTTCATAAACGGAATACAGCTGTGCACACAGTTGTAAAGCCCTTTTACATTAACATTAATGATTCGGTTAAAATCTTCTTCCGAGGTAGTTAGGGCAGTTCCTATATGGGCTATACCTGCATTGTTAATTAAAATATCGATTCTGCCCTCTTTGTCATAAATGTCTTCAACCACATTTTTTACCTGCTTTTGGTTAGATACATCACATTGCTTAAAGTAGGCCAAATAGCCACTGTCAACAATCTTTTCTGCTGTTCTCACACCATTTTCCACATTTACATCCAACACGTAAACTGTTGCCCCTTGTTTAGACAACGTTTCGGAAATAGCCTTCCCAATTCCATCTCCACCGCCTGTCACCAGGGCAACTTTTTGTTTCAAACTAAACATATATACTTCTTTTAAGATTGACCTAAATATGATATAACCGTCTTGAGTTATTATTATATCTTAATTTCAGATTAAAAAAGCACGCAAACCGGTGTTCCACATTCCAAGACCGATTTAACGCCTGAAGTCGGCAGTCCAGTATTAGCATCCAATTTAATTGATACGATTGTATCAGAATCCTGATTTGCACATACTAACCATTCTCCACTAGGATCAAAATCAAAATCCCTCGGCTCGTTTCCTTCTGTGTCGATCCTGGTTTCAAAAGTTAATGTTCCCGTAAACCTATTTATAGAAAAAACGGCAATGCTATTATGAATTCTATTGGATATATAAAGAGTGTTTTTAGAGGGGTGCATCCTAATTGCAGCGGCTGAAGGAATCCCATCATAATTTTCCGGTAAAGTTGCCTGATCATCTATTAGTGTCAACATTCCCGTTTCTTCATTTCTATTGTAGGTAAGCACATGTGCATTCAGTTCGCAGATCACATATACATGGGTGAACTTTTCTCCAAAAACCAAATGTCTGGGACCATAACCCGACGGCACTGTTATCCCTATTACGTCCGTAAACTCACCAGTAAGGTTCTCAATATCATGTATCCATATTTTATCGCTACCAAGATCACAGACATAGAGCCATTTCCCATCAGATGAAACCTGCGCACAGTGAGCATGACTCTGCTCTTGTCGTTCCTTATTTGGCCCATGACCTTGATATTGATAAACATATTTTGCCGGCGACAGTTTCCCTTCTTTCATATCATGCACTGAAAGCCTACTATCCAAATATGAAACAACAAAAACCATATCTACTACATCATTCACACTCAAATGACAAGTAGCCGCACCATGTGTACTCTGCGATGACAATGGTACTAATGTATCTTTTTGTAAAGCAACAGATAAAACATTGCCAGGGTTATAATATTCATCCGAAGCCACAAGTAATATTTCACTCCCATATTTCGTCAAATAGGTTGCATTTGGCACTTCCTGATATGATTCTTTTTTTTTCAGTTCACCTGTTTTTACATTTAAAGCACATTTGGTTAGGCCCTCTCCAGAAATTCTTGGAAAATAGCCTCCCTTCTTCGAATATGATCCTACATAGAATATCTGTTCCATTATCAACCCAATTTAGGTAATCCTACACCGTTATCTACTAAAAGCGCATGTCCATGTAATTCATTAGCCAATGGAGAGCATAGATACGCAAAGGCGTTCGCGATGGCTTCAGGTGTGTTTCGTGCTCCTAAAGGGGATACCCTGTCAACCCAAGCTCTATAATCAGGAACGTTATCATACAATTCTTTGGATTTTCCTACTGCAACATTACCAGGCGAGACTGCATTTACCCTAATCTTATATTTGGAAAATTCCAAGGCTAAGTTTTTCATAAGCATTTCCAATCCAGCCTTAGATGAGGTATAGGCAGTAATCCCTTCCATGGGAATGCTACTCACAAAACTTGAGGTAAAAATTAAATGCCCATGAATTTGCCGCTCCACCCATTCGTTAGCTATGGCATGTGCAAAGTAAGCCTGACCTAAAAAGTTGAAATTAACCAAATTATAAAAATCAAGTGTAGAGGCTTCCAAAAAAGGTTTAATTCCTGTACCTCCAGCATGTCCTAGACCAACATTTATATCAGGCCATTTCTTAAAAATCAACTTTATGGTTTCACGAACCTCATTCGCATCTGTTACATCCATAGCGAAATAATTCTCATTTGACAATCCTCTGGCTTTTAATATAGGATATGCTTCTTCAATACTGCACTTATCAGTTAAAATGAGTGTTGCATTAGCATCTATCAAAGTTTTAATTACATAATCCGCAATACCACTCAAAGCACCTGTCATTAAAATGGTCTTGTCTTTTAAATCTATTGTTATCATATTTTTATTTTATAGTATCCACTAATGCTTTAATATATCCCATAGCGTATGCCATGCCAACATCCCAGGGAGCTTTGCTTGTAACCTGAGGTGCATGGTCGGGAATAAGGACACCTTCAAATTTGTGCTTTCGTAATATCCTAATTATTTTTCCCATATCTATATCACCGTCATCAATGAATGCCTCTTTATAATGGGGTACCTTTCCTTTGATATTACGGAAATGTATGTATCCAATTTTATTGTTCTTTGCAAAATATTCCAATGCCTCATATATATTAGAATCCTCCATTTCGGCCATGGTTCCTAAACATAGTTCCATTACATGGCTCGAACTTTGGTCAAGTTCCATTACTTCTTTATAATGATCTGGATGATATCCCAATCTTGGTTGCCGCCTTACTTCTTTAAGTGGAGGGTCATCTGGGTGGACTGCTAGTTTTACGCCAGCCTCTTCTGCTACTGGTATCATTTCATTTATAAAGTGCTTGTATCGCTTCATAAGTTCTACGTGAGTTATGGTTTCGATATTTTCGTTAGGAGCATCGGTATCATAAATCATATTCCATATCATCCCGCTTGGAATAGGGACATCTAATGCTTCTGAATAGCCCTCAAGCCCTACAGACAATGCTTCTCCTCTGGCATATGGGCCTATGGTTCTGCCAGCCACTCCAGCCAGCGAAAAGTTATACCCCATAATAGGAATACCTGCTTTACCCATGTTTTTTAGTAATTGTTTGAGATTTGACAACTGCTCATCTCTCTTTGGTCCATCCAGTAAAATGTCATACCAAAAAGCAGGGCTAAAATTCTCAAGGGCTTCAAGTATCAACCCGTGCTTGGCAATATCCCTTTTTAAAGCAATCAGTTCTTCATAGGACCATATTTGGGCTTCTTTAGCTATACCCCAACCTTTATGAACATTTCCTAAAGGTTGATCGTCGGCACCTGTATCGCTTTGATGAAAGTAATCCGTAAGATGGGCAACGATATGAGTAGCTCCCAATTGTTTTGCCATTTTGTAATAGTCATTAGTAAGCATATGACTATATAATCCAAAACCTATTTTCATTATCTATATTTTTTATTCAGTTGTTTCTTTTAATGGAAAAGCAAGCATGACGCAGGGGGTATTCTAGATATAAAAATATGCAGGCATCCATTTTAATCCAAAGTGATTTTAATCAGTTTCTTATCACAATAATCTAGCTATACTTGCTATCTTTTATTGGACAGGTAAATTTGCTGACAGTAAACATTGTTGGCAAAAAAAACGGCAGCCAACAGATGGGTTTGCCGCTATGGCGAAACAATGAATAAATCGTCAACTATTTGCAGGCATCAGCAGCAGTGCACTTGCCGTTAATCTGCCTGCTCACAATGCTGATTCTTTCGCTGTGGTGGCCTTCAAACGTTAGGAATGCTATGATTGACCTGGTTAGCACATTAGCGGTTTTATCTCTAAATCGTGCTATGGGTATCCAGTTAGCAGGAACGCCTGAATACTTCTGCCCGCTTTGCGTTTGTGGCAAGCTCGTTTAAGTGCTGGAGGGCTGTCATCTTGAACCTCCGGCTTTAGTCGTAAGATAAGTGGCTGCTTGTGTCTGCGACTCGGCAAGGCTGACCTTTGGTTTACTAAGCATCTATCGCTCGAGCTCCTCTCTGTCAAAGAATATGGCCTTGCCGTTCGGCTTACTGCACGGGATGGTTCCGGCCATTGTCCTTTTATACATGTAGCTCTTAACAAACCTCGTATAAGCGCAAGCTTCGCTTAACGTAAGCACTTTTTTAGTAAAGTCCATTGTAATTGGAGATGAAAAATTATTGCAAGCATTTTCACACGCGACTGCAGCCGCTTTTGTAGCTGGGTTGCTACCGATTTTTGCGTATCTTATACCCCCCGACACGCCGATTTGTTTTGCAGCGGGGAGCTGGCGACTTCACTGAAAGAAGCAAGCAAAAGTTTATAAAAACTCACAAGAATAAATAATAAGCAAGATGCCTTTTTATAGAGTTTTTACAGTTTTTTCACCCTAATTACACCTTGACAACAATAAGAAAACACTGAAATCCTTATTAGAACAGCATTTCAGCTAAATAGTATTGTACCTGTTCTGGGCACAGACCTTGATATAAGAGGCTGTATCAAAAGTAAAATGAAGGCACTGAGAATCGCGTAAATGAAAATCGATTCCATCACCTACCCGAATAAAAAGAGGCTATATCATACTTTTGATACAGCCTCTTTTTCATTTTCCTCCAAATCCCGCTTCAATGGCTCAATGGCAGCAAATAAACTATTGATCCTTCCGATTCGAACTGCCTCATTTTTCTTGCTATACACCACTCCTTCAGGAAACACTAAATACTGCAACTTCTGCTTCCATTCAAAATCACTGGAAAGCCACAACCCACTGATGTTCTGAGCAATCATCAGGGATCAAGTTAAATACTTGGGGGATGAGGATTAAATGTTGATTTTTGCAGTTCACCAATGAGTGGACATTGGGAAGAACAATACCGGCATTTACTTGCAACCATACTAATAAAAGTCATCTTAAATTATTTTGAACTCGCCACTTCAAAAAAGATGATACAGGACCTTCCCATCAGAGGCAAAAGGTGCTTCATTGTATCAAGCAGCGTAGTGCTCATCTGAAAACAACAAAAACTAACTCCTTCCTTCTACACCATTTTCTAAATCTGCAATACTTCTAAACCCTCCGGTTCCTTTCTATAAACATCCCCCACCTCAAGCCCCACTGCCTCTTCTTTCTGCCACACCACCCTCCAGGCTCCCACCTGCTCCCCACCATTCAACCCACCAGCACACCTCCCTCCAATATTCACCATTGACCATTGCCCATTCACAAACTCCACCATCTCCCTTCTGCCTGTGCTCATCATCCCCCTCACCGCCAGCTGCTTCCTCAGCCACTGCTTATCCCCCTGCATCCTCATATACAACCGGATAGCCGCCTGGTAGACATGCTTCCTCTTCTTCCTGGGTAATGTCTTCCTGAATGTCTCCTTCCTTTCTGGATCCGAGAGGACCCACTGGGCATACACCACTGCCTCCTTAAACAGATCCCTCCTTACTCTCTGCTTTTCACTGGCCACTATGCCACTCATGTCCGGGTACTTGGTGATCACGATCCTTTTCTTCCACTTCTTTTTCTTGTTCCCCCTATAATGCTTCACCACAAAACACTTCCCAATCGTACCCCGGATCATGCCCAACAGCAGTCTAGGTACCTTTTTGCCATCCTTGATCACCACCCTTTCTTTACTATTGATATAGACCTGATTCATATAGCTCATCCATTTATCCCCTAAAGCTACTCCTACCCATCCACAACCAAAAACCTCCTGGCCGTTTTGGCAGCAAATGGCAGGAAATGACCGCTTTTGTCCGCCCCAACTCCAGCTTCCGAGTAGGGATCCTTCGTACCTCAAGTATACCTGAAGCATACCATCAGTATACCTAGAGTAGGACAACAGTATGCCACCTTCGTTCCAAAGCACATTTATTTCCCATCCCCAGACTCCCCCGTCTCTTGATTCGTCCCGTGTCCGTCTCTGGCAGATGCCAATCCCTGGTCTTTCTCATCATCCTACCCCTGATCTTTCGTTCCTCAGCCCTACCTAAGCCCTACTCAATCCATAGCTAAGCCTAGGAAAAGCCTAGAAAACCACTTTTCCCCCACCAATCTCCTAATATCATTCCCCTCACCCAATTTTCAAATTCCCCTTCGTCATCCCCCAGGTATTTAGGTAGATCCCTTAAATCTCATAAGAATTATTCCTATTGAATTCTGCTTCAGGCAAAAGTTCAGTTTATAGATCATTCTAACATCTTTCACTGTGTTGGTTTGAAGAAGCATGAGACATGAAATATAACATACATATGAAACCATCACCAAACTATTTGCCATAATAATCCAGCAACGCCAGCACATAAGCTCCTGCACCATAACCCACCATTGGAATAGCGCCGCGGAAATAACAATCTTTAAGTCTATAAATTTCAGGAATCGTGTTATAATTAGCTTTTGACAACTTTGTAACTTTATCAATCAAAGCTTTTGATACCGTTTTATTGCCAAAATATTTTTGTGCAACAGCAACACGAAGGTCTGCAAAAGGCCATTCCTGATTTTCATAGGTATCATTGCTGAAAATGCGTATGTATCCAATATCATCCTTTACCTTCAACACACTGTCATAAGCCTGCATATGTGTTTCAAATAATTTTTTGTTAGTGATAAGCCCGTTTGCAAATAATTCAAATGTACCTGCATCATAAAAATAATGGTCGGTGGCTAATTGGTCATTGGCATTGCCTTTTATCAGGCGGTTATCATACAATGTGTGTTGCACAATGCCATTATAAAGTCGTTCTGCAGCATCAGAATATTTTTGCCAATTGTATCCAAGCTTTTTTTGCCATAAAGCAAAGCGTTTTAACCCTTCGGCACATACTCCCGAAGTAAAGGTGTATTGCCTTCCTGGCAAATGATGTTCCCAAGGGCCAGAATCTCTTCGTATCAATCCATTGGTATCTATATTGTGAACAATTGCATCTGCTACTTTTGTTGCTAATACATGTTCCCATCTTTTATAGAATTCCACATCGTTACTATTTTTCATATACTCATCCAATGCAAAAAGAAAAAGTCCAAAGTCATCAATTTCAATATTGGGGCCATCTTCATTAAAATCACATTCTTCTTTGCCATTGCCAAAATAACGTGTTGCCGAGATTTGATAATCCACACCAATGCCGTAATCCTTTCCATCACGGAAAATATAGTGCACGAAACGCCCAGAGGGCTGTGCTTTCAGCATAAACTCCAATCCTTTTTTTGCTTCTTCATGCATGCCAAGTTTTGCCATAGCAGCAATAGCAAATGAACCATCCCTCACCCATGCTATACACCATGCACCCGGACGCAAAGAAGCAATTACTTGTCCATGTGAGTAAGGAAATATTTCCTGTTCTGCCACCTGCGACATTTTTAAAAATGAAACTGACTGTTGTAAAAGATTTTTTTCATCAGCAGTTGCATTGGCTGGTATATGGCAACGTGCAAACACCAATTGCAAATATTGTATTTCTTCTGTCAACAACGATGCATTATTTTGTAATAGCCTTGCCCTCTCTTTTTCTAAAACAGTAGCATCAATATGCAAGCCATTGGTGAACCCAAATAGAAAATATTTTTCTGCAATACCATTTTTAATAATAGTGCATTCATTTAATTGTACCTGCGCTTTTCCTTCATCGTATTTAAAAGAAATATTTTTAACAATTGAAGGAACTCCTTTCACCACTGCATAAAATATTTTTTCGCCAGTTGTAAAAGATGCAAAATAATTTACAGTAAAATTTTTGTACTTCACTTCAATGACATGCGTATTGGCAACATATTTTACAGACACAGGTTGCTGAGATTGCTTTAATTCAACATTGTACAAAAAAGGTTCAACAAATTTTGCAGAATCATAATCGCTGAAAATGTGAGGATATACTGCTTCCACTCTATTCGTTTCTTTATTATATACTGCAGAAATTAATCCATTGGAAGTAGTTAATTGAAAATAAGATTGCTTTTTAAGCGCTAATTCCTTTTTCTCTTTCTCATAGGTTTCTTTTGTCATCAAAGCCAGTCTTCCCTTGTAAATACCACCAATGGCCGGTGCCGTGTACATGCGAATAGCCATGGTATTATTTTCTTTTACAATTCCTGCAGGAATTGAATATTGCCTTTCCACATCCCATGCAGTTTCCACTTTTGGAGGCAATTTGCCGCTTTTTCCTACCAGCTTTCCATTGACAAATGTTTCATCGGCTGCATCAATGGTTCCCGCAAATAAAACAAGTTCTTTGCCAGTCATATGTTTGGGCACATTGAAGTGCACCCTGTACCAGCAAAGGCCTTCACGCCCTTTGGCAGAAGAAGGTACCACTACTTGTTGCCAATTTCTATCGTTGTAATATTCATTTTTATATTCGGGATTATCGCCCATCGTAAAGCGCCACTTAGTATCAAATAAAATAACCTGAGCGAAGGCGTTAATGGTAAGAAAAATGAAAAGTAGTACACAATAAAACGGCTTCATATTCTTTCTGTTTATACAATAATATGGTCTGTCGACCAAGTGCCAGCTCTATATCACTATGGTTGCTATGGAATGAGGCAAGCTCTCTGTTTTAGCGGCTTTTCCTTTTATCCATAAGTAATATGGAATTTTATCATTAGATAAGTTTAGTACCACTACTACTAATTGTTCTGATTCATTGATAAACGCCGTTGTTTGCAACACGTCTCGGCTTGAGGATGATATAATTCTTTTTGCACCGGGACGAATGAATTTTGAAAAATGACCTAAGTAGTGGTAAGCATTTGTATAAATCAACTCACCTGTTTTTGTATTGGCATGAACAGGTGCAAAACAAAAGTTACCTACATGGTTTGGGCCACCTGTTTCATCAAGCAGTACATTCCAATCTGTCCAGCCTGATGCACCACTGTTTAAATCATTTATCACAGAACGGCCATATTTTTCACCCAAAGCCCAATCATTAGTTTTTTCTATATTAAATTTTTCTATACAACCTTCAGTAAAAATCAAATTTTTGCCGGGAAATGCTTCTGCTACTCTTTTCACATTGTCAAATTGCATGCCTGCACCTGTCCAGGTTTCATACCAGTGATAACCGATACCCCACACGTATTGGGAAGCATCGGGGTCGTTTAAAACCGTAGAAGCTCTTTGATACATGAGGTCTCTGTTGTGATCCCATGCAATTAATTTTTTTTTGCTTAATCCTTCTTTCTGCAATGTAGGCCCTAAGTATTTTTTTATGAAGTCACGTTCTTCTTCTCCTGTGTAAAGGCACGATTCCCATGTTTGTGTAGCCATAGGTTCATTTTGCACAGTGAGTCCCCATACCGGAATACCTGATTTTTCATAAGCCCTGATAAATTTCACATAATAGTTTGCCCATGACTGATAATATTCAGGTTTCAATTTTCCACCACGCAGCATATTGTTGTTATCTTTCATCCAGGCTGGCGGGCTCCATGGACTGATGAACAGTTTTAGCGTTCCACCTGCTGCAGCAATTGCCTGTTTTATAAATGGAATTTTGTATTGTTGGTCATGCATTATGCTAAATGTTTTTAGCTCTTTATCATTATCTTTTACATATGTATAACTACCGCTGGAAAAATCGCAACTGTTCATATTAGTTCTTGCTAAAGTGTAGCCTATACCCGCATTAGGATCGTAGTATGCTTTCAATAATTCTTGTTGCTTGTCTTTAGGCAATTTTGCAAATGTCTCAGCTGATGCGTCTGTTAAGGCGCCACCCATTCCTATAAAAGTTTGGAAACGGTGTGTAGGGTCAACAAATATACTAATGTCGGTTTCCTTAGGTTGCACAAAGTCTGTAAATTGAAGTGTTTCGGTAACTGATAAATGAAAATTTGTGTTATTCGCTGTCATGTACACGGTGGCCTTTTTGTTGTGGAGTTGAAATGAGCTTTCTGCCTGTGTGTTTTGCTCATTTGTTTGTGCAAGCATGATGTTGGTTGTCAAACCCATCATCAATGTAAATAAAAAATGTTTCATAATATTACGTTTTGTGGTTGCACACAAAGACGGATAAAATTCATTTTTTTAAATACGGTAATATCGCCTGTTTCCAGATGGCATATCCTTTTGCATTCATGTGCAATTCGTCTTGCAAGAAAATATCGCTTCTTATGCTTCCGTTTTTATTAAGCATTTTATGATACACATCAACAAAGCTGGTATTTTTTTGAGTCTTTAAGTATTTCTGTATCATTATATTGGCCTGCGCGGCCTTTGTCATTAAATGTTTCCTGCTTGGGCTTGGTTTTATAGAAACATATACAATGGATATGGAGGGAAGTTGCTTGCGTATTTTTTGAAATAGAAGTTTGAATCTCTGCAATACCTCGTTCGCTGTAATTGTATCCGAATTAGCCAAATCATTATCTCCACAATATATCACGACTTGTTTGGGATGATAAGGAAACACAATATCATTTAAATAACCTGTCACATCGGGCAATGTGGAGCCACCAAAGCTCCTGTTGATAATGGTATAGCCGGGAAAGTAGTCCTGTACATCATGCCACATAGCAAAAGATGAACTACCAATAAACACAATGGCTTTTTGCACAGGCGGATTGAATCTATCACTCTCTTTGAATTTTTGAATATCATTCCAGAAAGGTTTTTCTTGTGAGAAAAGATCCGTGACACTCAAAAAAGCAATAAACAGTATGATGATATTTTTTATCATATTGTTGTGAGTATAAAACTTCTATTCAAATTCCCTTTAAGCTCCAAATCATGCTCATTATCTGCTGCCCATCAATTCAAAATCACCTTCCAAGCGTATATCCTTTGATGAGCTACCTATCATCAGCTTAAATGTACCGGGCTCGCAATCCCATAGTAATCTGGCATTGTAAAACGATAACTTTTCTTTGTCAATAGTAAATTCAATGGTCTTTGTTTCGCCTGGATGCAAGTATACTTTTTTAAAATCTTTCAATTCTTTTACAGGACGCACGAGACTTGCAACATAATCTCGCAGGTATAATTGGGCTACTTCTTCACCAGCAAATTTGCCTGTGTTGGTAAGCAAAAGACTAACTTTAATACTTCCGTTTTTATTCATTACCGTATCGCTCAGTTTCAAATTTTCGTATTTGAATTGGGTATAACTAAGGCCGTAACCAAAATGATAACGTGGACTATTGGGCGTATCGATATAACCAGAACGATAAAATGTAATGTCTTCATTTTGCGCCGGTCGGCCTGTATTCAAGTAATTATAGTACAGCGGAATTTGTCCTTCAAACCGTGGAAAGGTAATTGGCAATTTACCCGAAGGGTTATAATCGCCATACAACACGTTGGCCATAGCATTGCCTGCCTGGCTTCCCAACCACCATGTGTACAAAATAGCATTGGCATTATCAGCCGTCCAATTGAATATTAACGGCCTACCTGCCATTATTAATACAATTAAAGGCTTTCCTGTGGCTTGTATTGCCTTAACCAGTTCTTCCTGAACGCCCGGCAAATGAATGTTAGCACGGCTTTTGGCCTCACCGCTCATATCATGCGCTTCGCCAATGGCCATTATTATCACCTCTGCTTTTTGTGCGGTTGCTACTGCTTCGGTAAATTGAGCGCGGCTGGTGTCAGTAATGTCACAACCTTTGGAGTATAATAGTTGCGTGGTATTGCCTACTTTATGCTGCATACCATCGTATAATGATACAAGATTATCTTCTTTGCCCCAATCGAGTGCCCAAAAGCCTTTCATATCGGCATTTGACTTTGCCATCGGTCCAATGAGTGCAATGGTTTTATATTCTTTGTTAAGCGGCAGCAATTGATTTTCGTTTTTGAGCAACACCATACTTTTCTCCGCCATTCTTAATGCTGCCGCCTGGTGTTCGGGTGTGTTAAGTGTTGCAGCTTCCCGTTTTTCATCGCAATAACGGAACGGGTCATCAAAAAGCCCCATTTTAAATTTCAGTGTGAGTATTCTTTTAACGGCTTCGTCTATTACAGATTCCGGAACTTTTTTATCTTTTACCAATTGTACCAAATTGTTAATGTAACTGCGGCTTTCCATATCCATATCGCTACCGGCTTTAACAGCGGCTTCGGCAGCCTCATAGTTATCTTTTACATAACCGTGCTGTATCATTTCGCCTATAGAGCCCCAGTCGCTCACCACAAAGCCTTTGAAATTCCATTTGCCTTTAAGAATATCTCGTTGTAAATAAGTACTGGCGCTGGCCGGCACACCATTCAGGTCATTGAACGAATTCATAAATGTAGCTACACCTGCATCAGCAGCAGCTTTGAATGGAGGAAGATAAGTTTCCCACAACATGCGGCCGCTTATATCAACAGAGTTATAATCGCGTCCTCCAATGGCGGCGCCATATGCTGCAAAGTGTTTAGCACATGCCATTACTGCATCAGTAGAGCCAAAGCCTTTGCCCTGAAAACCTTTCACACGAGCCTTTGCAATGAGCGAACCTAAATAAGGGTCTTCGCCTGCTCCTTCCATAACCCGTCCCCAACGCGGGTCGCGGCAAATATCTACCATTGGTGCAAATGTCCAGTGCAGGCCTGCCGCTGCAGCTTCTTTACCTGCAATACGTGCAGAGAGTTCTATTGCATCCAAATCCCAACTGGCAGCTTCGGCAAGCGGTATAGGAAAGGTAACGCGGTAGCCATGTATCACATCATGTGCAAAAAGCAAAGGTATTTTAAGACGTGTTTGCATAGCGGCTTCCTGCAACTGGCGTGTTTGTTTTACGCCGCGAATATTGAGCACTGAACCTAACCTGCCTGCTCTTATTTCTTTTAACAAATCTGGTGATGCCATCTTTGGCCCTGTTAGTTCTTCGGTACTGGAGTACTGGTTCATCTGTCCCACTTTTTCTTCTAGATTCATTTTGCTCATCAGCGCATTTACTTTTTCTTCAATGCTCTTTTGTTGGGCAAAGCTGTTTGCACATAATATCAAACTACATACTATAATTATAATTTGTTTTATCATGGTTGCCTGTTACCGGTTATCTGGTGAGTGATTACCACACTAATGTTGCTACAGCGCCTGCATTCAATGCAATGGAAAAACTTTTGCCATCATCCAGAACCTTAAATGATTTTAATGCAGGAGCTTCGTTTAATACTACCAAAATTTTTTTACCGTCTGGTGATTTAAAAGCCACATTGGGCAAGCCTTCCGGCATAGTAGATGCAATACGCACACTTCCGGGACGCACAAATTTTGATGCATGCGCAATGTTGTAATACCCTGGATTTCTTTTTACCTGGTTGCCGTCAATGGTTACGGCTCCCAAACACTCCGTACAACCGCCGGGAGTGTGCGGCTCCCATTTTGAGTTGGCTGCCAGGTTCCATTGCAAATAGTTTTTGCACCAGTTTCTTGCACCGCCAATAAGTAGATTTTTTACATTCCATTTTAAATCTTCTGGCAGGTTGCCGGGCGCTCCCACCCATTGCTCAGTGAAGTAAAGATTTTTATCAGGAAAAGCCTCGTGCACTTTGGAAAGCGTATCTATTGATCCTGCATACAAGTGAAAGGCAGAACCGTCAACATATTGCGCTGCTTCTTTATCCGCAAGAATGCTCATGGGATAATCGGGCCTGTCCGCATTATGGTCGTACAAAATAATTTTTGTAGTGATGCCTGCTGCCCTGAATGCCGGCCCTAAACTTTTTTTCAGGAAAGCGGCTTGCTGCTCTGCCAACATTAACAGGCTGGGGTTATTGCCAGGATGCAAGGGTTCGTTTTGAATAGTGATGGCATCTATATTGATGCCTTCCGCCTTTAAGCTTTGTATGTATTTTACAAAGTACTTCGCATAAGCATTGTAATATTCAGGTTTTAAACTACCACCTTTTGTGCTGTCGTTAGTTTTCATCCATGCAGGTGGCGACCAGGGCGATCCCAATATTTTTATATCAGGATTAATGGCCAGTATTTCTTTTAAAACAGGGATCAACCATTTTTTATCTTCCGCTATGCTGAATTTTTCCATAGCAGTATCTGTTTGTCCTACCGGCAAATCGTCGTAAGAAAAAACATGGTCGTCCAAATCAGAAGCACCTATACTCACCCGTAAATAACTTATACCTATATTGTTGCCATCTGTAGCAAATAATTCTTTCAGCAGGGCTGCACGCGTAGCGGCATCCATGTTATACAAATGAAACGCACTGCCGCCAGTTAAAGCATGGCCATAGCCATCAATAGTTTGGAAGGTTTCTTTTTCATTAACTTCAATTGCCGGCACTGTTCCTGTTGCAGTAATATTGCCTAGAGACTGCTTTGCAAATAATATGTTTTTGACAGGATCAGTTAACCATACTTCCATTGCCGTGTCACTCTTAGAAGAGTTTTTGCAACCTATGCAAAGAATAAGTATGAGTGCAAAAAATGTTATTTTATTCATGGAGTAATTTAAAAAAAAGATCCTACCAATATTACAATTGAAAGGATCTTTTATAAATAGTAGTAGGATCAGTAACCAGGATTTTGAGTAAGATTAGTATTCTTATCCCTTTCGGATTGAGGAATAGGCCATATCAATTTGTTTTCAGTAAGATTATACCCAAGACTGGCGCCATTTCCATCTTTTTGTGCATTCATTACTGGTATGGCCCGGCCGGTACGCACCAGATCATACCAACGGTGACCTTCAAAGGCAAGTTCCAAACGTCTTTCCTTTTCTATCGCTAACCTTAGGTCAGCCTGTGTATTGGCTGTTGTATTTCCCAACTTGGCGCGGTTACGTACCTGGTTCAGTAATGCCTTAGCCCCAGTTAAATCATTCAACTCTGTTAAGGCTTCAGCCTTTAATAAAAGAATGTCTGCCAGGCGGATCAAAATAAAGTTCTGACCTCCGCTATGATCTCTGTACTTGTTAATGAAAGGAAAGGTTGTCGCAGGCCAGTAACGGTCTGTCCATAAGCCGGTTACGTCTTCAAATACGATACTAGCATTCTTTCTTATATTATCGCCTTCTGCATTAAAAGCATTTACCAGGTCATTAGTTGGGGTGTTGAACTTTTTCCAGTCTGTTCCCTTAACCATATCTGTTCCCCAGTTGCCGCCGGTATTCCAGTCAATACAATCTATTTCAAAAATAGCTTCTGACGAGTTTTCGTGTGCATTGTCCCAAAGCTGATCGTACTGTGGCAATAAACTGTACCCAGCTGCAATCACTGCATCTGCCTGTTCATTAACCTTTGTCCAGTCATGCGGTTCTATGGTTGCGTACACCTTTGCCAGTAGCGCATGTGCTGCTCCTTTCGTACCTATAAACTTTGTTGATCCGCTGGCTGGTGCTTTGGCAATAGTTGTTTGCAGGTCTGCAATAATTTGTGCATACACATCTGCTTTGGGTGAACGGCTTGGATAAAGTTTAGGATATACCTGTTCTATATTGGATGCACTTATGGATGAGATTTCCTCCAATACCAGTGGTACGTCGCCCCAAAGACGAACCAGGTCAAAATAACAATAAGCCCTTATAAATGATGCCTCACCGACGATCTGATCCTTGCGTTCCTGGGTTAAAGCCGGATCAGTAATACGGGGCACATTTGTAATGACAGTATTGGCTTTTGCGACCTGGCTATATATATCTGCCCAGTCTCTGGAAACATTGCTATTTGTAGCGTCGATCCTAAACTCATCTATCTGAAAATTTGGTACTTGATCCGCACCCGCATAAGCATTATCCGATTGTGCATCTCCATTGACAAAGTTGTCCAGCATAAAATATTCATTTTTAAAATCCTGGTATGCAGACTGCAACAATGCCTCGGCTTGCCCTGCCGTTGTGTATTTGACCGTATCAGTAGACCCTAGATCCTGATCGGTATATTGAGAAAGCGGATCTCTTTCCAGAAACTTTTTACAGGAGAGAAAACCTGCTGATAACAAAGCAAGTAACCCTATTATTAAAATGTTTTTTTTCATAATGGTAATGTTTTAAAAATCAACATTCAAACCGAAAATAAAAGTGCGCGTTTGCGGGTACGTGCCATAATCAACGCCTATTTCCGTTCCTTTGCTGTTGGAACCAAATGCATTTACTTCGGGATCAAAGCCTGAGTAATCGGTTATGGTGAAGACGTTTTGACCTGTTACATATAGCATTAACTTTTGAAGGTGTAGCTTCTGCACCAGGTCTTTATTGAAGTTATAGGCGAGTGTCAGGCTTTTTAACCGCAGGTATGATCCATTCTCGATAAAACGTGTTGAGTTTTTGTAATTATCAGGATCGTTCGCTTTCGGAATATCTGTTACCTGGCCGGGAGTTTTCCAACGGTTCAGCACTACAGTCGATTGGTTTTTGCTGTCAAACATGCCTTCAAGGTCAACACGTGTGGCATTAAAAATATCATTGCCTTGCACTCCCTGGAAGAAGACATTCAGGTCAAAGTTTTTATATGTCAGCGCAGTGGTTAACCCATAGATAAATTTAGGCAGCGCATATCCTATAAAAGTACGATCGTCTGGTGTTATGATTTTATCATCGTTCAGATCCCTAAAGACCAGCTTGCCTGTTGCCGGATCTACACCTTCTGATATATATCCGTAAAATGCGCCTAAAGGTTGCCCCGGAGTTACACGGATCACTTGCTGGTTATTACTGTAAACAGTAGCAAAATCATAGATCTTATTCAAACCCAACTCTTTTATTTCATTATCGTTGAAAGAAATATTAAAATCGGCATTCCATTTAAGATCACTCCTGTCTATGATTGGACTTGAAATAGCCAGTTCGAAACCTTTATTTTCCAAAACCCCATCATTTCTATCAAAAACGTTCGATCCAACACCTACTGTGTTAGGCAACGGAATAGCCAGTAACAGGTCTTTTGTTTTTTTCCAGTAAGCATCGGCAGTAATGTTAACCTTGTGATTTAAAATTGCAGCATCAAGCCCAATATTTGTTTGTGTTGTGGTTTCCCACTTCAGGTCAGGATTCTCAATTGTGTTTCTATAAATAGCTGGCCCAGACAATGGATTAGTAACGGGTTTTCTTGTCGTGTTAAACAATCCTCTCCATGCATAATCACCCAGGCCTTCCTGGTTACCGGTTTGGCCCCAACCAACACGCAGTTTAAGATCATTGATAAAATCAACGCCCTGCATGAACGGTTCGCTTGAAATCCTCCATCCCCCAGAAAAAGAAGGGAAAAACTGCCATTGGTTACCTTCAGCCAGTTTGGATGAACCATCATAGCGGAAAGCAGCTGTGAACAGGTATTTACTATTGTAGTCATACAACAGCCGTCCAAAGAAAGAAGCCAGAGCTGATTCTGATGCAGTTGTACCAGCATTATTAATCTGGTTGGCTACATTAATGGTTTGAACACCAGGAATGGAGGGGTAGTCTTGGGCTTCGACATATGCATTGTCAAGCCTTTTTTCCTGAATTGAAATGCCACCTAAAGCGATTACATTATGAGAACCAAATTTTTGATTGTAGTTCAATGTATTTTCCCAAAGCCAGGTAAAAAGGTTATCCCTTCGTGCGGTTCCTATGCCATTTTGCTGGCGGCCGTAACTGGTTCTGAATGGATCAATGAAAGAGTCAAATTGGGTATTGGAAATATCAACGGCAAAGTTCGCCTTATAAGACAGGAACCTGGCAAAACTTATATCTGCGCCCAGGTTCCCCAGGAACCTGTTGTCTTTTGAACGTTCATCCCTGCTTTGGTAAGCAACGGGATTTTCCCAGGAAGGCTGAAAAGGATTGGGATCAAACTGCCCGCTACCATCACTTTTGTAAACATTCAAAAATGGAGGCGTATTTAAAGCACTAAGAATAACACCACCTCTTCCCGAGCTGAGGTTGTCTAATGTATTTCTAAACGAACTGCGGATATAGTTCAAATTTGCATTGACCTTCAGCCAACTTTTTACTTTATTATCCAGGTTTAAGCGTACTGAATAACGATCAAACCGGGCAGGCTCTACAACACCTTTATCTTTTAAATAACCCATTGATAAAAAATATTGCGCTTTATCACTTCCCCCTGAAACAGAAGCCTGATAATTCTGGTTCACCCCTGTATTAAACACTTCATCGACCCAGTTTGTATTGGTAGTAATGGAAGGGTCAACAGTGCCGGGACCTAATACTTCTTCCATCAATTCGCGGTACTGAGGTGTGTTTAAAACATCGATTGTATTCACTACTTTCGAAAAACCTACATAGGTATTGAAACTCACCAACGATTGGTTTGACCTGCCTCGTTTGGTAGTAATAATCACTACGCCACCGGCAGCCCGTGCGCCATAAATAGCAGTAGATGCTGCATCCTTTAGTATCTGTATTGTTTCAATATCATTTGTGTTCAGGCCTCTGGTGTCTGTAGTTTGCACTCCGTCAATTACATAGAGAGGATCATTATTGGCATTGATAGAACTTGTACCCCTTATCCGTACAGAAAAATCTGTTCCGGGCTTACCCGAAGGCTGAGTGACCTGTACGCCTGCAGCCTTGCCTTGTATGGCCTGTGCTGTGGAGAAAATTGGCCTGTTTTCAAAGTCTTCAGCATGAACAGTAGAGATAGAGCCAGTTACATTTCTCCGGTTTTGTGTTCCATACCCAATCACCACTACCTGCTCCATCTGCTTTGTAGCCACCACTAGTTTCACATTGATAACCGATTGTCCACTTACAGGAACTTCCTGTGTTTCATAGCCAATATAACTGAATTGTAATATCGCATTATTGTCTACAGTTAAAGCATACATGCCATTGTTGTCTGTAGAGGTCCCGCTGGAAGTGCCTTTTTCGCGCACAGAAACGCCGCTCAATGGCTCATCGTTGGCACCGGTAACTTTACCGGCAACTCTGATCTCACGGTTTTCTGATGCATTTTGTGCCACAGTCAGGCCATTAATATCTTTAGCCTGAACCCTTAAGGCAGTGAACAGCATCAATAGAATTGAAAACTTTATCGACAAATGAATAAACCTGCCTGAAGAAGTACCTTTTTTCATCGTATTTAGTTTAGGGTTTAATAATCAGAAACCTCAGCGCTTATTACATGAGTCTGTACTTTCAACCTTCTGAAAATCGTAGTATTTCCTGTTTTTTTAATAACCAAAGTCAATTGAAACATCAAGGTCGTAACACCATTTTCATTTCATCACAGCTTTTCAGAAAATACAGAGCATTGGCCATTCATGTTTCACAACCGCCCCTTGCTTTTTCTTCCATAGCTTAATAAAACACTTTCTGCCAGCTCTACGGCAGCACCCTCCGGTCCTTAAAAAAAGAAAATTCAAATTGAACTATAGCTCTGGAATAGTAGTGAATTAATTGCCTGAAATCCTGTAGGCTGCCTGGGACAATTTTTTCCTTTGGCACAATTGAGGAGTAATTGTCGAATAATTCGTAATCTTTCATACGGGCTATCGTTTGACAAGGGTAAGTAAATGAGTCACAAAACAAGACAAAAATTGATGGCGAAACATTGCATGAAATAAAAAATTTACAGGAAGGATAATTATTGTAAGCGTTCAAAAATTCGGCAGTTTGGAATTATAGAGTCAATTCTTTTGGTTGATTTTGTTATCTGGACTGCCCCACTGGGTCGGCTGCTCTTCACAATCCCCAGGTTGCCCCAGCTGCTTAAAGCACGAAGCCCCGATTCAAGAATAAAAGAATCAGGGCTTCATTTCTAAAACCTTTAAAAAAGTTTAATGAAATAAGCTTCGATAGTGAATGTTCAAATTGAATCAGTCTCCAGATAAAGACTATAATACCAATTGCCACATCAAAATCATTCGAATATGCAATGAATACTAATGATTAGATCCACTCAGTACATAAATGAGGCACTACCTGGTTATGATCAATTGTTTTGTGTTTGCTCGTTGGTTATCAATCCAAAGACTGTAATTGTAAGTGCCGGCTGCCAAAGCACCTGCATTTAGCGTTATTTGACTGCTGCCTTTGGTGTTCAGTTCAATCGTTTTGATTATTGCTCCTTTTAAATCTGTTATTAATAACCTGGCCATAAAAACATTGGAAGGAACATAATAACGAATAATGGTGTTACTTTTAAAAGGATTAGGTGCATTTTGTTCCAAGTAAGCAGAAGAAGCATTTGCAGATAAATTGTTATCCGTCATCCCATTCTTTAATTCCAGCACCAGTTGTCTCAGCTCAGCTATTTCTTCTTTTAATACATCATTTTCAGTTTTCAGCTCTTGCACTGAAGCAATCAATACAGGAATGAATCCCTTGTAATTTATCCCTTCATACTTTTCTTCAGGACTCACCACGGTCTTCTTATCCTTGTCGTAACGGGCAGGATGCACTCCCTGCTTTACCAGCTGGGGAAATACCAGTTTTACTTCATCGGCTATCAAGCCAATTTGTTCGCCTTTGGGTAGGTTCATTTTTGCATATTCGGCTGTCTTAAACTCATAGACATAGGGCTTGAGTTTCATAAGTTGCTCCAGTGAGTACTTAAGAGGATTGAACCCAGTTTTGAATTTCCGGTCTGATATCGTCAAGTAATCCACAGCCCAAACATCTCCTTCAAAGTAACCAGCAGCATTAAAAGCGCCACCATAAGCAAAACCTCTAACACCATACATGTTGCCTACATTGTTTTCCTCAGAATTAAAACCAAGGCCATCAACACCAATACGGGAACCTGCAAAGCCATTAGAAGAGCCAGCAACACCAATACAAGGGTCTACATTAGATGTGCCACCAAGTGCTGTTCCTTCTATTCCCTCTAGTCCCCCAAAAGCAACAATACCAACTCCAATACCAGGTTGAATAACAGAGGAAACAGAAATTCCAACGCGATTGATATCAAGGTTACTGGGCGCATTAAAAACCCTTAAGCCAAAATCATAAGATTGATTATGTATATGTAATGGATAACTTGGGCTAGTATTGATTCCAACCAGACCTGTAAAGTAACCATTACCCACTACATGTAGCTTTTGAACAGGCGAAGGTGTGCCAATACCCACATTTCCAGAAGCATGGATCTTCATTCGCTCAATGTTATTGGTCACAAACCTGAGGGAAACATTATTGGTGCTGCCGATCTTATTGGATAAGGTAGCATTGGAATTGCCCGCTAAACTCCAGTAAGGCGAAGTGTTTTGGGCAGAAGTGCCAAGTGCAAAAGAAAGGAAGAGCGGGAAAATAAATGTGTGTTTCATACCATGATGGTTTAAGGAGTGAAAGAAACGCATCACAGGGTGGGAATCCAGAGGAAGGGAGAAAAGCCGAATAAAGTGTAATACGCCCGGTTCATTGTAGTGATCGCTGGGGACGAATATTAGACTCTAAATTAGTAAAACTTCGCTGTTTTATACCTCATGTAGGAGTACCCAAATTTCGGCAGTTATGAGTTAGACTCAATTCTTTATTTTTACATCAGTACCTAATTCGTATATGGCAGTATCAACTTTTTTAACAGCAGAATGGAGAAAGCTTGCCATTGCAAACTATGCAGTAGACAAAGCGGTGCTGGAAGAATTTCTTCCGGCAGGAACAGAACTGGACATTTGGCAGGACAACTATTACATCAGTTTAGTTGGTTTTATGTTTTTAAATACCAGACTGAAAGGTTTTTCTATTCCCTGTCACGCCAACTTTGAAGAGGTGAATTTAAGATTCTATGTTCGGTATCAAGAGAATGGCATATGGAAAAGAGGTGTTGTTTTCATTAAAGAAATTGTACCACGTCCCGCTATAACTATGGTCGCCAACAGGGTGTACAAAGAAAACTACCAAACAATGTCCATGAGCCATCAATGGCTTTTAAGCGAAAGTAAATTACAAGTTGAATACAAGTGGAGGAAGAAAAGCTGGAACAGGTTTACTGTTCAAGCTGATGCAATTCCTTTACAAATAACAGAAGGTAGTGAGGAAGAGTTTATCACAGAACACTATTGGGGTTATGCCAGAATCAATGACACCCTTACATCTCAATATGAAGTAAAGCATCCAAAATGGAAGATCTATCAAGTGAATGAATATTCCATTCATGTAGATTTCAAGGATGTTTATGGTACCAAGTTTTCTTTTCTTACTGGACAAATACCAAATTCAGTTATGCTTGCAGAGGGATCTGCCATTGAAATAATAGCAGGCACCAGAATTTCATGTAATATGCAGAAGATGAGCGATTAGCAGTCATGTTGATTTGTAATATTTCTTGCGAATGGAGCATTTTTAAATATACACAAAGTAAAGGCGATGTTCATCTTTAACGAACTATTAATTCCAAAAGGATTTTAAACAACAAATTTTACTAGATTTGTATTGATGGCAGGTATCGATATTTATATTAAAAGTTCGCTTTATTCCTGGTATATAGAACTAGATACCAGGGATTGCTATACCTGTTCTTTTACAGAATTTAACCCTTTCTGTCGTAAACTTTATTACTTCTCCAACTTTAAGGACTTTAATACCTATTCCCAAGCCTAATATTTGCCAGGCTTGGGTTCTTCCTGAATTAAGTGATCCCTTTTAATTATTAATTCTAATCATTGCTTTGCTATGACTCAAAATGTAACATTTTGGGAGCGTAATACTATTGTTGTATTACTACTCCTAACAAATGCCATTGTATTAAAGAATGGATTTGTTGTACATGCCAAATGGTATTGGCTTTTGGTAGTAACAGTACCGTTGCTCTTCATTACTTTAATAGTGTACCTGAGAAAGAGCAATAAACATTTTCAAAAAATAACTAACAGAAATATCAAATAACAGAAATAAAAGCATTTTCTCACTAGTAAAATAATGTGCTATGCAAGAGGTAAAAAATCAAATTATCCTAAGCCAAGATGATTATCAACTGATGATATCTTATGTAAAAGGAAATCATACCAGAAATTCATTTGACCGAAATAATGTAGAAGAATTGAAGGCAGAATTGAAGAAAGCAACACTTGTCAAAAATGACGATTTACCTGGAGATGTCGTAAGACTTAATTCAAAAGTGAAAATACAGGATGAGCATAATGGAAAAACGTTTGAATTAACCTTGGTAACACCCCATAGAGCAGACATCAAACAAAGAAGGGTATCCATCATGTCACCTATTGGCACGGCTCTAATAGGTTACAGGAAGGGACAACAAGTGCAATGGAAAGTACCATCAGGTGAGAAAACTTTTACTATTTTAGAAGTTTCAAATTAGCCATAACAAGTTTTTATCAGGAAATAGATAACTTATGCAGGAACGCCAGGTTTATCGCATGCCGAAAGCAGGTTCGATTCAAAACTTGAAACTACAGACTGAGGTCCTGGAACATCCCAAGACAGGAGATGTATGTATTCAAGTGAAGGCTATAGGCTTAAATTTTGCGGATATCTTTTCTATGCAAGGCCTCTACAAGGCAACACCTCCAGGTTCATTCATTCCAGGATTGGAATTTTCGGGTGAAATTATAGCTGTTGGTGCAGGTGTGCAAGAATGGAAGGTGGGTGACAGAGTCATGGGTGTTACAAAGTTTGGTGGTTATGTATCGTATATTAATATTCACCACCGATATATTATTCCGTTGCCTGAAGACTGGAGTTTTGAAGAAGGTGCAGGATTCCTGGTGCAAGGACTTACTGCTTATTATGCTCTTACGGCCTTAGGCAACCTGAAAAAAGGTATGACTGTGCTGATCCATAGCGCTGCTGGTGGTGTAGGCATCATGGCCAACCGTATTTGCAAGAAATATGATGCTTATACCATTGGCACTGTAGGCGGGTCGCATAAAGTTGAATATTTACTGGATGAAGAAGCTTATGATGATGTCATTGTGCGGGATGATCATTTTTATAGCAAATTGGTGAATGCTCTTGACAGTCGCCCTCTACTCCTAGTGATGGAATGCATTGGCGGCAAAATATTAGAGCAAAGCTGGAAAGCGATGGCTCCTATGGGCAGGATGGTGGCGTATGGGAGCGCCAGCTTTGCATCACATGGATCAACTCCTAATTATCCAAAACTGATCTGGAAATACTTTAAGCGCCCCAAAATTGATCCACTACGCTTACCCTCACAGAATAAGTCACTCATGGGTTTTAACTTAATCTTTTTATATGAGCAAACAGATTTGATGCATGAAATGCTCCAGGGATTACTATCCCTTCAATTGAAACCTCAGCACATAGGTCAAGTCTTTCCATTTGAAGAAATGCATAAAGCCATTCATTTATTTCAGCAAGGAGCAACCATTGGTAAGGTGGTGGTTACCCTTGGAATATAAGAAAGTGATTCGTGTAAGGATTTTCTTGCCGGGTACAAGCGCTGATAATCTATTGCATTGGCCTTCTTGAAGAAAATAAAGTCTTCGGCAGTAATCACCAGCTCTGCGCCTAATGGTGTAACAATATTTAAATGATCATGACCAAATTGATTCCGGAACTTTCTCATTACGGAAGGATCAAGATTAGCCAATTGTTTTAATAACATCCTGTAGGAGTTTCCTGAAGCAGCCACTACATGCATTTTTAGTGCTTTTCCCAATAATAAAAGCTGCAAGAAGATTTGACCAATTGATTTTTTAGAAGATAAGACAATATCAAAAACATCATGTAGTAAAATGATTAAATGGGGTACTTGTTTTTTCTTTTCCGGCTTACCTTCTGCAAGCTTCCTGAAGTAAATGCTCCTGCTCCTCATTTCTTTGAGCAGCGCTTGCATGAATTTCAACTTACTACCAACATTACTCATCAAATAATCGTCAGAAACAAAACAGTATTTAATATTGCAATCCCTTCTCAAAGTTAAATGATGATTTCTTGCAGATACTGCAAGTGCATAATCAACCAGGAGACCATTATTATTCAATTGCAATGAACTAATCAATGAACCTATAAACTCCCGGATCTGGGCTTCATCATTGTATGAAACAAACAAATGTGGCAACTGTTCGAAATCTACAAAAACAACTTCATTGGCACTGTCTTCACCAATAATGAATGGTAACGTCATGGTGGAAGAAATTTGATGGCATAAAAAGTAAACCTAGCGAAATTTTCAAACGGACCAAAAGGGAAAAATATTGTAAAAAAGATGTGCACAATCTTTTGTTACTGTATATCAATATGTATTAGCGATTATAGAAAGTTGTGCACATTAGTTTTATGGCCAAAATACTAGCAGGAAGCTTTACTTTTTAAAGCTCGCATGAGTCATCAAAACTTTATTATGCAATTGAGTCTCTTTGCCTTTTAATAGAGCTTCATTAAAAACCCGTACTCCCTGTTGATTCAAATGATGGCTGTCAAAAAAATCCAAACTATCATCCAATTTCATTAAGTAATTGAAGTTAATGTAGTGATCAGTCTTTGAAGAAATAAAAGCATCAAATTTATCATTACCATCAAAAACATTGAAAACCATCTTAGTCACCGGGGCCTGGACAAAAACCATTTCTATGTTTTTATCTTTAATTATTTTCAATATTCTTTCAAAAGCAATCAATTGATAAGCTTTAGGCTTCCAATGAGCAAGTGTGACAGGGATTTCTTCTTTTTTCTCTGCTTCCGGGCTGTTGAATGAAAGTTTTTTTTCTACATATCCGCCGGAAATATAAGTATCATCTTCCTTCTTCATTTCTTCTTTAAAACCGTTATCTAAATCAAATAACTGTCTATACCATGAATAAATCAATGTGTTATAGGCTTTTACATTATTGAGGGTCAATGCCATTTTTACTGAACTCATATCAATTTTATCATTAGCCAGCAGATCAAGAGCAGATTCAACACCGTCTAATAAAAATGGCCAAGGATGTACTTCATAGATGATCAATTTGGGATTCAAATTGCTTAAGTAACGCTCTAACAATATTTCTGTTTGAAGGGGCGTTTGATTAGGAGAACCAAGATTAAAGGTGTTATAACCATATGCCTTGAATATTCGCGGATCAAATCCCCTGTAAGTATGAGAAGCCCCTAAGAAAAGTATATCAACATTATGCATCTTTTTTGCTTCGCATATACGCGAGTACATATTCGCATATCCCCCAATCCCGTATATTAAATTTTTCCTTAAATGCCCGGGGGCAAAACTTCCCCAGGCAATTAGAAAAATAAAATAAGAAGTCAATAAAAAAGGAATAAACAGCAATACATTGGCAAGAAACTTTTTCATGGTTAGAATTTGAAGTAGATGAAAGGTGTTTCAGAAGTCTCCATTAACATTCCGATCAAGAAAAAAATAAAAGCATATACGCTCCATCTGAAAATCCGACCTTTTATAACTCCTAATTGCAAGCCATGTTCTTTTTCTCTATTCAGCCATTCTATAAGGAGCATGCTACCAATAAACAGCAGCAAAGTTCTAAATGTCAAATAGCCCTTAGGCACAGCAGGTATTGAAATTAAAGAAATGGAAAAAAGTCTTTGGTAATAATTAAAGGCTTGGGTAATATTTTCAGCTCTAAAAACGATAAATGTAAACATCACCAAAACAAATGTTGCCAGCATGCGTGCGGCTTCACTAAAAGAAGGAAGCATTTTATTTCCAGCTATTTTACTCCTTTTATTCATTTTTCCAGTCAATATAAGAGGTATAAAATAACAGCCATGCATCAATCCAAATAGGACATAAGTCCAATTAGCACCATGCCAAATTCCGCAAATTGTAAAATTGATTATGATAGCAAAAATCAATCCCAGTTTCCCTAAATCTCTAAAGGCAATACTTAGCGGAGTAAATACATACTCGGTTAACCAGCTTGTCAATGATATATGCCATTTACGCCAAAACTCGGCTATATTTTGAGAAAAGAATGGGAAATCGAAATTCCTGGTGATGTTAAACCCGATCAATCGAGAAAAGCCTATTGCCATATCAGAATAACCTGAGAAATCTGCATACATCTGTATGGTGTATAAGAAAGCCCCTATTAATAATGTACTTCCTGAGAAATGCTGGTAATTATCAAATATATGATTGGTAATAGAAGCACAATTATCTGCAATAACCACCTTTTTAAAAACACCCCACAATATTTGTCGCAATCCATCAGTTGCCAGGTTATAATCAAATACTCTTTTCTGTTCCAGTTGAGGGATCAATGTCCTTGCTTTATCAATAGGCCCTGCTAGTAATGCTGGGAAAAATGCAATGTATGAGCAAAAAACCATCCATTCTGCTGTTGCCTTGATCTTTCCCTTTTCAATATCCAGTAAATAGCTTATACTTTTAAATGTATAATAACTAAGACCTAGAGGGATGATGATATTGATGGTTTGAATGTGAATATTAAAATGGAAAAAGGAAAAGAAATTACTAAATGATTCAACAAAGAAGTTAAAATATTTAAATAGCAACAAGCAGCCAACACCTTGTAGTAATCCAATCCAAAGCAGTAATTTTCTGGACTTAGGAACAGTAGTTTTCTCAATATAAATCCCTAAAATAAAGTTTACAATGGAAGTTGTGATAAGAATGGAAAGAAAGCGCCAATCCCACCAGGCATAAAACAGATAACTACCGAGTAGGACCAGAATATTTTGGTGTTTTACATTCTTATCACAAACAAACCAATACAGCAAAAAGAATGCTGTAAAAAAAATCAGAAATTCATTAGATGTAAATAACATTTTCTGAAAGTTTAGGTGTAAGTAATATGGTTAGCTAAAATGACAATACAATAGATTTTAGTTTTCAATAGGTAATGGATGTTTTTTGGAATTGCAGATCAAGAATTCTGTATCCTATTTTGGATCGTATCTACCATTTCCCCCACATTATTCCAACTTTGAATTTCTCTTGAGGTAAAACGAATTTTAAAATGTCTTTCAATGCCTACAACTAATTGTATATGGGTCAGAGAATCCCAGCCTTTTACATCCGGAGCCTGTGTTTTATCTGTTAATATTACTTCTTCATCATCGAGGATATCTTTAAAGATATCCTGGACCTGGCTAAGTATAACTACTCTTTCCATTTTTACAATTTAAATTTTATGTAGCACTCTTTTGTTCTACCACTATTCATAGAATACACCCAATAGCCATCATTCTTTTCAAAGCCCAAATTCAGATAATGCTCTTTTACGAGTGCATTCTTAGCTGTTGGTATATACTCACCTTTCAAGAAAGCAAAGCCCTTATTTTTCATACAATCCGTTATGGTACTCAATACAAAGTTTTCCATCCCACGTTTTAACACTCTGCAGCTCATGAACCAATTATCAATAAATAACGTTTTTGTATCTTCTTTCGTTAAAACAACCACACATATCAATCCATTATCTCCAAATTTATCTTCCAATGTGAATGTGAATGTAAAGTGATCCTGCGATTTTGAAAGCTCACTAATTTCTGCTTCGGTATATCTAATTGTTCTTAGGTTGTACTGGTTGGATCTTAATGACAATTGTGCAACCCGTGGCATATTAAATTTATTAAAAGGCTCGACCAATGATTGCATATTCAAACTTTTCAAGAAATCATCTTCAGTTGCAAATTTTTGTAACGCAGTTTTCCTAAGGACTTCTGTTTGATAGAATTTTGCTCTTTCGGCATCTTCGGTTGAATAAGTAACAGTTTCAAAAAGGTTTAATGAATATAGATACTCCAAATAATCAGCGGGATCTTCCGGTAATTCAGGGACTGTAATATCCGGGATATTTTCTCTAACTATATTTCTCTCGAATGGAGAATCATCCAGAAAAACCATTGAATCAAATCCAATATTTAAAGTAGCCTGGATTTGTCTCAGATTATCCACTTTATTTTCCCAGTTAGCGATAAAAACCGAAACATCATCTATACGCAATACCATGTCAGGATGTTTTTCAAATGGTTCTCTTGCAACCGTTTCCGAGTTCTTACTACAAACTGCGACTATGATTCCCCGGTTTTTTAGTTTTTTGATCCAGTATTGAAATTCTGAAAATGCTTTACCAATTCCTAAATTACCAATTTGAATATTTTCCATACCGTCATCCCCGATGATGCCCCCCCATGTTACATTATCCAGGTCCAAAACCACACATTTTTTGAATTTACCCTTCAAAGCGCTTATTAAATCAATGGTTTTAGCTGCAATTTTTGGCAAGACGTCTATACTCAGTACCATTTCTGTATTGATATAAACTGAACTTTGAAAAAAGTTCAGTTTACCGACCTCGTTCTGAATAGAAGAAATATCACAAATAAAGAAGGTAGGATTTTTAGAAGCCAATTCCATTAACTCGTAGTTCAGTTTACGGAGCTGATACAAAAAGGAAAATTCTATTTTGTTCGCATAATTACCAAAGATGGAATCATCTATTTCAGTATAGTTGTAGTATATAACCTTTACATTTAACTGAGTTGTTATAAAAGAAAATATTGCTTTAATCAAATCTATTTCATTAAGTGCTAGAGCACAATACTCTTCCGGTTTTAGTTTGTTGTATTTACCAAGTAATTTGTGAGCAGACTGGAAGACAATAACCACTTCGGGTTTATAATTATACAATTCGGAAGTTAAGTCAAAAACCTGACGCTGTATCTGGTTAAAATCAGCTTCCCAGATCTCCAGGTTAAATCCTTTATCAAAACCAGCTCCTTTCAAGGCCTGATTCAAAAATTGGGTGGAAGTGTCTCCTAGAATGGCTAATTTAATCACTTCCAAACCGGAGTAATCTAACTTCAAATTTTTCTTGAGTTGGGAGAATGTTTTCATCCAAATAGAATTTAGTTAACATCAACTATTCCTTTTTACACTCGTTTAGGGATTGCTGTAATAATTTCACAAAACGATCCAGATGAACAGGGGGATTAAATATGGTAGCATGTTCTCCATCTATTTTAAAAACCTTTATTGACTTTGCAAATGGTTTCCAGTCGCTAGGTTTTAAACCTTTATTGTAAACTGAACTTTTTTTAGCAAGGAATAAAACTACTTCTCCATCATAGGGTGTCATCGGATAGCTATTAGAAGCTAGATAATTTGCAACAGCAATCTTATGTTTGAAAAATTTAGCTTCCACATCTTCCGGATTAGAAGGGTAAATTTCCTTTACTTGATTTATTAATCGTTTTAGTAAATTCTTTTTCTTATTTATCCATAATCCTCTATCGAACCTTAATAAATAGATATTAAAATCAAGCTTAAGATAAAATGAAATAACATACTTCGACACAATCGAATATAACCGATATAACTTTTTATTTGAGAAAGGATCAACCATTACTTTTTTCGGAACTGCAGTATCAAACATTGCGAGGAATACCACTTGTTTACCCATCGCTTTTAATTGTTTTGCCATTTCAAATGCGATAATTCCTCCAACACAGTACCCAGATAATGCATATGGACCATCAGGATTCTGTTGCAACATTTCTGCTACGTATCCTGCAGCAACCTCCTCTATATTTCTCGGAAGCCCATCTAATTTCTCATAGCTTATTGGTTGTTGCAAGACATATATAGGCTGGTCATCATCTAACATACTTGCGAACTTGTAGAAACTAAAGGCGGATGCACCAATGCTGCAAACTATGTACAGAGGTATTTTACTCCCTTTGGAATTTAATGAGTAAAGGGACTTAACTGCAGACGGTTGGTTATTTTTCATTAAAAGTTTCGCAAACGTCTCTATTGTTTGATTTTCAAACAAGGAACCAACGGGCAAACTTTTTCCTGTTTCCATTTTAATCCTGGATACAACCCGCATAGCTAAAAGGGAATGTCCGCCTAGCTCAAAAAAGTTATCTTGTATGCCTATATTTTCAACACCCAGGAGTTCTTGCCAGATCTGAACTAACAATTCCTCCATTTTACTGCGAGGACCTACATATTGATTAGTTGCAGTAATTTCCACATCCGGCAAAGCTTTCTTGTTTACTTTTCCATTTGCCGTTACAGGAAGGCTATTTAAGCTTACCCATTGGTTAGGTATCATGTACTCGGGCAGCTTGCTATGCAAATAACTTTTTAGTGAATCCTTATTAAATGCACCCTGGGGAACCACATAGGCAACCAGCCGTTTGCCCCCTTCCTTACTTTCGCGAGCCATGACTACACACTGTGTGACCAAACCACTTTTATGCAGCGCACTTTCCACCTCACCCAACTCAATCCGATAGCCTCTAATTTTTACCTGATCATCCCGCCTGCCAAGGTATTCTATGTTACCATCAGGCAGCCAGCGTCCAACATCTCCTGTACGATATAATTTACCATTCCCGAATGGGTTGTCAATAAACTTCGTATTTGTAAGTTTTTCCTGGTTCAAATAACCACGCGCCACTCCCACTCCTCCAATACAAATTTCGCCTGATACCCCAACGGGGACCAGCTGCTGTGTTTCACTCAATATATATAATTGAATATTATCAATTGGCTTTCCAATTGGCGGAAGCAACGGTATTTCTGAATCAGCATGCTTAATGGTGTAACTACTTACCACATGCGCTTCCGTAGGTCCATACTGATTGATTAGCCTGATGCCTTTTTTCTTTATGAGATTTTGAATATCATCTGTCAATTTTAATTGCTCACCAGCTACAATTATTTCTTCCAACTTAAAAGAATCATTGCCAGAGACATTTATATGTTCTGCCAGATTCTTCAAAACAATAAAAGGCACGAATAAGTGTGTTATTTCATTGTGCAGTATTTCTTTTAAAATTTCTGCCATATCATATCTAAGTTCAGCAGCAATCAAGTACAAGCTGCTTCCAAAGCAAAGAGTAGAAAAAATGTCTTGAAAACTTACATCAAAATTCAGGCTTGCAAACTGTAAGACCCGCCTGTACTTATTCTGAAATTGCTTTTGTTGCCAGGTCAATAAATTCACTAAACTATTACCGGGCATTCTAACACCTTTGGGGGTACCGGTAGAACCGGAGGTATAGATCACATAGGCCAGGTTACAAGCTTTGTTGATCTTTTCCGGATTATGTTTAGGCTGCTGGGCGATCAATTCCCAACCACCTACCAAATCTACAGCTTCTACAGGGGTAGCTTGTTCATTGAGCAAGTCAATGTATTTGCCACTAGTTACTACCACAGAGGCGCCACTATCGCTAAGCATGTAAGATATTCTTTCCCTGGGATATTCAGGATCCAGGGGCACATATGTGCCACCGGCTTTCAGGATACCTAAGACGCCTACAATCATTTCTATTGAACGATCGATACATACTGGTACTAAGGTCTCAGCTTTTATTCCTTTGTTTCTGAGGTAATGGGCCAGTTGATTACTTCTTTCGTTCAATTGCTGGTAAGTAATTTGCTTTTCTTCAAAAACAACAGCAATACTGTATGGCGTCTTTTCAACCTGTTGTTCAAACAGATCTACAATGTTATGATCTTCGGGGTATTCTACTGAGGTTTTATTGAAATTATAGAGCAACTGCTGCTCTTCTATCTTTGTGAGCATTGGCAGAACAGAGATTCTTAGCCAGGGTTGTTTTACAATTGAGCGCAACAATTGTTGAAAATGCCTGATCATATTCCTGATCGTCTCTTCTTTGTACAGATCGGTGGAAAACTCTACTGATCCCTGTAGACCATTCTTCGTCTCAGAAACAAAAAAAGTCAACTCAAACTTTGAAGTGTTATGTGCCGGGGCTTCGCCAGAAAGTTGCACATCTCCTAACTGAAGTCGAGGCACATCTGGAGTATTGCGCAGCACCAACATGGCCTGGAACAAAGGACTGCGGCTCAGGTCTCTTTCCCTGACCACTTCCTCCACTATCTTTTCAAAAGGCACTTCCTGGTGTTCATACGCCTCCAGGGTGGTTTGTTTGACCTGTTGCAGCAGTTCAATAAAGGACATTTCTGCTGACAGTTCATCTCTAAGGGCAAGCGTATTGACAAAAAAGCCAATAAGGTCTTCCACTTCATGCTGCTGCCGGCCTGCAATTGGTGAACCCACACAGATGTCGCTTTGTCCACTATATCGGTACAACAGGACCTTGAAAGCAGCAAGCAGGGTCATAAACAAAGTAGTGCCCTGTTTTTGTGAAAATACATTGAGCAGCTCCGAAAGAGAAGGATCAATGTTAAAAATTACAAGAGAACCTTTGGTGCTGTGTACGGCAGGCCTGGGATAATCAGTGGGTAGTTGCAGGGCTGCTGCACCCCGAAGTTTTTCTCGCCAATATTTAAATTTATGTTGCAACACACCTCCCTGTAAATGGTTCCGTTGCCAGAGGGCATAGTCGGCATACTGGATCTCCAAAGGATGTAATGATGAAGAACGATTCTCCGTATATGCACTATAGAGTTCAACTAGTTCTTTTACCAAGATAGAAAGAGACCAGCCATCAGAGGCAATATGATGTAAGGCAACCACCAGCACATACTCCTGTTCTTCTATCTTTATGAGATGAGCCCTGAGCATGTAATCTTTACTAAGGTCAAATGGCTCATTGATCAACTGTTGAATGTAGGAACGTAAGGCGACAGCATCTTCCCTGTATTTTAAGCCATCTACCTGAACAAACTGCCATCCTTCCTTTTGCTGGACGAATTGGTAAGCTGTTCCTTCCTTTTCTCGGAATACAGTCCGAAGCACTTCATGACGATCAATAATACTTTGAAAAGAGTATCCTAAAGCTTTCTGATTTACCTGACCTTTCAAGCGTAATACAATTGGCATATTATATTGCACACTGCCTTCCAGTTGGTCGATGAACCAAAGGCGCTCCTGGGCAAAGGATAGTGGGACATTTTCCGGCCTTACCAAAACTTTAGGAATGGAATGAACATTGTTTTTCTTTTGATATGCCTTAATAAATGAAACGATTTCCTCCTTTGAATCACTAATTTCTTTGATCAGCTGCTCATTTAATGTTCCCTTAGGAGCCCTGATATCCAACTTACCGTCAACGAGCTCAATTTGAACATTTAAGCTTTGCATCTTTTTATATAACTCAGTAATCATATGGAGAACTTTTCAAGGTTATCAAAATCATCTGTAATTGGTTTAACTGCCACCCAATTGGCCTTTTCTATTTCATCTTCAATACCAACAACAGTTGAATTATTAAAAAATTCCCGAATAGAAATATCTATTTTAAAATCTTTACGTATGGCTGATAAAAGCCTGGTAGCCATCAGGGAGTGTCCGCCGAGTTCGAAGAAGTTGTCGTGGATGCCGATGGGGGTTACTTTCAGCAGTTGCTGCCAGATCTGCACCAGTTGCTGCTGCACTTCATTTGTAGGGGCTACATACCTGCTGGTGGCACCCACCTCCACCTGCGGCAGGGCCCTCCTGTCCACCTTGCCATTGGCGGTCAGGGGCAGCTGCTCCAACTGCACCCACTGCAGGGGCACCATGTACTCCGGCAACCTTGCCTTCAGATAATCAATCAAGGCTTCCTTATTCAAGGCTTCCTCTGCCACTACATAACCCACCAGTCGTTTACGGCTCCCCTCTTCTTCCTCTTTGGCCACCACCACACACTGCCTCACCCCTCCACGCTGCAGCACCACACTCTCGATCTCGCCCAGCTCTATTCTATACCCCCGGATCTTGACCTGCTCATCCCTACGACCCAGGTATTCTATAGAGCCATCCTGAAGCCATCTGCCCATATCCCCGGTCCGGTATAAGCGCGCCCCTGCCTTGAAGGGACTTGCAATAAACTTCTCCCGGGTTAATTCTTCCCGGTTCAGGTAGCCCCGGGCCAGGCCTGCTCCCCCCACACAGATCTCCCCTACTACCCCAATGGG
>NZ_JAOTIF010000020.1 GCF_025628885.1 Paraflavisolibacter caeni | reverse complement strand
TATTTATGAGCATTTGCTCCATTCAGATCGAAGCATAGTCGAAAGATGGTCGAAGGATAGTCGAAGGATGATCGAAGGATGGTCGAAGTAATCTAACCTTAAGTACGGCTGATGTATACTTATGGTACGGCTTATCTATGGAGTAGGCATCCAGTCAGCATGGAGGAATGCTGTTGGTATACTGTAGCCCTACTTTACGTATACTGTATATATACTCCAGGTATACTTAAGGTATACTGATGGTATACTGAAGCAACGAGGATGAATTTTAAATTAGTATTTTCTTATTCCCCTCCTGCTTTTATCTTCGTACCACTTACTTATACCCTTGAGTCTATTTGTTTCATCCATATCACTTTTTCAATTCAAGAATTATTTCCAACAGGAATTCCGGTTTACGGAACGCATTATCGGGGTTTGTGGCCGTAATGGCAAAGGCAAAACCAACTTACTGGATGCTATTCATTATTTAAGCTTTACGAAAAGCTATTTTACCCGGCAGGATCAGCTCATCACTCAGCATGGTCACCTGGGGTTTAGGGTAGAAGGGCATTTTAACCTTAATGGCCATCAGGAAAAGGCTGTTTCCATTTTAAGGGAAACAGGAAAAAAAGAATTTTCTGTAAATGATGAACTCTATACCAGGTTTTCAAAACATATCGGCCGCTATCCATGTGTGGTCATTGCACCTGACGATGTACAATTAATTATTGGCACCAGTGAAGACCGTAGGAAATTCATAGATACATTGTTGTCCCAGATGGATCATGAATACCTTCAATCTTTGATCAATTATAATAAGATCTTACAGCAGCGAAATTCATTTTTACGTAATTACAATGATGGCTTTGGCAGCCGGGATTTGTCTGTTTTGGATATATTAGATGAACAACTGGTTAAAGAAGGAACCCTGATCTTTGAAAAAAGGTATCATTTCCTATTGAAATTTTTACCTTCTGTTAAAATATTATACAATGAGATAGCCCGGCATTATGAGCCTATTAATTTATTTTATGAAAGTGAACTGCAAGGGGTTTCTTTCCAGGAACTCATGGGTATGAATCGACAAAAAGATTTAATGGTGCAGCGAACTACCGGAGGCATTCATCGCGATGATCTCACTTTCAATTTAAATAATCAAACATTTAAAAGCATTGCCTCCCAAGGACAGCGAAAAAGTCTTTTGTTTGCTTTAAAGTTGGCTGAAATGGATGTTTTAAAAACAGAGAAAAAGCTAACCCCTCTCCTTTTGCTAGACGATGTTTTTGAAAAACTGGATGAAGAGCGAATCTCCAATTTGCTTTTGCAGGTATGCTCTGATGGCGAAGGCCAGGTTTTTATTACAGATACAAACCCTCAACGCCTTCAGTCTCAATTAGAAAAGCTTCACCAGCCTTTTCAATTAATTGAATTGTAAAAGATCATTCAAAGTTCAAAACCTTATCTTTTAACTTTGAACTGTAATTACTGAATTTAAATTCAAGAATATCTTATAACACATGGCCCAATATTCATTAGGTGAAGCGATACAGCAGTTTTTAAGGCAAAGCAGAATGAAAAGCGATATCCAGGCTTTGCAAATTGAAGAGTTATGGGAAAAATTGATGGGAAAAACAATAGCCAGGTATACAGATAGCATTAAAATTGCGAACCGCACTCTTTTCATTACAACCAACGTGGCCCCACTAAAACAAGAACTTTTATACCAAAAGGAAAAAATAAAGCTTCGCGTAAACGAAGCTCTAGGAACAAATGATATTCAGGAAGTTGTTATTCAATAAACCCAGGAATATTCTTGATCTTGCGAAATATCCCCATACTCGGAATCTGTATTTGCAATCATTTCATGCATCAGGTCATTAGCTGAAACCACACCTTTAAAGGTAAAGTCATCATAAATAGCCAAATACCGGGCATTATGACGTTCTAATAATTGCATGCAATAAGCTAACGAATTGTTTGATGAAGCTACCGGTAAATTCTTATTCAAAAAATCTTGCACTTTAAGCTCATTCAAAGGTTTATTGGCAAAAAGTACCTTGTTCGTAACATCATGCTCTGTTAGAATACCTACAAATTTTTCACCATTCATAACAATGAGGTAATCTACGTTTTCTGCACACATCTGGTACAAAGCATCACTTACCAAATGATCGGGTGAAACGGTATTAAACTGAGGAAATTTACGCTCAAGGATAACTGAGACATTTGGCATTTCGAAGGGTTTAAGGGGTTATTAAATAGGTTATTAAAGGTTTATAATAAAGATAGCTAATATTTTTCTTAGAATCTTCTGACTTTTGTCATAACTGAATTTATTTATAAACACTAGAAAACATTAATTTCATCAGACAATACCCCCACGAAAATGTGAATTTAATTACCCTTGTCATCTAATCTACTGAGTTGTAATTATTTAATATAGATCAGTATACCTCTAGAAATTCAATCTTGTCTTAAAAGTACAAAATAAAATTTAGCATTTTATTGCAAAATAAATTTCACAGAAGTAATATAACATTTAATTAGATGTAAATAAAATTGATAAATAAGAGTGTGTTTTATCAATTTTATTTCATTAAACCAACAAATAAGACGTTATTCATACACTCTTACTCTAGGATCGACCAGACCATATAATATATCAGCCAGAATGTTTATAAATATAAAAATGGTTGCAGTAAATAATACTGATCCCATAACTACAGGGAAATCAAGCTTTTCAAGGGCATCTACAGTTACTTTTCCAATGCCTTTCCATGCGAAAATATACTCTACAAAAAAGGCTCCAGCCAAGAGCTCTGCAAACCAACCGGTAATGGCAGTTATCACAGGGTTTAAAGAATTGGGCAAAGCATGGCGCCATATTACTGCTGTTTTATGCAAACCTTTTGCATAGGCAGTCCTGATATAATCCTGATCAAGCACATCAAGCATGGAACTCCGTGATAGTTGGGTTATAATAGCTAAAGGTCTGATACCCAGAGTAATAGCAGGCAGAATTCCATTTTGCAAGGAAAGTCGTTTTTCACCGGTCAATGCATCTATTTCAAACCAATTACCTGTTAGGTGGAGCCCTGTCCAGTCGCTCCAAATAAATCCGAACAGATAAGCTATAATAACTCCCATAAAAAAGGACGGAGCAGAAATCCCTAAGATACTTGTTACTACAGCTGTTGTATCGAGACTCGAGTTTTGCTTAACAGCGGCCAAAATACCTAATGGAATTCCAAATATTACGGCGATAAACATGGCCATCAGTGCAAGCAATACGGTTCCTGGTAACGCTTCCAATAAAATGTCTGAAACAGGTTTTCTCGATTGATAAGAAACCCGCAGGTATGGAAGCTTCAAGGCCAACTTTACCTTATTTCCTATAAAGAAGCCCTTTAATTGCTTCCTTTGGATTTCTTCACCCGTATGAAAACTGATGGGCGAAACATCATTAAAATAGAATAGAGCTTGCTTCCACTTTGGCTGGTCAAGCGCTAATTCTTTTCTAATTGCTGCCTGAGTTGCGGGATCACCCGTTTGACCCATAACCAACCTGGAAGGATCTCCAAAGCCCTGGAATAAGACAAACACCAATATCACAACCCCGATCAGTACAAATATCCCATATTGGATCCTGCGAATGATGAGCTGAATCATATTGGTAAATTCATATAAAATTTAAAGCCGAGGAGTACAATAACAATTGCTGTTATTTGAAACTGATTTGTTCCTGAATTGTATTGAATCCCTTGAAACTATATTTTTTCTGAACCGTGCCTTGCTTCAATAAATATATAGTTGGGACTGTACGTGCTGCCGTTCTTATTGCAGTATTATCACAAGCAAAAATTTGAATTTGGGATAAACCAGCTTTTTGGAAAAACTCAGTAGCTGCAGGCAAAGAAACTGCAGTAGCTACATAAACAGGAATACCCCGCTTTTGAGCTGTTTTATATAATTCCTTAAACTCTGGCAGCCATTCTTTAGTTTCCCCTTTTAAATTTTCACAGAAGAGGATAAAACAAAGTGATTGGTTTAAAACAGCTTCAGTTGAGTCCATTCCTGATAGACCGATCAAAGCAAAACCTTTAATCGGAGGCTCTGCATTTCCCTTACGTACGAGCCTGTCTATTCGATCAACAAATTTATAGGAACCAAGATCTGAGGGTAACTGTTCCGGAGAAAATTCAAATTGCCTCCCCTCCTTCTCATACACAAATCTGATTGCAAAGCTATCAGGGACTGCTCCAACAGGAATCTTCATTTGTTGGGCAATATTATTACCCCGCTTATAAGGAAGGCAATCAACCGGAGGTAGATAATTTAAGGCATACCACTGCAAGCCTAAACTGATGACTAGAAAACTAATTAAAAAGGATGCCCGTACGGGAGCTGTAAAAGCAGGCTGAATATATTTCTTCCCAAAGATGAGGAAAACAATCAAGCCCAGCAGCACCACATCCTTTAGAAAAGACGTTAAAGGAGTTATAGGTAAACAATCACCAAAACACCCACAGTTCTTAAACTTTCCGGATAAAAAAGCGTAGGCAGTTAAAAAAGTGAAGAAAACTATGAGAACAAACAGAAGATTTAAAATAAAATTTTTCTTCCAGCCAATGAGTAAGGCTGCCCCAGCCATGATTTCAAGTGCAATCATTATGATTGAAAGGCTGAGTGAATGTTCGTGAAAGAATTGAAACAAATTGATGAGGGGCCCTTTTAGAAAAAATCCAGATGATGCAAGTCCTGAATTCCATATTTCAAAAAACTCTTGCATTTTATAACTCAATCCTAAAGGATCATTCCCTTTAACTATGCCAGAAATAATAAATAAAACGCCTACAAAAATTTGAGCAACGGTAATAGCTTTCTTCATGTTTATGGTAGTAGAGTGAGGATGAGCAAAGGAAAAATCAGTTTTAACTATCGCCTTTTTCAGAAAGCAGAATTAATGCAAAAACAGCATAATTAATAATGTCCAGGTAATTAGCATCCAGCCCTTCGCTAATCAGGGTTTTTCCTTCATTAGTTAGGATTTGCCGCATGCGGTAAAGTTTCATAAGTATTAAATCAACAAAGCTTTCCTGCGACATACCACGCCAGGCTTCGCCATAATCATGATTTTTTGCTTGCATCAGGTCGCGTGCAATCAATATTTTATGATTGTACAGTTCCGAGACTTCTTCCACTGGCAAATCTTCAGGAGCATCTTCTTCAAGATCTAACTGCATCAAACCAATTACCGAATAGTTGATTATACCGATAAATTCGGCAGTAATATCATCACCAATTTTCTGAACTTTTTTTTCCTGAATAGTCCTGATTCGCTGAGCCTTTATATATATCTGATCTGTTATGGAAATAGTACGTAAAACACGCCAGGCAGTCCCGTAATCAGTCGTTTTTTTCAAGAATATGTCTTTACATCTGTCAATTACAGCATCATACTGGTGGTTTGTTTTTGATTGTGTTATCTGCATGGGGTATATCAAATAAAATGGTAATTTATTTTACTCTAGATAAAAAGTTGTATTTACAAGGATACGAATGAGCAAACAGGTGATATTTTTCTTATCTCTTCACCCTTCCCGCTGTACCTTTCGCTCCAAAAGTAGTAAATCAATGTTTACACTCAATTGCAAAGGAAAATTAACGATCATAGAGCAGCCACTTGTTATGGGCATTTTAAATGTAACTCCTGATTCATTTTTTGCAGATAGCAGAATGAACGGTGAAGATGCTGTCTTATATCGCGCAGAGCAAATGTTGATGGACGGGGCGACCATAATTGATATAGGCGGACAAAGCACCAGGCCGGGAAGTCTGCTTATAGATGAAGCCGAAGAAGAGAAAAGAGTTATTCCGGCGATTACTGCTTTACATAAACGATTTCCTGAGGTTCTTATTTCTGTAGATACTTTTTATGCGAAAGTAGCAGAAAGTGCTGTAGACGCAGGCGCTTCCATAATAAACGATGTAAGTGCTGGAAGTATTGATGAGGCAATGATAGAAACCGTTGCTAAACTAAAAGTGCCATATGTATTAATGCACATGACGGGAAACCCTCAAAACATGCAAGTCAATCCTACATACAGAAATGTAGTTACTGAAGTATTTGACTTTCTAAATTTTAGAATTCAAAAATTACAAGAGTTGGGTATAAGTGACATTATCGTAGACCCAGGTTTTGGCTTTGGAAAAACAATTCAACACAATTTTGAGTTACTATCCGGATTGGAATACTTTTCACAGTTAGGAAAACCGCTCCTGATTGGACTTTCCCGAAAGGCAACGATATACAAAACACTGAATATTAATGCAGAAGAGGCACTTAACGGAACCACTGTCCTCAATACAATCTCCCTGCTGAAAGGTGCTCACATATTAAGGGTTCACGATGTGAAAGAGGCTGTACAAGCCGTTAAATTAGTAAGCCAAATAAATATGGTATAAATTGAAAAAGAGCACCTTTGAGTGCTCTTAATTTCATGATGGGAATGGATATTATTTTTATCCTATATAAATAAGGTTTACAGTTTTCAAAGGAACAGAGTTACCTCATTAACACACCCAAAATTGGGTAATAAGCGGATAATATTAGGATTTGGATCTAAAAACGGAGCCTTGGTTTTCAAGGATTTGGAATAAAAACGGCTCATTAAATAATGAGCCGTAAAATTGATATTTATATTTTATGAAAGCTGGTAATTATCGATGAGTCGACTCATTTTTCGGTGAAGGAGCCATATTGGGCGCCGGAGCATTATCATGCACTTCCAAAACTTCGATATCGAAGATCAGGTTTTCATTGGCTTTGATATCGGGTGATGGTGAAGCTTCACCATAAGCCAAACTGGAAGGGATAAAAAGGCGCGCTTTAGTTCCCTGGCTCAAAGCTTTCAAACCTTCTTCAAAACCAGGAATGGAACGTCCTGCACCAATATTCATGGTTAAAGGCTCGGTGTGTTTGAAAGTAGTATCCATATTTGTATCGAAAACTTTTCCACCCAAAGTCAATCCTTTATACATTAAACTTACAAATTTTCCGTCCTCAATTTTGGGACCACTGCCCTGGTTGATAATCTGAACATAAGTACCGGAACCCACTTTTTGTGCATTGATGTTATTCTTTGAAAGGTAATCAGAAATAACTTTATCATCTTTTTGCAATTGCCCTTGAATCTTCGCATTATTTTTAAATGCTAATTGTCTTTCTTTTGTTTCATCAGCACGAGCTTCTTCTTGTGATTTGAATACATCAAGAACTTTGATGGTCGTGATCAATTTATCACCTTTTTTGAATTGTGGAGGAAGGCCGCCTGGATTCTTAACCATGAAAGTGTCTACCATTTGTACAGCATAAACACTGTCACCTTCTTTTAAGGTAGGAATAATTTCACTGATGTCATATGGCTGACTTTCGTTATTAACAGGAATATAAACCGGCCCTTTGTCATAAGTCGCAAACATTAAACTATCATTTAATTTTTGCGAATAATTGATTTTAATGATCGTTCCTGGCTCTACTTTTTTAGTTCCTTTACCAGGAAAAAGCTTATAAGGCATTCCGCCTTTGGTTTTCTTAAAGTCTACACTGTTGCAACTGCTTACTAAGAGAACAATTGCGGCTGCACTGAAGATGCTGTTTACGAATCGCATTTTAATTGTTTAGTTATTGTAAAAGTTCTTTATTCTCCCTGATTGCCTGTTTAAACTTTTGGATGGTTTTTTCGAGTGACTCTTTATCCTGCCCCCCTGCAGCGTTAAAATGTCCTCCACCTCCAAAATATTTCCTGGCAAATGTATTGCAATCAAAGTTTCCTTTGCTTCGAAATGACCATTTACGTTCTTCATCGCGATCAACCACAAAACCTACCAGCTTAATACCTTGAATAGACTGCGGATAATTAACAATTCCTTCCGTATCGCCGGTCTTAATATTATATTTTAATAAGTCAGCTTTAGTGATATAGATCACTGCTGTATTCAACTCATAAATAACTTCCATCCTGTTTGAAAGCACATGGCCTAAAAACCTTAAACGGTTTTCCAGGAAATTATCATATAGAGCTTCATGCACCTTGGTATGTTGCAAGCCAAGTTCTTTGAGACTTGCCACCATATGGTGCACACTGGCGTGAGTAGAAGAAAAACGGAATGATCCTGTGTCGGCTACGACACCGGCATACAGGCACTCACTAATAAAAATATTAATCTTATCACGGTGTCCTGATTGTACAATGAAATCAAACACCATCTCGCAAGTTGAGCTCTTACCGGTTGAGGAAACTCCAAAAGTAAAGCTCTGAACATCAGGCTCCTGGTGATGATCAATTAATATTTTAGTACAATTCAGTTCTGCTAGTTTAGGAGCCAAAAGTTTGGTCCGGCCAAAATGATTAAAATCCAGGCAAAAAAGCCAATCAGCAGATTCTAAAAATTCATCTGCCTTTGTTTTGTGCAATTCATAATCGAGAACCTTGTTCACATTGGGCATCCAGTCGAGCCACCTTGCCCAGTTGGTAGGAGAAATCACCTGAACTTCATGCCCAAACTGAACTAAAAAGTGATATAAGCCTAAAGTTGAGCCCATGGCATCAGCATCAGGTTTCTGATGCATTGTAATGGCAATTTTCCTGGGCTCAGAAAGTTTTGTATATAATTCGTGAATTGGTCGCATAAACGAGCGGCAAATGTAGAGGAAACTTCAAACTTTACTCTACTTTTGCGCGGAAATTAAACAGTAATGAGCAATAGAACATTTACCATGATTAAGCCTGATGCAATGAAAAACGGACATGCAGGCGCTATTCTAGACAAGATTATCAAAGGTGGTTTTCGCATTGTAGCCTTAAAGCAAACTCATCTTAGTGAAGTAAAAGCTGGCCAGTTTTATGAAGTACATAAGGAACGTCCTTTTTACGGCGAGTTGGTAGAATTCATGAGCAGCGGCGTTATTATCGCAGCCATCCTGGAAAAAGAGAATGCTGTTGCCGATTTCAGAACACTGATTGGCGCAACAGATCCAGCAAAGGCAGACGAAGGAACCATCCGTAAATTATTCGCAACATCTGTTGGTGAAAACGCTGTGCACGGAAGCGATAGTGAGGAAAACGCTAAAATTGAAGGCGATTTCTTCTTTTCCGGGTTAGAGCAATTCTAAAAAATTATATAAAGTCTCAAATAAAAGGGCCGGTAACCTGGAGGTTACCGGCCCTTTTTATGTATTCCTGGATTTTTTACTACACAACACTTAATGATTTTTCTGCTGCCAGTTTGCTCTTCCGGTAACCATATGAAAAATAAAGAACTAAGCCTATGGCAAACCAAATGAAAAACCATTTCCAGTTCGACGCCGACATCCCGGTTAATAAATAGAGGCAGGTGGTTAAACCCATTAGCGGTATCAGTGAAAGTTTGCGCATAAAGGCAAAAACCGACAACACGATACATACCAACCAGAAAATAATAGTGGAAATTTTTAAAACAGGTGTTCCAAGAAGATAATCCCCTGCATTGCTTGCATGGGAATGATCCGAAAAATCTCCGTTGAGTAATTCAGGGAAGTATCTATTGCTCGTAATTGCAATTATGGCAATTAGTCCTGTAATAATCAATGGATAAATCAACCTGCCATTGATATAAGGTAAATGGAATTTCCCCTCCTGCTTTTCTCTGCGTGGAATCAGTAATACACCTCCGCAAACAAGTACAAAGGCAAACAAAGTTCCAATACTTGTAAAGTCAAGTACAAATCGCTCATCGGTAAATATGATTGGTAAACCAACAACGATTCCTGTAACAATGGTAGAAAATGAAGGCGTTTTATGTTTAGGATGAATCCGTTGAAATTGTGCAGGTAACAAACCATCCCGGCTCATACTCATCCAGATACGAGGTTGTCCTAACTGGAATACAAGCATCACACTGGTCATTGCCACAACGGCGATAACAGATATGATATTCTTCATCCAACCCACATTATTCTGCTGAAACACTTCTGCCAGCGGATCTCCAACATTGAGCAATTTATAGTCCACCATCCCGGTAAGTACAAGGGATAGGATTATATATACTATAGTACAAATGATCAGTGAATAGATCATGCCTTTGGGCAGGTCCCGCTGGGGATTTTTACTTTCCTCAGCCATGGTGGAAACAGCATCAAAACCGATGTAAGCAAAAAAAACAGCTGAAACACCCGCCATCACTCCACTAAAACCGTTAGGCATAAATGAACGCATCCCAACTTCATTCAAAGGAAGCCAGTTATCAGTGTTGATGTAAGTTATTCCAACAAGAATTACCAAGACGATGGCAACCAATTTTATGATCACCATCAGATTGCTGATGTTCCGGCTTTCTTTTACGCCAACATAAACCAGCCATGTGATCAGCACATTTATCAATAAAGCAGGCAAATCCACAATAATTCGAAGGGTTCCTATTTTGGGCGCAGTATTCCAAATACTGATTAATTCCTGGTTTTCATTCTTGATTACAGCATCATGTACAGCCTTATAATTGGTGGAAAGCCAGCCTGGAATATAAATATGTAAACTGTGAAGAAGATTGGTAAAATAATCACTCCAGGCAAATGCAACATAAATATTACCAATAGAATATTCCATTAATAAAGCCCAACCTATAACCCATGCCATCAACTCTCCAAAAGAGGCATAGGCATAAGTATAAGCACTTCCGGCCACCGGAATTCGGGAAGCGAATTCAGCATAGCACATAGCGGTAAATCCACATGCAATACCACAAAGAATAAAAAGAAATATTACACCCGGCCCACCGCTGGCACAGGCAGTCCCCATAGAACTAAAACTGCCGGCCCCAATAATTGCAGCAATTCCAAAGAAAGTAAGGTCCCTGACACTCAAAACCCTCCTCAATTCATGTGCATGAATATCTCCCGACGCATCAGAATCTGATAAAATTTTTGTTAAAGACTTACGCCTGAATAGAGAATTTACCATCAACTTTTATTTAAGAGGCCAAATTAAAAGAAATCAACCGAGCAGTTAGCACAATTCCCACAAATTTTGATATTAGTCAAAGTGATCAATAATTATAATCAGGTTGCTACTTTATCACCATCATCATTAAAGACATGCATGTATTTGATTTTTGTGCCTCAAAATTTTAATGAAATGGAAGCAACGATTCAACATGTAATTAAAAACACGACCACGAACGCAACAGTAAAAACCCAAGTATTAAATAATTTTTTCCAATGGAGTGCAAGCCAGGAAAAAAACCGTTTTGGGTGGCTGGCAGCCGCTTTAGTAATTCATGGTTGCGCCCTGACACCTATAACACTTTTTGCCATTGTACTGAGCGGAAATTATTTTGGATTCTGGATACTGGCTTTAGTAGCAATGGGAGCCTCATTAGTTACAAATCTTTCAGCATTGCCCACTAAGATCACAATACCTACATTCTTTTTGAGTGTTATCATAGATATTGCCATTATTATATCGTGCCTGGTGAGCATCTTATAAACTTTTATCAAAAAGCATCGCTTCCTGTTTAAGTGTGAATCCTGCGATGCTTTTTGATTTATTACAATTAAGATTCCCTCTGTAAAAGGTATAAAGCCAATTCTTTTAATGGCTCTTTTCTTTTGGAAACCACAGCAATATCATCAAGATGCTGAAAGGCCTCCTGCATATATTTTTCCTTTAGAGCTTTCGCCCATTCATCTACTTTGCAGTCTTTAAAAATAGAAAGCACCTCTTCCACTTTATGCTCTGATGTTGAAGTGTATAATTCCTTTAATCTCTTCTTCTGGCCTTCGCTGGCAACTTGTAATGCATGTATGAGTAAAAAGGTCTTTTTATTGGATTTGATATCGCCTCCTACCAGTTTACCAAACTTCTCAGGGTTGCCGAAAGCATCCAGAAAATCATCCTGTACCTGGAAGGCTAGTCCTATTTTACGACCAAATTCATAAATAATTTGCTGATTACGGACACCAGTGCCTCCCAGAAGGGCTCCCATTTGTAAACTTGAGGCCAGTAGTACAGATGTTTTAAGATTGATCATATTCAGGTAGGCGTCAAAGTCTACACCGTTTTTCTTCTCAAAATCCATATCCAATTGCTGGCCTTCACATACTTCGCGCGCCGTTTTATTAAACAGGCGCATGATCCGTACAATATGTTGCGTAGAAACTTTATTTAGATATTCATAAGCAGCAACAAGCATCACATCCCCTGCCAATAAAGCTGTGCTAATGCCATACTTCTGATGAACGGTTTCCAGACCGCGGCGAAGTGGCGCCTGATCCATTATATCATCATGAATCAATGTAAAATTGTGAAAAAGCTCTATAGCTGTGGCTACATTCCAGGCATCAGGTACGATCTCATCAAACAGTTCATTAGCCATGAGGCATAATACCGGGCGCACTCTTTTACCTCCCATTCCAAGAAAATAACGGTTAGGCTCATATAAAGATGCTGGCTCCTGGGGAAAATGATCTGTTTTAAATTTCTCAGAAAACTGCGCAGATAGTTCTTCAAATGTGTGCATTATTGAGTGTTTGGTTCAAATTGTAAACTATACTTCCTTCTTTTTTCTTTTAGTTTTTGCCTTAGGTTTGGCTTTCTCCTTCCCAGTTTTGAGAAGCTTTACAGGCCCTGCAGGCGTCTCTGTAGTTGATAACACCCATTCATAATCCAGCTGGCGTTTGGTCAGGTTGGCGGCCACTACTTTAATCCGGACCTTATCGCCCATCCTGAACTTACGTCCACTTCTGACACCACTGAGCATATATTCTGTTTCGATCAAGTGGAACTCGTCATAATCCAAAAGACTATTCAGGCTAACAAGGCCTTCACATTTATGTTCTACAGTTTCTACCCAAAATCCAAAAGGAGCTACTCCACTGATAACACCCTCAAATTCTTCACCCAGAAACTGCTGCATGTATTCTACCTGCTTGTATTTATTAGCTGCTCTTTCTGTTTCCAGTGCAGCCCTTTCCCGCTCACTGCAATGCTTACATTTTTGCTCCAGCTTTTTATCGATCCTGATTTTATTATCAAGTACCTGTTGCAAAATACGGTGGGCCAGGATATCCGGATATCGACGAATGGGTGAGGTAAAATGACAGTAATTTTCAAAACCCAATCCATAATGGCCAATATTCTCGGTAGTATATATAGCTTTTGCCATTGTACGGATACCCAATTGTGATAGAACATGCTCTTCGGGCTTTCCTGCCACGTCTTCAATCATAGTGTTAAAAGAAGCTGCAATGGATTCAGGACTACTGGTATCGAACTTATGTCCAAACTTGCGGGCAAAGGCAATAAATGGCAACAGTTTCATTTCATCCGGCAAATCGTGTGTGCGGTATGGAAATGGAATAGGCTTTTTATCAACCTTAATCTTAGATACTTTTTCCGCCACAATCCGGTTGGCCAGAAGCATGAATTCTTCAATCAGCTGGTGAGCTTCCTTACTTTCCTTGACTATTACCCCAATGGGCTTGCCTTCATCATCCAATTTAAACCTGATTTCCTGGGATGAAAAGTTGATAGCGCCATTTGCCATACGCTTCTTACGCAAACGCTGGGCGATGTTGTTCAATAAAAGAATTTCATCCAGGTATTGTCCTTCCTGTTTTTCAATAATCTCCTGAACATCTTCGTATGTAAACCGGTGATCGGAGTGAATCGCAGTACGCCCCAACCAATACTGCTTTACGACACCCTTTGGCGTCATTTGAAAAACGGCTGAAAATGTAAGTTTATCCTCGTGAGGGCGCAGTGAACATAAAACATTGGAAATATGCTCCGGCAACATGGGGTTCACACGATCTGGAAGGTATACTGATGTAGCCTTGCCGTAAGCCGCTTCATCTAATGCAGTTCCCTGATCTACATAATAGCTCACATCTGCTATATGAACACCAATTTCATAATTACCATTCTTTAAAACCCGTATGGATAAAGCATCATCAAAATCCTTTGCATCTACAGGATCTATTGTAAAAGTGAGCACATGCCGCATATCATTGCGCTGCTCAATTTCAGATTGAGGAATAGTATCTGGTATACGTGCAGCTTCTTCCAGGGCTTCATCAGGGAATTCGAGTGGGAAACCATTTTCAAGCAGCAATTCCTTCATAGCCACCTCATTGGCCCGTTCATTCAAAACTGTTACGACTTCTCCTTCCGGACGTCTACCAGGATCCTGGTCCCATTTGGTCAGCCGGACCACTACCCGATCTCCTTCCTTAGCATCATTAAACTTTGCCTGTGGGATAAAGATGTCAGGCATTTTTTTGTCAGAGTCCGCAACAAAGAATGCATAACCTTTATTCATCTCCAGTCTGCCGACAAACTCTGATTGTTTTCGCTCAATCACCTCTGTAATAGCGCCTTGCAATCGCCTTCCTTCCCTCTTGACCTGGAGTTGCACACGCACTTTATCCCCGTGAAGGGCCGTATTAAAATCTGAAGGGCGCACCAAAACATCTGACTCCAACCCATCAACAATAACAAACCCCATTCCTGAGCGGGTCAGTTCCATCGTTCCGATATATGAGTCTACTTCGGGATGCCTTTTCTTATGTGTCTTTTTTGATGAATGTTTTCGGCCCATGTATGGTTAAATTGGTTTTGCAAAATGTTCTATGAAATCCATGATGCTTCTTGTAAAAGCCTCTTCCTGTCCAAATAAAATGCTATGCTCAACAGGAATGACATAAAAAGGCATGCCATCCATCCTCTGTGAGAACTTAAGAAGCCTGGTAGCATCTTTTTCTGTTGTCAATATAATTTTATTTTCTGAATGAATGTGCTCAAAGCGGTCAGTTATTTCATTAAAGTCGTCAATAGTGAATATGTGGTGATCGCTATACTGGAGTTGGAAGTAGGTCCGACTACATTCTTCCAGGTACTTCTTCAGTGGTTTAGGATTAGCAATTCCTGTTACCAACAATACTTCAGTTTGTTCGGAAAATGAGATCTCCGTACCATTAATAATATGATATGGATTACCATAGGTTATATTAGCAAAGAAAATCTGCTGGTGCGGCAAAGGCTCTATTTCCCCAGCTATTGACATCCGTTCCTCTTCTGAAAAATTTGAAGGACATTTAGTGACAACGATGATATCAGCCCGCTTATAACTACTGCGACTATCCCTGAGATCCCCGGTTGGAAGATAAAAGTCACGTGTAAATAAATTATTATAATCTGTAAGCAGGATATTCAGGCCAGCCTTGATAGCTCTATGTTGAAAAGCATCATCCAAAATAATTACTTCAGATTCCGGGCGGTCGTGTAACAACTGCGGGATAGCAACAATGCGTTCCTCACCTACGGCAACCGGAATACCTGGAAACTTACGGTGAAACTGCATCGGCTCATCGCCAATCTCAATAGATGTGGTTTGTTCTGAAGCTAATACATACCCTTTGGTCTTACGTTTATACCCCCTGCTTAATGTTGCCACTTTAAAACGATCTTTCAACTTTCTAACTAGCAATTCCACCATTGGCGACTTTCCAGTTCCACCAACAGAAAGATTCCCAACACAAATGAGTGGCAAAGCAAAGGTTGTGGAGCGGGAAATATTTTTATCGTATAGCCAATTCCTGATAATGATGACCAAGCCATACAAAAAAGCAAAAGGAAGCAGTAAAATGCGAAACGATTTTAAAAACCAATTAGAAAACATAGGCCTTTTGCGGTGTAATACAGTAATTTAAAGGTACATCAAATTCATCTGTATCCGTAATTACCTGAATTGGTTCAAAATAAGATAAACCAACTTTAAGACAATCCGGACGGCATAATTTTAAAAAGCGATCATAGAAACCTTTGCCATATCCCAGCCTGTTTCCACTTTGATCACAAGCTAATAGGGGAACCAGCACTAAATCAAGTAGTTGAGGTGCCACTTCTTCTCCGGATACGGGTTCATATATATTATAAGCATTACGGGCGAAATTTTCACTTTTATCCAAAATCGCTTGCATCTGGTCGTTAGAAAAGTCTGTCCTGGGATAGGCTATATGCAATCCTGGATTCCTGAACTGTAAATAAGCAGTAAAAATGAAGGTATTCACCTCATGTTTTTCCTCAATGGGAAAAAAACTAAGGGCATATGATAAGAACGGTAAATCAAGCTTTTGAAATTGAATCAACATTAAATCATCCAACTTCATTTGCTCCGAAGAAGATAAATGTTTTCTTTTTTCACGATATAATTTCCTGACTTCACGTTTTAGCATTGATTACCCCTCCTTATCTTCTTCCAAAGTAAAGAAAGAGAATATGGTTGTTCCATAATTGCGCGCCATTTTAAAGAATGGGAAATCCTTATAGTCATTCCTTGGTGTATGCTCCAAAACGAAAAGCCCGCCAGGTTTCAATAATTTCTTTTCAAAAACCATCCTTGGCAGTTCATCTATAGTAGTTAAGGCATAAGGTGGGCCTGCAAAAATAAAATCAAATTGTTCCCTGCATCCTTCCATAAACTTAAACACTTCAGATTTTACAACCTTGAAGTTTTCCAGTTGTAAAGCCTCAGCGTTCTTTTTAATAAAAGCAAACATCTGGGGGTCTTTTTCTACTATAGTCAGATCACTTGCGCCTCTTGAAGCCAGTTCATAACTGATACTACCTGTACCTCCAAAAAGATCCAAGGTCTTTATTTCTTCAAAATCAATATTGTTTTGCAAAATATTGAACAAGCCTTCTTTTGCTATATCCGTAGTAGGACGTGTATGAGGCATTTTTGTTGGCGGGCTGATTCTTCTACCGCCCAGGTAACCACTTATGATACGCATGCTGCAAGATTATGAAGTGATGTAAAGTAGTGGTGAGGATAATCATGCCCAGGCATATCAACCCCGCTATGCTTCGCAAAGGCCACGTTAGTAAAGTATTGATATATTTCTTTATACAAAGCAGAATCTGCTTCAATAAAGCCAGACAAAGTAATATATGTTTGATCCTGCGATAATTCGAATTCCTTACAAATTTTCAGAAGATAATAGACGACGTCCATTGGGGCAGAAAAAGTATAGACCTGCATCAATAATAAATTGTTCTCCTTCTTCACCATAACCCTAAACTGCTTATTTAAAAAATGAACACCAATTTGTTCCGGCGCATCAACATCATTGGGAGCTTTTAAAAAAGGAGTATAAATATGACGGAATGAGGCAGCAGGAAATTGTTCTTTCAAAAACTGCAGTACTGATCCGGGTATAGAATAAAAGTTCACTAATTGCCACTGTCCAGCAAAGTCATAAAATTGCCCATTGGACTGTACACCGTATACCTGTTCCAATAAGTTACTATCCTGCGCAAAAAATTTACGGGGTACAAGCAAAGCATCAGGAAAAGCTGAACAGATAACCGTCTTTTTATATTTCAGATCCGCTTCTTTATAAGGAGCGAAAATATCAATGATACTTTTTTCCATTTCCAATTCATCAAACATGCTGCCCTGGATATAATGGCAAGCAGTTACATCCTCTGTCCACAGTGAAATTAGACTGTAATTGCTTCCTATTTCCCAAAGCAAAACAGTCTCTTCATTTTTTAGATCAGTATAACTTCCAATTTCAAAAAATGTTTGCAAATCCTTGGATTTAAGAGTCGCAAAATACGAACTCTTTCTTTTACTGCTTTTAACTTCGTTGTTTGTATTTGTAGAATATGGTGGAAAAGCTTCAGGTAGATGTTACACGTAAACAGATTTTAAAAATTGCTTTACCAATTAGCTTGGCACTGTTGGTGCCACAATTCAACTTTATTATCAACAATGTATTTCTCGGCCACCTAAGCGAACAGGCTTTGGCAGCTGCCAGCATAACAGGAGTTTATTACCTGGTTTTTGCTAGTGTTGGTTATGGACTCAATAATGGTCTCCAGGCTTTAATATCAAGACGGGCAGGAGAAAACAAACCCGGGGACATTGGAAAAATATTCAACCAGGGTGTTTTGGTTTCCATGCTCATAGCTGTAACAGGGATCCTGCTCACTTATTTCCTGGCACCTGTTATTTTAAGAACAACAATCCATTCAAAGGAAACTTTTGAAATGTCGATCAGGTTCTTACAGATACGGATATGGGGTTTGCCCTTCTTATATATTTACCAGATGCGGAATGCTTTGCTGGTGGGTACCAACCAAAGCAAATACCTGGTAGCGGGCACAGTGGCAGAAGCAACAGCAAACGTATTCTTTGATTATACGTTGATCTTTGGCAAATTGGGTTTCCCTGCATTTGGATTCAATGGTGCAGCATTTGCCTCTGTAATTGCAGAGTTCTTTGGAATGTTTGTCATTTTCCTTGTGATCTATCAAAAAGGCATTGGAAGGCAGTATGCAATATTCAAAGATTTGAAATGGGACAGCCGCAATGCAAAACTGATCGCAGACATTTCCGGCCCACTGGTTTTCCAACACGCTATCAGTATCATCAGCTGGGTATTCTTTTATATACTCATAGAGCACCATGGCTCAACCAGCCTGGCTGTTTCCAACACAATGCGCAACGTATTTGGCTTCTTTGGGGTTTTTATCTGGGCTTTTGCTTCAACAACAAACAGTATGGTCAGCAATGTGATTGGCCAGGGAAAGAAGGAATTGGTCATTCCTTTGATCAACAAAATTGCATTGCTTAGTTTAAGCGTTGCACTGATCATAGCTCTATTGCTTAATTTATTCCCTGGGATCTATCTCTCCATCTACGGTCAAAATGAAGAATTTATCAGGGCAGGAACTCCTGTCCTACGCCTGGTGGCCACAATCATGGTCCTGATGTCGGTATCCAGCATCTGGCTCAATGCTGTAACGGGCACGGGCAACAGCAGGGTTACTTTTTTAATTGAATTATTTGCGATTACCCTATACTGTAGTTATGTATATATAGTACTTGAGGTCAATAAGCTTTCAATTTTCTGGGGATGGGCTTCAGAATTATTATACTGGAGCTGTATGCTGGCATTGTCATTCCTATATATTAAAAGTGGAAGGTGGAAACTGAAAAAACTTTAATACAATCCCCAACACATGCCGGGCACGGCCATATTGGGGATTGTATTTCAAAGCAATTTCAACAATGCTTTTGATGGCCCCGACCTTCAAAGCTGCTATTTAAATTCCTTAGTGTAAGTAATGCCTACATAACCAGTGAAGTTTGTAATGGGGGGATTAATCTTTTTAATAGATATTGAAATATTCCTGATATCCGGGAAAACATGTTGAATCTTATCACAAATCTGCATGGCTAACGTTTCCAGAAGCAGCTTTCTTACTTTGAACTCTTCTTCAAGTATGCGATAAATTTCTACATAATTCACAGTTTCTTCTATTGACGAAATTGTTTTCTTAGGTGCTTTATAATTTACAATTACATCTACTTCAAATTCATTACCAACTTTTTTTTCTTCCGCATACATGCCATGTTCTGCAAAAAAACGTAAACCCTTTAATTCAACGGTCATCCACCCTGCCATAGCTAATATTATTGTTAATGATAACCTTTCTCTGAAAGGTATCTTTCAGCATCCAAAGCTGCCATGCAACCACTTCCAGCTGCGGTTACTGCTTGACGGTAAATTTTATCCTGCACATCTCCGCTGGCAAAAACACCTTCAATGTTTGTTTTAGAGGTACCAGGGATGGTTTTGATGTAACCAGCTTCATCCATATCCAGCCATTCCTTAAAAATCTCTGAATTGGGTTGATGCCCAATCGCAACAAAAAAGCCTTTGATCGGAATAGTAGTATGCTCTCCTGTTTTTTTGTTTTTAATCCGAACACTTTCAACAGTCTTCTCGCCTAATATTTCTTCAGTTTCCGAATCCCAGTAAATTTTAATATTGGAAGCATTCTTTACTCTATCCTGCATGATTTTACTAGCTCTCATTTCATCACGACGGACGATCATGTGAACCGTAGTACATAATTTGGACAGGTATAAAGCTTCTTCTGCTGCGGTATCACCGGCACCAACTATGGCAACTTCTTTTCCACGGAAAAAGAAGCCATCACATACGGCACAGGCGCTCACGCCATACCCATTCAAACGCTGTTCACTTTCCAGGTTTAACCATTTTGCAGATGCACCAGTGGAAATAATGACTGCGTAAGCTTCAATTATCTTCTCATCATCGATCCATACTTTGTACGGCTGTTGCGAGAAATCAACCTTAGTTGCCAATCCATAACGGATATCGGCACCCATACGCATGGCTTGCTTTTCAAATTGAATCATCAATTCTGGCCCCTGGATACCTTCCGGAAAACCAGGATAATTTTCCACATCAGTGGTAATGGTCAGCTGTCCGCCAGGCTGTATTCCCTGGTATAAAACAGGTTTCAAATTGGCACGGGCCGCGTAAACGGCAGCCGTATAGCCCGCAGGGCCCGAACCTATAATCAAACAGTTTACTCTTTCTGTTGAAGTATTGTCCATTCTTTAATCTTTCTTGAGGGTGCGAATTTAGGTAAATGTAAGCTAACTTATTATTTAGGGATCGTTAACCTGAAGTACTGGGCAGCATAACCACCAAAGTAGCCCAATGCGCCGTTGCTGATATTGCTTGTTACTTTTACCGGTGAAGCAAAAGGATTTCCAATGGAAGCATAACTATATTCCATGGTTCGCCAGAACTCATAAGTTGGTTTGTCGATATTGCAGATCTTCAATGTTACAGTATCCCCGCGATTAAAAAAGGCAGCTTCATCTTCTTCACGCTTTTCATTTCGATCAGTTCCGGGTTCCAGGGGCAGTTCGTAAGTAGTTCCATCAATCACATAATCATCAAAAACTGAATTGTACGGAGGTAAAAAAGGTTCACTGTTCCTTTTGGTAAAATAGCGGATATAATCACCAAACCCCTGGGGATCAGTAGCTTTTACTCTAACGACTACTTTATTACTGTCGGCAGATGGCGGGGCTGGTACCCAATATACGGAATCTATTTTCTTGGTAATATCCGGGATTGTAGTGGTTGCATCGAACACCTTTCCTTCATGAGTAATATGTAAAGAATACTTCGTTTTTAACGTACCAACAAAAGCCGTCTGCAAATTCGATGAATCGATTGAATAATAATAAAACACATAGCCACTATCTAAGGGCATCGAATATTCTTTTAACTGGTGGGTCTTAGTTCCATTGGAGACTGAAATGCTTGCACCATGAATAAAGCTGGAAGCCAGGACCTCCGGACTGATACTGGAGAAATAATCAATAGATCTGGTTAAAACAACTCTTGGTGCAACACCATTTTCAATAGTTGCTTCCACTACAATCTTAGGCTCAGGTTCGTCCAAATCAAAAGTGATGGACTTTTCGCAACTAAGCAGTGCAAATAGAATGAATAGTAAAATGAAGTATTTCACATACATCATATGCGAAATTAATTAAGAGAGATGTAAGATGATAGATGATAAATGAGTTTGGGGTTTGGAGTTGGTGGGCTGTTAGAGCGCAGTTGATATGGAATACATACGAAGTTACACCGCAGTAATGTCTCTATAAGGTCTCTATAACATCTCTATAAGGTCCCTATAAGGCGGGGGTAATTAACAAAAAAGCCCGGGGGTTAGACCGGGCTTTTTGAGTAAACTTTTGCCTGTTTAGCCCAAGTAAGCTTTCAAAGCATTACTATAGCGGGCTTTTTGTAAGCGTTTGATTGCTCTTTCTTTAATCTGACGAATTCTTTCTTTGGTCAAATCATATTTCTGACCAATTTGCTCGATGGTGGTACCATTTTCACCATCCAATCCAAAGTAAGCATTTACAATTTCAGCTTCTCTTGGACTTAATGATTTGAGCACCCGGCGAATTTCAGCTCTCAGCGAATCTTTCATCACATCATCATCGGTATCATCACTTCCTTCCAACAAATCGCCCATAGCCACGTCTTCAGCTTCGTGCACAGGAGCATCTAATGAAGTATGACGGGTATTGCTTTGGAAAATGTTATTAATTTCTGTCTCGCTCATTTCCAGGATGTCAGCCAGTTCCTCAGTACTAGGCTCTCTTTCATGCTCCTGTTCGAAAGCCATGTAAGCTTTGTTTGCTTTGTTGTAAGTTCCGATTTTGTTCTGTGGCAAACGAACCAAACGTCCTTGTTCAGCTAAAGCTTGAAGGATTGATTGGCGGATCCACCACACAGCATAAGAAATGAATTTAAAACCTTTGGTTTCATCGAAACGCTGAGCAGCTTTAATTAGGCCCAGGTTTCCTTCATTAATCAGATCACTTAACGATAAACCCTGGTGTTGATATTGTTTTGCAACTGAAACTACGAAACGGAGGTTGGCCTGAACCAATTTATCCAAAGCCCTTTGGTCGCCCATCTTGATGCGCTGAGCCAAAGTAGTTTCTTCTTCGGGCGTGATCATTGGAATCTTGGATATTTCCTGCAGATACTTCTCGACCGCCTGAGAATCTCTGTTCGTAATCTGAGTAGCAATTTTAAGCTGCCTCATAATATAATATTGATTGTTTTAAAAATGAACTAATAATAGACATTCTTGGTTTGCAGGTAGTTGTGAATGGCTAGTTAAAGTCATGGAAACCTGCAAAAATAACATTCATCTTTTGAAAATCATAGCCGATTACTCAAAATATTAGTACAAAAAGCATACTATACCTGTTTTACCCTGGCCTGATATTTTTTATGCAGGTAAAACCATAATAATATTCCAGCAAGCATTAAACCGGATGAAATGACTTCAGCTTGAGTAGGATGAAAACCTAATAGGTCTAGCCTATTGTTAACCCTGATTTTTTCTATAAAAAACCTTTCAAGGCCATTTACAAAAAGATATACTGCAAAAAGAGAACCAGCCACAGGTTGCAACTTTTTTCGTAAAGACCAAAGCAATGCAAAGAGCAAAGTACAGGCTATAGTTTCATAGAAAGGCGTGGGATAGTGTCCAATGGGTAATTCGTGGCAAAAACGGCCAATACAACCAGGAATGGGAACGCCCACTTCATTTACATTGTGGGGATAGGTAAAGCTCCACATCCAATTGGGTAACCAGCTAAAAGGCTTTGGATCAGTGCTGGGAATACCCCAATCGCCATCACCGGCCACCTGGCAACCAATCCGACCGATCGCATAAGCGAGCATCAAACCCGGAGCCACGGCATCAGACAGATGAGCCGCAGAAATCTGATGCTTCCGGGCATATGTGATTATGGCAATAGCCGCACAAATCAGACCGCCATAAAAAGTCAGCCCACCACCTGAAAAGATATATTCTGCAGGATGTCTTAAGAAATCACTCCAATTTTCAAAGATGTCAAACATTTTAGCACCAAGTAAACCAAACACCAGGGCAAGAATCGTAATCTCCCCTACCCTGTCCTGGGGCCAGATACGCACCTTTCTAACTTCAGGTTTTGCAAGCTTTGTCTTTCTCTTTTCCCACCATTTCAGCCCGGCAAACAACAAACCCAGCCCGATCCCGGCAGGCCAACTTCCCATACTTGAAAAAATAAAAGCCTGCGGGTCCTGTGTAGCTTCAGAACTTAAGAAAAACAAAGCCAGGATCTTGTACCCTAACACAAAACCCAGTAAGAAGTTGATCAACAAATCGCGCCAGGATGCAGGTTCTCCAACAATAACCTCAACAATAGTCGGCTGAAGCAATCCTAGTTTGCTTTTGCGTTTCAACTCGTGGGCCAGCAAAGCTGCTGCGACCAAAAACGCAATAGCAACAAAAAAACCAAAAGAATTGACAAACCGTAAAGGAGGGACATCTAGGCCAAAAAGATCTTTAAAAGCGTAATATAGGTTTGGATACATAAATAAGGGAAGAAGAGTTTGGAAACCCGGTTCCGAAAACGATCGGATTGGAATCTGGAGTTTAAACGATCCGTTTAAAAAATTTATTACACAACTATTAAAAATTCCTGATAAAAAATTGAAAAAGAAGGAATTGAGAATCGGGAGAAGGATTTTCATGACACATAAACTCCAAATTCCTCCACAAAATGCATCAGTCCCAATACCCCAATTCCTTCTGTAAAATATTAGTTGCAGAATTGCTCAAAAGCACTGATCAGGTTATGAGCAATCATCTGAGCCGGACGTCCTTCAATTTGATGACGTTCAATGAAATGAACCAATTCACCATCCTTAAACAAAGCGATAGCCGGAGAAGATGGAGGATAAGGCATCATGTGCTGACGAAGTGTTTGCACTGCTTCAACGTCAAAACCTGCAAACGATGTCGTTAAAAAGTCAGGTTTCTTATTTGCATTAGCAACAGCCATCAACACAGCTGGCCTGGCAGAACCGGCTGAACAACCACAAACCGAGTTGATCATTACCAGTGTAGTTCCTTTCTGGTTGAGCTGATTTTCAACTTCATCTTTACTTAATAACTCTGTAAACCCATTCTCTGTAAGTTCTTCCTTCATGGGTTGCACTATTTCAGCTGGATACATAGAAATCTTTTTTGAATTGCAAAGTTATGAAACTGTCTTTATAGTACCATATCATCACATATTTATAACATTTTGTCAGCAATTAATGATGAAACATGAAAAAAAGTCAGTATAAAAACCTGAAATAGGCTATGGTACACCGTTTGAAAATTATCCGATGTTGTTTAAAAAATTAAAAAACCTTAAATAAAACAAGTTATGACTCTAGTAAGAACATTTAATCGCCCGCAACAAAAATCTTTTAACAATTTGATAGACGACTTTTTTTACGGAATTCCGTCTTTACTACAAGAAAACACAGTAAAGAATTTCAGGCCATTTGTCCCGGTCAATATTACTGAATCTGAGACTGGTTACCAATTGGAAGTAATAGCCCCTGGTTTTAACAAAGAAGAATTTAAGATTGACCTCGATAAGAACTTGTTGACGATCTCAGCTGAAAGGAAAGCAGAAGAAGGTAAAGACAATGTTAAAAACATCAGGAAGGAATATGAGTTTAAAACCTTCAAACGCACTTTCACCGTTAATGAAAATATAGATACCCAGAAGATCGGCGCTAATTTTAAGAATGGAGTATTAACAGTAGAGTTGCCTAAAAAAGTGGAAGTGAAAGAACCTGTGAAACAGATCACTGTTCAATAATATACAATCAATAATTTTTCTCATAAGCAGTTGGTTTTGGTTTATACCCCGTCGTTTCCACGATGGGGTTATTTTTTAATATGAGCAGGTGAGCAATAACTTTAAGAAATTTTCAACCCTTTAGCTCAACAACAATTTAAAACCTATGCTTCTTATTTATTAATTTGCGCATCAAACCAGAAGAACCTCCATAAAATGTTGAAAAAGATATACTTAGCATTTATTACGAGTCTTACATTTTCATGGGCATTTGCACAGGAAATCCAAGCTCCGACAACGGATATCCCTGATTCCACTACCAAGCCGCAAAATGATTCCATGCAGATCTATCATCCGGACTCTTCTTTGCGCATCATAAACCTGAATCCTTTTTTCACGCTTCATGTGGATTCTGCACTTTCCTACCAGCTGCAGATCAATAAGAATCCAGAGAACTATTTCTGGTATTTGAAGAATTCTCCTGTAGGCTTGAAGATCAATAAGGACAATGGAACACTGAGCTTTAAAGCAGACAAATCCTATTTCCTTTCAGGAAGACTAAAATACGACCAGAATTATAAAGTCAATATTGGTGTTCAAAATCTTTCAGATCCCAAAGAAAAGATCGATACCAATTTCTCCATTGTATTTTATAGTACAGAGATCATTCCTTCTAAAGTTAAGCCCCTGGTTAATGGTACCATTACTGTAGAGGAAGGAGACACCATCGAATTCAAGGTATTATGTGAAACAGGAAGTTTTCCTATTGAAAACATCTTTACGCTTCCCAATATGAATCTGCCGAACTTTACAGAGGTTGATAAATGCGGAGATTCGTTTAAATGGTCCCCCAAATATGATTTTGTAAAGGAAACTGATCCGAATAAGGAAAAAGTTGTATTGGTAAACTTTATTGGATCAACGCGTTTTCAAAACCGTGATACTGCTCAAATACGGATTATTGTACGTGACGCGCTCAACTACCCATTGGCCAAAGAAGAGTATAACCAGGTAACAAAAAATGTCCAGCGCTACGTTTTACAATTAAAGTACACCTTTTTACAATTAGATAAAAAGCTAAGAAAAACAAAGGGACTGCGCACGACCTTTGACCTTACAGCAGCTTCAACCTCACTAACGGGAACTGTTCTGACGACATCTGCTGACAAAAACCTCCAGAATAAAGGAAAGATCTTACCTAGTATTGGTCTGTCTATGGTTCCCATCAGGGAAGCTTCTGTGCCAAACAAAACGGTTGATCAAAACCAGGCAGCGCTCATCCGTGCATCCATTAAACGGCTTGAATATCTACTGAGAGACAATACTTTATTGGGAGATAAAGATTGGGACATCACCAAAAAAACAACCAAGTTGAAGGAAGATTTAAAACAGACACAAGTACAACTTATCGATGTACCAATAGAACTCACCAATGAAATGACTGAAGAACAACTGAACCGTTACTTCAACAGTCCAAGAGTAAACAAAAAATACAGGCTGAAAACAAATTAATTGTACAGCTTTAAATAGAATCCGGAATTCAGAGAACCAGTTCAAATAAGGATCTTCTGAATTCCGGATTTTTATTTGCCTATTTATGGATCAGTTGCAATTGTCCTTTCGCCTTGTATCAATGATATACTGGATTTGCCACACCCCCTTTAAGCGCACCAACTGGAAAGAGTTCACTCCGCAATGGCTGAATTTGGTTCCTACATAAAACTGATAAGGAGTCCACACAGTAGCCAGGTCTCCATCAATCCTGACCACATCAAAGCTGATCCTTTCATCATAAACCTCCTGGTGAGGCTTGGCAGTGAACGAAATAAACTCGTCTATATTTTCGGAACGTACGACAGTTTGCCCTTCCTTATTCTTAGAAACTGTCTGTAAACTAGCTCCTGGTGCAAATACCGACCGTAATAGGTTAGTATCCGCATTCCGCATACCTGTAAAAAGGTTGGAAACAGCTTGTTTTACTTGCTCCTCCCCGGTTTGGGCATTGGCTTTAACGTACATAAGTGTTAAGATCAACAAAAGGTTACGCATATAAGAATTCTTTAAGGATTTCCGGCTAACTTCTTGTCCTTCAAAGTAATAAAATAATAAATCATGAAGTATTTCAAATTATTACCAATGGCGGTAATTGTTGTATTGATGGTTGTGATGGCAAGCTGTACTACCGTGAGGGATGCTTCAGGTGAATATGGGGATGACCCTTCAGGCAGACGCGTTTATTACGAAAATCCTTATTACGGCAATACGATTGTGCTGGAAAGGGATCCATATACCGGTCAATTATACCAAATAAGTCCGAATGGTTATGGCTACGGTTATAGCCCTTATGGCGTATATAATAATCCCTATAATTATAATCGAGGTCATAACAACAGGAGCAGCAATAGTGAACAATATAACAGAGGCGGCAGGAGTGGTTCAGTGAGCACAAGACCATCAATACCCAAAGGCCAAAGCCCATCAGAGAACAGGCAAAAATTCGATGATGCCAAAGACAAGGTCTTAGGTGGTAAAAGACAGTAATGAAAAAGCCCCGGATTATCGGGGCTTTTTCATTACTTAATATATCCAAGAATTTTCAACATACTCTGCGCTGACTGCTCCTTAGCATACACCCAGTCAATCAGTTTGCCATTCTTGTCATGCTCTACAATAATGTGTTTTGGTGAAGGTATGAGGCAGTGCTTGATGCCGCCATAACCGCTGATCTGGTCCTGGTAAGCCCCCGTATGAAAGAAGCCCACATACAAAGGCTCATCACCTACAACTTTAGGCAGAAACACCTCATTGATGTGCTCTTCAGAATCATAGTAATCATGACTGTCGCAGGTAATGCCACCCAAAACCACCCGCTGGTACTCCTGGTCCCACTTATTAATAGGTAACATCAAAAACTTTTCACCAATACCCCAGGTATCCGGCAAAGTTGTAATAAACGAAGAGTCGATCATGTACCATATCTCACGTTCGTTCTGCGTTTTCTGGGAAATCACGCTATAAATATGGGCCATGCTTTCCCCGACTGTAAAGCTTCCAAATTCTGTGAAGATATTGGGCATGGGAACCTTATTGCGTTTGCAGGCAGCCTTAATGTTACTTACAATTTCATTGATCATGAATTGGTAGTCATACTCAAAGGCCAGGGAATGCTTTATAGGGAAACCTCCGCCAATATTAATTGAATCCAGTTCAGGGCATATTTTTTTCAACTGGCAATAAAGGTTGATCACCTTGTTCAGTTCTGACCAGTAGTAAATATCATCCTTGATTCCTTTATTCAAAAAGATATGAAGCATTTTCAGCTGGAACTTATCCTCATAACCTTCAATATTGTCGACATAAAACTCCAGGATATCCTTCGCCCTGATGCCCAATCGTGAAGTATAAAAAGGAAAGGTAGGCTCCTCCTCTGCGGCTACCCGGATCCCTAATTTAAATGGTTCTTTGATTGACTTGCGATAAGCCTGCAACTCTTCCTTATTATCTAAAACAGGAATCACATTTTTAAAGCCCCCATTGATCAATTGAGCAATACGGCGGGTATAGCTTTTTTGTTTGAAGCCATTACAAATAATAAATATATCTTTTGTTATCTTCCTTTTCTCATACAGCTTCTTGATAATTTCTATGTCATAAGCAAAGGAAGTTTCCAGGTGTATGTCATGCCTCAAAGCTTCTTCCACAACGAAAGAAAAATGAGAACTTTTGGTACAATAACAATAATTATAAGTCCCTTCGTACTTGTGCTTCTTGAAAGCTGTTGCAAACATTTGCTTTGCCTTATTGATCTGCATGCCTATTTTGGGCAAATAGGTAAGCTTCATCGGCGTACCATATTTATCAATAAGCGCTTTTATATCAAGACCATTAAACTGCAGGTAACCATCTTTTAATTGTAAACCTTCCTGTGGGAAATTGAAAGTTTGCTCAACGAGGCCGAAGTAGGAATTCGTCATTGAAATTGAATGGGTTGTTCAGTAAACAATTTTTTATTGAGTATGGTCCATGGCCAATTAGCTTTCAGCTCTATTTTGATAACAGCTACTACTAATCGCCTTTGAGACTTACAAAAGTAAAAGTTCTACATATATAAAAAAGAAAGCCACCTCACATTTTTGAGGTGGCTTTATATCTTGTGAACAGTGCGTTCATTATTTTACCTGGGCGATCAAACCTTTGAAGGTTTCAGGATTGTTCATAGCCAGGTCAGCCAGAACTTTACGGTCAAGACCGATTCCTTTTTTATTCAGCAGGTTGATGAACTGAGAGTACGTTAAGCCCTCTTCGCGAACAGCCGCATTGATACGGGCGATCCACAACTGGCGGTATTCTCTTTTCTTTAATTTACGACCTACATAGCTATAGGTCATACCTTTTTCTACAACGTTTTTGGCAACGGTATATACATTTTTACGTTTGCCATAGAAGCCTTTGGCTTGTTTTAAGATTCTTTTTCTGCGAGCTCTTGAAGCTACAGCGTTAACGGAACGTGGCATATCTGAATAATTTTAAATTTACGGTTTACGATTTAGTTTTTAAGAACAACTTAAATGTTAGCTTATTTCAGCCTCAATAGACGTTGAACAAAGTCTAAGTTTGCTTTAGCTACTAAGCCGTCTTTTCCTAAAGCACGTTTCCGTTTCTTAGATTTTTTAGTCAGAATGTGACGTTTGAAAGACTTTTGGTGAGTGATTTTTCCTGTTCCAGTTACTTTAAAACGCTTTTTTGCACTGGAGTTAGTTTTAACCTTAGGCATTTTATTAATGCGATTTCGATGATACCCTTGAGGCGTTCCGGCTCAGGCTGGAAACTTTTCGGGCCTCTTCAGGCAATAACCGTTTTGTAAACGGGGTGCAAAAGTAAGGAATAACCTTGTAATACCACGATTTTTCTGAAGGATTAAAAGGATTTTAACCCCTTATTTGATCGCAGACATTTTCAGGCATACTGGTTTGGGAATTTCAATCTGCTTACCAGTAGGCTGAAGCAAGCCTGTTTGCTGATCTCTTTTAAAAATCACAATATTATTCGTTTCCTGGTTGGCCACTAATAAATAATGACCTGTCGGATCAATCATAAAGTTCCTTGGCGTTTTACCTAAAGTAGATTGGTACCCTTTTAACTGCAGTTTTCCTGTTTTCCCATCAACTGAAAAAATGGTGATTGTATTTTCATCACCACGGTTTGATGCATACAAGAACTTACCGTCAGGAGAAATATGGATGTCGGCACTGCCGATTGCACCCTTATAATCTGCCGGGTGCGTAGCTATACGCTGCAGAAAGCTTAATTTCCCATCCTTGTAACCGTAGGCCACAACAGTACCACTCATTTCTTCAATCAGGTATGCATACTTCTTATTGGGATGAAATGTAAAATGCCTTGGCCCGCTACCGGCAACACTGGCCGCAAAGGGTTGTGCAGCTGGTTTCAACATCGCCTTTGCTTTAGGATCAAACCTGTAGATCATGACCTTATCCATGCCTAAATCCGGGGTAAAAACAAATTTGTCATCAGGTGAAAATACAGTGGAATGAACGTGCGCCTTTTCCTGGCGTTGTTTATTCACACTACTTCCCGTATGTTGAATGGTCTGACCGGGCGGTAACAATGATCCATCATTATTAACTGGTAAAAGCGATAAACTTCCGCCTGTATAATTTCCGGCTAATACCCACTTGCCAGTTTGATCTATAGCTACATAACAGGGATGTACGCCGCCGGTTGGCTGACGATTGAGGAAGGTTAGTTTTCCGGAAACAGGATCAAAAGCAAAGGCCGAAATAAACCCGGTATCCCTGACATCTACTTCATTTACGGCATAAATATATTTACCGCCTGGCGCTATAGCCAGGTATGATGGATTATCAAGGCTATCTGTACTACTGATCGCTTCTACATCACCATTTCCTGAATGAAAACGGTAAACATAAACACCCTTACTGCCGGTACCTGTATAAGTACCAATAAATAAATGGAACGATTGAGCCATACTGTTCAAGGAGAGTAATAGAAAAGGAATGATGAACCGAAGTTTCATTTAAAATGTTTTCTGCAATATAATTATGAAAAGCTTTGGGCAAGGTATTACTCATTCATAAGGCTGATAGCAATTGAGATGGAATATCTGGGTGATTGATTAGAATTTTTATGGATAAGTTTCCTCAGATTGACTTTATAAGGGCTACAGCACAGCTTAAATGCTATATTTTCTTCATATCTGAGCCGTGGCACCAGAATTGTTCGTAAATTGTTAACAAAGCTTTTACATATGACGTTCCAATCATTCAACCTCCTCAACCAGGCCCAGCAGCAAAAGCTTCTTTTAAAACGCGGCAGTTTTCTTGATGAACGTACACTTGGACCCTACCACATCATGCTTTACCAATTAAGCTCTTTTTATGTGGAAGTCTACTTTATAACATCTTCAGGTAAATCAGCATTTTTCCGGAGCTTTCAAGCCACTGATGGTCTTCAGCCTTACTTAGATAAAATCGACCTGCAAGGCCTGTACAAGGAATTGCAATTTTAATCAATCAACATTTATGAACGAAAGAAAACAATACTCGGAAGAGCAAAATCAAAACGAGCGCAACCAGCAACAAACAGAACAACAAAAAATTGCTGTTAATCCCAACCCCAGGGCTAACGAGAATGTTCAACAAACCGGCTTCAATCAGGAAAAAGAACAAAGTAATGAACAGGTAGGTAGTGAAATCACAGATGGTGAAGATGCCTGAATGCATGCAATACAGGCAATTATCCCCTAACAATCTGAAATCCATCAAATCGCTCTTCCTGTAAGACCTTAGTTTCAACAGATTCAACCTTTGCCCTGGAAGGCCCTTTCCAACACCAGGCAATATAACGGTCAATATCATCCTGGCGGCCATTAACAACGGCCTCTACATAACCTTCGGGCGTATTTTTAATCCATCCTGTTAGTCCTAACTTTTCAGCTTCATCCCTTGCTGTAGCGCGGTAAAAAACGCCCTGCACTATACCTTTTATGATGAGGTGAATTGTTGCCATGTCCTAGCTTTTATTGAATTAATCTTTTTTAGTGCCAAGCTTTTTCACCTTGGCAGTCAGGAAACAAATACTCATACAAAGTACAGCAATCAGGGCAAATGACCATTGCATACCAAATGCTTCAGAAATAGAACCTACCATCACCGGGCCTATCAAAAAGCCAATATATCCGATAAAAGTAACAGAGGCAATGGCATAGCTGGCTTTCATTTTTTTGGATCTCGATGCCAGGCTATACACCTGGGGCACCATAATAGAAGTCCCCAACCCTACCAATAAAAAGCCCAGGGCTGCTGTAAAAAAATAAGGTAAAAGAATAGCTATAAATAGACCCGCAGCAATTAAAAGCCCATTAGCTGCAATCACGTTGATGGCACCAAACCTGGCCACTACCCTATCTCCCGTGAGCCGGCCAATCGTCATGGCAACGATAAATGAAGTATAGCCTACGGTAATAGAGTTCTTATCTGCACCAACGATCCTTTCAAAATAACTTACAGTCCAATCCGACATGGCGCCCTCGCAAAGCATGCTGCAAAAAGTAATGGCACCCAAAAGCAAAAGGTATCGATCTGGCTTCACAAAAAGGGGGCGATTTTCTGTAGCATCGTTCAAACCAGGCTGTTGATTGTTTTTAAATGCATAACTCATCAAGGCACAAAAGACAGCGATGATGAAGAAATGAATGCAGGTTGAAACATCCTGTGCGATCATAATCGAACCAATAGCTGCAGCAACAAAGCAGGCCAGGCTCCACAATCCATGAAAAGTGGAAATAATAGGCTTATTGTACAACTGTTGTACTTCAACCGCAGAAGTGTTCACAGAAATATTAAAGAGATTCCTTGAAAATCCGAACAAAAACAAGGCAAGGACCAACTGCCATGTACTATCGGCAATACCAAGAATACCAAGTACCAAAGAATAAATAATCCCCCCTGTCACCATGATCGTACGGGATCCAAAACGGGAAACTAACCAGCTGGAAATGGGCAATCCACAGATCAAGCCAGCATAAATAGTAAACAATACCCTTCCCCACTGGGCATCATTCAATTGAAGATGGTGTTGCACATCTGGGATCCGGGAAGACCAAGTAGCGGCAACAAGACCAGATAAGAAAAAGAAAACCGCGGTAATTACTCTTTCACGCCTTGGAGCGACTGTAGCTGCAAAAAACATGGGCGCAAAAGTAAACATAACCGTTGATTCGACGGTTAAAACCCTGTATTTATAGGATGAACTGAACGCTTCCGCTAATAAACTAACTTTTCTTCCTTGTCCATCCAATCTCTAAATACATCCAATGCAGATTGCTGTGGAAAATGAATAAAAGGAATGACCCGTTGAATGGATTCTTTTTCTATTTCATCATAGATGAATTGGTCATCAAAATTTATAGCAGCAGCATCACCTTTGGTGTTGGCAAATATGACCCTGCGGGGTCTTGCCCAATAAATCGCACCAAGGCACATGGGACAAGGTTCGCAACTGCTGTAAACATCACAATCCGTTAGTTGAAAACTACCCAAATTTTTACAGGCATTCCTGATCGCAACAACCTCAGCATGCGCCGTAGGGTCATTTTCCTGGAGCACTTCATTGCAGCCTTCACCTATGATTTGACCATCTTTTACGATCACGCAGCCAAATGGACCACCCTTATGGTTCTGCATACCTTGACGTGATAATTCGATGGCCCTATGTAAAAATTTTTCTTCATCTTTAGTCATACTGCAATATACTTTTTCTAACTTAGGAATCTTACTGATGTTAGGATTCTAAATGGCTAAACACCCTTTTTAATCATTATCACGTTGCTGCCAATATATAAAGCTTTACGTTATGCGAAACTCGCTTTCATTATCATTCTTTTTGAACATATGCATCTTGTTGATTCCATTTACGGAGATTAAGTCACAATATCATCAAATTGACACCTTTCTCCAGCATCAGATAGCTACCTACAAGATACCCGCACTCTCGGTGGCACTTATTGAAAACGGCAAAGTGATTTACTTAAAAACCTACGGAAAAGCTAACATTGAATATAATATAAAAAATACGCCCAACACCTCCTTTCAACTCGCATCTACTACCAAACTCCTTACCGCTACGGCTTTTATGACATTAGTGCAGGAAGGTAAACTTCAACTGGATGATAAAGTAAAAAAGTTTTTACCTGAACTGCCTGGCTCTTGGGATGACCTGAGGATAATAGATCTCCTGGCACACCAATCAGGTATAGTCGACCTGTTAGGACTGAAGATTGATTTTAAAAACGATAAAGAGGCCCTGGATACGGCAGTAGCACGGCCCCTGGATTTTGCGCCCGGCACCAAAACTGTATATGCCGGAGGAGACTATGCTGTTGTGATGCAATTGATTGAAAAACTATCAGGCATGCCCTTTCAGCAATTCCTTTCTGAAAGATTATTAGATAAGTTAGGTATGAAGCATACTCGGTTCAATAATATGGAGCAGGATTTTATTTACCGGACTTATGACACCATCCCTTTCGCAGCTACAGTTTATAAATGGGATTCAACCAGGCATCAGCAGCGCATTTTTTCGATGATGTTCCCCCAATGGACATACCCTGCCGGTGGCATCTTTTCATCCATTAATGACCTTGCCAAATGGGCGATCGCTTTAGATAAGAATACGCTTTTACAACCAGAGTTTGCAGAAAAAATGTGGACTGCAGCCCAACTACGTAATGGACAAACTGCTCCATTTGGAGTGGGCTGGATTGTAGATAAATTCAAAGATGAAAAAGCTACCGGCCATAGCGGAGGTCCGGCTCTTTCAGATATTGTGCGTTTACCGGGAAGAAAACTAACGGCCATTGTCTTAACCAATCAATTAGAACTACGTCCTTTCTTAACAATGCAGGTAGTCAGGTTGTACCTGGATAATAAAAAAATATGAATCATGGCAAATAAAATTGAAGTCATCAAAGGCGACATTACCAAAGTAACCGTGGATGCTATTGTAAATGCCGCGAATTCATCACTAATGGGCGGAGGTGGTGTAGATGGCGCCATTCACCGTGCAGGAGGGCCGGAAATACTGGAAGAATGCAAAATGATCGTCGCACGTCAAGGTGGATGCAAAACCGGGGAAGCTGTGATCACTACCGGAGGAAGACTGCCTGCAAAGTTTGTCATACACACTGTAGGCCCTGTATGGCATGGGGGCCATAATGGAGAAAGCGAAAAACTGGCAAACTGCTATAAAAACGCACTGAGCGTCGCTGTTGAAAACAACTGCAAAACAATAGCCTTTCCCAACATCAGCACTGGCGTTTATGGTTTCCCGAAAGATAAAGCAGCCATCATTGCAGTAAATACGGTTACAGAAGTCCTGGGACTCGAAACAAGTATCGATAAAGTGATCTTTGTTTGCTTTGATGAAGAAAATTACCAATTGATAAAAGAACAGATTGCTGTACACTAACGCACCTGTATCACTTTAACAGGACACGACAAGGCTGCTTTTTCATTCGCTTCGGCTTGTATATCACTGATCTTTAGAGACCAGAATCCTTTCTTATTGACACTACCTAAAAGAACACTTTTCCCATCCTTTTTCGACATGCGCCATTGCTCCGGGGCAATCTCCACACAATAATTGCAACCAATACACTTTTCCCTTTGGTGAATGATCAGAGGCATTCGTTACACATTTACTATTTTATACAATTTATCCGAGTTTCGTACAGGCACCGGCAACGGGAACGCACACCTGTCTCCTTTCTGGGCAATGTCTGCTGCACCGCCATCATTCACATGCAATGATTCTATAACAGTTTCAACTACGCCAGTTGTTGGCCCGGTGATCATTACTTTATCACCAACCTGTAAAGGATAAGCTTCTATATCAAATTCTGCAATGCCGATCTTAGGATAGTAATGGTTGCCTTTACCGATATAGATCTTTTTTTGAGTAGCCTTTGAACCCGGAGCATCTGTCCATTCACCCAAATGCTGCCCCAAGTAGTAGCCACTCCAAAAGCCCCTGTTGAAAACAGATTCCAGCCTTTCCATCCAGGAAGCTACTTGCTCCTGGTCAAAGCACCCTGAATAATAAGCATCTATAGCCTCCCGGTAACACTGCGTCACCGTCTTCACATAATCTGCACCCTTTCCTCTTCCTTCGATCTTCATCACCAGCACTCCTGTTTGGAGTAATTGATCCAGGAAAGGCAGGGTACATAAGTCTTTCGCAGACATAATGTATTCATTGTCAATTTCCAGTTCATGCCCCTCTTCCAGGTCTGTTACCGAATAACGGCGACGACAGTTTTGCACACAGGCACCACGGTTGGCTGAAGCATTATGGGTATGTAGGCTTAAGTAACACTTTCCTGAAATAGCCATGCACAAAGCGCCATGTGCAAACACCTCTATCCTGATCAATGCTCCCGAAGGACCTTTGATCTGTTCCTGTTCTATAGCATCGCAAATAGCTTTCATCTGGCGGAGGCTAAGCTCGCGTGACAATACCATCACATCTGCAAAAAGCGCATAGAACTTTATAGTTTCTATATTGGTAATATTGACCTGTGTAGAAATATGTACTGTGAAGTCGATGCTCCTGGCGGATGCTATGACAGCCTGGTCAGAGGCTATAACGGCAGTGATACCGGCATCTTTTGCTGATTGCAAAATACGCTTTACCAATGCCAGGTCATGGTCGTATACAGTTGTATTAAGTGTTAAATAAGTTTTGATCTTGTGCTCATTAGCGATAGCGGCAATCTTTGGCAGGTCTTCAGTTGTAAAATTCATGGTCGCACGGGCACGCATGTTCAGTTGCTCAACACCAAAATATACCGCATCTGCACCACCCTGAATGGCTGCCATCAGGGAATCAAAGCCCCCCGCAGGGGCCAATAATTCTGCTCTTCTGCTCATAATCTTTCAAAAAATGCCGCAAAGCTAAAAAGAGCAAAACATCTTCTTTATGAGTTTAATCATGTCACCGACCATTCCCCCATTCCTCATTCACCCTTCAAGAATGAATCCTCTCTTCAACATCCAACCCAAACATCTTCGCCGTTTCCTTTGCCTCCTCATAGCCGGCATCTGCATGACGGATCACTCCCATGCCAGGATCATTTCTTAATACCCTTCTTAGCCGTTCAGCCGCATCATCCGTTCCATCTGCAACGATCACCATACCGGCATGGATGCTGTACCCCATACCTACCCCACCACCGTGATGCAAACTGACCCAACTGGCCCCACCGGCTGTATTCACCAATGCATTAAGGATCGGCCAGTCAGCCACAGCATCACTGCCATCCAGCATGGCTTCTGTTTCGCGGTTAGGCGAAGCCACAGAGCCCGTATCCAGGTGGTCTCGTCCAATAACGATCGGGGCTTTTACCTTACCCGTTTTTACCAGTTCGTTGAATGCCAACCCGGCCTTCTCCCTTTCACCCTGCCCAAGCCAACAAATACGGGCAGGCAATCCCTGGAAGGAGATCTTTTCTTTGGCTAAGTGTAACCATCGCTGCAGGGATTGGTTTTCGGGAAATAAACTGCTGATCACTTCATCCGTAACAGCAATATCCTGGGGGTCTCCACTCAATGCCACCCAACGGAAGGGTCCTTTCCCTTCACAAAAAAGAGGACGTATGTAAGCCGGGACAAAACCAGGAAAATCAAATGCATGCTCCAGTCCCATCTCTTTTGCCCTTGCACGGATATTATTTCCATAATCAAAGGTGATCGCTCCCATTTTTTGTAATTGCAACATAAGCTCTACATGCCGGTACATGGAATGATAAGCATATTCCAGGTACTGGTCAGGGTTTTCTTCCCGCAAAGTCTTAGCTAATACATGAGAAATTTCATGCGGCCAGTAACCGACCAGGGGATCATGAGCTGAAGTCTGGTCGGTCAATACATCCGGGACAACCGACCGTTGCACCAGCCTTTCTAATAAATGAACGGCATTGCACACAACACCGATGGAGAGAGCCTCTCCTTTTTGCTTTGCCTGCAAGGCTCGGTCGATCGCTTCGTCAATGTCTTCGATCATGACGTCGCAATAAGCAGTTTCCAAACGCTTTTCAATGCGCCAACGTTCTACTTCTGCTGCCAGGCAAACACCTTCATTCATAGTAATGGACAGGGGCTGTGCGCCACCCATGCCACCCAGGCCAGCTGTTACACAAAGCTTACCTTTTAGCGTGCCTCCAAAATGTTGATTGGCTAATGCTGCAAACGTCTCATAGGTACCTTGCACAATTCCTTGCGAACCAATATAGATCCAGCTACCGGCGGTCATTTGCCCATACATCATCAACCCCTTCTTCTCCAGTTCGTCAAAATGCTGCCAGTCGGCCCATTTGGGTACCAGCTGCGAGTTGGAGATCAACACCCTTGGTGCATCTTTATGTGTTTTCATGATGCCGACCGGCTTGCCGCTCTGGATTAGTAATGATTCATCATTTTCTAAGATCTTCAGGGCAGCTAATATATCATCCAGCGCTTTAAAATTTCTTGCAGCCTTTCCTCTTCCTCCATAAACAATTAGTTCTTCCGGCTTTTCAGCTACCTGCGGATTTAAGTTATTGAGCAACATGCGCATGGCGGCTTCCTGTATCCAGCCTTTACAAGTCAATTGCTGACCAGTAGGCGTTTGATATTTTTGAACATCATAAGATGGCAAACTGACATTAGACATAAACAGTAATGTTTAGATAATGAATTTAAAAAATTTATGTAACATGCAACGGATGACTATAGTTGTATGTCATTGTACATTGCACACAATCACCCATTAATTATTTAAAATGAAACTTCAGATTCTAGCTCTTACCATGACTACCCTGCTTTTAAGTTGTGAAAAAGAAGACAAACCGGTTCAGTACCAGTACACCAACTTAAATGACACTTCAGTTTATTACAATCACCCTGTAGAATTGGATCTGGATAAAGATGGAGAAATGGATTTCCTGGCAAGTACCCAGCTCATTGGAACTTCCACTGGCGATCATATTCAATTCAGGATCAGCTCAGTCTTCAGGAACAGGATCTTATTGCAGGAAGAAGAAACACCTTCAATGATGAATAATGATGCCATCATCTCAAACAACGACCAGCCCCCATACACCTGGACTGCGATTGGTTCTGCCATCATTGTGGAAAGGATCATCCCCTTGAATATAGCTGATGCCTACTGGGATGGCGTATGGAAAAACCAAACCAGCAAGTTCCTACCTGTTCAACTGGTAAAGCAGGATGGCAAAATCTATAATTGCTGGATACGGATCTCTTTCAGCAATGATGCCCAGTCAAAGATCATTTTACATGATGCAGCCTTTTGCAAAACTGCCAGCCTGCTGATAAAAGCAGGGCAACATTAAATCCTGAAGCCCTCCCACGCCTTGTTTAAGTACCAGCCTTTTGAATCAGCAAATCCATTCACCCTTTCTACAAAAGAGAGGTCAGCAATAATGTTTTTGATTTGATTGATATCATCGGCAAAAACACGGTCTTCTTCTGCAAAGGATACATACTCACGGACAAGGCCATGTGCAAATTCCAGGATTTCGCTGCTCTTGAAAGGCCTTCTGAACTCAATAGCCTGGCAGGCTGTTAGCAACTCTATGGAAAGAATATATTCAAGGTTATTTAAAATGGTATTCAGCTTGCGGCCGCTGATGCTGCCCATGCTGACATGATCTTCCTGACCTAAAGAAGTCGGAATGCTATCCGCACTGGCTGGAAAGCAAAGCGTTTTATTCTCAGTAACCAGTGCAGCTGTCGTGTATTGCGGGATCATAAAGCCACTGTTCAATCCAACATTGCGCATGAGCAACATAGGTAGCCCCCATTTGCCCTCAAGCAAAAGGTAACACCTCCTGTCTGAAATATTACCTACTTCAGCTGCTGCAAAACAGGCATAATCTAAAGGGAGGGCCAAAGGCTGACCGTGGAAATTGCCACCGCTGATGGTATCATCATGGGCAAAAACAATAGGATTATCTGTTACGGAATTCAGTTCTATTTCTGTCAGCTCTTTCAGGTGCAGCCACGCATTCCGCGAAGCTCCATGCACCTGCGGCATGCAACGAAGTGAATATGGATCCTGCACCCGCCCACAATCAATATGACTTTGCATGATCTCCGATCGCTGCAGCAACATCCGCAATCTTTGCGCAACCAGTTGAACTCCGCCGAAAGGCCTGAGTGCATGTAGCCGCTCATCGAAGGGAGCTTTAGTACCGGTCAACGCCTCAAGACTCATGGCACCTATGATATCCGCTGCTTCAAGGCAGTTATGCAAGCGCTGTATACCATTGATGGCATAAGCTAAAATGAATTGGGTACCATTGATAAGAGCTAATCCTTCTTTGGGCCCCAGGGGAATGGGGGCTAATCCATAGCGACTCAACACTTCCCCGGTCTTCTGCCTTTTTCCATCAACCCACACTTCTCCCAAACCTATTAAAGGCAAAAACAGATGAGCTAACGGAGCCAGGTCACCCGAAGCTCCGACACTTCCTTTATCGGGAACAACAGGAATAATATTGTTTTCTATGTGCCAGATGATGCGCTCAAGCGTGGCCACTTGCACACCAGAATAACCTTGCGCTAAAGAATGCACTTTGGTGATCAACATCAGGCGGGCAATCTCAACGGGTATAGCTTCCCCTACGCCGACACTATGACTTTGCAATATTTTATGCTGCAACAGACGGGTGTCTTCTTCTGATATCTTGGTATTGGCCAGGATCCCAAAACCCGTATTGATTCCATATACTGTCTGGTTATTGGCAACAATCTGCTGCACCTGCTGAAAGCAGTTTTCTACCTTCTGCCGCGCCTCCGCACCTAGTTGACCACTTACCTTCTGCGAAGCGATTTGAAGCACCTTCCCTATTTCCAATCGCTCCACGCCATATAAAAATGAATTCATTTTGCAATCGTTTGTTGTAATTTATTAAGGGCAAAGGAAATGAATTCAAATCACTTTTTACAATAACTCAATACCCTAATATCTTAAGATCACATTATCTTTTGTATCTTACTTACCCAATCATTCACTTTAACGAATTACTTGCTTATGAAACCAGGCACACGAGTTTCACTGTCGACAATGATGTTTTTGGAGTTTTTTATCTGGGGCTCATGGTTTGTAACGATGGGGACTTACCTCAGTAAAACACTCAAAGCTTCCGATGTTCAGAATGGATTGGCCTATGGCACGCAATCGCTGGGCGCCATCATTGCTCCTTTCATTGTAGGATTAATTGCTGACCGTTTTTTTGCAGCCCAAAGGATCCTGGGGTTACTACATTTTGCGGGAGCCGCCTTGATGTATTTCCTCTCCAGGCAAACAGACTTCGACAGTTTTTATCCTTTGATCTTAACCTACATGATCTTGTACATGCCAACGCTGGCCCTGGTCAATTCAGTTTCCTTCAGGCAACTGACCAACCCGGAAAAAGAATTTGCTACACTAAGGGTCTGGGGCACCATTGGCTGGATTGTAGCGGGACTGTTTATTTCTTTTGCTACAGATTGGGAAAAGAACAATGCCCTGGCCAACACTTTCCGCATGGCTGCTGTTGCATCATTATTATTAGGCATATTAAGCTTCTTCCTGCCCAATACGCCTCCTGCTTCCAAAGGAAAAAGGGTAAGCTTTGGAGATATTATTGGTCTCGACGCATTAAGCCTATTAAAGAAAAAGGACTTTTTAATTTTCTTTCTATCAGCCATGCTGATTTGCATTCCACTGGCATTTTATTACCAGGAAGCCAATAAATACTTAAACGAGATCAACCTGGCAAATGCCGCTGGTAAAATGACGCTGGGACAGGTTTCCGAGACTTTATTCATGATCCTGATGCCACTTTTCTTCCGCCGTTTTGGAATCAAGGTGATGCTCTTAATAGGTATGATCGCATGGGTAGTGCGCTATTTACTATTCAGCTATGGCGATGTAACAGGAATTGAATTATCATTCCTATACCTTGGCATATTGCTTCACGGTATTTGCTACGATTTCTTCTTTGTAACCGGCCAGATCTACACAGACAAGCAGGCCGGGGAACGGATTCAATCTGCTGCCCAGGGGCTGATTACACTGGCAACCTATGGCGTTGGCATGCTCATAGGATTTTGGGTAGCAGGACAGGTTTCTGAGCACTTTAGAACAGCAGATGGCCATAATTGGAAAAGTATTTGGATGGTTCCGGCTGCCATTGCCGGCATCGTAGTCCTGCTCTTTGCCATCCTGTTCAAGGAAAATCCGAAAACCACCGAAAAAGCTGAACCAGTAGCATACGTATGAAAAAGATAGCCATGTTAGGTTCCGGTTTCATCGCCCGTTTCTATGCGGATTCACTTCAGGGTTACCGGAACAGGGATAAGATCGTAAGTATATATTCCAGGCGTGAAGAAACTGCGCAGAAGTTTGCTGCAGATTATTTTGTCCAGCATTGGACCACTACTATGGAAGAAGCAGTGGCTCACCCCGAGGTGGAAGTGGTTTGTATTGCTTTGCCCAACTTCCTGCACGAAGAAGCCGTCATGCTTTGCTGCAAGCACCGTAAAGCGGCGATCATTACCAAACCACTGGGTCGCAATGCTGCCGAAGCCAAACGCATGCTCGATGCCGCGGAAGGCGCAGGCATTTTCAATGGTTACCTGGAAGACCTGGTGTACACTCCTAAGTTTTTAAAAGCATTACAAAGTGTAAATAGCGGTTCTATTGGAAATGTAATATGGGCCAAATCAAGGGAAACACACCCCGGCCCGCACAGCGAATGGTTCTGGGATATGGAAAAAGCTGGTGGCGGTTGCATCATCGACCTGGGCTGCCACTGCGTGGAAATTGCCCGGAATTACATAGGAAAAGACATCAAACCAATGGAAGTGATGTGTTGGGCAGCCACACAGGTAAAACCGATTGAAGCAGAAGACCACGCAATTGGCTTGGTTCGATATGAGAATGGAGCCATTGGACAGTTTGAAGTCAGCTGGACCTTTCGTGGCGGACTTGATCTCCGGGATGAGGTCATGGGAACAGAAGGTACTATATGGACCAACAACTTTTTGCGCACAGGCTTTGAGATGTATTCTTCTGGCAAAGCTGCAGATTATGTAGCGGAAAAGGCAGAGAACAATACAGGTTGGCTGTTCCCTGTTGGTGATGAATTGAATGAGTTAGGTTATAATCATATGTTCATGGACATGTTCAATGCCATGGAATCCGGGCAGCAACCCAGGGAAACCTTCTATGATGGCTATATAGTCAATGCGATCCTTGATGCTGCCTACAGGTCTGCCAAAACAAAGCATTGGGAGCCTGTCCAACTGGAAGTTTGGAGGGGAAAAGTGGGCTTACATGAAGACAGTCATTTAGTTGATTATGATGCCGATCACTACCTGGTAAAAGAAGAAGTAACACACTATGGCGCCAAAAAACTGATCTTAAAAAACAAGCATACAGGAAAAATTATTGAAAAGCTGATCGCTTAATTTGTTTTCTTTTGATGAGAATGCTTATATTTGCCGCCCGTAAAACGGACCGGTAGCTCAGCTGGATAGAGCAACTGCCTTCTAAGCAGTAGGTCATTGGTTCGAATCCAATCCGGTTCACTAGAAGTAAGGCCTTGAATTTCAAGGCCTTTTTTATTGATAAGACGCCTTGCCGCATAATTCTTTTCACCACGATTCGTCACACAGGTTTGATAATCAAACTTTTAGTTTTTTATGAATAAAGGCCCGGCACAAGAGCGTGTGCCGGGCCTTTATTCATAAGTTCTGGCTATTGCTTCAGAATCTTATTAGTTGAACGCCTGTTGCCTTGTATGATCTCAACAAAGTATAAACCAGGTTTCAGGCTTTCGCCAAAATGATAGTCTTTATTGGCGGTACCTGTAGCGCTATATACTAATTTACCATTGGTATCCATTACCCTGATTTGTACGTTTTCGTTGCTGACACTATTAGCAGGACGCAGATTGAAGCTGCTGGCAGCAGGATTAGGCCAGATGAATACTTTTGATGAAGTTGACAGGGTGTTTGACCTTTCGTCCGGATTCGCTTTGATAGAAGTAATTGCATTGCTGCTGCAAGGCCGAAGCTGTACGAAGTTTTGATCACTGTTGATTTTCTCTAGTAAATCTTTAAGTGCTTCCAATCCGGAACGGTAGCTATCACCACCTCTGGCGGTTGGATATTGAAATAGTTGCCAACTTGTATACCACATGAGTGAGTAAACATACATGAAGTCTTGATGAGCACCTATATTACCAACACCTGGTGTATATACAATCCTGTCACTTCCAACCTGTGCTGTTTCTAAATTGAGGTAAAGTGCTACCAGTTCTGCCGAGAGCTTATAGGACATGTTTTTGGCATTCGCTTTCTGCAGCCAGCCTTTCAGTTCTTCAAATGACTTTGGCATAAACAGGCTGCCATTTTCATTTCGTAGATTGAGATATTGCAAGCTTTGAATAATGTACTCCTTATTCCATGAATGGTCAAGTGCTTCCTGTCCTTGCTTATTCATCCAAAAGCTTGCAGGTTTTGCTCCGGCACTTCCCAGGCATACGTTACCGAAGTGGAGCATCACTGGTTGGGTGAGGGCGACAGTTTGTGAATTAAGAGATGTTGGTATATAACCATTTAGCGCTGTTGCTTCTATAGTATAAATGCCCGGACCCAGGTTGGTATAGCAAACTTTGCCATCACTGCCTGCATTTTGTCCGGCTGTACTATTACCTGATAAGGAGAATGTTACGCCTTCCATAGGAATACCTTCATCGTTTATTCCATTCACATTAGCATCGTAAAACGAATTGGCGCATAGACCACTGGTATTATACACAAGCGTTACCAGGTGTGTTAACTGGTTATATTTAAATGTGATGTTGGCCGGGGTTTCCAAATACAATGGGATATTGGGACCACCTTGAATTCCAGATAACCCATAGTTTTCAGACCATGAATTATTAATAGCTACTTTATACTCCCAATATCCTGCTGCTATATCAAATGTTCCAGTCCAAACTTTATTGACAGGGTCATAGGTAAGACGAGTATAGTCGCATGCGGGTTCCCAATCACCAGTAAAGCTATTAGGTGTGCAGCCTAGTTCGCTTTGAAACGTTCCCGGTATTACTACTGTTTCCGGTGCAGGTATATAATCAATTGTATAAGAAACGAAATGGGTATCGGGATTGTATGCAAATGAAACTTTTGCATCGGAAGTAAGATTCAATTGAATATTTGGACCGCCAGGTACACCACCTTCTCCATAATTTACATCCCAGGAACCGTTAATCGCTACTTTGAATTCCCAACTGCCAGCAGGCAGGGTGAGTTGTCCTCTCCAGAGATGATAAGCTGCATCGTAAGTAAGTCCGGTGTTGTTGCAATATGGCTGCCAGTCGTCCGAACAACCCAATTCACTCTGGAAGTTTCCTGCCAGTGTTACCGCATTATCAAGTATAGAGGAAGTGACAATATGGGTAACCGGATCATAGCGAAATAGTAAAGTAACATAGCCTGTAATTGTCAATGGGATATTGGGACCATTGGGAACACCTCCTTGTCCATAGTTCTCGTCCCATGAATTATCTATAGCAACTTTGTATTCATAATTTCCCGGAGGCAAGAAGAGCATCTTATACCATATATTGGATAAGCCATTATATAACATACTTGTAAAACCGCAATCCGGCTGCCAGTCGCTTGAACAGCCCACCTCATCCTGGAATGAACCCGCCAGAACGACGGCAGAATTGGTTTCTACGAAACTCACAAGGTGGGTAACCGAAGAATAGGTGAAATGAATGGCTGAAGATTTATCCAGGGAAAGTTCAAAATTAGGACCATTCAAGACACCCCCTGCTCCATAGTTTTCTCCCCAGTTGTTATCATAAGCTACCTTATACTCCCAGTTGCCTGCTGGGATCATAAAAGTACCCTCCCAAATACCTGCTGCTGTTTGAATTAACCGTGTGGCATCACAGTCAGGTTGCCAGTCGCCCGAGCAACCCAGTTCACTTTGGAAAGTTCCTGGAATAACCACTGTAGATTGTGCTAAAATGTTTTGGCTGGAAAGGAGTGTTAACAAGAGGGTTGCGGAAGTCAGAAATTGCATAGCAATTTTTTTCATGTGGCCTCCGTTATTGTATGTAGAAGTTAACAATAAATACTGGTAAAATCATGAAAAGTCATTGCTAAATTTCATTTATTTTTTGATTACTAACGTATATGTTCAAATGTTGCTTGGGATTATAGAGTAAAAAGGCCAGAAAAAAATTTCGAAACAACAACCCCAATTTTCTCTTATTGATTTTGTTTTGCCCAGTCTCGCAGCATTACAATGGCTTTTGCCAATACACCTGCCGATCCTTTGAAATTATCGGAGCCGTTTGGTTTGTTATCCCTGCTATACCACTCATAGAACCTCCCATTCTTTATTACCCTGTCAACCATCGGTTGCAGTTCATCATAAGCTTCCTTTGCAAATCCATTAGCAACAAGTTGTTGTATGATCCTGCCGCCAAACCATTCCCAGTCGCCACCATTCTGGTAATTGTATTCCTTGTTGGCACCAGAGCCGGGAATAATGTTTTGCGGGTAAGGTGGGTAGAGCGTCAAACCAACAGTAGGTGCCCCGGAAAGCTTCACATTATTCAGCATATCTGCATTTGCCTTCTCAATCTCTTTTTTTGTTAACAAACCTGCTTCCATTGCTATGGCAGTGCCGCCATGAAAATATATTTTGTTCTCGTCAAATGAAGACGGAAAAGGAGAGCCATTAATATAGAGATGAGGAATAAATTTTTGCATGGACTTATCCCACAAATATTTTTTTGTATTGCTGGCAGTAAGGTCTCTTAATTCCGTCCATTTCTTTTTATCTGCGGGGTTATTTGCAAAAAGGATCATATCATTCAATGCGATCACGAACATGGCATTATCATATACATCGGAGCACCAGTGCGTAAGGCTGTCAATATCCACCACGGCACCGCCTTCTACCTGCACATCACCCCAGTCTTGGGTAGTGGCGCCCGTAAGCAGTTTGAATTTGTCGGAGTAACGGTGTTTCAGAAGAAAATCAATGGCCATGCCTAAGCGTTCCAGGGCAGTTTTATCGTCAATCATTTCATGTAATATGGAACTGTCATTGGTGATACGGATATATTTACCAAACGCCTGTACCAGGGAAGTTTCCTGGTCTGTTTCCACGGTGTTTTTGAAGCCCACACGGGTGGTGTCAAGAGGAGAATAATACTTATTGGGATCACCCCAGGTAACATGACCTTTCAATACATAGCCATCCACAATTTCACCATTGGGTTGCTGCAGTTTTACAAAGGTCAGAAGGTTGTTGCGGATGCTATCACGATTATAAACTTCAATGGAGGTTTCAATGAATGTGTTGAAATCCCTTATCCACACCTGCGGGTAACCATCGCCTGCATTAAAACCTTTGCCGAGCAGGGCCCTGGCTTTTGCCATAACTGTGTCCAACCGTGCATCGCTGAGTATTGTTTTTGCTAAGTCTTTATTGGCTTGTGCATACAATGTGATCGTTTGCAGCATTGTTATTACAAAAAGGCATGCAAGCCTTGATACATTTTTCATCATGCAATTTGAATATATGGAATAAATAATCCTGGCATCTTAAACAAAGCTACCAGTTAATCAGGAACCGCCATGGGGACGCTTACTGCTGGAGCATACTGTGGAAACCTAAGCTGCTTTAGCACCTTACCAATACGCTTGAGGCGGTCTCTGTTACGTAAACCCACAAGCAACTGAATGTTGTTATTTGTTGCTTAATGTTTGATCTTACAGAGGTGTCCAGTTGTGTGGAAGGAGTTGGTTGATGAGGCAAAACGATCATCTATAAAACCGGATAGCAATATGCATTTGCTCGTGGGTTTACAGCAATTATGAGTATAGCTTATTTAGAAAAGCCTGCGGATCATTGCGGGTATATAACAACCCCATATAATTTACGGAGCAATAACCGCAATTTTTCAATGTCCTGGCATTTAATCATGGGCTTTTATAGCCCCTTCAATCACTTCAGGTTTCTGAGTTAAAAGTTCAGACATATTTGCTTTTACAAAGTCAGCTGCCAGGTGGATAGATTCATCAGCACCGGCTTTATCCTCAAATACACTTAAAGATGCTCCTTCTCCTGCCCCGGTATCCAACCAATAATAGCGTATAAATCCCTTTGCTTTTTTTATAAGCGGTACAAATCCTTCCTTAACCACCTGGTCAATCTTCTTTCCATCTTCCGGTTTGAAATGATAGTGACGAATAACTGCATACATAGTAGGTCATTTTTTAATAATGAATAATATTATATAAATTTAAATATTATCAGCAGTTTTGAAAAATATTTCCTTTATGGCCGAAAAGCCCGCTATTGATCTTCTACCCAGGTTTGTGTCGCCCATGGCTATGCTGGACTTGCATGACTGCCTGATCTTAAATCAGAGTGAGAAACAGCTGGAACGCGAAGGAAAAGGTGTGCCTATTTTGTGCCTGTTCATCTTCAGGCCATTCAATACTAATCGTATTTTAAAGCTGGGTAACCCAGAAGCCTACGCCATAAAGCAAGCTGCCCAATAATACTGGCTTCCCTGTAAATGCTGAAGCAGATCATTTCATAATAAGTCATTTTCATCCCACCCATATCTATCTCACTATCCAGCTTCTTATCATCGATTGTCACCAGTGCCTCACGTGCTTTAGGTGTAATTCGTTCCCAGTCCGTAAGGTATTCCGCTGTGGTTGGATACTTTACACCTGATTGTATGCCCTTATTGTTTTTAAAGAGTTCTTCACCGGTTTGCTTGAAGCTCGTACCAGTTTCGCCTGCCATCATAAAACGCTGTTGAACCAATGAGCCTGCAAGCCAGGCCGGATGATTTGCCTGCGTGTTCAAGCGGTTATGCATATCTTCTTCTGAGATCCCTTCAAGGGCTCTGGCAAAGAATTTCGTTTGATAATCGAACAAGGCAAGTAAAGCCTTTGTCCTGTTACTGGCGGTTTGCGTTTCCATATTTATTTGTTTAATGTCCTGTAAAAGTACAGAAGCCCCGCTGGGTTAGCAGGGCGGTTTGCGACAATTTTAGGGGGAATTGCGTCTTATTATTTACTGCCTGGACATGAGTACTGAACAGATCAGGGCACACACATAATGAATGAACAAGCGGGAGGAACTTTTAGAATGTCATTTCATAATTTCTCTACCGGTAATGGCCACTCATTCGGAGGTAAATATGTCGAGATGAAACCCAATGAATTTTTAAAGTAAACAGATAAATTTGGCTTCATGAAATGTTCCTTTTATTCATTCACCATCTTCATTGCTACATTGATATGTTTTTCTCCTTTTTCATCTACATACGTTTTAGTGACTTTAACAGCCCTTCGAGATATGATTTCGAAAAGTAAAGTCAAACTCATTCCCTGGGGCGCATTGGGATATTGAAAGGTATTATTGCCCATGTATTCAAAAGCTTCACCAAAAACTTCATTTTTCATCCACAGCAAATTGTCCTTTTTAAAAATCTCTATTTTATTGTTTTTGTCTTTTTCATCTGTATAAATACCTGTTAACTTATCAATAACCGCTGTTTCAGCAGCCAACTTGGGTGACATACTCACATCATATGACACTTTTTTGGTTCCATCATTTAAGGTTTGTATGTCTAATATTCTTCTTTTAGCATTTGGGGAAGAAGAAAAGGGGTCTTTGGTAATATAATCATCCCCAGTAAAATAGAGTTGTGTTACAAATGGCTGATATCCTTCTGCCGTAATCATTAAATGAAAATGGGCTGGACGTATAAACCCTTCACCCGCATCATAAGGAACGGGCAGAACAGTATGGAATGAGTAATACCCTTTATCATCACTTAGGGTTGTACCACGATAACGATATTCGCTTGAAGTATTATCATACTCGCCTTTAGGACTGCAATGCCATAATTCTATTTTAGCATGTTTGTATGGAGTTTTACAATCGTTATGTTTAATGGTACCACTTAATTCTACCTGTTGACCCGATTCTCCTGCAATGATTAAGTTATTTCGCATAGGGCTGTCAGGTCGATAATAGGGTCCTAATATGTCAGTGGTAGTTTCGCAATCACCAATATAAACATTGCCATTAAAGCGGATAAACCCGGAAGTACTTACAGCAACAACACAAAGGGTTGTGTTCTTGATAAAAGATCTGCGCTGCATATATATGCGGTTTAATGATGGAGGAATTGTATGTGATGTTATCCTGATAATGATGCTTTATCTATCAGATAGGTTATTATTATCAGTACGGTAAAAAACTAAGCAGCCAAAAGCATTTATTCAGAAACTGCTTTCTCCATAGTTTTCTGTGGAAGGCCAATAGCCATTTCCTCTTTTACTTCATAACATACATTCTTGCTGACATGCCCAAGAGTTTTATCTAAAAACTCTTGTACTTCCCCAACACTTTTGCTTTCCCATACACAAGTGCCTGTTTTTAAATCTTCTGATGGAAAAACAGAATGAAGTTTTAGGTTTTGGGGAAGAGAAGGAGTAGTTTGTTGAGCTAATTTCCAAAATTCTTCAGGATTTTGAATGAAGTGATGAGCGATTACTAACATAAGTGTATGTTTAAAGGTGAATAAATATTAAGAGTAAAGATTGTAACCTGTAGTCTTAAGGGGGTAGAATGCTAGTAATGAAGAAATTATTACCAGTTAGCTTACAGTAAATTTAAGAAAAAGCTGCTGCACTTTTACAAAATAGTTATAGCTAAAATGTTTTACAGATGTAGTGTTAAACAATGATTGTTATAAACCTATTGGAATTATTTACAGTCAATAGCTATGATTTAAAATCAATTCCAAATCAGAGCTGATATATTGATGATTACGTTTCACTAATTTTTTCAGTCCATCACAGAGGTTTTTCAGCAGGTGCCAGCGATATAAACTTCCACCAAAATTGAAGAAGAAAAACCTCTTTGATAAAATTTTCCAACTTTGAGCACGCCCCACCAGCAGAATTTAATGTCGCTTAAAGTATTGTATTTCCCTTTCATGCCTTTTTGCGTCTTCCAATTTATCAAAAGTTCCTAGGTTCCTGCGCTTATTGGTGTTAGGATTTTTCTTCCGGGAATAGAGCCGGTATTGCCCTGATTTCAATTTACGTATCATAAGTTATATTGGTAATCAAACATCAGGAGTTCAATCAGCATGCCATACTTGCGAATAGTGGTGGTGATGCCCTCCGCTTTGGCTTCTTTGATGATGGCCAGCTTTGTCAGTCGGTCTGGCCCACACCAGCCATTTGATGGCCGATACACTCATCATAGCTACATTAAAATTGTATGGTATAAGGTATTAACCATTCCCACTTCACGATCAGCATGATAGAATGACCTCGTCTTACTCAATTTTTGTGCAAGCGTTTGTATGCTGCAATTTTGTTTTTAATAGGTATGTTTACATTGGATGCACAAGAATTGAGTGTAAATAATTCAATGAAAAAAAACACTTTAAGCAGTACCGCTTTGCTTTGTTCTTTATTATTATTTCTTTTTCCGCAGGCTCATGGACAGTCATCAGATGAAAATTATTCAAAGTCTATTATGGCGGGTATCAGCAATAAGGGCCAGAATAAAAACCAACCATATATAACAGCAGGAGACCGTACCTATATTATTGGCACCCAGGATGGGAACTTCCCCGATATGGGAGGCCATGTGAAGGGTGAAATGGGTGGTTTATGGCTTCATCCCATAAAATTATTGGACGGATTCTGGATAAAACTGAAAGATATAAATACTGAAAATGAAAGTTGGCTTTCGGAGGCTTCTGAGTTTGTCAATTATCCTTATGGTAACAAAATAAAATATTCACCTGTACTGAATGGGCTGGAAACAGAACGGTTTCAGTTTTGTCCCGATGGACAGCAGGGTATGATCATTCAATATACAATCAAAAATACCAGCAACCAGAAAAGAACATTGGATTTGGGATTTTTTGCCAAAACAGATATAAGCCCAGTTTGGTTTTCCAAAGAAATCGGAATTATAGATCATAAGGATAAGGTGGTTTGGGAGCCTGGAAATGGTTTTTTTATTGGAAGTGACGACAGTGCCCACGCATGGACGGTTGTATGGGGTGCCTCCATTCCAAGTACCGGACAATTAATTGGTACTGATGAAATTCCACAAAAGACAATAGGAAATGGGGTCGCAGCCACTTCTGATTACCGTTTGTTAATTGATAAAAACAGCAGCATTACAGTGTCCTTTATTATTGCAGGATCGGCAAAAGATAAAAACGAGGCTATAAATGCATATAAAGGTTTGGCAAAAAATCACGCAAAGTTGCTGGAAGAGAAAAAGAAGCATTATGCTTCTATCATTGAAAGAGCCAGGATAAAAATTCCTGATCAGTCCCTGCAGGAAGTGTACAATTGGGTAAAGGTTAATACCGCGTGGTTGATCAGAGACGTTCCAGGAATTGGCCGTGGCCTGGGGGCAGGTTTTATGGAATATCCCTGGTGGTTTGGGTGCGATAATACCTATTCACTGCAAGCTGTAATGGCAACTGGTGATTTTGACCTTGCAAAGCAAACGCTCCGGTTGCTAAAGAATGAGTCAATGAAAAAAAATGGCAACGGACGGATCGCTCACGAGATTTCAACGAATGGAGCTGTTGCTAATCCTGGAAATACGCAGGAAACAGCCCAGTTCATCATGTGTGTTGAAAAACTGTTCGAATGGACTGGTGATATGGATTTCATTAAAGAAATGTACCCTGTTATGAAAATGGGCATTAACTGGCTCCTGAAGGATATGGATCAGAATAAGAACCTTTTTCCTGAAGGATATGGGATTATGGAAGTACATGGGCTGAATGCCGAACTGATAGACGTGGCCGTATATACACAACAAGCATTGAAAGCAACTGCCCGGATTGCAGGTATATTAAACGATTTGCAGGTTCAAAACCAATACCTGCAACTTTCAGCCAGACTTGCAGAGAAAATAAACCAGGACTTTTGGGATGAATCAGAAAGCTCGTATTGTGATTTTTATGGAAACACAGAACAGGCAGTCAGTGCAACAGAAGGTGCAATCAGACAATTAGGATTTCGAAAAGTTGACTCCACTTTAAATGAAAGAGATAAGCAGCTGTTAACCTATTATGAACAATTAAAAAATAAATTCTCTGCAATGCCGGCAACAAACAGGGGATGGATAACTAATAAAAACTGGGTTATTAATACACCGATGGAAACTGGTATTGCACCTGCAGAAAAAGCGATAAAACTATTGGATAAGATCCGGAAAGAACATCTTGGAGCATACGGTCCCTATCTCTCTGCCGTGGAAAAAAGACATATGATGACAATAGCAACAGGGGTTCAGGCTGTAGCTGAATACATGTATGGACGTACAAATGAATCTATGTGGTATGTAAATAAAATTGTACAAACATTCAACAGAGTGTTGCCGGGTTCCATTTCTGAAATGATGCCGGATTATGGCTGTTTTACACAAGCATGGACCAGTTATGGGGTTGTTCTTCCGCTTGTCCGGCATGTATTTGGAATTCAGCCTGATGCCAGTAACAAAAGCATCATCGTTGAACCGCATCTACCTTCAGGTTGGGAAGACATAAGCATTGAAAACCTATTTGTAGGAAATAATATTATTTCTTTTACTCGGACGAAAACCAGTAGAGGAATTGAGTATATACTAACTAGTAAAGAACAGGATTGGAAAATAATCCTGAAGTTAAAGGATTCAGATGGAGCTAAATATTACTTGAATGGCATGCAAATTTCTCTGGATTCTTCAGGAATTAAGATGGCCGGAAAAAATAATAAGCTTTTAATCGTTCATAAGAGTTAACAATTCTCCGTTAGGTGTATTTAATTCTATCAGCCTATTATGAAGCTCCTTGATTGTCATTTTTATAATCGGTGCTAACGTTTATTGGTGTTTCTTTCAGTGGCGGCAGTCTGAGTTTCGCCATTCTGGATAAAGTTATAATATTCAACAGAGAATTGAAAGTTGATGGTCGGCAAAGAGCCGCCATTGAAGAAACAAGATTGTTAGGCACTGCTAATTTATTTAACGGTGCAATAGCTATAGTCCTTTAATTTCAATCTTATCCAGTTTTTTTCAAAACTCCAGCCTCTGCTTGTAATATCTCACCCAAACCAATTTATTGCTGCTCATACCAATTTAAAATATAGTCCGCTACTTCTTCCCAACCTGGTTCTCCACATATGAAATGACTTTTATCTTCAAAAATTTTAACATCCACACGGCTTTGCTTGTCCTTATACTTACTGGCTATTGTTCGAGTAAGTGTACCAGGAAAAATATGATCTTTCCCACCACCGATGAATAACAGCGGCGCATGTGGATTATTAAAGTCTATATTTGAAAATGAGTTTAATACAAGCTGACGGCTTACTCTGTGACTTTCCGGCACTGCAATGGAATCAAAAGCTTCGCTTCTCTTTTCTTCAGGCAATGTGTTAAAAAAGGCATGATGATACCAATCACGAGAGCCCATAAAGTATCCCTTGCCCGACAAAAAGCCAAATGCAGGCAATACTACTTTAATAGTTGAAAAAGGCGGAAATACATTTTTGGGTGGTGCACCGTCAATACTTACGGCAGCTGCAGCTTTACCCAACTCTAATAATTTCAACGCAGCCATTCCTGCCATTGAATGCCCGATTACCAATGGCTTTTCAGGTAAAGAATCAATGAGTTGGGCAATGTTATTGACTACATCAATAAAACCTGTTTTTATAAGGTCAGGGTGAATATGAGCTCTAAGCTCCGCAGGATCACCACGGTGTCCGGGATTGGCAGGTGTAAAAACGGTATAACCTTTTTGTTCGTAATACAATTTCCATTCAGCCCAGGTTTTATTATTCACAAAGTTCCCATGTATAAGAACAATGGTTTTTGATTTTGACTGACTCATAGCAATTATGATTTTGATGGTTAGGTAGTTCCATAGCACTAAACGGCATTAAAATGGGCATTTTTTACCGAAAGATTGAAGCATCAGCTGCTCTAAATTTGCTTGTTGTTCAATCCTGTACCTAACAAGTTACGTAAAAAATAAGAAGACATTAAAATGAGCAGAGTAATTTTATACATAGCAACAAGCTTGGATGGTTTTATTGCAAGACCAGACGGAAATATAGATTGGTTAAACTCTGTACCAAATCCTGCGACAGGTGATTATGGATATACTGAACTGTTAGAAAGCATCGGAACAATGTTTATGGGAAGAAAAACTTACGATGAAGTGATTGGATTTGGAATTGAGTGGCCTTACCCAGGAATTGACACATTTGTTGTGACAACAGATAAAAACCTTGAAATCAAAAGTCCGAACACATATCTATTGACTGAAAACATAAAAGACTTTGTAACAGAACTAAAAAAGAATGCAGAAAAAGACATTTGGCTTGTTGGCGGTGGACAACTCATTACTACTTTTATAAACAATGGTCTCTTAGACAGAATGATAATTACAATTATTCCAAAATTGATCGGAGAAGGTATTCCTCTATTTGCAGAAAATACAGCAGAAACTGTTTGGAAACTAATAAAGACTGAACCATTTGATACCGGTCTAGTAAACTTGACGTATGACAAAGCTGAGTAGCGGCTTCTTTATTTGTATGCCTTATTCATTTATTCCTTAGACATTCGGTTGGCCAACACGACAGAACATAGATAAAGATTGCCTAAATTCATATAAATATTACCGGGACTGCTGCCGTTTGATTCTACCTTTTACAAGAGACATTCCCACACATGCTCCAAGAATTCCCATAAGACAGGTTGTTACGCCATTACGGAATTGAAATTTATATCCGTTCCACCCTGCACCAGTTAAATCGAGGAAAACAAAAATCCCGATGACAGCCATACAAAGCACAAACAGAATCGCTAGGGATTTTTTATTACGCTCAGGAGCAATAATGGATCCGAAGAAAACAAAGCCTGCGGCATTGAGAACGGGTGTTAACATAACTTCCGCTATGTTATTCGGTGGGAAAAATAAAAACACCGTATAAAATAAAACTGTACGTATTAAAACAGAGGTAAAAATTGCAGCTAAAAAAGCACATGGTAGAACCGCAGACCACCGCAACCAATATATTATTCCTTTATTCATAGGGTAAGTAACTATTCTAGATTTCAAATTTTCAGCTATCGCCCACCTTTCACCAATTATCGACCTGTGTAAGCAAAACCCAAAAGCCCACTATAAACTGCGGACCTCAAATCTTTACTATCTGCAATGCTCATGAGAGTAAGCCTTAAATCAAAGATTCAATAATATCAAATCCTGTAAAATGATTTTTGTCATTCCTTACCCAACAGCCAATCATCTATAACCCTAAGCAATTAAGAGTTATTTAGAGATTTTAAATCCATAAAAAACTGCTCAATCACTTCTCTTATGGCAGCAGAAGTAATGATCCTTGTAGCTGTTTTACGGGTCACGAAAGCATGACTGCTTATGGGCGAGTGCTCATCTTTGTCGGTTATGTCCACACAGTAATACTTGATGACGTTTTTAAAGGCGATTTTCATTTGACACAGTCCATGTGCCCTAATACTTCCGAAACCAATTAAGCGGGAATCAAGAGCCTGAAGCTCCACTTTTAAGGTATCCCCCACTGTTGAATCTATTGCTATTCCCGCCTCAGGTAATAACTTCTGGAAATATTGCAAAACCACTTCTGCTCCTTTCTGACCATTAAATTCAGATTCATTGTTAAGTTCTATTGAAGAACAGTTAGTTCTGGCCATTTTTAAACCAGCTCGTCCATCCAGTAGCTCCACTCTAACTTTTTGGCCAGAGAAATTGAATTTATGAATGGTTGGATAAAACTGGAACTTTTTACCTGGCAAAAATCCATGTTCAGGAACAAATGCTGCCCCTGAAGGCATTAATACAAAATTGCTTTGAGATTGCCCCTTTGTGGATAAAAATAAAAGCAGTAATGCGGTAATTATGTTTCTCATCAGTCTGGTTTTGCCGGCTAGACTTATTGCATACAACAAGATTGTGGATTTACGGCATAGCAGCAGTCTATGTTTCTAAAAAGCATGATAATGAAAATGATCATTAATCATTTAATCCCTTTCCATCGAGAATTTGCTGCATTCTTTTTTCAACCCTTGACGCCCTGGTCTTAGATTGTTTGGGTTGAGAAAAATAAAAAATGTATGCTCTTTGCCGTCCCGGTGTCAATGCCTCAAAAGCAGTTTTCAATGCTGGAATTTCATCTAATTTATGTTGAAATTCCTCAGGAATATTGAATTCTGAAGTCTTTTTAAAACTCACTTTCAAACCGGCTTTTTCCACTTCAATGGCTTCATAGATATAGGCTTTCAGGACAGGTTCCATCTCAATGATTTCCCGGACATTGGTGAAACGGACCTGGCGCGCCGCCTGCACATTCTCTGTTTGTTGGATGAGAATACTATTGGCATCTTGTAACAAGGCACCTTTGAAAAACAGAAGCGCACAATATTCTTTAAATCCATGTATTAAAACAATGTTACTATTCTGAAAAGTATAACAAGGAGTACCCCACTTCAATTCTTCTGTCAGCCCACAGTCAAGAACGATCATTCTCAATTGCTCATATTCTTCCTGCCACTTTTGGGCTTTATTAAAAAAGAAATCAACCTTAGGATTCATTCCATTCTTTGTCATAGTATATTAATTTAATTTGCTTAAGATGCCTTGTAATCGGTTTGTGCCCTATTTGGGTAGTATAGCTTGCAGTTCTATTGTTCTTCAATTATTAATTGTCCTTTTGATTTATCTCCTGAAGTCCACTCCCAACTTTCGTGAAGTCTTATTTTCCCGTTTGGTAATATTTCTGGTTTAGATATACAAATACCTGTCATGATCTCGCCTTTGTCGTTTACCTGGTGGTAACGCATTTCAATATTTCCGCTATCGCCAACCAAACCAATTAAATGCCCTTTGATGATTCTTCCACCTGAATATTCAGAAGTAAGGATATTCCCATTTTGTTTATAGTAAAAAACTGTGTCATTTGAGGTTTCCCCATTTTCAGTATTACTTACAGGTCGGAATGTTTTATTATTATAGTTGATCATTATTCAATTGTTATTCGGTCATTATCCGTTGTTGGTCTTGTTCCACCCGGCATACTTTCTTGTTTAACTGATAAGCCGTCTGTATTGACTAAAATCCAACTGCCGCAATTGTCGCCCCCAAAATAATGTTCTGCAGTTTGTTTGTCAATTATCCTGTTTGTCATAAGCGGTCCGTTAATCGATCAAGCAACATGTCTGACATCAAAATTGACTTTTTTGGGTGTTCCAGCGAAACAATCATTACTGTGCAAAATTAGGTTTCTACCTTTGTCCATCCATCGCCCACCCTTACTAAAGGGATTGTTAGAAGATAACTTTTCAGCAAGTGCCTTATTTTTTAATACTTCTTCTACAAAAAGAGCACATAGAAAATAAAACAACAATAAAATGAGCAAAGTAATTTTATATATAGCCACAAGCCTTGACGGTTTATCACCTGGCCATCTTGCAAACATTGGTTTGCATACACCTCCCTGTCAAATTTATTCGTATCACTTTCACTAATTTGAAATTCCTTCAGGTCAACATTCCTTACTAACAGCAGGGTATCAACGCCTGAACTATTTTTCAACAGTCTTACCAGAATACTATTGGAATCCAAATCATATTTAATTGGAATATTCTTAAAAGTGATAGGGCAATCTTAAAAAGGAAGATTGCCCTATCACAAATGGAATTAATGAATGATAAGTGGGAAATAAGTAATTGGAATGGACTTAATAATAAAAATGCCTACTATTTTTTAAGTCGCAAGTATTAATAACAGGAGCCAGTCAAGGCGCCACTAACTAAAGGAGTAAGCTTTATAATAATAAGAAGAATTATTATTGGAACTAGTAAATGAAATAAAGAGCATAAGACAACCTCTTTTCTTTTTAAAAGTCCGATGGTTTGTGGCGATATCATTCCAATAATAAAACCAGCACCTAAAATCAGTAAGAAAATTGAAAGAATCATTGCTGCACCCATCTGAAAATCTTCAAAATAACAACCAACAGAAACACCTTGATAAGCTGCCGTTGCAATTAAAAAACAGATACCGGATAAAATTGGTGATAAAACAGTAAAACCGATTGATCCTTTCAGTAGGATTACTCTTTTTATTTGAAAACATTTACCGAAAGCAATAATTTCCTTTTTCGAAAATCTGCTATGAATAAACATGGCACTGAATGTCCAACTTATTAACCACATTATACCCGTTACATAAGCAGCCCAAAGAGGTCCCTCTGACATTGATTGCAATAAAACACCAATAAAGCTCAAAAGACCAATACTAATAATTGAAATAATAATCAGTGGTTTAGATGCCTTCTGTGTTTTATATTGTCTTGAACTATTTTCTGTAAAATCCTTTTCCTTACCTTGTAACTTCTTTTCAGAGGGAATGTTTTTTATGGCCTCCTCTGGTTTGTTTTCTAAATTGTTCTCATCAATTTTATTCTCGTGAAACAACACATTAAAAGTTTTCGCAAATCTGGTCTTCAGGTTTAATTCGGAATTCTCATGTTCAAATACTTTATTGATCTCAGCAGTTTCCTGCCCTCCTGTTGACGGATAACCATTGAGGTTAACGGATACAGTTGCATGTAGGTTATGGATGGCTGGTGCACTACTGCCCCTGAGGATACCTATAAGTTCATCTATGCTCGAGGTCCTGCTCTTGGCATCAGGGATCACACAACGGGCAATCAGGCTGCGAAAGGGCTCCTGCAACCCATGCAACTGCTCCTCCAGGTTCTCCACATTCACGATCTTGTTGATCAGCTCACCAGGCGAGGTCTCCCCACTGCGGGCTCCAAACAACGGACGGCCACACAAAAGGGCGTAGGCCGTCACCCCAAAGGCCCAGATGTCCACATTATAACTCACCCGCTTGCCAATACCATAGCGCTCAGGATTGAACTGCTCGGGAGCCATATACTCCACCGTACCCAGCAAAAGAGAGGAACTCGTATGGCTGGAATCCACATTCTTGCTGATACCAAAATCTGCAATCTTGGCAATGAGCTTGTCCTGCTTATCCCGGCCCAACAGGATGTTCTGAGGCTTGATATCCCTGTGGATGATACCCTGGCTGTGCAGGTACTTGAGCCCTTCCAGCACCCCCACTAACAGCTCCGCCAGCTCTGAGTGCAACAGCGGCTGGCGCAACAAAAACTCCTTCATCTGCCCTTCCTGAACATACTCCATCACCCCGATCTGGATCTCTTCCTCCATGCCATGGACATCACGGTTCACCAGGCTCTCCACCCCAAAGTATTTGACAATGTTGGGGTGAGAAAGGACGATGGCCCTGCGGATCTCATTGATGATGTTGTACTTGTTGGAGCCTTCCTGGGGATGAAAGAACTTCAGGGCAACAGGCATGTCCAATATCTTGTCATGGGCACGGTACACAGTAGCAAAACCGCCACGACCCAACAAATCATGCTTCGGATCATATATATACTTACTCAGAATCTCCATGTTCAAGGCTATTATTAATTCAAATTTTAGTCAAGTCAGATACTTTAGATGTAAAGCCAAATGAAATAAGAAAGTTTTACTTTCTACTTCAATTATGCAACATGAAAGCTTTTTTTGATAAGAGATTTTATATAAATCATCTTTCTACCCTAAACATAATTATTGAGATATACACTATCCACTAAAGCCTTCTGCTTATGAAAATCATAAGTATGCTTGGTCTGTTTTTTTATAAACTCAAACTTTATATCCTTGCCATTATCAGCATTTTTCACCTTGATACCTATGGTCCCGTTACTACGGTTCTCAATAGCAAACTCAAGATAAAATTCAGTGGCCTGGTGACTAAATGGCCCTGCCTTGATCTCTCCCAGGTAAAAAACTTCTGTTTCTGCATCCCAGAATTGGCATAGGTCCATAGAAAAATGTTCATGCACATTAGGATCAATTCGGTATACTCGTTTTGCAGATATGGGCAAAGGTGTATTTCGATGGATCAAAAGATCAATTTGCTTCCCACCTTTTTGACGTAACCCAATATTATAGGTACTTACAGTTTTCAGTTCCACAGCAGAGCCTATTTGCTGTGCTCCATCCGATAAAGATCCGGCATATATTGCGGCTCCTTTGGCTACACTGGTCAGAGGCTGATGATAGATCAGCGTTTGCTTTTCAGGATTGATCTTTTGGTTCCAGTAATTATAAATTAGTTTACTATTACTTGTGCCACCAATTAAAATAACTTTGCTAACATCGCTCCATTGCATACCTAATGATTTAAGGCAGCGTAAAACGGCGTTTTCTGTTTTTTGAATTAATGCTACAGCTTCACTGGCATAAGCACGAAAATCAAACACACATTCAAAGGCATGATGACCAAAAATGAGCCATTGTGCAAGGTCTTGTCCCCCCTCCTGCTGGTTCAATCGGATCTTTATTACTTCCGATATCTTCCTCAACCGGTTAAGCGAAAGCTTATCAGAAGGAAAAGGCTGTTTCATAATATCCTCATAAGTCTGCCTGATCCGGTTAGATACAATCTCATCAAACTCCTTACCACCTACATTTGAAATGCCATCTTTGGCAATAACATGCAACTGATTGCCAGATTTGGTGATCAGGGTCAGATCAAATGTTCCACCTCCAAAATCATAAACCAGGATGATCTCATCATCCAGCTTTGCATTCTGGCTGCTATAAAAAAGAGCTGCTGCTACTGGCTCCTCTACAAGCGCATTGAGTTCCAGGCCGGCCAGGCGCGACGCCTCGATAGCAGATTTTCTTTGTGCATCATTATAATGCGCAGGAACTGTTATGACAGCCTTCCGGTAACCATCGGGCATGTACATCTCTGCATCGTATTTTATTTTCCGGAGAATCAATGCGGCAAGTGTTTCTGAAAACCAGGCATTTTTGTTCTCGTCAACATACACAGGCTCTTGTGTACCAAAATACCTTTTGAAAAAAGAGATCAGTTCCTTGTCAGGAAATGTTTCAAACAGGTTCTCGGCAAAGAGTCCTGCATAAGCTTTCTTGCCATCAATAATAGCAACTGAAGGGGTTGTCACCTCTTCACGGTTAACACTATCTGGTATTAGAACGGCACTGCCGTCGCGAGTCAAGGTTGCGGCCACTGAATTACAGGTACCAAGATCAATTCCTAAAACCACTATTATAATTTTATTTCTTTTTCAATATTGCTAAATGAATCACGGAATTTCGATATCAAAGCATCCTTACTCTTTTCAGCATAACCGAAGTTCCTGTGTAGCGTATCAATACTCTGTTGCGATCGTTGCTGCTGCATTCTTTCTATATTTAACTGTTGCAGCTTTTGCTGGCCCTGGTTTTTAATATTCGCCTCAATTTGTACCAGGATATTCTGACCCACATCACGAATCCAATTGCTTACACTTGACTGCCAGTCACGAGAGCTTTCATTAAACATCCTTTTACACTCCTGCATAGTAGTTTCCCTTGCCCGGTTCAGCTCTTTATCTTGCTCTTCCTGTCTTTTCCGTGGTATCCTTCTACGCAAGTCATAAATACCATATACGATCATGATTAGGGTAATCATACCGGTAGTAATTCTGATAAAATTGGACATTGCTTTTAATACAGCATTCTCAGAGATAGTAGCAACCATGTTCAAAGGAGCTAATAGACCCGCTACCACCATGATAAGGCCTGTATAATCCCTAAGGGCTATAAAGTATTCATTGATTCCTTTTTTCACCAATTCACCAGCATATGGCTTACCGATATAACAATAAGAATTCAATATGCGCTGACCTTCAGCAAAAGGCAGAAATAACTCAGATGGTTTAAGTGGTGAAATACCTTTTTCATTAAGTTGGTTATTTACTTTCGATACAAGTTCTTCAAACACCTTATGGATGAATGCTTCATCTTTTCTGAATTCTTCTTTTAAATTCAAACCAACAGTTGCCAATATTCTATCAGTATCATTTTTCTTCAGGCTGATCGCAACTTTTTCACTTTTTTCAGCTATCTCTTCCCGTTGGAAATCCTTAATTTGTTGAACACAGTCAGAAGCAACCTGTGAGAACCGACCAGTATTAGGCTTGTTCATATCCTCATACTTGGATCGGTAACTCTTTTCCATTTCCTGCATATTCTTCTGCACCAATGTCTTCAGGTTGTTGTTGAAGTCATTGTTATTCTGCATTTGCTCTTCCTTCCGAATGATCTGGCCATGCTGGCCGCTTAACAGCTTTCTAGTTTGAAATATCTTGTTCTCAGTTTGAAATATATCCTGGAGCATGGGCACAATTGGCCTTACAGTATTGTGTAATGCAAATGAATTGAGCCGGGCAAGAATATTATTGTCAACCATTTCTGAAATTAGAGCCTTTAGTGATGTTGAACTAAAAGCTTCATATGAAATGGCATGTAGTTTAATGCTCCTGTCAATTTGTGCACTGAATTCTTTAGCCATTTTCTCTTCACCAGAAAAATTTATAAGGAATAATAATTTATACTGGCCTACACGATTCCTAAGAAATTGGAAAGGTTTTTCAGACTGACTAAAGTCTTCATCCAGGAAAATGACAGCTATTGCTGGCATCATCTGAAGGAACATACGCAACGGTTCCTTTTTATCGGATATAAAATGATAAACAAAACCAGGTTCACCATTTTGCTTGCTGATTTCTTCCACTTTCTTCCTGATAGATGGAATAGAACTGGAATGATAATAAATATCAACATGGCAACTTCTGTCTGCAGCGATCTTGCTTACGTTTTCTCCTGTCTTTTCCAGGAAACCTGAAAAGTTGGAGATGCCAATATCTTTTCGCATATCCTCCAGCTTTTCAACTATAAAATTCAGATCTGACATAATTAAAAGAGGTCTATGACCACGGTTTTTATAAATTCGGTTTTAGATACTTCTTCCACGATACGGTTAATAGGCTTTTCTCGATTGAAGCGTAATATCAGTTTAGTAACTCCTATTTGTACGGTATCGTTTTCCTGAAGTTGAACTTTGTTTTGAATTCTTTGGCTGCTACCATTAATATAGATGCCATTCTTACTTGGCTTACCAGTATACGCACCTGCATCCTGTATAAAAACTTTCGGATAAAGCCCCAGCTGCACTTCTACAACTGCATGGTAACGACTTACATAAATATCATGTTCCAGCAATATACTTCTTTTACCATCAGCTAATGCCCTGCCGAAATAATTCTCCCCTGCATACAAAGAATGTGGTCGAGATGATTGATGCTCGGTATGGCAGATCAGCCAGGCTACAGGTTGATCTAAATTTATATGATCAGCAGGCTGTGCATAAGAATTTGCCGAAGCATTTACCTGTGCCGCCTTACGTTCTGAATGATCATGACCACCTCCTGAAGGAAAAAACAGGTTCCTGATCGTCTGCACTTTTTCAATATTTCTCTTATGCAGCTTTTGCAGGAACTCACCAGGTGCAGTAGCACACAGTTGTTCAAAATATTGTTGTTTTTCCTGTAGCCTAATTTTTATTTCAGCTTCCGTTGCCGATGTCTTTAACTCCAGAAATTCAAAAGCCTCTTGTTTATTCATGATTCACCACTTTTAATGTCTTGCCCTATATGCAGCTTCGCGTGCCTCGTCTTCATACTTGTCAGCATTCCTGGCAGATTCTTCCGCAGATCTCTGTGCAGTTTCTGCAGCTTTCTGTGCCTCTTCTGCTTCTCTTTTTGCATCCTCAGCAGCTTTTCTATAATCTTCAGCAGCTTTCTTGGCATCATCAGACGCTTTAGCATCATCCTGTGCATCCTGCTTAGCCTTATCAGCATCTTTAGCATCCGATTGAGCATCCTGCTTTGCCTTCTCCGCTTCTTTAGCATCATCCTGTGCATCTTGCTTGGCCTTTTCTGCATCTTTAGCATCAGACTGAGCATCCTGCTTAGCTTTATCAGCATCTTTAGCATCCGATTGAGCATCCTGTTTTGCTTTGTCTGCATCTCTGGCATCCGATTGAGCATCCTGTTTGGCCTTCTCTGCTTCTTTGGCATCACTTTGTGCATCCTGCTTGGCTTTCTCCGCTTCCTTGGCATCATTTTGTGCATCCTGCTTTGCCTTCTCCGCTTCTTTAGCATCATTTTGTGCATCCTGCTTTGCCTTTTCAGCTTCCTTGGCATCATTTTGCGCATCTTGCTTTGCCTTCTCCGCGTCATTGGCATCACTTATTGCATCCTGTTTTGCCTTCTCTGATTCCTTGGCATCATTTTGCGCATCCTGCTTGGCTGCCTCGGAATCTTTAGCATCCTGGATAGCATTTTGCTTAGATGTTTCTGCTGCGGTTTCGTGCGCCTTAGCTTCCGTCATTGCTTGCTTCGCTATATTTTCAGCGTTCTTAGCTTCAGCCATGGACTGCTTGGCTGCATTCTCTGCACCCTTGGCTTCTGCCTGCGACTGCTTAGCCGCATTTTCAGCCCCCTTTGCTTCCGATTGGGAATGTTTAGCTGCATTCTCAGCATTCTTAGCCTCTGCCTGTGATTGCTTAGCTGCACCTTCTGCATTTTTAGCCTCAGTCATCGCTTGTTTGGTTGCTTCCATACTTGCGGTTGCTTCGTCTTTTGTATGGTTAATGACACCAAGTACAGTAGTTGATTCCGCTTCATTAGACTTTATCTTTTCCAAATGGTCCACAGCCTCAGCTTCTTTCTGCTGGATGGTATCCACATGCTTTATAGCTTCTTTCTCATAATCTACAATGATACCCACGCCTGTATCAGCCTGCTTTTGATATGTCTGCATTTGTGCACAAATAGCAGCTGCTTCTTTTTCATGATCATGTATCACTGTGCATTCTGAAGACGATCTTTGCTCAAACTCGTGAATATGGATACAGAGTCCTGATGCCGTTTTTTCATGTTCGTGAATAGTGCCACAGACAGTTAGCGCTTCCTTTTCATGGTTATGAACCTGGGCACAAATACTTATGGCATCTTTTTCCTGGTCTTTAACGATACTGCACGATGTCATTGCCTCTTTTTCTTGCTCCTTGATGACATTACAGATCGTTATGGATTCCTCCTTATGTTCACGGATAACTCCACAAATACTTATCGCTTCCTCTTTGGATTCTTTTATGGTGGTACATATAGAAATGGACTCTTCTTTCTGCTCCCTAATCGTACCACATAATGTAATCGATTCTTCTTTTCTTTCAGTGATCGTAGTACAGATCGAAATGGCTTCTTCTTTCCTTTCAGTAATAAAACCACAGATACCAATGGCCTCTTCTTTTTGAGTTCCCAGAACATCAATTATTTCAATTGAAGTGTCTTTACATTTAATAACATGATGACAGCAGGTATCAGCTTCTTTTTCCAATTCTTTGATGCGGGCCAGGGCAGCTTCTGCTTCTCTTTCCTGTTGTTTGATCGTTTCCAATAAAGATGAAGCCTCCGTTTCCAAAGTTTTTATTCTATGCATGGCTTCTATTGCTGCAGCTTCAGCATCTCTTGCTTGGTTTGCAGAAGCGGCCGCTGCGGTCTCATGACTACGGGCTTCATTCATGGCCATTTCTGCAGCAGCTTCATGGGCTTTTGCTTGTGTCAATGCCGTACTTGCGTCCTGTTCATGCCGTTGTGTTTCATGTACTGTCTGCTCTGCCAGAGATTCATGTGCTCGGGTCTCATTCAATAATTGCTCCGCTTGCGATTCATGAGTACGCGTCTCTATCAGTAACTGCTCTGCCTGGCTTTCATGCGCCTTAGTCTCATTCAACAACTGTTCAGCCTGAGATTCATGTCCAGTGGTTTGCTGCAACAAATCTTTTGCATTGTGCTCATGCTGATTGATTAATTGCAATACCTCTTGCCCATGTTGTGCATCTTCTTCCATCTTATGCACAAGGCTTTCAGAAGTTTCTTGCCTATCTGTTATCTTATCGAATGCAGTTTCAGATTCCTTATTGATATGATCAATTTTATCAAATAATTCCTCTGAATCAGAATATATCTTTTCTGTTTTTGCAAAAATTGCTTCAATATCAGTTTTTACCTGTCCAGCCTCTTTGCGTTCTTCAGCAGCTTCGATCCTGTAATTTTTAATTTCTGTGATCATGCTTTCTGCTGAAGCCAGGAGTGCTTCAATTTGTTTCAATGCATCTTCTGCTTGGGTATCGGTTGTTTTGGTCATATTTTTAATTATGGGTTATCGAATCTTTAGCCTTTTGTCTTTGAAGTGAATCTCCGGTTACTTGTAATCGCTTTTACACCGGCACTTTATCTTTAACCACTAAAGAATCCACCTTTAAATTATTCCCTGTTTTCTTACTTGTGGTATCCCTTAAATTGGTATTTCTGCCAGCTTGGGACTTTTCAGCTTTTTGCAAATCTTCATGGCTCCGGAAAAGTGATTTCTGGCCTTCCTTTTTCTTTACTGGCATTGTTAATTGCATTGAGTCAACTGCAGGAACCTCTGCCTCCTGGGTTTTACCTCCCTTTCCTCCGAAAAGAACGTAAAAAGATAGAAGTATTGTTAAAACAGCAGGCAGTATCCACAATAAAAGTCGCGACTTCTTCCTTCTATCCTTAGTATTTTGTTCTGATCGGTAGTGAACAAGGTGCATGGAATAATTATCTTTCGTTCTACCTTCACAGATAGACCTGATCTGCATTGCATAATTGGTATTGGTATCCAGGTCATTTAGATAAGCGGGGAACAAATTTTCTTTGAATTGTTCCATCAGGCCATCAGTACAAAGCAGCAACCAGTCACCTTCTCTTAAGTCTTCAAGTACGATCGTATCGATCTGTTCCGCCTTTGTCTGTACATTCAGGCTGCGCACAATTACATTTCGTTGAGGATGGCGTTCTGCTTCTGTTTCATTGATAACGCCTTTCGAAAGCAGTTCCTGTACCAGGGAATGATCTTTAGTTCGGAATGCAACTTCACCATGGCGAATATGATAGATCCGGCTGTCGCCACACCAGGCCAGGTAAGCTTTGCCTTCATGCAGCACCATCAAAGTAAGGGTGGTACTGGTACTCTTAGCTGTTGGATTGATGGCAATAAAACGGCTGATAGCCTGCCGGAAGTCTTCTAATGCATCTTGAATCAGTTGACGAAAATCATCAACACTTTTTATAGTTAAATAACGACTTGAAAAAAGATGGTAAAATGAATTTACTGCTTCAGCAGAGGCCACTTCTCCGGCACTGTTTCCGCCTACACCATCACATACAACAAAAACATGCGGATGCACAGGCGAAATGGAATCTTCAAGATTAGCCCTTCCTCCTATTTCATTCAATGAAAAAACAGGTGCAACTGAAGCAGAATTAGGATTGATGTTTGGTAACAAAATGCTCGTCTTTAAGGATTGGATTAATGGATGTTTTGTGCAATACGGAAACCAATATTTTCAGATGACTGGTCTGGCGCCTCCACATTACGGATCTTAGGACTTACGAAATAAATATCATTTTTATAGTCTCCTCCGCGAAGCACCTTACCTTCCTCCTTAGCAGACTTTCCATAAGACCCATACCAATTCTCACACCACTCATATACATTGCCCAACATGTCGTGGAAGCCTTTTCCGGTTATTTGCTTCCCTCCAACAGGATGCAATACCCCCCTTGCGTTATCCTTATTCCAGCTAAACTCATTCAACCCAAGGTTCGTGGAGTCATCCATGTAATAATAAGCATACTCCCATTCCTTTTCTTCAGGCAAGCGGAATAATGCTTTATTGTTGCCATTAGTTGCATTTAGCTTATTGAGTTTATCAATAAAAGCATGGGCTTCATTCCAACTCACATTATTAGCAGGCAATTCAAATTGAGTACTGTCAGTAAACCGGTTATCTTTCATCACTTTATTCCACAATCCACGGGTCACTTCAACATTCATTAATCGGAAAGTATCCACGGCCACTTGATGAGCTGGACTCTCATTTTGTGAGCTGTTGGTCCCCATAGTGAAATCACCACCAGCTACCGTGATCATCTTTTTATCTATTTCACTGAGCAGGTTGATCATGATCTCTTTTTCGGATGCAGCTCTTGCTTCCTTAGCTTTTTGCTCGTTCCATGTTGGATAATAATAAGCTACTCCGCCTACAGATAATAACAAAAGCACACCAATGAAGAAAACTGACTTTTTAGAAGAGGAACCTTTTTTTGCTTGCTTTATTTCATCCTTTGGATCCTTCGTCTTTTTTACTTCTTCCCTGGCAACCTCTTTTTCAACAACTTTTGCAACGGGAACTTCATTTTTCTGGCCAACAACTGGTGCAGGTCTAGGCAGTACAGCTGTCTCTTCTGCAACAGTTTGTTTAGGCATTACTACAGTTTCCTGCCCACCTGTTGACGGATAACCATTGAGGTTTACCGATACAGTAGCATGTAGGTTATGGATGGCTGGTGCACTACTGCCCCTGAGGATACCTATAAGTTCATCTATGCTCGAGGTCCTGCTCTTGGCATCAGGGATCACACAACGGGCAATCAGGCTGCGAAAGGGCTCCTGCAACCCATGCAACTGCTCCTCCAGGTTCTCCACATTCACGATCTTGTTGATCAGCTCACCAGGCGAGGTCTCCCCACTGCGGGCTCCAAACAACGGACGGCCACACAAAAGGGCGTAGGCCGTCACCCCAAAGGCCCAGATGTCCACATTATAACTCACCCGCTTGCCAATACCATAGCGCTCAGGATTGAACTGCTCGGGAGCCATATACTCCACCGTACCCAGCAAAAGAGAGGAACTCGTATGGCTGGAATCCACATTCTTGCTGATACCAAAATCTGCAATCTTGGCAATGAGCTTGTCCTGCTTATCCCGGCCCAACAGGATGTTCTGAGGCTTGATATCCCTGTGGATGATACCCTGGCTGTGCAGGTACTTGAGCCCTTCCAGCACCCCCACTAACAGCTCCGCCAGCTCTGAGTGCAACAGCGGCTGGCGCAACAAAAACTCCTTCATCTGCCCTTCCTGAACATACTCCATCACCCCGATCTGGATCTCTTCCTCCATGCCATGGACATCACGGTTCACCAGGCTCTCCACCCCAAAGTATTTGACAATGTTGGGGTGAGAAAGGACGATGGCCCTGCGGATCTCATTGATGATGTTGTACTTGTTGGAGCCTTCCTGGGGATGAAAGAACTTCAGGGCAACAGGCATGTCCAATATCTTGTCATGGGCACGGTACACAGTAGCAAAACCGCCACGACCCAACAAATCATGCTTCGGATCATATATATACTTACTCAGAATCTCCATACTTGAATATTACTTTTTTAAAGCAACTTTATATTTATACTAATTGCAGGTTTTTATTAAAGTGAGCAATATAAGCCTCACCCTGACTCCTCGAATGGAGAGGCTATCCGAAACACCTTACCACTTGGTCCATATCTCTATATAGTTCGGAATGGTGCCGCCAATCGCTTGCATCATATTTTCAATGTCTAAAGCATTGCTATCAAAACCTTGGGCAACTAGTAATGTTTTCAACCCCTTGGCATTCGCTTCATTTTTTGGATGGAAATAGCGAATAGTTATTTTATTAGGCAATCGGTCGACAGCCCTCTGTGGCACAGGATTACTTTCTTCTGTAAAAGACTTTACTTTAAAAGCAGGAGATGAACTTATTATATTCCTGATGATTTGAGCTCGTTCCACCAGGTCACCTGCACAAGGGATAACTTTAATTTCATTTAATTGAGCAACTGCTGGAGAACCCTTGGGTGATGTTGTACCTTGGGGCTTTTTCTTAACAGGATCTTTTTTCTTATTATCCTTCGGTACATCCAATTGTGTGACAGGCTTTGTGATCTTCTGTGCAAAGACAGACAAGGTCGTCATTCCAAAAAAAAGAATGATTACTGTAAGGAAAAACTTTTTATACATATTTTTCATATAGCAAAATTTACATTAAAACACAATCACTTCTTAAATCCCCAAATCCAGATTCCAACTATTTGCATTTTTTCATCTCACCAATCAGTTGATCTCTATTATAACTTATGGAGTATACTGAATCTACATTTGAATTAATAAAGTTGATGACCTTTTCAAGGCCTTCATGATAATAATTGCTAAACCGCACTTTTCTAAGTGTAGAATCATTTTTCATGAAAGCCAAAGTAATCACCTGTCCATCTTGAATACATTGATTAGCATATAGCTCCTGATCAAATTTGCTAATATCGCTCTCATAAATTTGAAAGCCCTTTAGATCAACCTGCCTTTCCGCCAGCAGGGAGTCAACACCTAAACTATTATTCAACAATCTTACCCGGAGGCTACTGGAATCAGTATCATATATTAATACTTCCTTCATAGGATATTGATGTATAGATAAGCTGACCTTCTCTATTAAACCTGATGTTGCACTAACCTTGCCTTTGTTACACTTCGGCAAAGTACCAGCCATTGCAATTAGAACAATGATCAATATCCTCATATCGCTTCTTTAATTTATTATTTTGCCCATATCTCAATATAATTCGGATATGTTTTGCTCATTTTGGGCAACATATTTTCAACACTGATTATACTACTACTGAATCCTTTTGCTTCAATAAACCTTTTTAACGCAAGGCCTTTGGTTTCATCATCCGGGTGGAAATAACGGATAGTAATTGAGTTGGGCAGGTTAGCAAGAGCTCTTTGCGGAACAATATCTTCATCCACTGTATAATTCTTCACTTTAACATTGGAAGAACCTTCAAGAAAACCCACAATATCGACTAATTTATCTATTCCTTCAAGGGAACCAGGAATAAACCTGATCTCATCCAAATTGACTACGCTTCCGGAAACAGTCTGCTCCTTGGTCCATATTTCAATATAGTTTGGCATGGTGCTGCCCATTACTGACGACATATCTTCAATCCCTATGGAGTTATTATTAAAACCTTGAGATGCAAGTAATGTTTTCAGCCCTTTAGCCTTTGCCTCATCATTCGGATGGAAATAACGAATCGTGATGGCACTAGGCAACCTGTCTATAGCCTTCTGTGGCACCGGATTACTTTCTTCAGTAAACGATCTTACATTATAAGCAGAAGAAGCACGCACAATATTCTTAATGGTTCTAGCCCTGTCTGCCAGGTTCCTTGTACAAGGGATAACTCTTATTTCATTCAAATTGGCAATTATAGATGAACCTTGGGGCTTGCCATATATAACTTGTATACCAACTACATCGTTTGTACTCAGCTTGCCATAATTCGACCATTTAGGATTGCAGTAATTCATGACAGACTCTAGGTCGCATGGAGTTACGTAAAAATCACCATCACTTCCCTGTGGATCTTCATTGCACAGGCAATCCTTTCTATTTTGTTCATGAGACAGGCCTAATGCATGACCGAATTCATGAACAGCAATAAACTTTATACAATCTTCTTTGGTAAGCCCATAGCACTTATACTGTCCTAAAAAATTAAAATTTAATTCCATACCCTTTAGCTTGCCGTCAAGGGCAGTACCTAAACCCTTTGTATGCGGATGGCAATAGTCATCAATAAAAATTCTTAAGCCACTTGAATTTGCATTTGACTGCCCCCAGCCAACAAAATCAATATTGGCATATGTTTCCCAGGTGTTCTCGATAGCCGTTTTCACCCACTCTCTTTGTTGAAGATTTGATGAACTTGGATTTTCCCAACTTACTTCAATTACTGTCTTTCCATCAGCCCGGCTTGGCCATCTTGAGTTTTTCAGCATATTAATTCCGCTGATAGGATGTGGGTCTTGTGCAAATATCTTTATCTGCAATACCAAAAGACATAATAGCAATAAATACCTCATAAGCAATTGACTTAAATTATTTGATCCAGATTTCTATGTAGTTCGGTATGGGTTGAGAAAAATAGGGGGTCATATCTTCAACAAATACCTGGCTATCAGCATACCCCATCACTCCAAACTTATTTCGTAAAGACTCCGACTTTGTCATATCGTTTCTATCGAAATAGCGTATGGTAATTTTATTCTTAATTCTATTAATAGCATTTGTAGAAGGGATCTTATCTTCCAAGGCAAAATTCCTGATTTGGGCAGTCTTATCCTTTCTGATGTGCTCCATCACATTTTCAACTTCAGCCACAACCATATTGCTGCAAGGAATAAACTTCAGGTTGTCAAGCTGTAACATTGAAGAATTTGTCGTCCTTGTCAATACCAAACGCTGATTGACATTATCGATAGTAACTGTCGAAAAGTTTTGTATAATACTTTGCCCTATTAAACAAGGCGCGTTATCGGCCTCCGCGATCATGGCCTCTATCCCATTGAGCTCTATTTGTCCCAACATGATTCTTTTCAGGTTCACAATGGTTACATCAGAAAGCGTCCCATCAGCCAATTTGGTCTTTGTCTTGTACTTTATATCCGCATCACTAATTAATGATGCGTTTACCAACTTCTGGTAATACGACCTTCCAAAAGAAACCATTGAAGCGCCCGGATCAAAAATAAATCTTGAAGGCAGGCCATTGATCTGTACATCTATTTCTACAACCTTTGCTCCTGTACGGTAAAAAGGCACATAATATGCCTTTCCGCTCTGACAAAAACAACGAGTGCAACTAAAGATGAATACCAAAAAAAGAATCTTGTGTAACATATTGATCACAAGTTTTATTAAATAGAATACCTGCAGCAAGCACAACACCAACCAATACTAAGAACAACACATTACATAACTTCCGGTATTTCCAATATACGAATCCAAATAAGTTTGCCACCGAAAAAATTAAGTATGCGGCAACTATAACAATACTTGGGATAAAATACCATTTCGTCTTGAACCTGCTATATATATATTCGTAATTTCCTTCGCAGGCATGATGTGCCAGCTTCAAAAAATCAGGAACCTTGGGCTGGTAAATGTAGAATTGATACTTTTCATACACACGGAATAATTGTCTTACTTCTTCATCACCAGTATCAAGATTGTCATTCTTTACTTCCTCACTCAAATGCGCTGACAGTCGTGCTAGAAGAACTTCACCTTTAAAATGGTTCTCCTTCACTGTATCCTGGAACATTCCCATAGCATATTCCGTTATCTTTTTGTAGCAATCAACAGATGCCGTTCCAATCTGCATCGTATCTATATGCCCAATGGTAAGACCTGCAAACTGCTTTTCAATATCAATATCACACTCTTTTCTGCTATTACAGGATACAGCGATGATTCCCAACACCGCCCACAATAGAATTCCCTTTTGACTGGCCATTTCTATCTGATAACTATTTATCCTATTTTATTAATTACCAAACAACTCAATTTATTTTGGTAAAATACCTCATGCTCTTTCATGTTTCACGCCTCTACACTCTTATTCTTTCTCTTCTTCTTTTCTTCCGGCATATTTTCCTCAGGTTTCTTTACTTCCTGCTTTTTCTCCTCAGGCTTCTTATACACTGGAGGCACCTGGGCCTGCTCAACAATCTTCACATTCTTATTGCTAACAGTAAGAAAAGTACCGAGTGGCGCTCCCTGCCTGGGAATGCTTTGAAGTTCAGGAGCATAATACTGGCTAATGGCTCCATCAAGATATAATGCATTATTGCACCCTAATTTGTCTTTGAATAGTTCCGCGAATTCATAAAAGTTGACACGGTCTTCTGAAATCACAAAAACTACATTGTTCGCTTTATTGATGCCTACACCATTCCTTATATTCACATTAGGAGATCCTTTAGTAAAGGCCTTATTAAAAACTCCGTTGCTTACGATCATAGGTCCCGACTGTGTGGCAACCTTTGGTTTATAATTCCCTGCAGGATAATTGTCGCTGACCAAAATGCGTGCATCATCATTATTATCAAGCATAAATATGCCGTTTGGCTGCATGTAAAAGTTGCCTGGCCCATCCTTTTGCAAATTAACAGGATTATACATCTTCCCTTCCGATACAAACAAACCGACAGGACTCAGGTCTGGTTCATACATACCGCCATTCATAGCAAACACTAATGCATTTTTCTTGAGGCTGGCTATAGAATTGAAATTATGTATTCTTCCGTTTTCCATTTGGTTAAATGCCTCAATCTTATACTGGTGTGGGTTTACTTCACAAACAATATATCGCTTGCCCTGGAAAACAACCCTTTTCAATAATCCACTTATACCCAATTGCTGATCTAGAACATCGGGTTCAACATTTTCTAATACCTTTTTAAGATGCTCTGCAGTTTTGGGCTGTTCTTCAATCAACGATATTATAACAGTATCCTTTGCATGCACAGTATCATTTTTCATTTTTGGATTGATCTCTCTTAACTTTTTCAGAGTGATGCCCGACTGATCGCTATAGTCTTTTAAAAGGCCATCCTTTTCTGCTACTTCGAAATTGGAAACCTTCTTTTCCTGTGCACTACAGCTCACGACCGTCATACCAACAAATAGGAATGATGCAACAATAAATTTCATAACCCTTGCAGTTACACTTTGTCTAATATTTTTCATAAAAAATGATTAGTTAATTACTTCGTTAATAATAACACCACTTTCATTACCAACAGCAGTTGCAATAAGAAACTGGAAAATGCTATTATCACTTATCCAAACACCTCAAGTCTCAAATTTTCGAGATCAGCAACCTCCTCCCATCAACAACATCTCTGGCATCATTCTGTATAATAGATCAACAGGTTCGTTGCATTCTCAACCTTAGCCCTGTCAGCATATGTGCTGGATCCTTTATATGGTTTCATATCCTTTAAATAGGACCCATCGTATGCATGTAATACGTTCTTATCTCCGGTATCTAGGTTCATAATGAATAACACGCTAAATCCATCATAATCCAGCACTGCTTTTGCATAGCTTGCAGACAGGTTCAGTTCCAGATCGTCAGGTGCATTCACCACCACATGATGCACCACATTGTTCTTTCTGCAGATAGCTAAAAATCTTCTTTCTCTTTTACTGCCATAGGTAAGGTTTGCATTACTCGAACTCCTGTCAGAAGAATAAACCAGTTGGGTTTGAAATAGTGTAACACCATTAGTCTCTCCCCAGCTTAAAAAATTGGTACGGTCTTCAGCCGAAGTTCTAGGATAATATGAGCCAGTAGGATTTTGTACAGTAACTGGCTTTATATCCATATCCACAACGGCAAGTCCTCCTTGCTGCGCGCCACCATTGTAAACGATTACCATACCATCCATATCCGAATTTGGAACCCTGTTTACAATGGCTCCGTTATCCACACAAAGGCCAACAGGCTTGCCATCCTGGTTCCAGGAATCAGAAAATGCACCTGCTGTTATCAGCAATACCTGCTTTCCACTCTTCCAGTTTTGATATTGGGTATATGCATTTTGCGCAAAATACTTTGCCTTTATTTTACCACCCTCCCTTGAAAAATCATACAAGGTATAGTTATAACCTTTATGAGTGTAACCCGCTATTCTGAATTTTCCATCAAAATAACTTTGGGCATTGGCCACTTGCAGTCCACTAATCAGGCAGAACAAAACAATAATTGGAATTGATCTCATAAGCTTGAAGTTTAATAACTTTTATCGTTTGGTTATTTTTTAACTGTTTTGGTATTTCATAGGTACTATCTTACTCATAATAATACACGATCAAATTCGAAGCATTTGTAATATCTGTATCACCAGCGAAGTTTTTGTTTGCCACCTTATTACCTTTGGAATCAAAAAGACTGAATACATTTTGGCAGCCGGTATCTAAATTGATCATGAATACAACATCCTGCACATATTCAGCATCTTTTAATATCTTAAAAGCTTTATCAGAACCCTGGTAAATAGTAGCTTCCTTAGGAAGGTTAATTATATAATGCACCACATAGCCATCCTCATCTTTGCACACTGCTAAAAATCTTCTGGAAGCAAGGTTAGGTGATGAATTAGTACCTAATTTCAATTGATTCTTATAAACAAATAAATGGGTCTGAAAAACAGTTGCAGATTCACCTTGAGCCCATTTTAAAAATCTTTCTCTGTCAAAAGCGTTCCTGATATCAAGCGTAGCATTTTGACCATCGATTTTAACACTTAAATTACCGTCCTTGATATTAGAGGCCACTATACCACCAGTTGCATAAACAACTGCCAAACCATCAAGGCCATTTTTTTCTTGCCTGTTTACAATTGTTCCATTGTCAACACAAAAACCAACCGGCAATGCCTTTCTGGCATTACAATCTGTCATGTATGTACCACTGGAAACGGCAATTACATTTTTATTCGAAGCCCATTTCTGGTAGCGCTCATAAACAAGAGAACCGTCTGGTGCATTCGCGGCAAAATATTTAACTTTTACACGCTCACCTTTTCTTGACATTTTAATAACACTATAGGTTTCGCCTGCAATAGAACTCGATTTGTATTCAACCAAACTGGCATCATATTGGGCCATGGCGGAAACAAACATGATCTGGGAGATTGCTGCTAATAGAAGTTTACTGATTTTCATTTCGTTTTATTATTTTTTTGATAATTAATAGGTATCCGTAAATTGTTAATATGCCAAATACAAAAAATACAACTAATTGCATATAAGTGGCCTGGTTCCAGGAAGCATTGAGCAGGTGTGACCATTGACTGCTCAATAGGTTATAAGCCACCTTTTCAACCTGTCCTACCTTAGTAGCAACAGAGAACCTTTTTTCATCACACTTCGACTTTAAATACTTGAACTTATACTCGTATTTCAAAGAAGAATTATTCTTTGAAAGTTCCCCCAAATGATTACTGATCTTACTGCCCCAGTAATTATAGATCGATCCATACAATAAAGTATTGCTCTGTTCTATTTCAGCATAGGCATTGAACTTTTCAGCCCACTGGAATAATTGTGTTAAGAAGTCAGCGTCAAATATTTGGAAATAATGCTTCTTTTCATACTGCGCATACAGGCTGTCTGTTAATGCAATTGAAATCAACTGCATGTTGCGCATACTGTCGCCAGGGAATTTCTCATTCAGTACCGCCAAATCATTCTTAATTGATTGAATATCCTGGATGTTGGCCGAATCCAGGTAACGCCCGTATGGGAATTGCTCCAAAAGATGCTCATTGGTTATACCATCCAGTAATAGGCGAATTGAATACTGATGCGGAACTATCGGCTTTTCCTGGGCGATCTTTTCATCATAACCTGCAGAGGTTATAAACACAAATACAACTGCACTAATACAAACTAATGGTACAAGCCAGGTTAATTTCTTTCTCATTGTTATATCACCATTTTTTGCTTTTAACAATACTCATCAAGGCAATGTTGTAAACTGCAACTGCGATCCATAAACTGTTCCATAAGCATTGGTAGCATAGGCACGCACATAATAAGTAGTATTGGGACTAAGTCCTGTCAAAGAACTGGCATAACTGCCTGTCCCGGTACCATTACTTGTTTTAGTATTACTCGTCGTAGGATTAGGAGCTGTGGACCAGCATACACCCTTCGCAGTCACAGCGCTTCCGCCATCCGATGATATGGTGCCGCCAGATGAAGCACTAATTCTCGTAATGCTTGTAACAGTAGTTGTCGCAGAAATAACCGGTACTGAGGCAGTTGTTGTGAACTGTATCTGCGCTCCATAAACTGTTCCATAAGCATTGGTTGCATAGGCACGAACATAATAAGTAGTATTGGGACTAAGACCACTCATATAACTGGCAAAACCGCCCACGCCGGCACCTTCGTTTGTTTTGGTGTTACTGATGGTAGGATTTATTGAAGTGGACCAGCACACCCCCTTCGCGGTCACAGGGCTCCCGCCATCCGATGACATAGAACCACCGGAATAAGCACTCGTGCCCGTAATACTATAAGCGGCAGAAGTTCCAGTTACAACTGGCACAGATGCACTTGTTGTGAACTGTATCTGCTGGCCATAGGCCGTTGCAAATGTATTCATAGCATAAGCACGCACATAATATGTAGTATTGGGAGTAAGCCCGGTTAAAACACAGGAATAGCTGCCGGTTCCGGTTCCATTGGATATACTGCTGTTTGCTACTGTAGGATTTGGATTAGTTGACCAACATACACCCCTTTGATTAACAAAATATCCGCCATCCGATGTTACATTACCTCCAGTGCTTGCTGTTGTTGCAGTAATTGAACTGGCAGACACTGTAGTAAGACTTGCAGGAGCGTAAGATGTTGTGAACTGTATCTGCTGGCCATAAGCCGTTCCGTAAGCATTGGTAACATACGCCCGCACATAATAGACCGTACCTGGAGCTAGCCCGGTCATATTACTTGTAAAACTACCGGTACCCGCACCATCATTGGTGTTGCTGTTACTGATAGTAGGCGCAGATGAAGTAGACCAGCAAATCCCCCTCGCAGTTACAGGGCTTCCTCCATCAGATGTTATATTACCACCAGAAGTTGCTGTTGATGCAGTTATTGCACTGGCAGATGTTGTAATTAGCGTTCCTATAGAGGCTCCCGTTTTGAACTGTATCTGATCTCCATAGGATGTTCCATAGCCATTAGTAGCATAGGCACGCACATAATAAGTGGTATTGGCGATAAGCCCGGTCATATTACTTGTAAAGCTGCTTGCTCCGGTGCCATCGCTGGTTTTTAAGTTACTGATCGTAGGATTAGGAGTTGTGAACCAGCATACACCCTTCGCAGTGATGGGGTTTCCACCATCCGTTACTATAGTACCACCAGTAGTTGCTGTCGATGCAGTTATTGCACTGGCTACAGTTGTATTTAAAGTTGGAACGGAAACTCCTGTGTTGAACGACGTTTGCGGCCCATAACTTGTTCCCAACTCACTGGTAGCATAGGCCCTTACATAATAGGTCGTGTTAGGAGTAAGCCCGGTTAGAGAACTGGTAAAGCTGCCTGTCCCGGTACCGTCGCTTGTCTTGCTATTACTTATAGTAGGATTGGTAGTATTAGACCAGCACACCCCTCTCGCTGTGATTGCTTTCCCGCCATCCGATGTTATGTTACCGCCAGAACTTGCAGATATCGTTGTAATTGTATTGGGGGATGTTGTGTTGGTAACAATAGGAGTCGTATCTTTTGTACGGAACTGCATTTGTTCTCCGTACATAGTCAACGAATTACTAATTAAATAAGCCCTCAAATAATAAGTGGTTCCTGGCAATAACCCACTGATGGCCCTGGTAAAAGGATCATTCCCTGCACCCTGGCTGAATTTAGGATTTGCTGTTGTTGGCTTCTCAGTCGTTGCCCAACAGATACCTCTTTGCGTAACAGGCACCGTACTAATAACATTGACCTTACCTCCAGCTATTACAGAGGTCGCCGTGATGCCAGTTACATCTGCTGTTTCAATTTCATTTATATTGCCTTTCCCATTTGGCGTTTCTGCATCCTTTGTACATGCAGTTATGATGAATAGCAAACAAACAAAAAATCTGAATAATTTCATTTTGATGGATTTTTAAAGGGTTACCCCAATACCTATATGACTATCTATTAAATGAGTTTTATTTTCTGAATCATTGATGTAGCTAACGCCACCCATTAGGTTCACATGGCCCAGGTTGATCATCAACCCACCTTCAGCTTCTATTCCTTTTACGGACGAACCAATATGCTGTGCCCAGTAGCTGCCCACTTTATTTTTACCCTGCAGCGTATATTCAGTTATGCCCCAATACAGATCCCTCGTTCCATAACCGGCTCCTATATATCCAGAGATCCTATTATTTCCTAAAAGCATACCGCCTGTTGCACTCATGCGATTGACATTCTTTTCACCATTATACTTATAGTACGCAGTGGTAGATTGATAGCCATAAACTTGTTCATCATCAGTAATATACTTGGCCTCCGGCTTTGCAGAAAGATGGAGCTTGGCCCTTACATACCAGCCCATTTTCTTTTTGGTGGCAAGCGTAATAGCCAGGTTACCAAAGCTTGTTAAATCTGATGGACTGGTTCCGATTAGTCCTAAATTCAGAAACAAATAGCGCTTGGGGGGAGGCGTTAATAAATAACTAACCGAATCGGTAACATTACATATGCCCTCAGCCCGCAACAATACCCTTGTGTTTTTAGTAACCTTTGTTACTATAGTTGATCCCTGTCCAATTCTATTGTTGTTTGAAATACTGTTCTTGTACCAGGTCCACTCTGCACTATCACCTAAGCTCCCACCGATAGGACTCAATCTGTATTTTCTATTAACCAGTTCTGCGCTAATATCTCTGGGAGCACTTGAGTTTTCATATACTTTGACTTCCTGCTGCAATGGAGTCGTAGCTGGACATCCCCCTTCACCCCGCACATAATAAGTAGTAGTAGTTGTGGCATCTAAAGTAATTGTCCGCCCATAACCTACTGGACTGTAATTTAAACTTCCTCTATACCAAACCCATTGAGCCTTATCGGATATTTCACCGCCAACAACTTTCAATTGAATAGGTATTCCAGGACAAGTAAGCGTAGTTGAGCTCTCTATTCCGGTTGGATTGGCATAGGCCGATTCTAACTTTACGGTATAAGACCTGCAAACTGTAGTATTTGTCTGGCCTTTTGCCCTAACAAAGTAGGTAGTTTCCCTATTGGGATAAACAACAATGGATGCGCCTTCCCCAATTTGTTTTCCACCACAACTATCCTGGTACCAATACCAGTTAGCATTCAAACCCAGCAAACCTCCTTCAACCCTAAGTTTAGCACCCTGGCCCTGGCAAATGGAGGCCGGTCCATTAATCCTGGTAGCTGCCTGGCTATTAAGATCGACATTTACCTTTACAGATGCACATGCGGTCACTCCGGTTTTACCTTCTGCCCTTACATAATAAATTGTATTTTGAAGTGGCTGAACACTAATAGTAGCACCTTCACCTATCTTATTACCATCACATTTATCCGCATACCATACCCATTTAGCGCCAGAGCCTAAAGAACCACCCTGAACTGACAAGCTTAAGCTTTGACCATATACTACATTCCTGTCACCACTAATAGATGTAGGAGCAACTGACGGCATTACCCTCTTTTCAAAAGGCTTTGTTAGGTCAGGATAACTGGATGTTTTGACATCATAAAATTCATTTTCAATAGTAGCTCCCTCAAACGACCAGTCAAGACTTTCATTTTTACCATCATTTTCAAACTTGCCGATATTCAGGTTATTGGTAAGGCAAATAACATTGCCATTACAATTCAAATAATCCATTTTCCAGTTCAAATACAGGTCACTACCACGACCTTTCCCTTCAACAATGTACCTCCAAAAACTTTTTTTTGTAGAACCTGGATCACATATCTTGCTATTCACCCTGTATTCCAGCGTCACTGTCACATAGCCATCACGGTATAAAACACCCGCTGTCTCCCATGAAGCAGACTGGGCGCAGATATCACCAAACTTCAGAAGTAAAAGAATCAGGTAAAATAAATGGATTGCAATTTTTCGAGCTACCCTGTTCGGTACATGCTTTTTATACATAAACAAATTAATATATAGTAATGACGTACTAATAACAATACTCTGGCCTATTCATTTCTTTTACCCTTATTACCATTTGAACAGTAAAACGGCACCCTGTTCTGTGATCACAAGGAAATCCACTTAGGCACAATATTGATGATTACACTATTTTTTGGAAAAAAACATCAGGCAGGAACAATTGGCATTCTTTTTGTTTTAGAATTGCGCTTGTTTGCAAATTACAAACATTCAAATAGACCACAGTAGATTTCGTGGTTTTTATGCGATAGCTCACAGCGTTAGTTTTCAAGGTCGTTTTCGTTTTCAAGGTCGTTATTAAAAATAAAACTAGCGTCACCTCTAGGTATTCTTTCCATTGCAGCTAATTTTTTTAGCCATCAATTAAATCTGAAAGAGAGACCTTAAAGTAACCCCAGTATAATATTATTGCAAAAATAATTAAACTCAACAATAAAAACGCCATTTATTTTTATTACCAAAGTGGCTTTATTAAATCCACCACCTTTCTGTCGGAAGGTATATGCTTTATAATATGGTCATATGGCTCTCTTAGAAGATTGATTTTATTAAAGTCCCCGATATATTCAAAAACATAATACTTTTCTTGAAATACCCTTGCTCGCCTCGAACTCAATGAAAAGTCGGTTTTACCATTGATTTTTATTTCTACAGGACTTTGCTTCCTGATGTCACAAAGTTTAAAATTCCCCCGTTCAGGAATGCCGACTTCGAAATATCCATATTTCAAATACAATTCTAGCACTCCATCATTTTTTATATTAAAAATTTCAAATTCTCTTGAATGTCCCAGGTTGAAGCAGTGATTGTTCAGTAAGTTATAACCGTATTTACTAGCCCATTTATATTGTTTTCCAGTTGATGCAAAAGAAGTTAAAGGATTGTCGTCTACCATGGTTATAAGGTCACAGTTATTAAATCCGGGGTCCTCTATAATTGTATCAGGAAGATAAAGCTCATGATCCAATACATATCCGCTTTTTGACTGTATTGCTCCCCAGTTGATTTCCTCTTTCCTTTTATCAAAGGACTTCTCAGCTTTTGAGTATTCAACAATATTTCGAAATACTTGAAGAATTTTAACAGGCCTCTTTAGCTTGATCTCTCTTATTTTCATTTCATATTTTATTAAAAAACTGGTTACCCCAAATAAGTCGCTCCTCTCTTATTTGATTAAATAAGTTTTACGGCAATCATTTATAATTTTCTTCTTGGTTTAACGTTTCCTGTACCATTGAATCGCTAAAGATAGGATCTTATGTATTTTGATATATTTGATCCTATCAATTGCAAAACCACGACAAAATCCATTTACATGCGTACCCTCACCCTTATGATTGCTTTCCTGTATTGTATCCGCCTTGCAGCACAAACTACAGAGGTCACAGTTTCAGTACTCGACGACAAACTCCATCCTCTGGCAGGGGCAAAAGTGGAAATGGTGGAAATCCACTCCAACGACCGTCTCTCCCAAACAACGGACAGTAAAGGCTTGGCCAACCTTACCCTATCCGAAGGACAATCCTGGATGCTTCAGGTAAATGGTTTTCCCTACAAACAATATATTGCAGATGTTGTTGACAATGGAATCAGCACCAACTCTTTTACTGTCGTATACAATGTTGCCTTACTCACCCGTCTGAGCCAACAAGTATTCAAGCGGCAACACCTGCAATTACAACAACAGCAGGTAAACGAACGGGACCAGCCTTCAGTAGGTTACAGCAAAATATCTATTCAGGTCCAGGACTCACTTGGAATTCCTAAAACAGGAAAGCAGGTCTACCTGGCTAATGTAAAGGGTGGCATCCGTTATGCAGCCGTTTCAAATCTCCAGGGCTTTGCGCACTTCCTGGTTCCCATTAAAAACAACTATGATATCGATGTGGAAGAGGTCCTCAATATTTCACACATCGATCTCGACCGCAAGGACCAATGGGTTATAGAAACATCAGTTGTTTACAATGAACCGGCTTACCGGGAGCAGGACCGCAACGATACCATTACCCAACAGATCCAACAGGGGGTCAGGTTCTTTGGTGGCCGGGCGCTCACCAGCGTCTCCATGCTGCGCAACGACCATCGCAATATTAAAAATGAACCCGTTTACCTTCAGGATGTGCAAACCGGCAAAGTCTATCAGGCGAGCACAAATGCCGAAGGAAAAGCGTACTTCGTGCTGCCCTTTGAGAGCAAATATTTGATCAGTTTCCGCTACCAGCCTAATGTTGACATCATTAACCTGATGGAAATCCGGGGCAAGGCTACCGCGAATTTTGAGATCACCTATACGCCCCTGCCTGAACTGGAATACCCGGAACGCTTTTTACCCACCCTTCGGGAGATTAAGCTCTTTGATCCCGCGGCGTTTAATCCAGCCAGCAAGACACCTTTACTGGTGGGCAAGGGGCAAATCTTTCAGGCAAAACAATACCCATTGCCCTCCCTGCTTCAGCGTAACGCCCTCCTAAAATGGCAACTGCAACTTCCGCCAGCGGAAAACACCCGAAGGCTTCCCTATAACATCGTCTTCCTGCTGGACAAAAGTGGTTCCATGGAAGCAGACAGTAATTTCTACGCGTTAAAGACCTACCTGAAAGAAGCCTTGGCAGGTTTTTCACCAGGGGATCAGGGTGCCGTTATTTTTTATGATACGGAAAAAAAAGTGGCCCTCCCCTTTCAAAGCTTTCCGGTCGACCATAGTCCCCTGTACAAAGCCATTGACCAGGTCGAAGCGGGTGGTGGTACCAGCATCCGTTCAGCTCTTGAATATGCATACCAGGTCCTGGCTAATGCGGCCACACCCAACCGCAACAACCTTTTAGTGATTGTCAGTGACGGTTATGACGAAAACAATGCACTGGAACTGGAAGCATTGGGGAAAAAATATGCACACAAAAGCCGGTGCATAACCATGGGTGTGGGCCAAATCTATAACCGCGACTTCATGCAAGCCGTAGCGGATAAAAGCAACGGCAAGCATTATCACGTTGCACAGTCCAAAAACTTTGAACTGGTGTTTCACTCACTGCTTCAGGACCTAACGCTACCAGTTTATGAAAATGTAACCCTGCACCTGGAGGCTCCTGCCCAACTTACCAACCTATTTGGGCCAGGTAATAAACCCATACCCGTAATAGGAAAAAAAATAACCATTCCCTTACCCAATGCCGTTGCAGGAAGCATACAGTCCTCCTTTCTTAGTTTTTCTGCTCCTGGTGGAGTAAATATGGCGCAAGTCCCAGCCCGGCTTTCTTACCGGCTTAAAACGCCGGAGGGTGTCCGCTCATTTGATGTAGCATTGGAAAATGGAACCCTCGCTCAGGAATACACCGATGCAATCGATGAATATTTTATCTCATTTGTCAATACTCAGTTACAGGAATTTGCCGTATCCAATAGCACCAACAACTTCGGTCAATCCCGGAAATCGATCGATGTCATCATGAAAGCGCTAAAAATATGGGAAAAAGAAAACAAGGCAATAACAACCAATGAGCATTATATGTGGCTAAAAAAGACGATTCTGCAATACGAACGGGCCCTTTCCGCTGCAGAGAAGAAAAAGTAGCCAGGGCAGCGGGCAACATCAAATGATGCCGCTGCCTTGCTTTTGCAAAACTTCAAGTTGGCAGTAGTTTATCTTGTCATTTGAGGAATTTCAAATATTCGGGTCTTTGTGCCCTTAGCAAGAATAATTTTAGTGGTTGATACTTGGTCCGGGTCAGAAACATAGTTTGTCATCCTAATAGGTTCGTAGCCTTGCTTTGATAAAGTAAATGAGAATACACCTTTTTCAAAGCCGATTTCAAATTCACCATTATGATCCGTCTGAACAGCTTTATTATTTTGTTCTACTTTAATGTCAACATTTTGCAGGGGTTTTAATGTGTCTTTGCCGTTGGCATCTTTTTCAAGTCCATAAACTTTTCCATAGACAAGTGCATAAATAGTATCACTGTAACCTCGATACTCAAAATACTCCGCTCTACTTGTATCAATGGCAGCTTTATCAGGCTTGCTCTTGATCATCTGTCCGGTTGTACATCTACAAAGAAAGAAGACTAAAAAAATAATGGGCACTCGTAAGATCATTTTCATTACTGTCAACGGTTTTATAGCCAACAATAATAATCTATAATTTTGAAATCATCTCTTTGGCTTCTTTGTATTGCTTGTCCTGCGCACTAATATATTCCTTGTATCTTATTAAATTTCCCAAATAATATTTACTTAATTCAGGATCAGGCTTTTCAAAATACTTCGCCAACTTCATCAACGCATCAAATTTATAACCCTGCTCACAATACGTATCTCCATCAGCAAGCATCTTAAAAAGCTGAATTGCATTTTGTTTGTTTCCTGATTTCTCTTGTACAATTCCAGCGAAAAACATTTGCGCAGGATGAAGATTTGTGGCACGATAAAAATCCTTTGAAACTTTTGATGCAAAATCTAAGATGAATGGATCATTTGAGGATGCCATTAATTCAATTGCAGTAGCACTCTGCCATATCGCATCACCTGGATAATTTTTAATTAGTAGTTTTAATAGTTCAGTGCTTCTCTCTTTATCACTTACGGTTGTCATTGGACTAAATAATGATACGGTAGCTGTTGCAAAGGCTTCTTCAATGTATATTCTTGATTTATTCTGCCTTACATTTTTTTGAATATCATTCTCAATACTTTTTAAATCACCGTCAAATTGAATGGGTACTGGCTGGTTGAAAATGAAATTTCTAATGAAGGAACAAACAACTGGTGAATTTAAGGGATTGCCATACCCTAATCTTGTAGTTGCTGACGGCATACTGCAGCTGGATAGTAAAATTAAAGTCAAATTCTTTGATGGCACTTTAAGAAATATGGCTGCATCATTATTTCCATAACCATAGGCCCAATCAATGTCAATTCCTTCAAAACTGCAAGTAAACCATCCTTCACCATACACACTATTTGCATAAAAAGGGCTTGTAATTTTTTTGTATCGTTGTTTTGAAATGATTGTTTCATGATCTAATGCCCTGGAGTATTGAATCAAGTCTGCCACACTGCTCATCATACCGTATCCGGGGCCACATTCAATTTTAGGTAGATTAATCGGGCGAGCTAAATACTTACCTGCAGAATCATTAAAATCATAAGCCGTAACTACAAACTTTTTTAATGGTGAATGTTCGGCTTCAGTATATCTGACAAGTGTGTGATTCATTTTCAGTGGACTCAAAATCCTTCGCTCCAATTCCTTAGTAAATGGTCGGGTAATACTTTCTGTATCTATTGCGGTATTTAGTTGGGAAAAAACATTGAAAACAAGGTTAAACTTGCTTCCATTATAAACAAAATTTGTTCCGATGGGGTTGCTTTCAGAAGTATGACTAATGATATGTGCAAGTGTGGTGTTTTTTGTCCAGCGATCTTTAGTGAAGTATTTATTGGGGTATTGATCAATGAAGTCAGTAAGTGAAATTTTTCCTTCCGCTTCTAATTGCTGCAGAACAACAGAAGTAAAAGATTTTGTCACAGATGCCACTGTGAAAATATGGTCACTGGTAATTGGGACTTGTGACTCCGATGATGCAGAACCAATTCCATTAAAGAAAATTAAACTGTCCCCCCTCGCTACACCAATAGCAAGTGTTGGCAATTTCAATGATTGAGCATAGTTTTCAACATCAATTTTAAAGGCATCATAAGATTGTGCTTTTATAGTTTGTATTATAAAAAGCAACACAATTGTTTTAAATACTTTAATATGTACCATGGAAAATGCCTTAGGCCATCAAATGTACGAAACGATTCGTTCTTTTTTATAATCAAAGGATCTTCGACGGGGCGCCCACTTTTGGCAAGGTGCTGTTACGGGCTGCATTCTTACTTTGTTTGTCATAGTATTTCTACATATCCGTCCGTTCCATTCACCCGTATGTGCTGTCCGTCTTTGATCAGCCTAGTAGCATTTTCTACTCCGACAACTGCTGGTAAGCCATATTCACGTGCGATAACTGCTCCATGGGTCATCAGTCCACCTACTTCGGTGACCAGGCCTTTTATAGATACAAACAATGGTGTCCAGCTAGGGTCAGTAAAAGAGGTGACCAATATATCTCCATCTTCCAGGTCAGCATCTTCCATCTTTAAGATGATACGTGCCCGCCCCTCTATAACTCCGGAAGAAACAGGCAGACCTGCAATTGCTTCGGCCGGGAGATTTTCTCGCTTGTACGCACCTGTAATGATTTCACCGTCAGACGTGATAATACGTGGGGGAGTTAGTTTTTCATATAATTTGTACTCGTCTTTTCGTTCGTTGATAATCTGGTAATCCAGTTTATTGGTGCGTACCACTTCACCAAGTTCTTCAAAACTGAGATAGTAAATATCTTCTTTTTCATGAATAACCTTGGCTTGTACAAGTTGTCCGGCTTCTTTCAGTAAAGCCTGCTTATAAACAAAGTAACGGCTAACCATGCCGTATTTCGGATATTCTCGATAACCGATGTAATTCCGGATCAGGTCGATCATTCGTTTTGTTTCTTTGGCCTTTTGTTCACCATCTGGTAATTGCTTCAATCGATCTAATAACTCTTGTTCTTTTTTCAAAGCTTCCTGTCGCCCTTGCTCAAATCTCCGCTTGCTGGCACCAGGCTCAAAGTTTTTGATGTTACTGAGAATCATGGGGACAAGTGTAGTCGGTTTTTCGATCCAACGGGTTTTAGTAATATCGATTTCTCCAACACATCGCATTCCGTATTTGTTAAGATAAGTTTGGATAGCATCTCGGGTTTCCTGTCCACCATCTAACTTAACCAGTTCATCCAAAAAGTGATCATCTTTCACATGTTGCAAATAATCAATTACTTCCGGGTAAGGACGGATTACATCTGCGACATCCAATAGCGCCAGGCCCATTTCCGAAGTAATATTGTTTGGTACAGATTGGGAAAGCGTATCTGCTACGTTTTTCTCACCTAACCACTCCTTCATTTTTTCATTGATCCATGATGAAGCATTCATAGCAGTCATAATCACACCAAAACTTCGTGGATCAGTTAAGGTCTTCTTTAATTGCGGGATATCTTCCAGGATAAAATCAATTAGATCCGCACCTGATTTCGTTTGGATGTTTTGTTTTAACGCTTCTATCGCTGTTTGATTGCTCTCAATCAAATCAGGAACGATCGTCGGATCATATTCGATTTGTGTTTGAAAATCCGCAGGCGACATTCCTTTATTGCCTTTACCGGCACCCAATTCTTTTTGATCATTTGGTAACGATTGTATAAAATCTCCTCGCTCTAATATAGTCGTGAGTGCATCTTTGATAAGCGGATCGGATTTACCCAGGACATTTACCAAAAAGTCTCTTCTAACAGGTGAAGCCAGGTCATGTGTGATATCAACAAACAACCGTCCGCCTGCTTTATACATGGGTCGGGCAGCTGTTAACTGCCATAAGGATATTCCCAATGGTTTCATGACGTCGGTCATCATTTGTTGGTGACCGACAGATAAATAAACGTGATTTTCCTGGTCATTTGCATCAGGAATGGGATATAAAGTTGTGATCGGTCGACTCTGGACTATATAAAATGTATCATCAACCAAACACCATTCGATGTCTTGTGGGTAGCCGAAATGTTCTTCGATCTTTCTGCCCAAACGCTCAAGTTGCAAAATCTGCTCATCAGTCAGCGCCTGCCTGTTCTGCCGCTCAGGCTCAATCTCCTGTTCTACCGTACCGCCATCCTTTAAGGCATATATAGCCAGCTTCTTGGCGGATATTTTTTGATTGATAATCTTGCCTTTACGCACTTTGTAGACATCAGCATTCACTTTGCCGGAGACAAGGGACTCACCAAGCCCGAAGCTGGCATCAATGGATAACACTTTCCTGTTAGAAGTGACGGGATCGGCAGTAAACATAATTCCCGCCGTCTGTGGGTAGACCATCTTCTGAACAACCACTGACAGGTAGACTTTACGGTGGTCGAAGCCGTTTTGAAGGCGGTAAATTACTGCCCTCTCGGTAAATAGCGATGCCCAGCACTTGCTGATATGCTTTAATATTGCCTCCTTTCCAATAATGTTCAAATACGTATCCTGTTGGCCTGCAAAGGAGGCCGTTGGTAAATCCTCTGCAGTTGCGCTGGATCGTACTGCATAGGCATTTTTCTTATCAAGCCTGGAGAGGAAGTAGGTGATCTCTTCATTAATGTCCTGAGGAATAGCTATCCCTTCAATGACCCTGCGAATCTCACTGCTAAGGTCACTAAATTTATCCCGGTCTTCCACCTTTAGTAGTGATAACCGATCGAGCAACTCGTTAATCAACGGCCTTTCCCCAATCATTCTTTTAAAAGCATCAGTAGAAATACAAAACCCATCCGGTACGTTGATTCCTTCAATCCTGGCAAGTTCCCCCAGGTTCGCGCCTTTACCCCCAACAACTTTGAGTTTTGTTTTGTCAATGTCCTGGATACCAAACACAAATGAACTCATACTGCTAAAATATATCTTGTTTTCATAAAAAGAATTATTTATACTCGTGCTTGAATGAATCCGAAAATCAATAGGCAAGTCACAAAGATTGTTGCAGTAATTGCAAGCTTGTTTTTTTCAATTGTTGTTTCTGCCCAACAAGAAAGGAAGGGTCGTATATGGTGGGTAGCACCCCACTATACCTTATCCTCTTTGCGTGCCGGCGGTAGTTTTGAATTTATGTATGAAGTGCCTAAAACGTCAGCTCGGTTTATTTCTTTCCATTACAGTATACATCAACCATTTTCAAGAAATGTTCCTCCAGATTTTGAACGGGGATTTATCTTTAGCGACGAAAAGCTCACTGATCAGTTGAACACCTTTGGTTTTGGTTATGGCAGGCTACAGCATAATAAAACAAATTCGGTCATTATTACATATAAAGCTGGTGTTGAACTCGGTAGCCTGGATGAGACATCCAATTTTGTGGCGCATACATCAACCGGCTGGTTTAACCTTGGGCCCAATTATAATTATGATCAAACTCGCAAATTTGTAGGAGGAGTTTTTGGCAATGCGGCTGTTCTATTAAAAATCATTAACCCTATAGGCTTGAAATTTGGTATGCACACGGCCATATTGAGTAAACGGTCATACCTGGAGGCACAAGTGGGGCTTGCATTTGGACATTTATGATCATAAGCCACAACATAAACACCTTTTTTGCACACTCTAACGTTAAAGCATATGCAATGTCAGCGGTTCGTTGTTTTCCTTGTAAAAATATGTTTGGTCCGCAAGTGAGCAATTTAATGTCTTGGCCTTTGAAAAACGCCTTTGCATTCTTAAAACATTCCGTTTTCATTTACTGTATCGGCAGGAACAGCCTGTCCGAAGTCCCAAAGTTCAACGATTTTGTCTTGGTCAAAACGGAAGATATGTATTACCGCTACTCCTAAATCATTTGGGGTTTGTCGGACATGGGAATGAACTGCAACTAAGTTCTCGTCTTCCAATGCTCTTTGAATTTCAAAAATCTTGTCAGGATTTTTCTTTGCCGCTTCTTCCATTGCTGTCATCAAAGTAGGTCCGTCCCCTTTAAAGTAAACGTTATGGTGTTTAAAGTTTTCCCCGACATATAGTTGAAATGCTTCTCGTGATTGTCCTTTGGAAGCAAGTCTTAGAAAATCTTGTGCTTTTTCTTTTTTCGTCATGCTGTAAAAATTATCTCTTTGTTATTTGTAGTACCACCTATTACAACAACCGCTAACAGTTCTCTCAGATTTCTTTTCATCCAAATCGACATAAAATAAGTTTACCTCAAGGGTATGCTCCTACAGTGTAGACAATTACACAAATACCAAATCGGTTCCATTCTCAAAATTACCTGGAACACAACATAATAAAGATTGTTTTTTTTGGATTGCTTATTTTAAAGACGGTGGCAGCGGCGGTGGTGGCGGAGGGGCTTGTGGAGGTGTCCCATACTTATTTTCAAATGTTTTTCTCTGTTGTAAATCACCCAAATTATAAGTTTGAACCTTGCCATTTTTATGTCTGATAATTATTATTTTATTATCATTTTGCCAATGAACATCAGCAACAGTTGGATTCTTTTTCAAAAAGTTGGTCAACTCAGCTGGTTGATTTAAATTTTCCGGATTACCTTTTGGATGTGAGGAATCCTGTTGTGAATGCGCTTTTGTAACAAAAGCCGAGGCCATAAGCAATGCAACTAATAATGTTTTGAACTTGTTCATATGAACATTTTAGGATAAGATGCTGTTTTAGGTATTTTCCATAAAAAAATTTCGGGTTCAATAAAATTAAATGAGAAAAAGTGTTAATAAAGACATTTTTGGTTTGATATTTTGTCATTTTTTCTGCTTGTATAGCTTAATCTGAATTATATTCATACACCACATAACCCCATGGCTGCATATTCCATCCTTTGCTACTTAAAGGCTCTTTAATATCCTTAAAAACATTGTATGCGTTGCCAAATAAAGTTTTCTCTTTTATATTTATTGGCTGTCGATTATTGGAAAAATTAAGAATTACAAATACCTTTTTATTCCCCTTCTCTCTTACGAATGCATAAACTGCCTTATCATCTCCCACACTCACTTTTCTAAATGATGCATCAGCAGAAAGCGCAGCATTTCTTTTACGAAGATGAAGCAAGGTTTTATAAAATGTAGATCTTTGAAGTTTATCAAAAGTCATCGGGTCTTTATCAAAAAAATTTAATGCCCTTAGCACCGGTTCTTCCTGGCCACCATAAATTAAGGGAACACTATTAGCCATTGTTTGTGTAAATACTGCAAAAGGCTCATGTACATGACCAGGAAAAGTTCCGTAGTCTGCTTTGTTCCAGCTATTTTCATCATGGTTGCTGGTGAAGTACATTTGAATAGTATTTGCAGGATACATATTGTCATTTTCATGCTTAATGCTATCTAAGCCAAGTGCCGGTCTTTCTCCTTTTGCCACCTTCTCCATCATTTTAAACATATGCCATGGATAAACAGCATCAAAACCACTTTCAGGCAGATAGGCACTGTCACCTTCAGCAAGCATGAAAATACTTTTCATGTTCTTTAATTGAGGAATACATTTACGCCAAAAAGAAGCAGGAACGTTCCAGGCTACATCGCATCTAAATCCATCTATATCTGTATTTGAAACCCAGTATTTCATAGCCGCTATCATACTGTCCTGCATTACAGGGTTTTTATAATTCAATTGCCTGGTGTCTGCCCAGTCAACCGCTATCGCAGCTTTGCCGGTGCTGTCTTTTACAAAAAAATCTGGTTGCTCAGTAAGCCATCTGTGGTCCGCCCCAGTATGATTGGGCACCCAATCAATAATAACTTTCATTCCCTTTTTATGTATTGATTGTACCATCTGCTTAAAGTCTGCTATTGTACCAAATTCAGGATTAAGGGCGGTATAATCTGAAACGGCATAATAACTTCCTAACGAACCTTTCCTGTCTAACTTACTAATAGGGTTAATTGGCATAAACCAAAGTGTTTGTACCCCCATCTCTTTCAAACGGTCAAGATGTTTTACAAATGCATTTAAAGTTCCTTCTTCTGTATACTGTCGAACATTAACCTCATAAATATTTCCCTGCATTATCCAGGCTGGATGGCCATTGATAATTTCACTTTTACCATCGGTAGTTGTGTTAATTTGACAATAACCATAAGAAAATACAAGGAATTGTAGCAGGAGAATACAGAATATGTTTTTCATTATGAAAATTTAAATAATCAAAAATATTGCGTTAGACAGGCGTTTGGGCTGCGTACAACGGCTCCGACTTTCTGCTGTGCTGGCAGTAACATTCCGTCAGCCGATTCCCCTTTTCATTTTCTGACCCGCCTTTTCACCTTCTTCTGTATGTCTTTTACCACCCATGCAACTTGTGTGAATTGTAAGTCAACAGAAGTTTTTGTCGCTATTGTGTACATAAAATTGTTTTTGGATGAAATCATTTTGTGGGTTTTCTATAGCATGCCTACAACAGTATAAATTTACGAACCTCCTTGTTCAAATAGCCTCCCGTTTCGACATAATCGGTTCAAGGAAGATATGATAACCACTAAAATCAAGCAAACGATTGCGCAAATAAAGAGTGCATTAAATCAATAATTTGTCTTTGATCGGGTAGCCATGCCTTTCACGGCTGCAAATAGACGTTTTGTCCCGATTTTATTATGAACAAAAGAACCAGTTTTATAAACATGAAAAATGAAAACTCTTCCCGCCGTTCCTTTCTGACCAAGACTATTGCCGGAGTGACCGGCTCTGTGGTAGCCAGCAGCATTCCGGTTGCGGCATTGGCAGGAAATCAATACAGCAATGCTGTCCTTTCAGATGAATCCCATCGCTTCCTTACTCAGCCCTACCTCCAGGCCCCAACTACAAACAGCATGACGATCATGTGGCTGACCAACCAACTCTGTTTGAACTGGGTAGAATATGGCGAAACCGAGCAACTTGGATCCAAGGCACAACAATCCAAAAAAGGAATGTTGAATACCCATACCAGGATCAACTGTGTTTCCCTGCAACACTTAAAACCTAATACAAAATATTACTACAAGGTTTTTTCAAAGCAGATTATTGAATTCCAACCCTATAAAATGACTTTGGGTGAAACGATTAGTAGCGAACTATACCATTTTTCAACTCTTGATCCTAAGGCTGAAGAAGTGAACTGGCTGGTGATGAACGATATTCACGACAGGCCCAATTCGTTTGGAGATTTATTGAAAATAAATGGTGATCGTCCTTTCGACTTTGTATTTTTAAATGGCGACATGTTCGATTATCAAACTAATGAAAAGCAAATCATTGATCATCTATTGACTCCCTGTAGTGCCTTCTCTTCTACCAAGCCCCTGCTCTACGTGAGAGGCAACCATGAAACAAGAGGCCAGTTCTCGCGGGACTTTCTAAATTATTATTACAACTATAACAACAGCGAGTATTACACCTTCCAATGGGGACCAGTATTTGCCATCGTATTAGATACCGGCGAAGATAAACCTGATGACCACCCAGTGTATGCGGGCTCCGTGAGTTTTGATGCCTACCGTGAAGAACAGGCCATCTGGCTAGAGCAACAAATGAAGACCAAGGCCTACAAAAATGCAAAATTCAGAGTGGTGATGATGCATATACCTCATTTGCATTCGGACGACTGGCATGGCACCACTGAATGCAAACGATTATTCGGCCCTTTATTCGAGAAATACAAAATTGATCTGTTTGTAGCAGGGCACACGCACAAATATGGCCTGTATGAACCTTGCGAGGAACATTCTTATCATTTTGCGATTGGCGGAGGCCCCAATACCGGCAACAGAACACTTACACGAATTAATGCCAACACGAAAACATTGAAATTAGAAATGCTCAAAGACGATGGTAGTTTGATCGGAGAATTTATCCGCCCTACTAAAAGGTAGCGGCTGAGATCAATTCCGAGGGAGCTTATACTTAAAGAGGATGCCCGCTGGGGCACCCTCTTTTGTTTTTTCACCATAAATCTGATGTTCCTTAATTCCTTAAAATCTTTTCCATTGTCTTTCCTTTTGCCAGTTCATCCACCAACTTATCTAAATAACGGATCTTTTGCATAAGTTTATCTTCGATTTCTTCTACACGATAGCCACAAATTACACCCGTAATTTGTGAAACTTTTGGATTAATTTGGGGTGCCTGGGCGAAAAAGGTTTCAAAATCACTCTTCTTGTCTATATGTTGTTGCAATGCTTGTTGGTCATATCCTGTCAGCCAACAAATGATGGCATCTACTTCTTCCTTTGTGCGCCCCTTTTTCTCCGCTTTTTGAATATAGTGCGGATAGACACCAGCAAATGACATTTTAAACACTCTTGTATTATCCATTTAAGTGGTTATTATTGATCAAAGTTAATTTCATGTAGCCAGCCGCAAGTTAGTACTGTTGTCAAAGTGTTGCAGGCACTGGTTTGTTGTTGTGTTGCCATTTTGGACACCAAACCCAAATTATGAAATTTGTAATAAACTACCTGATAGTTTGATAACTTTGCTTGAACTTGAATACGGCCCATTAATTCCCAGTTTCAACTAAAAAACTATGGAATACAAAATGGAAAAGCCGGTGCACGGCGTTATAGGTACTGAAAAATATTCCTGCTCCATCGAATGGAGGAACGGAAATTTTATTTCTGATGAGCCTGCTAAAACAGGGGGTAATGATGCAGGTCCAGATCCTTTTACACTGCTACTATCCTCCATCGCCTCCTGCACACTGATTACGCTTCGAATGTACATTGAACGTAAAGGCTGGGATATTCCCTCGATTGTTGTTAATACAAATATGTTTAAGACAATACAGGGCGATAACATTTCCACATTTATTGATCGTGATATATATTTTCCCTATCCGCTGGAAGCAGAAAAGAAAAACCGGCTGCATGAAATTGCGCAGCACTGCCCTATTTCTAAAATCATTGAAGGCAACACCAAGGTGCGCACTTTTGTATATCACGAAGAGGATATCGATAAAAAAATAGAATACAGCAATAGCGATATCACTGTGGTTTGGAAACCGGAGCTGTGTAAGCATTCGGGTCGTTGTGTATCCCAATTGCCGGGAGTGTTTAACTTGAAAACAAAGCCCTGGATTACTATGTCAGGTGCAACAACAGAAACAATTATTGATCAGGTAAAGAAATGTCCCTCCGGAGCACTTTCATTTTTTTATAATAAGGAAGAAAAAAATCCACCTTCCCGACCACGGTAGCCACTTGGTTATTTCCTCTTTTTTTATATTTTCCTGCTGTAATAACTGATGATTGCGCCAACTCCACTGGGTTCGCATTAATGAAAAAATCTTTCGCCAGGTATTTGAACATAAAATCCCGGAAATCTCTCTGGCAAAGTACGCCAGGCTTAAATTGCTACTACCCTCACCTTTTTGGCATAATCCTGCACAGAGGTCAGTTGCATGGCAAAAGCATCAAGCGTGTGTTGCATGTCAATTTCACTTCCCCGTGCCACTTCCAGCATCAGTGCGGCAAAGGATTCGCTTAGGGGATCAGGGGCACTTTCTTTTTGTGCGCTTATTGCTTCTTCAGGCACAAATTGGAGCTCGAAGTTCTTGCCCTGGCTGGCCTCAAAAATACGCACTACTTCCAACGGGCTCAATGCCTCTGGCCCACCCAGCTCAATCATTTGGTTCTTAGCTGCCGGATGATCCAATGAGGCTACCGCAAATGCCGCTACGTCCTTTATGGCTATCCAGGAAATCCTGTTCCCGCCTTCCCCGTAGATGGTGGCTTTGGCATTGGGAAAATCAAACCCTAAGGCAGGACTGAGCCATATATCCATAAAAAAGGTGGGTTGCAAAATGGTATACTCCAGGCCGCTTTCAGCAAGCTGTTGTTCCACTTTACGTTTGGCTGTTTGCAGGGGAAATGGAGACGAAATGGAACAAAAGGACACATACACAAACTGGCTGACACCTGCAGCTACAGCCGTCTCAATTAAACTACTTTGTCCCTCGTCATCCACCGTTTGAATGGAGTCGCCCTCCTGCCTGGATAAGGTGGAAGAAACGGTTGAAATAACGGCAGAGACACCACGCAAAGCATGGTCCAATGAAGCCCTGTCCTTCAGGTCGCCTTCAATTGTTTCCACGCCCCATTCTTTTAATTGGGCAAGTTTGCTGGGGTCAGAAGTAGACCGCACCAAACCTTTTACGATCTTATTCTTTGCTTTTAACTGCCGGCAAATTTCACTGCCTAAAAAACCTGTAGCACCCGCTACAAGCACTGTTGGAGATTGGGATGTGTGGGGCATATTGATTTATTTTTGAAAGTTGAGCACACTACTGGTTGTAGCTTATTACACAGGTTTGGATGGTATGCTTTAAATGTAAACAACAAATTTTGTTGATGAAAGCTCTTAAGAAAAATACATACGTCGGGGGGACAACGCCCACCTTGTGTAAAAAAGTGCTGAGATATGACAGTGAGATATAACAGTTGGATATGCCTGTATTAAAATGACTGTATTATAGAGAATTGACTGTATTATAAAGAATTGACTGCATTAAGATAGCATCCCTACTCAAGGGGAGCCTAAGCTTAGCAATAACATATAATTTTTTATATAGATTAAATGTTTTTATTTTTATAGAAGACATGTAAGTATCTGTGTTTTTAATTGCTCGCCTGTCTTACCTATCTGCATTATGTTCATTTCTATTAATCCTAAAAATTACCAATAGATCCAACTATGAAGAGCTGATTTCGTCAGGTGATCAACATACAAACTTCTTAACATGCGAACCAGCTTTTTAAATTTGTCCCCGGCTATTGCTGTGATGGTATTTTTATTGCCTATTATTTCCTTTCAAGTTGTCTACACATCATTTACTGATCATAATGTAGTTGAGTTCAGCGCCACGAACAGGGCTTCTGCAGCGGCGCCTGGAGTATTCGATATGACAAAGGTTTCAGGCCATGCAAATATAGCTTTTGCCACTAACCATGAAGGTGGAACTTATTCTTCCGCTGGCAATATGCGGCCATTTGCATTGACTAAATTGATGGTCAATTTCCAGGATGCATCCACTGTCCCTCCTTCAGGTTGGTTGGCAGACTTTGGACAACCATATGGTTTGCGCACTTCAGCAAACCAGGGTACTGGCAATACATATGGATGGGTGAAGCGTTTGGATGGTTCGCCGCTTGATATGACTGCATATGGACGAAAAAGAACTACGCCTTCGGATTTGTTGTTGGCAACTTTTATACATATGCAGCCTGCCGGAGGCACTGAAGGAAAATGGGAGGCTTTAGTGGCCAATGGCACATACGATGTAACTGTGTCGGTAGGTGATGGTAGTTATATAGACAGCAAGCATTACATCAACATAGAAGGGAAGGCTGCCATTGTTAATTTTATTCCTACCACCAGTAATCACTTCAAGTCTGCCACTGTTACAGTCACTGTGTCGGATGGTAAGTTGACCGTTGATGCTATAGGTGGTACCAACACCAAGATTAATTATATTTCAATTCAGCCTTCTACTCCAAAGTTAATAACAGTGAGCCCTTTGAAAATATATGATAATGATGTTATAGGAGGTGCTGTTGGTATTAATCGAGTGATTACCATTAAAAATACATCTAACATAAACGTGCTATCAGTTTCTAATATTTCTTTAGCTGGTACTAATTCTAATCAATTTGTGTTAGGTAATCTACCTTCATTGCCTGTTTCTATAAATCCGAATAATTCAATCAACATTTCCGTTGCTTTTAATCCTTCCTCTACAGGAATAAAGACAGCGACAGTAGACATTAAGAGCAATGATGCTGTTAACCCAACTGTTTCTGTATCTTTAAGAGGATTGGGTACCTCAGGGACAGGTGGAACAAATGAGCCTTCATTACAGGCAATTTTAAACTTGCTTGAAATTCCTGTTTCGGTCGGTGATGATAATGTTTCTACCACAGTGATCAACAGCAATACAACAGCGCAGAAAGCACCTCTTTTAGGAGAGGAGGTGAGTATTCAGCAATTTGTTAAGGCTGGTACAGGCAATGTTACCATTGAACCATTGGATGTTTTTGGGCCTACAACAGTGAATCCGGTTGTAGGTCTAGGGTGGTACCATTCTGGTGATATTACTTCAAGGCTGGAACTATTTTCAGTTTCAAATAGCCCAGCTTCAAATGGTCAGACAGTAAATGTAAACTATACGGGTACGCTTTCATTTGACCCAGGAACTACTTCCTTTGGATTCTATTCCCGCTGGCCTTTCTTTAGCAACAGGCATCTCTATAGCGAAGACAACCTGAATACCTTTACCGGAAGTATTCCTCATCACGTACGCGTGTACCCATACAAAAATCAAAATGGCGTTGTATTGCCGTCTACCTATATAGTAGCATTTGAAGAAAATACATCAGGCTTTGATTATCAGGATATAGTATTTGTTGTTAAAAACGTAAAAAAAGCCGCTCAAGCTGTCTCTGTTAATGTGGGACCAATAGCGGATGCAAATACCAATTCTGGTAATGAACAGACCATTTCAGGTGCTTACATTGAACAAAATGTACCTAATCCTTTTAATAACAGCACTATAATTGGTTATTATGTTCCTCAGGAGGCTTATACTTTTAATTTACATATAACGGATATGCGAGGTACTGTAGTGAAGACTTTGAACCTTACTAAAGGAAAGGGCCAGGTCATCATCAATAATAAGGAATTCACTGAAGGAACTTATATTTATAGCTTATGGATAGATGGCAAGCAAGTTGATAGTAAAAAAATGGTTTTGCTCAAGTGATGGAGTGGCCTCAACAGAGCCAGTAAGATATGATAATTCTAATTTTTTTGTAAATCCACAATCCCAGTTCGGATTTTCCGAAAACAGTTCAGCCTTTCTTAAACTCTATATTGACAACTAGGTTCTTATTTGAAAAAAAGTTTGAAATGGTCAAACGTCCGCCAACGTTTGTCTTTAATGATCTCAAAGGTGATTGAGAGCTTCTCTTTGAAATCACTTTGAACTTTATAGAGAATTTTTGAGGGTTTTCGAAATTCCTTACAAGCTAAATAAGTTTGTATGAGGCCTCCAGCAAATTGTCTGCCGATGAGTGCGTAGCCTTCATTATCTTTTAATTCATCGAAAATGCAACTTTCTATCTCCATTAGCAGTCGGAGGATTTCTTTTTCTGACATTCCATTGTTTTTGCCTTTATCATATTGCACCTCAACAATTAAAATCCAGGGATGGGAAGCCTTACAGTCCCACCGCAACAGGTCTGCATCAATAGTGGCGTTAAGGGGGACCCCGATTTCATGTCCAGCTTTTATTTCGCAGTATTCAGGATATTCCTCATCGTACCAGACATCTTCGTACTTTTCAATAAATTCCTTTTGCCGCCACTTCAGATAGTTCTTTAGCTTTCCTATAGGGATTAAATCTTTCTTAGCGTTATCTCTCCCAGTGGACGGCACTTTACCACAGTATGAGAAAGGTATTGTAAAGTAATTCCTATCTTGCTGAAAGTTTTTATGCAAGGCACACAAATCAATCACTAAATGAAAACATTTGTTTTACCCCTTGGCTTGTTGCTATTGCTTGCAGCAGAGATCCTGCGCGTATATTTTATTATGCCCTTTCCTGGCAGCCAGCAAAGCAACACGATCACTATTGCCTATTGGCTCGACCAAAACATTTTGTGGCTCCGCTTAGTACTTCTTGCCGTTATTGCTTATCCTGCAATTCTTGTGTTTCGCCAGCGAAAGCGGAGGGTGCTCCTGGGATTTGTGCTTTTGTTATACGGCCTTGTTTTTTATTTTTTCAACTTCCGCTTTTTGGCAGAGAAAATGTTTTACCAGCCCCGCATTAAAAGTTTTTCTTCGGCAAAGACAAATAAGGTTAAAGAAGACAAACTGGTGTTGGGTGTGGAAATTAACGGAGAGGCAAAAGCGTACCCCTTGCAATTGATCGGCTATCATCATCAGGTTAGGGATACCGTTGGTGGCATGCCTGTAATGGTGACGTATTGTACGGTTTGTCGCACTGGCCGGGTGTTCAGTCCTATGGTGAATGGTAAGAACGAAACCTTCCGCCTCGTAGGCATGGATCATTTCAATGCCATGTTTGAAGACGCATCAACGAATAGCTGGTGGCGACAAGTTTCCGGTGAAGCCATTGCTGGTCCTTTGAAAGGGCAAACACTGAAGGAACTCCCCTCGCAACAAATGACCTTGTCAGCCTGGCTGCGCCAACATCCAACATCAACGGTGCTTCAGCCGGATACGTCGTTCACCAAAGCATATAAAGACCTTGCAGACTTTGATAAAGGAACCATCAAGAGCAACCTGGAAAAACGTGACGTTCATTCTTGGCAACCGAAATCCTGGGTTATTGGTGTTGCCTTCGGGAAGGAAGCCAAAGCCTATGACTGGAACGAGCTTGTTTCCAAACAAATGATTCAGGATTCGCTTCCCGGCTTGCCCTTGCTCATTGCACTGGAAATCGACACCGCTTCTTTTCATGTTTGGAACCGGAATGTCAACGGTTCCATGCTCCAATTTCAAAAGCAAGGAAACATGCCGTTGCTTAAGGATGTGAACACCGGTTCAACCTGGGATATGAACGGCGTTTGTTTATCTGGTATGATGAAGGGAAACCGGCTGCAGCCGGTTCAAGCCTCGCAGGAGTTTTGGCATTCATGGCAAACCTTTCATCCCAACACAAAAAATAAATAAGAAGATAAGTGAATAGGAGTCCTATGGAAAACATTAACCTTTAAGTAGCCTCTTTAAAACGTCGGTAATGCAATCGTGGTTCGGCCTCCATCTCCCCCTAATGAAACAATTATTTTTTCTCATTTTATTTCTTCTTAAGCTCCAACAGTACCTGTCTTAACTTTTCCAGCTCGCTTGTAATTGGCAATAATAACTCCACTTGGTGTAACAATACTCTCTATTAATGTAAATGCTGCCGGAATCGTTCCATTGTCAAAAAGCTTTTTTCCCTTACCTAAAGTCAAGGGGTGAATTTTGAGTCTGAGTTCGTCTACAAGGTCATTCTTAAGTAGCAGCTGAACGAGCTCACCGCTACCCCAAACTTGAATGTCAGAGCCTTTTGAATTTTTGAGCTTTTTGATATCTGCCAGGTTTTTTATTACTACTGAGTTTTTCCACCCGGTAACTTTCGGGTCCGACTTTTTCATGCTTTTGGAAAACACGTATTTTGTGCCTTCATTAATACCCGGCCAAGAGTCTCCATGTTCAGGCCAGTAGTCGGCCCAAATCTCAAATGTTTTTCTGCCCAAAAGATAATTTGCAGGTTTCAGCTCTTTTTGCACCACCTTACCATAAACTTCGTCAGAATACGGTGCCACCCAACCGCCATATTTGAAACCGCCCGATGTATCTTCCTTAGGTCCACCGGGCGCCTGCATGACTCCATCCAATGTGATCATTGATAAAACAATTATTTTTCTCATATTATTTCACCTCCCCTTTTAATGTATTCTTTAAAAGCTTCTTCAATATTGCTTTTGTTACAAATGTTGAATTTACAACTGTCTGCCCCACCATTGCCAAACCGATGTTAGCGGGTTGGGCTCCTTGTTATTGACATATTCGTTTAATTAGTTTGTTCGTTTGTTTGAACTATCAGTTAAGTATTCTCTTTGCTATAATTTGAAAAAATATCAATTGCTTCGTATAATTCAAATCCAATACCTTGTGCAAGTTGTTCTGGTTCTGTCATGCTGTGTGTTAAGAATATGGAAATAGTTTTTTTTGCTCGGTCCGCTGACCACCAACCACCATATGCGCCTGGCCAGCCAACTGTGCCAATTGAGCCCGCACAGGGAATTGATCCATATTGGCTTTCTTTCACTACCACCGCAAGCCCCAAGCCAAAGCCATAATAGTCTCTAAAGATTGGTGCACCCATTAATTTTGAATGTTCTCTTTGAGAAGGGGTCAACTGATTAGTACACATTAAGTCAATGGTTTCCTGTTTTAAAATTTGAATACCATTTGAACTTCCATTTTCTACAAAAAGTATTGCAAATTTTAAATAGTCGCCTATGGTTGACCAAAGTCCTCCACTGCCTGATTCAAATTCTAAATTGCTGGGGCGTTCTTTGAAAGCCATTTTTGATGGAACGGTTTCAAGATTTACTAAATTACCTGATTCGTCATAACCCATATTTGAGGCACATCTATTTTTTTTGTTATTTGGAACATCAAAAAAGGTATCCCTCATCGCTAATGGAATGAATATCTTTTCTTCCATTACTTTGCCCAGTGATTTTCCTTCTATCCTTGAAATGAGAATACCCAATAAATCAGTAGCCTTGCCGTAATTGAATATTTCACCCGGCTGACTTACCAGGGGTAAACTTGCCAATCCATTTATCCATTGATCAATTGTAAGTTCTGAGTCAATGTCGCCTCCTAAAAACTTAATGTAGTCATCTCTAAGTTTTCCTTTCTGAAATCCACTGTAAGTAAAACCTGCCCTGTGTGTTAGTAAATCAAGTATAGTAATGAGTCGGTTTGCGTCTTCGTATTCCCCAGGCTCATTTTTTTGGACTTTCATATTCCTAAATTGAGGAAACCATTTAGTTATCGGATCGTCCAGGTTTAATTTCTCCTCTTCATACAACATCATTGCGAGTACTGAGGTAATTGGTTTTGTCATGGAAGCAATTCTAAAAATCGTATCAATGGTCATTAATTCATATGTCTCCAAATTCTTGTACCCGTGACTTGCTTGATATATAACTTGTCCATCTTTCCAAATAATACAGTTAACTCCGCCCAACTTTTTATTATCTATTAATTTTTTAAACATTTCTCATCTTTTGTCTGAAATTCTTTGGATTCTTCTCAGCCTGACCGCTGACGGCTCCGCATTGGCGATGAGACGTTATTCATTGCTCGTCCAGCACGGAACCGATGTTGAGTTAATTTACGAAAGCTTATTGTTTATTCTTAAGCCGGTGTTATTCGTTAGTCGAAACCAAAGCTGAGTAGCGATATGTTATAGACTGTTCTGGAGTCGCCCCGCCCTATTGCCAATGCAATGTTAGCAACCGTGCAAACTGGAATTTAACGGTGTCTATACCTCCTATTAACAATACATGAGTGCTTATTTGTTCCGTGGTCTGTAAACATCAACCTCCAGTAATTTTATAGTGGTATTACCGATATTTCGGGCAGAGTCAGTTATTGGACCATTTACAAACCCTTCACCTGTTTTAAACTCCGCCGGAATACCCTTTTCGGCACCGGGAATATCTTTTGAATAAAGCATCACTTTACCTCCCTGCAATACATAGATGGCATGATCGGGGTGTCTATGCAGCGGCGCGAGTTCTCCGGGTTTTACCCACGATTCGAACATTTTTATGCCCAGCGAGTCTTGCAGTAGTTTGGCATTTGCCCCCGCCACTGTTAATGGATCTAGCGCCAGGTCGTATGCAGGCATGGAAGTGGTATCTCCGGTTGCGACAACTTGAGTTGTGTCTTTATCACTATTTTCTGAAGTGGTTGCAGATTGGTTACAGCTAATCAAAAACAAGATTGAAACCAATACCAGAAAGCGAATGTTGGTTTTGATTTGTAGCATGTTGTGATTTTTTAAAAATGAAGAATAAGTTGTGTTGAGAACATTTCCATTAGGATGTTAGTATGGCTGCCAACGTTTCTTGCAGCTTTGAGAAGGCAGGAAAGTCTGGGTTACTATCCCTTAACAATTGCATTGCTGCTGAATCGTAATTTATAAGTTAAATGTAGTACAATAGCCCCCTGCTTTCTCAAAATTGCTTGTTTGCGGTTGTTTTTCTTCCTATCAACCACTTTTAAGTTTTTCAAGTATGTAAGTCCAATGAGGATTCTGCGAATCTAGTTCAAATGCCTTTTCAAAATATTTAATAGCCAGTTTTTTATTCTTATTCCGTTTGTAGGTTTCTCCTAAACTTTCGTAAACAAGCGTGGACTTCGGATACTCCTTTAAATTCAGTTCGTAGATTTTTATGGCTTCTTTTATTCTTTTATGTCTTCTCAATTCATCCCCTAAATAATTGAGCTGATTTTCATTAAAAATGAATGATGCATTTTTTGATGCTTTGAGCTGCTGATACAGTTCAATGGCAACATCAACTCCAGTGGTTTGAATGGTTGTTCTAAGTGTATCTAATAAAGCCCATGGATACTTATATGGCTCAACTTTATGAGTGGGATCCAAGATATGCCAACCAATATCTGTTACAGAATTGTTTGAGTTAGACAAAACAATTACTCCAATTTTATTTTTTTTGTCTATCCCTAAAAAAGTGCGGTATCCGGCTGTTCCACCATCCTTGAAGAGATGATACTTTCCATCATCATTCGAAAGCGTCCAACCCATTGTAGTATAGGTATCATTCCCATCTTTTTTTGCTTGTAGAATATGGGTCAATTCCATTGCAGGAAGCAAGTCTGTTTTAACGAGTCCCAAATTGGCTTCCGCAAAAGTGAGTAAATCATTTACGTTGGAACGCAAAGCACCCGCTCCTTCTAATGCGGGTAAATCCGTAAAGACTGTAGGTTCCCCAAATTCAGTGTGTCCTAAAGCTATATTTGATTTCAGTTTTGCTGTTAATGAAATAACAGTACTATTCATGTTTAACGGCTTGCAAATTTCTTGCTTTACTAATGTCTCAAAATTCTTTTGCGCGACTGTGGCTAATATATTGCCTAATAGTCCATAACCAATGTTCGAATATCTCCACTTTGAGTCAATGTCAAAATCAGGTTTAAAATTTGATGTGTATTCATACAACTGACTTACCGTATAATCAGCATATGGATTATCTAAATTTTTGGGGTCAACATTGTAGGGAAAACGAGGCATTCCTGACCTATGGGTTGATAAGCTAAGCAACGAAATTTCTTTTCCGTTTCTTATAGGTGTTTTTACAGTTTTTGGAAGAAATTTTGAAATAGGATCATTAAGATTTAATTGTTGTTTTAAACTCATATCTGCCAATAACAACGACGTGAACACTTTTGTAATGGACCCAATTTCATAAATTGTATTGCCATCTGGCAGAGTAGGATTTCTATCACTTAATTTACCTTCAGCAAATATTTGTCTGCCATTGGCATCTACAATTCCAACGATAATACTCTTACTTCTTTTGTTGGCGACCTCCTGTTTAATGATCGCTTTTATACTGTCAATAGGTATTTGCCCAAAAACAATATTAGTTGCTGCAATTAGAAAAGTAAGTATTAAATATCTTTTCATTTCATTCTTTGTTGTTTGTTGTAAGGACTGCAGTCAGTCAAAATAACATCTAACGAGTCGGTAGTTGTTCTTCATAAGAATCTCTAAATCGCTATTCCAAAGTAAATCATCGTCAAGGCAATGGTGTCATAAACCGCATGTGAAATAATGGGATACCATAAATTTCCTTTGTAACGCCATAACAAAAATGTCCAAAACAAACCTCCGAGAGCAGAAGAAATAATACCAAAAATTCCTTGTTGCCAATGATATACTCCAAACAAACTACTTGTCAAAAATCCGGCTAGCCAAAATGAATGTCTCGATTTGATAAACCATCCACGAATTATTGTCTGAATAAACCCACGAAAAACTATTTCCTCGTAGAAGCCACCAATTATCCAGGCTGCAATAAGTGTGATAATTAAGTTTGATAATTTCTTTCTAATGAAATCGTATTCCGTATAGGGCTCTATAATAAAAAAATGAGTTATGAACGGATGATAAACCCATTTATTAAAAGCAATCCAAAATAAAGCTGATAAAATTCCTATAACAAAAGTATGAGTAGTTAAGCCGTTACGTTTAAGCCCTAGGTCTGGTAACGTCTTCTTTTGTCTGCGTAAATAAATAACGATAACAGCCAAACAAACAATAGCATAAGAATAAAACGGCAGCGGAACAACATGAGGAAATAAAACAAGAAATGCTATGATGAAAGCTTTTAGTATGTCCTTCCCAAAACTCTTAATATTCATGAAGTCATTTTACAATTACCGCCAACGTTTCTCGCAGCTTTGCGATGGCAAGAAAGTCTGAGTTACTGTCCTCAACCTTTGCATTGCTGCTGAATCATGGTTAATAGCTTAAAGATAGTGTTTAGTATAAAAATATGGTTCCTTTCGCCGCTGGCCTGTACCCCAGCTAAACGTAATGTTTCTTGCTATCCATAGGTTTCTGGAACTGCCGCCTGTCATATCTTTAATAAGTATTATTATTTAGCTTTGTACTGATTCCTTCCTGGATGCTACTGCATGGATATAAGTACAAAGCAGATACGGGCAACAATGGCTGAAATAGTGGGAGGCATAATCTTTCCCGAAAGGAATTAGGATAATCCCTGTTACTTATTCACCATTAAAATCAAATATTATGATCCGCATCACTTCTAAAATACTCCTGTTGAGTCTGCTTGTTCTTGCCAGCATGAAGGCCACAACTCAGCAGAGCCATTCGGATACTGCTATGCATAGTGGACACATTATGGTAAATGAGACAAGCCTTAAGTGGATGACGGCACCCCCTTTTCTTCCTGCTGGCGCGCAGTTGGCAGTGCTGGAAGGTGATCCTGCACAAAACGGACCTTTTGCGCTTCGGTTACTGATGCCGGCCAACTACCGTATTCCGCCACATACCCATCCAACCATTGAACACGTAACCGTGGTAGAAGGTAACTTTTATATGGGTACAGGAACAACGATGAATACGGCTACAGCTATGGAGCTCAAGCCGGGAGGGTTTGCCGTGATGCCCGCTGAGTTTACACATTATGCCTTTACCAAAGGAAGGACAATCGTACAGGTTCATGGCATGGGACCATTTGCCATAAAGTATAGCAACCCTGCAGATGATCCAAGAAACAAAAAATAAGAAGACCAGCAGCCAGTAATACACTACCGGTCTCTGGCCCTGTACTATAGTGAACAGCTCAAAAGAGGAAAGAATGGCAAGGCCGCTATTGTGAAGGTGGCTCGTAAGCTACTAAGCCGTATTCGTTGTGTATTCATGTTTCATTAAAATGTTGCAACTAAAAGTTTCTTAAATACAAAGTCCTTGTCTTGAAAAATTAATGCCCCCAAAATTTTTTTATCAATTTCGAATGCGTCTATCAAATTTGAGTTATTAAGTCCCCAAAAACGGCACCTGCTCAAAACATCAAACTGATATACTACATTGGCATGTTTACTGCATATTGACTCAAAATTCAACAATATGAAAGCGAAAAAAATATGGGCTAATTTTAGTGTAAAAGATGCAAAGCGCACCAATCAGTTCTACACACAACTGGGTTTTACTCCCAATAAGCCAAACAACGATCCTCAACTAGCTAGTTTTCTTTTTGGTGAAGATGATTTTGTGATTCATTTTTTTGAACAGGGTTCACAGATAGATGAATATTTAACATCCGGGTCAAAAACTACCAGCGAAATTATATTCACACTTTCTGCAGAAACAGAGGCGGAAGTGAAAGAATGGGCAGAGAAGGTTAAAAACGCCGGCGGCACTATTTTTCACGAAGTGGGCAGAGACGAAACCAATCATTATGGTTTTGCCTTTGCTGATCCTGACGGTCATAAATTTAATGTACTATTAATAGCAGAAGGGATGTGATAAAATCTTGGGTATTCGAGAAACAACTGGTTCTCTTATAGCCATGATAGCCAGAAAGCGTTCTACATCATAAATGGCATTATGTGCTGCCGGAGATATTTTGGGCAGGATGTTGTCAAAACCATGATCAGTTTGTGGTATAAGATGCATTGCAACAGGTACACCTACTTCCTTCAAACATGAATGCAATTGGCGGATTGCTTTCACAGGAGCCAGTATATCCTGTTTGCCATGAATAATCAGGGTTGCCGGACAATCTTGGTGTACATAGGTGATTGGAGAAAACAAAGAGTAAGCTTCGGGCTTCTCATCAGGAGTTCCACCAAGCATTGGTGTTAACATACCTGCTTCTGCATCCTTATCAAACCCAAGACGATGAAAATCTTTTCCCATCCTTTTCTGGATCCATGATGGCATGCCGCCTGATTTATTCTTTTTGCTAAGTGCCGAATGTGTAGTCAAATGCTGACAGGTATGATAATAAGTAGCAACTAGATCACTTTGTCCATATAATGATATCACGCCATGAACACGAAGATCAACCTGTTGTAAATCCACTGGCGTGAGTAGCTTGCTGGTAGCGGTATAAGCAGCAAGCATAGCAAGATGGGCGCCGGCAGAGCCTCCACCAATTATAATTCTCTCCGGGTTTATACCATAAGTTGCAGCATTGGCTTTCATCCACGCAATAGCATGCTTGGTATCATGCACCATACCCATAAAATCAGCCTCCGGGAAAAGCCTGTATGCCACATCCATGATCACATGCCCCTCCGACGCCAGGTGCCTGAAAAAAGTTCTTGTTCCATAATCTTTATCTAACATGGTCCATGCACTGCCATGCAGGTAAATAAAAGCAAGCCCCGAATGTTTTATGTTTTTTGGCGGTTGCCATATATCGCACAACAAACTGCGGTCTTTACCAGGAATGGTATAGAATGGAATATCCTGTTCAAATATGGGTTCAGGAGACTTCGGAAGCCACAGTACGTAACGTTTGGAAAGTAATAAAGATTTTCTTTCCGGCTCCATACGGCTTTCACTGTTGTCATCAAACATATTTTTCAAACCCGTAGAAACATCCGGCGCTCTTGTCGTTTGAACAATGTGAATTAAATAAAGAAAGACACTGCAACCGCTGATGATAATCACTGGTGTTGAATAGAAGACTAAGCCGATAGCGCTGACAAATAGGCTAAAAGCAAACAACAATGGCGAAAGAGCAGATGTAAAAACCTTTATTAGCCAGAGAGGGACTGTAGTGGGCTGTCTTAGCCTCACTAAAGCAAACCTCGTTATCAGTAAATTGACCGATGCGAGAAAAATAATCAGGATTTCCACAAAGAGTTTCATAACAAAACAGTTTATTTGTGTTTTGCATATTTTCTTTCGACGCCATTATTTTGTGTGCCGGAAGTTTATACAAACTTTGGCGTTTTGCTTTTATCCTGTTTCACACTTCTTGTTTCGTTGCTTGGTTGCTCATAAGTTTTCTTATTCCTTTGCTCCTGCAGGAGAACAATGGCCAACACTACAACCCAAATCAAAAAAAGGCCAATATCTATACGCTCCCAAACACCGATCAGCGGAGTGGGTTCATTTTTGGCAACACCCGACACTTCTTTAAAAGTTAGTACACCGAAAACAAGAACTAGTGCAAGCGTCACAATGGAATAAACCCGGAACCTTTTTCCAAGCGCCGCTGCTGAAAAACCCAATGCAAGCAGGTAAATGAGATTGGTAACCGCTGCAAGAATTTTGTGTAAAGTATCAGAGAAGGTACCTCCGCCTGCGGCCAGTGTTTCTCGAAGGTGCATTGGAGCGAAGGGCCAAAGAAATCCCAGCGCACCGTAAGCAAGCAGTAATTTCCCGGCAATGCGCAACCAATGATTTTCGCCAGCAGCCTTCAAGACACCCCAGCCAAAAGCAAGTATGAGGAAAGTATAAGGTGTGGCAAGAATCGCCCATAACTTTCTCGTTGGTGCACCGATGGCAGAAAGCTCACTCGGCACTCGGGACGCCAAACTATACCCCTCCCATTGCAATGGAACAATAATGTTTATAGCAAAATAGAGCACCGAAGACAGAATGCCGCAAGAAAGCAAAGCCTTTTGTTTATATGTTGAAGGAACCAATGGTAGTGCAGCAAGTGCTCCCACTACAACTGGCAATCCCCACATAGCGTGCAACCAGTGGAGCTCCAGCAATACAGCGATCTCGATCCAAAACCAAAACAGCATTCCCAATAAAGCAGTAACCGCCATAATCCAGTCAAAGCGGGTCTTGCGCAGCACTGCGAAAAAGGCTGCTGTGTTCAGAATACCCAATGCAAATAGGAGGATACCTGGAATTAGGAAATCTGAAAAACTGCCGTGCATAATTGCTACCGGCATGTCCATCAAGCTACCGTCCGGTGCTGCTACCAGCAGACTGCCGCCGACCAACGCTCCGGCGCCTTCATAACCAAGAACGAAAAGCAAAATAATCCGCTGCCATTTGGATTGACGGAAGAGCTTTTCCTGCGGAAGTACCTCATGGGCGGGCATGAATAAGGGTGCTCGCATGGCATACCGTTTAAGTATAGGTAAGCAAGTTCCGATAATGATGATGCATGTACAATGATGCCAGTCAGTATAAATGATGACGGGTATTAGAAAGGTGTTCAAGCCCTCTGGGGCAAGCAATTATTGAAAATTGGCCACCATACGACTCAACAATAGTATCAAGTTTTTGGATATTGTTTAGTACCTTATAAAAAGCTTCAGTCTGTCAACACCAGTTGTACTATTGAATAAATAATCTGCAAACTGTACATTAAATTAAAGATTGATGGCTCCTATGACAATTGCCACCAACTCAGGTATTGCCGAAGGCACGGATTTGGCATTCCTGATGTTGAAAAATGATTTATAGCTTACAGTTTGTTCATCAGCCTCATAGTCTTGCGTCAGCCTTGCTTTTGGCAATATTCAGTTAGGCGTTGTTTCTTGGTTTTGTGTTGCGTCAGGAGTTGAAATATCTACTACATTTTTCCAAGTGCCATCACTTTGTTTTCGCCAAATACTAACGGCCTTGCTATGTTGCGTTACCGTTTTTCCGGTCGAATCAGAAAAAGACACTTGTGTGTTTTCTATAAGATAGGCCATGTCACCACTTTCTGACACCTCCACGCTTTGCGGTTGCCAACTTATACGAAATCCTGGAATTTTATAACTGTCTATGACCATTTGTCGTATTGCCTGTTTTCCTTTTAACGGCGGTTGTGCCGCTGAGACCATATATGCATCGTCTGACCAATAGCTAACTGTTTTTTCTACATCACCGGTTGAAGCTATCTGTGACCACTCCCGGCTTAATTGCATTACCTTTTCTCCCTCTGCTTTTAAGTCAACTTTCGGCTGACTACAACTTACAGTTGCCAGAACAATTATGACAAGTAGGATTTCTTTCATGTTTTACGTTTTGGTCTAGAACAGTAAAAGGTAGCGAAGATTTCCAATAATGCCTAACGGTTTTAGGCGGTTGGTGAAAGCTGGGTAGTCTGTGATCTTGTCCCTTCACTTACTCCTATTGTTTATTTTCAGCTTACAGCTGAAAGATAGATATTCTACCCAGCATTTATCAACCTCATGTTAGCAGTGGCCAAGTTAGCGGTTTCAATGCTATACCATACTTGGAATTGCTTTTTTCACCAATGTTTCTCTACTTGGTTTATCTGCCGTCCGCATGGCAAGGATAAACGCCATTAACCTCTCTGCATCTACATCAACATTTCCCACATTGATGTTTAACTCTTGAAACCCTATTGCTTTTGACAAACTTGCCATATTTCGCCCAAACTTGCCCTTTGCGTTTGAAGGTTCAAACTGCTCATCCACAACCAAGCAAATGAACTTTTGACGGTGAATGCTCACCAAATACGCATCATGAATGATTTCCCAGTTGATAAAGTCTTGGTGAACCATTCTGTCAAAGATGCCCAACTCATTGATGATGATTTGTGGTCTACGGTCCAATAGCTGGAAAAGACCAATAGGAATTCCAAGTCCGAAAAACAAGATGCATAACCAAGACATCGCCTTCGAGGTGTTTGGCTGGTTCAGCAAGAAGATTCCTGCAATTACAAAAATGGAAGAAAGAAAAAGAAGTTTGACTGCTTTACTTCTAGATTTATAGAGTTTGTATTCTGTCATCTTAATTATAAGGTGTTGCCAACAGCTACTACTAAAGTCACGGTGTGCAATAAGGTATATTATTAACAATCTAAAAATACATAATCAATTATTAATTAGCTCCTCAAAGAATAGAGTTATTTGAAAAAGCACCCTTTTTGAACACCTTGACGTTTTTAGAGCTTTGCGTCCATGTGGAAAGTCCCTGAACCCTCAGCCCAGGATAAAGATAAAAAAAGTGTAATCAATTAATTGCTCGGTTTACGCTAAATAAACCGAAGGGTGTCGTATAATTATTTCAATTGAGTTATTTAGCCGTTATTGGTGTTTTCACCAACAACAATGGGGCGAACTGTGCTTCTGTCAACACAATAGAAAATCTACTTCCTATTTGATTCCCCGAGTAATTAATGAAGCATTTTGATTTACTTCATAGTCAACCGAAGAAACATTCTTTACGAACGGTCGGCTTACAATTGCTTTTACTAGATCAGAATGCATAAAGTCTTCCATTGCGGTTTTGTTTTCCCATAAATAGAAGCCGCCAAAAGTATTTTTTTCTTCGTCTGCCAACCAAACTTTTGAAATAAGACCTTTTACTTCCGCTAAAATTGGTGCATCTGGTTCTACCATTTGCTTAAGATATTCCGCTTGAGAGATATCCTTTAATTGATAAGTGATTAATTGTGCTTGCATTATTTTATTTTTTTAAGTTTATAATGATGCTAAAATCCGCTACCGCCAACAGGTGGCCGGTAGCATCGGATTACTGCTCTAAAATTAAGCACATCCTCTCTTCATTGTCATTCTTCGCACTTGTTTTTCTTTTCAGAGCAAATCACTGTCATTACGTCCCTGGAACGTTGCCTTTCTATTTCTCTATATTACAGAACACCTACAACGGTGTAGTCTGCCCCACTATTGCCAATAAGATGTTAGCGGTTCGTTGTTTTTTTATTTGTCGGTTCATAGTAAAGCGTTACTGCACCACCACTAAAGGTTTTAGTCTTTATGAGTTTAAAAATAGTCCTGTCTTTCATATTTTCAAATAATGGCAAACCGCTTCCTGCAACGACAGGGTGAACACAAAGTTGGAATTCATCAATCAAATTAAGTTCCATTAGCTGTATAATTAAACTCCGACTGCCAACTAAAATGTCCCTGCCTGGTTGTTGCTTTAATTCTATAACCATTTCTTCAATAGGTTGATTTGACAGTTTTGCGCTGTCCCATTCCGTATTTTTTAGCTTATGCGAAAAGACAATTTTTTGAATTTTGTCTATAGCCATAGCAAAGTCGTCCATTGATTTTTCACCTGAAGGATTTTTTATCAGAGTTTGCCAGAATTGCATAAGCTGATATGTTATCCTTCCATATAGAACAACGTCTGCTTTATCTAACAGTTCAGCGTAATGTTGATGTATTTCTTCATCTGGGATGATGACAGAATGGTCGCAAAATCCGTCAAGAGTCATATTGATTGCTGCAATTACCTTTCTCATATTGCACCCGACACAACTGCTATGTAATAATTTGAAGCATAAACACCAAGTAAAACCAATAAAATGTCTTGGGGCTTTTTGTCATACGAAATCTCGTAGTCGTAGTTAAATTGACCCCAATTGAATTTCGGGTCAAACAGAATGAGTTCTTCCTCCTCTTTGTTTTCAATTACATATTTGTTGCGGAATACACCTTTGGCTTTAAATACAAATTCCTGTCCGTCTTGAAACGTCATTACGATTTGTCCTTTCCAATTCATTTTTAAATCAGTGATTTCCGTTTCGTTCTTTGTCACGGTAATACTAGTTCCGAAGAAACCAACGGGTTTGATTTCATAACGTTCAGAATTGGTCAAGGTAATTTCAGCTTTATAAGAAAAGAAATTCTTATAAGTCAATTCTCCTAACAAATGTGCCTGTTCAGTCAACCGAAATGTTTTTTGGTCGTTGCATTCTACTTTCATTCTAGTCTGTATTTTGGTTTATTTTTCTTTTTCTGTCAAGCAGTTATGTCGTCCTACAATGACCGAACAACGGTTTAGTTATTGCCGAAGGCGGGAAATTTCAACACTACCGCTCAATAGAATTGAAAATGTTCAAATACTTCTGTCAGCTCAATAGTATTGCGTCGGCCCCGCTTTTGGCAATACTTTGTCAGCGGTTCGTTGTTATTGTCTGTCCACTGTGTAATTCAGTTCAGTTACCCCGCTAGTAAATTGTCTGGTATTCAATAGTTTTAGTTTTATTTTGTCTTTGATGTCTACAAACAATGGAATACCTCGTCCAAGAATAATTGGATTAACAAATAGCCAGTAGCCGTCAATTAAGTTCAGTTGAATAAGTGAATGTGTTGCTGTCGGACTACCAAAAAGCAAGATGTCATTACCTGCCTGTTTTTTGATTTCATTTATTCGGTCCGAAAGGTTGTCGCTAATAATTTTTGTGTTAGGCAAACCCGCGTCTTTCATTGTTTTTGATAAAACAATTTTGTGAGCTTTGTTATACCACTTTGAATGTTCAATGTCGTGCTTGGACGCTGTCGGCTTGTCTCCTGCGGTAGGCCAGTAATTTTCCATCATCTGATAAGTTACTCGTCCATATAATGCAGTATCGCCTTCGCTTATCCGCTTACCGACATGATCAAAAATTTCTTCATCAACTTTAATCCAGTCCATTTCTCCGTTCGGTCCTGCTACAAAACCGTCAAGCGATATATGCATAAATGAAAATATTTTTCTCATATGGTTCTATTTTTTGAAAATTAAGAGCGTGATGGATTATAGTTGGTGTAAATTACTCTTTTTTCAGAACTGTTTTTTTCTATTGCCAATACCTTGTTAGCGGCTCGTTGTTCTTTTTTTTTCATTTACATATTCCAAAATGTCGCCTGGTTGGCAGTCTAATGCTTTACAAATTGCCTCTAAGGTGCTAAAACGAATTGCTTTCGCCTTACCTGTCTTTAAGATAGAAAGGTTAGATAATGTCAAATCAACTCTTTCAGAAAGTTCATTCAGAGAAATTTTTCGTTTTGCCATCATTACGTCTAAGTTTACAATGATTGGCATAGCTTAAATTGTTAAGTCATTTTCAGATTTCATATCTATGGCATTCTGCAAGATTTTTTCAAATATTGCCGCAGCAGTTGCAACTACGATAGAAACAAAAGTAGTTACGATACAAATGGCAAGAAAACCCGCAGGGTCGTCCTCTTTATTATGGGATATCTTTATGTATAGTCCTGCTATCACAATTAAAACACTTAATACGATTGCACAATACTTTATGCTCTTTAAAGTCCCAACAGAGTTTGATGAGAATACTTTATTTTGCCCGATGTATCCAAGTAATTTGAACGCCTTATACAACGCAACAAAAAAAGCGATTGATGTTGCATATCCATACAAGATGAATGGGTCAGAGTAAATGTTGAACAAATCTAAATCTTTAGCTCTCCCCTCGGTCAAGGGAAGCCGAATCATAATGACAAGTGCTACAATACCGATAAGCACGATGACTGTCTGAAGAAATATTATGGAAATTCTTTTCATAATGATTTTTAGAATTTTAAATTCTACCACAATTATAATAAATTATTATTGATAAACAATAAATATTTAGCGTTTTAAAAGTAATGCACTTCTTTTACTATTAATGCAACTTGCTGTCTGTCTCATCAAGGAATTGCAGGGCTGTTGATGTGAATGGAACCATGGAATTATAAATTGGAACGTGGTCACCGTTAGGTATTATCCATAACGCGGCATCTGGTATAGAACGGTAGATGCCTACAGCAATTTCAATTTGCGCATTCCCGATACATTTCTCGCACCTCCTGGGGCATGGTGTCAAAGGAAGCTCTGCGCATAATGGCTCTTGCCTGATCGGGGAAATACGAAGTTGTACTAATTAATACCATTGAGTCGATGCGTCTTGGTTGGCTCGTAGCCATGTGAAGTAGCGTCATCCCGCCAGTGCTCATTCCCATAGCTGAGAAATGATCAACCCCCAACTATTCAAGCAAGAGGAACACGTCACTGGCCGCTTCCCGATGTATGAACTTGTTCTGGGGATTGGTGGAGTGACCATGTCCACGCAGATCAACTACGATCAGTCGATATTGCTCAGAGAGCTTAGCGGTAAACAATAGAACAAATGCTAATGTTATCGGCACACTCTGCTGTTCATCCGAAGTCCTGTCGTTTCAAGTAAGCAGAAACTTAATGAATGGCTGCAATTATTTTGTCTGTATCAAAAAAAGCCTGAAAGTTGTAAATTTTATCTCCTTGAAATTTCCAAATGTGCATCCAATCAGATGCAAACGATTTTCCTGTTCCAAGTGCTTTACCTTCAAAAAAACCTTTCACAATTACGGCATCATTGTCCGCATAAAATTCCTGTGGTGTAAAATCAGTGAATGAAACCGTGCTACCCAGCTCCATAAAAAAACTCATGACTTCCTTTTTGCCGTTTCGTTTTTTCGAATAGGGAATACCCGGATAACCTGCGTCATTCCAACTAATATCATCTGTCAAAGAGTTTAATACACCTTCAACATTCTGTTTCCCGAAGTCAGAATATATCTGCTGAACTATTTGAATGTTTTTTTCATTCGCCATTTTTATATTTATTAAATTGTGATTGTCTGCAGTTGCGAATGTAGATGAATTTAGTTTAGTGCGTTGCCCATTTCTGGCAGCTGGTTATCTGTATAGCGCTTCGTACTGTTCCACCAAATTTCTGAACACTTCCTTTGTATGCATCAAGCCTGTTTTTCCGGCTGATTGTCCAGCCCACAAGCTGGTGTATTCGCTATCGTTGTTCTGCTGTGCTAACTTTCTGAGTGTCGCCGTTAAGCTATTTTGCAAAGGATAGGATGGAATGTGAATACCGGCTTGTTCAATTTCATGCATCATTTCATTTCGAATGCCTCTTGCCCATCTTCCGGAGAAGGCTTTTGTGAGAGTGGTGTCTGTATCCTTTGCTTTGTTTAGCTTGGCTTTATAGGAAGCTATGGCTTGGCTTTCTTTTGTTCCGATAAAGGCTGTTCCAACCTGCACGCCACCGGCACCCAACTCAAAAGCCGCTTTGATAGTCTCGGCACTGTTTATTCCGCCGGCTGCAATGCAAGGTATGCGTACTGCATTTTTGACCTGTGGCAGTAGTGAGAAAAGTCCAACCTGCGGTAGTGGCATGTCCTCTAAGAATGTTCCTCTGTGTCCACCCGCTTCAATGCCTTGAACAACTATCATGTCAATATTTTGCTGCTGCAAAAACAAGGCTTCCTCTACACAAGTTGCGGTTCCTATCAGTGTGCAGGCATTTTGTTTTAAAGCCTGGATACTTCCGGAGTCTAAACAACCAAAAGTGAAGCTAACAAGAGAAATCTTTTCTTCAATTAAAATATCAATTTGGTTAAGGTGATTGTAAAATCTAAAGTTTGCCAAGTCGGCTCCCGTAAGGTCGTAGCCTCTTTTGTTTGCCAATTGCAAAAGCAACGTCCGCATGGGTTCAAGGTCATCTTCCGTATAGGCAGGAATTTGGTGAGCAAACAAGTTAACAGCAAAAGGTTTTTCAGTCAGGCTTTTGGTTTTGTGGATAAGTTGTCGTGTAGCCGCTGGTGATAAGCCTCCAACAGAAAGTGAACCAAGTCCACCTGCGTTGGAAACGGCAGCCGCCATTTCAGGAGTAGACACCCCAAGCATCGGAGCTTGTATAATAGGATAATCTACTTTCAAAATGTCTGTCACAATGTTGTTCCAGCTCATGGTAACTGTCTATGCAAATTTGCCACCAACAGATCGGAGCTTGCTGCTCATAGCGGAAGTCTGTGATTCTGTTGGCTGGTTTATAGTCTGAAGATAATTAAAATTATGTTGCTCAATCTATGCAATGTCTCCACTATAGCAGTCAGGCTCGTGTTGGCAGCAGCCCTCAGATTCTTACTTCTTATTGCAAACCCTTTTGAACGCCTTCTGCTCAATACGAACTAATTTATTTGTTTCTGGATGCACGTAAAACGCTCTAAACTCTGGTGCTATTTTCACCTCTGTGTAGTATACTGGCCCGAATGACTCGCCTGTCCAAATAAACAGCTGTGTTCTCTTGTTCCAAGGTCAACCATCAGCGGCATGTCATCCCGCTTGCAATGGGTGTTTCGAGAAGAAGCTTGCTAATCGCTCGGCCACAGCTTTTGGGTTCGTTTGCAGCATCGCATGAGTTGCATTAGGTACAATGAAATTTTCTGCATGTGGCAGCCATTTTTGTATCGTCGCGTAAACTTCCCGAAAATAGGGAATACTATCAGCTCCACTCATATTGATCACCGGCTGGGTGATATGGGTTGCATCCTCCGGCGTGAACGTCCACGCTTGAAGTGCTGGCATATCAAACTGAAATTGTGTATCTGCATCCGCCACCCAGCGTTCAAAGTACCCAGACGGCAACGTTTGATCAAAGGCTGCACGGTAATGAGCACCGGCTACCGCTTGTCCGAAAGCGTCTATTGTGCCTGCCTTATTACCCGACTCATACAGGGATGCTGCTTTTACCAACTCCGCACCGAATTCGGGAAATTGGGGGAGCACTGATGGCAACGGCGGCTCCAACAGGGCAAGTGAATATACGTAGTCGGGAGAATCCAGTGCGAATTGCAACACAATAACACTGCCAGAGGACTGACCGACCACGTGCGCCCTTTCAATTCCCAAATGTTTCAACACCGCTTTACAGTCTGCCGCCTGTTGCGAAATACTGACCGGGGCTGCGGGGAGTTCACTCTTTCCCCACCCTCGCCGATGGTGGTAGATTAGACGATAACTGTTAGCCAGGGCAGGCTCTGCAAGCACTGCAAAGCATTCATCTCCCATACCACCATGTACAAACATGACGGGTTCTCCCGATCCAGTATCCAGGATTTCCAGTTCTACACCATTGATTTCGGTAAGTTGCATTTTAGGTAAAATCATGGTTTTTATTATTAGATGGGTGAGAAAAAATTCTGTTTCATAGCAAACTATTTAAGTACTGATAATTAAGAGTGTCTTTGTCAGGGTTGCTTACAACGAGACAGAGGCTTTTCGGACTGGCAGCAGTTCATGTTCCTCCACAGCGTAAAGTTTTCTGGTATCTACCAATCCAGCTAACCCTCTTCTATAATATTGTTTTTGTTCCAACTTGTCTTCGGGCACTATTTCAAAGGACAATGATCTAATTACTTTTCCGTCCACACAACAAAACTTGTTCAAACTCCAAAAAGTAGAAGGATTAAAACCAACACACTGGTTGTTTATTTTTTTGCCGCTTGAGGTAATTACTTCTGGGTGCGAATAAGTTTTTTTGAAAGTCCATTTATTTACATAGCCTAAGCCATTGCTGTCCACAGTCAAGATGTTTTTATCAACATTTGACAGAATCAAACTTACTTCACCTGTGTAACCGTCTGGTACTATGATTTTTAGTGTAGGTGAATAGAGGTGATAATGATATGCAACGAATGCAAGAGAAATTGTAATAAAGTAAAGGGTCGAAAAGGAAAAGCTCTTTACAAACAACTTTAGGATTGATGCCAATATCAATTTTCTTTATCAGCAAGTACTATTACCAAAGAGGTATGTTCTGGGTCAAACCAGCCCGAGCTGCTGCATCATAGCCATTTGGTCCCATAACTCCCATCGCTTTGCTACTCTTCCGTTTACTACGTGGTCAATAATAAGCCCTTCAATTTCAATCCCTCTGCCAGTGGCTTGCATTTCACCGAAAGGTCCTGTATTTGTTCCTTTAGCGGTCCATCTGGTGCAAACTTTTTCTCCAGAAGTGAATTGATCATTGATAGTTAAATTCAGATCTGGGAAGGCAACGAGAAGTCCTGCCATCATTTGCTTGAAGTTATCTAATGAAAGGTCTCGCTGTGGATTACCATTAATATGAATAACACAGTCAGGCTGAAATACTTCATCAGCCACAGAAACGTTTCCATTATTCAAACCCTCAATCCACTTCTGTTCGTATTCTGAAGTCACCGGGGCAGAACTTTCTTGATGAATCATAATAACCTCCGTATTTTAAAGTGAAAGAGCTTAATGAAGTAAATCTACTTAAAATCATGCAATTTTGTGCCCAACGGTCAAAGGTATTTGTGAATAGGCTGTCGTCTGGATTCCTTCCGCTTCACTGTACCTATGCCGTTGATTAATGTTTCATTGTTGAAAGATAGCTTAGAATCAGCCGTTTTACAAATACGAATGTTGCCTGCAGGTTCCCTATTATAAACTTTATCTAACGTCCGAAACAGCTCCTGACTTTAGAGTAGGGTTGTTGAAGCCTTTGATCATCAGCCATACGGCAACAGTTATCTGGATAGGAAGCAAAGGCATAGCCATCTCTCCAATTGAAGGATACCCCAGGAGCATCATTAATGTTACTCCAATGAATTGAAGTGTTACCCCAAGGACTCCTATGGCGGCTAACACACGCGGAATCAGTTTGAAGCGCAACAGTGAAATATAGAAAACAAACATCCAAGCGCCAATAGCAAGCAACTGCATAATATGGGCTGAGCGTCTCACAGCAGCTATCGCCGCACCAATAACCTCGTACCGCTCGGAATTTGCGGCACCTGAAGCAACGAACGCATTGCTTATTGACAGCATCGACATGATGGTACCGGCCTGCACGATATCCAAAGTGCAACTGATAGCACAAACCACCACAAACAATAGCGCAACGGATATATTATAGTGCCTAAATATCTGAAACGCAGTTATACCAAGATAAACGGTTAGTCCCGAACCTACGAAAGAGAGAAGCACAGCCGATCGAATCTGAAAGGAATGCGCTGCCACAGCAGTAAGGAAAGCCGGAGAACCATAAGTTACTGGTTTAGACAATATAAAGGGCAGTGTGAGAGCTGCGATTAATTGAAGCAATAACAGGATGCCAAACGTCCGTCCAATTGTAAAGGTAGATTGTGATGAAGGTTGAACACTCTTTTCTTCTTGATTAAGTAAATTGTATGATTTCATTATAATTCGTTATAGTTAGTATATCATTCTGATACACAGGTAAACTAAGACTATAAAATGATTACTTCAATCCAATATATATAAACAACAGGCAATCGTCAACAGACAGCAAAAATTGTAGCCTCTAAAGAAAGCTACTAACTTAATAGCCTTCGAGAGTATTGCTATTCGCAATTAAATGTGAAGAGCAGGGACATCAACTTGCAGGCAGCGGATTCAGATGTTTCTGCCCGAGGTGGCAGTCAGTGTTCCGTTACTCAGGATAAAGCTAACAGGTTTAATTATAAGACGAAAGTTGATACTGGTCATAAAGCCGTCATGGCTTAAAAATCAATGTTGTATACAGACTAATATGGTATTAGCTATTTTTTAAGTTGTTTGTTCATGCTTCTCAATAGCATCTTTTATAGCAAGTGTAATTTTATCTTCCACTTGCTTTCTTTCATCTGGGTCTTGGAACCATTTGCCCTCTTTTGTTTTAAAAAGCTGAAACATACTTACGCCATCAACAGCAGGATTAACCTTAATTATATAACCCATTTTTTCATCCCTATTTTTCCTTGTTAGCCAGAGAAAAGGGAATTGCAACTTTCTTACTTTCCCCCACCTAACATCTCCATGTCTATTATCGGGAAGATCAATAGTAAAATGTCCCATATTGATTGGTTAAATCTTTTAAATAGATTAATAGAAAGTTACGAAAAAGGTAGTATACTGAAGTTTAATTGAACAGTTTGCATACAACGATTCAAGGTGTTTCTGCCGTGGCGGCAGTCCTTGTTTCATTAGCCTGGATAAAGATATGGTGTTTAGTAAAGATCTAAAAGCTGGTTACCAATTTGAATCCGCCAGCGCAGAAAAATTAATGTTAGAAGCAGCAAATGCTTTTCTCAGCGTCTGTTACATTAACTAGTTTTCTTGCCATGCATGACTTCTGCCACAGCCCCCTCAATACCTTTCCCACTCACTTCCACAGGTTCTACATACAATCTGCCCCAAGTAATCTTACCCTCTTCTACACCCATGATCATCACGCCACGCATGAACAGTTTACTGGTGTCTCTTCTTGTTCCTTGCCATTCCCATTCCGTCCATAGTGTGTCATGGCTGATGGCGTGTCTTATTAACTGAGCTGAAAAGTCAGGCATTTCCTCAAAATTAGAAGCCCAGTTCTTTCTCACCTGCTCTCGTCCTTGGAATGTACGGGCAGGATGAGCAGGCTGCTCACTGTAATAGTTTTCGTCAAAACATGCAACAAAGGCTTCAATGTCATGTGTGTTAAGCGCATCCCTTAGTTTAAACAATAAAGTTTCTGCATCCATTGATTCTGTTTTAGAATTGCGGAAAAGTAGCGGCTAAAGCCGAGGCTTGGCGCTTTGGCGATATTCCGTGATCCTTCAGCCCGAACCGAAGTTGAGTAAAGTTATAAAGTTGAAGTTATATTCTGTCGCCCGGCGTTATTCGTCAGCCAGAATCGCAGCTGAGCAGCGGACTGGACGATGAGTTCATGTTCGTTCAGCCGCCATAGCCCCAAACCAATGTTAGCGGTAGTGCATTACTTTGTCATAGAGACTTTTTAATTGAGTGTCACCAAAGCCATAAATGCTTTCGCGGTTCCAAAATTCTTCGAACACTTTATGAAAATCAGTAGAAATATTTTTTATGATGTCTTCAATAACTTTTTCAGGTCTTCCTTTTGTCCCATCTTTTGGAAAGCGGTCAACATGTGCCTTTACTACTTCTTGTAAATACGGAAAAGCTGAAGATTGATGCTTTGAGAGATTTGTCAACTCTTCAAGGTTACCGTTTTTGTATGCTTTCCACAACTCTTGCCCGAAATTTATGTCGGCTTCACTTAAAGGAATTCTATCCGCATAACAAACTTTAAGTTCATCTGACTTTGCTGGTCCAAAGCCATTCCAAAACTGTTTATTGGTTTTGTCTAAGTAAGAAGTATAAACAGCAAAAACTTTTTTCTTTATTGGCAAACTATTGATAATTGAAATAACAAACCACATATTTACCTGACAAAACAAGTCATACTCAAACCAAAGATTAAACTCTGAATGATTAGGCGCATTTATTATTTTTTCAAATTCTTTTACAACAGAATTATTGTATTCGGTTTCTGTTATTCTCACGTATCTGGCTCTTGATTGCCAAAAGTCATGCAGGTTATCGCCTGATAATTCTCCGTCAATAAGACCTTCTCTAACAACAATAATCTCCCCTTCAATTTTTGCATCTGGAAAACTGTAAGCAAGGGAGTCGCCGTTTAAAATATTGTACACCATAACTGCAAGGTTTTTTGCATTACCGCTAACGAACAGGGCTTGCTGCTGTGGCGGCAGTCCATGATTCCGTAGCTGGGGTAAAGATATGCTGTTCACCACTCACCATCTCACTTGATATAGAAGTTCATCAGGTGCGGCGCCGTCAGCGTGCCGCCGAAATAAGGATACTGCTGGTAGCCGCTAAAGGTGGAAGCAGACGTGCCCCGCGCTGTTTTCACCGCCACGCCATCCACAGTGAAGACATAGCTGCTGCCCGAAACCGCAATACTGCAATTGATTTCCCTGCCAATTTCCACGGCTTTAATAAATGGAGGGTCATAGGAAATGGGATCGCGCAGCAGCGTGCCTTTTACATACACGTAGGCAAGCAACTCCAGTTTGCCATTCAGCCAGCGCCAGCCCAGGCGCGCGCTGTTGTATTGATTGTTCAGCCCTTCCGAGAAGCCCCAGAGCTTGTTTGCATCGTAGGCATGGTTGTAGTCAGTAATGACGGCTGGGTAGATGGCCGTGCTGTCGAATTGGGCCACGAAGTTCATCGAAGTGCCCGAGACCGACTTAAGCGTCCGCTGGTCACATTCGTGGGCCCCCTGTTGGATAGTGTATTTGGTAAAGGTGGTAGGAGCAGTGGGAGTTCCGCCGCCCTTTCCTTTGACAGCCGACAGGACGGGAGTATCTCCTAACTTTTTTGCTTCGGCACCGTCCCGGGTGGCCTGCTTGGTGCAGCAAATAAAATACAGGGACGCAAAGGCAAACAGCAAACCTTTCATAAAGCTGACGTTTACTTACAAGATAACACAATTGCAAGGCTTTTGCAAGTAGGGCACATATTCACTTGTGGATCACTGTTGCCAAGGTGTAGAACTGATGTCCCTAGCGGGAGACCTTGGGTGGACTACAATTTTATATAATGGCAAACCTATGTTAGTAGCCATTTTTCTTCTGTCCATTTTTTAGCACCTTAATTTTTGTATATATGAATACTTTCGCTGCTTCATCTAAACGAACTTTTTCTAAGATTATTCCAACCGGGTAACCATTTTCATTTGCTACTTGTCCTGTTACTTGTATTTGTAGTGGTAATTCGCCATTAAACAATGTATCTGCATTTACCAACATTGTATTTGCAGGTTCTAACCAATAATGAATCTTATTAGTAGAATCCTTGTCGAATTTTGATTCACTCCATTGCCCACAAGTACAGGAAAATGCATTATAACTAAGTGTCAAAGTTTGTATTTTACTTTCAGGTTCAAGGTTTGGTTTATTTAATTGTGAAGTTTGTCGCAGTAAAGTGTCTTTTGAAGGTTGAGCTTTGTCAACTTTGCTTGAATTTGTCGTACAAGCAGCAAAGAGCAATATGATTGGGAAAAGTTTTTTCAATGGTAGTGTATTTCTAAATTGATTATAACGTTCAAAGATATTTGAGAAATGGTTGAAGTCTGTGTTACTGCCGCTCACTATACCTATGCCGTTGATTATTGTTTTATAGTTGAATGATAGTTCTGGAGCAGCCATTTTACAAATATTTCATGTTGTAGGCAGTTTTTATCGAGGTGCTTTATAATATTTTCTTTTTAAATTATTTACACGGTTGCAATCGCATCCAAGTACGAATGTTCTAAAAACTGGTTTCTGCAAGCCGTAATAAGGTACTTCATCTTGAAAGAAGTCAATGCCTAAGCCTTGGAGCTTTTGGGCAAGTTCAAGTGCCTCATTTTTATTGATATTAAACCCTATACAATGTGTTTTTGCCCATTTGTCATTTGCAATTTGATTATAAGCATACTCAATAATTTCTTCCTCAGTTAGGAAGAATTTTAAATTATTCTTTTGCCCACGTTCTGTATAATACCAAGTATATTGTCCTCCGGATTTATCAATTCCATACCCTTCGTAAATAGCATTTCCATTTATTGAATAACCCTCAAAGTTGAAGCAATTTTCTTTCATCCACTGCTCTAATTCAGTTTCTGTTTTGGGTATTTGTTTATGATTGATTGTCTCATTCATTTGCTGTCTTGTCAAATTGCCTTCAACGGTTTCAGAGCTTTGCAAAGGCAGGGAAGTCTGGGTTACAACTCCCTATCTTTTGCATGGCTGCTGATAGCATGTTTTATAGTTTAAAGATAATTTTGACGCCCTGCTTTTGCAAAACTTTTTGTTAGGCGTTCGTTGTTTTCTGCTTATACTTTCCCGTTATATTTTGGGTCAAATTCCACAATCCATTCAATGCCGTATTTGTCTCTAAAACAACCAAAATATGAACCCCAAGGACTATCACCGATCGGCCCTTCTATTTGTCCTCCTACTGAAAGCCCATTAAATAATTTGTCTGCTTCTTCTTTACTTTCCGTAATTATTACAATTTTACTTCTGTTCTCATTTTCGTTGGTTTTTCCCATACTTTCCGGAACATCATTTGCCCTCAACATATTACTTTTTCCGATAGGCAAAGCAATATGCATAATTTTATTTTCTTCTTTTTCTGCTACCGGGAATTCAGGACTTGCAAGGTCTTTGAAACGAATAACCTTTGCAAACTCTCCGCCAAATACTGATTTGTAAAACGTAAATGCTTCTTCGGCATTTCCGTTAAAGTTAATGTGAGGATTGATTAGTGCCATAGTTATTATGTTGATTTTTTACGGTTCAAACATACTGATTAACCACAGAATAAATAGGGTATAATCGCGTCAAAAAAGAGGTTGATTGCGCCAAGAGTTATATGGATGTGTCCGCCTAAGTTGGCGAAAGTTATAAATTACAATGACGCCTAACGTTTCTTACAGCTTTGCGGAGGCAGGATAGTTTGTGTCACTTAATCCTACCTTTACATGGCTGCTGATTCTTGTTTTGTGGTTCAAATATAGTGCTGGTGCCCTGCTATCACAAAGCTGTTGTGTTATGTGCTGCTTTTGGTCACATGTCATTAAACTCGCCTTGGTAGTCTTTGGGATAAACAACTTTATATGACCAGTTTTCTGCATCGGTGTATATCCTCTGAGCAATAAGGGTTTCTTTTTCCAGTCCTTCCTTTTTGAGTACTTCTAAGATAATGGGCAGTGCTTTTTCATGGCTGTGAACTTCATAGAGCATATTTGCTCCACCAGGTCCTAAGTCCCCTGCAAACCACTGACCTTGCCCTTTTGTCCTAAGGGCTGCATCTATCTTGTTTTCCACCTTCTGCCGAATCTCCAGTGCTTTTAATCCATCTACAGAATCAGGGTAATGCCACTGCACAAATAACACAGGTGTCTGGGCTTTAGAGGGTTGATTGCTGGGTTGTGGCGGCTGTTCAGTAATAACAGGTTGTACGGTAGCGGCATCGCTTTGGCCTTCTTCCCCACAAGAGCTGAGACTTGATAATATAAAAGCTAAGTATAGGAACTGTTTCATAGAGTTGCACATAACGGTAGCAAGTGTTTGAGAAACAGTGGTAGTCTGTGTTACCAGGGTTCACTCACCATGCTTGGTTGATTATTTGTTTACAGCATAAATGTAGCGATAGAGCCACTGTTTTTCAAACATTGTTGTTGGCTGCAGCTTGCATGGCTTTGAACAACAGGGCAAAGTCCTCTGTAAATTGCTTATAATCGTCTCCTGTAGTCAGGTTATCATGATAGAACTTTACTGTTTGACCTGAACGAAGTTTTATTTTGAAAGTATGATAATTAAGATCTGCCTTGTCACTGAAACTATCAATATCTGACCAACTGAGACGAATATCTTCTATATGGGTAAAGGCGAATTGTTTCATCCAGATAACTTGCAGCCCAGTATCATCCAACGTCCATTCAGTTTTTCCAGTTACTAATTTTTGCCACAAGAGGTAAGAAATTACGGCAACTAAAGCTGTCAGGAGTATGGCAAGACCTTGATTGATGCTTTTTGGAAGAAGCATTAACCGTCCGCCAATAAAAATAGATAATAATAATGCGATTAGAATAATCGAGTTCCTCTGAGATATTATCTTGATATTATAGGTCTTCATAAGGTTGCATACAACGATTAAAAGTGTTTCTGTCAATGGTGGCAGTACCAGATACTGTAGCTGGAATAAAGTTATAGCGTTCAACCGGTATTTACAAGCTGGTTACATATATAGAGCCGCCATTGCAGAAAAACAGATGTTGGCAGCATAGGCTTAGTCAGAAGTGAACCACAGTATTAGGAAGCAGTCTCTTAATTTTCAGTTTTTCAGCTTCACTAAGAGAATTTCTTTCAATATGTAGTTCCTGAAGATTTATCAAATACTTTATTTCATCTGGCAACCGTTTCAGTTTATTATTACCTATTTCTAAATACAACAGATTGGACAACTCACCAATTTCTTTAGGCAGTTCTGTCAACTGGTTATTGTTCAGTATTAAAATACGCAGGTTCTTTAAATGTTTTATTTCCCTACCGACTGTTTTCAGCCTGTTGGAACTTAATGATATTTCGTCCAAAGATGTTAAATGGGTCAGGATTGTTGGAAACGATGTAAACTCATTGCCGAGCAGATTAATAGAAACCACGTTTTTTAGTCTATCGAGCTGTTTTGGCAACTTGTTCAATCCCTGGCTTGCCACATCAATGCAGAATACTTTATCACTTTCCTTAATGGCTAAGTTCAGGTTGGAATACTCATAAAGGCTTCTATTCTTTTTGATGTAGTCCCAATAGGATTTTCCTTCTATTCTGCTCAGCAGGAAACTAAATTGCTTATCTTTTGAAGGTGTTGTCCATTCTCCTGATGCAGCTTTTTTATCAACAGCTAAAGTACCATTAAAGTAGCCAGTTATGTTGTCTCTCTCGTTTCTCTCAACCAAAACAAAGGTGTTATCGCTATTTAGCTGTCCAACAAGTTTTAGTGAACCGTTGGAAGGTTTGTAATAATAAGAGCCGACAAGGGTAGAGTCGAGAAGAACTAAGAAGTTCATGTTAACCTTCAATTCTTGTCCTTTATCGGTTATGATAGAGCCTTTAAAAACGTAAGTGGGTCTAAAAAAAGTATCTTGTCCGAACAGGGTAACGGAAAGTGGGAAGAAAAGTAAAAATGTCAATGCCTGTTTCATAAACTGAGGTGCATAAAGCTTTGCTGCCAACGGTTTCAAGATGTTTCTGGCACTGATGGCAGTCTGGGTTACATCTGTTTGGCTAAAGATATATTGTTCATTAGAGATTTGAAAGTTGATTGTAATCATGGTTCCAGTAGTGTGGAAACATTTTTGTTGTACGCCGCCATGTTTTTCCTGTTCCACCCATTAATTAATAAATGTGTGATTAAAAGAGAAAGTAAACGTCAATAACACATTAAGGGTTTGCAGTGATTCTTTTTCTGCCCATCAGAATATAAACCAGCCCTGTAATTCCGCTAAAGAATATAAAAGCAAGTGTCCACATGTTTTTTTCTGCAGTGTTTATCCTCGTAGAAGACCTTACTTCATAAATAGCAGTCCCGATAAACACAAGGGAAGCAATAATGCCAATGCACAACCATGTGCCTGCTCCTTCAGAATGAGTTATTTTCAGGTACGCTCCTACAAGGGTAAGAATTAAACCTACAATAAAACTTGTTGTCACAACAGTTCCGAGTTTCATAATGATCCGTTTGTTTTGATTGTTTGCATCGTTTTACTATGCTGTTTCAAGTTTGTCGCCACAGTTCATATCAGAGTTTTGTTCAATTCTTTTTTCTTCAATGATTGAAGCTTTATCACTCTAAAACTCAATAGTTGTCCTTCCCAAATTTACAAACTACATCTCAAAAGGTGGCGTACAACGGTTTCCAGATATTTAGGCCAGTGGCGGCAGTCTGTGTTCCGATACTCTGGATAAAGTTAACAGGTTCAATAGTAAAATGAAAGTTGATCTTGGTTGTAAGCCGCCATGGCCGAAAAATCGATGTTGTAGGTAGTGCTGTCATGGCTTGTATGGAATTTCTTTAGGCTCATTTTTATAATAATCCGCTATAATTGAAAACTGCTTGTCGGTCAAAAGTATTGCGTGTAAATCGTTACCACCATATAATAAATAAAACTGTTCATCACTGTTTTTTGTCCTTAGTATTTCATTTACTTTTCGAAAGAAATTTCTTGAAGCAGTGTCCCAAAATGTATTGTTGTCTAAATCTTTTTGGGTGTATAGTTGTATTCTGTCACCATTAATTAAAGCATCAAACGAATTTTCTTTGTCGTTTAGTCTTTGAGCAGATAAATTGATGTCTCTTTTAGCTAAAATTCTATTAAGGCTCGGAAGAAAAAAGTCAAAGCTAAATTCAGCAAGCTCCTCTGCGTCGATATGAGCTATTTTAAAATTGCCATCTTCATAAATGTCGAATGAGCTTGTGAGTTGAGTTTTTAAACTGTCAATCTTTGAACTATCCGCATACTTTAGAAAACCATTGTCTATAAGTTCAGTCGCATAACTGCTTTTGCCCGACTTCTGAATAGTGTTACTTTGAGTTTGTACACTTTGATTACAACTGATTAAGAATATTGAATAAAATAGAAGTGTTAATTGTTTCATCTTGTCGGTTTGGCATTGCCTACAACGAGTAAATTTAGTCATATGCCCGCCACCCTGCAAAAATTTAAGAAATAACCCTTACCCCCACAAAATCAATCACTTCCAATTGAGTTTTTTGTATAGCCCCATCTGCATGAGCCCATCTGTAGTGTCAATCTGAAAATATAAAAAACGCAACTGCTTACTCCAATTTCAACCGGTCCAGCGGACTTTGTATGCTACCCAGCTTCAGCTTGCTCACATGGGTATACCTTAAGGTCGTTTTTAAACTATTGTGGCCTAAAAGCACCTGGATATATCTAACATCTGTACCCGCTTCCAGCAAATGAGTAGCATAAGAATGACGCAACAGGTGAATGCTGCCTTTCTTTTGAATGCCTGCCCACCTCTTGGCCTTTTTTAGTATCTCCTGGGCACTCCGGGCACTGTATGGCCCTCCATTTTCCCCTTCAAAAAGGTATTCCCCTGGTTTATACTGCTGATAATATATCCTTAGTGTCTCCAGCAAGGTCTGGCTCAGTGGCACCATCCGGCCTTTCCCGCCTTTGCCCTCCCGGATATGGATCATCATACGCCCCGGATCAATATCCTTTATCCTCAACTTTACCAGCTCACTTACTCTTAGACCGGCAGAGTAAGCTGTCATCAAAAGTGCTCTATGCTTTAAATTCTTCGTTTGCAAAATAATCCTGGCTACTTCGCTTTCTGCCAGTACGGTAGGCAACTTCTTTGGCTTCTTAGGTCTAGGCAGGTCATAGAACTCGCGGCCCCTGTTTAGCACCTGTTCAAAGTAAAACTTCAGGGCATTGATAGCAGTATTCAGGCGTGTGGCACTATAACACCTTCCCCCCTCTTTCGTCATCCCGCTCACTTTTCCTTTACCTAAGAGACGCAGCAACAGATGAAATTCATTGCAATAGGTCTTTAGTGTTTGTGGACTATAGCCTTTGAGCTGTAGCAATTCCTGGTATTGGGTGAAAGCCTGGAGGTTGTCTTTATTTAAGGGAAACTGCAAAAGCATATCTGCTCTTTGCTTAGAAATTTTTTCAGTTTTCAGCAGAGGCTGCACACTCTTCTTTTGCTCCAGTTACTGGCGCAGAAGGGTGCTATCCAGCTGCACCTTATCATTAAGTATTTCCTTAAGAATAAGGTACTGTTCTTTATCTAAGGGCAAATACCAAAGATGATGTGCTCCGCTCCACTTGATGCCCTTGATTTTTCTGATAGCATATTCCAGCTCTTTATCCAATGGGGCGGAGATGCCCATTGCTTCCTGCCCTCTGACATGCAGAGGAGTGATTGTTATGGTAAACATCTGGTTAAGGCCCCCCTGTCGCCTCATGCTCCGCTCCATTACCGCTCACTCATTCACAAAGCTGCTCTTGCCCAGCTTCTCCTTCTCATGTTTGCATATTTCATATACATCAAACAGGCTATTTCTATATCAATTAGAGCCATCCTAATCAAAGTATTCTATCTGTTATAATAATCCCTCCGCCTCAATGCCGGCGTAAAAGGCTTATCCTCCGGCCACTTCTTCGCCTCCATCCTCTTTTTGAAAGCTTCAAAATACTGCCTTACAGCAGTACTGGTCTTGGATATCATCTGTACCTCCACATCAATCAAATCCCTTCTATAGGTTTCCTCCGCCTTCACCCTCATGATATGTTGCACCGCATCCACATTATAGTTCTCGATCTGCCGGATCCCCGAATAAGGTTCCCGCCGCCGACTGGTCCATATCACAATTCTATAATAAGGCAAATGCTAATTTTATTAGCAAAGTTATAAAATTCATCAATAGTAATATGGATTAAGAATTATGATGTCAGTTGAAAAAACATAGAACTTAACCCCTTTGTGCCGATACTGGCAGCTCCTCAAAAATGAATAGTGATGCAACTCCATTGTAAGTGTTGCAATGATCCTCTATTCTGTTATAAGCTGTTAGATTTCAGATTAAAGCATTTTAGAAATACTGATTGGCAGAAAGGGGGAATTAAAATCGGAGAGCTAGCCCCAAGTCAAATGGCAAAGAGTGGACTTTGTGATTGATTTTCCTATCAATAGTTTCAATACTTACTCCACATTCAAAAAAGGCAGCTTCTTTAATATTCTTCTTATATCTGTATGCTCCATGATGATCTCCCTGTTGCTGCTAATAAGAAAGTTCCTGGGAATGCTTTCAACGCCAAGTTCTTTGACCAACGTGTTGTGCCAACCCCCTTCCAGCAGGTAACTATTCCATGGATTTTTCTCTTCTTGTACATATTTCCTCCATTTCTCTTCTTTGGTATCCACCGATAATCCAATTAGTTTAACTTTTGAAGTATCTATGGCTTTTATCCAGTGCCTCATCTGGAACTCCTCTAACCTACAAGGCCCACACCAGGACGCACCAAATATGACTATATAGTAGTCATGTTCACTTGCAAACAGGTCCTCAATCATGTTGATATGGCCAGCGGTATCTTTCAACCCTAATTTCTTGAATTTCAACATATTCAAGCCAATATTTCTATCAAAGGAGTACTCTTGCAATATTTGAAGGGTCTTTTTGCCCACTTCATTATTGCGCACCTCTTCCGGAAAGCTGTCGAATAACTCAAATCTTTCTTTCAATGGAACCAACTCCGAAAGAGGGGAGAAAAAACTGAGCATACCCATAGATGTGTTATTTTTTGGTGCCCCTTTAAAATGCTTAAAGAACAAATAATCCATCCGGTCAGCGTAATAATGACCTGCCGTGATATCCGCCAGCTTTATAGAGTTGCTATTGTTGTGATCGAGCAATCGCTTTGTACGAAAAGAATCAAAAACCTTATTGGTCTGGAAAAAATATATGGATAGATCTTTATCGCTTTTGAACACCAAACCTGTATCGGGGAAATAGGGGTTGTATACACTGTCTACAGCAAAAATCCTTAGCGACAATGGTGCGTGAGGGGCTACTTTAATGTTAGGTGCAGCACTTTTTTTATCATGATCAGTAGACCTACAAGAATAGAAAAACAAGAAAGCCAAACAGGTGAAAATTGATTTTATCATGGTTGTACTTGTTTGCGCTCTTAGGGGATAGACCTTAACCTAGAAGATATTGCAGTTGTACAGACAGTCTGGGCTAATGCAGCAACAATCCTATTCTGTTGTTGATTTATTATTTACAACTTAAATGTAATGCATAGCTGTCATTCCATGAAACCCCATGTTAGCGATTCGTTGTTATTCTCTATACTTTTTGTCACATGTCGTATTGAATCAATTTCAGGATTCCATTTTAGGAATATTGGCTCCCTTGATCAAGAGCCAAAAACCAAGAGCAATTTCATCGATAGCGATAGGACCATAACAGGCAGGTATAATGGTTTTCTCCACCTCAGGGAAAATAACGATAGCGAATTGACTTATCAGCAATAGAAATGAAGAAAATATACCCCAGGCAGCCAATACCCTGGGTATATATCTTGACTTGAATAGTAAATAATTAAACACTGCTGATCCCAAACCTAAAAAAATTGCGACAACAACAAAGGTCAAAGCATATGTATCATGTAATATCGACAGTGCTTGTATTTGATTTGAATCGAATGCTTTCAGATGGTCAGCATCACTGATGAACTGCATAGCAACATAATAATTGATAATAGCAACGCAGGCAATCGTTGTCTCTATCAGCCTGAAGAATACTGCAAGCAAGGCAAGATTTCTGTTTACAGGTCTTAGTAATACATAAAGAGCCCAGATAAGTGGCACATCAATAGCAAAGGTGATTAAATTGTTGGCAATACCGATACGATATAGTCGTTCATTAGCCATAATATTACTGGCTGTTTTTGCAGCATCTCCGCTTACAACAAGAGTGGAAGGGAAGCGTACATAAAATTCCGCGAAGAATCCAGTAGCCATAGCAATCAGATACAGGAGTCCTGCGAGTCTTGCTGCTTTATATTGTGCTGTAATAGCGGCTTGATTTTCCATTTTACTATTGTATTTAATTATTTTGAGGAAATCCAAAACCTTCGTGGTTTAATATTAGTCATCATTTTTTGTCATATATGGTATGTCTTTTACAATTTATTCGTCAGCTTCATCATATTGACCCAGTTCAATTTTCCATATTACCTCATAGCTTCCTGCAGGTAAGGTATTTTTGAAAGGGTTGAAGCCGCTGATTGGTGATTCATTGCTGAAAGATAGTTCAGGAGCAGCCATTTCACAAATATGGACTTTCGCAGCACAGGCGTTATTACATCATTGTTGCTATAAACGCAAGAAGGTCTGCACTGGGTAAAAATATCAATTGTGCCAGCAATGTACCTAACAATCTGGCTAAAGTCATATAAACGATATATTTTCTAAAAGTGGCCTCAGAGCAGTTTCCTAACATAACATCATCAGTCATAGCTGATAACACCAATACCTTGCTGCCAACCATTTCAGGCGTCTCAACCATTAGCGGCAGTCTACGTTACCGTTGCTTGGTTAAAGAAATGGTGTTCGATAGAGATTTGAAAACTGACGGTGTCTACCCAGCCACCATTGCTGAAACATTGATTTTGGCTGCTGCTAAAGCGCCTTAGTGATCTCAGAAAGCAGCTCGTTCATCACAAATTCTCTTGCCTTGTCTTTATCAGTAGTCCCACCACAGACCAGGTAGGCTATCTTCCCGTTTTTGTCCACTACAATACTGGTTGGATAACCATTGTGTTGGTTCAACCGCCTACACTCTGCATCTTTAATAGAGTAAATTTTAAACTGAAGTCCAAACTTTTCTTTTACTCTTTTTATGGCTTCGGCATTATCCCATGTAAAAGAAATAAATTCAAAGTCCTTACGGTCTTTAAGTTTTCTATAGAGTTCGTTAAGTGCTTCCATTTCAGCCATACAGGGGTGGCAGCCTTCAAACCAGAAGTTTATCAAAACTACTTTGCCTTTAAAGGCTTTCTTGTTGATCCTGCCATGTTCGTTTGATGCTTCAAACTCAGGAAAAGGTCGACCGATTGCAGCCTTTGCGCTTGCTTCCATTATAGAGTCAATATTAACACTGCCTTTAGGATTGATAGATGCCTGTCCAAAAGAAATGAAAGCTATCAGTAGAAACAGTCCAGAAAAGATTATTCTCATAGTTAGGTTTTTAGTGGCAGTTTTAAGTTAATTATTGATTTACCGAATTAGCACATGGCTGCCATTTTTAAAAGCCGATTGTTATTGGCAGTTTAATTAGACACAAGTATTTTTAGCAAATTCATTAGGTTCTTCTGAAATACTAAAATATTCATTATTTGGTTTGTATTTTCTTTTATTCCAAATTCGTTTATAAGGGAATCATTGAGGTAGTAATAATTGATCTTGTTATCAACTGCCTTTATTAAATGATCTTTACTGTAATAAAGAACCTTCCTTCCTAATGTGTCAAATACAAAGTTACATTCAACCTTAAGAATAGCTTTGCCTTCTGGATTATAAAAATACTTCCCACTATATGGACCAAAAGTTGAATCATTTCCCTGGAGTTGCATTTCAATTAAATCCTTATTCAAATCAATAAGGTTTACTAAAGAATCTGTATATTTCTTTTGCTGCGGGAAAGAAGTATAAGAAACGTCTTGCCCTTCAACTCGGAGACAAACTATAAAAAGTATTATTGATAAAACGACTCTCATAAATTAATTGCCAATACAACTTTTATCACTCCATTTTTAAGTTGTCAAGTGGACTCATCACTTGCAATCTATCCCTAATTACCAAGCCACCCACAGACGAGTCCTAATAAATAAACTCAATGAATTAGCTATGCCTTTACCTTTTTGATAAACTCATTACATTTCTTAAAAAACTCTTCCGTATGCGTATACCAGGGATCATGACAGGCATCTTTAATAGGGTACACCTCTAAATTAGGAAGCACGCCAATCAATTCGTGTGCAGCATCCTTATTGATATTTTGTTGGCAGCCTACAGCCTGGAATACCAGTATACGAGTATTGATCTTAGCTAACTGCTGCAATGCCGGAGCTTCCTGAAGACTATTCATTGTATATTGAAATGAATAGTTATTACCTTCAAAAAACTTCTCTTTTCTGCCAGTTTTCAATTGACTAGAGTCCTTTAATGGTGGTTGATAGAAATTGAATGAGGAGAATATAACCGTATCTTCTCTATAATCATTAGGATTCCATTTAGTGTCAGGAGCATAAAGGGCGCAATCCTTTGGTTCTTTTACCCCACCTCTCCATTTAACTGTTCCGGAGAGAATCATTGCTTTGACATCTTCTGGGTAAGTATAGGCATAAAGAAGTGCAAGCCTATAGCCCCAGGAAGAACCCGCCAGGATCACTCTTTTCCCATTGGCAACAGTGTTGATCACTCTTTTTAAATCCTCCACGTGCTCCCGCCAACTATAACAGGTAGCTTTTTCACTTTTCCCGCATCCCCTTTGGTCATAATAGATCACCTGGGCAGCCTTACTAAGTTGATCCCACTCCGGTCGTAAGTAATTATGCGCAGCAGCAGGCCCTCCATGTAAAACAATAACGACCTCCTTTTTGTTACCGATCTTCCAATAGGCTAATTCGGGTGAACCCTTAATAAAGCCATCTTGCCCCCATGTAAAAGCAGCATGGATGATTAAGAAGCAGAAAATAATAAGTCTTTTGAGTACTCGCATAAATAATCTACTCCTTTGTCTTTCCCAACCGTTGAATAGTTATATTCTCCAAAAGTGGTGAAACCTCTTTAATAATAAACTGATGCTTTCTTAATTGGACAGTGTCTCCTACAAAATAAGTACGCATTTCTCCTTTAGTTTTTTGAAAAGCAGGAGTGTCATGAGCTTCTGCAAACTTTATCATGACAAGTTGTGGATCAAAATAAAGGTAAGGAAGCAACTCATTTCTTGCAGCCACCTTGTATTTTTTACCCTTAAACTTAAAATCTCCTGTCACATAATCAATGGAGATAATCCCC
>NZ_JAOTIF010000002.1 GCF_025628885.1 Paraflavisolibacter caeni | reverse complement strand
TACTGGTTACAGCCCCAGTAGTTCAGATTCACAATCCACTGGCCGGCAAAGTACATGGCAATGCCGGGCAGCACCACATATTTTTGGATGTCCAGGTTCGAAGAACCGGCATGGGGCTTTTCCAAAATCATCTTGAAGTGCTCGGGGGAGTCCTTCATCAGGGCCTGGAAACCGGCCAGGGCCGAGGCGCCCATCCCTAACTTTTCCCCCACAATGGAAAGGGCCATATAGGTGGTGGCCAGCCCCCCGATGATGAGCACGGCGACCTGGATCACATCCGTATAGCCGATCACCTTCATGCCCCCCAGGGTGATGATGAGGGCCACAATGGACAAAAAGATCATGATGGTGTGCAGGTACTCACCCCCCAGCAGTCCGTTGATGGCCACCGCCCCCAGGTACAAAATGGAGGTGAGGTTGACAAAGACATAGAGGAACAACCAAAAGATGGCCATGATCAGTGCCACCGCAGAGTTGTAGCGGTTGGTGAGGAACTGGGGCATGGTCATGATCTTGTTCTTGAGGTAGATGGGCATGAACCAGATGGCGATGATGATCAGGGCCAGGGCAGCGATCCACTCATAGGCCGCCACGGCGGTACCCACAAAGAAGCCATCGCCACTCATGCCGATGAACTGTTCGGCCGAGATGTTGGAGGCGATCATGGAGGCCCCGATGGCCCACCAGGTCAGCGAACCCTCGGCCAAAAAGAAGTCGTGGGTGTCGGTAACGGCTTTTTTCTTTTTGTTGTACACCCAGTAGCCATAAGAAGCTACAATAACAAAATAAACAATAAAGACAAGGTAGTCAGCTATGTTCAGAGAATTCATATAGCAGTTGTAGTTGTTTGATGAATAATTAGAGTAGGTTTTTAATTTGCAAGTTGCGAATGTAATTACAAATGATGAATAAATTCAATGGCGATTATGCAAAGAGTTATCCATATAAACTTATTCATCATTGAAAGTTTGTAATCACAAAAAAGCCGGATATAAAGCAAAGTGCTTAGTTCCGGCTTTTTATTTTAAAAAGTGAATAGCTTTTGCTTGTGCTTAGAGGTCAGTAATTGGCTTATATTTCGGTACAAGTGATTTCATTACAACCCATCCAATCAAATAACCCACCGCACAAATAGAAAAGATTATGAAATATCCGGCTTCTTTACCTTGGAAACCCATAAACTGCATCTGTGTTTCACCGGCATGAGTAAACAATACACCCGATCCTTTATTGATCAAAAAGGAACCTACACCACCTGCCATTCCTCCAATACCAGTAACTGTTGCAATTGCACTTTTCGGAAACATATCTCCAATAGTAGAGAAAATATTTGCTGACCATGCCTGGTGAGCAGCACCAGCAATACCGATGATCAATACTGGCATCCAATAACTAAATTGGCCTAAAGGCTGTGCAAGTAAGGCTAATAGCGGGAAGAACGCAAAGATCAACATTGCTTTCATTCTTCCTTCATATGGATTCATGCCTTTCTTATCTACAAAGTAAGATGGAAGCCATCCCCCAATGATCGATAATAAAGTGATCATATACAGTACAAATAAAGGCAATGCACTTTGTGTTGCATCCATCTTGTATATATCCTTCAGATAAGCAGGTGTCCAGAAAAGATAGAACCACCATACGCCATCAGTCATGAACTTGCCAAATGCAAAAGCCCAGGTTTGCTTGTATTTGAAGCACTGACCGAAAGAAATTTTCTTGGCAGACGTTGCTATTACAGGCTCAGATACCTGTTCATGTGTCACAATATCTTGTTGAATATACTCCAGTTCGGCCTTATTAACTCTTGGATGAGTTTCTGGTTTGCGATACATAAAGACCCAAAAGGCCATCCAAATAAAACCAAGTGCGCCAATAAGGATAAATGCCATTTCCCACCCCCACGCTGCAGCAATGAATGGAATGGTTACAGGAGCCGCTAGTGCTCCAACAGTTGCACCTGCATTAAAAATACTCGTAGAAAGCGCCCTGTCCTTTTTGGGAAAGTATTCAGCAGTAGCTTTAATGGCCGCAGGAAAGTTTCCGGCTTCACCAAGTGCCAATACAAAGCGGGCAAAAATAAAAAGACTTACACTTGTTGAAATAACAAGGGTTGTATTATCTATTGCATGGATTGATTCTTTGGCTCCCGCAAAACCTACAAACCAGTTCCCGGTAAGAATGCCTGATGTTGCAATTCCACAGAATGCATGTATAATGGCACCTATACTCCATACGCCAATTGCCCACAGAAATCCTTTTTTTGTATCCATCCAGTCAACAAAACGACCAGCGAATAACATGGATATAGCATAAAAAATAGAAAACAAAGCAGTGATTGTTCCATAATCACTATCTGTCCAATGGAACTCCGGCACAAGGAAATCCTTCCAGGTTAGAGAAAGCACCTGCCTGTCCAGATAGTTGATAGTAGTAGCAAAAAACAGTAAGCCACAGATAGACCATCTGAATTTACTGATTTTTTCCGTAGATGATCCGAAAGAGGCAACCTTCGGCTCTTTTAATTGTGTTTGCATTGAATTTTAATTTATGGCCTGCAATAGGGGCAAGCAATTATTTTCTTACCTGGTCAATAAGCTTCAAAGACTCTTGTGTAAGAGCAGTAATCTTAGAATACTCTTTATTTTCTAAAATCTGTTTCGTAATCAACTTGCTACCCATACCTACGGCTGCTGCACCTGCATTGAACCAACCTCTCAAATTAGTTTCTTCAGGTTCCACTCCACCAGTGATAATGAACTTCAATCCACTGAATAATTCTTTAATAGCACTTACAAAGCCAGGGCCAACAATATTTCCAGGGAAGATTTTAATCAGCTTTGCACCCATATTTTCAGCTTTGATAATTTCTGTGGGAGTCATACAACCCGGTACCCACAGCAAATTGTTTTTATCAGCTACTTCTGCAGCATCTTCAACAAGGCCCGGGCTAATCAGGTAATCCGCTCCTGCATCAACAAATGCCTGTGCTTGTTCACGGTTTTTAATAGTACCAATACCCAAGTACATGCCTTTCAATTCAGTGTCACAAACCTTACGCATAGCCTTAAAGTTATTCAAAGCTGCTTCACCACGGTTGGTGTATTCTACAGTTCTGATTCCAGCTTCATACAGAGCTCTCAAAACACTAATACTTACTTCTTCATCCTTATTAAAATATAAAGGAAGAACACCTTGTTGGATCGTTAACTGTAAAATTTCCGACTTCTTATCTGTCACATTTGTAGTTGTCAAACTCATATCAGTTTAAATGTTTAATAATGAAATATAAAAAGTTTTAAGGTTTTAGGCCGATGAAGATACAAACCTTACTAATGTTGAACATTGACATAAAACCTACATTCACATTTTTTTTACGCAATCGTTACCGGATGCGAACTTCAGCCAATGTGTTTCCAGTACAATAACACCTACTAGTCTTATTTTTTTGCTATACGAAACCATTTGCCCCTTCCTTATGGTCAATTCGAACCAGTAATTCAGTAGCATTTCGTCTTTATTTACATCAGACGTTATCGGCAGCTTTACACAGCCACTACTGTACCCAACTCTCAATTTAAAACCAGGCAACTCCAGACCCAGCAATGATTTATTACGCAATCGTTACCGTAACTTTTTTATGTAAAATAGCTTATAATCAGTGTCCGCTAATCATTTATTATTGATATTTGCCCACATTATTACTTAACAGCTGATAAAGTTCCTTCGGAACGTTATCATTATTAATCAAATTTCAGTACTGCACTATGTCTAAGAAAGTTGTTACACTTGGAGAGATTATGTTACGCTTATCTACTCCAGGTTTTGAACGTTTCGTACAAAGCGACAGCTTTGATGTTACTTACGGTGGCGGTGAAGCCAACGTTGCCGTAGCCGTTACCAATTACGGATTGAACGGTGTATTCGTTTCTAAGGTTCCTACCAATGCAATTGGTCAGGCAGCTATCAACCACCTCCGCCGTTATGGTGTAGACACTCAGTTTGTTGCTCGTGGCGGTGACAGGCTCGGTATTTACTTCCTCGAAACCGGAGCTTCTATGCGTGCATCTCAGGTTGTCTATGACCGTGCTGGTGCTTCTATTGCAGATGTTGATGCTGCTGAATTTGATTGGGATAAAATCTTCGAAGGTGCTTCATGGTTCCATACCACAGGTATCACTCCTGCATTAAGCGACAAAGCTGCTGCTCTTACTGAAGCTGCATTGAAAGCCGCTAAAGCAAAAGGCATTACTACTTCAATTGATCTGAACTACCGCAAAAAATTGTGGAGCAAGGAAAAAGCAAGAGAAGTAATGACTAAACTTTGCCAATACGTTGACGTATGTATCGGTAATGAAGAAGATGCTGAAACGACCTTAGGCTTCAAATCAGAAGGCACCGACATCACTAAAGGCGAATTGAACCTTGATGGTTACAAAAGCGTCTTCAAACAAATGAAAGAGAAGTTCGGTTTCAAATACATCGCTTCCACTTTACGCGAAAGCCACAGTGCATCTGATAATGGCTGGAGTGCATTGGTATACGATGGCAAAGAGTTCTACCAAACTAAAAAATATGAAGTTCGTATCGTTGACCGCGTAGGTAGCGGCGACTCTTTCGCTAGCGGCTTCATCTTCGGTCTTGCTACAGATATGAGCATGGGCGATGCTGCAGAATTTGGCGTAGCTGCTTCTGCATTAAAGCATACCATTCCTGGCGACTTGAACCACGCTACTTTATCAGAGGTTAAAGACCTGATGAAAGGCGATGCTTCCGGACGTGTTCAGAGATAACACCCCAATCCCCTTTGGGGAGTAAGGGAAAGCAATATTAAATCCGTCCGGCTACTGGCTGTGACGGATTTCTTTTTAACTAAAGTCTTACTTCAAAAATTAAACACTTATAAAATGATCATTGATACTTTAGAAAATGCTGGCAAATACACAAGCCTGCATCCACGCTTCGCCAAAGCGTTTGAATATCTGAAAAGCATTGACCTGAACACGATTGAGTCTGGTAAATATGAAATTGATGGTAAAGACCTTCATGCTTCGGTATCTGCCAAAGAAGGCGTAAAGTCTGAAGACGCTAAATTCGAAGCACACAACAGCTACATCGACATCCAGGTTTGCATCAGCGGTAAAGAAGGTATGGGTTGGAAACCTCGTGCTAAATGTGTTGATCCCAAAGGCGAATTCAATACAGAGAAAGATGTGATTTTCTACAACGATCAGCCAGACATGTACTTCCAATTGACTGACGGGCAATTTGTAATTTTCTATCCCGAAGATGTGCATGCGCCAATGATCGGTGAAGGTGTGATCAAAAAGCTGGTTGTGAAAGTGAAGATATGAGTGATGAGTGATCACTTAATGAGATCTCACCACAATAAAAAAACCGAAGGTTGATGCCTTCGGTTTTTTTATACTTATTAATAATTGCTCATTCTTATAACGTCACACCACTCTTGAAGATGGCGATCTCACGGAAGCCAGCTTTTTCATGGCCTGCTTTTTCACCGCTGGCAACACGAATGATCTTATCGATCATTTCTTCCAGAGCTTCATCAAATGTTTTATCTTCAGCAAGAGGACCTGCATTGTAGTCAATCCAGTGTGGCTTGTTTTTAGCCAGCTCAGAATTGGTAGATATCTTCAGTGTAGGGATAAAGCTACCAAATGGAGTACCACGCCCGGTAGTAAACAATACGATGTGGCTACCGGCGGCACCCAAAGCTGTTGTAGATACCAGGTCATTACCAGGAGCACTCAACAAATTCAAACCCTTTACTTTCAGACGATCACCGTATTTCAATACGTCCATCACCGCAGCATTTCCACCCTTCTGAGTGCAGCCCAGTGATTTATCTTCCAGGGTAGTGATACCACCAGCCTTATTACCCGGAGAAGGATTCTCATAAATTGGCTGTTTCAGATCAATGAAGTATTGTTTGAAATCATTTATCAGGCTAACTGTTTTATGGAAAACATCTTCAGAAATGCAACGATCCATCAGGATAGTTTCGGCACCAAACATTTCAGGAACTTCTGTCAATGTAGTTGTCCCGCCCTGGCTTATTAAGAAGTCAGAGAAATAACCTACCAACGGGTTGGCTGTAATTCCTGACAAACCATCCGAGCCGCCACATTTCAAACCTACTTTAAGTTCAGAAAGGGGTACAGGCTCACGTTTGTCTTTACGAACTTCTTCATAAATATCTTTCAACAATGCAACAGCTTCTTCAACTTCATTCTTAGCCTTTTGACTGGCCAGAAATTTGATCCTGCTCTTATCATAATCACCTAAACCTGCTTCAAACTCATCAATCTTATTGTTCTCACAACCTAAGCCTAAAACTAACACTCCACCTGCGTTTGGATGGCTTGCGATGTTAGAAAGCATTTTACGGGTATTCTCATGGTCATCACCCAATTGAGAACAACCATAATTGTGCTTAAATACTTCCATGCCTTCAATATCTGTTGGATTAACCTCAGCTTTGAATTCACGAATGATTTGCTCGGCAATACCATTCACACAACCTACTGTTGGTACAATCCAGATTTCATTACGAATACCCACCTGACCATCCTTACGACGATAACCCTGGAATGTGAGATTACGCTTTGGATGGGTTAATTCTGTAAAAGAAGGATTGTAATTATAATCGAAAACCTCACCCAGCTTTGTTTTTACGTTATGCACGTGAACATGCTGGCCAGTTTTAATAGAAGCAATAGCTTTCCCGATTGGATAGCCATACTTTAGAATATCAGCTCCCTCCTGGATATCTGTCAGCGCAATTTTATGACCACGCTCAATATCATCCAACAACTCAATGCTGGCTCCATCCACTTCAATCACATCTCCTTTACTGAAAGGTTTTAAAGCAATAACCACGTTATCTCGGGAGTGGATCTTTATCAATTCTTTCATGAAATCTGTTTGTATTTGATTTTAAAAGGCTGTCTTAACCTGTAAACGTATGCGTGAATTTCTTATCGGAAAGATATTAAATGTTTTACAGACAATTATAAAACAATCGTTAAGACAGCCTTTTCTTTATGCAAAATTTTCTTAAATCATTTCTATGGCCTTCTTCATGCCATATTCCTCAATATTCACGAGGTGTTTGGTTACAGCTTCGTTCAATCCTTCTACTTCGTTCAGGTTCATTTTCCAATTTTTTTCATAACCTAAAACCTTCGTCACAACCTCATTCAAAGCTTTCTCGCTGCCATCAGATGATGCCCATGCGCTCTTTAATAATTCCATAGCAGCTGCATCATCGTTCAGAGCAATAGCTTCTTCACCACGTTTTCCTTTATAGAAGGCAATAGTAGCTGCCAGAGAGAATGCCAAATGTTGGGGTATTGAACCTTTTCTCTTTTTGTATTCCAGGATTGAAGGCAATACGCGGGTCTCAAACTTAGACCAGGAGTTTAGCGAAATGCTCATCAGCAAATGCTTGATATATGGATTCCGGAAACGATCGATAACCTCATTGGCAAATTGCTCCAGTTCTTCTTTTGGAAGGTCCAGTGTAGGAATGATCTCTTCGAAAATAGCATCTTTGAGATATTTACCTACTACAGGATGTTCAACTGACTCTCTTACTGTATCGATACCATACAGATATGCAACGGGAACTAATGTTGTATGCGCTCCATTCAGAATGCGGACTTTACGTGTACGGTAAGGTGTTACATCTTTCACATATAAAACATCCAGCCCGATTGATGGGAAAGGAAGTTCTTTTTGCAATTGTTCAGGAGCTTCTATTACCCACAGGTGGAAAGGTTCACCTTCTACCACTTGTTTGTCCTCGTAACCTAATTCCTGAGTGATCTCTGCAATACGCTCTCTGGGATAGCCAGGAACAATACGGTCAACTAAAGTATTACTGAAAGTACAGGCAGAATTCAACCAATTTACAAAGCCTGCTTCATAACCCCATTTCTCAGCTAATTGAAGAATAACTTTTTTCAGATTGTCGGCATTCTTTTCAATCAACTCACACGGAATAATGTGAACACCTTTAGAGGCATCTCCATTGAAAGTTGTATACCTGTTGTGCAACCAAACAGCCAATTTAGCAGGGAAAGAAACAGGCGGAGCATCAGTAGGTTTGTCATTTTCATTATAACTAATACCTGCTTCAGTTGTATTAGAAATGACATAACGCATTTCAGGATTTTCAGACGTTTTCAGGTAAGCCTGAAAATCTTCATAAGGATTAATACCCCGGCTAATCACATCAATGGTTTCGTGTGAGCTTTCTGCTTTTCCGTTTTTCAAACCACGCAGGTAAAGAGTATATAATCCATCCTGCTCATTCAACATGTTGACCATGCCTTTATCGATTGGCTGAACGACAACAACAGAACCATTAAAACCATTTTTCTTGTTCAATTCATGAAACATCCAGTCGACAAAGCAGCGAAGGAAGTTTCCCTCTCCAAACTGAAGTACCTTTTCCGGATATTCCTGATATCCTGAATACGTTTTTTTACTTAATTGCATATTTCTCTTTTTACTGCCCAATGGGCTATGTTTATTGGATTGAAAGGATTAACTATTTGCTTTACTTTTCCTGGAAATTGTAAACACATCCTGAACGGTAGCATCGCCTTGCTCCTGCAGTTTACCAAATGCTGCAGTAGTAGCATAGTCAATGATTTCCTGCGGCTCTTTATTATTATACAAACCATAGATTAAACCGGCCATAAAGCAATCACCACTACCTGATCGATCAATCACACCATGACAACTAAACTCTTTTGAGTTGTATTGTTGTCCATTCATGAACAAGCTGGTATAGTACAAGATGTCGTTTGCATTACTATCGAAGCGGAATGTATTTGCAACTACTTTACATTTTGGAAAATGGTCAATGATTTCCAGGGATGTTTTCTTTGCATGTTCCAGGAATCTTTCCTTGTCCTTATTGATGTGGATATCCTCATCTATTGAAGTCCCCAGCATGGTATTAGCGGCCCAAATGTTTCCCATCACCACATCGCAATGCTGCACCAACTGGGGCATAATGTCTGTTGGCTGTTTTCCATATTTCCATAGACGTGAACGATAATTCAGGTCAACGGAAATAGTGATGCCTTTTTTGGCAGCAGCTTCCACTGCTTCTAAACAAACATCTGCAACATTTTCATTTAATGCAGGACTGATAGCGGAAAAGTCAAACCAGCAAACATCCTGCAGTACTTTATCCCAGTCAATCATTCCTCTCTTTATTTGAGAGAAAGAGGAGCCCTCGCGATCATATGCCATCTTGCCTTTCAAATCAGCCCCACGTTCCAGGTAATAAACGCCAACACGATCACCCGCGAATAGAATTGAAGAAGTGTAAATGCCCTTGTATTCCAGATAGTGCAGAATATGCCTTGACATAAAGTTGTCTGGCAAAACCGTACAATACTTCACTGGCACACTCCACCCTGCCAAGGCTGTTGCCACATTTGCCTCTGCCCCACCAACATACAACATCATTGGGTTGTCTGCGATGTCTTCATTTGCAGCAGGCGATATACGAAACAATAATTCTCCGAAACAAAATACTTTTTTCACTTAGAGCTATTTGCAGTATCCGTCTGAAAACTGGCAGTAAATGAGTAATGAGTGAGGAATAGTAATACTCATTATTGATCACTCATTACTCTAAAATCCTTTGTACGCCACGTTTAGAAGATATACTTGGTGCTTAAAAAATTGGAATGATGTCCATGTACAATTTCGTTTATCAGTTGTTTGTTCGTTTCATTCAATTTAGTTGCAACCAGTGAGCGGATAGAAAAAGCACGTAATGCATCCACTACCGACAGCGTTCCTTCTGCACTATCTTTTCTACCGGTAAAAGGGAAAATATCGGGTCCCCGTTGACACTGACTATTAATATTCACACGACTTACCTGGTTTACCAGTGGATCGATTGAAGAAGAAAGCTCTTCCACATCGTTGCTAAAAATGCTAACCTGCTGACCGTGTGTAGAATCGATAATATATTCAATCGGTTCTTCTAAAGATTCATAAGGAACTACCGGAATCACAGGTCCGAACTGCTCCTCACGATATAGCTTCATCTTGTTATTTACCGGGTACATGACAGCCGGAAAAACAAAAGAAGCTACAGTAGTACCTCCATTCTCATTCATCACTTTTGCACCATGTGCTTTGGCATCCTCAATGATCTCCTTCAAATAATCAGGCTTGTGCGGTTCCGGCAATGGAGTCAGCATGACGCCTTCATTCCATGGCATACCATACTTCAATTTAGAAATTGCTTCCGAAAGCTGCCCTATAAATTGTTCTGCGATGCTTTTATGAACAAAAATGATCTTAAGCGCGGTACAACGTTGCCCATTGAAAGAAAGTGACCCCAGAACAGTTTCCTGCACCGCCAGCTTCAAATCTGCACTAGGAGTAATAATAGCTGCATTTTTAGCATCCAATCCTAAAATGGCACGCAAACGGTTTACTTTAGGATGCAGCTTTTTTAGTTCATTTGCCACTTTAGAGGAACCAATTAGCGTCAGTACATTAATCTTTCCTGATTGCATCAGCGCAGGCACAATAGAGTGTCCCCTTCCATAGATAGTGTTTACTACTCCCTTAGGAAAAGATTCCTGGAAGGCTCTGAGCAATGGGTAGTGTAATAAAGTACCATGCTTAGGAGGTTTGAAGAGCAGGGTATTGCCCATAATGATCGCAGGGATCAGCGTAGTAAAGGTTTCATTCAACGGGTAGTTGAACGGTCCCATACAAAGCACTACACCCAAAGGTGAACGTCTAATTTGGGCTATAATTCCGCCCTCCTGTTCAAATCCTGAAGATTGACGGTCTATATCTTTTAACGCATCAATGGTATCATAAATGTATTCCACTGTGCGATCGAATTCCTTCACTGAATCAGCATACGACTTTCCAATCTCCCACATCAGCAGTTTCACTACAATGTCTTTTTGCTGGATCATTTTATGCGTGAACTCTTCTACACACTTGATCCTATCAGCAACAGACATAGTGGGCCACTGTCCGCGACCATTATCATATGCTGCGACGGCAGCATCCAGTGCAGCCAATGCTTCCTTTTCTGTACAAACCGGGTAAGTACCAATCAACTTTCTTTGCAGCCCGTTTTCAGTGCGGATGCAAACAGGGGAATAAACTTCGTGAACTTTGCCAGTCCACTCCACCATTTCTCCATTAGACAGGTACTCTCGTTGGTGTACTTCGTCTAGTCTGTACTTTTCTGGTATCACATCTTCTGTTACGAAGATCTCCGCCAGTTCATTAATAAATTTCATAATAGATAAAAAATTAAATAGCGGCAAAGATAACTTCTAGTTTGAAGTTTGTGGTTTGCTGTCCGGCAAACCACAAACTACCAACCTTAGAACATTATCTTATACCGTCTGCAGCTTAGCTGGCTGAGCTACATCCTTCCAGTTGAAGTAATTGCTGGCGTTATTGTAGCAGATATCCTTGACCACCTGACCAATCCACTCAATATCGTTTGGCAATTCGCCATTTTCAACTTCACTTCCCAAAAGATTGCACAAAATGCGACGGAAATACTCATGACGTGGATAAGAAAGGAAGCTGCGGCTATCAGTAAGCATACCTACAAACCGGCTTAAAAGTCCCATGTTAGAAAGAGCGTTCATTTGTTTGATCATACCATCTTTCTGATCCAGGAACCACCAACCGGAACCATACTGGATTTTGCCAGGAGCTGAACCATCGTTGAAGTTACCTATCATGGTAGCCATCAATTCATTATCAGCTGGGTTCAGGTTATACAATATTGTTTTAGCCAATTGGTTATTAGTATCCAGCTTATCCAGGAATTTAGCAATTGCTCTACCCTGAGAGAAATCGCCAATGGAATCCCAACCTGTATCAGGGCCCAGTTGCCTCGTCATACGGGAGTTATTGTTGCGTAATGCACCCAAGTGATATTGTTGTACCCAGCCTTTTTCCCAATCCCATACAGCAAAAATTTGCAACATGGCAGATTTGAACTTCAGATTCTCTTCTCTTGTCAGTTCTTTGCCAGAACGGATCTTATTGAAAGCAGCTTCAATTTCTGCATCAGTATAATCTTCTGCGTAGATCTGCTCTAACCCATGGTCAGATACCGAGCATCCCATAGAAGCAAAGAAATCATGACGTTGCTTCAATGCATCCAGGTAATCACTGAAAGATGCAATATTTGTATTGCTTACAGCTTCCAGCTTAGCAACATAACTGTTAAAGCCAGCAGCATCATCAACATTCATCGCTTTATCAGGACGGTATGCAGGAAGTATCTTTGTTTCAAAACCATCCTCTTTTATTTTCTGGTGGTACTCTAATGAATCAATTGGATCATCAGTTGTACAAACAACTTTCACATTCATTTTACGCAGCAGACCACGTACAGAATATTCAGGTGTTTTCAATTTAGCAGTACACTCATCGTAAATCTTTTTTGCAGAATCTGCATTCAGGATATCGTGTACATCAAAATAACGCTGTAACTCTAAGTGTGTCCAGTGGTATAAAGGATTACGCAAAGTATAAGGAACGGTAGCTGCCCATTTTTGGAATTTTTCAAAATCAGGCTTGTTACCGGTGCAATAGCTTTCATCAACACCATTGGTACGCATTGCACGCCATTTATAGTGATCTCCATACAACCAGATCTGTGTCAGGTTTTCGAAGGTCTTATCTTCTGCAATTTGATCAGGAGGAAGATGACAGTGATAATCGATAATTGGCATTTGCTTAGCATACTCATGATAGAGTCTTTGAGCAGTTGCTGTTTGCAGCAGGAAATTTTCGTCAAGAAATTTTTTCATAAAATGCAATTTAGACACCTGACACCTAAGGAGCGGAAACAACGCTGTTAACCCGGATGAGCAGGATTTTATTTTTCTTCGTACCCAAAGAAATATTCTTTTTCGTGGGACGAAGCTGTTGTTAAATCAACTGTTTAAGAACTTCGTTTATTTATCAATTCTATAATGAGACACCACGCTTCCATGGAATAAAATCATCCTGGCCATTGGCTACTGATTTTGCCTGGATTTCGCCACTAGCCACTTTAATTACATGTTCCAGAATGCGTGCGCCGGCCTCTTCGATCGTCTCTTTGCCTTCTATAATAGTTCCAGTATTGATATCGATGATATCGTTCATCTTATTGAATAAATTAGTATTACTGGATAGTTTCAACACAGGAGCAATTGGATTGCCGGTCGGTGTTCCCAAACCTGTAGTGAACAAAACAATATTGGCACCTGAACCTACTTCTGCAGTTGTACTTTCCACATCATTACCAGGAGTACACAATAGATTCAACCCAGGTTTTGTAACCAATTCAGGATAATCCAATACATCAATAACCGGAGAAGTGCCGCCTTTTTTAGCAGCGCCCGCTGACTTGATGGCATCAGTGATCAAGCCATCTTTGATATTGCCAGGAGAGGGATTCATATCAAAACCAGAACCCGCTTCAACAGCTCTTTGGCTGTATACTCTCATCAAATGACCAAAACGATTGGCCACTTCAACACTCACACACCTGTCGCTCAGGTTTTGCTCTACTCCACACAACTCTGGAAACTCAGAAAGGATAACAGTGCCACCTAGAGATACCAGCAAGTCTGAAGAATAACCAATAGCAGGATTTGCAGAAATTCCGGAAAAACCATCAGATCCACCGCATTCGAGACCAATAGTCAGTTTGCTTAAAGGAGCAGGTTTGCGTTCAAAGGTATTAGCATATGCCAAACCAGCAACTGTTTGTTTGATGGCCAATGACATCATCTCGGCTTCTGTTCCTATCTTTTGTTGTTCTAAAATATAAAGTGGTTTGCTGAAATTGCCGTCTCTTTTCTGAATTTCTTCTTGTAACATCTGCACCTGCGCATTCTGGCAACCTAAGCTCAAAACAGTAGCGCCTGCTACATTGGAATGCGTGATATATCCAGCCAATAGTCCACATAATGCCTGAGCATCCTGGCGAGTACCTCCACAGCCGCCAGCATGTAATAAGAACTTAATGCCATCCACATTAGGAAAAGGTTTTCCATTAGATTTATGCTGTGCAGATTGCAGTTGCGCAAACTCAATGGTCTCGATATCCTTTCCTTCTTTATAAGCTTGTATAACTTGCTTAGCAAATTCCTTGTATTGCTGTGGTTTAGCGTATCCAAGTTCTTCCATCAATGCATCTTTCAATACATCAAGGTTATGATTCTCGCAAAAAACCATTGGAACAACCAGCCAATAGTTAGCAGTGCCCACCTTCCCATCAGCGCGGTGAAAGCCCAGGAAAGTCTTATCCTGGAAACGGGAAACATCTGGAATATTCCAGGAAAGATGTCTTTCACCGACTTCAAAACTGTTAGCAGCATGCTTGACATTCGAAGTGGTAATAACCCCTCCTTTTGGAATCACGGTTTGTGCTTTACCTACTAAAACACCATACATGGTAATCTTGTCGCCTGGTTGAAGTTCATCAATTACAAACTTGTGCTTTGCGGGAACACGACCAGGAAGAGTATAAGAGCTGCCATTAAAACTTACAGTTTCTCCTTCTTCAAGGTTAGTTAATGCAACAAGTACATTATCATCAGGATGAACTTTAGCTATTTTGTGACTCATGTTAAAGGGTTTAATATTTTATGGTTAAGTTTATTTACACAAGTTCTCTTTTAGCCACCAAGGCCCTTACGACTTCTTTAACACCGTATTGCTCAATAGAGTTTAGATGATTTAAAACTGAAGCATAGAAACCTGGTAATAAATTCAGGTCCTCACTCCAAAATCCATTGTTACCTAAAATACTTTCCACCAATTCTGTCGGTTTCAACTCCTGGCATTTTTTATAAATCCCCGCAGCCATATCATCTTCAAAAAGAAATTCATTTCCATTCCATTTAGCATAATATTTATGATCACTCTTCCTGATCCCTCTCAAAAACTGGATATAGGCAGCTAAGCAAAGTGAAAAAGCTTCTGGAACAGCTTCTTGAACCTTATAATGTTGTAGTAGTACAGGCATACAGCGAACTTTCATCTTAGTACTAAACTGCAAAGCTACTTTACTCCAATTGAAGTGAATATACGGATTACGAAAGCGGTCTAATACGCTTGCTGCAAATGCTTTTGCTGTTTCATTATTAACATTATCCTGAATTGCTGGCACCAGTTCTGTATGTAACAGATTAGAAATCAAAGCTGAAAATGTTTCATCTGCCATTGCTTCATTTACAGTTTCGTAACCCGCCAGCAAAGCAGGGGCACATCCAAGAGTATGAGCACCATTCAACAGGCGCAATTTTAACTCACGATATAGCTCAATATCAGGTTCAATAATCACGCCTTCATCAGCTTTCGCAAAGGAAAGTACAGAACGTACATAATCATCCCCTTCTATTGCCCATAATCTGTATGCCTCAGCTAAAACCATCAACTGGTCTTTACATCCAAGCTCCTCTTCAATAGCTGTTTGTGTAGCCGCATCAGGTTTACCAGGAACCATACAATCAACCAGTGAATTACAAAAGCGATTAGAAGTTTCTAACCACTCAATAAAATCATCTTCAAGACCATTCAGATGTGCAAGCTCCAGCACAATCGACTCTAACTTTTTACCATTATCGGAAATCAATTCCGTAGGAACGATTACTAATCCACTACGCTCGCTTCCATTAAAGGCATGGTATCTTTCATATAAAAATGCCAGCAACTTTCCAGGAAATGAAACCGGCGGCTGCTGACGGATATCTTCCTGCACCAATTGGATACCGACTTCCGTTGTATTGGATATAACTACCTGCAAAGCCTGATTGTGTGCACATTCCAATATTTGTGGCCATTCTTTGGAAGCAGTCAACACACGGCTGATAGATGAATTGACAACATTTTCTTCAATCAGCTCTCCATTTAACATGCCACGAACACAAACCGTATATAATCCATCTTGTTTATTAAAATCTGTGGTAGTGCCCTGCTTTGTAGATTTTACAACTACAATTCGTCCATTAAACACACCTTGCCGATTTGCCTTATCTATGATGTAATCAGGCATTCCGCGCATAAACACACCAGTGCCGAATTGTAAAACTTTTTCCGGCAGTTCAAAAATATCTTCATCAGGCACTGTAATAGTACCAGGTATAATATTTTTAATATTGTATGAAGACAATGTCATAATAATTTCTCTTTAAGTCAAGCCAATTGTATCTAAGCTTTTAAAAGCTTTAATTCATATTAGCTGCACGCCATTTAGGATATTCATTTTTCAATAAGTCCTTTGGCCATGTGCCATACCAACCATAGCCAACACGACGTTCATTTTCAATTTCAGCCAGGTTCCATCTCTTGATCCCATCCCTTCCTACGAACATAGGTTTGTTGGTATCAATATCATAAAAACGGGCCCAAACTATTGACCCGGTTTCCGAAACTAAAATCCTGTCTTTTCCTTTTGGCTGATTGGTATCTTCAATAATGACAGAATTGTAGCCTTCTATCTTAGAACCATCCAGCCATTGAATTGCACTAGTAATAGCATTCCTAATTTCCGGAGATGGATTTTTTACCTTCATTAAAAAGGAAAGGATCATTCCGCTTTCCATACTGCTGATAGACGGCAGTTCGAAGGCTCTTGCTTTAGCTGGTTGCATGGTTGTCTTATCATATTGTGTACACCATGCTGTTAGTTTACCACCTACCCTGATTTGCGTTTTTAATATACAGTCAATACCATTTGCAATAGCTTTTTCTGAAGGTTCTATTAATGAAGAACTAACAGCCTCAAAATTTTTAGTGCGGTTCACCACATCCCACAAAACATTCATAGCATTGATCATGGCGTTATCATTGTATGTGATCTGGCTTCTGTATAAACTGGAATCAGGATAAAACTGTGGCCATCCGCCATTCTTGTGTTGCATCGACAGCAAATAACAGATGCCCTTTTCGGCAGCAACCAGGTATAGTTGATTACCAGTTTCACTAAAGGCTTTCAACAGATAACGTATTTCTTTTGTTGTTGCCCCATTATCTAAAGTCGCATCCTTTCTTAGAGAATCCGCTGTAATGGCAGTCCTTTCCTGGTCAGACAACTGCTTTGTATAATCAACCTTTACTTCGTTGATGTGTTTTGGCCAACCACCTATAACACGTTGGTATACAAGCATATTGTCGGCAATTGGATCTTGCGCAAAAAGTGCTGCAGAAATGAAAAGTGTCATTCCTGCAGCAAGTATAAACTTCATGTTGTTTGTCAAGCTCACTTCCTGATTCTTATTTTTTAGATTGCTTCAACAGCCATTGTACTAAATCTTCCATGGCTTTATAGTTTTCATATTTAGCAGGAAGTTTCCTACCGTCTGTGTATTCATTATACAACCAAGGATCACCAACCGCAAATACGGTTCCCTTACCCACTTTGGAAACAGCCATGATCACATCACCCTTATCAGTAAATACGGCTTGTACAGGAGCTTTTGCATTAATGGTGCAAATCTCTTTCAAGTGTACATTCTTAGCAGTTTTGAAAATGGAATGTCCTGCAGGCACATCAAATGTTCCCATCGGATAATCGTTATTGATCACCTTATTACGAAAATCTTTATTAAACTGGAAGCCAAACTTCTTAGCCAAGATGTTGAAATGATCCAATTCTGTATTACTTGAATCATTTGCAAACAAAGCCAACACGCCTCCGGCTTTCACCCAGTTGTATAAAGCATCTGCATCTTTTTCCTGGATGAATTTTGGATCAGGTTTTTCTTTTTTAGTATCAGGATCAACGATAATGAAAAGATCCGCACCTTTCAGATTTTGAGCAGTCGGAGCTTCATAAAGTGTCTTCGTCTTTGCTCCAAACTTATTAAATACATGCCCGAACAATGAATATCCATTGTTGTCCATTTCCTCCCATATGTAATGGAAGGGAACATTGTTACCAAAAGCATCTTTCTGAGTTTCTCCATTGAAATAATGATCCAGCAATACAGTCTTACCAGCCCCCAGTTTCATTGTTGGCATCATTTCAATCTCATTGCTTGCTTTTAAGAAAGCCCCAACACCTTTAGGATCGTTTACAATCACTTTTTCACTCATGTAATATTCAAAGCTGCCGTCACGGTATGGCTTGCCACCTAAACCGGATACACTTACTGTTCCATGTAGGTTCATCTGGCCATTTTCAACTTTGATAAACTGGCGGATGATGCCATCATATCCTTTTTGAGCATTTGCGGCATATTTCTGTGGCAACCAACCATTGCGTACTCCTTTAGCTAAAGTATACACCAACATACTGGAAGCAGAAGCTTCATAATAATTCTTTTCTTTTCCAGGAAGATCAACAATATCCCACCATAAGCCATTCTTATCCTGAACCTTTGTAATAGCTGCAGCAAAACGGTTCAAAATTGCAATAATTGAATCCCTACCAGGATGATTGACCGGGAACCATTCAAGTGCATCTACCATTGCCATCCCATACCAACCTAAAGCACGTGCCCATACATGTGGAGAACGTCCTGTTGTTTTATCAGCCCATTGCTGCTGTCTAGACTCATCGTAGCCATGATACAACAAACCAGTTTTAGGATCGCGGCTGTTGCGCTCCATCAAAACAAATTGCTTAGTAATATCATTGAAAGCGGTATCCTCATGGAAAGTCGCAGCATATTCAGCATAAAATGGCTGACCCATATACAAACCGTCCAGCCACATTTGGTATGGATAAACTTCTTTATGCCAGAAGCCACCTTCATTTGTGCGCGGATGAGAACGTAACTGGCTACGCAACAGGTTTACTGCTTTCAGATATTTTTGCTTGCCGGTTACTTTATACAGTGTCAAAACATTACGACCGCACAGCACGTGGTCTATATTATATTCATCAGGCTTATACGTTCTAATCGTTCCATCTTCCTGAACAAAGTGATCCATGCTTTTTTGGATGTAATTAAAATAAGTCACATCACCTGTATTCTTCCAAAGGCCCTCAATGCCTTTCAACACAACACCCTGATCATAAGACCAGCGCACTGGTCTGCCTGGTGCCATAGACATAGAGTCCTTCCAGATCGTCATTACAGTCTTTGCCATTTCAGCTGCATAAGACTTTGGCTTCACATTAATTGATTTGGCCATTGTCTGAGCCATAGCCATAGAACCCGCAGCAATCGTTAAAAGCAGAAATCCTATTTTTTTCATCATTGTTAGTTTATTATTCTTCATTTTGTGGGTAGAGGATTGACTAATTAGAAATCGATCAGTTTTATTTCATTTTTAGTGCATTTTCTTTTGCACCAAATGTAAACTCTGTCCCTTTTTTTGCTTTGTTTACATCTGTACCATTCAATACAATTCCGCCACTTTTCTCGCCACTTACATTCAGCAACAACTCAGCCCCTTCGTTATATGTAATTTTATCAAGGGTAATGTCTTTACTGTTATGTATATTCAATACAGGATTTGTTTGTTTTGTGATCAATTTCACATTTCGCAAGGAAATACCAGAGCCTTCAGTCATATCTAGCCCCTCTTCAGCCTGTAAAATCATGTTTTCCATAACGATGTTCTTCACATTCATTTCAGGCAGGCCTCTTACAAAGATGGCTTTAGCGGCTCCATTAGCCACAACATTATTCACATAAATATTTCTGAATTGAGGTGTACCTTCTGTAACGGGCAAGGTTTCAACTTTTGGAGGTTCTCTTCTTTCGCCTGCCAGAACAATAGGATCCTGAGCAGCATAATACATATCAAAGAGGATAGCTTCACCAGGAATATCTTTCATTGTTATATTATTGATATAGATATTCTCAACCACACCACCCCGGCCACGGGTTGTTTTAAAGCGAAGGCCAATGTCTGTACCAATAAAGGTACAATCATCTACCCAAATGTTCTTCGCACCACCACTCATCTCTGAGCCAATCACAAATCCACCATGTGCATGATACACAATGCAGTTGCGTACAATTACATTTTCTGTAGGCATGCCTCTTTGACGACCGGCTTCATCACGACCGGATTTAATACAAATACCATCATCACCCACATCGAATGTGCTGCTTTCAATCAAAACATTTTTACAACTTTCCAGGTCAATACCATCACCGTTCTGTGCATACCATGGATTTTTTGCATATACATTACGGATGGTAATGTTTTCGCTCATCAATGGATGCAGACACCAAGCCGGAGAGTTCTGGAAAGTTACTCCTTCCAACAAAATGTTTTTACACTGCGTAAGCACCACCAGATTAGGACGCAGGAAATCTTTGATCCCTTTATAAAATTCAGGGGTCTTATCTGGAGTGATCGCTCCAGGATTCTTCATTTGAGAAGCTTTTCTGAATACTTCTGAAGGATACCAGCTTTTTTGATCCTCACTCAGCACACCGCCTGACGCTATTAGCTTTTTCCATTGAGTCTCAGTTTGCTTATCTTTTTTCAACATGCGCCATACATCACCGGCACCATCTATAATGCCATTGCCAGTTATAGCAATATTAATAGCCTTAGTAGCCCAAATAGGTGATTGATTACGCATTTGAGGTATGCCTTCCCAATTGCCAGCTACCAAGTCATACTGACTTTTATCTTCAGTAAACTGGAGTACTGCATTTTTCTGAAGGTGCAGGTTTACGTTGCTTTTGAGCTCTACAGGCCCGGTAACCCACATGCCAGTAGGTATAACAACAACTCCACCACCCTTATTATTAATGGCTGTGATTGCGTCATTGATACTTTTCGTGTTCAGAGTTACGCCATCGCCTTTCGCACCAAATTTTACAATGTTAACTGTATCTTTTCTGAATGTAGGAGCCGTTACTACAGGTAATTTTTTGATCTGCGCATGAAGAGTAACACCTGCAATAACCACAGACAAGCAAAACAAAATTTTTTTCATAGACCTAACATCAATAGTAATTTAAATATGAGGCGATGCCTTAATTTGCCACCCAACTAGAGGCAGAAATTAGTTCTTTCGCCTAATTTGGCATACAAGTCTAACAAGTTCCACCGTACCTTCAAGTGGATTTAGTATATTTTTTTATGCAATCGTTGCCGATAACGATACCAGCAATCATGAATCAGGATAACCCTTACAGAGATTAGAATTTTTCAATAGAACCAGAAATAATTGCTGAATTCAGGATATAAGGAATCACACCTTTTCTGTTGATTAATATCACCTCTTCCACAACATAAAATCAACTCTATGATTTCATTCTATTTAATGATTATGCTTCTGGCTTCTATTTCAATTGTTAAAAGATTTCAAAATACCACTCAAATTGGACAATATGCATTTTTGAACACTTAAGATTACCTGCTCTATTTATCTTTGTAACAGAATGAAAAAGTTATTCATCATCTTACTCATGTTGGTTTATGGGCTTTCCTCCACTGGAACGTCTATTAACCTCCACTTTTGCTGTGGCAAACTGGATGGTATTTCTTTTTCAACACCAAACGAAAAAAGCTGCGCCAAGGACCAAGTTTCACTTTCCAAAAAGCGCTGCTGTGATGATAAGCACCTGGAGTTTAAACTAAAAGCTGACCAAGAACCATCTGCCAAATGGGTTCAAGCTTATAAGCAATTGGCTACACCGTCCTTAGCAACAGTTACTGCTTGCTTTTGGCAGCCACAACACCAACCGGTGAATGAATTGGCTACAGGTCCGCCACTAATAACATCCTCACTCCCACTTTTTATTAAGAATCGCGTTTTCAGAATTTGATTTTATTGATGTAATGTCAATAGATATACAGTACATAATACTGTAATCACTCGGCATTATACTGCTATTTGCCTCCCTGCAATAGGGGAAACGCAATAATGACTCTTTGGGAATATTACAACAATCATAATTCTGAAAATGAAATCTTATATAATTACTCTACTATTTAGCAGTTTACTACTGATAACCTATACTCATTCATCAGCTCAAGAAAAACAGGATACCACCGTTTCATTTAAAGTTTCAGGAGTATGCGGCTTATGCAGGGATCGTATTAAAAAAGCCGCAAAAGGCAAAGGTGTGAGCAATGCAGACTGGAGCGCAAAATCCCAAATGCTTACCCTTACCTTCGATCCTACCCTCACCACAATAGAAAAGGTTGCCGATCGCATAGCAGAAGCGGGTCATGATAACTATTTAAAAAAGGCAGATGATGCTGTATATAAGACTCTGCACTCCTGCTGCCGTTACCGTGGGTTGGAGGAAGACGAACCAACAGAAGTTCCTTCCAAAGACACAAACGCTGAAAAAGCAGAAGTTAAAAGCAATTCAATTGTGTCATCTCCACAACATACAAACAGTTACGGCGCTCATAAAGTAAATGGATTGGTGGTGGAAGATGACAGAAAGGGTTCTTTTAAACCCTTAATTGGCGCCAGCATCATTTGGCTCGGTACTAATACAGGAACAACAACCGACTCATCGGGTTTTTTTGCAATTGCACTAGATCAGAACTCGACCAAACTAGTAGTGAGTTATACCGGATATAAGCCGGATACAATTATCATTACCAGTCCGCAACGGATGAGAATTGTATTGGCAAGCAATAAGCAATTGAATGAGGTTAGGGTGACTTCTACCAAAATGTCTACTTACATCAATGCCTATGATCCTTTTCGCAAAGCTGTAATGACACAAAAAGAATTGCTGAAAGCAGCCTGCTGCAACCTGAGCGAAAGCTTTGAAACCAATCCTTCAGTGGATGTATCTTTTAATGATGCAGTAACTGGTTCAAAGCAAATACAGCTTTTAGGCCTGTCAGGTAACTATAGCCAGCTTACGGTTGAAAATCTGCCCGGCCCAAGAGGGTTAGCAACTCCTATGGGTTTGAATTCTATACCAGGAACCTGGGTGGAATCCATTCAGTTGATTAAAGGCACAGGATCCGTGATCAATGGTTTCGAAAGTATTTCAGGGCAGATCAACGTAGAATTGAAAAAGCCTGCGACAATGGAACAATTGTATGCTAATGTGTATACAAATGATTTTGGCAAAACAGACCTGAACCTGAACCTTGCAAAAAAGATAGGTAAACAATGGAGCACTGCGCTACTGCTACACGATGCCTTTGGCAATAAAAAAATGGATTTTAACAAGGATGGTTTTCGGGATCTGCCTACCGGCAACTTATTCAGCGGGATCAATCGATGGAACTACGACAACGAAAAAGGCTTCATGATGCAGTTTGGAGTTAAGGTGTTGAATGATGAGAAGACTGGCGGGGAAGTGGACTTTAACCCTGCGAAAGACAAACTGACCATGAACAACTATGGACTTCAATATAACATTGACCGCAAAGAAGCTTTTGCCAAGATCGGCTATGTTTTCCCTCAGAAAAAGTTCCAAAGTATAGGTTTGCAGCTTTCTGCTTTCGACCATCAACAGGATTCATATTTTGGACTGACTACTTATAATGGACGCCAAAAGAATTTTTACTCTAACCTTATATATCAATCAATCATAGGCAACTCAGATCATAAGTTCAAAACCGGATTAAGCTTTGTAATGGACGATTACAATGAAGATTTCAACACACAAAACTTCCGGCGCAAGGAAGTAGTACCGGGTGCATTCTTTGAATATACCTACTCCCCTTCTGAAAAACTGGACATTGTAGCGGGCGTTCGAGGCGACCATAATAGTTTGTACGGTGCATTCGTAACTCCAAGGCTAAATGTACGTTATGAGCCGGTAAGCGGAACTACGATCCGGGCCAGTGCAGGCAGAGGTCAAAGAACAGCCAACATCTTTGCAGAAAACAACAGTGTGCTGGTAAGCTCACGAAATATTGTATTGCCAGCTTCCAGTGCAAAGGCATATGGTTTGGACCCTGAAGTTGCATGGAACAAAGGCATTAGCATTGACCAGAAACTACACCTGTTTAACCGTAATGCAAATCTGAGCTTTGACTTTTTCCGTAACGACTTCCAAAACCAGGTTGTAGTTGATTTAGAAAATCCAAGGGAAGTCAAGTTTTACAATCTTGAAGGAAAATCCTTCTCAAATAGCTTTCAAACCGAGGTTTCTGCCGAGCCTTTTAAAGCATTAACCGCAAAGCTGGCATACCGCTTCTTCGATGTTAAATCGACCTTCGGTAACCAGTTATTACAAAAGCCTTTAACAGCGCAACACCGTGCCTTTGCTAATTTAGGTTATGAAGTAAAAGGATGGAAATTTGATTATACCGTAAGCTATAATAGCAAAAAAAGAATACCTTCTACCCAACAAAATCCTATTGCTTACCAGAGAGACAGCTACTCACCTGATTACACAGTCATGAATGCACAGATCAGCAAAACTGTTGGAAAAAAGTTTCCAGTGGACCTTTATGTGGGCGGAGAAAACCTGACCAACTTTTTCCAAAAGGATGCCATCATAGCTGCTGATCAACCTTTCAGCCCTTATTTTGATGCATCCTTAGTATGGGGGCCGGTAAGTGGAAGAATGTTCTATGGAGGCGTGAGGTTTAAGATCAAATAACATCACCTGATACTACAATCAATAAATGCAGCGTGGACTTTTTCCGTGCTGCATTTATTGACTTTATGGGATAAGGTTATTTCACCTTACACTTTTTCCTGTGATTTATATTGCACATTGTCTGTTCCTACGTTTTCAGTTTCTTCCAAGTGTTTAAAAGCATAAGCCATTTTCTTACGGTCGAACTCTTTCTCATTATTGGCTAAGAATATAGTAGCCACTCCATTACCAATAAAATTGGTTAAAGCCCTAGCCTCGGACATGAACCTGTCAACACCCAGCAAAAGGGCCAGGCCTTCCAGTGGAATTACTTTGATGGCGCTAAGAGTTGAAGCCAAAACAACAAAACCGCTACCGGTTACGCCTGCAGCCCCTTTAGAAGTAACCATCAACACCGCAATTACAGTCAATATTTGTTCAAGACTCAAATGCACATGATAAACCTGGGCTAAGAAAATAGTAGTCATTGAAAGGTAAATAGTAGTGCCGTCAAGGTTGAAAGAATAACCAGCCGGTACAACCAAACCTACTACAGGTTTGGAGCAACCCATCCGCTCCAGCTTTTCCATAAGGGAAGGCAGCGCGGCTTCTGATGAAGAAGTGCCTAGTACGATCAGAAGTTCTTCACGGATATATTTTAGAAAATCCCAAAGTCTGACTCGATAGTATTGCAACAATAATTTAAGCACAATGAAGATGAACAACGCCATGGTAGTATAAACAGTAAGCATCAGTTTTCCCAATGGCAATAATGTATGCAACCCATATTTGCCTATAGTATATGCCATTCCACCAAAAGCACCCAAAGGTGCAAAAAGCATTACCCAACGCAGGGCCTTAAAAACATATTTTGATAAGAGCGTTAGGGGTTGAATCACCACTTCCCTATTCTTCCATTTACTTAATACAATACCGCAAATAATAGCCACTAACAAAACCAGGATCGTATGGTTGCCTTTGAAAAACTGCCACCATGTAAATTCAGATGCCTGACCTGCATATTTTGAAATGTCGGCACTATCCACTTGTGTTGCATGAACACCACTTCCCGGCCGGATGATATTTGCTACTATAACACCAATCACCAGGGCAATAGTCGTAACCACTTCAAAGTATAAAATTGCTTTACCACCTACTTTGCCCACTGTTTTTAATTGACTCATACCACTAATGCCAAGTGTTATGGTCAGAAAGATAATCGGGTAAATAAAGACTTTAACCACTTCTATAAAACCCTTACCCAAAACCTGCATCTTTACTGCTATTTCAGGTGCAAAATGGCCTAACAAAGCACCGGCGGTTATGGCGGTTAACACCCAAAAGGTTAAATTGGTAAATATTCGTTTCATGGAATCAAGCCACGGGAATGTGGGATCAGGTTAGGAAAGTAAGATTTTTTGAAATAAGGGTAAATAATTTGATAGCGGTAATTAGAAATAAAAAGCGAGACATTGCTGCCTCGCTTTTATTAAAACCTGATGTGTTTCATTTATACCTTTCCAAACTGCTTGCGGATCAGGTTCAATGCGCTTCCGGCTTTAAACCATTCGATCTGCTGCTGGTTGTAAGTGTGATTCAACTTGATTTCATCCTTTGTACCATCGGCATGTTGCAGCACCATTGTTAACTGATGGCCAGGGGCAAACTCGGTCAAACCTTTGATTTCAAAGGTATCATCCTCCTGAACTTTTTCATAATCTTCCTTATTTGCAAAAGTCAGAGCCAGCATACCCTGTTTTTTCAGGTTGGTCTCATGGATACGAGCAAAGCTCTTCACCACGATAGCTCTTACACCCAGGTGGCGTGGTTCCATTGCTGCATGTTCGCGAGAAGATCCTTCACCATAGTTTTCATCACCAACAACTACTGTTCCAATGCTGCTTGCTTTGTATGCACGTTGAGTTGCAGGAACAGGACCATACTCTCCAGTTAACTGATTCTTTACACTGTCTGTTTGGTTGTTAAAGTAGTTAACAGCACCAATCAGCATGTTGTTGGAAATATTATCCAGGTGCCCACGGTATTTCAACCAGGGACCAGCCATAGAAATGTGGTCGGTAGTACATTTACCTTTAGCCTTGATCAACAGGCGCAAACCACGGAGGTCCATGCCTTCCCAGGCTGGGAACGGCTGTAACAATTGCAGACGCTGAGAATCCGGATTCACTACTACATCAACCTCACTACCACTCTCTGCAGGAGCCTGATAGCCAGGATCGTCAACCGAGAAACCTTTTGGAGGCAATTCATAACCCTGGGGTTCATCCAGCATTACTTCTTCACCAGCTTCATTAATCAGTTTGTCACGCAAAGGATTGAAAGACAATCTTCCGGCAATGGCGTAAGCTGTTACGATTTCAGGAGAAGCCACGAAAGCGTGCGTTGAAGCAAGTCCATCATTACGTTTCGCAAAGTTTCTATTGAAAGAAGTTACAATGGTATTCTTACGAGTAGGATCGTCTATATGACGAGCCCATTGACCAATACAGGGACCGCAGGCGTTAGCCAAAACTACACCGCCGATCTGGTCAAAAGTTCCCAGATAACCATCTTTTTCAATGGTAAAGCGAACCAATTCAGAACCAGGAGTAACCGTGAATTCACTTCTTACCTTCAATCCCTTAGTTTTTGCCTGTGCAGCAACAGATGCGGAACGGCTGATATCTTCATAAGAAGAGTTCGTGCACGAACCAATCAGGGCAACTTCCACGGCATCAGGCCAGCCATTGGCAGCAACAGCTTCGGCCATTTTAGAAATAGGGGTAGCTAAGTCCGGAGTGAAAGGACCATTTACATGTGGTTCCAGTTCGCTCAGGTTGATTTCGATCAATTGATCAAAATATTTCTCAGGATTAGCATATACCTCTGCATCAGGACGCAGGTGTGCGCGAACGCCATCAGCCAGTTCAGCAACATCCTCGCGGCCTGTTACTTTCAGGTAGCCAGCCATTTTATCGTCATAAGCGAACAAGGAACAAGTAGCACCAATTTCAGCGCCCATGTTACAAATGGTTGCTTTACCTGTACAGCTCAGGCTATCAGCACCTTCACCAAAATATTCCACAATAGCACCGGTACCGCCTTTTACAGTCAGGATGCCAGCCACTTTCAGGATAATATCTTTTGCTGAAGTCCATCCGCTCATTTTACCGGTAAGCTTCACACCAATCAATTTTGGCATTTTGAGCTCCCAAGGTAAACCAGCCATTACATCCACAGCATCAGCACCACCTACACCAATGGCGATCATACCCAAGCCACCGGCATTTGGAGTGTGGGAGTCTGTACCGATCATCATACCACCAGGAAAAGCATAGTTTTCCAGAACTACCTGATGGATGATACCAGCACCAGGTTTCCAAAACCCGATACCATATTTATTAGAAATAGAAGAAAGGAAGTCGTAAACCTCACGGTTCGTTTCAATGGCGTTATTTAAATCCTCAGTAGCACCAACTTTTGCCTGGATCAGGTGATCGCAATGTACGCTAGAAGGAACGGCAACTCTGTCGCGACCACAGGTATCGAACTGGAGCAATGCCATTTGTGCAGTTGCATCCTGCATAGCCACGCGGTCCGGAGCAAAATCTACATAATCCTTTCCTCTTTCATAAGTCTGAGTTGCAGGACGGTAAGTATGGGCGTACAAAATCTTTTCAGCCATTGTTAATGGCCTGTTGAGCAGTCTTCTAGCTGTCTCAACCTTTGTAGGAAGTTCAGCGTAAACTCGTTTAATTAGATCCAGGTCAAAAAGCATGATAAACCGTTTTAGGAATAAGTAAAAGACACAAGCACACTGATGTAAGTGCCGTATCGTAAAAAATGCGGTGCAAATGTACTTAAAAACGGTTTATTGAAAACTTTGGACAGCAATCTAATACATGAATATCTTTTTTATACGTAAAGAATTGCAGCTGACGTAATAATTTTTAAATGAATTTATAATTATTCAGAAACTTTATATGAAATCCCGAGAATTTAAGCCAATAAACAACTTTAAAGCTCTGCTATAAAGATAATATTTAATGCATCAGCTCGTTATTAAAAGGAAGAAAGATTTTAGGCTTGATTTAAGAAAAATTAGCTATCCAAGAAGTAATTTAGCGTTATGAAGCATCTCAAAAATTTCATTGAATGGCAGGCATTTGGTGTATGTTCAGCCATAGGCGAAAAACTAGGAATTGCTACATCCCGCATAAGAATGTGGTTCATTTACATTTCTTTTCTCACATTGGGATCTCCCATCATCTTATATATGATAGCTGCATTCTTTATGAATATAAAACGTTATGTGTTTGCAGCCAGGCGTAACCCTCTCAGGTATTTATAATAGTACCTTTATAATAGTACCTTCAACTTTGTCAATACCCTGTCTACTTCAGATTTGGTGTTGTATTTACTGAAGGAGAAACGGATTGTTATCCATTTATCGGTTTTGTTGAGGGCTTTCATTACATGAGACCCAATATCGGCACCACTGCTGCAGGCACTGCCGCCAGACACACAAATGTTGTTGATATCCAGATTCATCAGGAGGAATTCTGCCTTTTCCGTTTTAGGGAAACAAACACTCAAAACAGTATAAAGACCACCGATTTCATCTCCATTGATATCAATTCCAGGTATATTAGATTTGAGTTGTTGGGCCATGTAAGACTTCATGTCTTTTATATAGGCACTGTCCTCTTCGTAATGAGCCGTTGCCATTTCCAAAGCTTTGGCAAAGCCTACGATTCCGTATACATTTTCAGTACCGGCCCTCATATTGCGCTCCTGTCCACCACCATGAATAAAAGGCTTTATAGATATATTTTCGTTGACATATAAAATACCAGTGCCTTTGGGTCCATGAAATTTATGGCCTGAAGCCGAGATGAAGTGAACGTGTAAATTGCTCAAATCTATAGGATAGTGACCAACGGTCTGCACACAGTCAGAATGAAAAATAGCACCATACTTTTGACACAATTCGCCTACTTTCTTAATGCTGAGCAGGGTACCAATTTCATTGTTTGCATGCATTAAGGTTACCAGGCATTTTACGCCTTCGCTGCTTTTTTGTTGCAATTGCGCTTCCAGGTCGTTATAGTCAACATGACCGTCTTCCTTCAATTTTACAAAGCCCAGAGAAACAGCGTTTTGCATGCTGTAGTACTCAACTGTATGCAGGACGGCATGATGCTCAATGGGAGAAGTAATAATATGAGTACAGCCAAGATCGCGAATAGAGGCAGTTATAGCTGTATTATTGCTTTCGGTGCCACAAGAAGTGAAAAAGATCTCACCCGGTTTAGCATGTAATATTTTAGCTACGGTTTTCCGTGCATTTTCAACGGCCAGTCTTGTTTCGCGACCGTAAGAGTAAATGGAGGAGGGATTACCAAAATGAGTGGACAAGTAAGGCAACATGGCTTCCAATACTTCAGGAGCCAAAGATGTAGTTGCAGCATTGTCAAAGTAGATACGGGTATCTACCGGCTTATCATTGCTGATCACGCCCATAACAGAAGATGCTTTGTGCAGCGTGTTATTGGAAATATTTTGTTCTATTTCAGGTTGAATAGGTTGTTTCATTAGCATGTTCGCGTCCACTATTTGTTGAATTTTCGTCGTTTTACGAACCGCAAAACTACAACCATATCTTTTTAGGGAGGAGATGATTTTTGTTAGCTGCACCCCCAACCCCTAAAGGGGAGCGTCAGCGCTAAAAGGCCTTGACTATAAAATATCTATTAAAATGAAGCCCTCAACTTTGAAAAGTTGAGGGCTTCATTAGTTAAATGCTCTCCCTGATATCTTGCATCAGCCTGTTGGCTATATTATTGGCAGTTGTTTCAAAGTTACTTTCAGCATAAATGCGGATGATCGGCTCGGTGTTGGAAGTACGCAGGTGTACCCAATCGGTATCGAACTCTATCTTCAAGCCATCTTCCGTATTGATCGGATTGTTCTTGTATTTCTTCTTGATCTTTTCGAAGATCTTGTTTACATCCAGGCTGCCTTCCAGTTCTATTTTATTCTTAGAAATAAAATAGTCAGGGTATTTGCCGCGGAAAGACTTCAAACTTTTTTTGTGATCAGCAAAGTGGGAAAGGAAAAGCGCAATACCTATCAATGCATCCCGACCATAGTGAAAATCTGGAACGATAATACCTCCATTTCCCTCACCGCCGATGACAGCATTCGCATCCTTCATCTTTTTTACCACATTCACCTCTCCAACCGCTGAAGGGAAATACTCGCCACCATTTTTTATTGTAATCTCCTTTAGAGCCTTTGTACTGCTCATGTTGCTTACCGTATTGCCCTTTACTTTAGACAATATATAATCAGCAACTGCTACCAGCGTATATTCCTCACCAAACATAGAACCGTCCTCACACACGAAACAGAGACGATCAACGTCCGGATCTACAGCAATCCCCAGGTCGGCATTTTGCTTTACCACTTCTTTGCTTAAAGCACTCAGGTGGTGCGGCAGCGGTTCAGGATTGTGGGCAAAGCGGCCGGTCACCTCGCCATTGAGCACAGTAACATCCTCAACGCCCAGAGCATTCAGTAACTGGGGTACAATCAAAGCACCAGTAGAATTGATACAATCCACCACTACTTTGTACTTTTTAGCTGCAATAGCCTCCTTGTTGATCAAAGGATATCCCAGCACCATATCGATATGCTTCTGCAAGTAAGTATCGTTCTTGGTTACAGTACCGAGCTTTTCCACGGGGGCAAAACTGAGATCAGCTTCTTCTGCCCTACGGAGTACTTCAGCGCCTACCTGGGCATCAATGAACTCTCCTTCGCCGTTTAAAAGTTTCAATGCATTCCATTCTTTGGGATTATGGCTAGCAGTAATGATGATGCCGCCGGTAGCTTCTTCCAGTTTGGTTGCGATTTCAACTGTGGGCGTGGTAGAATACCCGAGGTCAACAACGTCAATACCGAGTCCGATGAGCGCATTGATCACTAATTGACTGACCATTTCGCCGCTGATGCGGCCATCGCGACCAACGACTATTTTAGTATTTACTGATTTATCTGCCCTGTTTTCGGAAAGGATGGCGCCGAAAGCAGAAGTAAATTTTACGACATCTATTGGTGTAAGGGATTCGCCTGGCTTGCCGCCGATGGTACCTCTGATTCCAGAAATGCTCTTTATAAGTGCCACGTAGTTATTGATTAGGGAGGCAAAAATAAGGGAATTTGGACCGCGGAACTGTCCGGGCAGGAAGGATTCATAGGATTTTTCGTGAGAAAGGGGGCATCCACGCACAGGATCCTAGTTATGGACGGTCCTGGGGATGGTGGGAATGACGAATGGGAGTAAGGGCAAGAGAGGGGGGCAAAACTTGGAGGGTGGGGGTTGGTTTTGTATCTTTAGGCACAGCTCCACCTAACTCCGTTCAGGGCATTGAAGGCGTTCTGCCTGTAGGTTGTTTTCCCCTAATTTAGGAGCATTTGCTCCATTCAGATCGAAGGATAGTCGAAGGATAGTCGAAGGATGATCGAAGTAGCATAGCCTTAAGTACGGCTGATGTATACCTAAAGTACGCCTATGGTACGGCTTAGCTATGGAGTAAGTAGGGAGTAAGTAGAGAGAATGGATGGGTACTGTTGGCATACCCTTGCCCTACTGTAGGTATACTGATGGTATGCTTCAGGTATACTTAAGGTACGAAGGATGGATTGGGATTGAGTGGACAAAAGCGGACAAATAGGGTCAAAAGCGGTCATTCTGATCAGAATAGACGAGGTGGAATCGCATGGGGGCGGGATTTGGGATCTTAGTGGTATTGGGGATTTTAAAGGAAAGGTTTAATTTGAATGAGAACAGTAAAGAATTACCAAAACCTTGAGGCTAGATTTTAACAATATTGGTTAAATTACAGGGTATGCTACCAGTTATTTTATTGGTGCCGTTGTTTTTGTTTATTCTCTTCTTTATTGTCTTTTATTTGAAAATGAAAAGTGAGGGAAAAGATTTAGGAAATGACTGAAGCGCAAAATATATTACCGATAAACAGAATATCAAATAGAAAAGTCATTCAATAGAAAAGCCATTCAAAGAAGAATTGAATAAAGTATTTGAAGCCTAAAAATGCTCCCGGATAATGTTTGGTATACTTTTAAGCGTATCAAATCATATTTAAAGAAAAGACCTGTAAGGCTTAAAAGCCTTACAGGTCTTTTCTTTAGGCCGAAGTTGGATCAGTTTATCGACCTGTATGCTGAAATCTGTGGTTACAGCCAGCTTCCTATGTTTGCTTCATTTGCGTTATCATCATTAGCCAGCTTTCTTTTCCTGCGGGCAACATCCATATAATGACGGATCATGGTGATGATCATCAATGGAATAAACAACAGTGTTAAAGGCGGAATGCCAAGCATGGAAATCCACTTACCACCATACATGTTGCGCATTGGACGCCTTAAGCGTTCAGCGATCAGGTACATGGAAGGCACGATCAGCAGTGTCATAAAGAAGGCGAAGCTCAAACCATAAATGATGGTCCATGAGAGTGGCGCCCAGAACACCGTATTATCTCCTCCGAAGAAGATATGTGGATTCAGGTCGGCGAACATTGAAATGAAGTTGATATTCAAGCCAACTGCCAGCGGTATCAATCCCAAAATAGCAGCAATGGCTGTCAACAATACCGGGATGATCCTTGTTTTACCAGCCTGGATCACCGCCTCTCTAGTTTTCATGCCATGGCTCCTTAGCTCGTCTGCAAATTCAATCACAAGGATACCATTCTTCACCACAATACCCGCTAAGCCGACAATACCAATACCGGTCATAACTACGGAAATGGTATCCCGCGTTATGGCAAAGCCAAGCAACACACCAATGACACTGAACACAATTTCCGTCAGGATGATCACAGGCTTACTAATCGAGTTGAACTGGAGCACCAGGATCAAGAGGATCAGCATCAATGCAATCATCAATGCTTTTAATAAGAAAGCTCCGGTCTCAGCCTGCTGCTCGCCCTCACCAGTTTGTTTGATGGTCACATCGGCGGGCTTTTGTTTAAAGTTGGCAATATGACGTGTCAATTCCTGGTTGACAGCAGTAGGTGTATAACCCTGGGTTACCAACACATTGGAACGAATTGTAATCACCCTCTTCTGGTTTTTACGCTTTACGCTACCCAGTGTGCTTGTATAATCCACCTTCACTAAAGAACTGATCGGAACGCTTCTCAAGGCACCTGTTGCCATATCGCGATAACGGATGTTCATATTCAGGAGATCTACGAGGTTGCTGCGCTGAATTTCTTCGTTGCGCAACTGGATCTTATATTCATCTTCACCCTCTTTTATTTTTGAGATCTCTCTACCAAATAAACCAGTACGAATAGCCATACCAATCTGGGCAGAAGAAACGCCCTCTATCAAGGCCCTTTCCCTATCCACACTCAAACTGATCTCAGGATTGAGAAGGTCTACGTCCATCTTCAATTCTTCCACACCAGGTACCTGGATAGAATCCAAGTAATTTTTCAGTGCTACTGCTGTTTTCGTCAGTTCGTCGAAATCTTCGGATGCCACTTCGATATTCACAGGAGGTTCTGTTGGCGGACCATTCTGTTGTTGTGAAACCGAAATTTCGGCCCCGGGGATACCTTTTAGTTCCTTCCGGATGGCATCGAGGTAAGGAGCAGTTGGTACACCGTGGCGTTTTTCAAACTCCACAAAGGAAACCTGTATGCGACCTAGCTCAGAACGAGTACTTCTGTCACCACTCATTGGGTCGCCGGCGCCTACGGCCACGTTGCTGATCACACTCTCCACAACAGGGTTCGATTTACCACCTTCCATATCCAATACCTTATATACCTTTTGTTCCAAAGTCCTTGTAATAGAGTCGGTATATTCAACACGAGTACCAACGGGCAGTTTCAGGTAAACATAGATCTGGTTAGGATCTCCACTGGGGAAGAATACAACCGGCACCTTGCGCATTCCGAAAAACATGAAGGAGAAAATGAGCAGAACAAATGTAGCAATGAGCAGGTGCACAGGCCGCCAACCCCTCAAGGCCCAGCGCAGAGCCGTTTCATAATGCCGCATGATCCATGGTAACACACGATGCTGGAAGCCAAGGATAATATCTTCCAGGATATACCTATGAAGAATACCCAACAGCAGGAGGAACAATATTAAATTACCAAAGAATCTAAAGCCCGACAGATCCAAAAGGATGCCCGCAGCTGCGGCGATCCAGAACCCAGGTTTCCGGAATATAGCGGATTTTGGTTCTCTTACTCCCTCTTCGTGCGTCATGAAGTCCACAGCAAATACGGGGTTCATGATAAAAGCTACAATCAGCGAAGCTGTCAGGGTAAAAATGAGCATTGTAGGCAGGTAGATCATGAACTTACCCACGATACCAGGCCAGAACAGCAACGGGAAGAAAGGCGCCAGGGTGGTCAGTGTACCAGCAAGCACCGGTACGAATACTTCGCCAGCTGCAATCATTGCGGCTTTATCAGAACGCAAGGCCCCTCTTGCCTGTGCAAAGATCCGGTGCGTATTCTCGATCACAACAATAGCGTCGTCCACGATGATCCCTAAACCAAATAAGAGCGCAAACAATACAATGAAGTTGAGCGTAACATGCGAGCCTACTATGAGATCGGCTGCCGGTAGAAACATAAATGCCACGAACATGCTCAGTGGTACTGATAAGGCCACAAAGAAGGCATTGGTTACACCCATAAAGAACATTAGGATGAGGAGCACCAGGATGAAGCCAATGATGATCGTATTCACCAGATCGTTGAATGAGGTACGGGTGTTCTTACTCAGATCGCCCGTGATCACCACATCAAGGTTTTTTGGGAATGTAGTCACCTGCAATTCATCCATTATTTTCTTTACCTTATCTGAAGTTTCGATGAGGTTTTCTCCAGCCCGTTTGATGATGTTGAGGGTAATTACTTTCTTTCCATTCAGGCGGGCATAGCTCTCAGTTTCCTTCACCGTATCCTTTATCTGCGCGATGTCTTTCAAGTAAATGGGCTGGCCGGAAGAATTGCGTACCACAATTTTTTCCAGGTCGAAAGTAGTTTTCAGCTGACCTTTTAACTGCAATGAACGCTGCATATTGCCCACATCCAGCAAACCACCGGAGATATCCAGGTTTTCGCGGGCAACAGCAGACTCAATATCATCGTAAGTAATTCCGCTTGCCTGCATGCGGTTATTGTCCACATTGATCTGGAACTCACGTTCAGGCGCACCCACAATATCAACACGAGTAATCTGAGGTAATTCTTCCAGGTGATCCTGTGCTTCTTCTGCATATTCCTTCATTTGCATCAGGTCCATATCACCGCTGATATTGACGTACATGATCGGGAATTCAGAGAAGCCAACTTCCTGAACAATAGGTTCCTGCGTGAGGTCGGTAGGTAGGTCGGACTTTGCCTTGTCCACAGCATCTTTTACTTTTTGCAGGGCCACATCTGTTTCCACATCAGTACCAAACTCTACGACGATGGCCGAAAAATCCTTAACCGAAGTACTTGTGGTCTTATTGATCTTGGCGCCAGTAATGCTCTTGATCTGTTTTTCGATCGGTTGGGTCACCAGGTTTTCAATATCCTTGGGTGAGTTCCCAACATATACGGTTTGCACGTAAATGGTAGGGATCACAATATCCGGGAACTGCTCCTTAGGCAGGGTCATAAATTGAAAGACGCCGGCCAAGGTGACAAAGACCATCAATAAATAGATGGTTGTTTTGTTTTTGATACTCCAAGTAGTCGGGCGGAAATGCTTGAAGTTTTCCTGTAAATATTCTTTAAAGCGCATAGTTTATTCTTTTAACCACCTAAAAGTTCAGTGGCTGATCATTTCAATAAAGGGGCAATATTGCTTATGCAGTAGTAATCAGCTGACCATCATACAAACCCTGGAAGCCATCTGTGATGATGGTATCTCCGGCCTGTAAACCACTTTTCACTTCCAACTGGTCATTGTATAATTCACCAATAGTTACCTGACGCTTGCGGGCAATAAGCTTTCCGTTCTCTTTGGTTGCCACCATTACATACTTACCGTTTTGATCATTCTGTAAAGTGTTTACAGGAACGGTAATAGCACTGGCATCGGCGTAGTCTTTTATCTTCACCAAGGCGATCTGGTTCGGTTTGATATTGCTGCCGGCAGGCATCTTAGCTTCGATATAGAATGTGCGGCTGGATGGATCGATCACCTTTCCAGCAACGGTTACTTTAGAAGTAACCGTTTGATTTGTTTCCGGTAATGTTACTTCCAGCGTACTGCCCACACTTACACGGCCTAAATATCTTTCCGGCACCTGTGTAACAATTTTTAGGTCACTAGTGTTGACAATACGGATGCCTGCCATTGAAGCGGATTGAGGAGAGAACATCTCTCCCACTTTGATATTCACCTGGTCGGCAATGCCATTCATTTCAGCATAAACGTTTGAAAAACCCAGCTGCTCTTGAGCCATAGTCAGTTGTTTCTCCAGATTCACTACATTATTCTTAGCTGTGAGCAACTGTACTTCCGTACCAATACCCTGCTGCCAGAGGTTTTGCTGACGCTGGTAAAGGTCTTTGGCATAGGCCAGCTGTGAGCGTATCTGATCTACCTGTGTATTGGCAATCGAATTTTCAAGCCTCATCAGCAGTTGTCCTTTGCGTACTGGCTGTCCCTGTTTTACATAGATAGCCTTTACTTGTCCGCCTGCACCACGAGGAGCGACATAAGCAATATTCTCGGCATCAACCGTTCCCTGTAATTCAATAAAGTGAGAAAAGTCAGCTGGCTGCAGTGTAGCAATTGCCACCAGTTTAGCCTTTTGCACTTTTGCAGCCTCCGGATCGGCTTTAGCAATTTCCTCTTCGAGTTTAGCAATTTCCTTTGCGATGCCTTCCTGTTGTCCTTTTAATTTTTCAAGCTGCGCTTTTTTATCATTCAGCTCGCCCTTAGCATCTTTTTGTGTATTGCCACAGGAAGCCATAACCGTAGCTATCAGCAATAAATAAAATATCTTTTGCATGTTTTGGAATTTTACGTTTTAGAGGTTTGTTGGTTTATCCGTTTACAATTTTCCCAGTGATTTCAGGTAGCTAATTCTAGCAAGGGTGGCATTATATAAAGCGGTAAAAAAGTTAGACTGCGCTGTTTGATAGTCAGTATCGGCCTGCAGTACTTCGAAGCTGCTGCCGACGCCCTGTTCGAATTTAATTTTCGTTGCATTGTATACCCGTTCAGCCAGTTGCATGTTGTGTTCCTGCAGGTCGAGGTTGACCAAAGCATTCTTCATACTTTCTTTGGTGAATACCTGTTCAAAATCGATCGCTTGCTTTACACTGTTGATCGTGTTCTCTGCCTTTTCAACATTTAACTGTGATTGCTGGATCCTATACCTGCGTTGTGTACCATCAAAAATGGGAAGATTTACATTCAGGCCGACATAAGAACTTTTTAACCAGATTGTGCTTGGGTCGGTATAAAACTTTGGCCCCATGCCTGTCACACCATAATTACCCAATAGTGTTACTGTTGGGAAATATCGCAGGCGGTATCGTTTCAGATCCAACTCCTGAAGGCGTTTTGCATAGTTTAAAGTCTGGATCTCGGGACGATCCTCATACTTAAAGCTTTCATCCAGAATCCCCTCTTTCACATTGGCTAACGTCAGGTCATTTTTCAATACCAGTGTGTCCTTCTGGCTTACCCCCAGGACAAACTTTAAAGATGCATATGCCATGCGGATAGCTGTTGCCGTCCAGTTTTGCTGCGTTTTCAGATTGGTCAGCTGCACCTGCACCTTATCCAAGTCCAGTTTTTCAGCAAAGCCATTTTTGTACATTATAGAATCATCATTGTACAGTTTTTCCAGCCGTTTTACGCCTTCGTTTAAAAAGTGGAGTTGCTTTTCAGCGATGATAATGGCATAATACCTTTTATAAGCGGAGTCTTTGATATCTACCTTTACCTGTTCAATTTGCGCCGCAGAGAAGTTCAAGGCAGTTTCCCTTGCCTGGAGCCCTACAAAAACATCTGGCTGAAACAGTAATTGGGTAACGGTAGCGCCTAAAGTTAAATTCCATGGCTGTTGAAAGCTTACCTGCGCATAAGTCACCTCGGGCACTTTGGTGATTGGCCCACCGCTGCCACTAACGCCCTCCTCCTTCAGGATAGTATAGATGCGGTTATCGGTGGCATTGGGGAAAAGGAACTGCGGCACTTTTAAATAATGTTGAGCCGTAGCATCGCCAGTTACCTGGGGTAGAGCCTGCCCAAAGATCTCTTTATTTTTGGCCTCCTGGATTCGGTAGTCAGCCTGTGCATTTTTCAATTGCATGACATTCTTGAAAGCCAGTTCAATGGCTTCCTCTACAGTAAGCTCATACTTCTGCTGCGCATTTGCCAAAGTTGTAAAAAGCAAAAAGCATAGCACGGACAAGAGCTTTAAATGCTTGTTCTCCATTACTTATAGTTTTGTAGTTGATTGTGGTTGATAGAGTCCGGAATTAAGACTTATACGTTACGCTGTTCTAATCTTGTTTTTCTCTGCTGTTTGTACTCCTCAATGAGCTCCTTGCCTTTGCAAGTAGCTAACCCATATAGGAAATGCTCTACCAGTTGCATTTCTATTTGCATTACCTGGTTGCGATTGCCAGGAAAAACATCTTTATTGAATGATAGCATAATACTGTGGATACGGAAGCGGGTAAGAATATCGATATCGATATCAGTGCGATAAAGTCCCTCTGAAATTCCTTTTTCCAAGTTGCTCCTGATCATACCGTAGAGGAACTGGTTCTTAAAATCCTGGTATTTTTTAAAAACCGAAGGATGGTATTTTTCCATGTCGAACAACACTGAAGGGTTCATGTTGGTAAACATATCGATCATCCTATCGAAAGCAAGGAACACTTCCTGAATGGCATTGTCTGCCTTTTCCCTGTCCTGACAGCAACAAGTACGGTTCTCTTCCATCACGGCTGTAAACACTGCACTTACCAGGTCATCTTTATCCGTATAATATTGGTAAACCGTTTTTTTAGATATACCCAACTGGGCAGCAATATCACCCATAGAAACTGAGCGTAAACCATAGCGGTTGAATAGCTCGTGAGATTTTATTAGTATGCGTTCCTTGGCATCCATAAAGAGGGCAAAACTATGGAAACTTTTTTTGTAACCAAAGTTTCCTACATTAAATTATTATGAAAGGTTAAAAAAATAGATTACAGACATATTTCAATACACAGGAGGTCAAAGAATTCATTTAGCCATATAAAATAGCTAAATATTTTAGTAAACATACTAAATAAATTACCAAAAAGGATACCTTAGTACATATATATTTCAGACTTGAGCATAACAAATTATAAGTGTACCATTTATGTGAACTCTATGGTACTCATCTTAAAATAATACGACTTTTCAACCCGGATTTGAATCTCTACACTAGTACCTTTCACTTCATTCTTCCTACTTACTTTTGTGTTATGAACGAAAAGACGTCCACGAAACCTGAAGGATTCCGCTTTAGCAAACTGATTCAATATTTTCTGCAGGGCTTGCTGGTACTTGCGCCGGTTACAGTAACGGCTTATGCTATTTACTGGGTCGTTTCCACAATTGATAACCTGGTGCCGCTTTTCACTGAAAAGGGCCCTGACGGGAAAGTATACGTGCAGAATTACGGTTTAGGGTTTCTGTTAGTAATCGCAGTCATTTGCCTGATTGGATATTTAAGCTCTTTCTTTCTACAGCTTAAGTTGTTCAGCTTGTTTGACCGCTTCCTTGAAAAGACCCCAGGCGTACGCTTTATTTATACTACTGTGAAAGACTTCTTTTCAGCCTTTGCCGGGGAGAAAAAGAAGTTTGACAAACCTGTTTTAGCCAATATTGACGATAATGATGTATGGAGGGTGGGCTTTATTACACAGGGTGATATGGCAGACTTTGGTTTTTCTGAATATGTGGCCGTATACATTCCAGCCTCCTACTCTATTGCTGGCAATGTTTACTTATTACCTGCCAACCGGGTGAAGCCAATTACCAATATCAATTCTACAGATGCGATGAAGTTTGCAATTAGTGGTGGCGTAACGGATTTTGAATAAAACAGGATCATTTAAATAATAAAGAAGCCGGTGGTTCCACCGGCTTCTTTATTATTTAGCAAATTTTCTATTTTTGTTTATTCATACGTTTTACTTCTTCGAGCATGCCGCTTTCTAAACTCACTAAGACAAAATCATTGTTGCTTTCAAGATATGCTGCCCAAACATCTCTTTTATCCTGTTTGATGTTCCATACGTGTGTAATCTTGTAATCCAAATAATCCGGATGTGTTTTTATCATCTTTCTTATATCTGCAGGCAAATTTTGTTCATTGCTGTAACAAACGTGATTGATCAGGTAACCATTTTTCTTAAATAATGCAGTATTTTGCTGCCCATTCATCCTAAAGCTTACAAAATAGTTTTTGTCCACTTTAGCCCATCTTAAGTCACTTGCATTTTTGAAATAGCTATCAAATACTTTCACTACATTGGGACTGGCACTAGCAATGCCATCATTCATATCTGTATTGTTTACTGCAACAGCAACGCCGGGTAATTTTACCAAACTAGTTTCCTGAGCAAGGCAGCCGCCTGCAAATACTGATGAGAAAAATAAGGCACTCAATGAAAGGAAGAATCTAGGTTTCATAATTAAAAAATTTGTATGATTATGGAATATGTTGCATTGACAATATCAAAATTATCATCACAACCAGCCTATATCTAGTAGCATTGAGTAGTTGGTAAGCGTTAACGGGTAATTGCCAGATTGGAAAAGTAAATGGGGTAATAAAGAGGATTTGTATTCCTAAAAGAATCGCATTAATGCATCTTTGCGACTTCTGGAAACATTTACGGTTGAACCATCACTCATGACCAGGTAACCACCCTCTCCCCGTATATATTTGCTTACTTCGTTGAGGTTTACAATATAAGAGTGGTGTACACGTAAAAACGATTTGAAGTCCTGCAGCTGTTCTTCTATTTCTTTCAAGGTGCGGCAGGCTGTAATTTTTGAGTTATTTTTCAGAAAGAGGTGTGTGTAATTATCATCTGCTTCACAACGTATCACCTGATCGGCCGGCACCAATTCGAAACCTTCTGATGTTGGAACAGCTACTTTTTTGAAATGATGATTCTTTTCCTGGATTTGGCTCAACAGCATTTGAAACTGTTCTGCTACCGGTAATTGCCGCTGTTCTCTTACTTTTTTCACTGCGCTCACCAGCTCATTAGGATCAATTGGCTTCAACAAATAATCCAACGCACTAAAGCGGATGGCCTTAATTGCATATTGGTCGTAACTGGTAGTGAAAATAATAGCAAAAGAAATTTCAGGAAACTGCTCTAATATTTCGAAGCCATTCATGACAGGCATTTCTATATCGAGGAAAACAAGGTCAGGCTTTAATTTATTGATTGCTTCAATCCCTTTTGCAGCAGATTGGCATTTTTCCAATAACTGTACATCCGGGCAATATTCTTTCAGCAGAATGCTCAATGTATCCAGGCAATGTAATTCATCGTCTATCATCACTGCTCTAATCATAAATCATTGGGATTTTGATCAATACCTCAGTACCACCGGGGCTGCCATCAGGCAGTACAAGGTCGGTAATTGTAATTAAAGTGTCCACATCATTTTTTTGTTGTAGCATGGCTATTCTATCGGCTGTGATACGCATGCCCATTGATTTATGGGTTGCTGCTGATTTACTTTTCAGGTCTGCAGCTTTCTTTCTGCCCACGCCGTCATCTGTGATTTTACAGAATAAAGAAGTATCCCGCTGAAACAATTCAATATCCAGGTGGCCCTTATCTCCTTTCTGCATTAACCCATGCCATATGGCATTTTCTGCATAAGGCTGAATGATCAATGGCGGCACTTTTAATGAAGAAATGTCGAGTTCATTATCCACAACAATCTTATACTCAAATTGGTGATTAAATCGTAAAGCCTCCAGCTCCAAATAGAGTTTCAAAGACTCCAGTTCACTTTCCAAAGAGATCAAAGAAGCCTGAGAGTTTTGCAGAATCGCTCTCACTAACCTTGAAAACTTGGTCAGGTACTCTGAAGCCTGAAATTTATCATTTTGAAGTATAAAACGATTGATGGAATTCAGGGAATTAAAAATGAAATGGGGATTCATCTGGGCCCTAAGTGCCTGCATTTCCAGTTCTGAGGTTTTGCGTTGCAACTGGGCTAATTGTCGTTCTTTTTCAAACCGTTCCAGTTGGAGGCGAAACTTTTGATGCATGCGCCAACGCATGGCTCCATACAACATGGCCAATATTACTATCACTGCAGCTATCCTAAACCACCAAGTGCCCCACCATGGAGGCGTAATAACGATATTGATGCTTTTTTCAGCCCATATTCCTTCACTATTGGCTGCTTTTACGCGGAAAACATACTTTCCAGGAGGAACATTAAAGTAAATAGCCTTTCGATCTGAACCAGCCTGAATCCAGTTGTCATTATAATTTTCCAGCATGAAGAAGTGACGATTGTCTTCCGGATAAGCATAATCAATAGCAGTAAAACTGAAGGTGAATGCATTTTGGTTGTATCGTAATTGTAAATCTTTTAATTGATGAAGAGGAGCAGTCAATACTAGATTTCGATCCTCTTCCGGCAGCTTAATATTAGACAACTGGAAATTAGATATAACAATTTGCGGAGGTGTTGAACTTTTAATCAACTGACCAGGAGAGAGAACAAAATAACCTGAGTAGGAGCCGAAGTATAATTTGCCGTTGCTTGCTTTATAAGCGGGGCGAAAACTTAAAGTATTGCCATTGATACCGTCATTTCTTCCATAAATGCGGGTTACTCCCCGCTTCGGATCTAATCTTAAAATTCCATTTTTGGCAACTATCCAAAGGTTTTTTTTATCATCTTCAATTATAGATCGTACATTAATAAATTTTGTATAAGCATTTGAGTCGACAAATGGTTCAAACGAATTTTTACGGCGGTTGAATTGAAAGAGTCCTTCCTCTCCCCCAGCCCAGAGCACTCCATGATCATCTTCGAAAAGACAGGACACCATCCCTCCGATCCGGTAGGTCTCGTATTTACCATTGGCCGAATTTAGTTTATGCACATCTCCTGGAACCATCCAACAGGCAACCCATATTTCTCCCTGCCGGCTTTGCAGAACAGAGGCGACAAAATTTGACCCAAAAGTAGTTGTATCTTCAGGATGAAAAACATAACGGGTGATCGAGCCTGACTTTCTATCCATCCGGTTCAATCCTTTTACAGTTCCAATCCATAGATCAGATTTCCTGTCTTCTAAAACAGACAAAATAAAATCATGGGTCAGTGTATTTGATTTTTTAGGATTATGGCGGTAATGAATAAAACCATTTTTATGTTCATCCCATACATTCAAACCTTCGAAAGTGCCTACCCAAATTTTTCCATAGCTGTCAGGTGTTATTGATAATACAGAACTGTTGCTCAAAGAATATGGATTTCCAGGCTCGTGGACAAACATCTTTGTTTCCCCTTTGCCTTTATAGTTTTTGATCACCAGCCCCCTTTCTGTTCCTGTCCAAAATGATCCATCCGGGGCTTCATAAAACGCATTTACACTACCAGTAAATGATTCATAAAAAGGTATATCCCGGCGCAAAGGATTGACCCGGTAAAGATTACCATACAAAGTGCTGATCCAGAGGACACCTTCCTTTGATGTATAAGTCCACCAGGTATTGCCATCCGTAAATGCTCCGGCAGTATCCTTTTCATGCTCGTAGTGTCTCGTTTTCCCTGTAAGGGGATTATAATAATTCAGTCCCGATTCAGAAGTGCCGATCCAAATTCCCCCTGTAATATCTTCCGTAATAAAAGTGATGAAGTCAAGGAATGGCTTCTTTTTGAAAGGAGGACGGCTTAATTTTTCAGGGTGTTCAGGATCGTAGGGATACCGTTGAAAACTACCATTTTGCCTATTCATCGTGTGTAGGCCATCGCCTGAAGTCCCCACCCAAAAATTGCCTTTGCGGTCTTCATAAATAGCCCTCACCTTGTTATTGACCAGGCTGTGTGGATTCTTGGGATCATGGAAGTACCTGGAAAACTTACCCGTCTTTTTGTCCATCCGGTTCAACCCTCCCTCACTATCCTTACCTGAATAAACACTGCCCGTACCAATCCAAAGCACACATTGCCGGTCTTCATAAATTGCAACTACTTCATTATTGCTGATACTAACCGGATCGCCAGGCTGGTTTCGGTAATGGATAAACTTTCCTGTTTTTGGATCCAAGCGGTCCAGACCATCACCTGTACCCACCCAAAGTGTGCCTTCATGGTCTACATACAATGCGTTCACCCATTCGCCACTAATACTTCCCGGATCCTTAGGATCATGATGATAATGTTTAAATATACCAGTAACCGGATCGAACCGATCCAGTCCCTTACCGAAAATCGCTATCCATAAGATACCTGAAGAATCGACACATATCGCTTCCAAGGCATCGGATGCCAATGAATTTTTATTAAAGGGATTATTGGTGTATGTTGTCATCTCATACCCGTCATAGCGGAACAGTCCTTTTTTACTTGCAAACCACATGTATCCCTCTTTATCCTGGACGATGCCGGTTACATGCCTGAATACTTTGCCTTCAGGCGGCAGCACAGGGCTGAAGAATATTTCCTGTGACCAGGCAGGACGAATGGCTAACAGGATTAGCACTAAGGCCATGAAAAATATAAAGTATTTGTTCATTTAACGGTGATCTACATCGTTTTCAGGGCATTGATTTGTAGTTGAATGGAATTACATAAGGGAACGAATAGATGAACTTATAATAAAGTTAAACATTTCCGTAAGCATCATATGAGAATTAATACAAACTTATAATTAGGTGCTACTTTTTCCCATTGCCAGTGAGTATGTAAAGGAACCAGGAAGTAATTGACATATCTGAAAGGGTAATTTGCGAAAAAGGCGAGCAGGTATGCCAGTTGAGCCAGGGAATGAATAAGCGGTGCTACTAAATTACTAAACGCCGATATCTTCATTCCACAACTCACTATTGTTTTTAATAAAATCTTCCATCATTTGAATACACTCGCTATCGTTAACAACAATTACATCCACCCCATTTTCAACCAGGAGCTTTTCTGAGCCCAGGTAGGTTTTGTTTTCTCCAATCACAACTTTTGGGATGCCATAAAGCAATATTGCGCCTGTGCACATGGGACAAGGAGACAATGTAGTATATAAAATGCAGTTCTTATAAACAAAAGCAGGCTGTCTACCTGCGTTTTCCAATGCGTCCATTTCGGCGTGCAGTACCACACTTCCTTTCTGAACCCTTTTGTTATGGCCTGTTCCTAACACATTACCATCATATACAATCACGGAACCAATAGGAATGCCACCTTCTTCCTGGCCTTTTTTGGCTTCGTTGATTGCTTGTTGCAGAAAAATGTCCAAAGGGAAATATTTGTTTAGGAGTTCGTATTAAAATTTTCAGCTGTAATCTTCAGCAAATCCATTTCAGGGAAGCTCCCTAATAAACTAAACGCATGCTTGGTAAGTTCCCTGGGGATATGACCTGTCAGGTGTTTTAAACGGGCTCCATTATCAGGAAACACATCAAAGATGCCGTATTCACCACCTGGCAGGGCAATAGCAAACCAGGCCGTTGTCTGTTCTTCTTCCATAGCCAGAGGTTGAGCATCTTTTAAAAATTGAACGGCTTCCTGTTCATGACCTGTTTTGGCTTTAAATGTGAGCAGTATCCCTTTTGTATTTGGCTCCGAAAGAGGTTGAGCAGGAAGCTTGCTTGCAAGCACATCCAGTTTCTGGATATCCAGAGGCATTGCCAATAACTCATCAGCTTTTTGAATCAAAGCTTTTGCAACAGCTCCGTTCAGATGTGCATCGCGGCTTGCTTCATCCGGAAACACATCGAAGATGCCGTATTCCGAGCGGCCAAAACGAATCGCAAACCAAGCAATGGTGCCAACTTCCTGTTGAACTAGCGGAAGTGCGGATGAGAGAAATGATTCTACGTCATCATCTTTACCATGCTTTACTTCTAACCGAACGAGTAATGCTTTGGTGACCATTGTAACCTCCGGTTTTTGAATTATTAGAAAAAAGCACAATCAACAATTATTCCTAAAGTGATTCAATTAAGGCATGGTCATCAATACAGACAAATGTCTGCATGGTGACAACATGATATTCGGCTGCTATTCCATTATTTGAATGAAGCTGCAATTTTAGGTATCCATGTGTCCATTAGTAATTTTTGTGTAGGCGGATAGGTAATGCGCAGGTGATACAAAACTCCATTCTTTAAAATAGTCTTCATGTAGCTAATGCCTTGTTCGCTTTCACCACTAATAACATACCATGATGGCTTTAGAACCCTGTAGGATACCTTTGTAAAGGTTGATTGTTCACTATCAAATTCACCCATTAAATTACCTAGTGAGCTGTTACCAAAAGTCTCGACTGTTATTTCAATTTCTTTGTCCTTGGTATTATCATACCATTGAAGTGTTCCTCCAGCTACAAGTAAACCTGTTGAAAAATATGATGGCAGTTGGATAGTATAGCCATTCTTATGATCAAAAGTTCTCCAATGAGTTTGTGCGAACAACTGTGGTGAAACCACAGAATAAAGGATTATCAGAATTGTTATCAAAGTCTGTCTCATAAAGTTCTGGTAATTGCAGGCAACTGTTTTTGGATATTTATGAAGCAGCTGAAGTCCGTGCTTCTAAAGCTTCATAGTACTTATACAGTTGATTAATGGTTAAAGTTGAAGTTAGCTCAGGAACAGCCATTTCACAAATATGGTTGTTTTACACAACATTATTCTTCCATGAGAATAATTGTACCAAGTTGCTCCAGCACCTCATTTGTTTCTCTAACATCAGAATTATATAGACGTAGAGCCTCTGTTACGAGTGGGTATTCGTCTATAAAATTTAGAGCCGGCACTTCGTATAGCTCAAATTCTGTCATTGTTTTACGAAAACGCTCTTCGTCGACTCCCCAGTATTGCAAGTATTTAGGGCTGCGTATAAAAACTTCTTCCATAAAGTTTTCATCGTTGAACAAAGCTCCGATTTCCAAAAATCCATCCTGTGTTATTTCAACATTGAATTGTTCCAGTTTATTTAGCACTTCATATTTATTAGTATAGCCACTATAAGTGGGTTCATCATCTTTATAATTATAAACAAGACAAATTTCTTCAGGTAGTTGAAGAAACAGAGTCTTAAACAAAGTCCACAAATTTTTATTATCCACATTTATTTCAGCAAAGAACCGAAAAGGAAGGTCATGGGATTCATTATAGTGAAAGACGTACCCTTCGACGATATTAGCTGCTTTACTTGCTGTTATTTTATCTAAGAATTCTGGTCGCTTTGGAACCTCATCGGGCCTAGCTGTTCTTATAGTCGGTGGAAGTTGAAGTAGTTTCATTAAAGTTGTGTATAACATTTTATAGGCTTTACAAAGTGGCAGACGTCTAGGTTGCCACCGTTCCGCCTTTGCTCTTTTGTTTAATTATTCAGTTTAAATCATATTCTTCAGCCAGCATTGAATAAACACAGTTTTAGAGGCAGTCATTCTTTCTGTAATTTTTTAGATCCTTATATTTCATACTTCTTTGGTAATAAAGCATACAATGTTTCTTTCGCTATTTTATAAGCAGTGTATGCTTCATGGACAGTTGGAATATGTCCTGCATGTATAACTTTATTTCTAACTATATCCAGGTCCTCTATGTATTCTTTTTCTCTTACTGGTATTGACACTTTTAAAACTTTTAATAAATCTCTTTTCAATCGCAGGGAATTATGTTTTGATGCAACGTATTTATTCAGGTCTTCATTAAAAGGTAATAATTGACTGATTAGAAATGAAAAGCATACTTCAACTGCAGTAGCAGAATCTAATATCGACTTACGATAATTTTTCTCAAACCTTGCTCTCTCTGCATCGAATAAAAAATAAAATGGCAGTAATGGTGCTTTGCCTTTTGAAGTGGCATCTAATACTTGTTGTATTCCTTCAACATTGAAGTCTAAAGTATTTTCAATTATCACTTCAATAACCTGACACTTGAGCTCTTCAGGAATGAACTCTTTATCTGACCCCTCTTTTTTTCTGAATAAACCGAATTCTCCAAAACCGAAATTATTAGACTCTAATGATCTTCTTGTCCCTCGATAATCTTTCTCTAACATTAAACTAATATTATCTATTAAAAGACTACGCCACTTTTGTAATTCCTGTGCAATTCTGTTTCCCGTTTTTTCAAAGGATTGTTCATCAATATCATTGAATAAAATTTTACAAGCCCTGATAGCAGAATCTCCGCTTGGCCAGGAATGCACCGAACCCCAATGAAAGTGATCTTTATATTTAACATTGCCTTGTTCAGGCGACTGTAACGGCCCCAGCTTTCTTTCATCATTAAAGCCCTGAAACATCAATGGCATTGCTAACAATCCTGCAATTCCTGCAATTACTATAGGAAATTCTTTTCCTAAACATTCTAAAGCCACTGGAATTTCATTTTCAAACTCAATGTATCCTTCTAATAACATGTCGGATTATTTTTCATAAATCTTTTATTTCGATAAACTATCTTCTTTGCAGCTATTCCATTAAGCATTTCTTCAGAATTAGAACGCAAAAGGTCTCTAGAGTGGATAAAGGTTATATTGCTGAAGGACGCTTTTATAAATTGCCACCACCACGTAAATTACCCAACCAAGCTGATCCATACAAATGATTTTTGAAAATCCCTGTATCACTCTGTTTTTCGTGGAGAGTTGTGTATATTAGAGCTAACCATAACTTTCTGCTTTATGAAAAAGGTTCTTTTGCTTGTTGCGTTTCTTTCCTTAAGCCTGTATTCCTTTTCGTGGGGCTTTTATGCACATCGGAGGATGAGTTATTATGCTGTATTTCTATTACCTCCACAGATGCTGGCATTTTATAAACCGCATATCCATTTTATTAGTGAACATGCTGTTGATCCTGATAAAAGGCGTTATATGATGGAAGGGGAAGCACAACGCCATTTTATTGATATGGACCGCTATGGGTCCTACCCTTTTGAAACGCTGCCCCGAAAATGGGAAGACGCTATTGGCAAATTTTCGGAAGACAGCCTGCAGCAACATGGCATCGTACCCTGGTGGACACAAATTATGCTGCGCCGGCTTACCAATGCCTTCAAAGAAAAAAATGCAGCTCAAATTTTAAAACTGTCTGCAGACATTAGCCATTATGTTGCTGACGCCCATGTGCCCCTGCATACGAACAGTAACTACAATGGACAATTCACAGGACAGAAGGGCATTCATGCTTTTTGGGAAAGCCGGGTGCCAGAACTGCTGGCTGAGCAAAGCTGGGATTTCTTCCTCGGCAAAGCTTCCTATATCAGCAATCCTACGGACTTTATCTGGAAACGCGTCCTAGAAAGCGCTGTTGCCGCCGATACTGTTTTGCGCAGTGAGAAAGCACTCACCAACAGTTTTTCTACCGATCGAAAGTTTGCCTTCGAAGAGCGTAACGGCGTCATCACCCGACAATATTCCACTTCTTTTTCAAAGGCTTATGATGCATTATTGAAGGGAATGATCGAAAGGCGTATGCGCCAGTCCATATTTGCCATAGCATCTTTCTGGTATACAGCCTGGGTGAATGCAGGGCAGCCTGATCTTACCCGTTTGGATCAGCCCCCAATTACACAGGAAGAACAGCAGGAATTTGAATTGCTCAATAATGCCTGGAAAGCGGGGAATGGCAAAGGCAGGGAGCATGAGTGAGCGGGATGTATTACTTTTGCGGCAAATTTTACTAGTATGAACACCGCTGAACAGGTACAAAAAGCTACCAAGCACAATTTTGGCGCAGGTCCAGGCATCCTGCCCAAAGAGGTTTTTGAAGAAGCCAGCCAGGCTGTACTGAACTTCAACAACTCCGGACTTTCCATACTGGAAATTGGTCACCGTACCAAGCTGTTCCAGCCGGTGATGGACGAAGCTGTAGCTTTAGCCAAAGAACTAATGAACCTGGATGCGGACCATGAAGTGCTGTTTTTGCAAGGCGGTGCTTCCACGCAGTTCTACCAGGTGCCAATGAACTTACTTGATGAAAAGGCAGTCGCATCTTTCACCGACACAGGCGTTTGGGCAACCAAAGCCATCAAAGAAGCCAAGCTTTTCGGAGGCGTAGAAGTCGTATGCAGTTCTAAAGAAAGCAATTACACATATATACCTAAAAAGTTCGATGTAAATCCTGCATCTGTATACCTACACCTGACCAGTAACAATACTATTTTTGGAACCCAGTGGCAAGACTTTACACCTTTTTATGAAAAGAACCTGCCGCTGGTTGCTGATATGAGCAGTGACATTTTGAGCCGCCAGATGGATTTCAACAAGTTTGACCTGATCTATGCCGGCGCACAAAAGAATATTGGTGCTGCAGGTGTAACGATGGTGGTTGTGAACAAGAATATCCTTGGCAAAGTAAGCCGTAAACTGCCTACTATGGTGGATTACCGCAACCATATCGAAAATGGTTCCATGCTCAATACCCCTCCTGTTTTTGCAGTTTATGTTTGTATGCTTACCCTTCGCTGGTTAAAAAGCAAAGGCGGTGTTGCTGCTATAGAAAAAGAAAATGACCGTAAGGCTCAATTGTTCTATGATACGCTGGATAGTTTCCCCATTTTCAAAGGAACTACAGCTAAAGAAGACCGCAGCAAGATGAACGCCTGCTTTGTAATGGAAGATCCTGCATTGGAAAAAGAATTTGCAGCTATCTGTGAGCAGGAAGGCATGGTGGGTGTTAAAGGCCACCGTAGTGTTGGCGGTTTCCGTGTCAGCATGTACAATGCTTTGCCTTATGAAAGTGTTGTGGCATTAACTGATGTCATGAGAAATTTTGCGATCAGCAAGGGATAATTCTATCATCAATAACTTTTTGAACTAAACAGAAGCAATAATATAAAACAATGGCGCACATTAAACCCTTCAGGGCGCTCCGTCCGCACAATGAATATGCAGATCAGGTAGCCTCCAGACCTTATGATGTTTTAAATTCAGAAGAAGCTAAGAAAGAGGCCGCAGGCAATGCAATTTCTTTTTTACATGTGACCAAGTCTGAAATAGACCTGCCTGCAGGTATCGATATTCATACAGACGAAGTATATCAAAAAGCTAAAAGCAATTTGCAGGAGCTGATCGACAAGAAAGTTCTTTTCCAGGAAGACAAGCCTTGCTACTATATATACGAACTACAATGGAAAGGCCGTTCGCAAACAGGGCTTGTATGCGTGTCTTCTGTCCAGGATTATTCTGATGATGTTATTAAGAAACACGAATTCACAAGACCAGAAAAAGAACTGGACCGCATTAGTCACATGCGCACTATCCGTGCCCAAACAGGAAATGTGTTCCTGGCTTGCAAAGACCTAAAAGAACTGAACGACATTTTTGCCCACTGGAAGCATCATCACAATGCTGAATACTATTTTACTGCCAATGACGGTATTGTACATGCGATCTGGGTAGTGGATGCGACAGCAACCATTGATGCCATCACTAACCTGTTCAAAGAAAAGATACCAGTTACTTACATTGCTGATGGTCACCACCGTGCTGCCTCAGCAGCCAAGGTGAGCAAGGAATTGCCTGACAGCGAAGATGCACAGTACTTCCTGACCACCATTTTCCCTGCCAATCAATTGGCGATCCTGGATTACAACCGTGTTGTGAAAGACCTGAATGGCCTGAGTGATGAAGAATTCCTGAAGAAGCTTGAAGAAGAATTTACAATTACAAAAAGTGATCAACCAGTACAACCAGCAGCACTCAACCAGTTTGGTTTGTACTTAGGCGGTCAATGGTACATGCTCACTGCAAAGCCTGGCACCTACAAGGATGATCCGATTGGCGTGCTGGATGTGACTATTCTGCAGGAGAATGTGATGAGTAAGATCCTGAATATTCATGATCCCCGTACTGATAAGCGCCTCGACTTCGTAGGTGGTATCCGTGGACTGGGCGAACTGGAGAAAAGAGTGAATAGTGGAGAAATGAAAGCTGCTTTCAGTATGCATCCTGTTACGATTCAGCAGTTGTTTGACATTGCGGATACAGGTAATGTAATGCCACCCAAGAGCACCTGGTTTGAACCTAAGTTGAGGGATGGATTGTTGACGCATGTGATTTAATAAAACAAAAGAGGCGCCGAATGGCGCCTCTTTTGTTTTACATCATTCATCTTACATCCCAGAAGAGTTTAGTTGTCGTGTTGTCTTTATCTTTCACTGCATTATAATTAGCTGTATTTAAAGTCCGTTCAGCAGAAGGATACAACAATCTTGTAGGGGGATTGGGTGCAGCAACAGAAGTCGGATCATTGGGGAAAGAAAGTACCGGCAATTTTGTTCTCCTTATTTCTGACCAAGCTATTTGTGCCTGCATTATTGTAAAGTTGATCCATTTCTGTGTGGCAATTTTATTCAGGTTATCTGTTCCATAAGCCACTAAAGGTTTTGCTAAGTAAGCCATTATTGCAGCTTCTGTAGGTGGCTCAACTTTGTCTTCAACACGGTCGCTGATGTTGTTGATACCATACCAAAAAGCAATGGATAGCCGTATGCCTTTTTCATAGGCATCTTTTGCACTTCCTCCTCCCCATCTTTCAAAAGCTTCCGCTTTCAGCAGATTCACTTCAGCTGGCGTTACCAAAATCCCCGGCAGCAGGTGGTTATATGTAAACGTTGTGGAGTCCCAGCGTGAAAATATAAAATTAGTAGCACCTTCTGCTACCTGGGCCTCGGTTAATGTATTGGCAACCCCATTGTACACTCCATTTTTGTTTGTTGTAAAGTAAACCGGTAGTCTTGGGTCGTTAGTAGGCACCATAATTTCATTGACCATCTTTGCTCCCGGATATGGAATTACGTCAAAACCATTCCAAATTTCTTTTTGATCAGCCGGAGCAAGGCTACTTGTTGGGCTATTGGGTTGAATCGTAATCTTATCCAGAACATCTTCTGCCAACGGGTATTGCGTAGGATTGGCTAAAAGACCCTGCACGATTGACTTTGCTTTGGCTTCATCTTTATACGATATCCGCATTGCCAGCCGTAGCAATACCGAATTAGTATATTTCCTCCATTTTAGTAAGTCCCCGCTATTCACATAATCAGTTGACTTCAATTGTGAAAGATAAAAATTATTAGGAGTAACTGTTGCCAAATAATCAGATATACGCTTGAGTTCGGTGAGCGCTGTATTATAGAGGCTTTCACCATTGTCGTAGCCAGGCAGTATAATTTTTCCTTCAGCGTTCAGCCCGCCTGCAGTTGAAAATGGTATATCGCCCCACATATCTACTATTTGCGTTGCCTGATCGTATACAAATACCTGCGCTGTTTCTAAAAACAACTTATAACCTTCCTTATCGTCTGCAGAAGTTAAGGCATTGTAATGTTTTTCAATTTCCCTGTAACGCGCCATAACATTCTTGTAGAAATCGTTCCAACGATCACCCGTATAATTATTTGGCTGTTCATAAACACCACTACCATTTGTATACCCAGCTATCTGGGTATAGGTGCCCAGCACAGGAACCTGGAATGTATATAGGTTCCAGTAACGCGGTAATATTGTTTCATTTTTGAATAGGCCTGCATACAAGCTTGGCACATCTGCAGTAACAGCCTTTTCCGGGTTGTAATAATTTTCAGAAAAGTCACTTTTTTTACAACCGGAAAACAGCACCACAGCCATCAAGGAAAAAGATATATAAATGATCAGCTTTTTCATATTTTTCATAATAGTTGATTTAAACGTTCAACAGATATATTAAAAGTTGAATCGAATGCTTGCACCATAAGAACGAGTTGCCGCATTACCGCTACCAACCGAAGTAGCCCTGCTTACCCAGTCTGTACCGACACCTTCTTCGGGATCCAAATTTGGAAGTGACTTATAGAAATAGAAAAGGTTTCTTCCAAAGAAAGTGAGGGTGAGGTGTTGCATTTTTATTTTATTGGTAATACTAGTAGGAAATTCGTAAGAAAGCGATGCTTCTCTCAATTTGACAAAATCGTTGTCAAATACAGCGGCTTCGTACAAGCTGTTTGTCTGATAACCAGGCCAAGACCCCCAATCAAAAGTGTTCAAATAATATCTCGGAGCATCTATAATAGTCGTATTTTCTTTGCCATCTTTAGTTGCCCCTTTAAGTATCATTCCATTATGATAAACTTTTTGTCCATTTGGACCAGTAGTTGCACCATCTGCTACACGAACAAATTTGCCGGCTGCGTCTATATAATAAGGTATACCACCGTGTTCGGCATCTCTACCAAACATTGTACTGGAATACATTCCAGCAGCCGTGGTATACAACATACTCGGAGATACCACCTGTCCGCCATAACGGAAGTCGATCAGGAAGTTAAAACTGAAATTTTTATAATTAAGTGTATTAATGAGCCCTCCTGTCATTTTTGGTTGAATGTTACCTATTTTTTGCTGTTGGTCATAGTTTACCAAATAGAATCCAGCGTCATTAACAATATAATTGCCGTTTTTATCTACTTGCCTTTTGTAGACATATATATTTCCGGCTATTTCACCAGCTTTAGACCGTACCAGCAAAGACCCATTGTCAATGTTGGCATGATCAAGGAATTCCAGACCTTCCATTAATGTCTCTACCTTATTGCGGTTGAATGACAGGTTTAAGCGGCTATCCCATGTAAAATCTCTCATTTGGAGCGGAGTACCATACAAAGAAAGTTCCAGGCCATAGTTGCGCATGTCGCCCACATTTACCACTACACTTGAAGAACCGGTAGTGGATGGAGTGGTAAGTGTCAGAATCTGATCTTTGATCTTATCATTGTAATAAGTAATATCGAAGCCTAAACGATTGCTGAATAACCTGTTTTCCCATCCAAATTCTAATTCATGTTTCGACTCATTCTTTAAATTAGGATTTCCATAACCTGAAGTAGGTGGTGTTAAAGAAGGCACACCCTGAATGTTCCCTGCAGTATAAACAACATTAGAATAATATGGAGGCGGAGGATTACCCACAATACCCCAGGCGGCTCTTAGTTTACTATATGTAATCACCTCAGGGAGGCTGAAGGCATTGCTTAACTCAAATGCAGCACTAACACCGGGGTAATAAAAAGTATTATTGTCCGGATTTAAAGTTGAAGAACGTTCCCTGCGTATCGTTCCTTCTACAAATAGATAATTGTGGTAATCAAAACTCAGAATGCCAAACAAGCCATCCTTAACCAGGGTGGAGCGAGAGCTACTTCCAGGTACGGTACCATCACTATTTTGGGTTTTGGATGCACTCATACTGAACCAGTTTTCTGTGGTCAACCCATCGCGGGTGCTAGCGGAATTATACTTGTAATCTTCCTTGCGGGCCTGATATCCAATGGAAGCAGTCAAACCTAAATTCTCCATTAATTTGTGATCGTAGGATAATAACAAGTCACCATATGTAAAATTATACTTGTTGTTTTGGGTACTGTATGCACCACTTGCGCCTGCTGATATTTGTTGCGTGGATCTTTCCTTGCTTTCCAGCGAGTAACCGGTATAGTCTGTACCATAACGGCCACGTAAATTCAGACCTTTGATAATGTTATAGTTCAGCGTAGCGGAACCTACCAGGCGATTGGTGATCTCATCATAACTGTTTGCCTGTTGAAACCAAAGGAAGTCCAGGAAGTCTTTTGCCCGTATATTATATTTTAGCCGTTCATCCTGGTCAAGGTTGGAATTAAAGTCTACCCACTTATACCCTTTGGATGTCTGGTATTTATTAAAATACACGTCCATTTTATCAGCACGGCTATAGAAACCACCGAAATTATTGGTCAGGTAATAGATCTGCCTAGGCCGGTTGTGCACTTTTTCATTAATATAGCCGGCTACCAAATCAAAAGTAAGCTTAGGAGTTATTTTATAAGATGTGTTGAAGTTGAATGTATTCTTATTCTGATCGCCGCCTATTTGTATTCCTTTGTAATCGTTGCGCGTATAAGAAAAACGGTAGTTCAATTTATCTGTAGCGTTGTTTATTGCCACATTTGCCACGTAACTATGCCCTGTTCTATAAAATTCTTTCCAGTTATCGGGCTGCGGGTCATATGGCCGCATTACCCCATCCCACCAATACACCTGGCGTCCATCCATTTTTGGCCCAAACTGACCATATGCCCTGGCGTAAGGATAAACAACATCCTGACCGTTCACATTCGTATGAAACCACCCGTCCTCATCATATCCTTGTGAAAGGTTGGTAGCACGGTCATACCCTGGCCCATATGTATTCTGATAGTCCGGATTATTGGCTACATTTTCCACATTTGCAGAAAAGCTTGCATCAACGCCAATTCCTTTCTTATATCCTTTACCACTTTTGGTGGTAATCACAATAACACCAAAATTGGCATCTGAGCCATAGAGCGCAGAAGCTGCTGCTCCCTTTAAAATGTTGACACTTTCTATATTTTCCGGATTAATATCTAATAAACCATTTCCATTCAACTTCTGGTTACCGCCCCAATATCCCTCATTGTTGGCTCCACCATTACGAACAATGACTCCATCAACCACTAATAAGGGCTCTCTTTGGAAAGATAAAGAGCTTATTCCCCTGATCTGTATACTAACAGCGCTGGTAGCACCACCAGGCATTGTATTGATTTGCACGCCAGGCGCTTTACCATATAAGCCAGAGGCGAAGTTGGTAGGTACTGTTTTTACAATATCCTGTCCTGAGACAGTGGACGTAGCATACCCCAGCTTGCGTTGTTCTTTCTTGATGCCTAAGGCTGTTACTACAACTTCGTTCATCTGACCTGCCATTATTTCCATGCCCAAGCTGATGCTATTTTGATCGGGGGCTACTTCAATGGACTTCGTTTGATACCCAACATATGAGACGTTTAAAATAGATTTTCCATTTGGAACATTGATCGTGAACTTTCCATCTGGCCCGGTAACCGCAGTTGTTTTTTGATTGGCCACCTGAATAGTTACGCCCACTAAAGGCTGGTTGGATTGGACGTCGGTAATGACACCGCTGACCTGTCGGTTTTGCGCAAAAGCAAAGAAGACGGTGTGGAGTAAAATGAAAGTGAGTAGTCGATACTTTTTCATCTTGAATAATTTTAAGTGAAGAATGAAACTGATCAGCATTTCATCAGGGAGGACGAAGACAACTAATACTTAATTAGACAGCTATTTAAATGGATTGCTGCTCCATTAAACGTTTTTGCTCAAATGGTTCTTTTTCAAAATAATCCATTACCAAAGAAGCGGCTCCTATCAGCTCTGCCCGATAGCCAAGTGTAGAGAACTCAATGCTTGTATTGTCAGCGAGCCTGGGGATACAATGCTCGTTAAGCGCCTGTTGTATTGGAGCTAACCATATTTTGCCGGCGCCAGCGCCTCTTCCACTCAATACAACAACTTCAGGATTCATAAGGTGTATCAATATAGCTACACCCCGGCCAATGTTATAGCCAGCCTCGGAAAATAATTCAATAGCATACTGATCGCCCTCGCGGGCGGCGGCAATGATGGATTCACTTGCTTGCTCGAAGTGTTCCAGGAGTGAGGGTTTTAGCCTGGACAAACGCCCTTGTTTTAGGCCTTCTATCGCCTTTTGGATAACCACTAGCATGGAGGCTTCTGTTTCCAAACATCCCCTTTTTCCACAACTGCACAATTTTCCATTCGAAAAGATGGGAATATGGCTGAACTCTCCTGCAAATCCATTATGACCTCTGAATAACTCGCCATTGAGCACCATACCCAAACCAATACCCCAGCCTAAGTTGATAACCATAGCATTACTTCGTTCCCTGGCCGCACCAAAGCGCAGCTCAGCCAGGGCAATCAGACTCGAATCATTGTCGATAAAAACCGGCAGGTTCACTGCATTTGATATATAGCTAGTAATGCTGGAGCCTGGTGCTTGCAGAAAAGAATAATTGACACCCTTACGCACATCAACAAAACCGGGCATTCCAATACCAATACCTGCTATTTTATCTTTTGGAATTCCTGATTGGTCAATTACCTGAGCAATCATCACCGTTAAATCAGAAAGGGCATCTTTATTTCCAGGAAGGGGAAGTTCAAATCTTTTTTCCCTTTCAACCTCATTATTAAGTGTATTAAGAATGGCAATCCGTGTAACAAATTGGTCCATTGCTACAGCAACAATATACAGGAGACCAGGGTTTAGTGAATACGTTGCAGGCCGGCGCCCACCTGTTGAAGGAGCATGTCCTTTTTCTATAACCTGCCCTTCTTCTATGAGGTCATTGAGTATTTTGGTAGTGACCGGAAGACTTTTCTTTATTCTCCCACTCAATTCTGTGCAGGAAAGAACAGAATTAAAGTAGAGGTGTTTAATAATCTTCTTTTTATATAGCAGGGTTTTATCAGGCATATTACCTCCTAATACCAGCAATCGAGAATGAAAAGTTAAAACTTTTCTAAATTATTTCAAAAAGTTTTTATTCTTACTGCAAAACTTTAAATAAGCTTTGCAGTATCCATTATTTCCTGACACCCTATTGTATTTCACCCTTATTCACTAAAAAGATTTACCAAGGTAAGTGGCTAAACAATATGTTATTTTCCCAAAGAGACGTTAAATGGCGTCTCTTTTGCTTTTACTTTGCCGCGAGAGAAAAACGAATTACTCAAACCATATTACAGATGAAAAGAATTGTTTCGCTCACCGTAGCCCTGGTTATTTTTTATTCTCAAATATTTGCTCAAGGCCAGCAACAAGAGCAAAACCTACAAGAAACCGCCCGCAGTTTTATGCGTTCAGGAGATTTTGACAATGCAATCCTGGTTTTAAACCGGGCATTGCAAGCAGATACCAAAAACCTGGACCTGCAAAAAGACCTGGTATTAGCCTATTATTATAAAAGAGATTATGTAAGAGCCAAGGCTGGTGTGGAAGCTTTGCTTGCAAACGAGAACGCTGATGTAGTATCATACCAATTAGCAGGTAACGTATACAAAGCTTTGGAAGAAGCGAAAGAAGCAGAAAAAATGTATAAGAAGGCATTAAAGAAGTACCCTAAAAGCGGTGCTCTCTATAGTGAATACGGAGAGTTGCTCTGGGCCCAGAAGGAATTTTCTGCTATTGACCAATGGAAAAAAGGTATTGAGACGGACCCTTCCTATGCCGGTAACTACTACAATGCAGCCCTTTATTATTACCATACAAAAGATAAAGTTTGGGCAATTGTTTATGGCGAGATCTTCGTAAATATGGAAAGCCTTACTGAGAGAGGATCTGCCATGAAAAAATTATTACTGGACAGCTATAAGGAAAAGTTGTTTGCTGATGTGGACATGATGAAGGACCAGGACAGCAAAAACAATTTCACCAAGGCCTTCCTGCAAGCAATGAGCAAACAGGCATCATTAACCAATAAAGGACTCAATACAGAGGTGCTCACAATGATCCGCACACGGTTTATCCTTGACTGGTTTGCTAACTATGCCAGCAAATTTCCTTTTAAGCTATTCGATTACCAGCAGCAGTTGATTCGTGAGGGCATGTTTGATGCCTACAACCAATGGCTGTTTGGCACGGTAGAAAACCTGCCTGCTTACGAAAACTGGACAAAAACACATAACGAAGAATATACGAGCTTTTCAACCTTTCAAAAGGGCAGGGTGTTTAAGATGCCGGCGGGGCAGTTTTATCAGTGATGAGTGGTGAGTTCGGTGGGGGCATAATAAATTAATCTTTGTAAATTACAATTCCATGCCCAGCAGGCTGAACCAAAACCCTAACTTATGCCACTCGCATTCACTTTGGACTTAAAAAGAGAATACCAGCATCTTTTTGACCATTGCGATATTCCTGATGAAAAATATAGTGTTGTAGACAATTGTGTAAGAAAGATCGTAGCTTCCAAACCCCGTTATGAAGCTGTTTCCACGCAAACAGGCATCCCATGGTATTTTATTGGCATTATACATATGATGGAATGCAGCGGTGATTTTACCTGTCACCTGCACAATGGCGATCCCCTGACTGCCCGTACGGTGCATGTGCCCAAGAATTGTCCAGCTAATGGCAACCCTCCTTTTACATGGGAAGACAGTGCCATTGATGCCTTGAAAATGAAATCACTTGATCAATGGACTGACTGGTCTGTACCAGGCATTCTTTTCCAGTTTGAACGCTATAATGGCTTTGGATACCGCTCTAAAAACATCAAATCACCTTATTTGTGGAGCTTTTCTTCCCACTATAAAAAGGGCAAGTTTACGTCGGATGGGTTCTTTGATCCGAATGCTGTTTCAAGGCAAATCGGGGCCGCAGTGCTTTTGCGCAGAATGAGTGAGCAACAGATTGCAGTTGCGGGAGAAGTTGATACGATTACCCGCATTCGACAGACAGGAGAACAAGTTGTTTTTGATCCTGTAGTTTATGATCCTTTGGCCAAAGAATTACAGCAGTTACTGAACATTGCCGGGATTCACTTACGTACAGATGGCAAAGCAGGGCGGCTGACTTCAGACGCTTATCACAGGATAATGGGGAGGTATTTGAGGGGAGACAGGAGAGCGGATGAGTGATGATAGATGGTAGAAGGGGATATTGAAGGTTGGAGAGTTTGAAGTTTGAAGTTTGGGGGGTGGGGTTGGAGAGCGGGAAAGTGTTTACAATTTATTCATCTGCTGGTAATGTATAGGTAAAATTTAGTTTGTTATTTTAATTCCTAGTTGCAAGTTTTTTATATTAACACAACGCCAGTTTCCACTGGTGTTTTTTTTTGTGGCTAAGCAACCAGAAATCGGTTATTTTGCTCTCATTCGGAAATAACCAATTCATCAGACATGAAAAATCTTCCTTTAAACCCACAAATATTCATCACGAACAGGCAACGCTTTGTAGAAAGAATGAAGCCCAACTCAATTGCCATTTTTGTAAGCAACGATGAAGTACCCTCTAACGGAGATGCTCTTTATCCCTTTCAACAAAACAGCGACCTGTACTGGTTGAGCGGTATTGTTCAGGAAGATACGATGGTGGTCCTTTTCCCAGATAACCCAGACCCTAAATACCGGGAAGTGCTGGTGCTGGTACGTCCCAACGAAATGAAGGAAAAATGGGATGGCAAGAGATTGCGCAAAGAAGAAGCTACTGCCATCAATGGCATGGAGCAAATCGTATGGCTTGACAGCCTTGATCCTTTATTGCAGCAATGGATACACTTAGCCGATTCTATTTACCTGGACACCAATGAGAACGACCGAAAAGGAAGCTTACTGCGCACCAGAGACTACCGATTTGTAGATGAAATGAAGGCCCGCTTCCCTTTGCACCAATATGAAAGGGCGGCTAAACTGATGAAGGAATTGCGTGGTGTTAAAACGGCCTATGAAATTGAAGTTGTCAAAAAAGCCATTGAAATCACGGGGAAAGCTTTTGAGCGTGTAATGAAGTTTGTAAAGCCAGGGGTAATGGAATACGAGATCGAAGCAGAGATCATCCATTCTTTCTTAAGCCAGCGGGCAGAAGGGCAAGCGTATGGCAGTATTGTTGCGAGCGGAGACAGGGCCAGGACACTGCACTATGTTTCGAATAACCAAGAGTGCAAGGATGGTGAACTTATTTTGATGGACTTTGGCGCTAACTATGGTGGTTATGCGGCAGATTTAACACGAACTATTCCTGTAAACGGGAAGTTCACTGAACGCCAGAAGGAAGTGTACAATGCCTGCCTGCACCTGCACAACTTTGCCAAAAGTATATTGAAGCCAGGGATTTCGATCTTGGATTATACAGAAAAGGTAGGTGAAGAAGCTACCCAGCAGTTTTTAAAGCTTGGCTTGCTGAAAGAAGAAGAAGTACTGAATGAAGATCCTATTAACAGGGCCTATCGTAAATACCTGTATCACGGGATTTCACATCACCTGGGCCTAGACGTGCACGATTTAGGAACCCGCACAGAATCTATTAAACCCGGAATGTTGTTTACGATAGAACCCGGAATTTATATTGAAGAAGAAGGCATGGGCATCCGTATCGAAAATAATGTATGGATCACTGAAGATGGGAATATTGATCTATTCAGGGGGATTCCGATTACCGTGGAAGAAATTGAAGCGGCGATGGAAAGCCAGGCTGTACCATCTACAACACCCCAGTCCGCCTAAGGCGGAGAGCATCAGCGCTGCCAAGCCAGCTATATGAAAACTTTCAACGTTAGAACAATTGAATCATAAATGACTAAGAACAATCCTAATAGCTATATGCAAGGGCCTTCTTCTTTTGGAAGCATAGGCTTGATCGGTAATATCCCCAACCTATTTACGGTACTTAACCTGATCTTTGGCTGCATTGCAATTGTTTTCATTTTACAAACGGGAGAAACCATTGTAGTGATGGATAACCTTGGCGCCACACAGGTGTTTCTGCCTGAGCGTATCTGGTGGGGCTCGCTGTTCATTTTTGGTGCGGCTATCATTGACTTCCTGGATGGTTTCCTGGCAAGGGCTATGAAAGCTACTTCCGAAATGGGCAAGCAGCTTGACTCACTTAGTGATGTTGTGAGCTTTGGCGTAGCTCCCGGCATGATCCTGTACCAGTTGCTGCGCATCAGCTATGCACAACAGGAATACGGCCTGGATGTTTCTTTTATGGCATTGGTACCGGCATTTATATTTTCCGGTGCTGTGGCCTGGAGACTGGCTAAGTTTAATATTGCAACCAATCAAACTTATAACTTCAGGGGTGTCCCTTCGCCAGCAGCCGGTTTGGTAGTAGCATCTTTTCCACTGATCATTCTGCATGAATACTTTGGTTTGCATACATTATTTATCAATGAATGGGTGTTGTATGGGATTATCATTGTGCTTTCGTATCTGATGGTGTGTGACCGTTCGTTTATGGCACTTAAGTTCAAGGATTACTCTGTTCAGAATAACCTTACCAAATACATCCTTGTGGTAGCGGCCATAATTTGTGCACTATTTTTAAAGTGGCTGGCAGTACCTGTGATCTTTATACTGTATTGTATTCTTTCCATATTTACTAAAGAGCCGCACCGCCTGGAACAGCAGGAGACAAAGGATATCCTAGATTAGAGGAAATTATTTTCCTTTAAAGACAGGTTTCCTTTTCTCCAGGAATGCGGAGGTACCCTCTTTCATATCTTCGGTATTGAAACATTCGCCAAAGGCTTCAACTTCTACGTTGTAACCATTGCGGCTTTGGTCGAAAACGGCATTGGCTGCAGTAATGATACGGCTCAGGGCTAGCGGCGCTTTGGTAGTAATTAAACTCAATATGCTTTTCGCTTTATCGAGCAGTTCTTCGCTATTAAATACATGATTCACAAGACCATACTGCAAGGCGGTAGTGGCACCGATCATATTGCCGGTCATGAGCATTTCAAAGGCTCTTCCTTTGCCTATCAATTGTACTAAACGCTGTGTACCACCATAACCGGGCATAATACCCAGGTTAATTTCTGGCTGGCCAAACTTAGCTGCGTCACTGGCAATGCGGAAGTGGCAGGCCATGGCCAGTTCGCAGCCACCGCCCAAAGCAAAGCCGTTCACTGCAGCCATAATGGGCTTGCTACAGTTTTCTATACGGAAGAAGATATTCTGACCAGTACGGGCCAGCTCCATCCCTTCAGCACTGCTTAAGCCCACGAATTCGCTAATGTCTGCTCCAGCGACAAAACTTTTAGGACCGGCACCGGTAATGATAGCAGCTTTTGCTTCGGGGTTGCTTTCGAATTCTGTTATGGCCGATTCCAGCTCAGACATCACTGTCTTATTCAAAGCATTCAGTTTATCTGGCCGGTTGATGGTAATGGTAAGAATATGATTTTCTAAAGAAGTAAGGAGTGTTGAATAATTCATTTTTGTTTGTTTACTGTTATTTTAATTCAGCGGAATTCATAACCTTTTGAAAACGGCGCAAAGATGAATACCAAGTCAGGTAAAAAAAGATGATTTTGATTACCGCTTGCTTAAAGATAACTCATTGGCCAAATTCGGCTTTCACTTCTTTTATCCCCGTATTAGCCAGCTGCCTTGCACTATCAGATGCGTTTTGGAAAAAGATAACCTTATCGCCGTATTGGCGAGACAAGTGATTGCTGACAGAGTCGATGATGGTTACTCTTTGGAAATGCTGAAATACGGCATCTTTATTACCTGGCATGTTATGACCAATGAAGAGCAGGTGTTTGAATTGAAGGTGATCGGGAATCCACAACAGAAAGGTTCCATTGTCGCAGATGACTTTGCGTTTAAAATCAGGATCGGAGGCATAATACTTTAAAGCGCCAGCCTGACCATAGTTGCGGCAATACACAATGGTATTTCTCCTGGCTGTGTCGGGCAATGAATGAAAAAAGGTCTCAGCTTTACCGGCCAATTCTCTCCAGCCGATCATATCGGCAAAGTCCTGTTGTAAAGGATGATTTTGCAGGTCTTCCCACTTCAAAAGCCCCAACTGATCCAGTTTGAACTTCTTGTTAGAGACCGCCATTTTTTGTGGTGGCTGCATGGGCAGCAATACCGGGATGAACGGAATAGATAAAAATAAGATCAAGGCTACAGCGAACCAACGCAACCAGATTCTTTCCATGCTGATTCTTTGTAGCCACACCCCTCCTGCCGCCAGCAGCATTGGATAAGCACCCAAGGTGTAATATGCTTTACCGCTGCCCAGCATGATCAGCAGAACTGTGAACAGGTAGATGATAGCTATGATCCTGTATTTATGTTGGAACAGCAGCCATACCAACCCACCCAGCCAGACGAATACTACGGGAAACAATAGCAAGAACTGGTCTTTGATAAAATCTGATTTATTGATGTATTGCAATTGTGTCGCTCTCAGTTCTTCCATATGGTGCAGCAGAGGCCAGTTATGCATGTATTGCCAGATAACATTAGGAAGGATCAAAACAATGCCAAGCAACGAAGCCAGCCAGAAATGCTTTTTGAGGAATAACTTATTGTATGGAGAAAGGAGTAGAGAAATCAGAATGGCAATGATGAAAAACAAGACTGAGTATTTACTCCACCAGCCTAGGACCAGCGCCATGCTGAGCAGGTAAATATATTTATTTTGATGGGTATTGATATAGCGGAGCAGGAAATAACCAGCCAGTGTCCAGGAAAAGATCTCTAAAGCATTAGGTTGAAAGAGGAAATGGATACGCATGTAGGCAGTAAACATAATACCCAGGGCAGCTATGATGCAAGCAAACAACTTGCCACCCAACTCCCTTGCAACGCCGGCCGTGACGATGATGGTCATTGCGCCTATCAGTACAGGCCAGAACTTGATCCAGAAGAAGGAACCTCCCAAGAGCGATGAAATTGAAGCCATAAAGCCAATAAGGGGCGGATTTTCCAGGAAGCCAAAGTCGAGGTGGCGGCCTTGTTCAAAATACAGGTATTCATCCCTGTGGAGTTCGTATACGGGATGTTGCAATAAAAAAGGCAGCACCAGTTTCAGTGCTGCCAAGGATGCGATTATTAACCAGTCCTTTTTATTCATAGTGAACTTGTAATGAGGATTATTGATTACTGATTATTCATCGTTGGTTCAAAAAGGAAATGAAAGCTCCCTTCAAGGCCAGATCATCAATAACTGAGCTACAGACAATGAACAAAATAGATTGCTCAAAGACGTATTACACAGCCTCCCTAATCATATTGAGGCCGGAGTGAATACGGCCAATGGCCTCTTCTTTGCCCAACACCTGTACGATGTCGAAGACGGGAGGACCAAATTTGCCACCCACTAACATGATGCGTAAAGGTAGCTGTAGTTCGCCGGGTTTAATAGAAGCCTGTTCTGCCAATTGCTTGAACAACGCCTCAATTGAAGCAGCACTCCAATCACTCAGGCTAGACAAGGCTTTAGCAAAGGAGAAAAAGAATCCTTCCTTGGTATCATTCCATTTGGATTTGATAGGCGTCGTATCCAGTTCAGCAGGCGCTTTGAAAAAGAAGTAGCTGTGTTCCCAGAAATCTGAAAGCAAGGTGCACCTGTCTTTCACCAGGTTGAGCACTTTTTCCAAATAGCTTTCAACGCCAGGGTGCCAGCCTTTTTCAACAAAGATCTTTTTGACCTCACCTTCATAATGTTTTACATCCAGCTTTTTGATCCATTCGTGGTTGAACCATTTGGCTTTCTCGTAATCGAACTTAGCGCCGCCTTTGTGTACTTTCTCGATAGCGAATTTTTGCACCAGTTCTTCTAAAGAAAACACTTCCTGGTCGGTACCATCATTCCAGCCCAGCATCGCCAGCATGTTGATAAAAGCTTCGGGTAGGAATCCTCTTTCGCGGAAGCCCTCAGTGAGTTCGCCGGTTTTGGCATCGGTCCAGTTGGCCGCAAAGACAGGGAAGCCATATTTGGCACCATCGCGTTTGCTCAGCTTACCATTAGGTCCGAGGATCAGCGGCAGGTGTGCCCATTGCGGCATGGCATCCTCGCCAAAGAGGTAGCGCCACAACAACACATGAACGGGAGCACTGGGCAGCCATTCCTCGCCACGGAAGGCATGGGATATCTGCATCAAGTAATCATCCACAACCACTGCCAGGTGATAGGTAGGCATACCATCCGCTTTCAGCAATACTTTATCATCCACCACAGAAGTATCGAATGTCACTTCGCCCCGGATGAGGTCGGTGAAAGAAAGGGTTTCATTCTCGGGCATTTTGATACGAATGACATGGCGTGTACCGGCAGCCAGGAGATCAGCGGTTTCCTGCTCTGATAACACCAATGAATTGCGCATTTGCATGCGTACTGTGCGATCGTACTGAGGACTAGGATTTTCGTTTGTACGTAAGCGTGCCCGCATAGCGTCCAGCTCTTCTGCGGTATCGAATGCGTAGTAAGCATAGCCTTTCTGCACCAGCTCTTCTGCATATTTCCTATACATTTCTTTCCTTTCGCTTTGGCGGTAAGGAGCAAAGTTGCCTCCGTGCTTCGGGCTTTCATCCGGGTGAAGACCACACCACTCGAGGGTTTGGTATATATATTCTTCGGCTCCGGGAACATAACGGGTTTGGTCAGTGTCTTCAATGCGCAGAATGAAGTCGCCGCCATGATGTTTGGCAAATAAATAATTGTACAGCACGGTGCGTACACCGCCTATATGCAAACCACCTGTAGGGCTTGGTGCAAAACGAACTCTAACTTTCTTTTCCATAACGGGACAAAAGTACGAAGGTATACTTACCCAGTAAAATACACATAGATGGCAATGATCATTGCAACCATCAATACCGACAACACAACATCTCTTACATCCCAGCTTGCCCTGGTTTCCATTTTGTCTTCCGATGTAAGGGTTGAGAATGTAAGACCGCTGATCTTTGCGTAATCAGGTGGTCTTGTTGCATAGCTGACAATAATAAATACAAGCATACAAACCAGGGTGATCAGGAGGCTATAGTACTGAAAGAAAATATTATTTACAATCCATAAGAAAGAGCCTTCTGTATAGCTTGTTCCCATTAGTTTGACAGGCGTATCTACAGCGAGACGGAAAAGGCCTATCGCAAAACCGGTGATTAATGTAGCAAGGCATCCAGGGCCATTTAGCCGTTTCATAAAAATGCCAAAGAAGAAAACGACGAATATAGGTGGCGCCAGGTAAGCTTGTATTCCCTGGAGATAATCATAGAGACCTCGTCCTCCCTGTATCACGGGTATCCACAAAAGACCAATAATTACCATAACCACAGTAGCAACTCGTCCCACCCATACCAATTGAGCTTGGGAGGCACCTGGTTTGAAACGAGAATAAAAGTCCATTGTGAAGAGAGAAGATGAAGCATTGAATACACCTGCCAATGCACTCATTAATGCTGCGAGTAATCCTGCTACCACTATTCCTCTCACACCAACAGGAAGCACATGCATTACGAGCAATGGGAATGCAGCCTGTGCCCTGTCCCTGATCAGGTTTCCCTGTGCATCAAATAATTCCTGGTGCATGGAAGGATTCAGCCCACTTTTTGCCAAAGCAAAACAAATCATACCGGGAATAATGAATAAGAATACCGGTGTGAGTTTTAAAAATCCGGCAAAGATAGAACCACGCCTTGCCTCCTTTGTATCGGGCGCACCCAACACACGCTGTACAATATACTGGTCGGTACACCAATACCAAAGGCCGATGATGGGTGCACAAAGCAACATACCCGGCCAGGGGTATTTATCATTGAAATACCAGGCTGCCCTTCCGGCTTCTTTTACCGGAGCCCATGTACTTTCGATACCTTCCGGGACAACAGGTTTCCATAAATTGAACATTTCGCTACCGCAGATCTCACGCAATTGATCCCAACCGCCTAGCGCTTTCAATCCAAAATAAGTGACGAGTAGAGCCCCGATGATCTTTACAAAAGTTTGAAGTGTCTCTGTATAGGCCACGGCTCTTAATCCACCAACAATTGTATAGATACCTGTCAAAACTATTAATAAGATTGAGCCTATCCAGAAAGTATCCATCCCTAAAATATGTACTTCCGGCAACAAGGCTCTGAATACAATACCGCCCGCGTAAATACCTACCGCAATTTTCGTCAATATATAAGCAATGAGGGAGATAACGGAGAGCACTGTCCGCGCATGGGGAGAGAATCTTCTTTCGAGGAACTCAGGCATGGTGAACACTTTTGAACGCATATAGAATGGCGCCATCATCCAACCCAACACCAATAAACACCATGCATGCAATTCATAATGTGCAAGAGCCACCCCATCCGTTGCTCCTGAGCCAGCAAGACCCACTAAATGTTCAGAGCCTATATTAGAAGCAAAAATGGACGCTCCAATAATAAACCATCCGAGATGCCGGCCTGCCAAAAAATAATCTTCTGCAGAATCTTTCTTTTTCTTTTTTACAGCCCACCAGGAAATGCCTGCGATAACTCCGAAATAAAGTAGAATGATTATCCAGTCAAGCGTGGTTAGATAGTTCATGGCAATTTATTTGTTTGGAGCAACCATTAAAGAGATCTTTCAAAGTTAGTTTTACTTCTTGATTTTTTTACTATGCTACAAGTAACCTGATTTAAACTATAAGAACCTTAAAGGTGAAGATTTCATCACCTATCGGGTCCTAAAGCTGAATAACAACGTGTCAATTTTAGGATGTTTCATATTGGAAAAGTTCTTGAATAACAAAAGAAATAAAGATCACTTCGCAAATGGGATATGCGTGTCTGTTAGAAATATTATATATGTCATGACTTTTTTTGAGAAATTGTGCGATATTAGCGCCACTGAATACTCACAACCGAAACTATGAATACTAAGAAAACAAAGTCCTTTCTTTATTTGGCCGCAGCCATTTTTCCTTCTTCAGAGGTGTTCCCTTTCATTGCTGATTTCAATGATCATGATTGTTCAATGCAATAAGATTAAGTTTCTGATTCAATAAGCGATAACAGTTTCATTTTTAGATTCATAACATTGTTGAACCAAATAGATATTATGGGGAAACACCCTAATAAAGTACAAAAGCAAATTAGCTTTATTAAAGCAAATGGACGCTTTCAACTGGATATAATGGATATTCTTTTCCTGTTGTTTCTATTATTTGGATTTATTGTTGCGGGAATAGGGTTCTATAAGGTATATCAGCAAGGACATGTATCATTTTCGACCCTCTTTATTATTGAGGCGATACTTTTATTTAGCACATTATTTATACCGTTTAAGTATATCAATACTTTTTCTTTCCAAGTCATACATACGCGACTTCCTTTTGAAGCAAATAAAGACAGAATTATATCTTATTTAAGACGGAAAGGTTTAGAAGTCATTTATTCGCCTGCTGATGATTCTATACTGATGGCACATATGATTTCCCTGGGATTTACCAGCAGGCTGATGGAAATGACAGTCATTTGCCTGGATCATAAAATACTGTTGAATATCCGCTCTGCTTATGGAAAGGACATTTGGAACTTTCAAAAAGATAACCGGCTATACAAGAGGGAAATAGAGGAATTTATCCAACATTAGGAGGATTGCCAATGATTGAAAGAAGGACGCAAAAGGATGGCAGACTGATTATGGTCTATTAGTTGCAAAACATTCGTCATGTTTCCTCTCCCCTCCTATTGGTATTATTGCCATTAAACTCAAACTCGAAATGAGCAGGATCCTGTTTAAGCAACAGTTTACAGAGGACGTCTTCCTGATGCGACTGCATGCCCCACTGATCGCCGAAGAACGGCAAGCCGGACAATTTATCATTTTACAGACTGATGATGATTTTGGTGAGCGTATACCCCTCACCATAGCAGATGCCGATACAAAAGAAGGTTCCATCACTATTATATTTCAAGTGGTTGGTAAAACAACCAAGCAGCTTTCTACCTTTTCTGTAGATGATGAACTGCCAGCACTGGTTGGTCCTTTAGGAACGCCTACACACATTGAAAACTTTGGCAGAGTAGTATGTGTGGGAGGCGGTATTGGCGTAGCGCCCCTGCATCCAATTGCTCAAGCTTTGAAGAAAGCCGGCAATCATGTGACCATTATTACTGGTGCCAGGACAAAAGACCTGCTCATCCTGGAAAATGAAATGAAGGCCATTGCTGATGAATTTATTGTTTGTACGGACGATGGATCATATGGCCGGAAAGCGTTGGTGACAGCACCATTGAAAGAATTGTGCGAACAGACACCAAAGCCGGATATGGTGATTTCAATTGGCCCTCCAGTGATGATGAAGTTTTGTTCGGAGACTACGCGGCCTTACCAGGTTTTCACACAAGTATCCTTGAACACCATTATGGTAGATGGAACAGGCATGTGTGGTGGATGCCGGGTGAATGTAGGCAAAGAAGTGAAGTTTGTATGTGTGGACGGACCAGAGTTTGACGGGCATCTTGTAGACTTTGACAACATGATCAACCGTTTGAATTCCTATAAAGACATTGAAAGACATCACTACAAATGTTTTGTTGAAAATGCATTTAAAGAACAGGAGGTAGAGGCATGAGCTACATACAACCCGAACAATTAGCAGAACAGGCAAGGAGTTTACTGGATGAATACCTTCCGAAAGTTTCCTCCCTGAAAGTGAAGGAGAGGCAGAAGATACCTGCACAGGAAATGCCTACACAGGATCCTATAGTACGGTCGGCGAACATGGAAGAAGTAGCCTTAGGCTACAGTTTTGAACAGGCGCAGCTGGAAGCTATCCGCTGCCTTCAATGCCCCAAGCAAAACTGTATAGAAGGTTGTCCGGTTAAAATTGATATCCCCCGTTTTATACATCATATAGCCCAGGGAGAAATGGAGCAAGCCATTGCTGTATTGAAAGAGACCACACTCCTACCGGCGGTTTGTGGACGTGTATGTCCTCAGGAGAAACAATGCCAATTACATTGCACTCTTGGAAAGGCATTAAAAGATGTTGACAAATCTGTTGCCATAGGCAGGCTTGAACGCTTTGTTGCTGATTGGGAAAGGATCAATGGTAAAACTGTGATACCCGCTGTGAAGCCAGCCACAGGAAAAAAGGTGGCGGTTGTAGGTAGTGGTCCTGCGGGACTGGTAGTTGCTGCAGACTGCCGCAGAGAAGGGCACCATGTGACCATCTTTGAGGCATTCCACAAATTGGGTGGGGTATTGCGTTATGGCATTCCTGAATTCCGCTTGCCTAATGATATTATTGATAATGAGATCGAGACACTTAAGGCAATGGGTGTGGAGATCAAGACCAACTTTGTTGTAGGCCGTACGCGTAAACTGATAGACCTGATCGAGAAAGATGGTTATGATGCTGTGTTTGTAGGAACCGGCGCTGGTCTGCCAATATTTATGGGTATTGAGGGTGAAAACCTGGTGGGCGTATTTTCTGCCAATGAATACCTTACCAGAGCCAACCTGATGAAGGCTTTTGAGAAGAGGGCGGATACCCCTATCTACCCTTCCAGGAAGGTGATGGTATTGGGAGGAGGGAATGTGGCTATGGATGCTTCGCGGATGGCGAAGCGGCTGGGAGCAGGAACGGTGTATGTAGTATATCGCAGGACAGAAAATGAAATGCCTGCCCGTAAGGAGGAGGTACTGCATGCAAAGGAAGAAGGTGTTGAGTTCCTGTTTTTGCAAAATGCCAGAAGAGTAGTCGGCGACTCGCAGGGACGTGTGATTGGCGTTGAGTGTGTGCGCTATGAATTGGGAGAGCCTGATGCTTCTGGAAGAAGAGCGCCTGTGTTGATTCCTAATAGTGAATTTGTAATGGAAGTGGATACGGTGATTGTTGCTGTGGGGAATGGGAGTAACCCGTTGATCAGCCAGACTACACCACAGTTGGCTGTGAATAAAAGAGGCAATATCCTTGTTGATGAAACGCAAAAGACTTCGGTGGATAAGATTTTTGCAGGTGGTGATATTGTGTTGGGCGCGGCGACAGTGATATTGGCGATGGGTGAAGGAAGGAGGAGTGCGGAGGGGATTAATAGGATGTTGGCGGAGGGGGAGTAAGGATAATGGAACAATATCTTACCGAGCGCAAAAGCGTCTTACAAACAAGTTTAAATAGTGAAGGCCATTATATGTGGCCAAAAGAAACCCTGATCGATGACACCTTTGCTGATGTTCTAGACAGGGTATGCAAGGAATTCCCGGACCAATATGCATTCCGCTATACAGACCTGGATTATACCCGCACCTATACCGAGTTTAGAAAAGATGTTGACCGGTTTGCCCGAGGACTTATTGCAATAGGCGTAAATAAAGGTGATCATGTAGCCATTTGGGCAACCAATGTTCCAGCCTGGTTTATTACTTTCTGGGCGACAACAAAAATTGGTGCAGTACTTGTGACAATGAATACCGCTTATAAAATTCATGAAGCGGAATACCTGCTTCGCCAATCTGATACGCACACACTGGTTATGATTGACGGGTTCAAGGACTCAGATTATGTCAAAATAATTAATGAAATCTGTCCTGAACTTCAAACAAGCCATCCTGGGGAATTGAATGCAAAAAGATTGCCCCGATTGAAAAATATCATTACAGTTGATAGCAAACAACCGGGCTGCTTTACCTGGGATGAAGTAGTTTCATTTGGATACAAAGTTCAATTGTCGGAGGTTGAAGCACGCCGCCGCACGATTGACAAACACGATGTTGCCAATATGCAGTACACATCTGGTACCACAGGCTTTCCTAAAGGTGTTATGCTAACTCATTACAATGTTGTCAACAATGGTAAAGCCATTGGCGACTGCATGGATTTGTCAACTGCTGACCGCCTGCTGATACAAGTACCTATGTTTCATTGCTTTGGAATGGTGCTGGCTATGATGGCCTCCATGACCCATGGAACTACCATGTCGCCTATTACTTCATTTTCGCCTACAAAGTCGCTTGCCTGCATCAACAAAGAGAAAATAACGGCATTGCATGGAGTGCCTACCATGTTTATCACGCTTTTGGAGCATCCTGATTTTGCAAGAACAGACTTTTCCTACATGCGCACTGGCATTATGGCTGGCAGTCCTTGCCCGGTTAAGGTGATGCAGGATGTTTTGGACAAAATGAACATGGAGCAGATCTGCATTACTTATGGACAGACCGAATCATCGCCTGCTATTACTATGAGCAAAATAACTGATTCGATTGAGGTTCGGGTGAATACAGTAGGCAGCAAGATCTTCGGTGTTGATTGTAAGGTAGTTGACCCGGAGACCAACCAGGATTTAGCAGACAATACGGACGGTGAACTGGTAGCAAAAGGGTATAACATCATGAAGGGCTATTACAAAATGCCGGAAGCAACAGCTGCCGCAATAGATTGTGAAGGATGGCTTCATACAGGAGATCTGGCCCGGCGATTGCCGGATGGTAATTTTAAGATCACGGGACGTATTAAAGACATGATCATCCGTGGCGGTGAAAATATTTATCCAAAAGAAATAGAAGATTTTATTTACACGCATGAGAAAGTGTCTGATGTCCAGGTTATTGGAGTACCGGATAAACAATATGGCGAAGAGATCATGGCTTGCATTATTTTAAAGGAAGGTGTTACCGCCAGTGAGGAGGAGATCAAGGAGTATGTAAGATTGCATATGGCCAGGCATAAGGTGCCAAGGTATGTTGATTTTGTCACCTCATTTCCGATGAACGCTGCTGGCAAGATCATGAAGTATAAGATGCGTGAAGCTGCTCAAGAGAAGCAAGAATCTTCTCAATGTTCTGTATAGGCACTCTAACTTCGTACCAGGAATTCATTTTATGCACCGGTTTTTTATCAAGACTCCCTGGCTGGTTCAGCGATACTTTTCATCATATGTGTGGTTTATTCCAACGAAGGAAAAGGTTGTTTTTCTCACCTTTGATGACGGCCCCCACCCTGACATTACCCCATTTGTACTGGATGAACTGAAAAAGTTTGATGCAAATGCTACTTTTTTCTGCGTTGGGAGCAATGTAGTGAAGTATCCTGAAACCTATCAACGGATCATCGCAGAAGGACATGCGGTGGGAAACCATACCCAAAATCATGTCAATGGCTGGAAGGTTGCTTCAGATATTTACCTGAATAATGTTTCAGAAGGGTTTAAACATATCGACTCCCGCCTGTTCAGGCCTCCTTACGGCCGGATCAAGAAAGACCAGGCTACAAGTATTTTGCAAAAGTACCCTGGCACTAAGATCATTATGTGGGATGTGCTGAGTGCAGATTTTGATAAAAGAATCACACCAGAAAGGTGCCTCAAAAACGTGGTAAAGAATATCTCCAGTGGTTCCATTATTGTGTTTCACGATAGTGCAAAAGCATTTCGAAATCTTAAGTATGCATTGCCCAAAACACTGGAAAAACTAAGCTTGAATGGATACCGGATGGAGCGTATAAATCAGGCATAGTCTAAAAAAATTTGGGCCGGGGTAGAAACCCTGGCCCGTTTTTAATCCGTACCCTATGAAAACTGTTTTAAAGATATATACTTTTTTCTTCCATGCAAAATTTTGTTGATTTTATTTTAATAATTCTATGTTTTTATATGTAGAAAACTGGATTATACTACTGTTTACCAACGCGTTCTGCATGTTACTAAATTTTTCTTAAACAGGCCGCTGGCCTTGCTTGCAAAGGTCTTCACAATTATCCAGGCTGTAGCCTTTATTACCTTTCGGACCCAGATGCCCTGTCAATAAGTTCATAAACAATACTATATATGATCAATAAAAAAAGATTGGGTGTGATATAACCACCAGCAACACATTATAATAAATATATACACAACTACATAAAGTTTTTAACCAGTTTTGCAGTATGTCTGGACTTATATAATAATTGACTATGTATCTCATCGACACACACGCACATATTTATTTACCTGAGTTTGATGCTGACAGAGCAACCATGATGGAAAGGGCAAAAAATGCAGGTATCAAACAGATACTGTTACCTGCAATAGATTCAAGTACACACCCACAAATGCTGCAAATGGAGCAAGAATTTGAAGGTTGCCTGGCCATGATAGGGCTGCATCCCTGTTCAGTAAATAATAAATTCGGGGAAGAGATCGATATTCTTAAAAGGTATCTTTCCCAAAGAAAGTTTATAGCCATAGGTGAAATAGGTCTTGACTTCTACTGGGATAAGACCTTTGTGCAGGAGCAATATGAAGCATTTCATCAACAGATCCAGATAGCGCTGTCCTACGGACTTCCCATTGTCATACATTCCCGGAATGCCATTGATGAAAGTATAGACGTTGTGAAACAATATCCCGGGCTTAGAGGAGTTTTCCACTGTTTTTCCGGTAACCTGGAGCAGGCAGAAGCCATCATTGGCACAGGGTTTATGCTGGGCATTGGAGGAGTACTGACGTTTAAAAATGCAGGGTTGGATAAAGTAATTGAAAAGACAGGCCTCCAAAATGTGATCCTAGAAACAGATGCCCCTTACCTGGCACCTGTTCCATTCAGAGGAAAGCGCAATGAACCGGCCTACACTGCGCTCGTAGCAGAAAAATTAGCCATGATTACGGGCAGGGATCTGGAAGAAGTTCAGAAAATAACAACGGAAAATGCAGAAAAGCTGTTCAACCTATTGTGAGTTCACTTACCTTTGCAGCCTTTCCGGTGAGATGCAGGAGTGGTTGAACTGGCATGCCTGGAAAGCATGTATACGGGCAACCGTATCGAGGGTTCGAATCCCTCTCTCACCGCCACTCAAAAATGCAATTACTTGTAGTACAGGTAGTTGCATTTTCTTTTAGATTACCCATCATTCCTCCAATCCTCAATTAGTTCCATCAGAAACTTATCTAAGATGCTGAAATATTGCTGTCCCTTTACAAGTGTTAATTTTTCCGGCAGCAGTTCCTTAATTCCTCCTGCATCCCGAAGGGTTAAATCAAAGGTTTCAAAGTCGTTACTACTTACTGAGTAGGCAATTTGATTATTCTGATATATGCCAGAAATATCGAAAGTCATAATTTATAGGATTGATCCTGCATGATTCCCAGTATAACAAATAGACTGACTTTCACATTGAATGTCATACGACTAAGGTACAAAATAGTTATGCCATTCCCTCTGAAACAGGGCTTGTCAATATGCCTAATGAAAAATAGAAGCCAGAAATGCAATAAACCAGTTGAATGGCTTTTTATTATTGGGCGTCGTATTGATGAGGTAATTCTTATGCCTACTGATTAATCTGGAAAAACTGCGTTGCCTGTTTTTCCGGTATGAAGCTCAGAGCGAATTGCAGCCATATCATTATGCTTTTAACTAACATACAGATACGAAAAACAAAAAGGGAGCGAAAAGACCCCCACTTCCTAAAGTCCCAACTCAACAAACTGATTCATAGTTACAGGCTGGTCTTTACTACAGAAAAATTATATATAGTAATTCAAGTAGATGTAAATTGCATTACAGAAAGTTTTTTAAGGAGTTTGCACTAGAAACTGCCAGGTTTATTTGCCCAATCAACCACCCCAATGAAAATTTGCTTAAATGGAACACTATAAATGAAATAGTGATTCTCTACTGTCTGCCGGGAATAGTGACCTAAGCATTATCATTGGTCTTCGGCCCCTATATTTTTTATCCTAATAACAATATCATATGTCTAAGGTTAAATTGAATATAAGGTTAGGAAATACAGTAGAAGAGCTTCGCCAGGATATTCTTGATCATATTTTTTTTACACTTGGAAGGACAGAAAAAATAGCGACTCTTCATGATTGGTATTTAGCTGTTGCCTATACCGTTCGTGACAAAATGATGGAAAAATGGGTCCGCTCATTAGATAAATTATACGATAAAAAAATAAAGATCATTGGCTACCTGTCCGCAGAATTTTTAGTTGGACCGCATCTTGGCAATGCCATGATCAACCTTAATATCCAGAATGAGGTAAAGGCAGCCACCGCACAATTGGGCCAGGACCTAAATCAATTGATGGAGCAGGAAGAAGAACCCGGGTTAGGCAATGGAGGGTTAGGAAGGCTGGCCGCCTGCTTTATAGATTCGCTCAGTACTTTGCATGTCCCAGCCATTGGTTATGGTGTCCGGTATGAGTTTGGCATTTTTGACCAGAGGATCAAAGATGGCTGGCAAGTTGAGGAAACAGATAAGTGGCTGAAGTCGGGCAATCCATGGGAAATCGTACATCCGGAGATTTCGTATCATGTGAAATTCGGCGGCCACACCAATTGTTATAAGGATAAAGAAGACATGTACAGAGTAGAGTGGACGGCAGAATATGAAGTAAAGGGAGTGGCATATGATACACCAATTCCAGGGTACAAAAACACAACAATTAATATTTTACGGCTATGGAAGTCTGAAGCTGTAGAATCTTTTGACTTCAACGCATTCAACAAAGGTGATTACTACAATGCAGTGAGTGAAAAGGTAGTTTCAGAAAACATATCAAAAATTCTTTACCCAAACGATGAACCAGCAGGAGGAAAAAGGCTAAGGCTGTCCCAACAGTATTTTTTCGTTTCCTGTTCCCTTCAGGATGCATTGCGGCTGTGCAGATTGCGTGGTTTTAGCATCAATAAGTTTCATGAATCTTTCAACATGCAACTCAACGACACGCATCCAGCTATTGCTGTTGCGGAACTCATGAGGTTACTGGTAGATGAACATTCGCTGGACTGGGATGAAGCCTGGGAGATTACCAAAAAAACATTCAGCTACACTAACCATACGTTGTTACCTGAAGCCCTGGAAAAATGGTCGCTTCAGTTATTAAGTTCACTGTTGCCAAGGCATCTTGAGATCATTTACGAGATCAACGGCCGTTTCCTGGCAGACGTTAGAAACAAGTTTCCCGGAAATGATCAAAGAATCAGCAACTTGTCTATCATTGATGAAACCGGCGAACGATACATACGCATGGCGCACCTGGCTTGTATCGGCAGCCATGCAATCAATGGTGTTTCCATTTTACATACCAGTTTGTTGAAACAAAGTGTGCTTCGTGATTTTTATATACTGGAGCCTGAAAAATTTTATAATATCACCAATGGGGTTACGCCACGCAGATGGCTCAAATTATACAACCCCGAACTTTCAAATCTAATCACCAAACATATTGGTGACCGTTGGATATCACATCTTGAAACTGAATTGATCCAATTGGAAAAATTTGCTGATGATAAGGATTTTCAGCAAAAATGGCGACGAATCAAACTTCAAAACAAAAAAGACCTTGCCCGTTTGATAGGATACCGGACAGGTGTTGAAGTCAAAGCCGGATCAGTATTCGATATCCAGGTAAAACGTATCCATGAATATAAGCGGCAACTCCTGAACCTGTTGCATATTATACACCTGTATAACAGGCTGAAGAAAAACCCCGCAGAAAAAATTACCAGCCGCACTTTCATCTTCGGCGGGAAAGCTGCACCGGGTTACTTTATGGCAAAACTCATTATCAAGCTGATTAACGCTGTTGCTGACAAGATTAATTACGACCCGGATGTTGGCGATCAAATCAGGGTAGTCTTCTTTCCTGATTTTAATGTAAAGAACAGCGAATATATATACAGGGCTGCGGATATTTCGGAACAAATATCCACTGCGGGAATGGAAGCTTCCGGAACTGGTAATATGAAATTTTCATTGAATGGAGCTCTTACCATTGGTACATTAGATGGCGCTAATGTTGAAATACTTGAAGCTGTTGGAAAAGAAAATTTTTTCCTGTTCGGATTAATAGCGGAAGAGGTGTTTTCAATAAAGCAACAGGGGTATAAACCTTATGATATTTATACCAGTAATCCAGATTTAAAAGAAGTGATTGACATGATCGGGTCTGGTATTTTCTCGAATGGCGACCGCAACCTATTCAAACCAATCATGGATGCATTGCTACATTATGATACCTACATGGTTATGCAGGACTACCAGGCATATATTGATTGCCAGAAAAAGGTTTCTGAAGCTTATAAAGATCAAAATCACTGGCAGAAAATGTCGATCCTGAATGTTGCCAGGATGGGTAATTTTTCTTCCGACAGGTCTATCAGTGAATATTGCACAAAAATATGGGGTGTATCACCCAAACGTTAATGTAATTAACTAATGGAAAATATTACCGCCTTTATTCAACAGCCTACTGAAAATGGCGAATGTTATCCACTTGGTGCAACCCTTTATCCTCAAGGTGTCAATTTTTCATTGTTTTGTAAAAATGGAACAATTGTAGAACTATTGTTGTTTGATGATATCAATGACATTGAACCAGCTAAAATCATCAGACTCAATGCAGCGCGTAACCGTACCTACCATTACTGGCATACTTTTGTGCACGGTCTCAGCAAAGGTCAATTGTATGCCTACCAGATTGATGGGCCATATGATCCTGAAAACGGGCACAGGTATAACGAGGAAAATATTTTACTAGATCCCTATGCACATGCTATAGCTGTTCCGGATCATTATCATCGTTATTCAGTTGATCCTATAACAGGAAAGAAAACGCCACCTATGAAAAGCGTAGTAGCAGATCTTTCTTTGTATCATTGGGAAGAGGATACGCATTTAAGACATCCATTTGCCACAACGATAATTTATGAACTGCATGTAGGGGGATTTACCCGTCACCCCAATTCCCCGGTGGAGCCTGCAAAAAAAGGAACTTATACCGGTCTTATAGAAATGATACCATACCTGGTCAGCCTGGGTATTACGGCAGTGGAACTAATGCCCGTTTTCCAGTTTGATGAACAGGATTGCCCTCCAGGATTGATCAACTATTGGGGCTACAGCCCCGTATCGTTCTTTGCGCCTCACCAGGGTTATTCTTGCTCGAAAGATCCCCTGGCTGTTTTAGACGAATTTCGCGATATGGTGAAAGCCTTTCATAGAGCCTCCATTGAAGTGATTTTAGATGTAGTTTTCAACCATTCTGCGGAAAATGGAGAGGAAGGGCCCAGTTATTGTTTCAAAGGTATTGACAACAGTATTTATTATATACTTGCTCCTAAAGGAGCGTATGCAGATTATTCAGGTACGGGGAATACATTGAACGCCAATCAGCCCATTGTACGTCGCATGATCATCGACAGTCTACATTTCTGGGTTACACAAATGCATGTAGATGGATTCCGATTTGACCTTGCGTCCATTTTATCAAGAGATGAGAAGGGGCATCCCATAGAGAATCCTCCTGTATTATGGGACATTGAATCTGACCCTGTGCTGGCCGGTGTTAAATTAATTGCAGAAGCCTGGGATGCAGCCGGCCTTTACCAGGTTGGCGGTTTTGTAGGTGATAGCTGGAAAGAATGGAATGGAAAGTTCAGAGATGATGTGCGTAGATTTTTCCGCGGTGATGAGGGAAGTATTTCTGATTATGTAACAAGGCTTGTCGGCAGTCCTGATATGTATAGCTATCTTAACCGGGGGCCAGAACAAAGCATCAATTTTACAACTTGTCACGATGGATTCACCTTGAACGACCTGGTTTCCTATAATCAAAAACACAATGAAGCTAATGGTGAAGACAACAGGGACGGTAATAATGATAACCTCAGTTGGAATTGCGGTGAAGAAGGCTCTACTGACAAACCAGAAATTGAAGCACTTCGAAAAAGGCAGATCAAAAATTTCTTAGCGGCCACCTTGCTTTCGATTGGCACGCCCATGATCCTTATGGGAGACGAGGTGCGCAGAACGCAACAGGGCAATAACAATGCCTATTGCCAGAACAATGAGATCAGTTGGTTTGACTGGAGCTTACCGCAAAAGCATACGGATCTTATCCGCTTTGTCCAGCAGCTCATTTTTGAACGGCAGCGAAGAGACCCTGCAAAGGAAGAATATAGAATGAGCCTCAACCAGCTTTTGAACACGGCGCAATTTACATGGCACGGAGTAAAACTTAATCAGCCGGATTGGTCACACCAATCGCACAGTATTGCATTCACGGTCAGATCATTAAGCGGGGTTGTCATCACTCATTATATGTTGAATGCCTATCATCAGCCACTTGAATTTGAAATACCTGAAGAGGAAGACAATAAATCCTGGAAACTTTGGATCGATACAGCGCAGGAAGCGCCCGATGATATTATGGACTGGCATATAGCACCTATTGTTACCGCAAAAAAATACAAGGTAATGGCCCATACAGTTGTCGTACTAACATCAGGATGACGCGGCTTTTGGGGGGAATGCAATCATTTTGTTTACGGTTGATAAAAGATATTTAAATCCCTAACTTTAAATTCTAAACGATTGCTAATATATGTCAGTACCTATTATCACATTCCCAACGGGGAAGTTGCACAGCCTTGGCCTTAAATTTACAGAAGGCATCCATTACCAGACAGCACCGGAAGAATTGGTGCATGATTCTCTACGACTGGGGGAAGGAAAGTTGAACGACACAGGCGCTTTAGTAATTAAGACTGGTGAATTTACGGGAAGAGCCCCAAAAGACAAGTTCATTGTTTATGATGATTTTACGAGTTATACCGTAGACTGGAATGATTTCAACATTCCCATTCATGAAAAGTATTATGATGTTATCTGGAAAAAGGTAATGGCATATCTGAATGAACGCCCCTCCCTTTGGATCCGGGATTCTTATGCCTGTGCAGATAGTCGCTACCGCCTCAACATCAGGGTCATTACCGAGAAGCCCTGGATGAGTCTTTTTGCCTACAACATGTTTCTGAGGCCTAAAGAAGAGGAATTGGAAAATTTTGAACCGGACTGGCATGTCATCTCAGTACCAGATCTTCACCTGGAGCCCAGGGAATGCGGAATCCGCCAGCATAACGCAGCGGTCATCTCATTTAAGCACAAGACTATTTTGATTGCAGGTACCGGCTATACGGGAGAGATCAAAAAAGGCATTTTTACTATTCTGAACTACCTTCTTCCCCAGGAAAAGAATGTATTGAGTATGCACTGCAGCGCCAATATGGATCACGATGGTAATTCGGCGATATTTTTTGGCCTGAGCGGAACGGGTAAAACGACATTAAGCGCTGATCCTGACCGGCTCCTGATTGGTGATGATGAACATGGCTGGACTGAAGATAACATCTTCAATTTTGAAGGGGGATGCTATGCCAAAACCATCAACCTTTCCGAGGAGCATGAACCGGAAATCTTTAATGCAATACGCCTAGGGGCCCTGGTGGAAAACGCAATTTTTTTTCCTGGTACCAACAAATTGAATTACCATGATGCAGGCATTACGGAGAACACAAGGGTTTCTTACCCCCTTTACCATATTTCCAATGCCGTTGAACCCTCTATAGGAAATATTCCTGGTAATATTTTCTTTTTAACCTGTGACGCATATGGCGTGTTGCCTCCAATTTCCAAATTGACGCCCGAGCAGGCTATGTACCAGTTTATTTCGGGGTATACTGCTAAAGTAGCAGGAACAGAAACAGGGGTTACAGAACCCAAACCAACTTTCAGTGCCTGTTTTGGGGCTCCTTTCCTACCCTTACACCCGGGGAAATATGCTGAAATGCTTGGCCAGAAGATCAAAAACCACAATGCCAACGTGTGGCTGGTGAATACAGGGTGGACCGGAGGGCCCTATGGTGTAGGCCAAAGAATAAAGTTAACCTATACACGGGCGATGATCACTGCGGCGCTGGATGGCGCAATTAATGGAATAGCCACAGAAACGGACCAAGTTTTCGGGCTAGACATTCCTACCCAATGCCCAGGTGTACCTTCTGAGATACTTAACCCACGAAATACCTGGGCAGACAAGGAAGCTTATGATGAAAAAGCAAACTTTCTTGCGGATTTGTTTATCAAGAATTTTGAAAAATACGAATCGGGAGTGAGTGAAGAGACACTGAAGGCCGGTCCAAAAGTAGTATAGCAGATTTTAGAAACATTATAAACGATTACACATCATAGGTATTTGGTTTACAAAGAAAAGGCCTAACCAGGGGGCTACCTGGTTAGGCCTTTTCTAATGTTAAATCAGCAATTTTATAATTCACTTCACAAACTTAAATTGATCAAATTTTTAATTTCGTTTGCAGCACATGTAACCACTGCGACCTATGACCCTATTTAACATCATCACCGGAATTGTTCTATTTTCCTATTTTTCGATCGCACCTGGGAAAGCCAGCACTTCTGGGCTAAACAACGACCTTGCAACTGCGGAAGAAGAAACTGCGGAATACATTCCCTGGTCCTACGACAGGATGCTGACGTGGAAAGATTTCTTATGCGACCCTGTTAGAAACACTGATGCCGTAGCACTTACGAGTACTTCTTTAGGTGTATCATTCAAGTACAATGGAGGACGCTTTTCATACAACATTAGCTGCAACTTTGCTAAGAAGAAGTCCTGGGGCCTGATGAAAACACCATATATCCTGGCGCACGAGCAGGCTCATTTTGATATTTCTGAAATATTCGCCCGCAAGCTGTACCAGGAAATGAAAAATTATCATCCTAAAGCATCTACACTTAAAAAAGATGTGAGTGCTATTTATGATAAAATAATCAAGGAAGAAAAGGCTTTCCAGGAACAATATGATGAAGAGACCAATCATAGCCGGAAAAAGGGCAGGCAACATGAATGGCTGGAAAAGATCGAGCAGTTGTTGGAAGAAACGGATGCGTACGCGAATTATCCATAATGAATGATACATAATAATAAACCCTCTCTGGCTTCGGCAGAGAGGGTTTATTATTTAAAACAGGCCGTGAAGCTGGGCTTCGACGCTTTGAATAATCTTACCAAGGTCTTCGTCGTTTTCAGGAAAGCGGTTGTCGTCCACATTGATAATGAGTAGCGGCCCTTCCTTGTAATTATCAATCCATTTATTATAGTATTCGTTCAAGCGTTTCAGATAATCGAGACGTATATTCTCTTCGTATTCCCTGCCACGCTTTTGAATTTGCCCTACCAGAGTAGGCACTGAGGCCTGCAAATAGATCAACAGGTCGGGCGGTTGCACAAGGCTCTTCAGGTTTTCAAAAAAAGAGAAATAATTTTCAAAATCACGTGTACTCATCAGGCCCATTTCGTGCAGGTTGGGTGCAAAAATGTGAGCGTCCTCGTAAATGGTACGGTCCTGGATCACGGTCTCAGTGCCCTGATGGATCTCGAGCAGCTGTTTTAAACGGCTGTTCAGGAAATAGATCTGCAATTGAAAGCTCCAGCGGGGCATATCCTCGTAAAAATCGTTCAGATAAGGATTGTGATCCACGTCTTCAAAATGAGGTATCCACTTGTAGTGTTTGCTTAACAACATGGTAAGCGTTGTTTTACCAGCACCAATGTTACCAGCAACAGCTATATGTTTAGGCTTTTTAGATTTTGGCATTATTCAGTAGATAATATGAAATTATGAGTACGACCAATATTCACCAATATACCATTTTCAGAAACAGGAATTAACTATCTACGTTAATACACCAGTCCCATCATTTCTCTTGCTGCTTCAATAGTTTTTTGAGCGCTGACACGAGCTTTTTCTGCGCCGGAAGCAATGATGTTCCTGATGTAAGTTTTATCTGCATAAATGGCTTCGGCCTTTTCGCGGATAGGTGTGATAAACTGCACCATATCATCTGCCAGTTGTTTCTTCATATCGCCATAGCGGATAGATGCTTTGTTGAAGTCATCCCTGAATTTTTCCACTACACTTTCTTCACTTACCAAACTCATTAACTGAAACATGTTCTGTATGTAATCGGGCATTTCCGAATTGGGTTCAGTGGGTCCACTGTCGGTTTTTGCCTTCATTACTTTTTTGCGGATCAGGTCATTATCATCGGCCAGGTAAAGTGTTGCGTATTGGTTTTCGCTTTTACTCATTTTACCGGTACCATCAAGACTGGGAACTTTTAATAATTGCGCTCCAAAATTAAAGGCAGCAGGTTCAGGGAACAGGTCACCATAACGATGATTGAAACGTTGCGCAAAGTTGCGCGCCATTTCAAGATGCTGCTCCTGATCTTTACCTACAGGAACATATTTTGCACGGTGAATCAGGATGTCTGCAGCCATCAATACAGGATAGGTCAATAAGCCGGCGTTTACATTCTGGGGTTGCAAACGCACTTTATCTTTAAACGTAGTCGTTTTTTCCAGTTCGCCTTTGTAAGCCAACATATTGAGCAACATGTACAGTTCGGCAATTTCAGGCACAGTGCTTTGCACATAAAGGCATACCTTTTCCGGGACCAGCCCTGCTGCAATATTTTCAGCTATTACCCGCTGCACACTCCCATTTAGTTCTTTGGTATCGGGATGCGTGGTAAGCGAGTGCCAGTCAGCAACAAAAAAGTAGCAGTCGTACTCTTCCTGCATGCGTACATAGTTGCGCATAGCGCCAAAATAATTGCCCAGATGTAAGAATCCTGTGGGCCTGATTCCGCTGACAACAATTTCTTTCATAAGAAAGGCGAAGATAATTATTAGGAGTTTAAAGTTTGGTGTTTGAAGTTAGAAGTTTAGTCCTGGCGTGGAAACAGAAAACTGACTTCGGATTTGAAATCAAGTAAATACGAAAACGGCAGACAAGCTCTTAATACTCAAACAAATAAGGGTATTTATTTAGACCCGCTTAAATTCATTCAGTATTCTTTAAAATCAGTCCAGTCTTTTTTTGTTTGGGTTTTTCAAGCCCTCTACTTTTGATCTATCAATATCCTGGAAAACAAATCAAAATCCAATTCCCCCTATAAAGGGTCCTGAAAAGCCGGAAATCCAAATCCGATCAACCAAATTAATCCAGTCCGTTCCTGAAAAACCTATCCAATCCTAAGAAAGTCCTAAAGGCGTCCGTCCCTAGTACAAAGTGATTTGTAATTAATCGCTATACGCCAAAGGAATTGTCCCCTCAATGTATTGAGGGGATTTTTTCTGTCTAAAAAAGGTTAAAAAGCTAAATAAATTACGGTGGAAAACTCCCGTTTCATGTGACAGGGGTATATTTGTTCTATGCAGGTAGATGACGCACTTATTGAAAAATTATCCAAGCTGTCGTTGCTTCAGTTTAATGAAGCAGAAAAGGAAGAAATCAAAAGTGATCTCCAGAAAATGATTGGCTTTGTAGACAAATTGCAGGAGCTTGATACTACAGGCATTGAACCCTTGCTGCACATGAGCGAAGAAGTAAACGTTTTACGTGATGATATACCCGGCAACATGCTCACCAGGGAAGAAGCATTAAAAAACGCACCACATCACGACGGCCAGTATTTTAAAGTGCCTAAGGTGATCAAGAAATAACTTTTACACATGAAAGGGATCATTCATCTTGACAATATCTTTAAAAATTATTACCTCGGCAAGCAGGTAATTGAAGTTTTGAAAGGAATTTCATTAGATATTTTCAAGAATGAATACGTTGCCCTGATGGGGCCATCAGGTTCGGGCAAAAGCACATTAATGAACATTATTGGATGCCTGGACACTCCTACTTCTGGTACTTACATATTAAATGAACAGGATGTCAGCAGAATGACAGACAACGAGCTGGCTGACGTGCGCAATAAGGAGATCGGCTTTGTATTTCAGCAGTTCAACTTATTGCCCAGGCTCACGGCATTGGAAAATGTAGCCTTACCGCTGGTATATGCAGGTATGCCTAAAAGACAGAGGCAGGAAAAGGCAATGCATGTCCTGGAAAAAGTAAACCTGGCTGATAGAAGTCATCACAAGCCCAATGAAATGAGTGGTGGTCAAAACCAACGGGTAGCTATTGCCAGGGCTTTGGTGAATGACCCTTCTATTATTTTGGCTGATGAACCAACAGGTAACCTGGACACGAAGACATCCCACGAAATCATGGATATATTTGGTCATATTCACGCTGCTGGCAATACAGTAGTACTGGTTACACACGAAGAAGATATTGCCCATCATGCACACCGCATTATCAGGCTGAGAGATGGTTTGATTGAAACAGATACCATCAAACAAGCCAGCATGAATGCCCCAGCGCATTCCCAGTCCGTCTAAGGCGAAGAACATCAGCGCACAGTGCTACACAATATTGATGTCACCTTTCATTAGAAACTTACACCTTTGTATCATCTAATTTTGATGGGTATGGCACAGAAAATCTATACGAAAACGGGAGATCAGGGGAATACGTCTTTAATAGGTGGAACAAAAGTTCCCAAGAATGACCTGCGAATTGAAACATATGGCACTGTAGACGAACTTAACTCGTGGATCGGGTTGATCAATGACCAATTGAACAGTGAGGAATTCAGGAATGAATTGAAAGATATCCAGGACAGGTTGTTCACCATTGGTTCTGCACTTGCCTGTGATGCGGATAAAGAACCAAAGATGATTTTGCCAGATCTATTTCTCTCAGATATTCAACTACTGGAAGTTAAGATTGATGAAATGACAGCTCAACTCCCCCCCATGAAATCTTTTATTCTGCCGGGTGGCCATGTAACCGTTTCATCGATACATATATGCCGCTGTGTATGCCGCAGAGCAGAACGCCTTGCCGTTTCCATGCAACAGCATGACTTGTTTATTGAAAAACTGGTGATACAATATCTAAACCGGCTCAGTGATTATTTATTTGTGCTGGCACGTTATACTGCACAAAAATTAGGTGCCGAAGAAGTTCCCTGGAAGCCGAGAACAGGGCCCGCCAACATTTAAAGAGATTTGTCCGGAGGCAACATCTTTCCGTCTTTCATCACCAGCATCCTGTCGCTAAGGTGTGCCAGTTCTTCGTTGTGGGTAACAATTAGGAAAGTCTGATTGAATTGTTTCCTTAGATCAAAAAAAAGTTGATGCAACTCTTTTGCATTAGCCGAGTCCAGATTACCTGTTGGTTCATCTGCAAACACGATGTCAGGATTATTGATCAATGCCCTTGCTACGGCTACACGTTGTTGTTCTCCGCCTGACATTGCATTGGGTTTATTATGCAGCCTGTGTGACAAACCAAGCAGAGACAGCAGCTCCTCGGCCCTTTCCTTTACTCTTGTCTTATTTTGCCCGCTCAACCAGCCAGGTATACAAACATTTTCCAATGCTGTAAATTCAGGCAAAAGATGGTGGAATTGAAAAACAAATCCTATATGCTGGTTGCGGAAATTGGCCAGCCTTCTTCCCTGGAGAAAAGTAATATTTTCATTATTCCATAGAACCTGTCCGGCATCTGCCTTGTCAAGAGTACCTACAATATGCAGCAAAGTACTCTTGCCAGCTCCTGAGGAGCCTACTATACTAACAATTTCACCTTTCTGGACTTCCAGATCAACACCTTTCAGTACTTCAACGGTTCCATATTTTTTATGTATGTTATTTGCGGAAAGTATAGCCATCGTTTATTCTTCGCCTTCAAATATCAGTAAACAAAGCCGTTTTGCAATGACATGCCATGTCTTTATCGGTGCACATTTGGAAAATTGGCGAATAATGATACTTTTGCGAAAAAATTGAAGCATTTTTCCAGCAAATTCTGGCATAAAAATTATGCTTCAATCCAATAAAAAAATAATAATTACTCAATTAAACTGACATAAAATGTTCTGGACATTAGAATTAGCCTCCTACCTTGAAGATGCTCCATGGCCTGCGACTAAGGATGAGTTGATAGATTATTCCATCCGCTCGGGTGCTCCCATTGAAGTAGTGGAAAATTTACAGGAATTGGAAGATGAAGGTGAAGTGTATGAAAGCATTGAAGATATCTGGCCTGACTATCCGTCTCAGGAAGATTTTCTGTTTAATGAAGATGAGTATTAAACCACCTCTGTTCCTACAGGGAAATAAAAAAATTGAAGCCTCCAAAAATTTTGGAGGCTTTATTATTTGCATAATGAGTAATCAGTGATGAATAATGAGTGAACAGAAATAAGATTTTTCACTCATCGATGATTACTCATTATTCATTAGAATCATTCCTGCGGGTGGGCCGCTTGCATTTGATACACAAGCGCTTCGCTTACGCCAGTAAAGGAGAAGCCACCATCATGAAACAGGTTCTGCATCGTTACAAAACGAGTCAAGTCGCTGAAAAGGGTCACGCAATAGTTTGCGCAATCATCAGAAGAAGCATTTCCTAACGGGCTCATTTTTTCAGCATAATCTATAAATGCGTCAAAGCCTTTTACACCGCTTCCTGCAGTTGTTCTTGTTGGCGATTGCGATATGGTATTCACTCTTACTTTTTTACGAACGCCATAATGATAACCAAAACTGCGGGCAACGCTTTCCAACAATGCTTTGGCATCAGCCATTTCATTATAATCTGGGAAAACCCTTTGTGCAGCGATATAGCTTAAACCAACCACACTTCCCCATTCGTTCAGCGCATCCAATTCCCAGGCTGTGTGCAGAACCCGGTGCAGGCTCATAGCAGAAATGTCCAGTGTCTTCTGATTCCATTCGTAATTAATTTCTGTATAATGCTTGCCTTTGCGCACATTCATACCCATGCCTATAGAATGCAAAATAAAGTCGATACCTCCATTGAAATGCTTTTGACTTTCTTCAAAAAGGGTTTTCAAGTCGTCCATGTTTGTTACATCGGCACCAATTACAGGTGCTTCAACAGCATCGGCCAGCTTAGAGATCTCTCCCATACGAATCGCCACAGGCGCGTTAGAAAGCACTATTTGAGCACCTTGTTCATGGCACTTTAAGGCAGTCTTCCACGCTATTGATTTATCATCCAGCGCGCCGAATATAATTCCCTTTTTACCTTTCAGTAGGTTGTTGGACATAATATAGATTTACAAGTTCTGATTTACTTTTTACGGCTTCAATTTTTGTTTGAAACACCGCAAATGTAATGGACATTTATTTTTAACCGTGAAAATTAGTTATTGTAACACCATCTCTTTAGCATTCTCCAGGGCCGCGGCTGTTGGCTTTTCGCCACTCAACATCTGAGCAATGGCATTGATGCGCTCATCTGTGTTCAGCCTGCGAACACCTGTGGTAATCGCATTGTTCCTTACATTTTTAAATACAAAGAAGTGGGCATCAGCCTTGCCTGCTATCTGGGGTTGGTGCGTAATGCAGATCACCTGGCGTGCAGTGGCCAATTGCTTCATGATAATCCCCACCTGTTTGGCAGCTTCACCTGAAATACCGGTATCAATTTCATCAAAGATCAGCGTAGGCAGATCAATTGACTGCGCAACCAACGATTTGATACACAACATCAACCGGCTCAATTCACCACCGGAAGCCACCTTTCGCAACGGTTGAAACTGGTTGCTACGGTTTGCATCAAAGAGGAACTCTACATTGTCAAAGCCTGTTGCATTTAAAGTACCTTTTCCCACTTCAACTTTCAGCCGGGCATTAGGCATACCTACCTGGCGCAGCATTGCATCCACTTTTTGTTCCAGTGGTTTCACCTGGCCTTTACGAGCTTCAGAAATCTTTGCGGCAATGGATTCAGCTTCCTGCAACAATTGGACATATTTAATTTCTGCCTGTTTTATTTCTTCGTCAATATTCAAAACGGCTTGCAACTTTTGCTGCAGTTCATCCCTGATGACCAAAAGTTCGTTGGTGGTCTTCACACCATGTTTTTTCAATAGTTTGTAACCAAGTGACAAACGCTCGTTCATCTTATCGATCGTCTGCGCATCATAGTTAATATCGTTATGAAGACGGTCCGTTTCTTCAGCAATATCCTGAAGCTCAATATAAGCCGATTCTATGCGCTTTACCAGTTCCGGCAGATGAGGATGCAAGGATGCAAAGGCTTGCAACTGGCTACACAGGCTTTTTAATTGCCTGGTGACGGGCTGCTCACTTTCTTCCAGTTCATAATATGTTTTTGCCAATGCCTTTTTAATACCTTCCGCATTGGAGAGCAATTTTAACTCAGTCTCAGTTTCCTCCAGTTCATTTTCTTGCAATCCAGCTTCGTCCAATTCATTAAACTGGAACTGGTTATAATCAAACTCCTTATCAAACTGTTCCTTTTGGTGCTTGAGCGTTTCGAGGTTAGTTTTAGAGGACTGCAATTGATTGAATATCTGCCGGTACTGCTTCAGAAGGGAGGCATTGCCGGCAAGCGCATCCAATACTTCCCTTTGGAAATCACTCTCACCAATTTCAAGTGTATCAAATTGCTGGTGCAAATCAACGAGGAGGTTGCTCAACTGGTTCAATTGACCAAGGTTGACAGGCGTATCATTGATAAACGCACGCGATTTGCCACTTGGGGCAATTTCGCGACGCACCACTACTTCATCATTAATATCCAGTTCGTTGGATTTTAAAAATTCAATCACCTGGGCATGTACCTGTTCATTTCTGAAAATGCCTTCAATCACACACTTTTTTTCTTTGTTCAGCAGCACACTACTTTCCGCCCTTTGGCCAAGGATCAAACCCAGGGCACCAATAATAATGGACTTACCGGCACCTGTTTCACCAGTCAATATGTTTAACTGAGCCGAAAAATCAATTTCCAGCTCATGGATGATAGCATAATTCTGAATAGATAATTTGCTCAGCATAATTGGCCACCAAAATAAGGCAATTCCTGTTGTTCTAAATAAAAAAACCCCTGCAAAAGCAGAGGTTTCCAAAGTTTTTAGTTTATCATTATTTCACCTCAATCGAGTCAACCAGATCTGAATCTACCAGGATACGGCCGCAGTTTTCGCAAACCATGATTTTCTTACGCTGTTTAATCTCGCTTTGCTTTTGAGGAGGAATTGAGTAAAAGCAACCACCGCAGGCATCTCTTTCAACCGGTACTACAGCCAGGCCATTACGGAAGTTATTGCGAATCTTTTCATAGCTGGCCAGCAGGCGAGGCTCTACATTTTCACGGGCACCCTGGGCTTTTTGAGTAAACTCTGTTTCTTCTTTCTCTGTAGCAGCAATGATTTTCTCCAGTTCACCTTTTTTAGCATTCAAAACGCCTTCTTTAGCAGCAATTGCTTTTTTAGCCTTTTCCAAAGTCACTGCCTTTTCGGAAATTTCTTCGTTAGCGTCTTTTATATGCTTTTCGCACAGCTTTACTTCAAGCTGTTGCATTTCGATCTCTTTATTGATAGCTTCAAACTCGCGGTTATTCTTTACATTCTCGCTTTGCTTCTCATATTTTTTGATGAGTGCTTCAGCCTCTTTGATCGCTTCTTTCTTTTGCTGAATGAATTCGGCAATGCCATTGATCTCTTCTTCAATGCGCAATTGACGGGAATGCAAACCCTGGATTTCATCCTCCAGGTCAGCAACTTCCATTGGAAGCTCCCCTTTCAGCACACGGATTTCATCCAGCTTTGATTCCACTTTCTGAAGCGTTACCAGTGAAACCAGCTTTTCTTCTACTGAAAATTCTTTTACGTTAGCCATATAGAGTTTGTAGTTTGAAGTTTGTGTTTTGTAGTATTTTTGAACCGGAAGTGTTTAATTTCCAACTCATTAACTATATATAATACCTTACCGGATTGGTATTCAGACCGGTTTTAAGGACGGCAAAGTTAGGGATTTTTTCCACCAAAAGGTCATAAAGCAGTTCCACGGTATACTGTTCACTTTCATAATGGCCAATATCAGCCAGTACCATTTGCCCCTCAGCATCGAAAAATTCGTGGTATTTAACATCTGCTGTAATATAAAAGTCAGCCTTTTGTTGCAGCGCCCTCCTGATCAGAAAGCTACCCGCCCCCCCACAAACGGCGACCCTCTTTACAGGCTGTCCCCGCAAAGCAGTATGCCTGATCACTTCAACTCCAAATGCATCTTTAACAATTTTTAAGAAATCAGCTTCGGGAATTGCCTCTTCCAGTTCACCAATCATACCTGACCCAATCTGGTCATGGCTATTTTCCATTGTAAAAATATCATAAGCGACTTCTTCGTATGGATGATGATCTAATAAAGACTTCAGGACCTGGCGTTGCAAGTAAAAAGGAAATACGACCTCGATCTTGGTCTCCTTTTCATAATGGCGCTCTCCTATTTCACCTACATAAGGGTCAGCACCTTGTTCTGCTTTAAAAGTGCCCTGCCCTTCGCTGTTAAAACTACATTCGGAATAATTTCCAATATGACCGGCTCCTGCATCAAAAAGTGCTTGCTGTATCTGGCCGGCCTTATCTACCGGGGCAAAGGTGATCAGACGACGGAGCATTCTGTTTTTAGGTTGGAGGATCTTACAATTTTTTAATTTCAGTTTTGCTGCAATTTTTCCATTGACACCCTTGATCACATTATCCAGGTTTGTATGGGCTGCATAAATGGCGATATCTGATTTAATTGCTTCTATGATGGTTTGCTCTACATAACTACGCCCATTCAGCCTTTTCATCCCCCTGAATACAATAGGATGGTGGGCTACGACCAGGTTGCAACCTTTTTGCTTAGCCTCCAGTACAATTTCTAAAGTAGCATCCAGGCTGCATAGTACACCGGAACAAGTCCACTGCGGATTACCAGTAATCAACCCGGCATTATCATAATCTTCCTGTAATTCCGGGGCTGCAAAACTTTCTATTATAGATATAACTTCGCCGATATTCATGGCTGTAAGTTAAGTGAATATCTTTTTTCAATTTAATTGCATTGATGAACCTGTTTAGCAACATATTAGAAAAGGAAATGCCTGGCATAAAGCAAAGGAGAAATATTGAAAATATTCAGAAACTACAAGCGGCAAAGCGAGCCCGCCAGAGACTAAAAAATTGGATACGTGATTACACATTGATGCTATTAGGTGTACTTTCTGCAGGTTTTGGGCTCAAAGGATTCTTAATGCCCAATGGATTTATTGATGGCGGAGTTATGGGTATATCCCTTTTAACCAATGCAGAAACAGGTGTTTCCCTTTCTGTACTCATTATCCTGTTCAATATTCCTTTTCTAATCTTAGGATACAGGCAGATCAGCCGGCTTTTCAGCCTGAAAAGCATCATAGCCATCACAGCCCTTGCTATTGCAGTTGCCGCTATACCCTATCCCGTAATCACCGAAGACAAATTACTGGTATCAATATTTGGTGGCTTCTTTTTGGGTACTGGAATTGGCCTGGCGATCAGGGGAGGCTGCGTTATCGATGGCACTGAGGTGCTTGCCATTTATTTAAGCCGCAATAACAGCTTAACGGTAGGTGATTTTATTCTTACATTCAATATCATCATTTTCTCAGTTGCAGCTTATTTACTTTCCATTGAAGTTGCCCTCTATTCTATCCTCACCTATCTTGCGGCGTCCAGAACAGTAGATTTCATCCTGGAAGGCATAGAAGAGTTTACCGGAGTTACTATTGTTTCTACTCACAGCAAGCAAATCACCAATATGATACAAAATCAATTAGGAAGAGGGCTAACTATTTATTCTGGTAGAAAAGGTTTTGGAAAAAGAGGTGAAAGCGATGAGAATATAAATATTATTTTTACAGTAATTACCCGACTTGAAGTCAACAGGCTAACCACAGAAGTTGAGCGGATTGATCCGAATGCGTTTATTGTTATGCAAAGCATCAAAGACACCCGCGGCGGAATGGTTAAGAAAATACCATTGAAAGAAAAATGAACCAAGAAATAAATCAGGAGTTTATCATCATTGCAAATTTTTATAACTAACGATTGACAAATAAGGTTCACAATGATATCTGTATTTAAGCCTAAAACAAGTCTTTTGCTGGCTTTACTGGTTATAACCGGGCTGGCCGGCAGACCTTCATTTGAAACCATTTCAGGTGCAGAGAGGCGATTTCTAACACATCAACTGCGCGAGTCAAAAGCCAATCTAATCAAGAGTGTAAAAGGCCTTTCTGAAGAACAGTTAAACTACAAACCATTTCCGGATCAATGGTCCATAAATGAATGCCTGCAACACCTGGCCATTTCTGAAAATGAAATCTGGAAAATGACAGAGGCGGTGATCAAGCAGCCTACGAATGAAGGAAAAAGAAGTGAAATCAAAACGTCCGACGAGGAAGTACTGAAGAACTTCTCAAATAGAAATCAAAAGTTCCAGACATTTGAAACAATGTTACCTGCTGCATCATCCGGGAAAACTACCAATGAAGCCCTGAGTGAATTTAAACACGCACGCAACCATCTTATCAAATTTTCACGGTCAACAACAGACGACCTGCGCGACCATGTTAGCATAACACCTGAAGGAGCATCGGATGCATACCAACTGATTTTAATGATCGCTGCAAATACACAAAAGCATATACAGCAAATTGAAGAATTAAAGAAAAGTAAAAACTTTCCGAAGGGGTAGACCTCATCCTCACTCCTTTCCTCCTAAAACGGAACATGCCCTTCATTGGCGGGGCATGTTCCCCAGGGAGTGGAGCGCAAAAGTTTAAGGGGCACTCATTTCACTTCAGTTACTTCTACAATAACACTTGAACGCTGGATGTTCACGTCAGGATTGAAGCCAACTGCCATTAAATAATTTCCGGAGTACACTGCGTTTGCAGGCAAAGTAGATTTTGTACCCGGATACAAATTGATCTCTTTTACAGAATACTTCTTTTCCGGATCCAGGCCTTTCAACGGAACCGGCGACAAACTCCCTGTAGCGTACCTGTTATTCACCTGGTAATTAAACACAATGGCCCTATCTTTTTGATCATTTACATACATCAGCGATGCAAAATCATGATCCCAGGGACTCACCAACCGGTATTGGTCGCCATGCCATACTACTTCACTAAAGGACTTATAGGTTTCTACCGCTTGCTGGCAGTATTGCAGGTCCTTTTCCGGCAGGTGACTGACGACGATATCAAAGCCAAGTTTTCCCATCATGGCTATATCAGTACGGTACTTAATTGGTTGTTTGCCCCAATCAGTAACATGATTACAGGAAGTAATAGAGGGGAAGAAATAAGAGTATTCCCACTGAATAAAAATACGCTCCAGCGGATCGGTATTATCGCTGGGCCAGAATTCTGTGAAATACTTTAAAGCTCCGTAGTCAACCCTGCCGCCGCCTCCGGAGCATAACATCATGTGTACATTTGGATATTTTGCACGCACCCTGTCTAAGACCTTGTACAATCCGCGTACATAATCCACATACAGGTGTGACTGCTTTTGAAAAGCAGATGAATAAGCATTATAGATGACGGCATTGCAGTCCCACTTAATAAAAGCAATGTCAGGGTTCCTGGTAAATAAATTATCCAATATACCAAATACAAAGTCCTGCACTTTTGGATTGCTCAAGTCCAACACCAGTTGATTCCTGTATAGATACTCAGGCCTGCCGGGTTGCTTAATAACCCAGTCAGGGTGCTGTTCATACAAAACACTTTTTGGATTCACCATTTCGGGTTCTACCCAAATACCAAATTTTACGCCGGTGTTTTGCGCTTCTTTTACCAGAAATCCGATACCATGCGGCAACTTTTGCACGTTTTCCTGCCAGTCGCCAAGACCAGCATTATCGCTATTACGCGGGTATTTATTGCCAAACCAGCCATCATCTAATAAGAAAAGATCTACACCTAACTTTTTTGTATCCTTGATCAGCCTAGACAGTTTATCTTCATTGAAATCAAAGAAAGTGGCCTCCCAGTTGTTCAGCAGGGTCATTCGGGAGCCATTACCTTGTAGTACTTTGTAGGACCTGGCCCAACGCTGCAACTTCCGGCTGGCATCGCCTGTTCCTTTATTGGAAAATGTATATAAAAAAGCAGGTGTAACAAACTCCTGAGAGGATTGCAAACTGTATTCGGAAGCAAATGGATTAATACCTGCGATCAACCTAAGATTATTTAATGGGTCTACTTCAAGGTCGACACGAAAGTTACCTGTCCATTCAACTGAACCAAGTAAAACATCACCTTCATCTTCTTTGGCTGGCCCATTCAGCGATACGATAAAATTCGGGGGTTGGTAGAGGTTAGCACGAGTACCCAACTTTGTATCCAGCACCTTTATCCCATGAGTCAACTGAACTTCTTCCGGTTTAACCTCCTTAGCCCAATCACCATGATAGCTTTTTAACCAATAGTTATTAGCAGAAATATACAGGTTAGCAGACGCAAACTTTTGCAGGGTAACAGCTCCTTTCTCTTTATTCTTTATTACAGACCATTGCTCTACTACGTCTTCCTTAAAATATGTTTTATAAAAAAGAGTCACCTCTAAAGCATACTGTGGGTCTTTCAACAACACAGTTGTAATTGATACATTATCATCAACCTTTTGCTTGTTATTGCTTACATACTGCAGATCAAGAGAGGTGTTTCCGTTGGCATGGGTTACTTCAATGGCAGGCTCTACAAGATTCCGGGATCCACTGGGTGTATAAGCTGCATTCAGAATACCGGAATAATCATCTCCCCTTTTGTACATACCCGGAACCAATGCGTATTCAGATGCATTGGCCAGCTTTTTACCAAAGTAAATGATGCCAGCACGATTGCCTGTATCCACTTGCAATACCAATGCATTATTTTGGGTTTCAATTGGTATGATCATCTTTTTCTGCGCATGCAAATGTGTGAATAGGATTACCGAGGCGGCCAGTAATATTTTTTGTATCATAAGCTTGAGAAAATGTGTTCCTTAATTTTTTGTTTGACGCTAAATACCTTAATGAAGATAACCAGATATGGATTACAAATCCTTCCTGGGCATTTAAAATGCCTGTTGTAGAAACAACAGGCCTATTATCGATTGCCATATGAACGATTTTCTAACTAATACCTAAAGTTTTAAAGCTAGACTAGAATTAGAAGTCACTTCTATTCTGACTTTTTTTCAATGTCCAAGCTCTTCCCTCTACCAGTTGAATATCACCTCCTTCAGAAAATAGTTCTATATTATTACTTTCTTTATACAATGGAAATATCCGTGTAGTGAATGCATCTTCATGATTGATAAATACCTCCACTACAGAACCATCAATGAACAAATGGATGTTTACTTTCTCATCCTTTTTCAAGGAATAAGTTCCAGAATTATTATTAGCAGGAATTGTTTTTCTTAATGAAGAATGATTCTTATCAACTACAAATTGCTGCTTTTCAAAATCATAATAAACTTTAGTAAACTCTTTTTGTTCAGGGTGCTTACCAATATAGAATCCAAAGCTCTTGCAATGCTTAGGATCAATAGTTATATCAATTTCCTCCTGATGTTTTCCACTACTCAATAATAAAGGCTGATTTGATGGAATATTTGTTGAAGAAAATGGTTTTTCCTCTGCTCTCAATGATCGCAAAACAGGATGTGGTTGCTGGCAAATCTTTCCATTCTTCAAAGTCCATGTCCGTGGCATACTGTACAAATGCGTCCAGCCATTTTCATAAGCGGCTTCTGAAGTGATCAGGTCCGGGATAATGGCAATGGCTGTTGTTCTTCCTTCTGAATCATAGGTAACTGAAGGTGACAGCATTTGGTTGATGATCTCAAGATGCTTAGGTATTTTTTGATCAGGTAAAAACATTTCATTTACGAAATCTCCTACCCAGTACAAAGCATCCGCTGGAATGCCTTTATGCGGAACTCTATTGATCAGCAAGATGTATTTGTCGTTCAATTTCCTAAATACCGGCATTTCCCAAAAGATCCCAGAACTGTCATGGGCCGGATCACCAACAAATAGAGGATGAAGGAAGTTCCAACTTTTCAGGTCATCTGATTTGTACAATAATACAGTCCCTTTTTCCACTTCATTTTCTACCAGGCCGTAGCCAACAATCATATACCAGTAATTGCCTTCTTTGAAAACGTAGGGATCCCTCATATCCGTTCTTGAATAACCTGCGGGTTGTGCCGGCAAAACAGGGTTCCTGTTATATTTTATCCAATCAATCAGGTCAGAGTCTTTAGGAAATGCAAGGCCTATAGCCGTTGACCGCTTACCTCCTGCCGTATAAATGATGGTAGGCATCCCATGATCATCTACAACAACATGGCCAGACCATATGCCGTTTTCATCATATCCCTGCTCTGGAGTTAATGCAGGTTTATGTTCTGTCCAGTTCACCAGGTCCGGACTGCTGAAATGTCCCCAGTTGATTTGGCCAAGAAATAAATTGGATGCATTTTTCTGATTGAAAATATGGTACAAGCCTTTGTAATAAAACAGACCATGAGTTTCGTTTGTCCAGTTAGCGGCTGGCAACAGATGGTATTTGGGCCTGTTGAAATCATCTTTAAACCTGCATTCCGGTATCGCCAGAACAGGAACCTTTCCCGAATAAGCAACAACCTCCTGTTGTAATGTACGCTGATCAATAGCTTTATCAGAGACCTTCAATTCATCAACGATCCCATTTATTACAGTGAGGCCATAGATTCTCAGTTTTTTATCCCTGAAATCCTTACCTACCATCAGTTCACTGCCATTAAATGATTGTGGCAGCGAAAGTTTTATAGGCATTATTATGCCATTGACATAAAGCCACACCTCACCATTACTTTCTGAAATGGCCAGATGCATCCATTTAAATTTTTCTACCCGAAGTTGGGTGGATATATATGAATAAGCATTCTTCTTACCGGTTCCAACGAGCAGTGCACCAAACCTGTCTACAGTTATAGCAATTGAAGTATTGGTGGCAAGGTCCTTTACCCCCAAGAATGCGGCAGTGTCAGTTGGGTAAGACTCCAAAGCAAACCAACCAGAAATGCTATTAACCTCTTTCAATTTGCCACTCAACCAGGTTGTATAACCATCAGTTCGCAAACCTTTACCTTTGATTCCTTCGGTCAATTCAGGACAGCTTCTTACACTGTTTAATTTGAAAGAAAACTTCCCGTCTTGTGACGACAAAGGATCACTTCCATCAAAACTCCAGGTATATTGTGCTTCTGCATTGAAACAAAAGCTGATTGCGGAAGCAACAATAATGAAGATGTTTCGTAATAAACGGTTATTCAGATTCATGACACTCTTTTTCCTGTTATCAATTATATCCTGGATTTTGCTTGTACAGACCACCAGAAAAATTGATCTGTGCCTGAGGTATCGGGAAGTATTCATCGCGTCCTTTAACAAACTGGGCATCCTTCAGGTATGTTCTTAATTGTTTTTCTTTGGCAAAATATTCCTGATTCAATACCTGGTCGGCAATGCCCCAACGTACCAGGTCAAAGAAGCGTTCTCCTTCCATAGCCAATTCCAGCTTGCGCTCAAAACGTAAAGCCTTCCTGGCGTAATCCTGAGTCCATACGCAATTCACACCTGGCTGATATTTATCAATCCTGTAATTAGCAGCGTAATCAGTAGCACTCGTATTATTCCAGGCCAGAACGTATTTACTACTTTTTGCCCGTGTTCGTACTTCATTGATCAAGTTTACGGCTTCGTCCTGACGCCCTAATTCAATCAATGCTTCTGCCTTCCATAACAATACATCAGCATAACGGATGATAGTAAAGTTGAGGGCTGAGCCACCCCAAGGCCAACCTTTCACCATGTAAGGTGATTCAGGAGATACCAGAAATTTTTTAGTTGCATAATAACCATAAGTAGCAGGCTCTCGAGCCCAGTCTTCAGCATATGGCGAAACCGTGAAATTCTTCCAGCGGATGCCGATACGACCAACTGTAAAGTCTAAACGAGGATCAACACTATTTGTAAAACCATCCTGAACGGTCATCAAATTGCTTTTGTTGTAAGTATCAAATTGGGGAAGGCCATTGGCATCTGTTTTATAGGAGTTTACCAGGTTTTGACTTGGCTGGAAGAAGCCGTCGCCGCTATAAGCAGGCCCCTTTGGGGCATTGAGCAAATTGCTCCAGTTGATGCGGCCATTAGGTGTTCCGTCACCTTTTGAATATTGAACAGCAAATACAGACTCCTTGCCGTTGTCATATTCTGCCATTGATAGTTTTTGAAAATCATCTAGTAAGCCATAGCCCCCATTGGCTATTACCTCATCGCATACCGCTATCACCTGGTTCATCAAATTGGCATCGACACTTGTTTTTTGGTTCTGCACGTTTTGTTGATAAGCTCTGTATAAAGTTACTTTTGCCTGGTAAGCTTTGGCTGCATACTTAGTGACACGTCCTGCCTGTGGTTGGGTTACAGGAAGTAAATCAGCTGCATCGCTCAGTTCTTTGGCAATTTTCTCCAGAATCTGGTCACGTGTAAATTCATCATTAGAGATCTTTACATAATCTTCGGGAGCCACATTCTCATCGAAGTAAGGGATCTTATTGAACAAACGGTTTAATTCAAAAAAGTAGTGTGCACGCAAAAACTTCATTTCTCCCAAACGAGAGTTCTTTAAAGGGACTTCTGCTTCACTTACTGCATTTAATCTGCGAATGGCATTATTGGCGCGTTCTACACTACGATATAAATGGAACCATTTACGGTCTAACAAGCCATTGGTAGCAAAAACACCTGTAAAAGTTTCAAAGGCATGATATTCCCAGATATCACCAATACCGCCTCCTCCTTTGTAAGCAGTTTCTGCTCTTACATCGCCATAGATCCAATTGGTGGTAGGTGAAAGGAAAACCAAATTATCACCTTCAGGGCCTGCCAGTGCGGCATAGGCTGATACACAAAGGGCTTCAATACCATCAGGTGTGTTTAATAATTCATCACTCAGTTTACCTTGTGGTTTGCTATCCAAAAAATCTTTTTTACAGGCAGTAAATAACAACATTACTGCAAGTAGTATATAGCTATATTTCATAGTTCTTTTGTTTGTTGGTGGGTTAACAATTAAAATCCGAAGTTGAATCCAAATGTGAAGGTGCGGGGTATAGGATAGAGATAGCCAAGAGCTTCGGGATCAGCACCGGAATATTTGGTAATGGTAAACAGGTCCTGTCCTTGCAAATAAACCCGCATGTTTCTCATCTTCAGTTTATCAGATAAGTTCCTGGGTAACGTATATCCCAGTTGAATGTTCTTCAATTTAACGTAAGAGCCACTTTCGATAAAGTAATCAGAGCCCCTTCCTTCATCATTTCTGTTGACTGCGGTCAATGCAGGTATGCTTGAATTGAAATTAGTAGTAGGATCCCATGCATTTAAAAGGGCTGTACCATGGTTCCCTGTCCAAAGCTGGAAGAAATCAGTATAGTATTTGGAATTATTCCATGCATCCCTTACCATTCCATTCAGGAAGAAGGCAAAATCAAAAGACTTGTATGTAAGCCCAACATTCAAGCCGCCGATGAATTTAGGCTGGTCAGAACCTAACCATACACGGTCATTATCATTGATGATCTTATCGCCGTTTACATCCACATAACGGATTCTTCCCAATCCCTTTCCTGGCTGATTGATGCCGTCACCCAATTCATCCTGTGTGCGGTACAGGCCATTTGTTTTGTATCCCATCCAGGAACCGAAAGGTTGTCCTACAATTGTTTGATCCCTTCCATTACCTCCACCCCAGGTATAGTAGATGTCTTCGGGTAAAGAAGTGATCTTGTTTTTATAGGCCGTAGCTGTAAAACTTACATCATAACTCAATTTACTATTGATGCGGTCACGCCAGGTTATGACACCTTCGATACCGTTATTTTTCATAGAAGCACCATTGTATGCCATATAACCACCCTCACCCATAATCGCGATGTAAGGTCTGTCAATCAGCATGTCTTTGGTATCTTTCAAATAGTAATCCAGTGTGAGTGCAAGACGATTGTTCAATATGGATAAGTCCATACCAAAGTTGGTTTGCGTTGTCACTTCCCATTTCACATTTGGGCTGCCTGTGCGGTCCTTGATGATACCACTCGGAATAACACCTTGGTTGATACCACTCAAATCATATCCTGCTAACACCAGGCTGGTCACATATTTGGTATAGGTAGCTTCATTATCCAGCAGATCATTACCATTTTGCCCCCAGCTGGCTCTTAATTTCAGTGAAGAAATAAAATCTACATTCTTTAAGAAGTTTTCTTCACTAACCTGCCAACCTGCAGAGACTGCTGGGAATACCCCTGCATTGTTGTTCTTACCAAATCTTGAAGAAGCATCCCGTCTTACTGTACCAGAAAGCAGGTAACGGTTGTTAAAAGCATAGTTCACTTTTCCGAAATAAGAAGTAACGGCTGTGCGTGAAGCAAGTCCTCCGTTTGTTTGCTTACCACCACCTGCACTTAAATACCTGTAATCAAGAGCCTGGATCAAATAATCTTCACGATTGGCTTCTAACCACTCACTAGTTGTTTCCTTTGCCTCTGTACCAGCAAGTGCGTTGATAGAATGTTTGTTCAGGTTTACATTGTATGCCAGCGTATTGGACCAGATCCACTCCCTGTCATTGTCATTCCTGGTGGTCAAACTGTTTTTATCAACTGTACGATCACCTTCCTGCCATTTGGGACTAAAGGTGGAATAAAATCCGGTCCTGTAATTCAAACCGAAGTTGGAACGGAATACCAGATTTTTTAGGGGTTCTGCCTCGAAGTACATGTTACCGAAAATGCGCCATTGGTCATTCCTGTTGTCTTTTGCTTCATTCAATAGACGAATTGGGTTGGGCTTATCGCCTAAGCCTTGGGTTGGTCCGGCATATCCTCCATTGATATCATAAACCGGGATCAGGGGATGTTGGGCAATGGTCAGTTCCTCTATACCAGCCGGTTTTAATTTCTCTTTCCATTTACTAATGTTTATGTTTTCGCCAATTCTTAAGTGGTTCTTCAGAAAACTGTAATCAGAATTGAAGCGAACGTTGATACGAGTGAAATTGGTATTTTTAATCAATCCATTCTGATCAAAATAGTTAAGGGAAAAGGTTGAAGATCCATTTTCACCTCCCCGAGAAACACCAACATTATAGTTTTGCTGTAATGAAGTCTGGTATACTTCATCTGCCCAGTTGGTATTGCCGGAGCGGATAGTTTTCTTCAAATCAATATATTCCGGAATCACAGGTGTTAGGCCACTACCATAAAGGTCGTGCCTGGGTTGCACACCATCATTCTGATAGGCTTTCCAGTAAACATCTCCCCATTGCTGGGCGTTCAGCATAGCAATACCTGTATGAAAAGTTTGAGCAGTGAACTGAGCATCGAAGTCAACTTTTGTTTGGTGCCTGGAGGCTTTCTTGGTGGTAATAATGATCACGCCATTGGCAGCCTGCGTACCATATATTGAAGCAGAAGCAGCATCTTTCAATATTTGAATAGACTCTACGTCATTCGCGTTTAACAAAGTGGCGATATTGGCACGGGTTTGCACGCCGTCAACTACATACAATGGGGTATTGTTGTTGATGGTAGTGATACCTCTTATAGCAACACTTGTGCCCACACCACCTGGGGTTCCATCAGAAATGATATTAACACCGGGAACCCTGCCTTGTAATGTTGACATCACATTACCAGTAGGAATAGATGCCACGTCTTTCATCTTAACTACAGAGACTGCACCTGTAATATCTTTCTTCTTTTCAGCGGAGTAACCGGTTATCACCACTTCATTAAGGTTAGTAGTGGAGTGAAGAAGTGCTACAGATAAATTGGATCTATTTCCAACCTGAACTTCCTGTGTTTCCATTCCAACATAAGTAATATTCAATATTGCATTTTGATTGGGGATGGAAAGTGAATAACTTCCATCAGGACCTGTCTGTGTAGCTATTTGAGTACCTTTTACAGTTACTGTTGCACCCGCAACAGGCAGTTTTGTTTCACCATCTGTTATTTTTCCGGTGATCTTTTTTTCCTGTGCCCATGTATTAAAGGCAAGCAGAATCGCTAAAAGAGAGGTGACAAGCTTTCGCATAATAGTTGATTTTTGATTGATAAAAAATATTACGGATGATACATTCAGTATTTGACATACACCTTTGAGACATCACCATCCACATATACCTTAGAGTAGGGAACACAATTAAAAATCTCAGAGGTTTCATTTACATAAAAAACTCTTGAACTTGAGACATCATTGATCTTTAGATTTTGATAGCGGTTACCAGATCCACTTTCGGATCGAATGGTAACCGGGTTGCTGGATGGATTCGCCCAATTGCAGGCAATTGAATTACTGCTAATGAGATGATTGTCACCTGATACCCTGATCACTCCATAATCATTCAGTTTTCCTCTTAATTGCCTGGCAGTATCTCCAGGAACTCTTAACCAGCAAACATTACTGCTCACCAGGTTTGAATGGCCGCCATTCACTTCAATCATGCCCACATAATAGCTCTGAAAATTATTGGAGGAAATATTTGCGTAACGGGTATTGTTCAATTGAAGGTTCACATCACCATCCGGGTACACGTGATTAGATGTAAAATTGAAATTTTCCTGATTCGTTAAATTCACAGTAATGCCACTGGGCTGGGCACCAAGCTGACAATTTGTGATCATATTCTGAATCCCATTCTTCATTTCAATGCTGTTTCTGCATTCAGAGATCCAGCATGTACTAATGATCATAGCATCTGCAGCTTCAGCATAAATTCCTATGTTTAAATTAATGCCAATAACATTTTCGATACGAACGCCATCATTATCCTGCACAATACTAATTCCCGTACCTTTTGTACCCTGACCACCAGAAATCAGCAGGTTTTTAATTACCAGACCTGATATTCTGTTTTTCCGGCCATTGACATCAGGTTGTGAAGGCACATGAATGCCTATTGCAGTATTTCCTAGTAGCAACTTACTCCCTCCTCCAGGCTGCTGCACGCCAGAACTCCCAATGTCTACATTACTACGCAAACCTGGATTCAGGCCCTGGATCGTGATAAAATTCCTGCTGACAACTATCGGATTATTGAGTAAGAAATCACCCTCAGGTATTACAATAGTACCTCCGGCTGCCGGCATTTTCAGAATCAAATCATTGATGATGCTCGAGCAATCTGTTTTGCCATCGCCCTTTGCACCGAAATTTGTGATTATGAACTCAGGAGAATTGATATTGCTGCTGTCCTTAGATTCATAAACTTTTTCAATTACAGTCTTTTTACAACTTGCAGCAGCGATCAAAACAAAAATGGCAAAAACAAAAATTAAGACACTGAACTTTTCTAAGAATAAACTGATACTAAGGCAAGTAGTTGTTTTTTTCATATAGCAGGGAAACATGAAGCAATTTTACTCCAGCCATTGACACTTGACTAACCATTATTGTTTCAAAAAATTCTTTTATCATAACGACACGTTAAAACCTATACACTATTGATTAACAACAACAAATGAAAATAAAATAAATACTATAATTAAACAGTCTTTCGATTCTGTAACTCAATGTTTTAAAATTGTATCATCCAACAATGAAGAGTACCCACTCTTTTTAATTTATTCACATACTTTATTGTTGATGTGAAATTCAAAGTCAAAAACGAGCAGAAAATAATATACACTCTTAAGATAAAAGCTAGTCTTCCTGCAAGCTGCAATAATTTTAAAACAGAATGAAACAGGATTGAAAAAGGAGAATAATGCAGGAATTTATTTTGCCTAAAACAATTCTTGTTATAATGAAAAAGAGCAGTTTACTACTACCCTTAGGCCTTGCTTTAGTTATAGGTGCTTGCAAGGTGAATAAACAGTCAGTGCAAAGCAACATTTACCAGGAAGAGCATAGACCTCAATTTCACTATTCCCCTCAAAAAAATTGGATGAATGATCCTAATGGTATGGTATATTTTGATGGGGAATATCACTTGTTTTACCAGCACGATAACTATGAAAATGTTTTCGGCAATATGTCATGGGGACATGCAATTTCCAGGGACCTGATTCATTGGCAAGAACAGCCGAAAGCAATTGTACCTGACAGTGATAGTTTAGGGATGATATTTTCAGGAAGTGCAGTTGTAGACAAAAACAACTCTGCCGGATTTGGAGCCAATTCATTGGTAGCATTTTATACCAGTACTAGTCCCAAGCAGCAACAGAGCATGGCATATAGTACTGATAAAGGGAGGACATGGACAAAATATAAAGAAAACCCTGTTATTAAAAATGAAGTAGGAGATCAAATTCCTGATGACTTTAGGGATCCTAAAGTGATGTGGCACAAGGAAAGTCAAAAGTGGATCATGTCATTAGCAGTTAAAGATCATGTAGAATTCTGGTCATCAAAGAACTTAAAAGAATGGACAAAAGAGAGTGAATTTGGACAAGCCATAGGATCTCATGACGGCGTATGGGAATGTCCAGATCTTTTCGAATTGCCTGTAGATGGTAATACAAACAATAAAAGGTGGATATTATTAGTAAGTATGAACCCAGGAGGCCCCAATGGCGGCTCTGCAACCCAGTATTTCATAGGTAACTTTGATGGCAAATATTTTACAATACTTCAAACAGGTATCCGTTGGGTGGATTACGGAACTGATAATTATGCGGGAGTGACCTATTCCAATATGGAGAACAGAGCCATTGCTATTGGATGGATGAGTAATTGGCAATATGCAGGAAAGGTTCCAACACAACCTTGGCGGGGAGCCTACACTTTTCCGAGGAAATTAAGTTTAAAAACTGTAGACAACATTATTTTCCTAACATCTGCACCAGTAAAAGAATTGGATAAAATAGTTACTAATACTCGATCAATGCAGAATGTTGATGTAAAAGGAAGTTATGACTTACCAGCAGATATAAAAAGTTTTAAGGGTAAACTTCTATTCCAATTAGCAAGCGAACAAATAGAGGAATATTCTATTGTTTTATCAAATGACCGGGGTGAAGAAGTGGTTGTAGGTTTTGATAAACAAGCCAACCAGTATTACATCGATAGGACAAAGGCCGGTAAAACTGACTTTGAAAAAGGTTTTGGCAAAAGACACATTGCACCTCGTTTAACTAAAGACAATCATACAGATGTAACTTTACTTTTTGATGCTGCTTCCGTAGAGTTATTTGCTGATAACGGATTGACTATTATGACGGATATCTTTTTCGTAAATAAAACCTTGAGTAAGATTTCTATCAAATCTGCAAATGGGCTCAATATTAAAGAACTCAATTACTCGGGGATAGAAAGGATCTGGAAATGAAGTTTTGAAACTTTTATAACATAAGCTAGACATGAAAAAGAGCGTTAGATAATCATAACGCTCTTTTTCATGTCTAATGTGCTATATCTCCCATTCCTTTACTTCATTGTACTATTCAGCTGTGCATAATTGAGTTTTCTGATCAAAACACCATCTGCAGATTGAATGCTTATTTTATTGAAAGGCTTTGTTGGAAAGAATATTTCTGTCATCACGCTCAAGCCATCATCGGCAAACATTTCAACTGAGCTTACGTCAACCACTAGCGTCATATCCATTTTGCTGTTCTTTAAAAAGCGCGGTGCAACATGCCTGGCTGCAAATTCCTTATGAAAATCAACCTTACCTGATTTAGTGCGATCAATAAAATACTGACTGTTGTTATGATCATATCCAATCAACACTTCTTCACCCTTATCATTGGAAAGCACTATTGAAAAGTCTGCAGCTTTATCCATGTTCAGATCAATGCGGCAAGGAATAGATACTTGTCCAACTTTTGTCGAGAGGTCAAATGGTTTTGTAACATTTAGATTTTGAAGCGCAACAGATTTGGATTGTATTTTGGTCAACTCTTTTGAGGGGCTTGATACAACCAGTAAATTATTGTCTATTTGTTTCAACCCCAGATCCCGAGGTATAGTCATGGCACTTCTCCATTTTTCTGTGGGCACTTTATCTGCATACAACCAGTTACTCATCCACCCAAGGAATATTTTTCGACCTCCTGTATTAGAATAGGTGATACCGGCATATTCATCCGGACCATAATCCAGCCAACGGGTAGCGGTATCTGAAGGGGTAAAGGTTGTACCATCAAAATCGCCCAGGAAATACTGTGTTGCAGAGCCGCCATTAGGGCCACCAGGGTTTAGATTTACAATCAGCACCCAGGTCTTTTTCCCATTATGATCCAGTGGAAATAAATCGGGGCACTCCCACACACCACCATGTGCTCCAAGCTTATCGCCGAACTCACTTTCTTTCTTCCAGTTTTTTAAATCAGGAGCAGAATAAAAGGTGATGCGGTCTTTTGTGGCTAATGTCATCACCCATTTTTTCTGTGGCTCATACCACATCACTTTAGGATCACGGAAATCAACAATACCAGGATTTTTCAGGACCGGATTACCCGCATATTTTGTCCATGTTTTTCCATTATCGAGGCTGTAAGCAATACTTTGATTCTGATAATCATTTCTTCCTTTCTTTTCTCCTGTAGTGTCATGGTGTGTGAAGATAGCTACCAAAGGTATCTGTCCATTTTTGCCAAAGCCAGAGGTATTGTTTTTATCCACAACAGCACTACCGGAAAATATATATCCCAAAGTATCAGGATACAGGGCAATGGGTTGGTGTTGCCAGTGCATGAGATCAGTACTGGTAGCATGTCCCCAATGCATGGGCCCCCATACAGTAGCTCCCGGATAGTATTGATAAAACAAGTGGTAAGTACCATTATGATATACCATACCATTGGGATCATTCATCCACTTTTCTTTTGGCGTAAAATGAATTTGAGGCCGGTACGGCTCCGCATAAGATGTTTGTGCGTCAGCACCAGAAAAAACAAATTGTATCAGTATTGTTAGTATAAATAATTTACTTCTTTTCATATAAGATTATTATTCTAAGGGTGTATTTAATCTTTATTGAATGCCCAGTTCCTTCTGTATTTGTTCCAGTGATTTGCCTTTGGTTTCCGGCATTACCCTCCAGATAAAAATGAAGGAGAGCAGCATCATTACACTGTAAAATATAAAGGAATAAAAGCCTCCTTTTGGACTACCTTCCACGATGACAGGAAACGTCCATGAAACCAAAGCCGCCATAATCCAATGTGTAAAACTGCCAAGTGAACCACCTTGTGAACGGACCGAGTTGGGAAATATTTCGGAAATGAAAACCCAGATCACAGCACCTTGTGAAAAAGCAAAGAAGGCAATAAATCCAATGAGGTATGCAATCACCGCAGCACCACCGCCACCAGGACTGTTAAATGCAAAGGCCGTTAGTGCCAGGAAAACAATCATACCGGCAGCGCCGATCAACAATAGTTTCTTACGGCCAAACTTATCGATCACACTCATGGCAATCAATGTAAACAACAAGTTTGCAGCGCCAATATATACAGATTGTTGAAAAGCATTGGCCTTATCAAAACCGGCCATTTCAAAAATGCGGGGTGCATAATAAATCAGCGCATTGATCCCACTCAATTGGTTGAACATGGCCAACAATACAGCATATAATATTGGCTTATTGTACTTACCATTAAACAGACTTTCTTTCGTGCCATGCCTACTGAGTTCATGTTCTTCTTTGATAAGCGCTAAAGCATTATGTTCACCTGTTTTGGCGAAGATGGCACGGGCTTCCTCATCCCGGTTGTTCAAAACCAGCCATCTCGGACTTTCAGGAATGGTGCGCAACAAAATGGCAAATAATAATGCAGGTACAGCCATCACTCCTAACATCCATCGCCAGGCATCGTCACCAACTCCTCTCAATAATACATTCACCAGGTAAGCAATTAAAATACCGGTTACTATATTGACCTGGAAGGAACCGGCAAGTCTGCCCCGGATCTTTGCCGGAGCAATTTCAGATATATACATCGGCCCTACAACAGAAGAGGCTCCCACTGCTACACCTCCAATAAAACGAAACATGATGAACAGGCTCCAGACCGGAGTAAAGGCGCACCCCATAGCTGATAGCAGGTACATGAACGCAATCACTGTCAATACTTTCTTTCTTCCATAACGCTGTGCAGGAATTCCTGCAATAATAGACCCGATCACTGTTCCAATTAGAGAAGACGCAACTGTGAACCCCAACCAGCCGGAGCTCAGATGCCACAGTTCCTGAATGGTTTTCTCTGCTCCCGAAATCACGGCAGTTTCAAAGCCAAAAAGAAAGCCACCTAAGGCTGCAATCAGAGAAGCCCGGACAGCATAACCTGTTGCTTTTGGAGTTTCACTTGTCTCTAAAGCTGTTCCACCAGTTTTATTTGTTTCTACATACATAATGTTTAGGTTTATAAGGTAAATATCTTTTGAAAGGAATAAGGTGTAAGGCTTTCTATTTCAGCTGATAAAGACTATTTGACAACTCCTTTAAGGGAACATTCCTGGTATAAGATTTTACCAGGTTTCCATCTTTATCGTGCAAAGCAGCAAATGGCATTTCCATTAAATTGTAATAGTTACGCACAAGAAAGGTCATCCCTTCAGTTCCAACTACCAGGTTGGAAAATCTTTGAACCTCATATTCCTTGTTAAATTGAGCAACCCGATCCACAGGTAGATAGGTGATCATAACAATTGATGCCTTCTTAAAATCTTCAGCACTTTTAAAGAATTCATTCATTAACTTTTGACAGTGATCACAATCCGGGGAAAAATAAACTAGTAAAATAGGTTTCCCTACAGGCAAGTTTTCTGCTTTATACAATTTCCCATTTGCTTGCATGATCCTAAATGGCGGAAGCTTTCTGGATTTAACAGAAGTCTGAGCACTTGCTATTGCAGAAAACAATAATACTGCTGCGAACAATGCAAGGATGAATTTTATCACTGAAAATTCTTTCTTCATAATGGTTGCATATCGTTATGATAAAAGAAAATTTTACTGATCTCAACTCCGGCAATTTAAGAATGCCTGAATTGAGATCAGCAATTTACTATTAATAACCCGGGTTCTGTGTATATACACCTTTGGTAAAATCAATTTCCTTTTGCGGAATAGGAAAATATTCGTCCCTGCCCTTGGTAAACTTGGCAGCAGAAAGATACGTTCTCCTTGTTTTTTCAACAGCAAGGTATGCGTTCAATGTTTCAGCTGCAATACCCCAACGCACCAGATCGAAAAACCGCGGGCTTTCCATCGCGAATTCCAGTCTCCTTTCCCACTGTAAAGCTTTACGGGCATTGGCCTGTGTCCAATTAATATTGACACCATCCTTATAATCCTCAATCCGATAATTGGAAGGAGCTGTACCATTTGCCAATCGTGTTCTTTGCGTGCTGCTTTTAGCTCTTGCTCTTATTTGGTTAATCAGCGGTAAGGCTTCACTCTGCCTGCCTAACTCAATCAAAGCTTCAGCTTTCCAAAGAAGCACATCAGCATACCGGATAATGTCGATGTTTTTTGCGCTTCCATAGAAAGGTCCTACTTTTTTAAAACTTGGACTGGTAGCTTCCTGTTGCTCTTTCATGTTTCCAAAACTACCATATAAGGCTGCAATCCGTTCCCAACTGTGATCGTAACGAATATTTGGATTGTATTTAAAAGGATGTCCCTGTATACCTACTGTATGATCAATACGAGGATCAACTGGAGCTCCATTCGTAGTAAGATCAGCATCTGTCAACGCAACATCATTGAAGGAATCAAACTGAGGCAGACCATTAGAACCTGTTTTAAATGCATTCACCATGTTTTGGGATGGAATGTGGAACCAGCAGCAACCATACTGGGGCGCCAGGCTATAATTGAGACTGGTAGCCATACTTAAACGACCAATACTTGTTCCATCGTTAATAGAGAATTGGACAGCAAAGATGGATTCAGGCCCATTGTCAAACCCAAACAGGAAGTTCTCCGCGAAATCAGGCTGCAAACTGTATTTACCAGAATTGATAATTTCTGTGGTCAAATTAACCACTTCGTTAAGCCTGTTCTTGTTAATATTTGTTACATTATTGTTCTCATCCTGTTCATATGCCTGGTACAAGCGCACCTTGGCTAAATAAGCCTTAGCGGCCCATTTATTAGCCCTGCCCACCTGAGACTGCGTTTCCGGTAAGTTATCAATTGCAAATTGAAAGTCTTCAGCAATCTTATCCCACAATTGATCATTGGAATACTTGCGGTTAGATGTAGCTAGTATTTCAGCTTCTGAAAGCTTTTCATCAATATAAGGAATGTGCTTAAAGAGCAGCTTCAGGAAAAAATGCATATGGCCTCGCAGGAAGCGCGCTTCAGCCTGGCGTACTGCTTTATTGGACATCTCAGCTGTCGTTAATTTCTCCAATTGCTGCAACGCAAAATTTGCCCTGGAAATAGCGCCATAAGCCCTTGTCCATGTGTTGTTTGCATTACCAATTGTGGTGGGGGTAACCAGGTTATATTGCTCATAAGTATTGTATTCGCCAACATCGCCAACACTGCCACCGCCTTTATACGCATCATCTGAACGAACGCTTCCATAAGCCCACATGCTAGTGATTGAGCCATCCCAAAAATCATTTCCAATAGCAGCATAGGCAGCAGTTACCAATGCATCCACTTTATCAGGAGTCTGAAGCTGGTCTATTGTTAGTGTACCTTTCGGTTCAAAATCAAGATATTTCTTGCAGCCGGCAAACGATACAACTGCTGATACCAATAATATCTTAATGAAATTATGTTTCATGATTAATAGCTGTTTAAATGTTAAAAAGTCAGGTTAGCGCCAAGAGTGTACGTAGTAGGTTGAGGCCAGTTTGCGAATCCGCCAATCCTTTCTGGATCTTTACTCAAATATTCATTGCTTTTGATTGCAAAAAGGTTTTGACCAATAAAGTAGAAACGCAATGTTTCCATTTTTACCTTGGAAGTAACTGATTTTGGCATGGTATATCCTAATTGAACATTCCTTAATTTGAAATACGAACCATTGACCATAAAGAAATCAGAAGTCCTGAATTCATCATTACTATTCACAAGCGATAACATCGGGGTGTTCGAATCTGGATTTTTCGGCGTCCAGGCATCCAGAACACCAGGACCATTGTTTTGATTCACTGCGGCGAAAGAATTAAACTGCCTGGCCGGATCAAAGCCGGTCTTACCTGCTACACCAGATCCGAAAATGGACAGATCAAAGTTTCTATAGTCAAGGTCTATCCTGAAACCATATTCAAGGCTTGGTAACAATGTGCCTAACCAGTCTTGATCGAGGGCATCTATTTTATTATCACCATTAAGGTCTACATATTTTATCCTGCCAATACCTTTACCTGTTTGGGCTGCGTGCTTATCCACTTCTTCCTGGCTTTTGAAAATACCGTCTGTTTTATAACCGAAAACAGAAAGCTGTGAGTGGCCAACAATGGTTTTCTCCACATTGCCAGGGTAGGCAGTACGCACTTCTTCCGGCAACTCGGTTATTCTATCTTTAAAATGGGCGGCATTACCACTGATGCTATAGTTTAATTCACCAATTTTATTATTGTATCCTAACAGAAGTTCCCAACCTTTATTGTTCTTCGAAGCACCGTTCAGCCACTTAACGCGGCCTTCACCAACAGCACCTGCAATAGGTGGCTGGATTAATATATCTTTAGTTTTCCTGGTGAAATAATCAAACGAACCGGTTATTTTTTCATTGAATAAACCGAAATCCACGCCCACATTCAATTCGTCTGTTGACTCCCACTTCAGGTTTTGATTTTCGCCCTGTACTTGTACATAGCCAGAAGGCAGGGTACCCTGGTTGAGCCCGTTAAGATCATAGGCAGAACCTACATTCAACCATTGCCCCGGGAAACCAACGCCATTATTATACAAGGTTCCATAGTTCGTTTGATACAAGCCAAAGCGGGCAGTGTTACCGATCTCCTGGTTGCCTACACGGCCAATACCTGCTCTCAGTTTAAGGTTGGAAACGTAATCGATATTCTTAAAGAATTCTTCATTATTAATTCTCCAGCCAAGGGTAAAAGCCGGGAAAAAGCCATATTGGTTTTCGGTACCAAAGCGGGAAGATCCATCACGTCTTAAAGTGGCTGATGCCAAATATTTGTCTCCAAAAGCGTAATTGACTTTACCAAACAAAGAGAACAAGCGATAACCAGTAGCCGATCCATTATTGGTGCTTCGCCCTGTACCAGCATCCAGAACATAATAATCTTCATCTTCTACAGCAAATCCTTCCCTAAATGCGCCAAAGCCCTGGAAATCTTCGCGGATAGATTCTGTCCCTAACAAAGCATTGAGTTTATGCTTGTTCTGTAATGTAAACTGGTAATTGGCCGTATTGGTCCATGTTAATGTAATGTCATTACCCTGTTGCTCTGACAAGCTATTTACCGACCTACTTAAAAAACCTTCCACGAAAGCAGGCTCTATGTTTTTAAATAACGAATTGGTATAGTCGGCACCAAGACTCGTTCTTAGAACTAAACCTTTAACAGGTGTGATTTCAGCATACACATTACCCAATATATTCAACCTGTTGTTTTTATCCCACCTGTTGATATACTGCATATGAACAGGATTATTCCTGTCTGAATAACCGGCTCCTATAGGACCAGCATAAGTTCCATCTGTTCTGAATACAGGGATAGTTGGAGCTAATGTTACGGCCAGTTCAGGTGTAGCCACGCCTCCCAAGTCATTAGAGGCAAGGGTCTCTGATGATCTTGCCAATTGTATATTCTCCCCAACCTTTACTTTGCCGTCTAAAAAAGTTGTATAAGCATTAACACGGGTAGTATAGCGATGGTAATGTGTATATACCAGCATACCTGTGTTTTTATAGTACCCAAGGTTTACGAGTAAACTGCTTTTGTTCGTTCCGGCTGTTAGAGAAAGGTCGTACTGTTCAATAATGGCTCTTTCATAGCTGGCATCCTGCCAATTGGTATTACCTGCAGGCTGGAGCGTATCTCCGCCTACATATGGAGCAATATTTACTTTATTCAGAACAGGATTGTTGTAATCGCCGTTCCAGTCGTATGTATAGATGGCGTTATTGGGATTGGTTTTGTCATTTACAGCCGCTTGCCAGAGCGCTCGTCCCCTTCCTTCGGAAGATAGTGCGTCTTCCCGCCAGGGTTTCTCAGTTTGTGTTGAAACGCTAGCGTTGAATTGAACACTTACCCGCTCCTGACCAGCCCGTCCTCTTCCATCCTTTGTTGTAACAATGATCACTCCATTCGAAGCCCTGGCACCATATATAGATGCGGCAGAGGCATCTTTTAACACTTGTACAGATGCAATGGCGCTTGGATTGATACTGCCAAACACCATCGGATCCTTTGTTGGTATCCCATCAATGATATAAAGCGGATTGGGATCACCCAGCGTATTCAGCCCCCTGATCAACACTTTACTGTTACTGCCATTAGGTTGCCCTGTTGCCTCAACATAAAGGCCGGGAACTCTGCCCTGTAAGGCCCGCATAGGGTTCCCGGTAGGGATGTCCTTTACTTCAGAGAGACTAACTACGGAAACCGCCCCGGTTAGATCTGCTTTCCGTTGTGAAGAATAACCGGTAACTACTACCGTGTTTAAGGCTTTGGGTTGTTGTGTCAGTTGAATATTTAGTTCGGCCGAATTTCCTACAACCGTCTCCTCCTTTTCATACCCAATAAATGAAACAACCAGTACAGGATCTGCAGTAGTAAGAATCATAGCGAAACTACCGTCTGCCTTTGTTAAGGCGGCATTGGAAGTTCCCTTTTCTGCAACACTGGCACCTGCAAGTGGCTCACCTGTAGTGTTTGTGATTTTTCCTGAAACTGTTCTTTGTTGTGCAATCGCGCAAAGCGATAACAAAAGAACAGTCAGTAAATAGACAAGCTTTCGCATAATTGAAGTTTTTAAATTGATGAAATGGATTGCTGTTTTGAATAAGTATGCATCATGGCGTGGATCTCAGAAGTTTCATATTGAGGACATCCGCCCGACTTGGAGGCTATAAGGGCTCCGGCACCGCAGGCAAAGGACAAAGCTTGCTGACTGGCTGCTCCTTTGATGATTTGATGGATAAAACCAGCAAGAAAGGCATCACCGCTGCCGATGGTATCAGCAACCTGTACATGATAACCCGGATGACGGCTCACTGAATCGTTTTCCAGCAGCATTGCCCCTTCATCACCCAAGGTCACAACCACTGTTTCAATATGAAAGCGGTCCTGCAACAGCTTCATTCTGTCTTCTGCGTGCAGAAATTTGCTGTACCAACTGGTAATCAATTCCAGTTCAGCATTGTTCAGCTTCAAAATATCAGCCTTACCCAATAAGTACTCAACCAGCGAACGGTTGAAGTGCGGTGGCCGAAGGTTGATGTCCAGAACTTTGGCATTTGCGATATCGAGCAATTTGTAAAGCGTATCTCTGGATACCTGATCACGAGAGGTAAGTGAACCATAAACAAAAAATTTTGACTGTTTTACGGATTCGTTTAACTGGTCATCCCACTGAATAAAATCCCAGGCAGCCGGTTGTACGATGTCATATATCATTTCATTCTGAGCTTTCAACTTAGCGTACACCAGCCCTGTGGAATGGTTGTCATCTACCTGGATATAATCTGTAGAGATATTGTTTTGAGAAAGCAGTTCCACCAGCTTTTCGCCATATTCATCTTTACCAATCCTGGTAATCATTGCCGGGTTTGTCCCCAGCTTTTTCAAATGATAAGCAACGTTCATGGGCGCACCACCCGGAAGTGCCTTATCCGGTAAAATGTCCCAGAGCACTTCACCAAAACACACCACATCACGTTGTAATAAAGAAGGTTTCATGATTTAGAGTTTTAGAGCATTTAAAAATCTGTACGGAGTTCATGAGTAATCAGTGATGATTCATTACTCGTTAACCATTAATGCAGAACCAGTGTCTGTTCAATTTGCTCCAGCGATTTTCCCTTTGTCTCTGGCATCACCTTCCAGACAAAAAGCAGTTGCAGGACCATCATCACACAGAAGAATAAAAATGTATGGCCGCCGCCCAGTTTTTCTGCCAGCATTGGAAAAGAAAAGGCAACCAGGGCTGCCATCACCCAGTGTGTGGTACCGCCTAATGTTTGGCCCTTGGCTCTCACATGGTTAGGAAAGATCTCAGAGATGAACACCCATATTACCGCGCCCTGACTGAAAGCAAAAAAAGCAATGTAAACCAACAGGAAGACCGTCACACCCCAGCCATTAAAGTTTTTAGCGTAAAAGGCTTGTGCTACTAGTCCCAAAGTGGCGATAAGTCCTAAAGAACCAATGAACATGAGTTTCCTGCGCCCGATTTTATCGATGAAGTTGATAGCAAGAAGTGTAAACAGAAAGTTCACTGCACCGATACCTAAGGTAGACAAAAGAGAATAACTTCTGCCCAACCCGGTCATTTCAAAAATGCGAGGTGCATAATAAATAATCGCATTAATACCAGATAACTGGTTAAATACCGCAAAGGTTACTGCCAAAAAGATGGGGAATTTGTATTTGCGCGAAAGTAAATTGCTACTATAACCCTGAGCTTCCCCTGCCAGATTTGTATTTTTAATACTTTCGACCTCTGCATTATAACTATCAGGGCTTACTACTTGTAAAATAGCCCTGGCTTCTTCGATTTTGCCTTTATAGGAAATCAGCCAACGAGGACTCTCAGGCACAAGTTGAAGCAATACCAGGAATAATAAAGAAGGGAAAGCTTGTACACCTAACATCCACCTCCAGGCAGTCGCACCTTCCTGCCCAATCAAGTAGTTGGATAAATAGGAAAACACAATGCCTAATACAATATTAAATTGGAATAAGGCCACCAGTCTACCACGTTTTTGCGCTGGAGCAATTTCAGATATATATACGGGAGCAGTTACAGAAGAGGCACCTACGCCTAATCCTCCTGCAAAACGGAATAGTAGAAATAAATACCAGTTAGTGGCTAAGGCAGTACCTAGAGAAGAAAGAAGATAAAGGGCAGCAATGATCATGAGGGTAGACCTTCTGCCCAATACATCAGAAGGAATACTTCCTAAAAGGGAACCAAGAACAGTACCTATTAAAGCTATGGAAACAGTTAAACCATGTTCGACAGGCGAAAGATTCCAGTATTTCTGGATAGATTGTTCCGCACCAGATATGACCGCAGTGTCAAATCCGAACAAAAAGCCGCCTAAAGCAACAATCAGGCTCCACAGGAAAACTTTTCTTTTGTTCATACGACAAGCAAAATTTCCAGCAATCTTACACCTCCAGACCTGCGGAACCCTAGCAATTTTGTATCAAAACCTTGTATGGAGAAGAAATCGTTAAGAAAAATACAAAACATTGATTTTCAAACCCCTAAATAACATGCTTATATTAATAACTTATCTGGGTTTCATTTTTGTATCCAATTATTCCAATATTGTTTCAGTTTTAGTAACAAGCAAACTGACTTCAGATCATATACTAAAAGAAAAAGCCCCTTGTAGAAACAAGAGGCGTCTAACGATTGCTTGCCATATGAAAATTCTTACAATATATTAAACTAACGATTGGCTTTCTGACCTCTGTTAGTAGTTGTTCTATTCTAATTTTCAATACAAAGATACGGTATAGCTTAAACGATTAAACTAATCAATTGTTAAGATAATTGCTAAAAGTTGCTGATAGTTAATAAAAAAGCCCTTCCGTAGAGACGGAAAGGCGTGCTGTTTTTCTATGAAAATGAAGAGTGAACTCTTTTTAAATAGAGGGTCAGCAGCACTTTGGGCTGCCGCCCTCTTGTTGCACTATGCTATGCTTCTGTCTTATAATTAAGCATCCACGGCTTCTTCTGCTACTTCCAATACGGCTTCTGTTTTAGGAGCCCTACCTTCATAAGCATTGATGTAAAGCTGTTTAAGCTCAGAAATCAAGGGATACCTTGGATTAGCTCCTGTACACTGATCATCAAAGGCTTGTTCACTCATATCATCCAAAGTGGCAATGAACTTTTCTTTGGCAATGCCATACTCCTTGATAGAAGCCGGAATACCAACCTTCACCTTCAGATCCTCAATAGCCGCAATGAGCAATTCAATTTTTTCAGCATCGGTAGTTCCACCCAACTGCAAATAATCTGCGATACGGGCGTATCTCCATTTTGCATTGGGATACTTGTACTGCGGGAAAGCAGCCTGCTTTCTTGGGTTGTCCACCGCATTGAAGCGCACCACTTCGGTGATCAACATGCCATTCGCTACTCCATGTGGCACATGGTGGGTAGCCCCCAGCTTGTGGGCCAAAGAGTGACAAATACCTAAAAATGCATTAGCAAACGCCATCCCGGCAATGGTGGCCGCATGGGCCATCTTTTCTCTTGCCTTTATATTGGTAGTGCCTTCGCTATAGGCTGCAGGCAGGTACTTGAAGATCAGCCGGATGGCTTCCAGGGCCAGTCCATTGGTATACTCAGAGGCCAGTACTGACACATAAGCCTCGAGTGCGTGTGTGAGGGCATCAATACCGGAAGCGGATGTCAAGCCCTTAGGCATTTTCATCATTAGCTCTGCATCCACAATGGCGATGTCGGGCGTTAATTCGTAGTCAGCCAAAGGATACTTAATAGAAGTCTTTTCGTCGGTGATCACCGCGAAAGGTGTTACCTCAGAACCGGTACCTGCTGATGTTGGGATGGCCACAAACATTGCCTTTTCACCCAATGGCGGGAAGGGATACACTCTTTTCCTGATGTCCATAAAGCGCATGGCCAAGTCTTCAAAGCGCACCTCCGGATGTTCATACAACACCCACATGATCTTGGCTGCATCCATAGGTGAGCCACCACCAAGCGCAATCACGGTATCAGGCTGGAAGGAGATCATTTCCTCTGCTCCTTTGCGGGCAGTAGCCAGGGTAGGATCCGGAGCCACATCAAAGAAAATTTTGTAGTCGATTGCGAGCTCTTCCAGTACTTTAACCACTGGTTCAATGAAGCCCAGCTCATAAAGCACCTTATCGGTCACAATGAATGCTTTCTTTTTGCCCAGATCTCTCAGCTCCCTGAGGGCTACCGGCATACAGCCATATTTAAAGTAGATCTTCTCGGGTACGCGGAACCATAGCATGTTTTCTCTTCTGTTGGCCACACTCTTAATATTTAATAAATGCTTTACTCCTACGTTCTCTGAAACGGAGTTACCACCCCAGCTTCCACAGCCCAAAGTAAGGGAAGGAGATAATTTAAAGTTGAAGATATCACCAATAGCCCCTTGAGATGAAGGCATGTTGATGATGGTTCTACCGGTCTTCATGGCAGCGCCAAAGCGTTCCACGCGATCAATAGATTTTACAGGATCTGTATAGAGCACAGATGTGTGTCCAAAGCCACCCAGCTCTACGAGGCGCACGGCTTTTCTGAGTGCCTCATCAAAGTTTTTAGCCTTGTACATGGCCAGTATTGTGGAGAGCTTTTCATGGGAGAAGGGCTCTTCATGCTCTACAGAATCTACCTCACCAATGAGCACCTTGGTCGCTTCGGGCACTTCAAAGCCTGCGAGTTTGGCAATTTTATAGGCACTCTGACCCACGATGTTAGCGTTTAGCACACCGTTGACCAAAATGATTTGTCTTACTTTATCCAGTTCATCACCTTTGAGCAGGTAAGCCCCTCTTTCATCAAATTCTTTTTTAACTTCTTCATACACTTCCTCTACTACAATGACGGATTGTTCGGAGGCGCAGATCATACCATTGTCAAAGGTTTTGGACAGAAGGACTGAGTTGACGGCCATTTTGAGGTGGGCAGTTTCATCAATGATGGCAGGGGTGTTACCGGCGCCTACTCCAATGGCAGGCTTACCGGAGGAGTAAGCGGATTTCACCATACCTGGACCGCCGGTGGCTAAAATGAGGTCAGCTTTGCTCATCACCAGTTGGGAGAGTTCTACGGAAGGTTCATCGATCCAGCCGATAATGCCTTCGGGGGCGCCTGCTTTCACGGCAGCATCGAGGACAAGCTGAGCGGCGGCAATGGTGCTTTTCTTTGCCCTTGGATGGGGAGAGAAGATAATGCCGTTGCGGGTTTTGAGGCTGATGAGGGCCTTGAAGATAGCTGTGGAGGTGGGGTTGGTGGTGGGCACCACGGCAGCGATCACGCCAATAGGTTCTGCTATTTTGGTGATGCCGAAGGCTTCATCGGTTTCAATGACGCCACAGGTTTTTTCGTTTTTATACTGGTTGTAGATGTATTCGGATGCGAAGTGGTTTTTGATCACCTTGTCTTCGACCAATCCCATCCCGGTCTCGGCTACGGCCATTTTAGCCAACTGGATGCGGGCGTTGTTGGCAGCGATGGCGGCCTGACGGAAGATCTCATCCACCTGCTCTTGACTATAGGTGGAATACTTTTTCTGCGCTGCACGAATCTGGTCAATGCGTTGCGAAAGCTCCTGAAGATTTGTAACTCTCATACTGTTTGTGTTTTGTAGGGAGGAAGTAGGTCCCTGCGGGGCAGCCTCCTGCTGTACTTCTTTTTCTTGCTGTACCGCTTTGCCCTTCCTCTTTTTGGTTGACATAACTTTTTACTAAATGTTTTTTTAAGAAAAATATCATCGGATTTCGTTTTATAATGATGCCTCGAAGAGGCGGTGATGCTGTTACCAGGTATTTTGTTTCACCTGCACAATCGCAGGTGAAACAAACTTTATTTTATTTATGCGTTTCTGTTGATGCAGTTGAGGTCTTCAAAAGACTGTGTCAATCTTTTTACGAAGTTTTCCTCTCCTTTGCGCAGCCATACGCGGGGATCGTAGTGCTTTTTGTTGGGCTTGTCAGCACCTTCAGGATTACCTAATTGTCCTTGCAGGAAGTCTTCATACTTTTTATAGTTGTTCAAAATGCCTTCCCAGAATGCCCACTGCAGATCCGTATCCAGGTTCATTTTGATAGCACCATATTCAATCGCTTCCCTGATCTGACGCTGAGGAGAGCCGCTGCCGCCGTGGAACACAAAATATACAGGCTTTTCACCGGTACCATAGTTTTGACGGATGTATTCCTGGCTGTTCTTCAGGATGATGGGCCTCAGCTCCACATTACCAGGGCTGTACACACCATGTACATTACCAAAAGCAGCAGCAATGGTAAATAGATTACCTACCTGTTTCAGGTGTTCATAGGCATAGGCCACTTCCTGGGGCTGGGTATATAATTTGTCGTTTTCTACTCCACTGTTATCCACACCATCTTCTTCACCACCGGTTACACCCAGTTCGATTTCAATGCCCATACCTAAGGGCGCCATGCGCTTATAGAAGTTCACTGAGGTTTCAATGTTTTCTTCAATAGGTTCTTCAGAAAGGTCCAACATGTGGGAAGAGAATAAAGGCTGTCCTTTTTCTTTAAAGAATTGGGCACCCGCGTCAATCAGTCCACTCACCCAAGGCAGCCACTTTTTGGCGGCATGGTCAGTGTGCAACACCACGGGAACGCCATAATATTTAGCAACATTATGTACGTGCAGGGCACCAGAAATGCCACCTGCTATATTGGCCTGCAGATTGTCATTAGGCATACCCTTACCTGCAATAAATTGCGCTCCGCCGTTGGAGAATTGGATAATAACAGGAGAATTTACTTTGGCAGCTGTTTCCAGGGTAGCATTGATTGTATTGGTGCCGATGGTATTTACTGCAGGCAAAGCAAACCCATTCTCTTTGGCATCCTTATAGAGTGCTTCCAGCTCTTTGCCATATAAAACACCAGCTTGGTATTTTTTCATTGTCTTTTAATTGATTTTAAAGTTTGTTGATTGATTTATTTGATTGATTGTATTGGTTTATTTAATCCAGGTTCAGATTATGTGGACAGGGTTTCCACCACCTTCATCCACTCTTCGGCTATGCGACCTTTCCTTTTGGCCACCTGCTCCAGGGGCACATAGTTCATCCGGTTGTTCAGGATGCCCACAAACACATTGTAGCGGCCCTCCAACAAACACTCCACCGCATGATAACCCATCCGAGAGGCAATCAGCCGGTCCAGTCCCGTAGGGGAGCCCCCCCGCTGGATGTGCCCCAAAGTACACAACCTTGTGTCCAGGTTGGGCAGCCGTTCCTTGATCAGGCGGTACAGCTCAATGCCCCCATACTCATCCCCCTCGGCCACCACAATGATGTTGACCAGCTTCTTTCTTCTTTCCTTCTCCTGCAGCGAGGTGATGATGGCCTCCGCATCGGTCTTCCGCTCGGGGATCAAAATGTTCTCCGCCCCCGTGGCTATGCCCGAATGCAGGGCAATGTAGCCCGCATCCCTACCCATTACTTCAATAATGAACAGGCGGTCATGGGCATCGGCGGTATCCCGAATCTTGTCAATGGCTTCAATGGCGGTGTTGACCGCTGTGTCAAAGCCAATGGTGAAGTCGGTGCCGGCGATGTCTTTGTCGATGGTGCCTGCCAGACCAATGCAGGGGATGTCGTATTCTTTACTCAGGTTCAAGGCCCCCTTGAAGGAGCCGTCCCCCCCGATGACCACCAGGCCGTCGATTTCATTTTTCTTGAGGACCTCATAGCCCTTTTTCCGGCCTTCGGGGGTGTAGAATTCCTTGCAGCGGGCACTTTTCAGAATGGTGCCCCCCCTTTGGATGATGTTGGCCACCGAGCGGGACTCCATTTTGAAGAGGTCTTCTTCCAACAGCCCCTGGTAGCCGCGCATGATGCCATAGACCTCCAGTCCGTAGTAGATGCCGGTGCGTACCACCGCCCGAATGGCGGCATTCATGCCCGGGGAATCCCCTCCAGAAGTCAGAACTGCTATGCGCTTTATCTTCTTTTCCATAGAATATAGTTCACAGAGAATTACATATGATTAAATATCAACAGATGGTACCCGTAGGAAAGGGAATAGTTTTAAATCCAAAAACATAAGGGAGGCTTACTGGTATCAATAATCACAAAAACGCTAGAAGTTTGTATGCAGCTCAAAGCGATACTACCAGATATAGGTCCAAGCCAGGCTCATGAACAAACAGTCATACGCTACATAATCAATAAGCATTTTGGTTTCCGAATGGCTAACTGCTGATTTAATGATCAACAGAATAGTAATTGAGCTTACTGTGATTAACTATTAATAATCTCTCAATCTTGATTTCAGAACAAATATAGTGGTTTGTTTAATCGATTAAACAAACTTTGATAAAAGAATTTTTTAAAATATAAAAGGACATTAAAGGCATAAATTAGGGTCAATACCCGGTATTTTGTGCCAGGTTGGGATTAGCAATAATATCCGTAGCCGGTATTGGGAAAATATTATATTTAGGATCAACACCTCTTCCGCCCTGCACTCCACCTTTCCAGGGCCATAAATAAGACGCACTGGTAAATATGCCGAAACGTATCAGATCGGTGCGGCGGTATGCTTCCCAATATAATTCACGGCCTCTTTCATCAAGGATGTCATTCAGGGTCAATGTATTTAGATTGCCTCCTGTGTTGCCAAAAGCGCGGGTGCGAAGCGAGTTGATATATTGCAAAGCAGTCGTCATGCTGCCTCCGGCACCTCCTCTCAATACAGCCTCTGCATAAACCAGATACATTTCACTTAAACGGAAAAGGGGAAAATCTGTAGAGGCAAAGGTTCCATTAGCTGATGATGGTGTAGCACCAGTAGAAGTGATATTTTTAAACTTCACAACAGCCAAACCTTGCTTATAGACCGAAGGATCTGTGATTTCCAAGGTAGAACCGACAAACATGGCTCGTTTGTCTGTATTGCCACTATAATCACCAAACAATAATGGCAGATTTTTAGTACTACGCATACCACCCCACCCTCCAGTAGGCACCCCAAAAGCAGGCGGGTTTAACTCATTATTGATGGCAGCATTAATGATGAATGTTGTACCACCCCAATTTTGTGTAAACACGCCATCATAATTAATGGGCAATAAAATCTCATTATTATTAGTGTTATTGTCCGCTAAAAATAGATATCTATAGTTGGGAGATAACGTATAGCCGGAATTAATGACTTTGCTGGCATATGTAATTGCATCAGTAAACCTGCCATTGCCCTGGCCCAGATAAACTTCTGCATTCAGGTATAACCGGGCCAACAACGCCCATACTGCGGCCTGGTCAACCCTGCCATATTCATTTTGCCTTGGCGCAATCATCCCTCCTTCAATCGCCTTCAACTCAGATTCTATATAGTTAAATAAATTGGCCCTGCTGATTTGTTTTGGCAAATAAGATCCAATAGGGTCAGTCTCTGTTACAAATGGCGGATTGGCAAATAAGTCCATAACTACCCAATACTGAAACGCTCTTAAAAAACGAGCTTCAGCCCTGTAGAAACGAACAGAATCCGCAGCTGTACCTGTTATGCCCCGGCTACTTAATTTGCCATCAGAAGCTTCTCTTATAAACTCATTGCATACGGTAATTTGATAAAGACACCTGTTATACAAACCTGTTAGCATAACATTACTGGAACTCCAGTTCAGGTTATGAAATTCAGGCAAGCCCGGATCACTCCAAATGATCATAGCTTCATCTGTGGTTATTTCCTGCGCAACCCAGTATAAACGTAAAAAGTCTGAGGTGCCCGGATCTATACCACCTAAATCGGTACTGTTTGGTCCGGAACTGCCGGTTAATGCATAACTGCCATACACTTTTGCCAATGCCTGCTTATAACCTTCTGCGGAGCTGTAAGCAGCATCGGCAGTTGTTTCATTCGTTGGTGTACGATCCAAATCTTTATTACAGGAAGTAAAAATGCCTGTTAGAACTACAACAAAAACAAATATTCTTAATAAATTGTTTTTCATACGGCATGCATTTACTTTATAAAACGAGACATTAAAAATCAAGATTCACACCCAAAGTAAATATCCTTGGCCTGGGATAAAAGTTATTATCGATGCCACCATAAATCTCAGGATCTGTTCCCTCATAAGGTGTAATCACAAACACATTCTGACAATTCAGTTGTAAAAGCAGATTGATCTCATTATGGAATACATGACCGGCATTATAGTTAATACCCAGATTATCCATCCGAACAAATTCAGCATTCTGTATATAGTAATCTGATTGAAACTGATTATTGATAAAGCCCGTTTTCAATATGTCTGTATGCGCATTACCAAGCACACCACTTGGATTCAGGAGATTTCTTTGAACACCGAGGTTTGACGCTACATTATTATACACATAATTCCCGAAGTTGGCACGCAATACTGTATTCAGACTCCATTTTCGATAAGTAACCTGTGTATTGAAACCTAAAATATGGTTGGGAAATGGAGACCGGAAACGGTACTGATCTTTTTGATTGATAATTCCATCACGATTCAAATCTTCATACGCGCCCTCGATAGGTTTTCCATTTACATGATACAATTGCTTGAACACAAAGAATGCAAAAGGACTATAACCAACCGTATGAATCTGGATGTTCTGTCCTGTAGCACCTGTAATACCACCAACAGGAAAGCCAAGGAAAGTGGTGTCTTTTGAAGCAGTAAGGGAAAGGTTGGTAATTTCGGTTTTATTATTTGCGTAGTTAACACTTACATCCCAGGTAAAATCCTCTTTCCTTATAGGTGTAGCACTAATACTAAATTCAAATCCCCTATTGGTGAGGTTGCCTACATTAGTTGTAACAAGATTCGTAAAATTCGAGCCTACCGGAATATTAACAGGCCCTAAAAGATTCTTGGTCTTCTTATTATAATACTCGACACTTCCAACAATGCGATTATTGATAAAGCCATAATCCAGCCCTACATTATAAGCATCAGTTTCTTCCCACTGAATGTCAGAAACATAAGCTGCGGGCGTGAACATACTGTAAAAAGTATTACCGAACTGGTATTGGGAAGCATTTTGACTCAATGAATAAGTTGACAAATAAGAATAGTTGGAAATATTTTCCTGGTTACCCGTAACGCCATAACTCAACCGAAGTTTCAAATCAGAAAGTGCTTTTGAATTTTTCAGGATTGCTTCATCCTTTACTCTCCATGTAAAAGCTACAGAAGGGAAAACACCCCAACGCACGTCCGGAGCAAAACGGGAAGAACCGTCTGTACGGATAGAGGCGGCCACTATATACTTGGTATTATACGTATAGATCAAACGGCCGTAGTAAGAGATCAACGTATTCCTTGGAATATCAAAGGGGAAAATCGGTACAGATCCTGCTATCGTATCACCATTTGCACTAAAGCTTGGAAAATTATAATTTTTTGTCTTGTTGTCATAGTATCCATAGCCAGCTGTTGCATTGATATTGCTTCGAATGGCGTCGACTGTCTTATTATAGTTAAAATAAAACTCTACTACTTTATTATTGGTACGTTGCGAATACTCGTTATTCATGCCCTGGGTAGCCCAACTCTGTGCTGCTTCAGCAGGTACATATATAGTACCTTCACCTTTCGCAATATCATATCCTAAATTTAAATGAGCATGAAGGTCTGGTAAAAAATGAAAACTGTAATCAAACAGTACATTCCCAAAACTTCTCTCAACAGTGCTCTTGTCCCATTTCAGACGGAGTAGCCCAACAGGATTGCGAGGTGCATTAGGATTGAGGGTAACCACTCCGTTCGAACCTATGGTTGCCCATTCAAAATAATTACCAAACGGACTTGTAACATTTACAGGCTGTGTTGGATCAAAGTTTACAGCAGCGCCAATGGCACTCCTGTTAGCAAAACGACATTTACTGATCGCACCCTTTAAATTAAAGTCGATGATAAGATGATTGGCAAATAACCTGGGGCTTAAACTAATACCACCAGAAGTACGTTTTAACTCATCAGTAGTAAGAATACCTTCCTGGAATAAATAGCCTGCTGAAACTCTATAAGGCATTTTATTCAATTGATTCAGGGAACCTGTAATGCTTACATTATTATCGGTAGTAAGTGCAGTTTGATAAATTTCATCCTGCCAATTTGTTGCAGCACTTCCCATTAAAGCCTTTTGAGCAGTGGTACCAGTTGTATCAACATAATTACGGAACTGCTCGACAGAAAAAACATCAACAGTTCTGTATACCTCTGAAACAGAAAACTTTGTATTAAAATTAATAACAGGTTTAACAACTTTTCCTTTTTTAGTCGTAATGATAACAACTCCATTGGAAGCACGTGAACCATAAATAGCAGTAGATGATGGATCTTTTAAAATGGTGAAAGACTCAATATCATTGGGGTTAATTAAGCTCAACGGATCAGGAGAACCTGCTATAGCCGATGTACCGCTGGTAGATCTGGCAGGGGCCAATGGTAAATCATCGACAATAATCAGGGGATCGTTACTGGCATTTAAAGAAGCCAGGCCCCGAATACGAATCGTACTTCCAGCCCCCGGAGCACCATTATTTGAAATAATAGAAACACCCGCTACTTTTCCCGCAATCAATTGTTCCGGAGTAGTAATTGCACCTTGCTGAAAATCTCTTGCACCCACCGTAGCCACAGAACCTGTAAGCTCTCGCCTTCGTTGCGTACCATAACCAATGACCACAACTTCATTAAGGCTTGTAATAGCACTTGTCTGCATAGTCACGGTTATGTTTAACTGATCAGTAATGCTTACTTCTTGCCGCTGAAAACCTATTGAAGTAAAGACCAGTGTGACTACATTGGTTGGTATGGTTAAAATAAAATTTCCTGTGGTATTTGTAATTGTACCTCCATTAACCCCTCTTGCAGTAATGGTTACACCTGGTAAACCTGCTCCCGAAGTATCAGTGACCAGACCACTCACTGTTTTTGTTTGTGCTAAGGTAATTTGAGTTATAAGGAGCAAAAATACAGGGAGAACAGCAAGACGGTGTAGAGCGCAATCACTCATAAAGCAAGGGATTTAATGAATTAGTGGTTAAGTTGAAGACAATTGCATAGAATAGATTGGAATTGCTGAACTTACATTTCCTGGTTTCAATAACACAACTAATTTATTTCTGGCTCAAACTCTGTACCCAAATAGTTTTATTTATGACATGCTATTGAACACATACTTAATGCACCTCGTAAATAATAGCTTCAAAAGGCTTTAAAACTCCGTTTTTGGAAGGATTACTATAATTATCCAATAATACAGTTGATGAGGCAAGGTTGAGACCAGTTTTGGTTCTGGCAGTTTTATTGGTAAAATTAAGCAATACCAGCAACTTCATTCCTTCCCACTCCCTGGTGTAAGCATAAACAGCGGGATTGCCTTTATCCAGTAATGTATACTTGCCGTACACCAGAGCCAGTTGTTCCTTTCGCAACTTCACTAAATTCCTGAAGTAATTCAGACAGCTATTAGTATCCTTTTCCTGAGCAGCAGCATTGATTGTTTTATAATTGGAAGCTACTTTTATCCATGGATTACTCGTTGTAAAACCCGCATTGGCTGAATTGTCCCACTGAAATGGAGTCCGGCTATTATCCCTGCTTCCAAATTTGATACGAGCCATAACTTTATTCAAATCTCCCCCGGTATTCTTTTGATACTGGTATTCGTTCAGAGTTTGTACATCCCTGAAATCTTCTATTTTTTCAAATCCGGCATTGGCCATCCCCAACTCATCGCCATTATAATAAAAAGAAGTGCCTCTCATGGTCAAAATAAATGTAGTCAGCATCTTGGAAGACACCTCTCTGAATGCAGGGCTATCGTTTCCAAATCTGCTGACCAGTCTTGCCTGGTCATGATTAGCAAGGAATATAGCTAACCACCCCTTTTCTGCAAAAGCACTATCCCATTTACTGAACACATTTTTAAAATGTAGGAGGCTATATCCTTCCATCTTAGCAATGTCTACACCCTCAAAAGCATAAGCCATGTTCAGTTCATGGCGATCTTCATCCACTAAATTGTGTGCGTCTTCAAAAGTGTTTCCTGCGCCCTCCGCCACACTCATAACATCATACTTACTCAACACCTCCTTATTCATCTCCTGCAGGTATCCATGCAAATTCCCCTGCATGGCATAATATTGAATAAAATTCTTTTCAAAGCCTTTGGGGAAATAAGGAAAAGTAGTGTCTTTAGCTACAAATTGAAAAGCATCGAGCCTGAAACCATCAATGCCCTTATCTGCCCAAAATCTCATAATATCAAAAACCTCCTGGCGCACCTTGGGATTTTCCCAATTCAGATCAGGTTGCTTTCGAGAAAAATAGTGCAGATAATAAGCATTGGTCAACGAGTCGTACATCCATGCATCATGGTTGACATCAAACAAGCTATAACGATAGGGCGGCTTACCTCTTTCTGCATCCCACCAATGATAGTAATTCCGGTATGGGCTGGAACGGGAACTTCTGGATTGCTTGAACCATTCATGTTCATCGCTGCTGTGGTTGACAACCAAATCCATGATCAGCTTAATATTACGGTCGTGCATGCCCTTCAACATTGCATCGAAATCTTCCATCGTTCCAAACTCCTTCATGATGTTGCGGTAATCGCTAATGTCATAACCATTATCATCATTCGGAGAAGAATAGATAGGATTCAGCCATACTGCATCTACACCCAAACTTTTGATGTAATCAAGTTTGGAAATGATACCTTTCAAGTCACCGACTCCATCTCCATCGCTATCTTTAAAGCTACGCGGGTAAATCTGGTATATAACGGCTTCTTTCCACCATTTGCGCCCGGAAAAACTAGTTGAAAAATCGTTAGATGTCGTTTTTGTTTGAGCCATACAGAAAGGAACAACCATAATTGTGCTTAAACACAAAGCGGTGAAATACTTATATAGTTTCATGGCCCAGGAATTTAAATATTAAAGCATACCGGGCACAGATTAACCAAAGCTTTTCAAACGCTCACAATAGCCACACAGCCAACTTATTCAAGCGAAAGCACCAATGATTCTAATGGCTGAACAGAAAGTTCCATCTGTCCCTCTCCATTCACCACCTGCATGGTAACAATTAATTTTCCATAAAGTTCATCCTTTAACCGGTAACTGCCATCTTTCAAGCCCCAATCTTTAATAACAGGAGCAGTCACATGTAAACTACCTGTGAAACCTGCTTGATCACTGAAATTAGAGAATACGATAAGTTTTTGATCATTACTCCACCTGGCAAACGAAAACAGCCGGTTATGGTATCCCTCCGATCTCAGTCGGTTCCAGTGATGAAGATCTGCATATTTGCCAGTAAAGGCAGAACTGCTCCTGGTTAAATTGAGCAGCCTTTTGTAAAAGTCACGAAGCTCCAGTTCAGACGCCGACAATTGCGCCCCATCAAACTTACCCCCGTTCATCCACCGCTGATGATGGGGCACACCAACATAATCAAAAATAGAAGTACGTGATGGACTTCCAAAACCTGCATGCTCCGCACCGGGCTCTCCTAACTCTTGTCCAAAATAGATCATTGTTGGCGATGTACTGATGGTTGCTGACACTACCATACCAGGTTTTGCCTTTTCAGGGTTACCAGCAAACTCAGGACTTGCAATGCGCTGCTCATCATGATTCTCTAAAAAATGAAGTAAATGATGCTCTATATCTGCATACCGCTGCTGAATGGATGCTAAAATATCAGTTCCACCACGGCCCTGAATAACATCCCTTGTCCTGTCGTAGAAATCAACCTTATCATAGAGGTAATCCATTTTTCCAATATGGATATAATTACGGTATTCTGCAGGGTTATAAATTTCAGCAATCAATACAGCAGAAGGTTTAGCTGTTTTGATGGCTGAATTCATATAACTCCAAAATTCTACAGGAACCATTTCAGCCATATCGAAGCGAAATCCATCAACACCCAATTTTAACCAGAACAAGGCAATGTCCCGGAACTTCTTCCAAGAGGAGGGCACAACTTTCTCCTTCCAAAAGGCATAGTGATCAGCTATCTGCTTGGTAGCATATTCTGCAGGCAGGGTGTCAAAATCTTTGGTTCCTTCAGGACGCACACCATAGTTGATCTTTACAGTCTCATACCAGTCATCGATATTTGGCAGTGCACGGCGACTGCCATTCCCTGTCCATTTTGCCGGGCTTTCATCAAATTTACCATCACTAAGAGGATGCGGTTCTCCGCCTAAAGGCTTATAGCCATTGGGCGCATAAGGCACCTGGAAACTTTGCCCGGGAATATAGTAAAAGTTGTTGTCACGCTTGTATTCAACACTGGTATCATCAGTAGCTCCAAAATCCTGAACTCCACCTGGCTTGTGAACAGAAACATATTGGCGCGCAACATGGTTCGGTACGATATCAATAATTACCTTCAAACCATGTTTATGTGTTCTATCAACTAATGTCTTGAACTCATCCAAACGTTTGGCAGGATCAGTTGCTAAGTCAGGGTTCACATTGTAATAATCCTTAACAGCGTATGGTGAACCTGCACGCCCTTTCACCACATCCGGATCATCATTACTAACACCTATAGATGTATAATCTCGAATAACGGCATGGTGCGGCACACCAGTATACCATATATGCGTGGCGCCCAAACCTTTGATTTCCTCAAGTGCTTTATCAGTAAAGTCAGAGAATTTGCCAACACCATTTTCCTCGATCGTACCCCATGGCTTGTTGGTTGTCTTTGTATTACCAAAAAGTCGGGTAAACACCTGGTATATAACGATTTTACCTTTCACTTGTGTTTGATTGTTGTGCTCCATTGTATTTTTCAAAGTTTTACAAGCAGTTATTGCAAAGGGAAGTAAAAAGATAAGCAATCGTTTGTTCATACGAAATGACATATAAGCGTCTGCAATATATTCCTTATTTACTTGTGATATCCGTTACTGACTGTAAGGCTGGGGCAATTGGTTAAAGGCCTCCACTTAATATTCTCCCATTCACTGGTCAATGCTAAATGAACACCTACATCCACGCCTGGATTTTGCCTTAGAAATTTCACCGCTTCAGGGAACCAAGGTGAAGGCACGATGACTTCAATGGAGGTTTCAATTCCTTCTTTATAACATTTGATCAGGGCTTCGTTACCAGAATGTGTGTAGCCCATATCATCTCCCCGAATGATCAAACGGGTTGGTTGTTGCTGGGCATGTAAGGCGGCAAATAGAAGAAGGCTTGGAAATGTGAATAATATTCTTCTCATTAGGCATTATTTTGAGCGACAAAAGGGTTATTACATTTACCTTTTTCAGTCAATGATGTTATTAAAAATACGACATGCTTTACTTTTCTTCACATAAAAAAATTGCCGGAAATAACTCCGGCAACTCATTTATTGAATGCTTACTTTTTAATCTTATCTCCCTCTTCAAAACTGACTGCAAACCCTCCGCCTGGTGCAGCAAACTGCGATAGTTTTGATTTGTTATTGACAACCAATTTACGGATGGAGTAGGCTTGTGGTTTGGTCTTATAATCCGCATCCTTTGCATCAGCATAAATAGTTGCTACATATTTTTTACCTGCATCCAAAAAGTCTAATGTTATGGTTGCAGTGCGGGCATTATAGCCATTTACACTACCCAAAAACCATTTACCTGTATCTTTTGCCTTACGGGCCACTGTAATATACTCCCCTGGTTCTGCCTCCAGGTATTTACTGTCTTGCCAATCTACTGCTACATCCTTAATAAATTGAAAAGCATCCGGGAACCTGTTATAATTCTCAGGAAGATCAGCAGCCATTTGCAGTGGACTGTACATAGTTACATATAACGCCAGTTGATTGGCAAGGGTACTGTTCACATGCGAATGGTTGGATGGATTGACCTTACTGAGATCCATTTCAAATATGCCTGGTGTATAATCCATAGGACCTCCCAGTAAACGTGTAAATGGAAGTATGGTGACGTGATTGGCTTTGGTACCGCCAAATGCCTGGTATTCTGTTCCCCTGGCTGATTCATTACCAATCAAATTCGGGTAAGTACGGGCTATACCAGTTGGACGCACGGCCTCATGGGCATTGACCATGATTTGATATTCAGCCGCTTTTTGAATAGCATACAAGTAGTGATTGTTGATCCACTGGCTGTAATGATATTCACCTCGTGGAACAATATTCCCCACATATCCGCTTTTCACAGCATCATAACCGTATTTCTTCATAAACTTATAAGCCGTATCTATATGACGCTCATAGTTGCGAACAGAACTGGAAGATTCATGGTGCATGATCAGCTTAACGCCTTTTGATTTGGCGTAATCGCTTAACTCCTGAATGTTGAAATCAGGATAAGGCGTAACAAAATCAAAAACATAATCTTTTGAATTGCCAAACCAGTCTTCCCAACCAACATTCCATCCTTCTACCAATACGCCACCAAAGCCATTTTGAGCAGCAAAATCAATATACTTCTTTACATTAGCCGTAGTGGCACCGTGTTTTCCATTTGGTTTTGCTTTAGAATAATCTGTAACCCCAAGTTGAACAGAAGGATATTCGTCTGTGTAAGACCATGTAGATTTACCTGTGATCATTTCCCACCAGACTCCTACATATTTCACTGGTTTGATCCATGAGGTTTCTTTGATTTTATTAGGTTCATTTAAATTATAGATCATCTTGGACGCCACGATATCGCGGGCATCGTCACTTGCCATCACAGTACGCCAGGGACTAGTGCATGGAGCCTGCATATACCCTTTATCTCCGTTTGCATCTGGCGTTAACCAAGCCTGAAAGACCATATTTTGATCATCCAGGTTTAAATGCATACAACCATAATTAATCAAAGCCGCTTCATGTATATTAATGTACAGGCCATCAGTACTCTTCAGCATCAATGAGGTTTGAACACCCGTAGGAGAAAAAGGTGTTTGGGATGCATTAGGAGTGATTGCTTTATCCATCAAACCCCTGATTTCCGACAGCTTTGATGTCGTATAATCATATTCCTGGGTGTCGTAATCCCCTGGCAGCCAAATGGCGGTATGATCACCTGTCATCGCAAACTGAGTCCTTTCTTCCTTAATAACAAAGTAGATTAAGTTTTTCTGGGAAGGAAACTCATATCGGAACCCAAGCCCGTCATCAAAAAGGCGGAACCGGATGATCATCCGTCTTTCGGTGTCTTTTTGTTGCAACGTAACTGCCATTTCGTTGTAGTGATTGCGAATGGTCTTCAATTCTCCCCAAACAGGTGACCAACTTTCATCGAAAGAGGAAGTCTTTGTATCCACTACTGAAAAATTGTCAAATAGTGAAGCTTTAGGATTAGCAATTTTTTGTTTCATGTCCGCCTCCGCCCCTTCTTTCATCTTAGGCTCTTCGTACTTTAACTCCAACCCCAATTTACTGGGCTTAATGACCACTTTTCCTTTATAGGTAAGTGTATATATAGGCGATCCATCACTTTGCAGAGCGAAGTTCATAGTAAACTTACCACCTGGGGATTTTAATTCTTGCGCAGTGGCAATGCCTAATAAGATCCAGGAAAGGAAAGTCAACAATAGAAATTTTTTCATTTTTACCCGGTGTTTAAAATTTTTTATGGAATTTTTCTGGAAATAAAAAAGTGCGGAGAAACAAGGATCTATACTTGAATTTCACATGGCTCATCGTTTTAATGATTTGGTTCCAATTATCTGATCATTACTTGGCAAAGTAAAGGCAGAAAAATTAAAAATGTGTATCTAAGACACAAAGTTGGTATTTTATTTTTAAAAATTGATGATATAAGCAAAATGAAGAATAGCAATTTATTCCTGTTTCAATTTCTTTTGTTTTAGAATAAAATGACCACCGAATATAAACAACTGATAATCAACAACTATTGCTTGCCAAAATTGAATACCTTTATAATTAGTTTTAGAAATTGTATTCATTTATTTTGAAATTGTACCATAAAAACGCTGCCTTCAAAAGACAAAAAACCAGCAGACTGCCAGACAATTATATATTTACAGCCATTATAGTTAACTTCACTACCAACAGCTTCTAAACCTAACTACCGCGACTTTTTTGATTACGAATCGATTGCGATATGCCTATTAAACGTTACCAACATTATCTTTCCTTTCTGGGAATCATTTTGATCCTTTTCTTTACAGCTTGTACAACCAAAAAGAAGCAGGAACAGTTCACGATCGCATTCTCTCAATGCGTGGAATCTGACCTCTGGAGAAAAACGATGCTGGAGGAAATGAAACGGGAACTGAGCTTCCATCCCAACGTTACATTTCTTTATAAACAGGCAGATGGCAACAGCCAAAAACAAATCACACAGGTAAAAGAATTATTGAGCAAAAACATTGATCTGCTCATTATCTCTCCTAATGAAGCAGATCCACTTACTCCAATTGTTGAGGAAACCTATAAACAAAACATCCCAGTAATTGTTGTGGATCGCAAAATTTCAACACCACTCTACTCAGCTTATGTTGGTGGCGATAATTATGAAGTGGGAAAAATGGCGGGCCAGTATGCAGCACAGTTACTGAACGGTCAAGGGAATATCATCGAAGTGACAGGTCTGCCAAAATCATCTCCAGCCATTGAAAGACATAATGGATTTGTGGATGCTTTGAAAAACTATCCATCTGTAAAGATCGTGAAACAGGTAAACGGCGAGTGGCTGAAAGAAAAAGCCCAAAGCAAACTGGCAGCTATCCCAGGGCAATATCCTGGTGTCAATCTGTTTTTTGCCCAAAACGACAGAATGGCGCTGGGTACATATGAGGTGTTCAAAGCAAAAGGAATGGCAACCAAACCCAAAATTATTGGAGTAGATGGTCTGCCAGGTAAAGGCGCTGGTTTAGACTTAGTATCAGGCAAAGTCATTACAGCCACCATGTTGTACCCAACCGGCGGAGAAGAGGCCATTAGAACAGCCTTGAAAATCCTGAACAAAGAAAAATTTGAAAAGCAAAACCTGCTGCAAACCACCGTTATTGACTTTACCAACGTACGCATCATGCAGTTACAAGCTGCCAAGGTGGCCAGCCAGCAGCAGCAAATTGAACGGCAGCAAACCCTGATCACAGAGCAGGTAAGGATCTATAACAATCAACGCACCCTCCTATACATTATGGTGTTATCCCTGGCTCTTGCCATCATACTGGGAGGACTGGCGTTCTATTCCCTTAGAGAAAACAGGAAGATCAATAAACAACTCCTGTTTCAAAACCTGGAGATCTCAGACCAGAAAGCACAACTGGAAATCATGTCGGCCAAAGCACAAGCCGCCAATGAAGCAAAAGTCAACTTCTTTACCAATATTTCCCACGAATTCCGCACGCCTTTGACACTCATCCTGGGACCTCTGGAGGAATTATTGACGAACACCAAAAACTCTTATACCACCAACCAAAGCTTGTCCCTTGTCCAGAAAAACGTAATGCGCCTCTTAAGACTAGTTAATCAACTCATGGACTTCCGTAAGATCGAAGCAGATAAAATGAAATTGAAGGCCTCGGAAAATGACCTGATCACCTTTATTTCTGAAATCGTGCAATCTTACAAGAGCATCGCTCAAAAAAGAGGTATCGACCTTCGCCTTATCACCAATGAACGACAACTAAACATCTGGATGGATGCCACAATGATCGACAAAGTGATCTTCAACCTGTTGTCAAATGCTTTTAAGTTCACCAATGACAATGGCTTTATACATGTGTATGTGACTAAAGAAGATAACGAAGCGGTAGTCAAGGTAGAAGATAATGGAGTCGGTATTTCCCAAAATGCACTGCAACATGCCTTTGAAATATTTTACCAGGGCGACTATGAAAATTACAAGGGTTCTGGTCTAGGGCTGGCACTGTCTAAAGAACTTATCCAACTGCACAAAGGCTCCATTTCAGTAAACAGTGAGAAATGGAAAGGCACCACCTTTGAGTTCCGCCTGCCATTAGGCAAAGAACACCTGTGCGAAGAAGAAATGATCGAAGGCGAATACAACCAGGCCGCATTATATGAACAGGAAAAGATCTATACTTCCGACCTTCAATCCATCCCGGTCGCAAAACAGGAAACAGTAGACGTGAAAAACGCGAAAGAGCAATCAATTTTAATAATTGAAGACAATGCTGACCTAAGCGCATTTCTCGCTCGCAAATTCAATACAGAATATGAGATACTGGAGGCAGATAATGGCCAAACAGCGCTCCAGCAGGCATTCGACAACATACCCGATCTGATCATCTGCGATGTGGTAATCCCAGGAAAGGATGGTATGGCCTTGACCAATATCTTCAAAAACGACATCCGCACTTCACACATACCCATTATCCTGTTAACTGCCAAATCAAGTGTAGAACAGCAAATTGAAGGCATGAAGAACAGGGCTGATGCCTACATTACAAAGCCTTTCAATGTGCATTTTTTAGAACAAACGATCAAAAGCCTGATGGCCAACCGGGCCCGGTTGAAAGAACATTTTACCGGAGATTTGTCTTCCAACCTGAAGACGCAAACCGTTGGAAAACTGGACCGGAAATTCATCAATGAATTTACAACCCTGGTGGAAAGCAATATTGCGAACGAAGACTTCAGTGTGGATGACGTATGCAAAGCAATGGCGATTTCAAGGGTTCAACTATATAGAAAAGTAAAAGCATTGCTAAACATTAACGTCAATGATTACATCCTGAATACAAGGCTGCAAAAAGCAAAATACCTCTTGCAACATGAAGAAGCAACGGTCAGTGAAATTGCTTACAAAGTAGGCTTCTCCTCTCCAGCCTATTTCTCCACTGTATTCAAGTCAAAGTTTGGTGTAACTCCAAAGGCTTTTAAGGAGAAGTAGTAATGAAGATCTCATAATCCTTTACTTCTGCGTAAGAAGTAACTTAAAGTTTTTTTATCCTGATATGCCTGAACCAAACATCAGCCCCATGATCCTGTAATGCAATCCGTCCTTTTCTAAATGTACCAAAATCAGGCATAGTATTAAACTTGCTTTGTGCGATCAAATTCTTCCAGTTATCATCCCAAAGTGATGTAGATAAAGTGTGCGTCCCATTTACATAAAAATCCAACTTTCCATTATTGGAAATAATCTCTACTGCATTCCATTCTCCAGCCTTCTTGATGACGTCTTTTGAAGCAGGTATAAGATCATACAATTCACCGGCCCTGTGTTTATTGATTTTACCATCTTCATTCTCATCGTTATCTGCGACCTGCATTTCCATTCCTGTATTCCAGGTTTGTTCATACTTTGATGGTTCTTCATGCACATAAAATATGATTCCACTATTTCCGGCCCTTGATATCTTCCACTCCAATTGCAAATGGAAGTCTTCGAATTCCTCATCAGACACAAGATCACCGCCTCCTTTTGTTTGCCACTCATCCTTCTGAGAAGCATCTAGGTGCAATGCGCCATCCTCTACTTTCCATGCTGTGCCTGCCTCTGTTTTACCATATGTATGCCACCCTTTGATAGTCTTTCCATCAAACAAAGAGATCCATCCATCCGATTGTTCGTTGGTTTCTGCTTTCACATTCGATGACTTTCCTTTATTACTCGAACATCCACCCAATAACAATAATGCAAACGCATAAAAAACAATAAACTTCTTCATATGTAGCAATCTTTAGTGTAAATCATGATACAAGGCTGCCGCCCCCAATATCCCGCTATTTCCAAGCTCAGACACTTCAATCCTCAGATCCCTCAATGCCCTTTGATATGCAAACGTCTCAATCCGCTCCCACATGGTTTTATGAAAATGCCGCCATGCATACCGTACAGATCCTCCGAGAACAATCAAATCAACATCCAAGGCATACAGGATCGTCTTGATGGCATTACCCAGGTGAGCACCCAATTCCTCATACATCCTGATAGCATTTGCATCACCCGCCTCTGCCTGTTGAAATACAGTTTCTCCATCAACACCATGCACATTCTGGAAAAATTGTCCGCTGGCATAGTATTCATAATACTTGTCCAGGTATTCGATCATTCCAAACTCTCCGGCACCACAATGTCGACCAGCATATAATTTTTGATTGATGATAATACCCGATCCCAGGCCCGTGCCAATGGTCAATCCCAACATGGAATTGCAGCCTTTCCCTTTTCCAAAATAAAACTCGCCAAGTGCAAAGCAATTAGCATCGTTATTGATCGCTACCGGTATTCCATAACGATCTTCCATAAGCCTTTGCAAAGGCACCTCCTTCCAGGAAGGAATATTCACCACATCAAAAACAAGCCCTGTTTCCGCATCCACAAGTCCCGGCACGCCAATACCAATAGAAGCCACAGAGTTGCTGATCAACTGATCAGTAAATCCGAACAGCCCCTGCAATACTTCCTCAACCGAACCACTTCCGTGAATACGCTGATTTAAGATATGGGACAAACCTCTTTCCGTCACCAAGCCACCGCGGACATTAGTCCCACCAAGGTCTATTCCGATATTGCTGTTTTTGTTCATAGCTAACGTTCTTCTAATCCTGTAGCAGCTTCCCTATCCATGTATACCCGTAAACCGGGATGATGTCTTAATAAACTGGCAGGTAACTGTTCTGAAATGGGACCTTGCAATACCTTCTGCGCAATATCAGCCTTATGAGCCCCGCTGATTAACAGAAATATGTAGCGGGCTTCCATAAGGTTACCAAGTCCTAGTGTAATACCCTTTGTAAGTTGTTTCTGTTCTTTAAAATACTTCTGCCCCACCTGTTTTGTTACTGCATCCAGGTTCATGATATGTGAACGTAGCGAAGGATTAACGCCCGGCTCATTTAGACCCACATGGCCATTCATCCCTACTCCAACAACAGCTACATCAATGCCGTCTTGCTCTTTGATAAATCGTTCAATCCGCTCACACTCTGCTTCTAAATTGTAAGCCTTACCATCAAAGAAAAAGATTTGATCTTGTGAAAGCTGTAAGGGATAAAACAATTGTTGGTTTAAGTAATAACGGCAACTTCCCTCATCACTCCCATTCATACCTGCCCATTCATCCAGGCTTACGAACTTCCATTTTGAAACATCCACCTCTCTCGCTTGAAAGCGCCTTACAATTTCCCTGTACAAACCAGTTGGACTATCACCTGAAGCTGGACTCAGAACAGGTCGCTCACGCTCTTGCATCAGACTCAAAAGATCCTGAGCCGCCAAACTAGACATTTCTTGATAAGTATCAGCAATAAATATCTCCATGGAAAAATAATCGTAATCATTAATAATCTTCAATCCCATCAGCCCACTGTTTCAGGAAACTTTCCCAACCAAAGCTCAATAGGTTTCAAACTTTTAGACTCAGGCGTAAAAGGAAGCATGATCTTTTTCCCTTGTGCAGCGGAAGCATAGGCTGCATAGATGATTTCAAGAACTGCCCTGCCATCCTCACCTGTAACCAAAGGCTCCTTGTTCTGCTGTACGCATTCAATAAAGTGTTTTAGTTCATGCGGATATCCCTGGTTAAAGACTTCTTCAAACACAGTAAAGCTCCATCCCATTGTGGTATCAGCCTTTTCCATGGCATAACCATAGCCATGTTTACTGTAGGAAATCGCTGCATTACCCATAAACAAATCTGCATAAATAACCCCTCCGGTTCCATATACTTCACTACGGTCATCCATTCCTCCATGTTTGGCCCAACTATTTTCCACAACTGCAGTAACCCCATCATTGAATTCAATAATAACCACAGAAAAGTCTTCCCCCTTCGTTCTCTCTTTATGCAACACTGTCGACATAGTAGCATACACACTTACAGCTTTGGCATTATTAAGCATCCAACGGAACCAGGCAATTCCATGACACCCCATATCCATCAAAACACCACCCCCTGCAAGATTTACATCATAAAACCAATCTGAATGTGGACCTGAATGTTTCTCGGATTGTTTCAACATATAAATTTCTCCGACAGCTCCCTCTTTCACCAATTGCCGCACCCTTTCATATTTAGGAGCGAAGCATAATTCTTCAGCATACATTAGTTTGACTCCAGCCGCTTTACAAGCCTCTATCATAGCATCAGCTTCTTCTAATGTAACAGCCAAAGGCTTCTCAATAATAATATGTTTACCGGCTGCTGCGGCCCTAAGCACAGTAGAAGCATGAAGATAATTGGGCAAACAGATATCCACGACTTCACAGCCTGATTCATCAATGATTTGGTCCAGTTGATCGTAGCACTGCGGAATATTGTGTTTTTCAGCGAATGCCTTTGCTTTTTTCTCATTGCGGGTATAAACGGCTACCACTTCTGCTTCCGGTACAAAACGGTGGTAACTTTCCATGTGGATGTCCGAAACAAAGCCGGCCCCTAGAATGGCAACTTTCGTTCTTTGCATAATTCGTATGAGGGGTTATGGACCGAGAAAATACAAACTTTTTCTCGGAAAACGGACATTCAAAAAAGATTGCGATCAAACTACTTAATAAAAAAGCAGGTTGAGAACACTAACCTCAACCTGCTTTATAAAGATTATCTATCCATAAAAGATTATAAACAATTTCAGGCTTTGCAGCGCTGACGCTCTCCGCCCATGGCGGACTAGGGGGTGTGTATTGTCCACCCAAAACACGCCCCATCCTTCCGATCCGGCCTCGTCCCTGGTGCGTCCGCGGATGTCAAACTCTTCGCACCCGGATCTGCAAACAAATAGCGGTGTGTTGCCATCGACATCAGCATCAGATCACCCCTCAACATATCCTGCCACTGAAATACAGAAGCATCACCTTTCGCCTCCTTTTCAATCCTCACTTCTGCCATGCTCCCCATTCCTTTCACCGTTACAAAACCATCACCAACTTCCGATTGCAATGCTATCCGTCCATTACCACGATCTACCACACGGAAACGGGCAGCCGCACCTTTCGCCAGCGGATCTGAACTGGGTACAGGGCGCACAAAACCTTTCCAATTCACCAATACAGTACTATCTGCCAGACTGGTAAGCGTTATTGACTTTCCGTAAGGAATAGGCCTGGTAAGCCCTTTTGAGCGTGGCTCTGTCACTATAAAATCATTAAAATCTGCATAACCTCCTTCAACACCTGCCGTATTGTAATTGAACAAGGCAAAACGCACACCCTGGAATGTTCTTAACTGGAACACCATGATAAATTCTTCACCCAACGGCTGAAAGCTTGTACCATCAGTACTGTAACTAAACCTTGCCTTTTCAGTATCAAAATTGCAATCTGCCCTTAACCATACACGTGAGCTATTCAGCTGGGCTTTATCTGTTTGACCGGTTTGCTGGTTGAACTGCTGCACTTCAATATTGTTCCCATTCTTACTCAACCCGATCCAGGCATAAGGAAGATTTAACAAAGCAAATCCAGCCACATCTCCTGCCTTCAAACCTTTCACATCCACTTCTGTTGTAACTATAGACTCTGGTCCCACAGCTCTTTGTGTTAACGAATTACGGGCACTCCAGAAATCCTTGGCAGGCAACGATTGCAGGCGCAAATATCCCTTGCGGGCTGTAAGCGACCACTTCCCATCCACCGGCACATGATTCCATTGCCAAATAGGCTTAAAGGATGAACCGGAAAAATCATCACTCCTTTCATATGGTGCCTTGGGTTGTGCGCTAAATCCTGTATTTGGCTTTACCCACGTACGGGGCGAACGGGTCAGGTTACCAGGCAAACCAAAATAAGGCCACCCGTTTTGCCAGGTCACTGGCGACAGGCATACCAAACGACCGATAGAATTATGGTCCATCATCGACCACCCCCACCATTCGCCGGATTGTGTCTGTACGATACCACCCTGGTGCATGGGAATACAACCCACGAAATTTTCTGTAGGCTTAGTGATATTGAAAGGAGGACCATTCCTGGTATCTCTTAACTGGTAACCAGTGCCAATTCCAAGGCTTTCCTCGGCACTCATCACATTGATCTCATAAGGACCTGTTGGCTGATCGGCGCGCAGGCACACCTGGTAACAAAGCGGGTCATAGTTAGTATTGGTGATATAATACTTCCCATTGATCTTATAAAAATGACAACCCTCACCGGCACCGCTTTCTCTAGGCACAATTACCTGCTCCGTTCCTGGTTTGGTATCTGTCAGCTCATCGTTCAATTCAGCAATTCTCACCTCATCATATCCCCAGACCACATATACTTTTCCATCATCATCAAAAAGTACAGACAAGTCATGGAATGACTTATTCATCTTGGTATGCGTCCATGGTCCTTTTGGATCTGTTGCTGTATATAAATGGGTATTATACCTGTTAACATTGCTGAAGATGTAGAATTTACCTTTATGATACCGGAAGGAAGGCGCCCAGATACCCTGGCCGTAAATATCACGTCCATTCTCCAGCCTGAATTCGGGGCCAAAGTCAAGCTTGTCCGCAGCATAGGTCAAAAACTCCCAGTTTACCAGGTCCTTTGAGTGCAGCACCGGCAGACCCGGCATCGTATGCATTGTAGTGCCTGTGAGGTAATAATCATCGCCTACCCTGATCAGGTCGGGGTCTGAAAACTCATCATAAAACAGAGGATTGGTAAAAGTGCCATTACCATTGTCAGAAGTCCAGGTCATGTTTTTGACAAGCTCATTAGGAACGCTATTGTCTTTCACCTTGATTTTTGAAACGGAAGATTTTTGTGCAGAAGATAGTGTAGCAACACAAAGAAAAAGAGCAATACACAACAATTGTATAAAACGGCAATCGCCCTTTATGGACTTGCTCCTGGCAAAGCTTTCTTGAAGAAGATTCATGAGTTTTCTCCCTTTTAATATTTTTCAAATGGCCGCTCCGGTTGTATTCATCAACATGTACAAAACAACCATTGCTGAACAATTCTTCCTTCAAACCTATGCAAATAAATGTAAAAAACACACTTAAAGAAAAACAAAAGCCTAGTACAATTCCCTGTACCAGGCTTTCCTTATAGTTGCATTATTAAATAAATATGATTGATAACAATAGCCCACCCACTAAAACGGCAAAAACCTTGTCTGCCCGGGCGGATTCGTAAACCGGCTCCAGATCTTGTAAACAATATAACATGTGACCAGGCCCCCTATGGTCCATACTCCGTTATCACCTATCAATTCTATAATATGATGAAACAGGCGCGCTTTTCTGTAACCGGATTCTTTAGCCACCCCACTAGCAATCCTGATCGCCTGGAAATGTGCCAGGAACGTAATACCAATAGTAATGATGAGCCCAACAATATACGGCTTAGCCGCTAATAATGGAGAAAGACGTTCATCGATCCTCTTGAAATATTGTTCATGCTCCAGGAAATCATAGAATAAATCCAGGTCTCCCTTGTTGGAGAAGGAAAACGAACATTCGCTGGGCATTCCAAGTTTCCCTTTGTATTTGATCACAATGGTTTCTTCCGAATCTTCCTTAGTAACAGATTTAATAGCATCGAATTTGATCTCAGTCCTGGTGGCCAACGTCAGGGTTTTAGCCCAGGCCTGCTTGAAGTCATCAACGGTTGCAAAGGATTGGCTGGATAATAGAAGAGCCTTTTCAGTGAACACAAGACTTTCAACATTCTTACCATTAACTTTGAAGACCATGTCGGTCGTACTCATTACGACAGTCATACTCATAATGCAGTTCAGTTTTTATAGGTTCAGATTATTAAATACAATATTGAATATAAGCCTTGATAGCATTTTCTCCAATTTCACAACGACACATTGCATAAATAACAGCAAATTAAAATCATAAACATTAAATATATTCACCATGACACAATTCAAACCACAAGAACAAATACTTTACTAATTGTGAATTTTCTGCAACATCCACCCCAATCCTGAATATCCAAATTAAAAAATTTAAACCTGTAGAAAATTTAATTAGGGGAATTCCCGTTTTTGTTTAAACCAGTTTCGCTTGGCATTATCTTATTGAAAGTAACCACCTGTTAAGTTTTTTAACGCTGATTTGCTTTAAGGAACGATAATTGCAGAGTATGGACTTTGAGTTAGTACACCTGCTACTCGTCATTCTTATTCAATCTAATCCCCCTACCGAAAAACCCCCGAATTTATAACGATTATCATGCGGCACACCAAAGCCTTTTTCCTAACCCTGATAGCCATTTTTACGTCCCTATGTTTATGGGCGCAAAGTCCGCGTGCAGATTTTTCATCCGATATTACAAGTGGATGTTCTCCTATTATTGTAAATTTCCAGGACAAGTCATCTGGCAACATCACTTCCTGGAAATGGGACTTTGGGAATGGATCCACTTCTACCAGGCAGACCCCATCTACTACCTTTATTACTGCCGGCACTTATACGGTAAAATTGGTAGTCTCCAATGCAAACGGAAGCGATAGCATTACTAAAACAGCTTATATCACGGCTTATGATGTTCCCAATGTTAATTTCAGTACCGACAAAACTACTAGTTGCGCACCAGGCTCCATTCAGTTTAAGGATAATTCTGCAGCGGCGCCAGGCACTACTAATACCTCATGGCAGTGGGAATTTGGTGATGGCGCTACAGCAACCGGGCAAAATACTGTGCATACTTATACAAACCCCGGAGTATATAGCGTGCTATTAAAGGTCACCAACGACAAAGGATGCGTTAAGGCTTTTCCCAAGTCCAATTCAATTACCATTTATGAGGGGGTTGCAGCAGCCTTCAGCAATACATCCCCCGACCTTTGCCGAGCGCCGGCTTCTGTGAGTTTCACCAACGAATCAGCCGGACAAGGCACATTAACCTCTACCTGGATTTTTGGTGATGGAAGCACATCACGGAGTCAGAATCCTTCGCACACTTATTCACGGGAAGGCTCTTACTCTGTTTCATTAATTGTCAGTAGCAGCCTGGGATGCTCCGACACCCTCACTAAAGATTCCGCGGTTAAAATCGGCGGCACAAACAGCAACTTCACAAACATCGATTCGCTTTGCGCAACAAGCAACATAAGATTTAGCAACACGAGTATGCCAGCCCCGGTAAATTATCAGTGGATTTTTCCTGATGGTACGACTTCCAATGAGGTCTATCCAGTCAAAAAGTTTGGTGCCCCAGGATCCTACACGGTCAAGCTAGTCAACGATTACGAAAATTGTAGGGATACCGTTGCTAAAACAATTACCATCTCAGGGAAGCCCACAGTTGGATTTACATCTCCTGATACGCTCAATTGCCAGGTACCAACTACTGTAATCTTTCAAAACAGTTCAAATGGAGCAGTTTCCTACGAATGGCTGTTCGGAGATGGCAACTCTTCAACTTCGCCTAATCCATCAAATACATACTCAACCTTTGGCGATTATTCAGTATCGCTCAAAGCCACCAATGCTGCAGGTTGTTTTGATTCCTTAACGAAAGTTTCATACATAAAGATCCAAAAGCCGGTAATCTCTATTGAAAACCTTCCCGTAAAGGGCTGTGTCCCCTACACGATAAATCCAAAAGCAGTTGTTACATCTTTAGATTCTGTTGTAAACTATCAATGGAACTTTGGAGATGGCGGAACAGCAACAGGCCAGCTTCCAAGCTATACCTATACCCAACAGGGAACATATGATGTAACAGTTACCATAACCACCACCAAGGGTTGCACCGAAACATTCACATTAAATGCAGCAGTCAAAGTAGGCACAAAACCCAAAGCTGATTTTACCGCCGATAATACAGATGTCTGTGCCAGCCAGCCTGTTAAGTTTACAAACCTGTCACCCGATCCTACAGACGAATACTTGTGGAAGTTCGGCGATGGAGGAAGTTCAACTCTAAAAGAGCCAGCCTATCAATTTAAGGACACAGGTAAAATAAGCGTAACCCTTATCTCTTATAATAATGGTTGCGGCGATACCTTGACCAAAAATAATTTCGTAAGGATCAAACCTCCGATTTCAAGGTTTTCATACCGTCCTGATTGCAACAACAGGTTGAATTATACTTTTACTGACTCGTCAATTGGGGCTACTTCCTGGACCTGGAACTTTGGAGATGGCAGTCCGTCAGTAAACGGGAAAAACCCTGCACCACACAATTTCCCAAGAAGAGGCGCCTTTATCATTTCTTTGACCACTACAAATGCCGAATGCTCCTTTACGCAAACAACAGTACTCAGAATTGTAGACCAAACGCCTGATTTTACCACAGCTTCCCAAGTCGGCTGCAAAACCTACCAGCCAACATTTAATCCCTACTCGCCTGTACGGATTACAGCATTTCAATGGGACTTTGGAAATGGGAAAAAGAGCAATATACTGCGGCCTACTACAATTTATTCAACTCCTGGATCATACACTGTCACGCTGACAACTACAGACATTTATGGCTGCAAGGATACAAGGACCAAAGAAAACTTTATTCGTGTGAACGGTCCTACCGCAGCCTTCACCAGTCTTGCAAACCGCCATTGTATTGGACAGCAAACAACTTTTGCCGACAGCTCAAAGACTGATGGCACGAATCCTATTGTGAAATGGCAGTGGGATTTTGGCGATGGCACTGGCCAGTCGTCTGATCAATTACCATCCTACACCTATGATACAGCCGGCGCATTCGATGTTAAATTAATTGTAGAGGATGCAACAGGGTGTAAAGACAGTTTAACTAAAAATGATTATGTCCAGATCTCATCTTTGAAAGCAGCTTGGGAGGCTGTTGAACAATCCTGTCCGAAAGCTCCGGTTACTTTCAGAAACACCACAATGGGTACTTTCGCAAGTAGATGGAGCTTTGGTGATAGCACGTTTTCTACCAGGAAATCACCTTCACACGCATATGCAGATACAGGCAAATACACAATAAGCCTGGTTGTGTTTGATTCAATTGGTTGCAGAGATACATTGACTAGGGAAAACTATTTGTACATAGGCAAACCTGTTGCATCTTTTACAGCCAATAATCTGATCACTTATTGCTCACCTTTTGAAGCCAGGTTCACCAATACATCGCAGTATTACAATTCATTTGTGTGGAGTTTCCTATCTGGAACATCAAAAACAAAAGATCCCATAACTTTTTTTACAAAAACAGGCTCCTACAAAATCAACCTCACAGTTACCAGTCCTGGGGGATGCAAGGATTCCGTTTCTCAGACACTTCAAGTCAAGAACGTTACAGACAGCAAGATAACGTACACGCCCTTGGAAGGTTGCACGCCCATTACTGTAAACATGCAAACTTCCGACTCTTTGAATGCCAAATTCACATGGGACTTTGGCGACGGTAATACCGTCGATACCAACGTGAATAAGATTTCGCACACTTACACTGACTTTGGAAAGTTCATTCCTAAAGTGATTATCGAAGAGCAATGCATTGCTGGATTAGGTGGAATAGATACGATTTATGTATATGGCGTCGATGCCAGGTTTGTAGTAAATAAAAACCTGGTTTGTGATACGGGCATTGTTGCTTTTACCGACTCCACAGTTATGAATGATCGTGCCCAATCATATAAATGGGATTTTGGCGATGGAGGGTTCTCAAACCAGCAAAGCCCTGTTCACTTTTATAATAAACTGGGAGCATATACAATTAGACTGGATGTACAGACGCAGCAAGGATGTACAGACTCAGCTTTCTTCTCTGTTGTCAAGGTGGCCCAAAGCCCAAAGATTGCAATTAGGGGTGACACAGCTATTTGCATGGGAGATTATATACAATATCAAGGAAACTTCACGCGTTCAGATACAGCAGTAACAAGGTGGCTTTGGCAATTTCCAAATGGCAAAAGATCTGCTGTACAGAATCCGGAGGTACAATGGTTCCCTGTTCCAGGCGATTACCGGGTAAGAACCCTGGTAACCAATAGCAGTGGCTGCATGGATTCAGCCTTTTTACCACTGCATGTAAAATCCAAACCTACTATCAACATGCCGCCATCATTGACCTTCAATAATGGACCTTCATTAACCATACCCGCTACTTATTCAGCAGGCGTTACCAGCTATACCTGGACACCTTCAGAGGGATTGAGTTGCACCAACTGTCCCCAGCCTGAAGTCACTACTAAATTCAATACAAAATACACAGTCACTGTAACAGATGGAAACGGCTGCAGTAATACAGACTTCGTTCAGATCATTGTGCCTTGCAAAAATGCTGAAGTATTTGTGCCTAATTCTTTCTCACCCAATGGAGATGGCAGCAATGACATCTTTTATGTACGCGGAAAAGGGATCGACCGGGTTAAAACTTTGAGGATATTCAACCGCTGGGGTCAGGTAGTTTTTGAAAAAAGAGACATACAACCAAATATTGAAAATACACAGAACGGCTGGGACGGCAAATTCAACGGAGCTAAACCCAATCCGGACGTGTACATATACCAGCTTGAAATCTACTGTGAAAATGGTGAAATTCTCCGTTTCGAAGGCAATGTAGCATTACTTCTGTAGCACTTTTATCTCAGGTATCCTTACTTGAAAAAAATCACAGAAAGATCTGCAAAGATATTCTACCTGCTTTGCCTTGTCTAGCAGTTGTTGATCTCTAATATATCCCTCAATATTCCTTGTATCACTCAACAAGCTTCTTTTAAAAACACTTCGGAAGGGAATGTATTTCAATGAGAAATTCCATTCTTTAATTAAATGGTCAAAATAAGCCTCATCATTTTGGAAAAGATCCTCATATTGCACAAACAGGTATCTGCCTGCAGGTAAAGTACTTACATGATTCAGGATTTGTTCGTTGTAATGAATCCATGTTTTTAAATACAATTCTGCCCGTGTTTCAAAAAAATATTCAAGACTTTTCCTTTTATAAAGCTTCCACTTCAGCCTCGACAGCCCTCTTTTAGTTTGGAACCTCTCTTCATGAGAACGGTGTTCTCTAACAACCAATGAATTAACCGTGTCGTTATACCCTCTTGTTACAATAAGGCAAAATGCATCAGGGATCAAAGCCCTGTATTCAGAAAGAAATAAACATGTTCTGGGCTCCTTCCACCCCCATTGTAGATTGCCCTTACTTTTAGCATAAACTAAAGCCTTCATTCTCTGAAGCTCAACTTTGGTAAGTTGACTAGGTGAAGTATCAATAAATCCATCACTGCATACTTTCCTCTTCAATAAAAACTTAGTATGTAATTCCAGGAAATCTTCATCCTCAAAATGACCGTCTTCATTGCCAACGTTTTCAATCAATAGCCTGTCGCCGACATGAAGGCCACAACGATGAACCCATTGTGTAATTAAAGAAGTACCTGAGCGATGCATGCCAATGATCATTAAAATGTTTGAATTCATATCACACTGCTCTGGTAAGAAGTTAAAGGAATGACATTTGTTACAACTTTACTTTCCATTTCTGTACAAAGCACAAAATGCTTTTCAGTAAAACTGGCAATTTGATGTGCACATTCACCAATGTTATAATGGTCAGTATTAACATAAAGATCAGCATCCTTCGGCACCTCAAAAGGATCATTTACGCCGGTCAGGTTACTGATCTTTTCCGGATGAGCGTCTGGCAGTAAAGCCTTTCGATATAAGCCCTTGGTATCACGGTTGATGAGTGTTGCAAGAGAACAGTCTATATGAATAGTTTTTACATTGGAATAGGCATTTCTGATTTCCTCCCTTGTTGCTTCATAAGGATTGATAGCACAAATGATCGTAATAATACCATGCTTTGACAATTGGGCTGCGACAAAAGCCATCCGCCTCAAATTCTCTTTACGGTCTTCTTTCGAAAATCCCAGGTCACAACACAACGTTTGCCTGTACTCGTCTCCATCCAGTATTTCTACAATATATCCTTTTCGACTTAGTTTTTCCCGGACGAGCTTGGCCAATGTCGACTTCCCTGCTCCGGACAGACCACAGAATTGAAGTATCATCAAAATACAATTAAAATGTAAACAAGAGGGGTTCTATAATGAAACCTAACTACACAAAGCCAATTATTTTTCCGGCGAACCAGTTCCATATCCCAGACAGGATAATCAGACCTCCCTTAAATGAAAAAGTTTACAACCACCTTCAGGTTCCAGACTCTTTATCTACCAACCACCTCAATTTATCGACGAGGCCCCGGCATTACCTCTATTTCTTCTAACAACAGTCATCTTATCTTTGGCGCATGGTATCAAAAGCAGAACTCTATAACGACTACCGAACCAAGATGCAGCGCATTGCCGATGTGCGCTTTGCTAATGCCCTTTTACAATGGGACCAGGAAACTTACCTTCCACCTAAAGGCGCTGCCTTCCGCGGTCGCCAGATCAGCACCCTCTCCGAACTGGCGCACCACTTGTTCAGCGAGGAAAGCCTCGGAAGTACACTGCAGGAACTCCTCGCTTACCAGGACCTCACCGCTGAAGAGCGCCGCAACGTAGAACTTACCTGGGAAGACTATACGAAAAACAAAAAATATACATCCTCCTTTGTACGCAGGTTATCCGAACAATCCAATAAAGCCTTTCATTCCTGGATTGAATCAAGAAAACAAAACAACTTTTCTGTTTTCGAACAAGACCTGGATGCCTTGGTGCAACTTAAAAAAGAAGAAGCAGGCATCCTCGGCTACGAAGGACACCCTTATAACGCCCTGTTGAACGAATATGAAAAAGGCGCCACCGTTACACTGCTCGACCGCACGTTCAGTGGCCTGCTGCCATCACTCAAAGAATTACTCGATAAAATAAAAGCAAAACCCCAAGTCGATGATGCTTTCCTTTTCCAGCACTTCCCTCACCAGCAGCAGTGGGACTGGGGCATGTATCTTGTCCGCGAACTGAACTTCGACTTCGAAGCAGGCCGGCAAGACATTAGTGAACACCCCTTCAGTGTTTCTTTCTGCAACCAGGATGTGCGCATTACCACCCGTATAGATGAATCCGACTTCGGAAACATGACCTGGAGTTGCATCCATGAAACCGGCCATGCCTTGTACGAACAGGGCCTCCATGCAGCACAATATGGGCTCCCCCTGGGCGAAGCTTGCTCCTTCAGTATGCACGAATCGCAGTCAAGGCTCTGGGAAAACAATGTAGGCCGCAGCAAAAGCTTCTGGCAGCACTACTATCCCAAACTAAAACAATATTTTCCCGAACAGTTCCACCACATCAGCCTTGACACTTTCTATAAAGGCATCAACAAAGTACAGCCATCTCTTATCCGTACGGAAGCCGACGAGATTACGTACCACTTCCACGTATTTGTACGTTACGAATTGGAAAAAAAACTGATCGAAGGCAGTTTATCAACCCGCGACATCCCGGCATTCTGGAATGAACAATATGAAAAGCAAATGGGCGTTATAGTAACGAATGATAAAAAAGGCTGTTTGCAGGACGTGCACTGGAGCCATGGAAGCTTTGGATATTTTCCCACTTATAGTCTCGGCAGCTTCTATGCAGCACAATTCTTTGCAGCAGCCGGGCAATCGTTGGAAAATCTGGAAGCCAACCTGGTTTCAGGGAATTCTGCCCCGCTTTTGACTTGGCTGAGAAGTGAAATCCATTCCAAAGGCAGACAATATACTAGTGAAGAACTATGCAAGAAAGTTACTGGGAATACCCTTAATGTGCAATATTTTATGGATTATCTATTGCACAAATACAGTTCTATTTATAACTTGTAGAAAACTTTGTGATGGATGAAGGGTTTGTTATTGATCATGTTATCGCTTTCACTTGTTTGTTGTAAGAAAATAAAAGAGAACATTCAGGAAAAGCGAGCCATGGAGTTTATCACTAATGGACAGTGGATAGTCTCAAGCTATCTTACTCCCAATGGGGATAAAACCGCTGACTTAGCAGCTTACTCATTCCAGTTCAAAAGCAATAGAACGGTGGACGCACTGAAGAATGGAATCCTGGAAATGAGTGGCACTTGGCAAGATGATCAGGCAAATAGAACAATTTATTCTAATTTTACTTCTGCTTCATATCCATTGATCCTGTTAAATGCTACATGGACTGTAACCAACGGCAGTGAAACCACTGTTACCGCTACAGCAACCGTAAATGACGAAATAAGAAATTTAAGATTGCTAAAAAAGTAAACTTTGCCTTCTTATTTCATTTAATAATCAACATTTACAATATCTAAAAGTTAAACTAAATCCTTTGAGCAACAGGTAAACTTACCTGTAACTCAAAACTTATAACCCGACCCCTAACCTGGTGAAATGCGGCCTACTATTTAAAAACATCCGAAGTTGAAAACCAAAACCTTATTTCTGACCCTATTATTCCTGTCTGTGTCCACATTATTATGGGCACAGCGCCCCGTTGCGAATTTTACATCCAACGCAACCAATGGGTGTGCCCCTATTATTGTGAACTTCCAGGATAGATCATCCGGAAACCCTACTTCCTGGAAATGGGACTTTGGCAATGGTTCCACGTCTACCAAGCAAAATCCTTCGACATCTTATTTCACTGCAGGAACTTATACGGTAACATTGACAGTTTCAAATGCATCTGGTAGTAATACAGTAACCAAAACCAGCCTGATCACAGTTTATGATGGACCAACGGTAGATTTTATTGCAGACAAAACAACCAGTTGCGCCCCGGGAAGAATCCAATATACAGACAAGGCCACGCCTTCGCCGGGAACAACAAATAACACATGGTTCTGGGATTTTGGCGACGGGACCAGTTCAACGGCGCAAAACCCTCAGCACGTTTACAGATCGCCAGGTCAGTTTACCGTCTTTCTGAAGATCACCAACGACAAGGGTTGCTTTAAGATGTTGTCAAAACCAAACTTTGTCACAATTACTTCCGGACTTTCTCTGGCTTTTACCAATACCTTACCGGCGTTTTGCCATGCACCTGATACAATTAAATTCACCAACAGTTCAAAAGGCCCGGGCACGCTTTCTTATAACTGGCTTTTCGGCGATGGCGACTCTGCTCAAACCCAACATACTTCGCACGCGTACATCAAGGACAGCACCTACTCTGTTTCATTGATTGTCAGCAGCAGTTTAGGTTGTATTGACACCCTTACCAAGACAAATGCAGTAATAATCGGAGGAATGAAAAGCGATTTTACAGTATCAGACACACTCTGTGGTGGCAACAGCGTTAGTTTTAAAAACACTTCTTCTCCAACTCCCAACAGTTCAAGATGGGTGTTTCCTGATGGAACCGCATCCACTGCAACAAATGCAGCTAAAACATTCCCTGTTGCAGGTCCCTACGACGTCAAACTGATCAACCAATTTGGCAGTTGTAAGGACTCGGTTACTAAAACCATCAATGTTTCCGCTAAGCCGGTTGTTGACTTTACATCGGCAGATACCGTAAGGTGTAGCCCACCTTCTACAGTCAACTTCCAGAACAAAACCAATGATGGGATTTCTTACATATGGAGATTTGGCAACGGTGATTCTTCCAGGGTTGCGAATCCATCTTATACCTATGTGGACTCTGGAACATATAGCGTTAAATTGATTGCGACCAACGCAGCCGGTTGTGTGGATTCTTTATCAAAAGCATCATTTATAAAAATCAAAAAACCGGTAATCTCATTCAAAAACTTACCCGTAAGAGGCTGTCTTCCATATACATTAAAACCAGTTGCCGATATAAAAAGCGTTGATAATGTTCTCACATACGAGTGGGATTTTGGTGACGGAGGAACCTCCTCTCAGCAGTTTCCTACTTACATATATACCAAACAAGGTACCTACTCGGTAACACTTACGATCACTACCAGCACAGGCTGTAGGGAAACGATTACATTACCTGGCGCGGTTAGAGTCGGAACCAAGCCAGATGCTCAATTTACAGCCAGCACAGCAAACACTTGCGCCAGTGCGCCTGTACAATTCACCGTTACTTCCCCGCCCCCAACTGACGAATACATCTGGTATTTTGGCGATGGAGGTTCCTCCAGGAACAAAAACCCAACATACAATTACGTCGATACGGGTAACATGATTGTTTCACTGGTTGTTTACAACAGTGGTTGCGGAGATACAGCAATTGCTCCTGCACCTATATACGTTAAGCCTCCAATCTCTAAGTTCAACTACCGTCCTAATTGCGCTCAAAGACTGGAATTCACCTTTACGGATGTATCTATTGGCGCACAATCCTGGACATGGAACTATGGAGATGGTAGTCCCGCAGTAAGCGGGCAAACGCCTGCCCCGCATACTTTCCCGACCAGGGGCAATTACAATGTATCCCTCACAACAGGAAATGGAGCTTGTTCTTATACATATACAACAACTGTAAGAATTGTAGACCAGACACCAAGCTTTACGGCCTCTGCCCAGGAAGGATGCAAAACGTTCAAGCCTCAATTTTTCCCTTCAACCCCAGTGCAGATCAGATCTTTCACCTGGAATTTTGGTGATGGACAATCAGTCACTTCCTTCCAGCCCACCCACTCTTACACTACAGCCGGTACTTATACCGTAAAATTATACACAACAGATACTTACGGTTGTATTGATTCTACTTCCAGAACCAACTTTATCAAAGTAAACGGTCCCACAGCTTCCTTTGGAAGTCTAACCAATCGTGGTTGTAAAGGCCTTACAACCTCCTTCCTCGACAGCTCAAAAGCGGATAACACCAATGCAATAGTGAAATGGCAGTGGAGTTTTGGTGATGGCATTGGTAAGTCCACAGTCCAAAATCCATCATATAAGTATGATACGATAGGCGCTTTTAATGTGAAATTGATCGTTGAAGATGCTGGAGGCTGCATAGATAGCATTACAAGAAACAATTTCGTACAGGTTTCCACCCTCAAAGCCGCATGGAATGCAGTAAATGAGTCCTGCCCTAAAGCCAACATTACGTTCAACAATACTACTGCAGGTTCATTTACAAGCAGTTGGAGTTTTGGAGATGGTTCTACCTCCACAACTACTTCTCCAACTTATGCATACAAAGACACTGGCTCTTATACAATAAAACTTAAAGTTCGTGACAATATCGGCTGTGAAGATTCTTTAGTTAGGCCAAACTATTTGCGTATAGGCAAACCGGTTGCCGACTTTACAGCAAACAACCTCACTTCATTCTGCGTACCTTTTGAGGCTAAATTCACAAATACATCTAAATTCTATAATTCGTTCATCTGGACCTTCCAAAAAGCTACTTCACTATTAAATAATCCAACCACTTATTACACACAAACCGTTAAGGATACAGTCAAACTGTTGATTACCAGTCCCGGAGGATGCAAGGATTCTGTGTCAAAAGTCCTGCAGGTTAAAAATGCCTCAGATGGCAAGGTTACATACAATCCACTGGTGGCTTGTACGCCGGCAAATATAAACTTTGAAGCCTTCGAACCCATAAATGCTAAGTTCACATGGGACTTTGGAGATGGTAACATTATTGATACATCTGCCAATAAACTGGTGCATACTTATACTGATTTCGGAAAGTTCCTTCCCAAGGTGATCCTGGAAGAACAATGCATCATCCCCCTCACTGGTTTGGATACGATCAGGATTTATGGAGTAGATGCCAAATTCGTAATGAATAAGAAACTATTCTGCGATACCGGCACAGTTGCTTTTACAGATTCATCGGTGTTCAACACCAGAATCACATCATATAAATGGAACTTTGGTGATGGATCAATCTCCAGCCAGCAAAATCCTGTTCATTTCTATAGACAAACGGGAAGTTATAATGTAAGGTTGGATGTGATGACCGAGGCTGGGTGCCCGGACTCGGCTTTCTTCTCTCCATTGAAAGTGGTACAAACCCCTCGGATAACAACTGCAGGTGATACTGCGATCTGTCTGAATGATCGCGTAGGTTATACTGGAACCTTTACTATTCGGGACACTTCTGTGATCAGGTGGTTGTGGCAATTCCCCAACGGGAAAAGCTCCTCACTCCAGAATCCTGAATTGCAACTATATCCAACAGCCGGCGACTATAAAATAAAAACCTTAGTGGTAAACAGCAGTGGGTGTTCAGATTCAGCCTTTTTACCATTGCATGTATACCCTTTACCTGATGTAATCGTGCCGGCTGCTTTAACCACTTTTTCAGGGGGCAGTATAACCATCCCGGCATCGTACTCGCAAGGCATTACCAATTATAATTGGACTCCCGCCCAGGGCTTAAGTTGTTCTGATTGTCCACAACCTGTAGCGGCTCCAAAATTCAGTACCAAATACACGGTTACCGCTACCGATGAAAAAGGATGTCATAATACAGGCAACGTTCATGTATCTGTTATTTGTCCTACTGTTAACGTTTTCGTTCCCAATACGTTTTCGCCAAATGGAGATGGAAAGAATGATATATTATATGTACGCGGCAAGGGAATTGAAAGAGTAAAATCTCTTAGGGTATTTAACCGCTGGGGGGAAATAGTTTTTGAAAAGAGAGAAATACCTGCAAATATTGAAAGTGTACAGTACGGATGGGACGGCAAAAATAAAGGAGCCCCTCCCCATCCTGATGTATATATATATCAGGCGGAGGTTTATTGCGCAAATGGCGACATCCTCCGGTTTGAAGGTAACGTAGCATTGATTCAATAAACCCTAACCATTAAATACGGTCCTTGAAATTATAAATAGAAACCAACATGTACCGATATTGTAAACTTATTGTGATTCTACTGGCTCTGAGCGTTTCTGCATCGGCGCAGGATATACATTTTTCTCAGTTTTATGAAACCCCGCTGTTAAGAAACCCTTCGCTTGCTGGAATATTCACAGGAGATATCCGCGTACAGGCCGTTTACCGCGACCAGTGGAACTCTATAACGGATGCTTACAAAACAGCCTCGGTGAATGCAGAATATAAAATGCCGATAGGTAAAAGCAACGACTTCCTAACCGTCGGCCTTCAAACACTATATGACCGGGCGGGCACAGTCTCCTGGATCTCTTCTCATTTTTTACCAGCCGTGAACTACCATAAGTCATTGAGCTCCGAAGTGAACCGGTATCTTTCTCTGGGATTTATGGCAGGCATCGTAAGCAGGCGTTTCGACAGAAGCAAAATGACGACAAATTCTCAGTATGATGGCGCTGGACAAGGTGAAAACTTTATTGGTAGCCAATATACTCATATGGATGCCAGTGTAGGCATGAGTTTCAATACCCAGTTAAATGAAAACCCCAGCAACAACATGTTTGCTGGCTTGGCATATCATCATTTCAACAAACCCCAAAATTCATTTTACCGAACTCAAAATGTAGAAATTCTACCCAAATGGGTCGCTTCAGCCGGTGTTCGATTTGAAGTTACACCAGTTTCTTACCTCACACTGCAGGGAGATTTTTCAAAGCAAGGTGAATTTACAGAAACAGTGGCCGGGGCTCTTTATGGTATTAAGCTGGGGGATGATTATGAAAATCCATTGTACACAATCCATGGTGGAGCCTTCCTTCGCTGGAACGACGCCTTAATACCCACGATTAAAATTGATTACAAGCCGTTCTCTATGTCTTTTAGCTATGATGTTAACGTATCAAAATTGAAAGCATCAACCCGCGGCAGGGGTGGCTTCGAAGCAGGCGTTACCTACATAGGCTTTTTACCAAAAGGAACGATCAATTCTATGCTATGCCCTAAATTTTAACTGCTTCTTAATCCTTAAGCCCTTCAACAGGTAATGTAAAGAAGCCACTTTTATACACAATTGATGCTCAATGAAAGGCAATTCCAAGTATACAGAAATGCCCTTAGCCCCTAATCAGCACTTTGACTAATAATTCTGTAATTCCGGCAAAAACTTTGCACTTACTAAAAAAAACTTCTATATTGGTAATAATAAATTTAAATTTGTTTCGTTGAAGCAACTTTTACTTATATCATTTATAATCCTCTTAACAATCACGCAACTACCGGCTCAGGGCCTGAAAGCAAATCCAGGTGGGCCCTATGTACGTTTTTATCCTAACCCTGCTATTACAACTGTTACTTTCGACTTTCAAAAGAATTACGAAAAGGGATATTCAATACAAATTTTCAGCTTCTTGGGTAAGAAGATGTTCGAAGCCAACAACTTAGGTCTGCGTACTTCAATTAATCTTTCAGACTTTAACCGTGGCGTTTACATCTATCAGCTTTTCGATAGAAACGGAAAAATGATCGAATCTGGTAAGTTTCAGGTGTCAAAATAACGATGGTTTAGAGATACCAATCCTACGCTTAATCCACTTCCACAATCAAAAACTTCAGGTACTGAGTATTTTCCATGCCCCAGATGATAGGGTGGTCAGACGATTGTGTTTGAAACGTAACCTGACGGATATTTCTTCTGACATCCTTGGCCGCCATCTCTATGATTTGTAGGAAAAGTTCCGGGTTCACAAGATTGGTACAAGATGAAGTCACAAGGAAACCACCTGGCTTCACCAGTTTCATCCCCCGCAAATTGATCTCCTTATAACCCGTAATCGCTTTCTGGATATTCGCCCTGCTCTTGGTAAAAGCTGGCGGATCAAGCATTACTACGTCATATTGGCGGCCATCTTTGCCCCATTGCTTCAATACATCAAAGGCGTTCGCAGTCTCAAAACGGCAGGTCTTTTCCAAACCATTCAGGGCCGCATTCTTGTTGGCCTGGGCAACCGCATTTTCAGAAATATCAAGACCCAACACACTTTTAGCCCCATAATACGCAGCATGTATTTCAAAAGTACCAGTATACGTAAAAGCACCAAGTACATCTGCTCCTTTTACGATATTTTGGATGGCCTTGCGGTTATCTTGCTGATCCAGGAAATACCCGGTCTTTTGACCATTCTCAATATCAACATGAAACTTCAAACCATTCTCATTGATAATGATCTTGGTGTCAAAAGGCGCAGATAAAAAGCCTTTATGTTGTGGCAACCCTTCCAACTCCCTTACAGGCACATCATTCCTTTCGTATACACCCTTGGGAGAAAACACCGTATTCAGCGCCTTTACAATGGCAGGCTTCCATTTATCGATACCAAGCGCCAATGTTTGCAGCACGAAATAATCGTTGAACTTATCAATGATCATCTGTGGCAGCCCATCGGCTTCACCAAACACAAGACGGCAGTTTTCCGTATAGCCTATGTGCTGCCTGTATTTCCAGCATTCCCTGATCTTATTAAGAAAAAACTCATCGTCAATCACATCACTCTTCTTCCGGCTCAATAGACGCACCATGATCTGCGACTGCTGGTTGATGTACCCTTTACCTGTGAACTTACCGTCATGGTAAAAAACATCAACAATACTTCCCTCTTCAGGATTCCCTTCAACCTTTTCCACTTCATTGGCAAAGATCCATGGATGCCCACCTGCGATCCTGGGCGCTATCTTTCTCTTTAAAACTACTTTCGACATTTTGCAAATGTAATCCACCAAGTCACAAGTTTACATGTTTACATCACACACCCTCCTCCCCTCTCCTCGCTACCCACTACACCCACCACCCAACCTCAAATTTCAAATTCCAACCCCCAAATCTCAACATCCCCAAATCCCCTCTATCATCTATCATCTTCTCCTCCCCCATCCGTCATACCAATTGTGCCTTATAGTAATCTTATAGAAAACTTACAGTAAAGTTATAGTAAACATATAGTAGAGTTATAGTAAACATTAGCCGTACATCCTAACTATATCCTCCTCGACCACTCCTATACTAATCCGTATCAACCCCGTATCTACCATATACCTATGCCCTACTTTCCCCCTTATCTATCCACCCATACCTTCAGTATAGTTCAAGCATACCTGAAGCACACTTACAGCATACCTGAAGCACGAAACAGTTTTTGACCTCTCCTGATCCCATCACTCCCCTACCTAATCCAGGTTCAAACACTCCCCCATCTCCCTTAGATTACGTGCCTGCTCGCCCCTCCTCATTTAAAAACTAAGTAAACTTTAAGACAATTTGTCTCTATCTGGCTTATTGGCAATGGATTTGTCAGCTACCTTTGCAAACAATTTTTGTTTTGATATGAAGCACAAGGATTTTAAGGAAAAAGAATCAGCAACACCAGAACAAACCAGCACCCAGGAAGTGAACATGGAAAATACAAATCAGACCCAAACAGAAACTGTTTCTGAAGGTCCTGAAGTAGCAGAAGTAGCACAATTGAAAGCACAGGTTGACGAATTGAAAGATAAATACCTACGCCAGGCAGCAGAGTTTGACAACTTCAGACGCCGCACTGCCAAAGAACGGATCGAACTAATACAGACCGCTGGCCGTGATGTAATTGAAAGCCTGCTGGAAGTATTGGATGATTCAGAAAGAGCACAAAAACAATTAGAAGAAGCTCAAGATATCAACCAGATCAAAGAAGGTGTCTTACTGGTATTCAACAAACTCCGTAACACCTTGACAGCTAAGGGGTTAAAACCAATGGACGCCAAGGGCAAAGAGTTTAATCCGGATCTGCATGAGGCAATTACAGAAATTGAGGTAGGCGAAGAAATGAAAGGAAAAGTGGTTGATGAAGTGATCAAAGGATATTACCTGAATGACAAGATCATTCGTTTTGCTAAGGTTGTGGTGGGAAAGTAGATGCCCTTGCCTCCTTGAAAGGGAGACAGAAAAGGGGTCTCAATAATATAGTTAAAAGATTCTTTAAAAGATAAATAACTTCCAGCCTTAACAGGTCGGGCTCATTAGCTTACCGGGGTACAGAAGTGAACAAAGCTATATGGCTAAAAGAGATTACTATGAAATATTAGGGGTGTCCAAAGGCGCTTCTGCGGATGAGATTAAGAAATCTTACCGTAAAGTGGCTATGCAATTCCACCCCGACCGTAACCCGGGAGACAAAGCTGCTGAAGAAAAGTTCAAAGAGGCTGCTGAGGCTTATGAAATTTTAAGCGATACTGACAAAAGAGCGCAATATGACCGCTTTGGACATGCCGGTGTCAGTGGCAATGGTCGTGGGCCACATCCGGGTGGTATGAACATGGATGACATCTTCAGCCAATTCGGCGACATCTTTGGCGAAGATGTTTTTGGAAGTTTCTTTGGTGGTGGCGGAGGCAGAAGCCGTGGCGGCCAGCGTACAAGAGGCACTAGAGGCAGCAACCTGCGCATTAAGCTTAAGCTGAATTATGAAGAGATTGCCAAAGGCGTAACCAAGAACATCAAAGTTAAAAAGTATGTTCATTGTAATACCTGCGGTGGCAGTGGCGCCAAGGACAAAGGCAGTGTGCAAACCTGTTCTACCTGCGGTGGCAGTGGCCAGGTTCGCAAAGTAACCAGCACATTCCTTGGACAAATGCAAACCGTAACAACCTGCCCTACTTGTAATGGCGAAGGCTCTACGATTACAGCTAAATGTAACAGTTGTCATGGCGAAGGAAGGGTTTACGGTGAAGAAACTGTAACGATAGATATTCCAGCAGGCGTTCAGGAAGGTATGCAACTGAATGTAAGTGGTAGAGGTAATGCGGGTGAGCGCGGTGGTATGCCCGGCGACCTGATCATCCTGATCGAAGAAGAACAACATAAAGAACTGCAACGCGAAGGTCTGAATGTCGTTTATGACTTGCACATTTCGTTTACTGATGCAGTATTTGGTATACAGGCCGAAGTACCAACCATCGATGGCAGGGCTAAAATTAAGATTCCTGCAGGTACACAAAGTGGCAAAATATTCAGGCTGAAAGGCAAAGGCTTCCCGGCTGTAAACAGTTATGAAAAGGGCGACCAGTTGGTACATATTAATATATGGACACCACAGAACCTTACCAGCGAGGAACGTGCAATGCTTGAAAAGCTGAGCCACTCCACTAACTTTAAACCGAATCCTGACAAGAATCAAAAGAACTTTTTCGATAAGATGAGAGAAATGTTCAATTAATTGATTCAATACTTCTTTTATAAGCAACCATCTTAATATACAAAAGGCTGTCTCAAATACCAGAGACAGCCTTTTACTTTTGTGCCCTTCCCATTTAACTACTAACAGGAACAACTACCAGTAATTCTTTCTCCTCTTTTTACCGTAAATGCTTTTGGCAATTTGTACCAGGGTCAGAAATTCTTGTTCGGATACGCTGGTTGCGTTTGCTGATTGGGTAGCAATGTCCAGGACATCATTCCATGAGGCATTTTTAGCATGGCGGGAATTCTGCAAAAGCATACCGAACAGGGCAACGGATGAAGCGAACTGATAGCTATTATCCACATTGTTCCATGATGTGAACGAGACCTCTGGTTCCTCGGTTTGCTCAAATTCCCGGTGGTTACTCGGCAATTGATACTGAAGGGTAAAACGTACTGGTCGCAAATGATCCATTATCGTTTTCTGTACAGGCATGATCTCAAAGACCACTAAAGCTGAATACCCAGAACCTATTTCTCCACCCTCAATAGTAGCTAATGTATCCTTTATTGCACCAGCCTTGTTGTCAAAGCCAATCAAACGGTATTCCTTAACCACCGAAGGATTGAATTGCACTTTGAAATAAGTTTCATCAGCCACTGTATAGATGGTTTGCAGGAATTCTTTTAGTAAGACTTTTTCTGCTTCTGCGTACGTATCGATATAAGCAAAATTGCCATTACCCTTCTGCGCGAGAATCTGAATCTTTGAATCTTTATAATTACCCATTCCTACCCCCAGGCAGGTTAAGTAAATGCCGGCATTTCGCTGTTCAGTGATCATTTTCTCCAGGTCTTCTTCCGACTGTAGACCTACGTTGAAATCTCCATCTGTTGCTAAAACAACCCTATTGTTTCCCTTTCTTATATAATGGCTTTTAGCCAGCCGGTAAGCCAATTTAACTCCGGCTTCGCCAGGAGTAGAACCTCCGGGTGTAAGGCTATCAATAATGTTTAGGATCTTTTCTTTTTCAGCCCCGCCGGTGGGAGGTAACATAACACCGGTAAACCCTCCATACACCACAATTGAAACTGAGTCTATTGGCCGAAGGTTATTGACCAAGCATTTAAAGCCGGACTTCAATAGAGGCAGCCGGTTAGGTAAATCCATAGAGCCTGACACGTCTATCAAAAAGACAAGGTTAGTGGGTGGCAGGCTATCCAACTTAATCTTTTTAGATGAGATGTTGATGAAGAGTAACTGGTTCTCATCATTCCAGGGGCATTTTGTAAGCAGAGGTTTTACGCGGAACATTTTCCCTTGAGCAGGTTCTTCGTAATTAAAGTTGAAGTAATTCAGCATCTCTTCTATGCGAACAGCATCGGAAGGCACAAATGCATTGTTCTTTAAAAACCGCCTGATATTACTGTAAGATGCTTTATCCATGTTCAGGCTAACCCCGGTTGACGGATACGCAGAAGTATTGATAAAGTGGTTTTCAACCAGGCTGGCATAAGTTTCATCACCAGTAAACCACTGCTGCTGCACATCTCTTTTCAGGTTTTGTGTTAGCGATAAGAGCTTATAAGGAGAAATCTTTCCCGTTTCTGCTTTCTTTAAAACTACCGTGATAAAATCAGAGGTATTGACTGCTAGCTTCAATTTTTGATAACCAGAGAGTGAAAAGGTTAATGTGTCGCAAGCTTTGGAGGCAGGAAGGCCAAAAGCACCAGATGAACCAGAGGAAAAAACATAACCCGTACTCTGTTGAAGGATAGCAGCATTAGGCAAAATATTACCTTCTTCATCTTTAACTTCTCCCCTGATGTAATGTTGAGCCATTACTGAATGAAAAGTCAAAAGAAGTATTACAGAAAGCAGTCTTTGCATAATATGGCGGACAGATATTTGCTGAGTACAAAACACTAATTAGGGACAGGTTTTAGCGAAAGAATGCTGCTTTAAAGATAAGCAGAACAATTTCTATTCAACTCAATACGCTAATCCCAGTGTAAAATAAACAGTTTCTTCATCAGCCATTAAACGTGAATGGCTTAGATCTATACTACCAAACTTATGATGGTATAACTATAAAAAAATGCACAAATCCTTAACTCAGCAATTTAAGTAAGGATTTGTGCACATTGCGGACCTTATCAGTCCACCTTAGTTCATTTTCCTATTCACTCATTATTCCCGTCCAGCTGGTAAATTTCCTTTAAGTTCCTGCCTAAGCCGTTGTAATCTAAGCCGAATCCAACAACAAACTTGTTGGGAATGGAAAAACCTACATAATCTATATTCAAAGGATGCTGTAGTGCTTCTGGTTTATGCAACAGGACAGCTATTTTAAGAGACGCTGGCTGTTGGTGGTCCAGCTGTGGTAAAAACTTGTGGAGGGTTTTACCAGTATCAATGATATCTTCTATGATTACTACATCTCTGCCATACAGGTCATGATCCAAACCAATAGATGTTACCACATTACCGGTAGATTTCATTCCTTTATATGAAGCGAGCTTAATAAAAGTAATTTCTGCTTCAATAGTAAGATGCTTGAATAAGTCGGAAGCAAACATAAACGCCCCATTTAAAATTCCAATAAACAAGGGTTTCTTGCCTTGATAATCCTTATTGATGGCCTCCGCCATTTGCACAATTCTTGCCTGGATATCCTTTTCCGTAAGATAAGTGCAGAAAGTTTTGTCGTGAACAGTGACTAATGACATTACATTTTTTTAATTCGTAATTGTTGGCCGGTTTTCAAGTCAACAGAAGACAATTCGTTCCATTTAAGAACATCGTCCATGCTTACCGCGTACTTTTTAGATATAGAATACACAGTTTCCTTTGGTTGAACAACATGAACCAGGAAGGCATTATTGGTTTCTGCAGAAGCAGCCACCATATTATTTGACATTGTATTGATCACGCTTACACTAGCTATAGCAGTAGCCAGTTTGGGCATAGCCGGAGCCTTATGGCGGAGATATAATGCCTGGCCGGCTTCGGGTTGCATGTTTTCTTTTAAGAAGTTGTAAGCCAACAGACTTTCCAGGCGAATGCCCTCTGCCTGGGCAATATCCAACAGGGTTTCATTTGCAGATACTGTATGATAATCTGATGAACCTGATTTACGCTTGCGCTGAACATAAACCAATTGGTCGCGGTCAGCTGTTTCCTGGGGTTTCAGGTCGTTGAAATCAAATAAACGGTGTAAAGGAACATGATGCTCATTAGCAATACTTAAATAAGAAGTACCCCTGGGAACATACACCACTCTAGTCTCATTGATCTTAAATAGTCCTGAAGGATAAACAGCCTTTGTGATCTCTGGCTTCACCTCTGTTTTTACTACTGCATTTACGATTTGCGGCTGCTCTACAGAAGAAGGGGTTTCAGATTTAACCCAGAATACATCAGGTCCCTCCGTTTTTTGCCCCATGGCAATGAGCGTATAATCCTGTAACTGGAAATCGCGAATGAGTTTGATCAGGATTTGTGGATACTTAGGATTTGTAGCATAGCCAGCCCTTTTCAGTCCCCATGCCCATCCTTCAAAATCTGTAGGATCCAGACGGAACAGGGAGGCATAACGGGCACCGCTTTTCAGGAAGTCGGAATGATCTCTATAGGAGTCAGCAGGGTCTGCATATTTGCGGAAGCATTCACCAGGTGCGTCATCATCATGGGATACAGACTCACCAGTCCAGGTGCTCTTACACTTAATACCAAAATGGTTGTTTGATTTTAATACCAAAGCACTTTGACCTGCAAAAGTTTCATGAACACCCTGGGCGAGTGTGATGGAAGCCGGTACCCCGGTACGCTTCATCTCCTCGATAGCCAGTTCCTTGTATTTAACAATGTACTCTTTGATAATGTCGGCAGGCTGGGCAATACATAACTTGCCAGCCAGAGCAATCACTAGTACGAAATAGATTTTGAGTTTCTGCATGGGATGTGTTTTCAATCAGTCTTTGTTTATTTTGTTTTCCGGTTTACTGGCTACCAGGATGTAATTCATAAGCCACTAAACGCCTCATAACTTTCTCATCAGCAACAGGCCGTCGCGTAAAGGCAGCATTACCTTTTCCACATCGTTGCAGGAGAGGACAAAATCGTTAAAAGCCTGGATAGCTTTGGCGTTTTTACCCTTTATTTCCTCCGTTAACACCTGACCGTGAAAGAGCACGTTGTCTGCGAAAATAAATCCGTTTTGACGCACTTTTGGCAAAACAAGGTTAAAATAATTCATGTAATTTGTCTTGTCTGCGTCAATGAAAACCAAATCGAACATTTCATCCAACTCACCGATTACTTTTAACGCATCACCGATATGCAAAATTATATTGTCTTTGAAAAAAGACCGCTGAAAAAATCCCTTTGCAGTCGCAGCATCGCTTTCCCTTAGTTCTATCGTGTGTAAAACGCCGTTAGGTTGCAAGCCTTTAGCCAGGCAAAGAGCACTATAACCGGTAAAGGTTCCTATCTCAAGTATGCGCTCTGGGCGTATCATAAAGCTTACCATTTCCAGGAATTTACCCTGCAACCGGCCACTGAGCATATGAGCCTTCGGATGATTGGCTTCCGTGTACTCAGCAATCTCTTTTAATAATGAATCTTCCTCAGAAGTATACTTTCCGATATAGGCTTCAGCTTTGGGGGAGGTGATGTCCATCTAGTTACAATATTGGGTTACAAGATAAAGGCTACGGATTAGGGTTCTATCCTAGTATTTTACTTCCTCCAATTTGCCTTGTTCTTTCAATTTTATACTTTCCTCTTTTCCGGAGATCATCCAGAGACCTAAAAAGGTAAGCAAGCCATTATAGATGAGCAGCTCGTACCCTATTTTAAAAGTACCAAACACTGAAGTTGAAAACGCGTTCATTTGATCCACCCAGGCTCCATCTAATTTTAGCTGTTTCTGCCACCATCCAATATTGTTCACAAAATCGATTCCTAAAATCAGCAGAGGAGCTAACAGGCAAACGTACAACGCCAACCTATCGTTCACGACCCTGCGGGTAAGAATACCGAATGCAAATAAACCCAAAAGAGGTCCGTAAGTAAAGCCGGCTACTTTTAAGATAATATCAATAATAGATTTGTTATCCATTAACTTAAAGCCAATCACCAGCAGGAAAAAGATAAAGGCAAAAGTAAAATGGACAGTAAGGCGGATTTTCTTTCTTTCCTTTTCGGATAGATCTTCTCTTCTCTTTATTCCTAGAATATCGATGCAGAAAGAAGATGTTAGTGCTGTTAAAGCGCCATCGGCACTAGGGAACAAGGCTGATATCAGACCGATGATAAAAATGATGGAAATAGCAGTCGGCATGTATTGTAATGCAATGGTTGGGAACAGGTCATCGCCAGGCACTGTTATGTTATTTGTTTTAGCATACAGGTAAAGGATGCCACCCAGGAGGAGAAACAGGAAGTTCACCATCACCATGATAATGCTGAAAGTCATCATGTTCTTTTGTGAATCCTTTAATGTTTTCACACTAATGTTCTTTTGCATCATCTCCTGGTCGAGGCCGGTCATGCCAATGGTGATGAACATACCACCCAGGATATTCTTTAGATAAAAGCCCGCAGAATGAACATCTGTATTAAAGATCCTGGTCAGGTTGTTCTGGCTCAACTCATGCAAGGTGGAGTTGACAGAATGCCCCATGTTGGACATGATATAGGCAATGCAAACCACAAGCCCTAGCAGCATGAATGTAGTTTGAAGGGTATCTGTATACACGATCGTTTTTACGCCGCCTTCGAATGTATAAAGCAAGATGAGCAGGAGGATAATAAAAGTTGCTAATCCAAAGCTAATGTGCAGGTCTCTTAAAATGAAAATCTGCAATACATTGATTACCAGGTACAGTCTTGCGGTTGCTCCTAGTGTTCTTGAGATAATAAAAAACAGAGCGCCGGTTTTATAAGACACCATACCAAACCGGTGTTGCAAGTAATTATATATGGAAGTCAGGTTAAGCCGGTAATAAAGTGGAAGTAACACGAATGCCACCACGAAATATCCTAACAGGTAACCGATCACAACCTGGAAATAAGAGAACGCTGCCGTCCCAACTGTTCCGGGTACAGATACAAATGTAACGCCGCTCAGGGAGGTGCCGATCATACCGAATGCCACCAACATCCAGTTGGACTTTTTATTTCCTATAAAGAAAGAATCATTGTTGGAATTGCGAGACGTGAAATAAGCTACCACCAGCAGCAGCACAAAATACCCTAACACAAATGAAAGCAAAAGCGCAGATGACATAAATTGTTATTTATCAATATAAGTACGGTACCGATTTATACCCCTACCCTGTCTTTAAGACCTGGCAGGGTCCGCAAAGAAGCAGAATTTTTGAAGATAAAAAAATTTGTTTTGCCTGGTTAATCCCGCCATAGTAATTATCAAACTTTTACACATTGCTTGCATTCCAAGTTTGCATCAAGCTTAGAGGGGAGTATTCAGATCTGAACCGGGGCTGGGGATTTCGGATTTCGGAATTTAGAGATTTGGTGTTTGGAGTTTGAAGTTTGAAGTTGGGGGGCAAAACTTGGAAGGTGGGGGTTGGTTTTGTATCTTTAGGCGCAGCTCCATTGCCTCCGTTCAGGGCGTTCTGCCTATAGGTTGTTTTCCCCTTATTTATGAGCATTTGCTCCATTCAGATCGAAGCATAGTCGAACCATAGTCGAAGGATGGTCGAAGGATGGTCGAAGTAGCCTCGGCTTAAGTACGGCTGATGTATACCTAAAGTACGCCTATGGTACGGCTTAGATACGGAGTAGGCATCCAGTCTGCATGGAGTATGTATGGGGTAAGTAGAGGGCATGGAGGGTTGCTGTTGGAATACGCTAGCCCTACTTTAGGTATACTTATGGTATGCTTCAGGTCTACTTAAGGTACGAAGGATGGATTCTGTTGAAGTGGACAAAAGCGGTCATTTGCTGCCATTTGCGGTCAGGGGGCAGGAGATTTTTACATTAAGATTTTGTGATATTTAGGGGTGTGACAAATTGTTAAAGAAAAACCATAAACTTTGATCTATTAACCAGCAATTCTGAATTATGATAGGATCTCTTGCGATTTTCTGTGGGTCGAAGGCGGGTAATAATCCCTTGTACATTCAGCAGGCCAAGGAGCTTGGTATTTTGATGGCAGCACATCATATTACTATGATATATGGTGGTGGCAAGAACGGTTTGATGGGCAGCGTTGCCGACGCTATAATGGAAAGAGGAGGAACGGTACGCGGTGTGATCCCGCAATTACTGATTGAATGGGAAAGCCAGCACAATGAAATCAGCGAACTGCTGGTGGTGGAGGATATGCACCAGCGCAAACGGACTATGTATGAATGGTGCGATGCCGCACTGATTTTACCGGGCGGGTTCGGAACCCTGGATGAGCTTTTTGAACTATTGACGTGGAATCAGCTTTCCTTACATGATAAAAAGGTATTCATTCTAAATGCGGCGGGCTTTTATGATAATTTACTGGACCATTTACAGTTGCTGACACGGGAAGGATTTTTATACGGGGAACTTGATGAGCAGATCACCGTGTTGAAGGAGCCCGGGGAGTTGGTTCAGTATCTAGGAATTGCGAACAGACAAGAAGCATTTGACAATAGGAAATAGAGAATCGACGCTGGATGCGCTATTCTTTAGAGGCCAACTTTTCGCAGACATCTTTGAAATACATAGCTTTTTCGAGGGATTCGGCGAATACCAATATGCCGGTTTCGCGGGGAGAGTAACCTTCCTGCAGGCTTTCATTGTTTAATTGGTCTTGCATCCAAGCTTCGTAAATCGGCTTTTTCTTCTTTTGGATATTGTTAGAAGCCGATGTTGTATCCAAAGTTTATAATGGGCTGGTTGCCGTATGGAGAGCTTGAATCCTGTAGCAAATCATAAAAAACAGATATTATGGTTGCACCACGGCCGGCAGGGAACACCAGACCTGCTCCTCCCAAGAGGCTTGGAACGATTTTATTGAATTTGTTTTCATAAGGTGGAGTCGTATAAAATTTTTCATTACCGAATACATAATTTGCTTCGGGTTGAATCTGAAGCATCAAGTTACGGATTGGATAAAACCGGCCAAAAATATTTAAGCCAACTACTCCTTGCGAAACTTTACTGTAATCAGCACCATTATCGTAGTGATTTTTGATGCTTGAGTATTGAAAATTGACACCGCCACCTGCTGCCAGCATTTCTGAAAAACGGTAACCAACCAAGGGTGATACATTGATAAGCGTATAATCTCCAAAACTCAAACCGAAGTTGCCCCCATAGAACCAAGGATTAGCGGGTGCATTTCCCCCTGCATCCTGAGCCTTCAGCAATTGAGAAAGACTAACAAAAATTAGTAATGTAAGCAGATTTCTTAAGCCGTTTTTCATATTTTATTATTTGTTTTTTGGATTTATCCACTATCCGTTGAGTAGTACGGAATTCGCATTTGGGCATCCGCCCGAAGCGAACAAACGAGAAACGCCTAAAGTGAAAACTTAGTATAAACTATAACTACCAGAAAAGCAGAAATATCATAAAACATTAGTCCAAAATTCTAATTTTCAACAAAGTGACGATCAAATCCAAATTCTTGACTGTTTAATAGGGGCATACTTCATCCATTAACCCCACTATTTTTCATAACGTAGTGCCCTTTCAACAACTTTTAAACAGATGGGCTTTGATTTGACCCAAGTTCAAGTTAATATTACAATGGCATGCTTTTTAGCTTTATTCTATAAGTTCAAAAACCAAATATCATGGAGACAGTGAGAAAGAATATAAGCAGAGCAGAGACAGAAGTTCGCGACGATTTCAACCTGGGAGCAGCCATCACGGTCATGCTCATCTTATTAATGTTTATTGCGGCAAGCTTTTATGTTTTAATTTCCAGTTATATGGAAATTAATTAAATTCATATGGTGTAAATGATATTTACACAACTGGGGCGTTGCCATAAAACGAAACCACGATTTATTAAGGGGCTGCTGCCCCTTTTCTAATGCATGAGATGCAAGAGTACTGGTAAGCAAAGTTAACCTCACTACTTTTGCTTCATGTTTGATGACTTGACTATTTCTGCAGCTACGATCAGTGATGTTCCGCAACTGGTTCAATTAGTGAATAGTGCTTACCGTGGTGAATCTTCAAAGAAAGGCTGGACGACGGAAGCGGACTTACTAGGTGGCATCCGCATAGATGAAACATCGTTAACAGATCTGATCAAAAGACCAGGTGCGTGTTTATTAAAATGCACGAATAATAGAGGTGAGTTTTTAGGTTGCGTGTACCTGCATCATTATCAAGATGAAATGTATTTAGGCATGCTTACCGTATCACCTGAAAGCCAGGCCTCAGGAATTGGGAAGCAGCTCCTAGAAGCTTCAGAAGAATACGCAAGACAAGAAGATTGCAAGGCGATTACAATGACGGTCATCTCGATACGCAATGAATTGATCGCCTGGTATGAAAGAAGGGGGTTTCATCTTACAGGAGAAAAGCAGCCTTTTCCAAACGACCCGAGATTTGGCATTCCGAAACAGCCACTGGAATTTGTAGTAATGAAGAAGAAGTTAATTCACAACAAGCATACTAATCAAGGTAAAGAACATATAACGCAATCCAGAACTGTAGATACTATGACTGACGCTCACGACAATCCTCTTCTAAAGCGATGGGAAGGTCCATATGGAGGAGTACCGCCATTTGACAGTGTTGAGGTGCCACAATTCAAGCCTGCACTTGAAGCAGCCATGGCAGACAATCTGGACAAGGTGAAACAAATTGCCTCTAATGCTGAAGCTCCGACATTTGACAATACCATTGCGGCTATGGAACGTGCGGACCGAACATTCCGTAACGTTCATATTGTTTATAATATCTGGAGCGCGAACATGAATAGTCCAGAGTTCCAGTTGGTAGAACGTGAAATGGGGCCAAAGATCGCAGCCTTCTCAGATCAAATTATTCAGAACGAGCAATTGTTTCAGCGTATTGAAGCTGTATATCAATCACCTGAGAAAGCAAAACTGACTCCAGAGCAGCAACGACTTACCTGGCACTATTACAACAACTTCGTCCGTGCCGGAGCGAAACTTAATGCAGCCGATAAGGCACGATTGTCCCAGATCAATCAACAACTGGCCAGACAATTTACACGGTTCAGCCAGAACGTGCTTGCTGATGAGAGCGAGCAATATGTTGTACTGCAAAATGAGGCTGATCTTGAAGGACTTCCTCAATCAGCGCGTGATGTAGTCACTGCCGCAGTAGCTGCGAAGAAAATTACTGGGGTGGGCATCATTACAAACACCCGTTCATCTGTTGCCCCTTTTCTTACTTACTCCAGCCGACGCGATCTACGTGAAAAGGTATGGCGGATGTTTATCAGTCGCGGTGATAATGGAGGCGAACATGACAATAATGCAATTAGTACGGAGATCCTGCAACTCCGTGCACAGCGTGCCCAGTTACTGGGTTACCCCACACATGCACACTGGCGCCTGGAGAACACCATGGCGAAGACTCCAGAGAAGGCTATGGAATTGATGGAAGCTGTATGGAAGCCTGCAGTAGCGCGCGTGCAGGAAGAAGTTGCCGATATGCAACAAATTGCCAGTAAAGATGGTGTCAACAAGATTGAGCCTTGGGATTACAGTTACTACGGAGAGAAGGTAAGAAAAGCGAAGTATGACCTGGATCAAGATGAGGTAAAACAATACTTACAGCTGGAGCAATTACGTGAGGGCATGTTTTGGGTTGCAGGAGAACTCTTCGGCTTTAGTTTCACGTTAGTATCAAACATTCCAGTTTATCATCCTGATGTTCGTGTATGGGATGTAAAAGACAAAACAACAGGTAGACACGTAGGCCTGTGGTACTTCGATCCTTACACACGAACTGGCAAGAAATCCGGTGCCTGGATGAATGCTTACCGCCGCCAGGAACAAATGGATGAACCAATAACTACCATTGTTTCGAACAACTCCAATTTTGTGAAAGGGAAACCAGGAGAACCCGTGCTCATCTCCTGGGATGATGCCAGTACTTTGTTTCATGAATTCGGTCATGCCCTGCATGGACTTTCTTCCAATGTCACTTATGGATCGCTTGCCGGGACAGCTGTTTTCCGTGATTATGTAGAGTTCCCTTCTCAACTTCTTGAACACTGGTTATCTACACCCGAAGTACTTCAGCGCTTTGCCCTTCATTATAAAACCGGCAAGCCGATCCCAAAGGATCTTGTAGAAAAGATTGAAAAAGCATCAACATTTCAACAAGGATTTGCTACTACAGAATATTTAGCGAGCGGACTAATTGATATGAAGATCCATTTGGCGGGTACACAGAAAATTGATCCGGATGCATTTGAGCGGGAAACTCTTGCCCAGTTGGGCATGCCGAGTGAGTTGGTGATGCGGCACCGTCTCCCCCACTTCTTGCATATATTTTCGAGTGACTCCTATTCTGCAGGTTATTACAGTTACTTATGGTCGGATGTCATCACTGCCGACGCTTACGGTGCATTCACTGAAGCTGGCGGCCCTTATGACAAAGTAGTTGCCAGACGTTTGTATGAGTATGTTTTTTCTGTTGGTAATACAATTGATCCAACGGAGAGTTATCGCTTGTTCAGAGGACGTGATGCGAAGATCGATGGACTGATGCAAAAGAGGGGGTTTCCTATTAACAACGTACACTGATTTTTCCGGGTAGATAGCCAAAGAATTTTTTGTAAGCTGCAGAAAAGCTGCTGATGTTGTTGTAGCCGGTGTGAAAGTTTACCTGCCCTTGACACCAATGTTGGAAATCGTACAGACCGAACCGTCTTTAACAGCGATGGTAATTACAGGTCCACTTTTTTGAAGACCGGCAAAGAAACCGGTGGCGCTTATGAATTGATCCAAGTGGAATTGGAACCACATGGTGGAAATGACTGGCACTATCATAAAAAATTTAATGAGTATTTCACCGTTTTAAAGGGCAAAGCCCTGGTTGGCAAGAATGGCAAGGAATATACAATAAATGAAGGATACAGCGGCACCTATCTCCCAGGTATCCCTGGATTTATTCAGGAGCCCTTGGTAAATGCATTGGCAAAGATTGCACAGTGGAAAGGTGAGGATAAAGAATTGAAAAAGTATTTCCAGTAAAGAAGATTAAAGTTGGGTACCTATTAAAGCCTTTTTCTTATGATGACATATACGATCAGGCCAAGAATGGGAAAAGAAATAATTATTAATGTCCAGAAGGCCTTAGCGACCAGAGACAGGTCTTCTCTTTTAAACAGATTGATCAACGCCCATACCAAAACAACCAACCAAATGAGGAGCGTGATCACAAAAAACCAGAAAACATAATTGGCAGTATTCATTGCGAACGGTGTTGCTCCCTTCAAATTTACCGCTTTTAATAACGGAGACTATTAAGTTTTGAAATCCTTAATGGTCTTTTGTGTTTTAGAAATCAATCATTGGCCACGGAAGTAAATGAGCAATTGGCGAACCTGGATTTAAAGATGTGGAGGATATATCGATTTTATAAAAAAAGGTTAGAAAAAAGTTCAACCACCAAACTCACTCTTCCGACTGTAATTTTGCAGTATGACCAAGTTATCAGTAAACATCAACAAGTTTGCCACCCTGCGTAACAGCCGGGGAGGCAATAATCCAGATGTAGTGAAGGCTGCTATTGATGCTCAGCGCTTTGGAGCAGATGGCGTTACAGTTCACCCCCGACCAGACGAACGACACATAAGATATCAAGATGTTCGTGATATAAAGAAAATTATTACTACAGAATTTAATATTGAAGGGAATTGCCAGGAACAGAAGTTTGTAGACCTGGTACTGGAAACCCAACCGGACCAAGTAACACTTGTTCCTGATGCGCTCAATCAAATCACTTCCAATCATGGTTGGGATACCATTGCCTATAAGGATTACCTTAAAGAGATCATTGGCATTTTCAAAAATGCCGGTATCCGCGTTTCCATATTTGTAGACCCAGTGCTTGAAATGATAGAAGGTGCTGCAGAAACGGGCACGGACAGAATTGAGCTTTATACAGAGGGATATGCTGTCGAATATGCAAAGGGTGATAAGCAATCAGCCATTGAACCCTATTTGGCTGCAGCCAGAAGAGCGAAGGAATTGGGATTAGGTTTGAATGCCGGTCATGATCTTGACCTGAATAACCTGAAATTCCTGAAGCAAAATATTCCCTGGCTGGACGAAGTGAGCATAGGTCATGCACTTATTTGCGATGCCATTTATCTTGGATTTGAAAATGTGATCCAGCTGTATAAAAGGCAATTGAATTACGAATGATTCGACTGACGAATGACTGGGAGTAATCAAAACATATTATCGTATCCTATTGAATATTTAAAGGGTGTGGGGCCGCAGCGTGCAGACCTGTTGAAGAAGGAGCTGAATATCTTTACTTTCAGTGACCTATTGCATCATTTTCCGTACAGGCACATAGACCGCACCAAGATATTCAGGATCGTAGACCTGAACCCGTCAATTGAATTTGCACAAGTACAGGGAGTATTGGTCAATTTTGAGGTGATTGGAGAGAAAAGTGCAAGACGCTTAATAGCTAATTTAAAAGATGATTCCGGCACAATGGAACTTACCTGGTTCCAAGGTATCAGCTGGGTTCAAAAAATGCTTCGGCAAGGGCAGCAGTACCTGGTGTTTGGGCGGATGGGCTTTTTTATGGGCAAGCCCCAAATGGTTCATCCGGAGTTGGAAGTAGTTCAAGCCGGGACTGCACAGACTAAGAATTACCTGGAGCCTGTATACCCGACCACTGAAAAACTGAAGGCCAGGGGATTGGGTGGGCGCCCTATGGCAAAACTGGTACAAGCGTTACTACCCTTGCTTTCGGAAAAAGACATTCCGGAAAACCTTCCCGATAGTATTCTTCATAGAGGGCAGTTTGTTTCGCGTTATGCCGCATATCAGCAGGCGCACTTTCCGTCTTCGACAGAAGCATATGAAAAAGCAGTGCGCCGGCTAAAATTTGAAGAGTTTTTTATAGCACAAATTCGCCTGGCCATTGTCAGGGCCAAGCGTCACCGCTATTCCAAAGGTGTGGTGTTCGACAAGGTTGGAGACTTGTTCAATACATTTTATCACAAGCACCTTCCTTTCCAGTTGACTGGCGCTCAAAAACGGGTGTTGAAAGAAATAAGATCCGACACTTTGAATGGTCACCAGATGAACCGGTTGTTGCAAGGAGATGTGGGCAGCGGTAAAACTATTGTAGCCCTTCTTTCAATGCTGTTGGCGATAGACAATGGTTTCCAAGCCTGTATGATGGCGCCGACCGAAATCCTGGCGCAGCAACATTTCAATTCTATCAGCAGCCTGCTGAAAGACATGCCCATTGGCGTACACCTGCTTACCGGTTCTACCAAAAACGGTGAGCGTAAATATATCCTGCAATGCCTGGCAGAAGGTAGTCTCAGCCTGATCATAGGCACCCATGCACTTATTGAAGAAGTGGTGCAGTTCAAAAACTTAGGATTGGCTGTTATCGACGAACAACACCGTTTTGGAGTAGCGCAGCGTGCGAGTTTATGGAAAAAGGCCGCCGTACCTCCTCATGTTCTGGTTATGACCGCAACACCGATTCCCAGAACATTGGCTATGACCGCATATGGAGACCTTGATTACAGTATCATGGATGAATTGCCACCAGGCAGGCAACCTATCACTACCGTTCACCGTTATGATACATACAGGGTGTCTGTACTGGAATTTATTAAAGATGAAATAGAAAAAGGAAGACAAGCATATATAATTTTTCCTTTAATCGAAGAAAGTGTTAAATTAGATTATGAAAGCCTGATGCAAGGTTATGAGCATGTAAAAGCTTTTTTTCCTGAACCCCGGTATTGGATCAGTATGGTACACGGCCGTCAGAACCCTGAAGTAAAAGAAACCAACATGCAACGTTTTGTAAAAGGAGATACTCAAATTATGGTTTCGACGACGGTGATTGAAGTAGGTGTAAATGTACCCAATGCCAGCGTGATGCTTATTGAAAATGCGGAAAAATTTGGACTATCGCAGTTGCATCAATTGCGTGGTCGAGTTGGAAGGGGCGCTGAAAAAAGTTATTGTATATTATTAACCTCCTCAAAACTAAGTAACGAAGCCAGGGAGCGTATCAAAACGATGGTTTCTACGAACAATGGTTTCGAAATTGCTGAGAAAGATTTAGAACTGCGCGGCCCCGGGGATATAGAAGGTACACGCCAAAGCGGTACATTAAACCTTAGACTTGCAGATCTCGTCAAAGACAAACTTATTCTGGATGCCGCTAAAAAATGGGCAGAACAAATTGCTGAAGAAGACCCAGAACTAGATGCGGCAGAGAATTTACGCCTTAAACATTACCTGGGAAGCCTACAGGGAAAGACAGTGTGGAGCAAGATATCGTGAATTGTTTGCTTTCTTAACAATTGTTTACGCAACAATTTTCGGAATATTCAGTTAATATTATAAAACACTTTGACTATCAAAAACTATATACTTTTCCTGTCTTTCTTACTGTTTTCCTGCTTTACTTTCGGCCAATCTAATGAGTCGGTTCAATTCGTTGAAAATAAAGGCCAGTGGAACAGTCAAGTAAAGTTCATGGCCGAAGTGCCTGCCGGCGCAATTTATATACATGACAACGGTTTTACGATACTGCAGCATGAACCACAGTCGTGGGAAAGTGCGATTGATCGAGTACTTGGACATCTGAAAGATGAACCAAGGGATGAGAGAAATACAGGAACAACGATCAAATCCCATGCTTACCGTGTTGATTTTTTAAATGCAGCAGCCCACCCGCAAATCATTGCCGACAAACCCCTTAATAATTACAATAATTACTTTAAGGGGGATGATCCATCCAAATGGGCAACCGACTGCAAAATTTATCTAGGTATTACAGTAAAGAATTTGTACCCTGGTATAGATATTCGTTATTATTCTCAAAACGGACGCGTAAAATATGATCTTATTGTAAATCCCGGCGCTGATGTGAGTAAGGTTGCCCTAAAGTATAATGGGATAGATAAACTTGAAGTAAAAAATAAGGAGTTATTCATCCCTACTTCGGTAGGTATATTAAAAGAATTAGCCCCCTACTCTTATCAACCAAATGAAAGTGGCCGCAAAGAGATCGTCAGTAAATATGTGGTGAACGGAAATGTTATGCGATTTGATGTCAGAAATTATGACAAGAATCTTCCTCTGATCCTCGACCCCACACTTATTTTTTGTTCGTTCAGTGGAAGCATGAAAGACAATTGGGGCTTCACTGCGACTTATGGACCAGATGGCAGCATGTATGGTGGAGGGATATCGCTGGAAGGAGGATTCCCTGTTTCTCCCGGAGCCTTTCAAACTACTTTTGGCGGAGGTTCGTCCAACCCCGTACCGGAAGATATTGTTATTATTAAACTCACTCCAGATGGCAGAAACCGGGTATACGCTACCTATATTGGCGGTTCAGGCAATGAACAACCACACAGCCTGGTAGTGGACCAACAAGGCAACCTTGTTATTGCGGGCAGGACCAACTCTCCTATTTCGGGAGCAGGCTCTTACCCAACAAAAGGCTTCACCTCCAGTAACCTGGGCAATTATGATATCATTGTTACTAAATTAAACGCAACAGGTACAGCCCTGATAGGCTCCGCACGGATTGGCGGATCTGCTGATGACGGAGCCAACATCAACGCTTCCCGGAGCGGAGCTAATTCATTACAACGCAACTATGGTGATGATGGCAGAAGTGAAGTCATTCTGGATGGAGGAAATAATATATATGTTGCTTCCTGTACGCAATCGACCAACTTTTATGTACAAAATGCTTTCCAAAACAATAATGCAGGAAAGCAAGATGGCGTTATTATTAAGCTGACACCAGATGCCTCCAATGTCATTTTCAGCAGTTATTTGGGAGGCGATGGAAATGATGCCGCTTATGTATTATCTCTTAACCCTTTTACAGGTCAGATCTATATAGCCGGAGGTACAGAATCTTCAGGTGGAAGTATGCCAGGAAATACCAGTGGTACTATCGGTGTAAGTAATCAGGGCAATATTGATGGTTTTGTTTCAATTATTGGTAATTCAGGGGGCATACAAAAAACGACCTTTATAGGCACTAGTGGCATTGACCAGGTGTACGGAATACAGTTTGACAAATTTGGCTATCCCTATGTAACCGGACAAACTACAGGCGACTGGCCACATATCAATGCCGCCTATTATGATGCCGGGGCCAAACAGTTCATTGCCAAGTTGGAACCAGACCTTTCCAGGTATGTTTATTCTACGGCATTCGGTAAATCGGCCAATAATCCGAGTATTTCTATAACAGCCTTCCTGGTGGACAGGTGTGAAAATGTTTATGTATCTGGATGGGGCGGTTCAATTTCTTCGGGCACAAATTATCAAAGCTCCGGAACCAACGGGCTTCCTGTAACGCCAGATGCCATTAAGGCTACCACTGACGGTAAAGATTTTTATTTCTTTGTTTTAAAGAAAAATGCAACGGCTCAATTGTTTGGAAGTTTCTTTGGACAGGACGGTTATGCTACAGACCATGTGGATGGAGGAACAAGCCGCTTTGACCGTAACGGAGTAATTTACCAGGCCATTTGCGCCAACTGCAAGCAATTTGGTCCAACACCTTTTCCTACTACACCTGGAGCATGGCAGGAAACAAATCCTTCACCGGGTTGTAATTTAGCTATGGTGAAGATTGAAATGAACTTTGCCGGAGTACATTCTGGAGTACGGTCTTCAATTAGGGGAATTCTGCGCGATACTGCAGGCTGCGTACCACTGACTGTTGATTTTACTGATACAGTACGTAATGCCGTTAGTTATGAATGGCAATTTGGAGATGGCAGTCCACAGATAACCACTGCTACTCCGTCTGCTTCACACACGTATAATGTGGTTGGGACATACCGTGTTATGCTGGTTGCAATAGACTCTTCTACCTGTAATATCCGGGATACATCATACCTACGTATACGTGTAGGCGATATAAAAGCTGATTTGGACTTTAACCCAGTAAAGTTGAATCCTTGTGATTCATTCCGCTACCGTTTTGATAATCTTTCCAGAGCTCCGGGTACACAGCCATTCAATGGACAATCATTTGAGTGGGACTTTGGTGATGGCACCCCAAGACTCAGGAGCGGTCTAAACAGTGTTTTCCATACTTATGCCAATCCAGGTACTTATAATGTAAGACTATTATTATTGGATAGTGCATTTTGTAACTACCCGGATTCTGTTGTAAAGACTTTGCGTGTAGCGGCTCTTGTGAAAGCCCAGTTTGAGACGCTTCCAACAGGTTGTGCGCCGTATCCTGCGCAATTCACCAATACCTCTATGGCGGGCCAGAATTTCACATGGAATTTTGGCGATGGAGCCACATCAACAGACCATGAACCTTTACATATTTACACTACGCCCGGCACATATACGATTAAGCTAATAGCGAGAGATTCTGCCACTTGTAATTTTATTGATTCAATAGCCAAGACCATCACCGTAGCGGGCATACCAACGGCTAATTTCAGTGCTGCGCCACAGCCTCCTTTGGTAAATACACCAGTTACCTTCACCAATTTATCATCTCCGGATGCGGTAAGATTTAAGTGGTTGTTTGGCGATGGAGACAGTTTGGTAGTGAATTCAGCGCAACCTGTGCAGCATGAATATAATTCGACAGGAACATTCAATGCCTGCCTGATCGCATTTAACATTGCCAATTGTACTGATACTATTTGCCAACCTGTACAGGCGCTGGTAGATGCGGCAGTAGACGTTCCAACAGCGTTTACACCGTTGAGCAGCGATGCAAACAATAAGGTGTTTGTACGTGGCTATGGAATTACTAAAATGAAGTTTTCGATCTGGGCGCGCTGGGGAGAAAAGGTGTTTGAAACACAAAGTAAAAGTATAGGCTGGGATGGCCGTTATAAGGGAGCACTACTGCCTATGGATGTTTATGCTTATACACTCGAAGTAGAATTTTTTGACGGCAAGAAAACGAGTAAAAAAGGTGATATCACTTTAATTAGATAGAGGGGGCTAGAGTATGAAATCAATTTTAAAAACTTTGTTTGCCTGCTGCGGCCTGTTGGTTGTCAGCCTAACCTATGCACAAGACCTGCATTATTCACAATTTTTCAATTCTCCACTTACTACAAATCCTGCTAACACAGGTTTTATTCCAGATGGGGACTACCGGCTTGGCGCCAATTTCCGAAACCAGTGGTCGTCGATCATGACACTTCCTTTTAAAACCACCAGTATTTATGGCGATGTACAGTTACTAAAGGACCGGATGGAAAACGGTTGGGTAGGCGCAGGTGCTGTGCTACTGCGAGATGTTGCAGGCAGTGGCAATCTCACCTCTACAAAGCTGTATGGTTCAATTGCATACCACCAGTTGCTAGGCTATGCAAGTTTATTAAGCCTTGGGTTCAATGTGGGCTATGCCAATAAACACATCAATGTGTCCAATTTAAAGTTCCCAGACCAGTTTGACGGAAAGTTTTTTGATAATAAGATGCCAACCACCGCAAGCCTTGACAGGACTCAAACCGGCTATCTAGACCTTCAGGCTGGTATGAACTATGCTTATTTTCCGACTGACAAGATATACCTGAACAGCGGTTTTTCTGTTCATCACATCAATAAACCCAGGGAATCATTCTTTGATGCCAGCGCTGATGGTACTGTTGACAACCGGGTGCCCCGCCGTTACATTGCCTTTTTAAACGGTAGTTTTTTAGTAAATGAACAATGGATCATCAATCCGAATGCTTATTACACAACACAAGCCAAGGTTTCCCAATTGGTAGCAGGCGCCAATGCCCACTATAATCTTTCAGGTGATGGCGAATACCTTTTAATCGGAGGTTTATATTACCGGCATAAAGAGGCGGTGATCCCTATGGTTGGATTGGGTTATAAAGATTATATTTTCACCTTTTGCTATGATGCCACGATTTCAACATTAAAGAACTATAATAACACCCGTGGAGCTTTCGAATTTTCCCTGGTTAAACAGGGTGTTTTGAACCAATACAGAGGCAACAGAAGGGAGACGATCTGTCCGTCGTTTAAAAGTCTCTGAGCCTGAATTTGGGAGATTTTAAGGCATAAACTAAAAACCCGCTTTAAGAGCGGGTTTTTAGTTTATAGAAATTAATCATAGCTCTCATTACACTTTCACCATCCAGCCGTACTTGTCTTCAGTCTTGCTGGAGCGGATGTCGTCCAGGGTCTTTTTTACTCCGGGCATTACTTCCCACTGATCAATATCAAATGTCATTACAAAGTCTTTGTAACGAAGTTCTTTTATTGGAGATACAGTTGCTGCTGTACCGGTACCGAATACTTCCTTCAGTGTACCTGCATTATAAGCCTCGATCAGTTCTTCTATATTTACTGGTCTTTCCTCAACAGTAAGTCCCCTTTCCTTCAGGAGGGTTAAAACAGTCTGACGGGTTACACCATTCAGAATGGTGCCTGCTTCCAAATCTGGCGTTACAACTGAATTACCGATGATAAACATCACATTCATGGTACCAATTTCCTGAACATACTTGTGCTCAACCGGGTCAGTCCATAAGATCTGGTCATAACCTTTCTTTTTAGCTTCTTCAGTCGGATGCAAACAAGCGGCATAGTTACCAGCAGCTTTTGCAAAGCCGATTCCGCCCTTTACAGCTCGCACATAAAATTCTTCCACATAAATGCGCATTGGCCTGGCATAATAAGGACCTGTAGGACTCAGGATCACCAGGAATTTATATTTATCAGAAGGTTTCACACCAATCATTTCATCTGTTGCAAACATAAACGGCCTGATGTACAAAGAATGGTCTTCCATTGAAGGGATCCAAGCTTTTTCCAGGGCAATCAGTTGCTTTATGCCTTCCACAAAGATTTCTTCCGGCACCTGGGGCATTTCCATACGTGCAGCTGAAACGTTAAAACGCTTGAAATTATCATAAAGCCTAAAGACATAAGCATTATCCTGATCGTCTTTATAAGCTTTAATTCCTTCAAAGATAGCCTGGCCATAATGTAGCACAGCGGCCGATGGGTCCATCACTAGTGGCTGATAAGGTTTTATTTCTACATTTTTCCATTCACCTTTATCGTAATCAGCTTCCAGCATGTAGTCGGTAAAGATTCTTCCGAAGGGTAAATTCTCCAGATTCATGTCCTGGAGTTTGCTACGCTCAGCCTTTATAACAGGAAAACCAATACTTGCAATCATAATAACTAATTTAGCAAAGCAAAGAAACAAAAAAGCTAAGACTTTACTGGAAATCATCTACATTAAATGAGCTTAAACGACATAAAAATGCCCCCGCAACTGATTGTGGGTCTCTATCCAGACACTCTGGTGGAAACTGAAATAACATGGATTGAGGTTCAGCCCAGAGCGGAGCATCCTATGGTTGAACACCCTGAGATGGATCAACCAGAAATAGTGCAGGCTATGCCAGAACAGTCTTTGGTGGAAGAACCAATGAACACCCCTTCATTAAACGAGCAGCCAAACATTGTTCATCAAGAGACAGAGCAACGAATTAAGATAGAACAGCAAACTTTCGACTTCCAAGGCAAGAACAGAAAGCATATTTTGATTCTTACAACCAGCGATAAAGCTCAATATCTGGCAGAACATGAATTGAAATTCTTAATTTCTGTGCTAAAGGCATGTGGGCTTACAACTGAGGATGTCGCTATTTTGAATTTAAAAAATCAAAATGCAGATTTTAAAGGACTTCAATCCTTTTTTCAAAATCAGACAGCTTTGCTATTTGGTCTGGAGCCAGATAGTATTGGCTTACCAATGAACTTTCCGCAGTTTCAACTTCAAAATTTTAGTAAATGCACTTACCTGCATGCTCCTGCGCTTCATGAAATTGAAAAAGACAAGGCATTAAAAATGAAGCTTTGGGGGAGTTTGAAAAACTTATTTTCGCTATAAGATGAAAGTCTTAAGCCCGGGAGGTTAACAATCAAGTATGAAAATCATTTTTGCAACCAATAATCAACACAAGGTAGAAGAAGTAAAAACTCTTTTGCCATCTAATATTTCCATTATCAGCCTACGAGAAGCGGGGATAGATGCTGAAATACCAGAACCTCATGATACGCTGCAAGAAAATGCAGCAGAGAAGGCCAGAACAATACGAACAATGACCGGAGAGAATTGTTTTAGCGAAGATACCGGGTTGGAGGTTCAGGCACTCAATGGCGAACCTGGAGTAAAAAGTGCACGTTATGCCGGTGAAGAAAAGACTTCGCAGCAAAACATGGAAAAGCTGCTAGCCAGGCTAGGACAGCAAGAAGACCGGCGAGCAAGGTTCAGAACGGTGATTTGTCTAATCCTGGCAGACCTGGAATATCATTTTGAAGGTATTTGCGAGGGCGTTATCACATACGAACCCAGAGGTGATCAAGGTTTTGGGTATGATCCCGTTTTCATTCCTAATGGAGCAGAAAAGACATTTGCAGAGATGGGGATGAAAGAAAAAAACAAGTTCAGCCACAGGAAGAAAGCTGTGGCCAAGCTGGTAGAATTTTTGAATCAAATGAGCTTACAACAATAAATCTTAAAGGGAGCAAGCAACCAAATGCGTAATGAAGCCGACTTAATTGAGGGATGTATTCGCGGGGACAGGAAAATGCAATATGAATTGTATGAACGGTTTGCACCAAAAATGTTTGGTGTGTGCCTGCGTTATGCCTCTAACAATGAAGAGGCGGAAGATATTTTGCAGGAAGGATTTATCAAGGTGTTCAAAAAAATTGGCAGTTACCGCAGTGAAGGGTCATTTGAAGGGTGGATCAGAAGGATCTTTGTAAATACGGCTATAGAACATTTCCGGAGGAAGGTTCATCTGCAGCCAATAACGGAAAAGGAAGAGAGTACTGTTGAAGGGAAATATTTATCTATTCTGGATACGCTTGCAGAAAAAGATATCGTTCAATTGGTACAACAATTATCACCAGGGTACCGTACGGTATTTAACATGTATGTAATTGAAGGTTATTCTCATAAGCAGATTGCAGAGGAATTGGGCATTAGTGAAGGCACCAGCAAATCGCAATTATCAAGAGCCAAGCAGATATTACAGGATCTGGTACAAAAACACATTGAAAAAAGAAAGCAGCCACGCTAAATTATGAGCAGCGAATTAAAAGATAAGATGCATCAATGGGAAGCTAAGCCGCCGGCAGATACATGGAACAGGATAGCTGCTTCACTAGATGCTGATGAGGAATACGTTCTTGCACACAAACTTTCTTCCTTTGAAAGTAGGCCTCCCCAGCAAGTATGGGAAAATATTGAGGAAGGGTTAGAGGCGCGTCAACCTGGCAATGTGGTTTCGTTTTATCAAAAACATAAACTGGCTTTCCGTTACAGCGGCGTCGCTGCAGCATTAATTTTCGCTGCCGTGCTCATTAACTTATTTATTGCAAAACCATCTGAGTCCAATGAATTAACACAACGATCCAGCGTGCAAACCATTCCTCAACTTCGACAAGTTCAATCATCCGAGGGTCAAGAAAATAAACGTACACCTTGGAACGGATATTCAGATAGCCAAACATATTCTGATCAAAATTCCACAGAAGTTAATACCGGAACAACAACCATTTTTCCGGAAAAACATTCTTCCAAAGCTTTGCATCCATCAGGTAGGGGTAGCGGTTATCATGCAATAATCGCGGAATGGCAAAAAGCAAAGGATTCACTGGTTGACCGTTATTTTGTGCATACCAATAACAAAGGGGAACCTATAAGATATTCCAGCAAACTTTATGACCTTTTTGAATGTTCTGATGAATGGTCTGAAACCGAATGTGCGCAACAAATCAAGTTATGGCAACAAAAGGCTGCCACTTCTGCGATATATGCATCTGCTGATTTTAACGGTGTGCTTGAGATTTTGAAGGGGATGCAGGAAGATGAAAGATGAGCGGGAATGACGAATGGGGATAGATCATTTAATATTTTGAAAATGGATGTTGGTGATATGAATTGGTAATTTGTTAATTTGCCCGTTTTCAAATATGATCAATGGCAAGAGTTAAGGTTACTGTTCCCGATTCATTTACATTTTCTTCAATTATTCCCGTTCGTATTACTGATTTAAATTATGGTAATCATGTAGGCAATGATTCCGTTCTCTCTCTGATTCATGAAGCCAGGGTACAATTTTTAAAGCATCATCAACTTACTGAGCTAAATTTTGGAGGTGTAGGATTGATCATGGCTGATGTAGCCATTGAATTCAAAGCAGAATTATTTTATGGAGATGTATTAAAAGTTTATGTAGCTGCCAATGATTTTAGTGCGGTTGGATTTGACCTGGTCTATAAATTAGTAAAAAACGAAGAAGAGACTTTGGTAGCAACAGCTAAAACAGGCATGGTTTGTTTTGATTATGAAAAGAAAAAAGTAGCTAAAGTACCGGAGCTGGCACTGAAGCAATTACAATGATTCAGTATTCCAGATACGCCAGCTTTCTTCTGCCTGCAATACCAGCATTTCATGGCCATTGGCAATGAAGGCACCACGCTCCTCTCCTTTTTGAAGGAAGAGCGTTTTTTCCGGATTGTAAATCAGGTCGAAAAGATAATGGTTGGGTGTAATGAACTCATATGGAATCTGAGGTGCTTCATTCACATTTGGGAACATACCGACAGGGGAAGTATTAATGATCAATAAGTGCTCCTGCATGATTTCCTCGTTCAATTCTTTGTATGAAAGAATTCCTTCTTTTTTTGTGCGGGAAACTATAGTAAAATCAATGTCCAGCAACTCTAAAGCATATTGTACAGCTTTAGCGGCACCACCTGTACCTAATATCAATGCCTTTTGATGGTGAGGCTTTAAGCCTTTCTCGAGCGATTGCTTAAAGCCTATTACATCCGTATTAAAACCAAATAGTTTTCCTTCCCTGATTTTAATACAATTACAAGCTTTTATTTTTTGAACTACATCGTTTTGCACATGCAGAAAAGGGATCACTTCTTCCTTGTAAGGTATTGTCACGTTCAATCCACAAAGGTCTGGATGTAGATCCAGCAAAGCAGGAAGCTGATTTATTGATTCCAGCTCAAAGTTTTCGTACTTAAAATCAGCTCTGTTTTCCTCTGCGAATTTTTTCGAGAAATAGCTTTTGGAAAAAGAATGTTTCAAGGTCTTTCCTAGCAAACCGAATAGTTTCATTGAACGGCTTCTTTATCTAAGAATAAATGGAAGGTGTCGCCGCGAAGGCCTAAACGCATAGTTTCTAAAGGCAATACTTCCATTGGGGCGATGTTGCCAAGGTTTACATTTGAACCTAATAGTTCAATGAAATAGAGTTGCTGTGCTTTCTGAGGAGCTTCCCAAAGTATTCTTTCGCCTGGGATCTGAGTCAGGATTTCCTGTACCAGCCCTTCTCTCACTTCACCGGATCCACGATAGATGCCAACGTTTCCAGCTTCCCTGGCTTCTGCAATAACATAAGAAGAACCAGCGTCTAATTCGGCTCTCATCAATTCGATCCATTTGTATGGAGGAATAATATGAGCAGCATCCTTGCTACCTACTTCGCTTAGCACAATACCATGTTTCGTCAATTTTTCTATATAGCCGCATTTTTCTGTGTGCGGGATCGTAATAGAGCCGTCGCTTACTTCCATGTACTCAATGCCAAAGTTTTTGCATACAGCTATATAATCTTCGAATTGATTTCTTATTAAAAAAGCTTCAAATAAAGTTCCGCCAAAATATACGGGGATGTCGAATGAGCGGTATACTTCCAGCTTTTCTTCAAGGTTGGGGGTAACAAACGAAGTTCCAAAACCGAGTTTCACAATATCAACATGTGGATGGGCTACACTTAAAAAATTCTTTGCTTCCTGAACACTAAGCCCCTTATCCATAACCATTGTAATTCCTGATGTACGGGGTTTAAGGTGGCGGTCAGGAATTTGAGACAGGTTAAAATTCATCATAAAATGTATGTTACACACAAATAATTGCGGGCAAAAATAGGGAATTGGCTTAAGGGAAAAGGTGATTTAAGAATTTAAAAAAATCATTCTAATAGATATCGAGATGAAATTTAAGATTCGTTGTTTAAAGAATTTCCTTATTAAGAAATTACAAATTCATAAATAACAGGAAGTCTGAAGTGACAATGTCATTCTGAATCTTAAATTTCAAACTGAATTTTAACTATTTGGTGCGTTTGCGTTTGTAGCGAGCAATGATGGCAACGACATTATGATTCTCTAAAACAGAAGGATTCAATGCAATGAATTTTTTTACCAATCTTGGTGCTTTCTCCATTCCCCTTTCCAGTAATAACAAGCCTTCTTTGGGCTGTCCCATAGCAAATAAGATGGCACTGAGATAAAAAAGAAAGACAGGCTTTGCATTTGTCAGTTCTAGGGCTGTTAAAGCTTGTTGCTTTGCTTCGCCATAATATTCTGCTGTGTACAAACAACGGATCAGCGCTTCCCAACCAGATATTTTTTTAGGACGAAGTTTTACAGCCTGACTGAAATATTGTACTGCCTCTTTGATTTGCCCCATTTGCAGCTTACATTCACCCATCAACAAATTGTACTCTTGCTGAGTGCGGTGAATTTTCAAAGCGCTTTCCAACTGCTTTGCTGCGCTGTTCCATTGGCCTTCATTAAAGTAAGTATGCGCCACTTTATAAAAAAGCTTACTGTCCTCCGGATTCAGATGAGAGGCCTTTCGGTAATGGAATCTTGCCTGGGCATAATTATGCATGCGGTCGTAGCAGTGCCCTATGGCTTCATATATTACCTCTTCGGGTTTTGAAAGTTCCAGCACTTTTTCTAAAGCTTCTATTGCCTCTTTATATTTCCGGAGGCGTATATATGCATCCCCGATATTGCGGTATGCATAATCGAATTTTTCATCAATTACCAGAGCATATTCATAGGCGTCGATTGCCTTTTCATACAGCTTCAGTCCCTGATAGGCAGCTCCCAGATTAAACCATGCCAGTTCGTTGTAGGGTTGATGGTCAATGATCTTCATGTAAAGCCTGATGCTTTCTTCATTGCGACCGGTAAAGTCGGTCCAGAAACATATTTTATAGAGGGCTTCCTCATTGGAAGGCTCATCCTGCAAAATCATCGAGAGGCAATCATAAACCTTGTCAAATTCCTCATAATCATCATATACGTCAGCCAATTCGAATAAAAGCTCAACCTTATCTTCCCCTTCGAAATGAGCAATAGCCTCTTCTAAAACAGCGACGGCTTTTTCCTGCATGTCCAGGGCCAAATAGGCGTCTGTTTTCAAAATATATAAATTAATATCTGCGGCATCCAAAAGTTCGGCCCTTTTAAGGGCATCAAGCGCCTCGTAATACATGCGTGAGGCAATTAACAAGTCGGCTTTTCGAAAGAGAATGGTTGCGGAAAAGGGGTAATACCCGATTGCGATGTTGGCAGCTTCCATTGCTTTTGCCAGGTCTTCCTGATCATCATAATATTCGATGATACGTTCAAAGTCCTCTTCATCAAGGAAAATACTGGTTTTTCCTGTACGGAGGTTTTCATAGCTCTTCAATAACTCATTAATACTTTCTTTATCAAAATAGGGATCGGTAATCATCTTCATGTCCTCCTGCAACAATTTACAATTAAGCTAAAAGAACGCCAATTTTTTACAGCACATATTTTGCACAGGTTGTTCAAAAGTAAATAATTAGTTAAACAGTTGATAAAATGTTAATTTTTTATAGTAATTTTGCAATTATAAATGAAATCTCCTGCTAAAATACCCTGTTTGTTCAAAAAGAAAGTAGTTACTGCTGTGCTTTTAACGGCATCTTTAGCTGCTTTTGCTACTTTCGGAGAAGGCGGCAGGAAAGATCGTGAGCAAGGGCTCCTCTTACTGAACAAATCCCGTTATCTCTGTGCCAAAACGTTTTCGTTGAAGTCGCACTATAACTATCGCGGCAACCAAGTACTCACCAACTCAACCAACAGGTACATAGTACTGAATACCAACATTACTTACCAAAGAGGCAATAATACATACATTCTTCCATTGAAAAGAAAGGTGCTTCTGGATAAAGTAACCATCAATTCTACACCTGTACAGTATTAATAATAAGATTTGAAATAAACAAAGTGAGGCTTCGGCCTCATTTATTATTTAATGGCCTTTACTTTCCTCGTAAGTCATGACGCGGAAGCCAGATTTGGGAAGATCAAACTTGGCCGCGGGAACTGGGCTAAAGGAGATTTTGGAAACTGTATAGGTTACATTGATCTTTCCAAAGGAAGTTTCATATTCCATGGCAAGGCCGGGTAAAGAGGTATTCATTGTTTGAAAGTTCTTGCTTTCCGTAGCCAGGTCGGCGGTATACCAAACCGTAAAAGAAGTGCCATCCGAGAGCTTTCCAATGGCTTTTTTACAAGCATAACCGATTATAGTTTTTGTATCCGGAAGGTATGAGAAGGTTACACCCTCATACTTTTTATTAATTTCTTTCCAGTTCTCGGGTGTCAATTGAATCATGTATTTCTGATCGCCATACTCTTTCAAAATCACAATATTATTTTTCAGACCGTCAATAATTGTGGCCTGGGTGCCTAATGAACTTACCATCTCGGTGCGACTCCGTAGTCCTTTGAGATAGACGGTGCTGGTTGCCCCATCGAAAAAGTCGGCGGCCTGAGGCTTTTCAGTTCCAGTGTTAATAACGATATCATAATATATTGTACCCTCTGAGAACTTCTTTTGCGCGAAAGACATAAGCCCAGTCAGAATCAAAGCCAGAAAAAAGAAATATTTCAATTGCATAAAATCTTTTAAAACATAAAGACGCACCAAATATCATGAATAGTTGCTTAGAAAATGTTTACGGGTTCACAAGTTATGAAGTTAAGGTCTTTCATAACAAGTGAACCCGTGAACTAACTTATCGAAGCAAGCAGTTATTTACGTGTTTTCTGCTGCATTTCCTGTACTTTCTTTTGTTGATCCTGCATGGCCTCTATACGCTCCTGCCATTTGGATTTTGTTTTTGGCTTCCTGCGATTCTCTTCAATCTTAGCCAGGATCTTATCATGATTGATGATATAATTCTGGATCACAAACTGCAATGCAAGGGTAATCAGGTTGGATACAGTGTAATACCAGGTCAAACCAGAAGGCAGCTTGTTAAAGATGAACAAGAGCATAATGGGGAAGAAATAAGGCATCCATTTTAAAACAGGATTGCTTTGGTCCGGTGTCATGCTCATGCTATAGAGTGAAATCAGGAAGCTTGTAAGCGTTGCTGTTATTGTAAACAAGCTTACATGGTCGCCATAAAAAGGTATGGTGAAAGGCAGATTCAGAATAGAATCATATTGTGACAAATCTTTTGCCCACAAGAAGCTTTCCCCTCTCAAGGCCACATTTGAATTAAAAAAGCTATATAAAGCAAAGAAGATGGGAATCTGAAACAAGCCTGGAATACAACCACCCATTGGGTTTACGCCAGCCTCGCGGAACAATTTCATTTGTTCCATGCTTATTTGTTGTTGGTCGTTGCCATATTTAGCCCTTAACACGTCAATCTCCGGACGCAATACTTTCATTTTAGCACCACTCAAATAGCTGCTGTATGTTAGAGGAGAAATGAGTAAGCGGATAAACAGGGTCAGTAAAAGGATTACGATACCAAAATTGGAAGTAAACTTACGGAACAGATCAAACACCGGAATTACGATCCAACGGTTGATATATTTTACAAAAGCAAACATACCGCTGCCCAGGTTCACCATGTCTTCCATATCATTGCCATACTGCTTTAATAATTTATAGTCAGTAGGTCCATAATACATGGCCAGATGAACAATACCGCTTGTGGCGGCCGGCAGCTGGATGTTCAGATTGGCAGTAGCATCGACAATTGTATTATTCCCTGAAGAAGTTGTATTTCCTTTGGCAGGGATCGTCCAATTGATACTACCCGATGAAAAGTTATCTTTATTGATCAGCGTTGAATTAAAGAATTGCTGTTTTACAGCTACCCAGTTTACAGGTTTTTCGAATTTTTCATCGCCGCTATTCACAGCACTGCTGTGGTCATAATCGCCATTGACGCGGTAGCTGATCTGGGATTGCTGCTTTTCGTAATTCAGGTCTTTTTGCAACTGCACTGCCCTGTTTTGCCAAAGAACATTTAATGAATTATTGGAAGTAAGCTGCGGGATACCGTTTAACAACAGGTTGAAATCAATCATGTAATTATCGCGGCGTACCACAAACTCGTGGGCGATAGAGGCACCATTTCCCTGCAATTGGAAAGAAATGGTCTGAGAACCATCGGCATTTACCTTTTTAGGTCCCGGAGTAAAATAGAAGTTAGAGATATCAGCTGATTGGTTAGGAGCTGTTTTGATCACATAACTGAATTTATCAAAGTTGCTACCAGCCAGACGCAGATTATTGCCGGAGGGATCCTTGAAGTTTTTCAACTCCACCCATTTTACCTGGCCACCTTTGTTTGTGAAAGCAACAGTAATGAGTTCGTTATTAATTTGGGTAACCTGTTCTGTCCCGTTAGCGGCAGCCAGGAAACTACCAGCTGAAATAGCACGGTTTTGAGAATCAATTTTAAAGGAATCACGTCTGAATGCAGCGGAATCCACCTTAGGCATATGGGCCTGGGCTATAGAATCCTGGCGGGCTTTTTCTCTCAATAAAGCCTCATGCTGCTGGTTGTTATAATAAAAATAGCCTATAAAGAGGAGGCCTAGCACAACAAAACCGATAATCGTATTGCGGTCGAAATTCATTTGTGTGTAATTAATTGTAATTGGTCAAATACAACCAGCCGGAAGGCCTGTTTCATTTGACGGTTCAATCAGAAGGCGGCAAAGATAGGAAGTTTAAAGCCAGCCTTCACGGCTGGCTTTGCTATAATTCACTATAAAGCGTTAAGCTTTTCTAAACAGCTTCTTTATGAGTAACTGTGTTTTTTATACCCATCCGATGTTCATTGAAATGGCGGGCAGCAGCTACAAAATGAACGAATAAAGGATGAGGGGCTTCCACCGTACTCTTCAGTTCGGGGTGGTACTGGCAACCGATAAAGAACGGATGGTCTGGTAATTCCACAATTTCCACCAGCCCGGTTTCCGGGTTGCGACCACTGGCGATCATACCACTTTGCTCGTACTGTTCTAAATAGTCGTTATTGAACTCATAACGATGGCGGTGACGCTCAGAGATTTGGGTAGTGCCATAGATTTTATGCGCTAAGGTACCAGGTGCGATTTCGCATGGATAAGCCCCCAGACGCATGGTTCCACCCATTTTGGTAACTTTTTTCTGCTCCTCCATCATATCAATCACAGCACCCTGGGTTTCAGGTTCCATTTCTGTGGAATGGGCATCTTTAATGCCTAATACATTCCTTCCATATTCAATAACAGACATTTGCATACCCAGGCAAATGCCGAAGAAGGGCAGGCCACTTTCGCGTGCATGCTTTACAGCGGTGATCTTTCCTTCTATACCCCTGAGGCCAAAGCCTGGTGCAACGAGTAAACCATCCAGGTTCTGGAGCTTTTCTTTTACATTTTCCTCAGTAATAAATTCGGAATGGATAGGTATTACTTGCACTTTGCACTCGTTGATGGCGCCGGCATGCACAAAAGCCTCTAAAATTGACTTGTAGGCATCCTGGAGTTCCACGTATTTACCAATCAGTCCAATTGTAATTTTGGCTTTGGGGTATTTTAATTTATCCAGGACCCCTTTCCAACGGGTCAGGTCGGGTTCTTTAAACCCGCTCATGTTTAATTTTTTCAGTACAATAAGATCCAGACGCTCGTTCATCATGAGCAGGGGCACTTCGTAAATGGTGCTGGCATCCGGGGCCTCAATAACAGCTTCGGGCTTCACATTACAAAACTGGGCGATCTTCCTTTTGATGTCAGCAGTAATAGGCTCTTCTGTACGGCATACGATCACATCCGGGAAAACGCCGCTTTCGCTCAACATTTTTACAGAGTGCTGTGTAGGCTTGGTTTTCAGTTCCTTTGCCGCCTTTAAGTAAGGTACAAGCGTCAGGTGCACAACCAGCAAGTCTTCCTCGGGCAGTTCCCATTGCAGCTGGCGCACAGCCTCTATATATGGAAGGGATTCGATATCCCCTACTGTCCCGCCTAACTCCGTGATCACGATATCAAATTCGTTACTCTGCCCCAGCAACAGCATGCGACGTTTGATTTCGTCGGTAATATGGGGGATCACCTGTACTGTTTTTCCCAGGAAAGCACCTTCTCTTTCCTTGTTGATCACATATTGATAAATACGGCCAGTGGTAACGTTGTTGGCTTGAGAGGTGTGAATATTCAGGAAGCGCTCATAGTGTCCCAAATCCAGGTCAGTTTCAGCGCCGTCCTCAGTAACATAGCATTCGCCATGTTCATATGGGTTGAGGGTTCCGGGGTCGACATTAATATATGGGTCGAACTTTTGGATGGTAACGCGCAGGCCCCTGGCCTGCAAGAGTTTGGCTAACGAAGCCGCAATAATTCCCTTTCCCAACGAAGAGGTAACACCTCCCGTAACAAAAATGTACTTAGCCATTATTTATGGTTTAAAGTTTAAAGTTTTTCTTCTTTTGTTTTTTGTCGATGGCGAGCTAACATAAAGAACCCATCCTCAAAAGAGGATTTGTTATATATTATGACCAACGGAAATGTGTTTTGGAAAAAAATCCGGGAGGTCATGCAAAGCTACGAAGATGTATTGCGAAGGAAAAAACAATTTGTTCACAAGGAAGCGTTAAACCACACCCCTTAATGTGCACAAATACCGGGGCCGCCCAAATGGGCGGCCCCGGTATTAATTAACAGCCATCTACCATGAGAAAGTAAGCATTAATACTTATCCCAGAATAGCTTTGTTTCTACTTTATCGCCGCCGATTTTGGCAGAAGCGTCTTTGTAGTTTGTTTTATTTACTGTCTGCTCGTTAGTAGGATAGGTAAATCTGTTTGGATAACCAGACTTTGCAGTAGCAGGAGGCGTTAATACAGGATAATCCAATCTTCTGTATTCTGTCCATGCTTCGAATCCGCGGTTAAATAAAGCGATCCATTTCTGAGAACCTATTTTTTGTTTATAACTACCTGCAGCAGTTGTATAAGCAACGCCGGCACTTTGTAGATAAGTATCAGCCTGGGCGACAGTACCGCCCCAGTAAAGGATTGAAGCTTTTATTGCATTATTATAATGCTCTTCAGCAGTACCTGCTACATTAAATCCGCGCTCTTTAGCTTCTGCCTTATAGAATTCCACCTCCACATAATCCAACAACAAGCCAGGCAAGGCAGGATCAATTATCTTATTACTCACTTTAGCACAGTTAGCATATGTATTATTTGAACCTGATACTCCGCCAACATACACACCTGCGTCGTTGGGTTTTAGGTAAAGTGATAAACGAGGATCACTGAGTTCCTTTAATTTATCCACAAAAGTATTTGCAGCCACCCAGTCCTGACGATTGCTTTGTACCAGATCTACCCAAATAGGGTTGGTATTTGGAGTGGTTGCTGAATATTTAACAATTGCATTATCGTCAGCCGAAGTGATGACTCCTGCAGCAACAGCTTCTTCTACAGCCAACTTTGCTTTAGCCGCATCGGCATCAGCAATGGTCATTGCCAACTTGATCTTCAATGAGTTGGCAAATTTTTTCCATTTCGGGATATCGCCACCATAAACAAAATCAGAAGTTGATTCAAAACCACTACCTGACTCATTCAAAGCAGCCAAGTCATCGTTGATCCTCTTTAACAAGTCATCATAAATGGTTTTTGCATCGTCATATTTCGGAAACAGGTTATCATAATCCAATGACTCTAAATAGGGAACGTTCCCAAATGTGTTCACCAAAACTGAGTAAGTATACACCTGCATGATATCAGCTATGGCCACCCTGTTTTTCTTAGTAGCCTCAGAAATAGTGATGTCCAATGGAGCAAGGCGTTTAGCCTCTTTCAAATCAACCAACACGTCACGATACATCCGTAACCACCAGGCTTGGGGGATATTACGAGTCGTGAAATCATAGTTTGGTTCATCCTGATAGGTAGTAGCAGCCCAGTGTTGAACTGTCTGGCGAAATACATTCAAGTTAACACTAGCACTTGTCAAGCCATCTGCAAAATTCCTAACAGCATTTGAAAACAGAGTACCAGCCGGAGCTTGTGCAGCATTCTTTGTTTGTTCATTGAACTGTTCAATATCCTTGGTACATGCCGCCAAAGTGAATAAGGATATAGATATAATTAAAAGCTTTTTCATTGTTTGTCCTCCTTTTTAGAATTTCAATTTCAGGTTTGCGCCGATAGTTCTGGTTGTAGGATAAGCACCACTTTGATAGCCCTGTGCATTACCAGAAGTCAGATTTTCCTCGGGGTCTGCATATGGAAGATTTTTATGGATGATCCAAAGGTTTCTACCAATGATTGACAAATCGATGCCTTTAAACACTTTCAGTTTTGACACCATACTTGACGGGAAGGAATAGGTAATATTTGCCTCTCTCAGTTTTACATAGCTGGCGTCATAAACAAAGTTGGCTGCAGGATTGTATGAATAACCGTAGGTACCATAGATATTCTCCACCCTTTTTGTATTAGGCTTTCCATCTGCGGTTACCCCCTGCATAATTACACCACCACCATCAGCAACAGTGTTCCTTGAAGGCTTACCTAAATCATTCAGGCCAGCAGTTTCAGGATACAAACCGGTAGCCAGTCCATAATACATATCCAGCGAGAACACATCACCACCTTGACGAACATCCACCAAAAATCCTAGTGAAACGTTTTTATACTTGAATGTATTGTAGATACCACCTGTCCAATCGGGATTGATATTACCAATCACATTATCGGTAGTGGAAGTCTGTGCATAGCGCCCATTGCTACCCACCAATTTTTCACCATTTAGTGTTTGCCATGTTTTACCCTGAATGGAACCATAAGGCTCACCCAATTTAGCATTGATGGAAACACCTCCCTGGAAGGAAGCGACCTGTAAATTTTTGCTGCTGTCGTATAAGGCCACTACTTTGTTCCGATTGCTTGTCCAGTTGATGTTTGTGGTCCAGGAGAAATTAGGAGTCTGCACCACGGTTGCATAAATTGATAATTCAACACCTTTGTTCACAACAGTGCCAGCGTTTACGTATTTACTGCTGTAACCGGTAGCATATGAAACGGCAACAGGGATGATCTGGTCGATACTTTTTGTATTATAATAAGTAACATCAAATCCCAAGCGGCTGCGCAGGAAAGCTGCCTCCAGACCAATTTCATAGCTATTTGTTTTCTCTGGTTTCAGTTCTGCATTATTCTTAGTGTTTGGCAATGAGAACAAAGTGGCTGTACCAAATGGGTTTGGTTTGTCATATATATCCTGCAGACTGCCCCAAGGCGCACTGTTACCCACTTGTGCATAGTTAGCTCTTAACTTACCAGACGACAACCAAGTATAGCGTGACAAGAATTTGGAGAACAAGAAACTACCAGATATTGAAGGGTAGAAATATGAATTATTACCCTTAGGCAGTGTAGACGAGCGATCCTGGCGGGCTGTAGCATCCAGCGTGAGGTAATTTTTATAACCTAAGGTTATGCTACCAAAATAGCCATCAGTAGCAACCGCTTCAGCTATCTCTACCGGGGCATTGATTGGGTTTTTGGACATTGCCAAGGAGTATAATCCCGGAACAACCAAACCACCATTTGTTTCTGCTCTAATAGAATTAATGTTTGTTCTTCTGATATTAGTACCCAAAACAGCTTTCAGGTTAAAATCCTCATTGATGTCTTTATTGAAGTTAGCCATCAAGTCGTAGTTATACTCACTGAAGGTTCTATTAAAGCGCTTATATGCCGATGGAGCATTGCTGCCGACTGCAAATCGCTCTTCCTGCAGTTCATTATACGAATCTAAAGATACACGCCCCAGTATGTTCAGCCAGTTTGTAGGCGTATAGTTTAGTGAAGCATTACCAAAATACCGATAACGTTCATCTTGTTCATAATTCTCATAACGAGCAAAATAAGGATTGTCACTATAAATAGGGTATAAACCAGAAGCTTTGGAGGGATCAGCCCAGTTCCATGTAATATTTTGCCTGTTTCTGAAGTAAGCTTCCTTTAACTCTTTGATATCTACGTTGGTTTGCCACCATTGGCGGAACTGCTGGTTTACGTTCCAATCATCATAACCAGTACCGTATCTTCCTGTACCCTGGATATTTGAAAAGTTGAGAGATCCTGCTGCAGTTAATTGTTCAGTCAGTCTATAAGTAGATCCAAAGTTCACCAGGTTCTTCAATAGCTTACTATTGGGAAGGACACCTTTTTCCTCGTTTCTAGTATACCCCAATTTGAAAGAACCTTTATCATTACCTCCGTCAATAGAAACACTATTATTTGTAGAAACAGCCCTTTCAAAAAAGCTTACCGGATCGTTTTCGGCACCAACCCAAGGTCTTGCTTTTTTATAATATGGAGATGCAGCATCAAAAGCATCCCAATGGTACACCAAACGATTAGGATCGAATTTAGCTCCATAGGAGGCATCTTCTGTAGTAGGCACCACTTCATCTTTTACGCCATCACCATTTACATCGAAATACAAGAAATATTTATCAGGCGAACCATAACCCTTTGCTGATGGCGTATAGTCTGCGCCATACTCTTTCTGGTATTTTGCATAGGTACTTTTATCAATAGCGCCAACGGTTACACCAGAATTTACAGTTATACCCAAGCCTTTTCTACCCTTTTTGGTTGTCACCATTACAACCCCGTTTGCAGCGCGCGAGCCATATAATGCAGTAGCGGCAGCGCCCTTTAAAACAGTCAATGATTCAATGTCATCAGGGTTGATATCGGCAGCAGCATTACCATAGTCGAAACCACCGCGACCGGTTTTTGTATTATCAGTGCTGTTATTGGAGTTGTCGATGGGCACACCATCCACAACAAACATAGCCTGGTTGCTATTCAGCAGCGACTTAGTACCACGGATCACCACGTTGGTTGAAGCTCCCATGGCATTACCCTGGCGAATCTCAACGCCGGAAACCTTACCAGATAATCCACTTACAAAGTTGCCGCTTCTGGTCTGACTAACATCATCACCCTTAATGGTTTGTGCAGCATAAGGCAATGTGTTTTTGTTTCTTCTAAGCCCCAAAGCTGTAGTAACAACAACTTCTTGCAAATTACCTTCCCCTCTTTTTAATGTAAGATTAAAGATGTTACCATTGGGGGCAATGCTGTGTGTCTGAAAACCTGTGGCAGTGAAGGTCAATCTGCCATTTTGCTTAATTTCAATTGAATAGTTACCATTTGCATCTGCAGTTGTCCCGGTTTGAGTTCCGGTTATGGTAACTGAAGCGTAAGGAATGGGATTACCATTTTCATCCCTGACCGTTCCCGTAACTGTACGGGCTTGGCCGAATGCCAATGCGCATAGCAGCATCAGCACTGTAAACAGTGGTGCAATTTTTCTCATGTGAACTCTAATTTTAAATGTATCCTTGGTTTAAAAAAGGAACGTCGGTTGGAAACGTAATAAAGGGTGGAATATATTACCGCATTAAAAAGGATGCGACATATATTAAGATATAATCTTTATAATGTGTTTTTATCTTTTAACGAAGGATCAGTACCAACTTAAATAAAAGTCCATTCGAAGCTCATCAATTTCCTCAATGGGGACGAAAATAACAGAAGATTGTTAAATAAAAAAAAATAATTCTTGATGGCAAACATAGAATTTAGCATTAATGATGGCAAACAATGAAAAAAAATATGATTTTCAACCCTACCTATTACGAAATAGACATAACTTGATCAAAAATAATTAAATAGAATATTTCTTAATTCTTAAAGTATAGAGCTATTCTTTTCCTGCGCCGTCAAGATAGGGAAATGTTTTGAATACACAAAAGATATTGATCAGCTACCAACATTTTTTTACCCATAAAACAGCAAAGGCTAACTGATTATAGTTAGCCTTTGTGACATAATTAATTTAAGAGGACTTTACTGAGCTATATATGATAAATACGCCTATATAATTCTTGATATTATCCTTTTAAGATTTTTTCGTAGCTGGTAGAGATGCCCTTGATAAGCGAGGAGCTAAAGCCCTGGTGCTCCATTTCGTTCAAACCGGCAATGGTGCATCCTTTGGGGGTTGTTACTTTATCGATTTCTTGTTCGGGGTGGGTACCTTTCTGCAACAGCAGTTCAGCGGCACCTTTTACAGTTTGTGCTGCAATAAGGCTGGCAGTAGCTGCATCAAAGCCTATTTCTATACCACCCTGGATGTTTGCCCGGACATAGCGCATGGCGTAAGCCGTTCCACAGGCACCCAATACGGTAGCGGCATCCATCAACTTTTCTTCAATAACAGTCACTTTTCCTACAGTACAGAAAAGATCCTTTACTAAGGTGACTTGTTCTTCGGAAGCGTGAGCACTGCTTAAACAGGTCATGCTTTCCCTGATCGCGATAGCGGTATTGGGCATTGCACGGAAGATGGGCATTTTCTTTTTGATCACTTCCTGCATATCCTTAATGAAGATACCTGTAACCACAGAAATCAGGATCTGATCTGGAGAAAGGTCTTTGACTATACCTGCCAGAACATCTTTAATCTGAAAAGGTTTGATGGCCAGTATCACAATCTCTGCATCCTTAACGGCCTTATTATTATCGGTAATCACTGTTACACCTTTTTCCTTTAAAGAGGTCAATGTAGCAATGTTCCTTTTTGTAACGGTGATGTCTTCAGCTTTTGAAAAGCCACTTTGCAATATTCCTTCTACGATGGCAGTACCAAGGTTACCACCACCGATAACGGCAATTTTTTTGGACATGTGATTAATGGGATATTAATATATTAAAAATAACAAAGCCTCTCTAATGGGAGGCTTTGCTAAGATATTTAGATCATTGCCAGGGCATCCATTGACTCTTCTTTCGACAACATGTTGCTAATAGCGTTGTCATACTTTTCTTTCCAGTCGTTGATGTGGCCCCAGTCTTCACCATTGATGCGCACATATTTGCCAGTTACCACACCTACTTCAGTAGCAGGGAAGCTGCCAAGGACGTTTTTGAAAGCATCTACCTGATTTGCTTTTACTGATACCACGACCCTACTCTGGGCCTCACCAAAGAGGAAGGCGTCTTTGCGCAGGTTCTTAGGGAAGTTAATTGCAAAACCCAATTCGTTTACAAAGCCAGATTCCAACAGGTTGATGAACAAGCCACCTTCGCTGATGTCGTGGGCGGAAGCAACAGCGCCCGCATCGATCAATTCCTTCACTTTCTGCTGTAACTGGAATTCTTCTTCCAGGTCAAAATAAGGCGCAGGTGAAAACTCAACACCACAAACCTTTTGCAGGTATTCGGAGCTGTTGATATCGTTATTCAGGTTACCCACAACAAAGATGATATCATCCTCGTTTTTGAAACCAAGGCTCATAGTTTTCTTCAGGTCATCGATCAAACCAACCATACCGATTGTCGGAGTTGGATAAACAGGACCTTCGGGGTTTTGGTTGTAGAAGCTCACGTTACCACCGGTAACAGGTGTATCGAATTTACGGCAGGCTTCGCCCATACCTTTAATTGCATTCACAAACTGGTAATAAACCTGTGGATCGTAAGGATTACCAAAGTTGAGACAGTTGGTAACACCCAACGGCTGGCCGCCGGTACAAACAATGTTACGGGCAGCTTCTGAAACAGCGATCATTGCACCCTTATAAGGATCAGCGAATACATAACGGCTGTTGCAGTCTACCGTTACAGCCAGACCTTTACCGGTTTCCTTTACCAATACCACGGCAGCATCGGTTGGTTCGTTCGTTGAAGCATTTACAGTACCCACCATGCTATCGTACTGGTTATATACCCAGCGTTTATTAGCAATAGAAGGCAGTTGAACCAATTGGTCAGCAACCGATTTCAGGTCTTCAGGTACAGCAATGCTTTCGGGATTGAACTTTTCGATAGCATCAAAGTAAGCAGGACGCTCGTACTTTCTTTCGTACTGCGGAGCACCGCCACCCAGCACCAGTTCCTGGGCAGGAATCTGGGCTTCCAGTTCTCCATACATATAAAAACTCAAAAGGCCATCTTCGGTTACTTCACCAACAACAGCACTAGGGAGATCCCATTTATCGAAAACCTTCTTTACTTCATCTTCGCGGCCTTTTTCGGCAACGAGCAACATACGCTCCTGGCTTTCACTCAATAATAATTCCCAAGCCTTCATGTTTTGCTGGCGCATTGGCACTTTATCCAGGTCGATGCGCATACCCACGTTTCCTTTGGCACTCATTTCGGCAGTAGAGCAGATGATACCAGCGGCACCCATATCCTGCATGCCCACGACAGCACCGGTTTCAATCACTTCCAGGCAAGCCTCCAGAAGTTTCTTTTCCTGGAAGGGGTCGCCCACCTGAACGGCAGGTAATTCTTCAACGCTTTCAGAAGTAATATCTGCAGAAGCAAAAGAAGCACCGCCAATACCGTCTTTACCGGTGGCACTACCCACATATATTACGGGGTTACCAATTCCTTCGGCGGTAGCAGAAACAGTTTTGCCTGCCTTTACAATACCCACACTCATGGCATTTACCAGCGGGTTGGTATGATAGCATTGTTCGAAATAGATTTCACCACCTACAGTAGGAACGCCAAAGCAGTTGCCATAATGGCCGATACCATGTACAATGCCGGCCAGCAAATGCTGAGTTTTTTCCTCGGCCAGGTTTCCGAAGCGCAGGGAGTTCAGGGCTGCAATCGGACGCGCGCCCATGGTAAAGATATCGCGGTGGATACCACCTACGCCGGTGGCTGCACCCTGGAAGGGCTCGATGGCTGAGGGGTGGTTGTGGGATTCAATTTTAAATACAACACCATAGTTGTCGCCGATATCCATCAGTCCGGCATTTTCTTCACCAGCTTTTACCAGCATTCTGCCGCCTTCACGGGGAAGGGTTTTGAGCCATTTGATCGAATTTTTGTAGCTACAGTGCTCACTCCACATTCCGGAAAAGGCACATAACTCATTGAAATTGGGGGTTCTTCCTAATTTCTGCTTGATCATTTCAAATTCTTCGGCGGTAATGCGAAGCTGCTCGGCTGTTTTAACGGTTACTTCCATGATTTTGCTTTGAAAGGCGCAAAGCTAATGGAAAAAGGGGAACAGAGGGAATGAGGAAAGGTGAATTGTGAAGCAGTTTGGGTGGTGGGTTGAAAACGTAAATAGAAGCCGCCTCCTACTTGAGGCGGCTTCTATAATCACCGCACATCAAAATGGGTTAGTAGCGTTTTACGATGCGGAAGAGGAAGCGTTCAGGCTGGCCAATTACACCTGCTGCCTCCATCCCTTTTTTTATATCGTCTGATTTCCAATGAGCAAAGGCTTTGGCCGTATCTGTCAATGCCACTACTACCACTACTTTATGGTTATCATCAACATCGTGACCGTAAGCCCGATCCACGATGCCATTGTCTTTTCTCATTTGCCGTCCGCTGTCAAATTTTTTTTGCCACCTGTCCCAATCTTTCACCATGAATGTCGTTCTTGAACGCAGGTCAGACTCAATTTTTGATGTATCCTGGTAGACCATGGTGATAAAATTAAAATGGGGAGTTCCCATAACCCCACCTTTCTGCATGGCTTGCTTTAAAGCGGGATCTTTAGCAAATGCTTTTGCCTTTTTCATATCGTCTACTTTTGTTGCAACCATCACCATATTGGTATCCTTTATATTACGGCCAATCACATAACTATGCACGCCATTGGCCAACCGCATAGAATCGTGTGCATCGTAGGAGGCTTCCCATTTGTTGAAATCTGCCACCTTGTGCGTTGCCACTACCATATCCTGAGGCATGGTTGTAATAGTTGAGGCGGGTGTTGTGGCTTCTGTAGTAGTGGTAGTAGTAGTAGTAGTATCTTCGGTGGTCGTGGTTTCGTTTTTATTGCCACCTTGTCCACCGCAGGAGATAACACAAAAAATAACTACCGCCAGCAAAGGCATAGTAAGAAGGGTTAAGGGCTTCATAATTGAAGATTTATAATTGAAAAATAAGGGACGAAAGGAGTAAGCAAGGGTAAAGAGGGTAAACAAAGGGGTAAGGCAAAGTAAATTTACTATACAAAACGGAGGAACTCGTCATTTAGGTGAAAGATTTTTATTGTATGTACAGGTGGTGGTAAATTGAAGTGTTAGATTTGTATGAACTAAACTCAACTGTTTGGAAATCCTGCTTTTTGCTGCATACCTGTTTTTATTTGCCTGGCTGGTTACACGGATCAAGTTTTTTACTCAATCCGGCTTAACTCCTGCCCTTTTGATAACAGTATTCCTGCTCAAGGTAATTGTGGGCATCTCTTACGGTTGGATTGGTATTTATTATAACCAGCTAGACACCTGGGCATTTCATTTTGAAAGCCTGAAGGAAAAGGGACTTTTGTTATCGGACCCTGTTGACTTCGTAGCTTCACTTTTTCGCAGCGGTTATACGGAAAGCCAGTATGGCAAGTTCTTATCAGTTGAGAATTCGTGGTGGAACGACCTGGATGGCAACTTTTTTATTAAAATGCTTGCTGTCTTCAATGTGTTCAGCTCCAGCAACTATTATATTAATGTCGTCTTTTACTCCTTTTTAACGTTGGCAGGTCCCATAGCCCTTTACAGGGTTATGACAGATCTATTTCCGACTAAGAAGCTTACCATATTATTATCTACCTTCCTTTTACCTTCTTTTATGTATTGGACCAGCGGCATACACAAAGACGGGCTCATTTTCGCTGGTATTGCGGTTATTATATACTGCTTCCATTTTGGAATCCAACAAAACAGTTTTTCTTTCAAGAAATTAATCAGTATAGGAGTAAGCTTACTGCTTGTGTTGTTGTTGCGCAACTTCCTGGTCCCCATCCTTATCCCGGCTATTATAGCATGGATACTAGCCTGGAAACAAGAGCAGCGATCCGTTTTAACCTTTGGAGCCGTTTACTTTGTGTGTATGCTCTTATTCTTTTCAGCAAAATATATTTATCCAAGTCTTGACTTTCCACAATCATTAGTCGACCGACAGCAGGCTTTCCTATCCTTAAAAGGAAATTCAGCCGTAGAAGTCAGCCATTTACAGGCAAGTGCAGGAAGTTTTTTCAAAAATGCGCCACAGGCATATTTGCTTTCCACGATTAGGCCCTATCCATCTGATGTCAAGGACATTTTCTCCTTAGGCGCAGCCTTAGAGATCGACCTGCTTATTCTTTTATTTTTTGTTTTCTTATTCATCAGGGAACCCAGAGTCCGCCTGTCGCCTACCCTGCTGGTTTGCCTGTTTTTTTCATTTTCTGTTTTAATGAGTATTGGCTATACCGTTCACTTTATCGGGGCGATTGTCCGGTACAGGAGTCTTGTACTTCCTTTCCTGGTTGTACCCATGATGGCATCCATCAACTGGAAGAGAATTCAGCAGCTGCTGCCTAATAATATTACAAACGAAAACAATGTTTAGGTTTTCCTAGTTAAATAGCGTTTTATTGCTCACCTTGCTACAACAATAGTCTAAATTTGTTAAGAATCAGCTGTTTTTTTACAGATTTCAAAAAAATTTTCTGTATTTCAGCAGCAATCTTTTTCTTTGCCCAAAATTCTCAATTATGTCGTTGCGATTTCAAGCCCTAAACAATCTTTCTGAGCAAACCTTGGAATCTCTTTTAGAGCCATCCAATGGTACAACCAAAGCAAAGATTACCGCTTTGTTTGCAGAAAATGTATTCACCCACCAGGTTGCCAGACAATTCCTGAGCGATGAAGCATATAAAAGCCTGATGGCGTCAATTAAAGCTGGTCAGAAAATTGACCGCTCTATGGCCAACCAGATTGCCAATGGTATTCGCGCCTGGGCTGAAAGCAAAGGTGTGACCCACTATACACACTGGTTCCAGCCTTTAACCGGTACTACAGCAGAAAAGCATGACTCTTTCTTCACCCTGAAAAGCGATGGTACAGCTATAGAGACGTTTGACGGTGACGCATTGATTCAACAAGAGCCTGATGCATCTTCTTTCCCAAGCGGTGGTTTGAGAGCAACTTTTGAAGCCCGTGGTTATACTGCATGGGATCCATCTTCCCCTGCCTTTATCATCGATATCGGTTATGGAAAGACTTTGTGTATTCCTACCATCTTTGTTTCTTATACTGGTGAATCTCTTGACTATAAAGCGCCATTGCTGAAGGCTATTGAAGCTTTGAACAATGCAGCTGTTGACGTTTGTAACTATTTCGACAGGAACGTAACTCATGTTACTGCTACATTAGGCTGGGAACAGGAATATTTTGTAGTTGATGAAGGTTTATTCAACTCACGTCCTGACCTGGTAATGTGCGGCAGAACTGTTTTTGGTCACAACTCTGCTAAAAACCAGCAGTTGGAAGACCATTACTTTGGTTCTATTCCAGAAAGAGTATACGCTTTCATGCGCGATTTCGAATTAGAGTGCTACAAACTAGGTATTCCTCTGCGTACCCGTCACAACGAGGTAGCTCCTGCCCAGTTTGAGTGTGCACCTATTTTTGAAGAACTGAACCTGGCTGTTGACCACAACTCCCTGTTGATGGACATCATGACCCGCGTTGCTGCCCGTCATAAATTAAGAGTGTTGTTGCACGAAAAACCATTTGCCGGCATTAACGGTAGCGGTAAGCATAACAACTGGAGTATGGCTACCAACACAGGCGTAAACCTGTTGTCTCCTGGTAAAACTCCAAAGACCAACTTAATGTTCCTGGCGTTCTTTGTGAACACGATTAAAGCCGTTCATGACTATGCTGATGTGTTAAGAGCGTCTATTGCTTCTGCCCCGAACGATCACCGCCTGGGTGCCAATGAAGCTCCTCCAGCTATCATCTCTGTATTTATTGGACAGTATCTGAATAAGATCTTACAGGATGTGAAGCAAAGGGTTAGCGACAAATTTGACGAGCAAGACGAAAGCATGCTGAAGATCGACATTCACAGGAGCATTCCTGAGTTATTGATGGACAACACAGACCGCAACCGTACTTCTCCTTTTGCCTTTACTGGTAATAAATTCGAGTTCCGCGCTGTAGGTTCTTCTGCCAACTGTGCCAGCCCAATGACTGTGTTGAATACAATCATGGCCGCTACCTTAAGACAATTCAAGAAAGATGTTGATGCCTTGATTGAAAAAGGTGAAAAGAAAGAAATCGCCATCATGCACGTTATCCGCGAGTACATTGTAGCGAGCGAGAAAGTGTTGTTTGAAGGTAATAACTACAGCGAAGAATGGGCGAAAGAGGCTGAACGCCGTGGTTTGCCAAATGTGAAGACTACTCCATATGCATTGGATGCAATGGTAACAGATAAGGCTAAGAAGTTGTTTGCTGATAACAACATCTACACGCATCCTGAACTGGAAGCTCGCCACGAGATCGAACTGGAAAAATACATCAAGAAGGTACAGATCGAAGGAAGGATAATGGCAGAACTGGCTACCAGCCACATTTTACCTTGTGCTATCCGCTACCAGAACCTGCTGGTAAACAATATCAAAGGGTTGAAAGAAGCAGGGTTGTCAGAGGCAAGCTACGCTAGCCAAAAGCAATTGCTGGAAAACATTTCCAAGCACATTAATGAACTGAGTTCTAATGTATTGGCAATGATTGAAGCCCGCAAAAAAGCTAATGCAATTGAAAACACTCGTGAAAAAGCAATTGCATACTGTGAGCAGGTAAAAGATACCTTCTATGATAAGATCCGCAGACATGCTGACAAGCTTGAACTGCTGGTTGACGACAAAGAATGGTACTTGCCAAAATACCGTGAATTGTTGTTCTTGCGCTAAGCAGAGCATATTTAATATGTTAAAGCCCGCTTATCAAAGCGGGCTTTTTGTTTCTCTAAGCAACATCCTGGTAATTGATGATCAGGGTCAAGGGATTGGGGGGTAATTTTGGGGTAATTTGCCGCATATGCAAAACTTCGCCAAACCATCACGTAAAAAGCCGTTTTTTCCTGTATGTAAGAAACTGCGTACTTATTTGAAGAAGTGGGGGCGGGAAACCTCGTTACCTATTTGTTATAACGACCTGGAACGGATTGCTTATTCTACGCCACTGAAGGACAAGAAAGGCAGGGATACTTTGTGGGAAAAGGCACATTATGATCTTAAAGAATGGGATTACCTCCAGGAGGCTTTGATCAACCTGTACGCCAAGTTGAAAATGGAGGGTGACTATACCTTTACCAAACACCTGGCAGTAGCACGTATTGACTACTGTACATTTGGGAACTCCAATCCTTTCCGGATCCGCATCGTTAACCGCTATAATGATAACTGCGACCATTATTATATTAAGAGGGAAGATGCTTCACGTATTTACGGCCTTGAACTAGAACATATCCTCTCTCCTAACCGGATGAAGTACCTGACAGCCCCGGGAACCCTTGTGGAAGAGCATATCCCAGGCATACCCGGCGACCTGTTTGTGGATCAGTACCTGAAGATGTCCAACACCAATAAGATAAGATTGGCTAAAGAGATCGTAAAGTTTAACGAACGATGCTTTGCAAGGCTGTTAGGCGATATGCGCAGCTATAATTTTGTGGTGGACATTACTCCTGATATTGAAGATTTTCAATACCGCTTAAGACCAATAGACTTTGACCAGCAGTGTTATGAGGGCAGGGCTAACCTGTACCGTCCACAGTTTTTTAAAGAGAATTATCCATTCGTTGAACTGGTACTTAAACTACTGGACAAAGAATCGATAGAACAATACCAGATGGAAGAACGTACACTGATGGCATTCCGCCTGTTCTCTTCCCGCTACAGGATGATGGAACTGATGGATATCATGGTTAAGGACGATATATCTACTCCGGAAAAAATAAACCAGTTGAAAGAGCAATTAAATTCGACTCATAATACAGACGCGTTCAACAAATGCGAATCGATGGGGGATCTTCTTAAAGTGAACCTGAAGACAATGCTTATGAAGAACCTGGAGTTGATAGAGAGATGAGGTTGATGAAAAGGTTCTATAAGCCTTTTTAAAATCTTAATTTTATATACAAATACTCTTATATGAAAAGGCTGGTTATTATTCCACTAATGATCATGGCTACAACTCTCCATGCTCAGATTCAGCTAGGTTTGAAGGCGGGAGTCAATATTAGCAATTTTACAGGAGGTGATTTTAATGAAATTGAGAACAAGGCTTTGGTAGGCTTTCATGCTGGTGGCTTGGCGCGTATCGTATTCAATAAGCTTGCACTGCAGCCCGAGGTTGTATTCTCTTCACAAGGGGCCAAGTTGGAAAACGCAGGCTCAGAATCAAATTATAAGATCAGTTATATCAATATTCCTGTATTGATTCAGTACGAGACCAAGGGAGGCTTCTATTTGGAAGCTGGGCCACAGTTTGGTTTCAAACTAAGTGAGGATATTCCAGATGAAACCATTGAAGATTTTGCAAAAAGCACTGATCTATCCATAGCAATGGGGTTGGGTTACCATAGTAAAATGGGACTGGGCATTGGCGGACGCTATAACGTCGGGGTAAGTAAGGTAGGTGATTTCGACAGCGGAGACATTGATCCCGACTTCAAACAAGGTGTGATCCAGATCAGTTTATTCTATACCTTCTTCAATAAGAAATAATATCCTGGTGACAGTAATTTGAAGAATGAAGCGATGCGGGGCTCAGGTTGTTAATTATCTTAATTTTACCGGGTTTAGCGTGTTATTCAACCAAAAGAGATCCAATGCGTTTCGGGAAAATTACCGTGCTCACATGCCTTATTATTCTTTCTATCTTTTCATTCTTACTAATTGAATATTGTCGCCCTAAGTCTTCAGAGGAAGCAATTTTGAGTGCTGCAAACGAGTATGTAGGAGATCAGAAATGCCAGAGTTGCCACGCAAAAGAATTTAATGACTGGAAGACATCGGATCACTTTAAGGCCATGTTGCCGGCCAATGATTCGACAGTGCTTGGCGACTTCAATGATAAAACTTTTACGGCTGATGGCGTTACCAGCCGGTTTTTCAAAAAAGATGGTAAGTTCTTCATCAATACAGAAGGAGCTGATGGTAAGCCTCACGATTTTGAAGTGTTGTACACCTTTGGATACTATCCTTTGCAACAATACCTGATCTCTTTTCCCGGTGGCAGGATGCAAGTACCCCGAGCCTGTTGGGATAGTAAAAATAAAAAGTGGTTTCACCAGTATGCAGGACAAACGATTCATTCCGGAGACTGGCTGCATTGGACTGGAGGCGCTCAAAATTGGAACACCATGTGCGCCACTTGTCACTCTACTAACCTCAGGAAAAATTTTAACCTGGAGGCGGATAGTTTTCACACAACATATTCTATTATAAATGTAAGCTGCGAAAGTTGTCATGGCCAGGGGAAGAAACACATAGACTATATCAATTCGGACGATTATAAAGAAGGAGAAAAGGTGCGTGGATCGTTCCTTCAACTGGCAAAGTCAGCCTCGCAAAATCAACAAGTCAATACCTGCGCGCCCTGCCATGCATTGAAAGCAGATATTAGCGACCAACTCATTGCCTCAGAAGAATTAATGGACAATTATATTCCACAGGTGCCTTCCAGCGAACAGTTTCATGCAGACGGCCAGGTAAAAGGCGAAGTATATATCTATACTTCCTTCTTACAAAGCAAAATGTTCCATCGAGGTGTTACCTGCAGCAATTGTCACAATCCGCATTCCGGAAAAACCCTGTTTGCTTCCAACCAACTGTGTTTGCAATGTCACAGCAAAAGTTACGATGCCCCTTCACATCATTTTCATGAAACCAACACAAAAGGTGCTGAGTGCAAAAGCTGCCATATGCCGGCAGAAACATTTATGGGCAATGATGAACGTCATGATCATAGTTTCCGGGTGCCGAGACCAGATTTAAGTGTACAATACGGTACACCCAATGCATGTAACAAGTGCCATAGCAACAAAACTGCACAATGGTCTGCTGAAGCCATTGTAAAATGGTATGGCCCTCAAAGGAAATATCACTTTGCCGATGATCTTCTGCCCGGAAGTAAACTTAACGACCAATCAGAAGCACACCTTACTAAACTGCTGAATGATACAGCAGTACCTCCTATTATTCAAGCTGCAGCGGCAACGCATCTCGGGGGAATCCTCACTGCGGGCAGCGCCAACGCACTTAAAAGGTGTTTGCTCCAGGATAACGCCCTGATCCGGTACCAGGCTTTAAGAAGTCTTGCCAACTTCCCACCTGACCAATGGCAAAGTACAGCCATGCCCCTATTGACTGATAAAGTAAGGGCAGTACGTATTGCGGCTGCAGATCTTTACCTTACGATTCCTCCCAATGAAATCCCTGAGGAGTACCAGGCAGCACTTTCCAAGGCCAAGACGGAGCTGGAGCAATACTTACGTTATCAAGCAGATTTTTCTGTGGGTAATATCATGATAGCGGATCATTACCTGCGCCTGAATGATTATGAAAATGCCACCAGGTTTTACCTGCGTGGGCTAAAGATGGACAGCCTCATGAATTATGCACGGTTGAATTTATCCTCTGCATACAGCGCCCAGGGCAAAAATGACCAGGCTTTGCAAGTACTCAAAGCAGCTGCCGCTACCGATCCTTCAAACGAGAGGGTATTTTATAACCTGGGATTGTTGTATAATGAGCTACAGCAACCCGAAGAGGCTAAGAAAAGCTTTGGAAAGGCTGTTCAATTGAAAAGTAACAACCCAAGATTATATTATAATTACGGTTTGCTCTTATTTCAATCAGGAGAAGTAAAAGAAGCAGAAAATGTGCTGCTTAAAGGATTGGCCTTAAGTCCCAGGGATGCAGACCTGAATTATGCAATTTCCTTCCTGTATATAAAGACCGGACAACAGGAAAAGGCAAGGAAATATGTGCTTTTCCTGAAACAGGTAGCACCTGGCAGGGCAGAATATCAAGGCATTTTTCAAATGTTCCCTTAACAGTTATGGACAAATTCCAGCGAATTTATTTATTGTTATTTGCTCTAAATCAGGCCTTTAGTAGCACCAATTATTAACAGTAGAAATGACGCAAATTATTACGATCAATTGTAATAAATGTACACAAAACACATTAAATAAAATATTATTTACAAACACTGCAATAATGTGTCAGAATAACACATTAAAACGAACTATATATTGTAATGTTTTGCACTCTAATTAATTACATCGATATATTTTGATTTTTTTTTAAGATTAATATTAATTTTATTTCGAAATTTGCAATGGGTTTCTTACTTTTGCAATGGATTTAAGCCATTGATGAAACTAAGAATCTCCAGCCCTTTAAGAATTACTTTCGATGATTGCATTCTATCCTTTACCCTATCAAAAATCCATTAAGACCTTTCTTACTAAGGCTAATTGAAACGACAACCAATTGTGTATTAGGTGGCATTCTTGTTTTGCGGTTGCCTTGCCAGATACTGATTACTTTTTCTTTATGTGGAAAGATTCGTGAGGGGGTATTTAGACTTCTTCTTGATTAATTATTCATGAGATAAAGTAGTATTCTTTATCAGCATTGGTATAACATGCTTTGAATAAAAGTGTTCACATTTCTATGGATTATAAAACCCTTAATATGACAAACAGTACCATTGCAAACAACCAAGTTAGAGAGCACTTTCCAAGTGCACCAAAAGGCATCGTTATCAACACAACAAGGACAACAAAAACAACAGAAGCGCCAAAGATTGTACAGAACGTAGAAATGAACTACCAGAAGATCTCGGAAAGAGAGCGGATGAACTGGATTGAGCAAAAGCTTTCCCAGAGAAGTTATGTTTCAGGTTATAAAGGATTGTAAACTCTTTTCATAGTCGTCAACACAAAAGAGCAAAACAACCATTTATCAAAACGAATTTCAAAACAAGCCACATTCTACTTATAACGATTGCCTGTCATAAAAAAAGGCCAGCTTTTCAGCTGGCTTTTTTTATACCCCAGTCCGTCAGAGGCGGAGGGCATCAGTGCAACAAGGGCTCACTTTATTACACCTTAAAAAAGAAATAGGCCTCGGGAATTAAACATTCCCGAGGCCTATGTATTGGAAATAAATAATCTATAATTAGGGTTTTTGCGCCGAGTCGGCAGCGGCAGCATTTGGCATTCCACCTTTAGGCAATTCGATTACCGGAGTTTTTTGTTCATAGCTTTTAACCAGAGTTTCAAACACACCAATCATCCTATCGTTGATCAAAGCTTCCTGCTGCATAGAATTGAATAATTCCTCTCTTTCGCTGCGCAGGTAATCATAATACCTCTTTTGGTCCTGCAGGTCTTTGCTGATCGCTGCTTTCAGTTTTTCAGCCAGGGCTTTATTACCTGCTTTATAGGCAGCTTCCAGGTAAACCATAGCAGTTTGATTATGCGAATTATAGCGTCCAACCATAGCATAAGGCAGGTTGGCGGTATCAATCATTTGCTCTGATTTTTCCAACAGCTTCAATGCCTCATCTTTACGGTTCTCGTCTGCCATATTACCAGCAGCTTCGGCATAAGTAGCACGAACAGAAAGCAGGTGCCTGCGGTTCTCTTCATCGAAGTAAACGCCTTTCTTATCGGCTCCGCCTGTACGGAAGGTTCCCATCAATGCCTTATACAATACATCTGTACTGTTGTCGCGAATAGATGTACCACCTAATCCCTGTTGGCGTAAAGTCTGATCAACCACCCAATGTTGCTGCGGGAAGTTGTTCTTTACAGGCAACAAACGGTAGGATAAACCTTCTTTGCGCAGGTATTGACCAAAGCCCAATTCGCCGATTGGAGAAGTAAAATAAATCGGGCGCTTCCATTGGCTTGCGGCAATGACATTATAGATGATCAAATCACTACGGGTAAGATCGTTACGATTTTCAGGAATCTCAAATTCCAATTGAGGATATAATGTATCCGTTGGGCTCACAGCTCCTGTTTTACGAAGGTAAGCAGTATCAACAGGCACCGTAAACTTCTTCACAGGGAATGAACTGATGTTATCGCCCTGTCCCAATACATTTTTCATCACGTCGTAAAGGTCATAAAATTTGTCAGCCTGACCAGCAGCCTGGTAACGTACGTACTCGCGTTTATGTCCTTCTATTTGTTCTGGTGTCCAGATAACATCTATAGGAGCACTTTCATTCACCTTATAGCGCAATTGGTTAATGTACCAGTCGATACCCAACAGGCTTGTATTAATAATACGGATATCTGGACGAACGCCTTCCACTTCCTGTGCAAACCACAAAGGATAGGTATCGTTATCGCCGAAAGTAAACAGGATGGCATTAGGAGCACAGCTTTCCAGGTAGTTGCGCGCCATTGAAGGAGCTAAAGTTTTATGACTGCGGTCGTGGTCATTCCACTCCTGCTGGGCCATCAGTACCGGTGCCAGCATACAAACAGCAAAAGCTGTAATCGTGGCCATTCTAAAGTTCTCGCCTTTATTAGCTACGGCTTTTACCAGGTATATAGCACCTACTGTAAATAATGCATAGAGAATTCCTGACAGCACTGAAGGCAGGAAGATGCCGCTACCATAAATGCCACTCAGGAAAGTAACTACAAAAGCAGCGAATGCTCCCCCCCAAAGGGTAGTTTTGAAAATATTGTCTTTGATCGTTTGCCGGGCCAGTCGCACGATAGCTACTACAGCCAAACCAATCCAAACAGCAAAGGCATAGAAGGAGCCTACAAAAGCATAGTCACGTTCGCGGGGTTGATTCCCCGGCTGATTCAGGTAAAGTACAACCGCCAGCCCTGTAAAGAAAAACAGGAGGAATGTAACGATCCAATCTTTACGATCGCTGAGGAAGTGATACACACACCCCAGGATCCCTAAGATAAAAGGTAACAGAAATAATACATTATGAGCCTTATTGTGCTTCAGGGAATCAGGCATTTTTGACTGATCGCCCAGGCGAGGATTGTCAATAAAAGAGAAGCCGGTAATCCAGTTTCCATCGCGTTTATTTCCAAAGCCCTGCACATCATTCTGCTTACCTGCAAAGTTCCACATGAAGTAGCGCCAGTACATAAAGCCCATCTGGTAGGTAGCAAACCAATTAATATTATCTGCATAAGTTGGGTCTGCGTACCGGGGCTGGCCTGTATTGGGATCCTGAACGCGTCCAAGTCCCAGCCAATCTGCATAAAAATCAGCATGGTACTGATCATTGCTTTTATCCCATATGCGAACAAACAACTGCTTATCCTTGCTGTCAAATACAGGTTCTTGTTCACGACCTATTTCTACGTATTTATCCTTTCCTTTGGTATATTTCATTTCGCCTTCCTTGAAGTCGATATAGCCATCGCCATTCTCATCTACATAATCGGCCTGGAAATGCGGACCATAAAAAAGCGGTTGGGAACCATACTGCTCACGACCCAGGTAATATACCAGGCTCATTGGGTTGTCCACATTATTCATATCAATAGATGGATTGGCGGCAGAGCGCTCCATCGTTGTGATATATGTAGAATAGCCCAACATCAGGAAAGTAAAGCACCATAAGCCAAGGCGTAAAAATGACCAGTGGTTCTTGTTAGCCCAACGCAATCCGGCCCAAATCAATACACCCAACAAGATGAAGAAGAAAATAAAACCGGAGAAGAAGGGAAGCCCAAAGCCATTTACAAACCAGATATCGAATTTACCAGCAATCTTAATAGAGTACTGGATAGCAGCAACCTGTACAACGCCAGTGATGATACAAGCAATAATAAAGGCCGCAATGGCGCCTTTTTGCGAGTATTTATAGCGTTTGTAATAATAGATCATCACGATGGCAGGAATGGTCAACAGGTTCAACAAGTGCACGCCAATGGATAATCCCATCATAAAGAAGATGAACACAATCCAGCGGTCTGCCCTGTTCTTCAAAACTTTATTATCCCCAGCCCAGTCATCAGCACGCTCCCATTTCAACATAGCCCAGAAAACCAAGGCAGTGAAGAAAGAAGAAAGAGCGTAAACTTCACCCTCAACGGCACTGAACCAGAAAGAGTCGGAAAAAGTATAAGCCAATGCGCCAACAACACCAGCAGCCATGATGGTCCAGGTTTGAGGGCGGTTAGGATCGGCTAAAGTGCCCACCATCAGTTTGCGGGCAAAGTGGGTAATGGTCCAGAAAAGGAACAAGATTGTAAAAGAGCTTGCAAAAGCGCTCATAATGTTCACGGCTTTTGCTGCAGAGGCAGGATTATCGCCAAATAGGATAATGAACAAGCGACCAATTAATACGAAAAGCGGGGCGCCTGGAGGGTGGGGCAATTGCACTTTATAGGCGCTGGCGACAAACTCACCGCAATCCCAAAAACTTCCGCCAGCCTCGGCAGTTAAAATGTACGTTAATGAAGCAATAGCAAACACTACCCAGCCGGTAATGTTGTTTACTTTTCTGAAATTGATTCCGTTTGATGTTTCAAGATCGGAATAAACATCCACGCCTGTGCGGATGCGATCTTCATGAGCTAATTTTTCCATTCAATTTGGGTTTATGATCCTTTTGCCGGGATTATAATATTTATTAAGACAGGCAAAAATAGGGAAGCCCCTATATATCGAAACGGGGATTTAGCAGGATTATTCAGGAATATGTGGAGATTAGGAAAAGATTTACAGTTAAGGGATGGATTCTAGCGAAATTATTGCCAGGTGAATGGTGAATGATCAATGGCGAATTGTCAATATCAAAGGGATTACTTATTGACATTTCACCATTGACGGTTCATAATATCCTTATTCTCCGCCGATTTCTGTATCAGATAGTTTGCTGTTCCTGTACTCGTCTGTTTTGGTATCGCGGTCAGCCATTTTCGAAGCGCTGACCCTGTCGCCTTGTTGTGGATTCCGGTTTTTGTCCCGTTCAAACTCTTCAGGAGCCTGGTAGAAAGCTTTTCCTGAGGCGTCACTTTGAATGTCCTGTTCAGACTGATTATGCCTTTCCCTGATGCTATCTTCTTCAGCGTCGCGTAAATTATTGGTTCTATTCGTTTGGGACTCCGATGGTGCATCCATGTTTTGCCGTTTTTGATTTTCGTCCATAGCATTAATTTTTGTTCATATGAATTGCCGGGAATACTATGCCAGAATAGGAATTATTCAGATCTTAATTTAACACCCTCGCTATGTGCTGAGAACTCCGGTGCGTACATGCACTGGATGGTAGTGACACCATTACTAAAATTGCCAGCATGGGTCACGAACAAGGGATACTCAAAAACATAAGTTCCTTTTCGGAGATAATTGAAAAAGAAATTCGTGCTGGCATCTTTCGTGGATTCGTAATAACCCAGGCCACCCTGCCATTTGTAGCCACTGAGTACGTGAACTGGCTCCAGGGCGGAAGCTCTCATATCTTTCATGTGAACGTATTCCATATCCCTATCCACCCGCAACTCAATGCGCACCTTTATTTTATCACCCACCTTTACAATTGAACCTTCCCCGATAGGAGTAAGAACAGGGCCGTTGTCCGAATTCTTTTCAACAAACAGTTTTTTGTTCAATTGAAGTGGTGTGGAAGCAGGTGTTATTTTATCAAGGTCTTCGAAGTATTGCCAGTAAATGGAGCCATATGATGGGTTCTGGATCTCTGGGTTTTGTGCATTTACTGTTTTTTTGATGGAGACGGTTATATTGCCCATTTGGGGATTGATTATCTGGGTGTTGAACACTTTTTTGAAGTAACCAGAGCCGGCCTCGGAATCTTTGCTCCCCGGAGCCACTGTCGTGTTGCCTAGTTGGATGGCAACCTGGGATTCATTGTTGAGCCAATCGGAGCCTTGCAACAACAGGGCATAGCAGGCGTCGGCTGTGGCTTTGGTTGTGCGCCAGTTGGTAGTCTGCTTGTTCCTGAGCAACCAGGTTTTTAAATCATTTATGGTCTTTGTGTCGTTGCTGATCTCGGCGAAAGCTTCGATCAGCAAAGACTGTGTTTCAATGGGCGACTGCCACCAGAACCATCCTATACGAAAGGCTGATCCTTTCCAATACATACCTAGTTCATCAGAAAAAATGGCTGTTTCTTTTAATGATTTCAGGATGGCTTTAGGGGTTTGCTGGTCTCCTCTCCTATTTAAGGCCAGTGCGATCATTCCTTGCATATATTTATTCCCATTCATCCAGAACTGTTTTGCTTGCCCCTGGTAATAATTGTAAGCGGCTTGTGAAGATTGGGGAAGCTTATGTTCCGGGAAGAAGCTACGCATATAGAGGTATTGTGCTTGCAAATAACCAATGTGCTGCGTACTCAGATTAAGCTTGCGTTTTACCAGGTAATCGCAATCTTCCCTGGACTTTCTATCTAAGTATAGAAGGGCCTGGGATATTACATTATCCCAATCAGCCAACTGCTCTTTGGTCAGTGCATTCAACTTTTTCAAATGACCGATGCCAGTAAGGATGTACTGAGTTATGTATTGATCATCTGGCCCGCCTTTGAACCACACAAAGCCTCCATTTTCACTTTGCATTTCTTTGAGCTTTTGGATATTGCTTTTGAGTTCATTGCTCATTCGAACAAGATCAAAGAGCAGGGCGAGGTTTTTCTTTTGCTGTTCTTCGCTTTTGGCCTGCAGCACCCAGGGCGTTTCTTCCAGCAGGACTGATTTTAGCTCCTGGTTCTTTTGGAGGTTGGATTGTAATGCGGAACTATCCGCAGTTTTCCATCGTTCAAATATTTGTTTGATGCGTGGGGAAGCAGAAGCTATTTTAGCCGCCAGTGCATTGGCATAATAGCGGTTGAAAATCTGCTCGGCACATTCATAGGGATACTCCATAAGGTAAGGCAACGCCTGCACGGCATACCAGGCAGGATTGGAAGTGAATTCTACTGTCAAAGACTGGTGCTGGAGTGACTCACTGTTGCCAGCTTGCAACAGTTTATCGAACGTAAAGTTCTTTGAACCGGAACCTTTCATCATCAAAGGCAATGTTTCGGTGACCAAAGTTTTATTAGTAAGTACTGGCAAAGTCATTTCTTCACCATCGGAATAATTGCCGGCTTTTGCCACTACCCGCCATACCAATGCATTATTGAATTGGTATGGTACTTCTATTGGGAACTTTACCACTTCACTGCCACCAGCGGATACCGTAAAATACTGGTTGGGAAAGATATTTTGGAACCAACCATCGACAGGTTGATTGGTGGTGGCATCCAGCAATTGCAATTCAGCCTGGCCAGTGAGTTCTTTGTCTGAAAGGTTCACGATCTTGGCACTGAACTCTAAAGCATCGCCCTGGCGGAGAAAGCGGGGTGCATTGGGCTGGACCATCAATTCTTTTTGGGTAATAACATTTGTTTGAGCCAAGCCCATAGCCAGATCTTTTCTGTGGGCAAAAGTTTGCAGTTTCCAACGTGTTAAGGCTTCGGGCATAGTGAAGGAGAATTCTATATTGCCGTCTTTGTCGGTTCGAAGATCGGGGAAGAAGAAGGCTGTTTCGTTGAAGTTTTTGCGGATTTGAAAGTTTGCTTCTCTTATTTCCTGCTGACTTTCAGAAGAAGAATCAAAATCTATTTTTGTGTCTTTCAATTCTTCAATTTCAGGAACGGCAACGGAATCTGCGTTTGAAACACCAACTTTATTTGGCGTTGGCAATGGGACCCTGGCAATATCAACTTCTTTTTCTGCAGCCTGATTCTCTAAACGTAATTTATAAAGCACTTTCCTTTTTCTGTCTTCATAAATTTTATCCATTACCCTGTAATTCATTAACTGATCGTAGGATTTGTCAATTGATCTGGCTTCCAATTCTTTAATTGGCTTTTCAAATGATTCTTCAAAGCTAAAATTCGCACTACCGTTCCATCCATATGTACCTGCATAAACCGGCCAGATAACAGGCTTCTGCCAATTGTGAGGATTGAACTGATCCAGGGAGGCATCGTACATACTTGCCAGCATTTCAGCTGCCGCTTTATCGCCTTTAGAACCAGTTATTTTTACTTTCCATTTTTCTTCACTTCCGGGTAAAGTTTTATCCCGATAGGTTGCATATTCAATTTTTAATTCTTTATTGCTCCAAGGAACGTTGATTACATCATTGAATTGGTAAAGCCTATTGTCACGGACAAAGAAAAAAGTAACACCATAGCCACCACGGTCTTCTTCTTTTGCGGCAAATTCAAATGATTTCTTTTCATTATTCAATGAATAAAATGAGAAGTTACCTGCGGCCGGTTGCACATTTCCAGTTTCTTCATTTGTGTTCTTATCAATTTGCCCAATTAAAAAAACGTTTTGTACAGTAGTACCGATCTGCACAACAGTTTTCTCTCCCGGCTCAATTGAACCACCACTTCCTTTTGTCCAGAGGTAATCCGGCTTGCTTAGCCTGTTGCTTTTAGGATCGAATAATTCAATAAAACGAATGTCTTTAACTTCAGTTCCTTCTTTATCTTTTGTACTGATTTCAACCTTATAAAATCCTGCACTTAATTGTTGATTACCTATTGTCCATTGACCATTTATTTTTGACGAATCAGTTTTTTCAAACACCTGCTTTCCTTCCGTCCAGTTGCGATAGTTGCTTTCATCATTGTATTCATCATTAGGAAAGTACTGAATGAACACTTCTTTGCTCATTACAAACTGATCGGGCTGCTGCCAATAGCGGTTACGGATCAAACGATTTTCAGGTATTAGTTGAATCAGAGAAACCTTCACAATAGAAGGCTGGTATTCACCAACCATATTCTCTGTACGGATGAAGATATTTTTGAGTGAATCAACCGCAATTCGTTCATCCATTTTCACTTTCAGCAATAGTGGTTTATAGCCAGCAGTAACTTCCATTTCACCGCTCCTCGTTTCACCATTTATATCGGTAATGTCAGCAGATATCTCATAATCAAATACAGGATCTAAATTTTTATTCAACTTTAGATCAGGTATAGCTTTGAAGGTAAAAGTAAACTGACCATTCTCGCCAGTCGCTATTTCACCATGTGCTATTTCCATCGGTTCTATGCGGGGCCACCATCCTTTCAAGAGCCAGGGATATAAAAAGCGCGGCTGACGGACTACACGGTAGACCACTTTGGCACCACTCACATTGTTGCCTGCGTATGCTTTTGCATTGCCTTTAATGGCAATGCTGTCTCCAACCTTGTAGCTTTGCTTTATTTGATCAAACTCCACATAGAATTTAGGACGTTTGTATTCTTCGACAGAAAAGTACCCTCTATCTCTTTCTTTTTTATCTACTATAACAAATTCACCATTCAACAGATTTTGAGGCAGGGTAAACTTGCCGGAAAAAGATCCAAATTCATTGGTTACCACATTCAGCGAATCGACTTTCTGGCTGTTGGCATCCAGTAGAAAGATGGTAGTGTTATAAGCAGGAACAATCTCTCTCTGATCTACCACAATGCCTTTAAAGAAAACTGTTTGGCCAGGACGGTAAATAGAGCGATCTGTAAAGAAGAAAATTTTCTCAGATTGCCCTTGCTCCTTTCTTTCGCTATAGGAGTAATAGGTGTAATTGTATTCATCCAGGAATAAGTGATCATTATCATAAGTGATTTCCAGAGCAAAAGCATTGTCTACACCTCTTTCACTTTTTTTTCTTTCGATCTGAAAAAACCCATTTCTATCTGCCTGGTAAGATGCATATCTGGCTTTTACATATTTTGATTGCCGGTAATCATATTGGCGGGAAAACACCTGCACTGTTGCATGAGGCAGCGGTTGGCCATTCTCTCTATTTAATACAAAATATTGATTGGCGTGTTGTACATAACTAATGTTGGAGACTTGCAACAGTTGAACAGCAGCATCATTTTTATTTGTCGCCAATAACATGTACTCCCCAACGGGCAATGCATCCACTTTGATCTCGACGGCATGTTCTTGTAAATCATTGGTTGCAGGAAGCGATTGTTGCCATTCTTTGATGGGTTTTATATTCGATAAGGCATTCCAAAACTTATCATAGTAACGGTTGTCCAATAACTTCTTCGCAGCTTCATCTGCTTTGATCAATCGAAAGTTTACAGCATTGACATTCCTATACTTTACCAATGCCAGGAAAGGCTTTGCCGGCACATTTACTTTTTCAACTTCAAATGAAAATAACGGTTTTGTAATCTCTGAAAGCAGGTTATAACTATTGACCCAGCCTTCACTTTTTGTAGTACTGTCATTTACAACTTTCTCAAGAATCTCTTTTGCCTTCAGTCGCTCAAAGCGATAGGCTGTGTCTTTTAAAGGTTCATATAATGCTGCCAGCTTTTCATGATACGCAGCCAATAAATACCAGGCTTGAGCAGCAACGGGATGATTGCCATATTTTGAAGTCAGAACCCGTAGCCCCTGTTCATACAAGGAGTCTTTATCAGTTGAAACAGAGTTTTGATACACAAATTCAATACGCTGAATATCTGCATCTATCAGTGCGTCAGGTTTAGCATCCTTAAGGTGAAAAGCAAGAAGTTCCTGGTAAATCAACAAGGCTTTGTGATGAAGTGATAAAGAATCATTCGTAATAAACTTTTCTTTGACAAATTCATTTGCCGGAGCAAAAGCTTTTGGCTGGTCAATCTCAAATGCATAAGCAGGTCTTTTGATGTCACGTTCGTCATTTTTGAAATAGTCAAGCGCCTCATGCACCAGCAAGTCGTAAAGAGCTGGCCGCAATAGACGGACATTGCCTTTGATGATAATTGCATTGTATGATTCCAGGCCAGTTTGTTTCAGGAGTGAATCATTACGAATAGATTGTAAATAGAGCGCACTGATCTTTTTATGAAGGTCTTCTGCTGTCCAGGTAGCAATGTCATCTTTATTAAAGTGAACCGTGTTGGTTCGATCGTACAATTGCCAACGATTATTCTGAAAGTATTGCCAGAACAACCCAGCCAACAGGCTATTTAATATAGATGCCACAGGCTGTTTACTGACAGCAATTTCTTTTTCAAATTCCTTTATTGAATTGATTGTATTATCCTCCCTGTTCTGTTGTTGCAGTCCTACCATATATACCAGGGACTTCACTACCTGGGCGTCCTGCCGCTCTCTTTTTGCCAGGGCATATACTTTTTTCACCTCTGCCAGTGCAGATTGAGGAAGATTATTCTTTTGAATGAGTTCATCTATTTTTTTCCATTCTGATTCATAATTCTTTGTCTTTTGTGCATACGATTTTACTGCCATAAAAAAGCAGGCGAGATTTAGGGCGACCAAGAGTACAGTTCTCATGAAGTAATAATTACCTATTAATGATACTATGAAGATGCACAAAGGTGAGAAAATACATAAGCTTTTCAGGCGCAGCCTTTAACTTTTGTTTATCGAAAACCAAATAAACATTGCAGAGTTATTCTATTCTGATATAACAAAGGAGATCATTAATATGAAAAACATTTTTACACTTTTATTCAGTACACTGATTGGTTTATCAGTATTTGCATCCGGCAATACAGGAAGAGTTACAGTCTCTTTCTATGGCAATAATGATTACCGTGTATATATTGATGGACGAAGTATTGCATCCAACAACAACCGCGTTTATCTGAACGATCTGCGGCCCGGGCGACATACCATTGATGTTTATGAGTTAAAGAAGAATAACAAAATCAACAAAAAGCCAGTTTACACCAGCAACTTCATGGTTAAGCCCCAGTATGATCTGAACATCATTGTTAACAGGGATGGATACGTAAAATTTGATGAAGACAGGAATTATGATAACAGAAGAAAAAATGGAGACTGGAATGACAGAAACCAGAATAACAGGAACCGTGATGATGAATACAACAGGAACAGAAGCGAAGGTCGCGACTGGGACAATGATCATGAGCGCACTTATGACAGGAACCGGGATTATGACAGGGACAGGAAATACGACAGGGATGAAAATTATGACAGGAACAGGAACTGGAATGACAACAACAGGGCAATGAGCGATGCTGATTTTAACCAATTTACTCAGAAGATCCGCAATCAATGGCTCAGCAAAAAGAATATAGCAAAGGAAGGTTTAAACAGCAATTATTTCACTACTTACCAGGTAAGGGAAGTGCTGCAAATTTTCTCATCTGAAAACGACAAACTGGAATTGGCAAAACTTGCCTATAGCAGAACAGTAGATCAAAGAAATTTCAGCCAACTGTATGACCTGTTCTCTTCACAAGGAAAGGATGAGCTAGACAGGTATGTTAGAGGCAGGTATTAATTTTCAAACTAATTCCCCGTATTTAAATTTTATTTTTTGCAATTAAACTTTTGGGTTAATAACCATTCTAAAAAGTACAAGCCAACGAAATAAAATTGAGCTCTATGAAATACATCGAAACTCTATGAAATGTCACCGGGCCCTTTTACAAGCCCGTACCCTTGAGTTTTGGAACTGTATTGTTTGATTTTAGAGGAAGCGTAAATCCGTTACCTTTTATTGAGTGGTGAGTTTTTAGTTCTTAATAATAGGATGATGTTTTGTTTCATTTAACGGGGGCCTGGAAAGCTTTTTCGCTGTTTGATTATTTTAGGGGTTTTTCACTTTCCAGGCCTATTATAGCATGCATGTTTTACCACCCATCACCACATTAAACACAATAAAGCCCTTCAATTGAAGGGCTTTATTGTGTTTATAGTTTATTATGTTGATTAAGCGTAAACCTGCCTCAGCACCTGTGCCATTGTTTTACCAATATCTGCAGGGCTTTGTACTACATGAATACCACATTCTTCCATGATCTTCATTTTAGCAGCAGCAGTATCTTCTGCGCCACCAATTATAGCACCGGCATGGCCCATACGACGGCCGGGAGGAGCAGTTTGTCCTGCTATAAAGCCGACTACAGGTTTTTGGTTACCGTTTGCTTTTATCCAGCGGGCAGCCTCAGCTTCCATGCCACCACCGATTTCACCAATCATTACGATAGCATCGGTTTCGGGATCGTTCATCAGCAATTCAACAGCTTCTTTAGTAGGTGTACCGATGATTGGATCGCCACCAATACCTACTGCTGTAGTAATTCCCAAACCAGCTTTAGCTACCTGGTCAGCAGCCTCATAAGTAAGGGTACCTGATTTAGAAACAATACCAATACGACCTTTTTTGAATACAAAACCGGGCATGATACCCACTTTGCATTCACCGGCAGTGATCACACCAGGACAGTTAGGCCCGATCAACCTGGTTTGTTTTCCCTGCAGGAAGTTTTTCACTGTTACCATATCCTGAACAGGAATACCTTCTGTGATACAAACCACCAGTTCAACACCAGCGTCTGCAGCTTCCATGATCGCATCGGCTGCAAAAGCAGGCGGTACAAAAATGATAGAAACATTAGCACCAGTTTCCTTAACGCATTCAGAAACAGTGTTAAATACACGGCGATCCAAATGGTTAGATCCGCCCTTTCCGGGCGTAACACCACCCACTACCTGAGTGCCGTATTCAATCATTTGCGAGGCATGAAAGGTTCCTTCGGTCCCGGTGAAGCCTTGTACTAAAACTTTAGAGGCTTTATTAACAAGAATACTCATAAATAATAAAAGTTGCGCAAAATTAAGGAATTAAGAGTTTGGTATCCGGTATTTCGCGGAGGTTACAATTAAAAATAGGGATTATTGATGAGCTACTATCAAAAATTATTTAAATGAAAGAAATGAATAATAAGTATATAACTGGATTTGGAGGAGTTCTGTGATTAAGAGGGAGAAAGAATTTTTTTCGATCTCCCAGATATGGTAAGAGGTTTTCCATTTACCATTTCCAGGAGTACAAGGCCTGGAGTCATTCCTTTTTCGAAACGTCCAAAGGAACCAGCCCTATTCAACACTGCGGCTCCATTACTGGTAGCCCATTGTAAAATGACTTCCAGGGGTATTTGAGGGAAATGATCTGACAAAGTTTTCACTTCGGAAGCTATACTCAATTGCCAGTTGCTGCTGTAGCTATCGGTCCCCAGCACTATTTTACAGCCATGTTGCAGCAGTAGTTCAACAGGAGGCAGCGTATTTTCTATATACAGGTTAGCATTGGGGCATAAACAATAAACAACCTCCAAATTATAAATTTCAGCATGGGCTTTGGCAAATAAAACATCCTCTTCTGTAATAAATGTATTGTGTACCAAAAGAATAGCCCGGCTTTGGCTGTAGGCAGGCAGATAGGTTTGTAGACTAGTCTTTCCACTTGCCGGAAAGGGCGATTGCTCTCTGCCGAGTCCTTTATATAAATTTAAAAAGTCGCCTTTACCCATTTGAAACAATTCGTTTTCAGCTTTCGTTTCCTGGTTATGAATGGAAATAACCTCCCTTGCAGAGGCTGTATTCAAGGCCTGGTGGGTAGCGCGGCTTACAGAGTAAGGGGCATGCGGCGTTAAAACACTACAGGTTCTTGCCTGGTCAAGAGAATTAAACTGTTGCAGGATATTGGTAAAATACAGCAATTGTGTTTCGAGATTGCTATCATTGAGATTGATCACCTCGATTAAATTATGCCAAGCTATTTGACTGGCTGCTTTTGTTGCAATGGTATGTGGCGTATTGCAGATATCGGCTACGAGAACGGTTCCATTCTCGCACATTTCTTTTTCAGCAGCAGTAATGTTTTGCAAGATCTCCTCTTCTGCCGCTGCCCTGTTTTTCATGACGGACAATAAAAAGTCAACAAGCCCGGTATGCGGAGGAACAATGTCTTTCATGTGACTCAGTTCAAGATGACAATGGCAGTTCACTAAACCGGGAACCAGTATTCCATGGAAGTGTTGAATATTATCCCCAGCCTCTGCTTTATCCAGGACAGTTTCCACACGGCCATTTTTATCAAATACGAGTATCTTACCTGGTTGCAGAAATTGAACTCCATCAAAAATGTAATCAGCAGTGAACTTCTGAAAGGACATCTATTATAAATTATTTATTATTGAGAAGAGCTTGAAATTACTCTTGCAATTAAGATTAATTATCAATAGCAAAGGACCAAAATACACTTAATTAACGTTCTAATTGATGTTAGAGCCGTAATTTTGCAACCCAATTTTAATCATGCTCGATAAGCTAGAAGCCATAAAAGCCCGTTTTGACGAGATTGGTGTTGCACTCACCAACCCGGAAATTATTGCCGACAATAAAAAGTTTGGCCAATTCAGTAAAGAATACCGCAGCCTTGAAAAAATAGTAAACGTCTATAACAATTACAAAAAGGTACTGGAGGATGTAGACTTTTACAAGGAAGCTTTGAATGGAAACGATGAGGAACTCCGGGAACTTGCCAAAATGGAGCTGCCTGAAATTGAAGAGCAGAAAGAAAAGTTGGAGAGCAACATCCGCCAGATGCTGATTCCTAAAGACCCACAAGATGAAAAGAACGCCATCCTGGAAATCCGGGCCGGAACAGGTGGTGATGAAGCCAGCCTGTTTGCCGGAGACCTGATGCGGATGTACCTGCGCTATTGCGAGCAAAAGGGCTGGAAAACCAGCCTGCTGAGTGAGAATGAAGGTGCTGTAGGCGGTTACAAGGAAGTACAGATTGAAGTAATTGGCGATGATGTATATGGAACATTGAAATTTGAAAGTGGTGTTCACCGTGTACAAAGGGTACCAGATACGGAAGCCAGCGGAAGAGTACATACCAGTGCTGCTACTGTAGCTGTGATGCCAGAAGCAGAGGAAGTGGACTTTGAGTTGAAAGAAAGTGATGTAAAAATGGAAACAGCCCGAAGCGGCGGTGCCGGCGGTCAGAATGTAAACAAGGTGGAAACCAAAGTTTTGTTAACACACATTCCTACAGGAACTGTGGTTATTTGCCAGACAGAACGGACCCAATTAGGCAACAGGGAAAAGGCGATGCAAATGATGCGTACCAGATTGTATGAAGAGCAGGTGCGCAAACAGGAAGAAGAAATTTCGAGACACCGGAAAAGTCTTGTCAGCACGGGTGACAGGAGTGCCAAGATCCGGACTTACAATTTTCCACAAGGACGTGTAACCGATCATCGCATTGGCTTAACCTTGTATAATCTTCAGGATGTGTTGAACGGAAATGTTCAGGAATTGATAGAGGCGCTGCAATTTGCCGAGAATGCAGAAAAGATGACAAAACAGAATTAAAAAGTTCTTAAAATAAAAAGGATACTAGTGTGCAATTTAAGTCCACGCTTGTATCTTTAAAGTGTGGAAGCTTCTACACAATGATTTGCCATTAATTTAAGAAAATTGCTTAAATCTCTGGCATTCTTTTTTATACTTAATTATAAGCAGTACAGAAGTTCTTAGAAATATATTGTAGTTGCAAATATTTGTTTGATAACACGTTAAGTCAGCAATAAATATAAGCTCAGGTTGCTTTATTGCCTTGATTTATATAGCTTTGTTGTTTTAACATCAACTTGGGGTTATTGAGAAAGCGTTAACAAGATTATTGAAATATTGGCAACAAATTTGTACTGAAATAAATAATTAAGTTTTTCTCATAAAAGCAGTCAATTTTCTCATAAGCAGTTAGTTTTGGTTGCGACCCCTGTTTCTACAGGGGTTTATTTTCAAACTTCTGAGTAAAAAAGAACTTAGTTCATTAAAATAAAAGCAGTCAATTTTCTCATAAGCAGTTAGTTTTGGTTGCGACCCCTGTTTCTACAGGGGTCTATTTTTTTATAGACCTCAACCAAATCCACAAACCAATCATACTTCCTGCAAAATCAGCCAACAGATCATTCCAATCAAAAGAGCGGTTCGCGACAAACCTTTCCTGAATCACTTCGACTAAAAATCCATATGTTATCGCAATCAAGGTCAGCATTAACAAGTTTTTGCGGCTTACCAACCCCAGTGCTCTGCTCCATAGATATATCAGGCCTATAAAAATGCCTATATGGACCCATTTATCAAACCATATACGTGACATCCAGTCAGCTTTAGGCAGGGCAGCGCCAGGAAGACAGAAGAGATAACTGACAAAAATCAGCCATAGAATAGCTGCAAAAAATTTGGCGTAATTGGAAGACAGGGTCATAGTAAATAATAGATGGAAGATAATAGATGATGGCGCAGAAATCAGCAAGCTGGGCAATAGTTGTACATTCCTGATTTACAAAAGTGCCCTTTGTAATGAGTATAAGCAAGAAAGGGCCTTTACGGCCCTTTTAAGATATAGAAAATAAAAATTAAGCAACCAACTCCTGGTAAGATTCTGCAGTAAGCAGGGCCTCTACCTCAGCCAGATCTTTAATCTTCATTTTGATCATCCAGCCCTGTCCATAAGGGTCTGAATTGACTTGCTCCGGGCTGTTATTCAGCTCAGGATTTACTTCTAGCACGGTTCCGCTCACAGGCAGAAACAGGTCACTGACAGTTTTTACGGCTTCAACGGTGCCAAAAACGCTACCGCTTTCGAGGTCCTGCCCTACTGTTTCAATCTCCACATAAACGATATCGCCCAGTTCTTGTTGTGCGAAATCTGTAATACCTACTGTAGCCACATCGCCATCAATTTGTAACCATTCATGGTCTTTTGTATAACGCAGATTTTGAGGAAAATTCATAACCGATCTTTTAAAGCTGCAATATTAACGAGAGATCATAAGATTTGCTATAAAAAGTCATTATTCTGAAAATATAGAAGGATATGGTCTTTCAAAAATATTTCCTGCTCAAACGGGTTCATCGCAGGCATCGGCTTAAGCTGTTTAAAGTGCGGCCAGCCATCTTCATCTACATGGGATAGCTCATAATACCCACTCGAAGAAAGCACGGTACAAATAGCAATGTGCATCAGGTCCTGCTTTTGTTCCTTGGTAAATTTCTTCCGGATATCGCCAAGTTCCTGAATACCAATGAGAAATAAAATACTTTCCACATCCGGCTTTTTCTCAAAACGCTGCATGAGTTTTTCCTCCAACTTCCACCAGCGTTGCTGTAAATCGTCATTTGCTAACATCGTTCAAAGATAAATCATGGATTAGCATGATCAGGAAAGGATTCATAGGATTTTATTTCATTCAGCAAATCCACGGTTTATCTTTGCCGCACTTCAAAACACACCATATGTTGCAGTTAGCTGTTTTACGGAATAATACAGAATTGGTTAGAGAACGATTAGCCGTTAAGAATTTTGCAGAGATTTCGCTGGTAGATGACATTATATCATTGGATGACGAAAGAAAAAAACTGACCTTCCAGTTTGACGAAACAAAGGCAAAAATCAATGCCACTTCCAAAGAAATCGGCATGCTGATGGGTAAAGGACAGAAAGAAGAGGCTGAGACTAAAAAGAAAGATGTTGAAAATCTGAAAAACAACCTTAGCCCGATTCAGCAACAATTGGACAGTGTTGAAAAACAGTTGAACGACCTGTTGGTGCGCCTGCCAAACCTGCCGTCAGAAAAAGTACCCTTGGGAAAGACTCCTGCAGATAATGAAATGGTAAGAACCGGTGGCAGTAAACCGGAATTGCCCCCTCAGGCTGTACCCCACTGGGACCTGGCCAAAAAGCTGGACCTGATCGACTTTGAATTGGGGAATAAAATTACCGGTAGTGGTTTTCCTGTTTATAAAAACAAGGGCGCCAAACTGCAAAGAGCCCTGATCCAGTACTTCCTGGATTATAATACGGCTGCAGGTTACATGGAATATATGCCTCCTCATATGGTAAATGCAGCTTCGGCTTATGGTACCGGCCAGTTGCCTGATAAGGAAGGCCAGATGTACCATGCAACCGAGGATGACTTTTACCTGATTCCCACAGCGGAAGTACCAGTTACCAATATTTACCGCGATGAGATACTGAAAGAAGCAGATCTTCCTATCAAAATGACAGCCTATACACCTTGTTTCCGCAGGGAGGCTGGCAGTTATGGTAAAGATGTACGCGGTCTGAATCGCCTCCACCAGTTTGATAAAGTGGAAATTGTGCAGTTGGCTCATCCATCCAAAAGTTATGAAGCACTGGAGGAAATGGTAGAACATGTAGAAAAGCTGATACAGTCATTAGGTTTGCCATACCGGATATTGCGTCTTTGTGGTGGAGATATGAGTTTTACTTCTGCACTTACTTACGACTTCGAAGTGTACAGTGCAGCCCAGGATAAATGGTTGGAAGTCAGCTCTGTTTCCAACTTTGAAGCCTTCCAGGCCAACCGCATGAAGATCCGCTTCAAAGATGAAAAAGGCAAGCCGCAACTGGTGCACTCCCTGAATGGTAGCTCCCTGGCTTTGCCGAGAATTTTGGCTTGCCTGCTTGAAAATAACCAGACAGAAAATGGTATTTTGCTACCACCATCCCTGCAGCCTTATTTTGGTGGGGAAATGATTTAATGAGTCACTACAACGCCACATATTATTATAACACAATTGAATATCCAGCTAAGATTTCGTTTGAGAATGACAAGCTGGTTATTCAATTTGATGTGGCTCAAAATGCAGTGTTCTGGTTTTATGACCAGGTGCGGACTGATCAAACACCCCAAGCCTTCTATTATCCCGGTTATCCTTTACAGTCGCTTGTAGTACTCTCCAAAGAGCTATCTGATGAACTGTCCAGCCGCATAGAACAGCACAAAAAAAAGCTATCCGGCAGAAAAACAGGTCTTGTGGTAAAGCTCTTTCTGGCAGTAATTGCTTTTGTGCTGTTAGCCTATTTCTTCCTGCTGCCCTGGCTGGCATCGGCCATGGCCAGCAGTTTCCCTCTGCGTTACGAGGAACAAATGGGAGATGGTATTTATGCTTCCATCAAAAATGATTACGAGGTAGATGCGCAAAAGACGGCTTACATCAATGAGTTTTTCAAAGAACTTCATTTTCCGTCCAAATATGATGTGCGTATTACAGTGGTCAAAAGCGAGGTGGCCAATGCCTTTGCCCTGCCCGGGGGCAACATAGTGGTACATGATCAAATCATTGCAGGTATTGGTTCATATGAAGAGTTAGCGGCCCTGTTGACGCATGAGTTCACCCATGTTGAGAACCGCCATTCCCTTCGCGCCATGTTCCGGCAATTGAGCGGCCGTGTATTTATTGGTTTATTATTGGGTGATGCAAGCGCAGTCAGTGCCATACTTGTAGGAAATGCCGAACTCTTAAAGAGTCTTTCTTACAGCCGCAGTCTTGAAAAAGAAGCCGATGAAGGAGGCGCCCAACTCCTGGCACAACGCAACATAGACTGTAATGGGTTTGTGCGCCTGTTCCAGTATTTGAAAAAAGAAAGTAAGGGCCCGGAGCCTTCCGAGTGGTTGAGCAGCCACCCAGAACTGGATAACCGTATCAGGAACATAAGGAAGCAATCTTTGTGTAAACAATCATCCCCGGTTCAAAACATGCAACTGAAAACGTTGTTTTTAAAGTTGAAGACGGCGGAGTAATGCTACCTTCCCAATTAATAGATAAGCAAGTATAAATTTAATATTGTGTTAATCCATTTTCAGGCTGTTTCAATTTGAAATAATTCTTCCCACTTTCATAAGCAAATTCTTTGTTTATGAAAAAAATTCTACTCTCTCTTATTTCGTCAGTTATTATTTCTTCTATTGTACATGCACAAATTGATAAAGGGACTGTTTTATTGGGGGGCAATCTTTATTTAAGTAAGAACAAATCAGAAAGCACGGATCCCCCCTCTGATAACTACAAAAACGAAACAACGAATTTTGGCATTACTCCATCAGTAGGTGTTGCTATAAAGCCAAACACCATTGTAGGCATTCAGTTAGGGTATGCTCATGGGAAAAGTTCAATAGAAAATTCAGGAAGTGATAAGCATGAAAGCTACAGGACAGAAGCCTTTTTAAGAAAATACCTGACATTAGGTAAAGGATTCTATTTATTTGCACAGCCGGGTGTTTATTATAACGGTTACACCTATGAAATGGAGTCTTCAAACTCGAAACGAACAATCAAGGAATGGAGCGTAGGAATCGACTTATATCCTGGTATTTCATATGCTTTGAATAAAAGATTTCATCTGGAGGCAGGCTTGGGAAATATGGCAGACCTCTCTTATGGTCAAAGTAAGAATGAAAATAAATCAAAGCCTGGCGGCGAAACTTCCAGTTCAAAAGGACACAATTTTGAATTTTCTTCCAGTTTGAGTACCTACACTTCTATTAACATTGGCTTCCGGTTCTTCCTTGGAAAAAGGTATTCATAATATAAATTATCTTAAAATTTTCCTTATTTCATACAGTATAGCATGCATTACTAACCTCTTTTACCCTTACCTTTGCGGTCCTTTCACAAACTATGGGTGTGGTGACCTGTAGAAACTGAAAACAAACCTGGTTCTCCACAGGTGATTTTAGAACGTGAAAAAACTTATTTTAAATGAAACGTACATTTCAACCGCATCGCAGACGTCGTAAAACTGTTCATGGATTCCGTAAGCGTATGCAAACAGCTAATGGCAGAAAAGTGTTGGCAAGCCGTCGTGCGAAAGGCCGTAAGAAACTGACTGTAAGCGACGAAAGAAAATTAAAATAGAACGCTTGAAGGCCTGCGGGGTCTTAACTTTTTACATTGAATAGCTCCGGTAACGGGGCTATTTTGCTTTATACGAAAATGGCCAAAAAATTTGCATTAGGGAAAGAGGAAAAGCTGAAAAGCCGCAAACAAATAGAATCGCTTTTTGCGAACGGTAAAACATTCATGTGCTTTCCCCTGCGGATATCTTACGCTCTTTCCCCCCCGGCTGAAGGCGAAAAGAGCGGTATGCAAATCGGTGTGTCAGCCAGCAAACGTTATTTTAAACGGGCTGTAGATCGAAACAGGATCAAACGACTAATGCGGGAAGCCTACCGGCTGCAAAAAAAAGAAATCGCTACCTTCCTGCAAACCAATCAATTAAAAGGGCACGTCTTTTTTATATACATCGATAAATCACTGCCTACTTATTCAACTGTTTTTGAGGCCATGACCAAATGCTTGAAACTATTACAGAAGAAAGCAGAAAAAAGCAATGAAAAAACTAGTTAAAATATTGGCCCTGCCATTTATCGGACTTATCCGGTTTTACCAACTGGCCATTTCACCATGGCTGGGTCCCTCCTGCCGCTATACGCCAACCTGCTCGCAATATGGTCTGGAAGCATTTAAGAAATATGGTGTATTCAAAGGCTTTTGGCTGACGCTGAAACGCGTCAGCCGATGTCACCCATGGGGCGGGAGCGGGTATGACCCGGTGCCTTAATAAAAAAGCTGACTCAGGGGCCAGCTTTTTTATTAAAGTGTTGATCGCTCTTACTTGCTTGCATTTTCAAAACGCTCGCTCACTTTACTCCAGTTGATCACGTTCCAGAATGCGTTCAGGTATTCCGGACGGCGGTTTTGATATTTCAGGTAATAAGCATGCTCCCAAACATCCACACCTAAGATCGGAGTACCTTTAACCTCGGCAACATCCATCAACGGGTTGTCCTGGTTAGGAGTAGAAGTTACTTCCAATCTGCCATCTCTAACGATCAGCCATGCCCAACCGCTACCAAAGCGGGTTGCACCAGCTGTGTTTAATTTTTCCTTGAAAGCGTCGAATGAACCAAAAGTCTGGTTGATGGCTTCAGCCAGTCTGCCAGTCGGTTGTCCGCCAGCGTTAGGGGCCAAAATCTCCCAGAAGAAAGTGTGGTTCCAGTGGCCACCGCCATTGTTACGTACAGCAGGAGAAATGGAGCCAGCAATAGCGATCAGTGCTTCGAGACTTTTATTTTCGTGTTCTGTACCGGCAATAGCTTTATTCAGATTGTCCACATAAGCCTGGTGGTGTTTGCCGTGGTGGATCTGCATTGTTTGGGTATCAATATGCGGTTCTAAAGCTTCGTGTGCATAAGGCAACTGTGGTAAGGTGAATGCCATAATGATTTTCGTTTTAAGATTTACAATTTAATATTTATCTATCGTTTCCTTCGGAGGCACAAATGTAAACAAACAAAGGAAATGACGAATGATTCGAATCATTCATCATTCAAATCACTTTCTGCGCTGGCGGAAGAATTCTTTCATCAGTTCAGCACATTCGTTTTTCAGCACACCTGTTTTCAGCAGGGTTTTAGGATGAAATGGAGAAACTTCGCCAGCCACTCTTTTATATCCATTCTTTTCATCAGCGGCACCATATACGATGCGGCCTATTTTACTCCAGTACAGGGCGCCTGCACACATAACGCAGGGTTCAACGGTAACGTATATAGTAGCTTCTGGTAGATACTTACTGCCGAGAAAGTTAAAGGCCGATGTTAATGCAATAATCTCCGCATGTGCAGTCGGGTCATTCAATTTCTCTACCTGGTTATAACCACGGGCAATGATCTTATCGTTGAGTACGATAATGGCGCCCACAGGTACTTCATCTTCATCAAAGGCGTTCTGGGCCTGCGCCAGCGCCTGCCTCATGTAGTGTTCGTCATTCATAACCGTGGATTAATCAGGTGATTAGAATAGTTCAACATTTTAAATTTCACTTCTACTGTTCTCAGGTTAATTTTTCGTTTTGCTGGTGCCTGTTGGCATCGCGGATGTTTTTCTTTTCAAAGTTTTTTTGCAGAGCCTCGGTAAGGTCAACGCCGGTTTGATTGGCAATGCACATCAGCACCCAAAGTACGTCGGCCAGTTCATCAGAAAGGTTTTTATTTTTATCGCTTTCTTTGAATGATTGCTCGCCGTAAGTCCTCACCATGATCCGGCTCAGCTCCCCTACTTCTTCCATGAGTATACCAAGGTTGGTCAATTCGTTGAAGTATCGGACACCGACTGTTTTGATCCATTGGTCTATTTGCACTTGGGCATCTTTGATAGTCATAATTTACCTATTGGATTATTGAGTTTCATATTCATGAGTGTAGCAATTGATGCAGCTCTGTGTTTTACCAGGTCAGCCTTTTCACCGGCAAAAAATTCATCCACGTTACTAATAAATATCTCTACCCAGCGATCGAGGTGTTCCTTGTAAATGGGCGACAACTGGTGAATATGCTGGTGTACGGCCATTACGTTTTTACGATAGGTATGTTGCCCGAAAACGATAGCCTCCCAGAAATCTGTAATTACTGGCAGGTGCTCCTCCAGGTCCAAAGGAACTACCTCCGTAAAAAAGCGGCCTATCAATTCATCTTGGAACGCCTTTTCATAAAAAGCCGCCAGCATAAATAAAAGGTCTTCCCTGGTTTGTATATCTCTTTTATTACTCATTTAACTGTTCAATGTTATTGTGAACGACTCGAATCACTCTTATTCGTCATTCGTCATTCCCTTCATTCCTTGTTTTTACTATCAATTATAATGGTTACAGGTCCGTCGTTCAGCAGTTCAACTTTCATATCGGCACCGAATATGCCGGCTGCAATGTTTTTCCCCAGGTCTTTTTGCAGCTGGCCCATCAGCTTTTCATACATTGGTATGGCGAAGGGTGGCTTGCTGGCACGGATGTAACTGGGCCGGTTTCCCTTTTTTGTACTGGCATGAAGTGTAAACTGGCTTACCAATAAGATATCACCGCCCACATCTATAACAGAACGGTTCATCACGCCCGCTTCATCATTAAAAATTCTTAAATTGATAATTTTACTACTGAGCCATTGAATATCCTCCTCGCTATCGGCATCTTCCACTCCCAGCAGCACCAATAATCCTGCTCCGATTTTTCCGGTTACTGCACCATCCACAGTAACGCTGGCCCTGGAAACTCTCTGAATAACAACACGCATAATTAAAATTCCGAGGCACGAAGATAGAAGTACCACACAAATACAACGTCAGAAATGCACAGAACAAACTACCCGGATCTCTAACTTCGTAACTATGATCGATTTTTCATCCGAGATTAAGCTTCAAACCACCAGGAGCGGTGGTAAGGGCGGACAGAATGTAAATAAAGTAGAGACCGCAGTGATAGCTTTTTTTGATGTAGGGAGTTCTCAATTGCTCTCAAACGAACAAAAAGAAAAGGTGCAACACAAGCTTGTCAACCGCATCAATTCGGAAGGGCAGTTGGTGGTGAAGGCGCAAATGCACCGTACACAGCTGTCCAATAAGGAAGAAGCTGTCAACAAAATCAATGAATTGATTGGCGAGGCGCTCCGGAAAAAGAAGTTGCGCATTGCCACCAAGCCAACCAAACAATCAAAAGAGCGACGCCTTGACAGCAAAAAGCGCTTCTCGGAAAAGAAAGAAAGCAGGAAGAAGTTTAGGTTTTAACTTGCGAACTCTTGAATTACATTTGCCCTCCAAAAATTACATTCTTTGAGTGGCATTAAAAAGTTAGCGGGTCAAACGTTGTGGTATGGAGCCAGCTCCATTGCAGCACGTTTTTTAAGTTATTTACTTACGCCTTACCTTACCGCCACCCTTTCCGGTGTGGCCTATGGTGAGATGAGTTTGGTATACGCCCTTATTCCATTTCTGAATATCATATTCACTTACGGACTGGAAACGGCCTATTTCCGTTTTTCAGCTAATAAGGAACAGCAGTTGGATGTGTATAACACGGCCAGCGTATCGCTTATTCTTTCTACATGCCTGCTGACCACCCTCATGGTCCTTTTCAATAATGTGTTTGCCAGCATCATCGGGCTGGAAGAGCATCCCGAGTATTTTACCTGGAGCGCTTTTATTATTGCCTTCGATGCGCTCTCCACGCTGGCCTTTGCGCGGCTCCGCTTTGAAGGCCGGCCGGTCAAATTTGCAACAGTACGCATTGCAGGTATCATCATCAATATTGCATTGACCTTCTTCTTCCTGTCGGTATGCCCACAAATTCAGAAAGAAGACCCTGATAGCTTTATCGGGATTTTCTATAACGCTGAGAACCGGGTGGGCTATGTGATCATTGCCAACCTGGTACAAGCCATTGCTACATTCCTGATGCTGTCGAAAGAGTTTTTTGCCTTCCGGTGGCGATTCAATTCCAGGCTGTGGAAGGAGATCATGATTTATTCATCCCCCCTGATCCTTGCTGGTTTTGCAGGTATGATCAATGAAACCTTTGACCGGGTGATGCTGCGCTGGTGGACCTCCGCTCCTACCGAAGCTGCTGCCAAGTTTGAAGTGGGCGCCTATAGTGCATGCTATAAGCTATCGATCCTGATCACTTTATTTGTACAGGCTTTCAGGATGGGCGCAGAACCATTCTTTTTCAAACAGGCACAAGGTCAGCAGCCACAAAAGGTATATGCCAGGGTCATGAAGTTTTTCGTGATCACCATTTGCTTTATGTTCCTGGTTGTGGCACTATTCCTGGATGTCTGGAAACATTTTATTCAAAATCCAAATTATTGGGAAGGTCTGAAAGTGGTGCCTATCTTATTGCTCGCCAATATGTTCCTGGGCATATACTACAATCTCTCTATCTGGTATAAATTATCCAAAAATACTATGGCAGGAGCCTGGATCACGATCATTGGAGCCGCAACCACAATCCTGGTCAACTACCTGTTCATTCCCCGCTATGGTTATATGGCCTGCGCCTGGGCTACATTCCTTTGCTATGGCAGCATGATGGTGGTCTCATATGTATGGGGACAGAAAATATATCCGGTTCCTTATGCGACAAAGAAACTGGTTGCTTTTATTCTGATTGTTGTTGGGTTGTACGGAGGGTATGTCTTATTCCAACAATTGAATCTTGGAGCCTGGGCCGACAGGGGCTTAGCCCTGATACTGCTTTCACTATTTGCCATACTGGTATTGAACGTGGAACGGAAAGAGTTTGAGCGATTGCCGGTAGTAGGAAGGTTTTTAAAGAAAGGGAATACAAGCCTGGGGGTAAGATAACAGGTTTACATGTAAACCTGTTATATCATACTTACAAAGGGATTGGTTTTCATTTCTTCGCCAATAGTGGTGGAATCTCCATGACCGGGATACACGATCACGTCTTCAGGAAGCGTATATAATTTTGTTTTGATGCTTTGTTCCAGTGTAGCAAAATCGCCTCCCGGCAAGTCGGTTCTGCCAACGCTTCCATTGAACAACACATCTCCCCCGATCAGGAACTTGTGAGGCTTACTGTAAAAGCAGATATGACCAGGAGAATGCCCCGGAGTGAATAATACTTGCAACTCTTCGGAACCCAATCTGATGACATCGTTTTCATCTATATAAACCAGTTCCCCATCATAATTATCAAATGGCAACTGCCACATTTGGCCGGATACAGGCCCATAATCCAAAACCTGCTTTTCCAATTTATGTAAGTGCAGCTTCAGACCAAACGTCTTTTGCACAAAACGATTACCGAAAATATGGTCCAGGTGGCAATGAGTATTCAGGAGCAAAACAGGAGTCAGCCCATGATCTTTAATAAAACTCTTCAATTCTTCCTCCTCGGAGGCAAAATAACAGCCGGGGTCTATAATACAACATTGTTTTTCATCGTTATACAGGATGTAGGTATTTTCCTGCACCGGGCTAAACGTAAATGACTGAATATACAACATACTGGCTTTTTCGTATTTTAGATTTAGATTGTGGTTTTATTTGTATTGTTTAAACTCAGGGTGCAATTTACAGTCCAGCTTATCATACTTTGAAACTTGATTACACTTCTATGAACAGATTCTTCGAAAGATTAGTTTTAAGTGGCATTACCTTGCTTTCATTTACCCTTATTGCAAGTGCACAAGTAAGCACTGTGGAATATGGGAAAAACAGGGTGCAATATCAAAAATTCTCATGGAAATATTATCAGACAGACAACTTCAACACTTATTTCAGCCAGGATGGTCTTGAAATCGGGAAATACGTGGCGCAAATTGCCGAAAGGGAACTGCCCAGCATAGAAGAATTTGTTGAATATGGTATGCAACGCCGTGCAAACGTAGTGGTGTACAACAATTTTGACGAATTACAGCAATCAAATATCGGCCTTGGTATTGACTGGCAAAATACCGGTGGTGTTACCAAACTGGTGAACAACAAGATGTTGGTCTATTTTGATGCCAACCACAACAACCTGCGCCGCCAGGTGCGCCAGGGCATTGCACAGGTCTTAGTACAAAACATTTTGTTTGGTGACGACCTGGGTGAAATGGCTGCCAATCAAACTTTGCTGGACCTGCCTGCATGGCTGACAGATGGTTATATAGATTATGTTGCCGAACCATGGAATACCGATTTGGACGACCAGTTGAAGAACGCCATGCTGAGCGCCGAGTATAAAACATTCTACCAGTTCGCATTTAAAAAACCTCTTTTGGCAGGCCATGCTTTCTGGTATTATTTCGGAAACAAATATGGTAAAAGCAAAACAACCTACCTGTTGTACCTCGCCCGCATTTACCGCAATCTGAATAGTGCTTCAGAAAGAATCGCCAAAAAGAAGTTCAAGGATATACTGCAGGAATTTATGACGGAGATGCCGGAAATGTACTACAAAGATGTCCGCGGCCGCAGGCTGGTTCCTAAAGGACAATTGTCTGTGACAGAAGAGATCCGTAAGAAAGATTTTATCCGCTTCAATGCCAATCCCCAGCCCCGTAGCTTTACTTATGCCGTGGTAGAATTCAAAGAGGGTAAATACCAGGTGGTGATCAACGAAAACTTTGTTAACCGTAAAGTGATCCTGAAGACTGGTGCCCGCAGCCGCGAGGATGAAGTGAATCCTAACTATCCGATCCTGGCTTGGGATCCCAAGGGTACCCGCCTGACAGTAGTTTACACTGAACAAGGCAAGATTAAAATGTTTGTTTATGATGCGGTAGCCCGTGTCAAGTTTAACAAGCAGGAGTTGCACCAGTTTGACCAGATTCAGGATGTAAAGTATATGCTGAACTCGAATACGTTGCTGATCAGTGCCGTAAAAAGCGGTCAGACAGACATATTCGTTTACAACATCGAGAAACAAACGGTCGAACAGATCACCAATGATGTGTACGATGACCTGGATCCATCCTTTGTTTCCTTCCCTAACAAGACAGGTATTCTGTTCTCTTCTAATCGTCCATCACCTAAGGCTGTTGATAACGATACGGCAATGCCTGCGAAACGATTCAATATCTTCCTGATTGATAACTGGAACAAATCTGATTATAAACAGGTATCCCAACTCACCAACCTGAGATTTGGCAATGCCCGTTATCCATCGCAATACAATACGTACCATTTTACATTTGTCAATGATGAGAACGGTATCAACAACCGTTATGCAGGCTTCTTCAGCACGGCAAGAGCTGGCCTGGATACATTGGTATACATTGGCGATGAAATATTAAGAAATCCTACAGAGCCGGAAGTGGACAGCCTCCTGAAAGAATGGAATAAAACGGATATTGACTCTGTTGGTATGGTATCGGTGACTACGGATTCAGCTTATGTATTTCCGCTTACAAACTACCAAAGTGGGCTTCGGGAAACACGCACTGCCGGTGACAACTCCCAGGTCAGTGAGGTAACGCAGCAAGGTAATTATAAGTTCCTGTATCGCCTGCGTGTAGACGAAAGCACTTTACGTCGTCGCAATGTAACGGCTAAGCCAACAGAATTCATGAAAAAGCTTAGGGAACATGAACGACTGACGACAACCCAAGCTGCCGAAATACCGGCCCCCCAGCCAGGTGATACATCAAGGGCCCAGGATATTTTCCAAACAGAGTTTGGCAATGAAACGAAAGACACCAACATTAACGTTGGAAAAGTTTTTGAAACAACAGAATTGCCGGGAGAGGCAGGCGTATTGAAAAAAGCAAAGCTTTTTGAATACCGCCCGCCTAAATTCTTCAACGATTATGTGGTAGCCGGATTGAACAATACGGTTTTTGTATTCAATAAATACCAGCCTTACCAGGGAGGCCAGGGTCCAATCGATCCATCGAATGGCGACGACCTGAGTGGTTTGATCCGCATGGGAACAGTTGATCTTTTTGAAGACATCAAAATTTCCGGTGGCTTCAGGCTGGCAACCAACCTGAAGGACAATGACATCCTGTTTGAATTTACCAACCTGCGCAAAAGGCTCGATTGGGGCTTCACCTTTTACCGTAGTAATGTAGAAGTTGCTTTAGGCATCAAGAATAATAAATACATCACGTTCCCTGACAACACTACCAACATTATCTATCCCGGCAAGCAGTATTCCAATTATTACCTTGGCCGTATGCGGTACGCAATCGACAAGGTCCGTAGTTTTCGGGCCACTGTTGGTCCCCGGTTCGACCGCTTTGTCATTAGCGGTGTAGACAGGGAATCTTTGAGCGTCAAGGACTCGACCAACACCTTTGCACAGTTTTCATTAGAGTATGTACATGACAATACCACCAATCCGGCTTTAAACATCTGGCATGGCTTGCGATGGAAAGCTTATGTTGACTGGTTCACGCAAATGAGCCATGTACAGAATACAGAGGGACGCTTCATGTTCAATGCCGGTTTTGACGCCCGCCATTATCTGCCAATTTATCGCAACATCATCTGGGCGGTTCGTGGTTCAGCAGATTTTTCGTGGGGCAACCAGAAAGTGATCTACTACCTTGGTGGTGTTGATGGCTGGCTGAAGTTTGGTAATAATGCAAAAGAGGATGGTAACCGCAACATAACTGGCTTCCGCTACTTTGACCCTACCAACCGTCCTGATCCTGATAACAATTACGCATACCAGGCACTTGCCATAAATCTGAGAGGCTACAAGCAGAATGTTGCCAATGGTAATAACAATGTTGTGATCAACAGCGAAGTAAGAATGCCGGTATTCAGCACCTTGCTGAACAAGCCATTGAACAATGCTTTCCTGCGCAATTTGCAGCTGGTGCAATTTGTAGACTTGGGGACTGCCTGGAACGGAAACTACGATAAGATTGAGCGTCCATCAGTACCTTATGGCGATGGTCCGGTTATTGTGCGCCTGAAGTCCGGAGGTGTTGGGCCTTTAGCCGGCGGTTATGGCTTTGGAGCCCGCAGCACTCTTCTTGGCTATTTCTTACGCCTTGACTGTGCATGGCAAATGGATGGTGTCTTCAAAGGAAAGCCTCAATGGTATTTTGCAATGGGATTAGACTTTTAGAAATGACGGATCAGTTAAAGACCTACTAACCCAGTATATAGAAAGAGATGCTTAAGGGCATCTCTTTTTGTTTACATTCATCTTATAATGCTACTACATGAAACAATTATTTCTAACTACCCTGGCTTTCCTGGTTTTTGCTTCTGGCTTTGCACAAACAACACCTGAACCAGCCTCTATAGTATTAGCGTCAGCCAAAGAGCAGGCAGGCAGAGAAAAGAAAAACATTATCCTGATATTCCATGCCTCCTGGTGTGGCTGGTGTCATAAAATGGATTCCTCGCTAAATGATCCCAAAGTGAAAAAGTATTTCCAGGATAATTATGTCTTCAGACACCTGGTCGTCAATGAATTTAAAGACAAGAAAAAGCTGGAAAATCCCGGGGCGCAGGAAATGATGGAGCAGTTTGGTGGCACGTCAACAGAAGGTATTCCCTATTGGGCCGTACTAGATGCCAAAGGAAATCTTCTCGCCGACTCTCGTATAGATAGCCAGCCAGGTAAGAATTCAGGATGCCCGGCAAAAAAGGAAGAAGTGGATTATTTTATCAAGGTGCTGCAAAAGACCTCAAAGCTGGACGCAAATGCCTTAGATGTTATCGGGAAGAGGTTTAGGGAGAATGAATTGTAAACAGTCTTGTTTTATTCGTCCAGTAATATTATCGTCTGTTCTTCACGCCTAACTGCTCATACTAAATATATTAAAATGAATACGCTACTAAGATATGTCCATAGAATTGACAATAGAACGTGAACTCTTGTCTCAAATGTCTTTCCTTTCCACAGTAATGATGAGTACCCGAAGAATTGAATAAACAGCCTGGTCGTCCAAAAAATGCCAAGCCCCAATGAAATTCTTTTGCCAAAATCCGTTGTTGACAGTTCCGTTGATGAAGTCAGGCAAAGTAGTCCCATAAGGAAAACAATAAGAGCGATAAAGAAAGTATGCACATACATCATCTGCCTGTTGATGTGGCTCACCAAATTTAATTCAACCTTCCATTTAAAGTATCTTGGAAAAATCACATGAAGTAGTGCCAAAAGAATGAGAAGCACACCGGTTATTTTAAGATGCAGAACCATTTTTTTCAAGAATAAAGGTTGATATGAATGGAGTAATTTTAATCTCTTTTGCAACTTGAAGCCTTGATGAATGAAAGGTTTTATGCCAGGTTGCTTTAGAGTGGAAATGAAAAAAGCCAATGTTGTAAGCAAGAAAGTTAGCGGTGTCCCTTAAATGCTCTGTTACAATAATTTGTCCGGATGCCTTTAAGACCCTTTGTAGCTCATTAAAGAAAGCTATTCTTTCTTTTTCATTCCGGATTTCATGTGCAGATAGAATTGCAAAAATCTTATCTGCAGAACTGTCTTCTATTGGTAAATGTTTCGTACTTATTCGAAATGTATTCGGAAATGGCGGATAAGCTTTTCTTGCTCGTTTGATTGAAAGCTCGGTATGCTTTTCCGGGTCATAAAAGTCAGCCACCAGTAATTCGGAATTTTCAAACTTTCGCTTAAGCAAGCTACTTGTCTCATCAAAACCAGCATTGATGTTGATAATTGTTTCCTTGCCACCTTGTTTTAGATTGCTTAACCATGTAAGTGTATATAATTTGGAGAAATCGTAGATATACAAGGAAACAATTAATGTAATCAATGTTGAACTAATGATAAGGAGCGCCAGAATATTTGCTGCAACCTTAAAGGACTGGTTGAAGCTTTTTTGCAGTAAAAGAATAAATAAAACTAAGAAAATTGACAATATATAATAGTGCCAATTGAAGCGGATGATATTCCATACTCCTTGGAATGGTTTTCTTACGCTATCCATTGTTCAAGTTTTCCTTTTTTCCAGTAGTAGGGTATATCTTTTATAATGAAAGCATTCGCCAATTTGATATCATGCATATTTAAATTATCTAAAAAAGAAAAACGGTAATCAATAACTCTAACCGGGCTAGGTACCCAATTTTCTCTTACACCTTCAATTATTAAAACTTTCTTAGTATCAGGGTTAAAGGTAAAAGTAAAAGGCAATGGCCCTGCAAACCTTCTTGCTTCTTTCCAGTCAGAGAAAGGTGAGCCGTCGGGGAGGGAAATATCTTCGTTTTGGGTGGTGTCAATTAGAATTTTAAAATCTGAATTATTGGAATGGATTTGTAAAGTACCAGAATGCTTTGTTTGATGAATATCGGTGGTTGTATACTTATAATGCGTGAAAATATTTCCAAAGAATTCCATTTTCTTTTTGTCCGTCTCGGATTTAAGAATATAGAGTCCTCTTAACCGCTTGCCTGCATTGTTCACATACTTTACAAACACACGATAGCCGATAAGAAAAAAATCGTTACCCAAAATCTTAGGAAAGCCTTTGGGTCTTAAGTTTTTTGTCTGAACCATCGCTACAGCAATGAAAGCCCATTGATCTTTGAAAGTATCTAATTCCAGGCAAGGAGGAATAATATCTTGAAACTGGCATTTGGGAATTGCAAATGTCAAAACTATAGAACTTTCAAAAAAAGCCTCAACAGCAAAAGGATGGTTTTTCAGATTTAAAAACATATTACGTCTGTAAAGCAATTTTCTTATTGAGATGATACTCGTTGTAGTAGATTAAAAGTATAAAAAGTAAGGCAAAAACAGCATTGCCCTTACCCCAAAGCAACAGGTCAGGTACAAGAATGAACTCAAATATGTTCATAGTCAAAATAACAAGTATTTGAGTTATTACGTTGACTCGTTTCCAAATACCGCTTAATATCCAAACTGCCATTGCAATCTCTGAATACCCAATTAAAAGAGTGAGCAGTCGTGCATGGCCGTCACCTAAAATTCTTGCAACGATATCCTGGTGTCTTGGGACTAGGTTCAACACTTTACAAAAAAGTCCGTTGATGAGCCAAACAGCTGCAATGAAGCAATTTAGAAGATGATATTTTCTTGTGTCTGTCATTATAAAACCTGGATGATACCAAGTGTAAAGTTTTTTAGGACAACGAGACAGGATTTTCACTTTTATCTGGTAAAAAAGATTATGAAAACATCAACAAATTACTCAATATTCTGAGTAATTTTACTCACTATATTGAGTAATTTGTAAACCATGTACGAACGACCTCATTTACAGCCCCTTATAAATAGAATTAAAGAAACTAGAAGATTCATCCAGGTACTTATGGGCCCGCGGCAGGTCGGAAAAACCACCTTGGTGACTCAACTGATGGAGCGTCTGACTATTCCCGTTCACTTTGCTTCTGCCGATGCCGTAGCTGTTTCTAATACCGCTTGGCTGGAACAGCAATGGGAAACAGCACGGGTCAAAATGGATACACAGCAAGCTACAGAATCTTTATTGGTAGTTGATGAAATACAGAAGATCAACAACTGGAGCGAAACGGTTAAACTATTATGGGACACCGATAGCCGTACTAAAAGAAACTTGAAAGTGATCCTATTGGGTTCTTCAAGGCTATTACTGCAACAAGGATTGACAGAATCGTTAGCCGGCCGTTTCGAAACTACTTATATGGGGCATTGGTCTTATAGGGAAATGCAGGCAGCTTTTGGTTGGGATGCAGATCAGTATGTATGGTTTGGCGGTTATCCGGGATCGGGAACTCTGATCCGAACAGAAGATCGCTGGAAAGCATACGTGCAACAGGCACTGATTGAAACCAGTATTTCGAAAGATATTCTCATGCTTACCCGCGTGGATAAACCAGCCTTAATGAAACGTCTATTTGAGTTAGGCTGCCTGTACTCAGGACAAATCCTTTCCTATACTAAAATGCTGGGACAATTACAGGATGCAGGCAATACTACTACCCTTTCACACTACCTTCAATTACTTGATACTGCAGGTTTGCTTGGAGGCATTGAAAAATATGCAGCCGATATTATCCGCAAACGATCATCAAGTCCCAAATTCCAGGTACATAATACAGCTCTCATTAGTGCACAAAGGACTGAAGATTTTAGTGATATTAAAACCAATCCAGAGAAATGGGGAAGAATGGTCGAATCTGCTATTGGTGCCCATTTGATAAATCACTCATTAACAGAAGGCTTTACAGTTTATTATTGGCGCGACAGAGCAGACGAAGTAGATTTTGTTTTGGAACGCAAGGGTAAAATAATTGCACTCGAAGTAAAGAGCAGCGCAGCAAAACCAACTTCCGGTATGAATACATTTCAGAAGCAATTCCATCCGGGAAAGATTTTGCTGGTAGGGGGCTCCGGACTACCCTGGCAAGAATTTCTGCAAATCAACCCTGTACAGTTATTCTAGGTGGTCTTGAACGCTCTTTCGCTAACCTTTGCGCTATCATGCTCACTACAATAAGTTGCAGTGCATGATACAGCATCAATGGCAACAATAAAATACCGGTTATTGTACTGTTGGGGAATAATACTTTTGACATTACTGTACCATGTACCAACGATTTCTTTGATCCGCAAAAAGATGTTGTAATAGTATCCTCCCGGTTAAAAGAAAAGGCTTTACAAACAAGGGTAATTATAAAGTAGGCCAGGAAGAAAAGACCGAGCATACATACGCCCAATACAATCAATTCTACAACCCCGATATTGCTGAACATGTGCTGAGCAAACGACTCACAAAAGGAAGTGTAAACAATAGACAGGATAATGGTTTGGTCGAAATATTTCAGTTGCTTTTTATACCGTTTTGCCCAATGCCCCCATTTATTGTTCAACAGAAGTCCAAGTATCACCGGCACCAGCACTTGTAAGGTGAGCTTTAAAATAACATCTGACATATCTGTGCTTCCTGCTCCTCCCATAATTACCAGACTCATCCAGACAGGCGTAATGAATACACCAATGATGCTTGAAATACTGGCGTTAAATATAGCTGCCGGTATGTTGCCTTCTGCTATAGACACCATCACTACAGATGAAGATACAGTGGATGGCAGGCTTGCCAGGAAGAAAGCGCCCAGCCACAATGGGTAGGCATCAGTATGAAACAATCCTTTACAGCTCAGAACAAGTAGCGGGAATAAAATGAATGTGCTGATTTGAACCACCGCATGCAGCTTCCAGTTGCGCAAGCCAGCTTTCAGTTCAGCAAAATTTAATTTTAACCCGTAGAAAAAGAAGATCAACGATACGCCATATCCTGATAGAGAAGAGAGCGACCAGGGCCCCTCACCTGTACCACCCTGTGGAAACAGGTATGCCAGCACGATCATGCCAACCAGTAGCAGAACAAACGGATCCAAGCCAAAGCGAGCGAGCATTTGCAACACCCGTTTACCCAAAGTCACCTTTTCGCTCATATCCCTTTTTGGCGGCAAAGGTAAGCGCTCTAACGATCAGCCCTTTTTAATCATGAGGGATGACTAATAGTAAGATCATTTATAATCGTCACCCCTCTATAGTTTCAATGCAACGTTGGGTGAAGTGCTTTCCAGTTAGTAGCTCTGAATCAATACATCAGTAGGAATGCCCAATACCTGGTGCAACTGGCGGATCATTTCCAGTGTCAGCTTACGTTTCTTGTTTAGGATCTCACTTGCACGGCTTTTGAGCCCAACTATCTTGGCCAAGTCACCTTGGCTATAGCCCAACTGCTCCATACGGAACTTTATGGCTTCAATTGGGTCCGGAAAGCCAATGGGATAGCGCTCCTGCTCGTATTTGTCGATAAGAATGCCCAACACCTCCAGCTCGTCACCTTCAGGAGTTCCCGGCTTTGCATCGAAGATCATCTCTAATCTTTCCATGGCTGCCTGATAGTCTTTCTTTGTTTTTATCGGTTTAATGGTCATTGCTGTTCCCTGTTTAGATTGTTGTTGCGTCAATTTTGTCATACTGCGCATGCGTGCCCACAAATCTGATCCACACCATTCCGTATGCATAGTTGATCTTCACGATCAGTTGGAAATGATTGCCTTTGATGTTAAACACCACCCTGTTGTCCACCAGAAAAGAAGCACTCGGATAATCTCTTTTGATTTCATTAGGTCCTTTCCACTTTGCGTCTTCAGCTTCCTGGTACCATGCTTTCAGTTGCTGTTCACTGTCCGGGTGTTTGACCCAGAAGTCCCGTAGTGTCTTCTTAGCTATAACTCTCAAGCTGTCTTTTGTAACAAAGGTAGAGAAAGTTCCCGTTTTGGGAATCCATTTTTCAAAAGAGGGTTCTCAAGGCATTTCAGCCAACGACGATTCAAGGTATTTGTAAAAGGGCTGACATCTTGGTTACAAAAGCTTAGTAATCAAATACCGTTAATAAATCCATTGTTGTAAGCATCCCTTGTTTTTATTTCGCTTTTCGCAAATGAACTTGCAGCCCTACTTTGAACTGAAAGTCATTGCTACTGTAATCAGAATCAGTGTCCACTAATGCATAATGACTGTATGAAAGCAATCCTTCCAGGCCAACGATCTGGTTAAGAAAAACCACAGCACCAGCACCCAAAGACGAGGTTAATGACTTGCTGTGAACACTATTGGTATTATTTGAATTGATGTTGTACAAAAGACCTGCATCACCAAATAGGTTAACATGCTTATCTGGAGCCAGGACGTAATAGCGAAGGAATGGACCAAAACCAACGTTTCGTTGAACAATTTTCTGTTTAGACCCATCTGGATGAGTGATCTTCTCTTTTGCAATTTGTGTATGCAGACGAACACCTGCGGCTAATTTATTTATAAAGAAATAACCTGTATTCACAGCAGCATCAAGTTCACTTTCCCCATCGAATCCGGTTATCTTTGGTCTAGAGTGGGTAAAAGCAATGTTGCCGCCCACTAGCCAATTACCTTTGGTGATTTGCGCAGATGAAAATTTGAATAAAGTGGTAGCAAAGGCTAATAATAGAAGTTTTCTCATAATGAACAGTTTTGGTGATTGGGTAACTAAAGTAAAACGCAACAATTGTAAATAGAAAACAGTCAATGCTAAATATCTGTGAATATTAAGGAGTGTTTCAACAGGGTTGCTTATAACGGTTCAGCATAGCTGAGAGCGTGATATTAGTTCAATTGTTTAATCATATCCTTCCAACGTGGCTCTTTATACAATACTTTAAAAGCAGGTTGTGAAAGCAATTGCGTTTTGGTTAAATTTTGTCTGACGTATAACAGGTTCAAAAAATCCAATGCAATACTTTTATATTTTTCATCTTTATCCACTGCACCAATCTTTGAAAAAACAATAGCTGCATCAAAATTATCTGCACTGCTCATTCCACTTAAAAAAGTAGAGGCTGTATTATAGTAGTCATAAGTTTTTTGAAATTCCCTTTTTGAATAAAAATATTTTGCACTGTCCATAAGCAAGTGAACATTTATACTCTCCGCTGAATCATTTTGTCTTGCTTGTGCAGTTGTTGGTACTTTATAATTAAATCCGTAAGTAAGTGCATATATCTGCAATGGTTGTAATCCTATTTCTTTTCTTCGCTCATCCACCTTATCTTCTTCTTTAACAGGTCTGACGCCGGAGGCTTCACCATTGTTTGTCCATACTACCTGTGTTCCGTATACTTGTTTGTAATTAAGATTACATTGAACCCTGTCATATAGAAAAGCATAATTTTCCATATTAAGTTCCTTTGTTCCTTTTAGCTTTTCCATAGCAGTCAGCGCTGTTTGTTGAAACATCACATCCTGGTCTGCATGTTGAACAATAAGCCATAGATTATTCTGACCGTCTTTTCCAATCTGTGATATTTTGAGCCAACCATATTGTGAGATAATCTGTTTCGCACGTTCCAGGTTATTGAGATCTGATTGGTTGATCTGACCATTTATAATTGCTAATAGATTATCATTATTGGTTTGCACCCGCTTGTATCTTAATTGCTGGTCTTTAAGTGCCATTAAATTGATTTCTTTTCTCAACGAAGGCAATTGTAAAGTTTTCCCATATTGCTGTTCTTTGGTAAGCGCTTCCTGTTCTATTGCTTTCCATTTATCCTGTTCTGTTTTTCGCAGGTAATCAAAATAGGGGTCAAACGCAAGCCGATCAGCTTCTGTCCAGCCGGATTTTAAAGCTATTTGCAGGTAAATTAATGCCCTGTCTGCATTACTGTCCAATGAATACATACCTGCTGCTTTATAAGCGGTCAAAGCATCGGGGTTTTGCAGTTTAAAAGCTTGTTCATAACACTCAATTGCGCTTTTATAATTTTCCTGCAAGTGAAATAAACTTGCTTTTCCAATTAAAGTTTGATAGACGCTATCTGATTGTGCATTAGTGCTAAAGAAAAGAAGAAGGCAACAGCAGAAAATAGAAAGTTTTTTCATTTAAAGCGTCTTGGCAAATGGCATACGTTCAGGTATTGCCGAAGGCAGGACATTTTATAATATCCAGCCTGGAACCGAAGATAAATAGAATAACTGAAGCTGAATATACTCCAATTGACGCAGCTAAGCAAGTCAAGCCCGGATGAAACTACGTCCAACCCGGAACTTTTGCTGTGCGCCCGTTATGGACTATCGCTGTCCAGAAAGTTTTAGGCTTTGTTGAACCACAAATCCACTTCCCAGACAAACTCTTTATAAAAGCTACCTTAATGGCTGTTTATTTCATTGTAATTCATATTTGGAAAAACAAAACTCCCGATTTCTAAAAATGAAGTATTCTCAACGATAAATGCAGCCAGAATTGCAGTTTTGTGCTTAAATTAGCTGCCCCAGCTTGCTTTTTATTGCAAAAGTTTTACATTAAAAAAAGCAAAATGGGTTTTATCTCTATTTTGGGGTAATTATTAAACAGGCTTTCTGCCTTTGAAAAAGAAGAATGAGTGTTTAATGACCCTCTTTCTTTTACATAGGCCTGGTATGCGATAAATTGAATAACATGACTGTATTGTTTGTCTTTGCTATTCATTTGTTGACAACAGGCTGTTAATTTGAGGAAATAAATGACTACAATTCTCAAGGAATCCAATGTGGCTTCACTGCTTAGTGAAACGCAACAACCAGCCCCGATTGATTTACGGTTAAATGATTTTTTGCAAAGCGAATTTGGCGAAAGCATTGCCATGCCATCGCTTATTGATTTGGTGAAGCCCGGACAGGCCAGGCTACTATCGTTACCCATGGATAAAAACGAGTACATTGGCAAATATGTCAGTTCTTACCGCGTAATGCAGGGCGTACTGCACAACCCCCGGTCGGACCGTCGCACCACCAAGGGTAGCTTCCATGTATGCGAAGAAGGGATGGCAATTGCCGATGATAAGTTGAAAGTGCCGAAAAACACCTTCGGAAAAATGCTGGCGGCAGCATTTGAACTGGATATGGCATCAGGCGAACTGCCTTATAATGGAGTGGCATCGTTTGTAGGACTTGTACTGCACCCCCTGGTGAAACCCGAAATTCCCGGTTTGCAGAAAGAAATGCGCTCCGAAGTACGCTTTGTAGTACCCGGAGGCTTGGTGTCGAACCTGGATTTCGTAGAGAATATTTTTGGCAACCCCGGCGATACCCGCCTGCCCGGGAATGATATTTTGTATAAAGTAGGCTCCTTCACCGGTGTAACCGGCATGGTAGTATTGGCTCCACAACTAATGGATAAAACCAAAAAAGAACTGGGACTGCCACATATTTCCGAAGCTACTGATCAGCAAAAGGAGCAGGGCATGTGCTGGAGCAACGAGGCCGATCTTTATAACGACGGAGAAGCGTTCAAATGTACTCATCGTACCAAAGAAGGATGGGTGATTACCCTGATTGCAGATAACTATTATGGCTATTGCAAAAAAGAAGTAAAAACACAGATCAGTTTTGCAACTAACTTGCTGGGTAATGCCGAAGAAGAGCATGCCGGCGGCGCCATGGTATATCCCTCCTATAATTTAGGAGAATACTTTACCGAAGACAGTCGTATTAATAAAAACAATAGTTATTCCTACGAATGGGTATTGGAAAACTATGCCAACCAGTTTGAAGCGCAACCGAAAGGCTATGCGGTTCACAAAAAATACAAAGATGTATTACTGATTCGGGAAGACACTTGCATAGATGTGTTGGCGCTTTCCGTGTCCTGGACATTGAATGGAGAAAAGCAAAGCATAGCGTTGCAAAAAAATGTCACCTATCTGCATCCATCCGGCTATAAAATTGAATTACATAAGCACCGTATCACCAAATCATGGTACCTGAGAGGCACCGTGGCCGAAGGTGTTTTTTTGCATAAGCCCTCAACGGTTTCTGGTGGTGGTAAATCCGAAATTTCAAAATCCATCCAGGATCTGATTCTCAGTGAGAACTTCTACGTCAATAACCTGGAAGCCGAGCTGGATGCCGCAGAAGTCATTATCCATAAATATTATGGCGATCGCTATCTTGATGCAGCCCTCAATCATACCGAAAAAGCGAGCCGCCCCATGATGAGCAAGCAAAGAAGCATGGGTTCTGTGATCCGCATGCTGAACCCGCACCCTACCTATACTCCAGAGTATAACAAATGGGTAAGCGAAATTCCTTCGGAGATCAAGAGCCTGGTACTTTGCATTAAACGCCTGCACCAGTCGAGCTGGGGCGATGACTGGCGTTCTTATTTCAGTGTAGATATACTGGATAACGAACCTGGCCACCAATTGAAATACAAAGGGCTGAAAGTAACCACCCGTTATTTAAGAATAGGACTGAATAATGATGGTAGTTGGAGAACTTTCCGCCTGCGCCAGGATTTTATGCCTGCCACCAAAATTCAAACGGAGGACGATATCTCCGTATCGTCTGTATATCCCGGCGAAGCCATTCCTTCTTTATTGCCTGAACAACAAAAGGGTTCGGTGAAAATTGTAGAGAACTGCGAGAATAAATTGTTTCAACGTCCTGATGAAGCCATCCATAAAGGCTTGGACCGCCAGGCGGAATCTGACTTTAGCAAAACCGGTGTATTCTTCTCCAACTATGAACCATTGCAGGCGCCCGATGCGCGCCAACTAATGGCAAATATTATCGAGTTCGAAAAGTTTACGCCCGTTATGGCCGAAACCATTGAGCGTGCAGCCGGGCTGGAAGATGATCAATATTTCGTATCTACTTCTCACCCTCGTGTTGTAGGAAAAAGTATTACCAAGAATGTGCGTTACCTGCAGGATCGCCCGGATCTTGCCGATCCCCGACCTCGCTTTATCAGCGAACTGGGTACGCGTATGTTCCGTAAAATGCTGGCGGCGCAGCCGCTGATTCATCCGGTGGATAGCCTGCTGATCGGTCGCAGAAACAACCCGCCATCGCAAGGCATTAAAATGCTGGCGGTATATGGTCCCATCCATTATCAGGAAATTCCGGAGCTGATGATGGATTGCATTGCTACCTTATCGGGTAAATCGCCTTCTACTACCGGCTTTGGTTCTGAAGGAGCCCTTACCAAAGGGCCATTCAATATGCTGCGCCCAGTGGCCGATATTAACGCTGCGCTGGTTAGCGCCGTATTGACCGGGTTACCCGGCTATTCTACTGCCTGTGGTTATATTGGACATAAATACCAGGTAGATCATGATATCAGTTATTGGGTACCCGAATTATGGTCTCGCATGAGTGCCCGCGAAAGAGATCCCAAATACCTCATCGACAGGGGCTATCTCGAAAAAGTGCCAGATGTTGATTATGGCGGCCGTCGTATACCCGCATCAAGGTTAGGGTATCGTATCAGTCGGGCTTTCATGCAACGCTTTGGAGGTCGTGTGTTTACTAGTCCCGATGGCGTGTTTCCGCTGGATATGCTGCGCCCCGAACTGCAAAACGCAAAAAACTATGCCGAAGGAGTACAATACATTGCAGAATCGCAGGCCGAGGTGGCGAAATCATGGTTTGCCGATGGTAGCATAGATGAAGCCTGCCCGCCGCTGAAAGCGCTGATCCATATTATGGTGTATGGGCATTACAACGGCAAAACACTGGCTGATGCAGATATCCGTAACATGTTTACACCGGAATATGTGTTGAATTCAGACTGGTATAAAGAAAGGCTGCAGGCATCGAAAGAGTTTGCCGTTACCGTACTGGAAATGCAACAACAGCAAATAGCAGCTTCGCAGTTGATCGATGAAAAAGAAAAAGCAACTAAACTGCAGGAATTGCAACTGCAACTGGAGCAACTGAAAAATAAAGATGTACTGGCAGGCACCATTGGCCGCAATCCAAACCTGGCTTAATTCCGGTATTATAAGCAAACTGCGTTGGTTTTTTTAACAAGCCAACGCAGTTTTTATTAGTGGATGCTACCTTTTTTGAAAACAATTCCATCTTTAATAATTGTCTTGCTGGCAAGAAAGTTTTTATAATTGTCAAATGGGCTTTTGTCCCAAATAAGTAAGTCTGCTTTCTTTCCTTTTTCAATTGAACCATATTTATTGTCTAAGCCCAAAGCCGTTGCCCCGTTTATTGTTGAAATCTGTAGAATTGCAGGGATGGTAAATCCATATTCTGATAAAAGTAGTTGCTCAGAAATGAGTACCTGGAGCATAATATTTTTGCATTTCCAAACTAAAATCTTTGCCATCATTTTGAACATCCAGAACGCTATTAACTAAGGTTAAAATATGTTCATAGTTGCGCAAACCAATATCTAACGTTGAATCTATAAACATGATGTTCTGGTCAACATGCCCATAGACTTTCATTCCCAAGCTATCAGCAGTTTCAAAAGCCGCTTCAAATTCTGGTCTTCGCAGCTTCCAATACAGCTTGATATGCCTTAGACCTAACTTGTAATATTCTATTACTTTTTGTTTTGCAGCCGAAGGAGAATCCACAATAATGTGGTTAATTTAAGGTTTACGGCCTTCGTTTGAAATTAAGGCTCCGCCTACTGTGTAGATGTCTAAATAACCTGGCTGAGGATCAGCGTGCCAACTAAGTATCGGCGGCAACCATTTTTCAGACTGTCCCATAATCATTGCGGTTGTCACACCATAAGGCAAATAAGTGTCAGAAAGTCGTTTTCTGTAAAATTCCAAAGAGTCTTTTTGAAAATACTCAGGCAACGCACCATAGGCACGATAAACATCAGTTGGATGAATATGAGTATCGATAAATCCCGGGGTTACTAGTTTTCCTCTGGCGTCAATAGTTTTCGTAGCAGAATAGTTCTTTTGATTGCTTGTTACTTTAGTAATGATGCCACCTTTGATCAGAATCGTTTGGTTTAAAGAAAGCGCCCCTGTTCTGCTGTCAAACACTTTTGCGTTCTTTATGACAAGATCAAATTTCCCTGCCTGCCCAAAGGAAGTAATTGTGGCCAAAAAAGCAAGAGTAAACGTAAATAATTTCATAGTCGTGAGGTCTATCTAAAACTGCACACAACGGAGATGAGGCTTTTTGAAATAACAGCAGTCCGTGTTTCTTCCGCCAGGCCTCTATTCTGTCGTTGATTGATATTTTACAGTTTAAATGTAGCACATAGCTGCCATTTCATAAAACAGCCTGTCAGCCGAAGAACATTTATTTGTCTTCTATTTTTCTTTGTAAAGTTTCTTGCCAGTCCACACTATTGCCATCGATGGAACTCCAGATGATTTTTCCTGAAGGATCAACCAGTATATATTTTGGCACATAAAATATAGGTGAAAACAGCGTAGCCGTTTCCCCGCTGGGAATGAAATGACTCCACTGCGTTATGCCTTCCCTGCGGATGTTTCGCTTCAAACTCTCTACGGATCCCTCCCTTGAAATAGCGATCACTTCAAATCCTTTTGCATGATAGTTGTCATAAAGTGGTTTGATCTGACGAAGGGCTTTTACGGAAGCATTAGACCAGCTGAGCCAAAAAAACAACAGCACATGCTTGCCTCTGAACTGCTCGAAGGAAAGGTTTTGTCCATTAATATCAACCGCATGAAAGTTAGGAAAAATGGCTCCTTTCGTGAGTTGTTTGATCTTTTCCATCTCCTTTGCACAATACTTTCCAACCCTGCTATTCCTGATCTCAGCCGTCAATTGGTTATAGAGCTTCATGGAAGAATCCAGGGGAATTGTTTGTAGACAAATGGCCAGTTGTATTGCACTGGCATAGGAAGAAGGATGGCGTGGAATAAAAGCCACTCTTTCTTTGAACTTCTCTTCTCTGATGCTGTCCATCTGCTGCTCTAACTGTTGCTCTTTGTTATTCCATGTCATCCGCTCTGTACTATCACTACTATTTATTCTTGATTTGATAGCCATTAGATAAATACTATTGACACTATCGATCTTTTGGTTAAGTTCATTCATCTTTTTAGTTAAAGGCTTGTATTCCTCCTGCGTTCGGGAGCCCTGCATTTCCATATAGGGGAACTTGAAATCTTCCAGGACAATGCTTTGTTTTCCCTCTTCCAGGAAGAAGGTGGTGTACATCCCCTGTGATTCCAAATGATGAATCATCCATCCCTCCTAACCCAAGAGGTGGCAAAAAGAAGGTTCTGAAATGCGGCCTTTGAAAACAAATTTTCCCTGCTTCAGGTAAGCCGTATCATAAATGTAATTGCTGAAATTGCCAGCCGTATCAGGATACCATAAAATCAAGGCTCCACTGTCCCTGCCAATGAGTTTACCAGAAAGTACAAATTCGCCACCTTTCAGCTTGGCTTTTGTTTGTGCAGTGGTATCTGTAATAACGCAGAATAATAAAAAAACAAATAAAAGTCTCATGCAAGTTTAGTTTCGGTTAACGGTCTTAGGTGTTTCTGTCAATGATGGAAGTCAGAGTTACACCTGCTTGGATAAAGATATACTGTTTAGTAATGATTTAGAAGCTGATTGTAGTCATTAAGCCATCATTGCTAAAACATTTTATGTTAGCCGCTTAGGGTTTAGTTCGCTTTCTGTCCAATCATCGGTTGTTTATTTGCTCTGGAAACTTCGATTGTTCCAAAACTTTGATGTTGTCGGTATGTAAACAATTCTTGTAAAAGTTCGTCTTTGGTGATTGTTTTCCAGATTTTATCCTGGCCGTGGCTTCCATTATAAAAACAATAATTGCTGCCTACTTTCTGGACTATGACTATCGTTCCCGCTACACTTTCTTCTGGGCTAAAAGGACGGAAATATTGAATTTCAAATTCCTCTGGTACAGAGTTTAAAAATTCAAAAACATCTTGAAATGTAGACTGCTCATTTATTTCAAAATGAAAAATAGGCCCAAATGGTTTCGGATTAACAATCCGGGAGAGCTTGAGGCCATTAATTTGTGAGGCAATTAGTCTGTCTTCCTCATCAAATTTATAAGGCGGGAAATTAACTGGTCTCCTTTTCTCTTTATCCACTGTCATTAAGAAGTATTAAAGTCCAAAATCGGTTGTATCCAGTAGCGGCCAACGAACCAGTATTGCTGCAGGTTGGATATTTTATAATGTCCAGCCTGGAACAAATGCTGATGTTTCAACGTCCAGCCCCACTTGCAGCAAAATTTTTGTTATCGGTTCGTTGTTTTTTTGTTTGTCGGTTCATAGTAAAGCGTTACTGCACCACTACTAAAGGTTTTAGTCTTTATGAGTTTAAAAATAGTCCTGTCTTTCATATTTTCAAATAATGGCAAACCGCTTCCTGCAACGACAGGGTGAACACAAAGTTGGTATTCATCAATCAAATTAAGTTCCATTAGCTGTATAATTAAACTCCGACTGCCAACTAAAATGTCTTTGCCCGATTGTTGTTTTAGTTCTAAAACTTCTTCTTCAATGTCTCGATTTGCCAACTTTGCACTTTCCCATTCTACATTTTTTAGCGTGTGGGAAAAAACTATTTTGGGGATTTTATCCATTATCACAGCAAAGTCGTCCATTGCTTTGTTACCGGTAGGGTTTTCCACTACCGTTTTCCAATATTCCATAAGTTGGTAAGTTATCCTTCCATATAGAACGGTGTCTGCGTTACTTAACAGGTCGGCATAATGTTGATGTAATTCTTCATCTGGAATTATTGCCGTGTGGTCGCAAAACCCGTCAAGTGTCATATTTATTCCTGCAATTATTTTTCTCATATTTAGTCTTTTTAATTGTCCGTCCTTTGCCAGCGGGGGTGTCGTTTTGCAATTCTGACTAACGATTTAAGATGTTCATGTGAGTGGAGGCAGTCTGAGTTACACCACTATATGTAAAGTTATGTAGTTCTATAGAGAAGCAAATGCTTGTAATATTAACTTCGGCCACCATTACATGAACATCAAGTTGTAGGTAGTATAACCCGGTTCAAAATGTCGGCCTCAAGTTGTAAGAGCGGAACTTTTATAGATTTGTTATTCTCACCGAAAGCATATTTTATTTTGAAAATCTCATATTTCTTTGTTTGGTTGTCTACGTCACCAGGAGCAAACACACCATATTCGAAGTCGATTTGAGAATTTGTTGTTATGCTTGTATCAATATTTCTAATCTCATTTATTTTACTCTTTTCAATCTTAGTCCCTTTTTGCAAGAGCCCACCCGCAAAAAACCTCCTGATTGTCAAAGTAGTGTCCGTGATCGAAACTTGATACAAAGGGAAAATAAAATCTAAAATGAAATATGCAATAGCGAAAAGTGCAAGATATGTATAGCTTTTGAAGATGATAATAAGAATAATTCCTGCCAGTAGTATGGCAAAAGTTAAGCGGTTAAATAAAAGTCTCTTATGTATATTTCTTTTATAATCCAAGGTCGAATCAATATTGCCTACAACGGTTTCAGGAGATTGGCAAAGGCTGGGTAGTCTGGGTTACCACAGCTTCACTGACTTTCTTTTGTTGTTATTGGTTTATAGCTGAAAGATAGTCATTCTTCCCAGCTTTTGTTAAACTCCATATTAGGCGTATTTGGTATCGCCTTAGTGAATGCAGCCCATATAAATGTCCGATTTGACTACAAATGCTTTTGGACTTACTTTTCTCAAGATGTCCAATGCACTGTCTGCACTGTTCTTTGTCTCGTAAATGCCTGTTACCAGTGCTATACTTTTTTCTCTGGCTTGCTCTAGATAGAAATTTAAGTATTCCAGACTCAACTCTTGCGATGGGAATCTGCGGGGATAATAGTCACCTGCGTACAGGTCATCTTCATCGTCCTCGGGTAAAGCAATCAAATCTTTTGTCACGTTATAGGTGCGATGCATTGTATCAATGGCTTGCCTTAAAGTATCATGCAGGGCAAGCATTTTGTCCCTGAGCGAATAATAATGTGTTCCTGTGTCAGCAATGACTACATAGCAGGTCTCAGTTTCACCTTCCTCACCAGCGATAGAATCTTTAATCAGCTCCACTGTAGCTTTTGCAGTGTCTATTTTAGAAATAGGTAAAATATCTTTATGATTCTCATTAGTGTCTACTGTGGAACCTTGTGACTGCGTCTCGCTGCAGGACACTATAATTATTGCAATGAAATATAGGAAAAGTCTGTTCATACAATTATGCCTAACGGAAAAGGCTTTGCGAAGGTTGGGCATTTATTGTTGGTCAGCTTAGCCTATACACAAAAGCTGATTAGTGATTGAATGTTTAAATTTATTACTTAAGCCCAACTTTTGCAAAACTGTTGTTGGCAGTAGCTTTTCTGTTTATCAGGTCACATGCCAATTCTAGTTTTTCATTTAGTTTATACAATGTGTCGTCCTTTAATTCCCAATTCGGCTGGTCTTTGATCATCCACTTATCAATGCGGTACGTTCTACCATTGCAAATAATAGTGTCATTTAGCACTGGTATGTCGTATCGCCGGTCTGCACCTTGTAAATCGTTTATATTTTTACCATCTTCAGTGAATATCCCGCCGTTATAGTATTGTACATTTAGTGGGGAAGATGATGTCAATACAATTCCCGAAGTGGGAACGGTCACCTTAACCTTATTAGAAAGAAAATTAGTCGGGAGAGTAGGTTGTCCTTCTACATTGTAAACAACAAGAACATGTCCTTTGTAGTTCCTGGGTAATGTAAAGACAAATGCCCCTTCAGTCTTGTAGTAATAAAACAATCCTACACAAAGAAGAAGGGTCTCAATACTAGTTTGTGTCCAAACTCTGGTTTTAAAGATTGCTCGAAAAATGATATAGACTACAAAAAGTCCGACTGAAAAGACGGTAATGACCATTCCGAAAAGCAGTCCCCAACCTTCTTCGCCAGAGTCTGCGATAAACCACCAGTACAACCCATACAGGAACAGTCCTAGGGATGCTATAAAGAATGGTGTTAGTTTGAGCTTCATATAAGGTTACTGCCAACAGTAGATAAATTTACGAACCAACCTCATCTAGGCAAGTGTATTTTTCCTAGCTCTATAACGAGCTGATTTGCATAGTCTTTCATAAACTTTTTAGTTCAGTTTCTTTATTGCCCATTCTGCATGAGCTCATCTGTAGTGCACAACTGAAAACAACAAAAACGAACTACTCCCTTTACCCTCCTCCCTAAATCCGCAATACGCCCAAACAGCCATTCTCTTGCCCATGTGCATCCACCTTCAGTCCGACTTCCTCCTTTTTCCACCATACCTTCCAGGCTTCCCTCTGCTCCCCACCCTCTACCCCACCAGCAATCCCCATGAACCATTCCCCCTTCACCACCTTCACATCAGCTATTTCCCTTTTGCCTGTGCTCATCATCCCTCTGACTGCCAGCTGTTTTCTCAGCCACTGCGGATCCCCCTGCATGTTCATATACAACCGGATAGCAGCCTGGTACACATGCTTCCGCTTCTTCCTGGGCAGTGTCTTTCGAAATGCCTCCTTCCTTTCCGCATCCGAGAGGATCCACTGGGCATACACCACCGCCTCTTTGAACAGATTCCTGCATTCCCTTTGCTGTTCAGAAGCTACCACTCCACTCATATCCGGGTAGCGGGTCACGATGGTCCTTTTCTTCCACTTCTTTTTCTTGTTGGCCCTATAGTGCTTCACCACAAAGCACTTCCCAATCGAGCCCCGGAGGATGCCCAGCAGCAGCCGGGACATCACTTTGCCCTCCACTACCACCAACCTGGTCCTGTTGTCAATGTAAAGCTGTTTCATCTTTTGATTCATTTACCCCCTAAAGCTAGGGCTGCCCACCCACCCCTCCAACCCCTCTGGCCGCTTTGGCATAAAATGGCAGGAAATGGCCGCTTTTGTCCGCCTCCACCTCCAGCTTTCAAGTAGGGATCCTTCGTACCTCAAGTATACCTGAAGCAGACCAACAGTATACCTACAGTAGGGCAAGGGTATGCCACCTTCGTTCCTAAACCTCTAAAAAGCATCTTCCCTTACCTCCGCCCTTATAAACCCCGCCCCTTCTATCCCTTTATTCGTCATTCCCCTTATGCTCCCGCTCTCAATAAAGTAATCTGTAAAACTGGATACTCCTGTAGTATATTATTCATTTCGAAAACAAATCATACCCAATGTATAAACTTGTATAATGGAAGTTCTCATTGTACCAAAGACCGGCAGAGGGCTTATCTATTCCATGTGCAGTTAGAAAACTAATACCGGCATTGAAACGTTTGATCCTATATCCAGCTCCTAATCCACCAAATACAGCTACAACCGAAGGCCTCGCATAGTCTCCATCAGAAAGTATCCTGCCTCCCATTTCGCCAATGCCTATCTTAGGTTCAATATAGAATTTGCGGATGTTTTGTTGATACCCTACTAGGAAAGGGATCAGGCGTGTCTTCACCTCCTTGCTCTCTATAGAATTCCTGTTCTTAAATTTTGAAACACCAATAGAAGCTGTAAGCTGGGCCGATTTGCCAATACCATATAAGCCTTTCATGAAAAAACCAAAGCCCTGGTCATTCTGATAAAAAGGGACAGTAACCTCACCATTGATGCTCAGTCCGTTATTTCCTTTTTGAGCATTCAGGCACGCATATACAAAAATGAACAGCGTTAAAAGAATCAATTGCTTGATCATAGATAACTGGCATTATCAATTGTAATGAGTTACAAAGATGAATAAACGCTGCATCAGGTGTATCAACCAGTCCTTTATTTTACCCTATACCCACTTCCATAATAAAAATCCAGTATCCGCTTCCGCAATAGGTAACCATACTTTGCCATCACCAGGTTCATATTAGCGCGGTCCAGGTTATTCTTGGCCACAAGGTAATCAACGGATGTGCCTACCCCCGCATTGAAGCGAACATCGGCTGCACGGAACGATTCAGTATAAGCAGCTACCTGCTCCTGCGATATTTTATAACGTTCCCATGCATTATTCATGTTCAGGTAAGACCGTTCCACCTCTTGCCGCAGCTGGATCTTTGTATTTTCTTCAGTGAGCGTTACATATTTAAGTTCAAGGTTGGCCAGCTTCACCCTGTTCCTGGTTTGAAAGGAATTAAAGAGAGGTACACGCAGACTTAATTCTATATTGGAAAAAACATTATTCCTTAATTGACTGTTGTAATCGATCCGCTCCGAAGAGTAATTGTTTACTTTGGTCACGACCGGCACTTTGTCTCCATTGACAATAACATAATTGGAACTGGATACTTCTGTTGAATTGAGCAGTACATCTCTTGAAGCTGCACTTGAATAGTTTGTATTCAAATTACCATTCAGTAATAGGGTAGGATAAAAAGTTCCCTTAATGGCCCTGACAGCAGCTGCTGAACTTTCTGTACGCAATCTGGCGGCTTTCACAAGAGCCAGCTCATTGACGGCATTGTTATACACATCAGCTAAAGAAGGCCCATACTTTTGCACCAGTTCTTCCATACCAATGCGCTCAACCTTCATCGCAGAATCAAATGGAAGCTGCATCAATTGCGCTAAGTTCAGTTTTGCAATAGCCAATGCATTCTGGTTATTGACCGCCGTTAGTTCATCATCCTTCAACTGTGCCTTTAAGTCGTATAACTGGGAAGGATTGATAGCGCCTTCCTTATGTAATATTTCCAGTCGCTCTACCTGTTTATTGGATACTTCTACTTGTTTTTTGGAAAGTTCAACAAGATCTTCATTGCTCAACACCAGTAAATAGGCAAGGATGACATCGAGCGACAAGTTATCCTTTACCTGTTGCAGTTCCATCTTTGAGGCATCAGATGCATATTGATATTGCCTGATGCTTTTCTGCTGACTCAAGCCATTGAACAGAACAACACTGCTCCCTAAACCATAACTGGCATAATTCACCTTCTGATTGACATAGCTGTTAGTAAATGGGTCAATGCTTCTCCCCTGGTTGATGCCATGATTGATAACGCCATTCAATGTAGGGAAGAGATTGGTTTTTGATTGCTTGTAATCTATTTCAGCTGATTGGGTTTGCAGTTCACGTTGCTTTACTTCTATGTTGTTCCTGATGGCAGTTTCGATACACTGCTCCAATGTATAGCTGCTTGACTGTGCCCGGGAGGCCATCGAAAAGAGCAGGAAAAAAGTAGTTATGGTCAATACGATCTTCATCACGAATGTACAGTTTGTGGAATATGCTGAATACGACCATCCAGCAGGTTTACAATGCGGCTGCCGTATGCTGCATTTTTCTCAGAATGTGTTACCTGGACAATGGTCACCTTGTCTTCCTCGTTCAGCTTTTGAAACAGGTTCATAATCTCCTCTCCCTGTGCAGAATTCAGGTTGCCGGTTGGTTCATCGGCCAGGATCAGCTTGGGTCTTGCAATCAGTGCCCGGATAATACCTACCAACTGCTGTTGCCCGCCGGAGAGTTGTGCAGGAAACAAATCCTTTTTGCCTACTATATTGAACCTGTCCAGCATATCGCTGACCATTGCTTTACGCTCAGCGGATTTTACATTCTGGTAAAGCAGCGGCGTCTCGATGTTCTCATACACGGTCAATTCGTCGATCAGGTGATACGACTGAAACACAAAGCCTATATGCTTTTTATACAATTCAACCCTGTGCTTTTCTTTCATGTCATAAACCGACTGCTCTAAAAACCGGTAGCTTCCTTCCGAAGGCAGGTCCAACATACCAATAATATTGAGCAGTGTAGACTTTCCGGAGCCTGACGGACCCATGATAGAGACAAAAGCCCCTGCTTCAATATTGAGGTTGATATCCTGTAAAACATAAACCCTGCTTCCACCTGCAGGATACCATTTGAAAATATGTTGCAGTTCTATCATAAAAGTGTTCGGTTGTAGATTTTAAAGTATTGATTCGCAAACCATACCAATTCAGTAAGTATTGAAAGCGAACAGGTTATAAATATCCTTTACTATAAGGTGTACTATTTTGATACACCTGGTGTTCTTTTCCGGTACATTATTCTGTACGTAAGTTCTTGGCAGGATTAGCAATTGCTGCCATATAAATCTGCGAACCAATCGTAACCAGCACCAAAAGAAGCAAGCCAAAGAAGCAAATAATCAAACTACCCAGCCCCAGGCTGATGCGGTTGGCAAACATGTTTAAAAACAAATAACCCAGGATATAACTTACCGGAAGTGCAATCAGTCCCGCAATAATGATCAATTTGATAAAGCCCCTGGAAAGCAAACTGATAATAGCAGCAACAGAAGCACCCATCACTTTGCGGATGCCAATTTCTTTACGGCGCGTTTCTGTTGTATACATCACCATTCCCAGCAATCCCAGGCAGGCAATCGTAACAGCAATGAAAGAGAGAAAACCCAACATGGAGACGGTAGTCCATGCAGACCGTTTTTCATACAATACGTCAGCCAACCAACGAATTTCAAACGGCTGACCAGCATTGTGCTGCAGCCAGACCGCTTTGATGGCCTGCAGGATTGTTTTACTGTCTCCTGCAGTTTTTACAGCAAGAAAGTTGAATTTGTTCATGCGGTTACGCAAAAGCAATGGAGTCACCGGTCTTTCCAATCCCTCGTAATAAAAGTTTTTCACTACTCCTGCAATGTGCACAACAGAGGAATCATCCAGCCATGCCATTTTGCCAATGGCATCTGTTGGATTTGCTATATGAAGCGGCTTCAGGGCCGCTTCATTGATTATAACGAATTGCTCACGTCCGGTATCAGCTACTGAAGGGAATGTATTGCCTGCCAGTAACTTTAACTCCATTACTTGTATGAAGTTGGCATCCACATCAAAATAATCTATATAGATAGGTTCAGCCTCCGGCTGCAGTTTGATGGGTGCATGCCCCGATGCATTGATACCCAGGTGTTCAGAGGTGGCTCCTGCCATTTGCACACCGCTAACTCGACTGATCTCTTCAGATAGGATCTGGTATTTAGAGCTATTCAGTGGCAAACTCAATACATGTTCCCGGTTGAAACCCGGATCTGCATTTGCCATGTAATTGAATTGGCGAGAGAAAACCGTTGTAAAAATGGTAATCACCAGGCATAAGGTAAATTGGGCAATGATCAAGCCTTTTCGAAATCGGTTGCCTCCAAATAATCGGACAGTAGATAGATTTTTCAGGACCTGCACCGGGTTGAAAGATGACAATGCCCAGGCTGGCAGAACGCCTGCCAGTAAACCTGTAAACAAACTAAATAACAAGAACCATCCCAGCAGTTCTATATCTATTTGAAAGCCGGCGGGTATCATCTCATCGCTAAAAGGCGCAAAGTCAATGATCATCTTTAGAAACACATAGGCTAGTCCCAAAGCCAAAAGGGACATGAAAAGAGACTCTACCACGAACTGACTAAAAATCTGGAATCGCTGTGCGCCAGAAACCTTACGGATGCCTACTTCTTTTCCTCTACTTAATGAACGGGCAATAGACAGGTTGGTATAATTAAAGCAGGCTGATAATAAAATAATGAATGATATGCCTATCTCTGCCAGAACTTTTCCCCGCGAGCCCGTTCTACCCAGGGAATAGAACAACTCTTCACCCAAAATGATCTTTGAAAAAGGCTGCACATCAAAAGCTATTCTTTCTTTGCTGTTATGATCAGACTGAAGCCTGGAAGCAATTTGTTGAACAGCCTGCTTCAGTTGTTTCTCAGTGGCACTTTGTTTTAATACTACGTAAGTGTATCCTGCAGTAACATTGTTCCATTGATCAAGAGCAGGGCTACGTTTCCCTGCTTTTTCAAGCAGCGGTACTGAAGACATGGAGAGATAGGCGTCGAAATCTATGTGTGACTTTCCTTTAACTGGACCGATGACACCTGCGACTTGAAAATCACCAAGGGTTTCCATATGAAGCACTTGACCAACCGGATCCTTACTCCCGAAAAACCTTTCTGCTGTCGCCTTAGTTAAAACAATACTATTCGGAGCACTCAAAACAGTAGTTGCACTTCCACGCGATAGAGTAAAACCAAACACTTCAAAAAAGGATTGGTCAGTAAAGGCTGCACGAATGGATAGCTCTTTGCTGGCAGTCACTGTCCTTTCTACTCCAACCGGGTATAATCGAACCCAATTTTCTAATACTGAAAAATCTTTTTCCAATACATCAACCAAAGGAAGTGGAGAACTGGCCAGGCGGTATTGAGCACCGTCCCTATTACGCAGATCGGTAATCAAACGATATATTCTACCAGTATTCGGATGAAATTGATCATATGCCAACTGGTCTTTGATGCGCAACAAAACCAGCATGCATATAGACATGCTGAGTGCTAACCCGAAAATATTGATGAAAGAAAACAGCTTGTACTTCAACAAATTTCTAAAAGCTACTTTAAAATAATTCCTGATCATAATTACTTATTATAAGGCTTTACTCAGATCGTAAATTCTGCACAGGATTGGTACGCGCAGCTTTAATGGCCTGCACACTTACTGTTGCCAATGCAATCAGGATGGCAGTACCACCCGCTGCAATAAATACCCACCAGTTAATATCAATTCTGTAAGCAAAATCTTCCAGCCATTTGTGCATGGCCCACCAGGCAACCGGAGAAGCAATAACCAGGGCAATCAACACGAGTTTCAGCAAATCCCTGGAAAGTAAATTCACGATGTTGGCAATAGTAGCACCTAATACCTTGCGGATACCTATTTCTTTCACACGTTGCTCTGCTGCATAGGTAACCAGTCCAAACAAACCCAGGCATGCGATCACAATCGTCAGGATGGCAAAAGATATGGCAACCTTACCCACCCGTTGCTCACTACGGTATAATTCGTCAAAAGCATCATCCATAAAACGATAGTTAAAGGGCATGCCGGGGGCCATCTTTCTCCATATTTGCTCAACACTGCCGACCAGCTTTTGGATATCACCTGAATGCACTTTAAAAGAAGCAGTATAGTCGCTGTTACCCAGCATCATACACATAGGGCCAATGTTTTGACGCAATGATTCAAAATGAAAGTTTTTAACAACGCCAATGATCTCATAAGCTACAGGTTTGTTCAAATCATCAAATCCATATAATTTCTTTCCAATAGGGTCATCATATCCGAATAGTTGAGCCGTTGTCTCATTGATGATCGTCGACAACGAATCGCTACCAAACTCCCTGGAGAAGTTCCGCCCCCTTACTATTTGCATACCTAGCGTTTTGATATAATCATAGTCCACAGTCCATCGCTGCATATCCAAACCGCTTTTCACATCAATAACCGGCGTCTTAAAAATTGATACATCATTGCGGGCTGATGAAACAGGAAGGAAGGCACTATAGGTACCGCTGCTGACACCTTTCAGGTTCAGAACTTCATTTTTAAAGGCCTGTACATTCTGCTGCAACGCATTAGCACCATCTATAATCAGTACCTGGTCTTTATCGAAGCCTAAGTTCTTTGTTTGTATGTAATGCAACTGACTGTAAACGACGATTGTACCGATGACCAACACAATAGATGTAACGAATTGAAATACCACCAATGCACTCCGCAAACTGCTCTTCTTAAAATGGCTATTGCTATTCCCTTTCAACACCACAATAGGTTTAAACCTCGAAAGGAATAAAGCCGGGTACATACCGGCAAGAATACCAACTACAAAAGGCAATGGGATCAACATGCTGAGCGCGGGAGCATTCAAGAGATCTCGTATAGAAAGATCTTTTGCAGCAACATCATTGAAAAAGGGTAAAACCAAAACTGCAATCACCAGGGCAATCAACATGGCGATGAGCACCATGACAGTGGATTCAACTAAAAACTGGGTAATGAGTGCCTTTCTTTCCGTACCCAATACCTTACGGATGCCTACTTCTTTTGCACGGTTGGCTGAGCGGGCTGTAGACAAATTCATGAAGTTGATGCAAGCCACCATCAATACGAAAAGAGCAACAGCACTGAATATGTAAACATATTGGATGTTGCCATTGGGTCTGAATTCAGGGAACCGGTCTGAATACAGGTGAATACGAGTTAAAGGCATCAGGGAATAATGGAGCTTATTGCCTGCTTTCTCAAATTCCTCCATGCTGTTGATTTCCATGAATTGTTTCGCCTGCGGTATAAGGTACTTTTGAATGACTTGCTTAAAGTTCTTTTCAAATGCCTTATAGTCTGTGCCCTTTTTCAGAACAATATAGGTTTGAAAATTGTTGCTTAAGAAATTACCCCATTGATACTCCACATTATCCATTGAAAAAAGAAAATCAAAACGGAAATGTGAATTGTGTGGCATATCCTTGATGACGGCTGTCACTTTATAAGGTACATGCTCTGCTTCTATCACCTTCCCTAATGCATTGGTTGTACCGAAATATTTTTGAGCAGCAGATTCTGTGATCACTACCGTATTCGGTTCGTTCAGAGCCGTTTTAGTATTGCCTGCAATTGCAGGAAAAGTAAACACGTCGAAAAAGGTAGAATCTGCATGGGTCACATCTTCCTCTGTGATATATTGGTCTCCCTTCTTGATCAGCTTTGGACCATTGCTGTTATAAATGCGGGTATATGCTTCCACCTGAGGGTAGTCATTTTTTAACGTTGCCCCCATGGGATCAGAAGCAACCGTAAGACGCAAATCACTCCCACCAAACCTGACATCTGTATGAACACGGTAAATGCGGTCGGCCTTTTCGTGAAAGCGGTCAAAACTAAGTTCATCCACCACGTACAGCACAATCAACAAAAAACAAGACAGGCCAATAGCCAGACCCAAAATATTCAGGATAGAAAAAGTCTTGTTCTTTCTTAGATTGCGCCAGGCAGTTATAAAATAGTTGCGAAACATAAGTTCAGTTTTTAGTTTACTCTGTTTTCAAACTATTCACAGGGTTTGCTATAGACGCTTTGATGGCCTGGAAGCTCACAGTCAATAAAGTAATGCCCAATACTCCGGAAACTGTAACGGCAAAGATCCACCACGATATTGAAGTACGATACTGATAGTTTTGAAGCCAATCATTTAAAAAATACCATGCTAGTGGAACAGCAACCAGGCAAGCAGTCATCACTAGCCCTACAAATTCTTTCGATTGCATTTTCCAAAGATTAAATACGCTTGCCCCCAGTACTTTGCGGATACCAATTTCTTTGGTGCGTTGTTCAGCAATAAAAGACGCCAAACCAAACAAGCCAAGACAGGAAATGAAAATCGCAAGAATGGCGAAGAAAGCGGCAAGGTTACCGATCCTTACTTCATTGGAATATTTTTTAGCATATTCATCATCAACAAATTTGAATTCTAATGGATCGCCTTGATTATACTTTTTGAATACAGATTCTATTCTGTTCAATGCATCACTTACAGGAATGGTTGGCTTTATTCGCATTGTAATAATACCCATCCATCCTCCACAAATGAAAATAGACGGCTCCATAGGTTCGTAAGGCGATTGCGTCAGCATATCCTTAACAATACCGATTATTTGATACGTCTTCCCTTCAAACTTGATCAATTCACCAACAGGGTTTTTAAGGCCGGTCATCTTTGCCCCGGTTTCATTCAGTATAACAGATCCGGAATCTGACGGAAAACTTTTAGAGAAATCACGTCCCTCTTTTATTTGCCAGCCAATGGTTTTGCCAAAGTCATGCGTTACGTTTACATTCCTGTAATAAACCACCAAACCAGGGTCTTTACCCTTCCAGTCAATGCTGTTGTTATTGCTAAAGTGTGATGCTGGCTGTGACGATCCAGCCATATTTTCTACTGCTCCTGTCTGCAGCAAATCATTTCGTATGGCATCAAAATGCTTTTTCAAATCATCAGTAAGTGGGACAGTAATCAATCCATTCCGTGCAAAACCTGCAGGCCTGCTTTTAGCGTACTGGATCTGCCTGAAAACGATAATGGTACCAATGATCAATGATATGGAAACTGTAAATTGTAATACCACCAGCACTTTGCGGGGCAACGATGCCATAGGTCCAGCCTTGAAAACTCCTTTGAGCACTTTTATGGGGTCGAATGCTGATAAATAAAATGCTGGATAGCTTCCTGAAACAATTCCTGTGATCAAAGTAAGGCCTGCTGCCAGTAACCAGAATAGAGGCCAGCTCCAGGGAATGGCCATTTGCTTATCCGATAAATCATTGAAAAATGGAAGGGATAATTGAACCAGTATGATAGATAGTAAAAATGCAAGTGTTGCCATGAATATAGATTCCCCAAGAAATTGCCCGATCAGTTGCCTTCTTAACGATCCCACTGTCTTGCGAACACCTACTTCCTTTGCACGTTTACCACTTTTCGCTGTTGAAAGATTCATAAAATTGATGCATGCCAGAAACAACACAAAAAAGCCTATGACACCAACCATATGTACAAGTTGTATACGGCCGCCAACAGCTTTACCGTTTTTGAATTCAGTATATAAATGCAACTTGCTGAAGGGATGCAGCATGATCTCCTCTTTAAAATCCTTTATATGAGGAGTAGGAACGTTCTTAATTTTTGCAGTAGTTTTATCAATGTCAGCCCCCTCATTTAATTGCACGAATAACACGCCACAGTGATTACTCCACGCTGTCTGTTTGCCCAGCCAGTTTTCATTGTTACCCCAGGGCAATAGCAATTTCACATCGTAAAAGCTTGAATTATGGGGCAAATCTTCATAAATGCCTCCAACGCTCAGATTGAGCCTGTTATCGATCCTTACTACTTTATTGATTGGGTCAGCTTTGCCAAATAGAGCTTTGGCAAGTGATTGTGACAGCAGAATGAATGAAGGATCCTTCAAAACATCTCGCCGGCCTTTTACCATGTTAAGCGTGAACATTTCAGGAAATTCATGCTGTACCCACATACCTCTGCTAGGTAACTTTACATCTCCTGCAGCCACTATAAGTTCATTATTCCATGAACCCAGGGAAACATGTTTAAAATCACCAGAATATTGGGTTCGAAGTGCATCACCCAAAGGCATGGCAATCGTTTCCCCAGTATAAGTTTCCCCTTTATATGTTTGGTTCAGCATCACCTGAGCCAGGTGCGATTGATGCTTGAAATTGGAATTGTACGAAAGTTCGTCCCAAACCCATAATCCGGCCAGTAAAGCAACGGCCATGCCTGTTGCAAGTCCTGCAATGTTGAGGATTGAATGTAATTTACTTTTCAGCAAATAACGCCACGCGGTTTTCAAATAATTGCGGAACATCTTTATAACTTTATAAGTTTACAGATTCATCTATCATCTATCATCTATCATCTATCATCTATCATCCATCATCCATCATCCATCATCCATCATCCATCATCCATCATCCATCATCCATCATCACATTCGTCATTCGATTCATTCGTCATTCGCATCATTCTGTTCTCAAACTTTGCACAGGGTTTGCAAGGGCAGCCTTGATAGCCTGGTAACTTACGGTCAATAAAGTAATCAATAGTGCACTCAGTATGGCAAGAACGAATATCCACCAACTGATCTCTATACGGTATTCATACTTCTGCAACCATCCATGCAAAAAATAATAGGCAACCGGAACTGCGATACAACAGGAAATAATGACCAGCACAACAAAATCGACAGACAGCATTTTCCATAGGTTATAAACGGTTGCTCCTAACACTTTGCGAATTCCAATTTCCTTTGTGCGCTTTTCTGCTATAAATGAGGCAAGCCCAAACAATCCCAGGCAGGAAATAAATATGGCGAGGACAGCAAAAACTGAAGCCAGTTTGCCAATGCGTTCCTCAGCTGCGAACTTTAGCCCATATTCCGTATCCGCAAATTTGTAATCAAAAGGAACTGCAGGCACCAGCTTTTTAAAAATGGCATCAATTTTTGCCAGGGCCTGGCCGGCGCTTAAGTTTGGATTGATCTTGATATTGATCCAGCTATCTGCTGCGCTATAATTCACCAGATAAATGGTCTGCCTGACAGGTTGGAATGGCGACTCCATCACAATATCTTTGACAACTCCAACTATTTTTAGAGGGTAACCGTCCCAATCTATAATTGTATTGACAGGATTTTTTAAACCCATGTACTTAATGGCTGTTTCATTGAGAATAATGCTGTAGGCTATTGTAGAGTCGGGCTCAGGACCTATTGAATCTGTTGCGAATTCTTTCGAAAAATCTCTGCCTTCTTTGATTTGCCAGCCAACAGTTTTGCCATAATCATGTGTAATCCATATTGTGGCAAATTCACCAACTTTATTGGGGTCTTTATCCGGCCAGTCAAAACCACCATTATTTGACCAAACGCCTGTTAAAGGACTGCCAGATTTAGCTACTTCAACAGCAACACCAGAATTTTTCAGTTCGCTGTTTATAATAGTAGACTTGACTGCCAAATCAGGTGACTTTATTTGTATCATTAGCAGACTATTTCTGTCATATCCCACCGGCCGGTTTTTTGCGTGTTGTATCTGCCGGTAAACGATAATAGTCCCACAGATCAAGGCAATTGAAACAGTAAACTGTAATACCACTAAAATCTGACGGGGAAGCGATGCAAACCGTCCTACCCGGAAGGTGCCTTTTAGAACTTTGACCGGATTGAAAGAAGACAGGTATAGCGCCGGGTAACTTCCAGACAGCAGACTCGTTATGATGATAAAAACAAGACTTATGAGCCAGAAATATGGATTTGCCAAAGGCATGGTTATTCTTTTATCAGAAAGTTCATTGAACCATGATAAAGAGGTTGCGACAATGATCACTGCCAGTACAAAAGCAAGGACAACCACCAAAAATGATTCACTTAGAAACTGACTGATCAACTGGTACCGCATGGAACCTATTGCTTTACGAACACCAACTTCTCTTGCCCTCTTCTCACTACGGGCTGTGCTCAGATTCATGAAGTTGATACAGGCCAGCAATAACACAAAAAGGCCAATCAAACCAAACATCCAGACAAATTGAATGCGTCCGCCCACATTGACACCATTCTTCCATTCAGAGTACAAGTGCCAGCGGCTCATGGGATTCAGGAATATCTCATAATTAAACTTCTTATCTTCTGCATCCACATTTTGCTGTTTTGACATTTTGATTTTTTCAGAAACACTTTCAAATGTCGTGTTGGGCTGTATTTGCACGTAAATGAGAAAAGAATTATTACCCCATTTATCCCTGGCATTTTTCATCCAGTCGTTATTAGCCATCCACAAATCCCATGATGAAAGAAACTTTACGTTTTTAAATTCTGTATTATAGGGCAGATCCTCGTACACACCTGTAACCTTTACATCCATGCGGTTATTGATTCGCATCATTTTATCCATAGGATCTTTATCGCCGAATAACGCTTTGGCTACGGAGGCTGATAACATGATGGAAGAAGGATCTTTCAAGCCTGCCCACGTACCTTTTATCATTTTCAATGATAACATTTCAGGAGCACCAGCCTGCATAAATCTTCCTGTACTGGAAATTTTTATATCACCTACAGATAAGATATGATCCCCCTCCCAAAAGGACATCACAATGTGTTTGAAGTTGTTTCCATATTTGTTGCGCAGCTCAAATTCTAATGGACGTGGCAGAGAAATCTGAGTAGATTGCTCACCATTAAAACTTTGCTTTTGCATTACCTGCGCAATGGAGTCGTAATTCTTGTGGTATTTATTATAGGACAATTCATCATAGATCCACAAGCCAATTAAGATGGCCACAGCCATACCAATCGCGAGCCCGCCAATGTTAATGAGGGAATAACCTTTACTTTTTATAAGGTTCCTCCAGGCAATGATAAAATAACTACGGAACATCTTTAAATCTTTATGAGTTTATAAATTCATCTATCATCTATTCGTCATTCCCCTCATTCTGTCCTCAAGCTCTTCACCGGATTGGCAATAGCAGCCTTGATTGCCTGAAAACTTACCGTTATCAATGCAATCATAAGGGCAGAAACACCTGCAACGACAAACACCCACAATCCTAGGTCAATCCGGTAAGCAAAATCCTGCAGCCATTGGTTCATGAAATACCAGGCTACCGGTGAAGCAATCAATAATGAAATGAGCACTAGCTTGACAAAGTCTTTCGACAGTAGCAGGACAACACCTCTTACTGACGCACCTAAGACCTTGCGAATGCCAACTTCTTTTTTCCTGCGCTCTGCAGCAAAAGCTGCCAATCCAAACAATCCCAGGCATCCTACACTTATGGCTATAGCAGTAAATACCCACACTAAGGCCTTGAGTTTATCTTCTGCTTTGTACATCTTGCCAAAGCTTTCATCCAAAAAGTTGTATTCTATAGGATAATCAGGTGTATAGCGATTCCATACCTGCTTTACATGCTGAATGCTCTGATCAATGGCCGCAGCTTTCATCTTTACGGCTACTTTCCAATAAGCATCCGGATATATATGCAGCACAGCGGTTTCGAGTTTATCGTATAAACTTTTATAATGGAAGTCCTTCACAACACCAATGATCATCCCCTTTTTTAGAGAGTCAGGACGCTGATCATTCCATGTAGGCCATAATAATGTTTGTCCCAGTGCTCTACCAGGAGTACCAAAACCTAGCTCTTTAACAGCTGTTTCATTGATGATAAAAGCTTCATCTTTATCTGTTTTGATCTGTTTTGAAAAGTCCCTACCAACCACTAACTGCAGGCCTAATGTTTTGATGTAGTCGTGATCTACGATCAGGTGTGTAGCTGAATATATCTTTTGTTCACCATTACGAGGCACAATGATCTGATCTCCAGCCACGGCATCGCCAGGAAAGCCATAGCCGATAGAAACAGATGAAATACCTGGTGATTGAAGCAGTTCATTTTTGAATGACTCATGATTCCGGAAGAGCTGATCACCCCTCATTGGAAAGAACATGATCTGTTCTTTAGAAAAGCCCAGGTCTTTGTTGTGCAGGTACTTTACCTGTCTGTAAACAACCAGCGCACTGATGATCAGTAATACAGATAATGTGAATTGAATCACAACCAATCCGTGCCGCAACCATGGAATCCTGCCTGGCAAAACATCACTGACCACATTGCCCTTGAGCACCTTTACAGGATGAAAGCCAGATAATACCAGGGCTGGATAAAAGCCAGCCAGCACGCCCACAAGCACAGTAAGCAGAAACAGTAATAGCAATACAATCGGGTTGGTAAATAATGGAAACGATATCTGTTTATCCGTAAACTGGTTCAAAAGTGGAAGAAATAGAAAAGTCAGCACAACTGAAAATAGGATGCTGATGAACGCAAGAAGAATCGTTTCACCAGTGAACTGTATCATCAGCTGTTTACGGTTAGCGCCTATGGATTTCCGAACACCTACTTCCTTGGCTCTTTGTAATGACTTCGCGGTTGCAAGGTTGATGAAATTAAAACAGGCAATGAGGAGTATAAAGACAGCTATAATGGTCAATGCTTTCACATAAGTGATATTACCTCGTACAGACATATCATACTTGAAGTCTGCTGAGTATAAATGAATATCTTCCAAACGCTGAAAGAAAGGATTGAATGTCATCCTGTCTTCTTTTCTAAAAGTTTCTGTCTTTTGTGCTACGGTTTTCTTGAACTCGGCTTCTAATTTTTGTACATCGGCGCCTTTCTTCACTTTCACATAACTATAAAACTGTTGCCAGCGCCAGCTTTGTATACGGTCTGCAGGTATACCCGCAGCAGCCATAGGCACCAAATAGTTGAACTGCAAATGAAATTTTGGATGCTTATAGAATACACCTTTTACAAAGAAAGGTTGTTTTTCCATGAGTAATGATTTTCCAACAGGGTTGTCATTGCCGAAAAACCGACGAGACATTTCCTCTGAGATCACAATTGATGCAGGATCATCCAAAGCGTCCTTTCGCGAACCATACTTGAACGGAAGTTGAAAGATATCGAAGTAGGTAGAATCCACATAAAAACCGCTTGCTTCATAGAGTTTTACTTTTCCGGCTTCAAAAAGGCGGCTGTATTCGGGCTGCATCATGATTCTGGCTGTCTTTTCTACTGCGGGAAAATCCTGCTGTAATGTTGTTGCAAACATGGGAGGCACAGGAGCCAGCATTCGTACACCTTCATTATTGGTGCTCTCGTTGTAAATACGGTAAACCCGTTCTCCATTTGGAAGAAACCGATCATATTGCTTTTCATCCCATACAAACAACGTAATGAGCATGCAGGCAGTAAGGCCGAATGTTAACCCTGCAATGTTGATAAAGGAAAAACCTTTGTGTCTTATGAGGTTTCGAATGGCTACCTTGAAAAAGTTTTGCAGCATAAATACATTTTACTCGGTTCGTAAATTCTTCACCGGATTGGCAATAGCTGCTTTGATAGCTTGTATACTGATAGTGAGAAACGCAATAGAGAAAGCTACTAAGCAACCGGCCAGCACTATCCAGATCGTAAATGGTGTTTTGTAAGCAAAGCCCTGGAGCCACTGGTTGATAAAATACCATGCAAGTGGAGATGCCACAAGAAAGGAAATAACAACCAGCTTTAAAAAATCTTTCGACAACAGCGATACAATACCCGCTACACTTGCGCCCAACACTTTGCGGATACCAATTTCCTTGGTACGTTGTTCTATACTGAATGTAGTTAGCCCAAAGAGTCCCAGGCAGGAAATGAAAATGGCAATGACAGTAAAGTAGCGAATAAGCGCTGCCAGCCTTTCTTCTGCTATATAGTTCTTTTGAAAATCCTGGTCCAGGAAACTGTATTCAAAAGGCTCGTTTGGATTGAGTGTAGACCATGCTGTACCTATACTACTCAGTGTAGTTTTGATGTTTCCGGTTTTGGCATGAGCAATCATATAGCCATAGTCCCGCGAATGACCTAACAAAAAGCCATAGGCTCCAATTTTCGTATACAATCCTTCAAAATGAAAGTTTTTAACGACGCCAACAATGGGATATAACATTTCTCGTCCAGCCCAGGCCATAATGAGGTTCTTTCCTATAGCATCTTCAGGATCTTTGAATCCAAAAGAATGAAGAGCCTGTTCATTTAATATGATCCGGTTAGCTGTGTCACCCGGGAATTCTTTAGAAAATAACCGGCCTGCCACCAACTGAATGCCAAGCGTTTGTAAATAGCTGTCATCAACGCGGTTCATGAAAACTTGTTTCGTATTGTCAGAAGCATCCCCCTGCCTATACATGAGCCAATCCATTACATTGTCTATTCCCGGGTAAAAGATAGAAGCCCCTGAAGAAGAAATAGAGCTGCTCGCATTCAATGAATTCTTTAAGGATGGATAGATCTGTTTGGCTGTTGATGTGCGTAAAGGAATAACAATTTGTTGCTCTTTCTGGAAACCCAGATCCTTATTTCTAAGATAACGCATCTGGTTGCTGATCGTGATGGACGCAACCACAAGGGCAACTGAGATCACGAACTGAAAAACCACCAATACTTTCCTGAAGGAAATAGCCGAAAGGGAATTGGAAAACCGTCCTTTCAACACTTTGACAGGCTTGAATGCGGACAGGTAAAAAGCAGGGTAAATACCAGCAATAATACCAGCTATCAATGTGATGAGTAAAAAGCCACTAATCAACAAAACATATTGCTGTATCGAGAAAGTAAAATCCTTTCCTGCCACCTGTTCAAACAGGGGCATCAAAAGGGTTGTCATTACCAGTGAAACCACAAAGGCTAACAAGGAGAGAAGTATAGCTTCCCACAAAAACTGTTGTACCAATGCTATTTTTTCTGCGCCCAACACCTTTCTGACACCAATCTCTACGGCACGCTTTGAGGAACGGGCTGTGGAAAGATTCATGAAATTGACACAGGCAATCAGCAGGGTAACAATGGCAATAGAAAAAAGAAGATATAAGTAACTGACACTGCCGCCAGGTGTAACATTACCTCCAGTATTCGCATACAAATGAATATCTTTTACTGGTATCAGGAAATGTTTGCGTCCACGTCCCGACGCCTGCAGTTCTTTCCCGGCATACTTTTGAATGAAAGGATCAAATTTAACTTCCAAAGCTTTTGGCTTAGCACCCTGCTTTAACAACAGGTAGGTATAGAACAGGTTGTTATTCGCCAGGTCATCTAGTTTCTTTAGCCATGGGCCCACTTCCCCGCTCTGCATCGACATGACAAACCTGGCATCAATATGAGAAGGAGTTTTAGAAGGAATGAATACGCCGGTAACCTTAAAATCATAAGCACCACTGGTGTTGCTGTTGATATGAACCGTTTTATTCAAGGCAAGCTCATTACCAAATATTTTATGGGCAATATCTTCGGAGATCACTACAGAGTTGGGTTCATTCAATGCTGTTTCAGGGTTGCCTTCTTTGAATTGGTAAGAAAATAATCTGAAGAAAGTTGGATCAGCAAAATATCCGGAAGTTTCATAAAACGAATGAATGTCTTTGCCTGCTTTATATTGGAAAAGCGTTTTATCATCCTGGAAGGCTTTTAACAATCGTACGGTGCTTTCTACCTCTGCAAACTCTTGTTGCATGGTAGGTCCCAGTGGTGCAGGTGTAGTGGCAAAGCGGTCCTCTTTTCCTTCCATGATACTCAGGGTACCCACCTGGTAAAGACGGTTGCCCAAAGCATGCTGCCTGTCATAACTGAACTCTTTGAACAGGTACATGGAAATGAGCAGGCAACAGGTCAATCCAATAGACAGTCCGAAAATATTGATAAAGGAAAAGACTTTATTATTGACTGCATTACGCCAGGCAATTTTTATGTAATTACTTATCATGGATTTGCTTTTACCAATAAAAAACTTATTCACCTCCCCCTATATTCGTCATTCTATATTCGAATCACTCGTCATTCCCATCATACCATTAAATTTTCCAATACGGTTTGTCCATCCAGCATACGGATAATGCGGTGACTATAACGGGCATCATGTTCAGAGTGTGTAACCATCACTATTGTAGTTCCTTGTTCATTCAGGTCCGTCAACAGTTGCATCACTTCATTACCATTGCTGGAATCGAGGTTACCTGTAGGTTCATCAGCCAGGATTAATTTGGGTTTGTTAACCACAGCACGGGCGACTGCCACGCGTTGTTGCTGACCTCCCGATAGTTGTTGTGGATAATGATTGCGGCGATGCATGATCTGCATTTTATCCAATACGGCTTCCACCCTGCTCTTGCGTTCCGAAGTGCTAACACCCAGGTAGATCAGGGGGAGTTCCACATTTTCAAAAACTGTCAGTTCATCAATCAGGTTAAAGCTTTGAAATACGAAGCCGATATTCCTTTTGCGCAAATCGGCTCTTTTCCGCTCATTAAAGCGGGAGACTTCAATGCCATTGAATAAAAAGCTGCCTCCATCCGGGTCGTCCAACAAACCAAGTATGTTCAGTAGTGTAGATTTGCCGCAACCCGATGGGCCCATTACAGCAACAAATTCCCCTTCAGCTACCTGCATGGAAAGTTTATTGAGAGCAACTGTTTCGACTTCTTCCGTCCGGTATATTTTTTCCAGGTTTGTGATCTTTATCATTGTTGTTATTTATTGCAGTGTGTTAATTTTTAAAAACAATAAAAGGATAAATGAAGTTTACTTCATCTAGCAATACTCCCGAATCAGATTCGATAAGAATTTGAGAGCTTGCTTTTTTATGCGCATCTGTACAAATACTGGTCACACATAAACATAGGAGCAAAACAAACTTGAACATAACGTTGGTTTTATAATTCTGTTTGTAGTTTTAAACTTTCTCATTCTGAAATACCCATTCGTCATTCCCATCTATCATCTATTTTCTGATCACTAATTCCTGCATATCTCCGTAATTTTCATAACTGGAAGTCACTACCTTATCTCCCGGCTGCAAACCACTCAACACTTCATAATAATCAGGGTTTTGACGTCCAAGTTGTACATCAACCTTATATGCTTTCTTCCCATCATCACTCAATTTGAAGATCCAGTTGCCACCAGTTTGTTGAAAGAACCCTCCTTTAGCTACCAGCAATGCCTCTGTCTCATCACTCAGGGCTAATCTTATTTGTAACGACTGTCCCCTGCGTATGCCCGGAGGTGTGGCACCAATAAAATCCATATCCACCTGGAAGCGGCCATTGTTGACCTGTGTATATACTTTTTTAATTTTCAACGTATAGTCTTTACCGGCAACAGATACTTCTCCCATTTGCCCGATGAAGATGCGGGAAATATAGTGCTCATCTATATCAACACGCACTTTGTAGCCACTCAAAATATCAATCTGTCCCAAACGCTCTCCTTTATTTTTCGACTGGCCGATTTCTGCATCCAGCGACGTTAACTGCCCATCAATTGGAGCTTTCACTACAAGATCCTGTACTTTTCTTCTCATCAACGACAATGCATTCTGCATACGTGCATAAGAAGCGGCCATTTGGTTGATCTGTTGTTTGTTGGAGATCTCATCCTGCTGTAGCGTTTTGTCATTTAGCTTCTTTCTGTTTACCTGGTAATAATAGTTGTTTTCAGAAGATTTGAATTCCTGTGAACCAAGCGCCCTTTGTTCATACAAGTACTTATTCAACTTGTATATTCTTTCAGCCTCGGTCAAAGCATTTTCAACCTCTGCCTTTTGATTTAATTGCTGGATGGTATTTTGAACAGCATTATTCTTTGTATTCTGCATTTGGGTCAACACTTCAAAGACAGCCGTCTCCTGGTTGGCAAGGCTTAACTCCAGGTCTGTATTTGACAAACGAAGAATAGGTTGGTTCTTTTTCACCACAGCCCCATCTTCAACAAATCTTTCTTCTACTCGTCCTCCTTCCAATGCATCAAGGTAAATAGTTGCCACAGGCTGTACAATACCGTTTACAGGAATAAATTCCTGGAAGGTCCCCTTCTTTACTTCACTTATGGTTATCCGTTCAGGATCAACATTTAAACGGCTTTTCCCTGACGTAAAGTACCAGCTTCCCAAAAGGAGCATTAAAATAGCTATAATGCCTGCCATGGTCAATATCCTCTTTTGATTCCACCTTTTTTTTGTAATAACTCTATCCACGGTTTTAATTTTAAAATAGAAAGTAGTCTAACGCTCAATACTTTTCCAATATCATTTTCTCTCCAGATTCGTCATTCGAATCATTCGTCATTCTAACATTCACAATAATACCAATGTTGAACGCGATTCATTTTCAACCACTTAACAATTCCATTGTGTACAAAGACGTTCATTTCTGCACATATACTGTCCGCTTTTGATACACTACCGTTTATCCATTAAATGTATTGCCGCTCATTTACAAGTCCTTACAATAATGGTATAGTTGTAGATTCGTTGAAGCAACCACTTTTCTACCATGTCGCTAAAAAATGCCTGTATATTAATCATTGATGATGATGTTGATGTTCTGACAGCAGTTCGTTTATTACTGAGGCCAGAAGTAAAAGAAGTTGTAACCGAAAAGAACCCGGAGAACATACGCAACTTGCTGGCTCGCCAAAGTTTTGATGTCATCCTTCTGGATATGAACTTCAATAGTTCGATCAATACAGGAAACGAAGGCATCTTCTGGTTAAAAAAGATCAGGGAATTCAAGTCTGATGCGGCAGTGATCATGATCACTGCATATGGCGATATTGACTTAGCCATCCGGTCGCTCAAGGAAGGTGCTTTTGACTTTGTAGTTAAACCCTGGCACAATGAAAAGCTCCTTGCGACCATAACAGAAGCATATAAAAACAATAAAAACACGGCAAGTAAATTACTTGTAGAGAGCAACACGGTCATTGGCAACGAGCTGATCGGTGAATCAGAGGCCATGCAGGACATATTCTTCAAGATCCGGAAGATCGCGCCAACTGATGCCAACATCCTGGTACTTGGTGAGAACGGAACCGGGAAAGACCTGATCGCCAAAGCAGTACACCAGCATTCTTTACGGTCAAAGCAACCCTTTATCAAAGTAGATGTAGGTGCACTTACTGAATCTCTGTTTGAAAGCGAACTCTTCGGACATAAGAAGGGTGCATTTACCGACGCCCGTGAAGACCGGCAAGGCAGGTTTGAGGCAGCCAATGGCGGTACACTTTTCCTTGATGAAATTGGCAATATTTCCTTATATCAGCAGGCAAAACTGTTGACCATATTGCAGAACCGCCAGGTAACCCGCTTAGGAACCAACATACCCATTCCTATTGATATCCGCCTGATTTGTGCTACCAATGTACCCATGTCTGACCTGGCTAATGAAAGTCGATTCCGCAAAGACCTTATTTACAGGATCAACACTGTGGAAATCGTTGTCCCACCACTCAGAAAAAGGGGCAATGATATCATCCTGCTGGCAAAGCATTTCAGTAAAATATACACCAACAAATACCTGAAGCCAGCTATGGAATTTGATGAAGGAGCGATCCAAAAATTAATGCAGTACCATTATCCGGGTAATGTGCGCGAATTGCAATATGCTATTGAAAGAGCAGTGATCATGACAGATGGTAATACACTGCAGGCAAATGACGTTATCTTCTCCCCAATCGAATCGGCAACATTAGTAAAGGAAGAACCTCTGCAAACCAACCTTAGTGCTGTAGAAAAGAATACCATTCTGCGCGTTATCGAAAAGCACAGTGGTAATATTTCCAAAGCTGCTAAAGAACTAGGGATCACCCGAACCGCTTTATACAGAAGACTAAATAAGTATGATATATAAAAAATTTGAGTGGCGCATTGTGCTACGTGTTTTATTGCTCTTCATTTTATTGTCCGCCGCAGCTTATCTGCTGGTTAATAAGTGGTATATATATTTAGTTTTCATCATCCCCCTGATCATTTACCAGGTAATCGAATTCATCAACTTCCAAAGAAAAGCACAGAAAGAACTTTCTCAGTTTGTTGAAGCTGTTCACTACCGCGACTTCTCGCGTTACTTTGAAGTGAAGCATGCGCCCTCAGAATTACAAACATTGCACCAAGGCTTTAATGAAATCAATACCACATTCAAGATCATCAGTAAAGAAAAAGAAATGCAATACCAATACCTGCAGAAGATCTTAGAACTGGTAGAGACCGGGATTCTGTCTTATGACCTGGAAACCGGTGAGATCGGGTGGATGAACGAGTCGCTAAAAAAAATGCTGCAGTTGCCCTATCTCAAAACATTTCATTCGCTAGCAAGGAGAGACCATGACTTGTACACTGACATTAAAAACCTGCAACCTGGCGAAAGCAAGATCGCAAAAGCCCACCTGGAGAAAGAGACTTTCAAGATATTATTATCAGCTACAGCTTTTCAAACGGATAACAAAAAATACAAACTGATTGCCTTCCAAAACGTTAACGAAGCACTGGATGAAACTGAATCCAAAGCATGGCAGAAGCTATTGAGCGTCATGACCCATGAGATTATGAATTCTGTGGCGCCCATCTCTTCCCTGGCTGAAACCCTCAAGAAAAGACTGCATCTTTCAACCAGCCAGATTAGTGCAAACGATGGCTCACTGGAAGACCTTGAAATAGGTATAGATACGATCAAGCGCCGCAGTGAAGGATTGTTCAAGTTTGCAGAAACCTATCGCAACTTAAATAAGATCACAACCCTGAACCTGCAAAAGGTATACATCCGCGATCTTTTTGCCAACATCCACAAACTAATGGAACCTACTTTTGAGCAAAAGAATATCGAGCTTGAGATCATTTTAAAGAATCCCGACCTGGCCCTGGAAGCTGATCCAAACCTGCTAGAACAGGTATTGATCAACCTCGTAGTAAATGCTATTGAAGCAGTAAAAGAAAAACCCAACCCGGAGATTATTCTTACTGCCAGCCAATCACTCAATAGAAAGATCACAATCAAGGTGGTTGACAATGGTTCCGGAATACATGAAGAATTATTGGATAAAATATTCATCCCCTTCTTCAGTACCAAAAAAAATGGTAGTGGCATCGGCTTGAGCTTGTGTAAACAAATTGTCATGCTTCACCGGGGCACATTGCAGGTACAATCCGTGCGAGGTAAAGGCTCAGCTTTCTCCATGCAGTTCGGATAAGCTTCCACCCAATTTTACTTTTGTTTCAAACGATTCGCCATTCTTTCAATTCGTCGTTCAAATCGCTTTACTGATTCTCTTCACCGTAACATAAATCAGAGTCATTAAAACTGCATAGCAAAAGATCATCCCCCAATCAAACCTGTTTCGGATAGGGTGCACCAGCAGGTACCTGATTTCATCGATGAGGTTAGAGGGATTGGTTACAACATCCCAACTATTGAACCTCAGGTAACGCCCCAGGTAAATGCCCAAAGCATTGAGCAGCATAATGGGATATAAAAACCAGATGCCTGTTTCAATGTCCCATTTTTTCTCTATGACTTTTTCAATTTGCCGAACAGATATAACGCCCATTAGTAATCCATTCCATGCAAAAGAAAAGATCAGCGCCAGATCGAACCAAAGAGGTATCGAAACGTTTTGCCGTAAGTGAAAAAGATCTGTAATAATATAGAAAGAATTGGGCAGGAAAAGCAACCAGCAGGTTAAAAAAGCAAAGAACTTTATATTTGATTGCTTCCAAACATCACGCTTACTAACGGCATTGGAAATCCAATAGGGAACAAATGCCAGGAAGAGATTCCATATCAGTGAAATGTACCGCCAGTTATCGGCATATACCCCTCTGATGCAAACCAGCACAATACTAAACAGGCAGGAAAGCAAAAGGGTACGGTTTAATTCAGATTGTTCGAAATAAAAGCGGCGCAGAAACGGCACTTTGGAAATCAGGTAATTCATGAATCACAATAGTTTAGGAATAAAAATGAGTAAACCAACAACAACAGCTGCCAAGGCCGTAACCAGCACTGCCGCCGCCGCCATGTCTTTGATAATCTTTATTTGGGGATGCTTTTCTGTTGACAGGAAATCCATAATCTTTTCTATAACGGTATTGAACAATTCAGCCGTCCACACCATGGCTATCACAATAACCAGGGCCATCCATTCTATCCTGCCGATCTTCAGAGCAATTGCCAGGCCAAAAGCTAGTATTGTAAGTGTTAAATGTATCCAGGTGTTGTGGTCAGTCCGTAAAGCAACTTTGATACCTGCCCAGGCATAAACGAAGCTGCTGAGCCTTTCCTTTGTCGAAAACCTTCTTCGTTCCATTTTAATAATTATAAGTACAAATTTCAATAATTCACTATTGCCAGTTATTCATTGCCGATCTAATCATCTCTATACACTTGTTTTATCGGCAATCCATTTCCACCAGAATGCGGTGCAGGTGATATAGACAAACATTTGATACAGGTCGTCGCTTCCTGAATGTCCATTGCGGATAATAGCCAGGCATACAGGCACCAGGAAAATAATAGCCAGCAGTGTGATCAGGAATCCTGCATAATGAACAGGAATATAGATCCACCCATATTGACGAAACCAGATTGTTTTCATGATGGTTTGTTTAGAGGTTTTATGCAATTGCAGGGAAAGGAGTAGCTACTTCCTTCCCGCGATTATTTACTTTAGATAAGATTGCTTCCAGCAATGGCAGCATTCCATTCAGCCCTTTTGTCTTGATAATAAAGTTCCAAAGGGGTTCAAACTTTTTCCAGCCACCTGCATATGTGAAATGTTTGATCTTGTGTTTTATATTTTCGTGCTGCAGGCTGGCTTTCATAATATTACTCCAGCTATAAAATGATTTGTATGACCAATCATAACCTTTCTTTAGTTCTTCAGCAGATAACCCTACAGTTTTGTACACTACCTGGCGGGTATCATATTGATCCCAGTTTCGGTGCAGCAATCGGCCCTGCTGTTCCATTGTTTTAAATAAAGCAGTACCAGGATAAGGTGTAAGAATGTGAAAAGTAGCCGTAGTGAGCGCATTTTGCACTGCCCAATCAACAGTACGCGAGAATACATCCTTATCATCGTCATCCAGTCCGAATACAAAACTGCCGTTGATCATAATCCCCAGGGAATGCAACCGTTCAATAGCTGACTGGTAGTCTTTTCCCAAGTTTTGCTTCTTATTGCTTTGATGAAGATTAGCTTCATTTAAAGTCTCAAAGCCGACAAAAACCGAGCGCAACCCAGCCATTGCAGCTTTTTCAATAAGGTCACCACGTAAAATGGCATCAATAGTGGAAGCTCCCTGGAAAACACGATTCATTCCTTTCATCCCTTCGAAAAGAGCTGAAGCGAATTTATAATTGCCTAACAGGTGATCATCAAGGAAGTACAGATGCTTGCCTGGCAAACGATCTATTTCGGCCAGTGCAGCATCAACCCGCTGGGTATAAAACGACTTACCGCCTTCAAAAAAAGCATCTTTATAACAAAAAGAACAATGGTGGGGACAACCGCGCGACACAACAATTGAATTCGGAACAAGGTATAAATGTCGTTTGATCAAGTCACGCCTGACTGGCGGTATACCTTCAATGTCCCTTTTAGAATTAACATACACGCGCTTGGCATCACCCTTTCGGAAATCCTTTAAAAATTGAGGAAACGTATCCTCCGCCGGCCCAATGAAAATACTATCGGCATAAGGTAGAGCTTCGTCTGGCAGGGAAGATACATGCAATCCTCCCAGGCAAACGTAAGCACCTTTATTACGGTAATGATCCGCCAGGGCATAAGCCCTAAAAGCATTGGTGATATATACCTGGATGACAACCAATTGCGGTTCATCATCCAGGTTGAGCACTTCTACATGTTCATCTTGCAATTCTATTTCATCTTCAGCATTGCAATAAGCAGCGAGTGTAGCCAGGCCTAAGGGTGGAAATAAAGAGTACTTGATCGGACGCCAGTATGGGCTCTTGGCTTCAGTAAGCGCAGGCAAAATCATTTTAATCTTCATACATACCTCCTTACCATTGCATCTTCCTTGTAAACGACATGATCACACCCAGTGTAATAAACAAACCTATACTACCCAATAAAAGCGCATAATCTTGTAGTTGCAAAAGGGTGAAGATATAAGTGTACATGAGCAGGAGTACCATTGCCAGTAAAGTAGTAAGCCTCGAAGATGTCAGGATACCATTGACAAACCAGGCGATCAGGCCAATTGTAGCCAGGGATGCGATGATGTAAGAAGCATTAAAACCTATATATTCTGAAAAAGAAAGTAATAATGTATAAAACAGGATCAGTGCCAAACCAATCAATCCGTATTGAAAAGGATGTACCGACTTCTTCTGTGTGGTCTCGATCAGGAAGAAAGCTGCAAAAGTGAGTAGGATGCATAAAACAGCATACTTGATCGAACGCATGGTCTTCTGGTAACCACTAACCGGCACAAACAAGTCGACCCCAAAAGCTGCAGAACTGGTATTGATACCATTGCCAACAGGCGTTGTAGTGGTAGCATGATCAACCGAACGTCCATCCTGGTCACCAACAACGTAAGCCCCATCCTTCCATTGCTGCGGAAAGTTGCGCTTATGGGCCAGGCTTTTCCAGGTCGCACTAAAACCATTCTCTTTTAAGTTTGAACTCTGTGGTAGGATATTACCTGTAAAAGAAGGATGTGGCCAGGAAGACTGCAGATTAACAGTGGTTATTTTTCCAAAAGGCGTAAACAATAATTGCTCAGACCCACTCAGATCAACCGTAGCTGATACTTTTACATTTTTGAAATCTTCAGCTTTTGTAAGATTCAATGGTGCACTCAATCCGCCACTGGCAACTTCTTCAGCCTCTGTTTGAGGTGCCATCAGACAAGGACGGTTATTCCACTTTACCACCAACTCTTCATTCAGCCCCTTAGTGTCGGTAACATACATTTTTACAAATGCCTCATTCCATAAAATGTTTTCCTGTGATATGTTTAGCTTTTGTGGATTGATTTCTTTAAAGGTGGCAGATATATCGTTTTTGGAAGTATAGAGCATCACCTTGTAAATCCCTCTATGCTTTTCCAGCGGTGATACTACAGAATTGATGTTCAGGTCATCAGGCAGGAATGTTGCAAAGTGTTTTGTTTGCACTCTTTTGGAGGTATCACCTGCCGCCTTCCAGTAAGGTACTACAACTACCGGACCTGAAATGTTTTGCCTGCTTGCCCATTTAGAGCTAACCTCCGCTATGGCTTCCTTTTGACGTTCTTCTCTTTCCTTGATGAGGTTCTGGACATAAAAAGTTGGAATCATTAACAGTAGTACCAACAGGCCAATGATCAGGCCTTTAACCAGCAATTTACTTTTGGACCAAATGTTTTGTGCGAAGCTTTCCATGTGTGTCAGTTTTTATATATTAAAAAGTACTTTGTATTTCAAAGTGTAAGTGCAAAAAAAATTACCTTACTCCTTTGATCATGTTTTCCAATGCATTAAGATGATCTGCAAATGATTTTTGCCCCACTTTGGTAATAGAATAGGTAGTATTGGTCTTACGCCCGATAAAACCCTTGTGCACTTTAATAAATCCATTCTCTTCCAATGTTACCATGTGAGTAGCCAGGTTGCCATCTGTAACTTCCAGCATCTGCTTAAGGTCATTAAAACTCACTTCCTCATTCACCATCAGCACACTCATAACGCCCAGGCGAATGCGGTTGTCAAATATTTTATTCAGACCAGATATCGGGTTTTTTGATACTGCCATTACTTTTTTATTATCATTCAAACTCTTGCCAACAATCAAACATGTACACCAGGATGACGTTCATTCTTCCACCACATCACAAAGCCATAGATCATGTGCAACACGCCAAAGCCAAAAGCCCAGAAGTACAAACCATACCCGATAAACTGGGTAGAAATCAGTCCTAAAGCGATTTGCAGCAGACCAAGGTAGCGGATGTCACTCAAAGTATATTTACTACCATTCACCAGGGCCAATCCATAAAATATAAGACAGAGAGAAACCACATAACTCCAATCATTATACCGCAAAATTGCCAGGATCAGCAGTCCCCCGGTGACCAAAGGGATCAGCATGTTGATGGTCAGCTTTTTTGCTGTATGGTCCCAAACAGGCAGGTTGTTTTGCGATGCCCTGCGCCAGGTAAAGAAAAAGGCTGAAGCCAAAGCCGCAGCAAGAACTGCGCCTGCCAGAAACACCAGGCTCCATTTCAAATGTTGAAAAGCAGCGCCGGAATATCCAGACTTGTTATATTGTTGATAGTACTCATCAATCCAGTCATAAGCTATGAAGGCCCCAATTAAAGCCCAGGCGCCGGCAGCGATGCCACTTAGTCCACTCAGTGAAATAAATCTGGAGGAGCGCTGCATAATGCGACGAATGTCCTGTAAGGTCTCCAATGGCTGACTTTCCAAACTCATAAAAAGCACTTTGTAATACAAAGTAAATAAGAAAAATGGGTAACTACCAAATTTGAAGGGAAAATTTTTCTATGTGATTGCAAAAGGCCTTTTAATAAGTAAGAAGAAGTGAAATATTTTTAATAGATAGCCTAGATACTTATATCACATTTCTTTAAAAACGCTCTGATCTTACCTGGCTGAATGCCGTAATTAAAGTTTTGTGTATAGCTGATCCCGGCAAAGTTTACAGACACCAGCCTACCTTTTTCATCGAGCACAGGTGAGCCGCTGGATCCGGGAAGTGTTGGAATTGTATACATCAACTTATAATCATCTGTGTTTTGACTGCTCTTGCCTTCAGTTAACGGGGCTTTCACTCCAGCTGTTTTCATTTTATTGCTTACCTACGAAATTACTCACCTCTTTCCGTTCATCCAACGCCCTCACTAGATCCACCTTGGGCTGCAGCAACTTAGCTACCAAACCCGTCCACCCCGTCTGATGACTTGCCCCGGCTCCTCTCCCATTATCGCCATCAAAGTATTCATAAAATAAGATGTAATTCCTGAAATGCGGATCGTTCTGCAGCTTCTCATATTGCCCAAACACAGGCCGCCTCCCTTCACCATCCAACAAAAAAAGGCTAGAAAGTCTTTGAGATAATTCATCTGCAATCTCACCCAGCGTCAAATACTGCTGGCTACCTGTAGGATATTCCACTCTATAATCATTTCCATAGAAATAATGAAAACGTCGCAGACTTTCAATAATCAAATAATTTACCGGCATCCAGATGGGACCACGCCAGTTGCTGTTGCCACCGAATATGCTAGAAGATGCTTCTGCAGGAGTATATGCCACAGAAAGGGTATCGCCATTCACATGAAATTGGTATGGAGTCTTTTCATGGTGCTTGGATAATGACCGTATGCCATATGCACTTAGAAATTCTGTTTCATCCAACATCCGCCTCAGTATGGCTTTCATACGGTGGCTACGCAATAAGCTAAGCAAATGTTTGCGAACCTTATTTTCTACCTCCCAGCGTGAAACAAGGTTGGAAAGGTCGGGACGGTAATTTAAAAACCATCTGGCACGGCGGGCAAATTGGGGCACTTTTTCAAGAATTTCATGATCCAGGATCTCTACCGCGAATAAAGGCATCAACCCTACCAAGCTCCTCAGCTTTATTCGACAACTGTTTTCGTTAGGCAGCATCAATACATCATAAAAGAACTGGTCATCTTCATCCCATAAGCCGTCCCTTGTCCCTCCAATGTTGTCCATGGCTCCGGCGATGTATAAAAAGTGTTCAAAAAACTTGGTAGCCATATCCTGGTACACCGGATTGGAAAGCGCAAGTTCCAATGCTATTCTCATCAGGTTGAGTGAATACATGGCCATCCAACTGGTGGCATCCGCCTGCTCAATGAACCCTCCTGTAGGCAATGCGGCACTCCGGTCAAAAGCACCAATATTATCAAGCCCCAAAAAACCTCCTTCAAAAATATTATTACCCTGGTGGTCTTTACGGTTGACCCACCAGGTAAAACTTAATAAAAGTTTATGGAAAATGGATTCTAAAAACTGTAAGTCACCCTTACCATTATTGTTTTGCTGGTCTATCCGGTACACATGCCATGCGGCCAAAGCATGTACTGGCGGATTTGCATCACAAAAGGACCATTCATAAGCGGGCAGCTGTCCATTTGGATGCATGTACCATTCTTTTGTCAATAACAACAACTGCTGCTTGGCAAATGCACTATCAATCATGGCCAGGGGCACACAATGAAAACATAAATCCCAGGCAGCATACCAGGGATATTCCCATTTGTCCGGCATAGAAATAATATCGGCATTATTCAGGTGTTTCCATTCGTGGTTACGGCCATGCTTGCGCTGAGCAGGAGGCTTAGGCTGTGCAGGGTCGCCTTTTAGCCATTGGTAAACGTCATAGTAGTAAAACTGTTTGTTCCACACCATGCCAGCAAGAGCCTGCCGCTGAACCATCTTAGCATCTTCAGAAACGATGCCTTCCTGGATTTTTTGATAAAACTCATCTGCCTCATGGATCTTGTTTTGCATTATGGCATCAAAACCATTAAAAGGATCTATTACATCAACATTAGTCAAACGCAAGCGGATCACTTGTTGCTCGCCCCCTTTTACAGTGATTTCATGGTTGACGGATGCTTTGGTTCCGAAGGTATGGTTGATAGCATTAACATTATCATGAATAATATAATTGTTGATACCATCCTTTACATATTGAGAAGTATTGGTTACATTATAGAGGCGTTGCAGGTTCGTTTCATTATCACAGAAAAGAAGGGGTGCATCTGCCTCTTGGTATAATGTATAATTTCCTAGCTTTTTATGGTCAATAAAGATATTCTTTTTGTTGTCTGCCAATAATAGAGGCTTATAAGAATCATAGCCCCAAGCCCATGTATTACGGAACCATACAGTAGGCAATACATGCAAGGAAGCCTCCTGCTGACTACGGTTATAAATTGTAATCTTGATCAGTATATCATTGACATCCGCCTTTGCATATTCTATAAATACATCAAAATACTCGTTATCATCAAAAATACCTGTATCCAGGAGTTCATATTCAGGATCGAGTCTGGTGCGTCGAATGTTTTCTTCAATTAATTGTGCATAAGGATATTCCTTCTGAGGATATTTATACAACATTTTCAGGTAGGAATGAGAAGGCGTAGCATCGAGGTAGTAATACAATTCCTTGACATCTTCACCATGGTTTCCCTCTCTGTTAGTAAGTCCGAATAACCGCTCCTTGAGAATAGGATCTTTTTTATTCCATAACGCAACAGCAAAACATAATAACTGCTGATCATCACTAATTCCGGCAATACCTTCTTCTCCCCATCGATAACACTTGCTCCGTGCCATGTCATGCGTTGTATACTCCCATGCATCGCCATGAATACTATAATCTTCCCTTACAGTTCCCCATTGCCTGTCGGTAAGATAGGGCCCCCATTTTCGCCATGCATCGTTTTGCAGGCGTTCCTGTTCGGTAAGCATGCGTATTCTTTATACTATTAATATACGCATAAAATAACCAACAGGGAGGATTCAGATATTTATTAAATGTCCAACTTATCATTTTCACTACTATTGCTTCACTAGGTCCACACTACTCCTGTTTATTTGAAGAGAATAACCACGGGGCAGATTTACCTGCCGGAAACTGCCGCCAACCGACGCTTTTGGCATTTCCTGTGGAAGTTGAGTTGTATACAGAGGAAATGCTCAGTTCATGTGTAATTAATAAATTCTAACCGAACGAGAAAATAGTTTGATTGTCAATAATCTTTTGGCAAAACAATATGGATAAACGCTTAGAAACTCTGAATTAATCTTAACCCAGGAGTAACTCCTTTAAAGAAATGATTAAAATACATAGCAGGTTCTATTTTTGTTTTTCCTTCAAATAAGGAAAGCCGGCCTGCTCCCATGCGGAATGTATTTTTATCAAAATAGTTTCCGGATCTATGCACTAGGTATCCTAAGGACATGATGAATAATAAATGGGATTCTTTTCTTGGTTCATTATCTCTTATTAACCCCTGACCCCAGGTAAGTGTCAAAAAATCATTGCGGTAAGTTTTCAAACTACCTGCGCTATCCTTGGAAAAGAAAAAATTAGGATCCCACGAAAGAACGATATCCCGCTTAAAAAAGCTCTTAGAGATAATGAGTCCCGCACCTAAACTAAAGGAGGGCACAAAATAATTTTTATAATTCTGTACATCTACTGAAAAGCGGATGTTTAGATAGTTGCCCCCGGCAACATATCCCTTGGGCAACCTGGCTTTTATAGAAGGGTCCTCTTTCAGATAGGCCTCACTCTTTTTAGCAGTTGTGACCCAGGTGTTGTTCACATGATCTTGCAATACTTGCATCTTTTGATTCAAGCGGCCATCAGTATACGAAACCAGATCCGATAGATTATTAACATAAAAGCTGATCCGGTAAGTCCTGGATGTAGTAAAAGCTTTTCGCAACGTGTACTTGGCTATAATGGAAACTGTGCCTATGAAATTGATTGTATCCTGTTCAAGCTTTAAGGAGGCCACTTCCCCATCTTGTACAAGAAAGCTGGAGCCCTTTGGTTTGAACTGCTGGATGCGGATCTTTTTTCTTCCTGAAGAGTCAGCAATATAATCAATGAGCCTGGACAATAGTTCATCGCCTAATGAATCCTTTAATGGTTCCAGGTCCTTGAGAAAAACCCGGATCACAGAATCCATTTTGAGGAATGGCTTCAAATCCTCCATAGCACTTACTTCGATCTGCATTTTATTCCCTTTATCCAAATCAATGAAGAATCTTCTATGAGCATGATTGGGTGGCAATTCAAAGGTTTTATCGGTTTTTGTTGTGTTGTTTTGAGCAAAAGCGATCCCTGTGATGCTGGCCAACAGCATCAAAAAACAAATCATCTTTTTCATATTGTGTTAGTTTGAAGGAGAGAGTTTTATTTTGATAAGGTTATCAGATGCGTTCCGTGAAATGCTGATCAGACCATCATCCTGTGTAAACGGCCTTGTTTGAAATGCTGGAGCTGCATTTTTCCTGGCCAACTGATTTTCCTCCTCACGCTGATTTAATTCATTGATGTGTACTACCCTCATTTTTTTCTTCACTGGCAAAACTGCTATTGCTGCAGCGGTATCTATGTAGTTTGTGGTATTGTTTGTTATCTCTGGTAATGATTCAATCACTGTATCCTGGTTTAATTTAACCTCTTCACCTTTTGAAGCAGTTTCCATGAGTGTATGACCTGGCTTTTTGTTTTTTACTTCGGCAATAATTAATGACTTCCTATTATTCATCACTTTCGTATTATTTGCAACCGAATCATTTTTATTAATTACCTCTATAGATACAGTAACCGGCTTTTTACCTGTTTGTTGTTCACCCTCTTCTGAGAAGCCTGGGTCATTTTGATCCATCATGAACCAGGAAACTCCTATAGCCAAAAACAAACAGGCGGCAACCATCCAATAGGAAATAGCTATTCTTTTCCGGGGCTTCTGATGCATACGCTCCTGTAGCCTTTCCCAGGCTGCCGTTTTATCGGCCAGGGGTTCACTGGGCAGATGGTCTAACTCATCCAATTTATGTTTCCAGTGAAAGGAATCATGGGGTTTTTCGTACGACATAATCTACTCCTTTTTGCAACAACATTTTTTGTAATAAGGTTTTTGCTTTACTTAACTGCGATTTGGAGGTCCCTTCGGCAATACCTAACTGTTCTGCAATTTCCCTGTGCGACATGCCCTCAACTGCATACAGGTTAAAAACTGTACGGTACCCAACCGGCAATTGAACAATCAGGTTAAAAATTTCAGCAGCTGATAATTGATTCAATACATCTTCCTGCAATGCCACTTCTTCAGCAACAGTTTCTGCTACCATGGTAAATCCCGTTTTTTTACGCAAAAACATCAGGCATTCATTGATCATAATTTTTTTAAGCCATGCATAAAGTGACGCATCCCCTTGGTACTGAAAAGCATGTATATTTTTAAAAAACTTATAAAATCCATCCAACATCAATTCTTCGGCATCCTCTATAGTTTTTACATAGCGACGGCAAACCATCATCATCTTGTCTGAAAACAGGTCAAACAAGCACTTCTGTGCAGCGACGCTTCCCTGCTTTGCTTCTTTGACCAACTCCAGCACATTCATTGTGAAAGAAAAGTTTTAATGATTTTATACAATGATAAATGCAGTTTACACACAAGGAGTTGCCTGACAAAAAATTATTTTTCGGAAACAGGAAAAATCGATTAAAGCACCTAAAACAAAAACTCACCCACATAAACACCATCCCTTTCTCCCCCTTCCAGTTGAAGTGTAATTACCTTCCGCTGCTCTGTGCTTCTCCCATAGTTGGTGAACACCTCAACAAGCAGGGTTGTCTTACCTGCAACCTTTACCCCACTTTCACCATAATAGTCCACCTGTATCTTATACTTTCCTTTAGGAGCTTTTTTCAGAAGGAACTGCTCCGGACCATAGCCATCGGTAAAGTCATCGGATATGCGCCCGCCTATTCGGGTTTCTTTTTGACTATAAAAACACTTTTCACCTGAGGGATCTGTAACCCATAAGTCAATGTCTGTATCATTCATATTCCAGTTAAGCACAACCCGTATATCCACAGGCATTGAGTAAATCAGCTTTTTATTGATAGCTGATGTATTGAGGTGGGACTTATATCTACTGATAAGATGATTGATCTCTGTCACAATAGTTTCTTCAATACCCTCATAATTATTCATGACATCACTATTGTATTCCTTTGTCAGTGCCAGGTATAATGTATCCAACGCAGCCTGGTAGTTTCCCTTTTCTGCCAAAGCAAGTGCATAGTCCCGGTAACTTTGTGGTTCCTGTGGCCTCCAGAGCAAAATTTTCTTAAACACAAATTGTTGAATATCCGGTTCTCCTTGTTCTTTTAGCTTAAAGCCTAATAGCTTCAGCAATTCATGATTCTGATAATCCAGCTCACCAAGATTGGTTAATACCTGCAACCCCAATGCTTTGTCCTGCTTCAGGAAAAAGTTGGCTATGTCATAGTAAAAAGTCGGATTCAAAAGGTTTTTATCACGCAATTCAAGGTACACTTGATACTGCTGGTTGCGGGGTGTTTTGGATAACATTTTCAGGTATTCAACCGAAGAAGCTTTTTCTTGCAGTTTGATTTGGGGTTCTTCACGTTCCTTTGCGCCTTTTGAAGTAACCAGGAGTACTCCGTTCATGGCTCTTGATCCATAAACAGCAATCCCAGCTTTCGGCTCCATTGTTTCTATGCGCTCTATCTGCTGTTGTGGAGGTAGAGATGTAGCCACTTTCCCGTCAACAATAACCAGCTGATTTCTATTACTTGACGTATTGGAGGAAACACCTCTTATTCTGGTCCCATGACCTTCTACGACAACTTCATTCATTTGAACTCTTGCGGCACTCAAACCAGCAACTCTCCCTTGCAAAGCCCTTTGAGTAGCGGCTTCCTCATGCTTGGAAATATCGATACGTTGTGATAATGCTTCCCGTTCTTTATTAGCTTCTTCCTGGGCCGAAGGTGGTGGAGGCACATATTCTACCCTTCTCTCTTCGTCAGCCTTAATGGCAATGGCTGTATCCACAGTGGATGTGGCATGATCCATAGTTTCAGCACCCGTGAATTTAGAAATAAGCTTTTTCTTTACAGGAAAAGAAGTATTATACCACTCCCAAAGTGAATTGCTGTATTCTATGGCATTGTCCAGCGTGTTCTGCTGATTCCTGGATAATTCATCTCGACTTTCTCTGAGCAATCGCTTGTACTCGCTGCGTAATTCCAAAGGTGGTTCAATTTGATGCCGTACATAATCCATCACATCTTCCAATACCAACAAGGATGTGTTTTGTGTTACAATAGAGTGCTGTTTTCCTAAGTGCAGTATTTCATCTTTATGATGATCATAATCCTTTTCCAGTTCCTGTATTTTCTTTTGAGCAACTAATTTGCTGAAGTCCCATTCTTCTATTTCGTATTCATCAAAGTCTAGTTGCACCTCTTTTTCAAATGCCACTGCTTTGCCATAGCCGAACTGGAGAGTAATCAAAGTGGGCGCTTCATCCAGTTTACCAGCCATAGAAAAACCGTTATAAATAGTTGTAGGAGTAGAAGGATAATGTTCCACAACATTCTTATTCTTGCGGATACCCAAAAAACGCAGCGATTGATTGGTAAGCCCGCCTATCGCTTCTTCTATTGAACTGCTTGATAAGTTAATAAAAGAACCGCCGTTCTGCTCCGCTATACTTCTAAGCACACTATAATTTGCTTTTGTAGAAGTTGTGACTGTATATACAACATGAGATGCAGAAAGGCTTCCTTCGTCCGACAAGGTACTGAGACCATCTGTAAACAGTATGATTTCATCTGCATCTGGGAACCTGATTGCAGAGTAATCAGTTCCACCATCATAAGTTATCTTTTGTAACAGACCGCTCAATGATGTAGAAAGGCCATCCCTGACTTCATAAGTACCTGCTAGCCTGAAAGTATTATTTAAAGTATATAACTGGATAGTTGCTGTACCCAATCGCTTCAGGTAGGCTTCCAAAAGCTTGATCTCCTTTTCTGTATTGCGGTAAAGGCCACTTAAGGAGTTGTCCCAAACAACTGCCAGCCTTTGAGGTAGCTTTTTAACCTTTGTTGAAGTGGGAAGGAATGTTTGGAGATAGAAATAGTATGCTCCATTTTCATTTTGAACAAAGCTTTCTACTTCTGTGCTGAGCTTGGCAATACTGATATCCAGGGGTTTGTCCATGACCAAATGCTCCCGTTGCTCATGGGCGCAATAGTGACCTTTCTGAAGCATAAAATCAAGCCCGCTGATGGGACTGCTTTGCAACTCAGGAGCAGCCCCCTTTTGTTGCACATCAATACACAAAGAGAACTTTTCAACCGTATCTTTCGAATAAAGAGGCAAATGATATAGAAGCTTTTTACTTCTGTTGAAAGTAAGCTCCTGCTCATAAGCAATAATAATACTGCGCACTCCACGGGCTGGTATGGGATATACGCGGGTGCGGAATACGTTGCCTTCAGTTTTTTCCAGCAAACCAGGATCGATCTTTCTCTTTTCCACGGATTCGAATACTTCTGTAGCTTTTGCCTTTTCAACAGGAACACCTTCCCGCATTCTCCCGTTAATATCCAGCGCATACCGTGTTACGTTGGCACCTTCAGGTAGAGGAAGCACGAAAGTGCCTTCCAGTACCCTGTCAGATGCATTATAAAAAGTCATGGAAAAGTTAGTAGATGAGCTCGTACCAATGATCTTTACACAGATATCAAGCTTTTGCAGTTCAATCGGCGCAGTCTTATCAGATGAGGTTAATTCAGGCAATTGTGCATGAACTGAACCTAGGCTCATAAGAGCGAAAGCAATGAATGGGGGAGCAATTCGCATGGCAGACTTTTCTGGTAAGATGAAATCGCAGAATATTTTACATAAAAGATGGCAAGCTTTTTTTAATTTTCTTCTACATGAAAGTAGCCACCTATAATGTAAATAGCATCAATAGCCGTCTGCCGGTATTGCTCCGCTGGTTAATTGAAACAACCCCAGATGTAGTTTGTTTGCAGGAATTAAAGACTCCGCAGGAAAAATTTCCGGAGCAAGCTTTACTGGACGCCGGTTATCATGCGATCTGGCATGGACAAAAGAGTTGGAATGGTGTCGCCATACTGTCGCACCATGACAAACCTGAAGAAGTAAGACGAGGACTCCCCGGCGACCCGGATGATACACATAGCCGCTATATAGAAGCAATGGTGAACGGCATACACATAGGCTGCCTTTATTTACCCAATGGCAACCCTGCCCCCGGACCTAAATTCGATTATAAACTGCGTTGGCTTGAACGGTTAACTTCCCACGCAGCTGAACTGTTGGCTTCCCGGACACCAGTGGTACTGGCAGGAGATTATAACGTCATACCGACAGAACAGGATGTTTATAAACCGGAACGTTGGCTGGATGATGCATTATTCCGCCCAGAAACGCGCGAAGCTTTCCAAACACTTGTAGCACAGGGATGGACAGATGCACTACGGAAAATCTATCCCATTGAAACCATTTATACATTCTGGGATTATTTCCGTAACGCTTATGGTCGCAATGCAGGCTTGCGTATCGACCACTTCTTATTAAGCCCGGAACTCGACAGGCGATTGGTTGCGGCGGGAGTTGACCGTGATGTTCGTGGTTGGCAAAAGACAAGTGATCATGCACCGGTTTGGATTGAACTTTCCGATGGATAATGCATTATTGCTCATCCTCTTTTCTGTATTTAGTGTCTTCTTTAGGTACCTGTTTTTGCTCCCTTGCCTTCGTCAAAATAAATTTACGGATATCCTCCACATCCTTTTCACTCAGCCTGTCACCAAATTTTGGCATACCCAATGGAAGGAATCCACCATCATGCACAATTGCTTTAAACCCCTCGGCATTAGTAGGACGCACCGAATAAGCCAGATCAGGCGCCAATCCCCCACCACCTTCATTCAACACATGGCATGTACCACAATAACGGTTGAACAACTCATCACCATGTTTTACTTCTGTTGCAGTTGCTGTAAAAGTTGCAGGCGGAATGGCAGATGAAGTCGCTTTATTGAACGCAGGCATCTTCCCATTTCCATTCAACACAAAAGAGAAAACCCTTCCTGTCTGTATAGGGACATATTTTTTCTTCATACCATAACCTCCGCCCCAGCCTGCTGCAACAGATAAATATTGTTTACCATTGAGCATATAGCTGACCGGCGGGGCAATAATGCCACCACCTAAATTTATTTTCCATAATTCCTTACCATTACTCCCGTCATACGCAATAAAGTTCCCTTCAGCCGTTCCCTGGAAAACCAAATCAGATGCGGTTGCTAAAACACCACCGTTCCAATCAGCAGTTTGCGGCACGCGCCACACTTCTTTCCGCAAGACAGGATTCCAGGCAATCAACATTCCTCTTGGAAATTTTTTCGTAGCAGTATCTGTCTTTGTAGGCACTGCAGGATTTGAACCCATAGCAAGATTCCATCCGTTTCCAGTTCCGAAACCTTTTTCATTGTATTTCCATTCCAGGTCCTGGCCATAATTAGAGGCATTTTCTCTTGCAGGTATATACACCAAATTCAATTTGGGATTATAGGCCATCGGATGCCAGTTATGACCGCCATTGAAATTGGGAGAAATATCCGTATTAACAGTTTCATAGTGAACACCTTCTTCTTCAATAGGTCTGCCCGTGCCTTCGTCAATTTTTTTCGCCCAGTTGGTATAAACAAATGGATCACCACTGATTAATTTTCCATTCGTTCTGTCAAGAACATAAAAGAAGCCATTCTTGGGTGCCTGCATCAGCACTTTTCTTTTTTGCCCTTTGATTTCTATATCTGCCAGTATAATGTGCTGCGCGGCGGTAAAGTCCCAGCTATCGCCCGGCGTGGTTTGATAATACCAAATCAGTTCGCCATTGGATGGGTTGAGCGCAATAATAGAAGAAATGTAAAGATTATCTCCCTTACCATCGCTACGGTATTTTCTGTTCCATGGACTTCCATTACCTGTACCTACATACAACATTTTCAATTCAGGGTCATAGGCCATGGCATCCCATACAGTTCCACCACCACCATATTTCCACCACTCACCAGCCCAGGTTTTGGCAGCTGTTTCCATAGCCTTGTTTTCAAATGGTTCCGCAGGATTCCCCGGCACGGTATAAAACCTCCATACCAGTTTGCCTGTTTCAGGGTCATAAGCCGATACATAACCCCTTACGCCAAACTCAGCCCCGCCATTTCCAATGATCACTTTTCCATCCACCACTCTTGGCGCCCCCGTAATGGAGTATGGTTTGGTAGTATCCACTGTCATCACTTCCCATTGCAAGCTTCCTGTAGCGGCATCTAAAGCGATCAGTCTCCCATCCAGTGTGCCCGAATATATTTTCCCTTTATACAAAGCCACACCCCTGTTCACAATATCGCAGCAAAGCTTTTCAGCATGCTTGGGAGGTACTTTGGGGTCGTACTTCCAGATTATCTTCCCATTGGATGCATCTATGGCATATACAATACTCCACACCCCTGTCAGGTACATGATTCCATCTGCAATCAGGGGTGTTGCCTCCAGGCCTCTTTTTGATTCCAGACTGGCCACCCATGCAAGGCCTAAAGTATTGACGTTCTCTTTATTAATTTGTGTAAGTAGACTGTACCTGTCTTCATGATAGTCTAATCCATGAGTGAGCCATTCTCCAGGATGTTCTGATGCTGCAGCCAGCATGTCATCATCAGCATCTACAGTTTTTTTGCGACCGCATGAAACCAACAGACAAATAAAAGCTATGGCAAGTAGTTTTCGCATAATGCTTGGAATTGTTTTTGAAGATGATGTCGTCAGTTGAACAAAACTTCAGTTCTACATCATTCTCACCAATTCTATACCATAGCTTTCGCGAAGCAGATATAAGCTCCCACCCTGCCTTTTCACTTCATCTTGATCCTTACATCATACACAAAGTCGTGAACACTAAGAACCTTTACCAGGCCACTGTCTTTGTGCAACGGGTTCACCAGGTAATTATATTCCTCAGGAATTACGACTGATGGTATTTTAATGACCAGGTATTCTGCTTTTTTCAGCAGTTCGGTACCAAAGTCCTTTGTAGATGCTGGTACAGGCGATTGCAACCAGTCACCAGGTAAATCTTTAGGAGTCAGCGTAAGCAGGTGTTGATCTGGCATTTCCAACACCGTCATGCTTAAGGCCCGGGGCACATCGTCTATATGGACATTCACCGTGTATTCCAGCACTGCCAATGCACGGCTTTCCGCTGTGTAAAGGCAGGGCGTAAGTTTATGATTCCAGCGGCCGCCAAACAGGCGAGCGCCTTCTCCGGATGTGTCTTGGGCAAATTTGGTTCGTCCGAGGCGGTAAACAAGCATGGCGACTTAAGAATAAACTCCGTAATCAATTCTGCCAATCAGGTTTTTGATTTCCTCCCTTCCAAACTGGGTGTCAAGCAGATCGTAAGGAGCTTGACCACCTAAGGCTTTGTTAGGGTGAAAGATCCATTCATTAAAACGCTGATCATCTTCGAAAACCTCGTAACCATAGGAATATATATCAGCAAGACTAAGTATCTTCTCGCTTAAGGTAGTATTAAACCGGTCTTCGCCTTTTTTATTGATGAGGGTGGCACGGGTAACCGAAAGCACTTTGGCCAGTTGATCATAGTCCAGGTCAGCCACTTCTTTGAGGCGCTCAAGGTCTTTCTTTGGAATGCCATGATCTACCAGGTCAATTTTTTCAAACGTTGTCATTTTGCTTTCCGGTTTTTTAGCTACACCCAACAAGATCACTTTCCCGCCACCATGTACTCCATCTTGCTCCCGCTCGACTTTGCGAAGTGGTGATTTTTTGGAGGTTGTCCTGCCTTTCCGTACAATAGATCTTTCCCGGCCCATAGTATAATAATTTACTTGAAACAGTATAAAGATATACCAAACAGAAATAAGATAAAAATTTACCAGTCTTTATATCGCATGTAATAAGCTGTATCTTGACCTCAAGACATCACTCAACTCAAATAGCCAATGACCGTCCGTCAAATGGTACAACTACTGGATTTACAACCGCATCCTGAAGGAGGATATTACAAAGAAGTATACAGGTCGGAAGGTTTTGTTGAGAAGGCTTGCCTGCCGGGCAACTTTGGAGGCAAGCGCAACTTTTCAACCTCAATTTATTATTTACTGCAGAAGGAAGACTTTTCAGCTTTCCACCGGATTAAAAGTGATGAAATCTGGCATTTCTACTTAGGGGGTAACCTATTGATTCATGTGCTGCACCCTGACGGCAGTTATGAATGCATGATCCTGGGCAATACTATTGGAAGCGGCGCCGCCTTTCAATTGGTCGTCCCTGCAGGTTCCTGGTTTGCGGCGGAGCCTGCCCCCGGCAATGAATTTACGTTAGCAGGTTGTACTGTTGCACCAGGTTTTGATTTTGCCGACTTTGAATTGGCAGATCAAAAAAACCTTGTACAACAGTACCCCCATTACCAGGAGCTGATCACCCGCCTATGCAGGTAATTGGCAACAACATGCCCCCTATTCATCTAATTGATACTGTAACTTAAATATTCAGGCACACATAAAAATTGCTGGTTGGCCTTATCCATCAGGTCATCGACAAAGGAATCGATCTGTTGTTTCGTTACACCAGGCATGCAAATGATATGAGAAAAACCATTCTCGCTTGCCAATTGCCACTTCCTGCAGATTTTTTCAGCAGGTTGGGGAAATACAACGGTAATGGCATCCGGGTTCCGCCAGGCTGCAATGCCAATCTCCTGTAGTCTTTGCTCAGCATAAGCAGCAAGTTCTAAACAACGCACTGCTCTTTCTTTCAAGCCTTGTTTCCCTATCTTCTTAATAGCATACCACAAAAACACAGGCGTAATGGCATTGCGGGAACCAGTAATAGTAGTGTCGAGCGTTCCTATGTAGGAAACCGAACGGCCAATCCTGTCCTTGTAATTTTTCTTCACCAGAACAACACCGCAGGGTATTGGTGAACCAATAAATTTATGACCGCTGATGGTGATACTGTCTGCCCCATGGGTAAAATCAAAACGGCATCGATCCAGCAGGGAAAGGTATGTTCCAGCTAGGGCTGCATCACAATGGATATAAGAATTTTTTATAGCATACGTCTTTAGGATTTCCCTGATGCGCACTATATCATCTTTTGCTTCCGTCATGGTGGTACCGATGTTGGCAAGAATGATCACAGGACGATGCCGGTGCAACTGAATGGTTTCTCTCAGGTCCTCGTAATCCATTTCTCCGTTTTCCGTAGCCCTGATGACAATGCTGGGCATATTCAGCAAATGAACATTCTTCTGAACACTATAGTGGGTAGCTTCAGAATAGTACACCATACCTTCCGGATAAAGTTCCCTGGCTAAGTACAATGCATACAGATTTCCTTCTGAACCTCCATTTGTGACATACCCCCACCAGTTGGCAACAGGCGCCTTGAAAAGTTCTGCGAAAAACGAGATCACATCCCTTTCAAAATATTTGGAATGCATGTCAGAATGTGAATCCACCAAAGGATCTCCAACATTATTCAAACAATATTTTAATAAGGGATATAATTCACTATAATCAAATTCTGAACTTGCGGGATAACCAATGAACGTTTTGGCTCGTGAAGAAACTTTGTCCATAAAACGTTCTAACAACTCTTTGTCAGTATAATTCATATACAATATGTTGCAAATATTTATTTAAAAGGCTTGCCTGGGATCATAAATATCAATAAAACAGCAGCAGTTACAGGCTTATAAAAGCTGCCTGGGAAAAATATGCTATTGATTACGTAAGGACGTAAACAGGGTGAGTTTCTAGAGAAAAGAAGAGTCGGCCGCTAATGCTTCCAACAGGCAGATATAGCGATTACGTTGATCAGAAAAAACCTTATGTGCATAATCCGGACGCATAATTGAGAAACTGTAGGACAAATCTATATAAGAAAGCTTACATCTCATCAATACTTTCGATGATAATGCTGCAAGCCCGGTCCAATTGCTCTTCAGAAATGGTCAACGGCGGTGAAATCCGTAAACAGTTGGAGGCAAATAGGAACCAATCGGAGATCAAACCTTTTTCAATACAGCGGTCAATGACTTTCTTGCATTGCTCAAAAGAATCAAATTCTACTGCAGCCCATAAACCAAATTTATGGACAGCTTTTATGTCAGGATGTTCCAATCGCCTTTTCAGTAAAGCTTCTTTTGCAGGAATACCAGCAACAAGGTTTTCTTCCAGCAGCACTTGGAAAGCCGCCATACCGGCAGCGCAGCAAACCGGGTGGCCACCAAAAGTGGTTATATGTCCCAGCACTGGATTATCCGCCAACTGATTCATAAGTCCAACATGGGAAATAAAAGCTCCCAAAGGCATACCGCCTCCTAAAGCTTTACCTAGCGTCATAATGTCCGGGATCACTTCAAAATGTTCAAAACCCCATAATTTACCGGTTCTGCCAAAACCGGCCTGGATCTCATCCAGCACCAGCAAGGTGCCGGTTTCAGTACAGCGCTTTCTTAAAGCCTGCATCCATTCTTTCGTTGGCGGTTTGACCCCCCCTTCCGCCTGTACGGTTTCAGCAATGACGCATGCTGTATGCTCCGTAATAAAAGCCAGGTCCTCAAAAGAGTGATAAGTCAGGTGCTGTATGCCCGGTAAAAGAGGCCTGAAAGCGTTGCGCCAATACTCGCTGCCGATAATACTTAAGGCGCCTTGTGTAGAACCATGGTAAGAATCCTTGAAGGCAATGATCTCCGTACGGCCGGTAACCCTTTTGGCCAACTTCATGGCCCCTTCTATAGCCTCTGCTCCTGAATTGGTGAAGTAAACAGAATTTAAGGAAGACGGCAGGTGCTGCGTCAGCAAGTGAGCATACTGCACCTGGGGACTCTGAACAAATTCTCCATACACCATCACATGCATGTAAGCATCCAATTGTTTGCGGATAGCTTCCACCACCTTCGGATGCCGGTGGCCAGTATTTGCCACACTGATGCCTCCTATCAAATCAATATACCGTTTCCCGGAGGCATCGAACAATTCACACCCTTCTGCTCTTACAATTTCCAAAGCCAGGGGAGCCATCGAGGTCTGAGCCACATGCTGTAAAAACAATTGCCTTAAATTCATGAACCTGTATTAAAGATTGCAAAAATCGGAAACACTTTCGGATGTCATACAATCGAATTATCGGCCCCCATTTGCCATGAACACTATGAAACAGGAAAAAAAAGTTGTATATATGCATTTCGATGAAAAACCTCTGGAATAACTGATAATTATCATCCATTCCTATTTACTAAAATCATATATCGTAAATTGTATATCATAAATCAAGAACTATTATGGCTCTAATATTACCTGTAGAAGATATTTCTCCAAAATGGGGTGATAATTGCTTTATTGCTCCCAACGCTACTATAGTCGGTGATGTGGTTATGGGAAATGAATGCAGTATTTGGTTCAATGCCGTTCTCCGTGGAGATGTTAACAGCATACGCTTAGGAAATAAGGTGAATGTTCAGGATGGCGCTGTCATCCACTGCACATACAGGCGTACAAAAACAATAGTAGGTAATAACGTTTCTATCGGACACAACGCCATTGTGCATGGTTGCATGGTACATGACAATGTTTTGATTGGAATGGGTGCAATTATAATGGACAATGCAGTTGTGCATAGCAATACAATTATCGCTGCTGGTGCTGTAGTATTGGAAGGAACAGTTTGCGAGGGTGGCTCTATTTATGCCGGTGTACCAGCTAAAAAGGTCAAAGAAGTATCACACGAGAAAGTTCATAGCGAAATCAACCGTATTGCAAATAATTACGTCGGTTATGCGCAATGGTTTGAAGAAGTGAATGAAGCCAGGTGAATGACGAATCATTCGTAATTCATTTGATTGCAATTTATTCCCTATATGAACGTTATAATTATAAACATATTAACATGAAAAGTACCCGTTTTTTATTCTTAGGACTGGCTTTGGCCTTGTTCTTGTCTTCATGCAGTGTTTTCAAGCCTAAATATGGCTGCCCTAGCGATGGAAAAAATGTGGGTGCAGAAAAAATGCTTGATGGCAGCAGTGTCAAAAAAGCAAAAAAATTTAAGGCATAACGTTTGTTTAATGCAACGGAAGTAAAGTAGTTTTTGTCTTATATAAAAAGTAGCAGTCTATGAGTCTTACCTTACACACATCACTCGGTTTTACAGAAGCAGTAATTGACGGTGGAAGCTTGAAATGCTTTTACCAAATAGCAGGTATTTTAAGTGAAGATCCTCGCGTCACGATCACACATAAACAGGATGATGTTTATGAGATTAACTGGAGCTTTGATTATGGTAAGCATCAACTAAATCTGCATTACAATATCTACGATGGCATTTCTGTTTTTCCTGCCAAAACAACAGAAGCTGGCAGAAAAGACAATAGTGCTGTTGAAGAAGTTGCCAAAAAACTGGAAGATAGACTAACAAAAAATAAACAGTCTTCCAGCTTTGCCCAGCCTACCTCCTGATAGGAATAATGGCTCCGCTACAATATCTTATATTTAACCTTTATAAATAAAAAACCCTCAATTTTCAGATTGAGGGTTTTTTATTGTCAGTTCCATTACCAACTCTTCTCCTGTATACTCTCCAAAATATTATAATAGCTCACATACCGGTCTTCATGTATCTCGCCATTGATAACGGCCTCCTTGATGGCACATCCAGGCTCATTGACATGTAAGCAGTTGTTAAACTGGCAATCATTCAGTCGACTGCGCATTTCAGGGAAATATCCCGAAAGTTCTTGGCGCTCCACATCAACCAGTCCAAATTCACGCATACCAGGCGTATCGATGATCTTACCGCCAAACGGAAGGTCATACATTTCGGCAAATGTGGTAGTATGCATTCCCTTGCCGCTCCATCCACTAACATCCTGCGTGCGTATTGCTTTCTCAGGAATAACAGCATTAATGAAAGATGATTTACCTACACCACTATGCCCACTCACGAGTGAAATTTTATCTTTTAATAGATCTAAAACACCCTCCAGCCCTGTCTTGTCTTTTAAACTCATAGCTACCACTTTATAACCAATACCTTCGTAAATTCCTTTCCACTCTTCAAACTTCTCTAGCTCCTTTGCTTTGTACAAGTCAAACTTATTAAATACCAGGATGGCCGGCACATGATACATCTCACTCGCAACCAGGAAACGGTCTATAAATCCCTGTGAAGTACGGGGTTCTTTGATCGTAGCAATCAACACAGATTGATCAAGATTAGCCGCCACAATATGGTGCTGGTGCTTTCCACGGGGCGACTGCCGGTTGATATAATTGCGGCGGTCGTGAATATTCGTAATGATTCCGGAGTTCTCTCCTTCATTTTCTATTTCGAAGTCCACAATATCTCCAACAGAAATGGGATTGGTTGAAGTGATGTCATCCAGCTTAAAAACCCCTTTGATGCGGGCATTCCACGGCTTTCCGAATTCATCCTTGACCGAATACCAACTACCCGTTGATTTATAAACAATGCCCTGCATGAAAACTTGTTTGAATTTTGGACTCCAAAGTTCAGCCTTTCTTAGGGAAATGGCCGAAGCAAAATAAACCGCAACAACATTTCCAATACTAACAATGCCAGGGCGGCAGCTATGAAATAAATGAATTGTTCCTCAAACCTGGTCTTTGAAGTCACTTCCACATCCGACTTTTCCAATTTATCTATACGCTGGTAGATATCCTGAAGGCTCTGCTTATCTATTGCACGGAAATAAGCACCACCCGTTTGCATAGCAATGCGTCGCAGCAAGGCTTCGTCCAGACCACCTGCCACTGTCGGCCTGCCAGCCACTCCCTTTTCTACCACGGTGGCGCCCTCTTCTGCTGCCATACCAATGGTATAAACCTTGACACCTTCTGTTTTTGCAATTTCTAAAGCGGTTATAGGGTCGATCAGGCGATTTTCAGGCGGTTGCTCTTTTCCATCGGTGAGCAACACAATTACTTTGCTCCTGGCACGGCTTGGCCTGAGCCGGTCAACAGAAGTTGCCAGGCCTTCACCAATGAGTGTTCCGTCTTCCAGCATTCCACTTCGTAAATTTCTTATTTGCTCCACAAGCGAGGTATGATCCGTTGATACAGGAAAAAGGGTGTAGCTTTCACCAGAAAAAATAACTAACCCTATCTGGTCCACCGGGCGTTGTCGCACAAATTCTGCTGCCATTTCCTTGGCAACTTCCAGTCGGTTGGGATAAAAGTCTTTCGAAAGCATACTACCACTAACATCAATGCTCAAAACAATGTCGATCCCTTCACCTTTGGTCTGTCTTTGCACATTCTTGATTTGCGGACGGGCAATGGCAACAATAATGCAACCTGCAGCAAGCAGCCGTAACCCAAAAGGCAAGTGAACTAAATAGCTCTTGTAAGTCTTTTGCTTGAAAGCAGTCGTTGTAGTTACCGTAAAAGCTGACTTCAGCGAACGCAGCATCCTATAGTGCATCCAGGCTATCACAGGCAGCATCAGCAGGAAAGGCAATACCCAAACATTAGCAAACTCTATATGTTGAAACCAATTAATCATTACTTTAAACCACTTCTTTATGTTTCTCTTCTGTCTTTATATTTTCAATGGAAACGATGCTTTTCTTGATGACTTCATAGGAGGTAACATGCTCCTGTTCAGAAGGCTTGTAGCGTGCAAACTTTACAAAGTCACTGAGCTGCAATACTTCCAGTAATTGCTGGTACTCAATTTGGGGCATTTGCAATTGCCCGAGCTGCCTGCCGAGATCCTCTGTAGTCTTGGAAAAAGACTGAATGTTCATACGGCGATGCAGATATTCCCGGAAAATCTGGATCAATTCCGAATAAAACAACTTGGCATCCTGTTCGGCAATATTCTTTTTTCTCAATGCTTCTAACTGGGTAAGCGCTTTTTTATACGCCCTATCACTCAAAACTTCCTCTTTCTTCTTCTTTTTACCTGGAAACAGGAGGAAGAACAAACCGGCCAGCAGCAACAATCCCACTAAATACCAATACCATTTCATCTGTCCTGGGCGATTCACTTCCAAAATATCCTTTACGTCATGGTAAGGCTGCTTGGGATCAAAGTTGGAAAATGACACTTCAACAGCAATCGGCTTTGTTTTATTAGAACTGGGAACTGAAAAACTAGGTAACTGCCAGCGACCGGAATCCCAGCTGGTAAGTGTCAAAGTCTGAACCAGCATCTTTTTATTGCCATTAACCTGGGAGTCGATCTTAGACCGGCTCAGGATCTCAAAATGCGGTAATTCTTTAATATCAAACCAATCTATCTTTTGATTTCCAGGCGCCGAAATCCCCAGGGTAAGTTGAAACGGCTCTCCTATAAGAATATTTTGATCACTCGCAGTTGCAGCAACAGCGATCCGTTGTGAAAAAGAATGGGTAGTGGATAGAAGTAGTATAAAAAGTAAATATCTGTTCATCTTACGCTCACCTGTTTCTGCTGATAAAAAATCTTCTGAGCACTTTGATATAATCTTCATCGGTGCGAATATGCAACAAATCGCTTCCTGCCTTTTTAAAAACATCATTGGCATTTGCTGTCAACCTGAAAAACTCCTGCTCGTACTGATACCGCACCAGTTTGTTCCCGGTATCCACCCATTGTTGCGCACCAGTTTCTGAATCTTCTACCCTCAACATACCAATGTCAGGCAAATGCATGTCCATACGATCATAGATCTTTAGCCCAATCACGTCATGCCTGCTGCCGGCTACACGTAATGCATCACTGTAGTCAGTATCTACCAGGTCACTCAATATAAAGGCTATACTCTTTTGACGGTTGGTGTTGGTAAAATACTGCAAAGCAGGTTTCAACGCCGTAGACTTCTTTTCTGAGGACATACCCAGCAACACCCTCATAAGATATAAGGCATGCTGCTTTCCCTTTTTAGGTGGAATGTACTTTTCGATCTTATTGCTGTATAAAATAGCACCTACTTTATCACCATTGTTCACGGCAGCAAAGGCCAACACCGCAGCAATTTCAGTGTTGATCACTTTCTTAGTAGAACCAACTGTGCCCACCAAGGAACTTGCACTAACATCAATAAGCAACATTACTGTCAGCTCACGTTCTTCTTCAAACACCTTGCTGAAAGGATGATTGAAACGGGCCGAAACATTCCAGTCTATAAACCTTATATCATCACCAGGATAATATTCCCTCACCTCGCGAAACGACATACCCTTTCCCTTAAACGCACTATGATATTCGCCGGAAAACAAATCACTCGCCAAATGCTTGCTCTTGATTTCCAACTCCCGAACCTTCTTTAATATTTCCGTTGTAGTTAACACCCCTGGATTAGTTTTCATATTTATTTACGGAAGGTAGCCTTCTGCTACTGCTTATAACCTTTTGCCAATTGTAACTCCATCACGGCATATTCACCTTCTGCAACACCTGCTCCACAACATTATCAGCCGTAATATTCTCCGCTTCTGCTTCGTAAGTAAGCCCTAAGCGATGCCGCAATACATCAGCACAGATGCTGCGCACATCCTCAGGAATCACATAGCCCCTCCTATTCATAAACGCTACAGCCTTGGATGCTAACGCCAGGTTAATACTACCCCTTGGAGATGAACCATAAGAGATTAAAGGCTTCAACTTTTCAAGTTTATATTGTTCAGGGTTGCGGGTAGCAAAAACAATATCGAGAATATATTGCTCCACCTTTTCGTCCATATAAACTTCTCTTACCATTTGACGGGCAGCCAGCACCTCCTGTATAGAAACCACAGGATGAATAGGAGGCAAGGTTAATCCCTGCACATTCTGGCGAATGATCAATTGTTCTTCAGCCCGTGAAGGATAACCTACCACAACCTTCATCAAAAAGCGGTCTACCTGTGCTTCTGGCAGGGGATATGTCCCCTCCTGTTCCAGCGGGTTTTGTGTAGCCAATACAAGGAAAGGCTCATCCAGCTTGTAAGTGGTATCACCAATTGTGATCTGGCGCTCCTGCATCGCCTCAAGTAACGCACTTTGAACTTTAGCGGGCGCACGGTTGATCTCATCAGCAAGAACAAAGTTGGCAAAAATGGGCCCCTTTCGCACAACAAACTCATTGCGCTGCTGGTTGTAGATCATTGTACCAATAACATCGGCGGGCAATAAGTCGGGGGTAAATTGAACCCGGCTGAATTTAGCATGTATCGCCAGGGAAAGAGAGCGGATGGTCAGTGTTTTAGCCAGGCCGGGAACCCCCTCCAGTAGAACGTGGCCATTACTAAGCATCCCGATGAGCAGGCGGTCAAGCATGTATGACTGCCCAATGATAACCTTACCTACTTCGTCGCGAAGTGCATCTATAAACCTGCTTGCATGACCAATTCTTTCATTTAAATGCCTGATGTCTTCTGCCGTTTTTGTCTGAACCATTTTTTAGGTTAATTATATAAAAGTTTACTAGGATACTAGCAAAACGAATGAATACATAAAAAGCGTGCCCTTGAGCCGCTATTTTTTTATGCATTCATTCGTTCGCAAGGTTATCTGGTGAAATCCTGTTTAAATCGCCCTTCCCTTAGCAAATACTCTGCCGTATCCGAAAATTCAAACGCTATTTGCTATATATAATGAAAGAATTAGTACAATTTCTTAAAATTTTCTAAATGCTCCCATTATCATTTATCATCATGAAAGATACTTTGCCACAATAGGCAACCTTCTGCCTACGCCAAATGCTTTGCAGCTAACCCTGATGATTGGGCAAAACTGGTTGCGCTTGTACTCATTCATATTTACCAGTTTTAATATCCTTGCGACCAAAGCAGCATCATACCCTTGTGCAATGATCTCTCTTGGCCCTTGGCGTAATTCAATATATTGATACAACACCCTGTCAAGAATTGGATAATCAGGCAGACTGTCACTGTCCTTCTGATTAGGCCTCAGTTCTGCTGAAGGTGCTTTGGTGATAATATTTTCCGGTATGATCTCTACATTTCTATTAATATATCTGGCCAGGGCAAACACCTGCATTTTATAGAGATCGCCCAGTACACTCAGGCCACCGGCCATATCGCCATACAGTGTTCCATAACCCGTTGCCAGTTCACTTTTATTGGATGTGTTCAGTAAAATATAGCCAAACTTATTGGCTACAGACATCAGCAGGTTACCTCTCGTTCGGCTTTGTAGATTTTCTTCAGCCACACTGAAAGGCAGATCTTTGAAAATAGGTTTCAATGTAGACAGAAACCCATCATAAACTCCTTTGATCGGTACGATATCGTACGCATTATTAAGGTTGCGGCTTAACTCCTCCGCATCGGTAACAGAATGATCGGAAGAAAACTCTGATGGCATGAGCAACACCCGTACATTCTCTTTTCCTAATGCTTCCACTGCTAATGCTTGAACCACTGCACTATCGATACCTCCGCTTGCTCCTAATATAGCCTTGGAGAATCCCATTTTTTTGAAGTAATCACGAATACCCAAGAGAAGCGCTTTATGAATTTCTCCTATATTCTTTTCATTCATCAGGTACTCCAAAGTATCCATGCCTTTACCTACCTCAGTAGCGGAATAGAATACTTGCTCACTCACACTTGCTGTGCCTGCAGAAGTTTGCCTTGTATCTGGAGCTTCACTGGTTTGAGATAATCCCTGGTCTTCTCCATTGGGTAGGGAAGCTACTGTTGCTAATTGCTGCTTTTCATTGGCTGAAAAACTGGTAGCTGTATTGTAGATGGGTTCCTTTGGAGAACTGACATTACTATTACCTCCACTACGGCCATCATCACCATTATCAGCAACAGTGAGCTCATTCAAATCAATAAGCGCATAATCTTCTTCAAAGTATTTTAATTCTTTTACCAACTCCCCTTTGTTATTATACACAAGACTGCCACCATCAAAAACAATTTCAGTTTGTGATCCAACAGTGTTGCAGTAAAGCATTGGCAAATGGTATTTATGCACATGTGCACCTACAATACTTTTACGTACCACATCTTGTGCATAGTTGTAAGGCGATGCAGATAGATTAAGCATTACATCCGGCTTTTGACCAATCAGTTCTTCCATCGGTGTGATCCTGTACAAAGGGTTATCACCCATATTCCAGATATCTTCACAGATAGTAACTGCCAGCCTTTTGCCTTTCAGCTCAATCACACTCCAATCGAAAGCAGGTTCAAAATACCTGTTCTCATCAAACACATCGTAGGTAGGAAGCAGTGTCTTGTGCACCTCCCCTTTTATTTTTTTCTCGTGCAGAAAGAAAACAGCATTGAACAGGTCTTTTCCTTCTCTCCTTGGATTGCGTGCAGGACTGCCCACTAATACTCCGATTTCATCTGCATGTTCCTTGATAGTATCAATACTTTCGTAGCTCTTCTGAATAAAATCATTGAACTCCAAAAAATCACGGGGCGGATAACCGCATATGCAGAGTTCAGAAAACATCACAAGGTCTGCACCTGCTTCTTTTGCATTCTGTATGCCTTCTATTATCTTCCGGGTATTATCTTCAAAATTCCCAATATGATAATTCTGCTGCGCTATGTAAATCTTCATGGACTGCTGGTTAATTTGTTAATCGTACGTTTGCGGCTCAAAGTTCAGTAATAAATCACTAATTCTATCGTTTACCGGTCTATGACAAGATGTTTGATTATTGCAATTATTATACTGTTTTCGTCGTGCAACTCTGGAAAAAATAAGCCTGATGTTTCTAACATTAAAACGGATGTCGAAATAGAACGTTTTGAGAAAAGCTTTTTCACACTTGATACAAACAATCTGGCAAAGGGCATGGCTGGCTTGCGCAATGCTTTTCCTCGCTTTTATCCTGTTTTTTTCCAAAACGTTTTACTGATCAACCCAATGGATACAGCCAACTTTCCCATTATTCGCCAGGTGATCTCAAGCTACAAAGGCATTTACGATTCCCTCCAAAAGAAATATAAAGACCTTGACTGGCTGGGGGAAGACCTTGAAAACAACTTCAGGTATGTAAAGTATTATTATCCACAATACCACCTTCCAAAAGTCATTACTTTCATAGGCACGCTAGATGCGCCCGGTGCGGTACTGGCTCCTGAATACCTCGGCATTGGACTGCAACAGTATGGAGGCAAAACATTTTCTGTCTACCAGGATCCTGCTGTTCAGCAATTATATCCGGCTTACATTTCCCGCCGGTTTGATAAAGAATATATTACAGCCAATTGCATGAAAGCAATCGCCGATGATATATATCCGGACAAGTCTGCTGGTAAACCGTTCATTGAGCAAATGATCGAAAAAGGAAAAAGCTGGTATTTGCTGGACAAATTCTTACCCGATGCACCTGATAGCGTGAAAACAGGTTATACAAAACGGCAACTGGATTGGGTAGAAGAAAATGAAGGAAATATCTGGGGCTATATTGTAAAAAATGAAAACCTGTACACAATAGAACCAGCGACAATCCAAACCTACCTGGGAGAAGCACCTTTTACACAAGGTATGTCCGAGGCATCGCCTGGCAATATTGGTCAGTGGGTTGGCTGGCGCATTGTACAGCAATATGCTGGTAAGAATAAAGACCTGTCTCTGCAGCAAATATTGCAGGCAGAACCCAAAACAATTTTAGAAGGAGCGAAGTACAGACCCAAATAGGCAATGAATGCGTGTAAAACAAAATTGATTATTCATTATTGATGATGAAGCCTCAAAAATTACAGCTAATCCTGCATTGAGCCAATAATCAATAATGAATAATCAATTATGATTTATCCAGACGTTTAGGAACCTCTATCAATCTTTACGCAGACAGGGTTTCCACCACCTTCATCCATTCTTCGGCTATGCGGCCCTTGCGTTTGGCCACCTGCTCCAGGGGCACATAGTTCATCCGGTTGTTCAATATGCCCACAAACACATTGTAGCGGCCCTCCAACAAACACTCCACCGCATGATAGCCCATCCGAGAGGCAATCAGCCGATCCAGTCCCGTAGGGGAGCCCCCCCGCTGGATGTGCCCCAAAGTACACAACCTTGTGTCCAGGTTGGGCAGCCGTTCCTTGATCAGGCGGTACAGCTCAATGCCCCCATACTCATCCCCCTCGGCCACCACAATGATGTTGACCAGCTTCTTCCTTCTTTCCTTCTCCTGCAGGGAGGTGATGATGGCCTCCGCATCGGTCTTCCGCTCGGGGATCAAAATGTTCTCCGCCCCCGTGGCTATACCCGAATGCAGGGCAATGTAGCCCGCATCCCGGCCCATCACTTCAATAATGAACAGGCGGTCATGGGCATCGGCAGTATCCCGAATCTTGTCAATGGCATCAATGGCGGTGTTGACCGCTGTGTCAAAGCCAATGGTGAAGTCGGTGCCGGCGATGTCTTTGTCGATGGTGCCTGCCAGACCAATGCAGGGGATGTCGTATTCTTTACTCAGGTTCAAGGCCCCCTTGAAGGAGCCGTCCCCCCCGATGACCACCAGGCCGTCGATTTCATTTTTCTTGAGGACCTCATAGCCCTTTTTCCGGCCTTCGGGGGTGTAGAATTCCTTGCAGCGGGCACTTTTCAGAATGGTGCCCCCCCTTTGGATGATGTTGGCCACCGAGCGGGACTCCATTTTGAAGAGGTCTTCTTCCAACAGCCCCTGGTAGCCGCGCATGATGCCATAGACCTCCAGGCCGTAGTAGATGCCGGTGCGCACCACCGCCCGGATGGCGGCATTCATGCCCGGGGAATCCCCTCCGGAAGTCAGAACTGCTATGCGCTTTATCTTCTTTTTCATTGCGGATAATTGATTGTATAATAAATTAGAATCTTCATGTTTGAAACAATCATTAAAAATACCTTTTAAAAACAATTTCATAATACCACCTGTATCATTCTTATAGTACATCCTCATCAGGTTTCTCTATGACGTTCTACAATACCCCACTCGCAATAGTAATTAATAATTGTTTATTGATCTATCATCTCACAGGTTATCAAATACAAAAAAGCCCCTTGTAGAAACAAAGGGCGTCTAACGATTGCTTGCCATATGAAAACTCTTAAAATATATTGAACTAACTCTTGCCATCAGGCCCTGGTTAGTATTGATCTTCGTTATTGTAATCTCGATTACAGTACAAAGATATATAAATGTTTAATCGATTAAACGAATAATTTGTTAAGGAATTCAAAACTGAAAAAAACAGGAACAATTATCAACAATACACACTGAATATCAAACACTTACAATAGAATAGATATTATCTATAATACTATAGTCTTTATCTATTAAACGAAAAGCAAATAATTCCAGCCATGGCATTATTCATCACTCATTCAATCATCATCCATCACCTCACTAAGCACCTGCCATTTCCACCTTAAACTTCCTTTTTCTAGTTGTATTTGAACGGCGTTATCATCTCAAACGCCGGGATATTAACCTCAAATACCTCCTTGGTCTCCAGGTTTTCCATCGCATAGGTTCCATACATACGTCCCATCTCACTTTTCAGGTTGCAACCACTTACATATTGATAGTTTTCGCCACTATTGATCACAGGTTGCACGCCTACTACACCCTCTCCTTCTACTTCTCTGAATTCACCATTGCTGTCAAAAATATACCAGTGCCTGCTGTGCAGTTTCACTGGAAAATGGTTGTGGTTTTCAATTGTTATCCGGTATGCAAACATGTACTCTGATAACATGGGATTGGAATAATCTTGCTGGTAAAAAGTTTCCACACTAACTTGTACACCTTCCGATATCTTGCTTATCATAACACAATCTTTTGTGGTAAAAATAATCTGTTTGAGTTCCGATACAAGTCTTTCGTACTTCAAACGCTCTATTTTTGTTACGAAAAAAATATACCAAATATGAAAATAGCTGTTGCAAAAGGTGATGGAATAGGTCCAGAAATCATGGATGCAGTACTTAAAGTATTCGATGCCAATAAGATAGACCTGAAGTATGAATTTGTGGAAATGGGGAAATGGGTATTCGACAAAGGCTTCTCAAACGGGATGACACCCGAGGCGCAACGTACTATTGAAGAATTGGGTATTTTATTTAAGGGCCCGATGGAAACTCCAAAAGGTAAAGGTGTAAAAAGCGTCAACGTTACTGCACGCAAAACATGGAATACATATGCAAATAAACGTGTGTTTCAAAGCCTTCACGGAGTAGATACAGTTTTTTCCAAGGCAGCCATACCCATTGACCTTACGATCGTACGAGAAAACATTGAAGACACTTATGGTGGCATTGAACACATGCTTACCCATGACGTTGCTCTTAGTCGCCGCTTTATTACCCGCCCCGGAAGTATGCAGGTGATCAGGTACGCATTTGAAATGGCCAGGAAAAAGAACGCCCGGCGCATTACTTGCGGGCACAAGGCCAACATTATGAAGCTTACAGATGGATTGTTCCTGGATTGCTTCTATGAAGTAGCTAAAGAATATCCCGAACTGAAAGCTGATGACAAAATCGTAGATGATCTGGCAATGAAACTGGTCGTTAGCCCTGACGAGTTTGATGTAGTAGTACTGACCAACTTACAAGGTGATATTATCTCCGACCTCTGCGCTGGTCTCGTTGGCGGACTGGGCTTTGCACCTTCTGCAAATATTGGCGACCATATTTCCATTTTCGAGGCAGTGCATGGCACAGCTCCCGACATAGCAGGCAGAAACATTGCCAACCCAACTGCATTACTGTTAAGTGGTATTGCCATGCTGCGCCACCTCGGCTTGATGGAAAACGCCGCTATAATTGAAAATGCACTGCTTTACACCCTCGAGCAGGGCGTTCGCACCGGCGATTTTGGAGACCGTAGCAAACCTGCTTTGAATACAACTGAGTTTGCAGACGCTATCATCAGCAACTTCGGAAAAACGCCACAAATGGGAGCTAAAGAAGTCCTGCCCAACAAAAAAATAACTCCTACAGTATTTAAACTGGAAAAAAATCCAATGATGGTTTCCACCGAAATGCAGCAGGAAAAAATTGCAGGTGTTGATATGTTCATCGAAAGTAGTGAACAACCTGAAGTGATTGCTCAAAGATGTGTACACCATGGCGGTACTAAGTTCAGATTGATCAACATCAGCAACCGTGGTACACAAGTTTGGCCTACTGGTTCCCGTTATACCAACCTGGTAAACCTTTACAACGTTCGTTTTGAAGGCTTGAGCGAACAGGCCTTAACCCAGTTGGATATCATTGGTCTTTATGTGACCCTTTGTGCTGAATTCAAAATAGCTTCCTTCGAACTCCTGAATATGTGGAACGACAAGAAAGCTTACAGCTTAGCACAAGGTCAATAAATTTCATATTCTAAATTTTACATAAACAGGAGCAGTTTCCAACTGCTCCTGTTTTTTTGGTAATATCCTATCTTTAAAACCCAAACTAACTTACATGTACATACGCTCTTTTTTTTTGTTAATTCCTTTCGCGAATAAATGCAATAGAAATGGAAATTAAAACCATCGATTTGACGAAAAAAAGAAATTTCTCCGCTAATTAATATGAAAAAGTGCTCGAAAAGATGAAACAAAACACGCCTAAAATTGATTAGCAAATAGCATTATATAAAAAGGCTGACGCAGTGTTACTGGTCAGCCTTTTTATATAAAATCTGCGATACTTTCTGGTGCCTAAACCTTTTTCGCATTCTTATACCCATTTTTCAACAACCACTGCATCACCTTCTCTCGCTGGTCACCTTGGATAATAACCTCACCATCTTTAGCCGAACCACCAGTACCGCAAAAGTTCTTTAATTTCTTACCCAAATCTTCCAGGTCTTCTTCCTGTCCAACAAATCCATCTATCAAAGTAACAGTCTTGCCTCCTCTGTGCTTTGTTTCCAGCTTTACCTTCAGCTTTTGCTGTTGTGGAGGCAAAGTATCCTGACGCTCCTGCTCTTCACCTTCAAATTGAAAGTTTGGATCAGTACTATATACAAATCCGAATTTATCGCTTTTGTTTTTCTTGCTCATACATCAGTTTTCAAATTCTAATTTGAAATTACAAACTTAATATTTTCCATTGCCCTTCTCTATCAAACCACCACTGCCTTCAAACTCAAATCCACACTCTTCGCCTGGTGAATCAAGCCGCCCACACTCACATAATCAACACCAGTTGCAGCATACGCTTCAATATTTTGTAAGTTGATCCCACCACTGGCTTCCGTTTCAAAATCTTCACCAATGATGTGTATCGTTTCTTTGATTTGTTCCGGAGTAAAGTTATCAAGCATAATACGAAACACCTTTCCTCTTGCCATGGTAGCAACTTTGTTGACATCTTCAAGAGAGCGGGTTTCCACTTCTATTTTCAGATCCGGGCGGTAGCGTTGCACATAATCATGTGCCCGGTTGATGGCCTCTTCTATGCCCCCACAGTAATCAATATGATTATCCTTCAGCATGATCATATCATAAAGACCAAAACGGTGATTGACACCTCCTCCGATCCTTACCGCCTCTTTTTCAAGTAATCGAAAATTTGGTGTAGTCTTCCGTGTATCCAGCAATCGGGTTTTATAACCCTTCAGTTTATCTGTATATTCCCTGGTCAGTGTGGCAATACCACTCATGCGCTGCATACAGTTCAACACCAGGCGCTCGCACTGCAGTATAGTGTGCACAAATGCATCTACCTCAAAAGCTGTCTCACCAGCTTCCATGATTTCGCCATCAGCTTTATGCCGTATAAACTCAACGGCAGGCGTTCTAAAACGAAATATCTTTTCTGCAACATCTACACCCGCCAGTATACCTTCCTGTTTAATTTTCAATACAGCTTTTCCCTTTGCATCTGCCGGAATGCAGCAGAGCGTCGAATGATCGCCATCACCAACATCTTCCAGCAAAGCAGCATCAACTAATTTGCGCAATTGTTCTTCAAAATTCTTCATAACACCAAAATTAACCATGGACGTGCAGGATTATTTAGTATAGATCGTCTTTTTTATAAGACTGTGTATTTTGAACTGCTGCCCTCTTTACAAACAACAGAAAAATAATACGTAGTTCCTTTAAAGTCCATGCTTTACAATATATCTTCCTTCGGCAGAGCATACCTTAAGTAGGGATGGTGTATAGCTGAAGCACACTTCAAGTATACTTAGTGCACGAAACAGAATTTGCCCCCCTCCCTTTTCTTAACCCATATCTGAACCATAATTACTCCCTACCTACTCCATAGCTAAGCCGTATCATAGGCGTACTTTAGGTATACATCAGCCGTACCTAAGCCTAGGCTACTTCGACCATCCTTCGATCATCCTTCGACCATCCTTCGACTATGCTTCGACCTGAATTGAGCAAATGCTCCTAAATAAGGGGAAAACAACCTACAGGCAGAACGCCTTCAATGCTTTGAACGGAGTAAGGTGGAGCTGAGTCTAAAGGTACAAAACCAACCCCCATCCTCCAAGTTTTGCCCCCCAACTCTCAACTTCAAACTCCAAACTTCCAACTCCAAACCTCAATACCCCAATCGTCATTCCCACCATCCTCAGATTCAGATTCGAAAATCCCTTCACGAAAAAGGCCACTCGGTTGAGCGGCCTTCAATTTCTTTTTATCCTACTTAATCTAGGCATTCCGCGGCTACTGGAACCGAAGCTCCCGTACCAACTGCCTCCCATTGATCGTTTTCATATAAACGGTCGTGCGGTAATTACCAGATTGCGTAAGCAGCGTACCAATACAATACTGGTTGCCATTATTCTCCCCTTTATGTTTCAATTCAAAACCAGTGACTCCGTTATTGGAAAAGAAATCCTTGAGGATCATCACAGCCTGGGCCTTGCTGTAGGTATCACTTTTGCCAGGCAACGAAATTTCTACATTATCATCAATGTACTTGGAAATTTCAGTGGCATCCCCCTTCCGCAATGCATTTACCACTTCATCTATTCCCCTTATAGGTGTAAATGCGGTTAAAAGAAATAAAAAGCTGATCGTGGTCAGGGCAAATAATTTTTGCATACATTATGTTTGTCGGCCTGCAGGGATCGAAAAGTGTGCCATGCAGATGAGTTTGGTACGAATTGGGCGTAATTTAAACAAAACCTTTACGTTTTCATAGATTTGCAGCCTCTAAACAAAATTTGTAATTTCTTCAATTCTAATAAAATGCAAGACCGTAAAGTCATCCTCGTGATCATGGATGGTTGGGGTTTAGGTAGTGTAAAAACTTCTGATGCCATCCAAAATGCCAATGTTCCCTTTGTACAATCCTTATATTCCCGCTTTCCAAACACCACTTTGACCACCTGCGGCGAAGCCGTTGGCCTCCCAGAAGGACAAATGGGTAACTCAGAAGTAGGTCACCTGAACCTTGGCGCCGGCCGAATAGTTTACCAGGAACTGCAACGCATTAATGTAGCGGTCCGTGAAGGCGAATTGGCTCAGAATAAAACCCTGCAGGATACCATCAACTACGCTCTGGAAAATAAAAAAGCTTTACACCTGATTGGCTTGGTAAGTAATGGAGGAGTTCACTCCCACATCAATCACCTCAAAGCTCTTCTGGACGTTTGCAAGGCAAAAGGTTTGACTGAAGTGTTTGTACATGCCTTTACAGATGGCCGCGACTGCGATCCGAAAAGCGGGCTGGCCTTCATGGAAGAACTGCAAGCACATATGGCTCAAAGCACTGGTAAAATAGCTACTGTAGATGGACGCTATTATGCTATGGATCGCGATAACCGCTGGGAGCGTGTCCAACTGGCCTATAATGCCATGGTAAAAGGCATCGGGGAAAAAGCTTCCTCTGGCGTTGAAGCTGTACAACAAGCTTATGCCCAAGGTGTAACAGATGAGTTTATTAAACCGACCGTGATAGAAGAAGGTGGCAAGCCAGTTGCAACTATTCAGGCCGATGATGCAGTTCTTTGCTTCAATTTCCGCACCGACCGTTGCCGCGAAATCACTAAGGTCCTGTCTCAGACAGACTATCCGGATTACGGAATGAGCAAGTTGCCATTGTATTATACTACGATGACTGAATACGATTCTACTTTTGAAAATGTACACGTCATTTTTGAAAACGATAACCTGAATAAAACCTTGGGTGAAGTTCTGGAAATGAATGGCAAAAAACAGATCCGCATTGCAGAAACAGAAAAGTACCCGCACGTTACTTTCTTCTTCAGTGGCGGCCGTGAAAAGACCTTCGAAGGTGAAAAACGTATCCTGGTTCCTTCACCTAAAGTGGCCACCTACGACTTAAAACCTGAAATGAGCGCTATTGAATTGACAGACGCTATTATTCCGGAAATTGAAGCCGGCTCTGCTGACTTTATTTGCCTGAACTATGCTAATGCCGACATGGTTGGTCATACCGGTGTATTTGAAGCAGCTATAAAAGCAGTTGAAACTGTTGATAAATGCGTGGAAAGAGTAGTCAACGCTGCTTTGAAAAACAACTACACTGTTTTCCTGACTGCAGACCATGGTAACGCAGATTATATGATAAATCCAGACGGCACACCTAATACAGCTCACACTCTGAACCTGGTACCCTTCTTTATCATTGATGGCAATTGGGAAGGAAAAATAAAACAAGGAAAACTCGGTGATATAGCTCCAACTATTTTAACCATGATGAATCTGCCTATCCCTGCAGAAATGACTGGTGATGTGTTGGTTGATTTTGATTAATGGTTTTCAACTTTAAGCAGAGGCTGTATCAAATGTATGATACAGCCTCTTATTATTCAGGTTGGTGATGGAATCAATTTCCATTGATGCAATGCATAACGCCTTCAATTTACTTTTGATACAGCACCTTTTAATTTTCTTTTCCCTTTTGGATGTCCCAAACTAACCTCCTCCTATACACTTTTTTTCTTACTTACGCAGCTTTTTACTTTAAAAAATGTCTTAACTTACAGGCAACCATTCGGAAACCATATGACCGAGGAAGCCATTTTACAAGGTTGTTTGAAGAACAGCGCTAAAGCCCAGAAATCATTGTACGAAAAATACAGTGGTAAAATGCTGGCAGTTTGCTACCGGTATGCTCATAATCGGGAGGATGCAGAAGATATGCTTCAAGAAGGCTTCATCAAAGTGTTTTCACAAATTCACACTTTCAAAAGCCAGGGAGCATTCGAGGGATGGATTAGAAGGATTATCATACATACCTGCATTAATAACCTGAAAAAAAACAAAAAGTTTAAGGAAAGTGTTGACCTGATCCATGCAAACAGCCTGCAAATAAGAGAGGATACCATTCCTTCCATACTTCAGGCTAAACAGGTAGTTGAATGCATCAGACTGTTGCCCATCGGCTACCGAACTGTATTAAACTTATATGCTATTGAGGGATTTTCGCACAAAGAGATCAGCGATTTGCTAGATATAGAAGAAAGTACCAGCAGAAGCCAATATACAAGAGCAAAAGCAATGTTGGAAGATATACTGATCAAAAAGAACATCCTGCAAAAACCAAGACAAATCTATTTGCTTGCATCAGGGGGCGAATAATGAACCCTAAAATAGTTGACTGATTATGCAGAGAAAGATAAAACATGATGATTTTGAGCGTTTTTTACAACAAAATGCTGACCAGGTCCGGATGTATCCTTCTTCTGCCGTCTGGAAAAACATTTCAAGAGACGTCAATAAACGGCGCAGAAGACTGATTGCTTTTGTTGCCTCATTAATTCTGACAATTTCTGCTGGTGGTTATTTTGTATGGAATGAATTTAATACCACAACTGCTGAAAACCACGAAGTATCAAGCCCATCCAAAATGATTCCTTCTGTATTACCCCACCACAGAATTGCATCTACAACCCCAACCTATCTGAAGAAATACAAACAACAAACTTCTATTCAATCATTCAAATCTAATAAAGGCAGCAAGGAAATTCCTTTATTAACTGTTCAACCTATATTTTCCGACAGAACCATTGAAGAAAGGCAAAGTCTTTTGACCTTCATGCAGGAAGATCTGGTACCATTCAACAGGATGACCGGGGCCATGAACGAATTGATTGCTTTGCAGAGCAGCAAAGGATTAACCAATAATTTTCCATTGAATGAGTATAGTAAAAATATTAAGGATATTCCTGTTCAATTAGATTCTGCAAAAGCAGAAGAAGCAATTGCAAAAATCAACACGAGAGAAGAAAAATTACAGTGGCAAATCTTTTTCAGCCCTAATATTAGTTATCGCAAGCTTTCTGAGAATAAATCATTTGTACAGGCATCGACGCCACCTTCTTTAGCCTTCAACTACCTTGGGCTATATGACGTGAATAATGCAGTTACACATAAGCCGAATATAGGCTTTGAACTAGGCGTTATGTCTAAATACACAATTTCGCCAATCGCAAAACTTAGGGCAGGTTTTCAATTCAATGTCAGCCGCTATGACATCAAAGCATTTAATTACACACCAGAAGTTGCCACGATCGCACTCAATAATGGCTATCGGGTTGATTTGATCAATACCATTTCCAATTACCGCAACTTTAACGGTGGCAAAACCAACTGGCTAAAGAACTACTACTTCCAGGCATCAGTTCCTTTAGGAGTTGAAGTGAAGCTGACAGGTACCAACAAGATGCATGTTGGGGTTGCTTCAAGCCTGCAACCTACTTACATCATTGGCGACAGGGCATATTTAATCACCAATGACTATAAAAATTATGCAGAGCTGCCCTGGCTCATCCGCCGCTGGAATATAAACACTAACCTGGAAACTTTTGTATCTTATTCATCTGGCAAAACAAGTTGGCAGGTGGGGCCGCAGGTGCGCTACCAACTACTTTCCAGCTTTGTCAGCAAGTATCCGGTTAAAGAAAATCTTTTTGACTTCGGTTTAAAAGTTGGCGTCACACTCAATAACCACTAACATCCTGGCTAATTGCTTTACAGTCCCCGCTTGCTGCGGGGCTTTTTCATGCTTCTTCGCCATTTGAATCATTCATCAGTCAAATTATTCATCATTTCTCTCGTCTGTGCTAATTTTAGCGCATGAATAAATTGATTTTTACCTCTTTGCTATGCTGTGCCCTTTTATATTCATGTAAATCAAAACAAAAAGAAGGAGAAGAGCCCAACGAATTTTTCCCTGTTCTTTCCTTTTTAAAAAGCCAGGTTGCCCATATAGATACTTCTTTCTACCAGATCATTAAGGTACAAAATGAAAATGGCCACTCTGATACAGCCTATATCAAGAGAGAAGAATTTAAGACCTATGCCAGAGACTTTTTTTCAATACCGGATTTATCATCAGATGATTTAAAGGATGAATACACAGAAACTAAATTATATGATGATGCCATAAACCGGGTAGTGTTAAGCTACTCTCCTAAAAAAGTAGATGGTGGAATACAACGCCAGGACATTACCATATCGCCTAGCGGCGATAGCAGTAAGGTAGAAACCATTTACATAGACTGGGTGGATGATAAAGGAGACAGCGTCGTTCATAAAAAAATGTTCTGGCAAATGGATAAGAGTTTCCAGATAATTACCAGCATCTCAAAACCAGAACAACCAGAGCGTCTGAAAACACTACAGGTTTCATGGCGCCAATTCGCTCCGGCAGAATAATTGCTCCATTCATCTTATTGCTAATCATGACCCAATCTGAATTTCAAATTATTGCACCTACATTACCAAACCTGCCGGGCATTTATAAATATTTCGATACCGGTAATAATTTGTTGTATGTTGGTAAAGCAAAAAATATTCGCAAAAGAGTTAGCTCTTATTTTCTGAAAAACCTCTCCAGCTATAAAACACATGAGCTGGTAAAGAGAATACATAGGATTGAATTTACCATAGTGCATTCAGAACAGGATGCTTTCCTTCTGGAAAACTCTTTAATAAAGCAGTTCCAGCCCCTTTTTAATATCAATTTAAAAGACGACAAGACCTATCCATATATTGTCATCAAAAATGAGCCCTTCCCCCGTGTTTTCTTGACTCGTCAAAAAATTGAAGATGGATCTCAGTATTTTGGGCCATATACCTCAGTGGGTAAGGTAAGGGACCTTCTGAATTTCATCAAACAGACCATCCCACTTCGTACTTGCCCCCTGAACCTGACTGAAAAGAATATTGAAAAAGGTAAGTTCAAGGTTTGCCTTGAATACCATCTGGGCAATTGTAAAGGCCCTTGTGAAGCGCACCAGTCACTGGATGACTACAATGAAAATATCAGCCAGGTTAAAAACTTCCTCAAAGGAAATCTCGGACCTGTTATTCAGCATTTTAAACAAGAAATGAAACATCATGCCGAGGGATTGGAGTTTGAAAAAGCCGAACAGGTACTAAAGAAGATCAATTATCTGGAGAACTACCAGGCACGTTCTGTTGTAGTAAGTACGACTCTGAGAAACCTGGATGTTTTTGCTTTCCAGAAAGATGATGATACTGCCTACCTCAACTTTTTAATGGTTGTAAATGGAGCCATTATCCAAACAAAAACAGTAAAGATTGAAGCGCAACTAGACGAGACGGACGAAGAAATATTAGCGCATGCGATAGCACAGATCCGAAGCACTTATGATAGTGAGGCCAAAGAGATTGTTGTTCCCTTTGAAATTGAGTATAATGAGCCCGACGTAACAGTGACTGTTCCAAAGGGTGGTGACAAGAAAAAACTACTTGAACTTTCAGAAACAAATGTCAATTACTTCATCAATGAGATCAAGAATAAAGAACGATTAAGACTTACCGCTAAAGGAACTGATAAGACGTTCGTATTACAGCAAATACAAGACGACCTGCAATTATCTGAGCTCCCTGTGCACATAGAGTGCTTTGACAACTCTAACTTCCAGGGGAGTTACCCTGTTTCTGCTATGGTTTGTTTTAAGAACGGCGAACCCAGTAAAAAGGATTACCGATGTTTTAATATCAAAACCGTACAGGGCATCAATGACTTTGCATCCATGAAGGAGGCCGTTTACAGACGTTATAAGCGCCTGTATGAAGAAAAATCACCTTTCCCTCAACTGGTGATCATCGATGGCGGTAAAGGGCAATTAGGAGCTGCACAGGAAGCCATTGAAGAACTGGGCTTATCTGGCACCATGACATTAATTGGTCTTGCTAAAAATGAAGAAGAGATTTTTTTCGTGGGTGACAAAGAATCGCTCAAGCTTCCATATGATGCAGAAAGTCATAAAATGATCAGGCGCATCCGCGACGAAGTACACCGCTATGGGTTGACATTCCACCAAAACAAGCGAAGCAAAGGAACTTTCAGGAATGAATTGGAAGATATCAAAGGCATAGGAAAAAGTACAGCTAATCAGCTGTTAAAGGCCTTCCGGTCTGTCAAGAACATCAGGGAAAAGCCTTTGGAAGAAATTGCAAGTATCATCGGGCAAGCAAAAGCCAAGGTTGTGAAGGATTACTTTTCTAATGATAAAGAGCAATAAAGCATTTACCATAAAGAACATGAATAAAAGAGCCAAAAGAAATTAGATGATCATACGAATATGGTAAGTGAGGCAAACGGTTATAAGTAAGGTAATTGTGTAACAGGTAGAATAAATGAAAGCTCTAAAAAAAATAAGGGGCCAGGATTAAAATCCAGCCCCGTTTTTAAAATCCAATATCCTATGAAAAACCAAGGTAAAAATAGGGGAAATTTGTTGAACTTTTACAGATGTGTTTAACCTTTTTAGAAATATTTCTTCATATGAAATAAAAAAATCCCGCCGAAGCGGGATTTAAGTTTTTTATGTAACCAACATTAGTAAGACCAAAGGTCTTGCTCATAATTGAAGATACGTTCCTTGATATTATCACCTTCCAGCAATGCAAGGATAGGATCTTTAATTGCCTGGCGAACAGTCCTGTTAAATGGATTATCCAGAGTTGATTTAATGATATAGCTGCTGAACATGCGGCTTTCAAATAATTCTTCCCATGTCATACGACCCATACCCATATTCTTCGGATTGTATACCTCATACTTAGCCAGAATGGGTCTCAAGTCAGGGTAGTAAACCCAAAACATAACCGAACTTCCCCTCTCCTGTCCATTAGGCAGATAAGAAGTTTTCAAAGGCGCAATACCCAGGATACGAACGAACATACGGCTCGCTTCACGGTCAAATACCCATTCTTCCTTGATTCTGAATTTCATTACAGAATTAGGATCAAAACTGGATTGAGTTACCCGGTATTCAACAATCTTATTAGGATCATTAACATCTCTTACAGCAACAGTATCCGCTGGTCCGCCTGCAGTGATACCACTAACGCCTGCTGAATCCAAAGGAGTTGTGAAGCGATCATCAGAGAAGGTAGTGACTTCACCACTTCTAACAGCTCTTAACAGGATAGAAATGAAGCGTTGGTCACCATTATCATCTTCAGCCTGGTAACGGAACGGCATATTCATCTTTTCCCTAAGATCGACTTCTCTCCATACCTTTTCAGCAAACAAGGCGTCATCCCAACGCAGGTGCTCATAAGGTAAAGGCGTTCTTTCGTTAATGAAGCTTTTATCGAAAGCCGCATCAGGACGCATGGATTTCTTAATGACAGAATCATTATAACCCATAGAAGATGAATCAACCCTGATAGGAATGTTACCATAAGGATTGTATCCGGAAGGCTGTCCTGTATTGTTGTTTTGTTGTTGAACCTGCTGGCCAGGTTGCTGCTGAGTATTTGCCGCTGCAGCCCTTTTACGGCTTGTACGTTGTGCATCAGCATTTGCAAAAAGCAAACTCATACTTAAAACCAACAAGCTACATTTTATAACACGACTTCTCATCATTGCTTATTTAATATAATATACTAATGAAGGTAATTTTCTGCTTCTACCATCCTGACCTACTGCGCGGATATTATCAATAGTAACCAACCTACCCGCTTTCAAACCTTTAATGACATTCTGGGCACTTGGGCTCCAGGTATTTCCAGTACATGGGGCCTCAACGATATCACCATCATCAGTATCTGCAGTAAGTGTAAAACTAGTAACAGTGTATTTTAAATCGAAGGGAAAGTCCTTGATCCAGGCAGCCACACCAGATTGCGCTTTAAAGGCACCGGCGGAAACGTTATCACCGCTGGGAAGCCCCCCAACTGTAGCAACAGGATCTGGAATTGTGCGAACACGGAACTGGGATGCGCCAGCTACTTTTCCGTCAACAGAAACTGTAATGCGGCAATCGTCACTTACAGAAGTTACTCGTGCATTGTATTTACCAGGGCCAATTTTTGTTATAGAACCACCACCGCCACTAATAGATACCTGTACTTTATCATCACCACCACCACTGGCTGCGATTGTTAAAGGGTTGTCCACATTAATATACAGTACGTTCATTTTATCCAAGGCAATCGAAGCATTTGCTTGTCCTACTGTGTATTCAACAGACTCTTCAATTGTCTTTCTCTGGCCATCTTGATCAATGTAAGAAATCCTTACAGGAATGGAATGGTTACCTATACCGCCTGCGGCAAGTTTCATTTTTGCAACACCACCTTGAACTTGCGCAGCACTACCACCAATTGAAATGGCGGGCTGAGCTTGTGAGTTGAAAGCACCAACACCTGCAGTTATTTCTATTTCCTGACCAGGCATCAGATAATTTGAACTTTGGCCAACAATTGGAGCAAACTGGTCAAAGCGAACTTCAACCTGTCCAACTTGCTGATGACAGAATGCAACAACTTTATTTTCTGAAGTTTTTACATCGTTTTGGAATTTGCTCAAAATTGTAATTGCTGCTACAGTTGGAACCATACGGAAGTAAGCGCCTTCCCAGGTTCTATTGCTTTTATCCTGAACTGCAGGCATTCCAAGATTGATTTGCAAATCATTTGCGAGCTGTTTACCAATAAGCGGATCAATTGCCAACAAGTTTTTACGATATTCTGCTAGTTTTTGGTAGAGTTTCTTTCCCTCACCTTGCTCAACCATAATGCGTGTCGCAATATCCAGGTTATCTTGTTTGAAAGTTGAATCACCTTTTCTTGCTGGATCAAAATCTGCCTCCTTTAATATCCTGTCTTTCAAAACCTGAATATCACTAAACATTTGGGTTGTCAGCTTCTGAGCCTGGTCAGCTTTGCTATACCAAATTTTTGCTTTCTCTGCTGTTTCGGCTTCCGATGTTTTAGCCAGTAATGATTTCATTATGGCGCCGGTAGAAGCATTAATAGTTTTGTTAGTCGAGGTTAAGCTATTATCAACAGTTTTAAAGGCATTCAAGATCTCCGCTGATACATTCAATGCTAACAAGGCTGTTAACACCAGATACATCAGGTTGATCATCTTCTGTCGTGGCTCTTTAGGTAGTGCCATAATCTATTTTACGATTTAGGATTTTAGATTTTATACTTTACTTACCATTACTTCCCTGCATTGCAGTCAGCATATTGCCATAAATATTGTTCAGGCGGCTGAGGTTGTTTGCTAAAGAAGATACCTGCTCCTGTACGCGTTTAGCATCCTGAGCTGTACCATTCATAACAGAAGATGTTTCAGCCAGCTTGCCATAAAACTGGTTCAGGGTTTTCAGGTGGTTATTGCTTTCCTGCAATTCCAGTTCGTAGATCGTATTCAAGGAAGAAAGATTCTTAGTTAATACTTGGATCTGGTCGTGGAAAAGACGAGCGCCATCGGAAGCTGCATTGAAAGCACCAACAGAGTTTGCAGCATTGATGTATGCATCTTTAACCTGAGACAAAGCCGTGGTCACTTCCCTGGTTCTTTTTGTATAATCACCAGTAGCAGCAACAACATCTGAAATATCAGTCATGTTGCTAATTGTAGTGTTCAGCTTTTTGAAACCTTCACCCAGCCTATTCAGGTTGGCAGGAGTGATATCAGCTTCCAGCATAGCTTTTTCCATACTTCCCAATACACGGCCTCCGGGTGTAGCATCTACAAGAACCTCTTCACTGTGAGATGAATCTTTAACGGCAGGATAAATAATATACAGAACACCATACAATGCAAATATTATTGCTTCTGTTGATAAACCGATCCAAAGCCAGAGCTCTGCATCAGGAGCGTGGGTAATTTTTCTTAAAGCGCCCCAAATTACTAATGATGCACCAAACGAAACGGCTACATCAACATACTTACTTACTTTAGGAGGAATAGCTGCTGCCATAAAAAACGAGATTTTAAAAGGATTGTCGGTTAAAAATTTTAAAGTATAGGCAGGAGACAACCATATGCAGATTGTCTCTTGCAGTTATAACGAAAGAATTAAAAACTTATTTTCTTGTAGCCTGTGCTGGTAAATCAATTACTGAACGGAAACCTATATAGGATTTTGTAGAATCCTGGTACTCATAAGTACGAGTTCCAGTTTGAAGATAATAACCTACATCTTTCCAACTTCCGCCACGCAGAACCTTACGCTTCATTTTTGGAGGATCAGTATCCTTGGCATTCCAACGAACATCTGGGTTCATATCATGCTGGAAAGTATAAGATCCTTCATAATAAATGGATGAAGTCCATTCTGCTACATTACCGGACATGCAATACAAACCAAAGTCGTTTGGCCAATAAGCATCAGCACGCACAGTGTAGAAACCACCATCTTCAGGATAATTACCACGGCCAGGTTTAAAGTTAGCCAGCAAGCATCCTTTTTTATTTCTCAGGTAATAATTACCCCAAGGAAACATAGATTGTGAACGGCCTCCACGTGCAGCGTATTCCCATTGAGCTTCAGTAGGCAGACGAAAGTCGGACTCCTGAACGCGGCCTTTGCTTTCAAGCCATGAGTTTAAATAGTGTGTTCTCCACTCGCAGAAAGCTGTAGCTTGTTTCCAGTTCACACCTACAACAGGGTAGTTTCCGAAAGCGGGGTGAGAGAAGTATCTTTTGGTCATCGGTTCATTGTAAGAGTAAGCAAAGTCTCTGATCCAAACCAAAGTATCAGGATAGATCTTTACATCAGATTTAACAATAAACTGAGAGCGTGGTTTTCCGGCATTTTCTCTTTTTGCGGCTTCTTTCAGATCGAAGGTTTCTGAATGATAGATCAGCTTAGAGGCATCAATTTCTTTTTTGCCAAAAATGCGGTCTTCCGGAGAAAGCACCAGGTCTGTCTGACCTAACTGTTCAACAACTTTAGGATCATTCCATTTTAACTTTTGCATTTTTGCCCAATCCACATACTCAATACCATCAGAACTGCTTTTCACATAGCCCAGCTTCTTAGCAGCTATGGAGTCGCGCACCCATTGGGTAAACTGACGATATTCATTATTTGTGATTTCTGTAGCGTCCATCCAAAAGCCACTGATGGAAACAGAACGGTTACGTGCACTAAATGCATAAGAGGGGTCTTCATCGCTGGGTCCCATGTGGAAGGTTCCTTGAGGAATGTATACCATGCCGGGCGGCTTGGGTAATACATATTTTGAACCAGGAGCAACACCGACTAACTGACCGTTACCGACAAATGTAGTCCCTTTTTCCTTTTTTCCTAATGAACCGCAGCTAGTTAATGATATTGCTGCAAGGGCAATTATTGCCAGACGGTTTCTCATTTTCATACGTAGGGGTATTGAGCAAATATATGATTTTGATCCTAAGCTGAATTGATTTCTTATCATTTTAAGTTCCGGTTATTTAGACTTAACAATTGAAACGGCTGTTTTCCTTATTTATTGCATTTTTACCAAAATAATTCACACCTGCATCAAACTTCTGAGTGCCTCTATGGTTTTCACTGGCTGCTGGCATACATAGCCCTTGCATAAGTAAATCTGTAACCCATCTCCTGATTTGTCTTTCAACAAAGGCAGGGAGCTGTCAGCTGTTCCTGCAGCCATAAGCACTTTATGAGGGATGTAAACAGATAATAGCTCTTTCAGACTTTCATTATATCCTGGGCCTACAACTGCAATCTCATTAATGCCATAAATTATTTCGAATAAATCCGACAACCAAACACCGAAGGATGTAGGATATTTTACAACTACATCACAAAGGGATAAAACCATAGTCTCAGCCCTTTTCCTCCATTCTGGTTTATCGAAAAATAATGATAAATAATAAAGATTGCAAGCCATTAGTGAATTTCCTGATGGAACTGCTCCGTCATAAAGCTCTTTTTTACGCAACAGGACATCTTTTTGTGTCACATTGGTGTAAAAAAAGAAAGCGGATTCAGTATCTGCAAACTGCTTCATTACCTCTTCGGACAGGGTCTCTCCCAGTCTTAGCCATTTGTAATCCGCTGTCACCTGAGCAAGCTCAATCAAAGCTGCTATCAGGGTAGCAAAATCGTCTAGAAAAGCAGGATGTTTCGCCTGACCATTTTTCCACGTATGCCACCACTCACTTCCATTGGTAAAAGCATTGAGCAAGAACTGCATGTTCCTTTCAGCTACTTCCCTGTAATGAACATTACCCGTAGCTGCATATGCCTTTGAATAAGCCCGATTCACCAGGGCATTCCAGCTTAAAATCACCTTATCATCCAATAAAGGCTTGATACGATTACTTCTCGCCTCCAACAGCTTTCTTTTACCATCAGAAATGATTACGCGCAGGGCTGCCGGACTCAATCTGTTTTGACTGGCAAAGTCTTCAATAGCTAAAGAAGTATGTAGAATGTTTTTCCCTTCCCAATTCCCTTCTTTTTTGATATTGAAATACTGGCAAAAGATATCTGCATTTTCTCCAACTATAGCTCTTACTTCTTCATAGTCCCATACGTAAAACTTTCCTTCCTCCCCTTCACTATCTGCATCCAATGCACTGAAAAAACCTCCGTCAACATGCATCAAATCACTTTCAATAAACCGGAGCGTTTCATCAATGACTTCTTTATATTTTTCCTCTTTTGTTGCCTGGTAAGCCTCTGATAAAGAAGAAATCAATAAGGCGTTATCATACAGCATTTTTTCAAAATGAGGTACCAGCCATTCAGTATCTGTAGAATATCTGGCAAAACCACCCCCAACGTGATCGTAGATACCGCCCTGCATCATCTTATCTAAACTAAGAAGTGCTTGCTCCTTGGCCTCCTGATTACCTGTCAACTGCGCATAGCGCAATAAAAACTGAATCACAAAAGTCTGAGGGAACTTAGGTGCTCTTCCAAAGCCACCCCATACCTTATCAGCATTCTTCATGATGTTTTGAAACGCTGTATCCACCAGTTCCTTACTTACATTATCAGCGGGCGTTTCAATACCGAAAGAATTAGATCTTTCAAGATGGTCTGTCAGGTTCTCAGCCTGTTCTACTATTTCATCTCTTTTTTCTGTATAACTTTTTACGATCGCCTGCAAAACCTCTGTCCAGGAAGCACGGTTAAATGCCCTTTGGGGAGGAAAATAGGTGCCACCATAAAAAGGTTTACCATCTGGTGTCAAAAAAGCATTAAGGGGCCAACCACCGCTACCGGTCATAGCTTGGACGGCATCCATATAGATATGATCTACATCTGGCCGTTCCTCCCTGTCCACTTTTATGTTTACGAAATGTTCATTCATAATTGCTGCGACATCAGGGTTTTCAAAGCTTTCTCTCTCCATTACATGACACCAATGACAAGCTGCATATCCAATACTCACAAGAATAGGTTTGTCTTCACTTTGCGCTTTAGCAAACGCTTCCTCTCCCCAGGGGTACCAATCCACCGGATTGTGGGCGTGCTGCAATAAATAAGGGCTAGTTTCTTTAGCTAACCGATTGATAAAGGGCGACATAACTAAGATTCTTGAGTTTTGGTATTACAATAATCGTACTATGCGGCGAATGATCAAAGAATGAAACAAATTAATAATGAGTTTTAATGAGAAGTTAGGGTGGTTAACTAAGGGAAAGTATTGATGAAAAAACCCGGAAGGGTAGCTATTAAATGAGCCTTCACCTGCCGGGTTTTAATTTTTCTGAGATATGTAAAACTATTTCTTCTTTATTGTGGCTGCCAGGAACTGATCCAGTGCAGCAACCATTGAAGGAGTCTGGGGTTGAGGAGCTTTAATGCTTAAAGTGAGACCAGCATCTTCTACAGCTTTTGAGGTATTGCTGCCAAAAGCACCAATGATCATTCCATTTTGCTCAAAACCAGGAATATTATCAAAGAGACTTTTTACCCCACTAGGTGTAAAAAAGCAAATCACATTATAGGCGTTTTGGGATAATATCTCCTTTACATCATTGCTGACAGTACGATACATGAATGCCAGCGAAAAGTCGCAATTGTTCGCTTTCAGCCAACCAGTAATTTCATTGTCCTGCTGGTTCTCAGAACAAACATAGAGGAATTTTTCTGCTCCTTTATGCTTATTGATTACGTCAAAAAGGCTCTTATTGGTACCATCAGCCCCATAGAACACTTTACGCTTCCTATACAAAATGAACTTTTGCAGGTAAAGAGCAACGGCTTCCGTGATGCAGAAGTATTTTGTTTCCTGAGATACACTAATCTTCATTTCTTCACAGAGACGAAAAAAATGGTCAATAGCATTCCTGCTGGTAAAAATTACCGCTGTATGGCTTTGAATATCAATCTTTTGTTTTCTGAATTCTTTTGCAGGAATACCATCCAGACGTATGAAAGGGTGGAAATCTAATTCCACATCATACTTCCTGCTAAGTTCGAAATAAGGAGATTTGTCGCTCTCAGGCCTTGGCTGCGTAATCAATATTTTAGTTTTGCTATCGGCAGAGGCCTTATTAACTCCGTTTTTTACCATATGGTTCGGCTAAAAAGTTGCCGCAAAGTTAATGAGATTCAGCGAAAAACGCTAACAAGAGTTTGTTAATCAGTAAAAGAGGCGCAATTTCAAAAGCACACAAGTATATCAGGAAATGGAAAATGTTAATTTGTATTAATTTATGAACCGAAACGAATGAAAGGTAAAAACGGTAAAGAAACAGGGAACCTACCATAATCAGGCTTACGGTAAATAGGGCGGTGTACAGAATCCCATCAGTAAAAGCCAGCCCGATAATGAATGGCAATATCAAAACACCCGCTACTTTATTTGCAGTAAAGACGATAAAAATGTATATGTCTGTAGCGTCGGAAATATTAAGCATCCAGCCAAAGATCTTCAGGGTGATGAATTTCCCGGCATAAATTATTGCCAGACCAGCCAAGCCATATAGCAATAATAGCCAGAAATTAAAATATGTTCCTAGCCTATAATGCTGGAATAGTAATGTAACAAATAGGCTTCCTGCCAAAAGGAAAATCAGGTTATAGAGCAATGATGCCAAAGGAGTATTCATCATTTGCTCTCTAATCTGCCGTTGTTTCATTGATGTACGGAAGAATATCCGGAAGATATCGTCCAGGTAGCGAGGAAACATGTTTTTGACCAAAGCAAATATGATCAATACTAAAAGAATAGAATAGAATAGCGCTTCTTTTCCTCTCCATATTTTCTTTTCACTTATCTGCTTCTCAGGGTTTTTGAAGGAGAAAAAAGGATTGTGGCTGTAAACAGTAGTATCGACCAATCTATAGAACCTGTGTTGGGCAAGCTTGTATAAAGAATCAGAAAGCATTGCAGCCCTGATAGCTGCAGAATCAATCTTAACAGCAACTGTATCTTTTTTTACAGTATCTGCTGTCAATACGCTGTCTGCCTTTACTCTTAAGCTGTCAGTAGACTGTCCGAAACCAAAACTTATCGAAAAGCTGAAAATTACTATTAAAATATATTTCACAAACAAAACCAGAGTTGGGCACGAAGATAAGCAGGGGAACGATTGGAATGACGAATGATTCGATTGACGAATGACGAATGGGGATGACAGATGATGGATAATAGATGGTAGAGGGGATTTTGAGATTTGAGGTCGGAAGTTGGAGATTTGAAGCGGTGGCTAAAAGTAGTTTACGAAGCCCAGGTGAACCTTTGATTGGCGAAGGTTTAGTTCAGTATCGTTACGCTTGCCTATAGCCCAGACAAGATTGAAAATACCGGCCTTGGTTTCAAATGCCATGCCCAGACCGGTTCCTATATAAGAATGATTCTTTTGTTCCTGTAAAGGGTTTCGTCCCCAACCGCCATCTATAAAACCAAAGAAGTTAGAGTTAAGGCCAATGAGGTAGCGATATTCCAATGTGCCGATTGCATATTGTGCCAGGTATTCGCTTTCCTCAGTAAAGCCACGGAGCAATTTATATCCCCCAACCTGGAAAAGTTCGTTCAGGAAATAATTACCACTCTGAAAAACACCGGCATTAATACCTGTTTTAAGGGCGCTTTGCCTGCCTACTGGAAAATACTTTGCCGCTGAAGCAATGACCCGCACCTGGTGTGTCTTCAACTTTGCTGTATCATAAAGACTTTCATAATTGAATGAGGGATCCTTAAGTTCAAGGATTTGATTATTCTTTTTGATCTTTTTGATACCAGCTGCAGCAGAAAGGTAAAACTCTGCTCCTTTTAGCGGGTTAAAACGATAATTGGTGGTATTGACAAGGAACGCGACTCCCAGGTTATTAGAGCTTACATCTGCCTGCTGCGGTAACCGCTTACTTTGCTTGATCAAAGTAGTATCTATTGCACTTAATATACTTTGGCGCTTCTGAAGAAATACAGAGGCCGACTGAGTGGCACTGACCATATAATTGCCCCCCACCTGCATGTTCAAGTTCAGAAAAGTACTGTCCTTACGATACATATCGAACGTAAAATTGAATCCGACAGGGGAATTAAAAACAAAAGGATGATCGTAAAGCAGGTTCAGCCGCGGCGATTTTGCCTGTAATTGCTGCCAGTTGAGACCGATAGTTTCTCCGGCACCTAACGAATTACGCAACAAAACATTAGCCTCGCCTGTAATCAGAAACCGCTTCGTTTCATTCGGATTGCTATTGGGCATAAAACCAGCCAGTACGTTTAGCTGGCTGCTTTTCTTAGGTTTTAGATACAGATCGAGGATAGAGCCTGTACTCAGCATAGTCACCGTAGATGGGCGTACTTCTTCTATATAAGTTAGCTGCTTTAATCTTTGACTGATGGCCTGCAGCTTCTTTTTATTGTAAATGCTTTTCCGGGGAATTTCCAGATAATGTTCCAGAAACTCCTTACTGATCTTAACATTACCGTTGATGCGGATGCTGTCAATCATATAAAGGGGGCCACGGTCAATCTGCAAAAGGGCGGCCACATCATTTCCCTGAATGGAAATACTATCCAGATAAATCCGGGCAAATGGATAACCACTTTCCTCCATGTAGTTCATCAGCTTTTCCTGCCATGCCTGGAAGGCCGGGAAGTCAAAACCATTATTGGAAAAAGAACGGGCAGGCCAGTGTATAGCCTGTAAAAAATCTTCGTCTTTTGACTTGGTGGATATCCTGGCCCATTGGAATCGCTCTCCCAGGTATAGCTGCACCTCTGCGTGAACAGAATCATAGCTTATGTTGTCTACAGAGGAGGCAATGTAACCTTTGGCCTGTAAAAGCGTTGGCAGATTGTTAAGGTAAGATTCGGCTTCGGGACGGGAAGTAAATTTGCGTGTTAATTGAAGTCGCTCTGAAATTACTGAATCTGCTCCACGGTAGTGTACCGAATAAGGTTGAGCTTTAGCCCATAGGGACAAAAGCAGGAAAAAGCAGCAAAGCAGGTAGTTCGAGTGCGGCATCAATTATAGTAAGTAACGTGGTGCGAAGTTATAGGTACAAATTTTAATAAGAATATAAGATTTCTTACGTTTTACAATCACAAATTATACAACGAAATTGGCTGGAATTTATTTGCATATCCCTTTTTGCAGGCAGGCATGCGCTTATTGCAATTTTCATTTTACCACATCTTTGCGGTATAAGAATGAATTTGTTCAGGCCTTGATCAAAGAAATTGAGCTGCAGAAAGACTATTTAGAGGGTGAGCCATTATCTACCATTTATTTCGGGGGCGGAACGCCGAGTTTATTGTCTATTGAGGATTGCCAACATATTCTTAACCAGGTACATTCAACATTTGCTGTATTGCCGGAAGCGGAAATAACCCTGGAGGCAAACCCGGACAATATTTCCAAAGAAATGCTAGATGGCTGGAAGAGCCAGGGAATCAACCGGTTGAGCATAGGCATACAGTCCTTTTTTGAGGATGACCTGCGCTGGATGAACCGGGCCCATAATGCTGACCAGGCATTTCAATGCATTGAAGAAAGCCAGAAGGCTGGTTTTCATAATCTTAATATCGATCTCATTTATGGTTCTCCCCTACTTTCAGACGAGCGCTGGAAGCAAAATGTTGAGACTGCAAATGGCTACAATATCCCGCATCTCTCCTGCTATGCGCTGACTGTAGAAGAAAAAACGCCTTTGCATAAGCAAATCAGGCAGCATAAGAAGGAAGATGTTGATCCGGATAAACAGGCCAGGCACTTTCAATTGCTCATGCAGTGGCTGAAAGAAAAGGGATATGAGCATTACGAAGTATCCAACTTTGCCCTGCCCGGTTGTCGCAGCCGGCATAATTCGTCTTACTGGAGAGGTGAAAAGTATTTGGGGGTTGGTCCTTCGGCGCATTCTTTCAATGGCAACAGTCGTCAGTGGAATGTGGCGAATAATATGAGCTATATTGAGGCTATCAATAAATCAGAACTAGCCAATGAAACAGAAATACTTACCCCTAACCAGCAGTTAAATGAATATATAATGATCTCCCTTCGTACATTGGAAGGCATGGACCTGGATAGGCTTGCCAGGCATTGGGGGAGAGAAAAGGCTGCTTTTGTGGAAGAAAGACTAAAGCCATATGCTGATAACGGGTTGATTACCAGGAAAGAGACTCATGTTAGCCTTACAGAGGATGGAATGTTACTGGCTGATGGGATTGCAGCGGAGCTGTTTTTTGTATAGAGGGGCTATGGGATTTCGGATTTCGGATTTGGGATTTAGGGATGTTGAGGTAATCAATACCATGCTGATAGAGCAGATATGGCTTAGATACGCCTTAGGTACGGAGTAGATACGGACTATATATGGAGTAGCTAGGGAGTATGTACGGAGGATGTTTACTATAACTTTACTATAAGATTACTATAACTTTACTGTAAGTTTTCTATAAGATTACTATAAGAGCTCTTTCGAATTTCCCTATAGATCGGGGAGAAAAAGGAAAATGCAGCATTTAAAATTGGGTGTTTGTGGCAACGATGACACTATCCGCTCACAGGAGCATTATCCTTCCATAACCATAGGTGCAGACAGGCGTAGGTTCTAAAGGGCGCCCATTTGCCGGATATTTTCAAAAGCTGCTGGCGGAATTCTTTTTTATTGGTATCATCAAGCTTGTAAACTTTTTTCATCGCTGTTTGAATACCATAGTCGTCTATAGAAAAAATGTCTTCCCTGCCTAAGGTAAACATCAGCAGCATTTCCACAGTCCATTTGCCTACCCCTTTGATCTGAGTGAGGAGGCTTATGATTTCTTCATTTTCCAAGCTTTCCAGTTTCTTATCGTCCAGGTTGTGTTCTAAAGCAAACCGGGCGACATTTTGCACATAAGCGGCTTTGGCATTGGAAAGTCCTATACCTCGAAGAGTTTCCAGAGGCGTATCAACAATTTGCTGAGGGGTAGGTTCTTTACCGCCGTATAATTCAAGAAAACGCCTATAAATCACCTGGGCCACCTTGGTACTTAACTGCTGACTCATAATGGAAGCACATAGCCGAAGGCAAATGTTGTGATGGAAACTCAATTGCTGAGGTTCTTGTGTATCGATCAGCTTTTTCAACTTTTTGTCTTTCGAAAGGTGGGCGATGTAGTGCATGGGATAAAAGTACGAAATGCCAAGTTAGAGCCAGCAATGAAAAGGATCAGGATTAATGGTTAAAAAGTAAATTATGAGGGATTATTTGGAAGTTTGCATGAGGGATTATTTAATTGAATTGGTTGATGAAAAGAGAGATCATAGTTACAAAAGATGGTTCGCATACAGTGGCAATACCGGAAATGAATGTTACCTACCATTCTCATCATGGAGCTATTCAGGAGTCCATGCACGTATTTATTGAAACCGGGTTGGTGTACTTATTGAGTCAACCTGAGCAGCAGAAAACTCAGTTGCGGATTTTTGAAATGGGATTTGGTACCGGACTCAATGCATTTTTAACTGCGATTGAAGGAGAAAAGAGAAAAGCACACATTTACTACACGGCAGTTGAGAAATACCCGCTTTCCGTAGTAGAAGCCAATTCATTGAACTATCAACTTGTTTTAGGGCAGCAGGATCTTTTTGAGCGATTGCATCATTGTCCATGGGGAGTAGATCATACCATCAATAAATATTTTACCCTGCGCAAGGAACAAACAGATATATTAAGTTTCACTGCACAGGAATCCTTTCACCTTGTATATTTCGACGCCTTCGCACCATCAGCGCAACCAGAGTTATGGACAGAGGATGTGTTTAGAAAGCTGTTTGATATAATGGTTGAAGGAGGAGTGTTAGTGACGTACTGCTCTAAAGGGAGTGTACGCAGGGCCATGCAGGCGGCGGGGTTTGTGGTCACTAAATTGGCCGGGCCGCCTGGAAAGAGAGAGATTGTGAGAGCTGTGAAAACGCCCCAAAGGCACTAAAGTGTCTATTTTGGGGCGCAAACTTCATCAGGCCATACCAAACCAGCTAAGCTATTTCACTGTCCAGCTAATGTTGCCGTCTTTTTCATCTTTCAGCAAAATGCCTGCTTCAGCTAACTGATTACGGATCTTATCGGAAGTAGCCCAGTCTTTCCTGGCGCGGGCTTCTTTGCGGATAGAAATCAAGACATCCATTACACTTTTCAGCTTATCTCCTTCTGCAGCGGTTTCACCTTTCAAGCCGAGGATATCTTCTACATACAGTTTCATCTGGCTTTGCAGTAACTTTAAAGTTTCTACAGACAATCCTCCACCAGAGACATTTTTATCTTTAATAGTATTGATGACCGGCACCAGCTCGAAGATATTGGCCAATACTTTAGCTGTATTGAAATCATCGTTCATGAATTCATCCAACTCTCCAATGAGTTTAGCGCAACGTTCATCCAGTTCATTATCCGTTTGCTGACCGTCACCTGAAACAGGCAGCTGGCTAACCGGCAATTCTTTCAACCATTCATAAGCTTCCATTAAACGCTTCAAGCCTTTTTCCGCTGCCTGCAGTGCTTCATTACTAAAATCAAGCGTACTGCGGTAGTGCGTTTGCAGGATGAAGAACCGTACAGTCATGGGCGAATAAGCCTTTTCCAGTATAGGGTGATCCCCGCTGAACAGTTCCGTAAGCTTGATCACATTATTGTAGCTCTTGCCCATTTTCCGGCCGTTGATGGTGATCATGTTGTTGTGGATCCAATAACGTACAGGAGCTACGTGGTTACAAATAGTGCTCTGAGCGATCTCACTCTCATGGTGCGGGAAAAGCAGGTCCATGCCTCCACCATGTATATCGAACTGCTTACCCAGATACTTGGTACTCATAGCGGAGCACTCAATATGCCAACCTGGGAAGCCTTCGCCCCAAGGACTTTTCCACCGCATGATGTGCTGGGGTGGAGCAGCTTTCCATAATGCAAAATCTGTTTTATTCTGTTTTTCATCCTGACCTTCCAGTTCCCTGGTAGTGGTGAGGAGGTCTTCCACGATCCTTCCGCTCAACTTTCCATAATCGTGGCTTTCCGCATATTTCTTCACATCAAAGTATACGCTTCCCTTCACTTCGTAAGCAAAACCGGCTTTGATAATTTCTTCAATCATTCCTATTTGTTCAACAATATGGCCGGTTGCGGTCGGCTCAATAGAAGGCGGCAAGCAGTTGAACTGCTGCATGGCCCAGTGGAACAGGTTGGTATATTTCTGCACCATTTCCATGGGTTCCAACTTTTCAATAACGGCCTTTTTCGAAATCTTATCTTCAGCTTCACGACCTTCTTCTTCAAAATGACCGGCATCAGTGATATTGCGCACATAACGCACCTTATACCCCAGGTGCATCAAGTAGCGGTAAATTACATCAAACGTTACATATGGACGGGCATGGCCCAGATGGCTCTCTCCGCTTACTGTGGGTCCGCACACATACATACCCACGTGACCAGGAACAAGGGAAACAAATTCTTCTTTTTCTCTACTGTAAGAATTGTAAACTTTCAATGTGCTCATAAGTGCAAAGTAAAGAAAGGAGATTGAAGTTTAGAGTTTGAAGTTTGTAGTTTGGCGGTGAATAGGACATGATGAATGAGCTTTAAACAAGAAAGAATGGAAAATGTGGAATAGAAAATTCTTGAATTGTGAGATGAATATAGTTGAGAAAGATGCCGGCTAAAATTAGGCCCCATTTCAATTTTTCTTTTTTGGAGCAGGTATAATTTTCTCTTTTGGGGCGGGGGGATTGACTTTTAAGTCGGCTACCAGCATGTAATGGTCGGAGTATTTGCGCACATGCCGGTCGAATTGGAGCACGGAGAGGCTTTTGGCTGCCAGGATATAGTCGATGCGAAGCGTTGGCGAAATACCGGAAAAAGTGCGGCCAACGCCAAAACTCTTTTTCAGGAAAGCATCCTGTAAGTTGTCGCTGATGGTATAGTAAGTGTAAGAATTAGGGACGTCATTAAAATCACCCGTCACGATGGATGGATAAGGACTGCTGTTCAATGCACTCTTTACCATGTCTGCCTGGTGAGCCCGGATAATAGTAGCGCGTTTCAATTTCGAAAGAATGCCCCTGGAGCTTTCAAATATGCTATCGTCGCGGTGCTTTATTTTTTCAATGTTCTCATAATCCCGTTTCTTGAACTGAACCGATTGCAGGTGCATGGTATAAAAGCGCAGGGTATCTCTATGAAACACAACATCGGCGTAGATGAGGCTTTCCTGAATGCCGGGTTTAGGAAACCGGACTATCCCGGAATCTATGATTGGATAACGGGAAAAAATAGCCTGCCCCACCCATTGGCGCCCCCCATCATCATCCCAGGAAAAATGGAAGTAGGGATAGCCGAGGTCTTTCATTACATAGTTCAGGTTGTCATAATATTCGGAATCAGTAGAATGATAAAATTCAGAAAAGCAAAGCACATCAGCATTCTGGCGTTGTATGAGATCCATCATTCTTAGCCTTGTCTGGCTTCCTTTATTATTATTGCGTCTCCATTCTACAAACCGGGCTACATTCCAGTGCACCACCCTTAGTACGTCTTTAGGTTTTTCTGTATTGAAATCAGGAATAGGCCGGACAGCTAAAAATACCGATACGCCTTTCCATCCCAGGAGCAAGGCCGCTATAGAAATGAAAATATAACGGGGTGAAATAAGTATCCAGAAGAAGATGAAGAAAATTATAACTAAAAACAGAAGAGGGAAACTTAATCCAAGGAATAGCAGAAACCACCAGGATTGCGGATTCAGATAGGGTCCATAGCAGGCAATCAGGAATACGAATGCTGCCAGTAGATTCAAAAAAATAAAAACCTTTTTTGCCAGTGAAGCAAAATTTCCTGCCATTAGTGCAATTTATCATGATGAGCTCAAAGTTCCAAACCTGAAGAGTTGAGCGTTTAAAGTTCATAGTCCAATGCCGGGAGTTTATAGACCAGAGTGCAGCGGAACTACTTATCATAAAAAAGTTCAGAGTTCATGATCAAGCAACCTGGCTGATAATGAACTCTGAACCTTGAGCAATCAACTTAACGATTTATTTTAGATCTCGTCTTTGCTTGCGGCGCGGCGGAGCACCTCCTTTTCGTCTTCAGAAAGAGAGTGATATCCTTTTTGATTGATCTTATCCAGGATATCGTCTATTTTTTGCTGAGTTATGCTTACTTTCTTTTTGTATGGAGGTACATTACTCTTATAAAAGAGGGTGGTCTTCACATCGCGGCCTTTTTTAGGTATATCGGGATTGAAGAGATTATTCACCCAGTCGAAGAAAGCATTCATCCAATTGCTACCGTCATACCCCTTACGCATCAGGACAACGAACAGAAAACCCATGCCCGCGCCGGCTAAATGAGCTACATGCCCACCCGGGTTGTTGTATGGAATGGTAGCCAGATCAATAATCACAAAGATCATTGTAATTACCCATAGCGGTATGCCCCCATTAATCATTGGGAATATGCGGTAACCAGGAGAAAGTGTTGTAGTAGCAATTGCAATGGCCATCACTCCGGCAGAAGCTCCCAAGGCCCTTGAATTGCCCATGGCATCATGAAGTGGCGGTATAATGTTGAATGCAAGAATATAGGCCAATGCACCTGCCAATGCGCCATAAACGAAAACAGGAACGAGCTTGCGGCTGCCAGCCAGGTCTTGCAGAATATATCCAAAAGCCCACAACCAAAGCATATTAGCAATGATGTGCCATACGTTGTCATGAACAAAGAAGTGGGTAATTAACGTCCACGGTTGCCTGACCAAAACTGACAGACTTGCAGGAAGTGTAATCAAATCCAGTACCTGGTTGTGGTATACCCCCAGTCCATCCCTTCCGTAGCTGAAATAGTAAATGACCTTAATAAAAGCCAGCAGCACAAACACCACAAGGTGAATGGCTATCAGCATAACCAATGAGTTACCGTCCTGACCCACGGTTAGCCTACTTCTGTTTTGTTCTCGATAGTACCTCATGTTACACAATAAATTTACAATCTTCCATTGATAAGATGTTAATAAAATCTCCGGCGGTTTTTACGGTTCCAAAATAAAACAATTAAAAATCCCGTCAAAGCTCCACCCAAATGTGCGAAGCGAGCAATATTGTCGTTACCGAAGCTAGCCAGGCCAAAAAACAAATCAATTCCCACAAGTCCCAGTACAGCCCATTTGGCTTTTACCGGAACGGGTATGAACATAATATAAAGTTCCGTGTTTGGAAACAGGTAGGCAAACGCGGCCAAAATTCCCATCACTGCTCCTGATGCTCCCAATACAGGTCCTAAAGATTGCTCAAACCGGGCGGCTCTTAATTCATCGCCTGCTGCCATTGCCTGTTGCCATTGCTCGAAACTGAAGTACTGCACCAGGATATGACAGGCAGCTGCGCCAACACCACACAGTAAGTAAAATAATAAAAAACGCTTGCCACCCCAAACATTCTCCAAAATCCTTCCAAACATCCACAAACCAAACATGTTGAACAAGATATGGAAGAAAGAATTAGGTGCATGCGCAAACATATGAGTGGCTATCTGGTAAGGTTCAAACTGCGGAAACATTACCGGGTACAACATAATTTTTTCCGTAAGCCCATTGATAGTCAATTGAGCTATATACACCAAAACATTAATAATAATCAGGTTTTTTACGATTGGCGGAAAGCTATCCGGTCTGTATTTAAAATCGTTCATATGTTAAATCTTCCTTCTTAATTTTAATTGCGCCACGTTTTCAATGTGGTGGGTGTGCGGAAACATATCCACAGGCTGAACTTTTGTTACTTCATATTTTTCATCCAGCAAAGCCAGGTCTCTTGCCTGTGTGGCCGGGTTGCAACTCACATAGACTACGGTAGGCGCTTCCATTTCCAAAATCTTCTTTACCAGTTTTTCGTGCATACCGGCACGGGGCGGATCGGTGATAATTACATCAGGCCGACCGTGATGCGCAAAAAAGTCATCATTACACACATCAATAACATCGCCGGTAAAGAAAGCGGCCTGGTCAATACCATTCAGCGCTGCATTTTCCCTTGCATCCTGAACTGCGGCATCGATTACTTCGACCCCAATGATCTTTTTGGCGTTGCGGCTGCAAAATATTCCAATGCTGCCAGTGCCGCAATATAAATCGTACAAAGTTTGAGTGCCATCAAGTTCTGCGAATTCTCTTGTTATCTGATATAACTTTTCACCTTGTTTGGTATTTGTCTGGAAAAACGATTTAGGACCAATTTTAAACTGAAAGTCTTCCAGTTTTTCAATGACATACCCCTTCCCTTTATATACAACAGGTTCCAGGTCGTGCAGGGAATCATTTTTCTTTAAGTTGATCGTATAAAGCAGGGTAGTGATCTGAGGGAATTCTTTTTCTACAAATTGGAGCACCTGCTTTATTTTCTTTTCCTCACCAAACACAATGTTTACCATTATTTCGCCGGTAGTGCACAGGCGCACCTGCATGGTGCGGAGTAACCCCTGATGCTCACGGATGTTGTAAAAGCTAAGATTGTTCTCACGGGCAAAATCACGAATGGCGTTGCGGAGGTCATTGGTTGGCTCAGCCTGGAGCCAGCACTTTTCAATGGCTACAACTTTGTCGAAGAAACCTTTGGCGTGGAAGCCCAAAACCCCCAGTCCGCCTGAGGCGGAAGCATCAGCGCGCAAGCCTTCCTGATCCGAAAGCCCCTGTAGGGGCCGGGGGTGAGGCTTGTCTTCTGTGTACTCCTTCGTACTGAAGGTATATTCCAGTTTGTTGCGGTAGTATTTGGTTTCTGCTGCGCCGGCGATTGGATAAAACTCTGGCAGGGCGATTTTACCGATCCGGGTAAGGTTGTCATAAACTTGTTTGTGCTTGTATTGCAACTGCTTATCGTAAGGGAGCATTTGCCACTGGCAGCCTCCACATACACCAAAGTGCTGGCAAAAAGGTGTTACCCGCTCTTTAGAATACGAAAGGAACTGCAGGGGGTACCCTTCGGCCCAGTCTTTTTTGCTTTTGCCCAGGCGCACATTGATGACATCGCCAGGAACGGCACCTTCAATAAATATAACTTTCCCGTCTTTCCGGGCCAGGGACTTGCCTTCTGCGGCATAGTCCTCTACCAATAAGTTTTCTAATACTATGTTCTTCTTTTTTCTCACGGCGTCAAAAGTACGTCCTTTACCAATGGAGGCATCTTTAACCTAAAAGTGTTTACAACTCTTTAACCAGAGGAACAACACATTTCTTTTATATTTACTTTTGAACCACATACATCTATGAAGCTGTACGCTACCCTACTCTCCTGCTTTTTGGCTAGTTGTGTTTTTGCCCAGGCCCCTAATGGCCATGAAATCAAAGTCACTTTGAAGCCCTTCAAAAACCAATACATTTACCTTGGACACTATTATGGCAAGCAATTACCCATAGTTGACTCTGTTTTATTAAATGAAAAAAGCGAAGCAACTTTTAAAGGTCCTAAGAAGTTAGGCGGGGGTATTTACCTGATCGGGTATCCAGACCGAACACATAATTTTGAACTCCTGGTAGACAAGAATCAGAAATTTTCTGTTGTTGCCGATACCGTCAACATTAACAAGCGCAGCTTTCTAAATTCGCCGGAGAATACAGCATTTATGGCTTACCAGGACTATATGATGAAATATGGAAGCCAAATGGATGCTTTGCAAAAGCAGAGAAGTGGTGCTTCTGAAGCTGATTCACTAAAGATCAACTCTCTGATCGCCAGCATGAATGAAACGCTAAAAAAATACCGAAACGATATTATTGCCAAAGAGCCTGATGGTATCCTGGCCGTGTTGCTAAAGGCTATGAAGGAACCAGAGGTGCCCAAAAACCAACCTACCGGGGACTCTCTTTTTGCTTATCACTACTTCAAGAATCATTATTGGGATGGTGTAAACTTCTATGATGAGCGTCTTGCCCGTACGCCTTTTTTTGAAAGCAGGATTGATAAGTATTTTGAACAATTGGTTTACCCTGTCGCAGATTCTGTGATTAAGGAAATAGACTATATGATGTCATTTGCCAGCATTAATGAAGAGATGCAAAAGTTCCTGCTGCTGAAATTCACAAACCGGTTCCTGAACCAAAAGTACATGTGGGAAGATGCGGTGTTTGTCCACTTATTTGAAAAATACTATTCACAAAAGAATTATTCATGGTTGAATGAAAAAGGTAAAAAACTCATTACTGACCGTGCTTACAGCCTGATGGCCAACCTGACTGGCAAACCTGCTGCAAACATTGAACTACCCAACCCTGAAGGAAAAACCATATCACTTTACGATGTAGAGGCTCCCTATATTTTATTGACTATCTGGGATCCGACATGCAGTCATTGTAAAGAAACCCTGCCAAAACTTGACAGCCTTTACAATTTGAAATGGAAAGCACAGGGCATCAAAATGTTTGGCATGGCGAAAGAAACTGATGGTAAAAAAGAAGACTGGCTGAAGTTTATCAGCGAACATAAACTGGGAAATTGGGTACATGTTTATTATTCCAAAGAAGCAGAAAAGAAGCGGATAGAAGCGGGCATTCCAGGCTACTCTCAATTATTTGACGTACAAAGTTTCCCAACCTTGTACCTATTGGATAAAAATAAAAATATTATTGCGAAAAAGCTTTCAGATACGCAGGTAGATGAGATCCTGGAACATTGGAAGCAGAACGCGATGAAATGATGAATTATTCGAATCCGCAAGAGGCTGACAAGTTTGAATGACGAATAGAAGGAAAAGGATGAGAGATATTTCATTTTTGCATACATTCATATTAACTAACTATCACATTTAATTTATACGCTTTAAAACCGTTCACCCGTGATCCGTCAATCAATACTAGCTGTTGCTATTGCCCTGGGTTTGCAAGCTTCTTCGCAAACCTTGTTTACTTATGGCAACGATTCTGTTTCCGTACAAGACTTTCTACAGGCATACGAAAAAAACAATTCTGCCGGCAAAAACCCTAAGGCTATGCAGGAATACCTTGACCTTTATATTACTGCACGATTAAAAATCAAGGAAGCCAAAGCAAGGGGCTATGACACGCTGCCGAATATTGTCTCAGAAATGCAAAACCTGCGGGCACAAATTCTGCCCAACTATCTGAATGATCCGAAAAGCATGAACAAACTGGTGAATGAAGCATTTGACCGTTCCCAGAAAGATATTCACCTCATGCACATTTTTATTCCTGTAACTGGCGGAGATACAGCATCAACCTATCAAAAGGCAATGCAGGCTTATCAACAGTTACAAAAAGGTGTCCCATTTGCCACTATTGCGAAACAATATTCCGGAGATCCTTCAGCTGCATCAAATAGCGGAGACCTGGGATTTATTACTGTTTTCAGCCTGCCCTACGAATTGGAAAACCTGGCCTATGCTACACCTCCAGGCAAGATTTCTCCAATTTACAGGTCAAAAGCAGGCTACCACATTTTTAAGAATGCCGGAGAAAGGAAAGCACTAGGAAGAATGAGAGCTGCACAAGTCCTCCTGGCTTTTCCGCCCGGAGCAGATGCTGCTTCGAAACAAGAAACCAAAAAGCTAGCAGATTCACTATACAACCGGCTGCTTAAAGGTGATGATTTTGGCAAGTTGGCAGCCCAATTCAGCGCCGACCCTATTTCGGCCCAGACCGAAGGCAGATTTCCTGAATTTGGTGTAGGACAGTATGACCCTGTTTTTGAAGCCACAGCTTTTGCCCTGTCAAAAGACAGCGCTATTAGTAAACCATTTGCAACTGCGCATGGATACCATATTATAAAGCGCATGGATAGGCTGCCTGTAAATAAAGACCGTAACAATGTAGAAGCGATGCAACAGCTGAGAGAAAAAGTACAGCAGGATGAACGGATCAACACAACGCAGGCAGACCTGGTCAAGACCGTTTTACAAAAAGCAGGCTATAAAATTTCCCCTTATCAACAAAATGAATTGAAGGCTTACACCAGCCAGGCGCTGGATAGTCAAACAAGTGGCACTCAATTCCAAATTAAAGCCACTACACCATTGTTCCAGCTAGGCAACAAAACCACCACTGTTGACGATTGGATTACTTACGCCCGCAACAATCGCTTTAAAATTGATGGTACCAGCAAACCATTTGAACAGTTATGGGATGAATTCATGCAATACACTGCCCTGGAGTATTACAAGGACAACCTGGAAACTTTCAATCCTGAATTCCGCAGTCAATTGACAGAATTCAGGGAAGGCAATTTGTTTTTCGAGATCATGCAAAAAGAAGTATGGGGTCCAGCTCAAAATGATACGGTCGCTCTTCAGAACTATTACCTGCAACATAAAGACCAATATATCTGGAAAAAAAGTGCAGACGCCATCGTTTTCTATGCTGGCGATGCAACCACCGCACAGCAGGTGCTGGCTCAATTGAAAAAATCTCCTGGCAAATGGCGTGAGATCGTAGAACAGTACAACGAAAAGGTGACAGCAGATTCCGCAAGGTTTGAGTGGAGCAGCATTCCCGGGATTACCAATGCATCAACGAATAAAACCTTTACACAACCGCAGATCAACAAATCAGATAATACAACGGCCTTTGCTTATATTATACAGGTTAATATGCAACCGGTTCAACGCACTTTTGCGGAAGCCCGCGGCTCCGTGATCAATGATTATGGAATTGAATTGGAAAAGAAGTGGGTAGAGGAATTGAAGAAGAAGTATCCGGTGAAGAAGTACGCGCAAGCCCAGCTCACCCCCGGCCCCTAAAGGGGAGGGCAGCGCGGCAAAGCCTTAGCTTTAAAATATCTATTAAGAAAGCCCTCAACTTTGAAAAGTTGAGGGCTTTCTTAATTAAATAATATACAGCTAAGAATATACAATTAAGGCTCCGCAGCCCAGGCCTCCCCTTTAGGGGTTGGGGGTGTTAAACCAGCTCCTTCACCACATTCGCAATCACGTGTGGTTTGCCCAGTGTATAGTAGTGTAATACGGGTACACCGGCAGCTTTTAACTCTTTGGACTGTTGCAACAGCCATTCTGCACCCACTATTTCCACATCTGCATCAGTTTTACACCTTAAAATTTCACTAGATAATTCTTCCGGTATATCCACATGGAATGTGCGGGGAATAACCGTCAACTGCTTTTTAGAGGTGATTGGTTTTAAGCCTGGTATGATCGGGATGTTGATGCCATAACTACGGCAGGCTGCCACGTATTCAAAATACTTTTTATTATCATAGAATAATTGGGTTACCACGTAATCAGCTCCTGATTCAACTTTTAGCTTCAGGTGGTAGAGGTCTGTCTGCATGTTGGGCGATTCGAAATGTTTTTCCGGGTAGCCGGCTACACCGATGCAAAAGTTGGTTTTCACAGCATTCTTCAAGTCTTCTTCCAGATAAATACCATTATTCATATTACTTATCTGTTGCAACAATTCAATAGCATATTTATGACCACCTGGCTCTGGCTCGAAGGAACTTTCGTTTTTAGGAGCATCGCCGCGGAGCGCCAGCACATTATCAACACCCAGGAAGTTCAGGTCAATTAAGGCATCTTCAGTCTCCTGCTTGCTAAAGCCTCCACAAATGAGGTGAGCCACAGCATCAACTTTATAGCGGTTTTGAATGGCCGCACAAATGCCAACTGTACCCGGACGCTTACGCACTTCAACTTTTTCAAAGCTTCCATCCTGCTTTTTCTTGAACATGCTTTCACTGCGGTGGTAGGTAACATTAATATACACCGGCTTAAACTCCACCAACGGATCTAAATGTTCCCAGAGTGCATTAATGCTTTTTCCTTTCAGGGGCGGAAGAATTTCAAATGAAATCAGCGTGCTATTACCGGCCGCCTGGTTAATGTGGTCAATTACTTTCATAAACGGGGGCAAAGGTAAGGAGTTAGCATATAAAGAGGAAGAAGACAAACTCTGTTAACTAAATACAAAAGCATATGTATCATCTAAATGCTGCACAGACCATTTCACTTAATTTTGCCCAAACTTTTTTGATTGAGTACGACCATTCATACATCCAACCTGGTGAAGCGCTATGGCAACCGCACCGTTGTGAACCATGTATCTGTAGATGTAAAGCAGGGCGAAATCGTGGGTCTGCTGGGACCGAACGGAGCGGGAAAGACCACTACCTTTTATATGGTGGTTGGGCTGATCAAACCGGATGAGGGCGATGTTTTCCTGGACGACCAGAATATTACGCCACTCGCAATGTATAAGCGGGCGCAAATGGGCATTGGTTACCTGCCGCAGGAAGCTTCTATTTTCAGGAAACTTAGTGTTGAGGACAATATTTCAGCAGTGCTGGAAATGACTAAGCTCACCAAAAAGGAACAAAAGGAAAAACTAGAAAGCTTGCTGGACGAGTTTCGCCTGCACCATGTGCGCAAAAGTCCGGGCGATGTGCTGAGCGGAGGAGAAAGAAGACGTACTGAGATTGCCCGCGCACTTGCTGTTGACCCTAAATTTATATTGCTGGATGAGCCCTTTGCAGGTATTGACCCCATCGCGGTAGAGGATATCCAAACAATTGTTGCCAAATTAAAGTTTAAAAACATAGGTATATTAATCACCGACCACAACGTAACAGAAACTCTTTCTATCTGCGACAGGGCATACCTGCTTATTGAAGGAAAGATCTTCCGCCATGGAACTGCCGAGGAACTGGCTGTGGATGAACAGGTGAAAAGGCTGTACCTGGGTCGGAACTTTGAACTGAAGAGAAAAGACTACCTGCTGGAAGAAGTGAATCCTAATTCTATGACTAATAATCTGTGATTTTTTGAGGGCTGGTTATTTCCCCAGTTCTCTTTATCTTGCCAATCACAGATGAAATTATTAAGTCCCGCCATATCTAGCTTTGCCCGGATGCGACTGTGGTCTATAGACCAATGGATCAACGATGCTGCTGCCAACCAACTTGTTGTATGGCAAGATTTACTGTCTGCCGGCCAATATACTGATTTTGGCCGCCGCCACAGGTTTTCGGAAATACAATCGCTGGCTGATTTTAAGAAAGTTGTGCCTATCCACGAGTATGATGATCTTAAGCCTTATATCGAACGCATGATGAAGGGCGAAGAAAATGTATTGTGGAATACGCCAGTAGAGTGGTTTGCCAAAAGCAGCGGCACTACTTCAGATAAAAGCAAATTCATTCCTGTTAGCCAGGAAAGCCTGCAGGATAATCATTTTAAGGCAGCAAAAGACGTTTTAGCGTTCTATTACGCAACACACCCGGAGAGCGATTTGCTTACTGGGAAATCGCTGGTGATTGGCGGCAGTCACCAGATCAACCAGTTGCACGAAGAAATTCATTATGGCGACCTAAGCGCCATAATACTGCAAAACTCTCCTTTTTATGGCCACTGGCTGCGCACGCCAGATCTTTCTATTGCCCTGATGGATGAATGGGAGAGCAAGATTGAAGCCCTAGCCCAATCTACCATCCAGGAAAACGTAACTTCCATGGCGGGCGTTCCGACCTGGCTGATCGTGCTCCTAAAGCGGATACTTGAGATTACAGGGAAGACCACGATCAAGGAAGTATGGCCCAACCTGGAATTGTACCTGCATGGTGGCGTAAGTTTTATTCCCTACCGGAAGCAGTTTGAAAATCTGATTGGTGCCCCCATTAACTACCAGGAAATGTACAATGCTTCTGAAGGTTTTTTTGCCGGGCAGGATGATGTGGGCAAAGAGGGGATGCTACTGATGTGTGATCATGGAATCTTTTACGAGTTTTTACCCATAGATGAATGGGGCAAAGAATCACCCCAAACCCTGCAACTGAATGAGGTGGAAGCAGGGAAGAATTATGCACTTGTTATTACAACTAATGGCGGATTGTGGCGCTACCTGGTAGGCGACACTATTCAATTTGTTACATTGAATCCATTCCGAATTAAAGTTTCCGGGCGACTCAAGCATTTCATTAATGCATTTGGTGAAGAATTGATTGTTGATAATTCAGACCAGGCTATTTCAGCAGCCTGCCAGAAAACCGGGGCCATCGTTAATGATTATACGGCTGCACCAATTTTCTTTTCAGAAAATGGTAATGGCGCCCATGAATGGCTGATCGAATTTGAAAAAGAGCCGGAAAGCCTGGAGCAGTTTGTTCATGAATTGGATTCTGCCTTAAAGAGCATCAACAGCGACTATGAAGCCAAACGCCATAAAGACATAGCCCTGCGCCTCCCAGTGGTGCAAGCAGTGCCTAAAGGCATTTTTAATAACTGGCTTAGCAGCAAGGGAAAGCTAGGAGGACAGCATAAAGTGCCCCGCTTGTCCAATGAAAGGCAGACGCTGGAAGAGATCAAGAGGTTTGTGATGGCTGAGGAGGTGAGGTGAATGACGAGTGAGGAGAGAAGATGATTGAGCGCTCGCAAACTCATTCAATAGGATTACATTTGCCCTCCAAAAAACCGACTTCATGAAGCTTTTAGAAAATAAAGTTTGTATTATTACCGGCGCAGCCCGCGGAATTGGAGAAGGCATTGCCTTGAAATTTGCCGAGCAAGGCGCTCATGTGGCGTTTACTTATGTAAGTGAAGGCAGTGCAGAAAGAGCTGCAGCCCTCGAAGAAAAATTAAAAGGCTTTGGCGTAAAGGCAAAAGCTTACCGTAGTAATGCTGCTAATTTTAATGAGTGCGAAACACTTGTTAACGACGTAGTCAAAGAATTTGGCGGTGTAGACGTTTGTGTCAACAATGCAGGTATTTCAAAAGACAACCTGTTGCTACGAATGAGTCCAGAACAATGGGATGAAATAATGGAGGTGAACCTGAAAAGCATCTTCAACATGACCAAACAGGTGATCAGGCCCATGATGAAAGCCAAGAGCGGCAGTATTATTAATATGAGCTCTATTATTGGTTTGATGGGAAATGCAGGTCAGTCGAGCTATGCAGCCTCTAAAGCAGGCATCATTGGTTTCTCCAAGTCAGTAGCGAAAGAACTGGGCAGCCGTAACATTCGCTGCAATGTGATTGCTCCCGGATTTGTAGAAACAGATATGACCTCCTATTTAAAAGATGGAGAACAAGCGGATAAATACAAAGCGGGTATTCCTTTGGGAAGATTCGGTACTGCAGAAGATATTGCCAACGTAACTCTTTTCCTTGCCTCTAATATGAGTGCTTACGTTACCGGACAGGTGATCAGTACGGATGGCGGGCTGTATATGTAATTTCTATAATTCTTTTATTATCAGACCTGGAGGCACCCCGCCTACCAGGTCTTTTTCGTATAACACAATAAGCAAATACACTTACTATCCTTAAATAATTGTTTTACTAACGGTTAAGGGTATTGACAAAACTTATGTTCATCATTCTGTTAAAAGAACTATATAATTCATCTACACAGCATTACCAGCAAATTACTGATCATATATAAGTATTTGATAACTAGCATAAATAGACGAAATACATTTTTTTTAGCAGTATACAAACCTGGCAAGTATTTACACTTATCAGCATCTTTTTTCGCAAACGGGGCACTTTTATATTAAGAGTAACCTATACCTTTGCAACCATCTTAAAGAAATACTCATCAATATTTCTTTAAGTAAAGAGTGATCATGGTTATGCGAAAAATCTTTTATCCGTTGACCTGCATGAACATGAAGAACCAAATTCAATAACGTTATGAGATTTTTTAGAGGTTTCTTTTTCCTGCTTCTATGCATTTCCTGCATTAGTGTGTCTGCACAATTACCTTCCGACCTCAGCATGGTCAAAGCGGCACAAATTTCTGATAGTCAGTTAAAACAATATATCAATCAGGCAAAAGCGTCAGGAATGACACCGCAGGAACTGGAAACAGAGTTGCTGAAACGCGGATTTCCCTCTTCAGAAATGGAAGAATTGAAGGTCAGGATACAACAATTTGTAGGCACTTCAGAAATACCTGGCGCGTCAGTTAAGGATGAATCAGTCAATTTTGCCAGTAAAAGAACAGCTCCTAAAACTGATATTCAATATGAGTCTTTAGAAAGTATCAAAAAGCGTTCAAGGATCTTCGGTTCGGAACTTTTCTCCAATACCAACCTCACTTTTGAGCCAGACCTGCGCATGCCTACTCCAAAGAATTATATTATTGGACCTGATGATGAATTGATCCTGAATATATATGGTATGAACCTTTCACAACAAAACCTGAAGGTTTCACCAGATGGATCTGTGAACGTAAAGTATGCAGGTGTTATCAACGTCAATGGATTGTCTGTAGAAGCAGCTACAGCAGTGTTTAAAAGCAGATTGGTAAAATTCTACCCTGCCCTGAACAGCGGACAGACCAAACTCCAGTTGACTCTAGGAAATATCCGCAGTATCCGCGTGATTTTGATCGGTGCCATCAACAGGCCTGGTACTTATACCCTACCCTCTTTAGCAACGCTCTTTAACGCTTTGTATGTAAGTGGGGGCCCTGCAGAAAATGGTTCCTTCAGAAATATTGAATTGATCAGAAATAACAAAGTAATCCAGAAAGCTGACTTATATGATTTCCTGGTAAAAGGCGACCAAAGGAGCAACCTGAGGCTGGAAGATAATGATGTGATCAGGGTTCCATTTGCTGATATGCTAGTTACTTTAAATGGAGAACTAAACCGACCTGGCATATTTGAATTGCGTAAAAATGAAAGTCTTGAAGAGGCTTTGCAGTATGCCGGCGGTTTTAAAAGCAAAGCATTCAGGGGCAGGATCACAGGTAACAGGATCGCAGACTTTGAACGTAAAGTAATCGATGTTGCAGGAGACTCGCTTCATGCTTTCAAACCAATGAATGGCGATGAATTCTTTATTGATTCAGTGATCAACCGCTATCAGAACAGAGTAATAATCAAAGGTGCTGTTTTCAAACCAGGAGCCTATGCACTGGAAAATGGCATGACCCTGAGCAATCTTATTCTTAAAGCACAAGGTCTAAAGGAAGATGTTTTTACCGGCAGGGCACTGGTAGTACGCACCCGTCAGGATCTTTCCAAAGAATATATAGCTGTTGATTTAAAACCGATCATAGCTGGCAATGAAAGTGGCCTGCAGCTTCAAAAAGAAGATAGTGTACACATTGCTTCGATCTTTGATCTGAAAGACACAGCTACGATAACTATTAATGGTGCGGTACGCAGACCTGGAATATTCCGTTATGAAGATGGTCTCTCTTTAAAATCGCTCATCTTCAAAGCTGAAGGCTTTGCAGATAATGCCACAGGTATGGGCATTGAAATTTCCCGGCGGAAAAGAGATGTAGAAGTAAATAAAGCAGGCAGCAATATTGTTGAAATCATCCGCCTGGATGGCAATAAAGATCTTTCGGGCACTTCTACAGACCTGGTATTAATGCCGTTTGATATTGTGACCATCAAGGAGGACCCCTATTACCAGAAACAAATCAGTGTAAAGATCAGCGGTGAAGTCTTGATGCCAGCTGTTTATACCCTTCAGAGTCGTGAGGAGCGGTTGAGTTCATTGATTAGCCGTGCTGGTGGATTGTTGTATACAGCTAATGTGAATGGGGCGAAGTTGATACGTTTAAAGAAAGGTGTTGTGGATACAGCAGAAGTTAAGCGACTGTTCATGGCGGCAGTGAAAGATACTTCAAAAGTAAAGGCTGAGGGAGTTAATAAGACTACTTCAGATGTCGCTATTGACTTGAATTACATTTTGAAGCATCCGGGAAGTGCGGATGACATCACACTAGAAGAAGGAGATGAATTGATCATTCCGCGTATTAATAATACAGTAAGCGTTAATGGAGAGGTGTTTAAGCCTTTGGATATTATGTATGAGAAGGGCAAGAAGATGAATGATTATATATCAGATGCGGGGGGTGTGACCCAGTTGGCGAAAAGGAACAGGGCTTTTGTGATTTATGCGAATGGAAGTTCGGCGAAGATTAGAAAGACGTTGGGTGTTATCAATAATTATCCGAAGATATATCCAGGGTCGAGCATTTATGTTCCTGAGAAGCCGAAGAAGACTGGCCTAGATGCAGCAAAGGCGGGGATATTTATATCGGCAATAACAGCGTTGATAACAGCGGCTGCGTTGATTGTGAAGTAGTAGTTAAGTTCATAGTGAAAAGTTAGACTGGATTCGTTAAGCATTTAGAGTACACATTTAATAAACTGATAAGTATTTAGCCTTAGTTAGCAATATGCTTATCAGAAAACATAACTAATTTCTTTGCTCTGTCAAAAAAGCTTTGTGTGACTGAGGTGGCGAAGCCGTGCTTTTTCAGAAGCAACATTCTTGAAAAACTGCTTTTATTATGGAATCAACTGAAGTAGCAGAATATACACTTGTTGATATTCTAAATGGTGTTAGAACCTTTATCAATTATCTATTGAGCAAATGGTGGTTGGTTTTACTTTTCTCTTGTGTTGGTGCCGGTTTAGGAATCGTATATTTTTATATACAAAAGCCGAAGTATGAAGCTGCGTGCACATTTGTGTTAGAAGAAAAGCAAAGCGGCATGGCGGGGCTTAGTGGACTTGCATCTCAATTTGGAATTGACATTGGAGGCTTAAGTGGAGGCGGGAGCATATTTGCCGGAGATAATATCTTAGATATTCTTAAATCAAAAAAAGTAGTAACTCTGGTCCTATTGAGCAAAATAGAAAATCATGGATCTGATAGTTTAACCTTAGCAGACCTTTATCTTGATTTTACAGGAAGGAAAAAGAAGTGGGAAAAGGATCCTCAACTCGCTGCAATAAATTTTAAAAATGCCAATTTATCAATGAGCCCTGTTCAAGATAGCGTTCTCAATGTTATATACAAAACAATAATCAAAAAAAATCTCTCTGCAGATAGATTCAATAAAAAGGGTACCATCATTAAAGTTCAGGTTACTGCAGAAAATGATTGCTTCGCTAGGCTCATGGCCGAACGACTAGTTGATGAAGCCAGTAAAATGTACCTGAACATTAAAACTGGGACAGCCCTGGTTAACATCAATCGTATGCAACGACGTTCAGATTCTTTACTCGCGTTATTGAACAACAAATCTTATGTAGCTGCCGCTGTGCAACCTTTAGATGCCAATCCTGGAATAACAACTGCAAGAGTTCCGGTTGAAATTGCCTCCCGCGATAAAACAGTTATCGCCACTTTATATACAGAGGTTACAAAAAATCTGGAAGCCTCTAAAATGATACTAGCTCAACAAACACCAATTATACAAGTGTTGGACAAACCAGATTTGACACTTGATGACAATAAGAAAGGATTGTTTTTGATCATTATTATATCCTTATTTTTTACCAACTTCATTGTTATTAGCTTTTTAGCAATTTTATATTATCTAAAAATAATAGCCTCAGCTCAAACAACAGAGTGATGCGCAGGTAAAAGTGCAGTTGCCTTTGCAAGGTTATGCGTTGATGGCACAGGAGGCCAAGGGAAATGTAAAGGTTGTTGCCATTGGAACTGTTAAATCAAAATACCAGTTTGCTGCTAATTAATTAGTCCTTAGTATTAAATCTTTACCACTTGAAAATAGAACAACAACGTATTGCAATCATCGGCCTCGGCTACGTAGGCCTTCCTCTTGCTATTGAATTCGGCAAAAAATACCCCGTCATTGGATTTGATATAAACAAAAATCGCGTTGAAGAACTATCGTCAGGTCGCGACCGTACTATGGAAGCAGACATAGAAGCGATGAAGGTTGCAATGAATTTTTCTATCTGCGATTCAGGCCGTGCAGGATTAAAATTCTCATCTCACATAGAAGATATAAGACAATGCAACGTCTTTATAGTAACAGTTCCCACGCCGATTGATCAGTTTAAAGCCCCCGATTTAACACCTTTACGTAAAGCTTCTGAGATGATTGGAAGCATATTGAAGCAAGAAGATATTGTGATTTACGAATCTACAGTTTATCCGGGTTGTACCGAAGAAGAATGTGTACCTGTACTGGAAAAAGTAAGTGGACTACAATTCAATAAAGATTTTTATTGCGGTTATTCACCTGAGCGAATCAATCCTGGAGATAAAGTAAATACCTTGACTAAAATCAAAAAAGTCACTTCAGGTTCCACTCCTGAAATTGCAGATATAGTTGATGATTTATACAAAAGTATTATTACTGCAGGTACACATAAAGCTGCAAATATCAAAGTAGCAGAAGCTTCAAAAGCCATTGAAAATGCGCAACGCGATATAAATATTTCATTTGTGAATGAGTTGGCATTAATATTTGATCGCATTGGTATTGACACTTCGGATGTTATTGAAGCTGCAGGTACTAAATGGAATTTTTTGAAGTATAAACCAGGCTTAGTAGGCGGACACTGCATAGGCGTTGATCCGTACTACCTTGCACATAAAGCGGAATCGGTTGGCTACCACCCTCAAGTAATTCTTTCAGGAAGAAGAGTGAACGATTCAATGGGAATGTTTGTGGCAAATAAAGTGGTAAAATTATTGATCAATAAGGGACATAAAATAAACGCTTCTAAAGCACTTATTTTAGGGATAACATTCAAAGAAAACTGCCCTGATATACGTAATTCAAGAGTAATAGATATACACAGAGAACTGGAGCAGTTTGGTGTGACTGTAGATGTTTATGATCCTCATGCGGACAAAGAAGAAGTGCATCATGAATATGGTATAAAATTAATTGATGAAATAAATACGCATTATGATGCTATCGTATTGGCTGTATCACATAAGGAATTTCTGTCCATTAACTATTCGAAACTTAAAAATGGCAACGGTACTGTGATATTTGATACCAAGTCGTTTTTAGATCGGAGTATTGCGGACGGAAGATTGTAATATTATTATATGAGTTCTCTGAATAAAGTAAAATTAATTTCATTACCCAAAATACTAGATGAACGTGGTAACCTTTCTTTTTTTGAAAGTAGGAATCATCTGCCTTTTGAAATAAATAGGGTGTATTGGATATATGATGTGCCGGGAGGGGAAATAAGAGGAGGTCATGCATTTAAACAACAGGAAGAAATAATTGTGGCCTTGTCCGGCAGTTTTGATATAGTATTGAACGACGGCATGGATGAAAAAAAGTTCACTCTTAATAGATCCTACAGTGGCCTATATATTCCTGCAATGATTTGGAGGCATATGGAAAATTTTTCCACCAATTCTTTAGCTTTTGTTGCAGCATCTACAATGTATGATGACAGCGATTATATGCGGCTGTTTGATGAATATAAAAACACAATCAATGATAGATCGTAAGAGTATTACTGTCTTTGATTGCTCTATTATTGAGTTACCCAAAATCAAAAACAGAGCTGGAAATATTACTCCTGTACATAATAATATAGAAATCCCTTTTGCAGTAGAAAGGATATTTTATCTATATGATATCCCCGGAGGGGAGTCTCGTGGGGCACATGCCCATAAGGCATGTCATCAGTTCTTGATTTCAGCGAGTGGCGCTTTTGAGGTGTTATTGGATGATGGGAAAACAAAAAGATTGGTGCAATTAAATCGTCCTTATATAGGACTTTATATACCACCCGGAATATGGGCTTCAGAGATTAATTTTTCATCAGGAGCTATTTGTTTGGTTTTGGCTTCACACAAGTATAATGAAGAAGATTACATTAGAAATTATGATGAATTTTTAAACTATGGTAAACTACAAAGTTCACCCGTTAGCGGATGTACAATCTTCTAAAATCGGCTCAGGAACAACGATTTGGCAGTTTTGTGTGATATTGGATGGAGCGGTCATTGGAGATAATTGTAATGTTTGCGCCCATGTATTGATAGAGAATGATGTTGTAATTGGCGACAATGTAACCATTAAATCAGGTGTACAGATTTGGGATGGAGTACAGTTAGAAAATAATGTGTTTGTTGGACCTAATGTAACATTTACAAATGATTTAATCCCTCGTTCTAAAATTTATCCGGAACATTTCGCAAAGACTATCGTGAAATTTGGGGCTTCTATAGGAGCTAATGCTACAATCGTAGCCGGAATAACTATTGGTGAACACGCATTAATTGGCGCAGGAAGTGTAGTGACAAAAAATATTCCGGCATTTACCATATGGTATGGTAATCCTGCAAAACAAAAGGGCTATATCACAAAAGAAGGAGTACTACTAAACATGCATTTGATGGATGAGAAAACTAATCAACAATATTGCTTAATTGAAGGAAAGCTTCTTAAAAAATGATAAAATTTCTAGATCTTTTAAAATTAAATAAACAATACGAAACTGCAATCAAATCGGCTATGAGCCGTGTATTTGACTCCGGTTGGTATATACAAGGTGAAGCGGTAAAACAGTTTGAGCAAAATTATGCGACCTATTGTGGAAGTAAACATTGTATAGGCGTAGCTAATGGATTAGATGCATTAATTCTAATTATACGTGCATATAAAGAACTAGGTTTATTAAGAGAAGGGGACGAAATTTTAGTTCCGTCGAATACATATATTGCAAGTATCATAGCTATTTCTGAAAATAGATTAACACCTGTTCTCATAGAACCTGATGAAATTACTTATAATATTGATCCTAATAAAATAGAAGCAGCAATAACCCCTAGAGTGAAAGCTATTATGCCTGTACATTTATATGGGCAATTATGTGATATGGAAGCAATAAATGCCATTGCTCAAAAATATGGGTTATTGGTTATTGAAGATGCGGCACAATCACACGGCGCTTTGCACAATAATGGTAAAAAATCCGGCAATTTATGTGATGCTGCTGGACATTCTTTTTATCCCGGTAAAAATTTAGGAGCACTTGGAGATGGCGGTGCAATAACTACTAATAATGATGAATTAGCTTCTACTATTAGAGCAATAGCTAATTACGGATCACATAAAAAATATCATAATCTATATAAAGGGCCTAATAGTCGTTTAGATGAATTGCAGGCTGCAATATTAGATGAAAAACTAAAAGGATTGGATAGAGATAATGAAAGAAGAAGGGAGATTGCTAAATGCTACATAAGTGAAATTAAGAATCCCAATGTACAGTTACCTTATTACTCAGGGGGAAATGATCACGTATTTCATCTTTTTGTTGTAAGAGTAAAAAATCGAGATCATTTCCAACAGTATTTATTAGATAATAAAGTGCAAACAGTTATTCATTATCCTATTCCTCCACATAAGCAAGTAGCGTATAAAGAGTATAATTATATGAGTTTGCCTATTGCTGAAAGAATACATCAAGAGGTGTTGAGTTTGCCAATAAGTCCAGTGATGAGTGATAATGAGATTGAAAAAATTATAGCAGTGATAGGGTTATATAAAAAGCTATGCTAAAAAAAATCATTGATTTATGTAAAAGATTTTGGAGAGCTGATATTGTAAAGGTATTTTCTCTTACTTCAATATCTACGTTGGTTAAGATGCTTACTGGATTAATTAGTGTGAAAGTTGTATCTGTAATTATTGGTCCGGGAGGAATAGCACTACTAGGTCAATTGAATAGTTTTTCTACTATTATTTACAATTTTGCATCAGGGGGAATTAATAGTGGTGTCACAAAGTATGTGGCAGAAAATAAGCAATCTGATGAAAAAATAAAATCTTATCTCTCGGTTGCATTTAAGATTACGCTTTATTGTTCGTTATTAGCAGGAATTTTCATGATAATATTTCATGATTTTCTCAGCAAAACGATAATGCTTTCTAATGAATATGGATATCTATTCATATTATTTGGTTTAGCCGTATTCCTCTATGCTGTAAATGGCTTTCTTCTATCTATTTTAAATGGGTTTAAAGAGTTAAAAAAATTTGTGAGTATAAACATTATCAATGCTCTTGTTGGTGTGGGATTTACAATTTGCTTAGTTTACTTTTGGGGACTCCGAGGGGCATTAATAAGCGCAGTAACTTTTCAAAGTTTTATGGTTTTTATAACTATTTGGATGATGCGTCGATTACCTTGGCTAAAGCTTGATTATTTTAGACAAAGAATTGACAAGACAATTCTAAAAAAATATACTCATTATGCATTGATGACATTTGTGACGGCTGTAACTGTTCCTGTTTCTCAACTTATCATACGGGCACATATTATTTCAACTGTTTCGCCAATACAAGCAGGATGGTGGGAAGCAATGAATAGAATATCGGGAATGTATGTAATGGTAATTACCTCATCTTTTGGAGTATATTATTTACCTCGTTTGTCGGAATTGAAAAATAAGTTAGAGTTGCGGCATGAAATTTTCAAAGCGTATAAAGTGATTTTGCCAATTCTTTGTGTTGGTTTTGCCCATATCTATTTTTTTAGAATCTTTATCATCAAAGTGCTTTTTGCTCCGGATTTTTATCCAATGGAAAACTTGTTTGTTTGGCAACTATTAGGGGATTTCTTTAAAATAGCAAGTTGGTTGCTGGCTTTCTTAATGATAGCCAAATCAATGACCAAAACATTTATAGCAACAGAAATAATTTTTTCAGCCTCTTTAGTCTGTTTTTCTTTCTTTTTTATTAGAATGAATGGACTGGTAGGTATTACACAAGCTTATTGTTTAAACTATTTAATATATTTCTTAGTAATGGGACTGATATTTAAAAAGATAATTTTTCACTAACGTTTTGCTATAATTAAAATAGTTTCAATTGGTTATAATTTTATTTTTTTAAGTATTGTAATTGAATCTACTGAAGCAGTTGATTAGCGGTCATTTTTTCAAAAATAGTGATACAAATAATTAGCTATGACACAATACAATCAAGGGTTTCAATGAGTAATATTTGTCCACAACAGGACACTAATGCTTATGAGTAAAAAAGTCAAAATATGAAAATATTAATACCTGTTTTGGGGTTTGGAAAACAGGGAGGGTATAGAGTACTTTCAAATCTAGCAAATACTTGGATTGAACTAGGTCATCAGGTCACATTTTTATCTATTAGTGATACCGATTTACCACATTATCCAACAAATGCGAAAATTATTTGGGTAGATAAAAAAGGGATTTGTTTGACAAATTTAAAAAATGAAAATAAACATAAGCTTAAATTTTTTATAGATCTGTTTTCACTTTATAAAGGATTGAATTCTTTCAATAAGTATGAATTTGATGTTGTATTAGCTAATCAATCTCATACAACTTACCCAGTATATTTTTGTAAATTAAAATCCTTAAAAACCTATTATATACAATTAGATGAAGTAGAATCACAATTGGTTTTGGGAGGTTTTAAAAATTATATTTTATCTTTTTTATCCTTTTTAAGTTATTTTTTTGACCTTTTTAGAATAGTAAATGCGCCTTTTTACTTAAACTATAAATACATTAAATCTAAAGATTATGTATTACCTGCAATGGATTTTAATATTTTTTTCCCAAATAAAGTTGGGAAAGTTAGTTTAAAGGATAAGAAGGTTACTATAGGGTGTATTGGGAGGCGGGCCGCCTGGAAAGGAACAAATGATGTACTGGATGCATTTGAACTATTAAAAAAGGAAAATTTAAATATTGAGCTTAAAGTAGCTTTTGGAGAGGAAGATTTAAAAACTATTCCAGGTGTATCTACAACTTATCCTAAAAATGATATTGAATTAGCTTCTTTTTACAAGTCACTAGATATACTGATTGCTCCGGCAACGATTCAAATAGGTGCTGTACACTATCCGGTTATCGAGGCAATGGCGTGTGGAATACCGGTAATCACTACCGGATATTACCCTGCTAATGATCAAAATGCCTGGATTGTAAAGATCAATGATCCAAGTGATATAGCAATGAAGATAAAAATGGTTATTTGTGATGATTTCTATTATGAGAAAATAAAAAATGCGTTACATGATACTAAAGAGTTAAGTTGGTATAATTCTTCATTAAAAATGATAAAGTGTTTTCAACAAAAAATAAATAGTAAAGGAAAATAAATTTTATGATCTATTTATTTTTCGTCTTTTCATTTTTTCTCCTATTAATTGGCGCAATTTCGATTAGAAAATCAAAGTTTCAAAATGGATTTTTTATTTTTTCAGGACTGTTACTTTTTTTAATCGCAGGTTTTAGAAGCGAGAATATATCAAATGATTATACCGGCTATATTGAATATTATAATGATGTAATAAATTATTCCTTTTCAAGGGTAGAACCTTCCTTCATATTAATTGCAAAATTAGTTGATCATCTTTTCAATAATGTTGTATTCTTATTTGTAATATATGCATTACTAGGTGTTTATTTTAAATATCTTTCAATAAGCATTTTATCACAATATAGGTTGCACTCAGTGTTAATTTATTTTTGTGTTTTTTTTTTAACATTAGAAATGACACAAATAAGAGCCGGAGTGGCCGCAGGGTTACTATTATTATGTATTAAACCAATTAAAGAAAAAAAAGTAGTACCTTTTTTGTGTTTTTCATTATTAGCCGTTTTTTTTCATTTTTCTGCATTAATTATATTATTGCTTTATTTTCTAAACGGTGAAAAGATTAATAAGAAATTTTATTTTCTATTAGTGCCCGCAGGCTACTTTATTTATTTTTTCAATGTCAACTTATTTTTTTTTATAGACTATATTCCGATAAACTTAATTCAAGCCAAATTTGAATCATATAGTACTTATGATAATGAAATTAATTTATTTAATATCATATACCTATCTAGAATCATTGTAGGTTATTATATTTTAAGGAAAATTGAATTAATTCATATAAGAAACTCCTATGCAATTGTTCTTATAAAAATTTATTTCATCTCACTATTTTTATTTTCTGCTTTTGCTTCAATTCCTGGAATTGGTTCTAGAGTCAGCGAATTATTGTTAATTGTTGAGATAGTCTTAATTCCTTGTATACTTTATACATTTAGAAATAAGTTTTTAGGTAACATTTTAATTTTATTTATAGGATTTGCACATTTGTGCTTTTCAGTTTTTTATACAAAACTGTTACTTTATTAATTACTCCAATCCTGTAAAATTTTCAAAATAGAATTTTATAGGTATGAGGGTTTGATTCTATCTGCTACAACTCCCTGTTAGAGGAACCAACCACTAGTCATCAAAAAGGCAGGTTGAAGGATGGGTTTTCACTGTATTTTTTACGTCACTGTGTTCCTTTTTTTATCTGGTCCGTGAGTTTATTGTGGCTAAACAAATGTTGGCAGGCAAAGCTTAGAAGGATAGAGAAGGAGATTTTACGCTTCAAGTTTCTGCTGATCATAGTGAACAGCAGGTTGGCTGTCAGGGTGCACTAAATCTGTATTTTATTGGCATTTTCCTTGTCACCCGGAAAGTAATTCAATGGAAAGTTCAGTTTGAGTTGTTTGAAAAGCAATTCTATCTACCAGCGCATCTTTGTAAAACTGCCCGATTGTTATCCTATATAATTAATTATGAAAGAATCAGAATTGTTTAATGTTGCCAGTCTTATTATTACTCATAACCCAGACGAAGGTTTAATTAATCTTGTTAGTACTATCCAGAGTCAAGTTGAAAGTATAATAATTGTCGATAATTTTTCGGACTACAAGTCAATGAAGATTCTTAATTTAATTGAAAAGCAATACAAAATAACCCTTATAAAAAATAATCAGAATTTAGGTATTGCAAAAGCACTTAACCAAGGTGTAATAGAAGCTAAAAAGCATGATGTAAACTATGTGCTAACTTTTGATCAAGACTCAACCCCCTTTGATAATATAGTTAGTATAATAAAAGAAGTTTATGATTCATATTTATATAAAGATAAAATAGGAGCTATTGGAGTCAATTATACATCATCAATTCAGGATTCTTATAACGAAGGTTCTAATCAAAAACTATACTTAGAGAAAGATTATTTGATTACATCGGGATGTATGATTAGTCTTCAGTCTTTTTTTCATATTGGAGGATTCAGAGAAGATTTTTTCATCGATAATGTTGATTTAGAATATTCTTTAAGATTAAAAAAGAATGGATATAAATTGTTGATTTCCCAAAAACCGGGCATGATACATAAAGCTGGAAATCCACTAATCAAATTTTTTCTTGGATTTAAAATAACATCTTCGAATCATAACAGTTTTAGAAGATACTATATGTCGAGGAATCATATTTTGCTAACAAAAGATTATTTTTTTATTGAGCCATATTTTGTTTTAAAGTGTAATTATTTCTATATACTCTCAATTTTAAAAATTATCATGGTTGAGAAAGATGTAATGTTGAAACTAAAGAAAAGCTATGAAGGTATTCTCGATGCCTTTAATTATCAATCAATTAAAATGCATACTAATCAATAATAAATATTGAATTAATGTTGAAAGATAAACTTGGATTTGTTTTTACAAATTTTAATAATGCTCATTATACAATAAATGCAATCGAGTCTTTACAAGAAGAATCAACTTCTGGAAGGATTCAAATTGTTGTTGTAGACAATAACTCAGAAAAAAAAGATATTGAAATATTAAAAACTTTTGCGAGCAATAAATTAAACGTTGATATAATATACAGTAAAGTAAATGTTGGTTATTTTAAAGGATTAAATATTGGAATTAGATATATAAGGGATAATCACCCAGAAATAGAATGCATAGTAGTTGGGAATAATGATCTACTTTTCCCGCCCAACTTTTATAATTCGATATTTGAAAGTAAGGAATTTTTTTTAAAATATCCGGTCATTTCCCCTGATATTATAACTAGTGACGGAGTTCATCAAAATCCACATGTTATTGAGAAAATAAGTAAAACAAGAGAGTTTTTTTACGATATATATCATTCAAATTATTGGATTGCAATGATGATATTAAAGCTTGCCAAGATTACGAAAAAGGTTACACGAAGAAAAGATGAAGATAGATATGAAGTTTCTGGAGAAATTTATCAGGGTTATGGAGCATGTTATATTTTGACACCAAAATTCTTTTACTTATTTGAAGAATTATCCTCACCTTCTTTTTTAATGTATGAAGAGTTCTTTTTATCTAAACAGTTGTTGGAAAAAGGATATAAAATATTTTATGAGCCATCAATTTCTGTTACTCATTTAACGCATGCATCGACGAATAAATTGCCAGGGAAATTAAAATGGGAATTTTCAAAACAATCACATAAGGAATATAGAAAACATATTAAATTATTTTAATGATAAATAAATACCAAATATGTACTAACTGCGTCATGGACACATCTGATTCAAAGATAGTTTTTGATGATAAAGGTGTTTGTGACCATTGTAATGATTTCTACACTAATGTAAAATCCAATTGGCACACTGATGAAAAAGGGAGAAAAGAATTGGATGCAGTGGTAGAAAAAATCAAAAAAGAAGGTAAAGGCAAAGATTTCGACTGTATATTAGGTATGAGTGGTGGCGTAGATAGTTCTTACTTGTTGCATTTAGCAGTTACACAGCTAGGGCTGCGGCCTTTGGTTTTTCATGTAGATGGAGGATGGAATTCTGAGTTGGCAGTCAACAATATCCAAGTGATGGTTGAAAAGTTAGGCCTTGATCTTTATACAGAAGTTATTAATTGGGAAGAGATGAAGGATTTCCAATTAGCCTTTTTCAAATCAGGTGTTCCTCATTTAGATATCCCACAGGATCATGCTTTTATCGCAACACTTTACAAATTTGCCGATAAATACAAAATTAAGTATATCCTGAATGGTGGGAATATATCAACGGAGTGTGTAAGAAACCCAATGGAATGGCTTTATTATGGAACAGATATGGCACAGATAAAAGATATCATACGCCAGTTTGGAACTGTAAAAATGGAAACATATCCTTTTAGCCCAATTTTTCGCCATAAATTCTATCTAAGATATATCAAAGGGGTGCAAGTAGTGAAGCCTTTAAATTATATGCCATACATAAAGGAAGAAGCCTTGCAACTTCTTGCCGATACTTATGGATGGAAACCTTATCCTCAAAAGCACTTTGAATCTAGGTTCACTAAGTTTTATGAAGGTTATTGGCTTCCAGAACGCTTTGGCTTTGATACCCGGAAAGTTCAATATTCAAGTTTAATCTTAACAAAGCAAATGACTAGGGAAGAAGCTTTGGAAAAGCTTAAAAAGCCGGCATACAACCCGGAAACCATTGAAGATGAATTTAACTACGTGGCCACCAAGCTAGGTATAACAAGTGATACATTAAGAGGCTACTTTAATTCAGAAAAGAAATATTACCAAGATTATAAAAATCAAGAATCGATTTTTAAACTTGGTGCAAAAGTGCTTAAATATCTTGGTATTGAAAGATCAATTAAACGATGATTACTATAATAAATTATGGTTCAGGAAATATCAGTGCCATCGGGAATATTTATGAACGATTAAAAATTCCCTTTAAAGTAGCTGAAACTCCTAAAGAAGTGATAGGGGCACAAAAGATCCTTTTACCAGGGGTAGGTGCTTTTGATGAAACTATTGAAATGCTGGATAAATCAGGTTTTAGATCTGTGTTGGACCATGAAGTTTTAAAAAATAAAGTACCAGTATTGGGCATTTGTGTGGGTATGCAGATCTTAGCAAAAAGCAGCGAGGAAGGAACCTTACCAGGTTTGGGTTGGATAAATGGGGTAGTAAAGAAAATAGATAAAACTTTGATACATGAAAAGCCCAAAATTCCTCATTTAGGTTGGAACTCAGTAGAGTTGGTTAAAAACAATTTGCTTTTTGATGAAATAGATGTTAAAGAAGGTTTCTATTTTTTGCACAGTTATTATTTTGAATGTGTAGAAGATTCTGATATACTAACGAAAACCTACTATGGCAAAAACTTCGCTTCTTCCGTAAAGAACAATAATATTTACGGTGTTCAGTTTCATCCAGAGAAAAGCCATCATAACGGTGTTAAACTATTACAAAACTTCGCAAATCTAAATGCTTAGATCCAGAATAACTCCTTGTTTATTAGTTCATAAAAAAGGGTTGGTAAAAACAGTTGGATTTAAAGATCCCAAATATGTGGGTGATCCGATTAATGCAGTTAAGATATTCAACGAAAAAGAAGTTGATGAATTGATCGTATTAGATATTGATGCTTCTGTAGAAGGGCGTGGACCCGATTTTAATTTAATCAAGAACTTAGCTGTAGAATGTCGCATGCCATTTTGTTATGGTGGTGGTGTATCAGCTGTAGAGGAAGCAAAGAAAATAATCAGTTTGGGAGCTGAAAAAGTAGCCTTAAGCTCTGCCGTGTTTAAAGATTTTGATCTTATCAAAAGGATTGGTGATGCAGTAGGTATTCAAAGTGTCGTTGTTGTGTTGGATGTGAAAAAGAAATCATTTTTAGGTGGATATGAAATCTATATACACAATGGGAAAAAAGCAACGGGTATAAAAGTTAAGGACTTTGTTGAAAAACTGGACAAAATAGGCGTTGGAGAAATTGTGATCAACTCTATTGACAGAGATGGTAAAATGGAAGGGTATGATTTTACTTTAATTGACATCGTCCGTAATGCAACTGAGGTTCCAATAACAATATTAGGAGGGGCAGGTAACGTCGAAGATATTAGAAAAGTAATCAGCAAATATAGAATTATCGGTGTTGCTGCTGGTAGTCTGTTTGTATTCAAAGGGAAATATAGAGCTGTTTTAATAAATTATCCTGGTAAAAAAGAAAAACAGGAACTGCATCAATCATATTCATGAAACAAATCATTCAGAATCTAAAGAGCGGAGAGACCATATTGGAAGAAGTGCCCGCACCTTTGGTAAAGCCTGGTCAATTGCTCATTAAAACTACACGAAGTTTAGTCTCATTAGGAACTGAACGAATGTTGGTTGAATTTGGCAAAGCAAACTTTATTCAAAAAGCAAAACAACAGCCGGATAAAGTAAAGCAAGTGCTGGATAAAGTGAAAACTGAAGGGCTTATTTCAACGTTGGAATCTGTTTTCAATAAGTTGGATCAACCTCTTCCATTAGGTTATTGCAATGTTGGACGGGTCATTGCAGTTGGTGATGGCGTACATGAATTCAAAGTTGGAGATCGGGTTGCCTCCAATGGCAATCATGCTGAATATGTGTCGATACCCAAAAATCTTGTTGCACATGTTCCTGAAAATGTTTCAGATGATGAAGCGGCATTTACAGTAATCGGATCTATTGGTTTACAGGGTATCCGGTTGTGCAATCCAACCTTTGGTGAAACGGTTGTAGTCATAGGGTTAGGACTTATTGGTTTGATTACTGCTCAATTGCTCAAAGCAAATGGTTGCCGGGTCATTGGGATTGATCTTGACTCGAATAAAATAGCAATTGCCAAAAAAGCTGGAATTATTACCGTAAACCCACAATCCGGTGATGATCCTGTAAAGTTTGTTCAAAACTTAACAAATGAAGTAGGTGCCGACGGCGTCATTATCACTGCATCTGCCAAGACAGATCAAATAATTTCTCATGCAGCTCAGATGAGCCGTAAAAGAGGACGCATTATATTGGTCGGTGTAATTGGACTAAATCTGAATAGATCTGAATTCTATGAGAAAGAATTAACTTTCCAAGTATCCTGCTCCTATGGTCCAGGACGCTATGATGAAAAGTATGAACAAAAGGGACAGGATTACCCAATATCTTTTGTAAGATGGACAGAAAAAAGGAACTTCGAAGCAATATTACAAGCAATATCAACAGGTAAACTTGATGTAAAATCATTAGTTACAGAGCGTGCAGCTCTAGATGATTACACTAAAATATACAACAACATAAGCAATAAAGATTCTATAGCTTCTATATTAATCTATCCTGATCAATCAGATGCTTCCAGTGTTGTTACATTAAGTACTGTACTATTTACCCAACAGAAAGGTACTATTGGAATTATCGGTGCTGGTAATTTTACAAGGATGACCATGTTGCCTTCCTTAAAAAAGGCTAATACCACTTTAGTGAACATAGCCAGCTCAGGAGGACTTTCGGGAACTGCACTCGCAAAAAAGTATAACATATCTAAGAGCACGACTGATTACAAGGAAATAATCAATGATGCAAGTATTGATCTTGTGATGATAACAACCCGTCATAATCAACATGCGAAATTGGTTGTCGAGTGCCTGCAAGCCGGAAAACATGTATTTGTAGAGAAGCCTCTTGCATTAAATCAGGAAGAGCTCAATCAGATTGTAAGAGCTTATGACGGTAAATCAACATTGACCGTTGGCTTTAATCGCAGGTTTTCACCGCACATTCAAAAAATAAAGCAATTAGTTGGTACTGCGCCTGTAAATGTAGTAGCTACGATGAATGCCGGATACATTCCAACCAACGTGTGGGTGCACGATATGAAAGTTGGAGGAGGTAGAATCATTGGCGAAGCTTGCCATTATATAGATTTAATCAGTTTTATAACAGGAAGCAGAATACATGCTGTTTGTATGAATGCTATGGGCTCCAAACCAGAAGAAAATACTGATAACGCATCTATATTGTTACGATATGAGAACGGAAGTACTGGAGTAATCAATTATTTTTCAAATGGATCCAAAGAATACTCGAAAGAGCGAGTGGAGGTTTATTCACAAGAAAGAACCTTGATCATGGATAACTTCAAAACGACTAATGGGTATGGCTTTAGAGGTTTCTCCAAGTTAAAAACAAAAATTGATAAAGGCCATAACGCACAATTTAAATTGTTAACGGAGCGTATTACGAGAGGTGGAGAAGCACTTATTCCATTTGATGAAATTATCAATACAACAAAAGCCAGTTTTGCTGCCATTGAGAGTTTAAAGGTGAATAGTTGGATTAAAATTATTTAAATGCTTATTGATATTATTGCGGGAGCACGCCCGAACTTCATGAAAATTGCTCCTATAATCAAAGCTGTTAGGAATGCTGTAAATGACGGATATAATATTTCGTTTCGTTTAATACATACCGGGCAACATTATGATAAGAAAATGAGTGGGGATTTCTTCGATCAGTTAGGCATTCCTGAACCGGATATTAACTTAGAGGCAGGAGGAGGTACACAAGCTGAACAAACAGCAGCTATTATGGTTCGCTATGAAAAAGTGTTATTAGAGAACAGGCCTGATCTTGTGCTGGTGGTGGGAGATGTCACCTCAACTATGGCATGTGCCATAGCTGCAAAGAAACTGAACAACATCAAGGTCGCCCATGTGGAAGGAGGTATTCGCAGTTGGGATATGACAATGCCGGAAGAAATCAACCGGATGGTTACTGATTCCATTACAGATTATTTTTTCACTACTTCAGATACGGCCAATGAGAACCTGCTAAAGTCTGGCGTTTCACTAGAGAGAATATTTTTTGTGGGTAATACCATGATCGATACGTTGAACCAGCAAACGCCCCGGTTCATAGAACCACCTGTCTGGAAGGAAGCTGCTCTAAAAGATAATGGTTATATTGTAATGACTTTGCACCGGCCGGCCAACGTGGATGAAGAAAACAAACTCGCTGAATTGATGGAAGCTATATTAGAAGCATCCAAGGGAGTACCCATCATTTTTCCAGTTCATCCAAGAACGGCTAAAATTCTTTCCTCAACAAACATCAACGCTTCAAACCTGTTTCTTATAGAACCTCTCAGTTACCTAGAGTTCAATTACCTGGTGCAACACGCAAAAGCAGTGATCACCGACTCTGGGGGAATAACAGAAGAAACCACTGTAATGGGGGTGCCTTGCATGACCCTGCGTGATAATACCGAAAGACCAGAAACGTGCACCATTGGCACAAACGAACTAATCGGCACCAACCCAAGTGCCATCAAGCCCGCTTTTGAAAAATTGTACCGGGGTGAATGGAAAAAGGGCAGCATTCCAAAGTATTGGGATGGCCATGCCGCTGACCGGATTGTAAAGCATTTATGTACTCTTTTTGAATTAGACTCAATCACAGTTAATTGATCAACAAATTCAAAGACAGGGTCAACCTGGCCCAAAATATGGGGTGGCGGTATATCCGTTTCCGTGGTTGCTACGAAGTTTTTAGGCGAACGGGTTTATTAAAAAATAAATTCCCACTTTCACCAGTCAGCAAAACTGCGGGCTCCCTGGAACAATGGAAAGAGCAGGCAGGCAATTTCTTTTTCCAAAATAAAAGAAATATAAATGTTGAATTGAAACCATCTAACCAGTTAAAAGAATGGTTTGATAAATACCGCTTGGGTAAGTTTGTTTTTTTCAACAGCCTGACCTATGACATAGGGCTTAATTACGATTGGGTTACCAACCCGGAAACTGGTTTTAAATACGATATAAGGAAACATTGGACAGAAGTAGCAGACTTTTCGAGGGAGGCCGGGGATATAAAGTTTGTCTGGGAGAAGTCCCGTTTCAGTTTTTTGTATGATCTAATCCGGTTTGATTACCATTTTCAGCAGGATTGCTCGGGTATTGTATTTGGGGAGATCCTTTCCTGGATTAAGAACAACCCTGTAAACTGTGGGCCTAACTACCGTTGTAGCCAGGAAATTTCATTACGCGTATTGAACTGGATCTTTGCCTTATATTATTACCGCGATTCAGAAAACCTGTCGGAAGACGTATTTGCTCAAATAGAATATTCTATATACTGGCAGCTACATCATGTATACCATAATATTGATTTTTCCAGGATAGCTGTTCGAAACAATCATGCCCTTACAGAAACGCTTGCTCTTTTTATAGCAGGAATGCTCTTCCCTTATATACCGGAAGTAAAGGCGTGGGGACAAAAGGGAAAGAAGTGGTTTGAGGAAGAGTTATCCTACCAGGTATATGAGGACGGCACCTTTCTGCAGTTCTCAATGAACTACCACCGGGTAGTGATACAGTTGCTTACATGGGGGATACGATTATCAGAAATTAACAAGGACCCTCTATTGCCCATTGTGTATGAACGAGCGGAAAAGTCTTTGTTCTTTTTACGAACCTGCATGGATGATTATACAGGCAGACTGCCCAATTATGGTGCAAACGATGGGGCTTTATTTTTTAAATTAAATGACCGGGGATTTCCGGATTTCAGACCTCAACTGAATGGTCTGGCTGCTGTACTCCATATTGATGCCGGTTTAAACAGCACCGAAGAAGACCTGGGATGGTATGGTTTGCAACCTGAATACAAAAAAAGCCTTGACCTAAGCTCTATCGTGTATCGGTTTCCCAAAGGGGGATATTACTTAATCCGGGAGCAGGATACCCTGACGTTTATCCGTTGTGGGAATCACAAAGACAGGCCATCACAGGCCGATAACCTGCACATGGATGTTTGGTATAAGGGAAAGAATATTTTGTTGGATGGCGGTAGTTATAAGTATAACACAACAGAAGAACTGGCCAGGTATTTTTTTGGTACAGCCTCACACAATACAGTTTTGCTCGATGAGCAAGACCAGATGAAAAAAGGAGGACGGTTTATCTGGTTTTACTGGACGCAATGTAAGAAGGCAGAATTGAGAGAAGATGCAGAAAGAATCAATTTTTCAGGAACGATCAGTGCATTCCGCCAGCTCGGCAAAAATATAGACCACCAAAGAACAATTATTAAAACTAAAGGAAAGCCGGAATGGATAATCGAAGACCATATTAAAGGATTACCACCAGGCCGGACGATCATTCAAAATTGGAATCAGCCATCTTCAGCTGACATAAGTTATGCTTCAGAGGCGGAGGAACCATTGCATCCAGAAATAGCTAAAGGATGGTATTCTTCACAATATGGTCAAAAAGAAGAGACTAAAAGAGTGATCATCAGCAGTGCAACAAATACAATAAAAACACGGATAAAAATAAACAGTGAATATCTTATTAATACACCAATACTTTCTGGAAGATGATGATGCAGGCGGATCGCGATGGAACGAAATCACAAAAACATGGGTCAGCCAGGGTGCACAGGTAACAGTCCTTGCTGGCATGGTGCATGCCAATGGAAAGGAGAAAAGAAGTGAATATAAAGGAAAACTATATAAAAAGAAATTGCAGGGTGAGGTTGCAGTGTGGAGATGCCATGTATCGGAGGCTTATAATAAAAATTTTATCGGCCGTTTGTGGGGTTATTTTTCATTCATGTTCTCCAGCCTTTGGGCAGGTCTTTTCAAGGTGAAGGGGAATTTTGATGTAGTCATTGTTACATCACCACCACTTTTTGTTGGTTTCAGCGGTTATTGTATTTCACGATTTAAAAGAATCCCTCTAGTATTTGAGATTCGAGATCTCTGGCCTGAATCGGCGATAGATACTGGGGTACTGCGTTCAAAGCCGATCATCAAACTGGCATTTTGGTTTGAACGGTTTATATATAGGAAAGCCAAGCTAATAAACGTCTTAACACCTGCATTCAGGACCGCTTTAATCGAAAATAAAAATGTACCAGCCGATAAGGTCATATTTATTCCAAATGCAGCAGACTTTTCTTTATCCGATAGCCTTCTGGAGAACTTTGACAGGCAAATATTCAGAAGTAAAAATGATTTAAATGACCATTTTGTTATCACTTATGTAGGGGCACATGGTGTGGCCAACCATCTACAGCAGGTATTGGATGCTGGCAAATTACTGGAAGACACCAATGTACTCTTTCTCCTGATTGGTCAGGGTATGGAAAAGGAGAAGCTAAAAAAAATGGCCAAAGAGCGCCAAATCAAGAATGTGCGTTTTCTGGATCCAGTCCCCAAACAGGAAGTCTTCAAATACATTATCAGTTCTGATATGGGTATGTCTGTATTGAAAAAAGTTGATACTTTCAAAACTGTATATTCAAACAAGACCTTTGATTATATGGCTTGTAAGAAGCCGATTTTAATGGCCATAGATGGTGTTTCGAGGGAGCTGGTAGAACAAGCTGAAGCCGGCAGTTATATTGAGCCGGAAAATGCAGAAGAGTTTAACCGGGTAATCAGGATGTACATCAATGATCAGGGAAGAATTGTAGAAGAAGGTGTTAATGGTTACCATTTTGCTAAAGAAAATTTTGACCGGACGCAGTTAGCAAAAAAATACCTGGCACTCATAAAAGATGTCTTAAAAAAATGAACCGACTCAATCAAAAAGTCTATCTGTCATTCATAAAACCAGTATTAGACTTTCTTGTGAGCTTTGTGGCCTTTATCTGTTTTTTACCTATTTTCATCATTGTTGTTATCATATTATTTTTTGCTAACGATGGTAAGGTGTTTTTTCTTCAAAGGCGACCAGGCAAGAATGAACGAATCTTTTCAATTATTAAGTTCAAAACAATGAATGATCGAAAAGATAAAGAAGGTAATTTATTACCTGATGAAAAAAGGTTGACACCTGTGGGAAAGTTTATACGTAAGACTTCTTTAGATGAAATACCCCAGCTTATTAATGTTATTAAAGGCGATATGAGTATCATTGGACCTCGGCCTTTGCTGGTAGAGTATCTTTCTTTATACAATAGCCAACAAAGAAGAAGGCATGAAGTAAAGCCCGGAATTACAGGATGGGCGCAGGTAAATGGGAGAAATGCAATTAGCTGGGATCAGAAATTTGAGAAGGATATATGGTATGTAGAACATATCAGCTTCTGGCTTGATGTTAAAATTGCCTTGAGAACATTATATAAGGTATTTAAGTCAGAAGGCATCAATTCAGCGTCTTCAGTTACCATGGAAAAGTTTTCAGGAAGTATCTTAAATTAAGCAGATGTACTTATACGGCGCCAGTGGACATGCAAAAGTTATAATTGAAATCCTTGAGTGTTTAGGGATTACAATTGACGGGTTATTTGATGATAATGTGAATATCAACAACCTATTGGGTTATCAAGTAAAACCCTATGAGCATGAAGCAGTAAGTAGTCTAATTATTTCTATCGGAAACAATGCCATAAGGAAAAAGATTGCCGGACTGTTAAACGTAAAATACGGATGTGCATTTCATCCATCTACCAATATTTCACGACGGTCTGTAATTGGTGATGGCACAGTGGTAATGTCCGGGGTAAGCATTAATGCAGATGTGCAAATTGGTAAACACTGTATTATCAATACTAATGCGTCGGTTGACCATGATTGTATTTTAGGAGATTTTGTACATATATCTCCAAATGCTGCTTTATGCGGAGATGTACACATAGGAGAAGGAACTCATATTGGTGCGGGAGCGGTAATCATCCCCGGCATTCGTATTGGGAAGTGGTGCACCATTGGTGCAGGCGCGGTGATCATCCGTAATATACCGGATCATTGTAAATTCGTTGGAAATCCAGGAAATCAAATTCAAGGTTAATGCCCTTTACCTTTTCACATCCCGCTATTCTCCTTCCATTCAGAAAAATAGGTTCTGTAACTGCTTTGGTAGTCGGAAGCATGGTGCCAGATTTCCAAGGATTTATTACACTTGATGTAGACAAGAAATTTAGCCATAGCTGGACAGGCGCTATTTTGCTGGATCTGCCATTGGCGTTACTGTGCTGCTATATTTTTCACGGGGTTGTGAGAATGCCGTTGATAGATCATTTGCCTCGCTATTTTAAAAGCCGTTTTGTACTATTTTATTCCTTTGATTGGGTTGGGCATGTAAAAGAAAATAGCGGGAATGTGTTTTTCTCGCTTATAGCCGGAATTGCGTCACATTTGTTATGGGACCAATTGACGCACCCGGGAATAATTCCAGGAATGGAGGCAGAGGTAGAGATATTTGGAATTTCTGATCCACTTTTTGTTTTCGTTCAATATGCCTGTTCTATTCCTCCTCTTATTCTGATTTTTGTTGTTGTACATCGGTTACCAGTAAACGATATTGTACAGGAGCATTCAAACAAGAAACTTTATTGGGGATTGATTGCACTGGTATCCACCATCTTCACTATATGCAGGTTCATGAATTGTTACCATTCCGAGCACTTTATCGATATACTTATTAATACCAGCATTGCTGGTTTACTGGCAGGATTGATCATTTCATCTATTTACTGCTCCTTAAATAAATTTAAACCAGAAAGTACTGTAAGTACAGCAGTTTAGAATTACAAGAACGTATCAATGGAAACTTTAGAAATAAAACTTACCAGGAAGACAACCGGTAAAATATGGCTTTCATCCCCTCATATGGGAGGTAAGGAAGAAGCATTTGTATCTGAGGCGTTTGCTACCAATTGGATAGCTCCGCTGGGCCCTAATGTAAATGGCCTGGAAGAAAACCTTGCGAATTATTTAGGCGGAGGTGTATCTGTAGCAGCCCTGAGCAGCGGAACTGCAGCCATTCACTTGGGACTTATATTGCTTGGTATAGAGGCAGGAGACGAAGTAATCTGCCAGAGCATGACCTTTTCCGCTTCCGCAAATCCTATAGTTTACATGGGTGCCAATCCTGTATTCATCGACAGCGAGGAAGCAACATGGAATATGAATCCCCTGTTGCTGGAAAAGGCTATAACCGAAGGGATAGCCGCCGGAAAAAAGCCCAAGGCCATCATAGTCGTCCATCTTTATGGCATGCCCGCTCAAATGGAGCAGATCTGCTCTATTGCAAACAAGTATGGGATCCCTGTACTGGAAGATGCCGCTGAAGCATTGGGTTCATCTATCAATGGCCAAAAGTGCGGGACTTTTGGGGATATAGCTGTTTTATCTTTTAATGGTAATAAAATCATCACAACTTCTGGTGGGGGCGCCCTAATATCAAAAAACAAAGCCCTGGTGGAAAAGGCCAAGTTCCTGGCTACCCAGGCTAGGGATAACGCTCCTCACTATGAACATAGCCACATTGGCTATAATTACCGGATGAGCAATATTTGTGCAGGCATTGGGAGAGGGCAAATGCTTGTGTTGGAAGAAAGGGTAAAACAGCGCCGTTCAGTTTACCAATTTTATTATGATTTATTTTCGTCCAATCCGGCAATTGCATTCCTGCCTGAATTGACAGGTTTTAAAAGTAACCGCTGGCTGACAACGGTTATTATCGATCCTGCTGTTTCGTCAAATGGCATTACACGTGAAGAGCTAAGAATGGCACTGGAAAGAGAAAACATAGAATCCCGCCCATTATGGAAGCCCATGCATTTGCAACCGGTTTTTAAAGGATGTAAAAATTACACCAATGGAACAAGTGAGCATTTATTTGATCATGGTCTTTGTCTTCCATCGGGTTCGAATCTAACTAAAGAGCAATTGTCTGATATCAGGACGATCATAGAGAAAGTGATGTCCTGATAACAAGGATATGGCTGCCTGAATTGTCTTCAACACCTATACGGCAGAAAGGACAATATTAAACGTACATTTGCTTGTAGGAGTATTATCCAGATAGTCATTACTCTTAGATTTTGAAGCCGGGCTTCAAAATTTGCTGTTTCATCAACAAAACTTTCTGATTATGAGCATCATTAACCCTATGGATTTCTTCTATTCCATTATCAAAGAAAAAGAAACAACTCCAAGGTGGATCATTTTTGTATTGGATGTAATTATCTGCGTTATGTCCCTTACATACGCCATCCTTCTACGCTTCAATTTTGATTTCAACAGCATTAAAGCACATAATTTTTATTTACAACTGGGAGCTGTGACAGTCATCAATATACTTTGTTTTCTTGTATTCGGTACCTATAAGGGAATCATCCGTATGTCGAGCCTGAAAGAAGGTGCCCGGTGTATCAGTGCGGTTTTTGCTTCTTTCTTTGTTGTTTTAACTGTAAATTTTATTTGCAGCTATTATAGTTGGGCTCATTTGATTCCTACATCCGTATTGATCATCTATTTTTTTACAGCCTCTTTTATCATATTCGGCTACCGGGTAGCGGCGAAAGACCTGTACCACAGGAGCATAAAAGCAAGATATAACCTAGAGAATGTGATGGTATTTGGAGGTGCTTCCAATGGCTTTCTTATCAAAAGAGCCATAGAACACATAAAGGAGTGCAATTATAGTGTTGTTGCGTTTATTGAAACCAATAGCAGGTTTTATAATCGTTCTATCGATAACGTGAAGATTTACTCCTTTCATAAGATTAAAAAAGTATCAAAGGATTGGGATGTAAAGACAGTTTTTCTTGCATCAGACAATATTGAGCTTGAGTTTAAAAATAAGTTGGTCGAGTACTTTTTATCCAGGAACATCAAGGTGAAGGTCCTACCGTCTGTAGAAAACTGGGTAGAAGGAAAATTGCAGCCCCTGCAAATTGAGGATATAAAGATTGAAGACCTTCTAAACCGGCCGCCCATTGAACTTGCCAAAAAGCATATAACTGAATACCTGGAGACCAAGAGGATCTTAATAACAGGAGCTGCAGGATCCATAGGGAGTGAGATCGCAAGACAAGTGGTCAGGATGAACCCGTCGATGGTGATCTTATTCGACAACAGCGAAACCCCTCTTTACGAGATAGAATATGAACTGAAAAAGAAATATGGTGAAAAAGGCTCTATGAAGGTAGTCATTGGGGACGTTACGGAGATAGATGCCATGCGGCGCCTTTTCAGGAAGTACCGACCAGAAGTGGTATTTCATGCGGCTGCATACAAACACGTGCCCATGATGGAAAATAACCCTTCTGAAGCAGTAAAAAATAATGTGCTGGGTACCAAAGTGGTGGCAGACCTTTCCCTGCAGTTTCGGGTAGAACGTTTTGTGCTCATTTCTACAGACAAAGCCATTAACCCGACAAATGTAATGGGCGCGTCCAAGCGAATCGCTGAAATGTATATCAAAGGATTGCAACACAACTTCAAAGAACTGTACATGAATACCACAGGAAAGTACGTATCAGTTCTTTCTAATGATAGTGAAGAAGGACTACACACCAAGTTTATCACTACACGTTTTGGAAATGTATTAGGTTCCAATGGATCCGTTATCCCAAGGTTCAAGGAACAAATTCAAAGAGGTGGTCCTGTCACAGTTACAGACCCTAATATCATCCGTTATTTTATGACCATACCCGAAGCCAGCTCTTTAGTATTAGAAGCGTGTACCATGGGCAATGGTGGTGAGATCTTCCTGTTTGATATGGGAGAACCAGTCCGGATTGCAGATCTGGCACATAAGATGATCAAGCTTTCAGGCTTTGTGCCTGGTAAAGACATAAAGATTGAATACACTGGATTGCGCCCCGGAGAAAAATTATTTGAGGAACTGTTGAATAAGGAAGAAGAAGTAATCCCTACCTACAACAAGAAAATCATGATCTCAAAAACTTCCGAAGCAGATTTTCAATTCATTGGGAGTAATGTAGAGATCCTGATCAAACTGGCACAGCAGAATAAGAATTACGAGGTGGTCAAGCAGATGAAGTTTATGGTGCCGGAATATAAGAGTAATAATTCTGTCTACGAGGAGTTGGACAGGGTAAAACAAGTAAGCTAAGAATCATTGTTGTTTAGTATTCAAAATTTGTATTTTCTTTTTATGAGAGCAACACTTAAGTTCATTATTACTTCTTTTCTATTTGCCTGTAGTTTCTGTTCTATTTCACAGACGATTCCTGTAGGAACACCTTTGCAGGAAGAGACATGGAGAAGGTTACAAATGAGTGGAGTTCTGGACAGCAATACATCACTCACAATAAGGCCTATCAACTATACGTCTATATCTGTAAACGATTCCGGTAATCATGTATTCAACGTTCTAACTGTCAGGAACAATTCTCATTCTTTTTTTTTTGCAAGAGGAGCAGGTAAAGGACTTTTCCTTCCTGTTATGCTTAAGCAACAGTATAACTCTCACCACCCTTATGGATGGAATGATGGTTCCATGATACAGGCAAGGGGTTACCAAGGCCAGTTATCCTTTGGGTTATATTCCACAATTGGTCCTTTAAGTATTCAATTTCAGCCAGAGTTAGTATATGCCCAAAACAGGAACTTTTCAACATTTCCCTCAACATATAGCGATAGCATCTGGAAAAGTTATTATTATTTTTTGAATCACTTTGATAATCCTGAAAAATATGGGAAGGGAGCTTATGCAAAGCTTTTTCCTGGGCAGTCGAGTATACGTTTCAATTATAGGAAACTTTCATTAGGGGTGTCCTCCGAAGACCTGTGGTGGGGCCCTGGTATCCGGAACTCTCTGATCATGAGCAATAATGCAACGGGTTTTCAACATATTACTTTCAACACTGTCTCACCAGTATCCTCTCCTGTTGGTTCCTTTGAATGGCAGGCAGTATCTGGTATTCTAAAAAGTTCAGGCATCTTTCCTGATGATACAGCGCATACTTATGAAGGACATCGACTGTATAGTGCAAAAGTTAATGATGACAGGTATTTCAATGGTATGGTCATTACCTGGCAGCCTAAATGGACAACAGGATTGTTCTTAGGTATGAGCAGGGTTTTTGTTCAATATGAGTCTGAACTAGGGCATTCCTTTAGCAGGTACTTACCAATTGTTACTAAACTTTTTAAAGGTGGTAATGTGGCAAGGGAAGATAGTATTAAAAAGAATCAATTGCTGTCTATATTTTTCAGACTAATTCTTCCAAAGGAGAAAGCTGAATTGTATGCAGAATATGGAAGGAACGATCATGCAGCAAATTTAAGAGATCTCATTTTAGAACCTGAACATTCAAGAGCTTATATAATAGGATTTAGAAAGCTGTTCGAAACTAAAAAGGGGAAGGATGTTGAATTATTTACTGAAATTTCCAACTTGCAGGTCCCCCCTACAATAACTGTCAGGCCACAAGGCAGTTGGTATACTCATGACCGAATCGGGCAGGGATACACAAACCGGGGACAGGTAATTGGAGCAGGTATTGGTCCTGGTAGCAACAGCCAAAGCATTGGACTCAATTGGATAAAAGAAACTGACAAATTTGGCGTGATGTTGGAAAGGGTGGTGTGGAATAATGATTTTTATTTTGATGCATTCGCTCCCCTACAAAACTATGGAAGGCACTGGGTAGATGTATCCTTAAACCTGAATAAAAGCTGGCACCGCAAACATTTTATTTACAATGCAGATCTTTCCTTGATCAGATCGCTAAACTACCAATGGAGAAGTGGCGAAGGAAAAGATGTCAATAATATTCATGCTGGGTTTTCAGTGTCTTATCTCTTTTAATAATACGCCGCCTGCTGGTCACCAGATATAACCAACAGGTGGCATTTTTATTTTTATCACATTATCTTTCCCTCCCTCACCACCTTCGTCCGGATCTTTTCAATCGCAGCCTTCGTATCATCTCCAACTACCAACTTTCCACTGATTTCAGCTCTTTGGTAAAGCAACTCGTCCCAGTGTTCTGTTCCTCTCCACAAAACCCTTTTTAATTCAGCCATTGCTTTCGGACTGGTGTGCACCAATTGGTTAGCCAGGCGGGAAATGGATTCGTCCATGCCTTCAATCGAATCGTGCAATTCGGCGTATAAACCTTTCCTTCTTGCCCAGTCGGCACCACGCCACATGGTGGCATCAATAGCAATCTGGCTGAATGCAGACAAACCTATTTTACGTTCCACCGCAGGACCAATCACAAAAGGACCAATACCAAGAGAAAGTTCACTCAGGCGAATTTCGGCAGCGTCTACAGCGATAGCATAATCTACTGCAGCGGCCAAACCAACCCCACCACCAACGCATTTCCCCTGGATACGGCCAATAACCAGTTTAGGTATTACACGTAAGGCATTGATGACATCGGCAAAGCCCCTGAAAAACTCAAATCCTTTTCGCTCATTTTCTATCGTGGATAACTCACCAAACGCAGCCCCGGCACAAAAGGCCTTATCACCAGCAGAACGTAGCACAATGACCCTGGTATCATCATCACTTCCGACTGCGTGAATTTCATGGGCAAGGCCTTCCAGCAATCGTCGAGGCAGAGAATTACTTTGAGGATGGAAAAACTCTATAGTGGTAATGCCTTTATGAGTTTCGGATACTACATGTCCGTTATGGAAATCTTGTATCATAATTGAGGTATAAAAGGGTGAGGGATAAACTGAAACATTTCCTTACTTAAATCTACTCTAAAAAAACTGCAAACATCATTCCTCGACCCAACATTTTTAAGAAACGGTCAAACTCTTAATAATTCTTATCCATCATCCTCAATTCTTATTCAGGCCAGTCTCTCCATCATGGTTAGACCTTTCTCTTCACCATCGTCAAAATTGTAGCCAACGCCACATATTCTCCTGTTTCATCCGTTATCTCTACCAGCCATTTTACAATACCCTTCGGAATATCTGACTCATCTTTAGTATCCTGGGGTAGTTTTTCTTTTACGGTCAGACGAACGCCAATTGTCGACCCTGCGTAAACAGGCTTCATAAAGCGACATTCTTCCAACCCATAATTTAGTAACACGGGACCTTTTCGGGCATCTACAAACAGTCCTGCAGCTGCGCTTAAGATGAAATATCCATGAGCCACGGGCTTTTCAAATGGTGTTCCCTGGAGAGATGTATGATCAGTATGCGCATAAAAATGATCCCAGCTAATATTGGCAAAGTTTACAATATCTGCCTCGGTAACCGTTCTTTTATGGGTAAGGAGCGAATCACCAATTTCCAGTTCTTCAAAGTATTTTCTGAATGGATGCTTCTCCTCTTCTGTTGTTTTTGCCTTTGGCTGATAGCTCCTTGTAATCGCTGTAATGGATGTCGGAGAGCCCTGTATAGCCACCCTTTGCATGTAATGCTTTACGCCACGTACGCCGCCCATCTCCTCTCCGCCTCCTGCCCTGCCGGGCCCACCATGTACCAACATAGGCAAAGGAGAACCATGTCCCGTACTTTCTTTAGCGCACTCCTCATTCAACACCAATATACGGCCGTGGTGTGTAGCAGCTCCCACAACAAATTGGGTAGCTAGTTGATCATTGGCAGTCACCATGGTACAGCACAATGACCCCTTACCTTTTTTGGCCAATAGTATAGCTTCGTCGAGGTTTTTATATGGCATGATGGTACTCACAGGTCCAAAACATTCCACCTCGTGTACGCTTTCTGTACTAAAAGGAGTCTCATTCAATAACAATATAGGAGAAAGGAATGCCCCCTTTTGAGGATCGGCATCAATGACCTCCACGCTATCCAGCGAACCATAAGCTATCTGGGAAGCAGCGAGCAGCTTTTGTATATGCTCCTTCACTTCATCCCTTTGTCCTTTTCCAGCAAGGGCTCCCATTCGTACGCTTTCATTCAATGGATTTCCAATAATTGTTTGAGCTAATGACTTACTAAGAGCAACACAGGCATCTTCCAGCAAATGCTCCGGAACAAAAATGCGGCGGATGGCGGTACACTTTTGACCGGCTTTTACTGTGATTTCTTTTCTCACTTCTTTGATGAAAATGTCCCACTCGGGCTTACCAGGAATAGCATCCTCTCCTAATACAATGCAGTTCAGGGAGTCTGCTTCCATATTAAAGGGAACGCTTTCCTCCATTATTCTTTTATGGCCTTTCAGTATCAGCCCGGTAGATTTAGAGCCGGTAAATGTGATCACGTCCTGGCCGGTCACATGATCCAGCAAATCACCGGCGCTGCCGCAAACGAGCTGCAAGGCGCCTTCGGGTAAAATGCCCGAAGCAATGATTTCTTTTACAACGACTTCTGCCAGATAAGAAGTAATGGTTGCAGGCTTCACCACGGCAGGCATACCTGCCAACCAGTTAACAGCACATTTTTCCAGCATACCCCAAACCGGGAAGTTGTAGGCATTAATATGAATGGCTACACCTTCCTTGGGTACCATTATATGATGGCCCATAAAAGTGCCGCCCTTGCTCAGTCCGATAGGTTCACCGTCGGTGCAGTAGGGAAGGTCTGGAAATTTCCGGCGCAGTGAAGCATTGCTGAACAAGTTGCCTATTCCTCCTTCAATATCAATCCAGCTATCGGCCTTTGTTGCCCCGGTATGATAACTTACCTGGTAAAACTTTTCTTTTTTAGCCATTAAGTGTAAAGCAAGGGCTTTCAGCATCCTGCCACGCTCATGAAAACTAAGTTTACGTAAAGCAGGATTACCTACAGAGCGGCCATATGCTAAAACAGAGTCAAAATCAAGCCCTTTTGTGCTAGCTGAAGCAATGGGCTCTCCGGTAACCGCATCAAAAAGTAGCTGCCCATCCCCCTCTCCGCTTATCCAATGCCCGGTTACATAACTCTGAAGTTTGCCCCCAGCCAAGCCCCCTGTCCCCCTAAAGGGGGAACTTAGGTTGAACTGTCCTTCATTGATCATAAAAAGCTTTTAGAAATAATTTCGATTATAAGTTAGCAATTCTTCTGCATAAAGACTACTTCCCTTAGGGGAAGGCTAACAGGAGCACCTCTTAAATGGTAGGACTGCAACGTAATCTGCTCCGCCTTAGGCTGAACCGGGAGCTTGCATGGGAGTGTATATCACGCCGAACTGCTTCAAATGGTGCAAGGAGTGTTTATACAGTAACTGCAGATTCATCTCAAAATTTAAATCACCAAAAATAGGATTGCGGGTAGAGAGGTTTTCATTAGCCTCAAAAACAGCGAAGAAATGATCGATTTCTTTTTGTAATTCCTGGAAGGCTTCTTCAATACCAGGAAATACAACCGGAACCGGATCCTGAGGTAACATAGGATTCAAGGTATTTTCCCGGAAAGGTTTATCGCTCATTAAAAAATCCTGCATCCTGGGCAGCTTTTCCGAAGGTGTCAGGATATGTTGAAATTCAGCGCGGCCCGACGCAATGCGGAACGTATCAATCAAATGTTCAATCATTTGTTGAAGCGTCATTTTGCCCCACTGGGGATGTGTGTCAGAAGGGATATCGCTTAAATACAGAACAAGTTTGTTCTTGAGGAAGTCGGTCTTTTCGTTATTCATATGGAAAATGGGTGATAAAAATGAGTAATGAGTGATCAATGATGGGTATTCACTTCTAAGTTCGGAGTTCTTAGCCTAAGAACCTAATGCCAGTATAACTTAAAAGTATCTCCATCAATCATCACTCATTCCTCATCTGCATTCAGAAAACTATCGGACCGTTTTCGGCTGATTCGTCATTCAAATCAGGCTTCCTGCTGTGCAGTCATTTCAGCCTCAATGCTTTGACAAATAGCCTGGAAGATATCATCAATAGTACCTTCGCCCTTAATGCTTACAAACTTGTCCAATTTTTTATAGTGGTCTGCAACAGGCTCTGTTTCATTTTTATAAACGGCAAAACGCTTGCGGATGATTGCTTCGTCGGTATCATCGCTTCTGCCTGAAGTTTCACCACGTTTCAACAGACGTTTTACCAATTCTTCTTCGGTAACTTCCAAAGCAATTACTTTGCTGATGCTGGTTTTGCGCAGGGACAGCAACTTATCGAGTGCTACTGCCTGAGCTGCAGTACGAGGGAAACCGTCAAACAAAAAGCCTTTCGCATCGGCATTTTGTTGCAAGCAGGTATCAATCATACCAATCACTACTTCATCGGGAACCAGCTGGCCTTTATCTATAAAACTCTTCGCCTCCAGGCCCAAAGGAGTTTTTGTTGCAATCTCATGACGCAGCAAATTGCCCGTGGAAAGATGAACGAGGCCATATTTCTCTACAATCTTATCCGATTGTGTGCCCTTGCCACTTCCCGGAGGGCCAAATAATATTAAATTAAACATAATGCTAAACTGAACAGCAAATATAAGAAAGTCCAATAGACGAGAGTTGGTAAAGTACTGAAGTCTAAAAAGATAGGCTGCCCCGCCAATTACAAATAATTGGGTTGATCCTTAACAAATCATGCAAATCTACGGTTCGCCCGGTTTCGTAATTTTGATAAAGCCATTTTATGAAACGATCCATAGTTTTCCTGTTACTGGCATTCCTGTTGCAATCGTGCAGTTATTCTCAAAGTTCTAAACCTAAAAAAATGGAGTCTACCAATAAAAACAACCCCGTTTATTCCAACACAGATTCTTCGCAAGTAAACCTTTCGGAGGACGAGTGGAAGAAGATTTTGCCCGAAGATGTCTATAACATTGCCCGCATGAAAGGCACAGAAAGGCCCTGGAGCAGTAAGTTTGAAGGGTCTAAAGAGAAGGGCACTTATTACTGTGCTGCCTGTGGCAATCCTCTGTTCATCAGCGATACGAAGTTTGAAAGTGGATGCGGCTGGCCTTCATTCTATCAGCCTATAAGCAAAAGCAGCATCATTTATGCTCCTGATCACACACATGGCATGAGTCGCACTGAAGTGATGTGCGGCCGCTGCAAGGCACACCTGGGTCATGTATTCGATGATGGCCCACCGCCAACAGGTTTGCGTTATTGCATTAATGGCGTTATACTTGATTTTAAGAAAGCCAAAGAGGCAGAAGAAAAGTATAACCGCTGATATGGACAATAAATTAATAGGATTACCAAACACTGATAATTCAGACTAAATTTTCTGACGCCAACAATACCTGCCAGGCTTCATAAACTTTGCCCTCGTTTAAAAGCCTGGCAGCATAACTGTGAATTTCTTTTTCCATCTCAGTAGGATCGACAGAAAAATATTGTATGATACTCTTTAGCTGCTCATCATCATATGAAGGCTCTACTACCGGAAGTTCGTTTACATTAGCCAATTGCCCCAGGTGATTACCGGTTAGTATCTTACTCAATCGTATACTCTCAGGCAAAGCATCAACGCCAATTCCTAACTGGGTATTTGGTTTCGGCACTTTAAAAAGATTCTCTGGCGATACACGGCAATACCAATCGCCACCTAACCGTGCCACATGTTCCAGTTTTCTTTGATCTACCTTTTTGTCAGCATCTAAAAGGGAATCATCCATATGCAGACAAAGCACTTCACATATTACCAAATTACCAGCTCCCCCTTCTTCGCCTAACGGTTTTATCTCCAGTACTTTGCACTCCAATTTTACTTTGCTTTCCTTTACCATCGGTGGTCTTACCAAAACCGCAGGTTCCCTTGTAAAACCGGCTTTTGCAAACTCATCTATATCTTTTGGGAATTCACAGCTGGCTAAAGAGGTTTGCTGAACCATGTCGTAAGTCACAATATTGACAACAACTTCAGGAACCTCCAGCACATTTTGCAGTGTATGCTTTGTGGTATTGTCACGCACTCTCCGGGATGGTGAAAAGATAACAATAGGTGGCTGAGAAGAAAACATATTAAAAAAGCTAAAGGGACTCAGGTTCACCGCTCCGTTCTTGTCTATAGTAGATGCAAAGCATATAGGGCGAGGCGCCACCACATGTTGCAAATAATATTGCTTTTCAACGGTTTTAAGATCATTAAGATGGAATAGCATAGTCAAATATTTTTCTTCCTTCCTAAGATACTCCAATCAGTATCTTCAGCAACAACAGTATTGTTCAATATACCAATTCCTTCAATTTCCATTTCTACTACGTCGCCATTTTTAAGCCATTGTTCTTCATAATCAGGATTATTGAACTTACCGGTACCATTCAACTCTAAAAAGCACCCCTTACCTACTGTACCACTGCCAATAATATCACCTGGAAAAAGGTCCACCCCGTAAGAAGCTCGTTCAATGATCTCCGCAAAGGTCCAGTCCATATCTCCAAGGTTTCCCTCACTTACTTGTATGCCATTCACCTTACAAGTCATTTTTAGGTTCCAGTTGGTGCCTATATGACCTTCTTTGGGATCTATGGCAAACTGCTCTAATTCATCCAATGTCACCAGGTAAGGGCCGAAGGATGTAGCAAAGTCCTTTCCTTTTGCAGGTCCCAGGTTGAGCAGCATTTCTTCCATTTGCAAACCTCGTGCACTCCAATCATTCATGACCATCAATCCGCCAATATATTCACCAGCATCTTCTGCTTTTATATTACGACCATGTTTACAGATAACAATGGCAGCTTCCAACTCAAAGTCTAGTTTTTCAAAATGGTCAGGCATACAGCTGATTTCACCAGGCCCTGTAATGGAGTGGTGATTGGTAAAATAAAATATGGGGTATTGGTCAAATTGGGGTATCATCTCTGCTTTACGGTTCCTTCTTGCTGCAGCGACGTGCTGCCGGAAAGCATAACCATCCCTGCAGGAAGGAGGGAATGGTACAGGCGCCAGCAAATGCACAGATTGTAATGGTATGCCCTTCTCCCGGCTGATCCTTCCACTTTTAATCAATTCAATACCTGCTTGCGCCACAGGAACGAAATCTTCCCAATAATTTAAAAACAAACCCATACTGTTGGGCAGGTCAGGATGCAACACGTCCATGCTGAAGATAGTATCGTCAACCAATACGCCTAGATGATCTTGTTCATCTCTTATAAAAGAAACCAGTTTCATAATACTTTGTTTGATGTATCCAACCAAGTTAATCATTAATGTGTTGCCATTATTACCATAAACACATGATGGCATCAAACAGGATTCAATACACGTAAAATGAATAGCCCCCTGTTGAAATTCTTTTTGCATTTCCTCATCAACGATTCTTGTAATTTTGTCTAGGCTAACTTTTGAATCTATGAAGTTTGAAAAAATTCACAACAAAGGCCAGGCTAGGCTATTCAGGAGCCCTTACCTCGAAATGCTTACAAAGGCACATCCCTTGGTTATCTGGGGCATGTACCTTCCAATTGTTATTGGTTTTCCATACCTCGCTTCTGCCCGCTTTGAACTTGGTGCCGGCAGAATTGCATTGTTTTTCTTTTTAGGCATGTTCTTCTGGACATTCTTTGAATACATTATGCACCGCTGGATCTTCCACATGATTGCAGAGAGTGAAAGAGCCCAGAAGTTTATATATATCATGCATGGCAATCACCACCACTATCCTCGTGACCGTGAACGTCTTTTTATGCCACCATTGCCAAGCATCCTCCTTGCTTCTGCCATTTTTGGCCTTATGTTCCTTCCTATGGGAGTAAATGCTTTTGCCTTTTTCCCAGGCTTTTTATTGGGCTATTTGATGTATGGTTCTATGCACTACGCAATTCATGCCTGGAACCCGCCATTCAAATGGATGAAGCCCCTTTGGCGCAATCACCACCTGCACCACTACAAAGATGAACACAAAGGCTTTGGTGTAAGCTCAACCATTTGGGATCATGTTTTCGGGACCATGTTTGATCTTAGAAAAGAAAAAGAAGATAAAGAAAAAGTAAATGAGCTGATGTATAAGTAAGATTCATATTCTTTTACTTCATATTTCTAACTTCGCAGTTCGTACTCTGAAGTACTTCAATTTTATATGGGTCAAAAAAAGCTGATACGTTTTGCTGAGCTAGAGACATTTTCAAACGTTTTACAATATCCTGAAGACATGGCCGGAAAGTGGCATCTTTTCTTCAGGAATAATCACGCCATTGTTTTGGAACTTGCATGCGGCAAGGGCGAGTATGCTTTGGGACTGGCACAAATGCACCCTGAAAAAAATCATATTGGTGTTGACTTAAAAGGCAACCGGCTTTGGGTTGGCGCAAAAAAGGCTAACCAGAATGGGTTGCAGAATGTAGCCTTCCTGCGTATACAGATTGACGGTATCAACGAATACTTTGACAGGGATGAAGTAGATGAAATCTGGATCACTTTTCCTGACCCTCAACTTCGTATTTCAAAATCTAAAAAGCGATTAACGCACCCTAAGTTTTTGCGGATGTACCAGCATCTTCTAAAAAAAGGAGGGAAGATCCATTTGAAAACAGACAGTCCTGATCTCTACTGGTTTACCAAAAAGGTAATCAATCTTTACCACTGTACACTGCATGAAGATTCTGAGAATGTTTATGCCCAGGATTATATCAAACCTGAGCTGCAGATCAAAACATACTACGAATCGCTCGATATAGCCCAGAGTAACCGCATTCATTACTTATGCTTTTCTCTTCCAGAGAAAATTGCAGGGAAAGAGATCGATGCACTATTGCATGAAGAACTAAAAAACGAAGCTGCGAACGGTCTGAATGACGAATTAGTTTAGATCGAAGGAGTTTATTGTTATTGAGTTTCTAAAGATGGAACATAAGACAGAAGAAATATATTATTACCAAAATGAGCGTGGATTGTTGGTATTTACTGAGGCTTATCATAAAAAGCGTGGGTTTTGCTGCGGATGCGGATGTTTACATTGTCCATTTGATTATGAAGCAGTAAAAGAACCCAGACGCTCTGAACTAAAAGCCAAGAGAATAACGAGTAATTCGAATGACGAATAATTGGAAGATGTTTGACCATATCTGATTCACTAAATAATAGTTTGTAATTCAAGACAATCGCTATTCAATATTTGATCACTCAAAACATGCCATTAAAGAAATCTTCAGATAAAATCAGTCGTGTAAAGCCTTCTGGCTTAAAGGATGATTCTTTTTTTGACCTTGTCTTTGAAATTGTAAGACAAGTACCCAAGGGCAGGGTCACTTCCTATGGCGCAATAGCAGCCGCTTTAGGCACCAGATCATCTGCACGCATGGTAGGTTGGGCTATGAATAGCTCGCACCATGTAAGCCCAACGGTGCCTGCACACCGGGTTGTAAATCGAAAAGGATTACTTTCTGGTAAAATGCACTTCGCCTATCCTGAGCAAATGCAGGAACTTTTAGAAAAAGAAGGCGTAAAAATAATTGATGACCAGGTGCAGGACTTTGAAAAATTGTTCTGGGATCCGGTTAAAGAACTTGGTCTATAATCCTCCTCTCACCTGGCATCGATGAACTATGACTACTCTCATCCCTCTCCCGCCCCAGAAACTATCCATTCTTACAGATTATTGTTTATAGATCTTAAACACTTGTTCTTTTCCTCCACTTACAACTTTCAGCATATAAATACCTTGGGCAGTCGTACCTGCAGACAGATCAACCAACAACTTTTCTGCATAACCACTGCCCCTGATTTGGTAAGTTTTGACTAACCGTCCAATACCATCTATCAATTGCACCGTTGCTTCATCTGTTCTTTCCATCTGGTAAACAAAATAAAACTTACCATCCCTTGAAGGATTGGGATAAACAATCCAATTATTCGTATCAGCAAACCTCAGCGATTTTACATCAGAATAAGTAAAAGTTCCATCTTTATCGATTATTTTCAACCGGTAATATCTAATACCTGACTTTGGAAACTCCTGATCGGTAAATGCGTACTGCCTTTGCTGTGATATATTCCCCAAACTTGCAACCTGTCCAATCTTTTCAAAACCATTTTGTTGTCCACTGCCATTTCCATTTGCCACCTCAATTTCATACCGATCAACATTTGATTCCTCACCAACAGTCCAGTAAATGACCGCATCACTCCGCCCCTCTTTGCGCACAGCAAAGCTTACTAACCTAACTGGCAGCGCTATATCACCGCCCATATTTTCACTACTAAACCAAAATTCTGAGAAGTTTTTAATTTTCAATTCTGTATAATATCCTTTATCATAAGGCACTATAACAACCTTATTTTTTGGATAGAAAGACCAAAGTCCTTTCTTATTATCATCAACAGTACCGTTTTCATAAACAGCACTATCATGGTACTTTGAAATCCCCAGACTATAAGCATCTGCAGGCTTGGAGCAACTGCAGCCTGTTGCATTGAGTAAAGCATCAACTTCTTTATCAAGGATGTATAAGCGGACTGTTACGGAATCCTGCAGATCTGTATTAGTTGGATTGATCGTAAAACTTCTGTCAAGATAATATTGGTTATTCAGATGACGAACGTTATCCGTATTAATATACACTTTCACATCTGTAGCAGCCAGGCTCTGGCTATTTGGTTGGATAGAAGCGACCAGCTTGCCCCCGCTTACAAAATGCATCCATCCGTTTCCGCCATTGATTGTTTGTGTAATGGGCACAGAAAGAGTCTCCCCATCATATATAGCATTTACCTTATCATATAGATGGATATCATCGATAGCAATGCCCTCCCTGGTCACTAACTCATCAGTATTTAAAACAAACCGTATACGTAAACTATTCAAACCAGTCGGTAATGGTATGGTAGCTACATGCCAGCGAGTCTTGTTTTCAACGCTCCAGTAAAAACCATTTTCATACCAGTTAAAAGCATCACTATTCATCAGTCGATTCCAATTCATACCATCTACAGAATATTCCACCCACGCAGCATCGCATACTGTTGATCCACAGTTTTCTAAATCAAGGGCAACACTAAAACTTAATGTTGGATTCTGCATGCCACTTACATTGAAACAAGGAGAATAGAGGTAAGACCACTCCCAGTTGTTATAGGTACCAGTCAAGTTGGTCTTCCAGGCCTGAGAGCCGCTGGCAGCACTGCTCACTTGTGGAGACGCCGGATGCCCATACGCCCATGAATTATTATCGCCTTCAGAATACCAACCTCCATTATCTTTTTCAAAGTTTTCCAAGTAAGGGAATGATGTAATCAATGGCAGTTTGCGTACCGTAATAACAGCGGTATCATTCAGCCTGTAATTATCGGTGGCCACATCTGCGATTACCCTGATGTTATAATTACCAGGCTCAGGCAGGTTCAGGCCATTTACAAATGCGTAGGAAAACGTTGTATTACCGGCTACTGAAGGGATCGTTTCAGTTACCCAACTGCCATTATTAACAGAATACCTGACCGGAATATTCGTGATGACTTGATTAGTGGTATTGCGAAGAGTAATTCTCAAAGGCACAGAAGCATCAATGTCACAATGAACCGTATTTGGAGTATCTATACTTACCAGTTGAATATCGTCTTGTGCCTGGTAAATATAGAAATCATCAAAAGAGTATCCATCATTTCCAGTGCCATCGATGGTGGCGCTCTGCCCTTCCTGTCCCCACTTTATCTGAAAAGCGGAAGAAACATTCTGACCGTATTTCAGCAGGGAATCGCCAAACTCGATATTACTTGCCAGACCAAATTGATTGAAGAACTTGTTTGAGTTTATATTTAGATCATAGACTTCTATCCAGGTAGAAGTATCACTTTGCCGCACCCACACTTTATTGTTTGCGTACTCATCCTGCCCATGGCTGAGTACACGGAAACCAAACCTGAGTTCGTGCTGCTTCACATCATAAGCAGATAAGTTGAACGTTCCAATCAATGAATTAACGTTTGAAGGAGTAACCAGGCGATAAGCATCCAGGTTAATAGCTTTTGTTCCTGACGAGGCAAACTCTGAAATAGAGGTGCGAAGTCGTCCATAAGGTGTTGATGCCACCAGGTCGTACCGGTCAAGTCCTTTGAGACCCATAGCTGAATCAATATAGGTTTCGGGCAGGGCTGATTCCAGGTTATCTGTAAAAGGCAGTTCAATAGGCTGATTATCCAGATATTTTATTTCCTTTCTCAAGGTATCATTGTTGGCGTTGTTGTCACTGCCAGTTGCCTTGACAACTGCTATTACCTGGTAAGTGCCCAAAGCAGAAAGATCAGCTGGAACTGAAAAAGTATGCGTGTATTCACTCGATGGCGCAATGGATTGGGTCACATGTTCTGGCGTCCAGGTACTACCTCCATCTATAGAATACTTTACTGTAAAATCATTTACGGCTTCATTATCCAGGTTTTTGATTTGCACTTTCACTTGTGTAGCACTACTCAATGCAGATGATGTAAATTTTCTTCCTGAAACAGGGCTTACAATTGCCTGAAGTGCGAGGTCGAGATCTGAAATAGAACCGTCACAGGCTCCGCTATCTGGCTTACGCCATACAGCAACTGCCCTTCTACCTGTTTTCCCATTGATCCGAGCCCTTACACTTACCCAGTAAATGCTGTCTTTGGATAAACCATTGAATGTATAAGTAGTTGAAGGCGTAAAAGCCATAGACACCATTTCATCCCCCTTTAGCATCATCACTTCATAATCAGTAGCATTGGCAACGGCTGTCCAATTGATATTAAAGTATCCTTCACATTGAACTGAAGACAATGAAACAACAGGTACGCCAATAATACTAAAAGCGCCCGAGGATGCACTTTGACCGGAGCTTTCTTTGGTAACCTTTACCAAAGCTTTGTCCGTAACAGTGGCCGGCACTAGCCAGTTATAAAAGCGGCTTCCTTGAGGTAGTCCACTAACAACTCTTGTCCAGGTAGCACCGTTATCTATTGAATAATCTAAAGAAAAGGTACTGGTGGCATCACCAAATGCATCCCAACTAATCCTGGTGTTTTCGCCCGGTACCAATCCCTCCCCACCTGCCGGGTAGGTTACCGCAACAGAATTGGGAATCACATCATATACGACAAAGAATTCCTGCATTGGATTTTGACCGATCTCCGTTCCCGTCACACGGATTGTATAGGTCCCTGATTGCGGGTTATCTACGGAAACCTGTTCTATGTTATTCATATGATCAGGGCCTGTGGTAGCAACAGCTGTAATGCCGGCTGCGGACGTATCGAGTATTTTAGGAAATAAAATTTGTGATGCCGGAGATCCCACTTGCAAGTCCAGGTCATTCACTAAAGTTTTGGCACTGAGTGCAGATGCAGCCGGGTCATGCCAGTAAAGCATCACCTTCAGTTGGGCAGTATTTGCCGGTATAGAAACCGTAAACTGCTTTACCCCCGTGTTGGCAACACTATCATCAATGAAGCGATTTTGTTCCAGCATATCCACGCTTCGAAGGAGGTTCATAGATCCAAAACCGTAACTAAAGTCGGGCCCACTGTTGCCCCTATCTGAAGCACCATTACAGATCAGAGCCTTCATCAGTCCACTTTTGGGATCAGCATTACCATGCAACTGCCGGTAACGCTGGTACAACAATGCCAAACCGCCTGTGACTCCGGGCGCTGACATACTGGTGCCACTCAAACCTGCATACGTATTGTTGGGGAAAGTAGAAACTACCCCATTGCCAAAGGCTGCAATCTCCGGCTTTATACGGCCATCCCTAACCGGGCCTTTACTTGAGGCCCCGTATATATTTTCATTGGCATCCAGGTTACCAACAGAAATAACATTCTTGGCTGACTGGTAACCGCCTAAAACTGTTCTAAATCCTGCAGGAGCAGGGGAACAGGTGAGGGATCCACTGTTTCCTGCAGCAAACACGTGTTGCAAATGGGGATAATCTATCATTTGCTGGTCTAAGATGCGGGAATTCAAATCATAAGTACCTGTATAATTGCAACCCAGCACATTGCCATAAGAGTTATTAGTGGTCACCATACCATACTGCTTTACATAGGTAGGTGTATAATAGATAATATTAGAAAAAGCTTGGTAAATCACTGTTGCCTTTGAAGCATACCCCCGGTACAACTCATTTAAATTACCTGCTCCTGCTACTGTACCAGTCACATGTATACTATGAAGTGTTTGATCACTACTGGATGAAGTATGGTCTATGATACGACCTGACAAATCAATATGAGAAAGCGTATTCGCATTATCACCAACGCCAATCACAACCCCTTCTCCATTCAGTCCTCTGCCATTATTGGCAACAGATGCATTCAGAACATTGGCTCTTGAAAAAGAACGGGTAATAAAGTTTAAAGGTTCATCTTTTGGGGGGGCTGGCTGTATGTATTCTATAAAAGGAAGTTCAGCTAATTCACTTAAACGAGAGGCTGCAACTTTCAGGCTAAGAACCCTGTAAGCATCCAACTCGCCGGAAGTCACTTCAAAATTCAGTGCTTTTAACTGGCGGATCACGTCATCAGCAGTAAAACTCTTCGGAAAGCTGACCCAAACCGCTTTATTGCCTTTGGCCGCAGGTCTCATGCTTTCCTCGGCCAATGTAGCAAACATCTTGTATTGAGCTACCGGCTCCAGTACGGCTCTTGCTCTTACTTTTTTTAGTAGAGCAGGATTCAATTTTCCTTTAACGGTAACAGTGTAGGTATTTTTGGGTATATATTCCAACAATGTAATGCCTTGAGCTGCAAGTATCTTTTTTGTTTCCTCTGTGGGTAAGTCTTCAAATTGAATGAGCGCAAAAATCTTTTGACCAAACCGGGCAGCCTTTTGGTTGATCTTTTCCACATTGGCAGCTGTAATATTTGACGCTACAGCAAGTTTTCCTGCTCTCAGTTGTATGGTAAAGTCCTGCCTTTGAGCAAAAACAAAACCATAAAGAAATAAAAAGAGAATTATAAGTGAAAATGATTTCATACTGCACCATTAATGCAACCTGACAGAGTACGGATGCGGCATGAAAATATAAATATTATGCCTGGGTTCATAGCACTTCACAATAAGAATAATAATATTCATTAATAATACTTATTGTTAATAGCAAAAAACTAAGGCAAGTACAAGATATTTAAAACCGCAAAGGCTTAAAAAATTTCTATAGAAGTATATAGACCTTATTAATTATTGAGTGTAACCATCCTTTTTTGGCTCACTTCGTTGTGCATACGCTTCAAGAAATCGTATAATTCCTGCATGCTTTTAACGGGTTCGGCTATCAGTAGAAACAACTTACCTACCTGCTTCAGTCTTGCTTTATTCGTACCGGTTTGTAGGTAACCCAAAATAGCATGGAAAGTTTCTGATTCAAAAAACGGCGAGTCTGGTCTATTGATGAAATAACAACGGAGGGTATCTTCTTTCAGGGACATTTTCTCAAACCCCAGGTCTATGGCCAACTTACGGCACTGCACGGTAACAAACAGGTCCTTCACCTGGGAAGGCAAAGCCCCAAAACGATCGTGCAGTTCGTGCTCCATTTCTTTCAATTCTTCATCTGTATCACAGTTGTCCAGGCGGGAATACAAAGAAAGGCGCTCTGTAATATTTTCTACATAACTATCAGGAATCAAAATTTCAAGGTCAGTGTCTATGGTACAATCCTGAACGTAATCATCCTGCTTTGAAATTTCCTCCTTGAATAGTTCTTTAAAGTCGGAACGCTTTAGCTCACGGATAGCTTCATTTAGAACCTTCTGATACATCTCAAAGCCAATTTCGGCCATGAAGCCACTTTGCTCACCACCCAACAAGTTACCGGCGCCACGAATGTCCAGGTCACGCATAGCGATCTGGAAACCGCTGCCCAGTTCGCTGTGCTGCTCCAGGGTTTGCAGGCGTTTGCGGGAATCGTTAGGCAATGTACTCATGGGCGGAGCCACGAGGTAACAGAAAGCCTTTTTATTGCTGCGTCCTACACGCCCCCTCAACTGGTGCAGATCACTCAGACCAAATTGGTGGGCATTGTTCACAATAATTGTATTCACATTCGGGATGTCCACGCCACTTTCTACGATGTTGGTACAAACCAGCACATCATATTTCTTATCGATAAAGTCCAGGATATGCTCTTCCAGTTCATGGCCTTCCATTTGACCGTGGGCAAGGCCTACGCTCAGGTCGGGACATAAGCCGCGAATGATGGCCGTCATTTCGCCTAACCCCTGAACGCGGTTATGAATAAAGAATACCTGTCCTCCGCGTTCCGTTTCGAAGTAAATAGCATCTCGCACAAAATCTTCATTATACACCCTAACCTCAGTTTGAATGGGCTGACGGTTAGGAGGCGGGGTGTTCATGATGGAAAGGTCCCTGGCGCCCATCAAACTAAACTGCAAGGTCCGGGGAATTGGCGTAGCCGTCAGGGTCAATGCATCAATATTGGTGCGCAGGGTTTTGATCTTCTCCTTGTGCGCCACGCCAAACTTCTGCTCTTCATCAATTACCAGCAGACCAAGATCTTTAAACTTTACTTCTTTACCCAAAAGTGCATGCGTACCTACAATAATATCGATCTTACCTTCTTCCAGCTTTTTATAAGTTTCCTTTTTGTCCTTGGCAGACTTGAAGCGGTTGACATAATCTACCGTTACCGGGAAGTCCTTCAGACGTTCGCTAAAAGTTTTATAGTGCTGGAAGGCCAAGATCGTTGTAGGCACCAGTACAGCAGCCTGCTTGCCGTCGGTTACTGCTTTAAAAGCCGCCCGAACAGCAATCTCAGTTTTACCAAAGCCAACATCACCACAAACCAGGCGGTCCATAGGTGAAGGAGACTCCATATCTTTCTTTACATCGGCAGTAGCCTTGCTTTGATCTGGCGTGTCTTCGTATATGAATGATGCCTCAAGCTCCGTTTGCAGGTAGGTATCCGGAGCATACTGAAATCCTTGCTCTGCTTTTCTTTGGGCATACAGCTTGATCAGGTCGAAGGCGATTTCCTTCACCTTAGTCTTGGTCTTCTCTTTCAGTTTCGTCCAGGCATCTGAACCTAACTTATTCACTTTCGGGACAGAGCCTTCCTTGCCTGTGTATTTGGCAATCTTGTGCAGCGAGTTGATGTTGACATACAGAATATCGCTGTCTTTATAAATAATACGGACCGCCTCTTGCAGCTTTCCGTTTACTTCAATCTTTTGCAGTCCACTGTACACCCCTACACCGTGATCGATATGCGTCACATAATCACCGGGTTGCAATTCCCGCAAAGCACGGAGGGTTAATGCTTTGTTCTTATTGTATGCCTGCTTGACCTTGTATTTGTGATAACGCTGGAAAATCTGGTGGTCAGTGTAGCAAACCACTTTCAGGTCTTCATCAATAAAACCCTCATGAATGGCAGTTGCTACCGGGTTAAAATGGATTTCTTCTTTCAGGTCGGTGAAGATGGTATATAGCCGTTCCAGTTGCTTAGGATTTTCCGCAAACAGGTTCAACTGAAAGCCCCTGCTCTCCCACCCTTTCAGGTCTTTCATCAACATGTCGAACTGGCGGTTGAAGGCGGGTTGTTCTTTTGTATTGAATTCTATTTCAAAAAGCTGATGGCTGTTTGCAGATTGATGCCCGAATTGAACAGTATGCTTTTGCTGCAGTAGCTTTTCAAAGTCGCTGGCTGTTATGAATTCATCAAGGGAAACATATTTCTTTACCAGTTTTTCATCTTCTTCTTCCTCCTGCTCTTTGCCTTTTCCCTTGCCTTTCGGCCCCTGATCTTTAGCCTTTGATGCCAACATTTCCAGAAACAACTGCAGATCCTCTTCACTGGTCAGCAGCTTTTCAATAGTCAATTCCTGGTCTTGAATCCAAAAGACAGTATTCTCTGGCAAAAACTCCAGCAAAGAAACTTTATCCTCGTCTTCAAACTGCGTGTCGACGTTGGGAATTATGCTTACCTGTAACAGGCGACGTTCACTAAGCTGTGTCTCAGGATCGATAATACGTATTGAGTCAACATCATTACCGAACAATTCTATACGGTAAGGCTTTTCATTACCAAAAGAGTAAATATCAAGAATGCCACCACGAACAGCAAACTGACCGGGTTCATAAACAAAATCGGTGCGTTCAAAGCCAAAGTTTACTAGCTTTTCAAACAACTCGTCAGTGTCCAGGACATCATTGGTTTTGATGCTGATAATATTGCTGGAAATGGCTTTGGGAATCACCACCTTTTCAAAAAGAGCTTCGGGATAGGTTACCAACGCCCCCACACGGTTACCTGTGCCCGCAGAAAACTTTGTCAGCGCTTCTGTTCGCAACATAACGTGAGAAGAGTTGAGCAAACGATAGTTCTTCCTGTTCTTAAAGGAAGAAGGAAAATATAATATATTGAGGGCTTCTGTCAGGTTCTCCAACGTATTGTGGAAATAGGCTGCTTCTTCTTCATCATTACATACAAACACATGGTTCAACTGACTGCATGCAGGATGAAGAAATATAGCTGCTGCTACAAACTGTGAGGCACTTCCACGAAGGTTTTTTGCTGCAATATGTTGGGGTTGGGCAAAAGTAAGTCTGTCCGCCAGGTTAAAAAGGCAGCGTGAATTTTTCCAAATCTCTAATAACTCCACCGGCTTCATTCGAACGGCAAATATAAGGAGGGATTGGGGGATTTCGGGACTGAGAGATTTGAAGTTTGGAGTTTGGAGTTGGAAGTTGGGGAGCAAAACTTGGAAGGTGGGGGTTGGTTTTGTACCTTTAGGCACAGCTCCACCTAACTCCGTTCAGGGCTTTCAGGGCGTTCTGCCTGTAGGCTGTTTTCCCCTTATTTATGGGCATTTGCTCAATTCAGATCGAAGCATAGTCGAAAGATGGTCGAAGGATGATCGAAGTAGCCTAGCCTTAAGTACGGCTATGGTACGGCTTAGGTATGCCTATGGTACGGCTCAAGTACGGAGTTAGTATGGTTCAGATATAAGTAAAGGGGGAATGGAGGGATGCTGTTGGAATACTCTAGCCCTACTTTAAGTATACTGAAGGTATACTGATGGTATACTGAAGCAACGAAGGATGCATACATCAATTATTAATCATATAACTTACTTTTAAGTACTTTAAATGGTTAGTACTTTTACTGTTCAATTAACCTTCATGAAACTTAAGTTGCTGGCTCTCCGTTTGTTTTTGGCACTTTCCATTAGCTCAACATTTTTGTTATACCGCCCGCTTCATGAAAGAGGCAAAATTTCAGTTTCGGACTTTACGATAGCATCAGAGGATGACGAAGAGTCTGAAGAAGAAAAGGAGGAAGCAGAAAAAGCAGACTATACGGCTGAAAGATGGATGCATGAATTCGAGATGCTACGCAACCCGATAACCGGGAAAATTCCAGAAGACTACCGCCAGAAGGAATTGGAAGCAGCAAGTAAAATCCCGTCCCGCATAAAAGTACATAACCCATGGATGACTGATATTTTAGGGACTGAGGATGTAACAGTACTGAATAACTATAACAGTATTGGTCCCAACAACATAGCCGGGCGCAGCCGTACACTTGCCTTTGACCGCCGCAACCCCAACATTATGATCTCAGGCGGAACTACCGGCGGTATTTTCCGCAGCGTAGACGGTGGTTCTTCCTGGACGTTTGTATCACCTGAAAATGATATCCGCAGCGTTAATACAATTGTACAAAGCCCTACCGAACCAGATACCTGGTATTGCGGTTCGGGTGAAGTATTTTACCCAACCAGCGCCGCCGATATTGCCGGAACTTTTGGCTTTGGGGTATTTAAAAGCTCAGATAACGGAGTAACCTGGTCGAAGTTAAATACAACAGCAACCGGCAACCAAAACCGGTTTGATCTTCCCTTTGACCTGGTGCACCGGTTGGCCGTTCATCCGAAAACAGGACATATTTATGCCGCTATACACAACCGGATCGTACGTTCGGTCAATGGTGGACAAAGCTGGCAGACAGTTCTATCGTCCAGTAGTGGTAACCGGGCATTGGGAGGTCTTACCGAGATTGTTATCCCTTCCGATGGCTCGAGGATCTATGCCGCTTTCACAGGGGAAAATGCAGACAGGAAAATAGCAGGCGTTTGGGAGTCAGCAACTGGCGATTCATTAACTGCAAACAATAACGCATGGATAAGAATTGCCGGGGGGCAATCAGGACAGCCAGATTCAGTTGGTGGCTGGCAGCCATATGGCAAATGGGGCCGTATTGTTATGAACATGAACGGTAACAACAACCAACTTTTTGTTCTGTATAAAAATGGTAAAGATGCTGAAGAAGGAACACCTGAAGCCGATTTGTTCAGGGCTAACATCACTTTGGGCAGTACAGACATTTTTGCATGGACCAACCTAAGCGACTATGTACCAGATGAACCCAACTACGAGGAGTCTGGTATCGATCCTTATACAACACAGTTCAACGGGTTTAATATGTCGATTGCAGCCAAGCCTGACAATGATAACATCTTGTTTATTGGAGGCACTAACGTTCACCGGGTGCACTTGAATGAGACCAACCCTGCCAGAAAATTCAGAAGAATCGGAGGCTATGCCAGGGGATTTTTTTCTACAGGTTTCTTTTACCCCGATCATCATCCTGACATTCACGGCATATATTATGCGCCGGGCAATAACAGCACTTTATATACGGCTGATGACGGAGGGATTCATAAAAGCAGAACTACAGACATAGCAGACACGGTGCGATGGACACCACATGTCGCAGAATTGCAAACCATGCAATATCAATTTGTAAACCTCATACCAGATACAGCCTTTAACTGGATGATCGGCGGTGCACAGGATAATGGTACGACGTACAACCTTGATTTCCCAGAGCGCAGCCATAAATCAATTGGCTCAGGGGATGGTGCAGCCTGTGCCATGAGTAATTTTTCCAAAAATGGAAACACATGGACGCAACAATGGTATTTTTCTACCTCTAATGGCAATATTAGCCGTAGCACTTTTACATGGAAGTATAATACTTCAACTAATAAACTTGACTTTGTTAATAATGATCTAAGTGATATCACACCGAGTGGCTTCAGCGGATCAGGGCAATGGCTTACGTTATTTTTAAACGACCCGGATTCATCTGAACATCTATATTATACCAATAGAAACAAGCTTTTCAGAACGAAGAATGCGCCCTCTGTTACAAACAATGTTACTACTACGGTTACTCCATCCAGCTGGACAGAAATGACTGGCATAGGCACGTCTGTACCATCAGGTCACGACTTTTCGTCCATAGCCATCAGTAAGTTGCCACATCGATCCAAATACTTGTTCCTTGGCACCAACCAAGGGCGTGTTTATCGCCTGGACAGTGCTCATAAAGCAGCATCAACACAGCTCCCCATCGACATCACTCCTTCTCAAATGATCAACAAAAGCTATGTTTCAGGCATCGCGGTCAACCCAAGAAACCCCGATTCTGTTTTAGTGGTAGTTTCCAATTATGATGATGCCAACAATAATATTCCCAATATATTTTTCACAGAAAATGCAACCACTGACCACCCTACCTGGCGTGTCCTGGATGGGGCTTTGGCACCTCTTTCCTCGCAAAGTTGTGCCATCGTTGTCAAAACAACCGGCGTTGAATTTTATGTAGGTACATCAGTAGGACTTTATAGCACCACCGCACCTAATGGCAACAATACACAATGGTTAAAAGAAGGCAGCGGTATGATGAAAACGGCCATCATCCGCTCCCTGGTCAACCGGCCAGAAGACAATAGTTTTTTGATCGGGACACATGGTAATGGAGCCTTTTTGGCAGACATTGGCAATTCTGTTTCATACACTAGTGATATTCCCGAGCCTCCAAGGAATGGCAATGACTTTATTGTCTCCCTGCACCCTACTCAAACTACCAACATAGTCCGGTACAGGGTGGGTATTTTGCCGGTCACAAAAATCACTGTACAGCTATTTAGTGTTAATGGGCAGGAAGTATACAGGGAGGACCGGGCCTACCAAAATAATATCATTGATATGGCCAGGTATGCAGCAGGGGTGTATATAGTGCGGATTATCAGTTCGGATGGGAAGGAAAAGTTTGTGCAAAGGGTAGTGAAGAGATGAGGAGAATGAAGAATTTGGGGAGGATGTACGGATAGAAAATATTTTAACAGGAAGGGACTTATCTTTTTTGCATGGCGCACGTCTATATATCATGAACTATGTATTGGTGATGCTTCTTCTTTTATTGCAGCTGGCTGGCTATGCGCAGAAAGACAGCATCACTTTATATGCCTATGAACAAAAAGTTATTCCGGGCATAGCTCCTGCCCGCGATGTGGAAGAGGGAGGAACAGTTGTGAGGAAAGCGACTGAGCCAGAGGTGCAATACTATATTTTTATCGCAGTCCCCCCTGGCATTACAAGACATCCAACATCGCTTTGGATAAAAGGGAAACAGTTTGGAGTTAAAGCCAAGGAAACGGCGACACCGGTTGAACGGCTGATCACGAATGACTCAGTCATCATTCTTGTACCCCGAATAGAAGGAAAAGTTTTACAGTTGATTCCTGTACAAACATCACCAACCCAAAATCAAGAGGGCGCAGAATTAGCGAAACAAAATGAGCTTGTAGTAGTGTATCAAGCAAATGGACGGATTCATTACCAGGCCCAGGAAAGAATTACAACCCTAGACCCAGTGCAGTTACAGTAATCAGTCGGAAATCTTTATAACCTGGTTTTCAGTACCGGAATGATCTCGTCTTTCCAGCTCTTGAAATCACCTTGCAGGATGTGTTTTCTTGCTTCTTTTACCAACCATAGGTAGAAGGCCAGGTTTTGAAGTGATGCAATCGTGAGCCCGAGAATCTCCCCAGCTTTAAACAGATGGCGCACGTAAGCTTTATTATAATAGTGGCCTACTTCAGAATCCAGGCCATCATCTATAGGAGAAAAATCTGTTTCCCACTTTTTATTGTCAATATTGATAATACCTTTTGTTGTGAACAGCATGGCATTGCGGCCGTTGCGGGTTGGCATTACACAATCAAACATGTCGATACCTAATCCAATACACTCCAATATATTCCAGGGCGTGCCCACTCCCATCAGGTAGCGGGGTTTATTCTGAGGCAGGTTTTCGCAACAGAGTTGGCAGATCTCATACATTACCGGCTCCGGTTCGCCTACACTTAAGCCGCCGATGGCATTTCCGGTAGCCCCTTTGGAAGCAATATATTCGCATGATTCCTTACGCAGGTCGTGGTAAACAGCGCCCTGCACAATAGGAAAGAGGTTTTGTGTATGCCCCCATTTATCGGGAGTTGCGTTGAAATGAGTGAAACAGCGGTCCAGCCAACGATGGGTCAACTTCATTGAATCCAAAGCATATTTGTAAGTACTGTTGGCCGGAGGGCATTCATCGAAGGCCATCATGATGTCGGCGCCAATGTTGCGCTCAATGTCCATCACTTTCTCTGGGGTAAACAGGTGCTTGCTGCCATCGATGTGACTTTGAAACATCACCCCTTCCTCATTGATCTTCCGGTTGGCCGCCAGTGAAAACACCTGGAAGCCGCCACTGTCGGTAAGAATTGGTCTATCCCAGTTCATGAAGCGGTGCAGTCCGCCTGCAGCTTGCATTGTTTCCATACCGGGCCGCAGGTATAAATGGTAGGTATTGCCAAGGATGATCTGGGCATTGACATCCTGCTTCAATTGATGCTGCGAAACGGCTTTTACACTGCCAATGGTACCGACTGGCATAAAAATAGGCGTTTCGATCACGCCATGGTCTGTTGTAATTTTTCCTGCACGGGCTGCACTACCACTATCTGTTTTTAATAATTCGAACGCTAAAGCTGGCATAAGGGGCGCAAGATACGAATTGAAGCATAGGCATGAATACAGGAAAACAAATAGGGTCATATCTATAGGTTTACTCTATTTAGCCGTTTGATGGGCGGTATTTGCCGAACTTCTGTACTTGTAACTTTCTTCGTATTATCTTCGCCTCCGTATGGTCGCCGTCCGTTGGGAGTATTTTATTTTTTACGCATTTTCAGCTGTAACGCTCATACAGCTTTTTTATTACCTATTTTTTTTCCGCCGCCTGGCAGTTTATGAACCAAAGCACAAACTGCAGTCGCAAACGCATGCGGTCTCAGTAATTATTTGTGCGCGGGATGAAGATGAGAATCTTGCCCGTCATCTTCCAGGTGTTTTGCTCCAGGAATATCCAACAACAAACGAAGTCATTGTTGTTAATGATAATTCAGTTGATGATTCAAAATACCTGCTCGCTGATCTGCAAAAAACGTTCCGAAAAATGCAGGTCATTGAATTATCCCAGGAAGCCAAGCTGATTCAAGGAAAAAAGTTTCCGCTTTCGATGGGTATCAAGGAAGCAAAACATGAAGTGATTCTGCTTACAGATGCGGACTGTGTACCAGCTTCCGAAAACTGGCTGCATAAAATGCAGGATATGTTCACCCCGGGCATTGAGGTGGTGCTGGGTTATGGGGCTTACCGCAAATTGCCTGGATTTTTAAATAAGCTGATTCGCTTTGAAACTTTTCACACGGCTTTGCAATATTTCAGTTATGCACTGGCGGGTAAGCCGTACATGGGAGTTGGAAGAAACCTGGCGTACCGTAAGGGCCTTTTCTTCCGTAACAAAGGGTTCTCCTCTATCAATCATATTCCGAGTGGCGATGACGACCTGTTTGTGAATAAAGTAGCCACCAAGGACAATACCGCGATCATGATAGACCCGGAGGCGTTTACGCTTTCTACACCTAAAAAGTCGTGGAAAGACTGGACACGGCAAAAGTCGCGGCACTATACGACCGGCAAATTTTATAAGACGTCCCATAAGTTTTTGCTGGGCCTATATACTTCTTCATTTTTTCTTTTTTACCCGCTGTTCACCTTGTCAGCGATTTTCTTTGACTGGCGCTGGTCGTTGATCCCAATTGGCTTACGTTTGCTGGTAGTTGGCATTATCTGGAAAAAAGCAATGAAGAGATTAGGAGAAGAAGATCTTTTCCGTTGGTTCTGGGTATTGGACATCTGGATGTTTTTCTACTATATCATTTTTGCGCCTTCGCTCTGGAAGAGACCGGCGAAGAGATGGAAGTAAAAGGTACTATTCATGGATATTTTACTAAAGTATTTTTCTGATTTTACGGATAAACAGATGCAGCAGTTTGCAGCACTGGAGGGGTTATATAAAGACTGGAATGAAAAAATAAATGTCATTTCAAGAAAGGATATAGAGGGGCTTTATGAAAAGCATGTGTTGCATTCACTGGCTATAGCTGCAGCTTTTGACTTTCCTAAAGGCATTGAGATCATAGATATAGGAACAGGGGGCGGCTTTCCGGGTATACCACTGGCTATCTTTTTTCCTGAAATCAAATTTCACCTTGTTGACAGCATTGGCAAAAAGCTGAAAGTAGTAGAGGCAATAGCTGATGCCATTGAATTGAAAAATGTCACAACCCAGCATACACGCGCAGAGGAGATCAAAAACCGGAAGTTTGACTTTGCCGTCTCCCGTGCTGTTGCTCCTTTGAAAGACCTGCTAAGGTGGAGCAAACCCTTATTGAAGCATTCAAGGTTTGTCATCAAGAGTTCTGAGGATGAAGAAGAAGTTTACAGATCAGGACTGATTTGCCTGAAAGGTGGGGATCTGGCCCAGGAAATCTCGGAAAGCAATGCCAGGCCAAAAAGCATCGAGATCAATCATTTGTTTGATGAGGAGTATTTTAAGGAGAAGTATTTGCTGTATGTATCATAATAAAAAGAACGGTCCGCCAGAGGCGGACCGTTCTTTTTATGACCAACAATACCATTTACCACTTCAGCTCCAGCCGGTTATTCTTGCGATCCAGGTCTGCCATGCGCTGCGATGGATCAATTTCTACAGAAACGATATCTGTAAGGCGGTGTGTAGTGGATACCTGGTAAGTAGCATGCGTCCACTTCCAGGCATCATATGTTTTGCGTGGTGACTGGCCTTCTTCCGCACTTTTTGATCCAAACATCAAGTACATAGGTACATAATGCCATTCACTGCTCCCGTCTTTAAAGGTAACCTTTACATCGATTGGCATCGGCATTGGCGCTATGCGGCGCAGGCGGATGTTGGTAGCGCCGGATGCTTCCCAAAGGCTATCAATACCATAGTCAATCGTGTTGGTCGTATTTACCCAATACTGTTTATACCAGTCTAAAATGATCCCGCTTTCCTTTTCAGCAATACGCAGAAAATCGTTGGGGTTCGGATGTTTGAATCTCCATTGGCGGTAATACTCCAGGAGTATTTTATCTCGTACCGGAGCTCCAACAATATAGCCTAATTGTTCCAGGAATATAGCACCTTTCCTGTAGGACGCAGTACTATAAGCATAGTTAGTATTGAAGTGATCCGCATGTGTGATCATGGGTTCTTCCTTCCCACTTTTTACAATATTAAAATAAGCAGCATATTCGCCAGCCTGCACATCTTGTTCACCATTCATGTATCCAACAATCCTGTTTTCTGCGAATGTTGCAAAACCTTCATCCATCCAATGGTACAATGATTCATTAGTACCCAGCATGCCTTGGTACCAGCTATGCATCAATTCGTGATAAATCACACCGTCGCCAGGACCACTCACCAGGGTCGCCATAGGGTATTCCATCCCTCCGTCACCACCATGTATAAAGGAATATTGCTGGTAGGGATAGGCTCCAAAATTCTTCTCAATGAATGGAAATGCTTTTTCCATTCTCGGAATAATGGTCTCCCAATCAGCTTTGCGTTTGTCTGTAGCATCATACAGAACATGTATGGTAGTCCTGTTGTTTATCTTTTTAGACAGGTGCACAAATTCGGGATCTGCGGCCCAAACAAAGTCATGCACATTAGGCGCTACGAAATGCCAGCTTAGGTTATTGCCAGCCGGACGAACAACTTTCACCCCCTTGTCTTCATAGCCATATCCAATCGCATTAGGATTTTGCAGATAGCCAGTGCCACCAAGAATATAGGTCTTATCAATATTTATGGTCACGTCAAAATCGCCCCAGACTCCATAAAATTCACGGCCTACATATGGAGTTGGGTGCCATCCCTCATAATCATACTCCACCATTTTAGGATACCATTGACTCATGGAGTAGCGAACGTTGGTCGTTGGGTTGTCACGACCACTGCGGCGTATCTGCAATGGCACCTGCGCTTCCCATTCCATATCAAAGGTTACTTTGGTCTTGGGCAAAATGGGCTTATCAAGTGTTACTTCCAAAATTGTTTCGTAAACGGTTATCTTTTGAGAGCGACCATTCATTTTAATAGAAGCTATTTTCTGGTAGCCGATCTCGTCTTCTTTCAGATTTGCAATCCGATCTCTCACCCTTGTATCCCAGTCCTGGATGATATTACCATTCTTGTCACGGCCTAAAACAATAGTTCCCTGCCTCTGGCTGCGGGCATCCATCATACTTCCCGGCTGAAAAGCATTCCAGTAGAGATGATAAAAAACACGATCTAAAGTATCGGGGGAATTGTTCCAGTACTCCAACTTTTGGATTCCTTTATAGCGGTTGGTTTGAACATTCATATCAATGTTCATTGTGTACTTCACCTTTTGCTGCCAGCGATCAGGTTGAGCAAATAGGCTAAGTGATATTATTAGTGAAAATAGCAGTAGAGCACTCGGGCACAACGTTTTCTTAATCATCATATCTGTGTTCATTTATGAAGCGGTAAATATCGAAAAAATGTGTAAACAAGGAATTTGTTCGATGCTATGAAATCATTGAAAATATGGTTAAGATTCGCTCAAAACAAAAGACCTATAAGGTTTTTAAATCCTTATAGGTCTTCGAATATTGAAAACTTAAAATAAAGAATTACAGGATCATTATATTGTAATCAGTTCTTCCACTAAGCGGCCAGTCTTATTAAAAAAGAGATATTTCTTCTGTAAGTCATTCTTTCCAACTTTAACACGGTATCTTTCTACACCATCAGGACGGTAAACGATCTTAGTTTCAGATATTTGCCAATCAGCATACTTGCTTTTATCAAAGCCATCTTTCACATCTGCAGGAAGCTGCTCAAAGTTCCACACCTTTTCAGTTTCTTTCCAGCGGCCTTTGTTTGTATAACTAGCTTTCATCCTTTCACCATTCAGCGTAAAATGAACTTGTACACTCACAAAATTGTCCTCGTATTTTACACTGTCTGCATCCGGATACTGATGATCAAACGCTTCTTGCACAGCTTCAGGTACTTCACGGATCTGGCCAAACGAAACAGCGTTCAAAAGAAAAAGCAGTAACAATAAAGAAAAAATCCTGCGCATCATAAATTATATTTTGAAATTTCTCTGATCATAAAAAATGCCACTAATCGTCAAGAAAACTATAAACTACACACTTATTCTTTTCCCTGTACAACAATCACAATCTCGCCTTTTACAGTTTTGGAATTAAAATATGCTGCAACTTCTTTTAAAGGCCCCCTTTTATTTTCTTCAAACATTTTCGTCAGCTCACGGCTTACACAACATTGCCTATCATCGCCAAAGTAAAGAGCGAGCTCTTCCAGTGTTTTTACCAGCCGTACCGGTGATTCGTAGAACACCATGGTACGCTCCTCTTCTGCCAGTTGTTTTAATAACGTCTGGCGGCCTTTTTTTATTGGCAAAAATCCTTCAAATACAAAGCGATTGATCGGCAGGCCACTGTTCACCAAAGCGGGAACAAAAGCAGTAGCGCCCGGAAGGCACTCCACTTTAATATCATTCTTCACGCATTCCCGTACCAGTAAAAAAGCAGGGTCGGAAATACCCGGCGTGCCTGCGTCGGTAACAACAGCCATCTTTTTGCCTGCCATCATTTGTTCCACCAAATGTTGCAAAACCTTATGCTCGTTGTGCTGATGGTAAGGCGTCAATGGCTTATTGATCTGGTAATGGGTGAGTAACCGTGATGTAGTACGGGTATCCTCGGCCAGGACAACATCCACCTCTTGCAACACATCCAGTGCCCGAAGGGTGATGTCTTTCAAATTCCCGATAGGTGAAGGAACGAGGTAGAGCATCAATATGAAGTTATTTTAACCTGATACTTATTCAGCGACAGAGACTTCGAAGTATTCCATAACCGGGTTTGCCAACAGTTTTTTGCTAGCTTCTTCGGCTACCTGGCGAGCTTCATCTACTGAAGGGGCCTCTACCTGCAGGGTAATGTTCTTTCCGATGCGTACGTCTTCAATAGCTTTCAAACCCAGGTTGCTCAAGCCACCCATTACAGCTTTTCCCTGAGGATCCAACAACTCTTTCAACGGCATTACCTTCACCTGAACAGTATACTTCATTTTTGTAAAATTTGGCGCAAACCTAAGAAACAATTGCTAATCGTCAATGCAGAATAATGAGTGTTGAATGATAAATAGTTACCAGGTACCGGCATGTGACAACGAGTAACAGATGCTTGCCTCACTCAAAGACTCCATTGCAAAACCGTACGGTGCGACACCATTTGCCAATCCTTTTTTTGTCTTGCATACACACGTACATAACGTACCGCATAGTTGCTGCCCGGAGCGGCTGTTTTCCGTACTACGGTTAAAGTGCCGGTTACAATTGCCAGGTTTGGATGCAATTCTACCGCAGTTGAATCATGTAGCCTTGAAACAAATTGCGTTCCTGGTTTGGCTACGTTCTCCAGCCAGGATGCTTTAGAATCGACATGCCCTGTGCCATGCGTGAACACGAAATCATCGGCATAATATTTTTTAAGGAGACCGGTATTTTTCTGAACAACCCAATGGTCTATCTGACGGTTGAGCGTATCTAATTCATTTTTAAGTGTTGCTGCATCATAGTTGGATTGAGCAGACAGTCCAAAGCAATACATGAGAGCAATAAGAGAGAGTATGCAACTTTTCACAATAGCTATTTTCCGCCAAGATAAGCCGGAAGAGGTAAACAAGAATTGTTTATTCATTGCCGTTCCGGAAATACCCGGATGGTTTTTACAAATCGGCTCAGGTAATATTTATTTAAAGGAGTAATGGTTACGCCATATGCCTTGCCCGATGTAGCATGAATAAATTGTACGCTATCCTTTCCTGAAACGATAATACCCATGTGACCGACTAATTCTTCTGTGCTGTCGGTGCCGGTAAATAGGATCAAGTCGCCCCTTTTTACAGAATCAACTGGTATCACTCTGCCAACATTTGTAAAATCAATAGAGGAACGGGGTACTGCTATTCCAAAGTGATTAAAAACATAAGTAATAAAGCCTGAACAGTCAAACCCTATTTTAGGGTCGGTAGATGCATAATGGTAAGGAGTACCAATCAATGTTTCAGCAAATTCAACCAATTCTTCAGGATGCACATTTTTTGTATCAATAGCTATTGAGGGTGGAAGAACAGCCGTGTCCAGCATTCTGGTGTTGACTTCTACGGCACTGTCTTTAATTTTTGCAGAATCGATAGCAACAGAGTCATCAAGAGTAGAAGAAACGGTGTCTTTGGGTGTCTCTTTTTGATTCAATGAAGTAAAATCACAGGACATATAGAGAATAACAGCCATCAGAAAAAAGGGATATCTATTCATAACTCATTATTTCCCTCCCAATCCATACAATTTTCACGCTAACTTTAGCCCCCAAACCAAGTTTTTTTATGGACTATAGAATTGAAAAAGATACTATGGGTGAGGTAAAAGTGCCAGTTGATGCATATTATGGCGCCCAAACCCAGCGAAGCATCGAAAACTTTAAGATTGCACAAGATATCAACCGGATGCCCAAAGAAATTATCAGGGCGTTTGCGTATTTGAAAAAAGCTGCGGCAATTACTAATACTGAAGCAGGTGTTTTACCCGAAGAAAAAAGTGACCTGATCGGAAAAGTGTGTGATGAGATTTTAGAAGGGAAGCTGGATGAATATTTTCCTCTTGTGGTTTGGCAAACAGGTAGCGGCACCCAAAGCAATATGAATGTAAATGAAGTAATTGCTTACCGTGCACACGTGCTGAGCGGAGGAAAATTATCGGATACTGTAAAAGTCCTGCACCCAAATGATGACGTGAACAAATCACAGTCATCTAATGACACATTCCCAACCGCTATGCATATTGCAGCCTACAAAATGCTGGTTGAGACAACTATTCCTGGCATTGAGAAACTGCGCAATACCCTGGCAGAAAAGAGCAAGCAATACATGAATGTTGTAAAAATTGGCCGTACACACTTCATGGACGCTACGCCTCTGACCGTTGGACAAGAGTTCAGTGGTTATGTGTCTCAACTGGATCACGGCCTCAAAGCGATCAAAAATACCCTGGAACATTTATCAGAACTGGCTTTAGGTGGCACAGCAGTAGGAACCGGCATCAATACCCCTGAAAACTACTCTGAAAATGTAGCAAAACACATTGCTCAACTAACAGGATTGCCTTTTATAACAGCAGAAAACAAATTTGAATCACTGGCTGCCCATGATGCCATTGTTGAAGCGCATGGCGCTTTAAAAACAGTTGCTGTGAGCCTGATGAAAATTGCTAATGACATCCGCATACTGTCTTCCGGTCCCAGGTCAGGTATCGGCGAGCTTTTCATCCCGGACAATGAACCTGGTTCATCTATCATGCCGGGTAAAGTAAACCCAACCCAATGTGAGGCATTGACCATGATTGCCGCCCAGGTGCTGGGTAATGATGTAGCTATCAATGTTGGCGGTTCTATGGGGCATTTTGAATTGAACGTTTTCAAACCTGTCATGATTTACAACTTCCTGCACAGCGCACGCCTGATTGGAGAAGGCTGTGTAAGCTTTAATGATAAATGTGCCGTTGGTATTGAGCCTATCGAAGCAAATATCAAAAAGCATGTGGACAATTCACTGATGCTGGTAACTTCCCTGAATACCAAGATTGGATACTATAAAGCAGCTGAAATTGCACAAAAAGCGCATAAAGAGGGAACAACCCTTAAAGAAATGGCGGTGAAACTGGGATATGTTACACCTGAAGAATTCGACCAGTGGGTAGATCCGAGCAATATGGTCGGAAAACTGAATTAAATGGTCTGAATAACGATTTACTGCTCAGTTTGTTAAAGAGAAGCTAAAAAGCTTCTCTTTTTTATTATAAAAAGTTATTTAAAAAAACTTTATAACTAACTTTCTAAACCTCAAAATTTTACGTATATCTAAAGAGAAAAAGGACTATGAAAAACAAAACAATTTATACGTCTGCACAGACTGAAAAAATAAAGCCTTTAAAAATAGAACTTGTTTACACGGATAGTAAAGAAATAGCTGCCGTACAGGTGTTTACGAAAGGAGGCATGTTCAGCTATAATAGCAGCGGAATGGAATTAGTGCCTGCAGGAGAAAATGCAGATTGGGATGCAAGCTGGTTTGAAAATTATGAATAACTGCAAAATCTTTGATTTGCTTGCACTAAAAAGGAGATGCCCATAGACATCTCCTTTTTTTATTGATCAGAAATTCTGTAAACTATTCGATATTTCCTAACTCATAATTACTGCTTATGTCAGCTTTGGAAGGTTTAGCAGCATGAACTTCCGCCCCGTCCTCCTTTTTGAAGAAACGCTTTTGAAATAACAGCAATATAATAACGCCGATCGAGATGGATGCATCAGCGATATTGAAAATAGGGCTAAAAAACTCAAACTCCTTACCGCCTATGAATGGAATCCAATCAGGATAGGTAGAGTGAATAATAGGGAAGTAGAGCATATCCACAACATGACCATGCAAAAACCCCGCATAGCCCTCCTTAGGAAACATCTTAGCAACATATGAGTACGTGCTGTTCTCGAAGATCATCCCATAAAACATGCTATCGATCAGGTTTCCTAAAGCACCTGCATAGATGAGAGCAGCACAGATTATAAATCCTTTAGAGTATTTCTGTTTTACAATCCTGCCAAGATACCAGGAACCAAAAATTACGGCTGCCAGCCTGAAGAGCGTAAGCAGGGCTTTTCCCCATTCACCTCCAAACTTCCATCCCCACGCCATGCCTTCATTTTCAATAAAGTACAGCTTGAACCAGGATAAACCCAGCACATCAACAATATGACCAAAAGGATAAGTGGTCTTAATCCAGACCTTCAGCGCCTGATCGGCAATGATAATCAATACAATAATTAGTACAGCAGAACGAAGCTTCACTTGAAACAGTTAAGTTGACAAAGATAAGGGTAAGGGCAGCACTTTACTCTTGAAAATAAACCCTTTTTACCCGTTGAGAAACAGAAGTCATGACCTCATAGGGAATTGTACCCATCCATTCCGCCACCTGTTGTACAGGCAGTTCTTTCCCGAATACGATTACCTCATCTCCCTCTTTCACATTTGGAATCCCGGTCACATCAATCATGGTCATATCCATACAAATGGTCCCTATAACAGGGGCCAAGTGGCCGTTTACCCACATTTTTCCTTTTCCATTACTCAACCGGCGGGAATAACCGTCGGCATATCCAATCCGTACTGTTGCTATTATGGCGTCTTCTTTTACTTCTCCCCGGCGATTATAGCTTACTGTCTCACCCTTTTTTACAGTTTTCAATTGTGCTATGGTGGTGCGTAAGGTAGCCACAGGTTGCAGATGTAACCGATGGGTTTCATTCTCTACACCATATAGCCCAATTCCCAGGCGTACCATGTCAAACTGCAGGTCCGGGTGGCGCACGATGGCGGCAGAATTGGCAATATGCTGAATAAAAGAATAAGAAATGTGTTTTTTTACTTCCTGTACAGCTTCCTGGTACCGCCCCGCCTGGAGTGCAGTAAAGGCATCCTGGGCAAAATCTTCACTGGCCGCCAGGTGACTGAACATACTGACAATTTTTAAGTAAGGGGATTTAGCCAGGTAGGCACCAACCTCAGGCATGTCTGAAACCGCAAACCCAAGTCGGTTCATACCCGTTTCTACCTCCAGGTGCACCGGCCAGGCAGACAATCCCTGGTCTTTAATGTACTGTTCAAAAAGATGCAGTTGCTCAAAAGAATAGATAACTGGCTGGAGGTTATAATCAACAATAGATGGTAAAGAAGTTTCATCCGCATTCATGACCATAATAGGCAGGCTAATACCTTCCTTGCGTAAGTCCGCACCTTCATCTGTATAAGCAACTCCCAGGTAAGCTACATTATTATACTGCAGTACGCTGGCAATTTCAGCACCGCCACTCCCATAGGCAAAAGCCTTCACCATTGCCATAAGCTTTGTACCAGGCTTTACGATCTGCTGGTATTGCTTGAGATTATTGACAATAGCATTGAGGTTTATTTCCAAAACAGTCTGATGCACCTTTTGCTGCAGCAATAGAGCGATCCGTTCAAATGCAAATATTCTGGCCCCTTTGACCAGTATTACCTCATCCAGGAAAGAGGACGTACGAAAGTGCTGCACAAAATTGTCTGTGGAAAGATAAAACTGGGCCTGGATCTCACCTTTGAGGTACCTGGGCAAGACTTCCCCGATGTGCTTACCAATGCCGATTACCCTTTTCACCCCGAACTTTTCGAAAGCTCTCGCGATATTTTTATAAAGGATCTCATCACTTTTACCGCTTTCCACAAAGTCGGACAGGATCACAGTGCGTTTTTGAGCTGCGCTCTGCTGCGCTAAAAAATTCAGTGCAATATATAATGAGGTGAGATCAGCACTGTAACTATCATTGATAATGGTACAATGATTAATACCATGCACAAAATGCAAGCGCATATCCACAGCATGTAGTTGGCTAAAACGCTCTTTAATTCTGTCTATGTCAATGTTCAGGTATAATAAAACACAGCAGCAGGTAATGGCATTCTGTACTGAGGCGCCGTCTGTAAAAGGGATAGTAACCTGAAAACCAGAGCCCGAAAACTGTAAATGAATACTCGTTTTTCCTCCCCTCTTTTCTATAGACACTACCTTTAATGTGGCATTTTCGCTGCTTCCCCATGTAAAGAGCTTTGCCGGCAGAGAAATACCAGCGGCATTCTTCTCCTCTAAGATGAGAACTTCAGAATTTGTAAACAGGTTTAGTTTCTCGGATAACTTTTGTTGCAAAGTAGAGAAACCCTCGCTATGCGCTTCACCAATGTTGGTTAAAACTCCAATAGAAGGCTGAATGATCCTTTCAAGGCCGGCCATTTCGCCAGGTTGTGAAATACCTGCTTCAAAAATGGCGAGTGTGTGCGCATCAGCCATCTGCCAGACACTTAAAGGAACGCCAATCTGCGAGTTATAACTTTTAGGGCTTCGAACTATGTTGTATTCGTCATCCAATAGCTGGAACAACCACTCCTTTACAATCGTTTTTCCATTACTCCCGGTAATGCCTATTACCGGCACATGAAAATGCGAACGATGAAAAATGGCTAATTGCTGTAACGCATCCAGACTGCTCTCCACCCTGATCACATTAGATTCAGGCAGGAGCATTAGATCGACATCTTCTTCTACAATGAAATTCCGGATCCCTGTTTTGTAAGCATCCTGCAAAAAAAGGTGCCCATTGCCATGGCTTGTTTTCAATGCAAAAAACAAAGCACTGGCAGGCGACTGGACCTTACGACTGTCGTAAACCAGTTCAGTAATTTCCACATCAGAGAACAGCTGCAGTGGCTTTCCCTTCACTACGTCGCAAATGGTATTGATTGGGTACACTGGAAATTTAAAATGTAGAATGAATAATTAAAATATAAAACCTGGTAACTTATCTATCCTTCAGTCATTTTTTTCAATTCCTGGCGCTCCTTACGCTTTGCCACCCGTACAGAATAAACCATGGAGCCGAAAAGACAGATGACAATAACAGACAGGGAAGCGTAAACCGGTACTTTAATGTGAAATATCTCGATCAGCATTTTAATACCAATAAAGATGAGCACGATCGCAATACCCTGCTGCAGGTACTCGAATTTGTTCACAGCCCCACGCAGCAAAAAGAAGAGCGAGCGAAGACCCAATACAGCAAAAATGTTACTGGTATAGATGACCAACTCTTCCTGGGAAATAGCAAATACTGCAGGTATACTGTCTAAGGCAAATACGATATCAGTGGTAGCCAGCAATACAATGACAACGAACATATTGGTGAAATACCTTTTGCCATCCCTTTTAACGGTAAACTTTCCACTTACATCTTCGTGAACAATTGGTAAAAAACGGTTCAGGAACTTATATACAGGATTGTTGGCAGGGTCGTACTCCTCATCCTGGTTGGCAGAAAAAATTTTAATACCAGTATAAACCAGGAAAGCGCCGAATATATAGAGCAACCAATGGAAACGCTCAACCAATACAATCCCCACAGAAATAAATATGACCCGGAATATAATGGCCATTAAAATACCAATCAATAAAGCTCGTGCATAGTGATCTGCACGGATATTGAAGAAAGTGAATATAAGAATGAACACAAAAATGTTATCTATGCTTAAACTCCACTCCATCAGGTAGGCACTAATGTATTCAAAGGCCATCTTTGATCCTTCCACCCACCACATGAAGCCAAAGAAGGCAAATGCCAGCGAAACCCAAAAAAGTGTTTGATACAAGGCCTTTTTAATGCTTATTTCCGCAGACTTCTTGCTGAGCAGCCCCAAGTCGAGAACCAATGCAACTACTAATACAATTCCAAAAACCAAATACGTTATTTGCTCCTGTGTCATTAAAAAAACTTTATTTAGGTCGCAAAGATACAGGAGCAAAGACCTAACCGGGTTTAAAAAGCTACCAGACCTTACTATACCGGCGCCTGCGTAATTGTTGGTAAATAACACCAAACAATATGATTAAGGCTATAGGGAGTCCAACATTTACAAACTGCCATATAGCTTTTTCATCATCAACCCTCTTGGGATCCAACAAACGGAGGCTGTATTCTTTGGACCGGGTTTGCAAAATATCTGTTGGGTTCACCAAATATTCAAGGCAGTTCAGGAAAAAATCTTTGTTAGCGAAAGTATAACGTGTAAATAAATTCGTACCCATAGGTAAAGGCCCTTCATAAGGACTGACCTGATTCATAGCAATATCTCCATCAGCAACCACGATCATTTTATTGTCATGCTCTGAAACATTTTTAATAGGCATGTTGGCTGCAGCTAAGGAATCAGCCATGGCTTTAGGCACACGTCCGGTGTACAAGGACCGGAACCTGCCCTCCAACAGTAATGCTACGGGAACGTTCTTTTGACGGAATTGCCGTTCATCAGGAGCAATTTGAAGGAATTCAAAATCAATCTTGGCAGGTGCATTAAGCAACCTGGAATTATTAGAGGAGTGCAACAGAAAGGTCTTTCGTACATTGGCAGCCTCCACAGTATCTAATGTTGTTGGAAACATACTGCGCACGCCATCCAGGTTTTTGCTAATAGGATGTTCTGTACCATTTAAAATTGGAAAGAAGGGCCAATCGACCAGTCGTTGCTGTTGAGCCTGTCCTTCACCTCTTACTTGGGGCAGTTTATCGCACTGCATATCCTGTAAAAGGGTCTGATTGATCCGCACCCCATAAGTAAACAACAGGTCTTCTAAATTCAAGCCTCTGTCATATGCAATAAAGCCATTACTCTTATAAAGGCTATCAAATTCAGCATACATATTGTCAATCATCCAAAATACTTTTCCCCCATTGAGAATGTATTGGTCAATTTTCAATTTATCTGCATCACTGAACGGTTGTGTAGGCTTTAAAACAACCAACGCATTGATTTGCGAAGGGATATATGGTACTTGCCTTACATTTAAAGTGTCACAGTTATAATTATTAAATAAAGTACGCACTGCATCATCTACATTATAACCCCAGCCTTCGCCATGACCAAGCGCATAAGCTACTGTTGGCTTTTCTGTAGCTGTGAGCTTTTGAATGTTACTGGCAAAATTGTATTCCAGGGAAGCTTCTACATTATTATATAAAGCTGCCAGTTGCTCTGGCTCTGTACCAAAGGACTTAGCCCCTTTCAGGAAGTCAATACCTGCACTCTGCCCTTTATAATGGACCACGGCCCCATGGATCAATCTCTTGACGGTCAACTCATCACCGACTTTTCCGGGCGCATTCAGATATACAGGAAACAACCCATAGTTATTTAGCAGGGAATCTTCTATTGCTTTGACTTTGGTTCCAGCAGTATCAGTTGCCCCTTCATAAGGATTCACAAAACGGAACTGCAGCCGGTTGCCACCATATTCTTTTGCTTCAAACAAAAACTCACCCACAGCATTCCTGAATTTCCTGGCGACCGAGGGCAGATCATTACCAGCTACCAGCACATCGATCTGAACCGTACTATCAAGACCTGATAATAATTCCTTTGTAGGCTTGCTGAGTGAATACCTATTCTCTTCCGTAAGATCAAATCGTTGATGTAAAAGTGATGCGAGTAAGTTAATTGCAACAAGACCCGCAATCAAAACAATCCACGTTACTTTAGTTGTTGTGCTTTTTTTCATGTTTCGTCTAGACACCCATAAGGTTTTGAAAACTTTACAGGCAGGTTCTTTTATTTATGCTGAAGGTTTTGTTTGGTCACCAATAGAAAGAAAAATATAAGACTTAAAAAATACACCAGGTCCCTTGTATCCAGTACGCCCCGGCTGATACTCTGATAGTGAAAGTCGATCCCTAACATTTCAATATAGTAATCGGCCCCTTTACTAAAGACAGGCAGCTGGCTCAATGCATGGAAACCGAAATATAGCAATACGCAGGCAAGTAAACTGATGATGAATGCCACAACAGCATTGTTGGTAAAGCTACTACTGCATACACCGATGGTTGTAAAAACAGCGGTTAGAAACAACAATCCCAAATAGGAACCAACTGCAGCCCCCGAATCTATGCCCGTTGTGGACGCAAGGTGATTGATGGCAAAATAATAAACAAGTGTGGGCAACAATGCGATGATAGCCACGATGAAGCTTCCCAGGAATTTACCACTAACGATCTGCCAGGCTGATAAAGGACGGGTGCGCAAGACTTCGAATGTACCTCCTTTATATTCATCGGCAAAAGAACGCATAGTGATCGCCGAAGTCAGGAATAGCATCACCCAGGGGGCAAAGCTGAAAAAATCATCTAATGTTGCAAAGCCACTTTCCAATATATTGTTGCGGAAGACAAATAAGACCAAACCGTTCACCAACAAAAAAACCACGATCGCAATATAACCGGTAAGCGAACTAAAAGCCTGTGCTAATTCTTTTTTGCATACTGACCACATGGAAATGTAAAATGTAAAATGTAAAATATTGAATGCAAAGTAAGGGAAGTGAAGCCAAAACCTGGGTTAAAAGAAACCCCGCCATAATGCGGGGTCATATTATTTTACTGTATGGAATGCGGTTACACGGCGAAACTTTCACCACAAGCACAAGTGCGGCTTGCATTCGGATTCTGGAAAAAGAACCCCTTACCGTTCAAACCATCCGAAAAATCCAGTACGGTATTTACCAGGTACAGGAAGCTTTTTAAATCGGTAACTACCTTAATCCCGTTGTTTTCAAACACCTGGTCGGCAGGTTTCAGCTCATTATCAAAATCCATTTTATAGCTTAGACCAGAACAGCCGCCCCCAACAACACTTACTCTTAAGAAATAAGAAGGATCGTTACCGTTACCAACTTCTGCCAGTAATTGTTGTACTCTTTCTTTTGCTTTATCAGTTACTTGTATTGCGTTATCTGTTGCGAACATGATTATTATTTAAAAATTTGAAAATGGTTATTTTCCATTTATGTGATACTCCAGGTCAACTCACCTCTCAATTTATGTACAGTTTTTGAAACTTGTTCAATGGTATAATCGATTTCTTCTTCCATTGTCTTTCTTCCCAAACTAAAACGTAACGAACTATGTGCCAGTTCATCGCTCAGTCCTAATGCTTTTAGAACATACGAAGGTTCTGGTGTTGCAGAAGTGCAGGCCGACCCTGAAGATACAGCAATATTTTTTTGAAGGGCCATCATTAAACCATTGCTATCTACATCTTTAAAGCAAAGGTTAGTAACCTGGGGTAAACGGTTCTGCTTACTTCCATTTACAAAAACTTGCCCCAGGCCCAATAATGCCTGCTCCAGCTGATCGCGCAGTTTGCTAAGGCGCTCTGCCTCCCGGGACATTTCCAGCTGGCAAATTTGGCATGCCTTACCCAAACCGACAATCCCCGGTACATTCAAGGTACCACTGCGTAAACCTTTTTCATGCCCGCCCCCATCCATTTGAGCGGTCAATCTTACCCGCGGACCTTTCCTGCGCACGTATAAAGCGCCTGTTCCCTTTGGACCGTACAGCTTGTGAGCCGTCATTGCCAATAAATCAATGTTGTCATTATCCACATGTACCGGGATTTTACCCACAGCCTGCGTAGCGTCTGTAAAAAACAACACACCATGTTTACGGGCAATGAAACCAATTTCACGTACGGGCATTATGGTGCCAATTTCATTATTGGCGTACATAATTGCAATCAATATCGTCGTAGGCTTGATAGCTGATTCCAGTTTGTTTAAATCCACGAAACCCTCAGGACTTACGGGCAAATAAGTGATTTCCGCACCCAGTTTCTCCAAATGCCTGCAGGTATCAAGGACCGCCTTATGTTCAATGCCGCTGGTAATGATGTGGTTTCCTTTGCCGGCATACATTTCAAAAACACCCTTAATAGCCAGGTTATCGGCTTCAGTAGCCCCCGAAGTAAAAATAATTTCACCGGAACTGGCTCCTATCAAATTTGCAACCTGTTCACGGGCATAATCCACAGCTTCTTTGGCTTTCCAGCCAAAAGCGTGGCTGTGGCTGGCGGCATTGCCAAAATCCCGGGTAAAGAAGGGTAACATAGCCTCTACCACCCTATGATCACAGGGTGTAGTCGAATTATGATCGAGATAAACAGGAAGTTCCAACATGATGATCTTGCCCTTCAGATAGCAAAATTACCCCAAAAACAGTGCAATAAAAGAAGCACAGCTTTTTATGATCGTAATTTTACAATATTACTAAGGTAACGAGCTATCTATTAACAAATATCACCATATCTAAAGGAAAGATGTAGGTATACCATAAGGATGAGAGGGAGGGTTTAAAAAGAAACACTCCACATCCGGAAGATATGGAGTGCCTGGAATAAATTAATGAGCTACATCGAATTATAAGGCAACCTGCTTGGCGACATTCAGATCGCTGTTGTTGCTAACAGATATGATATAATTTCCCTTATTCACGTAAGTCTTGTTAAAAACAATTTGTTGGGAAGCCTGGCTGTAAGCTTGTTGAGTTAATACCTGGCCGCCAAAATTAATCAGCCTTACCACAACAGTACCGGCAACCTGCTTTGAAAAATTAACCATTACATTGTTACCGTTGGCAATAATGGTCACATTATTAGCTGCCACGGATTGGGTTGATTGATTAGTTACATTTTTCACATCAGTATAAGTATACTGGCCATCAGTATCAACCTCTTTGATACGGTAGTAAGCAACTTTGTTTAAAATAGTCTTATCGGTATAAGAGTAGCTCTGAACGTTTGTAGAATTTCCAACAGCTTTTACTGTAGCGATAGTTCTCCAGGTCCTACTATCTTCACTTCGCTCAATGTGAAAAACGCTTGCATTAATCTCCTGGGCTGTTGACCATTGTACCGTAACACCAGTAGAGGCTTTAGACACAATGAAACTGAGGAATTTTACTGGTAAAACCGTAAAATCAGAAGATGATGACCTTCCTGCTAAAAGCTCATATGTTGTGATTGTAGAAACAGAAGGAGATACAAAACCTGATGTTGCCGTACTTGTGGTAGCAGTTGAAATATCTGCTAATGCTGGACCAGCAATGTCGCCAACCTGGCCATTATACTTTTCAGATCCACCAATAGTGATTTTATCAGCAGGATTACCTTTAGAGGAAACAATTGCAGCCGTACTGCTGGAAAGGTAAATAGCACTTCCTGATCCCAAGATTAATTTTCCATTTGTTAAATCCACAGTACCATCTACAATGATGGTTATATTATTAGGAGCCACATTAATATTCTTGGCAACTATCAATGTATAATTCGCTGGAACGATCAATACATCACCATCAGCAGGAACAACAGATGGCAACCATGAGTTTGCTGTGGAAAAATCGCCGTTGTTAACAACAAGTTTCTTTGTACCAGCGAAAGCTACGAAGAAAAGAAGGGATGAAAGTATAAGCAGGTAGATGTGTTTCATGGTACAGATTTTAAAATTTCACTTAACCAAGCTAAATATTCGAACTAGTGTTTTCTAAGGGATTTTTCTTATTTAGCCTCAGCAAATATAGGGAGTCAATTTATTCCAGAATAGTATTTTTACTATTTTCTCGACGAATCGCGCAAATTACTGGCCACCAAAAGATACTAACATTAATGACCAAACGCTTATACATAACATATACGACTAATAGCAGCATTACTACTGGATGAAAACCAATTGGAAAGGCGGGAAATATCGGAAAAATACCCATCACTTAGCAATCATATTATAGTAAGCAAACTAAACAATACCCTTAGTTCACTTATCAATAATCCTAAGCATTTTTTACTATCTTCTTACTTAGTTATAAATAACCTGTAAAATATTTGCGATTTCAGGATAACAGGAAAGGTTGAGGAGGGTAAACGGATGCGGAAATTACACCAGGAGAAGTATTACTGGTGATACGACAAACTTGTTGATTGCTTATTATTCTGTATTGCCGGGAGAGTCAGAACTGGCGATACCCAATTTTTCAACTGCCAGTTGCGCAGCGATTTGAGAAGCATCTTTTTTATTGAAGGCTTTGCCCTGGGCAATCGTTTTTCCATTGACAACAGCTGCAATAGTAAACAGGCGTCGGCCATTTTCAAGGTGCTCGTTTACAGTTTCAAATTCCAGGACCTTGCCATTTTTATTTGCCCAGCCATAAAGCTTGTTTTTGTGGTTGATCTCCAAAACCTCCAGGTCGTCAACAAACATATGCGGCATGATCATGCGCTCACTTACCCATTTGCTTGTTTTCTTGAACCCTTTATCGAGGTAAATGGCTCCAACCAGGGCTTCTAACGTATTGCCAAAGATCTGACTGACCTTTAATGCCACATCAGATTTATTGAATACAGTTATTTTCTTCAAGCCCATTTTGATTGCAATGTCATTCAGCTGCTGCCTGTTGACCATTTTGCTGCGCATTTCGGTCAGGAAGCCCTCTTCTTTATAGGGGTAACGCTTAAAAAGATAATCGGCAATGATGGCGCTGAGTACAGCATCGCCTAAATATTCTAGCCGTTCATTGTTTTCGTGGCTGGAATCTTTCACTGAACGGTGCGTTAATGCGATTTTATAAAGTGTAATATTCCCTGGGGTATAACCCAGAACGGCTTTCAACTGATTGTTGAAAGCCGAACCAGAATGTTTTTTAAATAGAGATGCCCAAAAGGCCAAAGCCCGCTTTCTCAAGGTCTGATATATAATTTAATATCTGAAATTAAGCAGAAAATTTCTTAAATATCATACAGGCATTATGGCCTCCAAATCCGAAGGTATTACTCAGGGCAGCATTAACAGTGCGATGTTGCGCCTCGTGGAAAGTAAAATTAAGTTTGGAGTCCAGTTCAGGGTCGTCTGTAAAGTGATTGATAGTTGGAGGCACCACGTCGTTTTGAACACTCATGATACAAGCAATTGCTTCAATAACGCCAGCGGCTCCAAGGCAATGCCCAGTCATAGATTTTGTAGAACTGATGTTCAATTTGTAGGCATGTTCGCCAAAAACGTCCAAAATAGCCTTTACCTCAGCGATATCACCCAACGGTGTTGACGTACCATGGGTATTGATATAATCGATATCAGAAGGCTGCATTCCAGCATCTTCCAATGCCTGGTTCATCACATTTTTTGCGCCCAGTCCTTCAGGATGCGGAGCTGTAATGTGGTGAGCATCAGCAGTAGCGCCGGCACCAGCAACTTCACAGTAAATTTTTGCGCCACGCTTTAAAGCATGCTCCAGCTCTTCAAAAACCAATACACCGGCAGCTTCGCCCATTACAAAGCCATCGCGGTCTTTGTCGTAAGGCCTGGAAGCCGTTTTTGGATCATCATTACGCTCGCTCAAGGCTTTCATGGCATTAAAACCACCCACGCCGGCCTCTTTTACTACACTTTCGGAGCCTCCCGTAATAATAATATCCGCTTTGCCTAAACGAATCAGGTTGAAAGCTTCCATCATCGCATTGGTAGACGAAGCACAAGCACTTACCACCGAGAAGTTAGGTCCACGGAAACCATGACGCATAGAAATATGCCCGGCGGCAATATCAAGGATCATTTTTGGAATAAAGAAGGGATTGAAACGAGGTGTTCCATCTCCTTTGGCAAAGTTTGTTACCTCTTCCTGGAAAGTAATCAAACCGCCTATGCCACTGGCAAACACTACACCTACCCTGTCCATATTGGCGTTTTCGGCTGTAATACCAGCATCTTGGACAGCCTGGTCGCTGGCTACAACAGCCGTTTGGGCAAAACGGTCCAGTTTTCTGGCTTCCTTACGATCAATGAAATCGGTAGGGTCGAAATTTTTTATTTCGCAGGCGAACCTTGTTTTAAACTTGGATGCGTCGAACTGCGTAATAAAATCGGCTCCGCTTACTCCATTACGTAAGTTGTTCCAGTATTCAGTAGTTGAATTTCCCAATGGCGTTAAAGCCCCTATTCCAGTTACTACTATGCGTTTTAATTGCATATTTATTGGCCTGCTCTTGAATTGATGAAAGATAAAACCGCCTTTGCTGCAGTAACAGTCAAAGGCGGGTAAGCTTTTATTCCGTTAAAAGGACGAACGATTTTAATATTATTTATTTGGCGTGTTCTTCCAAATAAGTAACAGCTTGTCCAACTGTAGTAATTGTTTCTGCCTGCTCGTCAGGAATAGAGATGTTGAATTCCTTTTCAAATTCCATAATCAGTTCAACGGTGTCCAAAGAATCGGCACCTAAGTCGTTGGTAAAAGAAGCCTCATTAGTTACTTCCGCTTCATCAACTCCCAGTTTGTCTACAATGATCTTTTTTACTCTTGCTGCAATGTCTGACATTTTTGTAAATATTTGGTTATTGGTTATTGTGGTGCAAAAATAGAAGTTTTTGATATAAAACAAATTTCAGGCGAAAATGTTAGAAATGATTTTCGACATGTTCTAAAAACTAACAAGGAAATTCAATTTTTTTGAATGCAGGATATTTGTATCTTGGAAACGTTCAACAGAATAGCAATGGCATTGAAAATAATTGATTACGGAACTGAAGAATACCGGCAAATGCTAAAGTTGCGGGAGGATATCCTCCGTCAACCCCTTGGACTCCATCTCTCCCAGGAAGAATTGGAAAAAGAAAGGGATAATTTATTGATGGCGGCTTTTGACGACGATAAAATGCTGGCTTGTTGCATGCTTGTTGAAGAAGACCCGCAAACAGTGCGGCTTAGACAGATGGCCGTGCTCAATGATTTACAAGGGCAGGGGATCGGAAAGGCCCTGATGCAGTTTGCGGAAAATGTAGCCAGGGACAGGGGATACCAAAAAATAACTATGCATGCCCGCAAAAATGCCACTGGCTTTTATGAAAAAATGGGCTATAGAGTGATCGGCGATGAATTTATTGAAATCACGATCCCCCATTATGTGATGGAAAAAAGCCTGTTTACAAATGAAATGTAACCCGGTTACCGCCTATTTACCTGTTACCGCCTATTTACCTTTTGATCTTTTCTTTCAATAGTTGTCTCATTTCATAGACTTCATCCTTGCTGGAGAATCCATTCTTGGGAACCAGGAAAAAAGAACGGGTGTCAAAATACAAATGAAAAAAGTGAGGGGTCTCTATAAAAGTTTTTAAAGCTTCCCAGGGCCAGGAACGGGATCCTCTTTCATTACCAACAGAAAAGGAATATTGCTCAAATTTCATGGTGAAGTGATCTTTAAAAGTAGCCGTACGGCGATAAACTGATCCTGGCAACAAAAACCAGAATGTAATCATCAGGAAGAACCACAGGGCCGAGCTTGTAAGGAAAGCCATTGGAGTGATCTTTTCAAAATAATACAAGGCCGCAGAGAAGAATGCAAAAACATTCACTACAATAATCATGATCCGTATTTCTGGACGTGAAAGGAAGTGATAGCGCAATGCCTGTAGCACCTGTTTTTTATTGTACTGAAAGTGAATGACCATAACGCAAATTAGCAAATCCCGCGGAACGGGACCCAATATACTCCATGCCCCGGGCTTCCCGCATTTAACTCGGGATTCATTATTTTAATAGGGCAGAAAGAATCTTCCTTCACGTTTACCCAACTAATAAACCTCTTCATCTTCTAAAGTTTTACTGGAGGATGAAAACAACTTTGAGGTTGAAACTCCAGCAAGTTGGATTGCCAAAAACTTGCCAGGGCCAACAGGATCAAAGATCCTCTTCTCTTTCCAGCATGAGAATGGCGCTTTGGGGAACAATGAAGTATTTTTCTTCCTGGTACATGATTTCTGTAGCGCCGCTGAGCAGGAAAATAGCGAGGTCTCCTTCATGAGCCTGTAGAGGAAGATATCGTACCTGTTCTTCTGTGCTTTTCCACGGCTCATCTTCCGGAGGTAACGGAATAGCATAACCGGGTCCTGTTTTGATGACATAACCTTGCTGTACCTTTTCTTTTTCCTGGACGCCGGGGGGCAGATATAAGCCGCTTTCAGTTTTCTCATTTGGGCGTGTAGGGCGAATCAATACCCTATCGCCAATAATGATGAGTTTCTTTAATTTGTTATCAGGAGTAATATGCATGATATATTGTATTATATCTAAAATGTAAAATTATCAGGCTTAAGCAGTCCCAAATTTTGAACCACTAAGTTCCATAGTTACAAAAGGCTATTGCAGAATTTCAAACTGCTTCAAGCTGCAAATGTAGAGAGCGTGGAAGAATTTTTGCATACACTGAAATGAAGGGTTGTATGTGTTAAACCAAATGCGTTAATTTTATTCCTACAAAAAACATAAATCATGGACGGTAAGAAACCCAAAATTTTGTTGTGCGAAGATGATCCGAACTTAGGCTCTGTTCTGAAGAATTATCTGGAATTAAATGATTATGATGTTACTCTTGAACGCGATGGTCGCTTAGGGCTTGCTGCGTTTCAACGTGAAAAGTTTGATTTGTGTCTGCTTGATGTGATGATGCCGAATATGGATGGGTTTACATTAGCTGAAGAAATTCGCGATGTTGACCCGGACATTCCACTTTTCTTCCTGAGTGCCAAAACCATGAAAGAAGATATTATTCAGGGTTATAAGTTGGGCGCTGATGACTACATTACCAAACCATTTGACAGCGAGGTGTTGCTGCATAAAATAAAGGCCATTTTAAAACGCAATGAAGAGTTGAACAAGGAGGCTGAAAGCCGTGAGTTCGATATGGCTTCATATCATTTCAATCCTAAGCTGCGCGAATTGTCGCACAACGGTAAAACGCAAACGCTTTCACCTAAGGAAAACGAGTTGCTGAAAATGCTTGCTGAACATATGAATGATTTGCTTCCCCGCGAACAGGCTTTGAAAAAGATATGGGGTAGCGATACTTACTTTAATGGAAGAAGCATGGATGTGTATATTGCCAAGCTTCGGAAATATTTAAAGGATGATCCCAATATTGAGATTGTGAACATACATGGCAACGGGTTCAGGTTAGTGGTGCAAGAATAGCCACCACTGTGTATATAGAAGAAAGGATGTTTTATTTTATTAATGCAAGAATTTCTTCGAATAGATTGTTTTAAAGGATTGGGGTTTACCTGATCCTTTTTCTTTGACTTTGAAGCAATTTTTGCTCCAGGAAAGGGTCCTTTGACAATGTTTGTGCATCAAATTTGCAGTACTTACCCGCTATGACCAATTTTATCCCGATATTCCCATTGGGGATAGTTGTTTATCCAGGAGAGCAACTGAACCTTCACATCTTTGAGCCACGGTATAAGCAACTGATAGCGGAATGTTATGCCCAAAGCAAATTGTTTGGCATTCCTGCTGTCATCAACCAGAAACTCCAAGACTATGGAACACTAATACAGATTGTTGAAATCACCAAGGTTTATGAAGACGGGGAGATGGATATTAAGACAAAAGGCAGCCAGGTATTCCGGATATTAGAAGTAATCAAGGAAATTCCTGAAAAATTGTACAGTGGTGCTATTGTTAACTACCCACATAACCATGAACACGGCAACCCGGAGGTCATGCGCCGCTTACTGAACAGTATTCGTGAATTACACCGCTTATTGAATGTAAAGAAGGACTTTGACAAAAATGAAGACGTTTTAAAAGTATATGACATTGCCCATCATGTCGGACTTTCTTTAGAAGAAGAATATGAAGTGCTGCACCTGATGGATGAACGTCAGCGGCAGGAATATATTAAAAGACACCTTACTAAGGTAATCCCACTTGTTGCAGAAATGGAGCAACTAAAAGAAAAAATCAAGCAAAACGGTCATTTCAAAAACCTTTCTGGGTTGGGGTTTGAATAACCTCTGATTGGAAGGGTCTGGAAGGGATCAGGCCAGGGCTGCAGTTACTTTCCTCGTTATTTCTGGCAGGGCTTCCTGGTAAATTTTGATTCCATTTTCCAGTGCTGGTAAAATATCCTGCGGCTTCTGATGCTTGTTTACCTTTTCCTCCACTTCATTAATCAAAGCCGTCAAAGATTTGATATTGATCACATTGAGGCTGCTTTTTAGTTTATGAGCCTGTTCACTCACCAAATCCCAATTTTGTTGTAAAGTATTCTTCTTCATTTCTTCTAAGGCAGCAGGCACCACTTGGATATAATTATTATAAACATCATTAATCACCTTTTTATCTGTCAGGGATAAAAGTGTTTTCATATCAATTTCCCGGCCCTGCTCCCGCACAGAAGTATTGACTTCTGCCTGCGGCTCATTTACAGCCTGGCTGGATGGGGCTAAAGCTGGAGTAGAGGAAGCCGCATCAACAGAAGAGGGAGTTGAAAACAATTGCGATAAACGCTGTTGTAAAATGGGCCTTGGAATGGGCTTTGAAAGGTAATCAGTCGCCCCTAAATCCAAACACCGCTGTCTTTCATCCCTCAACACACTTGCCGTCAACACAATAATTGGAGTTTCCAGCTTCAATTTTTGTCTCATATAAGCAAGTGTTTGAAATCCATCCATTTCCGGCATACGAAGGTCTAATAGGATCAGGTCGTACGAGGCCCCTGCTTCCAGTATTTCAATTGCCTGCTTTCCGTTTCCAGCGATTGTTACCTGAATACCATAATCCTTTAAAAGATGTGAGAATACCTGTTGGTTGATCTGGTTATCCTCTACCACCATCACTCTCTTTCCCCTAAAGTCCAGGTTCTCCTTTTTAGGCGCTACGATTGTTTGTACTTCAGATTTAGTGTCTTTCATAATATCGTAAGGAACCCTTACAATGAAACGACTGCCTTGGCCTTTGGTACTATGAACAGAAATCGTTCCGCCCTGTAGTTCTGCCAGGCGCTTTGTTATAGCCAGACCTAGGCCTGTGCCGCCAAATCGCCTTGCTGTATCGCTACCTTCTTGTGCAAAACTTTCAAAAACAAATTGAAGTTTTTCGTCATCAATACCAATACCTGTATCACTCACAGCAATATCAAGCCAGGCGGTATCATCATCTTTATCTACCACTTCAACTTCAAGTTTTACAGTCCCCTCATTTGTAAACTTAATTGCATTACTGAGCAGGTTGTTCAGTACCTGCATCAGGCGGTGTGGATCGCCGGAAAGGGTCTTAGGGATAAACGGATCCATCATTACAGAGAACCGGATTCCTTTTTCCTGGGCTTTGGCCCGGAAGGGAGCCGAAGCTTCTTCTACGACCTGGAAGATATTCATCGGGATCTTTTCTATTTTGAACTTACCGGCTTTGATTTTAGAAAGGTCAAGAATATCATTAATTAAAAACAGCAATGTATCTGAAGAATGGAGAATTGTCTTAAGAAACTCCTGCTGTTCCTCGTTTAAAGGAGTATTCAGCAGCAGGTTACTCATACCGACAATACCGTTTAATGGCGTGCGGATCTCGTGGCTCATATTGGCCAGGAATTGTTCCTGCAACTGTTCGCTTTGCTCGGCTCTCGTCCGGGCAGCGGTCATTTCCTCACGAGTGTGAACCAAGTCGGTAACATCGCGGGCTACAAGACATACACCAATGATCCGGTCGTCCTCCCTTACGGGATTATAGGTCAAATGCAGCCATATGGATCTGCCATTTGCCTGAACATGTCTTTCAATATCATGAGCATTCCCGGCAAGCACCTTTTTTAAAATACCTATGACGCTTTCAATTTCATCCGGACGCGTAAACTCTGTTACATGCTGACCTATGCGGGGCACTTTTCCGGACCTCATTTCTGCAAACTTCTCACCCTGCTCGTTGATCAATATTAAATTCAGATCAGGGTCATAGAGATAAAATCCTTCCCTTGTACTTTGCAATAACGCCCGCATTTTTCGTTCAGAATTCAATAATTCCTCTTTTGCCTTCTCTTTTTCTGTCACATCCCAATTAGCACCGATGATACGGGTGATTTCACCTTTCTCATCAGGTAGAAATAGCATTTTATTCAGGAGGTATTTTTGATTTCCTTTAGCGGTTATGATGCGTAGATCAAGCTCTAGTTCTGAATCCTTATTTTTAATGCTGTTCTGAACTTTTTCAATAACAGCTTCTTTACAAGCTGGATGTATAAATGACTGCCACAACTCCATATTGACCGGAGTTTCAGGGTCCAATTCGAATATCTGGTATAAATTATGATCCCAGTGGCCAACGTTTGCAACGACATCCAAATCATAAATGCCCAACTTAATTGCACTGGTGGCCAGGTTGTAACGTTTAAGCAAGGCTTCCTGATTTTTTTCAGCTAGCTTGTTTTTTGTTATATCGCGAACTGTTACCAAAATACCGGTAACCTTATCACCTTCTATAATTGGGAAATGTGTAACACACAATGTGATATCGCCTGTATCAGTATGACGTATCTGCTCAATTTCCAACTGCTCACCTTTAAGTACTGTTTGCAAGTTGGATTCCAGCATTTCTTTCAGGTGATTATCCACCAGGCCCGGCAAATATTCGCCAATGCGCACATCTCTTCCCGGCAATACAGGAAAAGTATCTACGAAGGTCTGGTTCGCCCTCACAATATTAAACTGCGCATCAAGCATTACATATGCTTCGGTACTGGTTTTTCGCATGGTTTAAATCAATTGTAGCTTTGCCGGAACCCAGGGTCAGGGTGAAGCCACTGCACAAAAATAAACGAGAAGGGCTTTCCTTTTCTAAATTCCTTTTGCTCCTTGCTAAAAGAGCTCATTAGTACTGTCTATGGAAAATTAATCTTTTTTTATAGAAAGTAAAAGGGCACCAGTCACCTAACAGATACTTTAAAATACCAATGCATTAAAACTTGGGACAATTCAATTTGCGCGCATTAGGATCACGATGCTTGCGTATATAAATGAGGGAAGCTTCTGCACCCCCACGCGTATTAGAAGCAGGTTTGAGGCTTGAAATATTCACATCATATGTGAAGCCGAAGTGAAACTCACCAACTTCAAGACCAACATAAGGAATAATAGCATCGCCAAAACGAATCCAACTTCCCATGTACAAGTTGGTCGGATTTGAAACGTCAGCATTCAGATTTTTCATAAAGGCCCCTCCTACTACAGTGTTTGTGGCATTTGCCTGGCGGCTGTAATTGGCACTGAGGTGAAGCGCATCCATACTATTGATCGGATGCATATAACCGGCTTGGAAGGTCATTCTTGGTTCAAGAACAAAGTCACTATTCTTAAAACTTTCTTTCGGCTGGTTGATATGGTATACAGAAACTCCAGCATAAATATTGTTCAGGCCGTTGGTGGTTCCGTTATACAGGATACCTGCGTTGACATCAAAATAGGAAACATTCACCTGGTTGGCAGGGAAAACATCCTGGGTAGTTCCTGTAAAGCCAAAAGGCGTTAATTCATCCTCCAGGTCGAGTTTAGTAACATCGAGACGCTTATTCACGTAAACGGCCTGAAAGCCTAAACCCAACTGGTTGTAAGCATCTTCATCTAATCCTTTATGATAGGCAGTAGACACTCCTATAGCATTGCTTTGCAATATGCCGTTTCCACTCCGGTCGCTAAAACCCAGGAATCCTACGCCAAACTGGTCTATCACCGGTATCCTGTTTTTTAATATGCCAAAGTCAAGGGAGGCTGTGTAGGTAGTAAAAGCATTATTTATGGTAGGCCATTGGTTCCGGTAGTTGGCAGCAAAGCGCATATCACCATCGAACTTACCGGTCAATGCAGGATTTAAAGTTAAGGGAGACGCAAAAAACTGCGAAAAGTTAGGATCTTGTGCCATCGCACTCCAAAGCGTAAGGCAAAAGCCTATGCATAAATAAAGTTTCCTCATTTGCACGAATAGTCAGGTAATTTACAAAAAATACAAAGACAATCTTACTTAAACCTGTGTTTTACTCCCATAAGATAGATCACCGGCGTCACCTAAGCCAGGCACAATATAACCTTTTGCAGTCAGTTCGTCGTCGATATCGCCGCACCAGATAACAGCTTGAGGAAACTCTCTTCTTACATATTCGATACCAACGGTGCAGGCTATAACGGTTACGATATGGATAGAAGAAGGCTCACCTTCTTCCCGCAAATACTGAATGGTTTTCACCAATGAGGAGCCGGTTGCCAGCATGGGATCTGAAATAATCAAGGCACGCCCTTCAAGATCCGGAGAGGATAAATATTCGAGGCTAATATCGAAGCTTCCATCTTTATTGTGCTTACGGTAGGCTGAAACAAAAGCATTGTCTGCCTTATCGAAATAATTTAATAATCCCTGGTGCAGTGGAAGTCCAGCCCTTAATATGGTCGCCAGCACCGGCTGATTTTCCAGCACTTTGCAGTTGGCAATACCCAATGGTGTCTGCACTTCTTTGCGCACGTAGGAGAGCTTTTTACTGATCTCAAAAGCAGCTATTTCGCCAATTCGTTCCAGATTGCGGCGGAAGCGCATACGATCTGCCTGCACTTGTTCGTCCCTGATTTCCGCAATCCATTCACTAACCAGCGAATGTTCTTTACTTAAATTATTAATCATGAAATTTCAATTTCTACCTTCGCCAAAATTAGAGATTTGAAATTTGATATTAATGATTTGAATTTCCTGTCGATGATTTGACCATTATTGAAGGGCAGTTCACCTGCCTTCTTTTGTACATTTTAAATTAATACCTCTAATTATTGAGGTTACACCTTGCATTTTTATGGTTTACAAAGTTATTGGACTTATGAGCGGAAGCTCGCTCGATGGATTAGATATAGTTTATACAGAACTGCACGAAAATGGTGGCATGTGGAGTTATAATATTATTGCATCCGGTTGTTATGCCTACGAACAGGCATGGGCTGCAAGGCTTCAATCGGCCACATCTTTAAATGCGTTGGACTACCAATTGCTCCACACAGAATACGGACATTATCTTGGTCAACAGGTAAACAAATTCATTGATGAAAATAACCTGCACTACAAAGTTGCCCTGATTGCCTCCCATGGGCATACAACTTTTCACCTTCCGGCGCAACGCATGACTGCGCAGATAGGCGACGGCGCTGCTATTGCTGCAGAAACAGGCTTGCCTGTTGTAAGTGACCTCAGAGCCCTCGATGTAGCGCTTGGTGGACAAGGTGCACCGATTGTTCCGATTGGAGAAAAACTGTTATTTCCTATATATACCCACTTCCTGAACCTTGGTGGCATAGCGAATATCTCGTTCAATTCGGGAGGCGAATATGTTGCGTTTGATATTTGTCCGGCTAATGGCATATTAAATGCATTGGCGGCCTCCGTCCAAAAAGAATATGACAATAAAGGAGAAATGGCCTCCTCAGGAAATGTACACAATGGGCTGCTGCAAAAATTAAACGAGCAGGCCTACTACACACAGCCTGCTCCCAAGTCACTTGCCAACAGCTTTGGCACAGATACCATTTTGCCTTTGATCAAATCATTTGGCCTGCCCCATACAGATGCCCTAAGGACCTACGTAGAACACATCGTACAACAAATAAAATTAGCAATTAGCAATAGGCAACAGGCGTCAAACAAAAAGCTGTTGGTCACTGGTGGAGGCGCTTTCAACGACTTTTTGGTGAACAGACTTAGCACAGAATTGCAATCGATAGGTATTGAAGTTGTAGTACCGGATGCGACTACTATAAAATATAAAGAAGCCCTGGCAATGGCGCTAATCGGCGTTCTCAGGTGGAGGCAGGAATACAACGTGCTTTCATCTGTGACAGGTGCTTCACGCGATAGTGTAGGCGGCGCGGTTTGGATTGGTCATGATTAAGAAAAGGAATTACCGGTTGCTGTTCCACAGGACTGGCAACCGGTAATTCTATTTTATTTTAATTCATAATCTCAAACCTATCACCATCAAACAGGCCTTTGTCACTCAATTTTAAATGAGGTATGACTAAAAGAGCCATAAAGGAAAGTGTCATAAAAGGAGAAGCAAGTGTTGTTCCTAATACTTTAGCTGCAGCATCGATTGCAGTGTATTGCTGAGCCACCTTATAACCATCTTCCGCACTCATTAAGCCAGCTACAGAAAGTGGTAGTAGCATTTCATTTCCTCCATCAATACAGCTGACACCACCTTTACTGCTGATCAAAAGGTTGACGGCTCGTGCGATACTTTCGTCATCCGCGCCTACGGCCACAATATTATGCGAGTCGTGGGCTACTGATGAAGCTATAGCCCCCCGTTTTAATCCAAAGTTTTTAATGAATGCCTTGGCGACAGGGGCATCTAAATAACGGTTGACTACAACAATCTTTAAAATATCCCGCTCTATATCACTCACGATCAATCCTCCTTCAAGCTTTGGCACTAATGAAAGCTTGTTAGTGATCAATTGACCATCAAGAGCTTCTATAACCGGAATTGGAGCGTGCAGAGAAGCTTCGGTTGCGTGCACAGCAAAATCTTCTGTTTTTTTCTGGGTGCAGCTAAAATTATTGACATCCTGAACGGTGGTTTGCTGTTCATTGTCAATAAGCGTCCTGCCCTCTTCAGCCACTATCCTTCCGTTAATGTACGTTTTGATTACCTCAAAATGTTGTAAGTCTTTCACCACAATAAAGTCTGCAGCGTCGCCTTCCTTCAACAAACCTACATCCAGCTTATAATGTTGTACAGGATTGATACATGCTGCCTGGAGCACTTTAAAAACATCTATACCCTTTGCTACTGCTCTTGCGCACAATTCATTTATATGGCCTGCCTCAAGACTATCAGGATGTTTGTCATCACTACAGAACATCATATTTTCGAAATGGTCGTGGAGCAGGTTGATCAAAGCTTCAAAATTTTTAGCGGCACTTCCCTCACGTATCAAAATTTTTGCTCCGGCATTTAATTTATCCAGGGCTTCCTGGCTCGTAAAACACTCATGGTCTGTAGAAATGCCTGCCGCAAAGTATTTCTTTGCATCCGCTCCCATCAGGCCGGGGGCATGACCATCAACTGGTTTATTCCACTTTTTTGCTGTTGCAATCTTTTCCAATACTTCCCGGTCACCATTCAGAACACCAGGAAAGTTCATCATTTCACTTAGATATTTGACCTCATCACGGCTCATCAATTCTTCCACATCTTTTACATCAATGCTGGCACCGGCAGTTTCAAAAGTTGTGGCTGGCACACAGGAAGGAGCACCAAAATAAAACTTAAATGGTGTACGCCTTCCGTCTTCAATCATGAACTCAACACCTGGCATACCGCATACGTTCGCAATTTCGTGCGGGTCACTGACGGTGGCTACTGTTCCATGTACAACTGCCAAACGTGCAAATTGGGAAGGTATCAGCATAGAGCTTTCAATATGAACATGTGCATCTATAAAGCCAGGAAGTATGTAATTTGAAGTTTGAAGGCCGGGGTTGGATGTAATTGATTTAATATAACCATCCTCTATAATAAGTTCTGCAGGAAATATCCTTCTTTGTAAAATGTCGACCAGGTTCCCTGTAATTGTCATATAAATATTTTAGGCATTTGCTTGTGAAAGCATCAGTTTGGGATAGCAAACCTAAACCTTTTGAAGTTTGAACGCTTATTTCCCATAACAAACTATAAACTATTAGTTTTTTATTACTGTTAAGTCATGGTTCTCTATATTTGTAGCTAACCTTTCACCATGAATTGTTTGATTGTTGATGATAATGAAGTGGCTCGTATGGCAATGAAGCAACTTGTAAGCCAGGTTCAATGGTTGAACTTGGTAGCAGAGTGCAGCAGTGCTATAGAAGCATTTAACTTTCTGAAGACAGAAAACATTCAATTGCTTTTTCTTGACATAGAAATGCCGGGTATGACCGGTATTGAATTAACTAAACAGTTAGGCAAAACCAAGCCGCTGATCATATTTACTACAGCTAAAAGTGATTATGCGTTAGAAGCCTTTGAATTGAATGTAGTGGACTACCTGCTGAAACCAGTTTCCCTTCCCAGATTCTTGCAAGCTGTAAGCAGGGCAAGAGAAGTAATGGATAGTAATAAACAAGAAGTAAAGTTTGAAGAAAAGGAGTTTGTTTTTGTTAAGGACAATGGTGTTCTTAAAAAACTGAATGTTGATGAAATCCTTTTTCTTGAAGCAATGGGAGATTACGTAAAAGTACATACAGGTCAAAAATTCCATGTGCTTCATTCCACGTTAAAGTCTATTGAAGAAAAGCTTCCCGCAAATAAATTCGTCCGGGTACACCGCAGTTATATTGTTGCATTAAGCAAAATTGATTTTATACAAGAGGGCGTTATCAGTATAGGAAAGTCAAGTATTCCGGTGGCTGAGACATACAAAGCATCTTTAAATAAGAAATTGAATTTATTATAATAAAGCCAACCAAAGACTCGGTTGGTTTTCTGAGGTTGGGAGCGTTGTTTCATTCAACCTTCTCAAACCTTTTCCATGGATCATCACCCATGGAATTGAACAGGTTCCTCCAATAATATCCGGCCGACTTATTTAAACACCACCTTTTGCCTTTTTCTGATAAAAAGTTAATCATCTCCTATTTTCCTCTTTTTCCAAATTGATGGCCTTTACTTTGTGGCTAGTCAATCTTTTCATTATTTTACAGGTTTATTTTCAAACGATTCAGTTGCCAGGAAAAGGCCCTATTTTTAGCATGGTACTTGAGTATTTAGATGCTAAAATGCCGAAGCCGAAGCTGGCACGATTGTTCATGATGATGCATTTTCTGTAGATTACACGATGATGATTTTAAATCCCTTAACGAAAATATTTTTTTCAATATGACAGCTCAATTTGCTCAATTCCAGGATGGAGAGCCTAACAATGAAAATAATAATTCCCGTAAAGATGAAATAGTCCATGACAAGGAAACGGGGTTGAAATATGTTGACCTTGTTTACCTGCACGAGTTATCCGGTAATGATAAAGAGTTTGAAAAACAAATGTTGCAACAAATTACTTTGCAGGCTCCCATGGAAGTTGATCAATTAGAACAAGCCATTAAATCAGCAGATTTTATCAATGCAAAAAAAATCGCACATAGTCTAAAGTCTACCGTAGGTTATATTGGACTCGCTGATGAATTACATCCAAACCTGGAACGCATTGAAAAATCTGCTCTGGCAGCTAATCTTGAAGTTATGAGCGAAAATTTCATTCAGGTAAAGCAAGTTACAATTGAGGCAGTAAAAGAAGTTCATACACTTCTACAAAATATGTAGTTTGATTCAGGGGCCAAGATGCGGTTGAATTTGAAATCTAAGTTCAATCAATACAACTAACTAGGAATTCTTCTAATATTAATCTCCTACTTTACATTTAAGCAGATATCGAAATGCGACAAACCCCTTCCTCGCAATAGTAAAATTACCTACTCATTAACCGGCAAATCCACAGTTATTCATACTTCGCCGACAAAACGCGGGATTTCATCGAAACGAGAATCATGAGCGACCTTCTTCGCATTAGCTTTACGCCATAATTCAAACATAAAAGCTTTGTACAAAGCTTCTTTATAAACGACTTGGTTTCGTATGGTTAAGGGTGAAGCCCTGCTATTCTTAGCGGGGCAATTTTTTTTTAAGCCCCACCAAAAACTTTTTTGAACAGCTTTCCCCACTTGCTATAGCAAAGGAAAGCAATGTCCTAATCATCCGCGTCCTGTTTCTACAGGATGCTTTTTATTAAAGGAAGGAGTGAGTAATTTACTTCAACAGATCCGGGCGCCTTTCTTCTGTTCTTTTTAAGGCTTGTTCATAACGCCATTCTTCTACTTTCTTCAAATCGCCACTCAATAAGATGTCAGGAACTTTCCAACCACGAAAGTCTGCGGGCCTTGTATATACCGGCGGAGCTAAAAGCTCATCCTGGAATGAATCGAACAAAGCAGAAGTCTCATCATTTAATACACCAGGAATTAAGCGCCCAACAGTATCTACCAACACTGCTGCAGCCAGTTCTCCCCCACTAAGCACGTAATCACCAATTGATATTTCCTTAGTAACATAATGTTCCCTTATTCTTTCGTCTATTCCTTTGTAATGACCGCAAATGAACAAGAGGTTTTCCTTTAAAGAAAGCTGATTCGCAATTTTTTGATCCAATCTTTCACCGTCAGGTGTGAGGTATATTATTTCATCGTACTTCCTATCTTTCTGAAGATGCTCAATTGCATTGGCTAAAGGCTCGCACATCATAACCATACCAGCACCGCCGCCATACTGGTAATCATCAATTTGCCCGTATTCATTTACAGCCCACTGACGCAAATGATGTAGATGCACTTCCAGAAGGCCTTTGTTTTGAGCCCTTTTCATTATTGAATGCGATAACGGACTTTCCAGTAACTCTGGCAACACTGTAATAATATCAATACGCATGGAACAAAGATAAACTTACTAACAAAAAAAAGCACCCCTGGAAAGGGGCGCCGCCATTGAAACGAAAACCAACGATAAAGCAATTAGTAATGTCTGCCACTTTATCTTCCTGATAAAATCAATGTTCGCTTAAACAATGCGACATCGATTGATGTGGCTTATATTTTAGATTGATATATTCTATATTGACAAATACTATATTAATGATCTTGTTATTTTCTAAGATGCAGATACATGATTCTTTGCATATCTGGAACTTAGATAGTTTTGGAGCTTATCCTTTCTTTTTGAGGATTTCACGCTCGAGACTTTTTACACGCACTGCAAAAAGAATCGTAGTAACCAACAAAGCAAACAGCACAACAAAAGTCAAGATAATCCCCGGACTGAAAAAAGATGAAAGAGACTCGGAAGGCTTATCAACATCTTTCACCGCAACGGCTTGTTTAGCCGCACCAGCACTTTCACTCTTTATATATTCAACAATACTTTTAATGTTATCATCTGTAAGGTCAGGGTGGTCGGGCATCGGAATACGGTTAAATTTCTCAAACAGAGCAACAGCAGCTTTATCTCCACTCTTTACCACGGTTTGTGACGAATGAACAAAGTTCACAATCCATTCTATGGTATGCCTCTGGTCAACACCAGCCAAAGCTGGTCCCGTAAGAACTTTATTTACATTATGACACCCAGCACAGCGTGTACTGAAGATCGTTTTACCTTCTTCGGGTGTTGGTTTTGCCCATATTGTAGATGAAATAAGTAAAATCGCGGCAAGCAAGGTGGTTTTCGTTCTCATTTTGTCTTTCGTTTTCTTTAACTTGTTTCTGATGCAAATTTGGAAATCAGAAACTTGTTAAAACCTTACTAAATGCAGACGAAAAGATGATTTTTGTCATACCTCAAACAAATTTGACCACTTGACATACCACTAAGCAGGACATAATTTTTACTGTTACCAATTATTCATTTGTTCTTCCACTATCCGCTCGTAGTTGTTAGGCTCATGCTCTTTCCAATGTGGATTATAATGAACGAACCAGGAGATCCAAAGACTTCGAGATACCCTCATTACCCATGGTTGCAATAAAACCAGGACAATCGCATTGATAAAGAGCCACCATAAAAAACGATGATCATTAAATGAAAACCCAATGAGCAACCACCAGACAAAAAAGAACACTCCACTAAATATCAACGCAAGCGCATAACTGGCATAACCAGTACCATAATAAAAGCCCACTTCTATTTCTGTGCGCTGACCGCATACAGGGCACCGCTCATGCATTTCCATGTTCTTTGTGATTTTTGCAGATAAAGGATTCCTGAACAATTTACCTTCCCTGCACCTTGGGCAGTAACAGCCCAAAACTGTAGCCAGATACCCGCGCTTATGTGTTTTTTGATGTTCCATAAATTAAGAGTATCGGGAAAGGTATGGAAATTTGATATTTGGATTTTATGATTAAAAACAGCTGAAATATGATTAAAAGTTAGAGGTATTCCAATACTTTTTCCATTTGTGCACTTCTCGATCCTTTAATTAATAAATAAGAATCCTGTACATTTTGTTCTTTAAACCATTGCCCGGCCTCAATTGAAGATTGAAATGAACGGTAAGGATGTTGCAGTTTTAAAAAATCTCCTCCTACCAGGATGACCTCTTTCCAGGCTTGTTTCCCGATCTCTTCTATTAATGTTTGATGCTCCTGGATACTTTCTGCGCCAAGTTCAGCCATTGCTCCCAACACCAGCACCTTATTGTCGCCATCTGTTTTCGAGAAGTTATCAATAGCAGCCTTCATGCTACTAGGATTGGCATTATAGGCATCCAGAATGATCTTGTTGGATCCTTTAAGCATCAGTTGTGAACGGCTGTTGGACGGAACATAACCTTCAATAGCTTGCCTGATACTTTCTTCGGCAACATTGAAAAACCGGCCAACTGCTACTGCGGCCAACACATTAGGTAAATTGTAACTGCCAACTAATTGAGTTTGTATGCTGCCCGAAAAACCTTTATTGAATTGAACAGACAGGAAAGGATCACTATCCAATAGGTTCCCGATCACATCGCCCTCCTCTGTTCCATATTGAATAATTCGTGGAATCCCTTTACTCATCTCTCGCAGATAGGTATAGTCCCACATCACGAATGCTGTACCTTGGTGATCTCTCAAAAAATCATAAAGCTCTCCCTTGCCTTTACGAACCCCTTCTTCTCCTCCAAATCCTTCCAGGTGGGCTTTGCCGCAATTGGTAATCAATCCGTGTGTTGGCAATGCGATGTCACAATAGGAAGCTATTTCACCAAGGTGGTTTGCGCCCATTTCAATAATAGCCATTTCTGCATCCATTCTGATCTTTAAGATAGTAAGAGGAACACCAATATGATTATTCAGGTTACCCTCAGTAGTATAGGTCTTGTATGTGCTGGAAAGAGTGGCATGTATCAACTCTTTGGTTGTTGTTTTGCCATTGCTGCCGGTAATGGCTAAAAATGGGATAGAGAGCTGTTGCCTGTGATATTTGGCCAATTGTTGCAATGTCTGTAAAACATCTTGTACCAATATTGTTCTCCCAGGAACTTCAAAAGCCACATCGTCAATAATGGCATAAGCTGCTCCACTCTCAATAGCTTTTGCAGCAAACTGATTACCATTGAAGCTGGGCCCCTTTAAAGCAAAGAATAGGTCGCCCTGACCTAATTTCCGGGTGTCGGTTTGTACGGATGGATGCTGGAGGTAAATGGAATAAAGTTGTTCGACGTTCATCTGGCAAAAATAATGTTTCGAATGACGAATCAATTTAAGTTAACAACCTGTTGTTTGTCTTTATTCAGCAATAAAAAAGCCCTCTTGTGCAGAGGGCTTTTTTATTGCTGAACCAGCGATTATCTTGTTTGTTTTCTGGTTTTCCAGAAGTTACCAGTTTTTCTCTTGTTACCTTCAGGGCTACCCATGCGGTCCATTGCGCAACGGAAACCAATGGTGCTGCTGGCCTGATCTTCTTCCAGGTAGCGACGAGTACCAGGGCTCAGCCAGTAAGCGCGGTCGTTCCAGCTACCACCTTTGAATACTCTTGATTTATCGCTCACCAATGTAGTTTGACCATATCCATAAGATGCCAAAGACAAGCTATCACCATCCAGGAAGTTGATGACATTACCACGTTGATAGTTGCGGCGGTTGCGGCTTTCTGCGTCGGTCACTTCGGTCATTTTCACACGGCCGGTGCTATCCACTTCAGCTTCTCCGCTTTCGTTTTTGTACATTTTCATGAATTTGTTACCACGAACAGGAGCTACGTCATCCGCATCCAGGTTTGTCAGCGGGCGGTAAACATCATATACCCACTCGCTTACGTTACCGGCCATATTGTATACGCCAAAACCATTAGGATAGAAAGATTTTACAGGAGCCGTATAAATGGCACGGTCGTTCAAACCACCAGCCACACCGGCATTATCACCTGAACCTCTTTTGAAGTTGGCCAGGAACTGACCTTGCCAGCTGCCATGTTTGGTATCACGCAAACCGTTAGGATTGTGAGACCATGGAAATACTTGCTTTTGAGTGATCAACTCTTCACCACGCTTTCCTTCTTTAAGTGAAGGACGTGGATTATTGTTGATGTAACCATAAGCGGCATATTCCCATTCTGCTTCAAAAGGCAGGCGGTAATCTGGCATTAAGATACCATCCTCAAAAGTTACGTTGGTACGAGGAGTTCCCTGAGGAGTTTTCAACGGGTTCTTTTTAGAACGGGCACCTTTGCCCGGTTGTGCCTGATATAAACCTAACAGGTAAGACTTTGTTGTAAAGTTATTTTCCTGCTGCTGACCTTGTATGCTCTGGGGAGCAACAAAGCCTTTATCCATGAGAACACCTTCATTTACGCGGTCGCTTCTCCAAAGACAGAAATCATATGCTTGCCTCCAGGAAACACCCACTACCGGGTAGTCATTGAAGCCTGGGTGACGGAAATAGTATTCAACCAAAGGCTCATTATAACTCAACTCGCTTCGCCAAACCAGTGTATCCGGTAAAGCCGCATCGATAATTTTTTTATTGTTTTCGTCAGCCTCAGGATCAAAAACCCTTGTCAGCCAGTAAATATATTCTCTATAGTGTACGTTGGCAACTTCCGTACGGTCAATATAAAAAGAAGGTACTGTAACCCGGCGTGGAATATTGTTCCAATCGCCCATTACATCTTCTTCTGTTTGTCCCATAGTAAATGTACCGCCTTGTACAAACACCAAACCGGGGCCAGTTGCCTGATCTCTGGATTTAGCAACCTGGAAACCACCTTGGTTTTTGTCGTTATAGTTCCAGCCGGTAACTTCTGACTTCTCTTTCTTTTTGGCAAATAAGCCACCGTTCTTACAGGATGCCAGAAGAACAGCTGAGGATAAGAGGATTAAAAAATTTTTCACTTGCATGTTTAAAAAATTTGCATTCTATGAGACACATATAAATGGTTGCGCTCGGACCCAGTTTTCGAATTACATAAACGAAGACAAAAATGAATTATTGTGATCCGTTTTTGAAAAATTGGGCACAGTTGCGAAAATAATGGGTTTACAAGTTTGTTAAAAGAAATAATATATAAGAAAAACACTTACCACTTTGTTTTAATCTCCCCGCAATAAAGAGCCCCAAAAAGCGTTTGATAGGAAATCAATAAAAATCCAGAACTGCGGCTGGGCAGGAGTAAACATTAAACCGACTGCACCGCTTTAAATTATACCTTAAAAATCCTTACCATATAAACCAAAACTCAATAATTTCGCACACAATCTTAAATTTTAACATGAAGGCATTTGCACTGAAGATCACAACTGCATTTATACTTTTAATTACAGCTGTTCCGTCACTCTATGCTCAAGACAAAATAAATATCGTAACGACTGCTGTTCCCTTTCTAAGAATTTCACCTGATGCCCGCTCAGGCGGCATGGGTGACCTTGGGGTAGCAACAGACCCCGATGCGAGTTCTTCTTTTTTCAATGTGGGCAAAGTTCCTTTTAACCCCACTAACAGTGGTATTAATGTATCATATACACCATGGCTTAAAAGCATCGTAAACGACGTTTACCTTGCTGCAGCGTCCGGTTTTTACAAATTAGACGAGCTCCAGGCATTGTCCGCCTCTTTCCGCTATTTCAACTTAGGTAACATCCAGTTTACCGGGACGTCTGGCGAACCTGTTGGAGAGGGCCGTCCGCGTGAATTTGGCGTTGACGTAGGCTATTCCAGGAAACTATCAGATTATATAGGCATTGGAATCGGTGTAAAATATATCAATTCTGACCTGGTTTCTGGCGTTGCAAGCAGTGGCTCTACATATAAAGCTGGTAATGCCGTTGCTGCCGACCTGGGATTTTATTTCAATGCTCAGGATGAAGCAGGACAAGGATGGTCTATGGGTACTGCTTTTACCAATCTGGGTACTAAAATTGGCTATACAAACAACGCCGATCAGAAAGATTACATTCCAGCCAACTTCAGTATAGGTACCAATTATACTAAAGTGATGGATGAAAGTAACAAGATCAGCTTTGGATTGGAAATGAATAAATTAATGGTACCGACGCCCCCTTTAGATCCTGCTCAATATGATGAATACCGCAATAAAAGTGTAGTGAGCAGTTGGTTTACTTCATTTGCCGATGCACCAGGCGGTTTTTCGGAAGAACTGCAAGAGCTCCAGTTTTCAATAGGCGGTGAATACTGGTATAACAACCAATTTGCCCTTCGTGCAGGTTATTTCTATGAAGATAAAGACAAAGGAAACCGTCGCTACTTGACAGCTGGCGTTGGTTTACGTTACAACGTCTTCAATCTGAATTTCTCGTACCTGGCTCCAACCGGTTCTGGCGTCAACCAAAACCCTCTAGCCAATACGTTACGCTTTTCCTTGGCATTTGACCTGGACGGAGGCAGCGAAGAATAAATTCCAATGAACTTTTATAATTAATATAAAAAGGGGTTGATTCAAAAAGAATCAACCCCTTTTTATTATTTCACACCAGCCCCATACAAACACAATTTTGCGTAAACTGATTTTTACGCCACTCAACCCTCCTTCTACCTTCCGCCTACAGCAATACTACATACAACTCACAGCAAATCAATCACTTACAAACTACTCAAGCAGTCCTATACTACCCCTATCCAACATCGTATTGACCATATATCTACGCCCTACGATCCCCCTAATCTCCTCTCTTCAACCTACCTTAAGTAGGGATAGTGTATAGATCAAGCATACTTCAAGTACACTTAGTGCACGAAATAGAATTTGACCCCTCTCTGCTCCCCTAACTCTTGACCCTTAATCAATACCTTAGCCGTACTTGAGCCGTACCTTAGCCGTACTATAGCCGTACTTGAGTCTAGAAAACCATTTTTCACAAAATCAATACCCCAATATCCTATTATCCCAGTATCTAATATCTACTCCTTCATTTATCATCTTCCTAACCCCTTATCCGTCTATCCATAAACTCGCAAACACCAAAAGAATCAATTGTTTTTATAAAAAAAGGGCACACTGTCATTTTTACGAATAATTTTGAACGATTTAAACGAATTACAAGCCATGTTTTTTCTCCACAATAAGACTGCTGTGATCACTGGTGCCGGCAGTGGTATCGGCAAAGCCACAGCTATCCTGTTTGCCCGCCAGGGTGCCCAGGTACACATCATCGACCTGAATGAAGACGCCCTCAAAGACACCCAGGAAGAGATCCTGGCCGATGGAGGATCCGGGAAAGCCCACACCTGTGATGTCACTAAACAAGCATCTGTTAAATCAGTTTTTGAAAGCATTGGCACTATTGACATCCTTGTCAACAGTGCCGGCATCTCCCATATTGGCAAGTGCGATACCACTTCGGAAGAAGACTTTGACCGGGTATTCCAGGTCAATGTAAAAGGCATCTATAATTGTTTGCATGAGGCCCTGCCCCTGATGAAACAAAAGGGAGAAGGAGTGATCCTCAACATGGCTTCCATAGCCAACAATGTCGGCATTCCCGACCGCTTTGCCTATTCGATGAGTAAGGGAGCGGTGGCTGCCATGACGCTCTCGGTTGCTAAAGATTATATCACTGAGGGCATCCGCTGCAACTGCATTTCCCCTGCCCGGGTGCATACCCCCTTTGTGGATGGCTTCTTGCAAAAAAACTATCCCGGCAAGGAAGCAGAAATGTTTGAAAAACTGTCTAAAACACAACCCATTGGCCGTATGGCCAACCCTGAAGAGATTGCTGGCCTCATTCTCTATCTCTGTTCTGATGAAGCCTCTTTCATCACCGGCTGTGATTACCCCATTGATGGCGGATTTATAAAACTGAATAATTAATAAACCATAAACCTCTACTATTAAATCATTACTATGAAACTTATTCGTTTCGGTGCAGTTGGCAAAGAAAAGTCAGGAGTGATAATTGACAATAATATCTATGACGTATCCGCTTTCGGAGAAGACTACAATGAACAGTTCTTTGAAAATGACGGACTGAAGCGCCTGCAACAATTTGTGGAATCCAATAAGGGAAAACTTCCCAAGGTATCGGCAGACGAACGTTTAGGCAGTCCTATTGCCCGTCCTTCCAAGATTGTTTGTATTGGCCTCAACTATGCTGATCACGCCAAAGAAACCGGCGCTACCATACCTGCAGAACCCGTAATATTCATGAAGTCGACTACCGCTTTGATAGGTCCCAATGATGAGGTGATGATCCCCAGGGACTCCCAAAAAACAGACTGGGAAGTGGAATTGGCGGTTGTCATAGGCAAAAAGGCCAGCTATGTGGAAGAAGCAGAGGCTATGGACTATGTGGCTGGTTATGCACTGCATAATGATGTCAGTGAAAGGGAATTCCAACTAGAAAGAAATGGCACTTGGGATAAGGGTAAGGGCTGCGACACCTTTGCACCGGTAGGACCATTTCTGGCCACCAAAGAGGAGATCGCGGATGTGGACAACCTGCGCCTGTGGCTGTCCTTGAATGGGAAGATGATGCAGGATGGCACCACCGCCAACCTCATTTTCAAAATACCATTCCTGATCTCTTATGTGAGCCGCTTTATGACCCTTTTACCTGGAGACATGATCTCTACCGGTACACCAGCAGGTGTAGGGCTGGGCTTCAATCCCCAGGTGTATTTGCAACCAGGAGACGTAGTAGAGCTGGGTATCGATGGCCTCGGCACCTCCAAACAAAAAGTGATTGCCTTTACCAAATAATCCTCAGACTTTGGAATCTACAAATAATAAAAGACTTCAGTACGCTCCTTTGGAGACTGGAGGTTCGGCCAGAAATGTTGGGGGTATTGACTCCCACCAACATTTCTGGAAATTTGACCCTGTAAGGGATAGCTGGATCAATGATGAAATGAAGGTGATCCAAAGGGATTTTCTTCCCCAGGACTTGTATCCTGTTCTTCAGGCCAATGGATTTGAAGGATGCGTTACAGTGCAGTCTGACCAAACGGAAGCAGAAAATGACTTCCAGCTGGCCAATGCTGACCAGAACGACTTTATCAAAGGCGTGGTAGGCTGGGTTGACTTGCAGGCAGAGAATATAGAAGAACGCCTATCTTACTATAGTGGGTTTAAAAAGTTGAAGGGCTTCCGCCATGTGCTCCAGGGTGAACCGCAGCGTGATTTCATGTTGCGCCCTACCTTTATGAATGGCATCAGCCTGTTAAAAAAATACAACTTAACTTACGACATCCTCATCTTCCCGGACCAACTCGCATTTACGAAAGAATTTGTTGCTGCTTTTCCTGATCAGAAGTTTGTCATTGATCATATCGCCAAACCTTATATAAAGGACAAAAAGATTGACGAATGGAAGAAGGATATTGCGATGGTAGCACAATTTGAAAATGTGTTTTGCAAAGTATCGGGTATGGTAACTGAAGCAGACTGGAAGAACTGGAAGAAAGAAGAATTCACTCCATACCTGGACGCAGTGGTGGAGGCATTTGGAATCAAAAGACTGATGTATGGTTCTGACTGGCCGGTTTGTCTGGTTGCTGCCCCTTACGAGCGCATGTTGGGGATCGTTAAAGATTACTTTTCTTCATTTTCTGAAGAAGAACAAAAACTGTTTTTTGGTGGTAATGCCTGGCAGTTTTATGATCTGTAATGACCCATTAAATAATATTCATTTATTCAATCAACGGTCTTAGTTGAGCCGTTGACTAAAGAAGAAATTATGGATTTAGGTTTAAAAGATAAGGTTATAATTGTGACAGGTGCTGCCAAGGGAATTGGCGAAGGCATTGCCAAGGTAATCGCTACAGAAGGAGCCGTCGCTGTAGTTGTGGGCAGATCGCAGGCAGACAACCAAAAAGTAGTTGATAGCATTGCCGCATCTGGCGGAAAAGCCTTTGCCGTAGCTGCAGAATTAACCAAGCCTGAGGATTGTGAAAAAGCGGTAAAAGCAGTTGTCGATCAGTTTGGCCGCATTGACGGACTGGTAAACAATGCTGGTGTTAATGACGGTGTTGGCCTGGAAAATGGCACTTACGAAAGGTTCATGGAAAGCCTGCACCGCAACGTAGTACATTATTACCTGATGGCTCAGTATGCCTTACCAGAACTCAAAAAATCAAAAGGTCCTATTGTCAATATTACTTCCAAAACAGCTGAAACAGGGCAGGGAAATACATCTGCTTATGCTGCTGCTAATGGCGGAAGAAATGCTTTGACCAGGGAATGGGCTGTAGAATTGCTTAAATACGGTATCAGGGTCAATGCTATTGTTGTAGCTGAGTGCTGGACACCAGCTTATGATACATGGATCAAAACCCTGTCTAATCCGGAAGAAAAGCTCAAAGAGATCACTTCCAAGATTCCTTTGGAAAATCGCATGACTACCGCGGAAGAAATAGCCAACATGACAGCTTTCCTCTTATCGCAAAAGTCAAGTCATACCACAGGCCAGATCATTCATGTTGATGGCGGTTATGTACACCTGGATAGGGCATTGGCAAATGCATAAAAGAATTACCCTTACATAAAAAAACATCCCGCTTGCGGGATTCAAGATTAGTTGATTATGATGAAATCCTTGATTTGCACCACACCCGGTCAGTTTGAATACCAGGATATTGAACACCCGGTATTAGAAGAAGGTTACTCCCTTTTAAAGATTAAACGCATCGGCATATGCGGTACTGACCTACATGCTTTTGAAGGCACACAGCCTTATTTTGAATACCCCCGTATACTGGGGCATGAACTTGCTGCTGAATATGTAGCAGGTGACGCAGAAGGTTTTGTACCAGGAGAAGCCGTAACATTTATTCCTTACTTCTATTGTGGTAAATGCATTGCCTGCCGCAGCGGCAAAGAGCACTGCTGTCAAAACATAAAGGTGTGCGGGGTGCATATTCATGGTGGTATGACAGAATATCTTAGGGTACCGTCTTACTCGCTCATTCATGGGGAAGGACTTTCTTATGATGAACTGGCATTGGTAGAGCCCCTGGCCATTGGCGCCCATGGGGTACGTAGGGCGGATGTACAGCCTGGCGAGTTTGTATTAGTAATGGGAGCAGGTCCTATAGGCCTCGGCATCATTGAGTTTGCACGCATTGCGGGTGGCAAGGTGATTGCCCTCGATGTTAATGATCAAAGGCTTCAGTTTTGTAAGGATAAACTGGAGGTACCCTATACGATCAACGCAGCTAAGGAGAATGTTAGCGAACGCCTGAAGGAAATTACCGGCGGTGATTTTCCCACAGTAGTGATCGATGCTACCGGCAACCGGAATGCCATCAATGGAGGCTTCCTGTATATGGCTCATGGTGCCCGTTATGTACTTGTAGGATTACAAAAAGGAGAACTGGTGGTAAGCCATCCAGAGTTTCACAAGCGGGAAGCGACTCTTATGAGTAGCAGAAATGCCAACAGGATCGACTTTGAACACGTGGTGGCATGCATGAAAAAGGGATGGGTGAAACCCACTACCTATATTACACACCGTGTACAGTTCAACCAGGTGAAAGATGAATTTGCCAACTGGCTCAAACCAGAGTTTGGCGTCATTAAAGCGATGGTTGAAGTTGAATAGTTGAGAAATTATTGATTACTGATGATGCATCATCAGTAATCAATAATTTATTACAAAATCTACCACTGTCCATTTGCCACAGGCGATCCAGCTGTTACCCGTTTATTAAATACTTTCTTCAGTATCTCTGTCGTGCGGGCCGCAGGATTTTCCCTAATGTTGGCCTCCTCTTTAGCTATCTGGTCGAATAATGTGGCAACAGCCCTATCTGCGACGTACGCTGTAAGATCTGGATTTAACTTGTTTACAGTTGTCGGGAAACGATTGTAAGTAGTAATCAGTTCATCGTAGTATTTAGTAGCACTAAACTTCTCCAGGGACCCCTTGATCACTGGCGTAAAAGCATTGATCAAATTGTCTGTTGTCTTTAGCCTGAAGTACTGTGTGGCAGCATCTTTGGGTCCTTTGATAATACCCAAAGCATCATTGATGGTCATTGCTTTGATTGCATCCAGAAAAACAGGACGGGCAAAGCCTACTGCATCCTCTGCAGCACGGTTAATCTGAAGAACGGCTTTATCTACCAAAGGGCTCATTCCCAGTTGCCGCATGGTACTCTCAATTTTCTGGGCTTCTGGTGGTAGTAATAACTTATAAGCCTGGTTGCCAAAGAATCCATCGGTCACATTGAGCGTTTGGATTCCCCTGCCTACCCCCTGATCCAGGGCTTCTCGGATTCCCTGAGCTGCCTCTTCCTCACTAATTAAAGGACTACTGCCAGAAACATTAGACAATACATCACATGACATCAATCCAACACTTATCATAAAGGAAAGGAATATAGCTTTAAACATAAGGTTCAGTTTATTTGTTATTTCCAAAATACCTGCCAGTTTCATTTCGGTTACAATGGGATGAGTTTGCTGATCATGATCATATAATGAGATCATATTGCGATTATCAGGAATAAATACCTCAATATTCTTTACATAGGGCTTCTGCATAGGATAAATTCCTTCAAAAATGACCAAAGAAATACTCAAACAAAGCATTCCCACCCTTTTTTCTCCTAGCTTCCCTACTTTTGCGCAACAAGTTTTTATAGTATGCAGTCTACGCATTTATCAGAGCAGGAAATTGTACGCAGAGAAAAGTTGGCAGAATTGCAAAAAATGGGCATTGACCCCTACCCTGCCGCCTTATATCCCGTAAATACATATTCAACAACCATTAAGAATTCATATCACGACGACAGGAAGGAAGAGTTCGCAGATGTGTGCCTGGCAGGCCGCATCATGAGTGTGCGCGATATGGGTAAAGCATCCTTCGCCGTTTTGCAAGACTCACATGGACGTATCCAGTTGTACATCCGCAGGGATGACCTGGCCAAAGGGGAAGACACTTCTCTTTATGACCAGGTTTGGAAAAAACTATTGGATATCGGTGATATTATTGGAGTGAAAGGCTTTGGATTCCGCACTAAAACCGGTGAAATCTCCGTGCATGTAAAAGAATTGGTTGTATTGGCAAAATCACTCAGACCATTGCCGATTGTGAAGGAAGCTGAAGGTCAGGTATTTGATGCCGTTACTGATCCGGAATTTAAATACCGCCAGCGTTATGCAGACCTGGTCATTAATCCTTCTATTAAAGAAACGTTCTTAAAACGTACGAAGCTGATTAACTCGATCCGGGACTTTTTGAACAACCATGGTGCACTGGAAGTAGATACGCCTGTATTACAAAGCATTCCTGGGGGTGCAGCGGCCCGTCCGTTCATTACCCATCATAATGCCCTGGATGTACCATTTTACCTGCGTATTGCCAACGAATTGTATTTAAAGCGACTGATCGTTGGCGGCTTTGACTGGGTGTATGAGTTCAGCCGCAACTTCCGCAATGAAGGTATGGACCGTACACACAATCCAGAGTTCACCATTCTTGAGTTTTACGTTGCGTATAAAGATTACCTGTGGATGATGAATGTCACTGAGCGTCTGCTGGAGAATGCGGCAGATAATGTTACTGGCACCACCGATGTACAGGTGGGAGAAAACATCATCAGCTTTAAAGCTCCTTTTAAGCGCATTTCTATCTATGATGCTATCAAAGAGCATACAGGATTTGACGTGAGCCAGATGGATGAAGCAGCTCTGCGTGACGTGTGTAAACAATTGCGCATTGAAGTAGACGAAACTATGGGACACGGCAAGCTGATTGACGAGATCTTTGGTGAGCGTTGTGAGCACCACTATGTGCAGCCTACGTTCATTACTGACTACCCTGTAGAAATGAGCCCGCTGACGAAGAAGCACCGCAGCAAACCCGGACTGGTAGAGCGCTTTGAATTGATCATCAATGGTAAAGAAATTGCCAACGCTTATAGTGAGTTGAACGATCCTATCGACCAGCGTGAGCGTTTTGAAGAGCAAGTGCGTTTGATGGAACGTGGCGATGTTGAGGCCATGTACATTGATTATGACTTCCTCCGTGCCTTGGAATACGGCATGCCACCTACATCTGGTATTGGTTTTGGAATTGACCGCCTGTGCATGCTACTTACCAACCAGCCTTCTATCCAGGATGTGTTGTTATTCCCGCAAATGAGACCAGAGAAGTTTGAAGTAGAGACAGAAGAGGATAAAGATGTTTCCTGTTAAATATTAATACACTATATACCCTTTACAAAAGATATGTTTTCCTAGTCTTTTGTAAAGGGTATTTTATTTTAAGGGCACTCAATTTAAGGTAAGTGCCTTTTATCCAATAAACAAGTCAGGCATTAGACTTTCTGATGGATTTACTGCATATTGGCTCAAGTCAGTAATACCCTCTTCCTTCAGCACCTCTTCATCGATAAAGAAATTACCAGTACAAGAAGACGAAGGCCTGCGTAAGATGTAATATGCCGCTTCAGCAACAATCTCAGGCGTCCGGCTTCTCTGCACCATAAAGTCACCACCCAACAGGTTTTGTACAGCAGCAGTGGCAATTGTGGTTTTGGGCCATAGCGCATTGACAGCAATATGGAGCTGCCGTAGTTCTTCTGCCAGCCCATTTACAACCATGCTCATGCCATACTTGCTCATTGTATAAGCTAAATGAGGAGCGAACCATTTAGGGTTCAGATCCAATGGAGGGGATAGATTTAAAATATGCGGGTTCGCAGACTTTTTGAGATGAGGAATACAAGCCTTGCTCATAAAGAATGTTCCGCGCACATTGATGTCATGCATCAGGTCGTAGCGCTTAGGGTCTGTTTGTTCTGTAGGAGTAAGGCTAATGGCACTGGCATTATTGACTAGGATATCAATTCCACCAAAGGTTTTTACGGTTTCTTCCACTGCAGCCATGATCTGGTCTTCAAAGCGGATATCTACCTGGAGGGGTAGCGCCTTGCCGCCTAATGCTTCTATTTCTTTTGCTGTTTCATAGATCGTGCCTTCCAGTTTGGGGTGCGGTTCTGTGGTTTTGGCAGCAATGGCTATCCTTGCTCCTTCTTTTGCTAAACGGAGGGCAATGGCTTTACCGATGCCGCGTGAAGCACCTGTAATCAATACTGCACCAGTCCCTCTAAAGGGAGCAACTGCATCAAACTGTGTTTGTAAACTCATATGATTTCATTAGAAGGGAAAATCAATAAAACATATCAATGCTCTGGCATTGATCACAACTCTTAAAGAGTGAATTGTATTAGAAATCTGGTAATTTGGGTTTGGTGTGCATAATATCTTCTATTTGCTGCATTACTTCTGGGGTCAGTTTATTCATTTCGCCCAGGGCTTTCAAATTCTCCGTTAATTGCTCCCTTTTGGTAGCTCCAAGGATGGCAGTAGTGACTTTGGGGTTTTTAATAGTCCATGCAATGGCCAGAGTGGCAACCGGTATGCCCAGTTCGCCGGCAAAGTCGGTGAGCTTTCTAACTTTCATCAACTTGTCCTCCATCATCCACTGATCGCGCAACCAGTCAAAACCTTCCAGGGCAAAGCGACTATTCTCGGGAATTCCTTTGTTGTATTTACCTGTCAGCAGTCCGGATGCCAGGGGACTCCATATTGTAGTGCCCAAACCCACAGTTTTAAAGATCATCAGGAAATCTTTTTCCATTTTATTCCGTTCTAATAGGTTGTATTGGGGCTGCTCAACAGCCGGACCTATCAGTTTGTATTCCTGTGCTACCCGGTGGGCTTCCATAATTTCCACCCCGCTCCATTCAGATGTGCCCCAGTATAAAATCTTCCCTTGTTGCATCAATATGTTCATAGTCCACACGACTTCTTCTATAGTCACATTCTTATCGGGACGGTGACAGAAGTAAATATCCAGGTAGTCAGTTTGAAAACGCTTTAAGGCTTCATGGCATGCCTCAACTAAATGTTTGCGACTAAGGCCAGTTTGATTGGGTTTGTTCTCAGGTCCGCGACTGCCAAAGAATGCTTTACTGCTAATGGTATAGGAAGTACGGTCCCAGCCTTTTTTCTTTAAGACGCGGCCCATTTGCTTTTCACTTTCGCCACGAGCATACACTTCGGCATTATCAAAGAAGTTCACGCCGTTATCATATGCAAGTCCCATCAGTTCATCAGCAATACCATCATCGATCTGTTTATGAAAGGTTACCCAGCTGCCAAAAGATAATACGCTCAACTGCAAGCCAGTTTTTCCCATGCGTCTGTATTCCATACAATGAAGATTTCGAATTATGATTTATGAGTGCTCTATAATGGAAGATACAACAGGTTTAGGGAATGACGAATGATTCGAATGACGAATGGGAGAAAGGTAAAGTGAGGGGGGTCAAAACTTTGAAAGTGGGGGGTTTGTGTTGTACCTTTAGGCGCAGTTCCACTGCCTCCGTTCTGGGCTTTTTAGGGCGTTCTGCCTGTAGGTTGTTTTCCCCTTCTTTATGAGCATTTGCTGCATTCAGATCGAAGCATAGTCGAAGGATAGTCGAAGGATGATCGAAGGATGGTCGAAGTAGTCTAACCTTAAGTACGGCTAAGGTATGGCTCAAGTACGGAGTAGGTAGGGAGTAAGTATGGGGTAAGTATGCTTGATCTATACTTGACCTATGGAAGAGAGAAGATTTGGGATTTCGGATTTGGAAGTTGATAGAGTGTTGGAGGGAGTAAAATTTACCATTTTCATACTTTATCCTAGGCTTTGGTATGCCTTTGATATGCCTTTGGTATGGAGTATCTATACTGCAGGTACACTTAAGCAACGTAGGATGAATGCGGGGATTGGAGATTTTAGGAAGTGCGATTTGAGAAAGTAGATAAAAAATTAGCTGATAAAGCAAGTCGGAGTTGGGTGAACTTGCTTTATCAGCTAATGGTTTGATATACCTATAAAATTCTTAAGGAGCCATGTTTTCCGGCATGGTCACTGTTCCGGTTGGTTCAAATATAGTCCAGAGACTAAGGTCCTCCTGGGCTTCTAGGCCTTTGCCCCCATAGATAGTTTTGTCGACGGTCTTCAGACGCACCTGTTTGTCGGTAAAGAATTTATTAGTGTTCTGATCCCACCAAAGTTCCGGGGTACGAAGTGTATCGCCTTTGACACTGGCCACCACTACACTATCGCGCAACAAGACCTTATTACTCGACTCCATGTATTTTGCATAAAGGGCATCAAGTTCACTTTCCTTTTTGCCCGTGCTGTCGTAAAAGTCGACATGGAGTTTTTTGGGAAACTCGATGTAAGAAGTATCCACCTGATAACGAAGCATGATAGGAGCAGACAGCTTTGCTTTCATCCGGCCTGACTGACTGAAAAGACTCACAACATTACGAGCCTCTTCAACCATTACCCTCTTTTCATTCAAAGCACGAACCAGGTTTTCATCATTCTCACAACTTATCAGGAAAAGACTGATGAACAGCAATGCCAACAAGTTCCTACCCTCTTTCTTATTCATAACGTCTCTTGTTAAACCAAAGGTCGCTGAAGTTCAATCCTAAAGAAATTTTGAAGAGATTTTCTTTCAGCGAGTTATCATTATTTCCTCTTTTAGCATATTCTAATGCAAGATTAATGATCGTATACTGGTAAGGACTCAGGCGGCTGGGTGCAATCGGCAAGCCAAGGCCAAAAGTGATACCATATTGAGGCAGGTCGCTGCCGACATTGACATAATCAGGACCAAAGTAAAAGCCAGCGCGGTAGGTAACATTACTAAAATAGTTACGCGTAGGCTCCGGACGGATTTGACCACCGACACGGAATTGCCAGCTATCCTGCACAGAATCTACCTGACCGAAAAAGCGGTATTCGCTCCATTTGCTCTGCATAAGCTCTGCGCCCAGTAACCATCCATCTCCCTTAGCCTTTGTACGCTGCAACACAAAACCTGCCGTATAAGATGAAGGAAAAACAATATCCCCTTTGATGCCTTTTTGCTCATAAACACTGTCCTGAATTGCCACACCAATGTTAGCATTGGGGACAACTGTTTGTACAGTAATATCCTGGGTGGCACCTAAATTCTGCTTCCAATTGCCGGCCAGGCCCAATCGCAAACTTGTCTGTTTGGACAATTTTACCAGATATTGAGCACCGGCATTAAAAAACAGATCGCCAAAAGAAGAAGATGTCGAATGTTTGGAAGTATTATAAACAGCAGAATCGTTGAACACAGATCTCGTGGAACTAAACTCTTTATTTCCGAACATATATCCCATATTGACACCAAGGCTCAGATTCTTGATAGCAAAGCCAGTACCTATTGTAGGCAAAAAAGTGCCGCCCTCACCATCAAATTCAGTATAAGCACTATCATTCAGTTCATTTTCAAATAATAACTCTCTCCGTGAAACTTTATACTTGATTTTAGAAACGGGACGAAGGCCAAAGCTCAAGCCCCAGTTATTCCTCAATGGAATACCTAACTGGAGGTAAGAAAAGTTAGCATATGTGGAGCTAAACTTTTCGGGCTGGTTGGGGTTACGCAAGGTACGGCTTTCGATGTTGATACCTGCATCCAGCAATACCCGGCCTGATACAGGCTTTTTTGACTTATCCTCAAGAAATGTACGGAAAGAAGAATAAGAAGCCGGATTGTTGAAGTTAGAGGTCAAAAAGTCCGAATAGGCTACCGAGATGTTCCCCATAGCACGGTTTACCACATTGGTGGTAGGCACCAGATCGCCCAAACCGTAGCGCGAATAAGGTGAATTGTTCTGTGCATTTGCCTGAAAGGCGCTGAACAGTAGCGTGGTACAGATGATTTTGGCTGAGTATCTTTTTATAGAGCTAAACATTATTGACTTGGCTGATTGCATACAATCCTTTAAATATGAGATCAAAACTTGCAAATATCTTATTTTTCAAATGGGGCTCAAAAAAGGCTATATCCCCCCCGGTTAAAAGCACGTTAAAGTTGGTGTACCTGCTACGGTATTCATCAATCACGCCGTCTATTTCTTTTGCCATTCCATATACGACACCCGATTGCAGGTTGGTAGCTGTATCATATCCTACCAGAGGCACATTCCAGTCGCCTTTTACCAATGGAAGCTTGGCCGTGAACTGGTGCATGGCTTTAAAGCGCATTTCCATACCCGGAGAGATGGAACCACCAAGGAACAATCCGAACTTATTGATGAAATTATAGGTAATACAGGAGCCTAAACCTATTATCAATGTGTTCCTGTTTGGAAAAAGGTGCACCGCCGAAGCTAATAATGCCAGGCGGTCGGCGCCGATTGTTTCAGGCTTATTGGTAGCGACCCGAAAAGGCAGCACAGAATCTTTATTGAGCAGGTGGAAACGCGTTTTGCTTTGCAGCAGGCTTTCTACAGCAGGATCGTGGTGAATGACCGATGAAAGAATGCTAGCCTTAGGTTTGTGCTGCTCTAAAATGGCCTGGAGCTGGCTTACCGGATCTTCATTGAAATAAAAAACCTCTTGCACATCGCCGCCATTTACCAGTGCGCCTTTTTGCCTTGTATTGCCAAAGTCAAGGCAAAGCGTTGAATCTTGAGACATGCGGCAAAGGTATAGGAAGTTTGAAGTTTGGAGTTGCGGTAGCTTACTGGATATATTCTTTAGCAATCTGGAATGATTCAAACTGTTTTCTTTTTTCCACTTACATATGGATTGCCTTTAATATAGAAGCGATAATCGAGCAAAGCATGATCACCAGCATAATGCACACCGATCCGGGGTGAAGTAACAATTAATTTTTGATCCAGAATAAGGCCATCATCTGCTATAAAGAGTTCTTTGCTTTGCAAGGACAAGCCACATTGGGAGGTATGAAAGCCAAATGCTTTTCCGACATTGCCTGGCCCCCTGGTGAGGGCATGATCCAATACCTTTTTACCAGTACGTTCCAGCATGATCTCCACACCTTCCATTGGCTCAACGGCTCGAATAAGAATAGCATGTGCCGTTCCTTTCATATTTGTAACAATGTTGAACATTTGGTGGATGCCATAGCACAGGTACACATAGGCCACGCCGCCATCGCCGAACATGACTGTGGTTCGAGGTGTTATACCCCTGTAAGCATGCGAGGCCATATCCAATTCTCCAGCATAAGCTTCAGTTTCCACAATCCGTCCTGAAGTATATTCTCCATTCCAGTTTGTCACCAAAACTTTGCCCAGCAGTTCCCTGGCTATTTGCAGCACATCCGGCCGGCGGTAAAACGAAACAGGAAGAATCTTCATTTATGATTCATAATTTTTGTTAGACCACTCTCCCAAAATAAAATTCACTGCAACGAAATTCAGAATTTACAGCCTCAGTTTCCTATTTTCACATTACAATACCAGGTCAACCTGTTCCGCATTGCGGGAATAACTAATCACTATATTAAACTATCCGCTTGCTAAAAGAGATCATCATAGCCATTCAATCGTATTTCGAAGCGCACAAGTTCATTCGGCAGCATCGCTTATGGAAGTGGATACTCATACCCGGCATTATTTATACCATTTTATTTATTGTCGGCATGTATTTTTTCATTGTATCGTCCAGTGAAGCTGTTGACTGGCTGAGTCGACAGATAGGATTGCAGGCATGGCTCCAAAAGCAACGCAGCGAGTTTTTGAGCTTCCTCTTTATGATGGCAGGAGTGGCGCTGCAATTATTGCTCCTATTATTTTACTTTTCGCTCTTCAAGTTTCTTTTCCTTATTATCGGCTCGCCGGTCTTTGCCTATCTAAGCGAGAAAACTGAAAGCATCCTTGAAGGAAGGGATTTTCCTTTCAGTTTTAAACAGTTGATGAAGGACATCATACGCGGCATCAGTTTGGCGCTTCGCAATTCGCTTTGGCAAACCGTTTATACAACCACGTTGATCATTCTTTCACTGGTTCCAGTATTTGGCTGGCTGGCCCCCGCCATTGCCTTATTCATTGAATGTTATTATTATGGCTTTTCCATGCTTGACTACAGTTTCGAGCGCAAAAGGCTATCATCTGCCGAAAGTATTGACTTCATAAGCAAGCACCGCGGCCTAGCTGTTGGGAATGGAATGGTATTTTACCTAATGCACGGGTTTATCCTGGTTGGCTGGGTATTAGCGCCAGCCTATGCAGTAGTTGCTGCTACACTAAGCTTATATGAAGTAAAACTAACTCCAGAGGCAAGTACGAGGTTAGAAGCCAGAAGTTAGAAGTTGTCCCTTGTATCCTGAAACTTGTACCTTGTGCACCTAATTTTCATTTATCAATGGCCGTTTACCTGATACCTACAGTTTTACACGAAGGACAAACAGACTGCTTACCCCATTATATTTTAGATGCCGTAAAGCAATGCACAACCTTTTTCGTGGAGAACGAACGCACAGCGCGACGCTTCTTAAAACTGCTTTGGAAGGAAATGGTAATTGATCAATACACCTGGCACAACATGAAAGAAGCAGGGCCAGAGACCATTTCGGCATTTAAAGAAACTTTGAAGAGAGGTGAGACAGTAGGCATTATCAGCGAAGCCGGTTGTCCAGGGGTAGCAGATCCAGGACAAGTATTGGTGGCAGCGGCACAGGAGATGAACATAACCGTAAAACCTTTGGTAGGACCTAACTCTATATTGTTGGCACTCATGGCCAGCGGCATGAACGGACAGCAGTTTCAATTTGTGGGTTACTTACCTATAGATGCGGCGCAACGAATAAAGGCGATCAAAAGCCTGGAAGCTGAATCAAGTCAGAAATCCTGCACACAGATCTTTATTGAAACGCCATACCGCAACAACCAGTTGCTCGAAACCATTACCAAGACCTGCCATCCACAAACAAAGATCTGCGTAGCAGTTGACCTGACAGCTCCGAGCGAAATGGTGCAAACCAAAACAGCCCAACAATGGAAATCAGCCATTCCACAGTTGCATAAGAGGCCCGCCATCTTCCTGATGTATGCAGGAAATCTTTGAGATCATTAGATTCATATACAAAGACCCTATTGACAGGAAAGTTTCTTCGCTACATCTGAGCAAACCTTAGTATATTTCTACTATGCTATAACAGTTTTGACGTGCTTGATGAGGAACTCTTCAGTTTTCTTTCAAATCATTGTGCATGAAGGCTCTTCTGCTATTTATAATGATTTCCCTTTTCCTCTTATCGGTAAAGATAAGTTCAGCACAGAATGGACAGTTGACCTTTCATCATGTGCCATCGCCCAAAGGTGCAATTTCGACCGCCGCCGTTACCATAGTACAAGATCCACAGGGTTATATGTGGATTGGAAATTACGGATTGCACCGCTACGACGGCTACCGCTATACTTCTTACTACAATGATCCCATGAATCCGAACTCTTTACCGGATAACCGGGTGGAGGCCGTCTGTGCCAGTCGAAACGGGACAATATGGGTCAGTGCGTTCGGTTACGGACTCGATCATTTAGATCCTGCAACAGGCAAGTTCACTCATTACCGCCATAATCCAAAAGATCCTAACAGCCTGAGTACCGATACAGTTACGGCCATCATAGAAGATCAAAAAGGTATCATCTGGGTAGGCACACACAATGGATTGAACCGCTTTGATCCAAAGACAGAAACAGTTAAGCGATTTCAATACAACCCAATTGATCCAACAACTTTAAGCAGTAACCAAGTGCGAGCCCTATACGAGGACCGGCAGGGAACCATTTGGGTAGGTTGCGGAAGCATATGGAATGAAGAAAACCAGATGAAAAAAGGAGGTCTAAACCGATTGGATCAGAAAAAGGGAACCTTTACCCGGTATCTACATGATGCGAAAAACCCACAAAGCCTTATTGATAACCGCGTACGAGCCATGTTTGAAGACAGCCGCGGCACTTTTTGGGTAGGTACAGCCGGCGATGGACTGCATACGATGGACAGAAATAAAGGGACCTTTGAACGGCACTGTTACGATCCAGCACATCCTGAAAAGATAAGCCGGCCACCTCTAAGAAATATTTTTCCATGGGCGGATGACCATGTTACTTTTATTACAGAGGACAGAACCGGGGCATTATGGATTGGCTCGATGACTAACGGAATTAACCGTTACGATCCGAAAACCAGAAAAATAACCTACTTCCCGAATTTTAAGGATACTGAAACGGGTGTGATGACCAATGTTATCGGAGGAGCAGCTTGTGTATCCCGAGAAGGCGTGTTATGGATTGGTTATTGGGAGGGCTTGTTTCGTGTTGATCCATCGCAAAAGAGTATTCCTTACTTTGCTACCGGAGGGCAGGTTTACAGTATTTATGAAGACACTTCCAAGGTGTTGTGGTATGGCACTTTTGAGGGACTTATTCGTAAAGACCTAAAGAACGGAACTGAAAAGCGGTTTATTTCTGATCCCCACAATTCTCGAACAATCAGTAATAACCGGGTCAATGCTATTTGCGAAGGCCGACAAGGAGAACTGTGGATTGGTACAGATAAAGGCTTAAATCGTTTTGACCGGAAGACGGGTACATTCAAGCGTTATGTATCAAGTAGCGATGAAGATAGCAGTTTGATGAACAGTACGATCACCTCCATTTATGAAAGCCGGCAAGGATCGTTACTGATTGGCATTGGTGGAGCTGGCGCAGGAGTTTTTCGGATCAACCCTCAGAATGGTTCGTTCAAGCACTATCATAATCATCCTACTGATACTAATAGCCTTAGTAATAATATTGTTCGCTGTATTTATGAGGATAGGTCTGGTAATATCTGGATCGGAACCTACCTGGGAGGCTTGAACCTGTTATCGCCACAAGCTGATCGTATCCAAAGATTTCTTTACGGAGTCTGGATTAGCAGTCTAGTTCAGGATTCGGATGGCATCCTTTGGTTAGGAACATCCAACGGCCTTTACCGAAGCAATGCTGCTTTGAATAGCTTTTCCCGATTTACTGGCCCTAATGCCGAGCTAGGGGGAGATGTATTTGTAAATGGAATTTTGGAAGACAACCAAAAAGCCTTGTGGATCAATGCATCCGATGGGATATACCGACTTAATCGCACGAGAAACAAAGTAATACCTTTTAGCAGGCATAAAGGACTATTTGATTACCGAAGAGCGGGTTGTTATAAAGGAAAGAGCGGGGACCTTTTTTTCTCAGGGCCCAATGGTTACTATGCCTTTTTGCCCGAGCAACTAACAGGCAACACACAACCTCCGGAGGTTGTGTTATCAGCATTCCGGCTGGGTGATCAAAGTATCATTCCCGGCGGAGAAAGCCCATTAAAGCAGCCGCTATGGCATACAAAGGAAATTCAGCTTCATCATAATCAGAATACTTTCTCTTTTGACTTTGCGGGCATTCATTTCAGGGATCCTGAATCAAACCAGCACCTATTTATGCTGGAAGGGTTGGATAACACCTGGCGCAGAGCAGGAGAAGAAAAAACAGCATATTATTATAATATACCTCCTGGTCATTACACTTTCCGTATCAGAGCTGCTAACAGTGATGGGATATGGGCAGAAAAAAGTATAGGTATCGTCATTTCGCCGCCCTGGTGGCGCACATGGTGGGCATATACATTATATGGCTTATTGTTTATAGGCGGTGTGTTGGCTGTGCATCATTACCAGCGTAAGCGGCTTATCCAAAAAGAGAGAGAAAAGACCAGGGCAAGAGAACTGGCACAAGCAAAAGAAATTGAAAAAGCATATGCGGAACTCAAAGCCACGCAAGCATATTTGATCCAGAGGGAAAAAATGGCATCTTTGGGTGAGCTTACTGCCGGTATTGCTCATGAGATCCAAAATCCACTCAATTTCGTCAATAATTTCTCGGAAATTAATTTAGAACTGATTGAAGAATTGACCAAAGGGGTAAATGACCCGAACGAGTTAGGAGCATTGGCTGCCAATATTAAAGTTAACGAACAAAAAATCCATCAACATGGTAAACGTGCAGCCTCTATTGTGAAAAGCATGATGGAACACAGCCGTACAACTCCGGAACAGAAAGAACTCACCGATGTAAATGATTTGGTGGACGAATACTTAAGACTTGCCTATCATGGAATGAGAGCAAAAGACAATGTCTTTCATGCCAATGTAGAGACGCTTTTTGACCCTCACCTAGGAGCTTTAAACATTAATACACAGGCTATAGGCAGAGTGTTGCTCAACCTGTTTAACAATGCCTTTTACTCTGTAAATGAGAAAAAGAAACAGATCAATGAGGCATATGAACCAACTGTTACCGTCAGTACAAAGAAATTAAACGGCATGGCCGAAATCAGTATTCTGGACAATGGCACAGGCATACCCGATACAGTAGTAGACAAAATCTTTCAGCCTTTCTTTACCACGAAACCCACAGGACAAGGTACGGGCTTAGGCCTGTCCTTGAGTTATGATATTATTACCAAAGAACATGGAGGAGACTTGAGCGTTGAGACTAAAGAGGGCGAGTATGCCAGATTTTTCATCCAACTGCCCTCACAGTGATCGACCCGGCATGTGTGTATGAGGTATTTTGAACTACCTTAGCCCTCGAAAAATATATTTATGCGCATAGGGATAGTTTGTTACCCAACTTATGGGGGCAGTGGAGTCTTGGCAACGGAGCTTGGGAAGGCTTTAGCCCAGAAAGGGCATCATGTACATTTTATTACTTACCAGCAACCGGTAAGGCTGAATGGTTTTGTCCCCAACATCTTTTATCACGAGGTACAAGTGCCGACTTACCCTTTGTTTGATTACCCACCATATGAAACTGCGTTGGCCAGCACGATGGTTGATGTTATTAAAAACAACCACCTCCAACTATTACACGTGCACTATGCCATTCCCCATGCTTCTGCCGCTTATATGGCAAAGAAAATACTGGAGCAGGAAGGCTTGGACATACCAGTGATCACCACCCTGCACGGAACAGATATCACATTGGTGGGCAAGGATAAAACCTATGCACCGGTAGTTGCTTTCTCGATCAACCAGAGTGATGCCATTACCGCAGTTTCCAAGAATCTCTGCGATGAAACCTATAGCACCTTTAATATTAAAAAACCCATCGAGGTGATCCACAACTTCGTGGATGTGGACCGGTTCAACCGGAAGCCACTAGATGCCTTCCGCAAGGTGATTGCCCCCAATGGGGAGCGTATTTTGCTTCATGCCTCCAACTTCCGCAAGATCAAGCGGGTGCAGGATGTAGTGAAAATTTTTAACGAGGTAAATAAACAAGTCCCCAGCAAATTGCTGCTTGTCGGTGATGGCCCAGAAAGACCAACAGCCGAAGACCTCAGCCGTTGTTTAGGTATTTATGAATCCATCAGCTTTGTGGGTAAACAGGAACAAATGGAAGACATACTGGCTATTGGGGATCTTTTCCTTTTGACCTCTGAATATGAGAGTTTTGGACTTGCTGCACTAGAAGCCATGGCTGCTGGCGTACCTGTTGTTTCCACCAATGCTGGCGGGTTGCCAGAAGTGATTGTTGAAGGTGTAACAGGCTACATGGGTGATGTTGGCGATGTAAAGACCATGAGTGAGCAGGCTATTTCTATTTTGCAAAATGATGAAATATTACAGCAATTCAAGGAAGCTGCGGCCCAGCATGCTAAAAAATTCGATATCCATAACATTGTGCCTCTTTATGAAGAGCTATATGAACGCTTCCTGGAGAAAGCCACGGTAAGTTGAATTATTTATTGATATCTTTTAAGCAAAACATGTACATAAAAAAGGGTATGTTGTTAGCATACCCTTTTTCAATATCAATTATTCAGAAGCCTATCTAAGCCAAGGCTCAGGATTTACATTTCTCGTTTCTACCATCAGCAGGAAGTCGACTTTACCGCCACTACCGCCTTCATCATCTGTTCCGGCACGGCCAATTGTCTGGCCTGTTCTAACTGTAGACCCCCTACTTACGCTTACAGAACCCAGACTACTGTAAATGGTAAAATACTTACCATGTCGTATGATCACTGTCATACCGTCACCCATGTTAGCCACCGAGCTCACTTCACCATCGAACACGGCTTTTACCGTTGTTCCGGGGGAAGGTGTGCAAATCGTAATGCCAGGATTGTCGCCTGTCAGTTTAGTACCAGGTACAGTATAGGTACCATATGGGATACAAACATTGCCATTATCTACCGGCCACGGCAGGCGGCCACGGCTACCAGCGAAATCGTTTGCCAACTTTACGTCTTTATCATTAAGCGTCAAATAGCTACCAGATGTTTTACCAGGCGCTGTGGTTACCGGGTTCTCGACAGCAGGCTCTTCAGTTGTTGGTTTAGTGGTTGTTGTACCTGTTTTGGCCCCAGAAGCAGCTTTGGTATCAGCATCTCTTTTTCTTTTTTCCTCGGCCAAACGTCTTGCCTCTGCTAATTCAGCATCCCTCCTTCTTCTAGCCTCTTCCTCAGCTTTCTTTCTCGCTAATTCTATTTCCCTACGGATTACGGCTGCGATGGCACCCTTTAATTGAGCATCACGTTTCTTACGAGTAGCAATTTGTTTGGCCAGATCTTTTTCCTGGGACTTCAGTTTGCTCACCACAGCATCTTTCTCCTTCTTCTGGTCTCCCAAAACTCTCATTTGCTGTGTCTGGTTTTGGAGGGCGGAGTTCTTTTGGGTCTTTTTCCCTAAAAGCTGGTCTTTTCGATCCTCGATGAGCCTCTGTGTTTCCAAGATATTAGCTACCTGCTGTTGGCGATAAGAGCGGTAAGACTTTAAATAGGTCACCCTTTTTAGTGCATCATTAAAGCTACTGGCAGAGAAGATGAAATTCAAGTAATCGTAGTTGCTGCGGTTTTTATATGCATACACCACGCTGCGGGCATATTGGGTTTTTAAAGTATCAAGTTGTTTTTTCAGGCGATTGATCTCGAGGTTGCTGAGATAAATGTCATCTGTAATGATCCTGATTTCCTTGTTGATGTTATTAATATACTGCCCCTGCAGGTTCATTTTGCGTTGCAACAGGGTCAACTGGCCAATGGTTTCCTTTTTCTGTCCTTTCACTTTTTCATAGACAGACTGTATCTCACTAAGCTCTTTTTGAATAGCCTGGCGTTCCCTTTCCATTTTGGCTTTGTCCTGTGCCACCTGCCCGAAGCTTAAAAGGACAGCAAATAAACTGGCAGTTAGAACAATAGCTTTTTTCATTCAAAATATATTTAATAAAGTTTGGTCTCTATTTATCGTGGATAGTTGGATCCTTCTACAAATTTGAAATTTTTATTACACAGAGCACTCTTTTAAGTTGTTAAGGCAACTCTAAACTCAAATTTTCAAACCAGAATCTTATAACGTAATAACTGAGTTTAAATTTTACTGTGTTTATAATTCTTGGGGATGGAGAATGGAAAATTTACATCTCCATTAAACTCATATTGCTTAAACTCAAGCCCTACATCGAGTTTCTTTTTCTCCACGACAGTAATTTTTCTTTTCTCAGCGAACAAAACACCATTTTTGTTTTCGTAATTGTTGTAGGTAAGATCTGCAGTCCTGCTCCTGGTAATATCGGCATCATCCAACTTGCTTCTTAATAATTTCTTGTCATTTTCATTTATAGTTACCATATTCTTGAACCATTTGCCCAGGCTTAACAAAGAAATAGTATTGTCGTTTGCTTTGGTAAAAGAAACAAGGTTGCTGTCCAGAAAAATTACATTACCAATAATCAGGTCCTGCAGAACGGTAAGGTTAAGCGGAAGTGTAGTTATTTCCTGCAAATAGTCAATGCTACGTACAGTATATACTTTATCCTGTTTGTTCAGCATTTTAACCGAATCCTTAGTCACCATTAAACGGATAGCTTCTATACCCAACACGGCATTTACCGACATCCAGATAACGCTGTCTTTCTGCATGCGCACATTTACATTGAGGTCGTATTTTTTATCACTGGCATCGCGGTAGTCTACATTAATCTTGGCTGAAAAAGTTTTAAAGTCTATCCGTTCTGAATCAATAGAGCTTAAAAGACTTTTCATATAGGCAGCTGAATCGAAGGTTTCCACAGGCGGGGCTATCCTTACGGCCTCCGTTGTATCTTTTTGGGCTATCGCTGTTTGGATTTTTTTTGTTGACCGGCAGGAAGCTAAGAGCAATACCGCTAAAAGAACGCTTAAAACTCGCATCATGATTTATATTTTTCCTGTTGAACCAAATCCGCCTTCGCTTCTTGAAGTTTGAGAAAGCTCCTCTGCGGGTGTCCACGTTATTTTTTCTACTTTTTGAATGACCATCTGAGCAATCCGATCTCCATCATGAATGACGGCCTTTTCGCTGGAAAGATTAATTAAGATAATCTTAATTTCTCCCCGGTAATCACTGTCAATCGTTCCAGGCGTATTCAGGCAGGTAATCCCATGCTTAATAGCCAGGCCGCTGCGGGGCCGGATCTGTGCCTCATAACCATCAGGTATCTCCACGAACAAGCCGGTAGGTATCAACATTCGTTGCAATGGCTGCATTTCTATCGACGTTTCCAGGAATGCCCGAATATCCATACCAGCTGCCCCCTCAGTGGCATAATGGGGTAAAGGATTGTTTGAGCGGTTGATGATCTTTACTTCTATCGGCATCGGCCAAAGATAAAGAGTTCGGGAGTGAAAATTAAATTACCTGAAGCAGTACAGTAGCATATGCAACCAGACCTTCCTTGCGTCCAACAAAGCCCATTTTCTCGGTGGTTGTCGCTTTTATAGAAACTGCTTTTTCAGAAATGCCTGTGATTGAAGCAATCGTTTGCTGCATTTGAGGGACAAAGGGCTTGATCTTAGGCTCCTGAAGGCAAAGGGAGCTGTCGATATTTACTAATTGGTAACCTTCTGCCTTTACTATCCTTACAGTTTCTTTTAAGAGTATTTTGCTGTCAATGTTTTTATAGGTTGAATCCGTATCCGGGAAGTGGACACCAATATCACCGAGGCAGGCAGCTCCCAGCATTGCATCACAAATTGCATGCAGCAAAACATCTGCATCGCTATGACCAATTGCACCCTTATCGTGTGGGATATGAACACCACCGATCATTAAGTCCCTTCCTTCTCCCAACTGGTGAAAATCAACACCAAATCCTATTCTGAAAGACATATTTTTTGCCGCAAAGATAGAGGGAGTTTGAGTTTATAGTTGGAAGTTTGGAGTTGGGGGAAGTTTACTTGCTGCCATTTTTCCTGCTCCAAACAATAAAATCTGTTGCTGGCAATTTCTCAACGCCTAACTGCCGTAGCATATTAACTATTTGCCCACGATGATACGTACCATGATTAAAGAGGTGCAACAGCATTTGATACACGGGCTGTTTGAACTGTTCTCTTTTGGAGTTCTTATAATGAAAAACATGTTCCAGCATTCGTTCCGTCGCATCCTGCACCCATTGCTGCCATTGGGTATTTTGCTGTAAAAGGGCTTGTAACGCCTCCTGAGTATTACCATCAAAGGTGTCACTCGGTCTATCAATCCGCTCCTGTAATTTCAATCGTTGCCACCAGATACTTTCTGCGTCCAAGAGATGCAGAACAGTTTGATGCAGGCTATTAAAGCTGCTGGGAATTATAGCAGTCAGCTTTTCAGGCGGCAATGTATTCATTACAGCCATCAATTGCTGGTTTGCCCAGGTATTATAAGCAGCGTATTGCAGGAGTAATTCTTTCATGATTAAAATTCAAAGCAAAATTGGTACACAATTCAATAAAATAATCCCTTTTTTTATTATTCATGCCACATGAATAAAGAAGCCCTCCCAATGTATTTGTAAAGAGCAGAAACCGGTTCGGGCAATTCATTATTACATTTGCCTCACGTTTTCATTCAAATTATTACTATGGCAGACCATCCATTCATTTTTAGTGGTTTTGGTTCGGCAGCTGTACATGGCGGGCATGAAGAAGATCCGCGTCATGCACATGTTACCCCAATCTATGCAACCAGCACTTTTCGATTTGATACGGCAGAACAAGGTATGAGGCGTTTTACCGGAGAAGAACCAGGATACATCTACTCTCGCTGGGGCAATCCTACTTTTACAGAAGCAGAAAATAAAATAGCGGTATTAGAAGCCTTCGGTTTGAATCTGCATGTAAAAGGCCTTCTTCACGCATCCGGGATGGCAGCTATTACCACGCTAATGCTGAGCAATCTCAAAGCAGGCGACAAGATACTGACCCATTACTCTCTTTATGGCGGAACAGAAGAACTGGTGCTTAAAGTGCTTTCGCAGATTGGTATTGAAGCCATTATTTCGGATCTACGCGACCTTGAGACAGCTGAGCATATCCTGAAGCAAGACAAGGGTATTAAATTGATGTACCTGGAAACACCGGCCAATCCCACTATCCGTTGTGTGGATATAGAAGCATTGACCACCTTAGCCAAGAAGTACGGGATCAAGGTGGCCTGCGACAATACATTTGCGACACCATACTTGCAGCAACCTTTCCGTTATGGTGTTGACTTTGTGATTCACTCTACTACCAAATTCCTGAACGGGCATGGCAACATGATCGGCGGCATTTTGCTGGGCAGAGATATTGATTTCATGAAAGCGAAAGTGACCAAAACACAGCAGCTACTGGGAGGAAATGCCAATCCTTTTGATGCATTTCTTTTGAACAATGGATTAAAGACATTGGAACTGCGCATGGAGCGTCATTGCAGCAATGCAATGACTGTGGCAGAATACCTGGCACAGCATCCCAAAGTGTCTGGAGTAAACTATACAGGCTTGTCTTCTCACCCGGACTATGCTTTGGCTCAAAAGCAAATGCGGCTAGGCGGCGGCATGTTGAGTTTCGAATTAAAAGATGGCTTCAACGCAGGTGTGCGGTTTATGAATCGCCTTCAAATGTGTGTGCGCACTGTATCGTTGGGTACCTGTGACACACTCCTGTGCCATGCAGCATCGATGACGCACTATGGAATTCCCAAAGAGCAAAGAGAACAATATGGCATTACCGATGGTCTCATTCGCATGAATGTAGGAATTGAAAATTCCGTGGATATCATTGCAGATTTGGAAGAGGCGTTGGGATGACCAGGTATTGCTATATCGAAATTTTGAGATTTTGGGATTGGGTTTTATTTGGATATTGGGAATATTCAATTATTAGAAAAATATGGATGTTAAAATACGCAAAGCAGTAAAAGAAGACTGCCCAAGAATGATGGAGTTGGTGCATGAATTAGCCGTTTATGAAAAAGCACCGCATGAAGTAACTATTACCATGGATCATTTTGTAGATAGTGGGTTTGGTGCACACCCTGTTTGGTGGGCTTTTGTGGCCGAAGTAGATGGCATTGTGCAAGGCTTTGCCCTATACTATATACGCTTCAGTACCTGGAAGGGTCAGAGAATGTATCTTGAAGATTTCTATGTAACAGAAAAGATGCGTGGAAAAGGATTAGGAAAACTTCTGTTCGAGCAGCTTTTTGAAGAAGCTAAAAGCCGCTACTTTACGGGTATTGCATGGCAGGTATTGGAATGGAACGAGCCTGCCATCAACTTCTATAAAAAGTATAATCCCAGTTTTGATGGGGAGTGGGTGAACTGTTCGGTGTCCATAACAAATGGAAGGGATGACAAATAATCCAAATATAGAATGACGAATAAGCTCAGGTTGGATAAACCTTTCTTATTCGTCATTTAAATCATTCAACATTTAGCTTACGCCTTCAACGCTTACTTCTTTATTGATCTTCTGAATCAATCCTTGCAGTACTTTACCTGGGCCGGCTTCAGTAAACCTAGAAGCACCATCAGCGATCATCGCCTGAACGCATTGGGTCCACTTAACTGCACCTGTTAATTGATCAATGAGGTTTTGCTTGATTTCATCTTTATCGATCACACCTTTTGCAACCACGTTCTGGTATACAGGACAAGAAGGATTGTGGAAATTGGTGTTTTCGATTGCGTTTTGCAATTCTTTTCTAGCAGGTTCCATCAGTGGGGAATGGAAAGCACCACCTACGGGTAATACTAAAGCTCTTTTAGCTCCAGCTGCTTTTAATTGTTCGCAGGCAACTTCGATGCCTTTGATGCTACCGGAAATAACCAATTGCCCCGGACAGTTATAGTTTGCAGGAACAACTATTTCACCGGTTTGCTCCTGTACCTGGCGGCAAATTTCCTCTACTTTTTCATCAGCCAATCCCAAAACTGCCGCCATGGTAGACGGGTTTTGCTCACAAGCTTTCTGCATGGCCTGAGCCCGCAGGCTTACCAAATGAAGACCGTTTTCAAAGCTAAGGGTACCATTGGCTACCAGGGCGGAAAATTCACCCAGAGAGTGGCCTGCTACCATTTCTGGTCTTGCATTTTCAATACTTTTATAAGCTAAAATAGAATGAAGGAAAATGGCAGGTTGTGTAATTTTTGTTTGCTTCAGGTCTTCTTCTGTACCGGTAAACATCACGTCAGAAATTCGAAAGCCCAATATTTCATTGGCCTGTTCAAAAATCTTTTTTGCAAACGAGCTATTCTCATAAAATGATTTTCCCATTCCAGGAAATTGAGCACCCTGACCAGGGAAAACAAATGCATGCTTCATGTAAAAATGTTTATTAGTTGTTAGTCTGCTTGGTTTATAGGTTCATTAAAGGTTTACCGAATTCAATGTATTATATGAATTTAAAAAGTTTTGTGTTTGGTTTGTTCAACTCATTAAATAATCAAAAACCTAACTCAAACGTGCAGCTATCAGCTTCAAAAATTCGTTTCTGGTAATGCTATTATTCAAAAACTCACCATCGAAAGCCGAGGTTGTCGTAACAGAGTTTTGCTTTTGCACACCACGCATCATCATGCACAGGTGTTTGGCTTCTATAACAACAGCAGCCCCCAGAGGATTCAGGCTTTCCTTTATTGCTTTCAATATTTGGGTGGTCATTCTTTCCTGCACTTGCAGCCGACGGGCATATACATCCACAACCCTGGCCAACTTGCTCAGGCCGGTAATATATCCATTAGGTATATATGCGATATGAGCTTTACCAAAGAATGGCAATAAATGATGTTCGCACATAGAATAAAGCTCGATGTCTTTAACGATCACCATTTCACTTACATCCTCACGAAACTTAGCTGAATCCAAAATAGCTACTCCATCCTGGTGATATCCATGCGTCATGTATTGCATAGCTTTTGCCATGCGTTCCGGAGTTTTGACCAACCCCTCCCGCTCCGGATCTTCACCCAAAAGCTTTAAAATGCTTGAATAGTTTTCAATTAGACCTTCTGTTGCTTCTTTATCAAAACCCTCTTTTTTGTGATAAGCCATTCAATATATGATTTATAAATTACGATTTACTACATTTTACTTTAAGCCGGGTAATCCACAAAGTTCCTTGGTGTTTCATACAGCCTGATAAACAGGTCCAAAGACGGATCGATATGAGGCCTCAAAAGTTCAAAAATAATTATGGCAATATTCTCTGCTGTAGGATTTAACGTTTTGAATTCTTCCGTATCCAGGTTCAGGTTCTTATGATCGAACTTACTGATCACTTTTTCCTGTACCAGGTCGGAGAGTTTCTTCATATCCATCACAAAACCAGTTTCCTTATCTGGCTCGCCCACAACTTTGATCTCTATTTCATAATTATGGCCATGGTAATGTGGCAGGCTGCATTTGCCAAAAGTTGCAGCATTAGCTTCATCGCTCCATTGTTGACGGAACAACCTGTGAGCCGCATTAAAATGCTCCTTCCTGTAAACTGCCACTCTCTTCATAGATTCATTTAGATTTATTCCCCGTAATACTCCACAAAAATTCTTGGCGTTTCATAGAGTTTGATACAGTGAAGATAAACATCCTGTGGTAGATGCTGTTGCAACTGGTTCCAGATACCTATGGCCAGGTTTTCAGTCGAGCACAGCTTTCCATTCATGAAATCAACATCTATATTCAGGTTTCTATGATCCAGCTTTTCAGTAACCTGCTCTTTAATCAGATCGCTTAGTTTTTTAGCATCGTACACAAAGCCTGTTTCAGGATTTGGGTTTCCTTTAATGGTTACGTACAGTTCGTAATTGTGCCCATGCCAGTTATCATTGGCACATTTTCCAAAAACGGCATCATTTTGTTCCCGGCTCCAGTCAGGGTTAAATAATTTATGAGCTGCGTTAAAATGTTCTACACGGGTGACGTACACCATTTCAGGGTGAAATTTGTGCAAAATTAGGCATTTGAGACTTCGAGTTGGAAATATCTGGGCTGATCTGACCTTATTTTTGCGACATGCAAATTCTTCTTAGTGCTGCTACTGAATTTGAAATAGCGCCCTCTAAACAATATTTTGAGGAAAACCCACTGAAAGATCACAAGCTTGATTTTTTAATTACGGGTGCGGGAATCCTACCAGCAGCCTATAGTTTTGCCAAGTATCTTTCAACCAGCAAACCAGACCTGATCATCCAGGCTGGCATTGGCGGCTCATTGGATCCAACCATCCCTCTAGGTGAAACTTTCGCCCTTCTCAGTGATTGTATTGCCGACTCTGGTGTGGAGGAAAATAATTCCTTTAAAACTCTTTTTGATCTTAAGCTAGCGGATGCGAATCGTCAACCCTGGAATCATGGTAAATTGGTAAATCCCTCTTTCCTGCTGCTGGCGAAGACTACGCTTTCACTTGCAGAGGGAATTACTGTCAATGAAATATCGACCAATGTGCAGCGTATTAATTATTATAAAGAAAAATGGAATGCACAGGTAGAGTCGTTAGAAGGAGCTGCCCTACATTATGTAGCTATACAAGAAAAAGTTGCCTTTCTTCAGATCCGTACGATCTCTAACTATATAGGAGAAAGAGATAAGTCCAAATGGATGCTTGAAGGAGCCATTTCTAATTTGAATAAAGAATTGCAACGGATCTTGCCAATGATTGAAATGAGTAATTTATCAGCCATCGGAGGACAAATTCTTTAAAACCAAAAAACTATGAAACTACGCTTAGGATTCTCTCCCTGTCCCAATGATACATTCATTTTTGATGCATTGGTCAATCACAAGATCGATACGGATGGTCTTGAGTTCGAGGTATACCTGGAAGATGTAGAAACTCTCAATCAATGGGCTATTGAAGGCCGGCTCGATGCTACCAAGCTAAGTTTTCCTGCGCTGTTCCGCAACGTTTCACAGTACACCATATTATCATCCGGTTCTGCATTAGGCAAAGGTGTTGGTCCGCTCCTGATCTCAAAAGAGGAAGTAGAAACAAAAGAAGTGTCCAATTTAAGCATTGCTATTCCTGGTGAAAACACTACAGCCAACTTCCTCCTCAGCTTTGCTTTTCCTCAAGCGCAAAATAGAACACCTACTTTATTTTCTTCTATCGAAGATTCGGTGCTGCAAGGTAAAACTGACCTGGGCCTAATCATACATGAAAACCGTTTTACATATCAACAAAAAGGTCTGAATAAAGTATTAGACCTAGGAGCATACTGGGAAAGCAAAACAGGCTTGCCTATTCCCCTCGGCTGCATTGCAGTGAAAAGAAGCATTCATCCAGTTATTCAACAAAAGCTGGATGTATTGATCCGCAAGAGCCTAGAGTACGCTTTTAGCCATTACCCTGAAATATCGGCATATGTAGAAACGCATGCACAGGCAATGGATAAAAGTGTCATGCGTCAACATATAGATCTTTATGTAAATAACTTTTCACTTCAATTAGGAGAAGAAGGGGAAGCAGCAATCACGCAACTTTATAAGGTGTATATGGGGCAATGGGAAGGAAAACTGTTTTTGGGATAACGAATAATTCGAATGACGAATTTAGGAAAGGGGCTTTCATTTAGAGGCGTTCATTTCATCATCGAAGATTAAAAATTAAAGAAGGGAAAAGTTATTTGAATAAAGTTGCTACGGTTTTTTGGTAGATATCTTTTACTATTTCATTGCGGTATTGCTTATTGCGGTAAGAAGAGATCCAGCGCATGCCGGTAATAGCATTAGTAACAAAGACTTCGTCTGCTTCTAATAAAAACTGCTCACTGATTTCCCTTTGGTGTACAGTAATTCCAATATCTTTTAATTGCTCGACCAAATAGCGTCTCATCACACCATTGACACAACCCTGGTGCAATGCGGGTGTATAAACCTCATTATGATGCACCAGAAAAACATTTGCTTTTGAACCATCACAAATATTATTTTCTGTGTTCAGCACCAGGCATTCATCAACAGCTTTTTCTTTTGCATAGAGTCCAGCCAATATATAAATCAAATAATTTGCTGTTTTAAGATTTCCTAATGCATCGCAACTCTTTCGTGCGAAAGGGTAAAGTTCTAAACTCCATCCTTTTTCATTCAGCAGGTTTGCATCAGGGGGCAATGGTATTGTTTCTATTACGAATTCTGCAATGTTATCATCATTTCTAAACACAGCTAACCTGACTCTAGCGGCCTGCAGCAGATCATTTGCTTTACATAAACCGATTATTGTTTCCAGCAGGAATTCCCTTGTAAAACCTACAGGCTGACTTATTTGCAGCATGTGCATGCCTAGCCACAAGCGGTCAAAATGGAAAGCAGAAAGGACCGGTTGCCCATTAAGCACTTTCAATGTTTCAAATAAACCATCCCCATAACGAAAACTTCTATTCTGGGCTAGAAACAGTGGAGCATCAGACGGGTAAAGTTTACCATTAAAAGAAACAAAAACCATAAAGAGTTTATCATTTATAGTTTATGTGGAGAGGTTGCAGCAATGATGGTTCAACCCCAAAACTATAATTTCTTTGAGATTACTTTTGTTCTACGATACCGGCTTTTACAGCATACATGATCAAGCCGGCAAGAGATTTAGCGCCGGTCTTTGTTTTTAATTTATCACGGATCGCTTCAACCGTGCGCGGACTCAGTTCAACAGCTTCAGCGATTTCCTTTGTGCTCTTTTCCTCGCACATCAGCTTTAAAATTGAGGTTTCCTTTTCGTTCAAGTGAATTTCAGAACTGGTCACTTGTGGTTCCGGTTCCCGTTTACTGCGCAAATCTTTAAGGAGCGCTTTATTCGTGAGGTCGTTGAAATAAAATTCATCATCAAAACAGGTCCGGATGGCCTGATAGATTGTTTCCGAATCAGAATCTTTAGTAAGATAGGAATTAGCACCAATTTCCATCATTTTAGTGATCATGGAGTGGTCGTTGTGCATTGTAAGCATGATCACCTTTATCTCTGGATCGATTTTTTTGATCTCTGGTAATGTGGTAATGCCATCCATTATAGGCATGGAGATATCTAGCAAAATCACATCAGGCTTCATGTGTTTCAGCAGGTTCAACAATTGCATGCCATTTTCAGCCTCCCCGATCATTTGTATGTCCTTGCGGCCAAACAAGGAAGTTTTTACGCCTGTACGGAAAAGCGCATGATCGTCAGTAATGATAACTTTTATGGGAGTATCAAGATTCTTCATAGCAGAAATTTTATAACACGAACTTATCAACTGCAAAATTGCGAATAAGCATTTGTATTTTACTCAGTAAAATTCTGAATTAACAACTGAGCTTTTACAGAATTTATCACTGCATAAAATCACCGACCAGCAGCAGATAATTACTATCAATAATCGTATAAATACGTTTTCTTTTAATAAACCGGTTTGTTTAGCTCTAACAATTCTTAAGATCAAGCCATTTACACTCTTTCAGCGACTATATATGCCTTAGCATCTCCAAGGACAAATTTCCGCTTTCTGGGTGTGCTGAATACCTCTCTCAGCTCAAAGCCACCTTTTTTCAACAAAGTCTGAAGCTCAGAAATGGTAAATATATAATCAATGCCGTTGATTACTTCTAAGGTTGTTCCCCCAGGTGAAACGATGAAACTTTCAGCCTCGATCCGAGTTGGATTAAATAGATATTTATTTTCAGTTAAATATTTATAGCCACCTTCTACATTGATCCATGTTCTTTCCTGGAAGTACTTGATGGCAATTTCCCCGATTGTCCAAGTATTAATAATAAAGATTGCACCTACAGGCAGTGCTGCAGACAAGTTTTTCAATAATTGCAATGCAGCTTCTTCATCAAAGAAAGCAAAGCTGTTACCCATGCAAATGGCGGCGTCAAAGCTTCTTTCAAAAACGGTATTAGCGACGTCGGCTTCGCGGCACTCTATTGATAAACCACCATCTTTTACTTTGCCATTAATTTCTGCAATATAGTCGGATGAATTATCTAAGGCTGTCACCTTATATCCGCGGTTTGCCAGCTCCAGGGTATGCCTTCCATAACCACACATCAAATCCAAAACATGATTTCCTTTTTCAAGGTTACATATATCCTCAATAAAATCCACCTCTGCCTCTGTAAGGCCTTTGGGGATCAGTTTCCGCCAAATTTCCTTATAAATCCCACCAAAGAAAATATCATTAATATTCTGTTTCATTATTCAAGATTTGGGAATTGAACCCAGTAGGTACATGAATTGAAATTTAAAATTCTATATTCTTATACTTCATCAATCAATTTATTTCTTAATGCATACATTACCAGGCCAGCAATTGTTTTAGCGCCCACTTTCTCCTTCATTTTCTGGCGAATGGTTTCTATTGTGCGAGGGCTAAGGAATACTTCTTTAGAGATTTCCTCAGTAGTCTTATCCAGGGCTATATGTTTGAGAATATTCAGTTCCTTTTCATTGAACTTGACCGGCATCGGGTAAAACTGACGTACAGTTCTTTTGTGCTGTAATTTTAATAATACCGCTTTATTTACCAAGTCGTTGAAATAAAAGTCATCATTCATGCAGGTCAAGATGGCTTTATAGATTTCATCAGGATCTGTAGTTTTAGACAGATAGGCATTTGCACCCATTTCCATCATTTTGGTGATCATCTCCTGTTGATCGTACATTGTCAGCACAACGATCTTGATCCCTTCAAACTCTTTCCGAATCAGGCTAATAGCATTGGTGCCATCTAATTTTGGCATCCTTATATCCATCAGCAACACATCCGGCTGTTTGATTCTCAGCTTGTGCAACAGGTCTTTACCATCTTCCGCCTCCCATAGCATTTTAAGATAATCTTTATCTTTTAAAGCCATTTTCAATCCATCGCGAAAAATTTTATGATCATCCGCGATAGCCACTTTTATTTGATTGACATTCATGCAGTCAGATTGGAATTAAAAGTTTAAAGCTGAACATTTAAATGGCAACAAATTTAAATGTTTTTAAGCAGCGAAATCTTCTGTACAGATAAAAGATAACATCTCCAAAGGAAATCAAAAGTGTACAATCTCAAAATTCCTTTAACCATCACCCATCGTATTTTTACGAACCATACATTTTCTTTTTAAAATCAGCCTACAGCATTTCTACTTTTTTTAAACTAAATTATTTTTATAGTATAATGTATGTTGTTTTCAATATCATTCTTTTGAAACGGATGTTTTAACATTGATAATTAACCATATTGACATATCAACATCTTTAAATCTATTCTAAAAATATAGCTTCATTCACTCGCCAGCTTTCAGAGCCGCAAATCTAACATAGTATTTTTACTATTTTCAAAAAGAGTTTTTACTCTTTTACAATACGCGGTTTTACGCAATTCAATCCTCAAACATTTAACTGGCACAGATTTGAGTTCCCTCTAAGTGTTTTCACTGATCATGCTTCCTGTTGGTAAAGGAAAGCGGGTGAATAAAATTTACACTATCAAATAACTAAAACTTACGAAAATGGTACGCAACAAAACTTTTAGAAATGTTCCACCTGATTTCGATATTGCAGGTGAAGTAACTTGGTGGGAGCTCTAAAAAAATAATGTAAGAGCATTTCAGGTTTTCTATATTTGGCAAAATAATACAACTATAGAAAACCTTTTTATTTATACAGCTATTTTCTCTGAACTTTTACCTATTTGTCTTTTATTTTTTCATTTCAAAAAAGTGAAAAAGGAAAGATCTCTTCAAGTGCTGCTTATTTATTCACTATTTTTTTTCCTTAGTGAGTTAATAGATGTATATGAATTAATTCCATCTTCTGATAAAAAGATTTACTTCTATAGCTTCGTTACTGTTTTTGAATATGCTCTTTTTAGCTATTTTATTTTTCTAAATGTAACAAGTAATACTATTAAAAGAATTATTCTTTTTTCTATTATAGGATTTAGTTTATACCAGTTTATTTTTACTTATTTTACACCGAACTTGAAATTCGATTCTGTATCCATTGGAATAGAAACGATCCTCATCCTTTTTTTCTCCTTCTATTTTCTTTACGAGCAGATCAACAAGCCAGAGATTGCATTTCTTTATAATACATATCATTTCTGGATCATTACAGGTTTCATCATTTACTTGTCGGGGTCATTTTTTATCTACCTTTTTGCAGGTTATATACCTCGTAAAGATTTAAGATCATTTTGGCTTATTATTAATATTTTCTCAATTCTTAAAAATATCTTCTTTTCTATTGGTATACTTGTATTTGTTTTGCAACTTGAATCTAAAAAAACTAAATTTAAACGCTTTCATCATAATCTTACCCGGCAAGCCTAATGTTTTTACTGCAATCAACTAATACAGCTTCTATTCAGTTCTTTATACTTCTTGGCACACTGGGTATGATATTGGTAGTTGGCTGCCTAGTAGGGTTTGTTATTTTCCACCAGAGAAAGGTTATCCGCTACCAGTTGAAAATGAAAGCAATGGAGGAGGAACAACAGAGGATCCTTTTAAGTGCATCAGTACATTCTCAGGAAGAAGAAAGACAACGCATTGCAGCAGACCTGCATGATGATGCTGGTCCTTTACTAGCTACAGCCCGTCTTTACCTGAGTGAGAACCTAGTCAACATGGATAAGTCGACCCAACTTCAGTCAATTTTCCAAGTACGTCAAATTCTAGATGATACCATTCAGCTAATCCGGAATATTAGCCATAGCCTGATGCCTCCGACCTTAAAGAACTTTGGTTTAGAGTCGGCTGTAAACGACTTATTTCAAAAAATCAGTGCTTCTGGGAGTATTAGTGCAACCAGCCGGTTCCATGATTATAAAGAGCGCATGAAGTCTGAAAAGGAATTAAATATATTCCGTGTCATACAGGAATTGGTCAATAATATTTTAAAACACAGCAATGCCAGCTTTATTCACCTGATACAAAATGTTCAAGGGGACAGGTTTGTGATCAGGATTCACCACGATGGCAGAGGGCTAGCACAAGCTGATTTTGAAAGATTAAACAGAAGCACAACAGGTTTAGGTTTGAAAAACATTAGCAGTCGCATACAGGTTGCCAACGGTCGCATTGCGTTTGACAAAGACACCCACCAATCTTATTATAAAATAACCATTGAAGTTCCAGTTGATGATCCACTAGGATTTTTAAAACAATTGTAGCTTCAGAGCTTAACTTATGGAAGTAATTAAAGTAGCGATAGCAGACGACCATAAAATTTTCAGAAAAGGAGTTATACTTTCATTACGGCCGTATACAAACATAAAATTTGTATTAGAAGCCGATAATGGAGATGAATTATTGGCAGGACTCCCTTCCGCTGAGCCGGATGTCGTTTTAATGGATCTGCGTATGCCTCAAAAAGATGGTATTGAGACCACTAAAATTTTAAGTACACAATATCCTCATATCCACGTTCTGGTATTGAGCATGTATGAAGACGAGCGGTTTGTTTATCATATGATGGAAAACGGGGCTCATGGGTATTTGCTGAAGAATGCCGAACCACAGGAGCTACGCCGGGCTATTATGGATGTATATGAAAAGGGATATTACCTCAACAACTTTGTGAATAAAATACTGCTCAAGCGGTCACATGCTAGACAGAAGGTAGTTCCCTCCTTAAATAATGAAATCACTCTTAATGATAAGGAAAGAGACGTATTGAAACTCATTTGCCTTGAGTTTACAGCCCAGGAAATAGCCCAAAAAATGGATATCAGTCCCCGCACAGTGGAAGCTATCAAGAACCGCCTGATGGAGCGTTTTGGCAGTAAAAACACGGCAGGATTGGTGTTCTTTGCAGTAAAGAATAATTTAGTAGACTAAGCCGTTTGTTCTTTAGAAGATTAGTGGTTGATGAAGAGGCTACATTCAATTTTCTGAGTATTCAGAGTTTCATCTCCGGAATATCACCACGGATGATCAGCTTACCAGCAGTTTTGGTCTTTATTTCTTCAACACTGACTCCAGGTGCTCTTTCGATCAGCTCAAAACCGTTTGGGGTAATATCTAAGACTGCAAGTTCAGTCACTACTTTTTTGACACAGCTCACACCTGTAAGGGGTAATGTACATTGGGGCAACAGTTTGGACTCTCCTTTAGGGTTGGTATGCATCATGGCTACAATAATGTTTTTAGCGCTAGCCACAAGATCCATTGCACCTCCCATACCTTTAACCATTTTACCGGGAATTTTCCAGTTGGCAATATCTCCATTTTCACTTACTTCCATCGCTCCTAAAACCGTTAAGTCTACTTTGCCCGCCCGGATCATTCCAAAACTTTCTGCACTGTCGAAAAAAGCTCCGCCGGGTAAAAGAGTTACCGTTTCTTTACCGGCGTTAATTAAATCTGCATCTATTTCTTCTTCTGTAGGGTAAGGTCCCATACCCAGCATCCCATTTTCGCTCTGAAGCATTATGGAAACACCTTCAGGAATGTAGTTTGAAACGAGTGTAGGGATGCCAATTCCAAGATTTACATACATTCCATCCTGGAGTTCCTGTGCTATTCGTTTAGCAATTCCATATTTATCTAAAGCCATAAGAATTTAAGATTTACAATTTACTATTTCTCAAATACCCATTTACATTGTTTCATTTCATTTACTCATTTGTACTGTTCGCCGTTCTATTCTTTTTTCATAATTGCGGCCCTGGAAGATGCGTTGCACATAAATACCAGCTACATGAATATGATCGGGGTCCAGTTCGCTGGGCTCAACCAGATGCTCTACTTCGGCAATGGTTATATTACCAGCCTTAGCCATGGGAACAGAAAAGTTGCGGGTTGTTTTTCTAAATACAAGATTGCCATATTTATCGCCTTTCCATGCTTTTACCAAGGCAAAGTCAGCAAGTAAAGCAGTTTCCATGAGGTACATTTTACCATTAAATTCCCTTACCTCTTTACCTTCCGCGACTTCAGTACCGTAACCAGCCGGTGTAAAAAAAGCGGGAATTCCCATGCCTGCCATTTGAATACGAGTGGCTAAAGTGCCCTGAGGCATCAACTCCACCTCTAATTCGCCGTGGAGTAGTTGCCTTTCGAATTCGGCATTTTCACCAACATAGGAACTCATCATCTTCCGGATCTGGCGGGTGAGCAGCAACAACCCTAAGCCAAAGCCATCAACTCCGGCATTATTTGAAATGCAGGTTAGATCTTTGACACCTTTTTCCACAAGGGCTTTAATACAATTTTCGGGAATGCCACAAAGTCCAAATCCTCCTAACATTAATACTGAGCCATCCTTTACATCGTGCATTGCATCCAATGCGTTCTTGTAAACCTTGTTCATGTACTAAATTTATGGCTTATTTACAAAGGTGTAAAGAGGGGCATATAATTTTTATTGCAGTTTAGATAGTAAGTTTTTACACAGGCTTTTCTTTTTTCAGCGCTCTGAGTTTTTCGATAGGCGGCAGTATTCTAGATTTGACCGAATCGAGCCGTCTATTCGTTGTATCCCGTTTTACAGTGTCTGTAGTTACTTTTTGAGGTTTGACAACAATAGTAGCAGTATCTCTCAGAGCCATTTGCTGTAATGAGTCTAACACGATTTTAAGCAAATCGGGATGAGATTCGTAAAATTGAATGTTTTTGCGAAATGTTCCCTGCGACATTTTATGAGTAGCCAGAACTGTGCTATAGAGTTCCATTCGTTTAGCAGGCCTCCGCATCACGGTATCCAGGCTATATGAAGCAAGCCCATCTGCCTGCAACATATCCCACATTATGTATTGCATTTCCTGAGGAGGTAAAATTCCTTTGGGGATTTCGGGGCCAGCATTACAACCAATGATTAAAAATAAAAAAGCTAATATTAAGATTCTACTCATTTGATTTCTTTATAAGCTGCAGCATTGGTAACGTCCAGTTTACTTAAATACTCTCGCGCCTGGGCTTTAACATTGGCATCGCCTTTACTGAAGATGTTTACTAATTCGGTGCTTTTTCCCTGGAAAAACATTTGAACTGACATCAAATTGGGATTGTTTTGATTTAAGGTATTCAAAGTTTTTAAGGCATTTAAAACACCAGTTCTTGCAGAATCTTCTTTTTCATAAAACTTGTCCAGCCCCTGGCGATAATACGAATAGACTGCTTCATGAATAAGGTTGAATCGATTATCTGTAAAGTTTTCAGTTAGGCGGAAACGGTTGCGCATGCCATCAAAGGGTTTCCAGCCGGAAATCTCCCTGGCCTCAGGAGCATTATTAACGATGTTGAAAGCTTTCTGAAAAAAGGGATCGCCGCCGCGTGGTGAAAAGGAGTCATAATCCAATCCTAAAATAATGTTCGCATAATAAGCCAAAACTGCGGTCAGGTTTGCCACTATGGGATCGGCACCCTGTATGCGGTTTTCGTTGAATTCTATTGGCTGGAACTCGATATATTTAAAAACCAGGTCATTATCCTGAAAATTTAGTATAGGTGACTGGTAGATTGTGTTGTAGATTGGCCGAGCAGCCTGTACTGTCAAGGAAGCTTTATAGACGTTATCGCTAAGAACCTGATCGATGTTAATCAAAAAATTACATTGAATCTTTTCCTGGGGCAAGAAATTTTCAGAAGTCCATTTCCTGTTGTTCAAAAAATTAGAAAGTGCGGATTGGAGTGTTAGAAACACTTTCTTATCTACCTGTGTACCTACTTTAGTTGATACCACAGTTAGCCTAGCCTGCAACTCCTGAGAGAAACTGCTATTTACCAATACACACAATAAAAAAAAGAGAATGATCTTCTTCATCTGAAATATTTTCATTTTTCAAATTGGCCAGATGGAATGAACCATTTCAATTATAGAATCAACAATATCTTTCGCTACTAACTCTTTAGATTTAGTGGGATAGGTCATTTTTTCGCCCCCCTTTTTAAAGAGTGTAATTTTATTTGTATCCTTTCCAAAGCCAGCCCCTTCGTCTTTAAGAGAATTCAAAATAATCATGTCTGCATTTTTCTCTTCCAATTTCTTTAAGGCGTATTGCTCTTCGTCAACGGTTTCCAGGGCAAAACCAACCAGTATTTGTTTATCAGTTTTCAAATTCCCAAGGCTAGCGAGTATATCTTTCGTTTTCTTTAGCTTTATCTCCAATTCACTACTGCTTTTTTTAATTTTCTCTTCAGCCTTTTGCAAAGGTGTATAATCTGCAACAGCAGCAGACATTATAGCAATATCATAATCCTGAGCATGTTTCATGCACTGATTGTACATTTCTTCGGCGGCCGTTACTTTTATCAACTGGATGTTTTGCGAATTAGGCTTCAGGGAAACAGGGCCTGAAATCAAAACGACTTCAGCTCCACGGTTTGCCAGCTCTTCTGCCAGCGCATATCCCATTTTACCTGAAGAATGGTTGCCAATAAAACGTACCGGATCGATCGCTTCGTATGTAGGCCCGGCAGTTACTAAGGCCTTTTTACCTTTTAACTGCATTTTTTGCTGAAAAAAGCTGCTCATGAACTGAATAATCGTTTCAGGTTCAGCCATTCTCCCCTCTCCTGTTAACCCGCTAGCGAGCTCTCCATGCTCGACCGGGAGCAACAGGCAACCGTCATTTTCCAAGGTTTGCAGGTTCCTGCGGGTGGAGGGGTGATGCCACATATCCTCATCCATTGCCGGAGCAATCATTACAGGGCAGGTTGCAGACAAGTAAACTGCCATCAGTAAGCTGTCACAAAGGCCTTGAGCCATCTTGCCCAATGTATTGCAACTAAGTGGCGCCATGAGAAAAAGGTCAGCCCAACGCCCCAAAAAAACATGGTTTTCCCAGGCATCTTCGTTAAAAAGATCAATCAAAACCTTGTTTTTGGAAAGTGTAGATAATGTTAACGGAGAAACGAAGTCCTTTGCTGCAGGTGTCATTATTACTTTTACCTCTGCGCCAGCCTTGATCAGTTGACGTACAATCAATATACTTTTATATGCAGCAATACTACCTGTTATGCCAATTATTATCTTCTTTCCTTTTAACATTGTTTTGGTTTAAAAGCTTGCCCTAAGCCTATAATTAAAAAAGAACACCAAATAAACAATAGTTTATTTGGTGTTGCTAAAATTAATATAAACTGATATAATTCAACCAGTTACAATTTATTGGAACAGGTCCTCTTCACCTTTACGGAAGTGGATCTTTTCTTCAAAAAACTCCTGGGTTGCTAATAATGCAGGGTTTGGCATACGTTCATAAGCCTTAGAAATTTCTATTTGCTCTTTATTTTCATGAACTTCTTCAAGGCTATCTGTATGGGTAGCAAACTCTTCGAGTTTATTGTGTAATTCTTCTTTGATGGTGATGTTTATCTGGTTAGCCCTTTTTGCAATAATGGAAATTGATTCATATAAATTCCCTGTTCTTTCCTTCAGGTCATTCAAATTACGTGTTTCTACATTATTGGTAGTGCTAGTACTAAGTTGTCTTCTTAGACGGCTCATTTGTAATGTTTTTAATATTTGATTGGGTCAAAGTTAAATAATTCTCTACTTGCTTCACTAAAGGACTTTGAGGGAAGCGGTCCATAAAGTCGTTACACTCCTCAATTACCTTTTCGAAGCGCTCTACTTTCTTTTCTTCTACACTCAGTTCAGCAAAGCGATAATAAGACTTCACTGTCATCAGTTTATATTCATCGCCTTTAGGAGAATCCGGATAGGAGTTCAGTAACGAGCTGAAAGAAACGGCAGCGGCCCTAAACTGACCAATATCGAAGTACAACTGGGCAGCGCTGAAGTCCTTGGTTTCCAGCTTATTACGACATATTTCCATAATGTCTGCAGCTTGTTTGTTGCGCTCTGAGCCTGGATGGGTGTTGATAAAAGTTTGCATCATGCCTATCACCTTCAAAGTATTTGTCTGGTCCAGTGAAGGTTTTGGAGATTGCATATAAAAGGCATATGCACGCATGAACTCGATTTCTTCTGCCCTGGAGCTATTTGGAAACGCTTCCAGATAGGTTTTAAAGAGGTTCTCAGCGTTTAAATAATCGTGCTGGTTATAAGCGGTATAGGCATATTTATAATAAATATCCTCGAATTCCGGGCGGCCTTTAAAGAAAGGGATCACATCTTCGTAAAGCTGTTGGGCATAAGTATACTTCTTTTTAGCATAGTATTGCTCAGCCATTCTCAGCTTATACTCCGGATCCTTACTTTTTAAAACCTTGTTGATCCCCTGACAGCTAACCAAAAACAGCGAGATAAAGGCAATTAATAAAAAGCGCATAAAAGTTTGCAAAATTAATCAGTTGGAGCAAAATTTCTATAATTCTTTCAATTTTCTAAAAGTTTTGAGTTAATGTTTATCCAAGAAATAAAAAACCCTCCATTTTGGAGGGTTTTTTATTTCATATAATCTAAATTATTGTTTTCTCAGATTTGGGTGAGGAGCAGGAACGTTGTTTGGACCTTGCTCACCGGAAGCTGCAGCACGCAGATCAACAGTGTTGCAATCTCCACCTTCCATACCGTATTGGAAGATCAGGCGGTCGCCGCTGATACCTTCTTTTTCTACCAGATGGTTGATCACAGCATTTACGCGATCCCAGCTTCTTTGTTGTTCAGATTTAGTAGAAGCGCAGTAACCTACTACAACAATACGACATTCAGGATTGTTGCGAAGGCGGCTAGCTACACTAGCGAGCAGGCTTTTTGCATCTTCTGTCAGGCGAACTGAGTTACCAGTGAAAGTAACACTTGGTAAAGCACCCAAAGCAGTAGCGCATGCATTAGAATCAATTCTTCCGCAACCTTCTGGACAAGGACATTTACCAACACCATCAGCATCAACAGGCTGACAAACAGTTGGAGTCACCAATTCTTTATCGCGAGCATCAGGAACACCGTCACCGTCTGTATCGCGGCTTACACCGTGAGAATCAACAGGAACACCCTGAGGAGTTTGTTCCAAGTCAAACTGGTCAGTTACGCCATCACCATCAGCATCAGGTAAAACAGGTTTTGGTAAACGCATCAGGCGAGGATTGCGGATTTCGCTGTAAGCATAATCCAAAGGATTAACCCACCACAAAGGCTCAATAGATTTAGAACCGATGTTGTAGTTAAGGCCAAGAGATAAGAAGTTGTAAGTATCGTAGTCTTGGGTAAGAACAGGAGTTGTTGGAGAGCTGCTTTGCTCAGACCAGCGCTGACCGTCCAATAAATCGTCTTTAGTAATTGAGAAGCGATCTTCCAGAGCCAGGTTGAAGCGGTTGTTCAGTTTGAAAGCAACCCCTGCACCAACATGTCCTACAGGCTTAAATGTGCTGCCGAACAGTTTTGGACGAGTGTCGCCATGGTTTTCTGCAGAAGATTCATAAGAATCGTCTAACAGATCTTTAATAGCGTTTTTAGTATCTTTTCTGTTTTCATAAACACCACCGGAAACACCACTGAAGTTATAAGGGGTACTTCCGTTCAATGCGTTCACTTTCGCATCGTAGATCATACCGCCAATACCAAAGATACCATAAAGGTTGAATCCAGTTTTAGCTTTGTGAAAACGGATATTGTTCAGGGTTATGAGACCTTCTAAAGACAGGTCCTGAATGTTTGTTTTGTAATTGTAATAAATATCACCTGTATAGCCAGCTGCTATCCAAGGATCATTGCTACTGTAGTTGCCTGAAGGTCTCCAGTTCAAACCTTTAGCATTAGCATACATATATTCTAAACGCATTGAGAATACATAACCCATTGCTTTACGAACATGGACTCCGAATCCGCCATCAAATTTAGTGGATACGTCACCGCTAATATTGAACATACCACCTTTGATACCTATTTCCCATTGGTTTCTTGGTTTTGCGGGGAAGTTATATGTACCGTTTAAAAACTCGGTGTGCTGAGGCATTCTTTTGTCGGGGACAATAGAAGAATCTGAGGCTGAGTAACCACCTCCCGCTTCCTGCGAGAAGCCGTACGTAGCCAATAGGCATAAAATGCCCAGAAGAAAAGAGTACTTTTTGCTTGCCATAACTTTTGATTGATTTTTGAAAAACAATGTCCTAATCAGAGGCAAAAATAAATATTGACGTACAATTACCAAATTTTTAAAATTATTACTGACAAGGTTACACGTAAATCAAAGATATAATAAAAATCCTGCCAAGTCAATTATTACACTTCAGGTTGTTTTAATTAAAGTCAGTTGTAACTTGCTCCCAGAATTTACGAATGGAATTACCAGTTAAATTAATAGAAAAAGAATTGGCCATCTTTGAGCATAAATTTAAAGATGCAGTCAACAGCAATGTTCCCTTGTTAGATCGTGTAATGCGCTACGTTGTAAAGCGTAAAGGGAAACAGATGCGGCCTATGTTTGTATTTCTGGCCGCTAAATTATCAGGTCAAGTTAACGATTCTACCTATAGAGCAGCTTCATTAGTAGAGCTATTGCATACAGCTACTTTAGTGCATGACGATGTGGTGGACGATTCTTTGGAACGCAGGGGTTTCTTTTCTGTGTATGCTTTGTGGAAAAATAAAGTTTCCGTGTTAGTAGGCGATTACCTGCTTGCCAAGGGATTGTTGCTTTCATTGGACAATAATGACTTTCGCATACTGCAGCTATTATCTAACGCTGTTCGCCAAATGAGTGAAGGGGAATTGCTGCAAATGGAAAAGTCAAGATCATTGAATTTGGATGAAGATGTCTATTTTGATATTATCCGCAATAAAACTGCGTCTTTATTAGCTGCAGCCTGCGCTGCTGGCACATGGTCATCGACACAGGATGAAGAGCAAACGGAGAAAATGAGGGAATTTGGCGAAAAGGTGGGCATTGCTTTTCAAATGAAGGACGACCTTTTTGATTATACTGCTCAAGACATTGGTAAACCAACCGGTAATGATATTAAAGAAAAGAAGCTCACTTTACCGCTCATATATACTTTAAATACCATTGATAAGAAGACGCGCCGGGAGTTGATTTACATTATAAAGAATGAGAATACCCGGAAGGCCAAAGTTGATTATGTGGTTGATGTGGTTATCAAAAGCGGAGGTATTTCTTACACAATTGATAAAATGAACGCATATAAGCAGCAAGCTTTGCAAATATTGCATACATTTCCACCTTCAGAAATCAGGGACGGTTTTGAAGACCTGGTCAATTTCGTTACGGATCGTAAATATTAATCATGAGCAAGCAAAAAAGATGGAGGGTTAGTGGCGCTGAAAAGGAAAAGGTTGATGCTCTTTACCAGGCATTGAAGATACACCCTGTTTTGTGTAATCTCCTTGTGCAGAGGGGTATTGAAACTTTTGGCCAGGCTAAAAAGTTCTTTAGACCACAGTTGAGTGATTTGCATGATCCATGGCTCATGAAGGACATGGACAAGGCTGTTGACCGCATCTTGCAGGCTTTCGCTAACGAAGAAAAAATACTTGTATTCGGAGACTATGATGTTGACGGCACCACATCTGTTGCGTGCATGTACCAATTCATCAAAAAGTTTTATTCCCATACAGAATTTTATATTCCCCACCGCTATAAGGAAGGTTATGGCATTAGCAAGGCCGGTGTGGACTTTGCATTTGAGCAGGATTATACATTAATTATCTCGCTGGACTGCGGCATTAAATCAGTGGACCTCATCCAATATGCCAAAGAACTAGGCATTGATTTTATTGTTTGCGACCATCACCTACCGGATGAAATTCTGCCCGAAGCGGTGGCTATTCTGAATCCCAAACAACTAAACTGTCCATATCCCTATAAGGATCTTTGTGGCTGTGGCGTAGGTTTTAAGCTTATTTCGGCCCTCTGTCAAAAAATGGGGCTACCCCAGGAGGAAGCCTTCCATTTTCTTGACCTTGTAGCAACTGCAATTGCGGCGGATATTGTCCCTATTACCGGAGAGAACCGGGTTTTAGCTTATTATGGCTTACAAAAGGCGAATGACAACCCGAATTTTGGTATAAAGGCGTTGAGTATCCTGAGTGGTTTTTTAAAGACTATCCAGATCCAAAACCTTGTATTTATCATTGCTCCTAGGGTAAATGCTGCCGGCAGAATGGATGATGCCCGGAAAGCGGTGCAAATGTTTGTAGCAGAAAGCCTGGATGAGGCTATGCAATGGGCAGAAGCACTTCATGTGGATAACAGCCACCGCAAAGAGGCTGATAGCAGCATCACTGAAGAAGCCCTTACTCTTATTGAGAGCGATGCTTTGTTGGTTAACCGCAAAAGTACCGTTCTATTTCAACCACACTGGCATAAAGGGGTGGTTGGCATTGTGGCTTCACGGTTAATAGATTATTATTACCGGCCTACGATTATCCTTACCCAGTCCGGGGATTATGTATCCGGCTCTGCCAGGAGCGTTGCCGGATTCAATGTTTACGAAGCTGTCCACCAGTGTAAAGACCTGCTTTTAGGCTATGGCGGCCACTTTTATGCAGCCGGCATGACGCTGGAACTCGATAAAGTAGATGCCTTCTGTCAAAAATTTGAAGAGGTAGTTCAGGCCTCCATACACCCTGAATTGCTGATCCCGGAAATTGTCATTGATGCAGAAATCAAGTTTAGTGACATCCGGCAGCCCTTTTATGATATTCTTTGCCAGATGGAGCCATTTGGGCCAGATAATGTACGTCCCACCTTTGTGGCCAGATATATATATAATACCGGCTATAGTAAAGTGGTCAAAGAATCCCACCTCCGTTTTGTTGTCAAACAGGACAACATCACTTTTACAGGCATTGGTTTTGGCATGGCCGACAAAATGCCCCTACTCTTAACAGGAAACCCTGTTGATATTGTTTTTAAAATAGATGAGAACGACTGGAATGGCGAGAAGAACCTGCAACTTAAGGTTCTGGATATCAGGGAAACGCCGGAAGATGATGAGAATGATGTCTAAGCTTGGGGTTGGGGGAGTAAAAATCTGTTTCGTGCTTCAGGTATGCTGTAAGTATGCTTCAGGTGTGCTTCCGGTATGCTTCAGCTATCCAGAAGGTATGAGTGGGTTAGATAAGGGGATAGTAGGGCGTAGGTATATGGTAGATACGGGGTTGATCCGGAGTAGTATAGGAGTGGTCGAGGAGTATATAGGGAGGATGTAGTTAGGATGTACGGCTAATGTTTACTATAACTCTACTATATGTTTACTATAACTTTACGGTAAGTTTCCTATAAGATTACTATAAGGTAAATGAGTGGAATGACGATTGGGGGAGAAAATATGGTAGATGAGAGATGATAGAGGGTTTATTGGGATATGGTAAAGGGTTTATTGTTGCCAATCTAGGGTTAAAATCACAAATAAAATATTACATATACTCGTTTCCTATTACCTTTGCGCTCCAATTTTTATTTTTTAACAAAATACGCAGGGAAATGAACAATTATGAATTGATGGTGATTTTTACCCCTGTTCTGAGCGATGACGAGTTTAAAAATGCTCAGAAAAAGTACACAAGCCTGGTTACCGAAAACGGTGGTCAGATTGTGGCTGAAAATCCTTGGGGATTAAAATCACTGGCGTATCCCATCCAGAAAAAAACCACTGGTTTGTACTGGGTTGTGGAATTTACTGCGCCATCCGACTTCAATGAGAAGCTGAAAATACAGCTTCTGCGTGACGAATCTGTATTGCGTCACTTGGCTACAAAACTCGATAAATACGCCGTTGAGTACAATGCAAAGAAGAGAAGTGGCGTACCTACAGGAACTGAAAAAGCTACGGAGGTTTAATCATGGCTAAAGCAAATGAAATTAAATACCTGACGGCCATTAAAAGCGAGAAGCGCCCTAAGAAATTCTGCCGCTTCAAGAAATATGGCATCCGCTACATCGACTATAAAGATGTAGAGTTCCTGAAAAAGTTTTTAAACGAACAAGGTAAATTATTGCCTCGCCGTATTACTGGTAATTCTTTGAAATACCAGCGTAAAGTGAGCGATGCAGTGAAAAAAGCACGTCAAATGGCTTTGTTACCTTATGTAACAGATCTTTTAAAGTAAAGGAGGTTATAAATGGAAGTAATATTAATACAAGACGTTGATAACCTTGGCGGAAGCAACGAGCTGGTAAAAGTAAGAAACGGTTATGCCCGTAACTACTTAATTCCACAAGGCTTTGCCGTGGAAGCTAGCCCTTCAAACCGCAAACAACTGGAAGAGCGTCTGAAGCAAGCTAAGAAGAAAGAAGAAAAAATGCTGGCGGAAATCAACAGCGTAGTAAGCAAGCTGCAAGAATCTCCGCTGAAAATTGGTGCTAAAACTGGTACCAGCGGCAAAATTTTCGGAAGCGTTACGCCTTTGCAAATCAGCCGTGCTATTAAAGATCAGAAAGGTTACACTATTGATAGAAGAAAGATCTCTATCAATGATGAAGTAAAAGAATTAGGTACTTATAAAGCAGCTATCGACTTTGGTAATGGACAATCCGCTGAAGTTGAATTTGAAGTTGTTGCTGAATAATAACGTTATTTCTTTTTTATATGGAGGGTGTCTCAAAAGTAAGAGACACCCTCTTTTTTTGTCAGAAGTGTCATTTGTGAAGTAAAAGAATTTCTTTTTAATGAATTCTATCAAGTTATTTAATTGCTCCAGCGGTGATTTTGAGGTTTTCTATATAAGCTTTCTCATGCGCATTTATTCAATTTCCGCTTAGATTTCCTGTCAAAAATCAAATAAGAACAATTTTTCTTTAAAAAGAATTTGGTTTTTTGTAAAATAATTCCTTTATTTTCGTTATCGTCTAGTCATCAGTACAGTTTCGCAATATCATTGAACCTTTTGTTCCTTGTTTCTTGTTGGCTGTTAAAAAACTAGCGTTTTTTGTTTTCTTTAAACCTTTCACAATGAACATTTACGTTGGAAACCTTAGTTGGAACCTGAAAGATCAGGATTTAGCCGACTTATTTACACCCTTCGGCGAGGTTACTTCAGCCAAGATTGTAATGGACAAATTTACTAACCGCAGTAAAGGCTTTGGCTTTGTTGAAATGACCAACAAAGAGGAAGCACAAGCTGCAATTAACCAATTAAACGGAAGCGAAATTGACGGCAGGAATCTAGTCGTTAATGAATCCCGTCCAAAAGAAGAATCCGGTGGCGGCTATAAAAAAGGCGGCGGCGGATTTAACCGTGGCGGCGGTGGCGGCGGTTTCAACCGTGGCGGAAACGGCGGCGGCTATAAAAAAGGCGGCGGCGGTGGTTTCAATCGCGGCGGCGGCGGTTACAGAGATAGCTACTAAACACATATTGATCTTATAATTTTAAGTCTGGCCAAAAGCCAGACTTTTTTTTGACCATGGATTGGAGGGATTCAATAGATCATTTCTGATTCAATCGGCCTTGGTATGAGAAATGCAGCTGTTCAACTAAAAATCAGAAAAGCATGGTGTTTCCAATTGGCGACGATAACAGAGACCGACACATTACTCCCTATGTGAATTACCTTCTTATAGCCATCAATATTTTCGTATTTATTTTCTGGCAGGAAATAGGACGGAATATGCACTTCACGTTTGCATTTTCTACGGTTCCCGGAGAGATCCTGACCGGTAATGATCTTATTACGGATTCGCAGATCATTAAAGATCCTATTACCGGACAGCAAGTAGAAATGCCAGGACTTCAACCCACGCCGATTCCTGTTTATCTCACTTTGATTACTTCCATGTTCATGCACGGCGGGGTTGCACACATTGCCGGGAACATGATGTACTTATGGATATTTGGTGATAACCTGGAGGATGCTATGGGACATCGTAATTATTTTATTTTTTACCTGTTGTGTGGTATCCTTGCAGCACTAAGCCATGTATTTGCTACGGCATTTTTTGGCCAGAACCCGCTTATACCGAGCCTTGGTGCTTCGGGCGCTATATCAGGCGTTTTAGGCGGCTACATACTCCTATTTCCAGGCAGGGCGGTGCATGTGTGGCTTTTGTGGAGCATTATATCTGTTCCTGCTTTTTTAGCTGTCGGACTTTGGTTTGTGTTCCAGGTTGTCAATGGCCTAGGAGCTTTGGGCGGGACTGAAGCGGCCGGAGGCATTGCTTATGCAGCCCATATAGGGGGTTTTATTGCGGGGCTTATACTTGTCAAGTTTTTTGTTACCAAAAAGCCGCAGGTAGTGACGCGGAGACGGGCGGGGTGGTAGAGAAGGTAGTAAACAGAGAGCGACTATGCCTTTTAAAGAGAAATGCGTGATGAGTATGTGAACTCATCACGCATTAGATGATTATTACTATTACTTATCGCTTGACTACGGTTATTGATTGGGCTCCGTGGTATGAGTGGATCTCACCGTTGTACATGGCGTCGGCACTAACGGGGCCTTGTTTGAATTGCCCCAAAGAAACGGCGCGGACGGCGTAATAATAGGTTTGTTTAGGTGAACGGGCATCGACAAAAAAGTGGATACGATCGTCACGGACATCAAGAGCTAAGGGCTCTGAAGCATTCTTGATCCAGTCCATACCTGGTAACTCTTTGGTCCGGGGATTTTCTATTTCGAAGCCTGCGGGCAGCAAGTCGGTAATGACTATGTTTTCGATCGTGTTGCTATAGGCTTTTTCCAGGGTAATGCCGACAATGATCAAATCATTCTGTGCAAAGGTTTTGCCGGTGATCTCCCTGCCGTAGCGGTCAAAGAATGTGCGGCGTACTTTGATAAAATTATCTTCTTCGGTGTAAGCCCCACTCCTACTGATGCCTTCAGCCTGCCAGGCATAATACAGACGGCCAGAGCCTTTTGTAGCAATTTCCAAAGAGGAAGACTTTAATAAGTCTTTACCACCACGCCAGTCATTGCCATTTATCTTGGCAATGGTCTTACCATTGCTTTTGATTTCAGCTGTAACGTTAGATTTGGCATCACTCCTAGCCAGCTTACCTAAAGCGAGGAAAGCAAATGAACGCTCCTGGGTATTGAGATAAGGTTCTGTTTTTAATCGCTGTGTGATATGTTTGGCCATGACGGGTATTTGTGCATTACCGGGATCCACTTCTATCAGAGCATTGAGGGCTATGGACTCATCCCTGGTGGCGCTGTAAAAAGAACCGCCCGTTTGTTGAACAGATTCCTCACCGCTGAAAGAACGAGGCAATAAAGCAGTAAATGATCTTCTATCGCCTGAAACTGAATAAGCAGCGGATAAAAGGTATTTTCCATCGAGCGCCAGGTACTGCTGGTTGGCCTTATAATAGTTCATAGCCGACACCTGGGAACGATTAGCAAGAGCCAGAACATACAAGCTATAGGGCACTTCCTTGGGTGCAATCTTTCTTTGCTGATTTCGGTTGTAGATATAGTTGAAGGTTTGTTTTGTCTTCAGTCGCTCAGTCAGGTAACCAAGCATGGTTTCCAGAAGACTGTTATCGACATCAAATCCGGCTTTCCGGGCTTCTATCAGGAAGTGAGCAGCATAGGCAGTCGTCCACCAATTCTCGGCACCTTCCCCATCCCAGAGCGTTACAGCACCATTGTATAATTGTCTCATTTTAATCCTGCGAATAGCTTCTATCACATTTGTGTTGGCGTTCCGGCCGCTATTGTTCTTCCAGTTCAGGAGGTCAGAAAAATCAGCAAAGTATAATTGCGGGAAGGCTGCAGAAATTGTCTGCTCTGTACAGCCATACGGGTATTGAACCAGGTAGCGAATCTGATCGGCAATTTCGGTTACAGGTGACCGGCTGACCACCAATTCATAACTGGAGCTGCCCGGAAGAAAGTCATTAGCAGGTATGGCTATCCGTTGTATGCTTCCACCTGCCATCGAGCCGCTACCGGCCACTTTCTGCAAGGTAGAAGGAGGACGAATGGAGATTTCCGTTTCTTCTGTGAACTTCTCTTCTATTGCAGATACATTCACTGAGACCTTTGCCACGCCAATGCCCTGATCTGCAACAATTTTAAATATTGTTTGTGTTTCGCTATTGGGATTGAGACTGATGTTTTGGATGTTGCCTTGTACTGGTTTTATGGGACCTGTGGCGGAAATAGTCGCCTGGCCGTTGGCAACTTTGGTAGTTGTATTACTGATGGTCACCGGCATGAGGACAGTATCGCCCGGGCTTAAGAAACGAGGCAGGGACGAACTTAGCACTACAGGATCAGCCACCGTTGTTGTCGCTTCGGCAGAACCAAATTGTTCGTCCTTGTAGGCAACGGCCATCAGGCGCACTTCTCCACTGAATTGGGGTATATCGAATTCAAATTCAGCAACACCGCTGCCATTGGCCTTTTTGATGCCACTCCAATAGGAAAGAATCTTGAAGCGACGAGCAGGCATAGGGTTCACTCTTTTTTCCATACTCATGTCGCCACCCGTACTGCTTAGTCTCGGCCTTACTTCGGGGAATAATAATGGATAAAGGTCAAAAGCGGCTACTGACAAAGCCTTCTTCTGATAATAGTACTGGTATGGATCTGGGGTTTTGAAATCGGAAACCTGCAATACCCCATTATCCACAGCCGCCAGTGTAATGAAACTGCCCGGTGCAGCTTTTACTCTTACCTTTTGATGTGTTTTGGAACGAACAGATTTTTGTGCGGTGATCGCAACCGGCATCTTTCTGCCCTTATCCTCTACCGCTATATTCTGAAAACCGTGGGCCACAGTGAGCGGGATGTCGGAAATTTCGTGCGGCTTAAACAGTGTTGCGGTCACATAAACGTTCGGCACATGCTCACCGGTTAGTTTTAAATCAATACTAGCGATGCGTTTTACAACGTCGAGGTATTGATGGGTGAGTACGCCGTCCGTTTCTGTTGTTACCAGCATGCGTCCACTGAATGGAGTTTTGAACAGCACCTTTGCAGTTTCACCAGCATTGTATTTTTCCTTATCCAAGCTGATATCGATCTGTCCTTCCGTATTCACTTCAAAAGATGAAATATTAGCACCCCAGGATCCATAGCTGTAGAATTTTTTACTTACATAAGCATTGGCGCCCGGACGATATATACGGACCTCATAGTCGCCAGGCGAACGGGGTATATAAATAAAATCTGTTCCATTGCCGATCACCATTTCTTTATCAGCCAAAAGCTTGTCTTCTTCCTGGGAATCGTAACGGAAGTAAGTACCTCTTTTCGCCAGCACAGTTCTGTATTCGTGTTTGATCACCTTTACTCTTGCTGTTGCCGTTGTTGGAACGCCATCACGATTTACAGAAATCATCTGAAACTTTACCGGCTGGTTCAAGGCATAATAGTAATAGCCATCATCTTTAATGCCATGGAACACATCCTGAGTATAGACGTCGGCAGAAGCCATGCGGCTAACGGGACGGCCGGTTTCGTCAAAAACAGTTGAATAAAAACTTGCCTGGAGGAGGCCGATGTTTGCGTACATGCCTGGGATCTCATGGGTAACTATAGCATTCCCATTCGCGTCTGTCTTTCCCTCTTTCACATCCTTGTCAAAAAATGTTTGCTGGTTGTCCAGATCAAAATCATATTGATTGAAACTCTTTACAATAAACTTTTTCTGCTTGATCTGTATTTCTGTTTCATAGTTCCGGTTGGCTGCAGGGGGACCAAAAAAGTTGACTGCGTTGATGGAAAGCGTAGCTTTATCCTGAGGCCGCAAATAAGGTTTATCAAGTTTGGTAGTCAGTCGAATTCTATCCGGCACAAATTCTTCGATCATAAAGTTTTTAGATGCCAGCAATACATCATTGGAGCTATATATTTCCAACAAATAACTACCCGTAATAGCTGCTGTTGAAATATCTACATTTCCCTCAACAGAACCCTGCTCGTTCAGGTTCTTTCTAAAAGATTTCAACTCCTTGCCATTAGGAAGTAAGAATTTCATTTTAATAGGGAGGGCTCCCGGGCTTTTCCATTTCCGGTCGCGCAGCAATACGGAAAAGTTCACCTTTTCACCCGGGCGGTAGATATCTCTTTCGGCATAAATGAAAGCATCGAAGCCTGTTGGGTTATCACGTTTTCCCCCTACATCAAACCGGGATGTATTTACCCTTGTATTGTTGAAAGGAAGGTAATTGAAATCATTGGCTGTTTTCGCTATGACCATAGCTGGTTTGAAGCCAGCAAAGTCTCTTTTCTCCACTTGCACTTCGGCTACACCATCGCTGTTGGTAGCACCAGTTCCAATTAGCTGGTTGTTGGAGCCATATACATTGATGGTAATACCATCAAGAGCAGTTGCCGTTTTAATGGAGTTAGCAAACACATACATTTTATCAGCACCTTGTTTGGCAATCAGGCCTATATCAGAGAGAGAAATAAAGCGGCTGTCGGATACCCAGTAATCCTTTACAGAACGGATCTTCACATGATAGATACCGCCAGCTTCAGGGAGCCTGTCTTCGAATTGGGAAAGATTTAAAATACGTCCTGCGCCTGATTTAGGCAGCGTTCGTGTATCAATCTCTTTAGAGTAGATGATATCGCCAGCTGTTGGTTGGATGGATTCGCTGCGATAGCTAGCGTATTCACTCTCACTATATTCATTTTCTTCTTCTTCATCATATTCATCGTCCGGATAATAGCCATTCCTTTCGGCCATCAGCAAATTGTTTTCATAGATCTTGGATATAATCAGTTTTACTTTTGGAACGTTGGTAATACGCACTTCTATATTTCCGCCGCCACGTTTAGATAAGTATACAGCTTTGGTGTTGGTAAACTGTATATCAGGCGCAATAGAACCAAAAGCAACACTGCCATTATAATTTTCCCTCAGGACTCCACCTATTTTACCGCGTAACCCTTTCTGTACCGTCAAAGCATACCCCTCGTCGGGACTGAAGTCGTTGCTGCGTAATGTAACGCCAAAGTCGTCCTGCTCCGTTGTAAATTTTACAGCAGGATCGAAGGAGATCAGTGAGGCAATGTTTTCACCGGTCAGTTGCTGGCTGGTGGTAATATGGACGATGCCTTCGGTACCATCGTGTTCGGCTTCAACATTGTTGATGTTTAAAACAAAAGGAGATGGAATGGAAAGGATTGTTTTTATTTCATCTGCGGTTTTGTTAGACCCTTTGAGCGGAAGCAGTCCTGAAGCTATTGATATTTTGGCTTCATAGTTTTTGTCTTCAGCTTTCAGGTGTTCCAATCGCAGGGACACTTTATCAGAAGGAGAAATGGTTTGCAGGGTGTAGTCCATTTTTGTTCCGTCCACTTCTACCGCCAACTTATCTTTTAACTCTTCAGGCTTTACCGGGTAATTGAATTGTAAAGCTATTTGGGGTATAGGCGTGCGGCTACCTTCTTCCTTCAACACCCAGGTTACCTGCGCATCAGCCAGTTGCAATGGTGATGTGTAAAAGGAGATTTCATCTGCATCTTTTACTTTATCAATGTCTGTGTATTGCAATACATCGTTGCGCACTTTTGCTTTATAGGAAGTAGCGGGCTTTAACGGCTGCAATGGAGAAAAGACTAATTCGGAAGGTGTTTCCCAGCGGAACCGGCCCGGAATGTCTGGTTCGAAGGAAACGTATTTGGTGGAGTCCCAGTTATTCAATAAAGAATCGGCTATTAATGATTTATTGAAACGAAAGACAAGGTTACCGAGTTGGGGCACTTCGCCTTTGGCATTGGTAAAAGAAAGCGCAACGGTATCGCGATTACAAGCGGATAAAAAAATAGCAACCAGCAAAGCAGTTGCTAAAAAGAACTTATTACGCATAGAGTTTTTGGGTTAATAGAACAGAAGTAAAAGGTAAAACAAAAAATGAAGCGTTAAATGATAAAACAATAATTTCTGAATGAAAAAGAAAGCAGAAATTAGGGATGAAAAGCTATGGAGGCAGACCCGGGGCGTCCATAAATTTTGAATTGCCCTATTAAGTTACAAAGGTTTGTGAGGGGGCGGGTGTTAAATGATTTGTAAAACCCCCAGTCCGCCTAAGGCGGAGAGCATCAGCGCGCATGGACCGGGGAGAAAAAATCATATAATTCATATATAATTGCGTATCCGATCATACCATATTAAAAAGCCGGTTCGATTGTTTGGCCTTATGATCGTTGGGGCTATTGTACTGTTTTTGCTGTTGAATGTGGTTTTCCCTCTACCGGATAATGTTGAGTATTCTACCATTGTTACAGATGACCGAGATGCTGTTATTAATGCTTACCTGACAAGGGATGAAAAGTGGCGCATGAAGACGGAATTGGAGGAAATTTCGCCGTTGCTCCGCAAAACTATTGTGGCGAAGGAGGACCGCTATTTTTATTACCATCCGGGAGTGAATGTGCTGGCTATCGGGAGGGCTATGGTGAAAAACCTGGTAAGGATAAAGAGGACTTCAGGCGCTTCTACAATTACTATGCAGGTTGCCAGAATGCTGGAGCCCAGGAAGCGGACCCTGCCGGCAAAGTTTCTTGAAATGTTCCGGGCATTGCAATTAGAATGGAAATACAGCAAAAATGAGATTCTTCAATTATACCTAAACCTGGTGCCTTATGGCGGGAATATAGAGGGCGTAAAGGCTGCTTCCCTCTTATATTTCAAAAAGAATCCTGATCATCTTTCCCTGTCAGAGATCACCGCTTTGTCCATCATCCCCAACCGCCCTTCTTCACTGGTGATGGGCCAGAATAATGAGGTGATCGTACAGGAAAGAAATCGATGGCTGCATCAATTTGCTAAGGAAAAAGTGTTTACCCCAAAAGAAATTGAAGATGCACTGGCAGAACCGCTTTCTGCGAACAGAGGTATGGTGCCGCATTATGTGCCACATCTTTCTTATAAACTCAAAAAAGAGGCTAACAGATACCTGATCAAAACTAACATACACCTTAATACACAATTGAAAGTAGAAAAGCTGGTGGAAGACTATGTGCGTTCGCTGCGGCTGAACAATATCCGCAATGCGGCCGTAGTGATCATTGATAATAAAACACATAAAGTGATCACTTATGTTGGCTCCGGAAGTTTTGCAGATACAATAGATGGAGGACAGGTAAATGGCGCTGCGGCTATACGGCAGCCAGGCAGTACGTTGAAACCATTGTTGTATGGTGTGTGTATAGATGAAGGGCTACTGACGCCTAAGACCATTATCAATGATGTTCCGATTAACTATAGTGGTTATGCACCGGAGAATTATGATCAAAAATTCAATGGCTACGTGTCGGTTGCGTATGCACTTGAACATTCGTTGAATATTCCTTCTGTAAAGTGCCTGCAACTATTAGGGAAGGAGCAACTAGTGAACCAGTTGGCCGCATTAGATTTTAAGCAGGTAAAAAAGGACCGCAACAAACTGGGATTGTCTATGATACTAGGTGGCTGTGGTACTACTTTGGAGGAACTGACGGGGTTGTTTTCTGCCTTTGCGAATGAGGGAGTGTATGAAAGGCCGGAATATGTTAGGGGAAATACGGGAGCAAACCTGGATAGAGGGCGTAAGAGGGTGGAGGTGTTGAGTAAGGCGGCCAGTTATATGATCAGTGATATTTTGTCGCAAGTAAACAGACCGGATTTTCCGCTGAACTGGCAGGCAACGGAGCGGATGCCGAAGATAGCGTGGAAAACCGGCACTTCTTATGGCCGAAGGGACGCGTGGAGTATTGGCTACAACAAGCATTTTACAGTAGGCATTTGGGTAGGTAACTTTTCGGCACAAGGAGTTCCTGAGTTGAGTGGCGCTAATACTGCAACGCCTTTACTATTCAAGATATTCAACACTATTGATTACGACAGTGATGCAGGCTGGTTTGCCCCGCCAGAAGATTGTGCGTTGCGACAAGTGTGCAGTGTAAGTGGCTTACCACCATCGCCCTACTGTACTAACCTGATCCTGGATTATTTTATACCGTTGGTTTCATCAACTGCCACCTGCCAGCATATGCAGGAAGTGAAGGTTTCTGTGGACAGTTCGATTTCATTTTGCAATGATTGTGCACCAGCATCCGGTTATATCAAAAAGCTATACCCTCTCATTGCGCCAGAAATGCAGGATTTCTATGAAGCTAATAGTATTGCCTATCAAAAAATACCACCACATAATCCTGAATGTGAAAAGATCTTCAGGGGTGATGCTCCAGTCATTACTTCACCCTTGAACGGCAATGAATATTTTATCAGTAAACAAGATCCAGAACCCTTGCAATTGAGTGCTACTGCAGGCAATGATGTAACAAAATTGTACTGGTATATCAATGACCGGTTTTACAAGGCAACAGGAGTACACGAAAAGCAATTTTTCATACCAACAGAGGGGGCGGTTAAGATTTCGTGTACCGATGATAAGGGGAGAAACAGGAATGTGCGGATCAGCGTGAGATATGTGAATATGTAACGATCCTGCCCCTTGAGGGGCAGGATCGTTACATTTAATTGACTTGTTTGACGCTGCCGGAACCCATGATCTTTTGGTTTACGGCGGCGGTGCCTTTGTAGCGAACATCGCCAGCGCCTTTGATCTCGACGTTCAATTGTTTGCTGGCAAATACTTCGGCATTACCACTGCCAGCAATGTCTACGTTTGTGTTTTCACTTAACAGGTTGAAGCTGCGTACGTCGCCACTGCCTTTAATATCTGCCTCAAAATTTTGTGTCGTACCGTTTAAGGATATCGAACCGCTGCCAGCAATCGTTGCATCAATGTTAGGAGCATCGACGTCCAACCTGATATCGCCGCTGCCTTTAATCTCCAAGTTTAGCTTATTGTCGCCATGAACTTTTGATTGGGAAGTTATGTTTCCACTGCCTGCCACTTCAATTGAAGAAAATGAGGGAGCTGTTGCAAACACTTTCATGCCTGCTACAGGCCGCAAATTAAACCCGTGCCTGGTACGCACTTCAACTATTCCTCCATTGTTTTTTATATCAATATAATCCAATAGGTTCCTATCGGCTTGTATTTTAAAAGAAGAGACCGGTCCGGGTGCAACCACAACATCGATTCCCCCTCTTACACTGACACCTGTGAAATTGCCCACCTGGCGTTCCTGGGTAACGGAATCTCCATTGCCTCTTACGCGTTTACCACCAATGTAAGTGCAAGAACAAAAAGTAAATAGCAGTATTGATAAAAATAAAGCAGTCCGTTTCATAATATGATGATGTTTATCTGTTAGACTAATATAACAGCATTGTGGTTACAATTTGTAAAATAATTCCCGAAAAGCCCAGAAGGAATATGAGAAATTTTAATAAGAAGAGAAATGATTACCAGGGAGCAACTTGAGTTTAAATGGGATACGGATTTAATTCTAACAGCATTTATCTGGCGGGAAGCCTTTCATTTGCAGTCAGAAGATAGGAATTCGTGAAATGGAGAAGGCAAAGTTTTACTTATTGACAGCAAAGCCAATTTCAACTCTACACCTCGGGAATAGGGGGGACAATCGGATTCGAAACGTTACTAGCGTGCTTTTTTCACCTCACAGGTATTGACGCCCAATAAAGCATAAAAAGGGCAAAAACCAGCAAAACTGGTTAACATTAATATGATAGCCAGGGTAAGTGTTATATTACCAATAGTACCTGTAATAATATTGGAAAAATAAAGGATGATGATGATTGCAGCGGCCAATAACCTGATTGACCTGTCTGCAGAACCCACATTTCTTTTCATAAACTATGTTTTAGGGATTTTAAAATCAGTAAAATTTTCAACTAAGGTTATGGGTAAGGGGTCTTTCCATCAATTCTTAGTGCATATCCAAAGAGTCTTACCTAAAATAAATCGCACCTTAAATTTAATGGTTTTCCCCTAAAAATAAATATTGGTTGTATAGGAATTTGTGATTTATGTCATGCCCAAATATGTGGAAGGACGCCACATTTTTAAGTGCATGTAAATGATATTTAAAGCTCATGCAATATTTAGACCTAACAATCTTTTGAGACGAGATTTTGTCAATGCAAATGAACCCTTCAACTATCATCCTGCCTGTACTTCACAGTTTGTTCTTACCTTCACGCCCGGTATGACAGAAAAAATATTAATCCTTGATTTTGGCTCTCAATACACCCAACTGATAGCGAGGGCTGTTCGCGAAGCCAATGTTTATTGTGAGATATTACCATTTTCGAAAGAGTTGCAGCCCGATCCCAGTGTCAAAGGGATCATTCTATCAGGCTCTCCTTTTTCCGTAAACGATAAAAATGCACCTGAGGTAAATGTGCAGGCGTTGGCATCACACACTCCAGTATTAGGGGTTTGCTATGGCGCACAGCTTACTGCAAAGCAATTTGGCGGCAAGGTGGAAAAAAGCAACAAGCGGGAATACGGCCGCGCTGTATTGCACGTGGAGACAGAGGAAGCGCTGTTGCAAAACATTACGTCCGCATCGCAGGTGTGGATGAGTCATGGCGACTCTATCCTGAAATTACCCGACAATTTCCAGTTGCTGGCCACTACGGACAGCATACCGGTAGCAGCCTTTAAATCGCAGGAAGATGGTCTGAAGCCGTTGTATGGCTTGCAGTTCCACCCTGAAGTGTATCACTCCATTGAGGGTAAAAAAATACTTCAAAACTTCCTGGTAAACATTTGTGGCTGTTCGCAGGACTGGACGCCAGCGCATTTTGTTACCGAGACTGTTGAAGAACTGAAAAAGCAGATCGGCAAGCAAAAAGTAATCATGGCACTTAGTGGTGGCGTAGATTCTACAGTTGCAGCCATGCTTATTCACAGAGCCATTGGTAAGAACCTGCACGGCATTTTTGTGGACAATGGCGTACTGCGCAAGGATGAATTTGAAAAGGTATTGGAAGTTTATAAAGAGCTTGGTCTTAATGTTAAAGGCATTGATGCCCGTAAGCTTTTCTACAAGAAGTTAGCTGGCAAGACTGATCCTGAGAAAAAACGAAAAGCTATAGGTAAGACTTTTATCGATGTATTCCAGGAAGCCGCTAAAGAAGATAAGGATGCAACCATGCTTGGGCAGGGCACCATTTATCCAGACGTTATTGAGAGTGTTTCCGTACATGGTCCTTCAGTTACTATTAAATCGCACCATAATGTAGGCGGTCTTCCTAAGAAGATGCACCTGAAGCTAGTGGAGCCGCTGCGTTACCTGTTCAAAGACGAAGTAAGAAGAGTGGGACGCGAATTAGGGATTCCGGATGATTTGTTGAACCGCCACCCTTTTCCAGGCCCAGGCTTAGCTATACGCATTTTGGGTGAGGTGACTGAAGAAAAGGTTAAACTGCTGCAGGCCGCAGATGATATTTATGTTAAAGCGTTGAAGAAGTATAACTTATATGCAACTGTATGGCAGGCTGGAGCGATCTTGTTACCAGTACGCAGTGTTGGTGTGATGGGAGATGAACGTACTTATGAGTTTACTGTCGCCCTGCGCGCCGTAACCAGTGTAGATGGTATGACTGCTGACTGGGCGCATCTGCCGTACGATTTCCTGGCCCATGTTTCCAACGAAATCATCAATTCGGTAAGGGGGATTAACAGGGTGGTGTATGATATTAGCAGCAAGCCGCCGGCGACGATAGAGTGGGAATAATTGAGTGGGAATAGATGATATTAGGAAATTGAAAATTTTGAGTGGGTGCGGGCCGGAAGGATTTATAGGACTTAAAGGATTAGCATGAAACAACGCCTTTTTTATTTAGGGTTATTGATTATAGTGCTTGTGCATTCGGTGAATGTACAAGCACAAAGTTTACAGCCGGCCAGGCATAAGATTGCGTTCTTTGCACCTTTGTATCTTGACTCTGTCTTTGATGCCAGTTACAATTACCGATTCGGAAAGGAGTTCCCTAAATTCTTACATTCGGGACTTGAGTTTTACCAGGGAGCGCAGTTGGCCCTTGATTCGTTGCAGCGGGCAGGCGCACCACTGGAAGTTTTCATTTATGATTCCAAGTCCAAAAGATACCCATTAGCTCAGCAGCTCAATGACCCTGCGATGAATGGTGTAGAATTGATGATTGCCCATGCAAATCCCGGTGAGGTGCGGATGTTGGCAGAAACCGCCCTCCAAAGGAAGGTTCCTCTGATCTCCGCTACGCTTCCCAATGATGCAGGCGTCCAGAATAATCCCTACTTAGTAATACTAAATTCTACGCTTCGTGCCCACTGCGAAGGGATTTACCAATACCTGCAAAAGAATCACCGCCAGGACAAGACCATTCTTTTCAGAAAGAACGGGGTACAGGAGAACCAGCTTAGAGATTATTTCTCAGATATTGCAAAGTCAACTACTTCATCTCCGCTGAAAATTGATGTTGTAGATGCAGGTACTATTACCAATACCAGTGCTCTTGTTCAGAAATTGGACAGCACCAAAAGAAATGTAGTTATCGCTGGCAGTTTAGACATTGGATTTGGAACAGAGCTATCTCGCCAACTAGCCGCCATAGGTGAAACCTATCCCATTACTTTAATAGGAATGCCTACCTGGGAAGAAATCAAGGAGTTCAGCAAGCCTGAATATAAGAGCATTGAGATCATTTATACGTCCCCCTTTTCTTATAACCGGACGAACAGGTTGATGACGCAGATCTCTAACGAATTTGTTTCCAAAATTGATAGCCGCCCTACTGACATGTTTTTCCGTGGCTATGAAACGATGCTGCGTTTTGCCTTGCTGCTTCTGGATACTAAAAAAGATATTGCTTCGAACCTTTCGCGTAAAGGGAATTACATTTTCACACAGTTTGACATTCAGCCTGTTTTCATTAACAAACAAAACATGACGCTGGATTACTTTGAAAACAAAAAACTCTACTTTATTAAGATCAATAACGGCATTAAATCTGTAGTAGAGTGAGGAATGCCATTAATTGAATTCTCCAATTGCGGCTTTTATTGCCGTGAAGGTGATTTTTACATTGATCCCTGGCGGCCTGTAGAACGGGCATTGATCACACATGCTCACAGCGATCATGCGCGGTGGGGCAGTAAATACTATCTCTGCCATCACGATACAAAACCCTTGTTGCAGCAGCGCCTGGGAAACAACCAATATGAAAGTATCGGATGGAATGCGCCGGTTTATATTAATGGCGTGCGCATTACATTACACCCTGCAGGACATATTATCGGCTCTGCGCAAATCAGGGTGGAAAGCGGAGGGGAGGTATGGGTCATAAGCGGTGACTATAAAATAGAAAATGACGGTTTGAGTGGAGCTTTTGAACCTGTACAGTGCCATACTTTTGTCACAGAGTCCACCTTTGGACTTCCTATCTACCATTGGAAGCCCCAGGCACAAATCTTTTCGGACATTCAATCATGGATCAGCAAGAACCAGGCAGAAGGCAAAAGTTCTATTCTTATTGCTTATAGCCTAGGTAAGGCACAAAGATTACTTCCTTGCATAGCCGAAGTTACTGACAACATATTGGTTCATGGGGCCATCTATAACATACATGAAGCTTTGATCAATGCAGGCTGGAACCTGCCAACAGTGCAAAAAGTATCCTCAGAAACCCCTAAGAGTCTTTTAAAAGGTTCCGTTGTAATTGCTCCATCCAGTGCAGAAGGATCGCCCTGGATGAAAAAGTTTGCGCCCTATGAAATTGGCATTTGCAGTGGCTGGATGCAGGTGCGTGGAGCGTTCAGGCGTAAAAATGCAGACGCGGGGTTCAGCCTGAGTGATCATGCAGACTGGAAAGGATTACTGGAAGCTGTGAAGGGTACAGGGGCAGAAAGAGTGTATGCTACGCATGGTTTTCAGTTTGCGTTTAGCAGGTATTTGAGAGAACAGGGATTTGAGGCGGGGGAAGTAAGGACGGAGTTTGGGAATGAAGAAACAACCACTCCCGACCACACCGCCAGTCCGCCTTAGGCGGAGAGCATCAGCGCACAAGCCAAGGGGAAGTTTGGTGCAGTGTTTTTATTATTAGATGCTTATAAGAGCAAGAGTTTCTTATGGATGAAATTGAAAATAATGAAGAAATGCCGCAACCTTCTTTGCCGAAGGGAAGTGTACAAGGAGATGTTAGGAGCATGGCTTTTTTTGCAGAATTGGTTATGAAACTGGGGACGAGTACGAAGACTAATGCGAAGCTGGATGCGATGGTGGAATTCTTTTCTTCGGCAGATGATAAAGATAAGGTGTGGGTGATTGCTTTATTCAGTGGGAGAAGGCCCAAAAGAGCGGTTAATACCACACAACTGGCTAACTGGTGCGTGGAGGCAGTTGGCCTGCCGTTCTGGTTATTTGAAGAATCATATCACACGGTTGGCGACCTGGCTGAGACTATTGCATTATTGTTGCCGGAGCACGATCCGGAGCAGTCTTCTCCGCATCCCCTACATTACTATATTGAACAATTGATCGCTATTGAAAAAGAGACGGAGCAAGTAAAAAAAAGATTTATTCTCCATTCCTGGCATGAAATGAACAGCGCAGAGCGGTTTGTGTTCAATAAACTCATTACGGGCGCTTTTAGAATCGGCGTTTCCCAAGGTTTGATGGTCAATGCGCTGGCTAAGACAGCCAACACCGCTCCTTCAGTAATCGCGCACCATATCAGTGGCAACTGGGATCCTTCTACCATTTCTTTTACCGAGCTAGTAAGTGATCAGGCTATAGCTGCCGACTATTCTAAACCTTACCCTTTTTTTCTTGCCTATGCATTGGAAGATGAACCATCCAGTCTTGGCAATCCAGAAGAATGGCAAGTTGAATGGAAGTGGGATGGTATTCGCGGACAAATCATTAAGCGAAATGACGAATTATATGTCTGGAGCCGAGGTGAGGAATTAATGACAGAGAAATTCCCAGAATATCAAACCCTTAAGGACGCATTGCCCAATGGAATTGTAATTGATGGAGAGATTATTCCTTCAATAGATCAGAAACCGCTTCCTTTTGCCTTGCTGCAAACGCGCATTGGCAGGAAGAATGTGACTAAAAAGCAATTGCAAGAGGCGCCTATTGCATTCTTTGCCTATGACCTGTTGGAATATGAAGGTATTGATTGGCGCAACAAACCGCTGGAAGAGAGAAGGAACCAATTGGAGGAATTTGTGACTTCTCTGAACCACCCTACCCTGCTGATATCACCGGTAATACCTTTTGACAACTGGGATGAACTGGGACGCTTAAAAGAAAGTTCCCGAGAAATGGGTGCAGAAGGCTTTATGCTGAAGCGAAAAACTTCTCAATACCTGACAGGCCGAAAAAGAGGGGACTGGTGGAAATGGAAAATTGATCCACTTACCATTGATGCCGTTATGGTATATGCCCAGAAAGGTGCTGGTAGACGAAGCAATCTTTATACAGACTACACCTTTGCTGTTCGTGATGGTGACAAGCTCGTAACTTTTACAAAGGCTTATTCCGGTTTAACAGATCAAGAATTTACACAAGTGGATGCGTTCGTAAAGAAGAATTCCCTCGAGAAGTTTGGGCCAGTCAGGACTGTGAAACCAGAGCTGGTTTTTGAGATTGCATTTGAAGGGATTGCTGCGAGTAACCGGCATAAGTCGGGTGTGGCTTTGCGTTTTCCAAGAATCAGCAGATGGCGGCATGATAAGAAGGTGGATGAGATCAATACGCTGGAAGATTTGAGGAAGATGCTGGAGGTGTATGGAAAGTGATGGTCTTTACAATAATATGGTTTATCAATTTGAGATATGCATATAAGTGATCCTTCCCACCAATCACAACAGTCAATTCTCTCAACAGAATGACGCCTCCTATCCAAAGAAGGACACCAACACTTCGTACCTCGTACGTAATCCTTACGCCCCTCCAAACCCTGGCTTTGTGCGCTAGCCCCTTCTCCATGCGGAGAAGGGTGGTTTCGCTTCAGCGAAACCCGGTTGAGGCGGATACGTAAAGTATTCTGCCTGCCTGATGGCGGTCACGTATGAAAAAGAGCCGTCTTTCGACGGCTCTTTCCTACATCCGTTATGACTTATTTATTATTCCTTCACCAATTTGATCGTCTTCGCAGTATTACCTTGTCTTACTTCGACAATGTACATGCCTGCTGACAGATTTCTGCCAAACCGGTATGTTTGGTTAGCTGCCCCTTTGGTAACATAAACCAAATTGCCAGTTAAAGATACAGCCCGGATTTCCACAGGCTCGTTACTGTTTCCACTTACTACCAAAGCAAATTCTGTTGCACTTGGATTTTGCAGCACCTTCACAGACAGTTCTGAACTTTCTTCTATAAGAATATCGTTGCCTTGCACATTGGCTGCGATTGTTGACTTACCAGAAGATTTGGTTTCATGTATTACAATAGAACCGCCGCCAAGTTGTGTTGTTAAATCTGCATTATCTGCGGCTCCATACTGGTTGTCATAAACAATTTGGTTATCAAGTGTATTCCAGATTTTGATACGGAAATAATCCGGCTTTTTAGTAGTTCCCAGATCACCATCTCCGGCAGTCAACATAAATCCATAATTACCAGAACCATTGATAGCACCTGTCCCTTTATATTGTGCCTTAGATCCGGCAATAACCAGCCATTCATAGTTTGAGCTCTTAAACTTCAGATCGCCAGCCTGGAATTGGAATTCCGTGTTACCACTTGGCAGGGACTTTCCTTTTTCATATTTAGACTCAAAGCCAAAATTTGCTTTACCGGTTAATTCAGGATTGGCTCTGTAAGCACCTGCCGGTGAATTGATCCAACCGCCACCTGTTACAAAACCTGCATTAGGATCATAAAATACAGCGTATATAGAAGGTGAGGTATATGACTTACCCATTCCATCTTGATAACTTAAAGAAACTGAATATACAACAGGAGTTGAGCTTGTAATACCTAACTGAGTTTGACTATTTAAATTGATATTACTACCTGGAATTGTATAAACCCATTTAGGATAGAAAACGTCAGCACCCATTGTTGCTGTAATTGTAGACGTGGTATTAACTGATACAGGATTTGGAGTTGACAGCGTAACTACAGGAATTGCAAATATTCTTACATCAACGGAACCATTTGTGGCCTTATAGTTAGTAGTTCCAGCAAAGTCCCAGTTGGCTGTACCTCCAGGGGCATCAGTAAAAATGTTACCAAGTGTTAAAAGATTTGTCAGATTTTCTCCATTTACACCAGTAGCTTTTCCCGATGCTCCATGGGAGCTGCCGTCGTAGACACCAGAATAACCATTTACAGTTATAAAAGCATCAACTTTCGAAATTGTAATATCTACCTCGCCTGAAGTGGAGTTGTAGTTATTGTTACCTGCAAAGCTCCATGAAGCTTTACCGCCTGGTGCATTGGTCTGACCAGCACCAAAGCTCAGTAGGCTTGTCAGATCCAGGGCATTCAAACCAGTGGCCGTACCGGAGGCCTTATGCTCTGTACCATCGTAAGCACCCGTATAGCCGGTGATGGAGAAGGTCGCATTGATTGGTGAGAGCGTAATATCTACCTCGCCTGAAGTGGAGTTGTAGTTATTGTTACCTGCAAAGCTCCATGAAGCTTTACCGCCTGGTGCATTGGTCTGACCAGCACCAAAGCTCAGTAGGCTTGTCAGATCCAGGGCATTCAAACCAGTGGCCGTACCGGAGGCCTTATGCTCTGTACCATCGTAAGCACCCGTATAGCCGGTGATGGAGAAGGTCGCATTGATTGGTGAGAGCGTAATATCTACCTCGCCTGAAGTGGAGTTGTAGTTATTGTTACCTGCAAAGCTCCATGAAGCTTTACCGCCTGGTGCATTGGTCTGACCAGCACCAAAGCTCAGTAGGCTTGTCAGATCCAGGGCATTCAAACCAGTGGCCGTACCGGAGGCCTTATGCTCTGTACCATCGTAAGCACCCGTATAGCCGGTGATGGAGAAGGTCGCATCTGCCTTTGATATTGTAAACAAACTAGTTGGATTTTTGGTAGTATTGCCATTACCTCTAACTTCAACAGTAAAAGGTGAATTTATTACAGCACTTGCTGAAGCTGTAACAGTAATCGTTAATGTTGATGTTAACGTATTTGGTAGATTATTTTTAAAGTTGAGAGATGAAGGGTTAAAACTAGCACTTACTCCAGCAGGCAATAAAGATGTAATACTTAAATTAGATGTTTCATTACCAGTACTTGTTCTTGTTACTGAAACTACATAACTGATAGATCCAACTGCTCCATATGTTGCACTTCCACTTGTATACGTTATTGTTGCATCAGATAGTGAAGGAGGTTGGTCGGCATCCGTAAAATATGCATACGCGATCAAACCTGATTGTTTCCCTACCGCTTTTAGTCTTAATGAATCCCCATTACAATCACAAACTGTCCAATTCGTCACAAAAGCACCCTGGGCATCTGCTATCACTGTCCAAGGCAAATAAGACGAGTCTGCAGATACAGTATTACATGGCCGGTTTAAATTTTTGACCCTTAATACAACACTATCGCCGGGTGCAAATCCACTGCCAGTAAAAACAGCATTAGAGCGGGGGGCATAATCATCCTTATCTGATGTTACTCTTGCTGAGGACGGGCTGGCTTGCCCGGAAGCATCCTGAGCATGAGCCCAATTAGTGAAAATGGAAAAAGCCATTATAAATAATGGCAATAGGAGGATACGCAACTTTAGTGACATATAGAACGGTTTAGACATAACGAGTTTAGGCATCGTTTTAGGATGCATTATGGTGATGTTTTCTGAGGTAAAACTTTAGGTAAAGTTTAGCTAAGCAGTTGTTTCAAGGTAGTGGAAGATGGTATGGTGGATTACGATAGGAAGTTGGTTTGTGCAAGCATTGCATTCTTTCCAGAATACAATGAATTAACATGGTGCCTAAATTATCATGTATTTTTTTTAATTCATAATTTTCTTAAAAACATTTTAGGAAACTGGTAAACACCATAAATGTCAAAAAAATGGGATACAGTGTAATAATTTCGCTTTTATGCAGTTAACCCACACGAAAGGATATCAAGTTGTTCATCAATGGCTTTCTTCAAAGGGCTTTCAACCCTTTGCTTACCAGGAAGAGTCATGGCAGCATATTGTTAATGGTAAAAGCGGATTGGTGAATGCTCCGACGGGAACCGGAAAGACCTTTTCTGTTTTTTTGGGTACAGTGATCCAATTTATTAATCAACATCCAAAGACTTACCAATCAAAGGGGAAGAATGGACTACTCCTCATTTGGATCACTCCGCTAAGAGCATTGGCAAAGGACATTGGAAGGGCCATGGAGGAGGTGATTGCAGAATTGGGTATGCAATGGCAGGTAGGCATTCGCAGTGGAGATACCTCAACTGCCGACCGCCAAAAGCAAAAGCGGCAAATGCCGGAAGTATTGATCATCACACCTGAAAGTCTGCACCTTTTATTGACTCAAAAAGGCTATCCTGAGATTTTCAAAAATCTGCAGGTTATAGCTGTTGATGAATGGCATGAGTTGATGGGAAGTAAGCGAGGTGTGCAGGTGGAGTTGGCGATCAGTCGAATTTGTGGATTGAGCAATGCGCAATTGAAAGATAAACCAGGACTGTCGATATGGGGAATTAGTGCAACGATTGGGAATCTAGAGCAAGCAAAGGATGTATTATTAAGGCCTATAACACACCCCCAGCCCCTAAAGGGGAGCAGCAGCGCTGCAAAGCCTTGGTTGAATAAAAATGGAATTATTGTGCGTGCTTCTTTATCGAAGTCGATTGAGGTGGAGTCTATTTTACCGGATGAAATAGAGAAGTATCCTTGGGCGGGACACTTGGGCATTAAGCTGGCCAAGAAGGTATTGCCCATTATTGAACAAAGTCGGACTACGCTCATATTTATCAATACGCGCGGTATGAGTGAGCTATGGTACCAGACGCTATTAAATGTGGCCCCGGAATTGGCGGGAGCTATTGCTTTGCACCATGGGTCGATTGAAAGTGAGTTGCGCAACTGGGTGGAAGAGGCGTTGCATGAAGGCAAATTAAAAGCAGTTGTTTGTACAGCCAGCCTTGACCTGGGCGTGGACTTCCGTCCAGTAGAGACTGTTATCCAGGTGGGATCTCCGAAGGGTGTTGCCCGCTTTCTACAAAGGGCGGGTCGAAGTGGTCACCAGCCTGATGCAGTGAGTAAGATCTATTTTCTGCCTACGCATTCTTTAGAACTGGTAGAAGCAGCAGCTCTGAAGTCGGCGATTGAAGAGGAGTTTATAGAAAGCAGAGAGCCCATGATCCTGTGTTATGACGTATTGATTCAATACCTGTGCACACTTGCTGTTGGAGAAGGTTTTGTACCGGATGAGATCTTCAGTGAGGTGAAATCTACTCATTGCTACTCAGAACTTACGGAAGAGGAATGGAGGGAGATTCTCTTCTTCATTACTTTAGGAGGGAATGCATTGCAACAGTATGACGAATACAAGAAAGTAGAGATCGAAAATGGCATTTACAGGATCAAAAGCCGAAGAATAGCCATGCGTCACCGGCTGCATATTGGTACCATTGTAAGCGACTCTATGCTGAAGGTAAAATTCATTACAGGAGGCTATGTGGGGATGGTGGAAGAAAGCTTCCTTTCGCGTTTAGAGCCTGGTGATAGCTTTACATTAGCGGGAAGACAGTTGGAACTTGTCATGATCAAAGAAATGACGGCCCTTGTTAAAAAGTCGAATGCCAAGAAATCTATCGTACCGAGTTGGATGGGCGGCAGACTTCCCTTATCGGCGAGTTTGGGGAAGGTGTTGAGGGAGGCGTTTGGAAAGGCAGGGATGGTGAATGGTGATGAAATTGAATTGAGCGTTTTGCAGCCGTTATTTGAAGTGCAACAAAAGTTATCGCTCGTACCGGCTCCTAATGAGTTGCTGATTGAACAAATCGAGACAAGGGATGGTTTTCACCTTTTTGTCTATCCTTTTGAAGGGCGACTGGTGCATGAGGCAATGGCGGCGGTGTTGGGCTACCGGATTTCCAGGATCACTCCTATCACCTTCTCTATAGCGATGAATGACTATGGTTTTGAATTGCTTAGCGACCAGCCAATCCCGCTGGATGACAGCAACGCCTATGAACTTTTTTCCTCAGACAATTTAATGGAAGATATTCAACATAGTGTGAATGCGACAGAAATGGCCAAGCGGAAGTTCAGAGATATCTCTGTTATTGGTGGTCTGATCTTCCAAGGCTACCCCGGTGAATATAAAAAAGCAAGGCATTTGCAGTCCTCGGCCGGTTTGATATTTAATGTGTTCAGTGAATATGAACCGGATCACGTGTTGCTGCGGCAGGCTTTCCAAGAGGTATTTGATCAACAAATGGAAGAAGTGCGCCTACGGCAGATGTTGGAGCGCATACAGCGCTCAAGGATTGTTATTACGTATCCTAAACGGCTTACGCCCTTCTGCTTTCCAATTAAAGTGGATAGTTTACGGGAAAACCTGACATCTGAGAAACTGGAGGACAGGGTAAGGAAGATGCAGCAGCAGTTAGAAAGTTAACCCCCGGTCCGCCATAGGCGGAGAGCATCAGCGCATAATGGCCAATTGTTATTGTTTCAAAATCATGGGTAATTGAGCGTTGAAGAGTGCAGTAAATTTCTGGGCTGGCAATATATGCCCTTGTTTACGTGCATTTTCAGCAACCTGATATCCCCATTCGGCTGCAGCAATTCTTTGGGTAGGTGTGCCATGGTGACTATCATCGGAGAATGCACAATCGCCTATGTTAAAGAATACTTGCAAGAATTGTTTTACCCTTTTCCATTGCATGGAAGCCCCTCTTGAGTGTGATAGGAAGTAAGCAGCATAGGCATCAGCCATTAACTCGCTTTTGCGTGTAGCTTCAGGACTGATTTGACCATCTAATAAATGTAACTGATACTGGATATGATGCCCGAATTCATGGGCTGCTATAGCCTGTGGAGCGACATCTGCATAACCTATGGCGCTAAAAGCTTCCATAATCCCATCCCCAATTACAATCTTGTCAGGGATTTTTCCATAAGGAGGAAAATCAAATGTAGACTGGGCATAGGCATTAAAGGTGAAAATAGGGTGATTGCCATTCCTGTATTGTGGCACTTCTTCTACCAACATCATTATCAGGTCGGCCCAATACTCCGCAGCCTCCTGACTATCACCAAAAAGAATCATATCCATTCTAATCAACTTATTTCTATCATGCAGCATATTTCCATGCACAGCATCCAATACAATGCTATTGGATTGAATATTCCAGAAACGTTGCAGATCCCCGAAAGTTTTAGTTACCCTATGAGTATATTCCTGGTTCACCCCAAAAAACTGGTTCGCAGAACTATTTTCAAAAAATAAAGCATCATAGGAAGGGAAGGATAACATACCGGAGATTGCAGCCCAGAAAAGAGTTTCCCCATCCCAATCTGCAATTTGCTTGTCCAGCCATTGGTAAAGAAGTGTGTTCCCATCACAAGGAGTTGACTCAACTACATTCATGGCTTTAAGCGCCATTTCATGATATTCAGATTGGATCTTTAATGAAAGAACGGGATTATTTGCCAATCGTTTTTCATAGCCGGCAGGCATTTTGGCAAGTTTATCTCTAAGTGCAGGAGAAATTTTAGTTGAGGGACTTACTACAGCAAGTCTGTCTGCTTTTACTACTTGAGGAGCAACACTGGTGTCAGTTGAAATATCTTTTTTACAGGCAGTAAACAGAATAGCAAAAGTGATAGTGATGCCAGTCAGAATTTTAAGTTGTTTCATATGGCTGGTGTTTAGGTGATAGAAGAATGGTTCGCTCACAATATATGTATTTAATTAATTATTATTACTGATGCTAATATTATTTTTTAAACTTTTTTTAAGAATTAATTAATTACATAAACCGAACCAAAACACATCTTCCACATTTTGGGCAAGGAACACGCTCAGTGTCCTAACTTACCTTTGCACCTGATGCAACCGCCGGTTTTACATAAGATCAAGAATCAGACTTTATGGCTCTCGCCGCTAAGGGCTATTTTCTGGGAAGAAGAAAGAGCCCTTATTTTATCGGACTTGCATTTTGGAAAGACCGGGCATTTCAGGAAAGCGGGGATTGCCGTGCCGCAGGCTATATATAAAGAGGATATGCAGCGGTTGGTGAATTTGTTACAGTATTTTCAGCCAAGGCAAATCATTGCTGTTGGCGATCTTTTTCATAGCAAGGCTAACCAGGAACTGGAATGGTTTAAACGCTGGCGTGGTGATTTTGCGGCCCACTTTCATTTAGTCAGGGGCAACCATGATATTTTGCATGATGAATGGTATAAAGAGGCTGATATTGAAGTATGGGATGATGATCTCATTATCAATAATTTTTGTTTTACACATGAACACTGCCAGGGAAAAAAAGCCATATATACTTTTTGCGGTCATTTGCACCCAGGCATTGTCATCCATGGGTTGGCGAGGCAGAGCCTTCGCTTTCCGTGCTTTTATTTTGCCAAAGACCATTGCATTCTTCCTGCTTATAGTAAGTTTACCGGCCTGGCTATTGTTGAATCTTCAAAAGCTGAATCTGTTTTTGCTGTAGTTGAGAACAGTCTTATTCGAATGTAATGAAACACCGCAAGCTGCATATTGCCTTCCATCCTATTTATGCGCATCCGCTACCTGAGGGTCACCGTTTTCCTATGTTGAAATACGAACTCATACCGGGCCAATTGCTGTATGAAGGGGTTATCAAACAGGATAACCTATTTAATCCGGGCCTTTGTCCAGACGAAGTCGTTTTATGGACACATTCGAAGGAATATTTAAACAAGCTAAAGAAGCAAACCCTTTCAGCCCGCGAGCAACGCCATATTGGCTTTCCGCAATCGCCTCAACTTACAGAAAGAGAATTGATGATCACCCAAGGGACAATTGATTGTTGCCACTATGCCTTTGAAAATGGTATTGCAATGAATGTCGCCGGCGGCACGCACCACGCCTTTGCTCAAAAAGGAGAAGGCTTTTGCCTGCTGAATGACTTTGCCGTAGCTGCCAATTATTTACTGCACAATGGTTTGGCAAAACAAATTCTCATTATTGATTTAGATGTACACCAGGGTAACGGTACAGCAAAGATCTTTGAACACGAACCACGGGTTTTCACATTCAGCATGCATGGCAAGAATAATTATCCTTTTCATAAAGAAAAGAGTAATTGGGATATTGAACTGCCGGATGGCATTGAGGATGCCGAGTATCTAAATATCGTGCATCGATCGCTGCCGCAGCTTCTTGAAAAGGTGCAACCAGACTTTGCATTTTATCTTTCCGGTGTGGACATTTTGTCGACTGATAAATTCGGCAAGCTTAAAGTAAGTATCAACGGTTGCAGACAAAGGGATGAAGTGGTTCTCTCAACACTAAAAGAGCATCGTATTCCATGCGTTGTAGCAATGGGAGGCGGTTATTCTCCCCTGGTTAAAACAATTGTGGAAGCACATTGTAATACTTTCAAGGTAGCGAAGGAGGTTTTTGAGCTGTGAAGTGTTGGGATATTGAGATATTGTTTCGTTATTTCCGTTTTCGTATTTGGTTGTAATCAAGGAAGTATATGATTTTTAATGTCAGTTCATTTCCGTGAGGAAGGTCAATCGTGTTTTTGAAGTTCCTGTAGTAGTGCCAATTGTTGTTTTGATAATCTGAAACAGTGAAGTCATTCCCCAGCCAGTTCTCCCATCCCGCGATGATGCTGCTACCGGGTTTGAAATCCCAGGTAAAAAAGGCATCTACATTGAATACGTTGAAATTATAGTCTCTGCCACTTATAAAGGAACGCGGCTCATAATAACCATCATCTTTCACGTGGAAAAAGTTGTTATAGTGTACTGAACTCCAATAATGGCGCGTACGGAAAGTAAAATTGATCCTGGGCGTGAAATTATAAATACCGGAAGCTATCATTGTCAACTCTTTGACATTGCGAAAGCCGGCAACGGGCTCCCCATTCGCTTCCCTGGTAACATACCCTACCTGATTTTGATCGTAATTACGTGTATAGCCCCAGGTTAATGAAAACTTATTGTTGAAGCGGTAGCGAAGGTTGGTACTGATACTAACATATGGATTGTTGGGCATTGCAGCTTCGGCAAAAGAAAATTTGTATTCTGCAAACAGACGCTTGCGGCTATCTGTGCTTCCATTCAATAGGGTATAAAAATATTTGGGAATCTTCAATCGTCTGCCTGGCGTTCTCAATTCATAATAATCGTCTTTCCAGAATGGTTCTCCACCAAAAGTCAGGCTAACATCCCACATGTTTTTAAACAACCAAAATGCGGTCGTATTGATATCAAAGCTAGAAAAGGCATATGGCTTATACAACCAGCTACCGATTACATTTAAACTGTATGAATAATTAACAAATGTATTTGTTGGCTGGTATTGGTTATAACTTATACCACCTGAATAAACGATATTATTAGCGTATCCCAAATAGCCAAGATCATTATGATCATATTTGTCGGAAGTAATCTTCCCCGCAAGGGAATATTGCAACTTACCACTTACTTTCCCCAGCTTTAACTTAGCCAGATAGCCACTGTAAGGCTTTAAAAAAATACCTTGATCAGTATGAATGGTATCAAAAGCAGTAGAAGTAAAGCCTGAATATGGTGTATTTCCCAGGATGTCACTTTTCCGGGCGCTGCCTGAAATGGAATACCGGTTTGAAGTATTGAAAAATGCGAAATCCAGACCAGAAACATTAGCATCACGACCTGTGTTTTCGCGTATCACATTGGTATTGGTAAATGTTATAAATGACCGTCCTTTCAGCGCCTTGTCCAGTACAATGATGTTATAATTCGTTAAGGGGTCGGTCAAGAGGGTTGTATCTTTTCCAGTTGTCTCATTGTATAAACGAGCTTTCATAGGTGCAGCCAAGGCATTAAAGACTCCTATACCTATTTTTTTATCTGTACGGCCAGACAGTTTGAATGCGTTGTAAAGCTGGGTTACAAAAGGATTATTCTTCACTTTCCAATCAGGATTTGCCGATTCGAAGTCTGAGACATTATAATAGCCTGATGGTGTGCTCCCAATTCTCCTTGAATAAAACAATCCTGACTTGTTGAACAATTCGGTTCCCTCTGTAAAAAAGGGTCTATTCTCATCAAACTTTATTTCGAATGGAGAAAGGTTATTTACCACATTATCAGAAACGGTTTGACCATAATCAGGGATCAGTGTAGCATCGAGCGTAAAGCTTTCATTGATACCGAATTTTATATCCATACCACCATTGCGCAGAAATTCCAGATCACGAGCAGAGCCATCAGGATTTAACCTAATACCACCTGATAAATAAGGCGACAAACTTAGGCGAAGGGGTGGTTGAATATTTTGCAGGAGGTCCAGATTACCAAACTGGTTGACAAAGCCGGCTGTGTTAGGATCTACGGGGTTCCAGAAAGAAGTTTCAGTATTGCGGCGCATAAAGCGCATGAATTGAATGCCCCAAGTCTGTACATCTTTACGGGCAAAGCGAATTGAAATATAAGGAATCCGAATTTCTGCAATCCAACCATTTTCAGTCACAGCCGTCTTACTCTGCCACACAGCATCCCAAGAGCGGTCACCACCAGTTCCAAAAACGTTTAAGTCGGTATTATTAAGCTTTGCATCTGTTTGTACGTTGGCTGATGTGACCAGGAATTGAAAAGCATTCTGATGGTCATTGTAGGTATCCAGGAATAAGGAAAAAAAGTCTACGTCTTTCTGCTGCTCATCGTCCCTGGCAGTCAATTGCCGCCTTATTTGAGCAGCATCATCGTATAAGTATGCGCCTATATAAACAGCATCGTTGTCATATAGAATACGGACTTCTGAACGTACTGAAGCCGAGGATCCATTAAGGGGAATATATTGAACAAAGTCGGTAGCAACCGGAGCTGATTTCCAAACTGAATCGTCAAGGCTACCATCCAATACCGGAGGCTGCATAGTCCTTATAGCAGGAATATGTTTTTGTTGAGAAAAAGTACGGAAGAAAACTGTTGTTAACAGTACCAAAAAGAATATTCTCATATGTCAGTAAGCCGGCTTGGTAAAGCAAATATATAGTGTACACATTACATAAATAATAACTTTCGCAGTTTATGATTAAAAACCTGCAAAAAACATGGGTTTCTCTACCAATTTTGTAGTGTATTAAAAACAGAAATGTTATTTATACAGAAAAAAAATAAGAATTGAAATGTATATAGCTATAAAAACAACATATAAAAGAATAAAGGGGAATGAGAGATGGTAGCAATATAGTGATTGAAGTTGTGTATTTGTGGGAAGCAGGGAATGGGAATGTAAAATGAGATGTTGATGAAGTAGTTGGAAGAGTATGGCGTGCCAGTTATTTTGGTACCGGCACGCCTATATAAATGAGATTGCTAATTTATCCGTTTTTTCAGCACACTTACTTGTTGTTGCAGGTTGTTCACGATGCTAGCCAGTTGATTTACGTCCCAATTCAGCTGCGTATTTGCTTTTGAAAGAATCATCTGGGCCTGCCATACTTCTAATATATCTTCGGCACTGATTGTATAGGGCTGGTATGTAGGATTATCGCTAACGAGTGTATACTTATTTTTCTGGCGGTTGTTTTTCAGCATCCGTTTATATACGATGCCTTCTGTTTTAGAAACCACGATGTAGGTATTGTTATTCTTTACCTCTTCGAGGCTATTCACTTTCTCCCCAACGATAACAGAACCGCTTGGAGTAGGCATCATTGAATCGCCAATGATTTCGAAAGCCCTATAGTCGCCGCCGGAGAGCATGGGCAGGGTAAAAGTATTCAGTTCGTCAATAAATTCAGGGTCGGCGTAACCATTTAGGTAACCTGCTGCAGCTTTTACCGGAACGAAGGGGATATCGGTGCGGCCTGAAGCCAGCTTTTGGGCCCTGCGTTTGGCGATGTAGCTGCCTTTTGTTTCACTCAGGTCTTTCCTCATCAATTCATCCAATGTCAGTTTGAACATATCGGCCACTACTTCCAGTACTTCTGTCCTGGGTTCAGCCCTTTCTTCTTCATAAGCGCCCAGGAGGGATCTTTTGATGCGCAGTTTTTGGGCAAACTCCTCTTGCGTCCAGCCACGCAGCTTACGCAGGTACTTTATATTTTTATTAGCAAGAGCCATAAGACTAATATATTTAGCTGCAAAATACTAATTTATTTAGACATTTTTAGTTTAGATTTTTTTAATTTGGAGTTTTGAGGTAGAAAATGATCTTATTGATAAGTATTTGGTTCAAATTTTGGCGAACGGGGAAAAAGTAACCAATTTTGGAGTGGCAGGATTTAAGTAAAGCGTTCCGAACCCTTAACTCATTCCTGATATTTAATTTCATTGACATATACTAATTTGTGTTGGATGGTAAAAGACAAACATGAACCAGTGATACTAGTCACTAACGATGATGGTATTTCTGCACCTGGAATCAGAAACCTAATAGAAGCTGTAAAAGACCTTGGAAAAGTAGTTGTAGTAGCCCCAGACAAGCCCCAATCAGGCATGGGACATGCCATTACCATAGGAATTCCCTTAAGATTGAATAAAGTGAACATCTTTGGTGACATTGAAGCCTATCAATGCACTGGCACCCCAGTAGATTGTGTAAAGCTTGCAGTTGATAAAGTATTGCATTCCAAACCAGATATTTGCATTAGCGGGATCAATCATGGCGCTAATCACAGTATTAATGTAATTTATTCGGGCACTATGTCGGCAGCTGTTGAAGCAGCAATAGAAAGCATTCCCTCAATTGGATTTTCTTTGCTTGATTACAGCCTGGAAGCTGATTTCACAGCAGCCCGGAAGTATGCCAGGATGATTATTGAACAAATGCTTAGCACACCTTCTGACAAGCATACGGTACTGAATGTGAACATACCCAGTGCACGGCCAGAGGAGATCAAAGGGGTAAAAATTTGCAGGCAAGCCTATGCGAAATATGAAGAAGACTTTATTGAACGCCATGATCCACATGGCCGAAAATATTATTGGCTTACCGGAGAATTTGTGAATTTTGATGAAGGTGACGATACAGATGTATGGGCATTAGCTAATAATTATGTAAGCATTGTACCTGTTCAGTTTGACCTTACACATTACAGTTTAAAAGAGAAACTTGAAAAAACCTGGAAATTTGATTCTTAAAAAAGACAACCTAAAACTAGGAATACTGCTTGGCTTTTTGCTGCCACTATTTGTTGTTGTATTACTTTATTTCATGAAGTTTTCCAGCTATCCTGTTTCTGAGTTTATCAAAGCAATTGGCGAAGAAAGCAGGCTTATCACCTTCTTTGCAGCCTGGTGCATTGTAGCCAATATCGGGCTTTTTACACTATACATCAATAACAATAAGTATCAAACATCCAAAGGCATCTTTATTATTACGATCGTCTATGGTGTTCTCTTTTTGTTGCTGAAGTTATTGAATTGACCGGATCACAAATTCCACCATGTGGCGTGGGGATAATGCTCATTGATGATTATGGGCTCTCCAATCATTGGCGTTGTAAAGGCGACTTTTTTTTCTAATGCAGCCTTTGCTACTCTTATAATGGGTTCATTCCATGAATGGGTAGATAAGGCAAATTTACCCCAATGCACAGGGAAAAGCATTGCCGCTCGAAGATCAATGCAAGCCTGAACAGCTTCTTCGGGCATCATGTGAATTTGTGGCCAATTGGCATTGTATTGACCACATTCCAAAATAGCTAAATCAAAAGAATCAAACTTATCCCCTATTTCTTTGAAGTGGCTATCATAGCCAGAGTCACCACCCAGATAGAGGTTGTATCCAAAAATCTTCAATACATATGAAGTCCACAAGGAGCCGCCGCGCCTAAAGCCTCTGCCAGAAAAATGCCTGGCAGGGGTTGCGGTCAATTCAATACCATTTCTTACGTCCTCAGATTCCCACCAATCCAATTCAGTTATCAGGCGATCATTCAATCCGAGTCTTTCAAGCTTTTCACCAACACCTAAGGGGACATAACAAGATTTAACCTTGTTCCTGATATTCGAAATGGTCTTTACATCCAAGTGGTCATAATGGTTGTGTGTTAAAATGAGGATATCAATGGCAGGCAGATCATCGGCCGTATAAACATCTGACCCAGGAAATGCTTTTATCATGAATGAAAAAGGAGAAGCAAACCCACTAAAAACAGGATCTACCAATATATTGATACCATTCATGTGAATGAAGTAAGAAGAATGGCCAAACCAAATAATAACTGGTTTTTCAGACTGTATTGATTTTAAATCTGTTTTTACAGAGGGAAGCGCTACTGGTGGCTTGACATCTTCAGGCTTGTTGAGACTATCTTTTATCATCTTAAAGTAAGTAACCCCCTTGGCTAAAACGGAAGTTTTGGAAAGATTCTGAAACGCACCTCCCTTAAAATTCGCGGACTGCAAGATCCTTTCTCTATTTTTCATTGGCCCAAAGTTAAACTTCTGAATAGATGTGTCCTTACTGCAATCCCCTTATCTTTAGCCGGCAATTACAAGAGATGAAATACTATATCATAGCAGGAGAAGCTTCGGGAGATTTACATGGCAGCAATTTGGTGAAAGAACTCAAGAAGCTTGACGCCCAAGCTGATATTCGTTGCTGGGGCGGCGATTTAATGCAAGCCGCAGGTGGTATAGTAGTGAAACATTACAGGGATCTGGCTTTCATGGGTTTTGCAGAAGTTATCAAAAACCTACCTACTATCCTCAATAATCTCAAGTTTTGCAAGGAAGATATTTTACAATTCAAGCCCGATGTACTTGTGCTCATTGATTACCCAGGGTTTAATTTACGCATTGCCAAATGGGCCAAAGAGCAGGGGATTAAAGTGATCTATTACATTTCACCGCAGGTATGGGCGTGGAAAGAAAGCCGTGTCAAACTAATCAGAGACGTGGTGGATAAGATGCTGGTAATCCTACCTTTTGAAAAAGAGTATTACGAGAATAAATGGAATTATAAAGTAGAGTTTGTGGGGCACCCGCTGGCCCAAGTTGTCAAAGAATTCCTCCAAAACAATCCTGTCGAAAAAGATAAGGAACACCCAATTGTGGCCCTATTGCCCGGCAGCCGCCAGCAGGAAATAGCCAAGAAGCTTCCCATTATGCTCGAAGCATCCAAAGCTTTTCCCAATTACCAGTTTGTTGTGGCAAAGGCAACATCGCTTGATGACAACTTTTACAACGAGTTTCTTAAAGGCTATCCCCATGTTACAACTGTAAAGGGAGACACTTACAGGCTGCTGTCTAGGTCAACTGCAGCGCTTGTAACATCAGGAACGGCGACATTAGAAACAGCATTGTTTGGTGTGCCCCAGGTAGTATGTTATAAGGGGTCGGCCATTTCCTATGAAATTGCTAAGCGGCTCATTAAGGTGAAATATATTTCGCTAGTGAACCTGATTATGGATAAAATGATAGTGAAAGAGTTGATCCAGCATGAACTGACTAAAGAAAACGTGGTAAGGGAGTTGGAAACTATTTTACACAATAAGGAGCGCATCCAGCAGATCAGTGAAGATTATCGAAGTTTGAGCAACTTGCTTCAGCAAGGAGGAAATTCATCTGAAAAAGCGGCAAGGATAATTGTAGATTTCGTAATGTAGAAATATCTCTGATTACCTCAGCAGTTTGATAGCGAGGATGATCAGTGCTATAATAAAGAGAAAGATACTGAGGCGGTTGATGCCATGCATGTATTTAACAAACAGCGACTTAGGCCGGTCAGGATCAGGTTTACGTATATATAAATATTCAGCAATTTGTTTCCAAACACCCATAAAAAAACTGTATCATAAAGATACAGCTTACTTTCTCATTATAAATCCTTTGAATTATGGCGCCGGATTAGAACGGCTATTGCTACTAGAGCTACCTCTCAAATGAAAACTGTCTGGAGACAAAGCAGCAGATCTTCCTTTCTGACCTCTTCGCTTATTTTTATCAGCTTTGCCAGATTTGAACCAACCGCCAGCAGGATGGCTAATAAAAGAAAAATTAATAATATTTAAAATATACAGCCCTTTCACGTCTTTCAATCTTCTTTAATCGCAATTTACAACAGAAAAGGCAGAAAAAGGCATGTGTTTTCAATTTATTTCGATAAATAATTTGTTTTTATAGATAAAAGCGGGAAAAACATCGGCAACTAATAGGTACTAGGGCATCAGCTTAAAGCCTTCATCTTCCAGCAATTTTAATTGTTGTTTCAGGACTTCCTCCGGTATCTTCAGACTGTTGTAGCGTAATTTGAGGGAAGCGGCATAACCATCCAGGTCAGGAAAGAGCGAGGCTCTATTGATATTCATCCGCTGCAGATTTCTCAAAGCTTCCTTTCGCATTCTTACAGGCATTTCTATTTTTATAACTGCCTGGTTCCATTGCATCTTCCAAAAAAGACAGCTGACGCATGAAAGGAACTTCGGAGGTGCCAGTACTTACAAAAATGGATTGCTGCAATGAATATCTCCTGTTCAAGCGGAAAGGTTCTACTGGAAATACGAGGTATAATTTGTTGAGGTAAAAGATTTTTTCAAATACCTCCTCATTGATGAGATTATTTGAAAGCTTCAATTCTTCTGCAAATTGCTGTGAAAGTACTTCCAGAGATCTTTGCCTGAGATAAGAAAAGTTGATTGCCCAAATAGCAATATTGTAATCACGCCTTGACGTACAGTGTTCGAAAGCAAAATAAGCTGCAATAAATGGTGATTTAGTAAAATCAAGCAGGCGGGTGGGAGCTCCCTGGTGTTGCATCAGCCTGTCCACGAAATGCCCAGTTTTCTGAAAGTTCATCCACGAAACTTTTATATTCTGCCCAATTATCAAAACTCAAAGTGGTAAATGTATTTTTCATAAACCTGTGCAGGATAAATTTTGAGCCAGAAGACAATGAATTTAATATTGGGCGTTAGAGATATTGTGATTTTAAAATATTGGCATATTGGAATGTCAGAACTTGATAATTGTTATATAACTTAGTAAGCCTTGATATTAGAATTATATTTCGCCGGCGAATATGGCATTTACTTTGATGCAAATTTAGTCTTGCTAAAGAAAAACTAATGACGCTCCATCACTTTAAAGCGCTTGCGCAGGATAAGCAACGAAGAGCTCTGCTTCAAAGAGGAGCATTTGTTGCAGACCGCACTACTGATGCATTTTGCGTTTACCTTTTCCAAATAGACAAGTTCTATGTAGAGATATTTTTTATCCGTGAAAGTGATGAGATTGTTTGGATAAAAAGCTTCGAGTGTGTAGATGAGTTGGAACCCTACTTAACAAACATCAACATATCATCTCTTTTAAACTAAAACCTTCTATTTAAATCAACTGTTATGACACTTCGTGATTTTGTGTGCCTGAGTGAGATTGGGAAAGACGAGTTAGTGTGCTTTAAAGGCATAATGTTATGCGAAAATATCATACATGGATACAAGGTCATCCTTTATAGGATCGATAATTTCTTTGTAGAAGTTTATTATGACCTTCAGAAGAAGACGAAGCCCAAGTTCAAGGGCTGTGTAAGGTCGGATATGTTGATGTTGGAGGAGGCGGGATGAAGAGAAAAGATGATAGATGACAGATGGTAGAAGTTTTATAACTACCATCTGTCACCCTAACATTATCCTATCAAGAAGACGGTCATGCTTTTGGGACCGTGGGCACCTAGCACCAATGATTGCTCAATATCTGCTGTTTTAGAAGGACCTGCTATAAAAACACCAAAACCATAATCTGCATTTCCAATTTTATCATAGGCCTCATGCATTGATGAAACCAAATTTTCCTTATTTACAATCACTGCCAAGTGCTGGCAAATAAAAGGCAGCACGCGTTGAGGCACCAGGCTATCCATCGTCCACACAGCACCATTTTCAGCTACTGCTAAAGGTGATGAAATAACAGCAAGGTCTACATCTTCAAGGCTGTGGGGATCCTCATAGCCAGTATCCCCTTTATTGATAGAGGAAAGCTCCTGTACTGTGGACATGATACGATTTGCTCCGGGAAAGTTAGCTGTTAGTATATGGAGTACTTCAGTATAATTTGCTACTTCGTAAACACTACCACCAATGCCTTTCAGTACCTCGCTAAACTTTTCAACAGGACTGCTGAAGCCCTGCGGGAAGTTTTTAACAACAGGTAGCGTCATCAATTCTGGCTGGTTTTTCTTCACTGCTGTCAATATGCGCTCCCGGCTACCCCCACCCCTTAAAGAGGAGTTTAGATCATTCATACTTTTGTTGTTTGCAGACATCTTTATTCAATTAATGGGGAATTTTTGACTTTGAAGGTTCTTTGTATTGCGGCTCCCTGCCTGCAGAGGGCTGCGGTGTACCGGATCTATTTTTTTGATACCACTCTCTAAAGGATTCCTTTGGAGGTTCGGGCATTTCCCTGTTTTTGAACCATGGGTTTAATCCGTTATTCACCACAAAAGGAGCGTGTTTGATGGTCCAGCGTCCCAGTTTTCCTGCGATTTTAAACAGTGCAGGGTTAGAGAGCGTAGCTGCCATAGCCTTCATACTGGCAGCCTTTGCGCTACTCACGTAGCCATCTTTTACCAGTACCTGTCGCCATTTATATAGTTGGTCGTGGATATCAATTTTTACCGGGCAAACGTTACTGCAAGAACCACAAAGTGTAGAAGCAAACGGCAGGTCGGCATTCTTCTTCATATCCAGGTTGGGGGCGAGAATAGCACCGATAGGACCTGCCACTGCATTATGGTAGCTATGACCACCACTTCGCCTGTAAACAGGACAAGTATTAAAGCATGCACCGCAACGGATACATTTCAATGAATTACGGAATTCGGGGCGTCCCAGCTGGCGGCTTCTACCATTATCCACCAATACAATATGCATTTCCTGCCCCTTGCGTGGTTTTTTAAAATGGCTTGAGTAGGTAGTTATTGGTTGCCCGGTTGCACTTCGCGCCAACAGTCTCAGAAATACCCCGAGGTGCTTTCTTTGCGGAATAATTTTCTCGATCCCCATACAGGCGATGTGCACGTCTGCAAGATGAGCACCCATATCCGCGTTACCCTCATTGGTACATACCACCATTTCACCAGTTTCTGCTACTGCGAAGTTGACACCAGTAATAGCAAGTTTACGGGTCAGGAACTTTTCGCGCAGGTGCAGCCTGGCTGCATTGGTGAGGTATTGAGGATCTGCATTTCCTTTTGGAGTCCCCAGATGTTGGTGAAACAACTCCCCTATTTCTTCCTTTTTCCAGTGAATACAAGGCAGTACTATATGGCTCGGCGGCTCTTTGGCTAATTGGACGATGCGTTCGCCTAAATCGGTGTCGATTACCTCCACGCCATGCTCCTGAAGGTACTCGTTCAGGTGGCATTCTTCCGTAAGCATGGACTTGCTTTTTACGAGCCTGTCCACTCCGTGCTTTTGCAAGATTGAATGAACAATGCGGTTGTGCTCTTCTCCATCTGCGGCCCAGTGAACCTGAACACCATTATCTAACGCAGCTTTCTCGAACTGTTCCAAGTATTGGGAGAGGTTAGAAAGTACGTTGAATTTGATGCGAGAGGCAGTTTCGCGCAGTTCTTCCCATTCCGGGATTCCGAAAGCGGCTTTATCTCTCTTCTGTCGAATCCACCACAAGGTTTCATCATGCCAATCCACCCGAGGCTCATCCTGGTTGAATTTATCGGCGAGGGCAGCGTGATCTTTTTTCATATACTTGAACAAAATACTTTTAATAAGACTTATTCCCAGTCATCAATTTAAGCTCTCAATATCTCCATTAAGGATTTCTGCGATATGCATCACCTTGACGGGGCTTTTCTGTCGGCGCAGGATTCCTTCCATGTGCATCAGGCAGCTCATATCAGCACCAGTTATTACCTGTGCACCATTGCTTACATGGTCCTCCACACGGTCTTTACCCATTTTTACAGACACGGCTTCCTCGGCAACGCAAAATGTTCCACCAAAGCCACAACATTCATCTTTACGACTGAGCTGGATGATCTCGACACCTTCTACCATGCGCAACAGCTTTTCGGGCTTAGAGAATGGAGGCGCCACTAATTCGGTCATTTGAGACAGCTTCAGGCCTCTTTGTCCATGGCAGCTTTGGTGCATACCCACTTTATATGGGAATTTAGCATCCAGCTTTTCTACTTTTAGAACGTCAGTAAGGAACTCGGTGAGTTCGTACACTTTGCCGCGGATGGCTTTTGCTATTTCTTCATGCTCTTCATCATGTAAGTGGTCTTTAACATGAAGCGTACAGCTACCGGAAGGACAAACGATATAATCGAAGTCTTTGAAGTTTTTGATGAAAAGGCTGTTGCAGCCATGAGTGAGGTGTTCAAAGCCGGAATTGGCCATTGGCTGGCCACAACAGGTTTGATTCATTGGGAACACTACATTCACACCAAGTTTTTCGAGCAGTGACAAAGTGGCTTTTGCTACCTGCGGGTAAAACTGGTCTACATAACATGGGATAAATAAACCTACGGTCATAGACTAACGTCTTGAGTAATTGAATAGTATTTTAATTCAATGATATCTGTTGGTAATAGTTTGCTGTTCCACTCTGAGTGGATAGCTAATGCTGCGCCTACTGCTGTAGCCTGTGCCATGGAAGCGGAGAATATCTCAAGCTTTGGAAAAGCTGCTGCGAGCAGGTTCATGTAAATGGGGTTTTTGCTGAAGCCGCCATCCACAAACAATCTTTTTACGCTACTGTTCATCACCAGCTCAGTGGAAGCCTTCTGGGCGGTTACCAAGTCCAAGATGAGTTGGTGATAAGCTTCTGTATAAGTATTAAAAGAAGCCAAGTCTCTTTGTGCGAATGGAGATTCCTTGAGTCCGTCTTTACTTACAGATGTCAAGCCTGCATCGCTGCGGCCTTTCAGTTTGGCTATGATTTCAGGATCGTAACCAACAGTTTTGTATTTGGCTGTATCCACATTAAAATGCTCGGCAATCCTTTTTACCTGCTGCTCGTGCTCGTAACCAGCAAAGAGGCGGGAAGATTTTACCGGCTGTCCTTTGTAAGTGAGGTACGCCAGGCAGTCACTTTTCAGTTCTTCTTCAGTAAGCGGCGTGTTGTTGAACGGATTCATGCTGATGCACCAAGTGCCTGTGGAGATGAGCATGAAGGGCTCGTGAAAGCTCACCAGGTAAGGAATCAGGGCAGAGGAACTATCGTGCAGACCAATGCCTACACTGTAGCCAGTGCCTGGGAATGTGGGTGCTAATACAGAATCAGAAGGAACCAAGGGAGCCAATTTTTCTATGATACCTTCTTTGTATACCCATTCGTGGTAATCATTCTTAGTAAAGTCCCAAAGGTTGGTATGACAACCAATGGAAGTAATATCGGTAACCGGCTGTCCAGTAAGTAAGTAACTCATGTACTGGGGCAGGTGCAGTGCATATTTTATATTAGCGTACACATCCGGCTTCTCATATTTCATGCGGTAGAGTTGCATCCCGGAATTAAGGTTGCCAAGAACCGGAGAAGCTGTGAGCATAGAAAACTGCTGTTCACCACCATAAGTGTCGTAAAACTGTTTTTGAAGCGCGGGATCATAAGGCTTCAGGTAATTATACAGAGGGGTAAGAGGCTTGCCTTCTTCATCAATGTAGACAAAGGAAGCACCGTAGGTGGCAAAGTTGATGGCCTTGATCTGAAATTCCTTTTTGCTGAAGGCAGCCCTCAGGGAATCAAAGACCGATAGGCGCAGGTTTTCCAAGTTGTCACAAGGGAAACCATCCTCGTCCACAGTTTCGATGAACTTGGCCGACTGCTCATAAACCATCTGGTAGTTCTCGTCGAACAAAAACAGTTTTTTGTTGGTTTTACCAACATCAAATATCGCGATAACAGGAGTGCTCATTAGTGCGTTGCAATTTGAAATTTGAAATTAGAGATGGTCGGAATTTCTCTTCGTTTCAATAGTTCTGTCCAAAGCTAATTGGAGCAAAAGTAGGGATATGATTAAAAATTAGCCGGATATTCAACAAATCCGGCTAATTCTGCAGAGTTAAGTATTGTCATCTAAGGTTTACAGTCCTGTGGAAACGGCTTTCAGGCCTCTTTCTCCGATCAGAGCCTTGCGGAGTTCCAGTTGACGGAAAGCCTGCAGGGTCTGCAGGGCGCCACCACTACGCAGACGGGCTTCTGCCACAATAGCGCGAACGTCTGTACGGGCAGCAGTTTGGAGGATCTCCTGACAACGAACTACATCATTAGCTTGCTGTGCTTCAGCCAGTGCTTTTCTATCAACCAGCAACGCCTGGGTATAAGCAATCATGATCGCTTCTACCGATTGCAGCAGGTCTTCCAGCGGATCTTTCACGTTATGAGAAGCATCGATCATCCAACCCAGATCGGTAGCATGGTTCATACCTCTTGCATCCATACCTTCTACCAGTTCGTTGAAGATCAGGAACAGCTGGTAAGGCTTTACAGAACCTACCGTCAGGTCATCATCACCATATTTGGAGTCGTTGAAGTGGAAGCCACCCAGTTTACCTTCCATGAGGAGGAGGGAAACGATCTGCTCGATGTTGGCATTGGGCAGGTGGTGTCCTAAGTCAACCAGCGTATAAGCTTTTTCACCCAGTTTAGAGGCATAGAGGTAAGACTGGCCCCAGTCGCCAACAGACATAGAATAGAAGTTAGGCTCGAAGGCTTTGTATTCTACGAACATCTTCCAGTTGTCGGGAAGGGCAGCATAAACTTCCTGCAGGCTTTCCAGTGTGTTTTGGAAGGCTTTGCGGAAATTGAGCTGGCCAGGGAAGCTGGAACCATCAGAGAGCCATACAGTCAGTGACTCAGAGCCCAGTTCTATACCATGCCTGATCACTTCGATGTTGTGGTCAACCGCTTGTTTGCGCACGGCTTTGTCCACGTGCTGCATAGAACCAAACTTGTAGCTCAGTTTCTGATCGGGCTGATCCTGGAAGGTGTTAGAGTTTACCGCATCGAATTTCAGGCCATGCTGTGCAGCTAATGCTTTTATGGCAGCAGGGTTCTGAGGAATGTCCCAAGGAATGTGCAAAGAAATGGCACCGCTGGACCTATTAAGTTGATGCAACAAACCTACGTCTTCGATCTTTTCTTCCAGGCTACGGGGTTCACCACCTCCAGCGAAACGACCAAAGCGAGTACCACCGGTACCCAGGGCCCATGAAGGGATAGCTACCTGGAAGTCGATTAACTTTTGTAATACTTCATCAATGTTTTTTACATAGGAAGCAGCAAAGTCAAATCTGCGTTTGTGCTCAGCCAAGCCAGCCTGGTTGAACTCTTCGATTTTGTATTTCTCTAATAACATAGAAACAATGATTGATAATTTTCAGGTTATAATAAAAAACGTGAATGGTCAATGGTGAATGGAGAATTCTTCAAAGATGAAATGTCAACATGAGGAAATCCCTTTCACGTTTGAGCGTCATCACGGTAAATAAAAAACTTCTTTCAAAGGGGTACTAACGGGTGAGTTATCAGGATTTGACGCCATGATATCTCCCATGTACTTCCACCAGCGTTGCATCACAGGTTTTTCCGGTAATTTATCTACTGCTTCCTGATCGGCAACCTTCATGAAACCAAAGAGGCTGTTGGTAGTTTCGTCCAAAAAGATAGAGTATTCGGAGATGCCGCTTTCTATTAACAGAGCCTGAAGTTCGGGCCAAATCTCATCGTGGCGTTTTTTGTATTCTTCTTCAAAACCTTTGAACAATTGCATTTTGAAAGCTACTCGCTGCATAGAATGGGGTTTGGAGTATGATATATAAATTAAAAAGTCACCAAGCTACAAAAGAACGTATTGGCTTTGTAAAACTTAGTGACTTTTATCAATCAAAATGGTCTTTTTATCTTGTAAAGGCCATTGCTACGCCACCATCTACGTTCAATGTATTACCAGTTGATTTATTCATCAAGCCACCTGCAAAAGCAAAGCAGGCATTGGCGATATCTTCTGGCAGGATCACTTCGTTTAACAATGTACGTTTTGCATAGTAAGCAGGCAGTTCTTCTACGGTAATGCCATAAGCTTTGGCACGACCTTCGGCCCAACCACCGGCCCAGATATTAGAATCAGCAATTACCGCATCCGGGTTTACTGTGTTCACACGGATCTTATCGCCACCCAATTCAGCAGCCAGCAAACGAGTCAGGTGAGCTTGTGCTGCTTTTGCAGAACCATAACCAGCGTTGTTAGGACCAGCCACTACAGAGTTCTTAGATACGATGTTGATGATATCGCCACCGATGTTTTGCTTGCGCATTACAGCTACTGCAGCTTTAGAAACCAGGAACTGACCTTTTACCAAGATGTCGTACAGCCTGTCCCACTCTTCTTCTGTATGATCTGTAATAGATTTGGAGATAGAGATACCAGCGTTGTTCACGATCAGGTCCACACCACCAAAAGCCAGTACAGCGTCTACCATTGCTTTTTCAATGCTTTGAGCATCGGTTACGTTCAATGAGGTAGCAGCAACAGCATCTTTACCGAATTGTTTTTTGAATTCTTCGGTAGTGGCTTGCACTCTTTCCAGGTTGATGTCGTTGATGATCACGCAGGCGCCTTCTTCAGCAAATTTCTTAGCGATTGATTTACCGATACCGCCACCGCTGCCGGTCACCAATGCAATGCGTCCGCTTAATGCTTTTGGCTTAGGCATGCGTTGCAATTTGGCTTCTTCCAACAGCCAGTATTCAATATTAAAAGCTTCCTGACGAGGCAGTGAAGTGTACTCAGAAACAGCCTCGGCACCCTTCATTACATTGATGGCATTGATGTAGAACTCAGCAGCCACCCTAGCAGTTTGTTTATCTTTTGAGAAAGTAAACATACCTACACCAGGATACAGGATCACTACCGGGTTGGCATCACGTATAGCCGGAGAGTTTGGATGCTTGCAGGTGTTGTAATAGTCTGCATACATCTTCCTGTATTCGTCGAACTGAGGAGCCAGTTTAGCTTTCAGAGCAGCCACATCGCTCAGGTCTTCACCAGGAACCAGGTTCAGCACCAACGGAGAAATCTTCGTGCGCAGGAAGTGGTCAGGGCAAGAAGTTCCCAAAGGAGCCAAACGCTCTAAGTCGTTGGAGTTGATGTACTCCAGTACGCGATCGTCATCGGTGAAATGACCAATCATTTTAGTTTGAGAAGAGCAGAAGCCACGCAGAACGGGTGCTAAAGCAGCAGCTTTTTGCAGGCGCTCTTCTTTAGGTAAAGACTGGATCTTAGCGCCACCGAAAACAGGGCGTTTTTTACCAATATTTTGTTCCAGGTATTCAGCACAACGCTCAATTACTTCAAGCGTGTTGATATAGCTTTCGTAAGCAGTATCGCCCCAAGTAAACAAACCGTGAGATCCTAAGAAGATACCACGGATGCCAGGGTTTTCGTCCAGGCACTGCTTTAATTGCAGCCCCAGATCGAAGCCGGGCTTTTGCCAACCTACCCAACCCATTGTGCCGCCAAACAGCTCTTCCACGATCTTCTTACCATCTTTAGCGGCAGCAATTGCAATCGCTGCATCGGGATGCAAGTGGTCGATGTGTTTGAAAGGAAGGAAACCATGTAAAGGCGTATCGATAGAAGGAGCTTTTGAATTAAGGTCGTAGATACAGTGGTTGAACAGTTCTACCATTTCATCTTCATGCTCGATGCCACGATATATATTTTTAAGAGCGCGCAGGCGGTCTACATATAAAGCCGCAAGTCCGCTTTTTTTCAATGTGCCCAGGTCACCACCAGAGCCTTTTACCCACATTACCTCCACATCGTTACCTGTCAGGGGATCTTTGGCCATTGCCTTGCAGGAGGTGTTACCACCACCATAGTTGGTCAGGCGCAGGTCTGCTCCCAAGAGGTTAGAACGATAGATCAGAAGAGCCACTTCATCGCCAGCCAGTTCGGCTGCCTTGGCTTCGTCCCACAAATAGCTTACATGCTTAAAGGTTGAAGTTTGGATTGACATTTTGTTTACTTTATAGTTGAATATTCGAATACAATTGACGATACATGTGAAATGTTAACCAGGCATTTCACAATTCATTATTTTAATGAGATGCAGCTACTGCATCAGGTTTTAATGAGTTACCATAGCCTACCAGCAGTACAGATGCGATGATGACAAGGATACCTAAGATAATTGACGTTTTTGTTTTCTTGCTTACGCCACCCCATTCTTTCAGGATGAGCCCCCATGCGTTGGCAACCAGGATAATAAATGCCATGTGCAGGATCCATGAAGAAGGACCATTGCCCAGTTTACTTTCACCCATGCCATAGAAGAAGAACTGTAAGAACCAAGTAAGACCTGCCAGGGCAGAAAAGATGTAGTTTTTAGCAAGCGGCGCCTTGCTATCTGCATAGTCACCAAAAGTCCGGTTGCGAGCATTCAGCATCATACACCAGATAAGGTTAGTGGTTAAACCACCCCACAAAACTACTACATAAGTCACATTGTTTTGATACAAGAACGAGCCCTGGCCTGGATTTGCTTTTTGCCAAAGTACGTTAGCCACATCAGCCATAGGTTTGCCAGCTTCGAGGCCAAAGTTGAAGCAAGCGCTGAGTAAGCCAGAGATGATTGCAACGGTAAGGCCTAAACCGAATTTGTACTCGGCTTTTACAACCATACCGTGCGGATCTTTTGCGACCCCACTGGTTAATTCCTTTTCTTTTAACATACCGGCACGGCCACAGAGTATAATGCCGATAATACAAATGGCCAAACCTAACAATACGATCTGCCCCCATGAAGTGCCGGTGAGCTGGCTAAATGTATCCTTACCTTCTTTTGGAAAGACATTGTAATAAATTGAGGGAACCAGGGAACCCAAAACCATGCACAATCCGAGGATGATGCTACTACCCAGCGATACACCAAGGTAACGAACTCCTAACCCATAAGTAAGGCCACCAATACCCCAGAGCACACCAAAGAGGTAGGTATAAAAGAGCGTGCTGCCATCGGCAGCAGCGATAATATCTTCAAAGTTTGGAATTGTGAGATAAGCGGCTAATGGCGGAACAATCAACCAGGAAAAGAGACCTCCGATCAACCAATAAGATTCCCAAGCCCAACCCCTAACTTTTTTGTAGGGAATATAAAAACTGCCCGAGGCGAAACCGCCAATAAAATGAAAGATAACTCCTAAAATAGCTTGCATAGTTAGATTTTTTCTATATGGCGCACAATTTATAGTAGAACGCGCATAAAAGTATTAGCAATTGTCAACGTGACTATCATGGACTGTCATGTCGAATTTACTTTAAAAAATGGCTTTAAGTATTTTTTAACAGGAAGAGACGGGGAGGGAAGATTAAGGAGATTTCGGATTTGGGATTTGGGATTTCGGAATATGGGGATTTGAAGTTTAAGGTTTGAGGTTCGGAGTTTGGATTGTAGAGTTAAGGGAGGGGGATCAAAACTTGGAAGGTGGGGGTTGGTTTTGTACCTTTAGGCGCAGTTCCATTGACTCCGTTCAGGGCTTTGAAGGCGTTCTGCCTATAGGTTGTTTTCCCCTTATTTATGAGCATTTGCTCAATTCAGATCGAAGCATAGTCGAAAGATAGTCGAAAGATGGTCGAAGTAGCCTAGGCTTAGGTACGGCTGATGTATACCTAAAGTACGGCTTAGGTATGGAGTAAGTATGGGGTAAGTAGAGGAAATGGAGGGACGCTGTTGGAATACTCTAGCCCTACTTTAAGTATACTGTATGTATACTGAATCTACGAATGATGAAGTATTGTACTGATGAACTATATTATCTTCCACCAAAGTGAAGAAAAAACCCTTTGATTAGATTTCCCAAATCATCTGTTTATCATTTTTTCCAAGGTTTTAGCTCCAACGCGCGAAGGTGATTGTTCAAGACTCAACAGATAACTTATTTTCCCGTCTTTTATTTTCCAGATATCCTGGTAAAGCATTGAGTCTCGAATCCTATCCTTATAAGCCCATTTATTATAGACCAGCGCCATGACCCATTCTTCATTTTCGTCCAGATTTTTAAGCGGAAATGCAGCAATAACATCATTGGATGCAAATTGCAATCCTGCACGTTTTTTGAGAAGCCTGTCTATCATCGCATCCCGGTCTGCTTTACCTCTTCTTCCATCTGGCATATCATAAGTCATACTGTCAGCTATCAATGATTTCATTTCACTTATAGATTTTTCATCCCAGGCTTTATACATTTTCAATACTGTTCTAATATTTTCATGATTACCTATTTGCCAGTGTTTCAGCCTTACAGGATAATCATATTCTTTAATTTCCGGTAATGCAGCAACAGTGTCCTGGTGGGAAATTTCCGACTGTTGTTGTTTATTACGCTGTGTACAGGAGATTATAATAGCCAAAAGCGCAAATAAGGTTATATATTTCATACTTAGTTATTTAGTATTAAGGGCTGTGGCTGGTGTTGTAGCGATTTACTTGAAAATTTAAGAATAAAATCTGAAGAAATATTAAGAAATATCATCAACCCGCCATTTTACTATTAAATCCAACTATCCTATTGCTTCATAAAAAGAGTATTATAAATTTTCATTAGCAAATTTCAAAGGAGCGGTTCATATATTATATAAGTTCCGAGGCCAAACCCATTTAAATTTTCGCTTATCCTTGTCTGCATTAAATTACACTTTCACAATTCAAAACCAAGAACATGCATCTACCTGCACAAATAGCGCAACACTTAAGAGCAGTCTATTTTGGAGGGAACTGGACTTCTGTTGACCTTACAAAAACTTTAGCAGATGTAACCTGGGAACAAGCAACCGCACAGGTTTATTCATTGAATACGATTGCCACTCTTGTTTATCATACCAATTATTATATAAACGCAGTTGCCAAAGTTTTACAGGGAGAACCGCTGAATGCCAAGGATCAATATAGTTTTAATCATCCACCTGTTCGCTCGCAAACGGATTGGGAAAACCTCCTGGATCTAACGTGGAAAGAGGCTGAAAACTTTGCCGGTCTGATAGAACATTTACCAGAGAACAAACTTGAGGAAATTTTTGTGGATGAAAAATACGGCAACTATTACCGAAACCTTCATGGCATCATTGAACATATTCATTACCACTTAGGGCAAATAGTCCTAATCAAAAAAATACTCTTGCAGAAAGAGGATTTATAGCAGGACACCGGGCTAGGCCTTTAACAGAGAGCACATACACAAATGACCACATGAGCTTGTACCTGTGCAACGTATGTGTTGCCGTTATTTGTAATAGCAAGAAGCCAACTTGAATAACATAGCCTGATCATTGTCTGCAGTACTTTTGAATTATGAATCGACTTGATTATACTATAAGAAATGCGGAGCCTGGTGAGTTTGAGGAGATCGGGAAACTGATGGTGGAAGTTTATTCGCAGCTGGAGGGATTTCCTAAACAATCGGAACAACCTGAATATTATCAAATGCTTTCGAATATAGGAACATTCACCTATAAACCAGGGACTGAACTCCTAGTGGCAGTTTCTACAGAGGGTAAGATACTAGGTGGGGTGGTTTATTTTAGCGATATGCAATATTATGGGTCTGGAGGTATTGCAACAAAGGAACAAAATGCCGCGGGTTTCCGATTGCTAGCTGTTGATCCAAGCGCCAGGGGATATGGTATTGGCAAACACCTGACAAACGAATGTATCCGGAAGGCTAAAGAACAAGGACTTGCCCAAATGATCATTCATAGCACTAAGGCGATGCAAACAGCGTGGACAATGTATGAGGGGCTTGGCTTCAGAAGATCAGAGGATCTGGATTTCATCCAAGGCGGTTTTCCTGTTTGTGGTTTCAGGTTAAGGCTTGATTAGGCCAACATAAAACTTTTTCATGTTTACACATTTTAAGGGAAAATGATTTACAGACAAGGTAATATTAACGATCTTGAACAACTTAAACAGTTGGCATTGAAGTCGAGCAGGAAATGGACACCCAGGAAGATTTTTAGGGCAGTTTGGGCGTTTGGGGGTATCGGATTTACTATATGGTTGTTTTATTCTTTCCAGGCAAAGGGAGTTGATGAAGCTAATTTCCAGGATAGCAGAGGTGTTACTGTAGAACAGAATGAAGATTATATTTCGTTTACTCCAACTAAGGATTTTAAGGAGATATTTATTTTTTATCCTGGAGCTATGGTCGATCCTAAAGCTTATGTGCCCCTTTGCAGGAAGATTGCTGATCATGATATAAAAGTCCTTTTGATGAAGATGCCATGGAGGCTTGCATCGAAAGGATATCATAAACCAATTGAGCTCAACCTTTTTGCAGATACTTCAAAAGAATACATCCTGGCAGGACATTCACAGGGTGCAAAAATGGCTGCTCAATTTGTATTTGAGCACCCTGGATTGATTGACAAACTGATTTTGATAGGAAGTACTCATCCAAGGGATATTTCTCTTTCCGGCATCATGATCCCTGTCATGAAAATTTACGGGTCGAAGGACGGCGTTGCAGATATGGAAACTATTAACCGGAATAAATCCAAGTTACCTAAGACTACGAAATATATACTTATCAGAGGTGCCAATCATTCACAATTTGGGTATTACGGATTCCAGTTGGGAGATCATAAAGCAGATATTTCGCGGGATCAACAACAGGAAGAAACATTAAAGAGTATTCTTACTTTTTTAATCCCAGACACAACAACATTCAATAAAAATTAAGCTATATCTGAAATGATTGAATTGAGGGAGGCGCAGTTTTCAGACTATGCTGCAATTGCGAAACTACACGCTGAAAGCTGGAAGCAAAATTATCGAGGTATATACAGTGATCACTTTTTGGACAATGAGGTTGAACAAGACCGTTCTGATGTCTGGCACCAAAGGCTTCAATTTCCAAGCAAAAACCAACGGGTTACTATTGCAACCCAGGATGGGAGTATTGTAGGTTTCTCCTGCCTCTATTACAATGATGATCCGAATTTCGGATCGTTACTAGACAATTTGCACATTTCAACAAGTGTGCAGGGATCCGGCATAGGTACTTTATTGATCAGATCGTGTGCAACACAAATTTTTGATAATTGTACCAGCGATAAGATGTATTTATGGGTTTATGAGTCAAACATCAAGGCCAGGAAGTTTTATGAACGATTAGGAGGAGTCAAGCTTGAAACGGTTGAAAAGCAGAATCCCGATCAAACTCTTTCACGTGTATGCAGATATATCTGGAATGATGTTTCCGCTTTACTTTAACTGATAAGATAATATAACTGTCGCATCTTCCTTGCCATGCTTAAGATAATAATTGAATTGTTAACTTTATTTTACCACTACAGAAAAGCAGATCATTGTTATTCTTTAATTGGCCCATTATGTTTGTTTCAAATAGAACGTTATGAAACGACTGATTTCGATGATCTGTTTTCTGCCCCTGTTTACATCAGCGCAGCGTATAAAAACCAGTATAGATAAACTAACCGGTGATACAATTATTTATACAACTTATGAGGAAATCGGGTCAAAGTTTTCTACTGCATTTTCCTACTTTTTGACAAAAGAAAAGAAGCTAAATTATTTAACACTTCAGGTTCGACTTTCCGAGTACTTACCGAAAGTTGAAAAGGGTTCAGAGCTAAACTTCAGATTAGCGAACGGGCAAATTATTGCATTATACGCAACTCATACTTTTGAAAGTAAGCCTGATGTATTTTATTCTGAAACACCTATTGATTTACACAATTTCTCACTTTCACCAAGATATCAGTTAGATGAAAATGCTATTAACCAGTTGAAATCGAGCCCTGTAGTATTGATTAGATTTCATTATGACGCTACCTATAAAGATTATGAAATTGAGCCTACTCAATCATCAAAGTTTTTAAAGGAAATGCAATTGATATATTAGTGTTTATACCCTTATATATATTTTCTTTTTATCCATCCAATAGGCGATAGCCCATAATAGAGCGACAAAAGTTAATGCGAAAAGCAGGGAGCCATTTTCGGGAAGGCCGGGTGTTTTGGCTGTAACGTTTTGGTAGAACCAGCTCCAGGGGTTCGTATATTCTGTTTCACCGGCTGTATTAACACCACTAGGTATGCGAATGAGCCAAAGTAATTCAGGGATCAGTCCGCTCAGGGCATAAATGAAGAGGGGGTTTTTGCCAAAGACATCGAAGAAGCGGCTCCACCAGCCTGAGGCTTTCCGTACTTCAATGAAGAAGACCAGGGTACATAGTACCAATATTGCTAATCCTGATGTGTATACTACGTATGAAGAGGTCCAGATCTTTTTGTTGATGGGAAATGAATAATCCCAAATATAGCCGGTAAACAATAAGGCTACGGCAGCCATCAATAAAACAGTAAGGGTATGATAAATTGGATTAACAGGGCTTTTATCCAAGCCAGTTTCCAATACAAAGAGCCCTCTTCTACGAATGTAGTCACCGACGAGAAAACCAAAGATCACCTGCACGATAGCAGGCAGGGTGCTCATTAGACCTTCAGGGTCAAAGGCAACCCCTTCTCCTTTGTACATGTGTGCTTCACCTAATATGGCTTTATCGATTGCAGTTCCAAACCATCCCTGGAGGCTATAGGGATCGGAAGGATTGCCGACAATGCACAGCGCCCAGTAAAGCAACAATATGATCAGTCCGGTCACAAAAGCGCCTCTAGTTTTCCCATAATAGATGATCACCGATGCAAAGAAGTAGCATAGGGCAATGCGCTGGAGTACACCCAGGATGCGAACGCCGGCGACAGTGCCATCCGGTTTGACCCAGGTCCAGCTGATTGCCACTAATTCATTATCCTGCCAATGTACAAAGGGGAACCAGTTGAGGAGGAGCCCGATGAGAAAAATAAGGGCCGTGCGTTTTAATATTTTTTTCCAGAAAACAGTGCTACCGGCGGATTCTAGTCGAGGCATCACAAAGGCCATGGCATTACCTACGGCAAAGAGGAAAAAGGGGAATACTAAATCGGTTGGGGTAATACCGTGCCATTTTGCATGTTCAAGGGGTGCATAGATATGGGACCAGGTACCTGGATTGTTGACCAGGATCATGAAGGCAACGGTTGCACCGCGGAATACGTCGAGGGAGTAGTAGCGTGGGGTCAAAGCAAGCGAATTTTGGATAAATGTAGTGAGAATGAAGAATGATTCGAATGACGAATTGGGAATGACGAATCAGGGGAGGTGAGTGAAGAGGAAAATAACCTTTGTTAACATTGTTGTGGTTAACTTTGGGCATTCCCGGCCAAAAACAGAAAAACGTGCAATGAAGGCTCAAAATATTTACCAGCTATTATCGATTGATGATTTTTCGGCTACTCCGAAATACCTTCAACTAGCCAATTCGATCATTGAGGGTATCAGGCAGGGAAAGCTTGAGCTGAATGATAGCCTTCCTTCTATCAACGAGCTGAGTTTTGAGTTTGAGATCTCGCGTGATACGGCTGAAAAGGGATATAAGTACCTGAAAAAAAGGGGGCTGCTTGGCTCCATTCCGGGCAAGGGCTATTTTATCAAAAGCACTGAGACCAGCCAAAAGCTGAAAATCTTTCTTCTTTTCAATAAGCTAAGTCCGCATAAGAAGGTTATCTATGATGCGTTTGTTGAGGGCCTTGGCGATATGGCGGCAATTGACTTTTACATATACAACAATGACTTTCACCTTTTCAAGCAGTTGTTAAGCCAAAAGCAACATGAGGAATATACTCATTACGTTATTATTCCGCACTTCCTTGAGGGAGGTGAAAAGGCTCACGATATCATCAACGACATTCCGAAGGAAAAATTGATCCTGCTGGATAAGGAATTACCTGGTATCAGGGGTGAACATGCCTCTGTATATGAAGATTTCGAAAGTGATATTTATAGTGCCCTGGAGCAGGCAAAATCTCATTTAAGCAAATACCAAAAGCTAAAGATCATCTTTCCAGAATACACTTACTTTCCCGATGAAATACTCACCGGCTTCCAACATTTCTGCCAGGAATATGCTTTTGGCAGCAGCGTAGTTCACACCATAGAAAAAGAACCCATCAAGCCGGGAGAAGCATATATTACGCTTATGGACCAGGACCTAGTGACTTTGATCGAGCGCACTATTTCAATGAATTTGAAGGTGGGTGAAGACATTGGCGTGATCTCCTATAATGAATCGCCCATGAAGCGGATCATTTTAAATGGCATTACTACTATTTCGACCAATTTCCAGATGATGGGAGAAAAGGCTGCGCAACTGGTTTTGGATAACACGAGGGAACATATCAAGATACCTTTCAAGCTGACGTTGAGACCGTCGTTGTAGTTTATCTTTGCTGTTCAATGCCTGATGCAATAACATTCATTGACCTGGAAGTTACCAGGGCGGGGCGCATTGCAGATATTGGTTGTGTGAAGGGAGATGGACAGCAGTTTCGAGGCAGTTCTATTGCACAAATGCACCAATTTCTGCAGGGCACGGCATTTCTTTGTGGGCACAACCTGTTGCATCACGATCTCAAGTACCTGAAGTGGAAATCAGAATTCAATTTACAAGGCCTCAGATTCATTGATACGCTTTACCTCTCTCCTCTCCTATTTCCTGCCAGACCTTACCACCGCTTGGTAAAAGACAATCAACTGGACCCGGAACAATATAATAATCCCCTTAGTGATGCACTCAAGACGAGAGAGCTGCTGGCGGATGAAATCATCGCTTTTGCAGGTTTACCGCTGGACCTCAAGGAAATTTTTTTCGGGCTATTACATGACACCAAAGAATTTGAAGGATTCTTTACTTTCATTGATTTTAAGCCAGAAGTCATTGATCTACAGGGCTTGATCGCATCATTTTTCCGCAACAGCATATGCAGTCATGCACCGCTTCATGAATTGATAATAAATATGCCTATTCCGCTGGCCTATACCCTTTCCTTTATTCATTCCAATGATCAAACTTCTATCCTACCTCCGTGGGTGATGAAAACCTTTCCTGTGGTACAGGAATGCTTTCATTTATTGCGCAATCAACCTTGTGAACAGGATTGTGTTTATTGCCAGGAAAAACTGGATGCGCACAGAGCTTTAGCACGATGGTTTGGCTTTGATGCCTTTCGCCAGTTTGAGGGTGTGCCTTTGCAGGAACGGGCGGTACAAGCAGCTATAGAAAACAAGTCTTTACTCACCATTTTTCCTACAGGTGGTGGCAAGTCCATTACTTTTCAATTGCCTGCACTGATCTGTGGCGATACAGAAAAGGGATTAACGGTTGTTATTTCTCCCCTGCAATCGCTGATGAAGGACCAGGTTGATAACCTGGAAAAGAAAGGCATAACGGAAGCAGTTACCATCAATGGATTGCTGGACCCTATTGAACGGGCAAAGTCAATTGAACGCATTGCAGAAGGTGGTGCCAGCATTTTATACATTGCTCCGGAAAGCCTGCGCAGCAATACTATAGAGCGTTTGTTGACGGGCCGCCTTATTGCCCGTTTCGTGATTGATGAAGCGCACTGTTTTAGTACCTGGGGGCAAGATTTCCGCGTCGATTACTTATACATCGGCGACTTTATCAAAAAGCTGCAAGAGCAGAAGAATTTAAACTATAGCATTCCTGTTTCGTGTTTTACGGCCACTGCCAAGCCAAAAGTTATTGAGGATATACAAGGTTACTTTAAAGAGAAGCTAGGGTTACATTTAGCGTTGTTTACCACCAAGGTAGCCCGGACCAACCTGGAATATAAGGTACTGCAACAGGGAGATGACAAAGACAAATACCAGACTTTGCGCCAATTGCTGGAGGGGAACCATTGCCCTACAATCGTGTATGTATCCCGAACCCGCAAAGCTGAAGACCTGGCTACTACCCTGTTCAAAGATGGCTTCAATGCCAAACATTACCATGGCAAGATGGATGTAAGGGAACGACTGGAGCACCAGAACTCGTTTATGAACGGTGAAACAGATATTATGGTGGCGACGTCGGCATTCGGGATGGGCGTAGACAAGAGCAATATAGGCATGGTAGTGCACTACGAGATCTCGGACTCGCTGGAAAACTATATACAGGAAGCAGGGAGAGCAGGAAGGGATGAAAGCATAGAGGCCAGGTGTTATGTGCTGTTCAATGAAGAAGACCTGAACAAGCATTTCCTGTTGCTGAACCAGACCAAGCTTACATTAAAGGAAATTCAACAGGTATGGAAAGCTGTAAAAGATCTGACAAAGAACAAGCGGCCAATACACCCTTCTGCACTGGAAATTGCCCGCAAAGCGGGCTGGGATGATGAAGTGGCTGATATGGAGACCCGCATCACTACTGCTATTGCTGCCTTAGAAGAAAGCGGTTTTCTGAGCAGGAGTAATAATTCACCTAGAGTATTTGCTACCGGTATACTCTCCAAAACAGCCGGAGAGGCCATAGATAAAATTAATGGTTCGGAAAAGATTGTGGGTGATGATAAGGTAAAAGCTATCCGTATCATCAAGAAACTATTTGCTACTAAACGCGCCAAGGAAGCTTCAGATGAAGAAGCAGAAAGCAGGATTGACTATATAGCAGACCATTTGGGTTTGCAGAAAGAAAGTGTCATCAACATTATTAACCTGCTGCGCGAAGAAAAGATACTGGCAGAAACCAAGGACCTGAACGCGTTTATAAAGCGAAATCCCAAAGCAGAAAGCAATGCACTGAACCAGACGTCGAAGCTTGTTGCGCTGGAATATTTCCTGGCTACAGCTCTTGGAGATGAACCTGTATGGATACACCTGAAAAAATGGACAGAGAAAGCCTCACAGGCACTGCATACAGACATCACGCCCTATCATATTAAGTGCATACTTAACATCTGGGCCATACAGGGATGGATCAAGAAAGACCGAAAGGATTTCGACTCTTACTATATCAGACCCAAACACCCGGTGGTGGAGTTACAGCATAAGCTGCAATTGAGAAGAGCATTTGCTGGGACTATTATCCGGTATCTGTTTGAAAAGGCACAGACTGTAGGGGGCAATGGTGATGGGGCAATGGCGGATGAAGTGTTGGTAGAGTTTTCGGTGCAGGAGTTGCAGGAGTACCTGGTTACAACTAACCAGTTGTATGAAGGCGTTGTGACGGCAAAGGATGTAGAGGATAACCTGTTTTATTTATCGCGGATAGAGGCCGTGAAAATAGAGGGCGGCTTTATGGTGTTGTATAATCGTTTAACGATCGAGCGGAAAGAGACCAATCCACATGCCCGATACAAAAAAGAAGATTACCAGAAACTGGAAGCGTTCTATGCCAACAAGGTACAACAGATACATATTGTTGGCGAGTATGCCCAGCGCATGATCCGAAACTACCAGGAAGCCATTTCCTTTGTGGATGATTATTTTCAATTGAATTATGCATCATTCCTGGCCAAATATTTCCCAGGCCGGAAGGCTGAAATCAGCCGCACGCTGACGCCACAAAAATTTGAGCAACTGTATGGTGGACTTTCCCTGGAGCAAAGCAAAATCATCACTGACAATGAAAGCCAATACATTGTTGTTGCAGCTGGTCCAGGTAGTGGGAAAACCAAGGTTCTTGTGCACAAGCTTGCTTCCCTGCTGCAGGTAGAGGATGTGAAGCATGAGCAACTATTGATGCTCACCTTTTCAAGAGCCGCAGCCACGGAGTTTAAAAGCAGGTTGCTGGGCCTGGTAGGTAATGCTGCTTATTTTACCGAGATCAAGACATTTCATGCCTATTGCTTTGACCTGTTGGGCAAGGTAGGAGACCTGGAAAAATCGGAACTCATCATAAAAGAAGCCATTGCCAAAATCAGGAGCAACGAGATCATTCAAAACCGGATCACCAAAGCCGTGCTTGTAATTGATGAAGCACAGGATATCAATGATGAAGAATTTGAACTCATTAAGCTGCTCACTGAAAGGAATGAAGATATGCGGGTGTTGCTGGTAGGTGATGATGATCAAAACATCTTTGAATGGAGGGGAGCATCCATTGCTTGCATGAGATGGTTTTTAAAAGAGAAAAAGGCAAGTCCCTATACGCTTGTCGACAATTACCGCAGCAAGGAAGTCATTGTTTCATTCGCCAATGAATTTGTAATTGGTATCCGCAACCGGTTAAAAACAAAGCCTATTCTCTCCAAACAGGGTGAAGGTGGCACGGTGAGGATCACACAATACAGCAGCCAGCACCTGGTGGTGCCATTGGTAGAAGATCTGATACAGGCCAACCTTCAAGGGAGCAGTTGTGTTTTAACAAGGACCAATGAGGAAGCCGCATTAGTAGCAGGGTTGCTGCGCAGGAGCGGTTATCCTGTTAAGTTGGTGCAGAGCAATGATGGTTTTCCGTTGAATAACTTATTGGAGTTGCGGTTTTTATCTGATTGCTTACTGAATTACCAACCAGACCATCCACGAATCAGCAAAGAGCATTTTGAAAGTTGTGTGCAGCAATTTCAACAGCAGTTCCATGCTTCAACCAAGGCAGCTTTGGTATTGCAGGTCGTTGTGCAATTCCGCAAAACATATCCACAGCGGATGTACAAAACCGACTGGCGGAGTTTCCTGGCTGAGTCCAAGTTGGAGGAGTTTTATACACTTGATGTAAGCACCGTTTTTGTGTCGACTATTCATAAAGCAAAGGGCAAGGAGTTTGACAATGTGTTCCTGTTGCTGAACAATCATAAGCCACTTTCAGAAGAAGATAAGCGGCTGTTGTATGTTGCTATTACACGCACCAGTCATCACCTGCATATTCATACTAATGGCTGTTATTTTGAGGGGAGCCGACATGTTACAGATTATGTATGTAACCAACATGAATTTGAGGCACCTCCTATTCTTTCGTTGGTGTTGACGCATGAAGATGTATGGTTAAGTTTTTTTCAAAACCGTAATACGCAAAGGAGGATTCAGCGTTTGCTGCCAGGGATGTCCCTACAGTTTACAGAAGATGGTTTTGGGTGCAGTTTTAACGGAAGTACAGTAGTAAGGTTTTCGAATCGTTTTAAAGAGGAGTTGAAGAAATATTGGAGCAGTGGGTATCAACTGCACTCAGCCAGCGTCCAGGCGGTTGTTTACTGGAAGGGAGAAGAGGAGGTGATGATCGTTTTGCCGGAGGTGGAACTTTCCAAATAAAAAAGGCAAGCTGTAGCGGCTTGCCTTTTTTATTTATTTCAAGTGCCAGCAACGATTATTAACCGGCTGATCTGTAATATTTAATTTGGCTCTATGAATTATATTCTCTTATTTCCAATTTTTTGGGCAGTTCCCATGGAGCTGATCACTACTTCAAACTTCATGTCAGCATGACTGGCAGAGCGCAATTCCCATTGCATTTTATTGGTGCCGGCCGACAACAGAGGCAGCTTAATATCCTGGATTTCCTGTAATTTCTTTCTATTCCTGTCGGCCAGGTAAAGTTTGCCATTTTCTGTAATCAGGTATTGCCCTTCACTAATTGATGCATTAATAGTAATTGCATTGTTATTATCCAGCTTTATAGTGGCGCCTCCAACACTGCCCCCTTTGGTACCTACCAATTTTGCAGCAAACTGCAGCGACTGTGTTTTAAACTCATTCGGGACACTGAATAGTTTGCTGCTATCAGGATTGGCAAATACGCTAAACCGGCTTTCTCTGATAGGGTACAAATTAAATACCCCATTGCCTATTTCCTCCAAATGGAATTTGTAATCCAGGTTTTTGAGCAATTGCTTATGAGCATCTGTAAATACATTGGCAGCTCTTGCATTTTCCCAGGTGCGGTAAGCCTTGAAGATAGCCTGCTTTTCGGCACATTTTTCAACTGTATTCTGGCTGAGCCCCAGCATGTAAGTGGCATTCCAACCTATTGATTTAGCCTGCAGGTTTTCAGCATCATATACACTCCAATCAGGGCTAAGACTAATGATCCCAAAAGTGGCGGGCAAATAGTTGCTTTCCCAAATATACCGAACATCTTTACCTTCAATCCCCCACTTGTTCAGCACCGGGCTAAACATATGATCGCCTCCACCTACATTACATACACTCATATAATGCCAGTTGCCTTCCACAATAGTAGATCCCATTACCCGCAGGTACTTTCCACCTAATTTGTGGTACGTATCAAATAATCTTCTATAGAAACTTTTGAATGAATAGTTTCCCTGGTTTTGATACATGCAGCTTTCCAATCCATCAAAGTCGATATAATCCATACCTCCATCGACCAACAACTTTGCATAGAAGTCGGCATATTCCAGTTGCAGCTTCATATCGGGGACAAAACCATTATAGCAGTTTATCTGCAATTTTCCCATCACATCGCCTGCCTGATGAGACAATGCCTGTGTTTTATACTGCCCACGCTTTACATGCAACAATGTATAAGGCCTGGAAGTGGTTACCCCATCGTAGGTAAGCAACTCTTTACCAATTTTCAACACATTGGTCCCGTTTTTGTGCCAGGTACCTTTTTCATTCAGGAAGGAAGTATCGGCAACAGTTATGATGGTATCTGTTGGAGCTATATTATTGGTGATCCTGGTACGCAAAACAGTTTGCAACCCATCATTGGGAACAGGATGCACATCGCTGCTGTGCGGCTGAATAAACTCGCAAAGCGTATGCAATCCATAACGAATCCCATGATTATTGGTTTGGTCAGTAAATTCCTTTATCGACTGGAACCTGTTGTTGGAAAAATTGATCCTTTTACCGCCCCATCGATCAGCAGGATTTGCATAATATTCACCCAGCCCTTCATCCTGTATAGCTTTCAATCCTAATTGACTGGCATAACTGATGGTGCTATCATGTACACCTGACCAAGCCATATCTGGCTTATAGGCCGCAGGATCTTTTATCCATTTTCCGTCAATGGTTGGATGGGGCAGACCTTCTGTCAGCACAATATCTTCTATAACCTGCAAGCCTTTCTCATCAGGGCAGCCATAAAGTGCAATGGCAGAACCCACTACATCCACATCCATGGTGTCGGAAACCTGATGACGAGGATGGCCGTCATTTGGGAAATCGGGAAGGAGCGAATATAAATAAGTATATGGTTTTCGCCTATCACGGGCATGCATGGATACAGAAGACCCGAATGCAGGTTCTAATATTGCACCGTTGCCGCCATTCATTCTAAAATATTCTTCAGGATGCGAATAAAAGGCCACATCACTATGGCCATCTCCGCCAATCCCAAATCGCTGGCCCTCCTTGTATTTAGGATCGATGGGATATTTAACAGGATCGGGACTATGAATGTAATAATACATTTCTGCCAAATCACTTTCAGTAGGAGGACCTGAAATTGTAATATCGTTCAATGCCATCATACCGAAAGCAAATTTTCCATCACGCACAACACCGATAATATCTCCAATTGTCTGTGAAATGGTTGTATTTATTGGTCCCCATACAATATTGTCAATATCACCCCTGTTGGTCAGCGATTCCAACTGCAGGCGTAGGTATTGGTCTTTCAGCTGCACTTTGACCACTGCTTTGGCACCATTGAGATAAGATAATTCTATTTGCTGTTTTGTTTGGCTAAACCGGGCCGATTGAGGCAACAGGATTTTTTTATTGGCATGCATGCTCAACAAAGCAGAAGCGCGCCCAGAAGGACTATATTCCTTATTGGTACGTTTGTCTTTAATGGATGTTACAAATCCTTTGTTGTTGATGCTGACACTCATGAATTTAGTTTGTAAATTCAATTGCGCCATGGCTGGGAGGCTACAACCAACCGCTAATATCAGGATAAGCCTTCGGGAAGCATTGAGAATAGACAACATGCTGATCGATCTTGTTTAATAAATAATGGCATAAAGGTCCTATTCAAATAGCAGGAATATTGCTATTAAATTGACCAATACTGATGCTATTTTTACCACCCGAAGCGATGAAACAAGTGCGCCCAGAGCCTATTAAATGAAAAAGAGACCGTCTTAAAACGCGGTCTCTTTTTAGTTTCGCTTGCTGTTTGAATTATTTCTCTAATGTATTTTTTAAGTTATTCAAACCAGTTTCCAGGTCTTTACCCACCATTTCTTCCATGTTCATACAAAGAAGCATGAGGTTCATAGGGTATTTCATTTCGCCGCTAAATCCCCATTTTACTTTCGTCTGGCTATCAGAAACCGGCTCTGTGATCATATAGGCAGGTTCGGTAGATTCGAAAGGTTTGATAAATCGCAGTTCAAAGTCAATTCTTTCACCTTCTGTAATTTTCTTTATTTCCTGCTCGCCTTTACCAACATCACTTTTTTCACTATCCCAGGCAGAAACGAAACCTACGGTTCCGTCGGTACCTTTGTATTCTTTTTTCATTTGAGGATCCATGTTGGCCCATACGCTGTAGTTGTCCTGATTTAATCATACTTTCTTCCTTTGCTGAATAAATAATCTCTAAAGGAAAGAGTCAGTGAGAGTTGGACATAATTTTCTTTAATAAGGTTTGAGTTTATTGTACCTCTTGTCCCAGCTTCTGCGCCGATGGTATAGAGCAGGCCATTGTTCAATGAACGAGTAAGGCCAGCTGTAATACCGTAATCGTTGATCTGGTAGTTTTTAACCTGGAGGTAAGAATTGTTGATGAATGCACCCAGTTGAAATGATCTTTTCTGAGCTGTTTTGTTCAAGGTTTGTTTAAATGAAGCAAATTCAGCACCGACAGAGAACCTGTCACTGTTTACCAGTTTCCACCCGGAGCCTTTATAATTCAGTGAAGTCCAATTGTCATGACTATAGTCAGCTGCGAAGGTGGTGGTGCCAGTTTTGTTATAGAAGGCGATCCCAGCGCCATAAGATTGCGGCAATGAAAAGCTACTGGTTTGAATCACATCCTGGCTGATCAGGGAATCGCTGTTAGCAATCACAGTAAGAGAACGTTCTTTATTCAGTTTTGTTTGTTGCGCAAAGCGACCTCCCAATGCCAGGTTCCACTTTTTACTAATAGCGGCTGTATATATCAAACCATAGTCGAAGTGAAACTGTTTGTAGTAATCTTTTCGAAGGCTTTGGACCACGTTGCCGGAAGATTCTGTAATGGTTTCTGTCTGGTTAACAGAGCCAGACAGAAAGGAAGAAGTAACACCCAATGAAAGATTTTTGCCTAAGGCAAAAGCATTGTTCCAATAATAGCTATTCAGTCCCCCGTCGCCACTGTATTGTATCAGATAGTTCTGCTCAGAGCCCTCTATAGGTTTTGTAGTCTGAAACTGATAGTTTACGCTGCTGTATTGTTTAAATCCAATACCACTAGCCCAAACTGAATTCAGCTTTGTAGAAAGGGAAAGTTTCTTGATGGTAAAGTCGCTGTTGGATTTATTATCATTTGTGATCGCCTTACCGCTGTAGCCGACAGATTTAAAAGTTCCATTGGTTTCCAACATAAAGAAGCTACGCTGCATGCCTGCGACCGAAGCTGGGTTGTTTCCAGATGAGAACAAGGTAGTTTTCAGTGCCAATCCTGTGGATCCCATACCGATGTTGTGGTTATACGTGCGAGGGTCGATGTCTCCAACACCGTATACGGAATAAGGTGTGCTCATGCTCTGGGCCAGAGATTGGGAACTATTCAATAGTAAAATGGCAGCAATGGCGGTATATGTAAAATAAGGGACAAATTTCATCAATTTAGTTTTTTACGGTTAGAACAGAAAGAATCAACTGTGAGCTTGTACTACCATTTCTGGCTGCATTTATAATTGCCCTATTCACCTGGGCACCTTCTTTCGGACTGTTTTCCAAAAGGAAAAATCCTTTATCACTACTACCAGGGGTAGATAAGATTTTTTTGATGTAAGCAGTAACGTCGAAAGTATAAGTTGCATTGGTGTTGTATATATGGTCCATTTGCGGTGCCGCATATAAAATACTGGTACCACTGGCATCGATCACATAACTACCTATTGCATTGCTTCCATCTGTTTGAGCCAAGTAAAAGGAATCGGGAAGATTTCTTGTGCCTGTATTATAAGAGCCTTCGGCTACGCGAAGCACAATACTTGCATTTAATAATTGAACATTGGAACTTATCTTCAGTAACTCTCTTAACGTTGGGAAAGTCATCTTCAATAAAGTACCTGTGGATGTTTGTGAAAAAGCCAAATTATTGGTTTTAGAAGCCGGTATCTCGATGAATTTCAAGTCATTACCTCCCAACAATGTGTTGGAGCGATCGGTAAGCACCTGATTGAAAAACTTGTTATTAGACAGGAATGTAAAATCCTTGTAGTGTTCTTCCTGGTAGGGTGTGGTGGTATGATAATATAGCCTGATGGCTATAGCATCTGTTGCAGTTTTCAGGCCGTAGATCACAGCGTTATCATTTGAGCCCAATCCAAGTGCAATACCTTTAAAATAGGCTATGAAAGCATCTGAACTTTGTATTTCATCACTCTTTTGCACCAGTTTATTGAATAGTTCCAGGCCTTTAGCATCATTCAGCCTTATGGTAATCATGGTGTCTTTCACCGGCCTTACGTTCAGTGTTTTTGTACCTAAAGGCACTGGCTTTTGAGCTATGCTGGTTGTATTGTAAAACTCATCCGAGTAAGAATACTCCAGGTTTTCTGACAATTCATTTACAGATATGGTCATGCTTTGGGTCGTGTCGCCATAATAATATTGATTGGTCTTGCAAAAGAAGACTAGTGAATCATATACTGCGCCGGTTTCCATGGTTACATCTGATGGAAGTCCAATTTGAAAAAAAGGCCTGGCAGCCACTACACCAAAAACTTCGTCTTTGTACCTACCCAGCAGGAATGATGAAGGTGCGGTTGTTTCAAATGAATCCAGCAGCACGGTTGACATTTCCACACCTACCGTATCGATTTGAAGAAGGTTTGTATAGGTTTCGCCCAAGTCTGTACCGAATTGAATGTCTTTCTTATAGCACGAAGAAAATATCACAGAGAGTATACAAACAAGCAGCAGGAGTTTTCCATATTTCATGTTCATGAACAAGTGTTTAATGAATTGAGGGTGCAAAGTATTAGCACGTAGTGCAGCTAAGTTGTTATACTAGATTAGTGCTGAAAAAAAATATACAAGGCAGAAGAATTTGCAGACAATGTGGGAATTTAGGAACTTGAAAATTTAGGAACTTGAAAATGGGGTTGACAATTGCTGATTTCACATAGCTTTTAAGCGACTGAAAGGAACCAATAGATATCAATAGACTACTTGTCTAGACAAAATAGTGTTTTGTATATTTTAAGAGCATGTTTCACAGACTGCCTAATACTTTAGCCGGAAATTTTTATACGAATGGCAAAAACACCTTTTGTTTATGCTGCATTAATGAGCAGTCTTTTATTATTTGGATGTACCAAAGAAACTACTGAGAGTGAGGAAGTGGTAGGAAACTGGGTAACAAGTTCCGATTTTGATGGTAACGCCCGTAGTGAGGCTGTTACATTTACAATTGGCAATAAGACTTATTTAGCCACGGGCACAACAGACAGGGAGCGTTTTGCCGATTTATGGGAATACGATCTTGACAAGAAATACTGGACCAAGAAGGCAGACTTTCCAGGTAATGCCAGAAGTTCCGCAGTTGCCTTTGTCATCAATGGGAAAGGATATGTAGGAACCGGGTATGATGGCAGCAATAGGCTCAATGATATTTGGGAATATGACCCTGCTACTAACGTGTGGACACAAAAAGCAAATTTTCCAGGTACAGCGCGATATGATGCAGTAGCTTTCAGTCTCAATAATAAAGGCTACATCTGCTCTGGTTATGATGGTAATTATTTAAAAGATTTGTGGGAATATGATGCGACTAAAGATGCCTGGACGCAAAAGGCCAGCCTGGGAGGAACTAAAAGGTCTGCAGCTATGGCTTTCGTGCTAAACAACAATGCCTATGTATGCTCCGGTAACAATAACGGAAGCTCCCTGAATGACCTATGGATGTATGATGCCACAACGGATACATGGACCCAGAAAAATAAGATCTCTAATGTAAGCGACGACGATTATGATGATGATTATTCCATCCAACGTTATAATGGTGTAGCATTCGTCATGAATGACCATGCATATGTTACTACAGGGGAGATTGGTTCTATGCTGTCGACTACCTGGGAATATAATTATTCTACTGATCAGTGGAAACAAAAGACAGCATTTGAAGGAACAGCAAGAACAGGGGCCGTTGCATTCAGTATGAATGAAAGGGGCTTTGTGCTTACCGGAAGAAGTGGCACTTTATCGTTTGATAATATGTATGAACTTCACCCTGATGAGGAGCAAGACACCGACGATTAAGCGAAAGGCTTCAGACCTTTTTTATCATGTGTTCGGATTTAAAAAGATCAGCAGCCGGCTTCAATTTATATGGGTAGTTTTTATTCATATTATTGGCTGGCTGACTTTTCTTTGTCTTCCCTTACTGTTTTACCCGCTCCGATTCAGCAGTCCCTGGTTTATTTACAAACAGGTGCTTGATAAACTATTCGTTATCGGGTTCTTTTATTTCAATCATTACTATTTAATTCCCAGATTCTTTATCAGCAAGAAGCATTTAGCTTATTTTGTCCTGCTGATTACATGTATTCTCTTTCTGCTGGCACAACACCTGATTGTAGAGCATTATATTTATGACAACTACTTCAGGAATGGAATGTTTGAAGGAGGATCCAACCGCCGGCGAATGCTGTTTGAAAAAATTGGGGAGATGCGATGGCAACCAGAGGTAATGATTGCGGGTGTGCCTGCGGGCATTTTCTTTATGCTGCTCCGGAATGTGCTTTCTTTTACATTCATGCTCACTTTTTTCAGCGGCTTTATTCACCTATTTTTTTCGTTTATCAAGACTTCAGATGAAAAAAAGGCGTTGGAAAATGCAACATTGAAAGCAGAGATCAACCAGTTAAAATCGCAGATCAACCCCCATTTCCTGTTCAATACTTTGAACAGTATTTATTCGCTGGCGCACCATAGTTCTGAAAAAACACAGCAAGCAGTTTTAAAGTTATCTGAAATCATGCGTTACATGATCTATGATGCTACTGCTGAAAAGATCCCATTGAAAAAGGACATACATTACCTGGACAGTTATATCCAGTTGCAGCGATTACGTCTGTCGGATAAAGTAATGATCAACTATGAAGTAAAAGGTGATTTACAAGGCCTTACCATTGCCCCCATGCTGCTAAGTACTTTTGTAGAAAATGTATTTAAGCATGGCATCAGTTACACAAATGCATCGTCAATCCACATAACTATAGAAGTTTTTGATAAAAACTTAACGCTTTTTGTGTCCAATCCTGTATTACAAGGGCAAAAATCTGAAACCGGAGGCGTAGGTTTGCAAAACGCGAAGAGAAGACTGGAACTTATGTATGCCGGAAACTACTGGCTGGATATTGAGCAGGATAAACAATTGTTTGCCGTGAACCTCAAAATTAATTTAAGCCGTGATGAATTGTCTCGTTATTGATGATGAGCCCCTGGCACTTGACCTGATGGAGACTTTCATCAGCAAGATTCCATTTTTAAACCTCGTAGCCAAATGCAACGAGCCCCTACTGGCTCTGCCTTATATGAACCAGAACAACATTGATCTCCTGTTCCTGGATATTCAAATGCCTGACATATCAGGTATAGAGTTCTTTAAAACACTTAGTAAAAAACCTGAAGTAATCTTTACCACGGCTTTTAGTGAGTATGCAATTGAAGGCTTTGAGCTAGATGCTGTTGATTATCTTCTAAAGCCCATCTCTTTTGAGCGTTTTGTTACGGCCGTTAACAGGGCTAAAGATTACATTGACTTCAAAAACAATAAAACAACAGGCAATAAGGAGTATTTCTTCATCAACGCATCGCATAAGATCCACAAGATCTTTTATAAGGATATTTTATACCTGGAAGGGTTGAAGGATTATACCAAAATCTATTTAGCGGGTATACAGAACCCTTTCCTGATCCTTCAAAACATGAAGTACTTCGAAGATTTCCTTCCCAAGAATGAATTTGTACGTATTCACCGTTCTTATATGGTAGCTATAGACAAGTTGAATACCATTACCAAAAAAGTAGTAACCATTGGCGGTCATACAATGCCTGTGAGTGATCATTACAGGGACAGGTTGTTTGCGTTGATACAGCAGTAGGATGGGTGAATGGGCAATGGTGAATGGTGAGTGAAGAGGGACTGGGATAAATTAGAACGTGAAGCTAACATTTACCAGACGTTGCGGGGACAGGAATCGCTGTATTTATTGCCAATGATGAAGCCAATGAGGAGTTCGTGCGTGCCTTTGCTATAGGTATTTAAATTGGAGGTGGTGTGGTCGTAGGCATAGCTAATGTTGAACGTATTGAAAACGTTGAAACCAAACATTCCAGCATAGCCATCCTTGTGCCGGTAACTGGCACCAAGCCATAAGGAATTCTGATATTGAAGTTTAAGATTGGTTTCTACCTGGACCGGCAAGGGCTGTACATATTTCAACATCAATGAGGGAACCAGGTTGAAGTCTTCACCGATCAAAAAGCGCCTGCCTGCAGTTGCAAACAAGTGAGGTACTGTTCTACCGGTTGAAGTAGTAACGGTATTGTTGGAAAAGTCGAGTTTAGAAGGGATGATCTGCTGGGCGGAAAGACCTGCGAAATAGTCCGCGGAATACAAGTAAAGACCGGCAGTCAGATCAAGGTTTGTTTTGTTCAGCACATCACTGGAAGCAACTGCAGGATCAACGGAAACAGAACCGAAATCCAGCTTAGAGGCATCCAGACTATACCTACTGGCGCCTACACCAAATCCAGCAGCCAATGAAGTGCGAGGACTTAAGCCAAGATGGTAAGCATAAGTACCGTAAATAGCTGTATTGCGCAAGGCCCCAGTCACGTCGTTCAACACCTGCACTCCTACACCATGGTGAGGTTCTGCTGCTGTATAAGTTTCCCAGTATCGCTGACCACGAGGATTTTCACCAGGAACATCAAAGGAAGTAGCTGTAGTACGGTAATCATTTTTACCAATCGGTCCCTGCACGGACGCATAAGTGGTTACCGGTGAACCATTGATGCCGGCCCATTGGTGGCGGTGGCTTATTTTGATATCCACGTAATTTTCAATACCTGATAAAGCTGGATTGATGATGTATTGATTCAAGACGTACTGGGTATAATGAGGCTTCTGTTGTGCAAAGCAGTTCAGTGCGCAACAAAGTATAATGGATAGTGTAAAGAATTTGTTCATGCCGGGGCTTGTTTGTGGTGAATCCGCCAGAGGCGGACAAGTTTTAATGGTCAATGGTGAATGGTGAAAAGGTACCACTTATTTTACGATCATCACCCAACCGGAGAAAGGTTTTAATCCATTTTTCAGGTCGATGACGTAGTAATAAGTGCCCACAGGTAAAGGTTTTCCATTGTACTTTCCGTTCCACTCTGTTGCATAGCCGGTGCTTTCGTAAACTTTCTGTCCATAGCGATTAAAGACAGCTATATCTGCCTCAGGATATGTATTCAGTTGCGCGATGTTCCATGTATCATTGATGCCATCTCCGTTGGGAGAAAACACATTAGGGATGGTGATCTTTTTATATACGCGTATGAAGACATTGTCACTAGCCGTGCCGCATCCAAGGGTAGAAGACACATTGAGTGAATAGGTATAATCATTTGTTGGAGAGACCACCGGATTGAGGATGTTGTTGTTGTTCATGTTATTAGCAGGAGACCATGAATACGACACGGCTGTTCCACCTGCTGCGCCGGACAGTTGAACGGTATTGCCTTCATAAATCACCTGGTCAGGACCAGCATTAGCAACAGGTTTTTTCCAAACAAAAACAGTTACTGTATCATAGCCTTTGCAACCACCACTGCTTACAGTAAGAATGTAAGAAGTAGTGTCGGAAGGTGTAGCTATTGTGGTGACACTATTAGGATTTGCAACAGCGTTTACAGGTTTCCAGGCATATGTACCACCACCGCTGCCCTGCAGGGAAGTAGAAGCGCCTTCGCAGATGGCCACATCAGCCCCTGCATTTGCTACCGGAGATACAATAAACGATATGTCTATTGAGTCCCGATTTCTGCATCCCAGCGCATCTGTGAGTGCGACGAAGTAACTTCCCTTATTGGCAAGCGTTATTTTATTGATCACCGGGTTTTGCAGATTACTAGTAAATCCATTGGGACCGGTCCACAGGTAGGTAGCACCGCCACTGGCGGCTAAAAGGCGCAATGTATCACCAGTACAGCCGGGATTATTGCTAGAAATCTTCGGGTCAGGATTAGGCTGCACATTGATGGATAGTACATTGGATGCTACACGGCATTTCAGAGAAGAGATATTATCGCCTTCTGCTACAGCCAGACGATACAAATAAGCGCCTGTATCAGTAGGCAAGCGGTTGTAAGAAGTACCAGTAGCACCGGCGATATCTGTCCAGGAAACGCCCTTATCCTTGCTGACCTGCCATTGATAGGAAGGGTTGTTGTAACTGCCAGTAATTGAGCTACTGAAGGCAAAAGAAGTTTTGTCTCCCTGGCAGACCTCTTTAGAGGTAGTGCCTCCGTTCATTTGGACTGTCAGTTTAGGACCACAAGGCCGGAAGGTAATGTCGTCTAAAGCCACGTCATTACCGATGCCGCCCTGAGCATTATTTACCATGCGCAGCACAATTTGCGGAGCATTGACAGGTGTTGTAAAATAGAAACCGTATTGTTTCCATTGGGGAGATGAACTTGCCAGTATTTCACCGGTATTGTAAGATTGCAGCACAGTGCCAGAGGTCGTTTCAATAGAAAAAGTAATATTGGGCCGAATGCTTGCGTCTGATTTCACCAAATTAAGGATCCAGGCTGCAAATTCATAAGTAATGCCGCCACATAAACCTTTTACCGTATCCAAATAGAATGCGCCTGGCTGATAGGAAGCATTCACCAGCATAAAATAGCCATTTGGATCGCCTGTATGATCGGCGGTTAAACTGTACCAAGTATTATTATAACAGTTAGTGGTTCTATTCTCTATGGTATAATATCCATCGTTTGGGCAATCTGCTGCAAGAAAAGAATAACTGGTGGTAGCTGCTTTTAGCGGCTGGCCGGGATTTGGGCCTGAACCAAATGTGATATTCACAACAGGATCTCCCAAGCTACCATTGCATAGTTGTGCCTTTGATGGCATCATCATGAAAGTGAAAGAAAAAAGCATAAGCAGTTTTATAGATAAGATCCGCATCATAAGGCTTGCAATATGAATTCAATCTGCTAAAACTATTCAATTATTCGCAGAATCAGGAAGGTGAAAATTGGGAAGGTGAGATGATAGGATTTGGGGATGAAGTTTTGGGAATGTAGCATGAGCGAAGAGAGCGTTTGTCTATAAAAGGGAGCAATCTGTCTATAAAACCCATATAGCAATAAACCCAAGGGCCCTGGCTTTGTCACAAAGTTTATTGAAAGCGATTGATCACAGTTCAATTGAGTCACCGGTAAGTAAGCATTCAGAATCCTATTTACCGGCAGCTTACCACTTTCACCTGTCGATTTATAATGATCACTCATACGAACCAGGAAGCTTTTAGCCGATTTTAAAACACCATTAAAACGTTCAAAACAACTAAACCAATAGACTTGCTCAAACTTTACTTATGAGAGCTTTACATCTATCCTGCTTTTTGCTTTTATTATTTCACCTGCTTTACCTGCAAAGCCCAGCACAAACGCGCAGTTGTGCAACGATGGATGTATTGACAGCTAACATAAAGAAAGCTCCTACCCTCCAAAAGAAGTTTGCTGATCGCAGGGCCTTGCTTCAGACAAAAGTGAACCTGAAATTGCGTAGCCAGTTGCGAACAGAAATGGAAGGTACATATACCATTCCAGTGGTTTTCCATGTTGTACTGCAAAATCAAAATACAGTTACAGACGCCCAAATAAAGTCGCAACTAGATACATTGAACAAGACTTTCGGTGGTAGTAATGCAGATTCAGTTAAAATTCCTTCTTACTTCAAAAGTCTATTTGGTCACAGTTCCATCCGTTTTTGCCTTGCACAACGAACACCAGAAGGCGACCCCACCAGCGGTATCGTACGTTATACTGCTGGTAAAACATCCTTTACTGTGAGTGAAGATGTGAAGTACAGTTCGAGCGGTGGTGCAGATTCATGGAATACGGCAAAGTACCTGAATATTTGGATCTGCCGGTTGTCGAACGGTGTTCTTGGATATTCCACTTTTCCAGAAACTTCATCAGCAGTTGCCCAAGGAGTTGTCATTGATTATACTACTCTTCCAGGCGGCAGTGCATCAGGATATAACAGAGGGAAAACGCTGGTGCATGAAACAGGCCATTATTTTGATTTATATCACATTTGGGGAGATGATGATGGAGCCTGTACTGGATCGGACGATGTAGATGATACACCTAACCAGAGAAGTGAAACAACCGGCTGCCCATCAGGAATAAAAACAGATCAATGCACAACAACCTCACCCGGCATTATGTACCAGAATTATATGGATTATACCAATGATGATTGTATGGTGATGTTTACAGCCAACCAGGTTGCGCGTATTGAGACATCGTTAATCAATTACCGATCATCGCTTCTTTCCTCAAACGGATGTGTTCCTGTCGTTCAGAAAAACAAGGACGCCATGCTCGTAAGTATCACACAACCGGCGACACGTATTTGCGCCAATACTTTTACGCCTAAGGTTATTATTAAGAACAAAGGCATAGAAGCCATTACTTCTTTCAGCGTTTCTTTACAGCTAAATAACGAAGCACCGCAAACTACATCTTTCACTCAAAACTTAGTATATAATGTTGCCAACACGATCAGTTTGCCAGAAATAATAGTGCCGGAAGGCAGTCATTCACTGAAAATTTATATCTCTGGTATCAATGGTACTGAAGATGAGAATCATGAAAACGATACACTGACACAGATCGTTGAATTTTACTATCCAGTTACTAAAGTAACTGAAAGCTTTGAAGGTAAAATATTCCCTCCTGCCGGCTGGGATATTGTTAACCCGGATAAATCCTACACATGGCAAAAAACCACCGATGCGGCTAAAACAGGTACGGCATCCGTTGTGGTTCAAAACTTCAATTATGAACAAAATGGCCAGAAGGACCTTATCCGGTTACCTCTTATCGACCTGTCTGGCGCTGATTCAGCTTTCCTGAGTTTCCAGTTAGCAGCTGCAGTACAGACAACACTGACAACAACAAGTAACGTATGGGATACATTGGAAGTGCTGGTCAGTACAGACTGTAGTAATAGTTATAAGAGTCTATATAAAAAGTGGGGATCCAGCCTGGCTACCACTAAAACGCCAGTTCAGAATTCATTTATCCCAAGCAGTGATGAATGGCGAAAAGACTCTGTTAACTTAACAGACTACATTCCTTATGGAAATGTAATGCTCGCTATTGCCAATACAACAGAATGGGAGAACAATGTTTACATTGATGATATTAATTTGAATAAGGTTACTGTAAATCCATATTTAAAGAAAGATGGATTTCTGGTTAGTCCTAATCCTTCTACTACGGGGATCATTAACGTAGACTTCTACCCACAGCCGACCAATCTCAGAGGTATTGCGATTTACAATGCTGCGGGGCAAGTAGTTGTCCAACAAACAGTTACCCAAAATCCTAACAATCATTACCAGTTTGATCTAAGCAGGCTAGCGAAGGGCATATATATAGTAAAGGTTGTGTTTACAGACAGGACATTGGTGAAGAAGGTAATGATGGAATGATTTGAATGACGAATGGAAAGAGAGATAGATAAATGACGAATAAAGGCGAAAGGGAGGGAATTGACGATTTGCAAGTATTAAATGGGTTTCATTTTGTTTATTGTTGGTTAGGACTATGCTTAGTCCGTTTCACTAAAGCACAAGGACAGGTTATCGAGCCAGAGTCCTTGTGCTTTTTATTTATGTTTTTGTAAAATTTTAAAAGTGATGTTATCATTTATGCAAAGAATAAATTGAAAATAATATTGAATAAATTTATACAACGGATCATAAAACTACACTTATGAAAATTGCTGATCCTGCCTTGTTTGCTTTTCTGCTTTGTGTTGGCATCTTCAACACTTCCACAGCCGAGGCACAAAGAAATTACAAATATTATGACAGGGATTATTATTACTGCCGTCCTCCCTATCCCGTGCGGGTACAAAGGGTCGTGTATGACTATCATCCCCGTTATGTAACTCCACCATACAGAGGGTATCCATATTATTACGACTATGGCTATTATTACAGACCTTACGGATCATCTATACAAGTTGTTGCACCACCATTAGGGATACGCGTATCGGTACTTCCGAGGGGATATCGCCCGATATATATGGGTAGCGATGTTTTCTATTATTCTAATGGAATATTTTACAGAAGAGCCGAACATGAGCGTGATTATGAAGTAGTGGGAGTTCCTCAGAGCTCGTAGCACATCCTACCCAACCACCCCCCCGGCCCCTAAAGGGAGCATCAACGCACAAGTGTGTAGGTCATAAATTAAATGAATATAAAGGGAAAGAACGGATCATATTGAAAGCTTCAGGGCTCAAAACAAAGAAAGCCAGTAAGTATACTTACTGGCTTTACGCTTTATGGGCGTAATCAGATATTTGGATGGAGCAACCCGGTTAGGCGATACTAACCGAAGGTTTCCATGAATAATCTGTAGATGTCATGAATACCTCCTTTTTTTTGGTGAGCTATAAAGATAATACAAAAAGGAATTCAAAAAAAGACGTAGAGCGGACTTCTTCAGTCAAGAGAGCGTTTTATCAAATTATTAGGAGATGGAGGATCTAAAGCAAAGGACGCAGTGTGCGGTCAAGGAGTAATGGAAAATTAAAAAGCCCCGCAGGGAGGCTACGGGGCGTATAAGACCACATGAGAAAATTGTCAATAGATTGTCTTAGCCTGCAGAAAGTTGCCAGAAGTATCAAACGAGATAGCATATTTGGTACTATTGGCATCCAGTAGTACAATGTACCCCTTCAAGCTTCCTCCTATAGTAATTGAAAATGCTTTATTGAAAACATAATTGGGATAAGTTGTTTCCAGGTAAGTTAGCGCTGTTGCCGGCAATGCTGATTGAGCAACATCCTGATGTTTACCACCTTTAGCGGGCAGTTGTATCCTACTTTGGAAAATATTGCCTGAATTAAAAACAGAAGCATACAGTCCATTGTTCTTTGTGATCACTACCAAGCTGCTGTCCCTGTTTTTGAAAGCTTTTACCAACGTGTCGCCTGCATAGTTTGTAGAAATGTAGCTTGTAACAGCAGATGGCAAAGCAGACAAAGCAACAGTGTCTCTATGTTTGCCTTCACGTTCCTCAAAACGACCACCGAGATGCCAGCCACGTCCATGGAAATCTCCTTTCTCACGTTGTTCCAAAACCTTCACAAATGTTCCATTCACGTCGAACTGAAGGCCTACAGGTTTATCATTGTAATAAATGACCACTACATAACCTGTAGTTGCCAGGTCGCTACTCTTAATGGCAAAAGCTTTATTGAAGGAGCATCCCGAATAGTTGGCTGTCAAGTAATCTGTTATACCGGCAGGTAAATCAGCTTCTGCCACAATCTCTCTTTTTTCGCCACGGGCACATGACTGCATGATATAAACAGAATCAGCAGCAGTACGCAACGTACTTGAAACAGAAGCCGACTCACTAGCGAGCACAGCAATCGCATCAGATGTATTGAATTCTGCGGAGCCATTATCTACTTCCTTTGAGCAGGAAGTTATTGCAATAACTAAGGCGGAGAGGGCATAGAATGATCCCTTCAATCTTTGTTGAATCTTCATACAATATAAAAATTAAAAGTTTTAAGTAATTAATTGAGAGTTGAAATGAACAGGCTTTAAAATTGGACCATAAGCATAAAATTGATCATCACTTGCCAATAATATTCAGAGTTCTATGGACTGAGGAACGCATGTTAAGTTTAATGAAAAAGTTAAAGTACCGGTGAATGGGCGGAATGTACCGGGGAATGGAGGGAATGATTCGAATGACGAATGTAGAATGGGGAGAGTGGGGATGATGATAGATGATAGAAGGAAGGTGGAGGTTGGGGGTTAGCGGGTTTTCCAGTCTTTAATGAAGGAGGCGTAACGGTCGCTGATGGGGAGTTCTGCTGATGCGAGTTGAACTTTCCTGTTGGCTAGGGATTTTATTTTGGACAGAGGGACAACATAGCTACGATGGATGCGTTTAAAACGGCTATCAGGAAGTTTTTCCAGGATGGCTTTCAGTGTCATCAATGTCATTACGGGGCGGGCACCAGAGCGATGAATTTTCAGGTAATCATCTACACTTTCTATGTATTCAATTTCATCGAGGCCGATCTTTATTAATTGATATTCTGACCGGACAAATAGAGCATCATCGGTGTTAGCCTTTGCCTTCTGCATATATTGAAAGTATGCTAAAACTTTATTCACAGCTTTCTCAAAGCGTTCAGGCTGAATGGGCTTCAACAGGTAATCCAGAGCATCCAATTCATAGCCTTCATGAGCAAACTCCTTATGAGCTGTTGTGAATATTACAATGGGCTTATCTGACAATGATTTCACCAGGTTGATACCAGAGATATCCGGCATATTGATATCAACGAAGAGCAGTTCTACAGGATGAGCCCTTAAGAATTCAGAACCAGCAAGCGGATCATCAAATGCATGAACCAGTTTCAAGAATGGAAAGCGGGCAATGTACTCTTTTAAGAGTTCTAATGCCAAGGGCTCGTCATCAATTGCTACACATTTGATCTGCATACATTCATAAATGTTTTTGGTATATTTTCTATTGTTATTATTATTGTAAAGATGTGTGAAAGTTTGCGATCTAGACCTGCAAAGTCAATTGCACAGTATACTGTTCGTTTGCGTTATAAATTGTTAATGAATGCTTTCCGGGATACAAATGCTCCAGGCGTTTTCTTGTATTGCTGATGCCGATACCAGTACTTTCTGTCTTATTCTGCGACCGGGGAATTCTATTCTGACAGAAGAAGACGATCGCATTTTTCTCTACTGCAATTTGTATCTTAATTACTGCTGGTTCATGATTACTAATTCCATATTTGAAAACATTTTCAACAAACGTCATCAAGATCAGGGGAGCGATTTGTTTCCCTTCTATATTGCCAGTTACTGAGAAGTCTAACTGCACCTTATTGCTTAAGCGCAGGCGTTGCAGGTCGATATAATCACTAATGTAGGCTACTTCCTTTTCCAAAGGAACGAAGTTTCTCTTTACTTCATCAGTGACATAACGCATTATATTGGAAAGTTTTAAGATGGCGGCAGGGGTATGTTCACTTTTTAAGACTGCCATTGAATAGATGTTGTTTAATGTATTGAATAAAAAATGCGGGTGGATCTGGGCTTTTAAAAAGGATAATTCTGCTGTAGCCTTTTCTGCTTCGGCCAGGGTTGCCCTCTGCTCTGTGTAGCGCCATTGTTTTACTATTTGTAAAGCCATACCCAGAGACCATATCATCACAAACAAGATGATGCTCACTATATCAATACGAAATGGCCGTTGGGCATGAAAAGGCTGTTGGGGAAAACGAAATCCTGGTGAAGGGGGGATACCTTCCCTGAATGATGGGGGGCCTGGCATTTGTTCAAACCTTGGCCTGTTGTGCATCATAATCTGTTCGAAGGGCCTTAGAAAATAAATTACCAAAAGCAGCACAGCTGCAACAGCAAAATAATAGGCATATTTTTTCTTCAGATATAGTTGAGGAATCAACAAACTGTAATTGAGGTAAAACAAGGCTATATAAACAGCAAAAAAAGAAATATAAGGCACACTTAAGAAGTCAGGCGACACATAAATACCCCGCCTTGAAAAGGAAACAAAGCCGACTATCAGGCTAATAAACAACAGCCATGCAATAAAATGAACCAGGATTCCGCCTGCTTTTGATGAATACATAGAAAAACTGTGATGATGAGCAAATTAGCCAATTTGGAAATATGAAAATGGAGCATTCCATGTTTAGGAGCTTTTTTTGTTAACGATCAGTAAAAACGGGTCACTTACCGAGAGACTCTTTGCTGTTGGAAGCGTTGAGAATAATTTTATTTCAACGAAAATCCACGATATGCAACGAAAAGATTTTTTAAAAAACAGCGTTGGCATGATCAGCCTTGCATCGATCATTCCGGCCTTTAACAGTTGTAACAAGGAAGATGCCGTTGATGATGAAACCAGCGGGTCAGACACCAGTGATGGCTGCGCTGTTACAGATTCAGAAACAGATGGTCCGTACCCTCTTTATAACAGCAGAGGTTCCTCCATTCAGCGCACCAATATTGCAGATGGCAAACCTGGCATTCCTCTCAACATCAATATCACCATCAGAAATGTGAACGACAACTGCAATGTAGTATCGAACGCAAGGGTAGATATCTGGCATTGTGATAAGGATGGTTACTATTCAGGTTATACCAACTCAGGTTACCTGGGCACACAAAACAATAGTTCTGAAGTGTTTTGCAGGGGGCTTCAGTATACAGATGCCAGTGGTGTGGTGAAGTTTTCTTCCATTTATCCAGGCTGGTACAGTGGCCGTGTTACACATATACACGCACAGGTTTTTGTGAATAACGTGCTTAAACTGACCACGCAAATCGCTTTTCCGGAGGACATCAATACTGCAGTATATAATACGACGTTATATGCAGCACATGGACAGAACTCCACAAAGAATACTAGTGATTCTATCATCCGGGATTCGTTGGATAATGAACTGGCCCTAGTAGCAGCTAATTCAACAGGAGGCTATGACCTTGTGCATACGATTTACATAGCCGCATAAAACCAAACACTTATGCCTAAAGCCCTGATCCAAATTGCCTACAGACAGATCATAGATATTGCCTCTAACGGAGCTTTCGAACAGAATGTATGGAAAGACTCGTACAGTGAGTTCCAGATACAGATTCAAACATATAACCAAGACAACCGATACAAAACCTGGGAGGAGTTGAAAGCAGATAACGGGAAAGCGGCTTTCAATATTCCTTATAAAGTAGGCTTTAGTATTGGGCTTTATGTAAAAGGGTTAAACGGAAAGATGCCCCATTTGCAAGATTCATTGGGCAGGAATCATATTCCATTTGCAAACCATGAGTTTGAAATTGTGGCATCTGATATTACCAACGAGCAGGCGCATGTAGTAGCATTGACTTATACATCCGATACGCTAACACTCTTTGATAGTATAGGCGATCATATGCTATTGGCTGAGGGAGACAAAACGTTGGCAGGAGAAACGATTGATATGTTTTCATTAAAAATGCAGCCCCATTTATCCATCATAAAGTACAGGCCATTGTAAAACCAATTTATGATGCTTTTTTGGGAAAGTATACTGCGCTCTTTTGCAAGTCTAAAAATTGCTGGAACCAGTAACCTGAAGATTTAACAATCCTGCGTTGAGAAGAGAAGTCTGTATATACCAAACCAAATCTTTTGCTATAGCCTTCTGCCCATTCGAAATTGTCGGTGAATGTCCAATAGAAGTAGCCATTGACGGGTACTCCTTCATTTTTAGCCCGGAGTACCTGGGCGATATAGTCTTGCATATACTGAATCCGTTGATAGTCTTGCACCTGATTGTTGATCAGTACATCATTGAAAGCTGCTCCATTTTCAGTTACTATAATATTGGAAACGCCTTCGTAAGCAGCCACTTTTTTGAGGATGTGGTAAATGCTTTCGGGATATATTTCCCAGTTCATGGTTGTTGCGGGAACATTCCGTTGGCTTGCTTTGATTAAACGTGCATGCAGATGAGGGAAGACTGGCGAGTATTTTACGATTTCTCTTGTGTAGTTCTGTGTTCCAATAAAGTCCATTGCAAAAGGCATGATGCTTTCATCACCAGGTTCTATAAACTTCTCCATTTGTTGCAGCAATTTGAAGTCATGAACAGGATATCCCAATCCCATCAAAGGCTCGATGAACATACGATTTATTATAGCATCTACCCTGGTAGCGGCTTCCACATGCGACTTCGTATGTTCGACTGGTTCAATCAGCGAAGCGGAAAATGTAGTACCAACCTTGAATCTACTATTTATTGATTTGATGATCCTTCCCCCCAATGACTGGCATAAAACAGCATGGTGTGCTGCAGCCAAAAAGTTGTTCATTCCTTTTCTCCCTGGTGCATGTATGCCCAGGAAGTACCCTGCCCCAGTAAATACCAAAGGTTCATTCAACACCATCCAATTGTTCACTCTATCGCCAAAATGCTGTATGCAGGTTTCCACATAATCTGTAAACCAGTTCAATATCTCCCTGTTGGTCCAACCTCCTTTTGATTCTAAAGCCTGTGGGAGGTCCCAATGGTACAGGGTAATCCAAGGCTTAATATCCATTTCCAGGCAAAAATCGATCAAGCGATTATAGAAGTCTATACCTTTTTCATTTTTTGCGCCTATCCCATCGGGGATGATGCGAGGCCATGAAATGGAGAAGCGAAAGTTCCTGATGCCGAGGAAATTCATCAGAATCAGGTCGTAGATGTATCTGTCATAAAAATTGCAAGCAGTGTTGCCATTCTGGTTATTGAAAATGTTTCCAGGCTTCATGCAAAAGGTATCCCATATAGATAGGCCTTTTCCATCAGTAGTGGCCGCTCCTTCCGTCTGGCAAGCAGAAGAAGAAACGCCCCAATCAAAGTTGTTTCCAAAGTGAGAGGAATGTATTTCCATGGCATCAATCAGCTTTTACGAATATATTTTTCATTAAGAGGTTGTGGAATTCAGAGGGACTATCAGCAACATTTTTAACAGTGTCTGCCTGGGATTTTTCTTGTGCGTGTTTTTTTATAATCCCTGCCAGGATCTCTGATGTATTGTCTGGATAGTCGATTTCATATTGTTGTTCTTCCTGCAGCCATTTATGTAACTTTTTAAATTGCTTAGGCTTCAGATTTTTCAGCACCGGAACACCCAACATTTTTAATGCAGCAGCATTACATTGCTGTTCGTACTGGCCTTTCATAGGAATCACCATTAGTTTTTTTCTCAGGTATAAAACTTCAGCCGGCGTTTCGAAACCAGCTCCGCACAAGACACCTTCTGCACTGGCAATACTTTCCAGGAATTTTCTATTGTTGACAGGGTAAATGCAGATATTATCAAACTCAACTTCTTTTGAGTTATGCTTTGAAAACACCTGCCACTGGACTTCGGGGAAGCAGGATAAAAACCTAATGATCTGCTTATCACCATAAGCAGGCAGATAAACTGTATAGTGCCCGTTATTTTCAGTACTCAGGTTTCTTACTTCCTGCCTGATGACAGGGGTAAAAATGTTCTTGGCGTATGGTTGAAAGTGAAACCCATAGCGGTAGGTAGATGGAGCGTAACAATTCAATACAGCTTTACCGATCAGATCCGTTTTAGAGGGTTTGGGTGCCTGTTTGCAGGTTACTCCATTTTGATGACTCAGACCTATACAAGGTTTATTTTTCAAGAAGCAGGCCCAAGCACTAACCGGTTCAAAGTCGGAGATAATAAGGTCATATTCTTTTACAGGCAAGCTGCTCACCTCTTTAAACAGCTTTTTTATATTACTTCTCTTATAGGTCTCCAGATAATCTATGCCTCCCTTTTTCCCAAAGATGAAGCTAAGGCCATTGCAAGTGTAGTTGACATTATATGGCAGTTTCAGGTCGGACTGCGTTCCGCTAATCAAAACGTCGACCTTACCATGTTTTTGCAAAATGGGAATGATATCACCGGCCCGGCTTACGTGGCCATTTCCAGTTCCCTGTATGGCGTATAAGATTTTCATGGTTTACGCAGTTCGTTGAATTCCTGTATCAGGTTGTTGAAGAGGATATCTACATTCAATTCCTCTTCTTCCTTTTCTGTTTCTTCTGAAATGACTGTCTCCTGATGATGATAAATACTCCATTGCCCGTTGCTGTATTCAAGAGCTGTCAGGTTTTCAATCCAGTCGCCCGAATTGAGATACATGATGGTGCCCTTTTCGTTTTGCACTTTGCGCATCTGAGGATGATGAATATGCCCGCAGATGACGTATTGATAGTGTTTATCGATGCCGATGCCTGCAGCTGTTTGCTCAAAGTCGTTGATGTATGTCAACGCTTTTTTCACGCTATTCTTAATTCTTTTAGATAAAGAAATCTTACCTTTTTTCAGAAGATGGACGGATAGGAAGTTGACCATCTGATTGATCAGGATCAGTGTATCATAACCAATGGCCCCCAGTTTGGCCAGCCATTTTGAATGCTTCATGGTTACATCAAACACATCTCCATGAAAGATCCAAGCATGTTCACCATTTTTTAAAGACAGCAGCAGTTTGTTTTTGATAGAAAATGATCCCATTGTAAAGCCGACGAACTTGCGCATCATTTCATCGTGGTTACCGGTTATATAATGAACCTCCACGCCTTTGGAGACCTGGTTCATCAGGTATTTTACCACCTTCATATGGCTTTTTGGCCAATAGCGTTTACTAAATTGCCAGATATCTATTATGTCGCCGTTCAGAATGATTGTGGAAGGTTTAATACTTTTCAGGTAGTGAAGCAGCTCTTTTGCGTGACAACCGTATGTGCCCAGGTGCACATCGGAGATAATTACAATTTCAACTTCCCTCTTAGATTTATTGGTCATTTATCAGATAATTAATTTAAGGATCCTTGCTCAAGGATTTACAAATCAACCAACTATATATTACTATATGGTTAAGAGAAGGTTATGGTTGGGTTAAGAAGGAATGGCAGAGGACAGAAAGTAGAGAAGATTTTATCGGACAATTAAATTATGCTTAATCATGAGGTAACAATTTCGCAACAATGCTCATTGAACTTCGCATAAATTTTAAATGATTTATGAACCTAATCAAACCAACGAACTTATTTTTTCTTACCTCATTAGCAGCAGCACTTACTGCCTGTGACAAGAAGGACCATCCTTCTCCCTCAACAAAGCCTGAAATCAAAAGTTATTCTGCGACTCCAGCTCTTTTAAAGAAACTGACTGGCTTTGAGAACCTAGAATTATATACCCTTATCAGTAGCGAGGATTCGCTGCCTAACTACCGTTTTGGCGGTTCTGCCGATGGCTCCGGATTTTTGAGAGCAAAGGATGGAGAAGGTTATATTATGATGGTAAACAATGAAGATAACTATTCAGTATCCAAACTGTACCTGGATAAAAATCTGAAACCAATAAAAGGCGAATACGCATTGAATTCAGATGGTGGCCAGTGGCGTTTATGCTCCGGAACATTAGCTACTCCAGATGTAAACGGGTTTGGTCCTCTTTATTTCAGTGCGGGGGAAAGCAGCGTAGAAGCACAGACCCATGGCATTGATCCATATCAAAGCGTAGCCACACCGAATACCTCCAAGGGGTTGACAGGCCTTGGACGCTGGAGCGCTGAAAACTCTGTACCGCTTCACAAAAATGCCTATACAGGTAAATCCATAATCATTACCGGCGAAGATGCTTCAGATGCCACAGGCGGACAGTTAGTGATGTACTTAAGCAATGTTATTGGCGATTTGGAAAACGGCTCCCAGTATATGCTGAAACGCAGTGATAACAACCAGAAAGAAACCGACATAGTTGCAGGCACAGCTTATGACGTGGAATTCGTAAAAATTGAAAATCACAAAACATTAACCGGTGCACAAATACAAGCGTTGGTTGATCCTTTGAAAGCCATTAAGTTTGGCCGTGTAGAAGACCTGGATTACCGCAAAGGCAACGCGGCTAATTATCGTGAAATATATTTCAATGTTACCGGTCAAGAGGCATCTGGCGTGAATGCTGACCACTCCCGTACGGTTTATGGCCGTGTATACAGACTGGTTTTAGATCCATCAAATCCACTGAAAGGTAAACTTACCTGCATCCTTGATGGCGATGACGACAAAGGCCCTGCTAAAGATTTTCAAAACCCAGATAACGTTTGTGTAACCACCAACTATGTATATATACAGGAAGACTCCAATACTTATGGTACTGAAGATCACGATGCCTATGTTTACCAATATGATATAGCAACGGGAGCATTAAAAAAAGTATTTGAGCTGGATCACAGAAGAAATGCTGCCGATGCTTCCAAGTATAATGTAGGCGGCATGTCTGTAAAAGGAAGCTGGGAATATGGAGCACTGATAGACATATCAGATGCCACAGGTTTGGCCAATACGTTTGCCTTGAGCGTTCAGCCTCATACCTGGAGAGATGCAAAATTTGCAGGTGTTGACGGTGGCAGCAAGAGAAAGAGTGAAGACCAGGGTAGTGAAATTGTGATTATTAAAGGATTACCAAGATAAAAAACCATTTTATTCCTTTTGAAAATCCCCTGGTCATAAGGCCAGGGGATTTAATTTAATGATATTAAGATGAAAAAGATAATGCTGATTGCCAGTGCCCTTTTTTTAAGTGTAGTATTTATTGGATGCTTTTTTACAGGAAAACAAGAGACTGCGCAGCAAACTATCAGGCTTTACCAGCAGGATATTGCATCACTGAATAGGGAAGTGGCATTGCTAGTCCAACTCATTGATGCCAATGCAACACCAGAACAAATACAGAAGCAATTCAAGGAAGCCAGAAAGGCTTATAAGAAGATCGAGTGGCTAGCAGAATACTATAATCCATATACTGTAAAATACATCAATGGGGCTGCCCTGGAAGAAGTAGAGGCCGATGAAAAGAATGTTGTCATCCAACCTGAAGGGTTCCTGGTTTTGGAAGAGTTATTATTTCCTATTCCTAATGTTGCGCAAAAAGAGGAGTTATTGCACCAGGCAAAGGTATTACAATCGAATACAGGACGCTTACAACAGGTTGCCAGCAATCTGCAAACTACAGATGCTCATATTTTTGACGCCCTGAGACTGGAAGTTTTTCGTATCCTGACTTTAGGGATTTCAGGCTTTGACTCTCCAATTGCCCACCATAGTCTACCAGAAGCTCTGAGCAGCCTTGAAGGCATGCAAACTTATTTCGAGATCTATGAAGAACAGCTGCAAAGGATCCATTACTGCAGCAAAAAATCAATAGCTTATTCCTACATACACAAAAGTTTTTATCTAGCCATCATGATTTTGACTCTTTCGACCGTATGGCATTTATTACAGAATGTTTAAATCCACTTTCCGAGCAGTTATTATCAGTACAGCAACAGCTAGGCATCCCTGTTTTTACTGAGCCCAGAGCCATACGTGCAGATGCCAAAACATTGTTTGCACCAAACATATTTAATCCAGATTTCTTTACACCAGGCACACAAGCCTATAGCAACCAGGATAAGGTAACACTAGGAAAGCGACTATTTTTTGAAGTCATTTTATCGGGTGATGGGAAAAGAAGTTGCGCCACCTGTCACAACCCTTCCAAGGCTTTTACTGACGGATTGCCGAAGAGTCATGCTATTAAGGGAGGCTTTTTACAGCGCAATGCCCCTACCCTTCTGTATGCGGCTTTGCAACAAAGCCAGTTTTATGATATGCGCACGGCTTTTCTTGAAGACCAGGCAAGAGATGTAGTGGAAAACAAGAATGAATTGCATGGATCTTTATCACTAGCGGCAAAAAAATTAGCAAGGGACACCAGTTATATTCGACTGTTTCAACAAGCGTTTCCTATTACGTTTGATTCGATCCAGAGTTTTCATATACAAAATGCACTTGCGACCTTCATCCGTTCACTAATGCCTTTCAGTTCGAAGTTTGACCGTCACATGCAAGGAAAACAAGTAATGAACCAGGAAGAGATTGAAGGCTTTAATTTATTTATGGGCAAGGCCAAGTGTGGCACCTGTCATTTTGCACCCTTATTTAATGGAACTGTACCGCCAGCCTTTACCTCTACGGAGAGCGAAGTGATCGGTGTTCCTAATGACAAGAAGTTCACAAAAGTGGATAGTGATCAAGGGCGTCATCAAATTTTCCCAATTTCCAAGTTCTTGCATGCATTCAAAACCCCTACCGTCCGAAATGTTCAACTTACGGCCCCCTATATGCATAATGGCGTATTTTCAACATTGGAAGAAGTGATTGACTTTTATGATCAAGGAGGTGCAGCTGGAAGAAAGATGGAACTGAATAACCAAACCTTACCAGCAGAGCCGCTTTCATTGACAGCAGAAGAAAAGAGAAAACTTATACTTTTTTTACATACGCTAACTGATGAGGTTAAAATGTAAAATTCAAAAAGCCTTTGTATGATACAAAGGCTTTTTGAGTAAAAATGTTTTGTTGTTGAAGTTTTCTTATTGTAATGGAACAAAAATTATCGAAAGATTCAGGCAGTATGGATGAAATGATGTGCCCTTGCCTCATTAACAGTGTTGGCCAATGCTGATTCCACATCGATAATCCATTCAGGCAAACTGTCTTTTTTCACTATTTTCCATTCATTCTCAGTTGTTCTCTTCAAATCAAGAGCGTAGAGGTTTTTGTTTTTGTCAGCTACTGTTACAAAATAACCTACACCATCCGGATAATGTAATTGCGTGAACTGAAAATCCATCTCTTCATTACCTATATTTATATTTTTTCTAAAGCGTGGCATATGTTTCAATTTATCGGCAAATAAAATTACACTCTCCTGAAGGATTTCTAATATGAACAAATTGTTAACAGCTATTGGACAATGGCAAATAGTCAATGAATGATAAACTGAATTCATGAGATTTTACCGGCTTTTCAATATCCAATGGTTGACGGTATTGGAGGGTGTTTGAAGAACCACTTTATAAAAAGAAGAGGGATCAAACTTCGCCGGAAGTGAATAGGCTTCTTTTTGCAATGGGACCTTTGCAATTAACCTGTATTTATCTTTACCGCCATCTTTAGCATTATTCGTTGTCGTTAACCAGATATTTACAGTTCAATGAGTTCTTTGTATGCTTTTAAATACTTATTAAAGCGGGGAATATCTTTTTCGGTTAATTCACTTATTCTTTTGAGGTCGAGATTATCAGTCAAATCATTCAGCTTCACTTTCACTGCCAGGAAATTCGTCTTCACTCTTTTTATATAATCGTTGTAATCTTCATCTTCGCTTTCTTTGGTAAGACATTTTACTGCCAGAATAATTTCAGTAGAAAAGCCTTCTGCTTGCAATTGGCCAAAAGTATAGTCCGTCTTTTCGACAATATCATGTAAAACTCCTGCTATCTTCTCATTCTTATTCTTACCGGCATTCATCACTCTAAATACATGCATTAAGAAAGGCGCACCATATCTATCCAATTGGCCCTTATGCGCATTTACAGCGATTTCAATTGCTTTCTCCAAAGTAGCCATAATGTTTACATTTAAGCAGGACCTTACGGAATGATCCCTACTTAAATGTAAACATTATTTTCTCTGCTTTAATCTTCTCCTTTCTCTTTTTCATCATCGCCATCATCATTAACTTTCACAAAAGCACTCCTGCGAGGTGCAGGCATCTCGCTGTGCTCACCTTTAACCGCTTTCCATATGATTTGACTGAACAACATATCAGGAACACGATCTTCCTTGCTCAAATCAATTTCACCGCTCAATTTTGCAGTAGCATTCCTGGCCTTGTTTTTTTCATTGAAATCAATATTGGACGGAAGCGATTCAAAGGGGGCAAAATTAGGCTTAGATGTAAAACTTTTAAACATAGGTGTAGCAGCGGCATCGTATTGACTCATTGGCGGAAGCCCCAAAATCAGCTCAATTGTGCGCAGCATAGATGAGGTAGAGTACATTGTTTTATCAACAATGCCACGTTTTACAAAAGGGCCAGCCACATAAGCGGTAGTGCGATGTGCATCCACATGGTCCGGGCCATTTTGCGCATCGTCTTCAATAATAAACACTGCACTCTCTTTCCATACCGGGCTTTTTGAAAGATGTTCCAAGAACAACCCTACTGCTAAATCGTTATCTGCCACATGAGCGAAGGGAGTGGGAGCGCCAAAGCGTAATCCTTCAGTATGGTCGTTACTAAAACGAAGCGTATTGAGCCGGGGAACAGCATTGACAGCAACGAGCGAATCGAATTCACGCTTCCATGCATAAAACCGCACAGTGTCTCTATCACCCAAGCCATAGCTGGGATAATATGGACAAAAATGATTTTCCAATACCGGAATATTTGCTTTCCCATCATCCACAAATTCTCCATAAGTACGATAACTGACGCCTGCACGTTTGGCATAATCCCAGATAAATCCCTTTTTGGGATTTGCAATTTCTTTTTTACCCTCGCCAGGATAAGTGCCTCCGCGCCCGCCATAACTTGTTACCCAGTCCTTTTCAAGGTAATCTGTTGTATGTGCGGCTGTACTCCAGTTATGTCCGTCTGCACTTACTTCACCATCTGCATAAAAGTTATCCAGCAAAACAAACTCTTTAGCAAGTTTATGCTGATTCGGTGTAATTCTTTCACCAAATAATACCAAACCAGTATCACCATTTCCACCTGGTATATCACCCAGTACCTGGTCATAAGTCCTGTTCTCTTTTATGATGTAGAATACATGTTTTATGGGCGATTTATCTCCCACTTTCATTGGTATGGGATTCCCTGCTTCGCCATCTGCATTCATTTCCTTTTGTTTCGAATATGGTGTGTTTTTATATACGGCCTTTGAATAAACTGCCAAGGTAACATCAGATGGTTCATCTATAATGGACATGGTTCCTTTCATTAACCCACCAATGTACCCGGGCCGAACTGTTGCAGAAGTATCTCCTAAATGTCGAACAACTGGCCGTTGCGTTTTTACAGGATTAGGGCCGTCAGGATTTGCAAAGGATGAAAAGCCCTTTCCATTGGCAACAAATATCTTTTTTCCAATTACTTTAATATTGGTTGGGTACCATCCAACAGGAATATATCCTTTTGATTTACTATGACCAGGTACAGATACATCAAATACTGCCAAACAATTATTATCTGCATTCGCAACAAACAATTTCTTTTCATCGCCAGATAATGCAAGCCCGTTGGATGTAGAACCCGCTGGCGCATCGGGATATAAAGCCGCGTTTAAAACCTCAAGTACTTTACGCTGTTTTATATCAATAACAGAAACACTGTTATCATTAGCGTTGGCAACAAATAAAGTATTTCCTTTCTTATTCAACAAAAGCTCATTTGGATTATCACCTACAGGAACTTCACCAATTATTTTCCTTTTTTCTGTATTAAACACAATTACCTTGTCACCACCCCATGACGAGATATATAATTCCTTTTTATCAGGAGAGAGTAAACAGGTATATGCTTCTTTGCCTAATTCGATTTGCTGAATAATGCTTTTGCCTGAAAGGCTAACTATATACAATGAGTTATTCTCTTTTGTAACTACATAAAGCAATTTTGAGGCATCATCTATTTCAATGCCTGCCGGAGATATTTTTTCAGGCCATTTTTTTCCAAGAATAATACTATCCTTCAATTGCAGTTTATTATTGACAATAGCATATTGCAGTATCCAGTTATCATTGCCACCAGATGCATACAAAAATTTCTCATCACGACTAAACTTTAAGCCATACCAAGATTTAGGTATGATCACGTTATGCAGCACTTTTTCTGTCCTTGGATCAATTAATTGTATGCTCTGAATGCTTTGGCCATTGTTCGTAACGGCCATATACCTCTTTGATGTGGATACTGCAATGTTCAATGGAAGGTCACCCAATTGCAAAGAACGACCTGCCGGCGACAGGTGCCAGCCATTGGGAAGTCTTACCCTGTTCTTTGACAATTCGTTTTCGAGAGAAGAAGTTTGGGCAAAAGAGATTACAGATATTGAACAAAGAATAATAGCAACAATTATTTTCTTCATATGCAGGATTTGAAAAATAATAAAACTTGTATCAGATCAATAGTAAGACTTAATAAAAGCTGTTAGCGAAAATCCCATCCAATACCTATATAATAACTCCTGCCTATAGATGGAATAATACCAGGGCCAGGATATTCGTCGGTTCTTTGTGTAAAATAATGCTTATCAGCCAGGTTATTCACACCAGACTTGATCTTTAAATTTTTCCAATGGCCGTTAACTGACCAATCTATTACACTGTATGCTGGAATCCTGCCAACAACGGGATTGCTACTGATTTCCGTATTTGCAGCATCGCCATATGCTTTTGACTGATGTGAGTATTGAAGGGAGGTGGAAAACCATTTAAGGGCATAACTAAAGCCTACCCGATTAATCAATTCCGGGGCATATTCAACCTTATTCCCTTTGTATTCGCCCCTAGTATATTGTGCATTTGTATAGGCTAAAGAATTATAAATACTCAGATTACCAATTTTGTTGCTCAGGCCTAGCCATCTTGTTACATTACATTCCAAATAACTTTCCACTCCTTTATGGATGCTTTGCGCAATGTTTGTACGATACGTAATAGATTCACCTGCTTCGTTCTCTTTTAAGACTAAACCAATCCGGTTATTATATTGCAGGTAAAAAAGACTTACATCATAATTAAATAGATTTTTCACATTACCTCTTATACCTAAATCAGAATTCCACCCTTTAGGATCTTTCAAATCAGGATCCACTTCAGAAACCGAACTAAGGGGGAGCAATTGGGCATAATCTATTGGCCGGTAGGCCTGTGTTATATTGGCATAAACGGTTGCATTTTTGCCGGCCTGATATTGCAATCCCAATCCAGCTAATACAAAGACGCGTTCTTTTTCCTTTTCTATTTCCTTTTCAACACTTCCGGCTTCAAACTCCCCTTCTGCTTCAGTAATCAGAGATTCTAACCGGAGGCCTGGGTTGATCGAAAATTTATCATTTAACTGGATCCTATTTTCCAAAAAACCGGCACTGTTGATTGTTGTGAATTTAAACTGTTCTTCATATTCACCTTGTGTTGATAAATCAAAGTCGCTGTTGTTGGTACCCGGAGCCTCTTCCATGCGATCAAATTTGGCAAAACCAAAACGCATTCCTGCAGACAAAGTGTTTTGAATTTTTCCTAGCTTATAATGGTGCAGCAGTCGCAGTTCAGTGGTTGTGCTCTTCATCACTTCTCTATCCACTTCCCTGTTTGTATACACACCGGTAAGCGGGTCTTTTTCATCCGCTTTATCAGGTAATTGATTTACCCATACAAGGCTTCGCTCACCTGAAAGAAAGGAGGTAACAACATTCAGCCTAGTATTTTTGCTGATCATATAATCCATATTTGCGGAGACTATATTCCAGGGGCTTTTCACCCAGTTTCGAGAACGGACGGAGGTTCTGCTGTTTTCATTAAACTGAGTATCGGTTAATCCCCCGGGCATCTTTATTTTGTTGCGCAGTAAAGAATATTCCAGGCTAAAAGAAAGGTTCTCTTTTAGCTGGTATTTCACCTTTCCGAACCCGGTTAACTGCTGCTGGTTGGAATTAGCCCTCCAGCCCTGTAAACCACGGTAATTGATAAAAGAAAAGTAGTTCAGTTTTCCTATGGAACCACCAGCAGACAAATAGCCATTATACAAGCCAGCACTTCCCACTGTCTGCATTGTAGAAAATGAAAAGGGTTTATCCTTGCTACCCTGCCTGATCACATAGTTTACCATACCGCCTAACTGTGAACCAAACTGAAGTGAAGAAGCTCCCTTGATCATTTCTACTCTTTCTACAGCTTCCATAGGTGGCAAATAATATGTTTCATTATATCCATATACATCGGCGGCAATGTTATAACCATTCTGCCGCACATTTAATTCCATAGACTGTACAGGATTCAATCCCCTGATGCCAATACCATTAGCTACAAAACCACCAGTTTCACTTTCAATAATGTTCAACCCAGGAATTCTTCCCAGGATTTGCCGGGTATTATTAATGGCCTTATTGGCATCAATGCTATCCACTTCAATGATCTCAGTTTTCTTTCCAGTATAGACGAAGGAAGAATTGACCTCATTAAAATGCCCGATGCCATTCATGGCTTTATAACCTACCACCACCACTTTCTTCAATTCAGCATAACGGGAAGTATCAACCTGAGCAATAGTCAGGTTACAATTGCTCAAGCCAATCATACAGAAGAAAGCTTTAACTGAATTTTCAATATTCATAATGAAAATGAGCCTTTATTATTATTTTAATAAGTAAACATAAATAATAAAGCTCGCAAATTAATTTGTATAAACCTTTTGGCAGATTAACTCATTGTTATCAAATACTTTAAGGGAAATATTGCTAGCTGTAGGAGAAACTTTTTATGAATTACTGTGAACAATTCAAAACATAAATTTGGAAATACTGTAGTTAAGAAATGTAAAATATAAAATACGCTAACCATTCTGCATTAAAATGGCAAACATTCGACTTATGATATAGAAGCAGTAGAAAACAATGCAAAAGGTAATCATCCAAATAAGAGGTAATGAATACTTATCCAGTTTATTGAAAATCTTTTTCATCCAGATTGGTTTTATGAATCACACAGCCTTTAATAAAAGAATAATTTCTTCAATATTTATTTGCTTAAAAAAAGGTTCTAGCTTTTTTAATGATGCGAAAGAATTTATTCTGCTGATCATATTAGTTTCCTTTTCATAGCATACTTCTACATAAAAACCATGCAAGTCAAACAAAGTCACTATAAACATTCCTCGATGAATACTCATATTAAGACAGACTCCATGGTTGTTCAAATAATCGCTTTTAGACTGCATATCTCTACGATTGAATTGGAGAAACGAAATCATAAACTTCTTTTTAAATCAGAGAATGATAACAACTATTGAAGGTTTCAGTAACTACAACGAGTCAACTCCAGGAAAGTACAGATCATAGTTTTCCTCTTCTTCACCAGTTTCTTCATCTTCTTCAACGTCCACTCCCAACTCTATTTCATCGCCTTGAAAGCCAGGAAACACATCCTTTATAAATTCTTTCCCTGAATATATTTTAGCTTTAATCGGCCTCTTTGAGAATGAATCCAAGTATTGTATCATAATAGTCAATTGAATAATAATTCACAGTCAAAAGAAAGCCAGTATTGTTAAGCAAGATTTAAGCCGGGGTTATCAAATAATTAATATAAAAAAGCCCGTTGTAGAAACAACAGGCGACTGATAGATTGTTACTGAGAAAAATTGCATCCTGAAAAATCAGGCCATTCGGATCACATCTGAGAAAATATTTCCAAACCTGTCAGTTGCTACTACTTTTATTTCTTTTGCACCAGCTGAAGGCTTTGCAAAAAACAGATGGTCAGTGATGGTAGGTTCTACGAACTTGTGCTTCTTTGGCATGTCTTCGCCTGCGTACAGCTCAACGGCCCAAGGGTCTAATGTGGTACGTTGTTCCATTTTACCTTTCAGCATTCCGTCTTCATACCATTCTACTTTCCATTGAGGATCCCAGTTCCATACGTTGGCTATTATTTCGTCGGGATTTGTATTCAGCTTGCCTTTGGGGTATACGCGCAGCTGATGGCCTCTTTCTTTGCCAGTTGATTTGTAATACCATTTTAGCTCACTTCCATCTACTTCATAAACGCCATAACCATTGGGTGTGCCGTCGCTGCAAATAGGGCCGGTCCACCAGGCGCCACAAACCGTACCATGCACGTGTTCTATGATACTCCCCTCCTGCCATTTCTCACTTACGTGGGTGTGGCCTGACATGATGTGTGCTTTAAATGGCGCCAGCATTTTATACAATTGTTTACGGTTCGAAACGGTTCCGCCCATTTCTTCTTCTTTGCCATTTCTCCTGGCGGCTCCTGTGTTGGTAGGTATATGCACATTTACCACAACAGTTGAACCTGGCTTTATAAAGGCTAGGTCCTGCTCCAACCAGCGCAGCTGGTTTTCTGTTAAGTAACCTATATATTTTTTGGCAGTGCCTACGAAGAACACATCATCCATCACCACATAGTGAATTTCACCACGATTGAAAGAATAATAGGTAGGTCCGAACTGCTGTTTGAAGGTCCTTGATGAGGCTTCATCAGAACGGGCATCAATATCCATATCGTGATTGCCGATCACATTGAAGAAAGGAACGGTGGATATTTCAATTGCCTGTTTGTAATCGTCAAACAACTCAAAGTGATCCCATACCAAGTCGCCGCAGCCAATACCATGGAACAGAGTTCCCTTGGGGTATGATTTCACCAGTTCGGCCAGGTCGGGAGCTGATTGTGTTTTTAATAATGTGGCATCCTTTTCAGAAATAATCTGAGGATCGGCCCAAACTACGAAGTTGTGCTTACGGTCATCTACTGTAAGTTTTTCAAGAGAGAAGTCCGATTTAAAGACACCATCTTTTTGATTAATGGGGTAAAAGAATTTGGCTATTCCTTTTTCATGAGGGAAAGCATAGCCTGATGGAATGCTGATGTACACGAATTCGGCTGTGTTGCTGCTTAATAATTCGTAATTACCATTTTTGTCTGTAGTAGTTACATTCAGTCCATCGGTAACGGCCACGCCTGCAATGCCTTTGCCATTGCTATGTACGCGACCTTTTAAGGTAAGGTTGGTTACGTCTACATTTTGCTTTTTACGGGGCGTAGCGGCATTCACTACGGCTGCAGGCACAGTAAACACTGCGCCTGCAAGACCAAAATTCTTTAGAAAGTTTCTCCTTTGCATGATCTATTTTAATATTATTATTTGCTATTTATTTGAGGATTGTGGCTCCAGCACCTTCAATTTCGCTGATAGAAGATTCCCTGGTCAGCAAAACGTTTGCCTGGGTCCGGGCTTTTACCCATTTCCCTAAAGCCGGATTATAGGCACCACCCAGCATGTTAAAGTAACCCAAGTCGGCTGTGTTGTAGGTAAATGAAAGCGTATTGGAACCGCTTCTGTAAAATGCCTGGTTCTCTAAGGTAATAGGATTTTTTACATCATAAAAGTCTGTATTGGTGATGCGGTATCCCATTTCAGGTGGTCCTGCAGTGTATAGGCTACCACCTGTTGCGACAAACACTACATCTACTGGTTTGGAGTCGACAGTAACATTTGTTCCTTCAAAAACAGCCATGCCTGAGGCATTACCGCTATTGGCTAACAAACCAGTTGTCTTGGTACCAAAGCCATCGCCATCAGCGGTGGTATAGTTGAAAGCTCTAATCCAGTTGGAGTTACTCATGCTCGTTGATCCGGAACCGTTTATGGTTTTACCTGCACCACCAATATAGAAAAAAGTTCCTTTGGTTGCAGAGCCCGATGTAAGATTGAATTTAAAAGTGCGCATTCCACCAGTAGCCCATCCATTGGAAGGATATCCTGTAGGTGTAGATGCATTTGCATTATTGGTGAACACTACAGAGTAAGGTGTAACTGAAAAATCAATATCCTTTGTCGCCATCAACTGTACATATTCATAATTGCCATCACCACCTTTGACATCACTCATGAAGCCGGTGATGATGACAGGAGCAATCTCAATAGTGGAGCTCAATACTACTATATCATCACTTTTACGAAGATGGAACTGAGGAACAGGCTGACCTGCGGCACCATTTGTATTGAAAACGATCCCATAAAAGTTAGCACTTACCGGTACGGGATTATTAGCAAATGAAGCTTTTGATTCCGTATGCAATGTAAGATTACCAAAGCCATCATTCAGGATCTTATCACCCGCCAATACATCTGTAGGGGCTGGTAAAGGATCAAAGCCACCTTTTACTATAACACTTAAAGTACTCTCGTATTTATCAGGATTGGCAAGAATAAGATTTGTAGGCACACGGTTCACAGGAACCTTATTTCCAGAGGATATTTTTGTAACAGCAGTTTCCGGAACACCAGTCACCTGAAGGATACCGTCAACTTTTTTCAGAACACCACCCTCCACGTTGACAATTACAGAATCGCCAGGTAAATAATCAGCAGCCCTGGCACCAATAGCGATTGAAATGCCCCGTAGCTGTGATAAGCGCCGGTAATCCTGAATAACAAGCAAGCCTGCAGGCAAGTTGCCAGCTGAGTGGTCTGAAACCACAAGGCCAGTAATCGTATTGGAGCCAAACATATTCTCCTTCTTCAAAGTAACATCACTGCCTTTATAGATGTTTCTTAAATCGTAAATAGCAATGTAGGGACTAATTTGTCCGCCAGGATATGTATTGTCTTTTTCGCAGCTCCACAGAAAGGACAGAGACAGCAAAAAGAAGGGAAAGTATATTATTTGTTTCATCAGTTAGTATTATTTTGTCTTACAACTTATTAATCGGACGGTTTGGCATCTTATGGTTTTTGCCACCATACTTTAGTAGAGATCACATCAGATCCCTGTGCAGTCACAGCTTCCTTATACCTTGTAGGGTTCGTAGATTGTACGTAGACCGGATAAGTCATCCTGGAAGGCATTTCTCCATTGTTTCTCAGGCCAGCCCCTTTAGGTAATACAGGATGACCTGTACGGCGGTATTCAAACCATTGCTGCATGTCGGTAAGGAACAGGGCATAATATTTCAGCAAATGGATCTTCTCCATCTTTTCATCCAACGTTGCATTATTGTCCCATTGGATGTCAGCCGCAGCCAAAAATGTAGTTATAGGAACAGACCATGTAGGCAGCCAGAGTGTAATGCTATTTAAAGCGCCATCATTGTAATATGTTTCGGCAGAACTGCTGACCCATCCTTTTGCAGCAGCTTCAGCCAAAATGAACTTCAACTCGGCATAATTCATGATCATACCAGCCAAAGGCTCTGTCATTATAGAAGAAGTAGAAGTATTTGAGTAGAAGTAAGATTTCTTCTCCGGATTTTCTCCAGGAGCGTAACCGCTGGGAACACCCAGGTAGGCACCCTGGTAAGGAGCAATGCCCCACCTGTTGATCCCATTGCTTCCATAAGTAGGGATATCGATACGGGGATCGTTCCAGTCAACCAAATGACTAATAAAGAAGGTAGCAATGCCTAGCGCCCTGAAGTCCTGCTCTCTCACTGTAAGAAGTGGCGAAGTATATGGAGCCACGCCGGTCCATTTCAGGATAGCAGATTCGTCATTGCTCTGCATGATTGGGTAACTACCAGGATTCACTTCCACAATCTCCTTGATTTTTGCAATAGCGGCATCTGCAACTTCTGCTTTCCCGGAAACTCTCAGCAACAATCTTAGATAGAGTGAGTTGCCGAACTTACGCCACTTTGCAATATTTCCCTGGTAAACCGGATCGCTGGAAGCGACGATGGCTGTATTTGCAGCGAGCAAAGTATTTGCTTCCTCCAACTTTTTGAAAATATCAAAGTATATGTCTTTCTGCGCATCAAACTTAGGTTCATAGTTTAGTAAATCTCTTGCCTGATTGGATTCAAAGTAGGGTATATCTCCATAGGTATCTGTCAGCATTGAGTAAATCCAAGACTGGCAGATCAGGGAGATCCCTATATAGGATTTATTATAATTCAGCTCATCGCTGGCTATCTTGTATAGATCCTTAAAGTTCGTCAGTTCGGAATACCACCCGTTATAAAGGTAATCGGCCCAAGTGGAGCGATAATCATACCTAAACACCTTACCATCTCCATCACCCATATCAACGGATACCTGCATCAACTCGTTATTGAAATTACGGTTTCGCAGCATATTGTATTGTAAAGTGCCCACCAAAGCCGGCGCTAAAAGCTGCTGCGGCAAAGCATTTGGTGTATTATTCGGGTCGGTATTGATCTCTTCGAAATCTTTTGTGCAAGATGAAAGCATCATACTGAACATCAATATGACACCTGTGATTTTATATGTAATCTTCTTCATTTTTTCAATAATTAAAGTCCAATAACCAGATTCATTCCAAGTGTGCGACTAGATGGGAACTGACCAATCTCGAATCCCTGTACGATATCGCTTCCGCTCAACGTACCAAACTCTGGATCAAACATGGGCCATGGAGACCAGATAAACAGGTTGCGGCCATATACACCTATTGTAGCGCGTTGCAGGCCTATCTTTTTTGTCAATCTTGGGCTGAGTGTGTAATCGAACCTGGCTTCCCGGAATTTGATAAAGTCAGTACGGAATGTGCTGCCCTCTGCATTGTCAACTCCGTAATGTGAACGGTAGTATTCATCTATATCCATGGCAATCACATCATTCTTCCTGTATTTGCCATCTGCTTCCTGTATCACGCCATTCCCGATAATACCGTTATATCTTCCAGGAAGTGTATTGGTTGTCTTCCCCTGTTCTGCCAGTTTATAGTGCATCAGGGAGTGAGCAACGGCACCATATTGAGCATCGAATAATAAGTTCAGACGGAATTGTTTATAACTAAAATCATTGCTGAAGCCCAGTTTCCATTTAGGAATGGTATTGCCCAGGTACTTCACATCCTGAGAGATCAAAGCAACACCTGTATTGGCATCGTAAACTACCTGTCCATCAGGAGCACGTACATACCCTCTTCCATACAGATCGCCCATGCTTCCGCCAACCTTTGCTACGATCTGTCCACCGCCAACGGGACCGGTTTGGAGTACCACGGAACTATCGGCAAGCTCCTTGATCTGGTTTGTGTTAGCAGAGAACACAACATTCGTTGTCCATTTGAAACCATTGGAAGATGAGATGGGAGTTCCGTTTACAGTTAACTCGACACCTTTGTTGTTCACCCTTCCTGCGTTGATAATGGACTTGGTGTAACCTGAAGAACGGTCGATGATACGCTCCAGTATCTGGTCTTTGGTATTACCTGTATATACAGCCACATCAAATCCTAAGCGATTATTGAACAATCTTATGTTTGCTCCTGCTTCATAAGTGATCGTCCTCAAAGGTTTCAAATTTGGATTCGCCAGTACAGTCGTATTTTCCAAGCCACCATTGTATAAACTTCCTGCTGAAGTAAAGTTATAGGACGTACGGTAAGGTATCGTTTGACCGCTACCTACGCCTGAAGCAGAAAACCTGAACTTCACGAAGCTGATGGCCTGAGGCAATGAAGCAACCTCTGAAAGAATGAAACTCAAGTTCGCTGATGGATAAAAGAAACCAGCATTCTCAGTCCGTGTTGGTGTTGCCAGAACACTGTTCCAATCCTGTCTTCCAGTTGCATCGAAGAATAAGAAGTCTTTATATGCAGCAGTGACCAATCCGTAAAAACTATTGATCGCATATTTGCTTTTCCATGGCAGGGTTACCAAAGGCCCTGCGGCATTGGCCATAGAATATACACCCGGATAAGTCAGTGAGTCTGCACGTGTTTCATCTCTATTGTATGTATTTCTCAATGCACTACCACCAGCAGTAACTGAGAAATCGAAATCACTATTCAGCTTTTTAGCATATTTCAGCAGGAAGTCTGTGCTCGCTTCCTGAGAAAAGATATTTTGTGTCCGGTAGCTTCCCTTAGGATATTTTGAACCTGCATCATAAGGGCGTTCCTGTGCCCGCTGCTCGTATGAGAAATCCATTGAAGTTCTCAACTGCAGGCTCAGTTCTTTGGTGAAGTTATAAGTTGCCTGGATATTTCCTGTTACTCCATGACGGTTAGACCTGTTGATAAACTCGTTCACTACAGCGTATGGATTCTCCGGAAATGTACTATATGGATATTTTATTTTCCTGTCTTCCTGGCCGTTTACCCAGTAATTCTTCAACCAGTCCAAGTCAGCACTAGGTTGCCAGAATATATACCAATACATGATGGATTGGTTCCCATATCCAGCACCCGGCAGGTTATCGCTCCACTTGTTGGTGTAGTTTATTTTTGAAGATATCTGCAGCCGGTCATTCACTTTGGAATTCACTGATAAGGATACCGTATTGCGTTTATAACCAGTATTGGGAATGATCCATTTGTTGGAAACATTGGTCAATGAAAAGCGAGCAGAGGTCCTTTCTGTACCGCCATCGACCGTTACTGTGTTTGTAATGGTTTGTCCTGTATTGAAAAACTTATTGATCTTATTGGTATAAGGCACCCATGGTGTTCTTACTGTATCTACCGCTTGTAATCCAGTGTTATACTGGTAAAACTTTTGTCCATCAAACCTGGGACCATAAGCAGAACTGGTACCACTGGTACTGGCGCCATCTGCTGTTGTGCCATAAGAGTAATAGGCTGCACCATCCAGGCCCTGACCATATTCAAATTGCAGGTCCGGCCAACGGTTGATCTGCTCCATGGAAGCGTTGGAGTTAAAAGTAATGCCCAACCCTTTTCTTTTATTGCTTCCTGATTTTGTTGTGATGATGATCGCACCATTTGCAGCACGCTGTCCATATAAGGCGGCGGCTCCAGGTCCCTTTAGTACAGAAACAGATTCTATATCTTCAGGGTTGATGTCGTTTAAGCCACTTCCATAATCGGCAGGCATATTATCGCTACCAGTACCGTATGTTAATTCACCACCGATGGCATTGCGACGGCCGCTCCCCTGGTTGATGACTACACCGTCTACAACAATCAGTGCTTCGTTATCGCCGGTAAGATTATTCTCACCACGAAGAATCACTTTGTTAGAACTAGCAGGACCACTATTTGATCTCACTAAGTTTAAGCCAGCTACTTTTCCCGATAAAGCATCTGTCCAGTTGCCTGACATTGCATCTGTCAACTGTTCTCCCTGGACAGTAGTCGTGGCGTAACCGAGCGCCTTTTCAGATCGTTTGATACCTAATGCTGTTACTACCACATTATCCAATTCCCTTGCATCAGGCATTAACTGAATATCTATTTGTGATATTTTTCCTATTCTTATTTCCCTTGGTTTGAAGCCAACAGCAGAAATAATAAGCGATTCATTTTCGGCAGTATTGATACTGAACATGCCGCTCTCATTTGTTGCAACTGCCCTGTTAGCACCTTTTATCTGCACGCTGGCCCCGACAACGGGCCTATTGTCTACAGGATTTTTAATTATCCCTGAAACTTTCTTTTGCTGGGCAAACAGTATGGTGTTTACCAACAATAAAATCAGTAATGCCAGTATCCGTACAATTGAAGATGAACAGACAGCAATTGTTTGAACAGGGTGTGTTCGTTTAGTCTTGGCAAAAGGAGTGCTACCAGCATTTGACTGCTGGTCTTTCAATAAGTAATAATGTTTCATTCAACAGGTTGTTTATATATTAATAAGGGCGCGATAAATGATTGAGCAGATCATTATGATGATTTATTCAAAGTCTTATATTGAGCTTATCACTCAGTTATTTTGGAGGGCGTAAAAGTAGAAGCGCACAGTTAACGTAACGTTAAGCGAGTATTATGCTAATGTAAATAACTGTAAAGAAGACGGTTCGTATAGAGTGAACGGTAAATACTGCTGTTATTGGATATACAATGCAGCAAATTCTATACTTGTTATGATTTTTTAGTTGAGTTGAAAGTAAATAGCAGAGTATTTAGAGCTGAACAAATCCCTGACCTTACTCTGTAAGTGCAGCCGATGGTTCTTATTTAGTTCATCAAAGTCATTTTTAGTAGTGCTTAAGACTACCAAGTGGTGGTATTTGTTCAGGAAAGAGTCCAACTCTTCCTGGCTGTTTACAACAGGAATGGGGTGGCCGTTATAGAATACAAAACCATCATTGAACTTTTTATAAGCAACTACTTCTTCTCCCTGTTTCAATTCTTGTTTGTGCATACGGAAAACGGTGTGTTTATCCAAAGCAGGGAAAGACACGGAAAATAACAGGAATGTCGTACACATGCTTGCTACGGCTACCAGGAGTGAACGTCGCAAAAGACTTTGTTTTGAAAGGATAGCCAGTAGCACACCAGCAGGTAATATGGCCAGTGGATATGCGATCCAGGCGATATCTTTAACGGGATCGGTATTTGCGCTCCAAAGGTAGGTACCGACAGGTATGGCTATTGCGATCAAGGTAATGAATGCCCATTCGAAAGAAGCCTTAATAGGTTGACCTGAAACTTTGTTTAACCAGCAACCGATCAAGATCGCCAGAAATGGATAAGCAGGTGTTGTATAGTTCAAGAGCTTGGTGCTTGAGAAGGAGTAAAAAATAACGATGGAGGTAGCGGCTACCAGTAAAAAGAAAAGCAAGTCGTTTTGCTTTCTTTCTTTCCAGACCCAGGAAAAAGTCCGTACACTAAAAACGGAGAAGGGGAACATGCCTAAAAAGACAAAGACCAGTGGAAGGAGGAAAAAGCCACTGTGTCCATCGACGGCTTTGTCAAATCGACCAACATTATGTTCCATGAAAAATCCGGTAGTCCAGGCGCCACCTGTTTTGAAATGGACAAGCAGGTACCAGGGAAGGCATACAGCAAGTGCCAGAATAATCCCGTACCATGGCTTTGCCTCTTTGATGACATTCCATGAAAGTTTTTTCTTTAACAACAGGAACAAGGCTATGGTGAGTGCCGGTAATAATAGTCCAACGGGTCCTTTCGCTAAAACGCCTAGTCCCAAAAGGAGGTACATTGCTGCATACCAGCGCCATTTCCCGGACTGCCAACCTTCCCAGAAACAATACAAAGAAAGTACGTGAGCGAGAATAAGGTAAGGGTCGGGGGTGGCCAACCGGAACTGAATAATGGCATGGATGGAGGATAACAGCACTATAGAAGTCCAGACAGCTGCATTCTGGCCGAAGTGGCGTTTGGTGAACAAGAAAGTGCATAGGACCACCAATAGTCCACAAACTGCCGAGAAGAAGCGAGCGCTGAATTCGTTTACACCGAACAGGTGGTAGGCCGTGATCATGGCGAAATACTCAAGGGCGGGTTTATCGGTACGTAGCTGTCCGTTGAAAACCGGAGTAATCCAATCATGCCGGGCAAACATTTCGTTTGCACATTCTGCGTTGCGGGCTTCTGCCACCTGGAAGACACTGATCTTACCCAGAAAGGAAAATAGAAGGATAATTGATACGGCCAGGATAATGAACAAAGCAGTTTTATTGGATTTCATGGTGCAAAGGTAGAGGGAATGATGAATGATTTGAATGACGAATAAAGGGATAGAGGGGTCGGGGTTTTATGGGGAGAAGAGGAAGGGGAAAGAAATATGGCTTTTTAGAGGTTTGGGAACGAAGGAGGGATACTGTTGCCCTACTGTAGGTATACTGATGGTCTGCTTCAGGTATACTTGAGGTACGAAGGATCCCTACTTGAAAGCTGGAGCTGGGGCGGACAAAAGCGGCCATTTCCTGCCATTTTCTGCCAAAACGGCCAGAAGGTTTTTGGTTGTGGGTGGGGCGGAGTAGCTTTAGGGGTAAATGGATTTAGAAGATGAATCAGGTCTATATCAATAGTAAAGAAAGGGTGGTGATCAAGGATGGCAAGAAGATGCCCCGGTTGTTGTTGGGCATGATCCGGGGCTCGATTGGGAAGTGTTTTGTGGTGAAGCATTATCGGGGCAACAAGAAAAAGAAGTGGAAAAAAAGGATTGTGATCACCAAGTACCCAGACATGAGTGGAGTGGTGGCTTCTGAAAAGCAGCGGGTAAGGAGGGATCTGTTTAAGGAGGCGGTGGTCTATGCCCAGTGGATTCTTGCAGATACTGAAAGGAAGGAGGCCTTCCGGAAGACACTGCCCCGAAAGAAGAGGAAGCATGTCTACCAGGCGGCCATCCGGTTGTATATGAGCAGGCAGGGGGACAAGCAGTGGCTGAGGATCCAGCTGGCGGTGAGGGGGATGATGAGCACAGGCAGAAAGGAGCTGGTGGATGTGAAAGGAATGAATGGGTTAGAGCAGATGGGGCCTTGGCAAATTTGTTGGAAAAAAGAAGTGGTTGGACTTGAAGTTGTGGAAGTTTATGGGAAACAGGATGGAGGTTTAGAGGTATTGCGGATTTAGGGAGGAGAAGAAGTTCGTTTATTATGTTTTCAGTTTAGCACTACGGTTGGGCTCATGCAGGTTGGACAACAAAGAATGCGAACCTGCGAGACACTGTGAGTTAGTAAGTTATGCAGCTTTTTTAAAATCATTTTTCTGGATGAGCTTGGTTCGTAAATTTATCTACTGGCAGCGGCTATCATAGTGCCACCTATAATTTATGGAAATTTCTCCCACAATAAAGTTGCTTTTTTGGTTTATTCTACTTGTCATTTCATGCTATTACTTTATTTCTTTGACTGTTTACCCTTTCAGGCGAAGAAATAACATTCGGAAACAGGGAGTGAAAACTAGAGCAACAATCATAGATTATAAAATTGAAGTAGATCTTGATGGCGTTAAATATTATTATCCTGTCTTGGAATTTAAAGACAAAACAGGAAAAAGGATTGTTGTTGATACTGAAATAGGTAAAAATTATCAATATGAAACTGGGAAGCAATTAGAGATTTACTATTTACCTCACGCCCCCTATCAATTTTATATTCTTAGTTCTGTACCGGGTGAAGTTTATTTATTGCCATTTGGAGTAATTGCAATTAGCTTGATTATTTATGCTATAATCAAAACCATTTCTTCATTATAAAAATGAAGAGCAACTTAATTAAACAGCCGCTAACTTTAATGTTTGCATATCAGTGTCTATATCACTACATTTATTCTGTAAACCAATAAACAACTATAGATTGTAAGTGAAGTTTTGACTCACAGACTGCCACTGCTTCGCAAACATCATGACCGTTGTATGCTATTTAGAAGTTCCTTATGAGTCAATCAGCTACACTTTATAGAGTCACATCAGACAAGTTTAAAGAAATTGAAAAAGTAAACGGCAAGAAGGTAAATCCAGAAAAACTTTCCGAAGAATATTCTACCTACGCAGGTTCATTTATGGCTTTAGAATTTATCCTTTCGAAAGGCAAGGATGAAAACGCTTGCAAATTGGTTGTCGAGATTTTTAATCCTGGTAATAGTCTAGGTGCAGAGGGCATGAGCAGCGTCAATTTTGATAATGTCGACGAACAGGCATTGTGGAACATGATAGATTCGGTTTCTTACATCACACCAGAAAGGGTCAAAGAAATTAATGAATTGTTGAACTCTGAGAATCAAGCAAAAGTTGCCAGTAATTACAATTCGAAGGAACTTAATGATAATGGAATTTATCCTTGGTGTTGGCATGATGACAACGGAGATAACGAAGTATTCAATCAAAGACACCTTTTGGAAGATTTTGCTGAGCTGAAAGTTTTTTTTAGCAGAGCGGCTGCTGACAACAACTATGTTCTGTCCTATGTCGGTTAAAAAACGGCATACAGATTTTATGCTTCTTCAATGGGAGCTGTAATGTCACAATCAGCATTTTCTTTAGAACCTTATATCTTTATCCAAGGTTGAGTAACCCAGACTGATGTCACTGAAAGAAACATGTTAAATCGTCAGCGTGTGTAATAAGGTCACCCTTCTAAATAATGTGTTCAGCGAAAGGGTTGAGTATTAGTTATTTGTACAGCCCAGGAGTGTTTAATGTTCACCTTTTTGCATACTCTGTCATTAGCTAACATGAACCAACAGCCAAACAAAAGCTGACGGCTATGCAAGGATGTTGAGATAGGTCTTGTCTACACAAAAAATGTTATAAGATATGTCTTCCCGCTTCGATTACCTGTAGCCGTATTCTTCTTATCTATTCTCAGGGTTCAATGCAAGAAAGATACTTCTGACTCGTTCTGTGAAGTACAGCGTGCAACGTATCAATCTGTGAGTAACGAAGAAGGCATGGTAGTTTATTCTTCTAAATTCAACAGGTATGGCATTAGTTTTACTATGACCACTGCCAACAATATTGATTCCCAGATTACCGGATATGTTTGTTCCATGCCACAGGAATTGCAGCAGGTTGGCTTACCTGTTACTATCTCAGGTGTCCTAAAAAGATTCAACCAGGAAGAAAACATTAAGCCTGAAATCGGTGGACAAGATTTGTATTATTTGGCAACCAACCAAATTATTAAAAGGCAATAGTTTCAGCCACCTTGCATCTCATGGAAAATCTATTGAGTTAAAGAACCGGCAGCTAACTTTTTTTTCTGCATTTGTGGTTCTATGATCACAATCAACTTCCTCATCACTATTATTGGCCTTACCTTTATCCATGCAGTAGTATTATGGACTACCGAAAATGACAGAAACATCTGAAACTGTTGTGTACAACCTTATGCAAGTTTCATTAATTAAGATACTCTGAATTGAAATGCCACCCGATAATATAAAGCATGATTTTTCTGAATTACAGGAGATAATATATACAATAAAGGAAACTGTACCTAAAAAGGAACTAAAGCGTTTTCATTTGATTACAGTAGAAAACTTTATTCACCATTTCGGATGTATTAAAGATAGACGGAAAAGGGAACTGGTGTATCAACAATTATCAGATTATCTGCACTACATTAAGGACTTTGAGGTAATGGATAAATACCTGTCCATAGAACTGTTTAACAAGTATATTGGGCCGATTACACCCATTTATAACAGGTATGGCTTTGTATTTATTCCTGGGTTTTCTTGCTTGGGTATTGTCGTTGTAATCGTTATTGTGTTGCTCCTTGCTTTAGCATCCGTATGGGTAACAATGTTTGCCCTTTTATTACTTGTACTTTATATACTTAGAATGGAGCAGAAAAATAGGCAACGAAAGATATATGGTTACAATATTTAGACCTCATAGAGCACTTGAAATTAAAAACTGGTGCCTTTTGTTCGCAATACTTTTCCTTACTTCCTCATGTCGTCAAATGTGGGGTGACAATCCGTTAGGTGACAGCTTATCCTTACTTGAAGGTGACAGAAAAGAGGATAGAATAATTGTGCGTTGTACTGGTTATAGTGGAGGTGCTTGTTATATTGGCGAACAGCTAATTCCAGGGTATGATAGGCATATGGATGCAGAAGGTCATTATGCCGAATACGTAGAAAAAGCTACTTCAAACAATGATTGGATAATTGCAAAGTCTATACAAGTAAAAGACAAAAGTGAAAATTACTGGATTATTGATAAACATTTCAGCAGCAAAAAAGGCAACAGTCAATTTAATGTAATGGGTCCCTTTAAACTTTTAGAGTTTCGAAATAAAACAAAGGAGTTGAACATAGATTTAGAGTTTGAGGAGTGATCGACAAAACGAACGCACAACTCGCTGTATAGACAAAGCTGCGAGAACCGTGAGCCGCCATAAGTCAAGGTTTTAAGTTTCAATACATTAATTGTTATTTGGCGTAACTTTAAGGAGACAAAAGCTATTTCAAATATGGGCCTTATTACAGAAGAAGTTAAGGAGTTTGTCAATAGGGTAAAGCTTGGCTTTATTGCCACGGTTTGCCCGGATGGAACGCCTAATCTATCGCCTAAAGGGACCACAATAGCCTGGGATGAGGATCATCTAGCTTTTGCAGATATACATTCACCCGGAACCATCCAAAACCTTCTGACAAATCCTTCTATTGAGATTAATGTTGTAGATGTATTTACCAGAAAAGGTTACCGGTTCAAGGGAAAGGCGGAAGTGCTGCATGAAGGAAATTTATTTTCTTCTATTCTGTCCTATTATCAAAGTTCAGCGGGTCAGTACACCATCAATCATATCGTTTTGGTGCATGTGGACCGGGTTACACCTTTACTTTCGCCAGCCTATGATCATTTATCTGAAACTGAAATAACCAATAGATGGACAGATTATTGGTGGTCGATTCATGCAATTCACAAAGATGTTTCACCATAAATCCGGATAACCTTTTTTAATGATTTGCGTTCCGTATAACCACTTCTTCGTTTGGCTTCATATCAAATGCAACTATGCCATCTTTCACTTCATATTTCTTTGCTGGCCCGGAAAAATGGAAATCAGTAAATGGTAATTTTATTTTTACCATCCCGCCTTTTTCAGCTTTAATCACCACTTTGGTGGGTGTACCGTTTTCTTTTGTTGCTGAGACCAAAAACCCTCCTTCTGTTCTGAGTGTATGAAAAGAAACATTTTGCCAGCTTGCAGGGACAGCGGGAAATACTTGTATATATCCCATACGACTCTGCAGCAATAATTCATGAACGCCCTGGGCAAATGCAAAATTTCCTTCAAGGGTGAACGGGCGATAAGTGAAACCGGAGTACTGCCCACCTTTTTGATCGCCGTTTAAATGGAAACTATTAGGCGAACAGAAATTGGAAGCGAAGATCTGTAATTGCTTTGCGGCACTGTCGGCTTTATACGCTCTTGCATATAATGATGCCATCAAACTGAACGAATAGCCGCACCAAGCCCTTGTGCCTTTCTCTTCTATCCGCTTCAAAGAATTTTCAATTATGGTTTTATCTTCCAGCCTATTCTCATCCAATAATGCCAAAGGATAAATAGCCATGTATTGTGACATGTGCCGGTGTGATTCATTCAGGTTCTGACCGGGTGCAATGGTAAAGCCGGTTTCATTCACTTCATAGCCGGGTAATTGTTCAAGAATTTGCTGCCAGTGTTTGGCTTCTTCAGCCTTGCCTGCAGCCTTGCTTACTTCAGTTGCTGCAGTGAATAAAAACTTCGCGAGTGAAAGATCGAAATTGCTCCATTCAAAAAACCACGCATCAATCCTGTTATCGTTGTATTCCGGACTTGAGCTTAGAGGCAATTTCCTGACACCATCTTTGTACCTCGTAATATTTTCGAGATAGGTTGCAGCATCGTGGATATAGGGATACGCCCTGTTCTTTAAAAATTGCCTGTCCATTGAATACTTCCATTGCCAATAAAAATACTGGGCGCACCAGGCGCTTACCGTAGGTGATAATGAGTATTGTATCCATCCGCCCATTGGATCGCCGCTTAGCGTAACCACTCCCGGTACATTCAGGCCTTCCACACCAAAGTATTGTTTGGTGTACTGTTGATTCTTTGCTTTGATCTTCCATAACCAATCTGTAAATGTTGCCGCCTCTGCCAAATGATTTCCGGTATAAGCAGGCCAGTAGCTCAATTGCGTGTTCAGGTCGTTATGAAAATCTCCTTTCCAGGGCGGCAGGCTGCCGTTATCTGCTGTCCACACAGCTTGCAGAGTAATGGCCGGGGCGCCGGCACGTGCAACGCTTCCCAATTTATAAAGCTCCCGATAATATTGTTTTTCAATCAATGTATCAGACAGGCTCACTGAAGACCTGGCCCAGAAATTTTTCCACCACCTGATATGCGTGTTCCAACCTGTCGGTTCTTTTGCAGCAGTGTTCAATGCTGGTAAAACGGCTGGCTGGTTATTGGAAATGGTCCAGGCGCCGATCATTTTATTGCCCGGAAATGTTTTCCAGTGTACCAACACCTCGTAATAATGTCCATTATAGGTAGGTTGCCTGTAGCGAATACTGTTGGCAGTTTTTGTAACAGTGCCTTTTTCATAGCCCAATTTTTCCAATCCCTGGCTGGCATGACTGTTATCGCTTTCTTCCTGGCTTTTCCCGCTGTTGTAATTGTGTATGATCAACTGGGGTATGGCAGGCAGGTTCTCAAAGCTGAAATATCCCTGTGGCTGCAGCGCATGAATATAACAGTTGAAAACAACACCATTTTCAAACTTCACAGTATTCAATGCCGTCCCAATATCCAGCACATTGGAAACACATTTTCCGAAAGTACCTAAATCAAACTCAATGGCTGCCGCGGGGAGCTTAGTAGGATACGGAATTCTGTCGTAGGGTGCATCGCCCAATTTTTGCACCGGCCCATAATCTTTTTTCAAGACCTGCTCTTCCACCCATTTAAAATTAAATTTAGAAAGGTCCAGTGCTTTTCTTTCATCCCAAAGATCCGCCCTGTCCAATGAGAGGCGCAGCTTATTATCTTTCTGCCAGACCAAAGCACCCAACATACCATTACCCAGTGGCATGGCTTCATCCCAACGTTCAGCAAGCTGATTGAACTGCAGGTTGTGTTGTGGCTTTAACTGTGCCGATGCGATGGTAAATGGGAATAGAAGCAGAACCAGTATTTTCTTGTATAATCTGTTCATTATGTTTTCAAATAGGTATTTTGTTTGCATCATTCAGGTGCTTATAAATGTCGGCTATTTCATTTAGGAAAGATGGAAAGTTAGCGCTTTTGCAGGGCACAAAATAAAAATGCCGGCATCCAAAAGAATGCCGGCGATGGTCTTGGTTTGCGTATGGGTATGTATATTCTTTAGAATTTGGTCCAACCTTTCCACCAGTTGGCGTCTTCGCCGGCAGCGGCAATTGCTCCACGGAAGGTTACCTGCTTCATACCAGCGAGTTTGGTGTCTGTGAATTTAGCACCGGTAGCTGCAGAAGATGTACCAAAAGGAGCAAAGTCTGGACTTGTATAATTAAATGGATTGACAAACTTAGCATCGTCAACTGTAGTTAATACCGTGTTTCCATAGAAAGGTGTGCTGAACCAAGTCAACATGCTTGCATCGGTTTCGCCAGTTGGTGTTGTTGTACTTGCAGAATATTTTATTGCAGTTTCTACACCCGCAATAATGTTGTTGCGTACACGCAATGTGCTGTCAACAATATTCAGATCAGTTGGACGGCCCTTGGATGCATCAATCAGGATACCTGTCTGCCAGCCGAGGATCACGGAATTATACAAAGAGAGGGCAGAGTTTCTCCTGATCTGTACAGCTGCGCCCAGGTAGTTGCTGCTGCCTTTATTGCCTAAAGTAGCTCTAGGCCCGATCAAAGTCAGGTTGCTGAAAACAGCGGCTGTCTGCGGAGCATTAGTAGAACCGTTGGCATCGTTGTCACTTTCCATGGCTTCTGATTTAGAGATATCAGCAACAGAAGAATCACGAACCACGAGACCGAATTGTACATTTCCACGATAACCGTTATCTGTGTCAAAATCATCATCCTGGGTTCTAAAGGCAATCAAGTACTTTGCATTCACAGAACCACCGAACCATTCAAAAGCATCATCTTTTGCATAGCTTACCTGAATGTGGTCTAATACTGTTTTGTTACCAACACCGCCCATTGTAAGACTGTTGATCTCTTTATCAGGCAAGAAGGCATAACCTGCATATTCAATACGTACATATTGCAACGCACCAGAGCTATCTGCGTCATCTGTACCGCCATACAAACCGTTACCAGCAGCATCGTTCACGCCACCCTCGATTTCGCCAACACCTGCCTGGCCATTGAAAGATGAATTGGTTTTTGCTTTACCCAAAAGCACGATACCAGCCCAGTCCCCAGCGCGTGGCGTACCGGAAGCAGATGTAAATACAATTGGGTTGGTTGCAGTGCCCTTAGCATTGATCTTTGCACCACGAGTAATCACCAATCCGCCTACAGGATCAGTATACTGTCCTTTGATTGTAGTACCTGGTTCAATTGTAATGGTTGCATTGTTCGTGATGTAAACAAGACCATTGAGTATATAACTGTTATTTGCCTTAAGCGTAGTGTCTTTGTCAATTTTACCGGCTAATGTAATTGTTTGTCCTGTAGTGTTTCCACCATTGTTACCGCCATTATTACTTCCGTTATTATTTGAAGGAGGAGCATCTTCCACGATCTTGCGGCAACCTGTTGCCAAAATTCCAGTTAACAATCCTAATACAAGTAATTTTTTCATATTCTTTTTTGTAAGTGTTATGTGTTGTCTTTGTGTTGCTATGGTTATTGTTGAATAAAGTTGTATTTCAATGAAAGTCCGAACGTGGTACCCATTTTCCTATTGATGAAGATGGCGTCTTTGCCTTTTTTGAACTGCTCGTTTTCATCTACATCATAATAGAGGAAGTTTTCTTTGTTCAAGATGTCGGAGATGTTCAACTTGATCTCAGCTCTTTTGTTCAACAGCTTTTTAGCCACCTGGAAGTCAAGCAATGGGCGTGGGCGTTCCCAGATAGCAGGGGCATCTGAACCACCTACATAAACGATCCTTCTTCCAATCTGGTTGAATAACAAAGTTGTGTTGATACCTTGCTTCTCCAGGTCGTACTGTAAGCCGAGATTTATAATGTAGGGTGATTGTCCTTGCATCGGACGGTCCTGTTCTTTGTTGTCAAAGTTTACGCGGTTGTAGATGTAAGAAAGGTTTCCAAACACAGTGAAGTTTTTCAGTGCAGATGAAAAATCCAATTTCTTTCTGCCTTCTACTTCTACGCCAAAGCCTTGGGCATCAGGTGCATTTACAAAGTTGTATGAACTGGCGCCGCCGGAAGCCTGATTGAACATGGCCTCGATAGGAGATTTGAAGTGTTTGAAGAATACACCTGCTGTAAACATCTCACCAGCCCGTGGATACAATTCATAGCGCAAATCAACATTGCTCACCTTTGTGCGTTTCAACGTTGGCAGACCTTTTACACTCGCGTTCAGGTCGAAGTCGTAATATTCATATTCCACCAGCTCACGCAGTTCAGGGCGAATCACTGTTTGCGATGCTGAGAAGCGCAGGTTCGTTATTTTATTCAGCTGGAATGTAAGGTTTGCACCAGGTAAGATATCAAACTGTTTCGTATGTAAATGGCGGGAATCGCTCGTATAAACGCTACCTACTAACTGGTCGAAATGTTCGGCTCTTGCACCCCAAACCAAACGAACGAGATCAGAGAACTGATTATCGAACTGGATATATCCCGCATTCAGGATGTTGTTGGCCATGTAGCGGAACTTGATGTTTGACATCTGGTCGAAGTGAAACTTGAAATCATCGTTGGCATCAAAGTTCTCAGGACTGAAGATGCTGTTCTCATCCAATTCTCTCAGTGCATCATTACTTGAGTTGTTTTTTGGCAGATAAACAGAGAAGGGACGAGCATCGAACAAACGGTCGCGTACCTGGAGCATGTAGCCCCCTTTCGCTGTCTGATTAAAGCCTAGCCATTTAAAAGATTTAGCCACATCAGCGCCGCCAGAATACACATAATCATTCAGGTTTGAGAAGAACCTGTTACCACTTTTTTGGGATAACACATCACCCAACAGGGCTTTGTAAGTATCATGGGTAACAGTCAGGTCTTTGTTGTATTGCAATCTTCTCTGATCGGGGGTGTATTGGTCGAGGATGGTGAAGGAACCATACCATTTCAAACGGGTGTTCCAATCAGAGATGCTGTGTTCGCCAATTAATTGGGTGTTGTTATAAATATTGGAACGGAAACCCAGCTCTGTACTACGGATACTGTCCATAGCAGCTGTCAGGTCAAGTCCTGTACGCCGTGTGGCATAGTCAGTACCATTTACGTTGAACAGGTTCTTGATACTGATCTTGTTCCTGGGATTCAACTGAAGGGTGAAGTTTCCTAAAGCGCCCCATAAAACATCCTGTGCATATCTTTCATTGCTATAATCCAGCAACACAGATGGAGTACCATCCGCTACTGACTGGAATGTATTTGTAAAAGGCAGTCTCCTGTTGGCCCGGCGATAAGTCAAAGTCAAAACACCACCCGCTTTTTTACCCCACAGGTTTGTATTAAATCCACCATTTACTTCGAAGGCTGCGTTCAAAGGCACTGAGCCAGCCTGTGTTCCCCATGTGTTGGTGAACATTTTGCCATACTCCACTTTCTGTGCTTCGGAAGTATAGTCTTTACTTTCAAATACGGAACGAACAGGCACTGCGTCCGGCATTCTACGGGTACCATCATCAAAACCCAGCCAATCATATTTACCACCCTTGTAGCGGTAAAAGTCATGACCTATTGTTTGTGAGTTAAAACCTGTACCTACTTCAACAGAAAAGAAAGGCTTAGAAGGAATATCTTTTGTATTCACCTGAACCAAGCCGCCGGCCCATTCGCCGGGCAGTTCGGGAACAAACGCCTTGTTGACAATAATGTTGTCGATCATGGCTGCAGGAAACAGGTCGAAAGAGAAGGTTTTACGGTCAGGCTCGGTGCTCACCAATAAAATACCATTCAGCATCGCCTGGTTGTAACGGTCGGAAAGGCCACGCACTACCAGGTATTTACCGTCCTGGATACTGGTACCGGGCACCCGTTTCAACACTTCACCAGTACTGCGGTCGGGTGAACGGCGGATGGCTTCAGCAGAAACCACTTGAGCCACCGTGTTTGTGTTTTTCTGGTATTGGATCAATGCGTTGGTTGATTCCTTGCGAGCACTGGAGGTGGTCCGCACCACAACATCTTCCAGTTTCTTGGCAGCAACAGCCATTGCAATATTTAATTCATTAGGCTGACCTGCTATTACCTCAACATCATTTATTGATTTAGGCGTATAACCTACAGCGGTAAAAACCAATTCGTATTTATTACCAACAACTAGTGTAAGCGAGAATGCACCATCAACATCGGAGGCGGTTCCTCCACCTTTATTGGTTTTGATTGTAACACCGGACAATGGTTCATTTTTTTCATTTACCACCTTACCGGTCAGTTTCAGGGATTGAGCAAAGAGCGTTACAAAAGAAGAGATCGTCAATAGAATTAATAGTAACAATCGGGAAAACATCAGCTAGTATTATTTCCCGCAAAGGACGAAATTCGATGTTACCGCTGTGTTATGTCAATGTTACCGTAAGATGAATTCAATGTTACCGCAAGGTTAAGAACTAAAATAAATTGCCGGTTGCTAGCAAGCAGCAACCGGCAATTGGTTATTTGTCAACGTTATAGGCCAGGTTAAAATCTTAACTGTAAACGAGCAGTGAACACATTGTCTTTATTATCTGAAGTATAGCCTGACAAGCTTGTTTTTTCATTCTTAACGATGTCGTAATAAACGAGGAACTTCAATTCATCTGTAAAATAATGTGTGAAGCCAACACCCCAGGTAACATATTTGATGTCTGCTGCTGTGAGTTTAGAACCAGCTTTTCCAATATCTTCTTTTGCCACATGACGATTGGGATCATACCAGTCGTATTTTACCATCAACTCATTTTTCTTGTTGACAATGTTTTGCAGGAAGTAAAAGAAAGCACCATCAAAATCGCGGATATAAGTTGGCTCTGTAGGCATTGTACCGGGAGTGGTTGTGGTAGAAGCCGTACCAGGCTGCGTACCTCTCCAGTACTCACCCCTGATCTCAGTTTTACCCCATCCATGTTTATACGCTAATTGCGCGTCTGCACCATAATACTGGCGAGGCGCCTTGTCTCCGATATTAGATGAAGAAGAGTCGACCAGGAATACCTTGGAATCATTTTCATCCATTTCCAATTTATATTTTGTAGCCTGGCGCCATCCACCATCCAAAAGGGAAAGTCCGCCAGAAAGGAAAAGGTTATCAGCGATCTTAGCAGGTTTAATAGTGAGGCGAGTGATCAGGTCTTTATAGGAATCGAAATCACCTACAGCACCCTTTGCAAGGCCCTGACCATTGAATAAGCCGATGTCGAACTTAACAGGTTTCTTCCCTGCTTTAAAGGATGGTTCATAGCTAACCATAGCTCCAAGGTCGCGTTCAGTTGGCATTAATATTTGAGACATTCTACCACGTTCCGGGGTTTCGCGGTAACTAGAGGAAAGGTTCACTTCATAACCAAAGGGTCGTGCAAACAAACCCATGTAAAGAGACAAGTAATGTTTTTTGGGTTCAAATACACGCAGGAACATATCGCGTGTAACCACACCTCTTTCCGTAGCATCCACCTGGTATGTGAATATTGCGTTTGGCAAACCATTCTCTTTGGATGGCAGCACGTAATCAATTTTTACACGAGCACGGCGGAGCATAAAGCGATTATCTGAAAATTCAGAGAAATCAGCACCACCAAAATAAGGAGCTCCTTCCTTTTGAGCTACCTGGTACTGAGGCTGTATGTAACCGCTGAAGTAAAGGTTTTTCATTCTTGATAAGAATGGTTTTACCGTATCCCTGATATAAAACGTGGAATCATAATCAGCGAGATACCGTTGTGCTGAAGACTGGGTACAAGTAATCAAAATGGTTAAAACCACAATTACTCCTTTTGAAAGAAATTTCATGACTAATAGTTGTCTAAAATGATTTATCTAAAATTGGGCCGCAAGATATTAAGCATAGCAGAGCTGGCAGGGAAGTCAATATTAAGTAATTATTAATTCCTTTACAGAGGCGGGACCGTTAACATTCAGGTTAAACTAATTTCTTACAAGGCGCATCAACGTCGTTTGGTTGCTCTTATCAGCTACAGCATAAAAAAGATGAGTGATCAACAGGAGCTTATTCGCTCGCTGCTGATCACTCATCTCACCTATTTAATATAGTATATGTAACTTCTTTATTTACTCGGACATCATTTCTTTTACTACTTCCACTATTTGTTCAGCGTTGGGTTTGCTGAAATAGTCGCCATCGCTGCCATATGCAGGACGGTGGGCCTTAGCTGTCAGTGTGCGGGGAGCGACATCCAACCAACGATAGCCACCTTGTTCTTCCATCACTTTGTTGTACATATAAGCAGCGGCGCCGCCAGGAACGTCTTCGTCAACAAACAGAATGCGGTTTGTTTTCTTGAGTGATTCCAGGATGCTATGATTGATATCAAAAGGCAGTAGCGTTTGTACGTCCACTACTTCACAACTGATCCCTTTCTTTTTCAGGGTTTCCACTGCACTTAACACAACGCGCAGTGTGGAACCATAGGTAACAATGGTTATATCAGTGCCCTGGCTCACTATTTCAGGTATTCCTAAAGGAACGCGGAATTGCAGCAGGTTGTTTGGCAATTTTTCTTTGAGGCGGTAACCGTTCAGGCATTCGATGACCACGGCAGGGTCATTGCTTTCCAGGAGTGTATTGTACATACCAACAGCCTGCACCATATTGCGGGGCACGCAGATATACATGCCGCGCAATGAGTTGATCAACATACCCATTGGCGAGCCGCTGTGCCAGATGCCTTCCAGACGGTGGCCACGGGTACGAACAATCAAAGGACAGCTTTGCTGTCCATTGGAGCGATAGTGGAGTGTAGCCACATCATCGCACAGTTGCTGCAAGCCATAAAGCAAATAATCCAAATATTGAATTTCGGCAATGGGCCTCAGGCCACGTATGGCCAACCCGGTACCTTGCCCCATAATAGACTGTTCCCGGATGCCGGTATCGAAGATCCTTTCCACACCGTACTTAGCCTGCAAACCGGCGAAGCCCTGGTTCACATCGCCAATAGAACCCAAGTCTTCACCAAAAGCCAACACCTTTGGATTAGCAGCAAAAAGCTCGTTGAAGTAGTTATTCAGTACCTCATATCCATTTAAAGTGAGGGCATCGGAGTCGTAAGTTGCCTTTTCGCCCTTTACACGCAGGGCGCTTTTTTCACCTTCGTTGTACAGGTGGGTATTATAATAGGCTACATTTTCTTTTTGCAGGTCTTTGTAAAAGTCTTTCAACCACCAGGAAGCGTCGTGAAAGCCAGCCACCTCAATAGCGGCATTCAGGGTTTTCATCACATCGCGGCGCATGGGTTCTTTGCGGAAGGAAAGTTCCTGAGCCAGTGAACGGAGGTGGTTTTTATGTTCCGGCAGTTTTTCAGCCACGTCGTTGATCAGTTCAGCAGCTTTGCTCACCTGGATTTTTATCGGCTTGATAAAGCGCTCCCAGGCAAGTGATTTACTATCCCGAACGTACTCTTTAGCACTCTTTTCAATTTCGAACAGTTCCTCTTCATTCGCCAGCGAGTTGGCCAGGAGCCATTCCCTCATTTTCAGCATACAGTCCCACTCACGTTCCCAGTCCAGGCGTTCCCGATCTTTATAGCGTTCGTGGCTTCCGGAAGTGGAATGTCCCTGGGGCTGGGTCACTTCGTCTACGTGGAAGAGCACGGGTGTATGGGTTTCGCGGGCCAGGCGGATCCCTTCTTCGAAAGCTTCGCATAAGCCGGCATAGTCCCATCCTTTTACCCGGTAAATATGAAAACCATTTGTGCCTTCTTCTTTCTGGAAACCTTTTAATGCTTCTGAGATGGATCCCTTCGTAGTCTGGTATTTCTTAGGAACAGAAATACCATATCCATCGTCCCATACAAAGATGGCCAGGGGCACCTGCTGCACGCCGGCGGCATTGACGGTTTCCCAGAACTGTCCCTCAGAGGTTGAAGCATCACCTATTGTGCAAAAGCAAACCTCATTACCATTCCTAGACAGCTGGGAAAAGCTTTGCAACTCTTTTACTTCACGAAAACACTTAGAAGCCAATGCCAGTCCCAGTGCCCTGGTCATTTGACCGGCAGTGGTAGAGATATCGGAGGTAATATTTTTTCTATTGACCAGGTCGAGCCACTCTCCTCTTTCATTCACAAAAGGGGTAGCGAAGTGGGCATTCATTTGCCGGCCGCCGCTGAAGGGGTCGTGTTTTGGGTTTGGATCGGCATAGAGCTGTGAAAAGAACTGATCTACCGTAGCCAAGCCAGATGCAAACATGAAGGTCTGGTCGCGGTAGTAGCCGGCGCGGAAATCGCCCGGCTGGAAAAATTTAGCCATAGCAACCTGCGCCACTTCCTTACCATCGCCAAAAATGCCAAATTTGGCTTTTCCGGTCAGCACCTCTTTGCGGCTGATCAGGCTGGTTTCGCGACTCATGCAAACCCAGCGATAATCCTGCAACACTTCTTCGCGAAAGTTATCGAAAGAAAGCCTTTCTAAAGAAGGCTGGGCAAGCTCGAATGAATTTTCCATGGCGCAAAAATAGGCTATTGGAACATGCGATAACGATGAGATGGGGATTTGGACATTTGTTAAATTAATCATTGAAAATGAAGGGAAGTGGAAGAAAAGAATGTGAGCAGCTGCGAAAAGTGAATTATGGGACCAACGTTAAATTATGCTAAAATGGGAAGGGGCCTTTTGATTGCAAGCAGTTTGGTGTATTTTTGGTTTGAACGGCGCTCAAGCGCGAGCCCTTAAACCTGAGTTTATCACTGGAAAATCAGCCACAATGAAAAAATTTTTCCTATTTCTGCTTCTTTTGCCGCTTTTTTTTATTGGTAAGGCACAAACAGCTACAACAGCGGAAGATGTGCTGGAGGTAAAATCGCCAGAGCATAATTTTGGAAAGATCCCCCAAGGCAAGCCTGTATATTATTCTTTTGAAATAGTGAACAAAGGCAGCAAGCCATTGAAACTGGACAATGTAAGCGCCAGTTGCGGCTGTACAACGCCTGAATGGAGCCGGGATGAAATAGCGCCCGGTAGCACTGCTAAAATTAAAGTAGGCTATAATGCAGCCAGTGAAGGTGTGTTTGAAAAGACGATCACCATTTTTTATAATGGCAATCAAACCAAGGTGCTCAGAATTAAAGGCGAGGTATGGAAGGCACCTGCGGGCGCTGCTCCGCCCAATGCTTCCGTTCAATTTTTAAAGCAGCAGCTTATGTAAACCAATGCCTGTTACATTGTAAGGCCTTAGATAATAATTATCCATTATTTATTATTTTTTATAGAAATTGTATAGCGTTTTTTGAAGATTTGTAGTTTTCTTTGCATCAATACTTATTCATCAAATTCAAGTTCGTCACCCATAAACTTTAAATTATTAACGAATGAAAAAACTCTTATTAGCAGCCTCAGCCTTTGTTTTCAGCCTTACAGTGATGGCACAGCAAAAAGCAGAAGAAGTGATCAAAGTAAATACTGAAAAGTATGATTTCGGCAAAATCAAGCAAGGTGTGCCCGTAACTACTTTTTTTGAAATCACGAACACGAGCGACAAGGCTGTTGTTGTTGAAAATGCATGGGGATCGTGCGGTTGTACTACTCCTGAAGTTCCCAAAGAGCCTATCGCACCTCATTCAACAACCAAATTGAAAGTACAGTACAATGCTGCTGCTATGGGCACTTTTACTAAAGATGTATTTATTAAGCTGGCTGGTGTGCAAGAGCCTAAAAATATTAAGATCACCGGTGAAGTATTAGACACTGCTGCATATGACGCATATGCCAAAGAAAGCGCGAAAGCGAAACCAGCAGCAGCCAAGAAATCAAAACCGGGCAGGTAAACTTATTTCCTTAGAAACAAAAAACCCTGCACATCCAGTGCAGGGTTTTTTGTTTCCGGGACGTCATCATTAAACCCAAAACCTTCAATCTTCTCTAAACTTCAATTCATTTAATTTTGCATTATGTTAGAAATTTCTCATCGTGGGCAGGAAATGCCATCATCACCGATCCGTAAATTGGTACCATATGCGGAAGCTGCCAAGAAAAAAGGTATCCATGTTTATCATTTGAACATAGGACAACCGGATATAGAAACACCAGCGATCATGCTGAACGCGGTGCGCAATGCGAACATAAAGACATTAGAATACAGTCATAGCGCAGGAAATGAAAGCTATCGCAAAAAGCTGGTGAAATACTATCAATCAGTAGACATTAATGTTCACTACGATGAGATCCTGGTTACGACAGGTGGTTCAGAAGCGATTTTATTCAGCTTTTTCATTTGCATGAACCCAGGAGATGAAGTCATCATTCCTGAGCCATACTATGCCAATTACAACAGTTTTGCCGTTGCTGCAGGTATCAATGTAGTGCCTGTTACTTCGCATATCGAAACAGGTTTTGCCCTACCTCCTATTGCAGATTTTGAAAGACTGATTACGCGGAAGACCAAAGCCATCATTATTTGCAATCCCAACAACCCTACAGGCTACCTGTACAGTCGTGAGGAAATGGAGGCGCTGAAGACGATCTGCCTGAAACATAATCTTTATCTTTTGTCAGATGAAGCTTACCGCGAGTTTTGCTATGATGGTGAGTACATCAGTGCCATGCACCTGGAAGGTATGGAAAACAATGTTGTGCTTATTGATACGATCAGTAAACGATACAGTGCTACAGGGGCACGTATTGGCGCATTGGTTACCAAAAACAAATCGGTTTATGACACAGCCATGAAATTTGCACAGGCACGCTTAAGTCCTCCCGGACTAGCCCAGATCATGGGCGAAGCTGCTGTAGATTTACCACAATCCTATTTTGACGCTACCAGGGAGGAATATTTATCGCGGAGAAACCTGCTGGTCAGCCGTCTTAACAAGATGCCAGGTGTCTATTGCCCTAACCCCGGGGGCGCATTTTATGCCATGGCAAAGCTGCCTATTGATGATACGGACAAATTCTGCCAATGGATACTCGAATCGTTTTCTTACAACAATAAAACGATCATGCTGGCGCCGGGAACCGGGTTTTACACATCTATAGGCTTGGGCAAACAGGAGGTACGTTTTGCTTATGTTCTGAATAAGGAAGACATCAACGAAGCTATGGACTGCCTGGAGCAAGCCCTGCTGCAATATCCCGGAAGAACTATGGAGGTTGCGAGTGCACCAGTAAGGGAGTTTGAGCGATTGAGAGGATGAGGGGAATTTCGGATTTCGGATTTCGGGATTTTGGGATTTGGGGATTTGGGGAGCTGGGGAATGAAAAAGACAAAGGATAATAGTACGTTAGTGGTGGAAGTTATTAAACAATTAAACCAGCGAGCGGATTGCTTACTGATGTGTAAAATCCTACTCATTTACACAAAATAATATAGAGAAATGTACAGACTAAAAAAGCCTGGCCGCAATGCCAGGCTTTTTTTATTTACTGAATATCAGACAGTTATAAGATCAAGGAAGGAAAAATGCATCGATCGCAGATAGCAAGCAAGATTTTCGCTGTATTGAACGAAAACGATTCTTATGACAACTAATGAACAATACGGAAGCTGGCATGCAGATAATGAATTTCAACCAACAGAAGGCGGAACGAATTTGATCAATGTAGGTTGGAATGAACGTTTGATCAGTGCTACTCTAGGAGCCTTTATACTGTCATCTGGCATCAATAATCTTTTCAAGCACCCTCTTGGAGGATTGGTGAAAACTGCATTAGGAGGCTTTTTATTATACAGGGGCGCTTCAGGTAATTGTCCGTTTTATAGCAGCATAGGAAAAACAAGAGGTGTATCTCAAACTACAGCGATCAACATTAGAACAAGTCTTATTGTCAATAAGCCTAAAGAAGAAGTATATGCTTTCTGGCGTAAACTGGAGAACCTGCCGCTCTTTATGAAGCACCTGGCATCGGTTACAGAAATTGACTCCAAGCATTCACATTGGGAAGCTGTAATTCCTGGTAATATTGGTAAAATAAAATGGAATGCGGAGATCATAAAAGAAGAGCCGGGTTATATGATTGGCTGGCAGTCTATTCCAAATTCTATGATCAACAATGCAGGAAAGGTTGTTTTTCATGATGCGTTGGGCGGACAGGGCACTGAGGTGGAAGCTGTAATCATTTATCATGCACCTGCAGGTGAATTAGGGGCAGGGTTGGCAAGGTTGATCAATCCTGTATTTGAAAAGGTGATCCGCCAGGACATCATGAACTTCAAGGAATATATTGAAACTAAAAACAGATCCAGGGAAGCTTCAACAGCTACAGCTGGATCAACCGGAACTACCAGCATGAGCGGAGCTGGCAGCACCAGTGGAACAAGCCGCAGTTCGCAGAGGAATAATATGGGTGGTATGAGTTCGCAGCAGTCAAACCCAACACAGTCGCAGGGTGAAGGTCAAGACGACATGGGACTTAGTTAAAGGAACAGATCCGGTTTTAAGAATATTCAAAAGTTTTTAAGTTCCAGGAGAGAAGGGTGAAATGTCAGACGTAAGAGGTGAGAGAGGACAAAGATGATGAAGCGCGGATTCTTGAATGGCCCTATATTGAGATATTGGATACAGAAACATGTTCATATAAAGGACAGGAAGGGCATTATTTAAGCAATCATTTTTTACGTTTGATGTTTCACGTTTCCCCAATGTTATCCTAAATGAACCAGCAGCGTTTTCAATCTTTAATCATTCTACTTAAAAAATCCAAGCTCTAAAATCATTAGCATTTTTATAACATCTGATCATTTAATTTATAGTGCATTTTTATTTTCTTTGCATTAAATGTAAGATTTACGATTATAGTTCTTCTGCATTTACAATTTAAGAAAGTTCTACTTCAACATATTAAAGGCTCTATCAGCCTTGTAAGAGTTTCATATGGCAAGCAATCGTTAATCGCCTTTCTGTTTCTACGGAAGGGCTCTTTTTTTATATATCCTCCAGTGCGAACAGCTTATATTTATTTGACCCCAAGGGTGTTTATGGGCTAGGGATACTAGCAGTTGACGATGAAGGGCAGGTGAATGAATTTATTGCGGAAGACCCAGCATCAAAAATCAATACTTATGAATTTTATCCCATGAAGGCTATAACTCCTGTTCATTAAGAATTGGCTACATAGGAATGCTTTTCCAGGCAGGCAATTGCTTTTATGCTTCCATATACATGGCCCAAAGCACCTTTAAGTATATAAAAGTCTTTTATATTAAAAATCAATTTACCTTTATTAGAACATTCCCTTCCTATTCAAAGCTATAGGCTGTACTTCGTGAATCATTGTGTTCGGACCTTACTTCTTTCACATTAATCAATAATATATGAAACACTTACTCACCGTTGGCTTATTAGCCATTTTCCTGTTTTGTTATCAACACAGCCATGCACAACAAGTAGCTAAAGCAAAAACAAAAGAGGGCAGTACGAAGGTAAAAGGAACGAGTAAAGAAAGCTTACAAATGCGCGGGGCTTATGCCATGTACAATCAAGTTGCAAACGATGGTACTCAAGACTCTGTGATGGGTCATGAACAATTGAAGCTATTTACCGACAAGCATGTGATGTATGCACATAAGAATGCAAATGACTCACTTGCTTCTTTTGGTATTGGAACTTATAAAATTCAAAATGGGAAGGTGATAGAACATATGTTCTATACAGCTTCAGGTGGTGCTCATAATGATACCTTCGAACTTGCTATCAACAAGACGGGTGAAGGCTATACTCAAGTCATTAATTTTCCGGAAGAACAAGGAAGACGATTCAGACTCACTGAAGATTACAAGACCATTGGGGAAAACGTCACCTCACCACTTGATGGAGCCTGGAAACAAACAAAGGTTGTAACCATATCAAAAGATGGAGCAATGGAAACCAATAATAATCCTACACAGTATAAAGTATTTCAGTCCGGCCACTTTATGTGGGGCAATACTTCTATGGATTCAGCCACTCAAAAGCCTGTATCCTTCTTTGGCTATGGTACCTTTAAGATGAATGGAAACAACCAGGCTATAGAAGTGAATACTAATTCCAGTTTTGCCACTGAACTAGTAGGCAATCCTGTAACCCTGGATCTACAATTCACTGACAAGGACCATTACCAGCAAACAATTGCCTGGCCAAGTGGCGCAAAGGGAATTGAATATTATGAAAGGCTGAAGTGATGGTATATTTTTTTACACAAATCAGATTCCAGGATTGTGGAAAAAACGGGTTGGATATGATGAAAATAAAAAGCTGAAATGCAGGCCTGGAGCGGGTTTTCCCCTTTTCACC
>NZ_JAOTIF010000019.1 GCF_025628885.1 Paraflavisolibacter caeni | reverse complement strand
GAAACGTTAAAAACAACGAACCCGTCCATAATTTTTTTTCCAATTTCTTCATCAAAACTTAACATCCTGATAATCAGTGGTCATCGATCATCAAAATCTACTACCACCCTTTCTGTGACCGGGTGGGATTGGCAGGTGAGGATGTAGCCTTTTTGAACTTCTTCATCTTCCAGTCCCCAGTTTACGGACATTTCCACTTTACCTTCTGCGAGCTTTGCTTTACAGGTTGTGCACACGCCTCCCTTGCAGGCGTAAGGCAGATCAGCGCCTTGCTGCAGGGCAGCATCCAATATGCTCTGGCCCTCATAAGGCAGCTCAAAATTGAACAGGATGCCATCGAGTTTTACACTTACTTTAGCCACCTCACCTTTACTTTCATGTACTATTTGTTCACTGCTGCCAGCTTTTTTCTGCTCGCCAGGCACAGTAAACAATTCAAAGTGTATATGTTCTTTGAGCACTCCTTTATCCAGTAAAAAGTCTCTTACAGTAAAGATCATGGCTTCGGGTCCGCACAAGAAGAATTCATCACAGGTTTTTATATTTATAAGCTTATCGAATAAGAACGTACATTTTGCCCTGTCGATCCTGCCATAATTGATGTCAGCCTCAGTTCTTTCGCGGCTTAGGATATGATAGATGCGGAAGCGGCTCATGAACTTGTCCTTCAATGCTTCCAACTCCTCTTTGAAGATGATGGTGTTTTTGGTGCGATTGCCATACACGAGTGTAAAAGTGCTATGCGGCTCGGCAAGCAATGTTGTTTTAATGATCGAGAGGACGGGCGTAATACCACTACCGGCGGCAAAAGCAACGTAATTCTTTTTATGCAGCAGATCCAGATTGGTATAAAAGTTTCCAATGGGAGGCATGACCTCAAGGAAATCGCCTGCTCTTAATTGTTCATTTGCATAGGAAGAAAAGACGCCTCCCTCCTGCTTCTTAACGGCGACCCTTAAAATATTATCAAATGGACTACTGCATATGGAATAAGTGCGGCGTACTTCAACGCCACCCAGTTCTTTTCGTAAGGTCAGGCTTTGTCCTTGTTTGAACAGGAATATATCTTTCAACTCCCCTGGCACGACAAACGTAATGGAAACACAATCCTCAGTTTCTTTTTCAACCTTTTTAACCTGGAGTGGGTGGAAGTGAATCATAAGGTGAATGGGCAATGGTCAATAGTCAATAGTGAATGGTCAGTCAGAATCACCATTGAAGTTAGGCAATATAGATGACAGATGATGGATGATAGATGATGGAAAAATAAAAGGTGAGTAGTCAAAGACTATTCACCTTTTAGGACAAACTCTTTTATTATCTCTCATCTATTGCGCCAGAGTGCGATCTACTTTATTGTGGATCTTTGGCAGGGATTTGAGATAAGCGTAGATGGCCCTGGCTTCATTATCGGAAAGATCCGGGAATGGGGTCATGGGCGGACGTAATGCCGGTCCGTTTGGTGGAACACCATATTTTACGGCTTTAATAAAATCTTCTTCTTTCCATTTACCGATACCGGTTTCTTCATCCATGGTCAAATTGCGGGATACCACTTTTTCGCCATTCATCCCAGTCATCTCATTGCCGCCACCGAAAAAGCCTTCTGAGTTGGGCGGATTGACATAATCATTCTTGGTGAAATCTCTTGAATGACAACTATAACATTCCACGCGGTGCAGGGCAATGTATTCACCCCATTTCACCAGGTTGGTGGTATCTGGGTCGGGTACAGATTCTTTAGGGAAAGGCATTGGTTTGATCGCACCAATATTGGTAATGAATTTTGACAGGAAGGAATACTGGCTTGGAGGATGCTGGGTATTGTCAGCCTTAACCCATTGATGGTCGGAGCGGAGAAAAGCAATGATCGATTGCAGGTCATCATCTGACATGTGAGACAGTTTCGCCATTATTGGTAAAAAAGTGCCATCAGGCTTTATCCCTGTACGCAGCAAGTATGCTAACTGACCATCGGTCCATTTTCCAATACCGTATTCAGGATCCTGTGTAATGTTTTTTGAGTAGACGACGCCAAACTGAGGAACTTCATCCATTTTTCTTCCAGTCAGCTTATTTGTATTGGGATCCATGTGACAGCCTTTACAAAGCATAGAGGCCAATTTCTGTCCTTTTGCAATACGTTCGGGCGTGACATCTACTTTCAGGTTAACGACTTCCGCTTTACCAGAGGGGATTCCGCGGATGGCTACAAAAGCGGCAAAGCCACCGACAGCAACAAAAACTACTGCTAAAACAATAAGCAGGTAGCGCAGGATTTTCTTCATAATACGTTGGTTATGGTTTGAATCAGAAAAATAAAAAAATAAAATGAATAATAAAAGAGGCAACGGAATGACGAATCCACCAAAGGCGGACGCGTGACGAATTGGAGGAAAACGCTTAGGTTTGCACACCGTTGCTTCACAGCTTTTTTCTGATAAAGTGTGGGAGCAAGCTCATTGATAACATTTTTTCATCTTTAAATTTTAAAATCCTCTTCATACAGGAGCTCATATGCTCTGTTAGAGGGTTGGGGGTATTATATGTCTTTAATTGTTGTAGGTACCATGGCCTTTGATGCCATTGAAACACCTTTTGGTAAAAGTGATAAAATCATTGGCGGTGCCGCTACTTACATTGCCTGGAGCGCTTCTAATTTCACGAAACCCATTCGCCAGATATCTGTTGTAGGAGGTGATTTTCCTAAAAAGGAACTGGAAGATCTGAAAGGACGAGGCGTTGCATTGGATGGTGTGCAAATCAAAGAAAATGAAAAGTCTTTCTTCTGGGCAGGCAAGTATCACCTTGACATGAATACACGCGACACACTGGATACCCAACTGAATGTGCTGGCTGATTTCAATCCAGTAGTGCCGGAAAACTACCAGAACAGCGAGTTTTTGATGCTGGGCAATCTTAGTCCTGCAGTACAACTAAGTGTCATCGAACAGCTCAAAATACGTCCCAAGCTGATCGTAATGGATACCATGAACTTCTGGATGGAAGTGGCGCTGGATGACCTGAAGAAAGTGCTTCAAAAGGTGGATGTGCTGATGGTCAATGACAGTGAAGCACGCCAACTGACCGAGGAATACTCTTTGGTGAAAGCTGCGAAAAAGATCATGAAGATGGGCCCTCAGTATGTGATCATTAAAAAGGGTGAACATGGTGCCCTGTTGTTTCATGGAGACAATGTATTTGTAGCACCCGCATTACCGCTTGAAGATGTTTTTGACCCAACAGGTGCCGGCGACACTTTTGCAGGAGGCTTTATCGGTCACATTGCCCGCACAAAAGATATTTCATATGAAAACATGAAGACTGCCATTATCGTGGGGTCAGCAATGGCAAGTTTTTGCGTGGAGAAGTTTGGAACTGAAAGGCTGAGAGAAATCACGAAGAATGATATTGACCGCAGGTTGGCGCAATTCCAGGAACTGGTGAATTTTGATATCGAGTTAGTCTGAACCGCGGATTAAAAGATTGATAGGATTTTATAAGAATGGAGAGGCCTTTGGGTTTCTCCATTTTTTGTTTGAGTGTAGCAGAATTTTCCGGAGCAGGAGCGCGGCAAGTTATTCATTAAGCATGCATTAATTTCCCTTTGGGTTCAGGGATTGGCTGGCCTAAAGATTTAGCTGTTTCTATCCACTCCTCAATAATTACCTGAACATTCTGTAATGCCTCTGTATAGCTTTGCCCATCTGCATTACATCCTGCTAACTCAGGCACTTCTGCAATGAAAGCATTATCTTCTTTACTCCAGTATATAATAATTTCATATTTACTATTCATCGTCAAGGTTCCAGTTTATACTTTGCAATCAATTCTCTTACTTGTTTTACCAGATATGCTTTAGCCTTATTATCCATTGGTTGGAGGTTGATGATTTCTTCAATTCCCTCTTTGAAATAGATATGATGGCTTCCCTTTGTCCTTTCATTGTACCCCAGGTGTATTAACAATTTACGCAAATCTTCGAAATTAATGTTCCTATCTCATGAGCCTGAAAGGATTTTTATAAAAAGTTTTTCGAACTTACCCATTGCGTTTATTTTAGTTTTCTTGCCAGCACAACCACGTTCTTATACTGTTGCTTCCTACCCTGGAGGTTGAACAATTCAGTATAGATGATGTAAGGACCAATGGGGAGCCGTTGTTTCTTTTCATCCAGTCCGTCCCACTTCCAACTGCCTTTCAAGCCTAAGAGTCCATTTTTGACAAGTGAGCGAACCAATCTGCCAGAGGCGTCGAAAATGAGTATGTTGGCGACATAACCGGTTCCGGAAAGCTGATAGCTGATGGTCGCCATATCTTCATAGCCATCATTATCAGGAGAGAATACTTTAGGTAATACTTCAATTGCTGCATCAATTTGATCTGCCAGCTTGTATTGCGAGTTTTTATATGTTGGGGTGCCATACCCTGCAGTGGAAGCAGCCGAATGCCAGTTGTCCTTGTTTTGGCTCTCTGCCAAAGGATCGATACGCTCCAAGGCAATGCCGTCGTCATTTACAATCAAACCAAAGTGCCAGTCCTTTGAATAAGCCACTTCATCTATCACATCACCCTCACCATTCAATAGCACTACATTCCCTTTATCATCAGGAAATGAAGGCAATGTTGAAAGGACAAGAACGGCTTCAGCATTTTTTACCAGGTATCCTTTCTGCAGGCTTAGGGCATCTTCTGTAATCACTATGTAATCGCCAGGGAAGATGTAATGCGGTAAATCAGAAAGTTTCTTTAAAGAATTAACTGCGCCGGTATCCTTCCTGTTTGCTATATACAACCCAGATGCATCAATTACTTTATTACTACAGTTGTAGAACTCCACATAATCGTATTCACCAGGCCTGGGATTGAATAATATCTCATTGATCACTAGATCTTGAGTTGCCGGAGTTTCAGGCCGACCAATGGATAGTTTAGTTTGTTTATTTATTTCATTACCAGCACAGTCAGTAATCCCTGATACTGAAAGAGCATATACTGTTTTAGTTACAAGAGGCGCCAATAATTGCAACTGCACCTGGGTCCTATCAGGACTTGTGATGGAAACATCTTCAATGGTCACTGCAGGCGTCAGACTATAATGAGATAGAGCAGTCGCACCAGAACTATCTACAGGTTCATCAAACCTAAGTACAATTGTGACGCTATCCTTGAGAAAGGCATTTAAAACAGAAGGCGCTACATCATCCTTATTCACTGCATCCACAGCGTTTTTTCTTCCGGGAGTTCCGCCGGACAAGTGTGTACTGGCTTTCCAATTATTTTGGCCGGAGCAAGGATAATGCGTATCGATCATTTCCAGACTCCAGCCCCCATTGCTCTTAATTTCATTTCCATACCAGCCTGGCAGGTAGCTGACAGCATGTATTGTTGTTCCCTCATTCGAAAGCAGAGATAAAGTGGTTCCTTCATTACTCAAAGCCGGAAAACTACCCACACCCAGTACATTGCCATAGGTAGCCATTGCCAGTGCATTTGTATTGGAAGTGATGATTACAAAACTATCCGCAGGCAAGATATAAGCAGGAAACAATCCACTGGCTGATGATGTAGTAGTCAACTTCCATCCTTTCAGATCGATATCATGACCACTACTATTTTTCAACTCAATGTATTCAGCATTGGGCAAGGCTACAGTTGGGGAAGGATCCGACATGATCTCGTCGATGATCACGGAAAAATTTGATGGTTGATCATAACTAAAAGTTGCTGTGGCTTTATCCATTGCGTTCCCGGCAACATCTTTTATGTTGCTTACATTGAGTGTATGCATCAAAGCGTTACTGAAATCCTTATTGAACACAAGATGCACCAGTGCAGGATTTGTATTGTCCACTTCTATTGATGCAGGCTTTCCGATGTCCGTTACCTCATAATTAGCAGCCGACCGGGCAGAATTGGTATCCAATGCCTCCGAAAACAGGATATCAAGCGAATTAACAGAGGCCACTGTCACGGACTTCAATTCCGGGGGTGTAACATCTGGAGCATAGGCCTGCACAATGATGTCGTCAAAGAAGTGCTTCTGGAAAAAACTGCTGGTGCTTTGCCTGACCAGTATTCCAAAGTATTTTGAAGTGGAGTATGTACTGTCAGCAACCTTGCCTTCATTTGTATAGCCTGCACTATTGGCGTCTTCGCGATACAATTCAAACTCATTACGGGCATTACGGATCACTTTTATTTTCAGTTTGCTACTCGTAGTATTGGTAATGCCATTTACGCCATCGATGATCTTTTTGATGGTTCCTAAAGAGTCTTTACGATACAAACAGATTTCATCATCAGTGTTACCGATACGCACAAAATATCCCGTCGTCTTATTACTGATCAAAATACTGTCTGAAGCAGTGAGGTAAATATCTACATAGTTAGCAGAAGACGTATTGAAATTGAGGGTGACGCTCAACTCCCATTGGGCGCTGGTTGCCAGCGAACTGGGTGTACTGATGTAAAAGCTACTGTTGGCAATTGTGTTGTTGCTCTGTAACTGCAGATTGTTATTGACGATCCAGCTATTGGCAGTACTGGTCCATGGAGGATTGGCGGTAAGATCAATGTCATTGAAGTATTCCGTGAATTGTGCACATACAGAAAAGTGCAACAAATATATTGCTGCAAGTGTAAGCAGTAGTTTCGGTTTCATAGCATTAAATTATTAAGGAATGATAGGAAGTCAAAGCGGGGAAGGGAGATTTTTTGGGCGAAGGCGAGATATGGATCATTGAATGGGATTATACGTTATAAATAAGGTACATATGTCAAAAAAAGATAAATTTTCCTGAAAAATGGAGGCAAATTTGGCTGCAAAGCAATTTCTCTCTACTTTCGTGACTCAATGATGAATTATAAACATACAAAGCGTTCGAAGAAACATTTTTCCAAAAGGGAAGGTGCCTAACGCATTGTGTGTATAAGATACAAACAACAAGCCTTCCCAAAACGGGGAGGCTTTTTTTTAACCATTTAACTCGTAAAACTAAAAACAATGAAAGTCGCTGTTGTAGGCGCTACCGGCCTGGTAGGTACCAAAATGCTGCAAGTACTGGAAGAAAGAAATTTCCCAGTGAGTGAATTAATTCCTGTTGCTTCTGAAAAGTCTGTGGGCAAGGAAGTTATTTTCAAGGGCAAGCCATACAAGGTAGTAAGCATGCAAGATGCTATTGCTGCAAAGCCACAACTGGCACTGTTTTCTGCAGGCGGCAGCACTTCGCTGGAATGGGCTCCTAAATTTGCTGAAGCCGGCATTACCGTTGTGGACAACTCCTCTGCATGGCGTATGGATCCAACCAAACCACTGGTAGTACCAGAAGTGAATGCGGACGTGTTGACTCCTAACGACAAGATCATTGCTAACCCTAACTGTTCTACGATCCAAATGGTAGTAGCATTGAACCCTCTGCATAAAAAATACAAGATCAACCGCGTGGTAGTTTCTACCTACCAAAGTGTTACCGGCACTGGTAAAAAAGCTGTTGACCAATTAATGGGCGAGCGTGATCAATCTGTTGCGGGAAAGAATGGCGACTATGGTATGGCTTACAAATACCAAATAGACCTGAACGTGATTCCCCAAATCGATGTATTCCTGGACAATGGTTACACTAAAGAGGAAATGAAAATGGTGAACGAAACCAAAAAGATCATGCGCGATGACAGCATCCGCCTGACTTCTACTACGGTTCGTATTCCTGTTATTGGCGGCCACAGCGAGGCTGTGAACATCGAGTTTGAAAACGACTTTGACCTGAACGATGTAAAGCAATTACTGGCTGAAGCGCCGGGTGTTGTATTGCAAGACGAACCTTCCCAGCAATTGTATCCAATGCCTTTATGGGCACATGAAAAAGACGAAGTATTTGTTGGCCGTATCCGCCGCGATGAATCTCAGCCTAAAGCGCTGAACCTGTGGTGCGTGAGCGATAACCTGCGCAAGGGTGCTGCGACTAATGCAGTTCAGATTGCGGAGTACTTGTCGGAGAAAGGATATTTGGGATGAGAATGGATGATAGATGATAGTAAAAAATAACTTAGAATCCTAACAGGTGTAAGCCTGTTAGGATTTTTTATTTAAAAGTCTAGTTGCTCAGCAGGTAAGATGTTACATTGATTTCATTTATTGAGAGACGTCTAAAGCTTTATAAAGCCTTAGACGTCTTGCTGCAAAGTGCGGTTGATAAATTGCAAAAGGGGCATTAATGTTTCAAAAGCAGCAACCGTTTTTTTGTGCAGGGAAGCCTGTGTCAGTTCTTCATTGCTAACAGGCGTTTCGGCAATGAAACTTTTCAGCTTCAGGTAGTCGATGGCTGGATTGTCTTTTTCATAGCCTTTAGGATTGGTGGACAGGCTTAGCCCTTCTCCCCTGTACAAGTCGCTATAAGTAGCTTTGAATTTTTTCTCCTGCAGAATGCCCCCGAACTCCTCCCAGCAGTAATCAATTTCCTGTCGCATATTCTTCAATGATGTATTGTCTGGCATCCACAAGCCGCCTCCGATAAAGCTTGCACCTGGCTCACAATGGAAGTAATACCCTGCAAAAGGAGACTTTCTCCCTCCCATCTTGATGCTGGCACCGAAGTTGGTTTTATAAGGTGTTTTATCTTTTGAAAAACGGATATCCCTATTAATACGAAACACGCAGTCCCGCGCAGACAATCCGGCAATAGTGAGGTCTTTCCGTTGCAGATCGTCGATCACCAGTTGTATAAAGTTCTGGAAGTCAATCTTGGCAGCTTCGTATTGCTTTCGATTGGCATCAAACCAAGGTTTGTTATTATTCTTCTTTAGTTGCGTTAAAAAGCGGAGTGTTTGGGGCTCAAGCATAAGTAAATTTGTGAATCCCGTAAAACGGGACAAGGTTATGCAAATTTGAGGATTTGAACATGAAATTTACAATAGTTAATTTTCAAATGACTCAACCTGTCCCTTATTTCAGGATTCTCAAACTTTCAAAATTGATTTATGCCCAACACGCTTATCCATACCATAGAAATTTATAAGCTTTATATACCACTTAAAGAGCCGTTCGTTATATCGCTGGGCCCTATCAATGAAGTGCAAAACGTTGTGGTGGTTATCCGCACATCAGACGGTTTTACAGGTTGGGGCGAATGCAGTCCGTATATGACCATTAATGGAGAAAGTATTGATACCTGTTTTATAGTCGGTCAATATCTTGCAAAAGCCCTGAAGGGCCGGAATGCGTTAGACCTGGAACATTGCAGCAGTGTCATGGATGGAATTATTTATGCCAACACCAGCATCAAAAGCGCTTTTGACATTGCGTTGCACGATATTGCCGCGCAACATGCCGGTCTGCCCTTATATCGTTTTTTAGGAGGTGAAAAGAAAAAGGTCATACAAACAGATATGACGGTGAGCATAGGTACACCAGAAAAGATGAGAGCGGATGCGATCAGGTTTACAACCAAGGGCTTTCCTGCCATTAAGGTGAAACTAGGAGAAAGCAAGGAGAAAGATGTAGCACGTATTAAAGCCATCAGGGAGGGCATTGGAAATGAGATTCCGTTGCGTATTGATGCCAACCAGGGATGGGCAACGGCTGATGAAGCTATTGAAGTGCTGAAGGCTTTAGCGCCCTATGATATTGAGCATTGCGAAGAGCCTATACCACGGTGGCGTTTTATGGAATTAGGAAAGGTATCCGCAGCAAGCCCTATACCCATCATGGCAGACGAAAGCTGCGGTGATGATCATGATGCAGAGCGGCTGATACAACTGAATGCCTGTAAAATGCTCAATATAAAGCTGGGGAAATCGTCGGGTTTTTTGAAGGCAAAAAAGATCGTGCAATTGGCATCTAATGCAGGCATGCATTTACAAATCGGCGGCTTTATGGAGAGCAGGCTGGGCATGACAGCGGCAGCACACTTTGCTTTGCTGCATGATTCTATTGAACATTATGACCTGGATACGCCACTAATGTTTGCAGAAGACCCGGTGGAGGGAGGGATTGTTTATGGGGAGAAGGGAGTGGTAGAGGTGCCGGAGGTAGTGGGATCGGGAGCAAGGGTGAAGGAGGAGTATTTGAGAGGGGCAGAGCGCGTGATGGTATGATGCAGCTACGCATAAGCATAGCCGCACGATAAAAACAAATATTCAACTACACCATCACTTCTTCAATTCTGCTAAAGCCTTCGGCAGGAACGAGCCGCTCCCAAAGAATCTTGTAAATGGTCTCAGCAATGGGAATTTCGGCTTTGATGTTTTTGTTGATGTTGTGCATACACCGAGATGCGTAATATCCTTCAGCTACCATATTCATTTCCAATTGGGCGGACTGCACCGTGTAACCTTTACCGATCATATTGCCAAATGTGCGGTTACGGCTATATGGAGAATAACAGGTAACCAGGAGATCGCCAAGGTAAACAGAAGCGGCATAGTTAATGTCTTTCTGGTGCGTATCCGGATTGGTATGGTGCTCACCTACCACAATATGCTTTATGCCAGTTGTACGCAGAAAGCTGGCCATTTCATCGGCACTATTGGCGATGTATACACTCAGGAAATTGTCACCGTAATCCAGCCCGTGTGCGATACCGGCTCCAAGGGCGTAAATATTCTTCAGCACAGCTGCATACTGAACACCCAAGATATCATTGTTGATGACCGTATTGATATAGCAAGTACTAAAGCAGGAGGCAATCTGCTTTGTTGTATTCACATCAACTCCTGAAAATGTCAAGTAAGACAGTTTCTCTGAAGCTACCTCCTCGGCATGGCAGGGCCCCAAAAGGGCAAAATAGTTTTCAATGGAAACCCCAAAATGTTGTTGCAGGTATTCGTTCACTAATATATCGGCACCGGGCACCAGGCCTTTGATGGCAGACAACACTTTTATATTTACCATCAGGTCTTTGTCCAGTCCTGCACATACCTCTTCCAAATAAGCAGAAGGCACTGCCAGGACAATAACGTCAGAGGTCGCAATTACCTCATTGATGTTATCGTTCATGGTCAGCAACGAAACATCAAAATAAGCGGAACTCAAGTAATGTGGATTATGCCTGCGATTCTGGATATACTGAATGGTATCTGTCTTGCGCACCCACCAGTTCACATTATGTCCATTATCAGTAAGAATCTTTACCAACGCGGTAGCCCAACTGCCACTGCCAATAACTCCAAACTTGAAATTCATGAATATTGGGATGTTTATTTTTTCTCGATCAGTTCTTCTTTCGAAGCTACTACTTTTACTTTGGTTCCTGGTTTTAATGTTTTACTGATTGCATTGTATGGCGCTGTTATTACCTGTTCACCGGGTTTTATGCCACTCAATACTTCTATATATTCAATATCCTGTATTCCAGTTCTGATCACCCGTTTTTCGGCTGCGCCTTCTTTGTTCAATATAAAGACTACTTCTTCCAGGTCGTCGGTTTGCACAAATGAAGTCTCTTCGGCCTCGGCGTCTTCTTTCTTCTTTTTTTCCTTCTTTTTATCCTCTACACTTTCATCGCTACCTTTTACACGGGCAGCAACAGCAGTAATTGGCACAGAAAGTACATTGGTTTTGGTATTTGTTTTAATATCAGCATTGGCATTCATGCCAGGCCGGAAAGGAAATTTTTTAGGCTTTGATGGATCTACCAGGTCCTGGTAAGAAGCGGGGTCGAGGCGTATACGTACTTCATAATTGGTAACGTCGTTCGAAGTTATTGTCTGACCGCTTTTACTGGTACTGCTGGCAATTTGCGTTACAACACCTTTGAACTTACGGTTGTTATAAGCATCCACTTCCACGTCGGCAGAGTCGCCAATACTTACTTTTACGATGTCGTTTTCACCAACATCCACTCTTACTTCCATTGTACTCAAATCGGCTACTCTCATCATTTCAGTACCGGCCATTTGCGCCGTTCCTACTACTCTTTCACCTGCCTTTACATTGAGCATGGAAACCACACCGCTCATAGGAGCCGTTATCGTAGCCCTGCCCAGGTTTTTATTGGCGGCAGTCAGCTGAGTTTGCATGCTTTGCACACCGGCCTGCAGGCTACGGATGTTTTGCAGGGCTGCATTGTATTGTGCCTGAGACGACTGGTATTTTGCTTCCAACTGCTCCAGTTCAGCCTTGGAGATCACCTTGTCGTCGTACAATTGCTTGTTGCGGTTGTATGCTAAGCGGTCTTGCTCTAACTGTGCCTTTAACGCTGCAAGGTTGGCCTGGCTATTGGCAACAGTAGCCTGCGACTGGGAAACCCTGGCGACAGCTTCGTCGCGCTGTGAAGAATAGATATCAGCATATATTCTTGCCAGCACCTGGCCTCGCTTTACACTATCCCCTTCTTCCACAGTCAGTTCCACAATTTCACCAGATATATCGGGACTCACTTTTACTTCCACTTCGGGATATACTTTCCCGCTTGCATTTACGGTTTCAACAATTGTACGCTTACCAGCTTTTTCAACGGTTACTTTTACTTCCTTACCGGAAGAGCCGCGGAGCAACTTACCGGCAATCAGCAGTACTACTATGGCACTGACGCCGATCAATATCCATTTAACTGTTTTGTTCATAAAAAGATGATTTCAGATTTTGGGATTCAGGGATTGGGTACACACGGATGATTCGATCTCAAAATCCCGCCAATCCATTATCTCTAAATTATAATTACAATTTAATTCCCTGGCCTTTATAAAACTCAAGCAATTTCATTTTAAAGACATAATCGTACTGTGCCTGGAGCATTTCAATCCTGGTACGCAACAGGTTGTTCTGGCTGTTGATCAATTCGTAAGTAGACAGCAGGTTCAAGTCGTAGCGACGTTGTGCAAAGTTGGCAGCTTTAGCTGCAGCTTCAACACTTTTACTATAAGCATTATACTTCTGCAATGCTGCCATAGCATCGGTATAAGCTTTATAAATATCCTGCTTTAAGGTTTGCCTGTCTGCTTCATCCTGCAACTGGTATTGGCGTACATTCAGTTTTGACCGCTCCCAGGCGGTTCTTTGTGTACGGTTGTTGAATAAAGGAACCTGCAGGCTAACACCAAAGCTCTGACCAAAGTTTGCCTTAAACTGCTCGCTTAAAGAACTAGCCTTGACATACCCTGCTATTCCTCCCTGGATGGTCACTGGCACCTGTACTGGGTAAAAAGATCCGTTATCCACCACTACACGATTAGGAGTTTCTTTATATCCTGTAATGACCTGCTCGTAGAAAGGCTGTTTCTTAAAATAGGCATAGCGGTTGTTCAGGTTCCCATATGCAGAAAGGGCGGGATACATATTGCCTTTTGCAGCCTGTACCGACTTCAATGCTGACTGGATACGAAGTTCATTTGCCTTTTGCTGGGGCAGGTTTGCGATTGCCTGAGCGTAAACAGTCTCTGGCTGCAGCTCTGCTAAACTCTCCAACGGTATTGTTTCTACAGAAGGAGTAGCAACCTTAAAAGGCGCTCCCGCATCCAGGTTTAGCAAGGCTTTTAGCTGAAGCGTATACTGCTGAATTGAGGCCTGAGCCGTCACCAAAGAGGAGCTGTCCCTTGCCAGTTGTGCTTCCAGCTCAGCGGCATTGAGTTCAGGCAATTTGCCTGCAGCCACCTGCTTGCGTGTAGATTCCAGTTGGGATTGCGTTTGCTTTACCTGCACGGCTGTAACATTAGCCTGCTCCCCAGCCAGTAACACCTGGAGGTAAGCTACAGCGACGTTGAGTGCAATGTCATCCTGTACTTTTTTTAACTGCGCTAAATCTGCTTCTACGGTGAGGCGACTGGCTGCAATCGTATTTTTCAATGCAAACCAGTTGAATAAACTGACACCACTTTGCATACCAGTGGTAGCATTGAAGAAATTAGCGTTTTGCAATGTACCGGTAGTGGGGTTTTCACTGCGTCCATAACTAAAGCCACTATTGATTCCCATGTTTAAAGAAGGGATTTGGGAAGCTTTGTTCTGCCGTAGTACCAATTCAGAAAACCGCACCTGCAGATCAGCCTGTTTTACAGATATATTATTGGCCAGAGCATACTCTATGCATTTTCTCAGATCCCATTCATTCTGGGCATTCGCGGTGAAGAAAATGAGCGTAAGCAGAAAGGCAATGATTGGTTGCTTTTTCATGCCTGTAAAAGTAAATGTCTGCAAGGAGATTTGGATTGATTAAAAGGATTAACGGGAAATTTAAGTTATGGTTTAAACATTTGACAGTGCCTGCTCCAAATCCTTCATCAGATAATCCGCATCTTCCAACCCGATATACAAGCGTATGTGCTGATGCTCTGGCTTACCGGCTTTAAAATGGCCGGGCTTGATACCAGCGCACCGGGGAATGACGAGGGATTCGTGACCGCCCCAACTTACAGCCATGGTGATATGCCTGAGCGACTCGCAGAACGTAGTTATGGATTCCATGGTCCCGTTTTTCAAGGAAAATGTGAGCAGTCCGCAGGCGCCCTTCATTTGCCGTTTGGCCAGTTCATACTGTGGGAAGGATTCATCTAATGGAAAAAGAACATGTTCCACCCGGGGATGCGATTTTAAGAACTGCAGTACCTGGCCTGTTGTTTTCGTGATCCGTTCTATCCTGGCCTGGAAAGTTCTCAATCCCCGGATCAGCAGCCAGGCATTAAAGGGCTGGATACCACTGCCTATGGTAAGGAATTCACTATCGAAAATTTTTTTGATCATTTCTTTCGAGCCAGTAATGAGCCCACCCAGCGTATCGCTATGCCCGCCAATGTACTTGGTGGCTGTTTGCATACACAAGTCGATGCCCATTTCAATGGGACGCTGATAGAGCGGCGTGCAATAGGTATTGTCGATAAAGGTGGTGATACCCCTGCTTTTTGCCAGAGCAGCAACAGCTTGCAAATCCTGTATTTCATAGGTCCAGGAGTTGGGCGACTCGAGAAATATAAAAGTGGTATTCGGCTGCAGGGCTTCTTCAAAGTTTTTCATCTCCGTGCCATCGATAAAAGTGGTGGTAACACCAAAGCGGGGAAGGATCACAGCAAAAAGGCGCTTGGACCAGGAATAAGGATTGCGGACGCAAATCACATGGTCACCACTTTTTACATTTGCCAGCACACCGGCAAAGACAGCGGCGGCGCCACTATTGAAGACAAGGCAGTCTTCTGCCCCATCCAAAGCCGCCAGCTTTTTGCGCAGGATGTCCACTGTAGGATTGATGCCACGGCTATACAGGTACGCGCTCATTTCATCTTCAAATGCATTGCGCAGGTCCTCCACCTTCTTAAAAGCGAAGTTGGAGGTTTGCATAATAGGCGGAGCAATCGCATTAAAGTACAATTCCCTTTCTTCACCCCATTCATTCAGGATTTCGCTTATTTCCATTGCGGGTCTGATTTAATTTCCTTGATAATAAATAAAGCGGGTAAAAGCCCAGGAACATGGCAAAGCCAATCAGTGCAGATTTGGGGTTGCGAAGAATGATACTGAGCGAGACAAAGGCGTACGCCAAGATGTAAATAACGGGCATCCAGGGATAGCCTTTCATTTTGTAAATATTGGTATTATCCAGGTGTGCCGTCTTCCTTCTTAAAATGAAAATAGAGCCAACAGCAGTTGCCAGCCCAATACTGTCCAGAAAGATCACGTAATCCAATATTTCCTCAAAGGTCCTGGCAAAAAACAAAGTAATGACAGCCACCGCAGCAAATACGGGCAACGCATACACCAGCACCTGGCTTTTTTCGTTTACCTTTTTGAGGAAAGGAGGCATTACGCCTTCATCGGCCATCGCGTATAAAACACGGGGATTGCTCATCAAACCGATATTCACATACGCCAGTACGGCGAAAAAAAGCAGTAAGCTCATAATAGAATATCCATAATTGCCAACATAGGATTGCACATGCCTTGCAGCCAGGTCGCTTTTTGATTCGATACCGGCAGCGTTATAGACAATGCCATTAAAGCCTAAGGTATGAAAGTATGCCCAGTTGGTAAGCAAGTATAAACTTACGATGATGGCAATTCCCCAAAAGATGGCCTTAGGAATGATCCGCTGAGGATGCTGCACTTCGCCGCCGAAGTTGATAGTTTGCTGATAACCGCCATAGGTAAACGAAACAGCGATAAGCGCAGCCCCTAATGCCTGCACCTGTCCCCAGAAGGTGGTGTTGCCTGTTACCTGCTGAACAGGCATGGCCTGGCTTGCAGGATAAAACAGCCCGGCACATATAAAGAGCACGATAAGGATCTTAATAACCATTAAAACATTTTGTGTTTTAACAGACATTTTAAACCCGAGGTAATTCACAAAAAAGAAGACAATAACGGCTGCCAACGCCACCAACTGCACCACGGTTTCCGTTTGATAGGTAACAGGAAGCAATCCCCGCAGGTAGCCTGCCCCAATCAAGGCTACTGCACTTACACTGGCCGCATTGGAAATTAAGATGATGCCATTGATCATAAAAGCCAATGCAGGATGGTAGCAATAAGAGTAAATTTTGTAAAAACCTCCGGTCACAGGGTAGCGGCTGCCAATCTCGGCGAAGGTTAAAGCGCCAAAAAGTGCGATGATGCCGCCAAGTATCCACGCAATAAAGAAAATAACCGGGGAGCCAGCATCTTTTGCCACATTGAAGGAACTCCGGAAGATACCCATACCAATCACCAGGCTCACAACGATCATGGTCAGGTCGAAAGTACCTAGCAGGTTTTTAAGTTTTTGCGTCATGCAGATTTAAATACTGCATGTAAAATAAGAAAAAGGCTTTTTTGACGAGTATCACTTTCCCCAATATCTGTACAAATTCTACAGTCTCTACAATAAAATTCCACACTTTGAAGGCTGGAAAGGAATCTTTGCTCCAATTTTAAGTTTAAAATAAACAGAAATCAGACTGGAACAGCTTTTGTCTATATAGATTCGGTTTTTCATAGGATATTAGATTGAACGGGGCGTGATTTCTATCACTGCCCTTTTTTATTTCCATACATTAGTTTTCACTTATGCACAGCCCTGAATTTCTGAAGCAGGCCTTATACATTTACGTTATGTGTATTACTTTAACCAGACTTTCTGTAGCTCAGTAACTTTGCAGCAACATCGTAAAATGTTTTGAACTCGACTGGTTTGGTGATCATCTCGACATTCTTCGTTTTAAAGAATAATTTGTCTACTTCACTTGAAGAGGTACTAAAGATTACGATGGGAATACCGGAAAGTGAATCATCTGCCTTGATGGCTGTGAGGGTTTGCTTACCATCCATTTTGGGCATGTTTATATCCATAATGATCAAGGAAGGGAGTTCACCAGATTGGCTTAATTGCCTGAGCTGAGTCAAGGCATCCGCACCGTCATGGGCCTGGAGAATTTCATAACTTGAGCCCATTTGTTTTAAAGTGCTGCTCAGTATGTGCAAATCATCTTCATCATCATCTACTAAAAGGATGGCGTGGTATTGTTTTTCCATACAAATGCTGCTTAAACACAAAATCAGTAGTCAAAAATCCAAATAAGCCGAAATCTCTGGTTGTTTCAGATCCATTTTTAAAGGGAATAGGACTGTAATTTCGTTTTGCAGAAGGTAATGAGGATAACACGACAATATACAATAAATTCCAATATCAATTGCCGCACATATGTCAAGTTCTTAGAAAATATGTAGCTTGTCGCACCAATCAGAATTTTTAGTTTTAATGGCATCCATCAAAGAATTACAAGAGCAGCTACTGACCAGTGATGAAAAAAAGTTTTTCATTAAGGAGCCATTTCCGGGAAAAGGAACAGTGATTATCGTTTTGAAAAACTACAGGTTTCATAAGCAGTTAACCATTGAACTTTATGAAGCGCCAACTACACAGTCAGGTAAAATAAAAAACCCGTTGACGCCCATCAATCCTTCTGATGTCGCATTGAAAGTGCAACAATCAGAAGAGATCAGGTATTTTTCAGCTATCAGCCGCTTTCAAAATAATCCTACGGCTTCAAAATCACCACTTGATATTGATGCGTTAAAATCTGTGGTCAAAAACCCTATGGGTTTCCGGGTCTTTTACCACAATCCCGAGTTCTCGGAGCATGTAGTGGCGGGTTCGCTGCAGGAAGTTTCAATCGGCGCCACTATACATGATGTCATTCTCACTGTCAGCAAGCAAAAGGACCTTTACGAGATCATTCCGCAGGTAACCATTGATCATAGAACATATCGCTTCAATGAAATTTCATTAAAGTACGACTATTTTATCCTGGTAAAGGATACTATGCATTTATTGGGAAATTTTCATCTTCTGAAGGTTGCCCGTTTTTTCCAACAGCAATGGGCTGGGTTAAGGGTGCATGAATCAAAGTTCAAAGAATTTCAACAGCAAATTATCAACAAACTGGAAGACCATGTTACTGTTGTATACAATTACATTCAACAAGGAACAGTTGCACAGATAGAAGAAAGCAGCTTTAGGGGGCCTGGAGAAAGATTGATCTACCTGTCGGATCTCGACCGGTATGTGATGATCAACCCTGTCATGAAATATGGAGAGATAGAAATACCTGTACTCACTAAAAAACAGATCTATGCACAAGATGGCAAGGGTGAACTCTTTAATGTTCAAAGAAATGTTGAAGAAGAGGTACGCTTTACGGCATTACTTATGAAACAACATGCCTATTTCGAGGAACAACTCGATGACGATCTGCCTTATTTCTACATGCATAAGCAACGTTTTTTAGATGAAGACTGGTTTTTAAACGCTTTTGAACAATGGCAGAATGCAGGTATCACAGTATTGGGGTTCAACCAGCTGAAGGGCAATAAATACAACAGCAATAAAGCAAAGATATCAGTACAGGTAAGAAGCGGGCTTAACTGGTTCAACACGGAAGTGAATGTTCGCTTTGGAAATAAAAGAGCCTCTTTAAAACAGTTGCACCAGTCGGTGCGTAATAAGAACAGGTTTGTGCAGCTGGATGATGGCACCTTTGGTATCTTACCCCAGGAATGGCTGGAAAAATTTGAAAACTATTTCAATGCAGCAGATATTTCAGGAGAAGAACTGCTAACGCCCAAAATAAACTTCTCTTCGGTAAAGAAGTTGTACCAGGAGGAAGAGCTGGATGAGGAAGCAAGAAGAGAAATCAACTTATATGAAACGAAGCTGTCCCATTTTGACAGCATCCAGGAGGCAGAGGCACCGCAGGAGCTGAATGCCTCGCTAAGGCACTATCAAATACAAGGATTAAGCTGGCTCAACTTCCTGGACGATTATAACTTTGGCGGTTGCCTGGCAGATGATATGGGACTGGGTAAAACATTACAGATCATTGCCTTTGTATTACTGCAACGCAAAAAAGCGAAACATAATACCAACCTGGTTGTCGTACCGACCTCGCTCATTTTTAACTGGCAGGCGGAAGTGCAAAAGTATGCACCTTCCATAATGATGCATACCATTTATGGATCCAACCGTGTAAGGCATACCAAAGAACTGGATCAATATGAGATCGTACTGACTTCGTATGGCACTTTGCTTTCGGATATTACTTACCTGAAAAACTATACGTTCAATTATATTTTCCTGGATGAATCACAAAATATCAAGAACATCGAATCACAACGGTATGCCGCGGTGCGCCTGCTGAAATCCAGGAATAAAATTGCCATTACCGGTACCCCGGTAGAGAATAACACATTAGACTTATATGCACAACTGTCCTTCGCCTGTCCAGGGCTATTGGGCAGCAAACAATCTTTCAAGTACCTGTTTTCCATCCCTATTGATCAATTTAAAAGCAGTAAGCGGTCAAAAGAGTTGCAGCAAAAAGTGGCACCTTTTGTTTTAAGGAGATCTAAAAAAGATGTAGCCAAAGAGCTTCCTGAGAAAACAGAGATGGTTCTTTATTGCCCTATGGGGGAAGCGCAGCGCAAAGTATATGAGGTTTATGAAAAAGAACTCCGGGATTTTATTGAAGGCAAATTGGAAGACGAACTTAATAAAAACTCCATACATATATTGAGAGGAATGACGCGTTTAAGACAGATCTGTAATTCACCGCTTTTGCTGCAGGATGAAAAACTTTATGGCGATGAGTCTTCCAAGATCGAAACGCTGATCGAGCAAATTGAAAACAAATCATCTGTGCATAAGATCCTGGTCTTTTCGCAGTTTGTATCCATGCTCGACCTGATCAAGGAAGCATTAGAAAAGAGTGGTATTAAATATGAGTCCCTGACAGGGCGTACAAAAGACAGGGAGGCTATTGTCAGCAACTTTCAAAACAATGAAAATGTACGGGTGTTCCTGATTAGCCTTAAAGCAGGAGGTACAGGTTTGAACTTAACGGAAGCCGATTATGTTTACCTGGTAGATCCCTGGTGGAATCCTGCAGTGGAAAACCAGGCCATAGACCGCAGTTACAGGATTGGCCAGAAAAAGAATGTAGTGGCGGTCCGGTTGATATGCCCGGATACAGTTGAAGAGAAGATTATGAAATTGCAGGAGGCAAAGAGGGGACTATCAGATGATTTGATAAAGACGGAAAGCACATTTTTTAAGTCGATTTCAAAATCGGAATGGATTGGGCTGTTGGGAGGAGAAACGACAAAAGCCCCACTGGAAAGCGGGGCCGTCAATTATTAACTGTTACTATTGCGTAGTATGGATTGTTTCATTCGAAACTGTTCATTTCCAAAACAAAAGTGGTTCTGAAATAGACAATAAACAAGGTTCAATTACGACTCCTTATGGTATTATTCCGACTTATTACGGTATTTAAGAGGTGTACAATTAGCAAGCTTTTTGAAAAATTTATTGAAGTTGGACGGATTGGAGAATCCAAGTTTGTAAGCGATTTCAGCTATTGACAGCATCGAGTGCATTAAATAGGCTTTTGCTTCTATAAAAATCATTTCATCAATCAATTCATGCGCCGTTTTATCCGAATGAACTTTTATTGACCTGTTCAAATGATCCGCTGAAACATGGAGCATCCTGGCATAATCAGATACCTTTCGAGTGGTTAAAAAATGTTCACTTACTAATCTTATATATCTAGTGAACAATGAAAATCCAACATCTCCCGAGCTTTGTTTCAATTGTACTTTATGATTGTAACTCCGGCTGGCAATAATGTAAATGTGCTGAATATAAAGACGAATGGCCTGGCTGAAATACGATTTCCTGGCTTTTACTTCATCATTTATTTTTAAGATAATAGATTCCACTTCATTCCCTTCTTCTTCGCTTAAAGGGAAGCACTGAACACCGGCATGACTTAAAAATGGGAACTGGCCTCTGTAGTTTGTTAACAATAACATTTCGGCAATAAAACTTTCAGAAAAATACATGTAATAAGCCAGGTAATCATCGCTAAGTATTTGAAGCGAGAGCACCTGACCTGGCAAACCAAACACAATAAAATTACGGTTCAATTGAAATGTCTCAAGGCCATTGGTACAGATTGAACTTCCCGACCTAACAAGTCCAAGTCTGTAGTATTCTGTTTTAACCGGACCTACCTGCTTTTTTGTATTGACAGAGGAATAAAGTCCAAAGCTTCCTTCAATCAGCTCACAAGTGTTATCCATACCGAAATGACTTTTTCTACTGTTTTCTTTGTGCAACCTGTGAGTTGTTGTGTCAAGTGGGCATTTTTTTATATCAGATGAAATGTTTTTAGACATTTGTATATGCTTTTTCCTCCTTACCACGGCTCTTCAAAAATTTTAAAAGTTAAAAACAAAAAATATTCGGTTTAACCAGGACGGAAATACATAGTGGAATAGCGAGCCAAGATACATAAGAAAAATTCTTAAATACATAAGCAGTGCCTGCTAAAACAATTCTAATGAACTTCTAATCTGCATAGCCCTGATATGGTGTCTACCTTTGAGCAACTTTTTCAGTTGTTTGTTTTTGATCAATATATCTTTTTAAGATGCTTATCATAAGCAGTTAGTTTTGGTTGCGGCCTTCGTTTCTACGAGGGCTTTTTTATGCCTTTCTTTGAGAAAGGATAATTAAAGAAAAGAGTAAAAAAAGCGGTACGCGCGGGCAGTGGTAATCAGCCCTTCCACCTCGGGATTCAACCACAGGCCGTAGTTGATGACGTTTGGGGCGGCAGTGAGGGCATATGAATATTAAACAATATCCCACTACTTCAATAGTGGGATATTGTCAGGAGAAATATAAAGAGTTCAGTTAACTAATCATTAGGCGTACTCAAGCAATATATTCCCATCAATGCCTAATCGATCGTGAGCTGCTTTAAGAAAATCTACATCAGGCCGGCGCTTTCTGCTTAATATCTGTGATAACTTAGGTTCAGTAACACCGAGTAGTTTAGCGAGCTCTTTTTGTTTCAATTTTTGCTCATACATTTTCAATTCAATTAGCCCCTCAAGTGTTTTAGGGGCAGGAATGCTATACATGTTTTTTTCATAAGCCTGGGCAGCTAATGCGAAAGTTCTGAGCTCTTCTGCTTCTTTATCAGTTAAATTAATTTCCCCCTTCTTCATTAATGCATCAATTTTTTTCATTAATGCATTGTACTCCTTCTCGGTTTCGATTTTAGGTTTTCGACTTGGCATAACTACAATTTTTAGACTACCAATCAGTAGTCACTTGGCCAGGATAGTTTAAAGGTCACCCAGGTTAACCTTGTCGTACTGAGCATGCGTTCCAATGAATTTTATATATACAGTTCTCACCTTAAAAATAATACGAACAATCAATCGGTACTTGTTACCTTTTATATTGAAAACATATAGGTCTCCACCGACTGAATCAGCAGAACTGAATATTTTCCTTAACTCATTAAAGTTTGCCCAGTCTGACTTTTCGGCAATGGTATACCAGTTGTTGAGTGCGTCTTCAGCGTCTTTATGTTTAAGTGTAAATTCCCGAATTGTTCTATAACTGATAACTACCAAATTTTGAAATTGTGAATCAAAATTGATGCAAATATTTCAATTTTAGAAACTTTATTTCAAAAATTGAAATTTATTTAGGCCATATTCCAAACAGGATTAAGAATCAAAGTTTTATTCTTTCAGACATGTAAATTCCAACTGTATCGAAGAAACAAAACCGCCTTATAAGCAATTTCTTACAAGGCGGTTTTTTCATTATTCGTAGCCTCGACAGGAATCGAACCTGTATCTGGAGCTTCGGAAACTCTTATACTATCCATTGTACTACGAGGCCATGGGTAATCAGCTGAAACGCTAATTCTTACATCACTTCAACAATCCATGCGCGTTCGCCGCAAAGATCTTTACCGCAATGGCGAGCAAAATTACGCCAAAAAATTTTCTTACAGCAATTAATCCTGCAGGTCCCAATATATGTTCAATCAGGCTTAATGATTTTAATACAACATACACGATGACCAGGTTGAGCAAAATAGCGATAAAGACTGTTGTTTGTGTGTAATTGGCTTTTAAAGAAATGATGGTAGTGAGCGTACCGGAACCCGCAATGAGTGGGAAAGCAATGGGCACTACGGTGGAGGCCTTTACGTCTTTATCACTTTTGAAGAATTCCAGGCCCAGCACCATCTCCAGTCCCAGGATAAAGATCACGATCGAACCACCTACGGCAAAAGAACGGACGTCTAATCCAAGTATGTTTAAAAAAGGTTCACCAATCAGGAGAAAGAGCACCATCAACGAGCCGGAAATCAGTGTGGCACGGCCTTCCCTTATAGCCCCCAGCTTGCTCTTGAGGGAAATCAATACAGGTATGGATCCAATGATGTCTATGATTGCAAATAGGGTAAAAGTAACCGTTAGTAATTCCTTTAAATTGATCTTCATTCAGCTGGTTTTGCGCAAAGGTCGGGAAAGAAGAATAAGCAACAGGCAATGAGCAATCAGCAAAAATAAAATGCCGGCTACCATTAACTGGTAACCGGCATTTATGCTCCATTCACTATTAATCATTTAAAATTCCACTGTCAATCCGGCCTGCACTGTAAAAGGAATTGAATTGTATCCCCATACATCAAAAAACTTTTTGTCTGTAATGTTTTGTGCATCAGCAAAAACCTTCAGCCAGCTTTTGGGCTTGAATTCCGCATACGCATTCAACAAAAAGTAGCTATCTAGCGATACATCATTGGTCTTATAACCGCCTACATCAAAGCGCTTGCTTACGTACTTACCAGACAGGCTTACGTATAAGCTATTCTCAAAGCTGTAGCCAGCAGTGAGATTGATGTTGTGCTTCGGTCTGCGCAGCAGGTATTGGTAAGTTGAATCATTGAACGTTTCCCTGCTTTGGGTGGTTTCTTCGCCATCCAGGAATGTGTAATTGGCGGTGATATTCAGGTTCTGTACTGGCTGTACCCTGGTTTCCAACTCAATGCCATTTACCTTCTGTTTCAGGAAGTTGAAATAGTAGTAATCATTGTTGTTAAAATCTATACCATTGTTAACGTTGCGGTGAAAGAACACCAGCCTGCTCTGTACTTTGGAATGCAACTGCTGCACGCCGACTTCATAGGTGGTGGATTCTTCAGGCCTCAGGACCTCTTTGCCGATAGAACTATTATAATTCAACTGGAAGAGTGTAGGCGCTTTAAAGGCAGACGCAATGCTACCAAACATACGGAAGTGTTCGCAAACCTGGTAAGATGGATTGAACGTGAAGGTCTGATTGCTGCCATAACGGGAGTGAACATTCAGGCGTCCTCCCAATTCCACGTTCAGCCGCTCATTGATAGAGCCGTAAAAGAGCGAAGCATATAATGATGCCTGGCTGTGAGAGCTGTCGTTTGCAGTGCCACTATAAGATCCAAAACTACTCATTGACAGATAAGAGGAATTCATGCTGCTCAGACGGTAATCTGCTCCCTGCAACAAGCGAAAGCGGCCGCTCAATGGTATCGTAGCATATAATTCAACGAACTGTGACTTTCCAAAATAATCATTCGTAGCATATTTTTCATATGAATCCTGATAGAGGCTATCATTCAGAAAGTTCCTGTCTATCTGGCTGTACTGGTAATTTCCAACCAGTGTTATATTGTTTTTGTTGAAACGAAAGCCTGCTCCAGCCATTTTATTATTGTTCTTAACGGTGAAATCCCTCTCATCGGTAAAACTACTGGCATCCAGGTCTGTTTTGTTTTGACTTAACTGCGCAAAGGTGCGGAAGGTAAGCGCTTCGCTTGCTGCAAACTGCACACTAGCCTGCGCTACATTTCCTTTATAGCCATCGTTTTCAAAATTGCCTTTGCCCGTGCTGTCGTAAGCCGAAGAAAAGCCATTCGATGAAAGACGAGCATAGCGGGCATTGTAAATAAAGCGGCCTGTCTTTCCATAAGCTTGCACATTGCCCCTGAACAATCCTAAATTACCACCAACTGCAGTAGCTTTCACACCAAGAGGCTTGCTGATATCCTGCTTGACAGTAATAATGTTGATCACACCTGCTACAGCATCAGAACCGTATAAAGTAGACTGTGCACCGCGGCAGATCTCTATGCGTTCTACAGTATTCAGTGAAAGCAGGTTCAGGTCGAATTCGCTATTGATCAGGGATGGGTCGTAAACCGGCATGCCGTCAATAAGGATCAATGTACGGCCGGCGGAAGCACCGCGCATAAAAACAGTCTGGGCGCTGCCCAGGTTATTCAAAGCTCCATTAATGGTAAGGCCTGCCTGTTCGTTCAGCAATTGTGCCACAGTACGGCCACTGCTCTTTTCAATTTGCTCTTTGTTAATAACAGTAATAACCTTACCCGTAGTGCTTTGCTTCTGCGGGAATTTGTTGGCGGTTACCACTATTTCGTTCAGTGATTTTGCAGTGTCTTGCAAACCTGCCTGGGATTCTGTTTGTGCCTGTGCGATGTTGCTCCCAATGATTGCAGCCACAATGATCGCGTTCTTCTTTCTCATAATGTCTTAATAGGTTTTTGCGACTGCCTTCGGAAAAAGAGGAGATAGAAATATAAAGCCCGTACGAAGCTGTTACATTTCATGCCTTTCACCCGAAAGCATTCATGATCATTCATAACTGGCAGGTCTTCTGGCTTGTTCCATTGTTGAAAGTCTTCCCATCCGCCTCAGGCGGATAGTGACCAAAGAGGATCAACAACTAATAAAGGAACTTACAGCTACGGGGATAGCGCCGGACTTTCACCGGACTTCCCATTTTAATCCTGTTTTTTGGGCAGGAACCAATTATAGGCGCAAATGTAGGGGATTAGTTTGGAGTTTGGAGGGTTGTTCGCGACAAAACAACTGCCTAAATTTACACCTCGCTATCAGCATCATGATGGCCCAATCATTAAACCAACGACCATGAAACACATATCCATCCTGGTTCCTGCAGGAGCTATTTTAGGCAGTATTGAAGGTCCCCGCCAAGTGTTTACTGAAGTCAACAAATTCCTGAAAAACATTGGAAAGCCAGCCTTTTGTAAACTGCAACTGGTTGGACTTTCGAAAGAAATGCCGGTAGCTGGGGGCAGATATACCGTCTATGCTGATGCAACGATAAAAGATATAGATCAAACAGACCTCATCATTATACCAGCACTGGATGGAGACATGCAAAAGCTGATCGAATACAACCAGGATTTTATTCCATGGATCATCAAACAATACAAAGGCGGGGCTGAAGTGGCCAGTCTATGTGTAGGAGCTTTTTTACTGGCGGCCACAGGCCTGATCAATGGGCGCCAATGTGCTACACACTGGATGGCAGCCAACGACTTCAGGAAGATGTTCCCGGATGTACACCTGGTAGAAGACAAGATCATCACTGATGAACAAGGCATTTACTCAAGTGGCGGCGCATTTTCTTATCTCAACCTGGTTTTATACCTCATAGAAAAATATGCCGGCCGTGATGTTGCGGTGTTTATGTCCAAAGCATTCCAGATAGACATTGACAGGCACAGCCAGTCTCCCTTCATTATGTTCCATGGCCAGAAGGCGCATGAAGATGAAGCCGTGAAAAAAGCGCAGGAGTTTATAGAGCAAAATATAGAAGAGAAAATAACGGTTGATGAGCTGGCATCTATGCTGGCTGTAGGCCGGAGAGCGCTCGAAAGAAGGTTCAAGAAAGCCACTTCAAATACTGTAGTCGAATACATACAGCGCGTAAAAGTGGAGGCGGCCAAAATGAGCCTGGAGTCATCAAGGGATAATGTAGCCGAAGTTATGTACAAGGTAGGCTATACTGATCCCAAAGCTTTCAGGATCACTTTTAAGCGCATCACAGGCTTATCGCCAATACAATACAAGGCAAAGTATAACAGAGCCGTTTACAATGGAATCAAACAAAAAGCCCCCGTTTAAGAGGGGGGCTTTAATGTGCTGTCTTTAAGAAATTAGTCTTGGAAACTGTATGAATAATCAAATCTATTTTATAGATCATTTTCTTTAATGCAGAGCCTGTTAAATACTGTTAATAAAAAAACCAGCTATGTTAATCAAGGTTAATAAAGCTTACTGACTTCATCAGCCACTGCCAGGTTATTCTTAATGTAATCAGTGAAGATGAGCAGCTTTTGAATGGCTCTCTTTCTTGAGTCATCAAATCTCACCAGTTTTAGCGATGTGCTGAAACCACTGGTGGACGTACTTAAAACAATATTGTGAAAGGCATACTTCCGCGCTACAGATTCAGAATAATAGAAGGTGGATTTCCCTGCAGGGACATTGCTCACATCTTTGATTTGCGTTCCTCCTGCATCAATAGCTGAAATAAACCAATCCGTAGTTTTCAATACACTTTTTAAATCCTCAATATGAACAGGAAAATAATCATTTATTATATCCTCTGTTGTAGCACTGTCAGTAAACAGAATTGGCCTTTTGAACCCCCGGTCTATAAGAGCAATCTTTTGTGCTACCATGCTTACAGGCAAAAACAGGACAAATAAGAGGAGGAGCTTCATGGCAAATGGTTAGGGTAAAGAATATATCAACATCAAAAAATAAGCCACGGTCATCCTGAAATTCCTATCACGCAGGAAGGTATACATCAAAAACAGATCCTTCATTGGGCACGCTCCTCGCCTTGATGACACCTCCGTGTTGCTGCACTATTTTTTTGCAAATGGCAAGTCCTATTCCCGAGCCAACATCGTCGCCCTGGACATTCAGCCGCTGGAAAACACCAAATATCTTACCTGCGAACTCCTGCTCAAAACCAATACCTTCATCGGCAATGCTTATTTTATGATAAACGCGGCCGGCTTCCAATTCAGCCAACACTCCATCATCATTGGTGATCGTCTCCGATTTAATGGAAATCACCGGTGGATTATCAGGTTTGTGGTATTTCATTGAGTTATTCAAAAGGTGTTCAAATAATTTCTGCAACTGGAAAATGCTGCCTTGCACAACTGGCAACTTGTCAACCTGTATATTAGCATTCTTCTCTGAGATAATGTGGTGAAGAGACTGCAGCACATTATTGAGTACAACATTCAGGTCTACATCGCTCCACTCTTTTCCCTGACTGGTGGCATGAGCATAAGTTATCAAATCCTGTATCAAAGCCCTTATACGCGCAGCTGCGCGCTCCATGCGTTGCAGGTAGAACTTACCCGTTTCTGAAAGGTTGGATTCACTTTCTTCCAGGAAGCTGACAAAAGTTTGAATTTTGCGTAACGGCTCCTGCAAATCATGACTGGCAATAAAGTTGAATGAAGCCAAATCAGCATTGGTTTGTTCCAGTTCCCTGTTCTTTGCAGCCAGTTCCTTATTGACCGCTGAAAGTTGCTCATAAGCCATTTTCAAATCCGTAACATCCTGCGTTGCGCCCAACATAATGTCGCAACTGCCAGCTTTCAATTTTCCATAGGCACGCATGTGCCGTATCTCCTTGTCGGCCCGCACAATTCTGTACGCAACCACAACGGCTTCCCTTTTATTGATAGCACTTAAAATATTTTTTACAAGCGTTTCACGATCTTCCGGAACAACAAAGGACATGAACCGGTTGAAAGAAATATCCTCCTGCCTGGGTTCGCTTCCATATATCCGGAAGAGATTTTCAGAACACTTAAATAAGTTCGTTTGGAGATTCCACTGCCAGGAGCCCAAAGTGGCCAATTCTTCAGCATTGCGGTAGATTTCATCCATTTCTTCCAGGTCTTCCAATGCCAATTGTTTTTGTTGCAGGTAATCTTTTGAAATACGCAGCTGCCGGTTCAAACTGACATAGGCAAGCGTAAATACAATAAAGACAAAGATGATCAACAGTAATGCAAAAAGAGATGCAGCATTCCGGTTCCTTTCTTTAAGCCTCTGCTCACTGTTATATAATTGCATTTCAGTTTGTACCAACCGGTTAGTATGCTCCTTTATCTGATCCATCACGATCCGGCCGGGCATCAAAGCCGCTTGCACACTACCCCTGTTAACGCCAGGAGCATTGCTGCTGTAAACACGTATCACAGAATCGATCAGGAACATTCTCCTGTCAATCAATGATCGCAAAGTATCCACCTGTTGATGGGAATCATGTCCTACAGCAAGGGTATGCAATGCAGCCAGGTCGGTATTGATTTCATCTTTACTTTCCCTGAACGACTGCAGGAAAGAGGAGTCTCCTGTGAGCAGAAAGCCACGATGGCCGGCTTCTACGCCTTGCACTTGAGACAACATTTGCTCCAGGTAAAGCCTTATCAGGTTCGTGCGGTTTGCCTCCTCCGTAGAGGATACCTGCCTGCCCATTCTTGTAAACAAGAGGATGGACATCATGACAAGCAAGATGACAGCAAGGGAAAAAATGCCCCTTACTAAAGCGACTTGTGAAAACTTTATTCGAGACATCATGAGGCAGGTGGAACTATAAGTGCTACACACCTTAGGCTAACAGTTGTGCCTCAAAAAGTGCGCCCCGATTGACCCTTCTGCATCTATTCACTACTAACATCTAGTGTTGGGCAGGAGCCTGCTCCGGCACTGTAGCAACAGGCAGGTAAACAGTGAAGGTGGCGCCAACACCGGGTATACCCAATGCATCAATACAGCCTCCATGTCCCTGCACAATTTTTTTGCAGATGGCTAAACCTATACCAGTGCCCTCATACTCGCCTTTGCCGTGCAGACGCTGAAAAAGATCGAAGATCTTGCTGGCATATTCCTGTTCAAAACCAATTCCATTATCAATAAAGCAAATTTTGTAATACCATTGTGCGTCTTCCAGGCTTTCGGCACTTTGCGCCTGGCGCACTTTTTCAGCAGTAATGTTTACAACAGGAACGACACCAGGCCTGCAATATTTAATGGCGTTGCCGATCAGGTTTTCAAACAACTGCTGCATTTGAAAATCAATACCCTGCACTACCGGCAATGGATCGGCGTGAATCACTGCGCCTTTTTCATCAATGGAAGCTTTCAATATACTCTGTGTACTGAGCAGGACTTCATTCAGGTCAACCGGCATCGGCCCTGTTTCAATCATAGTAGTGCGCGAATAAGAAAGTAGGTCTTTGATCAGGTTGCGCATTCTTCCTGCAGCCACCTGCATTCTCTCCAGGTAAGCCTGGCCCATGTCTGACAAATGGGATTCTTTTTCGGCCAGGAATGAAATGAAGGTTTGTATTTTTCGCAACGGCTCCTGCAGGTCATGGCTGGCCACATAATTGAAAGAGGCCAGTTCTTCATTGGCATGCTGCAGTTCAAGGTTCCTGGAAGTAAGGTCGCGGTTCAACTGGTCCAGTTTTTCCGCTGTATTGCGATTGAAAGCTTCGCTTTTCTTCAATTGGTTGATGACACGGCTTAAACGGTTGATCACCCTCACCAGTACAGATATGTCCTGGGTGGTGCCTAAGACAACCCGCTCACCTTTTGCATTCCGGTAGTATTTTCTTTTGCCCTGAACATGGATCAACCGTCCATTCTTATCAACGATCCTGAAGTTGAGTGTGATCATTTTATGTTCACTAAATGCATCTATCGGAAAACGAAAGGCCACTTTTTCTTTGTCTTCATGGTACACGCGATCCAGAAATGCCTGGAGCGAGGGCTCGAATTCGTAAGGTTCAAAGCCAAACACCCGGTACAGGTTTTTGGAGGCACTGAACTCATTGGAGTCCAGGTTCCACGACCATGAGCCAATTCCGGCAGCCATTTCGGCATTTTCAAACAAAGCATTGGTCTGCCGCAGGCCTTCCTCTGCTAAAGTAAATTCGGTAACGTCCTGCGTTGTGCCCAGCAAGTATCTTTCCTCACCATCTTCTTTGATTTTACCGACCGCCTGCATATAGCGCATCACACCATCTTTACGGAAAATCCTGAAATTGATCTTTTCCAGCTTGCCGGATTGTGCTGCTAATTCCGCATGTTTTCTCACCTTCTCCTGGTCGGCCGGGTGAATGAAAAGAGCAAAGGTGTCGTAAGGAATTTCCCTGTCCCTAGGCTCGCAGGCATAAATTTGAAACAGGTTCCTGGAACAGGCAAAATTGTTGGTCTTCAGATCCAGTTTCCAGGAGCCAATACCGGCAATCTCTTCAGCATTTTCGTATAAAACATTGGTTTCCTTTAAGTGCTGGGTGATGTGGGTAATGCCTGTAACATCCTGTGTAGTTCCCATCAACACACGCTCGCCCAATTCATTATTACTAAGCTTGCTGAAGCTTCTGACATGCCTTACTTCGCCATCTATACGTATGATCCTGTATTCCAAAATGATAGGCAGCGAATGACTATAGGCTTCTTCTCTTGCCTGCAATAATTTGTGCCGGTCCTCCGGGTGCACCATTTCTATATGATTTTCCAGCGAAGGCTTTAAACTACCCCATTGAAATCCATACAACTGACAAAGATTCTTCGACCAGTGGATTTCCTTTCTATCGAGGTTGAACACCCAGGAACCCACACCACCAGATTCCTCTGCCATTTCAAAAATGGTGTTGGCTTCTTTAAGCTGCCTGTTCGTATCCTCAGTTTTACGGGCAAGCTGCCTGGATATCTTTAATTGCCGCTTCAAACTGATATAAGCAATCAGGATGAAAACCAGCATAAACAAAACAAGGAAAAAAGCATACACAGGGGCAATCAGCGTATACTCCCTGTATGTGTACTGAAGACGGCGCTGCATCTGGTCCATGTGAGCCATCATTCGGTCCGCATAGGCCTGTACTGCTTTCATGGCAACCTGGCCCGTCATGATATCCTTTTTGATTTGTTCTTCCTGGCCGGGATTATGATCGTACTGCCACAATATCCTGTCCAGGAGCATCGTCCTTTCATTGATCAACATCCCCAGGTTATTTGCATGCCATTGGTGCTCCAGGTTATTACCAAGCCCCTCATGAACTTTTTGCAGGCTGGACCGCATCTTCTGCAAAGCTTCTTCCCTGGTCTTCAGATAAACCGTATCCTTGCTTAATAAATAGCCACGCTGGCTCGATTCCACCTCCCGCAGCCACGAAATTGTTTCTTCCAGCTTCAGGTGCACGGCGCTGAACTTATTGAGGTCATCTGCAGACTTTGACAGGTTGTCTATCCTTTTAAAAAGAAGTATGGCCAGGACAGCCAGCAGGAATACACAGAATAAAAAAGTAATCCTGAAAGGAATGGATTTAAAAGTTCTCATGAAAGCAGAATAAAGAATGAAAGCAATCGTTATAAAATGGCCCCGTCATTATAAACAAAAAATGGGCTCCCGGGCAGTTAATTTATTGGCCAAAACGTCTTTAATTAATTGCACAAGGCTCGATAAATCGTGAGGCTTCCTAATGCAAGCAGTTGCGCCTTTCTGGTAAACTTTTTCCATTTCTGCCGGACTCATGCCCGTAGTCAGTATAATAACAGGTATATGTTGTAAATGTTGGTGCTGGCGCAATTCTTCCATGCATTGAACCGCATTCTTACAAGGCATATTGTAATCCATAAAAATCACATCGGGCAAAGCAGTATCGCCTTTAATCAACGCCTCTAATAACAATATGCCATTATCAAAGACATGTAATTCCGCCTTCTCACCTGACTGACGAAGAGCCATTTGAAAAAAGAACTGGTCATCAACGTCATCGTCGGTCAAAACAATTCTTGTTATTGATGTTCTGGTTTGCATGACTAATGAATTAAAAGAATCTGGATGATTAAAGGTGAAAATTAAAAATACGAATAAACTTATTGAAATGGACAACACGAAAGAATGTAAAAGACGAATGATGGTAAAGTTTAACGGTCCTGATCCTGCATCAAAAATGAAAAGAAACGACTGGTGTGTGGTGATTAAAAAGAAATAATGAATGCCCGTTCTTTCTATACAAAAAATTCCTGGCTTTTATAGTGGTCCTGAACAGAAATATATTTTTTCTAAAAAACAGGCATTGGGGAATGCTCCACATTAGGGAAAAATGAGCTGCTGAGCTAAATAATATTCAAAGTTATCCATTTCTTGGATGAGCAAAAATTACCATATACCAATGAATAAAATAAAAAGCGTAAAGCAAAAGGATAAACCTGCGCTTTACGCTTTTAAAGCAAGGTGACAAACAAACGTTAGAAACCCTTTTCTCTTTTGAGATTTCGGGGTGCCTAAAATAGTAGAAATATGATTACTGGCAAAAAAATATTAACAAATTATTAAACGTTCAACTGACGATTTTCAGATTTCCGATCCTAATTTACCACTCATCCATATTTTCCTCCTTTCATCCCCTCCCCCCTCATCACCGATCATTCATCACTCATCTCCTCTCCCTCTATCATCTATCATCTAACATCACCTCCCTCCTCATCCGCCATTTCCTTAATCTATCAGCAAAGTGAGTTTTGCGCTCTGTCCTTTCCCGGCCTAACAGGAACCCGAAAGGCCTCAACTCTTCAATATTATCGCAAACGATCTTGATAATGCCCATAACAGGAATGGCCAGCACCATGCCCGGTATGCCCCAAATCAGTTCACCCAACACCAGGCTGATAATGGTAATAAGAGGATTGATATTCACCTCGGCCCCGACCACCAAAGGCTCAAGCAAATAAGTCTGAATGAACTGAATAGCCCCATAGGTAAGCAGAATGCCAAGGATCATGGAAAAATTGCCACCTTGGGCAATCACCATAAGCATCGTAATGGCATTGCCTGTCAGGTTGCCTACAAAAGGAACAATTTCCAAAAGGCCGCACAGAATGGCGAAGAATATAGGACTCTTTACACCCACCAGTGCAAATCCAATACTGTACATCACCCAAAGGCAACCGATCATGATGATGAGCCCCCCTAAATATTGCTGCGCCACATGCCTGCAATTTTCAATAATAGCAGACGTTTTCTCCCTGTCCTTTTGGGGTACCCACATGAGTACAAACCTTTTTAAAAATAAACGGTAGTAAAGCAACATGAAAAGGTAAACGACAAAGAGTATAAAATCCGTAAGCAATTCACCCAGGCCCGATAAGATACCGCTTACGGTATGCCCGATCGTTTCGGATGACTGGCCATTTTGTATCAGCTCCTCCTGCTTTTGTTTTGAAATACCTATCGAACTGGATATAAAGCGGCGCACCTGATCCAATCGCTTCATGAAGTTTTCCTGGATCTTTCCGGCATTTTCAGCAAGATCAGTTACCTGCCAGTACAACAACCACAGCACACCAGCAATAGAGCACAACATGATAATGATGCACAAAAGTATCGCTATGACTTTATGAACGCCCCTTGCTTCCAGCCAGCTGCAAAGCGGCAGGAAAAGCATGGCCATAATAGCTGCGAAAGTCAAGGGAACCAGAAATGGCCTGGCATAAACCAGCCCTGCAATTAAGAGAAATAAGAATAGAAGTATCTTGATCAATCTGGTTAAGGAAAATCCTGACATATATAACAAGATAAGCTAAAAAATCATTCCCAATCACGTTAACCCTCTATCCCATCGTCATTTAAACTTGTCCGCCTCTGGCGGATTCAAGTCATTCGTCATGCTCCATCCTTTTCCAGCCCACCACGTCTCAATCGAAGGAAAAGCCAGCTTGAACCACGTAGTGAATTTCTCAGGTTGCTCCTTCATCATCCATTTTATATCATTCATGCTCTCATAACAATATTCAGCTACTTCTTTTTCATTCATCAGTATGGGTCCTTCATACTCACCAACAAATACATGATCGTATTCATGCTCTACCAAGCCGTTCTCCACATTGGCCTTATACACAAACTCGAATATCTTATGCAGGGGTGCAACAAAGCCTAACTCCTCCTGAAGCCTGCGCAGTGCAGCATTTTCTATCAGCTCTCCAGGGTAAGGGTGACTGCAGCATGCATTACTCCACAAATTACCGCCATGGTATTTAGTGGGAGCACGTTTCTGCAACAACATCCTACCCTTCCTGTCAAATACAAATACACTAAACGCCCGGTGCAGCAGCCCCTCCCTGTGCACCTGCATTTTCTCCATCAATCCAACCTGTTCATCCTTTTCATTAACCAGTACAATGTCCTGTTCCGCTCCCATTTTAAATTTTATATTTTATATTCTGAATTTCGTCATCCGTGCCATCAAAATATATACGCCTTATGATAAGCCGGTGCTTCTGTAAAATTAACTTCGGACTGGTTGACTTTATATTATTGAGCTAAGAATAATATTCGGCTACCTGCCCTTATGTTGACAACGGAAGGTTTCAACGGTCTAACTTTTTCTGTAATTGCTTTTTTGCAAAGTGAATACGGCTCTTGATGGTGCCAAGAGGCTGGTTAAGAAGATCAGCAATTTCCTGATAATGATAACCCTGCAGGTATAAGAGAAAGGAAGTTTTGTCTAATTTTACACATATTAAAATTAGACAATACCAAGCATTCAAACCAAATAATCCAGCAATTTTGTTGAAGAAACTAAAGAAATTGATTAAACACTTTTAATGAGGTCAATAGCTTCCTCCAGCGAATGAAGTAATGTCACGTTGTGGGGAACCACCTTTTTATATCCTGATACAACAGATCCGGAGATCAATATTTGTATATGTGGTTCAATGGTCGACAGCCTGTGGATATATTTCTCAAACTGGCCACCAGGAGGAAAAGAAGCCAGGTGCAGGTAAAGGTAAGAGGGTTGTTTGATACGCATCACGTAAGCCACATCATCCAAAGGTGCACTGGCGCCCAGGTAAAGAACGGGAAGCCCGCGTTTTTTCAAAAGGTAATAAACATACAGGAGCCCCAGCTCATGATGCTCGTCTTCAGGCAGAAAAAGAAGGAAAAGCGGTTGTATACGGAAAACAGCAGGAAGGTTGTCTATGGCACTGATGATCTTTTGCCGGATGATATGAGCGGCTATATGTTCCTGGGCTGCATTGATATGGTTCGTTTGCCACAGGATGCCTACTTTTTGAAGAAAGCCGAAAATAAGAGAGACGACGGTTTCTTCAAGGCCTTTCTGGTGAATGTACAGGTTGAGCACTTCTTCAAACGCCACATGATCCATATCCACCATATGGCCGACCAGTTGGTTTACCAGGTATTCATCCTGTGCCTCAACCTGTTGAAGCAAAGCGTGGTGCCACTGTTCAGGCTGCATTTCATCAATGCGCGAGATCTTAATACCATACTTGTTCAGAAGGGCAACTGTCAGCAGGGTCTTCAACTCCTCGACCGAATAACTGCGGATGTTGGTATCCGTCCGTGAAGGTTTCAGGAAATGATAGCGGTGCTCCCATATCCGTATGGTATGGGCCTTAATGCCGGACAGTTGCTCTAATTCTTTGATAGAAAAAGCCATCGGATAAGTTACAAACGAAAAGGGAAATAGTTGACGCTAAAACTTACAAAGCCCTCCTACATAGTCCTGGCTTCCATCGCCCACCCAGGAATCCAACTGTGCCGGGTCCTTCATCTGCTGCCCACGCAAACGCGGAACAACAATATACCCGCAAGATACATCCGGCAGGGCTGACATATCGCTCCACAGTTTCTCGATCTGTGCCACCGGGTAAATATCTTCCTGTCCATGTCCCCAGCGGTACTTCACATCCTTGATGGTCACATAAGTAGGAATACGCTGCGCCACGCTCCTTACAGCCTTCGCCAGCCTGGCCTCATCTCCTTTTTGCAGGTCTTCGCGGGTAAGTCCAAAGAGTTGAAGCAAGGCATCCACCTGTATCCATGTAGTCATGGAATTATAATAACTCAATTTCAATTCATCTTCTTCCCTCGGCTGTGCCAACCCTTCCAGCAGGCGTACCTGTCCATTCACACGAGCCAGGCCACCGCCCCTGTCTTCAATGCGACGGGCGATCACTTCAAAGGTCAATACATTTCCGGATTGCAGGTGATACCCCAAAGCCACAGGGTCCACATCAGCCCCCAGCGTATCAATATTGTGCAGCATAATGGTCTCTACCTGCGGCTGTTCTGCCAGTAAACGGGCGAGACTGCCATTACGCAATAAGTTGGAAACTTCGTACCAGTGTCCTAAAGGAGAGAACCGCTGTGCTGCGATATTATCTACATAATCCGATCCCTCACCCTTCGACCTGGCCCATCCGATCATGCTTTGGCGCACAGCCTCCCGCACTTTCTGCTTGTTTTCGTCCAGCGCCTCCTGAGGCATTTCCTCCCATAAAAACCGGAGGTCACGCTCCATGGGCACAAAACGCTGGCCAACAGAACGGCCTGCCGACAAGTACACAGGACCGTCATAACCAAAGTTGCCGGTCTCGGCCAGCTTTTTTTCAATAGGTCCATGTGTCAGGTAAGAAGTGGCAACAATATGCGGTATCGTGGCGCTATACTTACTGGCTACATTTTTCGTCTTGGCCAGATGGATCTCCAAAAAGCTGCGATGCGCACCTCCCATCTCCACAAAAGGATTGATCGCTTTAATGACGCCCGCTCCCTTGGTCCAACGGCTACCCACACCGGCGGCAAGGCTCATGACGGCGATCTGTCCGCCCCTGATGGCATCTTCGCCCTTTTCAATCACAGGCAAATAGCTATCGGCAATGGGGAAGGGAGCATAGATATCTGCAGGCAAGATGTCTTCGATAGAAGTTTCAGCTGGCAGGCGGTTGCGTGACAAGCCGATGCGGCCCTTCTTCAACTCCTCCCTGATCTGTTCGTGTTGGATATAATCGAACCCATTTTCTTTCTTCACACGCTCCGTTTTCTCATTTTCCGCACTCCTGTTGCCATGTGAAGTAGGATCAGAAACTTTAAATAAATTGCTGACAATGGTACGCAGCAGGGGGTATGCCAGGTTATTTTGCTCACAGTAAGTAGTAAAGAAATCGATCTCCGCCCTGCGGATATAGGCAATGGAAGCAGGATCTTTCCGCACCAGTTCAGATACATGGATACCATAATAAGCCTCCGGCATCAGGGCCTCGGCACCTTCATGCAATGTTGCCCAGGAACCCTTCGGGTTGATGCTCCAGTTGTACACCACCGGCTCCATGGCAAAAGGCAGTGAGTCAGACAGTTCTGACTTCGTTTGCCGCAACAGTTCCAATACCTTTAGCTTGGATTCCTCGTAACGCTCCGGGTTCACAAACATCCCCATGCCGCCGCCCGACATACCACCAAGCATCAAGAAACCATAATAGTTGTCGCCAAACTGCTTTTTGGCCTTTGCAATGATCTGCTCGGTAAAATAAGTAGACGCCCAGGGAATAATAGTCTTGATCGGGCCTTCCCAGTTGGCGGCGGTATTGGCTGCCAGCTTTTTAATATCCCCTTCCCTGATGGCCGCCAGTATGTTGTCAAAGATCTGGTTGGTTTGTTGCCTTGCTTTCCATTCCTTTTCACCACGCAGCAAATACTTTTCTGTCACCATCTCCAGGATGGGCCCCACATTCGAAGCCATACCTCCATGCATCAGCACCAGCGAATTTGTGAGCTGCTCTTCAAACTTTGGATGCAAGGCATCTCCCTGCAACACGCGGTGACGGGGTAACAAGGTGCCCCTGCTGATACCGGCTTCCGGGTCGCCTTCATCGGCAAAGGTGCCCTGTATGGCTTTAATGCCAGGCCAGATACCTCCGGAATCCTGCCAGCCGCCACCGGAACCACCGATCCATTCACCAAGGATAGCCCTTGAAGCCACCAACCTCCTTTCACTTTCCTGCAGACCGCCTTCCAGGCTCTTGGTCTGGCCTGTAGCCCGCATCAGCAGGCTGATAATAGATCCTAACAGGTTGGTAGAAACGGCAAAACGGGAGCCTTTGGGAATATCGTTCACCTTCGTCACCAGTTCGATACCCATTCCCGGTGCTACAATTCGCGACAGCACCTGGGCCAGCGACTGGTTGGTACCTTCAAAAGATGGCGGGATTAAGCCGGAAGCGATCACACCGGCCTTCACCAGGCTAAGGTAGTCGTTACCGAAGTTGAACAGGTCGTCCAGATCATGTATGTCTTTAGTAGTATTCAGGTCAATAGAGGTCAGGCGCAATACAGGCTCGGGAATCACCCTTACATAACAGTGCAGGGGTGGACGGATGTCCTTATCCCTGCCAAACACCCCCAGGTCAATAGATACGTTGATCACCCTGGCACCTTCGGGATAGTCCATACCCAAGAAAAAGATATCGGACCAGCCACTATGTGTGAGGTCCATGCGCACAGAAGTCTGCTCGTGCAGGATGGGATAAAATAGTGAATCATCCTGCCGCTGCAGCAGGCGCGGATGAATGCGGATGGGATGCTCTTCCTGGTGCCCTACACGGAACATCCATTGGTTGCCCTTGCTGGAACGCACACTCTTACGCACCTGGCCTGCCAGTATTTGGAACGAGAGGTGGTGATAGCTTTCCGCCAGTGCTGAAAACAAAGTGGCAGTTGGCCCGTGCTTGTCCAGCTCACCCAAAAAAGTAGAAATGGCATGCTCAAAGCGCCTGTTCAGCAGATCCTCAAAACCGCGGTAAGAGATCTTGCCCACGGCAGGTATTTCCGCTGATCCCTCCAGGAAAAACCGGTAGCCGGCATGTAAAAAAAGAATCGCCCGCACCTTTTCATACAGGTTGGGCGTTGACTTACGAAACTGGTCCAACTCCCTCAAAGCCTTCATTAACTCTTTGGCACTCAATTCCCTCGCCATCTCAAAAAACGACCGGTTCCTTACGCCCGGCTCCGCAGCAGTAATGGTTAGTATAAATAAATTCATGATTTTTCTCTCTTATTCGTCATTCGCAACTTGTCCGCCTTTGGCGGATTCGAATCATTCGTCACTATCGACCTTGCGCTTCGGCTAACGCTTCCACCAATGTCGTCAATGTCTCGCTCTTCGCTTCTCCCGCCAGTCCAAGCGCAATCTGCGCCCTCAGCAGGCCATGCTTCCGGCTCAGGTCATACCGGCTTCCCCTCACTTCCAGCGCAAGATATTGCTCACGCTCCGCCAGCTCCTGCAGGGCAGGTGTCAGTAACGACTTGCCCCCATTCTGCCCGAGATGCTGTTCTAAAATAGAGAAAACAGAAGGCGTGAATACATGCATCCCAAAGAAGCACAGGTAATAGCCAGCCCTCAGTCCCGAAGTTTGCAATTCCAGTTCAGCCTCGCTCAGCGAAGGCTTTTCGATGATTTTTTCAATATGGTATACACCAGGCTTATTAGGTAGTTGCTTACCGGTAAGAGTACCATAACGGGTTACCTGGTGCTCGATGGTCGCATGCACTGCCGATACAGAGCAGTTTTCCTGTATTGCCAGGTCGATCAATTGGGCAGCACAGCGCTTTTGTACCAGGTGTGAGACATAAAGGTAATCTCCCAACAAGAGCAGGAAAGGTTCGCCATTCACAAACTCGCGGGCGCAATAAACGGCATGCCCATAACCCTTTGGTTCTTTCTGTTCTACAAACTGTGTTCGACTCAGGAGATGGTCGATTTGCCCCGCTCCCTTTTGCGCCCAGTCTACGCGCTTGAATGATTCCATAAGGTTATTGCGCAAAGTGGTGAATGCATCGATATAACGGGCGCCATCACCCGGAGCGCACACCACGCAGATCTCCTCGATGCCCGAAGCAAATGCTTCTTCAATAATAATTTGCAATACAGGCTTTTCCAATCCATCTATGTCCACCACAGGCAACATAGCCTTTTGCACAGTATCAGCCACAGGGTACAAACGCTCACCGCGGGCAGCCGCAGTGATCACCGCTTTTTTTACTTTCATCTTTATAACCAGTTAGTTTATTATACTTCCTTGATTCGTTTGCCCAAATATATACATTGGACCGTAAGATCGGGATAAAGAAAATTTCCTGTAACAATATCTGAAAGTAACGGAGGATAGGGCACCCTACCGTATATCAAGTATATCGCAGCTATGGCGTAAGTACGGCTCAGGTACGAAGGATGGTAGGGTGAGGGGAGGAATGGAGGCGGTCATTTTGTGCCATTTTGTGCCAAATCGGCCAAAAGCGGCCAGGGGGTTTTGAGGGGTGGGTGGAGGGTGGTAGTTTCGAGTTCTTAAAGCAAAAAGTTATGAAACAGGTGAGCCGGACGTTGTATTCGAACATGAGGGGAGCGGTGGGCAAAAGGTTTGTGATCAAACGCTACAAGGGTAGAAAGATCGTGGTGACCCGCTACCCGGACATGAGCCGCATTATTCCCTCTGACAAGCAGAAGGAAAGAAGGAATTTGTTTAAAGAAGCGGTAGCCTATGCGAAGTGGGTGGTGGAGGATCCCAAAAGAAAGAAAGCCTTCAAAAAGACCCTGCCCCGAAAGAAGCAAAAGCAGGTGTACCAGGCCGCTATCCAATTGTATCTAAGAATGCAAGGGGATAAGCAGTGGCTGAGGAAGCAGCTGGCGGCACAAGCCCTGGTGAGTGCGGAGGTGGAGGGAACTTTAGGCAAAGGAAGGGGCATGAAGGGAGAATGGATCAATGGCAAGTGGTTCTCTTATGAAGGGGAGCGGGATGGCTGCTGGAAGGCGGGACAGTGGACGGGGGATGGAAAGCAGTGGGCCATTGGGGAAGGTGGAGAGATATTGGAGCGAAGGCGGGTAGGCCGGTGGGGACAGGAAAAGGGAGGAGACCGGCGTGCGGTGCTCTATGGGTTGATCCGGGACAGGAAGCGGGGTTGGGTCGGAGGTAAGCTGCTCAGTGTGCATGGAGCACCGATCAAAAGTGGGGAGCTAGTGATGAGTCCAGAAGAATGGCTGAAGATGGATGTAGCGGAAGTGAGAGGAAGGCCGGTGCTGATGGGGGAAGTGCAACATAGTAGAGGGGTGCAGGAGACTGAATGGGAGATCCTCTGGCAGAAAAAGGAAGGGGATGATAACAGGGGTGTGGAAAGGAAAATGGTGCAACTGGACGGTGGAGTGCAAGGGGCGTGGAATTAGGGGATGTTAGAGACCTGGATTCATCAACCCGGCCTCCTTTAACTCCCCGTACAACGGTGATGCCTCCAACTTTTTCAAGGCAGCTATATGGCGGTCATGGTGCAGATCCGTCCCCGCAAAGTTGTAATAACCCTGCTTTAGGAGGTAAGCCGCCAGCTCCTGCACACCGCGGCCATAATAGCCTGTCAATGATAGAAGATTCAATTGGAAATAACAACCTGCATGTTTCAACATTTCGTAAAAGTCCCTCCTCCGTTCCAGGTACAGGTATCGCTCCGGGTGGGCGATCACTGGCTGGTAGTTGAGCATCTGCAGGTCGAATAAAACATCCTGCAGATCCAAAGGTGCTGACATAAAAGAAAACTCCACCAGCAACAGGTTATCCTTCAACGTTAACAGGGGTGCCTTTTGCCTGAGTAACTCACCAAAATGTTCATCGATATAGTATTCCGCTGCAGCTCCTATTTCCACATCGATACCTTCGGCAGCCACAGCCTCCTGCAGTTCACCCAGTCCGGCCGTAATGATCTCCGGAGTATTGGGATACACTTCCCAGTTAATATGCGGCGTGGTAATGATCTTTTTATACCCCAGGGCCGCCAGGTCTTTGATCAGCGCCAAAGAAGTAGCCATATCCGGCGATCCGTCGTCAATGCCCGGAATTAAGTGTGAGTGTATATCAGTCTTCAGCCAGCTAAGGTCAGTTAGCTTAGGCGACTTCTTTTTGAAGAAGAACATCAGGGTTCCGTTTTTGATGTAAAAGCTGGTAATAGAGCGCCGACATCTCGTTCATCAACCTCCGGTAACCGAAACGCTCCAGTACATACTGGCTGCTGTTATGCCCCAGGCGATGACGAAGAGCATCATCATTCACCAAAGCTAACAAGTGCTGGTGAAAACTGGCTTCATCATCGATATCAGCCAGTAAAGCCGTCTCCCCTTCGATCACGATATCCTGGATGCCGCCCACCCTCGTCGAAACTACCGGCTTGTCCGCCGCCTGTGCCTCGATCAGGCTGACAGGGGTGCCTTCATTGAGCGAAGTAAGGGCCATGATATCCAGTCCCGCATTGATCACATCCACATCTGTCCGCCAGGAAGTAAACACCAGCGGGTGCGGGTGGTAGAAGTCCGACTGTGTCGTAAAGGAAATCCCCAGGCTCCTGGCCTGTGCCTCCAGTTCATCCCTGGTCTCGCCATCCCCAATAATAAATGCCTTCACCTTTTTGGACCTATTTGCCAGCACATGCGCCAAAGCCCGCAGGAACACCCCGTGATTTTTGATCGGCACCAGCCGGCCAATGATACCAATAGCAATATCATCCTTTTCTAAGCCATACTCCTGCCGGAACTTTCTCCGCTTCACTTCCTGCTTCTCCTGGAAGCGATCCAGGTCCAGTCCCAGGCGGATGACGTGAAACTTATCCTCCGGAGCTATTTTAAAGTCATACACCAATTCCCTTTTCTGTTGGTCGCTGATGGTCACAATAGCATCCGACTTCCGGGCCAGGTAACGCTCCGTTTGGATATAGAAATTCGTCTTGAATGAGTTGAAATAGGAATGGAACACATGTCCATGAAAAGTATGCACCACCACAGGCACCTTCATCGCTGCCGCTGCCAGTCTGCCCAAAGCTCCCGGCTTAGCCGCATGGGTGTGGACGATATCAGGTTGGAAGTCCTTAATGAGCTTTTTTAAGGTATGGTAAGCCTTGAAATCGTCAGCAGGACTGATGGATCGTCCCATCTGCGGAATGACCGTATAGTCGATACCCAGTTGTTCCACCAAGTGATCGGCGCTCTTTTCGTGGCTTTCCCGTTCACCTACCACCAGTAAAGTTTCGAAATCTGGTGCCAGGTACCTGGTTAAATAGGTAGCATTCAGCACAGGTCCTCCAACGGCTAATCGGTTCATTATGCGTAGTACACGTGGCATGGTATAGTACTTTGGCGAATTTAGGTCAAGGTTTATACTCAGTAATAAAGGCGCCAAAGATAGATAAATAGCAGGCTTTTATGCAATTTCGAAGTAAATGAATGAGAAAGATAAAAGTCTTTCACAATACTGAAAGATGCATATTACTGCTCTCATAAAAGATATTGACCTTTGCGAGAAGAATGGATTTTTCATAAAGAGTTTTACTCATTCTGAATGTGGCCGGCAATTGACATATTTAATAATCCGGAATCCAATGATCTACAATTATTATTCTATTAAATAAAAATATTTACAACAAATGAAAACTTTATTCACTTTCCTGCTTACGATGATGATCCTGTTGTCTTATGCGCAAAAGAATGCGCAAACAGAAACTGCTTACGAAAAATTGGAAAAAAGGATTATTGCGCTTGAAAAAATGGCTGCAACAAAAACTTCATTTGGAATCAATATACAGGACCAAGGCGTTCTTCCTTCAAATACAGGTGAACAAAACAGTTTGGCTATTGAAAAATTGATAAACTCTTTACCTGCGGGTAAAAACACATCCCTAATATTTATACCTGAAGGAGAATATCAATTTTCAAAGACGATAAAAATTTTCAACAAATCAATCAGACTAGAAGGGGTAAATAATGTCACCCTTATTTTTAAAAACGGAGTAAGTGCAATAGAAATTAACAGGAATAGCTCTACTCCCAAATGTGTAATTAAAGATATCAATTTTGAAACGAGAGGCGCAAAGACAAATCCGGAAGCACATGGAATAATTGCTCATTCCATAACGTATTTAGAGGGGCTGAAGATAAAAAACTTTGCTGGAGATGGTGTGCGTTTCACAGCTGATATGGCAACCAATAAAACTGACGTAAGCCATTCTAAAATCGAGGATGTAGAAGTGATCCAGTGCGGCAGGCATGGCTTTTATTTTCAGGGAGGAGATGCGAATCAAATTACTGTTTTCCATTGTGGCGCTCGAGACAATGGTGGTGTAGGGTTTATGGATGAATCATTTTTAGGAAACCAGTTTATTTCCTGCATGGCTCATAATAATGCGGGAGGCCATTATAAAGTCATGAATGCCAATGCAAGAGGCAATGTGGCTTTTTGTTATGGGGAAGGCGGTAGTCCAGAAAGTGAAATAAGGGGTGTTTCTAATCTTTGGGGTGGAATACACGAAAATGGCATTAAGGTGAGTGAACATGCCAACTCATTTATAGGATGGATGCAGCAGAAAGTGATTAGTAATTCTTATTCTATCAATGAGAATCAACTTACTTTCGGACAGGTGAATCTAAGAGGCAACCAGGATGGCAACTATAGCTTCAACTTTAGAAACGATGGTAAAAATGCAAACTTCTTTCAGTTCCTGACTCCCCCAGCTGTTTTAAAGGATTGGGATAACGCAGAAAGAAAAGTTCCCTTTGCTAGTATTGCTGTCAGGCAGTATTTTGTTGGAAATAGGATTGTTTTATATGCAAGATCTGTAGATGATTTAAAGAAATGGGGCCATTTTAACAATTTTAATTTCATTAATGGCGACCGGATATATAATTCTGAATATAAGGATGGTGCTCCTGAAAAATGGGTATGTATACAGGGCGGTATATTAGATAAAGCAAAATGGAAGGCTTTTTATTAATTGATTGAAGAAACGGAAGGGCTATTATATTCAAATTATCCGTAACATTGCGCGATAATTCTATGCAGTACTTAACCATATGGGATTTATTTCTGACACCAATTTACCTGATCGTCTTATCAGCCATTGCCAAAAGGCAAAGAGATAAAAGGTATCCCATTGGTCATCCTTTGCGTGAATATTACCTTAAAGGTTTATACCTTAAATTTTTCGGCGCTATTTTCATAGGGTTGTTATACCAATACTATTATGGCGGAGGAGATACATACAATTATTTTACCCATTCAAGGATTATAAACTCTGCGCTCAGTGATTCCTTTTCAACTTGGTTTAAACTGATTACTAGACAATCTGTGGAGTCAAACCCCGAGCTTTATCCATATGTATCACAAATGCAATGGTATTATGATCCGGCGTCTTACACAGTTGCATCCATAGCTGCGATTTTTGGGTTACTCAATGGAACCTCTTATATGCCGATTGCACTGCTCTTCGCCTTTTTTTCTTATACTGGCATATGGGCTATGTATCGTACGTTCACAACGCTTTATCCTGGGTTGTATAAGGAAATGGCTATAGCCTTTTTATTCATTCCAAGCACCTTTGTCTGGGGATCTGCGATCTTTAAGGATACTATATGTATGTTTGGTTTAGGCTGGATGACTTATTCGACTTTTAGACTGTTTATTAACAGGGATTTTTCTGTCAAAAATAGCGTCTTGTTGGTATTAAGTTTTCATTTGATTTCCGTTATAAAAGTATACATTTTGTTAGCCTTTTTACCAGCCTTATCCATTTGGCTGTTGACAACTTATTCATCTCGGATATCATCAGGAGGCCTACGCTTTGTTGTAAAAATTGCTTTTATAGGTATTGCAGCTATTGCTTTTTTATACTTCACCCAAATCTTTGCCAATGAGCTGGAAAAATACTCTTTAGAAAACATTGCACAAACTGCAGCTACTACAAGAGGCTGGATAGCTTATGTGTCTGAAAGACAGGAAGGATCAGCATATGATCTGGGTGAATTTGATCCCAGTATAGTGGGCATGTTAAAAAAATTTCCACAGGCGGTAGTAGTTACTTTATTCCGTCCCTTTCCTTGGGAAGCACGAAAAGTGATCATGATGCTGTCAGCTTTGGAGGCTTTAGTTTTTGTTTACTTTACTTTTAAGGCATTCCAAAAAAGAGGAATGGGAAAAACACTTCAATTAATCATGAAAGATCCCAACATACTGTTCTGTTTGGTTTTTTCTGTCATCTTTGCTTTCGCTGTGGGAATTTCCTCCTACAATTTTGGGTCTTTATCCAGATACAAAATTCCATGTTTACCTTTCTATGCAGCCTTTTTAATGATAGTGATGAATTATGACAGAATCTCATCTAAAGATTCCAAAAAAGGAAATCTTGTCCCTGATAGTAAGAATGAGAGATCGCCTGAATTAATATAAGACTATTAAATATTTGCTATTTACGCCTTTTACTTAAAAAACGATAATAAATTATCTGCATTCGCCTGCACGCTATACTCCTTTACAATCTTTTCTCTTCCCTTCATACCCATTTCCCCCCTTAAGAGACTATCCCCCAGTAATCTTTTCAAAGCAACATACCACTCTTTCTCTGTACTGCACAAATATCCATTACGCCCGTCTTCAACAATATCCTTATTTACCCCCACTGGGCTTGCCACAGCTGGGATGCCCAATGCCAGGTATTGAATGATTTTAAAACCACACTTTCCCTCACTCCAAGCATCCGCTAACAACGGCATCACTCCAATATCAATTTTCAATAAATCTTCAATCTCCGAAGTTTCCTGCCAAGGAATAAACTTCATAGACTTCAACTGGAAAGAAGGTGGCTGGTTGCAAATTACCAGGAACTCAAACGCAAATTCTTCTTCTAATCTTTGTAATACAGGATAAATAACATCCAGGTATTTCAATGTCGAATGAGAACCTGTCCAGCCAATCACCATCTTATTACGATTCACCTGCTTTAATCGGTTAAACCTATTCACCGTATCCACGGAGGTAGGTGTGATAACAACATGCTGATTAAATTGTTTAGACCAATTAGCTAAATATTCATTACCCGCAGAAATCTTATAAGCCCACTTACAAATAGTACTAATTTTAGAAAACCACTTTATATAAAGTGCGATTTTGTTGCCTTTACTAACTGCAGGTATCCAAATAGCATCATCAAAATCAAAAATGATTTTTTTTCGAAACATCATAGCCAGTATCCATTCAAAAATCGGAGGTCCTAACGGCGAAGCTTCCCTATGAATAAAAACATAGTCATATTGGGGCGCCACAAATAACACAGTGAAAAGTCGTTTTAAAAATCCTCTGATTACAGCCCAACCTTTTTGTACAGTCGAACCTTGTTGGTATAATAACTTCCATGCCTTTTCATCTAGAAACTCGTCTGTCCTGAATTCAATTTTATGTGACTCTAAAAGAGGAAAGAAAGCCTCTACCCGGAACCGTTGTGAAGGCGCTTTGAATAAAGGGTAAGGCAAAAGAAATAAAACTTTTGTTTTCATGATAACTGCAGATTGTCAGGAAAGGGAAAGGATGAATAAAAATTCCTAAACCTGGTTTGTAAACTCGTGAACGCGAGAACCCGTAAGTTCATTTTCCAATATTCGCCTGTATAACCGCAAATAATTTTCTGCCCCCATTTCCAAATCAAAATATTCTTTAGCAAAATGACGTATAACCTTCTTATCCATTTTGTCAAAATGAGCCATCTCCCCACAAGCCTTTTCGAATGTTACCCGGCTAAAATCATCCACCAGCAAGCCTGTTGCCGTTGTTTTAATGATATTTCCTGTATCTCCAATCGTATTACACACCACAGGTATCCCCATCCCCATCAACTCTGCATGCTTAGTTGGCGATGAAGCTGTCTTGGAAAATGTGTTACGGATAAAAAATATACTCCAATCGCAAAGTGCCAAGAAAACGGGCAATCGCTTCCGGTCCGAATAAGTCACAATGAGCTTTTCTGTTGGTATTCCTTGTGCCGCTGCTTCCTGTTTCACTACCTCTGGATCGTCCTTGGTTAATATCAACATCTTATATTCAGGCTGCCGCTGCTGTAAAATGTTGAAAAATTGAAACATTTCCTTTGTCATATACCAGCCGCCTACCGAACCCAAGTAAGTTATAACTTTTGTATTAGCCGGAATGCCTAATTCAACTCTTAAAGAATCTACAGATAAAGGATCGACTTTTGTATAGTCAAAATGATGTAAATCGGCACAACAGGGAATGACCTCAATAGATAAATTTCTATATTCTTGTTGTTGTTTCAAATAGGCCTTAGCGGCTTGTGTTAAGGAAATAATGCCGTCAGCATTTAATAAAAAATCCTTTTCCTTCTGCTTGTAATGCCTGTAAATACGATTGAAGAGAGGATGCTTCAAATTCCACTGACCGTTATCAACCTTTTCATCCGCCCAGAAGCCCCTCATATCAAATAACATCTTTACACCAAACCTCCTTTTCAGTAATAGCCCAACTTCTGCAGCTATATAACTACGGCAATGAACGAGATCAAAGTTTTTCTGCCGGTGAAGAGACAACGCGGTTCGCGACATTCGGTACCGGTCATACACTTTCGACAAGACAGGAGGCTTTGCTGTAAAGGTGAGTGGTATCCATTCTATGCCAGCCTTATTTACGATCTCCTGTATCAACTGGCCCTCCTTATCAAACCTGTTCCTCTTTTCAAAACTCAATATGGTAAACAGGTACCCACGCCTAGCCAAGTGCATTAAGTATGGCAAGATCTGTGATTGTCCTAATGGATCTGTTAAGCCATCATAGGTGATATAAAGAATTTTTTTCTGCAAGGAAAGAATTTATTAAATTAAGATTATGATCAACTCATTAGAGATATAACCATGATGCTATATAATCCCTATGGTTATTAAAATTTATTATGCCGCTAATTCATTCTCTTCGTAAAGCCTCCCCTTTGTCAATTTTTTTCTTCTATTAAAATAGAACAGCAACCCAAGAGGTAAGAGCCATAAGGTTTTAGATAGAACCTTTGTTACTAGATGAAATAAGGAAGCTCTGGGAGCTGGAGGAGTATTTACTTCACCAATCGTCTTATTTGCAAGACCAGATTCTATACCTGCAGAATCCAAACGATTTTTATAAATCGTAAATTCTTCCTGTTTGGCAAAAATTGAGTCGATACTATTTCTTTTCACATCATAGAACTCTGGCTCTAAGTCAGGATCGAAATAATACCATTTACCTTGAACTAATCCCTCTAATGCAAAATGATGATCATAGCCTATTTTGCGAAATGGAATACCTTTCCTTTTAAAACATTCCATCATGACGATACTTTGCTGACTGCAGGCTGCATTTGGGTATTTAAGAATATCATTAGGAAGAACAATTGCTGATAAATCTGACCATATCAGAGATCCGGCAATTACAGCAATCCAATTTTCCCTTAAAGAATAATTACTGTAGCCGTGGTAAAACCTGTTCCTAACCACATTAGCTAATTCATTAGCATACCCTAGTGGAGAACTATCTGACCTGTTTGCTTTGGCTGCAGAATCTGTGTATTGAAGTAAATCATCAACAGATTGAAGCCGTAAGGCGAGCTGCGGATCAAAGCGTTCCCATCGATGACCCATATTTACCAATAGAACCTTCGGTCTTGGTAAGAAATTGGGCAATAAAAAAAGAAAACCTAACCCGACAAGGAAATACCTAACATTAAAAATTTTCACCTTGACTTTCTTGGAATGATTTATTTAAAACAAGATTTGACTTTCTTATAAAACAAAATTAGGTAGTGATTGCGCATCATAAAAGAAAATAATGGCAATTGTTATATTTACTTCATCCATCGCTCAAACCACATTTGAAACATTAATAAATACCATATTTTCAAATATAAATCTGTTCTACCCTCGAAAAATGAGCTCACCATCTTTTGCACATATGCATTGCTAAACATTCCATGTTTACTTAATGCCCGCTCCGATAAATACTCTTGCACTAAGTCCTTTAATTCTTCGTTTAGCCACTTTTGAACCGGTATCGCAAACCCCATTTTCTTCCGGTCCATAATATCTTTCGGTATATACTGGTAAACAATTTGCTTTATGATGTACTTTTTATCTCCTCCATGGTATTTAAATTCATTAGGCAACTGTGCAGCCCACTCTATAACTGATTGATCAAGAAATGGTTCACGCCCTTCCAGGCTAGCTGACATTGTTGCCCTGTCCACCTTTTGTAGAATGTCATCTGCCATATATGTCTGGTAATCCACAGCCATCATATAAGACAGCGGATCATAAAACTCAGGATTCAATTCCTTACTCACCAGTGCGGTTGGTAATTCTTTAACCGGTTGAAGGAACAACAAACTGATCTCTTCATTTGTAAACACCTGGCTTAAGTTCTTTAACATCTCTGAAGGAGAAGGATCATTTAATAGATTACGGATCTTTTGATATCGACTATGGAAATTATTCTGATTCTTAAAATAAGGTATGCTTTCAGATGACACATTCTCCATTACTCCTGCCATCGCCCTCCTCACCACTTTAGGAATTGATTGTAACTGTTTGCCATATTTTATTAGGTAATCATAGCGGTTGTAACCCGCAAATATCTCATCACCCGCATCAGCAGATAACGCTACTGTTACTTTCCTCCTTGCCATCCGGCTTACTAAGATGGTGGGAATTGCACTACTATCGGCAAACGGCTCGTCATAATAGAATGGCAATTCTGGTATAATATCCAGCGCTTCTTTATATGTACAATAATATTCTGTATGATCCGTACCTAAACGTTCCGCAATTTGTTTCGCAAAAGGGGCCTCATCCAATTCTTTATCAGTTGTACCAATAGTAAAGGTTTTAATCTTCTCCGTACTATCTTTTTGCAATAAAGCAGTAACACAAGAAGAGTCAAAGCCACCACTTAAGAACACACCCACTGGTACATCAGCCACCATCCTGTAATTAAAGGCTTTTTGCAACACCTTTTCAGTTTCCAGTATAGCTTCACCAAAGCTCATGTCCACCTTAGGCCGATTATAATAATCATATACATTCCAGTACTTCACGGTAGAAATAACCTGTTTCTTGAGATCCAGCTGCAATACGTGAGCTGCGGAAAGCTTATTCGTATGTTTATAAATACAGTGAGGAAATGATACATAACCATATTGAAGATAAGAAGCTACCGCTGCGGGATCTAGCTCCCTTTTAAAACCAGGATGAGCGACTATAGCCTTTAGCTCCGAAGCAAATAAGAACAAACCATCTTGCCAGTAATAATAAAACGGCTTTACGCCAGCTCTGTCTCTGATGGCAATTATCTCATCTTTTGCCTCATCATAGATCACTACTGCAAACATTCCCTTCCATTGTTGAATGGCATCTACTCCCCACTCATGGTAGGCATGGATGATCACTTCTGTATCTGAATGGCCATGAAACTGATGTCCTTTTTTTTCGAGTTCTTTCCTGATCTCCTCAAAATTGTACACCTCACCATTGAAAGCAATATGTAGCCCATTGAAATGCATGGGCTGACTACCGCATTCACTCAAATCTATAATGGACAACCGGCGGTGCCCTAAACCTATTTGCGCCTGTGATGCTTCTATAAAATAAATACCCTCTCCATCTGGACCTCTATGGTAGAGAGTAGTTGTCATTTTTTGAAGCAGTTCTTCAGAAGAAGACTTTCTAAAATCTATGAAACCGGCTATGCCACACATTCATTTAGCTTTTAGGTTGAATAAAAAATGAATATATCTCGTGAAGATTTTTTTTATAATTTTCTTCCGAACTGATCTTGCAGATTTGCTCATAAGCATTATGAACAAATTGGGTTCTTTTTGTTTCGTCTTGAGATAAGCTTTTCAGTATGGTAGCGAGTTCATTTACGTTATTTAATGGGAAAAAGTGAGCTTGCCCATCAGTAATTTCCCGAAATACAGGAATATCAGAAATTAAAACTGGCAGTTTCAACGCCATGGCTTCGGCAACAGAAATTCCAAAGCCCTCATGTGATGAAGCCTGTAAAAAGAGATTATAGTTTGGTAACACATTCAATACATATCCTGCTTGTCCACACAATCGAACCCTTAGCTCCTTTTCATTTATGTAATTTGTTAAAAGCTCTCTTAAGGGCCCTTCTCCATAAATATCCAATGTGATCCTATAATCTTTTAAAAGAGTAAAAGCTTCTAAAAGGTAAAAATAATTCTTTGCTTCCTTTAAATTGCCTACAGCCACGCACTTCAATTCTTCACTTTTATGATAGCATTCAGGTTTTGCCGCAAAATTTCTTTCGGGTAAAAAATTATGCAAGACATATGTCTTCCCCTTAAATGACACCTGTTCAAGATAGTCATTTAACGCAAATCCGGATACGCCAATTAGCCCCTGCTGCTTATTTACAGTCAGTCTTTCAAGTATTAAGGCCTTTTTACTTTTTCTAAAGGCATCAATACTATAAGTACTATGAATAGTGGAAACTATAGGTATTCTTGAAACTTTGGATAACCTTGCAAGAAGTGTACTATCAAAAAGGTGAGCATGAATAATATGCGGCTGCCAGTCTCTAATAATATTTTTAATCCTTTTTCGAGTACTAAATAGCTGCTTCCAAGAAGTGTGGTGTAAACAAATGAAACAAGCCTTTCCTTCCAGTTCCTCCCTTAATTCGGCAGGAGGATGTAAATAAATGATTAGATGCTCATATTCAGGAAACAAGTTAATAGTACTCTTTAAAAGTACTTCTGCCCCACCCCTTGAAAGATTATTGATGATATGTGCAACCCTATACCTTTCCATATATCAATTATATTGGTCGATCAGTAAAAAAAACACCATAAGATGTCGTAACCAGGTCATAGAGCTTATACCTGAATATTCTGGGAAGAAACACTAATCTGTTAGAACGTCGATCAATGATGTCCAGAAAAAGTTTATTTGAAAAAAGAGAAAATAAAACTTTTTTTAAACCATGAGGCTGGACAGGTTCTCTAAGCTCAATATTATGATATATTTCTGGCTTTATACGCCTCAGAGTTCTATGCGCAAATTGATACTGTCGCAACCTTTTGATGTAGGAAGTTGCTGTTACTATATCGTCATGCCATGCAAATGCCTCATGTTTATAGTAAATCGACACATTAGCTTTATAAGCTCTTATCGCTAAATCAAAATCTTCTGCATCCCTTAACCTTGAGTCGAAGCCACCTAATTTTACAAACAACTCTTTTGCGATAGAAAAGTTTGCAGCTGTAAGATGCAGGTTATTTAATGGCAGTGGCTGCCCTTTATATGCATTTAATGGATCTGACCATTTACGGCTTAACCAGCACTTGTATTTCAAAAAGTCTGAACTTGCTTTCTTATAATCATCAATTTGCGCACCAGTCAATATGCTGTTTGGATGTTTTTGATGATGGCAGATATGCTGTTCAATGCAATTGGGCTCCAAGCGCATATCGTCGTCAAAAAAAATCAAAAGGTCTCCAGTTGCAAGTTCTGCCCCTTTATTCCTTACAACAGCCCGACCTTTATTATTCTGTACAAATATTGAAAATGTAAACCCAAAATCTCCTTGCTCTAAATATTCCTTTGTTCCATCTGTGCTTCCGTCAATAACTACAATCACCTCAGAAACTTGAAATGTTTGGTTGGCTAATGTTGACAGGAGATTACCTATACGATGTTTTCCATTATATGTCGGTATAATAACTGAAACCTTCATTATTTATGCACTTATTAATCAACCGTTCTACCTATAGCAATCAAGGTACACCGCTTGGTAAGATTTTTCGCCTTCCCAGAAGGCGTATTTATTGAAGCGCCAAAGTAATGCCTTATGACAATCCTACTGATGTTCTTTAAAACTTAAATAATCCCTAAGTACTATTTTCGTAATCTTATTTACAATCCTGTTTATCAATTAAATACAATTATGAAAATAGCTTTTAATTATTTCATCATCTTTTTCAAAAGCTTCCTTGCACCGACAGGTAAAAGTTTCATTCGAAAAGATACTTTTCTTAACACTGTATTGTCTTCATCCATCAATTGCTTTCTATTGATAAGTTTCTCTGCTTCTTTTGCTATAGTATAATTGTTTTCTGCATATGCTTCTAAAAAGACGCGCAATAAAAAATATTCAATTACATGCTCACTGAAAGCACTATTTATATTTTCTAAACCGAAAATCTTTTTTTGTTGAACTTCATATAGTGAACTTAACTTCTCTGCATTAGGCAATCCAAACTGAGTCGCAAGCGAATAAAAGAGGTTAAAAGTTTCCTGTCTGAACTTTTCCTGTTGGGACCCCGTTTTTGATTGACCATGTATTCTAAAATTCACCAGCACCTTCTCATCTTTTGCTATTCCATCCAAACCAAAATGCAAAAGATACCTTATCCACAACTCTTTATCCATTACATAATGAAAGTTTTCATTCACATTCTCTATTATATCCCATACCTTTTTACGAAAAAATGTTTCTGGTTGATCAATTCGTGCCCAACCAATTGTTTTGGCTAAATTTCCCTTATATAAATCGGTTCCTTGAGATAAATACTCGAATCCAGAAGAAAATACACGGCTACGGCCACAATAAACTGTAACTCCTGGATCTGCAAAAACTGAAGCAACATGCTGAAGAGCGCCCGGCATATAATAATCATCGCTATTCAGCCAGTTGATAATTTCACCAGATGCAAGTTTAAGACCTTTATTGATCGCATCACTTTGTCCCCTGTCTTTTTCACTCTTCCAGAAACTGATATACTTATTATACTTTTTGATTACTTCAATGGTATTGTCTGTACTGCCCCCATCAATAATTATATATTCGAGGTTAGAATAGTTCTGTTCCAAAACAGAAAGTATGGTTTGCTCTATATATTGGCCTTGGTTAAATGAAGGCGTTATTATAGAAATCTTGGGTAATTCCATCATTGTTGATTCGACTAATAAATAAATTTAGTAGGCTATATTGTTCGTAAGCCTGCTAAAACATCATCATTTATGGCTCATTAGTTTCATGATTGTTTCATAATAACCCCTTGCTGTTTTATCCCAGGAAAATAATTTTTCCCTCTTAAAGCCTTCTTTAATCAGATAATCCCGTAGTGACTGATCTTCAAGAACCCTTTCCACACAATGGTTTAGCATTTGCTCATCATTCAGGTTAAAATAAAGAGCCGCTTCTTCTCCAATTTCACGGAAAACTCCATTATCTGATAAAATAACCGGACAACCGCAGGCCATTGCTTCTAATACAGGCATTCCAAATCCTTCATACTCTGAAGGAAAAATAAAAGCGCGGGCATTCCGGTAAAATAAAGGAAGCAGTTGGTCTTGAATTGTAATTTGGGCAACCATTTCTGAGAGCCCCAGTTTATCTATGAGAGATTTTTCTTCAGAAGTAAAAACACCTCCCCCAGCACAGATCAGGTATAGGTCATTTCTATGCAAGAGTCTTTCAATTGAACGTAGCAAAAAAGAAAAGTTTTTATACTTATCCCTCGTACCAACAAATAAAAGATAAGGACGATTAATTAATTCCGGCGCTGTTATTTGCGTGGAATCATTTAGTATAACAGAACTCGCTAGTGGAACAAGATCAATTTTTGATGTATCCAGGTCTGGATAGAATTTTATAATATCTTTTTTAGTCTGATTGGAATGTACAATGATCCTGTCGGCTCTATATAGTAAGCTTTTTTTATTATTTATGGTTTTATGATCACCTGGAAAATATTGGGGATATAATTCATGAATCATATCGAAAACAGAAAGCACTAGAGGAGTGTCTTTCAGGGAGCTTTCGAAATATGGATCGTAATAAGTAGGCAGGAAGACCTGGAAGAAATTACTATTTAATAATTTCTTAGTGCTGAATAGTGACACATGGTTTAGTGTTTCTTTTATCTTCCCCATCCCCTTGAATTGCTTATGGTGCAAAAGATTTAAAGGATTGCGCAATTTTACAGGAGAAGATTCTAAATGGTAATTCTCTGAAAATACTAGTGGAGAATAAACTTCTATATCGTTATATTTCTTTAAACGATGCCAAACTTCAACAAATTGACGTGATACTCCACCTACCTTCTGATTGATGAAGATTTGAGGATCCAATAGTATTCTCATCATTCTTTATTTATAGGAGGACTACAAAATCTAAATTTTTATCAGTTTCAATATTTCTTTTTTAACCAGGTAGGCGCGATCTCTTAAGGTAAGTTTTGGTTGGTGGCAAATTCGGAATAACCTTTTATCTGCAGATTTTGAGATAATCATTTTTCCAGGATGAACAATTTTATTTATTTCAAAGCTCGGATGATTGGCTACAATATTTTTTGAATCAAACGTATGGGTTGCATCGCTACCAAACCCGATATTGCTCACTAGGTTTACATTTGGAATGATGGAAATACCATTGTGATTCCAGACAGTATAAACCCATTGGTAATCCCATATATCCTTGCGTTTGCCGTCCTTGACAGTATCAAAATGGCCTTTCCAGAATTTCTTTTCAACCTTGGAAGAAAGGACTCTATCTAACACAGCATTTGCTGTTTGGTCTGTATAATTTTTGATGTTGAAGTCATATAATGACCATGCTCTACGCCAGGTTGCCCACCCCCATGCATTGATGTAATTAGAAAAATAATAACTTCCATCTCCTTGTTTCTTCCCGAATTGAAAATTATTACCGCTAATATGCATTACCTTTTCATCCCTGAAATACTTTTTTAAAAGTTCTTCGCAAAAAGTAAAAAAACTTTGAGAAGGTAAACAATCATCTTCTAAAATAATACCATATTCAACATGTTCAAAAAACCAGGTAATGGCATCCGAAGGCCCAATTCCACAACCTAAATTCTCATCTCTAAAAAGTGTTTTTACTTCACAATCCCAATTGATTTGTTCCAATACTAACTTTCGAACGTTAGCGCACTTCTCAATATCTTCTGGATGATTTTTTCTTGGTCCATCTGCTGCTATAAACAATTGTTTTGGCTGGATCTTTTTGATAGTATGAAAGACTTTCTGTGTTGTTTCTGCCCTGTTAAACACTAACAATAGGACGGGAGTTTTCAACATGATGATGCGGATTAATAATTTGAAGCAACAATAGATATTTAAGTTATTTCTGCTTTAAAAAAGGAATTCTCCTTTTAAAAGCATTTAGATAATGAGTGTATTTATCCTTGATTTTTTTTGTAAAACCTTCCATTTTATAATAGTAGTGGTAATATTCATTTTTATACGGATGTATACAATGAATTGTCCATGGCTTAAAACCAACAAAATGAATGATTGTTGGGTCATCAATTAACTTCCCTAAGCGATGTCCTTCTGTTTGATTCCACTTCGGTGATAATGGAATCCAATTATCAAGCAATAACATATTTAGGATATCTTGATCATGTGCTAATAACTGGTTTTTATATTTATTAGCAAGATGTAAGCCTCTCTTTGTCACTTCGAGTTGACGCCAAACCGGAACGTTAATTAATAATACACCAGCATTGAAATAGGAATTAACCGTCGGAAGTTGTAATCGCTGTACATGATCAACATTCTTCTCGTCCACTGCAGCTAAACAATACTTCTGAATATCTGTTTTCCAAAGCTCCTCTATGTCTTTCTTTATTATAATATCAGTATCAAGATATAATACTTTCTGAACCTCAGTAGGCAACATTTCAGGTATTAGAAGCCGGTAATAGGTTGCAACACTAATATGACCGCTGATAAAAAACTCTTCAAATAACTTCTTATTGATCTGCACTACATGAAAAGAGTTATTGTATTTATCTGAAAGCTCTCTGATTTTATCAATCTCTGTATGACTAACGCTTTCAGTAAATAGGTATATAGCAAATTGACGGCTTTTGTTGGAATCAAACAAAGAACATAAAGTTACGCGCGCATGGATCAGGTATTCCGCATCTGACGCTAAGGCTATATTTATTGGTTTCTCCATGTATTAATGATTAAGCGTGAAATATTTTCTTTATTTGCATGGAAGCATTATACTTCCACCATAATATATCAACATTCCGCATTAGATTCTTGCGGAGATAAGACATAACTTCTGACTTTTGTTGAGAGGTAAATTGTGAATCTAATTGACGCAGCTGTGCTAGTATATTATAAACTTGTGCTTTTTTCTCTGAGTAGGGAACATGAAAGTTCTGGTATATATAGCAAATTACTTTCAGTGATTCAAAAAAATGAACAAACTGATTTGAACTGCTTCTTACAGTTTGTGTATGGCAACGGAAATAATTAAGTGGATCTGCGCAATAAGCTATATCAGCACATTGAAGCATTTTTACATACGTAAACCAATCGCCTGCTAACTTATATCTTTCACCACTTCTGCCTACACTTTCATAAATGCTCTTTCTAAATATACATGAACTTACATTAAGTATAACTGGTGAAAATCGCATGTAATTTACTACTTCATCACTCCCTTTATTTATATAATCTTGCTCCCAACGGTTAGACCAGGAAGCATAGGTATCATTATAAGTGTTTAAAATATTATTCTCTTCATCAATAAAGTAAGAGTTGGAGTAGACAATACCTACTCTTGGCTCTTCATCCAAAATACCAATGAGAGTAGCTATAAAATTTGGATCAGCTTTATCGTCACTTTCTGCTATCCATATGACTTCTCCTTTCGCTAAATCAATACCTTTGTTCCATTGTTTGAAAGTGGAACCGCTATTTTGCTCATTGAATATAATATTAGATACTTTGGGATGATTCCGGTATTTCTCAATGACGTTCCTGCTTTCATCAGTGGAACAGTCATCCAAAATAATGATTTCGAAATCTTGATAGGTTTGATAAAGAACAGTTTGAATCCTTTGTTCTAAATATCTTGCATGATTGAAATTAGGAATGATTACTGTTAGCATGCCTCACATTAAAAAACTTTTTATAAATCAATGCATATATGCGCACAATACCAGATGACAATTTATAACTTCTGGATGCCATCAAATCTTTTTTAAACTGATCAAGTTCGATTATCTTTTCTTCCCAATACTCATTAGTTTTCTTCAGAAAGTCAAACTTATATTTTTCTTCTAACTGGTTATTGATGTATCTGAATGCCTTGACAGTATTGGTATACATATGCAAAGCATCATTTGTTAATCCATTGCCATGTAACCTGTATTTTGCATGCGGTTTATCAATAAAAACAAAACGATTGGTAAGTTTGAAGATATGTAGCCACATGATCCAATCTTCTTTTGCTTTGAGATTTTCGTTAAAATGAAAATCATGCAATAGGCTCCTTTTAAATATCCCACAATGGATAGGTATTGTATACCTTTTATCCCATTCTAGAAGGATACTTTCATAGGAAAAGTTTACACCTTTTAAGTCACAGTACGAGGGTAATATTTCTTCTAAGTTTTTTGTTGTACATTGAAAATTGCTAATAACCAAATCACAACTGTTTTGATCAAAGGCTGTAATAGCTTCATCAAATTTATTTTCACCTATTACATCATCTGCATCCAGAAATTGAATATACTCTCCTTCGCTAACTTTCAAACCTGCATTTCTTGCAGAACTTAGCCCGCCATTACCTTTCTTTATATATTTTACCCGTTCATCTCCTTTGACAAGGTTTGAAGCAATTGATTCTGTTTCGTCTGTTGACCCATCATTAACAATAATGCATTCCCAGTTTAAATAAGCTTGAGCTTGTAAACTTTGAATGCATTCAGCTAAATACTTCGATTGATTATAACAAGGTACAATAACACTTATGCCAATCATACTACCCATACAAGTTTAAGCAACGCATAAAAAATAAAAATTTTGCCTTTGGAGATAAGAACTTGTGAAAATATTTATCATAGAGTGCCAAAAGCAAGTAATGAACCTTATATTTATTTTGAGAAGTGTAAAATACGGCTGTAACCCTTTTTTGATAAGAATATATTAAATCAACAAACTTTGAATGATCAAACACTGCTAACTCGCTATTCTTCTCAATTAATACTGAACATAGCCTTATAAGATTTATATATTCAGTTTTTTTAAAAACACTTCCAAATAAAAGATGCCTTAATTGCGCTGAAAACTGCAATTGGTATTTAGCAAAAAAATATTCCCAATATTCAAGAATTACTCGTTTGGTTATTTCATTTTGCTTTGAAGCCCTTACATTAGATACTTGATGATTATGAATTCTATAATTTAAAAGTACTTCTGGTAAATTAGCCATTTTAAGACCTTTCATCACAGCATTTGTCCACAAATGGTAATCTTCAGCTTCGGGATAATCAACACAATATCTTAATTCTAATCGTTGAATATCACTTTTCCTCATAAGTACAGTAGGATGGCCTAACGCATTCCCCGTTAATAGCTTGACCTTTATAGATTCATGGTCATTGGGATACTTAACTTCTTCTTTTGAATCTGAGAATAAAAACCACGTTCCCACTATTGAAACTTCAGCATATTTATCCAAGTATGCTACCTGCTTTTTCAATCGTTCTGGGAAAGAAATATCATCAGCATCCATTCTTGCTATGTACTCACCATTCGCTATTTCAATTCCCTTATTCAAAGTTTTGATCAAGCCGATGTTTTGATCATTTTCATAATACTTTATACGGGGATCAGAGCTGTATGAAATTATTATCTCCTTGGACTGATCTGTCGAGCCATCATTTATGATTACAAATTCAAAATCTGTAAATGTTTGATTCAATATACTTTCAATAGCCTCTTTTAAATGCTTTTCAGCATTATATACAGGCATAACAATAGTAACACGAGGATATTTTTTTTCCTCTTTTTCCATTCAATTAGCTTTATAACTTCAGTAGCATATTTATTTAAAAACAATTCACCCTGGCCTGCACCCAGTTTCTTATTTTTTGTAGAACAGGCAACTTCTTAGGACTACGTAATAAATCATGCCCTCCCAACTTTGATTTATCACATATTATAATTTTGGGTTCAAAGGGTATATTCCAGCCTTCTGGGTATCCGTAAGACGGGTCTAGCACCTTACATTTTCGGTCAAGTAAGTACTTATTCAAATGTGATTCATCATGCCAGATGGCAATAATATCTCTATCTAAATCCGCTTTAATCTGATGATCTAGACTTTCTATTAGCTGTAAATATTCTTTTGATCGACCACCGTTAAATCCTCCCATAAAATAATACTCGCCTTTACCTTCAGGAATATAAGCGTTAGAGGATGGATTCCTTTCATAGGTATATTCCTCATTACTTTTATTATAAAATCCTGGATGTTTTACAGCCATTAATCCTCCATCTTCGACTTCAGGCAATACCTCTACACCTACTGGCTTTTGAAAATACATATTAGCATTTAAAAAGAAAATGTAATCAAACTCAGGCAATTTGGTCTCAACTCTCATAAACATTTTGAAGCGCATCAATGTATCAAAAGGCCAACCCAGTTGCTTTTGTTCTATGATATGTATTCTATCATTCCTTTCTCTGATTTCTCCATCTGTAAAAACAAAATATTCTTTTCTGTATCCTTCAAGGAAAAACTTTTCACACCTTTCATAAAACTCTTTCCAAAATATAGTATATCTCCCTGTACATATATATAAGATTGCAACTTTCTTCATATCAATTTATGTGTATATAATTTTACTTTTAGATATTCTAGAGAGGATTAATTTACCTTTATTACTTGAAGGGATTCTATTCTATTTATTCAAATTGTTGATCTCACTTTATTTATAACTTTACAGGGATAGTAAGCCTTTCTTCCTAATATAGTAATGATAAATTTGTACATTTTTTTATAAAACGAAGGTTCTATAGTTGCATATTTGCTTGCTATATATTTTACTTCTTCAATTTTGTTTTTTGACAACAGCTCCTCTATCAAGGGAACAAAAAAGTTATTGTACTTTATTTCTTTAAAGTCTTCTGGAAGAAGATCAGGTACAAAGTTTTTTATATAAACAAAAGCCTCGGCTATGCGCATTGTAAGATGATCATTTGACATGTTTGAAGAATGCCGCCGATAATAGAATAACTGATCTTCAATCCCGAGAAAAGTAGCTCCACCTTTAGCCAATCTGATCCAATAATCCCAATCCTCACATCCATAAATGAATCGATGCTCATCCTGAAATCCAATCTTATCTATATATTCTCTCTTCACCATTACAGAAAGATTGGCTATATAGTTACTTTGATATTCCAATTTGTACATTTCCTTTGGCCCAAATTTGCCTAAGAGTGTTGGGTAAGGTGTTAATTTTGTCAAATCATCATCATTAAAAAAATACCCCCCTGTAAAAATTACATCCACATCTTTATTCTTATGAGCTGCTTCAATTTGCTTTTCTAATTTGTTACAAGCCCATAGATCATCTGAATCTAAAAATGTTATCCATTTGCCTGTTGCATTTCTTATTCCTGAATTTCTTGCATTTCCTAACTTACCATTTGGTTGCCAATGGTATTTTATACGGTTATCTTTTTGGACATACGCTAGCACAATAGCTTTAGTATCATCTTTTGAACCATCATCAACTACAATTAACTCCCAATTAGAATATGTTTGCTGAAGAACACTTTCTATACTTGCTGATATATATTTTGCTGCATTATATGCAGGCATAATTACGGATACACTACTCATAATTAACTATCGACCAGGACGATGGAACAAAATCATGTATATTAAAACTTACTACTGCTGGATTAAACCATTTATAAGGGGCCATATTGATGCCCTTTTTTTGAGAAAGCCAGGCGCCCCACCAGCTAAAGCTGCTATTTGCTACTATATGGTGTTTGCAATGTGTCATTAAGCACATATCTTTCCAAGATTCCCTTGAGTTATCTACTTCCATTATTGTATATCGACCTGAGATAAATGAAAGATTCTCTCTGCACCATCCAATATCATCAGAAAAGATAAAATAATGAGGATTACTTACAGTTGTTTCTAATGCTTCAATTGCTTTTTTGTAGTAGTTAATAGGCAATATACCATGGTAATTCAATACATGAGGTTTTAAATAATCTCCACGTCTTATGTGGATGCTCACAGGATTCGAATAAGACTGAATTTGATTTAATTGTGTAATGTTTTCAATATCTAATGAAGAAAATGCAAATTCTTGTAGTAATTGATTCCGATTATAATGGAAATACTTTTCACTCTGAAAATATCCATCTAAATAAAGGGTTGAACCTTTATTTAGGTCAAATTCTAGAATTTCATTTCCTACCTGTTTAACATACCTAAAATTGTTGCAGATTATTTTTTTTGCAGCTCTAAAATAAACTCTTTTGTTGTGAATAATCTGCTGCCAAAAAGTATTTGCAAGTCTAGCATTCAAATTTTTGAAAATTTCTAGCTCGTATCTTCTTGCTGTAAAGAATTCTGTAGAAGTATGATTCTCTAACAAAAATGACGGATCTAAAATTACCTTTTCAAATCCCTTACAGATACTTCTTGCTGTAGCATATTGAAACATCTGGTTGCCTAAGCCACCTTGTAATTTAACAATAACCATCTATTTTTTAAGTGCCCAGTTTTCCCAAACAAATTCATACTGATAGGTAACATAATGCGTCTTGCTTAGTTTTGATTGTATTGATCGCATCCTCATTTCAGCATCGGTAACAAAATCGTGAAATTGAATCTGAATATTTTCAATTTTTTTAATTAATCCTTTATCTATTAAATGGTCTAGTAAATCATACTCGCCTCCTTCTATATTGATCTTCATTAAATCTATTTTATCTATTTGATTCTCGTCTATAAAGCCTGCTGCTTCAATAATTTCAACATCTGTAGCGTTAGCTTCTGATTTGAATAAAGAAGAAGAATCATTTAATAATGACAATTTTGAAGTATTCGTGATATTGGATAGCCCAAATGAGTGAACGTATATTTTTTTATTTCTTTTAAACCGATCCTGGATATTCTTTGCATATTCTTGATAAGGTTCAAAAATGTGGATATTACACAGAAACTTTGAAAAAATATCACTGGCCCATTGCCCTTCATACCCTCCAACATCAAAAACTATTGAATTTTCGTTTAATTCATAATTCAATCTATGAGTTTTATCCCCTTTATCTTTAAACCATTTTTCAGCCCTGATTTCTTGAATAGAACGTTCTGGTACCGAAGAAATTATTGAATTTGATAAATGATTACTATCATCATAAAGGATCCTTGCAATCTTTATCAGGACTTTGCTTATTAACTTTAACATAAGTTATCTATTTATGAACTCTAATGATGTCGTCTTTAACACTAAACTTAAGTGATGAATCTTTTTGCTTAATATAATTCCTTAAAAATTCTATTGTAGGATAATCATCATTTCCAGTAAAGCATCGGGCATCATCAATTAAAATGATATGGTTATCAACTTTATGATTGAATATATGGTCGAGTTCTTTGATTATTGGCGTATTTAATTCCCCTTTTGCAGTTATCCCTTCAGAATAATGTCCATCAAGCCAAAATAAACATGGTTCAGAAATATTTTCAATTATATTCTGTATAGCATCTCCGCTATCACCTTGATAAATTTGAATGTGCTTCTCCTTTGAAAACTTTTCCTTGGCTCTTGCATAAAGCTTATGATCCAATTCTATGGAAATAATCTTTTTGAAAAAATCCTTGAAATAATCTACTGTTTCACCTAAATATGTGCCTGTTTCCACCAGTATTTTTATTTGATGCTCCTTTGCATACTCTTTAATTTCTAATCTCTTAAATATTTGAGGTGGTGGCGCTGGTCTTCCATTTTTTTCCCATGTTTCAATAGCTATTTTGTCTTCTTTAAACTGTTTTGCTTTTGTTACATAATTACTCCACTTTCTATAAATAATTGATTGCTTAACTACTTCTTTAATCATGAATTAGATTTTTATATTTGATGCTATTTTGTTTTACAAATATTTGTTTCATCTATGAAAGTCTGTTTGCTTATAAAAGATCCAATTGGATACTTTTCAACTGGCAATTGAAATTTTTCTTTTTCAATATTTCTGTATTTTATAATTCTAGCTGGATTTCCTGCAACTATTGCTCTTTCTGGAACATTTGAAACAACAACACTTCCTGCACCAATAACTGAAAAATCTCCAATAGTTACACCTGGAGATATTATAGCGCCTACTCCAATCCACACATGCTTTCCGATTTTAATTGGCTTATCTATTCTTTCAATCCACATTGGATGATTATTATAATCATGGGTAGAAGTATGAATTACAACGTTTATTGATATCATTGAATGGTCTCCAATAGATATTTGAGCATTTGCAAATAAAATAACGTTACCCCCAAAACTGACACTATCACCAATTGAAATTAAACTTTGATCCCCAATGATTTTTACACCTTTATAATTACTATCATCTACAACTTCTTCATGCCTAATTGTTACCGATTTTAACAATAAGCCCCTGAGTATTGATCTTATTCGTTCTACTATTCTAAAAAAAATCATATTGATTTTGTCAAGTTCAAAATTTCAATGTCCATTGGATTTAATATTAACCCTACACCAGTTGTTCTTACTATACTTTTATCAAGAGTTGAATCAGGAACATCTGAAATTGTTATAGCTGCTACATTTTCTATATACTGAAAAGCTCTTTCATAAGAAGATAATCCTAATGCTAGTTGATATGTTCCGGCAGCTAATAATAATTGGTCTTCTTTAAACAAAGCTTCATATTCACCTGCATCCAAATCCATTTCTTTACTCCAAGTTGTTCTTAAGTTTACATCCATTGTATTAACAATACCTAAAGCGATAATAAAGTGTTCTACTTTTTTATTAAGTTTGAATTGCACTCTAATCTGCCAAGCCTTTCCAACAGGTATTTCATTAATTAAATTACCATTAATATCTTCTACTTTTAAGCAATAAGCGAATCCCAAGTTTTCAGGAGTAAAGTCTGGTTTTGGAATTTCATATATTGAACGAATTGCATCACTACTCTCTAAATATTTAGATATCACATGGTCTATCTCACCTGTTAAATGTATTTGTCCATTTCTAAAAAATATCCCCCTATTACATAATTTTTGAACTGCTGCCATATTATGACTCACAAACAAAACTGTTCTTCCGTCATTTTTGCTAACATCTCTCATTCTGCCAAGGCATTTCCTTTGAAACTCTGCATCACCTACTGCCAAAACTTCATCTACAATCAAAATCTCCGGTTCTAAGAAAGCTGCTACTGCAAATGCCAAACGTACATACATACCCGAAGAATATCTTTTTACAGGTGTATCAATATATCGTTCTACACCAGCAAAATCTACTATTTCATCAAACTTGCTATTGATTTCTTTCCTTGACATGCCAAGAATGGCTCCATTCAGGAATACGTTTTCCCTACCGGTAAGATCAGGATGAAAACCCGTACCTACTTCCAATAATGAGGCGATTCGACCTTTCACTTTTATGTTCCCAGTGCTAGGCGCTGTAACTTTCGATAAAAGTTTTAATAGCGTACTTTTTCCAGCTCCATTACGACCAATTATACCCAAGACCTCGCCTTGCTTTACTTCAAAGCTTACATCTTTTAAAGCCCAAACAAAATCACTTGCACCTTTTGTGGTACGGTCATTAGCCTCTCCAATTTTAGCAAATGGATCCTCTTTGCCTCTATTTATGGCCCACCAACGTTTTAAATCCTGGCTTAAAGTTCCGGTTCCGACTTCTCCTAAACGGTACAGCTTACCTAAGTTTTCTACTTTTATAGCAATATCACTCATGTTGAGGTGAAATGTTTAGCGCTTTGTTTAAATTTATTTGTTGTGATGGTTAATTGAGAAGCAAGCATTTAATCTAAACGATTAAACACTATAAGGCTCAACTTTTATACCGTATCCATAAAGCTTTTCTCTACTTTATTAAAAGTAATAATCCCAAAGAAGAGAATTAAGCTTGTAATACCTATGCTATAACAAAGAAGCCCCCAGCTTAAGTTACCAGAGCCTAAAAATGCATAACGGAATGTTTCCACAATAGGACTTACAGGATTAGCCAGAATGAACAATTTATATTTTTGAGGTAGCGCAGAAAGAGGATAAATAACGGGAGTTGCATACATTAACAGTTGTATACCAAACTGTAACAACATTGTCAAATCTCGATACTTTGTTGTCATGGAACTGAAGATCATACCTACGCCAAGTGATAGCAGCCCCATAAGTACCAGCAAAACAGGAGTTAGTACAATTGCCCAGTTGGGCTGAATTGCAGAACCTTTAATAATATAATATAGCCAAACGCAAAGGAAGAGTACGAATTGTATAGAAAATCGAACTAAATTAGAAATGATCAAAGAAAGTGGTAAAGTCAGCCTTGGAAAATACACCTTACCAAAAATATTTGCATTAGCCGTAAAAATGGTAGACGTAGCCGTTAGTGTCTGTGAAAAATAATTCCAAATAGTTATACCCGACAAGTAAAAAACCATCATCGGCATTCCATCTGTAGATATTTTCGCTACTCGCCCAAAGATGATCACAAAAGTAATTGAAGTAAGGAGCGGCTGAATGAAAAACCAAAGTGGGCCAAGTATAGTTTGCTTATAAGTAGCAATAAAGTCTCGGCGTACAAACATCGCTATAAGATCGCGGTATCGCCATACTTCTTTCAATCGTAAATCCAGTAAACGGGTACGTGGCTCAATCGTCTCTGTCCAATGTTCTTCCTTTTGTTTTTCTTCTAATACATATGGCGCTTCTACTAGTTCAGCGGTATTCATCAACGTATAAAAGGTTAATTTTTAGATTAGGTTTTGTTTAGGAATTTCTTATTTTATCTTTCAATAAACTCGCAATGGCTCAATAACGCCAATAATTAACTATTTACAATATCGTGTTTATCAAATTTTTCTTGATACACACTTTCAATTCCTTCTTTGAGTGTGATGGAAGCTGACCAACCAAGACTTTTAAGTTTGGAAACATCCATGAGTTTTCTGGGAGTGCCATCAGGTTTAGTAGCGTCAAATATCACATCGCCTTCAAAGCCCACGATGCCTTTAATAAGGTAAGCGAGTTCTTTGATGCTAATATCCTCACCTACTCCTATGTTCACAAGACCCGACTCATTATAAGTTTGCATCAAGTATATACATGCATCTGCCAAATCATCTGCATGCAAAAATTCTCTTTTGGGTGTACCACTACCCCAAACAACCACTTCCCCATCTCCTCTTTCTTTGGCATCATGAAACTTTCTTAGAAGTGCCGGTAGTACATGAGAATTGTTAAGGTCATAATTATCATTAGGACCATACAGGTTGGTAGGCATTACTGAAATAAAATTGCAGCCATACTGATCCCGGTAAGCATCACACATTTTAATTCCTGCTATCTTGGCTATGGCATAGGGCTCATTCGTGTTCTCCAAAGGTCCTGTGAGCAGGTACTCTTCCTTGAGTGGCTGGGGTGCCAGCTTAGGGTAAATACAGGAAGAACCCAGGAACATTAATTTCTTGACTTCATGTACATATGCCTGGTGAATGATGTTGCTCTCAATCATCAGGTTATCATACAAGAACTCAGCCCGGTAGGTATTGTTAGCCACAATACCACCCACCTTGGCGGCCGCCAGGTATACGTATTCCGGCTTCTCTTCTGCAAAAAATTGGGCTACTGCTTCCTGGTTCCTGAGGTCTAACTCTTTGGAAGTACGCAGTACAAAATTGTTAAAGCCTTCTGCTTCCAATTTTCTCAAGAGGGCACTGCCCACCATACCTCTGTGTCCTGCTATATAGATTTTACTATTCTTGTCCATTGAATACTTTTAAAACAATCCTATGAATCCTACATATTCGCGATCTTATTCATATTGCCTGGCTACCTGGAAACCATTATTGATCAGCAACTGCTCTCTTTTGAAAGCACTGAGGTCTGCAGCCACCATTTCAGTGATCATTTCCTTTAGGGTATACTTAGGTTTCCAGCCCAGCTTCTGTTGTGCCTTAGAGGGATCTCCAATGAGCAGGTCTACTTCTGTTGGACGGAAATACCGGGGATCTATTTTCACCACCTCTTGTCCTACAGCAAAGTGGTATTCATCCGTGCAGGAGGCCACAATTCCTACTTCGTTAACCCCTTCACCACTGAACGCCACTTGTACACCTACTTCCTCAAAAGCCATTTTGATAAACTCTCTTACAGGAGTAGTAATGCCGGTAGCAATGACGTAGTCTTCTGGTTTGTCCTGTTGCAGGATCAGCCACATGGCTTCTACATAATCTTTGGCATGCCCCCAGTCTCTTTTGGCATCTATATTTCCCATGTAAAGCTTATCAGTAAGCCCCAGTGCGATTTGGGCTACACCGCGAGTGATCTTTCGGGTCACAAAGGTTTCACCTCTTAAGGGACTTTCATGGTTAAAGAGAATCCCATTGCAGGCAAACATGTTGTAAGCTTCCCGGTAGTTTACAGTGATCCAGTAGGCATACATCTTGGCTACTGCGTATGGAGAGCGAGGATAAAAAGGAGTGGTCTCTTTTTGAGGGATTTCCTGAACAAGTCCATAGAGCTCAGAGGTAGAGGCCTGGTAGATCCTGGTCTTTTGCTCCAATCCAAGAATACGGATAGCTTCCAGTAGCCTTAAGGTGCCGATGCCATCTGCATTGGCGGTGTACTCTGGAGTATCGAAGCTCACCTTTACATGAGACATGGCTCCTAGGTTATAGATCTCATCTGGTTGTACTTCCTGGATGATGCGGATCAGGTTGGTAGAGTCGGTCAGATCACCATAATGGAGTTTAAAGCGCACGTTACGCTCATGGGGATCTTGATACAAATGGTCAATACGATCAGTATTAAAAAGAGAGGATCTTCTTTTGATGCCATGAACCTCATATCCTTTTTCTAACAGGAGTTCAGATAAGTAGGCTCCATCCTGGCCGGTCACACCGGTAATCAATGCTACTTTAGACATTTAATGAATTGAGATTTTAATTAATTGTTGGTTTAAGGGTTTTATATTGTCTTGCTACTTCTTTCAGGTATTTTCCATAACCACTTTTAATCAGGGCATCGGCTTGTTGCAATAATTGTTCCTTATTGATGAAGCCCATTCGATATGCGATTTCTTCAATACAACCGATCTTGGTACCCTGACGTTTTTCAATCACTCTTACAAATTCAGTGGCATCACTCAGGGAATCGAATGTACCTGTGTCCAGCCAGGCAGTGCCCCTGTCCAGGATCGCTACTTTCAATTGACTACGCTTCAGGTATTCCTTGTTGACATCCGTGATCTCGTATTCACCGCGGGCTGAAGGTTGCAGGTTTTTCGCGATCTCTACCACATCATTGTCATAGAAATATAAACCAGGTACTGCATAGTGTGATTTTGGTTTGGCTGGCTTTTCTTCTATAGAGATTACTTTATTGTTTTCATCAAACTCCACTACTCCATAACGCTCAGGATCTGACACTTCATAGGCAAATACATAACCACCCTCAATGTCATTCAGAGATTGTAATTGACGGCCTAAACCAGTCCCATAAAAGATATTATCACCTAATACCAATGCTACTTTATCATCACCTATGAAGTCCGCTCCTATTACAAATGCCTGCGCCAGGCCATTAGGTACTTCCTGTATGGCATATTCAAACCGGCATCCTACCTGGCTACCATCACCTAACAAGCGCTTGAATTGAGGATTGTCTTCGGGTGTAGTAATGATAAGGATCTCTTTGATGCCTGCCATCATGAGAATAGACAAAGGATAATAGATCATCGGCTTGTCGTAGATAGGCATCAATTGCTTGGAGATGGCCTTGGTAATGGGATACAGGCGTGTGCCTGATCCACCGGCGAGAATAATTCCTTTCATAAGAAGTATTTTGGTTTGTGAACTGTTATTCTGCGTATTGCTTTTGGTAGTACTGCTGGTATTCACCACTGGTCACGTTCTTCAACCACTCAGTGTTTTCAAAATACCAGTCTATGGTTTGACTGAGTCCTTCTTCAAAAGTTACACTTGGCTTCCAGCCTAGTTCTTTGTTGATCTTTGTGGCATCGATAGCATACCTTCTGTCATGACCAGGACGGTCCTTCACATAAGTGATCAACTGCTCGCTGGTGCCAGGAGCATTGCCTAACTTTTCATCCATCAATTTGCAAAGAAGCTTCACCAAGTCAATATTCTTCCATTCGTTAAATCCACCGATGTTATAGGTTTCACCCTCCACTCCTTTGTGAAACACAAGATCAATAGCCACCGCATGATCTTTTACAAACAGCCAGTCGCGGGTGTATAAGCCATCTCCATAAACCGGCAGAGGCTTTTTATTGATAATATTATTGATGAAGAGGGGAATCAACTTTTCTGGGAAATGATTGGGACCGTAATTATTGGAACAATTCGTCACAACTATGGGTAAATGGTAGGTTTCACCATAAGCTCTTACAAAATGATCAGAAGAAGCCTTGGAGGCAGAATAAGGAGAATTCGGATCATAGGGTGTTTCCTCCGTAAAGAATCCAGTATCCCCTAATGCTCCATAAACTTCGTCTGTGGATACATGATAGAACCGTTTGCCTTCGTAAGCGCCGGCCCAGTGTTTCTTTGCGGCATTCAGCAAGTTTACCGTACCAACAACATTCGTAAATACAAAATCAAGTGGAGATAAAATAGAGCGGTCTACGTGTGATTCTGCTGCCAGGTGGATCACGCCATCAGGTTGATAAGTTGTGAATACGCGATCCAGCTCTTCCACATCCAGGATGTTTACTTTCTCAAAGATGTAATTAGAATGATCCTCAATATCCTTGAGGTTTTCTAAATTACCTGCATAAGTCAATGTATCAAGATTGATGATCTTGTAGTCGGAATATTTATTCACAAACAACCGAACTACATGCGAGCCTATAAACCCAGCTCCGCCTGTTATGATGATCGTTTTCATCTTTATTTAAAATAATTAATTTATGAATAAGCAAAATGATGCTGCATTCTATACCACTCAAACGTTTGTTTCAGTCCTTCTTTTACACTGATTGCTGGATCATACCCTAACAATGTCTTCGCTTTTGATATATCTGCCAGGCTGTGCTTCACATCGCCCTTCCGCTCTGGTCCATATACAGGCACCAGGTCACTGCCCGCGATTTCTTTGATGCCTTCGAATAATTCATTTAATGAAGTTCTTTCTCCAAATGCAATATTATACACCTGGTTCAAGGCCTCTGGGTTATTGCTAAATAATGCCTTTACATTTGCCTGTACCGCATTGGCCACAAAGGTAAAATCCCGGCTGTGATCGCCATCTCCATTAATGGTTGGTGGCGTATTATTCAATACGGCCTTCACAAAAAGTGGAATGACCGCAGCATAAGGACCTGCAGGATTTTGCCTGGGTCCAAATACGTTGAAATACCTAAGCCCGATCAGTTGGAGTCCATATACTCGTGCATAAACCTGCGCATACAATTCATTTACATACTTTGTCACGGCATAAGGTGAAAGCGGTTTTCCAATCACATCTTCAACTTTAGGCAGCCCAGGATGATCACCGTAAGTGGAAGAACTGGCAGCATATACTACCCTTTTGACACCCTTCTCCTTAGCAGCAGTGAAAATATTCAACGTACCTGTTACATTCACCTCGTTTGAGGTCAATGGATCATTAATGGATCGGGGCACTGAACCTAGGGCCGCCTGGTGGGAAATGGCATCAATATCTTCGCAAGCTGCCAGGCAGGTCTCATAATCCCTGATATCTCCCTGCATGAATTCAAATTTGGGATTGCCTTCAAATTCCTGCAAATTCTTTAAAGAACCAGTGGCCAAATTATCCAATACCCTTACAAAGGAAACTTCTTCCAATCCTAATAGATATTCTACCAAATTGGAGCCAATAAACCCTGCTCCACCTGTTACTAATATGCGCATTATACTTTAACCTTTTTATTGTTTTTATGTTTCCACCTTTTGGTATCTGCCCATCCAAACCAGCGCTTCATAAAGGTGGATGCCGGAGCCTCATCGTCGAAATAACCATTACCATTTCCATTACCATAAACACTGCCATAGCCATAACCATACCGTCCATAACCAGAATATCCATAACCCGTTCTCACTTTTACATCATTCAATACAATAGAAACCTTGGGTAACTTTCTTTCCCGGGCCAGCTCATCAATTAGACCTAACTGGTTTTTCTGTGTATAACGTTGACGCACCAGGTAAAGGGTGGCATCCGCAAATTCGCTCAAAGTGAGCGCGTCACTTACCATTCCTACTGGTGCTGTATCGATCACAATCACGTCAAAGTTTTGTTTCAGGTAAAGGAACAGTTCTTTAATCCTTGTATCCAGCAACAATTCAGAAGGGTTGGGAGGAACTGGCCCACAGGGCAATACATACAGATTGTCGTGCCCAGACACTTCTATCGGCAATTCATCCAATGAAACTTTCCCCAGGAGGTAATTGGTCAGACCAGGCTTTTTGGGCATGCCTAGGCCAGATAAAATCTTAGGTTTCCGAATATCAAATTCAAGAATGATTGTTTTTTTATTAGCCAGCGATATAACAGCTCCCAAATTGGTACTGATAAAGGATTTACCCTCACCGCTGTAGGAAGAAGTGACCAGCAAAACAGGCTTAGGCATATTTGCCAGAACATACTGGAGGTTAGATCGCATAATACGAAACTGTTCAGCCACCATGCTTCGGTTGTTGGCCTTAACGGCTAATGTATCTCCTCCCAGTGAATGACCAATCTCAGCTATAATAGGAACAGATGTTACTTTTTCAACATCATAACGAGAGCTCACTTTGTCATTTAAAATTTCCGATACAAAAATGATTAAAGCAGGAATAGCCAGACCAATAATAATTGCAATCAGGTAAATGTTTTTCCGGTTAGGACTAACCGGAGTTTTGTTTGGAAAAGCTTCTTCAACAACCTTGATATTAGAAATAGTAGCAGCTAATGACATGGCAATATCTTCCCTTTTTTCCAATAAAAAGTTGTAAATGCCCTGCTTCATCTGTTGCTGCTTTTTGATTTCAAGCAGGTTTTGCTCCTTCAAAGGCAAGCTCTCCATTTTTGAACGCGTTTCGGTTGTATTTCGCTCCAGCCTGGTAATAGCAGCCGTATGGAATTTCTTTATATTATCCAGGCTTTCCAGTATGTTAATCCTCAAGCGCTCAATTTGGTCTTCTTTCTGTTTCACCCGGGAATTGGTAACGGGAATGTTAGCATCTATTAAGGCTTTGCGATCCAACTGTGCTACATTATAAGCTGAGATCATGGTACCTAAAGTAGCATCAGATAGGCCTAATGAAGACGGCACCAGTTCGTAAGCATGATTCTGGTCCCGTAGGTAGGTATCGATCATTTCAGCTACATTGATTTGCACCCTTTGATCCATAATTTGCTGATCATTACCTTCAATACGAGAAAAAAGACTAGCTGATAATGATTCCGAGTTAATTAGATTATTCGCCTCTTGGTAGCGTAGCAAACTATAATTAACACTATCTAACTCTTTTGAAATCACTTTTAGCCTGCCATCAATAAAATCTATGGTTTGGCGCTTGGTTTCATTTTTATCGTTAAGAGTGGCGATTTTATATTCTAGCATCAGCCGATTGATAACATCCGCAGCAAGCCTAGGGTGAGTGGACTCCAATGAAATATTCATAATACCGGTTGGCCCTTTTGGATAAACTTCCACTCTGGAAGCTAGATCACCTGCTACAGAACGAGTTGGCTGCCAGTCAATGGTATAGCGGTCAATCAATCTATCATTATTTTTTACAAAACGAAAAGAGCCATAGTTATTAGTGAATAATTGTCCAAAGGCAACCGTTTTTTCGCCGTTAACGCGCAATTGCTGATCATTCAATACCTCAACCTGTAAATGGAAAGCCGAAGAAGAATCATTGATTTTGTAAGCTACTAGTTTAAAAGGTTCATTATTGTATAGGTGCAATTGACTGATTTTACCAATAGCATGATAGGTAAAATTAAGGTTCAAACCTTTTACCACCTCTTCCATCAATTGGCGCGACCTTAGAAGCTCTATCTCATTCTGAAGATTAAGTGAATTATCCAACACAAAAAGCTGGGAAAATTTATCACCAGAACCACCCGCAGAACCATTATCACCTTTAATGATTAGGGCACCGGAAGAAGAGTATACCGGCGTTGCATAACGCAAATAAACATATGCACCCATAAAGGCTAATGCCACGGAAAGAAAAACCAGCGGAAGGAAACGGATATACTTAAAGAAAATATCTTTAACGGTCAGGTTCGCCGCTTCGGTAGTTTTCGATTGAAATTGTCCCTCCATTGAGGTGGATTGAAAAATAAAGGTGAATGAAATATTGTTTCTGTAGACGCTGCTACTTCTATTTATTAACTAAGCTTACCAAAAGAGCAATGGTTGAAATAATCGTCAGTCCAAACCCAATCTGGGTCATAATTCTTCCCTGCTCCGCCCTCTGTACAGAATACCTCGTCTTCTCTACCATCACTACGTCATTCTGCTGTAGCTGGTAATAAGGCGATTCAAACAACTTCGAATTGGTCACATCTACAATACCCAACTGCCGTTTGCCATTATTTTCCCGCAAGATCTTTACTTCCTTTTTCTTACCTGATTCCCTGATATCCCCCGCCATTGCTAATGCTTCTAAAATAGTCAGGTTCTCTACTGGTATGGTCTTTACACCCGGGCTGCCCACTTCGCCAATCACGATAATACGGAAATTAGTAAAGCGGATGATCACGGAAGGATCATTCAGTTGTCCAGTTAACCTTCCCTTTATGGTATCGCCTAGCTGAGTCTTTGTTAAGCCTTCTGCATGTATTTTTCCCAGCCTGGGGAGCTCAAGGTTCCCCTTTTGATCAACCAAATAGCCATATCCTAATTGTTGTCCTCCACCTCCCGGGTTCATATTATACAATTGGTCTACCTGCGGATCAAGACTGGCACTATAAACTTGAATGGACAACTGGTCATTTTTTTGGATCACTGGCTCAGCAATGTAAAACTGCTTGCCAACAGCCGTATCCTTCATATCCTCCAGGTAATTATATACAGCCTTCTGCGTTTTGCAGGATGCAAAAACCAGGGAACAGATTACAGCCAATATGCTAAAAAACCGCATTCGATAATTTTATTTACAAAAGTTGAGCAAAGTAATAGAGCAATGATGAATTATTTATGATTATTATGCACCAGCTTCCCCTTATCAATATCCGCCACCAGCATATACCCTAAACTATCGATCACAATCCTTGCTGTCTTATTCCTTACTTCGATCACTTTTCCCTCCTGGTCCATAAATGGCCCGGCAACGATCTTCACCCGGTCATCGGTCTTGATCTCCAGCTTGATCAGTTCTACATTCTCATACTCGTCCAGGAACTGCCTGATGGCTACGATCTCCTTGTCCCTGATCATGGCAGGCTTTCCATCCCAGTATATGAAGTTGATCACACCGCTGGTCATGCGCACTGCTGTACGCTCGTCATCGGTCACCCGCACAAATACATAAGATTTGAAAAGCGGCTCTTCTACCAGCTTCACCCGGTCGCTCCATTGGCGTCTAACCTTGTTCAACGGGCAGTAGTTCTCAATACCCTTCTCAACAAGCAGCTTGACCACTTTTTTCTCCCAGCGGGGCTTGGTATAAACAGCAAACCATTTATAACTCATGGCAGTCTTTTTGGTACGGCTTCGCCATCTCAGTCACAGGTCTCTTTTTTACCGCAACTGGTCAGGTCTGTTTTCAAATGAATAATACAATCTCTCAAATCAAATCTCTCACTCTCCCCAAATCAGCAATGTCTTAATCTCTCATAATCCCTATATCTCATTTCCTCCTAATCCTTTCAATCCCCAAATCCATGTTCAGATAATAAAAAGGCACGAAGTATCACTAGTTTTCAGTGCTTCCTCGTGCCTTTCTACGTTCCGTTCAGATAGGGTATTTTCCATGTATGATTTCCGGTCCTTGGGTTCCATGTGCTTTTGAAAGCACTATTCTTGTTCGCGACCGCAAATATAATGAGGAATGGGAGTGAGTAGTGAATAAAAAATACAGATTTTGAACAAGTTAGGTGGAAACCATCGTTTAATCCACCCCGTAGTCACCTAATAAGTTTTTGATATTCAACCCATTACTGACATATTTTTGAACCTGATTTTCGTCATTATTTTTTTCTGAATTCTCAAAATTCCCGGATCCCCATTTTTCGCTCACAATCTCACAATTCTCATTCAAATTGCCCCTCATTCCCATAGATACTCCCTACCAAAGGCATATCAAAGGCATACCAAAGCCTAGGATAAAGTTGAAAATGGCAAATTTTGCTTTTATAAAATTTGGTAAATTGTTCGGCATTTATAATAAACAGCCCGTCATGTCAAAATTGAAGCTCAGAGGAAAGGACCTACGCAATATTGGCTACCCCGAAGGACCGGTGATCAGCATCGCCATGAACATCATGGAAAAAAACTTCAAGCACCTCTCCCTGGAAGATGCCTTGGAAATATTAAGGGCGATACTGCAGAGCCCGAACCAGTATGCACATGAGGGTCCCCTGGATAAAATTGCAGAAGCTTTGATCCCCAAGCCAAAGATTGGCGGCGAAGAGATCCCGCTCAACAAGACGGGCATTGACTTCAATGTCTTTGGCGGGGAGTTTATAGAGTCTGGCGCCCTCCAGCAAATGTATACGGCGGCAAAACTGCCCGTGGCAGTGGCCGGAGCACTGATGCCGGATGCCCATGCGGGTTATGGACTGCCCATTGGCGGTGTACTGGCAACAGAAAACGTAGTGATCCCCTATGGTGTAGGCGTGGACATTGGCTGCCGTATGTGCCTTTCTATTTTCGATATAGACCCTATAGAGTTGTCAAAAAGAGAGCCCTACTTTAAGCGGGAACTGAATGAAGCTACGCTATTTGGCGCGGGTGCCACTTTTGAAAAGGAGAGCGACCACGAAGTAATGGAAAGGGACGAGTGGAACCAACTGGGATTATTGCAGGGCTTGCAGGCAAGAGCCTGGAAGCAATTAGGCTCATCAGGTTCGGGTAACCATTTTGTTGAGTTTGGGACCATTGATATCTCGGATGAAAATGTATCCTCTGAAGAATCAGGCTTTGGGTTAAAGAAGGGACGCTATTTAGGCTTGTTGTCTCACTCTGGCTCAAGGGCACTGGGAGCTAGCATTGCCAATCATTACACCAAAATAGCCAAGGAGAAAAGAAAACTACCTGGAGAGGCCGCTAACCTGGCGTGGTTGGACCTATCCGAACAGGAGGGTGCCGAATACTGGATGGCGATGAACCTGGCTGGGGATTATGCTTCAGCTTGTCACCACATCATCCACGATAAGATAGCCCGCCAGTTGGGCACTAAGCCCCTGAAAATGGTTGAGAACCACCACAACTTTGCCTGGAAGGAAACCTGGGAAGGCCGCGAAGTGATCGTGCACCGTAAAGGTGCTACTCCTGCCGGTAAGAATATGCTGGGCATCATCCCCGGCTCTATGACCGCACCCGGCTTTATCGTGCGCGGCAAAGGCGAACCGGCTTCCCTGTCATCAGCCTCTCATGGTGCCGGCCGTAAAATGAGCCGGACCGCCGCCCTCAATACCATTACCCATACCACCCTCAACGAAATGCTCCGCCACCACGGCGTCACCCTCATCGGCGGTGGCCTCGACGAGGCTCCTATAGCCTATAAGGACATCTACACCGTCATGAACGCCCAGAAGCATTTGGTCGAAACCGTCGGCCTCTTCTATCCCAAAATAGTAAAGATGGACGGCGCCCAACCCAAAAACTGGCAAAAGAAAAAAGGGGAGATTTTGGGGGAATAAATTCGTCATTCGAATCATTCCTCCCATTCGCCCATTACAAAAGACTCGAAATTTTCCGGTGTAACGATGCTCTGCTGGCTTTCAGGGTAATGCTTAAGAAAGGTTGCAGGAATCTTAGCTTTCGTCTCAGCCCTCCATTTAAACTCCGCTGCCAGCAATTGCCCGTTTTCTTCTTCGATATAATCTATCTCTTGCTGCTCCTTGGTACGCCAGAAATAGCTGTTCACAAAATGATCATGATAATGATTACGCTTCAAACGCTCAGCCATTAAAAAGTTCTCCCATAAAGCTCCCGTATCAGCCCTAAGACCAACTGGCTGAAAATTGGCAATGATGGCATTGCGTATCCCATTGTCATAAAAGTAGATTTTCTTTGAAGCTTTCAATTCGTTGCGAAGGTTGCGGCTAAACGACGATAAACGGAACACTACATAAGTTTGTTCCAGCAAATAGATATAAGATTCCACCGTTTTGCCGTCCAATCCTGTCAAGCGTGAGAGTTCATTATTGGATACCTGGTTGCCAACCTGGAAGGCTAACGCTTGTAGTAGCTTCACCAGCTTTTCTGGCTTTTTAATACCTTCCCACAATAGAATATCTTTATAAAGATAGCTGTCAGATAGCTCTTTTAATATTGCCTTTTCATCGCCTTCAGATGTTACAACCTCTGGATAATAACCATATACCAGCCGGTGCTCCAATAACCTTTTTTCTTTAATGAGACCGTGGTATTGCACCATTTCCTGGAACGATAAAGGATGCAACTGGAACTCCCATTTTCTGCCGGTAAGTGGTTCGTTTACTTTGTTAGCCAGTTCAAATGACGAAGAGCCGGTTGCTACAACTTGAACATTGGGATAATGATCCTTTATCAACTTGATACCCACACCAATATTGCTGATTCTTTGCGCTTCATCAATAACTACCACTCTATGATTTCCTAAAAAGGCCTTTAGACGATCAGAACTTGCATTTTCAAAAACAGCCTGCACATCCGGCTCATCTCCGTTAAGCCAGAGTGTATCCTCTGAAGGGAGCATAAGCGATCTAAGTAACGTGGTCTTCCCCGTTTGCCGGGCACCCATTATGATAATAACTTTCCCCTTAAATAACCTTTCCTGTATCTTTTTTCCAATAGTTCTTGGGATCATCGAAATATACTTTTTCGGAATCAATTCCCTAAAAGTATACACTTTTTCGGAATCAATTCCTCAAAAGTTGATATTCCACGGCCTCATAATAATTTTCCTCCACCTCTCATTCATCATTCGAATGATTTGTCATTCTCCTCACTTTCCCCTCTTTTAACAAATACCGCTCCCCCGAATCCGGACAACTAGCCTCACCTGCCTCATCAAACTCTAACCGATGCCCCGCCCTGCTCACCCAGCCCTCCTGCACTGCCGGGCAGCCATAAACGAGCGCAAAGGGCAACACATTCTTCGTCACCACACTCCCGGCACCAACCATTGCATAGGCCCCAATTTCCACTCCGCACACAATCGTCGCATTAGCCCCTATGGTCGCTCCCCTGCGCACCACCGTCTGCCTGAACTCATGTTTCCTTTCAATAAAGCTTCTTGGATTAATAACATTGGTAAACACAGCCGAAGGTCCCAAAAACACATCATCCTCTATAAGCACCCCCTTATACACCGACACATTGTTCTGTATTTTTACCCCATCCCCAATAGTTACACCGTTATCAATAAAAACATTCTGTCCTACATTGCAGTTACGTCCAAGTCTGCAGCCCGGCATCAGGTGCGTAAAATGCCAGATCCGGGTTCCCATTCCAATTTGAGCCCCTTCATCAACGACTGCCGTCGGATGGATGAATACATTCATGATACCAGCGAAGGTATAAGCTCTAAACTAAACATTCAATATCTTAAGCCTGTTCAAAACAAAGTAGATTGTTCCCATGACTCCCCTTTAGGGACAGGAGGGTTAAACCTCGTACAATCCAACGCCATCTTCTCCTTCCCCAACCCATACTTTTTCGTATACGCACGATATTGATCCGCCACCAGCTTTGCTATATTTCCCTCTCCCCTCATACGTACTCCCCAGCGACTGTCATTCACTTTCCCTCCATGCCCCGATTCAATCATATGCCATACCTTATCAGCCCTGTCCGGGAAATTCTTGTAAAGCCAGTCATGAAATAAAACCTTTACAGCCCCATTCAATCGCACAAACGTATAACCAGAGAAAGTGGCCCCTGCTTCAACCGCTGCTTTGATCACAGCCGGCATTTCATGTTCATTCAAACCTGGAATAATAGGACCAAGCATGAGCCCCATCTGCACACCCACCTTGCTTAATTCTTCTATAACACGCAAACGTTGCAAGGCCGTAGTGGTCCTTGGCTCCATTACCCTTCTTAATTCCTCATTCAATGTCGTCAGGGAAATAAACACAGAAACCAACCGCCTTGAAGCCATATCCTTAAGCAGGTCTATGTCGCGTAGTATAGCGGCGTTCTTGGTGATAATGCCAACAGGCTGGTTGAATTCATTGCAGACCTCCAGCAACTTCCTGGTCAGGCGGAACTTTTGTTCCGCGGGCTGGTAACAATCCGTATTACCACTAATGCTGATCGGCACACATTTCCATTTGGGATTCATCAGGAATTTACGCAACAACTCTGGTGCATTCTGCTTCACCAGTATCTTGCTTTCAAAATCCAAACCCGCACTATAGCCCCAATACTCAAAAGAATTACGCGCATAACAATAAATACAACCATGTTCACAGCCCATGTATGGATTCATGCTGTAAAACATGGGTACATCCGGGCTATCCACCTTATTAACAATGCTCCTGGCCTGAACATCTATGAATTGCGTAGTCACACCCGCTTCTACCCATTCATCTATCCCCTCCACATGTTCTGTTGTACGCTCCTGCCTTTCAAAACGATTCCTCGTATTCATCTGCGCCCCTCTTCCTTTCTTATATTCCCTTTGCACTAATAACTGTATTTAAAATTTAAAAATCCAAGACCCGCATTTTACATTTCCACCCTTCCCATTCTTCATTCGTCACTCGAATTATTCGTCATTCCATTTACCTTTACAATGTATGTGCTACCACTACTCCCTTACCAAGAAACAGGAAGAGATCATGAAAATGATCCGCGCCGAATGGGAAATGCCCTTCGAGCCGGTTTACCATGTTAGCGGCTTTGAATTTGCGCCAATGCCCGTCATCACCATGCAGGAGCCCCGCAAGGTACAGGCTTATCAATGGGGACTGATCCCACACTGGGTAAAAACGGCAGAAGATGCACAAAAACTGAGAGCGCAAACGCTGAACGCCAAAGGTGAGACGGTATTTGAAAAACCTTCCTTCCGCACTTATGTAAAGGAGAACCGCTGTTTAGTACTAGCTGATGGTTTCTTTGAATGGATGGAATACCGGAAGAAAAAATACCCGCACTTCGTACACCTGGATGGGCTGCAGCTGTTTGCCTTTGCCGGACTTTATTCCCATTGGACCGATAAAGAAACCGGCGAACTCCTGCGCACCTTTACCATCATTACTACCGATGCCAATCCACTGATGGCAAAGATTCACAACACCAAGCAACGCATGCCCGTCATACTGCCCCATGAACTTTGGGACACCTGGCTCGACCCTGCATTGAACAAAGAGGATATCCAATCCCTCCTCGCCCCCTGCGACAATGCACTCATGAAAGCCCATCCCATTTCCAAACTCATCACCACCCGCGGCGCCGATACAAACGTCCCCGAAGTCACCCAACCCTATGAATACGCAGAACTGGCATCGTGAATGGTGAATGGTCAATAGGTTCACTTACGCAAACAGCTCTCCTTGTTTCACAAACATGGGTAAACTCATAAACTCCATCCGGCGCAACACGGTCCACCGCTTATTAATAGGACTGCGCTTCAACAGCAGCATCGCATCTGCAACAAACCTGCCAGTAAACTGCCGGTGTTCACAATCCAGCCACATGCGGGTAAACTCTTTCGGCTTTAGTCGCTGCGCCAGGATCAGGTGGGGCTCTGTAATAAAATAAGGTTCGTGTTGGGGAATGTTCATCAGCCATTTGGCCTTCCTGAGGTTTTTGACCAGCTCATTGAAGGGACTCCTGGTCAATACATCGGCGTAAATAGTGTGGGAAGGATAAGCAGAAAAATCTTTGATCTCTACTTTGAAAGGATTGTGGCTCATAGCAACTTCTTGCAGCCGTTCCACCAACTTGGGCTCAATTCTTTCAAAAGCATGGCAATTCAAAATGGTGAGACTTGGCTTCAGATCAAACGGCAACTTTACCCCATGCTTTTCGTGCATGCATACGCGTAAATGATGCATCTTTTCCTGCAAAACCTCAGGCAATGGCACCACCACTCGATACTCATTGATCCTGTACGCCGGCATTTGAAATAAATTATTCATAAACGTTGGTTTTAAAAGTGAAGTGGATAACCTAATTTTATTAGTATAAAAATACTAAATAATTTAGCATAACAAAACCAATTTGTTATGGAAGGAGAAGAATTTTATTACGCGGACTACAAAGGCTCAAAAGATTTTACCCAGCACAATGTGAAAACAGCCAATGCAACAGGCTTTGGCGCTGCTGCGGACGACTATGCGCAAAGAGGCATCGATTTGAACGAGCAGCTCATCAGGAACAAGCCGGCTACATTTTTTATGCGTGTGAACAGCAATGCCATGATCGGTGCGGGTATACATGGCGGTGATGTGGTGATCGTCGACCGTTCCCTGGAGCCCAGGAACGGGAAAGTAGTAATTGCCGTACTCAACGGAGAAATGTTAATTCGCTATTACGAAAGGTTCAACAACCGGGTACGATTACTGCCTGCAACCGACAAGTTAGCACCCCTGGAAATAGACAATTGCACCCAGTTCTCCATCTGGGGGGTCGTCACCTACGTCATCCACACAGTTTAAAATTCGTCATCCGTAATTCGTCATTCAAAAGGTTCGTCATTCCCTCAAACCCCTCTAATGAAAGCTATCGTCGACTGTAACTCTTTCTACTGCTCCTGCGAAAAAGTCTTTCGTCCCGACCTGGACGAAAGACCAATCGTAGTACTCAGCAACAACGACGGCTGCATCATTTCCCGCACTGATGAAGCAAAAGCCATAGGTATTGGCATGGCCGGACCTTATTTTAAAGCTAAGCATCTGATTGAAGCGCATAAGGTGGAGGTTTTTTCATCCAACTATAACTTATATGGCGACATGAGCTGGCGGGTGATGGAAGTACTGAAAACTTTTGTAGGCGAAGGAAACGTAGAAGTATATTCTGTAGACGAAGCTTTCCTGGACCTCCATGGCTATTCAGGCACCCAACTGCAAAGATTGGCGAATGAGATCAGGGATACAGTCGACAAATGGACCGGCATTAAAGTATCTATTGGCATGGCTCCTACAAAGACCCTGGCAAAGATGGCAAATAAAATGGCAAAGAAGAATAAAACACAATCCCAATGCATCACCATCCTGGAACCGGAAGAAGAGATTATAGCAGCACTGAAGACCACGAGGGTCTCGGATGTATGGGGCATTGGAAGAAAGTATGCAGACAAGCTGAACATGTGGGGCATAACAACAGCCTGGGATGTACGTAATTTATCGGAAGAATGGGTGCGCAAAAATATGGGCGGAGTAGTCGGGGTACGGTTACTGAAAGAACTGCGCGGAGAAGATACCATCACCATGAAGGACGAACTGGCGAATAAAAAGATGATCTCCACCACCCGCATGTTCGGAACAGCCGTAACCGACCTCTGCCATTTAAAAGAAGCAGTTGCCTCCTATACCTCCCGTGCTGCCGAAAAACTGCGCCGGCAAAACGGGGCAGCCTGCATGATCAGTGTATTCCTTGTCTCCCAGGAAAAAATAGAATCACCAAATTTCAAACATGGCCCCACAGTTAATGCCTACACCAACCTGCCTCAGCCTACTTCCTTAACCAATGAATTGATAAAGCCTGCACTGCAGATGGTAGAAAGCCTGTTTGTAAATGGAAAGAAATATAAAAAAGCAGGTGTGATCTTAAGCAGTATTGTCCCCGATGATGCGATCCAGGGTAACTTATTTGAACCCGGCAAAAGTATTGGACGTTCTTTAATGGAAATGATGGATAATATCAACTTCAGTATGCGCGGCAATGTAGTGAATTTTGTCTCCGCCGGCACCAAAAAAACCTGGAAAATGCAGCAAAGCTTTCATTCGCCCCTCTATACCACACGCTGGGCCGACCTCCGGCAAGTAGAATAGTTATTTGAACAACACCGATCCCACAAACTGGAATGTCATGCTTTCCCACGGCAATTCTGATTTCACTTCTGGTTCCTCTTTGCAACAAGCCTCCTTACCTGATGCATACAACTGTTTGTTCAGCACAAAAAGACAAGTTATAGCCAAACAAACCAGAAAAGAAGCCAACAGCAATTTGTAAGTCGATTGAGGTCTCATGTTGCCCATTTATTCATTCGACGAAAGAAGAAAGAAAAATGTTACAACAAAAGTTAAAAATCTCCTTTCTTAAAAATGCCAGCCTACCTTCACAGACGCTTCAGGATTCAGCAGCGGTGGAACGAATGACTTCCCATCCGCTGTTACTTTCTGATCACCCCCAACCCGCAGGTGCATGCCAGCCCAGGGACTTATATAAAAGTTCCGGTAAATTTTCCAGTTATAGCCAAGGCTTCCATTCAGCAATATGTTTTCATAATGCACAGTTTGCAACCGCGCATCCGATTGGATACTGCTTTTCCAGTAAACCAACCCGGTACCGGCCCACCAGCCCTTCCAGTTCTCCTTAAGGAAGTAATCCCCCAAAACAGCATAAGCCGTCACCTTGTTATTGGTAAAGCTTTCCTTCACAATAAAATCAGGTTTGTTCACTTGAGCCATAATGGTTCTTACCCGTACATGTCCCTTACCTGCCCACAAACCAGCAAAATAGCCTCCCGTAGTATAAGGAAGCACATCCTGCTCCAGTCCAATAGTAAAGCCTTTGCGTGCACTATCCTGGGCTTGTGCACAGCCCATTAAAACAGAAAAGAAAACAGCTGATAATAGAAGTCGTCTCATACTCGTCCCTTATTAGAGACAAATTTGTCCACAACCCCCAACTAATCTTATGACACCGCTCACAGCAGCAACTGACAATATCCCAACCTCTTACTATCTCAATATCTATGCTTCCCCATTCTACATTCAAACTTGTCCGCCTTTGGCGGATTCGAATCATTCGTCATTCCCATAATCCTATCAATCCCACCAATCCGCGGTCATTATCTTTGCGCAAATTTTTTCCATGAAGCATCTGCTGTTCGTACTTTCTGTTTGTTGTTTATTTAGTTGTACTCCTAATAATGTAAAAGTTGACAATTCCCTTGAAAAGTTCTTCAATGACAATAAGGTAGCAGGCACATTCGCCCTTATGGACAATGCCTCCGGCAAATTCACTGTCTACAACCTGGACCGCTACCGCGACAGCGCCTACCTGCCCGCTTCAACATTTAAGATCGTCAACTCATTGATCGGTCTCCAAACAGGGATCATCAGCAGCGATACCATGGTCATCAAATGGGATGGAATACAAAGAAGCGTTCCCGAATGGAACAAGGACCTCACCATGTATGAAGCCTTCCGCGTATCAGCCGTACCTTACTACCAGGAAGTGGCCCGCCGCATTGGCAAGGACACTATGCAGTTCTGGCTGGATTCATTAGCATATGGCAATAAGAAAATTGGCGGCGCCATCGATACCTTCTGGCTGAACAACTCGCTGAAGATTACGCCTGACGAACAAATAGGATTGGTGAAAAGGCTTTACTTCAACCAACTTCCATTTCACCAGATCAACCAGGAAATAGTAAAACGTGCTATGCTTTTTGAAAACCAGCCCGCATACAGGCTGGCATACAAAACCGGCCTCGGCTTCACAGAAAAAGGCAACCAACTGGGCTGGGTAGTTGGCTGGATCGAAGAAAACAAACACCCCTATTTCTTTGTACTCAATATAGAAACTCCCGACAAGAACGCCGACCTCATCCCTATTCGTATCAATATGCTGAAAGGTATTTTGAAGCAGTTGGGATTTATGGAAGGGAGGAGGTAGATTCAATCCTCCTCTTCAACGTCTCATAATCTGTATACCCCTGCGCCAGCAAATAAAACTTGCTATCACTCACCTGCATCAATACAGTAGGATACCCTGTTACTTTCAACTGCCGCACCAGTGCCATTTCATAATGGGCCTTCTCCTTGTACTCCTCACTCCTCAACTTTGCATAAAAATCATCTTCAGGTATACCATACTGGTGCAACAAATGCCTGTACGCCTCATCATCAGTTAAGTCTCTTCCTTCAAAGTTCAAAGCATATTGCAGGTCCGACGCCATCTGTATGGCATTACCCGGAAAATACTCTTTGAAAATGCAAAGAGCAATAGACGGCTTTGTTGAATCAGGAAACCAATCCGTATCCTCCGGATTGAACACATGCCACAAAAAGTCCTGGCCAAATTGCACGCCCGTCATTTCCTCCACCTGTTCATAAGACGTTTGAATGTAATTAGCCAATGCACCAAAATGCGTAGGCTCCTCAGGCAGGATCATACCGCCCGATAATACATCAAAGGTGATCTTGTCCTTATACTCCTCCGCAATGCTCTTCATCACCGGGCTAAACCCATAACACCACCCGCAATAAGCATCATAACAATAATATATCGTAGGCTGCATGCTCTTTTTACTTTTTAATTAATAATCCCAAATCCCTAATGTGCCTCCAACCAATTACTTCCCTCTCCCACTTCCGCCAAAATCGGCACATTGTTCGGCAACTCCATCGCCGATTGCATACACTCCAAAATCACCGGCTTCACCTTTTCCAATTCTTCCTTCACCACATCAAACACCAACTCATCATGCACCTGCAACACCATCTTCGACTGGAAACCATGCGCCACAAACGCCTGGTGCACCTTCACCATCGCCAGTTTGATCATATCTGCAGCTGTACCCTGTATCGGCGAATTAATAGCATTACGCTCGGCAAATCCTCTTACCGTAAAGTTGGCAGAGTTGATATCACGCAACCAGCGCTTACGGCCCAACACAGTCTGCACATACCCATGCTCGCGGGCAAAGTTGATCATATCGTCCAAGTACCTGGTAATGCCGGCAAACTCTTTCTTGTAATTATCAATAATGGTCTTGGCTTCTGCACGACTTACATTAATGTTCTCCGCCAGGCCAAAAGCACCTTGTCCATACACAATACCAAAGTTGACACTCTTGGCTTTACGGCGCATCTCTTTGGTAACAGCCTCCTCGGCCACATTGTACACCTTGGCTGCAGTAGCCGTATGAATATCCTTGTTTTGCCAGAAAGCCTCACACATAGCCGGATCGCCACTAAGAGCCGCAACGATGCGCAACTCAATTTGTGAGTAGTCGGCACTCACCAGGATGTGGTTCTTATCCCTTGGGACAAACGCCTTCCTGATCTCACGGCCGCGCTCAGTCCTGATAGGAATATTTTGAAGGTTGGGATTGTTGCTCGCCAGCCTTCCCGTAACAGCTACAGCCTGGCCAAAAGTAGTATGCACCCTTCCCGTCTTTTGGTTGATCAGGAGCGGCAGCGCATCTACATAGGTCGATTTCAATTTCGTATACTCACGGTAAGCCAGAATATTTTCCGCAATAGGATGCTCATTAGCCAGCTTGCTCAGCACTTCTTCACCCGTAGCATACTGACCGGTCTTGGTCTTTTTGGCTTTGGGATCCAGCTTCAGCTTTTCAAACAACACTTCTCCTAATTGCTTGGGAGAACCCAGATTGAAACGTACATCAGCAATCTCATACACCTTTTCTTCATGAACCTTTGCTTCGGTTTCCAGCACTTTGGAATACTCCTGTAAAAAGTCTACATCGATCTTCACCCCCTCGTGCTCCATATCTACCAGCACGGGCACCAGCGGACTTTCCACTTTCTCAAATACCGTTTCCACCTCGTTTTGTTTCAGCATAGGCTGGAACACATTCCGGAACTGCAGCGTCACATCGGCATCCTCAACAGCATACTCCTTGATCTTGTCCAACGCCACATCCCTCATATTCCCCTGGTTCTTACCCTTCTTGCCAATCAATTCTTCAATATGGATAGGCTCATAACCCAGGAACTTGGCACTCAACCAGTCCATATTGCGCTTGCCATCCGGCTCAATTAAATAGTGCGCCAGCAGCGTGTCGAACAGCTTTCCTTTCAGCTCCATGCCATACCACTTCAACATCAGCAGGTCATACTTGATATTATGACCGACCCAGGTTTTGGATGGATCGCTAAAGACAGGCCTGAAACGCTCCAGCAATTGCAAAGCCTCCTGCTTATTAGAAGGTACCGGTACATACCATCCACTTTGTGGTTTTACCGCAAAACTCAACCCTACCAGTTCGGCATTGTTGGCGTCGATCCCTGTGGTCTCAGTATCGAAAGAGATTTCCGCATTTTCTTGCAACGCCTTCAGCAAAGCAGCCATTTCTGCTTCACTCTCAACGAGTTCATATTCATGCGGCGTATTATGGATGTTCCTGGTAGGATGTACCACCGAAATTTCACCCTCCTCCAAATCTCCTGGTTTGGCCGATTGAGCTGAAGAACCCGGTGAGGCCTCTTCTCCTGCAGATCCAAACAAATCAGCTTGCACACCGGCAACAGCTTTTTTAGGCGCAGCGGCCGGTTCGGCAAAGTCTTCACCCAGCAATCTCCGGCCCACGGTCCTGAATTCCAGTTCAATAAAGATCTCCCTCAGCACGTCTTTATTCCACTCCTTCACCAAAAAGTCCTCTTCATGAAATTCCACCGGCACATTGGTAATAATGGTCGCCAGCTTTTTAGATAGGATGGCATCTTCGCGACCGGCCCTGATCTTCTCTCCCAGTGCCCCTTTAATTTTATCAGCATGCTCCAGCACGCCCTCCAGCGTACCATATTCAGTCAATAGCTTGCAGGCAGTCTTTTGTCCCACACCGGCAATGCCTGGAATATTGTCAACGGCATCTCCCATGAGGCCCAGGATGTCGATCACCTGTTCTACGTTCTGGATACACCATTTTTCACACACTTCCTGCGGTCCCATGATCTCCACGTCACCACCCTGGTAGCCCGGTTTATAAATTTTCACTTTATCCGAAACCAGCTGACCATAGTCTTTATCCGGCGTCACCATATACACCTCGTAACCCAATTTTTCGGCCTGCTTGCTCAAGGTACCGATCACGTCATCCGCCTCATAGCCATCCTTTGCAATGATCGGGATATTCAATCCTTTGAGGATCTTCATAATATCCGGAACGGCCGCAGAAATATCCTCCGGCGTTTCCTGGCGGTGGGCTTTGTATTCAGTAAAGTCAGTATGACGCTCAGTAGGCGCCGCTGTATCAAAACACACAGCCATATGGGTAGGCTTCTGGTTGTTGATCAGTTCAATAATGGTATTGGTAAACCCAAACTGGGCATTTGTATTCTTTCCTTTCGAGGTAATGCGCGGATTGCGGATAAGGGCGTAATACGCACGGAAAATAAGCGCGTAGGCATCCAGCAAAAACAGTTTCTTCTCCATGCCGGCGAAGTTAAATCAATTGACAATAGCCCTCACCCCTCTATCCCTCAATCCTCCACTCAGCCCCTCCTTCCCAACCTCTCTTCTATCATCCATCATCTATCATCTTTTTCCTCACTCGTCATTCCACTTGTTGGTATGATTCTTGTCAAAACAGCTACACAAATAAGAGGAAACCATTACATTTGAACTTTATCTACTTTGAGTAGATAAAATCTACGAGCGCTTGTCCACTGTAGAAAGACAGAACCCTTAATTAGTCATGTTTTGAAGCACTTCTTGAAAACATGATGACATAAAATCTATATTCTGGCTTCATGAAATTGCCGGTTTTCAATCTTTAAATAGTTGAAAATGAATGATTAACAATGTCAATTATAAACTATGAAACCCCCAGGTTCTGCTTATGAATAAGTTCACATCTGAAAAACAAACCTTTAAGCTTCAACAAATAATTGAAGAATGCCTGCACGAATTTCATTTTAATGAAAAATACCGGCGAATAAAACTACAAAGAGTTGATGACCTCGTAGAACCACTTACACTCATTGGCAACAAGCAAGTTTTGCTGGATACATTGGAACTGCTCATGAACACGGCTGCTGAATACGTGGGAGCGACCAGCATCATGGTCTCAGTAAAACAGCTGCTACAAGCCGAAAAAGAAGTATTACTGGAATTTGCCGTCACCGATAATGGAGGAAAGATTCTTGAGGAACCAGGAATCAATTTGTTTACCTATAAACGCCAGCTGACCAAAGCCCGCAGAGTGGTGGAGGAGGGCGGCGGCAAGGCAGACATTAACAGCTTGTATGGTGTTGGGACCACTTTTAAATTCTTACTCAAATTTCGCAAAGAAGCCAAAACAGAAGCCGCACAACCCACAGAAAAAAAGCTTGCAGGCAAAAGAATATTGGTAGCCGATGACAACGAACTCAACCAGAAGATCATTGAACACCTGCTGAAAAAAGAAGGAATGCTGGTTGATATTGCCAGTGATGGCAGGGAAGCATTAGACCTGTATGAAAAAAACAGGAACTATGACCTTGTGCTGCTCGACCTCCAAATGCCACACGTTGATGGTTTCCAGGCAGCAAACTACATGCGTAAAAAACTGGCCTCCCAAATCCCCATCATAGCCCTGACAGCCGGTTATTATCCCGACTCCGACAAACGTAGCCTCGAAGTTGGCTTCAACCAATGCATCCACAAACCCCTGAAGCCCCACACCCTTTTAGAATCCCTCAACCACTTCTTACTCGAACAACCCATCAACACCTGATGAATGTCAAAAAAAATGACGAATGGGCCAAGGCCCATTCGTCATTCAATTCATTCATCATTCCCCTCTACATGCTATCCATCGCTCCCTGCATGCCTTCTCCTTCCGCTTTCGTATTCTTCCTTTTGAACAATGATGCATCCATCTTACCAAAGCGGAACGCAAATGTCAAACGCATCATAGGAGAGTCGCCTAGACGGTGACTGTTCTGGATGTAAAAATCGCTCTCAGAATACTGATCCATCCTCCGGGTCTGGAAAATGTCGTTCACACTAAACGTTACCGAAGCGGCATTGTTCTTCAGGAAACTCTTTTTCAAAGCAGCATCGATACCATAGGTAGATTTGATATATCCCTGCGCAGCACTTTGAGAAAAACCACCACCGGGACCTCCGCCGCCAGGGCCACCGCCACCAGGACCACCGCGCTGTCCGCCACCACCGCTATTAGGAGGCAGGTTGGTTTTAGACTGGTAAGTTCCGGATAACTGAACAGTAAAATTTTTAGGCAGCTTAAAGTTGGAGTTGATCTTACCAAACCAGCTCCAGAGTGCTTCTTGTGACGCTCCCAGTTCAGGATCTATCTTGATCTCGGAATTGTAGATGTTCACATTGGTATTCATATCCCACCACTTGGTAATAGTATTTTGCGACGTCAGCTCCGCACCAATCGAACGGCTCGAGTTGGCATTGATATAAGTATTCACATTTCTCTTGGAACCATCAGCAATGGTCAGCGTATCCAGGTAGCGGGTGATCAGGTCAGTCGAGTATTTATAATAAACCGACCCCAATAAAGTATGTCCGCCCTTTAACGTTTTAGTATAAGAAGCTTCCAGCGAGTTGGTAAACTCAGGCTTCAGGTCGGGATTACCCTTGCTCCAGTTCAACTGGTCCGTAGAATCAATGAACGGGATCAGTTGCATAAAGAATGGCCTGTTGATCCTGCGGGTATAGCTCAGCTGTAATTCCTGGTTGTTTTTCAGTTTCTGGCTCAGGAAGATAGAAGGGAACAGGCTAATCGGATACGTATTGCCGAAAGTTTCCTTTTTATCAATCAATGTTCCATCATATTGAGAACTCTCTGCACGCAGTCCCAGCTTATAACCAAAATTCTTGTAACTGTTGGTATAAGAAAGATAACCCGCATACACATCATCATCACTCTCGTAGTTATTGCTGGTGGACGGGATCTCTATGAATTGCCCGGAAGTCGCATCATAAAAGAAGTTTCCCTGTTGGTTGCTCATTTTACGCAATTGAGCCCGCAAACCTGTTTCCAGCTTGGCCGAACCTTTAAAAGGTTTTACATAATCCACCTGCATCGTCAGGAACCGGTTAGTTCCATCACCCATTACCTGCTGGCGGATGTTGCCGGTTTGCACACCTCCGGCCTTATTATAAATATCTGTATTGTAGAGCGCATTATTCTCGCTTTTGCCCGAGAAGAAATTAATATCCCCGGTCAACTCCTCACCTTGCTTGGGGAAGAGGTATTTGAAGCCGCCTTGCAGACCACCAGCATTGAATTCCCTGTTATTGTTAGCATTGCGTTCGCTATAGCTGATATAGTTACCATTTTCGTAAGAACTATCCGTTTTAAGGAAGTCTTCTGGTTTGAAACTGCCATGCACCTTTACCCCGCTTACATAGAGTGTAGTGCGGTTGGTAATAAAATAGTCGAGCCCTAGACGCCCGAAAAGGAAACCACCATTATTACGGTTCTTGTTAGCCTGATCAACTAGCAAGGCAGGTGAATTCGCCAGGCTTTTGATCTCGGTACTGCCGGTATTCCGGTTCCTGTTCTGGTTGCCAAAAGTGGACAGAGAAAGGTTTATTTTATTTTGGCGCAGATTAAAGCTACCACCGCCGTTCAAACCGCCACGCTTGTCCACACCAGCCTGTACATTTCCATTATAGCCGGTCTTCTTATTTTTCTTTAAAACGATATTCAGGATACCCGCAGTTCCTCCTGAAGCGTCGTACTTTGCTGAAGGGTTGGTGATCACCTCTACACTTTCAATAGCGTCGGCCGGGATCTGGTCCAGCGTAAGCGTAGTGGGCCTGCCGTCCACATAGATCTGCGGAGAAGCATTACGGAGGGTAACGTTCCCATCCATATCTACTTGCACAGAAGGCACATTCTTCATCACATCCACAGCGGTACCACCAGCAGAAACGATATTCGCATCTACAGAAAACACTTTTTTATCAATATCCATCCTCAACCGTCCGGTAGAAGAAGCGACGACAACGTTCTGAAGTTGTTGCACATCGGTCTTAAGGGTAATATTTCCCAAATCTTTATCAACGTTATTCAACGCACTGCTGATGGCCGACATATCCGGTGTTCCGCCATTTGCAGGCCTTTGCCCCCCTGCAGGCATTTTCATTTGAAAAGCCACAGTTTGCTCTACCGGGGCATACCCTGTCGCAGAGATCTTCAGCTTCAATTGTCCAAAAATAGGCAGGTCCTCAAAGTTGAAATCGCCATTTCCTTTAGTAAGCATTCCTTTCAGCAACACTTCCTTCCTTTTCTTGGTAACGGTATCAAGTTTATTCTGCATTAACATCACTGATGCCTCGGCAATTGGCTTACCAGTGCTATCAACGATCTTTCCATAAATATGACCAATACTGGGTGCTTTCTGGCCCGTCTTTCCCCCGGCAGGTACGCCGACCGGAAACTGGGCGTAGAGAGAAAGCGTTAAAAACGCCGCCATCACTAAAAACAATATCCTTTTCATAAACGTAATTATGACGCAAATTTACTTGAACTTACTTTTTATCCCTCCCAAATGAGACAAGCGGAGAAAATGCTGCGACGAATGGATGCACCTTCCCCGCCATTTATCAAATAAATAACTCATCTAACTGAAGAATTACCTAGTTTTATCACCACACTTAATGAAACAACAATGAAAATTCTCAAAACAGGTTTGCTGGCAGCGACTGCTCTGTTCAGCACGATTTTAGTTCAAGCCCAGACAGCCGACGAAATCATCAGCAAGCATATATCCGCTATAGGTGGCAAGGAAAAGGTCAGCCAGATAAAATCCCTTTACATGGAAGGTGCTGTGGATTTAATGGGAAATCAAGCCCCAATCACCTCTTATATCCTGAACGGTAAAGGCTATAAAAGCGAAATGGAATTTAATGGCCAGAAGATCGTAAATGCCATGAATGAAAAAGGTGGTTGGATGATCAACCCTATGATGGGAAGCTCTGCTCCGCAACCGCTGCCAGCAGAACAATTTAATGCCAGCAAAGACCAAATGGTGATTGGCGGCGCTTTATTAGACTACCAGGCTCATGGCAACAAGGCAGAATTGGTAGGAAAAGAAAAAGTAGCCAACGCAGATGCTTATAAAATAAAGCTGTCAACAAAAGAGCAGGATACAACAACCTACTTCATCGATGCCAATACGTATTACCTCGTCAAAGTGGTAAAAGTAGCCAACATGGGTGGCCAGGAAGCTGAAGTAGAAATTTCGTTTTCGGATTATAAGAAAACCGATTATGGCTTTACCATGCCATATAAAACAGAAGTCGCACTACCACAAGGCTTTAGCTTGGCTACAACCTTCAAAAAAGTAGAAGTAAACAAGGAAATAGACCCCAAGATCTTCGAAATGCCAGCTAATTAAGCTGTTGTGCTTATATAACTATACAACATCACAATTTCTAAATGAAAATGCCCGGCCATAAACCGGGCATTTTCATGCCCCCAATTGCCCATCAACTCCCACTCTCCCTCTATCATTTGTCATCTAACATCTATCATCAATCATCTGCCTTCTATCATCTCCTGCCCCGCCCTTTCATCTCAAAAAAACCACCTTTCATCTCATTTTTCTGCCGTTAACCGATCACCACCATACTTTTACCGATATTAGTTGACTATGTCACCTATTTATTTTTATCTTTGTACCGCTATTAGAAATAATGGCGATTTAAAAAGATAACCCAGATGAACGAAACACAATATTCAACTGCACTCTTGTTGGGAGAAGTCAATTTCAAATTTTGCAAAAAAGTACACCAACAGATTGTAGAACAAGACATCAACCTTACAACAGAGCAGTTTGGCGTCCTGTATATTTTATCAAAGAGAAAAGATACCATCCAGTCGGACCTGGCTGAGTTTGCAGGCAAGGATAAATCAGCTGTCATGCGGCATTTGGACGCCCTGGAAGAGAAAAACCTGGTGGTGAGAGTGAATGACAACTCGGATAGAAGGAGAAAGATTTTAGTAATAACCAAGGCCGGTCAGCAAATGCTGGACAAAGCGATGCAAGTATTGAATGAAGTTTTCCAGGAGATCACGCAATCCATTCCTGAAGAAAAAATGAACATCTTTCGCGAGGTACTACTCACGATAAAACAATCCACAGATTGTAAAAAAATTCATGCAGATAGTTGACATAATCAACAATAGACAGCATCAACAAATTAATTTTTTAGACATATAAAGTATGATACGAAGTAGAATGAATATTAAGTTTTTATACTTGCTGACAACAGCCCTGCTATTCGCCTTTGCAGGTAATGCGCAAACAAACACGCTTTCCTTAAAGCAAAGCCTCGAGTTCGCCTTACAGAACCACCCCAGCCTGGATATTTTCAAAAATGAACAGGTCATAGCTGACTATAAAGCCAAAGAAGCCCTGGCCAGCTACCTGCCACAGGTAAATGCCAACCTTGCTGCTGATGACAACCTGAAGCTGCAAACTACAGTGATTCCGGCAGGTGTTTTCGGTCCCTCGGAAACCAAGGTGAGCTTTGGCAACAAATACACTACGGTCGCCACATTGCAGGCCGAACAGACTATTTTTGACCAATCCATGCTCCTGGGCATCAAAGCAGCAAAGCCTAATACACAGTTAGCCGACCTGAACAAGGAAAAGAATGATGAAATCATCATTTACAATGCAGCTACTGCTTATTACCAGGTAATGATCTACAAGGAGCAGGAAAAGTTGCTGGCTGAGAACGAAAAGAAATACCAGGAATTACTCCCAACCTTAAAGCTGCAGTATGAAAAAGGTGTGGCCAAGAAAATTGACTACGACCGGGTGCGTGTAAACCTGTTGAACATTCAATCACAAAAGCAGGTAGTACAAACCAACTACCAGGTGGCTTTAAACCAGTTGAAAAACGCTATTGGCATGCCGCTGAATGCACCGCTGACAATTACAGATTCAGTTAACATCAGCACTGCCCTGCAGCCTTTGGCTAACCAGGACTTTAGCCCAAGCAACAAGCTGGATTATAAAATACAACAACAAAACATTGAACTGTACAACATTGATGTAAAGCGTAAGAAGGCGTCTTACCTGCCTACGGTTTCTATGTACTACCGCTACGGCCAACAGGCGTTTGGCGGCACCATAAGCAAAACTTATGGCAATTGGTACGACTTCTCTGGAGTAGGTCTGAAAGTGAATGTCCCCATCTTCAGCGGTATGCGTCGCAATAGCCAGTTGAAGCAAAGTCAGCTAAGCCTGGAAAATGCAATGAACAACCTGAAGATCAGTGAGACTAACCTGACGATGCAATACCAGAATGCACAGACAAAGTTGCTAAGCTCTTACACCAATGCGCAAACAAATAAAGAGAACCTTTCACTGGCCCAGGATGTGTTCACCACTACCAGTCTTCAATACCAGAAAGGAACAACCTCACTGACAGAGCTACTCAACGCAGATTATTCATATAAAGAAGCACAGAACAATTACATCACTTCAGTGATCAACTATTATGTCGCCAATATAGAGCTCGAAAGGGCAAAGGGCACCTTAAAAACTTTTATCAACACACTTTAATCAAAACTATTCCAACTTATAAATCATGAAACAGAAAAAAGGAATCGGCGGAAGAATCATCACCATCGTTGCAATTTTAGCGATCATTAGCCTCACCGCTTTTAAGTTGATGAACAACAAGAAAAAAATTGACGAAAACAACAAACCTGCTGACCGGACTAATATACCTATTGCGGTTTCTATAGATACAGCCCGCATCCTTTCAGTAAGTGGCGACTTTACCCTGCCTGCTGTATTGCAACCAGCTAAAGATGCAAACATTGCCGTTGCAGTACAGGGCATGATCAAAAGCCTGAATATAGAAGAAGGTTCTTATGTTGCTCAAGGCCAGGTAATCGGTAAAATAGACACAAGATTGAAGGAACTGAATCTGCAATCTACCCAGCTTTCTTCTGCCAAACTGGAGAAAGACATGAAGACCTATAAAGAGTTGATGGAAGGAAATGCGACTACAGAAGAAAAATACAACGACATTAAATACAACTACGAGAACAATAAGATCCAGATAGACCAGATCCGCCAGCAAATATCCGATGGAAACATCATAGCTCCTATCAGTGGTATTGTCGTTACCAAGAACCTGGAAGCCGGCGAGTTTGTAAACCCTGGAACTGTGATCGCTTCTATAGTAAGTGTTAATAGCCTGAAAGCTGCAGTAATGGTCAACGAAAAAGATGTGTACAAATTGAAGAACGGACAACAGGCAGTGGTAAGTAGCGATGTATTCCCCGGCAAAACCTTCAGAGGTCAAATATCATTCATCTCTCCTAAAGGTGACGACAACCACAACTACCCTGTAGAAGTGGAAGTAGCCAATGCAGGCCAGGCATTGAAAGCAGGCACTTACGTAAAAGTAATGTTTGGCCTGAGCCAGCAATCCGACGCACTGCAGATCCCGAAAAAGGCCCTTGCAGAAGGCATGAAGAATCCATATATCTACGTAGTGAAAGGCAATGGCGTTGAACAAAGAAAACTGGTGCTTGGCCGCGAACTGGGTGAAAATGTTGAAGTGATCGGCGGTCTCCAGCAAGGCGAAGTAGTTGTAGTAAACGGCCAGATCAACCTGACCGAAAATAGCAAGATCGAAATCGTAAAGAACTAACCAAAGGACAAGGAATATCAAACGAACAATGTTTCAACTCGTTACGATAACTCCACACCCCAAACTCCAAACTAAAAATGTCTATAACAGAACTATCAATAAAGCGGCCGTTACTGATCATCACGATCTTCGTGACGCTCCTCTTGTTTGGCTATATCAGCTATAACAATCTAAACTATAACCTGCTTCCTAAAATGGACGTGCCGGTGATCATGGTGCAAACCACCTACCGTGGTGCCTCCAGCGAGGAAGTGCAGACCAGTATTACAAAACCCGTGGAAGATGCCATCAGTAGTATTGAAGGTGTCGACAAGATCACATCTACTTCCAGGGAAGGTGCTTCTATTGTAGTGGTGCAGTTAAAGCAAACAGCAAATGCCCTCAATGCACAAAGAGATGCCGAACGGAAAATCAACCAGATAAAAGCCCTTCTGCCCGAAGAAGCTGACGAACCCGTTACAAGCCGCTTCAGCATGGATGATATTCCTGTGCTACGCGTGAGTGCTTCGGCCAATATCAGCCCTTCAGAGTTGTACGACATTATCGATCAAAAGATCAAGCCTGTGCTTTCAAGTGTATCAGGTGTAGGTAATGTAAACCTGGTGGGTGGTACCAAAAGAGAGATCAAAGTGAATCTGGACAATGACAAACTGCAGGCTTACAGTATTTCACCAGCCCAGGTAAACCAGGCAATTGCCATCAGCAATAGCTCTTACCCGGCAGGTAGCGTGGAAAATAAGCAGGATAGGATGTCCCTGCGCCTGGATGCCAAGATCACTAAGGTTGATGAATTGCGCAACCTGATCCTGCGCGAGAACGCAGACGGTAGCAAGGTATTACTGAAAGATGTTGCCAACGTTACAGATGCAGAAACTGAGATCACTACCATCAACCGCATCAACAGTGTAGAAGGTATTGGTATCGAAGTCTCAAAGCAAACTGATGCCAACACGGTAAACGTTACCCGCGACGTTCAGAAAAAACTGGACGAGGTAAAGAAACAATACGCTGGTATCAACTTCAACTATGTGGTGGCCGTTGACCAGGCAACCTATACCCTTGCATCAGCTGATGCTGTGGTGCACGACTTGTTCCTGGCGGTATTGATCGTTGCCTTCGTAATGCTGTTCTTCCTGCATAGTTTACGAAGTGCATCTTTCATCCTGGTGTCACTGCCTTCTGCGATGATCCCTACGTTCATCCTGATGTACTTGTTTGGCTTCTCGCTCAACCTGATGACACTGATGGCCCTCTCGCTGGTAGTAGGTATCCTGGTGGATGATAGTATCGTGGTATTGGAGAACATTTACCGCCATATGGAAATGGGTAAGGATAAGCGCACAGCCTCTCTGGAAGGACGTAAAGAGATTGGCTTTACGGCCCTGGCGATTACCCTGGTAGACGTAGTAGTATTCGTTCCTCTGGCAATGGCAGGTGGTCTGATTGGAAACATCCTGCGTGAGTTCTCGCTGGTGGTGGTATTCTCTACTTTGATGAGTCTTTTCGTATCCTTCACCCTCACTCCTTTGCTGGCTTCACGCTTTGGAAAACTGGAGGTGCTCAATAAGTCATCTCTCTGGGGAAGGCTCAACCTTGGCTTCGAAAAAATCATCGACAATTTAAAAGACCAGTATGCAAAGATCCTGACCTGGGCTTTAGGACACAAACGTTATATATTCATCTCGGCCTTCGTTCTTTTCATTGGTTCATTTGCCCTCGTGGGCGCTGGCTTTATTGGTGCTTCCTTTGTAGGTAATAGCGACCGAGGTGAGTTCGTGGTGCAAATGGAATTGGCTTCTCAAACACCTTTATATGAGACCAACAAAGCAGCACGCAGAGCTGAGGATATCCTGATGACCCACCCTGAAATTGAAAAAGTGTTTACCAAAGTAGGGACATCCAGTTCTACTTCCGGCCTTGGTAACAGCTCTTCATCAGCCAACATGGCCGAGATCGCTGTGAAAATGGTGGACAATCACAAGCGTAAGATTACTACAGATGATATGGGACAAAAGGTGCGTGATGAATTGATGCAGATTCCCGGGGTGAAAGTAACAGTGACACCAACCTCAATCACTGGTAACGCTCAAATGCCGATCCAGATAGCCATCAAAGGTACCGACCTGGACAGCATCTGGACAGCCGCTCGCCTCATAAAGAATATAGTGGCAAAAACACCCGGAACTGATTACATCGAATTCAGCACCAAAACACCGAAGAGTGAAATTGAGATCAGGCTGGATAGAGAGAAAATGTCTGATATGGGTTTAAGCGTAGGTGAAGTAGGTGCCGCTGTGCAATTGGCTTTCCGTGGCAATGATCAAAGCAAGTTCAAAGAGAACGGTGAAGAATATGCGATCAACCTCTTACTGGAGAAGTTCGACCGGCAAGATATCGAAAGCGTTAAGAACCTCGTAGTTCGTAACAATAAAGGAGCAAACATTCGCCTGGCAGACTTTGCCGAAGTACGCGAAACTTTGGGCCAGTCAGTATTGGAACGTACCGACCGCCTGAACTCTATCAAAATAACTTCAGCTGCTGTTGGCCGTCCTGCCGGTACGATTGTAGCGGAAATTCAGAAATCACTGGCCAACGTTCATCTCCCTGCCGGAGTGCAAGTGGATTATGAAGGGGATGCCAAAAACCAGAAAGATTCATTCGGTTCTTTGGGATTAGCCCTGGCACTGGCCATTGTATTGATCTATCTGATCATGGTGGCCCTGTACGAGAGTGCTGTGTATCCGTTCGTGGTATTATTCTCTCTGCCGCTGGCCCTGATCGGCGCCTTGCTGGCCCTGGCTTTAACCATGAACTCCATGACCATCTTCGCTATCATCGGTTTCATCATGCTGATGGGACTTGTGGCCAAGAATGCGATCCTTCTGGTCGACTTTACCAACCAGTTGAAAGAAGAAGGTTATGCAGTGAAAGATGCCCTCATAGAAGCAGGCAAGGAACGTCTTCGCCCGATCCTGATGACCACAGTTGCCATGATCTTCGGGATGCTGCCGATTGCCCTGGCAACAGGTGCCAGTGCCGAAGTAAAGAATGGCATGGCATGGGTGATCATCGGAGGCCTCACCAGTTCGCTCTTATTAACACTGGTAGTAGTTCCTTCAGTGTACGTGGTTGTAGAAGGTGCAAAGAACAAAGTAAACAAATGGTTTGGCATAAAAAAGCACTTACCCACCCCCGCTACACACATTGAAATAGACGAAATAGAAGTAGCATCATAAATAAAAGCATTAGTAATTTCTTTGCAGGCATCCTCAATGCCCGCGAGTTTGGTAATGGTTATAAACAGTTAAGCCCGGTGATTCCTCACCGGGCTTTTTGCAGGGCTTAAAACGAACTTGAATAGCAACACTCAAACAAAATGAATTAACTTGAACATGATATAAAATATCGCTAAATCAGCTGTATGCTGAAATTAGAATGTTAACCTGCAAACAACACATCCGTAAAGCAACTATACGAACCAGGAAGAATGGTAAGGAATATTTTATATGGTGCGATGAAAGCACCAGTAAAGGAAAGTTCTGTTCTAATTTCTATGGCGGTGTGCTGGTAAAGAGTGAACACCTACGTGAAGTGCTGACACATCTTCAAAAGGTTTGCAGAAGGCTGCACTTCTTTGATGAAATCAAGTGGCACAAAGTATCGCAGCATTATGTAGAAAAATACATGAGCGTGATGGATGCATTTTTCAGGCTCATTGCTGAAGGGAAGGCCAAGGTGAGGATCATGTACACCCCAAATACTAATGCCGCTAACCACTTAAAAGAAAAACCCAAATCAGAAACATTCTTTATTTTATACCGTCATTTTATTACTCATGCCTTTGGCTTGCCACACAGTAACAACTCAGATCATGAAATTTATTTACGTCTTTATTTCGACAACCTGCCAGATACTTTAGAGCATAGGCAAGCCTTTAAAGAATATATCAAAGGACTTCAAACAACGATGCCGTTCCAATTAGCCCGGTTAAAAATTAGAAAACAGGATATAGCTGAAGTTGACTCCAAAAAACACTTGTTAATACAGATGCTGGATGTCGTTCTAGGAGCATTATGCTTCAGACTCAATAACAAACACAAAGAAATGCCTCCTGAAAAAAAGCAGAGAGGAAAAAGAACAATTGCGAAAGAGAAACTTTACAAACACATTAATAAAAAAATCAGAACACTCCGGACAGGCTTCCATATCGGAACCAATACAGCAATAACAAGCAAAGAAGAATATTGGCAGCATTCATACCAACTCTTGAAATTGGGACCATCAGAACTTAAAATTGATATCAATCCACTCAATAAAAAATCTCTATGCTTACTATATCAATACGCCCAACTTCCTGCACACTAATTGCTTTACTTACTCCACAACAATTTTTATTATGGCAAACATAAAGATCACCGATACAGAAACATTAACCAACGAACGCTTTACACTGAAGAAGATAAACTTTGAATTGCAGAAAGAGGATGGGGCCTGGCACAACCAAAGCAGGCTTGTATTTAGCCATGGCAACGCAGCTGCAGCCTTATTATACAACAAAGACAAACAAACAATCATACTTACCGAACAGTTTCGACTACCAACCTTCCTCAATGGCAACCCATCAGGAATGCTTTTAGAAGTTCCCGCCGGCCTGCTGGATGCAGACGAAGATGCGGCAGATACCATTAAGCGGGAAATCACAGAAGAAACAGGATATGAAGTTACAGACGTTCAAAAGGTATATGAGACTTATACTTCACCAGGTTCCTTAACAGAGTTGTTATACCTGTATATAGCCGAATACGAAGAACACCACAAAACAGGCGAAGGTGGTGGACTACAGCACGAAGGTGAACATATCACAGTAATTGAAATGCCCTTTCATGAAGCAACACAGCAATTGCATCAAGGCAAGATCAGGGATTCCAAGACGATCATGCTCCTGCAATATGCTATGCTGAACGGAATTATAAAATAATCCATTTATGGTTGCCGGCTACCAACCCCCCTTGTAACCGGCAACTGCAACTTCCGCTCCTCCCTTCCATCGACCGCCAGCACCATTATTAGCAATTATATGTATATAACCACGCCCATACCTTGGAAATTCGTAACTTAGTAATAAATTCCAAAATATGTATGAGCATACCATTTCACGTACTGCCATCTATATTTTAGCATTCGTCATGCTTGCTTTTGGAGTATACCATTTCCTTCACCCTAAGAACCTGATGGTATATGTTCCATCCTATATTCCAGGTGGCCTCGTTTGGGTTTATATTGTGGGTATAGCTTTTATTCTGGCAGCTATTGCCTTTATCATCAACCGACAGGCAAGACTAGCAGGATATCTCTTGGCTGCATTGCTTTTCATTTTCGTATTAACCATTCATTTACCCAATTTTATGAATGCCGGCGATGCTGAAATGCGCCAGTTGGCTCTTGTGGCTTTATTAAAAGATACAGCCCTTGCTGCCTTTGCCCTTCACATCGGTGCCAATGCCAAAACAGTTGAATAACCTGGTATTGACCCGGTAAAAGAAATTAAAACATCGCATTAAAAACAAGGCGAAACACGTCCAGGGCATTTTCCGCCCTCCCTCACTGGTATGACATTTGTGCCGGTCTCTACATCACAACCTTAAAACATGCATATGAACCAAGCATTAGTTGATAAGAGACAAGTAAGTGCATTTGGAGAAAGGGAACTGTACAATAATGTTTACTTGGTCGCACCTGGAGTTTGGCGATTGAAAGACATATTTGTGAATATGTATCTTATCCAGGATCCTGATGAAGATTCATGGATCCTGGTAGATACCGGCCTGAAATCTTCAGCCTCAAAAATAAAAAAAATGATTAGCGAAGTTTCAGATCCGGATAGTGTACCAAAAGCTATTGTATTGACCCATGGACACTTTGACCACGTTGGTTCATTGGCGCAACTCACCAATGAATGGAATACAACGGTCTATGCCCACAAACTTGAAATGCCTTACCTCACAGGCAAAGCGTCTTATCCTCCTCCGGATCCTAATGCAGGAGGCGGCCTGTTTTCTACTATTTCCTTTACATTTCCCAAAGGCCCGATAGACATCCACGACCGCGTACAGGAACTCCCCGACAATGGTTCCGTTCCGGGTTTGTCCGGATGGAAGTGGATCCATACACCTGGGCATGCGCCGGGCCATATCAGTCTGTTCCGGGAAAGAGATGGCGTATTGATAGCAGGAGATGCGTTTGCAACAACCAGGCAGGAATCGATATTCTCTGTAATGTCTCAAAAAAGAGAGATTTGCGGCCCTCCAAAATACTTTACACCTGATTGGGGATCAGCAGCCCGGTCAGTAAAAGCGTTGGCAGCACTTGAGCCTAATGTAATAACAACAGGTCATGGGCATGCACTCTATGGTAATGAAGCCCGCCATGGTCTGCATAAACTGGCAAGAGAATTTTGGCAGCTAGGCATGCCTGGAACAGGACGCTATGTTAATGAGCCTGCATTATTTAATGAAGACGGCCCTACCTATATACCAAAGAAAAAAGGCGGTATGTTCATTAGAATTTTAGCTGCAGGGGCATTACTCGCGGCAGGAATCTACCTGTACAAAAGACGCCAGAAAAAATTGGGGACTACTTTATTGACCAGTTCACTGCAAATGCTCACAGGCGCAGTTCCTGCTGCAGCAACAACATTAAGCTCCCCATTAGCAACAATCGCTCCTATATTAGGACGACTGTAATGCTCCACTTACTCTAACCAAAAATTAATGGGAAAAGGAATTGGAGGGGAAATGAGTTCATTTCCCCTCCAATTCCTTTTCCCATTTTCCATTCAACGCTCTAATTTCTATCATCACCCAACTTTTCATCTTTCATCTATCATCTATCACCCCCAAACAAGTCAACGGCATCGTATAGTTATTGAAGGAACGCACATTAAGAAAATACCCAATCGTTCCTGCCACTTGTTTTTGATATAATTGAATACGTCCCTTGTATTCTCCCATTTGTTTGACGCCATTGCCTATTAAGGCCATCCACGTTTCGGATGATCCTTTAATCCAGAAATTATGTTTGTTCCAGTTCGACCTCTTACTGCCACGGCCATGGTCAGTGGTTATGATGAAAGTAATATGATCACGGTAATAAGGAAGCTTCTGTGTAAGCTGCCACAACCATCCAATGATCTTATCAGCCAGGTGGGCCTGCTGCAGGTAATCACCATACTTATGTTGGTGGGCGGCTTCGTCAGTACCACTCAAACCAATATGCAGCAAACGCGGAAGATTCTTGGTAATGTATTCTTTCGCAGCTGCAAATGTAAAAAGGTCATTACGTACCGCTCCGTCCCTCACGCTATGATCATCCATCAGCTGACGCATAGAAACAGGGATATGAGATACATCTGGCTTACTGTTACAATCTATGTAAAGGCGGCTCCTGGTCTTGTTGAAAATATATGGGAATACATCCCATGAAGTAATGGCTGCGACTTTACCTTTGAACTGTGGCAACTTATTAATGTGCTCCAAAAAGGAAACATTCTGATTCCTGATCTTTCTATTGCTGAAGATGGTAAAGTCTGTACCACCAGTGAACATTTCATTATACCCTGCATAAGAGAGCGCGTAAAGATTTGATACATTTACCTTGCTTCCATAAGCTCTGTTACCCAATAGCAGCCCCTGTTGAGCAATCACATCCCAGGTAAAAGGCATCAGTTTTCTCCTCCTGATAGCAACATCATCATCCCAGAAAGTCTTTTTCAAATCCATCTTGCTCGATACAGACGCTTCTTTCAGCAACACCTCATCTGCTCCTTTGAAAAACTCCTGCCACCGAAAACCATCCAACGTGATCACAAAGACTTTATTCTCATTAGGCCGCTCTTTTCTTTCTGTAACAACAGCATAACCAACCGTCTTGCTATAAAGGAAAAGCAACACTGCAACCAACGCTAGTTTCATATCCACCCTCCTTTTATAATTACGATTAATGCTAACGTTCCCTTCCGAAATCCGTCATTCAATAGACAGCTTCTCCCTCTCCTGCCCCTTTTTCCTTATCCTTTACCTTTTCGTCACTTCTGCCCATTGACCCCAAACCTGATGCATGAGCATTCTCCACCTCTGTAAAATGTGGTTCTGTTAAGGCCTTGTCCTTTTTCTTTTCTGGTTCAGAACCCGGCGGTTTGCTAATTTTTAATTCATTTTCCTCTTCATCATTTCTTTCAATATCCATAATCTCTTCTTTTAAGATTGATAAGTAAAATCTTATGCCAACCCAAGCTCACCATCCGGGAATAAAATTCAATCCAATATCTCCATTGCTAAATCCGCCATTTTGCCAGGGAATGGCATAGAATGGTTCAAGCACTATATATCCAAATAAATTGATCCGCAGAGAAATACCACTGCTCATGATCAACTGGGCATTATTCCTCGAAAATCCAATATTCTTAAATCCACCAACTATATTGCTCTTACCCCAGGCTATACCAGCATCGGTGAACATATTTAATTCTGAAAGGAAAAAACGCGATTTAATGCTCGACAATCGCTCAGGTCCGGTTAATGGATACCTAAGTTCGGCATTGGCTACATACATACTGCTGCCTATAAGGTCATTGATGGTTACATCATCATGTATATCACCATTATCTGCAAATTGCAGCGCTTCATATCCTCTTACCAGGCTGGAATAGCCTACATACAGAGGAGGCAATAAGCCGCTCTCAGCATCACGCCCGAAACGGGCTACATATAAGTTCCTCGTTGCTAAGGTCACCGGGGCGAAACGAAAGTACTTCCGGTAGTCAGCTAATAAATTCTGAAGGTTCACTACCCCTAGGTACTTCCCGGCTTCAAAGCGGAATCGATGCCCACTAAGTGGTGAAGCAACCCCAAAACTTGAATTATCACTGACCCAGGCTATATAACCCTGGCTAAAACCATAACCTTTTGGTGTAGTCTGCCGTTCCCTCTTACTATCAATATAGATCTGGCCCGTTGGATCATAATAATCAGTATACCTGTCCATCCGGTAATAATAACGTGCGTAAGACAAACCGGCCTCAACACGCCTGGATTGGGAAAAAGGACGTGAGGCAAAAACTGATATCTGGTCTTCAAATGTGCGTAACAGATCCATTGAGGAGTTCAACACCTGCTGCGGATCGTCCCCCCGTGATTCTAAAGTATCAAGAAACAGGTACTGGGCGCCGCTCAAATAAGGAGTATGCGATACACTCACACCCCAGTTTATCCGGTTTTTTTGATTCAGATAGGCAAATTGCCCGGCAATATCATAAAGTTCCCCGTTTAAAGAAATAGCACCAAACAACTGGTTATTACCCAAAATATCACTAAACATGCCATTGATTCCTCCCACAAGACCGATCCCAAAGCCTAGGCCGGTGGTGACACCAACACCGGTATTTCCTATATAATCAAGTTGAAACCTTGGTTTATATGAAACCTGATTAAATGATTCAATTGAATATCTGTCAACAGGCGATTCAGTAAGATTCCGTTGCACAAGATTTAGCCCTGTACGGGCAAAAGGTGGCAGAATAGCAGCCTGCATGTTTACAGCGTTTGTATCAACTGCAACAGGATTAAAAGACTTGATTGGAGCTGTATAAATAAGAAAAGCGTTGTTATTGTAATAGGTATACGCAACCTTATTTTGCTGCCTGGAAGCACTGATAGCTGGTGCAAACATCGTAACTCCGGTAATTCCTGTGAAATAGTTGGTCAGCCTGTAAAGTCGTTTGCCATAGATATTATAGCTGTATAGGTTACGGAAACCATCGCGGTCAGAAAGGAAATAGATCTCTTGGTTATCCGGCCCAAATACCGGGTTCAGGTTATTGGCACCCGGAAAGAAATCGAGATTGGTAACAGATTTAGATTCAAAGTTATATAGTGCAATATTATGGTTGTAGGAATGCTGTTGTGGCTTATAGTCAACACTTAGCCTGTCGGTTGCAAATACGATCCACTTCCCGTTGGGAGCATAAGAAGGCTGGAGGTCAGAATAACGGTCATTGGTCAATTGTATAACCTTTCCGCTTTCCAGTTGATAAAGGTAAAGATCGCTTTGCCCATCAACAAGTCCCGTTACCACAATGCTTTTCCCATCTGGCGACCAGGTCGGATTGCTTATAGCAGGTACCCCGGGTATATCGATCTGGCGCATGATTCTGCCTTTATCTGCCCGCGCTATGATCAGGCGGTTGCTACCTTTGGCAAAAGCCACAAAAGCAAGTTGCCTGCTGTCTGGTGACCAGGCGACAGAGGATTCAAATGAACTATACTCATCTACGTGTGAGGTAAATGAGTGAGATGTGACCCTCTCCAGGTTATCACCAGTTTCTGCATCTGCCACATATAAATCAAGCCTAAACAGGTTCCGCTCAGTCCAGAAGGCAACCCTGCTGCCATCAGGACTTATACTAGGTACAATGTTCAGCTCACCGGCATCATGTTTCACAACAAGTTTCTTCCCTAAAGCATAGGTAGAGGTTGTTCTTTGATAGGGTGTATAGGCTCTCCGAAGTGCTTCCTGCCACTTTTCTGAGAACTTCTGGGCATCAATTCCCAAAATCTCTTTGATAGCATTTTCATAACCATCCCTCGCCGTGCGCATAAATAGCCTCTTAATCATCTGCTCTCCCCAAGTGCCAGCTACAAAAGCCCAAAAAGCTTCACCCCACCTATAGGGGAAATATAAATCTGGATGGTTCGTTAAATCCTTTAAAGTCGGCATCCTGTTCCCGGCAACAGCGCTACGTAGCCAAATGGCTGTATGAGCATCCTGGTAACCAATAGACATATATTCAGCCATGCCCTCCACCATCCACAGGGGTAGATTGGCGATTGCATCCATAGTTAGAGAATCCAAAATCAGGTGATACTGAAAAGCATGTACAAGTTCATGGCCCAACACATGATCGGTCTGTGCATTCGATTCCATAAAAGGCATAATAACCCGCCTTTTTAATGCTTCTGTTACACCACCGGTTCCAACTTCGATATTTCCTTCTATGGCACGTGTTTGTTGAAAATCAGCATGATTATTATAAAAAATAACCGGATTCGGCCGCTTAAAGGTATCTTTCAGCACTGTTTGGTGCATTTGATACCATTGTTCGCATTGTAGTGCTATCCGGTCGCGAACAGTTCCATTCTGCAAATAGTAATAGATCTCAAAATTGGGGGTCTCCAGAACTTTAAAATCAATTCGCCTGTAATTAACCTTATTGCGTCCAAAATATTGGCTATGAACAGGATTTATGTCTACAACAGCAACAACAAACCAAAAAAGTAAAAAGCGGTAAATTTCCTTACTCATATTCTTGGTATTGTGTGTTGAAGGAGATAAAGCAAATTATACACCAGTTAACGTAAAACTTTCCATTATCTTTAAACGAACATTAGGTATGTTCGTGTGCTAAGGAAATGTTAGAAACCAACAGGACTGGCGCGGTACACTTTTTGTAAACTGAACATTAATCCAATTGCCAGTTTGGCCTTTGATTTGCCACAACATATAATAAATCACCCTTTTCTTTAATAAAAAACAATAAAAAATGGCAGAAGTAAACCTGACAGCTTATAACGTGAAAACCAAAGAGAAAAACGTGCCTATCCAGGATGCAGTAATTACAAAAACAGCAAAAGGTGCCTATATGGTTCAGGGGCACGATGGAAAAGGAAATAAACTAACCACCTTATGTAATGAAGAAAAAGCTTTAGCAGCAATAAAGTCCGGAGTGGCTAAACAAGGCTGGTAAAACAGGCTTCTAATAACAGCAAAGGTGTAGCTCAACTACACCTTTGCTGTCTTTCTCAATTCGTCTTCCGTATCATTCGTCACTCAATAATATTGGCTGATCATCAAGTAAACTACTGGCCCTGATAACGCTACATAAAACCAAATGGGCCATGTGATCTTAGCCAGCTTACGATGCACGGCATTTTCGTTGATTAGTGCCCTGTATGCCGTAAATAAGATCAGAGGCAGTGATAAACCCGCAAGCAAAATATGGGTGCTCAATATGAAAAAATAGACCATGCGCATATTACCAACTTCAAGCTTTTCTGCTGCACTTACAATACCATTTTTGTCTACATCTCCATATAAAGTTGAACCTGCAAATAAATGATGGCAAATGTAACTAACCAGGAAAAGCACCGATAATCCCATCGCTGAAAGCATAATTTTTTGATGGCTTTTATACATCCCCTGTTTTGCCGTTACAATACCTGCTAATAGTAATACCGCTACTATCGAGTTGATAATTGCATTCAACTTTGCAAACAAATGTTCATCAAAGCCTAAATGGACATTTAGGGTTACTCTCTCTAAGGCAGTAACAGCAAAAAATACTATTATAGAGAAAATGAATATGATTATCCTTGCTTTTGTATCATTCTTCGTAATAGTAATATTCATTTATAACGTTTTAAAAGGTAAACCAACAAAACAATCCCAATAATGGTAATAAAAAAGATGACAGCAAGCATTTCTAGCTTTCCGGCAAATACACCTTTTCGGTTAGGGTCTTTTTCTAATGAAAGCAATACAATATCTCTTGCAAGTTGTTGAACTTCAGTAGTATCCAATCCATGATAATACCCACGTATGTTCCTGTTTTTATCGATCAATACCATGTAATCGGTATGAAAGAAACCCGTATCTATCCCTTTACCATCAACCAATCCAAGTTTAAAATGATTAATCGAAAGGTCATAGATTTCTTTTTTATTACCTGTAAGTAACCACCAGTTTTCCGGATTAATTTGAAAACGATCAGCCCAATGTTTTAATGCAGGTACATCATCCCGCTCCGGATCAACTGAAAAAGAAAGGAATTGAACAAAACGTGGGAAACGGTCTCCTACCTTTTCCGATGTCCGGATATGATCCTGCAGGAGTTTCATATTTAGGGTCAACTTCGGACAAATTGTTGGACACCTGGTAAAAAAGAAATCTGCCACCACAATTTTATCACCTATATCCTTCCAGCCTACAGTATCATGCAGCTGATTGACAAATGAGAAATCCGGAATTTTATGCCACACAGTATCATTTTCCAGCTTTCCATTTTTGGTGACTGAATGAACTGTATCATAAATAAAATGGCGAGGCATGACACCAATGTCCTTGCCCAAAGACCTCATGATCAGGTAACTGACAAGAGGTATGGCAACCGCAACCAATAATCCTAAAAAAGCTTTTTTATTCATAAAAAAAACACCGCCGCAAATTTATGATTGCGACGGTGAAGGGCATTTAAATATTTTGATAAAAGAAATGATCAGTTATACATCATTCAAAACTATGCTGTGAAGTGTCTCCCATCCTTATCTGCCTTTTCATTGTTTGTTCCTGGAAATGTTTATCATAACGATTCCTACTGGTTCGAAATTCGTTTCCATCCCACAGGAAAGCAGCGATAAACCAAATAAATAACAATAAAGGAAGAGCTATTGTCATGATCATATTCCTGATCTCATCTCCTAAGTGCATAAATATACTAACTATATAAAAGGCTTTAGCCATAGTCAATATGACAATCACACCTTTAATAAATACGTCTACCCACGCAGGAATAGGTAAGAGATACATAAATAAGCCAAGGCCAAGTTCTATAACTGTAATTCCAAGTAAGATCCAAAAGGTTTTCCAAATCCTGCTTGTATCTTCTGCTGGCTCGTGGTGATACGTAATTTCCGTTGATTGTGAAAGTTGGTCCATTTCAAAATTCTTTTTGAATAATTAAATTAGATAAAAGCAAAGGAATACAAAAACCCAAACTAAATCTACAAAGTGCCAATATAAACCTGCTTTTTCTATCATCAGGTAATGACCTCTTTTAGCAAATACATCTTTCTGAGCCATTATTAACATAATGCTATTAATGATAACTCCTGAGAAAACGTGGAAGCCATGGAAGCCGGTAATACCAAAGAAGAAGCCGCCGAAAGCAACAGGGCCTTTTTCTGTAACATGAAGCTCTGCTAAATTAAGCATCCCTCTCAGTTGGTCATCACTCATTGCGGCCAATTGATGGTGGCTCATATCATGATGCTGCGTATGTACTACATTCACTAGTGCTTCATGTGGTGTATTTTTCAATGCATCGGCAATTGTTGCAGCCCTATCTATATGCACACCCCAGGGATTTCCTGTAACGGTGGTTCCAACTACATCCAAATGATTGCCGGTTAATACTACATGATAACCCGTAATTAAGTGTGTCCATTCCCAGGCTTGACAAGCAAGGAAAGCCAATCCCCCAATAACTGTCCAGGCCAACCATTTAACTACATCTTTTTTATTGTTATGATGACCTGCATGAACTGCCAATACCATAGTTACAGAACTAAAGATCAAAATAAAAGTCATTAAGCTTACGAAAGCCAATGGTAAATTGGCATGCCCTGTACCAGGAAATGCATTATAAACTGCATTTGGGTTTGGCCAATAATTTTGTGAAAAGCGGATGGTACCATATGAAATTAAAAAGGCACCAAAAGTAAAGGCATCACTTATTAAGAAATACCACATCATCAGCTTTCCGTACTCTACATTAAACGGACTTTTTCCTCCACTCCACCAGTTGTTTTTAATTGCTACAGCAGTTGTCGCCATAAAGAATTTACGATTTACGAATTACTTTTAAAACAATATAAATGATCCTATCCTAACCAAATGAAAAATATTAATAAATATACCCATAGCACATCAACAAAATGCCAATAGGTACTTAACACTTCTAAACCTACTGAATTATAAACTTTTTTTCTTCCTATTAATGTCCTTAATATAATAACGATCAAAGCTATGATCCCACCTGCAACATGCAATGCATGCAAACCGGCAATGATATAAAGAAATTGCCCAGCACCTGCTCCTCTAAACCTGACACCATTTTCCCATAGCCAACTGAAACCCAAATATTGAAGTGCCAGAAAACATATACCAAGGAATAAAGTCACCATCAATAAGGTCCGGTATTGGCTCATATTACGTTGCTTGAAGCTGCGCAATGCTCCCTGGATGGTCAAACTACTAATGATAATGCATGCAGTAGAATAAATAAAATATGTTGGAATTTCTACAACCTCCCAATTTGCCAGTTTACTCTTCACAATATAAGCACTGGTCAGACCAGCAAACATCATAATGATACTTGCTATGGCTACCCAAAGCGCAAATTTGTGAGGATGCATTCTATTATTTCGTTGATTACTCACAATTACCATTTCTTTCTATTATATTTTCTTGATTCATTAAATCTTATTTGCCATTCGCACGTTTCCGCCTCTGGCTGATTCGAATCATTCTTCATTCCTTACACTTTATCAAACAACATAGCCAATAATACAACAGGCAAATGAATATAACTGCTAAACATTACTCGCCTTGCCGATTTAACACTCATATCCCTGTACAACCTGATACACTGAACTACCAGGAAAATATTTGCCAGAGAAACGATTATCAACCCTATTAAGCCATTCATTTCAATATAGTACGGAATAACACCAACAGGAATTAATAAAAGTGAATATATGATCGTTTGCAAAGCGGTAAACTTAGTTGGGCCTTTATCACTTGGCAATAGTTTAAATCCTGCTGTACTGTAATCAGTATGTGCAACCCATGCAATAGCCCAAAAATGGGGAAACTGCCATAAAAATTGTATAGCAAATAGCACCCATCCTCCAAGACTCAATTGATCATCCCCGGCAGCCCATCCAATTAAACAAGGAAGAGCACCAGGAAAAGCACCAACCAATACAGATATTGCACTTACTTTTTTTAATGGTGTGTATATAAAAGCATACAGAAATAAACTGAATGCTGCCAATCCTGCACTCAACCAATTAAAAAAGTAGCCAAGGATCAATATACCTGCCAATCCTGATAAAATAGCAAATACCCATCCATGCAACACACTCATTCGTCCCGCAGCAATAGGTCTTTTTGCTGTTCTTTTCATTACAGCATCGGTTTCCTTTTCCACTACCTGGTTAATGGCATTGGCACTTCCTGTTACCAACATACCGCCCGCAAATAAAAGAACTACCATCTTCCAATCAAAGGCTACCACTTTTGGTGCCAATAGGTAGGAGATTATGCTCGAAAACACAACCATTATACTCAACGATGGCTTTATCAACAAAAGGTAATCTTTCATTACCGCTCTTTCTGCACGATTTGCCGGTTGAGATGATTCGTTCACTACTGTTCCTTGTTTATAATGCTTAGAAAATTTCCGGTGTCCAAAATCATCAGTATTGAACACCTTTATTTTCTCTGAAATACTTAATTCTTGCTCCACCATTTTCAACCTCACGTATTATCAAATTCTATTTCACTTCAATAATTAATTATTCCTAATCAATCAGTCACTTCCCCTCTTTCAATCCGTCGTTCGTCATTCTAATTACTCGTCATTTCTCTCAGTGTTCCGTCGTCTCATTCGCACCAACAGGCTCTGTCTGTGGAATAAAGTCACGACCATCTTTACTGTAATCATATGCCCAACGGTGAACTTCTGGAATTTCGCCTACCCAGTTTCCATGTCCTGGGTTAACTGGAGTTGTCCACTCCAGCGTAGTAGCTGACCAAGGATTCAAAGTGCGCACCTTTCTTCCTTTCCAGATGGAATAAAAGAAATTAAACACAAACATCAATTGAACAGCAAATACAACAATGGTAACAATTGTGATTACTTTATTCAAATCACCGAATTGGTTAAAGGAAGTCCAGATACTTCTATCCAGGTATCTCCGAGGTACCCCAGCGAGACCTTCGTAGTGCATAGGCCAAAATATAAGGTAGGCACCTATAAAAGTGATCCAAAAATGTATGTAACCAAGTGTATTGTTCATAAAACGTCCATACATTTTAGGAAACCAATGATAAACACCCGCAAACATGCCAAAGAAAGCGGATACACCCATTACGATATGGAAATGCGCAACTACAAACACTGTATCATGTATGTGAATATCTATGGTAGCATTACCCAACCAAATTCCAGTCAAACCACCAGAAATAAATAAACTAACAAAACCAATAGCAAAAAGCATTGCTGGTGTAAACCTTATATTTCCTCTCCATATAGTTGTCAGCCAGTTAAATACTTTTATCGATGATGGAATTGCGATTAATAAAGTGAGTAATACGAAGAAAGAACCAAGGAATGGATTCATACCACTTACAAACATATGGTGAGCCCAAACAAGTAAGGCTAAAATACAAATGGCAAATAAAGAACCGATCATTGCCATATAACCAAAGATTGGCTTTCTGGAATTGATACTCAGGATTTCTGATACCATTCCCATTGCAGGTAATATTACAATATATACCTCTGGGTGTCCTAAAAACCAAAATAAGTGCTCATATAATATTGGACTTCCACCTTCATTTGGCAATATTTGTCCATTAACAAAAATATCACTTAAATAAAAACTTGTTCCAAGGTTACGGTCAAACAATAAAAGAATAAAACCTGACAATAAAACTGGAAAAGAAAGTACACCAAGAATAGCTGTAAAAAATAGCGACCAAATTGTCAATGGCAATCTTGTCATGCTCATGCCTTTTGTACGCATGTTTAATATGGTAGCTATGTAGTTCAAATTACCTAATAATGAAGAAACTACAAACATGGCCATACTGGTGATCCAAAGATCCATACCAATTTTTGAACCTATTGAAGCCTGACCTAATGCACTCAATGGTGGATAAGATGTCCAACCACCACTTGCAGGACCAGTTTCAACAAACAAGGAAGACAACATGATCATGCTGGCTAAAAAGAAGAACCAGTAGGATAGCATATTCATTAAGGGTGAAGCCATGTCTCTAGCACCAATTTGCAGAGGAATCAGCAGGTTGGCAAATGTTCCACTTAATCCACCAGTTAATACAAAAAACACCATAACAGTTCCATGCATCGTTACCAATGCATAGTAAAATTCTGGCTTAATTTGGCCTCCTTCAGCCCACTTGCCAAAGAAAGTTTCCAAAATAGCAAAACTTTGTCCAGGATAACCCAACTGCAATCTGAAAAGTACAGAAAACAAACCTCCCACAATTGCCCAGATTATACCTGTAATCAAAAATTGCTTTGAGATAGTTTTGTGATCCTGGCTGAAAATGTATTTTGTTATAAAAGTTTCTTTATGATGGGGATGTCCATTTCCATCATGATGAATTTCATGTGTCTCTATTTCCGCACCATGCACATGAATTGTTGACTCGTTGTTCATATCAATATTTTTTACAACCCTTCGGTTCAGCTAATTTTTTATTGAATTGATGTCGTTGCTTGTGTTTGTACAGAAGTTGAATCAGTAGTCGTCACTGCCGGTGCAGATTTTTGCATTTCCATAGCGGCTAAATACTGAGGCTTCTTCGACAATATCCATCTGTCAAACTCTTCCTGGGTTTCCACCACTATCGTGCCCCTCATACTAAAGTGGCCTTTTCCACACATCTGGTCACATGAAATTTCATAATTGAAATCTGGACCATATTTCTCTCTCATTTCTTTTGTGGTAAACTTTGGAGTAAACCACATAGTGGTTGGTATACCTGGCACTGCATCCATTTTCATCCTGAAATGAGCTAAACCAACATCATGGATCACATCTTTAGAACCTATGATAAATTTTATTGGTTTATTCACTACAATATGAGCTTCCTGACTTACATATATGTCATCATGATTGTCTTTATCAGCCCATATTTGACCTAATGGGTTTCCTATTCCTTCACTGATCTCTTTATAATACTTTCTTCCCAGCTTTTTATCCTTACCCGGATAACGGAATTCCCAGCCAAATTGCTTTCCGGTTACTTCAACTACCATAGCTTGTTTTGGAGCTTCCCCGGTGATCTGGAACCAGTAATACAATCCAAAACCTACCAAAATGGTTAAGGTAATAGCAGGTACTACAGTCCAAATTACTTCCAACTTATTGTTATGTGGGAAGAAAAATGCTTTCCTGTCAGATTTTTCCTGGTATTTATAGGAAAACCAGAACAACAATATTTGAGTAATAAAGAAAACAACACCGGTAATGGCCAGGGTAATGTAGAGCATCGTATCGATTTTCTCACCATGATTTGAGGCAGCTTCACCTAAAATTTTACCCTTAAGTTTTTCATTGCAATACCAAACACCTACAAGGCCTACTACCAAAAATGCAAGAAGCATAAAGGCATTGATACGATTGTTCTCTTTACGGGTTCTTTCTTCACCCCGTAAAATAGCAACATACTCACTGGCTTTAGCAATTTGAAAAGTGATGATAAAGCCTAAAATCAAACATACTATAATCCAAAAACTTGACATATTCTTTTCAGTAAGTTGTTTACCGCTCCTTTTATGTATGGTGAATAATACTTTCTTTCAAGAAAGGGTGATTTCTAGCAAATAACGGATGTTTGGCAAGATGTCTTGCTGTAAGGAACATGATCAATCCTACAAATCCTAATGCAATTCCCAGGTCTGCTAACATAAAAGGCACATGTTCTTTAGAAACACTTGGGAAAACCATTTGGTAGAAATCCAGCCAATGGCCAAAAAGAATCAATACCGACATCATCGTAATTGTGCCATAATTCCTCTTGGATGCACGTTTCATTAATATTAATAAAGGAGCTAAAAAGTTAATGATCAGGTTCAAAAAGAAGATACCACGATAAACACCTTGGAAACGGGGTTCGAAATAGGTAGTTTCTTCAGGAATGTTTGCATACCAGATCAGCATGAATTGCGAATACCACAGGTAAGTCCAGAAAATTGAAAAGGCAAACTGAAATTTACCCAGGTCATGCAAATGCTCTCTTGTTACTAGTTCCAGGTAGCCATTGTTCTTTAGAAAAACAACATAAATTGTGATTAATGCAATTCCTGCAACAAAAGAAGAAGCAAATGTGTACCAGCTATACATGGTGGAAAACCAGTGCGCATCAATACTCATAAGCCAGAACCAGGGAATAGATGACATTACAGTTAGTGAGAACAAAATAATATAAAGTGCTGCCCAAACCGTGTTTTTCCAGATATAACTTTTACCTTCTTCAATGGTTAAAGGATCATTGTCAATAGAAGTGGATAATTGGCGCATTTTTTTGCCCAACAACCACCATCCAACAACTGTTATAATAGACCAAGCTGTGTAAAAGCCTTTATTCAGAAATCCCTTTTTAAAAGTAAGTGCTGCATCATGCTTCACATGCTCAGCATCTGTCCAGTGATAAATTTCATGATTACCTCCAAAAACAATTGCCAGAAGAATAACCAGGGTAATAACACCAATGACAGGAACACAGGCTGAAATGGCTTCCGTCACTCTTCTGAATGACATCTGCCAACCACCCCATGCTAATGTCGTAGCACAGATAAAGAACATAGATGCATTGACAACCAGCAGAAAATAAACACTGTTTTGCAGCAGTGAAGCCCAAAACCTTGTTTGCTCATGAGGGTCGCTGCTTGTGCCATGCGTAAAAAATAAAACAATAATAGACAACAATCCAACTGCCATGAATGCAAGTGACAGATTATTGTATTTTTTGGGAATTAGATATTGTTCTCTAAGTGCCATTACGATCTTTTTATAATGTTTCTTTGCTTCTTTTTTATTTTGAAGTTGTTGTACTTGCTGCTTGTGATGGTGTACCGGGCGTTGCCGCTGCCTTTGCTGCCGCAGTATCAGTTGCAGGTCCTTGCTTCGAACGGATATATTTAACGACCATCCAACGTTGCATAGGCTTCAGTTGAGAAGCATAGCTTCCCATTTGACCTTTACCATACATAATAACATGATAGATCTGGCCATCTGCCAAGGCTTTAGTATAGGCATCCATCAGGTTTCTTGGTGCAGCAGGGTAAGGACCATTTCCATCCTTCCATAATGGACCATTACCATCTAGTTTAGGTCCATGACAAATAGCACAATTGACCAGGTAAATACGTTCAGCTTCTGTCATTTGATCTTTACTTAGGCTAACTGTATCTAATGGATTTCTGTAAGCCTTCGCTTGAACATAACCTGTATCAGTACCGGGGTATGGATAAGCAGCCACATCTCCCCGAGCAATTGTACCAGCAACAGGTGTTGCAGTATAATTAATGCCTTTGTCTTTTAAATGTTGATAGTCGCCAATGTTATTATAACCATAAGTCTCATAAGCACGGCTAAAAGCCATATCAGGCACATATATACGGCCGGGGTCATTTCCTTCTGCACCACCACAGCCAATCATAGCAGTTCCTGCTATCAAAATGCTCGTTACTATTAATAATTTTTTCATTTCTTCTACCTGATTTCTATTAACTAATGGCTTCTGCTTTTTCGCTGAAAAATTTGGTTTCCTTGTCGTAACGACCCATCCACCAACCTGTTTCTCTGTACTGGGTGTTGATCTCAACTGCTCCCACACTTTCTAGAAACTGTTGTGCTTCTGCTTCATTTGTTTTTTCAGTACACTCAATAGCCATTACAAACGTATCATCCGTTGCCCTTAAGTGGAAGTGATCCTTTTTAACGAATGGAGCCAATTGACACAGGTAGCAAAAGGTCAACACCATACCAACTGCTGCAAACAATACTGTCAGCTCAAATGTGATAGGTATCCATGCTGGTAAGGCAAAGAATGGCTTACCACCAATATTCATTGGCCAGTCAGTTGTAAATACCCAGGTAATAAAACTCAAGGCAACCGTAGTTCCTGTGATACCATAAATGAATCCTGCTGTATGCAGGCTGGTATCCCTCAAACCCATAGCAGCATCTAACCCATGAATGGGAAATGGCGTGTATACATCATGTATTTTATACCCTGCTTTACGTACCTGCTTAACAGCAGGGAAAAGCACTTGTTCGTCATAAAAACAACCAACTACAAATTTTTTTATCGCCATAGTAAAAAGTTCTTTTTAATAATTAATGTGCATGATGATGTGCAAATTCCTCAACTGATTCTTTCTCAACAACATCCATCTTCTCTTTATAGCTCTCCCCGTTCTTCTTCAAAATGTGCTTGATTTCCGCAACTGCGATTACAGGGAAGAACTTTGCAAACAAGAAGTAACAGGTGAAGAACAATCCAAAAGTTCCGAGGTAAAAACCAACTTCCCAGATTGTTGGACTATAATAAGTGCTCCAGGAAGATGGTAGGTAATCACGGTACAGCGAAGTAACGATGATTACAAAACGTTCGAACCACATTCCAATATTTACCAGGATAGACATAAAAAATGTAACCAGCAGGTTCCTCCTCATCTTCCTGAACCAGAAGATCTGCGGGGATATTACATTACAACCCATCATCAGCCAGTAAGCCCATCCATAAGGACTAAATAAATTTACCCTGTTCTCTTTAAATGCAAACCATTCATAATTTACATGAGAGTACCAGGCCATGAACAACTCTGTCAGGTAGGCAATACCTACAATAGAACCTGTCAATACGATCACTTTATTCATTACCTCAATATGCTCAATAGTAATATATTCCTCTAATGCCAGCACTTTCCTGGTGACAAGTAATAAAGTTTGCACCATGGCAAATCCTGAAAAGATGGCACCAGCAACAAAGTAAGGTGGGAAGATCGTCGTATGCCAGCCTGGAATTACGGAAGTGGCAAAGTCAAATGATACAATCGTGTGTACTGATAATACCAGAGGAGTAGACAAACCTGCTAAAACCAATGATAATGCTTCATGTCTTTGCCAGTGCTTGGTAGAACCTGTCCATCCAAATGCAGTAACCCCATAAAACATTTTTCTCCATTTTACCTTGGCACGGTCACGTAAAGTTGCCAGGTCAGGCAATAAACCTGAATACCAGAATAATAAGGATACAGTAAAATAAGTAGAGATCGCAAACACGTCCCAAAGTAGTGGCGAGTTGAAGTTAACCCAAAGCGGACCACGTGTATTTGGATAAGGCAATACAAAGAAGGCCATCCATACACGACCCATGTGCCAGATAGGAAACTGGCCGGCGCACATTACCGCAAAGATGGTCATGGCTTCCGCCGCACGGTTCACACCCGTTCTCCATCCTTGGCGGAAAAGCAACAAGATGGCCGAAATCAGTGTACCGGCGTGACCAATTCCAACCCACCATACGAAGTTGGTAATGTCCCATCCCCATCCGATTGTTCTGTTCAGGTTCCACTGACCTACACCATAGGTCACCTCACGGTAAATGGAATACACCCCAAACATCAATAATGCAACTGAAATCAAAAAGCCTATCCACCATAACTTGGATGGATTTGCCTCCACTGGAGTACAGATGTCTTCTGTAACATCATGGTAATTTTTTTCGCCTACTACAAGCGGTGGTCTTACCTGCGATTCGTACTTAAGTAATGCCATAAGTGATAATATTCGGGGCTTGCTCCCTTCAAACAACAAGCCCGTTATTGATTCTGTCTACTTTATTTATAATAATTACTAATCAATAATTAATAATTACTTCTTTAATTAATGTGCTGCTTTTTCCTCAGCTTTATGTTCACTCGGAATTCCTGGCTCTGCATTTTGACCTGCGTGCTCAGCTTCTGCATGTTCCTCTACATTTTCTTGCAACTCATCTGTATTTCTCACCTTAGCCAGGTAGCTAACATTCGGTAGCGTGTGTATTTGTTCAATTACATAGAACAAGCGTCCTGGGTTATTCTTACGGAGTTGTGATACCTGGCTGTTTTGATCATTCGCATTACCGAAAATAATAGCACTGGTCGGACAAGCTTGCATACAAGCTGTTTTCGCATCACCATCTACTAATACTCTGTTTTCCAGCTTAGCTTTCAATTTAGCTTCTTGGGTACGCTGAATACAGAAAGAACATTTCTCCATCACACCACGGCTACGGACAACAACATCAGGATTCAGCACCATTCTGGTCAGGTCATCGTTCATTTGCAGTACCACTTCGTCTAGCTTGCCTTCTTCAACCAATGGCTTTTGGTTGTCCTTAAAGCTGTCAGCTCCGGTATAATCTGCCCAGTTGAAACGACGTACTTTATATGGACAGTTGTTTGCGCAATAACGGGTACCGATACAACGGTTATAAGCCATTTGGTTGATACCTTCAGAGTTGTGCATAGTGGCAGCAACTGGACATACGTTTTCACAAGGAGCATTATCACAGTGCTGGCAAAGCATTGGCTGGAATACAACAGCCTTCAGATCATCAGGATTTTGATCATCGCTCACAAAATAACGGTCAATACGCAACCAGTACATTTCATGGGCACGTAAAACTTCCTTCTTACCAACAATAGGTACGTTATTTTCTAAGTGACAGGCTACAACGCAGGCTCCACAACCAATACAGGAATTCATATCAATTGACATGCCCCATTTCAACCCTGGCTGAACGTGATCTCCATAAAGCGTTGCTTCTTTACGGAAATCACCTGTTTTAGGAGCATATTCCTTTGCAAGCTCTTCCCGGAACTCAGTATAACGTTTAGGATATTTCTTAAAGGTAGCCATGGTAGTTTCTTTTACTACCTCTGTCCTTCCTTCATATGAATTATGGATCTGTACTTGTGCAATCTTCTCTTTTCCAAAAGTTTCACCAGCTACGGTTACCGGAGCATAATGCTCAACTGTAGTACCATTGAATCTGGCAAACGGATAAACATTCTGACCGATTCCGAAAGAAGCTACACCCAACTCTTTATTTCTTCCATACCCTACAGCAATGGCGATTGTATTCGCATTCATACCAGGGATTACAAGAGCAGGCAGAGAAACTTCCTTATTGTTGAGTGTTATCTTAATAACAGGTTTCTCTGGGTAATATTCGTAATCAGTACTTTTATAATCAATGCCTAATTCCTCAGCTTTTGTCATGGAAATCATTGCATAGTTACCCCACGTAGCCTTGGTAATAGGATCGTGCAATTCCAGCAACCAGGGGTTACCACCTTGCTTACCAGATCCTAGAGGCACTGATTCATAAATAACCAGCTCATCTTTTCCGGCTTTTTTGTTGGCATTGATTTGTGCGACTGCATTACCGATACCGCTTCCGTTGAAGGATGCCCCACCCGAAGTAACTGTTGCAGGCGCAGCTCCTTCTAAAACCCCATCCTGCAATGCTTTATCAAAAGCTTGTTCTCCACCTAAACGGCCTAACCAGTATTGGCGGAAGTAGGTTTCATAATCAGTATTGCTGCCGGCCCACTTCAATAAAGATGTCTGGAATGGGCGGGTTTTGAACAAAGGAGCAATAGTTGGTTGCATAAAGGATATGTAACCAGCTTTGGGCTCAGCATCACCCCAGCTTTCCAGGAAGTGATGAGTCGGTACAGAATAATTACACAACAACGTGGTTTCATCCATCTTTTCATTGAATGAAACAGACAGCTTCACTTTCTTCAAACCATTGATGAAAGCAGCACTGTCAAAGTATTCATAAGCAGGATTGGCATCATAGACCAACAAGGCTCCTACCTGTCCGGCATTCATCTGCCCAACCAGGTCAACCATGTCTTTATCAATACCTTGCTTTACAAGAAGAGGTTGTGCCCAATCGATAGTAGAACCATTACTACCGATAGCGCTGTTAATGGCATTTACTACCAATTGAACATTTGGATCGTTGCTTCCGCATACAACTAAAGCGGCGCCACTGTTGGCTTTCAAATCAGCTGCAGCTTTCTGTATACCTTGGCGCAACTTCTCATCAGCAATAGATGGAGCTGCAACCTGTCCGCCTAAAGCAGCATACAATGCAAGTGCTACTGCACCTGTATCTGATGGACGGTGTGAATAACGTTCGTCAGCATTGGAACCAGTAAGGCTCAGGTAGCTCTCAAACTGGTAATGCTTGCTCATTTGAGGATTACGCTCATCAATCTTACGGTTGTAAGAATAGGCACGTCCGAATTCTACAGGGTTCAGCCAGGTACCGAGGAAGTCGGCACCCAAACTAACAATAACCTTAGCCCTGTCAAAACGGTAAGAAGGTATAGCCCTTCTTCCAAATGAGGCTTCATTGGCCAACAGCATACCACTGTATGACATTGCATCATACTGAACATGGCGGCTGCCTGGATATTTTCCTAAAAATTCAGAAATAACTTGTTGGGTAGAAGGAGAAACAATTGTTCCGGTGAGTAAAACTACCGGGGCACCACCCAAACCAGATAAAGCACTGGTTACCAACTTGTCCAGCTGCTCATAAGTAGGTACTTCCTGGAACTTGTCACCAGTCTTTTGTTTCGGATGTGTAAGACGGTTGGTATCGTACAGGTCCAGAACAGAAGCCTGTACCCTTGCAGAAGTTCCGCCTTTGGTATAAGAGCAAAGATCGTTTCCTTCAATCTTGATAGGACGGCCATCACGCACCTTGGCTACGATGGGCAATACATCACCGGACTGCACATAAGTAGTAGCATAATACTTTGCAACACCTGGTGCTACATTTTCTGGCCTGTTAACGTAAGGAATCGCTTTTCTTACTGGCTGTTTACAGCTTGCAATAGTCGCTGCAGCCGTGCTGAAACCTAAATACTTAAGGAAATCACGACGCGGAGACTTGGCGTCAAGCCAACCTTTTCCATCCTGATCTTCAAAAGGAAGATCCTCCAGAAATTCATCCTGACTTCTTTTTTGAAAATTTTCCTTATCGTTTAGCTCAGCGAAACTTTGCCAATACTTTTTATCGCTCATATGTACCCCCAATCCGCCTTTAGCGGAGACTTTTTTATACCCTCCGGTTTACCGGAAGTGTTTAGATACAAAAATTATTATTAAAGAACATTTTAACTATGATGCATACCCATCCAAACTTCCCATTGCAGGAAACCCGGGCTTAATAGTGACACTTTTGACATTCCAGACCACCGATATCCTTAACCGTCACGCTATCCATTTTGCCACTCTTCAGGTCGTTATGGAACTTCTCGTATATGCTATAAAACTTATTACCGGATCCATCCGCTTTATCGTTGAAGTTAACCTTGGTCTCTCTGTGACAGTTGATACACCATCCCATACTTAATTCAGCTTGCTGTTTCACAACATCCATTTCCTGGATATTTCCATGACAGGTCTGGCACTGAACCTTCCCTGCATTAACGTGCTGAGCATGACTAAAGAAAACGTGATCAGGAAGATTGTGGATCTTTACCCACTCAACCGGTTTCGCTTTGGATGCATCCCAAGGCTGTCCTGCTGTATAATTTGCATATTTATACAACTTCGCAATTTCATTTGTACCATTGATCTCTTCTCCGTCCGGATGATAAAGCTTCGGCCCTTTCTCATAAGTGGAGATAGCCTTATGACAGTTCATACAAACATTCATAGACGGAATTGCTGCATGCTTGCTCTCCCACGCATTGCCATGGCAATACAAACAGTTGATCTGGTTCACACCGGCATGCACCTTATGAGAGAAGGCAATGGGTTGATCAGGCTGGTAACCTTTTTGACGGCCCAGGTTGATCGCACCTTTTCCAACTAAATAACCTCCAACTACAAACAACACCAATGCAAACATTGCGATATAGACCTTATTGCGGTAGAATGGTACAGGCTCAGGACGAACAATATTTTCCTTGTCATCTGAAAGCTTTTTCAGTCCGCTGTTTACCTGCATCAGGATCAGGGCAATCAAAGCCAATATAATAGAAATAATACCAAAGATGATAGCATTCTTGTTCGAAGCCTCTTCCTCAGCAGCCGCTTGACCTCCGGCGGTAGCTTCACCACCAGTAGGCTGAGCAGGAGGCGTCATTACATAGTCAATGATCGCATCGATATCTTTTTCAGCCAATTGCGGAAAACTAGGCATCACAGAACCAAACTTCGCCTGCAAACCTTTTGCATAGGCATTGTTTGCCATAAAAGCTGCCGGATTATGCACCCAGGCATGCAAATTCTTGCGGTCGCCCCAAGGCCCCCTTTCAGTAACACCTGCTAAAGCCGGACCCGTCAGATCCTTTGTAAGTGAGTGACAAGTTTGACAGTTTGCAGCGAACAACTGTTTACCATCCTGAGCTAATACTGCCGTAAATGAAAGAAGAAAAACAATCCCCGTCAGCGCAATCTTCTTAGCATTGGGTTTAAAAAAAATCATAATGCTTCGCTAAAAATGTGGAAAAATTCCTAAATCGGGTGCAAAAATATGACAGGAATTTTACAAAAAGCAACGGCTCTTAAAATTTTTTTAACCCAAGCCCAGCCTGCATTTCAGAAGATTTTTGACCTTTTCCCTGCTGGCCCTCTCGTAAGTTTGTCATAATTTGGTCAGATGAAAATCATGTCTATAAATTATTCTGATCAGGCATTTTCATACTTGAAATCGTAATATTTCTACATTTATTCTCACATGAAAAAAATCGCAATATTTGCATCCGGAGCAGGGAGTAACGCCCAAAAGATCATTGAACATTTCCACCATACCAACAACGGAACTGCTGAAGTCGCACTGGTCGTTTCTAATAAACCTACAGCAGGCGTATTATGGATTGCCGAAAAAGAAAACATTCCTACATTATTAATAGATAAAGAACGCTTCTTTAAGGAAGATGGCTATGTGCCTGTACTACTGGAAAAAAAAATTGACTTCATCGTTCTGGCAGGCTTCTTATGGAAAATCCCCCAGGCATTGATAGACGCTTACCGTAATCGCATTATTAATATACACCCCGCCCTGCTGCCTAAATATGGCGGAAAGGGAATGTATGGCAGCTTTGTCCATGAAGCTGTGGTCAATGCCAAAGAATCAGAAAGTGGCATTACCATTCATTATGTGGACGAACATTATGATAATGGCGACATCATCTTCCAGGCCCAATGCCCCGTACACCCTTTCGATACACCGGAAATGCTGGCAGAAAGGATTCACGCCCTCGAACACAAACATTATCCGGTCGTCATAGAAGAACTTCTGACTAACCTATCTTAGTGACCAAATCATAACAAATGAGAAAAATCCTTGCTTTTTCCTTGTTGATCTTGTTCCTGTCTTCACAGGCACAAACCTCAGTTAAAGATTGGCAACTGCCTTCGGCTTCTCCAGCCTCTATGGGAGTATCCGTAGAACGATTGTCGCAGATTGACAGAGTATTACAAGAGTATGTTGACAAACAATGGATCTCTGGTGCTACAGCACTTGTTATGAAGGATGGCAAAATCATCTACCATAAAAGCATTGGCTACAACGACCTCGAAACCAAAACGCCCCTTGCTAAGGATGCCATCTACCGCATAGCATCCCAAACAAAAGCTATCACCTCCGTCGGTGTGATGATGCTGTACGAACAAGGCAAACTGCTGCTGGATGACCCTGTTTCTAAATATATCCCTGAATTCAAAAATCCTAAAGTGCTGGATAAGTACAACGAAGGGGATACTACCTATACAACCATCCCGGCTAAAAAAGAGATATCGATCCGTGAGCTGCTGACACACACATCTGGCATTGGTTATGCCCAAATAGGCAATCCTAAAATGAACGCGATTTACGCCAAAGCTGGCGTAGTGGGCGGCATCGGTGTAGCAGATACCATGGTGCTGGGTAATAAAATAAAGATCCTTGCAGGCCTGCCGCTCTTTCACCAGCCTGGAGAACAATGGACTTATGGCCTTAATACAGATGTTCTGGGCTATTTGATCGAAGTGGTCAGCGGTATGAGCCTGGACCAATTCTTCCGCACACGCATTTTTGAACCGCTGGGAATGAAGGACACCTATTTTTATCTGCCGTCATCCAAAAGAGCCCGCCTGGTAACCTTATATACAGAAAGCAAAGACTCAGACAAAAAACTACAAAAAGCGCCTGCTGTTTATAAGTTAAATGGGAATTTCTATACAGACTACCCTGCACACAATGGCTCCTACTATTCTGGCGGCGTCGGACTTTCTTCTACAGCCTATGATTATGCCTTATTCATGCAAATGCTTTTAAACGGCGGCTCACTCAATGGAAAACGCATTCTAAGCAAAGCCGCCATACGCATGATGACCTCCAACCAGATCGGACAAATTTCTTTCCACTCGGGAAATTACTTCGGCCTTGGCTTTGAAGTGGTTTCCGAAGCCAATAGCGGCAAATCCTCGCTTTCACCAGGCTCATTCTTCTGGGGAGGCATGTTCAGTTCTACTTATTGGATCGATCCCAAAGAAAAAATTGTCGCCCAATTGTTCCTGAACAAATACCCCAACAGCCAGGCCGACATCCACGAGAAATTCAAAGCCCTTGTCTATGCAGCCTTAACAGAATAAGGCGCAATCCATTTGCCATCATTTTACATTGCATTTGCATTTTGTTTCGTTACTTGCCCGACAAAGTGTCTTTTGAATCAACTCATAAAACATATTAAAACTTTGTGTTGTGCTTGCATCCTATTGATCGCCAGTCAGGCACAGGCACAATACAAAGTTCAGGGAACCGTTTACGATAGCAGCCGCTCCTTTCCTATGATATCAGTTTCGGTAATGAGCACTAGCGGAAACGGAACAGTTACCGATGCCAATGGCCATTACTCCATTTCAGTTGGTGAAAAAGATTCTATTTGGTTTTCTTATCTCGGCAAACCCACTATAAAATTCCCGGTACTCAAAATCGCTGATGTCACACAGTTCGACATTTCATTACAGGTCGCGATCACGGTTTTAAAAGAAGTAAAAGTCCAACCCCGCAACTACAAACAGGATTCAATACAAAACCGGCTCGACTATGCGAAAGTTTTCGACTACAGGAGGCCCAATCTCGAAAACATGACTTCTATCGGGCAAACAGGTGCCGGCATTAATTTGGATGAAGTGATCCGCTCATTCCAGTTCCGGAAAAATAAAAGCATGTTACGCTTCCAGGAACGCCTGCTGCAACAGGAACAGGATAAATCCATCGACCACCGATTCAATAAAGCATTGGTACGCCGGTTAACAAACTTGGCAGACGAAGAATTGGACAGGTTCATGGCCCTCTACCGGCCTACTTACGAATTCACCCTTTATAGCAATGACTACGACTTCCAGTTATACATCAAAGAATCATACAAGATGTTCATGAAACAAAAAGCTACCGCCCAACACTAACCATTCACCATTCGCTCTTTACATTTGACATCTTCACCTTAATAACTCATTCTTATGGATCAACTAAACCTAGGCATCGGCACCCGTTTGCAACATACACAATATGGCCCCGGCGTTATTGTAGGCGTTCGCTACGCTACTTACCTTATCTCTTTCATCTATCATGGAGTGAAGGAGATTGATAAAAACGATACCAACCTCGAAGAGATCATACCTGAAAATGTTACAGAAGAAATTGAGACACATTCAGAAGTAGAAAAATCCTTATTAAAAATTCTACGCTTGTGGGGTGGTGTAAATGAAGTAGTATCCATTGGCGATCGCTGGCAGGGCGGCACCATGATCTTGCAACCTGCTGATAAATCACTCAAACCCAAAGACATTCCTATCGAAGCCTTCTTCCACAAAATTGTAATGCTGCGCGACAGGCTACGTGTTTTAGAACAACAGATCAACGCCCATAAAAAGCTGACTGACGACGAAAAAGTTAACATCCAGCAATACATCACACGCATCTACGGCTCCCTGACAACATTCAACGTCCTGTTCAAAAATAAAGAACAATGGTTCGTCGGCGAAAAAGGCGCAACTGCAGATTAAATAATTACCTGGCGCCCCGGTGCAACAACTTCGGTCCGGGCGCCACTTCCTTTTTAAGAGTTATCGCCTAATCTGTTATAAAGTTTTTTTGGCTTTAATCAACTTTTTCGCTATGTAATTTTTTTTCAATTACACAATAATATATTTTCAACTAAAATTCGTTTACCCTGATGTTTAACTAAAAATTAAGTCCTATGTGGAAACACCTTCATCCCGGCCAGAACGTATGTTTAGGAGACCAACTTCGGTACATTGATAAATCTGTTCTCCATACCGAAAACATCTTTAAGGTTGTAAAAACAGAGCAACATTATTTCCAAATCGTTTCTGATGGCAAGGATCATCAGCCAACAGGAAAATATCAATCTACAAGAATCATCAGGTATTTCGATATCGGGTATAATGTAGAGCTCGAAGTTTGGACAAACCAATCCAATTAACAATAAAGATCCTGGCAAACTTCCAGGATGCCCCTCTCCCCATTCATCAATCGCAACTTGTCCGCCTCTGGCGGATTCGAACCATTCGTAGTTTGAACGGTTCAGCTTCCCCATTTTTTTGGCATAATTGTTTATTTATGGTATGGTGTAGTTGATTTTAGTATTTAGATTGGCTTAGCATAATAAATCTGTACAGCTCTTTAAAGTTCGAAACCTTATGAAAATAGCCCTGAGCAGTGATTATTTAGACAATGTTGGTGTGAATAAGCAGGAGGGCATCATTAAACAAAGTGCTTAAGGCAGTGAGAAGTTTTCACTACTATGAAACGGTTATTTAGAGCTTAAAGGTGAAAACAGCTTTTCGGCACTTATTAATTGCAGGCGTTCTGTAATTACATCAATACCCAATGAAAATTGGATATATTCTAAAGGACATATCCCAATAGTCAGGCTCTTTTAATGAACGAGGCTTTATCAGGATAGCGGGTATTAGAATTAATAGAGAGAGGCTTATAACAATAGAAGTATTAATTAAACAGCAATACTTCAAACATAATTACAGAATGCTTCATTCATTCAAAAACAGCGGTAAACTCTACCGCTGTTTTTATTATTATTCACTCTCCTTCCTTCTCTCCCCTTACCATTAGGCAATATTTTTCCCACTTTGCCCTGCTCATCCCCTCTCCCATTCGTCACTTGTCATTCGTCATTCGTTTCATTCTCCCTTCACTCCACTCCCGGTCTTCTCCTTCCGCCACATTTACCTGCATATCAGAAATAACAACAGGAATCAGGCGGAGATCATAAACCTTGTGCGCCCCAGCTGTACATAAAAACAAAAAAGAATGATCATTACGCAATATGGGATCAACCATATAGTCATCAATAAAGTCACCTGTATCATAAAGGATCAATCCTTCCTTGTACCGCTCAATCCCTTGAAAAATATGTGCACTATGACCATGAATGATATCAACTCCTGCATCTATGATCTGGTGGGCGAATTCAATAAATTTTTTCGATGGCCGCTCACGCATATTAGGCCCCCAGTGAATAGATAAAATAACCAGGTCAGCATCATGCCTGATTGACTCAATCTGGGCTCTGATCTTATTAATATTCCCAACCTCAACATAATTGATACCAGGATAATCATCCATAGCACACCAGGAAGGTTCATTATCAGTGCACCCAAGAAATGCAATATGAAGGTCATTACAGGAAATATAAACCGGGCGGGATGCTTCAGCTGCATTAATGCCAGCACCTGTATGCGGAATACCAGCTTTGTCTAACACCTCGATGGTATCCATCATACCCTGGATCCCGAAATCTCCGATATGATTATTGGCAATAGTTACAGCATCTATACGCGCTTCATGTAATACTGCTACATGATCGGGGTCCGACTTAAAATTGAAGGTCTTTAAAACAGCATCTTCGCAGGTCGTAAACGTAGTTTCCAGGTTTATGAAATTCAGGTCTGTCGAATGAAGATGTGGCAACAGGTTTCCCCAGGGATAAGCATAACCATGCCGACGGATACTGTCATTCACCAGCCGCCCTATCATCACATCCCCCATAAACCCAATATCAACTGTATTTTGATGATGACTACTCACCCATTAACCCCTTTTACTCCTACTCACACCCAGCCAGTTCCCTTCTACCATCTATCATCTATCATCTTTCCTCCCCTCCCGTGCTTCTATCGCCGCTCTTAAATCTGCCTTGTACTGCTCATTCCTTTGCTCTGCTTCTCTCTTTAACCTGATAAACTCAGGATTATTTCTCACGCTGTCTAAGAAGGGATCCTGCAGTATAAAAAGGTAATCATGCCAGCCATTTTTTACAGCCCTTTCCCAGTATTCAACAAAGCGCATATCCCCCATCGCTGCATAAGCCCGGCAGATGTCAAAGTTGTGCCATACAGCATCAAAGCCCAAAAAACGCAACCTGCGCTCAATGGACTTGTTAAGATACTGCTTACCCTGCTCTGTTTGCCCCAACCTGAGTTTGGCAAGGCCGGCATCCATATCATCAGGATGCGAAGAAATTTGGTATAAAGAATCAGCTGTCTTAAAATCCCTTTGAAACAGGTAGAAGATGGCCATCTGGTAATTAAACTCTTTTTCATCATTGGCCATCTTATAACGGTTGACACGCCTGTATTCCTCCAGGTTGCCGGTACGCAGGTAATAGTTGGAGGCTGAGTTTTCTATATCTATCGACTCCGGCTTTATACCCATGGCAACATCAATGTAATTTTTCATGGAGTCCAGCAAGCCTAAATCATAAAAGATAAATCCTTTGGCCAGGTAATGCTGCGGTTCTGAAGGATCATATTCAATGGCATTCATCACCCACTCGTAAGCCTTGCCATATTCTTTCTTTCTCCGGTAAATAGCACTGGCCCAGCCAGCAGCCGAATAAGGCGCAATTTCATGAACCTTATCCAGCCATTTTAAAGCCTCATCAAGGTTGCCCCTGCTTTCAAAAACAAAAGCCAGGGCACTGTACCCGTATTCCCGGTCCGGCCTCAACGTAATAGACTTCCGCGCCAGTATTTCTGCCGAGTCAAGCCAGCGTTTGGGATTATCAGCATCAAAACTATAATAGGCAAAACTGGTACTCATCAAAGAGTATGCATTAGAAAAATCAGGATCAAGTTTGATTGCCTCCCTTAATAACTCAATAGCTTTTAGCCTGTTCGTTTGCGGTCCTCCTAACCCCCATTCTACAAATGATAAACTGATCGCTTTCAAAAACTTGTCATAAGCTTCTGTGCTGGTGGTCGATGGCGTTTCCAGCTTCTTGGATGTGGCATCGGATAACTTGATCTGGAACTTGGATGCAATCTCGTGGGCAATATCCGATTGCACTTGGAAAATATCCTGCAGAAGTTCGTCATAACTGAACGACCATATATTTTCATCAGTTTGAGCATTGATCAATTGCGCCGTAACCCGCAACTGGTTCCCTTGTTTCCTGATGCTCCCCTCCAGTATATTTTTAACACCAAGTTCTTTTGCGATCTCTTTCACACTCTTGGCCTTCCCTTTATAGGCCAACACAGAAGTGCGGCTTTTCACCCGCAGCCCTTTGATCATAGAAAGCCTTGAAATGATCTCTTCAGTAATGCCATCACTGAAATACTCCTCCCTTGGATCGCCACTCATATTATTAAAATAGAGAACAGCCAAAGAATTGTCCTTATTGGGAAAAGGGGGCTTATAAATAAAACGAGCATACACATAAAAAAGAGAAGAAATCACCAACAAAGCAATAGAAGCTACCAGGATCACCTTCTTCAGGGAAGTTACTTTTTCCTGGCCCACCTCCTTCTTCAGCTTCCCTTCTTTCATCATCTCTTCCTTGGAGGGCACCACAAGCCCTTCATTGGAAAGGGCATACACTTCCATTGGTTCCTCTACATTTTTAAACTCAAACACACCAAGAGGAACGATCTTGAATTCGGGATTGCTCTTGATTTTATCGCAGATCTCTTTGGAGAATAAAACAGAATTGGCTATACCCAGCGACTGAATGCGGGAAGCAACATTAACACCTGTACCAAATGGATTGCCTTCTTCAAATATGATCTCCCCAATGTGTAAACCGATCCGCAAAGGCACCTCCGGAGGTATCCGTAATTCTTTCTGAACATATAAAGCACATTTGGCCGCATCATTAGCACTACGAAAAATACTTAAACTGCCATCTCCGTAATAATCCATCACTTGACCTTCATTGGCGGCCACGTTTTTCTCTAATACTTTCTTATGGCGTTTTACAGCCTCCATTGCCAGCTGTTCATCATGCTGCATCATGGCGGTATAGCCTACAATATCAGTAAATAGAATAGCGGCGAGATGGCGGTGTCCCCTATCCATAGAACAGTATTAGATGAGTCGAATAGTATGTAATTTAAAGCTTTTTAAAAATCCGCTGTCAAAATCAAAAAATAGGCTTCTGAATTCACTTTTTACTGTAAGTCCCCATCAACTCACTTTGATCAATAATGTACGGCTCCATTTCCTTCTCAAGCGCCTTCACATCTGCAGAAGAAAGCGAAAGCATCTCGTCTAACGCATACAATTTGAAAAAATAGCGATGAGTACCAGAAGGAGGACATGGACCTCCATAGCTTGTTCGGCCCCATGAATTTTTCCCCTGCACTGCTTCCTTGGGAACATGATTTCCGTCAATACCCCCAGTCTCTGGTGGAATGTTCCAAACCAGCCAATGCACCCACCTCCCATTCGGAGCATCAGGATCATCCAAAATCAGCACCAACGATTTCGCCTCTGCCGGCACATCCGAAATTTTCAACGACGGGCTCCTATCCTCTCCCTGGCAGGTAAAAACCGATGGAATTGCTTCCCCATGTTTAAAGTCACTACTCTCTAATTTCATAACAAAACTATTTTAACGTTTGCGCCAGTGCTGCAGAATCAACATAATTCTGGAAGTAAACAACTTTACCATTCTTATACCGGTTCAGCATCATAAACGGAGACTCTGCCGTCTTACCTGTCTTTATCGACCTGGCTACAATATGACCAGTAGTGATCACATCAGTGTCATTAACCTCGTAAATGTCCTGTACTTCAAAAGTGGGAAACTCAAAATCTTCATTCAGTTTGGTAAAGAAAAGACCTGTACCACTACCTATGTACTTCCCTGCATGAGGAAGTAATGGAGCGCCCATGACATTCCACTGGCAATTCTCATCCAGGTGGTTGAGAATGTAAGGGATATCACCACGTAAAAAAGCATCAAATAGTTCGCGGGTAATGATCGCATTGGAGGCAGCAACCTGTGTACTCATAACAAATGGTTTAAAATGAAAAAATGATTCGTTTTACACGGAGTACCATTAAATGAGTCATTCAAGTTAACTAGGTGCGGAAAATCATACTTCTCCAACCATTAGGCTAGGCTCTGGAATTGTTGATGAAACAACGATATTTTTAAATAAATATTCAATCTGCAAATTTAAAAAATGCAGCAACAGGTCGCCTGAAATATAAACTACATACCCTTAGATTTTATGCATCTGTCCTTTCCTGGTCTTTCTCTTTATCCATTATTTGCTGATGTTAACAACCTAAACACCTCCTCCAAACTCTGGCGCTCATTCTGCAGCGAATTGATATTCAGGTTGTGTTGCAACGCCATTTCTAATACCTCCTTCCTCAAAGCATCCGGTTGATCCGTTTCAATGCTCCAGGTATATGTATCCACCTTAGTGATAGTTTTTGCATCAGGCAATCGCCTCAGCCATTCTGCCTCCAGGGGCTCCTGGAAGCTCACCTTCACAACATTGGTCGTGCTTCGCTTCCTGAGGTTGGAAAGCTGATCGTCGGCAACGATCTTCCCCTTGTTGATGATAATAACACGGTCGCAAATAGCTTCTACCTCTTGCAGTATGTGTGAAGAAAAAAGAACGATCTTATCCTTTCCCTGTTCCTTAATGACTTGTCTGATTTCTACAATTTGATTAGGATCCAATCCGCTGGTAGGCTCATCAAGGATCAACACCTCCGGGCTGTGCAACAGGGCAGCTGCAATACCTACACGTTGCTTATAACCTTTTGAAAGCTGGCCAATTTTTTTATTGCTCTCAGGTGTCAGGCCAACAGTTTCAATTACCTGCTCCACTTGAACCCTTGCCCCGGCCACATGGTGAATACCCGCTATAAACTGAAGGTACTCCCGCACATACATATCATAATACAAAGCATTCGACTCAGGCAAATAACCAATTCTCTTCTTTGTCTCCAATGGCGACTGCTGCACATCGATGCCGCTCACATGGATTTGACCACCATCGGGCTCCAGGTAGCCAGTGATCATCTTCATCGTAGTAGACTTCCCGGCTCCGTTAGGTCCAAGAAAACCAACGATCTCACCCTTTGCAAGACTAAAAGAAATATTGTCCACAGCCCTCTGCGAACCATAAACCTTAGTTAATCCTCTTACTTCAACAGACATTTCATTAAATTTCAGGTTTGCTAAAGTAGCCATTCCTCCAGAAATCCTTACCACCCTCTTGATAATACTAACTTAAAACATCCCTTCTCCCCTCCGACTCCCTCCACTCTCCCCTCTATCATCTACCATCTTTTTTCCCCATTCGTCATTCAAAACGTTCCCTAACTTTACCTTCCCGTTCCCTACAAAACACCCCACGCCGTACCAGGTAATTTCTAACCTCTAAAACCTGGTTTATGTACATTATCCGCGACATTTTCCAATTAAAATTTGGTCACTACCGCGATGTTAAAGCCTTAGTAGATGACGCCGTAAAAAGAAAGCTGATGCCAATGGACCAACAAGCCCGCATGCTTACTGACTTTACCGGCGATTCCTATCGTCTCATTTTTGAAGAAAGCTACAATTCGCTCGCCGACTTCGAAAAATCACTCACCGAGGAGATGGGCAAAGAAGAATGGCAGAAATGGTACGCAGAGTTCAAACCACACATTGAAAGCAGCCACAGGGAAATTCTAAAGCAGGTAATGTGATGTAAAACGCTGCCAATACCACCCGCCACGATCATTTTCAAATTAGCACATTAGCACCACCTGTCCCGTTTTTAAGGATGATCTAATGAACTAATGTGCTAATTTTAGAGCATGCGCCAACTCGCAGCCATACTCTTCGCCGATATGACAGGCTACACCGCCCTGATGCAGGATAATGAACAGTTAGCCCGGCAAAAGCGCAGGCATATGAAAGAGGTGCTCGATACCTCCGTACCTCAGTACGGCGGAAAGATCCTACAGTATTATGGCGATGGCACACTCACACTATTCAACAGCGCCATTGATGGCGTAAACTGTGCCATCCAGATACAAAAATTGTTACAGCAAGAACCCAAAGTAGATGTACGTATTGGCATCCATACTGGCGATGTGATCTTGGAAGAAGAAAGCATCTATGGTGATGGCGTCAACCTGGCATCCCGCATCGAATCTTTAGGAGCGCCCGGAAGTATATTAGTTTCAGAAAAGGTATACGACGATATCAAAAACCAGGAAGACATCCTGGTCCGCGAGGTCGGCTATTTTGAACTAAAGAATGTAAAACAACCTGTTCGCATTTTCGCTATTGCAAATACAGGCATCGTGGTCCCGGCCCGTCACGAATTGGAAGGCAAGACAAAACTTCCTGTTAATCGCCTTGCCGTGCTCCCTTTTGTAAATATGAGCGCTGACCCCGACAATGAATTCTTCAGCGATGGCATAACCGAAGAACTCCTTAATGCCCTCACGAAAGTGGAAGGCTTGCAGGTCACCTCCCGCACATCTGTCTTTGCCTTCAAAGGAAAGAACGACGACATTCGCGATATCGCCATCAGGTTAAATGTCGACAAGATCCTGGAAGGTAGCGTGCGCAAAGCAGGCAACCGCGTACGCATTACAGCCCAGTTGATCAATGCAGCTGATGGCTACCACATCTGGAGCGAAAACTACGACCGCAACCTTACTGATATCTTTGAAGTGCAGGACGAGATCAGCAGTATCATTGCAAACAGGCTAAGAGAGAATCTATTGCCCACCCACAAAGAGAGCCACCTGGTAAAAGCGCCAACATACAACATGGAAGCTTATACGCTTTACCTCAAAGGCATGCACTTCTGGCATAAGTTGACCCCCGCAGACGGCCGTAAAGCCATTGAATATTTCGGCCAGGCGATTGCCATCGAACCTAACTATGCCCAGGCTTATGCTATGATAGCAAACATTTATGGCTATTTGGGTGTTTCAGGACAACTAAAAACGCCCCAAGCATTCGAGATTGTGGACAATTACAGCAGAAAAGCACTGGAAATTGACCACTCTATTTCCGAAGGTCATATAGCAAGAGCCTGCCTTTACCTCTTCTACGAACTGAAGTGGGAAAAGGCCTATGAAGAACTGCAAACTGCTCTTCGTTTAAATCCTTCAGCCATGGAAGCCTACCAGTTGCTCTGGTATTACTACATAGGTATAGGCAAAAAGGATGAAGCCGTTACTATGATGGAAAAAGCAATAAAATTAGACCCTCTTTCTCCTATACTAAATATCTATCTGGGCGAAGCCTACCTTTATGCAGATCGCTATGATGATGCCATACGCCAGACAGACAAAGTATTGGAAATGAGTCCACATATGCGCGTAGCCATAGAAATAAAAGGCTGGGCTAATGGCTTAAAAGGCGACTGGCAAAAAGCACTCCATCTGTTTGAAGAAGTGCACCGGTTGGTCAATCACCCACTCAAAGCAGTAAATATTTTAGGATTCGCATATGCAAAGCTGGGACAATCAGAAAAAGCAATGGAGTGTATTGAGAAGATCCACCAACGCCATGCCGAAGAGCCAGATACTGTATTGGACGGAGACCTTGGCATGATCTACTGGGGCTTAGGCGATCGGGAAAAAGCAACTTACCATTTCAAAAACTGCATCGAAAAAAAACTATTCACCCCCATCTTTTACATGCAACACCCAGCCATGAAAGGCGTCGAAAACGAAGACTGGTACAAAGAATTAAGAAAAAAAGCCGAAGTATAAGTAGTTGCTCCAATTAAAGGCACATTGCGATGATGCCGCTGTACACATATTCATGCGCTGCCACTATTGCCATTCAAAACCTCGTTGACAAAGTCTACCCATTTATACTGGGGAATACACTTGTCAATGCAATAATGGAAACTGCAGTCAAGCTAATATCTGTGATGTTTATGGCCTGTTGGAATTTTTTATTTCTGTATCGTTCACCCTGAATGATGTGAAGTCTGGGTTTCTTAGAACTGATTTTATAGTGTCAATAAGAACAGGTTTGATTTCTGGAATTTTATGGTCAATATAGTATGAAGCAAGCCTGAAAGTATCTTGCTTCTCTGTCTCATTATTGAATGATAATGCTCTTGACAATTCAACTTCTTTAAGTTGTATCTCAATTTCTTTAAGTCTGTTATCTAGCTGTGTATTTTTAAAATCTTGATAACTGTTAGCCATGTATAGGAATAAGTATCCAATGAGAATTGGTATGCCAAGTTTTTTAGGGATGCCGACTACAATATCAGCGTCTTCACTATTGGTGATTTTCAATTTCCATCCTTCAACGAAAATAAACTTGATGGAACCACCAGTATTTACGGCTTCAATGTCCAAAGTAGGAAGGTCTTCTCCTTGATAATCATCAAATCTAGAAAAATAATCTTCTGCGATTTTAGTTGAAACGAATGACAGATTCGATAACAACGTTGCTACATCATGTGCTTTTAATCGGTCGTAATCAATATAAATTTCGAGAGTCTCAATTGAATTTTCTGCCATGCTTGTTGGTTTATACTTTGTTCATAACGGACCATAAATCCTCTTGTGTATGAAATTCCTTATTCACCACATAATTTGTAATGTTTAATAAGCCCTCAGGTGACTTTAATTTCTGGTTAATACATAATACTTCAATCTGAACGACTTGAGTTGAGTTGGGCTGCAGGTCGAAAATATAATCCTTTGCTGCAGCTACATTCTGTAGGCCAGTCCCTACCTTCTTATTTTCAAAAACCTGTCCCTTCTTGACCTTGCACCTGACTTTTGAGTGACTCGTATTTTTAATTGTTATTTCTGTAGTCCAGGCCATGTCTTTACTGTTATATTAGTGATTGAAATTTTTCCATCTATAGCCAATTGATATAAATTATTTGCTTCATCAACTTCTTCAAAGTTTAATGCTACTGGTTTTCTGAAAAATAATTGGCTGTTGTCATTACTTAATTTCTGCAACTCCCAATTTGTATCAGCTAAGGCAACCCGTCCTCCAATATTTTTATCGTTGTCAAGCAAAACGCTTTTGTAAACTTCTTCTGCCTTTTCAAAATATTCAAAATCATCCTGAATATCATAATCCATAACAGTGTAAAAGCTGTCTTTCAATTGTTCAGCCGTCTCCTGCTTCTTTATCTCCTTATATAACTCTGTGATAATTCTTGCTACGTTTCCTAATACAAGGTCATCACCAACATTTTCAGAATAATTTCTTTCCAAAATCCCAACTATAACTTTATCAGCAACCAGGTATATTTCCTCAAGAGTAGCATTTTCTGGTCGAGGCATTTCTTCTAACGCATATTTGTATTCAGCTATAATTTCATTGCCATCTTTCCAGGACTGGACTGATTGAATAACCTTCTCCAATGCAGCACTCCCGTTTTCTTGATACCAATTAAAAATGCGACTGTATAGTTTCCGAACAGTTGTATTGATGTCGATGTTATTCATGGTAGTAGTAGTTAAATAACAAACAACGTTTCATGAGGTTGGGAAAGGCAGGGCAGCATATGACCACGTACCCTTATTTACTTCCTTAAGCTTATTTTCAGTTTATAGATGAAAGTTAGTTATTCTCTTCAACTTTTGATAAAGCATGATGGCAGCTTTGCGCCTATTGAATGACAATATAACTACTATCCCTTTTTGTTTATCCAATCATTATAAGTCATTTCAAACTTTATTTCACACTTTCCATGTGTCCCAACTTCTGTCCACCCATTTTTCCTGTAAAAAGTTTCTGCTCTTGTATTGGGTGCTGTTCCTAACCAAACCTTTGTTTTTGTTTGGCTAAAATACCACTCAAGCATAGTGTCATGTAGTAGTCGGCCTATACCTTTCTTTTCATACTCTGGCCTTAAAAATAAAGCCCAGATATTATTGCCCTTCAAATCAGCAATGGCAAAACCTACAATTTGCCGGTCAACTTCACAAACCCAACCCTTTCCTCGAATCGTAATAAATTCTTCACAGTCTTCATCACTCACCAGCTTTGGATCTGATAAAGCATTTTCTGATACAGAATTTCTTACAATCTGTATCTGTTTGATATCATAAATCTCAGCTTCTCTAATCCTCATAAACCCAAAATGTTTAAACAACCCTGTTATATTTCGCCGATTCTTCCAATAACTGGTAAGTGAAAATTTAGAACATCGCCGCCAATCACCATTGCATTTTCTAAACTTCTCGCACGCTCTACCTGCTCCCTACTTACTCCGCACTTACTCCAAACCTACACCACATTAAACCGTACCTAAGCCTATAAAACAATTCAATCAATCTGGTATTTAATTACCTCAGCGTCCCCAAATCTCAAAATCCCTAAATTCCGAAATCCCTAAATCCCCTCTACCAACTATCAACCATCATCTATCATCTTTTCTATTCCCTTTGTCCTAATCGTAATTCGATGCATTCGTCATTCCAAACATTTTCCCACCCCATTGCAGTGATCTTATAGAGACATTATAGAGATGTTATAGAGATTCTGTGTTAAAAGTCAAGAGATTTTTACTTTAATTTTGTGTTTTAGGCGGCTGTATGCCAGCCTGTTTAGG
>NZ_JAOTIF010000018.1 GCF_025628885.1 Paraflavisolibacter caeni | reverse complement strand
AGGGGAGGTAAAATCTCTATAACAGTATACCCTCAGGGGTTACTTAGACCTAAATTGTACGCTCACCCTTTTTCACTGATGGACTCAAAACTACCCAGACCTTCTCGACTCCTCTCAAAAAATACTGCTTCAAAAAACAAACATAGGAGACCTTACTGCAGTGTAACTCCATAGGAACTCCCTAGTAACTCCCTGTCTACTCCGTATCAACTGCGCTCCAACAGCCCATTAACTTCAAACTCCAAACTCCAAACTCATCCCTCATCTACCATCTATCTTCTTACTTGCAGCATCCTGGCCAAAAAAAGCATCTTATATTAAGTTGAATCTTCATTAAACGATTATGCTCATGAGAAAGCTTAAGACGTTTGTCTTTTATCTGACCATCGTAGCAGTGTTCAATGCCTGCTCAGTTTCTAAAAAAGCAGCCACACAACCTGGCATCCCCAAAGAGTATGATGCCATTTACAATGACGTGCAGCACACTACTTTTCAATATTTCTGGGATGGGGCAGAACCCACCAGCGGACTTGCCCGCGAGCGTTTCCATGTAGACAATATTTATCCCCAGAACGACAAGAATGTAGTCACCATCGGAGGCGGTGGGTTTGGTGTAATGGCTATATTGGTAGGCATTGAAAGAGGGTATATCACCCGTCAACAGGGTGTAGATAGGTTAGAGAAGATCGTTAGCTTCCTCCAGAAAGCTGATCGCTTTCACGGCGCTTGGCCGCACTGGTTATATGGTGAGACCGGCAAGGTAAAGCCCTTCGGTACTAAAGACGATGGAGGCGACCTGGTGGAATCTGCTTTTATGATCCAGGGCCTGTTATCTGTGCGTCAATATCTAAAGGATGGCAATGCCCAGGAAAGAGCGCTGGCTGCAAAAATTGACCAGCTCTGGAAGGAAGTAGACTGGAACTGGTATCGCAATGGACAAAATGTACTGTATTGGCACTGGTCGCCAAACTATGCATGGGAAATGAACTTCCCTGTAAAGGGTTACAACGAATGCCTCATTATGTATGTGTTGGCCGCATCTTCACCTACACATGGAGTGCCTCCTGAGGTATACCACGAAGGCTGGGCACAGAATGGAAAGATCAAGGACTCCATAGTTCGGTATGGCTTCACCTTGAAACTGCACCACCAGGGCGACCCTCCCAATGGCGGCCCTCTCTTTTGGGCCCATTACTCCTACCTGGGCCTCGATCCCCGTGGCCTTAAAGACCGCTATGCAGATTATTGGGAGCACAATAAAAATCAGGCACTCATCAACCGGGCCTGGTGTGTGGAGAATTCCAAGGGGTTTAAAGGTTATGGCCCCGGTAGTTGGGGACTGACTTCCAGTTATTCAGTTAAAGGTTATGCAGGGCATGCTCCTGATGAGAAAAATGACCTGGGAGTGATTGCCCCCACCGCAGCTTTATCTTCCATGCCCTATACACCAGAATACTCCATGCAGGCTATGAAACATTGGTATGAAAATTTAGGCAATTCTGTCTACGGCATTTATGGGTTTTATGATGCCTTCAGCGAAACCGACAACTGGTTTCCGAAGTGGTACCTTGCTATCGACCAGGGACCCATAGTTGTAATGATGGAAAACTACCGTACCGGATTATTATGGAACCTCTTTATGAGTTGCCCTGAAGTACAAAGCGGTTTAAAAAAACTAGGATTCGAAAGCCCGCAACTGAAGGAATAATAATTGAATAAATTATAAGTAATAAAGTGTATTTCAATCAAAACGGTAAGTCATATCAATTCCTAAAAATCCAGGTTGAAAAATGAAAAACATTAATTGCTTGCGAACATTAGTTAGTCTGCTTTATCTGTGTTGCCTTCAGTCGCTAACCCATGCCCAGTCAACCCAAATGAATACCTATTGTAATCCGCTCAATGTGGATTACACCTACATGATCTACAATGCATACAATAATATTTCCTATCGCTCTGGTGCAGACCCGGCCGTGGTTCGCTTCAGGGATGAATATTATATGTTCGTTACCCGTTCCCTGGGCTACTGGCATTCCACCGACCTGTTGAACTGGACTTTTATCAATCCTGAAAAATGGTATTTCCAGGGCTGCAATGCGCCTGCAGCTTTTAATTATAAAGATTCTGTATTGTATGTTGCCGGCGATCCCTCCGGCTCCATGAGCCTGCTCTATACCGACAATCCGAAAAAAGGAGACTGGAAGGCTGTGCTTGGTATATTAAACGACCTCCAGGACCCCGACTTGTTCTTAGACGATGATGGAAAGGCATACATGTTTTGGGGATCATCCAATGTCTTCCCCATCAGGGCTAAGACATTGGATAAAGAACAAAGATTCCGTCCGTCAGACTCAACCTACGCCTTGTTCAACTTGGATGGTAAAAAACATGGCTGGGAACGCTTTGGGGAGAACCACTCCGATACCGTTCTTGGTGGATACATTGAAGGTCCTTGGCTCACCAAACACAACAACAAGTATTATATGCAGTATGCCGCTCCCGGAACGGAATTCAACGTCTATGGTGATGGTGTATACATAGCCGATGCTCCGCTTGGCCCTTACCGTTATGCACCCAATAATCCCATTTCTTATAAACCGGGCGGATTTATGAATGGTGCCGGGCATGGCAGTACCGTAGTAGGCCCAGGGGGAAGGTACTGGCATTTCGCATCCAATGCTGTTGCTGTTAACGTCGGCTGGGAAAGACGTCTTTGTATGTTCCCCACCTATTTCGACAAGGACGACCTGATGTATTGTGATACCTATTTTGGCGACTATCCCCACTTCGCTCCGGCAACCGCCTCATGGCCTTTCGGGGGCAGCGGCGATAAGTCAGGCACCTTCACCGGCTGGATGCTGCTCTCTTATAAAAAGCCGGTAAAAGCATCTTCCCAATTAGGCGAATATGCACCCGAACGTATGTTGGATGAAAGTGTAAAGACATTCTGGATAGCAGAAAAGAATGATGACAAGCAATGGATAGAGATCGACCTGCAAAAGCCGGCTAAAGTGCATGCCATACAGGTGAATTACCACGATTACAAGTCCGACATGTATGGAAGAATACCCGGCCTTCACCATCGATATGTAATTGAAGGTTCTACAGACGGCAGGAACTGGATAAGATTGGTAGACCGCGAAAACAGTTTTAAGGATACGCCTAACGATTACGTAGAATTAAGTATTCTTCAAACGGTCAGGTACATACGCTATCGTAATATTCATGTTCCAACACCTTACCTCTCCATTTCCGGTCTTCGTGTCTTTGGCATGGGTACAGGCAAAGCGCCGGCTGTAGTAAAGAACTTTTCGGTGCAACGTAAGACTGACCGCAGGGATGCCATGATTAGCTGGAACAAATCTCCCGACGCGCAAGGTTATAATATCCTCTGGGGTATCGCTCCTGATAAGCTATACAGTTCGTGGATGATATACGACAATAACTCCCTAGACCTGAAAAGCCTGACCGTAGACCAGTCCTATTATTTTTCAATTGAAGCCTTCAATGAGAATGGTATTTCAACAAGAACGAAACCTGTGAGAGTAGAATGAAGGAACGTTGTAATTTCAAGAACACATAGATCATAATGAACCATACGTAAACTCTTAAAAGTCGCTATATGAAACTTTCAAGAACCCTGCTTATTACAATGATTGCTGCCGCTTCATTAAATGCAGTCGCCCAAAATACCCAGGATGCCCAAATGAATCGTTTCGTCAGCAGCCTGATGGCTAAGATGACACTGGATGAAAAGATCGGCCAATTGAATTTACCTGGTGCCGGGGATATTACCACAGGGCAGGCCTCAAGCTCAAACATTGCCCAAAAGATAAAAGATGGTCAGGTAGGTGGCCTGTTCAATATCAAAGGAGTGGAAAAGATAAGGGACGTTCAGAAAGTTGCTATGGAAAACAGCCGCTTAAAGATTCCTCTGATCTTCGGTATGGATGTGATCCATGGGTATCAAACAGTCTTCCCCATCCCTTTGGGTCTTTCCTGTAGCTGGGATATGCAGCTGATCGAGCGCACTGCCCGCATTGCCGCCATTGAATCCAGTGCAGATGGCATCTGCTGGTCCTACTCACCTATGGTCGACATTGCCCGCGATCCGCGCTGGGGCCGTATAGCCGAAAGCAATGGTGAGGATCCTTACCTGGGCTCCCAAATAGCCAAAGCAATGGTAAAAGGTTATCAGGGCGATGACCTCTCCAAAAACAACACCGTTATGGCTTGCGTCAAACACTTTGCTCTCTACGGGGCCGTCGAAGCTGGCCGTGATTACAATACTACCGACATGAGTCATGTTCGGATGTATAATGAATACTTTCCTCCTTATAAAGCAGCCATAGATGCCGGTGTAGGAAGTGTGATGTCTTCTTTCAATGAAATAGATGGCATTCCTGCCAGCGCCAACAAATGGCTGATGACCGACGTATTGCGCAAACAATGGGGCTTCAAGGGATTTGTGGTAACCGACTACACTGCGATTAACGAAATGATCGACCACGGTCTGGGTGACCTGCAAACAGTGTCTGCTCTGGCACTAAAAGCAGGTATAGACATGGATATGGTAGGAGAGGGGTTCCTGACCACCATCAAAAAGTCTTTGCAACAAGGAAAAGTTACACAAGCCCAAATAGATGCTGCTTGCCGCCGCATTCTGGAAGCCAAATACAAATTGGGCCTGTTTAAGGATCCATACCTCTATTGTGATCCCCAAAGGGCAAAAACAGAAGTATATACCGATGCCTTCCGCAGGGAGGCTCGCCAGATTGCCGCTCAAACATTTGTTTTATTGAAAAACCAGAACAATGTATTGCCGCTGCAGAAAAAAGGAACTATTGCGCTCATTGGCCCCTTGGCCAACAACAAAGAAAACATGCCTGGTACCTGGAGCGTAGCCGCCGACTTTTCCAAGGCTATATCGCTCATGGATGGAATAAAGAGCGTGGTGGGCAGCCAGGTAAATATTGTGACTGCCAGGGGTGCTAATATAGTCACAGATACAATGCTCGATGCAAGAATAGGAGTATTTGGCAAATCTACCCAAAGAGATCCTCGCCCCGAATCTGAAATGATAGCTGAAGCGGTTCGTGTAGCGAGTGGTGCCGATGTAATTGTTGCTGCCATGGGTGAATCTGCTGAAATGAGTGGCGAAAGCTCCAGCCGGTCCGATATCAACCTGCCCCAAAATCAACAGGAATTGCTGAATGCCTTAATGAAAACAGGCAAGCCTGTAGTCCTGGTTCTGTTTACCGGTAGACCCCTCGCCCTGAAATGGGAAAGTGAAAACATTCCGGCTATTCTGAATGTTTGGTTTGCTGGAGGCGAAGCTGGTTACGCCATTGCTGATGTTTTGTTCGGCGATGTTAATCCTTCTGGTAAACTCAGTACAACTTTTCCGCAGAATCTGGGACAGGTTCCTATTTACTATGCTTATAAAAACACCGGCCGGCCGCTGCCTCAAGGCAAATGGTTCCAGAAGTTCCGCTCCAATTACCTGGATGTATCTAATGAGCCGCTCTATCCTTTTGGGTATGGTTTAAGCTATACCACCTTTACCTATGGCGATCTGAAACTAAGCAGCTCAACACTGAAAGGTGCCCAGACTTTAAAGGCCTCCATTTCTGTAACCAACTCAGGAAACAGGGATGGAAAAGAAGTCGTGCAATTATACATCCGCGACATAGTGGGCAGCATCACACGACCTGTGAAGGAACTAAAAGGATTTCAGAAAGTTGACCTGAAGGCTGGTGAAACAAAAACGGTCACCTTCAACATTACCCCCAACGACCTGAAATTTTACAACTACGAGCTAAAATATGACTGGGAGCCCGGTGAATTCGAAATTATGATAGGTGGCAACTCCCGGGATGTGAAATCTGCAAAAGTAAACTGGACAAAATAAATTAAAGTTCAATGGTTAATGTCTGGTTACTGGTCCTGGTGTTCATGGGCTTTACAGGGAAAATTCAAGGCTTGCAAACGCCCGGCTTGGACCGCATGGCTAATACCTTTAAAAAACAATCGACTACCGCAATGATAATCGATATCAAGGAACCTATTAATAAATGATTTAATCTCAATCTTCCTGAATTCAGGTGATGATAACGATTGGATATAAAACAGGATAGCGCAGGATAGATTACCCTTCATAAAACAATAGCTTTAACGGCATTTTTCAAAAATTGCCAGTCATTTGAAAAAGCAGATATTGCAATGAGGTGCTGGCTGAGTAATATTAAATTTCTTATCTCAAATTTTATTTCCCATATGAAAAAGCTTGTCATGGAAACGTTATTTTCTGTTCTCGCTTTTGGTGCTCTTCGGTGGGAAAGTTTATTCTTTACATCTAAACATTAAAAGACGCGGTACAATGAAAAAATACATCTTCTCTTTTCTATTGCTTTCAGGTGCAGGTGCTGTCCATGCACAGTATGTAACTGCAAAAGGCAACGATGCTACCACACCATTACATCTTTTAAAACCGGATTATCCGGTTCCTTATGGCGCGCCATCTGTTGAGGCCGTGAAGGAAGTGCTGATTCGAATACACCATTATCTGGATTCTACTACTCCGGCAAAATTTGTCGATCGTCGTACAGGTGCTGAAGTGAAGAATGTTTCTGCCCCTGATACCAACATCGCTTTCAAGCAGGGCGACTTCCGCCTTACCAGCTATGAGTGGGGTGTTACCTATTCAGGCATGTTACTGGCTACTGAAGCTACTGGAGATAACCGTTTTGCTGATTATACCAAAGAGCGTGTAAACTTTATTGCAGATGCAGTCCCTGCATTCCGCACCTTATATCAAAAAAATCCAAATCCAGCTAATCCATTACGCCAACCAGTCGCTCCGCATGCATTGGATGACGTCGGTGCTGTTTGCGCGGCCATGATTAAAACCTTGCGCGCCGGTGGAAAGGCCAGCATTCGCCCACTGGTGGATAGTTACATGGATTATGTTTCAAACAAAGAGTTCCGCTTGCCCGATGGTACACTGGCGCGTAACAGGCCTCAGAAAAATACCCTTTGGCTCGATGACCTGTACATGAGCGTCCCCGCCTTGGCCCAAATGGGCAAGTTGACCGGGGATAAAAAATATTATGATGACGCCGTAAAACAGATCCTGCAGTTTTCAAAGCGTATGTTTAATCCAGGGAAAGGTCTCTACATGCATGGCTGGGTGCAGGATATGGAAGTGCATCCCGAATTCCGTTGGGGCCGTGCCAATGGTTGGGCTTTAATGGCAATGACAGAGTTGCTGGATGTGCTGCCCGAAACACATGAAGGAAGGAAAGCCGTACTGGAGCAATTCAAGGCTCATGTAAAAGGACTGGCCCAGTATCAAAGCAGCAAAGGCTTCTGGCATCAGCTATTGGACAGGGATGATTCTTACCTGGAAACATCAGCTACGGCTATTTACGTCTATTGCATTGCACGTGCCATCAACAAAGGTTGGATTGACAAGATGGCTTATTCGCCTATGTGCTTGTTGGGTTGGAATGCAGTGGCTACCCAGGTAAACAAAGCAGGCCAGGTTGAGAACACTTGTGTAGGAACAGGTATGGGCTTTGACCCTGCCTTCTACTACTACCGTCCTGTAAATGTTTTTGCAGCGCATGGCTATGGTCCCGTAATACTGGCAGGTGCAGAGGTCATTAACATGTTGAAGAACTACACATTCGACATCAATGATAGTTCTGTACAGTTAAAGAAATAAACAACTATGAACAACCAATAACCCTTTTCAAACTTTAAACAAGCAAAGCTCTTTCCTCTTCATGTGAGTTTAATAGAGGAATTCATCGCGCAGGAGTAACCATAAAAGAAATGAAAAATAGGAATTCAAAAATATGTACCTCTTTATTCGTATTATGTTTGATCATGCACTTTGCTGCACTCGCACAAAAGAAATTGACGGTACTTGCAAATAAACCGGTTGCTCCTGTTGCTCCTACAATGTGGGGCGTTTTCTTTGAAGACATCAACTTTGGTGCTGATGGCGGCCTCTATGCCGAACTGGTGAAAAATCGCTCGTTTGAATTCTTGAACCCTATGATGGGTTGGAAGGAACTCAAACAAAATGGTAAAGGAAAAACCCTCATCATCAACCGCGGAAATGAAAAACCTGCAAATCCCCGCTTTGCCCGCATCACTGTCGATAGTGCCCAATACGGCTTGTCGAATGAAGGCTTCCGCGGTATGGGCATTCAAAAAGGAAAGCAATACAACTTTTCTATTTTGGCGAAAAAGGGCGACGGCAACATAAATGTGATGATTGAACTTGTGAACGCAACCGGCAAAAAGATCGGATCAACTTCCCTTTCTAACTTTTCTGGTGAATGGACAAAGCAAACAGCTTCCTTCACCACAACAGATACAGCCGTCAAAGGCAGGCTCAATGTCCTGTTTGAAGGCAATGGTTTCATTGATGTGGACATGATTTCTTTGTTCCCTCAAGAAACCTGGAAGAACAGACCTAACGGTCTTCGTGCCGATTTGGTGCAAATGCTGGCCGACCTGAAGCCTGGATTCATCCGCTTCCCCGGAGGCTGCATTGTAGAAGGTCGTGAATTGCAAAATCGTTACCAGTGGAAGACAACAGTGGGACCTATTGAGGACCGTATGTCGATCATGAACCGCTGGAACGTGGAGTTTAGAGCACCCAGGAATGCACCTGATTACTTCCAGTCCTTTGGGATAGGCTTTTATGAGTATTTCCAATTGGCAGAAGATATTGGTGCTGAGCCCCTGCCTATTCTGAATTGCGGTATGGCTTGCCAGTACAACACTGGAGAGGTGGCACAAATGGATCAACTGGATCCATATGTTCAGGATGCTTTGGATTTGATAGAGTTTGCCAATGGTGCTGTCACGACAAAATGGGGAAAGGTGCGCGCCGATATGGGCCACCCCGCACCTTTTAACCTGAAATACCTGGGTATTGGCAATGAACAGTGGGATGAACAATACATTGAACGTTACAAAGAATTTGAAAAAAATTTGCAGCAAAAGCATCCTGAGATCGTATTGGTAGGCTCCGCTGGACCCTCACCGAATGGACCCCGTTTCGATTATGCATGGAAGGAATTCAAAGGATCAAAGGCTGGACTAATTGACGAACATTATTACCAAAGTCCCGAATGGTTCTTTAAAAATGCTACGCGCTACGACAATTATGATCGCAAAGGTCCCAAGGTCTTTGCCGGTGAATATGCTGCCCACGGCAAAGATGATACAGTCACTGAATCAAAAAATACCTGGTTCAGCGCTTTGGCAGAAGCTGCTTTTATGACCGGTCTGGAACGCAATGCAGATGTAGTCAAAATGGCTTCTTATGCCCCTCTGTTTGCGCATGTGGAGGCATGGCAATGGCGCCCCGACCTGATTTGGTTTGATAACCTCCGCACAGTAGGAACGCCAAATTATTACGTACAAAAACTGTTTGCGAATAATAAAGGAACCCACGTGATTCAGGTACTGCAGGATGGTAAAGTGTTAGCAGGAAAAGACAGTATCTATGCAAGTGCTGTATTGGATAAAACATCCGGTGAAGTGATCATCAAACTGGTAAATGCGGCAACCGCTCCCACCTCTTACGAGATCAGTCTTGCTGGTGTGAAACTCAATAAGAATAGAGCGACCATTGAAGTGCTTACTTCGCCTGATGCTTATGCATATAACACATTAGACCAGCAGAAGAATATTTATCCTGTTCAAAAAACGATGGGCATTAAAGGAAACAACATCAATGTTTCCTTACCACCAATGTCATTGAATGTAATAAAAGTAAGTATCAGATAAAATGATAAATAACTTAAATAAATAGCACGCAGATACTGCATTAAAATAACTAGTACGAACTATGATGACTTCTTTTGCAAAATACGCTTTACTCTTTGTCGCCTCTTTCGTTTCCTACGCACACGCACAAACAACATCCTACAAATTCGACTTTGGCTCAGGTAAACCGCAGAAAGGATATATACAGGTACAACCGACAACTGTTTACAACCCGCAAACTGGTTATGGTTTCGATTATGGATCATCTGTTATTTCCAAGAGTTACACAGGCAACGATGCCCTGAAAGACGATTATATCACAAGCGATAAACCTTTTTACTTTTCTGTCAAACTTCCCGAAGGTAACTACAATGTAAAAGTGCTTCTGGGCGATCAGAAAGGGACATCTGTTACGACCATCAGGGCAGAGTGCAGAAGACTGATGGTGGAAAAAGCAGTAACAACAAATGGAAAGTTTACCACCCAGGAATTCACTGTTCATGTAAAAGACAGCATCATCCGGAGCTCAAATGGTAAAGTGCATCTCAAACCTCGTGAGGCAACTTACCTGCACTGGGATGACAAGCTGACCCTGGAATTCAACAATACCGCACCTAAAGTTTGCGCCGTTGAAATTACCCCGGCAAAAGACTTAACTACTGTTTTCCTGGCGGGTAATTCTACCGTGGTTGATCAGGCCAATGAGCCTTGGGCAGCTTGGGGACAGATGATTCCTGCATTTTTCAAGCCCGGTAAAATAGCCATTGCCAACTATGCTGAATCTGGCGAAACACTCAAAGCTTTTAAGGGAGAAAGACGCTTGGAAAAGATCTGGAGTATGGCCAAACCTGGCGATTACCTGTTCATCGAATTTGCACACAATGATCAAAAGCCCGGTGGTAACCATTTGGATCCCTTCACTACCTATAAAGCAACCTTAAAGGAATGGATAACCGAAGCAAGAAAACGCAACATCACACCCGTTCTGGTAACGTCCATGCATCGCAGGAACTTTGATTCTTCAGGACTTATTGTGAATACATTACTCGAATACCCGGACGCAATGCGCCAAACGGGTAAGGAAGAAGGTGTAGCAGTGATCGACCTCAATGCTATGAGTAAAACCCTGTACGAAGCCTGGGGGCCGGTAAAGTCTATTAAAGCTTTTGTACATTATCCGGCCAATTCCTTTCCCGGCCAGACTGAAGAACTGAAGGATAACACACACTTTAGTACTTATGGCGCCTATGAGCTGGCTAAATGTATTGTGAATGGCATCAAACAAGCTAATCTTCCTATTGCAAAATATTTAAAAGACGCATCTATTTTCAATCCGGCAAGTCCGGATCCCGTAGAGAACTGGAACTTGCCAATGAGTGCATTCACTGGTGATAAAAAGCCGGACGGTAATTAATGATCAATAGAAAGCCCATGAAATTTAATCCACCATCATACTACCATAACTGGAAATTGCAAATCAGGATAAGTACGCTTGTCCTGATTGTATTGTTGATGCAATTTCCTGCGTTCGCCCAGGTAATACCTCATAGGGCAGCAATCACTGTTGACCTCAACCAGCCTGTTGGTAACATGGACCCCGTATGGGCATGGTTTGGATACGACGAACCGAACTATACCTACATGAAGGATGGCAAAAAGCTGCTTTCAGAAATAGCTGCTTTGAGTCCCGTTCCTGTTTTTGTGCGTGCCCACAACATGATGTCTACCGGTGATGGTACGCCTGCCCTTAAATGGGGATCTACTAACATGTATACGGAAGATGCCAGTGGCAACCCAGTTTATTACTGGAACATCGTAGATAGCATCTTTGATACCTATGTGCAACGGGGTATGAAGCCGCTGGCTCAATTGGGTTTCATGCCTGAAGCTTTGTCCTCTAAGCCGCAACCCTATCAACATCATTGGAAACCGGGTACATCTTACAATGAAATCTTTACGGGCTGGACTGCTCCGCCAAAAGATTACAACAAATGGGGAGAATTGGTTTATCAATGGGTAAAACATTGCGTGCAGCGATATGGAAAGAAAGAAGTGGAAAGCTGGTACTGGGAACTGTGGAATGAACCGGATAGCCCTTACTGGGGAGGAACATTGGAAGAATATTGCAAACTCTACGACTACAGCGTTGATGCAGTAAAACGTGCTTTGCCAACTGCAAAGATCGGTGGACCACATGTTACAGGTCCTGGTGGCAGTCGGGGCGCTAAATTCCTGAATGGATTCCTGCAACATTGCATCTCCGGTAAAAACTACGTGACGGGCAAAACCGGTACATCAATCGACTTCATAGCTTTTCATGCCAAAGGCGCACCTAGAGTAGTAGATGGTCATGTGCGCATGAACATGGGCACTCAATTGCGTGACATTAGGGGTGGCTTTCAGATCGTAGCTTCTTACCCGCAGCTAAAACATCTTCCAATCATTATTGGAGAGTCTGATCCCGAAGGTTGTGCTGCCTGTGGCATGCAAACCAACCCTGAAAATGCTTACCGCAATGGAACGATGTATTCCAGTTACACTGCCGCTTCTTTTGCCCGCAAATATGCTTTAGCAGATTCGTTGAAGGTGAACTTTAAAGGTGCTGTTTCTTGGTCATTCGAATTTGAGAACCAGCCTTGGTTCTATGGTTTCCGTGATCTGGCAACCAATGGCGTTGATAAACCCGTCTTGAATGTATTCCGCATGTTCGGCATGATGCAGGGCAAAAGAGTAAAAGTGGTTTCAGATGCTGCTTATGACTTAAGGAAAGCTGCTGATTCCAGCATCAGGGGTGCACAATCAGACATCAATGCCCTGGCAAGCAAAGATGCGCACACCGCTGCCGTTATGCTTTGGAATTATCATGACGATGATGTGAAAGATTCAACAGCAACAGTAGTACTAAAGGTCAAAGGTTTGCCGGCGAAGCAGTTGTACCTCCATCATTATCGTATTGATGGTGAACATAGCAACTCCTACGAACTGTGGAAGAAAATGGGGTCACCGCAGAATCCTTCGGAAGCCCAAATCAAAGAATTGGAAAAAGCAGGCCAGTTAGCGCTATATACATCTCCTCAATGGATACAAACCAACGGGGAAACTATTTTGAAAATTCAATTGCCACGACAGGCGGTTTCTTTAGTGACCTTCCGTTGGTGATGCATTTCTTTTAATTGATATGATGAAGACTAAATTCTTAATTGTTGTATTGTTGATTTCTTGTTCTGTTTTCGCTCAGAACAAAACTGTTTTTAATATTAAAGATTATGGTGCGAAAGGCGATGGCAAAACCATAGATACAAAAGCTATTAACGATGCCATTGATGCAGCAGCAAATGCTGGTGGCGGAACGGTTTATTTTCCAGGTGGTACCTTTTTAAGTTATTCCATTCGTCTCAAGAGTAATATCACTTTATACTTGGACCAGGGTTGCACCTTACTGGCTGCAGATTCTACACACGGTGGCCGATATGATGATCCTGATCCGGGCCCGGGCAATAACTACCAGGACTATGGTCACAGCCATTGGCACAATAGCCTGATCTGGGGCGAGAACCTCCAGAATATTTCGATCCTTGGTCCCGGCTTGATCAATGGTAGAGGATTAAGTCGCGGGTTTTATAAACACGAACGTTGGGAAAAGATCGGTGTGAATGCTGGCCCCTACATGTGGGAAGGTGGCGCCAATAAAGCCATCTCATTAAAGCTTTGCCGCAACGTAATACTGAAAGATTTTACACTCATTTATGGTGGTCACTTTGGAATTTTAGCCACAGGTGTTGACAACCTGACTGTAGATAATTTGAAAATTGATACCAACCGAGATGGTATGGACATCGACTGCTGTTTCAACGTACGGATTTCCAACTGCACAGTAAATTCTCCTAACGACGATGCAATAGTTTTAAAGAGTTCTTATGCATTGGGATATGCTCGTCCTACACAAAATGTAACCATCACCAATTGTCAGGTAAGCGGTTACGACCTGGGTACCCTTTATGATGGTACTTACCAGCGGAAACAATTCAACCAGGTGCCTGACCAGGAAGGCCCTACCGGTCGTATTAAGTTCGGTACCGAATCCAATGGTGGCTTTAAGAACATTACCATCTCTAACTGCGTATTTGAATACTGCCGCGGACTGGCATTGGAAACTGTAGATGGCGCTTTGTTGGAAGATGTGACCATTACCAACATCACCATGCGTGATATTGTGAACTCGCCTATCTTCCTTCGCCTGGGTGGTCGCATGCGCGGGCCTCAAGGCACGCCCATCGGAGAGCTGCGCCGCGTGTTAATAAGTAATGTAGTAGCATACAATGCAGACTCCCATTTTGCTACACTGATCTCTGGCTTACCCGGAAATGAAATTGAAGATGTGAAACTGAATAACATTCGCATTTATTATCGTCCCATTGACTCACCGCTGGCTAAGATTCAGAAAGAAGTGCCCGAATATGAGAAGGTATATCCCGAACCGCAAAAGTTTGGTGTATTGCCAGCATATGGCTTTTTCATCCGTCATGTAAAGAACATTGAATTGAACAATGTGGAAGTAAGCTTCATGGGCAAAGAAACCCGTCCTGCTTTTATACTCGATGATGTAAAAGGTGCTGACTTCTTCCGGGTGAAAGCCCAAAAGGCAGGAACTGCTCCTCTATATCAATTAAAAAATGTTGAAGGTTTTAACCTCAAAGACGGCGGCGAAATCCCTGATAAAAAAATATCCAGGACACCCCAACTATCCTTCTAAAAGATGAAAAATTTATTGCTCTACATAGCATGTATGATTAGCCTTCAATCAACCGGCCAGAAAATCATCAGGAAACCCATTCCTGACAAACTGGTCGTGCTCACATTCGACGATGCACCGGTTACACACTTTACAAACGTTGCACCACTATTGAAGCAATACGGCTTTGGAGCTACTTTCTTTGTTTGTGAGTTCCCTCCCAACTTCAGTGATACCTCCAAATACATGACTTGGAAACAAATGCAGCAGTTGGGAAAGATGGGATTTGAAGTAGCCAACCATACACATACGCATGCTCATGTGGATAGGCTCTCCAAAGAAGGTGTAATTGCTCAATTAAAATATATAGAAGATAAGTGTGACTCACTGAAGCTGGGCAGACCGCACACCTTTGCTTATCCCGGCTATGGGTTGGATGCAAAAACACTCGACGTCTTAAAAGAAAGACATTACAGCTTCGCCCGCGCAGGTGGCAGCCGACCTTATGATCCGCTTTCGGATCATCCTTACTTGATCCCAAGTTGGGCGACCAACGAAAAGAATAAAACAGAAATCATGAATGCTTTGCAGCAGGCAAAAGATGGAAAGATCGTTGTGCTGACTATTCACGGCGTACCCGATTATGAACATCCTTGGGTAACGACTCCTCCCGAATTGTTCAAGGAATATCTGCAGTTCCTGCACGATAATCAGTATACAGTCATTTCATTGAAAGACTTGGACAAGTATGTCAATGTCAAACAAGCATTGAAACAAATAAAACCGGATATACAAAAACCTTTAAAAAATTAAAAACAATTGAGCTATATGAACCATGTAAAAATTGATGTACCAATGGCGCTGATGTTAACACTATCCCTTTCTGCATCAGCACAAATACAGCATGCGTCATTGAAAACCGTTCCTGTAATGGAAACGGGCGGAAAAGACATGCCCGATGAATGGATTGACCAGGACACGCACCATAAAGTGATTCGCTTGTCGCGTAAAGAAGGAAGTAACGCATCCTTCTACTTTCACAACAATCCATTCATTGGAAATAAAATGGTGTTTTACAGTACGGATAAAGCTGGTAAGCAAATCCATACCGTTGACTTGAAAACATTGCAGACAGAACAAGTGACCAGTCAGGCTTCTCCCATGAGTGGAGAAATTGTAGGCAAAAAAAGCAAGAAGGTTTACTACCAGATCAAAGACAGCATCTTTGCTACTAATATTGATACAAAGAAAACTGAGTTACTCTTTGTTTTTCCTGCAGACTTCAAAGCAAGCGTTACTACGCTAAATGCTGATGAAACCCTGCTGGGTGGTGTTTGGTCATCAGATGCTGAAAAAGAAATCTTCAGACAGAATCCCAACAAAAGTGATTATTTCAATAAGATCTATGAAGCAAAGCTGCCCCGCACTTTATTTGCCGTCGACCTCAAAACAAAACAGATCAAAAAACTGTTTACAGATTCTGCTTGGTTAAATCATGTACAGTTCTCTTCAACCGATCCAAATTTGCTGATGTTCTGTCACGAAGGCCCTTGGCATAAGGTTGATCGCATCTGGACCATCAACTTAATGAACAATGAAATAAAGTTGATGCACAAACGTACAATGGATATGGAAATTGCCGGTCATGAATGGTTTAGCCCCGATGGCAAGACCATCTGGTTCGACCTGCAACAACCGCGCAGTACTAATTTCTTTGTGGGTGGTACCGACGTAAAAACTGGGCAGGAAAAGAAATATAGCTTAACCAGGGATGAATGGTCTATCCATTTCAATATATCACCCGATCAGAAACTGTTTGCAGGTGATGGTGGCGATCCTGGCCAGGTTGCCAAAGCAAAGGATGGTATGTGGATATACTTGTTCCGTCCCAATGGCGATCATTTTGATGCGGAAAGATTGGTGAACATGAAACACCATGGCTATAAGTTGGAACCCAACATTCACTTTTCACCTGACGGTAAATGGATCATCTTCCGCGCCAACTTTGAAGGTGAATCACAGGTATACGCAGTAGAAATTGCGAAGAGTTAAAAAGTGCATTTTGTCAATAATTAAATTTCAAGAATAAATGAGTGTACTCAACCCTCCTCTGTTGAGTAGGTCGGATGGGGCATGATTAGTTTTATGAAGAAAGTAACATTATCAACCATTCTCTCCGCGGCTTCAATAGCCGCAATGGCACAGGTTTCCTGGCCTGCAATTAACCAGGAAACAAGGCCTTGGGCTCGCTGGTGGTGGGAAGGCAGTGCCGTAGATCAAAAGAACCTTACCGCAAATATGCAGGACTATAAAAATGCAGGTTTGGGCGGCTTGGAAATAACACCGATCTATGGTGTTAAGGGATATGAAAAACAGTTCATCAACTTTTTGTCTCCCCAATGGATGCAAATGCTCGACTTTACCCTGAAAGAAGCAAAGCGTTTGAACTTAGGGATAGATATTGCTAATGGCACCGGCTGGCCTTTCGGTGGTCCTTGGATAAAGGACAAAGACGCCAGCAAAACCGTCTATTACAAAAACTATCAATTGAAAGGTGGCGAACAACTGAATGAAGCCATTGTATACAAGACCGATGGCTTTGTATCAACAGCCAATACAAAAAAGGTGAGTGTTGATACATTAAATCAGGACATTGCATCAAATAAAGACCTGCAAGGCTTGGCTTTAGACCAGGTGAAGTTCCCCATGCTGCTCCCTGTACAAATATTGATGGCTTATTCTGACAATGGCCAGAAAATAGACTTGACCAATAAGGTGGATGCTTCCGGAAAGTTGAACTGGACGGCTCCTGAAGGAAATTGGAACTTGTATGCACTCTTTCAGGGGCTGCACGGTAAAATGGTAGAAAGAGCTGCTCCTGGTGGCGAAGGTTATGCTATCGACCACTTTTCTGCTGAAGCCATACATACCTTCTTAAGCCGCTTTGACGAGGCGTTTAAAGGACATGACATTTCTTATATCCGCGCCTTGTTTAACGACTCATATGAAGTGGATGATGCCCGCAGTGGTCAGCACAACTGGACTCCCAAAATGTTTGAAGAATTCCAGCAAAGAAGAGGTTATGATCTGCGCAACTATCTGCCGGCCCTTTTTCAGAAAGCTGATGAGGAAACAAACAAAAGAGTACTGTATGATTATCGCGCAACCATAGACGAACTGATCCTGGAACACTTCACCAAAGAATGGAAAAAATGGGGCGATACCAAAGGTACAGTCATCCGTAACCAATCACACGGCTCTCCAGCCAACCTGTTGGATTTATATGGTGCAATTGATATTCCTGAAACAGAAGGTACCGATATCATGCGCTTTAAATTCGCTACCTCTGCTGCCAATGTAACCGGTAAAAGACTATCGTCATCCGAATCTGCTACCTGGCTAAACGAACACTTTTTATCCAATTGGGGCGATGTGAAAAAAGCATTGGACTTGTTTATGCTGGGCGGGGTGAACCACATCTTTTACCATGGCGTAAATTATTCTCCTAAAGGCGAAGCCTGGCCTGGATGGTTATTTTATGCTGCTGTTCACTTTAATCAATCCAATCCACAATGGAAAGACTTTAAAGCGCTGAATGATTATGTTGCCCGCTCACAGTCATTCTTGCAAATGGGCAAACCTGATAATAACGTGCTGTTATACTTCCCGCTAGTCGACCGATATATGGAGCCGGGAAGAGTGATGCTACAGCACTTCGATGGCATAGAAAAGAACTTTGAAGGAACCGACTTTGCACATACTGCCGAATGGATGCAGGAAAAAGGATACGGCTTCGACTTTTTCTCCGATCGCCAGTTGCAGAAAATGACGACCGCCAATGGTAATATCATGACAGGTGGTAATAACTATCAAACCATTTTGCTACCTGCTAATAAGTTCATTCCTGAAGCTACTTTCCAAAAGCTTTTGGAATTGGCAAATAATGGCGCACAAATTTTAGTGTATAAATCACTGCCGCAGGATGTGCCTGGCTTCAACAAACTGCAGGATCGCAGAACAGCTTTTCAAAATTTAGTACAGCAAATCAGGTTTACTGACAATGGCAAGGTAAAAAAAGCCGTAGTTGGCAAAGGTGCATTCATTTTAAGCGATGATATGGAAGCCCTTTTGGACGCTGCTAAAGTGAGAAGAGAAACGCTGCACGAAGCCGGAATCCAATTCATCCGCAAAAGGAATAATGATGGCTATACATATTTCCTGGACAACAGGACAGACAAGGCCTTTAGTGGTTGGGTGCCTCTGAGTGCTAAAGCTGCATCTGTCGCTTTGTTCGACCCCATGTTTGCAAAAAGCGGGATTGCTAAATCCAGGCAAAAGCAAAATGGTACTGTGGAAGTGTATGTGCAATTACGGCCATCTGAATCAGCCATTGTTCAAACTTTCAATACTAAAAAGACAGGTACGGCTTTCCCTTATGTAACTATTGCTGGTGATGAGCAGGAGATCAAAGGAACATGGACGATTGAGTTTGTAAGCGGTGGACCTAAACTGCCTGCCAAGGTAACTACTGATAAACTGGGTTCATGGACAAACCTGGATGGTGACGATGTAAAGAACTTCTCTGGTACAGCGAAATATTCTATTTCCTTTGCCAAGCCTTTAGGCAAGGCAACTGCATGGCAACTGGATCTGGGGCATGTGGATGAAACAGCAGAAGTTTTCCTGAATGGTAAAAAAGTGGCCACCCTGATTGGCCCTGAATTCAAAGTGGAAATTCCCGCCGCCAGCCTGCAGGCAAATAACAAACTTGAAGTTTTAGTATCCAATTTGATGGCCAATCGTATTATCTACATGGATAAGAATTGCATGCAGTGGAAGAAGTTTTACAACATCAACATGTCTGCCCGTAAAAAGGAAAATGTCAAAAACGGTGTGTTTGACGCATCTGGTTGGGAACCACAAGCTTCTGGCTTGGCTGGTCCGGTAACCCTCACACCAATAACCCGTATTGTTCAATAAATATCCCAACAGTAATTCCATACCGCACAAGTATGGAATTACTGTACATATTTTACTTGTGTCCATCATCCTTCACCATTCACCATTCTCAATCTGTCCAAATGAAGTGCATTCTGAAAATCGCATGTCTAATATTACTGTTTCTTCCTTTTGCACATCAAAGTATTGCACAGAAGAAATCAAAGGGTAAGCTAGCTCCCAAACCGCTCTATCGCGATCCCATTTATGATGGAGCCGCCGACCCGGTGATCATCTGGAACGCTAATGAAAAAAAGTGGTTCATGTTCTATACCAATCGTCGGGCCACTATGACCGATTCTACCGGCGTTAAATGGGTGCACGGCACCCGCATAGGTATCGCCGAATCAAAAGATGGTGCTACCTGGAAATACCGCGATACAGCCAACATCAATTATCGCCCTGTACCAGATTACACACATTGGGCGCCTGATGTTATCGAGCACAAAGGCACTTACCACATGTACTTGACCTATGTGCCTGGTGTATTTGCCGACTGGCGTCACCCACGCGATATTATCCACCTGACCAGCAAGGACCTGTTCAATTGGAAATACGAGTCTACACTCAAACTATCTTCAGAAAGAGTAATTGATGCCTGTGTCTTCCATATGCCCGATGGTACATGGCGCATGTGGTACAACAACGAAAAAGATGGTAAATCCATTTACTATGCCGATAGTAAGGACTTATACAACTGGGAAGACAAAGGCAAAACATTTGGCGATCGTGGAGGTGAAGGCCCCAAAGTATTTCAGTGGAAAGGAAAGTACTGGATGATCGTTGACAACTGGGCCGGATTGGGAATTTATTCTTCAGACGACCTGCAAAACTGGAAACGCCAGAAAGAACGCATTCTGGAAGCACCCGGTAAAGGGCCTGAAGATGCTGCCATCGGCGGACATGCGGATGTAGTAGTCAATGGCGATCGTGCCTTTATTTACTATTTCACACACCCGGGCAGAAAAAAGTCAGCACCTGCGCCTGCTGGCTCAGTTGAATCTAAGATCAGTTTGATCCAGTTAGCTGAACTGAAATACAATAATGGTGAGATCACCTGCGACCGTGACCAACCTGTTTACATCAATCTAAAACCAAATAAGAATAAATAAGAGGACAAGACATGAGAAAACTTCTGATGGCAGCTTCTGCTGCCTTGCTGATGGCGAATTCATTTGCTCAGACGGCAACACAAATCAAATACCTCTCAGGTACTGATAACAAAAACACCGTTGCCTGGGATTTTTATTGCACCGGTGGCCGCAACAGTGGCAAATGGACCACCATCCAGGTACCCGCTCACTGGGAGCAACAAGGTTTTGGTGCCTATAACTATGGTCGCGATTATAAAACTTATGGCAAGAACTTCCGCTTTGCCGATGAACAAGGGTTGTACAAACATAAGTTTACCGTTCCTGCTGCCTGGAAAGGTAAAGAGGTCTTTATCGTATTTGAAGGCTCCATGACAGATACCGAGGTGAAGATCAACGGGAAGTCTGCAGGTGATAAACACCAGGGTGCTTTCTACGAGTTCAAATACAACATCACCGACCTGCTGAAATACGGACAGGAAAACCTGCTGGAAGCAACCGTAAGTAAAATGTCTTCCGACAACTCTGTCAACAATGCAGAGCGCCTGGCAGATTACTGGGTATTCGGTGGCATCTTCCGCCCTGTATATTTGAAAGTAGTACCCAAACAACACATCGATCATACTTCTATTGATGCAAAAGCCGATGGCTCTTTTGCCATGAATGTGTTTGTAGATAACATACTCCAGAAAGGGGAGGTGTTGGCCGAGATCTGGGATGCGGCTAATAAATTAGTCGCTAGTGCAAAACTTCCGGTTAATGTAAAAGATTCTGTTGTAAAGCTCACCGCCAAAGTGGCTAATCCACTGCAATGGACTGCCGAAACACCAAACTTGTATAAAGTAAATGTTTCCTTTCTGATTGGTGGAATACGTGTGCACAGGGTTTCCGATAAATTCGGTTTCAGAACCATTGAAATTCGTAAAGGTGATGGCATTTACCTCAATGGCACAAAGATCAAAATGAAAGGCGTGAACCGTCACGTCTGGTGGCCCGAAACAGGTAGAGCCGTCAATCCGGAAATAGACCTGATGGACGTGAAACTGATCAAGGAAATGAACATGAACGCTGTTCGCTGCTCACACTATCCTCCGGATAAAAACTTCCTGAACCTGTGCGACTCTTTGGGCCTGTATGTGCTGGATGAATTAGCTGGCTGGCAAAAAGCTTATAGCACCAAGGCAGGTGAGAAATTGGTGAAAGAGATGGTGATCCGCGATGCCAACCATCCTTCCATTTTCTTCTGGAGCAACGGTAACGAAGGTGGTCACAATTTCGCGCTCGATGATGATTATGGTCAATATGATCTGAGCAATCGCCCTGTGATCCATGCACACCACCGTCCGGGTAATGCTTTCAACGGCATTGACTGCAACCACTATGAAGACTATTACAGCACTCAAAAGCTGGTTGCAGATACCAACATTTACATGCCTACCGAGTTCCTGCACTCACAGGATGATGGCGGGGCTGGCGCTGCACTGAACGACTTCTGGGAATTACATTGGAACGCTAAAAAAGGAGCTGGAGGCTTCTTATGGGCTTTAGTAGATGAAGGTATTGTGCGTACCGATTTAAACAACATCATTGACGTGAATGGGTTGAATGCACCCGATGGTATTGTTGGTCCCCACCGCGAAAAAGAAGGAAGCTTCAATGCCATCCGCGAGATCTATGCTCCTGTGAAGATCTGGATGAAAGACCTGGCATCAAACTTCAATGGTACGATACCCGTAGAGAATCGCTATCATTTCACCAACCTGAATCAATGTACCTTCCACTGGGCATTGGTGAATTACCGCAAACCTGGAGACCTGTTTACGGGTTATGATGTGATGAAGAGCGGCCAGTTAACCAGTCCTTCCATTGCTCCCTGTGGAGAAAAAGGCAATCTTCAAATCAACCTTCCTGATGATTGGAAAGGTTATGATGCATTAGTGCTTTCTGCCTTTGATCCTGCAAAGAATTTGATCTACAAGTGGACCTGGAATGTAAAAGACAATGCCGGCTTATTAAATGACATTGTATCCATGAAAGATACAGCCGCCACTACCATCACAGAAAATGATAGCCTGGTCACATTAAGAGGTGGTGAAGTATCTATCATGATCAGCAAAAAAGATGGACAATTGGCTGGCGTACGCAACGCTGCAAGTGACCCGCTTTCTTTTGGTAAAGGTCCTGTACTGGTTAGCGGCACAGCAACAGCAACTGGTGTGAAAACCTATAAAGAAGGTGACGCCCAGGTCGCTGAAGTTGCTTACACTGGTAACATGAAATGGGCCAAATGGAAGATCTATCCCAGTGGCTGGACACAGTTGGATTATGAATATGAATTAAACGGTAATTACCAGTTTGCCGGTATAAGTTTTAACTATCCTGAGAACTTTGTATTGGGTGCTAAGTGGCTGGGCAAAGGTCCTTACCGCGTTTGGAAAAATCGTTTGCAAGGTGTTACCAATAATGTTTGGCAGAATGTATACAACAACACCCAAACTGGTTCTGCACCCTGGATCTTTCCTGAATTCAAAGGATATTATGGTGATATTACATGGATGGAATTAAATACCGTGGAAGGCAAGTTCTGTGTAGCTTCTCCCGACACTGGATTATTTGTACGTCTGTTCGATTTCTACGGCTTATCCGGTGTTCGTCCGCATCCCGAACTGCCTGTAGGCAACTTGTCGTTTCTCGACCGCATTCCACCCATAGGCACCAAACTGGCTTTGAACATTAGTTACAATACTTCGGCCCTTGGTCCTCAAAGTGAACCCAATAAACTGAATGGCACTTTCAAACGCACCTTGTACTTCTACTTCGGCTTGCCCAAACCAAGTGGAGAGAACAAGCAGTTTGTCATGCCTAAAGTGAATGATCTTTTCTAGTAATTGGAAATAGCACAATAGTATAAAAAAGGAAAGGCGGGCCATCAACCCGCCTTTCCTTTTATTCTTTTCTGATATGTTTTAGAGGTTTTCTGGAATTTCAGCAATCGCTAAAGTTTTCTGCGCTCAACCAAAGCAAGGACAGCAAACCCTCAGGCTTTGTGCAGCAGGGAGACCGGGCTTGTGCAACGGTGCTGCTCAACTGAATACATGAGTTAATTTTCTTTAAATATCCGGCAGGGATAGGAAAGCCTTGTCTGTCTCCCCTTACCTTTATCCTAATACCTGTAAGATTACAAAGTGCAGGATTTCATCATAGCACAGGCACCATTGTTTATCTGCAGCTAGTAAGGGTAGCGGAAACCCTATTGAGTTTTTAAGATGAGCAAACTTTTACTATTTCTATTCGGTTTCTTTTCGATAATTGTGACTGCATCTGGTCAGTCCAAATATCATAAAATACTTTACATTCTTGACTCTATTCCCCTTGTCAAATACTCAGCACCGTGGGACCCAATTTTGCCGGAAGACATCGCCGACTATTCCGTCATCACCAATCGGGACTCTTTGCGGTTGTTGGGTTGGAAGGAGGTGGATAGCATTACTTATTTTTTCACTAAAGCATATCGGAGCCGCGCCGACAGCGTGAGGAGAATTCCGAGCCTAAAGCAAATGGTTCTAAAGGAGGGTGTTTGGACACTTAGGGGAATTCCCTACAGTGGAAGATACATTGATTACTACAACAATGGTAAAATACAAAACGAAGGAACACTTTTGAACGGGAAATTAGACGGTGCGCAAACCTACTATAACATAAGTGGTATCAAAATATTGGTTACGAATTATAAGAATGGCATCATGCATGGCCTGTGGATGGATTATTACCCAAATGGGTCACTCATGCGTTTGGAGGAATGTATCAATGGAAAGCCAAGCGGAAATGCAAAACTGTATTTTAACAATGGCCAAATAAAACAGGAGTTAAGGTTGAAAAAAGAAACCGGCTATGATACTTCTATAACATATTATTCCACCGGCAAAATCAGGCGCATGGCCCTGTCAAGGACTGGTGTCTTTAAGGAAAAAAAAGAAGCTGCCCTCACTTTCCACACAGCCATGTTTTACGAGTACTTGCGCACCGGGAATCTCAAAGGCGCAAACAAGAGTTTTTACCGTATCTGGTTAATCGACAGCGCAAGTATAGACACCTATTTTAAAGAAGGCCTGCTCCTGAGCCGTGAATTTCGTTTCGATGAAGCCATTGCGCAATTCGACAGGGCCTTGACAGTCGAGCCACTGATGCCGGAGGCCTTGGAACAAAGGGTACTTGCCCGGATAAAAAAATATAAGTTTGAGAACCTAAAAACAGCTCCACAAGACAATAAATATGTGATTGTGACTTTGGAGGACTTTATGCTAATGCCCGAAGCAGAGAAGGCAAAAGTTTGCAGTGATTTACTGCTGGCTAGCGAATTATACCCAGGTGTGAATTACATCAGCAGAGCAGAGTTGGGAGCCATTTTCAACTATTGCAAAAAACAGAGCATTCGCTAATACTTTATAGCTGCCAATTCATGACCAATATGAGGGAATAATACATTTGTTTACCTCGCAACATGCTGAGGCGAATAACAAGCGATCTTACACCCTCAAATCAAAAAAATAACACTTGCCACGCTTTTCTCTAAATAGCAGGTCATATTCAGCTAAGCTGATTTGCTGCACGTAACTACTGGTCTCTTTAAATGAGTTGAGATAATCTAAATCGTTGTCGTCTTTGACATCGAATTCGAAGAATGCAATCAATTCTCCGGAATGTTTGGAAGTGAGTTTGAAAAAAGCACCCATGTGAGCGGTTTTAATATAGATACGGTTGTCTTCTATATGGCGAGTCTAAAATACGGATTATAAGCCTTTAAAAGAGTTCTGTGTCTATAAAAAAACACATGATTTTAGTCATGTTCTTACACTTGTTGCGCATCAAAAACAAAACATTTGTCCCGCTCTGCTATCATAAGTTTATCATACTCTTTCCGGCTGATTTGTTTGACTTTACTACCTTCTTTTAAAGAATTGAGATAGTCCAATTCATTGTCTCCTTGTACATCCATTTCGAAAAATGCAGTTAATTCGCCAGAGGCCTTCGAGGTGAGTTTGAAAAATGCTACCATATGAAAAGTTTTAGTGATCGAATGCTAGTATTTTCCATATGGCAACTCTAATATACAATTTTCTGGCATGTAAAAATTAGGCTTTTTGATGACGAAGCTTGATTTTTGTCACATTAAAACTGTTTTATTTGTTTTCATTATTTTAATGAACACATTAGACAAATAATTGAATACTCCTTATTTCTCTTCAATTTTTTCCGATGCAAGATCTTTGCTACTGACTTGATATTCATCCCCTGAGCAACATACATTTGATGATCACTCATCTATAAGCAGGTTCAAAGGGTTTTCAATGACATCGCAAATCCATCTGAGAAAACGGGCTGCATCAGCGCCATCAATCAGGCGATGATCATAGCTAAGTGATAAAGGAAGCATTAGTTTCGGCTTAAATTCACCATCTATAAAAATGGGTTTCAATTCAGCTTTTGCTACCCCCAATATGGCTGCTTGCGGGTGATAAATAAGCTGGGTGAAGTTGGTGCCGCCTATTCCTCCGACATTAGAAATCGTAAAGCTGCCGCCTTTCATTTCATCAACAGTTAACTTTCCTTTCCGGGCTTTCTCAGATAATTCAGTCAACTCAACTGAAAGATTGATTAGATTCTTCTTATTAACATCCCGGACCACAGGAACAAGCAAGCCCCGCTCCGTATCAACAGCTACTCCGATATGAATGTATTTCTTGAGAATAATTTCCTGACCATTAACATCGATCGATGCATTTAGCATTGGAAACTCCTGAAGGGCTTCGGCTACAATTTTTAATAAAATGGCGGTGACAGTCAACTTCCCACCTTGCTGTTCGGCTAAATGGTTTTTATTGGCTCTTAATTCCTCTATTTTTGAAATTTCAGCCTGATCAAAATGGGTTACATGGGGAATAGTATTCCAGGACACAGCCGTTCTTTTTGCCGTTGCTCTGCGTATGCCTTTCAATGGGACTTTTTCTATCTCTCCCCAATTGGAAAAATCAGGCAGTGGCGGTTCTTCTTGTACCGGACGCCTCCCTTTACCTTGAATGATCTCTTTTGCATAGGCCATGACATCTTCCTCTAGAATTCTCCCTTCCGGCCCGCTTCCTTTCAACTCATTAACCTGAATGCCTAGTTCTCTTGCAAGTCTCAGAACATTTGGCGCTGCAGCAATCTCCTGTTCCTTGGTTACCCGATCCTCTTCCCCTGCTTTTTCTTCCTCTTCGGGTTTTATCACTGGCTGTTTTTCTTTTTCCGCCACAGGCTGAACTTTACCTCCCGCTACTGGCTGAACCTCACCCTTTTTTTCTTCTTTCTTTACAGCTGTTCGTTCTGTTCCTTCCTTGGGTTCAGTTTTCTCTTCCTCACTAACTTTTTCTTTCTTTGGTTCTTCTTCTTTTTCTTTTACAACTTCTTTTCCTATTGTCGCCTCAGTAGGCTGTTCTCCTTCTTTTTCTTCAGCGCCTTCAGTTGACTGTTCTTCTTCCTCTGATTCCAAAACCAGGATTACATCACCTACTTTTATCTCATCATTTTCTTTAACCTTGATCGTACTTACCTTGCCTGCTGCCTCCGAAGGAACTTCGACAGAAGCCTTGTCGCTTTCAACGACGATCAAGGATTGTGCTTTTTCAACAGCATCTCCTTCCGACACTAATATATTTGTTACAGTAGCAGATTCAACGCCTTCGGCAATTTTAGGTAGTTTAATTTCTTTCTGCATCATGTATTCCTTTTACTTTCTTTTAAATGCTTCTGCAGATTCATAATGGATTGGTCGGATTTAGTTTCCCGGTATCAATTCCTAAAACATCTATTGATTTTACTAATTCTTCTTTACTGAATTTTCCTTCTTCAAATAAAGCCGACAAAGCAGCGAAAACGATGTGCTTATCATTCACTTCAAAAAATTCCCGCATGACTGGAACCGTGTCACTTCTACCAAATCCATCTGTTCCTAATGCAATAAATTTTCCGGGAAACCATTTGGCAACCGACAGGGGCAATAGTTTCAGATAATCGCAGGCAGCGACAAATAAACCTTTTTCATTTCCAACACATTTTTCAATATGCGATCTTATGCTCAAATGCTCTTTAGGTAAGCGGTTTCCACGTTCGGCATTAATGGCATTATCATATAATTGTTTATAGCTCGTAACGCTCCAGATATCAACAGAAAAATTAAATTCTTCTTCCAGTATTTCCGCTGCTTTCAACACTTCGGTCATTACTGCTCCGCTTCCCAAAAGGTTGATCTTTCCGTTGTCATTCTTTTTACCCGATTTTTTAAAACGGTACATACCATTTATAATGCCCTCGTCAATACCTTCTTCCTGGGGTTTAGCAGGCATTTTATAAGTAGCGTTCATAACCGTTATATAATACATCCAATCCTTTCCTTCTACAAACATGTTCCTGAATCCCTCGCGAAAGATCACTGCTATTTCATAAGCAAAAGCAGGATCGTAAGCCTTTACGTTCGGGAATGCCATTGCATACATATGACTTTGTCCATCACAATGTTGCAATCCTTCCCCTGCCAGTGAAGTCCTGCCCGAAACGCCTCCAATCAAAAAGCCTCGGGCACGGGCATCTGAAGCCGCCCAGGCGAGGTCACCAAATCGTTGAAAGCCAAACATGGAGTAAAAGAAAAAAACCGGGATCATATTGATCCCCAAATTTGCATGAGCAGTACCGGCAGCAATAAAGGTGGACATGGAACCGGCTTCAGTAATGCCTTCCTCAATGATCGCACCCTTTATTTCTTCTTTATAATAGAGCAAGTTCTCCTTGTCAACAGGTTCATAATTTTGACCCAAAGGTGAATAAATTCCGGCCTGGTGAAACAGGGAATCCAAACCGAATGTGCGTGATTCGTCAGGAATAATGGGCACGATCAACTTTCCAATCTGCTCATCTTTCATGAGCGCCGAAAGCAGTTGGATCACCACTATCGTTGTTGCTGCCTCCTTGTCTTTTGAGCCCTCATAAAAATGTGAAAATGCCTTTTCATTGGGCATAGAAAGCGGGTTGTTTCCACTTTGACGTTTGGGTAGCCAACCACCAAGCTTTTCTCTCTGTTTTATTAAATATTGATATTCCTCGCTATGCTCATCAGGCAAATAAAAGGGAATTTCTTTAATATGCTCATCTGTGACAGGCACGTTAAACCGGTCTCTAAAATATTTCAATTCCTCTTCGTTCAATACCTTCTGTTGGTGTGCTACATTACTGGCTTCGCCCGCTTTGCCTTGGCCATAACCTTTTACCGTTTGCGCCAAAATTACGGTCGGACTCTCCCCATTTTCGACAGCCGCTTTGTATGCCTGGTAAATCTTTACAGGATCATGCCCTCCTAAACGAAGATTCCTGATCTCTTCATCAGAAAGATCTTCTACTAGCTTCACTAATCTTTCATCCTGGCCAAACAAATGTTCACGGATATATTTGCCATCTGATGCCGCATATTTTTGAAACTGCCCATCCAGCGTTTTATTCAATGTTTCTGTAAGTATGCCTTCCTTATCCTTTTCAAATAAGGAATCCCACTCACTCCCCCATAACACTTTGATCACCTTCCAGCCAGCCCCTTTAAAAATTGCTTCTAACTCTTGGATGATTTTTCCATTGCCCCGCACAGGACCATCAAGGCGCTGTAGATTGCAGTTGATAACAAAAATGAGGTTATTGAGTTTTTCCCGTGCAGCTACTGTAATGGCACCAATAGATTCCGGCTCATCCATTTCACCATCTCCCATAAATGCCCATATATGCTGTTCTGACTTTTCTCTTAATCCTCTGTTCTCAAGGTATTTGCAAAACCGTGCCTGATAAATCGCTATAATGGGCGAAAGGCCCATGGACACAGTAGGAAATTGCCAGTAATTTTCCATTAATCTTGGGTGAGGATAGGAGGAGAGACCTTTGTTGGATTGCAATTCCAAACGGAAGTTTCCCATTGCTTCTTCATCCAATTGTCTTTCTACAAATGAACGGGCATAAACACCTGGGGAAGCATGTCCCTGAAAATATATCAGGTCAGAACCTCCATCGGCAGTTTTAAAAAAATGATGGAAGCCGGTTTCAAACAGGTCCGCAGCTGAAGCATATGTAGAGATATGGCCGCCAATACCCTTGTTTTTTTTGTTAGCCTTCACTACCATAGCCATTGCATTCCAGCGAATAATGCCGGTCAATTTTCTTTCTATTTCAAGGTTGCCCGGATATACTGGTTCTTTTATGGGTGGAAGAGAATTGACATAAGGAGTATTGATGAGTGAAGAAAGTGAAATGCCATTTTCTGCCGCCTTATTGGAAAGTAAACGGATAATTTCCTGTACCCTTTCAGGAGGTTCATTCTGAATAATCCATTCAAAAGATTGGAGCCATTCCTGATTTTCGATATCGTATTGGTTTTCCTCCACCAGAATTATAGTACGCTACATCAGCTTGCCCTGCGTGCTCGTGTGCGTGCTGCTTTCTTAGCCGCCACTGATCGTCCATGCGGCCCTTTTGTTGCTGCCGCTTTTTTTGCAGCCGATGATCGTCCGCGTGGTCCTTTTGTTACTGCTGCTTTTTTTGCTGCAGCTGAGCGCTCTGAAGCAGTGCGCTTCTTTGCCGCTGCATGTGTCTGTCGGGAAAGTGCCGTATGGGAAGCCGCCGCAGTGCTTTCTTTTTTCAAGGCACGTACTCTGGCACGGGAACGTGTTTGGGAAATAGGTTCATGTTTCCCTTCGCGAATGTGTTCTATCTCCTCATGTACAAACTCACCGGCTTGTGTACTCGGCGCTTTACCTTCTCGTTTTGCACGTTGGGCAGCCCTGATGGTTTTTTTTTCTGGCATTATGATTTTTTACTATTGTAACGCTGCAATTGATATGCCATAGCAGGTTTCACACCGCCTTTGGTGTGGAGTTCAACTTGTAATACATCAAAGACTATTAGCTGTTATTTTTTAACAACTAGGATCACCTTACACCAAACCTTTCCTATTTTTATTCCTTTCCTTTACCCTAATACTTTTAACACCAGGTTCTTCCACATGAAAAGAAATATCCTTTATTCCATTATTTGCTTGCTAATCATAGCTAATTCACCTGTATTAGCACAAAACACCGCTCTCTGGTGGCATGGTAAAGAACGATCCCTGCGCTACCGTCCCGAGGGTGAAGACTTCGTAATTACAAATGGCGATAAGCGCTTTAACCGTGCGCTCTATGGCACCAATACAGCCTTCCGTGCAGAAGCTGGCGATCTGCCCGAATTTGCACTCTATATGCCCGGTATGGGTGGCAACCTGAAGTTTGGATTGATCTCAGGCAGTACCAGCAAGTGGCTCATCAACGCCAAAAGCATCACGGCCCGCTACCGGCCTGGTTCAATGCTCTATGAGATCAAGGATCAAATATTAGGAAATGGCTCCCTCCAGCTCACGATACTGGCACTGGCTGAAGGTGAAGGAATCATCGTAAAGGCGCAGGGACAAAACATCCCTTCCAACGTAATACTGTTTGCCGCCTTTGGTGGTGCTACAGGAGCCAAGTTCTCTCGCGATGGCGACATCGGTGCCGATCCTGAATCTTCTTTCTACTTAAAACCGGAATACTGCAAGAACAACATTTTTAATATCAAGGGCAATACTTTTTCTCTTTACTACGGGACTAAAAAGCCCTTGTCTGAAGAAGACCGCTACGAGATCAAACATGTGGCAAGTCAAAATGGAGATACCACTGCTAATACAGTTCCTTCAAAGAAACTGGTCGGAGTTTTTCCTGCTACAGCCCAATTAAAAATTGGTGACGCGACAAAGCAGGAATCACCACTTCAATTCCTCGCTTCCTCAGGGTCAGAAACACCGGCACTCACCGCTCAAATGCCGTTACAAACTGAGGCATTGCACTTCCTGGTGCAAAATCCCGATGCAAAGGGCGCTGCTACCGCTGAAGCTGCACAACTCCAGGCAAGAGCAGAAGAAGCCAGGAAAAAAATGGCAGAAAGGATAAAGCTGAATACGCCCGATCCCTACATCAATACCCTGGGCGGAGCTCTAAGTATGGCCGCCGATGCTATCTGGGAAGATCCTTCCTACCTGCATGGCGCCGTTGCCTGGCGCATGCGGCTCAACGCCTGGAGGGGTGCTTATGCTGCTGATGCCCTTGGCTGGCACGACCGCGCCCGCAAACATTTCAGCTCTTATGCATTATCACAGTTGACAACACCTGCCGTTGGTCCAGTGATCGCCGATACCGCCCTTCACCTGGCAAGGCATATCGAAAAACTGGGTACAGCCATGTTCAGCAGCGGCTACATCTGCCGCAATCCAAATGGCGACTTCCGCCCGCACCATTACGATATGAACCTGGTGTTCGTCGACCAGTTGCTGACACACTTCCAGTACACTGGCGATACGGCTTATGTTCGCGAAATGTGGCCACTACTCCAGCGTCACCTGGATTGGGAAAAGCGAAACTTCGATACCGATGGTGATGGCCTGTATGATGCCTATTGCTGCATCTGGGCTTCCGATGCCTTGCAATATAGCGGTGGCGGTGTTACCCATTCTTCTTCTTACAACTATAGGGCAAATAAATTGGCCGCCGGACTGGCTAAACTGATTGGTAAGGATCCAACTCCTTACCAGCAGGAAGCGGATAAGATACTGAAAGCATTACAGAACCAATTGTGGATACCATCTAAAGGATGGTATGGCGAGTATAAGGACTTGCTGGGCGGAAAAAAAGTACACCCTTCTGCAGGTCTTTGGACAATTTACCACGCCATTGACTCCCGTGTACCCAATCCCTTCCAGGCATACCAGGCACTGCGTTATATAGACACCAATATTCCTCGTATTCCTATTCGGGCAAAAGGACTGAAAGATACTTCTCTGTACACAATTTCAACAACCAACTGGCAGCCATATACCTGGTCGCTCAACAATGTAGCACTTGCTGAAGTACTGCATACTGCGTTAGCCTACTGGCAAGGGGGAAGAAGTGAAGAGGCTTATAAACTTTGGAAAAGCTCGCTCTTGGAAAGTATGTACCTTAGTTCTTCTCCCGGCAACATGCAGCAGCTTTCTTTTTATGATGCCATTCGTGGGGAGTTGTACCGCGACTTTGCCGATCCTGTCGGCATGGCTGCAAGAACGTTGACCGAGGGGCTGTTCGGTATCCTGCCCAATGCGTTGAAGGATACACTATATATCAAACCGGGCTTGCCTCTTGCATGGAATAATGCCTCATTAACGACACCTGATATACAGTTTTCATTCATCCATAAAACCGGCCTGGAGGGTAGAAAAGCCGATATTGATGAATACACCATCATTCCTGCTTATACTAAAAGCATGAAATTGAATTTTAGAGTACAGGCCAAAAGAGAGTCCTTAACTTCCGTAAAAGTGAATGGTAAAGAGGTTCCATGGAAGGTGGTGAAAGATGCTGTCGGCATGCCAGTGCTGGAAATAAATAGTGCAGAAAGCGACAAATACCTGATTCAAGTAGCATGGATCGGATACGCTTTGGAAAAACCTGCTATACCTGCAAAACTTGCTAAAGGTGAGATGTTCTCTATTGGGCTGAAGCAAGCCGTGCTGGTTGAAGTATACGACCCGCAGGACGCGCTCATAAGCTCCTCTAATGACTTTGGTAAAATGAGTGCCATGGTAAAGGATGACGCAGGAAACAAAACTTTCTTCCTCCACATGAAGCAGGGTCAGTTTGAGTGGTGGCAGCCTCTGGGTTTTGAAGCTGTTAAAGGATTACAGATCATTACTGCTGACGAACAAAAAGACAATATAGTAAAACTGCGCATCCGCAATAATACAGCTGCTGCTAAAAATGGTAATATAACTGTGAATGGCTGGAGCAAAGCAATCAAACTCAAGGCAAACAGTACATCATCTCTGATCACAATTCCTGCAACTGCTTTGAACGCCGGAAGTAACAGGATCGGATTTGAAACGGCAGGTAAACAACTGACGGCCAGCACTGTTATCAATTGGAACGTACAGAATAGCAGCACAGTACAGTATGAAAAAGTAGACTTGGCGCCTCATTTCAACAACAGCGTTACCAATATATTCAAGACAGAGTACCTTTCACCACGCCCGGCAAGTCCAACCTTGCAACTGCCTGTACAAGGTATTGGTAACTGGTGCTATCCAATGACTACAGCCAATATTGATGATGCTGGTCTGCGTCAGCGTGCAGGCAGCAAAGGCGAAATTGTACTGTCTCAGGGCGTGCCTTTGGCCACTCCGGCAAGTGGCAAAAACATACTGTTTACATCCTTATGGGATAACTATCCAGATTCTGTGAAACTGCCCCTTTCAGGCAACGCTTCCCATGCTTACTTCCTGGTGGCCGGTTCTACCAACCCAATGCAAACTCGTTTCACCAACGGTGAAATAACAGTTTTGTACAAGGATGGCTCTTCAGAAAAACTGGAATTGAAAAATCCAGAAAACTGGTGGCCTATTGAGCAGGATTACTTTGTAGATGGCTATGCCTTTACCACCGATGCTCCAAAACCCGTGCGTGTTTATTTAAAAAGCGGTCAGGATAGCAGAACCTACAACCAGTTTACAACCATCAAAGGCTTTTCCACCATGGCTGTAGACGGTGGTGCTGCCACAGTACTGGACCTGCCCCTCAACAAAGAAAAAGAACTCGCAGGCCTTGTACTGAAAACGGTAGCAAACGACATCGTGATCGGCCTGATGAGTGTGACTTTAGTTCGATAAAACATCACTCGAAAAGGTTAATTATTGTAAATCTGACATTTTAAACATTTCTGTTGCATAGATTTGAACTCCTTTATCAACTCAAAGCATGAAAAAACGCGCAACTTTATTGACCCTTTTTGTATCACTGCTGTGCATGGCTGCATGGTCGCAGAGCAATGATAATGTCTACCTCTTTTGCTATTTCAAAGGCAATGGTGATGGCCTGCACTTTACATACAGCAATGATGGCTACAAGTGGAATATACTCTTCAATGACAGCATCGTACTAAAACCCACCGCCGGCAAAGACAAATTGATGCGCGACCCATGCATCATCCGCGGTGGCGACGGCCAGTTCCACATGGTATGGACGGTAAGCTGGAACGAAAGGGGCATAGGCTACGCTTCCTCTCCAGATCTGTTACACTGGTCTGAGCAGCAATACATCCCCGTAATGGAGCACGAGCCGGAAGCCCGCAATACCTGGGCTCCAGAGATCACTTACGATCCTAAAAAGAAAGAATATATGATCTACTGGGCTACAACCATTACCGGTCGTTTCCCGCTGATAGATACCGCTTCAGAAAGCAAATACAACCACCGCATCTATTATGTCACAACCAAAGACTTTAAGACTTACAGCGAAACAAAACTGTTGTATGAACCTGGCTTTAATGTAATCGATGCTACTATCTTAAAAGATGGAAAGCGCTATGTGATGTTCCTGAAAAATGAAACCCGCTACCCAGTAGAAAAGAATATCCGTGTAGCTACCGCCAAAAAGTTGAAAGGGCCTTACAGCGCTCCTTCAAAAGCCATTACCGGCAATTACTGGGCAGAAGGCCCAACAGCCATTAAAATCGGCAACCAATGGCTCGTGTATTTCGATATATACAGGGATCATGCCTACGGTGCTGTAACTTCCACCGATCTCGTCAATTGGACAGATATCTCTGACAAAGTTGAGTTCCCTAAAGGCACACGTCATGGAACCGTATTCTCAGTAAGCAAAAAAGAATTCGAAAACCTCGTTTCCGGCTTCCAGGCAAAGAGAGACTAGCTGTTGTTTCACGTATAACCAAATTCAAAAAAGCACAGGTGTTTTGCCTGTGCTTTTTTGCTATAATTCAGTTCCAATCAGCATCCACTACATCCTTTTCCTCTCCATTCTACTCCATGTTAATCCATGTATCCTTCGTAGATTCAGTATAGATTCAGTATACCTTCAGTATACTTAAAGTAGGGATAGAGTATTCCAACAGCATCCCTCCATTCCCTCCACTTACTCCATGCTGACTGTATGCCTACTCCATAGCTAAGCCGTACCATAAGTATACTTTAAGCGTATCTAAGCCGATGTTACCTCGACCATCCTTCGATCATCCTTCGACCATCCTTCGACTATCCTTCGACTATGCTTCGATCTGAATTGAGCAAATGCTCCTAAATAAGGGGAAAACAACCTGCTGGCAGAACGCCTTCAATGCCCTGAACGGAGGCAACAGGGCTGTGCCTAAAGATACAAAACCAGCCCCCACCTTCCAAGTTTTGCCCACCCCAACTCCAAACTCCAAAATCCCTTAACATTAATTAACAGGATGCCTCAGGATAGCTATCAACCTTGCCAGCCTTACCTTTCCCCATTCAAATAACCTTGACTCATGAAAGCTATCTTGTTTGCCAGCTTCCTGTTGCTAACCATTGCTCCTTCTTTTGCTCAAAAGCCAAATCTGGACTGGACGAAAAAGGTAGGAGCAAGGAAAAAGCCTTCTTCTAAAAAAGTATACTGGGTAAATAACTATGGAGCCGTTAGTGATGGCAAAACAGTTACTACCAAAGCCATTCAGGCTGCTATTGACGCCTGTGCCAGCAATGGTGGCGGTGTTGTTTCTTTCAAGCCTGGTGAATACCTCATGGGTTCTATATTCATCAAGAGCGGTGTGCACCTGAAAATAGATAAAGGAGTACTCATTAAAGGCAGCCAGGATTTTGCAGATTATCCTGAAATGGATACACGCATTGCTGGTATCGAAATGAAGTGGCCTGCAGCCCTCATCAACATCGTTGATCAAAAGAATGTGGCAGTGAGTGGCGAAGGTAAAGTAAACGCACAAGGCAAATTCTGTTGGGATAAATACTGGGCAATGCGTAAGGAATATGAAGCTAAGGGGCTGCGCTGGATCGTAGACTATGACGCCAAGCGCGTACGTACCTTCCTGGTACAATCCTCTTCTGATGTTACTTTGAAAGGTTTGACCTTCTCCAACGCTGGCTTCTGGACCGTACAGGTTCTGTACTCTGACCACGTTACTGTAGATGGCGTTACCATCCGCAACAATGAAGATGGTCACGGTCCCAGCACTGATGGTGTGGATGTAGATTCTTCCTCCTGGGTGCTGGTTCAAAACTGCGATATTGATTGCAATGATGATGACTTTTGCCTTAAATCTGGTCGCGACTGGGATGGCCTTCGTGTGAATCGTCCAACCGAGTATGTAGTGATCCGCAAATCTGTTGCCCGCAAAGGTGGTGGTTTGCTGACACTGGGTAGTGAGACCTCAGGTGGTATCCGGCATGTATTGGCTGAAGATCTGGTTGCTAAAGGTACCGGTAACGGCTTTCATATTAAATCAGCTACAACCCGTGGCGGTGTGGTAGAGGACATCTATTTCAGGAATGTAGTAATGGACAGCGTAGGCAATGCTTTCATGTACACCATGAACTGGAATCCTACTTACAGTTATTCCAAATTGCCTGAAGGATATACTTATGAAACGCTGCCTTCACACTGGAAAACCATGTTGCAAAAAGTGGAACCGGCAGAGAAAGGCATTCCGAAGTTCAAAGACATTTATGTTTCAAATGTAAAAGTGGCACAGGCTAAGAAAGCTATCAATGCTAGTGGACTGGAACAATCTCCTTTGCAGAACTTCAACTTCTCTAAAGTAGACATCAATGCGGCTGCTGCAGGTGATATTATCTATGCTCAACAATGGACATTGAAGCAGGTTAATATCAAATCAAAAGACAACAGCACTGTAAGTGTAAAGAACTCAAACGGCGTCAGCTTATAGAAATGAATGATCAGTAATGAATGATGAGTGCTCGTATTTATTCTGTTTACTCATCATTCATCACAGATCTTTCCTCTAATCGAAATCATTTTTAAATCGATTTGTTTATCATCATGAAAAAATCAATTCTACTCAGCCTCTCTTTTTTGACCCTCACCTCATTAACCGTATTTTCCCAGCGCCAAATGGAAAACCTTGACCGCGGCGTGGTTGCTGTCCGCGATAGTGAAGGAAAAGTATTTGTCAGCTGGCGTCAACTGGGTACTGAACCAGAGGATCTTGCCTTCAATGTATATAGGGCTTCAAGCAATGGAAAGGCAGAGAAACTGAACAAACAATCCATACGCACTACTACGAGTTTTAGAGATCTTACTGCCGATACTTCGCATCAATATGCCTACTTTGTAAAGACAGTTGTAAAAGGAAAAGAAGGCACTGCCAGCAAACCTTTTGCTTTAAAGGAAGGCAACCAGCCATATTTCTCTATACCATTGCAAACACCTGCAGGCTATGCCCCCAATGATGGTTCGGTTGGCGATCTGGATGGCGATGGTGAATATGAGATCGTATTGCACCAGGCCGGTAAGGGCCGCGACAATAGCCAGGCGGGTATCACGGATGCTCCCATTTTCCAGGCCTATAAACTGGATGGTACTTTACTCTGGACCATCAACCTTGGCAAAAACATTCGCGAAGGCGCTCACTACACCCAGTTCATGGTGTATGACCTGGACGGTGACGGCAGGGCAGAAGTAGCCATGAAAACTGCAGATGGCACTATAGATGGAAAAGGTAATGTAATAGGCGATTCCACTAAAGACTGGCGCAACGAGCGTGGTTATATTTTAGCAGGTCCTGAATATCTTACTGTATTTGATGGCCTGACCGGGGCTGCTTTATCTACAACAAGCTTTATCCCTCCTCGCCACCCTTCAGAATTGAACCCATCAACAGAGCAACTCAAAGAAGTTTGGGGTGATGGCTATGGCAACCGCGTGGACCGCTTTCTGGCAGCGATCGCTTACCTCGATGGCAAAACACCTAGCCTCGTAATGACAAGAGGGTATTACACCCGTTCAGTACTGGCTGCCTGGAACTTCCGCAATGGTAAATTATCCCACCTCTGGACATTTGATAGTGATGACAGCTCGGGTAAGAATCGCGCTTACCGCGGGCAGGGCAATCATAACCTGACGGTTACAGATGTAGATGGTGATGGTAAAGACGAGATCATATTTGGCGCCATGGCCATCGACGATAATGGCAAAGGGCTGTATTCAACTGGGCTTGGCCATGGTGATGCATTGCACGTCTCCGACCTGGACCCACAACGCCCCGGCATGGAGGTCTTTGATATACAAGAACGTTTTGATGATGCAGGTGCTTCTTTTCGTGATGCCAGGACTGGTGAAATCATCTGGAAGAAAGCATCCGTAAAGGCTGGTGAAGATGGCGAAGGCCCGGGCAGGGGTTTGGCTCTGGATATCGACCCTCGTTACCCCGGCTATGAATGCTGGGTTGCTGGTGCCGGTATTACTGGTATGTTTGACGCAAAAGGGAACAAGATTGCAGATAAGACTCCTGCGTGTAATATGGGCATTTTCTGGGATGGTGATGTGCTCAGTGAAATACTGAATGGAACTACGATTGACAAATGGGATTATGTGAACAGCAAAACACAAAACCTGCTGCAGGCACGCCAGTACAATTGTTTGCACAACAACGGTACAAAATCAAATCCTGTTTTATCTGCAGATATTTTAGGCGACTGGAGGGAAGAAGTGATTTACCGCACAGCTGATGCTAAAGAGCTGCGCATTTTCACTACTTCAATTCCAACACAGCACCGCTTCTATACGCTCATGCACAACCCTCAATACCGCTTGAGTATTGCCTGGCAAAACGTTGCATACAACCAACCGCCGCATACTAGCTTCTTTATGGGAGAAGGCATGAATAAGCCACCAAAACCCAACATTGTATTGATTCAGCCAAAGCAAAACAATGGTGTGGCTATCATGAAGGGAAGTAATAAGTGATGAATTTCACCATTCACCATTCACTATTGACCATTCACTATTGACCATGAAGATCGCCGTTGATGTATACTATCTTGATCATAGAGCCAAAGCTGTAGGGATAGAGTTTGCCAGTTGGAGCGATGCTGAACCACTGCAAACTTATATAGCAATGGTGGATGGCGTTGAGGCATATACACCCGGCGCGTTTTATAAGAGAGAACTACCCTGCATAATAAAACTGTTCGAGAAGCTGAGTCTTCAAAACAAAGATGTGATTGTGATTGACGGCTATACGGTTTTAGATGATGAGGGTACCTATGGATTAGGAGGGCATTTATTTGAAGTGCTGGAGAAGAGGATCCCTGTGATCGGTGTAGCAAAAAGAAGTTTCAAAGGAGTTTCAAAATATGTAAGAGAGGTATACCGCGGGAAGAGTGAACGACCATTATATGTGACAGCAATGGGTATGGATGTGGATGAAGCGGCAAACTGTATACAATCAATGCATGGAGCAAGCAGGATACCCGATTTATTGAAATACGTTGACAGAAAAACAAGAGAGTAAATAAAGAATTTCAAATGAAATTATGTAAGCTATCATTTCCATTCCTCGCGTTTGTGCTTTTGAATACAAACAGTGTTCAAGCGCAGCGTCTCATGGAGAACTTGAGCCGTGGACTCATAGCTGTCAGGCAAGACAATGGTAAAGTTTATGTTGGCTGGCGCTTGCTGGCATCAGAACCAGGAGAAACTGCGTTTGACCTTTACCGATCGGCCAATGGTAATACAGTAAAGCTGAATAATAAGCCAATTACTAACAATACAAACTTCATCGACAGTAGTGCCAACCTCTCTCTGGAAAATAGCTACTTTGTAAAACCCATAGTAAAAAACAAGGAACAAGCTAAGAGTAATGCTTTCATCGTAAAGGCCAATGCTCCTGCGCAACAATATTTGTCTGTTCCCATTCAACCACCTCCGGCAGGTGAAGTAACGGGCAGCAAATACACCTACACTGCCAATGATGCGTCGGTTGGTGACCTGGATGGTGATGGAGAATACGAGATCATTGTAAAGTGGGATCCCTCTAATAGCAGGAATCCGCCACAGACAGGTTTTACTGGTCCGCAGATCATTGATGCTTACAAAATGAATGGCACATTGCTGTGGCGTATCAACCTTGGAAAGAACGTGCGTTCAGGGGCTGCCTACACACAGTTCTTAGTCTATGATTTTGATGGTGATGGCAAAGCGGAGATGATCTGCAAGACGGCTGATGGAACAATCGATGGTACAGGAAAGATGGTTGGTGATTCTTCTAAAGACTGGCGCACTTATGGTGATTCCAAAGGAGCCATGTATGGTAAGGTTGCCAATGGTCTCGAATACCTGACTGTATTCAATGGCATGACCGGTGAAGCCATGGCTTCTGCAGAATATGTTCCTACCCGCTATCCACTGGATGGTTGGGGAGGCATAGGTGGCAATGGCGGCAATGACAATTCAGCCAGCCGTTCAGATCGCTTTACTGCCTGTGTGGCTTACCTGGATGGCAAATTGCCCAGTGCTGTAATGGTGCGTGGTTGGTATGGACGTTCTGTGTTAGCAGCCTGGGACTGGCGGAATGGTCAACTGACCCAGCGTTGGGTGTTTGATTCGAAAGACGCTAACAATCCTTATTCTGGCATGGGCAATCACAACCTCACAGTTGCTGATATGGATGAAGACGGCAAAGACGAAATCTGTATTGGTGCGATGACTGTTGATGATGATGGCAAAGGTTTGTACACAACAGGATTGCGTCATGGAGATGCTATTCATGTGAGCGATTTGGATCCTGCTCATCCCGGTTTGGAAGTGTTTGGGATTCATGAAACGGAAGAAAAGACAGAAGCTTTACATACACCTGGCGTAGCGCAGTTTGATGCCAGGACCGGTAAAATATTGTTCTCCTTAGCCCCCGGTGTGGATGTGGGCCGCGGTGTTGCAGCTGATATAGATCCTACACATGAAGGTTTTGAAAACTGGGGTGGACCAGGAGGATTGCGTGATGCAAAGGGTAGAACTATTTCAGCGCAAACACCTTCTTCTACCAACTTCGTGATCTGGTGGGATGACGACCTGACAAGAGAGTTGCTTGATGGCAATCATATTGATAAATGGAATTGGAATTCACAAACCACCAACCGTTTGCTCACGGCTGAGGAATGTGCATCCAATAATGGTACTAAAGCCACACCCTGCCTGTCTGCTGACTTGTTCGGTGACTGGCGCGAAGAGGTGATCTGGAGGACGAAGGACAATAAAGAGCTGCGCATCTACACAACCACCATTCCTTCCACCCATAAGTTTTACACATTGATGCACGACCCTCAGTACCGCTTAAGTATTGCCTGGCAGAATGTTTCCTACAACCAGCCGCCGCATACCGGGTTTTATTTAGGGGCAGGCATGAAGAAAGCACCTAAACCCAATATCAGCTTTAATCAGTCAAATAAATCACTAACAAAAACAGCAACAACTAAATGAGCAAGTTTGTCAAACCCTTATTAGTAATAGCTTTTATAGCTCTGACCTCTTTCACGGTCTTGATGTTAAAGCCAAAGCCAACACTGTATATCATTGGCGATTCAACAGTTCGCAACGGAGCTGGCACAGGTAGCAATGGACAATGGGGTTGGGGCAGCTTTATGGCCCAATACTTCGATACTACAAGGATCAGTGTGCAAAACCTTGCTATGGGTGGCCGCAGCAGCCGCACATTCATTACGGAAGGACGTTGGGATAAGATCATGGCCAACCTTAAAAAGGGAGATTATGTAATCATGCAATTTGGACACAACGATTCTGGCCCGCTGGATGATACAGCCCGCGCCCGCGGTACTATTAAAGGTATTGACACAGAGTCGAAAGAGATTTACAATCCTATTACAAAAAAGCAGGAAGTGGTATATAGTTACGGTTGGTACATGCGTAAGTATATCAATGATGCGAAATCCAAAGGGGCCACTCCCATTGTTTGTTCTTTGATTCCAAGGAACCAATGGGAGGGAAGTAAAGTGAAAAGAGCATCTGGTGACTATGGCAAATGGGCCCAGGAAGTGGCTCAATCAGAAGGCGCTTACTTTATTGATCTGAACAACCTCATTGCTGATGAGTATGATAAAATGGGCAGCGAAAAAGTAGCTCCTTTGTTTCATGGCGACCATACGCACACTGGTGAAGCAGGTGCTAAGATGAATGTCGCAATTGTAGTTGAGCAGTTAAAAAAGATAAATGGATTAGACTTGAAGAAGTATATGAAATAATGAATAATGAGTGAGCAGTAATGAGTAACTCACTCATTACTGCTCACTCATTATTCATTCCTCGCTATCCCAATATTGATTTGATAATCCGTATGGGTGCAATGATCTTATCCGGGTTGTTATTGATATTGTAGTTTAACTCAAGTAAAGATTTTTCCAGTAAATAAGTCTGCAACAACATTTCCAGGTCTTCTTTCTCTTTTGGAATAAATGTGCTGTCCTGAACTGTTTGCAGGTAAGCCTTAACAAAGAACCCGCCCATGTAGTGTGCCCATAAACCTGCAAAGGGAAGTATCTGTTGAACATCATCCTTCTGGATATGGGTGTTTTTTAAGAAGCCTTCATAAGCCACATAATGGAACGAAAAGTACATGGAAGCAACGTCGCGGAGCGGAGAGCGCTTCAGTCTTCTTTCGCTGTAAGCACGCGTAGGATTTCCGCCAAAGTCATTGATCGATAGATCCCTTCCTGAAAGCAATATCTTTCTTAAATGGTAGTTGTCATGAATGCGAATCTTAACTACATCCAACTTCCTGGCGTAAATCCTTTTTAGTTTGTTGAGTACATCATCCCGCCTGGCGAATATTTCCTCTGCTTCTCCTTTTATATGTTCAGGGAGCCGCTTAAGGTTCCTGCTGAGGCTTTGATAGGTTTCACGCACCAGCGATTGCATGGAAGCAAAAAGAGAACGTTGGTAGTGGAGGGAGAATTCTTCAGGTGCAAATTCTTTCAAACCAGTGTGTGAGGTTAGTGCAAGGTGCAATTCTCCAGTCCTCTCGCCGATCCACCGAGCCTGATCTGCAGCTGTCCCGCCAATAAATTCTTTCCGGTCTTCCGGAATTTGATCGAAGCTAATCGGATCAGTAAGACTTCCCTTTTTTTGGAAAGCAAGGGTGGATCTATCTCTTGCTAATATCCTTTCTATATAGTTGTTGATGCGTTCCAGCATAAAACTATATCCATCGCCATGGTTTTCGATCAACTCCTGCATCATGCCCAGAACAACAAAGTCCCTGGAGGGATCTCTATAAGCCGACCATTCAATGGCACCTACAAACGGTGGAATATGTTTGAATTTGGCTACTTCGGTAAGATAACGGGTGATTTCTGCATCCGGGTTGAGGCCCCTGTCTATTTTCCTGTACATCTGTAAGATAAAACAGTTACCATAAGTTATGGCAGTATGGGTAATTTCCGAATTATGAATTTTTGATGGTACTTCTGGTGCGTCTTCTATTAATTTTTTCATAGCCTCCCTGCCGTAAAATTTTATCTCACTTCTCTCAAACTTTATATTCTGAGCTTCGGCCATCCTGGTAAAGAGTACCTGCTGAAATTCAGTGGTGTATAATGCATCGCAAAGCAAGCCTTCTTCTTCGCCTACTTTTATTTGCGACAGAATGGCCAATGGATAACTTTCCGCTATACTTTTTGAAGCTGGTTCTTTTACAAATGTTACAGGAATTTGGTAAGCTTCTGGTAAACCACTTTCAAATGATACCTCTACCAGTAAGATAAAGGCATTATGTTGGCCCAGGGGCACAGCGGCTGAATAGGCAATGCGAGTACTCCGTATATTAGCCGGGATGCCTTTGAACCATTTTACTTTTCGTAGGTAATCCGGAAGAATGTTTTCCTCCAGTTCTGCCACCATGCTATTTTTCAAAAGGTCTTCCCATTGATCAATCTTCAGGGAAACCAGTGCTTCTTCGTGTTCTGCATCGCTATAAACTTTTTCCAGTTCAAACCAAAGGAAGGAATGAGGGCCCAGTGTAAAGAAATAAGGACTTTCTTCCTTGATAATGGGAAATTTGTTTTTACTGATCACCTCAACAGGTATATAGCCTTTAAATTCTTTGATGTCTAATTCTGCTGGTTGTGAATATTTTGAAAGGTTGGAGATGATCAACAATGTTTCTTTTCCATAAGTACGGGTGAAAGCCAATACTTTTGGATTTTCAACATTGATAAATTTCATATCTCCCCTGCTAAGCGCCTTATACTTTTTACGCATATTGATGATGCGTTTCATGAACCAGAATAGGGAGGACGTATTCTGACGCTGGGTTTCCACATTTACTGATTCATAATGATAGGCCGGGTCAAGTATTACAGGGAGGTACAACTTTTGAGGGTTGGTGGCAGAAAAACCTGCATTCCGGTCAGGAGACCATTGCATGGGCGTACGAACCCCATTACGGTCGCCAAGGTAGAAATTGTCCCCCATTCCTATCTCATCGCCGTAATAGATGACCGGGGTACCGGGTAAAGAAAATAGAAGAGAGTTCATGAGTTCTATTTTCCTGCGGCTGTTTTCCATCAGTGGGGCCAGCCGGTGTCGGATACCCAGGTTGATCCTTGCCTTGGGGTCCTTTGCATATACCTTGTACATATAATCCCGCTCTTCGTCTGTTACCATTTCCAACGTCAGCTCATCATGGTTTCTTAAGAACATGGCCCATTGACAGGTTTCCGGGATGGCAGGTGTCTGGTCAAAAATATCGGTAATTGGATAGCGATCCTCTCTTTGCAAGGCCATAAACATCCGTGGCATTACGGGGAAGTGATAGTTCATGTGGCATTCATCACCATCACCAAAGTAGGAAGCTGAATCTTCTGGCCACATATTAGCCTCTGCAAGGAAGGCTGTTCCGGGAAAATGTTGATCCATGTGCGCTCTTAACTTTTTCAGGAAAGCATGGGTTTCCGGCAGGTTTTCTCCATTGGTACCTTCCCGTTCAAAAAGGTAAGGCACAGCATCAAGCCTGAAGCCGTCAACGCCCATTGCGCACCAGTAGTCAATGATTTTAAAGACCTCTTCCTGCACCATGGGATTATCATAGTTGAGGTCGGGTTGATGATGGAAGAATCTATGCCAGTAATACTGTTGTGCTACCGGGTCCCAGGTCCAGTTCGAAGTTTCAAAGTCCTGGAAGATGATGCGCACATCTTTGTATTGGTTTGGGTTGTCCGTCCACACATAGTAATCCCTTTCAGGAGAATACTTGGGCGCTGTTCTGGCTCTTTGAAACCAGGGATGCTGATCAGATGTGTGATTGATCACCAACTCGGTAATCACTTTCAGGTTGCGGTTATGCGCTTCACTCAGAAACTTCTTGAAGTCAGCAATATTCCCATAAGATGGATTGATGGAGTAATAATCGGCAATGTCATAACCATCATCTCTTAAGGGCGAAGGGTAAAAAGGTAATACCCATACTGCCGTAATACCCAGTTCCTGCAAGTAGTCCAACTTCTGAAGCAGGCCTGTAAAATCACCTATGCCGTCTCCATTGCCGTCACAAAACGCTTTGATATGCAACTCATAGATAACTGCATCCTTGTACCAGTGAAGTTTATCGTCTAATACTGTTGTGTTTTCTGCCATGAGCCCTCATTAATTTAGGAGTAAGAAAATACCTCAGCTTTTCAGTTAAGGATCAATGCCCTTTCACCCTTCTAAAATATCGTGCCTTAATCCGTGAAGAGATCAATAATTGTACTTTATCTTCCAGGCATAATGGATAATAGGATGTTGTAACCGTATTACTGACAAGTATTCACGTTTTTTAACAAAGAATCATTTAACTTTCCCCATTCAATCAAATTCCAAATTATGAATGCAACAATTGCCCTTATGAAAAAAGCTGTGCCTAAAAGAATTGTTCTTTTTCTGCTTGCCGGCTTTATTTGTCTTTCTACAACTGCTGCCGTTCTTTTTGCCAATGCCGATCTATCTGGTGAATGGAAATTAAACGAGCAGAAAAGTGAGTTGGGTCAGTTTGGTGGCCGCATGGCAGCTCGTAAGCTGAAGGTAAGTAGCCAGGCTGATGCTATTTCTATCGAGCGTACTTCTGTTACGCAAAATGGAGAGGAAAGAACCACATCAGAAAAGCTGACGTTTGATGGAAAAGAGACTGAAACCACTGTTTTTGGAAACAACAAAAAGAAGTCTACTGCTAAATGGTCTGATGACGGTCAAACATTGAACATTAACTCCGTTATGGTTTTCGACCGCAATGGTGAGCAAATGGAAATCAAAGTAGCCGAGGCCTGGAAACTTACTGAAAATGGGCAGGTTCTTTCTGTTGAATCTACTTCTACCTCTTCACGTGGCACCAATACGTTGAAACTGGTGTACGAAAAAGCGAAGTAATGCTCAACAAGGTGAATGGTCGATGATTTTCAACATTGCCCATTCACCATTCACAATAAACCCATCCCTAAACAATCAAATAGATCATGCTCTCTTCTTTTGTAAAACAATCACGCTGGCGTAGTAGTGCAGTTGTGATTGCTTTAATTGCTAGCCTTTCCGCAACGCATCAATCTTCCGCTCAAACACGTATCGATCGTAAGGCATTGGTAGAGCGGCATAAAGTTGTGAATACCTCACCTGATACATTAGGTTCTCTTACTGTAGGCAACGGCAAGTTTGCCTTTACTGTAGATGTTACAGGTTTGCAAACCTTCCCGAAGGAATATCAAAAAGGTGTTCCGCTGGGTACCCAATCTGAATGGGGTTGGAACAGTTTTAAAGATACTATTGGCTATAAACGCGAAGAAGCTTTGCGTGCTTACAATCTGAATGGCCGGGATATTAAATACCTTGTACAAAATTCATCTGCTGGTGGTCGTGGTAAGCAGGCCGCTGATTGGTTTCGTGCAAACCCTCACCGCTTGCAGTTGGGTAATCTTGGATTTGAGATCCTGAAAAAAGATGGTACACCCGTATCCATTGATGACCTTCAAAACATTCACCAGGAGTTGAATCCCTGGACCGGGGAGATCCGAAGCCAGTTCAGTGTAGAAGGCACTCCAGTGGAAGTAATCACTTATGGTCATGGTACCGAAGATGCAGTTGCTGCTAAAGTGCAATCCCCGTTGATCAAAGAAGGACGATTGAAGGTACGCCTGCGCTTTCCTTACCCAACCGGAGAGTGGGCAGATTATGGTACGAATTATACTCATACCGACAAGCATACATCTTCTATTCAGGGCAGCAATGCTACAGGAGCCTCGGTAAGGCACCAGTTGCAAACTGCAGATTACTCAGCTCAGTTGAACTGGAAGACCAAAGCTACGATTGCTCAAAAAGCTCCACATGACTTTTTAATTACGCCTGATCAAAGCAGTACTGTTTTTGAATTTACCTGCCTGTTTAAACCACATGTTTTACAAAAGGCTGCTACTGTACTCACCTTTGAAAGCACCAAAGCCTCCAGTCAAAAAGAACTGTTGGCTTTTTGGACCAAAGGCGGTGCTATTGATTTCTCCGGCAGTACTGATCCCCGTGCAGCGGAACTGGAAAGAAGAATTGTTCTGTCGCAATACCTGATGAAGGTTCAGGAGGCAGGCTCTTATCCTCCACAGGAAACTGGTTTGACGTACAATAGCTGGTATGGCAAGGCGCACCTTGAAATGCCTTACTGGCACATCACACACTATCCATTGTGGGGAAGAACAGAATACCTGGAAAAAGTAATGAGCTGGTATGCTAAAGTAGCTCCCTTTGCCAAAGGCATAGCAGAGCGCCAGGGATTTGAAGGTATTCGCTGGCAAAAGGTGGTAGAGAATACAGGGGAGGAAGTGCCTTCTTCTGTCGGTGCGTTCCTGATCTGGCAGCAGCCGCACTATATCTACTTTGCAGAGTTGATCTACCGCAACAAAAAAGACAAGGCTACCTTGGATAAATACAAAGACCTGGTATTTGCGACAGCAGACTTCATGGCTTCTTTTGCTTATTACGACAAAGAAAAAGGGCGCTATATACTGGGTAAAGGCTTGATTCCTGCACAGGAGCGCTTTAAGGCAGAAGATACCTACAATCCTACTTACGAGCTGGTATACTGGCAGTGGGGCTTAGAGGCTGCACAGCAATGGCGTCAGCGCCTGGGCTTGCCCCGCAATAAAAAGTGGGATGAAGTACTGGCCAGGTTGTCTCCTTTGCCTAAACAGGATAGTGTATACCTGGCTGCTGAAAGTGCACCGGATTCATACACCAATCCTGAATACAAAACAGACCACCCAAGTGTATTTGGTGCTTACGGTATGCTGCCCAAAAGCAATTTGCTGGATACCGCCACCATGCGCCGCACTTTCGACTTGATCTGGAATACATGGACATGGCCGGATACCTGGGGCTGGGATTTCCCGATGACAGCCATGACTGCAACGAGGCTGGGTATGCCTGATAAAGCGATGGATGCATTATTTATGCCTATTAGAACCAATACTTACCTGAAGAACGGGCATAATTACCAGGACAACCGTTTGACGTTGTATATGCCTGGTAATGGTGGTTTATTGACAGCCATCGCCATGATGGTAGAAGGATATGATGGTTCTCCTACATTACCAGGAATACCAAAAGATGGAAAGTGGAAAGTGAAGTGGGAAGGATTGAAGAGGATGCCATAAACGATCCGAGCTACATAAAAAACTCCCGGGGGACTCAAATACCTCCGGGAGTTTTTATTTTATATTTTAATCATTCTTTGAACTAACTTAAATGTGCAAATGTTGAAACCATACATTACATGATTCCCCTCTGGTTAAAGATTGCTTATACGGCTTTTGTCGCTATACTGGTACCTATTTATGCAAAGAAATGGGGCTGGGGTAATTTTCTGTGGTTCTCAGATATCGCATTGATCTTAATGGTACCAGCACTATGGCTGGAAAGTCCATTGTTGGTAAGCATGATGACTGTAGGCGTTTTGATACCTGAAACATTCTGGAACATAAGCTTCTTTCTCAGGTTGCTTACAGGTGTTCGCTTTGGTGGTTTGACCGATTATATGTTTCATCCCGGTAAACCACTTTGGTTAAGGGTTCTTTCCCTATTCCATGTGTTTTTGCCTGTAATGATGGTTTGGATGATTGCAAAAGTGGGTTACGATCCTAATGCATTGTGGGCGCAAACCTTACTTGCCTGGATCGTATTGCTGCTGTGTTATTTTTTTACTGATCCAAAGGAAAATATCAACTGGGTGTATGGGCCTGGTAATGAGCCACAGAAGCGTTTGCATCCTTTAGTTTACCTGTCAATACTAATGGCCTTATTCCTAGTAGCTATATTCTTGCCAACGCACCTTATCTTCAGGTTTGTATTTGATCATGTATAATCAATGTATCTGTTACAAAGAGAAATAATTCAAGCAACAAATTGCACTCTTTGATGAATACTTTAGATATTGCACCTGCAATTCCAAACTTCTAAAACTAAAACACTACTGCTTATGAATGCAAGATTGATCTGCTTTTGTGTCCTTTTGATTTCATCATTCCAAAGCTTTTCCCAGGAAAATCAAAGTACAGAAGTTACCAATGTAACGAAAGCTAACTTTTTAAGTCCTGGTGTGAGTGTTGAACGGAAGGTGGGAAAGTTGCAAACCATCAGTCTGCAAGCATATATGAGCACATCGGCCTATTTCTTTTATTCAAGTTCGCTGGGAACTGATGCAGGAATCAGTTTTGACCCGGCACTTTCAGCCCAATACCGGTACTATTACAATGCAGCCAAAAGACAAGAGAAGGGAAAGCGAACCGAGATGAACAGTATGAACTATGTAGGCGCAGTTTGGGAAACCCTGTTTTCTAAAGATGCGGTGACAGATTCTGGAATCGAGCAGGAGAATAGAAGACCTGTCAATTCTATCGGAATTGTTTGGGGCTTACAGAGGAATTATCAAAAACGGTTTAGCCTGGATCTTAACCTGGGGGCTGGTTACATGTTTGCAAAGGAAACAGAATTCGACGAGGGCCGTTATATTACTTCCACAAAATCCATGATTACACCTTTAGGACAATTGAGCCTTGGCTTTTGGCTGAATAAAGGGAAGTAGACAATGCTCCAATCTGGTTTTTATGTATGATTCACATGTCGCTGACGTTATTTTCTTAGCTGGATTAAAAAGCAACCCGCAGTAACTTTACAGGCTGTTACTTTTTACCTCCGTTATGAAAATTAGATCATCACTGTTGCTGATTACCATTTGCGTCTTTTGTTTGTTGAATACCTATGCCCAGGAAATTTCATTAGCCGGATCATGGCGTTTTGCTATTGATAGGAATGACAAAGGCATTGAACAAAAATGGTTTACTAAAAAACTTTCTGACAATATTCAATTGCCCGGGTCTATGGCCCAGAATGGCAAGGGTGATGAGGTAACACTCACTACTAAATGGACGGGCAGCATTTATGATAGTTCTTTTTTCTTCCGGCCCAGCCTGGCAAAATACCGCCAGCCGGGAAATGTAAAGATCCCTTTCTGGCTCACTCCGGTAAAGCACTATGTAGGACCAGCATGGTATCAAAAGGAGGTAACCATTCCTGCAACCTGGAAGGGAAGACGCATTACGCTTTTCCTGGAAAGGGTGCACTTTCAGTCAAGGGTTTGGGTGGATGGTAAAGAAATGGGCAGTTACAATTCACTGGTATCTCCACATCAATTTGATCTGTCAATTGCATTGAGGCCCGGCAAACATATCATTACGCTACGCATAGATAACAGTATCAAAGATGCCAATGTTGGTCCTGACTCGCATAGTGTTTCCGATCATACCCAAGGGAACTGGAATGGAGTGATTGGTAAAATGCTGCTCACGGCTACGCCACAAGTATTTATTGAAGATGTTCAGGTATATCCTGATATACAAAACAAGTTGGCTAGGGTAAAACTGACAGTAGTCAACAACAGGCAAAAAGCATTGGTGCCTTTATATCTTTCAGCCAATAGTTTTAATTCATCAAAGAAGCATACGGTAACACCAGTATCTAAGACAATTGAATTGAAAGGGTATGGAACAACGGAGGTAGAGATGAGCCTGCCGATGGGTGAGCAAATGCTTACCTGGGATGAGTTCAATCCTGCACTCTATCGTCTTTCTGCACGTTTGATGCTGAAAGAAGGCAGCGGGAATGAAAAAGTGTTACAGTTCGGCATGAGAGCGATTAAAACAAATGGGACAAGAATAGAAGTGAATGGAAGGCCTGTATTCTTAAGGGGCACGGTCAACAACTGCGAGTTCCCGTTAACGGGTTATCCCCCTATGGATACCGCTTCGTGGGGCCGTATATTCAGAATAGCCAAAGCACACGGTCTTAACCACATGCGTTTTCACTCCTGGTGCCCTCCTGAAGCTACATTTATTGCTGCAGATCAATGGGGCTTTTACTTACAGCCTGAAGGACCCAGTTGGCCGAACCATGGCACTTCATTAGGCGATGGTCGATTCATTGATCAATATATTTTCGATGAGACAACACGTATGGCCAAAGCCTATGGCAATTATGCATCCTATTGCATGTTGGCTGCAGGTAATGAACCTGCCGGGAGAAACCAGGCTAAGTACCTGGCGGGTTTTATCAACTATTGGAAAGAAAAGGACAGCCGTCGTATATATACAGGTGCTTCTGTAGCTATGAGCTGGCCTCTGGTCCCCGAAAATGAATACATGATCAAGTCTGGTGCCCGTGGATTGGACTGGGTGAATAAAATGCCAGAATCCGTTTCTGATTACCGCACTGCCATTGAAAAGTTTAATGTGCCTTATGTGACCCATGAAATGGGACAATGGTGTGTCTTCCCCAACTTCAAGGAGATCAAAAAGTACACAGGTGTTTTTCGCGCGCGGAACTTCGAGCTGTTCCAGGAAGATCTGAAAGATCATGGTATGGCTGACCAGGCAGAGGATTTCCTGATGGCATCAGGTAAACTGCAAGCACTTTGTTACAAATATGAAATAGAAAAAGCATTGCGTACACCCGGACTGGCGGGATTTCAATTATTAGGTCTTCAGGACTTTCCTGGCCAGGGCACTGCATTAGTGGGTACTATTGATGCATTCTGGGATGACAAAGGTTATAGCACTGCCAAAGACTTCAGCCGTTTTTGTAATGCCGTAGTGCCGCTGGCACGTATTCCAAAGTTTGTATACAGCAATAAGGATACTTTTACGGCCGATCTCGAATTGTACAACTTCGGCGCAAACGAATTGAATAATGCTGTTTTCAACTGGCAGATAAAAGATGAAAAAGGCGTTATCATTGCCAGTAATCAGTCCTCACCCAGCAAGGTCGAACGAGGCACTAACAGCCAAATAGGTAAAATAAGTCTTCCCCTCTCCAGGTTCAATAAAGCAACCCAACTAAACTTAGAAGTCGCCCTAAAAGGAACCAATTATGCCAATGACTGGGACTTCTGGGTCTACCCAAACAAAACGAGCCTGCGCGCCGGCAGCTCCCCTTTAGGGGCCGGGGGTGAGGCTAGGGCTATCTATTACTGTACAGAGCTAGATTCTTCGGCCGAATCCGTCCTCCGCTCTGGCGGCAGCGTCTTTCTAAATGCTGCAGGTAAAGTAGTAAAGGGCAAGGAAGTATCCATGTACTTCACGCCCGTATTCTGGAATACATCCTGGTTCAAAATGCGTCCTCCACATGTAACGGGAATGTTGATACAGGAAAAGCACCCTGCGTTCAATGATTTCCCTACCAATTATTACAATACGCTTCAATGGTGGGAGATTGCCAATAAAGCCCAGGTGATGAATCTTGAAGATTTCCCCAAAGGATTTAAACCCATTGTGCAACCCATAGATACCTGGTTCATGAACCGTCGTTTAGCATTGCTCCTGGAAGCTAAGGTAGGTAATGGTAAATTGATGGTCTGCAGTGCTGACCTGGTTACGGATACCACCCATCGCATCGCTGCACGACAACTGTTCTATAGCATTGAGCAATATATGCGCTCGCCTGCTTTTAATCCAAAAGATGCAGTAGAATTATCTGTTGTTAAAGACATCTTCCAAACCCCATCCAAGGAGCGTTGGGATAGTTTTACCAAAGACAGCCCCGATGAATTGAAACCTAAAGCCAATCTTTGATCGATAGTTGGCAAATTCGTACTATAAAAATTACTTCCATGAAAAATAAGGAGAAATATTATAAACTTGATGATGTGGGTATTATTGGAAGTCAAGTGAAAACATCTGCTGCCGCTCAATTATATCATAAGAAAAAGACAGGTGAAGTTTTCAGGCAAGCCAGGGCTGCCGCAAACAGTAGACGAAAAATATCCTTAAAAAAAGTTCAATAAACAGGACCCGCTTTTAGCGGGTTTTTTGTTCTTCAAACATTTCTAAATGAATGAGCATTCCTCAGAGCTTCTTGCTTAATGATTCAGTAAGTTCCATGCCTCTGTATGGGCCCCGGCTTTCTGCAATCAATACAGCAAGATACTGGAAGGCCTATGTGCCTATGACTGCTATGAATGAATTAGGCATCTGGAATTTCTGGTTCGACTAACTTCGCCAACTTTTCTAAAGACTCTTGCCAACCGAGGTAGCACATTTCTACAGGTATCACTGAAGGAATGTTTTCCTGTAAAATTTTTATTTCAGTCCCAACCGAAACTTTTTTTAGCCAAACAGAGGTCGTCATTTCACCTGGTAGGTTAGGATCATCAAATTTATCCGTGTACTTTAAAAACTCATTGGGCTTGAGTTCGATATATTTTCCTCCAAATGAGTGGCCATTGCCAGTGGAAAAATTATGAAATGACATCCTGAAGGTACCTTCTACCTGCACATTCATTTCATGTACTGTACAAAGGAATCCATAAGGAGGTAACCAGGATGCGATAGCATTTGACTCTGTAAAAGCACGATAAACTTTTTCAGGTGATGTTTTAAGAACTCTATGAAGCGAGACACTGTTGTTTGACATAAAAATTTATTGAGTTAATTCCGGATCATTTGACTTTTCGATTTCATCCATTTTTAATGGATGCTTTATTAAGCATCATAAATTTAAATAATTTTCTTGTCAGATTGTCTCTGGCATTCTGATTGAAACTTGATCAGTTGTATTGCCTTCAACAGGTTTTAAAGCTTGCAGCAAAGCTGCTTGTTATGGGCAACCTGGCGATTCCAACTATGGCAAAAATTGCCCCATCACCCAATTCTCACTCCTCAATTCCCCCTCCTCTTAATCTCCATCTTCCCAAACTGCCTCGGATAATAAGAAAAAGTCAACAGGTAAAATTGCTGCAATCCATTGGTAATTCTTGTAGTGGTACCATAAGCATTCACGCTGTTGGTAATATTTTGATACTGCTTTAATATATCCATGGCAGAAAATTTCAATTCCCCCTGGTCCTTCATAAACCGGTAAGTAGCAAATGCATTCCATAGAATCCTTGGTTTATTCAGGTTGGAGTTCGAAACATGATCCGCCGTACTACTGAAGGCAAAATGAGCCGGGTAATTAAGCACCATTCCCATCTTGGTCGTACGACTGTTGTTGGTAAATGCCCTGAGCCCCTGGGCAGTTTGCCTGCTCTTGTTACGCTGAAAGTTTTGTCCCACATTTACAACAAGGATGGAACCAAGGTTATATTGCAACGTAAACTGGTTGGTTAAATTCCCGGTTTCACTGGTGTTATAGATTCCATCGATGTAATTGGGCAATTTTCCAGTGCCCAGCTGTCCGCTGTACATAAGTTGAAGACTATTATTCTTCAACTTCCTGGAAATATTAAAACCGTAATTCAGATTTAAGTTTTCACTTTTATCCCCATTGGTGTAGTAGTACATCCTTTTACCGGACAAATCATTGATGATGCTATCTGTAACCGGGTTGACGGATCGTCTAAAACCGCCATTGACGTAGCTGTTTATCGAATATGCCGATTTGGGGTACAGCGTATTAAAATTACCATTCATGCTAATGGAATGGTTCGTCCGGTTGCTTAATAGCGGGTTACCGATCCTTGTCTCATAAACATTGATATCATCAACGATGGTGTATAAATGGTCCACTGAAGGGTATTCAAAGTTTTTAGTGTAGCCGGCATTCATGTTATACTGGTATTTTTCCCGTTTAGTACGCTGGTAGTCGATCCTCCCCTCATACCTTGGAAACTGAAAGGAGCGGTCCAGGTTTCTTTTGGCAAACGAGGACAGGTTTTTATCTGTTTTCATCTCGTCCAAAAATGTAACCTGCATGCCCAGGTACCGATCGTATGTTTCAGCGTATTTGGAAAAACTCTTTGCCATCGCTAGGGTAGGGGTATATTCAAATACTTCCCTTTCATTGCGGTTAGAAAGATTCCCATTGGCGATATATCCCTTTGTTGTACTGTCATAGTCGCCTACTAGGTTATTGTCTATATTCCGCGCATAATTGATAGATTGTGTAAAATTGAGATCAACGCCAAACAGATTATACCTTCCCAATAGCAGCCTTTTAAAGCCCGGGTAGTACAGCATTCCACCCAGGTTAAGAGACTGATTGTTCGCGGCATAGTGACGGTTGTTAGCAGTGCTTTTGCTCATATCAGTAAAGGAGTGGAATGTACTACGCACCTCTCTTTCCGATTCAGTATGACCACGCCTGGCATTGAACTGGATATTGAAACTTTTTAAAATGTCTTCAGAATTTGACCTGGAAAAATTCACATTCATCGACTCATTGTCCGATCTACGGCTGTTCTGCGTGTTTGTATTGTTTGTACTTTGTAGGCGGTTAGCTGTATCTCTTACTTCTGTAGACTGTGTGGAACTGCCTTTTTCGTTCGAGTTGCTTATAGTACCATTCACATTCAGGTTATCGTTATAACTATTGGTCTTTACGTATCTGATGCCAATGTCATGATTGTCCTGGCGGTTATTTGTTTTGCCCTCATCGCGGATAAACTGTGGGTTATCGATCGCAGATCTGTTCTGCATACCCACATCAGTTAGATAAGCATCGGTTCCTGATTTAGTGTAATTGATGCTTATCCGGTTGTTTTGCCTGCTGTTGGACGATTGATTAAAACTATGCGAATAAACGCCTCCAATGGAATGGTTCTTATTGATGCCGTTTGTTCCAAACCTGCCTACATTGTATAAATTGGGATTACTATTTCTGAAGGTGTTATTCCGGAACATTTCCTGCAGGCTGCCAAAGTTTTTATTGATATTATTGAATCCTCCGCCTATGCCGGCGAAGTTTTTCTTGTTATACATCTGGAAAGAAAGATCAGATTCAAAACGGTCTGTGGTGCCATAACCGGCCCCCGCCTTGCCGAAGTATCCTTTTCTGCTGTTTTCCTTAAGCTTAATGTTCATGGTCAACAGCGAATCCTGGGGCTTGTTTTGCTGGTTTATATTGTTTCTGTCGTATTCCTGGTAAAGTTGGATTTTATCGATCGCTGTCCTGGGAAGATTTTGTGTGGCCACACGAGGATCTGTTGATCCCATGAACGGCTTCCCATCTACCAGCAGGCTTTGTACTTTTTTGCCATTGGCAGTTATGGTGCCATCAGACCAGATGGTAATGCCGGGAACCTGGTTCAAAAGCTCCTCTGCTACCGCGTTTTCCTTCAATTTAAATGCTGCTGGGTTGATCTCCAGGGTATCACCGTTCATCTTGATGGGAATGATAGCTTTCACCACCACCGCATTGGTGTCATTATTGTTCAGCGATAAAAAAACAGCAAGTGTATCTGTCTTGCCTGCATCCAGTTGTATCGGTCTATGGTATGCGGTGTATCCTGTGTAGGTAATATGGACCACCAGTTTCTGACGCACAGGCAGTTTTTCGATGGTGAACTTTCCGTCTTTGTCAGACAATTTATAGGTAATCAGGCTGGAGTCAGGTCCCAATACACTTACTGTTGCCAGCTCCAAAGGCACCTTGGCTTCAACATCCATCACCGTACCCGTTACCTTGCCTGTCTGGCAAAAAGCCGTAGCGCACCAGCCCTGTAAGAAAATAAAAAAGAAAATATGCTTCACCGCTAGTTTTTAAGTTTGAATTCAACAATGATGGGAGTAGTTGCGGGCGGATTGCTCTTTAAAAAGTCTTCCAGCTCTTTGGGAACCGCCACATTTTTATTTTGCTCGAAAAATGCAATAAGATCGCCTGCCTTTTGCGATTTGTATAACCTGTCACCTTTTCTTAAGATGTTAAAATCTGCCAGTAGCTGCAAATTATACTGGCTGCTGTCCGGCCTGATGTTCTTTGTTTTATAGGTAACATTGGTTTGCTTTATATAGATATAAGAATCATAGTTGTTGAGATAGCCTACATTAAAATGAATGAAGCTTGGCGTTTCATAGAAGCTATAAAACTGGCGTAGCATCCATCCGTTGTTCTGCTTAAAATTTTCCCGTTCGGTTCTATTCTTAAATGGCTTGGTAAAAAATGACAGGGGCAGGCTGTTTTCCAAAGGCAGTACTACATGGTACAGGGGAAATAGGCTGTCCTTTACCATCTTGTAAATGGTATCGCAATAAGGGCGGGTTATATAATGAATATTGGGGTTATCTGTTGCCGTGACAGAAACACTTTCATTGGCATATAAAAACCTGGTTTCATCGATATGGTTGTACGGGAAAAATCCTTTTACCAATTGGTTATTTCGGTAAATCTTGAACTCGTAATCAAGACTGTCTTTATACACCGAACTGGTAAAGATTTGTCCCTGCCAGTAATGATCATCGTCAAACTGGTAAGCGCGTATAATGTCGTTTTGATTGGGAATAGCTTTTTTAAAAGCAAACGATGTATCTTTTAGATCAATCGTATATTTTTTAAAATACTTTTTATTACGCGGGTTATTCCAATCCAGCATTATTTTAACCCCGTCTTTTGTCGAAAGCGCATAATTTTTATTATATCCAAAAAACACGATCTGGTTAGTATGCTCATTGTAAGACGGGTAAAATCCGTTCCCGAGCTTTTTGTAGCTTATTTTATTGATAAAGCTTCCGTTTCTGGCATACACAAAAATGGTTTTACCCAAATGATCCGTGATCAGGAAGTATTTTTCGGTGATTTGAATATTGTTATAAGTCCCTACTTGAATGCCCTCTTTTATTTCCAGGGGGATAAATCGAATAGAATCTACAAATTGCGATTGCTTTCCGTTACCAGCCACTTTAGGATGGAGATAAATTTTTTGTAGTTGTGAATGGGCTATAGTTGAAATAAGTAAGCAGCAAAGTAAAAGTGTACGGTAAAATAGATAATTTCTCATCTTACGAAGAGTTGGTAAATTTTAAAGTGCCGTTATCAGCTGGCATTACACTACATCAGTTGATAATGGCTATGGTCAAAATAGAAATGTTAAACGGGAGAGGCGTCCTACTCTTGAATGAGGACCAGGCTTTTCAGTAACAAAAATTCAACGGCCATTTCTGTACTAAAAACCCCGACTCTGCGATTAATTACATAAGAATATAGGAATCCAAGGTCATTAAAGGAGTAGTAATAACCTTGTTTATTTGATCTGTCTAAAGTATCAAGAACTTCTTTTTCTATAAGCATAGTTTGATGGCTGCTTTACAATTTTGTCTAACGTTTTATAAACCGCTCATTTATAACCCTAATTCATCAGTCTTGATGTCAAACTAATGAATTAGCTTTTTCATTTACTGTACTTTTATTTTTCTTTTTTGATCATGGAACTTGTAACCATGATTATTGTTGTAAAGCAGCTTTTTTATTACCATGTTCTGGATAATTAAAGCTAGCTTTCTTAATGTTGTACTGATGGCAGATGTACTTCCTTTGGGCACTTTATGGCTAAGCAGGATAAGCACTAAGCAATACGTTGATCGCACTTTCAAAGTAAAACTTTCACTCACAAGTGCACGTAAATGTAACTTGCTTTTTTTGTTGAAAACCCAAGATTAGGTTGGACAATCGATTGCGCAACTTTTTCAATCCAACAACCGCAGCACAACAACCAGTTGCACCGCATCCACATTATAGTTCTCGATCTGCCGGATCCCCGTAAAAGGTTCCCGCCGCCTACTGGTCCATATCACAATTCTATAATAAGGTAAATGCTAATTTTATTAGCAAAGCTAAGGGGTCTTCTGTAAGTAGAGTATATGGTTATGAGTATATCATTTTATGATATCTTCTCATCTGTATTCATTAGAGGCACAGTATTGGTTAGATAAGGCTTACTATGGAAAGTAAGCAACAAAATCCTCAACTCATTGTTCCTGTTATAGAAGAGATTGTTGTGGTGGCAAAAAAATACAAGGTAAAGGAGGAAGTGCATTTGGTGAAACATACCACAGAAACGCCTTTCATGCAGCAGGTGACCCTGCGCAAAGAAGACGTCCAGGTGGAGCGGATCAAACCCGATGGCGAAAAAAAGAAATTATAATCAAATAGCTAACCTATAGATGTTAATCATTTAAAAACCTGAAAAAAACAATCATGGCAAAAACAGTGTTAGGCTTCTTTGATGACGCATCCGATGCTCAAAGAGCCGTTGAGAGATTACAGAGTGCAGGAATTTCCAGGCAGTATGTGGATGTTTCCAGAGGAGATGCCGGTACAACGAACGTAAGTCACGACCGGGAGGAAGAAAGTGGTATTACTCGTTTTTTCAAATCACTTTTTGGAGGTGACAGTGACGATGCAGACCGCTACAGCAAAGTAGGCAGGAACAGTACCATCGTTACGGTGCATGCCCTGACAGATGAAGAGGCGGAAAGGGCGGCTGATTTATTGGATGACTGTGGCGCTATTGATGTAGACGAGCGGTCAGCTCAATATGGTTATACTTCTGCGAGCAGCAGTCCTGACAGTTCCTTAAATAGAGATTCGGACACGGAAGAGAGAACCATACCCAACATCCGGGAAAATATTGAAGTAGGTAAAAGAGAAGTGGAAAGAGGGGGCGTACGTGTACGAAGCCGTATCGTAGAACGTCCTGTAGAAGAAAGTGTCCGCTTACGTGAGGAGCACGAGGAGACCATCAGGGATACGGTGCGTAGCACAGATATCGATATCAATAAAGTGGACCGCACTGATCATAAAGATCGAACAGACTCCAGAGAAGACCGTGAGGACCGGGATAATACCAATACCCGTTACAAAGGGCTATAACATCAATTTTCAATTAATAAAGGCAGTCATTACCGACTGCCTTTATTAGCTCAACCTCGTTGGCAAGAAAATTGAGACATTGATAAATATAACTTCAATATAAAAAGTGGAAATTATGGAAACAGTTTATAATACTGAGCACAAGGAAGGCAAGGTGGCCATAGCAATTGAAGAACAAACCGCTAAATTACCTTCAGATTACTTTTTATGGGCAGCATTAGGATGTATGGCAGCATCCCTGACCTTACAAATATTAGGGCGAAAAAAAACAAGCTTGTTCATTGGTCAATGGCCCGCGCCCTTTTTACTTCTTGGAATTTATAACAAGTTGGTAAAACAAGAAGGAAGCGGCGGCCGCAATCAAGGTGGCAACCGCGGCAGTCAGGGTGGAAGCAAAAGTAACACCTCCCAGAGAGGCCTGGCTTCTGCGGATAAAGAAACCAAAGAAAATGTATCAAGAGAAGGAGGAAAAGCCTCTCAGGGCGGTGGACGCAGTAGTGAAAGCGGAAATAGAGGAGGAGGTCGAAATTCATAGCTTCTGCAATCTGAAAAAACGCCTGGAAATCTCCAGGCGTTTCTATTGACGGGTCCAGAAGGAAACCATCCATGCACATATAATTGTGTTTTTTTGATGGTTTACAAGCTGAAACTTCAATGCCTTTGCTATTCCTATCCAAATCTATTTCACTCCTCAAAAATGACCGGAGCATTATTCATACAGTAGAAGAAACATTGAAACAAATTCTTAAGTAGCTCTCAATACAGTATCCAACATAAATATGCAAATCTTTTCTGCAAACACCGCAGGTAACCACCTTTACCAGCACTTACACCCATTGATCACGATTATCCAACATTTCATTCAGTCCTTCTTTCTCAAATAGTATTCGTCCGACCCTCAAGTCTGACCACCCCCTTTGCAACAAGTAGGTAAATTCAGGTATTTGATCCCTCAAACCACAATCAATATAATAGGTCGCCACCATTTCAGTTTTCACTTCAGCCATCTCTTTCAATTGATGTAAATGAGTAGAAATGAAAAAGAATGAGTTTTTAAAGCCCAGCAGCCCCTTTACAGTTGTGCCACTTATTTCAACAGCATCTTCAATATTTGTTCCTCTAAACAATTCGTCAAACACGGCAAAACACTTTTTACCATTGACAGCCTGCATCACCACTTTCTTCAAATTCATAACTTCCGTCATGAAATGGCTATAACCACTTACGATATCATCATTCAGATTAATGGATATTGAAATACAATCGAAAATGGGCATTTCAGCTTTTGATGCAGGCACTCCTAATCCTAAATGCCCCAGGTAGACACATAGCCCTACAGCCTTTAGGAAAGTAGATTTCCCCGACATATTAGGCCCTGTAAGCAAATTCACATTGTTACTGGTCGTAAAACTGTTTTTGACAGGCTCCTTTAGTAAGGGGTGATATAACTGTTCAAATGAAAGAGCTGTCTCAGAAAACGTAGGGAAAGAAAATTCATGCTTGGCTATGGCTTTGCTTATGGAGAGGTATGCTTCAAATAAAAAATATCGTTTCCAAAACGATGTAAGCTCCCCTCTGCTTGCTTTCTCTGAAATGATACCGATTAATTCCATTACATGCTTAATCTTAAATCTTTGCTCCCTGATCAATTCTTCATAATAAACAAGATTGAAGCTGCTTAGAAAGTCATTGATGCTTAAAATTTCTCTTTTATAGCCTTCAGGAAAATGTTTTGTGTCTATCCTTTTCAGGTAATATAACTGCAGTTTATGAAAGAGCAATACAACTTGAATATACCTGCCCATAGTTTGGTGCCGCTCTCTTTCTGAAAGTAAAAGTCTGAGTTTGAGACCTCTGATAGAAGTCTCTATTGCGGAGTAGTTGCCGAGAAAGGTATAAACTTCAAAAAGGTCTACCCTTGAATAAGAATAATCTTTTAAGAAATCCAGATTAGCTATAAAGCCTTTCAGCACTTCTTGCCGGTACAGGATTTCTTCTGTTGAAGAAAGTGGTTCTTTAAATATGCTGACTAAAGCCTCTTTTGAAAAGTCATTGTGCGTGAAGTCAAACAACGGCAATACTTCCTGAAGAATATGTAAATCATTTATATTGGTCATTCAATGTCTTCTTTATATTTTGTAGCCGGCCATGGCAAGAGCACCCGTATCAGAAGCTTTACTTTTCAAGTAATTAAACCTGTTGCAATACAATATCATCAGTTGTCTCACTATTATTTGTAAACAAGGCATTAATTCTTGGCTGAATCAGCCAGATTCCAACAGGAAAGAATAGTATAAGGAAAAACTCCATTGAGTAGTCACTAAATGTCGCTTTACGTCCTAACTCAACACTCTTTAATGCCTTCGCAGTAAAATGAACACAATAGAAGGTGCAGACTAAAGCACCAAGTTGTAAAAGGCTCAGGAGCAATGCTAATATGAATATGAAGCCAAGATTGCTCTGAATGAACTTAGTTGATATGGGAACTGTCTCAAGTAGCCTCTCTCCAGTTCCATAAAACATGACAAGGCCTAATACTGTGGTATAAATAATCAAGACATACACAATTGGTATGAACAAAAACAGCTTGAATCTTGCAAGGTTCATCTCCACATTTTCTGGAAATCTATTATAGAGGTTTGTGGCCGCCGCATAAAACCAGGAGGTTACTATGCCTAATAACAAAAAGATTAGAACACCATAAGAAACCAGGACCACGGTAGGGTTATTTGTAAATAGAAAGAAACTAATTGATATTTTTTGGTACAAAATAGGCAAACCAATCAATAGAAGGAATATTTGCCAATGCTTCAGTTGCAATAGTTTGGTCATATAGTTATGTTTGTTCAATGTTAAATATATCACGCAGCTGTTAGTGGCTGCTTCAGTTTTTCAGACAGGCCTTGTATGGATAGTGATTAAAACGGACAAGTACAAAACTGTCCAACCCTAACTTTCTTGCATAAGTTGCATAACTGCTATCAGCATTGGTAGTTTTAACATGACCATAGCCGTACCCAAGCTCTTTGGAAGCTCCATTTGCAGCGGAAAGTTTGATTACTTTGGTTGTGGAACAAGCAGCAAGAATGATAAGTACAAAAAGGCAAACAAATAGTTTTAATTGCATGGCTTTGGATTTTGCCTTTTATTAATAGAAATTAAGACTCTTAAATATGGGATAAGAAAAATAAGGTCAAACGGAAGGCCATTGGGTATTATTAATTCCTTTAATAGAAGTGGTTCTAATAAAAAAAACAAAGAAATGACTATCCCAACAAGTGCATCTATGATCCCTACTTTTAAAGACCAATATTTATCTTTCAAAAAGCCGTAAACTATAATCGACTTAACCAAATATATTATCAATATAAATACGCCTAAAAGAGAGACCGGTTCTGCTCTTAAACCATAAATGGAAATAGTCGGATGCCACCCTAGTAAATTGTAAACTGCTAATGATAAAACCACGAGCAGCATAATAAGAAAATAAATAGAAAAGACCTTTATCCATAAATGGAGTGTATTCCACAACTCTGAATCATTAAATGCGAGCTTATTCCATTTCATAATTGAAGAGATCAAAATAATTAGCTATGCCTTACCTTTTTGATAAACTCATTGCATTTCTTAAAAAACTCTTCCGTATGCGTATACCAGGGATCATGGCAGGCATCTTTAATAGGGTAAACCTCCAAATTAGAAAGCATTCCAATAAATTGTTTTGCGGCATCTTGATGCCCCGTGCAATTTCCTGTACCTTGGAAAATTAAAACTGGTTCCTGTATCTTTCTCAAGTCATTTAGTTTTGGTGCATCAATTAAACTTGCTTCTGTAAACCTCCTATTAAAGCTATGTACTTCAAGAGTTTTATTTAAATCAGTATAACTTGAAGTATCTGAATATGTACGATATCGAATAAAGGACATGAAAGTTGTAGAATCGTTATCTCTTTCAGGATTAATATTGCTAGGTTTATATACAGAACAATCTCTTGTAGTCATGTTTTGACCTCTCCATGTAACCGTTCCAGAGAGAATCATTGCTTTCACATCATCTGGGTAAGTATAGGCATAAAGAAATGCAAGCATAGAGCCCCAGGAAGAACCCGCCAGGATTACTCTTTTGCCTTTTGAAAAAGCATTAATCACTCTTTTTAAATCCTCCACGTGCTCCCGCCAACTATAGCAGGCAGCTTTTTGGCTTTTCCCACATCCCCTCTGGTCATAATAGACAACCTGTGCAGCTTTACTAAGTTGATCCCACTCCGGTCGTAAATAATTGTGTGCTGCACTTGGTCCACCATGTAAAACAATCACAACCTCTTTTTTGTTGCCAATCTTCCAGTAGGCTAATTCGGGCGAACCTTTAATAAAGCCATCCTGTCCCCATGCAAAAGCAGCATACATGATTAGGAGGCAGCAGATAAAAAGTCCTTTGGGTACTCGCATTAACAGTTATTGAATCAAAGTATTAATAATTTTATCAATCTTTTTTGAATATAGGCGTGATTGAAATTCCAATTACAAGGGTCAGGTTATTCCTATTCTCAAATCGCAAAGTTCAGCAGCATTTTCTTGCCATAATCGCCCCATCTGTTGGCAACTTTGTTGATAGCCTCCATCATCGTTTTATAAGTAGCCTTCTTTCCTTTGGCTGCTGGCACCACACTGTTCATGTTCACACCACTTACTTCTACCTTGGTCGCAAACCATGTTGTATGCAGGCGGGGGATCCCCATTCCTAGTATCATGCCAGGTAGCCCTTGAATACTTTCCGGCCCTCCTGGGATCAAAATATTATCTGTATAAAATGCAAATACACCTATACTGTCATTGAGAATGCCTACAGCCTTCCTGCATTCAAATCCTGCAATCTCCCGCGTATCGGCAGTTATTTTCCATTTGATTTTGGCAAGACTGTCTTCTACAAGAAATGTCTCCTCATATACAGGTTTCTGTGCCACCACCCGATCACCTTTATAATCTGAATAAACAACATTTTTATCGGCAATTGGACTATACCAGGAACGTGTACTCACAGGAACTTCCCTGCCAGGTTTGAAAATCGATTTGGAAGAATCTCCTATGAAGTCAAAATAACTGGTCGAAGTTGCAGGAAGATTGGCTTTATAATTGTCAAAGTATTCTGGTACTAACTCTTTATACATCTGTTGAACATAAACGGTCTTTTCAAATTCCACTTTTATGGTATTATAGAAAAGTGTTTGTGCGTGTATCAATGAATGGATAAGAAATATAGCTATTAAAAGGAAAAATGATCTTTTCATAAATGTTGTTGTTTAAGTAAGTTAGATAATGGCCTATCAATATTTCAAGTATTACTATTTTCCTGTTGGCATTTTATTGAACGACCATTCAAACTTCAATAGGAAATAACGGCTTACACGCTGGTACCGGTCTTCACGCACAGTGTTTTCGCTAAAGTAACGGTTAAAGCCTTTATTTTGGTTCAGGATATCGTTAGCCACAAAGATGAACTTTCCGCTTTTATCCTTAAATATCTTTCTGGAGAGGTTACCATTCCATGTAATAATATTGGGATTACTGTCAAAAGCATCAATCTTCTGGCGAAGGTTGGCGTAGACATTACTGGTTAGTTCGATCTTACCCGGAAGCATTACATAGCCATCGGCAGAGCCTCCATAATTAAAATAGTTGTTGTCAACCTGGCGCAAAGAAGAGCGGGAAGTGTTATAGCCTGCGTGTGGGCCCATACTGAAATTGAATTTGTCTTTTACCTCATAGCGAATGCTATAACGCAAATTATAGTAGGCCCTGTCGTTGATGCCTTTTTCCTTGTTCACGAAACTGATATTGCGGCCACCATTGGCATCAAAACCAATTTCGTGAATCAGTTTCTTTTCTCCTTGCCCATAATGCCAATAGCTATATACATTCCAGAAATTGTTGCCATTTACATTTACTGGGGTGTATGTTCTTCTACCCGATGCATCAATGATGCTGGCATTGGAAATATCGTTTTGTGTAAATCCGTATGAGCCATTAATATAAAAGCTCGTACCGGTAAGTACCTTATAGCTTGAATAAGAACTGCTAAACCTGTGGTTGAAGCCCACCTTCAGGTCAGGGTTTCCGATAAAGACATTGGTCTGGTCATTATTATCACGCAAAGGTTGCAACTGGTTCATATTGGGCTGGCGGGTGGTACCCCTGTAGTCCACTGAAAACCGTGATTGCTGTTTTAACTGGTAGTTATAGGAAGCCTGTGGCGTAAAATTCAGGAAGTGGTAAGTCGTCTTTTTGTCTTTATACTGGTCATCGAGGTTTAGCTGGAGGGCAGACAATCCAGACCCGAGTGCGAACCTTGTCTTTTTACCAACATACCTTAATACTCCCATCGTGCTTTGTGAAGAGACATCAAGGTTGAAATTATTACTGTATAAAGAGTCGAGGATCTCGTACTTGCTATTGCCGGCATCGTTGTAGGAGGCTTGGTTGGAGGCTGAATTGTTGTTGTTGTAACTATAGTCTACCACCAGGTTCAGTTTAGGAGTGAGCGGCTCACTGAAAGTGATCTTGGTGCCGATGGTGCGTGAGCTGCCTGTAAATAGCTTTTTCTGGTCGGTAATACTGTCAGCCAGGAAATTGCCAGCGGCATCGTATTTGCTGAATACTGAATTTAGTGTGCCTTTGTTGTCGTCTTCTACCAGTCCGAAGCGTAATGTCATAAAGAGTTGCCTGTTTTTCTTTTTGAACAGTTGCTTGTAAGTAAGCTGGTTGTCCAGTTGTTTGCGCTCTGTTTCATTCTCCCTTCCCTGGTTGTTCTGGTTGAGATACTGGTGATTTTCGTTCTGCGTATAGCTATTGGTGTGGTTGAATCCTTGGGATGTTTTGTAGATACCGGCAGTGGTGAATTTGAAGGATGCCAGGGAGTCAAGCTTCCATTCGTATTTGCCATTGATGGCGTGCTGCTGGTTAAGGCCATTGGATTGTACATAATCGTTCTTATATAACAATCCACTAGAAAGGATGGTCTGCGTAAGCGTGGAAGCCTGGTTCCTTGTGGAGAGGCGGTTGTACCTGTAAGAACCATTGACGCCATATTTGTCTTCGTTCCACTTGTTGCTGAATAAGGCTCCTGCTGTATAAGAATCGGGCAGGCCACGCAAACTCCAGTCGTTGAAGTCATCACCACTGCCTATGCTGTAATAATAGCCGTTGACTTCGTCATATTCAAAATCACTTTCTATGCCAAGCTTTTGATTTTCTTCCCAGTTCAAACTTCCTGTATTAAGAGTACTTTTTGTTCCATATACAGAAACCTTCTTTTTACCTACGAATCGGTTGTACAAGGCCTTGCCATCATGGTATTTTTGAAAGTCGCTTCCGACATTAATCTTACCAAAAGCGCCCTTCTTACTATTTTCTTTCAGCTTGATGTTTACCGTCTTGCTTTGGCTGTTGCCTCCCAACCCGGTAAGATTTTCCTGATCTGTCTTTGTATCAAATACCTGCACTTTGTCTACAGCCTTGGCTGAGATATTCTGAGTAGCCATCGTAGGATCATCACCAAAGAATTCCTCCCCATCTACCAATACCTTTTGCACCCGCTGTCCATGAGCCGTGATCTGGCCTTTACTGTCTACCTGGAAGCCTGGGAACTCTTTCAGAAGATCTTCCACCGTAGCACCTTCTTTTACATGAAAGCTATCAGCTGTAAATTCTGTAGTATCGCCCTTAATGCGGATGGCACGGCCACTTTGTATCACCACTTCTTTTAAAAGCGTAGCTTTTTGGGTAAGCGCAATAGCGCCCATATCCACCGCCTGTCCTTGCACATTCACCACCTCAACATAATCGGCAAACTTTGGGAAAGTGACCATAACAATGTACTGGCCTTTTGCAATATGGGGCAGGCTAAAGCTGCCATCTTTACCGCTTCGGGTATAATTCGATAAAGTAGAATCTTTTTTATGAAGCAAGGAAATAACGGCATTAGATAAAGGCGCTTTTCCCAAGGTATCCACTACCTTACCTTTCAATTGGGATTCCTGTTGTGCAGATGCATGATTGAGGCATATAATAAACAAGAAAAACAAGAGCAGCTTATTCATATTTCATTTACAGTTAGTGGTATAAAATTATAACTTAAGCATTACCGTTATATAGCAGGTAACAGCTTCTTATTACAATTAACCTGGGGTTAACTTTTGCTTGTATTGAGTTCGCTTAATACATCTCGACAAACCGCTTCAATATTTTCCTTTGATATACTAGCATTATAGAATTGTTTGATTCTACCATCTTTCCCAATGAGAATACTTGTTGGAAATCCCGAGCCTTGATTTGGTTTGTGGCATTCCAGCTCTGGTATTGAGTAGGATTTAAATTTTAATTGATATTTCTTTCTTGTTTCGCTGATTACTTCCGGCGAATCAAGCCTGGCTTTTCTGGCAGCACTGTCAACCGCTACACTTTGACTGTTCGATTGTAAAAACATGAATAGCAGGGCGAAAACAAAGTAGTATTTATAACGCATCATGGCAGTTTTTTAAGAAGTCTTCCATATAGACGTTACTTCCACGCGTATTTTGTGCTAATGTGTAAATTGTTACACCCACAATAAATAAAGCAGTTAGTATGGGTTTATTCAAGTATGTATGGAGCATCGAAAAATTAAGTTATCGTCAGAGCATCATAATATCTTCTAGAACATCATTCCAGCCTTAAAAGGCTAAAGATGAACTTTAGGCCAGCAACAAACCACATCAATTTTGACAATTGCTGATGCTATTTTTGCCTTGATTAACATGAATGCATATTCGAAGCACGACATTGCGAGGTGGAGCTGTCTAAAGATGAATAGTACTAACGGACCATGCATAAATAACTCCGATATCCCTTTATTCGACATTCGTCATTTCCATGTCATTCCCAACATACTCCCAGGATAGTACATGAAAATGACATTTCTTTAATTCACTATGCCCACCACTGCCAGCCAGACCAACTTATCATCCACATGACTGCATGGATAGCAGGTACCTATTCCTATACTCCTTACATCAGCAGCGTACAAGCAAACACAAGAAACCCCACATAGCCAGATAAACAAGTCCGTTTTATGTGTTGCCAGGTTAGCACTATAACAGAGCCCATGCAAATTGGGTAACAAAGAATGCTCATCAGAAAAAAGATAATAATAGCATCTTTTAGACCTTATTAAAATTCTCATAACTAAATGAGCTTAGTCCGTAAATTAGTGTGTTGGTGGCAAGTCGAAGAACTCTATAATTTCAAAATAAACAATGAAAAAGATTTTGGTTTTAATAGCAATACTTTTTGCAACAAATGCATTTGGACAATCCACAAATGATAAAGACACCCGAGTTGTTATCGATAGTAAAAAGGCTGGGGATAATGATACGGGTATAAAAGTGATATATGTAGATAAGATATATGCAGATAAAATAAGCAATATGTATCAGCCTGCGTACTTTATAAATGACAAATTGGTGAGCCAAACTTTAGTAGCCACTTTGAATCCCGGGCTCATCGAAAGTGTCCATGTTGTGAAGGGTAGTTTGCAAATTAACAATAGAGAATATGATGGACAAATACATATAAAGACAAAAAGCCTCTATAATCCTAAACTCATTTCTTTAAACGCTTTGAAAGAAAAGTATACAAATTTGAAAGGCAAGTCAGCCATATTTATGCTTGACGGAAACATTGTAAACGCTGATTATGATAATTATGAGGTTGACGAAAATTACCTTTTAGCAATCATTGTTGATAAGGTCGAAAATTTAAAAGAGAATATTCATTTGGGTCTTATAAAAATATTGACAAAGTCTGAGGAGAATATAAAAAAGATGAAAGAAATTAGGATTCGTGGGGCAGAAGTACCAATAAGTAAATAACCTGCCACCAACTGCAGCTTTGACTACCCTGGCTTAGCAAAGCTGCGACAAATGTTGGTGGTTACTAAAAACCTAACTATGAGAATAATCTTTTCTGGACTGTTTCTACTGATTGCATTCATTTCTTTTGGACAGGCATCTATCAATCCTAAGGGCAGTGTTAATATTGACTCTTTAATGGAAGCAAATGCAAAGGCTGCAATCGGTCGACCTTTTCCTGAGTTTGAAGCCACAAACGAACATGGCAGGATCAACAAGAAAGCCTTTAAAGGCAAAGTAATTTTGGTAAACTTCTGGTTTGAAGACTGCCACCCCTGTATGGCTGAAATGGAAGCACTTAACGAACTCTATAGAAAACTTAAAGACCGCAAGGACTTTGAGTTTGTTTCTTTTACACGGGATAATGCCGAAGCCATCAATAGAGTAAAAGAAAAGTTTGGGCTTCAGTTTAAGATTTTTTCTATTAATGATGCAGAGTGTAGGCGGTTGAACCAAAACAATGGTTATCCAACCAGTATTGTAGTGGACAAAAACGGAAAGATAGCCTACCTGGTCTGTGGTGGGCCAACCGATAAAGACAAGGCAAGAGAATTTGTGATGTCCAAGCTGCTTTCAGAAATAACTAATATACTATAGCAGCAGCCGACTGAGATGGTTCAGCAATGGCGGCTGGCTGACCACCGTCTGTTTTAAAATCGCTATCGAACACCATATCTTTAACCAGGCAACGGTAACGCAGACTGCTACCACTGGCAGATACACCTGAAATCGTTAACGAAAATCTACATTCAATCAGTATGAAAACAAAACATGCAATAACATTACTCGTATTAGGCTACTGTTTAGATCTCATTGGAGCCTTTCAGAAGCTTATGCATCATCCCCAAGCTGGTACTATTTTTATTGTGGCGGCCTGTTTAAAAGTTTTGGGAGCTTTATTGTTCTTTTATAAACTTTTAACCTATCCTAAGTTTAAGGATTTTTTTAACTGGTAATGCAACAAATTAAAGGCGACCTTCTCATTTCCACCCTTTAAACATTTACCGGTTGGATTTAATCAACTTCCGCTGATACTTGGTTTTTCTGCCATGGCGACTCTATGATCATTGTCAGCTCTGAAATCATAATTAAGCGTCACACCTTTAAGTAAACAGCGGCAGATGAGACTGCTTCCATGGGCAGAAACACCTGAAAACTGTTACCCACCATTCTTCGGCTGCCCTTCCAGTCTAGCAGATTGTTCGTAAATTTGTCCTTATTGATTGCGCATGTCACTGATTGATCAATATACAAGAGATATTCAAAAACTTTGTGAACAGCACAAGGTTAGGCGCCTATATGCCTTTGGCTCAGTATTAACAGACCGTTTTAAAAAGGATAGTGACGTTGATTTTATTGTCGATTTCGAACCCTTAGATGTTAGTCAGTATGCAGACAATTATTTTGACCTCAAATTTGCTTTGGAGGATACCCTGCACCGATCGGTTGACCTCTTGGAAGAAAAAACCATTCGCAATCCATATTTTCGAAAAGCAATTGAGCATCAGCGACAATTAATCCATCCAACTCTCAAACGCTAGGAAAATAGTCGGTACCAGGAACCGTATCATTCATGGCTACGACACCGTCTCTGACGAAGTAATTTGGGGGATTATCAAAAACCATCTGCCCATCCTTAAACAAGAAGTTGAGCAGCTTTTATATGAATAGCACGTAAGGTAACATTCAGGTTTGTAGAAGCTAGGTTTCTGAACTATATTTAAACAAAAAAATGCAATTCAGCAGCAATGCATAAGTTAAGGTGCAGTATCACATACTTCCCTGCCTTAGCAAAGCTGCGACAAATGTTAACCGTATACAGATGAAAGCTTTACTTACAACCTTATTACTGATCATAACGCTGCACTCATTTGGGCAAGCCGATTTTCGACTGGATTCCAGTCGAAAAACCATTGACTCTTTATACGAAAAATTAAACGTATTAGCTAAATTGATTCGGAAAACTGATACCGACATCCCTGCTCCCCCAGACAATTACAACTATAAAATCATAAACTTTGACAACGATTCATCAGCGATATATTTTTCAAATGTTAGTGGCGAGCTGCTGTATAGAATGTTGAATAGGTATGACAAAAAAGGATTCAAATTGTGGGAAGTCAGTGAGATCTATAAATCATCAGGCAAATTGAGTTATTCGGAAGGATGGAATTGGTCATGTTTAATGCTGCCTGCAAACAATGACCCAGACCCGGATGTGATGCATTACGTAGCATTGCTTTATGAAAAGGCAAGGTTTACCTATGACAGCTTGGGGCGAATCAAAGAAAGGGTTTGGTGGTATGCACCTTTAGGTGACATTCGGAAGTATACTTACACCTATGACAGCAACAACAACCAGACCTATCAACGAACCCAGCTCGACGAAAGTTTATTTTGGGAGTGAAGACAACGCAGCCAACACCAATTTGCTGCCACCCAGTCTGCCGCCTCACGCAGAAACATCTTCAACCATCATCCCCAAAGAACAACATTGTAAACACACGCTCCTATATAGCTTTCTAATTAGTAGACTCTCTCTTCACCAACACAGATGGAATGACAATCTTTTCATTCTTGATGTTTAGCTTTTTCTTCTGAAGGGCTTTGAACAAAATGCTGGCAGCAGTCCTGCCCATTTCAAATGCTGGTTGCGATACCGTTGTTAAGGAAGGGGATAGTATGGGCGCTGTGTCCAGGTTGGAAAACGTAATTACTTTGAGTTGTCCGGGAATGGCGATGCCCAATTCCTTGCAGACAAGGTAGATCGTTGATGTCAGCCTTTCTATAGAAGCAATGATGCCATCAGGTCTGTCTTCCTGCTGCAGCAGTTTTTGCAGTACAGTGAAGTTGTATTCTGCATGGTTGGAGCATTGTACAACCGTATGCTTGGATGCTTTGATGTGGTGCTCTTTCAGCGCTTGCAGGTATCCATCTTTACGTTCATTGCTGATCATCAGGTGTTTGGAGGTAGATAGGTATGCAATGTGTTGGCATCCCCTTTCCAATAGATGCTGCGTGGCTTTATAACTGCTTTGATAATCATCAGTAACCACCTTGGCCGTTTCTGTTTCTTCCATCACTCGGTCAAAGAATACAATGGGAATATTCCGATCCCTCAAAGCCTTGATGTGGAGGCTGTTGGACGTTTCACTCGATATAGACATCAGCACCCCATCCACGCGCCCGTTTTTGATATCATTGAGGATCAGCCGCTCTTTATAAAAGCTTTCATAAGTAAGATAGATCAATACATGGTAGCCAAGGTTTTGGGCGATGCTCTCAATGCCTTTCAGGGCTTGAGAAAAAAAAGAGTCGGCAACTTCCGGGATAACAATGGCAATGGTATTACTTCTCTTTTTGCGCAGACTGCTGGCATTGGGGTTAGGGGTGTAGTTGTACTTGCGTACACCGGCCAGCACCTTTTCTTTAGTGGCTGCGCTGATTTCATGACTGTCGTTTAATGCTTTTGATATGGTAGCAATAGAGACGTTCAGTTTTTGCGCCAGTTCTTTAATGGTGATATCGCCCATGGTCGTTTCAATTAGAAGACAATCAAAGTAGAAAGCTCAACCGGAAAGGTACGAAATCGTTTTCGTAAAATTTGATGAACAGGGAATGGAACCTAATTAAAATAACTCAATTTCACATCAGATTTAAGAAACAACGACGAAGTAAAATATTCAGCTTGCCATGTTATTCTGCTATTCCTTCTTTTTTCTCAGGTAACATAGAAGCTCTGCTTTTTCATTCAACACTCCGCTGCCCTATTAACTTTTAACCATTTAAAATGAATAACCAATGAGTGCTGAAAAATTGCCCCAACTTCACCCTCTGAACAGCCTGGACGAATGGGAAGATGATGTGTTAAGACGCTATCCCGATCCGGAATCCATTGCAATGGAAAAAGATACGGAAGCCTACCGCAACTATGACAATCCCGAACGCGATACCGTAAAGGAATTTTACAGGCTGAACCATACGTATCAAACGTATGATTTTGTGCAGCAGAAAAGAGCGGATTTCCTTTCGTTCGGTAGAAAAGAAATGACCGTGTGGGATGCATTCGAATTCCTGAACCAATTGGTTGATGACTCTGATCCTGATACCGATCTGAGCCAGTTTCAACACTTGCTCCAGACTTCCGAAGCTATCCGCAACGATGGTCACCCCGATTGGATGGTGTTAACCGGGTTAATGCACGATATGGGAAAAGTTCTTTGCTTGTTCGGTGAACCGCAATGGGCTGTGGTAGGTGATACTTTCCCTGTGGGATGTGCCTATTCAGACAAAATTGTGTATCCCGAGTTTTTTGAAAACAATCCGGACTTTAACAATAAGAAATACAATACAAGGTATGGTATTTATACACCTAATTGTGGTTTAAGGAATGTTGATATGTCGTGGGGTCATGATGAGTATATATACAGCATGTTGAAAGATTATTTGCCGGAACCAGCTTTATATATGCTGCGCTATCATTCTTTCTACGCATGGCACAGAGAAGGAGCTTATGATCATTTATTAGATGATCATGATAGGGAAATGCTGAAATGGGTAAAGCTGTTTAATCCCTATGACTTATACTCAAAAAATCCTACTCCTCCTAATTGGAACGAACTACGGCCCTATTATGAAAACTTGGTAAACAAGTATTTGCCAAAAACGCTGAGGTTCTAAATTGAATTTTTTGATATCTGCAACAGGGAAACATTTTGGTTTCCCTGAATTGCCATGCCTGTGGCAAATAATATGAATTTCCAAAGGAACTTCTAACTGTCAAAATACACTTTATGTTTGAAACGAAAACACATCCAACGCTAAGCATCCGTAGGAAAAGTCAATTCTTATTGTTGCTGCTCTTTTTCTTTGTGGGTGTTACCTCTTCCATTGCGCAAGGTACACAGGAAGTAAAAGGAACCGTGGCCGACAGTAAAGGCCAACCCGCTATTGGCGTAACGGTTACAATAAAAGGAACAAACACAAAAACGTTAACCGACCAGTCCGGTGCCTTTAGCATCAAAGCGCCACCATCAGCCACTCTTACTTTTTCCGCCATCAACTTTGAGCCCATCGACGTCGCGGCTGAAGCCGGGAAACCTCTTGCTGTGGTATTAAAGGAAAAAATAGCACAACTGAATGAAGTTGTAATGGTTGGTTATGGCCGAAGCTCTCGTAAAAACCTATCCAGTGCTGTTACCTCCGTAAAGCCTGAAGATCTGAACCGGGGTGCTATTACTGATGTAGGGCAACTGTTGCAGGGAAAAGTGCCCGGCCTGAATGTTTCTACCAGCGGTGACCCTAACCGGCCTTCTGCCGTTGTTTTACGTGGTGCTTCAACCTTAAATAGTTCCCAGTCGCCATTTTATGTCATTGATGGAGTCCCCGGCGCTGATATCTCTGTTATCGCGCCTGATGATATTGCCTCCATCGATGTTTTAAAAGATGCTGCTGCTACAGCCATTTATGGTAACCGTGCTGCCAATGGTGTCATTATGGTGACTACCAAAAGAGGAAGAAAAGGGCAGTCAATAGTGGGCTATAGCGGATATATTGGTCTGGAGAAAGTATCGAATGAATTGGAAATGATGAATGCCGATGAATTGCGTGCTTTTATAACAGCTAATGGGCAGTCCTTATCTCCAAACGATGAAAAAGGAGCCAATACGAACTGGCAGAAAGCTGTGCAAAGCAACTCTGCCATTTCTCACAACCATAACTTGAGTTTCAATGGTGGTGGAGAACACAGTACCTATAGTGCCAGCTTGAACTATGTCGATAAACAGGGCGTTCTTTTAAAAAGCTCTTTAAAAAGGTTCATTGCCAGGCTGGCCATGGAACAATTTGCTTTTAATGATAAGGTGAGGTTTGGCCTGAATCTGACCAATTCACGCAGCGATGCCCAAAACGTTCCGCAGCGGAATACGGTATTATTACAAATGGTCAGTTACTTGCCAGTCTCTCCTGAAAAAAATCCTGATGGAACTTTCTTTGAAAACTTTCAGAAAACCGGTTATTTTAATCCGTTACCTCTTATAGAGTATGGCCAGGATGATACAAAGTATAATAACCTCATCGGAAGCTTTAACACACAGGTGAAACTGCCGTTTGGTCTCACTTATGATTTAAATCTTTCTTACCAGCAAGGCAATAGCTTGCATGGCGAGTATTACGGTAGTTATTACTCGAATTACAATAGCGCCAACTTCTACAATAATCCTGACCCTCCATTGGTGCATACCCTGCTCAATTTTGGTACTAATGGTTCGGCATTGAGAAATACCTATCAGAGCACAAATAAAATTTTGGAAACTTTCCTTACCTGGGATAAAAAGTTTGGCAGTCATACACTAAATGCAGTGCTGGGTTATTCTTATCAGGACAATATTGTGGGTGAAGGTTTTCAAACTACCAGCACCAACTTCCCTGTTGATAACGTAAGCTATAACAATTTGTCATTGAGTAACCCATATGCAATTACCTCCTACCGCATCAACTTTGGATCACCTGGTATTTATCAGGAAACACGCTTGATCTCTGACTTTGTCCGTTTGAATTACAACTACAAGGATAAATACCTGGTACAAGGTTCGCTTAGAAGAGATGGTAGTTCTGTTTTTGGCTCCGATAAGCAGTGGGGTTATTTCCCTGCCGTTGGTGCGGCATGGCGCATAAACCAGGAAGGTTTCATGCAGGGCCAAAAACTGTTCAGCGATTTGAAATTAAGAGCTAGCTACGGACAAGTCGGTAATTCCACAGGCTTTAATGCATATACTGCACAAATTATTTCGGGTACTTTGGGCAGCTTCTACTACAACGGTACAACTGTAAATGCATATGGACCCACACAAGCAGCCAACCCGGATTTGCAATGGGAGAAAACAGCCACAACCAACATTGGTTTGGATTTTACGATACTGCAGGGAAGATTGAATGGGTCAATTGATGTTTATAATAAGAACACAACGGGCATGATTTATAGCTACAAGGTAGATCCCATGCTTGTACCCAATGGTAATATCATTGCCAACGGCGGCAGCATGAAAAACAAAGGTATAGAACTGATGTTAAGTGGAACTCCTGTTCGGACACAGAAATTTAACTGGACAGCATCCCTGAACCTGTCGCACAACAACAACGAAATTACCAGCTTGACCAATCCTTTATTTCCTGGTGGCGACTCTGTCCGTTTGACGCAACCAGAAGGACAAGGGCAAACAGGTAGCACCTTGCAGATCTTAAAGTCAGGACGTCCATTGGGTCAGTTCTTTACTTTGAAGTATGCCGGCAAAAACGACCAGGGCGTTTCGCAGTATTATGATAAAAGTGGTAAGCCAACAACAACACCGGCAATAGGGGCAGACTATTATTACGTAGGCAGCCCTCAGCCTAAGCTGCTACTGGGCTTTACCAATACCCTGCGCTATAATAATTTTGATTTAAATATATTCTTCAGAGGCGCATTTGGAAATAAGATCTTCAATGCTACCCGGGCTGATTTGTTCAGGCCGAGCACAGCACAATTCACGAATATCTTAAAAGATGTCGCAAGCGAATCAGTGCAGGATGTAAATGCTTACCGGTATTCGAGCCGCTTTATTGAAGATGGTAGTTATGTGCGTCTCGATAATGCCACATTGGGCTACAATTTTAAATCATTCAGTCAGTATGTAAGATCGTTACGGATTTATGCATCAGTAAACAATGCATTCGTCATTACCAATTATAAAGGCATCGATCCTGAAATCAACCAGGGCGGCATTGCTCCGGGTATAGATGCAGCTAACTTCTATCCCAGGACAAGAACCTTTTTATTTGGTGTAAACGCTTCTTTCTAAAACATTCTGATAAAAAATATTGCAATGAAAAAGATATTGAATCATCTGTTCTTTCCGGCGATGCTCATTTGTTTATTAGCATCTTGTCACAAGATTGATGTTCCGATCAAAACGGAACTGACGCCGGATGTTTTCCCTCAAAATCCATCACAGTTTATACAAGCCACGGGACCGGCTTATGCTGCCTTAAGAGGCAACTATTCATTAGACTACTGGTTCATGCAATCATTGAGCACTGATGAAGCCATTTTGCCTGCCAGGGGCGGCAACTGGTATGATAACCAGAATTATATTAATCTGCACTACCACAACTGGACCAAGGACCATGGCAACACGAACGGCACCTGGAACTGGCTTTCAGTTGTAATAGGAACAACAAACCAGGCGCTTTCTATCTTAGATGAAACCATGCCTGATGATGCAAGCAAGACAGCAACTTTAGCTGAATTAAAGATGGTTCGTGCCATTGCATACTTTATGATGATGGATTTATATGGCAATGTTCCAATAGTAACCGAGTATGGTGATTTCAATCCCAAGCCCAACACGCCACGTAAGGATGTTTTCAACTTCATAGAAACTGAGGTGAAAACCAACCTTCCTTATTTAAGCCCCGCTTCTGGTACTTCTACTTATGGCCGCGCAAATAAGTACACAGCATTTGCTCTTTTAGCGAAGATGTATCTGAATGCTGAAGTGTACACCGGTGCACAGCGCTACAATGATTGCATTGCAGCTTGTGACAGTGTGATCAACTCCGGGCTTTACGCAATTGAACCCAGAAGCAGTTACTTAAAGATGTTCTATCCCAGCAATGGACCGCAAATGAAAGAGTTCATCTTTGCTATTCCTTATGACCCTGCTTTTGTAGCTTTGCCGGGAACCAATGGTTTTATGTATCATGCTCGCTACGATTTGCCACGATCAATGCAGAAAACCTTTAGCATGCCCTATACCCCCAGTGCACCGCGCAGCACCTTACCTGAGTTCTATGCTTATTTTAACGACCCCAATGATATCAGGAATCAGCAATGGCTGACGGGTCCACAGTATAATTACAACGGCACTCCGGTTACTGTATCCACTACCAAGCAAGGGTACAACCAGTTTTATACCGGTTCAGACGGGGGGGCACCTATAACATATCAGGTAACTTTAACGCCCAAAATTGAACTGCGTCAAAGTGTAACAGCATTTGATCTGGGAAATGATGAAATAGCCTGGAACCTGGGCTATCGCAACAACAAGTTTTATCCTGACAGCACTTCTACTAACAGAAACCAGAGTAATGATGTTCCTTTCCTGCGTTATTCCGATATTATTTTAATGAAAGCGGAAGCGATTCTTCGCGGCGGAACAGCTACCCTGGGACATACTCCTGTTTCCCTGGTGAATATGGTAAGGTCAAACCGTACTACCTCTCCAGCTTTATCAGCTGTTACATTAGAAGATATCTATGCAGAAAGAAACCGTGAATTCGCCTGGGAAACGTGGCATCGTAATGACATGATCCGCTTTGGCAAGTACGAAAACTCCTGGGGCTTTAAAACTGATGCAAATGCATATAAGCGTATTTTCCCGATTCCAACAGGTGCCATGGCGCTTAATCCTGCTCTGGTACAAAATCCTGGATATCAATAAAAAAGGAATGTGCTCATAGCTTAAAATATCAGGGCTGATTGCCCTGATATTTTGTTTAAATAGTTGTAGAATTACATCCCAGACTCATTTTTCTAACTGTATTAGCTTCCAATGAAAAAAATAAATCGTGGTGCCTTTTTAATGCAATCATTAAAAGCAAGTGCTGGTGTTTTGTTGACCCCTTCTTTGCTTACGAAGGCATCAGCTATGGCCCAATCTCCTTCCTTGAAAGATGATTTATTCAACCGCATGGTATTGGCTAACGATACGCAGGTGGAAAAGCTGTTGCAAACAAACTTTGATAAAAGAGAATTTAGCCGGAAGATAGGGTATGATCTGGGAACACTGGTTGCATCTTATTGCTGCGAAACTTCTAAGTATTATCATGTTCCCTCGTTGCTTGCTCCTCTTCAAAAATTATCGCAGCACCTGCTTCATGCGCAAACAGCAGATGGTACTGTAAACGTTGGAAATTTAGAGTCACCTCCCGATACTGCTTTTATAGTAGAAATTGTTACAGCGGCAGTTTTTCCGCTCCAAAAAGAAAACAGTGAAGCCCTCAGCGATTTGAAGGGTAACCTCAAAACATTTTTGCTGAAAGCCGGCGATGGATTAATAGCTGGTGGTGTACACACACCTAATCATCGATGGGTGATTAGTGCAGCTTTGGCTCGGATAAATGCCCTGTATCCAAACAAAAAATACGTTGACAGAATTGAAGACTGGTTAGGTGAAGGTATTTACATCAACAGTGATGGCAACTATCCTGAAAGAAGCCGCATATATTCTTATGTAGAGAACACTGCGTTTTTGACCATGGCCAGGTTACTAAATAAGCCATCATTGTTTGAACCTGTTAAGAAGAACCTGGATACAACGTACTATTACATGGAGCCAAACGGTGATTTGGTAGCCAACGACTCAAGAAGGCAGGACCAATATCATTTTATCCAGCCGGACCCAAACTCCCCACTCAGTATTTTAAATTACTACATGCTCTACCGTTATATGGCTATCAGGGAAAACAACAGCACTTTTGCGGCTATTGCCATAATGATGGAGCAAATGAAAGGGTTTGAAGAACGTGTTTTAAATAGAGACATGATCTATTTTTTAGAAGAACCTTTGTTGCAGAAAGAGCTGCCCGCGGCTGTCACACCTCTGGTGAATTATGAAAAATTGTTTGCCCAATCTCATTTGTTACGGATGCGCAATGGCGCAATAACAACTACTTTCTTTGGCGGTGTAGATTGGCCTATCATGATTGCTTCCGGCCGTTCTAACAGTCCTGATTTCTATTCATACAGAAAAGGTAATGCTATCTTAAAATATATGCGCTTGTCCACCAGCTTTTTCAGTACAGGTTATTTCTATAGTGAAGGACTGAAAAAAGCTGGCAACAATTATATCCTGCATAAGAAGTTGACAGTACCTTATTATCAGCCGCTTCCCAAAAAGTTTAGAAAGACGGATGGGGATTACCAATTATCGCCAAGCATTGACGACAGGTTCTGGAACAAAATGGATTTTGAACACCGGCCAACAAGCAACGTAAAAACTTTGGAAACAACCATTTCTTTAAGTGAAACAAATGGCAGCAATGAGCTCGCCTTTGAGGTCACAGGTCAGGCTGGTGTGCAAGTAACCATTGAGCTATGTTTTAAAGAAGGCGGTAAATTGATAGGTGTATCGGAGTCAGAAAATGGCAACAGCTTCCTCGAACAAGGAATGGGACAATATGAGTTTGGTGGTGATGTCATCCAATTTGGACCCGGCACAGTCAGTCAAAAGTCAATCAGGAATTTAGAAGGAGAAAGGTATAGTTCACATTTTGGAAGTTTACGTACAGAAGGTATGCATGTTTATCTTACAGGCCTTACTCCTTTTACACATAAACTCACTTTTAGTTAATAAAAGCATTGCATAACAAATTATTTTAACCGCATTTGACAAAATGAAAATAATTCTTTTTTTGTTGTTGTTCTTGATGGGATTCAATCCTGTGCAAGCACAAGTGTTGATTAGGGAAGGAGTTCATTATAATCGGAAAGATTCGATGCTGACAAAGAAGGACAGTGTCTTGAATTTTCTTGTTTTGGGTGATTGGGGTCGCAACGGCGCCGACCATCAAAAAGAAGTGGCCGTACAAATGGGTAAAACGGCAGCAGCTTTGTATGCCAGTTTCATTATATCTACCGGCGATAATTTTTATCCCAGTGGCGTCATTAGTGAGCAGGATCCTTTATTCAAATATTCATTCGAAGATATTTATACTGCTTTCTCCCTGCAATGGGATTGGTATTCTATTTTAGGAAACCACGATTATAAATCTAATCCCGATGCCCAGGTAGCCTATTCAAAAATCAGTCGCCGCTGGAAGATGCCTGCACGCTACTATGCAAAGACATTTGCCATCAACTTCGATACAACGCGACAGGTATTGATTGCTTTTATCGATACCAACCCATTGATCCCGGAGTTCTATAAAAATCCGGAATATGGTCCGAACGTTCGTACGCAGGATTCTACGGCACAAAAGAAGTGGTTAGAGGAAGTGTTGAGTAATCCATCGAAAAACATCAAGTGGAAAATTGTAGTAGGTCATCATCCGATATACACCGGGGGTAGCAGGACAGAGGGGTACGATACCAAAGCAGTTTATCGTTCTTTAAAAGGCATTCTCGACCGATACCAGGTGGATGTTTATTTATCCGGTCATGAACATAGTTTGCAACATATATTACCCAATGGAAAAACACATCACTTTATTTCAGGATCAGCTTCGGAAAAAACACCAGTAAGATTAATTCCGGAAAGCTTGATGGTTGCGTCTGAATATGGCTTTTTGACTTTTTCAGTTACAGACAACGAAATGTTGGTGCAAGCTATTGATTACACAGGAAAGGTGATCTATAAAACAAGTATTAAGAAATAAATGCAATTGCATCCCTCGTTTGTGTCACTTGATGCTTTACTGGGGCAATTAATTTTTAAGTTGTACAATTAAATATTTTGAAATTGCTGTTATATGAAATCTTTACAACTAGCTGACTATATTGTATTCTTCATTTACTTCATTGGCATATCAGCTTATGGATATCATATTTATCACAAAAAGAGATCTGCCGCGGCCAGTTCCAAAGATTTCTTTTTGGCAGAAGGGGCACTAACGTGGTGGGCTATTGGTGCTTCCCTTATCGCCTCTAATATTTCTGCAGAACATTTCATTGGTATGTCCGGCTCCGGCTTTGCATTGGGGCTAGCTATTTCTACCTATGAGTGGATGGCTGCAGCCACCTTGATATTGGTGGCTGTTTTCTTCATTCCCCTTTATCTAAAGAACAAGATATACACCATGCCGCAATTTTTAGCTATGCGGTACAATGATAAGGTCAGTACCATTATGGCGGTATTTTGGCTGCTGGTTTATGTGTTTGTTAACCTAACATCTATCATTTACCTTGGTGCGCTGGCTATTTCTTCTATCTCCGGTTTAAGTTTTGAAACTTGCATTGTTGGATTAACCCTGTTCTCTGCAGTGGTAACACTAGGAGGTATGAAAGTAATTGGTTATACTGATGTAATACAAGTTGTTGTGTTGATTATTGGCGGTTTGATAACTACATATCTTGCTTTGACTTTGTTGTCCAGGGAGTTTGGTTATGGTGGTGATGTTTTCAGTGCTCTTTCTGTTTTGCGCAAGGAAGCACCTTCGCATTTTCATATGATCTTTGCGCCTTCACACAAGTATTACAAAGATCTTCCGGGAATTTCGGTAATTGTAGGCGGAATGCTGGTGAATAACCTGGCTTATTGGGGCTGTAATCAGTACATTGTTCAGAGAGCCCTGGGGGCCGATTTGCATACGGCCCGCAAAGGAATCCTGTTTGCTGCATTTCTAAAATTGCTCATTCCTGTCATTGCTGTGTTACCCGGCATTACCATGTATGTATTACATCAGAAAGGGTTATTCCAGGCAGAAATGATGGATGCTACAGGTGTGGTAAAACCAGACCATGCTTATCCTACCTTGATGAATTTACTGCCTGCAGGATTAAAAGGTGTGGCCTTTGCTGCATTAACTGCTGCTATTGTTGCTTCTCTGGCCGGTAAAGCAAATAGTATATCCACCATCTTTTGCCTTGATATTTATCAGAAATATTTTGACAAAGAGGCATCAGAGAGAAAGCTAATTCGTGTTGGCCGGGGGGCAGTGATTGTTTCTATGGTCATTGCTGCTATCATTACGCCCTCCCTGCGTTCTCTCGACCAGGCTTACCAGTTTATACAGGAATATGTAGGTTTCTTTTCACCCGGTGTGCTGGCTATTTTTTTGCTGGGATTGTTCTGGAAAAGAACAACTGCCAATGCCGCCTTGGCCGGTGCATTGTTAACCATTCCGGTATCTACTTTATTAAAATTCTTACCTGTTTGGACAAATGGAGCTTTCCCTGATTTCCCTTTTTTAGACAGAATGTCCATTACATTTATTGTCATCACTTTATTGATGGTAATCATGAGTCTTTCTAAGCGCAGCGCGGTGACAGAGGTTATAAAAGTCGACCGGGCACTTTACCGGGTATCACCTGGGTTTGTATTGAGCTCCGTCATTATATTGGGAATATTAACCGCTTTATATACAGTGTTCTGGTAGAAAAAAATATGGTCGTTTGGTCAATGATTTAGTAAGTTCCATGCCTCTTTATGGATCTCAGCTTTCTGCAGTCAATACAGCAAGATACTGTAAGGCTTATGTACCCAAGGTTGCTATAAATGGATTGCTTTCAGCGCTTGCAGGTATCCCTTTCAATTAGAAGGCAATCAAAGTCGATCGCTTAATCAGAAAGGTACGAAATCGTTTTCGTAAAATTTGGTTTATCGTAGATTTTACGATTATTAAATCGCTCATATTCGCATCAGAATTGACGAAAGCCTAATGATTAAAACAACACTTGCTATGATTGCTTGCCATTATTTTTCATGTATTAAGAAATCTTATTTGCGACATTGCATAATTCACATGCAGGATACTGTTTGCTGGTAATATAGCTGCACTTTCACTTCATTTATTTCATACTTCAATTAAACGGAAATCAATAATCATCACTAATGAGTGTACAAGAATTATCTCAATTCTCTCCATTACAGAGTCTTGATGAATGGGAGGATGACTTGCTGAGACGGTATCCGGAGCCTGGTACCATAGCCAAAGAAAAGAGTGTAGAGGCCTTCAGAAATTATGAAGCGCCTGCCCGTGATTCGGTTCGTGAATTTTACAAGTTGAACCACCAGTATCAGACATTTGATTTTGTGATGCAGAAGCGGGAGGAGTTCTTAAGTTTTGATAGGAAAGTAATGACCGTTTGGGAAGCATTTGATTTCCTCAATCAATTGGTTGATGACTCAGATCCTGATACTGATTTAAGCCAGTTTCAACACCTCTTGCAAACTTCAGAAGCCGTACGTGCCGATGGTCATCCCGACTGGATGGTGCTTGCTGGTTTAATGCACGACATGGGCAAGGTGCTCTGTTTGTTTGGTGAACCGCAGTGGGCAGTAGTAGGTGATACCTTCCCTGTGGGATGTGCCTATTCAGACAAAATTGTATATCATGAGTTCTTTAAAAACAATCCTGATTTCGAAAACGAGAAATACAATACAAAGTTTGGCATTTATGCACCCAATTGTGGCCTGCGTAATGTTCATATGTCGTGGGGGCATGATGAGTATATCTATGCCATGATGAAGGATTATCTTCCCGAGCCGGCTCTGTATATGCTCCGCTATCATTCTTTTTATGCCCAGCACAGAGAGGGAGCTTATGACCATTTGATGGACGAGCATGACCACAAAATGTTTGCGTGGGTAAGGCTTTTTAACTCTTATGACTTATACTCAAAAAGTCCTACACCTCCTGATTGGAATAAACTACAGCCTTATTATGAAGAACTGGTGAATAAATATTTGCCTAAAACACTGAGGTTCTAAACCAATTTTTTGATAGATCCACTTTAAAAACGAACATCTAACTGTTAAAACGCAGCCATATGTATGAAAAGAAGACTCTTTTAATGAAACGCAGCAATCGGAAAGGCCCTTCCTTGCTGTTGATGCTCATTTTCTTAGCGGGCTTCACCTCTGCCATCGCCCAGGGAACGCAGGAAGTAAAGGGAACCGTAACCGACAGCAAGGGACAACCTGCTGTTGGCATAACCGTTACTGTAAAAGGAACCAACAAAGCGGTGTTGACCGATCAGACCGGTTCTTTCACCATCAAGGCGTCACCAACTGCTACCCTCACTTTTTCGGCCATCAACTTTGAATCCAGGGAAGCTACGGCGGCAGCTGGTAAGATTCTGGCCGTAGTGTTGAATGAAAAAGTGGCTCAATTGAATGAGGTAGTAATGGTGGGTTACGGCCGTAGCTCTCGTAAAAACTTATCAAGCGCCGTTACCAGTGTAAAGCCTGAAGATTTGAACCGTGGCGCTATTACCGATGTGGGACAATTATTACAAGGTAAAGTCCCCGGCTTGAATATCTCTGCCAGCGGCGACCCTAACAGGCCTTCTGCTGTGGTGTTGCGTGGTGCTTCTACCTTAAACAGTTCACAATCTCCTTTCTATGTGATCGATGGAGTTCCCGGTGCTGATATCTCTGCTATCGCGCCTGATGATATTGCTTCTATCGATGTATTGAAAGATGCTGCTGCTACAGCTATTTACGGTAACCGTGCTGCCAACGGTGTGATCATGGTCACAACCAAAAGAGGAAAAAAAGGACAGTCGGTGGTAAGCTATAGCGGTTATGTTGGTATGGAGCAGGTATCGAATGAATTGGAGATGATGAATTCCGATGAATTACGCGCCTTTATATCTGCCAACGGTCAGTCGTTATCACCTAATGATGATAAAGGAGCGAACACCAACTGGCAGAAAGAGGTACGTAGGTCTTCAGCTACCTCTCACAACCACAACTTAAGCTTCAATGGCGGTGGTGAACACACTACCTACAGTGCAAGCTTGAACTATACACAAAAAGAAGGTATTCTTTTAAAAAGCGAATTGGAAAGGGTGATTGCCAGGTTAGCTATTGAGCAATTTGCTTTTAATGATAAGGTGCGTTTCAGTTTGAATGTGAGCAATGCGCGCAGCAATGCAGACAACATGCCTCAACGCAACTCTGTATTGCAGCAAATGGTTAGTTACCTGCCTGTTTCTCCTGTTAAAAATCCTGACGGAAAGTTTTTTGAAAACTTTACGAAAACCGGTTATTTCAATCCTGCTGCACTCATTGAATACGGACAGGATAATACAAAGTTCAATAACCTGATCGGAAGCTTTAATACGCAGGTGAAACTGCCGTTTGGCCTGACATACGATTTCAACCTGGCGTATCAGCAAGGTAATAGCCTGCATGGCGAGTATTACGGTAGTTATTACTCTAATTACAACAGCGCCAACTTTTATTATCAGCCCGATCCGCCACTGGTACATTCCCTGTTGAATTTTGGTACCAATGGTTCTGCATTGAGAAATACCTACCAGAACACCAATAAGATAATGGAAACATTCCTTACCTGGGATAAGAAGTTTGGTGGGCACACCCTAAACGCAGTGTTGGGATACTCTTATCAGGATAATGTTACCGGTGAAGGTTTTCAAACTACCGCTACCAACTTCCCTGTTGATAACGTAGGCTATAACAACCTGTCATTAAGTAACCCATATGCGATTCCTACTTACCGCATCAACTTTGGATCACCTGGTGTTTACCAGGAAACAAGATTGATCTCAGACTTTGCCCGTTTGAATTACAACTACAAGGATAAATACCTTGTACAACTTTCTGGTAGAAGAGACGGTAGCTCAGTTTTTGGTGCTAATAAGCAATGGGGTTATTTTCCTTCTGCCGGTGCAGCATGGCGTATCAGCCAGGAGGATTTTATGCAGGACCAGAAGCTGTTTAGCGATCTGAAACTGAGAGCCAGCTATGGGGTTACAGGTAATTCTTCAGGCTTTAATGCTTATACCGCTCAAATTATTTCGGGTACTTTAGGAAGCTTCTATTATCAAGGTACAACAGTGAATGCTTATGGACCTACGCAGGCTGACAACCCGAATTTGCAATGGGAGAAAACAGCTACTGCCAACATCGGTTTGGACTTTGCCATCCTGAATGGAAAATTAAATGGATCGATCGATGTATATGATAAAAACACGACCGGTATGATCTACGGTTACAAGGTGGATCCTATGTTGGTTCCCAATGGCAATATCACTGCCAACGGCGGTAGCATGAACAATAAAGGGATTGAATTGATGTTAAGTGCTACGCCTGTAAAGACAAAGGCATTTAGTTGGACATCTACGCTGAATCTGGCAAATAACAACAACGAAATTACCAGCTTAACCAATCCTTTATTCTCTGGTGGCGACTCTGTTCGTTTGACGCAACCGGAAGGTGGTGGCCAAACTGGTAGCACCTTGCAGATCTTAAAGTCAGGACGTCCATTGGGTCAGTTCTTTACTTTGAAGTATGCCGGCAAAAACGACCAGGGTGTTTCTCAATATTATGATAAGAATGGTAAACTGACAACTTCGCCAGCAATTGGAAGCGACTATTTCTATGTAGGCAGCCCGCAGCCGAAGTTGTTACTGGGCTTTACCAATACATTCCGCTATAATAATTTTGATTTAAATATATTCTTCAGAGGCGTGTTTGGCAATAAGATCTTCAATGCTACCCGTGCAGATCTGTTCAGGCCTAGCACAGCACAATTCACAAATATCTTAAAAGATGTCGCAGCCGAATCTGTTACGGATGTAAATTCTTACCGTTATTCGAGCCGCTTTATTGAAGATGGTAGTTATGTTCGTTTGGATAATGCTACATTGGGCTACAACTTTAAGAAGTTCAGTCAGTATGTAAGAACGTTACGTGTGTATGCATCTGTGAACAATGCGTTTATCATTACCAAGTACAATGGCATCGATCCTGAAGTAAATCAGGGTGGTATTGCTCCTGGTATTGATGCGGGTAACTTCTATCCCAAAACAAGAACCATTTTATTCGGTGTAAACGCTTCTTTCTAAACTCTGGAAAAAATAATATTTCAATGAAAAAGATATTGAACAACTTATGCTTACCGGCGATGCTCATTTGTTTGTTGGCATCCTGTCACAAGACTGAAGTTCCGATCAAAACGGAATTGACTCCTGAGGTATTTCCTCAAAATCCATCGCAGTTTACCCAGGCCACTGGACCGGCATATGCCGCTTTAAGAGGCAACTATTCATTAGACTACTGGTTCTTGCAATCGCTAAGCACCGATGAAGCCATTTTGCCTGCCAGGGGTGGAAACTGGTATGATAACCAGAACTACATCAACCTGCATTATCACAATTGGACCAGGGACAACGGTAATACGAACGGCACCTGGAACTGGCTTTCGGTTGTGATCGGGACTACGAACCAGGCTATGTCCATTTTAGACAAAACCATGCCTGCAGATGCCAGTAAGCAAACAACCCTGTCTGAGTTAAAAATGGTGCGTGCCATTGCTTACTTTATGATGATGGATCTGTATGGCAATGTTCCCATTGTAACTACCTATGGTGATTTCGAGCCCAAAGCCAATTCACCACGGAAAGAAGTTTTCAACTTCATAGAAAGCGAAGTAAAAGCTAGTCTTCCTCAGTTAAGTGCTGCTTCCGGCTCCGCTACTTATGGCCGCGCAAATAAATACACAGCATTTGCTCTTTTAGCTAAGATGTATCTGAATGCGGAAGTGTACACCGGTACGCAGCGCTACAATGATTGTATTGCAGCTTGTGATAGTGTAATGAAGTCTGGACTGTATGCTGTTGAGCCAAGAAGCAGTTACCTGAAGATGTTCTATCCCAACAATGGGCCTCAAATGAAGGAGTTCATTTTTGCTATTCCTTATGACCCGGCTTTTACAGCATTGCCAGGAACCAATGGGTTTATGTATCATGCACGCTACGATGTACCAAGATCTATGCGCAACCGCTTTACTTTACCGTTTACGCCTAGCGCCGCTCGTAGCACCCTGCCAGAGTTCTATGCTAATTTCAATGATCCCAATGACATCAGGAATCAGCAATGGCTGACTGGAGCTCAGGTCAATTACAATGGAACACCGGTGAACGTAACTACTACCAAGAAAGGCTACGATCAGTTTTATACTGGTTCCGACGGTAGTGCTTCTTATACTTACCAGGTAACTTTAACGCCTAATATTCAATTGCGTCAAAGCGTGTCTGCTTTTGACCTGGGGAATGATGAACTAGCCTGGAACCAGGGCTATCGCAACGTTAAGTTTTATCCTGACAGTCTCTCTACGTCCAGGAACCAGAGCAATGATGTTCCTTTCCTGCGTTATTCTGATATTATTTTAATGAAGGCGGAAGCGATTCTTCGCGGCGGAACAGCAACCAATGGACACACTCCTGTTTCACTGGTGAATATGGTAAGGTCAAACCGTACTACCTCTCCAGCTTTATCAGCTGTTACATTGGATGATCTTTATGCGGAAAGAAACCGTGAATTTGCCTGGGAAGCATGGCATCGCAACGACATGATTCGCTTTGGCAAATACGAAGGCTCTTGGGGCTATAAAACAGATGCAAGTCCCCATAGGCGCATCTTCCCGATCCCGACAGGTGCTATGGCAGTTAACCCTGCTCTGGTGCAAAATCCGGGCTATGAATAAAGAGAAGCGCTCATAAGTTTGGTAATAAATATCAGGGCTAAAGCCCTGATATTTATTTAAGAGAAAAATACTTTTAAACACAGTTATTAAAATGAAAAAGATCCTGGTTTTTTTGTTCTTAGTGAGATTCATCCCCGTGCAGGCACAAGTGCGTATTAGTGAAAGTGCTCAAAATAAGCCGGGTGATACGGTGTTGGTAAGGAAGGGTGGGGCCCTGAACTTTCTTGCCATGGGAGATTGGGGAAGAAATGGTGCCGACCATCAAAAAGAAGTGGCTGCACAAATGGGAAAAACAGCAGCCGAAGTGAATGCCAATTTCATTATTGCTGCTGGAGATAATTTTTATCCCAGTGGTGTGATCAGTGAACAGGACCCTTTGTTTAAATATTCATTTGAAGATGTTTATACAGCTTTTTCTCTGCAATGGGATTGGTACCCTGTCTTAGGTAATCACGATTACAAATCAAATCCTGATGCACAGGTAGCCTATTCAAAAATCAGCCGTCGCTGGAAGATGCCTGCACGCTACTATTCCAAAACCTTTGCGATCAACGGCGATACAACACAACAGGTATTGATCGCATTTATCGATACCAATCCATTTATTCCTGAGTTTTATAAAAATGCGGAATATGGTCCAAACGTGCGTAACCAGGATTCTACTGCACAAAAGAAATGGTTAGAGAGCGTCTTGGGTAATCCATCAAAAAATATCCGTTGGAAGATTGTGGTGGGGCATCATCCGATGTTCACCGGTGGCAGCAGGACAGATGCTTATGATACGAAAGCGATCCGCAACACTTTAAAGCCTGTCTTGGATAAATACGGTGTAGATGTGTACCTTGCAGGACACGAACATAGTTTGCAACACATCGTGCCCGCAGGAAAAACTCATCATTTTATTTCAGGAGCGGCATCCGAGAAAACACCATCTGTATTATTGCCCGAAAGTAAGTTAGCAGCATCAACATATGGATTCATGTTGTTTTCTGTTACCGGAAGTCAATTATTGATGCAAGTGATAGATGAAACAGGGAAGGTTTTCTATAAAACAACTATTGATAAACAACCAAATAGTATAGCTACAAATGCAAATAACAGCAAACAAAAAGGTAGTTAGCAGCGAAACTGTTACAGCAAGCCCGGGCAAAAGGCCTGTACGTCTGCAATCGCTGGATGCTTTACGGGGCTTTGATATGTTCTGGATCATGAGTGGCGAAATAGTGGTGCACAGCCTTGCTGACGCCACTCATGCACCAGCAGCCAACTGGATGTCGCACCAACTCTCACACTCTCCCTGGAATGGGTTTACCTTTTACGACCTGATTTTCCCGCTCTTTATTTTCATTGCCGGCGTTTCCATGCCATTTTCTTTCAGCAGTCAATTAGAGAAAGGTAGCAGTAAGAAAAAAATATATGGGGCGTTGATCAAACGCACTCTTATTTTGATTTTTTTAGGCATGGTAGTGAATGGTCTTTTCAAATGGCAGGGTTATGAAAACACAAGGATTGCATCCGTGCTGGGGCGCATTGCTCTGTCTTGTTTTTTCGCAGCCGTGATTTATTTGAATAGCAACCTGAAGCAACAGGTACTCTGGTTTGCCGGTTTGCTCCTTGGTTATTGGGCAGCCATGATGCTGATTCCGGTACCGCAGTTTGGAGCCGGGAATTTAACGCCTGAAGGGAACCTTGCAGCTTATATAGACCGCTTACTGCTGCCGGGCAAGCTGCACCGCAAAGTGTACGACCCGGAAGGATTGCTCTCTACTATTCCTGCCATAGGATCGGCCATGCTGGGCGTGTTTGCCGGAGAGTTTTTGCGCTGGCGTCAAACCCAGTGGAACGAAGCAAAAAAAGCAGCCGTACTGGCTATAGCCGGGTTGATATTGCTGGCTGCGGGTTGGGTTTGGAACATTGTTTTCCCGATCAATAAAACAATGTGGACGAGCTCGTTTGTTTTATGCGCCGGTGGGTGGAGTGCATTGTTTTTATCGCTTTTTTATTTTGTTATTGACGTAGCCGGTTGGAAAAAATGGAGCATGCCGCTGGTATGGATAGGAATGAACTCAATCCTCATCTATGTGGCAGCGCATGGCCTTATCAATTTTGAAGCTACGGCCAGCTACCTGTTTGGTGGTTTGATTAAATTTACTGATGTAAAATGGCAACCCTTCTGGCTGGCCATCGGCATCGTACTGGTGCAAATGGCACTCTTATATTTTTTGTATCGAAAAAAATGGTTTTTGAAGGTATGAGGACGTTTCAATTTTGTTGTTTACTCATATTGATGTTGCAAGTAAAAACATCTGTTGCTCAATTGAACGTCAATGCTTCGAAAGCTTTGATTGGAAGGGTTGTTCCTACTATTGCCTCAAAGTTTGAAGTAGAAGAGATCCCGGCCATGGAGGGCAATGATGTTTTTGAAATAGAAAGCAAAGGCGGTCAAATCATTTTACGTGGAAACAATGGCGTGGCCATTGCATCGGCTTTATATCAATACCTGGACGAATACTGTCATTGCCAGGTCACCTGGAACGGCGTGAACATGCGGCTACCAAAAGAATTGCCGGTTGTAGCTACCAAGGTGCGCAAACAAACACCCTATCAATATCGCTATTATCTCAATTATTGCACATTCAATTACAGCATGAGCTGGTGGGACTGGTCTCGTTGGGAAAAAGAAATTGACTGGATGGCGCTGCATGGCATTAACCTGCCACTGTCTATTACTGGCGAAGAATACACTTGGTACCTTGTTTATAAAGACATGGGCTTTACCGATGAAGAATTAAAGGATTTTTTCTGCGGCCCTTCTTATTTCGCCTGGTTCTGGATGGGTAATTTGGATGGTTGGGGTGGCCCGTTGCCTTTAAGCTGGATGAAGAGCCACAGTGAATTGCAGCAAAAAATAGTGCAGCGGCAGAGGGCTCTTGGCATAAAGCCGGTGTTGCCTGCTTTTACAGGCCATGTGCCAGCTGCTTTTAAAAAGAAATATCCGAATGCAAAACTCAAAGCCACCAATTGGACCAACGGTTTTGCTGATACCTATATTCTTGATTCAGAAGATCCGATGTTTGCCCAGATTGGCAAAGTCTTCCTGGAAACCCAAACAAAGCTATACGGTACCGACCACCTGTATTCTGCAGATACTTTCAATGAAAATGAGCCTCCTTCTGATGAACCGGCCTTTCTATCGAAATTAAGTGCCCGGGTTTATGAAGGTATGAAACAGGCCGATCCTGAAGCTGTTTGGGTCATGCAAGGCTGGTTGTTCTACAGTGATCGGAAATTCTGGAAAGCACCTCAGATCGAGGCCTTACTCAAGGCAGTGCCTAATGATAAAATGCTTTTGCTGGACCTGGCTGCCGAAATAGAGCCTGTTTGGAAAAGAACGAATGCCTTTTATGGCAAACCATGGATATGGAACATGCTGCACAACTTTGGCGGCAATATCAGCCTCTTCGGAAGGATGGAAACCGTGGCAAATGAACCTGCAAAAGCGTTGCACAATCCTGCATCAGGACAAATGAAAGGTATAGGCCTTACCATGGAAGGTATTGAGCAGAACCCGGTTTTGTATGAGTTGATGATGCACCACACCTGGCAGGATGCCGCCATTGATTTGGACAAATGGCTGCCACAATATGTCCTGAACCGTTACGGTGTTGCAGATGCACAGGCCTTGAAGGCCTGGGATATACTGCGCCGCACCGTGTACAATGGACAACGCATTCGCGATGGTGCAGAATCGATCATCGCCGCCCGCCCAACATTTGACTCCATGACAAGATGGGCAAAAACTGTTTTGAACTATAAGGCTGAAGAGTTATTGCCTGCCTGGGAGGCACTGATCAAAGCTGTTCCCAATTGTAAGACTTCCGATGGCTTTCAATATGACCTGGTAGACGTCACCCGCCAGGTATTGGCTAATTATGCATTGCCGCTTCAGCGGAAGATAGTGGCTGCTTACGAGCGGAAAGATCTCAATGATTTTAAAAAGCAGGGTGCAGCATTTATCATGTTGATCGACGATATGGACCAATTGCTAGCCACTCGTAAGGACTTTTTATTGGGACCCTGGATCAGCGATGCACGTCGCTGGGGTTCAACGCCGCAGGAAAAAGCTTTGTACGAGCGCAATGCGCGGAACTTAATTACCCTCTGGGGCGATGCCAACAGCCCGTTGAATGAATATGCGTGCCGTCAGTGGAGTGGCCTTCTCAATGATTTTTACAAGCCTCGCTGGCAGCAGTTTTTTGCAAAGACGATCGACGCTTTGCAGCAAGGAAATACAATGAATGTGGAAGCATTTCAGAAAGACATCAGCCAATGGGAATGGCAATGGGTGAACAGCCAAAAAACTTTTCCTGTTCAGCCTTCCGGCGATCCCGTAGTTGTTGCAAAGAAGCTTTTTCAAAAATACAAGAGTGTCATAACAGCTGCTTATGGGTCTTCATTTACGGCTACCAAAAAATATTGATCATCTTATAAATCAGCAGAAGAAAAATGTTCAAACCTTTAATGTATTTACTCTGTGTGTTTTTGTTTTCTTTTCGTGCAATGCCCGATCTGAGTGCGATACAGCAACAACGGGTTTTCAATATTAAAGACTATGGTGCTGTGGGCGATGGCAAAACGGATGATGCCAATGCCATACAGAAAGCAATTGATGCCTGCAATGCAGCAGGTGGTGGAACTGTATTAATCCCATCAGGTCATACCTTTCTTGCCGGACCTTTTCAATTAAAGTCTTTCATTGACTTTCATGTAGAGACGAATGCAAAAGTATTGGCAAACCCGGATGAAAAAGTGTATACCAAAAGTGCTTTCAGGGCAAATAAAGGAGAGGGCACTGTATGGATTGGTGGTGAGTCCCTGGAAAATGTTACCATCAGTGGTAGCGGTATTGTTGATGGCAATGGTATTTCTTTCATGGGAGCAGAGCTGGAGGATAGTTATGAGCTGAAGCCATTTAACATAGTCGATCCTCGTCCGCACGTACTCACAATTGTCGGAGGCAAGAATATCAGGATCAAAGATCTGACCATTCGCAACTCTGCCTACTGGACTGTCCATTTGGTTGGCTGTGATGATGTGGCCATTTCAGACATCACCCTTTTAAATAACCTGAAAGTAAGAAACAGTGATGGCATTGACCTGGATCACAGCAAAAACGTACGCATTACCAATTGCTACATTGAGTCCGGCGATGATTGTATTTGCCTGAAAAACCGGAGGGAATATGAAGAGTTCGGCGTTTGTGAAAACATTACAGTTTCCAATTGTACCATGACCTCCAGGTCATGCGCTATTAAAATAGGCAGCGAAAACATGGATACCATCCGTCATGTTGTTTTTGATAATTGCATCATCAAAAAAAGCAATCGTGGAGTGGGGATTCAAAATAGGGATGAGGGTGTAGTTTCGGATGTCATCTTCTCCAACATGCTCATTCATAGCCACCTGTTTTCCGATGTATGGTGGGGTAAAGCAGAACCAATTTATGTAACTGCATATCGTCGCGCTCCAGGCAATCATAAAGATGCCAACTGGCGTTTTGCTAAAGGACAAACTGTTGGGAAAGTGGGTAAGGTGGAAAATATCTACTTTACCAACATCAAATGTGATAGCGAGAATGGTATTTATGTAAGTGCTGAATCTGCAGATAAAATCAATAACATATTCTTTGATGCCGTTGATGTACGGATCAATAAAACTACCAGGCACGAAGGTGGAGTTTACGACCGCAGGCCGAGCGAAGTGGAGGGTATGGTCAAAGGTCGCACGTCCGGATTTTACCTTGATAAGGCAAGTGGCATTACGATTCGAAACAGTTCTGTTCAATGGGGCGCCAATCGTCCGGCCTACTTTGCACATGCCATTGAGACACACGAAGTAGCATCACTGAAAGTCTCAGGTTTTGAAGGCCAATCTGCTTATCCCGGCAAGCTGAAATCACAACAGGATTATCTACCCACTAGGAAATATTGATTCCATAAGCTATAGATCGAAATAATGATACAAATACAAAAGCGAGAAAATAATATCAAGGCAATATTCATTCTGTGTTGTGTGTTTTTCAGTGCTGTTTTGCAAGCCCAACATCACCAGTATGTTGATCCTTTCATTGGTTCTGAAGGAGAAGGTAATGTATTTATCGGGCCTTCTTGCCCGTTCGGAATGGTAAAACCCGGACCTGATAATAACAAAGCGTCTAATAGTGGTTATTCTGCTGACAAAGACAAAGCAATATATGGCTTTAGCCAGGTGCACGTAAGCGGAACAGGAGGAGGGCCAAAATATGGGAATATTTCTGTGATGCCTTTTTCCGGAGATACGGGAAATATAAAGCATGAATCATTAAGAAGTAATGAAGTGGCAAAGGCTGCTTACTATAGTGTGCTGCTGAGTAAATGGAATATCAAAACAGAAATTACGACCTCACCCAAAGTTGCCTATTACCGTTTCTCATTTGCCAATAACGATAACAATGGGATAAAGATTGATGCGGGCCACTTCCTCGGCGAAAACCCTGTACCTAATGCAAGGGAGGCGCAACAGTTTGTGGGTTCGGAAATTGAAATCGTTTCAGAAACCGAAGTAAAGGGGTATAGCAAAATACGTGGAGGATGGAACAACGGCGCAACATATACGGTTTATTTTCATGCCATTTTTAGCCAGCCATTTTCACATTTTAAAACCTGGAAGGATGACCAACTGGTGAGCGGTGAAAAGGTGCAGATGGATGAAGGGAAAAAGACAGGTGCACTTCTGTTTTTCCATTCTATGCAAGGGAAGCAGGTAGAAATGAAAATTGGTATTTCCTACATCAGTCCATTAAAAGCAAAGAAAAATATCTCAACTGAAATTCCACACTGGCAGTTTGAAAAAACATTGGCAGCATCACAAGCCTTATGGGAGAATTTATTGTCGAGAATAGAAATAGACGAGGATGCTTCCAGCGACCAAAAGAAAATGTTTTATACGGCCCTTTACCATACGATGCTCATGCCGGTTGATAGAACTGGTGAAAATCCGCTCTGGGAAAACAATGGCCCCTACTACGACGATTTTTATGCGATCTGGGATACCTTCCGTTCTTCAAATCCCCTGATTACGTTGATCAATACATCCCGCGAGGTTGATATTGTGAACGCCCTTTTGCAAATTTACCAGCGTGCAGGATATATGCCTGATGCCAGGAGCGGTAACTCGAATGGCAGAACACAAGGAGGTTCTAATGCCGAGGTATTGATTGCCGATGCTTATGTGAAGAAATTGAAGGGTATAAACTATTATCTGGGATTGGAAGCTATGTTGAAAGATGCCACCGTACCTCCTGGCGGCAATGAAGAGCAGGAGGGCAGGGGTGGTTTAACAGATTATAATACGCTGGGTTATGTCAGCAACAACTTTGTGCGTGCTGGCAACCGCACCTTGGAATATGCCTATAACGATTATTGCCTGGCCATGGTCGCTAAAGGGCTGGGAAGAAATGGTGAATACTTCCGGTTCATCAAACAATCAAATAACTGGCAAAATCTATGGCGTCCTATTGAAGACAATGGAAGCTCTGGCTTTATCATGCCAAAAGATGCTTCAGGCAAATGGATCGACAGCATTCAATGCGATGTAAGTAATGGCCGTGCCACATATGTAAAATATACGCCCCTGGCGCAGGACTGGCCCATCTGTGTTTGCTGGTGGTGTGGCTTTTTTTATGAGGCAAGCAGTTGGGAATATTCTTTTTATGTACCCCATGATGTGGCAACCCTGATAGAGAAATGCGGAGGGAAAGCTGCTTTTGAAAAACGCCTGAATACCTTATTTAATAATGGTTATTATAATGTGGGCAACGAACCTTCTTTTCTTACGCCCAATTTATATCACTGGATTGGAAGGCCTGATTTGAGTAGTGAAAGGATCTGGCAAATCATTAACAAGCATTACAATGCTTCACGAAGCGGCATACCTGGAAATGATGATAGTGGCGCTATGTCTTCCTGGTTGCTCTTTCATTCAATAGGCATTTATCCAAATGCCGGCCAATCTTATTACCTTATCAACGCACCTGCTTTTAAAAGAACCGTGATCCACCAGGAGCATGGAAAGGACTTTGTTATTAAGGCGCCCCGGTTGTCAGCTAAAAATATGTACATTCAATCAGCAACGCTGAATGGAAAACCCTTTCAGCAATCCTGGATTGAACATGAAGACATAACTGCGGGCGGAGAATTGGTTTTAGAAATGGGTGATAAACCTTCATCATGGGGAAGAACGATGTTGCCTCCATCATTATCAACTAGCAAATAGGGATTATATTTAATCAAGGCACATGCAATCTTTATTGACCTCTCTAACCTTCTTATTTTTCTTTAGTGCATCTGTATGCGCGCAACAGAAGCAGTTCAATATTGTCAGTTATGGCGCTAAAGCTGATGGTAAAACAAACAATGCACAAGCCATACAGAAAGCCATTGATGACGCTTCAAAAAGTGGTGGCGGGATGGTTGTTGTACCAAAAGGAGTATTTGTAACTGGTTCCATAGAATTGAAATCCGGTGTTCGTCTTCATTTGCAAGATGGCGCGGTTATTCAGGGAAGCGATAAACGTATTGATTATGAAAAGGTGAAACATCCGTCATTGATCATCGCAGTAAAGCAACATGATATTTCTATAACAGGTAATGGTATCATTGATGGCAAGGGTCGTGAACTGATGAAGGATATTTTTAAACGTTTGGAGGAAGGGACACTGGTTGACAAGGAATGGAAAGTAAAGCGGCCAGGTGAAGGCACCCGGACGAATCTTCTTTATTTGGAAGAATGTACGAATGTGAAAATTGTTGGCGTTTTCTTTAAAGATGCTACAAACTGGGTGACACATTTTGAGCGTTGCCGAAATATATTGATCGATGGCATTAAATTGGAAAGTATGGCCTACTGGAACAATGATGGGCTTGATATTGTTGATTGTAAAAATGTAAAGATTACCAATTCTTCCATCAATTCTGCAGATGATGCAATTTGTTTAAAGTCAGTAAACGCAAATGATTTTTGTGAAAGCATTTATGTTGAAAACTGTAAGCTGCGTTCAAGTGCCAACGCTTTTAAATTAGGCACTAGTTCAAAGGGCGGCTTTAAAAACATCAAGGTTAGAAATCTTGAAATATATGACACTTATCGTTCTGCCATTGCACTGGAAGCTGTTGACGGCGGGTTTCTTGAAAACATAGACATCCAGGGCGTAAAGGCTAAGAATACAGGTAATGCTATATTTATAAGGTCAGCGCACCGGAATAAGGATACAACATATTCTGGAATTCAAAATATAGTCATAAAAGATGTAACTGTAGAAGTGCCTGCAGGTAAACCAGATGCTGGCTATGAAATGGAAGGGCCTCTGCTGAGATACCCTCCGGGTATTGTACCTGACCAAAATAAGCTGATCAGCGTTTCTCCCTGGAACCATTCTTATAAAGATCCTAATGCAATCATCTATAAGCACAATGTATTTCCTTCCTCTATCAGTGGTTTACCCGGTCACCCTGTACAAAATATATTGTTAGAGAATATCAATATCACTTATGTAGGTGGAGGTAAAAAAGAGGTAAATTATATTCCTCTTGATTCACTTCATATGGTAACTGAAGCAGAAAAAGATTATCCGGAATTCTCTATGTTTGGAGAGTTGCCAGCCTGGGGATTTTTTATTCGGCATGTTGAAGGTCTTAAAATGAAAAACATTAAACTCACAAGTAAAGAAGATGACTACCGTGCCGCTATGATTTTTGATGATGTGAAAAAACTGGCGTTGGTAGACCTGGAGATTCCTTCATCAAAGATCCCGGTTATTGTGCTCAATAAAGTTTCAGATCATTCGCTTCAAAAGTTAAGGTTACCTGTTGATCAGAAGCAGCAAAATTTACAATATGTGCAACCTCTATCTGGTACTGCTGCAAGTACGACTCCTGCTGCATTGAAACATGGTGAAGGAACAGAACACAATGCGAATACCATCCCTGCAGTGGGGCTACCTTTTGCCATGACGCAATGGGCACCTGAAACACGGTTGACAGAAACAAAGTGTATTCCTCCTTATTTCTTTAAAGATAGCATGCTCACTGGCTTTCGTGGTACACACTGGCTGAGCGGCTCTTGTACCCAGGATTATGGAAGCTTTACCATCATGCCTGTTACCGGTAAACTAAAAACAAATGCTGCCGAATATGCTGTTCCTTTCTCCCATAAGAATGAGATCACTACACCTGCCTACTATAAGTTAGATCTTCCTCATCTTGCAGTAGAGATGACAGCAACTGAAAGGTGTGGTTTGATGCAGTTTACCATGCAGGAAAGCGATAGCCTATTCCTGCTGATAAGGCCGAATAGTGATGAACAGGTCGGCTTTGTAAAGTTTGATAAAGAGAAGGGTGAAGTCTGGGGATATAATCCTGTTCATCGTATCTACCAGGGATGGGGAGAACCTGCCGGTTTTAGTGGATACTTTTTCATCCAATTTGAGAAAAGGATAGGTTCAAGTGGTGTCTTCAATGCTTCTGGTATGATCAATGCTGACAGCATCAGCAAGCAAAAAGACATTGGCGCATTTGTTGGCTTTCAATTGAATAAGGGAGAACAACTGAGAATACGAATTGGTACATCATTCAGTAGTCTTGAAGGAGCCAAAAGAAATTTACAGCAGGAAATACCGGTATGGGATTTTGAATCGGTACTTGCTTCGGCAAAAGACAAATGGGAAAAAGCTCTAGGACAAATCAGCGTAGAAACGAGCAATGACAAAGACAAACGCATCTTCTACACTGCAATGTATCATGCCATGCAGCACCCCAGGCTTTTTAGTGATGTGGATGGTGTGTATCCAAAGTTTTCCGGCAATTATGAATTAAAGAGAGCGACCAATGGGAATTATTATGATGATTTTTCCATGTGGGATACCTACCGGGCTCAATTACCATTGCTTGAAATGCTACAACCATCCTTAGTGAACAACTTTGTTCAATCGATGGTCTTAAAAGGGCAGCAAGGTGGATGGCTACCTATATTCCCATGTTGGAATAGTTATACTGCTGCGATGATTGGAGATCATGTTACTGCATTTATTGCATCCGCTTATGCTAAAGGTATTCGTAATTATGATGTTGAAGAAGCTTACAGGTTAATGCGCCAGAACGCATTTAATATAGCTCCAAAGGAAGATTATATCAATGGCAAGGGACGCAGGGCCTTGACTTCTTATTTGAAGTATGGTTACATTCCCATGGAAGATAGTGTGCAGGAAGCATTTCATAAAAAAGAACAGGTAAGCCGGACCCTGGAATATGCTTATGATGATTATGCTTTGTCTATTGTAGCAAAAGGCCTGGGAAAATTGAATGATTATAAAGCATTGCAAAAAAGAGCAACTAATTACCGTAATGTTTTTGACCGTTCTGTTGGTATGGTCAGAGGAAGGTATGCCACAGGTAAATGGTATGATCCCTATTTGCCCGATCACCGCGAACCTTATATAACAGAAGGTACTCCAAGGCAGTATACTTTTTATGTTCCCCATGATGTTAAGGGGCTCTCTGATTTAATGGGCGGACCAAAGGCATTGGAAAATGCTTTGGACAGCTTATTTCAAAAGAATGAATACTGGCATGGAAATGAACCGGGGCATCAAATCCCATTCATGTATAATTATACCGCCTCGCCATGGAAAACACAAAAGGCAGTTCGAAATATATTGGCTGAAGAATACAGTGATGGACCAGGTGGCTTGAGTGGAAATGATGATGCAGGACAAATGAGTGCTTGGTATGTTTTTGCAGCATTAGGCTTTTATCCTGTAGATCCTGTTAGCGGGGCTTTTGCAATTTGTTCACCGGTCTTTGATAAAATTACCTTAGCCTTAGTCGGTAATAAAAAATTGGAGATCGTATGTAATAAAAAATCCCCGGATGCTATTTATATAGAAAAGGTGAACTGGAATGGGAAACCATATACGAAAAGTTTTTTCCAGTATAAGGACATCATGAAAGGTGGTAAGCTTGAGATCTATTTACAATCGACGCCTTCTTCTTCCTGGGGTCGGCCATAACTGAATATTGCCAGCATGGTTTTGTAGCACTTGTAGCGTTGTTGATAAAAAATAAATTGTAATTTGTACATTTATTGGTTGTGAACTGTTTATAGCAGGGATTCAACTAGTATAAAATCAACGCACCATTCATTAAATTAATTACGATAGAAAATGAATTTTTTATCAAAACGATTGTTCATTGCTTCATTATTCCTCGGAAGTTTTGTGGGATCTGTTCATGCCCAAACATCTGTTTCTAAATCTAATTTTCACCAGTGGGCAGCCACGCCTCCATTGGGTTGGAATAGCTGGGACTGCTTCGGGCCGACTGTCGTAGAAAGTGAAGTAAAAGCCAATGCCGACTACATGTCGAAATACCTCAAGCCTTATGGTTGGAACTATATAATCGTAGACATTCGCTGGTATGTTGCCAATGACAAGGCGCATGGTTATAATGAGAAAGATCCGCAATATGCTATCGACGAATATGGCAGGTTTACACCAGCTGAAAATCGCTTCCCATCGGCTGCAGGTGGCAAAGGCTTTAAACCACTGGCTGATTACATCCATAGTAAAGGGCTAAAGTTTGGAATTCACATCATGCGGGGTATACCTGTAGAGGCCGTTAAACGCAACCTGCCCATCAAAGGCAGCAAGGCCACAGCAAAAGACGTGTACTCCGAAAAAGACCAGTGCCGCTGGTTGCATGATATGTACACCGTCGTTGCGGGCATGGAAGGGGCACAGGAATATTACAATTCTTTATTTGAACTCTATGCTTCCTGGGGCTTGGACTTTGTGAAAGTGGACGACCTTTCCTCTCCCATTTACCACCAGGGCGAAGTGGAGATGATCCGCAAAGCTATTGACCGCACAGGCCGCAAAATCCTATTGAGCACTTCGCCTGGTGAAACGCCCATAGACCATGCCGATCATGTACAGCAAAACGCTAACATGTGGCGCACGGTAGGTGACTTCTGGGACAGCTGGCAGCAGCTCAAAGAGCACTTTGCAGTATTCAAACGCTGGAATTCGTACAGAATGGAAGGAGCATGGCCTGATGGCGATATGTTGCCGCTGGGACACATTGGTATCCGCGCAGAAAGGGGCAATGACCGCATGAGCGCTTTCTCAAAAGACGAGCAATACACCCTCATGACGCTATGGTCTATCTTCCGTTCGCCCTTAATGTTTGGCGGTCATTTACCTGATAACGATCCTTTTACCTTATCACTGCTCACTAATAAAGATGTTTTAGATGTATTGAAGTATAGCCGCAATAACAAAGAATTATTCAACAACAATGACCTGGTAGCATGGGTAGCTGATGATCCCAAAACCGGCGATAAATACCTGGCATTGTTCAATGCACAGGATCAACAGGAAATGGTAGCAGATAAAGCCGTATGGTCCAGTGGTCTGATCAACAGGGAAACACCAGGTGGTAGTAAGATGGTGGATGTGGATATCACTGGGGCAAAGAAATTGTACCTGGCTGTAAGTGACGCAGGTGACAATATCGATTGGGACCATGCCGACTGGATCACACCTACATTGTATAAGGGCAGTGACTCTCTTGCCCTGACATCCCTCAAGTGGACCAAAGCCACAGCAGGATGGGGAAGAGCCAGGATGAACAAAGGTGTATCCGGCAGTGACCTGGTCGTGAATGACCAGAAATATGAAAGCGGCATCGGTACGCACTCCAACTCAGTAATCGAATTCGATATCCCGGAAGGATATACCCGTTTTAAAGCCATGGCAGGATTGGACAAGGCAGGTGCTGTACAAAATGCAGGTGCAACCTTACAATTCATGGTCTTTACCCAAAATCCCTCCGGTCCTATGCCTGCCGACTCTGCTCAAATAGCCGTGCAGTTAAAAGAACTGGGCTTCAACTCAGCATGCACAGTAAAAGATCTCTGGACCGGAAAAAAAATAGGTGTATTCAGCAATGAATTTGCCCCTTACATCAGACGCCATGGCGCCGGTCTATACAGGATTTCTCCTCAGAGGAAAAATTAGAACAGCAAGTGTATGCGCCGGGAAAGTTGGTTCTTCTTCAATTCTTGATCAATCCTTCTTAAAATTTAAAACATTTGTTACAGTAATTTCTCTAAATGTGCTATTTATTCTGCATTCTTAGCCTGAATTTTATGAATATAATTGTAACATCCAAAAATTGATCTATGAACGGTTAACTGCTCTGTAATGGACTCATTTAAAAATGTCTATAGCAGTTTGAATTGTGGAGAAATATTTATAGAAATATTTAAAGATTCTCATATGGCAAGCAATAGTTTATGCGCTCTGTGTCTACAGGGGGCAATTATTAAAGTTGAAAACTACTCAAGCTGTTTCCAATGAAAAATATGCTGTAGCCAGGGATTAAGATACTTTGTAGTTGGTAAAAGATATCAGCGAATCAAAGTGCTGCTGGCGCAGAATTAAATGCTGCTACAGGGACAGTGAGGTCAAGATTCATGCAGTGTGGTCTATGCGGTGCAGTTGAAGAGGAAGGTATTGGCTGCCTTTGTTTATTACACAGGTAGAGAGCTGCCAGAGATTATGATCTCCACAGATATCCAGGGGGATGCTTTGTTAATGTGTCGCTATTATGGATTGCGTTTTCATTTGGAGTTCTTGATTCGCGATGCCAAGCAATATGCAGGCATGGAGGACTGTCAGGCCAGAAGCGAGCAAAAGCTGCATACCCATTTCAATATGGCCCTGACTGCTGTATCTCTGGATAGAGCAGCTTACTAGCTCAGTCTGTCTAAAGAAAAGAGTGTCAGATTTTCAATGGCAGACATCAAGATTTTACATGAACCAACTAATGACCAATACCATATTTATCAACGTGAATTTGGACCTAAGTGATATAAAATTAAAACATGTTTATATCCTGTGTCTGAACTTCGGCAGATTCAGAGCTGAATACTAACCGGAGTATTGATCTGTCAAAAGTGATTTAAATTGTTCGAAATTAACTAACTGCTATGAGTAACCGTAAGTATACCTATGTACTCTTTATGCTTTGCCTTGCCTTTGTGTTCAAAGGTTACTCACAGGATTCTACTTTCCATAAAGTCATTACACTTCCCGATAAACTCTTTATCTCCATCAACAAAAAAGCAACCGCCCTGGAAGGGAAGCTTGACAAGCAAACCGATAAGTATCTATCAAAGCTGCAAAAACAAGAACGCAGACTTAAAAAGAAACTTTCTAAAAAAGATTCCCTGCTGGCAGGTCAACTCTTCTCAGATGCAGAAGGCAATTACAGATCCTTGCAATCCCTGCCACAGAGTGGAAGCAAGTATTCCTCTGTTTATTCCGGTCACTTGGACTCTCTTTCCACAGCCCTTAGCTTTCTAAAGAACTCTAATCTCTCCGATGTTAAAAACAATCGACAGCTGGAAAAGACCCTGCAAAACCTTGAGGGGCTGCAGGCAAGATTCAACCAGACAGACCAGGTCAAAAAATACCTGCAACAAAGACAACAATTATTGAAAGAACAGCTTCAGAAGCTGGGTATGTTAAAGGAATTAAAGAAGTATCAAAAGCAGGTGTATTACTACCAGGCACAGCTAAAGGAGTATAAACAGTTGTTTGAAGATCCCAACAAACTGGAGGCTAAGCTGATGGAGGTGGCCATGAAGGTGCCCCAGTTCAAGGATTTCTTTGCCCGCAACTCTCAATTGGGAAGTCTGTTTGCATTGCCTACTTCCAATGGTGGTTCTTCGGCTTCTCTGAAAGGTCTGCAGACCAGGGCCATGCTCAATGAGCAATTGGCGCAAAGGTTTGGATCAGGTGTTGATGTGACTAAAATGTTGCAGCAAAATGTACAAGGGGCACAAAGCCAATTGAGTGAGCTGAAAAATAAGGTGAATCAATACACCAGTGGTTCTTATGGAAATACAAGCAGTGAGATCGAGCAGCCAGACTTTAAACCCAACCAACAAAAGACAAAGACTTTTCTAAAAAGGCTTGAGTATGGTGGCAATATCCAATCACAGAAGGCCAGGAGTTACTTTCCTGTTAATTCAGATGTGGCTGCTACGTTGGGCTATAAGCTTAGTGACAAAAGCGCTATTGGCATAGGAGCAGCTTATAAAATAGGCTGGGGCAGTGGCATTCAGCACATCCGGGTGACGCACCAGGGGTTGGGGTTAAGGAGTTATGTGGACCTAAAGCTGAAAGGTAGTTTTTATGTCAGTGGAGGGTATGAGCTCAACTACTTATCTATATTCAAATCGGTGGAGCAGCTTAAAAACAACTCAGCCTGGCAGAAGAGTGGACTGGTGGGGCTCACTAAGAAGTATAAGGTAAGTAAGAAGATCAAAGGGAACATGCAACTGTTGTGGGATTTTCTTTCCAACCAGCAGGTACCCAAAACACAGGCCGTACTGTTTAGAATCGGATATTGTTTGAAGTAATGATTAGTATATAGAGTAAAAACGATGTGATTGCTGAATGAACTCTAATGCGGCTTTTATGTTTGCGGGCCAGTCAACCTGATGTTCAAATTATCAAATGATTACTTCTATAAAAAGAGGTGTCAGGTTTGAAAATATGTCCTTGGCGCATTTAAAATATTGGATTGTAAATACAAGTTAGATGAAAAAGCAAAAAATTCTTTCGCTGCTGTTCATGATGATGGTGAGTGGCCTAACCTTAGTAAAAGGCCAGTCTGTTCAATCACTAGTTCCTTCTGTGCCTACCTCACCTCAGGCAGAGGCATTTAAAATGTATGGAAAATATTCGGTTAATTACTCAACCGGAACTCCGGATATTTCTATACCGCTATACGAAATCAACCACCGGGGCTATAAATTACCTCTTTCATTGAAATTTGTTCCCAAACCCATCAGGCCCGGCTACAATTATGATGTATTTGGTCTGGGTTGGGCATTATCATTAAATGGCTGTGTCTCTCGTACCATTGAATATGTACCTGATGAATGGAGGAACTTCAAAATCGAAACGCCAGGTGACCCTACTCTGGCTCCCATCAATTTTAATCACTGTGGAAGTTGCTTGACTGAATATAACTATGCTCATGACAAATTCAATGTAGTATTGCCCAATGGCAGCGGCTTTGATTTTATTATTGACAATCAAAATGATAGTAGAGTCTACCTAGTTTCCGATGGTAGGCAGGTTAAAATTACTTGTAACGTATTGAACTCACAGATAGAATCGTTTATAATTATAGACGAAGATGGAGTGAAATACACTTTTGATGCAGCGGATTATCCTCGCTCAGACTGGACACAGGTTCTTTATGGTGGCAGTTATGTATCCTGGCAATTAACCCGCATCGATCTCCCGAATTCATCTGAGCCGATTCTTTTCGCTTATGATATAGTAATGACTCCTACGGGCTATACACTTGAGGAGGGAAGTCTAAGGTTCTCTGGTCGTTATAAATTGAAAGAAAATGGCAGCGGTTCTTCGATATGGGTACTTGAGTCTAGTTCTCAACGATTCAATGAAATCACACCCAATGCATATAAAATGCGCCTTTTAACCTCGGTCACTTATGGCACAAACGGTAAAAATCAAATCAGGGTATTTTATAATTCTGTGAGTGTTGGTAATAGTTATCAAGCTAACAAAATTCAAATATTAGAAGATCAGTCCGTTATAAAGGAGATTAGCTTTGGAACTACACTTCGCAGTGGTGGAGTTTATGATCCTGGTTTTAATTTTCCCCTTGCTACTCTGGACTATGTTTCTATAAAAGGGTCCGATGCAAATGCTACTCCTCTTAAATACGAATTCACCAATCCAAGTATTGTATCGTTTAATGCAGTTGACCACTGGGGTTATCTTACCAATACCTCGGGTAGAGATATGCCCAATTTCAATATTTATGTCGGCTGGGACTTAGGCCCCTATCCAAATGGTGTAACCTCGGTTACAAAAGATAATAATGATCCTTCCCCTTTTGACAAATACAAAATTTCGCTACCTTCTTATTCGTCTTATGACTGCCGCAGTTCTAATTACGCGTTTGCCATCAACCGTATTAAATACCCAACAGGAGGATACACAGATTTTGAGTGGGAAAGTCATCAGTTTTTAAGTTTAACTGATTACAATGGTGATTATGCATATGATCCACAAAATCGTTCTATAAAATATGCGCCTGGTATTAGAATAAAGACCATAACAGCTTACTCAAGCAGTGGAGTTTTGACAAGTAAATTGAACTATCGCTATGGTAAAACCCGTGGAGAGGTTTATGGGCCAAATGATTTGTCTCCCTTTAATCATACGGGACTTGGTGAAGTTGTTGCAGATCCTAATGTGCGGACATATTTGAGCTATGCCGACTGGGAGACGGCAGGTTACCCTGCAAAAAATATGATTGTCGGTTTGAATGCGATGGGACAGCGCGAAGTTTTTGCCAACCCCTACAATATATTGAAGGGACTACCACAACAATGGGGATCTGCCGTGACTTTAAGCGCAGGCAATTTTCGAAGGCTATTAAATGGCCGACGGCCGATTGTGTATTCCGAAGTGACCGTTTATGAAGGACAGATCGATGAGGATAATCAAATATTCCCGAAAGGTAAGACCGTTTATAAATATGATTTAAGTGGAGATTTCCCATGGTCATCAATTGAGCCAAACACATACTACGGAAATACAATTGGATATGTAGCAAAGCCCTATTATTACGACAGACTGATGGAAAAAGCAGACTACAAATTTGACGGACAGGCCCATCAGTTTAAACTAGTGAAAAAAGAAAAAAATATATGGGCTCCTATGGCGATTAACAACTATTTGGATTATGTATTTGGCAATAATTATTTGCCAGAAGTCTATAATCTCTCCAGCCACCCAGAAGGGTGGGACTTTTATTTTGGAGCTCCAACTTTTGATGTGTCCGGCACTTTTGCTGGCCAGCCCTGTTACCAAGGCGTTTCCTCTTTAACTGGCAAAACAACCACAGTATACGATCAACAGGGCAACTTAATAATTACCGATGAGGGCTATAGTTATAATGAAAGGAATCAACTCATAGGTAAAACAATAAAAACCAGCGATGGGAAATACATTTCTAATTCGTTTGCATATCCCGCAATCAGTATATCAGGTACTCCCCCTATAATTGCGGACATGGTTTCCAAAAATATCATCTCTCCTGTAATCGGAACTTCGACAACAATTTCTCCTGGTGATATTACAGTGTCAGCAAGTAAAATCGACTATGCCAAATTCGGTGCGAACCAGATTATAAAGCCAGCCAAGAGTTATGAATTAGAGATTAAACCTTCAGGTTCACAATATGTACAAAGGGATGAAGTAATCGACTATTCCCCCAATGGCAATCCACTCGAATTTGTTTCTAAAGACGGCATTCGCTCCGCTTACTTATGGGGGTATGACGACAGGTACATGGTTGCCGAAGCGAAAAATACTTCTGCTAGCGAGATAGCCTATTCCTCTTTTGAAGATAATTCAAAAGGCAACTGGAACTACACCGGAACAGTTACTATACCTACTGCTGGAACCTTTGTTCCAACAGGAAGGAGCTATTATAACCTTACTTCTACTACTGGTTTGGATAAAGCTGTTACTAATGGTAAGACCTATATTATTTCTTATTGGCGCAATGCAACTACACCGTATACAGTAACCGGCGGTACTGGCACAGTAACTACAGGATCAACAGTTAACGGATGGACCTATTTCGAGCACAAGATTACAGCTACAGGCACTTCATTGTCTATTTCCGGCACTGGCAGCATAGATGAAGTGAGGCTCTATCCCGCCGATGCGTTCATGACTACTTATACCTATGATCCGCTCATTGGTATGACCTCGCAGACGGATGTCAATGGTCGTACCAGCTATTATGAGTATGATAGTTTCGGACGATTACTGTTGATCAAAGATATGGACGGTAATGTCATTAAAACATTTGAATACAAATACAAACAATAACCCCTTATAAGCTATAAACTATGTTTCATTATTTATCGTCCGGCGCTCAAAAGGTGTTGCTGGTTTTGCTTGGTCTTTTCTCCTGTTCAATAAGTTTTGCGCAGGTTACTATCTCGGGTGCAGAATGTGTACTTACTGGAATGGTATACCAATATGATATTAAAGGGGACTGGAAAGAAAACGATAAAATCAATATTTGTGTGGAAGGAGGCGTGCTGGTGGAAACCAACACTACTTGCGTGGAGAAACAAACTGTCTCTTCCATTCGCCTGCAGTGGAGTGCAGGCCGAAACACAGGCAAGGTTACCGTAAGTTCACAGGCTGGCACAGCCGATTTAGGTGTAAATATTGCGCCTGGTTTTAAACCTGGTTTTATTGAAACTGCCGATAAGCAAATTCTAACTGTTAGAAAAATACCTGCTTCATTATCCTGCACGCAGGCAAGCGGTGGAAACTGTTCACCTTCTTTTTCTTATCAATGGGAAGAGTCTTTGAATAAGGTGCATTGGAAAGAAATCATCGGTGCTACAGAACCTAACCTCTCTTTTGCTGCGCCACTTAAACAAACTACTTTTTTTAGAAGAAAAGTAGTTGAAAGCAAGTCTCAAACGATAGGATATACCAATGAAATCACAGTATTTGTAATGCCTGTAACAGAAAAGAAATAAAGTCCACCTCCTAAACCCCCACAACTATAAACCATAACTACTACTTATGCAGCATAAGACCGCAATAAAAAGATTATTGATCAGCCTTTCTTTTTTACTTGCCTTTAGCAAATCTGGCTTTTCCCAGGTGTATATGGGTGGTCCCACTTGTGTACAGGCCGGCGTGGAGAACCTTTACTATCTTACCGGTAACTATAGTTATAGTGACTACATCCAGTGGTGTGTCTATGGCGGGACATCGGCTAATGGGAATCAATGTGAAAGCGGATATGGATTAAATTACTTAATGATCAAGTTTACCACAAGTGGTCAAATTACTGTTTATACCCCTAATGGCGCTGCTTTTTTGAATGTAACGGTAACAGACGCCCTAAACTCAGGCTCAATTAGTTCCAATGGTTCACAAACTATCACTTACAACTACACGCCCGGCACCATAAGCTGTTCTGCAGCCTCAGGGGGGGGCTGTTATCCTTCTTATGCATATCAGTGGGAGCAGTCAACCAATGGTACCAACTGGTCGAGTCTGTCGGGTAAAACAGCGGAAAATCTATCATTTTCTTCTGGACTTACCCAAACCACCTATTACCGTAGAATGGTTACAGAAACAAGCACTGGCACGGTCGGCTATTCCAATGTGGCCACGGTGTATGTCAATCCCCAGTTAACCGGCGGAAGCATTTCCCCGGAGTCGCAATCCATTTACTCCGGTGGCACACCCGGAGGCTATGGCGGATATGGGGCTTCAGGCGGAGGATGCGGTGGAAGCTATAATTACCAGTGGCAATATTCCGACAATGGAACCACTTTTTACGACATCAGTGGGGCAAATGGTTTCTATTATTCTCCACCAGGGCCTATATCGGCAACCCGCTATTACCGTAGAAAAGTGACCTGCGGCCCGGAAGTGGCTTATACCAATACGGCAGTTGTAAATGTATATCCTGCCCTTCAGCCGGGTGGTGTGATTCCCTCGCCCCAATACATTAATTACAATACTACGGCATCCACCCTATCCTCAACCGGGGTAGCGGGGGGAAATGGCTCTTACACTTACCAGTGGCAGAGTTCTGCGGATGGCGTTAACTACACCAATATCAGCGGCGCTAACAGCACTGCCTATGATCCGGGGCTTCTTACAGCCACTAAATATTACAGGCTTGCTGTCACTAGCCTGGGCACTACCGCTTATAGTTCATCTGCTGTAGTAAACGTATATCCGCCATTGCAGGCGGGTAGTATAAGTCCGGCCTCCACCGCCATTAACTATGGTACCAGTCCCGGAACCCTGAGTTCTACTGGTGTTACAGGTGGCAACGGCAGTTATGCTTACCAGTGGCAGAGTTCTTCTGATGGCGCTAACTTCACCAACATTAGCGGGGCCACTGCTTCTACTTATATGCCTGGCAGTCTAACATCGAACACCTATTATCGCGTATTCGTCACCAGTAATGCGGTATCTGCTTACAGTAGCATCGCTTCCGTTACAGTGTATCCTGCTGTTGTGGGAGGAAGCATTAGTCCGGCATCACAGACTCTGAACCTAAACAACACCCCAACAACCCTTTCCATAAGTGGCGTCACAGGCGGCAGTGGCACTTATACTTACCAATGGCAGAAAGCTTCCAACAGTTCTTTTACTGATGTAAGCAATATCGCAGGAGCTACTGTTGCCACCTACACGCCACCTACTAGTGTTTCCGGCACATTGTATTACAGGGTTATGGTGAGCAGTAACGGTGCTTCTGCCTATAGCAGTACCGCTGTAGTCACCGTATATCCTGATTTGCAGCCGGGAAGTGTAAGTCCAATATCTCAAAATCTTAACCTTAACAGCCCTGCCACACCGCTTACTCTCAGTGGAGTTACAGGCGGCAATGGCAGCTACACCTACCAATGGCAGCAATCATCCAGCAGTTCCTTTACAAGTCCTACCAATATTACAGGGGCTAACACTACAACCTATACACCACCATCAGATATGTCCGGGACTTTGTTTTACCGGGTAGCGGTGAGTAGCAATGGGGTTACTGCTTATAGCAGTATAGCGTCAGTAACTGTGTACGCTGCTTTGCAAGGCGGTAGTGTGAGCCCTGCAAGTCAAAATGTGCATTACAACGGTACTACAGTTACACTGGTATCAGGCGGTGTGACTGGTGGCAGTGGTACATATACATACCAATGGCAACAGTCTTCCACTAGCTCTTTTACCAGTCCAGTTAACATTGAAGGTGCAACAGGATCAAGCTATACGCCACCGGCAAATGTGGTTGGGACTACCTATTACCGGGTAGTGGTGTCTAGCAATGGGTTGAGTGCCAACAGCCTTTCGGCAGTGGTTACGGTTAGCCCACCTCTTCAGCCAGGAAGTATTGTGCCGAATGAGTATACCATTGTACCCAATACCAGTCCTGGCCATCTGGCCGCCAATGGAGCAAGCCAGGGAGGTTGCGCAGGAGCTTATGCCTATCAATGGGAACAATCTTCGAATGGAATTATTTTCACCAGTATAACTGGTGCAACTGGCCTTAGCTATGAAGTGGGCAATTTGTCTAATACCACCTGGTACCGGAGAAAAGCGGTTTGCGGAGTGGAGACCGCTTATACCAATGCTTGTAAGATTATCATTGGGACTGTGGAAGCAGAAAACCTGAACTACATCAAGGTAAGAGAATTCATGCGAGGCGGCATAACAGACGCACAAACAGCAGATGGGATTAGTGATGTACGGGAAGTAAAGCAAGCAACCCAGTACCTTGACGGATTGGGGAGGCTGGTGCAAACGGTAACCAAACAAGGCAGCAATGGCGGAAAAGACGTGGTGAAGCCAACTGTGTATGATCCCTTTGGACGGGAGGCGGTTCAATACTTGCCTTTTGTTTCCACTACGGGGGATGGCAAGTTTAAGGTCAATCCCTTGGGTGAATTAAATAACTTTTACAAAGTACAAACTCCAGAGGAATCTTTTTATTATGGCCAGACGGAATTTGAAGCCTCTCCTTTAAACAGGGTGAATAAGATTACTACACCGGGAGACAGTTGGACTGGCAGCAACCGGGGTATAGCAACCCAACACTGGACCAATACCCTGGCCGATGAGGTAAGGATGTGGAGCGTCACGGATGTGGTGGGTGATTTTGGTACCTACACCTGTTCCCTCAGTCCTTATCCTGCAGGGGAACTGTATAAAACTGTAACGGAAGATGAACACGGAAAACAGGTCATTGAGTTCAAGGATAAGGAAGGGCGGGTGATTCTAAAGAAAGTGCAGCTATTGGAAACCTTCAACTCCGCAGCTGTCAAAGATGATGGCTCCGGCAGGGGCTATGGGGGCTGGCTTTCTACCTATTATATCTACGATGATTTGGGGCAGCTTAGGGCTGTACTCCAACCCAAGGCTGTGGAGAAATTAAATGAAGAAAACAGCTGGTCCTCCTTGGCAACAAAGACCACTATGTTAGAGGAACTTACCTTCCGCTATGAGTATGATGCAAGAGGAAGGATGATCCTAAAAAAGGTGCCGGGGGCAGCGGCTGTTCAAATGGTCTATGACGTCCGGGACCGGTTAGTGATGAGCCAGGACGGCAATATGAGGAAGTCAGGTCAGGAAAAATGGATGGTGACCTTTTATGACGAACTGAACCGGCCTGTAAAAACAGGGTTGTGGCAAAACGCCCAAGATGGGGATTACCACAGGGGGCAGGCCATGGCCAACACCAGCAGTTTTACTCCTTATCCTTTTTCTGCGGAGCCCACCTCAGGTTGGGAACTGCTCACCGAAACCCACTATGATGGGGATTACAGTGGCCTGCCTGCAGGCCTCAATGGATCCTTACAAAATGTCTATGGATCTTACCTGGACTATTCTTTAGTTCCATCAGACTATGCTGAACCCTTGGTACAATCATCAAGAACAAAGGGACTGGTGAGTTGGACCAAAGTCAAAGTATTGGGCGAAAGTAAATACCTCTACTCCGTGAACATCTATGATGAAAAGGGAAGGGTGATCCAGGTGCAGGCCACCAATATAAGCGATGGTATAGATATCGTAACCACCCGCTATGACTTTGCTGGCAAGGTATTGCGCAGCCATATCAAGCATCAAAAAGGAGGTGCCGCGGTCCAAAACTTTGAGGTGGCTACCAAAAATAACTATGATGATTTGGGAAGAATAACAACCATTGAAAAGAACGTAAATGCAAGCGGCTGGAAGCAGATCACCTCCATGGAGTATGATGCCCTGGGACAGCTGAAAAGTAAAAAGCTTGCACCTGCTTATAATGGCAATAACGGACTGGAAACCCTGGATTATGCCTATAACATCAGGGGCTGGCTCTTAGGGGTAAACAGAGAGTTTGCCAAAAATGCAAACCAAAATGACCGCTATTTTGGTTTTGACCTTGGCTATGACAAAAAAGCAATTGCAACAGCCTCTGCCCAAGTGGTAGGTAATTATGCAAAAGATGCCTTCAATGGCAATATTGCAGGCTCAGTGTGGAGAAGCATTGGAGATGGAGAGCGCAGAAAGTATGACTATGACTACGATGCTGCTAATCGCCTGCTCAAAGCTGATTTTACCCAGCACAACGGAACAGACTTTGTCTCCAATGCCACCATTGATTTTTCAGTTAAGATGGGCAATGGTTCAGATCCTGTCTCTGCTTATGATGCCAATGGCAATATTAAACGCATGCAGCAGTGGGGCTTAAAAGGTGTATCAAAGGCTCAGATAGATGACCTTACCTATAATTATACTTTTGATGGACATGAACTTAGAAATAAGCTCTATGGCGTAAGTGATGCTTTTAACGATAAAGACAGCAAACTGGGTGATTTTAAGTATGATGCTGCTACAAAAGGAACTACGGATTACGATTATGACCAAAATGGCAACCTGACCCTTGATGCCAACAAAAGCATCAATTCCATTACCTACAATCACCTCAACCTCCCTTCCCTCATAACAACGGCAAAAGGTACTATTACTTATACTTATGATGCGGGGGGCAATAAACTGAAAAAAGTGGTTGCAGAAACCGGCAAGCCTGCAAAAACGACCCTCTATTTATTGGGGACTTATGAAGATGATGTGCTGCAGTTTTTACCCCAGGAGGAAGGACGAATCCGCTATAAGGCAGACAATGGTTCTTTCGTTTATGATTATTTTATCAAAGATCATTTGGGCAATGTCCGCATGGTGTTGACCGAAGAACAGCAGACCAACTTTTATCCTGCCGCTACTTTGGAGGGCAGCATGACCTTGGGGGATAAATCCATGATAGGCTGGGAAAAAGAATTTTTCAGCATTGATGATAACCAAATCAGAACCCGTTCTCAGATATCTTCATGGAGCGGTAGCCTTGACTACAGCAATAACAATGGCAACCCGCCTTACAATAGTATTGCTTCTGGCTCCTATCCCTCTAATTACACGGTGAGTGATGGGGCTGTAAGTGATCGGCTGTATAGGGTAAATGGCAGTACCAACAAGACAGGACTGGCTATGGCGGTGAAGGTAATGGCAGGAGATGTGCTCAACATTCATGGGAAATCTTATTACAACGCCACAGATAATTTTAACAACAGTAATTCTACCACCCTTGCATTAAGAGATATACTAGATGCTTTTCTGAATACTCCTGGAAATGTCGCAGTAGGCAAGGGTGTTACGGCTCCTCAATTGGAGGGGGTAAACACCGGTCTTATTCCTTCTTCCTTTATTAGGGGTAATAATGGAGAGAACAGCAATACACCCAAGGCCTATATTAACTACATACTCTTGGATGAGCAGTTTCGCTATATGGGAGGTGGTTTCAGCAGGGTAGGTGGTAGCGGGGCGGTAAAGAACCACTGGTTTTCAGATGCAGCCTTGCAAAATATTGCTGTTGAGAAGAATGGATATTTGTATGTTTACGTGAGCAATGAGAGCAATGTCGATGTGTTCTTTGACAACCTGCAGGTGATCCACACCCGAGGCCCTGTGCTGGAAGAAACCCACTACTATCCTTTCGGACTCACCATGGCTGGAATCAGCAGTAAGGCAATGGGGATGTTGGAGAATAGACGCAAGTTCAATGATGGTACAGAATTAGAAAGTAAGGAGTTTTCCGATGGCACAGGATTGGAATTATATGCAACAGAATTTAGGAGCTATGATCCGCAAATCGGCAGGTTCCATCAGATGGATGAACTGGCAGATGATTACGAGGATTGGTCGCCTTATGTGTTTGCATACGATAATCCCATATCTTATAATGATCCGCTGGGATTATTCTCAACAGATCCAACAAAGCCGCCGGAAACATCTACACCAGAAAAGCCTAAAGAGTTACCTGCAGTCGTTGTGGTTGGGACTAGGCCTAAGCCAAGTAATCAGCCTGCTGTTATTCTGCCTACTCCAAGCCCCTCGCCCCGGCCCGAGGTGGTGCCGGCAAACAGTGGTGTTAAAAATACAAACAATAGTAATGAAGATATTATAAAAGGAGCTATCGCAGTGAGTTTAACTCAGCCGGAAACATATCCATTTCTGATTCCTGCTGCGGCAACAGGTGGAGCAGTTCTTGTTGGTTATAGTCTATATAATTACAGTCAAAGTGAAACACATCCTACTTACCAGCCGAATTGGTTTTCATTAAGAGATAATACGAATTATGTTCCGCCAAGGGTATTTGATATAAAAGGTGAAAGGAACCAAACTGGAAGAGCAGATGGAACAAACAATCCATTTAAAAAACTAAAGCCAGATCCGAAAAAACCAGGTAATGTACTAGAAAAAAACAGTCATACAGGTAAAGAAGTTTCTAAGCCTGCACCACCTGGCTTTTTCGAATGGTGGAATAATAAAAAACGTTAAGCTATGAAAGGAGAAAAGTTTTATTTGAAAGCAAAGATGCTGCATGAAAGAATGTATGAATACCCTAATTATGTTGACGAAAATAATAGAAAGGAAATGTATAATCAATATTTTGACTTAATTAAGAAGGCTGCATATTTAGGTCATCCCGAGGCACAGTACGATTTAGGACAACAATACGAAAACATGAATTATTTAAATATTCAAAATCCAAAGTATAATCCTAAAAAGTGTATTTATTGGTATACGAAAGCTTGTATGCAAAATCATGCAGAGGCTTGCAATAATCTGGCATCTTTTTATGAAACTGGTAATGGGTGTAAAAAAAATTTAAAAAAAGCATTAGCTCTATATAAAAAATCAGCAGATTTAGGTTATTCAATTGGTAAAAAAAATTACAAAATTATGCTTCGTCAAATGCAAACTAATCCTTAGAGTTTTTCAACTTCGCTGGCTTAACTATTATGGCTCAGGTGCAATAATGAGGCGGGATACTGTGGGATTGGCGTCCTATGCCTACGGGTTGTAAAGAGAAAGCCTGCGTGGTAATAGCAATTCTTTACCTGAAGATTTACTTTAATAAGATTAGCAAAGCCACTCTTTTTTTTTGAGTGGCTTTATCGTTTACCGGGGAAAGCTTTTTGGGTTTTGTTGGAGGTGATGGCCTTGTCGAGGAAGTAATAGACCTTAACTTTTTCTTCCTGGGGCAGGGCCTTGGTCTCTTCGTTTGAACAGCTTTATATTGATCTCCACGACGGAGCCCCTAGCAATCCTCCGCACGCCAAGTTCACCGGCTATTAAACTAGCCATCTCAATGAAGAGGGTGATCTCGCCAGCTCATGGTTTCCTATGATGGGGACAGAAGTGCCCACCCTTTTTCCAGTTTTTCTCTTCTTAAATTGCTTTTTTACTGCATTACATTTGTAATTTCCTTATTTGCGATATAGCTATTCAGGAACTCGAATACAAGTTCTTAGTTATTTTTGAGTAGTTTGTTGATGTCCAGAATTCGGTTGAGTGTGGTGGTGTCCATTTCCGTATCAGTATTGACACCAACTAGTCCTAAGACACATCTGAAATCTTGGATTTTCGGGTGGCTTTGATAGGAGGCTTCATCTCGTTGCAATCTTAATCACCAATTAAGTGACATTTGTTACCTGCGCTAACTTGGCCCAAAGTTTTATTGTATTTGCTTTTTTAATTTATTTGATATTATGGGAGGAGTATTATCCAGTTCTGCTGAGCGCATCGATGATGGTGTAGAATAACGTATGAAGCATAACCATTCAGCCTAAAAGAAATCAAACTAAAAGTGCCCTATTCGGTGTTCTCAAAATTCACTTCCTCTGAAACTCTTTAGTAGCCTACATAAAAATAAAAATATACGGTCCCTTCCGAACTGCAAACCAATAGGCGAAAAGATTCAATTAATTATATTTGCTATAAGACTCAAAATGTTCCTTGGTTGCTCCTGATAATAATTTTGCCTACATAAGATTTGAATCAAATTACTATCATTTGAGCCTGTTATTTTGTAAATTTAAAGTGCAGTTAAGCTCTTCGAAATTCCATCAAAATCCAGCAATTTATTCGGTTTCCTTTTCGGTTACCTTGATGAATTGATTCGCTGAAACTCAATACAGTAGCGGCTTCTGTGATCCTGTTCTGTTCCCTACAGGTATAGAATTGATGGATATAATTGCAATTGCGCCAAATGATATACGAAATAGGTGAAGCCTATGCTCCCGGTCCGGGTTATTGATACAGCAGCGCATAAGGTCAGTAAGAATATGCAACAACCATATGCAACCTAAAGGATCAGGAAATCTTCCGCATTCTCAGGCGAAATGACAAAGCTTTTTGTACCAGGATAGTTATCTGTAAAGGTTTGAGAAAATCGAACTTTCTGGTTTTTATTCCATTTGATTTCATAGGCAGTTAATTGCCCATCATATTCTTCAACTAGGTCTATTTCTTGTTGTTGCGTTGTGCGCCAGAAATATTGAGTGGCATCCATCATGCTATAGTTCAGGACTTTCATTCTTTCTGCAATGACAAAATTCTCCCATAACGCTCCTACATCTGTTCTTGTATGAACTGGTTTGAAATTATTGATGATTGCATTGCGTATGCCGCAATCGTAGAAATAAACCTTCTTCACCTTCTTGATCTCATTACGTACGTTCCTGCTTAAGGCAGGCAAACGAAAAACAACATAGGCTTTTTCCAGCAGGTCAATATATTTATCGACGGTCTTGTTATCGCTACCAACTGTTTGAGCTAGTTCTTGGAAACTGATTTCGCTTCCCACCTGCAGGGCAAGTACTTTTAACAGCTTTTCAAGAATAAGAGGTTTTTTTACCTGCTCCAGCATGAGAAGGTCTTTATAAAGATAACTGCCTGCCAGTAGCTTGAGCAGTTCACGCTCTTCACCCTGCTTTGTTACGATCTCAGGATAATAGCCATAGACCAGGCGATGCTCGATCAATCTTTTTTCCTGTATCAATCCATGATGCTGCACCATCTCTGCAAAGCTGAGCGGGTATAGCATAAATTCGTATTTGCGCCCGGTAAGAGGTTCATGTAAGTCCAACGTTAGGTATGCGTTGCGCTTCCTCAAGGAATAGAATTGTTTTACTGCCTATAATGGCTTTTAATTTCGTTGCTGTTGTATTGGCCAAAATTTCCCTGGTATCAGCGTCATCACCATTAAGGTATAAATGCTCCCTGGCTTCCAATACTGCTTCCACTAAGGTCGATTTTCCTGCTTGCCGTGGTCCCAAAATAAGAAGAGCTTTGCCTTTAAATAGCCTTTTCTCGATTTCTGGCTGCAGTATCCTTTTTATCATCATTTGGGATTGTATTCCAAGATTATTATAATATTCTTGGATTTGAATCCTAAAATATTATGATATCCAAGGATTAAGCCTTAAAATTTCAAAAAACCGCAATACTTCCTCCAACACCATCTCCTAAATCTGCAATACTTCTACACCTGCCGACTCCTTTCCACAAACAGCTGCCACCCCAAGCCCCACAGCCTCTTCTTTCTGCCATACCACCTGCCAAGGCCCCATCTGCTCCAACACATTCCTCCCTCTCATATTCACCATTGACCATTGCCCATTCACCAACTCCGCCATCTCCCTTCTTCCTGTGCTCATCATTCCTCTCACTGCCAGCTGCTTCCTCAGCCACTGCTTATCCCCCTGCCTGCTCATGTACAACCGGATGGCTGCCTGGTAGACATGCTTCCGCTTCTTTCGGGGCAGGGTCTTTCGAAATGCCTCCTTCCGTTCCGGATCCGAGAGGATCCACTGGGCATAGACCACCGCCTCCTTAAACAAATCCCTCCGCTCTCTTTGCTTTTCAGAAGCCACCACTCCACTCATGTCCGGGTACTTGGTGATCACAATCCTTTTCTTCCACTTCTTTTTCTTGTTCCCCCTATAATGCTTCACCACAAAGCACTTCCCAATCGAGCCCCGGATCATGCCCAACAAGAGTCTAGGTACCTTCTTGCCATCCTTGATCACCACCCTTTCTTTACTATTGATATAGACATGATTCATTGCTCCTCCATTTACCCCCTAAAGCTACTCCTCCCCATTCACTCCTCCAATCCTTGTGGCCGCTTTGGCAGGAAATGGCAGGAAATGACCGCTTTTGTCCTTTTCAACTCCAGCTTTCCAGCAGGGATCCTTCGTACCTCAAGTATACCTGAAGCATACCATCAGTATACCTAGAGTATACCTACAGTATGCCCCCTTCGTTCCTAAACCTCAAAAAAGCATCTTTTCTTCCCCTTTCTCAATCTCCAATAAAACCCGGACTCCTCCACCAAAAAATCCTATTCCTCCCTTTTTAATCGTGCAAATCCGCGGTTCATCTTTCGTTGCTCAGCCCTACCTGAGCCGTACTAAAGCCATAGCTAAGCCTAGGAAAAGCCTAGAAAACCACTTTTACCCCACCAATCTCCTAATATCATTCCCCTTACCCCATTTTCAAATTATCTGATTGTCAAATTCCCAATCCTTCATCCCCTGGGTATTTAAATTGATCCCAAATTAAGCGTTGGACAGTTGTTAATGATGAAAGCTGAAGCCCAGAATTTGGAAGTAGTAAACGTTGTAGATGCAGATGAAGTATATACAAAAGAGTGGGCGGCAAATAGTGCAGGAATAACAAAGCTATTTGTTGACTAGAAGCGTTGTATTGCAACTCGGAAATAGGCTGGAAGCGCTTTCTGCTCCAGCCTTTCCAATTTTATAAATCTAAGTGACGCTTTAATTTTCACTTAGAGCTAAATTCAGCATGGTAAAACAACAATTCACTCCAACTGCTGTTGGTATCATTTGTAATGTTTTCCAGGTACTTATTATAGGCATCTTCACTAAATGCACTAATAAACCTTTCCTTAAATGGCTTTCTAAAATTCTGTTCCCGTTCCTTTAGTCCTTGCTTGTATCGAAAAACAAGCGCAAACTGTGCCGGTCCGGAGGCACTGGCTTCATAGACGGCTACGGTCTGATTGCCGGCTTCCCATGCTTTTTTCGCCATTTTTAAATTTTCTTCCACGCTAGGAAAACGTCCCGGTTTTGGAAAAACATGTGTAATGGCGATCTTATCTGTATAATCGGTCAATGGGATTGAACTCAAGTCTTCCCGGTAAACAGAGTAATTTGAAGAACCTCTTTCTGTTGTAAGGGCTGCAACATTCTTCAGCCAATCGTTCATGTGTTCGGCGCCGAGATTGCCTCTTTTGTCTATCTCATCCCAAGTGCTTGGTCCTTCTACAATATGGTAACCTCCGGCATCAGGGCCAGATTCAATGGTAAATACCCTCCATTTCCATGTGCCCGTATGATACTTTTGCGCATGGTTTGTTAATGCCTTTTCAAATTCCGCAATCTTGTCCTGTTTAGGAAAAACACGAAGTGCGGACACGACAGTTCTTGTCTGGCTCATGCTCAATAGAGGTATGAGTAGGCCAAGCAGCAATAGCTTTTTCATTTTAATGTTTTTGGGTGAACAAATGGCAGTCTTAATAAGGGGATGTAGAATTGGAAGGGAAGGAATTAATATTAAGTTACGAATTATTTGTCGTTCACAGGACACCACAGGATGCCTATAATCAACTTTTCGTCTTTCTTCGAGTCTTAATTTTATGCACCTTTTATAACGAGGTTTCCTTATGAATTGTAAAAACATGCTCCTGCTTTTGGGCCTTTTTGTTCTTTCGATTGTGAATGCCGATGCCCAAGAGCTGACTTCCAAGCTGCCTTCCAAAAAGAAGATATTGAAGCCGCTCAGGCTTACTAATGCCTATTTTATGAAGAAGTGGCCTGACCCGGGCAAATCCATTGTCACCAACCGTGAGCGCCCTAGCAACATCTGGACCCGTGGCGTGTATTACGAAGGACTGATGGCATTGTATGCTATTGACAAGAAAAAAGAGTATTACGATTATGCATTATCGTGGGGTCAAAAACACAATTGGAGCTTTCGCAACGGTATCACCACCCGTAACGCCGACGACCAATGTGCCGGCCAAACTTACATTGACCTGTACCTGATAGACAAACAACCCGAAAGGATCAAGGACGCCAAAGCCAGCATCGACCTGATGGTGCAAAGCGATAAGAGTGATGACTGGAACTGGATCGATGCCATTCAAATGGCAATGCCGGTATTTGTTCGCCTGGGTGTTGTGTACAACGACACAAATTATTTCCACAAAATGTACGATTTGTACGCATTTGCCAAATACAAGCATGGGGGCAATGGATTGTATAATCATGCTGATCGTCTGTGGTGGAGAGACAAAGATTTCGTTCCACCCTATAAAGAACCTAACGGAGAAGATTGTTACTGGAGCCGTGGAAATGGTTGGGTGATCGCAGCCCTGGCACGTACACTGCAAATGCTGCCGAAGTCTGATCCTCATTACAACGAATACTTGCAGGATTTTAAAGACATGGCAACTGTTTTGATTCCTATTCAAAGGGAAGATGGCTTCTGGAATGCGAGCCTGCACGATCCTACCAACTTTGGCGGAAAAGAAACCTCCGGTACGGCCCTGTTCACTTATGCTTTCGCCTGGGGTATCAACCACGGCATCTTAGATAAACACACCTATATGCCAATTATTACGAAAGCATGGAATGCTATGGTTAAAGAATCTGTGCACAAAGATGGCTTCCTGGGCTTTGTACAAGGCACCGGTAAAGAGCCCAAGGATGGACAGCCTGTAACTTATACCAGCAAGCCTGACTTCGAAGATTATGGTTTGGGATGCTTTCTCCTGGCAGGCAGCGAAGTGTATAAACTGAAGTAAGAGATCTCCATCTAAATATTAATGAAGAAGAGGCTGTATCAAAAGTCTGATGCAGCCTCTTCTTATTTCATCCATTTCAGCTAACGGCCCTTCTTATCGTCCACCATCTTCTTCCACTTACCATCTGTCATCTATCCTCCCCTTCATCCCCCCACCACCTTTTCATCCCTTCACCTCCTTCTCGTCCCGTTCACCGCCATTCTCCTCCTTTCTCATCAGTAATATCCCAAACATAAAATCCCTTTTAACACGCAAACAACCAAGATTTGTTGTAGATTGAAGTGTAAAAGTTTGTGTGATGAAAGGTTTTCATTTTTCAAAATTTGATCCTGATGCGGAAGGGAAAAGCAAATTTGACCAGTTGCTGGATTTGTTTTTCCAGTTGCTAACTTATACTAATGGTGATGTGGCAGAGGCACTGCAGTGGATGAACCAGTTGGACAGGGAATACGGACTTACTGATGACCAATATGGCATGGGTGACTTTGTGGATGAACTGAAAGATAAAGGCTATATTACAGAAGACCAGGAAAGAGGCGAGATCATCATAACACCTAAAACAGAACAAGGTATCAGGAAAAGGAGCCTTGAAGAGATCTTTGGTAAACTGAAAAAGACCAAGCAGGGCGACCATACTACGTTTAAACCCGGTTTGGGTGATGAGGAAAGCCCTGAAACCCGCCCCTTCATCTTTGGCGACATGCTGGAACAGATCGACTTTACTGAGTCCATCCGCAATGCACAGATCAATCATGGTCTTGATGAGTTTACGATGCAGGAGGACGATCTGCAGATCCGTGAAACTGATTTTAAATCCCAGACTTCAACCGTATTGATGATCGATATTTCGCACTCGATGATCTTGTATGGTGAGGATCGTATTACACCGGCTAAAAAGGTGGCCATGGCTTTAAGTGAACTCATTACTACCAAGTACCCCAAGGATACGCTGGACATTGTAGTATTTGGCAATGATGCCTGGCCGGTAGAGATCAAGGACATCCCCTACCTGCAGGTAGGGCCCTATCACACGAATACGGTAGCGGGCATAGAATTGGCAATGGATATACTACGCAGGCGTAAAAATCCAAATAAGCAGATCTTCATGATCACCGATGGTAAGCCCACCTGTCTGAAAGTAGGCAGGCGGTATTATAAAAACAGTTTTGGCCTGGACAGGAAGATCACTAGCCGCTGTTTGAATTTAGCTGCTCAATGCAAGAAGCTGAAAATTCCGATTACTACCTTTATGATCGCAACAGATCCTTACCTGCAACGTTTTGTACAGGAGTTCACCGAAACTAATAACGGCAAAGCATTCTTTGCCACCCTGGATCGCCTCGGCGCCTTTATTTTCAGAGACTTCGAAAGTGGCAAGAGGAAAACTGTTTACTGACCCGTCCTTGTGAATCAATTAAACGATCAGAGACTATACAATAACCAGACAGCTATGATGGATATTAAAAGAATTAATACAATACGCGAATTAAAAGAGGCAGGCTACAAGCCTAAGAGCATAAAAGAAGAGCTCAGGCAAAATCTGATACAAAAATTGCAGGCAAAAGATGTGACTTTTCCAAAGATCATTGGTTACGATGACTCTGTAATACCCGACGTGGAAAGAGCATTGCTGAGCAAGCACAATATTCTATTCCTTGGTTTGCGCGGGCAGGCTAAAACGCGCATGGCCAGGCAAATGGTTGACCTTCTGGATGAATATATCCCGGTTATTACCGGTTCAGAGATCAACGATGACCCGCTGCATCCTATTTCCAAATATGCCAAAGACCTTATTCTGGAAAAAGGTGAGGATACTCCAATTGAATGGATACACCGCAGCAGCCGCTATGGCGAAAAACTGGCCACACCTGATGTAAGTGTAGCCGACCTGATAGGTGACGTTGACCCCATCAAGGCCGCCAACCTTCGCTTAAGTTTTGCTGATGAACGAGTGATCCACTATGGCATTATTCCCAAAAGCAACCGCAGCATCTTTGTCATCAACGAATTACCCGACCTCCAGGCAAGGATACAGGTGGCCCTGTTCAATATACTGGAAGAAGGCGATGTACAAATACGCGGTTTCAAGCTGCGGCTGCCGCTTGATATTTTGTTTGTATTTACAGCCAATCCTGAAGACTATACCAACCGGGGTTCTATCGTGACACCACTAAAGGACCGGATCGAAAGCCAGATATTGACCCACTATCCTAAATCGCTGGAACATGCATTGGAAATAACGGAGCAAGAGGCTGAAGTGCAACCCGAACAAAAGGAGAAGATTGCCGTTAGCGACCTGTTGAAGCGCCTGATAGAACAGGTGGCATTTGAGGCGAGAAGCAGTGAGTTTGTGGATAAGAAGAGCGGGGTGAGTGCCCGGCTTACCATTTCGGCGTATGAAAATGCATTCAGTTCCGCCGAGCGCCGGTTGATCATCAATAACGAATCATCAACTCAAATATGGGTCAGTGACCTGGTAGGTATTATTCCCGCCATTACAGGTAAAATAGAGCTGGTTTATGAAGGGGAGCAGGAAGGACCATATCAGGTAGCCATGAACCTGCTGGATAAAGCCATCCGGTCACAATTTATCCAATATTTTCCCAATCCTGAATTGCTGAAAAAGAGGGCAAGGCAAAAGGGCGAATCATCCCCCGGCGATGAAAATCCTTACAAATCTGTCATCAGTTGGTTTGACAAGGGACATCACCTGAATATCTTCTTCGGTACCAAAGACAGGGAAAAGATCAACCAGCTTTACCAGGTGGACGGGCTGCATGCATTGGTGAAGAAAGTTTTCCCGCATGCCAATGAAAGAGAAGCAGCACTGCTCATGGAGTTTGTCCTCCACGGTCTCGCTTCCTATTCGTTGATCAGTAAGAAGATACTCGAAACTTCAGTAGAATTTAAAGATCTCATGGGCAGTATGCTCAATATCCAGACCTCTTCTTCATTTGATGAGGACGAGGAGGATGATTATAGGTAATTCCCCGCACATCCAGCCTCACCCCGGTCCGCCTAAGGCGGAGAGGGCAGCGCGGCGGTGCCTTGGCTAAATATTTTTTAATGCAAAGCCCTCAACTGTATGAAAGTTGAGGGCTTTGCATTATGCCTTTTTCCCATTCGTCATTCAAATCTTCTTTTGTTGCTGAAGCATAAAAACTTTTTTGGAAGCTTCTGATTTTGATAACTCGAGAAGTATAGCTTTGTTTTATGAACCTGCAGGAAAATATCTCGCTCAAACCCTATAATACTTTCGGCATTGAGGCAAAGGCAAAATACTTTACAGCATTTCAATCCGCTGAGCAGCTGGAAGAAATCATTTCTGACCCCCAACTCCATAATTTAAAATCATCACTCCTCATTCTTGGCGGAGGCAGCAACCTGCTTTTCACACGAAACTTCGACGGGTTGGTTTTGAAAAATGAAGTTTCAGGCATTGAGGTAATCAAAGAAGATGAAGATTTTATTTATGTGAAAGCAGGTGCGGGGGAGAACTGGCACCAGTTTGTACTTTACTGCCTGCAACATCAATACGCTGGAGTAGAAAACCTGTCCCTTATTCCTGGTAACGTAGGAGCTTCTCCCATGCAAAATATTGGAGCCTACGGTGTGGAGATCAAGGATGTCTTTTATGAACTGGAAGCCTTTCATTTAGGTGATAAGGCCTTCCGGAAGTTTTCCCTTTCAGACTGCGCATTTGGTTACCGCGAAAGTGTGTTCAAGAGGGAGTACAAAAACCAGTTTGTCATTACCTCTGTTACCTACCGTCTACGGAAGCAGCCTGTCTTCAATACCAGTTATGGTGCCATTCGGCATGAACTGGATAAAATGGGGGTAAAGGAATTGAGCATACAGGTGATCTCTCAGGCCGTCATCAACATCCGGAGTTCGAAACTGCCAGATTGGAAAATTGAGGGCAATGCAGGAAGCTTCTTTAAAAACCCGCAAATCCCCAACGAGCAATTCCAATCACTGAAAGAACAATTCCCCAAAATAGTAGCTTTTCCTGTTGATACGCAACACACCAAACTCGCCGCAGGCTGGCTGATCGAGCAGTGCGGCTGGAAGGGGTATCGCAAAGGTGATGCGGGCTGCTATCCCAAGCAGGCACTGGTACTGGTAAATTATGGCAACGCCAAAGGAGAAGAAATATTCGAACTCAGTGAACAGATTGTTCAATCTGTAAAGAACAAGTTTGGAGTAGAACTGGAGAGAGAGGTGAATATTATCTAACACCCTCCCTTAAATTGCATCTACGTCCGGCACGACAACCACTGTTCTGAATTTTTTATTGGCATGAAGGATGGCGGCCTGCTTCAATAGGTCGCTTTTGCATTTGGCGATGGTCTGGCTGTCGCGGGGCAGCTTGAGCAGCATTTCCATTAAAAACATATTACGTACGCGGTTAATCACTGGTTCAGCAGGGCCAACAATATACTTCCCATAGGGGACTTCCAAAGCCTGTGCATAGGCGTAGGCCGCTTCCATCACAATGTCTCTTTCCTTGTGCTTGAAAGTGAGGTGGATAACCCGGGAAAATGGCGGGTAGAAAAACATGCGCCGCTTTTCAATTTCTTCGTTGTACATCCCGGTGTAGTCGTGTTGGGCTACGAATTGCAGCACAGGATGTGAGGGATTCCCGGATTGGATCAGCACCCTGCCGGCGCCATCCCTACGGCCTGCACGACCGCTTACCTGCTCCATCAATTGGAAGGCTCTTTCATTGACACGGAAGTCGGCAAAATGCAGGAGTCCGTCTGCATCTAATATTCCTACCAGGTCTACATTGTCAAAGTCGAGGCCTTTTACCACCATTTGTGTTCCGACCAATACATCGATCTTCTTTTGTTCAAATTGCTGGATTAATACATCATGAGCGTTTTTGTTGCGCACAGAGTCAAAGTCCATGCGGCTGATCCTGGCGTCGGGCAGGTCTGTTTCCAGCAATTCTTCAATCTTTTCTGTACCAAAGCTTTTTTGCAACAGTTTATCGCTTCCACATGCCAGGCAGGTATGGGTAGGAGGATAGATATTGCCGCAGTAATGACATTTGAGCTTGTTGCTGTATTTATGATAGGTCAGTGACACATCACAATTGCGACATTGCGCGATCCAGCCGCAAACAGAGCAAACCTGGTAAGGGGTATAGCCACGGCGATTCTGGAACAGGATCACCTGCCTGCCTTTTTCAATAGTAGCTTTAATGCCATCCAGCAATGGAGGAGAAAGCATCACTTTCTCGCCCTGCTTTTTGGGGACTTTGCGGGTGTCTACCATTTCAATCCAGGGCATTCTTACTTCGCCAAAGCGTTCCAGTAATTCTACCAGCCCGTATTTATCATTCTTTGCATTCCAATAGGTTTCCAGCGACGGTGTGGCACTGCCTAATAATACTTTCGCTCCTGTTATGGAACTTAGGTAAATGGCCGCATCCCTGCCATTATAGCGCGGAGCAGGATCCTGCTGCTTGTAAGAGGTATCGTGTTCTTCATCGCAGATGATCAGACCAAGGTCCAGGAAAGGGAGAAATAAGGAAGAACGTGCACCCAATACGATCTTCATTTCGCCAGACTTTACCTTGTTCCAGATCTCCACCCGTTCATTCTGGCTAAACTTGGAGTGGTAAATGCCAATGTAGCCACCAAAGTGCTTTTGCAAGCGCCGGATGATTTGCGAGGTAAGCGCAATTTCCGGCAACAGGTATAATACCTGCAATCCTTTGCGGATGTATTGCTCCATCAACTTGATGTATACATGTGTCTTCCCGCTGGAGGTAACGCCATGCAACAGGCATACCTGCCTGCTGTCCAGGCATTCTGTAACTTTCTGGTAGGCTTCACCTTGTGCAGGCGTTAGATCAAAATCAATCGACACATCTTTGGGCAGGTAATGTAAGCGGTCTACGCTGCGTTTCTCAGCCCTTAGAATTCCTTTATCGGTTAAAGCTTTGAGTTGCGCATCACTGGCGCCAGATTTTTTCAGCAATTCTGCTTTAGACACCTCACCTTGTGTTTTCATCAGGTGGAGGTAACTAAGCAGCAGCTCCATTTGTTTAGGAGCACGGCTCCAGTTGTTCAACAGTTCGGACAGCTTTTCTTCATTGCTGTATTCCTGTTCCAGCAAGACAAAGGTTTCTTTTTTGGGTGCGTATGCCTGTTTCAAGGACTCCCAAACAAAGCAAACCTTTTTACCAATCAGTCGGTTCACGATTGGATAAACATGCGATACATCCAATATTTGCTGTACTTCAGTGAGACGCAGTTCGTGTTTGATGTGCAAGGCTTCAGCCACCAGGTATTCTTCATTATCAAGGTCTGAAAAGTCATCTCCATATTCTTCATTGAAGACAATTACGGTCTCACTTGATAACTTAAAATGGGAGGGCAGTGCGGCAGCCATTACTTCACCTTCAGAGCACATGTAATATTCGGCCAGCCACTCCCAGAACTTTAACTGGTAGGGTTGAATAACCGGTTGTGGATCCAGCACATTCAATATCTCTTTAGGCTCAAAAGTGGAAGGTGCCCGATCGTGAATGAGCTTCACAATGCCTGCGTATCGTTTATTCTTACCGAGATTTACTTCCACACGGATGCCTGGCTGGAGTTTATCCAGGAATTCTTCCGGGATTTCCCAGGTGTAATTTTTAGGCAGTGCTAGTGGTATGATGATTTCGGCGTACATAAAGAGGCACGAAGATAGGTATCACACCATTTCAATGAAGATTAGCTTTGGCAGATATAACATTAATCAATAACAGCTTCCAATTGCGTTGGATCTGATGTGAAAACTTTATTGATGAGGTCGGTCCATTTTGATAATTCTGCGGGTTTGTTGGCAAACAAGCAGGCCCCTTTATCATAGGCCTTATACATATCCATCTGACTCAAAGAGGTTGTCAGCATCACTACCGTGACCGCCTTCAGATCTTCGTGCTGGCGTATTTCTTCCAGGCACTGAAGGCCATTTTTCCTAGGCATGTTCAGATCCAGGAAAATAATATCGGGGTGTTCCGCATTGGGTTGGTCCAGTGCTTTCATGAGCTCCACGCCATTCTTAAAGACCTTCAGTTCAGCATCCTTGCTTACTTCGCGAAGGGCCATTTCAAAAAACATCTGATCGTCGGTGTCATCATCAGCCAATACGACATTAGAAAATTTAGGTTTCATCTCACTATGGGTTTTCTATATTTCGGACCTGGTTAGCTACGGTCAATGTGTAAATTTATTTAAATGAATTAGTTCTAAAGACGATCAAAGTCACAAAATATTGTATGTGCTTTAGGTTGCTTCTGTGGATTATAGAGTGTAATATATAATTCCTTGAGAATGCAGGGAGTAATATATGAAATTTGGAAAATAAATGCAAATAATGAAAGAACCTTTATTGCGAAATCAGGGGTTTGGCTGCTGTTTATTCACTTGGTATCTTTCCCGTTTTGATCCATGAGGCCTTGTATTCAATCAGTTTGGCTTCCATCAAACTGAATACTTTTTCTTTCAGGTGCTTAGTGTCTTTGATGTGCAGTCCTTTTGTGGGAACTTCCTCGAGGAAAACAGAACGGCTCCGGCCTGGGTTGAATGTAAACAGGCTTTTGTAGTGCATCCTGTCGTAAGAGTCGAGGAGCAGGACTGGTTTGATGGGCGTACCTGTTTCAATAGCAATGCGAAAAGCGCCATCATAAAAGTGTTTCAGCGGATGTTCTGTCTCATTAAATGTGCCTTCCGGGAAAACAAGGATTGAAATTTCTTTTCTTAAAACAGACTTTAATATATGAACACTGCGCGAGCGGTTCGCAGCAGAACTTCTGTCGACGGTGACAATAGCTTTCTTATAGATATAGCCAAATATGGGCACTTTGCTTAGTTCCACTTTTCCCAGCGCCCGCAGAGGATGTCGAAAAGTTTTGACAATCAGGGCCGCATCAAGGTAGGAGATATGGTTGGCAACAAAAATGTAAGACTGGTGTTGACGGGGCTTTTGCTCAAAAATATTTTTATGCCGGATGAAGACCAACGGAAACCAGATATCGGCCCACAACACGCAAATGCGGTAAATAGCATTTCCTCCCTTTATACGGCCGAAAAATGAAGCTATGATAACGAACGGAAAAACCAGCAGCATGATGACTACGAAAAGCAGCAGGGCATATAGGGTGTATAATATTTGCAGTGGCTTGATCAGCAGTTTCATGCGGTTTATTAAAGATACAAGTATAGAAGATTAATGGGACATTAAGGAGTTGCTGATTTGGAGATTTCGAAATCTTGGGATTTTATGAGTTGGGGTTATGGAAATTTTTTACCTGTTGATTGGGTTGCAAATCAGAAAAAGCATAGTCCCGGGGACGGATGCCGGATCCAAATCTAATGGCATATGCTTTTGAAAACTCAGCTCCAAAATACAGGATCAGAGAGGAGTAGTATACCCACACCAACAATACAACCAATGAGCCTGCTGCGCCATAAGCGCTTCCAATATCGCTTTTGCCTATGTAGAACGATATGGCGAAACGGCCAATCATAAATAAAATGGCTGTCACGATAGCACCTGGCCACACATCTTTCCATTTTAGCCTGGCGTCTGGCAGTATTTTGAAAATGATGGCAAACAATAAGGTGGCCATGCCTAATGTGAGCGCAAGACTAATGATATAAAAAATGACCACTCCGGCCCCTGGAATCATTTCCTTCAGGGTTTTTCCCAGTGCTTCTGCAAGCGCTGTAGCGACCAATGATACCAGGAACAGAAAGCCGAGGCTTGCAATAACGCCAAATGAAACCAGGCGTTTGAGGAACGTTCTCATCAAGCCCTGGTTTGGTTTTAACTTTAAATGCCAGATGCCATTGATGGAGTCCTGTATTTCTGCGAAAACAGAAGTGGCACCAATGAATAATGTGATGATACCAATAATGGCAGCTACCTTACCCTGCTTGCTTATAGATATATTTTTGATGATCTCCTGAAGTTGAAGTGCTGCGCCCTCACCTACTACTTCCTGGATCTGGCTAGTGAGTGAGCCTTCAACTGCTTGTTTCCCTAAAAATATACCTACCAGGTAAATAATGACCAGCAGCATAGGCCCTAATGAAAAAAGGGTGAAATATGCTAATGAACCACCCAGCTTTGGGACTTTATCGTCTGTAAACCCTTTATACGAATCCTTTAAAACTTCCCAAATGCCTTTGAGTGTTGGTTTTTGCATGTAGCTGTTTCCTGCAATACATGCAAAAAGATAACCAAAACCGGTAGTTGGTTTTGGTTAACCGTGCAGTCTTACTTTCTTGCTTAATAATTCATCGACTGTTTCCGGGTATAGCAGATCCGGAACACAACTATCTACCGGGCAAACCGAAGCACATTGAGGTTCGTCAAAGAATCCTTGACATTCGGTGCATTTGCTAGGTACAACATAATATACGTCTGATGAATAAGGTGCCATCTTTTGTTCAGCGGCAACATCTGTTCCGTCCATTAGTACAAAGAATCCACTGATATTAGTACCCTTTCCAATGGTCCACTTCCTTCCGCCTTCATAAATAGCATGATTGGGGCATTCCGATTCACAAGCTCCGCAGTTGATGCATTTATCTAATATTTTAAATGCCATAAGTATTGGTTTTGAATATTTGAAAATGTCTGACTGTACAAATGTACTTACAGGGGCAGGTCCTAAAAACTGATTGTAATCATAAGTGTTTGTGTGTCAGTTATTTGTGGTTACGAAATTGTATGCAATTTCAACAAGTTCCTACAAAAATGTAGTTTTTTAATGATCAAGGTATTAGATAAAATAATATGTAAAAAAATATAAAAGATGCAATGCTGTGTAAATCAATGCTATAAAAAATAAGATATTAAAGTAGGTAATTATGTGTGTCAATTACGGCACTTTGGTTGCCAATAAACCAGCAAAAGCAAAAAACTGGATTATGAGAAAAGTAGCAATTTATGGCAAGGGTGGTATTGGGAAAAGCACCACTACCCAAAATACAGTGGCAGGCCTGGTAGAAGCAGGGAAAAAGGTTATAGTTGTGGGTTGTGACCCCAAAGCTGACTCTACACGTCTCTTGTTAGGTGGTCTCGCACAAAAAACCGTATTGGATACACTGAGGGAAGAAGGTGAAGACGTAGAACTGGATGACGTTGTGAAGACAGGTTTTAGAGGAACCCGTTGCGTTGAGTCTGGCGGTCCTGAACCTGGTGTAGGCTGTGCTGGTCGTGGTATCATCACTTCGATTAACCTATTGGAGCAATTAGGTGCTTACGATGAAAACGAGTTTGATACTGATTATGTGTTTTACGATGTATTGGGTGACGTTGTATGCGGCGGATTTGCAATGCCTATGCGGGAAGGTAAAGCGCAGGAAATCTACATTGTTTGTTCTGGAGAGATGATGGCCATGTATGCCGCTAACAACATCAGTAAAGGCATTGTAAAGTTTGCTGAAGCCGGTGGCGTTCGCCTGGGCGGACTCATCTGCAACAGTCGTAAAGTAGACAACGAGCAAAACATGATTGAGGAGTTTGCCCGCAGACTGGGTACTCAAATGATCCATTTTGTTCCTCGCGACAATATGGTTCAGCGTGCCGAGATCAACCGCAAAACAGTAATAGATTTTGACCCTACCCATGGACAGGCAGATGAATACCGCGCACTAGCCAGGAAGATCGATGAAAATAAAATGTTTGTGATTCCAAAGCCACTTGAGATTGAAGAATTGGAAAGCCTGCTGATCGAATACGGCGTGGTGAATTGATGAATGATATCAACCCCATTACTAAATACAAACAGAAATAATATCATGTTACTTATAAGAGCAATCGTTCGTCCGGAAAAGTCAGGTGCAGTATTAAAAGCACTCATTGATGCAGGTTTTCCTGGAGCAACCAAAATGTCAGTATTCGGCCGCGGTAAACAACGTGGTTTAAAGGTAGGAAACATCACTTATGACGAGCTTCCTAAAGAGTTATTGTTGATCGTCATCAAAGATGCTGATAAAGACTTTGTCGTAAATACCATCATTCAGGCAGCCCGTACTTCTGAAAAAGGCGCTTTTGGAGATGGAAAGATCTTTATCACACCTGTGATAGAAAGCTATACTATTTCAAGCGGTGCAAAAGAAACAGAAGCTAGTGTACAAGTTGAAGCTGTTTCTAAGAACTAACAGGTAATCATTCATTGAATAAAACAAAAAGCGCATGAAATTAATCCTGGCGATTATTCGCATCAGCAAAATGAATGAGACCAAAAAGGCATTGTCCGATGCTGGCCTCCCTTCTTTTACCGCTATGGGCGTTTTGGGACGGGGCAATACAATCAACAGCCAACCAGAAGAATTGCCCGTTGCAGATGCTGAGGGTGAAGAGGTGTTGGTAAAATCCCGGTTAAAAGCCAAGCGGATGATCACCCTAGTGGTTTCCGATGATAAAAAAGATTTAGCAGTAAAGACCATCATCAATACGAATCAAACTAAAAAAAGCGGCGACGGAAAAATCTTCATCCTGGAAGCGCTGGATTCAGTAAGCGTTCGTACTGCTGAAAAGGGCGACAAAACATTAGATTAATTTAAACTAACTATTTATGGCTCATATAGAGATGGATCCACAAAGGTGGAAACAGGAGGTATTGAAAAAATATCCAAAGAAAGTTGCCAAGAAAAGAGAAAAATCGATCGTTGTCCATGACGGTGCAGAAGTACTTCAAAAGATCCAGGCAAATGTGCGTACGATTCCGGGCATCATTACCCAACGTGGATGTACATACGCTGGCTGTAAGGGTGTGGTGTTAGGGCCAACCCGTGACATTGTAAACCTTGTACACGGACCTATAGGCTGTAGTTTTTATGCCTGGCTAACGCGTCGCAACCAAACACTGCCGCCAACTCCGGAATCAGAAAACTTTATGAACTACTGCTTCTCTACAGATATGCAGGATTCCAATATCGTTTTCGGTGGTGAGATCAAATTAAAGCAGGCTGTACGCGAAGTGTTTGAAATCTTCAAACCTAAAAGCATTGGCATCTTTTCTACCTGCCCTGTAGGTTTGATCGGTGACGACGTGCATGCTGTTGCGCGTGAAATGAAAGAAGAACTCGGTATCAACATCTTCGGGTTCAGTTGTGAAGGTTATAAAGGTGTCAGCCAAAGTGCCGGTCACCACATCGCTAACAACGCTCTCATGAAACACGTAATTGGTTTGCGTGATGAAGCGCCTAAAGGCAAGTATAAAGTAAACATGCTGGGTGAATATAACATTGGTGGAGATGCATTTGAGTTGGAGCGCATTTTCGAAAAATGTGGTTTGACGCTAATTTCCTCCTTTAGTGGTAACTCAACGATCGAACAATTTGAGCGTGCCCACATGGCCGACCTGAACGTAGTGATGTGTCACCGTTCTATCAACTACGTGGCTGAAATGATGGAAAAGAAATTCGGTATTCCCTGGTTCAAAGTCAACTTCATTGGTGCTGAAGCTACTGCCAAATCACTTCGTAAGATTGCCGAATATTTTGGCGACCAGGAGTTGATCGATCGTGTAGAAGAAGTGATCGCTGAAGAAATGGTAATTGTGAAGAAAGAACTGGAAGTGATCTATCCGCATACACAGGGTAAACTGGCAATGATGTTTGTGGGCGGTTCACGCGCACACCATTACCAGGAGTTGTTTACTGAGTTAGGCATGAGCACTATTGCTGCCGGTTATGAATTCGGCCATCGCGATGACTATGAAGGTCGCCGCGTCATTCCCACCATTCAAATAGATGCCGATAGCCGCAATATTGAGGAATTAACTATTGAGGCTGATGAAACCCGCTTCAACCCCCGTATCACAGAAGAAAGGAAAGCTGAGCTCGAAAGCAAAGGCTGTGGTTTCAACGATTACGAAGGTATGATGGTTGATATGGCAAAAGGTGCATTGGTTATCGATGACCTGAGTCATTATGAAATGGAGAAGCTCATAGAAGCCTATCACCCGGATGTATTCTGTGCAGGTATCAAAGAAAAATACTGTGTTCAGAAAATGGGTATCCCACTTAAGCAGCTTCATAGCTATGACTATGGTGGCCCTTATGCAGGCTTTGGAGGCGCCGTTAATTTCTACAAGGATATTGATATGATCGTCAATACCAGCATCTGGAAAATGATCAAAGCTCCCTGGGAAGCAGAACCAGTTATTGAAGCAGAATTCGCAGTTTAAATCATCAAAAAGAAGAAAATTTTATGCTTTTACGTCATACATCAGACACGATCATCGAAAGGGAAGCGCTCACGGTGAATCCTGCTAAGACCTGCCAGCCCATAGGGGCCATGTATGCGGCACTAGGTATCCATGGATGCCTGCCTCATAGTCATGGTTCACAAGGCTGCTGTTCCTATCACCGAAGTGCACTTACGCGCCATTATAAAGAACCCGTAATGGCTGCTACCAGCTCATTTACAGAAGGTTCATCGGTTTTTGGGGGACAGGCAAACTTGTTACAGGCAGTTGAAACCATCTTTACCGTTTACAATCCCGATGTGATTGCAGTACATACTACCTGTCTTTCTGAAACCATTGGTGATGATGTGAACCAAATTCTGCAGAAAGCAAGAGATGAAAATTATGTTCCTGCCGGTAAGTATGTGATCCATTGCAATACGCCAAGTTATGTAGGTTCCCATGTTACTGGTTATGCCAACATGGTCACATCCATGGTGAAATATTTCTCTGCGAAGAGCGCTACTAAAAAAGACCAGGTAAACCTCATTTGCGGATGGGTAGAACCCAGTGATATGCGAGAGATCAAGCGAATCGCAGCAACTATGGGCGCTAAGATTGTTTTGTTTCCGGATACATCCGATGTTTTGGATACACCTATGACAGGAAAGCATGAGTTCTATCCAAAAGGAGGTGTCACTATACCCGAGTTGATCAGCACAGGTGACAGCAAGTACACCATTGGTCTTGGATCCTTTTGCAGTGAAGAAGCAGCTACCCTGTTGGAAAACAAGTGCAAAGTAAAATTCAGCATACAAGATTTACCAATCGGTTTAAAAGCTACAGATAGATTCCTTGTAGCCTTGAGCCGTGCAGCCGGAGTAAAAGTCCCTGATTCGATCACAGAAGAACGCGGACGCCTGATCGATATGATCGCCGATATGCACAAATACCTCTACGGCAAACGTGTTGCTTTATGGGGCGATCCTGATACGCTGGTTCCGCTTACGGAATTCTTGCTCACTATGGATATGAAACCTGTATACATTGTCAGTGGTACACCAGGCAAGAAGTTCGAGGAGTCTATGAAATCCCTGCTTACTGAAAAAGTTCCGGAAGCAAAATACAAAAACGGTGAGAGGGCCGATATGTTCCTGCTCCACCAATGGATCAAACAAGAGCCGGTGGACCTGTTGATCGGAAATACTTATGGCAAGTATATCGCCCGCGATGAAAACATTCCGTTTATACGCATGGGCTTTCCTATTCTGGACCGCGTTGGGCATAGCTATTTCCCTGCGGTTGGTTATACTGGAGCGATGCGTTTACTCACAAGTATCCTGAATGCCATCCTCGATAAAGAAGATCGTGAATGTAGAGAAGAAAAAGTTGAGTTGACAATGTAACCCCCACATAAAACACAAAGGCATGAGCTCGTTTCTGATAGAACGTAAAAGGCAAATCTTTCGCAGTGGAGCAGATCAACATGAAATGCTTTGTTCCCGTCCCAGCGTAGCAGGTTCGGTAAGTCAGCGGGCTTGTGTATTTTGTGGTTCCCGCGTAGTATTGTATCCTATTGCAGATGCCTTGCATCTCATTCATGGGCCTATAGGGTGTGCTGCTTACACCTGGGACATCCGGGGTGCATTGTCTTCCGGGCCAGAAATCCATCGCCTAAGCTTTTCAACCGATTTAAGAGAGAAAGACATTGTTTTTGGTGGTGAAAGCAAGTTGTACCTGTCTTTGGTCGAACTGATTGTTCGTTACCAGCCGAAAGCCGCTTTTGTTTATTCCACTTGCATTGTTGGTGTGATTGGCGATGACCTGGAAGCTGTTTGCAAAAGGGTAAGTAAAGAAAAAGGCCTTTCTGTGATTCCGGTGCAGGCGCCCGGATTCCAGGGCACTAAAAAGGACGGTTATAAAGTAGCATGTGAGGCATTGGCAACATTGGTGGGAACAGGAGATCGAGAGGTGCCGGAGATCAGCATTAACATCCTTGGCGACTTTAACATTGCCGGTGAGTTATGGCTGTTGCTGGATTATTATAAGCGCATGGGTATATATGTAAATGCTACTATTACTGGCGATGGCAGGGTAGATGATGTACGCAGCGCGCACAAGGCTTCATTGAATGTAGTACAGTGCTCCGGTTCGATGATGTATTTGGCTAAGATCATGAAGGAGGAGTATGGGGTTCCTTTTATGAAGGTGTCTTATTTCGGCCTGGAAGATATGTCAGATGCTTTGTATGAAGTAGCTAAGTTTTTTAAAAGCGCTGCATTGATGTCCAAAGCAAAGGAAATCGTAAGAGAAGAATTTGGTCGCCTCATGCCTGTGCTCAAAGAGTATCGCGAAAAACTGGAAGGAAAGAAAGCCGCTGTTTATGTAGGTGGTTCCTTCAAAGCAATTTCACTGATCAAAGCATTACGTTTAATCGGTGTGCAAACTGTAGTGGTGGGTTCACAAACCGGTACAACAGAAGACTACGAACTCATTCAAAACTTGTGTGATGAAGGTACGATCATCGTTGATGATTCTAATCCCATAGAGTTGTCCGCATTCGTAAAGGAAACAGGTGCCGACATTTTTATCGGGGGAGTAAAAGAACGTCCTATTGCCTATAAGCTGGGACTTGGTTTTTGTGATCACAATCACGAACGTAAAGAGGCGCTCGCCGGTTATGAGGGCATGATCAATTTCGCAAAAGAAATATATGCTACTGCTATGAGTCCGGTATGGCAATTTACAAGGTAAGGAAGTATACAATCGAATATTAAAATCGTTCGTCAATGACTGGTGCAATCAAAAATACAGGCACATGGGCTTCTACACGCAATGCGTGCAAGTTGTGTGCTCCGCTAGGTGCGAGCATTGTGTTCAAGGGTATTAAAGGTTGTGTTCCCATGATCCATGGTTCGCAGGGATGTGCAACTTACATCCGCAGGTACATGATCAGTCATTACAAAGAACCTGTGGACATTGCTTCTTCCAACTTCAGTGAAGAGACTACCATCTTTGGCGGACGTGCCAACTTTAGTACTGGCGTTGACAACCTGGTCGCCCAATACCAACCGGAAGTCATTGGTATTGCTTCTGCTTGTTTGAGTGAAACCATCGGGGAGGATATTCATGGATTTATACGCGAATACCGTGCCGCAAACAGAAATAAACCGTTGCCGGAATTTGTGCATGCTTCCACCCCCAGTTATCAAGGTTCGCATATGGATGGTTTTCACCATGCTGTTACAGCTACTGTTTCTGCTTTGGCAAGGAAGGGGAAAACCGGAGGTCATATCAATATATTCCCGGGTTTTATATCTCCGGAAGATATCCGTCATCTGAAAGATATTTTGAGTGATTTTGGCATTCCATATGTATTGTTTCCGGATTATTCTGATACGCTTGATAATCCTCACTGGAAGGAATATCAATTGATCCCCGAAGGAGGTACTTCTGTTGGTGAGCTCAAACTTACCGGGTCAGCTAAAGTTTCCATTGAATTGGGATACGTCTTTCAACAGGGGAGGTATAAAGATAGCCTCAAGGGTAACCAGAAATTTCAAACGGCAGCTGAATGGCTGCGGCAGGCTTACGACATTCCTTTTTACAAAGGCGGTTTACCTATTGGATTAAAAGAAACTGACCGCTTTTTCAAAGTGTTGGAAGATATCTCTGGAAAGCCAACACCTGAAAGACACCTGCGTGAAAGAGGCCGGCTGATTGATGCTTATGTGGATGGCCACAAATATCACTTTGGAAAACGTGCTGTAGTGTTCGGAGAAGAAGATCTTGTGATTGGTATTGTTTCCTTCCTGGAAGAAATCGGGATTGAAACTGTGCTGGTGGCGTCTGGTGGGGCAAGTGGAAAGTTGAAAGCTGCCATAGACACCGTAACAGGGGGCAAAAGGAAGCACATGCTGGTGATGAATGAAATGGACTTTGAAGGGATCAATGAGATCACCGACGAGTTGAAGCCTGACATTTTCATAGGCAACAGTAAAGGATACTATATCAGTCGCCGAATGGGTAAGCCACTGGTCCGTGTTGGTTTTCCCATTCACGACCGCTTTGGGGGCCAAAGGGTACAGCACATAGGATACAAAGGCACGCAACAATTATTTGACCGCATCACCAATGCACTGATTGAATACAAACAGGAACATTCAAGCGTAGGGTATAAGTATATATAGGGAATTAACTAATTAAAAAAACTGCTTATGACAGAGATAAACACAATTGCCGCTCATCCTTGCTTTGATGTGAAGGCCCGGCATACCCATGCAAGGGTTCACTTGCCTGTAGCTCCTAAATGCAATATCTCATGTAATTATTGCAACCGCAAGTTTGACTGTGTAAACGAAAGCCGGCCAGGCGTTACTTCTGCAGTGCTAAGTCCCTGGCAAGCTGCTGAATACTTAAAAGAACTAAATAAGCATATTGAGAACCTTTCTGTGATTGGTATTGCTGGTCCGGGCGACCCATTTGCCAACCCGGAAGAAACCCTTCAAACGATGCGGCTGGCCAAGCAGGCTTTTCCGGAAAAGATATTCTGTTTGTCTACCAATGGATTGAACCTGAAGACATACATTGATGAAATAGCAGCATTAGGTGTTACACATGTAACCATCACCATCAACGCTGTTGATCCAACCATCACCAGTCAAATCTATTCCTGGGTTCGCTATGAAAAGAAGATTTACCGGGGTATTGCCGCCGCCCAGTTGATCCTGAAAAACCAACTCGAATGCATTCCGCTGCTCAAGAAGAAGGGTATCACGGTAAAAATCAATTCTGTTATTCTGCCTGGTATCAATGATCACCATATAGAAGAAGTAGCCAAAACTGTGTCAGCACTTGGTGCAGACATCATGAACTGTATCCCGGTAGTGCCTACAAAGGATACTGTCTTTGAAGGCATTGAGAAGCCCTCCAGTGCTGTGATGTCATCCGTGCGCAGCCAGGCAAAAGCGCATTTGAACCTTATGACCCACTGCGCCCGTTGCAGGGCTGATGCTGCAGGCCTGCTTGGCCAGGATTACCAAGGCGCGTACGACATGTTGCAGGAGTTTGCACTCAGACCTGTAGTTCCTACAGAAGACCGTCCTAATGCTGCCGTTGCTACCCGTGAAGGTGCCCTTGTCAACATGCACCTCGGAGAAGCCGATTCTCTATACATTTTCAAACAGACAGCAAATGGTTTCCAGTTTGTCGAAGAGCGGGATACCCCGGCATCCGGTACGGGTGACGGCCGCTGGAAAGAGCTGGCTGAGACATTGAAAGACTGCCGCGCGATCTTAGTTGAAGGCGTAGGTGAGAAGCCGTTGAAAATTTTACAAGCCTCGGGTATCAGGGTCATTCAAATGACAGGTATCATCGATGCCGGTCTTGATGGCGTATACAATGGGAAAGCCATCAAGACGGTACAAAAGGCTGATGCCTTTAAATGTGGCGCTACCTGCAGGGGCACAGCGACAGGGTGTGCATAAAACAATCAATCATCAATAACAAACTATAAAATTTCAGACATGAAAAAGCCTGAGTTCCATATTCTGTTGTGCAACTCTTACCGCATAGCAGGTGATGCAAAAGGTGCCTGCAACAAAAAGAATGCACCCGCTATTATTCAATACATGATAGAAGAAGCGGCAGATCGTGGTATGGATGTAACCGTTTCCAGCACGGGTTGCCTGAATGTTTGTGCACAAGGTCCTGTAATGGTGATTCATCCCAATAACTATTGGTATGGAGCTGTTGATGAAGATGCTGTTGATGAAATATTGGATGCATTGGAAGAAGGCAAAGCTGTAGATAAGTATTTAATTTCTGATTAAGGATAAATGTTATTCAATCTGTAGGCAAGAACACGGTTGCCATCCCCCGGTAAAGAATTCAATAACCTAAAAGAAAAGGAGGAACTTTCAATGCTCACAAAAGCAATTCATCTGATTGACTCGACACTGAGGGACGGAGAACAGGCTCCTGGCGTTGTGTTCAGTCAAAAGGAAAAGTTACAGATCGCTCAATTACTTGATGAAGCCGGTATACCAGAAGTGGAAGTTGGAGCGCCGGCCATTGGTGCTCAGGAAGTGGAAGATATCAGGGTGATTGGCAAAGAAGGATTCCACTTCAAAACAGTGGCCTGGTGCCGTGCTACCATGAAAGACCTGGAGGCAGCTGGCAAATGCGCAACCAATGGTGTGAATATTTCATTTCCCGTTTCAGATATTCATCTGAAAGCTATGGGCAAGGACCGGCAGTGGATCATGAAAACAATGCCGAAGTTGATGCAGTATGCCCGTGACCATTTTGAATACATTGCTATTGGTGCACAGGATGCTTCGCGCACAGAATATTCTTTTCTGTACGACTATATGAGTGAGGCCATGCAACAAGGTGCCTGCAGGATACGTATAGCGGATACAGTAGGTATACTTAACCCTGTTTCAACAGCAACGCTCTTTCAAAAGATCAGGAGTCATTTCCCGGAAATCTCTATAGAGTTCCATGGGCACAATGATCTGGGTATGGCTACCGCTAATACTTTTATGGCATTAAGCTCCGGTGCTGATGCTGCCAGTGTTACCGTGAATGGTCTGGGCGAACGTGCTGGTAATGCTGCATTGGAAGAAGTCGTGATGGCGCTTGAGTTAAGCTCTGTTATTCAACACAATATTAAAACAACTGTGCTAAGCCGGCTTTCTAAATTGGTGAGCGAAGCCTCAGGAAGAATGCTGGCAGAAGACAAGCCGATAACAGGCGGGAAAGTATTAAGTCATGAGTCGGGTGTTCATACCAACAGCTTATTGAAAGACCGGCGCACTTACCAGATCATTGATGCTGCTTCTATAGGGAGTGAGGAGGGAGAGTTCGTATTTGGGAAACATTCCGGCAGGCATGCCCTGATCTCGTTCTTACAAAGCAAATCAATATTCCTTACCAGGGAAGAATCAAACGAGATCCTTAATGAAATCAAGGAGATCTCTGCACAGTGGAAGAGGGCACTTTCTCCCGATGAAGTGGAATACCTGTATATGAATATGTAAGGGGGGCTTGAAGGACTATTGGTGACAGTTCGTTATGATAAAGACAGGGACCAAATCCTACATAAAGGAACGCTTCGAATTTTAAATGGTTCCTGTCTTTATTATATCCAAGCATCTATTCCTGATTGTTGTATAAGATTGGCTTGCCATCATGAAATTCAATCTATATTATTTCATCATACAAACTCCTGTTTATGATCAGTGATGCTACTCCAAACAGTTTTATCAAAGAAGCCAATGAATTTTATAAAGTGGCCGTAGGTGGAGTGAAGAAGAAAAAGGTCTTCACCAACGAAATCTTATACAATCTGATTTCCATTTCTATGGAGAAATACTTTATGGGCTTTCTTACATCTAGGAACCAACTACCTCAATGTCATACGCTGAAAAACATGATCAATGAAATGAAGTCCCTGGTCGAGGTCAATGAAAGTATCGTGCAGAAAATGTACTATTTCGATGACGTGCAGCAGATCTGTTCCCTCATCGATTACCATAGAAAAACAATTTCAGATCATGATATCAATGAAATGATCTCAGTGCTTGGAGCAGTAAAGGAATTGGTGGATAAGAACCTGAATTGATGAAGCCGAACCGGGTTTAGCGATTGGAAGTAACGGGAGGGAGATGAAGCCAGAGCACAACCAGGTTTTAAAAAATGAGTAAGAAAGAAATTCATAAAGCAAGAAAATGATGCGTATAGGAAAAATAAAATTTGACCGTAATGAACTCTCAGGATCATTCGGTGATATAGGCACAGATTTGCCCTTGTTGATAGGGATTATCCTGGCCTCTGGTATTGATACGGCAAGTGCTTTGATCATGTTTGGCCTGATGCAGGTGTTGACTGCTGTTAAGTATAGTATACCAATGTCTGTACAGCCTCTAAAAGCATTCGCTACCATTGTCATAGCACAGAAACTTACTGGTGATGTCATTTTCGCTGGCGGACTGGTTATAGGCATCATCATGTTCCTGCTGACAATTTCGGGGCTGATCGAGAAGTTGGCTGTACTGGTTCCAAAACCTGTTGTTCGTGGTATTCAGTTTGGGCTGGGTATCCAGTTGAGCATGCTGGCGATTAAGAATTACATTGGCCTTGGTTCTTTAGAAGCGTATGTTCTTTCAGGCGTTGCCTTTATTGTCGGACTTCTGTTGTTAGGGAACCGAAAGTATCCGCCTGCTATCTTTATCATTCTATTGGGTGTTGTATATGCTATTTTCCGGACTGATGTTCAGTCCGGAAAGATCATATCTGGGATCAAACTTCATTGGCCTCAATTGCATTATCATTTTAAAATGGCAGACATGCTTACCGGGTTTTTCCTTCTCGCACTGCCACAGATTCCCCTTTCACTGGGAAATTCCATTTTAGCAACCAGGCAAATTGTGCGTGACTTGTTTCCGGAAAAGAAACTAACGGCCAGTAAGATCAGCATGACTTATTCACTGATGAATATCATCAATCCATTTTTTTGTGGTATTCCTACTTGTCATGGTTCCGGCGGTATGGCCGGTCATTACATATTTGGGGCACGCACGGCGGGCTCTATAGTGATCTATGGCAGTTTTTTTCTGATCACGGGCCTGTTCTTTTCGGATAATTTTCAAATTATCGTCAAATTATTCCCGCTGCCGGTATTGGGAGTGATCCTGTTTTTCGAAAGCCTTACATTGATTTCCCTGATCAAAGATGTCGCAACGCAAAAAAACGACCTGTTTACGGCATTGGCGGTAGGCCTGATCTGCGCCTTTCTTCCTTTTGGATATGGAATTGGTTTAATGTACGGTTTAGTACTTCACTATTGCCGATTACCAAGAATGCAACAAGTAATAGAAGATATTAAATAATTTTCACAATGATGTGTGTCAGTTTATTTCATATTGGATATTGATAGCTTTGAACGTGTTCGACACAGCGTTCCTGATTGTTTTCCATCTGGCTTTCCTGCTATCGATGCTTACCATGACATATATAAATTGATATGCTATGTTAGCTTGTTGTGTTAGAAGGGGCAGGGATTGTTACGGGGAATCCGAATTGCCCTTATTGTTTGGCATTAGTAGCCTCCTGAATCAAACAAAGGATATTAAAGACGTCATGTATCCAATCCTGGAGTTGATGAGCCAATACATTAATACGCGGCGCAGTATGATCACCATTTTAAACCGTAAGTCTTCTAAGATATTTATTGAAGATGCTTATGGTTTGACCCCGCAGGCAAAGGCCAGGGGCGTTTACAGCCTGGGTGAGGGAATTACGGGAATGGTGGTGAAAACCGGATGCTCTATAGTGATTCCGGATATATCGAAGGATAGTCGTTTTTTGAACAAGACAGGATTTGATCTGTTAAGAAACCAGGGTGCTTCTTTTGTTTGTGTGCCCATACAGGCAGATGATGGAACGATTGGCACCATCAGTATTTTCAGATTCAAAACTGATAATTTCTCAGTTTCACAAGATCAGAAAACACTGAGTATTATAGGTTCATTGATTGCACAATCTGTGAAAATGCGACAGGAGCAGATTGAGGAGTTGGAAAAGTTGAAACGTGAAAATGAGAAGCTGAGTGAGGCGCTGAGAGGCATCAATAAACCTGCGAATATTATCGGGAACTCAGGTAAGATGCAGGAAGTATATCAATTGCTTCATACTGTGGCACCTACTAATGCAACGGTTTTAATACGTGGCGAAAGTGGAGTGGGTAAGGAGTTAATAGCGGAAGCTATTCATAATGCAAGTTCCAGGGCAGGCATGCCTTTCATAAAAGTTAATTGCTCCGCATTACCTGAAAACCTGATCGAGAGTGAATTGTTTGGTCATGAAAAAGGTTCTTTCACGGGCGCGGAAGGATTAAGAAAGGGACGTTTTGAATTGGCTGAGAAGGGTACCATCTTCCTGGACGAGATCGGTGACCTTCCCCTTTCCACCCAGGTAAAGTTGTTGAGGGTATTGCAACAAAGAGAGTTTGACAGGGTGGGTGGTACGAAAACCCTGAAAGCAGACGTGCGTGTTATTGCTGCAACCAATCGCAACCTGGAAGAACTGATAAAGGAGAATAAGTTTCGTGAGGACCTGTTTTATCGCATCAATGTTTTTCCCATTTATGTACCCCCACTGCGCGAACGGAGAAATGATATTCCTGCGCTGGCAGACCATTTCGTAGCCAAGTTTAACCGGATCAATGGTTCAAGGATCAAGCGGATCTCCAGTTGTGCCATCGACCTGCTGATGTTGTATAAATGGCCTGGCAATATCCGGGAACTGGAAAATTGTATTGAACGGGCATGCATACTAAGTACCGATGAAGTGATCCGCTCCGTTAATCTTCCCCCCACGTTGCAAACCGCCGAATCGTCTCATACAGAGCGAAAAGGCACACTGGAAAAGGTATTGGAGGGAGTAGAAAAACAGATGATCATTGATACGCTCACTGGCACTAAGGGCAATATGGCCAAGGCTGCAGAGATCATGGGCATTACAGAAAGAATTTTGGGCCTTCGCATCAGGAAATACGAAATCAACCCAAGGCTATATAAAAGTTTACGATCAAATAAAATACAAGAGAATGAGTATTACTGAAATCATAGATGGTAACCAGGCAGCAGCTCATATTGCTTACAAAACCAGTGAAGTCTGTGCTATTTATCCCATCACTCCTTCTTCGGCCATGGGTGAATGGGCAGATGAATGGAGCAGCGATGAAAGGACTAACATTTTCGGTCAAGTGCCTACCATAATGGAAATGCAGAGCGAAGCCGGTGCTGCTGGTGCTATCCACGGCGCCTTGCAGGGCGGTGCCTTGGCCTCTACCTTTACCTGTTCCCAGGGGCTGCTGTTGATGATCCCCAATATGTATAAGATTGCAGGCGAATTAACCCCTACAGTTTTCCATATTGCAGCCCGTGCGCTGGCAACACATGC
>NZ_JAOTIF010000017.1 GCF_025628885.1 Paraflavisolibacter caeni | reverse complement strand
GATGATAGTTGGTAGATGATGGATGAGAGATGGCAGAGGGGATTTGGGATTTTGGAATTTAAAGATTTGAGGGTTGAGGTTTGGAGTGAAGGGGTTTAGGAATGCTGCGGTAATTAAATACCAGAGGGGGAGAATAGAAATGCCTTTGATATGGTATAGCTATTCAGTAGATACGGAGCTAAAGGGCTGTTGGAGGGCATAAGCAGGGAACAGGCCCGGAGTTGCAGAGGAGTTCCCAGGCAGTCACACCGCGGTAAGGTCGCTATAGATAAGAGGTTCAAGAGTGAATAGTAGAAAATGTTATTTAGTTAAACACCTTCTCTATTATTTTATTATATACTACAACAGGTGAGATAGAATGCATACAAGCTAAGTCTTCGCGGAAGCATGGCTTGTTTCCAAATACAGAGCAGGGGCGACAATAGAGATCGACTTGCACTGCATCGTTTGGAGACTGCCCCCAACCATAGAATCCGGCAAAGGGATGTGTTGCGCCCCAAATTGAAACTACAGGAACACCAGATAAAGATGCAAGGTGCATGTTGGCAGAGTCCATACTTACCATAACATCCAATTGGGCAATCAATTTCAATTCTTCTTTAAAGCTCATTTTGCCAGCAACAGATTCAATACCAGGCATTTCACGCTCCCACTCCTTCAAAAGGACGACTTCTGACTTTCCTCCACCAAATAGTAAAACTTTTACATTTTGGTGTTGGAGCAAAAGACGCAATACCTCTTTCATTTTTTCATGTGGGTACATTTTTTCTGCGTGTTGAGCGAATGGAGCAACGCCTATCAAAAAAGATCGATGTGGGTTAAGAGCTAATGAACTTTGATGTTCTGGCGTTAGCTGCTGACTTTGATTGGAAGAATCATTTGAATCAGGATCGATCAAATGCGGTTGAACTCGATATGGAGATTCCTGATTAAGTTGCACCGGTAAATTTAGGCCAGCAAATACATCTGCATAACGTTGTATTGTAGACTTTAGAGGTTTCAGGATTTTATTTTCTTTCCTGGTTAATTCCTTCTTTTCCTTCCGGCCTTTATCAATTACAGCTACAGGTTTGAAGGAAATACCAAAAAATAAGCGCAGGATTTTGGTCCGTAATACATTGTGCAGGTCCGCAATCGCATCGAAGTTATAAGTCCGGCTTAGCTCCCGATATAAATTGAACAAGCCTTTCACACCTTTGTGGCGTCCTTTTAAATCTGCAGCATGGAAATGAAGTCGCTCAATGCCTGCGAAGAGTGGCGCAACAAAAGCATTGGACACATATGTAATGTGCAGGTCGGGATACTGCTGCAAAAGAGATTTCACCACAGGCACTGTCATGGCAACATCGCCCAGAGCAGAAAAACGAAAGACCAGTAAATGCTGCGGACTCTTCAACACTGTTTACAATTTTGCAGGTATTGGATTAAAACTTTTGTACCCTAAGGCTATTTGCTTTTTTGCTGATACAAAACCGGATTTAAGGATTCATCATTGTACATCTTCATTTGCCTGTAGACTTTCATGTATTTGATACCCCTGGCAATGTCTTCAAGCAGTTGATCGATAGCTATAGATAGGTCTTCTCTTTGAGCTAAAAGGATTTCCAACTTTTGCTGGCAAGCTTTTTTGTGGACTTCGGTTGCATCGGGCCGGTTTGCCTCTATCTCCATATGGTAAATCTTCAGCGCCAAGATGGAAAGCCTGTCGATGGCCCAAGCCGGGCTTTCTGTATTGATAGACGCTTCAGTTTCAGGAACAACCTCTTTGAACTTTTGCAGAAACCAACTATCGATGTATTCCACGACATCGGTACGCTCCTGGTTGGAACGGTCAATACGTCTTTTGATTTGTAAGGCATCCTGGGCATCAATCTGAGGATCGCGGATAATATCTTCCAAATGCCACTGAACAGTGTCAATCCAATTTTTCAAATACAAAAGGTGTTCTAAAGAATCAGCAGGATATGGATTTTGGATAGGAGTATCCACATGATCATGCTTATGATAATTTTCGATGCTTAGCTGAAAGATATAATTAAAATTCTGGCTGGTCATTTAATTGAGTTTAATAGTAAATCCCGAAGTCCAAAAGTAAAGGACGCGCGGAATGTCGTCAATTTATGATCGAAAAGGTTCGTTGCCGGGCACCCTTTTCGTCTTAGGGCGCAAATATAGAGTTATACAGGAATATAGCTTAGAAGTGTGAGTTTGAGATCATGGAACGTTGGAAAACTCGCCCTCCACAAAGTTCAGATCCTTACCGAAGGTTTCGTCTGAATTTATTGCGGCAACAATGGCTATGACCATGACGATAATGCCGGTGATCAGTCCGGCGGTAGCATATTCCATGTGGTTGCGGAGCCATTTGAAGAAAAATATAATTAGAGGCAATGACCCGCGTACTACATTAGGAACCGTAGTTGCAGCAGTAGCACGCAAGTTGGTACCAAACTGCTCGGCAGCCATTGTTACAAAGATGGCCCAGAAGCCGGTGGCAAAACCCAGACCAGCACAAATGATGTACATCTGCAATGCACTTCCACCCTTTTGCGAGAAGAAAAGGGCGACGAATAAAGCTGTCAATGTATAAAATATATACAGCGCCTTTTTTCGGCTTTTCAGCCAATTGCTTACAAAACCAATGAACACATCACCGATGCTTATCCCTACGTAAGCAAACATGATTGCTTTACCAGGATTGATGCTTTCGTCGATACCAAACTGTTTACCAAACTGGTCGGAGAAGGTTACCAATACACCGATGACATACCAGGTTGGCAGCCCTAACAGTATACTGCGCATGTATTTCCTGAATCGATGACTATTATTAAAAAACATGAAGAAATTGCCACGTGAGACATTCAGCTTTTTGGTTTCGTGGAACATAGAAGACTCAAAAACGGAAACGCGCAATATCAATAAAAGCATGCCAAGTCCGCCACCAATAAAATAGCAGATGTGCCAGTCGAAAGTCTTGGAAACAAAATAGGCCACTACGGCTCCTGTTAAGCCAATACCAGCAACCATTGACGTACCAATTCCCCTTTTCTCTTTAGAAAGAAGTTCAGACACAAGGGTAATACCGGCGCCCAATTCACCAGCCAGACCAATACCAGCAATAAATCGAACGATACCATATTGGGTGGTGTTCACCACCATTCCGTTGGCAATATTTGCCAGTGAATATAAAATAATGGAGCCGAAAAGCACACTCAGGCGCCCTTTCTTATCGCCCATGATTCCCCAAATGATACCACCAATCAACAGCCCAATCATCTGAACTGAAATGATATCTTCTCCCACGGTTGTAATCTGATCGGGCGTTAGTCCCAAATCGGCAAGACTTTGCTTACGAACAATTCCAAACAGTAATAAGTCATAGATATCTACAAAGTAACCTAAAGCCCCGACAATGACGGGAATGGAAAACACTCCATGATTTTTGGGATTCATCTGTCTTTTATTGTGCGGGTGAAAATATACAAAGTTTGATTACCCACTCATTTCTTATTGATTTAAAAAAATCAATTATTACCTTCTTTATTTCGATGGGGACCAGGCTTTAGAAACAAAAATATCCAAGACTACTTTTTAATTTCCTGTTCCTGTGAAGGCTTGCCAAGAGGCTTTTTTGAAAAAAACAACTTGTATAATACGGGTAAAGTAGTAATTAAAATAATTACAATGGCAATTGCTTCTATATGATCTTTCAGGCTGTAATTGAATTTTTCCTTAACCATTTCTTCCAGATAATATCCACCCAGCATCATGCTCACAACCCAGGCAATACTACCGAAGATATTGTATATGATAAAAGTTGGGCGATCCATTTTTACAATACCAGCTACGATAGGTGCAAAAGTGCGGATGATAGGCAGAAACTTAGCCACGAAGATGGTACCCTTACCATAATGGTCGTAAAAATCTTTTGCGCGTAGCAGGTGTTTACGACGGAATAGCCATGTTTCTTTACGTTCGAACAGCAATGGTCCGGCTTTATATCCAAACCAGTAACCAACCATATTTCCAAGAACAGAGGCTATAATCACCAAAAGAATAACAATAGCAATGGGGGCATTAAAAAATTCCCGAGACAATTCATTCAGGTAAATACCAGCAGCGAAAAGGAGGGAATCGCCAGGCAAAAAGAAGCCAATGAATAAACCGGTTTCAGCAAAAACCACGAACAGCATGAAGTACAAGCCGCCGTTTAAAATGATCCAGTCGATAAATTGTTGTACAAGTCCTTTATCCATATAACCCCCATCCCTTTCGGGAAGTTTTATGCCTTTGCAGGCTGTTTAATTAAAGTAAGCTGAATGTCAGGCTTTTGCTACATCCGACTGGTTAGCCGGGGTTGTAATTTAAGCAGCAGGCGCAAACATCAACCAAATAATCTTAACAAGTTATTAAAATTGAACGCCATTGGAATTACGAATGGAGCAATAAAAGAGGTCCATTCACTCATTGATCAGTTAGTCTTAAGATTTAACGCTTTCTACCATATGATGTTCACCGTGTACCAATTCGCCTTCCCATTTACTTACTACGCTGGTTGCCAAGGCATTACCAATGACGTTGGTTGCAGTCCGGAACATATCGCAAAAGTGGTCGATTGGTAGAATGAGCGCAACCCCTTCTGGTGGAATATTAAACATTGAACAGGTAGCGAGCACCACTACTAAGGAAGCGCGGGGCACGCCTGCTATACCTTTACTGGTGAGCATCAGTACCAACAACATGGTCAATTGCGTGCCTAACGGCAAATGAACGCCATAGGCCTGGGCGATGGAAAGGCTTGCAAAAGTCATGTACATCATACTTCCATCCAGGTTAAAAGAATAACCAAGAGGCAATACAAATGCCACAATCTTATCGCGGCAGCCAAATCTTTCCAGTTCTTCGGTTAGTTTTGGAAATACAGCTTCACTACTGGTTGTGCTAAAAGCAATCAGCAGCGGACCACTAATCCGTCTTAAAAGTGTTACAGTGCGGCCTTTAAATATCAGAAAGCCGACACCCAGTAACAATGTCCACAAAAGCAGGATACCCAAAATGAAGTAGGCAAAATACATAAGGTAGAACTGAAAAATGCTCAAACCTTTGGTAGCAACAACTGCTGCGATTGCTCCGAAAACCCCCAAAGGAGCAAAGTTCATCACATAGCCTACCATTTTAAGGATAATGTGAGAGGCCACTTCCAATGCTTTAATCAATGGCTTGGCATAATCGCCAATGGCTGCAGCGGCAACGCCAAAAAAAATGGAAAAGACCACCAACTGCAGGATTTCGTTCGTAGCCATGGCCTCAATAAAGCTCCGGGGAATAATATGTTCGACAAATTTATCCAGGGAGAAGCTTTGTTGTTTGGTGATGAGATCCTTAAGACCTTCGGTATCAGCCTGAGAAAGGTTGATATTATGACCAGGCTGGAAGTAATTCACCAACATCATACCCACCAAAAGTGAGACCAAAGAAGCTGTAATAAACCATAGAATGGCTTTGCCTCCTACCCTTCCTACGGTTTTCAAATCTCCAAGTTTGGCTATGCCTACAACGAGGGTAGAAAAAACCAGGGGAGCAATAATCATTTGCACCAGTCGTATAAAGACAGTGCTGAGGAGTTTTACGTTTTTGGAAAAACCACTTATAAATTCTGCGGAGGAAGCTTCGTGTATCCAGTAGCCAATACCGATACCCAAAACCATTGAAAGTATAATAAAGAAAGTAAGCCTATTTGCCTTTCCCATAAATGCAGTATCAATTAAAAAGAAGGGCCGAAAGTCGGAAAAAATACTCATCAACAAAAGTTTTTAACATAATAGGATTGGGACAATTTTTTAAGCCTTTCATGGAAAAGAAAAAGTTGTTTCTCAAATTATCCTTATTTTACCCGCTTAAATAGAACTAATTACTATGAGTTTATTCGTAAGGAAACCTCTTGCGGGACTGCTGACTGAGGCTCACGAAACAGGTGGCCATACCCTTAAAAAGACATTAGGGTGGGGAGGATTGATTGCTTTAGGTATCGGAGCCATCATTGGTGCCGGACTTTTTTCCATTACAGGTGGTGCAGCCGCTAACCAGGCCGGGCCTGCCATTACTATTTCTTTTATTGTAGCTGCTTTTGGTTGTGCCTTTGCCGGTCTTTGTTATGCAGAATTTGCATCCATGATCCCGGTAGCAGGTAGCGCTTATACTTATTCATATGCAACCATGGGTGAATTCATAGCCTGGATCATTGGTTGGGATCTTGTATTAGAATATGCAGTAGGTGCTGCCACAGTGAGTATCAGTTGGAGCCGATACCTGGTAAAATTTCTTGAAGGCTTTGATGTGCACCTGCCTGCAAGTATAGTCACGGGACCTTGGGATGGAGGATTGATCAACCTTCCAGCAGTTTTCATTGTTGTGCTCATGAGCCTTTTGCTGATCAAGGGAACCCAGGAAAGCGCCTTTGTCAATGGAATTATCGTGACGCTTAAAGTTGCAGTTGTATTGATTTTCATTTTCCTTGGATGGAAATACATCAACAATACCAATTACACTCCTTATATACCGGAAAATACCGGAACGTTTGGTCAATATGGATTTAGTGGAATCATCCGTGCTGCAGCCATTGTATTTTTTGCATACATAGGTTTTGATGCAGTAAGTACAGCTGCACAGGAAGCTAAAAATCCCCGGAAGGATATGCCAATAGGTATCCTGGGATCACTGGCTATTTGTACTGTATTATATATACTGTTTGCTCATGTAATGACAGGTGTTACCAGCTACACTACCTTTAAAGGTCAGGATGGAATAGCCCCTGTTGCTGTTGCTATTGAGCATATGGGTACAAAAGATGCATCCGGAGTTATCCACCCCGACTATCCCTGGCTGAACCGAGCTATTATTGTTGCGATTTTAGCAGGTTATGCGTCTGTTATCCTGGTAATGCTTATGGGACAAAGCCGTGTATTTTTCAGTATGAGTAAAGATGGTTTGCTGCCACGCATTTTCTCGGATGTGCATCCAAAATTCAGAACGCCATCAAGAAGCAACTTGGTATTTATGCTTTTTGTAAGCCTGTTTGCAGCATTTGTGCCGGCAAGAGTTGTAGGAGAAATGACCAGCATCGGAACCTTGTTTGCATTCATCCTGGTTTGTCTTGGCGTTATTGTTTTACGCCGCAATATGCCGGATGCACCACGCGCTTTTAAAACGCCATTAGTTCCGTTCGTTCCAATACTAGGCGTGTTTACCTGCCTGTTCATGATGGTATTCCTGCCGCTGGATACCTGGATCCGGCTGATTGTATGGATGATGATCGGCTTTGATGTTTACATGTGGTATGGCATAAAGAACAGCTATTTATCCAGCAAACTGCCTGGCACCATTCCGCAAGGGAATAAAGTAATCGGCTGGAGTGGATTGGCCCTGTCTCTACTACTGGCTATTGTTGCCTTTATTCACCACGGAATGACAGAAGTTAATAATCCTGATACAGGGCTGTTTTACTTCTCCCTGATATTTGCCGCGATTCATGCTGTAATTTTTGGCAGCAGGCTGGCGAAGAAATAAAAAAGTTACTATTTTTTAAAGAAAGCAGCTCTGGTTTAGCAGAGCTGCTTTTTTGTTTTGGTAAATAGTACTTTTGCGCGGCTGAACAGGCACAAATAATAAATTACAAACTAATATATGGGTCGCATATTTGAAGTACGTAAGGCCACCATGTTTGCCCGCTGGGACCGGATGGCCAAACAGTTTACCCGCATTGGGAAGGAAATCGCTATTGCCGTAAAGGCTGGAGGACCTGACGCTAACACTAACCCTGCTTTACGCCGGTGCATGCAAAATGCCAAGGCTGTAAACATGCCTAAAGACCGTGTAGAAGCGGCGATTAAAAGGGCCCAGGGTAAGGAAATGGAGAATTATGAAGAGATCTTATATGAAGGATATGCTCCACATGGCGTAGCTGTCCTGGTTGAAACTGCGACAGACAATCACGTTCGTACAGTTGCCAATGTAAAGTCTGTTTTCAATAAAGGAGGCGGAGCATTAGGTAATAGCGGCAGTGTAAGTTTCCAGTTTAAGAAAATGGGAGTCTTCAAGCTGAAGCCGGAAGGATTGAGCCCTGAGGAACTTGAACTTGAACTGATTGATTTCGGTTTAGAAGAAATGGGCGAAGGAACAGGGGAAAACAACGAAGAGGTATTGGTGTTACGCTGCGCTTTTAACGATTTCGGCAGCATGCAGAAAGCGTTGGAAGAAAAAGGTATTACCCCTATCAGTGCAGAAGTAGAATGGATTCCTACTACTACCGTTGAATTGCCAGAAGAACAAGCACAGGAAGTACTAAAGCTCGTAGATAAGCTGGAGCAGGATGATGATGTGCAGAAAGTGTTTCATAACCTGGCATAAGTTAGAACCAAGATTTGTAGGATCATCAGGATATTCAAAACGGCCTTTTCCAGGCCGTTTTTTTATTGAAACTTGCTTGAGAAAATCATAGAGGAATACTATAACTATCTTTAGGATATGAAGGAGATGCATCCTATTATTTTGTTTGATGGTGTTTGTAATTTTTGCAATGGCATCGTAAAATTTGTTATCCGGCAGGATCATAAGAAGGTTTTTCGTTTTGCTGCTTTACAATCGAAAGCAGGACTGGCATTGGCAGAAAGATTTGAGTTGCCGGGAAGCATTGAAACTTTTATTTTAATAGAAGATGGAAAGGTATACCAGAAGTCTACTGCGGCGTTGCGGTTGTATAACCAACTTTCATGGTACTGGAAGTGGACACAATTGTTTTGGATCGTGCCAAGGTTCTTACGTGATGCGGTTTATGATCTTTTTGCACGAAACCGGTACCGATGGTTTGGCAAGAGCGAAGAATGCATGATACCGACGCCCGATTTAATGAGCAGGTTTATCTGACATGCATTTTTGAGATAAACGGATTTTGCAGAATAGAAAAGGCAAAGCCGTAAAATGAACACATTAAACAGGCTTTGCTTATTGTAAGTAAAGAAATATCCAGATTAAGCGTGGTTAAGAAGAATTTCACCAGTCATATAGAGGACGCATTTTCCACTCATCAGGACACGCCCATCCTTTAGTTCGCATAATAAATCGCCACCACGTTTTGAAAGTTGTTTGCAGGACAATTCCTTCTTTCCTAGTTTTTCACTCCAATAGGGAACTATATTACAATGAGCAGAGCCAGTCACGGGATCTTCTTGTATGCCGGCCTTAGGAAAAAAGCAACGGGAAACGGCGTCGGCAGAATGGCCTTTCGCTGTAGCAATCACGCCGAACGCATCCAATTCTTTCATCAGGCTAAAATCAGGATCCAGGTTTTGCACGGCCTCTTCATTGGGCAGCACTACAAAATAATCTCTCGACTTCAAAACTTCGACTACGACATCAACTCCTAAGCTTTCCAATAGCGTTTCTGGTATTTCGGAAGTTTCAGGAACGCGTGCAGGAAAATCTAACGTGTACAGTCCATCCTTGGCAGAGGCTTTCAAGATGCCAGCAACCTGAGTAGAGAACTGAATTTCTTGTATATGTGGTTCCAAGAAGTTCTTGATCACATAAGCAGAGGCCAAAGTAGCATGTCCACACAGATCTATTTCATTTTGCGGCGTAAACCAACGCAGGTGATAACCTTCATCTGTTTTTACAAAAAAGGCTGTTTCACTTAAATTATTTTCCATAGCAATTTTTTGCATCAGGCTGTCCTCAGGCCAGGCCTGTAGGGGAATTACTGCTGCGGGATTGCCACCAAATACTTTATCTGTAAATGCGTCAACCTGGTAGATAGTCAGTTTCATAATGAGCTAATGTGGTAAAATGATAATGTAATAAGTTACTTCTTCCGGTAAAAATAAAGATTCACGTCTTTTGAAAATCCTTTTTCGCTTAATGTATAAAAGCCTGAATTATCAGCAGCAAATGCCACAGCTTCGCCTTGAGGTTCTATATGGTAATCCAGATTGGTAAAAGGACCTGCCAGTATTTTGGTAATATCTTCACTTTCATTGCGCCTGTAAAGATGCAGTCCAATGTAGGTTTTAATTATAATGTTTTTGGCATCTGCTGAAAGAGAAGCGCTAACAACTCCGGAATATGAAAGAGAGCCAACTTTAGTGGCAGTATTGAGTTCTGTAAAGCTTTGAGGGTAAGAAAGCTTATATATTTCAGAAGGATTATCCCTCTTGGTTATCAAGTAAATATCCTTTTTAACTGGATCAACCAGTAAAGCTTCCGCATCATGGGTGCCGTCGGGGTACTTAAAACGGATTGTTTTAAAGCTTTCGATCAAATTGACAGATGAAGAAGGTTCCGTAAACTGGTAAATAGTGTATTCATTACGTTCCAACTTATTGTCACCAATATCAGCAATGTATATCTGATCTCCGGCAAGGGTCATATCTTCCCAATCATAATTAATAGCATCTTTAATGGGTATCGTTTTTACAACATTTCCCTCGTGACTTATCAGAATCAGGTTCGGAGGATTGTCACTATCTTCCTGCGCCCATAAGTAACCGGGATTTTTCTTACTATCAGCTATGCCCGAAACTTCTAAGAGCATAGGAAGGAGAGGCTTAACTACCGGCGTATCAAATGTCAATATTGGTGACACTCTTAATTCTGACTTTCGCTGGCATGCCAGACAAAGGCTTATCGTAATTGATAAGACAAGACAATGAATATTCTTTGCCAAATTGATGGTGGTTAAAGGATGAAGGGTAATAACAGGTTACAAAAATACAGATTCGGAAGATTGGCAAACAGCCTGATCAGGATTATCTGGATATGGGAAGATGTTAAGGAAGGGGGAAAAGAAGCCCCAGCCCGCAGGCTGGGGTTATAGCATATTTGTTTTTGTTAATTGAAAACAGCATTATTGAAGAGATTTCTTACTGGAATGCTTTAATACCATTGCTTCAAGGTAAAAAATAATCTCTTCGGCAATATTCTTTACATGATCTCCTACCCTTTCGAGTTTCCGAATAATGGAAACTACATATAATGCCTGGTCCAAATCTTCGGGAGCATTCTTCAAATATTCAATTGTAAAGTCATTGGCATTGCGGTTGATGTCGTCGAGGAAATCGTCCTGCTTGAAGACAGCGCGCACTGAAGAAGCATCGCCATTTTCAAATGCATTGAGTGTTTCTTCAAGCATTTTAATTGCCTCACTAAACATTTCCACCACTTTTGTAGTTTCCAGCAGTTGCGGCTTGAAGCTTGAATCTGCATTGATCACAAATTTGGAAATCCCTTCGGCTATATCAGCAATCCTTTCCAGGTTCGTATTGATTTTCAAGGCAGCCAGCAAGAAGCGCAGATCCACGGCAACGGGTGAAAATAAAGCCAGGACATCTTCGCAGTCCCGGTCAATTTTCAGCTCAGCAGCATTCACCCTTTTTTCAATGCTCACCACTTCATGTGCCAAGTCTCTATCAAGATTAATCAGAGCAGACAGTGTTTTTTGAAGCTGAGAATGCACCAAACCCCACATGCTTGTTAGCTCTTCCCTTACTGAGTATAATTCGGTTTCTAATTGGGTCATTGTGTTTTTGAGTTTTCAAGTTTACAGGTTTACGGCTTAAGATAAACAATAAACCATCCATTAGCTAAATCTTCCGGTTATATAGTTTTGAGTACGTGAATCTTTTGGATTTGTAAACAATTCTTTTGTAACGTTGTACTCCACCAATTCTCCCAGGTAAAAGAAAGCAGTCTTATTGCTGACCCTAGCAGCTTGCTGCATGTTGTGGGTTACTATGACGAGGGTATAAGTGCTTTTTAGCTCATATAACAATTCTTCAATACTAGCAGTAGAGATTGGATCCAATGCGGAGGTGGGTTCATCCAATAACAACACTTCTGGTTCCATCGCAATAGCCCTAGCTATGCACAAACGTTGCTGCTGCCCTCCAGATAAGAAGGTACCTTTTTTATGGAGAGAATCCTTTACTTCATTCCACAGGGCAGACCTGGTCAAGGATTGTTCTACAATGCGGTCTTTTTCACTTTTGGAGAGTCTTAAGCCATTCAGCTTATATCCAGCAATTACATTGTCATATATACTGAGGTTCGGGAAAGGATTGGGACGTTGGAAAACCATGCCTATTTTCAAACGAACAAAAATGGGATGCATTTCGTATACGTCATCGTCATGCAGCATCATTTTTCCATCGCTTGTTGCTCCCGGCGTCAGCTCGTGCATGCGGTTGATACAGCGTAAAAAGGTGGTTTTGCCGCAACCTGATGGTCCCATAACCGCAATAACGCTGTTCTTTGGAATTTCAATGTTTACATTCTTCACCACGTGGTTCGTTCCAAAGTAGGCGTTGAAATTAGAGCTGCTTATAATTGTACTTTCCATTTCTGTGTGATCAGCTTAGTAATAATATTTAATAATAAAATCCATATCAACAAGATCATCGATGCGCCCCATGCCAGATTGTGCCACTCTTCGTAAGGACTAGTAGCATAATTAAAGATAAGCAATGGCAGACTTTGCATGGGCTTTGCAACATTTGCATTTAAATATGGATTGCCAAAAGCCGTAAAGAGTAAGGGTGCAGTTTCTCCTGCAATCCGTGCCACGGATAAAATAGCTCCTGAAAGGATGCCACTAAAACCGCAGGGCACGATTACTTTCAAAATCACTTTATGATAAGGGAGGCCTAAAGCGAAACCAGCTTCTTTAATGGTGAATGGTATTAGCTTCAGCGTTTCTTCAGTGGAGCGAATTATAATAGGGAGCATCATTACAGCCAATGCCATACTACCAGAAATAGCTGAAAAGGTACCACTCGGTTTTACGATCCAGAAGTAAATGACAATGCCTATTACAATAGAGGGAACTCCCTGAAGGATATCAACAGCCAGGCGGCTCCAGTAGGAGAGTCTACTGTTTTTATTTTCACTCAGGTAAATGCCGGCAAAGATTCCAATTGGAATTGCAATGATAGCAGCCACCAGAACAATAATTAAGCTTCCCAGCAGAGCATTGGCGATACCACCGCCAACTTCACCAACTGGTTTTGGAATATTTGTCAAAAAGTTCCAGTTGATCTTTGTGATGCCTTCTTTAATTACGAAAAACAAAATGGCAATCAGAGGGATCGCAATCATAAAGGCAAAAACTATAACAAGCGCATGAAATAGCTTGCTCATACCTAAACGGTACTTTATTCTTGGATTCAGCTTATTCATGTGTAAATCGTTTTATGATACTTTTGCCAATCATGTTTATGACCACTGTTACGAGGAAAAGCACCAGGCCCAATTCAATGAGTGCTGATAAGTAAACTGCGCGGTCAGCTTCTGTAAATTCATTAGCTATCACGCTGGCCATTGTATTACCAGGAGAAAAGATACTGTCAGGAATAAGGCTTGTATTACCAATCACCATTGTTACAGCCATTGTTTCACCCAAAGCTCTTCCCAATGATAACAGAACACCGGCAAACATGCCAGATTTGGTGTAAGGCATCACAACATCCCGTATCACTTCATACTGAGTTCCTCCCAGAGAATAAGCGCCTTCCTTTAATGAAGAGGGTACCATTTGGATCAATTCGCGACCCAGAGAAGCAGCATATGGAATGATCATAATTGCCAATACGATCGAAGCAGAAAAGATACCCACTCCGTAAGGAGCAACACCAATTGCGGACTCGAGTTTGCGCACTAAAGGCACCAAGGTTACCAAGGCCCAGAAGCCGTATATCACTGAAGGCACAGCTGCAATCAGCTCGACTACGTTCTTTAGAAAGCCTGACAACCAGCCGGTAGGCCTATATTCGCCCAGGTAAACTGCTATGGCAAAGGAAAAAGGAATTGAAATGATCAATGCCAGAAAGGAAGTAAGTAATGTGCCCAGTAAAAATGGCCAGGCGCCATAAATGTCGCTTACAGGATCCCAAGTTTTTCCGGTCAAGTAACCAATGCCCAAGGCTTTAATAGAAGGGATTGACTGAACGACCAGTGTAATAAAAATACCAACGACCAGCACCAGCACGCTTAATGCTGTTATTACCAGGGAGCGCTTAAAAACGCCTTCCCATCTGATATTGCGGCCGGTATATTTTGTTTTTCTGTCCTGTACAATTACCCGGCTGGGCTTCTGCACTAGTTGGGAGGTTAATTCCTGCATAGTTAATAAGCTAATGTGATGATGTAATCATAAAATAAGATGCCAGTTACTGGTTAGGTGTAACTGGCAACTAATCGTGTATTTCAATAACTTATTGCTCAGTTAAAATTGGCTTACCATCGTAAGTAGCTGATTTTAAGATTGTTTCTGCAACACTTTGGGCTGACTGGGAAAGTGGAGCGTAATGCAGGGGTTCACAGTATTGCTGTCCCTGGTGTATGTTCCACCAAAGTAGTTGTACCAAGTTGGTTGCTTTATCCTGAGAACGGTTGTTATATTTCTGTTCTTTATAGATGATCGCCCAAGTAAATCCGCTAATCGGATAGCCGTCTGGTGCATCTGTGTCAGTTAAAGAAACTTTTGCATCTGCAGGAAGCTGGATGTTGCCAGCAGCACTCGTTGAAGCTACGCTAGGAGTAATGAATTTTCCGCTTTTATTTTGGAGCCTGGCATATGACATTTTGTTTTGCAAAGCATAAGCCAACTCGATATAACCAATGGCTCCAGGTGTTTGTTTAATTAATCCGGCAACGCCTTCATTACCTTTTCCCCCCAAGCCAACCGGCCAGTTGATCGAAGAGCCTTTTCCTACTTTAGTATTCCATTCATTATTTACTTTAGATAAATAAGTAGTGAAAATATTTGTAGTACCACTGCCATCTGAACGGTGCGCAATAATTATAGGCATATCAGGAAGGGAAACTCCCTTGTTAACCGATGCGATTTTAGGATCGTTCCATTTTTTCACTTTACCCAAGAAGATATCGGCTAAAAGAGTTGGTGTGAACTGGAGGGTATCTTTAATACCAGGCAAATTATAACTAACAACTACAGCTCCAGAACACATGGGGATGTGCAAAACCGGAACACTTATTTTTTGTGTCTGCTCTTCATTGAGCGCAGCGTCGGTAGCTCCAAATTCAACAGTTTTATTGGTCAGCTGCAAAATACCGCCCCCGGAGCCAATGGATTGATAATTGACTTTTAAACCTGTGCTGTCATGATACACTGAAAACAGTTTTGAAAAAAGGGGATAGATAAAAGTACTACCGGCACCTAATAAAGCGTCGCCAGCTGACGCGTTACCAGCCATATCTTTTGGGCTATTGCTGCTTTCCCCACTATTACAAGAAGTTAAAACAAGGGCAATAGCACCCAATCCAAGCAGGTAAAAACGATTAAACAGGGAGATCATATATGATTATTAATGATAAGAATAAGATAAAATAATTATACCAACTCTGCTAAAAATGATAGAGACATAACAAATACTGACTGCATTTTTCCTCAAAATGATTGCAAAAAGCAGATTGGTATAGTACATGCCGTTTGAAAAACTAATATTTGCGCTGCAAAAGAACCAAGGCAATGTTACCAAATTGTTAAGCCATCATTAACATAATGTTACCCGGTACCTTTGCATCACTTTTAAAAAATAGAATTTTATGGCTTTCTCGTTTATGAAGCTTTTTATGCCTAAGAACACTGTGTTTTATGAACTATTTGAACAAGTGGCAGACAATGTTGGCATAATGTCGAAACATTTAATTACTGTAATGAATGAGCCGGACTTTGACAAGCGCCAGCAAATTATTACTCAAATGGAAGATATAGAACATGCTTCCGACATGCTGACTCACAGCATTTTTACTGAACTGGGCCGAAACTTTATTACTCCTTTTGATCGTGAAGATATACACTACTTAGCCTCTGCCTTAGATGATATTGCAGATTATATTTATGCGACAGCTAAAAAAATCAATTTTTACCGGATCAATCCCAACGATACCGGCATGCAAAAGCTGGCAGAAATTATTCACCAGAGCGCTACAGAAGTAAGGAAAGCCGTAGGTGAACTACGCAACATGAAAAACATGCGACTCATCACAGAATCGCTTGTAAAGATCAACAGCCTTGAAAATCAAGCAGATGATATGTATGATATGAGTATTGAGCGTCTTTTTGCTATGGAACCTGACGCCAAAGAGGTGATCAAGAAGCGGGAAATTTACCAGGCAATGGAAACTGCTACTGATAAATGCGAAGATGCTGCGAATGTTATTGAATCAATCATTGTAAAATACGCTTAATCCAACCAGACAATTTGAAAATAGAATCCGATAGTGGCTAGGGTGCCATACCTGATGATGCCACAGATTTTTCAGATTATTTCATTTTCAAGTTTTTACACTAACTCTATGTCCTTTATATTTATTATTATAGGCCTGGCTTTGATCTTTGACTACATCAATGGCTTTCATGATGCAGCCAACTCTATTGCAACTGTAGTATCGACGAAGGTGCTTACGCCTTTCCAGGCTGTGTTATGGGCTGCGGTTTTCAACTTTGCAGCTTTTTTTATATTTAAAGATCATGGTGTAGCAGATACAGTTGCTAAAACTGTAGATCCCAGCAAAATAGAAAAAGCAGGCATGTTGACTGTAGTATTTTCAGGTCTTATTGCTGCAATTGCCTGGAATTTATTTACCTGGTGGTTTGGCATTCCATCTTCCTCGTCTCACACGTTGATTGGAGGATTTGCAGGAGCGGGTATAGCAGCTGGCGGATGGGATGCAGTTAACCCTGAACCCATTATTAAGACAGCTTCATTTATTTTCATGGCACCATTGATTGGGATGATCATTGCCTTTATCATATCTATATGGTTTATTTATTCATTCAGAAATGGTCCGGCACCACGCATTATTTCGCTGTTGGTTATTCTCCTCGTATTTTATTTTTTATATGTCAATATCGAAACTGACCCTGAAAAATTAAAGTCGCATTACGAATCATATTTCTGGAAAGTAGTGTTTTATTCTAAGAATTTTAAGTGGATACTGCTTGCATTTATCATGATTGTAATGGCGGTGTTTACCTTCTGGCTTAATACACTCAATGCCACTAAAGCCAATACATGGTTTAAGCGGCTCCAGTTGGTATCTTCGGCGGCATTCAGTATTGGTCACGGAGGAAATGATGCGCAGAAAGTAATGGGTATTATTACAGCGGCCTTAATCGCCAACGGTAATATTACGAGTTTCGAACAAATGCCTGCATGGGTTCCTGTTGCGTGTTATACAGCTATTGGTTTAGGCACGATGAGCGGTGGCTGGAAGATTGTTAAGACCATGGGAACGCGCATTACCAAGGTTACTCCATTTGAAGGAGTTGCTGCCGAAACAGCTGGAGCTATTACCTTGTTCACAACTGAAGCATTGAAAATTCCGGTAAGTACAACACATACCATTACCGGTTCTATTATGGGGGTCGGTGCTACCAAGCGCCTATCTGCAGTACGCTGGGGCGTTACTATTAACCTGCTTTGGGCATGGATACTTACGATTCCAGTTAGTGCTTTGGTTGCGGCAGGGATATTTTATATTGTACGCCTGTTTCTGTAATCTTTGTAATAATTCACATATAATAAAAATGCCGGTATTGTAGCCGGCATTTTTATTGGTTTATACAGATTTTGGGACTTTGATGAGTATCGGACTTTTTTCCGACTTTTGCGGCTCAACACATTATTCAAACCATGGCTAAAATTTTAGTAACAGGCGGATGCGGCTATATTGGCTCTCATACGTTGGTTGACCTCATAGAAAACGGTTTTGATGTGATTTGCGTAGATAACAATTCACGCTCTAATCCGCTCATTTTGAAAGGCGTAGAAGAAATCACAGGTAAAAGCGTTAAAAATTATAAAGTTGATCTTTGTAACTACGACGATACTTACGCAATTTTCCAGGAAAACAGAGACATTGCAGGCATTGTACATTTCGCAGCTTATAAGGCTGTAGGCGAATCGGTTGAAAAGCCCCTGATGTATTTCGAAAACAACCTAGTATCGCTTATCAACCTTTTAAAATGCGTACAGGAATTTAACATCCCCTGGTTTGTATTTTCTTCATCCTGCACAGTTTATGGTAATCCAGATAACAGCATCGTAACGGAAGAAACGCCAACCAAACCTGCAGAATCTCCATATGGCTATACCAAGCAAATGGGAGAAGGCATGCTGAGGGATTTTCAAAAAAGCAATCCTCAAACACAGGTTATATTGCTACGATACTTTAATCCAGTTGGAGCACATCCTTCTATTCAGATTGGGGAGTTGCCCATAGGCAAGCCACAAAACTTAGTTCCGGCCATTACGCAAACAGCCATTGGCAAGCTGCCTAAGATGACCGTATTTGGCAATGATTATCATACAAGAGATGGCAGTTGTGTTCGTGACTTTATACATGTTAGTGATATTGCTAATGCACACACACTGGCTATCAAATACTTGCAAGATGGCAAGAGTGAAAATGGTGTAGAGGTATTCAACCTTGGTACTGGCAATGGTGTCACCGTACTGGAAGCTGTAAAAGCTTTTGAAAAAGTATCAGGGCTCAAATTGAATTATGAAATAGGAGCCCGTCGTGCAGGTGATGTAATTTCTATTTATGCCAATAACGATAAGGCAAAAAGTAAATTAGGATGGGATCCAAAATTTGGCCTCGATGATATGATGCTTACTGCATGGCAATGGGAGTTGAAGTTGAAGAAAGACGAGCAAATGTTTAGTGAACCGAAGTCGCAGTTGAATTAATCAGAAACTGGTTCGGGAGGATTTGGTGAAGAAAGATATCCTGATATTGTGATTAGAAATCATTAGTTTATAGAAGCAGGCCTGGTGCCTGCTTTCTTTTTGATTGAATTTGCAAACAGGTAAAGCCCTTCCATCGAAAACAATGTATATTCAAAGAGATTTTACCAATCTTTTAAAGCAGATAGTACTTAGCTTAGATGTTAATTCACCTTTAAAAATCATACATTTCTTTTAACAAAGCCAATTTATCCACTTATGAAAAAAGTTCTTGCTTATACCGGCGTTACACTGTTAGTACTTCTAGTTCTGGCACTTGTTCTTCCATTCCTATTCAAAGACAAGATCATTCAGTTGGTGAAGTCGGAGATTCAGAAAAATGTTGAAGCCAAAGTTGAATTCAAGGATGTTAGCCTGTCTTTTTTCCGGCATTTTCCGAAAGTCTCGGTAGGATTGGAAGATATTTCAATTGTAGGTAAGCATGAATTTTCGAAAGACACATTACTTAGTGCCAGCATGATTGATGCATCTGTTAATCTACTGAGCCTGGTAAGCGGAAAAGATATAGATGTTTCAGGTGTTTACCTTGATGCGCCACGCATCCATGCATTAGTAAATAAAGAGGGCAAAGCTAACTGGGATATTACTAAAGAAGATACTACGAGCAGTGTATCAACAGATACGAGTTCGTCTTTTTCATTGAAACTGAAGAAGTACGAGATCAATGATGGCTATGTGCTTTACAAAGATGAAAGTGCAGGCATCCATGCAGAGATCATCGGTTTGAATCATGAAGGAAGCGGCAATTTCACAGACGATCTGTTTACACTTTCTACCAGCACCAAAGCGGGCTCTGCCAGTTTTTCCTATGCTAATATGCCTTATCTGGTGAATGCAGAAACAGATATTGATGCTGACATAGAAGTGGATAACAAGACCACGAAGTTTACTTTTAAGAATGCTGATATCGCTGTTAATAATTTAAAGCTAGGGGTTGATGGCTTTTTTCAACTGCTGAATGACAGTACTTACAATATGGATATCAGCTTCAATGCTCCTTCCAATGATTTTAAAGATATATTATCGCTTGTGCCAGCTATTTATAAGAATGATTTCGACAAGTTAAAGACCAGCGGCACAGCATCATTCAAAGGATTTGTAAAAGGGACTTACAGTCCTCAACAAATACCAGCATATCAAGTTGACCTAGGAATCAAAGATGGTTTTTTCCAATATCCAGATCTGCCGCAGCCTGTAAAAAATATACAGTTAGCTGCACATGTAGCGAACCCGGATGGTATCACAGATCATACTATAGTGGATGTTACCAAGGGACACCTGGAAATGGGCAATGAGCCATTCGACTTCAGGCTCTTGTTCAAAAATCCGGAGACCAGCCGTTATATAGATGCTGTTGTAAAGGGGAAACTCAATCTAGCTGACCTGACCAAGTTTGTAAAACTAGATGCGGCTACTAAGTTATCTGGCTTAGTATGGGCCGATGTTTTTGCGAAGGGGAACCTTTCCGCTATTGAACAACAAAAAGGTCCTTTTACAGCAGGAGGCTTCCTTGATGTACGCAACTTGTATTATGCATCAAAAGATTTTCCCCAGCCTGTTCAGAACGGCAATTTTAAAATCCAATTAGAAAACAATGGCGGTATAGCAGATGCAACTGTTGTGAATATTACATCAGGGCATATTGAAGTGAGCAAGGATCCTATCGACTTTACCTTACTGGTTCGCAACCCAGTTTCTACTATAGACTTTAGCGGAAAGGCAAGCGGAAGGTTTACATTGGACAACATCAAACAGTTTGTACAACTAGAACCAGGCACCAGTATCAGCGGGCTTATGGATGCAGACCTCCAATTTAGTGGTAGTAAGGCGGCTATTGATAAAAAGGCATATGACCAGATCAACACTACCGGAGTTGTTCATCTTAAGAACACGAACTACATCTCCAAAGAATACCCGGAAGGTGTAAAGGTGAACACTGCGCAATTGAAATTTGACCCGAAGAATGTAGCACTGAATGACCTTGATGCCCAGTTCCAGGGTACTCATTTTACAGCTAATGGTGTTCTGAACAACCTTATTGGATATGCTTTGCAGAACCAAGTTTTGACAGGAACGGTAAACATGACAGCGGATAAAATGAACCTTAATGAATGGATGGGAACAGATACAACAACCACAACGAGCAGCGTATCTTCTGAACCCTTCCAGGTACCGGCTAATCTGAATCTTACGGTTAATGCAAAAGCTGATGCCGTTCAATACGATAAAGTTGTTTATAACAATGTAAGAGGTTCGTTGTTGTTGAAAGAAGAAACGGTTCAACTGCAGCAGGTACAAACAGAAGCACTGGATGGCACAATTGCTTTCAATGGTTCGTATTCGACAAAAGTTAACAAGGCACAACCTGCTATCAGTATCAATTATAACATCAAAGACGTAGATATTCAAAAAGCCTTTTTCGCATATAACACGATGCAAAAGCTGATGCCGATCGGTAAATTTTTATCAGGGAAGCTTACATCACAAATGAACATGAGTGGCCAACTAAATGGAGATATGATGCCCAACTTTAGCAGTCTTACGGGTAAGGGCAGCTTGTTTTTGATCCAGGGCGTACTCGCTAAGTTTCAACCATTAGAGAAATTAGCCAGCACCTTGCAGATCAATGAACTCAAGAACATCAGTCTAAAGGACGTGAAGAGTCATGTTGAATTTTCTAACGGCCAGGTACTGGTAAAGCCATTTGATATCAAGGTAAAAGATATTGATATGCAGGTAGGCGGCATGCATGGCTTTGATCAGACCATCGATTATATTATTGCGATGAAAGTTCCACGGAAATATCTTGGTACCGGGGGTAATGCTCTTGTCAATAACCTTGCGTCCCAAGCATCCAACAGGGGCATACCGGTAAATCTTGGAGAAGTAGTGGACCTGAAGGTAAGTATGGGTGGAAGTATTACGAATCCCGTAATTAAAACTGATTTGAAGGCCGTAGCCGGCGATGCGGCCCAGGAGTTAAAGCAGCAAGCTGTAAGTTTTGCCCAGCAGAAAATTGATAGTACCAAGCAGACATTTAAAGATTCTATGAACTCCGTGAAAAAGCAAGTAGCCAATGATTTGAAAAATGAATTGAATAAGCAACTGTTTGGTCCTAAAGATTCTGCCGATAAAGGAAATGGACTGGACAGCACAAAGCAGAAGGCTGCAGAGACTATTAAGAATACTTTGAAGAATGTGTTTAAGAAAAAGAAGCCAGCAGAAGAGTGAAGGGAATGACGAATGGGAGAAAGGTAAAGTGAGGGGGTTCAAAACTTGGAAGGTGGGGGTTGGTTTTGTACCTTTAGGTGCAGCTCCATTGACTCCGTTCAGGGCTTTTTAGGGCGTTCTGCCTGTAGGTTGTTTTCCCCTTATTTATGAGCATTTACTCCATTCAGATCGAAGCATAGTCGAAAGATGGTCGAAGGATAGTCGAAGGATGATCGAAGGATGGTCGAGGTAGCATCGGCTTAGATACGGCTATGGTACGGCTTAAGTACGGAGTTGGTACGGAGTAAGTAGGGAGTATACATACTTCACGTTTGCATTAGCACCGAAGGAGGAATTTAGTGATACAGAGAAAAAATTACATTTGCTACATCTTTAATTTTACTGAATGATATTGACCGATCAAAGTGATGCAGAATTATTGATTCAATTCCGAAATCCTGATACCAAAGAGCGGGCTTTTACAACTATTATAAAAAAATACCAGGAAAAGCTCTATTGGCACATAAGACGCATGGTTGTAGATCATGATGATGCCAACGATGTATTGCAAAATGTATTTATAAGAGTTTGGAACGGACTTGAAAATTTCCGTGAAGACGCGCGTTTGTATACCTGGCTGTATCGGATTGCCACTAACGAATGCCTTACTTTCATGGAAAGCCAGAAAAAGCGATCTGCCATATCTCTGAGTGATGTGGAGACGGGGCTCAGCAATAAAATTATTGCAGATAAGCACTTTGATGCCAATAAACTGGAATGGAAACTTCAATTGGCGATACAACAATTGCCAGAAAAACAGCGTCTAGTGTTCAACCTGCGATATTATGACGAAATGCCATATGAAGAGATGAGTCGTGTGTTGGAGACTAGCGAAGGAGCTCTAAAAGCCAGTTATCACCATGCGGTGAAAAAAATTGAAGATTATATCAAAAATCATTAAACTTAAGAACAATTATTGAGTCTTAAAGAACGAGATATGGATAGCCGGACACACATACAAAGCGAATTGATGGAAATGAACAGCAGTTTACCTTTTAACGTTAAAATGCCCGTTTTTAACGTACCCGAAGGTTATTTTGAACGCTTTGCAGATGGAGTACTGGCTAAAATAAAAGGTAAACAAGCTGTTACGCCATCGGATGAGCTGTCTACTCTTTCACCACTTTTGGCAGGGATTTCCCGTAAAATGCCATTTTCTGTACCCGAAGATTACTTTAGCGAGGCAACCAAAAGTCTTCCTGAATTGATACAGGAAGAGCATTTACCTGAGGTATTTTCTGTTGTGGGCAGGGCAATGCCATATGAAATACCTGCGGGATATTTTGATGAATTGCCGTACCAAGTTCTTGATAAGGTAGCAAAGCCCAAGGGAAAGGTTATTTCATTCAATCGTAGTTGGATGCGCTATGCTGCAGCAGCAGTATTGATTGGCATTGTTGCACTGAGCAGTATTGTATACTTTTCGAACAGGAACAATATTGATCCTACAGAACAATCTGAATCGTGGATTGCTAAAAAGTTGAAAAACGTAAGTAACCAGGAAATTGAGGAATTTATTAAAACAATTTCTTTTGGAAATGGGAATGGAACAGAAACAGCCAAAAAGGGAAATCAAGAAAGCCAGGATATTGAAAAGATGTTGAAGGACGTATCAGACACGGAATTGGACGCCTTTTTAAGCCAGGTCCCCTCTGGCAATGGCGAGACCTTGTTTATGAATTAAAATGAAGATCATGAAAAAATTATTATACACAGTTTGTATTTTATTATTAACTGCATCTGCTTCGTTTGCTCAAGATGATGACGGAGATAAGATATCCGGGCGAATGACAGAATACATTCAACGTAGACTGGGTTTGTCCAAAGCTGAAGCAGAGCGCTTTCAACCGGTGTTCTTTAACTATTACAATGACCTAAAAAGGACAACCCGTGAAAATAAGGATGACAAACTGGTGCTCCAGCAAAAAGTTACCGAACTAAGAGTCAGATACCGAGATCAGTTTAAACCTATTGTAGGGGATAAGCGTAGTAATGATGTTTTTGCATACGAACGGGACTTTGTAGACGAAGTAAAAAAGATAAGAATGGAGCGTATGCAGAACAGAAATCATAATCTTTCTGATAAAAGATTAGGTGGGCCGTTGCAAGAGTAGAGTTTTTACTCTATATTTGGCTCTGGTGTTTTTCATAGGTTAGCAACGGCCGGCTCTTTTTAGGGCAGGCCTTTTTTATTGCCGCAGATTTATATAATTAACAGGATAGGTTATCTCAATTTGAAAAAGCCTAGAAGTCTTGTCCAGCTTCAGTTACATTGATTTTATTTCCCCAACAACTTTTTAATATAAGCGATCTGACCCAAGTGGTAGATGTCGTGTTGCACAACTCCATGCAGTAACTTTCTAAATGAGTAAGTTCTTCCAGGAACATCATTTTCGAGTATATCATCCTGTTGCACTTGTAAAATATTTACTAATTCTTCCTGCGCCAGCTGTAATTTTTTTATGCCATCCTGAAAAAGATCTTTATTGGAATGGTCCAAATTTCTCCAATCATTTTGTTCAAATAATTGAAGGTTCTTTTCATTCCCCGGCCTGAGGCAATTGATCGCAAACTCTTTCCAGTTGATCATATGCCATATAAGTTCTACAATGCTATGCTGGCCGTTTGGTTTCTGAAAGGCGATGTCTTCGGTAACCTCTCCCAGTAATTTTAGTGCAGGTCTTCCAAACCAAGGTTCGCCTTCGAATGCATCTTTTAATTGAGCAATCAGGAATAAAATTTCGTTGTTCATGGTTGATACATTTATAGACTTGAATTAATGGACTATTATGTTACAATCACACTATTAAAGTAGCCATAAAAAAAGACCACAAAGGTTTATTAAACTTTTGTGGTCTACAAATATTTAGAAATAAAGTCTAACTGAAATTACTTCCTTCCATCAACGGTCTTACTTACTCAGGTACATGCTGCGGTCTTTATACAGCTTTCTGAAGTAAGGATCTCTAAGATCTTTGATGAAACGGATGGCTTCACCGGTTGATTTCATTTCAGGTCCCAATTCCCTACTTACGCCCGGGAATTTATTGAAACTGAATACTGGTTCTTTGATCGCAAAACCATTGAGTTTTTTCTCAAAGTCAAAGTCTTTCAATTTCTTCTCTCCCATCATCACCTTGGTAGCTACATTGAGGTAAGGAATGCCATATGCCTTAGCTATAAACGGAGTAGTACGAGAAGCCCTTGGGTTGGCTTCGATTACATACACTTTACTGTCTTTAATCGCGAACTGAATGTTGATCAAGCCTTTAATGTTCAGTGCACGCGCTATCTTCTCAGCATAATATTCCATAGTTGTTACCACAAGTGGCGCCAGGTTAAATGCAGGAAGTACAGCATTACTGTCGCCGCTATGGATACCAGCAGGCTCAATGTGTTCCATTACACCCATTACGTGAAACTCTTCGCCATCGAAAATGGCATCAATCTCTGCTTCCTGGCAACGATCCAAGAAATGGTCGATCAATATTTTATTACCCGGGACATGTTTCAAAATGCTTACCACTGCTTTTTCCACTTCTTCATCGTTGATCACGATCCGCATGCGCTGGCCACCCAATACATAACTTGGACGAACCAGGACAGGATAACCTACACGGTTAGCCACTTCAACAGCTTCATCTACAGAATAGGCAGTACCATAATCCGGATAAGGAATATCCAGTTCTTTCAGCATATCGCTGAAGCGACCACGATCTTCGGCGATGTCCATGTTATCGAAGGTAGTTCCGATGATCTTGATTCCTTTCTGGGTCAGGCGTTCAGCCAACTTTAATGCTGTCTGTCCACCCAGTTGCACGATCACACCTTCGGGTTTTTCGTGCTCGATGATTTCCCACAAGTGTTCCCAGTAAACCGGCTCGAAGTAAAGCTTGTCAGCCATATCGAAATCGGTAGATACTGTTTCAGGGTTACAGTTCACCATAATGGCCTCGTAGCCACTTTCTTTGATTGCTAATAGGCCGTGTACGCAGCAATAGTCGAATTCAATGCCCTGACCGATCCTATTAGGACCACTTCCCAGAACGATGATCTTCTTTTTATCTGTAACCTTGCTTTCGTTGGAGTGACCTGCTTCGAAAGTAGAATAGAAGTAAGGTGTTTTTGCTTCGAATTCGGCGCTGCAAGTATCCACCATTTTAAACACGCGGGTAATACCTGCTGCTTTGCGCTTTTCGTATAATTTATCTTCAGTACCGTCGTTCATGATGCGGCAGATCTGCTCATCACTAAAGCCATGCACCTTAGCATCACGCAGCAGTTCCAGCGGCAAAGTTTCCAGTTTGTACTTGGCGATCTCCTTTTCCATATTCACCAATTTCTGGATCTCATAAATAAACCAGCGATCTATGCCATTGGTAGCTTTTACGATGGTTTTTGCACTTACCCCCAGCATCAGGGCATCTTTTATACGGAAGATGCGGTCCCACTTCGGAGTCTTGATATATTCGATCAACTCTTCGGCATGCATCTGGCTTTTGCCATAATAGCCCAGACCTACGGCGTTGTTCTCAAGGCTTTGACAGGCTTTTTGCACAGCTTCAGTAAAGCTGCGGCCGATTGCCATCACCTCTCCTACGCTCTTCATCTGCAGGCCCAGTGTATCGTTTCCTCCTTTGAACTTATCAAAGTTCCAGCGAGGGATTTTCACAATCACATAGTCCAGAGCTGGTTCGAAGTAAGCTGAAGTTGTTTTTGTAATCTGGTTTTCCAGTTCATCCAGGGTATAGCCAATAGCCAGTTTTGCAGCTATTTTAGCAATCGGGTAACCGGTTGCTTTAGACGCAAGGGCTGAAGAACGGCTCACACGGGGGTTAATCTCGATAGCAATGATTTCCTCTGTATCTGGATTTAAAGCGAACTGCACGTTACATCCACCGGAAAAGTTGCCCAGGTCGCGCATCATTCTGATTGCCGTATCCCGCATCAACTGGAAAGCAGAATCACTCAGTGTCATCGCAGGAGCTACCGTAATGGAGTCTCCGGTATGAACACCCATGGGGTCGAAGTTTTCCACGGTACAAATGATGCACACATTATCTGCCGCATCACGCAGCAGTTCCAGCTCAAATTCTTTCCATCCCAGAACGGCCTTTTCTACCAGCACTTCGTGAATGGGTGAAGCCTCCAGACCGCGTGTCAGCGCTTCATCCAATTCGTCCTTATCGTGCACGAAACCACCACCGGTTCCACCCAACGTAAATGAAGGACGGATCACCAGGGGAAAACCAATATCCTGAGCGTACTCTTTACCTTCCAAAAAGGAGTTGGCAGTTTTAGCAGGCGCCACACTTACGCCCAATTCAATCATCCATTGGCGGAATTTTTCACGGTCTTCGGCTTTATCGATGGCTTTGATATCCACGCCAATCAGTTTCACGCCGAATTTTTCCCAAATGCCCAGGTCCTCGGCTTCTTTGGCCAGGTTTAAGGCAGTTTGTCCACCCATGGTAGGTAAAACGGCGTCAATTTGATTTTCTTCCAGGATCTGCTCAATGCTTTCCACCGTTAGAGGCAGGAGGTAAACACGGTCCGCCATCATGGGGTCAGTCATAATGGTAGCCGGATTGCTGTTAATGAGGATCACTTTTACACCCTCTTCCCGTAAGCTTCTGGCAGCCTGGGTTCCGGAATAGTCGAATTCACACGCTTGTCCTATAACAATTGGTCCCGAGCCAATGATGAGGACTGATTTTATAGATGAATCTTTAGGCATAGTCTAATTGAAGAACGTTTGTCTATGGTGAATGTTGGATAAAAAACCTTCACCTATATATACAAAAAAACCGGACTTTAATCCGGGGTGCAAATGTAGGACAAATGCAGCTTTTAAAGTCAAGTCTTTTCTACAAACCGGCAGGATTAACTATCCAATAAGCAAAAATAAAGGGCTACGATCTGCAGCCCTTAAGAATTGAAGTTCAATGAAATTAATTATGCATGTGTAAAACCATCTGCAGCACTTGCTTTCTTGGCAAAAATGTCTTTCACGCTTTCGGGAACCTTTTCATCGTAGAATTTCTTTCCTTTTTCCTTCAATCCATTTACCAGATCACGTTTTTGCTGATCGCTCATTTTAGAGTATTTGTAATAGGCAAATGCGGCAGCTCCTGCTAAAAGAAGACTACCCAGCCCCATACCAGACTTTCTAGTCATAATTTATAATTTTAATGGTTAAAGAAATGTCTCTAATTAATACAATAAAATATCATACCGTTTTTAGGTGGGGGGGATGGTGGAATAAAGATTGATGAACTAACTTGCACAAGTTTTTTTAAAGAGAAAGGAAGCACGAATGAATTGGATGAAATTAACCCTAACCACAGTAATACTTTTATTTTTTTTACTTCCCAGAGCCCAAGAGAAAGATTATCCTAATGGCTATTTCCGTCACCCGTTGAATGTTCCAATGGCATTGGTTGCCAACTTTGGGGAATTGCGCCCCAACCATTGGCACATGGGTTTGGACATACGCACACAGCAGAGAGAAAACCTTCCTGTTTATGCTGCTGCGGATGGTTATATTACTAAAGTCAAGATCGAACCAAGTGGTTTTGGCAGAGCCATTTACATTGCACACCCCAATGGTTACACCACATTGTATGCCCACCTGAATGATTTTTACCCAGCCCTGGAACAGTATATAAAAGAGCAGCAATACCGACTGGAAAGTTGGGCAGTAGAGCTCACATTACCCCCCTTTTTATTTTCTGTAAAAAAAGGAGATTTTATTGCCTACAGCGGCAATACTGGTGGCTCACAAGGTCCGCACGTGCATTTTGAAATCCGTGATACGAAGACTGATAATTGTTTGAATCCACTTCTTTTTGGTTTTCCTATACCTGATGCTGTGCCGCCAACTATTTCACGACTGGCCATGTACGATGCAAACAAAAGCGTTTATATGCAATCTCCGCAAATGATTCCCATCCGTAAAACAGGGGCTAATTACACATTGGCAATGTCTAATTTGTTGAAAGTAGGCAGCAACAAGCTCAGTTTTGCCATTGGCGCTAGTGACCGCTTTAGTGGTTCAGCAAATCCTGTGGGGGTATATTGTGCCAAGATTTTTTTAGATGGCGTATTCCAATCTGGTTTTGTACTGGACAGCATCGACTATAATGAAACAAGGTATATCAATGCACAAATTGATTATCGTTATAAGCATGCCGGCGGGCCCTATTTGCAACATTTAAACAAGATGCCTGGTGATACCAGCAATGTGTATACATCAACATATCCGGATGCAGCTATTGTTCTTCCAGACACTACGATGCATAGTATCAAAATAGAAGTAATGGATGCAGCACTGAATACCTCTGTTCTTGCCTTCAACATTCAATATAACGGCACATTAGCCAAACCAATACAAAACAATACTTCGTCCAGATTGGTTCCTCAGAATGTAAACATTTTCGAATCGGACAATTTTGAATTGTATACTTCAGAGTATACAATTTATGATACAGTACCTATCACATTCAGTAACAGTGGTGTTGCATCGGGCAATGCTGTTTCACCGGTTTATACATTTTGCAGTGCAGCTATTCCATCACATGATTCAGTTACAGTAAGAATAAAGCCTTCCCTTGCTGTTGCGCCTGAAGACAGAGATAAAGTAATTATTAAAAGTATTTCCGGCAGTCGTACTGTTGTTGGAAAAGCAAAGTGGCAGAATGGCTGGTTTGTGGCGAAGTTCCGCCAGTTTGGTACGTACCAGGCATTTATAGACCAAGAGCCTCCTTCGGTAAATGCACCGGTAACCGATTTAAGGAGAGCTAGCAGGCTTGTTTTTGTTCCTACTGATAACTTTAAAGAGATCAAAATGTTCAGAGCAGAAGTCGACGGCCAATGGCTTCGCTTTACCAATGACAAGGGTTATTCTTATATATATAAGTTTGATGAGAAGTTTCCTCAAGGTGAACATTCATTGAAAGTAATTGTTGAAGATGAAGCGGGGAATGTTACGGAGCGAGAATGGAGGGTGGTGCGATAGATGATAGATGATTATCATTTTAAACTACACTTAAAAATAATTTTTTTATGGCTACACATTTAGAAGTTGGACAAGATGCGCCTTCATTTACAGGCGTTGATCAAAATGGAAAGAAGGTTTCGTTGAGTGATTATAAGGGCAAGAAAGTAGTGCTTTATTTTTATCCTCAAGATGATACCCCTGGATGTACCGCACAAGCATGTAACCTGCGTGACAATTATGCTTTACTGAAACAAAATGGTTTTGAAATTCTTGGGGTGAGTCCAGATGATACTGCAAGTCACCAGAAGTTTGAAAGTAAATACAGCCTGCCTTTTACTTTGCTGGCAGATCCTCAGAAAGAGATCATTGAAAAGTATGGCGTATGGGGAGAAAAGAATCTGTATGGGAACAAGTTTATGGGCGTTTTACGTACCACGTTTGTGATTGACGAAAATGGCAAAATCGTGAAGATATTCAAAAGGCCTAAGACACAGGAGCATGCAGAAGAGATCATTGAAAAGGTGAGCGGGGAATAGGCAATGGCGAATGGTAAGTTGTGAATGGTGAATAGGTACTATCGCTTGAAAAGTAAAGACCTATAAGGTTGTGGTAATCTTATAGGTCTTTACTTTTTTTATGATGCAACAGTATCTCCTGTCTTTCTCCTGATTTTATCCCTTCCTTTATTCAGATTGATCAGTAAAGCTGGTAATAATACCAAGTTCGTAATTGTAGCTGTGACTAAAGTTAAGGAGGTGAGCCAACCTAAAGCTTTTGTACCACCAAAACCACTGAAACAGAAGATCACAAACCCAGCAATCAACACAATGGAAGTATAAATAATACTCAAGCCTGTGGAATGAATTGTATTAATTACAGTCCGCTCGGGATTGAATTCGTACTTTTTCAGGTCCTGCTTGTAGTTGACTAAAAACCGTATCGTAATATCTATCGCAATCCCCAAGGCCACGCTGAACACGAGTACTGTAGAAGGCTTCAACGGAACTCCTACCCATCCCATAATACCGGCAGTAATAGCCAGCGGAATTACGTTTGGAATTAATGAACAGAGCAAGATCCTTACAGAACGGAACAGGTACAACATACAAAGAGCGATCAGCAAGAAGGACCAGAAAATACTTTCCCTCAGACCATTGATGATATAACGACTACCTTCCAGGAAGGTAACAGAAGTACCGGTCAATTGAATTGAGTATTTAGATGTATCTAAATAACTATTGGCTTTTGATTGAATGCTGTCTAATATCAAAGGCAGGCGGGCGCTTCCTACATCCTGCATGCTCACACTGATGCGGGCACGCTGGCGAGTGCTATCCATGAATGATGACACCAGCTTTGTAAATGAGTTTTGCGAGCCCTCACTGCTGCGCATGGAAAGATAAGGCTGTAAGGCTGGCAGGTCGTATTCTGATGGTAATGAAAAGTTGGCACTGTCGCCTTCAAAGAAAGCCTGCTTGGCAAACTTCAGTCCTTCCGCAATGCTTAGCGGTTTACCGATGTAAGGTTTTGATGCCAGGTATTGCGTCAGGGAATCCATACCGGTCAAGGTTTTTAGCATTCCTTTCCTTATGCCGTTCTTCTCTTTAGTATCTACGACGATTTCCAATGGCATTACGCCTTTGAAGTGGGTTTCAAAAAACTTGAGGTCGGTATATATTTTATCTGTTTGCGGCAGGTCGTCTACTATATAGCCAACACTCTTCAATCGCATCATACCAGTTATAGATATCAGTAGCACAACGGCGGTAACGCCATAGATCAGTTTCCGGTGGTGGATAGCCCAACGCTCCAACCTGGTGAGCCAACGTTGTAAAGTCGGGTTTTCCAAGTAACGTGTATGTTTTGGTTTGGGAACTCCCATCATGCTCAATACTGCGGGAATCAGGATGAGCGATATAAAGAACAGCATCATGATGTTGATGCCAGATACTATACCGAACTCCTTTAAAATAGTGCTTTCTGTAAGGGCGAAAACGGCAAAGCCAATGGCAGCTGCGATGTTACAGAAAAGGGTCACAATACCCATTTTCTCAATCATCTGTACTATTGCATTTTCTTTGTGACCAGTCTCCCTAAAGGAAGTATGGAATTTATTGAGGAAGTAAATACAATTCGGAATGCCTATTACTACAATTAAAGGAGAGATCAAAGCCGTCAACAAAGTTATCTTGTAGCCAAGCAAATCCATCGTACCGAAGCTCCAAACGACGCCGATAACCACTACTGCCAGGGAAAGAAACATAGCGCTCACAGAACGGAAGAAAAGCAGCAGGATCACTGCCGATAGAGCAATAGAAATAAAAGTAAACCACTTGGTTTCATTGGCAATACGGTCGGCCATCTCAGTGCGGATGAGGGGTAAGCCGCTTAGATGCATCTCCAGATTATGTTTTTGGCCAAAGGCATTTGCCTTCGCAGTAATGTCGTCAACGATTTTAGTTCTTTTGGGAGAGTTCAGCAGGTCGCGATTGATGCGAACGCCCATAAGCCAGGCCTGTGTTTCCGGATTGTATAGGAGACCGCGGTAAAAAGGCAGGGAAAGAAAAATTGCTTTGCTGCTATCGATCTGGGCCTGAGACAGGTTGCCTTCCGGGAAGATGCGTTCGGCCTCCAGTTTTTCGGTCTCATAATTCTTTACCAGGTTAATGGAGGCTGGAAGAGAGATCACATCCTCTACCCCGGTTACACCTTTCAAGTTGTTGTGCAGTTGGACGTAGTCATTAAAAACAGACTGCTGGAAGATATCCTTGCTTTGGATGCCTATAACAAGGAGATTGCCGTCTTCGCCAAACTTCTTTTTAAACTCCTGATAAACAATGTATTTGGGGTTATTTGTTGGAATGGCTCTACCGAATTCATAGCTCAACTTCACTTTACTGGCATGCCAGCCCATATAGGTGGTGGCTGCAAGTAAAATGGTGAGTAACACGAAACGATAGCGGAGGACATTTTCTCCTAGGGCTTTCCACATAAGAAACTGGTTTAAGTCGGCAAAGGTAACCGCAACCGTGGATTTGGGGGATTTTTAAGTAAGATTTATTGGGAGAAGGGGGAGCGGTTTACATTTGCATTTATTATTTTACCCCCATTATAATCGATCTGTGATTCATAAAACCAAAGGTATTGTTTTAAGGAATGTAAAGTTTGGGGAGACCAGCCTCGTGGTTTCTATATATACTGAGTTGTTCGGGCTACAATCTTATATGGTGAATGGCGTACGAACGGCTACTAAAAAGAGCAGCCCTAAGGCGAGTATGTTCCAACCGGCGTCTATATTGGACTTAGTTGTGTATCATAACGAGTCAAACAGCTTGCAGCGGATCAGAGAGTTTAAATGGGCGCATTTGTACCAGCACATCTATTCGGATGTTCCGAAGAATGCTGTTTCACTCTTTATGATGGAGTTGTTGAACAAATGTTTGAAGGAACCCGAACCCAATGCGGACCTTTTTTACTTTATTGAAGACGCTTTATTGCATTTGGATTCTGCTTCTGTAACCATTACTGCTAATTTTCCTCTGTTCTTTGCGCTTCACCTGGCTGTGTTCTTTGGATTCAGGATCAGTGATGAGTTTTCTGAAGAGCATCCCTATTTAGACTTACAGGAAGGTGTTTTTGTAGCAGGGCCGCCAGAACATTCTAATTATCTACAGGATAAGGAAGCCGAGGTTACTTCTTATATTTTAAAAGTGATGAATCCAGTGGAATTGGAAGACCTGCATTTAAACCAGGAATTCAGAAGAAGGCTTTTGAGTGCATATGAACAATATTATGCCTTACATATTCCGGACTTTGGCAGTTTGAAAACGCTACCGGTTTTGAGAGAGATGATGAGTTAGAGGGTTTGAGGTTTAATAATTATTAAAGAATAATTATAAACCTCAAACGATAAGTTTACTTTAAAACTTCTGATAGTTTTCTTTCCAGGTCTTCGCCGCGAAGGCTTTCGGCAATGATTTTACCGGTGGGGTCAACCAAGACATTATAGGGAATACCTTCAAAATGATAAAGAGGAACAACTGAGCTTTCCCAGAATTTGAGATCGCTGACATGGGTCCATGCGAGTTTATCATCCTGGATCGCTTTTACCCAATCGTCTTTCCCATCTGGCCGGTCAAGGGAGACACCTAAAACAGTAAAGTTTTTATCCTTGAACTTGTTGTATGCCTGCACTACATTGGGATTTTCCATGCGACATGGACGGCACCAACTTGCCCAGAAATCCACAAGCACATATTTGCCTTTATAGGATGACAAAGAAACGGGGTTGCCGTTCACATCGGGCAGCGTAAAATCAGGAGCAGGCTTGTTCAGGAGGCTTGAAGCGGCAACTGCTTTTGCTTTTTGCATTTCTGCCAACATACTTTTGTTGATGGAGGCAACACCCTGATGTTCTGGAAATTTAGCTGCTGTCTGACCGATCAACTGTTGCAATTCTTCATTGGAAAATCCGTCCATTGCAAAGGCTGGGTTGGAAGCCATGCTTTGAAAAGTACCTAAGACAAAAACACTTAAAGCAGCGCTCTTACTTTTGCTGATAAAATCAGCTGTATATTTTTTCAATTCATTGACAGTATTGGTATGTTCCGTTACATGCAACCCTATAATACTATCGCCAACAGCAGCTTTTTGCAGGCTGTCGATGGTGCGGTTGGAATTGTAAATAGAACGAAGTTTTTCACCACTGGTATGTAAGAATTCTTTTAGCTGTTCACTTGCATGTGAACCTTTTACCGTATAAACTTCCTGTCCTTTTAAGTCAGCGTTGATGGTAATATGTTTACTATCGTTGATAAAGGAAACCACAGGATATACATTTTCATCAAGACGGAGGTTGTAAATGGTCTCTTCTTTTGCCAGGGCATCCATTAAGAACTTGCCGTCCTTATCCAGTTTTGCCGAATCAACAATCACCGGCCTGAAAGAGCCGATAGAAGCCTCTTCGAGATAAACTGTTTTGGCACCTGAATTTTTGATTGAGCCTTCTACTTCAAAAGATGACTGTTTATTGTTGTTGCAAGCAATCAACAATAAAAGGGAACTATAAATAAGTGTTCGCATTTTCGTTACAAATTAAAAGTTATGGGTTACGGGAGGTCCGGATTTTTTTACGCCTGTTTCAACTTTTCCGTAAACTTTTCTGTTATCAGTTTGGCATCGGCTTTTCCTTTGGCCAGCTTCATTGCTTCGCCTACAAAGAAACCGATAAGACCTTTTTTACCTTTTTTGAATTCTGTTACTTTTTGCGGGTGTTTTTCCAAGACAGAATTGATCCATTCATCCAACTCATCGCTATTATCACTCAACATCAAATTGTTTTCCTGAATGAATTTTTCTACTGCAATGGAACCATCTTTTAACAAAGCCGGAAGAATTTTTTGCACTGCGATGCCATAGGTGATCTTTTTTTCATCGATGAGGCGTATGATTTCAGCAATTGAAGCCGGAGGAACGGCCAACTCATCGGCGGTAAGCTCGGCTTCTGCCAACCAGTTCCGTATAGGGTTCAAAACCCAGTTAGCAGCGGCTTTCGTATTTGAAGTATGTGTAATTATTTTTTTGAAGTAGGCCTCTAATTCAATATCTCCAGTTAGTTGGGATGCGTCATAATTAGAGAGACCGAAGTTGTCAACCAAAGCCTGAACCCTTTGTTTTTGCGTGGGCGGCATTTTCTGAGCAACAGCATCAATCATTTCATCAGTGATCAAGAAAGGTGGCAAGTCAGGATCGGCAAAATAGCGGTAGTCGTCGGCATCTTCTTTTGTGCGGATGGCATAAGTAGTGCCGGAGGCCTCGTCGAAACCTCGGGTCTGTTGCAGCACCTCCTGTCCACTTTCAATTAAATCTACCAAGCGCTTGCTTTCGGTCTCAATCGCCTTTTTAATAAAGCGAATAGAGTTGAGGTTTTTGATTTCGACCTTTGTGCCCAGCTTTTCTTCACCCTTTTTGCGCACAGAAATATTTACATCGCAACGAAGGCGGCCTTGTTCCATGTTTCCGTCACATACACCCAAGTAGCGAACAAGATTGCGCAGCTCGGTTACATAGGCATAGGCTTCTTCACTGCTACGAATGTCCGGCTCGGTTACGATTTCCAGCAAAGGGATGCCTGCCCTGTTGATATCAACACTGGTATATTTTTCATCAATATCATGGACGCTCTTTCCGGCGTCTTCTTCAATATGAATACGGTTGAGTCGAATCTTTTTTACTTCTTTGCCAACTACAACTTCCAGGTATCCATTGCGGCAAATTGGTGCCGTATGTTGAGAAATCTGGTATCCTTTAGGAAGGTCGGGATAGAAATAGTTTTTGCGGGCGAAATAGTTGTTGCGAACGATTTCGCAATTGCAAGCCAAGCCCAGGCGGATCGCCAGTTCAATAGCTTCCTTGTTCATTTTAGGCAGAGTGCCTGGGTGAGCCAGGGAAATCACACTTACCTGTGTATTGGGTTCTTCGCCAAACAAAGTATTGTCGCTACAGAAAAGCTTTGTCTGGGTTGTTAATTGGGCATGTACCTCCAGCCCAACAACAATTTCGTACTGCTGATAAATACTCATTGCGGCAAAAATAGATGATTTGGGATATGGGAGGAGTGGTTTGGAGTTTGAAGTTTGAGGTTTGGGGTTGAGGAAGTAGTTGGATTTCACATTATGATAACGTTTGTAATCCGGCGCATTAGGGATTATAAAAAAACAGCCCGGGCCTGAAGACGCGGGCTGCTTGGTTTTCCATCAAGGATGGAGTCACAAGAGACTATATTTTATCCCTTTTCCATTCTGCATCCTGATTGTTGCCAGAACTGAAGTTTTACAGATCGGCAGTTTTCAGTTTGCGAGGGATTTTTACTTCAATATTTTGTGTTTTGCCTTTGCGTAGGATCTGAAAGTTCAAAGAAGTTTTATCCCGATTTTGTCTTACTTCTCTGGCAACTTCGTCTACACTTTTAATTTCTTTATCATTAATGCGGGTAATAACGTCACCTTCTTTAATACCGGCTTTGGCTGCATTGCTTTCCTCATCCACATCTAAAACTTTTACCCCTTTACCATCTTCGCTATCCTGGATAGAGATGCCAAGTTTAGGACCATTACCACCCATATAGCCTTCTTTGTAAAAGAAAGGCATTTCGTCCACGCCCGGAGGATTAGGAGGCATTACAGGCTGTTTCATGCGGAAGCCACGGGTTGTGATCGTCACACCCTGCCATTTGCCCAATTCAGCATTGAGGTTTTGCTTTTTGCCATCCCGCAAAATTGAGAGGCTGATTTTATCACCGGGTTTGTGTTTGCGTACATTTTCGGTTACGTCTGCTGGACTTTCAACTTTCTTATTATCGATTGAAGTTATGATATCACCGACTTTGAGTCCAGCCTTTTCAGCAGCACTTTCCTTAGTTACAGATTTTACTACAGCACCTTTTGCGCTTGTATCAGTCATTACACCTAGCATGGCCCGGTTAGAGTCTGCGTGGAAGAAAGACATATTGCCATTATCATCGAAGTCAAAATCGAAATTCATATCCATGTTTTCAGCTCTGCGTGCCCTTTCTTCAGCCCTGCGCACTTTGTCTTCAACCAGCGCATCCATGTCTTTTACCTTTTTAAGACGAACGCTTATTTCGCCATCTTTAATATCATTCACATTCTTTCCATTAATCATTACCTTATCTCCCTGAATTTCAATCACAGTTTTCTTACTGTCGTCTCCTTTGCGCGTAATGATGATCTGCTCTACGTCTGTGTTTTTGACTTTGTCCTTAGTATTATCCTGAGCCAATAAAGAAGCAGGTGCTGAAACCAGGATTGCGCCTGCCAATAAAATGCGCCTAGTGAAGAATTGTTTCATTTGAAATAAGTTTTTAATTGTTTGGGGGCCAATCGAGTACCCGCACTACGTTAAATTTCGTACTTCAAATATAAAATAAGTTTTGGATTACGAAAACTTTCGCATTTGTTAAAATAAAATACCCCCAACCCCGCCATAACGCGGGGTTGGGGGTATGCTGTGAGGATGAGGCTATTTATAAGAGGGCCTGATCCAGGTATTCTTTAACAACCTCAATCACCTTGTGCAGTTCACCTGCATTTTGTCCGCCTGCGGTGGCCAATGTTTTTTGTCCCCCACCCCCGCCTTTAATAACCGGGGCAATTTTTTGCTTGATGAGTGCGGATGCATCGAGATTCTTTTCTTTAGCTACAGCATCATCGAACAGCAGTACAATATGGGCTTTACCGTCAATAGCTGCCGCCAGTGCAATGACGTGGCTGACCACAACAGGCTTCAGTTCAAATGCCAGTTTTTTGAGGGCATCCGCGCTGCTTACTTCAACAATCTCACCAATGAAATTGGCGTTGCCAATGGGTTGCAATTTATGTTGCAGACCATTACGCAGAGAAAGTAATTGGGCAGCTTCGTATTTTTCAATTTGTTTTTTCAGGGCCGCAGTTTCTTCACTTAAAGAAGAGAGTGCTTTTAGAATATCTTTCGGGTTCTTTAAAGCTTCTTTTACCTGTTGCAGTTGGGCTAATTGCTCATTTACGTATTGTTCGGCGGCCATACCACAAACAGCCTCTATACGACGAACGCCAGCAGCAACCGCACCTTCGGAAGTAATTTTAAACAAACCGATTTCGCCTGTTGCTCCAACGTGGGTACCTCCGCAAAGCTCAATTGAGTAGTTTGGGTCCATCACTATGACACGAACAGTATCGCCGTATTTTTCACCAAACAGGGCCATGGCACCCAATTGGATAGCATCATCCTTAGGCATCTGCTTGATCACAACGGGTATATTCTCACGGATCTTCTCATTCACGATTGCTTCCACCTGACTAATTTCTTCGGAGGTCATTTTGCTAAAGTGAGAGAAATCGAAACGCAGGTAATCAGCATTCACCAGTGAGCCTTTTTGCGCCACGTGTGTCCCCAATACTTTCCGAAGAGCTGCATGCATCAGGTGGGTTGCGCTGTGATGCAGGGCGGTCTTCTTCCTTTTACTTGCATCAACAACTGCCATTACTTCACCATTGAATTCGCTAGGCAGGCTTTCTGTGAAATGAACGATCAGGTCCATTTCTTTCTTTGTATCTACAATTTCGAGTTGTTCATTGCCAATTGTCAAAGTTCCAGTGTCCCCTACTTGTCCGCCACTTTCCGCATAGAAAGGAGTTTTATTCAATACGATTTGATATAAGTCCTTTCCCTTGGTTTTCACTTTGCGGTAACGCAGTACGCTGGACTTAGTATCTAAAGAATCGTACCCAACAAACTCGGAACTACCACCTTCATTCACGATGATCCAATCGCCGGTATCAACGGCTGAAGCAGCACGTGAGCGTTGCTTTTGCTGTTGCATTTCAGCATTGAAACCAACTTCATCAATAGTGAGCCCTCTCTCAGAAGCAATCAGACGTGTCAGATCGAAGGGGAAGCCGTAGGTATCATATAATTCAAAGGCATCGCTACCGGAGATGGTTTGCTTTGTATGGCTGATGATATCTTCAATGCGTTTCAAGCCTTTTTCCAGTGTTCTTAAAAATGCGTCTTCTTCCTCGCGGATCACCTTTGCTACAAATTGCTCCTGTTGTTTCAATTCCGGGAAAACGTCAGCGAATTGATCAGCCAGCACAGGAACCAATTGATACAACAAGGGCTGGTTGTAATTCAGATTAGTATAGTAATAACGAACCGCCCTGCGCAGGATGCGACGGATCACATAACCAGCGCCGGTATTAGAAGGCAACTGGCCGTCGGCGATCGTAAATGAAATGGCGCGGATGTGGTCGGCATTTACACGGAAAGCTACAGCTTCGCCCCAGTTTTGTCCGGAATCAGGAGTAGCAGCAGCATTGTATTTCCTGCCAGTGAGCTCTTCTACTTTTTGGATCGTACCTGAGAAAACGTCGGTATCGTAATTAGAAGTTTTACCCTGTAGCACGCGAACAAGGCGTTCGAAGCCCATCCCTGTATCTACGTGTTTTGCAGGCAGCGATTCTAGACTACCGTTCTTCAGACGGTTAAACTGGATGAACACGTTGTTCCAGATCTCGATCACCTGGGGGTTGTCGGCGTTGACAAAGGTTTTGCCATCAACCAAGGCTCTTTCCTGGTCAGGGCGCGTATCTACGTGAATTTCGGTGCAGGGACCGCATGGGCCGGTGTCGCCCATTTCCCAGAAGTTATCTTTTTTATTACCCAGCAGAATCCGGTCTTCGGCAATCCATTTTTTCCATTCATTGTAAGCTTCTTCATCTTTAGGCAGATTCTCTTTTTTGTCGCCTTCAAAAATGGTGACATACAAACGGTCGATAGGAATTTGTAATTCTTTCGTCAGCAATTCCCAGCTCCATTCAATAGCTTCCTTTTTGAAATAGTCGCCAAAGCTCCAGTTACCCAGCATTTCGAACATTGTATGGTGGTAGGTATCCACGCCCACTTCTTCGAGATCATTGTGTTTACCACTTACTCTTAGACATTTTTGGGTATCGGCTACCCGAGGCCATGGAGATTTTTGGTTGCCCAGGAAATAATCTTTAAACTGGTTCATACCGGCATTGGTGAACATCAGTGTAGGATCGTTTTTCACTACAATGGGGGCCGAAGGCACAATATGGTGCTGTTTTGACTGGAAAAACTCCAGGAACCTGTTGCGGATTGCTTTCGCAGACAATTGATTTTTAGCGGTTTCACTGGATTGTGCCTGATTTGCTGTCATATTCATTGATAAGTTTCTGCATTGCGGCCTAGGCCGTTTCACAATAAATAGGTTGAAATTTAGTTTCTATCAACCAGTATATTTGTTGTTTCCCCTAAAAGACCGGTAGGTTTTGCAACCTTATTGGTCTTAAGGAGGCGCAAAGGTAACAAATGGGTCGCTTAGAAATCAGAACGATTGGTATTACCAACTTATGAAGAAAATAAAATATTTTTATAATACACATACACTTCGTTACGAAAAGTTGATTACCCCATTGAGGGTTAAGCTTTTACGCATTTTCGGGTTTATCGCAGCGGCATTGGTTACCTCAGTTATTATCTCCTATTTTGCCTTCCAATTTGTGGGATCACCTCATGAAAAGTTGTTGGTGTCTGAAAATGAGCGGCTCAAGAACCGCTACCGGGATCTGAGGGAAGAGGTTGGCGACTTGCAACAGAAAATGTCGGAGCTGGAAAAGAGGGACAACAATGTTTACCGGAGCATATTTGAAGCGGCACCGATTCCGGACAGTGCCCGTGCTAAGGCCATTGAGTTCCAGAAGGAAGTGGCCCTGGTAGAAAGCATGGAGGATGACGAACTGGTAAGTTCTATTAACGCTAGCATAAAGAACTTAACTAACCGCCTAGAGGCTCAGAAGAAGTCGTATGCAACCATAGAGAAACTTATTGCAAATAAAGAACAATTATTAGCAGCAACTCCGGCCATTCAGCCGGTAAGGGACCAGGACCTGAATCATGTTGCTTCTGGCTTTGGCTACCGGATCGACCCCATTTATAAAACGGTAAAAATGCATGCCGGCCTTGACTTTGCGGCTCCGCAGGGCACCCCTATTTACGCAACTGCCGATGGTGTGGTACAACTGGCAGGGTTTAGTGATGGAGGTTATGGCAATCACGTGGTCATCAATCATAGCTATGGCTATGAGACGCTCTATGGGCACATGGTGAGGGTGAAAGCAAGGCGCGGGCAACGTGTAAAAAGAGGAGAAGTTGTGGGATATGTTGGATCAACGGGTAAGTCTACTGGTCCACACCTTCATTATGAAGTGCATAAAAACGGGCAGAAGTTAGACCCGGTATATTTCTTTTATAAAGACCTTACTCCTGGGCAATTTAATGAAATGCTGAAAAGAGCGCAGGCTTCGAACCAGAGTTTTGATTAAGACTGCGGATGAATGGAATATATTATTAGGATCAATAAAAAACCACCTAATAATTAGGTGGTTTTTTATTGATCTGATTTCGAAAATAAAAATTAACGTCCTGTCCACCAAACTGGTGTGAAGTAGTCGTTTTGTGCTTTCACTGCATCGAATTTTTCTGGATTCACAGATGGCTCATTTTCAGGATACATAAATCTTTCGATCCATTTCATTTTAGTTGAATTAGGCAACAAGTTGCCATATTCTTTTCTCAATCTTCTTGCTTCTGCCCATATTTCGTATTGACCTAAGATATTCAGGTGCGCAAACTTTTGATAGAAGATTTCTTTGATCTTACCATCTTTAGTCAATCCTGTAAAGTAAGCAGACTTTGTTGTCAAGAACGCATCAATAACTGCCTGTGCAGGCTTAGGATATTGAGATCCTGGCACCACATTCAGTGGTATTGAAGGAGTTGATGACACACTATATTGGTTGCTGTTATTTACACTATACATCCAGTCGATAGACTGCGCAATAGCAGTTTTATACTCTTGTACTGGATTTATACCACCTGCAACACCGGGGAAACGCAATGCGGCCTCAGCAAGTAACAAATGCGTTTCAGACGGAGTAAATACAGGGAACTTTCTGTCAAAATTGTAGAAAGTCATTTTGTTATACATAGAGAAGAAAGGATTAGTATTATCATCATAATCCCAGGTTTTTGCTTTTTGTCTATCCGGATTACCTACAGGCCATAAAGCATCAATATGTGCTGTTTGTTCAGGACCCCAGGGTTTCTCACCAATATACTTTCCATCTTTGTTAGGCTGGAACAATACATACAAGCGAGGATCTACCTGATTAGCAGGAGTAGAAGGACCATTTGTATAACCAAATACATCGTTAACCAGGAAATAAGGAGCTACCTGGTCAATGACACGCTCATTAAATGAACGGTACCAATATACTTCAAAGATTCTTGATTTTTCTTTGGTAGCCATACCCACCAAATCAGCAGCATCAGTAACCATTGGTGCATTTGTTGAGAGCAATTCACCAATTACTTCCTGTGCTTTAGCAGGGTCTACTACTGAAAGGCGCATGGCCATTCTTAGACGTAGAGAGTTACAGAATTTTTCCCATTTAGCAACACTACCATCGTTTAAGATGTCGTAAACAGGGAAGTTTTTGTGCGCCTGAGACTGATTCAAAGTATAACCATGAAGTTTACCTGCAATAGTTTTCAATTGCGCTAACATATCATAGTAAATCTCCTTTTGCGTATCATATTTAGGCCAGAACTTGCCATCATAAGCACCACCAGCTTCAGTGTAAGGGATAGAGTTGTACACATCTGTTACCCTTTGGAACATGAAGGCCCTGGTTATGTTGATACAATTAACGTACACAGAATAATTGTCTCTTTCTTCACCGCTTAAATTACCCAGTTTCAGATTAATAACAGGGATATTTTTATATGAATCAACATATACACGATTGTAGAGGGTATTTCTAAGCGTACCACCCGACCAGTCGTTATACATAGTAATACTTCCATCAGGTGCTGTATTTTTACCATCAGTTTCTCCATTATAGTATCCCAATCCTAACAAACGGTTCATATTACGCAGGTTGTGATACTCATCACCGTAAACAGGTTGGTATAACCCCCAGGTTTGAAGTGTTCCTGTAAACAATGTTTCTATTGAAGCATCTGTCAGGGCATTGGGTTTTTGGAATTTATCTTCCAATTCTTTTTTACAGGAAGTACCAAAAATGCCCATTCCTACTAACAAATAAGAGAGCAGAGTTACTTTATATTTCATTGCAAATATTTTTACTGATTAAAAACTTAATTTCAATTGACATCCGATCGACCTTACACCCGGCAAGTTGGTAGATTCCATATATTCATTAGTTCCGCCAGTAGATTCCGGTGTTACGTTAGGCAGGGCTTTGTATAAATAAGCCAGATTAAACGCAAACAGACCCAAATTTGCTTTTTGAATTCCTACCTTTCTAACTAATTTAGAAGGCAAATCGTAAGATAACGTTACGCGGCGGAGCGAGATGTAATCACTTTTATAAATTACATCTTCAGTGATATCCATACCACCTTGCCAATAGGTTTTTTCATAATAAGCCTGGGCACTAATCAGCTTGTCATTTTTGGTTGTTCCATCTTCTTTTACACCATCAACAATAACTCCATCGTGGAATATAAAACCATATTTTGAATCAGATGGCACTGCAGCTGTGTGAGAATTCAACAATACATAAGCGCCGGAGTTGTTTACATAATATGGCAATCCGCCATTGGCTTCATCCCTGTATTGTAAAGAGCTCTTGAACGTACCATTTCCACGGCCAAACATATTGGTTTGAGAGATCAAGGTACCTCCGAACTGCCAATCAAAGTCCATATCAAGACTAAAGCCTGAATATTTAAGGTTAGAGTTAAAGCCACCCAATACTTTAGGTAACGTAACACCCACTTTTTTAAGATTGTCCTTATCAAATATGCGAATACCATCGCTACCAACGATGTATTTACCATCCTTGTTCCGTTTCCAGGGAGCAATGTAAATTTCACCATATTCACCGCCTACAACGGCACGGGAGAAAGCTCCATTAATACCCCATAAAGGCAGGATCTTAACACCCTGAGCCAGCTCCATGATCTTGTTTTTGTTCATCGAGAAATTCAAGCTGGTATTCCAAGCGAATTTTTTGGTCAGGACAGGCGTACCGGTAATTTGCAATTCAACGCCCCTGTTGCGAATACCTCCTGCGTTGGTTCTAATGGCAGCAGTACCGGATGATTGAGGCACCGACAGCGATATGATCTGATTATACATATAGCTTTGATAGAACGAAACATCTACTCCCAGGCGGTTATGTTCAAAGAACTTGGTTTCAAATCCAAATTCAGTTTCACGTTTCTTCTCCGGCTGCAAGTTCAATATCAGTTGTCCGTCCTTAACAAAACCCGGAGGCAATGTAGTAGAAGCGGTAGCAAATGGTATAGCACCATACATACCATTGCCATAAGTATTATTACCAAAGTATCTTTCTCCCGGACGTCCTACATCAGCTATTGACGCACGCACTTTAGCAAACTTAATAACAGAAGGAAGTCTTAACTGCTCAGAAGCGATCCATGAAACGCTGGCTCCTGGATAAAAATAACTATTGTTGGATGGAGGAAGAATGGATGTCCAGTCATTCCGTCCTTGCAACTCTAAAAACAGGAAATTACGATAAGAGAGGTTTGCAGACGCTAATGCACTATACGTTACGTCGTCACCTTCATCTCCTCCACCTGTATAAGGAGCCACATCGGTAGAATTATTGAATTTAAACAGGTTTTCTATAGCAAAATTCTGAGTTAACCCAGATAAAGACCTATCCATATTGTATCTGTACGCTGTACCCACAGACCCTGTCAGGGTGAAGTCTCTGTTCAAATTCCTGTTTACATTTAATAAAGCCTGGCCATAAATTGAATTATGCTGATTGTTCAATTCAGAAAAATAGCCCTGCTTGTTGTCCATATAAAGAGGTCGTGTAAAGTTCTTTTTAACGATGTCGTTTATCCTGGTCATGTCAAATCCACCCAACACAGAAAGATTTAACCAGTCTGTAAACGTTGCCGTAGCATTAATAGACTGAATGAAGTGATGTCTTAATTCATCGTAGGTGTTGCGCGTTTGAGACCAGAAATAATCACCCCCCAATGTTCCGGAAATAGTACCGGTAGCTCTATTGGCAATATCCTTATTCATTGCGAAATACGAATAATTGCCACTTTCATCAGTAATGTTATCTCTTAACAGATCCGTCTTTAAATCACGAGCTATACCGTAAGTCGCAAAAGATTGCATTCTGAAAGGAGCGTTATGATTATCTGTATAATAATAGTTAGAGTTAAAGCCAACTTTCAAGAATTTACTTGGATTAAAATTGCCTGAGAAACTAACTATATGATTTTGTTGACTTGCGCCAACCATCACACTTTCATATTTCTTGTTAGAGTAGGCCAAACGAACATTTCCCCAAGCACCGCCATTAGATACCGCAACATTGGTAGTTTGCAGGTGACCTTGATTAAACAGATCCTTGTAGTTGTTTGGCTGTGGCGTATATGGTCTCATTTGTTTGTCATACCAATAGATTTGAGTACCATCCATCTTAGGTCCGAAAGAACCACTTAAATTAAAGAAAACAGGGGTTTTAACGCCATTGATCATCTCATATTTGAATCCCTTTGCATCAGTCATCGCCGGATCTATGCTATTGTATGCAACGTTGCCGCCAGAACCATAAATATTCTGAAACTCCGGTTGAAACGCTGCGTTATCCCAGGTATAGTTTGTACTAAAATCAATACCAACTCCTTTTTGAGCGCTACCGTTTTTCGTATTGATCAATACTACGCCATTCGCGCCACTGTAACCATATAGTACAGCAGCCTTGGCGCCCTTCAGGATTTCTATTGATTCAATATCTTCAGCATTGATATCATTGATACCTGTACCTCTGTCGCGTCCATCCCTATCGTTCAAGCTGGTTGAGGTATTTTGGTCATAAATGGGAATTCCGTCCACTACAAATAAGGGTCTTGTCCTGGAACCTTCGTTTAAGGAAACCGTATTTCGGATATTGATAACGGTTCCGCCCGTAGGTCCGGTATTGGTGCTACTGATTCTTAACCCGGCGGCCTTACCATACAACGACATCAAGGGGTTCACGGTATTCCCGGTTTTTACCAATTCAGCCGCCTTAATGGTAGACATAGCGTATCCCAAGGATTTCTTTTCTCTTTTGATACCAAGGGCTGTAACTACTACGTCGTCCATATTTTGAATAGCCTGTTTCAATTTAACGGAAATAAACTCGGATGTTCCTGTTACTACCTGTTGACTTTCGAAACCGACGAACGAAAATGTGATAGATGTTCCTTTTTTTACATTTACATTAAATTCACCGTTTGCATCTGTAACCACTCCTTTACCATTTTTAACTATTACAGAAACTCCCGCCATGGGGCTTCCTTTTTCATCGGTAACTTTTCCTTTAAACTGACTAAAGGCAAATTGTGTTGTGAGTATGGCAAAAAATACCATGAGTAAGCGAAGCAGCGCTTTGGTTGGATTCCTCCAACTTTTTGTTTTTTGTTGATAGCAATTGTAATGCTTTGGCATATCAGCTTGTTTTTGATTTAATAAGAAATAGTTGTAGTTTAAAGTCATTGTGTTATTCATTTCTAATTCATAGGCGTTTTATGGGATTTTTAATTTTGAAGGGAGAAATATTTCAACGGGAGCACTTACCAAAAAACGGGCTATGCCAGGTAAGAAAGTGTCAATAGCGTATAGTTGGTGCTTCTGCCCTGCCGAAAAAGAGGCAAGGCATGATTCAATAATGACATCTGTTTTTATTATCGGGTCGATAAAGTTTTGAGTATAGGGCAAACTAGTTTTCATTGGCAAGCTAAAATGCGAACATGAAGAGCGGAATTAGAAAATAATTCCCTTATAAAGCCTTTCATGGCTCACATTTCTACTAATTTTTATAAAAAGTTAAAATTATTATTGTAAAAGTAGATTAACTTTTTAAATAATTGCGAATACTTTTTAAAACTTGTTAATTTTATTTTAAGGAATTGTTATTTCCAAGTAACTGTTTGTTTGCTAGAAAGTAGTTAATGGATGGGCGTAGAGACTGCGCTTTGCAAACTTCAGCCGCCAAATTTTGATTTCTTAACTTTGGCGGCTGAAATGGCAAATTCACTTACACAAATAACATTTGATTTTATTGATCCGGAAGAAACACCCAAAGAATTTCTTTCTGGTATGCCTGCTCCGCAGAAAGAGAAAAAACCTAAAAGTACACGTGGTCGTAAACCGCTGAAGGAAGAAAGTGATTGGGAGCAAATTGAAATACCGGAAGATGAAGTATTGTTTAAAAAACTGTATTACTCCATTGGCGAAGTTGCAACAATGTTCAAGGTGAATACTTCGCTGATCAGACATTGGGAAAATGAATTTGATGTACTTGAACCCAGGAAGAACCGAAAAGGCGACCGCTTTTTCACACCTGCCGATGTAAAGACCCTGCACCTTATTTACGATCTTGTACGCCGGAGGAAGTTTACAATCGAAGGCGCTAAAGAGTATTTGAAAAAAAGCAAACATTCAGATGAAAGGTTTGCCATGATACAATCGCTGCAGAAAATCAGGTCGTTTTTATTGGAGTTGAAAGCGAGTTTGTAGTTTGGAGTTTTTTAACTTTCGATTTTTAAGTAGAAGCTGTAGCTAGATTAACTTTGGAAGATGCGTACAATGACAAAACTATTATCCGTTCTTTTTTCCCTGTTACTGATACAAACTTCCTTTGCTCAAAATGCAGAAATCAGCCGTGATGGCAGCGGAAATAAAGTAGTAAAGGGCTTTATTTCCAGAGATGAAATTACTAAAGACACTGCATTTAAATGGTTTGCAGACAATCAAAAAGGGTATACACCTTACGCCCCGGCCCTACAGGCCATCAAAGCCATTAAGGACTCCATCAATATTATTGCTTTTGGCGGTACATGGTGTGATGATACCAAATTTGTTCTTCCCCGTTTTTATGCGCTGACCGATGCTGCAGGCTTATCTGCAGACCGTATTACTTTCATTGGCGTTGATCATAGTAAAAAGACGCTGTATCATTTATCTGAAGCTTTTAACATTACGAATGTTCCTACTTTGATTGTCATGAAGGGAGGTAAAGAAATTGGTCGTGTTGTTGAATATGGTAAAACAGGAATGTTTGAAAAGGATTTGGGGGAGATATTGGGGAAGCGATAGAGAATAGATAGCAGGAATAAGAACGGATTCTTATTCTAGTGGCGGTAGGAAAAGATGGATACTGAGTTTTTTGATAATGCAATTAATTTATTCTGACTTAAGCTGTAGCGGTAATACCGCAGGAAGTTTTGAGGAAACATGTAACGGCTTTCCATTAGTGTTGCAGTTGAATAGTTATTGATACCATTGTTGCTGATACCAAGGACATTTTTACCTGCAATTACAATACTGTTCCAGTTGCTGAGGGGTAACTTTCTTTTAAAGGTGCCATAGTAATCAAATACAAACAATCCGCTGGTTGTATCATATAAATATAGGAGACCGTCTCTATCCAGAATTTGTTGCGGTACTATAGATTGATCAAAGAGGATGCGGAAGTCCGAGGTTTCCTGTAATAGGCTTCCCTGCTCATCAAGTTTCTTCAACTTGTATTCATAACTGTCAAAGATCCAGATCTTATTATCATAACTTGCCCCAACGGCAGATGCCTGCATAATATTATTTTGCTTTAGATCTATAGTTCCACGTACAGTAAGAAGCCTATCCAGCATCACTATCCGAGAAAAGTCCTTATAAAATAATAGAAGTTTCATTGGGTTGGAAACATCGACAGAATGCAGTTTGCCAAATCTCTTAACTCCATTGAATGCTGCTACGGAATCACCATTTATATTATACTTTTTTAGCTGGTCCTGTGGAGTTATGATATATAGATTATCAAGATTGTCAAGCATGGCATCAGCCACTTCAAAAGGGTATGTTTTTACCAGTTGAAAAGCAGAATCACCTTGAGCCAATACACTTTTACCCAATATGATCAATAGCAATATGGTAAACCAATTCTTCAATGGCGGTAGATTTTGTCTTCATTACCAGTAAATGCCTTCAAGTGCATTTCATGGCCGTCGAAGACAGCATAGGTATAAAATGTAATCCAATCACCCAGGTTAATATAGCGACTTTTTTCATTCAAACGATAATCAATGGGCAAATGCCGGTGTCCGAAAACACAATAGTCAACAGGCTTTTGTTTGATCACTTCCCTGGAATAAATCAACAGCCATTCTTTATCATCTCCTAAATACTTTTCCTCAGAAGTACCGGTCGCCTGTCTGCTTTTACGACTGAAATAATCGGCCAATCCAATACCAAAGAATGGAGGGAGGATACCAAAGAGCCATTGACAAACAGGATTACGGAATATCTTTTTCAGTGTTTTATAGCCATGATCGCCGGGCCCCAAGCCATCGCCATGTCCTATATGAAATTTTTTACCATTAAATTCAAAGTCTTTAGGCTCAAAATATACAGGGATGTTCAATTCTTTTTGAAAGTAATCGCTCATCCACATATCATGATTTCCCACAAAGAAATGAATGGCTATGCCAGCATCGGTCAATTCAGCGAGCTTTCCAAGCAGGCGCACATGTCCTCTGGGTACTACTTTTTTATATTCGTACCAGAAGTCGAACAGGTCGCCAACGATAAAGATCACAGCAGCTTCGTGCCTGATCTCTTCTAAAAACCTGATGATCAGTTTTTCGCGTTCGAGGCTGGCGGCATGATTTGGTGCCCCTAAATGGAAATCGGAAAGAAAGAATACTTTTTTACCAGGAGGAAGTTGCATTGGCGGAAATACTTCTTTTGAAAAGAATGCAAATATTCAAATTTTCACACGTCCTCATTCACTTTCCACCAAGAAACAATACACTTCTTTTGGACCATGCACCCCTACGACCAAAGTCTTCTCAATGTCGGCAGTGCGGCTTGGACCAGTAGCCAGTGTTATTAACGAAGGAAAATTATCCTGGTATTTTTGCCCGATGTAATCTAACGCATCTTTTATATCATAAACCAGTTGGGATGCATAGGCAACGCAAATGTGCACAGGAGCATATACACTGGGAATACGCTGGTTGAGAGACGAGCTCAAAATGATACTACCTGTTCGGGCTACTAACAACTCACAAGTGGTTATTGCGGCTTCACAGGTTTTGATATCGTTGTTCCATTGAACAGATGGAAATAAAGCCCGCAGCTTTTCATCTTCGCAATAGAGTTTTGTCCATTGCTGCTGTAAGCATAGATTTTGCAGGTGCGAGAGCAGCTCTCCTTCGCTAAGGCAATAATCGAATTTTCCTTGTAAGATGGTAAACTGTTCGGCAAATTCGACCATCAAGTCTTCTTGCAGTGGCTGAAAAAGGGATTCACTACCCTGGCTGTCAGAAAATGGTAAAGGCGTTGGTTGTTCCAACGCCGTTTTTATTTTTTTGAGAATATTACTTCTCGCTGAAGATGCACTCATTTTATTTTGCTGCAGGTTGCTGATTCATCACATTAGGATCGTAAGGAGGCACGCCTTCGCTAATGCCACCTTCATGGTGTTTGTCATCTTCGATTCCCAGCGGTTTTTTTTCTTCGTAGGGTCGTTTTCCTATCAGTTTTTCTACATCGCTTTGGAAAAGAACTTCCCTTTCCAGTAAGGCTTCAGCCAATTTTTCTACGTCACCTTTCTTTTCGGTCAGTAGCTGGATGGTTCTTTTATAAGCGTCTTCGATCACCACCCTCACTTCTTCATCGATCATCTTGGCTGTTTCTTCGGAATAAGGCTTCGTAAAAGTTTGCTCCTGGTGCGGGTCGTAGAAGCTAATGTTACCCACTTTATCACTCATCCCGTATACAGTAACCATTGCATAAGCTATTCTGGTAATCTGTTGCAAGTCGTTTTGAGCACCAGTAGAAATCTTTCCAAAGAAAATATCCTCACTAGCACGGCCACCCAAAGTCATACAGATCTGATCCATTAACTGATCGGTATTGTACAGGTACTGCTCTTTAGGCGTGTATTGTGCATATCCTAAAGCTGCTGTTCCGCGGGGAACGATGGTCACCTTCAACAATGGGTAAGCATGTTCCAGATACCAACCACAAATGGCATGACCAGCCTCATGGTAAGCAATGATGCGCTTTTCGTCGGGAGAAATGATTTTGTTCTTTTTCTCCAGACCGCCAATAACCCTGTCTACTGCATCCTGGAAGTCTTCCATTTCAACAGCGGCTTTGTTTTTACGAGCGGCAATCAGGGCAGCCTCATTACATACATTGGCGATATCTGCACCCGCAAATCCTGGTGTTTGCTCAGCCAACTTATGAATATCAACAGTTTCTGACAATTTGATCGGTTTCAGATGCACTTTGAAAATAGCTTCGCGGCCTTTCAGATCTGGTTTATCTATTGTAATCTGACGGTCGAAGCGGCCAGGGCGCAACAGGGCGGTATCCAATACGTCAGGACGGTTGGTAGCAGCCAGCACGATAATGCCACTTTCACCGCTAAAACCATCCATTTCTACCAGAAGCTGGTTCAATGTGCTTTCGCGTTCATCGTTGCTCATCATCATGTTCTTGCCACGGGCACGACCAATCGCATCAATTTCATCGATAAAAATGATACAGGGTGATTTTTCGCGCGCTTGTTTAAACAGGTCGCGTACACGGCTGGCGCCCACACCCACAAACAATTCTACGAAATCAGAACCAGACATCGAGAAGAAAGGAACCTGGGCTTCGCCGGCCATAGCCTTTGCCAGGAGGGTTTTACCAGTACCTGGAGGTCCAACTAACAGGGCTCCTTTCGGAATTTTACCACCCAGGGAAGTATATTTTTTAGGATTCTTCAGGAAGTCAACAATTTCCATTACCTCCACTTTGGCTTCATCCAGGCCCGCCACATCAGCAAAGGTGATGTTCACCCTGGTGCCTTTATCAAACAGAGTAGCTCTGGACTTCCCGATATTGAAGATTCCACCAGGGCCACCGCCACCGCCAGCGCCACCGCCCATTTTACGCATGAGCAGTATCCAGATGGCTATAAATATTAAGATTGGCAGCAGCGTAGTAACAATTGGTCCAAAAAAGTCTCTTTCAGTGTCAACGGCACCTACATTGCTAACAGTTGGGTTGTCCTCGTAAAACTTCCGCATATCATCCTTGAAAGAATCACCGGATACAATACGGAAATAAAAATGAGGACCTGCTTCATTTTCAGAAACATCTTTGCCTAACTGGGATTCATATTTAGGGAGGGCTTCTTTTTTGAGAGCAACCCGTACGATATTACGATTGGATACAATGGTGTATTGCTTAATATCACCTTGTTTCAGCATTTGCTCAAAATCGTCCTGGCCAATTTGTACGGTACTTGGAGAAAAAGGCCCAAATACCTGGAAACCTATCAGAACGGCGAAAATGATAGCATAAACCCAATAAATGCTAAACTTTGGGCCCTTACGAGACCCTTCCTCACCTTCGCTATTTGAACGGTTATTAAATTTTGGCAGTTTCGATTTATTATCCTCTTTATATGGTTCTTGTGACATTTGTAGTCTTTACTTAAAATTAATTATTCAGGGAAAAACCCAAATATAGGAGTTTAAAAATGCAAGTATGCTTTTTTAACAAACTCCAATCAGGAAAGGTTGTGTTCTTCAATAACCGCATCGCTCCACATTTCCTCGAGTTTGTAAAATTTGCGACTTTCCGGCATCATGATGTGCACAACGACATTTACATAATCAATCAGCACCCATTGCAAGGCTTGCTTGCCTTCGTGCCGATATGTATATTCATTGCATTTTTTCTTTACGTCCTCTTCCACGTGTTCGGCAATCGCCCGGATTTGCGGCTGGTTATTGGCTTCGCAAATCACAAAGAAGTCGGCTACAGCCTCCGGAATTTTGCGCAGATCTAGAGAAACAATATGCTCTCCTTTTTTATCCTGAATGGCCTTTATAATTGTTTTTAGAATTTTCGAGTTGCGGTTTAGACGGGCAACACCTTTTCTTTTACGACTAGTTAATACTTCCAATGGTTCCAAATATCAATAATTTAATGTTTCATTTAAATCAGGCAGCGGGGTTAACTGAAAAGCAATGAAATAGTTTTCTTTGCTCAAATTTATATGAATTGTTTCCTTCAGCAAAACAGATAGGTTTCCCCTTTATTGAACTGCACACTGTGGACAGTACCAACAACTATGCCATGGGACTGGTTCATGCAGGTATGGCACAGCATGGCACTTGCGTGTTTGCTCATGAGCAGACAAAGGGCAAAGGACAACGATCGAAGCGATGGGTTTCCATTCACGGCCAAAATATTTTATTAAGCATTATCATTGAGCCCTTTAACCTGCGCCCAGAGCAACTTTTCCGTCTTAGCATGATGACTGCAATTGGTGTTCAGCGGTTTTACAGCCACTATGTCGGCGAAGACACCTACATCAAGTGGCCCAATGATATTTACTGGCGTGACAGAAAGGCAGGGGGCATCCTAATTGAAAACAATTTGCAGGGGAGGGAATGGAAATATGCTGTAATCGGCATTGGGCTAAACATCAATCAAACCAGTTTTGAAGGCATGCCTGTCAAAGCCGTTTCACTAAGACAGATAACGGGCAGAAGATATGATACTGTAGAGATGGCCAAAAGTCTTATTAATACACTTCAAACAACCTTTGAAGAATTGTTAAATAATTCGGAAGAAATCGCTTCCTGCTATCACAAATTCCTATACAAAAACCACCAAACTGTAAGATTAAGAAAGGGCTCCAGAATATTTGATGCCTATATAAAAGGAGTTACAGAAGATGGCAGACTCGTTACAGCGACCTCAATGGAAGAATATTTTAGTGTGGGAGAGGTTGAGTGGGTAATGCATGAAGAGTAATTGGAGTTAGGGGTTTCCGTCTATCTTTGCCGCCGATTTATGACACACTATCAAAAGCTTATTGAGGCCGCAGCATATTTAAAGCAATTCGTACAAGAAAACACAAAAACCAGCGTAATACTGGGCAGCGGCCTGGGAAATTTTGTAAAAGAAATTGAAATAGTCAATGAGATTCCATACGAGCAGATACCACACTTCCCGGTATCCACGGTGAAAGGACATCATGGTAAACTTATATTTGGAAATGTAGCGGGTAAGCCTATACTCGCTATGGCAGGCCGTTTTCACTTGTATGAGGGATATGGAAAAGAAGAAGTTGTATTTCCAATCCGCATCATGAAAATGTTGGGTATAGAAACTATTCTGATGTCAAATGCAGCAGGTGGCGTGAACCTCAGTTTCAAAGTAGGCGACCTTATGATCATTAAAGACCACATTTCTTTAGCCACTAAAAATCCCTTGATCGGCGCTAATGACGACCGCCTGGGTACACGTTTCCCGGATATGAGTGAGCCTTATAAGAAAAGTCTTATTCAAAAAGCGAAAGAGATTGCCAGAGAACATAACATTACTTTAAAAGAAGGTGTATACTTTGGCGTTACAGGTCCGACGTTTGAGACCCGAGCCGAATATAAAATGATACACGTTCTCGGTGGAGATGCTGTAGGTATGAGCACCGTACCTGAAACCATTGCGGCAGTACATGCAGGAATGAATGTATTTGCCATGAGCGTTATCACTGATATTGGTATCAGAGAAGAAGAAAACGTAATTACACATGAAGAAGTATTGGAAGCAGCCCAAAATGCTGAACCGATTTTTTCAACCGTTTTCCGTGAATTGATCCGAACTCTTTAATTTTTCTTTTTGAAGCGACTTTTCTTCTATATAGTTTTAACCTTGCTGCTAGTATCAACGGTGGCAGGTCATGTAAATGCTCAGCAGATGCCCGGGGTACTTCGCAGGCTTCCAACAGGTGGCGGCGGCCGAGGTGGTGGCGGCGGCGATAGTTTAAAACGCCGTGATAAATATGAGGACAGTATTACTATCTCTTACAGGCTGCTCGATTCTACGCGCACTTTTAAGTTTGACTCTACGCTGAATGATTTTACCAGGCGGTTTCCTATACCAGCTACTGATATTTATTTAGGTAATACAGGAAATGCAGGCAAATCGATCCTTTTTTCTCCCAGAACAACCACCGGTTGGGACCCAGGCTTTCATGCATTTGATATTTATAAATGGAACCTGGACCAGATAAGGTTTTTCAATACTACCCGGCCTTATACCGAACTGGGATATTTATTGGGGGGACAGTCGCAACAAATTATCGAAATTCTACATACACAGAATATAAAACCATATTGGAGCGCATCACTACAATACCGGCTCATTAACTCGCCAGGTCTTTTTAAGAGCCAAAAGACCAATCATAATAATTATTTACTCACTTCCTGGTACCAAGGACCCAAAAAACGATACAATAATTATTTAATTCTTTTAGGCAATTCGCTGCAATCGGAAGAGAATGGAGGTATTCTTAATGATAAAGACTATCTAAACAGTCCATCTTATGAAGACCGATTCAACATTCCTACTAAGATTGGAGGAGATGCGAGTTATCAGCGCGATTTTTTCAACAATACATTAAATACCGGGAACCGCTATAGCGAGTTCACCACCTTGCTGAGACAACAATATGATCTTGGTCAAAAAGATTCCATTGTAACTGACTCTACAGTAATTCCATTATTTTATCCACGACTTCGCTTTGAGCATACCTTTCGTTACCAGAAGATGCGGTACCGCTTTATCGACAATGTTGCCGACTCCGATTCCGATGGTTTTTACAGTACATATTATGGTCTAAAACTGCAATCTGACAGCTTTTTGCTCCAGGAAAGATGGAGCGAAGTCAGCAATGACTTTTCTATTTACCAGTTTCCTGATGCCAAGAACCTGCACCAGTTTTTGAAACTAGGTATAGAATACCAGTTGCTACAAGGTCAATTGAAAACAGACACAAAATCGCTTCATAATTTTATAGGACATGGGGAATACCGGAACCGCACCCGCAACAAGAAATGGGACTTTGAAGCCTTTGGAAGCCTCCATCTCAATGGCTATAATGCAGGGGATTACCATGCACTTGCCAGTATTACCAGGATTATCAATCCTGCAGTAGGTAGTCTTCAGCTGGGGTTTGAGAATGTGAACCGATCACCTTCCTTTAATTATGATACGAGGAGCAATTTTTACCTCGATGAGTCTAAGAGCTTTTCGAAAGAAAATACACTTCATTTCTTTGCCTCCACATGGGTGCCGAAGATCAAATTGCAGTTAAGAGGTGATTATTTCCTGGTGAGTAATTATTTATACCTGACTAACTATTATAAGATGCAGCAGGAAAACGCTCTTTTTAACCTGCTACGCATCAGCGCCTCCACGACGTTTAAAATAGGCAGAAGGTGGAACTGGTATAGTGATGTTTATTTACAACAAAAAACCGGAGCTGTGAACCTGAATGTCCCACTGGTATATACCCGCAACCGATTTGTTTTTGAAGGTAATTTCTTTAAGAATCTTTTCCTTGCCACAGGATTAGAGGTTCGTTACCATACACCATACAAAGCAGATGACTACTCGCCAGTATTAGGACAGTTCTTCTACCAGGACTCTGTGACCATATCCAATTTCCCGGACATAGCGGCCTTTCTGCATTTTCGCATACGTAGTTTTAAGGCCTTTATACGGGCAGAGAACCTGAATACATTCCGCTACCAAAACAGTAAAATCACTTTCACCAACAACAATCTTGCAGCTCCAGACTATGCGTACCCCGGGCTCACTCTCCGCTTTGGTTTTTATTGGAGCTTCGTTAATTGATGAGGATAGAAACCTGTTGGCAGGTAAGCATTTTTAAACTTTCGAAGTTTTTAAGTCTATTGGGTAAAATAATTTTTCCACATTTTAAGGTAGTGAATTAAGGGGCAAAAATTATTGCGGCTTATATCCTTATTAATACATAACACTTAATAAAAATATGACACTTCTTAATAGATAGGACTTAAAAAATATTTTTTTGTCTATTTTTTTGATGAAAAACATATTTTTTAGCTATATTTGTAAAACAAAACCAAATAAAATATTACATAACTACAATTAACCATACAACTTTATAACTGAAACATGATTTAAATTTCATTATGTTATTCTGCTCAACAGAAAGTAATGAAATGATTTTATTCAAGTTTTTCATATGGCAAGCAATCGTTAGTCGCCCTTTGTTTCTACAAGGGGCTTTTTATTTTAGATACTTATTATGATTGTTATTATATTTATGCTCTATTAAATTATTATTACTAACGAATGCCTACCATAATTCCCGCTTTTTATAAGCGGGATTTTTTTATACATCAATTCAGAAGTTTTTACTTTCGGCCACAAAAATTATCAAAATGCAATACCGCTCATTTAAAGGGAACTTAGTATCGGAAGTTGGATTAGGTACATGGCAACTAGGCAGTTCAGACTGGGGTGTGGTTAATGATGATGAAGCATTTGCCCTGTTGCAGGAATTTGTAAATCTGGGCGGAAATTTTATTGATACAGCTGATGTGTATGGAATGGGGATCAGTGAAAAAGTAATCGGAAGATTTTTAAAGACTGTTGATCAAGAGGTATTTGTAGCCACTAAATTGGGAAGAAGAAGCGATCAAGGAAATGGCTGGCCACAGAATTTCACTTATGATGTATTGCGCCGACACGTAGAAGATTCCTTATCTCACCTTGATCAGCAGCAATTGTTTTTAGAACAACTGCATTGCATTCCTACTGAAGAAATGCGCTCAGGTAAAGTGTTTGACCATTTAAGGCGTCTGCAACAAGAGCAATTGATCCGGTACTGGGGAGCCAGCGTTGAAACTTCAGAAGAAGCTTTGCTTTGCCTGGAGCAGGAAGGAATTGCATCACTGCAGATTATTTTTAACCTCTTCCGGCAGCATGTAGCTGAAGAAGTGTTTGACAAAGCAAAAGAAAAAGACGTTGCGATCATTGTACGGGTACCACTGGCGAGCGGCCTGCTTTCAGGAAAATTCAATGAACGAACCACATTTACCACGAATGATCACCGGAACTATAATGCAAATGGTGAAGCATTTAATGCAGGTGAAACTTTTTCAGGTGTAGCATTCAAGGAAGGTGTTCGTCTTGCCAACGAAATGGCGGCATTATTACCAGATGAACGAATGGCGCAATGGGCAATCCGCTGGATATTGGATCATCCACAGGTTACCACTGTTATACCCGGAGCCACAAAACTGTCGCAGGTTCAAAGCAATATGGCGGCTTCTACCCTACCGCAGCTTCCCCAAGAAGTGCATCAGCAATTAAGGAATCTTTACGAGGAAAAGGTCCGGAAGGAAATCAGGGGACATTACTAGTCTGTTATTCAAGGCTGTTTTTAAGTTCGGCAATAGGCAGGCATTAACTGCCGTGTTCAGGGCTTTTTCTGCTCAACTGTTGGCAGCAGTTCAGGTTGGGCTTATGTAATTTTTTTTCCAAAAAACAATTCCAAAAACTGAATAATTAATACTTTTTCCGTATCTTAACCTATCACACTTTTCATTGGCATCGTTATGCTAATGCAGGACTAGAAAAACTTTAAATCCATGCGCTGCTGAAAGCTATCCTAAAACGAATACCATGATCAGAGTTTTTACCACCAGCTTCGAATTTCAAGGCCGAACCTATTCATCGATGGTACAAATGACCATTGATAAATCTGATTTTGCCATGCAAATCAGCGTTGAAGACCCATCGCTGTACAGTTTGCTGCCGGATGGTAAAATCAGCTATACCAGTAAGAGTGGATTAAAAACGAACATTGAAGGCAAAAAGCTACAAGCACAGGAATTAGTTGGAAGCGTAGTAAGATCTGTTGAAAAACATCTTTACATGTAAAATTGTTATCTATTAGCTTTGGGCATACATCCTTAACCCCTTCCTGCTTATGACATACAATAGCTATCGAATACTTCTGGCAGATGATGATGCAGATGACCGGTACATCATGTATCAATCCTTTAAGAATATTGGCTGGGATGAGCAGGTAAAACTGTTCGACTCAGGCAAGCAGCTTATGGCTTACCTGGACAGTCTGACAAATACTGTTTACCCCAAGCTTATTGTGCTTGATTTCAATATGCCCGGAATGAATGCAGCAGAGATACTTCATCATTTGAAAAGACATGATAAGTATAAAGACATTGCCGTAGCAGTCTATTCTGTAGACATGAGTGACTCTTTACAGCAAAAATTGATGTCAATGGGCGTTATTTCCTGCCATAAGAAAGTTATCCGGCAGGCTGAAAGTGTCGCGCTAGCACAAACCTTCAAATTACTTGCAGAGGATGTTTATGCTGATTGATTCTTTGGTTGGAATAGTTAAATACATTTAAAAAACTGGTTCAGAATTTCCACAACTTTTAATTACCTGATAATTTTCTTCATTCAACTTTTTTAAACTTCTTAGGTATATACAAGAAGTACTATTTGGCATACCAATTGTTTCATTTATCAATGTGAGTGTATCATGAAAGTTTGATTGAACATTCATGACAGTTATAGGTATTAAGTGTTTATAACTGTTTTAGAAGGAGCGGTCTTAGGATCGCTCTTTTTTTTGAATTTATGCTCTTTTTCAGACTTCATAATTCGTTGTAGATGTATTTCTACAGAGCCACTGTTTAAGGAATACAACAGTGTAAGGTTTTGCCATTCATCACTTTATAATCAATAGATAAAATGAAGGCTTGGTATTTGCCCTATGTGACTAAGCCCTACCTTTTATACTTATGAATACCAAGGAGCCCCAAAAAGAAACCAGGAAAGAGACTAGTTTGGTACAGAAAGTTGCTAAAGTCCTTCTTAAAATCGTACTCTTTCTGTTTTTACTGGTAGTTGTACTCTTTCTTCTCATTTTTACACCTCCTGTACAGCGCTTTGCGACAACCAAAGTGGAAAATTTCCTGCAAAAAAAGTTGGGAACAGAGGTTGAAATTGGCAGTATTTCATTTAGTTTGACAGGACGGATCAATTTGGAAAATATTTACTTTGAGGATCAGAAGAAGGACACCTTACTTTCCGGAGGCCAAATCAAAGCCAATGTCACCTTATCAAAACTTTTCAATAACGAGGTCGAGGTTAAGGATTTAGTGCTGAGGGATATTACTGCGAAGATCAAGCGTGTTCTTCCTGACACCACTTTTAATTTCCAATATATTGTAGATGCCTTTGTTACGCAGCAGACAGCTCAACCTGACACAGCACAAACGGCGCCCTTGAAGATGGCATTGGATAAACTGACACTGGCCAATGTTGCCTTTACACTGAATGATATGATCACGGGTAATGACATGTTTGTAAAGATTGGAGACTTGGCTGCAAGATTTGATACCATTGATCCCTTCAGTTTTCATTTTGATGTCCCTTCACTACAGGTGCGCGATATGGTAGCCAGGATCAAGCAATACAAACCATTGGTGGAACCAGAGCCAATAAGTAAGGACCTGGCTGAAGCCAGCGCCCCGACACCTATGAATTTAAACTTCGGCACTATTGACCTGAGGAGGATTGACCTGAATTATGCTAATGACATTTCAGCATTCTACACACTTCTCAACATTGGCCAATTAAAGGTCGATGGTAAGAAGATTGATCTTGCCAATAATGCTATACACCTGGATGAAATAGTGCTTAATGATTCCAAGTCAGTTATCAGGCTTGGTAAGGCACCGGCAGCTAAGGTTGTAAAAAAAGAAGTGAAACAAGAAGTAGCGGTGCAACAGCAAATGGGGTGGAAATTTTTAGTGGATAAAATAAACATTGATCATAACACTTTCCAATTTGACGATGACAATAGTCCGAGGCTATCCTCTGGTATGGACTATGCTCATATGCATGCTGAAGACCTGACCTTACGGGCAGAAAACTTTATCATGGTTCCAGACTCCACAGGAGCCAGAATTACAGAAGGGCACATGAAAGAAAAGAGCGGCTTACAGTTGGAAGCGTTGAAGGGAGACCTGTTATATGCCTATAACCAGAGTTATTTAAAAAACTTCTACATAAAGACGCCTGGTACAGAGCTTAAGCGTGGTATAGTGCTTGAATATGCATCATATGATGCCTTGATGAAACAGCTTTCCCAAACAGTAATGGATGTCAATATTGATCATAGTTATGTACAAGTAAAGGACATCTTACTATTCGCTCCACAGTTGCGGTCCAACCCGGCTTTTAAAAATCCCAATGATGTATGGCGTTTGAACATGCAGGCCTCAGGAACTATGAATCGCCTTTATGTTGAAGCTTTGCAATTTGATGGTTTCCAAAACACAAAAATCGATGCGTCGGGCACACTCGCCAGTCTTACCGATCCTAACCAGGCGGGAGGAACTTTCACGATCAGAAAGCTGCACACTACAAGAAATGATATTGCGACAATTGCCGGTCCAAGCTTACCCAAAGACCAGATCAACCTGCCTGAAACTATTGATGCATCAGGCACCTTATCCGGAAATGCGTCTAACTTACTTACCAACCTGCGCATAAACACATCTTCAGGATCTGCCACGATAAATGGACATTTCAGCAATCTTACCAATCCAACTTCGGCCACCTACAATGCGCAGGTACGCACCAGCGGATTGCAGTTAGGTAAGATTCTACGTAATCCTCAAATGGGCTCTTTAACGGGCACTTTTACGGCCAATGGCAAAGGCTTTACACCTGATGCCATGCGTACGGATTTCAGGGGCGTGATCAACAGTTTGGGATTTAATAACTACCAATACCACAACATTTCTCTAAAAGGGAATTTAAATGGAAGCAACTATAAGGTTACTACAGAAGCAAATGATCCAAATGCTGATTTTAGCCTGACTGCAACTGGCAGCTATGCAGCAAAATCATCTTTAAAGCTTGATGGTTTTGTAGATAGCATCAAAACACTACCGTTAAACTTTACCACTCAACCTTTAATATTCAGGGGAAAGATTACAGGAGATATACCATCACTAGATCCAAACAATCTGGAAGCAGATGTTTTTATTACAAATGCGCTGTTTGTATCGGATACGAGCAGATTACCATTGGATACGCTTCATCTGGTTGCCAATAAAACGGATACGGGCCAGTATATCAACCTCACCAGCGATATCATAAACGCACAACTGTCGGGACAATACCAGCTTACAGAACTGGGCACAATCCTACAAGATAATATCCAGCCATATTTTTCGGTTGCACCATACCGTAAAACAGCTGTAAAACCTTACAATATTTTCTTTACTGCCGATGTTATTTATGATCCTATCCTATCTGTTTTTGTACCTGGATTAACCAATATGGAAAACATACATGCAACCGGCAGTCTTTCATCCGGACAGGGTTTGCAGGCTAATATTTCTGCCCCATACATCTTGTATTCATCAAATGAAATCAATCATGCTTTGTTGAATGTGGCTACATCGGATAGTGGATTGATGGTAACGAGTACCGTCGACCGGTTAAAGAGTGGTTCTATTCATATTTATAAGGTACAACTCAATGCAAAAGCTTTAAATAACATTATTGATTTTGCACTAGGCATTGATGATAAAAATGGTAAGGATATATATAACCTAAGCGGGAACATCAGCCAGCCCAAAACCGGAGACTTCATCATTAGCCTGAAGCCGGAGAACTTAATGCTGCATTATGAGCCATGGACCATTGCACCCAATAACTCTATTGCTCTTATTAACAACCAGATCATCGCCAACAATTTCGTGATGCAAAAAGGTGATCAGCAGCTTAGCCTGCAAAGTGCCTCCCAAACAGGTGCACCGCCTTTGGATGTGCGTTTTACCAATTTCAGGATCAGTACCATCACCGGGTTCATTCAGCCCGATACGCTATTGGCAAATGGTATAATCAATGGATCGATTACCCTTCGCAACCTGATGCAGCAGCCTGTTTTTACCTCAGATCTTAATATTTCTGATCTGAGTTTCAAACAGGATACTATCGGTAATATAGCTTTAAAAGTAAACTCTGAAGGTAACAGATACCAGACCAATGCTACCATTACGGGCAAAGGAAATGATGTTTCACTAACGGGATATTTCGAGCCTCAAGGCAGCAACGATATTGCTTTAGACCTTGATCTGGCCATTCGCAGAATTGAATTGGCTGCACTTCAAGGCATATCAGGTGGATTTATTAAATCAGCATCCGGCTCTATTAATGGAGATGTAAGCATTAACGGGACAACCAGCAAACCGCTAGTGCAGGGAAAAATCAACTTTGATAGTTCCAAAATTTCTACCACCCTGCTAGGAGGACCACTTAGGATTAATAACGAGACAGTGCAAATTTCGGAAAAGGGCATACACTTTGACAAATTTACCATCCGGGATTCGACCAATAATGAACTTACGATGGATGGCGATATGTTGACGACCAACTTCATCAACTACAATTTTGATATTAATGTAAGGGCAAACAACTTCAAAGTGATCAACACCACCAAAAAAGACAACAAGATGTTTTATGGCGATATGGTCATTACTTCCCGAATGCACATTGGCGGCACAGAAGCAGAGCCTGCTATAGACGGAAATGTTACCATAAATGATGGAACTGATATCACATTTGTTGTGCCGCAGGTTGAACCGGGTGTTGCTGATAGAGAAGGCGTGGTAGAGTTTGTTGACCTGGAGGCACCAGAGAATGATTCGCTATTCCGTGCTTATGACTCACTAAATACTTCTGCCATTTTAGGTTTTGACATTGCTGCCAATATAGAAATTCAGAAAGAAGCCAATTTTAATATTGTGATTGATGCGGCCAATGGAGATTTCCTGAATTTGAGAGGCACAGCTCAATTAACTGCAGGTATTGATCCAAGTGGCAAAACTACACTTACCGGCACTTATGAAATTGAGGAAGGAGGTTACCAATTAACCTTCAACTTCCTGCAACGAAAGTTTAACATTGAGAAAGGCAGTAAGATCATTTGGCTGGGCGAGCCTACCAATGCAGATGTTGATATTACAGCCGTTTATATTGCCAACACGGCCCCGCTCGACCTGGTAGCAGGAGTGGTCCCTGATGAACAACGCAATTACTACTTGCAAAAACTTCCTTTCCAGCTAAAGCTGAAACTTACCGGTGACCTGATGAAACCGCAGATAGCATTTGATATCCTGTTACCGGAAGATAAAAACTACAATGTTTCCCATGACGTAGTTAGTACAGTAAATACAAGCCTGACGCAGTTACGGCAAGAATCTTCGGAACTGAACAAGCAGGTTCTTGCTTTATTGTTATTAAACCGGTTTGTCGGTGAAAACCCATTTGAGTCTAGCGGAGGAGGCTTTAATGCAGAAAGTTTTGCCAGGCAAAGTGTAAGTAAGCTCTTAACAGAACAATTGAACCAACTGGCATCGGGGCTGATTGAAGGTGTTGACTTAAACTTTGATGTAGCCTCCAGTGATGATTATACCACCGGCTCCCGTCGTGATCGGACAGATTTAAATGTTGGTGTTAGTAAACGGCTGATGAGCGACCGGCTAACAGTTACCGTAGGCAGCAACTTTTTGCTGGAAGGGCCACAGCAATCGAACCAGCGATCGAGCAATATTGCAGGTAATATCTCTGTCAATTACCATTTGAGCAAGGATGGGCGATACATGCTGCGCTTTTACCGTAAAGATGAATACGAAGGTTCTGTAGACGGCTACATTATTGAAACCGGTTTAGGTTTTAGTATTTCGGTAGATTATAACCGTTTCCGCCAAATATTCGAAAGTCAAAAGAAACAAGCTGCAAGAGCAGCACAAAGACAGGCAAATATGCAACAACCTAAAGTGCAATGAGAAGGTTTTTGATGGATGGTTTATTGTTCCTCCAAACAATGAAGCCATAAACTCGATACCATAAACAATGAAAACGGAAATGATCAAGAAGCATTACAATATTTTTTTTCTGTTACTCTGTTTTTGGCTGGTAGCCTGCAATGTTACCAAAAGCCTGCCTGAAGGTGAGAAACTATACACTGGCGCGAGCATAAAAGTCAAAGGCCCGCAACTTACATCAAAACATAAAAAGGTGCTGGTTAGTGACTTACAAGGCCTGGCACGCCCTAAGCCTAATTCAAGACTATTAGGTATTCCTTTTAAACTTAAACTATACACTCTTTTCAGGAAGTCAAAGCCTAATTCTTTTTTTGGGAAAATTAGAGATAAGAATGGTGAGCCGCCGGTTTTAATGAGCAGTGTGGATCTTGAACAAACTGCAAAGCTGATGCAAAATCACCTTGAGAATAAAGGATTTTTTAAGGCAGCAGTTACCGGAGATACCACAGTGAAGAAGAAAAAAGGTAGTGCAAGCTATAGTGCTGGCACTGATTACCAATATCATATCAGGAACATTATGTTTCCTGACGATAGCAGTCAGCTTTCCCAAACAATTCGTCAAAGTGCAACAAAAACCCTGCTCAAAACAGGTCAGCCATTCGACCTTGATCTTATAAAAGGCGAGCGGACCCGCATAGATGCAGTCCTGAAAGAAAAGGGCTACTTTTTCTTTAGTCCTGATTTCTTATTGGCAAAGGTGGATAGCACTAACGGCAATCATATTGTAGATATGAAACTGGTTGTTAAACCCGGCATCTCTGAAGTGGCTACCCAGGCTTACCGCATTAACAATGTGTATATCTATACTGGTTACAATATAAATGCATCCAAGACTGATACCAACAAGGCATATGCAAAATTTTATGATGGATTTTATGTTATTGACCAGCGAAACCGGTTTAAACCTAAACTATTTACGAAGATTATGCAATTTAGACCAGGTGATCTGTATAACCGAACCGATCATAATCAAACGTTGAACCGTCTGATCAATTTAAATGAATTCAAGTTTGTAAAGAACCGATTCGAGCCTATTCCTGACACTTCCAAATTGGATGTTTATTATTACCTAACACCTTTACGTAAAAAGACGTTGCGTGCTGAAATCACGGGTACAACAAAGTCGAACAACATGAATGGGGGCCAAATCACTGGCACCTGGTTAAAAAGAAACACTTTCCACGCAGGTGAACAGCTAAGCTTAAGCGCTTATATTGGATCAGAAGCTCAGTTTGGAGGTGGCTCTAATAAGGGTTATAATACCTACCGCACAGGGGCTGAACTAAATCTTACCTTTCCCCGCCTTATTGTTCCATTTTTCGATTTCAGGCCAAGTGGCGGTTATGTGCCAAGAACTAATATTAAACTTGGGTATGACATTTTAAAAAGACAAAAGTTATATACACTTAACTCATTCCGAGGTGCCTATGGTTATTTATGGAAAGTAAGTATGGCTGAACAACACGAATTATATCCTATCAGTGTTACTTATGTGCAACCATCAAAAGTGACGCAGGAATATAGAGACAGTGTGGCGAAATATCCTTCCCTGAAACATGTCATCGACTCTCAATTTATTATTGGTGCTACATACCAGTATAATTATAACCAAGTGGCAACCGGCATTCAAAGGACTAATTCATTTTATTTCAATGGCCTGGTTGATATTTCAGGGAATATGGCAGGCCTGCTTACGAATAAAAAGGACGGAGAGGGTAAAGAAAAAATTTTCAATGCACCCTTTGACCAGTATTTAAAGCTGGAAGCGGATTTCCGTTATTACCGCCGCCTTGGGCTCAATGCAACCTGGGCCAACCGAATTGTTCTTGGATATGGACTACCTTATGGCAATTCAGACAAGATACCTTATATCAAGCAGTTCTTTTCTGGCGGTAATAACAGTATCAGGGCGTTCCGAAGCCGGTCGCTTTTGGGGACGTACTATATACCTAACCAACCAGATGCCTATCCCGATCTAACGGGTGATTTGAAATTGGAAATCAACACTGAATACCGACCAAGGATCAGCGGCCCTATCTATGGCGCTTTGTTTATTGATGCAGGTAATGCGTGGCTTAAAAATGAAGACAGCTTGCAACCCGGAGCAAAATTTACCAGTGATTTCTTAAATCAATTGGCAGTTGGTGCAGGTGTAGGCTTAAGGCTGGATATTCAAATATTTGTCCTTCGCCTTGATGTGGCTTTTCCTTTGCGTAAACCCTGGGAATCAAACCCGTGGGTAATCGACCAAATAAGATTGGGCAACGCACAATGGAGAAAGGACAATCTTATTTATAACCTGGCGATTGGATATCCTTTTTAACCGGAGATAATCAATTAAATAAGAAACGCCCTGGGAACAGGGCGTCGTGCTTTAATGTGTATATACACTTCGGTCTTTTGACCAAAGTCATGTTGAAAGCAACAGTAAATCATGCAACAGGTACTAAGGTAAAACGAACATTGAGCCAGCTGCCGTCAGAAGATCGGAAAATCTCTCATTTTTTACGTTTTCGTACTTTTTAAGGCGGCTGTATTAATAGAAGATTTTAATATGGCTCGATCCAGGTGTTACACTTGCCGCATTAAAAGCTGTTCTTTTTTAAAAGACTGCTCGAAAAACGTACTTGAGGAGATCTCAGATCTCAAGCAACATTTCACTTTTGAAAGGGGTGAATTAATTGTCCGTGAAAATGAAGAGATCAATGGCGTTTACTTTATAAGCAGTGGTGTAGCGAAAGTGATGCTGAATGATGTTCAAGGCAGACCTCTGATTATCAGGCTCTTACAACCAGGGGAAGTGTTTGGTCATCGTATTAACAACAAGCACAAAATACACCCGGCTTCAATTGTAGCTATTGAAAAGACGAACATATGTTTTGTTCCTCTCTCCTGTTTTCTAAAATTTTTCAGTAGCGATAAAACTTTCTTCCAGGGCGTCATCAACCAATATCTTAATGATGTAAGGGATGTGGAGCTACGTACTTTATTCCTGGCCTATAAAACGGTTCGTCAGAAAGTTGCCGGCGCGATGCTTCAAATAGCCAAAGCCTATCAATACCAACATGACGCAAAAGGCATTCGTATACACCTGGAACGACAAGAAATAGCGGATCTCGCGTCTACTACAAAAGAACAGGTCTCGAAAATTCTTTTTGATCTGAAGAGTGAAGGTCTTATCAACTTCAGGGCAAAGCACTTTAAGTATATAAATACCGAAGCGTTGCAAGGGATTCTGGATGGGAGTGGTTAAGTGGTTAGCAATTTTTGCAAGGCAAGCTTTACTTTTAGGGGGTTGGGTAACATAGCGCTTTCCAAACCAACATTGAGGGGCACTGCAGGTAAATTAAGAGCGCCTAATACGTCTACAGGCAAATCCAACCATTGAAAGCAAGCCTTGGAAATGCGTCCTGCTAAAGCTTCTGCAAATGAGTTATTTTGTTGTTCTTCGGTGAGCACCAGGCATTTACCGTGCTTTTTTACAGTTTCATAAACAAGTTCCTCGTCTAAGGGATACAATGTTCTCAGGTCGATGATTTCAACCTGCCCAGGCAAATCTTTGGCAGCAGTTTTGGCCCAGTACACGCCCATGCCGTAAGTGACTACACATACAGATGCTCCATTTTGTTCAAAGTGTTTATCAGACTGGAGGACAATGTTTGCCTTACCAAGTGGTAATAAGTAATCGCGTGCTGGCTCTATGGTTTTTGCCTCCTCGGTTCCGGGGAGTTTGCTCCAGTAAAGGCCTTTATGTTCCAGCATCAGAACCGGATTGGGGTCGTAATAGGCTGCTTTCATCAATCCCTTCATATCTGCAGCATTAGATGGATAAGCGATCTTTAATCCTTTAATGGTGAGCAAGGTACTTTCCACACACCCGCTATGGTAAGGACCGCCACCACTGTAAGCGCCAACAGGAACCCGGATTACAGTTGATACAGGGAATTTGCCACAAGAGAGATAACAGGATTTTGATATTTCTGTAACTAACTGGTTGAAACCAGGGTATATGTAATCTGCAAATTGCACTTCCACTATTGGCCTCACTCCTACTGCACTTAACCCCACTGTGGAACCAATTATATATGCTTCCTGGATGGCAGTATTAAACACCCTTTGTTCACCAAACTTTTGAGCCAGTGTAGCTGCTTCCCGGAAAACGCCACCTAGTCGCTTACCCACATCCTGTCCAAACAAAATACAGGCTTCATTATCTTCCATCAATTCGCTGATAGCAAATAAGGCAGCATCAACCATCAGTACCTTTTCTTTTCCTTCCGGGCGCCGTTCTCCTCTTTCTTCTGTTATGGATGTAGGTACAAACACATGTTCGGCTACCCGGGCCGGGTCGGGCTCAGGAGCGTTTACAGCATCTGTGAATTGCTGCCTGATGGACTCTGTTATTTCTTTTTCCAATGTAATCAATTCCGCTTCGGGCACCTTGTACGAAAGTGTTTTCCGGAGTTTAGGAAGAGGATCATTAGCCCTATGCTTTGCCAGGTCTTCATCGGTCCGGTAGAATTCTTTGCGAACGCCGCTGGTATGATGTCCTAACAAGCACACTTTAGCATGCACGAGCCATGGCTTTCTGTACTGGCGTACATGATTCACAACACTTTGCATTGCTTCAAAGGAAGCCAGGAAGTCGGTACCATCCACTTTTAGCCTGTTGAGCCCTTTAAAACCTGCTGCATACTCAAAAGCGTCCATTGCCCTTTCTTCGGCTGCTGTGGCACTGATGCCCCATTCATTGTCCTGAACGAGGTAGATAATTGGCAACTGTTTCAATACAGCAAACTGCAAGGCCTCGGCAACTTCTCCCTCGGTGATGGAGGCATCTCCAAGAGAACAGAGGACAATAGGGAATTCTTGAGAGGGTTGTCTTCTAGCTTCCCAATACTGTATTCCTTGCGCCACGCCGGTCGTGGGTATAGCTTGCATACCTGTGGCGCTACTTTGATGAATGATTTGGGGTTTGTCGGGTGCTTTTGAATTTGGATGTGAATAGTAACTACGGCCTCCGGTAAAAGGATCCCCGCCCTTGGTTAATAATTGGAGCATCAGCTCGTAAGGAGTCCACCCCATGCCCAGTAACATGCTTTCGTCGCGGTAATAGGGGCTTACCCAATCATAAGGTTTAAGCTGGAAGGCTGTAGCCAGTTGAATGGCTTCATGGCCCCTGGAAGTGGAATGAACGTAACGGGTAATTTGCCGGTTGGCTTCGTAGGTTTCTGCCATAACAGAAGCACTATACATTAACCGGTAGGCATGAAGTAAAAGTTTCTTTTCTGGCATCGTTAGTTCAAATGCTAAGAGGTGATCATGAGTTGGCCATCAACAAAAAAGCCACCGTTGAGGGGTGGCTTTCCGGTTATTTTACATCTAATGATAACAGCGGGTCGTCTTCAACAAAGGCTTCCAGTTCATCGCCTACAACAATTTCTCCGACACCTGCGGGTGTACCTGTAAAGATCAGGTCGCCAATATTGAGGGAGAAAAAGTTAGAAATATAAGAAACAAGGTAATCGAAATTGAAGATCATATTAGTAGAACTACCCTGTTGCATCAACTCTTTATTCTTATAGAGGCAGAAATTGATTTCCTTTTTTCCTTTCAGATTAGCAAGGGGGATCCACTTTCCTATTGCGGCTGAATTATCCCAGGCTTTGGCTTTTTCCCAAGGCAAGCCTTTCTCCTTTAACTGGTTCTGAATGTCACGGGCGGTAAAATCAATACCTACGGTAATGGCATCATAATACTTATTGGCGAATTTCTCCTGTATGTATTTGCCATTCTTTGAAATACGCAATACCAGTTCACATTCGAAATGCAATTCATTGGTAAATTCGGGATAATAGAAAGGCGTATGCGGCTGAAGCAAAGCGCTTTTTGGCTTCATAAATATGACTGGTTCGTCGGGAATGCCATTGCCCAGCTCTTTAGCATGTTCAACAAAATTGCGGCCTATACAAAATATCTTCATAAATAAGGGTGTTTAGAGTAAATACATCGGATAACAATGCGTGGTGGTTTTCTTTCGCATCCCATATATTTAAACCTTTAGCAGTTTTCCTTGGTAAAGAACATTATGGTTTCGCTAATGTAAGTAATTGCACTCATTTTTCATACTATATAACAATATTGTTTATTTTGTTCATAGTATCGGTTATTCCTGCAGCTGCAAAGTTTTCAATGGCTTCAACACTTTTATCAATCTTAAGCTTAACCAGTATTTCCTCCTCTTTATTCCATTTGCCCAGGACAAAATCTACCTGCCTGCCTTTTGGATAATTGTTTCCAATGCCAAATCTCAGCTTTGGATAATTTGAGGTACCCAAACTTTCCTGAATGCTCTTTAAGCCATTATGACCGGCATCACTCCCACCTGGTCGCAACCGCAATTTATCCAGGGGTAAAGCCAGGTCGTCTACGACTACCAACATGTTTTGCAAGTCAATTTTTTCTTTATCCATCCAGTATTTTACCGCCTTACCACTCAGGTTCATGTAAGTGGTGGGGCAGATGCACACAAATATTTTTCCTTTCCATTTAATTTCAGCTACGTAAGCATAACGGTCGGAAACTAACTGGCCGCCATGCTTGATTACAAAAGCCATAACGACATCAAAACCAATATTATGGCGTGTATGCTCATATTCTCTCCCTATATTTCCCAAACCTACGATCAAATATTTCATAGAGCGAATATCTGAGTTTTTGCAAAATGATGATAAAACACTAAATCTCAAATACCTGATTCAGGGTATTTTAAAAAAAAACCCGTTCCGGCAGGGAACGGGTAAAGAACAAATTGTTTTTATTATTTTTTGCCTTTTGCAGGAGCTGCTGCAGCCTCTTCCTGGCGTAAAGCACGGGTAGTAACAACAGAAGCAATTGGAATACGGGGTGAGTTCAGTACCTCGTAGTTTTCAGTTTTGACATCTTGAACGCGGAGGTTGTCACCGACATTCATATGCTCTACATTAACCTCGATTTTCTCTTTCAGATCGCGAGGATAAGATCTCACTTTCAACGCTTTCATCTTTGTTTCCAGACGTCCACCACCTTTAACACCGATAGCTGTCCCTACAAAACTCAAAGGAATAGTAGCAACAACCTTTTTGTCTTCTACCAATTCCAGTAAATCAACGTGGATCAACTCATCTGTGATCTTGTCAAATTGAAGGTCCTTCAAAATGCAACGATAAGTTTTGCCATTAACATTAACCTCCGCTAACTGGAAGTTTGGTGTATATACTAAAAGCTTAAAAGCCTTGGCAGGAGCAGTAAAGTTTACTTCCTCCGCACCCCCGTAAATTACACCAGGCACGAGTTCCTGAGAGCGAAGCTGGCGGGTGGCTGACTTGCCAAATTCGGTCCTCAGTTGTCCTTCGATTGTAATTGTCTTCATTGTATGAGTGTTTAAAAAATTGAATTTGTCAATTGTGAAATGTGAATGGTCAATATTCCCTTCACATTTTCAAAGTTTTCCGGCTGAACATGGGCATTACATATCTCTTCTTTGCGAATGGATGAAGAGGTTGTTGATGCTTCTGTTTTCGTGTGCATTGCGAATAGCTACGGCAAACAGGTCGGCTACAGTAATTACTTTCAATTTAGGTATTTGCTGCAACTGTGGTTTGAGTGGAATGGTATCACATACCACCAATTCCTCCAAAACGCTATTTGATATATTATCGAAGGCCTTTCCGCTTAATACGGGGTGAGTTACCAGGGCCCGAACGCTACGCGCACCTTTTTCTTTTAAAAGAGCTGCGGCTTTTGCCAACGTGCCTGCTGTATCTGCGATATCATCAATAATTACGATATCCTTGTTGGTCACATCGCCAATCACCACCATGCTGGCTATTTCATTTGCCCGCTTTCTGTGCTTATCACAGATCACCATTTCGGCATTGAAATAACTGGCTATTTCCCTGATGCGGTTGGTTGCACCCACGTCAGGGGCCGCAAAGGTAAGGTTTTCCAGTTTGAGTTGTGATATATAAGGTATAAAAACTGCTGAACTATCCAGGTGGTCTACCGGGATATCGAAATAGCCCTGGATCTGGGGAGCGTGGAGGTCCATTGTGATCACCCTGTCTGCACCTGCAGCGGTAAGCATATTTGCTACCAGTTTACTACCGATGGCCACACGAGGTTTGTCTTTCCTGTCCTGGCGTGCATAGCCATAGTAAGGCATTACAGCCACAATTTTAGCTGCCGAAGCGCGACGTGCGGCGTCGATCATGAGGAGGAGCTCCATCAGGTTGTCGCTTGGGGCATGAGTACTTTGAATCAGGAAAACCATGTCGCCACGGATACTTTCCATAAAAACCGGCTGAATTTCGCCGTCGCTGAATTTCTGGATATTGATTTTACCAGGCAGGCACCCATAGCGTTCACAAATTTGAGCGGCTAACTCCTGTGAACTGGTACCAGAGAAGATTTTTGCTGTAGAGTGCATGTTTTTAAATCTGCGGCGAAGATAAGCTAACAGACAAAAGAGGGGAAGATAAAAAAGAGATTTTAAGAAAACAGGTGTTCACATTATGATAACATTTTAAGTAAGAGGGGGATGTTGGAGAAATCAAATACCAAACTGGTAGAGCAGATATGGCTTGGATACGGAGTATACAGGGAGTACCTATGCAGTTAGACCGCAGTAATGTCTCTATAAGGTCTCTATAAGGTCTCTATAACATCTCTATAAAGTCTCTATAGATCGAGAGAAAATAAAATATGAGCGTGGTTGGAAGATGGGGAAATGTGGTGCTTTGCACCCATTGAGATCATATAAATTTTGGCGCATATTATTTATTATTGGCATTATGCAAGAACCAAAACAAACTATTAAAGAGTGGGCGGTTGATGACCGACCACGGGAAAAAGTCATTCTAAAAGGTCCAGATTCTCTTAGTGACTCTGAATTATTAGCCATATTAATTACGAATGGCATCCGTGAAAAAAGTGCTTTAGACCTGGCAAAGGATGTTTTAAAGCTGGCAAAGTACAATCTTCCTGAACTGGGCAAACTTAATGTTAAAGAACTCATGAAAGTGAAAGGTATTGGCGAGGCGAAGGCAATTACTATTGTTGCTGCAATGGAATTGGGAAGGCGGAGGCAGGCTTCAGCTTCGCGGGAAAAAGAGGTGATTACCAGCAGCAGTGATGTTGCCAGGTACCTGCAAACGCTTTATAAAGACTACCGGCATGAGGTATTTTCAGTGATGTACCTGAATCGAGCGAACAAAGTGAATCGAATTCAGAAAATTTCTGAAGGCGGCATGACTGGTACAGTGGCTGATCCCAGGATTATTTTACGAAAAGCACTAGAAGAAGATGCTGTTAGTATTATCCTTTGTCACAATCATCCTTCCGGAAGTCTGAAACCTAGCAGGGCTGATGAAGAACTAACAATGAAAATAAAGGAGGCAGCCCGATATTTTGACATTAAAGTGCTGGATCATCTTATTGTAAGCGAGGATGGGTATTTCAGTTTTGCGGATGAGGGGATACTGTAGTTTACAATTTGTTTGGACAAAATAAAAAACCGCCTTCGGGCGGTTTTTTATTAGATCAGTCTTGCAAAAATTATTTTACATCCCACCACACACGGTCATAGAGTAGCTTTTGACCCGGGAAGTTTGTATTACGGGTAACTTCTGTGTTTGGATATAAAAAGCGTTGTGGCAGCTTTCCAGATCCTAATGTAGAAGCAACCGAAGGAACTAAAAAGTTGGGATAACCTGTTCTTCTGTATTCGCTCCAAGCCTCAAAACCTTGTGTGCCACACATAGCATAGTATTTCTGTGTAATAATAGCTTTGATCTGACCTTCTTTATCAAGTGGCAGTTGAGCATCAGGAGCAGCCGCAATATATGCAGGTGCAGAACTAGCCAAACCAGTAGCAGTAAAGCTGGCAGTAATACCATTTTGAAATAATGTAGCCACAATGCCAGTAGCCCAGCCACGTGCTACTGCTTCTGCCTGCAAGAAGTAAGCTTCTGCTGCGCTCATCAAGATTACAGGTGCAATACCTGAAGTTGCAGCCCTTGAAGAACCGGCCCTTCCTCCCACATTGGTGCTTGGATAGGCAGGCAAAACAGTGGAACCGGGCTGAGTATCATAGTCTCCTTGCAAATGACCAAATATTTGACCAGTCTGAGCACCAGTTGTATACCTAGACAAATAAAAGTAATTGATCCGGGGATCGGAATTTGCTTTAAATGCATTTATTGCAGTCTTGCTCGCAATCAGATTTTGCACATGACCTAAGCCTACACTTTCAGCATACAATGGATTTTGATTACCACCCACAGATGTATAAGTGATTTTTGCATCAGAGGTCAAAAAGGTTGGGGAAGTTGCAAACAACGCTGCTATTCCGGCTTGAGCCTTGGCTGCATCCACTTCCGAAAGACGCAAGCTAGCCCTTAACAAAAGAGTGTTTCCAAACCTTTTCCACAAATTCATATCTCCTTTAAATACAATATCATCTGTACCTGGTTTATAAGAAGAAGAATTATTAGCTAAAGACACTCCCTTTGCAGCCCATACCAAGATGCTATCATAAACAACCTTTTGCTCATCGTAATGAGGGAAAAGATTATCCGCACCTTGCATGGTTTCCTTCAAAGGCACATTTCCAAAAGCATCTGTCAGTAATTGATAAACATATGCCTTTTCAATATAGCCAATGGCTGCATATTGCTTATATTTTTCCTGATCTGCTTTGGCAATCAATTGCTCTATATCCTTGAGCACTATATTGTATAATATTCCCCATGGCCTATCAAAATTAGCGGCATCAGGCTGGTATCTTTCAACTGGCTTGTACTGGGAAGCAGTCGTATTTTGTGTCCAATATTCACTCCATAGTCCACCATAGACTTGAAAATTATTGCCTACCACCATGCCAATTCCTCCCTGTGTTGAAGGCAATACCAGTGATTCCTGGGCGCTTTCCGGCCCATTAGGACTTTCATTTACATCAAGGAATTTTTTGCATCCTGTAAAGCCGACTGCAGCTGTCATCACTGCTACAGTCAGCAAATTCTTATATAATGATTTCATAGTTTTTTTTTAGAAGGAAACTTTAAGATTAACACCATAATTGCGCACAGATGGTTGTGCTGTAAAGTCAAAACCCTGTTCATTACCACTACCGGTAGAATTGACTTCAGGATCAGCATATTTGTTTTCCTTTGCAGTTTTAATCCAAAGGTTGTTTCCAAATATTCCGATTGAAGCTTTTCCAAAAGGCGTATTTCTCAATTTGCTTTGAGGCAGATCATAACTTAAACCCAGTTCACGCAATTTGATGTAAGAAGCATCAACTACATGCTGGCCAGCAGGGATCAAATCGGTATAATAATCCTGTGGGAAAAATTCAGTAGTATTAGCGATATATTTTCCAGAAGTAGGATCAAGTACAACAGAGTTCTTAAATACGTCTCCCTCCCTGTTATAGTCAACCGTTTCGGCAGCTGTGCCTACAAAATCCAGAATGTCTTTTGTTCTGGAATAGAATTTACCACCTTGTTTCGTATCAAACAAAATACTCAATGAAATTCCTTTATAACTTAAGTTAGTACCCAAAGAGGCCATGTATTTTGGATTATAAGAACCCAGGTACACTGCATCTGGAGTTAGTTGAGGCATACCGGTTTCCGCATCAACAATCACATGTCCTTCATCATCTTTTAACAAGTCACGGGCATAAAACATTCCATAAGGACGATTTTTAGCTGCAACTATGCTCATCCCGCTAAAACCGCCAACGACAACCTGATCTACATCAAGTTCCTTCACTACACTGTTATTGTGGGTATAAGTTCCAAATATTTCCCACGTAAACCCAGAAGCGTTTTGAATAGGAGTTGCACGTACACTCAACTCAACACCTTTATTTTCAACCAAACCTGCGTTCATTACCCTGGAAGAAAACCCTGTAGTAGGAGTTACTGGCACTGATAATATCTGATTTTTCGAACTGTTTTTGTAATATGAAAAATCAACATATGCTCTATTTTTCAAAAATCCAAGTTCAGCACCCACTTCATAAGCTGTGGTAATTTCGGGCTTCAAATTGGGATTACCTATTTTATCACCCAACGTGTAGCCTGGCACAGAATTTAGCGGAAATATGGTGGAACCAAAACCTCCATTAATAGAAGTTTTCTCATACAAGGTTTTTAACAAATATGGATCAGCATCATTACCCACCTGCGCTATGCTAGCTCTGATTTTACCATAATTCAGCACATTTGCTATTTTGGAACCATGCGTCAATTCGGTAAAAATAAATGCTCCGTTTACACTAGGATAGAAGAAAGAATTGCTTCCCTCTGGCAAAGTAGAGGACCAGTCATTGCGGGCTGTAGCACCCAGGAATAAATAATTTTTATATGATAAGTTAAGTTCTGAATAACCCCCCACTAATCTTCTCTTCGAATAGTTGTCATATGATCTAAGCGGACCATTACTGTTATCCAAATCGTACCAACCCGGAATTACTAATCCTGCAGTATTAGTGGCTGCTTCCAACTCTGTATAAATCCTGTTGCGTACATTATGACCAACCATTAAACTACCTCTGAAATCTTTATTAAAGTCTTTGTGGGCAGTGATCATCAAATCGTTGACGATTTCTGATAAATTATATTGGAAAGCTCCAAAATAACCATTACTGGATTGAATATTACCAGTAGAAGAATATTCTCCTGAAGTATTATCAGCAGGTATCAGAGAGAATCTGGGTTCTTGTCTGCGCCTGCGGTCAGCATAAATATCAGTACCCAACCTGTTCGTAATGTCCAGCCAATCTGTAGCTTTATAATTTACAGAAAAATTTCCTGTGATACGATCAACATCATTAAAATTTCTGTAGTTTTTCAATAGGAAATATGGATTTAAGGTGTAAGCACCATAATATCCATAAGTTTCGTTACCATCTTTATCAAAAGTACCGCCCATGCTATAATATGGATTGCTCAAATCGCTCAAATCAGTCAATGGAATGTTGCGTGGCATTTGCAGCACATTATCATAAACAGATCCATCAGCCTGCCCACCCTGTATAGCATTGCTTTTAATTTTGGTATAGCTTACAGAAATGCTGGAGGTAAAATTATTGGCCAATTGTGTAGAGCCATTAAATCTTACACCATATTTATTATACTTATCAGCATCACCAGGCATTACACCATTTGAATTCAAAGAATTCAGAGACAAATAATAGGTGCTCTTGTCTCCAGCTCCTGAAAATGAAAGATTGTTAGTGAAAGTCTGGCCTGTTGCAAAGAAATCTTTTACATTATCAGCAACAGCGCTGTATGGGCGTTCTAATTGCTTTCCATTGATTGCCTGGCCCCAGCCACGAACTTTACCGTCAAAGGCTGGCCCCCAGCTAAAATTTTCTTTTGGGTCAAAGGTTTCATTATCATATCCTTCTCCATATTGATTTTGGAAATCAGGCAGTTTTAAAATATTAGAAAAACCAACAGAGCTTGAGTAAGTAATTTCATTCTTTTTGTTCTGACCCTTTTTACCTGATTTAGTGGTAATAATTAATGCACCATTAGAAGCCCTAGAACCGTACAGGGCTGCTGCCGCAGGCCCTTTCAATACAGTAATGGATTCAATGTCTTCAGAATTGATATCATTTCCTCTATTACCATAGTCGACACTAGTCAAAGCACCCCCACCAATTACGCTGGAATTATCAATAGGCACACCATCAATTACAATCAGCGCCTGGTTGTTACCAGTAATGGAAGAACCACCACGCAATACAATCCGACTTGAACTACCAGGCGCACCAGCAGTACCAGTAACGTTTGCACCGGCTACTTTACCTTGCAAGGCATTGATTGCGCTTGATGCGTTTCCTTTGGTCAGTTCATCTGCTTTAACTACTGGTGCAGAATATCCCAAAGATTTTTTATCACGCTTAATATTATTAGCAGTTACGACTACTACTTCCGACAACTGTCCTTCAGCCCTTTTAAGGGTAATTGTTTGAGCAGCGGCTCCTGAGGGGAGTGTTTGTGTTTGAAACCCTGTAGCAGTAATTGCTAACCTTCCATTTTGTTTAATGGTAATATTGAAATTACCTTTTTCATCTGCGGTTGTACCATTTTTTGTTCCTAATTCGGTAACTGTGGCAAAAGGTACTGGATTGCCATTATCGTCTCTGACCGTCCCCGTTACCGTGCGGGCCTGGCCAAATGCTAATGCGCATAATAGCATCAGCACTGTAAACAGCGATGCAATTTTTCTCATGTGAACTTAGAATTTAAAATTTAAAGCATTAAAATATGGTTAGAAATCAATGATTCCTGTGTCAGCAACCATCTGGCTTCGAATGGGTAAGCTCTGCAATAAAGCCAAAAATAGAATTTTTTTTTAAAAATCGGCCTTCCAAAATAAATATTCTAAAAATTAATATTTATTCTAAACCGCAAATCAGGGCTTTAATCATTTGCAAACTTTTATACATATTAAGTGTTTGGAGTACATATTACAAGCAATCCCAATTAAAATGAAAGAAAGTTTATATGGGATAAGTAGTGTTTTGAGATCGCATTATAACAGAAGAATATGTAACAAATGGATATACTTCGTCAAGGCATAGTTTATAACCATGCCTTGACGAAGTAATATGCATAACGACTTAGAGGTTTATACAAAGAAAATATTATGCTTGTCCTGCCGGGCCTCCAAAGGTTAAGGGGATTGAAATTTCTTCCAGGTCTTTAATCGGGCCGTTAGCGGCTTCATATCGGTTCACATTTTCTATTAACGCTTTCATAAAGCGTTTGGCGTGTTGAGGGGTAAAGATAATGCGCGATTTCACCTTGCTTTTAGGTGTACCTGGCATCACATTTACAAAGTCAATCACGAACTCGGCATGGGAATGGGTAATAATAGCGAGGTTGGCATAACTGCCTTCTGCTACTTCTTCCGATATCTCTATATTAATTTGATTCTGATTTTGATTTGGATCTTGCATAAATAAAATTAAGGAATCAAATGTATAAAGCATATCAATGAAAAAGAAAAAGGGCTGCAAAAAATGCAGCCCTTTAGTCAATAAAAATAGATAACTCTACTCCCTGGTGATCACTTCTTCTACAATCCGGGGAGCTGAAGTATTATATGAATAATGCAAATGGAATGACTTGGTGGCAGGATCATAATAATTGCGCCCCCAATGTTGATCAATATTGGGCGTTACTCCTCTCGGCTCAATGGTAACTGAATTATCTGCATTAATGATCAAAAGCATTTGATAACCAGCGCCGCCTAAATCGCCTAATGGTGCCAAAACAGAATTGGGCTCTTCTGTAGTGAGTTCTTTTTCTTCATCGATATCTCTATCACCTGCTGTAGGGTGGTGAAAAACACCTGCTGCATGGTAAAGACCGTGATATTTATTTTTAACACGGAGCGAGATCAATTGCTGGCCATAGTTCCCGCTAATTTTAATATCCGGGTTAGAAACATTTGCCACTTTCATTCCTAAAGCGTATTTACCTGATTCGAGAAAACTAGGATTCTTTATAGTTCCACTTAATACGGCCTCTCTCTGTCCTTTAGGTATCGTCGCATCCATGGTTGGAAAGTTGAAATAAGATGCTGGCAATGGGGTAAAATTCTCGTCATTCCGTGCATTAAAATCTGCTATTACTGCGGGATCAACAGCCAGCGTAACTTTTAAATCCTCAGGAGCGGGATCGAGTGCAGCCAGATTTAAATTCACCAGTTGTACGGTTGTATCACCCGTGCTATAATCAAGCGACTTTGTATAAAAGCCTTCGATAGGGCCCATGATCTCAACAAGTTTAATACTTTTATTGATATTTATATTTTCCTTCCCTTCATCATAATCGTCATCTTTTAAGCAACTTACCCCTAAAACCATCAGAAGCAGGCAGGCACTTGAATGAAGCAGAAATTTATTGATTGATTTCATAATCATGTTTTTTATGGTAATCATTGTTTGTCCCAAAAGATTCTTGTATTAGGATCGATATTGCCTTGAGCTTGTACGTTAGCCCCATTAACAGCGTATTCAGTCTGAGGATATAATAGCCTGACGGGTATTGTTCTTGAACCTCGAGCAGGGTTCACTGATAGCGGAACGTCTGCAGGCACACCTAGCCTCCTGTAATCATTCCAGGCTTCTATTGGATTGATACCTACCATTGCAATATATTTTTGGTTTACAATGAACTTTATCCTGCTGTCCATGCTGGAACCAGCATTTGCCCATTTAGCATTCCTTGCTTCACTTAAATACTCTGCAGCAGCATCTTCTGCGTCATCAACTCCTAACCAAATAAATGATTCAGTGACAGCTTCCTCGTATGCCTGCTGAGCAGAGCCAGAATAGCCAACATCCCAACCCCTGGCCACTGCTTCGGCTTGCAGGAACATACTTTCTACAGAAGTCACGATCCACTGACCCTGGTCATATGATTTAGCCAAGCCCGGACCAATATTCGAAGTTTTATCTCCATTATATGCATCATCCGGAGGAGAGCCATACACTGTACCTACAAACTGCCCCCCGTTTTTTGCAGGAGCAAAGAAGTACGCCAGTCTAGGGTCAAGATTGTTCTTTAATACATTGATCATATAAGCATTGGCCCTGTAATATTCATTGGCCACATTACCACTAGGCAAAAGTCCATAAGCTGAATAGAAAGGATTTTGCTTACCTACATCATTCAAGTAACCTGGGTTTACCTCTGCGCTTTCGCCAGATTGCAAAACACCTCCATTGGTTTTGATCTTTGCCAGTTCGGCTGTTGGATTCGCATTGATCTCGGAAGTCCTGATCAAAAGCCTAAGCTTAATTGTATTAGCCATTTTAATCCACATTTCAGCATCCCCGTGATAAACGATATCTATAGTTTCGGCAGAAGAAGGCACATGATCAACTACTTCACTCAAAATTGCAACTGCTGTATCTAACTGCACTTGCAAATTTGCATAGATATCCTCTGCTTTATCGTAGGCTGGCGCAGGGAATTCAATTGGTTTAAACGCCTGGGAATATGGAACATTTCCATAAATGTCCACTAAAAATTGGAACAAATGAGCTTTGTTGATCATCGCAACTGCCCTATAGTATGGCTGATTGCTTTCCAATGCTTTTTGTTCAACGTTATAAAGATCAAACAAAACATTATATAGGCCAGGCCATCTCGTATCCTGGAAAGTATTGGTAATGTTATAGGTAGACTCTTCGGTACTTGGGTTATAGGAACCGGATGGAGAAAAATGTCCCATCCAGTTGGAAACCCATCCATAACCGGTGGCGTAACCGTCATTATCTATCGTACGGTTTCCCACAGCAGTCTGGGCACCAACGCCCTGTAAGGCATTAGGTAAAATTAACTCGGCCGTAATATTGGATTCAGTTACATTATTTGGGTTGTGATTGATATCCAATTTTTTCTGACATCCTACCATCCCGATAGAAAGCAATACGGAAAAGAAAAGTAACTTATTTATATTGGTTCTCATTTTAAACATTTTAGAACGTTAATGTAACTGACCCGCCAAAGTATCTTGCAGGAGGTGTGGCGAATACGTTGTTAATCCCGTAAGTGTTACCTGCTGAAGTATAGTTGAACTCAGGATCGGTCCATTGATTTGATTTCGGTAAAAAAGTAAGGAGGTTTCTACCAACCGCGCCTACAACTACTTTTTTAATCACTTTCGTTTCTCCAATATATTTAGAAGGTATGTCATATGAAATCACCAACTCTCTCAACTTCCAGAAAGCTGCGCTTGAAAAATAGTTTGTACCGATGGCTGTGTTGGTGGCGCCCACAGCCCAAAAGTTCCTTCCGCCACCTGACGTTGTTAAATTCTCGTTCGGAACATACTTAGAGCCATCCCAGTAAACAGAATTTGGGAAAACAAAACGCTGACGGTTAAATTGTGCACTACGTTCTGAAATACCGGTAAAGTCCATATCCGAACCAATGCCATGATAAGCAAAGTGACCGCCCCTGTAATCCCAGGTCATCGCCACTGTCAAACCTTTCCAGTTGAAAGATGGATTGAAGCCCATTATCCAAAGTGGCAAAGTGCGTCCCCTGGTTACTAAACTATCTTCCAGGCTAGGATCGCCCGTAATCCTGTCGACGATCACTCTTCCATTCGGATCTCTTTTGTAATCAGTTAATTTGAATACAAATGCTGGCTCTCCAACAATCGCATAGTTAAAGACATCCGGAGAACTTGCAGCTATTTGAGTAAATTCATTACTACCACCAATGGCTAATTCATTGATACCAGGGAACAGAGATTTGACTTTATTGTCATTATAAGTAACATTCACGCCAAAGTTGATTCTTCCTTGTCCCAGATATACCAGCGGAGAAAGGTTTAAATCCATTTCAACACCATAGTTATTGAAGTCAGCAGCATTGGTGAAAAAGGAAGGATAACCGGTAGCTGCAGACTGTTGCACTTCCAATATCTGGTTTGTATTTTTTTGGTGGAAATAAGTTGCATCCAGGTTGATCCTGTTCCTGAAGAAACCTAATTCTACACCGACTTCAAACGAATTCACAAACTCTGGTTCAATCAATGGGTTGGTAACCACATTAGCTGCACTAAATCCACCCAGGCCACCATAAGGGAATCCATTGGTTTGTGTATAGATAGCTTCCAGTTGGTAGATCCCCAGGTTTACGTTTGCAGATTTCGAAATAGCGCTCCTGACTTTTGCATATGAAATGGTGCGGTTGCCTTTTAATGCAGGAACGGCATCAGTAAGTATAACAGAGCCACTCACTCCCGGATAGAAATAAGAGTTCTTCGATTCATCCAGGCGACTGTCCCAGTCATTGGCAGCTGAAAATTCCAGGTTGGCCCATCCTTTATAGTTCACACCGATCTGGCCAAAAAGAGAAAAAAGTCGATTCCGAAAATTATTTTCGAAGGCTATTGATTCGCCGGTTCTATTGGAAAGGTTGAACAGGTAAGGCACAACAAGGTTGTTGCCCTGAACATTGATATTTTTGGAATCATTCTGCCGGTACCTGAAGCCTAAAATGTAGTTCAACCTGAAATCATTTTTTACTTCTTTTCTACCATTCAAAAACAATTCATGTGTAATCCGGCTGATATAGGATTCACCATCTCCTACAAAGCCAGGCTGAGGATCATACTGCTGTCCCCTGGTTTCCTGAGCCCACTCGGTTGTTTCAATTGGAGAGCTTTCACTTTTGTAAGAGTTGAAACCAAAGGAGGCACCTGCACGATAAGTAGCAGTCAACCAATCAGTAAAATCGAAGTTGGCTTCAGCCGAAGCTAAAAAGTTATCGCCCCGACCTATAGTTCTATGATTTTCAATCACCCAATAGGGATTTACAAAATACTCATTGTAGTAATTGGAGTATTCTGCATACTTATTCGTTTTAGGATCTTTATATGAAGTTAAGGGGACTTGTGCAGGAGTATTCAATACCGTAAAGTAAACACTACCATTGTAACTGCTTGAAAACCTGTTAGCATATGCGGCATCATTGACGACGTTATAATTGGTTTGAATGTAATTTAAGTTAGCTGTGGCCCTGAACTTTCCATAATCCTTAGAAGAATTTAATCTAAACGAAGTACGGCGGTTTTTATCTTGTGGCATCAACCCATGGATTCGAGCATCCTGGAATGAGATATAATAATCCTTTGCTCCAAAAGAAACGTCCACCTGCTGAGTTAAGCCATTATCGTTCCAGAATTTCTTTCTTTCATCTGTTGGACTGTATTTAACCACCTGCTGAGAACTATCTTCCAACATCCGTCCTAAAGGTCTCATAGTGCCGTCAAATCGAGGACCATATTGCTGGTTTTCTACAGAATCATACTCTGGCCTGCCGAGTGCATCTTCACTGCTACCACTTCCAAATTTATCTTGCAAGTCTGGTAGAAAAGAGACCTTGGCCAGTTGAACAGTGTAACCAATACTTACAAAGGGCTTACCGGAAGCTCCTCTCCTGGTTGTAACAATGATGACACCGTTTACTCCATCGGGGCCATAAACAGCAGCTGCAGAAGCTCCTTTCAAAATATTTACTTCCTGAACGTCAGAGGGATTTATAGTGGAAATAAAAGTCAGAGGAGTGGGAACACCATCCACAACCATTAATGGCTGGTTATTACCGGTCAAGGAACGGATACCACGCAGGTTAATCCTTGATTCCTCAAACACGCCACTATTTACTGTGGTAATATTTACACCAGACACTTTACCTGTTAACCCGTTTTGCAGGTTGGTAGATTTTGCCTGTGTCAATTGGTTGTTTGAAACACGTGCAGTTGAGTATCCCAATTCTTTTGCCTGACGTTTGATACCCAAGGCTGTAGTTACAACTACTTCGGACAATTGGCCCTCAGATCTGGCCAAAGTAATTGCCTGAGGACCTTCTCCTATTGGAGAAGAGACTGTTTGAAACCCGGCGGCTGTAATGGCCAATTTTGCATTCGGGTTACGGATTGTAAGACTGAAATTACCTTTTTCGTCTGCTGTGGTTCCATTTTTTGTTCCGGCTTCGGCAACTGTAGCAAAAGGTATAGGATTGCCGTTATCATCTTTGACCGTACCTGTTACTGTGCGGGCCTGGCCAAACGCCAATGTGCATAGCAGCATTAGCACCGTGAACAGTGATGCAATTTTTCTCATGTGTACTCCGAATTTTTAATTTAAAGCATTGAATTATAGTAAAAAAGATATATACAACTTTATAGCAGCCTGCTTTACCATATTATTTCATAACAAAACGAGCATACCAAACAAAGCATTTATCTTATTCAAGCTTGGGTACTAATCTGTTTTCGGGGGTACTAAACTTTCAGGTTATTAGACTTGAAATATCAACACGTTACATGCTCCTCTATATACTATTTTTTAAAAAAGATACACGAATCCAATGCAGGAATTTCACCTAAACAACTCCTATAGACAGTTAATCCTTTGATAATGATGCATGATCAACAAAAATTATTGAACTTTTTGTTGAGCACGAGATGTTTTATTCAACTTATACAAATAGAATAATATTATATATATCGATTAAATCTTAAATCTCATCTATTATTGATGGAATATCAATTGTCGCTGTCCATGCTTGATGAATAGATACCTAATTTTAAAACATATCAGCATTAATGAGCTATGTTCCTTCCAATTTTAATGCATGAGTTATGCAAATGAATTGGTCAGCCTGCATTTTTATAGCAGAGTTTACTGGGACAATTATCTTTTAAAACTGTAATGCTGCCTGTAACCGGATCTCAGTTTTTGCCATTGCGTTGGTACCTGAATCAGAAGCATCAATGGACAAATTGTTTTGATAAGAAGTTCTGGCTATTTTCAACCATACTGAGAGGTGTTTTAATACATCGTAATTGAGATTTACATAATAACGAAGACCGTTGCCATTATAGAAAGGAGTGGTAAAGGAATACGAAACATCATTTTCATAAGCATAGATCCTGCTATAAAAACCAGAAGTTTCGAAGAACAGAATCCGTCCATTTGCAGAAAGTTTTTTCAGCGGCTTATAATTTAATCCTGTAAAAAACAGAAACCCTTCTTCTTCCTTATTACCACCTTTATCATACCAAACCACATCCATTCTGTTCTGCCATGTTAATTGAGATGCCAGAACACAACTCATATGAACGCGCCATTGTTGACGCAACTTAGGAATCACTTCATTCAGTTCTGTTTCTGCTGCTGTATTATTGATATACTTCCGTTCATTGCGGTATCGGGTATACAATTCCATCTGTTTGTTTGGCTGATAAGTAACTTGAATCATATAATCCCGGCCGGTAGAAGGAGCATCGACCCTGTATTTCAACCAGGCGAACTTATAAACATCACTATATGCATTTATTGTCAAATTAACGGTTGGCCGCAAACGTATACCTAAATACAAACCAGATTCATTTGTAGGCATTGTACTTTCAGAAAAAGCTTTACCGTATACAGTCACATAATCTTTTTCATAGTGTCGATGCAGTACCGATAAGTCCACCTTGGAATGCAAACTTGCAAGTAACCCACTTAGGATGGCTTTATAAAAGTTTTCATCAGCAGCGGCTTCTCCAAAAAAATGAAAATTCCTGTATGTGAAACTGTAATCTGTACTCATGTTCATGGCTGAACTTCCTTTTAATGCAAAAAGATTATAGGGATCATCTCTTTTCTCTACAGGGCTAGAAAAATTGTGAGCAACTGCATTGAATCCAATATGAAAAGATCTGACCTTCCAGGAAAGATTGCCACCAATTGAATGCTGTTCAACACTGGCTTTATCCATAATTTCTGATGAGGATCGGTGCATCCCTGAGCTGATAAAACTACTAACGGCCTCACTCCCACTGATTGAATCCTTTACAATATTAGCGTCCAATTTTCTGACTGATCCAAACAAGGTTGCCTCTGTATTCCATTTTTGGATGGTAAGACCTACACCCCGGTTGAAATAAAACTCTCCCGCAGATGTGTAATGTTTTAATACTGGTGCCTGTTTTTTTATCGAAGCAGCCTCAGCTCCTTTCATAAACGAAATAGACTGCCATTGTACTAATCCCTGTCCCAAATTGACACTAAAATCACCAAGAGCGATGGCTTTAAAAATCCCAACATTGCGCGTGAATAAATGAGCCGAATAAAAGTCAAAGCCTTTTGATTGAGCACCTTTAAAAAACTGTTCCCCCGCATCATTCTCGGCTGTAAAACCATATTGCAATAAATTGTTGTACTTATACTGATACCTCAAAAGAAGATAATTAGGATTTCCCAGGTAGTGGGCAGAACGTGAAGTATCATAGTCGTCACTATTCTCTAAAATCCGCGACGACCGTAGCAATAGAAAATGTGCGCCACCTTTTAGCCTTGGTTTAATGCTAGCAGAGAAAGTTACCGGCTTCCGGATGGTAATGAAAGGCTGCATCTTACGAATGGTTGATATGTCCCACCCAGGAATGCTCTGCAATTCGTAAATATCTATAAAACCACCCAAGGACTTCCGGTAGGCAAGAAAATTCTGTATTTGCAAAGCGCTCAAGAAAGGAAAAACATGCAATTCATCGGCTTCAGCTTCATTTAAATTCAATGGTCGTTTTTTATATGACTCCAACTCTTGTAACAAGATATCGTCTACCGTCTCGTTTTCTGTTAGTTCAGCCAGGTTTTCGAGCTGTTGTTGTGTACCAGAAGGCAATTCCTGGGCATATATGGCTTGCACTGCAAGCACCATGACCATTAATACAAAAAAGCGTGTCATTCTTAATCAGGCAAATGATATGATAATTGAACAGCGGGTGTAATTCCCAAGTTTTGATGATAGGAAGTAATGGCATCAATCCTGAAATCACTCAATTCCACTCCAGCCCCCATAAAAAAGGAAGCAGAGCCGCTGGAAATACCTGCTTTACAAAGCAGAAGTTTGGTAAAAGCATACTGTAGTGATGCTGTTACCTGCATCCCCAAACCATCCACCTTGTTTGCGATAGCAGATAGAAACAACTGATCAGATGCGTCATAACCTAATCCTATTTCATATACGGATGCCAGCTTTGTCTCACTTTCTTTTCCAGTCAGCGTTCCAGCAGGTTTATAAACGTGGAACCCACCCCTGAGCTCATCAGAAAATTGGAAAATAGCACCTGCATCAACAGCTAATAAACCTGAACTACCATAACCATTGGCTTTGAAAGCTCGATAATTAAATTGTGCGCCTATCGAAACCCTGTCATTTAGCTTGCGGCCATACGCTAAACCCGCTTCTGTTTCATTAAAATTGAGGGAGCCAAAACGCCTGGCAGAAAATCCAAAATTGCCGCTGCTTGTAGGCAGAACTGCCGAAGCAGCGAAAAATGCCAGCTCATCCAGAAGAAACCTTTTTTCGCCATAAATGCTAAAAGCAGGCTTTTTGAAAATGGCTAGTGCAGCCTGGTTGGATGTAAATGAAAAAGCCTCAGCTTGAAGTTTGCTATAAGTGGTTGCTTGTAAAGGGGCCCTGAGCTCAGGCAGATGAAGAACTTGCGAGGTCGATATTAATGGAATCAATCCAAGCAAAAAGAATAAGCAGTTATGCACAGTTAGTTTTCATGTAAAATAAACATGACTAATTAAAAGTGCAAGCCTGCAGGAAGAAAGTTTATTTCAATGGTAATCTTTCTTCTGCAGGCTTAAACCAAAAGACATTGATCTCTATTTATTACCTGGTATTTTGCGACTGTTGCTGAGCAGGAACCTGTGTTCTTTTTAGCAGCATCACATAGCCACACAGATCTTTCTTTTTTTTCTTGTTTACCTGCACAGGTTTCATCATGTGAAACCCTGTGGCTTTAGGTTGATATGAGTATGAAATAATATTACCATCTACATCTCCCCAGCGCTTCTGCTGAAACACTACTTGTTTTTCACTCCAATCATACATACGAACTTCATAAAGGCGGGAAGTAGGTTCTCCAATAAAAACAAACTGGTACCAACCGTTCTGTTGTAAGGGAACAACCACAGGCATTTCATACTCACTTTCCATAGTAATGGAAGCTTCTTTTAAAACAGTAAAACCATCTTTTGCATATAATGATTTCAAACTGTCCACCTGGCTTTTGATCACATCGCTTTTACATTCCTGCACCCGGATCACGTTCTGGGATGAGGCAGAAAATGCACAACACAAGCTGAATACAAAAAGGATAAGGTACGGTTTCAATATTCGGATTTTAATGGTACTAAAAGAATCGTGCATAAAACTATTCAAAAGGTTTTAAGTCTGGATAAAACATGCGTGGGAATTACGACCCCTAAGTAATAATACTAATATTTTCCTACTAGGAATAATAAACAGACAATAGGCCAAAGCCTTATGTATGCGGCCAAGATGATGCCACAGTTTGGATGTTTGTAACCTTTTGAGTTAGTATTTTGCCAACAAATCTTAGAAGCCCTGTAACACAGGGCTGTACATAATTTAAAAAGTCAGGACTTATTGAAATGATAGGAATCTGCCTGCCGGGTTGGAGTCAATACCAGGTCGTTAATACAAACATGAGGAGGCAGTGTGGCCGTATAGTAAATAACAGATGCCACATCTTCACCTGTGAGGGGTTGATAGCCTTCATACACTTTTTTAGCAGATGCTTCATCTCCTTTGAAACGTACAATTGAAAACTCGGTTTCAACAGCTCCGGGGTGAATAGCGGTAACTTTAATATGGTGTTGCAACAAATCGATGCGCATAGCCTTGGAAAGAGCATCAACGGCGTGCTTACTGGCGCAGTAGGCATTTCCTTTTTCATATACTTCCTTGCCAGCAATGGAGCCGATGTTGATGATGTGGCCGCTTTTCTGTTTGATCATCAAAGGGGTCACAGCTTTTGAAACATAGAGTAGCCCTTTAACATTCGTATCAATCATGGTATCCCAGTCATCAAGAGAAGCATTTTCAAAAGAGTCGCGGCCTAATGCAAGGCCTGCATTATTGATTAAAATATCTATACTTTTCCAGTCCTCAGGAAGACTTTCAATCGCATCAAAAACGTGTTGACGGTTGCGTACATCAAAAGGCAGTGAAATTATAGTAACGCCGTATTTATTTACGAGTTTTTCTTTAAGAGCTTCCAGCCTGTCTAATCTGCGACCATTCAAAATCAACTTATATTGATTAGCAGCGAATTGAATTGCGCAGGCTTCGCCAATACCTGAAGTAGCACCGGTAATCAAAACTGTTTTTTGCACTGAGGATAGTTTATTGTTTAGAGATTGTTTACGATCTTGGATACAAATGTAACCTAGAGTTTTATTCCAATTGGAACTGATCTTTCCAGCTTTTACCGGATCAGCGTTACTGTTCCTTTTGCAGAAAAATCTTTACCTGTATAATCAACGCCTTTTACAACCCAAACATAGGTACCAGAAGCCTGATACTGACCATCGATCCTTCCATCCCAGCCTTTGCCGTTTTCATTTGTGCTAAATACCAGTTCGCCCCATCGGTTGAACACACGGAAAAATTCTATCCGGCTCATCCCGACTGCTATTGGACGGAATACATCATTAATGTTATCTCCATTGGGGGTAAAGGCCGAAGGAACAAAAATTCTCGGATCCGTTTGAAATATACGCACCTGAACATAAGCAGTATCGGTGCATCCTGTGGCATCCCGCACTACAACCTGATAGCGTATACTTTCCAAACTGCCATCATAAAGAGCTACCGGGTCTGGAATCTTCGGATTGCTTAATGCTGTTGCCGGATTCCAACTGTAGTCTACTCCCCCTGTTGCTTTCAATTGTACTTTCTGACCAACGACGACAGCTGTATCACCGCCGGCATAGGCCACCACTTCCGGCAAAACTGTTACTAAAACAGTGTCCCGGCCAGGCTTAGGGCAGCCTTGGTCATCAAAAGCTGTTAGCACAAATGGTGTACTGCGCATTGGACGAGCAACCGGCCTTAATGTAGTAGCATCAGTCAATAATACCTGTGGAGACCAATTAAAGGTCTTCCCAATGATGCTTCCCTGTAACTGGGCGAATGAATTGAAACAAATTACAGTATCTGGCCCGGCATTAGCTACAGGATATGGAACTACATTTACTACAACATTATCAGTCGCAGAACAACGTCCGATAAATGCAGTAAGCTGATAGGTTGTTGAAACAGAAGGTGCTGCCCATGGAGATAAGGCTGATGGATTGCTGATATTATCTACCGGACTCCATTGAAAACGCAGGCCGTCAGTAACAGCACTCAATTGCACTCTGTCGGTTGCACAAATGGTGGTATCGGCCATACCTCTAAGGCTAACAAAATCAACCACACGAACCTGCACAGAATCTGTGTTCACGCAGCCGTCATCATCCAACGTAACAACAAAGCTTGCAGTAACCGCAGGTTTTACTGTTGGCGTTGCCGTATTTGCATTTGAGATATTAGCAGTAGATGTCCAGCTAAAATTTCCAGTGCCTGAAGCTACCAACTGTAGTTGATCCCCATTGCAAATCAGCGTATCTCTGAATTTAAGGCCGATCAGAGGCTTGTCGTAAATATCTACGGTCTTATATGTAGTATCGGTGCAACCATTAGAATTGGAAGCAATCAGGCGAATATTTTTAGGCCCGGTCTGTGTAAAGGTGTAAGTAGGGTTTTGTTGTGTCGAGACATCATTTGTTGTATTCAGATCTCCAAAGTCCCACTCCCATGCATTCACCGTGCCATAAGTAGTTGTTGTTTTATCCAGGAATGTAGTTGGTCTATTCAGACATTGTCCCTGGATTTCCATATTTGGATTAAAGAAAGGATATACATTCACCTTTGTAGTAGCAGAATCGCCACAAGGCTCACCACGGTTGATCACCAACTTCACGTTGTAAGTTCCGGCACTTGCATACGTATGGGTTGCAGAAATATTGGTTGAAGAAGTGCCATCACCAAAGTCCCAGAAGTAGGTTTTATTCAGCGGCGAGTTATTCTCGTTTAAGAAAGAAGCTGACAGGCTTTTGCAATAGCTATAGGAAGGCCTTAGCTGAGCACCGGCAAAATCGCAATCCTCAACATTCACTATAAAATCTTTACGATGAACACCAATGAGTTTTCCTTGCCGGTATTCGCTGATGCAAACACAGATCACATAATCTCCTTCTTCCGGAGCGACGCCTGAAATGAGACCGGTTTTGGGATCAATTATAACAGTAGGCCCCATTGGTGAACTACTGTTAAAGCCATTAATGTAAGGTACAGACCCATAAGGTGGTGGTGCGGGGTTTACATTGGTGGCACTGCGTGTAGCACCGCCATTATAGGCCTCACAGAAAGAATACACCAATTCGTCAGTTCCGTCTGGTTCATCAGCTCGGAAGTCCAGTTGAAATGGCTTTCCATGGCAAATGGGAGAAACGCCTATGAAAAATTTAGGGCTGCTATTATTTTGCCCGGAAGGCAATTGATTTTTACCAGGAATGGAACAAGCATAAGTGGAACCGGTGCCGTCGCCTTGTGAAGGTATATTAAAAACATTGGTAAGCCCGTTGACACGGCAGCATGTTTGGTAAACTGCAGTATAGCCATTGTTATTCTCTGGCAGATCGACAGTAAATATATACTCAGCAATATGATATTCCAATACAGGAGGGTTGACCACACAAGGTGGTGTATTGCCAACAGGCACTTCTACTTCACTGGTTTTCAGAATATCGAAATACCTTCCATCTGAAGGATATTGCCGATTGTCATCATTATTGAAAATGCCTATAAATACATTTGGTGGCATACCTGCACAAGGAGGCACGCAATGTTGGTCACGAAAAAGGCGTAATGTAATACGATACTTTTTGGTACCGGCAGTTGAACCTGCACCTACATACTCATAAATCATCTCTCCACCTACAATATGCGATGCATTTGCACCCAAACAGGGCAAAAGAAAGATTAGTAGAATGAAGATTCTTAACATTGGTTTCGTATCGTTTATTTACATAAACAGCTGGATTTCAACCTGTAACTCAAGAGCTGCCACTTAGTTGAACAAACTCCTTCAACAGCAGATTGCTCTTATCCTCCTCTTCGCGCATGCCCATATGACCAGAGTTTTCCATGATGTACACCTGTGAAATACCAGGCAAATGCGTTTGTTGCAGTCCGTCCTGGAGCGGCACTGCAGCATCGTGTTTACCTAATACGAATAATACGGGGATTTTATTTTGTCTCAGGACATGAGTCCGGTCAGGCCGTCTAATCATAGACTCATAATAAGCAATCAAAGCTGCTTTAGAAAATTCCTTTAACGATTGCAGATGCGCTTCTATCAGTTCCGGGCTGAACTCCTTTGTACCTGGACTATACATATTGGGTATAGCTGTTTTCAAGAATTCGAAGGCTCCATGCTTCTGTACAAAATCGATTCCTTTTCTGCGTGTGTCTTTTTTTTCCTCCGTGTCAGCAAATGCTGTCGAATGAAACAGTCCGAAAGCCGCCAGGTCATCAAAATATTTTTCAGCATAAGCAAGGGTAATATAGCCCCCCATACTATGGCCGATCATGATGGCAGGATTGGAATTTGATTGCGTTTTTTGCTCTGTTTTTATTATTTCCCTAATGGCATCGGCCAATCCTTCCATGCTCATATCTGCTATTATTTCTGATTGGCCGCTTCCAGGAAGATCAGGAATAATCAGTGTATTATTGGGAAATATATCAAACTGCGGTGTCCAAACAATCCCATCTTCACCAAAGCCATGCAGCAATACGACCAATGGACCTTCGCCCTGAATGCGATAAACCAACCTTTTGCTATGGTAGCTAATCTCTTTCTGATGCATCATAAAACAGTTTTGGCATGCCACGGTTTTAAAACCATATTATGTCATTAACAAAGTTCAGGAAGAAAAAAGACAACTCCGATTGATAAGAGCTAAAAAGCCTTTTTAACGTTCTTACCTGAAAGACGCCAACTACGCAGGAGTATTAAAGCTACTAAAGGTAATAATGCATTATTCATTTCCTGCGGGAGAAAGCCCCAGGCTGCTGCCAATAAAATTGTTATCCAGAAAACAACCTTGTAATACTTGCTTACCCACTCTTTCTTGAGGTGTACAAAAAAAGCTATTACCACATGTGTTGGCAAAGCCCATAACAAGTTAAAATTATTCTGGCAAACAACATGATCGGTACCAAACCACATAAACAAGAGCAGAATCCCTGTAAGGCCTAAAATAAAAAAGAAGAGGAAGTCAAACACCTGCAATGCAGCTGTAGCCCAGTTTGCTTTAATAAAAGTCAAAGCAGAAACCAATACAAGCAATAAAGTAAAAACAATTGCCGGTTTGAACAGCGAGCCCTTATTAAGCGGAGAAGGCATTGACAAAATAGTTTGCGGCTTTGATGTCAAAGGCAGCTTTCCTATGGAGGCACTATCGCCAAGAGCGGCTCTATCAAATCCTTGTAAGAGGTAATCCGGCAAGAACATTGCCTGTTGATTCGTCACCCGATGATCTAGTTTGGCCCCGAGCAAAATATCGATGCCTAGTTTGCTCCAGTATTGCCCTCCCCGGTCTAAGTAGGAATGAATCATATCCCGGAAGGTGGGCACATCTTTGGGTAGAATATTTCGGAAAATAACAGCAGGTATTGTGTTACGGGCTACAATATCTCTCGCCCTTGTGGTACAATTGTCAAACAGAAAATCATAGCGGTAATACCTGTTCTCTGGTCTTGAATTTGTCTGAAGGGCAGTGTATAGTTCCTGCTTTTCCTGGCAATCAAGTTGTAATACCTGCTCTTGAATACTACGGCTTTCCCATTGATACTGAGCAACAAAATCATTAAAGTTCTCTACTGACAAATAATAAAGCAACTTACCCCGGATAAACTGAATATAAAAGTCTGAACCGAACTCAAAGGTTCCATAATTGAACACATAATCAGTACCAGCAATACTATCAGTTACCCGCAATGCCGTATGACCAAAAGTAGAATACAATTCTTCGCCAGGAGCACAAGTGAGCAGGCTAATACGCAAATGGCAGGATTGGGAAAATGAAGTATTGAATATATAAAATGTAAAATATAGAAAGAGAAACAGCTTTTTCAATGCAAAGTTTTTTAAAGGTGGAAAGATAGTGGGGAATTACGAATGATTCGAATACCGAATCATGTATGAAGATGGTTAAGCTTTGGCAAGTATTGACGGTACTGTTCTCTTCTCTTTTCTGGTGTGAGGCTTCCCCATTGTTCAGCAAGGGGCGAAGGGGAATAAAGGGTTATCGATTTTATTGGGCGTTGTTTTCCACTTTTTTCTGTAAACAAGAAACTACGCATGCGCGGACCGCTTTTCTGGGTAATCTTCATTTTGCTGGCTCGGTCGGCTTCTTTTAACACCCTGAGTGTGAGTGTTTCTGCATTTACCTTCCCGGAACTGCTGGTAAAAAACAGGGTATCAATTGCAGGATTATTGTCCAATACATCGATGATATAAATGTTTGGCTCTATGTTTTGCAATGCTGTATCCATGGCGCTGCCAGTAGTTTCGCAGGCAAAGATGGCATCAGACATAGCCAGTTTCAGATCGTCCAGCAACTTCATTCTTTCTTTTATGGCTTCCGTTGATCGGTTAAAAGAAAAGGAACGATTATATATGATGCCTAAATCTTTCCAGAAGTTGTTGTCAATGCTGCCATAAAAAAAGTCAACATCGGTAGGCCGTAAACGGCCAAAAGCCTCGCGAACAAGCACGCTGGGGAAGGTGCCAATAAGCAAACAAGTAGCCCCAGGCGGCGTATAGAGGCCTTGTTTAATATAGCGGTGTTCAACACGCATATGGCCAATCACACCCCTAGCCCCTAAAGGGGAATCTGCGCTTCAAATCCTTATTAAATAATTTTTAAAAAGGCTTTGCAGCATAGCCCTCCCCTTTAGGGGCGGGGGTGTGAGGTGGGTTTTATTTTCTTGAGTAGTTGGGAGCTTCCCTTGTAATTTCCACGTCGTGTGCATGGCTTTCGCGCATACCGGCATTTGTAATCTTTACAAAGCGGGCTTGCTGGAGCTCGTCAATGTTTCTAGCACCACAATAGCCCATACCGGCACGGAGGCCGCCTACATATTGATAAACGATCTCTTTCAACATGCCTTTGTAAGCCACACGGCCTTCAATACCTTCCGGTACATATTTCTTTACATCTGCTTCAGGATCCTGGAAGTACCGGTCGCTGCTGCCTGTTGACATGGCGCCTAAAGACCCCATTCCACGGTATTCCTTAAACTTACGTCCCTCGTATATAATGGTGTCGCCCGGGCTTTCTTCCGTACCAGCAAAGATGCTACCCATCATCACACAATCAGCACCGGCAGCAAGAGCTTTCACCATATCGCCAGTGTAACGGATACCACCATCAGCGATCAAAGGGATACCAGCTTTAGACAGAACGGAATGCGCTTCCATCACAGCCGTTAACTGGGGCACGCCAGCACCGGCTACAATGCGGGTGGTACAGATAGACCCAGGACCAATACCTACTTTCACAGCATCGGCACCAGCATCAACGAGCGCCTTGGCGCCTGAGGCCGTTGCGATATTACCTGCAATCAGGTTGATATGTTTGAAGTTCTTTTTCACATTCTTCACAGAATCTAATATTCCCTTGGAGTGGCCATGGGCACTATCCAAACAAATTACATCTACCCCTACGCTTTGCAAAGCGGCAACACGGTCCAGCAAATCGCGTGTAACGCCTACAGCTGCGCCCACCAACAAACGGCCAAAAGAATCTTTAACAGCATTGGGAAAGCTGTATAGCTTCAGAATGTCGCGGTAGGTAATCAGGCCGATCAGCCTGCCAGACTTATCAACCACTGGCAGCTTTTCGATCTTGTGCTTTTGGAGGGTCGCTTCAGCCATTTTCAGGTTGGTACCTTCGGGAGCGGTGATAAGGTTTTCCTTTGTCATTACCTCGCTTACCTTCCGGTGTCCGTCTGCTTCAAAACGAAGGTCACGGTTGGTAATAATACCGGCAAGAGTTCCGTTACCATCAGTAACAGGGATACCGCCTATTTTATTTTCGCGCATCAAACGCAGGGCATCACCAATGGTAGCCTCGGTTGTAAGTGTTATAGGATCCAGGATCATTCCGCTTTCACTGCGTTTTACTCTTCGTACCTGGTCGGCTTGTTTTTCAATACTCATGTTCTTGTGCAGAACGCCAATGCCACCTTCGCGTGCAAGGGCAATAGCGAGGGACGCTTCTGTTACCGTATCCATTGCCGAAGAGAGCATGGGAACATTAAGTGTAATGTCTTTAGTAAGACGGGTTTTAATATCAACGTCGCGAGGCAGGATTTCCGAATAAGCCGGAACCAGCAGTACATCATCGAACGTTAAACCTTCTAATTGGATTTTTTCTGAGGAGGTATTTTTTTCTGCCATGTGCAAAGGTAAGGGTATTATAGGACTATATCAGCCTGTACATCTTTCCGGGCAGGGCTTGTATTAGATTTTGGAGTTCGAGGTTTAGGATGGCGGCGGCGATAGAGGAGCTACTGAGACCGCTGCGCAGGTTGATCTCGTCGATATGTACCATTTCTTTTTCCTGCAGTAGTTGGACCAGTTGGTGTTCCTCGGGAGAAAGTTCTGCGAAGAGCTCAGGTTGCCGTGGAGTATTATCTTTTTTCTTCTCCTCCCAGCCCATTATCTGCAACAATTGTTTGGCATCAGTCAGCAGAATGGCTTTATTGAATTGTATCAGGTAATTACAACCCTTGCTCTTAGAATCATCTACCCTACCCGGCAATGCAAAAACATCGCGGTTATAGGAATCGGCAAGCTTGGCCGTGATCATGCTCCCACCTTTTACGGCAGTTTCAACTACAACTGTGGCGTCGGCCAGACCGGCAACAATGCGGTTACGCAGGGGAAAATTATGTTTATCGGGCTTGGTTTCACTAAAGAACTCCGAAATAATCCCTCCCTCCTGTTGCACCATTTCCTTAGCCAGGCTTTTATTTTCGGAAGGATAAATAATATCCAATCCATGACCAACAGCACCTACGGTAGGCTGCCCATATTTTAATGCAGCCTTGTGTGCTATAGCATCAATGCCAAAGGCAAGGCCGCTGACAACCAGCACATTTACCTCAGCAAGGTCCCTGACCAACTTTTCAGTAAAGTTTTTGCCGTATTCTGTATTGTTTCTTGTACCAACAATAGAAATGATCCGCGGAGCATTCAGGTTTGCTTTTCCTTTATAAAACAAAAGGGCAGGAGCATCGTAACAGTTAAGCAAGCGTTGTGGATAATCCTTGTCGTTTAGAAATAGGGTTTTAATCTTATATTTCTCTATAAAACCAATTTCTTTCTCCGCTCTTGCAAAATCTTTAAATGCCTTAATGCTATTGGCCCGTATAGAACCAATACCCTCAATACTTTCCAGGGTTGAAACTTTAGCTTTGAAGACAGAAGAGGCTTCGCCCAAATGCTGGATCAGTACTTTCGATTGTACATCACCGATATTTGGAACAAGCGTCAGCGCTAGTTGGTAAAGCAGTTCGGAGTTCAGAGTTTTGGTTTTAGATACCGAAAGATATAAAACCTTTTCTTTTTATTTACCAACAATTTTTAACTCTGTCCTCCTGTTTTGTGCGCGCCCTTCGTCAGTTGTATTGTCTGCAATGGGTTGGGTGGCTCCAAAACCTTTGGCAACCAGGCGCTTGCTTTCAATGCCTTTGCCGATCAGGTAATTCACAACTGCTTTTGCCCGGTTTTCTGAAAGCTTAAGATTATCGGTAGCATTACCAATATTATCAGTATGCCCTTCCAGCTGGATCTTAACACTAGGATTTTCTTGCAGTAATTGCACCACTTTATCCAGTTCTGCCTGTGATTGAGGCTCGAGGTCATATTTATTGAAGTCAAAGAATATATTCTTCAATACCACCGACGCATTTACTTCTATTGGTTGCAGTGGTATATCTTTCTTGTAAGTAGAATCCGGAATTTTATTGACCAGCGCATAATTATCCGAATAGAATAAATATCCACGGCGGGCGACATTGAATGCATAATCTTTACCTACTGGCAAGGTGATCAAATAATCACCGTTTTCATCGGTTTGTACCTTTGAAATGGTTTGTTTCGATGCCAGGTCGATCAATTCTACACTGGATGGAAGGCCGGCACTGGTTTTCTTGTCATACACTTTTCCCTTTACCCACAGTGTTTTTGCCGGACGGATATCAGGCCTCAGCTCAAAACTGTATATATCAAGCATGCCTTTACCCTGGCTGCGGTCGCTGGCATAGAAAGCCGTTTTACCATCTGCCGCAATGAACAAAGAACCTTCTTCATTTACTGTGTTGATGGGATAGCCTAAGTTTTTTGGCGTACTCCATTTTCCATCAGTCCCTTTGTGGGACACAAACAGATCTTCCTTACCATAGCCGGGCCAACCTGTTGAAGTAAAATAGAGTGTCTGGTTATCGGCATGAATAAAGGGACTGAATTCATTACCAGAGGTATTGATCTGGGGCCCTAAATTCTCTGGTTCACTCCAGCGGCCATTGGCCTGGAGATGAGAAACATAAATGTCGGCACCGCCAAGGCCTCCGGGGCGATGACTACTGAAATAGAGGTCTCTTTTGTCTGGAGAAAGGCATGGCTGGGAATCCCACTGTTCCGAATTGACCTTGCTTCCCAGATTGACAGCTTCACTCCAGCCGCTGGTTGTTTTATAAGAAATATAAATATCACAACTGCCATTACCGTCTGGGCGATTACACCCGGTAAAGACAAGCCATTGGCCATCCTGCGAGATCATTTGAGCGCCCTCATTTTGAGGCGTGTTGATACTACCAGTCAACCTGTGAGCAGGCCTCCAGGTACCATGGTCGTTTTCACTTAAAAAGAACTCTTCATTGAAATTATTCAGCCGCCTGGTGAATACGAGCCCACTTCCATCAATGGGCATGGAAGGAAAATACTCTGCTTCTGCAGAATTAATATTGTCGCCCATGTTTACAGGATTGAACACATAATCTTTATATGGATTGTTGCGTGCATAATCGATGGCAAACTGATAAGTGTTACGACGGTATTCGGCAGCCTTCCTTGTATTGGCTCCAAGATTAGGTCTTGACAGCAGGGCATTGACAGTATTCAAAGCTTTCTCAAACTGTCCCATTGCCGCAAGATTGATCGAATAAGGCAAACGTAGGTCAGATGTAAAGTTCGAATCTAGCGCGAAAGCCTTCTCATATGTAGCGGCACTTTGCTCATGATCCTTTAATTCGCCAAATACGCCGGCCAAAGAAAGATAGGCTTCAATATAACGCGGTTCTCTCTTTATAGCTTCCTGGAAGGATGCTATGGCTTCTTTATAATTGCCGCTCTGGGCTTTTTCAAGACCTTTATTGTAGACTTCAACAGTCTTCTTATTGATCTTAGAAGGATCGTATTGGGCAGAAGCATATGAAATGGAAAATATCAAACATAAAATGCAAATTGTACAACGCAAAGGGTGCAGTTTCTCCATTGGATGAAGTTAATAAATGATGATTCGGGTACGCCAATTGAAGCACCGAATTTAACGTTTACGCAAAACTTGCACCATAATCTTTCTAGGGTACGTTGATATATTTATGTATTTGCAGTGAAAGTTGCCACTGAGGGTGGTCTTTGATATAGTCAATGATGAGCGGAGTAACAGCCTCTCTCTTTCCCCATTCAGGTTGAAGGAATAATTTACAGGAAGGCGGAACAAGGACTGCATGTTTTTCGGCCCAGTCGAAATCGGATTTATTAAAAACAACGACTTTCAGTTCGCTTGCATGTTGCAGCACCTCGAGTAGCGGGGCTTTGAACTTTTTGGGAGAAACTGTGATCCAGTCCCAGGTACCTGATAGAGGTGAGCTACCAGAAGTTTCCATGTGTGTCCTCAGACCAGCAGCCTTCAAAGCCTTGGTCAGTTCTGTCAGGTCATGCATCAGTGGTTCGCCGCCGGTAATCACTACTATTTGTGAGGGTGTTTTCGTTACTTCATTGACTAGGAAGTCAATACTGCGCAATGGATGCCGGCCGGCTTCCCAACTATCTTTTACATCGCACCATACACAGCCAACATCACAGCCACCGAGCCTAATGAAATATGCGGCCTTTCCCTGGTGCACCCCTTCCCCCTGTATGGTGTAGAAGTGTTCCATTACAGGCAGCATTTGAGTATTATATAAAGTTGAAGTTGTAGTTTTCATTTCTAAATTCACAAAATCCATGTTCACCAATTCACGAGTTAACAATTCAAAAGATTTTAATCATAATTCCTTTTAACACAGGAGTGGTATGTATTCTTCAGCAGAGCTGCAATGGTCATCGGGCCTACACCGCCGGGTACAGGAGTAATAAACGAACATTTTGGCGCTACGTTCTTGTAATCTACATCACCTTTCAAAGCAAAGCCAGATTTCTTTGACGGGTCCACAACACGCGTAATACCCACATCTATCACAACAGCTCCTTCTTTTACCATTTCTGCTGTTACAAATTCAGGCCTGCCTAAGGCTGCCACAATTATATCACCCGAGCGGCAAATCTCTTCCAGGTTCTTTGTATGGGAATGGCAAACTGTAACGGTACAATTGCCAGGGTAACCAGAACCGCTCAGCAATATACTCATTGGTCGGCCTACAATATGGCTGCGGCCAATGACAACGGCGTGTTTACCTTTGGTTTCCACCTTATAGTGTTCCAGCAGCAACATAATTCCATAAGGAGTTGCCGGAATAAATGTAGGCTGGCCAAGCACCATTCGTCCTACATTGCTAGGATGAAATCCATCTACATCCTTATCTGGATCAATGGCATTGATTATTTCCTGTTCAGAAATATGTTTAGGGAGAGGTAGCTGAACAAGAATACCATCAATATCCTCGTCGTTATTCAGGTCACGGATAATATCCAATAATTTCAATGAAGTAATAGACTCTTCGGCACGGACCAGCGTAGATTTGAATCCAACTTCTTCACAGGCTTTTACTTTGGCTGCTACATAAGTTTCGCTAGCGCCGTTATTGCCCACCAGGATGGCAGCGAGGTGAGGCACTTTCTTTCCTTCTGCTAATAACTGGGCTACATTAAGCTTCAAGGCATCCTTTATAGATTGTGACGCTTCTTTACCATTTAAGATTTGCATGGCGCAAAGGTAAGATTCCTTAATTGACCCCAATTTAATTTATTGTGCCAGGGAAACGCGCACTTGCACGCCTGCTCTGGTGGTAGTGATCGGAGCAGAGGTTGCAATCTTCGGTATTACCCGGTTTTGTTCGAAATAGAGCTTAACGTTGATGCGGCTACTCATTACATAGTCGATAGAAGGTGATATCCGGATAACTTTTTGTCCGGCTGTACCAAAAGCTGTATTCTGATCGAGTTTGCTATTAGCAGTAGCATCATCGCGCCAGCTGAAATCGAAACGCATAGTCACATCATTTTCCAGCGTTTTACCTTTTTTACCAATCCTTACATTCTGCAGGAACGGCACACCGCGTTTGCGCCAGTTCATCCCTAACACGAATTCAGTTGAGCGGTTTTCAGCTAATTGATAATCAATAAGGCTTAAACTCAGCTGCCGGCTCTTCCTGTATTCAAAGCGAGTGGAAAGATCGTTAGTGAACGACATATCCATCTCAATAAGCGGACTGAATTGCTCCGCAATGGTAATATTTGGTACCAGGAAATAAGGCACAAAGTTGCCGGTCAGGGTATCCTGGAAATAGGGATAACCTACCCGGAAAGGATCCTGGAACAGCAAACTGGAATTGAAACTATTCATGCTCAGGGTACTGTTATAGCCATGGCGGATCGTAAAATTGGTAAATACCTTTTCGAAACCAGGTATCCTCGACAGGCCACTATAAGAAATATTCCAATTGGGCTTTGGCACATAACCTGAGAACGGGTTAGAACGCAGGTTGGGATTGGAGTTTTTAATCAAATCTACTTTTAATGGGTCTTTATCCGTATAAGCTGCAATGAAGGCCGGAACCAGTACATCCTGTGCATAGCGGCCATAACCTTCTGCATAGCCATCAGCAGTTACATTGCCTGAATAATAAGGGTTCTGCTTGGCCAAACGATCAGACAGCACGATCCTGTTAGCTTCAAACTGCTTAAAGGTTTGAGACACTTCATTCGGATCGAATTTTGAAAACAGGGTCTGGTAAGAAATATAGCTGATGCTAAAGCCTCCCATGGCATAAGGATTGTAACGCTGCAAGCCAGATGTTCCGCTGGTATCTTTATACAATTCGGAATATTGCTTGTCAAATGTTTTATCAAAATTGATATCAATGTTCAGATCTCTGATCGGGCTCACTTGCGCAGTGATATTCAATTTCTGGTTAAACCGTTGTTGAATCAGCGTATTTAAAAGAGGACTGTGCGTAAGAAGCCCCTCTTCGCCAAACTTGTTAATATCACTTGTGTCAGGCTGCTTGCCAAATACATAGTTCCAACCAGGCTGGTTGCTTTTCAAATTCATACCCAGGAACTGAGTACTATCCAGGTAGCCAGGCAGAAGTGTCCCCAAATCTTCACCAAACTGTACTCCAACCCTCTTTAAAGATGTCAGGAGACGGGCGAATACCTTAGGAACGGTGTTGACCTGGTTGCCCGTCCTCTCTATTATTTGTTTCGCTGAATCACCATTCTGTTTTGGCTGGGCCGGAACTTCGGCATATATATTCCTTAAGTACTTCGATTTATTGTACAACATATCGAAGTTGAACTCGCCAGTAACATTGCTGGTTTGCCCCATGGTAATAGAGTTACCTTGCTCTTTTGCTTCTGGCAGCAACGAGGATGCTATCCAATCGTACCTAGCTGTATATGAAGCCCGGATGGTAGTCCAGTCGAGTGCCGGCAGTTTTTGCATCGGGAGGTTGTAGGTAAATGTAACATCATGATGGTAGTGCGTATTTCTTCCACCTTTAAAAAGGTTTTTCCTAACAGTCTCCTTCTTGTCTTTAGTATCAATACGGCCTGCAGGCTCATCTACCCTTGCATTGTTAATTGCATTAAAGTCCAGGGCCAGCGAGCGTGTCAGATCCCACCTCATGGTATAATAACGGTCAAAGTAGAAGTATTTATCGTATGTTTCCGGGAATTTATAACTGCCACCCCCAACGTTCCGGGAACGCACTGCTCCAAACTGGCGGAAGACGTCAGCTTTGAATGAAAACATGGACGGTTTATAGTTAAAATTAAAATCTCTGATCAGTGCCAGCCATGGAGAATTTGACTTGACCGCTTTTTTCAACGGCTCTAAGTAGTGCGGTTGAGGCGCATAATTATAGCCTAGAGCAGCCCTTGTTCGGGTCAGTTCCTCGTTTTCGAGAATGGGATTAGTCCGTTCCTGGCGTGTCATTGAATAGTTTAAATCAATGTTTGAAATATCCCAGGGTTGAACAGGCTTATTATTGGTTTTATTCTTTTTGACATTGGTAAAGTTCACTGTTTTGATCGTCAACTCGTCTATGGCATCTTCACGGATAGAATCTTTAGCATTATCAGGAGCATTATTGATCTTATCTTTTAATTTAATATCCAGGTCATATGGATCATATTCCGGTGTGCTGGTAGTTTTGCTGATACTTGCATAAACCGGTACCTGAATAGCAGCACTTTTAGGAAGAAGTTTGCCCAAGTCGAGATTGGTGCTTAAATCAAACTGTTTAAAGTCTTCGCGGCTTCTTTCATTTACCCTTTGTTCCAGCGTACCAAAACCACGGGTGCGTACGCTACCTGCAAAGGTGACATTCCCAAGATCTGCCAAGCGAAGGTCTACACGGCCAACAGCAGCATATCCTCCTTTTTCATCCAGCCTTGAGAGACGCAATTCGTTGAACCAGACTTCCGAGCAGGCTGATTGCTGTCTTGTATTTTGCACAGCCAACATCATACCCCTTACCTCGCCAAGATTAGGATTTCCCAAAATGGCATAAGATCGGCCGTTTATCTCTTCCTTATAATAAGTAGAAGGAGTGACCCCATTACTGTTTCTGCGAGATTTCAGTCCCGTTAAAACATTCAGGTCAAAATCCAGGTTATTCAGTTCAGGCCATATTTCGAGAGAATCAGTTGCCCCCCAGCGGGTAATGTTCAAAGGAATCTTTACTTCGTAAAAATTACCAACAAAGTCATTACCAATGCGTACAACAGCATTCAACTCACCGTTTTTAATATCGTCTGAATAGTTAACGGATTCTGCATGAATAAACATGGAAAGTCTTCCGTATTGGCGAAGGTCCAGGTTCAATGTTTTAAATACCCCCCTTGCGTCGTTTGGTTCAAGACTACAAACTTTTAAGCTGAGAGACTGTTCGTTCAGAAACAGGTTTACATTATTATTGCTGATCTGTTGCTGGCGCTCAATGCCGGGCGGCTGTGCATAATGAACAGGCTCACGCTGGTCATTCTCTTCCAGGTTCACAGCAAGAATGTCCACAGAGGTAGGGTCATTGGCTGGAAGTGGTGTATAAATACCGGAAGAGTCGGTTTCATAATTGAATTTTCTCCACTGGTTGCGAATCAACTCCAGTTTCCCAAAGCGCATTACCGTTGAATCTTCGAAGTTAGTCATGAACATCCTGATGAAGCGAACTGATTTGAAATCCGGAATACTGCCCACTTTAGCAACGTAATCTTTCACAGGTATACGGAACAGGTACCACTTTTCCAAACGCTTAACACCATTCACAGGGGTTACCTCCACTTCGCGTATGTCAGTAATAAAGTTGGTATTCACCTGCATGTTAGGCTTGATTTCCACGCGATATTGGAAATATTCTTCCGTCTCGTTCAATGTATTATCCCGATTCAGCTCTTCCTGGTCCGGATAAAGTGTGAAGGCACTGGTGAACTGGTCGGTATTGTTAGCCACAGGCGAGTTGCCATGTGGGTTGTTGATGTCTTTATATCGAGCCAGGATGCCGGCATTGGCTTTATCATAAAGCGCATCGCGGTATCCTCTGAAATTATCGGCAGAGGGGTCCTGGATAGCCTTTTGGTACAAAGGAGCGTTGGCGCCAAAATTGGCTTGTACTTCTCCCAGGTAAGGCTGGAATTTCCGCACCTCCGCAGTATCTGTCAACCCATCGAAACCCACATCCTGGTATGGTCGGTCAGCAGGTTCATTGCTGAAAGCGTTCGTAACTTGAATAGGATTTCTTGGAACCTGTCCCCAAATGGTTTCTTCCACCGGATTGTTAGGACTGCTAGGTGTAGGCAATCCGTTCTCATACATGCGGCGGCTGTCCTTTAATAAATCTTCAGATAAATTTCCCAAATTAAAATACAATTCACCGCCAGTGCTGTTCGGTTTATTGATAAAAGGATCCTGCATCCAGAACTCAATGAACTCTATATTACTGGATTCAAAGTCTGTCTGGTCAATGTTGCGCATGATACCACCCCAGGATTTCTTTGGCTGCAAAAAATTACCATTGCCATTTATACGGGTTGGGTCGGCCAGGTAATTATAGGGTCCCTTCTCGGTTGGATAATAAGCAAGGTCAAAAGTGGTCAGAAGAGCCTGGCCAAAATCATTGGTACGTTGTGGGAATATTTCACGCTGATATACCTGCCTGGTTTCAGGTTTCGACAATTCTTCTTTATTACCCTTTAGCGGGTTATTTTCATTAGTGGGCTCCTGTAATACAGGTTCAATATTATACCAGGCTAACTTGGCCCGGTTGTAGCCAACAGCCAGGTCATTGGTCAGATCGGCCTCCGGAAATAAAATATTTCCGTTAGCATCAACAGCCCCTTTGGGCACTGATGAGAGTGTCCAGCTGGTGATCGGGAAGCGCAGGTCAATAGAACTACGGGTGCCTTCAAAATCATCAATATAAATAGCACCGGAACTACCCTTTCCTATCTGGGGCGCATGACCGGGATTCAGCATTGCAGCCTCGCCATAAGCTGTAATAGCAGATGGTGTTTTAGAAGAATAAAAGGGAAGCTTATCCAGCCACCTGGTCAGCTTGGGAATTTCATTGCGATAGTCAAAATCCACTCCATACATCGAATTGCGGATTGGGTCCTCGCCATAATTCTGCTTTGTAAAGAAAGGTCTTTCACCCAACCGCACTGCAGTTGCACCTACCGTCAGGTTTTTATTCCACAAATAATCCAAGCGCAAGCCCATATAATTGCGTTGTTGCAAACCAAAGGAGGCATTGTTTTCGTATTGCACCTGCACGGGAAGTCCTGCATTAATGATGGCTGTATTAATAACCCGTAGCGTTCCAAGGTCGTAATTGATTTCATAATCAACATTTTCCTGCAATATCTGCCCCCCGGCAGTTACCGTCACAGAACCCCGTGGAATATTGAAGCCCAACTGGTAGTCGGTGTTGCTGGCTGATTTGGAACGGCCTACCAGTTTAAAACGATTGAAGTTGGCATATGTCTGGGCTATTGCCTTAATAGTATCGTATAATGGATAATATAAATACTTCGACATTTCAGCCTGAGAAGGAAATGCAAATTCCAGGTCGCGGCCAAAGGGCTCCAGTACCGGAAAAACAATTCGGCTTTGTGATGAGATCACAGTAAATCCTTCCACATAATCGAATACACCATCTGGCTGAGGATCATTCTGATTATTCAACCGGTCAAGATTCACCAAGGTCAAAATAGGTGCGCCTCGAAAATCCTGCTTTACGGCAGAATCAGGAAGGTATCTTTTTTCTCCTTTGCTCGGCTCTTCGTAAACAATATTGAGTTGAAAGTCCTGGCGTTCCAGTTGTCCATAACCAACGCCATAGACGTTTTTCATCATGAGATCCCAAATTGGCAAATTCGGGCGTTGAGAGGTGGCCTTTAATAATTTAAGAAACAGTACTTTCTGAGAATTACCTGTGCTGTCCGGTGGAATGTCCTGAGAAAATTCACCAACCTGATATACTTGCCCGTTATATGTATATTGATAGGCCACACCCAGCACTTCATCGGGTTGCAACGGCTGATTTAAAGAAAGAAAGCCGACCTGGGGATTAAAATAATAATCAGTTGGCTGCAATTTGCGGGCAAATGTTTTTTCAAACTCTTCTACCGGCTGCATCCCTGTTGCCGTCAAAAGCCCCTGTACGAGCGCAGTGTTACGACTGTTTGGGTTGCTGATCAGGGTTTGATAAAGGGTATTCGAATTATTAGCCGGGTAAGGTACTGGAGAACTGCCCCATCGTGGATTGTAAGGATTGCTTTCTCCCAGGTCCATCAAGGCTACCACATCCCTTGTATCTGTAGTGATACCCGTACGGTTGGTAACCCATACTTCCATGCGCAGTACCTGTACGTTTGAGTTCACCACAGGCAGGGTCTTCATCCAGTTGTTATAATTGTTTCTAAAGTATTGAGCCAGTAGAAAGTGACGGTTTTCTTCATATTCATCAGCCTTCACGTTGAATAACTGGGAGGCAGAACCGCCCTGCATCCCCAGCGTTTGTCTTTGTGAACGCTGGTTGGCCAGCACAGTTGTCAGGTACAACTTTCCAAATTGAAGCTGCGTTTTCACCCCAAAGAGCGATTGAGCGCCGGGAATCAAGGTACCTTTTGAGCTAAAGCTAATATTACCTGCCTGGAACTGTTTCAGCACTTCATCATCCCGGCCCTGATAATCCAACTTAAGCTGGTTTTCAAAATCAAAGTTGGCCAGTGTATTATAATTTATAGGAAGTTTTATTTTATCGCCAATGTTTGCATCAACCTGGAACTGAGCATTCATAGGAAAATCCAACCCCCCATTTTTTCTAGCCCGTTCCGGCAGGGTTGGGTTCTTAATATTCTGCCCCTGGTATCCTAGGCCGATATCCACATAACCCGATGGGCGGATGTCCACTTTCCCAATACCAGTAAACCTGTTGACCCAGTCTTTTGAAAATCCAAAAGCAGGTTTACTCCTTCGGCGGTTCAGATTGGTCAGCAGGTCGGCTCGTTTACGGAAATAAGCTTCTTCATCTTTTTTACCCTGCAACTGAAGGAACTCCTGCATGGAGAACGTCATGGGAGTGCGGTAATACTTACTCCCTATTTTTTCAATTACATAATACTGCTTTGTGGCAGGATCATATTCAACTTGCCTTTTAATAAAAGAAGTATCCGAAAAGTCAAAAGGGCTACGGCGAGAATATGTATAGGGATCGCCCCTGCGGTCCCGCAGGGGAAAACGCCCTGTATCGCTCACGCCACGCCCGGTAGTATCCTGATAATTGGTTTCAGGATGATAAAAATGACCAGAATATGCAGATACCTTTATACAGGTACCCAACAGCAGGGCTGGTAATATTGCCCTACACATAATATTGTAAAAAAAATGTCCCAAGTCTATTTTCTCAAGGTGGTTCTAGATAGTGTTTCATAGGACCTGCAGCGATTTTTTAATTACATCCTCCACACTGGCTGATGCATGTTGCTTCAATACTTTCTGCACCGCCAATTCTGCAGCCTGCCTGTTGATGCCTAATGCAATCAGTGCATTTAACGCATCGGCTTGCAAACTATTGCCCGCAGGAGTAGAAATATTTACTTCAGTAGCTACCTTACCCAATTTATCCTTGAGCTCCAAAACAATACGCTCAGCCGTTTTGCGGCCTATACCTTTGATTGTTTCCAACAGGCGTGCATTGCCCTGTACAATTGCTTGTATCAGCTCTTCTGGTTTCATGTAAGAAAGCATCACACGTGCCGTGGAAGCACCAATGCCTGAAACTGATATCAATTGAAGAAAGATATCTTTTTCACTTGCGTCATAAAAACCAAATAAGGTATGGGCATCTTCGCGAATCAGGAGATGCGTGAACAAAGTGCCACCTTCAAGGTTTTGAATTTTAGAGTAAGTGTTCAGGCTAATGTTTACTTCGTAGCCTACGCCGTTTACATCTACATAAACGACAGCTGGAGTTTTATTAACGAAATTTCCTTTCAAAAAAGCTATCATATAACAAAGTAAAGGAATTTGGAGCTTGAAGCATGATTACTCCAAACATCAAACTCTCTATCTTCGCACACTCAAAATCTGAATTTACGTGCCAACTAGTAAAAAAATTACGGCTGCCATTACTGCTGTAGGCGGCTATGTACCGGAGGATAAGATCACTAATGCTGACCTGGAAAAGATGGTGGATACCAACGACGAGTGGATCAGAAGCCGAACGGGTATCGAGGAAAGACGAATTTTAAGGGGAGATGGTAAAGCAACATCCGACTTGGCAGTACCTGCTATCCTGCAAATCTGTGAAAAAAGAGGTATCGATCCCTCGGAAATCGATGCAATTATTTGCGCTACGGTAACTCCTGATATGGTGTTTCCGGCAACAGCTAATTTGATTGCACATAAAATTGGAGCAAAAAACGCCTTTGGATTTGATCTCGCAGCCGCCTGTTCAGGCTTTTTGTATGGCCTTACAGTAGGTGCAACACTGATCGAAAGTCGCCGCTACAAAAAAGTGATCGTAGTAGGAGCCGATAAAATGAGCGCCATCGTAGATTACAGCGATCGTACTACCTGTATTTTGTTCGGAGATGGCGCCGGCGCTGTTTTGCTGGAGCCAAATACAGACGGGTACGGTGTATTGGACAGCATCCTGAAAAGCGATGGCAGCGGTGGGGAATTCCTGAAAATGAAGGCCGGAGGTTCACTAAGACCAGCTTCTGCAGAAACTGTGGCGAACCGTGAGCATTTCATTTACCAGGAAGGACAATCTGTATTCAAGTTTGCAGTGAAAGGTATGGCTGATGTGAGTGCTGAACTCCTGGAGCGCAATAACCTGACCGGAGAAGATATCGCATGGCTGGTACCCCATCAGGCCAACAAACGCATTATCGATGCTACGGCAAACCGTATGGGCCTTTCGCATGACAAGGTGATGCTGAATATCCATAAATATGGCAATACGACGGCGGCGACAATCCCTCTTTGCCTGTGGGACTGGAAACAAGAGTTGAACAAAGGCGACCTGATCGTGCTGGCTGCTTTCGGTGGTGGCTTTACATGGGGCGCAACGCTGGTGAAATGGGAATACTGAATCACGGGTATGTAAGTTAATTAAGGATAAAAAGCCGGTAAGACATTGGTTCTTATCGGCTTTTTATCCTTTTACTCAAATTCAAAAAGCATATAAAAATTCATAGCCATTATATTTACGCTATGAACAATAGGGCAAACGCAGGTTTTTTAAGTGGTAGAACAGCGATCTTGATCATTATTTTATTGCTCCTGGCTGCCACTATTTATATAGTAGCCAGTAAAAAACACCAAAGTCAACAGACCTCTAGCCCGAACGTCAATGCACAAACGACAACGACCACTTCATTAGCGAACCTTGAACTTCCTGCTATAAAATCCAACCAGGACATCGTTGCCCATACAGGCTTTGCTCTTTCATACAATGAAGAGCACAAAGAGGCCAATTGGGTAGCGTATAAACTAACAGCATCTCAGGCCAACTCTTCCCAATTTAATAGAACCAATCACTTTATGGAAGACCCTGAAGTGGCTGAAGGAACCGCAAACGATGAAGATTATCAGGGCTCCGGTTATGACCGGGGGCATCTGGCCCCGGCTGAAGATATGGCCTGGTCAGCCAAATCGATGCAGGAATCATTTTATTACAGCAATATGACGCCCCAGGCACCAACATTTAACAGGGGTGTATGGAGAAGACTGGAAGAGCTCATCCGCTTTTGGGCTAATTACTATGACAGCATTTTTATAGTAACAGGCCCGGTATTGACCAATGACTTACCTACTATAGGAAGAGTATCAGTGCCCAAATATTTCTACAAAGTAGTTTTGGAATATAATGCCAAAGAAGTAAGGGCTATTGGTTTTGTGATGCCAAACAATGCATCTTATGCCACTTTGAAAAGTTTTGCAGTTTCCGTTGATAGTGTGGAAAAGCTAACTGGGTTGGATTTTTTCCCCAAGCTCCCTGACGATGTTGAAAATTCGGTGGAAAGCGATCCTGCCATCAATAAATGGCAATGGACCAGAAAAAAGCAAAAATCAGAACAGTCATTTAAATAGCCATAAATTGAACGCGTTGCTCCACCTGGTCAGTTACTCCATACATCGTTAGACTAAAATCCTCTCCATTAGGAAATACCTTAATATAATAGTGATAATCATTAATGTGCTCGAGATTCAAACTAAATTCGGGAATTTGGGAAGTATCCAGGATAAAAACTCCATTTTGATAAAGAAATTTCATCCGGTGTTGATACAATCTGATCACCCGTCTGCTCAACCCGGCCTTGATTTCAATTTCCAGGGAGCTAGGTGATTGCACATTTTTAATCTCAATGAGTTCAATAACAAAACTTTTAGCAGGAGGCCTGTAAAAGTCAATAGTATGCTCACCATTCAATTCATAAATAGTATCGTCCTGGTTTAAACTAATCTTTTTAACCCTCATAAGATCCATTTTAACGTCATTAGATTTTTAACCCGGCCGTTGGCCAACAATCCGTAAAGTAAGATACAGTATTTTGCCTTTTATAAAAACTTGCTTTGCACGTTTTTATAATTGTCACCGTTGCACCGGGGTGTACATATAACCAAATTCAATGCCCATTCCTTTGGGCAATCATAGTTACAAGAGTTAAATAATTATTTTATTCACGCCGGTTGATTGTATACTTAAACGAGTTGCTGAAATGAATTGACTCCTGGACCATCAGGAATTTGGGTGTATGGATTCACGCCAATAGTCGAAGATAATTTTTAATGTGCGGACAAGTTCTTTGTATTGATCGCTTTTCTCAAAAAAGCCTTGTACGGTCATTTTAGTATACGCCAGGTTTACAGTCATTTTATTAGCTGTTGTTGAAAAGAAAACAAAAGGAATGCTTTTTTTTCTTAGTTCCTTGTTTTCATCGATCCGCATTTTCAGTTCAATGCCATTCATTTTCGGCATATTCATATCACACAAAATAATGAATGGTTGCACAGTTGTTGTAACCAGGAACTGGAGTGCATCAGCACCATTATCTAAATAGATGATTTCATTGCTCATACCAACCTCTCTTATTGCTTTCCCAATCAATTCCTGATCATCAGTATCATCTTCAATAAGAATTATAGGTCCAGAGTTAAGCATAAAACTTAGAAAAGTAATTAGTATAGAAAGTTAATGGATTTATTTGAGTAATATCACACCGCTCACTACCTTATTAGCGCAGCAGTGCCCCTCATTATCCTTTTTTCACCAGTATTCCTATCTACGTATTGTAAAATCCAGGCATAAACACCTGCGGGTTGCGGCAACCCGTTTAAAGTTCCATTCCAGCCTTTTTTCCAGTCAGTTGTTTGATACACCAGTTGCCCCCAGCGATTATAAACTTTGAAAACCAATTGGCTTGCCTTAACCGCATTAAGTGGCCGCAGAAAATCATTCCTGCTGTCATTATTAGGGGTAAATGCATTAGGCACTGCCAGGTAACAACTACCATAGACAATGATGTTCTTTTGAGCTGTGCTTTGGCAGCCAATATCATCAGTAACCGTATAGGTGACAGTGAAATTTCTTGTGTTATCAGGCGGAGCAAAGATGTGCGCCGGAGAAGCATCTGTTGAACTGCCTCCATCGCCAAACGACCATTGATGCCTGACAATTGTACCCTGCGCCTGGCTGGTAAATGGAACAGATTCTTTGGGACAATTGTCTTCAAACACAGAAAAATCTGCTTTTAGAAAATTTGTTAACGCTACCGTCTGCGAGGACGTATCGCTGCAAAAGCCATTTGATACGATCAACGAAATATTCTTCTGGTTGAATTGCTTGTAAATTGCCACCGGGTTCTGTGTTGCACTCGACTGCCCTTCATCCAGGCTCCATTTCCAACTATTCACGCCATTAGTACCTGCATGGCGAAAGAGGACCGTATCTACGCTGCACCCATACTTTTTAACATAACTAAAAGTTGCAGTCACAGTGTCTTTTACTGAAAAAGCAATAGAGGAACCTTCAGGTGTTTCTTTACCACATTCATCTAACACAGTATTACCGTCTCCGCCTTTTTTTAATGCCAACGTAAAGTTGCCGCCACCAGACAATGGCTGTTGCAGCCTGATGATAATTTCTTTTGAAGTTGTGGCTGTGCCGCTGCAACTGCCTGAAGCACCAGCGATGCGCACCGGGTATGGCCCAGTGAGTACAAAGTCACTTCCATCCGCAGCTACACTACTGCAAAGCATTGGTTTACGGAAAAAGAGCCGGAGCGTTTGTGGAGCACATTGCACAGGCTGTAGGCTATCCATAGGAGTAGGCAATAGTGGGTAGACCGTAAAATCAACTTTACTACCAACGGGGATGGCATTATCACAATAATCCAGTAAGGTGTTATTATCGGTTCCCAATTTTGCAACCAAAGAAAAAGTGCCTGGCGGCAGGAAACCACTGAGCCTAAGTTCAATAGAATCTGTATCAAAACCAGAGGAACACCCGATACCATTTGCACTAATGACAGAAATACTCCCGGTGTTGATAGAAAATTCGGAACCTGTAGATGTCAAACTTTGGCAACGAATCCTCTTATTAAGCTTCACCCGGATCACATCCCCACCGCAACTTGCTTCAGCACTATGTAAACGAGGCAGTGAAGTATCAGTGATCACGGCAGTCCCTCCACCAAAAGAAAGTTCGTAGCCACTTTGAGAATCAGTGAAATGGCTTACCAGCAATAAATAGGTATGACCTGCTGTCAATTGTGGCATTACAGAAAATGAATTTTGCTTGGCTGCCGGATCAGAAGCACAATGAATAAAGTTGACACCCGAATTGGAGGCACCCGTATTGCCATAAGTACCAGCCCAATTGCCTGTGACCACCAGCGAACGGTTGGTGAAAACTTCATCCGGATCATGGCCAGTGATGTCATACAACTGCCAGTCATAATCATCACCCTGGTTAGTAGGTTTGATCAGGAAACCCAGCGAGCCTGATGTGTAACAGGTGAATTTATACCAGTAAGGATTTTTGTCAGCATAAGCAGCACCGTCGTTACTACAGCCAGGAACATACAGAGAACGAGTGCTGCATATTGGTACATTGGTTTGATGAAAAGTGCTGGTGCCACAAACCGGGAAGGCCGAAGAGGGCGTCTGCCCTAGGGAGGAACAAGTCTGAGCGTTAACACAGTTACCTAACAGTAAAAAATAGAAAACAAGTAGAAAATTTCTCATTGAACAGTCATCCCGATTAATTTACAAATCAATTTTCATTTGAGCATGTAAATATGCACAACGCTGCATAAAGCAATGGTAATAAATTGCTAAAAAGAGAGATTTTAGCGGCAAATCAAGTATTATTCTTGTCCCTGGAGCGGGAAAAACACCTGAAGTTCTGTTCCGTGGCCTACTTGAGAGTTAATCTCCACCTGGCCTCTGAATAGGTTTGCCCGGCTGGAAATATTGCGAAGCCCTAAACCCCTTGGTCCCTTTTGGGGATCAAACCCAATACCGTTGTCCCTCACATAAACTTTGACCTGGTTGTCAAACTGCACAATGCGTATAGCAATCTTTGTTGCCTTGGCATGTTTTACAATATTATTCAATTGTTCTTGTATGATGCGGAAGATGGCCAGTTTCAATGGCGCGGTGATCACTTCTTCATGCTCCAGCAAAAACTCGAATTCAAATTTATAAGCCTTTAAAGATTTAAGATTTAAGAATAATTCATCCAGTGCCTGCTTCAAACTTACTTCACCTAATGAGGGAGGCATCAATGTGCGTGAAAGCTGTCTTATTTCATGGATTGCTTTCGTGATATATTCACGGCTATGCTCTAGTAGTTCTGCTTGCTTATCTTTTTTTGTTAATGCATGTTCTATATATAAACGGGTCGTTGTTAAAACCTGGTTGATATTATCATGCAACTCCTTACCCAGTTCTGCTCGCTCATTTTCCTGGGCCGTCAGCACTGCGTCTGTAATCTCATGCTGCTTTTGCCGACGCTCTTCTTCCAGTTTTTTTTGCAACTGCACTTTTTCTGTAACATTGGTTCCAAGAGTTAATACAGCATCTCTGTCTCCATAACTTATTTTATGTAGGGAAACATTTAAATACATGAGATCTCCGCTTTTGGTTTTATATTTCCAAATTCCCGTGTTTGTTGTGCCCCCTCTTCTGAGGTCCAATGATAAGTGGATGATTCTTTCATGTTCTTCAATTGGCCTCATATCTAAAACACTCATACATTGCAACTCATTTCGTGTATAACCAAATAGGTTAATAGCTGTTTGGTTAACTTCCTGAATGCAGAGGTCATCCAACGTCCATATAATAATTGTAGCAGGACTGTTGTGAAAAAGATACCTGTATTTCTCTTCAGAAGCCAATAGTTGTTCTTCCTGCTGACGCCGGCTGCTGATATCACGGAAATTGAGCACAATAGCCTTGATCGTTTCTTCATACAACAAATTATGAAATGTTCCTTCTAGCCATTTATAGTTACCATCAGGCATTTTAAACCGGAATTCAACAGTTTTTCCATCCTTCGAATCTTTAATAATGTTCTGCAAAACTGTAACTCCAGGTTTAGAAATAGCATCATGACTCTCTAATGAGACTTTCACAGCACAATCAAATGCCTTTTTAACCTTTCGAAAATCTTTAGGATGAATAACCTCTTTATATTTCTTATCACCTATCAAATCGTGAGATTGATAACCCAGTATTTTTCGTCCTGAATAACTAATATCCATTATCTTCCCTCTTGTTGAAATAATGACCCAACCATCAGATATATTTTCTATCAAGGCTCTAAAGCGTCGTTCATTATTAACGATCACATCCTGAGCGTTTTTGCTTTCGGTAATGTTAACCAGAAAAGCAGTTAAGCCCTGTTCTGAAGGATAGGCATTGATTTGTAACCAGATATTTTGCAATGCATAATACTTTTCAAAATGCACAGGCTTGTTTTTACTCATAGCTTCATGAAAACATTTATATAATTTATTTGCATGGCTTTCCTTGATCACATCCCATAAGTAGCAGCCCAGAATATCTTTTCGACTGATGTTAAATATTTTTTCAGCTTGCCTGTTCCAATACTTAACAATCCAATTACGATCTGTAGAAATAAACCCATCCGCAATGCTTTCCAAAATCTGGGACTGCTCCCGGTGCAGGCGTTCTAATTCCTGCCTGGCCTTATCTTCAATTTCTTTCAACAAAACAGAGGACGTAACATCTTCAATAGAGTGGATAATGAAATGTATCTTTTGATCCGGACCCAGCACTGGTGTATTTACCGGCAGCCAATAGTGAACATTAAGATCATTCGTCTCCGGATTTAGGATGTCATATCTCAATATTGGCATCTGATGAGGCAGCTTTGTTTCCAACACGCTCGTTAAGGAAACGATCAAATTTTGGACGTAATCATTACCGGCTCGATTAGATCTTTCTTTGATCACTTCAAATATACCTTTCCCACAGATTTGATCATTGATCATTGCTGCGTTTTGAATTGCCTGATTCATTGCAACAATGGTAAAATGAGGAGCATTAGGCTTTAGGATCAAGTATAAACCTGGTAATGCATTAAAAATCAACTGGCAATCACTATTGGTTATCATTGCTCTCCTGATTTAATGATAAATGATATCAAACCCTAAAGCAGCTTGTTTGCCTCAATTCGAAGACAGTAATCCTGGCATACAATAGCATGAAATTTGCTTATCAATTCTTACAGGTTGCGCATCCTGATTTTCTTATTCCAAAACTATTCCAGCAAACCAGGGCGCTTCAAGAAATTACGGGGTTTATAGAGAACAACTTCGTAAAGTAATTGAAGGTTGGATGCTCTTAACGGTAAATGGATTACAGAATGCTCAATTGCAGGTCTTTTGGACAGGACTTTTGAATAAATGTTTGCAGATGAAAAAGTTTCTGATTATTGATGACCATGAAATTGTACGTCGCGGATTAAAGTTGTTAATTTCTGATTTTTATCCGGATGCCCAGATTTCCGAGGCGAATGATGGAAACTCTGCAGTTCAACAATTAAAAGAGAATAGTTTCGACCTCATCATATTGGATGTGCAGATGCCGAACACTAATAGTTTTGGGCTACTTGAATACATGATTACCCGGAATCCTGAGACAAAAGTTCTAGTTTTTTCTATGGGCTCAGAGAATCTTTTTGGTAAAAGGTTCATTAAATCTGGAGCTAAAGGATACCTGTCAAAAGAGGCTCCAATTGATGAAGTAAAAAAAGCGATCGAAACTGTTCTGAATGGCCGCAAGTATATAAGTGAACAATTAATAGATACTTTTTTAGATGAGGCCACAGGAGAAAGCCAAAGTAATCCTTTCTCAAAGTTGTCTGACCGTGAATTTGTAATTACCTCTTTCCTCTTATCAGGTCTTTCCCTCAGTGAAATCGCCAATCGATTACATTTACAGCCTTCTACTGTAGGCACTTATAAATCCAGGATATTTGAAAAGCTAAATATTTCAAACCTTATACAATTAAAAGAAATAGCATCCTTATATAATTTTTCACAACAGGCTTTGTAGTAAAATAACTACACATTTTTGCTGCTTATATGTACAGGATAAAAAATAGTCGACAGCTAAATTTGTTTCAATAAAAAAATGCCATATGAATAAGCCATTAACCATAAAAACATGCAGGCGACTGCCGCATTGTCCGAACTCTTCATGAAAACAAAGTAATGAACCCTTTACCATACGATAAGTTAGTATTTAAATCAACGGATGATTGCTTGCCAAATCTTCAATTTAGCTACCCTAACGAACTACCCTAAAAGAACTAGAAATAGTAATTTGTCTTGCAAACTCAGCATTAAAAGTTTAACTAACCAACCAATCACCCACATATGAACACTTTCTCATTTACGAAAGAAAATGGAACCTGGTACATTAACCTTAAAAATGACTTGAAGATATTCAACAAAAGTGATTTTGTCCTCTTGGAAGGATCAACTCCGTTACTCGATTATCTTTCCAATGAAAAGAAAAATATTACGCTTGCCATAGATACCATTCCTTTTGACAAGGCATTCAATTTGCAATTAACACAAATGTCTAACAGTCCTGCAGGAGGAGGTTATTATGAACTACGCGACCATAGAGGAAGGGTCATTCAAGAAGAGGTTTGGTTGAGTGATATCCCCCTTTTCGTATTCGGCGACATACCAGAACATATATACTTAAGAAAGGAGAAACATTTTAGCATTCAAAACATTTCGTAAATAAAAAGCCTTGGCAGTCCAAGGCTTTTTATTTACAACATTCATTTAATCTTTGACAATATAACCAAATAAGCCCTCCTCTTCATCATCGGGACCGGCAGTAAAATAGAGCCGGTTCTTGTCAATGTTTGAAGATACCGGAGGAAAAGTGATTGCCCACAGGCCTTCAATTTCGATTATCTTTTCTTCTGTTTTCAACTGTCCTAAGAATTCGCCATCCAGGCTATAAGCATTGATATGGCCATCACCAAAGTTCCCCACAAGAATGGCAGGTTGCCGTTTCCAGTGAAGCACTTTGCCCCAGGTCTCAATCCCATTGTCTTCATTGTCAGCAAAGAAACTTGCCGAAGCCTTTGCAAGCCCCCAGGGAGCATTCAATTTACCAGCTGTCGCAAACCTTTTTACAAACGATCCATCCTTATTAAATACGGATACAATGCCAAGCCCTTCACCCGCTTCTTCATCGCCATCAGCTGCTACTTTTGCATACGCAACATATAACCTGTCTTCTATACTCTGAATATTAAATGGTGCATAACCAGCTGGTATGCCGGGATCCTTAAAATCCATTGTTACAGGTTTGAATTCAGAATCCCATACATTGATTTTTCCTGTCTTGAAATTAGCAGCATATATGTAATCCTGATTATTGAAAGCACCAATGGCAAGGCCGGTGTAAACAGATGATTTTGACTCGTCTTTGATCAGTAGAGCATTATTTCCCGCTGTAGGATTCCAGCCCGACAATATACCATCAATACCTGCAAAGAGAAAAGCAGCTCTTTGGCCATTACTCAACACAAAATCATTTGTGCCGGCAGCACTATTAAAAACAATCCCCGTCGGACTGCCACCAGTTGCACCACCTGGTGAAGGAATGTTGACAGGTGGCCTGAGTGTATTGCCGTCTTTATCATAGATCGTGCTAACATGCCCCTCCTCAGCAGAAACCCAGGCTATACCCGTGGGATTAAAAGCGAGCCCCCAGGCATTTACTAACACGGGGTCTATATGGGCAGGCGCATATTCGTTATTATTACCCACCAGGTTAACCTGTTTGAATTCTTTTAGCGCATGCTCATCAAGATGCTTAATACATCCGCTAAGCAATAACAATAAAAAAGACATGAAAAGGACTGCTGATGAACGTGGCAAACGTTCTAAAGTTGGGTTGGCCGTTTTCATACGAAGCATATTTAAGGTTAAGGGAATACGCCGCCGCTAGCTTCCACGGGTATCATACTATTCAAAACAAAAGCTGTAAGTCCATTCCGTAATCCAATAAGTCCAATGCCCTAATTTGTCAATTATAATAAGTTCGGGATAACATAGTAGATACGAAACAAAATTACAAAGGTTGCTCATTTTATATTGAACGCATACTTATTATGAAACCATCAGCTTATTATTAGATGATTTTGATAAAGCTTTTATTGCTCGATGTAAGTAATTGATGAGATTATAAGTCAAAAAATGACTAATAAATTGAAAAAGCAACCATGTTTCCTTGTTTACGTATGATCATCCAAGTGATCATTGCTTATTGGTTATTATCCGGACAATTGTAATAATATCAATTAAGCCAGCTCATTTGCATATCATAAAAAGCTCCTTTTATAAGCCATCTCATCTTCACCTGGCCTAAAAGGCAAATTTGTATTTGGTAATTTCTCGAACGATTTGTCCATTATTAATGAATACATGAGTATTCATTAATAAACATTTACTTGAATTTAGGCAAAGTTGTACATTCAGGTATGAATAAAAAGGCAATCATTTTTGACCTTGATAATACCATTTACCCGGTCTCATCCATAGGCGATAAGTTATTTGCATCTTTATACCAACTTATACACGATAGTGGTGAACACGAGGAAAACTTTGAAGACATCAAGGCTGATATTCTACGTAAACCATTTCAACTGGTTGCAGCCACTCACGGCTTTAGTAATGAACTAACAGAGCGAGGCATCAACCTTTTAAAAAATACCGCCTACGAAGATGAGATAATGCCATTTGATGATTTCATTGAAATAAGGCGCATACCCGGAGAACGCTTTTTGGTCACTACTGGATTTACCAAATTACAGTACAGTAAGATCCACGGCATGAATATCGAGGCAGACTTCAAAGAGATCCATGTAATAGACCCGCAAACATCTGGACAAACCAAGAAAGATGTATTTGCGGATATACTTCATCGGCATAGATATGCGCCAACAGAAGTATTGGTGATAGGAGACGACCTTGAATCTGAAATAAAAGCAGCTCGAGAACTTGGTATTGATACAGTGCTCTATGATAAATATAACCTCCACCCCAATCACCCGGCAACCTATAAAATATCTGATTTCAAGGAACTAGTCAGCATTGCGCAATGACCTTCTTTCAATCTATTCTCCCAACCATCTCTACCATCATTTTCATTGTTTATTCCGCGGAAAATCTAAGAAAAGATTTTTAATATCTCCATCTCTTTTTACATTCTTCAGAATGATAACTGTCATGTATTTTCTTAGGCCTATTGCATAGCTTGACATCCTAATATTATCCACCAAAATCTTCTGTATGAAAAAAGCACTGGGATTAGCCTTCATCCTGGCATCACCGTTACTTTCACTTGCGGGTGAGGCAGACCTTAAGATCCCTGATTCAATCAAAGAGCAGAACATCCTTTATTACGGATTTGCGATCACTCTATTGGGTTTACTTTTTGGATTGTATCAGTTTCAAAAAGTAAAAAAACTTCCTGCACACGAATCAATGCTGGAAATTGCCCATGTTATTTACAAGACCTGTACTGCTTATCTGAAACAACAAGGTAAGTTTCTTGCACTCCTTTTTGTATTTATTGGCGCTGCTGTGGCTGGTTATTTTGGATTCTTAGCCAAAGATCATGATGGCAATGCATTATTTGGCCCCGGCGGTGTATTATTGATACTATTGTGGACAGTGATAGGTATTTTAGGTTCCTACTCTGTAGCAGCATTCGGTATTCGCATGAACACACTCGCCAATGCCCGTATGGCATTTGCTTCTTTAAGAAAAGATCCGTTAAAACTATTGAACATCCCATTAAATGCAGGCATGAGCATCGGTGTCGTCCTCATTTGCGTAGAGCTCATTTTAATGCTGACGATCCTTTTATTCATGCCGGGCGAACTGGCAGGTGCCTGCTTTATAGGTTTCGCCATTGGCGAATCGCTGGGCGCATCAGCGCTTCGTATTGCAGGTGGCATCTTTACAAAAATAGCAGACATCGGCTCCGACTTGATGAAGGTGGTGTTCAAAATTGGCGAGGACGATCCTCGCAACCCTGGTGTTATTGCCGACTGTACAGGTGATAATGCTGGTGACTCTGTTGGTCCTACAGCTGACGGCTTTGAGACCTATGGCGTTACAGGTGTCGCACTTATTTCTTTTATCCTGCTGGCAGTTACAGGTGGCGAAGCAATGCAAACCCAATTGCTGGTTTGGATTTTTGCTATGCGCATCTTAATGATTATTACTTCCCTGGTAGCCTTTTACATCAACGCAGCATGGAGTAAAATAAAATATAGCGGCAAGGAAGACATGGACTTTGAAGTACCGTTGACAAACCTTGTCTGGATCACTTCCCTGCTATCAATAGCTGTTACCTTTGCAGCCAGTGCCATCCTGATACCTGATTTGGCCGGCAATACCGATATGTGGTGGATACTATCTACCATCATTAGTTGTGGTACACTAGGCGCCGCATTAATTCCTGAATTCACCAAGATCTTTACCTCTCCCAAGTCTAAACATGTAAGAGAAATAGTAAGCGCTGGACGCGAAGGCGGACCATCACTTGTGATCCTTTCCGGTTTTGTTGCAGGCAATTTCAGTGCTTTGTGGAATGGTATGGTATTCTTTGTGCTGATGGCTGCTGCTTATTTTGCCAGCACCTTCGGGTTGGAAACACTCATGGTCTATCCTTCCATTTTTGCTTTTGGCCTTGTGGCCTTTGGCATGTTGGGTATGGGCCCGGTTACGATTGCAGTAGACAGCTATGGACCTGTTACCGATAACGCACAGTCTGTGTATGAACTTTCGCTTATTGAAGAATGGCCTTATGTAGACAAACAAATCCAAAGAGACTTCGGCTTTACGCCAGACTGGGAAAAGGCCAAGTATTACCTTGAAGCCAATGATGGCGCCGGTAACACATTTAAGGCTACAGCCAAACCAGTACTGATTGGTACAGCTGTAGTGGGTGCCACTACCATGATCTTCTCCCTTATTCTGATGATCGAAAAAACATTGGGCGTACAGCCGGAAGCTATTTTAAACCTCCTGAATCCATATACCCTCTTTGGTCTGATACTGGGTGGTGCTGTTATTTACTGGTTTACAGGGGCTTCCACACAAGCAGTGACTACCGGTGCCTATCGTGCTGTAGCCTACATTAAACGCCACATCAACCTTGATCCCAATGCTCCTAAAAAGGCATCTGTTGAAAAATCTACAGAAGTGGTAAAGATCTGTACACAGTACGCCCAAAAAGGCATGTTCAATATTTTTATTGCAGTTTTCTTCTTCTCCCTGGCATTTGCCTGCATCTCCTCCCCAGCTGGACCGGGTGGAAATAATGCAGTAGCCCTGTTTGTTAGCTACCTTATTTCCATTGCAGTATTTGGACTATTTCAAGCCATTTTCATGGCAAATGCCGGTGGCGCATGGGATAATGCGAAAAAGGTAGTAGAAGTAGACCTGAAAGCAAAAGGAACACCCCTGCATGATGCAACGGTTGTAGGTGATACTGTTGGCGATCCCTTTAAGGATACTTCTTCAGTAGCCCTGAATCCAGTTATCAAGTTTACCACCTTGTTTGGCCTTCTGGCAATGGAAATAGCTATATCTGCTTCCTTCCGGGATGCAGCTCCCTATGCAGGCTTGGTATTCTTCGCTATTGCTTTGGTGTTTGTTTGGCGTTCATTCTATAAAATGCGGATTGAAAAAGAAAAAGAACCAACAAGCTCTGAAAAGTCAAAGAAAAAAGAACCCGAAATGGCGTACTAGTCTCTTGATTTTCTGCCCATACATTTGAAAAGTGCCGGAATTCCTTCCGGCACTTTCTTTAACTTTCTCATCCACCCCACCCATACCCTCAGTATGGCTGAAGCACACCTGAAGCATACTTACAGCATACCTGAAGCACGAAACAGATTTTGACCCCTCCTGATCCACCCAACCCCAAACCCCTAATTCCCTCCTCCGAAATCCCAAATCCCATATCCTCACTCACCCCTCATCACCCCATTTCCAGATACCAGGCTCCTTTTAATCCTTTTATGAATTCCTCACAATACCGATACCCCAATCTTTTCATGTCAGCCCTCTCCTACCTGACAAATATCAGCCTTACCTAGCCGCTCACCCCCGACCAATAATGGTAAATTTGCACCAATAAATATATCACCTAGAACTTTGAAAAGAAAATTGAAGTATTACAGGCTTATCTGGCTCAAACATGATATGCCTGCGGGGCTTTCAGTTTTTCTGGTTGCCCTTCCACTCTGTCTTGGTATTGCGTTAGCTTCCAATGCACCATTATCCGCTGGTATAATTTCAGGAATTATTGGAGGACTTGTTGTAGCCCTGCTTAGTGGCTCCCCTTTAGCTGTATCAGGCCCCGCTGCCGGTTTAACTACATTAGTAGCTGCTACAATATTATCCTTAGGAGATTACAGGTTGTTTTTACTTTCTGCCATTGTTGCAGGGCTTTTTCAATTAATCCTTGGATTATTGAAGCTGGGATCCATTGCCAATTACTTTCCGTCATCTGTAATCAAAGGGATGCTGGCGGCAATTGGCATTCTGCTAATTTCAAAGCAAATCCCTATTGCACTTGGATATGATCAGCCCGACTTCTGGACCAGTGGTTTCCTTCGACTATTTTCTTCACACGAGATTCAAAGCAACATCAACAACTTTACCGATCATATTACTTCGGGGGCCATCCTGGTCAGCATGATCTCCCTTGCTTTGCTTGTTCTATTACAACAACCATTTGCTAAAAAGCTCAGGATAATTCCAGCACCGCTGTTTGTAGTAATCGTTGGCATTTTACTGAACCTTGTTTTCACCAATTTTCCGGATGGCGAACTCGCGCTTGATAAGAACCAGTTGGTGAACATCCCTTCCAATATTCTGGCCAGCATCACGTTTCCTGACCTGACCAAAATATTTTCCAACAGCATTATATGGAAACAAGGTTTAGTAATAGGATTGCTAGCTAGTTTGGAAACCTTGTTATGTATTGAAGCCATTGACAAACTAGACAAGCACAACCGGGTTACGCCCGTCAACCGCGAATTGATCGCACAGGGTATAGGTAATATGGCTTGTGGCCTGTTGGGCGCAATACCACTGACCGCCGTTGTGGTTAGAGGTTCCGCCAATGTTGACGCAGGAGCCCGCACCAAGCTCTCAGCTTTTACTCATGGCCTTTTCCTCTTGCTCGCTGTTTTGTTGATTCCTTTCGTCTTGAATATGATTCCCTATGCATCGCTGGCTGCTATCCTGATCATTACAGGTTATAACCTGGCTAAGCCCAGGCTGTTTGCCCATATGTGGAGTCTTGGCATGAAGCAATTTCTACCCTTTCTGATCACCATTGCGATCATCCTCATGACAGACCTGCTCATTGGTGTGAGCATTGGACTGCTGATCTCTATTTTCTTTATTATCCAGAACAACTTCCGTATTGAATACAACATTCGAAAGCAGATGCAGCATGCCACTGAGGTTTATTACATCAGGCTACACAGCAATGTGACCTTCCTTAATAAGATCAAGTTGCGTGAAGCTCTTGAACGCATACCTAAATATTCCATTCTTACTATTGATGGCAGCGAAAGCAGGTTTATTGATTATGACATCCTGGAAATCATCAGTGAATTTGAAGCCAAAGCCCACGACCGGCATATTGAAGTACATCTTAAAGGAATTGAGAAAGTGAATGTGACTGCGATACATTAACTTTCATCTACAATTACATTGTATACTTAACCCAATTCTGTTTATGAAACTTCTTACTTTACGATGGCTGACAACCTTTTTATTTGTCAGCTTTGTTATTCCTGTCTTTGCCCAGTTCAAATTAACAGATCCCATACCAGTAGACCCCAATGTAAAAGTGGGCAAGCTGCCAAACGGCCTTACTTACTATATACAGAAAAATCCAAAGCCTGAAAAGAAGTTAGAGCTACGCCTGGTGGTCAATACCGGCTCAGTATTGGAAGATGCTGACCAAAGAGGCCTTGCTCATTTTATGGAACATATGAGCTTCAATGGATCAAAGAATTTTCCCAAAAACGAATTAGTGGATTACCTCCAAAAGACTGGAGTAGAATTTGGCGCAGACCTGAATGCCTATACCAGCTTCGATGAAACTGTATATATACTTCCAATTCCCTCAGACAAACCAGAAACAGTTGAAAAAGGCTTCACAGTATTGGAAGACTGGGCATTCAACAACCTGATGGATAAGTCGGAAATTGAAAAAGAAAGAGGCGTTGTGCTGGAAGAATCCCGCCTTAGTAAAGGTGCCAATGAACGCATGAGCCGGAAATATTATCCACATCTTTTCAATGGTTCCAAATATGCAATACGTCTGCCTATCGGAAATGATACAATTCTAAGAACCTTTAAGCCCGAAACCTTGAATCGGTTTTATAAGCAATGGTATCGCCCTAACTTGATGGCCGTAGTTGTAGTTGGGGATATCGATCCGGTTGCAGCTGAGAAAAAGATAAAGGCACATTTTAGCAAGTTTACGAATCCGGCCAATGCAAAACCCCGCCCTTCAATTATTCCGATCGCAGTTAGAACCAAACCCGAGGCGATGGTGCTTACCGATGAAGAAGCAACAAATACTGTTCTGAGGGTATACAATTACGTGAAGCCTGCCGAAAAAGTAAAAACCTGGGCGGCCTATCGCGAGCAAGTAATAGAAGAGCTGGTTACCTCGTTGATCAACCAGCGCCTGCAGGAACTCACCCAACAAGAAAACCCGCCATTTATGTATGGTTATACGGGTTTCACTTCTTTCCTGCGTGGTTATGATGCATTTGTCTCTTATGCTGTAATAGGCAATAGCCCTGCTCAAAATGCAGTGGACGCACTAGTAGCAGAAACCGAACGGGCAAGGCAGTATGGCTTCCTGGCAAGCGAATTGGATCGTGCGAAAGCTGTTATGTTGAATGGAGCGGAAATGGCATATCGCGAACGCAACAAATCTGAATCGGGTGAACTTGTTTGGCGCTATGTCAGTCATTATTTGGAAGGTGAACCAGCACCAGGTGATGAAAACAATTATCTCTTCATCAAACAGGTATTACCGACCATTACGCTTGAGGAGATCAATACTACTATCAGCAAAATGCCTTCCAATAAAAATGCTTTTGCCCTCATTACAGCTCCTGCTAAAATGAAGGACAAACTCCCATCCAGCCCTGATTTGCTGAAAGAAATGGTGGCAGCAACAGCAAAGCCTGTAAAACCTTATGAAGAAAAGGCTGTTGCACAACAACTAATAGATAAAGAACCACTTGCGGGAAAAATTACAGATCAATCTGTCAATCAAAAGTTAGGTACCATCGACTTAACACTAAGTAATGGAATTACAGTTACGCTGAAACCTACTGCATATAAAAACGACCAGGTATTAATGGATGCATGGCGCTGGGGTGGATTTCATCAATTTAGCCTGGCAGATAAGGATAATGCGAAATATGCAGCTTCCATTGTTTCTCAAATGGGTGTAAAAGATCTGTCGCCAACAGATCTGAAAAAGTTCCTTTCCGGAAAAACGGCTTCCGTTTATCCTTACCTGAATAACCATGAGGAGGGCATTGAAGGCAGCAGCAGTGTAAAAGACTTTGAGACCTTTTTGCAGTTAACCTATTTGTATTTTACACAACCAAGAAAAGATGAAGGCTTGTTCAAGTCGTTTGTAACCAAGCAGAAAAGCTCTGTGCAGTTTCTCCGGCAAAACCCGCGTGCATTTTATCAGGATACTCTGACAAAGATCATTTATCAAAACAACCCATGGACTGAGGCATTCCCAACAGAAGAAACATTTGACAAACTGAACCTGGATAGAAGCCTGGCTATTTATAATCATATTTTCAGCAATGCTTATGGTATGCACTTTACGTTTGTAGGCAACCTTGATACGATCATGGCAAAACCACTGATAGAAAAATATTTAGGCTCTTTGCCAGCAACACCTAAAGAAAATGCATATAAAGACAACAATGTCCGCCCTGTTAAAGGAATAGTGAATGCCAACATAAAAAAAGGTAAGGAACCTCAAAGTATAATCAGTTTAGTATTTAATGGAGAGGCTGATTACAACCCAAAAGAAAACCTTGTTTTCAGGGCTCTATTGGAAGCCATGAACATTAAAGTAACAGAAAAACTACGTGAGGAAATGAGTGGCATCTATGGTGGAGGCTTTCATGGCGGTATATCTAAACGTCCATATACCAATTATTCCATCACGGCTTATATCCCATGCGGCCCTGAAAATGTAGAAAAACTGACGGCAGCATTGATGAATTTGATTCAAACAGCACAAAATAAAGGCATAGAACAAAAAGACCTGGATAAAGTGAAAGAGACTTGGAAGAAACAATACAATGTAAACATACAAAGTAATGACTTCTGGCTTTCCACCCTTTCCAATGCATGGATCAACCGCGACAATCCGGAAGATGTGCTGAGTTATGTTCAAAATGTAGATTCACTTACTGTTGAAGACCTTCAAAAAGCCGCACGTAAATACTTTAAGATGGATAATTATGTAAAGGCTGTACTCTATCCAGAAAATGCACAAGTTGCTTCGGACAAGATGCAACCCACTAAAAACTTTTAAAAATCACCTGCTATTATGGAAAAGCCCCGAACATCGGGGCTTTTCCATAATAGTCTACATCAACAACATCATTGATTAGATAGTTGCAGAAAGCTCTTCCCAAGCTCCAGCACCTTCCCTAATCATAACAGGCTCTCCTGAGGTAAAATCAACAATTGTTGACGGCACCATACCACCAATACCGCCGTCAATTACTAAATCCACCAGTTTGCCAAAACGATCATTTATGATTTCCGGATCCGTATAATCTTCTACAAATTCACCAGGTAAAGATGTACTTAGAATTGGATTACCAAGTTCCTGCACAATACAACGGGTTATCTTATTATCAGGCACACGAATACCAACTGTATCCTTCTTGGTCTTCAATAGTTTAGGCACCTGCTTGCTTGCTTCCAGGATGAAGGTATATGGGCCAGGCAGGTGTTGCTTCAGAGTTCTGTAAACTGGCGTGGATAATTGCTTAGCGTATTCACTTAAATGGCTCAGATCCTGGCACACAAAAGATAACTGTGCCTTTTGAGAATTGATGCCCTTTATCTGGCAGATACGCTCAATTGCTTTATGCTGAAATATATCGCAGCCTAAACCATAAAGAGTATCAGTTGGATAAATGATGATGCCACCTTTTCGTAGCACATCGGCCACTTGCTTCACAACCCGCATCTGAGGATTTTCCGGATGTATTCTTATCAGCATAAGATCAAAAAGATTACAAGTTTATGAATTCACAAATTCTTGACCTCGTGTACTACTTTATCAGGCGAAAACAACGCCAAATCTTCTTTTATGATTTTTATCCTTTTAAATAGAAGCCTTCCGGAAATAAGACTTTTTTATTGAGGATAAATTTCTTCAATTCAGTTTGGATTATGTTCACTTTACTATCGAAATACATTGCCTCTGGCCATTACTTCCTGGGTCTTCACTGCAAAAGTCGCTTCTTAACAACATAATTTTCGATTAATCGTGAACGATCAATTGCGCATGGTGCATCAATTATTTAAGTTCCTTGATTTTAATACTTCTGAATGAAACCAGGTTTCCATGGTCTTGCAATAGAATGTGTCCTTTAGGTGCCATGCCGAAGTCGGGCCACTTCTCATATTTACTGCGGGCTACAAGCGCATAGTAATAAGGCGCCCCGCGCTGGTATTCCAATACCTTCCAGCCATTGAGCCAATGTTCAACATGATTGTCGGGATAAACGATTACCATGCCCCTGTTCCATTCACCAATGGGTCGCCTGGCGCGTGGTTCTCTAAGAGATGGGATCAGATCATATAACGAAGCTAATGTACGGTTACCCACAACTCCCAGTTTTGCGTCAGGATGCTTTTCATCATCAAGAATCTGATATTCTAAGCCAATAGCAGAACCAGCATTACCTTCCTTTTCAGTTACAAAATATTTTACACCACTATTGGCTCCTTCAGTGAGCTTAAACTCAAATTGCAGAATGAATGCTCCATATTCTTTTTCAGTGACAATATCCCCACCATTCGTTGACTCTCCACCGCCTGAAGGAAGCACACTCAAAACACCATCTTTAATTTCCCAGCCTTTATCCGGGAAATTGTTTTTATAAGCACCTCTCCACCCATTAGTTGTTTTTCCATCCCACAACATTTGTACACCCTGCTTTTTCTCTAATTCAGAAATATTATTGGGAATTAGATTTACTACAAAAACATCACTCTGTGGAGACGCTTTCAAACTTTCCGTCTGGATATGGATATTGCGCCAGCGAATCTGCCGGCCCTCGTCTTCCTTTTTATTGATGGCATGTACCTGCAGGGCTATGAAGCCTTTAGGAGTCATATTATCAATGACATAAGCGGCCGGGATTCCATTTATCCAAGTACGGATATTATTGCCGATACATTCAATACGGCATTTATTCCATTGACCTTGCTTGAATGCCTTTTTTGCGGTGGGATTCAGATCCATTTGATACAGCCAATCCCTACGGGCTTCATCGTAAACTCCACCCGTCCAGGCGCGTGGCGAAGGGTCAATCTCATACTGGTACCCGTGCACTCTTCCGTTCTTGTAATCGGGCTTGCTTTCGCTCCTGAATTGGATACCAGAATTCATGGTACTGTCTACTTTAAACTCAAGTTCAAGTATAAAATCGCTGTAATCTTTATCTGTCACCAAAAAAGAATTGGGTTCGCCGGATACTGTAGTACCCACAATTTCACCATTCTGAATGGTATACTTGGCCTTTCCATTCAACTGCTTCCAACCGGTAAGGTCTTTACCATTGAACAGGTTTTTCCAATTTGAAACTGAATTCTGAGCAGTTGCATTGGATGCACACCAAAACATCATTGCGAAAAAGAGCATTTTTTTCATAATGGCCATGTTAGAAAAGGATGGTTTCTTAAAAGTATTTATCGTACCCCTAAAAATAGGCATAGGAAATTGAATTTCAATTGAAACAGTTTAGGAAAAAAATCTTTTATTTTTATCAATTGTTATTTTCATAAAAACATAACTTGTCATATGTCACTCAACAGAAGAAGCTTTTTGCGCAACACAACTGTAACAGCTATCGGCTCTGGAATACTGGCCGCTGTACCTATGGAAGTATTAGCAGCTATCCGGAAAAAGGTATCGCCCAATGACCACATCAATATTGCCCTGATCGGCTGCAAAGGAATGGGTTGGAGCAATCTTACTTCCATGTTAAAGCTCCCGGAAGTGCAATGCATTGCCCTTTGCGATGTGGACAGTAATGTACTGAACCAGCGTAATGAAGAGTTAGGAAAGATCAATATCAAACCAACGCTTTACACAGACTACCGCAAGTTGCTGGAAAATAAGGATGTGGATGCTGTGATCATTGCCACCCCTGACCACTGGCACTGCCTGCAAATGATCGATGCTTGTGCAGCTGGTAAAGATGTCTATGTGGAAAAACCGGTTTCCAACTCCATTCGTGAAGCACAATTAATGGTGGAAGCGGCCCATAAGTACAATAAAGTAGTACAGGTAAATCAATGGCAGCGAAGCCAGCAGCATTTTATTAATGCCATAGATTTCGTCAAGTCGGGCAAGCTTGGGAAAATTACCTTAACCAAAACATGGATGTTCCGGGCGGGCTCCACGCCTCTGCCAGTCTTACCCAATGAACCGGTACCAGCAGGTGTTGATTATGATTTCTGGCTTGGACCTGCCAAAAAGCGCCCTTTCAATAGGAACCGTTTTCATTATGAGTTCCGTTGGTTTTGGGATTATGCCGGTGGCCTAATGACAGATTGGGGCGTACACCTTATAGATATGATTTTATGGGGTATGAACGCCGAAGCGCCATTAGCAGTTATGGCATCAGGAGGCAAATATGTTTTCCCACAGGATGCTCGAGAAACTCCAGATCAGCAAACGGTAGTTTATGACTACAACAACTTCCAAATGATTTGGGAGCACAATATGGGTTCGGGGACAGGCAACTATGGTTTGCAGCATGGCATAGCCTTCATTGGGGAGAATGGTACCCTCCTTTTAAACCGCGCTGGCTGGGAAGTGCGTCCCGACAAAGTAAAAAATGAAGCCAAAATGGAAGCCATTGCTTGGCAGCAGCAGTCGGATAATGGCCTGGATAAACACACTGCCAATTTTATAGAAGTGCTCAAATCCCGGAAATTGGAGCAATTAAACTGCCCTATTGAGGCCGGGGCTAAGGTCGCCATCAACTGCCACATGGGTAATATCGCCCTGCGCACAGGTGAAAAGGTTTTATGGAATGCTGCGGATAATAAATTCAATTCTGCAAAAGCCAATGAGCTCATCAAGCCTGATTACCAAAATGGGTGGAAGCTACCTAAGGTGCAGGCATGAGGTAAACGTATTAGATGCGTAAAAATCTAAGTGAAATTTAAAAAGGTTGATTGCGGCTTATCCCAGTAATGGGTAGAACACTATTGATCGTTCCTATAACGGTGTCATGCTCCGGGGTTGCATTGACAACTCCGGAGAGTTTGACAAAAAAGGTTTTATCCAGTTTTGAATGCACATTGCAATCTACCTGGATCTTCAATGTTTGCAAAAGCCGATTTGCCGGAAAAGTAAGAATGCCTTTTTTCTGCAAATAATCCTCACCTTCAAGTTCTGTATTGCTTAACGTTTGATACTGAACTTTTACGGGGTCCTTACTTCTCTTACTAAGTGACAGCAATAACACCATATAACACCCATTGTTTTCTCCTTCCGTGACAACAGCACTTTCCACACAGACAACAGGGAGGTTGCTTGAGTTAAAAGCTGGCGTATTAGTTGATGACGTCCATTGAGGTGTTTGAGCTAGAGTAACTAGGCTAGAAACAATAAAGCACAAAAGAATAACAGCTCTTGTCATAAAACAGTATTCATTAACGGGTATTAATTGACTCTGTTTTCAATGAGATGCAGGATTATCGGCTTTCTGAAGGATGAAGGAGAATGGCTTTACATGACAAGGAACTAGGATAATAAATACTTGATTAATTTTTCATGGAGGATTATTTTACAAGTAGCTCAGAAAGGAAAGACATTAACCATCTTGCAAACAAAGCAGTAATTAAAGCTTAGTTTATCTACTCGTATAAAATTTCAAACTTCAACTGCAAAGTAGTAAAGGAAAATGGCTTTTGCAATAGGCTGATCAATATAATAACAAAAACACCGCTCGAAAGCGGTGTTTTTGTTAACCTTCAACCATTTCTTTTACGGCATATCATTTATAAAGATGCAGCAATAAAAAGACAGTCTTGAAACAGGAAAACGCTGCATTGCCATTATAAAAACTTTCAAAACAACTCAGGCTCATGATAACTAAGACGGAAAGATGTACGATGAAAACAGCAAGGACCATACTGATTCAAGGCACGCTGATGCTCTTTGGTACCATAACCTTTGTTTTTTGCCCAATTATACTGCGGATATTTTTCGTGCAAGCCGTTCATGAAATCATCACGGTAAGTCTTGGCTAATATACTAGCTGCAGCTATAGATGCAAATTTTGCATCACCCTGTACAATACACTTGTGCGGAATTCCTTTATAAGGAGAAAAGCGATTACCATCAATCAGTAAAAGCTGGGGGTTTAAATTCAGCTTTTTAATCGCCAGGTGCATACTTTTAAAAGAAGCTTTTAATATGTTCAGCTTGTCAATTTCTTTATTGCACAAACTGGCAACGGCGAAGGCTTTGGCATTTTGTTCTATAAAAGGACGCAATTCATACCGCTGCTTTTCTGATAGTTGCTTAGAATCGTTAAGCAAGGGATGATAAAAGTCTTTAGGCAATATTACTGCCGCAGCAAACACGGGGCCGGCAAGACATCCCCTGCCGGCTTCGTCGCAGCCAGCTTCAATAAATTCCTCCTGGTAAAATAGTTGCAGCATTTTGCCAAAAGTAGAGAATTTCAAATTTTGTAACTTTAATTCTACTCGATCAAACCAGTGTAATGAATCTTATCCGCACATCCTGGTTTCCAATTCTCCTCGGTTTAATTATTTTTATAGTTATCCTAAACCAAACATTTACCTGTTCTAAAACAGCACCGATTACCATTTCATCCGCGAACGTTTATTCTGAAACTGAGGAATGGCAAGCCCCGGATACATCTGAAATTCCATTTACTGATGAAGGCTATTTAATTCATTATGGCCAGGAACTCATAGCAAATACTGCTCAATACCTCGGTCCACAAGGCATTATAGCCCGCAAATCGAATGGCATGAATTGCCAGAATTGTCATTTGGATGCCGGCACTCGTCTGTATTCAAACAGCTTTGCAGCTGTAGCCTCTACGTATCCTAAATACCGTGATCGCAGTGGCAGATTGGAATCTATTGAGTTCAGGATCAATGAATGCATGGAACGGAGCCTGAATGGGAAAGCATTAGACAGCCTGAGTAAGGAAATGCGGGCAATGGTGGCTTATGTGAAATGGATAGGACAAGGTGTCCCTAAAGACATCAAACCCCAAGGTGCCGCAACAGAGGAATTACCTTACCTGGACAGAGCTGCTGACCCTCAAAAGGGGCAAACAATATTCGCCATGAAATGTCAACGTTGTCATGGCGCAAATGGTGATGGTGTTATTTCCGGGGATTCTTCCTTTTATGTTTACCCCCCTTTATGGGGCCCAAAAAGCTATAACGTTAGTGCGGGTATGTACCGGTTGAGCCGCCTGGCAGGGTTTATAAAAAACAGCATGCCTTTGGGAGCAACATGGAAAGAACCACAATTAACCAATGAAGAAGCTTGGGATCTGGCGGCTTTTATCAATTCACAGCCAAGGCCCCTAAAATTTTTCCCATACGACTGGCCCAATATTGCTAAAAAGCCCGTAGACCACCCTTTTGGCCCCTATGCAGATTCCTTTTCAGAACAACAACACAAGTTTGGACCGTTCGGTCCTATAAAAAAAAGCAAGTAGTAACCACCTCGCAGCTTTACTATTCATCAATTCATTTGACCTTGTCATTTAGCCACTCAATCATTCCATAAATATATTCTTGAGGCTCGGAAGATGATGGCTTTTGTTTATTAAAATCACAAAAACACAGGCTAAGATTTGAAATTTGAGCCTGGCATCTCATTATGAGAGCTCTTTCTATGTTTGGAAAAACTTAAAATATAGAACCCCACAATAGGGCGGACCCAAATTTCAAATCTAAATTGCTTTTACCCAGCAAATACGTAACCGCATCCATGCTCTTGCGCACGGCCTAAGGCCCAGACACCTGATGGAACAACTTGAATACCTGGCAGTAAAGCTGCCACCCATTCTTTCTTTACTTCGGCAGGATCCTTCTGCATGCCTTGTGCAGCAATTGCACTATATACAGTTAAGGCCATATCGCAGGCACAAAACATGACGCCGCTTTCTTGTAATTCATTGATACCTATAGCTACGTTACCAATACCCGGCACTTTGAAATCTCCAGGTTTTGGTTTCCAGAAAGGATTGCGGGTAGCAGGAGCCTTGGTTGCAGGGTCTTCTGCTTTAAAAAACTCACCAAATTTGTACTTTTCCCACATACTGTCATCCATGGCATAGCCAATCGCAGAATGGCGAAGAACTACAACAACACTGTTGTCTTTTGCAGGTGTACCTGTTTTTTCATTTGTAACCAAAAAAATCCGGGGCCATGCAAATGGAAAAACATCATTCGGCTCAGTAACATCAAAAACTACTCTGTGTTTTCCTTTTATCTTTTTGAACCATTCGTCCGGATCATTAGGGTCGGTAAAACTGTTGGATATAGCCTTGGCATGAGCAGTAACAGGCGTGGCAATGGTGGTCATGCCGATGGTTGCTGCACTTGCAGCAAGAGCACCGATAAAATGTCGGCGAGTAGGTTGTTTTTGTTCCATGGCTAAGTGTTTAGATGAGGTAGTAAATACAATGAAAGAACTTACTAGTAAGATACGAAAAATAGACCATATCATCTTTTATGCAAAAGAGAATACCTTAACAGAGCGTTTAAAATAATCGTAACTTTTAAGAACATAAAAGCACCAGCCATGAAAAAATCTCTTCTGATTACAGGTGTTTTAACATTGCTCTCCCATATATCTTTTTCACAAACACCTTACAATGTTGTCTTCGACCTCACTAGCAGCGATACGGCGGTCCAGAGTTCTGTGATCCGCTGGTTAAACGGGATTAACAGTTCTCATCCTACAGCGAAGCTGGAAGTTGTTTTATATGGAGCTTCGCTCCCAATGGTTACAAAGAACAAATCCTCAGTTGAAAAACCCTTGCAAGATGTATTGCAAAATAAAAACATCTCCTTTAAAGTATGTGAAATAGCCATGAAACGGCATCAGCTAGACAAGAGTCAGTTGCTGCCCGGCGTACAAACCGTGCCCGATGGTATTTATGAAATTATATCCAAACAAAAAGAAGGTTGGGGATATATTAAAGCAGCACAATAACTACCGTACACAAAGTACGAAGTTAGATCACATCGTATTTCTAACTTCGTACTTACATTTGCGGTCATGCAAAAAGAACGTTCTTCCAGGCCAGTGGCCATCTGGTTGCTCATAGGTGTTTTCATGATCATTGTTCAAATTGTTTTAGGAGGAATTACACGCCTGACAGGCTCGGGCCTCTCTATTACAGAATGGGATGTCATTACCGGCGCCCTACCTCCTCTCAATGAAACTAAATGGATTGAAGAATTTCATAAATACCAGCAAACACCACAATATAGGCTGCTCAATTTTGACTTTACACTCAGTGATTTTAAGTTTATCTTTTTCTGGGAGTGGTTTCATCGTTTATGGGGCCGTTTGATCGGTATTGTCTTTTTCATTCCCTTCCTTGTCTTTTTGTTCCAGCGCCGCTTCCGGGCCGATATGGTGCAGCCGTTAATAATTCTGTTCTTGTTAGGCGCATTGCAGGGAGCAGTAGGCTGGATTATGGTTGCCAGCGGACTCGTTGGCGACGCTATCTATGTGAAGCCCACCCGACTGGCACTTCATTTTGTCTTTGCAATGGCGTTGTTGTTCTACACTTTCTGGTTTGCACTGAAACTACTGGTAAAGGACAGGTCGCGGGTGGTTGCACCACGCTTGAGAAGTTCGACATGGGTGATTATTGTACTACTTTTTATCCAATTAGTATATGGTGCTTTGATGGCCGGCCACAAAGCCGCACCTGCAGCACCTACCTGGCCGGATATAAACGGAAGTTTTATCCCGCACTATATATTTAATCGCCCCGAAGGATGGATCAGCATTATTGAAAACCCTGTAGTCATTCACTTTATTCACCGTATGCTGGCATACCTGATCCTGTTACTCATCCTGATGTGGACCATCAGAGCTTTTAAAATACGCAGGTCAGTATTATTTTCATCTACACGCCTGCTTCCTATAACGTTTGCTTTGTTACAAACAACGCTGGGAATACTCACAGTGCTCACCAGTATTAAAATCAGAGCTGGCAAATGGAATATTTTTGAATGGATGGCACAACTCCATCAAATTGTTGCCATCTTTTTACTGCTTTCCCTCGTCCTTAGCTTATACCTGTTGAAAAAGAAAACAATTTGAGTGAGGAATGATTTAACTAATTCGTAATTAGTTATTTGAAAAATTCGTCATTCGCATGGTTTTTTTGTAAATTACTACACGGTTCACCCCGTTGCCCTTAACATGATGTACCTACGAGGAATATTTTATTCGCTACCCGTTCAACTGGTTTTTTTACACTTCAGAAAATACCAGGTATTGCTACTTTTTTGGGTGATCATGTTTAGCGTAGTCAACAGCTCTTTTATGGATGATTTTGGTGCTGATGCACTTTACCTTGCTCCGGAGTACCTGGGCAATGTAAACCCGCTAAGTGCTGCGATAATGGGTATAGCAGTAGGCATCTTCATCATGTGCTGGAACATTACAACATTTATCCTTTTCAGCCGGCATGTGAATTTCCTGGCGGCTACACAATATCCCTTTGTAAAATACTGCATTAACAACAGCATTATTCCCATTACATTTTTGATATTTTACCTCGTAAAGGCTTACCAGTTTCTGCATTTCAAAGAACTGATCCCAAATGTGGAGATCATCTTTTTGATTGGAGGCTTCATTGCAGGACTGGGGTTTATTCTGGTCATTTCATTTCTTTATTTTTTTAGTGCCGATAAGACGATCCTTCGGAAACTGCAGCCTTTGTTTAATAATGCCAAAGATTATATTCTCCAATTGCAGCCGGAAACTAATACGAACACACGGACGTTGATCCATGCAGAATGGTTTTTAACTTCCTTCTACTCAATACGACGCTGTCGGGATGTATCGCATTATTCTCATAAAATAATGGATGCTATTTTTAAGCGCCACCATTTTGCAGCAGTGGTATCGATCTTGTTTGCCATGATGTTCCTGATCCTGATCGGATTTTTCATCGACCATAAAGCATTTCAAATACCTGCCGGCGCTAGCATTACCTTACTTTTTGGAATCATGATTGGTATTTCAGGCGCCATTGCTTATTTCTTCCAAAGTTGGAGCATGCCTTTCCTGGTTGTGTTTTTTGTAGCGCTTAATTATATGTACCAAATCGGCTGGATAGACCCCCGTAATAAGGCTTACGGGCTCGACTACAATAACGAACACAATTGGCCAGAATATGGAGAGCACTGCCTGAATGCAATGAGCAGCCCGGAAAATGTGGAAAAAGACAAGCAAAACATGATCAAAATTTTAAACAAGTGGAAGGCAAAGCAAAATGATACAGCAAAGCCTTTGATGATCTTGATCGCAACAAGTGGAGGAGGCAACAGAAGCGCAACATTTACGATGAACATGCTGCAAGGACTGGATAGCATTTCCAATGGTGAATTATTCTGCAAAACTTTCCTGATTACCGGAGCATCAGGCGGAATGATCGGCGCAGCCTATTTCCGGGAGCTTTACCGCCAAAAACTGCTCGGCCAACCCATCAACCTACAGGACGATCGCTATGTTGACGCCATTTCAGAAGACTTGCTGAACCCTACCTTTTCGTCATTTGTAGCCCGCGATATATTTTCCCCGGCTCAATATTTCCATGTAGGACCCTACCGGTATATTAAAGACAGGGGGTATTCATTTGAACTGAAATTAAATAGTAATACAAATAAGATATTAAATCATCGGCTTAAAGATTACATCGAAGATGAAAGCAATGCAGTAATTCCTTTGATGTTTTTCCATTCTGTTATTAGCCGTGATGCCAAAAAATTGATTATCAGCACTCAACCAGTACGTTTTATGATGTCACCACCTGTTGACAGCAGTGTAACATCTTCTATTTCGCCGGATGCAGTTGATTTTGTCTCTTTTTTCTCCAGGCAAAATCCTTACAACCTCCGCATGCTCACGATCTTACGCACCAATGCAACATTTCCGATAGTAATGCCTTCCGTTTGGCTGCCCTCAAAACCCGTAGTAGATGTAATGGACGGAGGTCTGCGCGACAACTTCGGCATGGAAAATTGCCTTCGCTTTATATCGTCAATGAAAGAATGGATCAAACAAAACACCCGCGGCGTACTGATTTTACAGATACGCGACAGGCAGGCAGGTGGTTGGGAAATGCCGTACGAAATCAAAGGCTTTGGCGATCATACGGTCAAACCTGTTTTATTGCTCCAACACAGCTGGAGCAAAATGATGGAGTATTTTCAGAACGACATGTACACCTATTTCGCCAGCAATACCAGCTTTCCCGTTTATAAGGTAGTATTTCAATATACATCAGCAAATAAAAACAACCAGGCCGCATTAAGCTTTCACCTGACGGAACAGGAAAAAAGAGATATCAAGGCAGCACTTACTTCTAAAATCAACAGTTCAGGAATGAAAAAGGTACAGGGACTAATGAAATGAAAAGGTGTCTCGCAATTATATGGACAACGCAAAACAAAACCTCAAACTATTTCAGGCTACGGATAAATCAATTGAAAGCATTTAGGCAAAATCCTGATATCAACTTTGCCAGCACTTTCAATAGGCTCACCATCCAGGTGCATTGGTGCGCCGCCTTTATTTAGAATTGCCAGCTCACTGGTCTGAAAATAAACAACGCTGGTCTGATCATTCAGCCTTTCTACCTGCTGCAACTGGTAATAACCAGAAACCTGTAGTATCGTTTGCAGCAGTATATTCCACCGGCTTTGACATGCCATAACTACCACATCGAGCATGCCATCGGTCAGGCTGGCTTTGGGTGCTATGGTAAAATGGTTTCCGAATTGATTACTATTGGCTACTGAAATAAAATAGGCATCGATCTTTATAGTACCATCCTTTAATTTCAGAACAAAAGGATAGCTTTTGGCTTCAAATAAACCTTGAAATATTTTTTTGATATAGGTATACAGTCCCCGCCCCTTGTCCAGGGCAAAATTATGAGCCACCTGGGCATCAAAGCCCAAACCACAAAGCAGGCAGGCAAATTGCCCATTTACGAGAAAAGCGTCAGTCCAGGCACTTTTCCCCTTAAAAATAACGCCCAGGGCTTTTGCAGGATCCTTTGAAATTCCGGCTCCAAAGGCGAGTCCGTTTCCGGAACCGCTTGGAATTATCCCAAAGGGAAGACTGTGCTTTTTTAATCCGGCAATCGCACCATTTACAGTCCCATCCCCTCCTGCTATAACTATATCGGTAAATCCCTGCTCGGGTATGATTTCATCCAGGTAGGAGTAATCACCATCTTCAACTGAAGGATAAATAGAGTAAGGAATACCCACAGTTGCTGATTTTGTCTGTATAAGATCTACTAAAGGTTGTTTGTCCTTAGTACCAGAAATAGGATTGACAATATAAAGGATGCGGCGTTGCATAGGACAAAATAAGTCTGAATGTTTGAAAAAAGAGGCAATTGAAAAGAATTGGTCCATATCTCACCAGGATTACCCTCTCTGAATCCATCTTTTGTAAATTTGAAGAACGAACCTAAGAATTAGAAAATGTTTATGGCTACAGGAAAGTTTTTAATTATAGGCGGAATCATATTGTTTGCAGTAGGAATCATTTTCTACTTTTTCCACGATAAGTTGCGTTGGATTGGTCACCTACCAGGTGATATCCGCGTAGAACGGGATAATTTTCGATTCTACGTCCCGATTACTACAATGATTTTATTCAGCCTGCTGCTGACTGTAATCATAAACCTGATCAAAAAGTTTTTGTAAAACCTTCCTCCGTTCCTCTCCACCCCACTTAATTGGCGTACCTTTGCGCCTCTTTTGGCTTATTAGTGAAAATATTTATTGGTTTTCAGCTGAATATAACTACCAGTAAACATAAATAACAGGAAGCCAACAAACAAATAGACTTATGGACATCAGAAATATAGCAATTATTGCCCACGTTGACCACGGTAAGACAACCCTGGTAGACAGAATCTTACATACCACAAAGGTTTTCCGTGAAAACCAGGATACGGGAGAGTTGATCATGGACAGTAATGACCTTGAGCGTGAACGAGGTATCACCATTTTCAGTAAAAACGCCGCAGTGGAATACAAGGGTGTTAAGATCAATGTTATTGATACTCCAGGCCACGCCGACTTTGGCGGTGAGGTTGAGCGGGTACTGAAAATGGCTGACGGTGTGATTCTGCTGGTGGATGCCTTCGAGGGCCCTATGCCGCAAACCCGTTTCGTACTGCAAAAAGCATTACAACTGAATCTGAAACCCATTGTAGTAATCAATAAAGTAGATAAGCCAAACTGCCGTCCTGATGAAGTACATGACGCTGTATTTGAGCTTTTCTTCAACCTGGATGCAACCGAAGAACAGTTGGATTTCCCAACTTATTATGGCTCCGGTAAGAATGGTTGGTTCAATGACAGTCTGACACAAAGCGAAGATATTATGCCACTCATGGATGGCATTTTAAAGCATGTGCCGCCACCAGTCGTATCCGAAGGTAGCCTGCAATTGCAGATCACTTCATTGGATTATTCTTCTTTCCTTGGGCGTATTGCCATTGGCAAGGTGAGCCGCGGAACGATCAAAGAAGGCCAGCCTATTTCTCTGATGCAGACTGATGGTGTTAAAAAGTCAAGAGTAAGGGAATTGTACGTGTTTGAAGGAATGGGCAAAAAGAAAGTTCAGGAAGTTGTAGCCGGGGACCTATGCGCAGTTGTAGGTTTGGAAGACTTCAACATTGGCGATACCATTGCCGATTTTGAAAATCCTGAGGCTCTGCCTGTAATCAGCGTTGACGAGCCAACGATGAACATGCAGTTCTCCATCAACAACTCGCCTTTCTTTGGTAAGGACGGTAAATTCGTTACTTCCCGCCACTTACGCGACCGCCTGATCAAGGAAACAGAAAAAAATCTGGCCCTGAAAGTTGTAGATACAGACAGCGCTGATAGCTTTATGGTGTATGGCCGTGGCATTCTGCACTTAGGCATCTTAATTGAAACCATGCGCCGTGAGGGTCATGAGCTGACCATCGGACAGCCTCAGGTAATCACCAAAGAAATTGATGGCAAGAAATGCGAGCCTTACGAAACTCTGGTGGTAGATGTGCCGCAGGAATATGCCTCTAAAGTAATTGACCTCGTTACCCGTCGTAAAGGAGAAATGCTGGTGATGGAAACCAAAGGTGAAATGCAACACCTGGAGTTCGATATCCCATCCCGCGGTTTATTAGGTCTTCGTACAAGTATGTTGACCAACACTGCTGGTGAGGCCGTGATGAACCACCGCTTTAGCGAGTACAAACCGTGGAAAGGACCTATCCCAGGCCGCAACAATGGTGTATTGATCGCTAAAGAAGCCGGTAGTACTACTGCTTACTCTATTGATAAATTACAAGACAGAGGCTTCTTCTTTGTTGACCCAGGTGAGGAAGTTTATAGGGGTATGATTATCGGGGAAAACAACAAACCAGGTGACCTGGTGGTGAATCCTAATGAAGGAAAGAAACTGACCAACATGCGTGCTTCTGGTAGCGATGGTACCGTGAGCCTTCCTCCTAAGCGCCTGATGACCTTAGAAGAATGTATGGAATATATCCAGCAAGATGAATGTATCGAGGTAACACCAAACTACATTCGTATGCGTAAGGTAATTCTTGACGAAGAAGAAAGAAAGAGACAACAAAAGAGAATGAGCGCAGAAGCTGTTTGATAAGTTAATGTCCTAACAAAATACAGCCGCCGGAAATCCGGCGGCTTTTTTATTTTTTATACGTTGATCAATTTTAATGGAAACATCCAGCTGGTTTGGCTAGTAAAAGCCCTAGGCAACTTTAGATTTCTTTAACGACTTACAAATCCCTTTTACCAGTATTGACCCAATTGTTTCTTAATTTTGCGGTCACCTTTTATGAAGAAACTTTTCATCACATTAATACTATTTATAAGCTTTAGTATCCTGCATTCCTCAGCAAAAGCCCAATGCTCTGTTTGCACCCGGACGGCTGAACAATTGGGTGAGGAACCAGCCAGAGGCTTGAATGCAGGCATCATTTACCTCGCTTTCACACCTTTGGCCTTGCTTGGTTATATTGGTTACAGGTGGTGGAAGAGTGAGCAAGATGCCCGAAAGGAGTATTAAAACTGTGCTTGAAGTGAGAAAAGGATGACAACGGCCTGTTTTTATAATTGAAAACAACTCTTCGACTTTTAATCATAAATAAGGAAAGCTTCCAATTGTCTTTTCCGTGAATTGACTGGCACCACAATTGATACAAGCATTCAAAAAATAACAAATTATTTAACTGATCTGCTGTCTTTCTCCACGTGCCAGCTTGCGAATATATATCAGGCGGCTGATGAAATTTTTCTTTGAAAAGCGAAAAAGTGATAACTGGTATTTTAACAGGAAAAAAAACAAAGGGTAGCTGAATGAGCCTTTTTCCTTTTGCAGGAAAAGCCGGTGTAAGGAATCATAAAACTGCTGCTCTGCTGATTGCGCATTTTTTTTCAGCACTTCGATCCAATAAAGCTGTTTTAAATAATACTGAAACCGCTTTGATAATGTACGGGTCTGTAAATTCTTTGGCAATAGTGTTTGTGTATATGTATTTTGGTGCTGGCGATAATGAGTTAATACTTGATCGCAGTATTTGATACCAGTAATTGTTGCTGCTTTGTAAGCCAGCCAAATGTCATGTGGAATACCTTCTGGTATGGGCAATGCTGTTGATAATATTTCTCTACGTATCATTAAAGCATGCCCCCAAACAACATTGAATAAAAAGAAACTCTTCGTTTCTCTGCCGCTATACATGTTACGAATGCTGGATAATTTTTTGCCTAAGGATTCTCCATATTCATTTACCAGCAGGCTATCACTATAAACCAGCCATTCGTTTTCGAAACATTTAAATAATGTTTCTATTTTATGCGGCAGCCATACATCATCTTGGTCACATAAGGCAATGAAGGCTCCATTTGCCTTGTTTAAAGCAAATTCAAAGTTTTTAATGTACCCTAAATTCTCAGCCTGATAAAAGACTTTAAATCCAGCGCATTTTTCATATTTGCTTAGAATTTCTTTTGTGCCATCTGTAGAGGCATCATCAGAAATGATTATTTCCAGGATAGGATAGGTTTGTTCTTCAATGGATCGCAGCTGTTCTAGCAGAAAACGTTCACCATTATAAGTACAGAGTACTACTGAAATTAGCGGTAAGTCTGATTTGCTTTCCCTCATGAGAGCCTTAAAAACTTGGTAATAATTACTTCAATAGATCTTCGTAAATTTTACTGTAGGCTTTAGCTGCTTCATACCAGCTAAATCGCTTCGCCCATTGGCTGATGACTTTCGATTTATTATTCACCTGCACATCGTTCATAGAACCAAACGCAAGTTGTGTCATGTGTGCCGGTTCGAAATTATCAAAATAATATGCATGAGGCCCACCAATTTCGGGCAAGCATGTAGCCCGGGAAAGTAGAACCGTTTTCCCAAAATACATTGCTTCAATTACGGGCAAACCAAATCCTTCCGATAGCGAAGGAAAGGCGAAGGCAGCACAGTTCTGCATATACCAGTATTTTTCGCTTTCCTGAATGCCTCCAGTAAATATCAATCTATCCTCAACACCTAAACGTTTTGCTTCCTGCAGAATTTTTTCTTTATAGTTTTCACTTTGCACGATACCGGCAATCACAAGCTGGTAGTCGTTATTAACCAATAAGCCAGGAAGTACATGAAAGTTCTTTTTATCTATGATGGTGCCAATTGTAAAGAAGAAAGGAGCAGTAGGCAGAAGTGGAGGCAATGATAGTTGTAATGTAGCATCGATGGTACAGCCGTTGTGAATAACATGAATTTTTTTTCTACTGATGTGAGTATGTTTTAAAAGATCCTGCTTTACATATTCGGAAATTACCGTAATGGCGTCAGCTCTTTCTAATTTACGCTGAAGCGAACGCAGGAACCTCTTTTTTTTAGCTGCTGGTTTCTGTTCGTGCAAAACATTAAGATCATGAACTGTTAAAACAATTTTAGCTTTTGATGTGGCTGGAAAATAATTAGTGCTTTGATAAGTGGTATGCCATATATCAAAATCGTTAATAAAAGGCATGTAGAATTTATGCCAGGACTGATGCTTCAGCGTTGGAGTAGTGGCATGAAAATGTTCTTTGGCACATTCGGGAAGGTAAAGCCCCATCCTGTAGTTTGACGGCTGCTGAAGCATTGCTTTTGACAGGTGTAAACAAAAATGGTACAGACCCGTATTCGGGTATCTCATTCGTTCACAATCCATTATGATGAGAGGTTGTTGCATAAAAATTATCGTTTTGCTTGCCCTAAAACGATTAATTCCCGTATTTTGATGTGATTAATATGTCAAAGATTAAAATTTATTTCCGTAAAAAAAGGACTCTAAAGTATTTTCACTTTTTGCAGTATTTCTGAAAAATAATATCCACCATACCTTCCGGCAAGGTGTACAGGCTGCTTTAAAAACATTATATGGAGTGAAATCAGAGCCTTCTGAAGCCTTGGCCTTGGTATATTACCGGCAACATGATGATAAGTTTGCCATCGTAAAATAATTCTTGAAAAGCTCTGGTTAACGAGGATTTAACTAGCAACTTACTTTCATATTTGCAATTTCTTCCAGATAGCATTTCACCCATAAAGGCTCGAGTTCTTCTATACAATGACAGGCTTTGGGGCTTTTCTTGCAGTCGTTGCAATCTTTATTCAGAGCAAACACCTTTGCCTTGGGCCCAATTGGCTGCCACCTGCCAGGATGAACTGGGCGAATAGGTGGATACATGCCTAACGCATCTTTACCAAGGACAGCAGCAAGATGCACAGGTCCTGTTCCACTGGCAACCAGTCCGTCGCAATGCTGAATGAAGGAAAGGAACTGGCTCAGGTCCATTTTTCCAGTGATATTGGTTACCCGATCTCCTGCTTCTTCAAATAAAGGCTGCAAAGCTTTCTGTTCTTTCGGTGTTCCGGAAACAAAAATTTTAAAGCGATCCTGATCTAAAGATTGAATGAGTTTGATATAGTTCTGCAAAGGCCATTCCCGCCCACTGCCCTGTGATTTAGGATGAAGAATCAGGTTATACGAGTTTGTATCAATTAAGGATTTAAATTCTGGTCTCAGGAGCTCCAGCCGATCCAAGCCAAACATGGATTCAATTTGCTCCAGGGAGTAATCATTCTGAATACCCAATGGCTTTAATAAAGCAATATTTAATTGGGCCTCGTGCAGATTTGAATTTTTACGGCTAAGCTTCACAAGCTTATTGCAGGTAGGAAGATGATAGAGGCGGTTTGTTGTTCCAATACGATTGGGTATGCCCAAACTTCTTGCCCGAAAAGAAATCTCAGAAACAGGAAATACATGGATAATTGCTTCAATAGGTTGTCCCCCAAGCAAAACTTCCCTGTTCATAAAATCATCCACATCGACATATTCGTCTACGAAACGGCAGGCTTCAATCACAGGTCGAGTGTAGCTCTTGCCCATAAAGCCTATTGTCATATCCGGAAAATGTTCCTTTAAAACAGCAGCAACCGGAAGCGTTAAAACAACATCACCAATACTGTCTGTACGGCTGATCAGGATATTTCTTGGGCTTTTTTTCAAAGATTCCTTTTTAAAAAATATTATAAAACTAAATGAACAACCTACTAATCAGATTGAATTTGAAGACAAAACGGTAGCAACAGATCAATTATTTATAGAAATATTGCTAAACGGCTCTAGTCAGCTTAAAATGTGCGCAAACTTATTGATATTAAAATCCTTTTCCACTCATTCCAATTTGCAATGGCCCAAAAATATACTAGGAGCCTATAAAAATATATCAGGAACCCAATTTTCTGAATTCTTTAGGCCTTCCCAATTATATAAAAAATGAAGGGGGTGTCTCAAAAACAAAATGAAGGCACTAGGCATCGCATAAATGAAAATTGATTCCATCAACCTACCCGAATAAAAAGGGGGCTTGCTCAGACTTGTGAGACAGCCCCTTCATTCTAAAGGTATTTTTATCACATACTAAATAAAGTCCCAGTTGCCCCTAATGTTGGTGGCGTTTTGCCCAAATGCTGATATGCTTTATCAGTAACTTCCCGTCCTCTGGGTGTACGTTTGATAAAGCCCTCCTGGATCAGGAAAGGCTCGTAAACTTCCTCCAGCGTTCCAGGCTCTTCACTGACAGCTGTCGCAATAGTGGTAATCCCTACTGGGCCACCTTTGAACTTTTCAATAATTGCTGAAAGAATCCTGTTGTCCATCTCATCCAAACCATGGGAGTCCACATTCAGAGCTTTCAGTGAATGTTGTGTGATACCCAGGTCAATTTGGTTGTCATTCAGCACCTGTGCAAAGTCACGTACACGGCGCAGCAGACCATTAGCAATACGTGGGGTGCCCCGGCTGCGGCGTGCAATTTCACCTGCAGCTTCAGAAGAAATACTGGCTTTCAGAATATCAGCTGACCGCAAAATGATCTTCTGAAGAGTTTGGGCATCATAGTATTCCAGCCTCGATTTGATCGCGAAACGAGAAAGCAGGGGCGCTGTAAGCAAACCACTTCGGGTTGTTGCGCCAATAAGCGTAAAAGGGCTCAGATTGATCTGGATACTTCGGGCGCTGGGACCGCTGTCAATCATAATATCAATGCGGTAATCTTCCATGGCCGAATACAGATACTCTTCTACAACTGTGCTCAACCGATGTATCTCATCAATAAAAAGTACGTCCTTGGGACCTAAACTGGTTAACAACCCAGCAAGATCGCCGGGCTTTTCAATTACAGGACCGGATGTTTCTTTAATATTCACACCCAACTCGTTCGCTACAATCCTGGAAAGGGTTGTCTTTCCCAAACCAGGAGGGCCATGGAACAGAACGTGATCCAGAGCTTCACCACGCAGCTTCGCTGCCCTGATGAAAATGATCAGGTTATCGATGATCTGCTGCTGACCCGAGAACTCATTTATCTCCTTAGGCCGGATATTGTTCTCAAACTCCTTGTCAGCCGAAGTAAGTCCTTCTGTTTGATTATTTAAATTTGGATTCGCCATAATTTATAAGTGCGTAAAGCTACGTTTTTTACCAAAATTTTTAGCATATCTTAGCGATGAAAAATGTGAAATCTTTGAAAGGAACCATTGAATTTTTCTATGCTACATTTTACATTTCCCACCCCACCTTACAGAGACTTTATAGAGACATTATAGAGACATTATAGAGATTCTGTGTTAAAAGTCAAGAGATTTTTACTTTAATTTTGTGTTTTAGGCGGCTGTATGCCAGCCTGTTTAGG
>NZ_JAOTIF010000016.1 GCF_025628885.1 Paraflavisolibacter caeni | reverse complement strand
CGGGTAATCAAAAAGGCTCAGGACGAGTTCTAAAGCTAACAAGACGTAAGCTGATACTTGTCGAACACCTGCGCATGGATGATAGGATAGTGGATTCTAATGTTGTGACCTATAAAAAAATCTAAAGCTTTTATAGGCATATAACATGATATTACCGAATGCAGGGCTGAAGTAATGCTTTGAGGCTGACGAATCAATAGTAAACCGTAAATCATTTTTAAACTTTAGGGTCGCCAAACCCCTGCCTTCGGCAATACCTGTCCGTTATGCGGTATGCTAAACTGACTCGCTTTACTCATTGCATTAAAACTGTTTTAGCCCCTAATGACCTGGAAAAAGAACAACGTGCTAACAAATCCGAGTTCCTGTTCATCCGTTCATTCATGGACAGCGCTGTATTTCCAGGAATTACCACAACTTGTAAAATCAAGTTCCTGAAAATATGGAAGTGCCACATATCCACCATATAACACACAAAAAGAAATGGACAGAGTACCTGCTTGATTTCTTTATGCTCTTTCTAGCCGTGTTTTTAGGCTTTGTTGCTGAAAACTTCAGGGAACATAAAGCGGATAGAGAAAAAGAGAAAGTGTACATTTCAAATTTATATGAAGACCTAATTGCGGACACTGTAATTTATTCAAACTACTTAAAAGACAACAAGGAGTTTTCAAGCCGCATTGATACCCTGATGCAGCTGATGAAAAGCCCGGACAGAGACAGGCATCTTGCTAAAATTTATCTCTTAGCAAGATTATTAACCACACATACATTTTCTGTCATTCCGGACCAGCGAACGTTCAGCCAGCTTGAACATTCCGGCCTGTTACGCTTAATAATAAATCAAAAAGTGGCATCTGAAATATCTTCATATTACCTGGACCTTGACCTGATTTTGGGTCATAATAATTTTGTCCTTGAACAGCTTACAGAGTATTTAAAGGAGTCTGGAAATGTGTTTGATGCAGAAACAATGTATCACATCAGGCAGGATGAGAAAGTTCCAAGCGATGCGAAACTCGCATTAATAACGGAGGATAAGGTTGTAATAAACAGGTTTCTTTCAGCCCTGCAATATTTATATGGAAGCCGCTTACTTCACAATAAGCTCGTACTGGAGCGTTTGCAGGATGCCACAGCATTGCTGGCATTGATCAAGCAAGAATATCATTTAGAAAAGAAATGAAGAAACGAGAGTCTAATCTGCCCCGGTGCGTGTCTCCACCAATGCTGTTCGGAAGAAACTGAAAACTTCATCCTTTCAGCAAAGGCCTTTTTCAACTTTGAAAGTTAACTTCAACAAACTAATTTCAATCGGCAGCGGTTGTGGGCAGACGGAAGAATAATTCCACACTTGAGCAAAACCGCATGTTGTTCGTCACTTTAAACAAACTTCAGAGTAATAGAACATCAATCGAAAATGAAAAGTGCAAGAGTTCTTCCCAATAAGTTTTTGGCAGCAATGATTGCTGTTTTGCCGCTTCCCGGGTCTCCATTATATGATGGCGATGACAAAAGAATAATAGATCAGGCATTGTCAGATCTTGATATTTATAAAAAAGCAGGTGTGGATAGTGTTCTCCTGGAAAACGATCATGACCTACCTTATATTCAACCTCCCCTGGACGAAAAAGCCATTGCTTTAATGACAGAAATTAGCAAGGAAGCAAGGAAAAGATTTAATGGCCCAATCGGAATTCAAATGCTTGAAGCCGCAAACATCACATCTTTGGAAATTGCCGCTGAGGCTGACCTTGATTATATAAGAGTCGAGGCCTTTGTTTTTGCTCACGTCGGCGGAAGTGGCATCATTAACGGTTCAGCTGGTAAAATCTTACGAAGAAGAAAAGAGCTAAAAGCAGAACATATAAAGGTGTTTGCCGATGTGAAGAAAAAACATGGTTCCCATTCGTTGACGATAGACCTAGACATAAAAGATGAAATTATGCAGGCAGAATTTTTCTTAGTAGATGGAGTTATCGTCACCAGCCAGTTTACAGGATTAAATCCTGATAAAAATGATTTGATTAAAGCAAAAAATGTAACAAAATTGCCTGTATTAATTGGATCAGGTATGAATGTTAATAACATTAGCGAGTATCTACCTTTAGCTGACGGTTTTATTGTTGGATCTTATTTTAGAAAAGATGGAAAGTTTCTTGAAAAATTAGAACCAGAAAGACTAAATAGGTTTATGGATCTATTTATTTTGACCAGAAAAAACATTCTACACTCATCAGTGTAATGACACGGGGAAAAGCAGTAAATCAATCCTCGAAAAATGCACTAAGATGCGGCATTTTTACAAGCCGGGGCGGGACATTGTAGCTATTGCAGGGAATCTGAGGCGGTTTTTTGTTGCTGTGGTGGAGTGGTTTTTACATCAGAGGACTGGGTTTGGGATTGAGGTGTAGATTTGGCTTTGGCAGCCTTCGCTTCTGCCTTTTCTTTTTTATTGAAATAACCACGGAATAAAAAATTATGCTGCATGGCTTCCATATTTTCATTCAATTTTTCTGTACTTGTCTGCAAATTCCGGAGCGTAAGTTTTAAGTTGTTGGCAGTTTCCTGATCATTCAATAGTGTACCTACAACTGAATTGTTGCTGTTGAGTTTGCTACTTGCTACTTTCAAATCATTTACCACATCGCTTCCTGTTTTGGATACCATATTTAATTCTGTGGTGGCAGCCTTTAAACGATTGAAAATAATTGTATCTGTTACCAGGTCGTGCACAAAAGATCCCTTATTTTGAAATTGAGCAGAATAAGCTGCAATGTTAGCGGTTAATTTCTGTGCATTTACAGATGCCTGTCTTAAAGTTACAGCAGTTGCATTTAAAGAGTTTGCCAGAGACTCATCTGTTAGCAGTTTTCCTACAGAACCCTGACCTTTCGACAATCTTGCTGAAATTTCCTTAAAGTTGTTTGTTATTACCAGGAGGTTCTGGTTGTTTTTCTGAAGTGTAGCCATGAGCTCATCTGTACTCATTGATTCTTCTACACCCAGCAGATCATTACTGTTCACGTTGGGTGAATTCATTGAACCGCCAAATATCTCTACGATTTTATTTCCAATAAATCCTTCAGAACTGATCCTTGCTTTTGAATTGCGACGGATATAGCGTTTTACCTCTTCTTCAACCTTCATAATCACTTCCACCTGCGAGGTGCTTTTAAATTCTATTTTATCAACAGTTCCAATTTTCACACCTGAGAACCAAACATTATTACCCTTCTGCAAGCCACCCACATTACTGAAGACAGCCCTGAGTTTTATCTTTTTCTCAAAGGTTCTTTTCTGACCTCCTAGTATTAAAATACCAGCCACAAAAATCACTAATCCAATGAATATAAATATGCCAACTGTTACTGCCCTTTTTACATTAGCTGTTTTCATCTATTACTTTATAAAATTGTAATCAAAAAAGATCCTGATCCGTTCATCATCTGTTCCAAACACTTCATCAAAAGTGCCTTGCCGTATAAATTTTCCATCCAGCAACATAGCAACCCTATCGCCGGTTGCTTTAGCACAGGTAAGGTCATGCGTAATAATGATAGATGAAGTATGGTATTGTTCCTGAACCTCATTGATAAGGTTATTGATTTCAATACTACTAATGGGGTCCAAGCCAGCAGTAGGCTCATCATACAGCATGATCTGTGGCTGCAGGATCAACGTACGCGCGATGCCTATTCGCTTCCGCTGACCACCCGAGAGTTCCGAAGGCATTTGTTTTTTTGTCTGCAGCAGTCCTACGGCATCCAATACCTCATCTATGGCATTATTCACTTCACTCCTTGTCAGGCTCTTTCTGTGCCTGACTAATGGAAATTCCAGATTTTCCCTCACGGTCATGCTATCATACAGTGCACTATGCTGGAAAGAAAAGCCAATCTTTAAACGCAGCTCTCTTAACTCTGCCCCATTGAGCTTGTCCACTTCCATGCCAAGAACATTCACGCTGCCTTTGCCTGGTTTTAATAAACCAACTATGATCTTGATCAACACTGATTTTCCTGTGCCAGAGCGGCCTAATACCACAACATTTTCTCCCTTATATACATCCAGGTTGATGCCCCGCAGCACATGATTATGGCCAAAGGATTTATAAAGATCCCTTATAGAAATCACAGCCTCATTGTAGTTGATATTTGTTGGTTTAATTTTCAGCATATGTTAGGGTGTTCTTAACCAGGTGGCTACCTGAACAATTAATACCTCTTCAATAAAAATAAAAAACATGGAAATCACTACTGATGCATTAGCGGCTTTACCTACACCTTGTGTGCCATGCGTTGTATGATATCCCTGATAACAACCAACCATTCCTATGGTAAAACCAAATATGATGGCTTTAGCAACGGATGTGAAAATGTCCAAAAAGGTAATGCTGCTAAAAGCGTTTTCAAAGAAAGTGGTCATGCTGGTTTGTTCATTGGTGTGAACGTCCAAAAAAGAACCCATCATTGCCACAAAAGCCGAGTACATCATTAATATGGGTAACATGATGGTTGTTGCCAATACGCGACTTGCAACCAGATATTTAAATGGATTGATGGCAGAAACCTCCAAAGCATCGATTTGTTCAGTTACTTTCATAGAACCAAGCTCAGCGGCAATGTTAGAGCCCACTTTACCGGCGCAGATCAAGGCTGTAACTAAAGGAGCCAGAGCCCTGATAATGGCTATGGATACTAAGGAAGGAAGCCAGGATGTAGCACCAAAATCGGATAGGGATGGCCGTGATTGTTTGGTAAATACAAGGCCGGTGATAAAGCCAGTCATTGAAATTAGTGCTAAGGATTTATATCCGACTTCAAAACACTGGCGTGTGATCTCGGTGAACTCAAAAGGGGGCCTGAAGACTTCTTTAAAAAAGCGAAAAACGAAATTAGCAGAACGGTAAATGTTTAAAAAAAACGCATCTAAGCCTTTTGAAATTACATGTTTTTCTGGTGGCCTGTTGATTGAATCCATGGAAAATTCCTTATAAATGCATTTTAAATAAGTACAAATGACTCTCTGTATTAAGGAGAGCGTCCGGATTTATGATTGTAAACTTTATGCCAAAGCTAATCATTGGAAACCAGGAAGCAAGGCATGCATATTGCCTTGATTAGGTAAAAAGAGATGCCTTCAAAGGAAGAAACTGTATGTAATCATGTACAATGGATTGATTTTACGCAGCCTACGCAAGGAGAAATGGAACAGCTTGCTAAAAGGTATGGTCTAAACAATTATATCGTAAGAGATTGTCTTGATCCGGACCATTTACCAAAATATGATCTGATAGAGGATGTACACTTTTTAATTCTACGCTTTTTCAGTCATTCATTTGATAAGCAGATTGCAACTGTACAGGACCTTACCAACAAAATTGCGATCTTCTACAATCATGATTTTTTACTAACGCTTCATAAAGATGAAGTACGTTTTATAGAAAGCATCAGGGAAAAATATGTGCAACCCGGCAAGTGTTCATCAACTGACGAGGTGGTCATTAAAATTATTTTGCAGGCCCTGGAAAGCTTTAATAACCCTGTCATGCGGCTTTCGGAACGAATTGACTTTTATGAAAATCACATTCTCTTAAAAGGCATGGCACATGGGTATATTGAAGCTCTGTATTATATAAAGCAACAGGCATCCATGTGTAATAAAATACTATTGCTGATGCTGGAGCCTATCAATCATATAAAGGCAAACAAGCAGAACAGTGTTGATTTGCAGGAACTTAAAGAACAGCATGTAAAAATACAGACTCTTTATAACCAGGCGTTGGAAGATGTGAATAACCTAATGAATCTTTATATGTCATTTACAGCTCAAAGAACAAATGATGTGATGAAGGTGCTCACCATTTTTTCTGTATTTTTTATGCCCCTCACGTTTATTTCGGGCATCTATGGAATGAACTTCGAATATATGCATGAGCTTCACTCGAAATGGGGTTACCCGGTGGTTCTATCCCTCATGGTGCTGGTTTCATTGGGTATTTATGCCTGGATCAAGAAAAAGAACTGGTTGTAAGCGACGTGAAAGGTGCGTCAATAATTTATCAGAAAGGAATGAATCATTTCATTGTGTAACCTTACTGGTCCCGCACATTTGGCAGGACCATCCTAATTCACAATGAATAGGAAACCTCTTGATATAGAGGTTAGTAAGGTATCCACTCGGCAATTCTGGCTCCACTTTGGTCTTTCACGCAGTCCGTTCACATCATAGATCCTTTTTATGGAAAATAATGCGCATCATATATTGCCTTTATCAAATAACCCATAGGATGATATTCATAAGGATATTAAAGGCCTTTAGAATACAGGCTTTTGACTAATCAAGGACTATTCTTAATACTGGAATATTAGTTTTGGATCAAACTACATCGGGCAAGCATAGGTGTTTGTTTCGGGTGTCTTTACAGAGTTGGATAGTTGAAAAGGAGGAAACATCAACATAGAAATTAAAGCTTTATAAAAAGCTTATCAGTATATATGTTGCGTGACACCAAAATAGGTTAAATAATTAAAATTTAAAAGAGATGAATGTAATTTTTTTAATCAAATTTTAATGATTACTTAATAAATAGATATCCGGAAGGATAAGCATTATTATCAAGGGTGAAGCTACCATTCAACTTCAAACTTCATGATTATTTGATATATTTGAATAAATTGTTCAAAGCCGCATTATTTTTGCGGCTATTGAAGGTGTTTGAAATGCCTATGTCCTAAGACGAATAGATTGACCAGTTTCTTGTGAAAGTTTTTTGCCTACGTACCCTAGCACTTAGGAGTATTGTGTCATCAAAAAACCTAGCACATGGAAAAAACTCTACTCTTTTTCTTGTTATTGGCTTATTTACACGGAGGATCTCAGAAGCCTGAATTTTCCTTTCAATCGCTTGTCGGGCTCACCAATGCTTCCAAAGATCAATTCCAAACTTCTATTTCCCGTAAAGGCTTTAAACAAGTACCAGCAGAAAATGACTCCAACAGTTACTTTAAAAATTATAAGAAAAAATCCATTGAGAAGATGATCAGGAGGTATGATCAGGATCGCTATGATTCTGTCATATATCAAACCTCCTGGTTACAAGAATTTCTTGATTTGAACCAGGAACTCCAAAACGCAGGATATGCAACTTCGAATGGGAATATGATTATGAACAATGTATATTCCATATACCAGAAAAGGAATATAACTATAAAACCCAGGATCAAGAAGGAAGAAGGTAAAACGCTTTATAGTTTTATTATTGAAAAGAAAGACCTGCCACAGGCAAAGGAGATCGTTTATGCAGAAGATTTGTTGAAAATAAGCTCGCATGAATACCTGGCTGCAATTTTTGGTGCTAATAATGTGAGAAAGGATGTATTTTATTTTTCGGAAAAAGAGGTGAATAAGTGCTCTATTCTTTTTCCTAATACCAGCATGCAGGCAATATTCATCTGGAATGACGAAGTCAACAACCGTGATATTTCATTGCTGATCATTGGAGGACAGTTTTCCGCAGGAAGTACGATGAATTACAGAACAGTGGAACAAAGCAAATGGCGGACATCGAACGGAATATACCAGGGCATGAGTCTTAAAGAGTTGTATCAACTAAATGGCAGTGATATAAAGTTTTACGGATGGGACAATGAAGAGGGGGGATTTATTGTTCCTGAGAAAATAGGAAATATAGATTTCAAAAAGACAGGCGTCAAGCTTACCTGCCTGGATTGCAATGAGGACCAATATTATTCCAAGTCGGGTATCATAACTTCTACAGCTGTATTGAAAGAGAACCGCAGGGTGTTTGTTTCGGCATTGGTGATAGCGCCGTAATGGTGGATGTTTGAGGTAGAGGCTGCGGCCATCAAAACCTAACACCTACACCTATTGTACCATAATTTTCATCTGCCCTCATGGTACGGGCTTCTTTGGTTTTATAAGTAAAGCCTAACTGCAGGGAAAGTCCGCCCTGCGCATATATAGCTCCAAACCTGTGACTGTAGTAATAAGGCTGTATGCCTGTCGTGTACACATCTTCGTTATGTGTGAGCAAACCGCCTTGCACAGTGGCATTGTACAACTGGTAAGTAAGTTGTGGTTCGAAGTACAGGAATAATTCGTGATTACGCTTTGTTGTACCTGACCTCGCATTGATGCCAGCTTCTCCAAAAGCACTTTGCCCGGCGTTTTCAAAAGCTCCCAATTTCATCATTAGCCCACTACTTAACTGCGTAAAGAAAGTTCCTGCCTGAACCTCTGCTTTTGCATGGACTTCAAAAAAATTGTTTGCTGAAGGTTTTAACAGATGCCTGTAATAAGTAGCCTGCAGGTTCGCTCCAAATTCTGACTTTAATTGTGTTTCCCAGCCATAAGGGTAAGGAAGGTTGAAATTCTTATGGTGCCAGCGTTGGACTTCTTTGCCGAAAGCATCATTGCCAATAACCCCGGCTAGTAAATTCCAGCGCAGCACATCATTTTTGATTGAATAATAGGAAAGGCCGCCTTTTGCGTATAACAGGCCGGTAAAAGGCCTGTCCATAGTGGAGCGAAATGAAAGATTGGCCCTAAAGGGAATAAATATCATCTGGCCAACTTCTGTAGCCAGAACCTTTTTTACGCCAGTATAAGATTCATTACCAAGCGTTTTTGCAAACCGAATGGCCAGGCCATTGGTATAATAACGGTCTTTATATTTAAACGTGTAATTATCGTTTTCACTGACGATTGTTAACTGGCACTGACAATGCCTGGGGCTTTTTTGAGCCGAAGTGCTAATAGCAATAAATAAAACAGTAAACAAAAGGAGCGCAGCTTCTTTTCCCAGAAAACGGATCATGTAAAGGCACGGTTATTCGCCGAGCGAAGTTAGGGCTTTATTGATGAGGTCTGGTTCGAAGCCTTTTTGCAAGAGGTAATCGGTAGTTTTTTTCCGGCGTACAAGGTATTGTTCCCCTTTAAGGGAATCATACTTTTTTTCTGCGAGACTCTGCAGTGTTTTCTCATAGGTTTCTTCATCTATTGCGTTCAATGCTTTTTTGATACAGTAGTCACTTACCTTTTTCTCTTTTAGTGCATACCATATTTTTTTACGGCCCCAATCTTTCATTCTAAACTTTCCGCCCGCAAATTGAATAGCAAAACGTTCTTCATTCAGGTAATTGTCTTCGATCAAAGAGGAAATTACCTCATCGTGATCGGCCCTGCTTACCCCCATCTCCCATAGTTTCTGTTGCACTTCAAAATGACTACGTTCCTGATAAGCGCAGTATTGATGTAGTTTCTGGAGGGCTTGCTCTTTGGTGAGTGTCTTTTTTTGCATTGACGTTTTTATTCTTCTAATAGTTCCTGGCAGCTATATTTTTCTTCTAAAAACTGGTCGTAATAATCTGCTTTTTGAAAAAGGTTACGAAACATTTCTATGCCGTTCTCCAAAGTCATATCCAGATCGTACATAATGCAGGATAGTACAATGTTTTGCTTTACACAACTCAACACAAGCCCATCCAATTCATAGTTCTCGCTCATCAGGAATTGGTAAAGCGGCTTTATTTTGGTTGTATCTGTAGGCAGCTGGCAGAGGTAGGCATCGCCAGCCACAAAGTAATTATCGGAGTTATAGTTGATCTTTATTTTAGCAGTACCCTCTTTTACACTCCAGTTGTTGTTACCATCACGGGCCAGTTTCACATCTTTTCCTAACTCACCAAGAATCTCTTCGACTGTTTTGGCGATACCTACAGGCTTGGTTTCCCGTTCTGGCGGCATAGGCAGTTTTACTTCAGTGCCGCAGAAAGGGCAATATTTGGTAGAATCTATATTTTCGGGAAGCACCAGGTAGTTGCAGCTATGACAGCGTGTTGAAGGCGACCCCCTGTGTGGCTGGTACATTTCAAGGGCTTCACGGAGGTAGCTTACCGGCAGAGCAAAGCCCAGATTGTCGCCACCGCGGATAATGAAGGAGTTGATCCCTATGATCTCTCCTTGTTTATTTACCAGTGGTCCCCCACTATTGCCCGGATTGATAGCGGCATCGATTTGTATATATTTAACCCCATCGCGTACACGATCAACTTTGGATATCACACCTTGTGTAGCTGTATAGTTCAAGCCAAAGGGGTGACCAATGGCAACGACCACTTCACCGTCATGGAGGTCGTTGTAATCACCTAACTTAATTTCGGGTATCGGGACGTCTTCTGGAGGCTCTAAAAATGCCAGGTCATGTTTTTTATCTGTGTACCACACCCTGGCCAGGCGTTTTTCAAACTGCCTGCCGGCTATGGTCACTTCTGCATTTTTGCCTACCACGTGTTCATTGGTTACGATCAGGTTGAACTCCTTCAAATAAAAACCGGTACCCGTACTGGTTTGGGTAGCTATTTGAATTATTGACGGACGATATAATTCTATGATCTGCTGAGTAGTCATAACCGCGGATTTGCACGATTTAAAATGGATTAATAGGATTGACAGGCTTATTTAGTTTCCATATTCAATGCCTCGATTTCATTGGTAAATGATTGGTTGAAGGAAACGAGGTCGTCGAATTTTAGTTTATCAGTCTTAAACTTCATCTCCGGGTACTTTTCCTGCCATGCTCCCTGGATTTCGTTGATGGTTTCTATGATGGCGTCCTTATCAAACTCGTTTTTTTCTTTGTCATAATATTGTTTCTTATATCCAAGTTCAGCAAAAAAGTCGGGATAGTTGATCATCATGAATAAATGAAAAAGGTCGGTAATAGGTTTAGGGAGGCTGTAAGAAAACTGACAGTAAGCGATGCCATACTCACTTATCTGGGCGGCTATTCCAGGCTGCTTGTTTTCTTTATACCAATTGATATTTTGATTGGCATTGTAAATAGCGTCTGAAATTGTTTTAAAACTCTGTGGCGATACTATTGAGAAGGTGTATTTGGCACGGAAGAGATAAGGATAAAATTCTTCTTTGCTTTTATCCAGGAGGGCTTGAAAACCATGCATCATTTCCTGATTTTTCTCGGTTACCAGCCGCTCATCTTTTTTAAAATATATTTCAACGATTTTCTCTATTTCACTCAGAAGTTTTCCTTCTGGTACCACCAGATAATCTATGCGATAAGCAAGCGCCAGCAGCAAATAAGCGATGCCGCCAGAGTACTTATCAGCATCCACTTTCTCAATTAATTCCAGCGTTTCCCTGATCCATTTTTTATAATACTTGAACTTAATGGCCTTTTCTTCTTCCGGTATTTCTATTATATGTTCAATACCAACAGGAGATAAAGAGGTAAAATCCTGAACCAGCAGATCATCGTGTTTATCAGCTTTAGTTGCAAGTTCTTTCAGACCGTAGTATAACTTGCTGGGATTACAGGTTTCAATATTACTATCGAAGAGCATGCTCAATTTATCGGCATTCAGCGCATGACGGCTGTAGTAAAGCTTAAAGTTCATTTCGAGCAGGCGCCTCATGACAGGCACGCTGGGTTGGGGCATACTAGCCAGTACCGCTTCTGCTTCAAAGGTATCTTTATCATAAAAGCCCCGGATAATTTTCGAGCCCTGGTAGATCTGAAAAGTACCTCCTTCGCCATTTGGTTCATGGATTACGTTTTCAACATCATCGTCTCTCAGGTAGTCAAAAAAAGTTACAATGCTCTCCTTAAATTTTTTTTCTTTAAACAAGGCATCTGATTCATTCCATTTTTCTACTTTTTCTATAGACTTATTATTGTCGGAATATCTCCCAAACAGCACAGCTGGTTCCTCATCTCCATTATCCTGCCTTTTAAATTGTTTTTTAAAAATCTTATCTAACATAATAAATCCACTTTAATTGCCTTAGAAGGCATGATTGTTCAAAATACGGGCCGGGTATCGAATATAGAGTTAAAAGAGATAAGATATTCTATGTTTTAAAATTGCTTAGTTTCGCCCCCCGGTGCCACAAAGTTCATTTTTTTGACCATGCATTAAAGCAAATTTTTAACCATGAACTTTATGGATGAGGAGATTTTGTGATTTTTTTACCTTACTGTTATAAAACAGGTATCAAAAAGAACAAAGAACTTAAAAGAAATAAAAGTCAATTTTAATATGAAATTTATCGTTTCTTCGTCCCAATTGCTGAAACAACTGCAACATATAGCCGGGGTCATTAATGCCAATACGGTTTTACCTATTCTTGAAGACTTTTTGTTTGAGGTAGAAAACAGCAAGCTTACGGTAGTTGCCACCGACCTGGAAACGGTGATGCGTATTCAAATAGACGTTGAAGCCAAGGAAGCAGGCAAGGTGTGTATCCCTGCCAAGATCCTGATGGACTCGTTGAAGAATATTCCCGACCAGCCACTTACCTTCAACATTGATAAAAGCTTTGCCATTGAAATGACCAGTGACAATGGGAAGTATAAAGTGATGGGAGAGAACCCAGATAATTTCCCCAAGGCGCCTTCTGCGGACGATACGACTTCGTTTACCATGACTTCCACAGCCCTGGTAACCGCTATCAATAAAACACTTTTTGCTGTTAGTAATGATGATTTGCGTCCAGCCATGACTGGTGTATTCTTCGAGTTGAATGCTAATTATATCCAGTTTGTAGCTACTGACGCTCATCGCCTGGTACGTTATAAGAGAACAGATGTAAGTTGTCCACAACCTGACAGCTTTATTGTTCCTAAAAAGCCTTTAAACATCTTAAAATCAGCCTTGCCTGATAACGAAGATGAGATCATTGTAAGCTACAGCTCCAATCATCTTTTTGTTAAGCATGGTACCACTCAAATGAGTTGTCGTTTGATAGATGCCCGTTTCCCTGATTACAAAGTGGTGATCCCGACCAATAATCCTTACAGGCTGGTATTGGAGAAAGGTGCTTTTCAAAGTGCTTTACGCCGCGTGAGTGTATTTAGTAATAAAAGCACTAACCAGGTGGCTTTGAATATTACAGGTAGCGAACTGCAACTGGCTGCACAAGATGTAGATTTCAGCTTTGAAGGTAATGAACGCATGAAGTGTCAATATGATGGAGAAGACCTGAGCATTGCCTTCAATGCACGGTTTTTAATTGAGATGCTGAATGCGGCAGATCATAACGAAGTAAGCATTGAGTTATCCACACCGAACAAGGCAGGCATTTTAAAGCCTACAGAACAGGATAAGGCAGAAGACCTGCTGATGCTTGTGATGCCTTTGATGTTGAACCAATAACCGCGGATTTGCACGATTTAAGAGGGATTTAAAGGATTTTTAGTAGTAATATTTTAAGTGTAAGCTCTCGTTAATCATTATTATTGTTTTAACCATCTAATTTTCGTACAAATAATAGAATTGCCGAACTTTATAGTTCGGCAATTTTTTTGCCATATGGCAGCGGACCTGTAAATGAGCAATTATGGAGTTTGTGCAATTGCGTTCCTTCGATAATTATATTGAAGCTAATATAGTGTTGAGCATGCTGATGTCAGCCAACATCAACTGTCACTTAAAGGATGAGCATCTAGTTACTATCGATCCATTCTTAAGTCCGGCTTTAGGAGGCATGAAGCTAATGGTGCACCATGCTCATGCTGAAAGGGCCTGGGAGCTGCTGGATGAAGCCGAAGAACAATACCTTAAAAGCATTCCTTGCCCTGTTTGCCATGCTCATGCCCTTAAAGCAGTATCTATAGCTAAAGAACACAAATCCAAACTGGGGGCCCTGGCTAGTATGTTGTTGAATGGTCAGTCTGTAGAGGTTAAGAAGATTTACAAGTGTGGTGCCTGTGGATATGATTTCAAGGAGCTACCCAGATAATGAGCACTTCTTTTATTCAATACTTTCAAAATCTTGAACAACGGCCTCTGGAAAGGTTGTTACTTTTAGTTGCAGGCATGCTGCTACTCTGGATCTTAGAAGGCGCCATTCCACTATTTTCTTTAACTTATAAAAAGACCAAGTGGAGGCATGCTGGTATCAATCTTTCATTAACACTTATTCACCTGCTTATCCACACTGGCTTTGCTGTTTTTATTATTTTACTATCAGACGCGGCAAAGAAATATGAGTTCGGGCTTGTTTACTGGTTCCATGCATCAATTTTTCTGACCATTCTTATTTCCTTTATTGCGCTTGATTTCTTTGGAGGCTGGCTGGTGCACCTGATTCAACACAAAACGTCTTCCCTGTGGCGCTTTCATATTGTTCATCATTCAGATAACAATGTAGACGTTACTACAGGCCTGCGGCATCATCCTATTGAAAGTGTATTGCGTGGTGTATTTTTTTTAATTGGTGTGGCTGTAGCCGGCGCACCTGTATACGCCGTAATGATTGTTCAAACCATTTTTGTCCTGTTCACACAGTTTACACATGCGAATATCAGCCTACCGAAGCAATTAGATAAGACCATCAGTTATATCCTGGTGTCTCCTAATATGCACAAAGTGCATCATCACTGGCAACAGCCTTATACTGATAGTAATTATGGTTTGACACTTTCTATCTGGGACAGGCTTTTTGGTACGTACAAGAACCTTGATCCTTTTGAAATACGCTATGGACTGGATCGCTACTATCCCAACGAAGAAGATGAAAACCTGGGTTTGTTGATGAAAAGACCTTTTGGAAAAATTGATAAAGAAAGTGCCAGGTACGAAGATGGAGGCACAAAGAAGTTAGAAGTATAGAAGCCTCCTGTTTATCTTCGCATTCATGAAATATATAGCTATGATCCCAGCCCGGTATGCGGCTACCCGTTTCCCAGCCAAGCTGATGCAAAAACTGGGTGATAAAACCGTAATTGCCACTACTTACCTGGCAACACTCAATACCGGATTGTTTGATGAAGTGTTTGTTGTAACTGATAGCGATATAATAGCTGAAGAAATCGAGCAATATGGCGGCAAAGTGATCAGGAGTCAAAAAGAGCATGAAAGTGGCTCTGACCGAATTGCTGAAGCTGCAGCATCCCTGGAATTTGACGTTATATTGAATGTACAGGGTGACTCACCTTTTATCAAAAAAGAACCCCTGGAAAAGTTATTGCAGCAGTTTGATGAAGAAACCGTGCAGGTAGCTTCATTGATGCGGGTGTTGAAGGATGAAGCACAAATTGCCAATGAAAATTGTGTGAAAGTATGTGTGGATAAAAACATGAACTCCCTTCTCTTCAGCCGCAGTCCTATTCCATTCCGCCGCAATAAAACAGCCGATGTTCCTAATTATGAACATGTGGGTGTATATGCCTTCCGCAAACAAGCATTAATGAACTTTACGTCATGGCCGATGACGCCTTTGGAAAATGCAGAAAAGATAGAATGTCTCCGCTATTTGGAAAACGGTATTCCCCTGCGTATGGTGATTACAGAACATAAAGGGGTAGAAATCGATACGCCAGAAGACCTGGAGAGGGCTGTGAGGTTGCTACAATAGTCACTGCTCTTCTATTATAGCTGGAATGTACAGCGGCATGAGCATTGCCTAATAACAATTTAACAAACGCTTATTGTGACTAGAGCTAGAAGATATATTCGTTACCTGGTTCCTTTCTCTTTATTTGGAACACACCGTACAAGACAGATCCTTACTGCCAATCCTGTTGCAGAATTAAAAAGAAAGGATGTGGAGAAAGTTGCTATTACTGCATATGATTACAATGCAAACAATCTTAATTCCGCTATCTTAGACAGGATTGAAGACAGCTTTCAATTTAAGGGAAACAATCGCACTACCTGGATCAATGTTGATGGTATCCGTGTTGCTGATGTGGAAAAGCTAGCAGCACATTTTGGTATTCATGCCTTATTAGCTGAGGATATTGTCAGTATGAACCAGCGTCCGAAGATGGATGATGTGGATGACGTTTTGTTTTGTCTTCTGAACATGCTTTATTTCAATGAAAAAAGCAACTGTGTAGAACAGGAGCAAATCAGCATTGCATTGGGTAAAGATTTTGTCATCACTTTCCAGGAAGATCCCCAAAAAGACGTGTTTAATCCTATTCGCGATAAGCTGCGGATCAACAATAGTAAGCTGAGGCAACGTGGTCCTGACTATTTATGCTATTCTATGCTTGACCTGATTGTGGATAACTATTTCTATGTCATGGAGAAACTGGGTGACCGAATTGAACAAGTAGAGGAAGAGGTGATCAGGAAGAGTAATACTCATTCTTTGGCCCGGATCAATCATTTCAGAAAGGAATTGATCGTTTTAAAAAGGAACATTGCTCCAGTACGTGATTTGATTGGCGGTATTGTCCGAAGTGAAAGTGAACTGCTGGAAGAGCGCACGTTGAAATACTTCAAAGATGTACATGACCACATCATACAGGCTCATGATCTGAGTGAAAACTATCGTGATGTGATGATCAGTATGCAGGACCTTTACATCAACAATGTGAACCTCCGCATGAACGAAGTAATGAAAGTAATGGCCATTGTAACCTGCCTGCTAGCACCAGCTACAGTTATAGGTGGCATCTTTGGGATGAACTTCGATGTCATTCCCACTATTCACAACGAATGGGGATTTTTTATTGCTGTTGGACTGATGCTGCTGATACCTGTTTGGATGTTATTTATGTTTAAAAAGCGCGGGTGGTTTTGACCTGGGCTTCAGGAACAAAGTTGCCTACATTAGCTTGCAGGGTATCCCTGTAGTTATAAATTTCCATGGTCTTATCTGTCAGGTTGATCTTCCACAGTAATGGTTTCACGGCATCAGTTGCTGTTTCTTCTACACCAGCAAGGAAGATGGTGTGATCATTCTCCCATTTTGCTTGCTGAACACTGGTGCCCGGGCCGGTAAAGAAAATGCGGCGACGGGTGTTTGTTTTTGTGTCTATTAAAGCTACTTCCGTATCTGGCTCTCCTTGTTCGAGTACAGTTGTACCATTCCTTTGTACCGGCACATAATTATAGGAATAAAGGTCGATTGCCAAAGAGCTGTCCGTATTATAAATCAGATAGTCAGAAAAGGGTTGTAATTTCTTTTTATTGAGAGGGAATGCCTGTGTGGAATCCAAAGGGGTGCCTGAACTACTATCAAACTTAGATACAGAGAAAGAAGAATCCTGCTGCGATAAATAGTTGAAGAACTTTGGAAATGCATTTTGCAGTTCATTTGTTTCTTCAGGCTGCTCTATGGAAGTCTGCGTTTCCACTTCAGATTTGCCGGCATCATTACTACACGAACAAAGCAGAAAGATCCCAAATGCTCCCATCCACCCAATTCTGTTGATCATTTATTTCTTTTTATAAATTGGCACAGTACTGCATGGCTCGCCATACATTATGCTTTTTACCACAGGCAATAAGATCCTTGTGATTTCAGCAAAGGCAGCATTGTCGATGGGCTTGTCTCCGCAACCTTTTACCACTACCCGCTGGTCCTCGAAATCCTCTGTTTGGATAGCATCAATATTCTTTAAAAGAATGTGCTTTTGCATTTCTTCCATTGTGCCCATATAAACATCCCTGGCAACTGGCTGCAAGTAAGAAACAGCCAGCATATAGGCCCAAACAGGAATGATGGCATCTGCGCTACAGGTAACAGCTACATATTGATCCCGGTATTCTTCCCAGTCTTTGTTTTTCAATGTTTCCCGATAATCCTTCTCCTTCAGGATCAATTCCATGAACAAAAAATCCTTCAAGTCGAAAGTCACGATATCCCTGTTGGGAAGATAATCTTCAAGATTGAGCGTTATCAATCCGCTACTGGCTACTTTATTTTCGATCATATTAACCCCCAGTCCGCCTGAGGCGGAGAGCATCAGCGCTGCACCCCTCGAGGCTTATTTTATAATTATTCAAACAAAAAGGCACCCAAATTTACTTGAGTGCCTTGATTTATTTATTATTTTATAAAGTCTATAGCTTTTGGGAAGCCTTAATAGAATTTAGACCTGTAGTCTTTGATTTCTGCTGATTTGCGCAGGGCCTGGGTTGGAGAACGGTACATCATTCCCTGGCGTGCTTGCATTTCCAGCATACGGCGTTGTTCTTCGATGCTGGCAGAAGGAACAGGAACAGCGGAAGTATTATTTACTTTTACTACATAAACTCCTGCTTGTCCTTCCAATGCTTCAGGAATCACTTTGCCTTTTACGGCTGGGTTGAAGGAAGCACCTACAACTTTCAACTCATACCCCAGGTTTTGGTTTCTACCACTTAAGTAAAGGCTGTCTACAGTTTGAACTGGCTGGCCAGCTACTTGTGCAGCAGCTTCCAAAGTGGAAATAGTACCCAGTTTCTTTTTAATCTGTTCTGCTTTTTTCTTGTTGCGCAAAATGGGTTCTACAATACTGCGTACCTTGTTTACGCTGGCTACACCTGCTTCCTCAACATTAGTAACAGCGGCTACGAGGTAGTTATCACCAACACGGATTGGTTCCAGCACATCACCTCCATCTGCGTTGAAAATAGCTTTTACAAGTGGACGGGAATTACCAACACCTGGAACAGCATAATCGTTCGGATGGATGTCAGTGGCTACCAGTTTATTCAAACCTTTAGCTCTCAGATTTTTTTCATAGTTCTCATTGAAAGCTTTCAGGCTGCGGCTGTCGCCAGAGAACATGCTGGCAGCATTGGAGGCCGAATTATCGGTTTCGTTAGAAGCAACAATAGGCTTGGCCAGGTAAGCCACTTTATAGTGAGGCGTTACATTTTTGTGTTCCAAGATTTCAATATAGTGGTAACCGAAGCTAGTCTTCACTACTTTTTTATCACCGGGTTTGCCATCGAACAGGATAAACTGGCCAAACTCTTTGGCAAAGTTTTCTCCCTGGATGTCAGTAGAAGAGAAGGTCATTACGCCTTTATCTTTATGAGCGGCCTGGTCGGTGCTATAGCGGGTTTCTAAAGTATCGAAGTTGGCACCTCCGCGGATGGCTGCAGCAATGCTATCGGCTCTTTTTTGAGCAACGCTATCCGCCATTAAAGGCTGTCCAGTTTGTGGGTTGGCGGTACCAATTAATATATGGCGCGCTTTTACAGAATCAGGCAGGTTTTTAATATCTATCAGTTTAGCCAGTACATAATTGCCAGCATCCTGATAAGGACCGTATACCTGTCCTGGGGCCAAAGCAAAGATGGAATCCTTTGCAACCACCTGGATCTGTGATTTAGAAATATAGCCCTGGAAGTAAGGCAGACTGCTTCCATTGCGTGTAAGGAAAGCGCCAGGATCGTTGGTAGCCAGGAAATCAGCTTTCATACCCTGGATTTGATTAAACGCAGCCAAGCTGTCGGTTTTTGAAGGAGAAGCGTTGAAAAGCACATAGCTAATAGAACGCGTTTCATCTTCTTGTTTGAACTCGTCTTTATGTTCGTTGATATAGCTTTTGATCTCATCATCAGAAACCTTGGCGGCACTGTCAGAAATCGTAGCATAAGGAACACCAACGAAAGAGATATTGGCAATCAAGCTATTGTCAGTATTTTGCTTTTCAACAAACCACTTTGCATAGTAGGTGCTGTTGGTAATCAGGGAAGTATACTTTTCAGCCATACGTTGCTTTTCCAGGCTGGACAAGTATTGGTTCATCTGGGCTTTTTCTTCCGGTTTGCCATTTTTCCTCAAATTGGAAAAGTACTGCTGCACAGCCTGGGCATTGTAAACGCCTGTGTTAGGGTCTGTAAAACCTTGCTTCAGGTCGGCAGGAGGGTTGGCGCCGAACAGGTAATCGTTTAATTCCTTTTTACCTACAGTAAGACCCAACTTGTCGAACTCGGCAGTCATAATGGCTTGTTCCACTTCGCTGTTCCAAACACTTTGAATGATTTGCTGACGGCCTTCTTCGCCCATAGCATAACCCTGGCGCTGAGCCATTTCTTCCTGAGCTTTTACTTTACGTTCAAAATCCTGAACGTCAATCTTTTCTCCATTGATTACGCCTAAAGTGGTGCTGTTACCACCAAAGAGGCGTGTGCGGCCGGCAAAGGCATCCATTAGTATAAAGCCAAGCAATGATAGAGCAATGGCGACTACCGCCCAACGGGCATATTTGTCGCGGATTTGTTGAATTACTGACATAGGTGTGGTCTTCTTAATTTATAGAGTTGGCAAAAATAGGGGAAATAGGACTATGAACAAATTGTGGAAAACCCCTGAAAGCCGCAAAAAGCCGGGGTTTTAAAATAGTTTTAAGAATGATTTTAGTCAGGGTGAATGGGAGTTTGAGGGAGGTCAGAACCTGGATTTTGAGATTTAGGTGGGTGGGAGCACGGATAAATTTCCATTTTCACGCTTTATCCTGGGCTTTGGGTGGGCTTTGGTAGGGAGTATCTATATACCATCTATGGAGAAGGTAGGGCGGAGCAACGTCTGAATCTTAGGATCGGCTTTTAATAGATACGAATTAAAGGATGGTTTCTGGCTGGTTATTCTATATATAATAATATATAAGGTCTCTTGAAGGACATAATTTCTCTTTTGGAGCTGGGGGGTTGGAAATAAAAACCAGGACTTTACCTTCTATTTTGAACATAATGTAATTGGAATTGGATAATTACAGCGTAAGGATCCTGAACTTAGATTTAAAACAGTGTTTTAGGTGTGGATTGTTCACTTTAAATGTGGATAAGCTGGTAAAAGATGAGATTGAAGATGTGAATGATTGGGAGAAAAGAAATGGAGGAAGGGTGGCTCCCTACTTTTCTGTGCATTCGTCAACAGTTATTCAACTCCAATTCACAATTCAAAAAATCGTGATGCAAAATCAGTTATTCGATTTGAGTAATCCACATTTATGTGGAAAGGCAACCCTTTTCTTTATTCTACAATACCTTTGCTGTGAATAAGCTGGGTAAAGATGTGAATAACTGCACGTTGTTTGCAACATCAATTTTTCTAAAAATAGTTATCCACTAATCCACACCCCTAATAGTAGTAGCTTCTTTTTTATAAATAATAAATAGTATAGTATATTATGTGATCTAATAGTTGTGTATAAGCTTCAAAATGTTGACGCAATTTTTAGTGATAGTTTTAAAATAATTTTGAAAAATGAATGAAGAATTGTTGATAGCCGCAAAAAATGAAGTTGAAGAAAAAGGATTCCTGGATGTTGATATAGATCCGACGCTGGATCTTTTTGCAGAGATAGAACGTTTGAAAAAAGAAAAGAATGCAATTATCCTGGCGCACCTTTACCAGGAACCCGATATACAAGACATTGCTGATTATATAGGCGACAGTTTAGGCCTGGCTCAGAAAGCTGCCGAGACCAATGCCGATATGATTGTTTTTGCCGGTGTGCACTTTATGGCGGAGGGAGCTAAAATTTTGAACCCTACCAAGAAAGTGGTGATCCCAGACCTTAAGGCAGGTTGTTCCTTAAGTGAAAGTTGTCCACCGCCATTGTTCAAGAAGTTCAAGGAGCAGCATCCTGATCATATTGTGATCTCTTACATTAACTGTAGTGCCGGCATTAAGGCGCTGAGCGATGTTATTGTTACCAGCAGCAATGCCAAGGCGATTGTGGAAAGCTTCCCTAAAGATCAGAAGATCATCTTTGCGCCTGATAAGAACCTGGGTGCCTGGATCAATAAGGAAACTGGCCGTGATATGTTGCTTTGGAATGGCGCGTGCATGGTGCATGAGATTTTTAGTTTGGAGAAGATCACCCGTTTACAGGTGCGTCATCCAAATGCCAAGCTGATCTCTCATCCTGAGTGTGAAGATCCGGTTTTAAGGATATCTGACTTTGTCGGTTCTACAACCCAGTTGCTGGCATATACCCGAAATACGCCTCACAAGGAATTTATTGTGGCCACTGAGGCTGGTATCATCCACCAGATGATGAAACAAGCACCCGAGAAGACGTTTATTCCTGCTCCGCCGGATAATAGCTGTGCGTGCAATGACTGCCCGCATATGAAGCGTAATACGCTGGAGAAGGTATTCCTGTGTATGGAGTATGAGCAACCTGAGATCCTGATGGATGAGGAATTGCGCCTAGCTGCTAAAAAACCGTTGGACAGGATGCTGGAGATCAGCAAGCAGGTTGGATTGTTGAAATAGAAGGTGTTGAAATGTGCTATTAATGGCTACCGGTAGTAGAATGGAAAGTGAATAAGGAACCATTTGCTTTAGTGGCATTGGACTGATAGAAATTCTTTGTTGATAAGTTTAGAGAAGCCTCTTGGGGATCGTCATGATTTCAAGGGGCTTTTTTAATGACTGCTGGGAATATGTGGATAATCCATTAACAACAGGGGTGGGTGAAGATTATCAATGAATAGTATTCGAAAATTATTTTGATAGAATTATATTTGGCCCTCGAAAGGCATTTTATAATGCTATAAAACCAAAACTAATGTTACCCTTAATTTACCTCCTGATCATTGCTACTCTATTTATATCCACAAGTAGCCTTCATACTGTGTATAAGTCTGGTACTTCTGTTGATAACCAGCATAGAATTGTTTTTAACTGCAAGATTGTTCAATGATTGATATACTGCAATACAGCATTTGGGTACAAAGGCATGAGGATAAAGCCAGGGAAATTATACAGATTTTACATATGAAGCCAAGAATTATATTAGCCAGTTTAGTAATTGTTGTTTTTTCCTATTTCATAGTTAACATCATGTTCAAAGTAAATTATGCGAACAGGGATGTTGGTTTATTGGATAGTTTACAAATGAACGACAGCATTACCATTCCTAAGTCTTATATAGTGTTGGGAAGGAATTACAAGGGTTTTATTGAAGCCACCATATTGCCGGCCCAGGAGCACCGGTATAACGACAAAGGAATTGTAGAATATTATTATTTAAGATTTCATCCTGATTGGTTCAAAACACATATTGCTCCCAGAATAACAAGTTATTTGCCGAACAAGGAGAAACTTTCATTTGACCTGGTTGCAAAGGCCAGAGATGCTCATGAAGATAATTTTGGTTACTGTTGTCACTTTAATGATTATCCTATTGTTAGTGAAGGTATTTTATTTGCAAGGATTAGTTTATTAGGAGTTGCAGACAAGATTACCGTGTTTACTGATGCCAAAATGAAATAAACGGTTGCAAGTTGCATGTTGAAAAAATGCAGATTATGGAAGTCATTACAGTTACCAGAGGTGAATATTCTATTACTACAGACAAGAGTAAGCTGGATATAGAAGCGATACACGACTTTTTAAGTAATCAGTCTTACTGGAGTAGAAATATTCCATTGGATACGGTAAAGAAGTCCATTGAGCATTCTTTGAACTTTGGTTTATTGCATGTGGATAAACAAATAGGATATGCACGGGTGATCTCTGATTTTTCCACAATTGCTTACCTGGGAGATGTTTATGTGTTGCCGGAATATCGTGGAAGAGGGTTTTCGAAATGGTTGATGGAACAGGTAATGAGGCATCCTGAGTTGCAGGGATTAAGGCGTTGGATACTTTTGACTTCAAGTGCACATGAGCTTTACAAGAAATTTGGATGGACTGAGGTGGCTAAACCTGAGATCTATATGGAGTTGTTTAATCCTAATGTTTATAAAGGAAGGGAATAACTATTATTTATGATGAGGCACTAAGTGAAACATTTCTTAGAACTACGTGGTAAATTGGAGTAATAAATTTGAGATGAAATGGATTATTTAAAAAGCACTATCAATAAAATATCGTTCTTAAATGATGAGGAATGGTCATTATTATCAGGTTTTATTCAAACAAAAACACTGTCGAAAAATGAGTATCTATTGAAAGAAGGCCAATACTGCGATTCGATAGCTTATATTAACTCGGGTGTATTGATTTATTTTAAGTTTTTCGAAAACGGGAAAGAGATTACAATAGATTTTGCTTTTGATGGAGATTGGGTAACAGATAATTTAAGTCGTTTAAAGAATGAGCCTTCATCAATTAACATTAAAGCAATAGAAAATACTGAAGTGTTTATGATCAAACAAAAGGATATTCAGTATTTATTCGAACGTATCCCTCAATTGGAACGGTTAGGCAGGATTCTTATGGAGCAGGCATTCATCAAAATTGCACAACATAGCATCGATTTGCAAGTTCTTTCTGCAAAAGAACGCTACAAAAAAATGCTTCAAAATTATCCGGTTGTTTTTCAAAAAGTTCCTCTTTATCATATCGCCAATTATTTGGGTGTAGCTCCAAAATCTTTAAGCCGTATTCGCAACGAGCTTTCAAAATAGCTATACTTTTTGGTAACAAATGTGGAGCAATTGCCTTGTTCGTTTTTTGGAATTTTGAGTTTTTGTTTCAAAATCAAAAGACATGAGTAAGCAGATCCTTATTTTGATATTTACGGTATTGGTTATTGCTTCCAACACATTTGCACAGGCCGATACAGCAATCAATAATTACGGGCACAACCAAGTACCAAATTATAAAGTAAAGCAAGCCCTGGAAGTAGAAAGTCTTGTTCCCATGTTTTTTACTAGCGGCTACCACTTTGCAGTTTGTTACCGTTATGAAAAGTTCAGATTGAGGGCAAGTGTCATTAACGGGGGCCATTACAATGCTGAACCTGCTGGTTTAAAAAACTCTGCATCCGATTTTAAACGATATTACAAGACATCTCCCGGCTTTTTCTTTGGTTATAACATTTGGAAGAATCTTGAACTTTACTCATTTATTGAATTTCACACTTTTGCCATCGAACAAAAATCAACTGGTATTGAACAAAACATACATAGTACGGATTTGGGAGGTGGGATTAGCTACCAGTTTTTTATTGGCCAACACTTTTACATTCAACCTGGGCTACATCTTTATTGCAGGGGCGATAAAAGTGTGGATTTTAATGATAACAGATACAACATTCCAAATACAGATATTGCTCCTGTTTTGCGTTTTGGATTTCGATTTTGGAGAAAGTATTAAATGTTCTAATTACTAAAGTTTTGTTAATGGGCTGCTTTTAGCCCAACTGTTTTAGGAGGAAAGCAGGTATTGTTGAAAAGCAATTTTAAAAATCATTGCAAACCTAAACCTCTTAAAATGAAAATATCTACCCGTGTTTTATGTATCGTTGCCTCATTATGTTCGCTTCTTTCTCTTTCTTCCTGCTATAAAGCTGTTTTAGAAGAGTCAAACACCACTCTGGAAGGTACTACTGCAACAATGATTATCAAGGATAGTTCTGTGATTAGAAAGCTGCTGCTTGCTCAAACCTGGCAAATAGGAGACCCATGCAACAACCAGATAATGATTAATGATCTTTAAAAATCCATTCATGATGAAAAAGATCATTGTTATTTGTTTTTGCCTGTTAGGGTTGCATCCTGTTTGGTCGCAGGTACAAAAAGGTACACAGTTACAGCCTAAGAAAGTAAGAGGAGGAAAGTTTTTGACAAAGAACTTTTCCTTTGGAGATTATAGGACCAGCCGGTTCCGAAGAACATTCGGATCGTTTTTTTCATTCAGGACACCCCAATTAGCTAACCTCCTGGTGATAGAGGGTATACCATTGTATAGAAAGGATAAGCGCCGTTCTAAGGATGTTTTCTACTTTGAGTTGGAAAAAGGAGGGCAATTAGTTAGCCGAGTAGAAAGTCATGCTATTTTCAGGAAAAATGAGACTTTCCGTTTGTTTTCCCGCCAGGATTCCAGTTTCTTTGGCAAAAGAAATGTTGATTTTCTCCGAGCGTCCATACAAACAGGAAAGGATACTTTAAACAAATGGAGCGTAATGGCTTCTAATCTAAACGGCAGTAAGGAAGAAGAGCAGAAAGGCGTGATCAGGAAAGGGAAGCAGACCGGCGGATCTGGCTGAAAGAAGACCTGGATGAAGATTTAAAAATAGTTATCAGCAGTGTCTCAGCTTTGCTAACACGGAGAAGACAACTTTATCGTTAACCAATTACTGCTTATAAAATGAGTATAAAGTTTTATTTACTTGCCGCAATAACATTGTGCATATGTTCCTGCACAAGCATCAGGCTGGCTGTTCCGGATCAATTCAGCGAACAGGCTACCATGATGAAGGTAAATGGTTTGAATTCATTTACTGGCCGAAAGTCTATAAGTTTTGGTGATTACCGTACATCAAAAATCAAAAGGGGATGGCATGTTACTTCTTCCAGACCTGACCGTAACTCCGGGATTACAACGGAAGAAAGGGTAATGAAGATATTTGGTGTTCAGAATGCTCATTATACTTCAAAAGAAAGAACTAAGTACCGATATACCATTCAGGATGGAAATCTTACAGCCGAAGTGTTTTGCCTGGAAAATATGGTCAAGGAGCAATTGGAAGTAAAAACAAACGTACGTTGGATAGGAGATATTTCCGAAACAAAGAATTACCAGTATTCTTTCTCTGCTGTTGTTGTACCGCTGACCATGAAGGATGATGAGCCCTGGCAGGTGGCATTTTACAATGATTACGACCGGAGCAAAGACACTGCCCGTAGAATTCTGGACCTGCCCTATGTTGAAGAAAGTGGCTATGCCAGCAATGGTAAGGATACCATAACGATCAGGCCTGTACGAGTAAGCAATGTTGTTTCTAAATCCGGAAAGGAAAGCAGATTCCCTGTTAAGATCCTGACAGGTTATGAATTAAGGATCGATGATGGTGTGATTGCGATCATTGATGTTTTAGGTCATCATGTATGGGTTTATAACGATCTTGATCAACCTACCAAACTTGTGGTTGCTTCTGTTTCATCTGCTTTGTTGTTGCGGAAGGTCCAGGATGTGAAGGGATGAGTTTTATGAACGTAAACTAAAAACAAAATATGAAAAAGAATCTTTTTTTAGTAGTCTTTATGATTGTCGCTATTGCTTCACAAGCACAGGGAGGACCAAAGAATGTTGTAAAGATCAATCCTCTCTCGTTGATAGTAGCTACAGGAAATATTTCTTTTGAACGGGCCGTATCTCAAAATAAATCTGTTCAGCTGGGTGCCTATTATTCCGGTATAGGCCTGGGTGATTTCAAATATGATGGATATGGTATCACACCTGAATTCCGTTTTTACTTTGGTGCGATGGGAGCAGCTTTGAATGGAGGTTATGTTGCACCATTTGCACGCTATCAGAATTTTTCCATTACCAACAAAGAAACAAAGGAAAGAGCAACTTTTGAAACGGTTGGCGGAGGTGCTATTGCAGGATGGCAAAGAAGCTGGCAAAGTGGTTTTACCCTGGACATATTTGCTGGTCCTTCTTATAGCAATATTAAATTTAAAGACCGGACCCAGGAAGAGGACTTTGATGTGAAGTATGGAATGAAAGGCTTAAGATTGAGAACGGGTATAAGCCTTGGTGTTTCGTTTTAACTTGATCATTTAACAGTATCAAAGCCACTTTTAAGGTGGCTTTTTGTTTGTACATATGCAGACATTTTGATTAGCTTTAGCTTGAGATTCATTGTAAAGTTGGCGTAAATGCAAAGAGCATATGACAGACAAGAAACATCATAAAGTAAATTTTGCAGACTGTTATGTACTGACCAACAAAAGGACTAAGGAATTTATTATGTCCTTTCTGAATAAATATATACCCAACCGAAAGGAATATACAGATGTATATGAAGTGCCTCAATTTGCTGAAGACCCTGTATTAGTATTTAAGTCGGCTGATGAATTGATCGAATATCTTGAGCATAGCAAGCACGAGGTGCATGCTATTTACTGGTATAATGAAGTGGAGGAAATTTTAAGAGGAACTATGTGTTTGTTTACCAGTGACGGGCAGGTGATTGTTGGCATTTTTTGCGAGAGTTTATTTCCGGATAATTCTATAGAAGAAAAATACTTTAATGATTTAAAAGAGTTTTGCGGGAGTAACATTGGATTGATTGAATACGAGACGCCTGCAGCAAAGGATACAGATGATTTCCTCAGAAGGGTAAATGAATATATGCAAAACAAGGATTCAAGATAATGGTAGTTTAATAATCTCATCCATTTTACAAGTCCTATAAAACATTGCAGTAAACCTTAGTATTCGTGTTAACTTTAAAGGAAAAATGGAAAACAGAGGGCTGCTTTTTATCCCTGATATAAGTGGCTTTACCCGCTTTGTGAATGAAGGAGAGATTGAGCATAGCAGGCTAATTATACAGGAGTTGCTGGAGATATTGATCAACGCCAACGAGTTAGGGCTGGAAGTTTCCGAGATAGAAGGGGATGCTATACTTTTTTACAAATTTGGTGCATCTCCTGATTTGAAGGAGTTATATCGTCAGGTAGAGAAAATGTTTGTTGCATTTCACAAAGACATCATTGCTTATGATCAGCAACGTTTTTGTCAATGCAAAGCCTGCACGGCAGCGATTAATCTTACACTTAAAGTCATTACGCACTATGGCGAATTCACCCGGTATCAAGTAAAGAATTTCAGTAAGTTGATTGGTAGAGATGTTATTGTAGCTCATCAATTAATGAAAAATGATATAGAGCAACATGAATACTGGTTAGTAACCAAGAATCTACAGGCAGAAGCGCCTACTGGTTTAGCTAATTGGATGAGATGGAATAGTAGTGTAAAGCAAACAGAAAGTGGTGAAATACCTTTCCTATATACACAGTTAAGCCAATTGAAAAAGTCAATAATACCTGAATCACCACCGCTGAAACTGGAACTTTCCAAAAAAGCAAAAGTTTTATCTGTGACGAGAGAACTAGACACAGACATAATTACTCTGTTTCATGCCGTTGGCGACTTTCATTATCGCCATCGTTGGCAGGAAGGAGTAAAAGCGGTAGAAGAAGTCACTCATTTTCTTCCAAGGATTGGTACGCGTTGCCGCTGTATACTAGAGAATGGGCAATCTGTGTTGTATTCGACCAGTTATTCTTATCATCCTGAAAGAATTGAATTCAGCGAAACTGACGAACAAAATAAAAACTCTACCTATTTTACTCTTGAAAAAATAGATGATAAAAAGACAAAACTTATCCTTGATTTTTATATCAAGAAAAACATAGTATCACAAATTATGTTTCAACTGACGAAAAAGAAAGAAATGGAAGATGCTGTTCAAAAATCATTGCTTAAACTTACTGAATTGGTCAAGGAAATTAAATTGCCATAGTGAAATAATTGGTTTAAGATACAGCCTCCAGCACCTTAGCTGCTTTGCTGTCTTTGATGCCCTCAAAGTTTTGCTGATAGATGATATTAACACGGAGCGCCTTTAAGCCGGTTACTCCCTGCAAGTCATTTAATGTCACCCATTCAATTTCACTTTCTATGTAATTAATGGATTGGAGATAGTGAAGATAATGTACGTACTCCATAATCTCCCTGTCATTAGAATATATGATGACAAGCTTCCCTTTTTGTGTTAGCCGTTCGTTCGTTTCTTTGATGGTAGCTTTATCGATCCGCTTTTTGATGATTTCGTAGCGTATGTTGTAAGTTCCATCCACATCGAACTTTTTTTCCTCCATACTGAAGTGAATGTTCAATGGATTGCTATGTACCAGGATAAGAGAACATATATTCAGATCTTTTTTAAGAAGTGGTTTTGTTCGCTGTATCACATTTTCTATTTCACATGTGATCAATAATTGCCACAAGCGCAGGTTTCTTAAAAACAGCGGATGATAGGTTTTACTCTTCACCATTGATTCTCCAATGTATAAGTTATGCTCAACGCCGTCTGTTTTGTATTTTTCGAAATAGTGTGGAAACATATTTTGTGCCGCCTGCTGCATTTCATCCAGGTAGGTCGCAATGGTCTCATTAATGAGTCTTACACTTTGATCATAAGCTTTGCGTTCTTTATAGACCATATCAAGCTGAGGGTCCAGTTGTTGCTTATATGCTTGTACGGCATTTTGTACATCTGAATCAGCAGTGTTGAGGTATTTAAAGACAGGGTAGATTTCTTCTTTCAGGAATTCAAAAACGGTGTTTTCATCGCCTGCGGTTAAGCCCTCCTGCAATTTATCAATAAAGGTATTTATCCGAAATTGGAGTTCCTTGTAGATAGGAAGCCCAAATTTATTCACAGCTGTTTCCAATATCTGGTTAGCCAAGAGCAACTGCTCGATCAAATCGGCTTGTATTGCATGGTTTCGTTCATCAGATGAACCTTGTATATCTGCTTGTCCATACAAAGGGTATACATTTTCAAAAACAATATCTTCCAGTGTATCATCATCTTGATTACGCTGGCGTTCCAACAGGTTTTCCGCTGCTTCTGTAAATCGCCAGGCAACTGTAGGATGAATAGCCGTATATTTTTGCCGGATGATAGCTTCCAGCTGATTCTGTCTTTCCTCAAGTGACCGTTGCAGTGCAGTGGTAAAGAGGGGGATGACGTCCTGTAATTTATGCTTCGTTACGGCGTTGAGTGCATTAGGTTCATCGGAAGACAGTTCCAGGAAACCAATTATTTCTTCGTTATATAATAGCGGAACTGCCATGTAACTTTGAACACCTATTTTTTTCAATTCTTGTGCCAGTACGTTTTGTTTCGCTGTCTCTTCATTGATCTCGGATAATATCAAAGGTTCTTTGGGCTTATACACACCCAGCTTCCATTCCTGGCAAAAAGCATCTTCAACAATTTCCTGGTTATTCATCAGAAGGATACTATTACAAAAACCATAACCTTTGCATTCCAAAGAATTTCCTTCCTGCTCATAAAATATAATGCCTGTTTTGATATTGGGAATATTCAGAAGAGCAGACAGGTTGATGCGTATGCGTTCTACTACGTCTGGCATGAGCAGGGCATCCTTTTTCAACAGGTCAAATTTGAGTGCTGAGATGGATTCTTCTCTTGTAACCTCGAAAAGGGTAATAATGTTGAAACCTTCGAAACTATAGCTATCAGGTGGGATCTTTTGTTTCCATAACTCAATATTGCCAAAATTATCTGTTAGTTCTTTTATGTCTTTTTGGGTAAGATGTTTTATTTTCTTGAGCGGAACAATCTCTGCAAAGTCTGCATTGAACAATGCTTTATAACGGCGCAGTATACCTGTTTTTTTATTTGGAATATTAAAGAATTGAAGTGGGTTAAAGTTAATATTAGCGCCATAGAAAAGATTCAATATGGCTATGCAGCCATACATGTACACAAATTGGCTGTCACTTGAGTTTGGGAAATCTATTTCGCCTTCCGCAGTTTCTATTATGTTTGAAAACCGTGTTGTAGGGTTAAAGTAAATTGGATGAAAAGGCATGCCAGCTACTTTAATCTCGTTGGTAGTAGTTAGGGATGGAAAGAATGGTGATAAGAGCAATTGAATTTCCTTATGAAACTTCTCTATGCATTCAGGACTTTCAAAAGATGAACGTAGGTCTGGAGTATTCTCAATCTGTTTCAATATTTCTTTTGCAAGTATTGAATAAAGAGAATCTGTTGTTTTTGCTTGTTCTTCCCACCAGGCAATCAATTTTTTAAAATTGAGTTGTACACGGAAAGGCACTTCAACAGTAGTGTTCATGTTATAATAGCGAACATAAGACATAATCATGGTTTTATATGGCAGCCGTTGGTCCCGGCTTCGGATGTAAAATTTACAAACTTTACTGGAATTAAAGTAAAGTGTAGCTATTATTGCTGAGGTTAACTAAGGGAATCTGTTATTGCTTTCATGATCATGCCGGCATGCACTCTTGAGTTCTCTATAAACCATTTATGCGTTTCCATACCACCACAAACAACGCCGGCCAGATAAATGCCCTCCTGGTTGGATTCCATGGTTTCGTGGTCATAGGTCGGTATGCATTTTAAATCATTGCTCATTGTTATCCCCAGCTTTTGTAGTAAACTGAAGTTGGGCTGATAACCTGTCATGGCCAGTACGAAGTCATTAGCAATAGTAATCTTCCCTTCCGGAGTTTGAATATCCACTTCATGCTCCCTAATAGCGGTGAGATTGGAATTGAAATAAGCTTTAATACTCCCTTCCTTGATGCGGTTTTCAATATCCGGCTTCACCCAGTATTTTACTCTTTTACCGATCCATTCGTCACGTATGACCATTGTAACCTGTGCACCTTTGCGGTAGGTTTCCAGTGCGGCATCAACAGATGAGTTGTTGGCGCCTACCACCAATACATCCTGAAATGCATAAAAGTGTGGATCGTGGTAGTAGTGCCGTACTTTGGGGAGTGTTTCACCAGGAATATTCATCAAATTGGGTACGTCATAAAACCCTGTTGCGAGAATAATGTTTTTGGCCTTATAATCTTTTTTAGGCGTGTGAATGGAAAAAGCATTGTCTATCCTGTTAACAGATAATACTTCTTCAAAGAGATGAATATTTAGTGAATAAGTGGTGGCCACACGGCGGTAATATTCCAATGCTTCAGAGCGTGTGGGTTTGGCATTTAATGAAACAAATGGCAGTCCTCCTATTTCCAGGCGTTCTGATGTGGAAAAGAAGGTCATGTTCAAAGGATAGTTGTACAATGAATTGACCAGGCAGCCTTTTTCCACAATCAGGTAAGAAAGGCCTGCCTTTTTAGCTTCAATACCACAAGCCAAGCCTATGGGACCACCGCCTATGATAAGTATGTCGAGAAGTTGATTCATAACATGAAAATAAGCGATGAATCCCTACCAGTTGCGAAGTAGGATGATTTTACCTCTTCATTTCTGCGACTACCATTTCCTTTAATGTTTCTTGTCTCGTTGCCGGATTGAGGAATTTTAATTTCAAGCGGGTTACTTCAAAGTCCTTATGCTGGTATACCAGTCCTATGCTGTGGCTTTTTTTCAGTTCTTCAAGGCCGCTCATATCTGTTACCACCCAGATCTTTCTACCACTGTTTACTAAACTGTCATGAAAGAACTGGTCATTTGTTCGCGTATAAAAGTTAAAGGAAGAGCTTATGCCGCCGCCACCATAGGCATAAACATTATGTCCCCCAATCTTTGCATTGACCACTTTTGCCAATTCATTCCCTCCCTGGTATTTCAGCAATTGGGGATAAAAGTTGGCGTTCAATAAAAAGAAGACAATGATCATGGTGGCTGCTGATGCTGTCACCAATCTCTGGAGTTTGTTGCGCCCCATTTTCAACAGGAAGAAGCTGAAAATGGCAAGGAGGATGAAACCTAAGATCACCCACCATTGATGAGCTGGGAAAGCCCATACATTGAGGAGGCCTGCTGCGAGTAACAAAATCGTGCAAATAATTGCCTGCACTATGGCGAATCTTTTAATAGCTGTAGGTTTTGGAGATTTATAGAACAGATAACTTGATGTGAGCACTGCGGCTACCGGGAAAACAATGTTCAGGTAGTGGGGCAGTTTAAACCCAGAAAAACTGACCAGTACCGCTATGACGGCTATGGTACCCACCGTAAGCCATTCATATTTTTTATATACAAAAGTTTTTAGACGTGAGAAAAAAGCAATTAATGCCAGGATGCTCCAGGGAGCAAAGGCCCATAGAAAAGAATGGAAGAAAAAGAAATAATCATTTTTACCACTACCGCCCCATTTTTCACCCTGGAAACGTTCAAAGTTTTGTTGCCATAAAATGAACTCCACTCCTGAAATATTGCTTCTGCCACGGATCACTTTTTCCGGGTGTACGTCAAATTGCAGGTAATAGCAATAAACTACAGGAGTAATAAAAAGAAGAAAGAAGCCAATAATGGCCAGTAGATGCCAATGGTATAAAGCCTTCCAGTCCCTGCGGTATAATATGTAGAAGAAGGCGCTGATGCCTGCTGTGACTATAGCAATATGGCCTTTGGTGCAAAATCCCAAGGCAAGGCCTAAGGCAACAGCGAAGGCATGGATCATCCATTTTTTATTGATCCAAGCCACCAATTGCCAGGTAGTAAATGCAATGCTTGCCGTTAGTATAGCATCCATGCGTACATCGCAGTTGGCAAGCATATAGGCAAAGGCTGTGGTAATAATCAGGGCGGCCAGTTTGCCTACCTCTTCATTATATAAAGTTTTACCTAACCTGTAGGTTGAATAGGTGCCAAGGATTGTAAATAAGAATGAAGGAAACTTATAGGCAAAGGTAGTTATGCCAAAAATGTGATAGCTTAAGGCTGCCAGCCAGAAATGTAGGTGTGGCTTATCCAGGTAATCTTTTCCGTGGTCAATTAGGTTCACATAATCGCCCGTGAGATACATATGCATCGCAATGGAAGCATGATGAGCTGAATCATTGTCAGGCATTGTTACAAATAAGCCAATGATGTAAACAATAGCTGCCAGCCCAAACAAGCTCCTGTACACTGCCGGAGAAAGAAATTGCGTATTCAATCAGAAAGTTTTTGCAAAGAAAGCGCAAGTGAGCAAGCCATCAGCGATAATTATTTAGTGAAAGCTGATCAACCGCTCAACAGCGGCTTCCAGCGTTTCTTCTTTTTTCACAAAGCAAAACCTTACCACTTGATTATTGACGGGCTTTTGGTAGAAGGCTGAAACAGGAATGGCAACTACGCCATATTCTTTTACCATCCTTTGTACAAAGTCATTTTCAGATTCGGTGCTGATGTTGCGGTATGAATAGCATTGAAAGAAACTGCCAAAACTTGGTAAAGGCTCGAACTTTGTTTGTCGCATCAATTGCTGCAGGTAGTCGCGCTTTTGTTGCATGAAAGCGCCCAGTTGAAGATAGGCGTCTTTATTCCTGAGGTAAGTTGCCAGGGCCACTTGTTTAGGGGTATCACAACTGAAGCAGTTGAACTGGTGCACTTTGCGAAACTCTTTCATCATTTCGGCAGGTGCGATGCAATAGCCCAGTTTCCAACCTGTACAGTGGTAATTTTTACCAAATGAAAAACAAACAAAGCTTCTTTGCAGCAAATCAGGGTATCTTAAGATGCTTTCATGCCGGTGGCCATCGAAGATGATGTGTTCATATACTTCATCACTTAATACAAGAATATTAGTATTGCTAATAAGTGATCTCAGTTGCTGCAAATCATCAGCAGATAAAACCGATCCTGTAGGATTGTGGGGAGAATTCAGAATGATCATCCTGGTTTTCTCATTTAAGTGATTGCGCACTTCCTCCCAGTTGATCTTATAATCAGGAAAAGTTAATGGGATGATGACAGGTTTAGCTCCGTTCAGCTCGATGCCGGGAATGTAGCTGTCATAAGCCGGTTCGAAAACGATCACTTCATCTCCCGGATGCAGCACAGTAGTCATAGCTGTATACAAGGCGTAAGTGCCACCAGGTGTAATGGTGATTTCCGTATCAGGATTAACTTTTGCTCCGTACAGGTCTTCAGCTTTTTCTGCAATGGCTTCCAGGAGCGGGCGGTACCCATTCATATGTGCATACTGGTTGAAACCATTTTTCATCGCCTCATTGACCAAGCCTATTAATTCCTCACTCATGCCAAAGTCAGGGAAACCCTGACCCAGGTTGATTGCTTTATACTCAATGGCGAGGGAACTCATTACAGTGAAGATGGTAGTGCCTACGTTGGGTAGTTTGCTATACATGGAATGTGTTTATACGAAAATGGTCTTCAAACATGAAGTTACTTCTTATCATGTTTGAAGACCATAACTCTCCTTAAGGGTTTGGAGTATTTCTCTTGCTGGATTGAGAATAAGGTTTAGTAGTTGGCATTTACGACGGCTGATACCTCAATTTCAACAAGGTATTCTTCTCCAATAAGGGAGCTTACTTCAACCATCGTCGTGCAAGGTTTTATTTCTGCAAAGAATTCGCCATGGGCCTTACCGTATTCTTCCCAATTACGGATCTCTGTAACAAACATGCGGGTACGAATTACATCTTTCATTGAAGCACCAGCTTGTTGCAACACTTTTTCAATTTTTTGAAAAATGTATTTCGTTTGCTCATAAGGGTTATTCTTGCCTACTGTATTTCCATTTTCATCTGATGCTACTGTTCCGGTAACTTCAATGATGTTACCTATTTTAACTGCACGGCTGTAGCCGATAATATCTTCCCACTTGGAGCCGGAAGGATAGTTGGTTCTGTTGCTCATAATGATTAATGTTTCGCACCGAAGGTAATACTGATTTATTTAATGCCTGGAAGCCAAACTTTCAAATATCTGCCTTCCTTAGTTTTTTGTACTCTATGTTTTCCTGTTTAATAAGCTGTTGGTTATAAAAGCGAAGGTAGATCTGGGCCAGAGTGATCACATCTTTCTGACAATAAGTGACAATGCGATCAAGGTCTTTTTCCACCCAGTAAACTGAATATACCATGCTGCCGTCGATATCGTCTTTTGGTGAGGGCACGCCCAGTACCTTAGCTAGTAACTTCAATGACGTATAGCTTTTATAATCACCAAATTTCCAAAGTTCCATAGTGTCCAGGTGCTTGATATCCCATGGCTTTTTGCCGGCAATTTGCATAGCATCTGGAATGGGAATATTATTGATCACCATGCGGCGGCAGATATAGGGATAATCGAATTCTTTTCCATTGTGTGCACACAGAAGTTTGTTGTTATCTGCCCATTTTTGTAGCATCTCTGCAAATTCGGTAAGCAGCTTTTTCTCATCATGTCCACTAAACGATTTGATCATCAACTTTTTAGCCTCACCTGTGCCTTGTATGCAACCGCAGGAAATACAGATGATCTTGCCAAATTCTGCGTAAATGCCTGCCTTGTCGTAGATGGTTTCACTTGTTTCTATTTCTTTGTTGCGCATAATTAGTTGCGCCTTTATATCCCAGAGTTCCCGCCAGTCATCAGGGAGGTTTTCATACGTTTCGTATTGCGAAACCGTTTCTATATCAAGGAAGAGTATATTGTTGAAGTTCATAAGGGGTAAAAGGATTTCAAAGCTCAAAGTTAACAGTTCAGACGCAGTAACTTCAATGGTGAATTAAAGCAGATAGCATGTAAAAAGAAAAACGTCAAACGTGAAATAGATATATTTTTTCACGTTTGACGTTTCCGGAAGAATCGTATTGATACTTTACGAAGTATTACAAGAATTTATCTCCCATGTTTCTTTTTACATCGGCAGTATATTCCTTGATCTCCTGTTCTTTATCTTTTTTGCAGATGAGCAGAACGTCTTTTGTGTCTACTACTATATAATCGTCCAGGCCCTGCAAAACAACCAGTTTGCCTTTGGGGGCATGTACAACGCAGCGGGTAGCATCAATGATCATTACCTTGTTTCCGGCGACAGCATTATCCAGGTAGTCCTTTTCCATATTTTCCCAAGCGCTATTCCAGGTACCCAGGTCACTCCAGCCAAAAGAAGAAGGAATCACATACACGTTATGTGCTTTTTCCATTACGCCGAAGTCAATGGAAATGCTGGTGCATAAGGGATAGATCGCCTCCAGTGTTGCTTTTTCTTCCTCGGTATTGAATTTATCTTTTTCAGCTGAAAACACCTCATACATTTCTGGAAGATGGATGTGTAAAGCTTTCAAAATGCTTTCTACACGCCAGAAGAAAATACCTGAATTCCACAAAAAGTCACCGCTGGCTATGAATGTTTGCGCCAGTTCTTTGTTTGGTTTTTCTGTGAATGTCTTCACTTTGTGCACTGCTGGCGCCACTTCTGCAGCGTTGAACTGAATGTAGCCGTAACCGGTATTAGGATAAGTGGGTTGAATGCCTAAAGTTACCAGAGCATCATTGTTGTTTACGAAGTCGAGGGCCTTTGAGCAAATACTTAAAAAGTTTTCCTTATCCAGGATCAGGTGGTCGGCGGGTGCAACGATTACAGAAGCCTCCGGATCCTTTTTCATCAGGTGAAAGGAAATATAGGCAATACAGGGTGCTGTATTTTTGCGATATGGTTCACCGATGATGTTTTCTGCAGGAAGGTCGGATAACTGCTCCTTTGTAATCTCCTCATATTCCTTTGCGGTAATCACATAGATATTTTCTTTGGGTACAAAAGAAGCAAAACGCTCCATGGTATCCTGTATCAGTGTTTTACCTGTTCCTAAAATATCAAGGAATTGTTTAGGATGGCTTTTACGGCTGATAGGCCAAAAGCGGCTGCCGATCCCCCCGGCCATGATTACAATGTATGTGTGCTTATTCTTCACATTAAATGATTGTATGTTATTAAACTGGGTATATGGTTAAAGATGAATGGTTGCCATTTTGCTATTGCCAGAAAACTAACAACTGACCATTGGCATCCATTTTCAAATATGCACAATTTTATAATTATATAAGGCCTTCTTTTACTAAATCATGCAGGTGAATCATTCCCAAGTATTTACCATTTTCAGATACTACCAGGTGTGTGATCTCAGATTTTCGCATGATATCCAGCGCATTCACGGCCATTTCTGAAGGCAGGACAGCTTTAGGATTTTTGGTCATAATGTCTTTTGCCCTGATATTTTCCAAGCCATTGCGTTCCAGCATCCTTCTTAAATCGCCATCTGTAATGATCCCTAGAACAGTGCCGTCTTCAGATGTAACTGCAGTTACCCCCATGCGTTTTTTGGTCATTTCCAGTATCACTTCTTTCAATAAGTGGTCTGGTCTAACTTCCGGCTTTTCATTATCAGGGTATAAATCGCTAACCCGCAGGTATAATTTTTTACCCAAAGCGCCGCCCGGATGTAGCTTGGCAAAATCAGCCACATTGAAGCCTTTTTTCTTCATCAGGCAAACAGCTATCACATCACCCATTACCAATTGAGCTGTTGTACTTGTTGTAGGAGCAAGGTTGTTAGGGCATGCTTCCTGTTCGACAGTTGTATTAATGACAAAATCACTATGCCTAGCCAGGAAAGAAGTGGTATTACCTACAATTGATATGAGAGGATTATTGAAGTTTTTGATGAGGGGTACGAGTACTTTTATTTCCGGACTTTCACCACTTTTACTAATGATGATCACCAGATCCTGTTGCTGCACCATACCCAAATCGCCATGAATAGCATCGGCAGCGTGTAAGAAAATAGATGGGGTGCCAGTTGAATTTAAAGTGGCTACTATCTTTTGAGCGATGATTGCACTCTTGCCTATCCCACTTATGACAATACGACCTTTGCAGTTGTAAAGTGCATCAATTGCATTGACAAAATCATCATTGATCATAGAGGATAAATGATGGATAGCTTCAGCTTCCATCTCAATGGTCCTGATGGCCTCACTTATTATCGAGTGCTCTTGTACTATAATTTTTTCCTGTTTCAAGGCGCCAAAATTAGTGGAATTTAAACTTGTGGATTTCAAATTTGGAAGTATTCCTAATTGTTAAAATCCTTTAGGAAAAAGATGCACCCTGTTAAATGATGTAAATATTTAATACAATCATATCATTTTCAAAATTCCTGTGCTTTATTTGGGTTTTAACCTTTTTATGATGGAAGCCTAACCTTCTATAAGTAAATTCGCAGGCATTTTTGACGGAACGTTAAAAATGGCACAGTAGCCCAATATGAAAAGTGGCTATAAAACGATTGGTTTGCCTGTTTCACCGAAATTTTACTAAAGACAAAGAAATAATTTTAAATATTGCTTTATCTAAAGCAGAAAACCAATAATCAAAATGGCCAGTTCCAGGAAAAAACCTTCGTCCAAAAAAATAACTGCACCGGAAACATCCTCCGTTACTATAGATCTTCAAAGTGCTTTACAAGAGCAATTTGGCTTTGACCAATTCAAAGGTCAGCAAGAACAAATCATTCAATCAGTTTTATCAGGCAGGGACACTTTCGTGATCATGCCTACAGGAGGTGGTAAAAGTCTTTGCTACCAGTTACCGGCTATTGTTAGCCCTGGCGTGGCCATTATCGTGAGTCCGCTGATTGCCTTGATGAAGAACCAGGTGGACCTGGTGCGCAGCTACAGCAGCAAAGATGATGTAGCACACTTTTTAAACTCTACCCTAACCAAGAAGGAAATAAAAGTTGTACATGACGACCTGCAGGCCGGCCGAACAAAAATGCTTTATGTGGCACCGGAGACCCTTACAAAGCAGGATAACCTGGACTTTTTCAGTAATATGCAGATTTCGTTTTTTGCTGTAGATGAAGCTCACTGTATTTCTGAGTGGGGCCATGACTTTCGTCCTGAATACCGCCGTTTGCGCGATATGATGGATCAGATCAATCCAAATGTCCCGGTAATTGCGCTTACAGCTACAGCAACTCCTAAGGTACAAAGCGATATTATTAAAAACCTGGGTTTGAGAGATCCCAAGGTATTCCTTTCTTCTTTCAACAGGTCTAACCTTTATTACGAGATCCTGCCAAAGATCAAGAAGGATGACACGTTGAAGAGCATTGTTAAATTCATTGTTTCCAATAAAGGCAAGAGCGGTATCATTTATACACTGAACCGCAAAACAACTGAAGAACTTGCCAGCATGCTGATGGCCAATGGCGTGAAAGCTGTTGCCTATCACGCGGGTCTAGATTCCAAACTGCGCGCAGAAAGGCAGGACCAGTTCCTGAACGAGGATGTTCAGGTAATTGTGGCTACCATAGCCTTTGGGATGGGTATTGATAAACCGGACATCCGTTTTGTTATCCACTACAATATTCCTAAGTCAATAGAAAACTATTACCAGGAAACCGGCCGTGCTGGTCGTGATGGACTGGAAGGAAGGTGTATTTTATATTATTCACATACAGATGTTTCCAAACTGGAACACCTAATGCGTGACAAACCTTTGAGTGAGCGCGAAGTGGGTGCCCAGCTGATCAACGAGTCAGTGGCTTATGCTGAAAGCGGTGTTTGCCGCCGTAAGGTACTTCTTAGCTATTTTGGTGAGGACTTTGGCGATCAGAATTGTGGCAACTGCGACAACTGTAGAAATCCGAAAGAAAAGGTAGAAGCGAAAGCTGAGGTGGTTAAAATGTTGAACACGATTGTGGCTTTAGATGAGCGCTTTGCTACTGAATATACATTACAAATTGTAACCGGCCATTTGACGCCTCAGATCAAAATGTTCCGCCACGACAGCATAGAAGTGTTTGGTATTGGTAAAGATCAGCCGAGTCATTTCTGGAATTCGTTGATCCGTCAAATGCTATTAGAGAACTTGTTAAAAAAAGATATTGAAGAATACGGTGTCTTAAAAATTACAGAGAAAGGGCATGCGTTTCTCCAAAAGCCGAAGTCTTTCCAAATTGTTCTGAACAACTTGTTTGAAGATGCTAACGCTGATGATGACGAAGCGGGAGCAGAAGCTGCCAGTGGTGCTGCCGCTGATGATAAGTTGTTTGAAATGCTGAAAGAACTGAGGCAGAAGGAAGCGAAAAGAAAGAGCCTGCCTCCTTTTGTTATCTTCCTTGAATCTTCACTTCAAGACATGGCGACCATGTATCCTACCACTACTGCAGAACTGGAGAAATGCCAGGGTGTGAGCAAGGGTAAAGCATTGCGTTATGGAAAGCCGTTTATTGAACTGATTGCACGTTACGTAGAAGAAAATAGCATCGAGAAGCCAGATGACTTTGTAATGAAGAGCGTTGTGAATAAGAGTGGTAATAAGGTGCATATCATCCAACAGGTTGATAAGAAGATTCCACTTGAAATTATCGCTAAGAACAAGGACCTGCGGCTGGATGCTTTGCTGGAAGAAATGGAAACCATTGCTGCAAGTGGTACCAAGTTGAACCTGGATTATGCAATTGACCAAATGCTGGATGAATACGAACAGGAGGAGATCATTGATTACTTCAAGGGTTGCGAAACTTCTTCGCTGCAAATTGCCCAGGAAGAATTGGCTGATGGTAACTATAACTGGGAGCAATTGAAGATCATGCGCATTAAGTTTTTAAGTGTTTATGGTAATTAATACAAGAAAGAATAGATTCTATAATTAGGAAAAAAAGTTTCACATTATTTGTTGGTAATCTCAAACATTCCCTTATTTTTGCAACCCGATTCAACAAAACATATCCACTGTGATGTTGACATCGACAAGGAGGTGCGGTAGCTCAGTTGGTAGAGCAAAGGACTGAAAATCCTTGTGTCGCCGGTTCGATTCCGGCCCACACCACAAAATAAGAAAAAAATCCTTTGTAAATGAATAGTTTACAAAGGATTTTCTCTTTTTGGGGGAAGTTTAGGGGGAAGAATAAAAATTTTATCTTGTATTGACCTTAATTAACTCTTTAATCACTACGCTATATAAAATATCTTTGTTAGATGGAAAGCGGGAAACATATATTTCATCATCTCTCCCAAATTTTTACCGCTTCAACTTTTCGAAATATTATTCAAAATAATAATAAAGAATCTTACAAAAGATATGTAGTCAAAAACATGTCTACATTACAGATAGATTGCAACCTTACTAATTTAGAAGTTATCAAAAAGGCTTATAAATGCCTCAATAATAACTACAGAAATGAGTATTTATATAAGAATACCCTTTTTAATAATCTGATTAAGAATAAAAAACTAAAAGACACAATAGTTTTAAATGAATTAAGAATTGACAAATCAATTGCTGATACTGTATTTATTAACGGTGAGGCCGTTATATATGAAATAAAGACGGAACTAGATAATTCAGATAAATTATTGAGTCAAATTTTTGATTATAAAAAGGCATTTTCAAAGGTGTATGTTGTCACTCATGAGTCTATCTTCTATAAATACTACCAGTTAATTAAAGGAAAAGGTGTTGGTCTGATATATTTAAATGATAAAAATAAGCTGGTTGAGCACACCCCTGCTATCGAAATAACTGAATTTTTTGAGCATACTGTTTTATTTAAATTATTGAGGAAAAGCGAATATACTTGCTTGATAAAAGAAAGATTGGGATATATTCCAGATGTTCCGAATACACAATATTTCAAAGTATGCCTCGAACTTTGCAAGTCAATACCAGTTAGAGAATTTCAAAAACTTGTTATGCTTGAATTAAAGAAAAGAGTTCCAAAAGAATTTATAGCCAGCAATTATAATAAAATACCTCATGAATTGAGATATATTTGTCATACCCTCAATTTACGTCCTAATGATTTCAATAACTTATTTAGCTTCCTAAGTGTACCCTTTAAATCTTAAATATGTATTTACCTGTTTTAAGGGGTAAACAGTATGAGTTGTTAGCCCTTAGGGAATTTTCCAAAGAAATTCGCGGCTCTGATATTATTGCACCTGTTATTGAACCAGTTAAAAGTGAGTTCAAAACGCTTGAGACTGCTTGTAATTTCTTAGCCAAAGAGGATGTATGTTTTACAATTATTATAAATCCATCTGTTGGAGAGATAAAGAACCCAGAACATATATTAAGGCAAATTAATAATACAAAGTGTTTAAGGGATAATCCAAGGTTTCAAATTGGAATACATTCATACAACGAGAGCCAATTAGAGTTTATTCTTGGACTGATTAAAGAATACGGTTTAGAAAATCAAGAACTTATAATAATTCATAATGATACTATCTCAGAAGATTTTTACAGGGCCGTTTCAGGAGCGTATAAAGTAAAGTTCAACTTCCTACATGAAAAAATTAAGGTTAGAAGATATAAGTATCTTTTTCCTTCGGAAACGAGAGTTCTATTAGATGATGTTTTTGAATCTAAACCTAAGAATTCTGATTATATTGGCTTTGAGGATGAACCATTCTCTGACATATATCTAATTTATAAAGAAGAGAACTATTTCGGCTTTTCAGATTATTTAACCATTGGAGAGCAATACACTGATGGAGGCTTTCTTCCTTATGCAGTAGTGATACACTTAACTTATGAGTCAAGAGATGGACTAAGAATCAAACATTTTGTTTCGGATTCTAACGATGATTATCATGATACTCCCGGCAAATTTGCAGAGGCTTTAGGAAAGCTGGTGTCTTTTACAGCAACACTTCCATTTAAAACAAAGGCTATAAAAACGTTTGAAGAATACTATAACTCTTCACATTATCCCGGTTTAGGTAGTATCAAGAAACTATCCATGCTCAATCATCTTGAACTTGTTAATTATCTACTTACTAAGTAGGCCAATTTATGAATTGCTGCGCAAACTGCTTTATAGATAGAGAAGTCATTGCTTTCATTGAGACTAATTCTACTCAAAAGGGAACTTGTGAAATCTGTTCGAAAGATGATGTTGGGGTTATACCAGCATCTGAACTGTTAGACATTTTTCAAGAGTTAATCCTTTCATACATTCCAGTTAATGGCGAAGAAAACCAAGATGGTAAACTACTTTATCAACAATTAAAGGAATGGAATCTTTTCAACCCTTTATTAAATAATGATGTTGTTAATAACTTAGTTAGTTGTATTGGAGGGACATTAACAACTGATGCACCAAATCTTTTTCAAGGGCCAACCATTCCAAGAGTTTTCTCCAGTTCAGATAACATACAGAAAGCCGATGAGTATAATATTACTTGGGCCAAGTTTAAAGAAGAAATAAAAAACACAAACAGATTCTTTTTGCATAATCAATTTGGTATTGAAAACTTCAAGGACATACTTGCATCTTACAAACGTTCATATAAAAAAGGAAAACAGTTCTTCCGGGCAAGAAATTCTAATAAAGAAGGACTTGAAATTGCGTTGATGGGGAAACCTCCAGCAAATAAAGCTACTCCAGGGCGAGCAAATCCTACAGGTATTTCTTATTTATACTTAGCAAATGATATAAAAACGACTCTTTATGAGGTAAGAGCTGCTATTTATGATTATGTAACAGTAGCCAAATTTGAACTTACTGATGTAGTAAATATAGTTTCTCTCAGACATAGTGAAAGGATTAGTCCTTTTCAATTACCTGATATAGAAAAGTTTTTATTGTATGAACAATTTGTTCGGTCACTTCATAGCGATCTTAAAAAACCTCTAAGAAGGCAAGACACAGAACTTGAATACTTACCTACCCAGTATCTATGTGAGTTAATAAAATATTTAGGATATGATGGAGTGGAATATAGTAGCTCCATGAATCCTAGTGGATTCAATATTGCTCTCTTTTCTGATGAAAAAATAAAGTGTATTTCAACTCAAGTATTTGAAGTGGAATCCATTGCTTATAATTATTCAGAAATAAAGGAACAATAAACTTATTTATTAACCCAGCTTATAGCAACACCTATCTTAGGATCATTTGCTTTATAATAGAAGGCTTTAAGGTTTAGTTCCTTCCTTTCAATTGTTTCAATTTCTCCGTTACTGGTTAAAATCTGTACATACCTTTCTCCATCAACAATATAGCCTCCTATAATGGTTCCATAATGCTCTTTTTCATTTGCTAAACCTGTATATAATTCTATTCCATTATAAGTAATGGTTTGGAACTTTACCCAGTTTTCTATTTTGTAGCCTTTAGCCGGTAAAAAATCAATTACTACTGGATAACTCCTTAGATTTTCTGCCAATTGAATTTTAGAGCTATCATAAAGAATCTCATATACCCCTAAGTTTTCCTTTCTAGTAGCTTGAACGTTATTACTAGCAGCTTTACTCAGATAAAATTGAATAGTATCTGGTAAAGAAAGTTTCACATCTGTAATAAAGGTTCCTTCCCAGCTTTTTACAATGCTATCTGCCCATTTTTTTTGAAAGGCTTTTAATGTTTCAATTTCTGTGGTTGTGAGGCTGTTTTTAGTGCTTATTTGATCTTGTTCTCTTATCTGTGATAGTGTTTCTGTTGTTGTTCCTTGATCCTTTTTTTGGCCCTTTTCATTGCCTATAGAAGGATTTGCTATTGCTACTACTATAATAAGTAAGAAAAAACTTAAGAATATACCTCCGAAAGTGAGAACAATTTTAGAAAGTACTTTTCTTTTTGATTTCCATGCTCCGTAAATGCCCAAAGGAGGAAAAATAATTAGTACAGGTAATAAAAACCTTTTCTTGTTGTACCATTTAGCAGTTGTGTTTTGTATCATGTATAAAAATTGAGCGTGAACATTTGCAGCTACCTGTTTCTGAGGCTCTGGGGAGAGACCTACACGACATGGTAACACAAAGTCACGCCCTTTCGGGGCGTCTCGCATTACCTTTTTGCCGTGTTTGAATATTCTCCCCAGAATTTCAGAAACAAAAAGTATTGCAGCCGCAATTATCTATATTTCAGTCACTTGTTAACCTATATCACATTTTTAATTTAATTGAAATAAAATTAAATGCTAAAATATTGCTTTTTAAAACAGCCCAAAAATTTAAAAACGGGTATCTAGTGTAGCCTAGTGGGAGGCTTGAATTTTAGGTTTTAAGGGTGGGGGTGAAATGTATATTGTACTGCGATCTTCCTTTAGCTTCTACTATATTCATTGATTATTATTGTATGAATAACTTAGTATAAGTAAGGGTAAGAACTTGATTTTCTATCTTCAAATTTCGATACTAAAAAAAAATCAAAATTGAACTTCTCCTATATTATTTGTGCGGTTTTTTGATTTTACTTGATAGAAGTATTCCTATTTCTTCTATGTGCTCTGGTTTAAGTAAAGAAATGAATTTTCTGCATTCTGTAAACTTTTGCTCTGTTGGTAAATGATTGAAATAAATACCTAATCTTTCTACATGAGGTTTAATTTGTTTAAATATTGTATCTGCTATTTCATCTTTAGTCTTAGAATCACAATTTCTTAATATTTGTTCTGTATGCTTCCTAGTTTCAGAAACCTTTTTTTCACTGGGAAGTAGATGAAAATGTTTAAATGATGTTTCAACCTTTTCTATCAACCACTCAGATATATTATTACTAGTTGACTTATTTACTTTATTTGGCGAACCTTTTTTTCTTCCTTTGTTATTTTCTTCCATGATTAAAATTTTATTATTAGTGCCCTAACCGTAGTTAGGGCACATTAAATAGCTTTTTTGATTATTCTTTATTAATATAATTATTTCCAGTTTTTGAACTTATTACGTTTTTCTTTTCCAGTTTTTGAATTTTAGCTTCCAAATTTTGAATATTTTCTTACCAGTTTTTGAATTTTTATGTTGTTTAATTCCTCTAATACTTCATCTGGAATTTCAAAAGTGCAGGTTCCCTTGTAATGAATAATTAATCCTTTATCTACAAGTTTACCTATGCAATAATTCATTGTGCTTCTTTGAACATTGATTTCTCTACACAGATACTCTATACTTGCGTCATCATATTTCAAAACATACTTAACATAATGTATTCGCCATAAGATCATACTTTGAAAAAGTGTTATAGCATACTTTTTATTAAAGTCAAATGATACTTGCGCATATTGTCCTTTACTTACATATGCTGAAAAATCTTCGAGTAATTCTAAGTCTGAAATTTTGATTCCGTTTTTAATTGCTACAATAAATCCTTTCTCTGCTAATTTTTCCATATGAAAATGAATAAGACTTGGAGTAACACCCATTATTTCGGCTAAATTTTTCTTTTTACAACAGCAAAATCCATTGCTCTTATCATATCCTCTTCTTATTAAATCAATAATGCAGTACTCATGCTCTGTTAATTTATATTGGTCTAATAAGGAGTAAAAAATCAAAACCTTTCCGACTAATCCCGATAAAGGATTAGCATTATATTTGCACATACAACAACGTTTTATTAAAGGCGATCTTTCTAGGTTGCCTTTTCTTTTAGGAGAATTCGATAAATAAACTTTCTAGCAAATTCAAAAGGTCTTTTTGGGTAGAAAGATTGAAACAGATATAATATCAATTCTTTCCTTTCTGGTAAATGTCGCAAAACAATAAATGTCTTATTTGTAGATTTATAGATAGTATCTCCAAAATACCAGTTGTTATAACATTCAATTAGACCGGAATGTAAAATCTTAGTCTTTCCATTGAAGCAATTAATTACAGCATTTGCCCCAATGTTTCTTAAATAATCTGCTTTTGAACGAGAAATAACTAGGAAGTTGAATTGAAATTCTTTCGGGTTATCTAATTCATAATGTCCTTTTATAAAAGGATGTTTCTTATAAACACCTTTAAAAGGAATCAAAGTAGTTTTCCTCATAATTTTTTAAATTTTTGAGTTTGGACTACTTCTAATGCTTTAATAACTTCATCTTCTCGATAGAGAATTCGTTTGCCAATCCTATAACTTGGAATAAGGCCTTCACTAGAGTACTTTGCTAAAGTTGGTAATGAGAGGTTCAATTTTTTTGAGACCTGCTTCCTACTTAAATAGGTGGTTTCCTTCTGAGAGGGAACCTGCTTCGACAATAATGCTACTTCTGTTAACCGCTGCTCAGCAACCACCTTCTTTATCAGGTTTTCTAACTCGTTAACAGTTAGGCCCTGTAGAATAATGTTGCGTGACATAAAACTTATATAATTTAGGCAAAATAAAGACAAATTTCAATAGACAAATACTTGTATCAACTAAAAAAAATTTATGTGTACATCTCTATAATACAAGTACTTATTTGATGTGAGAAGTTGCATTTATACTACAACTTTCAATATGTTTTCTTCGTTTTTCCAGAAGTTATTCATTCGAATAGCTGCATCCTTATTTTCAAGTTTTAAGTACCTTAAAAATGCCTTTTCTGTCTTATGGCCAGTAATCCTCATTATATCGTAGGTAGGTATTCCTTTTATATATTGGTTTGTTGCAAAACTTCTTCTAGCTGTATGTGTAACAATTAGCTCGTATTTGCTAGTTGTCTGATAAACTTTACTTCCTTTAATAGTGTTTCCTATTGTTAAAGGAGATTTTAATAATTCAACCTTGCCTCCTAATTCTTTCAAATAATCATTCATTTTTTGATTTGAAATAGCAGGTGGCAATGAGTTAGCGTAAATACCTTCATATTTAGTGATAATCTTCCGTACAGTAGGATGAATAGGAATAATGACTTTTGCTCCCGTTTTTTGTGTTTCTATTTCTATAAATTCATCTTTAATATTATGGGCTTTAATCTTTGAAAAGTCTGAAAATCTTAATCCTGTCCAACAACCCACCAGAAATAGGTCTCTTACTTTTTCTAACCTTTTCTCGTTGTTTAAATCCAGGTTCTCTAACTCTTTTAATTCCATTTCATTTAAATAAATGGCATCTGTTTTTTCTGAAACTACTCTAAATGACTTTTTACGAAAGGCAATATTTGTTGTTAGGTTTCTATCTAATGCCTCTTGCATAAAAGTTTTGATATTCCTATGATGTTTGCCTACTGTATTTAACTTATAACCTTTTTCATGTGTAAGAAAGTATGTAAAATCATTATAGAAGTCCGTATCAATATGTTCAAAGTCTAGGTATTTATTGCTGTAGGTTTTGTATTCCTTCAATAGCCTAAAGGTTTGTTTATACGCTCTAATCGTAATTGAACTTATTTGTTTTCCAGTTAGTGGATTTACTTTCTTAAATATGTCTTTTAAATACATTTCCAGAAACCCAAATAAGTCTTGTTTTACCCGCTCTTCTGCCTGTCCGGTTTTATTTCTCGCTTTGCTTACCCTTTCTTTTAGCTGTGCTATAGTAGGTTCTAAATTGCTGTTTTCTAATTTAAACTTTTGGTATTCTTCAATAATAGCATTTGCAATTGCTTTCAATGTAGCATTAAAAGAAGAATACGGTATATCCCTAACTTCCCTTGCCTTCTGTTCTTTGCTATTCCAGTACTTAGGATGAATCGAAAGTTTTGGTTCATAATATTTCATCTGCATTTTGTTATAACAAAATGTTGCTCTTACTGCTGTTAATCCTTTTGCTTTGGGGTCTTTTAAATAAAAAGACACTTTTCCTTGTGTTTTTGACATAAAAGAGGTTCATTCTTAATTGTGAACTAATACAAATTAGGTTTTTAAATAGGGGAAGAATAGGGGGAACTTTAAAATTTATCTTCCTTATTCTTCTTTTATTTACTTTGAATCAAATACCTTTGCACTCCTTAATTACAGAGGCTATTTCTGTTCAACTAGATTAATAATTGAAATAGAAATAAAAAAGGTGTGAGCCCGGCCCACACCACACAACGCCCCTGTTCATCACAGGGGTTTTTTAATGAATTGTTTTTTGAATTGCACTACAGTGCTTCGTTTATGTAATAGGCCACTTTAGCTCAGCTGGTAGAGCAACTGATTTGTAATCAGTAGGTCGTTGGTTCGATTCCGACAAGTGGCTCCAAAACGATGGGCAGGTTCCAGAGCGGCCAAATGGGGCGGACTGTAAATCCGCTGTCTTTCGACTTCAGTGGTTCGAATCCACTCCTGCCCACAATCAAACCTGAAACTACTTTCACTATTTCTCATCCCTTTTGTAGTTAATCATTTCTGTTCATCATTTAAGTAGGTAAATTCTACCTTTTTCAATTGAGTATTTCGTGTTTGCGAAAGCGGTTTTTTCTGAAGTTCGAATCGTCTAAATAAAAAAGGCGGCTAGTTTAACCTGCCGCCTTTTTTATTTAGCTAATACTTCACATTGTTACTTACCTTCTCCAAAATTAGGAGCTGTTTTATCGTACCAAACACGTTCCGTACTTAATGTCTGAACATCCTGGGCATTTTGTGTAAAGCCTTGTTCTTTCAAAGCGTTGGCCCAATTTGACCTATTTACTTCACCGGGATCTCCCAGCCACCATCTGCGTGGAATAGGGGTTGTATAAGTTTCACGAGCGTAATAGGTTGACACTTTTTTAGGATACCCTGTTCTTCTGCAAAATACAAATGCTTCGTTCGCGTTTCTGAAAAGGTTCAGGTATTGCTGAATATAGATTCTTTCCAAATCGTTTACTCCGTTGAATTTAACCTGAGGGTTGTTCAGATAAGCGGCAATTTCTGAAGTGCCATCTGTAGTATACCCTACGGTTGATAGTGCAGCAACAGCTATTGCATTCATCGTCTTTATGGAAGAAGTCACCCCTTTCTTATACCAGTCTTCAGCGGTTCCTTTTGTATTAACACCCTCTCCATATCCCTTTTGAATAAACTCAGCGATCAATAGACATGATTCCGCATTTGTCACCGGAATATCTGTAAACAAGCCTTTCGCACCATTCCATGTTGGCGAAAAGAATGGACGATTGATCGTTGATATCAGGTAATAGTTTTGGGTACCAGCTTTTACAGGGGTACTTATGTATTTAGAGGTTGTATCGGTAGTCCAGTCCGCTGGTGCTCCCTGATAACTAATCAACGGATCGTTTGAATTAACAAAAGCCGGAAGATTTACATTGTATTTGGTCAATGTATCTTTATAGGAACCCTTTAAGTCATTAGATGAAAAGTAAATGAATAAGCGAGGGTCGGCTGTGTTTTTCAAAAACTTTATAATTGAAGTACTGCCATATCTAACGGCTCTGTAATTTATATCCGAACCCATGCCTGCGTAGTCCTTGCTGGCATACGAAAGTTGCGCATCATCGGTAGTGATAGGTCCAACACTATTTTGCATCACCTGCTGGAATATTTGCTTTGCTTTTGCACTATTTTGATTCTCAATCCGTGCTGCTATTCTGAGCTTCAATGTATTGGCAAGCTTTACCCATTTAGTCCAATCGCTTTTATAGTAAATGTCATTATTACCATACGATTGTTGATTGGTTAAAGATGTGTTTGTCAATGTTGCGATTGCGTTATCCAACTCTGAAAGCCATGTTGTAAATAGTTGATCCTGATTATCATACACAGGACCATATTTCGCTTCATACCTTCCTTGCTCCGCCTGGGAATAAGGAATAGATCCATTCATATCAGTTACTTTGATACCAAACAGCACTTGCATTATGTAAGTAGAAGCCGCCATATATTGGTAATCATTCTTATCTGGTTTGGCATCAATTTGCTTTCTGATCTCAAACAGATTTGGTAATATGCTTAAGTAATATGTACCATACCTGGAATTAACGCTTTGATATTCAAAAGGACTGGTGCTAACATATTGAGTATACCTCATAAGCTGCTCCATATTTTCATACACCCATTCTGTGGGAGCCTGATATCTGAATATTCTTTCCTGAGAATATGTAAACAGGTATTTAACATCGGGAGTGGTAACCACGCTTGGAGGGGTATTAATGGAAGCAAAGTCCTTTTTACAAGCACCTCCTACAAATGCCACTAACGCTATTAAGGTTGCCAGTTTTAATTTATTTATCATAATTTATTTATATTATAATGAGTTAAAAAATAAGTTTCCTTAGAACGATGCTCTAAGAGTGAACACAAAATTTCTCATTTTTGGAAGGAACCCTTCTTCTCCTGAATACGCCGTATTGTTTGAGTTATTAGCCCCTGGGTTGAAGTTGTAGGGCAGTGTTTGATATAAATAGTTCAGATCTCTGCCTACCATAGATACTGATAATCCATTCAACTTCATTTTTGAATAAAATTTCTGAGGTACAGCGTAGCTCAATGCAACCTGACGAAGTGCGATCCAGCTGTTTTCCAAGATCCAATAATCGGATACTCCGGTAGAGGAAGAACCGTAGCGATAGAAAAACTGTGGTGTATGCGTTGGTTCAACAAAACCTGCTTTGTATGCTTCTTCGAATGTCATACCACTCACATCCTGTTTGGCTCCCGAAGGTGTAGTAACTACTGTTCCATTATCAAACACACCATCCACTATACGGCCATCGTCATAAGTACCACCGTCATTTGCATATTTAGATGTCCATGTAATACCACCAGATTGGGCATCACGTCCAAAAATAGAGTTGGGGAATACGCCGGTATGCGTTCCATAGCGATAAGACAGTGCTACGAAATCACCACCAATCTTCGCATCGATCAAACAGTTTAAACTCAGGTTTTTGTAAGTAAACGTATTATCCCATCCTGCTCTGAACTTAGCGTTGATATCTCCTACATCTTGCCAGGTATTGCTTCTTTTTGGAAATGCTGTTCTGGCATCATCACGCCATGCGAGAATAGGTTTGCCATTCCTTGGATCTTTTGGATCGTTTGACTGGAATGTTTTTGAGTGAATTTGGGTTCTTAATGTTCCATAAGATTTCCCAACTACTGCCCAAGTGCTTATTTCACCGATATTGGCTCCTAAGTTAAATTCTGTTCTTCCAGTATATAAATCAATAATTTTATTTTGGTTGGTTGCAATATTAAATGCTGTATTCCAGGAGAAATTTTTATTTCTTACCGGAATGGCATCGATTGCGAATTCAATACCTCTGTTTTGCAAGTTGCCGGCATTGATCTTGATAGCGTTGACACCTGACTCAACAGGTACTGTAATATCAAGAACCTGGTTATATGTATTATCCTTGTATACACTCAGATCAAACCCAAGGCGACTTTGTAAAAAGCGCATTTCGAGACCTAATTCTTGCGATATTTTTTTGAGAGGCTTCAGATTAGGCTGTAATACAGCTGATGTGTTATATGTAGAATAAGGAACATTATTTCCATTTGCGTTACTATATCCATTAATACTATATCCTGGATTAATATCAAACGGATTCACATTGCCTTTACCCAAATCAGCAATATTGCCTCTTAATTTACCATAGCTGATCCACGAAGGCAATTTGTTTTCAAATGTTTTGGTAAACACCCATGCTAAACTTGCTGCTGGATACTGATAGAAATTATTTCCACTGCCATTCCTGTAAGTAAGCACAGAAGTCCAGTCGGCTCTCAAGGTAGTTTGTAAGAATAGCATGTCCTTATACCCTAAATCAGCACTTGCGTATAAAGAATTAGTCTTCATATCAGAACTAATGCCACCACTTGTTGTAGGCGTATTCACTGAATTGGAAAGAAAATAGTTTCCTGGATAGATAAGGCCTCCTGCAGTGCTGCTTGATTCGCCCATAATAGTGGATCTCTGTGTTTCACCACCAATATAACCATTAAACGTAATGTCTTTATTGATATCTCTATCTACAAGAAACATCCACTTGGCATATTTATTATCTTTTGTTCCAAATCCTAATGAATAACTACCCCCTGTAAAGTTGGCGCCTTGTCCTAACTCTTTAGACTCATTTTTTGTATAAAGATTGTTGATATTTCCTTCCAGCATAATTTTTGCCCAGTCATTGAGCGTGTAAGTCAAAGCTAATTTGCTGCGAAGGGTCTGTTCTCTTCTGGTAAACTCGCTTTCAAAAACCTGGAACCAGAATCTTGATTCAGGGCTTAAATTTGTTTCTGATTTATTACCTGGATCCGGAACTCCGCCAAATTTGCTGGTATAATTTTGTTTTTGCATCCAGTATTTGGTGTCATAGTTTCTTGGCAACATCCATGTATATAATCTACCGAAGTTGTATGATGCGTATGCGTCACCTCCGCCCAAGTTCGGGGGATTTTGTCCATCAAAATTGGAATAAGCGCCACTGAAGTCAATCTCAATCCTTTTGTTCAATTTGTGTGTAACGCGAATGTCAAATGCGTTTTTAAGAAACTCATTTGTTCTTACAATACCGGTGGCCTTATTCCTATTGTATGAAAATCTGAAGGTACTTTTTTCCGTTCCCCCATCTATCGCTACGTTTGTATTATAGCCTACACCGTTTTGGAACGCATCCAAGAAGTTATTGGGTTGTGGTAAATATTTTGTAGGAGTGCCATCGTAGTTAATAACATCCTGACCTTGCATACGTGGTCCCCAGTTTTCCAACTCACGACCTATTTGATGATCAATATATGGCTTGCCAGTAACCGGATCTATAGGGAATACCTTCGTTGTCCATCTTTGATTCGCCGAATAATGGGGATCTCTGTTGTCTGTAAAGAAATCACCAACGGTACCACCTCCAAATTCATTTTGAAAAGTTGGTCCGGAATAAGGATTAGTGATATTCACTGCTTGTGTTACTGATACACCCAGCCCCTTTCTTTGCTTACCTTTTTTGGTAGTAATCAATACAACTCCATTCAAAGCTCTTGAACCATATAAAGCGGCGGCGGCAGATCCTTTTAATATGGATACACTTTCAAAATCCTCGGAGTTTAAATTTTTTAAATCATTACCGAAATCCCTACCTGTACCACTAAAAACATCGTTATCAATGATCACTCCATCAACGACAAAAATGGGTTGGTTGTTGGTACCTAAAGACGAGTTACCTCTAATTAAAATTTTTGAGTTGCTCATTAAGCCTCCTGAACCACCCAAATCGATTTGCACACCGGCCACCCGGCCTTGTAAAGCATTGATAGGGTTTAGTTCATTCGTTTTGGCTAAAGTCTCGCCTTTTACTTCTGTAACCGCAAAACCCAGTTTGTCTTTGTTTTTTTTCACGCCTAAGGCGGTTGTAACTATTACATCTGACAATACATTCGACGAAGGTTTAAGTACAATGTTTAGGTCTTTAGAACTTCCTATTACAACCTGTTGGCTTTCATAACCAATGTATGAAATTGTAATGGCAGTTCCAGGTTTTACATTTAATGCAAATTCACCATTTACATCTGTAACGGCACCTTTATTGTTTTTGACAGTTATGGAAACACCTGCCATTGGTTTTCCATTTTCATCGGCCACTTTTCCGCCTATTTGGCCAAAGGCTAATTGTGTTAGAAAAATGGCAAGTAATACCATTAAGGAACGAAGCATCGCTGTTGTTTTGTACCAGCCTGTTGCTTCCGGCTGGCGGTGATTGTAATTATTTACTTTCATTGAGCACATTTATGAGAATTATAAAAAAGGGTTTTCAAATTCAAATTTGTTTTCTCTTCTCCTTAATAAATCATAGGCTACACTTTGGGGTTTTAATTATTGTTATTAGCATATTTATTTTGAAGTTTAATAGTTAATAATTTCATCATCGATTCTATCGCCCAATATATATTTAGCGCCATACATTGATTTTTGATTTTACTCGTATGAAGTCATTATTAAATGAATATGGTATACCATTCGCTTAATAAGTTGTTAAGGAAATATTAGCTTGATGCTTGTTAGGTATATAGTTCTATTAGTACCTTTTGACACACACAAATCCTGACATACCAATACCGATTATTTTATGAGGTTTATGGAAACATGTTGCTGAAGATTTTAATTCTTTCGATTAGAACATTATGCGTTTAACCATGATCCTTTAACTGATTGTCTTAAGTTGCTTTGTAATAAGCCCTTGCTTTGAATTATTAATCCATTTATAAAATAACTGATTAAGGATATGACATTAAATTCGATTGTATCCATGTTAAATGCATACAGTCGCGTCTTAAATCCTGAGGAAGAAAAAATAAGACCAGGTTCTTTAAGGACACCTGTTATAAAAAACTCACTGATGAAGTTTTTTAAGATGGAAATATTTCTGTTCATAGGCAGCAAAAGATAATAACTTGAAAAAGCAGAAGCATAAAATATCTCTTATATATTTTATGGTTTGCTTACATAAAAATTCCTTTTAAGGAATAAAATTAATTAAAGATTACAAACTTAAGGAATAAAATTAAAAAGTTATTAAAAAAATAAAATAACATAAGTGCAGAACTCAGGATCTGGGATGATCGGGGTTAGATTTTATGCTTTGATATTAAAACATTTTACCATTGAGTGCTGTTTGAGTGAGCGTATAAGTGAAAAAATGCAAACCGGGGTACTTCATGTTTCATTTTGGAGATGAGCATTTGGGAAGACTAGTTACCTGATGGAAACTTTGTGGAGTTTTCACGTAGATTGTCCTTTGTGTGTTCCTTACCGAGACTAATATCAATGGCGCGGCCTAAATCGTTTAAAATGTCCTGATGTTCAAAACTTCCAGCCCAACGGCGGAACCCTTTTACTAACATGATCTTGGCGGGAGGAGCCTCAGAAAAAGGACCTTCATACTGTTCTAAAGTGGCAAGATAAACTCCTGACGTTTCTTGTCTTATTGAATAGTGAGCAAGTTTGGCTTTGTACTGCACCGTTACACTGAGTTTCATCTTAACGAATTGACGGTCAGCTATGTAACAAAAATCAGACCTTTTTGCAGACTCTGTATGATTTACATTTGGCCATAACCAGATACTGTTTCTAACTTAATGGAAAGCGAACATGCAGTTCACAACCCATACCCGGAGCGCTGTTGATGGAGAGGACGCCTTTCAGGTTTTCCGTCCGCGAAATCATGTTTGTAATGCCAATACCCTTACTCTGCTTGCTGGTATCAAAGCCAATACCATCATCCTTTATTTTAAGCGTTAATTCGCTGCTCGTGCCATTGACCATTACCCGTACATTTTTTGCCTTGGCATGAGCTGATATGTTCACCAGTTGTTCTTGTAAGATGCGGTATAATGCAGTGTGTAGTTCCTTGCTTATGCCAATGTTATTCACTCTTTTTAATTCAAGAGTGACTTCTACCTTGCTTGTAGCTGTAGCAGATTCAATAAGATCCAGTAAAGAATCTTTAAGGCTAACGTCATGCAATGACGGTGGGGACAGTTTTTTAGAAAGGCTATTGATGTCCTCTATAGAAGACTGAAGCAGGTTGAGTGATTTGCGCAGCATTTCGTCTTTATTTCCTGCGCCAGTCAAACAAAGCTCTGTATATAATTTTACAGTTGTTAGTACATCGTTGATGTTGGTTTGTAGTTGTTGGCTTACTTGCTCCCGATCTCTTTCCTGGGCTTTAATAACAGATGCAGTAACTTGCTGCTGTTGTTCCTGTAATTCTTGAACGCCATCCTGGCGCCATTTTTTTCGTTCAGATATGTCTGTTATAATGGTTATGAATTGTGCAGAACTACCATTTTTATCTTTTACAGGATGACCTTCGATTTCGGACCAAAAAGTTTCTTTTGATTTATTATAAGTGAGTGCTTCTATTTGAAAGGATTGTCCCTTTGCAATAAGCGTATGAATATTCCTTGCAGTCGCCGCACCTGCTTCTGTGCTGCACAACAATTCACCTAACGTTTTTCCTATTGCTTCTTCTGAAGTATATCCACTTAAGGAAACGAGTGCTTCGTTGGCCCACGTAATTCTTCCTTCTGCATCTGTATGTAATATCACATTGATATTTTTCTTTGTCAATACAGATAGCTTACGCAATTCTTCTTTGATTTTTTTTACTAAAGTAATATCCTTTATAAAGATGACCGCTCCCTTGGTTAATTCTTTGACCGTTGTTTCATACCATTTATTTGATTGACGGAAGAAGATTGTAAAAGAACCGGATTTTTTTTCAGCATATAAGTTTGCAAATTCCTCGTAAAATGAAACCCCGTCAATTGCGCTGAAGCATGAACGTAAGTTTTTGCGGTGAGCAGCATATCGCTTTATATCAAAGATATCTTCAGCTTTTTTATTCCAGTGAACAACCTTTTCGTTTTCGTCCAATCCTATAAAGCCATCGTTCATACTATCTGCAATGTTTTTGAGATAGCTGTTCCATTCCTTTATATTTTCATCAAATGACATCTGCAGCAACTCTGCCTGCTTTCTTTCATTGATATTTCTAAAAAATACATATAGGCCATTATCTGATGGATAAGCGCTGATGAAGAGCCATGAATTGATCCGGCCAAAATAAAACTCAAATTGAGTGGGAACCTGATCTTTCATCGCTTTATGATACTGATCATAAACGATAGTGCCCACAAGCTCGGGATAACATTCCCAAAGATTCTTTCCTAATATTTGCTGGTTTTGCTTCCCGGTAAGTTGTTCGGTTTGTTGATTTCGATATGTGACGATCCAGTTTTTATCTACAGAAAAAAAACTATCCGAAATGCGCTCCAGGATATTTAGCATGTCCACCTGGTATTGTTGCTTCTGTAATTCTGCCGCTTTCTTTTCCGATATATCACTTACCACGCAGTAAAACATCTTATCCTTGGCATCCCACCTGCCTGTCCATGAAATGTGAATATGAACACCGTCTTTCCTGATTAAACAGTTTTCAAAGTTTGGAATATCCTGGCTATAGATCTGTTTTCTGAAATAGTCCTGAGTCTTTTCTTTATCTTCTTCAAGGATGAGATCCAGGTAAGAAGTTCCCATTAACTCTTCCGGTAGGTAACCCGAAATGGAAAAGGAAGATTTACTGACATAAACAAAATTGCCATCAATGTCAATTGCAAAAACAACGGACAAAAGAGAATCGAAAAGCCGCTGCAACTGAGAGGGAGATAGGTGCATGCTACTTTGAAAACTATTCGGGATAGAGAGAGACTGATAGTTCTGCATAGGGGTTGGGTTACTAACGGTTCTCAAATGTAATTCACTAAGTACTTTTCTGAGGTATATCGGTAATGTACTTTAAAAGAATACGGATAACTACCTAGAAAAGTTTAGATGCAAGTATAGATGCAGAAGTATAAATTGGTAAAAGTATGTAATGCTCTAAGATGGAATCCTTTGGTGATTATCATCTAAACAAAAAAGAAGCAGGCACCTTTGGATGGATACCTGCTTACCTTTTATAAACTTTTCAGGAAACTTTTATTAATTACCTTCCCATATATACCATTAATATTTGAACATCGCTTGGGTTGATACCAGATATCCTGCTTGCTTGTCCCAAGGTTTGTGGTTTGATCCTGTTCAGCTTTTCCTTTGCTTCTGCGCTCAAAGCCTGAATGCTGTGGTAGTTAAAGCTATCTGGAATAGCAAGGTCTTCCATTTGACGCATCCTGCTTACTAAATCCTTTTCCTTATCTATATACACTTGGTACTTGGTTTGAATCTCGGCTTGTTCTACAGACTCTAACTGGAAGCTGTTCAATGCTTCCTGAACCTTAGGCACGTGTTGTGCGATATCTTTCAGCTGCAGGTTAGGACGCAGTAATATCTTTTCAACTCTTTGTTTTTCAATGATAGAAGAACTGCCGAGTTGCTCTAATAAGCCATTGATCTCTCCAGGTTCTAGCTGTATATTCTTTAGCACTGTCTTTATTTCTTCCACTTCGTTTCTCTTGGAAAGTACTTTATCCATTCTTTCCTGTGAAGCCAGTCCCAGGCGGTAACTTATTTCAGTTAACCTAAGATCAGCATTGTCCTGCCTTAACAGCGTTCTAAACTCAGCGCGGGATGTAAACATTCGGTAAGGCTCTTGTGTTCCTTTGCTGATCAGGTCGTCAATCAATACACCAATATAGGCCTCACTCCGTTTAAGTATAAGTGGTTTTTCATTCTTTGTCTTTAAATGAGCGTTGATGCCAGCCATAATACCCTGGCAGGCTGCTTCCTCATACCCTGTTGTCCCGTTGATCTGTCCGGCGAAGAAGAGGTTTGCTATTTGCTTTGTTTCCAGGCTATAATTTAGTTGTGTTGGTGGAAAGTAGTCGTACTCGATAGCATAACCAGGGCGGAAGAATTTTACATTCTCGAAACCCGGCACTTTGCGGAGTGCTGCATATTGTACGTCTTCCGGTAAGGAAGTTGAAAAGCCATTCACATAGATCTCTACCGTATTCCATCCTTCAGGTTCAACAAAGATCTGGTGACGGTCTCTTTCGGCAAAGCGATTGATCTTGTCTTCTATGCTTGGACAATAGCGTGGCCCAACTCCTTCTATCCTGCCAGTAAACATGGGGCTTCTGTCAAAGCCTGTCTTTAAAAGTTCATGAACCTGGCTATTTGTATAAGTGATCCAGCAGCTTCTTTGTTCTTTGGGCTTCTTTGAGTTGGTATATGAAAAGCCCGTGATTTCTTCGTCACCTTTCTGCTCCTCCATTTTACTGTAGTCGAGAGAGCGGGAATCTACTCTTGGCGGAGTGCCTGTCTTTAACCGGTCACTCTCCAGGCCTAACGAAACAAGTTGCTCAGTCAGTCCTGTTGCTGCTTTTTCTGCCGCACGACCACCACCAAACTTTTTTTCTCCAATATGGATAACTCCATTTAAGAAAGTACCATTGGTAAGTACGACTGCCCTGGCTTTGATGTGATGTCCTAAGCCCGTAACCACGCCTGAAGCTTTTCCGCCTTCTACGATGATTTCTTTAACCATATCCTGGTAGAAATCCAGATTTGGAGTTTGTTCCAAGCGTTCACGCCATTTTTGAGAGAACAACATCCTGTCATTCTGCGAGCGGGGGCTCCACATAGCTGGACCTTTTGAACGGTTGAGCATGCGAAATTGTATCATGGATTCGTCGGAAACAATTGCAGAGTATCCACCAAGGGCATCTATCTCTCGAACAATCTGGCCTTTAGCGATTCCACCCATAGCTGGGTTACAACTCATTTGAGCAATGGTTTGAAGGTTCATGGTAACCAACAGTACTTTAGAACCCATATTGGCTGCAGCAGCAGCGGCTTCACAACCTGCATGGCCTGCACCAACCACAATCACATCATATTCTTGAAACATTTTGCAAAAATAATTTAATGTTCCACGGGGAACATGTTAATTTAATAAAGGATTGAAGTTTTCCGTGTTCCACGTGGAACATTAATGTTTCGCATTGAAGAGCTTTAAATAATACTCTTCCTTTTCTCTCATTAATTTTTCTTCTTCAGCTTTTTTGTCCTTGTAGCCGCAGAGGTGCAGCGCACCATGAAACAAAACTCTCAATAATTCATTTTTGATGGATGTTTGAAATTGCACTGCATTTTCTTTAACTCTTTCAATACTGATGTATATATCTGATAGAACAGGCTGATCATTTTCTGAGTAAAAGAAAGTAATGATATCAGTATAGGTGTCATGGTTTAGGTATTCCATATTTAAGTCAATTAAATACTCATCAGTACAGAATATATAATTGACTGTATCTACCTTCTTCCCTTCCCTCTTAAATAATTCAAGAATAAACTGCTTGACAGTTTCTCGATTCTTAAAAAAGAATTTTACATCTAAATAGTGAAAGCTGACTTTTTTGTTTTGCATGATTTTCAAAAATCGTAAACCTTTGGAAAATGAAAGCTGTAGATTTGAAAAATAGTTTATGAATAGAAAATTATCAGAGTTAAAGCCTGGGGAAAGAGCAAAAATCAAGGGTTTTGCTAGTTCAGAATTGGAATTAAAACTCATGGAAATGGGATGTATTCCCGGTGAAGTGGTGGTGGTTGAGCAGGTGGCTCCTTTAGGTGATCCCATTTCTATAAGGATTGCTGGCTATTCCCTTAGCCTGCGGTTAAATGAAGCTGATCAGATTATTTTAGAACATTAGAAATGAGAGGAGTTAGACAGGATGAAAACAGGATTGTATTTTGGTTCTTTTAACCCCATCCATATTGGGCATCTGATTATTGCTAATCACATATTAAATGAAACGGCGCTGCAGGAAATATGGTTTGTGATATCGCCGCAAAACCCGTTCAAAGTCTCTTCTACCCTTCTGAATGAATATGACCGTTTGTTCCTGGTGCAAAGGTCTATAGAAAACGACCCCAGGTTAAAAGCTAGCGATATAGAATTTTCTCTTTCTAAGCCATCCTATACTTCTACAACCTTGGCTTACCTGAGAGAAAAATATCCTACTCGTGAGTTTTCTGTTGTTATGGGAAGTGACAGTTTCCAGAATATCTCTAAATGGCATAACTATCGGGCCATTGTTGATCATTATCCAATTATCATTTATCTCCGCCCTGGTTTCCCTGTAGAGAATACGGTAAATGCTTCCATTCATATCATGCAGGCTCCTATGTTAGATATATCAGCAACTCATATTAGGACGCTGTTAAAGGAAGGAAAATCAATAAAATATTTAGTGCCAGAAGCAGCTGAACTGGAAATAATCAAAAGCCGGTTTTTTAAAAATCAGAAGAAGTAGCCTAATGCCAGGCATGCTGCTACTATGATTGGAGAGGCAATCCTTGTAAACTGTAACAATAGGAAGGTTGAAACAATAATCAGAATATTGATGAGGCTGGAAACCCGGGCATCTACCAGGGTGATATCTTTCATAATGTAAAAAGTTGAGGCGATCATAATCCCAACTACTGCAGCATTGATGCCTTCCAGGGACCGGTAGACAACGACATATTTTTTCAAATTATGCCAGACTGGGAAAAAGAATAAAACCAGGAGTGCGCTTGGGAGAAAAATGGCAACAGTGCCAATGATACACCCGATTACCTGCATTTCCGGCCCTTTGTCTTTAAGTGCCATGCCCCCAGTGAAAGAAGCTATTGAGAATACAGGCCCCGGCATAGCCCTGACAATTCCCATCCCTGTGGTCATATCTTCTTTATTGATGCTGATAACACCTGGATTCTTTTGTTTTACTGCAGCAGGGCGAACCGAAAATTGTTCGTACATCATAGGCATCAGCACATGTCCCCCACCAAACACAATACCGCCCATCCGGTAAAGGTTTTCAAAAAGGTGGATAGGCTTTCTGTTCGGCCAGTCATTCCTCCTTGCCATTTCACTGGTAAAACCAGCTATCAGGAAAATAATCACGAACAACCAGATATTCCACCATTTGATCTTCTTAGGTTTTGTTTCCGGCTGTGGTATACGCTTCTTACTCAGGTTGGTAATGAACCCGCTTAAAACAATTAGGATAGGAATGGTCCATGGGGACTGAAAGAAGGCATACGTGGCGGCAACACATAAGAGCATAATACACCAGGTAATAGTGTTATTTACCGATATCCTGAATGCTTTTGTCGCTGCAAAGGCCAGGAATCCAACTGCCATGGAAGGTATAAATTTGAATACATCCACGTGCAGGGCTTTCCGGTCAATATAGTGCAAAAGGAATGAAAATGCCCCCATTAAAAGCGACCCAGGTAGTATCCATACCAATAAAGTAAAAATGGCCAATGGTATACCCCCTCTTTTATAACCAATCAATAGAATGGTTTGGGTTGAGGATGCTCCTGGTAATAAACTGCACAACGCATTATACTCAAGCAATTCTTCTTTGGTCACATAAGGAGTTCTCTGAACAAAGTTTTTCATCATCATGGCCAGATGGGCCTGCGGCCCGCCAAAAGCCGAGATGCTATACAAGAAAACGCTTTTCAGAAATGGGATGTGTCGGAGCAACAACATGGAGCAATAAAAATAGAAAAATCACTACAGCCTGCAATTGATTCAAATTAGAAATCAATTAATTATTCATAGCAAAGTTCGGAAAGCAGAAGGTAAAAAGCCAAAAACGTTAAGAAAACACAGAATCGTGATGGTTTAAGATAAGAAGAAGTAAAATAAGTGTCTTCAAAGGAGATGATGTATGTGCAAAGCTCTGGGCGTAAATTGGAGGGCGATATTTTATCATGATTCGCTCTCCTTGTTTGGTGGAATTTTGGAGCGCTTTTATAGGAGATTTTCAGAGCATAATATTAAATCAGTAACCGGGCCGATAAATTCGTATATGCAGGCACGTTAAAGTATAACAGGTAAATGCAGAAGTGAAGTCTTTGCATTTACCTGTTTCGTTTATACATTGACGTTCTTTAATTGCCTGCGGTAGGTATTGCAGATAATTCACCGCTTGTAGGCTCCATGATCGCATATTTCTTTACATTGTTAATTAATACTTCATCTAGTACATTTATCAGGTTGTTGTAGGTAGACCTTTGAGTCGGCTTTATCAATAGCATCAAATCTGCACTTTTATCGCCTAATGCTTTTTGTTTGTTACGGATAATATTGCCGATGCCCTTTGCTACATCAAAGCTGGATAAATGCATTCCGTTGTTTTTTACAGCATCCTCCCACTTTCCATTATAGTAATAAATACTGTCGCCTCCAGATATCAAAACTGTTAAGGCGGTCGACGCTCCTAATTCTGAAGTGGGTTCATCACCAGCTGTCAGGTACAGGTCTGAAGCTTTTGATTCGGACATGCTGGAAGTGAAGATAAAAAAGGTAATCAGCAGAAAGCCCAAGTCTACCATGGGGGTCATATCTATACGTATATGAGGTCTGCTCATGTAGCGTTTTTTTCCTGCAGGGGCAGGTTGCAGTTGGATTTGAGCCATAGTTTGTGGTTTATAAATAAGATTCATAAACAAGAAAAATCCATATAATTATTCTACTTGTTTTTGCACTTATGTTGTAATTGATTTGGATGCTTCCATACGCACTTAAATAGTGCAATTTTCTTTTTTTTCCGTAGCTTTTGGGTATGAAAACGTTGATCGTTCCTACCGATTTTTCCCCTGCAGCGGAAAATGCAATGCATTATGCCGCGCACTTGGCCCGTCAGATTGAAGCAGAAGTCTTATTGGTACATGTGTACCAGATCCCTGTCTCGATGAATGATATGCCTGTAATATTGGTTTCTGCGGAAGAATTGAAAAAGAATGCTGATGAAAGCCTGGGACGAAGTGCACAGGAGTTGTCAAATGCTTTTCCTGGATTAAATATCAGGACGGAAAGCCGCCTTGGTGATGTGAATGATGAATTGGAAGATATGAGCAAAGATCTTCACCCTGTGGCCATTGTCATGGGAAGTCATGGAAGCAGCGGCCTGGAAAGGCTCATCTTTGGAAGCACTACTTTATCTGTTATCCGGGACAGTCGTTACCCTGTGATAGCAGTTCCTGCTCATTACAAAGATTTCTCTTTACAAAATGTAGTGTTGGCCGCTGACCTGCAGGAAGGCGGAAATCTACCTGTGGAGATGATTACTGAGGTTATGCAACACCTGAATACCAGCATCCATATAGTACATGTGACTAATAAAGAAGATCCTGACACAGAGTTACAACGGGATATTCTGCTTAATAAATTACAATCGTTTTCTCCCACTTATCATGCCGTACAAGGAGAAAATGTCCGTGACTGCATTATTAAATATTTAAAAGAAGAAAAGGCTGATTTGCTGTTGGTCTTTCCTCACGAACACAACCTTATGGAGCGGTTATTTTTCAAGCTTCATTCATTGGATATAGTTAAACACTCTACGATACCAGTAATGACGATCAAATGCTAATAAATGAAGTAAAAAAGCGGGAGTCTTACAATAAAGACTCCCGCTTTTTTATTGAAATGATGCGCGTCTATTTTAAAACTCGGCGTTCTTTGGTGTTCTTGGAAATGCTATCACATCCCTGATATTTCCCATTCCTGTAACGAATTGAACCATGCGTTCAAAACCTAATCCAAAACCAGCATGGGGTACTGTTCCGAAACGGCGTGTATCCAAATACCACCACAACTCTTCTGCAGGAATATGCATTTCTTTCATGCGTTCAGTAAGCTTATCCATGCGCTCTTCACGTTGCGAACCTCCCACGATCTCTCCTATGCCTGGAGCCAATATATCCATAGCAGCAACGGTCTTGCCGTCCTCATTCTGGCGCATGTAGAAAGCTTTGATTTCTTTTGGATAATTGGTAACGATCACAGGCTTTTTAAAGTGTTTTTCTACCAGGTAGCGTTCGTGCTCACTTTGCATGTCAATACCCCACTTCACTTCATATTGGAATTTTTTCTTTTTATAGGCCGGTGATTGTAGCAGGATATCAATAGCTTCTGTATAGGTAATTCTTTCGAATTTGTTTTCCGTTACAAATTGCAGTTTCTGAATCAAGTCCAGCTCACTTCTTTCAGCTTGTGGCTTTTGCTTTTCTTCATCCAGTAAACGCTGTCTTAAGAATTCAAGATCATCGGCATTATGGTCCATAGCATACCTGATGATATACTGGATAAACTCTTCCGCCAGGTTCATATTATCTTCAAGGTCGCAGAAAGCCATTTCAGGCTCAATCATCCAAAATTCAGCGAGGTGACGGGCCGTATTTGAGTTTTCAGCGCGGAAGGTTGGTCCAAACGTATAGATCTCTCCAAAGGCCGTTGCGCCCAGCTCACCTTCCAATTGACCACTTACGGTAAGATTGGTAGAGCGTCCAAAAAAGTCTTCTGTAAAATCAACGCTGCCATCATCCAGGCGTGGGGGATTATCGAAAGGTAGTGTTGTTACACGGAACATTTCACCGGCTCCTTCTGCATCAGAAGCCGTGACGATAGGCGTGTGTAAGTAAACAAAACCTTTATCATTAAAGAACTTGTGAATAGCAAAAGCCAGTGAATGGCGTATGCGGAAAATGGCGCCAAAAGTATTCGTGCGGAAGCGCAAATGTGCTTTTTCCCGCAAAAATTCAAGGCTATGCTTTTTGGGCTGCAATGGATATTTTTCTGCATCCGAATCTCCCAGGATTTCTACAGTATCAGCTTTCAGCTCCAGTTTCTGGCCTTTACCCAGGGAAGGAATTACCGTACCAGTTACTTTTAAGGAGGCACTGGTAGTAATGCGTTTTAATAAGTCTTCATCAAATTTTCCCAGTTCTAACACCACTTGTAAATTGTTGTTGGTGGAGCCATCATTTAAGGCTATAAACTGGTTGTTGCGAAAAGTACGCACCCACCCCATAACAGTTTCCTGTTGCTCCTGAGGTTCACTGTTCAGGAGTTCTTTTATTTTTATCCGCTTGTTGAACATATTGCCTGTTTAAGAGCGGCAAAGATAGAATACGGATTTAAAGGATTAGATGGATTTAGGGAATAAACTAGGAATTATGAATGAGTAAATCAGATTTGATGATACCTGGGATCGTTCTAATGCCAGAGGGAATGAAATGATTCCGGAAATGGCACTTGAATTTGGATTAAAATTTGAAATAAGGCTTTAGGCTTTTGTAGTTTGGAAATGAAAGCGAGTGAGCTATGGTAAAAGGGTTTAAGCGCATTGTTGCGTGTGCTATTCAATACTATAACATTACTATAACGCCCTGTTGCCGGCAAAAGGCAATCAATATCATGTTTTTAGAAGGCAAGATGTCCTAAATTGCATCAGGTGTGCAGGGGCTCTTGGCTAGGGCAAACTGAAAATTTGCTTAAAAAAAGTATATAGTTTTATTAATATTTTATTTGACGAAGAAAAAATTTTACTATTCACTTTTTTAGCGTTATAATTGCACCAGAAAAAGTTGAGAGACCTCTCCTGCTTTACTCACAACAATCGTTTTTTTCAAACTTCCATTCACAAATAAACCCAAAGATCCAATTGAAGATTGGAGCTCTGATGAGAATGAGCTTATAAAATTAGATTTTCCTATGTACGATATTTTGCAGTTGAATGATATGCTTGTTCCAGAATTGCTGGATATTGCCGAACAGCTTCAGATTGATAATGCAAAAAAGCTGGATAAACAAGAGCTTATTTATAAAATCTTAGACAGGCAGGCTGTAGTAGCCAGCGAGGGCCAAAACAAAAGTAACGATCGTCCCAAAAGGAAGCGTATCGTAAAAGCTACTACTGCGAATACAACAGAAGAAGCTGTTGTTGAAACAATTACTCCTGCTGCTGCCATGGAAGTTGGAGAAAAAAAGCCTATCAAAAAAATTAAGGCGAAAAACGACGAACGACCTAAAAAAGCCCGGAAAAAATCTGATGATCAGGATGTAGAGATTGAAATTCCACAGGAAGAAGAGCCTATTATTAATAATGTAGCTAATGAAGTGGAAGAGTCTGTTGAGTTGGAAGAAGAACTGGCTGCTGTTGCGGAAGCTCCCCGTACTGCGGAAAGGTCTAGCGTGCAGATCAATAAATACTATCCTCAGCGCCGCGACCAAGGCTTTAATATCGAATTTGATGGGATTATTAATGCCGAGGGTGTGCTGGAAATGATGCCTGATGGATATGGCTTCCTGCGCTCTTCTGATTATAACTACTTGTCTTCTCCTGATGATATTTATGTATCCCCTTCCCAAATAAAGTTGTTTGGTTTAAAAACCGGTGATACAGTTTACGGTTCTGTTCGCCCTCCCAAAGAAGGTGAGAAATACTTTGCCTTACTGAAAGTTGATACGATCAATGGCAAAAAACCTGAAGAGGTTCGCGACCGCGTGCCTTTCGATTACCTGACACCGCTTTTCCCTTTTGAAAAGCTGAACCTGTTTACTTCCCCATCAGATTATTCAACCCGCATTATGGACCTGTTTACTCCAATCGGTAAAGGTCAGCGTGGTTTGATTGTAGCGCAGCCTAAAACTGGTAAGACCATGTTGTTGAAAGCTGTAGCTAATGCAATTGCTGAAAATCACCCAGAGTGCTATCTGATGGTTGTTCTGGTCGATGAGCGCCCTGAGGAGGTTACGGATATGGAGCGCAGTGTAAGAGCCGAGGTAATCGCCTCTACTTTTGATGAGCCTGCTGAAAAGCACGTAAAAGTATCGACCATGGCTCTTCAAAAAGCAAAACGCCTTGTAGAGTGTGGTCATGATGTAGTGATCCTGCTCGACTCTATTACCCGTCTGGCGCGTGCCCACAATACAGTAGCACCTGCATCTGGTAAAGTTTTGTCAGGTGGTGTGGAGGCTAATGCCATGCAAAAACCTAAGCAGTTCTTTGGCGCTGCCCGCAAGATCGAACATGGCGGCTCTTTGACTATTCTTGCTACAGCCCTTATCGATACTGGTTCTAAGATGGATGAAGTAATCTTCGAAGAATTCAAGGGTACTGGTAATATGGAGTTGCAGCTTGACCGTCGTTTGGCCAACAAGCGTATTTTCCCTGCTATTGATCTGGTGGCATCTTCTACCCGTCGTGATGATCTTTTGCTGGAAAGGGACGTTTTACAGCGCATGAACCTTTTAAGAGTATACCTGAATGATATGAATACGGAAGAGGCTATGAACGAACTCCTCAAACGTATGAGAGGAACAAAGGATAATTATGAGTTCCTTGCCTCAATGAATAGATAACATTTTCATTATTAAGCCGTTGCAGATTCGGTCTCATTTTTGTTTGACTCATGGACATAAAATTTTTAACCATGATGAAACAAAGATTATTAGGACTTTTTGCAACGGCTTTTTCTTTTGGCTTTGTAGCGTGTAACAACAGTGGCGACAATACTTCTGCTTCTGTTGATACTACTACAGACGATGTGAACACTGCAACAACTACAGCCACTTCAACAGGTAGTTACGCAGCCCAGGCTGATAGCTTCCGGATCAATAGTGAAGCTGGCGCTTATGTAGATGCCCGCACTGGTAAAAAAATCAGAATTAAAGTAGACCCTGAAACCGGTGCCAGGACCAATATGGAAACTGGCGAGCCAGTAGATTACTATGTAGATACACGGACATGGTGGGTTTATGGTGATCAGGGTTTTGACACAATAGGTACTGCTCATATGGAGGGCAAGAACCTAAGATTCCGGGATCATAAGAATAAATGGGTTCCATTTGATGACAGATGGAAAAAAGATGATGATGGCGACCTCAAAATGAAGACAGAAGATGTAAAGATGAAAGTTGATAAAGATGGCGATATGAAGATCAAAACAGATGATGGTAAGGTCAAGATTACAGAGGATGGTGTAAAGGAGAAGGACTAATGTTGAGAACCTTAGATCTTTTAGTTGTATAAAATACTTCTTATAAAATGAATAAGAAATGTTCAATGAGGCTGTCCCGAATATAGGGTCAGCCTCATTTTATTTGAATACTTGCTGGCATTTCATTCTTATATGCGATAAATTGATTTTATTTACTTTCAAAATAATAAATACTGATCGTTGTTCAACCTTTATGAAAATGAGATACCTACTGCCCTTCTTTTTAGTTTTATGCTTTAATGCTTCTGCTCAAGATGTTAGTGGATTGTACTCCGGGATCTTGGTAAATGATAGCACGAAAAAGGTTCAGAATTATGAATTAGCATTGAGTGAATACAAAGGAAAAATAACTGGTTATGCGTATACTACTTTTGTTGTAAACGATACATTTTATTATAGCGTTAAAAGAATAAAAGCTACTAAAGAGAATGGAGCTTTGATTGTTGAAGACGTGAAGATGGTGGCGAATAACTTCCCTTCTGAACGATCAAAAGGTGTATACCAGATCAATACAATACCGTTACCGCAACAAGACAGCATAAAGGAGTTAAAGGGCACATGGCGAACTAATCAAACGAAAGTTTACTACTCTATAAATGGCGGATTAGACCTCAAAAAAGATAATGATAGTTTACGTTCAGCCTTGATTAATCATTTATACGAATTAGATGTTTTACAAAGACCGGCGGCGCCTGTTTATGTAAATAATAAAGAAAAAGAAACAGAGAAAACGAAACCAGCAACAGGAAGTGTTGCAAAAACAGAAGTTAAAGCTCCAAAAAAAGAAAGTAAACCAACAAAGGCAGATGATAAATCTTTAATGTCAAAAAGCAAAGATGTTGCCCCTGCCGCTATTCCTGTTGAAAGCAGGACAACTAAAGTGATGCAAACAATAGATGTAGTTACAGATAGTTTGGTGCTCTCCTTTTATGACAATGGAATAGTAGATGGTGATACTATTTCAGTAAACTTCAATGGACAGAATATTATTTCAAAAACAAAATTGACAGCAGTGGCTGCCAAGAAAAGCGTGCTCCTGCGTTCAACTGATTCAGATATGTACCAACTTACTTTGATTGCTGAAAACTTGGGAACCATTCCGCCAAATACAGGCTTGCTTATTGTGCAGGATGGTCAGAACAAGTATAATGTTCATTTCTCGGCCGACCTCCAAAATAATGCGGCCATAGTTTTCCGGAAAAAGAAATGAAAGTAGAAAGAGGAATAGTGAGTGATGAATGGTTGAAATATCGGCTTATTCATCATTCATCACTCACTATTCCTATTCTCAAATCGCAAAGTTCAGCAGCATTTTCTTGCCATAATCGCCCCATCTGTTGGCTACTTTGTTGAGCGCTTCCATCATCGTTTTGTAAGTAGACTTCTTTCCTTTGGTTGCCGGCACTACACTGTTCATGTTCACACCACTTACTTCTACCTTGGTTGCAAACCATGTTGTATGCAGTCGGGGAATGCCCATTCCCAGTATCATGCCAGGTAGCCCTTGAATACTTTCCGGCCCTCCTGGGATCAAAATATTATCTGTATAAAATGCAAATACGCCTATACTGTCATTAAGTATGCCGACCGCCTTTCTGCATTCAAATCCGGCAATCTCCCGCGTATCGGCAGTTATTTTCCATTTGATTTTAGCAAGGCTATCTTCTACAAGAAATGTCTCCTCATACACAGGTTTCTGTGCCACCACCCGATCACTTTTATAATCTGAATAAACAACATTTTTATCTGCAATAGAACTATACCAGGAACGTGTACTCACAGGCACTTCCCTGCCAGGTTTGAAAATGGATTTAGTAGTATCACCTATGAAGTCAAAATAACTAATCGAAGTTGCAGGAAGGTTGGCTTTGAATCTATCGTAGGATTCTGGCACTAACTCTTTATACATCTGTTGAACATAAACGGTCTTTTCAAATTCCACTTTTATGGTATTATAGAAAAGGGCTTGTGCAGGTAACAATGAGTGTACAAGAAAGATGGCTATTAAAAGGAGAATTGATCTTTTCATTAATGTTGTTGTTTTAGTGAGTTGGATAATGGTCTGTCAATTTTTCAAGTATTACTATTTTCCTGTTGGCATTTTATTGAACGACCATTCAAACTTCAATAAGAAATAACGGCTTACCCTGAGGTACCGTTCATCGGTAACAAAGGTGCTGCCAATGTTGCGGTTGTAGCCTTTATTCTGGTTTAAGATATCGTTTGCCAGGAAGATGATCTTTCCGCTTTTATCCTTTAATACTTTTCTGGATATAGATCCATTCCATTGAATGATATTGGTATTACGGTCAAAAGCATCAATCTTCTGGCGGAGGTTGGCATTTATATCACTGCTCAATTCGATCTTACCGGGAAGCAGTACATAGCCATTGGCAGAACCTCCATAAGAAAAATAGTTGTTGTCAACTTTTCGCAAAGAAGAGCGGGAGCTGTTATAGCCTGCGCTTGGGCCGATCCTGAAATTGAACTTGTCTTTTATATCATAGCCAATGCCATAATTTATATTAAAGTTTGCCGAGTTATTGGTGCCTTTTTCATTGTTAATGAAATTGATATTCCGGCCTCCATTAGCATTCAGCTGAATATAATGGCGCAATTTTTTTTCTCCTTGACCATGATTCCAGTTGCCCCAGAAATTCCAGTAATTATTGCCATTTACGTTTACCGGAGTGTATGTTCTTTTACCTGATGCATCAATGATGCTGGAATTGGAAATATCGTTTTGTGTAAATCCGTAGGAGGCACCAACATATAAGTTCGTGCCTGTGAGTACTTTGTAGCTTGAATAAGAAGTATTGAACCTATGGTTGAAACCTACCTTCAGGTTAGGGTTTCCGATGAAGATATTTGTTTGGTCATTGTTGTCACGGAAAGGTTGCAGTTGGTTCATACTGGGCTGACGGGTTGTACCACTATAGTTCACATAAAACCATGTTTGCTGTTTTAACTGGTAGCTATAGGTTGCCTGTGGCGTTAGATTCAGGAAGTTGTAGTTTGTCTTTTTGTCTTTATACAGGTCTTTAAGGTTTAGTTGAAGGGCTGATAATCCGGATCCCATTGCGAACCTTGTCTTTTTGCCAACATATTTCAATACCGCCATGGTGCTATGTGAAGAAGCATCCAGGTTAAAATTATTGCTGTAAAGAGAATCCAGTATCTCGTACTTGTTATTGCCTTCATTATTGTATGAAGCACGATTGGAGGCTGAATTATTGTTATTAAAACCATAATCAACAACCAAGGACAATTTTGAAGTAAGCGGCTCACTATAGGTGATTTTAGTACCAATAGTCCGGGAGTTGCCTGTGAATAACTTTTGCTGGTCGGTAATACTATCAGACACAAAATTACCATTGCCATCATGTTTTTCGAACTTCGAATACAATAAGCCGTTATTGTCATCCTCTACCAGGCCAAAACGCAAGGTCAACAACAGTTGCCTGTCTTTCTTCTTAAATAATTGCTTATAAGAAAAAAGGTTGTCCAATTGCTTCCGCTCTGTTTCATTCTCTCTTGTCTGGTCGTTCTTATTCAGATATTGCTCCATTTCGTTCTGCGTATTACTATTGGTATGGTTGAAGCCCTGGGTTGTTTTGTAAATGCCGGCAGTCGTGAATTTAATAGAGGCCAGGGAATCCAGCTTCCATTCGTATTTGCCATTTAGCGCATGCTGCTGGTTCAAACCATTGCTGATTACAGAATCGCTTCTATATAACAACCCGTCAGAAAGGATGGTCTGTGTAAGAGTGGATGACTCATTTCTTGTGGACAGGCGGTTGAACCGGTAAGAACCGTTAATGCCATACTTGTCCTCATTCCATTTGTTGTTGAATAAAGCTCCGGCTGTATATGAGTCTGCCAGGCCACGCAAACTCCAGTCGTTGAAGTCATCGCCACTACCTATGCTGTAATAATATCCTCCGACCTCGTCGTATTCTAAATCATTTTCTAAGCCAAGCTTTTGCCGGTCTTCCCAGTTCAGGCTTCCAGTACTAACAGTACTCTTAGTGCCATAGACAGAAACTTTTTTCTTACCAACAAACCTGTTGTAAAGCACTTTAGCATCATGATATTTCTGAAAGTCGCTTCCTGCAAAAGCTTTTCCAAAAGATCCTTTCTTACTGTTTTCTTTCAGCTTGATATTCACAGTCTTGCCTTGGTTATTACCTCCTAATCCTGTAAGGTTTTGCTGATCCGTCTTTGTATCATACACCTGTACCTTATCCACGGCTTTGGCTGCAATATTTTGTGTAGCCATTGTAGGATCATCACCAAAGAATTCTTCACCATCTACCAGCACTTTTTGCACCCGCTGGCCATGTGCTGTGATTTGTCCCTTACTGTCTACCTGGAAGCCGGGAAACTGTTTCAAAAGGTCTTCCACCGTAGCACCCTCTTTCACAGTAAAACTATCGGCAACAAATTCCGTTGTATCTCCTTTGATGCGAATAGCACGTCCGCTTTGTATCACAACTTCTTTTAAAAGCGTGGCTTTTTGGGTAAGCGCAATAGCGCCCATATCAACTACTGGCTCCTGTATATTCACCACATCAACATAGTCAGCAAATTTTGGGAAAGTGATCATTATAATGTACTGGCCTTTTGCAAGACGGAGCAGGTTAAAACTTCCATCTTTACCACTTCGGGTAAATTTCGATAAAGTAGAATCTTTTTTGTTAAGTAGGGAAATAACGGCATTGTACAAAGGCGCTTTTCCCAGGGTATCTACTACCTTACCTTTCAATTGGGATTCCTGTTGCGCAGATGCATAGTTGATGCATGTAATAAACAAGAAAAAAAAGAGCAGCTTATTCATATTTAAGAGCAGTTAGATATGTAAAATTATCACTTAGGCGTTTCCGTTATATAACAGGGAACAGCCTCTCATCACAATTAACCCAAGGTTAACATATATTATGAAATTTGCTAAATAGTCTGATTGTTTAGCAAAACAAATTGTACATGCCTGTTAAATGAATCACACTGAGCAGTGTAATCCTGTGGGATTCATAATTGTAAGAAGCAATTAAAGTAGCCAACTATAGGTTCTACTTAAGAAGCGCATCTATCTTTTCTGCCAGTTTACGATCTCTGTCAGTAACAATGTCGCCAGCATCATGTGTAGAAAGCCAAAATTCCACAGTATTCCATACATTGGTCCACTTAGGATGGTGGTTCATTTTTTCAGCGATCATTGCCACACGGCTCATGAAGCCAAAAGCTTCGTTGAAGTCTTTAAATTCTAGCTTTTGGTAAAGGGAGTTATCTTTTTCCTGCCATGCCATGGTGTAAAAGATGATTTGATAATTAGCTGAAATGATATTTCTACTTACAAGTTACAATAATTCCTTGATTACATGGCCACATCCTCACAACTTGCAGCATTCTAATGGATTACTGTTTAAAATACCAGGTGCTCTTTATTCCTGATCTTTTCATCAGTGAGTTCAACCACAAGTTGCACTCCCTTAAGTGTACGGAGGGAGTTGATCAACTGCAACAAAGCATAATCACTAACCACGTCACCTTTCAGCAGCCATAGGAAGTCCAGGTGCTTAAACTCGGGTAGTAGATACTCCCCGTCAAATTGATTGTTGTATAGATAATGCACCAGCGAGTTGTACTTCTCGGCAAATTCATACACAGCAAAAAAGTAGTGACGCTGTTTGCGGGTCAGTTGAATTTCTATATCATTATTGATCCTGAAATCAAATCCAAATAAATTATTCAACTGCCAGCAAAACTGGTAGTCTTTGACAGGTGCCATAATACCCAATAGCCTGGTATCTTCAAAGAAGCTATCAGTCAGGTCTTTGTGATCAAGTATAAGTCGCATACAGATAGCTTTGGTCGCCTTATTGGAACTCAACCGGAGAGGAGTGATTCTCACTTCCGCGGTTGTAATATACTGTTGTTTTGTCTCCTTTGTTAAACTTGCTGAGGGCTTCCATATAGCTCTCGAGGGAACCAATAGCATGGTCGCCAAGTTTTACAATAACATCACCCGCCTTTAAACCTGCTTTTTGAGCTGGACGGCCTTCTGTCACTCCATCCACGCGCACCCCATTACCACTGAAGCTGTAATCGGGCATAATGCCTAAGGTTACCTTAAATGAAGCAGTTGCATTCATCTGCATTTCTTTGGTAGGAGTAAATGCAACCTTTCCCGCATTTCTGCTTTGCACTTCTACAAGGCTGTAGATGTGTTTGATCACCTGCAGTTCACCCGTGTAATTGATTTTGTCGGCATCATCTGTAGGCTTATGATAGTCACTATGAAGGCCGGTAAAATAAAACAGCACAGGGATGCTTTTACGGTAAAAAGAAGTATGGTCGCTGGGACCTACACCACTGGAGTCAAAGCGGAACTGCAACGCTCCTTTATAAATAGACTTTTTGCCAGTTGCGTTATACACAGCGCCCCAGGATGGCGAAGTGCCAAAGCCACCAACTGTCAGTACAGGACTGGATGGATTCAGCCGCCCGATCATATCCATATTGATCATGTAGCTAACAGAACCAAGATCAACCGTAGGGTTTTCTGTAAAGTATTTCGATCCGTACAATCCCTGCTCTTCGCCCGAAAAAGCTACAAACAGGTAATTGTTTTGCTTCAGAGAAGATGCTTTGAGCATTCGGGCAAGTTCTATCAGGGCAGATATACCGCTGGCGTTGTCATCAGCACCATTGTGAATATCTTTTGATCCCTGTTGCAATGAATTACCATCTTCGCCTAAGCCTAGGTGATCAAAGTGGGCGCCAAAAACAATGGTCGTTGGTGCTCCATTGTCAATAAAGCCAATAACGTTATTGCCTGTCCTGCTCTTCGGACTGATATCTGTCTTTAATTTAATATCCAGGGTTGCCGATTCATCATTAAAATATTTAGAAACGGCTTCTTTGGTTAAATAAACGACGGGTATAGATAACTGGGAGGGTCGCTCGCTTCCTTTGAACTGGATATTGTCCTTGGTTGCTGAGGTGTTGAAAACAAATAATGCCGTAGCGCTTTTCTTTTGGGCGTCTTCAGCTTTTTTCTCTATGGCGGCGTATACATCCCAATGAGGATTGCCCTTGTTTTCTTCAACTACTTCCTTAATGTCCCAGAACCAGGGCATTTGCACTTCCTGGATAGCCATAGAAGGAAGCGCTTCCAGGGAAGCGTTTCCGCTAAAGGCTAAAGGGAAAAAGTCTTTATACAAGGTAAGCGCTTGTCCCCCGACAATAAGGTGGGTAGAGGGGTTGACTTGTTTTCCTTCATTGATGACAAAAGGCTGCAGGTAGTCGTTGGTGCCTTTGGGTGCCAGGCCAACGCCTTTGAACTTGTCACTGATATATTTCATTGCAAGGGCTTCACCTTGTGTGCCTGTTCTACGGCCTTGTAATTCATCACTGGCCAGGTACTGAATGTGAGCCTGCAAATTCGCTACTAATTGTTTGTCCTCTTTTTTTAGCTTTTGGGCCTCAGTTGCGCCAAAAATCAGGAGAAATAAAATAAGAAAATAATTCCGCATTCCAATAAATCTTTCAATATAGAGGCACAAAGGTATTCAATGGTTGTTTGCCTAGAGTTATCAAAATTTGAAAAATATCAGGTGGAATATTTTAACTCGTAAACTTGTGACCCCTTCAACTTTCCTTTAACAAGGGGTGTTAAACTTTTCCCAGATTTCATAAATACTCCTGATTTCGTAAATGTCTCTACAGTAAGGCTTCTAAATTTGCACACCAATTAGTGGCAAACCGTCCTTTACATATAGCTTTAGTGGGTAATCCAAATTGTGGTAAAACCTCATTGTTCAATAGCCTGACTGGCTTGAATCAAAAGGTGGGCAATTTTCCTGGGGTTACTGTGGATAAAAAAACAGGATATACAAATCTGTCGGAAGACCTGTCAGCGAATGTAATTGACCTGCCCGGTACTTATAGTTTATACCCTAAACGTCCCGATGAGTGGATTAGTTATAAAGTTTTACTCCATCAGGATAGTGATATCCATGCAGATATATATGTGGTGGTGGTTGATGCCAGCAACCTGAAACGCAATCTGCTCTTCTGCACACAGATTATAGATCTGAAAAAACCCGTCGTCGTAGCCTTATCCATGGTGGACATGGCCAAGAAAAAAGGTATCATGATCGACCTGGCAGAATTGGAGCGGGAATTGGGCGTTCCTGTAGTTTCTGTGAACCCTCGTAAGAACAAAGGCATTCCCCAGCTGAAAAAAGCAATTGAACAGACCGCCCTCAACCTCTACCAGGTTCCTGTGCGTGATTTTATTGATAATCGTTCCCTTGCAAAGGAATCTATTGGGGACTTGCAGAAGGTATTTCCTGAGGTAAGTGACTATAAAGCCATCCACCTGCTGATCAACCACGAGCATTTCAATTTTGACTCAGATACCCAGGATACAATTGAAGGCATTGAAGAAAAGTACAGCTTCAACCATACCAAAACCCAGGCCTCAGAAATCTTACAGCGCTACTCCCGCATCAAGCATATTATGCAGAATTCTGTAGCAGAGCCTGATCCTTTGGAACAAACGCTATTTACTAACAAGCTGGACAATATTCTTTTGCACCGCTATGGGGGTTACCTGATCCTGTTAGCCGTTTTGTTCCTTTTATTCCAGTGCGTGTTTCTTTTGGCTCAATATCCAATGGATTGGATTGAACTGGGATTTTCAACTGCAGGTAACTGGCTGTCTGGCATTTTGCCCCAAAAATGGTGGAGCGACCTCTTTATCAATGGAATTATTGCTGGTTTAAGTGGGATATTGGTTTTTGTACCCCAGATCATGATATTGTTTGGCCTGATTACACTGTTGGAAGATACTGGCTATATGGCACGTATTTCCTTTCTGACAGACCGGCTGATGCGTAGCGTGGGGCTGAATGGGAAGAGTGTGATGCCCTTGATCAGCGGTTTTGCATGTGCAGTACCCGCTATCATGTCGGCAAGAAATATTGAAAATAAAAAAGAACGGCTACTGACCATACTTGTCACTCCTTTGATGAGCTGTTCAGCACGACTGCCTGTTTATACAATCCTGATCGGCCTGGTCATTCCCAAAGTATATTTCTTTGGCTTTTTAGGGTTGCAAGGTCTGGTAATGATGGGCCTGTATTTGCTAGGACTGTTGATGGCTATGTTGGTGGCTTATGTGGCCAAGTGGTTTATCAATATTAAAGAGAAAAGCTTTTTTATCCTCGAATTGCCTACATACCACGCACCGCGCTGGAACAATATCATGCACACCATGATCAGCAAGGCAAAGATTTTTGTCTTCGATGCTGGTAAGATCATCATGATCATTAGTCTTCTGCTTTGGGGATTAAGCTCTTATGGTCCGGCGAATAAAATGAAAATGGTGGAAGCCCAATACATGCAGGCTAAAGCTGCACAGGTTTTACCTGTTGCCCAGGTGGAAAACATATACCATGCAGCTAAACTGGAGAATTCCTATGCCGGCCTGCTTGGTAAAAGCTTGGAACCGGCGATTAAACCCTTAGGCTTCGATTGGAAAGTCGGCATTGCCATTGTAACCTCCTTTGCTGCCCGTGAGGTATTCGTAGGTACCATGGCCACCCTGTACAGTGTTGGCGATGACGAGGAAGGCCTGAGACTCCGTGACAAAATGAAAGCCGCCAAATGGCCTGATGGCACACCCGTATTTACACTCGCTGCTGGCTTGTCGCTGATGATCTTCTATGTCTTCGCCATGCAATGTATGAGTACACTGGCAATTGTCCGCCGTGAAACCAGGAGCTGGAAATGGCCTATGATCCAACTGGCTTATATGACAGCCTTGGCCTATGTTCTTAGTTTTGCAGTGTTTCAGTTGCTGAAATAATTTCAAACTCAATTAGCCGATTAGTCACTATATTTTGCATTTGGCTGCAGACAATTACAGTAATGACTAAAATCCTGCATATTATTGTTTTACAGTGGTTCTTCTCCTGTCTTTACGCGCAGTCCGGATCTTTGAGGCCGCATCAGTCAACACCTGTTACCTCCAATAGCACTCTAACTTCAGATTCTGGCCTAGCCATATCCCGGTTAGATCCTTGTATAGAAGCAAAAGCTGCCTTAGAAACTGTAACCGCTTTTTCGAAAACAGACCAGTACGTAACGGCTTTGAACCAAATACAAACAGCCTTTCTAAATAAAGGAAAAGAGCATGTCATTGCTTTTGGAAAAGACGATAAAAACAACATTTTAACCTCGTTCCTGAATTCGGGTGCACAATCCAATAGCACTGTGCCAAACATGGCTAATGCTTTTGCTGATCTGCATAATCATCCGGGTAATCATCCGCCCGATGCTGGTGACCTATATGGTTTAATAGATATTAATCAAAAACAGAAAGACTACAATGCTCGGTTTGTCGTAACACAAAATAATACTGTGTATGCCTTAGTAATAACGAATGCTTCAGCCGCAAACTCTTTCAATGTAAAATACCCACGCGACCTGTCTGGATGCTTCGGTTGTTCACCCAAATTCCCAGAGGCTCTGGTAGATGAGTTTAGAGAAATGAAATATGGCCATGGCTGTACCGATGAAATGGCCTTAGCCTTCCTATTGGAAAAGTATAATACAGGAATCTCTTTATTAAAGCAGCATGCCAATGGAGCCTTCTACATATTACGGACAGCAATCTCCCGGAATGGAAATAACTTCTCCTTTACAACTATAAATTGTCAATAATTACCTACTTATCCATCTACCCTCTGCCAAGCTCCTAATTCCTAACTATCAATTCTCAATTGCTATTTCCCAATACACCATAAACTTATAAACCACCCCTTTATAGTAATCTTATAGAAAACTTACAGTAAAGTTATAGTAAACATATAGTAGAGTTATAGTAAACATCAGCCGTACATGCTACATACATGCTCCCTGTATACTCCGTATCAACCCCGTATGTAAGGCATACTTAAGCCCTACCGACTTCCCGTTTACTCCTCACTATCTACATTACTCAGCACATCATCAATCCTCTTCATTTCCCTTTCACACCTGGACAACTAAAAACAATAGTCACTTCCATACAAATTCACAATTGACTATTCACAATTCATCATTTCATCTGTGGTTTAATCTTTGAACTATTTCAGCCCTGATGAAAAAGCTTTACATCTTATTGCTGATAATTGGAGGGTTCGTGATAGCTGCATATCTTTTTACACGCTTTTCTTTGAAGGCGGATATCAGGCAGGCAGGAGCAATAGAAGATGTGGAAAATAGTGCTTTTGCTGCTCCGGCTAAAAATCTGGATACGATCCTGGACCTGCGGCCCCTGTTCAAAAAAAGATTGCAGCAGTTGGTAAAAGACGGATCCAAAGGCTTGTACGATCTAACCATGGATAGCATGGTGGTAGATGTGCTGGAATCAACAGTAACGCTAATGAACGTAAAGCTTTCTCCCGACAAAAATGCATTAGCTGCGTTGGACAACTCGAAGCAGGCTCCTGATGATGTGTTCGCTATTTCCCTTCGCTCCATTAAGTTGAATGGCATTAATATAGACGATGTCATGAACAACAAAACAATGACCTTCAACTCGTTGAATATCATTGCTCCTTTTATTGAAATCTACCATCAAAAAAGAGCTTATAATAAAAGGAAATCCATGGATACGGAAAATCTCTATCAGCGTATCAAACAACATATTCAAAAACTGGCAGTTACAAAACTGACTGTTGAGGGAGGCTCTGTCATCAGTTATGACGTAAAAAATAAAAACAAGAAAACAAAGTTCAATGATGTCGTACTCCGCTTTCACGATATATTGATTGATTCTACGACACAAAACTCGACAGACCGCTTTTTATTTGCCAAAAGAGCGCTTTTGACCATGCGCAATTATGCGACCAGAAGTGCTGATAATTTATACCGGTTTAAAATAGCTACAATTACAATTGAAGCCCCGAAGCGTTTGATGACCCTTGATAATGTTTCACTTTCATCCGAATATAAAAAGCAGGAGCACAAAAAAGGAGTGTTGTATCAACCTGAACTGTACGATCTGTCAATACCCAGGATATTGGTTCATAATATAGACTGGTGGAGCTTTATGAATAAGGAGCGCTGCATCGCAGATAAAGTAGACATCAGCAACCCAAGGTTGAAAGTTTCTATGGACCGCTCCTTACCATCAAAACCTAAAGAGAGTTCTTTCCTCAACCAGCTGTTAATGAAGTTGCCTATGCAGGTCTATTTGAAAAGGCTGAATGTGCGGAATCTTGATCTAACCTATGAGGAGTATAACCCGGTATCTAAGCAAAAAGGATTCGTTTATTTTAGTAATGTATATATCAATTCGTCTCATCTTACCAATATGAAGCAATATATCCGGCAGAAGAGACAGGCAAATGTAAATGCATCGGGTAAGTTGATGCGCCAGATGCCTATTACGGCTTCGCTTACATTTGATTTAGTAAACTACAAGAGTGGTAACTTTTCAGCAGACTTCAATGTAGCCGGTTTTAATGGAAGTCTTGTCAACAGTTTTGCCATGCCTCTTGGCTTGTTCAAAGTGGAGAAAGGCAGGTTGGAAAATACAAAAGTGCATATCCAAGGCAATGAGTACAAAACAACTGGTAAGATCTTGATGCGCTACAACGATCTGAAACTTTCATTGTATGAAAAGGAAAAGGATGAGCAGGGGCTAGACAAAAAAGGGTTAATAGGTTTATTTGCCAATACCTTTATAATAAAGAATAACAACCCCCAAAAAAATGAACCCCCACGAGAGCCTATTATAGAGTTTCAGCCGAGCCCAAATCCTGGATTTAGTAACCTGGTATGGAAAACAATACTTACAGGGATATTGGAAACGATTGGTGCTAATCCCAAATTGGCCTCAAAGCAATAACCCAAGACCCATTAACTTGCATCCATGTCTTCACTTACCTTCACATTGATCCAAACCGCCTTGCATTGGGAAAATAAAGAAGCCAACCTGCAAATGCTGGAACAAAAGATTGCTTCCATTCAGGAGAAAACACAAGTGGTTATACTACCCGAAATGTTCTCCACTGGCTTCAGCATGAAACCGCAGCAGTTTGCCGAAACCATGGATGGTCCAACTGTTCAGTGGATGAAGAAAGTGGCTGCAGCCAAAAAAATTGCCCTTACCGGAAGTTTGATCATCGAAGAAGAAGGCTATTATTACAACAGGCTGATTTGGATGCTGCCTAATGGGAAGTACGGTATTTATGATAAACGCCACCTGTTTGCTTTCGCCGGTGAAGACCAGTTTTATACCCCCGGCAGCCAACGATTGATTGCTTCTGCCAACGGCTGGAAAATCAATCTGATGGTTTGCTACGATCTTCGATTTCCTGTTTGGTCACGGCAGTCGCCACTGCAAACAGAAGAAGATGGAGCCAGTCCCGAATACGACCTCTTGATCTATGTTGCCAACTGGCCAGAACGCAGAAGTCATGCCTGGAAAACCCTCTTGCAAGCCCGGGCCATTGAAAACCAGTGTTATGTGATTGGAGTGAACCGCACAGGCAATGACGGCAATAATATTTACCACAGTGGCGACAGCATGGTTGTAAATGCTCTGGGCGAAGTGTTGTATCACAAAGCCCACGACGAAGATATTTTTACCATTACGCTTGACAAAGAACACCTCATTCAAATACGTGAAAAAATGCCTTTCCTGAAAGACGCTGATCTGTTTCAAATACTCAACTTCACTACCGAAAACCAAAAACAATAAACTTATATCCGCTTTCCATTCTTGATCATATCCACCACCTTCTCCTTCTTGAAATCAACATTCCTGCGGATGGCATCTGTAGATGGATCTGCTTCGACCTCGGGTATAACGCCCCGGCCATTTTTAGGCAGGCTCTTATCCACGACCAGCCTGAAAAGAGGTAAGCGAAAACGTACCTTGGTGTGTGGTAAGGTAACATCTGGAATCAACCATGCGTTATTACCATAGGCACCTCCGCCGGTTTCTTCTCCCACCACGATTACATTCTCCTGCTTTTTTACAGCCTGTGTAAACAAGGTAGACGCTGAAAAAGTGTTGCCTCCGGTGAGGATGTACACCGTGCCATTGTAGTGATTTTTCTTTTTGGGTTTGAATCGTTTTCGTTCAAAATAACCAAAATGATAGTGTCCATCTTTCTTTTTACTGGTAAAGAATTCAAGAAACAGCCAATTGCTAAACCGGTTCTGGCGGTACTTGGCATAAGGGCTTCCCCTTTTTATAGCATAAAGAGAATCTGCCACCTTAAAACGGCCGGAGGCAATGAATTTCGTCAGCAGGTTCGAATTGGTAATGCTGCCACCGCCATTGCCACGCAGGTCTATAACAAGGTTTTTAGTTCCTTTTTTTCTGAGCTCCCTGAAAGAAGATTTAAAAAATGAAGGCAGCCGGTAACCCTTTGTAAAGGTGCTCAGGTCCATCACTGCCATATCCAGTGAAGTATCAAATTGAAGGGTGCGGTTATCCTCTAGTCTTCGTCTTTTAGCTTCTCGCCGGGTCATCTGTGGTATGCGCATTTCCCTGTATGTAGAATCATCCTGTACCCTGTATAATGGAATGGTCGCTTTCCTTTTGACGCCAAGACTGTCTAGGTATTCAACCTGGTAGGACGACTTTACACCATATACAGAAGAATAAATTGACCCAAAAATGCCCCTGTTGCTTAAAGTTTGGTATTTGTGTGTAAGATTATAACCATCAGCGGGTAAGTATTGAAACAGCGAGTCGACAATTTCATTCATGGGCTTATTGTCGATAGCCGTAACCACATTGCCTCTTTTCAGTAAGGAATCCCTTCGGTTTAAATTGAGCGTCAGCACCGCAGTATCCGGCCACAGTTTAAGTACTATGGGGAAAAAACGGCTGCTCCGCCTGCTCTTTTTGGCATATTGCTTGGACGGCTTTATGGAAGTGTGGCCACACCTGACTTTAGAAACCACATAACTTAACACATTTCTGAACCCTGGCTCTGTCATGGAATCTTTCAGCATGCTTTGCCCCAGATTAAAATAATAATCTATGCTGTCTTTGGGCGTATACCAGTAAAGGCCAGGATGAGCATCCTGCAGGATATTTCGGAACAAGGCATAATCTTCTGTCAATTCGCTGGCATCGTATTTTTTGCCGGTTGAAAATTCTTTGGACACTGTACAACTTCCAAGCAGCAACACCAGGATGACGCTGTAAAACAATCTCATAACCCTAATGGTATTTACGATTTACCCATTAAAAGCATTCCATCCCTGGGCTGTAATAGGATGTTTGCTCCCACCCTTCGTATAAATTTGGGCACCTGCCTCTTCGTCTGTTATATAACCAATTACACTGATCTCTGGATGATCCTTCAGTTTATCGTAATCATCCTGCTTAATGGTAAACAGAAGTTCATAATCTTCCCCTCCACTCAGGGCACAGGCCGTTGGGTCAAGGTTGAATTTAAATGCAGCCTGCCGGCTTTCTTCCGCAATGGGGATTTTTTCTTCGTACAATACACAACCTACTTCACTTTGCTTGCAGATGTGCAGTATCTCCGAACTAAGGCCATCACTCACGTCAATCATCGAAGTAGGTGTAATCTCAGCTTCCGCAAAAAAAGCAGTGATGTCCTTTCTTGCCTCAGGTTTTAATATCCTGCCTACAATATATTTTTCTCCCTCAAGGTCTGGCTGCACACCTGGGCTTTCCTGGAATATTCTCTTTTCCCGCTCCAATAAAGTAAGTCCCAGAAAAGCAGCTCCCAGGTCACCGCTCACACAGAGCAAGTCTCCTTTTTGTGCCCCGCTTCTCTTCGTGTACTTGTCTGGTGCTACTTCGCCTATGGCAGTGCAGGAAATAATAAAACCTTTCTGCGAAGATGTGGTATCACCCCCAATCAGGTCTACCCCATATTCTTCACAGGCAGCATAAACACCTTCATAAAATTCATCCAGGGCTTCCAGGCTAAAGCGATTGCTGAAGGCCAGACCAAGGATGATCTGTGTTGGAGTGGCATTCATGGCGTAGATGTCGCTCACATTCACCACTACTGTTTTATAACCCAGGTGTTTCAAAGGTGTGTACATCAGATCAAAGTGTACCCCTTCAACCAACAGGTCATTGGTGATCACCGTTTGCTTGCCAAAATGGTCAATCACGGCCGCATCGTCACCCACACCAACAATACTAGATGCATTTTGTATTTCAATATTCTTAGTCAAATGATCTATCAAACCAAACTCACCTAGAGTAGATATTTCTGTGCGATCACTCATTTATTCACTATTTACAAATTATAGTTTGATGTTTACTACCTCAAATTTCGTTATTCACCCATTTCAACAGTTCATTATGTATAATACCATTGGTAGCTACAATTCCTGGCTGATATGGTGAATACGGGCTTCCTTTCATATCGGTTACTCTGCCACCAGCTTCTTCCACCAGTAAAAATCCGGCAGCGCTGTCCCATGCATTCAGTTTATGCTCGTAAAAACCATCAAAACGGCCACAGGCTACCCAGCAAAGGTCTATCGCTGCAGAGCCCAGTCGGCGGACAGGAACGCCCCTGCGGATCAGGCGGTCAAATACTTCCAACGGTCCATTGGGCATATCAAGATAAGTGTAGGGAAAACCAGTAACCAGGCAGGAGTTCTCTACTTTTTCCTTCTTGCTAACGCTGATTGGTCTGTCGTTGAGTGTGGCGCCACATCCTCTTTCTGCTAAGAACATTTCATTCATGAAAGGATTGTAAACCGCGCCAAGTATCATTTTGCCGTTATGCTCCACACCAATGGAAATACAGCAGATAGGAATACGGTGGGCAAAATTCACTGTGCCATCAATAGGGTCTATGATCCATTTGTATTGCGAATCCTGGTAAATTTCCCCTGATTCTTCAGTCAGAATATAGTGGTCAGGGAAGTTCTTTTTGATCGTATCTATGATGATCTTTTCAGATGCATGGTCCACTTCGGTTACAAGGTTGTTCACCCCTTCCTTATTGGAAATTTTAAAATCCAGGTCAATGAAGCGCCGCACTTCATCAGCTGCCGACTGCACGGCTTCTAATAGAGTTGATTTAAGCATGCGCAAAGATAACCATCGATTGCTGGGATTGGTTACTGATTTACAGGTTTGTTTTGTACGCCCGCACCAAATTCATTCTTCTCTGCCGTGCCATACCTTCTCCAACCCACAATACTTCAATCTACCTCTATCATCTGTTATCTTCTCCCTCCCTCCAGCCTGGAGTCCCCTCGTCATCAACACTACTTTAAAAATTCAGGCCCGTCTTTTGAAGTTTTATAATGGGCAAGCACTTAATCTATTTACCTACTAACCGCATCCTTATGACCAGTGTATGCAAAAGGTAGTTGGAATATTTATATTCATACTTTTTATGCTTTATAGCAATGCTTTGCAAGCACAAATGAATATTCCTGCTCAAAAGGAGGAAAAGCCGCGCACCTTTTATATAGCTATTGGCACAAACCGGTCTTTTTATTCTAAGAGCGATATCAGGTTGAAAAGTTCCGCCCACCCTGCTTTTGATTTTACGCTTGAAAATGTGCGAGGTAAAGATGACGAAGGCCTGGACTTTAGCCAGGGAGCACCTCAATATAGCTACGCATTAGGTTATTACAATTATAAAAAGAACTGGGGCATCGAATTCAACTTTGATCATATCAAGTATTATATACTTCAGTCGCAACCTGTGCGCATGCAAGGAACCATCAATGGCCATAATTACGAAACAGATACACTGATCAACCCTGACTTCGTCCAATTGGAGCATAGCGATGGTGCTAACTACGCTCTATTGAAATGGATGAAATGGAAACCTCTGTTGCAAGATAAGAATGGTGTGAAAGTCCTGAACTTGCTGTTCAAAGCCGGTGCAGGTCCGGTCATTCCCAAAACGAATACAACAATCATGGGAAAGCACAGGGATGATCGGTATAACATAACTGGTTATGTAATAGTATTGGAAGGAGGGCTCCGTTACAACATTTCAAAACTATTGTTTGCCGAGGCTAATGCAAAAGGTGCTTTTGCTAACTACAGCCACTTTCTCATCGCTGATGGCTGGGGAAGCCAGCAATGGTTTGGATTGCACATGGCACTGTTGATCGGGGTTCAAATCAGTTCGAAGTAAGTGCCTTCGGTTAAAAAGTCTGCATCTACATCATAAATGCCAATTATTTCCCTGATTATTCCTACTTTCCCGCTTTCCCTCTTTCTTTGTACCCTTGCAAGTCTCAGTCATCATAGTAAACTACAACGTCAAGCACTTTCTGGAGCAGTGTCTGTATTCTTTGCAAAAGGGCACATTGCAAAATATTCAGGTTATTGTAGTGGATAACCAATCCTCTGATGGTAGTATTGAATACTTGCAACCAAAGTTCCCTAAGGTACAATTTCTTCAGGCTGGTGCTAACCTGGGCTTTGCAAAGGCTTGCAATAAAGGCTTGCAGTACGCTACCGGCAATTATATCCTTTTCCTAAACCCCGATACCATAATCGCTGAGGACACAATCGAAAAATGCCTGCATTTCTTCCTGAAACACTCAGATGCTGGTGCTCTTGGTGTGCGGATGCTCGATGGGTCAGGCAATTTTTTAAAAGAGTCTAAGAGGGCTTTTCCTGCGCCCACTACTTCTCTCTTTAAACTTTTTGGCTTGTCTGCACTTTTCCCAAAATCTAAGATCTTTAGTCGCTATTACCTTGGACATCTGGATGCTCATCAAAATCACAAGGTCGACGTACTGGCAGGTGCTTTCATGATGGTTCGGAAAGATGTATTGGAAAAGGTGGGTTCTTTTGATGAAACATTCTTTATGTATGGAGAGGATATAGACCTTAGCTACCGGATCCAGGAAGAAGGTGGTTTCCAAAATTATTACCTGGCGGAAACAGAGATCATTCACTTCAAGGGTGAAAGCACGAAACGTGGTAGCCTTAACTATGTGCGGATGTTTTTTCAGGCGATGAGCATATTCGTGCACAAGCACTATGGCGGTGCCAAGGCCGGTATCTTTAATGCGGCCATTCATTTCGCCATCTGGGTGCGGGCATTGATCTCTGCTGTTGCAAAACTGGTGCGATGGATTGGACTGCCTTTAATTGATGCCGTCATTATTTTGTTTTCTTTCTGGCTGGTGAAAGAAGCTTGGGCAAATGTGGTCAAAGGTGGTCACGTATATCCCAACACATTATTACAGGTCGCTTTTCCTGCATTTACTTTTGTTTATCTGGCTGTAGCTTACTTTTCAGGCCTATATAATAAAACTTTCAGGCAAAGGACCTTGGTTCGCTCTTCTCTTATTGCCTTGCTGACACTGTTGGCTGGCTATGCCCTGCTGCCCGAGCACTATCGTTTTTCCAGGGGTATCGTATTATTTGGTTCACTGCTTTCTTTTCTGCTCTTATTTTTATTCCGTCTCGTTTTGCTCAAAGGAAAGTTATTGCAACATCCGCCCCATTCCATTTCGAAGCCTTATATACTAATTGCCGGCTCAGAAAAAGAATTTGAAGAAGTGAAACATATTTTGCAACAACAAAAATTGCATAAAAAAATTATTGACCGGCTTTCTATCGATACTCAAACCAATATCCATGCAATGCTTCAAAATATGGAAGCAATAGCACTGGCTTCAGGTGCAAAGGAACTGATCATGTGTGTGGGCGAAATTCCTGCTCGGTCTGTAATGTATTTGATCCAGCATATTCCGGTTTCTACTTGGTTCCATATGGAAGGCAGCAGTAGTATCGTGGGAAGCGATTTAAGTTATACAAGTGGCGAAGTATTGACTGCTGAAGAAAAATTTAACCTTGCTCAACCTCACAAAAAGCGTAGCAAACGTTTGGTTGATATGATTACAGCGCTGATATTCCTCATCAGTTTTCCCATACACTTATTAGTGATCAAAAAACCTCTGAGCTTTTTGGGTAATTCCATGCGCGTGCTCATTGGCCGCAAAACGTGGATTGGCTATCATACCCGTGGCAAAGGATTACCTGTCCTGCGACAGGCTGTCGTTAGTGTGCTGGGACCAAAGAAGGACATCTTAAATGAAAATATTTCCCGTTTGGATTATTGGTACGCACGCAATTATGAACCAATGCATGATGTGAAACTAATCCTAAAAAACTATAGAAATCTGGATGGGTAAAACTGTTTCAACCAGGTATAGTAACCGTTGGCCAAAAACCAAATAATAATAAACTCCTCCTACCTTTATATTTGACAAATATAAATCACTTGCATGGCGAGTTTTCTTGATATTAAAATACCGAATACTATTGCTAAAGCATTGCGCTTATCGGGTAACGATCCGTTACAGCAACAGCTGCAGGTATTGAAGAAGTTGTTGAAGAAGGCTAGGTTCACAGAGTTTGGGCAGCAATATCATTTCGATGAAATATTATTTAGTAATGAGCTTGCTAGGAAATTTCAGGAGCTTGTCCCTGTACATGATTATAATAAAATATACGAGGAGTGGTGGAAGAAAACACTGGACGGCGTACCTGACGTTGCATGGCCTGGAAAGATCAAGTACTATGCATTAAGCTCGGGCACTTCCGAATCTGCCAGTAAGTTTATCCCCGTTACTAAAGATATGTTGCGCAGCAACCGCATCAATAACATCAGGCAGTTGCTGTCTCTCATGAATTATAGCCACCTCCCTCGGCAATCAATGACCAAAGGTTTCCTGATGTTGGGAGGTGCTACAGACTTACAAAAAGGTAAGGCCGGATGGTATGCTGGCGACCTCAGCGGTATATTAATGAAAAACAGGCCTTTCTGGTTTCAAACATTTTATAAGCCAGGTGGTCGTATTGCTGCTATTAAAGACTGGAACCAAAAGCTCAATGAAATTGTAGAGAAGGCACCTGAATGGGACATCGGCTATATTGTAGGTGTGCCTGCCTGGTGTCAGATGTGTATGGAAATGATCATCGAGCACTATAAACTGAACAATATCCATGAAATTTGGCCTAACCTCGGATTCTTCGTGCATGGTGGCGTAGCCTTCGAGCCTTATAAAAAGGGCTTTGAAAAGTTGTTGGGCAAACCCATCATTTATATAGAGAACTACTTGTCCAGTGAAGGGTTCATTGCTTACCGCGACCGTGAGAACTCCAAAGGCATGCGACTATTTTTGGATAACAACATTTTCATGGAGTTCGTCCCCTTCAACGATAAAAACTTTACCAGCGATGGAAAGTTGGTAGAACATCCTGAAGCTTTGTTGATTAATGAGGTAGAGTTGGGAAAAGAGTATGCTCTGTTAATGAGTACAAATGCTGGTGCCTGGCGTTATCTGATCGGTGATACCTTACGTTTTGTCGATCTGGAAAGAAACGAGGTTGTGATTACTGGCAGAACCAAACACTTCCTGAGCCTTGTTGGTGAACACTTGAGCGTGGACAATATGAACAAAGCCATTGAAGTAGTAAGTAATGAATTGAATATTTCAATCCCAGAATTTACTGTAGTTGGTTTCCCCTACGAAAGTTTATTCGCACACAAATGGTATGTAGCCTGCAATGATCCGGTGGATGAAACATTGCTGCGCGATAAAATTGACCAGCACCTGTGTGAGTTGAACGATGACTATGCTGTTGAGCGCACCAGCGCACTGAAAGAAGTGTTCCTTCAAAAGTTACCTGAAGACGTGTTTATGCAATTCATGGAAAGAGAAGGCAAACTCGGCAGCCAACATAAATTTCCAAGAGTACTCAAGGGCAAAATGCTCCAGGACTGGAATGAATTTTTAAAGACGAAATATGAAGTAAAGTCCGAAAGTTAACTTCTCATTTGATATTATGCTTGAGGCTATCTGGAAAGGAACTACGTTAGGTTTGTTATTGAGTATATCGGTGGGACCGGTTATTTTCTCCATTCTCAAACAAAGCATTAATAACGGCATTAAAGGCGGGCTGGCTTTTATCATCGGTGTTTCCTTCAGTGATATTACACTGGCTGTTGCATCGAATATGTTTACCGAACTGTTCTCTGAATTTGGTGAACGCAAAACGGAGATCGGGATTGTCGGCAGTACTTTTTTGATATCGGTAGGTATTTATTACTTGTTCTTCAAAAAGGTAATTGTCAATGAACATGGACACCAAATATTAAAAGTAAGAAAGAGAGATTATCTGAAATTATTATTGGCTGGCTACTTCATGAATATTTTAAACCCTGCCATCATTGTATTCTGGCTCACTACTTCTACGGCCTTTGTCAGCCACACAACCCAGGAGCGTATAGTGATTTTTAGTATTGCGCTTGCCTTGGTAGTAATTGGAGATATTACGAAGGTCTTACTGGCAGGAAAGCTGCGTAGGCGCCTTACAGCAAAGAACATTCATCTGATTAATCGTATCAATGGTGTTATTTTCATCGGCTTTGGCATCGCTTTATTAGTCGGCCTTTTATTCTATGGTAATAAACTTCCCCAATAATTAATCTATCACCAACCGTCTTTCATTTCCTCCCTTTTCCCATTCGTCACGTGTCCGCCTCTGGCGGATTCGAATAATTCGTCATTCCAGCCCTACCTTCGCGAAAAATTCGTTCCCGGAGTAAAATAAAAAACAAAGGAGCAGTACTGCTTATGTTAAGATGGATTAAAAGGATTGTGATTGGGCTTTTTCTTTCGCAGCTTCTGTACATTATCATTCTGAAATGGATAGATCCGCCGGTTACCCTTACACAGCTTTCTGGTTTGTTTGGCGGCGATGGCCTTAAAAGAGATTATGTAAATGGTGATGAGATTTCTTACAATATGAAACTGGCCGTGATTTCCTCTGAAGACCAGGTGTTTCCCGATCACGGCGGATTCGATTGGAAGAGCATCGACAAAGCCATGAAACACAATGAGCGGAAGCCAAACAGGGTAAAAGGAGCTAGTACCATCAGCCAGCAAACAGCAAAGAATGTCTTTTTATGGCAAGGCCGTAGTTGGATCCGCAAAGGACTGGAAGTTTATTTTACTAAAATGATCGAATGGATATGGGGAAAAAAACGCATCCTGGAAGTATACCTTAACGTGATTGAAATGGGCAAAGGCATATATGGCGCAGAAGCTGCTGCACAGGCTTACTTCAAAAAGCCTGCATCAAAGCTTACCCGTCGTGAAGCCGCTCAGATAGCAGCCTGCCTGCCAAATCCTAAAAAGTATTCGGTAAAACCGCTTTCCGGTTACGTTTCCAAACGAAGCGGCTGGGTCCAGCGCCAAATGAACAACTTGGAAGATGATGCTGATATACAAGAAATCATAAAATAAACTCCAAACGATCCAATGCTTCTCCTCACCCTTTGTTTCCTTCTCTTTTATTCCGCCCTGATAGGCTATTACTACTATCATTGGAAAAAATTGAAGGCTTATGAAGCACCGGCAAACCCTCCATCTGTTTCTGTATCGGTGATCGTGGCCGCAAGGAATGAGGAGCAATGCATTGGCCGTTTAATAGAATCCTTGTTACATCAAACCTATCCTAAGGATCTCTTCGAAATCATCATCGTGAATGACTTTTCAACTGATGCAACAGCAAACGTTGTCGGTTCATTTTCCAATAAACAGGTAAGACTGGTTCATCCCGATACACAACCAGACCAGTCTTCAAAAAAGAAAGCGATCGAGGCCGGAATTAACGCCTCAAAAGGTGAGCTGGTGCTCATTACCGATGCTGACTGCCTGCCACAAAAATGCTGGATACAAACAATAGCCAGCTTTTACAAGGAAAAAGGAGCTGTATTTATGGCAGCACCTGTGAAATTCCTGGGGCAACGATCTGTATTACACATTTTCCAATCACTCGATTTCATGATGCTGCAAGGCATCACTGCAGCCAGCGTTCAGGCTGGCACCCACAGCATGTGCAATGGCGCTAACCTTGCATATCAACGCCAGGCATTTTTTGATGTACGTGGATTTGAAGGCATTGATAAAATTGCAAGCGGTGACGATATGTTGCTGATGTATAAAATATGGAAGCAACATCCGGCTAAGGTAATGTATATCAAAAGTAGGGATGTGATTATGCAGACAGAGCCAATGTCCTCCTGGAAGGCATTCTTCGGTCAGCGCATACGTTGGAGCAGCAAGGCTACCTATTATGATGATTACCGGATTACAATGGTGCTGCTGTTTGTATACCTCTTCAACCTTCTGTTCCTGGTTCTGCTCGGCGCCACCTTCTTCAATATCTCTAATGGCTGGATGCTGTTGTTATACCTGTTGATGAAAACTTTAGTGGAAGGTATTTTTCTTTACGCCGTCTCCCGTTTTTACAAAGAAGAACGGCTAATGTTATATTTCCCATTGATGCAACCCCTGCATATACTATATACAATTGTCATTGGTTTCATCAGCCAGTTCGGCCACTATGAATGGAAAGGCCGGAGAACAAAGTAGAATTTAACTCCAACTACTAATGCACTTCCTGCATCTCCGCCATTTCCTTTTATAATAATCAACTCCAAACCCCAAACTCCAAACTTTCTCCTATCTTTCTCTCATGAACAGCTCCCCATCCTTTTGGCATACCACCTGGAAGCGCTTATGGAAAAACAAAGGTGCTGTTGCTGGCTTGATCATTATTGGGCTCTCTATTTTCACGGCCTTGTTTGGCTACTTTTTCGCGCCCGATTCTTCTCCTTTTGCGAATCGTATCATCCTGGAAATAGGAGGACAAAAACCTGGCTTCCGGCAGTCTTTCGTTCTGGTAAAAAAAGTTTTGCAGCCCCGGCAACCTGGTTTGTTAGAGCAAATGGCATATGGCAGACCCGACAAATATGACTATGTTCCTGTAGTAAATTGGCATAGAGAGAGCGATAGCCTCGTTGTTCAAAAGTATATTGATGAAGACTTGAGCGAACGTATGAGTTTAGCCTTATCCGCTCTGGCTCCTGAACCCGTAGTACATAAAATCTTTTTATTAGGAACAGATAAGTTTGGCCGTGATATATTAAGCCGGCTGATCATAGGCACTCGTATCAGCCTGAGTGTTGGTTTTATAACTGTATTGATCTCCCTGACCGTAGGTATTTTTCTGGGCGCCATCGGTGGCTATTTTGGTGGAAAAACAGACGAACTGGTGATGTGGCTCGTGAATGTAATTTGGAGCATACCAACATTACTCCTGGTTTTTGCCGTAACCCTGCTGCTTGGCAAAGGATTCTGGCAGATATTTATTGCTGTCGGGTTAACGATGTGGGTAAGTGTGGCCCGCCTGGTACGTGGGCAGGTACTGGCTACAAAAGAATTGCAATATGTGGAAGCGGCCCGGGCATTAGGATTTTCCTCATCCAGGATTATTCTACGGCATATCCTGCCCAATATTTTGGGACCCATTCTCGTTATTGCTGCTTCTAACTTTGCCTCTGCCATCATAATAGAAGCAGGACTAAGTTTCCTTGGCATTGGAGTACAACCGCCACAACCAAGCTGGGGGCTAATGATTAAAGAGAACTATAATTTCATTATTACCCAAAATCCAGTACTGGCCCTTGCTCCTGGCTTTGCCATCATGCTACTCGTGTTCGCCTTCAACCTGATGGGCAACGGCCTCCGCGACGCTTTAAGCGTACGGAGCTCCCCTTAGGGGGCATCATTCTCCTCATCCGCCATCACCTTCACCGTCCTGTTCAACGATTCTTCCAGCGAAATGAAAGTTTCAGTGCGTTCAATGCCTTTGATTTTTTGTAATTCATCGTGCAGCACACTGCGCAATTGAGCAATATCCTTACAAACCACCTCAGCAAAGATGCTCCAGTTACCGGTTGTGTAATTCATGCGAACGATTTCAGGGATCTTCACTAACTCGGAAGCGACCACATCATAAAGGGAGCTTTTCTCCAGGTAAATCCCAATGAATGCAATCACATCAAAACCCAGTTTCTTTAGGTCAACATGCATTCGGGTCCCGCTCACAATGCCGCTTTCCTGTAATTTCTTGATCCGTACATGTACCGTTCCGGGCGAAACGAACAACTTTTTACCTAAATCTGCATAGGAAATTTGAGCATCTTGTGTTAAATACTCAATAATTTGCAAATCAAGTTTGTCAATATTCAAATTCATGGCTAATTTTGCAGTGTCTGTTTGAAGTTATTCAATATTTTCTACCAAGTTATGAATATTGTCTAAATATTTAAAACAATCTTTGAAAAATTTTGAAGGAATAGTGTTTTGTATTAATTTTGTTCTCAGATCATTGATACAAATGAATACTGTGGGGTGATGAAATTTTTGGCAGACATGCCCTCTTGTCTCGAGGGTGGGGATCACCGGATAAAAACAACATAGAGCCGACCTGACACCTTTGTTCGGCCGACCAGGGTTGACCACTAAGTTTTGTGTTGCGTCTAACGGCCCCGTGGAGGTTCGAACCCTCCCCCTACAGCAGATTTCTCATGTGAAGCCCTGTAAGTTAAAAAGCTTACGGGGCTTTTTGTTTTTGGGCACACTTCAAGGTACACTTTCTATCAATCAGCTCGTCTGTTATTCCATTTTTATTTCCAATACATACTTTAAAATGAAAGTCAGAGTTACACATGTTGGGCTCAAGGTGTATATTTTCGTTTATTTATGTTTGTCAGCTTATAATGTCGCATTTCTTGAATGTCGTTGAAAAACGGTTTCACAATTGTAAAAAACTCAGGAAAGACATTGCTTTTTCTAAATCCATTTATATGTTCGTCAGTTGATGTCCATTCAATTCGTACAATAAAACTTCCCAATTCTTCTTCACATTCACTTATCTCATAAGCTAAACAATATTCAGAAGCGTTAAGCTGTGTAGAAGCTTTGATATAAGCGTCAATAAATTCTTGTCGTCTGTCTTTCTCTACTTTATAACGGATATATTCTACAATCATTTCTTAGTTTTATGGTTTATGGTAAATAAGGTCCTTTTGTTTCGCCCCAACCCCAATTCGGCATTGGTTCTTCTTGTTGCATAGGATTTTGTGTAAGTTGCGAATTAATAACGGCAATTCTTGTCCCCCATTCTAAATACCCAATAAATGCCGAACGAAATTCTGGGTCGCTTTTCAGTCCTACTTCATCTGCCGTTTCAATAAGTAAAGCCATCCATCTTTTACGTTTTTCCTCTGTCAACATTTTGCCAATATGCTTACCTATCATTTTTGAATGACTGCCATTGTCAAGGTTGGTGTATAATTTGTCACCACCAAAAACTTCAGCTACGAAATGGGCAACGTGTTTCCTGTGTTCTGGTGACAAATTTTGAAACAACTCTTGTAGAAGATCGTCTTTTAAAACCTTGTCATAAAACTTGTCAAAAAGAGTTTCAAACGTGGTCATATCGCCTGCCCATTCAAAAAGTGTCGGGATATTTTTCATTTGAAAAGTGTCTGTTTAAAATTGCACATAGGTAGATAAATTTACGAACCAAGCTTATCCAGACAATGATTTTAAAAAAGCTGCATAACTTACTATCTCTCAGTGTCTCGCAGGTTCGCATTCTTTGTTGCCCAATCTGCATGAGCCCATCCGTTGTGCTTATTGGAAAACATAAAAAAAACGAACTTCTTCTCCTCCCTAAATCCGCAATACTTCTAAACCTGCCGGCTCCTTTCCACAAACACCAACCACCTCAAGCCCCACTGTCACTTCCTTCTGCCACACTACCTTCCAGCCTCCCAACTGCTCCCAACCATTCCCTCCACCAGCATTCCCCATGAACAATTCCCCCTTCACCACCCTCACCTCCGCTATTTCCTTCCTTCCACTACTCATCATGCCCCTGACTGCCAGTTGTTTTCTCAGCCACTGCTTGTCCCCCTGCATATTCATATACAACCGGATGGCAGCCTGGTACACATGCTTTCTCTTCTTCCTAGGCAGGGTCTTCCTGAATGTCTCCTTCCTTTCTGCATCCGAGAGGATCCACTGGGCATACACCACGGCCTCTTTGAACAAATCCCTCCTTACCCGCTGCTTTTCAGAGGCCACAATCCCACTCATATCCGGGTAGCGGGTCACGATGATCCTTTTTTTCCACTTCTTTTTCTTGTTGGCCCGGTAGTGCTTCACCACAAAGCACTTCCCAATGGAGCCCCGGATGATACCCAGCAGCAGCCGGGACATCACTTTGCCATCTACTACTACCAGGCGGGTCCTGTTGTCAATGTAAAGCTGTTTCATCTTTTTCATTTACTCCCTAAAGCTAGGGCTGCCCATCTACCCCTCCAACCCCTCTGGCCGATCTGGCAGAAAATGGCAGGAAATGGCCGCTTTTGTCCTCTCCCAGCTCCAGCTTCCAAGTAGGGATCCTTCGTACCTCAAGTATACCTGAAGCATACCAACAGTATACCTAGAGTATGACAACAGTATGCCACCTTCGTTCCTGGTCCCCTTTTTTTCCCATCCCCATACACCCAGACTCCCCTGTCTCTTTATCCGTCAGTTTTCTGCCTCTGGCAGATTCCAATCCCTGGTCCTTCTTATCATCCTTCGTTGCTCAGCCATACCTGAGCCCTACTTGATCCATAGCTAAGCCTAGGAAAAGCCTAGAAAACCTATTTTTACACCACCCATTTCCTCACATCCCAATATCTCACGATCATCTATCAACTATCATCTATCATCCCCCAAGCATTTAACTTGATCCCTATCTTCCCGGCTGAATTTATTCCAATACTCCATTTACTTTTTTATATCGTTTTCCCACTCTTTAACTTCACTTACATCAGGTAATATGAATTTAATGTTATATCTCTGTTGCAATTAAACCAGGCTTGCAAATTCCTGTCTTATAAATTCCGGCAAAAAAATAAATATGTCCCACTTTGAAAGCAACCTCCATCTCATGTGGCGGGCAGGCTTTGGCCCCGCTACCAGCCAATTACAGCAACTACATAATATTACATCCCAGCAATTGTTCAAGGCACTGCAAAAGGAATCTGCTACAAAGCCCGATTTTATTGATGCCGCCGATAACTACTTGCAGGGACTGATGATGGGTATTGGCGATGCTGCCAAGGAGGGAAAAAAGCTGGACGAAGAGAACCGTAAAATGGTGCAGCAAAAACAGCGGGAAAGCATAAAGAATCTCAATCTGTTATGGCTAACCGAAATGGTGAATAGCAAAGCCCAGTTGAGAGAAAAGATGGCGCTATTCTGGCATGGGCATTTTGCATCCCGTAACCTTAATGTATTTTACCAACAGGATTTGCTGCACATCATCAGAAGCAATGCCTTAGGAAGCTTCCGCGACCTGCTGCACGAAGTATCTAAATCTGCCGCCATGCTCAATTTCTTAAATGCGGCTCAGAACAGGAAGGACCACCCTAATGAGAACTTTGCCCGTGAAGTGATGGAGTTGTTTACATTAGGCCGTGGTCATTATACAGAAAACGATATCAAGGAAGCCGCCCGTGCATTTACCGGCTGGAGCGCCAACCTGAAAGGTGAATTTGTGTTCCGTCGCTTTCAACACGACTTTGGCAACAAAACCATCTTTGGCAAAACTGGTGCCTTTGAAGGCGAAGACGTGTTGGATATGTTGCTGGAACGAAAGGAAACAGCAAGCTTTATTACCTTAAAAGTGTACCGGTTCTTTGTCAATGAAAATGCAGACATGGAAAAGGTAGATTGGCTTGCAAGGCGCTTCTATCAAAATGATTATAACATATCAAAGCTGCTTGAAGATATTTTCACAAGCAACTGGTTTTATGATGCAAAGAACAGGGGAACACGTATCAAATCTCCCATTGAATTATTAACTGGCATGCAAAGAATGCTCCCTATGGAATTGCAGAATGAAGAGGCCCTTCTGCTACTTCAGCGCATTCTTGGCCAGGTACTGTTTTATCCTCCTAATGTAGCAGGGTGGCCAGGTGGTAAAACCTGGATCGATAGCTCCACCTTAATGACACGGCTCCGTATACCACAAATGCTGAACGATCAGGACGAGTTAAACATCCGTCCTAAAGATGATGACGATAGAATGATGGGGCGCCAGGAGGAAAAAGGTAATGAAATGCAGGCCAGGAAGGCAATGGGACGGTTTGGAAAACAATTAAAGGCGGAAATCAACTGGAACGATTATACGAAAAATTTTGAGAGCATCCCGCGCGAAAAGCTGCTGACATCGATAGCTGCTTCGCTTCTGCCTTCCAGGTCAATACCCAGTGCAGATCTGATCAAAGCTTATGCAGACAGCAGTAGTCGTGAGGGTTTTATCAAAACCGCTACCCTGCATTTAATGAGCACTCCGGAATACCAAATGTGTTAACCCTGAATACTTTAATAATATTACCATGCATTTCAAACGCCGTGAATTCTTACAAGTCGGGTCGCTCGCCACAGCCTCGTTTATGGTGCCAAAGTTTTTAAAGGCATTCGAAACAGGCACCCTTGTACCTCCCGGTAACAAGGTGGTTGTTATCCTGCAATTAAGTGGCGGTAACGATGGCTTGAATACCGTAATACCTGTACGTAACGACATTTATTACCGTTCGCGGCCTAAGCTGGGTATCGAACGTACAGCGGCATTATCGCTGACTGATGAAGCCGGACTTCATCCTGCTTTAACTGCATTTAAAGAAGCTTATGATGATGGTTCTTTAGGCATATTAAATAATGTTGGCTATCCTAATCCTGACAGGTCTCATTTCCGTAGTATGGATATTTGGCACACCGCCAGCCAAAGCCAGGAGTATTGGAATACCGGCTGGATCGGCCGCTATCTGGATGCCCAGTGCTCTGGCTGTGATAAACCTACACAAGCTTTGGAAATAGATGATGTCCTGAGCCTGGCCCTCAAAGGCGATCAGGTAAAAGGCCTGGCCCTGAAAGATCCTAAGCGGTTATATGGCATGAGCAACGAACGCTTCTTCAAAGAAGTGCTGGGCGCTCATAATTATCAGGATGCCGCTCACGACCACCACGACGAACAACCAGTAGAATATTTATATAAAACAATGGCAGAAACTTTGTCCTCTGCCGATTACATTTTTAAGCAGTCACGGCTGCATCCTTCCCGGGCAGAATATCCGAAGACAGAAACCGGCAACAGTTTTAAAACCATTGCCTCTCTGATTTTTTCCGACATCAACACTAAGGTATATTACGTGTCATTGGGAAGCTTTGATACACACATCAACCAGCAGGCGCAACAACAGCGCCTTTTCAGGGAGATGAATGATGCCGTGGCTGCTTTTATCAAAGACTTGAAGGCCAATAACCGTTTCAACGACGTATTGTTATTTACTTTCTCAGAATTTGGCAGGCGCGTAGCCCAGAACGCTAGCGGTGGTACCGACCATGGCACTGCCAACAACATGTTCTTTATGAGTGGAGGCTTGAAGCAAAAAGGCTTGATCAATGCCATGCCTGCACTTACCGATTTAGATAATGGCGACTTGAAATATCAAATAGATTTCAAGAATGTTTATGCCACCGTTTTAAACAAATGGCTTGGTGCAGACGATACAAAGATCCTGGGAGGAAAATATGCCCCATTGAACTTCCTGTAAACATAAAAAAAGAGGATGTTTCTGAAATGAAACATCCTCTTTTAGTTAGGCATGCAAACGTTAGACACCCGGTTAACCCGGATCGTGGGCAATTTACAGATTTAAATAGAACTACCCAAACTTATCGTACGCCATGCATCATCCGTTTCAATATCGGTGACAGCAAATACAAAATAACAGAAGCCACACCGCAAAGAATCACAAACACCATAAAGAATTCATATAGGTTATGAATCGTAAAGCCAGCAAATTGCGGGTAAGCAGTGGCAATTTTCTGCTCGGCCAGGAAAGCCGTTTGCTCCTGGGTTAATTGTGCCGTTCCGTCTAATACGCCTTGCAGGTTGATTCCTTTTTCAGCAGCAGTAGCATACTTGTCTCCCGTTGGTGGCAACAATGCTCCTAAAGTACCTGTCAGTGCGTAACCTGCAGCATTACTTAAAAACCACACACCCATCAGCAAAGATGAAAAACGTCTTGGTGCCAGCTTGGCAACTAATGACAAACCTATGGGTGACAGGCAAAGTTCTCCCCAGGTATGTAAAAGATAGAGGACGATCAGCCAGATAACTCCGATCTTTCCGGCAGTACCCAGACCTTTTACCTGCATAGCAATAATCAGGTATCCTAAAGCAATCAGGGCAAGGCCAAATGCTTGTTTCACAGGGGAGATAGGTTCTGCATTTCTTTTGCTCAGCCAGATCCAAAGGGCACTGAAGGGCAGCGCAAATATGATCACGAATAGACCATTGAAGTTTTGAACCATGCTCGGTGGCATCCTCCAGCCCAATATTCTAGTGTCCGTTTGGTTATCGGCAATGAACGTTAAAGAAGAACCTGCCTGTTCAAATGCTGCCCAAAAAAAGATTACAAAGAAGGCGGCGATGTACAGAACCAGGATTCTCTGGCGCTCTACTTTGGTCAGCGATTGGTCTGTCATGATCAGGCCGGCCAGTGTCAAGCCGCTACTATAAATAAAGGAATAAATAATATTTTGACCGGCAACAAAATAAAAGAAGGCAATCAATGCAGCGGCAGCAACTAAAGAACCTCTAATAGCATTCTTGCTGAATTTAGCCTGTCCTGCTTCATCATCATAAGCAACATTCTTTTGCGGCTTTCCTCCAATAGCCTGCCCTTCAGGTGTAACTACATATTTATTTTTCAGGATAGAGAAAATGATTACACCCAAAAACATGGCAATACCAGCAGCCAGGAAACCCCATTTAAAAGCAGTGAGATCTCTTACTCCGTTTACTTCCACGTCACCAACAAGCGGACAAATGGTTTGTCCCAGCAAGGCGCCAATGTTGATACCCATGTAAAAAATGGTGAATGCGGAATCCAGCTTGTTCTTTTGTTCTTTAGGATACAACTGCCCCACCATTGAGGAGATATTGGGTTTGAAAAAGCCGTTGCCCATAATAATAACGCCCAATGCCACCCACATTAGGGTCTTGGCTAGTTCGATATTTCCCTGGAAAACACTGGCACTTGAAAACAGCAAGAGCTGTCCGATACCCATGGTCAAACCGCCCAATGTAATACAGTTGCGGTTTCCTAAATACTTATCCGATATATACCCACCAAGCATTGGTGTCAGGTAACAAAGGCCCAAAAAGCCACCATAAATAATGGAAGCCTCTTTTTCGCCCATTAAAAGAGATTTGGCAAGAAACAGTGTAAGCAAGGCCCGCATTCCATAAAAGTTGAAGCGCTCCCACATTTCCGTTGTAAACAAAACGCCTAAACCTTTTGGATGCCCCTTCTGGGCTTTTGACTCCTGCAGGATGGCCTCATCCGCCGCTGTAATATTCATACGTAAACAATTAAGAATTAAAAAAGTACTTGGATTATTGAATTAAAATAAGAAAAATTATCGGCTCAAATATAATTCCTCCGGCGTTTAACAATCTTGACCGAAATTGCAGTCCAGAAAAAAAGTTCGCAAGTTTACAGGTTCGCGAGTGTTGATTTAGAGTTTTCATTCAAAAGCAGTTGAAAAGACGGTGGTTCCTGCATTTTTAACGATAAAAATTTTGAAAACATTTAATACCCAAACCCCTGAACCTGCATACCCGCGAACATTTAAACCAATTGTATGAACATTCTTTTATTAGGCTCTGGCGGCCGCGAACATGCACTGGCATGGAAAATGGCGCAAAGTGAACATTGTGAAAACTTATTGATTGCCCCAGGCAATCCCGGAACGGCAGAACTGGGTACAAACCTCCCTTTCTCGGTTACCGATTTTGAAGCAATCAAAAATTGTTGCCTGGATAAAAACATAGGACTACTGGTTGTAGGGCCTGAAGAGCCGCTGGTAAAAGGATTGGTTGATTTCCTGAAAAAAGAAGCTAGCTTGAGCCATTTATTGATCATTGGACCTTCCCAGGAAGCTGCCCAATTGGAAGGAAGCAAAGCCTACGCAAAAGCTTTCATGCAGCGGCACGGAATTCCTACTGCTGCTTATCAGGAGTTTACAGCCGATAATTTCGAACTGGGAAAACAATACATCCAGCAGCATTCTTTACCAATTGTTTTGAAAGCTGACGGTTTAGCTGCCGGAAAGGGAGTGATCATTGCCCAAACTCACCAGGAAGCTCTAAGGGAATTTGAACAAATGATTCAGCAGTCTAAATTCGGCGAAGCAAGTAAAAAAGTGGTGATCGAACAGTTCTTGGACGGCATTGAACTTTCAGTATTTGCACTCACCGACGGTAAAAATTATGTACTGCTGCCTGAAGCCAAAGACTATAAGCGCATTGGTGAAGGCGATACAGGATTGAATACAGGTGGTATGGGCGCGATTAGCCCTGTGCCTTTTGCAGATGATGCCTTCATGCAAAAAGTAATTCAAAAGGTTGTTGAACCAACAATCGCCGGTCTGGCTAAGGACAACCTGGACTATAAAGGATTTGTGTTCTTTGGACTGATTAAAGTGGCAGGAGAGCCCTATGTGATAGAATACAACTGCCGCATGGGCGACCCTGAAACAGAAGTGGTAATGCCTCGCCTGAAAAGCGACCTCGTGCCCTTGTTGATTGCAGCCGCACAGCAAAAGCTGGAAGGAGCGACCGTTGAGACAGACGAACGGTTTGCCGCAACCATTGTAGCTGTAAGCGGTGGGTATCCCAACGATTATTTAACTGGTTTTGAAATTTGTGGCCTTGAGGAAGAAGTGGAAGACACCATTATTTTCCATGCCGGCACAAAAGCCGAAGGCGATAACATCGTAACCAAAGGTGGCCGGGTTATTTGCGCTACCGGGCTAGGAGATACCTTGAAGGAGGCTATTAAAAAAAGCAAGCAAGGTATGCGCCAGATCCAATTTTCCGGCATGTACTACCGCCGCGACATCGGCTACGAATTTAAATAATAGAAGCCCCACACCCCAGTGTCTAAGGCGGAGCGCATCAATGCTGCAACGCCATAATATATAGCAATGTACATCTTTGGGCAGTCCTTGTGATTGCCCTTTTTTCTTATACGCCTCCATCTCCCACATCACTTAAATAAGGTTTTAGTAAAATAGAATTACTAACTTTTAACCATAAACCTTTAAGTCATAAATGGACACCAAAATAATGTTCGACCTTGGCTCCCCTTTAGGGGACGGGGGTGAGAGCGGGGGTATGAGCGGGCTCCATTACCACGACTATCTCCAGCTCGACAAGATCCTCAACGCCCAGGACCCTGAAAGTGCTAAGCACGACATTTCTGCCCACGATGAAATGCTCTTCATCATTATACATCAAGCCTATGAGCTATGGTTCAAACAGCTGCACCACGAGGCCGGTTCCATTCTGGAGATCATGCGTAAACCTGCGCTCAACGATAATTCTCCTGAACTGCAAATAGTTGTCCATCGAATCAACCGGATGGCAGTCATCTTGCGTGTCCTCATACACCAGATAGATATTCTGGAAACAATGACGCCTATGGACTTCCTTGATTTCCGCGACATGCTGCGGCCCGCCTCCGGCTTTCAAAGCTGGCAATTCAAACTGCTCGAGGCCAAACTGGGTTTAAAGTTCGAGAACCGCCATGGAAAAGAGTATTATACCTCCCAGCTTCGGCAGGAACATATAGACATAATCAAAAAAGCAGAAAGTGAGCAATCGTTGTTTCAACTGGTAAATGCCTGGTTGGAGCGCATGCCCTTTTTTGATAAAACGGAGAAATGGAATAACTTTTCTCTTGTGCCAAAAGAAGACGATACCCATCCATTCTGGAGGGAATACAAGAGTCGTTACGCCAATAGCCTGGCCGAAGCTGAAAAGAACAACTTAGAGTCCTTTGACGAGGTATTTTTCCAGCAGCATCGCGAATCGCAGTATACCTTATCCGCCAAAGCCAATAGGGCAGCTCTGTTCATTATGCTCTACCGGGGATACCCCCTCCTGCAGCTACCCTTTCAATTACTGAATAATTTGCTGGAAATCGACGAACAGCTAAGTACCTGGCGCCATCGTCATATGAACATGGTACACCGTATGATCGGTACCCGCATTGGCACAGGTGGTAGCAGCGGCAGGGATTATCTCAAGTCCGCCGCCGACAAACACTATATATATAAAGAAATAGCCCAACTTACCTCCTTCCTCATCGAACGCCGGAGATTACCCCAATTGCCAAAAGAAATCGAAAAAGAATTGGGCTTTGTTGCATCCCTTTAGGGATTAGGGGTACCGTATGTCGGATGTTTTATATCATGATAAAACAAAAACGTCCACCCTTCTTCTTGTCCCTGCTGCCACCACAACTGGCGCAACTGCAATGCTTTATCTGGATTGAAATCGTATTTGGTCTTGTACTTTACTTTCATCTGTTGAAGCTGGGGTGCCTCATCGCCTCCAAAGAAAACAGTCTCATTACCCTCCCTGATCCAGAATGCCTGGTGAAAAGGCGAATGACCGCTGGTAAGTTGGTAAGAAATATAATCATCGATTACGCCTTCATCTTCATGCAGTAGTTCTACCTGGGGCGACTTTGTCAACGGCTCCAATTCTTCAGGTATAAAAGAAGGAAAACCTGTTTTCAGGGCAAAGTCCAATTCTCTCTTTTGTACATAATAAGTGGCATTAGGCAAAGAAAGACGAGAATGATCAGTGTCCAGGCAAATACCGCCTGCATGATCTTTGTGCAGATGTGTCATCAATACCTTCGTCACTTCCTCCGGCCTGATACCAGCCTTTTTTAATGATGCATGTAATTGCATCTCATCACGCTTTTGATCATGAAATCCCAAACCAGTATCGAGAAGCAGAATATCTTTTGGAGTTTTTACGATAAACGGTTGTATTTCTACCAGCAAACTACCAACAGGCCGGTCCTGTAAATTATGTTGCTCATCGTCAAAGGGTACAAATTGCTTTGTCTTATCAATCGTAAACGACCCTTCAGAAAGAGGAATTATAGTCATGTATCCTAAAAATTAATTTTATCTCAACACCATCTGCCTGTCCGCATCCAACCTGATCAAAATAAATAACAAAATCGTAAACGTCAGCAAAGCCGTTCCCCCATAACTGACCAGCGGCAGCGGAATACCGATCACCGGAGCCAGCCCCACCGTCATTGCTACATTAATAGTGATGTGAAAGAAGAAAACTGCTGCCACCCCATACGCATAACATCGGCTGAAAACACTTCGCTGTCGTTCGGCTAGGGTAACAATGCGGAACAAAAGAATAAGATAAATGACAAGCAGTAAGGTGGTCCCTACAAAACCAAAACCTTCACCTATAGTACAAAAGATAAAGTCCGTACGCTGTTCGGGTACAAAATCGTAACGGGTCTGTGTGCCGTTCAACAATCCTTTACCCACCACACCGCCTGATCCGATGGCAATTTTAGACTGCTTTACGTTGTAATCATTAACGCCCTCTTTTTTAGCGTCCCCTCCTTCTTGTACAGCCATGAACCCCTTTGCATAAGGATTGTCTTTACCAAATAGCGAAAAGATCCGTTCTACCTGGTGCTTCTGTAATACATGGGTGAAAATAAACGGAACGGCAAAACGCTGTACACCTACACAAAGCAGCCATACAAAAATGATTGTGACTAAAGATGACTTCCTGCGCTTGATCTGGCGGCGGTTGAAATAAGCATAAATACCAGCAATGGCCGTTAAAATAATAGCCAGTGTATTAGGTTCCACCACAATGGTAGCCACTACCAGCACAGCCATCGAAAAGCCAATCACCAATATTGTTGGAGAAAGCCCTTCACGGTACATGACCAGGAAAAATGAAAAATATACCAGCGCCAGCCCCGTCTCACTTTGCATAATACTCAGCATAGCTGGCGTTAAGGCAATTGCCATGGCAATCAATTGAGACCGGCCTTTGGTGAAATCTGTATCGGGACGAGATAGATATTTTGACAGGGCAAGGCATACGCTCACCTTACAAAATTCTGCAGGTTGAAACTGGAAGCCGCCAAAGCGGATAATGGATTCCGTTCCCTTAACATTCGAGTGAAAGGGAAATACCAGCAACATGAAAAATATACCGACCGCATACCAGATATTGGCAGTAGCCGTAAAGAACTTGCTATCCGTAAGCAGGATAAAAATTCCAATGAATGCTGCAATGATAAAAAAGTAAAACTGTTTGCTGTAATCAGTCTGGAAAGAAAAAAAACTGGCAACAATTGAGTCTCCTTCACGATAGGTTACGGCAAAGATGGCCATAATGCCAATAGATACCAGCAGCAGGTATAGCCATACCATGATCACATCTATACCTTTAGATAGGCCAACATTATTTCTGTTCATTTATACAACAGGTGTTTTTCTTTTTACAATGTAACGTTCTTCTGGCAGCACTGTTTCAGCCCTAAAGGTAATTGCCACACGCTGTGGCGCTGGAGTTGGCTTCTTGGCAGGTTCTGTTTTATCTGGTTGTTTGGTATCAGAATCTTTCTTTTCTGTTGGAGAAGATTTCCTGTTCAGATACTTGTTGATTAAACTGCTGTCTTTATACATTTCATACCACTTGTAAGCCCTGGCAGAGTCTGCAATATGTTGTTCCAGTGCCAGAATGCTTGGCATCAGGTTTTTTTCCGCCATAGCCTGTGCTTTCTTTACACTCTCAGGGCGAAGGGTATCATTTAAAAATTTTTCCACTAATAATGATGCGATCGGCGCTGCTGCCGTGGAACCAAAACCTGCATTTTCCACAACAACCGCAACGGCTATCTTAGGATTCTCACGGGGAGCAAAGCAAACAAACATCGAGTTTTCATTCAGCTCGATCTTCTTACCATTGATAAAACGGAAGTTTTGAGCCGTACCGGTTTTAGCACATATATTAATACCGGGAATGGCAGCACCCCTGGCTGTACCAGCCGTCACCACATCCTGCATACCCCAGATAACGGCGTTAAAAGCAGAATCGGAAATATGTGTCAAAGGTTCATGCTTTACCCTGAACTTGCTTAGAATAGCTGTATCTTCTTTTGATTCGTTGTCAACCGATTTTACGAAGTGAGGTGTATAATAATATCCTTTATTGGCAATAATGCACATGGCATTGGCCAATTGTAACGGCGTTGCCGTCATCATATCCTGGCCAATACCCAAAGTAAGGTTAGTACAGGAGCTCCAAACATTTCGGTATACCTTATTATAAACCGACGTATCGGGAATATTACCCTTGTCTTCACTGGGCAGGTCAATACCAATTCTTGTGCCCAGGCCGAAAGCGTTCATATATTCCCTCCATTTAGCGTAACCTTTCTTTACACCTCCATACTTCGGGTTGTCTGCAGCCATGCGGTAAACATGGGTAAAATAGGAGTTACAGGAATTGGCAATAGCCAAACGAAGAGTAGCAGCATGCCCCCCACCGGAGTGCGTACAAGCTGGTTTGCCAATACCACAGGCATAATAGCGGCCTCCGCAGGGATATCCAAAAGAAGGGGTGATCAATCCTTCATCCAATGCCACCAGTCCGCCGAGTGGCTTAAAGGTAGACCCAGGTGGATATTGCCCTTTAATAGCACGGTTCAGCAACGGACGGGAAACATCCAGTACAAACTTGCCATAGGTTTTCTTGAAATTAGAGCCTGTTAATAAGCTAGGGTCAAAGTTGGGACCTGAGGTCATGGCAATGATCCCGCCAGTCTTAGGCTCAATGGCTACCACGGCTCCTACTTTATTGGTCATCAGCTTCTCCGCCAATTTCTGCACTTCCACATCTACATAAGTGCGCAATCCGCGGCCTGCAACAAATGCCGTGTCAAACTCCCCGTTTTCATAATTACCGACCAGGCGGTTCTTATTATCCTTAATTAAGAACTGTACCCCACGCTGGCCCATCAGGATTCTTTCATAATACGCTTCCAATCCACTCCGGCCAACATAATCACCAGGCTGGTAGAACCCGTTTGACTGGGCGATAATTTTGGGGTCCGCCTCTCCAATATAACCCATGAAGTGAGCACCTACATTAAAAGGATAGGTGCGTACCGGGCGCTCCTGTAAAAAGAACCCCCTGTTAAAACGCCACATGTTTTCTTGAAGACGTGCGTATTTCTCATTCGACAACAATGGTTCAAGAGCCGAAGGCCGGTAACGCCCATTCTTGAAGATAAGATTTAGCATACGGGCTTTGAACTCTGCCGTATCAATTTCCAGCAACTGGCAGAGATAGGCCGTATCAAGCCCCTTCACCTCCGATGGTGTTACCATCAGGTCATACATCAATGTATTATTAACAATTGCCCTGTTTTTACGGTCATATACAATTCCTCGGGGCGGATAAATCACTTTGCGGAATACAGCATTCTCCTGCGCCAACTTCTGGTACTTACTGGAAACTACTTGAAGGTTAAAAAGTTGCGCTATGATCAACAGGAAAACAACAACAAAAAGTATCCGAATAATATAACTCCTCGACTGGTTAAAAACCGACATAGTTCATTATGAAGAACGAAATTAGAGTAGGGGGAACTGGCTCGTCTTCATACTGCAAAATTTGGTAATCGGCAGCAGATGGACAAATGAGAATTTGTGAAAATTTGATAACATATTCTTTATGTATTAAAAATGGAGGAAACAGGGCTCATTTGAACCCAAATTCCCTTTAATGCTACTATTACCGCAAAATAAATGACAGCTTAACGCCTGCCGGAACACAGATTACCCAGGTTTTAGGATCATACACAATTATTTTTTTTACTATATTTAATATAGGTTTTCCGTAACCCACACTTTGTTGGTCACTTCTTTTTTCACTTAATCTTTTTTGTTATGTCAAATAAGAACACTACGCTCTGTCATCGGTGGTTTGAACAGGTTTGGAATCAGGGACGCGAACAGGCAATTGACGAAATGTTTGATACGAATGGAATCGCTCATGGTATCACGGATGAAAATAGCCCCAAAGGCGTAGAAGGATTCAAATCTTTCTACAAAGACTTTCGCACCCAGTTTTCAAATATCCACATCACCTTGGATGATGTTGTTTGTGAAGAAGACATTGAAACAGCCCGCTGTACGGTAAATGCAACCCATACAGATAGTGGAAAGGACGTGAATTTCAAAGGAATTTCCATGGTAAGAGTAAAAGATGGGAAAATAATTGAAGCCTGGAACCACTTTGACTTTTTAGACTTGTACCAGCAACTGGGTCACACTCTGCTGCCTCCGCAGGCTTAATTCATCCGTAAAATCCGGGCTCCCCTCCGTACCTTTGCCGACTATGCAAGACTATTTGAAGGGACTGAATGACCACCAACGTAACGCCGTAACCACTACCGAAGGGCCGCTAATGATCGTAGCGGGCGCCGGCAGCGGAAAAACCAAAGTATTGACTACCCGTATCGCCCACCTTTTGGCCAAAGGGGTAGATGCCTTTAATATACTCGCGCTGACTTTTACCAACAAGGCTGCCGCCGAAATGAAAGAGCGGATCGAACACATTTTAGGCAGCAAGGAAGCCCGCAACCTCTATATCGGTACCTTTCACTCCGTGTTTGCCCGCATCATGCGCAGCGAGGCACACCGGCTGGGTTACCCAAATTCATTCACGATTTATGATACAGACGACGCCAAAAGCGTGATTAAAACCGTTGTGCAGGAGCTGAACCTCGACGTACAGCACTATAAACCCAACGCCGTTTACAACCGCATTTCAGGAGCCAAGAATGCCTTGGTGGGCCCGGCAGAATATAACAATGATTACCACATCCAGCAGGAAGATATGAGGGCCAATCGTCCAATGATGGCTAAGATCTATGCCGCTTATGCCCAACGCTGTTTCAAAAACGGCGCTATGGACTTTGACGACCTGCTGATCAAAATGTACGAGCTGCTGAAAAACTTCCCGGAAGCACTGCACAAATACCAGCATAAGTTCAAATACATCATGATCGATGAGTACCAGGATACCAACCCTGCCCAGTACGAGATCATCAAACTCCTCGGTGCTGTGCACGAAAATGTGTGCGTTGTGGGTGATGATGCCCAGAGTATCTACTCCTTCCGCGGTGCTACCATTCAAAACATCCTCCAGTTCAGGCAAGACTATGATGATGTGAAGGTGATCAAACTGGAACAGAACTACCGCAGTACGCCCAACATCCTGACTGTGGCCAACGAAGTGATCAAAAACAACAAAGGCCAGATTCCAAAAGATTTGTGGACCGAGAACAAGCAGGGTGATAACATCCGCCTGATTCGTACCATGTCCGACAATGAGGAGGGAAAGTTTGTGGCCGATGCCATCCAGGAACAAAAACTGCGCAATCATTATAAGAATAAAGATTTCGCCATCCTGTACCGCACCAACGCCCAAAGCCGTTCATACGAGGAAAGCCTCCGTCGCATGAACATAGCTTACACCATCTTCGGTGGCCTTTCGTTCTACCAGCGCAAGGAGATTAAAGACTATGTGGCTTACCTGCGACTGATCGTAAATCCTAAGGATGAAGAAGCGCTGAAGCGTATTATCAACTATCCTGTTCGTGGTATTGGTAAAACTTCTGTTGACAAGGCTGTATTGGCTGCAAATGAGAACAATATCTCTATGTGGGAGGTGTTAGAAAATGCGGCAAGGTTTGGCTATAAAGCCGGCACGCTCCAGTCAATCGAAGAATTTGTAACGATGATCCGCAGTTTCCGGAGCATGCTGGATACCAAAAATGCCTACGAAATCGCTTTCCATGTAGGTAAACAAACATCTTTTGTAAAGGAACTTTTCAACGATAAAAGTACCGAAGGCGTTCAGCGCTACGAGAACGTTCAGGAGTTGTTGAACTCTATCAAGGAGTTTACCGAAACGCCAATGAGTGAAGAGAGTGGTGAAGTGGGAGATAAAGGCCTGGCTACTTACCTGCAACAAATTACACTGCTCACCGATGCAGACCAGAAAGATCCCAATGCAGACACTGTTAAACTAATGACCATCCACGCTGCTAAAGGATTGGAGTACCCGGTGGTATTCGTAGGTGGCTTGGAAGAAGGACTGTTTCCTAGCGGCTTAAGCATCAACACCAGGGAAGAACTGGAAGAAGAACGCCGTCTCTTCTACGTGGCTATTACCAGGGCCAAGGGAAGGTTGTATTTAACCTATGCCAATACCCGCTATAAGTTCGGTTCATTGACCGCTAACGAGCCAAGTCGCTTTATTGACGAAATCCCTCAGGATTACCTGGATCGCAGCTTTGCAGGTGGCGGAACAAGAAATCAAAGCTCCTCAGGTTGGGCCAACAGTAATGCCTTTGAACGCATGAAAGGCGCAGGTAGCAGCACGGGAAGCAGCTTTGCCAGGAAGGCAGAGCCAAAGCCGGAAAAAACTTTTGTCTCCTCTTTGGCCAGTAGTAATGCCAAGCCTAAAGAGGTGGCACATACGCCTTCATCCAACTTTGTACCTAGTGACATTGCGGAACTGCAGGTAGGCAGTCGCGTTGAACACCAGAAGTTTGGTTTTGGCGAAGTGGTAAAACTAGAAGGTTCTAACCACAACCCTGTAGCTACCATCAAGTTCGACGTCAACGGAGAAAAGAAGATCATGCTCAATTACGCCAAACTGATGATACAGAAATAATTGCACTATTCACCATGAAAGTTTCCTTTTTCTCTGCTCAACCTTACGATAAGGAATTTTTCACACAGCATAACAAACACTACGGGTTTGAACTGGAATTTTTTGATGTCACTTTGGACGCTCAAACAGTTGGTCTGGTTCAAAATGCAACAGCCGTTTGTGTCTTCGTCAATGATAAAGTAACAGCCGATGTGATAAAGGCATTGGCTGTTAAAGGTGTAAAAGTGTTGGCACTAAGATGTGCGGGCTTTAATAATGTTGACCTGCAGGCTGCAAATAATTTAGGGATGCGTGTATGCCGGGTTCCTGCTTATTCTCCGGAAGCTGTAGCCGAACATACTGTCGCAATGATATTGACCTTGAATCGTAAAACACACAAAGCCTACAACCGCGTACGCGAACAGAATTTCTCCCTCCAGGGGTTAATGGGATTTGACTTGCATAATAAAACCATTGGTATTATAGGCACGGGCAGAATTGGCCAGGCCCTTTGTCGGATCATGAAAGGTTTCGGCTGCCGCATCCTTGCATTCGATTTGATTGCCAATAAGGATATGGAGAGAGAAGGTGTTGAATACGTTCCCCTGATTACACTGTTGCAACAATCAGATATCATTTCATTGCACACACCTTTAAACGAACAAACAAGACACCTGGTTAATAAAGAAACACTTGCCTTCACAAAACGAGGTGTCATGATCATCAACACTGGCCGTGGTGGACTGATTCACACAAAGGACGTTATTGATGCTTTGAAGTCTGGCCATATCGGCTATCTGGGCGTTGATGTATACGAGCAGGAAGAGGGCTTGTTCTTCCGCGACCTCTCCAGCGATATTATTATAGATGATATGATCCAACGTTTAATGAGTTTTCCAAACGTATTGGTAACAGCGCACCAGGCCTTCTTTACAAAAGAAGCCATGGACCAGATTGCCGAAACTACCTTATACAATATCAAAGCAATTATGGAAAACAAAGCAGCTGAACTATCTGGCATGCTTGTTTGAAATTGACCTTTCCCAGCAGTTGCCTCTATTTCTTTTACTTCAATTAAACCTTTCGCCTGTTCTTTAATCTAAGTATGATTTTCTTATAACATACTCATTATCAGTACAAAAAAATATTAGCACATCATTAAACCCTTGATCTTTTTTCCGCTCTTAGAATACAAACCAACAAATTCGGAATTATGAAATCAAGTAAGAAAATGATGCTCGTAGTAGCAGCGACCCTCGGCGCAGCAACAACATTTGCTCAAGTGAATTTAGGCGTTACCAATACGACCGCTGTAACAAAATCTGTACATGCTTCCGCAGCACAGTCTGCCACACGCACTGCCGCACAGGCAGCAACAAAAGCTTCTGTGAAAGCCTCGGGTGCAGCTTCGGCAAGTGCAGCTAAAGCAGCTCAGGTGAATCCTTCTACCAATGCAAGAGTAAATGCACAGGCTTCTGTTCATGCCTCGGAGAACGCAAAGGCACATGCGAATGAAAATTCTGCGGTCTTCGGTGCTAAAACAGAAACTACTACCCAAACAAATGATGGTGTAACAGTAGATGCTTCAGATGCTATCGAAAACACTCAGGACGGTGCTACCCAGGTGAAAGATAAGGCTGTTGTTAAAAAAGATGCAACCGTAAAAACTTCTAAAGAAGTAAAAGCTAAAGCTGAGAAGAAAGCTAAAGCCCGTGTTGAAAAGACAAAGGAAAAAAAGGAGAAAACTGAGGCAGATGTAAAAGCTGAGGCCCGCAGCAAATCTCAGGCGGCTGTTCACGCTTCAGACAATGCAAAAGAGCATGCGAATGATAATTCTGCAGTCTTTGGCGCTAAGTCTGAAACTTCTTCAGATGTAAATGTTCAGGCTGACAAAAACAGTGTTTCTGGCCAGGGAAAATTGAAAACTAAGACCTCCGCTAAGGCAGGCAAAAAAGAATAAAATTTAGGTCATTAACTTACGAAAACACTCCGTTCCCTCTTAATCACACACGCAACATCCCATTCCTTAACCGGGTGGGATGTATTTTTAAAGCCCCACATGATGAAAAATATTTTCTCTATTATATTAATAGCCTGCATTTTTATATCCAGTGCTAACGCCCAGGAAAGTGATGTTCAAGACAGTACCAGAGAAAAAGGGCTGGCCTTCAAGATCAGCCTGAACTACAACAGCGGGTTAAACTATTATGGCCGAACGGACAGCATGACAAGCAGCGGGATCTTTCCGATGGCAGAACTCTGGTTCTCTCCAAAGGTATATATCAATGCTGCCCCTGTTTTTGTGCACAATCAAATTTCAGCGCTGGAATATGCCGGGTCAGTGGCAACGATCGGCTACCTATACAGTTCCAATAAATGGCTGTCCCATCTCTATGCAATGAAACCTTTTTACAAGGAAAGCAGCCAATTGGTGCAATCCGCATTGAAAGCACAAACTGGTGCCAGCTTTAGTTTTTTAAATAAAGTAGTAAATATCACTGCGGGTGGCGATATGAAATTTAGTGATAAGATCGACTTCGGCGCTACCGCCGGATTGGATCATATTTTCCGCATGCAGCGTGGCCAAAGTGTTTTGGTCTTGAATCCTTCATTATTTGTAAATGCCGGCACTCAAAATTTTACTCGCTCTTATAAAAAGAAAACCGGTGGCGTGTTAAACAGGCGTGAGCAGCAGGTGACCGAACAAATCCAGGCATTCAATATTCTTTCCTACGAAGCCTCCCTGCCTCTGATCTATTCAAAAGATAAGTTCCAGGTTTTGGTTACACCTGCCTACGTGATCCCTCAAAACCTTATACAACTACCCGACCAGCCTGAACAATCCGAATATGGTAAAAATATGCTCTATACAACGGTTACCGTGAAGTATACTTTTAAATAGCCTCAGCCTATATTAAGCTTTCTTTCGAATTTGAAACCTTAATCTTGGCACAATAGTTTGTAAATTTGCTATTTAAACTGTGTTATTATGATTAAAACCGGAAATCCCATCATCAGCATATACACCGAAATGACGCCCAACCCGGAAACAATGAAGTTTGTGGCCAACAAACTCCTCTATCCTGGTAAAAGCATCGATTTCCCAGATGTGGAAAGTGCGAAACCCTCGCCTTTGGCGTTGGAACTGTTTGGATTCCCCTTTATTAAAGCGGTGTTTGTTGCGTCAAACTTTGTTACGCTGACAAAAACGCCTGAAACTGATTGGAATGATGTAATTCCTGCCATCCGCCAGTTCTTGAAAGAATACCTGGAAGAAGGCAAGCCGGTAGTGAATGAAGATGAAGTGGCTGCCATCAAGCCAGAAAGCAGTAATGCCGTAGATGCAGATGACACCGATGTGGTAAAACGTATCAAAGAACTTCTGGACAACTATGTACGCCCGGCAGTTGAAATGGATGGCGGCGCTATCCAGTTTAAAAGCTATGACGATGGTGTAGTAAACCTGATGTTACAGGGAAGCTGCTCTGGTTGCCCGTCAAGTATGATCACCTTGAAAGCTGGGATCGAAGGAATGATGAAACGCATGATTCCTGAAGTTAAGGAAGTTGTGGCCGAAGCTGAATAAGACCGCGGCAATAAATATTAAATCACAAACCCTGTCATTGACAGGGTTTGTGATTTAATAGAATAAGTAAATAAATCTTGCAGTCTTTTAATAGAAAAACTGCTCTTTTACAATCTTTCCATCTTTTACTTCATATACAGCCAGTTCTTCCATCTTTGAACGGCCCCTGCCTTTAAAGGTCGCTTCAAGGGTCAATCCTAAACTAATGTAGTTGCCGGCAACAATCGGGTTGGTGATGGATACGTCGTGCGTTTCTTCTACCATTTCCTGGAACTGCTGGCCTTTCTTCCTAATGGCATCAATACCTTTTACGGATTGCAATCCTTCTGCATGCTCGGGCTCAATACTTTCTGCATGCTCTGCATATAATTCGTCTTGAGCAATTCCAAACTTGCCTTCGCGGCAAAGTTCTACAAGATGGTCGGCTACCTGTTGGGTAGTCAATGTGGTTTCAGTAGTCATAATATTTGGTTTGGGGTTTGAAGTGAGAAGTTCAAGCTATTTTTTCAATTTGCAAATTAATAAATAGTGAACCAGCCGCTCTATTGACACATTTTTACTGACTGTCCCGTTTTATGGAATTGCTAAATCACTCATTTTCAAATGATATCATTTACAAATTATCACATTCGCGTCCTACCTTCACACCATGTCTTTGCAAGAGTTTTGGCAGCAGTTTGTCACCGGCATGCAGCAAACATCTTTACTGGAGTACATAGCAGTTATAGCCGGTATCGCCTCAGTTTGGTTTTCTAAGAAAGAAAATATACTCGTTTACCCTGTAGGCCTTATAAGTACGATCATATATGTTTACCTCAGCTTCAAAGGTCATTTGATAGGAGAAGCCAGCGTGAATATCTATTATTCAGTTTTGAGTATTTACGGCTGGGTGCTTTGGGCCAGGAAAGACAAACAGCACCACCACATATTACACATTACGTACTCCGATAGAAAAGAATGGATACAGCAACTATCTTTTTGTACAGTATTATATATTGTCATTTTCTTTGCCCTGGTTTTTCTGAAAAATTACTTCTACCCTGGAGTAATTCCCGCTGCTGATGCTTTTGCTTCTGCCACAGCTTATACTGGTATGTGGTTGATGGCTAAAAAGAAAGTAGAAAGCTGGTACTGGTGGCTTGCTACCAACATGGCATCTGTGCCTTTATACTTTGTAAAAGGCTTCGTATTTACCAGCGTCTTCTACATCGTACTCTTCATAATGGCTGTTTTCGGCTTAATGGAATGGAGAGAACGGGCTCTGAAACAGCGCAGTAAAGTAATACTTGAATGGGAAGGCGCATGAAAAACATAAGGAAAATCGTCATCCTGGGACCGGAGTCCACAGGTAAAAGCACCTTGTGTGCACAACTGGCCGCGCATTACAACACGATCTGGTGTCCAGAGTATGCCCGTGAATTCCTGCTCCAGATCAAACGGCCCTATACATACGACGACCTCCTGCTCATAGCCAAAAGCCAGCTTACCTTGGAAGATAAATACACCTCCATGGTCAATGAGAATATTTCTGATGATTCACCATTCACCATTCACCATTCACCACGCCCTCTCTTCATCGACACCGACATGAATGTAATGAAGATCTGGTGCGAAGTGGTCTTCGGCGATTGCCATACTTGGATATTGAAACAAGCTGCTACCCGCCAGTACGATTTGCATCTGCTTTGTAATGTGGATCTGCCTTGGGTGAAGGACGAACTGCGTGAATATCCCGACCTGGAGTTTAGAAAGAAATTATTCAAAATGTATAAAGACCTGCTGGTAAACAGCCATTATAAATGGGCCATTGTATCCGGCTCCTACACCGAACGCCTCCAATCAGCCATCAACATCATTGATCGCGAATTTGCAACCGGCTCCCATTAACAATATTTCAATAGCACCTCTTCATGAAACAATTACCAAAACATCACCGCCTGCTTTTTTATGGTCTCTGGATTTTGATCAACTGGCTGCAAGCCGGCTTTACAGAGCTGCAGGACGATGAAGCTTATTACTGGATGTTCTCCAAATTTCTCGACTGGGGTTACTTCGACCATCCGCCCATGACTGCTCTGATCATCAAAATGGGCTATGCCATTTTTGCCAGTGAACTGGGTGTGCGCTTCTTCATCGTGGTGCTCAGCACACTCACCGTTTACCTGTGCGAACTTCTTATAGAGCAAAAAAATACCGCCCTGTTCTATGCAATCTGTCTCTGCACAGCAGTTCTTCAGATTTCAGGCTTCATGGCTGTACCCGATATCCCCCTGATGTTTTTTACGGCACTTTTCTTCCTGGCATACAGAAAGTTTGTACAGCAGTCCACAATTTCCAATACAGTCTTGCTGGCAATTGTCGTAGCAGGTTTGCTATATAGTAAATACCATGCTGTACTGATTATTTTCTTCACCCTGCTGTCCAATCTGAAACTGTTGAAACGCTGGCAAGTGTACGCAGCCGGATTGATCGCACTGGCACTCTATGTGCCGCACCTTTGGTGGCAATATCAGCACGACTGGATCAGCTTCCGTTATCACTTGTTCGAAAGCAATGTCAATCCTTACAAAGTTTCCTTTACACTCGATTATATCGCAGGACAACTGTTGATTGCAGGTCCTTTGGCTGGCCTCATCTTCTGGCCGGCCACTTTTATGTATCGCCCGGCAAATGACACAGAAAGAGCATTGAAATATACTGCCATCGGCATCTTCTTCTTTTTCTTCCTGAGTAGTTTTCGCGGCCGTGTAGAAGCCAACTGGACCGCCCCGGCGATTATTGGCATTATTGTATTAAGCCACCAGTATGTACTCAAACATGTCAAAGCAAGACAATGGGTTTTCCGCCTGGCACCTATTACTTTGGTGATAGTGCTGGCAGCAAGGTTCTTGATGGTGGTTGACCTGGTGCCAGGCAAGGCAGTTCGGGACCGCTTTCACCAGTATAAGGAATGGCCCCAGGTATTGCGGCAGAAAACAAACGGCCTGCCTATTGTATTGAGTAGTTCCTACCAGAAGGCATCTAAGTATTGGTTTTACTCAGGGCAGCCCACCTATTCCTTGAATGAATACAACAAGCGCCGCAACAATTATAATTTCTGGCCGGTGGAAGATTCTTTATTAGGCAAACCGGTTTTTATATGGGATGCAAATGATTCTTTGGCAATGCAGGATTCTATACCTTCTTCTGTGGGTGTCATTCATTACAGCTATGACAGCAGCTTTCATTCTTTTACCAAGATCATGATAAAGGCAGAAGAACGCAACTACACCATCGGTGAAAACGAGCCGTTGAACATAAAGGCAACAGTTTCTGTACCCCCATACTACAAAAGTTATTTGCAGCAACACCCTCAAATAGACTTCCCTGTAAAACTGGGCGTATTTGAAATGAACAGCCTGTTAAAAGATATTCCTGCGAACATAACCTTACAACAACTGGTTCAAAAAGAAGCACACGCTTTTACCCTGCCGTTGCAACTACCAAAAGGTAAATATTTCCTCCGTTTCGCCATCGGCTCCGACGGAGGCTGGTTCACCCACAACAGCGATAAAATAAATGTAGAAGTAAGATGAAATCAACATTCACGGCAACTCCAAACTTCAAACTTCAAACTCCAAACTTCAAACTCACTTACCTCCCAAACATCTTATCCAACTGGTCCTTTTTGAACTCCATATAAGTTGGCCGGCCTGATGGCGTCGTATTGGGCTGGCCACATGTAAACAGTTCTGCTACAAGGTGCTGCATTTCACTTTCGTTAAGTGGCACACCTGCTTTAATGGCTTGTTGGGCTGCTACAGACCGCAGCAGCATTTCTCGCTTCGATAGGCGCAGGTCGGTATTGAAATGTTTGTATTGCTCCAGTATTTTCTCCAGGATCACTTTTTCATTTCCATTCACCACATCTGCCGGCGCTCCCTGGATTACAAAAGCATTCTTTCCAAACGGCTCAATAGTATAGCCCATTTGTTGAAGACTGGGTAATAACTCTGTAAGCAAAACGGCATCACCCGGCGTTAATTCTATAGTGGATGGGAACAGGCTGCGTTGGGTAGCAATAGGTTTGCCCTGCATCGACTGCTGTAGCCGCTCATAAATGATCCGCTCGTGCGCCGACTGCTGGTGAATCAATAGGAAACCGTTCTCTGACGGCAGCAATATATAGGAAAAGAACAACTGCGTCAGAAATGCATTCTGGATCTTATTATTTGATGATTGAAGTTCTGAATTCAAGCTGCTTTGCCTGTGGATAAAAGGCGGTTCATCAACCGGTTCCACACGCTCATTGCTGGGACTTTTAAAATCCTGCATGGGAAATCCACCCAGATTACTTCCACCGCCAAAGCTGCTTCCTCCTCTACTTCCTGGGCCTCCACTCCAGCTTCCAAATCCTGTATTCCCGCTTCCCAATTCCCTTGCTGCACTCCCCGCTCCCAGTGTTCCTAAGTCAGATCGCCAGTTCTGAAGACCAGTTTCCAGGCTTTCTGCTCCTCTGCCTGGTTCAATTGCATGTGCCTGGTTAGCCTGTGTAAAGCTTTGAAAAATAGAAGATGATTGGGTACTGCTCTTGTCTTCTTCCGTAAATGGCTTTTGAACAGACTCCAGGCCTTGGATAGAAGCATCTAAATCAAAGTCCAGCGTGGGCGTGATGCTGAATTGTGCCAATGCATGCTTGATCGCTGCTTGCACAAATGCATACACGATCTTTTCGTCTTCAAATTTGATTTCCTGTTTGGTAGGATGCACATTCACATCCACCTGCGTCGGGTCCAGGTCAATAAAAAGCACATACATGGGAAAGCTGTCAGGAGCGATCATTTCCTGGTAAGCGCTCATAACAGCATGATTCAGGTAACCGCTCTTGATAAAACGGTTGTTCACAAAGAAGTACTGGTCGCCACGTGTCTTCTTGGCAGTCTCTGGTTTACCCACAAACCCGTAAATATTCAAGTAATCCGTATGCTCCTTCACTGATACCAGCTTAGTATTGTAATTATTGCCAAGCAGCTGTACCACCCTGTGCTTCAGTGTACCTGCATCCAGGTGAAAAAGTTGCTGCCCATTACTGGTGAGTGAAAAGAAGATGTTGGGAAATGACAGCGCAACCCGCATGAATTCGTCAATAATATGGCGCATTTCTGCTGCATTTCTTTTGAGAAAGTTGCGCCTCGCCGGAACATTGAAGAACAGGTTCTTCATGGCGATGGAAGTGCCTACTGGGGCCGCCACTGGTTCCTGCTTGGTCACCACGCTGTTTTCTATTTCTATATAAGTGCCCACTTCAGCATCCGCCTTTCTGGTGCGTAATTCCACTTGGGCAACAGCTGCAATGGAGGCCAACGCCTCGCCACGGAAACCCATTGTTCGGACATGAAATAGATCGTCAATATTTTTGATCTTGGAAGTCGCATGCCGCTCAAAACACATACGGGCATCAGTCTCACTCATGCCGCTGCCGTTGTCAATAACCTGTATCAACGACTTACCGGCATCGTTGATGATCAGTTTGATCTCTGTTGCGCCGGCATCAACAGCATTTTCCAGCAATTCCTTGATCGCACTGGCAGGTCTTTGAATCACCTCGCCGGCGGCTATCTGGTTGGCAATATTATCAGGGAGCAATAAAATTCTATCAGCCACGGTACTATCTTAATGGCCAAAAATACTGATTGTATTACGGAATTTACAACCTTACAACCCATTTTCACAATTCACTACCTCGCCATTGCACATTGCCCTATTACTTCCTAACTTAGAATATAAATTCAATTTTATGGTAAAGCATTATCCAATCGCGTTTACCTTGGAAAGCGGAACGCACGTTATAGTACACAATACCGGACCAGAAACTTACGAATTTACCCTGGAGCCCGCACATGGCCCATCCCGCCAGTTTACTTATAGGGACGACAGGAGTAAAACCGAAGTAGACGATGAACTGGATTTTGAGCAATTGGACGCTGTGCGCACCTTCTGGCTCAAAAATGAAGATGTTGTTTAATATCTGGCACCACCTATGCCCACCACTCCTTTCACCTAAGTAAACCCTAATTGCTCCTAAGAATACGCACCATTGACGGTACAACATTAGCTTCCAATGAATTAGCCATAATACCAATTGGTGCAGAGGTGGCATGCAGCATTAAAGCAGATAGCAGCAACTATGTCTTTACGGTAAACGGGAAAGCTGATAAGCCGGCTGAAGCCAGTTAGGGTATTACCCTACAGTTGATGTTGATAAATGCGGGCTCGTCCTGCCTGCATGGATTCTCTCCGCTTGTAATACATGCCTTTCAATGTGATAAACAAAAAAGCGGAAGGTGTCGCCAAGCCGTAGTTGGACCAACCCTGTCAGCGAAATAGCTGTTTTCGTTTTCGTAAGATCAACATGCTGTGCTTGTATCAGCAACGACTTCAATCGTTCCTGCTGCTTGAGGAACCTGTCTAAGGTCGTTGGCGTCAAGACCGAGTTGACAGGATTTTTATCTTTCGGCGACTTCATTTTATTCACCTTCCCATCTTTTACCTGCATCAGGTTGGCAAAATAATTACCAAGCAAGCCGCTTTTAAAAACAGTTGATGGTGCTTTGCTCTTATGAGCCAATATTTGCTTTTCGATTTCTACTAGGTAAAAGTCACCATATAGATTCAAGTGCTCAATACACTCCAATACACTCCACTCTGTTGCACTCTTCTTGTAATTCAATTGCTCAATAGACAATTCTTTAAATCTCTTGACAGCCCTGGTAGCCTTTTCTGTTCTGTTGAGGAGGTCTTCAATGAGAAGGTGTGTCTGTATTTGCATAATTGATTTTGTTTGATGCAAAGCTGAAAACAAAAGATAACAGCTTCCTTGATTGAGATCAAGAATTCCGGATCCTGCTCAAAGTTTCCGGTGTCATTCTAAGGTAAGACGCAATGTATTTCAAAGGTATTTCCTGGAACAGGTTGGGACTCCTTTCCAAAACCCGCCTTAATCTTTCCGAAGGTGAAACAGTGAGCAGGTCGATTTCTCTTTCAATTTGCTGGCACACCAAAGTTTCAAGTAAGGAGTTGTATTGTTTCAGGCGTTCATTGCTTTCATTGACGATATCTAAAAGCTGGCCTTTGGAAATAACCCTTAATGTCGATTTTCTAAGCGCTTCAATATAAAATTCTGAGGGCGTGCCCTTGATAAATGAATACAATGAATTGATAAATGAACCTTCATATCCAAAGCGAATGGTTTGTTCTTCAAACTCAGACAAATGAAAAACCCTGACCGCACCTGTTTCGATATAATAAAGGTTTTTTTCAATTTGTCCCTCCCTGATAAGAAATTCACCCTTTGATATTGTTCTTTGTTCTGAGATGATATCAAGGATATTGATCAGATTTTCGATAAATGCTTGACCGCTTGCCATTGTGTTCGTAGGTAGAAGTTGTAAGTTACATTCGTTACAATATAGGAAGCAAACTCCATAATTTTTTGCTTTCCTATAAACTTCTGGTGATATTTGATATCCGTTTTCAATTCATTAATAGCCTTCCAAGCCATTGATATGCCACAACTTGTAAAGACGCCTCCCTTCAAGAGATGGTTCCTGATGATCCTCGCTATTATCATTTTTGGTGTTTGCGGCTATATTATTATTGAAGGTTTCAGCCTGTTGGATGCATTGTATATGGCAATGATTACCATTACTACAATAGGCTATCATGAGATAAGGCCTTTATCTGAGCAGGGAAAGATATTTAATGTAATTTTTATCATTGCTTCTTTTTCAACGATCTCTTATTTACTAGCCAAATTAACGCAGTACGTTGTAAGTGGCGAACTGTCTCAATATTTTAAAACGAAACGTCTTATGCAGGCTTTGGAACAAAAGAAAAACCATGTGATTATTTGTGGTTTTGGCAGAAATGGGCAGCAGGCTGCCAAAACATTGAGAGCACACAAAATTGATTACGTGGTAATTGAAAAAAATCACAATACGCTGGACCATTACCTGCTGCATGACCCAAAATGTGTTTACTTAGTAGGAGACGCAACTGATGATGAGATCTTGGTCCAGGCTGGTGTCGAAAGAGCAAAAGCGATACTCGTAACCCTGCCTGAGGATGCTGATAATGTATTTATTGTCTTATCGGCAAGGTCCTTGAACCCTAAAGCGCAAATCATAGGGAGAGCTTCCAGTCATGGTGCCACCGCCAAGTTATATAAAGCTGGTGCAAACAATGTGATCATGCCGGATATGATTGGCGGCACACATATGGCCACCCTGGTATCAAAGCCAGATGTAATTGAATTCATTGACTTCTTGTCTGGTGAGGAGGGGGAGGCCATCCATATAGAAGCCGTGAATTATGATCAGTTGCCACCGCACGTCAGGGATAAGTCATTGAAGGAAATCATGAACTGGAAAAAAACCGGTGTAAACTGCATTGGTATCAAAGACGAACAAGGCAGGTTCAATATAAACCCCCCGGACACTATCATCATATCTCATGGCATGAAAGTGATCGTTTTCGGTACCCGTGAACAAATTTCCGCCATGAAAAAAAATGTAGGCGACTAATAAAATAAAAAGAAAGCTTATTTCCCCTTAATCCAAATCGTATCCACAATGCTCATATCGGAGTTGATGGAATCAAGGCTCCCCTCAACGATGTAATACGTCGGGGTGATCTTTAAAATCTGCACCACCGTTTGATGTCGGGTCAAAAAGTCTTTCTCTTCTTCAGTCTTTTCAGGGCCCCCTGAAAGATAAGTGGCAGAAAAGGTACAGTCACTCAGCCATTTTACTTTCCAATAGGAGGTGTCTCCGGTATTTATATTCAGCTCCTTTTGTAAGGTGTCTTGCCTGATCACCAGGTAGCGCTCACCTGACCGTTTGGAGTAAAATTGAAACTTCCCGTTTTTAATGTCCTTGCAGGAGATGGAATTTGATTGACACTGTATAAATAAAGTGGAAATAATAGGTATTAAAACGAAATGTCTTGATTGATAAATCCTCTGGAATAAATACATTTTTGAACAATTACCGGTAACGTCACTATGTGTATAAGGGTCTGTCGCTTTAAAGGTACTCATCCGCTCTAAAACCTCAAAATCTGGACGCCTTTGTTTATATTCTTAATTTCTTTGAATAACGGCCATTTCTTCCAAATCCCAGACGGTTGCTCGCGTTTTCGTTTCGTCAAAGTTTTGTTCCTTGGATTAATATTGAAGTCTTTATGGACTGGTCTTTTAAATGTAAAAATTTATTTCGCTCTTCGTCTTGTTTGAAGGCTTCAAAATCTTGCTCAATGCCAAACTCAACAAAGTGTATTTCGTATGGCTTGTCGATACAATACTCAATAAAGGAGTTTTCGTCGGGTCTGATTCGCAATAAAAGCCGACCGTTATACTTTGAAATGATTGGTATAGCAATGTCTTCAAATTGATGAAACACTTCCTCTTGCCCTTCTTTAATGTAAATGAGTTGTATTATATAGATCATTTTAATTTCTTCAATTTTTCAACGTCTTATACTATCATCCTCTTCACTGGTAGCTTGAAGAGGATCGCCTCCTTCAAAGTTCAAAAGCCCCTTTCCCAGGTTATTGATACTCGTCCGGAAAGCTTTTAGATCTGCATGCGGCAATGAATGAACTTTATTGCTTTCAATAAGATATATTTCCCCTTCTTTTACATTTCCAGCAGTTGGAACAAAAACGATGCATTTGTTATCAGTTGAGGAATCAACCACAAATCCAGGTTGCCACCTATTGTCCTTTTCTATCCATGCGGCATTTTCAAAAGGCAAAACCTCCTCCCTGATTTCGAGCGTCTCCATTGCCATTTCCCTGTATAAGGTGTATCCGGGAAGATGTTTTTGTAGACCGTTATCCATCCATTCGTACAGTGATTTAAAATAGGAATACCTTGAAAAAAAGCCACATAGCATGCAAATACAAATAATGATGAGCGCACTGATGATTGTGCCGCCCGAAATGCCAATAAAGCTTTTCAATCCAAATAAACTGGCGATTTTTGTCGAAAGGCCTCTTAAAGCCTCAGTTGTTTTTGTTAGCACTACAAAAACGATGAGCAAGGGTAACAAGAATATGGCACCTTCTATAAATGTGTTTTTGAGGCTATGGAATATTTTACTCATTACCGCAGTATTAATTTAGTAAAAAGCCGTAAACCCGGCCATAGTCAAGGCAAAAAGGATGAACCTTTTTAAACTCTAATTTCCGCCAAAAAGACCATTAAATAACCCTTTTTAGGAATTAATAAAAAAGCAGGTTATTACGCCCTTTGAACGCAATAACCTGCTTTTGTTTTTTTTACTGAGTGGAAATCAGATCTTTCTGATCTTGATATTTCTGAAAGCCACTTCATAACCATGATCCTGCAAAGCGATCTTTCCTTTAGTTGCAGAAGCAAAGTCTGTCCAGGTTTTGAATTTGCTTCTGGCTATCATATTCTTCCATTCTTCACTTCCCTGCTGCACATCAAGTGTTTTTACACCATTGAAATAAAAAGTCAGATGACCATTTTTTTGCATGATCCTTGCCAGGTTCCATTCACCAACCGGTTTGGGTTTTGACATGGCTGCAGTTCCATGAATATCATACAGCAATCCTGCAAGATGATTTTCCTGTTTGTTATCACTGGCTTTGATGTTATCGAGGATCTGCATTTCAGGGCCGGTTACAAATGTGTTGCCAAATTTAGGACTCTCTTTTACATTGAAGATAATCCCACTATTGCCTTGCTCTGATATGCTCCATTCTAATGAAAGTTCATAATTTTCATATTCATTGTTGGTGATCAGATCCTCCATTCCACTCGAAGTTTTGGCCTTAGGATCCATTATTAAAACACCATCCACCACTTTCCAGTTTTTGCTTACAGTGTCCCGGTTGTAGGTATGCCAGCCATTGGTTGTTTTGCCATCTAACAGCAGCTCCCAGCCTTCTTTTTTTTCCTGCTTGGTTAAGGTATTGAGCTGTGTGGCGGATGTGCCCATTTTTGAAGAGGAGCAGGCACACAAAATACTGGTTACACCAATAATTACAGATAATCCTTTATTCATAGTTTTTCTTTTTGAATGTAATAGCTTACTTACTTGCAGACAACGATTTGATCCAGGCTGCAATTTTCCTTGCATCTTCCTTGGGCACCTGTGGCATAGGCGGCATTTCTGTGGCATAGCCAGGCCAATTCTGAGGCTGCGGATTATAAATAAGACTAACTATCTTTTCGATACTGTAATTTCTTTTAGCCACATCTTTAAATGCAGGTCCTACCTGGCGCTTGTCGGCATTATGGCAGGCATTACAAGTGTATTTAGCCAAAAGGGGTTTAACATCAGCAACACCTTTTGCTGTAGCTGCTGTTGTTTTTTTCGCGTCTGCTTTTGCATTAGGATCATCAGGTGTTTTCAGTGATGTACCACCCTTAGCCAGAGTTGTGGCCGCAAATGCGCTATTGCTCTTTGCAGTTCCGCCTGAATTTTTAGTGCTTACTTCACTCATTGATAATTTCTGACCCTCAGGAACATTATTGAGTGTATAATAAGCTGTAGGATGCACCAGTGAATAGGAATCCTCCAGATCACGCACGCCATCCAGGGTAATGTTATGAATATAGTATTGGCGCAGACCATCTACAATGATCCTGGCTTTCATACCATCGGCAGAAACTTTTACGCCTTTAACCTTACATTTTTGAGCGTTCACAGTAGGACTTCCATACACTGGATGGTATTTATAGGTAAAGCTTTCCACTGAGTAAGAAGCAATGTCTTCGGCCGACTTCTTATTTACAGGCTTGGTAAATTCAATTTCAAAGCCATCAGGCATGGCGCGAACGGCTCTCATTTCAAAAGGAATACGGCCATTCCATACCAAACGCTGAAGGCCCTGATTCTCTTCACCGGCCGATCCCCATCCGCGGTTGGTTTCACCTACAAACAAAGAGCCATCCTTTGCCCAGGCCATACGCAATACGCCCGATTGAAAACCTTGGCGGAACTCCCAGGCAGCGCCCTGAAACTCGCCATTCACTTTTTCCATAAACACACGGCTGATCTTGCTCTGTCCCTGGTCGCCAATCAGAAGCTGTCCTTCAAAGGGTCCAAAGGCTCCTTCCGGAATTTTTACAATTTCAGAGTTGGAGATACCAAGAACACCATGGGGCAGCCAAACGGAGGGCAATTGGATCTCGGGGATTTCCTTTTTCACCTCGGCTAATGTTACAAACTTTTCATTGACAACATTCTCCGGCTTGATATAGCGGCCCTGGTCATTTTTTACCTGCCGCGGGTTTACATGGGCATATAATTGCTCGGTGGTTAATGTAAGTGGAGAATTCGGCATGCCGGTCCATCGAAGTCCGGCCGGGTGGCCCATAAATGCACCTTTTTTCACATGCACCAGTCCCCCTGAGCCGATCCAGTCGCCCTGATTGTCCACATAAAACAATTCGCCGTCGATCATGCCCAGGCCGCAAGGGGAGCGAAAACCTGTGGCAAAGGGTTCCATTTTTCCGTCTTCGGAGATCTTCATCATCCAGCCTCTCCAGGGCACACGGCTTTCGCCCCGATACCATTCCTCATTTCCAAAAGCAACGTTGCCGGAAACAAAGAAAGTGCCATCAGGCGCCAATTTAGGGCCAAAACTGTACTCATGATAATGGCCGGAAAGCGGCCAGGCATAAACAGTTTCCAGCCGGTCGGCCTTGCCGTCCATATTTCTGTCAATCAGCTTGGTCAGCTCGCCTCTTTGTGCGCAATACAAGGCGCCATTTTTGTAGGCTAGGCCTAGCACTTCGTGCAAACCTGAAGCAAACTTGCGGAAATATGGACGCTGTGTGGTTGGGTTTTCAACAATAAAGATATCGCCCCTGCGGGTAGAAACGCCCAGGTCACCATTAGGTAAAACGGCCAGTCCACCCACTTCCAGGATCACTCCTTCGGGAGCATTTACTCGGATAATTTTAAAGAAGTCTTCTTCTTTTGCAGCCTCCTGGGCAAAGACCGGTGCAGCCAAACCAATCGATAAAAATGAAGCCGAAAAAAGTTTTACTGTTTTCGATAAAGCATTCTTGAATACTTGATTCATATATTGTAGCAATCAGAAATTAAAAAAGAATTGAATAGCTTACTTTGTTTTTTACAGGAACGATCAGTTCTTTACGACCATTCTTTTCACGAATGACCGGTTCTGCGCCTCCTGCATCATTGATCTGTAAATAATATGATTTATCATCAATCAGGTAAGTGCCGTTGGGCCTGGCTTCAATGGTTTTGCCTTCCGCCAAACGCACATACAAGTTTTCGCCCGGATTCTGAATGTTGATTTCTCTTTGCAATCCCTGCCCATTATTGACTACGCGGATGATATCGGAAACCATGGAGCTATAAATGGAGTAATTAAATATGGGACGGTTTACTTCATCCAGATCGTAACCTTTGGGTTGAAAACCAGTTGCCGCGGTATCCTCGGGCCAGTCTGCCTGGGCAGAAGAAAGCCGGGCAATTGCAAGCACTGGCTTGCCAAATCGTTGAACCGTTCCTAAAGGACGGGAAGAACCATCACCTCTTTCGTGCCACATGGGTGTGGCATCCAGGAAACCACCGCGCCATTGCTGCACAATAGCGCCTTTGTCCATATCATAGGTATAATGCAACTGTTCTGCACTACCCACGTTTACTGCATGCACTACTCTGGGGCCTCCGGGAATATCCATAAAGCTTCTCAGAATGGTATTGGACGGTGCATCCACCAAAATAGGATCAACCCCTGGACCCGCAATAGCGGCTTCGCTGAGGAGGAAATCACGAATGGCGGAACCGGCAACCGTCAATCCTAAAGCCGACCTATCCCAGCTGGCCGATTTGGCAAATAAAAGTTCAAAGGGCAGATTGCCTGCAGGAAGTGCGATCTCGCCACTTCTTCCTCCGGTGGGGATTACGGTTTGATTATTGATTTGAAGCAGGCCGCCACCGCCGCTTACATTTAAATTGAACTGATAGGTTCCGGACTCTTTTACCTGTAAATTGCCGGTATAACGGATCAAACCCTCTCCGTTCAGTTTGTTTTTTACATTTAAAGAAAGTGCAGCTAAAGTGCCTTCCGCTTCCGGCTTCAGCTTGGCAAAATCCGGTTCTGCTTCAAATTTTCCTTTGTAAACTGAATATTTTACATCCGACAGTTCCGGACGGGGCTTGTCGAAGTTTTTTATATTAACATTTTTAAATGCAACGGCGCCATGATCGCCCTGTATACGCAGGGGGCCGAGGGCTGCTTCCCTGCCCATACTACCACGGGTAGGGCCAAACAGTTCAACGTTTTCATGAATGGTTACGCCATTCAATTCTATACGCAAAATCTTTGCGTTCTCAATTTTTTTGCCGGCTCCATCAAAACGGGGCGCCTGGAAGGAAACCTTTAAATGCTGCCACAGGCCGGGCGCACGGCTTACATTTTGACGGGGTGCATAGCCTTCATACCCCTCTAGTCCTTTGCCGCGGCTCTCATCCCAGCGTTCATAAATACCGCCATTATCGCTGTATTTAGGGCTTTTTACGCCCCAGCTGTCCAACAACTGAAGCTCATAACGGCCCTGCAAATAAATGCCCGAGTTAGAACCCTTGGCCATCATGTAGTCCAATTCCAAATCCAGGTCACCGTGCTGGAAATTGGTCAACAGATCGGCGCCATGAATTTGCTGGCTGGGAAGATTTACCAATACACCGGTACCAGGTGTTGTTTGCAACACATTGTTCTGGCTAAGATCGGCAGAAACATCTCCGGCTAATTTCCAGGAAGGCCCGGAAGATTGAAAAGACGAAAGACCAATTAGGGAAAGTGACGATTGGGCAGAAGCTTTTTGACATAAAGCAGCTACTGCAAAAAGGGACACACCAATCACTTTCTGCTGAAATAAGGAAGTCATCGTTAGTGCTAATTTGTTTTAATGGCTTTGAAAATCAATGAGTGAAACGAAAATATCTATAAAAATGAAACGAATGAAATTATTCAAAAAAATGCATTAGCCGGAGTCTGATCCACCAACAATTCCCTAAAGAGTTTCCCTGTGTCAAGCTAGCCACCGCCATGGCTACCCGCTCCATCCAGTGGCTTGGGCAGCCATTCGGTCAACAAGGAGTAGAACTAAAAGCCCCGGTACATGATGTGTGTACCGGGGCTTTTCTCTGGGGCTTTTCGTCTACTCGATTGTGTGCTTTGAGCCATTATAATGGCTGCCGGGCTTTACTAATTTTTGTAATGGCTGTCTGGTTTATATCGGTTTATCGTTTGGTTTACTTCGGACAAAAATATTTTTGCCATTAATTGAAAGTGAACTATCATCAATGACAAGTGTAGTAGAAATTTGTTTTGCCATAAAATGATGCTATTCCTTGTTGCAGATCTCCTGTTGCAACGCCGGACAGCACATGCCCATTGGCATCAGTTTGATAGTTGTCATAACTGGTGGTCCATGTGTCAAGCAAAACTCCGGAAGCAGGGTTGTATATTTTGGTGACAACTTTACTTAATGGGTTCACAACATGTTTTCCAAAATTGAGAACAGTTAGATAAGGGTAACCTTCCATGGCATCCGGGAATGTATACATCCAGTTTTTGATCGTCGTTTTGCTGTCGTAAGACAAAGTTGATTCCAACACCTTTTGGTTACCTGCGCTGGGCGTTGTCATGAGGCAACCCGTTAACTGTTGATTGGCATAAGTGTAGGCTGTGCTGAAGTTTGCCCTTGTTGAACCATTGATAAAAAGATCCTTTTTTGCAAGATAGCCATCACTGTTGTAGGAGTACTCAAAGACATATGTATCGGCATGAGCAGGATCAGAGAGATCTGATTTTGTAACAAAGCGTATAACCCGCTTGTTGCCGTCTAGTCGCAGGTATTGATAGGGGCTTATCCTGACAGAGTCGGCTGTGATATAGGAGAAACTAGCTTCAAAGCTTTTTGCTCTATTGACGCTATCATAGACAACCAAACTGGTAACATTGTTATTGCTGTTGTAAAATGCAGATAAGGACGATTCGGCACCGGCTCCGCTGTTTACCTGCGAAATCGTGGTCAGTACACAACTTGTGTTTTGTTGATTATTACCACCGCCATTGTTTCCGGTATCGGGCTCAGTATCCTTGTTCTTGCCACAGCTCAACAAGATCACCAAAACGGTCATGAGGTAACTGAAGGAAATCTTCTTCATACAATACATTAAATGATGATGATCGATTGCTGAACGACCTTGTTGTTAACGACCATTTTAACAAAATAGGTCCCTTTGGCCGATATGGTGAACGGGATCCTGATTTCATTTCCATAAAAGATCAACTTGCTGGTTTGAAAAACCTGCACACCCGTCACATTGAATACCTGGACATAGGCGACTGAAGTGCCCACTTGTGGCAGCTTTACATACGCAATGCAATTGCCAGTTGAGGGGTTGGGGTACACATATAGCTGCAGGGAGTCCTGTGTTGTACTCCGGCCGATGAGAACAGGATAATCGAACGAAGGAATCCAGCAGGTTCTATCCGCACTTGTCTCCACGTGATAGAAACCGGCATTTTTGAAAACCAATGAATTGGAAATGGCATTTGGCAACTTATTATTGTTGTAATACCATTGGTAATAATTGGCCTGGGAACTGACCAGGACTGAATCACGGATTAAAGAAATGACAGGAACCGGGCCTTTCACAGAGTCGCAGGTATAGGTAAATGTTTGAAGTGAATCCTCGCCGGCAGCTGTTTTTACCCTTACACTCCCGGTTGAACCATTGGCAACAACCGCAGTAATCGTGGAATCATTCACCACCGTAAAAGAAGAGGCGGCTACACCGCCAAAGCTAACATCGGTAACATTAGTGAAATGTGTACCTTTAATTGTTACTATAGTTCCAGCACCACCCGAAGTAGGAACAAAAGATCTAACAAAAAAGCCGTCCACCAAACTTCTTATCACTGAAAAGCTACCGTCGTTTTGATTTGTCGTCAGGATATCGGGTTTACCGTCAGCATCCATATCACCAACTGTTACAGTATATGGGCCATCACCTGTGGTTATCTGAAATTTCGGTGCAAATGAAAGTGTGTTATTCGAACTGGTATTGCTAAATACAGATACTGTTGAATTGCCATTATTTGAAATAACAACTTCTGGTTTGTTGTTCCCATCCAGATCAGCAACGGTTATACCAGATGGATGTTGTGAGGTTAGAAATTCAAGCTTACTCTCCAATGCAATGTTGCCAACACTACTAACGTTCCGCAGGTAACTAAATGTATTAAGATATAGATTTGTTACTATTACATCACTTTTGCCATCACTATCTATATCAGCAATAGCAAGCGATGCCGCACTGCCCGAGGTGGAAAAATCTTTTGCTGCGTCAAACGAAATTGCAGTTGCGGAACTGGTATTGCGGTAGATGAAAAGACTCCCGTATGGACTTCCATTACCAACAACAGTAGAAATTACCAGGTCGGGTTTTGCATCCAAATCCATATCGGTGATAATAATATTCGAGCCCATGCCATTCACAGATCTTACAATAGGTGAAGCAAAGGAAATTATTCCTGGCTGGCCTGTATTTTTACAGATATAAATTTCTTTTGAATATTGCGATAAAACAGCGAGATCAACCTTTCCATCACCATCCAAATCACCGGCAGCTACACTAAAATTACCCAGGCGTAAGTTGTTAAAAAGATACTCATCGGCAAACGAAACACTGTTGTTTGTGCTTGTGTTTCTGAATATTGAAACGCCGTTCATATCGGAGCCATTTGCAACTATCATGTCAAGTTTACCATCGCCATCAATGTCGCTGAAGATAGTTTGTTGGGGATATCTGTTATAGGCAATCGTCTTCTTCGGAGCAAAAGATACACTGTCAGGCGTACTTGTATTTTGAAACAAGCTTAGGTTGTTCGATGGATTTCCAACGGCAACGGCAACATCGTTTTTGCCATCCAAGTCAATATCCGCAATCGCCATACCATATGGTTTGTTGCCAAGAGCCAAATCAATTTTTGGTGCAAAAGCACTTGTGCTCAACGTTTCCAGTGACGTAAATGTTATATTAAAAGGCTTGGATGAATAAGTTGTTAAACCATTATTAGTAATACTAATTGGCTGGTAGCTTGCACCCGCCGGAACAGTGACCACCAAAGATGTTGAAGAAGCAGATAAAACAGGTGCTTTTACAGAGCCAAAATAAACTGTATTACCAACTGCAGTTGGATTAAAGTTAAAACCTGAAATGGTTACAGAAGCACCAACAGGTGCTGAACCAGGAACAATTGATGTAATCACTGGTGCATTGGTATAAATAAATCCATGATAAGTTACACCACCCAAAGGTGTGGTAACAGAAACATCACCGGAGGTACCTGCACCAACGGTGGCTGTAATAAGCGAATCAGAATTGACTACAAAGGATACAGCAGTAACACCGCCAAAACTAACAGCTGTGGCACCTGTAAACTTATTGCCGGTTATTTTAACGGTCGTACCTGTAGTGGCAATACTTGGAACAACTGAATGAATAGCCGGTGTTGGAGAAATAAAAGTAAATCCGCCCATGCGGCTTGTGGTTACTTGTGTAGTTACTGTGACATCGCCCGTATTCCCTGCGCCAACAACAGCCGTGATACTGTTCGACGAATGAATTGTAAATGAAGCAGCAGGCACACCACCAAACTTCACCGAAGAAACATTGTAAAAGTCAGAACCTGTGATGATCACGGCGGTCCCTGCTGCAGCCGAAGCTGGACTAAAGGATGTAATCTTCGGATTATCGTAATTAAAAAATGTTGAATTGGCACTTCCACTAGGCGTTGTGACGGCTATATTGCCCGAAGCACCGTTGCCAACAATGGCGGTGATACTTGTATTGGAATTGATGACAAAAGAGGAAGCACTCACGCCACCAAATGATACGGCGGTTGTATTCAAAAAATTGTTCCCAGTAATAGTAACTGAATGACCGTTTGCAGCATACTGCGGAAAAAAACTGGTGATAGTAGGCGGTGGTTGCACAAATGTAAATCCGGCTATTGATGCTTGTCCGCCTGCGGTTGTTAGAACAACATTACCAGAAGCACCTGCCCCTACTGTGGCGGTTATACTTGTAGAGGAATTAACAACAAAAGAACTTGCGGCAACACCGCCAAAACGTACGGATTGAACTTTGATAAAATTTGTTCCGGTGATGCTGACCACATCACCAGTGGTGGCGGACATTGGCGAAAATGAAGTAATGGTTGGCTGCGGATAAATAAAGGTATAATAAGAACTAGAAATACCAAATCCATTGGGTGTCGTAACCTGTACGCTGCCCGTATTGCCAATACCCGTCACTGCCTGAATCGTGGTTGAAGAAAGTACCGTAAAGGAAGTAGCCGGTTCCCCATTAAAATAAACACTGGTCGCTCCGGTAAAATCAATGCCAGTAATGGTAACGGTTGTTCCGGGCGGACCTGACTGAGGTGTAAACGACGTAACTGTCGGCGAAGGCAGGAATGTAAAGCCACTCATTGTGCTTGAACCGTATGGCGACGTGACAACCACATTGCCGGAAGCGCCATTTCCAACTGTTGCCGTAATGGTAGTGGCATTAACGATTGAAAAAGAAAGTGCCGGCACACCGCCAAAACTCACTCCTGTAACATTATTTAAATTATTGCCCGTTATGTTTACAGTTGTGCCATATTTTGCTGACGCAGGAGTAAAAGAAGTAACTGCCGGCGGCGGGATATAGGTAAATCCTGGCAGTGAATCCGTACCCGATGCTGTAGTAACGCTCACATTACCCGAAGCCCCCGAACCCACTGTTGCTGTAATGGCATTATTGGAAACCACAACAAATGAACTGGCAGGCACGCCACCAAAACTAACCGACGTGGCACCCGCTAAATGGGTTCCGGCAATGGAAACTGTAGCACCTGTGCCGCCAAAGCCTGGCGAAAAAGAAGTGATGGTTGGCTGTGGAGTCGTAAATACAAAACCAGGTAAAGAAGCTGCTCCATAAGGTGTTGTCACTGATACGTCGCCAGATGCTCCGCTTCCCACAATGGCTTTAATGGTGGTTGGATTTACGACCGAAAAAGAACCAGCCGGGACACCTCCAAAACTGAAAGATGTTGCGTTTGTGAAATTCGTTCCGGTGATGGTTATCGTTGTCCCAGTAACAGCCGTTTGTGGTGTAAAGGATGTAATCCTTGGAGGTGCTGCAAAAACAAATCCTGCTATTGAAGAAAAACCCATTGGAGAACTTACCACCACGTTGCCCGAAACGCTGTTTGCACCCACAATAGCTGTTATAGTTGATGAATTGACCAAAGTAAATGAAGCGGCAGCAACACCGCCAAAACTAACAGATGTTGTTCCGTTAAAATTGGAACCATAAATCGTTACCGTTGTTCCTGCAGCAGCACTTGTTGGTGAAAATGAGGTAATGTCGGGAGCCCCGATGCGGTTTTTATAAATAACCCCACGAAGTGCGCCAGACGTAACTATAAAATCCTGCCGGCCATCCATGTCAAAATCTGCTGTTCCTATTTTCCCCGTTGCTGTAATGCCGAAGTCGGCCTTTGTACCAAACGAAATAGTTCCTGTGGTGCTATAATTCTTTAAAACCGAAACCGCATAAGCTGTGCTATTGTTTGCATCACTCACCAGTAAATCAAGTTTACCGTCACCGTCTACATCACTCAGCGTAACATCAGTGGGGCTGTCCAGTGAGCCAATATCTGGTTTTAGCCCAAAAGAAATGGCGCCGCTAACACTTGCATTTTTTAGTATTGATACCGTATTGGAATATAAATTGGCAACGGCTACATCTGCTTTCCCGTCTGCATCCATATCACCAATAGCAATACCTGAAGGAAAGCTTCCTGCTGCATAGTTTTGCGATGTAGCAAATGAAATATTACCGGAGGTACTTGTGTTTCGTAACACAGAAACAACATTCAGCAGGTAATTTGAAAAGACCAGATCAGGCATTTTATCACCATCCAAATCAGCAGCTTTTACATCATTAAATGTTCCGGAAACAGCTATGGATTGTTTCGGCGCAAACGAAATCACACCGCCGGAAGTGATATTGCGCAGCAAAGTGATGGAGCCGGGAAGGTCAACATTGGCAATGGCTATATCGGCCTTTCCGTCCTTGTCAAAGTCTGTTACAAAAAGAGCCATGGGTTGAGTACCAGCAGCAATGGATTGAGGTGCGGCAAAAGAAAGGTTGTTTACCGTACTGTTGTTTTTGTAAACTGAAACCGTGCTGGTATTTATATCACTGTTAGCAACAATCAAATCAAACTTGCCATCGCCGTCCAAATCACCAACAGTAACAAAAGCAGGCGTTTTGCCGGTAGCCAGGTCTACTTTGGCATAGAAAGAAAGTTCATTTCCACTTGTACGGTTTCGAAAAAGGGATACGGTGTTATTGGCCCTGTCAGCAACTGCGGCATCCGGTTTTCCATCACCATCCAAATCGGCAATTGCCAAGCCCTCCGTATTAAAATTACCGGTTGAAACTGAATCAAGGGGCAAAGGATTGAAAAATGCGTTGTTGTTAATAGCGCCTCCCCACTGAAACGTTGGAATAAAGGGCGCATCGGACCAAGCTATAAGATTTCCAGTAGTAACTGACAATGGTTGACAAGTTGCTCCGTTTGGAACAGTTACAGTTAATGAAGTTGCCGTTGCTGCAGTGACATTAGCTCTTACCGCACCGAAATAAACAATGTTATTGGCAGGTGTTGTACTAAAATTTGCACCATTTATGATAACTGTTGTACCAACAGCGCCACTTGATGGCGAAAATGAAGTGATGGAAGGCTGTGAAAGGATTTGTGATGTACATAAGAGCGTGATTAATAAAAAGAAAAAGCAAAATTTCATAGCAGTTATTCTTTGGCTGTTGTTGTCACAAGGGGTTTAGGAAAATAATCAAATATAAGGCAACAGATGGTTTAGGCTAATAGTCTGTGCAATTATTAGTTTGACTTTAGTCATTATTCCACCGGGCAACGTAACAACTGCCTCCGGCATCGGTAAAAATACCGGCTGCATAAACCTCCGTTTCGTTTTTCACCACCACAGTTTTGATTGTGTTGTTTGCATGCAAAGCCCCGGCACCAGTGCCGGTTTCCGTCCAACTGCTCCCGTTCCATTTGGCAAGGTAGCATTCACCACTGTCATTTCTGAACGAACCACCGGCGTACACCTTCCCACTGGCATCGGTTGCCAGGCAACCGATATAGTCGTTTGCATTCAATGCATTGGTGCCAGTTCCCAGCTCGCTCCACGACGTGCCGTTCCGTCCCACTTGGCAACATAATACTTACCTGTAGTATCAGTAAAACTACCAGCAGCATAGACATTGCCGGACCGATCAACAGCAAGGGAATAAATAAAACCATTTGCTCGCAGGGAGGAATTGCGATCCAGCTCACTCCAGGCACTTCCGTTCCACTTGGCTACATAATACTGTGACGATCGATTGGTAAAAGCGCCCGCAGCGTAAACTGTGTCACCATAACTGGCAAGCGTAAGGATACTGCTATTGGCGTTCAATCCCGTTGCACCAGCGCCAGGTTCAGTCCAGTCTGTCCCGTTCCATACAGCAACGAAATTCTTATAACTGCCATTTTTAAAACCACCACCAGCATAAATGTGCCCCGACACATCGACAGTAGTAGCGAAAATAGTCCCATTAAATAAATTGAGCGGCGGGTTTACTGCTTCCCACGTTTGAGCCCGGCTGAAGGTAGTCAATGTGTGCAGTAGCACGCTTAGAACTATGCGTAGTACAAGCTGTCTCATTGTGTTAGTTTTGATTTGTCCCAAAAGCATAGAGTCCGAGATGTAGCATACAACCTTAAAGCATTGCTGTCAGGTGTGGAATTGACAGCATTGCAGTTCAGTAAAGATAACCAGATGCTGTGTTATAAGTCAAGCTGAAAAGAATTAGATCTGCCACACTTGCAGCAATGCACTATTGTACACTGTATTACTCAAAGCTTAATATACCTCGCTTTACGGCAGGTTCGACAAAGTCCTTTTTAATGTTAGCAGGAACATTCTCCAATGGTAATAACTTAGCTTTCAAATCAGCTAATACTTCGTCTTTTACGGCTTCGGAGAAAGAGTTTAAAATTTGTTCTAGAACATCAAATTCATAATTTACGCCTGCACCACCGAAATGCGGAATAGCAAAACCACAAACAGACTTCAAATAATCTTTTCCTTTCTCCGTCTTTGTGTACTTCCCGATAGTTGAATATGTTTTTTCAACAGCTAAATCAGAACTATTTTCGGAAATGTCACTGTATAACGATAGCATATAAATGGATACCATCTCTTGCTCTTGTTCAGGCAAAAGATGTAAATCTTCATGGAAAAGATTATACAAGGCCAATGCTTGTAAACTATGTCCACTTGTAACTGCATGCACAAGCTCTTTTAGGTAAGAAAGAATTGTTTCTTGTTTAAGAATAGGCTTTAGTTCAGTAACAAGAGACTTGACTTCCTCAATATTTTCATATGTGTTCTCATAGTTGAATTCACCTTCAAACTTTACAAACTTTGACTTCAGTTTATTCTCTTGGCTCACCAATTCATCTATTAACTTATTCTTTTCAGCGATGCTTAAACGAGTTATAACGGAGCTGTATATCGAATGGTAGTTCCAGTCTTCATTTAAACTCGCCATTATATCGTCTGCGGTGTATCCAAATTTCTCTCTGTATTTCCTTTCAATTTTTCTGATTAACAGATTTAATATTTTAAAGGACAATTCAGCTGTTTCGAAATCAAACTGCTCGTTCTTTCGAACCTCTCTGCCGGGATGGATTAAGTTTCGGTAATCTTTAATAACAGTGGCTAAGTTCTTGTCACTGCGACTGATTAACCCTTCATTTTCAGCTAAATCTAAAAGGTTGGATAAGGCAAGGTTTAATATTGTTGCTTGGGTATGTCCAGCTGGTAAGTTTTCAATAAAGTAGTCAGACAGAAGTGCTTCTACAATGCTACCCGCAAGAATAAGAACTGATTTTGCAGCTTTACTACCTAAACAACGTTGTAATTCATCATAGTCACGTTCTAAAATTGTTTGAAAAGTTTCGTCACTTACAAACTCAAATTGCATGGGTGGGTATTTATATAGCGTTCAATTCAAAAATATGCGAAAGTTTTAATCCCCACTAATCTCAAAACAATTTTCAACCCCCATTCATTCTAAAACACCTAACCCCAAAAACGAAACTTCCCTCCCCTAAAAAACCTTCGCCAATACAACCTGCCCTACTCTAATATCAACTTGTCAAGAAAACCCACCACCAGCAACATATCAAGCTCCCTCACCACCCATACTTCACCCCAACGCTGAAATTTAAAAACCTGCCCATCCCAAAAAGGTTCCCCTGCTCAACAGGACCATTGTCAATTTTGTATTGAATATCCAGAGCATTGACAGTCCATAGCCATTGATAATAGTAATTGCAATTAAAAGTAAATTTCAAATTGGAGAACAAAAGCGGTGTATGCTCCAGTCCTAAACCTCCCTGCACAAGTGCATAAAAATCCCTTTTCAATGGTCTCGTTGTAAAATGCCACTCCACTTCAGCCACTGAATTCTTTTCATAAAAAGAACCGGCGGCTTCTTCCTTGCCCGGGAGCTTTAATGTTGGAGATATACCGATCAGGGGTACTAAAGAAACCCGGTCTGAAATATTGAGGTGATAACCCACCCGTGCAGGAATGAGTAAGGCTACAAATGCATCATTCCCAACATTGCTAACCTGCTGTTGCAACGCAAAACCTGTTGTATACTGTTTGACAAGAAAAGCCAATTCATAAAAGAGATGATGATCAATTTGCTCTCTGAAATTGATACCCGCCACAAAGCTGATACATGGAATATTAATCAGATTTCCATTCCGGTCACTAACCTTGTACTTGTCATCCGAAAAGCCAGTCTCCACGCCAATCGCATATCTGTTTTGGCTAAACGAAACAACGCTGGTCAAAAGTGACAGTATGATCAGCACCATCCCAACAACAACTCTCAACCATTTTGTCGTCCAAACCTTGTCCATTTTCATCAATCGGTCTTTACGCAGGTTCTCTTTCATGATCCAATGTATATCTTTATCAACATGGGTGAGCCAGTGCTCCATCATATGTTTTCCCTTTTCTGGATAAGCCACAACAGCCACACTCCATCCATATCCCAATGCCTTTCTAAGGGTCTTAAAATCTTCATCCTTCCTGTTTCTTTCTTTCAAAGAATCCGATGTTAAGTGGTCAAGTATTTCCAGTACTTTTTGTGCTGCTTCCTTTGGCTTTAGTAATTTAGGTTCACACAATGCCGCAACAACTGCACGTTGCTCCAAACGATTGCCTTTGCTCCATTGCTCCATTGCTGCAAGCAGCATATTCATATCCTGCTCACCAACAGTCTGCAGTGCAATGGCAACTGCTTCCCGTACCCGCCATCTTGGATCATTGGCAAAATCACGCAGGTTTCTGAAATAGTGGGTTTTGCCAGAGGTAATCAGCTTTCCCATACCTGCAACGCCACATAATACTAAAAATACTTCCGGTGAGTTGGTGGATGCCTGTTCGGGAGTAAATTCATAGGCATACCTGTTAAAAGTATCCTCATCCCCTGCATCAGCAACAGCAGCTAACAATTCAAGATTTGCTCTTGGTCCCGGGAGACCAGATTCCTTCATTAAAAATAGATCCCATTCATTCAGGTCTCTGAGGATTTCTTTGTATCTGTTAACCTTGTTAGCCATGGTGCCTGCTGGTAATTATGAGCATGTTTGTTCATGCAAACATAGGCCATCTGGCTTTCTCCCTAGAGCGCTTCTTCTTCAATTTCAAGATGATAAAAAACATCTGTTGAGGAGTCAGGAATAGATAGCTTACAGACGCCAAGCGCAACCGCAGCAACAGCTCCCGTAAGAAAGTTTTGAAAGAAGATTTCTATCCCGCTGGCAATAAGCAACTTTGTTGGCAACATACCTGCTTGCATGCATAAAGGTATAATGCCGCCGATCACAAACAGGATCATCCCACAGGTAAATGCCATCTTTCTCCGCGGTAGATGCAGCAACGTGATCAGGGGTAAAATAGAAGCGATGAGCAACAACGAACGGAACGATGCAACCTGGATAACAGTACTCAATTCAGGCACAGCTAAACTGCTATGGGTTTCATAATAAGGCCTGGTAACTAATTCATAGTTTACAAAACCAAACGCAAAATAAAATAACAGGTAGCTGGCGGCACTAATTATAAACCGCCAGGTCCATGAATACCATGACCTGTGATCAATTGTTATGATAGGGTCCATTTTGTTCTGGTTGCTAAAAAGAAAGGTGATGGCAAAGCTGCTGGCAATGGAAGAAAGAAACTGTAGCAATAATAAGCTTGGGATAAAAGCCTGTTGCAGCAATCCTGGAACAAACAGATAGCCTTCAATAAGAACAGATACAAGATTCAGAAAAATAACACTACTGAAAATTAAAGTAGAGCGTACTCGGGTTGCTCTGAAAAGAGTAGTTACTGGTCCAAGTGTAACCCCCATTAGAAATCCGGATATAAAGGTGGTAAAGAGTAAACGGGAAAGGTCTTGTGGAGTAGTTTTTGAAAATTCAAATCCTGGTTGTGCTAGGATACTTCCAATAACCATATTGGCAATCAAATAGGCTAGGCCAACAAGAATGCTCCGCCATAAAATGCTAAAGATTTTTCTCATGGCAATATTTCTGGTTTATAAAGTTTCGTATTCGAGTCTTTAAAGTTATAACGTTGGGTACAGCAATTATGATGATTTAAATCATGCTCAAAAGCCAACAATTCTTTACAGTCAGGTCCTATTTCTTTTGTTTTTCTGGGCATTAATTCTCTGCTGATATTCTTTTTATTTTTAATAATGTCTTAATTTGGTATTCTTCTGGTGGATTATACAACGGGGACCTTGAATATGCAAGCAAATGAAAGAGTTGGGCAGGCAGCATTTGGATTTCTTTCGGGTGGAGGAGAGATGGGTAATCTCATCCGTTCTATTGACTGGTCCCAAACCACTCTTGGTCCAATAGAAACCTGGCCGCAGAGTTTTCGTACTACATTAAGCATTATTATCAACTCCAAATTCCCCACGTTCCTCTTTTGGGGCGAAGACCACATTTGCTTTTATAATGATGCTTTTCGCCCAAGCCTGGGTGAAAACGGAAAGCACCCTCATGCCTTGGGAAAAAAGGGAGCTGAAGTATGGTCGGAAATCTGGGATTATATTAAACCCATGATAGACCAGGTCCTTTCTGGTGGGGAATCAATCCTGAGCGAAAACCAATATTTTTCCATTTATCGCAATGGAAAATTGGAAAACTCATACTGGACGTATTGTTATAGTCCTGTAATAGACGAGTCAGGAAAACCTGGTGGCGTATTTGTTTCCTGCACAGAAACAACCGAAAGGATATTGAAAGAGGCCGAACAAAAGAAGGAAGAAGAAATTCTGAAAGAAAGCCAGGAACGCTTTCGCAATATGGCCGATAATGTGCCTGTCATGATTTGGGTTACAAATACGAAAGGCTATTGCACATATTTGAACAAGCAGTGGCTCGAGTTTACAGGCCAGACTTTAGAGGAAGCTGAAGGCTACGGTTGGGCCAACGCATTACATCCTGATGATAGGGAAGAGACTATGCAGGGATTTCTTGAAGCCAGCCACTATCGACAACCTTATGAAAATGTTTACAGGCTTCACAAATGGGACGGCTCTTACGAATGGGTATTAGACACTGCCATACCTCGATTTGATGAACAAGGAATTTTTTTGGGATATATTGGTTCAGTAACAAACATACACCAGCGTAGAGTAGCCGAAAAGGCACTGGAGGAAACAAGCAGGCACTTAGACATTGCAACAACTGCGGCCCACGTAGGTGTCTGGTCTTTAGATGTAAATGCCAACATACTCGAATGGACGCCACTTCATAAACGGATGTGGGGTTATGATGAACATCGATCCGATCTTACTTACGAGGATTGGCATGAGGTAATACTGCCTGCTGACAAAGAAAAAACGCTTGAAAAAGTAGAGAGCGCACGCCTGCAAAAAACGCAGTATGATGCTTATTACCGCATAAAAAGAGCTGATGACGGCGCCATACGCTGGATCCGGTCTTTTGGCCAGTTTTTTTATAATGCCAGGGGAGAACCTGTTACATTCACCGGTGTCAGTATAGATATCACCGAACAAAAATTGATAGAAGAACGGATCAGTGAAAGCGAGGAGCGCTTTCGCACTTTGGCCGATCAGGCACCAATGTGGGTTTGGATGGCAGATGAAAATATGTATGTTACTTACACAAATAAAGAACTCCTGAGCTTTCTTGGTCTCTCTCATTACACAGAATTAACCGACTTGGCTTGGGAAAAATTTGTGCATCCCGATGATATTCAAAAGTTGTATAAGGTCTTTAATAATGCCGTTAAAAAACAAAAACCTTTTGCAATAGAATGTCGTATAAAAAATGCGGCAACAGGAAAATACGAATGGTACTTCGCCAAAGGGGTGCCGCGTTTTGAACACAATAAATTTGCTGGCTTTATTGGCACAGCCTTGAATATTCACCAGCAAAGAAAGCAATTGGCTGCTTTAATGGAAAGCGAAAGCCGCTTTCGTGTACTTGCAGAAGCTCTGCCGCAATTGGTATGGATGACCGATGAAAAAGGAAAGCAGTTGTATGCTTCCTCTCGCTGGAAAGAATACGCCGGCTTCAGGCCAATGGGTCATGAATCATGGGTGCAGTTGGTACACCCGGAAGATCTTGATCGCATAGTTCAAGTATGGGAGCAAAGTTTGAAAACAGGAGATGTCTATAAGGCGGAACTAAGACTGAGGGATAGCTTTGGCGAGTACCGCTGGCATAGTGTCCAGGGTGGACCAGTGCGAAATGAGAAAGGTGAAATTACCCGGTGGATCGGTTCCTTAACAGACATACACGATCAGAAAACTCTTTCCCAAAAGCTTGAAGAGCAAGTCAGGAAAAGGACAAAAGAATTGCAGCGCTCTAATGAAGACCTCCAGCAATTTGCGCATGTAGCCTCGCACGACCTGAAAGAACCTGTCCGGAAAATAAAAACTTTTGTTGGCCGTTTGAAAGACGAATTAGGAGAAAATTTTGATGAAAAAGCACAACTGTATATCAATAGGGTACTAAATGCTGCCAACAGGATGATCGTCATGATCGATGGCGTGCTTACCTATTCTACCGTCACTGCTTTGGAAGAAATGTTCGAACCCGTAGACCTGAACGAAATAATGAAAAGTGTTGAAGTGGACCTGGAGTTGGTCATACAACATAAAGGAGCTTCAATTTACTATTACAACTTACCCACCATCGAAGGCGCTCCCATTTTACTGCACCAGCTTTTTTACAACCTGGTAAATAATGCACTTAAATTTACCAGGCCTGACGTTCCTCCGTCCATCACCATTACCGCCAAAGTCGAAAACAATAAAGGTCAGGAGTTGGTCCACATTTATCTTCACGACAATGGAATAGGCTTTGAACAGGAATTTGCCGAACAGATCTTTGGCACCTTCACCCGCCTTCATTCCAAAGATAAATACGAAGGCAGCGGCCTTGGCCTCGCCCTATGCAAAAACATAGTAGAACGCCACGGCGGCACCATTCAGGCCAAAGGCAGGCCCAACGAAGGCGCCACCTTCGAAATAACCCTACCTGTCAAAAGATGAAGGCTGTAACTCCATATTTAACCTGTAAAAAATTAATGTTGTCACATGAAATTGAAATATACACTCCTTCTGGCAATGATCTTATGGACATGCGAAATGCAGGCACAATGGTCAGTACAACCCGGCATTGGAATGTCAATTCCGATCACTGGATATAATACAATTTCGAATAGTGGTATACTTTACCAGCTGAATGTATCGAAGCGGTTAAAGAATGATCGTTGGGGCGTAGGTCTTATGTTAGGTTGGGGACGCATGCACAATGATGATAATCCCTCTGATGTTTTTGAAAATGCCAGGCTTGATCAAGTACCTATTTTAGTAACTGCAGATTATGAGCTGACCGATAAAAAGTGGATCCCTTATCTTGGTTTCGGCATGGGCGTTAGCCTCTATAATCTTAGTTATGATCTATCGCCCACATCAGGTGAAACAGAATTTAATGCCAGCTTTAGCATAATGCCGGCTTTAGGATTAAGAATGAAAGTCAATGATAAGGTATTTCCATTCATAGAAGCAAACTACCCCATGGTTATGGATGGTCCGCCACCCGGTACCGGCAAAGCCGATAAAGCCACCGGCTATATCGGCATAGCTCTGGGCGCAGCCTATCGCTTTTGATCTTCCTGCCATTTTTTTAGCTATCAACCTCATCACCTCGTATTCATCCTGTTCAAGGTTTTATTTTTGGGAACGTTTTTTGCTTTAGGGACGGCAATTGCTACACGTTTTAAAGACAGGCGTTTCTGATAATGTTAATGATTTTGCCCATAACACACACTAACCATAAAGGCTTTCCTTAGGTGCTGTTTGCTGTACTCTGGATCACCCCTCATTAAAAATCATCAACCCTTCAAAACCTCTGCATGCGCATACCAATGAAAAGCGATTTCCCTAAAATATATATCTACAAGCGAATTGTTCAAGCCAAACTCTTTATTGATACGCATTTTGATGACTGCATAGATCTCAACAATATCGCTGATGAAGCCTACTTTTCCAAGTTTCATTTCATCCGGCTGTTCAAAACGATCTATGGTAAAACACCGCATCAATACTTGACAAAAGTGCGAATTGAAAATGCCATACGACTTTTACAAAAAGGAATGTCTGTAACAGATGTTTCCTTCTTTGTAGGTTTTACCAGTGTGAGTTCATTTACCGACTTATTTAAACGGTATACTAAGATGTCCCCTTCTGCTTATCAGCGACAGTTTATGGAAAAACAAGAGCAAATCAAAACAGACCCTTTACAATTTATTCCCGCATGTTTCGCTGAACAAAAAGGATGGACGCAAAAAAGCAATTTTCAATAAGTGGATTGAAAAATCAATGTTGACTTTTGCTTACATAAGCAATACAAAAAGTGAACTATGATTACCCAATTAAGCCATGTAAGCATCTTTGTTCTTAATCAGGACAGTGCTTATGATTTTTATGTGAACAAACTCGGCTTCAAAGTGCACACAGATGCACCAATGGGACCAGGGATGCGTTGGTTGACTGTTTGCACACCAGAGCAACCGGAATTGGAAATTACTTTAATGCCTATTGAAGACGGTATGATGTTCAAAGACGGTGCAGCCGAACAAATGAGAGAACTTGTAAAGAAAGGGACATTTGGTTTTGGTGTATTTGAATGCAATGACCTGAATGCAACATACGAAGAAATGAAAGCCAAAGGAATCGTTTTCAAAAAACCCCCAACAAAAGAGTTTTACGGCTACGAAGCTTTGTTTGTTGACGATTCTGGAAACTGGTTTTCACTGGGACAGAAAAAGTAACAACCGCTGTTGACCAAATTTTATCGGCGTTGCAGCAAATAAGGAAAGGCAATCATCAATATATTACGGCCTGCCTTACATTCCGATTGCACATGATCAATTGAACTATAGAATAACAGGTGAATTGTTTATCTTTATTGAGCATTGGTTTCAAACCAACGAATGAAAAAAGTCTGCCGCAACGCCAATGCTTCTCCGTTAGCTGAAATAATACTTATAAGCGCCAGTGAAAAAGCATATTAACAAGCTAAGAAGAGTATTAGGAGTTGCCTTTGGGATTGCCGTAGTAGTTGGAGGTACAATTGGAGTTGGTATCTTAAGAGCTCCCTCAACCATTGCTGCTGTTTTGCCAAGTGCTCCCATGATCTTACTATGTTGGATACTCGTTGGCATATACATTCTTCTGTCAGCTTCCTCTTATGCCGAACTGACTACAATGCTCCCCAAAGCTGGAGGGGCTTACAATTACATCAAAAGAGCTTTCGGCGGTTATGCGGGCTTTTTAAATGGCTGGTTTGATTTCATCTGTAACGCAATAGCGCCTGCTTACTTCTGCATTGTGTTAAGTGAATATACCACCTTGATCTTCCCGGGTATAAAACCCTATACAACATTGGTAGCGATTTTGTTTCTAAGCTTCTTTACGCTTTTCAACTTGCCGGGAGTGAAAAGTGGCAGCAGCATCCAGCAAGTAACCAGTGCTGCTAAAGTGTTGCTCTTTTTAGTATTGATAGGAGGTTGTTTTTTCAGCGAACATACCACCACTATTCAAAGTATCAATACTCCTTTACTAAGCGGGGGAATGTTCATCGCTGTCTTTAAATCATTACAACTTATTATGGGCTCATACGATGGATGGATGTCCGTTTCTTTCTTTGCTGAAGAAGACCAGGATCCCGGTCACAACATTCCTAAGTCTTACATGATCGGCGCTTTAACTGTAATGCTGCTTTACGTCCTGGTCAATGCAGCTATCTTGTATGTGCTCCCGGTTAGTGCAATTGCCAATTCAACACTGGCCGCATCAGATGCAGCTTCAGTAGCTTTTGGGAGGTGGAGTAAAAATTTAATTATTATGATAGCGTTGTTTTCTCTTTTCAGTATTCTCAACGCTTATATGATGATCCCTTCACGCATCTTATTTGGGCTGAGCAGAGATGGCTATTTTATAAAACAGGGAACGATCCTGAACAAAGGCGGAACACCTTACATATCACTTCTGTTTTGCTATACCATTGCCACAACCATGATCCTCCTGAGTTCCTTTGAACAGCTCTTCGCTTTAGGAGCCTTCATGATGACGATGGTCACAGGCTTTGCCTTTCTCTCATTGATATATTTACGAAAAAAGGAGCCCACATTGCATCGTCCTTATAAAGCCTGGGGCTATCCCTTCTCCACTTATTTCGCTTTCATTGTCACAATCGCCCTATTCATTGGCTTTGCCATCAGCGATCAATTCAGCTTCCTGGTCATCCTGTCCCTCATCATTTTTTCCTATCCCTTCTACAACCTGTTCATTCGCAAGAGAAACAAACTCGCTACTCAGTTGCAGTAACACAACTTTGAACAAACGAATAAGGCTACTAGCCATGCTGCCGATTTTAAAACAATCTTCAGCAGTTATAGCAGATCACTGAATTGTATTAAAAATTGGGCAAACGGTTGCATGGTTTGCACTAGTTTTCAAATAGTATTTTTAAAGTTCAACATTTGCATCATATTATGCTAGCATCTGTCTCTACCCTTCAATTTATTAAGAGAACAAGGTTCTTTTTGCTTATTATTATTTTTTGCATGAAAGGCTTTTCTCTCTACGCACAAACAAATTCCAGGAAGGAAAATATCCTGGCACCTGTTCCTCCAATGGGCTGGATGACCTGGAACTATTTTGGTGTAGATATTAATGAACAAACCATTCGTGAAATGGCTGATGCAATGGTAGCCAGTGGCATGGTTAAAGCAGGATTTAATTATATTTTCATAGACGATGGTTGGCAGGGTGGCAGGGATAATAAAAACAATTTGATTCCTGATCCTAAAAAGTTTCCTTCAGGCATTCAGGCATTAGCAGACTATATGCATGCAAAAGGAATCAAATTGGGAATATATTCCGATGCAGCTCAATTGACCTGTGCCGGTTATACAGCAAGTCTGGGCTTTGAAGAACAGGATGCCAAAACCTTCGCTTCATGGGAGATTGACTACCTCAAATACGATTATTGTGGTGCACCGCAGGATTCTGCAACTGCCATAACACGCTATACCCGGATGGGAAAGGCGCTTCACAAAAGCGGAAGAGAAATTATGTTCGGGATCTGCGAATGGGGAGATAGAAAACCCTGGTATTGGGCAAAGAACTCAGGCGGGCAATTGTGGCGCACAACTGCTGACATACGTGACAAGTGGAGAAGTCTTGAATCGCCTAAATCAGTTACCGACCTGCACCGGGTAGGTGCTGGAATTCTGGATATTGTTGATATAAATGCCGATCTGCATTCATTTGCTGGCTCTGGCGGGTGGAACGATCCCGACATGCTTATGGTAGGACTGTATGGAAAAAAGGGGCCTTCCGGCTACCTTGGCGGCACTGGGTGCAATGATATTGAATACCAAAGTCAAATGAGCTTGTGGAGCATAATGAACGCTCCCCTCATAGCCGCCAATGACCTGCGTAACATGAATGAACCAACCAGGCGCATTTTGCTGAACGAGGAAGTGATCGCACTAAACCAGGATCCATTAGGTCAACAGGCAGAACGGAAAGTAAAAGGAGATATATGGAATGTGTTTGTAAAACCACTATCAAATGGCGATTATACTGTCGCAGTTTTAAACCGTAGTAATGTGCCGCAAACATCAGGCATCGACTTCAATGAATTGGGTTTGGATGGAACATATGAAATAAGAGACCTCTGGCAACATAAAAACATTGGCAAAGGAAAAAGGTGGAAAGGCATTGTACAAAGCCACGAGACAAAGTTATTCCGGTTAAGAAAACTCTAATAGCATTCGCATTCCAGTTCGACACCTGCCAGCGAACTTTCATGCATCATTTCAACTTTGCAAAGCCAATAACAGCTTCTAAAAGCTGCTTACCAATACCTTATGGTATCAAACCCACCTTTGATATACCATTTATTACCTTCAATCTTGTAGGTGAATATAGGCGTTTTGGATATGGCTTCCTTTTCCCTATACCTAATATCCCGTTACAACATACGTTTTGATTAGCTCGTGAAAACCCTTTAGATGTTGGGCCTCCAACTCCTGGAATTGAAAATTCCTACCCATACACAAACTCTTAATCACATCTGATATAAGAACCTGGTCTGGGTTTGCTATGTCGCAGATCCGTTTGGTCAACTGCACTGCAGCTCCAAAGAAATCATTGCCTTCCGTCACGGGTTCACCGGCATTGATGCCGATTCGAATATGTAAAGGAACATCCGGATGTTCCTCCCTGTATTCTTTTAAACTATTTTGAATTTCTAATGCACTGCGTACTGCCTTCGCACTGGACATAAAAGTCGCCATGATGCCATCACCTGTATGTTTTACTTCCGTGCCTGTATTTTTCTGTAAAACGTTTCGAACAATCTCATTGTGCTTTCGTAAAATAGTCATAGCCATAATATCCCCATAGCTTTCTGTGAGGCTGGTAGAGTCTACAATATCTGTAAAGAGAAAGGTCCGGGTTGCAGAATCCAACTTCCCATCCGGATGCACTACAATACCGGTTGGTGTTGAATGAGCCGGTTCCATAATGGCTGCATAGTCGGTAGGGTGTACCTCAATGATCTCACAGGCTTGTTGACCATGAGATGCGAAATGGACAGCGGCGCAAGCTTCTTTACTGGGGGCTTCAATAAGGCAAAATATAGTCCCCGCTTCCTCATTGACCCAAAACTTTTGATACTTCACACCATATTTATCTTGAATTTCTACATCCTGTCGATGCGCATTTTCTAATTCTTCACGGGAAAGTCCCTTCATACCCTTATGCATGTCCATATAGAGTGGCATAACCAGAAGACTTTAGATGATGAAAAAATATTCACATAAGGAAGGATTTACTTTATAATAGTAGGTGAAAGTAAATAGAGGCAACAATGAATCCTTTCAAACAATAAGAAATATAGCAGAGATCAAGACCATTGGTAAGTTAACCAAACTTGCAAAAAGTACCAAACATATCTCCTCTTCCCTAAGATATGCCGTTCACAGGTCTTTGTCAAAGTTGTAAATCTATTTCTACCCATCCATTGTCCTCATCATCTCTTCTAATTTCCCACTGACCTGTACAGATGTCCTCTAACCAATTATACCCTTACTTCTTTCTCAAAACATACACTATTCTCCACCCCCACATATTGCCCATAGTTCGGAATGATCTGATAACCGTTCTTTGTATAAAGAGCAATCGCTTCTTGTTGCCTCTTTCCCGTCTCCAATACACACTTCTGATAACCTAACTCTGTTGCCCATTTTTCCAATTCACCCAGCACATTAGCCGCAATTCCCTTTCCCCTGTATTCCGGTAATGTATACATACGCTTCACCTCCATAATACCATGAGCAAATTCTTTGATAGCCCCACAACCTACAGCCTTATCATCCTCATAAGCTACTATCGCATATTTGATCCTGTCAATCGTATTGAACTGGGCATAAAATGAATGATCACTTCCATCCCTCTGGGCCAACTCCGCATCCAAAGCTCTAACCAGTTCAATAAAATCTCGATTACTCGAATCAGCTCTGTGTAGCTTCATTTATTCAATTTTTATTGATTAAGTATCACAATAGAAAGGCTTGCAACACAACTCTTCAACCATTTCCTGTTGCCACACATCCATAAAATTCTTCCTTTCCCATATAACCTTCCATAATCCATGCTGCTGATAGCCTTCATTCGCCCTCCGCGCATTCACCATTGCCCATGCACTTTTCGCTTTGCTCAAATTTCCCATTGACCACACTCCACTGACTTCTCTTATATTCCCCATTGACAATTCACCCTTTACCACCCTCACATCAGCTATTTCCCTTCTGCCCGTACTCATCATCCCTCTCACTGCCAGCTGCTTCCTCAGCCACTGCTTGTCCCCCTGCATGTTCATATACAACCGAATAGCTGCCTGGTAGACATGCTTTCTCTTCTTCCTGGGTAGAGATTTACGAAACGCCTCCTTCCTTTCCGCATCCGAGAGGATCCACTGGGCATACACCACTGCCTCCTTAAACAAATCCCTCCTTACCCTCTGCTTTTCAGAGGCCACTATGCCACTCATATCTGGGTACTTGGTGATCACAATCCTTTTTTTCCACTTCTTTTTCTTGTTCCCCCTATAATGCTTCACCACAAAGCACTTCCCAATCGAGCCCCTGATCATGCCCAACAACAGTCTGGGCACCTGCTTGCCATCCTTGATCACCACCCTTTCTTTACTATTGATATAGACCTGTTTCATCTTTCTGATTCATTTACC
>NZ_JAOTIF010000015.1 GCF_025628885.1 Paraflavisolibacter caeni | reverse complement strand
GGTTATGAAATGCAGAATGGCCTAATCCAGCAGGATCTTGCAGTGAAATCAGGTTATTGGCCACTGTTCCGCTTCAACCCTCTGAAAGAAAAAGGACAGCGATTCGTTGTAGATTGTAAGCAACCTTCTATCCCATTAGAAGATTTCCTCTACAATGAAAACCGCTTTGCCACAATAAAGAATAACTTCCCGGATCGTGCATCAGAATTCTTAGAATTAGCCAAAGAAGGCATGATTCACCGCTGGGAAAGAATTGAAGCATTAAAGGGATTATAACAATAATCCCTTCCAAATTACCTTCCAACAAAAAAGAGGGGGTGACACAATAAATTATGTCACCCCCTTTTATATTTTCTTCCCCTAACTACCAAAGTCCTCCTCTTTCATTCCGTTTCACGTAGCCAACCATCACCACCTTTCTTATCTCCCTCCATACTTCTCCTCCGCTCTTACCGTTTTTGCTCGGCGCTTAAACCGCTCCACCTCCTGGAAAAATTCACTTAGAAAAAGATCATCATCATTTCCTCTGGTAATATGGAATTTCATCATGAGATATAGCTTCTTTCTGCTGCCAATAGGCCAGGATGACAACATGCCCATCCGGAGTATGAAGTTGACGGCCAAAAACTGCATTTACCGTATTGAAGGTTACATCTGTTACTCCGACAGTAAAGGTTTCTGGTGCAGTAGGTTCAGCAATCTTTTCATCGTTCCCAACTGTCACAGGTTTCGGTGCAGTTTTAGCAGCAGGTGTTGGCACCATGACCACAGTGTAACCATTGTACTCTAATATTTTTTTTAAAAACCAACTCCTTTCTGGAGTGACACACTTCTCTACAATGGCACATTTCACCCCATCCAGGTCTTCAAACGTATGATTCTGATTGATTGCCATAATATCATTTTATGCTTTAACTTAATTGATTACAATGAACAAATAACTATATACTACATTAATGTCTGTATATACTCATAGAACCAACTAACTAATCCTATTAATACGATTCCGGCCAGGCAAATTCCCAATGCAAAATTTGCCGCCCTGTTATTCTTAATGCTTTGAATAGGATGCCTGCTTTTATCCATAAACATGACTCTTACTATGTTTAGGTAATAGTACAGGGAAATAACAAGGTTTAATGCAGCAAAGATTACAAACCAATAATGTCCCTTTGAAGCACCGGCTGCCAGCAAAAACAACTTACCAAAGAAACCTGCAGTAGGTGGAATGCCTGCCAATGAAAAGAGAGCCAATGCTAGTGTCCAACTTAGGAAAGGATTTGTTTGGTACAGCCCCTTATAGTCATTGATATGTTCTTTTCCTGTATGCGCAGAAATTACAGATACCACTCCAAAAGCAGCCAGATTCGAGAAAACATAGATGAGAACAAAATAAACAACTGAAGCTAAACCCATATCAGCATTGCTGCTCATCCCCATCAAAATAAAGCCCACCTGAGCAATTGAAGAAAAAGCAAGGAAGCGCTTGATGTTTTGCTGCCTGAGAGCGAACAGGTTGCCTATAAACATCGTTGCCAATGAAAGGATCATTAGTAAAGCATACCACACTTCACTCAAAGGCTGGAATACTTTATATAAAACCGTCAAAAAGATGAAAGCCATAGAGCCTTTAGAAATCACAGAAAGAAAAGATGTGACTGCAATCGGGGAACCTTCATACACATCGGCCGTCCAGAAATGGAACGGAACAGCTGAAAGTTTAAAGCCAAAAGCCGAAGCTAGAAAAACAAAGGCCAGGATCTGCATTGCACTAGCGTTAATGTGACCTGGTAATTGTGAAAAATTGATAGTTCCTGTGGCTCCGTAAAATAAAGAAATCCCAAACAACAATATACCTGATGAGAACGCGGAAGACAAGATTAGTTTCATCGCTGCTTCGGAAGACTTTCTCTTCTCCAAATCAAAGTTTGCCAGCGCAGCTACTGGAATGGTTGCCAACTCCAGTGACAAATAGAACATTAAAAGATTGCCACTGGAAATCAGGAAGAACATACCTAATAAGGAAGAAAACATTAATAAAAAGAATTCCGGCAAATGGGAATGCTTCTTCAGCCAGTCCGTGCTGAGCAACGATATTAAAAAAGTTCCTAAGCTCAATATGCTCTTCTGAAAGGCAACCAGCGAATTAGTGATAAACATATCACCAAACAATACGCCTTCCCGGTTAAAGGTAAGGCTTACGAGAAAGTTGACGAACAATAACACCTGAATCAAGGTAAGCAGGGAAGCATTCTGCATGCCTTTACCTACTTTGATAAATAGCAACAGAAAGATCATCACTGCTAAGAACAGTTCGCCTTTCATTAAAATAAAAAAGTCATTTATTTCCATTGTTAATTATTTAGTTGGGAAATCTTTTCAATGATGTGATGAGCACCTGGAGCTACCAGATCATTTAACCAAAAGGGCGCAACCCCTATAACTACAATACCTGTAATCAGGATCACAGCAGCTAATTTCTCATTCCATGAAGCATCTTTAAGTGTCATATAACGCTCCTCTGTTACAGGTCCCATAGCCGTTTGCCCTATGGCCCTCAATATATAAACGGCCGTAACTACAATAGACATACATGCAGCAATGGTTGCCACTCTATAAGGAATTTCCGGCCTCTCCCAGGAACCCATAAACACTGTCATTTCTGCAACAAAACCACTAAATCCTGGCAACCCCAAAGAACATAGACCTACAATAAAAAATATCGTGGTTATAAATGGCATCACTTTCAACAACCCTCCTAACTTTTTAACTGAGCGTGTATGGGTCCGATCATAGATCATACCGATAACAGCGAAGAAAAGAGCCGTCATCAAACCATGCGACACCATTTGAATCACTGCACCGGTAATGGCAGTCTTTGTTAACATGCCGATGCCAAGCAATACAAAACCACAATGGCTTACCGATGAATATGCATTGATATATTTCAAGTCTTTCTGCATCATAGTAGCAAAGGCACCATATAGAATAGCAATAGCAGCAAGGGCAATGATGATAGTGGAGTACTCCTTGGCCCCTTCTGGTAATATATAGGTAGCTACCCGTAAACAACCATAGCCTCCTAATTTCATAGAAATACCAGCTAAGAACATAGAACCTGCTGTCGGTGCCGAGGAGTGGCCATCCGGAACCCATGTATGAAAAGGAAACAAAGCAGTGAATACACCAAACCCAGCAAACAATAAGGGAAAGAGTAACCTTTGTGTTTCTTGAGGAATAGGTAACCGGGAAAGTTTTAACAGGTCAAATGTTCTTTCTGATCCTGCAAAATACACGCCTAGTAAGCCTACCAATACCAAAGCAGAACCACCCATCAACATTAAGGCCAACTTATTGGCACTATATTCTTTTTCACCACTACCCCAAATCCCTATCAATAAAAATTTAGGCAGCACAGCAATCTCTAAAAAGAAGAAGAGCAAGAACAGATCTAAAGAAAGAAAGAACCCATACGCTCCAATACTTAGTAATATAAGCATCAAATAAAACTCCTTCACCATCTTCTGAACATTCCAGGAAACAAGAACACCAGCTATAACAACAAATGCCGTTAATAAGATCATGGCTACAGAAATACCATCCACACCTACATGAAAATGAATATTCCAAGCAGAAAACCAAGTGTAATTCTGCTGAAACAACATCTGTTCCGTATTGCCGGCAGATCGCTCATTTTGAAAAACAAATAACAACGCGAATGCCAAAACCAGTTGAATAGCAGAACCTACCAAAGAAGTCCATTTAACCTGTTGAGCATTCCGCATCAACAACATTGTGACAGCTGTAATAAGCGGTGCTATAATAAGTAACGTGAGATTCATTGGAATGATTTATTTGTTTATACACTCACTGAGCGATATTGGTTTTAAAACTTAATCACATAAATAAGCAATACACCTAGCCCGATAACACCAAATAAAAAGTAGAGCCCATAATGCTGAACCTTACCCGATTGAATAACCTTTATCCTTTCTGACACCGCTTTTGTTGTTGCTCCTGAAAGATTTACCAATCCATCAATTATATTTCTATCGATCCAGGCAGCCGGACGGCCAACCATAGAAAATAGCACCTTTCGGGTAATGAATAGATATATTTCATCTACATAAAACTTGTGGTAAACTAATTTGTAGACCCTGCTCATAAATGAACTGATTTGATCGGCTTTACCATTTTCCTTTTTGAACAATACCATAGCAGAAAATATTCCAAGCAATCCCAAGGTGACTGGAGCAATGGAGAACAACCAGTGGAAAGGCAATGTTAATAAGCTCCCATCTGAACTTACGAACCTACCAAAAGGAATAAACCCGGCAACTGCAGCACCCACCGCTAACAGGATTAAAGGGAGCATCATAGCAAAGCCTCCTTCGCCATGATGCTTGTGTTGTTGGGATGCCTTATACCAGAAAATTCTGAAGTACAGGCGAAACATGTAATAAGCAGTTAGTCCGGAAGTAGCCAGCGCTAGCCAGAAAACAGCAGGATTATGTTCATATGCTGCTAGCAGTATACCTTCTTTACTGAAGAAACCAGAGAAAGGTGGTACCCCTGCAATGGCCAGGCAGGCAATCAAAAAAGTGATATGTGTAATGGGCAAGTGCTTTTTCAAGCCTCCCATATCCTTCATTTCATTACTATGTACATAGTGAATAACGGAACCTGCTCCCAGGAAAAGCAATGCTTTAAAAAGAGCATGAGTAAACAAATGGAACATGGATGCAGTAAACCCAATACCATTCGATCCTCCATAACCAGAAACACCTAATGCAAACATCATAAAACCAATCTGTGACATTGTTGAATAGGCCAATACCCGCTTGATGTCCGTTTGTGTGCATGCGATTAATGCAGCAATTAAGGCAGTAATGACACCTACAAGAGTGATCAACTCTAATACTTCCGGAGCTGAAAGAGCTAAAACGGGGAACAGGCGAGCCACCAGGTATACCCCAGCAACTACCATGGTAGCAGCGTGTATCAAAGCAGACACTGGTGTAGGGCCTTCCATAGCGTCAGGCAACCAAATATGCAAGGGGAACAATGCACTCTTACCAGCACCACCCATGAATACCAATGCAAGTCCCCAGTTCAAAGCAGATATACCTAAAAAGGATGTTGTAACTGCTGTCTTCAATTCACCTGATCCAGGTGAGGTTAATCGCTGAATAAGTGTATTAAAATCAAGTGTGCCCGAATAAAAAGACAATACAAGAATCCCAATCAGGAAACCAAGGTCAGCAAATCTCGTTACTATAAACGCCTTTTTAGAAGCTGCGACTGCAGAAGGCTTATTGTAATAAAAGCCTATTAAAAGGAAGGAAGATACCCCTACCAACTCCCAAAATATATAGATCTGAAAGATGTTGGAAGAAAGAACCAGACCTAACATTGAAAAAGTAAAAAGCGACAGATATGAATAGTAAGTTGAAAACCGCTCCTCTCCTTTCATGTAAGTCAGACTATAAATATGTACCATCAAAGAAATGAAGGTGACAACCATGATCATCATGACTGAAATAGGGTCCAGGATGATTCCCATATCAATACTCAAACCGTTAGAGAATTCCAACCAGGAAAGTTTTAACGGTACCAGTTTCTGGTAAATACCATTTGCTTTTCCGTACTCAAAGAAATATCCAAATGAAGTATAAATGGAAAGCAAAAAACTGACGAAAAGTGATAATGTTCCGGCTAAACCAGAAGTATTCCTAAATATAGATTTCCCAAACAAACCCAGAATTAAAAAACTGGCAAGTGGAAGAAAAGGAATCAGCACTAATATGATGACATTGGGCATAATACTGTTATTATGATTTTAGAACCAAATCAAGTTTATAATGGTCATACTTATTTGTTTACCACTTCAATTCTTCAGCATGTTTTACATCAATAGATTGGCGGCTTCGGTACAAATTGATAATGATCGCAATGGCAACTGCCGCCTCAGCTGCTGCTATAGCCATAATGAATATGGTAAACAAAACGCCGTCTAACTTGTTTGCCCACAAATATTTATTGAAGGCAATAAAGTTGATGTTCACACTATTTAAAATCAATTCTATACTCATCAACATTGTAATCAGGTTCCTCCTGGTAAAGAAACCATATACACCAATAAAGAATAGGGCAGTACTAATCAATAAAAGATGATAAATTCCTGGTTGCATCTTATACCTCTCCTATTTCCTCTTCTACAAGGATTTTTTGTTCTTTTTGATCAATTGTCACCATTTCCGGTTGTGCTTTGTTTTCTTTAGAAACCACTGCAGTAGGAGACTTCATGGCGATTACAATGCATCCTACCATTGCAGCCAATAAAAGCATGCTGATCACTTCGAAAGGCAAGGCATACCCATCTGCATTTGCTGACAATAATCGCCTACCAATGTTACCAACAGAGGGTTCAACTGGTGTACCAGCCGATTTTGTGAATGAATATTTCCAAACCTGTATTATTGTTAAAAGAAATCCGCAAACAGAAGCTAAAACAGATAATAGTTTTCGTCTCAATGATTGTTTTGGCAGTTGTTCTCCAGCCTGATGGGTTAAAAAGATAGAGAATATAATCAGGACTACGATGCCACCAACATACACAACTACCTGAACGGCAGCTATAAATTCATAATCTAACCAGAAATAAATGCCTGCAATACCTATCAAGGAAAAGAGAAGGAAGATTGCTGCCCGGAAGATCTGCCGTGTAGTTACAGCAACCATGCCACAGCCTAAGGTAAGAGCTGCCAGCAAGTAAAATATAATAGTTGAACCATTCATTATTCGATTCCCTCCATGATTTTAGAACCAGGTTTATTTAAAACTTTAGTCAAAAGTTTCCGGTCATATACGCTGTGCTCAAAAGTTTGCTCCATTTTTATGGCATCAGATGGACACGAGCTCACACAGAGATTGCACAGCGTACACATCTCAAGATGGTATACCAGTTTGTCAACTGCTTTTTTCTTCTTCCCCTCAGGAGTGATATCAAATTTGGTAATCACTTTTATGGTACCATTTGGACAGGCCAACTCACAAGCTGTACATCCTGTACAACGGTGCTCGTTCATTTCATTGTGAGGCATGATTACTTCACCCCTGAAACGTTCTGGTAATACTAATGTATCCTTGTTATCCGGATATTGTTGGGTGATTATTTCCTTGTGATGTGTAAAATAGTAGCCAGTACGCTTCATGCCGGTAAGCAATGATTGAACTGCACCCAATACCTCTTTACAATAATCTTTTAAAAACATACGTTTAGTTTATGGCTTTAGAAATGCCAACCCATGATTGCCATAATGGTTATTAAAAGCAAGTTGAACATGCTAATTGGAAGCAAATACTTCCATTCCAGATTGAGTAACTGATCGATGCGCAACCTTGGAAATGTCCAACGGAACCACATGATGACGAATATGAGAAAGAAAGTCTTTCCAAAGAACCAAAGTGAGGACGGAATGTAATCCATCACATGATTGAAACCTTGCCAACTTCCTATATGTAGAGGCATCCATCCGCCAAGGAACAAGGTGGCACCAATCGCACAAACAATGAACACATTGATATACTCTGCCAGGAAGAATAAAGCGAACTTCATCCCTGAATACTCTGTGTGGAAACCAGCAGTTAATTCAGATTCTGCTTCTGCTAAGTCAAAAGGAGCACGGTTTGTTTCAGCCGTCACTGTAACCAAGAAGATTACGAAGGCCACGACGACTGGTATATGCCCCTTAAAAATCCACCAGCCATTTGCTTGCGCATTGATAATATCAGACAATTGCAGGCTCCCTGTTAATACAACAATGGCCAAAATGGACAGTCCGGCCGACAGTTCATAGCTAACAATCTGGGCACCGCTACGCATGGCACCTAGAAGGGAGTACTTATTGTTACTTGCCCAACCAGCTATCAGAATTGCGATCACAGAAAGAGAGGAAATAGCAGTAATATACAACACACCTATATTTAAGTCCCACATCTGGAAGTTCCTGGCGAAGGCTATTGGAGCCATTACCAACATGGCTCCGATCATGGCAACAAATGGGGCCAAATTAAACAAGAATTTATCTGCACCCTTGGGAGTGAGCCCCTCTTTCACCATCAGTTTCAATGTATCGGCCAATGACTGTAACATGCCCTTAGGTCCTACCCGGTTTGGGCCTAAGCGTATTTGCATGTAAGCCGAGACCTTTCTTTCCATAATCACTAATACAAGCCCTAGCAAGGCAAATAACCCAATGACTAAAACACCAACTAATACCATTTCAATTGTTAATGCAATCGCGGGAGAAAAGGTTTGATTCAGCCAATTATCTATTATGCCAGCTATTTTAGAAAAGCTCCACATACAATTACCTCCAAAGGAGAGTTTTATACCATTTCCAATTGAGTAGTAAAGAATTTAAAAGGAGAACATTTTACCTAATTCCATATACTATTCATAGGAAAATGGCTTCAGTTAAAGAATTTTAAATTAATAGTGTTTACCTGTCGATATCAGGTATTACTAAATCCAATGATCCCATCATAGCAACCAAGTCGCCGATCTTTTGGCCTCGAGCCATTTGATCCAACGCACTTAAGTTGGAAAAGCCTGGAGACCTGAATTTGATCCTGTAGGGAGTTGTTCCACCTTCGCTAACAATATAAACACCGAACTCACCTCTTGCAGATTCAACCCGGGAGTAAAATTCCCCTTTGGGTAATTTGATAACAGCCTTTGTTTTAGCTTGGATATCACCCTCAGGAATATTATCAATCAACTGTTCTACTATCGATAAGGACTGCATCATTTCATTCATGCGCACTTGGTAGCGGGCAAAAGAATCGCACCCATATTCCAGGCATTCTTCAAATTGAAGTTGGTTGTAGATTTCATAGGGATATAATTTTCTTATATCGGAACTAACGCCGCTACCTCGAGCAGCCGGCCCACTGCAACCATAAGAAATAGCATCCTCATATGAGAGCATCCCAACCCCTTTTGTTCTTTCCTGGAAAATAACATTATTTGTCACCAACTCATGGTATTCAGGTAATTTGGACTTAAACAACTTTATAAATTCGTGAACCCTTTTTTGGAAGTTTGGATGCAGATCATACATAACACCACCGGGCATCATATAATTCATAGTTAGTCGCGTACCACAGGTTTCCTCCATGATATCATTGATAACTTCTCTTTCACGAAATGCATGGAAGAAAGGAGTTATTGCTCCCAAGTCCATGGCAAATGCCCCCCACCATAATACATGAGATGCAATACGGGTCAATTCATCCATCAATATTCTGATCACCTGTGCTCTAGGTGGAACATCCAATTGCAAGCCTTTCTCCACACACAATACGCAGCAATGATTATTGATATGCGCAGAGAGGTAATCCATACGGCTTGTCGTTAAGATGAACTGTCGGTAAGTCAGGCTTTCACACATTTTCTCTATGGAGCGGTGAACATATCCAAGGTGGGGCTCCACCTTTTTAATCGTCTCTCCATTTAAAGTAATTACGAGGTGCAATACACCATGGGTAGATGGGTGCTGTGGTCCAACATTAATGACAAGGTCATCTTGCTCCGTAGTACGAATCTCTTCCAGCATATTAAAGTTTGATCATATTAACAGGATCTTCATAATCTTTTCTCAAGGGATATCTTTCCCAATCTTCCGGTAAAATCAGGTTACGCAAATCAGGATGGTGTAAAAAATTAACACCAAAAAGCTCAAATACCTCTCTTTCATGAAATTCTGCAGTCTTCCAGATATGGCTTACAGACTCAATCTCCGGATTATCGCGATCCAGCTTAGATTTTACCACAATGTTGTGGCGATGTACTGTTGAAGACAGGTGATACACCATAGTGAGATGCGTCTTCCAATCTACACAAGTCAAACAGAAAAGATAATCGAAGAGTAAATCCGGATGCTTGCGAAGCTTTTTGGCTAAATGCAACCAGTCTGTAGTATATACAGTCAGCCACTCTCCACCATCTTCAAAGCTGGATGTAGACTGTATTCCCGGCAAGGCTGTTAGTAGTTCTTCGTTAAACATGAGAACAGTTTATAGTTTCAAGTTTATGATCTATAACTTAAGATGATCTTTCATATTGGGTTATCTTTTCATACACCTATATCTATCCGAGTTCTTTCTCCTCCATTCCTGATCTTTTCCTGTAAGGCCATTAAAGCATGGATTAAGGCCTCAGGCCTTGGTGGACAACCAGCTACATAAACATCAACTGGAATTATATGATCAGCACCCTTTATTACAGAATACGTATTGTAAAAAAACGGTCCACCACTTGTAGCACATGCCCCCATTGCAATCACATATTTAGGATCGGCCATTTGATCATATAATCTTTTTAATACAGGGGCCATTTTATTAACGATCGTACCGGCGATAATGATCACATCTGCCTGGCGAGGAGTTGCACGGGCTACTTCAAAACCAAACCTGGACCAGTCGTATTTTGCAGAAGCAGCCGACATCATTTCTATAGCACAACAACTGGTTCCGAAAACCAGAGGCCAGAGTGAATTGCTGCGAGCCCAATTAATCAGGTCATTTAATTTGCTGGTAAGAATACCACCTCCAGGCGTTTGATGCACCGTACCTGGAAAAGTTTGTGGGTTATGTTGCTTTAATTCCATTTTAGCGCTCCCTTTTTATGGGCATATAAGAAGCCCATGAACAATATGAAAAAGAAAACAATGATTTCTACCAATGCGACCCACCCTAAGCTTTTAGCAACAACTGCCCAGGGAAACAAAAAGATCAACTCTACATCAAATACAAGGAATATCAATGCAAAAAGGTAATAGCCAACGTTTAACTGAATCCATGTTTTGCCTTGTGTTGGAATCCCACACTCGTACGGCTCTAACTTTTGTTCGTTGGTACTAGCTTTCAATACCAACTTGGCAACCAAAATGGCAATAGAAGAAAAAGCAATGGCAGCTATGATCAGTACGATCATTGAGGTTGGACCCATATGCAATCGATTAGTTAATTTTATATTATATTAATCCTGAGAATCAAAGGATATCTGAGTCTCAAGTTACCTAACAATCATGGCAATACGCGTTTAAGTAACATTATTTTACTCAACTAGCGGACTGATTTTAATCACATCATTATAGAATTGTCCAAGTCTTTTCACCTGCCAAGATTTTATTCAATGGAGTCTTCCCTTTCTTTTCCCGAACTGACTCAATTTGTTGTGTCATGTTATCTTCATATACCGGGCGTTCGTCTGCGTATATCACGCCAAATGGCCTGGGGAAATGTACCTCATCAAACATTGTATCAAAGAAGCGTGAAATCAGAAAGGCTTTCGTCTTGTCTTTTTCATCATGAATCCATAGATCATTGACAGAGACTTTATCTTCATTAAGATTTACAATAACAGGCGTTAATCCATCCAGTTTAATTCCTTTATCATCATTTTTGCCAAAGACCAAAGGTCTATTATGCTCCAAGAAGATGGCCTCTTCCTTCTTGGTCTCTTTATCTGAGAAAGCGAAGAAAGCTCCATCATTGAATACAGGACAATTCTGATAAACTTCAACAAAAGAAGTTCCCTTATGTTGATGAGCCCTTTTTAAGATGGCTTGCATATGCTTGGGATCACGATCCAACGTACGGGCAACAAAAGAAGCCTTTGCACCTAAGGCTAACTCAGTAGGATTAAAAGGCTCTTCCAAAGAACCATATGGAGAGGTTTTAGTGATTTTCCCCTTTTCTGAAGTTGGTGAATACTGTCCTTTTGTAAGACTATAAATCTGGTTATTGAACATCAGGTAATTGATGTCAAAGTTCTTTCTCATCAGGTGTATAAAATGGTTTCCACCTATGGATAAGGAATCACCATCACCTGAAATGACCCAAACACTCAGGTCAGGATTAGCGGTTTTCACACCGGATGCAATAGCCGCTGCACGGCCATGAATACTATGCATTCCATAAGTATCCATATAATAGGTGAACCTGGAAGAACAACCAATACCAGAAATGAATACAAACTGCTCCTTAGGTACACCCAAATCAGGAAATACAGTCTGTACCTGTTTTAATATTGAATAATCACCGCAACCCGGACACCATTTTACGTCCATGTTTGATGAAAAATCTTTTGGACTTAATTTGCCGCTATTATCTATAGTAATTGTTTCCATGGCTTCTCAGGCTTTAAGAATTTCAATGATTTTTTCTTTAATTTCCAAAGTAGTGAAAGGCTGACCCTGGACTTTGGAATACCCTATTGCAGGCACCAGGTATTTAGCCCTGATCAATTGAATCAATTGTCCACTATTCATCTCAGGAATCAGAACACGTCCATAACCATGCAACAACTCTCCCAAATTTTTAGGAAAAGGATTGATATACCGTAAATGCACATGTGCTACATCATAACCTTCAGAGAGCAAGTCGCGGACGACGGTTTTAATAGCACCATAAGTAGACCCCCAGCCGAGTACCAATAGTTTTGCATTTTCATTCCCGCTATCCGGCTTCGCAAGCGGAATATAATCCTGAATACGTTTTACCTTTTTAGCCCTCAGTCTTACCATATTCTCATGGTTGGCCGGATCATAAGAAACATTGCCTGTAACATCCTGTTTTTCCAAGCCACCAATGCGATGTTCCAGACCTTGCGTACCAGGTATAATCCATGGGCGAATAAAGTCTTCATCCCTCTTATAAGGCTGTAATTCATTATTATCGCCATTTGGCTTATCAAGAAAGCTCACATTTATCTTAGATAATTCATCTTCAGTTGGGAAACGCCAAGGTTCGGATCCATTGGCGATATAGCCATCACTCAAAAAGACAACTGGAGTCATATGCTCCAAAGCAATGCGACTAGCTTCGAAGATTGTTTCGAAGCAATCAGACGGAGATGATGCCGCTATCACAGGCAGAGGAGCTTCACCGTGCCGGCCATGCATTGCCATCAATAGATCTGCCTGTTCTGTCTTTGTTGGCAACCCGGTTGAAGGCCCACCCCGTTGCACATCAACAACAACCAGTGGAATCTCCAACATTGTTGCCAAACCAAGTGCTTCTGTTTTGAGTGACATGCCCGGACCAGAGGTTGTAGTAACAGCAAGATTCCCCACATAAGAGGCACCTATAGCCGAACAAATGCCAGCAATCTCGTCTTCTGCCTGGAAGGTTTTCACTCCATTTGCCTTGTATTTTGAAAGTTCCTGTAAAATATCCGTTGCCGGAGTGATGGGATATGAGCCTATAAATAATGGAAGACCAGCCATTTCTGCTGCAGCAATTAAGCCTATGGCAGTAGCATGATTACCAGTAATATTACGGTATGTGCCAGATGGTAGTTTTGCAGGAGCAATTACAAAACGAGTAGTGAATATTTCGGTATTCTCCCCGAGGTTCCAGCCAGCAGTAAGAGCTTTTATATTTGCATCCGCTATTTCAGGTTTCTTTGCAAACTTTTCCTTTATGAAATTGATGGTATAATTGAGAGGCTTTTCAAACATCCAGAAAAGCAATCCCAGTACAAACATGTTCTTTGAGCGGTCAATCTCTTTAGTACTCAAGCCTGTTGATGACAGGCATTCTTTTGTATGTTTTGTAACATCAACCTTAAAAACAGTGTAGTTTGCCAAGGAACCATCCTCTAATGGATTTGCATCTTTAGGATAATTAGCAAGTGTAAGGTTCTTAGCATCAAAACCCTGGGTATTAGCAATAATGATCCCACCTCTCTTAAGCTTTGGCAAATCGACTTTCAGAGCTGCTGCATTCATAGCAACAAGAACATCATACTGATCGCCGGGGGTATAAATTTCTGTACTCCCAAAATGAACCTGGAAACCTGAAACACCAGCAATAGTTCCAATAGGAGCTCGTATTTCAGATGGGTAATCCGGAAATGTACTTAAATCGTTTCCAAACAGAGCAGCAGTATCTGAAAACTGCATCCCAGTTAATTGCATTCCATCACCGGAGTCGCCGGAGAAACGTACCACTATTTTATCTACTTCTTTAACTTGTGTAGACCTTTCTAAATTCTCTTGTATTGTATTCATATGGCAGCATATAGTTTAAGTACCAATTAAACCTTTACAAATCATAAGCTCCCAATAAAACATTACCAGAGTATGCCAACGGTCAAATTCAATATGGCAATACTATAGCTCCCTCATGCGACAAACCCTGGTAATGCTCTACATGGCCATTGGCACGCAATTTTCAGGCGTGCAACGCTTCTTTCCGAGCGATCAACGCATCAATAACTTCCTGATGTTCCGGATCAAGTACACAGCAATCCACCGGGCAAACACTTGAACATTGGGGTTCTTCATGAAATCCCTGACACTCAGTACATTTGTTTGGGACGATGTAATAAGTGTCGGAAGAAAGTGGAGTTAGACGCGCGCTTGCATCAACAACAGAGCCGTCTAACAACACATAGCTACCGGTAACGGTAGTGCCATCTGCTACGGACCATTCAATACCACCTTCATAAATTGCATGATTGGGGCATTCTGGTTCACATGCACCGCAATTGATACATTCCTCTGTGATTTTGAGAGCCATAAGGTTACGATTTATAAATGTTTTATTAATTAAAAACGAGGTCAAGTTAGGGGATGTACTCATCCTTTTTTCATGATTAAAATCATAATGCAAACATCTTTTGATCAGATTTTTAAGCCGATCTATTCAGGAATTAATTAGTATAAGCATGTCTGTTATTCTCTTTTCATCATTAGGAAGTTGTTGTTTTAATGTTGGCAGGAGATTAGAGGTATGGAATGTTATACCGATCTGGGATGTCTTTTTTGGTGGATTTGGGACACCAGGAGGAAAAGGAGTCAATATCTGGAAATGAAGTGAGGAGGGATGAGTTTGGAGTTTGGAGTTGTGGGGATCAGGAGGGTTCAAAATCTGTTTCGTGCTTCAGGTATGCTGTAAGTGTGCTTCAGGTATGAAAGGTCATTGGAATGGTCAATGGTCATTGGTGAATGACGAGTGGCTCGAATCTGCCAGAGGTGGACAAGTTTGAATGACCAAGGGGAGAAAGGTAAAATGAGGGGGTTCAAAACTTGGAAGGTGGGGGTTGGTTGTGTATCTTTAGGACCAGCTCCATTGACTCCGTTCAGAGCTTTTTAGGGCGTTCTGCCTGTAGGTTGTTTTCCCCTTATTTAGGAGCATTTGCTCCATTCAGATCGAAGCATAGTCGAAAGATGGTCGAAGGATAGTCGAAGGATGATCGAAGGATGGTTGAAGTAGCCTAGGCTTAGGTATGCTTAAAGTATACCTAAAGTACGCCTATGGTACGGCTTAAGTATGGAGTAGGTAGGGAGTAATTATGGGGCAAGTAGAGGGAAGGGTGGGATGCTGTTGGAATACTTTAGCACTACTTTAAGTATACTGAATCTATACTGATGGTATACTGAAGCAACGAAGGATGGGAGGAAATGATGAACAATAAAAAATTACACGAGCATCTTTTGGTCTGTTTGGATTGTATGTAAATCATGCATCATGTTTTTAAGTTGCGGATATATTTGGCTATAAATTTTAAAGAAAGTCGAATATTTTTCATGCTCTTCAGGTTGGGGCTCACAGGTATATGACGCTTCCTGATGGGGAAGGTCTTCAAATGTTTCTACATAGCCTAATGCTTTTAAGGCAAGGTAAACAGCGCCAATTGCGGAAGCATCTTCTGTTTGCATCAGTTGAAGGCTTTTACCGGTAACATTTGCCAACATCTGAATAAAAAATTTAGATTTAAACAAACCGCCACTAACATGTATTTTATTGATTTGCCCTGCAGATTGCTCTATTTTTTGTAATACATCATTCAGAGCAAAACAAACACCTTCGACTACTGCTCTTAAGAAGTGTGTGTTATCGTGAGCTATGGTGACGCCTAAGAAAACACCTTTTGCCTTACTGTCCCAAATGGGGGCTCTCTCTCCCATCAGATACGGTAAAAAAAGCAGTCCCTTGCTTCCGGCCTCTATTGATTCAATCTGACGCAACAGTTCGTCATAATCGTCTTTTAAACTTTTCTGCAACAGGTTTTCCGTACACCATTTTACAGCAATACCACCATTATTTATTGAACCTCCACTAATAAATACGCCTTCATCGAGCAAGTAATTAAACAACATTGATTGGAAGTTGATTACTGGCTTATCTGAAGCAATCCGGACAGCGCCGCTTGTTCCAATAGTAATAGATGCTAAGGATTTTGACATCACAGAACTACCCAAATTGGCCAGGCACCCATCGCTGGCGCCAATAATAAAAGGTGTGGACGCTTCTACATGCAAGGCATGGGCAACGGCTTCAGGCAAATCATAGCGCACCAGACCGGGTGACACGGGAACAGAAAGTTGTGCGGGGGTAATTCCGGCCAGTTTCAATGCTTCATCGTGCCATTTCAATTGCCTAGTATGCAACAAACCTGTAGCGGAGGCAGTTGAATAATCTACCTGGAACTGTTGAAACAATTTAAACCATATATATTCTTTTATTGAAATAAACTTTAAGGCCCTGGAAAATATTTCCGGTTTATTTTCTTTCCACCAGATGATTTTGCAAAGGGGAGACATAGCATGGATGGGCGTTCCGGTGGCTTCATATAAACTTTCAGCTTCTGCTGAAGCTTGAATACGTTCTGCTATTTCGTAACTCCTACTATCGGCCCATGTGAGCATATTAGCCAACGGACGGCCATTTTCATCCACAGGAATGACGCTATGCATTACAGCACTTAAACTAATAGCAGTTGGATTTTCTTTCAGCTGGTTAACAGCCAGACCAATACTTTTCACAAAAGCTTTGAAGATTTCGTCAGGTCTTTGTTCGCTATAGCCGGTTTGTGCCTGGAGGGTATCGTAATAAATTTGAGTGGAGAAAAGGGTTTTACCTTTTAAATCCAAAGCTACCGCTTTGGTGCTTCCGGTGCCAATATCAACACCCAAAAAGTAAGTAGGCATAATCAAATAGGTTAAGGGACACAACGTTCAATGTTGCCTATTAAAAATAGAATAAATTATTTGAATGACGAATAAGGCTGATTGATTGGTCAATCAACCTTATTTATTATGGAGCTTCATTCGAATACTGTATGATTTCTATGTTGCTTAATCCTTATGCTGCACATAATAGTCCTTCATAATTTCGAAGGCTTCCTGCTTCAATTGTTCTGCCGTTTTGTTTTCAGGAGAAATAGGCGCCAGGAAATGCATTTCTACAGGTTGAGGCCAAAAGAAAAACTTTTTATTGTTTGGAAACACTTTGCTGGTATTGAAGATAACAGCTGGTATTATTGATTTGCCGGTGTCAACAGATAACCTGAAAGCTCCATCCTGAAAGCGGGCCAACGGCTGGGAGGTCTTGTTGCGGGTACCTTCGGGATAGATGCACATGTGCAAACCCATAGACAGCACCTGTTTCATTTTTGCGTAGCTCTTTTTGCGGCTTTGTTCGTTTTTGCGGTCGACTAAGACACTACCAGCCTTGTAGATGACGCCAAAAAAAGGAATCTTGGCCATTTCGATTTTGGCTATGGTTTTATTGGGACCGGGTATGGCCGGACTGGATAGAGGTACATCCATGAAGTTGTTGTGATTACAAATAACGATATAGTTTTCGCCTTTTTTAAAGTTTTCCTTCCCCTTAATTCTTCTTTTGACACCAGTAAAGAAAAAAAATGTGGCTAACCAAACGTTAAAGATTTTGAATGAATAGATTGTACGTTTAGGCTCCGGTTGGAAAGAAATGAGCCAAATTGGTATAATGATTACCAAGAGTGAAACACTAAAGTACAGGATTGTCCATAGGGCAAATATGCGGCCCAGTATATTTTTCAACAGATTCATGATGCAAAGAAAAGGATGGAGCGTGAATTTGGGATTAGGAATTTCGGATTTGGGACCAAGTTTAGCATAATGAACCGGATTTAATTGATGGGGTTAATGGAGGGGGAAAGTGTAGAACAGGAAATACCAAGTGCTGCTAAATAGGTTGAACTGGCAAGGCTTTCCGGATGGAGAATCCATCAGACTTACCAGTTCTATCAGGTATTTTACTATGACAGGGCTGTTACGGGGTTAGGTATCGAAATCATTTATAAAGCCCAATCGATGGGGTCGATTCCGTGTTTCATAAGGTAATTATTGGTTTTGGAAAAATGGTGGCAACCGAAGAATCCATTTTTAGCAGATAAGGGGGAAGGGTGGGCTGCTTTCAGGATCAGGTGCTTTTTTGCATCTATGAGCTCAGCCTTTTCCTGAGCAAATCGCCCCCATAGTAAAAAAACTACGTGTTCTTTGAGATCGGAAACTTTTTCTATGACTGTATCAGTCAGTTTTTCCCAGCCGATCTTAGAATGGCTCATAGGTTCCTGTGCACGAACAGTCAGAGATGCATTTAAAAGTAAGACACCCTGTTTCGCCCATTTTTCGAGATTACCGTGGGTTGGGATGGGAACTCCAACGTCTTCGTGCAATTCTTTGAAAATATTGATCAAAGATGGTGGTGGTTGAACGCCGTTCTGCACAGAAAAGCTTAGTCCATGAGCCTGGTTAACACCGTGGTAAGGGTCTTGCCCCAGAATCACCACTTTTACTTCGTCGAAAGGCGTTTTTTCAAAAGCATTAAAAATGAGAGGCCCTGGAGGGTAAATAGTTTTGCCTTGTTTCTTTTCTGTTTTGAGATGATCAGTAATCTGTAAAAAATATGGCTTCTTAAATTCATCTTTCAGGATATCTTTCCATGAGGCCTCTATTTTAACGTCCATCTTTTTTCGATGAAGGTAAAAACAAAAGAAATTGAAATTACTTATGAGGGATTATTTTGAGGGGAAAAGAGACAATATTATAAGAAAAAGAAGAGGAAATCTGATCTGAAGAGGGAAAGTGTAATCCGCTTGAAAGAAGATTAAGAGATTGCAAATGATCATGTTGTTTATTGAATGGCAAGGTTAATAGTGACGTTTAGTGGAATATAATTGGGTGGTGATATGTGGTAAGTAATGAATTGTAAATGGTGCATGATCGTTACCATATTTAGATCGTGGCTTTACAACATTGACTCAGGCAGATTGGCGTTCGGGCGGTGTAATTTTTTGGTATACAGGAGCAGCTACTTTTTTAACTGCGGGCTTTGCCATTTGAGCCGGTTTGGGTGCCTGAACTTCGACCTTGATCGATAATTGGCTTTGATAAAGTTTATTGATTGAAAATAATAACTGTGCGATTGTCGCAAGAAATATCTTTAAATCTAAAAGAAAATTAGCTTTTTTGATATAAAACATATCGAGTTTGAACCGGTGGGTTACATCAAAGTAAGTGTTCACCTTTCCTCGATACCCTTTTATTTGCGCCATACCAGTTATACCAGGTTTCATCGTATGCCTGAGGTTGTAATCCGGAATAACCTGTAAAAAACTCAAGCAATCATTTATCATATGTGGTCTTGGTCCAACAATACTCATATCGCCATTCAGCACGTTTATAAATTGGGGTAATTCATCCAAGTAAGAATACCTTAAGAATTTACCAAAGCGAGTAATGCGCGGATCGTTTGCACCAGCCTGCTCAACATTAGCCATAGCATTTTCGACCATTGATCTTAATTTAATGCAATAAAAAGGTTTTCCGTATGCTCCTATTCTTTTCTGGCAAAAGAACACAGGACCTTTTGAATCTAATTTGATGAGTATGGCTAATATAGGCAATAGCCAAGATAAAAGAAATATTGTTACCAAGAGGGAAACAACAATATCGAAGAGGCGTTTGGAAATTAAAAATAATACAGATGATCCATTCATTTTCGCATGGTTTTTCAGGCACGGCGCCTTATTTCAAACTATTGCTATTCAATCATAATCTTTCTGCCGGGATCGGTTATCATATAAGGGTAACGGAGGAATTAATAGTGACACTACTGCTGACAACGTGCTTTAATAAAACGTTGCATTCTTATCCTCAGTTTAATGGAAATATTATTAACTCATGTATCAGGCTCACTCAGATATATAGCTGCTATTAACAGCAATATATTTTAATCAAGCCTTGTCAAGGCAGTTCATTGTCTGCAGAGTTTATTACAAAAACAAAGCCAGTTATGGAGGTATTACTTTCTCTTATAAAAAGAAAGCTGATCTTTTTGGTTCAAGAAACTAAGAAATCAGAAAGAAGGGTTAAAGAATCAACCACTAAAAATTATTGTTTTATAAAAGGCATCAATGAGCCAGGAGACAAACAGACATACTGCCTTTAACATAGTGTTCATAAAAAAGTATTAAATATTCTGAGATCAAACTGATCGCAAATACTTCATTGAATAAGCATTATTCATGCCTGTTGGTTTAGGTAGATGCAAATAATAAGTAATGACAAGCATTATGCAGAAAGAACACCGATGTTAAGAATCTTTATTTTTTTTCAATTCATATAACTTGGCATACTTCAAAAAGTGGCTTAATGTACTTAGTATAGCCCACGCAAGTCCATGAAAACCATTCAGAAAGTTGCGATGCAAAATGTAATATTTGAAGAAGTTGAAAGGAATAGCCAGCGTCACAATTAACCTGCTCTTATACTTATTTTTTTGGAGTAGTTTGGTAGCACCCAGAGAAGAATACTCGTTTATTTTATTCAGATGCTGAGCATAACTAAAATAGCTATAATGAAATATATGTTTGGAAAGTTTACCCAACTTTCCTTTTAATATCATTTTCTCGTGAACTATGGAACCATCCCAACCGCCTTTATTCCTGTTGAAAAGTCTAATAATAAGATCGTTTGCTTCTTTGCCATAGCGGAATGGTTTATTTACATATACAAGTGTTCGAGGGATCTCAAAGCCTGCAAAGATCATTTCATTTTTACTCAGTTCAGTATTGATTTCCTCTATTAGTGGTCCAGATAAGACCTCATCCGCATCCAGGCATAGAATCCAATCATTTTTCGCATTAGATACTCCATACTTTTTTTGTTCGCCATAGCCATTGAAAGTCCGGGTGAAAATTTTACATCCAAACTGTTTACAGATCTCAACTGTCTTATCGGTACTTCCACTATCAATGATAATGATTTCATCGCACCACCAAAGTTGAGATAAAGTTTTATTCAGGATGTGCTCTTCGTTATAAGTAATAATGACTGCGCTCACTTTTGGTGAACCAGTACTTACTTGTTGCACGGGTGCAGTATGGATTACCTTTTCCAGCATTTGTGGTTACATACGAGTTAGGGGTTCAATATTACAAAACATCTATTTTTTAATGAGTTTTTTCGGTAGTTATTTCAAATAACATTAAAATATTTTCATAATGGTTACTTGTAGTCATGCAAATCCCGGAATGTTTCAGAGCTTAAAAAAAATTCTTTTTAATTGAATATCAATTAGTTAAATTATTATATAATTTACAACAGGTAGGCTACCTAATCAGTTATTCAAGAAGGTTACTAACGGAAGCAACGTTTGAACTATTTAAACAGTCATTGCAGGACAAAAGTCAAAGTATTTCTGAAAACCCAAAATAGCCATATGTATCATGTAAAATAATTTAAACAGATTGGTACTTTTGTTATTGAACAGATTCACCTTTATACCATTATCTTAATGCAAGAAGATATTAAAGACCCAAAGACGCCCAAAGAAACTGAAATAGATTTAGGAGTGTTTTTTAGCCTGATTGAAAAAACATTTAGAAAGATTGGCAATCTTCTGTCCCTTTTTTTTATTTCCCTATTTCAATTTTTTATTGGCATTTTATTGTTCCTCAGGAGAAAAATTCTCTGGTTGGCTATTGGAGCACTCATCGGACTTGGTTTTGGACTTCAGCGTTATATTTCAAAAGGCCCTACCTATTATTCAGAAATGCTGGTAAAGACTAACTTTCAAAGTACAAGACCATTATATAACCTAATCGATTATTTCAATTCGCTTATAGATCAAAAACGGTATATAGAACTGTCCAAGAATTTTGGAATACAAGAAGGAGAAGCCCAGCGCTTGATTAGTTTTGAAATTTCACCAGTAGATGATTATATGGAAACTGCCCGTTTGTATAGAAATACCTTTCTTGATCATAGCCGGACGGGAACCGTGAATAGGGATACACTTTGGAGCAACACCGTAAACTTCAGAGAATTTAAGAATAATTTGAAGCCATATGACTATCCTTCACAAAAAATAAGATTATATAGTACCAATTCCAGTCTATATCCTAAAGTTCAAGAAGGTTTAGTCCATTTAGTGAATAGTAATGAGATTCTAAATTTTTATAAACAAGGTATTAATGGATTAAACTCTGATGAGGTAAACATTCTTCAGCGATCATTAACTGGGTTAGATTCATTAAGGCAGGCATATATTAGTAAACTTAACAGACCGGGAACTTCGGGCAGTAATGGCAACAATATCATCATTTCAGATACAAGTATGTCCAGTCCGGAAATTGCAATGGTTGACAAAGAGTTATTGTTAAAAGATGAATTACTTCAGGCCAAAAGAAAAGCTATAGAAGAACAAGATATTTTACAGGTTTACTCTGGTTTTTCTCCTACAGGCATTAAAGTTACAGATATCACCAGGCAATCATATATAAGATACGCATTATGGGGTCTTTTAGCAGCTTTGGCATTAGTGTTATTTATAGAATTTTATAAATTCCTAAATCATCAGGAGAGAAGGAATACAAGGAAAACAACTGTATAACAATAAAAAACTTGAATAAACTTAATCATACATATTCCACTTGAAACTAATCAAAAATATAGCATCACTTTCCCTGCTTCAAATTGCAAATTATATTCTTCCATTTATCATTTTACCTTATTTAACTAAAGTACTTGGACCTAATAATTTTGGTAAAATCAACTTTGTATTAGCTGTCATTAATTATTTTCTGTTATTTACAGATTATGGATTTAACATGTCTGCAACCCAGCAAGTTGCCATTCACAAAGAGGATCAGAAAACATTAAATAAAATCTTTTGGACAACAAACTTTTCTAAAGCGGCGTTGGCATTCATTAGCTTAATCATTTTGATGGTACTGATTTTCATCATCAAAGAGCTAAGAAAGGATGCATTGCTATATATAATTGGTTTTACAGTGGTATTGCAAAGTCTTTTTTCACCAGTCTGGTTTTTTCAAGGAATAGAAAAGACAGAATGGATTATACCGTTATCACTAATTCCAAAATTTTTAGCGTTCCCTCTTATTTTTATTTATGTTAAAGATAGTAACGATTATGTTGCTACACTAGTCATTCAATGCCTTATTACTTTTTTACTAACTGCCATCAGTTGTATCTGGATCTTTGGTAAAAAAAATTTAGTACAATGGTATCAACCTAGTTTTTTTGAAATCAAAAAAGCCTTACATGATGGATGGCATATCTTTTTGTCAACAGCAGCAATAAATTTCTATACGACCAGTAATATCATTATATTAGGTATTTTTACCAATAACCAAGTAGTGGGTTATTTTGTTGCTGCAGACAAACTTATAAAAGGGGTTCAAGCATTGATTTTCACCATTGGTCAAGCCGCCTATCCCCGTATTAATAAATACATAATGGAGTCGAAAGAGAAAGCAGCAACCTTTTTATTATTATGTATCAAGTGGATGGGAGGTGTCGGCATTATCGCTTCAATGCTGTTATTTTTATTAGCCAAGTTTATCGTACATTTTTTATATGGTTCAACGCAATATAATCCATCAGTAGTATTGATTCAAATTATGGCCTTTACTCCTACCATTGTTTCATTAGGATATGTATTTGGTATATTGGGATTATTGTCATTCGGATTTAAAACAACCTACACAAAGATTTATTTAATGTTCGGTTTATTCAGTTTATGTTTGACTATCCCATTGTGCTACTACTTTAACATGTATGGAGTGTCAGTTTCTATTGTTGTCACAGAGTTTACCATCGTGTCAACAATGTTTTACCAGCTTTATAAAAACAAAATTTTATCCTCATCCAAAAACCTTATTTATAATTAAAATATTTATCACCCTACAAGTAACGATATGCCGTTGACTTCAGTAATCATACCAACTTATAACTCTTCAAAGTTTATAAAGGAAACTATCAATGCAATTCTTGTGCAATCTTTACAAGATTTTGAAATCATTGTCGTAGATGATTGTTCAACTGACAACACCATCAGTTTGATTGAATCCTATCAAGATCCACGAATAAGAATCTTTCAAAATCCTAAAAATATGGGAATTCCTTATACCCATAATAAGTTAATAGAGTTAACAACGACCAATTATATTGCTATCCAGGACCATGATGATATTTCCTATCCTTACCGGCTTGAGAGGCAATATCATTTTTTAAAATCTAATCCAGAGCTCATAGCAGTTGCTTCTTATCCTGACTTTATTGATCAAGAAGGTAAGCCTACATTGCAGCCCTTGCTTAGAAAGTTTCTTCGAATATTTAAACTGAATAATACAGACATCCAGGGTAATGAGATATTTCCAAGTTTGTTATTTAAGAACTTTTTTTGTCACTCAACAGTCATGCTTAATAAAGAGAAATTAGGGAGCTTACGATACCAGTCGGGATTTAGTATTTGTGATGACTATGATTTTTTAGCAAGGATATCAGAAAAGATGGGAATTTTTATTGACAAAAAACCTGTTTTAAAATACCGGAAACATCAAATTAACACATCGACTATACGCACTCAGGAATTTGAAAACGATAGTAATGCAATTCAAGGCAGGTACTTAAAATTATTAAATATAGAGGTGGATCAAACCGCATTATATATTCATAATGGTTATTACAACAGCAGAAATTTCACACCTGATATTCAATATTTACAGGAAAGTCTTAGATGGTATAGAAAAATAATTGAAAACAATAAGCAGGCAAAGCTTTATAAGGATAAGGCTTTAAGGAAAGCGATCGAGCTTAACTGGTTTGAACGATGCCTGGCATTAAGCAATGTTGGATTTAGTGTATGGAAGATATACATTAAAAACAGTTATATCAATGGAGGAAAATTCAAGCAAGCTGCTAAATCGCTTATAATTCTCCTCTCACTAATGCTTAGTAAAAGTAAAAAAATACAATGAGCATATGCTCCAATATTTAGGTATCAATATAAAACAGGAAAATCAAAAGTTTTATCCTCTTGCAATTCATTATTTGCTTGCCATTGTAATCTTTATTACACTCGTTTTTGGAAAAGCTTTTACTAAATATGCTATCCTACCCAATATTTACCTGCATGATACGATCATACTGCTGCTTTGTCTTCTAGGGCTTAATAAAGGAAAGATAATGATCAGAAACCCAGAGGTACTCATCATCATTGCTCTTTCTTTTATATACCTGATAATTTCTTTTCTATTTTTTAGAGACAAACCGGAGTTTTATTTTAAAATGGCCATCAGACAATATGGCTTGTTCATATACCTGGCATTTGCATATATTCTTTTTAATACCTTTTATCGCACTAAGTATGATATTGAAAGTCTCCTAAGATTTATCATATGGATAGGTAAAGTTTCATATTTTCTTACATGGGCCAAAATACTGTTTATATTATTTATTCTTCATTCAGACACTCAATTTGAATTTAGATTTTACTCTTATATAGCTGTTCTTGGCGTCATCACCTATAGTTCTTATACCTTACTATACAAAAAAGGCATTAATAAATATTTAATTTACCTTTCCTGCCTTATATTGTCATTACTTACAAAACAAGCCGCTTTTTTTCTTTCGGAAGTCATTATTGGGTTATCTTATTTCTTTTTTAGAATAAAAGTTGCTCATAGAATCACCTTTTTAGTAATAGGTTTAATTTGCATAGGATTATTGTTTTTAGCTCCTGACTTTACCGACGTTAATGTAAAATGGCGGCTCTTATACTGGAGGCATATCCTTGCAAATGCAGCAGATAATTATTATCTATTTGGAAATGGATTTGGAATGCCCTATATGACAGCCGATTATTCTTATTATCTACAAAATAAAATTCAGAGCAACATAATGACACCTGAATTCAATCCATTAGCCAGACACATTAGTCCCCCACATAACTCTTTTTTAACAATCATCTTCCATATTGGATTATTACCATTTTTTTTATTATTGTGGCCAATTAGAAGGATTTTTAATTTATTATTTATAAAACCATTCAGCAATGATAAGGTTCTGTATTTTTTGAGCCTGACTTTAATAGGCAGCATAGTCTGGTGTAGTTTTAATGTTATACTTGAACTTCCTCATTCGGCAGTTTATTTCTGGTTAATCTTTTTTACAACTGCCTTCCATTTGAGGAAAGAGTTCACACCCACTAGATTTATTGTAAAATCAAAAATCCCAAACCAGGATGAAACCACCTAAAAAGAAAATATTATTTCTTGCTCAATTACCACCACCTGTTCATGGGGCTTCGATCATGAACAATCATGTCCTCAATAGTTCACTTATTCGCTCAGAGTTTGATATTATACCATTGCCATTACAGTTTGCTAATTCAATAGCTGATATTAGCAGGATAAGGTTCAAAAAAATTTGGTTAATGGTTATCTTCTGCTTCAGGCTTGTATATACCGTTATTAAATTCAGACCTAATGTGGCATATTTTACGATAGCTCCAGTGGGTGGAGCTTTTTACAGAGATGCATTTTTCAGCTTCATTTTACGTGTTCTAAATGTAAAAAGGCTTTACCATCTTCATGGTAAAGGCATACAACAGGAAATTGCTGATTCTGCAATTAAAAGAATGCTTTATCGCCTTGTATTCCAAAAAAGTAATGTGATAATATTGGCCAGAATCTTGCAGAAAGACATCGAATCCATATATAAAGGAAGGCCCTTCGTATTGCCTTGCGGAGTTCCCGAAGATTCATATTACAACAGTGTAAAAGCTTCAAGAACAGAACCTGTAATTCTTTATTTATCTAACCTTGTACTCCACAAGGGGATTGATATTTTTCTAGAATGTATAAATCTCTTGCATAAAAAGAACTACAAATTCAAAGCTTATATAGTGGGCGCGCCTTTTGATGTGAGTTTAGAACATGTACAGCAGTTTATCCAAAAAAATGAGTTAACAACTATTGCCGAGGTAAGAGGCCCATTGTATGGAGATGAAAAAAAGAAAATATTGATGGAGTCTGATATATTGGTCTTTCCTTCATACTATAAAAATGAAGCTTTCCCTGTTACCATTCTGGAGGCAATGCAAGCAGGGATTCCCATAATTGCAAGTAACAATGGAGGAATTCAAGAAATGATAGACCAAGGACAAACTGGATTTGTAGCGCCTATCAAGGATAGAGAAGCTATTTTAGAAAAAGTGGAATTATTGATCAATGATCCTGAATTAAGGGCATCATTAGGAAGAAAGGCAAAACAAAAGTTTCATCAATTTTATACTATTGAAATTTTCGAACAATCATTGCTCAGGATATTTGAAGAGGTGACATGATCGTAAATTGTGAATGAACAATGGTAACAATGTTTAATAAGATAATTATAGTTTGGTTATAGAGACCTGATTTATCATTAATATCTAATTATTTATGTGTGGCATTGCAGGTTTTATAAATTTTCAGGAAAACGAGATGCTAGCAAATGCTGCATGCACTAAACAGAAGCATCGTGGTCCTGATGCACAAAGCATATGGAAACATAACAATATTGCTTTATCTCATCAACGATTATCCATCATAGATCTTGAAGCGAGATCGAACCAACCATTGATCAAGGATGGTCTAGCTATTATATTCAATGGAGAGATTTATAATTACCAAGAATTAAAGAATGAACTACTCAATACAGTACCTCACTTGAATTTTATAACGACATCAGACACAGAGGTTTTACTGGAATTATATCGTTATAAAAAAGAAAAGTGCCTTGACTTATTACTTGGTATGTTTGCCTTCGCCATATATGAAATTAAAACAGGAAAATTATTTATTGCCAGGGATCATTTTGGAATTAAGCCATTATTTTATACACAAATCAACAACAGCTTTGCTTTTTCATCTGAATTAAAAACATTGACCAATATTCCTGGTTTTGATAAAACTTTAAATACCAGTGCGTTGGTTGGAGCGATCAATTATTTATGGGTGCCGGGTAATGAATCAATGTTTTGCAACTGTTTTAAATTACCTCCTGCTCATTACATGGTTATTGATACTAATGAAGAGACCATAAAGACAGGCATCATACCATATTGGAAACTTGATACCAGGATTCAATATACAAATGAAGAGCAAATAACAGATTTATTGACAAATTGTATTGAAGCCTCTATACGTCGGCACATGGTGGCTGATGTTCCTGTCAGTTCGTTTTTGAGTGGGGGTTTGGACTCTTCGCTTATAAGTGTATTGGCGTCAAAAACTAATCCCCGTATTTCAACCTATACTATAGCCACCAGTGATACAGATAAGCTGGTTGAGCAAATGCCAGAGGATGAAAAATATGCACGGTTGCTCGCTGATCAGTTCCACTTTGATCATAATGAAATATTGTTGAATGCAAACATTGTAAAAGATCTACCAAGTATGGTTCATATACTTGATGAACCAATTGGTGATCCTGCTGCCATCAATACATATCTTATCTGCAAAGCTGCCAGAGAAAAAGGTGTCAAAGTTATCTTATCAGGTATGGGTGCCGATGAAATCTTTTTTGGATATAGGCGTCAAAAGGCAACATTACTTGCTTTATATTATAGAAAAATACCTCCAGTATTAAGGAGGCCAATAAACTGGCTCATTCAAACCGCACCAGTTAAAGCAAAAGGTAAAGGTATCAGATTAATACGCTGGACCAAACGGTTTCTTTCATTTGCTGAGTTGCCTCTGGAAGAAGCGTATATGCGCAGTTATTCTTATTATGACGAAGAGGAAATTCATGCACTTTTTACTCAAAATATACAGCAGTCTTATGCATCTCTAAGACAACACCATGCTCAACTTTTTAATGCTCATTACGGAGAGGATGTAGTTAATAAAATGTGTTATACAGATATTTACATGTTTATGCTCGGCCTGAATCTAACGTATACAGATAGGGCTTCAATGGCTGCATCGGTAGAAGTGCGTGTGCCATTCATTGATAAAGATGTGATCTCTCTGGCCATGAAGATTGACGGAAATCTTAAGTATAAAGGAGGCAAGTCAAAGTATATACTAAAGAAGGTGGCTGAAAAGTATTTACCTCATCAGATCATTTATAGACCCAAAGCTTCCTTCGGTGCTCCTATCCGGTCGTGGATCAGCGGAGAACTTAAAGGAATGGTAAATGAGTTGTTGTCAAAAGAAGCAGTTGAAAAAAGAGGGCTTTTTAATTATTCATTTGTAAAGCGATTGATTGAGAACGACAGAAAAGGGATTGAGGATAATGCTTACCGGATTTACCAGTTATTAACTATTGAATTATGGTGCAGGGAATATTTAGATGTGCTGTAAAACATGCCTGGTAATTATGAGAAATGAAACAAAGGAAAATACAATGATCTAAAGGTCAACCACTTTAAAAATCTCACATTGCATTTTTTTCAAAAATTGCTCCCATTACAGGACCTCTCTTCTGACAAACATATGTTTTAGAAAATGCAGATTTAATTTTTACATTTAACAGCCTGAAAAAAGGTATTCCTGCTAAAAACGACCGAAACCTTCCATTTTCCTTAGGTATATTTATTACCGATCCATCTTTATTAAGAAGAGGAAATTTATTAATGAATTTATTTACTTCGATTAAACATGGCTTTTTTTTGTAAAAATCACTAAAATCTATAAAGCTCACATTCGCACTTATTTTAGTTGCCATGAACTTCATTGAATCTTCAGTAAACCACCACAGGTGAATAGGAGGAAGTTCAGTTGCCCAGGACACATCTTTAGGAAAAACCGTTTTATTAGGCGTTGTTATGATAATCCGCCCTCCCTTCTTAAGCATCAACATAATTGATTCTAAAAACTTTAATGGTTCATTAAGGTGCTCAATAACTTCCGTTAATATTATAACATTATACAGATTCTGATGCTCTGATACATATTCAAAGACATCGGCACATATATAATAATTCCCAAAACTTTTAATTGCCTCGTCTACTGCATTTTTTGAAATATCTATACCTATAACATCATATCCTTCTTTCACTAAGGCATATGTTAAATACCCAAGTCCGCAACCCACTTCCATTATCTTTATTGTTTTGCTATTGTTCATCTCTAAAAGAGAATGTCTGACAGCCCAATACATTTCCTCTTTTTGAGATAAATAATGGAGGGGGTCTTTACTGCTCTTTATCTCGTTCAAATATTGCCAATAACGTTTATATGCAGGTACCTTACTACCATTTTTATATATGTGTTCATAGATTTGACTTGTTTCAACTCTGGGAGTAGAAAATGAAGTATTACAATTTGAGCAATAATAAATATCAAATGTCAATGGTTCCTGATATCCGGGATATCGTTGTTCAACCAACTCTGCAGAACCTGAGCAAAGCAGACAACTACAAGTTTCCTTAACTTCCATTTTTTCATTTTGATAAGACGTCATCATATGAGCTAACCAAATTCTTTTTTAAACTGCAGCCTTATAACTACGTAAGTAATACGATGTTTATTGCATTTATAGCAAAATATATGCTCAAAATACGTATAGTTATTTGCATACTTTAGTAAATTGATATATAATTTATTACTTCTGATTAAATTTCCATAATACTATTATAACACCGAAGATTTTATCACTCAAACTATGAACAGCGAAGAAATATACAAAGACGGAGCTTACCTTAAAAACAACCAAACATGGCACGTGGAAGATTCACCATGGAAAGCGAAGCAAATCCTGAAAATGTTAACCAAAAATAATTTAAAGCCAAGAACTATTTGTGAAGTAGGTTGCGGTGTAGGTGAAATACTAGCTCAATTACATCAGAATATGTCTGGTGAAACTATTTTTTACGGATATGAAATATCACCTCAAGCATTTGAGTTAACGCAAAGCCGGAAATCTGATAAAGTGAATTTCTATTTGAAAGATCTATTAGAAGAAGATATACATTATGATATAGTAATGGCTATTGATGTGATCGAGCATATTGAGGATTATTTCGGCTTTCTAAGAAAGCTTCGTAATAAGGGCACCTTCAAAATTTTTCATATCCCACTGGATCTATCAGTACAAACAGTGTTTAGAAGTACCCCCATTCTAACAGGGAGAAAACATGTTGGGCACATTCATTATTTTACTAAAGAAACGGCCTTAGCTTCGTTGCAAGACATGGGATATGAAATATTAGATCACTTTTATACAGCAGGAATGGTTGAACAACCAGGAAAACCCATTCAATCTAAAATGCTAAGTCCCATCCGAAAACTTATGTACAAACTTAATAAGGATTGGACTGTTAGAATTCTTGGCGGATATTCTTTAATGGTACTTTCAAAATAAAATGAGTAAAGTATCGTTTTTAAAAGCCATTATTATTATAAAAGAAACCAGGAAAATGAAGCAGGTCATTCAAAACTTTAAAACAGGAAAGCTATACGTTGATGAAGTGCCGTTACCGTCTATATCGAAAGGAATGGTATTGGTTGAAAATAAGTTTTCTCTGATCAGCGCTGGTACAGAAAGGAGCACAGTAAAAGTGGCGAAGGCCAGCTTGCTGGGTAAAGCCAAACAACGGCCTGACCTGGTGGCACAAGTGCTTCAAAACATTAAAAAGGAAGGTTTGAAAGCTACTTTCCAAAAGGTTCAGACAAAGCTGGATACCCTTAAAGCATTGGGATATAGTACAGCTGGCCAAGTGGTCGCGTCTATGGACAGCAATCATTATTTCAAGCCAGGAGATCGTGTAGCCTGTGCTGGCCAGGACTATGCCTCTCATGCGGAAATTGTGTCTGTACCTCAGAACTTAGTTGTGAAGATCCCAGACAATGTTTCTTATGAAGAAGCGAGCTTTACAACTATAGGTGCAATTGCCTTACAAGGTGTTCGGCAGGCAGATCCAAAATTGGGCGAAATTGTATGTGTTATTGGATTGGGACTTTTAGGGCAACTTACCTGTCAACTGTTGAAAGCCAATGGCTGTAAAGTAATGGGTATTGATTTTGCTGAAGGTCTTGTTCAACTGGCTAAAGGATCAGGAACAGATGAAGCCATTTTGCGCAATGATCCCGACTTGCGATCCAAGGTCAGTAATTTCACCAACGGCTTTGGATTTGACAACATTATTATCACAGCGGCGGCTGCCTCCAATGATCCAATTGAATTGTCAGCAGAAATAGCACGTAAAAAAGGAAAAGTGATTGTTGTAGGTGCTGTTCAGCTTCATGTACCAAGGGATCCTCATTTTTACAGGAAGGAACTGGATCTCAGGATGTCCTGCTCGTACGGTCCCGGCCGTTACGATGTAACTTATGAAGAAAACGGCAGTGATTATCCCTATGCATATGTTCGGTGGACTGAGCAAAGAAATATGGAAGCTTTCCTGCAACTGATCTCACAGAGAAAGGTCAATATACAACCACTCATTACCCATACTTTCAATATCGAGGATGCAGAAACTGCTTATGAGATTGTTATGGGAGAGAAACAGGAACACCATATTGGAATCCTGCTACATTACCCTGAAAATAAAGAAAAATTTGCAACAAAGTTTGCCATCAAATCGAAACCTGTTCAACAAATCAATATCGGATTTATAGGCGCTGGCAGTTTTGCCCAGAGTTACCTGATTCCTAATATCAAAGGCCATGGCGCTTCATTGGATACGGTGGTTACTTCTAAAGGAATCACTGCAAACAATGTAGCTCAAAAGTTCGGGTTTAATTTTGCTTCGTCCAATAGCGAAGATGTATTGAGCAAGCCGGAAATTAATGCCGTTTTCATTGCAACTCCACATAACTCACACGCACAGTATGTTCTTAAAGCTTTACAAATGGGCAAACATGTTTTTGTGGAAAAGCCTTTGGCTATGACGGAAGAGGAACTAGAAGAGATCAATGAATATTGCTTGCAAAATGGAAGGAACGTAATGGTAGGCTTTAACCGCCGCTTTTCGCCCATTGCAGAAGAATTAAAGAAGGTTTTTCATAATACAGTTGAGCCAGTAGTCATGAATTACAGGGTAAATGCAGGCATCATACCTAAGGAGCATTGGACACAAAACGAACGTATTGGCGGAGGAAGGATTGTAGGAGAAGTATGTCATTTTGTTGATCTTATGCAATTCTTCACGGGAGCATTACCTCAAACAGTATATGCTCAATGTTTGAATACTCATAACGAGCAAATTAAGAATGAGGATAATATTGTTATTACCATTACTTTTTCCGATGGTTCTGTAGGTACTATTGTTTACGTTGCCAATGGTGACAAGTCTTTACCCAAGGAAAGGATGGAGATCTTTGGCGGCGGCAAAGTTGGTATTATCAATGATTTCAGAGGAGGTGAATTATTTTCTGGTAATAAAAGCAAATTATTGAAGCTGGAAGGGAAGGGACATGCACAAGAAGTGCAGCGCTTCTTAGAAGCTGTAAAGCATGGTAAGGACTATCCTATTCCTATAGAATCCATTTATGCTACAACTAAGGCTACATTTAAAATTCTGGATAGTTTGCATACAGGATTGCCGCAGAAGTTATAATCGCAGGAGAAGAATACATGGAAAGGATTTATTATTACAGCATTTTGCTCATTGCATTTATATTGCCGAGCCCATACTGTGGTTTGACACTTGCATTACTTGCAATAGTATTTGTTTGTTGGCTTCATGCTGGAGATTATAAAAACATTCCCAAGATCATCAAGCAGCCACAAGTATTTTTCCCATTTGCTTTTTATTTGTTTTTGGCAGCAGGATTGTTGTACACAGCGCATCCCAGTAAAGTATTCAGTGGACTATCTACACAAATTGCATTTGCCCTATTTCCGCTTGTCATTGGATCATCTTCAATCATCAATAAAAGGTTGATTAAAGCATCGGGGCAAATGTTCCTTGTTTCTTTAAGTTTTTTTCTTTTTATTTCAATATGCTATGCTCTTTTTGATACTGTAAGAACAGGCGAAAGGAGTATAATGATTGAAGAATCCCTTTACTCTAAGTTCAGGTCTTTTGGACTAACAAGCGTTTTTCGCAACTGGCATCCTACCTATGTTGCGATGTTTGCAAATTTAGGAATTGCGATTCAACTACATTATTGCCTGGAAGCATTCAGTAAGAAGCAAATCATTCTTTCAACTCTTGTTGTACTGTTTTTAGGTATTTGCCTGGTACTATTAAACTCATTGACGGGCATTGCATGTTTTGTTCTGATTGGTTTTTATTATTTTAACAAGGTCTCCAGCCGATTGCATATCAATAAAAGAGTTAAATCCGGAGTTTTAATAGCTGCCTTTTTAGGATTGCTTTCCCTATTTTTTTTCAATCCATTTCAAAATGAAAAAATTGATAGTTTAAAAAACAAAGCATTTATTATTACAGATAATCAGGAACAGCGAAATCTGCTGACTATGCGCCTGGCTAAGTGGGAAACTCATATTGATATATTTAAGGAACATTGGTTAGGCGGCACTACTTTTGGTGATATTAATTACATCAGAAAAGATACCTATATAGCTAAAGGGTATCAGGATTTAGCCCATTATAACTACAATGCACATAATCAATACCTGGAAGTGCTTGCAACTTATGGTATCGTTGGAGTATTTATTTTTCTGGGGTTATTATTATCGCCCATTTTTCAGAGCAACAAATACCCGTTATTTATACCATTCCTGTTTATTGTGTCGATCACTTTTCTGACTGAATCTATTTTAGTGAGGCAGCAAGGCATTTTGTTTTTTATGTTCTTTTATGCGCTCTATACTCATAGAGGCTTCAAGGACACACAACAAGATCAATGCTCAACAATTAATCAACAATTTTAGTCAAGTTATTTCGGCGGGTTTTCTTGTTTTTAGGCTCAGCAACCGCGGAAGTGACAACTTCCATTTCAAGTTGGCCGTTTGTGGTATTTTTTGCCAAGGGTTCGAATTTGTAATCATTTAAGATGTACCTGAATACTAATGCTATGAATTTCAAATTCCCTATAAGATATCTTTTAAACATTCTTCTAGGTTCTTGTAATACACGGAAAAACCATTCCAGGCCTAATCCCTGCATCCATAAAGGAGCCCGTTTAACTATACCGGACACTACATCGAAACTTCCACCAACACCCATTATAAAGTTTACATTTCTCAAAACATCTCTGTTTTGGTAGAGCAAATTTTCCTTTACTGGCGAAGAGATGGCTACAAATAAAATATTTGCCTTGCTGTCAGCAATTTGTTGCACAACTTCCTGTTCATCTTCCTTTCGAAAATAACCATTACGGTAACCCGCAATTATTTCCGGTGAATATTGCCGGCTGAATTTTTCAATCACTTTTTGCAACACTTCCTCCTGAGCCCCCAGGAGGAATATCTTATAATTTTTACGATGTGCTAATTCAACTACTTTACCCATCAGATCAATGCCGGTCACACGTTCTTTTAATGGTTGCCCAAAAATTTTTGAAATCCAAATGACGGCCTGCCCATCAGCATTAATGATATCTGCATTAATTACACTTTCTCTTAATTCCATATTTTCATGCATCGCTACGATCTTCCCTGCATTCACAACGGAATGATGTATGTGCTGATTACCAGCAATTGCGTCATCCACCAAATTTATCGTTTCCTGCATCGTTAAATTATGCACAGGTGTGCCCAATACATACACTCGGTCTTTCATAATTTAGCTTTAATCTTCTACACTTTCGATGTTTCAAAATGTTGTCAATTCAGATCAGGTATACTCTATTTCTCCTAGAAAAATGAAAATTCCTATCTTATTGAGCATCACATTAAATAAAGCGTTGCATGTATAGTGCCAATTACTTAGATTTTTCTTTTGTAATTAACGCATTTAACTTTTAAAATTGTTTTTAGGAAACAACAATTGTGCCGCAGAGTTAGTAAAATATGAAAAAGTTGGATCAAATATTATTCTTGTAAAAACACATGGCGTAGAACATCCATGCCTGTGCCCAGCGCATATAAGGAACGTTTGAACTTAACCGTCTTTTTACCTGGTAATAGAAATAGCCAGCTTTATCCTGCATGTTGTTAATTGTCCAGTTCATTACTTTCTCTGCAAGATTTTTGTATTCATCAAAACGATTGAGCCGTACCAAGGTTGCGATCAGTTGTGCAGGAGCGTGAATATCAATAGGGTATAATCTGTTACTATAATATTTAGCGGAACCATCATTACAAAAGAATGTATTGATATAATAATCAAAACCTTTATCAACATTGCCATTAAAAGAGTGATCGCCTGTATACTGGCCATATTCATAGATGCATTCCAAATTGAACCCAGTATGGAAATTGTCGATCCAATCATGGAAGGGCAATGTGCCATATGCCCATGCACCATTTGGCTGCTGATAGTTGCAGACGAACTGTACAGCTTTGCGAGCCTCTTCTTTCAGGTGTTCCTCTTTTGTAAAACTGTAAGCCCTTGCCAGTAGCCTGGCACCTAATAAAGAAGCATTAAAAACCTGCGTTTGATCCATTGGCGAATAAGAAAACGCAAAGTTGCCCTGCTTATCATATGTCCTGTTCAAGTCATGAAGAACAAAGTTCACACTTGACAAAGCCGTTTCGAAGTAAATGTTATTACCTGTAATTTCATAAGCATTCCATAATGCATCGGCAACAAAAGAAGTTGCCACAACGGTTGGCGTATTTGCAGGTTGAAAAAAAGCCCTTGCCTGCCAATCAAAATAATAACCCCAGCAACTTCCTGAAAAGTTTGGATTTTGCAAATTGATGAGCTTATCGGCAAAAAATATGATCTTTTTTTTATATTCCTCTTTCGGCTGATGCTTATACAAGTTGTAGTAGCCCGTTAAAAATAATGCCAGTCCTTTGGCATTATGCTCTTTTGGCACCAAAGCAAAGCGACGAAAATTAATAGGGCTCAGCTTAAAAAATTGAATCCATGCCAATCTAAAAAAACGATTACCGCGGATCAAGGGTATGGATTTAAATACTTTGCTTGACAAACCATCAAAAGGGTCCCATCCTTTATAATTTTCTTTTTCACAGTAATCACTTAACCGTTTAAAGCTTAATTCAAAGTTGTTATCCATGGAAGCAAAGCTAATGTGTGAAGAGGGATATTGGAGGAGAGGTTTAACTTTGCAAAAAACATTCCGATTCATGAAAAAATTGGCTTTATTGATCATTTTAGGATTAGCTGGTGTTATCACATGGTATTTTTGGGAGACCAAACCGAAACCCAATGACGAAACGCCTCAAATAAAACCTCTTGCTGTTAGCCAGCATAGTGATAGTTTCAATACATCTGTAAAAGGAGCCCTTAACGATTATTATGCTCTTACTGAGGCCTTTGTTAATTGGGACAGCTCATCCGTTACCCTACATGCAAACAAGCTTAAAAACAGTATAGAAGCAGTTAATTTCAATGAAATAAAAAAAGACACTCCTATTTATCAGACAGCTATTAGTTTTATTGATGGTACAAAGGAGCAATTGGCTACAATTTCCAAACCTGGTGTCAATCTAAGTGAAAAACGGGTGTCATTCAATCAACTTTCAGACAACATGTACAATCTCATGCGTACCATACGTTATGATGAATCAAAGATCTATTTGCAGGAATGCCCCATGGCTTTTAATGATAACGAACCCGGCATCTGGTTGAGTAGTAAAGAAGATATCCGCAATCCGTATTTAGGCCTACATCATCCTAAGTATAAAGGAGGCATGGTGGAATGCGGAGAAACTAAAGACACACTCGATTTTATGCAGCACCAATAAGTAAAAATGCGCGCATGGTTTTGCTTTTTCGTCCTTCTGTTGTCTTTAGCAACAGCAGCCCAAGAAAAATATACATTTAATGGTTTTGTAAAAGACAGTGCGACCGGAGAATCCATTATTGGAGCCACAATCTCTGTTGCCAACGGATCCAAATCTGTCAGCAGCAATCAATATGGCTTTTATTCCTTAACACTTGACAGCGGGACGTATAGCATTACCATTTCGCATATTTCTTATTTTTCGCAAACTGAACAAATCGCTCTGCATAAAAACCTACAGGTCAACTTTTTACTTGCTTCCAAATCTGCCGCACTAAGCGAGGTACTTGTATATAGTAAAAGGAGTGATGCCAATGTAGAAAATGCACAAATGGGCAGGATAGACCTGTCTATTAATCAAATTAAAAAAATACCAGCATTTTTAGGAGAAGTTGATATTTTGAAATCGCTTCAACTACTTCCTGGTGTACGGAATGCGGGTGAAGGCAATGCGGGATTTTATGTGCGGGGTGGCGGGCCGGACCAAAACCTGATCATGCTGGATGACGCTATTGTTTATAATACCGGACACTTGTTTGGATTCTTTTCCATCTTCAATTCGGACGCTATAAAAAATGCATCCTTGATCAAAGGAGGCATGCCTGCGCAATATGGAGGCAGGCTTTCTTCTGTGCTAGATATTACCATGAAGGATGGTAATGATAATAAATTCCAGGCAGAAGGAGGTATTGGGTTGATTGCATCTCGCCTATCGCTACAAGGTCCATTACAAAAGGAAAAAGCATCATTCATAGTATCTGCCAGAAGGACTTATGTAGATGTTTTAGCCAGACCTTTCATTAACAGCAACTCAGAATTTCATGGGTCGGGTTATTATTTTTATGATCTCAATGCAAAAGTGAATTACAGGTTTTCAGCAAAAGACAGGCTTTATTTAAGTGGCTATCTAGGCAAGGATGTATTTGATTATAATAATTTGAAACGTTCTTTCAATGCAAATATCCCCTGGGGCAATTCAACAGCAACCTTGAGGTGGAACCATGTGTTCAGTCCAAAGCTATTCGCCAATACAACTCTTGTTTATAACAATTATAAATTCCGTTTTGCTGCGGCTCAGGACAATTTTGAACTTGCGCTTTCTTCGGGTATCAGAGATGGAAATGCAAAGATGGATTTTGATTTTTATCCTGCAACACAACACAGGATAAAGTTTGGAGGACTACTCACCTACCATAAGTTTATTCCGAATGTGGTGACCGGCAAGCAGGACTCTACAGTATTTGAGCCAAGTAATGAAGGAGATAAGTATGCCGTAGAGAAAGCATTGTATATACAGGATGACTGGGATATCAACGAAAAGTTCAAGTTGAATTATGGTTTGCGGTGGAGTTCCTTTTCTCAAATTGGCCCTTATACCAAATATGTCCGTGATGCTGACCGTAATAAACTGGATAGTACTGTATATTCCAGTTTTGAACGCATCAAAACCTATAATGGCATTGAACCAAGGATCACTGCCAGATATTCCATCGATGAAGAAACTTCACTTAAAGCATCAGTAACCCGCAATTTCCAGTTTATTCACCTGGTCAGCAATGCCGGCACTACTCTACCAACTGATCTGTGGGCACCCAGTACTTTCCGTGTTCAGCCTCAAATTAGCTGGCAATATGCAGCAGGATTCTTTAAGAACTTTCAAAACAACAAATATGAAACGTCGCTAGAACTTTATTACAAGGACATGCAGAACCAGATCGAATACAAAGAAGGATACACCCCTGGATTGCAGGATCCTGAAGAAGATTTTGTATTTGGTAATGGATGGAGTTATGGCGCTGAATTACTGATCAATAAAATAAGAGGTAAGCTTACAGGATGGATTGGATACACTTTATCCTGGACATGGCGGAAGTTTCCACAATTAAACGAAGGCAAAGTGTTCCCAGCAAAGTATGACCGCAGACATGACCTGTCGGTAGTTTCTACCTATGAGCTTAACCCCAAATGGCATATTGGAAGCGTATTTGTCTATGGTACAGGCAATGCAACATCTCTTCCTGAAAGGTTTTACATCATCGAAGGCGTATTAACACAGGAGTACAGCCGTATCAATAAATACAGGCTACCATCCTATCACCGATTGGACCTTTCCGCAACGTATACTCCTATTCCTAAAAAGAAGAGAAAAGTTCAGAGCAATTGGGTATTTAGTGTTTATAATGTTTATAGCAGGAAAAACCCATATTTCATCTATTTTGATCAAGAGGGCAGTCCTTATAATGGTTCTTTAAAAGTCGAAGCCGTGCAGGTTTCCCTTTTCCCCATATTACCATCAGTAACGTGGAATTTCAAATTTTAAACTAAGATCTTTTGAGGAGTTTTAAGGATCAGTAGTAGTTATGGATTCATCAACTATTCCGACTTAGGTTATAAGTCGGAATAGTCTGTAGCCTGGAGAAACGTGATGATATGTTTAGACACATTGTTCTTATACTCAGGTTTTGAAGATAATGCCTTCCAGGCGGGATCACTCCCAAAAGTTTTCCAGTGTTTGTCTCGCTCCTCCATGTTTTCAAATGAAGTCATATACATCAAGTTTGGTTTGGTGCAACCTGCCAACACCTCACCATAAAACACAGCGTTAAAGCCTAGTTTATTAAATATGCCAATTTCATCCCCTTTATTGAACATTTCTACTTTATTTGCATAGATCTTTTCCGAAGCGCTTTCATAGCTACGAAGTTCATATATACGTTCTGAACAAGGGGACTTTAATCCAGGTTTGCTTCCCAAAGGCATACCCTCAAATGCCTGAAGAAGGATGCTTTCGATACGTGCATAAGCAGGATTATTATATGCAGTATTAATATAATCGGCACCTTTTTCCAAATAGACCTTATCTTTTTGAATATCTTTTTCTAAAGAGAGGAAGTGTTCTAACTTTTTGTAAGGGATCAGAACATATACACGCTTATTGCTACTTGTATCATTGCCCACAGGTTTAAATACCCCTACCCTTTCATAACCTTGCCTGTGTAAGGCTGGAAGCAATGCATCTTTGAGGTAGCGGTCGACACGATTTTCCTGTTCTTTATTTTGCAGGTGATAAACTCTTATTTCATAAAATTCTTGTTTGTCTTTAGCAGAAGAATGCAAACACACTATACAGCATAAAAGAATGGCAATTAAGTATTTCATATGGTTTTTTGAGTTGGCCGCTAAAATATTAAATTGAACACGAACGGTTAAAATTTTCAATGAAAAAATTATCTTTCGTATATGATACCGGAATTAAGAAAGATTTTCAATGAACAGTTCAGTGACGAAAAATACCAATCCTATATCCAGGAGCTTAAAAATGTTTATCCCGGCCATATGGATTTCAGAATCGCCGAAACACCTGTTTTTGTTCCGAAAGACTTCACACAAAAGATGCTGGATACTTGTGAAAATATCATTGATGTGATCACGGATCCAAACTATATAGCGAAAAGTGATGCAGCAATCCCCAAACACTTGAAAGTACCGGCTCAGGATGCAAGGCCACACTTCCTGATCTTTGACTTTGCAGTTTGTCATAATAAGACAGGTGACCTAGAACCACAGTTGATAGAAATGCAAGGCTTTCCATCACTATTTGCATGGCATGCTTTACTGCCTGAAATTGCACACCATCATTTTACCTGGCCAGAAAACTTTAGTATATACCTTAATGGATTCAATCAAGAAAGCTATTTTGAACTCTTGAAGAAAGTTATTTTGGATGGAGAAGATCCTGAGCATGTTATACTATTAGAGCTATTTCCTCACCGGCAGAAAACCAAGGTTGACTTTTATGCAACCCGGGATCTTCTAGGCATTAACATAGTTTGCATCACAGAAATCATCCAAGAAGGTAAACATCTCTTTTATATAAAAGATGAAAAGAAAATAATTATCAAGAGAATCTATAACCGAGTTATTTTCGATGAACTGCTTCAACAACCCAAGGAAGTCCAGGAAAAGGGAAAGTTCTTTCAAGAAGAAGTCGATGTAGAGTGGGTACCTCACCCTAACTGGTTTTACCGTATCAGTAAATTCAGCCTGCCATTCATCAAACATCCCTTAGTACCGAAAACAGTATTCTTACATGAATTGAATACATTTCCAACTGATTTACATAACTATGTTGCCAAACCGCTTTTTTCATTTGCTGGCCATGGAGTCATCATTGATGTTACAAACGAAGCTCTTAACAATATAGAAGATAAAGAAAACTGGATCTTACAACGGAAGGTTACCTATGCTCCTATAATTGAAACGCCTGATGAAAAAGCAAAGGTGGAGATCCGTCTTTTTTATTTCTGGGAGCCGGGAACACCCAGGCCTTTAGCCACTAATAACTTAGCCAGGCTTAGTAAAGGAAAAATGATTGGAGTCGATTATAATAAAGATAAAAGTTGGGTTGGAGGGAGTTTTTGTCTGTTTGAGCAATGACAGATTGGTGAAGAGTAACTTATTATATAAAGGATGTATGTTCGAATGTTTAGCAAGAATAAAAAGACTTAAGGAGAAAGGATTCTACTATAGAAAACTGGTATTTAGCAAGAAACAATTACTATAGGTTACATTAAAAATTGAAAAATGATTGTAGTATTAATGCGAGCCTATATAAGATGATTATCTCATGAGTTACAGACATACGCATTCATAGAAAATAGTTTTAAGAGCTTACTATTTCCAAATTGTGAAACGGCACTGAGTTGTCAAACAGGCTTATACTTTAACTGCTTTTCTTTTTGGTAGTACTTTTACTTCAGTTTCTTCAACTTCCATTTCTACAGCTTCCAGCTTTTTAAATTGAGCAGCATCCCAAACATGATCTAAAGAAACTTGCTCTATGTTTTCATATCCAGCGCTAAACAGTTTATTCCAACTGCTTTCGCGATTAAGATCTGTTACTATTTTGGAAGTAGCTTTTGGATAAGCTATCCAAAGCTTGGATTCTTCCTTTAATGCGGGCATAATATCTTGCAGAATACAATTCAACTGGTATTCACTAACTGAAAATATCAGTGCAAACTCAATTTTTCTGCTTCTCAATAAAGGAGTGAGATTTTTTGCGAAGGAAAGCTTTGTGAACTGCTTTTCGATTGAGGAAGGCAAACCTTGAATTAATAAATTCTTTTCGTTTTTTAGCTGTAATTTTTCAAAAATTGTTTGAGACATATTTTGTTTAAATTTGTTTAAAACGAAGCAGTTATATAAATTGACAGCTTTTTTCTAATAAACAGCAGGCAAAATTACAAAAGTTTGCTGTAACTACCACACATTAAGTAATAAAAAGCCCGTTAATAACCAATATTAACGGGCTTTTTAAAGGATCCAGAAGTATTTATCTCTATATTTTATATTATATTTAATTATACTAATTTGGTAATAAACTAATATAGTTATTTACTAATTGGTTTATAATATTGTAGAGCTTCATCTAAATACTTTTGTAAGTATGCTATCCTGTTTTCTTCTGCCGGGTGCGTACTCAAGAATTCAGGAGGTCTGCTGCCTGTTGACATTTTTTCCATTCTTTGCCACAAGGCGATAGCTTCTCTAGGGTTATAACCCGCTAAAGCAGCCCAGCGCATTCCATACCTATCAGCCTCCAATTCGTGTTTACGGGAAAATGGTAAAAGCACGCCAACCTGACTACCCAGGCCATAAGCTTGCATAAAAAGACTTTGCGTTTCTGCGGGTTTTGAAGATAATGCAACGGATAAAGCTGCTCCACCTAACTGTTGAGCCAACCCCTGACTCATCCGCTCATTACCATGCTGAAAAATTGCATGAGAAATTTCATGTCCCAGTACATTTGCCAGAGCTGCTTCATTTTGGGTTATTGGCAATAAACCTGTGTATACAACCACTTTTCCCCCTGGCATAGCCCATGCATTTGCTTCTTTGTTATTTACAAGATTGAACTCCCATTGATAACCGTTCAATACTTCACTTAATCCCTGCTGTTTGTAATAAGATTGCAAAGCGTTGGCGAGACGCTGGCCAACACGACGAACCATTTCTGCATCTTTATCTGCTGATGGACTTACTGTTTTGTTTTGTGATAGAAACTGACGATATTCCTGAGTAGCCATTGCCTGAAGTTCAGATTCAGATACCAACTTAAATTGACTTCTACCTGTTACAGGATTTGTTGAGCAGGATATCACCGTTGCTGCAACAATAAATAGGGTAAGAATGTTCCGTACCATTTTCTTGCTTTTTTATAATAATTCCAATAGTTATACCAAATATTACAATGACCTATCTACCTTAAAATGGTTTAAGAAAGGAAATGCAAAAATAAGAATTGGGAGTGGTGAAAAGTGAAAGGAAAATAGTTAATGAGTACTAATTAATTAGTACTATGAAGAATTACTAAAGGATTGTTAATAAAAACGCACAGGATATCCTGTGCGTTTTTATTGAATATAAATAAAGTTTATTCATGTCTACGCCGTTGTTTGCGTCTATCCCTGTACTTTAGGATCGGGACTTTGCTTTCACCGCCTTTAATCAGACGGCCTATATTTTTTTGATGTGTGAATAATACCATTAATGCGACGATGATTGCAAAAACACGGTAGAAATATTCAGGCTCGTTGAAAATATATAGAATAAAAATGGGGAAAGCTATACTTGCCAGAATAGAGCTTAATGAAACCCAACGGGTAAGGTATAATACCAAGATAAAAACTCCTACACAGCATAAAGCGACATTTGGCTGGATACCGAGCACCATACCAAAGAGAGAAGCCACCCCCTTTCCTCCTTTAAAATTTGCCCAAATTGGAAAAATATGACCGACTACGGCAGCAAGGCCTAGTCCTAATTGTAGATTAATAAGGTATAACTCGTTGTCGTAAACTTCCGGCAGCATGAAAGCAAGCTTAACAGCAATAACAGCTTTCAGCATATCAACGACCATAACGAAAGTACCCCATTTAGAACCTAAAATGCGATAAGTATTAGTAGCTCCGGCATTCCCACTACCGTAGTCCCTAATATCTATTCCGAAATAGGATTTACTTACCCACACGGAGGTTGGAATACTTCCTATTAAATATGCCAAAACAATCAACAAAATTTCATTCATAGAAAGCTGTTAATACAGTGCAAAATTACTTATAAAGCATTGAGATTTAAAGTTAAAGTAATAATTGCTCAGCTTGTTTTGCTAAAGTATAAGGAAATCCAATTACCTCTACTGACTTTTCTCAATAATGATAATGGAAAACCTTTACAAGCTGAAATTATATCCTGTTCGTCTTCGATCAACAAACCACTAAACAATACTTTTCCTTCCTCACCTATAGCATCTATTATTGATGCCAGATGTTGCAAAATGACGTTTTTGTTAATATTTGCCAGAATGATATCAAAAGTTTTGGTGACAGGGACGCTTGATGATTGATACAATTCGATTGCCTGACACTGATTTCTTGCTATATTTTCGGCAGCATTTTCAATACTCCAATCGTCCACATCAATAGCTGTAATTTCTCGTGCGCCCAGCTTTTCTGCAAGGATTGCTAAAATTCCAGTACCTGTTCCAAAATCAAAAACTGATTTATTTCTAAAATCAATATCCTTCATTTGCTGAACCATCATGTAGGTGGTAGCATGATGTCCTGTACCGAAACTCATCTTGGGAGTAATAATGATTTCATGTTGGACAGTTGTTATAGGTTCATGAAAGTGAGCACGAATGGCACAAAAATCCTCAACTATGACAGGCTGGAAATCTTTCTCCCACATCTCGTTCCAGTTTTGCTCTTTTACAGTTTCTACATCATATTCATAAGAGCTCAGCAAAGGCAGTATCTCCACTTCGTTGAAATCATCAGCATAAAACCAGGCAATCAAAACATCTTCCTGTTGTTCAAATCCTGTTGCATTCAAATCACTTAAGGTAGCGATTAACAATTCCTGGGCCTCCTGGGAAGCTTTAATAGAGAGTTTGATTGAGTCCATTACTTATTTTAATAAATGAGCGTTACGCAACTTCAAAGAAACAAAAAGTCCGGAAGCCAGAAAGATAATTCATGTATCATGAACATACTTTCCAACCTTCGGACTTACAGTCTTGGGGACTTATTTAGCTATTAAGATTGTTTTTCAGACTGACCGTTACCGCCGCGTTGTTGTGGCTGCTGGCCTTCAGGCTTTGGCAGCAATATTTTACGGGAAAGCTTGAATTTGCCAGTCTTTGGATCTGTACCTGTCAGTTTTACTTTTACCACATCTCCTTCATTCAGAACACCTTCAAGGCTTTCCAGGCGCTTCCAGCTTACTTCAGAGATATGCAGCAACCCTTGTTTACCAGGCAGGAACTCAACAAAAGCACCGTAGGGCTGTATCGATTTCACTGTAGCTTCGTAAACGTCGCCAACTGTTGGAACAGCAACGATACCTTTCACCCAGTTATGAGCTTTCTCAACGCCTTCTTTTACCGTACCAAAGATGCTCACCTCGCCCATATTATTTTTCTCTTCGATATTGATAGTAGTACCAGTCTCACGTTGAATTTCCTGGATCACTTTACCACCAGGCCCGATCACTGCACCAATAAATTCACGGTCGATAAACATTTTCACAGTGCGTGGTGCATGAGGTTTCACATCAGATCTTGCCTCTGCAATACAATTATACATTGCATCCAGAATATGCATGCGACCGCGGCGAGCTTGCTCGAGCGCATTGCGCATGATTTCCATGGGAAGGCCATCTACTTTGATATCCATCTGGATACCACAGATACCTTCGCGCGTACCAGTTACTTTAAAATCCATATCACCGAGGTGGTCTTCATCACCTAAGATATCGGTTAATACGGCGTATTTACCTTCTTTAGTGATCAAACCCATTGCTACACCGGCTACGTGTTTAGGGAAAGCAATACCAGCATCCATCAGAGCAAGGGAGCCAGCACAAACAGTTGCCATTGAAGAGGAACCATTACTTTCCAGGATATCACTTACCACACGGACGGTATAAGCAAAATCTTCTCCTGGCATCATTTGTTTCAATGAGCGTAGCGCCAGGTTTCCATGACCTACCTCTCGGCGGCCAGGTCCTCTTAAGAACTTAACCTCACCAGTTGAAAATGGAGGAAAGTTATAGTGTAGGATGAATTTGGAATATTCTGATTTGGCAGCACTTTCAATCAGGAGTTCATCTAATGGTGTACCTAATGTAACTGTGGTCAGAGATTGAGTTTCACCTCGAGTAAACAGAGCCGAGCCGTGTGGCGTAGGCAGGACATCCACTTCCATATCCAACGGGCGAACCTGTTCCAAACCCCTACCGTCCAAGCGAACATGATCATTTAAGATCATATCGCGCACGACGTTGTACTGAACATCAGCCAAGTAATTTTTAATCAGTTTCTTTGTACCATCAGATATTTCTTCTCCTTCCGACAGGTTAGCCTCTTGACGAACTATTTCTTTCAATTCTTCGTAAACCTTTTTGTAAGCATCCTTGCGTTCTGCTTTTGGAAGGTTTGCTTTTGATTGCTCGGCAATCTTTGCTGTAGCAAATTCTTCAACTTTCTTGCGCAAAGCCTCATCTTGTGCAGGTTTGGGGTAATCCCTTTTTTCTTTCACACCAACCAAGTCCCTCAGTTCCTGCTGTGCTTTGATCTGTACTCTGATGGCTTCATGAGCGATTTCCAGAGCTTTAACCAGCTCTTCTTCACTACATTCTTTAGCTTCACCTTCCACCATCATGATGTTCTTCTCTGTAGCTCCGATCATAAAATCCATATCGGATTTTTGCATTTCAGAGCGGGAAGGGTTTATTTTATATTCACCATCAATGCGGCTGATGCGCACTTCGGAGATCACTTCTTTGATGGGGATTGTAGAAACTGCCAGTGCCGCGGAAGCTGCAAGGCAGGCCAGCGCATCAGGCATAACTTCCGGATCGCTGGAGATCAATGTAACGATCACCTGAACATCACAAAGATAATCTTCAGGGAAAAGAGGACGTAATGCCCTATCAATAAGGCGGGAGATTAAAACTTCATAATCACTAAGCCTTCCTTCACGTTTAAAGAAAGAACCCGGAATACGGCCTGCTGAAGAGAATTTTTCCATATAGTCAACACTCAATGGAAAAAAGTCCTGGCCTTCCTTTGGTTCTTCGCTGGCCACAGCAGTAGCCAACAAAATACAATTGCCCATTGTTACTGTAACAGCACCATCGGCCTGGCGTGCCAATCTACCGGTCTCAATAGTAACCTGTCTGCCATCGCCTATTTCAAATGTTTTACTGAATTTTTGCCGTAACATACCTTATGGTTTAGATGGTAATTTAATGCCAAAAAAGTTTGTGCATAAAAAACTATTCCCAACCGCAGTTGGGAATATATCGTTTACACAAACTTTATTTATTTTCTGAGTCCTAATTTTTCAATCAGTTCGCGGTATCCCTGAAGGTTGTGCTTTTGCAGGTAGTTCAGCAATCTTCTACGTTTACCTACCAGTTGCATCAATCCACGGTGTGTGGAAAAATCTTTTTTATTTTGCTGCAGGTGAGCAGAAATCTGGCTGATGCGTTCTGTTAATAATGCAATTTGTCCTTCAATTGAACCAGTATTGGTTTCTTTACCTCCAAAGTTGGCAAATATGCCGGCTTTTTTTTCTGTAGTTAATGACATCGTAGTTTTTTTATAAAGACATCCGATTAGATACCCGATAATTTTGGCGGCAAAGGTAAGAGAAATTTGCGATTTATAAGTTTAGATTTACATTTTTTAGCAATTGGATGTTAATAGGATATTAAGATATTGGGATAATGGGTTGTTAGATTTTGGAAGAGGGGATCTTATTTTTGCCATATGGAACCAATAGATGAACTTTCCCTAGATACCAAAGCTATCCTGGGATTGCAATTACCTACTGACCCCCGTTGGGTCAACCTGGCTGAAAAATCACTCCAAGATATATTAACAGATCATGCCTACTGCGAGCAAAAGGCAGCCACTTCATGCATTTCTTTAATTCAAAGGTATAGTGAGAAGGAAAAACTTGTAACCGCACTTGCGCCAATTGTTACAGAAGAATGGGGCCACTTCAGATTGGTGCTAGCTGAATTGCAAAAGCGGAAACTGAAGCTTGGCAGGCAAAGGAAGGATGAATATGTGAACCAGCTGCTGTCTTTTGAGGCTAAAGGTGGCAGTGAGGAAGGCAGGCTATTGGACAAACTCCTGATCTGCGCCCTGATCGAAGCTCGTAGCTGCGAGCGTTTTAAACGCCTGAGTGAGAGACTGGAAGATACCTACCTTCGGAATTTTTACCGGCGTTTTATGGAAAGTGAAGCCGGTCATTATACCTTATTTATTGACCTGGCTGAAACCTATATAGACAAAGAAAAAGTAAGGAAACGCTGGAAAGATTGGCTGGAATATGAAGCTGGAGTCATCAAAAGTTTAGGTGTAAGGGGGGATAGAATGCATTAGGAAGATTGCGATATTTTTAGATTCCGGGAATTAGGTTCAGGAAACCACCTTCTTTGTTTCCTGAACCTAGCCTTCATCCGATACGTTTGAAAAATACTTGATCTCTTTTTCAAAATCCATGTACGGATAGAGCTTTTTAAAATTTTCAACTTTCTCAAGATAGCTTCTTAAAAATTTCTTATGTCCCTCCGTTGCCGGGTTTGCGGACCTGTGCTTACAGGCAATTACAATTTTTTTGACTTCTTCACTCAGTGCGATGGTTTCCTCGCTCATGAATGTTTGCTGGAACTTTTGTAAAACAAATTCGGTAGCCGGGTAGTTGGGGTGTACCATGTCGATATCATAGAAGCGGTAATCGCGGAGTACGTCGATCACCAATTCATAGGATGGGAAGTAGTATAACCGGTTGAACTTGTTGACCATATGGTGCACCGCTTCTATCAATCGCGCTTTACTTCTGTTGTTTTCCACTACCCCATCCCTTATATGACGGACAGGACTTATGGTAAAAATGATGTTGAGCTTTTTATTAAAATGAAACAATTGGTGTATGGTATTATCCAGATTTTCAATAATCTCAGTAATGGACAACAGGTTTTTCTGAAAGAATTGAGATGGAGCACGGTGGCAATTGGCTACAGCCCCTCCATTTGTTAAGACAGAGATCTGGGGGATACCGACAGATCTTGATTCGTCGTCCTTCAACCTGTAGTTAAAAGCAGACCCCAGTGTAATAATGAGCCAATCGGCCTCCTTTAAAAAATGGTGAGCATGATTTTGGGACCTGTTAATTTTTTCCAGGACACGATCCTTATCCATTCCTGAGAAACGGCTATGATGCTGCCAGCTTTGCCAAAGTTCATTCAGGTAAAAAAGGTCTTCGCCAGAGTATTGTTTATTCCTTATATAAGAAACAAGGCTACTGCAAACAGAAACCGGGTCAAATAAAATACCATTTGGATTTTGCAAGACCTGAAATTTCATATTGGTTAATGCATTACCAATATGCTCTGTAAAACAGGATCCTACAGATAAAATATGATGCTGATGATGAATCAACTTTTCTGCCTTGGGCAGGTTGATATTGAGCATGAACTCCATTACACTTCTTTTTAAAACCTATAAGAGTTCAAAAATTCTACAGGTCTTTACCAAATATTTCAGCCGCAATGGTAAGACTGTTTTGCAAAGCGTCAAAATTCAATTGTGGCAAAACATTTTGACTCTTAAAATAATCGATCATCCATTCTGTATTCATATTCCCCACCAATTCATCATTTGCCATCGGGCACCCGCCAATTCCTTTCAGGGCACCATCAAATCTTAGGCAACCTGCATTTAGAGCCGCTGCAGTTTTAGCCTGCCAGTTTTCGATTGTAGAATGAAGATGAACACCAAATTCGATATGGGGATATTGCGGAATTAAAGTGTCCAGGGCAAAACTAATTTGTTGGGGAGTAGCCACACCCACTGTATCGGAAAGAGCAATGATGGTAACCCCTCTTTTTACCATTTCCCCTGCCCAGTGTAACAGGATCTCCTGGCTGTAATCATCTCCATAAGGATTACCAAAACCCATACTTAAATAAATAACCAGGTTCTTATTTTGTCTCAAACAGAGTTCCTGAATATCCTCCACCCTTTTGAGACTTTCTTCCATTGAACTATTTGTATTGCGTTTCTGAAAGGTTTGAGAAATGGAAAAAGGAAAACCCAAAAAAGAAATTTCTTCAAAAATTGCAGCTTCTTCTGCACCACGAGCATTTGCAACAATAGCCAGCAGCTTTGTTTTACCTGCATTAAGATTTAGTTTCTGAACCACTTCCTTTGTATCAGCCATTTGAGGAATTGCTTTGGGAGAGACAAAGCTTCCAAAGTCGATGGTATCAAATCCAACTTGCAATAAAGAATTTATATAACGTATCTTTTGCTCTGTCGGGATGAAGTGTTTCCATCCTTGCATTGCATCGCGCGGGCATTCGACCAATTTAACTGTCATTGATAGAAGCTTATTATTAATTATAACCTTGCAGCGAGTTTCATTTTATCCCTGATACGGTTGAAGAAACGCATACGCTCTCTTTCTCCGGCATGACTCAATTGCGTTGACTTTTTAATCAGGTTTTGGAAGGCATCATACATATAAGTTGTGAAACGTTCATCGCGAGTGCCGATAAAATTTATTACGCTATGATTCAAATAAACGACTTTCATTGTTCCCAGGTCGGCCAAAACAGAATTATCCCCCAGGATCAATTCATTATTATATAAATTGAAGTTCACTGCTCCAGGCTTGGGCGTTCCTTCGATGGAGAATTTCACACCTAAATCTGCCTGCCTCTCAATATGATCTATCAATTTGATCAATGTTTTATACAACTTTGCCACGTCTTCTTCAGATTCAAAGCTTTTAGCATCCCGATAAAACTCGATCTGACGAATGGTGGTATTGATGCTTTCAATGTTCCATATTTCCGTTGAAGGAATCTGCTCATATACAGCCGCTATCTTTTTGCCTAACTCAATATGCCTGGGATCAATATTTTGGAAGGAAAATTTCTGACCTCTCAAATCTTCGTAATGCAATATGGACTTGCGCCAGAAAAAGGACTTAAAGGCAATCAATTCCGGCACCTGAAACTGTTGCATCAGTGGAATATCTTTTGCCAGGTAATAGACATGCTTTTGAGGAAAACTGTTCATGAATGCGACTTGCTGTAAAGTTGCATCCAACCATTTATCAAAGGCATGATCTGTTGCATTTGCCAATTTTCCTGTAAACAAAAAAGAGTCGGACTGGAGATGCAGGAATTGATCGAGCGAAATTTTAAAATGAGTGGCCAACTTTTCAATTTCCTCCAGAGTTATAGGCTTCTCTCCTCTTATACGCCTGTAAGCACTGTCATTGCTAATTTTTAACAGGTCTGCCACCTCATCGACCAGTGACAGATGCGGGGGCAGGCTATTCTTTATATGATGGAAGAATGATACCTGTGCGTTTTGTGGTTCCATTGTCAACGGTTTTGGCAAAAATTGCAAATGGCATTACCTAATTTTTGCAAATTTTCTGCAGTGATCTAAAAATACTTGCATTTTTTGCAAATGCCAACCTTTTTATAAAGATATTTTATAATAAATAGGACAAATTCTTATTATTTTTTTTTGCCAAGTAATTATCAATTTCGTTTCCCTTTCTTGCCTAAGTAGGTTTGTATAAGAATGCTTGAAATAATAATCAAGCATCAAATTCTTTGTTATGAAAGCAATCATAATTGTGGCTTTTGCACTATTTTCTCTTCATGCGATCTCTTCAGACAGCATTCCTCATCAACCGCTCACCTATAAGTCAAAGCTTGTTACACTGTATGATCGGACCTGTATGGGATATCTCAGCAACTTGACTGATAGCAAAATTTATATTTCAAATAACCAAATCTCATACGGGGAGCATCCGAACCTGAACGCTCAAAAGAAGTTTTCCTACACAGAAATGTCCCAAGTAAGTCTAAGGCAAAAAGGCAGTATAGGGAGAGGGATTCTTATTGGAACAATTAGCGGAAGCTTATTTGGAGCATTCGTAGGATTAATCGCATATCAAAAACCTAATTGCGGTACAGGTGCCTGGGTTTGCATTGATTTAGGACCTAGTTACAGTGCACTTGGAGGAGGAATTGTTGGCGCTCTGACCGGAGCGTTAATAGGGGGAATTATTGGCGCAACAAACAAAAAGGTCTCTGCCCTACATGAAAAGAAAGAAAAGCATGATGCTATGAAAATAAGTGTTTTAGCAAGCCGGCAGATTCATTATTGAAATAGTATCCGAAGCCTTGAGAATTGTTTAGACAACAGAACCTAATTCTTCTAAAAATAAAACGGAGGCTATATGAGACCAATCAATTCAATTCCAGCCAGAAGGTTGACAGGTATTAATACTGTTCAGGCCCTTACCATTTTAGTTATCACATTCCTATTATATAGTTGCCAGAAAGAGGAACAACAAACCAGTAATACTACAATGGTAACAGAAGAAACTTCTCTAAGCAAATTTGGACCGCCGGATATTGTTGTTCATGAAGGTAGTTCTATACAGGCTGCTATTAATAATGCTCAAAATGGTGCAGTGATTTTTATTGAACCAGGGACATATAAAGAAGCTATAGTTATTAGCAAACCAGGAATCAAGCTCGTTGGAAGGTCAGAAAGTGAAGTTATTATTGAAGATCCAGGAGGAGAGAATAATGGCATCAGAGTAACTGACGAAGGAGATGATTTCACGCTTTCAAATGTCACGATCAGAGGATTTGAAAGAAATGGCGTTATCCTTATAAGAGTTACCAATTATTTAATATCCCATGTAACTACGATTCACAATGGTGAATACGGCATTTTCCCAATCCGCAGTCAAAACGGGGTTATCGAACATTGTGTAGCTATAGGCCATTCGGATACAGGCATCTACATAGGACAATCTGATGGAGCAGAGGTAAGGTTCAATAAAGTTTATGAAAATGTAAACGGAATAGAGGTAGAAAACTGCTCAGATATTATTGTAACCAAGAATCAATGTTATAATAATACAGCAGGGATATTAGCCGTCTTATTACCTGGATTAACAGTAAAAGAATTAAAAAATATTCAGATCGTTCACAATCATGTTTACGACAACAATCTTCCAAACTTTGCCGATGAGGAAGGTGGTTTTGAAGCTCTTGTCCCCAGTGGCTCTGGGATTTTGTTTGTGGGAGGAGACAACTCAACGATCGAGGACAACAATGTTAAAGGAAATAATTTTGTAGGGATAGCAGTTGTCAGTACGCTCGTCCTTGGTCAATTGGGTAATATACCACCTGAAGCTTTTGCCGATATTGAACCTTTAGCGAATCAAGTAAAAGTTACCAGCAATGTTGTTATGAAAAACGGAGAAGCCCCTCCTACAGGTCTTCCATTGCCTGGTGAGGATCTTCTTTGGGATGGTTTAGGGGTAGATAACTGTTGGTTGAAAAACAATTATAATACAGGCTTCCCCCAAACATTGCCAACCTGCAATTAAAGAGGAGAAGCTACAAAATAGGCACATGATCAAAAATAAAGATGCCCAATCTTTGGTTTGATTGGGCATCTTTATTTCGCGTAGTTCACGATAATCAGGTGATAGTGTTTTATCTCAGATCCACCACTTCTACTCCAGGATATCTCTTTTTATCGAATATAAAGCTTGCATCAGCAAGAGCAGCATTTGGAGTCAACTTGGTGATGGTATAGCTGTAACGGTTACCATTTTTCTCCAGGAACCTAGCACTGTAAATGCTTTTTGCAGCTTTGTCGATAAGCACATATACTTTATGGAAAGGACGAGATTTGTCAGTAGGTGTCATTTCAATTTCCTGAACTGTTTTACCTGCTACTTTATTCTCTCCATTCAATTTGTATAAAAAGTCTTTATCGTAAAAGTTAGTAAATAACTTTTGAGGAGTCATTGCACTTCCGGAAACATCTACGCCATTTACGGTTACCTCATTAGCTGCTTTATCATAATTCCATGAAGTTCTGCCATCAGAAAATATTTCCAGGTCACCCATCGTTACATGGTACTTGTTTCCTTTCATACTAACTGAACCTTTACGGGAAGAAAGCACCTTGCCTTGTGCATTTTCAACCTGATAAGTAAAAGAAGCCTGAGGTGATTTGAATGTTTTAAAATTTGAACTAACTCCATCGAGAATCTTTTTTGCCTCCGGGTCACTTTTCGTCTGGGCATTGGTCACAAGCACTGCAAAGGCAAATACTAATAAAGAGTAAATCTTTTTCATTATTTATTTATTGAGTTTTCAAAAATTCCGCGACAAATATAGTCCCGGGTACGTGAATAAAAATTCAACTAATGTACCGGATTATATATTGAAGGGCATCTTAACAATAGTCTAACTGTATGAAATAATAAAACTGCGGAATTCGAAAGATTCGATCTTTAATTCATCAATTGTGTATATGTATTTACGGCATATTTTCTAAATATTCTAACAATTCAGCTTCCGTTTTTATCATTACCTCTCTGGCCTTACTGCCAAGGTTTGGTCCCACTACGCCGGCGGCTTCCAACTGGTCCATAAGTCGGCCAGCCCGGTTATACCCAAGCTTCATTCTGCGCTGGATCAGGGAAGTAGATCCTACCTGATTTTGTACAATCAAGCGGGCCGCTTCTTCAAAAAGCGGATCACGGTCGGCAACGTCAAAATCTTTACTTTCCAGTTCTTTTTCATCAACATATTCGGGAAGCATAAATGCCTGGGAATAGCCACGTTGTCTTGCAATGCTATCCACCACTTCTTCAACTTCCGGAGTATCTACAAAGGCACACTGCAACCGGACAATCTCTCCGTTGTAGGAAATCAGCATATCACCTTTACCTATCAACTGCTCAGCACCTCCTGCATCCAAGATGGTACGGGAGTCGATCTTAGATGACACCTTAAAGGCAATACGTGCAGGGAAGTTGGCCTTGATGGTACCTGTAATAATGTTTACCGATGGGCGCTGGGTAGCAATGATCAGGTGAATACCAACCGCACGAGCCAGCTGAGCCAGACGCGCTATCGGCATTTCCACCTCCTTACCTGCGGTCATGATCAAGTCGGCAAACTCGTCGACTACCAATACTATAAAAGGTAAGTACTGATGCCCCTTTTGTGGATTGAGTCTGCGCTTAATAAACTTATCGTTGTATTCTTTGATGTTCCTTGCACCAGCTTCTTTCAGAAGATCGTACCGGTTATCCATCTCAATACACAGGGCATTGAGTGTATTGATCACTTTTTTCGTATCGGTAATGATCGCTTCTTCTTCACCGGGGAGTTTGGCTAAGAAGTGCTTCTCTATATGCCGGTAAATGCTAAGTTCCACTTTCTTGGGATCGATCAGAACCAGCTTTAACTGGGAAGGGTGCTTTTTATACAGTAAAGAAACCAAGATCGCGTTCAAACCAACCGATTTACCCTGACCAGTTGCACCGGCCATCAGCAAGTGCGGCATGGCTGCCAAATCGACTATGAAGTTGTCATTGTCAATCTTTTTACCAATGGCGATGGGCAGACTAAAAGTATTGTGCTGGAATTTTTCAGATGATAAGAGCGTACGCATGCTTACCACGGTCTTTTTCACATTCGGCACCTCAATACCGATCGTGCCCTTACCAGGGATTGGTGCAATAATACGGATACCTAAAGCTGCAAGGCTCAGTGCGATATCATCTTCCAGATTTTTGATACGTGAGATACGAACACCTGCTGCGGGTACGATTTCATATAGAGTTACAGTTGGACCAACTGTGGCGCTTATTCTCTGAATCGTAATGTCGTAGTTTTTCAGGGTAGTGATGATCTGGTTTTTGTGCATTTCCAACTCAGAAGCATCCTGAACAATCTTTTCACTACCGTGAGATTCGAGGATATCAAGCGATGGATACTTATAATCTCTCAAATCCAGTGTAGGTTCGTATGGAGGAAGGTCGCTGTAATCCTTTTCCCGCTCTTCATCGATGGGTTTATCTTCTACCCTATTGATCTCAAGTTTTAAATCAGTAGCAGCAGAAGGAAATCTTGGCCTTTCCACATGAACAACCGGTGTCTGCAGAACAAGAGTAGGAATCGCATCATCATGTTCTGATTCATTACCAGATTCCATGCTGCTAAAATGAGTCCTTTCAGTTTCATTATAAGTTAAGGGTTCTACTTCATCAAGTTCCTGTTCCTCTATAAGAGGTTCAGGTTCTTCAACCGTTTGATTGATAATCAACCTTTCTTCTTCAGGTATGTTCTTTTCCACCAGTTCAAAAACATTCTTAGGAGTTTCCTGCACAGGAATGTTTACGATCATTTCCCCATCACCCTTCAGAATATTTCCCTTTTCTGGCACCACAGGTTTCACATCTTCTTCTACAAAAAGTTTAGCATCAGAAACTGGAGCCATTTCGGGCTGAGCCTTCGAATAATCTTGATCAACTGTTAACACCTCATCATCAACTTCTTCCTCCACTTTAACTGGTTTAATTGGTTTTTCAGGCAATCTAAAAGTTGGATTGAATTGCCAGATGATATAACTAAGACCGACCACCAATAATAAAGCTGCAGTTCCTGCAATACCCAGAAAACTATTTAGCCAGGAACTAATCATGTCGCCCACTCTACCGCCGAACGGGAAAGCTGCGCTGGAGAATAGAAAAGAGAACGAAACAGAAGTAATCAGAAGGCCAAACGTAATATAACGCAGGTTTCTTTTAACAGAAAAGATTTTTTGATTCGTTAACAGGTTTATTCCTGTGATGAAGAAGAAGGAACAAAATAATAAAGAAGCAATGCCAAAACCTCTATAAATAAAGAAATGCGATATATAGGCTCCCAGGCGGCCCAAGAGATTGCTTACTTTGATTTCATCATCCCACAAAAAGGATGCTTCATTGTTGAGTACTTTATCCTGGTCTTCTTTCCAGGTAAACAGATAAGATATAAATGCAATAAAAAGGAAAACTGATAGCAAAAGGGACACAGTACCCATGATTTTCCAGGTACGTTCATCTTTTGCCAGTTGTTTGAAATCAACCTTCTCTTCCCGGTCCTGTTTCAATTTTTCCGGATCCGGTTTTGCCTTTTTCACTTCCTTCTCCTCAACCTTAGGTGGTACAGGTTTTTTCAGCTTGTTAGCCATATCGACAAAGATATAATTTGGATTTTGAAGTTTGATTTTGAAGTCAAGGCAAAAAGCTGTAATATATTAGAAAGGTAGAAAAGCTTTTATCTTTTCGCTAATGCTATTAGAAACAAGCACCAGCCAAGGATAAAGAAAAGTCCGCCGATAGGTGTTATAATTCCCATCCCAGAGATGCCTACTTTATTCACAGCTTTTAAGGATGCCATCAAGTACAGGGAACCAGAAAACAAAACGACACCTGTAACAAAGGACATACCGGCGTAATTCAGGAATGAGGCATTTGCGGTACGTTCGGCCAGAATGCCAATTAACAGGAGTGCAAATGCATGATACATCTGGTATTGCACACCCGTCTGATAAGAGGAAACAGTTTCCGGCGGTACGAGTTGTTTAAGGCCATGTGCTCCAAAAGCACCTAAAATCACTGCCAATCCACCTAACACTGTGCCTAGAATCATATAAATTTTTGCCATTACCATTGCATTTTAAGGCGATAAAAATACGAATTGATGAGAGATGATAGATGAGGGATGAGTTTGGAGTTTGAAGTTTGGAGTTGGAGTAGTAAAAATCTGTTTCGTGCTTGAAGTATGCTTCAGGTATGCTTCAGGTGTGCTTCAGCTATACTTGATCTATCCTGAAGGTATGGTCGGTTAGATAAGGGGGATAGTAGGCCGTAAGTATATGGTAGATATGCCTTAGGTACGGAGTAGATACGGACTATATATGGAGTATCTAGGGAGGATGTACAGAGGATGTTTACTATAACTCTACTATAAGTTTACTATAACTTTACTGTAAGTTTTCTATAAGATTACTATAAGGGTACAATAATTTCTCTATAGATCGGGGGTAGAAATGTAAAATTGGCATCAAAAAGTATAATATTACTGGGGTTGGGGGAATGGAAAGATGCGAAATGAAGGAGAAAGGTGCTATACTGATTTGGATCAATCAGGTTCGGATATTCCTATTAGATTTGCTACCAAAATAATTTTTTTATGTTGAAGAGAACCCTTTTCTGTCTTGCTGCAGTTTGCCTTATGATTATTGCAGATGCACAACAAATCAAAATTCCAGCTCCAAGCCCTACTCAAACTATCAAACAAGATTTTGGGATTTCTACGATTGAGTTAACTTATTCCCGCCCCAATATGCGCGGCCGAACCATATTTGGAGACCTGGTACCTTATGGGAAGTTATGGCGCACGGGTGCTAATGCGGCAACACGTATTAAGTTTGCAGATGATGTAAGTGTTGGTGGCGTTCCTGTAAAAGCTGGGGACTATGTTTTATATACCATTCCTAATCCTAACGAGTGGGAAGTAATTCTCAACAAAGGCATTAATAACTGGGGTATCGATGGATATAAGGAAAGTGATGACGTAGCCCGTTTTAAGGTTAAGACCATGAATGCACCTATGCAGACAGAGACATTTACCATGCAGTTTGTCAATGTGATGCCTTCCAGTACAGACCTGCGCATTATTTGGGATAAGACAGCTGTCCAGGTCCCCATTACAATGGATGTTGATTCAAAAGTGATGGCCCAGATCAATAATGCTATGAATAAAGACAATCGCCCCTATTTTCAGTCTGCCATGTATTATATGGAATCGGGCAAAGACCTGAAACAGGCGCTTGCATGGTTTGATAAAGCTATAGAACAAAACCCTAATGCCTTCTGGATACATTACCAAAGAGCCAATGCACTGGCAAAGCTTGGCCGTAAAGTAGAAGCCAAAACTGCCGCTATGAAATCTTTGGAACTGGCCAAACAGCAGAACAATAATGATTACATAAGCTTAAATGAAAAGCTGATTGCGGGTTTGAAGTAGTTGGCATAACATTTTGATATCTATTCCAAAGCTCTTTTATGGAAAAGAATCAAGTAAACCCCGACCGTAACCGTCCTGCTGATAAAGGAAGAAATAATGACCCCTACACCAGGGATGATTCCGGACAGCGACCTGGTGCGAGTACCATGAGCGAGAGTGAACATGATGAGGAATTAAACAGAAAACTCAGCAGAACAGCTTCTGACAACTTCAGAGAAAAGGATTTCGGAGCTGATGCAGATCCTGATTTTGATGAAGTCGTAGATGATATTGATGATGATAGTTAAGAAAGTAGAGGAATTACCACTCGACACAATTTCGGTGGCAGTCTCAATAAAATTTTTTAATTTTTAAGAAACAGTAATATGAGGTTCCTGTTTCTTGTGGCTGCCACTTTTTTTCTTTACAATACAGGTTGCACACAAAACACACCCAATGCTCCTCAAATTAACCAGGATAAAGTTGTAGGGGGGCCTTGTGAGGGCTGTGAAGCGATATATGAATCGCCTGTTCCTTTTACGAAACTTCACTCAACAGATACGTTGCCTGACATCAACGAAAAAGGCCCTCAGTTATTAATTCATGGAACTGTATTCAAAAATGATGGTAGAACACCTGCCTCCGATGTTGTCTTATATATATACCATACTGATCAAAAAGGAATTTACCCTAAAAAGGGTAATGAAACAGGTTGGGCTAAGAGGCACGGGTATATTCGGGGTTGGGCTAAGACCGGCCCAGACGGACATTACTCATTTTATACACTGAAGCCAGCCCCATATCCCGGAGGAAGCATAGCGGCTCATATCCATATTATCATCAAAGAACCTGGTAAAACGCCTTACTGGATTGATGAGTATTTATTTGATAACGATCCACTTCTTAGGGCGGGGCAACGTTCACAAGCTCAAAACAAAGGAGGCTCCGGCATTCTGCATCTCGTCAAAAAAGGAAATCTATTAATTGGTCAGCGCGATATTATACTAGGAAAAAACATTGAGCACTATTAGCCTCCCAAATTTCCACAGTCTGTATTAGCTTATATAGTTTCTTTCGCCAAAGATCAAGCTTCCGATGCGCACCATGTTGCTACCCTCTTCTATTGCGATTAAATAATCGCCACTCATTCCCATTGACAATGTCTGTATTTTACAGTTTGCAATTTGAACGTGCTTATATTTTTCGAAGATTGATTTCAGGTATTTAAATTCTTTTCGTACTTGTTCTTTATTGTCTGTAAAAGAAGCCATTCCCATGAAGCCTTCGACCATGATATTTTGCAATGCTGACAGCTGATTTTGGTTTGCATTGAACATCTGGTCCAGTTCATTTTCGTCCAAACCGAATTTTGTCTCCTCCTGCGCTATATGCACCTGCAACAATACATGGATGACCCTATTGTTTTTTGCAGCCTGTTTATTGATCTCAACCAGCAGCTTATAGCTATCCACACCATGTATCAAATGAACAAAAGATGCTATATATTTTACTTTATTTGATTGCAAATGCCCTATAAAATGCCAATGTATTTCCTGTGGCAGTTGCGCCTGCTTGTCCACTAGTTCCTGAACATAATTCTCTCCAAAGTCGCGCTGCCCCAGGTCATATAATTCTTTGATGCTTTCTTGCGGTTTTGTTTTGCTTACTGCAACCAGAGTTACTCCTTTTTCTGTTAAATCTTTAATAATAGCCGTGTAAGTATTCTTTTTGATCATCAGTTTTTCCAGTGAATTTTTGCAAAAGTAAAGGGTAAAAGGTTCTGGTAAGGGATATTGATTTTGGGACTGGTGGGATTTAAAAAGTGGTTTTGAATTTGCTGTTCAAGAAGAAAGACACCACCATGAAAACCATTTTCCTGCTCCTACTCATTTTAATTGCCCTGAACATTCAGTTAACCAATGCACAGCCAACCAGTAAGTACCATGCAAAGCTTGTAGCTCTCGACAATGTTTATGAAGGAGATGTAGACCTCAACTTGTATGGACAAAATCCATCACTTGTCAAAATGGAATGGACTGAGATTTCGCCAGACAGTACCAAAAAAACAATTCATCGTGTACAGTATGATATGGAAGCTGTCCTGTCTTTTATTATTGACAAGGATACATTTTATGTTAAAAACCTTGTTGACGATGAAGAAAAAGTAAGGCCTTATTACCTGGTTCGAAAAGTATATGGTAATGACATTGTGGCTTTATATCAGTATACTTCTAAAGAGGGTGTCAAGAGAATTTATATTGGTTTACCAAGGCGAGACCCCTATTATGTGCAACATCCTTTTTTTACCGATGGAACAAACATGTATACAGCCTTTGTATATTTTAAAGATTGTGATGCTTTATACCAAAAAATGAAAGCAGAGCAGGATGGCTATTGGTTTAAAAAGGGAGCTACGGATGAACAGTGTGTTTCCATCTGGAAAAGAATTATTGATGAATATATGAATTGTAAGAAGTGAGGAGGCGATTGGTACAAATATATTATTTCAGAATCTCCCTACTTATGACAATGCGTTGAACTTCACTGGTGCCTTCATAAATCTGGGTGATCTTGGCATCACGCATTAGTCGCTCCACATGGTATTCTTTTACGTAGCCATAGCCACCATGAATCTGAACGGCCTCAATTGTCGTCCACATGGCGGTTTCGGATGCGTACACCTTTGCCATAGAAGAACTGAAAGTGTAATCACGATCCTGGTCTTTATCCCAGGCAGCTTTCAAACAAAGAGATCTTGCGGCTTCGATGCGAGTAGCCATGTCTGCTAGTTTGAAAGCAATGGTTTGGTGGTTCATGATCTCAGTACCAAAAGCCTTTCGGGTCTTTGAATAATTCAGGGCTCTTTCATATGCGCCAGATGCTATGCCTAAAGCCTGTGAAGCAATACCGATACGCCCGCCGGCAAGGGTTTTCATAGCGAACTTAAAGCCGAAGCCTTCCTCACCAATCCTATTTTCCTTGGGAACTCTAACATCGTTGAACATGATTGTATGAGTATCTGACGCACGGATACCCAGCTTGTTTTCCTTACCCCCCACAACAACGCCTGGCCAGTTTTTTTCTACGATAAACGTAGTAATGCCTTTAGCCCCCTTTGAATAGTCTGTTTGTGCCATTACCAGGTAAACAGAAGCTGTTCCACCATTTGTAATCCAATTTTTGGTACCATTCAGCAGGTAATAATCACCTTTGTCTTCAGCTGTAGTACGTTGTGAGGTAGCATCACTTCCGGCTTCCGGTTCACTAAGCAGAAAGGCGCCTGTAAAAAGAGCTTCATCTTTTTTACCCTGGGCCAAAGGGATGAGGTATTTTTGTTTTTGTTCTTCCGTACCATACTTTTCTATTCCCCAGCATACCAGGCTATTGTTCACGCTCATGCATACACTAACAGATGCATCCACTTTGCTGATCTCCTCCATGGCTAGTACATAACTTATGGTATCGAGACCACTACCACCATAATTGGGATCAACCATCATTCCCAGAAAACCCAGATCGGCTAACTTTACAATCTGTTCATAAGGGAATTTCATCTTTTCATCTCGTTCGATAACACCTGGCAAACATTCATTCTGAGCGAAATCACGCGCAGCCTGTTGAATCATTAAATGCTCTTCACTTAATTTAAAATCCATAGCAAGCAATTATTTCTATAAATATAATTGAGTTTACTTTCAGGATCAATAATGAAGCCGTTTCTAATAAAATATTAATTTTATTTGTGTACACACCAAAAACAAAGCCCCAACCTTATAAGATTGGGGCCTTGTTCTTTTCGACAAATGATTTAGATCACTTCTCCTTCCAAATCATAGTCATAAGCCTTTGTAATTTTCACATTATAAAAATTACCAGCTTGTAGTTTCTTATCGCTCTGGATAATTACCTCGTTATCTACTTCAACACTATCAAATTCTGTTCGCCCAATATACCTTCCTGCTTCCTTTTTATCAACTAAAACCTTGTAGGTCTGTCCTACCCTATCCTGGTTCTTTTCATAACTGATTTCCTGTTGAACGGACATAATGTCTTCGGCACGTCGTTGCTTTTCCTCAGCAGAAATGTTGTCTTTCAAGTCAAATGCAGAAGTATTTTCCTCGTGCGAGTAGGTAAAAATTCCCACCCTGTCGAAGCGTTGTTTTTCCAGGAACGTTTTCAGTTCTTCCACATCGTCCAAGGTTTCACCAGGGAAACCTGTAATAAGTGTCGTACGCAAACAGATACCAGGTACTGTCTCTCTTATTTGCTGTACCAATTCTTCCATTTCCACCCTTGTAATCTGCCGTTTCATTGCCTTCAGCATATTATCTGCGGCGTGCTGCAAAGGCATATCCAGGTAATTACAGATATTAGGACGTTCGCGCATTACATCCAGTATGTCCATTGGGAATTTATGAGGATAAGCATAATGTAAACGTATCCATTCGATTCCGGGCACATCACTTAAGCGTTTAAGCAGATCGGACAGCATACGTTTTTTATACAGGTCCAGACCGTAATAGGTCAATTCCTGAGCTATGAGCATGATCTCTTTAACACCACGCCTTGCCAGGGATTCAGCCTCTTTTACCAAGTCTTCGATTGAGCGGCTTAGGTGCCCACCACGCATTAGAGGGATGGCACAGAAAGAACAAGTACGATTACAACCCTCTGAAATCTTCAAATAAGCATAGTGCTGAGGCGTAGCCAGGAGGCGTTCACCCAGGAGTTCGCTCTTGTAATCAGCTTCAAACTTCTTCAGGATCAGGGGGAGTTCCATGGTGCCAAAAAAGGCATCCACCTCAGGAATACTTTGTTCCAGGTCCTCCCGGTAGCGCTGGCTTAAACAACCTGTCACGTACACCTTGTCCAGTTTTCCCTTCTGCTTTAATTCAACCTGCTGTAAAATGGTATTTACAGATTCTTCTTTAGCTTTATCAATGAATCCACAGGTGTTTACAATCACAATATTGTGATCGCGCTTATTGCTTTCATGCACTACGTCAATTTCATTGGCCAGCAGTTGCCCACTCAGCACTTCACTGTCGACCATGTTTTTGCTGCAACCCAGCGTAATGATATTGACTTTATCCTTTTTAAGAGTTTTTGCCTTCATAATCCCAATTCCGCTTGTTGCGGAATGATTTTGTGAGGCGCAAAGTTCGCTAAAAGGAGCGGGAATAGTGTTAAAAAAACCAAATAACCGGAAATTAAGATGGTTTACCCATCACGTACATTTCTTCCAATGTTGGTGTTGGGCTTCCTCCTTTACGTTCCAAGGTAATTGCAAAGGCGTCTGCCTTTTGAAATACTTTCATTTTTTGAACGCCATGTTTGGGGATATCCATCACACCTGCGTCAACTGGTTTGCCACCAACTATTGCCCATAGCTGGTATTGTTTATGAGAAGGCGTTTGAGGTAAAGAAATATCTGCAATATAAACTTCCTTTGTATCTGTGTCCCAGAACACTTGAGCGGCGGCTTTGGGCTTTCCAGGAACACTGAGCAGTCTTATTTTTATGTATTTATCGTTTTCATACATTTTAAGCATTTCCGAAGCCGCCAGGTTTAGCCTTTGTTGCTCCACCAGATTCCTATTGATGGAATTTACCCTTTGCTCCAAAGAAACAAGCTCTTTTTTATTTTCACGATTCTGTGAGGCTAGAAGAATAACAATGCCCAAAGCAAGTAGCAACCCAATCATAGAGGCAGCCTGTAACCAGTTATATCTTTTCATAGGCCTAATAATAGCAGAATCCGTTGAGGTATTATTAGCTTCCGCCGCTTCATTGACAGGTAAAGAAACAATTTCAGCACCAGCGTTGTGATCATCTACATTTAGACTTCTCAGCCTTTCCATTAAATTAGCTTTCACACCAGCAGAAGGATTTCTTTCAGAGGTACGGGCAAAATCTTCTATAGTTCCGGAAATCCTGTCCAATTCCAGTCGTACTTCCGGGAGGAGCACAGCCAATTGCTCTATTTTGTAAGCTTCCTCTTCGGGCAACATACCCAAAAGGTAAAGCTCCAAATCTCCTGATGATATGATACAACTTAAATCCACTTATGAGTTATTTTTTCCAATGAGTGTCCGTAATTGAATCAAAGTTGAGCGTATTCTTGTTTTGACCGTTCCTAAAGGCAAGTTCAGCAATTTTGAGATCTCTTCCTGAGTATACCCTTGAAAATAAGCCAGTTCCAGTAATTTTCTATTCTCATCCGGCAGTTGGTTCATTGTATTTTTCAGGCCTATATCATTGATGATCGCCTGCTCACTTCTTTTTTCATATACGTCTTCTTTCAGCTCAGTAGTTTTCGTTTGTTTGTTATAATCTTTTGAACGGATACGATCAATCGCCAGATTGCGTGTAATGTTCAACATCCATGTAAATAAACGTCCCCTTGAAGCATCATAAGAAGTGATATTCTGCCATAGCCTGATAAAAACCTCCTGCAAGACGTCTTCGGCGACTTCCTGTTGTGGAATGATCTGATAGATAATATTGAATAAAGCCTTCGAGTAATGGTCGTATAAATAACTATAAGCCTGCTCGTCATGTGCCAGCAGGCCTTGTATCAGACTGGTTTCCGTATAGTTTTGAGAAGGAGGCAACTTTGAAAAAGGGTGTATTATTTTTCTTTTTCAAGACTGAATAAACTGTCGACAAACTCATGTTTGTCAAAAACGAGCAAATCTTCCATTTTTTCGCCCACACCGATAAACTTTACTGGTATTTTGAACTGATTGGCAATGGCTAAAACCACACCACCTTTCGCCGTACCATCCAGTTTGGTAATCGCCATTGCGGTAACGTCAGTTGCTGCTGTAAAATGTTTTGCCTGTTCCAAAGCGTTTTGGCCAGTTGAGCCGTCAAGCACCAACAACACTTCATGAGGCGCTTCAGGAATTACTTTTTGGATCACTCTTCTGATTTTGCTGAGTTCATCCATCAGGTGTATCTTATTATGTAAACGACCAGCTGTATCAATCAAAACTACGTCAGCTTGGCGCGAAACAGCGCTTTGCACAGTATCAAACGCCACAGCAGCAGGGTCGGAACCCATAGCCTGTTTGATAATAGGCACATCAGCCCTTTCGCTCCAAATGGTCAATTGATCAACAGCAGCAGCTCTGAAAGTATCTGCAGCTCCCAATAAAACGGATTTTCCTGCTTTTTTAAAATTATAAGCCAGTTTACCTATGGTTGTTGTTTTACCCACGCCATTAACGCCAACGACAAGGATGACATAAGGTTTAGAAGGCAGGTCTGTATGGAAATCGTATGAATTTGCAGAAGGAGCATCTACGAGGGTTTCTTCAATCTCTTGCTGCAAAATACTATTCAATTCTTTGCTATCCAGGTACTTATCCCTGGCAACTCTTTTTTCTATGCGTTCAATGATCTGCACAGTCGTTTCAATACCTACATCTGCAGAAACCAACGCTTCTTCCAGGTCATCCAGCACCTCTTCATCCACCGTACTTTTACCAGCTATGGCTTTAGATACTTTCGTTAAGAAGTTCTCTTTTGTCTTCTGCAGCCCTTCATCCAGACTTTGTTTTTCTTTTTTACCGAATATTTTATCAAAAAAGCCCATAAAAATTAATGATTTATGAAGTACGATTAAGATTTAAAGATAGGAATCAGACAGATATTGTTTTAAAAAGAGGTATATGGCCAAAGAAAAAGCTGCCTCTGGGAGACAGCTTTTTCTTGAATTGTTAACCTTAAAAAAATTATTTCTGTGCTAAGAAGTCTTTTACTTTATCCTTGTGCACGATAGCCTCTTTAAAAGTGTAGGCACCAGTTTTAGGGCTACGCACAGCTTTAATTACTTTGCTCCAGTTTTTAGCTTCGGCGGCTGCTTTCTGGTCTTTAGTTTTGATCGCGGTTTTTGCTGCTTTTGCCATGGTAATATTATTTTGAAAATTAGCAAATTAGCAAATGTGAGAATGATTTACAGGTTCTCATATTTGCTAATTTTCAGATTGTTATTTAATTTCTTTGTGAACAGTTACCTTTTTCAGGTTAGGATTGTATTTTTTCAACTCCAAACGCTCAGGATTGTTCTTTTTATTTTTTTCAGTAATGTAACGGCTGGTGCCTGGAACATCTGTATTTTTTTGTTCAGTGCATTCTAAGATTACCTGAACACGATTACCTTTCTTTGCCATGATAATTAATTTGATAATTAGCTGATTCTTATATCAGCCTTTTTAATTAAATATGTTGACCTTGAGCTCTAAGCTCTTTTACAACATTATACAATCCTCTCTTATTAATTGTGCGAATGCCATCCGCGGACAATTTTAAAGTAACCCATTTGTTTTCTTCAGCTAAAAAGAAACGCTTTGTTTGCAAATTGGGCAAAAAACGGCGTTTAGTTTTAATGTTTGAATGGGAAACATAATTACCGCCAATTGGTGTTTTGCCCGTCACCTGACATACTCGAGCCATGACTTGGAAAATTTTGGACGGCGAAGGTAAGGGAAAAATTAATATTTGGTAACTTAGACGAGAGTTTTTTTTGTATTCTGATAATATTAGCAATTCTTTTTCAAAGGCTTATCGTCTACCTGGAGTAATTTATCCAAACGGATGGATAAACCTTCTTCAGTTTTCAGATATTGCTCATCCCCTATTAAATAAATCCCGGTTATTCTTGCCTTAATTTCCGGAGTTCCGCCGTTTTCTGCTTCAAATTTAATGTAACAGAGCTTTTTCATTGCGGCCAGAACTTCTAATTCTTCAAGAATTTCATTATTTATCGGTTTAAATTCATCCATATTATTTTTTTTAATTAGTTCTACAAAGGTAAGAATGGCCCTTTTTACTTATAGTTGAACTAAAAATAATGTAGAAACACGGTAAAAGGGTTATCTAAGTATGGCCGTCCTTTGTGTTTTCTATAATTTCATTTAGTTTCGCCCCCGCATTCTAATTATCAATTGCTCAATGCCAACGATAGCCAATATTTTAGAAGGTTCAAACTGGCATGCGCAAATTAAAAATCAAAAATCACAATCATGGCTTACGATGTAGTTGTTATTGGTAGCGGTCCTGGTGGTTATGTAGCTGCCATCCGCGCTGCTCAATTAGGCTTAAAAACGGCTGTAATCGAAAAAGAAAGTTTAGGCGGCGTTTGTTTGAACTGGGGTTGCATTCCCACTAAAGCATTATTAAAGAGCGCACAGGTTTATGATTATATCAAACATGCCAAAGATTTTGGTATTGAAGCTACCGGACAACACAACTTTGAAGCGGTTATCAAACGTAGTCGCGGTGTAGCCGACAAGATGAGTAAGGGTGTTCAGTTTTTGATGAGGAAAAACAAAATTGACGTTATCAATGGCTTTGGTAAAGTTGTAGCAAAAGGAAAAATTGAAGTTTCAGCTGCTGATGGCCAAAAGCAAACCGTTGAAGCCAAGCATATCATTCTTGCCACAGGCGGACGCAGCCGTAAATTGCCCTCAATGCCAATTGATGGTAAAAAGATCATTGGCTACCGTGAAGCCATGGTTCTTCCGCAGCAGCCTAAATCCATGATCGTTGTTGGCAGCGGTGCTATCGGCGTTGAATTCGGCTATTTCTATAATACCCTTGGAACAAAGGTTACCATTGTTGAGTTTATGCCAAGTGTTGTGCCTGTAGAAGACGAGGATATTTCCAAAGAATTGGAAAAGAGCCTCAAAAAACAAGGTATTGACATTATGACCAGCAGCGAAGTAACCAAGGTGGATACTTCAGGTGCAGGTGTAAAAGCCACTGTAAAAACTGCTAATGGGGAAGTTACTCTTGAAGCAGATATACTTTTGAGTGCTGTTGGTGTTACAGCCAATATTGAAGGTATCGGGCTAGAAGAACTGGGCATCAAAACAGAAAGAGGGTTAATCACTGTTGATAAGTATTACCAGACCAATGTACCAGGTATCTATGCCATTGGTGACTGCGTGCCTGGCCAAGCACTGGCTCACGTAGCTTCCAAAGAAGGTATTATTTGCGTAGAAAACATTGCCTATAATGAAAAGAAATACAACCACCAGCCTGAACCACTGGATTATGGAAATGTACCAGGTTGTACTTATTGCTCTCCAGAAGTAGCGTCTGTTGGTTTAACAGAGAAGAAAGCAAAAGAAGCTGGATATGAGATCAAAGTTGGTAAATTCCCATTAAGTGCATCAGGTAAAGCGTCAGCTGCCGGACACACTGAAGGCTTCGTGAAGGTAATCTTTGATGCCAAATATGGTGAATGGTTAGGTACCCACATGATTGGTTATAACGTAACTGAATTGATCGCAGAAACAGTTACTGCCCGTAAACTAGAAACTACTTACCACGAGGTATTAAACAGCATTCACCCGCACCCCACTATCAGCGAAAGCATTAAGGATGCCATTGAGGTGGCTTATGGTGAGGCGATCCATTTATAATTGTGATTAAAATTGATCAATAAAAAGCCCGTCCGCTTACTGTGGACGGGCTTTTTTGATGCAGCGTTCGCTGTAGAAATAGAATCTTAATCAATAGGTCCTTTTCTGCGTTTTTAAGAATTAACCATGAAAAAAGCCCAGCTTCTATTTCTTACCATTTGTACTATGTACTTTGCGGAAGGACAAGAAGCAGCAAACTCGCTAAATACTACTTTAAAATGGGGGCCTTCAGGTTTAATTCTAGGGAATATAAGTTTACAGGGAGAATACAGTTTTGGGAAACAGTCCCTGACTGCGAAAATTGGTATTCCGGTCAATTCTCACCATACACTTAAATATGATGGTCGTGATGCCGAATTTGATATGAAGGCCATATCATTCCTAGCGGGTTACCGCTCCTATTTTTCAAAAAAAAAACTAAAAGGCTTGTATTTTGAGCCTTATTTTAAATATGTACATCAATCCAGTGAGGGCTCAGGAATCGGTAAGTTTTCCAACCGCCACGTGTATCTCAACTTTACTAATGAATATAATGGCATTGGCTTAGGCATTCAGCTGGGAAGTCAATTTTTGATTGGGAAACGATTCATAATCGATTTCTTTTTCCTTGGTCCTGAAATTAATTCTGCATCCAATGATTTTAAAGCAATCGAAAACTCGCCAAACAGTTCCTGGTCCTGGACGAGTGCAGAGTCAAAGGATGCAGAATGGGATATCCGCAGTTTCATCAAGAAATTTCCTTTCCTAAAAAACAATACCATAGTAAGGGCTGATGCGACTAACCGTACAGTAACAGCAAACTTTCAGGGAGCCATCCCTGGCATTCGGATCGGCCTGGCATTGGGCGTGGCGCTATAAGGCCAAATGAACAGCCATCAATTTGCGAATACTTTCTTCAGGATATCGCTCGTTCTAGCTAAAGGATCTTTCCTGATCTTTTGCTCTTCTAATCCCAATTGATAAAAAATACCAGTCAATGATTTTTCAGTAACATAAGCAGACAAGTCAGTATTTACTTTTTCCTTTCCGAATTTATTATAAGTTGTAAACAGAGTATTCCAATATTTAGTAGCATTCACTTTTTTCAACGAGCTGTCAATAACCGGGCGGAAGGCTTCCGTTAAAGATTGTGTAGTTTTTCCTTTCAGATAATTAGTAGCAGCAAAGTCACCGCCTTTCAATATACTTAAGGCATCTTCGAAGCTCATTTGTTTTACGGCATTAATAAAAATTGGAGCGGCATTTTTTGCAGCATCTTCCGCAGCCCTGTTCATTGCCAGAATGGCATTATCCACCTGCTTGCCCATTCCAAAGTCGCGCAATGTATTTTCTACTTTTTTTGCATCCGGAGGCATCAAAATTTTTAATGCAGCATCTTTAAAAAAGCCATCAACTGCAGACAGTTTAGAAGAGCCTCTTTGCGCCCCTACCTGAAGTGCTTCTTTTAGACCGCTGATAATTTCACTATTGGTTAATCCTCCTTTTTGTCCTGAAGCTGTTAGAATGTTATTAATTGAAATTTTTCCAGTGGAGTCTTTTTTCACTACATTTTTGACCAGGCCTTTAAATCCTTGAGCGTGTAAAGTGGTAGTCAAAAAAGTAAATAAGGTACAGATAAAGAAAAATTGTTTCATAAATTAAGTTTCTGTTTCAAAAGTAGGGTTATAGAATTTAAAGCATGGTTAAAGGTTGATGACAGATGGCTGATCATAGAAATCTTAATAATTGTAAGAGCGGGTGGTGCATTATAAACTTGATAGATCTATTGACTTATTTTTTTAAATTTAGTTTACTATTATGATCAGTATCTGGGAAAAAGAAACCTTTTTTGCGCCTCAGGATGTCATTATAATCGGAAGTGGATTTGTAGGACTTTGGTGTGCATTCTATTTAAAGAAAAGAGCTCCTGACCTAAAAATTACAATTATTGAGAGAGGCGTCATTCCAACGGGAGCGAGTAATCGTAATGCGGGATTTGCCTGCTTTGGAAGTTTGAGTGAATTAATTGCAGATGAAACCCAAATGGGTACTGATAAAATGCTGCAATTGGTTGATATGAGGTATAAAGGATTATTGCGCATTCAGAAGTATTTCCCTGATTCCAAGATTGACTTTGAACGATGTGGAGGTTATGAACTTTACGATGAGAAGGATAGAATGTCCAAAAATGAATTAGAAGCCGGGGTTGATCGTATCAATTCGTTATTACACCCTATTACCGGTAATAAAAGGACTTTTAGATTTGATGATGAACATATTCATTTATTTGGATTTGGAGAAACGAGCCATTTGATAAAAAATGGCCTGGAAGGTTCTCTCCATTCCGGGAAGTTATTACAATCATTGTTGCAGCATGTACATTCAAAAGGTGTCCAGGTTCTTAATAATATTGAAGTCAAAAGCTTTCATCCCAATGAAAACGTCATTGAGCTTAAGACCAATTTCTCAACCAGCTTTTCCTGCAAACAATTATTGATCTGCACCAATGCTTATGCGAAAGAACTCTTGCCAGAAACAGATATTATACCAGCCCGTGGCCAAATTCTGCTGACATCTCCTATACAAGGGTTGCCATGGAAAGGAACTTTCCATTCAGATCAGGGTTATTATTACTTCCGGAATTTCGGGAACAGGGTCTTACTAGGCGGAGCCAGGAATAAAGCATTTGCAGAAGAACAAACAACAGAATTAAAAACAACTGAACTTATTCAATCAGAGCTAGAAAGGTATCTAGAAGATGTAGTGTTACCTCGCTTTAAAAAACAATATGTCATCGAGCACAGGTGGAGCGGCATCATGGCTATGGGGAGTGAAAAGATGCCTATCATACAGCAATTAATGCCAGGCGTATTCTGTGCAATCCGAATGAGTGGAATGGGCGTAGCACTTGCACCGATGGTTGGGAAGATTATGGCGAAAATGATGGCTAGTGAGCAGGAGCCGTTTTCATAAATTTCAGGTATGTCCGTTTATCCGTTTTTTCCAGTAGAACAAAATAGAGTCCCTGACTCAATGCTGTTACCTGAACTAATTGTGATAGAGATGTAATCCTCATCTTTTGCAAGATGATTCCATTCATATTCATGATCTTTATTTCGCTTCCGATCCAACTTTCATCATTTAGTTTCAAGGTAAACCCGCTTGTCGCAGGATTGGGATACAAGAGCACATCTGAAATCGTATTTTTTACACTATTGCCAATTGTCTCTGAATTGGGTTCAGTAGTTTCAGCAACCGGTGTATCAATTATGTTTGCAGCATTCAATCCTTTGCTATTCAATAAAGAATAACGGAAACCATTGTTCAGGAAGCTACCTCTCATTTTTTCTTTTTGACCTTTTGTGAACAGGTACATACAAGCATCGCTGGTAAAGTCCATATAGTTCATGTACATATCACCCAAATCAGAAGATCCGCAGGTAGCCCGGAAGCCTGTTGGGCATCCTGTTGTAAATCCAGCTTGGGGAGGGGTATCTTCCACCTCGTCGTCACCACAGGGTGCGTCTCCCCAAATGTGCTTTAATCCCAGCCAATGACCAGTTTCATGTACCAAAGTTCTACCTAAATTAAACGCGCCCGTAATGCCAATAGTACCAAATACTTTATTGGAAATAACGATACCATCTTTTTCTACCGGGCCATTTATTGCACTGGAATAACCCAGCGTTTTATTTATACTCCCTACCCAGATATTTAAATAACTCTTGCTATCCCATGCATCATCGCCACCCTGAGCATTAAATTTAATTTTATCATCCAAGGCCCACTCTTTCACCTGCGTTTGCTTCCGGACGATGCCATTAGAGGCACGCCCCTGGGGATCAACAACAGCCAATTGAAATTCAATTTCCACATCGGCAGCTAATAATTTAAAACGCTCAGGAATATTTAGCGTATCACTATTTCTTTTCCTGAAATCACGGTTCAAAGCGTCAATCTGGCTTTTCACCTGATCATCAGAAATATTCTGTGTTGCTGTATTATATAGAATATGTACCACAACAGGAATGCGGATCAGAGATGATATTGAAGCCTCACCCATTACAGAAACTGAAGAAGGACCATTCTGTTGCACGATCTTATTCGCTATTTTCAAATGACTCATAACCGGAAGGACAATAGAATTCCCATTCAGTGACTCGACTGTGAAACACGCTCTTTGGGCCCATAAATGCGATGATAATAAAGCGATTGCCGCTATCAGTATTGCTCTCATTATTCCAAAAGTTGGCAGTGAGCATAGGAATCAGAATTGGAGGCGTTTTAAACTGATATTGGAAGAAAGGGAATATTAATTGGAAAATCCGGATACAGGCTTAAGAGAGGATTTTTTAAAGGATAAATGCATGATTGTGTCGTAAATCTAAATATTTACCATTAAAAACGCAACCCATTCTACTACATTTGTTTAACAAATGAGGACATTTGCAAACATTATTTTTGCTCCATGAAAACCTTTGGAACTCTTCTTTTATATTTCAGTCTTTTATGCATGGTAAGTTGTACTAATTCTACAGATAATACCAATAGCGACAACAGCCCAGAAAGTTCTGTAAAGCGTATATCCTATTCAATAACGGGTGTTTATCCACACGACACTTCTTCATTCACACAGGGATTAGCTTTTTACAAGGGTCAGTTGCTGGAAGGCACTGGATATGAAGGGAAGTCGAAACTGATGCATATGGACATCAAAACCGGGAAGCCCGTAAAAGCAGTTCGACTTGATACTACAATCTTTGGTGAAGGCGTTACTGTAATCAACGATACGATTTACCAACTTACATGGAAAAACAATATTGTACTTGTTTACTCTGCCCAGGATCTCAAAAAAATCAAAGAATTTCCATTGAATACTGATGGCTGGGGGCTCGCCAATGACGGTAAGAACCTTATTGTTAGTGATGGCAGTAGCAACCTGTATTTTTATGAGCCATCCACTTTCAGATTATTGCGGACTCAAAGTGTTACCGAAGATGGCAGCCCTGTTTCGAACATCAATGAGCTGGAATACATTAATGGGTATATTTATGCTAATCAGTGGCAGTATAATTATATTTTAAAAATTGATCCTAACAACGGTATTGTCGTAGCAAAAATGGATTTAACTGAATTGGTTAATCGTGTCCAGGCAAAAATTCCAGGTATTGACACAGGAACAGTTGCCACTTTGAATGGCATTGCTTATGACCCGCAGACCAATAAGATTTATGTAACCGGTAAATATTGGCCTGAACTGTATGAAATACAGTTTGAACATTAAACCAAACCGCGGATTTGCAAGAATTAATCAGTATTCTTTGTAATTATATAGATCAATGAGCTACAGCGGTCTTTATTCATGAGGGCTTTGAGGTTTGACCTCAGTCCGCTGATTGCGGCTCCTAACCAGTTTGTATAACCATTGCGATACTTGGAACTTAAAAGGCTGATATAAAAAGAATCGAACCACATTGGCTTTTTAGCAGTTACTTTCATTCCATGCTGCTTCATTAACACCTGAATTGCCTGCGGTGTAAAATGATACAGATGCCGCGGCACATCGTAGGCAGCCCATTTTAAGCGGTATATTTCAGAATCCAGTGATTGATAATTGGGCACGGCAATGAAAAGCTGCCCATTCTCTTTCAGTAAGGTCTTCAATTGTTCGACATAATTATGAAGATCATGTACGTGTTCGAGTACATGCCAAAGGGAAATAGCATCAAACGAAGAAGGACGGAAGTCGAAAAGAGCGGATGGTTGCTTTATAGAAAGTTGAAAAAGTTCCTTAGCCAACCTTCTCGCGTCCTCATCAGGCTCCGCCCCTTCCACCTGCCAGCCTTTATTTTTCATTACATTAATAAAAGCTCCAATGCCGCAGCCAACATCCAACATGCTACCCTGTTTCAAACCGGTTGTGTGTATCAAGAGATTGGCTTTTTGGTTCAAAGTGAAATTTCTCACTCCCTGGTAAAGCTTATTTAACAAGCCTTTATTAATGTTGGTATGTGAAATATAGTCCGGAGACTTGTAATAGGGACCAATAGAAGTTTCGTCCGGAACATCCTGCGTAAAACGCAAAGAGCATTGCTCACATTGCCAAATAACAAATTGTTCTCCGCTAACAGATTCATCTTTAACCGTTAGTAATGGATGAATACTTGTACTGTTGCAAACAGGACAAGATGTATAATGCACTATTCCGTTCATAAGGAGCGCAAAGTAAAACAAATGAGGGATGACGAATAAATTATCTGCTTTTCTCTATTTTAATTTTCATTTGATTGCCTGAAGAAGATGGTTTCATACCTTGCTTATAAAAATGAAAACCAATAAATGCAATACTAAGCAAAATGAGAACCCAGGCTATAATCATTACCGGAGAACGCTTCTTTTCCGGTACCTCAACATATTCATCCAGGCCGGTCTGCACTTCTTTATCCCCCATCAAAACAGTTTGCTGATTCCTGTCTCGAAGTACTCTCTCTGCCGGTACCGGCTGTAACAGCAGATCCTTTTGTGGGTCAACCTGAAAATTGATGATACCATCTGAAAGCTTCAAGGTTCCTAATCCCTTCCATAAAAGAGCATCATTATAAAGACTACTTTTTAAAGATTCGCCAAACCTTTCCAGTTCAAAAAGTGCCTGAGCTTTATCACAATGCAGGGTTGATGCCAGATAAGACAACTGATGTTCTTTAACTACCAGTTGGTTAGAAAACATAATATCATAACCAGGAGGATGCATCAATTTATTCACTATATCTAAACTCGCCGGAACTTCAATTAATTTAAAAGCACCAATCCCGGGGATGTTCATTTCCCTGTATTGAAAGAAGTATTTTGTTAATATTACGAACACTACTTATTGTTTTGGGCGAACGAAAATATGATACCTCCGAGGAAGTTAAACCCATAAACAGGATATCTGTTCCAGCGCTGGTATTCTTTGTTCAAAATGTTATTGAACTGGGCCCAGACTTTCATGTTTTTCAAAATTGCAAATTCTGCACCACCACTTAAATCAATAGCACCGTTCAAGCGTTTTGAATCGCCATTTTCATTGTGATATTTTGATCCTTCGAATGCGTACAGATCACCAGTAATGAAAAGATCTTTCATTACCTGAATGCGCATTTTGGTTGTAAACTCCATTGGAAGAAGCCCCCAAGCTTTATCATGCACATCTGTAGTATACTGATTGAATGTTAGGTTAGATATCAAAGAAAAGGTTTCTCCAACATTATAACCAAGTTCGCCGCCTACATGAACAACTTTCATTTTTGCCTCGTTCAAGATCACAAAGGACTTACCATCTATATTATCATTCAGGAACAGAGGTTGGTTATTGTACTTATTGAAACCTAATTTTGCGCCATAGCTAAAGTGATCACCTACAGACCCTTTCAATCCTGCATAGCGCTCTTCAATAGTAGTATTGTAAACATCCTGAGGCGCCCAGATCCAAGGATTGAAGCCTGCCAAATATTGATATCCAGAATATCTCAAATAACCAACCCAGCCCAATTGAAATGAAAAGCTCTTATCAGCTGATCCAAATTCAGCCATTATGTTTGGCAGCAATTTAAAGTCACCATTGTTCCATGCAGGTCTAATACCAGCCTGGATATTAGCATTTGGAGTCTTAAATAATATTGATGGCGCAATGGTAACAAAGTTATTATTGTCAGCATCCTTGTTATCAGGTTTGTAACGGTTCAGGCTTGCTTCCAAGGCAACATCAACAGCAAATATTTTTCCTACTTCCTTTTGTATGGGCAGTTTGATATAAGTATTACTTTCTGAGTTGCTTAAACCATCGTTAAAAACATCAACCTTGATTTCAGGTGCATAAGAAATACCGTATTGTGTTCGGTTAATATTGTGAACACCGACGCGACCGCGCCATGTTTGGTAGTGTACAGCCAGTGAATCATCCGGAAAGACCAGATCTTTTGGCTGGTAGCCATATTTATTATATTTCTCCTGAAAGCCTCCTATCCGCGCGGTCCACTCCATATTTTTAGCTGTTTGGTAAAACCCGTTTACGTCTACATTGGTGTTGCGGTAATCCTGAAAGTTTTGTTTGCCCTTGGATGAAATATGTTTTGCATAAACATTTAGTCCAGCAGTTTTGCCATCACCGAGAGATAAGCCAGCCTGCAAAAAAGGTGTTGTCAGGTTACCAAATCCAGCCTTTATATAACTATCATTATTCCACCGGCCGCCGGTATCAACATGCAAAGCCAACGGTTTTAAAGAGCCGGGCTGGAAAGCGAATACCAGGTTTTGGTTGGGGATATTATACTGCAAGCGGGGCTTGATTGTATCTGCAGTCGGTGGTGTCGCATTAAAATTAATCTTGGCAGATTCTTTTAAAACTGGCTTATATGTAGAAGTAATATTGACTTCTCTTTTGCGTAAGGTATCTTGTGCCGCAACTGAAAAACTCACCAAAAGCGCAAAGGAAATTATGAAGGATGATTTCATATGAAAAATGAAACTTCTGATTTAAAAACTTTTAATAATTAATTTAGTTTGACTTCTCTCTTACTGATCTTTATTTACTCACCTTGCTGTTCTTACTTTCCTCTTCAATCACTTTTTGCAGCTTTGCCTGTGCTTCTGATTTCAGTTCAGCATTCAGGCTGTTTTCCACAACACTTTGGAAGGTAGCCTTTGCATTGAAGTAGTCCTTTTGTTTGAAATAAATATCTCCCAGCAAAATATAAGCTTTTGTTACCCACCAGTCATAGGATCCTGATTTGTTAATTACTTCGAAAGCGGCCTTTTCTGCATCGGCCAGGTGATCAGTCATCAACCAGGTATTTGCAATTTCATACCTTGCCTCTGCAGCCAGGGCTGCTTTATTAAGAGAAACAACAGATTTAAAGTTTGAAATTGCTACATCATATTGGCCATTGATCTGTGCAGACTTTCCTATAGCCATATTTGCCAGTACTTTATCTTCTGCACTACTTCCTTTTTGAGCCAGAAGGTCTTTGGCATTATCCACTGCTTCGGCCCATTTCTGCTGTTGGTACTGGCTGCGTAACAATCCTCTCATTGCCTCTAACCGGCTTTCCTGGCTGGAGGTAATTTGTTTTAATTGAGCAAAATACTTCTCGGCATCAGGATAGTTCTTCAACTCGAAGAAATTGATACGGGCTGCCTGAAGAATGGCTCTTTCAGCAAAAGTATTGGGAGCCCTTTCTGCCACAGCCTGGTAGTTCGTTAATGCATTCTTCCAATCTTTACGGCTATTATAGATCTCTCCCCTGAAATAATAGGCGTTCGTGGCATAGCTACCATTTGCGAACCGGTTCAAATAAGAATTAAAACCTTCGAGAGCTGAATTGACATTACCATTTTCATATTGAATTTCAGCTGCGGCAAATGCCAAAGAATCTTCTGCGCTGACAGACAATGGCTTTCCTGCCTGACGCATTACTTCGGCATATTCATTTGGACGACCAGTTTCGACATAAATTGATTTTAGATTATCCAATGCAGTTTCTGCCTCCGGTGAATTCGGATAATCATTCACCACTTTCCTATATTGTGAGATCGCCTCACCCTGGTTGTTCAGGTTATAATTAGCAATGCCCAATTTGAGATAGGCCTGTGGTTTCAAACTTGTATTGGCTGTAGCTTTTGTAATGGTATTCAGGTAAGGAATTGCGTCACGGTAACGCTGATCAGCCAGATAAGTATTGGCGATTTCCATATTACCATCCATGACTAATGGTGACTGTGGGAATTTGCGGATCAATGTATTCATCAAGTTCACCTTCTCTGTGGCATTGTTGATACCCGCTATCATTGCTTTCTGGAATGTTGCATAATCTTCAGCAGCCCATGAATAGCGGATGACATTATCATACATGGTACGAGCCTGTGTAAAGCTTCGGTTCATATAGTAAGCGTCAGCTGTACGCACGTATGCATCCTGTGTTACAGGGTCAGCATTCAAGGCTGCATTTTTAGAAATGGGTTCAAAGAATGACTGGGCTACCGGATAATTTTCCTTTTTATAGTAGGCATAGCCTAAATTATATTTTACATTTTTTGCATTGGCTTCTCCATTTGAAGGAGCGCCTGCATCGAGGTAAGCATTGTAATATCGAATGGCATCATCCACACGATTGGTACGGTATGCTAATTCACCTTTCCAGAAATTAATGAAAGGCAAAACTGGGGCATTGTTAGGATCCTTAAGAGCTTTATCCAACAAAGCTTCAGCATCTGCAAAACGGCCATCATTAATCAACTCTGTTGCACGACCATACAATATCCTTGGATATAAACGCCTGGCATTAACGGATGGAGTTTTTAAACTTTCCAGGAGCGTCAATGCATCTCTGTAGTTATTTGTATTGGCTAAAGCACCTACCAACAAATCTGCAGCTTCTTCCTTGTAGGGTGAATTCGGATAATCATTCAAGAAAGAACGTAAGCTCCGTAAAGCTTCATCCTGGTAGCCTAACTCATAAGAGAGTTTCGCATAATTAAACTTTGAGATTTCCCTTTGGGATTGGTTGCTGTTGTTGGCAGCGCTGAACATAAATGCATTGCGGGCATTTGACTTCTGACCGATATGGAGATAAGAATCGCCCAACAAATACATTGCATGCTGGCTCAATGAATCCTGGCTACCACTTAATTGTTTAAAACCATCAATGGCTTTACTAAACTGATTGGCCTGGTAATAAGCATATGAAAGTTCGTAAATGTCTTCCCTGCGTACCTTCTTTGAGCGGGTTACATAATCGTCCAGAAAAGGCAACGCTTTATCATATTGATGTTTTTCAAAGTAGGCATGTCCTAATAGTTGTTTTAACTCCAGGTCGTAATATTGAGATTTGCCTTGTTTCATTTTTTTCTCGGCATAAGCTACTGCTTCATCCTTGCGGCCCTGCACGTAATAGATTTGCGCTATATAATAAGGAACAATCGCTTCGTATTCAGGGTGGTTTTCCACAACACGGAAGCTTTCCAACGCATCGGAATAATTACGGTCGCGGAAGGCTATAAACCCGTAATAATAATTTGCATCAATGTAATTGGAATCATTTTTCATTTGCCTTATACTATTAAGCAAGGGTTTCGCCTGTGCAAATTGCTGCAGGGTAAAATAAGAATAGCCCTGGTGAAATTTCATTTCTGATATTTCCTCATTGCTTAAGTTGGCAATATTGGCTTTTTCGTATAAGGTAACGGCATCAGAAAATCGTTGCTGGCGAAAATAATACTCAGCCAGGTGATAGCTCAACATTTGTGAGCGGGAGTTATTTTTAGTCAGGTTAATATATTCCACTGCATTTTGTTCAGCCCGGCCTTCATTCTGCTTTAACTCACAGACAATTGTATAGTAATTAACCTCCTGAATTACAACCGTATTGTTGATCTTATCCGTTTCACGCAGTGACTGTTGCAATTCTTTTAAAATAGGATACGAAAGGCTATATTGCTCTTTTTGAAAATATTCTTTAGCCTCATAAAATTTCTCCTGTGGATTTTTATTCGAGTATGTCTGTTGCGCATTGGCAACAGTTAGTAAAAAACAGAAAGAGGGGAGTAAACAAGATTTCTTCATATTCTTTCCTTTAGCCGTAAAGTAAACGCTGTAAATATTCAAATTATTTTGGCCTTAGCCAAATAGCGTTCCAATATCAAAAGAAACTGTTAATCCCCTAACAGGTTTAACAAAAGATTGTTTGGAAGGGGTGCTACCCGGAAAGTTTAAAAAGTTTAAGGGTTTTCATGTGTTATACCATTGAATTTTTCTCTGTAACATTGCTCCCCCAAACAAACCAACCTGCTATGAAAAAACTTTTCAGTATACGTTGTTCAGATAATTCCTTATCATTTGCGGCATTGATCTTACGTATTGGTGCAGGGTCCCTCATCATGGTCAATCATGGTCTGGACAAACTAATGCACTTTGCCCAGAAAGCCCCCCGCTTTGCCGATCCATTTGGCATAGGCACAACAACCTCACTGTCAATGGTTTTGTTTGCAGAGTTCTTCTGTGCTGTATTTATTATATTAGGACTATTCACCCGTCTTGCCTGCATTCCATTGATTGTTGCTATGTCGGTCGCCCTGTTTTACGCACATAGTGGAGATTTTTTTGGTAAAGGTGAATTAGCAGCCATTTACCTAACCTGCTTTATCACATTATTATTTACCGGTCCCGGAAAGGTGAGCCTGGACAGGTTTATTGGGAAGTAGTGATATTAGACTCTGTGCCAGTCTGCGCGCCATTTCATTACTTTCTTTTTGATATCATCGTTACTGAGTCCTTTTTCGGCAGCAGTTTGAGCGAGGGAAGGAAATTCTTCGTCTGAGGCAAAACGGAGTGCAATGATTTGGCTTAATGTCAGGCGGCTATCCAATGGCTTACCGGTTAGCATAAAATGGCGAAGGCTTTCCTCTGCTCTGATTGCCCTATCCTGTGCTTTAATTGCAAAGGCACGACTATGAATGTAAAGGCTTAATAATACTATTGATACCAAAACCAATAAAGATGCAGAGTAAAGATTTTCCCTGTTGCTGTAAATGACATTCCTTATGGATCCTATCAATAATGCTATGATTGCCAGCAGCGTCAGAATATGGTAAGTTAAAACATACCGACGATGGTTTTTATAATTTTGTTCAAGCATGACGAGATCGTTTATTGTTTGTAGTTTATAATTGAAGTTAGTTATTTATGAAGTAAGTGGTTCTTAATGAGACACCATACATTCACTTTAATTCATTAAGCACTTTATACATTTTCTGAACCAAAGAGGAAGATGGGCCATTGAAATTATTGACTAAAAATGAAAAAATGTAAGTTCTGCCATCTTTAGACTTGTGGTAACCTGTAAACCCTTTGACACCACTCATTGTTCCGCTCTTCATTCTCATATCGTTGTATTCAGGCAGGGAATTATAAAAGCCATTAAACCAGGGTTGCTTTTGAGCATACTGCAATACAATAACCTGAGCCTTTGAAGTAACCCTGTTCAATGGAGAAAGGCCAGAGCCATCAACGATATTCAGTTCTGTTACGGGAATACCCTTTTGCTGCCAGAATTTTTTCAGCAATTCAATACTTTCTGTTCTTGATGCCAATCCATTTTTCTGTAAGGAAATTGTCTTCAGTAAAGTTTCTGCATACAGGTTGATGCTTTTTTTATTCAACCAATAAATTAGACTATCTAGTGTAGGAGAAACATGCGTCCAAATTAAAACCTCATTTGACTTACCTGCATACTGGCTCAATTCCTTATTCATAAAAACTACGGCTGCGTTGTTTGCCTTGCCACTTTTCTTTAATTCTTCTTTTAAAGTTCCGGTAAACTGTTTTCCTGCTGAAGGGAAAGCCCCAGATATGACAAACCTGTTTTCACCAACCGGGATTGTGCCTCGTACCATTCCAGGTCCACTTTGGAGTGGAAAATAAATATATGCATTATCGCCACTACCTTTAGGCGCAGTGCTTACATATGACTCTAGATTGTATCCTATTAACTTAGGGTTGCTCTCTATGATCTGAACAGAATCTCCGACATTGGTACCAGACCTCAATACAAGGTCAAATTGATTTTCTCTCCAATTCAATGCTTCACTGCCAGCTCCATAATAGTTACCAATATCTTGAACAATCCAGCCATCCGGAATTGTTTCGATCTCCCAACCAGATACGTCCACTACAATTTCCTCTATATTCTGAATGGATTGCCTACCCACAGATTTCACAATCTGATCGACAATAACGCTTTCTTTTGTAAAAGGCCAACGCCAGCTGCCCAAAGCAGGATCGCCTGATGCCTTTATTTTAAGCTTACCTGAAGCCTTATTACCAGAAAATGAAATGTCTGTTATATATCTATAATCTTTACCCAGCAACTCATATGCAGTAGCACTGGTTATGATCTTTTGAGTGGAAGCAGGCATCAATCCTACAGATGCATTTTTTTCGAATATTACTTCTCCGGTTACTCCATCCAAAACATATAAGGAAGAAATGCCATTGCGTAACTGAAGATCACTTTCGAATTGCTGAAAGGATTTTGAAAGCCTGGCGGATACGGATTGGGCTTCAGCAATTACGAAAAAACAAAAGGTGACAAAAATTAGAAGGCCATTTTTCATACAAGAAGTAACATTGCATCGAAATTAGTAGTTCCATTCATTTTAAATTTTTAAAAGTGGTTCAGGCATCAATAATTACAATAGGTGACGAGTTGCTGATCGGACAAACCATTGACACCAACAGCGCCTTTATTGCACAAGAGTTAAATAAATTAGGAATTTGGGTAAAACGTCGTATTGCCATAGGAGATAAACGCGAAGACATTCTGGATGCGCTTGAAACCGAAAGTAAGGAATGCAACATTGTGATTATCACAGGTGGCCTTGGGCCCACTGCCGATGATATTACCAAACCTACTTTGTGCGAATTCTTTGACGCCAAAATAGTGGTGGACGAGGGCGCGCTAGAGAATGTGAAAAATATTTTTATTCGTATCAATCGCCCATTGATTGAACGCAATCTCAAGCAAGCTGAAGTACCTGATAAATGTACCGTACTGCCTAATCTGCGCGGAACCGCGCCCGGAATGTGGTTTGAAAAAGAGGGGGTAGTTTATGCGTCCCTGCCTGGTGTGCCCCATGAAATGGAAGGGTTAATGCTCAATAGCGTACTTCCAAAACTGAAAGAACACTTCCAAATGCCAGCAATCGTACATAAAACTTTATTTACAGCCGGAAAAGGAGAGTCTGAAATTGCTGAGCTGCTGATTGAATTTGAAAATAAGTTACCTGAATATATTAAACTGGCTTACCTACCTTCCTTTGGAATGGTAAAACTTAGGCTTACCGGAAAAAGTAATGACCAAATTCAATTAGAACAAGAAGTATCTGTTTTTGTCAATGAATTAAAATCAATTGTATCAGAATGGTTAGTGGCTGATGAAGACATTAGTTTACAGGAGGCCTTGCACCAACTGCTGAAGCAAATGAACAAAACCATAGCTACGGCTGAAAGTTGTACCGGTGGGTATATTGCACACCTTATTACCTCTGTTCCCGGATCTTCATCTGTATTCAACGGAGGGGTTGTTAGCTATGCAAATGAAGCAAAAGAAGCTATTCTGGGCGTACAGAAAGCCACGCTGGAGCAATTTGGAGCTGTGAGTGAACAGACGGTCATTGAAATGAGTAAAGGTGTATTACAAAAGATAAAAACCACATATGGTCTGGCAACCTCGGGCATTATGGGCCCTGATGGCGGCACACCTGAAAAACCTGTAGGAACAGTTTGGATTGCCGTGACTAATGGGGTTCAAACAAAAACGCAAAAGTTCCAGTTCCGTTTTGATCGCAAAAGGAATATACAACTGGCGGCAAATGCTGCCCTCAACATGATGCGTTTATTTATCCTTACCGGGAATTGATTGAAAAAGCGAGGTTAGAGCCATTCGTTATATTTATCAGCCATTAAACCAAATATGGATATAGGTTATGAAAATTTTAATATCATAACCTGAGCTTCAATTGAATGTGTAAGTTTGCAAATAGTTTTAGGAGCAAGCTGGTGATGTTTGTAAATACAAATTGTTAATCGTAAATCAAAAACTGTAATTTTTTTATGGCTATAGTTGACCTGGTAATGCCAAAAATGGGCGAAAGTATTATGGAAGCAACCATTTTGAAATGGCATAAAAAACCTGGTGATGCCGTTAAAATGGATGAAACCGTTTTGGAAATCGCTACTGATAAAGTGGATAGTGAAGTACCATCAACAGCAGAAGGTGTGATTGAAGAGGTGCTGTTCCAGGAAAACGATGTTGTTCCCATCGGGAATGTCATTGCACGCATCAAAACCGATGTTGCAAAGGAGGAAAATGGGAATGGAGGACAAGGAACAATACATCCCGGAAGAGCTGAAAAGGTGGAAACAATAGAAACAACAACTGAAGTCAGCTATCATTCACAGGATGAAAGTTCATTTACATCATCGCTAACAAATAATCATAAACCACAAACTGCAGGCAGGTTTTACTCTCCTCTTGTGTTAAATATAGCTGCCCAGGAAGGCATTAGCATGACAGAGTTGGAACACATTCCTGGTACAGGCAATGAAGGACGTGTCACCAAGAAAGACATTCTTCAATATGTTAATGATAAAAAAGAAGGAAAACTAAAGAGGCAACCGGAATCTACAATAACAAGACAAGATCAGCCAATGGTCATACCCATGAACAGAGTTGAGGCTGAAAACAATGCATTAGTTGCAACGACATCTCTTCCATCCGGCAATGTTGAAATCATTGAAATGGATCGTATGAGAAGGCTGATCGCTGACCATATGGTACGAAGCCTCGAAATCAGTGCACATGTGACCAGCTTTACGGAAGCAGATGTGACCAATCTTGTACTGTGGCGAGAAAAGGTGAAAAAGGATTTTGAAAAAAGAGAAGGAACAAAACTAACGTTCACCCCCCTACTGATTGAAGCCATCGTTCGCTGCATCAAAAAGTTCCCCTTAGTAAACAGTTCTGTAGATGGGAATCGTATCATTGTAAAGAAAGATATCAATATAGGTATGGCAACGGCCCTACCCTCAGGTAATTTAATTGTACCTGTCATTCGTAATGCAGGTCAGTTAAACCTTTCGGGTTTAGCCAAACAGGTTAATGCATTAGCAGATAATGCACGAAACAACAGGCTGAAACCAGAAGACATTGCTGAAGGAACTTTTACTTTTACCAATGTTGGCACATTTGGCAGCCTTATGGGAACACCTATCATCAATCAACCGCAAGTAGCCATTTTAGCGGCAGGTACCATTAAAAAACGGCCTGTAGTTGTAGAAACTCCAATGGGTGACAGCATAGCAATCCGCCACATGATGTATTTATCTATGAGTTATGACCATCGTATTATTGACGGCAGCTTAGGTGCCACTTTTTTAACTGCTGTTGCAAATGAACTGGAAAACTTTAATCCAAACAGGGAAGGTTAATAACCAATAATATCGGAAACCCTCACAGTGGCATCTGTGGTCAGGGAAACAAAAAGGCACCCAATCAATAATTGATTGGGTGCCTTTTTTCTGATAGTCTTTGAAAATTATGGCACATCAGTTGTCCTATTACTTATCAAGTTTCATTGTAATTAAGAAAAAAGTGATAAAAGATTGACAGAATTAAGATGTACAAGAATGGTCAATTTATATTAAATTAGGATATATTAAATCTTACGACTATGAAACAGTTATCAGAAACATGGTTTGCAGAAGGTTTCATCGACTTCGAGCTAAAAAAATATGTATTATTAGCTTACTTGCAAGAAATAATTAAATATTTTAACCAAAACAAATTATATCCTCAACTTGCTGATCTCATATTTCATTATAATAATCTTGTTGCTTTCCGGGAAAATAAGCGTTTTTTACAAGAACAGTTTCCCAAAAAAATGACAGGTCTGCAAATGGAAAAGCTGCAAATGTTGTACGAACAAATGATTGCAGATGATGAATTGATGCAGGAACTAGAAGACATTATCAATTATTCTACAGGAGAAATGAAAACCACAATTAGCAGTGGCACCGAGATCTATGAATTTGTAGAAGGCAAGATGTTTATTAGCCCCGTTGGCCTGATCCCATTGGATGTGCAGGAAGGTTATTTCTTTTTAAGCGCCGGCAAATCACGAAATACAAGGGTATATCAATACCGTCTGTCGTTTTTTGAAAAATATGAAGAAAAATACAGGAGCATCAAAACAGTTTACCTCCAGATGCAGCAGAGGAGCATGGTTTATACCTATGAAAATATAAAACGAGAATTGATCAAAACCAGGACTGAATTACCCAATCCAGCTGTCTATTGTATTGAAACTGAATTAAGTTTTCCTGTGGAAGAAACGCTCCTGCCCATAGCCAAACGCAGCCTCGTAAAGTATATTTCTGCTGCAGCCTAGTGAAAAATCAATGAGTAGGATTGTTTGACAGTTCCTGCATTGGCTTCATCAATCGCCAGGTATGGAGTACTACTGCCAAAGCAATCAATCCGAAGCCCAAATAGAACCAGTTGCTCAGGTATTTATTTTCATGGTAAAAGAAAAATGCCAGTATGATCCCATATACAGGTTCAAGCGTAAGAGTAAGGTTCATCGTAAAAGCAGAAACCTTTTTCAGAGAGCGTATATACAGGTAGAATGTTAAAATCGTGCATATCCAACTCAATATCAGGAGCCAAATCCAATCTGGAACGGTTGGATACATTTGCTGTGGAGCAACCAGGTAATTATTCAGAGGAAGTAAAAGCGTGAGCCCTATAAAGCCACCAGATAACTGATAAAGAGTTATCTCTTCTGGTGCATAATCATGTATTATTTTTTTATTGTATACAGAAACCAGAACAGTTAATAGAGCTGAAATTAAACCGATACCAATGCCAATGGAAAACTGCAGATGGGTATTATAAATAACAACGATACCAGCAATTGCAAATAATCCTAATAGAATTTCAAATGAATCGAAGCGCCTGCCAAGAACCAGAGGCTCGAGAATGGATGAAAGTAATGCAGCTGTTGAAAGACATGTAAGCGCAATCGTTACGTTCGCATACTTGATACTTGCATAAAAGCATACCCAATGCAAGGACAAGATAAAACCCAATAAACTGATCTTAAGAACAGAGGCTTTACTGATCCTGGAAATTTTCTTTCTGAAATAAAAAAGTATCCAAAGAGAAAGCACAGTGATCAGCAATCGATACCATACCAAAAGAACCGCATCTAAAGAAATAGCCCTTCCAAGCACCCCTGTAAACCCCCATAAAAAAACAGCACCATGTAGCTGAAGTAAAGCCTTTTTCATTATACTTCTGTAAAATTGGCTTTCCCGGTTTTTACCCGCTTACGGTAATTGGTAAATAGTCCATACCATCGTAATTTCAGGACGCCTAAAATTCCTTCTTTCACAATATTATGACTCATCTTCGATTCGCCATGTTTTCTGTCTTCAAACTGGATGGGAACTTCTTTGATTTTAAAGCCTAATTTCCAGGCAGCAAACTTCATTTCTATCTGGAAAGCATATCCTACAAAATGAATTTCATCCAGATTTATTGTTTCCAATACTTTTTTACTATAGCAAATGAAACCTGCAGTAGGATCCCATATAGGCATGAAAGTAATGATGCGGGTATATAAAGATGCGCCCTTAGATAAAAATATACGGTCAGCCGGCCAATTTCGAACACCCCCACCTTTTACATATCTTGAGCCAATAGCCACATCGGCGCCTCCAAATTTGCAAGCATCGTATAGACGCGGCAAGTCCTTTGGATTGTGTGAAAAATCAGCATCCATTTCGAAAATATAGGCATAGCCTTTATTTACAGCCCATTTGAATCCATGAATATAGGCAGTACCCAATCCCAGCTTTCCTCTTCTTTCCTCCAGGAAAACCTTATAGTCGTAGCGCGGTTGGAGTTGGCGCACAATTTCAGCCGTACCATCAGGAGAACCATCATCTATTACCAGGACATGAAAATCCTGCTTTAAGTCAAAAATGGCCTGTAAGATGGCTTCAATATTTTCTTTCTCGTTGTATGTTGGTATAATTACAAGTTTTTCCACCGGTAGTTCAGCTTAAGACTTTTTGAGCATTGAGCGTGTATAAATTTCCGTTAGCTTTTGTTTCGTATTCATAGGGAAGTCCCCTTTCATCATCCAGTCATAGTATTGAGGCTCCGATTTCAATACATCCGCTACAGGACGGCCCTTATGTTTGCCGAAGTTAAACACTTCGACACCTTTATCATCAAAGACAAACCGGCGGGCAAAGTCAATCAGATTATCTTCGCCAATTACTTTTAAAACAGAGTCAACGGTATTTCCCAGTTGCGGGTAGCGCTCCAACTGTGCATTCAAGATATCAGCAGTTGCTGCTGCATCATCTTCTGCACTATGGGCTTTATCTAATGTTTTATTACAATAAAACTTATAAGCAGCTGATAAAGTGCGTTGCTCCATTTGGTGAAATATCTTCTGTACATCTACCAATTTTCTACTCTTCATATCGAATTCAATACCAGCACGAATAAATTCTTCTACCAGCATTGGAATATCAAGACGAAAGGCATTATAGCAAGACAAATCACAATTGTCAAGGAATTGCTTGATTTCATGGGCAACTTGTTTGAAAGTTGGTGCATCTTTCACCATTTCATCAGTTATGCCATGAATATCAACACAAACCTTAGGAATAGGCATTTGCGGATTAAGAAGCTTGCGCTTTACAGAACGATTACCATCAGGCAAATATTTAATGATTGCAATTTCTACAATCCTGTCACTCGCCGGATTTGAACCGGTTGCTTCGATATCAATAAATGCAATAGGTTTGGTTAGTTGTAACATTACCAGAATTCTTAAAAGGCGTAAAGGTAAGGCATTGCTTTTCTGAAAGGCAATATTAGAAAATATTAAACTAGTGTTTGTGTGATTTTTTTGAGAAAGTTTCAAACACGTTCAATGTTTTAAGAATAAACTTTAAGTTATGGTTATATTTAAATTTTATCTATGGTTGAAGCTTAATGCAATTACCAGTTTTTCAAATGAAAGCAGTATGTACAGCAATTTGTAAGAATGATAAAATTTCGTGGTCAACCCTCGCATTTTTTTGATCCAATACCATTACCACTCATATAACATTGATTCTTTCGGCGGATTACGGCATCCAATGGTGAAAGGATCAGTTCCTGAAGCGGGTCTGCAGAGCTTAGAGGCCGCCATATATAAGTGTTTTTATATATTAAAATATTAGTTTTATCTGTATAAAAACCGTTTTGAATGTTAAAACCCTGTAAACCATGCACCCAAGCCTTTTAAAGCGGGGAGATTTGATATATCTTTGCTATATATCCAATCATTCTAAACCGACAAACAAAAATCTTTACAAATGAAAAGCAAAGTTGCTACGTTTATTCTCCTTATGATAACAGTTGTGAGTTTATCTTCATGTTTTACCTCCCGCAGCAAATATGGCTGCCCAGGTAATCCTACTTACTCTGCCAGATTCAAAGGCTAATTTACCTAACTAATATTGTAAATAATTAATTGCCAGGAAGTTAGACAGTTTCCTGCAAGGGCTATTTTCATTTTACCCTTAAATCTCTAATAAAATGCAGTGGATTCATATCAATAATGAAAATCAACTGGGAGACATCATTCAGAAGTCAAGTCAAAAGCCGCAGGTTATTTTTAAGCACAGTACCCGTTGCTCTGTTAGCTCTGTTGCCTTGAACAGGCTTCAGAAAGCTGGCTTTACCGAGCAAATTGACTTTTATTACCTGGATTTAATTGCGCACAGAAATATTTCCAATCAAATTGCTGAGATTTTTAAAATTCAGCATGAATCTCCACAGGTACTTTTAATTAAAGAAGGTAAGTGTATTTATGATGAAAGCCACTTAGGTATTTCAATGGACGAGATTGAAGAGCAAGCAGAGGCGGCCTAAACCTGCAACAGCCTCCTGGTCCGCCTGAGGAGCAGAAGGCAATGCGGCAAGGCCATGACTCTAAAAATATTTAAATACAAAGCCCCCACTTCAATATAAAGTGAGGGCTTTTTTATACAGTAGAAATTTACTTCTCTTCCAGGGCCTGCAGGATATCCTGTAGTATATCTTCCGGATGCTCAAGGCCTACAGAAATCCTGATCAAACCGGGGGTAATGCCTACAGCCTGCCGCTCTGCATCTGTCAACTTTGCGTGAGTTGTACTTGCAGGATGCGATGCTATGGTACGGGCATCTCCTAAATTGGCTGTTAAAGAAAGAAGTTTCAGGTTGTTTAGGAACTTTCTTCCACTTTCCAGCCCTCCTTTCAAATCAAAACAAACCAGCCCTCCTCCATTTTTCATTTGCTTTTGAGCAATCTTATACTGCGGGTGAGAAGGCAGGAAAGGATATTTAACCCAAGATAACTGAGGATGATTTTGCAATTTTTCTGCCAGATACAAAGCACTGGAGGCGTGACGCTGCATACGAACATCCAAGGTGTCAACAGCTTTACTCAGTACCCAGGCATTGAAAGGAGAAAGCGATGGGCCGGTGCTCCTGCAAAACAGGTAAATTTCATGAATCAGATCAGGTTTACCTACAACAATTCCCCCAAGCACTCTTCCCTGACCATCAATCCACTTTGTTGCGGAATGAACCACCAGGTCCGCTCCGAAATCGATGGGGCGTTGTCCTATAGGAGTTGCGAAACAATTATCTACATTGACAATGAGATTATGTTTCTTCCCAAGCTGCCCAATTAATTCAAGATCAATCACATCCAACGCAGGATTTGTTGGTGTTTCCAGGAATATCATTTTCGTATTTGGACGGATGGCTGCTTCCCATTCCTCTGGTTTTGCATTAGCGTCCACATAGGTATAATCAATTCCGTATTTGGGCAAAAACTTAGTGATGACAGTATGAGTACTTCCAAAAATTGACCTGCACACCAACAGGTGATCTCCCTGTTTCATCAAAGCCATGAAGGAAGCAAAGATGGCACTCATACCAGAAGCGGTAGCAAAGCCACTTTCTGCACCCTCTAAAATGCAGATTTTATCAATAAACTCCTGAACTGTAGGATTGCTGAAGCGCGTATAAATGTTCGCGTCAATTTCATCGGCAAAAGCCGCCCTCATGTGTTCGGCATCTTCATAAACAAACGAACTGGTTAGGAACATTGGTGAGGAATGTTCCATCTGTTCTGTCCGTTCTATTTGCGTGCGAATAGCTTTTGTAGTTGGATGCATAAGGATTTGTTTTCTTCATCTCTAATATAGGTCTATGACAACATAGGATGAGATGATTTATAAAAAATATTTCTAAAATCTTTACTGATGAGAAGCTTCCTGCCTAGTGATTCTCTTTTGGAATAAGGTCAGGATATAACCTTTACTTCCCAGCTTATTTCAGCCCCTGCTCTACGCATGGTTTCTGCTACGGAGCAGTATTTTTCAATAGATAGTGCACAGGCACGTTCGGCTTTCTGCTGGTCGATAGGCCCTTTTAGTTCAAAATTAATGTGAGCTTTCTTCCACAAGGATGGTTCAACATCTTGCTCCCGTTCACCACTTACCTTCATTTTGAAACTATCAATTGTCTGGCGTTGCTTTTTCAAAATATTCACAACATCGATGGCGCTGCAAGTGCCAAGCGCCATGAGCATCAACTGCATAGGGCGTGCTCCGGTGTTTTGCCCACCAATGTCTGAACTTGCATCTGTCAGCACTTTGTGACCTTGTTGGTCCAGGGCTTCGAACCCAAAATCACCTATTTTCCTTTCAATTTCTATTTCAATCATTAATTTTTTTTGCAAAAGTAACTTCCTAAGCTTTTACTTTACATTTTGAAATCGAGAATGGAGTCTTTTCACTACGCGCATCCCTTTGTTTTAGAAAGCGGAAATCAATTACCGGAAATCACCATTAGCTATCATACTTATGGTACATTAAATGCAGCAAAGGACAATGTTGTATGGATCTGTCATGCCTTTACAGCCAATTCAAATGCGTCCGACTGGTGGCCGCAAATGATTGGCCCCGGTTTACCACTTGACCCTGAAAGATATTTTATTATCTGTGCAAATATCCTTGGCTCCTGTTACGGAACCACAGGTCCTTTGAGCACCAATCCGCAAACGGGTAAGCCTTATTATAAGGATTTTCCATTTATCACCATCCGTGATATTGTGAACGCGCATATTCTGCTTAGGCAACACTTGGGTATCGAAAAGATACACCTGCTCATTGGTGGTAGCATTGGCGGGTACCAGGCATTGGAATGGTGTTTAATGGAAAAAGACGTTCCTCAGAATCTCTTCCTGCTCGCCACGTCATCAGCCGAAAGCGCATGGGGAATTGCTGTTCATACAGCTCAGCGGCTTGCCATTGAAGCTGATTGCACCTGGGAAAAAGACGGGCCAGAATCTGGATTAAAGGGCATGAAAGCAGCCAGAGCGGTTGCCTTACTTACATATCGCAATTATGAAATACTGGTTCAAAAGCAAAGTGATTCTGATATTAACAAGACTGACAATTTCAAAGCATCATCCTATATTACTTACCAGGGAGACAAACTGGTAAACAGATTCAACGCTTATAGTTATTTTACTATAACCAAGGCTATGGATAGTCATAACATTGCAAGGGGACGCACCAATAACGTTCAAGAGGCACTTCAACAAATAAAGCAAAACACATTGATCATAGGGATCAGCAGTGACATTCTTTGTCCCGTTCATGAACAAGAGTTCATGGCTGAAAATATTCAACATACCCAATACATTGAGATTAATTCCGCATACGGTCATGATGGTTTTCTTGTTGAAACACCTGTGATTTCGCAGCACCTGATCAAATGGTTGGAACGGTAAAGAATTGCCATTTTTTAAAAAGACAAGCAGGCGATTTATAAATAATGTTAAAAGCCCCGGAGTATTCATTACCGGGGCTTTTTATAGTTTTAATGTTTCATAAAAGATTCTAGAACAGAGCTTTGATTAGAATCCTTAAACTCCAGAAAATTACCATAGCTCCTACACAAATAAACATGGTTTTAACCGGCAATTTACCAGATAGCTTTGCTGCTAAAGGAGCACCCAGCATACCTCCTACTATCAAACCAGCAATTACCTGCCAGTGGCTTAGCCCGATGAGTGAGAAGAAAGTAAGGGCACTAGCCAATGTTACAAAAAACTCAGTAATACTTACTGATCCAATCACATAGCGGGGAGTTCGTCCCTTAGAAATCAGTGTGCTGGTCACCAATGGTCCCCATCCGCCACCGCCAAATGAGTCTAAAAATCCACCAGCACCAGCAAGCCAGCCTGCGTGCTTTACTTTTTTAGGCTTGGTTTTTTTACGGAATGCAGTGAACAAAATTCTTATACCTAATATAAATGTATAAGTAGCCAATATTGGCTTTATGTAGTCTGCATATTGATCGCCCAATTTTGAAAGCATAAATGCACCGATTACAGCGCCAATGATACCGGGGATCAATAAGACTTTGAATAGCTTTTTGTTGACATTGCCAAATTTATAGTGACTATAACCAGATACGCCGCTGGAAAACATTTCTGCCGTGTGGATGCTACCGCTAATAGCGGGCAATGCAACGCCCTGAGATAGTAAGATTGTGGTACATGTAACCCCATATCCCATACCCAAAGCACCATCTACCAACTGAGCCAGGAAACCTGCACCCACCAGCCATAAAAAGTTTGAGCCCAACTCAATCGTTTTAATTTCCTGCCAGAGTTCACTAAGAGGAACATAAGAAAGAATTCCATGGCCAATAATCATAAACAGGAAAGCAAAGAGCGACCAGGTAGCTACTTTCTTCCACCATTTTTCTCCATGCTCCACTCTAAGTTCTTTACCTGTAGCTAATACGTGGGTAATTTTATTTAATTTATTGACTTTAGCCGAGAAATCTCCATTCAACTTGTTGCGTATAGACTGCATATTATCCAGGACTGCATCAAGTTCGCCAGGTAATACCTCATCAAATGTTTCTTTGAGTCGTTTGGCAATGGTTGGAGATTTGCCATTGGTAGAAATTGCAATTTTCAGATTCCCCTTTTTTACAATTGAGCTCAAATAGAAATCACATAATTCAGGCTTGTCTGCAACATTGACCAGCTTTTCACGATCTTTAGCCAGGTTCCTGATCCGTTGGCTTTCGTCCTTATCATTGATAGCAATGATCACAAGGTCTGTCGCTTCCAGATCTGATTCTTCAAAAGCCCTTTCATGCAAATCAAGGTTATGATGGGTTCCTGCTAACTCCTTTATGGAATCACTAATGTCTATAGCCACTAATTTAATCTTTGTAGCAGGAGCATTAACAAGTACTGCATTTAGTTTTTCAAGACCAACATTTCCTCCCCCAACGATCAGAAGTTTTAAACTTTCCAATTTTAGAAAAACCGGGAATAAATGATTGCTTGTAGCAACATGCTTTTGTTCGGTATGAATGGTATGTGAGCCTTCTTGTTTCACTTGATAATATTTTAATTATTAAATTCTTTCTTTTTTTCTTAGATCTGGATTATGTAAAAAATTTATTCTTATAGTATGTATGTTCCTGTATTGTGCACCAGTACCTTGTTGTTGAAAGGTATACATATAGCCTGCCTGCAGGATACTATGTTTAGATAAATGATAATTTAAACCGCCAAATAACCTATTCTGATCAAATGTGTTGGTTTGAATTTTTTTACCAAAGTTCAGCATCACTTCGTCGTTCAATACAAGAGTAACTGTATTAGGCTCAAATGCTTTTTTACTTAAGGGTGTTGACAATGAAAAACTATATCGAATCCGGTAATTAAAATTGTACCCATTACCTAATTTATCAGGGCTCTCTAATTTGCGCAGAAAACGCTCTTCCAGCCGCAATCTATTGTGCAAGCGAAGCTTTGGATATCGATTAGTCCAGATAAGTTGTTGCCAAGGTCTGTGTTCCGGCAATGCAATTGTGCGTCCATCATTTCCTGCAAAATAATTCGCATATGCATATCCAAAAGTCAAATTGGTATTATCTGTTATAAAATACATAATACCTGGTCTAATAATAGTTACATTAAGCCCCTTCGTAAAGTTATCCCTTGTGCGGATGTTCGCATCAAACCATATCCCCCACCTTTCTGATATCCTTGTATTACTCACATATCCCAGCCAAATCTGTTCGAACTTAGACACCTGTTTTTGAGCAAAGCCAGGAAGCTTTATCGCTATAGCAATCAAGAAAAATAAAATAGTTGGCATTCGCTTCATATCCAGGCTATTCTCAAAAGTCTATTAAATAAATAGAATAATAGTTTAAAAATTTTTGTTGTAAGAGGTGCTTCTGTTTGAAGCACCTCTGGTCATTTATTATGCTAAAGCATACTTAGGAACGATATATTTTCGATAGGTAAAGTCGCCGAATGTCTCATCTTTAGCGCCTTCTGCCTTGAATGCTCCAAACAAGCTGTCTAGCTCTGAAAGAATTTCACTTTCTCCTAAGTTCTCTTTATAAATCTTATTCAAGCGCAAACCATACCTGTCCCCTCCCAAATGCATATTGTATTTTCCAAGGGATGTGCCAACAAATCCTATTTCAGAAGCATAAGAGCGGCCACAACCGTTTGGACAACCAGTCATACGGAGAATGATCTCATCTTTCTCCAGGCCATGTTTTTCTAACAATGGCTCAATTTTAGAAATCAATGAAGGCAAATAGCGCTGCGCTTCAGCCAAAGCAAGAGCACAGGTGTTCAGCGCAACGCATGCCATTGAGTTGATACGCAGAGCGGAGGCGGAATCGGTATGTTTTATAACACCGTAGCGCTCAAGGATTTCGTTGATCTGTTTTTTATCTCTTTCGGCCACATCACTAATAATCACATTTTGGTTACAGGTAAAGCGGATGTTAACTTTACCTGTTTGAGCAGCTTCTAATAGTGCTGATTTCATGGCAACCTTTTCATCGTCCAGCACACGTCCATTTTCAACAAATAATGTATAATGCCAGTTGCCATCACTACTTTTCGCCCAACCATAGATATCCTTTCTTTCATTGAAGGTAAAAGGCTTAGCATCTTCTAGTTTGAATCCGCACCTTTTTTCCAATTCTTCACGCCACCAGTCTAAGCCCAGGCGATCAACGGTATACTTTAAACGAGCCAGCTTGCGGTCACTACGGTCACCATAATCTCTTTGAATCGTCAGGATTTCATAAACAGCCTTTAAAACTTTCTCTTTAGATTTAGTAAAACCAATTACAGAAGCCAGGCGGGCATAATGAGAAGGGTTGCCGTGTGTAGTAGACAACCCACCACCAATCGCAATATTGAAGCCTTTCAACTTGCCTTTTTCAATAATTGCAATCAAGGCAATGTCATTGGTCAGTACATCAACATCATTATTAGGCGGAACAGCAATAGCGATTTTAAATTTCCGCGGCATATAACGGTTTTGGTACAGCGGATCTTCTTCCAGCTTTCTGTCGGTCATCTTTTTTTCATCCAGCCATATCTCGTAATATCCACGGGTTTTAGGTAACAAAAGATCACTGATCTCCTTTGCATAGGTATAAATTTCCTCGTGCAAAGGCGTTTGCGCCGGATTGGCTACCCCCAGCACATTTCGGTTAATATCACCGCAAGTTGCTAAAGTAGTCAGATCTGCTTCATTGAAGGCTTTTAATGTTGGTTTGATTCTGGACTTTAAAATACCATGTAACTGTATGGTTTGCCTTGTCGTGATCTTAATGACGCCGGTAGAATTTTCGCCAGCAATATGATGTAATGCTACCCACTGCTCTGGTTTCATAAAACCACCAGGCAGACGCAGGCGGATCATGAAAGAATAAAGGCGTTCCAGTTTTTTGGCTGCTCTTTCATCGCGACGGTCACGATCGTCCTGCATGTACATTCCATGGAAACGAACTACAGTATGGTCATCTTCATTAATGTTACCAGTGATTTCATTGGCCAGGCTTTCTTCAATGGTTCCACGCAGGCCATCACTATTCATTTTTATTCTCTCGGTCGATGACAGGTTTTTATTATCAGACATCAGGTTTTGTTTTGAGACTGTTTGTTTTTAATTAATACACATCCTTTACATATCTACCTTCTTCTTTCAGTTGCTCAATGAACTGAACGGCCTCTTCTATTGACTTGTTTCCATGATTTTCAATTATTTGAAGGATCGTATCTTCTACATCAATACTCATAGGTTCTTTAGCACCGCATACATAAATGGATGCGCCATTATTGAGCCAGTTATAAAATTCCTCACCATATTTCAACATTTTATGCTGCACATAGATCTTTTCTTTTTGATCCCTGGAGAATGCCACATCCAGTTTTGTCAGCACACCGGTTTGTAACCAGTTTTGCAATTCGGTTTGATATAGGAAGTCTGTAACGAAATGCTGGTCTCCAAAGAAAAGCCAGTTACGCCCACTAGAGCCAATGGCATCTCTATGCGCCAGGAAAGAGCGGAATGGAGCGATACCTGTACCAGGTCCGATCATGATAATATCCCGATCATCCTGTGGCAGGCGGAAAATATTGTTTTTATGAATGTAGAAATCTATTGTAGCACCCGGTTTTAAATGTGATAAGTAATCAGAACAGATACCGCACTGGATTTCTTCATTTACCAAAAAAAGATCTCTGGCAACAGTCAGGTGCACCTCCCCGCTTTGTGCGTCAGGAGAAGAAGAAATAGAATACAGGCGCGGTGCCAGGGGTTCCAGAATCTCTATCAGCAGCTCGATCTGTGAAGTATCTTTCAATGGGAAAAGGTCCAGTAATTCCATCAATGCCATCCTTTTTACAGGAATATCAGCACCAACCAAAGCTGCATATTTCTTTACCACACGCTCGGGTAAAAAGCCAATATTCAGCTTTCTCCTCAAAAGATCATGAACTGTAACTTCTTCGTTTCTAAAAAGTATGAGTTTATTTCTATCAGCCTTTGTCAAACCAATCACAGCTTCCACTACGCCGATTGGGTTTTCAGGGATTACCCCCAATGCATCACCAGGCAGATACTCAACATCATCTGCGGCGATCTCAATGTGACGGGTTTCTTTCTTAGAACCTCTGTCATTCAGGTTAATATTGCTCAGTAAGGCACCTGTGTAAATCTTTTTACCGGTTGGCTTTTTAACGCTTACAGGGGCAGCAACTGCCGGAGTTGTTGTTTGAGTAGCACTTAACGTTTCAAGAACATTAGAGAACCAGTTAGCCGCATCGGCTTCGTAATCTGTATCACATTTTTTCAAATCTACCAGGCGCTGGCCTCCTAATTTGTTCAATTGAATATCGACGTCCTCGCCAGCTTTGCAAAACAAGGGATAAGAAGTATCGCCCAGGGCCAATACACCAAACTTTAATTTATCAAGCTTTAAGCCGTTGGCGTGGATATGATCATAGAATTTCTTTGCAGAAGCAGGAGGCTCTCCTTCACCTTGTGTACTGATCACTGCCAGGAAGTATTCTTCTTTAGGAAGATCAGTCAGGCGATATTGATCTAAACTCACCAGTTTGGCATTGATGCCATTCCTCTTTGCTTTTGCAGCAAAGTCAGATGCTAACTTTTTAGAATTTCCTGTCTCTGTACCATAGGCTATCGTGATTTTATTAACTGCAGGTTTGGCCGCAACTGCAACGGACTGTTGCGGTACGCCATTCTGCGATGCTAACCCGGAAAGATAACCACTGATCCAAGCAATTTCCTCTTTTGTGGCACCAGTAATTAAATCTTCCAGCATTTTCAATTTTGGCGATGCTAACATGAACTTCTGATTATTGTGATTTAAAAGTTATAAATGAGCTCGTGTAATGTACCTCTATTCCAACCGGGTAATTACTATGCTCTCTCAGCTTTGTCTTTATAGGCGACTAACTTACCGGCAACAGGAGCAAAATATTCTTCTCCACTATTACTATTTTTCTGCCATCCGAACTGGTGATGGAGCGCTACCACTTTACCAATTATAATCAGGGAAGGTGACAAAAAAGATCTGCTACCAATTTTTTCCTTGTATTCATTCAAACTACAGGTAAAAACATTTTGTAGAGGGGTTGTGGCCTGTTCTACAACTGCCAACAGTTTATCTGCTGTGATTCCGTTTTCAATCAGTTTGTCAACTAATACACTTAGTGTATCCGCCGACATATAAAATACAAGAGTGTCATTCGTATTTGCCAGTTCTTTCCAATATGCATCTGTAACAATATCTGACTTGTAATAGGTAAGAAAACGCACTGCAGTTGAATAGTTACGGGCCGTTAAAGGTATGCCACTATAAGCAGCGGCACCTAAAGCAGCAGTTACCCCCGGAACTATCTCATAAGGAATCTGGTGTACTGATAGCACTTGCAACTCATCCAAAATATTAGAAAAGATGGAAACATCTCCCCCCTTCAGCCGTACTACTAATTTACCCTGAACAGCATATTGCACTAGCAAATCATTGATCGTGGACTGGGGAGTAGAAGCTCCGCGGCGGCATTGCTTTCCTACATATACTACTTCTGCCCCAGGTGAAACATATTGTTTCAAAATATCTTCACTTACCAGACGGTCAGTTAAAACCACCTCGGCCTTTTGCAGCCAGCGGGCGGCTTTTACAGTTAGCAACTCAGGATCACCGGGACCTGCCGCTACAAGAATCACTTTACCTGATTGTGCTATTTGAGGGATCATTTTTAAGATGGTTGGTTTAATTATGAAGCGGAATGTAATATTGAATTACATTCCGCTCGTTATCTTTTCAATCGATTATTCTGCTTTTATTATTGGAACAAACCTTCAATAGACAGGTATCTTTCACCCGTGTCATAATTGAAAGTCAACACTTTAGAACCTGCAGGAATTTCTGCGAGCTTTTTAGCAACAGCAGCCAAGGCAGCACCAGTGGAAATTCCAACAAGAATGCCTTCTTCTTTAGCGATGCGCTGAGCATATTCAAAAGCTTCATCTTTACTTACCTGAACTACTCCATCCAATGTTTTAGTATTGAGTATAGATGGAACAAAGCCCGCTCCCAAACCTTGCAGAGGGTGAGGCCCAGGATTTCCCCCGCTTAATACAGGAGACAATTCAGGTTCAACAGCTAATACTTTCAATGAAGGAAATTTCTCTTTTAACACTTCAGCTACACCAGTAATATGACCGCCTGTGCCTACCCCTGTAATAACGTAATCCAAACCTTCAGGGAAGTCGGCCAGGATTTCCTTTGCTGTAGTGCGACGGTGAATTTCTGTATTCGCTGCATTATCAAATTGTTGGGGCATCCAGGCATTGGGAGTAGCGGCAACCAACTCTCCTGCTTTTTCAATAGCGCCCTTCATACCTTTTTCACGAGGTGTCAAAACAAACTCAGCTCCATAGATAGACATCAGCCTTCTACGTTCAATGCTCATACTTTCAGGCATCACCAGAATCAACTTATAACCTTTTACAGCTGCTACTAAAGCCAAACCAATACCTGTATTTCCTGAAGTTGGTTCAATAATTACACTGTCTTTGTTTAAAATACCTTTTTGTTCAGCATCTTCAATCATAGCTAGAGCTATGCGATCTTTAATACTTGCGCCAGGGTTACTTCTTTCCAACTTGATCCAAACTTCATGTCCGTTACCAAATAACTTATTCAAGCGTACGTGAGGCGTATTTCCAATAGTGTCTAAAATGTTATTTGCTCTCATCTGGTTTGCTGTTTTTGTTTTGTAGTTTATTTGTTAATCTGTTTGTTGGTATCGTTTGAATGGTTAAGGATGACTTTTTTATACAGGCTTTTATATTAAATCACAAAATTCAATGGTTCAAGAAATGGTTCCTTATCCTTTACCCTTACCTCACTTTTATGATACACTACTGAATTGGCTGGTACGCTGTATGTAAGCCATACATTTCCACCAATAATGCTTCCTGCACCAATAATTGTTTTCCCACCCAGAATGGTTGCGCCGGAGTAAATCACTACATTATCTTCTATTGTAGGATGACGCTTGGTACTTGCGTTCTCTTTGGATACATTCAATGCGCCAAGGGTAACCCCCTGGTATATTTTCACATCGTCTCCTATGACTACAGTTTCACCAATCACTATTCCGGTACCATGGTCTATTGAAAAAGACTCCCCAATTTGTGCTGCCGGATGTATGTCAATACCTGTTTTACTATGGGCATATTCCGAAAAGAACCTGGGTAAAATAGATATTCCCTGCTTCCACATTTGATTGGCCAGCCTGTAAATCACGGTGGCAAAAAATCCAGGATAGGCAGCCAGGATCTCTTCAATACTCTGGGCGGCAGGGTCAGATTTCAAAATAGCCTCAGCATCTTTCAATAGACGTTCATAAATGCCTGGCAATGCATCAAAGAATATCTCAGTTTGTGCGCTCACTTCTTCACCCTTCTCCGATGCATCCTTTTTGATTACCTCTGATAATAGAGAGGCAAAAGTACTCTTCAGCCGGTTTAACTTGATTGTCAATGTATTCAGATCACAACCACATTCGGCCTGACCGACAAATAAAAATTCAAACAGGTTCTCTATAAAATCTTCAGCAGTCTGCTTATCCGGAAAGTATTTAAGCCTTTTGCAGTTGTTTTCAATCAACTGTTCTATAAATGATTGTTGCCCAACTTTCTGGTGCACCAGGTTAAGAAGTACATTGTTCTGAGCAGATATATTGTTTTTTGTATTGGAAGCAGAAAAATCGATGGTTGTATTTTTGCTCATTTATTTGTATTAAAAAGTGAAAGATGAAGATGGTACGTCCACATAAATGAAAGTTTTTAGCGCATCGAGCGCATACAACAACATCGTATTTGATAAGCTGACTGCATGTATTATACTCTACAAAAATAGTAGATTGGCTTGCAAAGATAGGGGTCAAATAGATAACCCACCATTCTTGTAGACTAAATATTTAGAGATTGCTATCTTTTTTGCTATAAAAGTCGTCCAGAGATGAAGATTAGGAGGATAAATGATGAAATGTTAAAATTTATGATGCCCAGGCATTGTATTATAATTTCGGAAAGGATCGGGATTATTCAACACAATTCTTTTCGTTTTACCATTTGCAAGAACACTCTGGAAGCTATTCTGGGTTAAACCATGTTGCAACGCTTTGTCATAAACAGATTTTAACCCTTTGGAAGTGTAAATGGCACAGAAAGGCTCAGCTAAGCCATGATTTTCATATACATAAAACTCATAATTCTCGTCAGCTTTGGCAACAGAGATCAAATTTTGGATCGTATCCGTATCCATATCAATTAGATCACACGCCAATAGCAGGATATCACTCTGAGGAAAGCTCTGGTGAACAGTTAACAGTCCGCGTAAAGGACCATTAATATCTACGTTATCTACCACCAAATGATCTGATGAAAATATTCTTCCATAATCCTCAACCTGCCTGTCATTAATAGAAATGACAACCGGAAGGCCAAGGGCAGGGATCTTATTTGCAACAATTTGAGCCCAGGTTTTACCATCCTGCTGAATTAATCCTTTATCGGTTCCCATCCGTTTACTTTCACCGCCACATAAAATAACGCCAAGAAGATTTTGCATAACAGAATTCCTTTCGTTAAAGTTAGGAGTAAGACCGCTTATTTTCTATCACTATGACCCAGACTTTTGTTTGGTGCTACTTCATCCCGAACCATTTGCTTTAGCTCCTTGATCTCCGGGAAACGGCCACTAGTCTTCCTGTCAAAGATGATTTTATCATTTACTGAAATTGTATACGAACCTGAAGTTTGACTTGGCCGTAGTAATACCCCCTTTATATCGCCGGTGAAACTTGTGAGCAACTCCTGCGCCATGTAGGCTGCACGCAACATCCAGCCACATTTAGGACAATATTCTATAATCACTACACCTTCCATTGAAGAGGAACCAGGGGTAATACTCATCATATATGGGAACTTTACTTTCGCTGTTTAAACGTCATAAATGTGCTTATTCACATCGCCAGTCACCTCGTGACAGTTGCAATTGCCTCCCCATTTTTTGGACCCATCAGAAAAGAACTCGCATTTCCAAATAGGGACTTCATGTTTGATTCGGTCAATAATATAGCGGTTTGCCTCATAAGCCTCACGGCGGTGCGGGGAGGCTGTAATCACCACAACAGCACTCTCCCCTACTGCTACTTTTCCTATGCGGTGCTGTGCGATGGCTATATTTAAAGGCCATTTCGCATTCGCAGCATCTAAAATTTGCCGGATCAACTTCGAAGCCATGGGAATATAAGCTTCATATTCAAGGTAGTCCACTTCCCTTCCCAGGTTATGATTTCGCACCTCTCCACTAAATAAAACCAGGGCACCAGCCTTAGGATGGTGTGCACTAGCCAATAAACCTACGATATCTAAAGGTTGTTCGGAAATGAACATGCAATAATTTGAAAATTTGAAAATAAACCTGTCAGTTTGCTTGACTCATGATCAATTGCCTGCGGCTTTTTCTTCTACCCTCCACTGCTGGGTGGCAGGATCACTATTGTATCCCCTTCATTCAGTTCATAATCCACATCAACGAAATCATCGTTAACTGCAAAACGACAACTTTCCAACAGGGCAGCCGATGAAGGCCTTAGCCGGATCAATTGCCGTTTTAAACCATCAATACTTTGTACATCCTTTTCTAGCTCGAAAGTTGGTTCAAAATATTCTTTTAATCCTGCAAACACCTGAACTTTCATGATCGATATGAAATTAAAAATTGAAATATACTTTTATCCACCTATCTGTAACATACTCAATTCACTACCTGTAAACCGAACTGCCTGCTTTTGCTTCAGCGCTTTTTGCAACTTCTGATGTAAGGTCGATGTATCATGGACATCAACTAAAGAAATTGGATGATTGCTGCTCAGGCAACCATAAATATTGCCTTCACTATCTAGTCTTAAACGGTTACAGTCATGACAAAAAGGATCGCTTTCATTAGCTATAATTCCAAAAATATGACCAGCATTTGTTTGCCAGTAATTGGAAGTTGCCGAAGCCATACGTTCTAGCTTGCTTACCTGATACTTTTGACATATTGTTTCAAGTATTTCATCTTCTGTAAGCAAATACTTTTTTCTTTGATGATACAAATGTCCCATAGCCATCACTTCCAGGAAACGGATCCTTATATTTTGCGCTCCTGCATACTCCAGCAAGGGCAAAATTTGCCTATCGTTGATGTCTTTCATGACTACAGTGTTGATCTTTATCTCAAGACCTGCATCAAGCGCCACTTTAATGCCATTCAATACTTTTTGTACACCGTTGCGGCGGCTCATCATAAAGAAAGAGGTTTCATCAAGAGCATCTAGTGAAACATTGATTGACTGCATGCCTGCCTTCTTGAGTCCTTCGGCCTGTCGCTCAAGTAGAAAACCATTTGTTGTCAGCCTTATTTTAGGAATCCCTATCTGCTTTACACCTGCAATAACCTCTCTCAAATATGGATACAATAATGGCTCTCCGCCGGTAAGGCGGACCGTTTCCAGTTGAAGCTCTCTATGTAATCGTTCAATAATGTTCAGCAAACTTTCCTGAGACAATGCTTTTATAGCAGCACCAGTATTTATTTCTTTCACCTCTTCATCCCCCATAGTGCAATACACACAGCCTAGATTACACTTGCTGAGTAGACTCACCCTAAGGGTTTTAAAACTTCGGCCATATTGATCTATCACCTCATTCATTAGCTAAAGAAAATCAATTTTACAGATGCTATAGCCAGCACAGATGCCAGCAAATATTGGATTGTCTTCTGTTGAAAATACCGGCTTCCCAAAAATGCACCCAAAGCTCCGCCAACCAGGGCGGCAAAAAGCCAAAGGTAAGAAGACGTGGTGGCGGTATACCCACTTAATTTCCCTCCTAATAAACCTGCTAGTGAATTGAATACAATAAACAAGGCTGATGCAGCGGCTGATTCCTTAGCATTGGCCCAGGCCAGCATAATTAAGACAGGACTTAAAAAAATTCCACCTCCGATATTGAGCATACCAGAAGCAAAGCCAACAAAAACACCAATCAACAAGGCTAAAGAAAGGTTTACCTTTTCTGCTTTCGGACGCTCTTGCGGAAGCAATCCAATTAACCGGATCACGGGAAAAATAAGTGCCAGTCCAAGAAATATATTATACCACCTTGTTTGGACAGCCCATTGTGATCCTATATAAGCAGCAGGAATTGAAGTAAGCAAAAACGGCCAGCACAAGCTCCACCGAAAGTACCCTGAACGGTAAAATTGGAGAAATGCCATACTGGCAATGATCACATTCATGACCAAAACCCAGGGCTTATATGCCGGCATGGCAATATTAAACAGGGAAAATACTGCGATATATCCACTGGCTCCACCATGCCCTACGGAAGCATACAAAAAACCAACTACCAACAAACATGTCAGCAATAAAACATCTAAAGCCATTCTGCTAAACTAAAGAAGGCTGTTCAATTGTTTGAAAATTTTCCTTCCCGGCGCCACAGGTGGGACATTCATAACTATCCGGCAAGTCTTTAAATGGCAGGCCAGACTCAATGCCATTGGTGAGATCCCCATAAGCTTCGTCGTATATAGTCAAACAGTCACGGCATTGATGCACTAGTTTAATTGGGGATTCATTGCCTGACCCCGGATTATTTTCCTGGTAAGCCTCATGAGGGATCAAATCCTGTTCACTATTCAGCTCATAATAATATTTACAAAGTGAAATGAGATAAGTATCCAGGAACTCTTTTGGAACCTCTTTCCGAAAGAGAATATATTCTTTGGAATTGGGATTAAAATCTCTTGTATATAATATATCGTAACGATCCAGCGCCCTACGCTGGTTGCGACTTTCATTGGGCAATTTTTTGATAATTACAGACCCAAAAAGACTAGTATTTGGCTGCGTCTTTATGGCAAAGCACAAACCATATGTACGAACATCATCCTTATCAAAATGACGAATGAGGTGATGCTTCAGATTAAGGGCATCTTCATTTAAATCTTCTACCTGCCAGCCTAACTCATTGGAAGCATGACGTACATTAATGCGATATTTACCAAGCACATAATCCCAAAGTTTTCGCTGGTGCACTTCAATACCTTTAATAATCAGCGACTTCCAGGGCGTGGTATAAATCTGTCCAATCTTGGTTTCCTTGCAAATAGCACAAATATCTTTTAAAAAGGCGATGGAATACAGTTCATCACGCCGGTAAATACCCAGCCATGTTTTATTATTATATTGATTGAAACCTTCGTAATAAGGCAAAGCAAACTGAGGTAATTTAAGAGGCTGCTCAACAGGCTGACTTACAAAGGAAACTTTTTCAGCAACCACCCTATACAAATCTCCGGCTGAAATATTTTCGATGCCATAGAAAAGCTCCTTGTTTCCCAAAATAATTTCCTCGATGATTTTACAAAGACGTGGAATATCTCCGGTATAAACCAAATCATTCCAGGCATATACCTGGGACGTTTTGGGGAAACGAACATACAGGTACCAATAATTGTTTTTTTCAGAAGAAACAAAATTTAGATGGCCGGTGAAGAATGGAATAAAGGTCTGACCGGAATCAGAAAGATTGATACGCAAACGAGGATGAAAATCAAAATGATCCAATACATCCCTGTACACACCCTCACTTACCCATATGGCACTTTGAAAAACACCTTCTGTAACATAAGAGCTTACTATATTAGGAAACTCATCACCCTCGGTCTCAAAGAAAATATTGGCCAATTTCAGGTCTTCCTCCAGCTGGGCAAGCTTTTCCACCTTTACTTTCAAAAACATTTGCTGGCGGGTGCCAAACTGAACATCCTCAATCCTGGCTTTTTCAGCGGCTGTTATAATAGAAAGCAAATCCCCTGCTGAAACAATCCCTCCAGCCAAATTAACCTTGACAGTTTTGTATGTTTTTTGAAACATTTATTATTGCAATTTGAATTTCCGGGCCATTGCCCTTTTACCATTTAATTGCTTTATAGGCACAATAGAAACCATGGTTCACACAGCGTTCCGGAAATGTTCACCACCTGTTTCTTTGTGCCTATAAAGCTTAATATTCTAAAAACAAGTATGGTCTTTTCTTCAGCGATCAGCCATTACTTTCATTTTTTCTTCTATCCTTTTTAATCCTTCGAAATCGATATTTTGAGATAGGCTTTCTTCTAAAATTCTTTGCACTTCCGGCCGGCAAGAACCGCAGCCTGTTCCCGCACCAGTCTGAGCACACAGATCTTTAAAATTTGTGCAGCCTTCTGCTATTTTATTTTTGAGATTTTCACTTCCAACACTATTACAGCTACATACCAGCTTACCCAGCACCGGCTCTGCCTTACTACCACTACGAAGCAATTGCAAGCGCTTTTCACTGAGCTCAGTTTTCTTTGCTATAAGTTCCTTGAATTCCTGAAATTCAGCCTTGTCTCCAATCAAAATTGCTCCAACCAGGCGGTCCTGGTGAATAATACATTTTTTATAATAGCGTTTTGCCCTGTCGATGAATGTAATTTCTTCATAGTCTGTTTCATTGAGCCTTTCAGGAATGCCGACACTACACAAATCAAAACCATGAATTTTGATTATGTTCATCAACAAGCTACCATCATAGCATGCAGCAATGTCGCCGAGCAAATTCTTTGCAACGATATCGGCCTGCTGTTCTGCAGCTGCAGTAATACCATAAAGGAAACCTTTGAATTCAGCAATCTCTCCAACTGCAAAAATGTTAGGGTCACTGGTTTGCAGACGCTCATTCACGATTACACCCCGCTGACAAGCCAACCCACATTCTCTTGCCAGTTCAATATTGGGAACTGTGCCAATTGCAAGTACCATAGCATTGCACTCAATATACTGTCCGCTTTTCAATCGAATGCCCGTCAGTTGTTCCTGCCCATAAAACACTTGCACTTCATCATTATAATAAATATCGCAACCCTGGTCCACCATTTCTTCGTGCAGCAACTGGCTGCCAAGAATATCTAATTGCCTGTCCAGGAAACGGGAAATGCGTTGAATAATGGTAATTCGAACACCAACCTCTCGCAGGGATGCAGCCAGTTCCAAACCTAATAGCCCACCTCCAACAATCACTACATGACCATCCTTAGGTACATGATTGATAAAATTGTCGGCATCAGTGCGGCTACGCATCGTAAATATCCCCTGCATTTGGGGTACATTTTTCGGTACAGCAGCACGGCTCCCTGTGGCCATTATCAAAACGTCGTAATATGTAGTATTACCATTGGAGTCGATAACACACTTATGCTCCCTGTCCACTTTTTCAACACTTACACCGCGTAACAACCGGATATTATAGCCAGGTTCTTCTTCATCCTTCATCTTCACCAGCTGATCCCAACTTTGTACACCACTGATGTAATCAGGTAACATCACACGGTTATAAAAAGGAAAATTCTCTTTGCTGAAGATGATGATCTCATCATCTTGATTCACTTCGCGGTAGGACTTGACAAAGCCAAAAGCACCGGCACCTGCACCAATCACAACAATGCGCTGCTTTGGCTTTTGATATTTTTCTACATGTACTGCACAAAATTTGAAATCAGGTTCCTTTGAAAGAGGATCCACCAAACTACTGGTTACATTATTAGTGCGGTTTAAATCATTACCCAGGATCTTACCCCAATGCATAGGCAAGAACACTACACCTTTTTTAATTCCCGTTGTTAGTTTGGCCTTTACCCTTACTTCGCCCCTTCTGGAACGAATATCTACAACATCATCTTCCTTGATGTTTAAACGGCGTGCATCCTCAGGATTTATTTCAATGAAAGCCTGTGCAATATGTTGCTTTAGCTTATTTACCTTTCCGCTCCTGCTCATTGTATGCCACTGGTCGCGAATCCGGCCAGTTGTCAGAATAAAAGGAAAGTCTGCGTCCGGCTTTTCACTAGTGATCTCGTCCGGAACTGGATGAAGAATAGCTTTCCTGGAAGGTGTATAGAATATCTTATCTGTAAAAAGTCTCTGTGTACCTCTTCCTGTTTCGTGTTGAGGATAGGGCCATTGAACAGTTTTCTTTTCTTTGATGATTTGATAGTTCAAACCAGTAATATCAATGTTAGTTCCGGCTGTCAGTCGCGCGTGTTCATCGTAAATAGCTGAAAAATCTGGAAAGTCAAAACCATGGTATCCCATTTTTTGGGCAAAGCGGCAGATAATTTCAGCATCAGGCAATGCTTCCCCGGGAGCATCTACTATTTTATTCAAATAGCTGATGCGACGCTCAGAATTGGTCATAGTGCCTTCCTTCTCTGTCCACGTCGCCGCAGGCAATATAACATCTGCATATTTTAATGTTTCCGGCTTGTTGCTTGCATCCTGCACCACAACAAATTTTGCTTTTTTCAAACCCTCTTCCACCATACGCACATCAGGCATACTTACAAGAGGGTTGGTACAAATGATCCAGATCGCTTTTAACCGGCCACTGTTCAGGGCTTCGAACATTTCGGTAGCAGTGAGTCCTGGCTTATCAGCTATGGCAGTGCCCCCCCAGAAGTTTTCCACTTCTTTACGATGAGCGGGGTTGGCCAGGTTTCGATGCGCTGGCAACATGTTAGCCAGCCCACCTACTTCTCTCCCACCCATGGCATTGGGCTGGCCGGTAAGCGAAAAAGGTCCCGATCCGGGTTTTCCTATATGACCCGTAATTAAATTGAGATTGATTAAACTTAAATTTTTATTGACACCAACGGCACTTTGGTTCAATCCCATTGTCCACATGGTAATGAACCCTTTGGCATTGCCTATATGCCGTGCGGCCAATTGAATATCCTCTTCTGATATGCCACATATTTTGGCAGCCTCAGACAGCGTTTTACTAAAAACAATTTGCTTGTATTGCTCAAAGCCTTCAGTATGGTTTTTAATAAAATCAAAATCCACATCTCCATTCTCAATGAGCAGCCGGCCTATTGCATGGTTAAGGGTGATATCCGTTCCTGGATTGATTTGCAGATGCACATCTGCTATAGAGCAGGTATCCGTTTTCCGGGGATCGGCTACAATAATTTTTACGTTTGGATTTGCAGCCTTGTGTGCCTCCACTCTTCTCCATAATATGGGATGACACCAGGCAGGATTAGCTCCTGTTACAAAAAAACAATCAGCCAACTCAATGTCGTCGTAACAAACAGGTACGCTATCTTCACCTAATGCCATTTTATAACCAACAACAGCGCTACTCATGCACAGGCGGGAATTTGTATCTATATTATTACTTCCAATAAAACCTTTAATCAGTTTATTGATAACATAATACTCTTCTGTTAAGCACTGACCAGATACATAAAATGCAACCGAATCAGGACCATATTTATTGATAAATGTTTTAAAAACTGCTGCTGTCCGCTCCAGGGCCATATCCCATCCTACTCTTTGGAGTGGCATGTTTTTATTAAAACGAACCTGGGGATACAACAAGCGGTCGGTTTTATCATTGGCAGCATAGTGCAAATTCATTCCTTTGCTACAGAGCATACCCCTATTAACCGGATGATTTTTATCACCTTCTACAGTAATATTTCCTTTTTTATCCTTATTTACCACGATACCACAACCCACTCCGCAATAACAGCAGGTTGTTGTGTAAGAATGAGTATTTTGCTTCGTTACCGTCATCAAAAAGGGTTGATAATTTAATTTTTAAAACATAATCACGCTCTTGCTGCAGCAGCTTCTTCCATTATTACAACACTTTCCTTTGCCTTAACTTTTGGCAGGTGTACAAGCATCACTATACCTCCAACTATGGCAACACCAATACCTATGTAAAAGAAGGCCTGGGCATAAGTGATGTTTTCCGATTTAAATAAAAAACCAATCAACATGGCACCGATATTCCCCCCTGCACCAACAATTCCGGACACACTTCCAATAGCCTCTTTATTGATAAAAGGAACAATAGAATAGGTGCCCCCGTTAGCCATTTTTAAGAAAAGCGCAAAAAGCAACATGGAGGCAATCGCCATAGGCAGGTTGCCAGCTTTAGCAAATAATATAATACCAAGCCCTTCCAGCACTAAGAAGCCAGCCAATAAAAGCCCCTTTCCTCTAAGTCCGTAAATCTTTCCAATTTTATCACTGAAAATCCCACCTAAGGCACGGGCAAAAAGATTCATAAATCCAAAGATGCCAGCCAATGTACCGGCCAAAATGATTGAAGTTTTAAAGTTGTCTACAAAATAGGTAGCTGCCACATTATCAACAGTAATTTCAATACCAAAGCAAGCTGCATAAGAAAATGCCAGTACCCATGTTCGATAATCTTTTAAGGCTATGATAAAGGTGCCTTTCTTTTTTTCCTTTGCTACACGTTGAATTTCTTTATAATTACCGGCAGGCGTGTCCTTAGTAAATTTATAATAGACAAAGGCCATCACCAGCAACAAAGCACCTGGCACGATCATAGCATACCTCCAGGAATCACCAGTACCGGTATAACCAAGACCAACAAAAGCGGCTGCGATTAGAGGCATAACAATATTAGTAACACCACCACCGAGATTACCCCAACCACCAGCAACAGCATTAGCTGTGCCAACAACGGTTGGTGCAAACATTACGGAAGTATGAAACTGGGTGATTACAAACGAAGCACCGATGACACCAATAATTAATCTAAAAATCAAAAAACTCTCATAACTATTGGCCAATCCAATACCGATAACAGGAACAGCGCCAATCAAAAGTAAAATCGTATAGGATAAACGAGGACCTAACGTATCACACAATCGTCCAATGATCAGCCGGGCAATAATAGTAGCAGATACAGAAGCGATAGTAATATTACCTACCTGCGCTTTAGTTAAATGTAATTGCTCTCGAACAATTGGCATCAGCGGAGCAATGCCAAACCAACCGAAAAAACAGACGAAAAAGGTCAGCCATGTAATATGGAAGGTACGCATCTGGATACCTCTGGCAGAGAAAATATTCAGTTTATCAAGGGGTTTCAATGTATTTGCAGCCATAACTAATCAAAAATTTGAAGAGGTTTTAATTCAATATTTGAAGGATCAAAGGAAGGATTGGTGCTTTTTCAGACTGGCATTGGTTTACCAGAAAGAAATCCCTATTGAACCACCATCGGCTGGTGTAATTGTTTTTGAAACACATTTTTGTTGGTTTAAGTTTTTAACAGAGCAAGTCATCAATTCTTTGGAGCGACAAATCGACAACTCATATTATATTTTTAATCAATTATTCTATTATTAGTAAAATTATAGAATTTGTTCTACAAACAACCTAACAAAAACAGATATAAATATATTTAATTCATTTGCCAAAGCATCAAATAATCAAGAAACAGCTTTTCCTTTCAAGTCTACGGATTATCCTTAAATAAAAAAGATCTCCATTAAAACAACATAAAATCATGATAAACATTTAGTTATAAAATCAAATTGCCCCACCTTTTTAAGGCAGGGCAAATAAACAGGGTCTTGGTTTTGGTTAAGAATGAAAAATAATAAACAGTAAAAACAAAGTTAATACTTCATATTATTAATTATACACAATAAGAAGTTGCATATTTTAAACCAACTGTTTAATTTGATATTTTAATAATATTTATCAGCTATCTTTAATTAGCGCCAGATTACTAGGCCGTCTTTTTCATATCATTGATATCTTCAATGGAAAATTTATCAATCAACAGCCCCATCAATTTGTCATGAATATCCATATACACAGGGTCATGCACTATATCCTTCTTATTCCTTGGACGCTCTAATGGAACATCAACTATTTCTTTAATAGTTGCAGCCGGTCCATTATTCAAAACCACCACTCTGTCTGCCAGGAAAATCGCCTCTTCTATATCATGGGTAACTAAAACAATGGTCTTTTCACGATTATCAAGGTTCCAAAGTTTCAAGAGCTCCACATGCATTGAGCTTTTTGTCAAAGCATCCAACGCACCAAAAGGTTCATCCAGAAGCAAAATACTGGGATTGATCGCAAATGCCCTGGCAATGGCCACTCTTTGTTTCATCCCACCAGACAGTTGCCCAGGAAGCTTATCCTTATGCGCCCAAAGGTTTACCATTTTCAAATTCTCTTCTACAATTTTCTTTTTCTGGGCAGAAGAGCCTGTTTTTATTGCAGAATCCACAGCTTCATATATATTCTGAAAAACTGTAAGCCAGGGAAGCAAAGAATAGTTTTGAAAAACAATGCCGCGATCCGGGCCAGGGCCACTTACCTTCTTCCCATTTGCTATCACTTCACCATTCGACGGCTTCACCATGCCGCTGATCATACCCATCAATGTTGACTTACCGCATCCCGAATGCCCTATCAGCGCAACGATCTCCCCTTTTCTTATCTGCAAATCAATATCTTTTACCGCCGTATAAACACCCTTTGCCGTAGGGAAACTAACAGTAACATTTTTAACATCAATACTTAGGGCCGGGTTCAAAAGGGGGCCAATAATTGCATCAGCCACTCGCTCCTTGATACGTGACTGTTTCTGAGGATCAATATTATGTGCCTGTACTTTATTATTAAGGGTTTCCATAATCTAAATTTTAATAGATGTAATAATAATTTTTCATCAATCACCCTGTCAAACAGCATATGTAAAACGCTTCTGAAGCAGTGAAAACATTTTATCAAGCAGCAATCCAACCAAACCAATGATGAGAATGGCACACATCACCTTTTCAAGGCTTAAGGCATTCCAGCTATCCCATACAAAAAAACCAATGCCCACGCCTCCGGACAGCATTTCGGCTGCAACAATTACCAGCCACGCTACCCCTATACTCAATCTCAAACCTGTTATAATCAAAGGAAAACTTGAAGGCAACAGTATTTTAGTTATATACTTCCAGCGAGAAAACCCAAAAGCACGCCCAACATTTTTATGATCCTGCGGCACAGAAGCAACTCCCAATGCCGTATTAATTAGTGTTGGCCATAAAGATGTAATCACGATTACAAAAATGGTAGCCTTATCCGACACATGCATCATAGCCAAACCCAGCGGAAACCAAGCCAAAGGGGATACAGGACGCAAAACCTGAACCACCGGATTCAATATATTGAAAACAGTCTTATTAGAACCGATCAGGATTCCTAATGGAATAGCGATCAATGACCCTAACCCAAATCCAATTGCCACCCTTTTTAATGACAAGAACAACTGAACACCTATGCCTTTATCATTTGGCCCTGCATCATAAAATGGATCAGCCCACATTTCAAAAAAAACAGACATCGTTTTCCAGGGAGTTGGCAATTCGCCCTTTGTTACCATGCTTGCAATTTGCCATAATGAGAACAAAACTGCAAAACCTGATACCAGGTAGACGAGGGATAATATCTTCTTATTCATAATAGACTATTTAATAAATGATTGGAATCCTAACCCCAACCACATAGTACCCTGTCAATGCGGCTGGGGTTTTAAAGAGTTATTTATTTTTTAGCCACAGCCAGGTAGCTATCAACATGATTGGGATCAAAAACAGCTTTATCAATGGTTACTGTAAAAGGCTGCATATCATCGTCCGCAACGGAAAGCTTCATTTCACCAGCAACCTCTTTATACAGATCACTCATGATAATTTTATCAGCAATAGATTTATAATCAGAAGGGGGTGTACTCAACAAGCCAAAGCGTACATATTGCGACATAAACCAAATCCCATAAGACTTTCTTGGAGCATTGGTTAAGCCGTTGTTGAAAAACTTCATATAATCCTCGTATTTCTTATCACCAAACTTGCAACCTGTATTATTCGTTCCCATTAAACGAGCCTCAATAACTTCGGCAGGAGCATTTACATATTTGGTTTGCGAAAGGATCTCAGCAGCTTTCTTGCGATTAGAAAGAGAATCCAGCCATATAGAAGCCTCAATAACAGCTTTCATCACTTTTTTCAAGTCATCTTTTTTGGCACCAGCAAAAGCCTCATTCACTACCAATGCTTTCTCCGGATGATTCTTCCAAATATCTTGTGAAGCAATATGCGTAAACCCTATTCCTTCTTTTACTGCAACACCATTCCAGGGCTCACCCACACAAAAACCATCCATATTATCCACTTTCATATTAGCAACCATTTGAGGAGGAGGAATGGTCTTTATACCTACCTTTTTTGCATCAACACCTGTTGCAGCCAACCAGTAACGCAACCAGATATCATGTGTACCACCAGGAAAGGTCATCGCAAATTGCAACTGCTTCTGAGCATTTAATTGATCAACGGCACTTTTCACTTTTGCAGTTTCATTATTACCTACCAGGTCGCAAAATTTATTAGATAAAGTAATGGCCTGACCATTATTATTTAAAATCATTGCAATCTTCATTACACTACCAGCCTTGCCTCCAATTCCGGTAAATACAGAGAATGGCATACCAAATAAGCAATGAGCTCCCGCTAACTCGCCGGTTAAAATCTTATCACGAACATTTGCCCAGGAAGCTTCTTTTGACAATTCAACTTTCACTCCATATTTCTTAAACAACCCTAGCTCTTGTGCCATCACCAGAGAAGCACAATCAGTCAAAGGAATGAAGCCCAGTTTAATTGATTCAGATGTAGCGGTTGAAGAACTATCAGCAGTTGCGGTCTTTGCATCAGAACTTCCGCAGGAAGTAAGAACACCAAACATGAAAGAAGTTAAAACCAAGACTACAAAAGTCCTATTGAACATAAGTGTCAATTTCATTGTAAATATTTTTATTTAATAAATGATTATTTGTCGGACAGAAAAGGCAAGGAATGAACAGCAATACTAGTCGACAAGACAAGTAAGAAGAGAAAAATCAGAGACCTATCAAACCAATTTATTTGGCAAAAAACTCAGGCTTGATATTTAGCTGCAAAAATGACCAGGTAGAATTCAGATCAGAGGCTCCTGGCACAATACCTTTTGCATATTCCATGCTTTTAGAAGCGGCCATAAAACTAAAACCCCATTCAATAGTTGTGAACTTATTTAAATTGTAAGTAGTCACCAGATCAACTTCACTTCCCAGGTATTTATCAAGTGCATTGCCAGCAACATCTTTTTGATCCTGCGCCAGTGCGAAGTAGTGATAATCAACTCCTACGCCCAACCTTTTATTTGCAGAAGTGTATTTAAGTTTTAGATATGGATTATTTAAACCACCTACAGGTGAACCTGTGCCAGCGTAGAAGTAATCCATGTATCCCCAAAACTTATGTGGTGTTCCATATAAAGGATCAAAACGATGATTCTTAGTAGATGTCGAAAATGCATCGTTGCCAGAGAGATAGTCCCAACCTGCAGTATAGGAAAATAACTTCTTCGCGTAACTGAGCGACAAAGTAGTTGTAAATCCAGCCAGAGAAACCCCATCTCTGTCTTTACCTCCCTGATAATAAGCACCGGCTGTCAGAGCCCAATATTGCTTTTTATCCAACAGGCTATTGATCATCACACCTGTAGTCAAACGTGAATTCACACCACTTTGATTATAGCGGCGACCAAATACATAGCCAGTATCAGTACCAGCAATGGTTTTTACAGAATCCAATTTATATTTCCCAAACTGATCAACAAACAGCAATCCTGAGACTTTGGTTTGTTTGATTTTCTTTGCGGCATACAAAAACTGCATGGCCTTATAGTTCTGATTCAAAGCGTTGGTGCTTGGCATGTTTTGCAATGCAGGAGCACCAGTTTTAACACTGACACCAGTTGAATTAGTTAATGGCACCAAACCTGCAGGGGTAGGCACCAGGTTTCCCTTACTATCTTTTATATAAGCCGGCAAATTCGCTGGTGTATAATAAGTACCATTATAATTAAAGGCGTCAGTATTTTGATTGAAAGCAGCTCCCAAATCTACCTGCCAACCATTTTGAAGTAACTTAAAAACAATTGCATCATGACGACGAGCCTGTTGCAACCAGTCAAGATTACCAATTAAACGGGAATCATCATACACCAATTCTTGCCTGCCGACTTTAAATCCAAAGTAATCAACAGGTGAATGTTTAAAAGACGTATCCTTTTTATTAGCCAAAGCTACTTCAGCCCACGCTTCATGAATACCCAAACGAGCACCATCAGCATTACTGATTGTAGACGCATCCTGCCCCCATACCCGAACATCCTGAACAGATGTCTGGAAAACAACCTTGTTCCATTTATAGTTAAAAGTTAACCTGGCTCTCTGGGAAGTAAAAAAAGCAGGTTTATAACCTTCAGGCTTAAGCGTACCTACGCCATCACGAAACTCACTCCTTGTTCTCAATTGGCCGGCAAGAGAAAGCTGGGCATTTGCAGAATAAAAGCCAATGACGCCCAAGCCAAGCAGCGTACACGTTTTGATAACTCGATTTCTGTACATTTGTTGTTGGTTTTTTTAAGTTGTTAACAGAGCAATTTAAAATTCAAGCCCCGTTCGGATCGCGACTCCTTGCGGGGCAAATCTTTTATAACACTTCAATATTCATTTTCAAAATCATCATAGTATTCAATTAATTAAAAAGTAATTGATATGTCCCCAATTCACTAATTAATATTTTTAATATATATTTAAATAACTTGAAAGAAAAACTCAAATCACCACATTTTCATGACCTACATCACAAATATAACCACAAACAGCACACAAACCCATCCATTTGCATGATATTCGTCAAATAATTATTTTTACTATATATAAAATACTATACCAATTCATCCATAATACTAAATACCAACCTTAATTTTATTCATATTATTCATTCATTATATACCTCTCTGGATACAAGAAATAGTTACATAAATGAAGAATTTGCCTCACCCAAAACAACTATTCTGTATACATTTATGTTCTTTTACAATCCCCTGGAAAATAGTATCGGTTTTTATTTATGAAAAATCCTAAGCATGACTGCGACCTAAAAACCTGCTTTATGTGCAGGCAAAGTCTAAAAGAATGGAAACAAGCCATTGACGCCAATAGAAAGATGTTTTATTTTAAAAAGGGAGAAATGCTTTGCTATGAAGGAGATGAAGTTAACGGGATTTTTTTCGTATACTCCGGGACGGTAAAAGTTCATAAAAAGTGGGGGACAGATAAAGAACTGATCGTACGATTTGCAAAAAAAGGCGATATTGTTGGTCATCGTGGACTTGGAACAACAACGACCTTTCCCATTTCCGCTACAGCTTTGGGACCTGTTAGTGCCTGCTATATTGATCTGCAGTTTTTTCTTACTACACTGAAAATAAACCAGGACTTCCTTTTTCAATTAATGATATTCTTTGCAGATGAACTCAAAGAATCAGAAAGTAGAATGCGCAATCTGGCGCACATGCCGGTAAAAGGCCGTATAGCACAAGCACTTATTAACCTCAAAGAAAAGTTTGGCTGTGACAAAAATGGATACATTGATATAACATTAAGTCGCCAGGATATGGCTTCCTACACCGGCACCACTTATGAAACAGTTTTCCGCATTCTAACCGAATTTATTGAAGACAATGCAATTGAGGTATCCGGAAGAAACATTATGTTAAAAGATATCAGGAAATTACTGAGCTTTGTTTAAGACCTAACCGCGTATTCTTATTAATTTTCTTCAGCTTAGAAAACACCAGCTTATCTTATTACTTATTTGTAATAATCAGTCATTGAACAAAACCACATACTTTAAAACGATATGAAAAAATGCAAAAGCGGTTGCGATTTGAAAAGCTGCTTTCTATGTACCATGTGTATACCAGATTGGCTTCCCGCCATAGATGCTAACAGGCAAAATTTCCTGTACAATAAAGGCGAAGTGATATTTAAAGAGGGCGACCCTGTGCAGGGTATCTTTTTTTTATATTCCGGCCTGGTAAAAATTCATAAGCAGTGGGGAAGTGACAGGGAACTGATTGTTCACTTTGTAAGAAAGGGAGAAATACTAGGCCACCGCGGACTGGGAAAAAACCTTATATACCCGGTTTCAGCTACCGCACTTGAACCAATCACAGTTTGTTATCTGCCATTGAGTTTTTTTAAAAGCACACTCAAAGTAAATAATGAACTTCTATTTCAATTGATGGTTAATTGTTTTGATGAATTAGAAGAATCCGAAAAGAAAATGCGAGACCTGGTTCATTTGCCTGTAAAAAGCAGAGTCGCCCAGGCCATATTCACTTTAAAGGAAAAGTTTGGTTACAATGAAGAAGGCTTTATCGATATTGCATTAAGCAGGCATGACCTGGCTTCATTCGCCGGAACAACATACGAAACCGCCTTCCGCACTTTAAATGAATTCATAAATGATGACCTAATAGAAATGTCCAACAAAAAGATCAGGATCAAAAATGAAAAAGAGCTATTAACCCCGATAATGAATGCACACTGATGAAAGAAAGTATTGTATAGATATTAAAAAACCAAACATTCAACCAGGTCACCTTTACGCAACTCCATTTTATCTGCAGGCTGCCAGGCAAAACCATCCGCATGGAAAGCAGCCAACACATCTCCGGAGCCATTAAAATTCAAGGGAACAGCAACTACAGGAGCTGACTGAATTTTTACAGGAAAGAATTCATCCAATGAAGTTTTCTTTTTTCTGGTTCCGGAAAAAGGCAGTTCAAGTATCCTGGAACGCTCCAGGCCAAATGCATGAATAAGATAAGTTTCAATAAAAAGCTTAAAAGTGACATGACAGGAAAGCGGGTTGCCCGGCAAAGCAAAAACAATACCCCCATTCGGCATTGCACCACACCAAATAGGCTTACCTGGCTTGATTGCCACTTTATGAAATAGCTTTTTAATCCCCAGTGATTCCAGAACTTTTGGAACATAATCAGCATCTCCGGCTGACACCCCGCCACTCATGATCAACATATCACAAGACATTGCCTCCTTAAGTGTCTTCAATAACTCATCCTCACGATCCTGGATATGCGCATATTGGAAGGGAATAATATGCCATTGCTGCAATAAAGACTTTAAAAGATGAGCATTACTGTTCCTTATTTGTTGTGGCAAAACAGGCTGATGAACAGGCACCACCTCATCACCTGTTGTAAACAGGGCCACTTTAGGGAGACTTTCAACTATTACATCAGCTTTACCCAATGAAGCCAACGCAGTAATCACCGCCGGCTTGACTGGGATTGAAGCACCGATCACCAGTTCCCCTACCCTTATATCCTCTCCCTGGCGGGCAATATTCTGAAAGGGCCGGAGTTCTGATGCATGAATGGTTACACGTCCGCCCGTTTCCACCGTATCTTCTCTTCTGATAACAACATCTGATGATAATGGTAAAGGCGCACCCGTCATGATTTTATAACACTGACCTGCAGCTATGCTTTTAGCTGCCATCTGGCCAGCAAATACCGTTTCAATGATTTGAAACTCACGCATCCCACTTTCAAAATCCTCCAAACGAACAGCAAAACCATCCATTGCCACTCTATTGAAGGGCGGATAATCCCTATCAGCTACGATAGGTTCAGCCAAAACCCTACCAAGAGCCCGATCCAGCGAAACAGTTTCCTTTCCAAAGGAATGAGCTTGGGTTGCAATTATTTTTTGTGCTTCCTGAAAATTAAGCATACATAAGTTTTTAATGCCCCCCACCTTTCATCATCTTTCTTGCATGAAAAACAGCCGGCAGAATAGCTTCCAGCGATTCCCTTGCCCCATCCGAACTGCCCGGCAATGTAACGATCAGTGTTTGAGCAATAGATCCCGCAACTCCACGACTCATCATTGCAAGGGGTGTGCGCATTTGTCCAAAAGAGCGCATGGCCTCCGTTATACCATCAGCATCTCTTTCAATGATTTCTTGAACAGCACCAACCGTGTTATCTCTTGGCCCTAATCCTGTCCCTCCTGTGGTAAATATGAAATGAACATCTTCGGCTACCCATTCCCTTATTTGCTCCTGGATCAAGCCCTTATTATCAGGAACCACTTTATAGTGCACAACATTAGCATTTAATTCCGACAACATTTGTTGGATCAGCCTGCCACTCTTGTCCTCCCTTTTTCCTTCTGCCGTTGAATCCGAGCAGACAAGAATCGCACAGGTAGGTGGTGTTGAAAAATATTTCTTACGGTCGCTTTTACCTCCTTTCTTTTCCAGCAGTTTAATAGACCCGATCTCAAGCTGAGTATCCACTGGTTTGAGCATATCATAAATCTCCAAGGCTGCAACTGATACACCCGTCAGCATTTCCATCTCAATGCCTGTACGCCCAATTGACTTTGCTTCCCCCATAATAACAATACCACTACGCATAAAAACTTCCGGATTAAAATACTCATGATGCGCTTCTTCCTTCAAAAACTCAAACTCCACATCCATGCCATCAATAGTAACGGGATGGCAATGAGGCAATAATTGTGGCGTTGCTTTGGCACCAAGGAAAGCCGCCGCACGAGCAACATCAAATAAATTCCCCTTTGGAAGTTGTTGATCCTCTATCAACTTGATGGTTTCAGGAGAACAAAAGATAATCCCTATTGCCCTTGCAGTACGTAGTGTGATTTGCTTGTGCGTTATATTCCGCATGTAAAACGATGATTATAAGTTTGATACTATAAATTGTTTGGCAGGCTTCCTTTCTATTACATCAATGCTATCTCCAACCTGTAAGATACCCTCCCCCTGGTGCAAAAGATTCTGACCAAAATAAATATTATTATTGCTCAAGCGGTATGTAGCCAATGTTTTTAATGGCTCCTTTCCCGCTTTTCCTTCATCTTGATTAATCGTAGTCACCACACAACGGGAGCAAAGTTTAACCCCGTAAAAATGGATGTCATGAATAACAAAATGCGACCATTGATCTTCTTCGAACGGCTGCCCTCCTGTAAAGACAATATTGGGACGAAAACGGTTCATAGGCAGCTTTTCTTTCAGGCGATTATTTAAATCATCCAGAGAAGCTTGCCCTATAACCAAAAAAGGATAGCCATCTGAAAAAGAAGTGATTTCTCTATTCTTTGCATACCTCCTATCCACCTGACGACGTGTCGTTTCTGGCATATAAACTAACCGGCATTTTGCTGATAGCATATCTGAGAACCAGTTATCTACATCATGCCCCACTACCTTGGCCCTACAACGGTCACCCCATACTTGCACCAGAGTTGTTTCACCCGTTTGAGGTGCAAATGAAATCACAATAGAAGCATTATTCTTTTTATGATAAACCCTTAACCCGCCTTCAACAACTTCAACCTGCAGCAATGCCATCTCTGCGTTTGTTCGCTGCGTCATGAATTCACCTTGTTCATCTACCAACATCCATCTTCTGTCATATTGTAACCCCCGATCAGTTACAACTGCCGATGAAAGAGAAATCCCACCAAGCGACTTGATGGGATAAATAAATATTTCACTTACTTGAAGCATGTGGCGAAAATAAATTAATTGATTACACTTCTTCCCAAACAGATGTTGCAAAAAACTCCAGCGATGGATCCCTTGCCCCCATCAGCAATAACACGCAATCCTGGGTTAAATGAGGTCGAACTGCCTCTAGCAGATCCCCTCTGTTTGCCACAAAAAAGGCAGGTTTACCCAAAGCGGCCAAATCATTGATCAGGTCACCGGCTGAAATTGTTTTCTCTGCTGTACCGCCGGCATAAAATATCTCACTCATCCATATTTCATCCTGCGGACGTAAAACAGCAGCTATTTCTTGCACAAAATCATGACGTAAGAAATTCGTTGGTCCATATCCGTGAGGCTGGAACCAGGCGATTACTTTAGAAGCCACTGGCTGGCAAGCACGAATGCTGGCTGCACACTTGGCCGGGTTGTGGGCATAATCATCAATCACCCAAACCCCATCTTTTTTACCCAAAACCTGGTGTCGCCGGTAGATCCCCTGGTAGTTTTTCAATGCATCAGCACAAGTGGTCAGCGCTACGCCAATTTGATTGGCCACAGCTACTGCAGCCAGTGCATTTTCCATATTGTGTTGCCCAACCGTATTGAGTTGAAAGGGAACATCATTGATCTTAAAACGTACAATAAAGCCCTGCTGTTCAAAATCTGTAGCGACATAGCCAGCTCCAGAGTTCACATCAAGAGAAAAATCAAAAGCTATATTTTGTGATAATTGCTTAGAAAGAGTGTGAGATTGATTGACTATAAACTTTTTACTGTTGGCTTTGAAAGTAGTAAAAATCTCCATTAATGTATCCAGCTCCTTATGATCTTTATCCATATTCAGCAATAGGCCGATTTCGGGCTTGTATTGTACAATAGAACCATCACTCTCATCAGCTTCAATAACCAACCACTCCCCTTTGCCCATTTTTGCGTTACCAATTTTACCTTCTTTGATAAGACTGGTAAGCCCTGCCCCACTAATAATACCGGGCTGCAAACCTCCCTGTTCTAAAATTTCATACAACATGGCCGCGGTCGTACTTTTTCCGGACGTCCCACCCACAGCAATTGTCTTTTTACTCTGCGCTATCAAAGCCAGCAGTTCACTCCTTTTAATAATCGGTATGCCAAGTTGCTTTGTTTTTTGCACTTCCGGCACAGTGTCTTCTATTGCTGTAGAAACCACCACCAGGTCTGTATTAGGCGTAATACCTTCACCATTTTGCAAAAAACAACGAATACCTTCAGCTTCCAGCTTCTCCTTGGTTTCATTGGGAACATTCGGTAGAAAATAACGGTCAGAACCAGCAACTTCTTTACCAGCCCCTTTCAGGTATTGCGCCAACGCACTCATACCGCTTCCGGCAACGCCAATAAAAAATATATTTTGAATTTCGTCTAGGTTGGATATCATGTAGTTTGCATTAAGCAACAAATATAATGTTATGCTCCACAAAAAGACCGGCAAAAGCCGGTCGAAAAAATTATGGAAATATATAAACAGCCATTATATTGTCTCTATGCCAACACCAATATACACCTTGCCCTCTTTTACTTTCACAGGGTAAGTTTTAATGCTTTCACAGTCATCGCTGTTTAAGCAATCACCAGTCAGCAGCGAAAACGTTTTTTTATGAAAAGGACAAGCCACTTTAGGCTCACAATGTTCGCCATGACTGCCAATCATTCCTCTCGATAAAACCATTTGCTGCTTATGTGGGCACAGATTCTGTGTAGCAAACCACTCACCTCTGCGTGTGAAATTATATACAGCAATTTGCTCTTCACCATACTTAACACAAGCTCCGCCATTTTCCGGTACATCCTCAACAGAACAAGCTATAAACCACTTGATCCTGGCTCCTGTTACGGAACTCTGAACATTCTGAAATTCTAAAGATTCGCTAAGGCTCATAAATATTATTTTTTATCTAATCCCTAAAAAGTTCAAAACCTTAAAAAGAGAATATATTTTGATAAGATTTGATTAAATAGAACAATCACACGCTCTAATGATTGACCAACCTAAGTCTCCCCTTTAGAGGACGGGGGTGTCTATTTACCACTCAACTGCTTTTATCTGCGCTCTCATACTTTCGAATTTTACCGTTGGATCCTTTTCTACAGGAGCATTCACAAAGTGATTAAAGCGCTTGCGGAGTTCAGGGGTTTCTACCACCTCTTTCCATTCACATTTATATGTCTCAACCAGATATTGCATTTCAGCTTCTAGTTGTGCTCCTATACCCAGGCTGTTATTGACAATTACATTTTTCAGGTAACTCATACCACCTTCCATTTTATTGAGCCATGTAGCAGTACGGGTCAACGGGTCTGCGGTCTTAATATAGAAAATCAGGAAGCGGTCGAGATATTTAATACAAGTCTCTTTATCTACATCCGCGGCTAACAATTGCGCATGCTGCGGCTTGGATCCACCATTGCCACACACATATAAATTCCAGCCTTTTTCTGTAGCAATGATCCCAAAGTCCTTACCCTGCGCTTCAGCACACTCACGAATACAACCGCTCACACCACCTTTCAACTTATGCGGCGCACGAACACCCCGGTACCTTTCTTCGATTTCAATAGCAAAGGATACACTGTCATGCAATCCAAAACGACACCAGGTACTACCAACACAACTCTTTACAGTTCGCAGGGATTTACCGTAAGCATGACCACTCTCAAAACCTGCCGCGATCAACTCTTCCCATATCTTCGGCAGATCGCTTACATGGGCTCCAAACATATCTATACGCTGACCACCAGTAATTTTTGTATATAAGCCATACTTCTTGGCAACTTCTCCCAGGGCAATCAATTTCTCTGGAGTAATTTCACCTCCAGCAATACGGGGCACGACTGAATAGGTACCACCTTTTTGGATATTAGCAAGGTAACGGTCATTACTATCTTGTATCGTATCCTGTTTCAGGATCATATCATTCCAAAGACTTGCCATAATACTGGCAACTGCCGGCTTACATACTTCACATCCATCGCCTTTACCATAAAGATTTAAAGTTTCATCATAGGTCTTTATTCCGTTTATTTTAATGAGATCAAAAAGCTCCTGGCGTGAATAATCGAAATGCTCACAAATCACATTCTTCACATACAGACCCTGTGATTTCATAGTTCCGGCAATTAGGTCTTTTACCATAGGCACACAACCTCCACATCCGGTCCCGGCCTTGGTGCACTTTTTCATTTGATCTATAGTACATGCATTCTGTTCAGTTACAGCTGCACAAATAGCACCTTTGCTAACAGCCTCACATGAACAGATCAATGCATCATCAGGAAGATTCATTACACCCGCACCCTCACTGGCGGCTCCACCCCTGCTGCCTAGTATCAAATCTTCTGGATCTGGCGGTAAAACGATTTTGTTGTTTACTGTTTGTAACAACATATTATAAGCACTGGCATCGCCTATCAGGATACCACCCAGCAAATGCTTTCCATCTTGAGTAATATTGATTCTTTTATAAGTACCCTTGTGGGTATCTTCAAAAATAACAGAACGACACTCAGGTTCAGAAATAAAAGGATCACCAAATGAGGCCACATCTACACCTATCAGCTTCAGCTTTGTACTCATATCAAAGCCGGTAAAAGATTTCGAGCCACCACAAATGTTAGCAGCCACAACCTCCGCCATATCGTAACCAGGAGCCACTAGGCCGTAGATCATGTTGTTGTATAAGGCGCACTCACCAATAGCAAAAATGGAAGCATCACTGGTTTGTAGCTTTTCATTGACAAGAATACCGCCACGACTACCAACCTCAAGCCCTGACAAACGAGCCAACTCATCTCTGGGACGAATACCAGCAGAAATAACAAGCATGTCCACATGAAGTTTGGAATCATCGGCAAATTGAAGAGCTTCAATTTTACCATTTCCCTCAATTGAACTTGTATTTTTATTTAAATGTATTTGCAGCCCAAGCTGGCTCAGCTTATATTGCAGCATTTTACTTCCGACATCATCTATTTGCCTTGGCATCAGTCGAGGCGCAAATTCTACCACATGCGTTTCAGGTATACCAAGATCCAATAGCGCCTTTGCCGCTTCCAACCCCAAAAGCCCTCCTCCTATTACTGCACCTCTCTTTGCTTTTCCAGCATAAGACTGAATAAGCTCAAGGTCTTCTATAGTACGGTAAACAAACACCCCATCTTTTTCAACTCCGGGAATGTTAGGCACAAAAGCAGACGAACCCGTTGCTAAGACCAGGTAATCATATTGAATGGCCATCCCATGCAGAGAGTGAACCGTTTTAGCAGTACGGTTAATCTCCTGTACAGGATCACCTAAATAAAGGGTAATACCATTTTCTTTATACCAGTCAGAAGAAGAAAGGCTAAGATCGTCCGCTGTTTTACCACTAAAATATTCACTCAAATGAACACGGTCATAAGCAATGCGGGATTCTTCCCCAAATACAATAACATTGAAATCTTTAGATTTTGCCACAAGCTTCTCACAGAACTTGTAACCCACCATTCCATTTCCGATAACAACAACTGTTGGCTTGGTCGTCTCCATGCATAAAGTTTTTTGAAATGATCACATCAAAAATTCAACATAAACACATAAATAATTTATATCATTAATGCATTTACTGTGCAATGATACAAATTTTATCATTCAAAATGCGATTTTAATCATATTAAAGTTTATTTTTGAATAAGAAAAGGCACTCCTAAACCCTAAATACATCACATTGATTTATTTTTAATACATATTGCAGCTGAACAGTTTGATTGCCTCAATAACCATAAATAGCTGTGCAATCTTATAAAACATGTAATTATGAGTAACCTAATGAAGAAAGCACCTGAATTGATAGTAGTAGGGGCTGGACCTGGCGACCCGGATTTAATAACACTGAAAGCAATGAAAGCTCTTCAACGTGCTGATGTTGTTTTATATGATAATTTGGCCAACCAGGAGATCATGAATCATTGCTCCTCGGCTTGCGAGAAAATATATGTAGGCAAATTGCCATATGGCGATTATACACCTCAAGAGGTCATTCATGAGTTAATCAAAGAAAAAGCATTGACCAAAGGCACAGTAGTCCGTTTGAAAGGTGGTGATCCTTTTGTTTTTGGCAGAGGCATGGAGGAAATTTTATATGCAAGAGCTGAGGGCATTAGCGCTTCTTACATTCCCGGCATTTCCAGCATGCAGGCTGCAGGCTTTGAAGATATTCCACTTACCCATCGTGGCATTAGCGAAAGCTTTTGGGTGATCACTGGCACTAAAAAAGATGGCACCTTATCGGAAGATTTAAAAACAGCTATTCAGACCAGGGCTACAGTCATTATATATATGGGTATGAAAAAATTGGAAGAAATCTCCAGGGCTTATGTAGAGAAAAGTGCGGGAGATTTACCTGCCGCCATTATTCAACATGCATCACTTCCCCATAAAAAAATGGTCATAGGCACTGCGAAAGAATTAGTACAAATGGCAGCAAACAAACAACTGAAACATCCTGCTCTTATTATTATCGGCGAAGTGGTTAGGCTTGCTTCTGATAATTTTTGTGAACAAGTGGAAAACTTTGCCATAAGAAGAATAGCATAAGGATTTAATCGATCCGTATTTTCGCACTTTTGCAACTATGGAACTGAATTTAAAAGCCGCCTTTCTCAAAAAGCTGATGGTACATTATGTAGGGAGTAAGAATAACCTGGATCCCCTTCTCCTTTCTGAAGAAGCGCTTAAATTGGATGAAGAAACAATACAGATTACTGGTGAAAGCTTTCTGAACAAGTTCAAAGACGCTGTTGAGTATTTCAGCTTCCATCATCCGTCCTCCCTGGAGTTCAATGAAGTCTATAGTTATGCTTCATCCCTCTACCAGGATAAAAGCAGATTTGAGGAGCTTTCAGTTAAAATAGCCCGCCATCTTTATGAATCTTCTACACATCCAAAAGTAAAAGGTGGCGAATTATATGTTGCTTTATTTGAAGAACTTCCAGTTGAAGGAAGATTTTATACGGCCTTAGGTTTATTTAAAACCGAGAACAAATCACTTTTTTTGGATGCGCGCCATGCAAACAGCGAATTCAGCCTGGAGATAAAGGAAGGTGTCGAACTCAATAAAATTGATAAAGGCTGCCTGATCATATTTACAAAGATGGACGAAGGCTTTGACGTACTTATCTTTGATAACCAGAACCGTGGAGAAGAAGCCCAATATTGGAAGGAAGGATTCCTGGGATTGACACCTCAGAAAAATGAGTTCCACCACACCAACCAAATTCTTACACTAACCAAACAGTACATTACAGGCCAGATGGAGGAAGAGTTCAGCCTGGAAAAGAAAGAACAAATCGACCTCCTGAACAGGTCGATCGATTATTTCAAAAACAAAGAATCTTTCGATATCAATGAATTTCAAACCGAGATATTTCAGAAGGATGAAATGATTGAATCATTCCGCAACTTCGGTTCTCGCTTCGTCGAACAAAACGATTATGACATTGCAGCCTCCTTTGAAATTGACCCGCAAGCCGTTAAAAAACAACAAAGGATCTATAAAAGCATCCTGAAATTGGATAAGAATTTTCATATTTATATCCATGGCAACACCGACCTCATAGAAAAAGGCATCGACCTCGACGGCAGAAAATACTATAAAATCTACTACCAGGAAGAATCCTGATTTAAACAATACTTCATTCTTTTGGCCCTGAGCGTAGCAAAACTCCCCTTTAGGGGTTGGGGGCTTGCCTCTGCTTCATCGCCTCATATAAGATCATCCCGGTGGCTACGGATACATTCAATGATTCAAACGCACCGGCCATTGGAATTTTGAATTGCTCGTCACAGATCTTCATCAAGGCAGGATACACACCTTTATCCTCACTTCCCATCACCACTGCGCTTGGTTCTTTCCAGTCTACTTCATGAAGTGCCTTCTTAGCTGTCATTTCAGAAGCAAACACCCTGATACCATTCAAATGCAGTTCATCAACTGCCTTCATTAGACTATTGACCCGGCAAACATGTAAATGCTCCAGGGCACCAGCAGACGACTTCATAGCCTCTTCATTCAAAGCACCCACCCCCTTATCAGGAATGATCATCGCCTGGGCGCCGCAGCAAACAGCAGTACGGGCAATGGCTCCAATATTTCGTACATCTGTTACGCCATCTAATATGATGAATAAAGGCGTTTCACCCTTACCCACAACATGGTCAATAACCTGTTGCAAATCCAGGTACTGCACCAAAGCGGCAAAAGCAATAATCCCTTGGTGATTGGCCCTGGTAATTGAATTCAGCTTCTCAACCGGAACAACCTGGATGGGAACATTATTCTTTTTTGCCAGTTCCCGGATGGTATGAACAATTTCACCACCCGTATTCTTTTGCAAAAGAATTTTGTCGATGGGACGCCCGGATTGCAGCGATTCGATCAAAGGCTGACGCCCTATGATTAGAGATGTTTTCTTTATAGCCACTTACTTAAGTTTTCCTTCCAGTAATAAAATTTTCACTTTCATGATGGCTGTTACAGCCAGGGCATCAGTAATGATCCCCTGCTCCACCATCTGATAAGCTTCTTCAAATGGAACCTTTTTTACCATTAAATCTTCAGTCTCTTCAGGAGACGCATCTTCCTGCCTTAGATCTCTGGCCAGGTAGATTGACCCATATTCATCACTAACCGAATTAGACAAGTGAAGATCCATCAACTTTGTCCACTCCCCGGCAACAAGGCCGGTTTCTTCTTTTAATTCCCTCTGAGCAGACTCTAAAATATCTATACCAATTGGACCACCTCCTTCCGGAATTTCCCAACTATATTGGTCGAGCACAAACCGGTATTGACCAACTAGATAAGTATTCAAATGCTCATCCAAAGGAATGATCCCTATTGCATAATTCTTAAAATGAACCTTACCATAGATTCCTTTCCCTCCTGAGGGATTCAACACATCATACTCAGTAAGCTTGATCCACTTGTTATCATATACTTCTTTTTGCCCTAATATCGTCCACGGGTTGATATGCTCCTTCATACTCAGAAAATAAAAACCTCCCCAGCTTAGGGGAGGCAAGTAAATATCATATGTATTGGAAATCAGGAATTCGGAATACGTACATAAACAAAGTACTTTACCAATTGAATACTAATCATTTAATTCTTAATCCCAAACTCCAAATTCCTAACTACCGATTCCCAATTAGCTAATGCCAAATGCTTGTTTCACCTTAGCAACATAATCCAGCTTCTCCCACGTAAACAATTCCACTTCTTTCACTATACGTTTGCCTTCTGGCGATACAAACTCTTTAGTCAATACCTCTGGCTTACGACCCATATGTCCATAAGCAGCTGTTTCACTGTAGATAGGATTACGAAGTTTCAGGCGTTCTTCAATAAAATATGGACGCATATCGAAAATCCCTTCTACGATCTTTGCAATTTCACCATCAGTCTTATTCACCTTTGCTGTGCCATATGTATTCACATAAATCCCCATTGGCTTTGCCACACCAATTGCATAAGACACTTGCACCAATGCTTCCTCACAAACGCCGGCGGCTACCAGGTTTTTAGCTATATGACGGGTAGCATAAGCAGCAGAACGGTCCACTTTTGAAGGATCTTTACCACTGAAAGCACCACCACCATGTGCACCTTTACCACCATAAGTATCTACGATGATTTTACGTCCTGTCAAACCAGTATCACCATGAGGTCCGCCGATAACGAACTTACCTGTTGGGTTAATGTGATATTTGATCTCTCCCTTGAATAAATTAGCATAGGTACTGTACTTGGTCTTTATTCTTGGAATGAGAATATTGATAATATCATTCTTGATCTGCTCTTGCATTTTCTCTTCAGTATCAAAATCATCATGCTGAGTAGAAATTACAATGGCATCAATTCTAATGGGCTTATTATTATCATCATACTCTAAAGTCACCTGGCTTTTAGCATCTGGACGCAAGTATTTGATTTCTTTATTTTCTCTGCGCAACTCTGCAAGTTCTTGCAATAATTTGTGGGCTAAGTCTAGTGCCAGCGGCATGTAATCTTCTGTTTCATTGGTAGCATAACCAAACATCATACCTTGGTCACCTGCACCTTGCTCTTCTTTATCCTTTCTGTCCACGCCCTGGTTAATGTCTGAAGATTGCTCATGAATGGCAGATAAAATGCCACAAGAGTTGGCTTCAAACATGTATTCACTCTTAGTATATCCAATCTTGCGAATCACTTTTCTGGCGATATCCTGTACATCTAAATATGCACTTGACTTTACCTCACCAGCCAGAATAACTTGGCCAGTAGTAACAAGAGTTTCGCATGCAACCTTAGACTGAGGGTCAAAGGCCAGGAAATGATCAATTAGAGCATCAGAAATCTGGTCCGCAATTTTATCTGGATGACCTTCAGAAACACTCTCTGATGTAAACAAATAAGGCATGGGTATATTTTATTTAGAATTATGTAGAGTTAATTAACTTTTAAACGACGGCAAATATAAACAGCAATGTCCAATTAAATCTTCGAGTATACAATACGAACCCTCATCCGCATGGCAGGATCTCCAAAATTACCACCAGCCAACACCACTCTCCCATCAGCAATTTTGTCTAAAACCTGCATGGTTACCTTCTGGTTTAATTTCTTATCATAAACTGTTGCACTCAGCGGAGCATATAAACGCAAAGTGTAATTGGGTTCTTTCCTGGTCACAATACCTTGAACATGTCTTGATATATTAAACCTGAATGTGTTATCAAATTTCAACTGCCCGCCAAAAGAGCTGAAAGGTATTGCAGCGCTTGCTGTAATAGGAAGATCATTTTCCAGGTTAAAGGCCGTATCCTTTGCATAATTGATCTTGTCAAGCATCAATTGCACTGGAGGAGTAAGAACATTTTCTAACTCTGAAGACTGTTTATAAATGATCAACTCAGCCAGGTGAATCACATTGTTGCCAAAAGTATCCAATGCAGGAATCCGAAGGTTGGCATAAGATCCGGGAGCACTTTGCAGGTAAACCTTATCATCCTGTGGCTGCCCATTGTTTAAATAAGTAGCCCATCCACCTGCAGGCGTTCTCTTTATAGGGTTAGCCACACCTCCCGGATGAGACGCCCCGGTCGATGTCGTGCGTGCATGATGCACAAAATCAGTAACACTAGTATCCTTCACACCATTTATAGTTGTCCGGAAGTATACACTCAATTTTGTATTTGTGTTGTCAAATAGATTAAAATAGCCTAATCCATTGCCAGCAGCATCTGCTTTGATCGCCAAACCACGGAAAAGTGTATAAAATATGGAATCCTTATTATAACCTCCATTGGGGCCGTAGGCCGTATCATAACTGGCAAGACGGCGGCCAAGCTCTGTATCCAACTTGATCCGCAACACATTGGCAACCCTCTGTGTATCACTACCGTTAATAACGGTTAGAGAATCTTTTAAAGAACTTAGTGCAAAGTTTTTTGAACCCAATTCAGATCCGGCTGTAGCATAGTCAATCCCATCGCTGAATTTATAAATAGCCGTATCTACAAAACCGGAATTTTGAGCAATCTCAAACACCCGTACGGTTTGCATACTATTGGTATCGCCATATTTTCCTGAATAACGAAGCGACAAAACAACAGAATCAATCAAAAGCGAATCGCGATCAACAAATGGATAAGCTCCTTCAGCTGCCGATGAGCTGACATTGAAATAGGCATCTCCATGTGTTTGCCCAAATTCAGGATCATTACCAATATGCCCTATCCCTACCAGGTCACTGGCGAGAATTTTTGTTGTATCGTTAAACAGTATGTTATCGGACTCTACCGCGAAATAAGTCTCAAAAGTATTTACATTATCAACCGGGGGTATCAGATCTCCACCTAATTCAGTGGCTTCATTTATCTTTTTGCACGAGCTGATTAAGAACAAAATGCCAGTCAATCCTAAAACCAAGGATGCAACCCATCTGCGTTTATTCACAAAAGATTATTGAGCTGTTAAAAAATTACTATGTATAAAACTACTTCGCAAGGTCGCTATACAACTGTAAATAGTCTGTTAAATCAGACTCAGGATTATAAGGCAGGGTTTTCTTTCCTTTTACTTTAGAAAACTCTTCAACTAGTTTAGGATCAACACTTTCATCACCAAAAGTGATAGCGTCGGCATTGGTAGCTCCGCCTCTTAAAAGTGCTTCATTATCCGCATCTTTGAAAACTTCAAGATCCTTTTCTTTTAACGATGGATGTATCAGTGCCTTTTCGATAAAATCGCTGCCAAGGCTTTCCTTGAATGTGGTCTGCCCTATTGTAAATACCACTTTACTGTGAGAGAAAACAGGCTCTTTTTTATAAACTGTTTTCAAATAGAACGGAATCAATCCGGTCATCCAACCACTACAATGAATGACATCAGGAGGCCATCCAAACTTTTTTACCGTCTCTAGGGCACCTTTACAAAAGAAGACTGTGCGTAAGCCGTTATCATCAAACCACTGGTCATTCTCATCAGCAAACACAAATTTCCTCTTAAATAAATCTTCATTGTCCAAAAAATACACTTGCAAACGAGCATTGGGTAAAGAGGCTACTTTGATCTGCAGTGGAAAATCTTCATTATCAACAGATACATTGATCCCGGACAGGCGCACAACCTCATGCAACCGATGACGGCGCTCATTGATTGTGCCAAAACGGGGCATGATACAGCGAACCTCAAAACCACTGTCGTTCGACTTGATAGCCAGCTTGTTTACAATTTCCGAAAACTCCGTTAATTCCAAATAAGGCGACATTTCGTTGGCAATAAATAAAATTCTTTTCTTTGCTGACATTGTTACCGTTTTAATCGCTTTTTTTACAAAAGGTTTGCAAAGGTAACTATTTATTATTATAAGGACTAAACCACCTAATTGCCCTGAGACTACAATGATCATATTTAAAGAATCCAGCCGTATTAACAGTCACCTGCAATCTTTGAAAAAAGATGGGAAAAGGATCGGCTTTGTGCCCACTATGGGAGCTCTACATCCGGGGCACCTCTCACTCATAAATACTTGCAAGAGTGAAAATGACATTACAGTTTGCAGCATCTTTGTTAATCCCACCCAATTTAACAACCAGGAAGATTACATAAACTATCCTGTCACAATAGAAAATGATGTTAAACTTTTAATAGAATCAGGGTGCGACATTTTATTTTTACCTCCAGCCTCCCAGGTGTATCCCAAAGACTACCAAAAAAAGCACTATGATTTGGGAAATATTGAAAATATCTTAGAAGGCTTCTACCGCCCCGGTCATTTCCAGGGTGTATGCCAGGTAGTGGACAGGCTGCTGACAATTGTCGACCCGCAGGCTTTATATATGGGCCGGAAAGATTATCAGCAATGCATGGTCATTCAGAAACTATTGGAATTAACAAAAAGACAATCCCTTCAGCTTAGGATTTGTCCAACCCAACGAGAAACTGACGGCTTAGCCATGAGTAGTAGAAACCTCCGGCTGAACAAAGAGGAAAGGAAACAGGCCCTGAATATCAGCAAGGTGTTGAATTTCATGAAAAAGGAAATAGAACACCTCCCTATTCCTCAAATCAAAGAAATAGCTGTAAAAGAACTGGAAAAGGACGGCTTTGTGGTAGACTATATAGAAATCTCTGATGCCCAGACACTTGAGCCTGCGAGCAGCAATTCTAAACCTTTAGTTGGCTTGATCGCAGCATCATTGAATAAAGTGAGGCTAATTGATAATATGGCATTAAATAGTTAAATAAACATCTCTTATCGTAGCCCCTTCGTTTTCAAATTCTCAAATTCTCAAATTTTCACATGCTTCCTTTACTACCTTTGCGCCGTTATGAATATTGCAGTTTTAAAATCAAAAGTGCACCGTGCGGTAATTACGGAAGCAAACTTACATTATGTTGGTAGCCTGACGCTGGACGAAGACCTAATGGATGCGGCCAATATGATCGAAAATGAAAAGGTGCAGATTGTGAACGTGAACAATGGCGAACGCATTGAAACCTATCTGATTAAAGGGAAAAGAGGGTCTGGTGTGTGCTGCCTTAATGGCCCGGCTGCCCGGAGAGGGATGACAGGAGATGTAATTGTAATTATATCTTACGCCTCAATGAGCTTTGAAGAAGCTAAAACTTTTAAGCCATGGATTGTTTTCCCTAAAGAGGGAAATAAACTCTAAGCAAACTATTGAATGTGAAATCCCTCCAAACCATACTGCAGTATCTTTTCTTTCTGGGCCTGGGAATTCTGTTCGTCTGGCTTACAATTAAAGATATCAACCAGGAACAATGGCAACACATAAAATTTTCAATTAAGAATGCAAGGTACGGGATGATAGCTCCGGTATTTGCCATGATTTTTTTAAGCCATTACAGCAGGGCGCTGCGCTGGAAAATTTTAATGAAACCATTGGGTTACACGCCTACAACCTTTAACACCTTTGCAGCCGTAATGATTGGCTACCTGGTGAATGCAGGGGTACCTCGTCTGGGCGAAGTGGTTAAATGCACCCTGCTCGCCCGCTATGAAAACGTTCGGGCAGATAAACTGATAGGAACGATCGTTGTCGAAAGAGCCGTCGATGTAGTTTGCCTGATGGTAGTGTTTATACTCGCACTGGCATTCCAGGGTCATATCATCGGTTCCTACACGGCGGATCTGTTTACAAGCTTTTTCGAGGACAAGGCAGGCCAGTTTTCAATCTTGAAATTGGCACTCTTCTTATTTGGCGTGGTAACATTTATAGCGCTTATTTATACTTTATTAAAACGCTTTGGCCACATAGATGCGGTGGCTAAAGTCAAGAAGATAATATTAGGCGTGCTGCTCGGGCTTAACAGCATCAGGCTCATAAAAAACAAAGGCCTCTTTATTTTTCATACGCTTTTCATTTGGACAATGTACCTGGCGAGCACCACAGCAGGCATTTACGCATTAAGGGAAACAGATCACTTGGGCATAGGTGCCGGATTAGCTACTTTAGGCATTGGCAGCATTGGTATGATCGTTACGCCGGGAGGCATTGGAGCTTACCCTTACCTGGTAACCAAGCTGATGTTGTTGTACCAAATATCCGAAGAAACAGGCACAGCCTTAGGATGGCTGCTTTGGTCAGCTCAAACGATCATTATCCTCTTTGGCGGCTTGATTTTAGCAGCGCTTTTCTCTTATCACAATAAAAACAAAAAAACAATTGCGCACAGGCAACACCATATTCCATAAGATTCTTTCTCCTCAGGAACTTCAAAGAAAACTGGCACAATGGCGGACAGCAGGTAAAACGATTTCCTTTACCAATGGCTGCTTCGATATCCTTCACGAAGGTCATATTGCATCCTTATCGGAAGCCGCCAAACATGCAGACCTTTTAATTATCGGCCTGAACGCCGATGCCTCAGTGAAAAGATTGAAAGGAGATGCCCGTCCCATTAATAATGAAAATTCCAGGGCCTTGATCCTCGCTTCCTTATCGATGGTAGACGCAGTGGTCATCTTTTCTGAGGATACCCCTCGCGATTTAATAGTAAACATCAAACCAGACTTTCTGGTAAAAGGTGGCGACTATAAAGTAGAAGATATTGCTGGCGCCAATGAAGTTCTGGAAGCTGGCGGAAAAGTGATCATTAACCCTATTATAGAAGGGTTTTCCACCACAGGAATCATTAAAAAACTGCAGGATCCTTGCTAAAGGTCCTGCATCCCCTTCTCCTTTGTCATATCCTTCAAATTCCTCTTTCTTCCCTTCCACAAGCCCGCGATTTTATATTTTACAATTTCCACCCCAACCTTATAGCTTACTCCATAGTTACTCCCTACCTACTTCGTACTTAAGCCGTACATCGGCCGTACCTAAGCCTAGGCTACTTCGACCATCTTTCGACTATGCTTCGATCTGAATGCAGCAAATGCTCATAAATAAGGGGAAATCAACCTACAGGCAGAACGCCCTAAAAAGCCCTGAACGAAGTCAAGGGAACTAAGCCTAAAGGTACAAAACCAACCCCCACCTGCCAAGTTTTGCCCCCCTCACTTTACCTTTCTCCCATTCGTCATTCATTTCCCTTCCCCTGCCAAACTTTTCAATTCATTAATTCATTTATGCATGGATGTCAGTAATTTAGACTAGCGATGAGAAGTTCGTAATTAGGAACCAGACGATTCCTATAAACTAGGCGACTCAATAAATAATAGAACACTTATGCCCGACCCGAAATCGAAACTTATTTCAAGAGACATCAGCTGGCTGTCTTTCAATGCTCGTGTATTACAGGAAGCAGCTGACCATTCCGTGCCACTCCGTGAACGAATACGCTTCCTGGGAATTTTTTCCAATAACCTGGATGAATTTTTCCGGGTACGTGTAGCTACGCTTAAACGTATGGCTCAGGTTGGAGGTAAAGCCAAATTGCAAATGCACCTTGAAGAAAACCCGGATAATATTTTACAGGAAATCCAAATGACGGTATTGAATCATCAGAGCGAATTCAACCGCATCTGGGAAGAAATCCTGGAAGAACTCAAAAAAGAAAAGATTTTCCTTGTTACAGAAAAAGACCTTAATGCTGAGCAACAGTCTTTTGTGCGAGACTTCTACGAGGAGGAAGTAAGTCCAAACGTAATACCCTTAATGATCGAAAACATCCCGACCTTCCCTTACCTGCGTGAAAAGTCGATTTACCTGGGTGTGGTCATGTGGATGCAGGATAGTGCCTTAAAAAGAAAATATGCATTCATTGAAGTACCTGCTAATGCCGTCGGCCGCTTTATCTTGCTCCCCTCACCTCCGGGAGAACACCACATAATTCTATTGGAAGATGTCATTCGCTTCAACCTTCCGGAGATCTTCAGCTACTTCGGATTTAACCGCTATCAGGCCAACATCTTCAAGGTTACCCGGGATGCTGAGTTTGATATTGATAGTGACATATCAACAACACTGATTCAACAACTGCAGAAAGCATTAAAAGGCCGGCGCAAAGGCAAAACTGTACGGTTTGTATATGATAAAGAAATGGACCCGGGTCTATTGGAATACCTGATCCAGCGAATGAATCTTACAAAACGTGACAACCTGATCCCGGGCGGTCGTATCCACAACTTCCGGCATTTCATGGAATTCCCCGAACAGGTGTTTAATGGTAAGGAAAATAAGCGAAAGCCATTCGACCACCCTCTGCTCCTCGAACAAAGAGTTACAGATGTGGTCATGGAAAGAGATATAATGCTCCATTTTCCATACCATGCATTTTATCCCGTGATCGACTTGCTCAAGGAAGCTGCCATTGATCCGGACGTTACCTCTATTAAAATTACTTGCTACCGCCTGGCCAGCCAATCTAAAATAATCAATGCCCTGGTCAATGCCGTTCGAAATGGCAAACAGGTAACAGTCATGCTTGAACTCCGGGCCCGATTTGATGAAGAAGCTAACCTTGCCTGGAAAGAAAGACTGGAAGATGAAGGTGTTAAGGTATTGATAGGCATTCCAAACATGAAAGTGCACGCAAAACTTTGTGTCATCCGGAAACGAGTTGGAGAAAAGATCATTCACTACGGATTTGTTAGCACTGGCAACCTGAATGAATCAACTGCAAAAATTTACGCCGACCATTGCCTCCTTACGTCCAACCGGAATATAATGGCAGATGCAAACCGTATTTTCAATTATGTAGAACACTACAAAACAGGGCTCCATTTTTTAAAAGCCTGTACCACGATCTCGCCAAGTCCTATGTACCTGCGCAAAGAAATCATGAAGCTTATTCAAACAGAGATTAAAAACGCCCGGCAAGGCAAAATAGCACAGATCATTGCAAAAATGAATTCCCTCTCAGATGAAGAGATCATCAATGCTTTATATGATGCCGCCAAAGCCGGCGTGGAAATCAAATTGATTATACGTGGAATCTTCTGTATGATGTCCCAAAATGACAAGTTTATCATTCCAGTAACGGCCATCAGCATTGTTGACCAATACCTGGAACATGCAAGGGTATGGGTATTCAATAATGGAGGAAATGAGAAAATATTCATTTCTTCTGCCGACTGGATGATCCGTAATCTTGATCACCGGGTAGAAGCTACATGTCCTATAATTGATGATAACATTAAAAAAGAACTAAAAGACATACTCAACATACAACTAAAAGACAATGTAAAGGCCCGCTGGCTCGACAACAAATTGAGTAATGAATATGTGCGTAATGAGAGTAGCCATAAGGTCCGGTCTCAAGTAGAAACATATCGTTATTTATACCAAAAAAACGTTTCAACCATTGAAGTTAGCAGCAATTGACATCGGCAGTAATGCTGCCCGCCTTTTGATATGTGATGCAATCACCAACGCTTCTGGCAAACAGGACTTCGTGAAAGTTGCCCTCGTTCGTGTTCCCCTTCGTTTGGGCTTTGATGTATTTGAATCAGGGAAGATTTCAGATAAGAAAATTGACATGATGATTAAAACCATCAAGTCGTATAAACTATTGATGGATGTTTATGATGTCCCTTATCTCAAAGCCTGTGCAACTTCCGCCATGCGTGATGCAGAAAATGCTAAAGAGATCATTGAAAAAATAAAAGCAGAAACAGGCATAGAAATTAAAGTGATCAGTGGGCAGGAAGAAGCCACTTTTATATATGAGAACCACATAGCCGACAACATGAGCAGCGATGAAACATACCTCTACATCGATGTTGGCGGTGGTAGTACCGAACTTACCTTTTTCACTGATGGCAAGCTGGCAGCTAAACAATCCTTTGATATTGGAACGATCCGTCTGCTGAAAAACCAGGTGGACGAAAAGTCATGGAACAAGATGAAAAATTTTATCAAGACAAAAACAGGCAAGTACCATCATATAACTGCTATTGGTTCAGGTGGCAATATCAACAAGGTATTTTCCCTTTCCAAACGCAAGGACGGCAAGCCCCTTAGCCTCAACTTATTAAAAGACTATTATAAAGACATGAGCAATCTTTCCGTTTTGCAACGTATGAGTTTATACAAATTGCGTGAGGACCGGGCTGATGTCATTGTGCCTGCTTTATCTATCTATCTCAATGTCATGCGTTGGGCCGATGCTAATGAAATATATGTTCCCAAAATTGGTCTTTCCGATGGATTGATCCATACATTATACAGTGAGGTAGCTAAAAAAGCGAAGGGTCACACCACTGCCTGATATTCATCAGGTATAAACACTTCTCGTCTTTATCTTCATATTTCATACTTACTTTTGTCCCCATGAGTGTTTCTTCTGAATTAAAACGGATAACAACCAATACGGTTCAAAAAATGAAAGCTTCAGGTCAAAAGATCTCGATGCTTACAGCATATGATTATTCTTTTGCCAAGCTTTTTGACCGCGCAGGCATTGATGTGATTTTGGTAGGCGACTCTGCCTCCAATGTTATGGCAGGTCATGAAACGACCCTACCCATAACGCTGGATCAAATGATTTACCACGCATCCTCTGTGATCCGGGGTGCGAATAGATGCCTGGTTGTGGTAGATCTGCCTTTTGGCTCTTACCAGTCCAACTCAGACATAGCCCTGGCTTCTGCCATCCGTATCATGAAGGAAACCGGTGCCCACGCCATTAAACTGGAAGGTGGAGAAGAAGTTTTAGATTCCGTTAAACGGATCATTTCTGCAGGTATCCCTGTAATGGGCCACCTGGGTCTTACTCCTCAGTCTATTTATAAATTTGGCACTTACAATGTACGGGCAAAAGAAGAAGCTGAAGCTGCTAAATTGAAAAAGGACGCCCTTCTGCTTGAAGAAGCTGGATGTTTTGCTGTTGTACTTGAAAAAATTCCAGCAATGCTAGCAAAAGAAGTGACCGAAAGCTTGCAAATTCCTACGATTGGCATTGGTGCCGGAAGATACTGCGATGGCCAGGTTTTGGTCATGCACGATATGCTGGGTATCAATGTGGAGTTTAAGCCTAGATTTTTACGCCAGTACCTCAGTTTGCATGAACAAATTGACCAGGCTGTTAAAAGCTATATTAACGACGTTAAAACCAAAGATTTTCCAAACGACGCAGAATCCTATTAATAAAAAGAACTTATCCTCTTACCTGGCCATTCCCCTTAATAATCCATTTCTCTGTAACCAGTTTCTCAAGGGCAAAAGGTCCACGGGCATGGAGCTTTTGGGTAGAGATACCGATCTCTGCTCCTAAACCAAACTCTTCGCCATCAGTAAACCGCGTAGAAGCATTGGCATAAACAGCTGCGGCATCTACTTCATGTAAAAACCGCTCACAGTTCTTTTTGTTCTCAGATACTATAGCCTCAGAATGACGCGTCGAATGCTCCTGGATGTGTTCCAAAGCTTCATCTATATCCTTAACCACTTTCACCGCACACTTCAAACTAAGAAACTCTCGGTCAAAATCTTCTGGATTCGCCTTTTGCAGATGAGGATAATCTTTCAGTAGCTTTTGTGCTTTGCTGTCCGCAAAAATCTCAACCTCATATTTTTCAAACATAGGTTGCAAACCTTTCAGGAACTGCGGTGCCACTGCATTGTCAACAAGCACTGTATCTACTGAATTGCATACCGAAGGACGCGAAACCTTTGCATTCACTACTATTTTCAGCGCCTTCTTTATATCGGCTTCCTTTTCTACATAAACATGACAAACACCAGCACCAGTTTCAATAACAGGCACGAGGCTGTTCTTGCGCACAAATTGAATAAGACTATCCGAACCACGTGGAATGATCACATCAACATACTTGGTGGCAGTAAACAACTCTTGCACTACCTCTCTTTCAGAAGGCAGCAGGGTAACACAATCAGGGCTAATACCCGCTTCTTTTAAAACGCCTTTAATGATCTTTACAGCAACTACATTCGTATTTTCCGCATCTTTACTCCCTTTCAGTAAACAGCCATTCATACTGCGCAGACAAAGAGCGGCAATATCAAAGGTTACATTGGGCCTTGACTCATAGATAGCTCCTACAATCCCGAGTGGAACAGTCACCTTCTGCAGCAGCAATCCATTATTCAACTTGCGCTTTTCCAAAACTTTACCAGTTGGATTTGGCAGCTTGCTGATCTGCCTTATAGCGTTTGCAATGTTCTTAATGCGCTGTTCATTTAAGAGCAACCTATCGACAAGAGGATCAGAGGGATCCTTCTTCTCAACATCCTTTTTATTGGCTCTTATTATTGCATTGCTGTTTCCTTCAACAGCATCAGCCAGGTCTTTTAATAATTTCTTCAACTGTGCATCGGTTGCATTGCGAAGCGAAACTGATGCCTTGTAAGTTTTTATAATAAGTGGTTCTATGGTTTTCATGATTCTGTTTACAAAGTTGATAATTCAAATTGGCTTTCCTAAACTCCCTCCACCAAAATACTTGATATAAATGATTTCAAATGTAAAAATCTAATAAATCAACCTTTTATATGGTTGATTTTAAAATATTCGGCTAATGCATCATTATATTTCATGAGCACAGATTCAAACAACCACGCATTTGCTTGCGTCTCTCTGATCAATAAATAATATTGCACTGCATCTTTTAGATCACTATCCTCCAGGCTTACCAACATCTTAACCATCCAGAAATTAATGACTTCTTGCGAATAGAACTGCTTCACTTGAGGCAAGGCTTCCTTTATAGTTTTTGCATTGTAAATATTGCTGAAGCGGGCATCTCGGGTTCCCTTTAGTAACGCCCCCATTGCAAGAGATATTTGCAGGTAAGGATACTGCTGTTGCAACTCATTGACATATGCCTTCGCTTTTTCTTCCACCCCTTCTAAAAGCAATGCTGTGCTGGTCTCATACATGCTGGCTACTACCATTGGATTGGTTGAGTGCGCATCTAAAACCTTAGCCAGATGATCAGAAAAAGCTTCTTCATCAACATCTTCACCCAACTGTTCTTCACCTTCTATCAATTCATCGTTTGCTGTATAAAAATCATCCATGATTTCCTGGTTCATTCCAGTGGGGAACTCAGCCTGGTCTAATAATTCATTCCATATATTGTCCCAGCGGTTTTCTTCTTCAGGCTTCAATTCAGTGATTTCTGCCGGCAATACTCTTGTCAGGCATTCAGCATTAATGATCACCTGCTCAGCCATGGTCCTTTGTTTTACCATTTCCGGGTTCATCAAATCAACCATCATCACGTTCTGGACATTTAAGGCGTCAATCTCTCCCAAAGGAATGTCATTCAGGCTTATTTGTTCTTCATCTTCGTCAAATGCGTTGTAATCAGTTTCACCCATTTCCACCTCATCCGGTTCTTTATCAAAATCTTCTCCAATGGTATAATAATAATTCCCTTCACCAGCTATTCTTTTCAATTTCGCAAGAACATCAGGATACTGGTTTCCGGATTGTACAATTAGATGCGGCTTACCATCTTCTGAACCTACAGAAATGTCTAAGAGAGGAATATCATCGGAATCTTCTTCCAATATAAACTTTGTAGTTTCAAACTCACGATGCGGTTGAATTTCATATTCCATCGCGAAATCGTGACCAGCATAAATGATGTTATGAGCCAGGTTGTAGTCTATTTCCGTAAATACCTGGTAAAATTCAGGACCATAGCGGTTCTCTACTTCATCTTCCGGCTCATTGAAAAAATAAAAGGTATCTTTTATACCCAGGCAAAGTAGGTCAACAAGATAAATGCCTACAGTAATATTTCCATTGTTATGCCTGCGCATAACAATGACATCAGCCATCTTGCTTTCTTCCCAGTCCTTATTCACCAGGCATTTAAATATAGGCAGACTTCTGGCTTTGGTTTCTATATACTTCTTGGGAGATAATTGCTGCATGGTTAACCTTTATTTAATTTTAATTGTAATTTGAATAACCAGAAGACTTTCCATTCGTAATCTCCTGCCTTGATCCCTCTTCAGCTCAAAACATAACAATATCATCAGCATGTGCAGCCAGGGTATTTTTCTTAGCTGTTTGCTCTGCTATCTCCGAAGCCCCCAGCCTAACCTTAGCCACACCAATTATCTGCTCCTCTTCATTGATTAATTGAACGACTTCTCCGGAAGAGAAACTTCCTTGCACATCACGGATACCAACTGCCAGCAGGCTTTTGCGGCTGAACAAAGCTTTTTCTGCGCCCTTATCCACCTGTATGCCGCCAAGTGTGATGGACCCACTTGCCAGCCATTTTTGCCTGGCTTTGAGATTTGACTTCTGTGCTTTAAAAGTAGTACCAGAATTTCCAGATAATGCGTCATGGAATGGTTTCGCTCCTTTTAATCCACTAATAATCACCTTGATACCTAATGATGTGGCCAACCGGGTGAAAGTAAGTTTAGACAACATCCCTCCTAACCCAAGACTGCTTTTTTCATTATTGACAAAGCCCATTATTTGAGTATCAATGGCATCGACAAACGGAATGATCTTTTTCTCGGCATCCATAAAACCACCCACAGAAGTACAAATGATCAGCGTTTCTGCATCAAATCCAATAGCAATGAGTGTTGCCAATTCATCATTATCAGAAAACTTTAATTCAACATTACTTACCAGGTCATTTTCATTCACTACGGGAAGAATGTCGTTTTCCCAGAATTCATGAAAAGTGTCTTTCAACTGCAAGAACTGGAACCGGTTTGAAAAGTGATGGCGTTCACATAAGGCTTGTGCCACAGTAATACCATACTTGGAAAAATGTTTATGATAAAGCTGTATCAGGATCGGGTTCCCTACTGCAGCTGCTGCTTTGCGCTCTATCAGCGAGCCCTTATAATTTTTAATAAAAGCTTTACCACTTCCTACAGCCCCACTTGAAACCATCACCACTCGGTACTTTGCTGACAATGCAGCTATTTCTGCTGCTAGCTTTTTAATGATTGCCTGGTCTATTGTTCCATCACTGGTGGTAATAACAGCCGAACCTAATTTAACAACCAAAACCGGTTTTTGCATGTAAGAAACTTTTTGAATGGGGTGCAAAAATACTTTTCCCTAAGGAAAGAAAAATGAATATTGGATTTCAGCAAGGAGAAAGCTATTGAATAATGATTCTATGAAGTAAATTTGTAATAACAAATTACTTCACTTAAACACCCCATTATGAAACCTAGACAGCAACTTGATTTAATGAACAAGATTATTAGGGAGTTGGAAGATTTAAAAAACAGTCAAACATCTGTGTTGAAAAAAATTGCTCAAATAGAAGCAGACAACATCAACCTGAATGAGGAAGCACTAAGCGATGCTTTACCTGAAATTCATGAAAGAGTAGACGATAGCATTCAAAAGGTTTCAGACCTTATTGATAAATGCCAGGCAAGCCGAAATACATTCGAACAGGACCACCAGAGCGAATTGGTAGAACCAACCTGATGCTCATCAATTACAACTTGCTGATGAATAATAGGTAAATGCCTACTTTCTTTCATTAGTCCCCCACTTGAGTACTTCCACCTTAACCTTTACCCTGCCCTCCTTTACCATTCCAAGCTTATGGGCTGCCCCCTTGGAAAGATCAATTATAACGCCTTCAGCAACATTTTCATCGGTTGGACCACGATCTATGATCCGCACATGCACAGTATCGCCTCCACCTTCAAGATTGGTAATTCGAGCTACAGTTCCTAATGGATAACTGGGATGTGCAGCCACCATTTCTTCTTTATCAAAGATTTCGCCACTGGCTGTCTCTTTGCCTTCAAAGGCACGACCATACCAGGATGCCAGTCCTGTCTTAGATTCTTTTACCTGCAAGCTATCAGCCACCGGGGTAGCCCTATTTTCGGATTTACAATTGGAAAGAAAAGCTACTGAAAGCAAAAAGAATATTGGAATAATAACTCCTTTTCTCCCCACCTTATATAAACATTGAATGCCCAATGCCATAAAACAGGATTTACTAAAAAGCATGTTGAAGTTGATAATTTGGCTAGGAAACGGTTACTGCTTACTTATCCATCTTAATACTTTGGCTATAGATGCAAGAAGACTGCCAAGTTTTCAGACTGATATTCAACAACTTACACTAAAACCCTCTCAAATCAGTACTTTTTACAGGCTATTTTCCATACACTCATGGCATTATTTGCCTTAGATGACAGTCTTAAAGATATTATCTGCAGTGGCATAGGTTATGCTATAAACACTAATGCAAGTTTAAAAAGTGAAACAAAGAAGCTTTTGACTTTTTAAGTACTGACGGATCCTTAGATTTTTATTGTTCAGACAATTAAAACATTGCTATGGAAACAAAAACAAATAAATCTTTTTCAGAAGTTATAAATGGAGATAAGCCTGTTTTGGTTGACTTTTTTGCAGAATGGTGCGGCCCTTGTAAAATGATGCCGCCCATCTTAAAAGAGTTAAAACAAATGGCAGGAGATGATCTTACTATATTAAAAATTGACGTAGACAGAAACCCTGCGGTAGCTTCATCTTTAGCAATACAGGGCGTTCCTACATTAATTTTGTTTAAAAATGGACAGATTAAATGGAGACAATCTGGTGTGGTTCGCGCCCAGCAGCTATATCAGGTTATAAAACAGTTTTCCTGAAATAAATTCTCTTAAATAAAACAATATGAAATCCTTCAAGTTTCACATAGTTCTTATTCTTACGGTCTTGATATGCTCTTTAACGCCTGTTCTATCCTCAGCTCAGCATATTGCCGATTCCAGCAAAAAGGTAAATGTCATAAGTCAGAAGAAGTTCAAGCGCCAGATGAATAAGGAGAATGTAGTGATCCTGGATGTACGAACTCCTGAAGAATATAATTCAGGGAATATACCTGGATCTATTTTGATCAACTATAAGGACAGCACCTTTGCCAAACAGGTGAATGCTCTTGACAAAAACAAGCACTACCTGGTATATTGCAAAAGTGGTAATCGCTCCAACAAAGCCACCCAATATATGCTGAGCAACGGCTTCAAAAGAGTTGACCAATTAGAAAATGGTTATGCTAAATGGGAAAAATCAAGCGGTAAATCCTCTAATTAGAAAACTATTCTACATAAGGATCAGATACGGCAATTGCTCCAGCAACCCTACCTGATCCTTTTATTCATGCGCATTAGAAAACGTCCAATAATATATCCTCCTAAGATTTAGGCCGCAATTTCCATCTCCAATTATCTACCGCAACCCCATGGCCATTCAGATCGCTTTTGACCTGTTTTGTCCCCTGCATCTGCTATTTCTCATTCGAATCATTCAACATTCCCTTCTCCTCGTTACTCCGCCCTACTAACTCCCTACTTACACCGTACCTACGCCCTATCTAAGCCTACCTGAGCCTATCAGTTTCTGCGCTATCAGTCTGGTATTTAATTACCTCAGCATCCCAAATCCCCCCTAATCTACTCTCTTTTACATAGCTGGAGTAGGTTTGGTGTATAGATCAAGCACACTTCAAGCATACTTCAAGTATACTTAGTGCACGAAACAGATTTCACCCCCTCCCTGCTCCCCTAACCCTTGAGCCGTACTTGAGCCGTACATTAGCCGTATCTTAGCCGTACTTGAGCCTAGAAAACCATTTATCGCCCAACCAATACCCTAATATCCCAATATCCAACATTCCCTTCATTTACAGATACCTGATTCCTTTTCACCCTTTTATGAATTCCTCAGAATACCGGTACCCCAATCCATCTACCTGACTATTCCTGCATACAAACATCCTATTCTCCCAATCTCCAGATCAACATTATTCTTCTTTGGTTGCACCTTGGAGCAAACGTTCTTCAATAATCTTCTTGAATGCATTTTTAGGAATAGCACCCTTCTGTATCATTGGAGTGCCTTGAACAGGAATAAATAAAAAGGTAGGAATACTTTGTATTCCGAATAATTGAGATAATTCAGATTCTTTGTCAGTATCAATTTTATAGATCATCAACTTGCCATTATACTCAGTTGCCAGTTCATCCAATACAGGAGCAACACTCCTGCAAGGTCCACACCAATCTGCATAAAAATCAATGATAGCAGGTAGCTGTCCCTTATACTCCCATTCACTTGCCTGCTCATAATCAAATATTTGATCCTTGAATTCCTGGGCGGTCATATTAATTGTTGCCATAATGGTTACTTCACGAAGAATATGCCAGAAAAGCAAAAGCCATTTAAAGGGTGTTTAAATGGCTTTACGGTAGTAATAAATTCAGGAAATGATGCCATAACTAAAGTTTTTGACCTACGAACCTCAACACAGCCCCCCTCCCTTGATAAAATGCTCCCTCATTGATAACAGTCTCTTTCTCACGGATATGTAATAAATACAAATGTTGAAAATCATTACAGATGCCTGGAGCATCATAAAGTATTGCGTTATCCTTTGGCCCTCCCGTAGCAAAATTGAGTTGATCTTTGGCAAAAGCTTCCAATACGAGAATGCCACCCGATTTCAGGCACTTGCAAATTTCCTTATGAAACCCCATTCTGATCCGCTCCGGAAGGTTTACGTAAAACAAGCCAACCGCATCGTATTGTTTGACTGCCTTAAACTTTTTCAAGTCAAGTACCTCGTAGTTAATTTGAACACCCCTTTCGGCTGCCTCTTGCAAAACCTTTGCTTTAATAAGCTCACTGGAACCAAATGCATCAACCTGCCAGCCTTTGGAAGCTGCATAAATCGCATTCCTGCCATCACTTTCGGCCGGCAATAAAATACTACCAGGTTTAGTAGTGTTGATGAAACGTTTAAAGAACCTGTTTGGTTCAATATCATAATCTATTGTTTGGGAAGCAAATCGTTCGTTCCAGAACTCTTTCATGATTTCTGAATTTGTTGTTTGCAATTTGACAAAAGAAAATTGCTTTAACAATGATTTTAATCAAAGGAGATTACTCATTTTCAAAGTCTGGTTTATTATTCATTCCCTATTTCAATTCTTTATCTTGTCCTCTCCTGCCAATTTGACAAGCAGCCCTCTTTTGGAACAAGCCTTGATAGGTAAGGCTTCTAAAGCAAAACCAATTAACTTTTTACAATATGGTACAAGAAAAAGGAACGATTTCGATCCATACAGAGAATATTTTCCCAATTATCAAAAAATTCCTCTACTCAGACCATGAGATTTTTCTTCGCGAATTAGTCTCCAATGCAGTAGATGCCACCCAAAAAATAAAGCGTCTGGCAGCTTTAAGCCATTACACTGGTGACTTGGGTGATCTGAAAGTGGAAGTTTCTTTAAATGAAGAGGCTAAAACCATCACCATTTCAGATAATGGTATTGGAATGACCGCTGAAGAAATTAAAAAGTACATCAACCAAATAGCTTTCTCCGGTGCTACAGAGTTCATGGAGAAGTTCAAGGAAGCCAAAGACGCTAATGAGATTATTGGCAAATTTGGTCTTGGTTTTTACTCGGCTTTCATGGTGTCAGACAAAGTGGAAATTCAAACACTTTCTTTCCAGGAAGGATCAGAACCTGCCAAATGGGTTTGTGACGGAAGCACTGAATTTGAAATAACAGAAGGCTCCCGTACCCATAGAGGTACTGATGTTATTCTGTATATTAACCAGGAAAACGAAGAGTTCCTTCAGAAATATAAACTCCAGGAGATTTTAGAAAAGTACGGACGCTTTTTGCCTGTACCCATCAAATTTGGTACAAAAACAGAGCAGGAGCCAGATGGCGAGGATGCTGATGGCAAACCAAAGTACAAATCGGTTGAAGTTGACAATATCATCAACAATACCACTCCAATTTGGACCAAGTCTCCTTCTGAATTAAAAGATGAAGATTACCTGGAGTTCTACAAACAACTGTATCCTTTCTCAGAAGATCCTCTTTTTTGGATCCATCTGAATGTGGACTATCCATTCAACCTGACCGGGGTTCTTTATTTCCCCAAGGTAAAGAACGACTTCGATCCTCAACGCAACAAAATTAAACTCTTCTCCCGCCAGGTATTTATTACCGATGAGGTAAAGGATATCGTTCCAGAGTTTTTGATGTTGTTACATGGTGTTATCGACTCTCCGGACATTCCTTTGAATGTTAGCCGTAGCTTTTTACAGGCCGATAGCAATGTTAAAAAGATCAATAGCTACATCACTCGCAAGGTGGCAGATAAATTGTCCGAGCACTTTAAGAAAGACCGCAAAGCCTATGAAGAAAAGTGGAATGACATAGGACTCTTTGTTAAATACGGAATGATCAGTGATGAAAAGTTCTATGATAAGGCTAAGGAATTCGCTCTTTTAACGAATACAAAAGGTGAGCACTTTACTTTGGAAGAGTACAAGGAGAAAGTAGCTCCTTTGCAAACCAATAAAGAGGGCAATCTTGTTTACCTGTACACCATAGATGCAGCGAAGCAGGATAGCTATATACAAGCCGCACACAAGAAAGAGTATGATGTTTTGGTCATGAACTCGCCTATTGACAATCACTTTATCCATCACCTCGAAATGAAGCAGGAAAAGACCTCATGGAAACGGGTAGATGCTGATGTTGTAGAAAAGCTCATAGAGAAAGATGAAAATCTGTCGCACGTATTAACGGAAGAAGAAACAGGCAAGCTGAAGACGATATTTGAAATGGCCATCAACAAGCCGGAGATGAAAGTGGAAATTGAAGCCCTGAATCCCGATGCAATGCCGGTAACTGTAACTATGGAAGAATGGATGCGCCGCATGAAAGATATGGCACGCTTAGGTGGCGGAGGAATGGGCTTCTATGGCTCACTTCCTGACAGCTATAAAGTAGCCATCAATGGTAATCATAAATTGATTGACCGCATTCTCAAAACTGAAGGTGAAGAACAACAGGTGCAGCTTGCCCGCCAGGCTTATGACCTGGCATTACTTTCTCAAGGTATGCTTACAGGTGCAGACCTGACCAACTTTGTAAACAGGAGTGTTCAGATGATTTAATAGATTTAGAACTATAAAAATGAAGCCCGAAGTAAATATCACCTTCGGGCTTTTTTATTAAATGAAATATCTAGGTATTCCCTATAGTTAAATGCTTAAATCTACTTTCTCCATTACTGTCCGAAAAACGAATCAAGATCCAGGCTACTTTGCAGATCATTCTTACACAGTTGCAACATAATAGATCCAATACTTTCATTGCTAAATACCATTTGAGCATTCTTCACTTCTACAGCAGCCGCTTCAAGAGCTTTCTGGTGGTATTGCCTGACAACACTTTTCCCTGCTACCAACCGCGCAAATGACTGAAGATATGGATTATCAGAATGAGCTATTTCTTCATAACTTAGAGGCTTCAGTTCATGGGCGGCAGCCTGCATAATTTGGTAATTATTGCTACTTAAATTCTTCTCTGCGATGGAATGGAACCTGTCGCCAATTCGTAAAGCAAAAATGGTAAGTATAAGACTATCCAGAAACTCGTAATTAATTTCGTTTACTTCTACATTCCGGAAAGTATAAATTCCTTCCATGCCAGAAATTAATAACAAAGGATTGATGCCGTAATCTTTTGCCTTTTCATTGATTGTTTGTAAAAACACTTGTTCATTCATGAAGAGAAATGCCGGTTGTTTAAGTCATTGCGTGACCTTGACCGCGCTCAAATATAACGCTCAAATTCTAGTTAAATTATATTAGAGAAGGGCTATCACCTATTTCCTCCATGTCTACCATCATTGCCACTACTGTAATTCATATTAATTAATTACATGGCATAAGAACTTTGCCATCTCAATTACCTGTTAACTGATTTATTCATAACGATACCTCCAGGTTACCTGACCCTATTTGCGGCTGTTTCTTTTTTTACCTGTAATTTATAACGCATGATCACGTCACCCTTGTAAATGATGTGTAACCATTGATCTGCATCATTCTCAACGGTATAAGTGTAACTTAACTTGTTACCTGTTTTCAATGTACCAGGTTTAGCAAAAAGCCAAAGGGCTGAAATAAGGGTGGGGTCAGATAGATTTCCAGAAGCAACAACCAAGTCGCCCTTTGGATCATCTGTCTCTATTTCAAATTCGAGCTTTTCACCAATTGAAGCTTCTATGATCCCATTGGAAGGTTTGTATGATAAGATATTATGTTTGATGAATGCAGACGGTTTAAAAGGCGAATGATTAAATTCTCTTAAGGTTGGAGGTTCAGGCAGCAGTGTCCATTTCAAATCTTCAGGAAAATGATCCTGAATGAATTGAGCAGGCGACGTTAAAAAATAGCTCTCATCAAAGTGTTTTATATAGTCACCACTAAAGCTTATAAATCCACTAGCCCATGTAACGTCCAGTAAATGCCATGAGCTATCGAAATAAACTGCATTCCAGGTGTGATTTGAACGGAACTTCATCCCTCCTCTGTTATCCCCTCTTGCAAAGCCAATGATTATTTCGGAACGGATACCTACTATGTCACAAAGGGCTTTGAAAAGCCGGGAATAACCATCACAGACCGCTTCCCTTTTCCGAAGCACATTCTCAGCTACCCGCATCTCCAAAGATTTCAGTGCGCCAGTATCTTCACTAAAATCATAAACATCATTTTTTACCGGAAAAACCCTTTTAAAACGAGGGTTGGTTTTGTAAGCAATGTTTTCAGTAATCCAACGAAATATAGCCCTTACTTTTTCCAAATCCTTTGAATAAGGAGCTACCAGCTTCAGAGCCAAAGTATCGGGAGTTAATGCATCAATAGAAAGAACCCGGTAATCAATAGCTGAAAAGTCCGTACGCTGCCTTTGAGCAAAAGACAAGTTTGTAAAGAATACCAATAATATGCACACCAGCATTCTCATGAGGCTCCTATCTCCTGTTTCTTTACCTTCTACCAGAATTGCATTTAATTACCTGAATGTTTATCCAGACAGTATAACAATTTACAAAATTACCCTGGGATTAAAATTATGATGATTAAACAGGAGGAATGCCTTTTTGCATCAAGATAAATGACAATGGAGTTGAAAGTAAATTTCTTAAATAAGGAAGTAAAGTCTTCTTCTTTGGTACCTGTTAGAAAAAATAAAGGCCGGATAGAAATCCAGCCTCGTGTAAAATCCAATATCCTATGAAAAACCAAGTCAAAGATGCAAATGAAAAATGGAATTTCAAAGCTTTTATCCAAAATAATTTTTTTTTATACGTAAAAAAGAAAGAGGTCACGTTTTTTAAACGCGACCTCTTTCTTTTATTACTAAAATCAGAAAACTAAGATAAGAGTTTTTACTTACTTTTTCATGTACATTACTTCCTTCACCAGCTTTACTGTGCGTGGTACATCGGGTAATGCTGCTGCCACCAAATTAGGCGCATAGTGAAGAGGGGCATCAGCCGCAGTGATACGGCGGATCGGAGCATCTAAATAATCGAAGCCTTCCTTTTGAATGCGATAAGCGATTTCTGATGAAACAGAAGCGAACGGCCATTCTTCGTCGATGATCACAAGGCGGTTTGTCTTCTTCACGCTTTCTAAGATGGTCATCCAATCAAGAGGACGAATTGTACGCAGGTCAATCACTTCTGCGCTCACACCTTCTTTTTCCAATTCAGCAGCCGCACCGAGTGCAACTTTCATCATTTTATTGAAAGCAACGATCGTAACATCGCGACCTTGCCTTTTAATATCAGCTTTTCCAAGTTCGATGTAATATTCCTCATCGGGAATCTCGCTTTTCTCGCCATACATCAATTCACTTTCCATGAACATCACCGGATCTTCCTCGTAACGGATAGCCTGTTTCAGCAAGCCCTTTGCGTCATAACCATTGCTGGGCGAAACCACTTTAATACCAGGTATGTTGGCATACAATCCTTCAAACGCTGTAGAGTGTTGGGCTCCTAACTGACCAGCAGAGGCATTACCTCCACGGAAAACGATAGGGCAGGAAATCTGTCCACCGCTCATTGCCAGCATTTTTGAGGCAGTGTTCAAGATCTGGTCTAATGCCAGAACTGCGAAGTTCCAGGTCATAAACTCCACAATTGGACGCAGGCCTTTTTGTGCTGCGCCAACACCAATGGCAGTAAATCCTAGTTCTGAAATCGGTGTATCTAAAATCCGGCGGGGGCCAAATTCAGCCAGCATACCCTGGCTTACCTTATAGGCACCATTATATTCAGCAACTTCTTCTCCCATCAGAAAAACGCGGTCATCACGACGCATTTCTTCACTCATTGCTTCACGTAAGGCTTCACGAAATGGAATTAATCTCATGCAGGAAAGTTTAAAATAAGCGGCTGCAAAATTAGAGGAGCAGGTCGATAAAACCTAATACAAACTAAATTCATTTAATCTGGCTCAATAATTTATATGAGAAAAAGATGAATCATACCCAGATTGTAGGCATCATAGCAGGTATTATTGCCACTAATTCCTTTTCCGTGCTGGTCAATATTACTATTATGATATTCAGAATCAAATACAACGGAACGAAGTAAAGGCAATGACGAACCTCTATTCTTGTAATATGCTTACAATTTTTCAAGAATCAAGGCACTGGCCCCTCCTCCCCCATTGCAAATTCCAGCCATTCCATAGCGAGCATTGTTATGTTGTAAAATTGAAGTCAAGGTGACACTAATCCTTGCTCCGCTACATCCAATCGGGTGCCCCAGAGCTACAGCACCACCCCATACATTTAACTTATCGGTAGGGATATTCAGTTCCCTGGCATTTATAATGGCGACGCAGCTAAAAGCTTCATTTACCTCGAAAAAGTCGATATCATTAACTTTTAAACCGCTTTTATCTAAAGCCCTTTGCATGGCTTTAACGGGGGTGGTAGTAAACCATTCAGGCGCCTGAGACGCATCAGCAAAAGAAACAATACGAGCCAGCGGCTTTAAACCCAACTCCTTTAATTTCTCTTCACTTACCAATACAACAGCAGCAGCGCCGTCATTTATTTTGGAAGCATTGGCTGCTGTAATGGTGCCTTCCTTAGCAAAAGCTGGCTTTAAAGCCCCCATTTTATCAAAATTGGCCTTTTTGTATTCTTCATCTTCGACCACTATAACGGAGTCTTTACCTGGTATTTCAACCGGAACGACCTCTTTTTTAAAAAGGTATTCCTGCCATGCCTTTTGCGCCCTGGTATAGCTTTCTTTAGCAAAATTGTCCTGGTCCTGACGGGTAATATTGTAAGTAGTACTGCACAATTCGCCTGCATTGCCCATATGGTAATCCTTGTACGGGTCCCACAAGCCATCCCGGATGATACCATCGATGATCTTGTCGTGCCCAAGCCGGTATCCATTGCGGGCTTTTTCCAGGTAATAAGGGATATTGCTCATGCTTTCCATGCCTCCCGCCACTACAATGTCATTGTCGCCGCATAATATGGACTGAGCGCCTAAAGTAATAGCTTTCATGCCGCTGGCGCAAACCTTATTAATGGTTGTACAATTTACTGTTGTAGGAATACCTGCATAGATGGATGCTTGTTGGGCGGGGGCCTGCCCCAGATTTGCACTTACGACATTTCCCATAAAAACTTCCTGCACCTGTTCTGGTGCTACTCCTGCTCTATCTAGAGCAGCCTTGATTACTATTGCGCCTAATTGGGTTGCAGGAACAGAAGCCAAAGCTCCATTCAAACTACCGATTGGTGTACGGGCTATACTAGCTAAATAAACTGATTTGGACATAAAGCAACCGTTTTACTCTAAGTTATGGCAAAGTTGGGAGATGGACGTAGGGAGCTTGGTGGGGAGTTAATATTGAGGATATTGAGATTTCGGATATGGGATTTCGGATTTCGGGAGGCTGATGTAATCAAGTGCCAGGCTGGTAGAGCAGATATGGCTTAGATACAGAGTTAGTACGGAGTAGACAGGGAGTTCCTATGGAGTTACACTGCAGTATGGTCTCTATAAGGTCTCTATAACATCTCTATAAGGTCTCTGTAAGGTCTCTATAAGGTCTCCTATGTTTGTTTTTTGAAGCAGTATTTTTTGAGAGGAGTCGGGAAGGTCTGGGTAGTTTTGAGTCCATCAGTGAAAAAGGGTGAGCGTACAATTTAGGTCTAAGTAACCCCTGAGGGTATACTGTTATAGAGATTTTACCTCCCCT
>NZ_JAOTIF010000014.1 GCF_025628885.1 Paraflavisolibacter caeni | reverse complement strand
TTTTTCCACTTCTTTTTCTTGTTCCCCCTATAATGCTTCACCACAAAGCACTTCCCAATCGAGCCCCGGATCATGCCTAACAAGAGTCTAGGTACCTGCTTGCCATCCTTGATCACCACCCTTTCTTTACTATTGATATAGACCTGTTTCATCTTTCTGATTCATTTACCCCCTAAAGCTACTGCCCCCCATCCACAAGCAAAAACCTCCTGGCCGCTTTGGCATAAAATGGCAGGAAATGACCGCTTTTGTCCACCCCCAGCTCCAGCTTTCCAGCAGGGATCCTTCGTAGATCAAGTATACCTGAAGCATACCATCAGTATACCTAGAGTATGACAACAGTATGCCCCCTTCGTTCCTAAACCTCAAAAAAGCATCTTTTCTTCCCCTTTCTCAATCTCCAATAAAACCCGGACTCCTCCATCAAAAAATCCTATTCCTCCCTTTCTAATCGTGCAAATCCGCGGTTCATCTTTCGTTGCTCAGCCCTACCTGAGCCCTACTGAATCCATAGCTAAGCCTAGGAAAAGCCTAGAAAACCACTTTTATCTCCCATATCATGCCATTCCAATACCCCAATACCTCATTTCACCTTTCCCTATGGACCAATAATCAATAATTAATTATTAATAATCCAGCATCTGCTATCCATCATCTTCCTCCTACTTGCTCCCTAGATACTCCCTACCAACTCCCCAAACACCCGTTACAACTTTTGGCCTAAATTGTGCCTTTGATGGTCCTCATATGAAGAAATCTCTCTTAGCAATATTATTTTCAAGCATAGGTCTTGCCTCAATAGCCCAATATAAAAGTACCCTGTCAGCCTCCGAATGGGTGGATAGTGTTTTCAATTCCCTTTCCAAAGATGAAAAGATTGCACAACTTATAGTGATCAGGGCCCATAGCAACCTAGGACCTGATCATGTGGAGCAGGTTACCAACTTAATAACCAAATACAACGTTGGAGCCCTTTGCTTTTTCCAGGGTGGCCCTGTTCGCCAGGCTAATCTCACCAATCAATACCAGGCTATTGCCAAAACACCATTGATGATTACCATTGATGGCGAATACGGCCTGGGTATGCGGCTCGATAGCGTTGCCCGGTTTCCCTATCAGGCCACATTAGGCGCATTAACTGATACTGCCATCATTTACCAGATGGGCAGGGCCGTCGGAAGACAGATGAAGCGCATAGGCGTGCATGTAAATTATGCACCAACGGTTGATGTAAACAACAATCCGGCTAACCCTGTTATCGGCTTCCGCTCTTTTGGTGAGGACAAGAATAAAGTAGCCCGCTTTGGCGTGGCCTATATGCGCGGAATGCAGGACGAAGGCATCATGGCCTGCGCCAAGCACTTCCCAGGCCATGGCGATACAGAGGTGGACTCCCATCTGGACCTGCCCGTGATCAACAAGAGCATGGCGCAACTGGATTCCCTGGAACTGTATCCTTTCAAAGAACTCATCAAAGCCGGCGTGGGCAGTGTGATGAATGCACACCTGTTTATCCCGGCTATTGATAAATCACCAAACCGCCCTACTTCTCTTTCCAAAAAGTCAGTTACTGACCTGCTGCGCAAGAAACTGAATTTCACAGGTCTAAGCGTTACTGATGCTTTGGAGATGAAAGGGGTTACCAAGTTCTTCCCTGCAGGCGATGCTGCAGTTCAGGCGCTGCGGGCTGGCAACGATATGTTGTGCCTCCCGGACAACGTGGAGTTTGCTATGGCTGCTATCAAAAAAGCTATCGCTAAGAAGAGGCTTTCCTGGAAGGACATCGATAAGAAGGTGAAAAAGGTGCTGTATGCCAAATACAACCTTGGTCTTTACCAAAAACAATGGATTGATACCACCAACCTGGTCCGTGATGTAAATGCAGAAATAAATGGCATCCGCTCCTTAGTGGCACGCAATACGGTTACTGTTATGCGCGACAGTCAGAATCTGTTGCCATTAACCAAGGGCAGGAAGCTGGCCTACATCGGCTTCGGACTGACTGCTCCAAATGAATTTAGCCGCCGCATGCAACAGGAGCATAATGCCGATATTTACCTGGTCTCTTATAAAGAGGGCGACGACAGGGCTGATTATATCTTACAACAGGTCAAGGAGAAAAACTATGATGAGATCATTGCAGGCGTGCACAATTATAACCTGCGCCCTGCGAATAACTTTGGTCTGAGTGCCAGCGCCCTGCAGTTGTGGAACAACCTGCCGCAGGCTAAAACTGCCACGCTCTTGTTTGGTAATGTATATGCCGCCGGTAACTTCTGCCAGGCACCCACACTGGCAGCCTTCCACCAGGACGATTCAATTACACATGAGGCTGCTGCGGATTTTATGAGCAATGAATTGTCTGCAAAAGGAAAGCTGCCGGTCTCCGTGTGCGACCTTCCTTTTGGAAAAGGCCTTACAATGATCAATTATTATCCTGGCCCTACATCTACTGCATGGATCAAAATAGATAGCTTGGTTTCCAACGCCATTTTACAGGGTGCTTTTCCCGGCGCTGTGGTGTTGGTTGCCAAAGATGGTGAGATCAAATACCATAAAGCTTTTGGCAATTACGAATATGATGTTTCCCGTTCCGTAAATCTGGAAACCATCTTTGACCTGGCTTCTGTCACAAAGATTTCTGCCACTACTATTGCAGTCATGAAGTTGTACGAACAGGGAAAACTGGACCTCAAAAAGACCATCGGCGACTACCTGCCATGGACAGTAGGAACCAATAAGGCTCGTTTGCACATAGATGATATCTTGCTGCACCAGGCTGGTCTGACTCCCTTTATTCCCTTTTACAGGGAAACAATAGATTCAGCAGGTCATCCTTTAATGGGCTCCATTTACAGCAGTGTGCCCAAAGAAGGCTATACGATACCGGTAGCCCAGAACCTTTACCTGCGCAATGACTGGCAGGATACTTTATTCAAACGCATCCTGGCCAGCCCTCTTTCTGCTCCCAACCGCTATGTATACAGCGACAACGACTTTATTTTCCTGGGAAAGATTGTGGAAGCAATTAGCGGTGTACCCCTGGATGAATATGTTTCCCAGAACTTCTATCAGCCTATGGGCATGTCCTCAACAGGTTTCAAGCCTCTGTATAAATTCAATGGTAATCAGATCATTCCAACGGAAGTAGAAAGGAACTTCCGGGAACAGTTGATACACGGTTATGTGCATGATGAAGGAGCCTCTCTCTTTGGAGGCGTTGCTGGTCACGCCGGCTTGTTTTCCAATGCCTACGACTTGCTGAAGCTCTGCCAGATGTTGCTCAATGGCGGGGAGTTCAATGGTACCAGGTACCTGAAGCCAGAAACCATACGCATGTTTACTTCCTATCAAAGCAAACACAGCCGCCGTGGATACGGCTTTGATAAACCGGAAAAAGATAACGCCACCCGTTCTAATCCTTATCCTTCGGCCTCTGCATCTCCCGAAACATTCGGTCATACCGGCTTTACCGGCACCTGTGTCTGGATCGATCCGAAGTATAAACTGGTCTACATCTTCCTGTCAAATCGCGTATACCCCACCAGGGAAAACAACAAACTTTCCAAAATGGATGTACGCACCAACATCCAGGAAGCTATCTACGAAGCCATCAGGAAGGAAGACAAGCAACAAAATATTATCCTTGCCCAAGGTAAATAAGTATTCTTCTCAACTAAAAACAAAGCAGAGGGTACAAGTATCAAGTAATCATCACTTGCAACTTGTACCCTCTGTTTCATTCCAATCAACCACTATCAACCTTCATTCCAGTACTTCTATTATTTTAATTTTTCTCCAAACCTCTGTCATCAAATCACCCCTTTACCTTCATTCCTTCTAACGTCTTCTGAAGGCTGAACATCTCATCCCTCAGCCTTGCTGCTTCCATAAAGTCAAGGTCGCGGGCTGCCTTTTCCATTTCCTTCTTCGTCTTGGCAATAGCCTTTTCAATTTGCGGAATGGTGGTATAAGTTCCTTGCTCTTCAGCCGCTTTAGACACAATTTCTTCCACGGCATAAGGTGAATGTGGATCATAACCTTTGATGTCCAATACAGAAGTCTGGGCCATGATCTGGTCTTTCGATTTGGAAACTGTCTTGGGAACAATACCGTGTGCAGTATTGTAAGCCAATTGCTTCTCCCGCCTGCGGTTCGTTTCATCCATTGTGCGTTGCATACTGTGCGTGATCTTATCCGCATAAAAGATCACCTTTCCTTCAACATTACGGGCAGCACGTCCTGCTGTCTGGGTCAGGGAACGTTCATTTCTCAGAAAGCCTTCCTTGTCTGCATCCAGGATGGCTACCAAAGAAACCTCCGGCAAGTCCAACCCTTCCCTGAGCAGGTTCACACCTACCAATACGTCAATAACACCCAGGCGCAGGTCCCTTAGGATTTCTATCCGCTCCAGCGTATCCACATCACTGTGTATGTATTTCGACTTGATGTCAATGCGTTTCAGGTATTTGTCCATCTCCTCTGCCATTCGTTTGGTCAACGTAGTTACTAATACACGAGCACCTTTCTTCACACGTTTATCAATTTCATCCAACAGGTCATCGATCTGGTTCACACTGGGGCGTACTTCAATCGGCGGTTCCAGCAAACCGGTTGGACGTACCACCTGCTCAACCACAACACCTTCTGTCTGTTCCAGTTCGTAGTCCCCTGGCGTAGCACTCACATAAATAATCTGGTTAATGAGACTTTCAAACTCATGAAAGTTCAATGGTCTGTTGTCCAATGCTGATGGCAATCGGAAACCATAATCTACCAGGTTCAGTTTGCGGCTGCGGTCACCTCCATACATACCACTTATTTGCGGAACAGTCTGGTGGCTCTCATCAATGACACACAAAAAGTCTTTAGGGAAGTAATCCAGCAAACAGAATGGTCGGGTACCGGGCTTTCTCCGGTCAAAGAAGCGGGAGTAGTTTTCGATACCATTACAAAAGCCAAGCTCACGAATCATTTCCAGGTCATATTCCACTCTTTCTTTCAGGCGCTGTGCTTCAATGAACTTTCCTACGCTCTTAAAATAATCCACCTGTGCAGCCATTTCATCCTGTATCTCGTAGACCACCTGTTGCATGATGTCTTTAGGTGCTACATAAAGATTGGCAGGAAATATTGCCGCATTATCCATTTTGCCTATGCGCTTGCTGGTCTCTATTTCTATGCTTTCTATTTCTTCAATCTCGTCGCCAAAGAAAGTGATCCGGTAACCGAAGTCTACATAAGGCAGGTTAATATCTACCGTATCTCCCTTCACCCGGAAAGTTCCCCTGGTAAACTCAATACTGGTCCTTGTATAGAGAGAGTTCACAAGAGCATGCAGGAATCCCTGTCGGGAAATTCGTTCGCCCTTTGCAATACGTATAATACCGCTTTCATAATCAGTAGGGTTTCCCATACCGTAAATACAACTCACACTGGCTACTACGATAATATCTCTACGGCCGGAAAGCAGGCTGGTCGTTGCCCGCAGTCTCAATTTGTCCAACTCTTCGTTAATATTCAGGTCTTTCTCTATGTATGTATCCGTAACGGGCAGGTAAGCCTCTGGTTGGTAGTAATCGTAATAAGACACAAAATACTCCACGGCATTATCGGGGAAAAACTGTTTGAACTCCCCGTACAACTGTGCTACCAGTGTCTTGTTATGTGTCAGCACCAAAGTGGGTTTCTGCACATTCTGGATCACATTTGCAATACTGAACGTTTTACCCGAGCCTGTAACACCAAGCAATACCTGGTGCTGCTCACCAGAGAGCACTCCTTCGCTCAACTGTTCTATAGCCGAAGGCTGGTCTCCCGCCGGCTGATATGGAGATTGAATATGAAATGGCATTTTATAAAATTAGCGTATGCAAATTAGCGAATGAAGAAACAATAAGACCTATAAGGCTTCCGGCGGATAGCTTTCTGGTAAGAAGCCTCCCGCAAAACCTTATAGGTCCATTAATTAGTTACAATAATTATGCAGCCCATTGTTAATGAATCATTTAAATGTCAGAGCAGTCCCATAATTTCCATTCAAATCATTCATTTGCTCGTCATTCTCCTTCCTATCACACTGGTCTTGTTAGGTAAGAGCTGTAATCAGGAATTGTTATAGTGTAGTCTTCATCCATTAAGGATGACTTTAATATATAGTCTGCTGTAGTGCGGTTGCAAGCCATCAGGATGTTCCAGGCTACTGCCAGCCGCAACAAGGCTTTTACATCACTGTCATGGGGTTGTGCTTCCATGGGATCCCAGAAAAACACAATAAGATCAATCTCTCCTTCTGCTATCATCGCACCTATCTGCTGGTCGCCACCAAGTGGACCACTAAATAATTTTGTAACTGGTAGGTTTAATTTTTCTTGCAGTAGTTTGCCAGTTGTACCTGTTGCAAACAACTTATGGCTGGCCAACATGTTCCTATTATACTCTGCCCATTCAATCAGTTCTTTCTTTTTATGATCGTGCGCCACCAGAGCAATTCTTTTGGCAACACTTAATTTTCTAGTTTCTTCCATATTCCTATTATAAAATGGTGAATATAGAAAACTATTAGGATTGGAATTCAGGAATTTAGAATACTTCAGGATGATTTAATGATGGGTTTATAGTGCTCTGGCAAACAGAAAATTATTAGCCAGAATAAAAATCAAGAGATTACATATATGGCAAAGTATTTGTAGAAAAATATACGCAGATTTAAAAGCTAACTTATCAAGCATATTTCTGAAAAACCACCCCTACACCGTACTCGCTTGTTAATATGTAGAAATATAGTATCCAATTCCTTTCGAAACCATTCTTTTTACCTATGATTAGCCATTTAAAACAAAAAGAGGCCTCAATAAAAGGGCCTCTTTTACTTTTAAAGCGAAAGAAGCTCTTTTATAATCTAATGCCTTTTGTGAGATTGGTACGGATCGGCATATCTTATTAGACTGTTAGGAGTGCAATTGGTTTAAATGAGACAATATTTTTTTAAGCCTATGGTTTAATTGATGTATAACAGTCAGATAATCAGGGTAGTTTATAAATTGCATGGCCCTCAGTAATAAAAAAATCCCGTCTGTTGAGGACGGGATCTAGTCTGTTCTTATATGTTACCTAACTAATTATGCTATTGAGCATTGTTGAAACTTATGCTCCTTGCAATTCTTTGATCTTCTCTCTGATTTTTCCTTCGATCTCATCAGACAAGGCTGGATTATCCTGAAGCAAAGATTTAACAGCTTCGCGCCCTTGCCCAAGTTTATCAGAGTTGTAGCTAAACCAGCTTCCGCTTTTTTGTACAATACCCAATTCAACACCAGTATCCAGTATTTCGCCAATCTTGGAAATACCTTCACCAAAAATGATATCGAATTCGGCTGAGCGGAAAGGAGGCGCCACTTTGTTTTTTACCACTTTTACTTTTACACGGTTGCCCACAGCTTCATCGCCATCTTTGATTTGGCTCATACGGCGGATGTCCAGGCGCACAGAAGCATAGAATTTCAGGGCGTTACCACCGGTTGTAGTTTCAGGGTTACCGAACATTACACCGATCTTTTCACGCAATTGGTTGATGAAAATACAAATGGTATTGGTTTTACTGATCGTTGCAGTCAGCTTGCGCAAAGCCTGTGACATCAAACGAGCTTGCAATCCCATTTTAGAATCACCCATTTCACCTTCTAACTCACCTTTAGGTACTAAAGCAGCCACAGAGTCGATTACCACAACATCCAATGCTCCAGACAGGATCAGGCGGTCAGCAATTTCAAGAGCCTGCTCGCCATAGTCGGGTTGAGAGATGAGGAGGTTGTCTACGTCTACACCCAGCTTTTGTGCATATGCACTATCAAAGGCATGCTCGGCGTCAATAATGGCGCACATGCCGCCTTTCTTTTGAGCTTCAGCAATTACGTGGGTAGCCACAGTGGTTTTACCAGAGCTTTCAGGACCGTATATTTCTACAATACGGCCTCTAGGCAAACCACCAACGCCCAAGGCAGAGTCCAGGCCTATAGAACCGGTGGATACTACTTCCATTTGCTGTTCGCCTTTTTCGTTCATCATCATTACACTGCCCTTACCAAAGTCCTTTTCGATTTTGTCCATGGTAAGCTTAAGTGCTTTTAGTTTTTCGCTATTTGACATGTTTGTTAATTGAAAATGTTAGAAGAATGAGTATTTAAAATTAAGCTTTTCAGCCACTTTCATTCTTATTTTTTTGAAGTTGTAAAACTAATATTTTTAGCACGAAAAACCGAAATAAATACTCATTTTTTCCCTATTTTGCCGCTTAAAAAGTAGCAATGGCAGCTCCCAAAAAGGACGCAAAAGAGCAGGTTACGAACTATATAGAAACGCTTCCCACCTGGTCCCAAAATATATGTAATAGATTGAGGGATATCATATTAAGCGCGAATCCCTCCATTGTGGAAGACTGGAAGTGGGGGCCTAATTATAATAGTAATGGAATGATTTGCGGCTATGGGGCTGGTCAAAAACATGTAAAGTTTACCTTCTTTAATGGGTCGGCAATGAGTGATGGAAAAAATCTATTCAATCATTGCGTTGATAATGAATTTAGCAGAAGTATTAAATATACGGATGAAAGCCAAATAGATGAATTGGCGCTGGCTGAGTATATAAAAGAATCAATTGCGGTCAACCAAAAGGGTTTTAAGAGGGAAGTCAAAGACAAGACCGTAGATGTACCTTCTGAATTGCTGGAAGCTTTATTAGAAAACGAGAAGGCGAAAGCCTTTTTTGATGCCCTGAGTTATGGGTACAAGAAAGAGTTTGTTGAACTGGTAACCACAGCCAAACAGGAAAAGACCAGGAATGAACGCATTGCTAAGGTGGTCAGTTATTGTGCTGAAGGGAAGAAGTTAAACGATAAGTATAAGACTAAAACAGTCTAAAGTAATTAAACAAATTAGAGGAGGGCAATTTACACAGCTCTGCTATGCAGCAAGGAGGTATTGCTTAGCGAATTGAAATTGTGATGTAAAGTTTCAAATAAGTTAGAAGGAAGAGGTAATGATGGCTATTTGAAGGGTGCAATTGACTGTTGCCATTAATTTTTGTTGATCAGAAAGTAGAAAGGCTTTAAATCTGTTAATGTAACAGCCTTTAGAATTGCTTTCTGTTCACGGGTAATGAATGTACGTTTTACTAATTCGTGGGAAGAGCAGAAAACCTCATTAGACTCTACTCTTAGTAAAATTTTATGAAGACATTCAACAGCTTTTTCAAGCGCCTCCTGATTGACTATGGACTTATACAATAGTAAAAGGTCCCGATTATGGTTTTTCATATAACATTACTTTTAATATCCTACCATTCCTTTTTTGCTGGGACATCCACAATTATTCCCTTTACCAGTACCGGAGTAGAAGTTTTTCTGACAACCGGTTACCATAAATACCATTGTCAAGAACAGTGCCATACAGAAAAAGTTTTTTCTCATTTTAATAATAGTAATTTAATTAAAAATAAACGTAAAAAGCAAGCGAATTGGTGTGCTCTGCAAAAAATAATACAAATATTTGTTCTAAGCAAATAAAACGGATTTTGCTGGCCCCACTTGATTGGGGGTTAGGGCATGCTACCCGCTGTATACCCTTGATTGACAGACTGCTCAAGGATGGCCATGAAGTTTACCTGGCGGGTGATGGACGGATCAAAACACTGCTTTTGCAGGAGTTTCCGAATCTGCATTTCCTTTCACTAAAGGGATATGATGTTTATTATGCCAGGACAAAGAAGGGATTGTTATTTACTATGCTTCAGCAGGTTCCAAAGATCCTGAAGGCCATCCGGTATGAGCATCATTGGTTGGATGATGCCATGAAGAAGTACCATTTTGATATGGTGATCTCTGATAACCGCTACGGTCTCTATCATCCTGATGCTTATTCGATTTTCATCACCCACCAATTATTAATCAGGGCTCCTTACAGGTGGATGGAGCAAATGCTTCAAAGGATCAATTATCGATTAATCAACAAGTTTGATGAATGCTGGGTTCCTGACCAAGAGCAACCTCCTTACCTGGCAGGGGAACTGGCACATCCTTCTTTGCTACCACGGATTAGAGTAAAGTACATTGGTCCTTTATCCAGGTTTCATCATGATAACTCTATTGAGGCTGGGCAGCATTTATTGATTCTTTTATCCGGACCAGAGCCTCAGCGTAGTATACTGGAGCAAAACATTTTATCGCAACTTGAAGGAATAGTTGGTAATGTGTTGATGGTGCGGGGGGTACCAGGAGAGGACAGGATTCCGGTAGCTGCTCCTCATGTGGTGATTAAGAACCATCTGCCTGCCGATCAAATGAAAGATGCTTTATTGCAAGCATCAATGGTGATTAGCAGGTGTGGGTATAGTACGGTTATGGACCTGATGGCAGTCAGGAAGAAAAGTATTCTAATTCCGACTCCTGGTCAGACTGAGCAGGAATACCTTGCGCGGCACCTGATGGAGCAACACCTGGCGTTATGTATTCCGCAGGATACATTCAATCTGCAAGCGGCCCTTTCATTGGCATCTTCATTTCCTTACCAAACTTGTGTATTTGATTGGGATCAGGATAAGTTTGAGAATATTATTGGAGATATGGGAAGGATAAATGACAGCAATTAGGAGCCTGGGGAATGACGAATGGGGTATTGAGGTATGGAGTTGGAAGTTTGGAGTTTGAAGTTTGAAGTTGGGGGGGCAAAACTTGGAGGATGGGGGTTGGTTTTGTATCTTTAGGACCAGCTCCATTGACTCCGTTCAGAGCTTTTTAGGGCGTTCTGCCTGTAGGTTGTTTTCCCCTTCTTTATGAGCAGTTGCTCCATTCAGATCGAAGCATAGTCGAAAGATGGTCGAAAGATGGTCGAAAGATAGTCGAAGGATGATCGAAGGATGGTCGAAGGATGGTCGAAGTAGCCTAGCCTTAAGTACGGCTATGGTACGGCTTAAGTACGGCTTAGATATGGAGTAGGTAGGGAGTATCCATACTCCAAGTATGCTTCAGCAACGAGGATGTATGTAGTCGGGGTGGACAAGACAGGTCAAAAGTGGTCATTTAACTCCTGATTCTGCATTAGCTTTGCGCCTCATTGTGAAAACGACTACAAAAGCACACCTGGCGGTTTTAGGGACTAATTTCTTTTTTGCGGCAAACTATACTTTCATCAAATATATTTCTCCCGCACTCATCAGACCTTATGCTCTTAACGTGGCAAGGGTGGGGGGAAGCCTTATCCTGTTTTGGATCATGTGGTTAATGAGTAAGACCTCAGCCCGCATACAAAAGCAGCATATCGGGCGATTTCTGTTGTGCGGACTTACAGGAGTGGCCATCAACCAAACACTTTTTATTAAAGGTATTACACTCACTTCTACCATCCATGCCTCTCTGCTCGTGCTTGCAACACCCCTGGTGATTACTGTTATTGCTTTTTGGGCATTGAAGGAGCGGCTGAACCTGGCTAAAGGCGCGGGATTGCTGCTGGGCATATCAGGAGCAGCGTTGCTGGTTGCTACTAAGGAGAGCAGCCAACATGCTTCGAATTATTTGCTTGGTGATCTATTGATCTTGATCAATTCGATATCGTATGGCGCTTATTTTATACTGGTAAAGCCGTTAATGCGCGCGTATTCACCCCTGCACGTTATCCGTTGGGTATTTGTGTTTGGCTTTTTGATGATCCTGCCTTTCGGCTGGCATGAGGCCAGTGAGATTCCATGGGGCCAATTCAATGCCACACATTTTCTTTCACTATTCGCTATTGTTTTTACAGGTACTTTCCTGGCCTATTATTTTACAGCTTATGGGCTGCAGCATCTTGGGGCCGGGGTTACCGGGACTTACATTTACACACAACCGTTTTTTGCCGTGCTCATTTCCATGATTGTTTTGTCCGAAGTACTAACCGTTCAAAAGCTGTTAGCTGCAGCGTTGATTTTCAGCGGGGTATATTTGGTAAATCGGAAATAGGTAGCAGTGTATAGTCAATGGTGAATGGACCATTGGTTGCTGGTAATTGGTGCTTGCTCTATGCCAGTTGATTCGTTATGCTTCCATGGGGTTTTTGGGGTAATCGAAGAATAGAAAGCTCTTTTCGCTTTGTTCGAAGTCGGCCCAGGTGTCGGTATTTGCTGTTACTGCAAAGATGGAACAGGTAGGCATGTCGTCGATGCGGACCTGCGAGAGAGTGTTGGCAAACTCCGTGATGCCGGGATTGTGGGAGAACAGTATGGCTACGTCATGCTTGTTTTTAATGTCCCTGATGGCTTCTGTAAAAGCGGAGGGGGTAGCCATGTAAAGTTTATCTGCAATAACAATATCCTTTTTATCTAAGCCGTATTCTTCGGCGAAGAAACGGGCTGTGCGCTGGGCGCGTTTGGCAGGGCTGGAGATAAAGGTGTCGATTTTGATGCCTTTATTTTTTAAGCGTTTAGCCATGATTGGGGCATCTGCTTTTCCGCGGTCGTTGAGTGGACGATCAATGTCGTCTATACCGGGATCGTTCCAATTGCTTTTGGCGTGTCTTACTAAGAGGAGTGTTTTCATACTTTAAACTTAAGTGGAAATTGATGAATTTCAAAGAGGAGGAGGGACAGTTGCTGTTAATGCTGAGAGGGAGCGGTGTGGGAGGATGTGTGTTTAAAGTGTATGATGAACAGGAGAATAGGTAATTCCGGGTTATAAACAATACCGGGTGATGAGATCTTGGGGAGGGGTTCTCCTTCGATCTCATCACCCGAATTGTTTGAGTGCTCTTTTATTTATTAGAAGGCTGTTATGAGCCTTGAGCTGTATTGGTTTAGTAACCTCTAACGTTACGGCCTTCCATGTAGTTCATGAAGGCTTTGTTGACTACGCGATTGCCACCGGGAGTCGGATAGTTTCCGGTGAAATACCAGTCGCCGAGGTTGTTAGGGCAGGCCATGTGCAGGGTTTCTATGCCCTGGTAAATGACATCAACCGGGAGGTCTACGTCTGCCGGAACAATCAGTTCTGCGATCTTTTTGGTGATCTCCTCGTTGGTGAAGCTCTTATAGACCTGCTTTACCACGTTTACCGTATGTAATTCATTTTTGTGGAGAAGGTGGAGACACTGATCGTAGAGTTCCTTCAGCGTATCCTCTTTACCTCTTTCCTTCAGGAGTTCCACAGCGGCGTTGAATGCAATAAAATCACCCAGTTTGCTCATGTCGATTCCGTAGCAGTCTGGATAGCGGATCTGGGGCGCAGAGGAAACAATGATAATACGTTTGGGCGACAGGCGGCTGAGCATGCGCACGATACTTTCTTTGAGCGTAGTACCACGGACAATGGAGTCGTCAATGACTACCAAAGTGTCGAGGTCTTTGCGAACGGTACCGTAGGTGATGTCGTATACGTGCTGCACCATTTCAGAACGGCTTACGTCTTCGGTGATGAAGGTGCGCATCTTGACGTCCTTGATGGCGATCTTTTCCATACGGATCTTACGGTTGATCATTTCTGATAACTTTTCCGCATCGACATTGCCATTCCAAGCCAGAATGCGTTCTATTTTGATCTTGTTCAGGTAGTCTTCGCAGCCTTTGATCAATCCATAGAAAGCGACTTCGGCAGTGTTGGGGATGAATGAGAAGATCGTGTTTCTCAGGTCGTAGTCAATTGCTTCCAGTACCGGTTTGCTCAGGTGATATCCGAGGGCACTGCGTTCGCGGTAGATCTTTTCGTCGCTACCGCGGGAGAAATAGATGCGTTCAAAGCTGCACGCGCGGCGCTCTTTGGGTTCCAGCACCTGCTCTATCTGGAAAGAACCATCTTCATATACAATCAATGCCTGGCCGGGCATCAGTTCTTGTACTTCATTTTCGCCTACGTTGAAAGTGGTGCGGATGGCAGCTCTTTCGGAGGCAGCCACAATCACTTCATCGTTTATATAATAATAAGAAGGGCGGATACCGTGCGCATCACGAAACACAAAGCCAATGCCATTACCGACGATGCCGCCCACGTGGAAACCGCCGTCGAACATAGGCAGTGCTCTTTTCAGGGCGGTAACAATGTCCATTTTGCCGGGAGATAGTTCATCGGCTTTTACCAGGAAGTGGTAGATAACTTCCATCAAGGCTGCGAGGTCGCTCTGGCGCTGGAAGTCGCCGGGTTCCATACCTATGGACTGGAAAAGTTCTTCGGTATTGATCAGGTTGAAGTTTCCAGCCAGTGCGAGGTTGCGGGCAGGGATGGTGTTGCGTTTGATGAATGGGTGGCAGAATTCAACGCTGTTCTTTCCCTGGGTGCCGTAGCGCAGGTGGCCGAGCAGCAGTTCGCCTAAATGAGACAAGTGGCCTTTCAACAAGCCAGGATGTTTACCTATATCGTTATTATACTTTTGAAGCTCTGCGTATTCCTGCCCAATCTGGCGGAAAATATCTGCAATGGGCTGCGGGTGATTACTACGAATACGGTTAAGGAAGGGGTAACCGGGTTCTACGTTTAGCTTGACTGAGGCAAGACCGGCGCCATCCTGGCCGCGGTTGTGCTGCTTTTCCATCAGCAGGTACATCTTGTTGAGACCCCACAATACTGTTTGGTATTTCTGCTGATAGTAGGAAAGAGATTTTCTTAGCCTGATGAATGCCAGACCGCATTCGTGTTTTATCGCGTCGCTCATGAGAATTTTTGAGAAGTCGCAAAGTTAAACTACTCTGTGATAGGATGAACTGTTGGTTGAAGGTTTTAACTGAATGATTGGAATGAAGAATGGAGGAGGAGTTGAATTGGAGTGGTAAGGGGGTGGACAATGGTTGGCAGGTCGATGGCATATGGGTGTGGTGGAATCATTTCCCTTCCCATACACCAGGAAAGGGAAGGGAAATGATTTTTTATTGGACCTGTTCTTGTTTGTTGGGTACATAGACTATGACATGGCAGCCATTACCTGGGGAGGAGGTGATGGTGGCTGTGCCGCTGAAGATCTCTGCACGGTTCCTTATGTTGGCGAGGCCCAGACCTTTTTTAACGGTGTTGATGTCGAAACCTTTGCCGTCGTCTATGATTTCGAGGAAGGTTTCGAATTCGTTGTTGTACAATTTGATGGTTACGTTCTCTGCCTGGGCGTGCTTGATAATGTTGTTCAGCTGTTCCTGAATGATCCGGAAGGTCATTAATTGTTTGCTATCTGACAGGTAGATTTCCTGGAATTCGAAGAAGTCGAATTCTATATTAATGGCCTGTGTGCGGTTGATGCTTTCGATGAGGTCGAAGACGGAATCAATCAGGCCAAGGTCGCCAAGGGTTGGCGGCATGATGTTGCGAGACATCTGGCGCATACCATTGATAACGTCAGAAACGCCCTTTAGTGCCAGGCTGATCATTTCGTTGGTATTGTCATCGGCCGTGCTTTTGGCCATGTCCAGGAAGAGTTTTATCGTTGTTAATTGCTGGCCGAAGTTGTCGTGCAATTCTTTGCCGATTTCCCTGCGTTCTCTTTCCTGACCGTCGATGGTTGCCTTTGTCAGTTGCTTCTGGTGGCTTATTTGTTCTGCAATTAATTTGTTTTCCAGTTTTTTCCGCTCACCGATGTCTTTAATGGAGCATATCACCTGCAAGAGGTTACCTGCCTCGTCGAGGATGGGATCTGCGTTCATCATGACCCATATCCTATCTCCACTCTTAGGCCTTAGAATGCCCATAACCACGTCGTTGACCTGGGTTTTATGATGTGTAGCTTTGTACACGGGACAATCCTCGAAAGCAAACTGTTCTCCTTTTTCATCAATAACATCACCTGCAAAGGAATAAATGCTTTTACCCAGGATCTCATTTTCTGTTACGAGGAACATTTCGTGAATGGCTCTATTGCTCAGGAGGACGTGGGATCTTGCATCCAGCTGCACCACGCCTACCTGTATATCGCGTATCAGCGTACGAAAGCGGTGTTCGCTCTCTACCAATGCGTCACTAGCTTTTTTATTGGCTGTATTATCGTGGAAATAAATGACGATGCCCTTAACATAAGAGTTCTGCAACTGGTTGTGCCCGCGCACAAGACACCATAGCCATTCTCCGTTGCGTTTTTTCAAACGGATCTCGATAGACTTAACGATAGGGTTCTCTTTTACTTCGCGCTGAAAAGATTCCTGGGCCAGGGCTGTATCCTCAGGGTGGATAAAAGCAAAACAGTTGACTCCCAAGACTTCTTCGCTGTCATATCCCAAAATGCTGTGGACAGCATTAGAAGCGAATTTAAGCGTGCCATTGACGTCTGTAATCAGTACGCCGTTGGCAGAATCTGCAATCAGGTTGCGGTAAAACTGTTCACTCTGTATCAATTTCTCACTTGCCTTTTTCCGCTCTGTAATATCTCGGCCTACGCTCATAATAGCGATTTTTTTCCCGTCATTGTTTGTGAGGTAAGACATTGTGAAAAAGAAATGTCTCTTATTACCATTGTATTGATTAGTAACAGAGACTTCTCCTTTCCAAGTGCCTGAGGTTGAAAGTTCTGCCAGTACCTGCAGGTGTGTTTTCCCGGAATCAAAATTTACAAACTGGTATAGCAATTTGCTTTTGACGCCGTCTGATTTGATCCCGATGACCTCTTCTGCCACATTATTCCATGATAACACCTGGTGATCGAGGTTGGTAGTGATGATCACGTCGGAGATATGCTCCAACATAGTGGCCTGGTAACGCAGCTGGTCTTCTTTAATCTTTTGATCGTGGATGTCGACAATTGAACCAATATAACCCATGAACGTGCCATCCTGTAATATCCTTGGCTTAGCCTTGTCCATGATCCAGCGGTACTCACCGCTATGATGCATAAGCCTGTAGACGGCATTTATGGGCTGAATCGTTTGAATGTTCTTTGCATAAATGTGCTTTACTGCTTCAAGGTCATCAGGATGGATAAAGTTGTGCCAACCTATCTCTTTCATTTCCTTCAATGAAATTCCCGTGAATTGTAGCCAGGCTTTGTTTACATAAGTAAGTTTGTTTTGATGATCCGTCATCCAAATGATCACAGGGGCGAAATCAGCAATTTCGACAAACCTGTTTTCTGTTTCCCTTAATTGCAGCTCCGATTCCTTTTTTTCTGTAATATCTGTAGCTGAAAAAACGTAGCCTGCGCACGAGCCGTTTTCGTCAGTTAATTGTTTGAAATGGGCCTGAAGGGTGATCAGCTTTTTATCTGCGGGACGGGTGAATGACATTTCACCTTGCCAGAAGCCTGTTTCATTTAAGATCCTGCGGACTTCGTCACGGCAAGTATTGCGATAGATAAAGTCCGGAATGAACTCGCGGATGTTTTTACCTATGATCTCTTTACTGGTAATTTTAAATAATTTCTCAGCGCCTTTGTTCCAGGATACAAGTTTCCAATCCAGGTCCATTGCGGATAATACGTCGAAAGTTTCTTCGACCAGACAGGCGAGCAGTCTTATTTTCTTTTCGGCCTCTTTCCTTTCCGTAATATTGAGGTTGATGCCCCAGATTCTAACCAGCGCACCATCTTCAATGACGCCAAAGAAGTTGCTGGAAATGTTTATATTATTGTTGTTCAGATCTTTTATATCCAACTCTACGTTGCTTAGCCGGTAATTGTTCTGAGCAAATGATCTGAATATTTCGGATACTTCAGGCCGTGTAAAGTCCAAGACCCTGTTGAGTCGCAAACCAATGATTTCAGATAGTGAGTTTTTCCCCAGCAGATGGGCCGTATTGTAGTTACATTCTATAAGATAGGCGTACTTTTCTAAATGGCTTACCAATTCTGCGGTATTGCTTTTAACAGGTAGCGGGATTTCAAGCTCATAACACCAGGTGCATTCCGGGCTTTGCATATAGAGTTTGTACAGGTCTATACTGTTTGTCATGTCTTTTTGTAACGAAATGCTTGTTGTGGAAGCGTTGACTGCAGTGATTTGCCAAACCCGTTGTTCCTGGTAGATCTTTTGGGATACATACAGTTTTGCCAGGAGCTTCTCCCCTCCCTTTTTGTGCATAAAGAAAATCTGACCGTTTTCGGAAGGTTGTTGTAAGAAGACGAGCAACTGATCGTGGGTAACTGATGCGAAAAGGTTGATGAAATTGAGACCGTTCCAATCTGCTTCGCTGTATTGGTAAACTGCTGCCGCCATAGGATTAGCGGCCAATATTTTTAAATCCTTTTGGCTGACCAACCAACAGGACAGGGGCAATTGATGAAATGAGGAAAGGTAATTAACCTTCTCAGCATCAATTTCAAGAGCAGAGGTTGCACAGGATAGCATCGGATTACATCTTAATGTTATTGAGGGGTTCGGTCATATATCGTCAAAGGGAAGCCGAAATTAAAAAGCGGCTTACACAATTAAAAGAAAATATTGATGTATTTGTTTCTAATACGGGGAAATACTTAGGTTGGGACGAGTGGTTTGAATGACGAATAGGGTAGAAATAAAAAAGCCTGCATTTGGTGAGCAGGCTTTTGAAGGTTGAATTCGTTGTGTTTTTATTGATTGCTGGCTGTTGGTTTAGGAGTAGATGTCCACTTTTGTAATTGAGGACATACAGCATTGGGTGAATCGATCATGATATGATAAGATGGGATGCGTGTGTTCATCCATTTTTCCATTGCTGCATATTTCTTTTCTTCCAGCGCTAGTTGTGCAATTTTATCATAATCATCTTTAACGTTCATGCGGTGAGGCTGGGTCCTGGACTTCAAGTAGAGAATGCGCACACCTTTTTTCCCGCGATCGTCGGTGAAAGTTAAAGGTTGGGAGAACTCGCCAATTTTCAGTTTATCAAGAGAGGCAACCAATTCTTTATCCAATTCGTCGATGGTAACAAAGCTGGAGCCGGAGCGGCCGGAGATAAAAGGTCCGGCATATTTAGCTGCTTCGTCTTCGCTGTATTTACCAGCGGCTACCGGAAAGTCTATAGTACCGGCAATCAGTTTAGCCCGAACAGAATCCAGTTTGGAAGTAGCTTCCGCCACCTCGATATCGGTTACCGGGGGAATGCGAAGAATATGGCGGACGATGGCTTCATCTCCATTGCGTTCTACCATTTGAATAAGGTGGTAGCCAAACTTCGTTTTGATAACGGGTGAAATTTCACCATTCTTTAACCTGAAGGCACCTGCCATAAAAGCCGGATCCCAGGATTTTTCGTTGCGGTTGATCTGGTACTGACCGCCTCTATCTTTTGAACCCGGATCTTCTGAGTAGCGTTTTGCCAGCTGGTCGAAGGTGGTGAGTCTTGAATCAACCTGTTTTTTATAGTTGTTCAGTTCGTCGATCACGTACTTTTCCATGTCGCGGGAAGCTTTCGGATAGGCAACGATCTGGCCGATCTCGTATTCAGATTCGTAAAAAGGCAGACTGTCTTTGGGTATGCGATCGAAATAAGCTTTTACTTCTGTGGGGGTGATCTTCACACCTTCCATGATCTTGCGCTGCATTGCTTCTGCGAGTTTACGTTCTTTAACAGATTCGCGCGCATCGTCTTTGATCTGGTAGATGGTTTTTCCTGCAACTTCCTCCAGCGCCTGCTGGGTACCGTACATGCGGATGAACTCACGAACCCTGAGGTCGAGGTCTGCTTCCACTTCTTCTTCAGAAACCGGGAGGGAGTCTTTTTCGGCCTGGAGCATCATGACCTTGGAGATCAGGGCTTGTTCGAGGAGCATGCATTCTGCATTTTCAGGAACGTTGCCTCCCTGGCGCTGCATGTCGGAGATGGCATTTTTTATGTCAGATTGCAGGATAATGCGGTCGCCTACAATACCTATGATTTTATCGGCAACAATTTTTTTGTTTTGGGCAAGGCCAATCTGTGCAAATCCGAGCACCCCTACCAGAATATAGATAAATTTCTTCATAAAAGATTACGATCTTCCAAAAGTAAGCGATAGAAAGAAAAGCAAATGTGAAAAATGAATGGCGAATGTCTGAACCTGGATTTGGGAGGATTTCAGGGATTGGGAGGAAATGTAAAATGTAGAATCTAAAATGTAAAATGAGGGGAGGGATATTGGGATATTAGGATAATGTGGTGTAAAAGTGGTTTTCTAGGCTTTTCCTAGGCTTAGCTATGGATTCAGTAGGGCTCAGGTAGGGCTGAGCAACGAAAGATGAACCGCGGATTTGCACGATTAGAAAGGGAGGAATAGGATTTTTTGATGGAGGAGTCCGGGTTTTATTGGAGATTGAGAAAGGGGAAGAAAAGATGCTTTTTTGAGGTTTAGGAACGAAGGGGGCATACTGTTGTCATACTCTAGGTATACTGATGGTATGCTTCAGGTATACTTGAGGTACGAAGGATCCCTGCTGGAAAGCTGAAGGGGAAGCGGACAAAAGCGGTCATTTCCTGCCATTTGCTGCCAAAACGGCCAGAGGGGTTGGAGGGGTGGATGGGCAGCCCTAGCTTTAGGGAGTAAATGAAAAAGATGAAACAGCTTTACATTGACAACAGGACCCGCCTAGTAGTAGTAGTTGGCAAAGTGATGTCCCGGCTGCTGCTGGGTATCATCAGGGGCTCGATTGGGAAGTGCTTTGTGGTGAAACACTACAGGGGCAACAAGAAAAAGAAGTGGAAGAAAAGGATCATCGTGACCCGCTACCCGGATATGAGTGGGATTATAGCTTCTGAACAGCAAAGGGAATGCAGGAATCTGTTCAAAGAGGCGGTGGTGTATGCAAGGTGGATCATCAGTGATCCTGAAAGGAAGAAGGCCTTCCGAAAGACATTGCCGAGGAAGAAGCGGAAGCATGTCTACCAGGCGGGCATCCGGTTGTATATGAGGATGCAGGGGGACAAGCAGTGGCTGAGGAAGCAGCTGGCAGTCAGAGGGATGATGAGCACAGGCAGAAGGGAGATGGCGGATGTAAGGGTGGTGAAGGGGGAATTATTCATTGGGATTGTTGGTGGGGTGAATGGTTGTGAGCAGAGGGGGGATTGGAAGGTATGGTGGCAGAAAGAAGAGGCAGTGGGGCTTGAGGTGGTGGATGTTTCTAGAAAGGAGCCGGGAGGCTTAGAAGTATTGCAGATTTAGAGCGTTAAGGGATAGAATTTAGTTCGTTTTTGTTGTTTTCAGTTAAGCACTACAGATGGGCTCATGCAGACTGGGTAAAAAAAAGTGAATGAAGAAGTTTATGGAAGACTATGCAAATCAGCTCGTTATAGAGCTATGAAAAATACACTTGCCTAGATGAGGTTGGTTCGTAAATTTATCTACTGTTGCCTGCAAGCGTAAACCTCAACTATCATTAACCTTACTCCTGATATAATCACGCCCGTCCCTTAGCTTAAAGCAATCTGTTTTAGTTCATTGGCTAAGAGGTGAACGGCTGCCTGAATCTTTTTTGCTTGACTTTCCGAAGCTCGCTTGTTGCCTGAAACGTACTGCTGCAAAAGATTAGGGTTGATACCTGCCCGAGCCGCAATGGCTGATATTTTCAACTCTTTGAAGTGTTCAAAAAAAGCCGCCAAGTCATATTCACATTCGAACCTAATCTCTTCAGCTTTTATGTTTTGCCACTCTGGATTGCTTTTACCCTCATGCGCCAGATAATCTGCGAGTAGATTACGTAAGTTCTCCAGCACACCCGGTACTGTCTCGCCTTGTGTGGTGAGTAAAAAACCAGGAGCTTTCACCTGTGCTCCAAACTTATGTTCCTCCCAATCAATGCGCACAGGCAGGATTGTTGACGCTTGCATATGAAACATTTTTGCAATTACCGGGATAGCCCTAAAACATTCCTAACCATGGTTACAATTCCTCTTGGGCTAAATTGTTCTTTATGCACTCTGCCTTTCAGCCCTGCTTCCCGGCAAATGTCATTCACGAGGCTTGGTTTTAAGGCTTGTTCTCCTAAGTCGGGGATTGAAAGAAGGTTCGGATGGCTGGGATGGGAAAGAATGCGGTGGATGCCTTGTTGACGAACTTGCTGCCAGCCAGCTCTTTCAAGATAGCTGATAAGGAATGATGCTGTCATGTGTTAATGAAGTTTAGGCTATAAAGGTAATAAAAATATTACCCCAATAACAAAAACCAGGTAATATTTTTATTACCGATGGTATGTTGCTGTAGGTACATGAGCGCCAGCAGGCAACATACCAGTTTTGCCAAAGCAGAGCTTCAGTGCTATCTTAGACCTGTAAAATACTAATCAGCAGCAGTGCATAGGTAAAGTGCAGTAACCCAGACTACCCTGCCTTAACAAAGCTGCGAGAAAGGTTAGTCAGAACTTTATGAAACAATTCCGAGTAGTTATTCCAAAAGAGAAATATTCCATTATTGAGTTTATTCAGGACGGATTGCCTGGAGTTGGAGTAATTAATTTATCATTAAGAAACTTTGAACCAAAGGAAGTTTTTGCCTGGCATCTTTCCATATTAATAGATTTTGATGAATTGATTGAAAATGGAATGCCTTCTGGTGCCGAAAGAGAAGTCGTTGATCCATTCGGAGAAAAATTGGATACACTGATAAAAGGTGCAAATCCAGAAAAACCTAATGCTTTGTTCTTAGCAAGGATAACCTGGAACAAGACAAGAGAACTTATTTGGCGAGTGTTTGAGCCAGAAGTTGCCAATCAAGAGCTACAGAATATTATTGAAAACAATAGCTCACCCCGAGGCTTTGATTACCGAATGGAAGAAGATATTGAGTGGCAATTAGCCCAATGGCATTTAAAGAATTGTTGAAATAATGCGGCTAACATAGCAGCTTTGACAAAACAGGGTTTCAGCACTATCTTTAAACGGCAAACAACTATTCAGCAGCAATGCATAAGTTCAGGAATAGTATCCCAGGCTTCCCTGCCTTCTCAAAGCTGCGAGAACCGTGTGCCAATTGGATCTTCGGTAAAATCATATTATTTATTCAGGAATCATGAAACTTGAACATGTTGCTATTTGGACAGATGATTTAGAGGCACTGAAAGCATATTATCAGCGTTATTTTGGAGGAATACCTAACGCCAAGTATACTAATGAAAAAAAAGGATTTCAGAGCTACTTTCTTAGATTCCAATCAGGAGCAAGACTGGAACTAATGTCAATGAAAAGTATACCTGCCAACCAGAATGATACAATACAGGCACAGTATAAAGGAATTATCCATATAGCATTTGGTGTTGATAGTATCCGAGAGGTCGATCAAAAGGCTGACCAATTGCGTGCTGACGGTTACCCAATTCTAAGTGGTCCAAGAAAAACAGGGGATGGGTATTATGAGTTTGAAACTCTTGATCCTGATAACAACCGAATAGAAGTCTCAGCCATATATCCAGATTAAGAAGGGTGCACACCAAACGGTTTGTAGTGATTCTCAGGAAGTTCAGGATTTGTTTTCGACGGCGGAATGACATTGTAACGATTCTTAAGATGATTTTCACGAAGATTTAAGATGAGAATTTCGGCTCTTTGAGCTGATCCGTTATTTTTGCTCCCTAAATGAGACTTGTAGGTATTTATTTATTGAGCCTGTTTTTCCTCTTGTTGGGTGGGCATGAAAATGCTCAGGCGACTGCTCATGCCTACAAAGTTTTCTATTCACCTGCTCAAAGTATTGGAAAAGGGCAACAGGCGGAGCAGCTAACTACAAACCAGGAATACTTTGTAACCACGATTGTCGACTTAGTCGATGAAAGCGTTGATCTTTTCAGTGACGATGATGAAGGTGACGAAAATCTCTTCAAGAAGCGTATTTTACTGGCCAAGACGTTTTTAGCCTTTTCTTACGCATTTATTTTAAATTACTCCTACCACAGCTCTGAAGATACTCTTCCTATTTGTGAGCATCTATCCACTATAAACTCTCATAAGTACATTGTACAAAGAGTCTTAAGAATTTAGACTATATCAAAACTTTACTTTCTTCAGTTGCCAAAGGTGTGTTTGATACATGCCTGGTAGATGTAGTTGACATTTAACTCCTGCAGATCGATTCAGAGATCACTACGCTGACTGAAGGCTTTTACATTCCGGGGAATCTTCGATTCCTGATTATCCCATCGTTTAATATTTCACTTAATACCATGAACAGAATTGTTATGCTTATGGGCTTGTGTGCCATTTTGTGCCATACAAGCTGTACGTCTGAAAAACAAGTAAAGGAGGAAGCCGGTAAGTATGCGGTTACCGCTCCCTTAAAAGTCGATACTTCTTTTGCCAAGGAGTATGTTTCGCAGATAAGGTCTATACGGAACATCGAGATCAGGGCGCAGGAAAAGGGCTACCTGCAAAATATTTATGTTGATGAAGGCCAGTTTGTAAAAGCCGGCCAGGTCTTGTTCAGGATCATGCCGAAGATTTACGAGGCTGAACTCCTGAAAGCGGAGGCGGAAGCCAAAGCAACATCAATTGAGTTACAAAATACAAAAACGCTGGCCGATAAAAACGTGGTCTCCAAAAACGAGCTGGCAATGGCGCAGGCAAAATTGGACCAGGCAAATGCAGAAGTAGCACTAGCCAAACTCCACCTGTCGTTTACCGAGATCAGGGCTCCATTTGATGGCACCATCGACCGTATCCCATTAAAATTGGGAAGTCTTATTGATGAAGGAGAATTGTTAACCAGTCTCTCAGATAACAGCCAGATGTTCGCCTATTTTAATGTATCTGAGCCGGAGTATCTTAATTATAAGACCGACGCTAAAGCAAGCGTAAATAACAAGGTAAACCTGGTTTTAGCAAACAGCCAGCTTTTGCCTTATAAAGGAGTTGTGGAAACCATTGAAAGCGAGTTTGACAGTGAGACAGGAAATATAGCGTTCAGGGCAAAGTTCCCGAATCCCGACAAATTATTGAAGCATGGTGAGACAGGTAAGGTTCAAATGACTGTTCCACTCCGCAATGCATTGATTATCCCACAGAAAGCGACCTACGAGATACAGGAAAAGAAATATGTTTTTGTCGTTGACAAAAACAATGTGGTAAGATCGAGAAACATTACCATCAGCAATGAAATGCCTGATTTGTATGTGGTAGAAAGCGGCCTTTCAGAAAACGATAAGATACTGCTGGAGGGCGTACAGAAGGTGAAAGACAATGACAAGATCGAATCTGAATTTGTTGCACCTAAGGATGTTATTGCCCGCCTGAAATTATATGCAGAATAGTGGTTCAATCTCTAAAAGCGTAAACCAATGTTTAATAAGTTTATACACAGGCCTGTCCTGTCGATAGTAATATCGCTCATTATTGTCTTCATGGGAATCCTGGCCATTACCAAATTACCGGTAACCCAATTCCCTTCCATTTCACCGCCCAAGGTGAATGTCACAGCAGAATACCCCGGCGCAAACGGCGAGTTAATGACCAAGGCGGTACTCATTCCCCTCGAAAGGGCGATCAATGGAATACCCGGAATGAAATACATGGCCTCCGATGCCGGTAATGATGGTGAAGCTACCATTCAGGTAGTATTTAACCTGGGCACCGACCCTAACCTGGCGGCGGTAAACGTGCAGAACCGGGTTGCTTCGGTGGTCAATAAACTGCCGCCCCTAGTGGTACGTGAGGGTGTAAAGATTACCCGCGAGGAATCCAACATGCTCATGTACATCAACCTATACAGTAATGATTCCCACATGGATCAGAAGTTCCTCTTCAACTTCGCTGATATCAATATCTTATCAGAGCTGAAAAGGGTGAATGGGGTTGGTGTTGCCGATATCCTTGGTAACCGGGAATATGCCATGCGTATCTGGTTGAAGCCCGACCGCATGCTGGCCTATAAGATATCTGCCGATGAAGTGATGAAAGCACTGGATGAGCAAAGCCTGGAAGCCTCACCCGGAAAAACTGGTGAAAGCTCCGGTAAGCGGTCGCAGGCATTTGAATATGTATTGAAATATCCCGGAAGGTACAGTACGAAGGAAGAATATGGAAACATCATCCTGAGATCCAGCCCCAATGGTGAGATACTGCGCCTGAAAGATGTTGCGGATGTAGAGTTCGGAAGCTCCATGTACGACATTTATTCCACCCTCAACGGCAAGCCTTCTGCTGCCATTGTATTGAAGCAATCCTATGGTAGTAATGCCAGCCAGGTAATTGAGGATGTAAAGGCCAAGCTGAAAGAGATCAAGGCCACTTCCTTTCCCAAAGGTTTGGACTATGAGATCAGTTATGACGTTTCCAAGTTCCTCGATGCTTCCATTGAAAAGGTAATACATACACTGGTGGAAGCCTTCATACTGGTAGGCCTGGTGGTATTCATCTTCCTTGGTGACTGGCGCTCTACCCTGATCCCCGCCATTGCCGTACCGGTATCACTGGTCGGTACGTTCATGTTCATGCAATTCTTTGGCATCACGCTCAACCTCATTACGTTATTCGCCCTGGTGCTGGCGATTGGTATTGTAGTGGACAACGCCATCGTTGTGATAGAGGCCGTGCATGCCAAGATGGAAGCCAAGCACCTTTCGCCCTTGAAGGCCACGGAAGAAGCCATGCATGAGATCAGTGGGGCCATCATCGCCATCACCTTTGTCATGGCATCGGTATTCATCCCCGTTGCCTTCATGTCAGGTCCTGTGGGTATCTTCTACCGTCAGTTCTCTATCACCATGGCTACTGCAATTATCCTTTCAGGGGTTGTGGCGCTGACCCTAACACCGGCTCTTTGCGCCATCATGCTGAAGAATAACCACGGAAAGCCTAGAAAGAAGACCGTACTGAATAGGATGCTTGACGGGTTTAATAATTGGTTCAACAGGCTCACAGGAAGGTACCAGAAGGTGCTGCGTGCCATTGTGAACAGGAGGGTGATCACTTTCGGTATGCTGATCGCATTCTGCGGCGGCACCTGGCTGCTGAGCAACAACCTTCCTTCGGGCTTTATCCCGAATGAAGACCAGGGCATGTTCTATGCCGTTATTCAAACTCCTCCGGGTTCATCATTGGAAAGGACCAACCAGGTAGCTGAGAAACTACAGAAGATAGCTGAAGACATGGAAGACGTACAATCCGTTTCTTCCCTTGCTGGTTACGAGATATTGACCGAAGGAACAGGAGCCAACTCAGGAACCTGCCTGATCAACCTGAAAGGCTGGGAAAACCGGAAACATTCTGTCCAGGAAGTGATCAAAGAACTGGAAGAGAAATCAAAAGACATCACTGGGGCAACGATCGAATTCTTCCAGCCACCGGCAGTGCCTGGTTATGGTGCGGCAGGTGGTTTCGAATTGCGCTTGCTGGACAAGGCTGGTAGCGGTGACTACAAGAAGATGGAAACAGTGAGCAATGACTTTGTACAGGAACTAAGTAAACGCCCTGAACTGTCATCTGTATTTACCTTCTACAGTGCCAGCTATCCGCAGTTTATGCTGCGCATAGACAACGACATCGCCCAGCAAAAAGGGGTGACCATAGAGAATGCGATGAATACGCTTTCTACGCTTATCGGTAGTAACTACGAGACTAGCTTTATCAAATATGGACGCCAGTACAAGGTAATGGTGCAGGCCCATCCTCAATACCGCCAACTGCCTGAGGATATCCTGAAGCTCTATGTGAAGAACGACCGCGATGAAATGGTGCCCTTTTCCGCTTTCATGAAAATGGAAAAGGTGTATGGCTTATCAGAGATCACGCGGCACAATATGTACAATGCATCGGAGATCAGTGGCGCGGCAGCACCAGGATACAGTAGCGGTTCGGCTATCAATGCGGTTGCTGAAGTGGCTAAAAACAAACTGCCCAGAGGATTCGGTATAGATTGGGCCGGTATATCTGCCGATGAGGTGGCCCGTGGCAATGAAGCCGTTTACATCTTCCTTATCTGTTTGGCCTTCGTTTACCTCCTGCTGGCTGCCCAGTACGAAAGCTTCCTGCTGCCTTTCCCGGTAATTCTTTCCCTTCCTGCTGGTATTTTCGGAGCTTTCTTCCTCCTGAAATTATTAGGATTGGAGAACAACATCTATGCACAGGTTTCTATGGTGATGTTGATTGGTCTGCTGGGTAAGAATGCCGTATTGATCGTGGAGTTTGCCGTTCAGAAACACCGATCAGGAGATTCGGTATTCAAGGCGGCAATTGAGGGTTCAGCAGTAAGATTCCGTCCGATCCTGATGACCTCGTTTGCCTTTATTGCAGGATTGATCCCATTAGTTTTTGCCTCTGGCCCGGGTGCCATTGGGAACCGGACAATTGGTTCTGCTGCTGCCGGAGGTATGCTTTTCGGAACTGTTTTCGGTGTTCTGATCATACCCGGATTGTACTACATATTCGGCAAAATTTCAGAAAGGCACATCCTTGTTAAAGATGAAGACGAAAATCCATTAACAGAAGAAATTGATCATCATACTGAAAAAATTAAGCATCACACAGAAAAAATTGAGGTCTATGTTTAAACTCAAGCGATATATATGTCTTAGTATGCTGGGCGTAAGCATAGCTATGGCCAGTTGTAAGGTCCCTGCCATCATGCAACGGGCCGAAAACAAATCAGTTCCCGTATCCTTCGACAATGGCCGGGATACCACCAATATGTCTGCGATCCAATGGCGAAACTTTTTCACTGATAAAAACCTCGTCAACCTGATCGACACAGCCTTAAAAAATAACCAGGAACTGATGATCACTTTGCAGGAAATTGAAATTGCAAGGAATGATATCCGTTTCAGGCAGGGGGCAATCCTTCCATCGGTTGGTGCCAAGCTTGGGATTGGTGTTGAAAAGGTAGGTAGATATACCAGCCAGGGTGCAGGCGACGCCACTACGGAAATCAAGCCCGGAAAGGAAATGCCTGATCCTTTGACGGACGTTACCGCTGCAGCCTATGCGAACTGGGAGGTGGATATCTGGAAAAAGCTGCACAACGCCAAGAAAGCTGCAATAAGCCGGTATTTATCAACTGTTGAAGGCAAAAACTTTGTGATCACCAACCTGGTAGCCGAGGTTGCCAATTCCTATTACGAATTGATGGCCCTGGATAATCAGCTGGAGATTGTTCGACAAACCATTGAGCTCCAAAAGAATGCACTGGAGATCGTAAAGATCCAGAAAGAGGCTACCAGGGCTACCGAACTAGCCGTTCAAAAGTTCCAGGCTGAAGTGCTGAAAACCCAGGCAATGGAGTTTGACATCCTTCAAAGGATCAAGGAAACCGAGAACAGAATCAACTTCCTGCTGGCCCGGTATCCCCAGGCAATACCAAGAGATCAAAGCAGCTTTATGGGTTTGATTCCTGCGACGGTGAAGTCCGGGATTCCTTCTCAATTGCTGTCTAACCGGCCAGATATTAAACAGGCAGAATTGGATTTAGCCGCAGCCAAGCTGGATGTACAAGTTGCCAGGGCAGAATTTTATCCCTCCTTTGGGATTTCAGCCGCCTTAGGCTTCCAGGCGTTTAAGCCAACCTACCTGGTAAAGTTACCCGAGTCTTTGTTGTATTCTCTAGCCGGCGACCTGGCAGGACCGCTTATCAACAAGAGTGCGATCAAGGCGGAGTTTAACAATGCCAATGCGCGCCAATTGCAAGCGATGTATAACTATGAGCGGAGTATCTTAAATGCCTATCTCGAAGTTTCCACCCAGCTTTCGAATATAGACAATCTCGGAAAGAGCTATGATCTGAAGTCCAAAGAAGTGAATACGCTCACTAATTCTATAGATATAGCCAATGACCTATTCAAATCTGCACGGGCTGATTACTTCGAAGTTTTAATGACCCAGAGAGATGCATTAGAATCAAAACTGGAATTAGTAGAAACCAAAAAAGAACAGTTGAATGCAGTAGTCAATATTTACCGCGACCTAGGGGGTGGCTGGCAATAAAAGCAATTCTAAAAAAGAGCTGGTATTAGTGCCGGCTCTTTTTTTTTAACTTTACCATACAAGCCATGAAATCAATTCACCCCTATTTATTGCAATTTTTTGTTTTTGTACCCATTTTTCTTTTTGCACAAACGGCTGTTCGAGCCCAGGATGACGAATTAACAAAACTCCTTTCGCTAAAGGACGACACCATAAAAGTGCAGCAGTTATCGGCGTTTGCCAAAAAAATGGTGCACCAGGATAAGGATTTGTCACGGCAGGCATCTTCAGCCTTGCTGAAGACCAGTCAGGGTCTTCAGTATGCCAAGGGGATAGCAACAGGCTATTCTTATCTTGCTTTTATTGATCTTGAAGCGGGCAAACATGCTTCTGCTGCCAATCTATACAACAAAGCGATTATTTTCTACCGTCAGGCCAAGGATGATAGGGGGATTGCGAAATGCCTTGGCAATATGGCTGATATATACGAATCGACCGGGCAAGGCGACCGGGCGGTAGACGCCAGGTTAGCAGCTGTCGCCATTCTGGAGAAACTGCTGCAATCTTCTTCTGCGTCACGGAAGGATATTCTACATTCATTAGCGATTCAATACAACAACTTTGCAGGCACTTACTCTGATTTATTTTTAAATAATGCGAAGGCTTTAACCTATTTAAGAAAAGCAGAGAACATTTGCAGGCAGGCAAAAGACACTTCCGAACTGGTAGATGTTTTAAATAACTTGTCAGATTTGTTGACGGCAATGGGGAAAGAAAATGAGGCTTTGAACGTCGGGAAAGAAGTATTGGAATTGAGCAAGGCCACTAAAGATAATTTTCACCTGGCTGCCGGGTATCAAAGTTATGGGTATGCCTTATATACGCTTGATAGGATAGACTCTGCGGTGCTCATGCTGCGAAAGGCGTTACAGTGTGCAAATGTGGCAAATAGCGACTATCGCATTTTCAAAGCCACTCATTCGCTGGCCCTGGCTTTGGCCAGGAAGGGCGAATACAAGGAGGTGATTCAGCTGTTGGAAAATGCCTACAATGGGGTGGCAGAGGATGGTGCGCTCAAATACAAAAGTGACATCGAAGAAGAATTGGCCAACGCTTATTTTAAAACTGGTGATTATAAGGCTGCTTATCAACATCTTGAAAATCGATTTCGCCTTAAGGATTCGGTGATCCAGCTTGCCAACAACCATATCATAGCGGAAAAAGAGACCAAATACCAAACCGCGCAAAAAGAAAAAGAACTGGCACAAAAGGAACTTTTATTGCAAAAGAGCCGGCAGCAAGCGCTTTTAGGGTTGGTGAGTTCCATTGTTGCCTTACTGGTGGCTACATTGATTTATGTGCAATACAGGAACAAACGCCGTTTCCATGAAAGTCAATTACGGGCGTTGCAGCAGGAAAAAGAGATCCAGTTGTTACAAGCGCTGATGCAGGGTGAGGAGAAAGAGCGGAGTCGCATTGCCAAAGACCTGCACGATGGAGTTGCCGGCATGCTGGCTGCGGTAAAGATGCATTTGTCGTCAAGTGGGGGTGAAAGAGCATCGGCAGGCTATACAAAAGCCACTGAGCTCCTGGACGAGGCCACTGCAGAAGTGCGCAAGACTTCGCACAACCTGATGCCGGAAGTCTTGCTACAACACGGCCTGGACCGGGCTCTTCAGCGTTATTGCACCAATATCAGCAGTACATCACTGCAGGTCCATTACTTTTTTATTGGTGAGGAACAACGTTTTGTCGGCAGTTTTGAATTATCAGTTTACCGCATTGTGCAGGAACTACTCAATAATATTTTCAAACACTCCAAAGCCACCGAAGCCACAGTACAATTAAGTATACAGGAGACTGTGCTCTCCGTTTCCATCGAGGACAATGGCATTGGGCTTACCAAGCAGCCTGCGCAATCCAGTGGCATGGGACTGGAATCACTCAAACGACGTATCAGTGCTTTGAATGGGAACATGGAATTGAGTACCGATGAGGGCGGTGGCGTGAATGCATACCTGGAATTCAGTACCGAGGGCTTAGAGCGTGATAGCAGCAAAGCAGAAGACCTGTCGCATGAGCGTCTCACAACATAATCATAATTATTCCCAATAAACTGTTATAGTAGTTGTGTTTCTTAAACTCGTGCTTTAACTTGACGTCCAAGTGAAAATTATACTATCCCCTGCTTATGTATTATAAATTGATGGTGTGGCTGCTTTGTATTGTGGGTATATTCAACTATTCTACAGCCTGTAGTCAAACACAAGCCTGTCCGGCAAATGTTAATTTTGCAACAGGAGATCTATCATTCTGGTCGGCTAAAACCGGCCTGTTGAATGGGGCGAGTCAAAATTTTCCCGCCCCTAATAGCGGTGTTTCTACTATTCAAGAATACAATATTTCAACAAACGGTATCAAAGTAATCACCTCTTCTTCCACAGATCCTTTTGGAAAGTTTCCCACCATTCCTACTATCAATGGGTATTCCTATAACTATTCCGTGCAACTCGGTTCTACGGCTACATCCTATGATCTTCGTGCCAATATACCAAACCCTGGCGGATTTAGCAGGTCAATAACTTATAACATCAATGTGCCTGCAGGTTCGACTTCGGAACCTTATACCATGACTTATGCCTATGCTATGGTACTGGAAAATGGCACACATAATTCGAATGAGCAGCCCATGTTCAAGGCTACCTTAAGTGTGAGCGGAAATGTCATTGACTGTGCTTCTCCTAAGTATTATCTTCCTACACTTGATAATGCTACCAATAACAACGGGGGCAATGGCAGCGGCACCGGGGCAACATTGGATACTGCCAAAGCCTTGGCAAACGGTTTTTACCTTAGTGATCTTCCATTCCTGTCACATGCGGGCACGCAAAATAATGCCGGAACACTTTTGTATGATGTATGGACAAAGGGGTGGACAGAAGTAACTTTTGATTTAGCGCCTTACCGTGGACAGCAGGTAAACCTGACATTTGAAGCCGACAACTGTTTACCTGGTGCTCATTTTGCTTATGCTTATGTTGCGTTGCGTAACACCTGCGCCGGACTTGAGATTAGTGGCAATACAAAAGCCTGTGCAAATGTGACTACTACCTATTCGGTGCCTGCATTAGCCGGCGCCACTTATAGCTGGACTGTACCACAGGGATGGACCATCAATTCGGGGAGCAATACCAATATTATTAAAGTAACACCAGGGACCACAAGTGGAAATATCTCGGTACGTGAAGTAAATGGTTGTGCCGACCTGAAAGATGTTTTTCCTGTTTCGGTCACACCGCCAACTGTGGCTGGGCAGGTCCTCAGTAATTCATCGGTTTGCACCGGGACAAACACTACTCAATTGGCATTAAATGGATCGGTTGGCAATATTTTAAAGTGGCTGTACTCAACTGATGGTAATCAATGGAATGCTATTTCTAATACAGGTACAAATTATACAGCACAAAACCTGACGAGCACTACAATGTATAAAGCAATTGTACAAAACGGAAGTGAATGCAATGTTGATACGAGTAAGGCTGCAAGCATAATCGTTGATCCCAAAAGTGTGGGTGGTACTTTAAGCCCGGACAATACAAATATTTGTATTGGACAAACCAGCAACAGCAAATTTCAATTAAAAGGGAATACAGGAGGTGTTGCCAACTGGCAGCAATCATTTGACCAGTTGAACTGGACTAATTTTTTACCAGTAAAAACCGATTCTACATTCAATACAAATAGAATTAGTTCTGATATTTATTACAGGGTTATTGTCAAGAGTGGTGTTTGCCCTGCCGATACCAGTTCTGTTGCTTCAGTTCATTTGTTGAACGCAGAATTTCCTAGTGTTGCTATTAATCCCGATTCTGTTTTTATTTGCTATGGGAAAACTGCGCCGTTGAACGTTACCATCAATAAGGGCGCTTCCTATACATGGAGCCCTGCTGGTACATTAACCAACCAAGGTAATGGAAACATTAGTTCGCTTCCTTTCCATATTCAAGCAACTGCATCACCCATATCAACTACTAATTATATTCTTACAGTGTATAATAACGGTTGTCCTAATGCGTTGATTGATACATTTCATGTAAATGTAGCACCCCGTGTTCAAGTTTTTGCAGGAAATGATACAATGATTGTAGCCAATCAGCCGCTTCAATTAAACGCAACTATTAATAATCCCAGTGCTTACCAATTCACGTGGTCGCCGGCCATGGGTTTGAGTTCTACAACTGTTCAAAATCCGATTGCTACTTTAAATTCATCAATAGAGGCTGGGTCGATCACCTATATTGTACGAGCCACCAATGCCATTGGATGTTATAGTGAGGATAATATTTCCGTAAAAGTTTTTAAAACTGGCCCGGAAATTTTTGTTCCTTCCGGATTTACTCCGAATGGGGATACTCACAATGATGTGATACGTCCTATTCTTGTGGGCATCAAGCAACTGAATTTTTTCAGAATTTATAATCGCTGGGGCCAGCTTATTTTCAGTACGAGTGAAGGTGGTAAAGGCTGGGATGGCAGGGTCTCCGGCCAGGAACAACCAACAGGCAACTTTGTTTATATGGTACAGGGGATTGATTATACCGGCAGGATCATTTCAAAAAAAGGGAATGTTGTGTTGATAAGGTAAGCAATTTAAGAACTACAGCTTAACATGGAACAGCCTGCCTTTTGGCTAGCCCAAGATGGGCGCTTTTGAAAGAACTCATCGTGTTTTGCTGAATAAGGTTCTTTCATAGCCTGCTGCAGTTTTACAAATAGGCTATCATCTCCTTTTTCCAAGTCTTCAATTGCCTGGTGAAGCAAATAATTCCGTAAAATGAAACGGGGATTATTCTCCTGCATACGTTTTACTGACTCTTCAGGGCTTATGGTATTTGTCTTTTTCCTTTCCCGGTAGCGTTGAATCCAATTGAAGATTAAATCCGATTGTATTTGTGAAAGTTTCTGATAAAAACTTTCTCCGAAATGTTGCAACACTTCTTCTTTGTTTTTAGTTTCTGCAGGAAGGTGGCTTAAAAGCTGGTAAAATATTGTCATATCCGGTTGCACAGTAGCCATCATCTTTTCCAGTTCAGTAATCAGCGAGATATCATCGGGCCTTACTCCATCCAATCCGATCTTATTTCCCATCATGGAATAGAACGCCGTCCAATAAACATCATCGTAACTATCAACGACCTTAATCAACTCCTCTTCTCCGGATAATAATGGAAGGATAGCGCCTCCCAAACAGCCAAGGTTCCATTTGGCTACCGCTGCCTGTCGTGCAAAGGCATATCTCCTGCCCGGCAAATCGGTTGTATTGGGTGTAAAGGAAGGATCATAATTATCAACAAACGAATAAGGACCATAATCGATGGTTAATCCAAGAATAGACATGTTATCGGTGTTCATCACTCCATGCACAAAACCAACTCTCATCCACTCCACCATCAGCCTCGCTGTGCGGTCAACCATTTCTTTGTACCAGCTGATCACCCTGTCCTGACCCTGGAGATGAGGATAATATTTTTCTATTGTCCAATCAACTAGCTTTCTTAAGTTATCGAGCTCGCCTCTTGCTGCGAAAATTTCAAAATTGCCGAAGCGCAGAAAACTTGGGGCCACCCGCATTACTATGGCTCCGGGTTCATAAGCCGGATGTCCATCGTAAAACATATCACGTAAAACGGGTTCGCCCGTGCTCACCAAACTCAAAGCCCTAGTGGTAGGTATACGAAGATGATGTATTGCTTCACTCATCAGGTATTCCCTGACAGAGGACCGCAACACGGCTCTCCCATCTGCCATTCGGCTGTAAGCTGTTGATCCCGCGCCTTTTAACTGCAACTCCCATTTCTGACCTTTTGAAGTAACCAGTTCGCCCAGCGTAATCGCCCGGCCATCGCCCAACTGTCCTGCCCAGTTTCCAAACTGGTGACCTGCGTAGCAAGCTGCATAGGGATACATGGAAGGTGTGACCTCGTTACCACCCAATATATCAATTTCTTTTTGTGAAGCAGGTTTTGATAACTCCAGTTCTTCTGCCAATTCATCACTCCAGGCCAGTAGTGCGACCTTATTTACCGGCGTAGGCAAAGCTTTGCTATAAAACATCCCTGGAGTTTGCCTTGGCTGCGTGCTGCCGGTATCATCACCCGGGAAATTTTCAACAAAATCATTCCTGAATGTTATTTCGCTTAAGTTTTTCATGAAGATCTTCCTTTCTTCTTCAATTGAGCCTTTTCCAATGCTCATCCGAAGCTTTTCTTTATACAATTACTTTACCTATTCATTTTAGTTCGTACGGTGAAAGTATCATTTTTTAGGCGACCATGGATTTACCACGATACTGATCAACGGGCCAGTAATTATTATACCTTGAAAGTAGACAAACACAGAGGATGACTTTGAAGACTTTACTAACTCCGCTACATTTTCCTACCATATTTGATGAAATCTTTGAAGTTGAAGAAGGTGGACTTTATGTCTTATGCTTTAACTAAGGTGATTAATAGCCAAAGTCAACTTTCAACTCTCTTTGAAACTTTATAACTTTAACCAGTAAGTGTAACTCATTATGAACGCCACAGAATTAAGAAATTTACAAGCGCCTCTTAAGGAAAAATATAAAACTGAACCTGGATCAGCAATCATTACTTTGAAAGCTCAAGGAAATATAGGAGAAGGGATTGCTTGTAAAGTTGAAACTGGCCGTGCATTAGTTAAAGCTGGTTTGCATCCTGCAACTGGTGGCGATGGTTCACTTGCATGCTCTGGAGATTTGTTACTAGAAGCATTGGTCGCATGTGCTGGTGTTACATTAAAAGCGGTAGCAACTGCAATTGGAATAGAAATAAGAAATGGAAAAATATATGCAGAAGGAGATATAGATTTTCGCGGAACTTTAGGTGTTTCCAAAGAAGTGCCTGTTGGATTTAAAAGTATTCGTCTTCATTTTCAATTTGATTCTGATGCAACTGCTGAACAGATTGAAAGTTTAGAAAAGCTCACAGAAAGATTTTGTGTGGTTTATCAAACGATTAGCAAAGGTGTTCAAATTGAAACTTCATATAATTAGGTGAAAGCACTACGATTAAAATAAACAAGTCTTATGGAGAATAAAAGTTATTATATCAATTATGGAAGAAGAGAATTCTTAACTTCTGTTACCAAACTAGCTAGTGCTTCAATGGTTTTGGCTGTACCCGGTGTCAGTATTGCAGGCGGATTATGGAAGACAAAAACTACTTTTATAAATTAAATTGAGATGACCTGCCCATTGGTACGACCTTAACTTAGTGCGTAATTAAACTGATTATTGCCACAATAACTGTTGGACAAGTTTCTGATATCTAATACTCGTAAATAATATTCATCAAAAATGAAAAGGATAACCGACAAGTGGAATAGTGGCGACTCATATGAATATTTTATGGGGAGGTGGAGTACACTAATGGCAGATGTATTTCTTCAATGGCTTAATTTTCCTTATCACAAGTCCTGGCTTGACCTTGGGTGTGGAACGGGTGCTTTAAGTGAAGCTATATCCAATTCCTGCAAGCCAGATCGTTTGTCTTGTGTTGATACGTCATCAGAATTCTTATCAAAGGCAAAAGAAAAAAACTTGCCCAAAACCGATTTCTATATTGGGAGCTCATCTAATATTCCAATATCGGATAACACATTTGATATTGTTGTCTCTGGGCTTGCACTCAATTTTTTTCCTGACATTATCAGTGCATTTTCTGAAATGAAAAGAGTTGTAAAGCCAGGAGGGACAATCGCAGCCTATGTTTGGGACTATTCAGGCAAGATGGAGTTTTTAAGATTATTTTGGGATACAGTCCGGGAGATTGACACAGAAGGTTACAAATTTGATGAGGGCGTTCGTTTTCCAATTTGTAATACAGAACAATTACATCAAATATTTGAAGAAGCTGATCTGATAGATGTTGAATCCTCCTACCTGGATATAGCTACAGTGTTTAAAAACTTTGATGATTTTTGGAATCCCTTCTTAGGGGGACAAGGACCTGCACCCAGCTATTTGGCATTACTAAGTCCAGAAACTCAAGAGCAATTAAAATCAGCTATTCAGAAGAAGATGCCAATTGAATTTGACGGTTTAATTAAGCTGAAGGCAAGGGCAATTGCCATTCAAGGGCAATTGAAATCGTAATCTCATTACCACTTTTCTAGTAGCCGTATTTTCTAGTAGCCGTAAAATTTTTTCAAAACAGCGTTCACTTCTGCTTTGAACAGTTCATTCCTTTCAGTGATGCGGCGATGCAGCCTTTTAAATTCCGGTTCGTCTTTTACAAAGTCGTAAAAAGGATCATGTGTAAAGAAAGCATAATTGTGCCATCCCATTTCAATTGCTTTATCCAGGTATCCGGCATACATGGGATCTTTTAATGCAGCGTAACACCGGCTGATATCATAAAAATGGTCGGCAGTTAATGAGCCCTTTACATTTTTTCTATGTTCTATTGCTTTGTTGAGAAATTGTGTTCCCTCTGCTTTATTTCCTAAATGTATATTAACCAGGCCTGCATCCATATCATCCGGGTTTGATGAAATAGGGTATAATGAGCTTGCCTTTCTCCAGTCTCTATGAAACAAATAAAATATGCCCAGTTGATAGGCTATCTCTTTCTCATCATTTGGCAAAGCAGATTTAACCAGATGTCTATAGTCTTCATAATTCCATCCGAAATAAAGGTAAATTAAGGCATCAAAAAGCTCGGCATTTGCTTTTTCAGGCCTCATTCTTTTTGCTAAATCAATGTTGTGCTTCACAGAATCTAATAAGCCAAGGCGTTCAAAGACCTCAGCCTTTTTTATATAGTTTTTTATTTCTTTCGGATCATATTTTATGGCATTCAAAAGCCATTCCATAGCCGTTCCATACTTGTTTTTCTTCAGGTAAATATCCACGATATCAGTAATTGCGGAAGTTCCAACGGTAGAATAAGGCACCAGTTCATGGCATTTGAGTAGCCATTTTAATGCTTCATCTAAATTGCCTTTTCTGAAATATGCATATGCAAGTGCTTCAAATCCATTTTCTCTTTCCGGTCCATATTGAATGGCTTTCTTTGCCATTAATAAAGCTGAATCTGGTATTTGCATTGAATATGGAGCGACAGGACTGTAATATGAATAGTTTTTACTCAATAAGGCATAAGCATCAGAAAAAGTCGGATCTATTTGAATTGCTTGTTTTAAAAGGGCGATTGCCTTTTGGGTGTTGCTGTATTCTCCGCCTAAGCCTGTTTCTATAAAAGTAAGGTTGCGTGCCTGTAAATACTTGTCATAGGCTTCCGTATTTTGAGTGGGAGATGTGGTAATTTCTTTCCGGTCATCATTTGATAGCTTCATTCCAAATTTTTCAGCGACATGTTGCGCAATATCGGATTGTAGATCAAAGATGTTTTTTAATTCCCTGTCATAGTTTTCACTCCAAACGTGTTCATCATTTTTTGCATCAATCAATTGAACTGTAATGCGGATACTATCGCCTTCTTTCCTGATGCTTCCTTCCAGAATATTACTCACACCTAATTCCCTGGCTATTTCTTTTGCTGTCTTCTTATCATTTTTGTACTGTAAAACGGAAGTACGACTTTTCACTCTTAATCCGCTGATCATAGAGAGTCTTGTGATGATTTCCTCAGTAATTCCATCACAGAAATATTCCTGTTTAGGATCACCACTCATATTGGCAAAGTAGAGGATTGCAATTGAATTTTCTTTTGTTGAAAGGGGCGCTTTATTCAAAAATTGTTTAGATAAAAAGAGTGCGGCTGCAAGTACGCCAATTAATAAAGCAGCAATCATTAATATTCGAACTAGTGTACTTAGCTTTTTTAGTTTGCCAATGAGGTTTTGCCGCTTTGGCACCCATAATCCTTCATTTGTGAGTGCAAAAACTTCAATGGTTTCATCAATTTCTTCACAATAGAATCGACCAAGAGATACTGCTTTGAACTCAGGGTGATTTTTGATCTTATCAAAAAGTTCTTTTGAAAGTAAGATGGTGTTTTCCTGGCCAAGGGCTTGAATACGTGCGGCGATCTTTACTGCATCGCCTGTGGCTTTATCATTTTCAAGAAATATTTCGCCGATGTGCAGACTGATTTTCAGGGGAACAGCGGGTTCAAATAGCAACGCTCTATGTAGCTCTATACTACAGTTTACTGCATCAGTCGCACTTGGGAAAATACACAGGTTACTATCGTCGTTATCATTTAGTACTTTGCCTCCATGTAATGAAACAATCCTGTTCAGTTCATGATGATAATGTTTCATTAAAATAGATGCCCGTTTTTCATCTGTGTCCATAAGCATCGTGTTACCGGCAATGTCGGCAAACAGAATGGCGGCAAGTTGATGAACGGGAGGCACGTATGGAACTGTTTCTTTAAATTTATTGAATTTTAATTTATGAGACGGCAAGATCTTTCGGAAAGCTTCCAGAATGTTGAATATGCCAAAAAGGAGCCCAAAACGAGTAAATATGGAAATGGCAATAGGACTTCTCCACACATTTTAGGAACAGCTGCAAATTTGCTTGGGTTTTGTTTAATTGTTCTTACATCGTTGCACTTTACCAACAGTACTGCAAATACGATCATTGATGAATTAACTTCTCTTATAGCTTTGCTGCTCACCCTTTCTTCTACCTTTTCATTCATTTCAATTAGAACAAAAAATGAAAAAATGGAATTCTTGTGTGAAAGCATTGCAGAGTATCTGTTCATTGTCTCTCTTATTGGTATTTTTTTGATCATACTTTTTTTGATGATCAAGTATTGGTTGAAATAATATGAACAGGAAACTGCTTTAATGCAGGTTATACATAAGCAAAAGTTTCCTTAAGTTTGCGTTCTCAACTAAAAAGATTAATGTAGAATATAATTTCTTTCCAATTACAAACAGAGGCCTACGCAAAGTCGTTGGCAATTAATGTTTACTTCTAAAGAAAGGAATTATGTTGATTCTTCAGAATCTCTCTTATATACATCCCAACAAGGAATTATTGTTTGATAATATTAACCTGGCTTTCAACCGACATGATAGAATTGCCTTGATTGGTAATAATGGTGCGGGAAAATCTACCCTTCTTAAAATCATTGCGGGTGTTTTTTCACCTTCAACGGGTATCGTATGTACGGACTCAAGGCCATATTATGTTCCACAACTTTTCGGGCAGTACAACGATCTTACTATTGCGCAGGCACTGGGTATCGAGGATCGATTAAAGGCATTGAAAGAAATACTTGATGGTCATGTTACTGAAGCAAACCTGACATTGCTGAACGATGATTGGAACATAGAAGAACGTTGCAGGGAAGCATTGGCTTATTGGGGGATTGATGGTTTTGATCTGGGGCAGAAAATGAAAACCCTGAGTGGCGGACAAAAGACAAAGGTTTTCCTTGCCGGCATTTCCATTCATCAACCAGAAATCGTTTTATTGGACGAGCCGAGCAATCATTTGGATACTTCAGGAAGGCATTTACTTTATGAGTTTATAAAGTCTAGTTCAAACACTATGATTGTGGTGAGTCATGACCGGAAATTGCTTCATCTGCTTGATTCGGTTTGTGAGTTAAGCAAGGGTGGCATTGTTGTATATGGCGGCAATTATAATTTTTATACAGAGCAGAAGGCTATCGAGGTCAATGCGTTGAACCAGGATGTCAGGAGTAAAGAAAAAGCATTGCGCAAAGCGAAGGAGGTTGAGCGGGAAACGGCTGAGCGGCAGCAAAAATTGGACGCCCGAGGCAAGAAGAAACAGGAAAAAGCCGGGCTTCCTACCATATCTATGAACACATTTAGAAACAATGCAGAAAAGAGTACATCCCGATTGAAAGGTGTTCATGCTGAAAAAGTGGGATCTATTTCACAAGAGCTGAACGAATTGAAAAAGGAGTTGCCAGATATGGACAAAATGAAGTTTGGCTTTGACGATTCTACACTTCACAAAGGCAAAATATTGATTACGGCAAAGGATATTAACTATGGTTATGGTGAGGAGGTCCTGTGGAGGCAACCCTTGAGCTTTGAGATTAGAAGCGGAGAGCGCATCGCATTGAAAGGATTGAATGGGTCGGGCAAAACGACTTTAATTAAAGTTTTTATAGGTGAATTAGAGCCAAAGGTTGGTACAGTAGTAAGGGCAGACAATAAGGTAGTGTACATTGACCAGGATTATTCGTTGATTAACAATATGCTCAATGTTTACGAGCAGGCGCGTCAATTTAATCATTCTGCTTTGCGGGAACATGAAGTCAAGATCCGGCTCAACCGGTTCTTGTTTACAAAAGATTATTGGGACAAGCCGTGCAGTAATCTTAGCGGAGGGGAGAAAATGCGGTTGATGCTTTGCTGCCTGACAATTAGCAATCAGGCTCCTGACATTATTGTGTTGGACGAGCCTACCAACAATTTAGACATTCAAAACATAGAGATTCTGACTGCAGCCATTAATGAGTATAAAGGAACGCTCATCGTTGTATCGCACGACGAATATTTCCTGGAACAGATCAGTGTTGAGCGCACAATTAATTTAGAATGCCTCTAAGAAATATTGTAGTTATCAACAGGGATACTCGCATATAAGCTGCCGACCATCTGTTTATGGAGTGATGTGATTGTTTTCTTCTAATTTTTTCTTCAATTTTTGATACTCATCTTCTTCTGAGAGAAATCTTGATTGACGGTAATCGAACATATAGTGAAAAATCACACCAATACCCCACCCTGTCATTGGCCATACTGGCCAAGGGTATCCCTGACCTGTAATATACCATATTATCCACAAAGCGGCATTTATCACTAAATAAACCATTAAGTGAGTCCTGAATTCTACCCGCTTATGGGCTAGCTCATGCAATTGAGCGTCAGTAAAAGTTCGCATAAAATGTTTTTAATGGTTTATAATCCAGTTTCTATACTAAGTTATTTTGCATTAACCCCCTCGGTCAAGAATATCAATCAGTGCAAAATAAGACAGTCGTCATACTTTTGGGGTTTACTAACAGTTTAGAGAAATGGCACCACCAAAAGACAGACAAATATTTGAGGGCGAAATTGCCACCTATTGGTTTGATGATGGCATATTGGTTTCGTTATCCAAAAGTCCTAAACGGACGGTTGCGAATATTACGGATAATATAGCTTTGGTAAAGCGTATTACAAGCAACCAAACAGTTCCATTACTGATTTACCTGGCCAATTCTCCGGTCCCGGATAAAGAAACCCGGAAGTTTTCAACGGAGCAATTGCCTAATGTTTATAAAGCAATGGCTATGGTGTCGAAACCAGGATTGGCGCAATTGATCATGAACATTCTATTCAAGTTTAAGCCACCGCCAATTCCAATGAAAAGTTTTACCAACGACAAAGATGCAAAGGAGTGGTTGATGCAATACTTGTAATATGCAAAAACTGCTGGTGATGAACAGGAAAAGGCAGCGTAATGCTTAGAACATAAAAAAGGCCTCAACTTTTTGAAAGCTGAGGCCTTGTTATTTAAAGATTATTTATGCTATTGGCTTTTAGAGCGTGCGCTTGATCTCTTCGATTTCGTAAGCTTCGATGATATCGCCTACTTTCAGGTCGTTGTAGTTCTTGACCGTCAAACCGCACTCCATACCCATTTGTACGTCTTTTACGTCGTCTTTGAAGCGTTTGAGTGAGCCTAATTCGGCTTGTTGATTTTCTCCTTTCGGATATTCAACGATACCGTCACGGATTACGCGCACTTTGTTGTCGCGTTTAATCCGACCATCCAGTACATAACAACCGGCAACGGTCACTTTGTCGAATTTGTAGACTTCTCTTACTTCTACGTTGGCAACGATTTTTTCCTGAACTTTTGGTTCCAACATACCTTCCATCGCGCTCTTGATCTCGTCGATGGCGGTGTAGATGATAGAGTAAGTTCTAATCTGAATACCTGCGCCGTCTGCCAGGCGGTTCGCCTGCATAGAAGGACGAACGTTAAAGCCTATGATCACTGCATCAGATGCTTCTGCCAGCACCACGTCGCTTTCGTTGATCTGGCCTACGCCTTTGTGAATTACGCTCACCACGATTTCTTCTGTTGACAGTTTTTGCAGTGAGTCGCTCAGGGCTTCTACCGAACCGTCCACGTCACCTTTGATGATCACTTTCAGTTCTTTAAAGTTACCCAATGCCAAGCGGCGGCCGATCTCATCCAGTGTGATGTGTTTCTTGGCACGCATACCCTGCTCGCGGAGGATTTGCGCACGGCGGTTGGCCACTTCTTTAGCTTCTGCTTCGTCGTCGTATACTTTGAACTTCTCACCAGCCTGAGGCGCGCCGTTCAAGCCCAGGATCAATACCGGTGTACTTGGAGGTGCTTCATTCACCTTTTTGTTCCGTTCGTTGAACATGGCTTTCACACGGCCATAGTGCTGACCGCTCACCACAATATCACCATTATTCAATGAACCATTCTGAACCAGGATAGTTGCAACATAGCCACGGCCTTTATCCAGCGTTGCTTCAATGATGCTGCCACTGGCTTCACGATTCGGGTTGGCTTTCAGGTCGAGCAGTTCTGCTTCCAGCAATATCTTTTCCAGGAGCAGGTCGACATTGAGACCTTTTTTGGCAGATATTTCCTGGCTTTGGTATTTACCGCCCCATTCTTCCACCAACAGGTTCATGCCTGCCAATTGTTCGTATATCTTTTGAGGGTTGGCTCCATCTTTATCTATTTTGTTGATCGCGAAGATCATCGGTACGCCGGCCGCTTGTGCGTGGCTGATGGCCTCGCGGGTTTGTGGCATGATGGCATCGTCTGCAGCAATTACGATCACTGCAATATCCGTAATCTTGGCACCGCGGGCACGCATGGCGGTAAACGCTTCGTGACCAGGAGTATCCAGGAAGGTGATGTCTTTGCCATTTGGCAGGTTTACCTGGTAGGCACCAATGTGCTGGGTGATACCCCCGGCCTCACCGGCAACTACGTTAGCCCTACGGATGTAGTCGAGCAAAGAGGTTTTACCGTGGTCAACGTGACCCATGATGGTAACAATTGGAGAGCGGGGTTCCAGATGATCTTCGTGATCCACCTCGTCTTCTTCCTCCATTTCCATTTGTTTTTCCACGTCGATGAATTCCACGTCGTAACCGAATTCACTGGCTACCAATTCAATTACCTCTGCATCGAGACGCTGGTTGATGGATACCATGATACCAAGGCCCATACATTTACTGATCACTTCAGCAAATGAAACGTCCATCAGGTTGGCCAACTCACTCACAGAAATAAATTCAGTTACCTGCAGCTTGTTGTCAGTAGCACCTTCTGCAGCGTCTGCCATTTCATGACGTTTTTCACGACGCAGTCTTGCTTTCAGGCTTTTACCTTTACCGGTACCACCAGACAATTTGGCTTGTGTTTCCTGAATCTTCCTTTGAATTTCTTTTTCGTCAATTTGCTTATCCTCTCTAGCTGCAATGCGAGGTGTACCAAATCTGCCACCGCCTTGTTGGGGTCTGCCTTTCTGGTCGCGGTTGAAACGGCCTCCACCTTGTTGGCCCTGACCTTGTCCGCCAGGTCTTTGTCCACCGCCTTGGCCTTGCTTGTGCACTTGGAAACCGCCAGGAGGTCTGTTGGCTGCAGGAGCTTGTCCTTGAGTTTGGCCTTGCCCCTGACCTTTATGGAAATCTTGTCTTGTATCTCTTGTATCTTTCTTTTCAATAGGAATACGTTTGCGTTTCCTTTTTTCGTCGTGTTTAGGACGGGTATCGCTATCTACCGGTAGTTGAATTTTACCAAGTATCTTAGGACCTTCAATTCTTTCAGCCCTAATATTTTCGATTACCGGCCCTGTTTCTGTTGCTTCTGGAGCTTGAGGTGTCACTTCCGGTGCTTCTATTGTTTGACTTTCAGCCACTGGTTCTTCCTGTGGTTGATGAGCAGGCTGAGGTTCAGGTTGGCTTTCTGCCACTGGCTCAGTCTCTGGTTGAGGCTGTGGCAGTGGTTGAGGCTCAGGCTGAACTTCTGGCTGAACCTCAGGCTGAGGTTCAGGTTTGTATTCCGGAGTTGTTTCCGGTTGAATTTCCGGTTGAGGCTGTACCTCCGGAGTAGACGGTGTTTCTGGTTGCGCTTCCATCTTAGGCTGAACTTCTTCTTCAGCTTTTGCAACAGGTTCTTCCACCTGTGGTTTAGGCTGTTCTTTAGGTTCAGTCTTTTTAGGACGCGCATCAAATTGAGACAAGTCTATTTTATCAACGATCTTGGGCCCTTCCAATTCAGGGGCTTCCAATCTTATAACGTCAGGAGTTTCAGTCTTTACTGGCTCTGGTTCGGGAGCAGGTAGAGGCTCAGGTTGTGGAGCTGGTGCAGCTTCTGCAACTGGTTCAGGCTCTTCTTTTTTCGCCGGTTTGATTATTTCCGGGCGAGCAGCAGGCTTATCACGATAGGCAACTTCCTCCTCTTCCTTTTTGCGTTTAGCATCAGCAGCTGCGCCTTTTGGTAAGTCGATTTGAACGCTTTTCAGCTTTGCTACCTTATCGCTTTGAAATTCAGCCTGCAGAGCACGGTACATATCCTCTGTCAGCTTGGAGGTAGGTTTCAGGTCGTCTTTATTAAAACCTTTTGCCGTCAAAAAGTCCACAAGGGTATCTTTACCAATGTTGAATTCTTTGGCTGCGGCCATTAACCTGGGTGTTATTATTTCTGCCATATATTATTTTACCCTAATCCGCCACAAAGGTGGATTTTTATATTGTCTTTTTATGCGGGCCTGATATGTGCCCATTTTGTAAAATTACCTAACTCCCTTCAAGCAGCTAGATATTTTATCCTTTTTCAAATTCAGCCTGTAAAACTTTTCTTATTTCATCAATTGTAACTCTTTCCAGGTCTGTTCTGCGTTCCAGTTCTTCAGGGGTAAGATCCAATACGCTGCGGGCTGTATCGCAGCCTATACGTTTCAATTCTTCAATGATCCAAGGTTCAATTTCATCGCTGAATTCTTCCAGATCGATATCAAATTCTTCTACTTCACCTTCTGTGTCGCGGAATACGTCAATATCGTAACCAGTAAGTTCGCAGGCGAGTTTGATGTTCACGCCACGGCGGCCGATAGCCAGAGAAACCTGGTCTGGTTTGAGGTAAACACTTGCATGTTTAGTTTCCTGTTCCAATTCCATTGTAGTGACCTTAGCCGGAGTTAAAGAACGCTGAATCAGTAATTGGATGTTGGATGTCCAGTTAATGACGTCAATATTTTCATTTTTCAGTTCGCGTACAATGCCATGAATCCGGCTACCTTTCATACCAACGCAGGCACCAACAGGGTCAATACGGTCGTCGTAAGATTCGACAGCCACTTTTGCTCTTTCGCCCGGGTCGCGGACGATCTTCTTGATAACGATCAGACCGTCGAATATTTCTGGTACTTCTATTTCCAAAAGCTTTGCCAAAAAGTCGGGTGAAGTTCTGGAAAGTATAATTACCGGATTATTATTTTTTAAATCTACCTTTTTTACTACGGCACGGATGGTTTCACCTTTTTTGAAATAATCCTGGGGTATTTGTTCGCTTTTAGGAAGGATCAGCTCGTTACTTTCTTCATCCAGCAGCAGGATTTCTTTTTTCCATACCTGGTAAACCTCGGCACTGATGATCTCCCCGATGCGGTCGGCATATTTTTTAGCAAGAATGTTTTTCTTCAAGTCAGAAATACGGCTTGCCAATGTTTGTTTTGCGGCAAGGATAGCCCTGCGGCCGAAATCGTACAGGTCAATTTCTTCATATAGTTCTTCACCTACTTCGAAGTCCGGCTCAATCTTTACGGCGTCTGAATAAGCGATCTCAGCGTTGGAATCAATTACTTCTCCGTCTTCAACAATCATACGGCGGCGAATGATTTCCAAGTCACCCTTTTCTGCGTTTACAATTACGTCAAAGTTCTCATCACTGCCAAATTTCTTGCGCAGCAATGTTTTAAAAACATCTTCCACCACACGCATCATGGTCGGACGGTCTATATTTTCAGCATCTTTAAAGTCCTGAAAAGCCTCAATTAGGTTGATACTTGCCATATGAAGTACAATTTACAAGTTACGATTTACGATTTAGTTTGCTTTAGGAGCGGATTGATGGTTACAGTATGCAGCCTTCGCCTTATGCTCTTTAGGCTTAAAACTTCACTTGAATTTTAGTTGTTTTTATATCACTGAATAAAACAGATTCCTGTTTTACTTCTTTCTTTTTTCCTTTCCCGGTCTCAGTTTCGACGATAATGCCGTCTTCGGCGGCTTCGATCAGCTTACCTTCTTTCTTTGTGCTGTCGTTGAGTGTAACTTCTACAAATCTTCCCAGGTTTTTTGTGTACTGGCGGCGCAGTTTCAGCGGTTCATCCAGCCCAGGGGAGGAGACCTCTAGGGAAAAGTCGCCATCGGGAAACATGCCGTCGGCTTCCAATATTTTGTAAAGCTTCCGGTTATAGTCTATGAGGACTGATAAGTTTACGCCTTCATCTGCATCGATAAAAACCTTAATATTATTGGTGGGCTTTACACGCACTTCTACCAGGAAATGATTAGGGTGTTCTGCCAACAGCTGTTCCATTTTTTCTTCAACAGCCTGTATTATAGTTTCTTTTTGCATGTTGTATAAAGAAGAAGGGAACGATTTCCGTTCCCTTCTAATAGTCATTGCTGAGGCAAAGTTAAGAGATTCTTTAAATAAGTTCCAAATTATAAAATCTTAAAGTCTGTGCTTTAATTTTGGGGTAATGAGTGTTTTTAGCATTTTATTCTATGGTTTCCTGATTTACCTGCTGTACAGGCTGGTATTTAACTTCATTATTCCTATCTACCGGACCACCAGACAGGTCAAAAAAAGCTTCCGGGCAATGCACGAGCAGATGAACCAGCACCAGCACCAACAACAGGGTAATGGTTCAGATACTCAAACGCAACAACAAAACAAGGGGAAGGATCTGAATACTGACAATGTTGGCGAATATATTGATTTTGAGGAGATTAAGTAAGCTAAGGCCTTAAAAGGCAGGGCTGCACAGCAAGGCTGGGAGTTGCATTATAGCTTTTTTAATCAAAATATGTTTCGGAATCGGAGTTTGTTACTTTTTTATAAAGCTGTTCCAACTGGCTTTTCAAGATCCTGTCGGTTGAAAGTTCTGGCAGGTTGTTGATGTCGAAATAGCCTACATCCAGTACATCAAAACCTTTGTTTAAGGTTGATGAGACCGCTTCACAGTGAAAAACCAGTTTGTAAATATAGTGTGGCTCCGGAGGGTGTGGATGTTTCCTTTTATCGTAAACGGCCAGTAGTCGTTTTGGAATAACATCAATGCCGGTTTCTTCTTTGCACTCTTTTGCAGCAGTTTCTGCAGGACTGTGGCCAATGTCCGCCCACCCGCCTGGCAGTGACCAATTGCCGTCAGCGCTTTCCCTGGCCATCAGGATTTTGTTATTGGGAGAAAGCACAAAAGCCCTGATATCGACTTTAGCAGTGGGATAGTCCTTTATTAATGGAAAAGTTTCTTTTAATGCTTCTATGCTGTGGCCGCTTAGTTCGCTCAAAAGGCGAAAGCAGATGTCTTTCAGTTCTGAATAGCGTTCCTTGTCATAGTTGTTGTTGCAATATAGCAGGCCTACATCTGCAATTGATTTCAGGCGCTTGATCTCTTCAAGTAATTCAGTAGGTGTCATAGGGTAAAGATAAAATCCATACTATAGTTTATAATAGTTGGTTGAATATTGATGATGAAAAAACTTATAATGAAATAGATTCTATAATGCCCTTGAGTTTCTCTGCCGACTTATTTAGTAATTGCTTTTCATTGTAATTTATTTGCAGGGGCAATACTTCGCGTACACCTGTATGGTCTACGATGCAGGGCACGCCAAGATATACGTCACTTATGCCGTGATAATTAGTGAGCAGTGCGGACACATTGAGCACAGAGGCCTCATTTCTCAAGATGGCGGTACATATACGATCTAAAGCCAGCGCAATGGCATAAAAAGTGGCACCTTTGGTTTCTATTATGCGGTAAGCTGCATCCCTTGTGTTGGCAAATATTTCCTGCTTGTCTTCTTCGCCTAGTAAGATCTCTGAGCCAGCAATGTTGGCAAGGCTCCATACAGGCAGTTCAGAATCGCCATGCTCTCCTATGATGTGAGCATGTACACTCCTCGGGTCAATATGCAGTTTATCGCCAATCAGGTAACGAAAGCGGGAGCTATCCAGTAGGGTGCCTGAGCCAATCACACGGCGAAAAGGCCAGCCGGATTTTTTCCAGGTAAAATAACTCATTACATCGACAGGGTTGCTGGCAATGAGCAGGATACCATCCGTATTGTATTTCAAAACTTCGTCTGTTATGCTTTCGAAGATGGCCACGTTACGCTTCAAAAGGTCAATCCTTGACTCGCCTGTGCGTTGGGCCGCTCCAGCGGTGATGATGATGATATCTGCTTCGCGGCAGTCCTCATAAGTTCCGGCCCAAACCTTTGCCTTACCCAGGAAAGGAAGTCCATGGTTCATGTCAAGCGCATCACCTATCGCTTTGTCCTTATTAGCATCTATCAATACCAATTCGTCCATGCGCTCCCTGAGCAGCAGGGTATAAGCAGTTGTAGAGCCTACAGCTCCTACTCCAATCACCACGATCCTTGTTTTCTTTTCAGCAGATGTCAGCATATATCTTGTTCATTATTTGTCATACGAATATAAGGCTCTCAGTAATAAGCTTTCTTCAATGAGAGGATAGCGCCTATTTCTGCGGTTATTCTTTCTAGTTAAATGATTAATAAAGTAAGATACAAAATGAATCTGTGTCCTGTAAAAAACTATCTATATACAGATGATTTACAAATGTGCCAACAAATTATAATTTAATCAATATGGCAATATGTTTGTGGCAGAATGTAAAAGACTTTTATGAGAAGCGAAGAACTATTGGGTACAAGCAAGTTCTTTGTTATTGTTCTGCTTGCTTTCACCTATTTGCCAACCTTTTTATTTGCGCAGACAAATTATCAATCCTCAAGCGCAAACGTTACGATTTCCGGCACCTCTTCTTTACACGATTGGACAGAAAAATCAGCTAAAGGCAGTGCTGCTGCAACTTTTGTCATCAGCAGTGATCATAAGATCACAGGCTTGTCTGCTCTATCCTTTTCTGTTCCTGCAAAAAGTTTAAAGAGCGAGCATAGTGGAATGGATAACAATACCTACAAAGCGCTTAAGACAGATAAGCATGCCAATATTACTTATACTGTCTCTTCTGCAACTGTAGAACCGGTCAATGCTAATACATTTACTATCAAAACGAAGGGTAAGCTAAGTATTGCCGGTACTATCCAGGAAACGGATGTGGTGGGCACTGCTAAGCTTAATGGTGATCGAAGTATTACAGTAACCGGTTCTAAAAAAATCAAAATGACGGATTACAAAGTAACGCCACCCACAGCTATGCTTGGTACCATCAAAACAGGAAATGACCTTACTATTTCTTACGATCTGAAATTGACCAGTAAATAAGTAACATCAACTATACTTTAAACCAAATCACTACAAATGAAAAAGTTTACTATCGCGAGCACGATAAAGTTGGCTTTAATGACTGCTTGTGCTCTACCGTTTGTAGTCAATGCACAGACGGAAAACATAGACGAAACTCCCGATAGGGAGATTTACCTGCGACCTTCTTACTGGAGGCCTTATGACAAAAGGGGTATCAATGTTTTTGAAACCAATAAGATGGCAGATACTATCCCTTATTCAGGACCCAGAGTACGTTTTGGAGCTGGGTTTACTCAACAGTTCCAGGGTATTAATCATGAAAATCCTGACGCCGATAATAATGGGGGAACCAGTGTTTCCACTGCAGGTGCTAACAAGTTATATCCCATTACTGCGGGTTTCATGACGGCTATGGCCAATCTTTTTACAGATTTCCAGTTAGGGGACGGTATCCGCTTAAATCTCACCACATATCTGTCCACCCGTCACCACAACGAAACATGGGTAAAAGGAGGATATATCCAGTTTGATAAGCTGCCATTCAAAGGTGAGTTCTGGACCAACCTGATGAAGATTACAACGATTAAGGTGGGGCATATGGAAATCAATTATGGAGATCAGCACTTCCGTCGTTCTGATGGTGGCCAAACTTTGTATAATCCCTTTATGGACAATTACATTATGGACGCGTTTACTACAGAAATTGGCGGTGAAGTGTATGTCCAAAAAAATGGATGGCTTGCCATGGGTGGTATTACCAACGGTATGCTCAAGGGAAATGTGGATACTGTTATTGCTACATCTGCAGACGAAAATACAGATAAAAATCCTTCCTTTTTTGGTAAACTTGCTTATGATAAACAAGTAAGTCCTGATTTGAGGTTCCGGCTGTCCGGGAGTATATACTACAACTCCAGTTCACCTGCGAGTGGGCTGACCTTATATGGGGGAGACCGTGCAGGGTCTAACTATCAAAACGTAATGGAGAAATGGGTAACCAATGCCGGGACACCTCAGGCTACACAGCAGGCTTCTACAAGTATAGCGTTCTCTGGCCGCTTAAACCCCGCATTTTCCAAGAAGGTTCAATCCATTATGGTGAATGGCTTTCTTAAATTCAAGGGCTTTGAATTTTTTGGTACTTATGAAAATGCGGAAGGCCGGACAAAAAATGAAAAAACCGAGAGAGACGCAGACCAATATGCTTTAGAAGGCTTGTACAGGTTTGGCAAAGCTGAAAGTATTTACCTAGGAGCCCGTTACAACAGTGTGGATGCAGAATTGTCAGGAATAACTACTAAAATAAATGTAAACCGCCTGGCTTTCGCGGGGGGCTGGTTTGTGACCCGGAATGTATTGCTTAAGGCAGAGTATGTCGTTCAAAATTACGAGGACTTTCCATCCTCCGACTATCGTGCCGGAGGACAGTTCGATGGATATGTTATTGAAGCAGTTGTCGGCTTCTAATACGTATTATTTTAAAGCCATGTGGCTCGGTGCCAGAGGTTTTCCAGTGGACCTTGCTTGTGCCGGCTCAGCCACCAGCGGCAAAAGAATAATTGAAGTGTAAACAACAGGATTCCTATTAACAGGCAATAGGTGGCGCCTGTGTATTGGTACAATCCTAATCCATAGCCATAGTATACTAAAGTTCCCAGTATAGATTGAACAATGTAATTGGTGAGGCTCATGCGTCCCAGGGGGGCAAATGTATTCAATACCCGCTTTGCTGCATTTTTAGTGTACAAATAAACAAAGGAGGACACCAAAACCATCATAAAAGCAAAGTTTGACCAGGTTGTAATGATCATGCTTAGTTTTTTGGCCAGCGCTTCAGTTGCAACGAATTGATGCATAGATCCTTTTAAGTAAAAGAGGGGTATGAATGATACTGCAGCAATCATCAGTATCTTCTTCCAAAATTGAGCATTCTGTTCAGATGCAAGAAAGCGCCTTTGCCTGCCCAGCAGCATTCCCAGCAAAAACAGGGCTGGCGTTTGAAAGAATCTGCCATTTTCCCAGGACCAGAAGAATACTGCTGGTCTTCCCACCAGGAAGTTGCCTTTTATCAATTTCCAGAAAGAACTACCCGCCATGAATTGTCCAACCTGTGAAAAATACTGGTCTGATAAGTTCTTGGGAATAACATAGCCTGGTGTATTTAGTATGTTGATGACATTGATCCACTCTACGGGCTGGAGCAGAAGAATGATTGCTGTGATCAGTAATGCTTTATTGTTCCATTTACCTACCGGCACCAGGATAACACCCAGTAATGCATAAAAAGAAAGAATATCGCCTTCATAGAATAATGCGTTGATACATCCGAAGATCATTAACAGGAAGAGCCGCCAAACAAATCTTAATCGAAAATCAACGCCTTTTTTAGCTTGGTTCTCCATCTGAATGAAGAAAGTAAAGCCAAAGAGAAGGGCAAATATGGCATATGCCTTACCTGCAAACAGGAAGAAGATAGAGTCCCATATCCCTTTATCAATTGCTTTTACCCAGGCAGGAAGATGCTGAGGAAAATAATAGAAGTCAAAATGCTCCAGGTTATGCAGCAGCATGATGGCGAAGATGGCAAATCCGCGCAGTGCGTCAACTACTTCAATACGGGGAATTTTGACAATAGAGGTTTGGTGGGGCTTGCTGTAAGGAGCCGCAGCAGTTAAGGTCATTGTATTTGCGTTATTAAGTAAACAATTGTTTTGGCGCGTACTAATGTAGTGAGAAAATACAAGATTATTTCACGGGATTGCAGTAAGTGGTTTGTCCTGGGCCTTTTTGGAAGGAATCATTAAAAGGTTATAATTTGTGGTGCTAATTACATGCAACCATGAAACTGACTTCTATTATACTGCTCAACTTGTTTATGCTATTGCCTTTTGTAGCATTGCGTGCTCAAAAAGGGCAACCAAAAGTTGAGAGTGCTCCTAACTGGATTACACAGAATACTGTTGATTATACCGTTCGTAACCTGGATCATGAGGCTGATAACGGTTATGTGGATCTTGTTTATGAAAAACAGGTTTCTCTGATCCATTCAGCATCTTATTACAAGGTTGGTATTAAGATACTTTCAGAAGCTGGCGTACAAAACAGCTCAGAGCTCTCCGTGAACTTCGATCCTTCCTACCAGGATTTATGTTTTCATAGTATCCGGATCATCCGCGGAGCTAATTCAATCAATAAACTGCACTTATCTAAAATCAAGATCATACAGAAGGAAAAAGAGTTGGACAGATTTATTTATGATGGTTCACTCACTGCTGTTCTGTTATTGGATGATGTCAGGAAGGGCGATATTATTGAGTATAGTTATACGATTAAAGGCATGAACCCTATCTTTAGTGGTAAATATGCTGATGTATATGATACAAGATTTTCTGTACCCGTATACCAGTTGTATTACAAACTGGTGAGTCCAAAGAACAGGAATCTGTTCATTAAGAACAACCAGGTCTCCCTATCTCCTGCTGTCACTACTTCCGCAAACGAGACAACTTATGAATGGAAGCTGGCTAATGTTCCCTCCTTACATGTAGAGGATCATTTGCCTTCCTGGTACGATGCTTATCCAACTGTCATGGTTAGTGAATTTAAAAGCTGGAAGGAGGTTAGTGACTGGGCCCTTAACTTATATCCTGTCCATTTCCCTTTATCTCCTGAAATGAAGAATACGCTTGAAGAGATCAAGAAGAAGGATGTAACTCCGGAGGGACGCATATTAACTGCTTTGCGCCTTGTACAGGATGAAGTTCGTTACATGGGAGTTGAGGTAGGTCCCAATTCTCATAGGCCACATGACCCGGGGCAAGTTCTGGTACAACGCTTTGGCGATTGTAAGGATAAATCTTATTTGCTTTGCTGCTTGTTAAGGGGCATGGGTATAGACGCTAGCCCCGTGTTCATCAATACATCCTTTAAAAAAACTGTGGGTAATTGGCTGCCTTCGCCCAAAGCCTTTGATCATGTAACTGTAAGAGTGGTGCTAAATGGGGCCATTTACTTTTTTGATCCTACAATTTCTTACCAAAGAGGAAGGCTTCAGGATATTTCTTTTCCTGACTACCAGGCAGGCTTAGTCATTACTGATACGACCACCAGCATCACTTCCATTCCCTTACAGGAGAAGGGAATGGTGAACGTAAAAGAAGTATTCAATGTATTGACGATGGCCGGCACTGCCCGGTTGGTGGTCAATACGATGTACACCGGCTCTTATGCTGATGATGTTAGGAGTGATTTTCAAAGCACAAGTCTATATGAGAAGAAAAAGGACTACTTGGATTTTTATAGTGATTACTTTGAAAAGATCAACGCTGACAGCTTATCATATATCGATAATGAGCAAGATGGATCATTTACGACCATTGAGTATTACACAATAAACGATTTCTGGGGAGCGTCCAATAGTTTTAAAAAGGCATCTTTCGAGCCATTTGTCATCAATGGTGTCATACGAAAACCAAAGGAGGAACCACGAAAAATGCCATTTGATCTTGTTTTTCCTGCTCATTACCATGAGGACATTGAAGTTAATTTACCTGAAGCCTGGAAAACAGAAGAATCTTCTGAAAAGATTAACGGCCCTGGTTTCGTTTTAAACTATGCCTATAATTGCATAGGAAGTCGTGTATTATTGAAATATGAGTATGAGAACCTGAAAGACCATGTGCTGCCTGAGGAAACAAAAGCATTTTTGGCCAGTATGAAAAAAGTAGATGAGTCGATTGGCTACCGGCTTACTCAAACTATTGAAGATAGTTCTGTTGCAGGTACTACCACTAGCGCATTCTCAAGTCATTATACATCACTTTACTTAGTGCTTGGGCTTTGTGTACTCATTACGATCATGATGCGTAAGGGAAATAATTATTAGGCGGCAAAGAGGTCTACAGATGCGGACTCTGAAACCCTAGATCCTTTAAACCTTTTTTTATTTCCGGGCAACTCAAAAAAAGATTCCATAACAAACCGCTTCGGTAGTTTTCAATCATTACAATAATTGGCCCCTGGTCAATGGCTAGAAACGAATCTGCAAACCAGGGAATACCCAGGTTGAATGCATCCACGAAGCCGTATTGCTTCCATATCTTATCACCCAGTTTGTAATAAAAGAATTTCAGTGCTTTCATGGATTCTGTTGGTGTGTAGGGGAAAGATGATAAAGCAGCAGTTGGTGAAATTGTCCCATTATCATTGGCTGGTTCATGTGCCAGGTAGCCAGTAGGAAAATGCCATTAAATGATTACGGCTGCTATTTTGTAAATAGCAGCCGTATCAAAACAGACCAGGTTACCGGCCTTGTTTTTCCAATTGGTAGAGAGAGCTTATTTCAAGGTCAGTTAATCCTTTATTATAAATCCTGAATTCATCCACAGATCCCCTGAAGTTCTGCATCCATGTATCGCCTGGTCCACCGATCTTTTGTTTCCAGGTACCAAAGACGAGCCTGCCAACATTGGCAAAGGCCAATTCGCCCAGAGGCGGGCCGCTTGGACCTGACAAAGGAGTGGATTGAAAAAATTTACGATTGTTCATGTAAGCCCTGAAAGTAGAAGTTGTTCCATCATAGACCGCAACAAAATTCGTCCATTTGCCAATGATATTTGGTTCTTTATCTGGATGGGCTTCGATAAATTGATTATTGAAAGCAACACCTTCTTTATGAAATTGTATTTTGAAGCGTAAGGAATCATCGGCTCCCCTCGCTTCAAAATATACGGCCAGGTTATACCAGAAATCGTTTGTATTATCAATATGAAACACCTGGGTAGCTCCGCAACAAAAGAAAGTATCTAATTTCATCCAGAATGAAACTGTAAAGCTTTTCAGGTTAGAAAGGGCAGGTCCAGCACTGGGATAATCGACATATCCCGTTTGAGAACCTTGTAATGCTTTGCCTTTTTGCCCCGCCGAAAAAGTGGTGCCGTGATTAGTGCCGGCCAGGTTTTGTTTGCTTTCCGTTAGGTTGTCCTCAAAACTCCACTTTGCTGCCTGGCTGGCAGCAGCCACTTCATCAGAGTTATTATAATCGCCAATAGGAGGAGGTGAACCAGGTTTGAAGTCGTCACTATAATCTGCTTCTGTGCAAGCGGTCAACAGCCCCATACAAATGAATATGGCAGCTTTGTAAAATATGATTGGAATGTTTTTCATTATTTCTTTTTTTGATAATAATATATACGGATAATGGGGTGGAAAAGTAATTGCTCATCAATAATTAGGGTTTTGTGCCAATCGATGACCGCTAAGGTCTATTTGCGCCTGTGGAATGGGATATATCTCATTCTTATTATCAACAAATGCTTTCCCATGGGCACGTAGTACCTGGCCGGCTCTTCCCTGCCTTACAAGATCAAAAAAGCGATCCTGCTCCATAGCCAATTCAACGCGGCGTTCCTTCCAGATATCCTGCTGTGTTGCGGTTGTGGCATCGGTCAGGCCTGCCCTTTTGCGTACCAGGTTCAACTTAGCTAGTGCTTCTCCGCTATTGCCCAGCATCGCTGCAGCTTCGGCATACATCAGCAATACCTCCGCATAGCGCATAAGAACTATATTTTTGGGCTTTTTATCCTTATTTCCGGCACAAGGCCCGACAGAGGGAACAGAGGCATAGGCCTTATAATTATAACGAAGATTTTCTACAGAGTCTTTTGTCGGCAGACGGAGGCCGTCCCATAAAATTGTTCCGGGATTAGGTCCGCCAGTAACTGTTGGCTGGATAAAAATAATAGAGGCATCCCTACGCTTGTCGTTTGGTTCGTAGGCTGCCAATAAGCTTTCTGAAGGATTGTTAAAACCCAAGCCTACATCATTCCATCCTCCTTTACCTCCTGAACGGGGCCCCTGTCCATTGCTGTAAAGGGGGCTGACACCATCGCAATTGGCAGTATTACCAGTTTGCACTTCAAATATCGATTCTGATGTGTTCGTGGAAGTTTGTATAAAATTTGAGGCATAGTTATCAGCCAGTGAATATTTGCCAGAATTGATGACCTCCTTGGTTAGATCAAATACCTTCTGCCAGTTTTTCTGGTACATGTAGACCTTTGCCAGTAAAGCTTGGGCAGCGCCTTTTGTAGCACGCCCAACCTCGGTATTGGGGTCACCTTTCTGAGCCAGGTTGTCTACGGCAAATTGCAGGTCATCAATAACCACCTGGTAAATCTCTGCAGCACTCGCCCTGGTCTGAAATTCATCGGAATTGCCTTCTGTTGCGTCAGGCACCCGTATGATCTTCGGCACACCGCCAAATAAGCGAACCAGGTTAAAATAATACATGCCCCTGATAAACCGAACTTCTCCAAGAAACTGGTTTTTGATGGCCTCTTCGAAGGTGCTTTCTTCCAGAGTTTGCAAGGTCTGGTTGGCACGAACGATGCCTGCATAATAACCGGTCCAGAGGTCATTAATAATTGAATTGGTAGGCGTAGTGGTGAAATTGTCTATTTCTTTTGCCGGCAGGAAATCAGCATCAAAGCTGCCTTTATCCTCATCATCAGAGGCTACATCTGTCGCTATAGAATAGAACCAGCCAATAGTGGTTCTGGCAAACCCCCCCAAATAGAGGGAATTGTAAACACCATTGACCAATTGCTCGGCCGCATCCAGGTTGCCGGCAATTTCCTCGTCGGTCAATTGCCCCTGGGGTGGAACATCAAGAAACTTCTGGCAACTTCCTGTGAACAGCAGCGTAGTAATGAAAGCTGCGATAACTCTTGTTTTATATTTTGTAAGCATTTTTTCAGTTTTAAATAGTCACACATTAGAAACTAACATTCAGGCCGAAAGCCCATGTGCGTACGGTAGGATAAACGCCTTGCTCGATGCCTGCAGCTAATGTACCTGCCGGGTCGGAGCCTGCTTCACTTTTGGGTATGATTTCCGGTGTGAACCCGCTGTAACCGGTAAAGGTTACCAGGTTTTGAATGGTAACAAATGCTCTCAAGTTACTCAGCTTGAGCTTGGAAACTATATCATCAGGCAGTTTATAACCCAGTGTCAGGTTGTTGATACGGAAAAAACCGCCATCTTCCAGGAAGTAGGTGGAAGTAGGAAGTTCTGTCAGATTGGCCCGTGGCACATCGGTATTGGGGTTGTCAACTGTCCAGCGGTTACGTGCCACATGGGATTCAATATTATCACGGGCATCCCCCCTTGCTTCTTTTTTAGCATTGTAAATCTTGCCGCCGGTTGTGCCATAAGTATTAATGCTCAGGTCAAATGTTTTATAATCCACACCGCCATTGATACCATACAATACTTTGGGTTGGTAAGAGCCAGAGAATTGGCGGTCTTTGGCATCAATTTTCTTATCTCCATTAAGGTCCCGGTATTTTAAGTCACCGGCTCTTGCTCCTGTTTGTCCCGATGCAGCAGCCTCGGCATCCGATTGAAAAAGGCCATCCACTTGCCAGAGGTAAAAACTGCCTACAGGTTCACCCACATCTGTAAGTGTAGTTGTTCCCTGGCCTCCCACGCTACCGCGGGGTAAAGGAATGCCCTGATTCAGTTCCAGTACCTCATTTTTATTAAAAGCTATATTGCCGTTCACATTGTAGCTCCAGTCTTTATTGATATCGTCAGACCAGTTGACGCCCAGTTCAACACCTTTATTTTGAATAGTAGCCGCATTGGTATAGTATTCATTGTTGGGGTCGCCCAGAACAGCTGGGACAGAAGCAATTACCAGCGCATCCTTTGTCCTTTTATCATAAAAGTCAAGGGTTCCGGTAAGCTTGTTATTTAAGAACGACGCATCAACGCCTATGTCAAATTCGTTCGTTACTTCCCATGTCAGGCCTTCGTCAACTAATTTGTCAAGAGAAAGCGTCAATGCCTGCTGGTTATTAAAGAAATAAGGTTGGCCAATGGTCGCTACGCGCAAAAACTCGCTGGAAGGTATTTGGTCGTTACCAACCTGGCCCCAGCTTCCTCTCAATTTCAGGGAGGTAAAGGTCTTCTGGTCTTGCATGAACTTTTCCTGAGCAATATTCCATCCTAAGCCGACAGAAGGAAAATAGCCCCAGCGGCTGCCTTCAGGAAACTTTGAAGTACCGTCTGCCCTAAAAGTAGCTGTAAGCAATAATCGGCTATCGTAACCATAATTCAACCGGGAAATAAAGGAATTTCGGCTAAACTTATCGGCTGAGCTGCTGTTTGTTTGCGTGCTTGGATCACCTGTACTTAAGTACCACTGGTTACTATTAGCCGGAACCCCCTGGCGCCCAGATACATTGCTGGAAAAGCGCAACTTTTCTGTGGTGATACCGGCCAGGAAGGTAACACTATGAAGGTCAAACTTTTTGGTAATGGTTGCTGTATTATCCCAAACCCAACGGGTGCGGTCGTCATCAGTGACATTCAACTGGCTGTTGGGGCGTACCTGGTTGCCACCAGGTACAATGAATACGTTTTCCGGGCCTGTATTGAGGTACTTGTATAGATATTCATTTCTCTGAAAAAAAGTGAGGTCTATACCAAGGCTGGAGCGAAGGGCCAGCCATGATACCGGGTTATAGTCAATCATAGTGGTTCCCTGTATGCGGTTTTCCAAACCGCTGTTGGAAGTTTTATCCAGATCCAATAACGGGTTGCCCACATTGCCTGCAGCAGAAGTATTGCCATATTTCCCATCTTTTATGGCCGGCAAATAAGGGACAGTGCGGTAGGCATTATTGAACGCTCCGGCAAAGTTAACATCCCTGGAATCGGCGCGACTATATGAGAATAGGGTAGAAAGTTTTAAATTTTTTGTGAATTTATATTCATTATTTGTGCGCACCGTAAAGCGGTTAAACTTGTTGGTAACCACGATTCCTTGTTCCTGGAGATAGCCAACACTAAAAAAATAACTGATCTTATCACTGCTGCCGGAAAGTGCAATATTATGGTTTTGATAAAATCCCTTTCGTAAAATCTCATCAAACCAGTCGGTAGAAGTGCCGTCCAGAACAGAGGGGTCAACTAGGTTATCTCCGCTGCCATAATACCGGCTAGCTTCGTTCACATAACCAACATATTGATTAGGACCAGCCATATCCACCAGGTCTGTGGCCTCACGGAGACCAATGTTCATATCATAATTTATGGTCAGTTTGCCACGCCCTTTACGCGTAGTGATGATCATAACGCCATTTGCCGCTCTCATGCCATAAATAGCCGTAGCTGAGGCGTCCTTCAAAATGTCCATACTTACAATGTCCGCAGAATTGATATTGCGGATGTCATCAGTGATCACTCCATCCACAACATATAAAGGGTTAACGCCGCCCAGCATCGTACCTGTTCCTCTTACCCGGACCGTAGGCAAGGTATTCGGTTGCCCGGACGTGATCACCTGCACACCTGCAACGCGGCCCTGGATGGCTTGTGTAGGTGTTTGCACGGGCAACTTTGCTATTTCAGCACCGCTTACCGAAGCTACTGAACCAGTGACATCTTTTCTTCTTTGGGAACCATAACCTGTTACCACTATCCCTTCCAGCACATTCTGTCCTGGTTGCATGGTAATAGTCAGGTCAGTCTGGTCGCCAACAGGGACATCCTTGGTCTGGAAACTTACGTGACTGATGGCCAGGGTTGCATTCGCGGGTACATTTAATGTAAAATTGCCACTGGAATCGGTTACTGTTCCATTACCGGTTCCTTTTACATAAACGGAAGCCCCGTTAACTGCTTCGTTTTTGGGAGACATAACACGGCCTGTAATACGCCGGGTTTGGAAATAGCCTGCAGCAGCAGTTTGTGAAATAGTAAATAAAATGAGTAGAAGTAGATACATGAAGATGTTGGCCTTTTTTTTCCATAGCCGGAAAATTGGTAAGGCTCTTGGTTTCAAGGTCATAACAATCGTATGTTTAAGGATGAAGGGAATTTTCTGCTCAAATACATTTTGTATGGACAAGTCCTGCAAAACACATCTATGCAAAAACTGTACTTTGAGTCAATGTATATAGGCAATTGCTAATAGGTTTTCGTTGCAGGAAAAGATGTTCGTTAAAAAAATATTTTTTAGCTGTGGAGAATGTGCCCCTTTCCTTATCTTTGCTGCCCGTTTATACCGCCTTGTGTGGTATGGACCCTTAGCTCAGACGGTTAGAGCATCTGACTCATAATCAGAGGGTCGCTGGTTCGATCCCAGCAGGGTCCACAAAAAGACAGCCTTTCAGGTTGTCTTTTTTATTTCTGGAGTTATCTATAAGTACTTAGGTTCAAGCTTTGCTCAGCTGCACAGGGCCAAGGTGTAAATCCGTAAGTTTTTGAATGACTTCGGCCTGGCGGGTCTCTTTTTCCGTTAGCCATTCGCTTTCCAAATGCTCCAGGAGCCGCGTTTCATTTTCTGGCAGGCCCTCTTCCTTGTGCGTTTGCAAAAATGTGAGGGCAAAACACAGATCATTATATTTACCCAAAAGGTGAGCGGCATGATTAAGGTCTTCTTCACTGTTCCCTAAGCTTACCGGGAATGGTTGGTTGAAATCGTTGCGGTAAGTTTTTATGTTGTAAATAAGGTCTTTTAGTTGTTTGCGGATCGTATGCAGGTCTTCATCGTGGTGAATTGAAAGCAATCCGGTTTGAATGGCTGTAATTTTATGTTGCACAAACTTTTTGACAGTTCCTATTCGTAAACTTTTAGGCAAATTACTGAGTATTGATTCTTCTGCCTTGTCAAATGAAGCTTTTTCAATAGCCTGCTGCAGGTCATTCTTTGCATGACTTGATTTTTGCTGCAGCCTTTCTAAATATTGCTGGGATGGCTGCTGGCTGAAATAAGGGTTCACAAGAGGCAGAAATAGTTGCAAGTCGCGCACAGGACCTGCTGTTTCATAAATAGCTTTTAGTTTACCCGGCACTTTCAATTTTGAAGACTCCTCCTCACCCTGGAGCAACCGGATGAATGCCCTCAGCTTTTTATATTCGACACGCAGGTCATGAATATCTTCAATGTCATAAGTACCAGTGATTTGCGCACACAGGGTTTTCATGTGCAGCAACCGTTTATTAATAACTTCTTCCAGGTAGGCCTTTTTCATGAAATTTGATCTGAACTATAAAGTCAAATCTACGAAGTAGAAAGAAGTTCAATAAAAAAAGCCAATACCTGGTTTAGAGGTACTGGCTTTTAATGAAACAGATCTTTATTGAGGGGATCAATGACTAACACAATTCACCATTCACCATTGACCATTCACTACTTTAATCTTTAATAAACTCTGCATTTGCTACCAGGGCAACTTCATCGCCTACAACAGCTGTAGGAGTAGCGGTGCCAACACCAAATTCAGAACGCTTTAAAGTGCCAGAGATCTTAAAGCCGGCAACTGTTTTCTTAGAATAAGGATGTACAGCAGAACCATTATAAACTACATCCAGGACTACTGGTTTCGTTACGCCATGCATTGTCAGGTCTCCAGCCAGTTTATATTTCTTGCCGCCAACATTTTTAAAAGATTTGCTCTTAAAAGTTAAGGCGTTGTATTTAGCTGCATCAAAAAAATCAGGGCTTTTTAAATGTTTATCCCTGTTTTCATCATCAGTGTTAATGCTGTTTACATCAGCAGTCAGCTCTATAACGGCATCAGAAAAGTCAGCTTTAGAAGAAGTGAACGTTGAATTGATGTTTTTGAAAGAACCTTCCACGTCAGAGATCAGCAGATGGGTAACTGTGAAGTTTAATTTAGAATGTGATTTGTCGATGTTCCAGGTTTGCGCAAAGCCAGCAAAAGAAGCAACAAGGGCTAAAGCAATAATAACGGTTTTCTTCATTTCTGTTTGTTTTTTAAGTATATATAGTATTAATTATGAATGCTGCATGTGCTACAGAAGATGTTTTTTCTCCTGTGTTGATGTTTTTGACAAGGCAAAATTCACCCCTTAGCCAAAACTGGACATTGATGTATGTTAGGAAATAAATGTTAAAATGGAAGGGTCAAATCATTTTTTAGAAAGTTCTTTGCGGATCCGGCTCAAAGATTCGGGCATTACGCCTAAATATGATGCAATCATGCGTTGAGGAATGCGGCGGGCAAGGTCGGGGTAGGTATTTAGAAAATCAAGATAACGATCTTCTGCGGTTGCCACCAATTGATTGACCAGCCTTTTTTGCAAGGCCCTGTAGCTATTCCGGATCAGGCGGTTGAATAAGGGGTTAAAGTCTGGGTGTATGGCTTCCAACTTTTGCTGAAAGTCTTTTTCACCCGCCAATATTGCTGCAGGTTCAATGACGTCTATAAAGAACATTGCTGTTTCCTGTGAGTAAAAACTGTTCAAATCTGTTATCCACCAGTTCTCTGGGGCAAATTGTATCACGAATTCCTTTCCTTTATCATCGATCACATAGCTTCTCAGACAACCTTTGGCTACAAAGAATACCTGCCTGCAGGGATCTCCCGACCGTAACAGGATCTCTCCCCGTTGTGCTGTTTTGGGCGTGAAGACATTTTTTACCTGTTCAAACTGGCCTTCACTGATCTCTATCTTTCCCTTAAAATATTGCTGTAGCAATTCGTACATGGGAGCAAATTAGCAAATTGGTAAGATTTAAGTAAATTACATGTAGATACATCAGAACTGAAAACCAGCGGCTTGCAATAGCATTAATCTATGCGTCGCACTTTATTATACCTGTTCTGTATTTTAGGATGGCCTGTGCTGCTTTGGGCGCAGGAGGTTGCCTCCATAAAGATCGATGGAAGCATTAACCCTACTTCCGCAGAGTTCATTCAGCGCAGCATCAGGAAAGCCGCTGAGGAGCATGCTCAATGCCTTTTGATCCATTTGAATACCCCCGGTGGTCTTTTGAAATCAACCCGTGTCATCGTAGGTGATATTATAGACGCTCCCCTGCCGGTAGTCGTTTATGTATCGCCCTCCGGTGCCCATGCTGGTTCCGCCGGTGTGTTTATTACATTAGCTGCACATGTAGCAGTCATGATGCCAGGCACCAATATGGGGGCGGCACATCCTGTAGGCATGCAGGGTATGGTCGGAGATACCATCATGAATGAAAAATCCACGAACGATGCTGCCGCCTTCATACGCACCATTGCGGAAAAGCGCAACCGCAATGTTCAATGGGCTGAAGAAGCTGTAAGAAAAAGCGTTGCTATAACTGCTACAGAAGCATTGAATAAAAACATTATTGACTTTGTTGCTGTTAATGAGCGGGAATTATTAAAACTTCTTGATGGAAGGAAACTGCAAACCACTTCAGGCATTGTTACGCTGCATACCAGCAGGGCGACGGTCAAGACCTATGAAATGGGCTTTATCGAAAACCTGCTGAACATTCTTAGCGATCCTAACATTGCCTACATTTTGTTGCTACTTGGTTTTTATGGAATCATGTTCGAATTATACAGTCCTGGTGCTATTCTGCCAGGTATTATAGGCGTGATTAGTCTGATCCTTGCCTTTTATTCACTGCATACGCTGCCCATTAATTATGCGGGCCTGGCATTGATCATTTTTGCTATCATACTTTTTATCCTGGAAATAAAGATCGTCAGCCATGGAATGCTGGCAGTTGGCGGTATTCTTTCTCTGTTGCTTGGTTCTATGATGCTGATCCGGGAAGATTCAGGTGGTATCGGACGAATTTCATGGAGCGTAATCATCTCATCAACCATTGTTACTGCCGCTTTTTTCCTGGTAGTCATTGGCTTAGGTATCAAAGCGCAGCGGGCAAAACCTGCCACCGGGCAGGAGGCATTGTTAGGCGAAACAGGCGTATCGTTGGGTATATTGGATCCTAATGGTATTGTGCTCCTTCATGGAGAGATCTGGAAGGCTGTAAGTAATTCAGGAATTATTGAAAAAGGTGCAAAGATCCGGGTGATCAACCGGAAGGGATTTACCCTCTATGTGGAAAGGGATGTCTAAACCTGCATTTGGAGGATAATATAAAAACAAGTGAACTATTAAATAAACTTTTATGCAACAGATTCCGGTAGTTCTGATTGTCGTTGTCGTCTTTGGATTGATCATCATTTCCAACGCCATCCGTATTTTAAGAGAGTATGAACGTGGTGTTGTCTTTCGCCTGGGCCGGCTGATTGGTGTTAAAGGGCCTGGCCTGATCCTGCTGATACCCATCATTGACAAAATGGTGAAAGTAAGCCTGCGTACAGTAGTGTTCGACGTGCCACCACAGGATATCATCACTGAAGACAACGTGTCGCTTAAAGTGAACGCTGTTGTTTATTTCCGGGTGATTGAGCCGCAAAATGCCATTGTGCAGGTGGAGAATTACCTCCAGGCCACTTCGCAATTATCTCAAACTACATTGCGCAGTGTATTGGGGCAATCAGAATTGGATGACCTGTTGTCTCAGCGGGACAAGATCAATCAGAAACTGCAACAGATCATTGATGCACATACAGAGCCCTGGGGGGTAAAGGTCTCTAACGTGGAAGTCAAACAAATAGACTTGCCCCAGGAGATGCAGCGGGCCATGGCCAAGCAGGCCGAGGCAGAGCGGGAGCGCCGCTCTAAAGTGATTGCTGCTGAAGGTGAGTTCCAGGCTTCACAGCGGCTATCTGAAGCTGCCAAAATATTGGCTGAAGAACCTAGCGCATTGACATTGCGTTACCTGCAAACATTAAGAGAAATCGCTACTGAAAACAATTCCACAACCATCTTCCCGGTTCCTATTGATTTTCTGAAACCATTTATGAGTGGTGAAAAGGGGGGCAATCAATAGTCAATGCGCTTATGGCGCAATTACTTTTTGACGGCTGATCGTATGAGCACTAAAATACCCCAGTGCTCCTCCACTGATATTGGTTAAAGGATTTGCAGGAGCCGCAATGCTCCCACTGCCATCTCCGCCCCCGGCGTCCAGGCTATACCAATATTTATAGATTACCTCATCCAGGCAAAGCATTTCAACTGTTACCTCATCACCACTCCTGATATTCCGGGGATCGTCTTTTTTATTCACCCCGTTATCCAATTGCATTGTAATAGAATTCCCATTGGTAAACTCGTCATTCTCCAAAAAAATCGCCGGGTCTTTAACACCGTTCACGTATTGTACAAACCTGTACCTGTTATTGAGATCTTTAGGATCCTTATACTGTATGGTAGCGAAATCAAACTGCCCGAAAGGACCTTCTGAAATATAAAGTGAATCTAAATGCACTGGTTGCGGCATGGTACATGAAGCCGTGAAAGTATGACTACTGATTGTAACGGTTAATTGATAGACATGCCCTGGTGTTCCCTTGATCAGCTTTGTTTCATAAGCGCCCGGTTGAGTCTCCATCAAAGGGAATTCCACCCCATTATCCTTGATGGTTACAACAGCCCCGCTTACTCCTGGAAATTGATTGTCTTCATTAAATTGTTTGGACTGACTCAAATAAACTTTACATACACCAGGCTCATTTGTAATCGCACCTTCCACTACATATTTTATATCACTTTCCTTGAGCTCTAAGTCTATCACCTTTTTACAGGAGCATAAACCCAGGATAAACGAAAGGCCGCATAATATTCTAATCATGTTCATGCTCAGAATTTAAAATTGTAAGAAATAGAGGGGACGAAAGTGAATAAAGATGTTTTTACCGCTTCTGTTTTATCAGGATGGTCTTCACTTTCCTGGAAATCTATTTGATATGCGTTTGCCCTTCCATACACATTAAAAACACTAAAATTCAGCTCAGAAGAAAAACGTTTTCCCTTTTTGAGCTGCTTTGTTGCGCTAAAGTCGAGTCTATGATAGTTTGGCATCCTGTAACTATTTCTTTCACTGTAATAAAAATATACTTCGCCATCAACTTTGTATTTCCCGCTTGGAAATGTAATGGCTTCTCCTGTGTTGAAAACCCAGTTGGCGGAAAGGGTCCATTTTTTATTCAACTGGTACATACCAACAATAGCTATATCATGCGTTCTGTCCTGGCGGGCATTGTACCAGTCATTATTATTAATGCCTTCGATCTTGCGTTCTGTTTTTGAAAGTGTATAACTTAACCAGCCATTAAACTTACCTGCTTTCTTTTTGAATAACCACTCAATGCCATAAGCGCGACCCTTGCCAAATAGCAATTGTGTTTCGATAGGCCGGTTGGAAAACACTTCCGCTCCGTTACGGTAGTCAATTTGATTTTGCATCTTTTTATAATAGGCTTCTATGGTTAGTTCATACAACGCATTCTTTATGTTTTTATAATACCCTATGGCTACCTGGTCTGCTATTTCTGGTTTAATAATATTGGTGCTGGCAATCCATTTGTCTGTTGGAGATGATGAGGTGGAGTTAGAGATCAGGTGCAGGTTTTGTGTATTGCGTGTATAAGATGCTTTCAGGGCACTTGTGTTGTTCAATTGATAACTGGCAGCCACCCTTGGTTCTGGGTTTACATATGTTTTCACCACTTCCCCGCGCCCATAATGCAATGTATCTGCCACTTCGCCTCCTGCATCCAAAGTGTAATAATCACCTGCACCTAATATAGAGAACGATGATACACGCAGGCCATACGCCAGGTTCCACCGGTCTGTAGCCCTCCAGTTATTATTGATGTATAATGCATTTTCAAGTGAGAAGCGGTCCGGCAGCCCTTGTAATACGGTGCCTGTATTTCCTGTAACAGATATTTCTCCGGGCTTTATGGTATGGTAAATCGCATTGATGCCCATATTGATCGTATTGGATGCATTGGCGTACCACTGAAGTTCCTCTTTCAGATTCCAGTCCCTGATCCAGGAACGGATCTGGTAATCTATGGATTCTGTTTTTACATTGATCTTATAATCATAGTTGCTATAGATCAGTGAAGTATTGGAGAATAGCTTTTTATTGAAAATATGATTCCAACGCAATGTACTGGTCGCATTGCCCCAGTTAATGCCTGCGAGTTTATCCTGGCTCAACTTATCCCGGCCAAAATAAGCAGAGAGGTATAACCTGTTTTTTTCATCAAGGGTGAAATTTGTTTTAGCGTTGAGGTCATAGAAATAAAGCTGGGTCTTTCTAAGAGATGAATCGCCAAGCACTTTAAGGAATACATCCGCATACGTCCTGCGCCCTGATACTAAAAATGAAGACCGGTCCTTTTGAATGGGACCTTCAATATTTAATCGTGATGCGATCAAGCCTATGCCCCCACTGACACTAAAGTCCTGGTTATTGCCATCATTCATTTTGATATCCACTACCGATGACAACCTGCCTCCATATTGTGCCGGCATGCCACCTTTATAAAGTGTTACATTCTTTATCGCATCAGAATTAAAGGTGGAAAAGAAGCCAAGTAAGTGAGATGCGTTATATACAGGTGCCTCGTCTAGCAATATCAAATTCTGATCTGCTGCCCCGCCGCGTACATAAAAGCCACTGTTACCTTCACCCGCTGCCTTTACTCCTGGCAGGAGTTGGATGGTTTTTAATACATCCCGCTCACCAAACAATACAGGCAAATTTTTAATTTCCTGGACATTGATCCGTTCAACACTCATTTGCGGGTTTTTAAGGCTCCTTGCCGTAACAGTTGAAGTAACAGTAACCACTTCAAGACTTTTGGCATCCTCTATCATAGAAAGATCAAGCCTGAGATTCTTATTTACATTCACTGGCACCTTCCTCGTGATCATTCCTATAGCTGATACCAGTAGTGTATAATTTCCCTGTGGCAAAGTCAGGGAATAAAAGCCATACTCATTACTAATTGTTGCAGCAGAGGAACCATTTACCACAATAGTTGCCCCAATAATGGTTTCTCCTGTTTTTTCAGATTTGATGGTTCCATGGAGTACATATTTCTGTGTACCAGCATTTGCATTCACTTGGGATACAGGGGCGTGTTTCTGATCGACTCTTTTGATCAAAATATTTTGATCTATCTGTTTGTACTCCAGCCTCCTTCCGGTGAATATTTTATCCAACACTTTATTGAGAGGTTCATTGCTCGCATTAATATGAATATGGAGTTCTTGCTCAATATCTTCTGCCTTAGCCAAAAACTTAAATGGCGTAACAGCTTCAATAGACCGGATCGCATCTTTTAACGAAACATCATTCAATTGAAGATTGATCCTGACGTCCTCCATCTTTTGAGACATGCCATTAAAAGGAAGCAGGATAATGAATGAGCAAAAGAAAAATTTGAAAAAGGTTCTTTGCATTGTTAAAACTCTTGGATCTGTTTAAATAGGTATTAGTTTATTGACATTCTTTACCAGATAAAGTGATTGTTTTCCTGTCACTACTGAAGGCATATTGCATTTCTGTAAGCTCAGACATTGTAGCCAGAAGCTTGTCCAGCGAAATAGTATTTTCTAATCCCATATAGTAACGGCAATTGCGCATTCCGGGGCTGGCAAATATTATGGTGACGCCATACCATCTTTCCAGGGTACTTGCTATTTCTGCAAGCGTTTGTCCTTCAAATTGCAATATTCCTTTCTGCCATGATATTACTGAATTCGTATTTATAGTCCTGGTATGTACTGTTTGATCCTTCCGGTTATACTCCAATAGCATGGATGGGGTTAAGACAGCAAGGTCTTTAGCCTTGTTTGTCACCTTCACTTTACCTGTAACCACGGAAATATCTGTTGTATTAGATGCTGCATAAGCTTTAATGTTAAATGAAGTGCCCAGAACTGTTGTCTGCACGCCACCTGCATCAACCTTAAATGGATGTTCTGGGTCGTGGGTTACTTCAAAGTAGGCCTCTCCATCTAATTTTAGCGCACGCTTGTTTTTGAAGGATGGAACATAGCTCAGCGTACTTGAAGCGTTCAGCCATACACTGCTGCTGTCTGGAAGCCGGACCATTTTTATTTTGCCAGGTGGATTGGTTACTGTTATGTAGGAGCTGGAAAATGAATTTGTAAACCGGAGCACCATCATTGCTGCGCCAATGAAAACCACCAATATGGCTGCCACCTTTGCCCACGATAAATTGAGCACCTTTGCTCTTCCCGGACTTATCGCCTTCTTCAGGCGCCGGAGCATCCGGTTGTATACATGCTGTTGCTCCCCAGGATCAGTAGTATGCCATAGAACGTCACCAATGGGCGCAGCATGATACCATTTCATTAGTTTAAGAATCTCTTCCTCAGTGGCAGTTCCATCTGCGTACTTCTGGATGAGTTCCTCTATATATTGCTCGGTCATATGATGAAGTACCACTAGCCAGGCCAACCCCTAAATAAAAAATGATTTTATTTTTTTGAGCGTTTCTCTAAGTGCACGCAAGGCCTTGGTCATGTGGTATTCCACTGCTTTTGGAGACAGATCCATTTTGCTAGCAATTTCTGAAATGGTCAGCTCTTCTACCCGGCTGTAGTTAAATACCAAACGGGCTTTTTCAGGGAGTTCTTCTATGGCGCCCAGCATATACGCATGCAGAAATTTAGCATCGAGCTTTTCTTCTATATCCGAGATGTGTTCAGAGAGCGCCTGCCCTTCAATGATTTCCCTCCGTCTTTTGTTACGGGTAATTGATTTGAACACTGCAAATTTAACAGCAGTGGCCAGGTATGCCTGCAGAGAGTTGATTGTAAGGTCTCGTTTCCTCATCCACAGACTGATCATTACTTCATGTACAATATCCTCAGCAGCCTGTTGATCTCGAACATGGTAATAACCAATAGCAAGAAGTTTCTCCCAATAGCGGTTATAAATTTCAGTGAATGCGTCTTCATTGCCTGCCTGGAGGCGTATTAATAATTCCTCTTCAGTAAGCGTAGAATAATTGCGCATTTCTATACTACTAAGGTACTGAAAAGGGAAAATCCGGTTTTACCACTTAGAAAGCTAAATGGCCATATGTGGATTTGATGTCCGGCTCATGACCCCATTACAAGTGACTTATTAAACTCACTCTTCCTTCATCAAGGTCATAACGAGCACCTACTATCATTAATTCATGTTTATGTTCTTTCTCGATCAATATTTCAGATTGGGTTTCTAATTGATGAACCCCATGTAACACATTGGCTTTTACACAGTCATCCAGGCGGTTTTTATCATCCTTGGCAACTGTCTTGATCTCTAACTCATCTTTAATGCTATCTACAATATCTTTGATATGGCCGGGTGCTTCCCCACCATCAACAAAAGCTTTAACGGCTCCACACTTTTCATGTCCCAATACCATTACCAGGTTCACGCCCAGGTGTTCTACCGCGTATTCAATACTGCCCATTTCCAACCCGCTAATCACGTTTCCTGCTGTGCGGATTACGAATACGTCTCCAAGACCTTGGTCAAACAATAATTCAGGTGGAACGCGTGAGTCGGAACAACAAACAATCACAGCAAAGGGATGCTGAGCAGTAGAAATCTCCTTCATACGCCTGGCAGTTTCATCGGGGTGAACAGGGTGAAAAGAAGCAAACCGTTGATTACCGCTTAACAATTTCTCCAGGGGTGTTGCATTAGTTTTTATAGGTTGAGTTTCATTTTTGCAGCCAAATAAAAATAAGCCAGCAACCAGGAAGAAGGAAAACTTATATCCTGCAAATGAAGATCTTCTATTCATAAACAATGAAATTGAGCTATTATTAATATAGGCAAATAATCAATTAGACGCCTCTCTGCAAGTAGGAGATATAGAAATAAAGTGGCTTGTGAAGGCAAAGCTACCGGCTTTCACGACTAGCGATGTTGAACAATATCATTCGTTCGTGTAACTCTTGTCATTATCCGGTTTGGTATAATAGTTCACATAAAGAAAGCCTCCACTACAAGCGGAGGTTTTCTTTATAAATACAGAACTATGTTGCTTACTCCATTATCTGCTCCAACCTGGTAAGCTTGCCATCGCTGCTCATACCTTCAATCACTACCCGGAACGACTGGCTAACATCATTATTATAAAAGGTAAACATAACGGTTTGCTTACCCGGTGTTGTTACCAGCATGGGGTTCCAATATAGTGTTGTCCGCAAATCACGCTCCTCATTACGCTGTTGGAACGAGCTGTAATTAGGAGCATAGAATTGTTTGATCGGCGTATAGCCTATCACTTTATTGCTTGCCAATCCTTTACCCGGCGTGCTTTGCACATCGCCACCCCTTCGGGTATAAATGGCAATAGCGCCATTGCCGCCTCCGGAACCGCCCATAAAAGGAGGACGGAAAACTTTGATATAGGCCACATCTGAAACAGGTATGCCCGAGATCATGTCCACATCAGTCTGTATTTCATCCAGGTAAAGCTGGGGTGACCCGCCGCGCCATTGCATGGACGCACCGCCTCCACTTTGCGTGATCTGGAGACCGGCGACTTTTCCCTGGAGGTATTGGAAAATATTCAAAGAAGAAGCCGCAAATGGATCATTCAGCAGGTCAAACTGGTAGGCGTCAGCGCCTTTGAACAATCCGGATGTGTATTTTTCATCCATTACCTGTACCGTAGGTTTTGTTTTAGCGCTGACTGTCACATTTTCCAACATCTTCACCTTTTGCATTTCCATCAGGCTGGCTCTTTCCCCTGCCAGTTTCATGTGACGGTAACTGCCAGTCGTATCGGAGATAGTTGCAAAAGGCGAAAAGTTTTTGCTGTAGTTAAGAGCTGCCAGGCGGTCGCTCATAAAGCGTACATCAGCACTGCTCAGACCTTTGTTCTTCGGAAACTGGTAATAGATCTTCAGGGAATCGAAGAAAACCATCTCCGGATCTGAAAAATTTCCTTTGGTATCAATAGGCATCATGAGCATTTTGGAGGCAGAGTCATTTTGCTTCACAATCATGATAATACTGCTGCCTGCCCCAAGCTGGCTTTGATGTACGCCTATTACCTTCCCTGATAGCGTAAGATAAGTGCTGTCTTTCGGGTAGGTGATGGTAGGAAACTTTCCTTTTACTACATCTTCCCATTTAAAGCGGCGCCAACCATTTGTAAGCATTACGAGGTCCATTTGCTGGCGGACGGTGTCGCTGTTGTTTGAAAAGTAATAAGCAGGGCGGTACACGCGTCCTTTGATTTCACTTGTTAGTAAGAGGTGTGAGAAAATATTGCTGCTGCTGTCTGCCGCTATTCCAGCATCAGTAACTGAAACAGAAAGATTCGCTGTGATGCCGGCGGGTACCGTAACTTCAATCTCATCTCTTCCTCTCTTGCTGAGACCCCAATGTGCCACGTTCATCTCTGTAGGAAAAGAATAATCATTATTATTAATGAACGTAATGCGTTCTGCAATAGCATTCCAGCCTGCATCAAAAACTGTGATCGTTAAAATGCCTGTTGGAAGGGTTTCGGTAGGAATCATTTTCGTTCCCGAAAGCTCCGTTGAAAGGTTCACCCCTGTCTTAAAAACCATGTTCTGGTGCATGGTGCCTACCAGGTATAACTGCTTCAGGTTGTCGGGGGCATCTGCCGGGCGGTTAACAGCTACAATACGCCTGGTACCGCTAATGCCTACCTGCATGGCAATACCAGTAGGTTTGATCACCGGAAGGGGCGTTGTTTTTTCAACACCTTTTGCTTCTTTCCATTTGGCTGTATAAGTGGCATTTCCTTCCGGTTGTAAGAAAAAGGATCCCATCCCATCGTGAATTGAACGCAATGAGTCAACAACCTTTCCCGCACTGTTCAGGATGACGCCCTTAATACTTACCGGCCGTCCCCACTGATCTGCCGCCTTAAAAGCAATCCTGTTTCTGATGCCTGCAACTGCATCTCCCCCTTCTGGGAAGAACTCCAGAGAAGTAACAGGTGCTACTTTAGCTGTAGCAGGAGTTTTAGAAAGAATGCGGATGCTCTTCTGGTAGAGGAATGCAGTATCAAAGTTGAGCATCCACCTGGTATAAGCCCTTACATGGATAGCACTGCCTGTATAGTTTTCAGGAATATCAAATTGGCCGTTGGTGACTGACTGCACTACCGGGCAGACGCTGTGTAGCAACACGGTTCCCTTTTCATCTACCCAGTCTATATAAAAAGTTTTACTGCCATCGGCAAGTTCGAGCCCTTGCATCAGGTAAGCCTTGAACCAAATGGTTTCACCTGGAGCATAGGACGATTTATCATAATGGAGATAAGCACGTTCCTGGGCGTATTTGGTAGAATAAGTAGCCAGTGTAGAATCAATCGTTTGAGCTTGTGAGCAAATCGTAAAAAAGAAAATGCTCAACATCACCATAGCAGTACGAAACAGGTATTGACAAATCAATTTCTTCATGGAATACAACTAGTTAGAGGGCCGTTAAATTACAGCCAATTGAGAAAATGGAAAATAGCTTTAAGTTTTTGTTGAGAGTTGGGCCTTACATATTCCTCCTGTATTGTCCGCCCACTTCATACAAAGCATGTGTGATCTGTCCCAGCGAGCAATATTTTACAGCCTCCATTAATTCTGCAAAGAGGTTCCCATTGTTCACTGCGACCTCTTGCAGCTTCTTCAATTCTTTTTCACTTTTATCCTCATTCCGTTTCCAGAAAGCATGCAGGTTTTGTATCTGTTGTTCTTTTTCTTCCTTGGTACTTCTGATGACTTCTCCAGGCAAAACTGTTGGCGAACCTTTTTTGTTCAAAAACGTATTTACGCCAATCAGTGGCAATTCGCCGGTATGCTTTAGGTGCTCATAATGAAGGCTTTCTTCCTGTATTTTGTTGCGCTGGTACATTCGTTCCATGGCCCCCAACACGCCGCCCCTTTCTGTAAGTCGGTCAAATTCAGCGAGTACGGCCTCTTCAACCAGGTCAGTCAATTCCTCGATGAGGAAGGAGCCCTGAATAAAGTTCTCCGTTTTCGCAGAACCTAGCTCTCTATTAATGATCAGTTGGATAGCCATGGCCCTTCTGACGCTTTCTTCTGTTGGCGTGGTGATGGCTTCATCGTAGGCATTGGTGTGCAGCGAGTTGCAATTGTCGTATATGGCATACAACGCCTGTAAGGTAGTACGGATATCATTAAAATCAATTTCCTGTGCATGCAAGCTGCGGCCGGAGGTCTGGATATGGTATTTTAATTTTTGCGAACGATCATTGGCTTTGTACAGGTGCTTCATTGCCTTGGCCCAAATGCGGCGGGCCACTCTGCCAATAACGCTGTATTCAGTATCCATGCCGTTGGAGAAAAAGAATGACAGGTTGGGTGCAAAATCATCAATGTTCATGTTCCGGCTCAAATAGTACTCAACATAGGTAAAGCCGTTGGCCAGCGTAAAAGCCAGTTGTGTAATCGGGTTGGCGCCGGCCTCAGCAATGTGATAGCCGGAAATGGAAACACTGTAAAAGTTGCGTACGTTATTCCGGGTGAAATATTCCTGCACATCTCCCATAAGCTTCAGGGCAAACTCCGTAGAAAAGATGCAGGTATTTTGAGCCTGGTCTTCTTTTAAGATGTCTGCCTGCACAGTACCTCTTACCTGGGAAAGCGCCTGTGCTTTCAATTGCTGATAAATTGCTTCAGGTAGGACTTCGTCTCCGGATAAGCCCAGCAATTTCAATCCCAGGCCAGTGTTGCCTTCAGGTAAACGCTCCGGCGAAGACGGGTTATAATAAGATGGTCTTGGTAAATGCTGAAACTTCTTTTCGAATACATCATTCACTATGGACCATTGGCCATTCGCCTCAATCCACTTCTCGCACTCCTGATCGATAGCGGCGTTAAGAAAGAAGGCTAAAATAATAGGTGCCGGCCCGTTGATGGTCATAGAAACAGAAGTCTTCGGATCGCACAGGTCAAAGCCGCTGTATAGCTTTTTAGCATCATCCACAGTAGCAATGCTCACCCCCGAATTGCCCACTTTACCATAAATGTCGGGACGGAAGTCCGGATCCTCACCATAGAGCGTCACACTGTCAAAAGCTGTGGACAATCGCTTGGCAGGCTGGCCTAATGACACATAATGGAATCTTTTATTGGTACGCTCGGGGCAGCCTTCACCGGCAAACATGCGTGTAGGGTCTTCACCCTGGCGCTTCAACTCAAATACGCCGGCTGTATAGGGAAATTCGCCTGGAAGGTTCTCCTGCAACAGCCATTGCAGGATATCGCCCCAGTCTTTGTACTTAGGGAGCACTACTTTGGGAATGCGCGTGCCACTGAGTGAAGTGGTGGTTAAAGGTTGTTTAATGATTTGGCTGCGTACCTGGTATTCAAAGAAGTCTGCTTTATATTTTTTGACAGTCTCAGGCCATTGTTCTATCAGCTTTTTAACATGGGGGTGAAGCTTATTTTCAAATTGCATTCTTATGAGTTCCAACGCTCCATGATAGGGTGCGTCTTTTTCCACTGCCTCCATGGCTCCCGTCACCTGGTACAATTTGGAAGCGATTGCGCATTGTTCCTTTGCCCAGCGGTCGTAATTGCGGTTGTTGTCTGCAATTTCCGATAAATAACGAACCCGCTTCGGGGGAATGATCTGTGACTTGTTGGTGGTGTCTTTAGTGTGTGCATGAAACGCTAACGTACCAAAGGTCGCCTTGGTTTTTATTTCAATGGCCTGAATGATCTTCTCAAACAACTCGTTCACACCGGCATCATTGAACTGTGCGGCAATAGTTCCTACAATCGGAAGATCTTCATCCTTGGCGGTCCACAATCCATGATTTCGTTTGTATTGTTTGCGCACGTCGTGCAAGGCGTCCAATGCTCCTGCTTTATCAAACTTATTGATCGCTATAATATCCGCATAATCCAGCATGTTGATCTTTTCCAGTTGTGAGGCTGCCCCATATTCCGGTGTCATCACATACAGGCTCACATCGCAATGTTCCAGAATGGAGGCATCGCTTTGTCCAACGCCTGCACTCTCCAGGATGATGAGGTTGAATCCAGCTGACTTACAGATGTTTAGAGCATCCTGTACATGGCCACTTAATGCTTTATCACTCTCTCGCGTGGCCAAAGAACGCATATACGCTCTTGGTGATGAAACCGAATTCATGCGGATTCTGTCGCCGAGCAAAGCACCTCCCGTTTTTTTACGTGAAGGATCAACAGAAATCACAGCTATGGTTTTATCTGCAAATGCACTCAGGTAACGCCTTACAATCTCATCGGTTACAGATGATTTTCCTGCACCACCGGTACCGGTAATGCCCAAAACTGGGATCGATAGGCCGGTTTCTGGTAAAGTTTGTTTTTTTCCGTTTTCAGCCAATGTGATCTGCCGGGCTATTTGCCGGATATCCTTTACTTCGCCTAATGGAGCCTGCATGGTAGAGGTGTAATTACCGTTCAGGTTAAAGTCACAAAGCTTGACAACTTCCTCAATCATACCTTCCAGTCCCATACGACGGCCATCATCGGGCGAGTATATCCTGGTGATGCCATAATGGTGCAACTCATCAATTTCATGGGGCAGTATAGTTCCGCCGCCACCTCCAAAAATCTTAATGTGACCACATCCGGCCTCGTCCAGCAGATCCTTCATGTATTTAAAAAACTCGATATGGCCGCCCTGGTAAGATGTAATAGCGATCCCATGAGCATCTTCTTCAATAGCCGCCTCAACAATTTCAAGTACCGATCGATTGTGACCTAAATGGATGATCTCCGCACCTTTGCTCTGAAGAATACGACGCATGATATTGATGGCGGCATCGTGGCCGTCAAAAAGGGATGCGGCCGTAATTATACGGACCTTGTTCGATGGAAAATTCATACAATAAGCAAGCTATACAAAAGTAATTTACATCAGAGAGAAAAAATTTTTAAACTCTTCACTTTTCGTGCAGCGTTTTTAACAAATGCTTTGCCTTGAATGGAAAGCTACCTTATTCGGGCTGTAAGTAAGATTCATGATACAATTACGCTTATGTTAATTGCTATAGATCGAAACTTCCAAAGGTTAGCTGTTATGTTACAAAAGGCATAAGACGATTGCTTGCCATTTTTTTGCGGGACTTTTATGACTTTGAACTGCTTGTGATCATAAGGTCCCGCTTTTCTTTATTTTATTTCCACTCATCCAGCAGGTCTACGGTTCATCCATAATAACTTGGGCACGGTACAACGACAATATACATTTGGTAAAATGATTTTTACGTGTAACATCCTTGTTCCTTTTTACGTCAAATGATTTGCTAACACTATTTAGAAATTCAAACAACGCTCCAAATGTTTATCATTGATGATTATAGTGCGGTATTAATAGCGTTTATATTTTTTAGCTTATCAATCCTGCTCCTGTTAATGCTTTTTGCCATCAACCTGTTCGAACGCAAAAATTGATTTTATTGAATCCTCTTTTGAATAGATGAGCTCCTGCTTTATCAGACGGCGGTGATTAGCGTTTCAATCACTCTTTTTGTATTTTACATGAAATTCGCCCCATGGATTCCTCTTTATTCGAAAAGCTGCATACTGAAGGCAATTTGACTGATGCTTCTCTTCAAAGGGTAAGAGCGCATGCTTCTAGTGGCCTCTTTTCTGTGCATTGGGAGCTGAAAACCCTGCTTTATTGTGGTGTATTGCTATTGACCACGGGGCTAGGTGTGCTGGTATATAAAAATATCGATATCATTAGCCACCAGGTACTTTTGATGTTGATTGCACTGGTTTGCGCTAGTAGCTTTTTTTATTGCTTTCAAACAAAAGCTCCATTTTCCACCGGCAAGGTAACTTCTCCCCATGCTTTTTTTGATTATATCTTACTGCTGGGGTGTCTCACCTTTTTGATGCTGACTGGTTACTTACAAGCACAGTACAATTTGTTCGGCAACCGATACGGATTGATGACCTTCATTCCATTGGTGGTGCTGTTTTCCTCAGCTTATTATTTTGATCACCTCGGTATTTTGAGCCTGGCAATTACAAATTTGGCAGCCTGGGTGGGGATAACGGTTACTCCCAGTAAGATATTAGCCGATAATGATTTTAATAGCAGCACCCTTATCATTTCCGGGTTATTGTTGGGAAGTCTGCTGTTGGTTGTGGCCATACTTACCAGGCGCTACAGTATCAAACCGCACTTTGCTTTTACCTACACAAACTTCGGGGCACACCTGGCGTTCATTTCCTGTCTGGCTGGTTTGTTCCATTTTGAATCCGTCTATTTTCTATGGTTCTTGCTGCTGCTGGGGCTTGCTTGGGTCTTTTACCAAAAATCGCTTCAGGAAAGGTCGTTCTATTATTTATTGATCCTTACTCTGTATACCTATATTGGCTTGAGTTATGTCATTGTCCGTTTTCTACTGGAAGGTAATTTCTCGGAATCTGGCCTTTACCTGGTCTTTATGTACTTTATCAGCTCTTCTATTGGCATTATACTTTTCCTGATCAAAATGAATAAAAAGCTAAAGCATCATGATAGCATATAACAAAACATGGCTGGCCAACCTGGAAGTGCACCATCAGTTGGATGAAGCATACCGCTATCAGTGCATCAGCAAGGAAGAATTAGAGAACTCAAAGAACCAATATCCTGTTGGGTTCTACATCCCTAATTTCTTTGTGCGCATTGGACTGTTCCTGCTAACCCTCGTTATTGTCTTATGCTCTTTTGGATTTTTTGCTTTACTTTTTATAAATAACAGTGGTGAAAAAGGTTTCGGAGTATTACTGATATTTTCAGGCTTTGCTGCATATACTGCATTGGAGTTATTGATACGCAAAAAATATCATTACCGGTCTGGCGCAGATGATGCCCTATTATGGATGTCCGGTTTATTGATGGTTGCTGGATTGAACCTGTTGCTGGATATTCCCGCTCTTGGAAATGCTGTAATCATCTTTTTACTCTCTTTTTATTTGATGCTCCGGTTTGTGGACGCATTGATGAGTGCCATAGCAGTTTTATCAATGGCTGGCATTTTATTCTACACATATATTGAACTGGGAAGCTTTGCTAAGGTTACAATGCCTTTTTTGCTCATGGCATTCTTTGCTTTTGTCTATGTTTTTACGAAGAGAAAAACTTCCCTATATTATGCAAACTGCCTTCTGTCTTCCCGAATAGTGGCATTGGTCTGCTTTTATTTGTCAGGCAACTATTTTATTGTTCGCGAAACAGGCAACGAACTTCTGGGACTAGGATTGGCACCGGGCGCATCTCTACCTCTTGGCTGGTTATTTTGGTTGCTGACGATTTCTACTCCTCTGGTGTATATATTTATGGGCATTCAGAAAAAGGATTCCGTTCTTTTACGCGTAGGCTTATTGCTGGTAGCTGCAACTGTTGTTACGATATGTTACTATTACCAGGTATTGTCGCTGGAAGCGATCATGTGTATGAGTGGAATGATGCTCATCGCTATTGCCTATGCTTTCATTCGCTACCTCAGGCTGCCGAGGAATGGATATACCTGCCAGGAACTAAACGAACCCTCATTAATGGACAAGCTCCAGGTGGAATCAATCATAGTGACACAAACTTTTGGTCAACCTGCTCAGGAAACCTCACATACAAAGTTTGGTGGTGGCACAGGTGGTGGCGGTGGTGCTTCCGGCGATTTCTAATTCCCCGAAGCATCTTTTCATTTTAACGCTAAACTTCAAAATCAGAACTTCAAACTCCATTAGCTTTGCGCCATGCAGCAACTTATAGACGCCATATCCAAGCTTTATATCCAATGGAAAGGAATGGAACCCCTCCATATTGATATTTTACCTGAATCAGGTAGCAACCGTCGTTATTTTCGCATCCATGGCCAGGGCGGGGAATCTATAATTGGCACTTATGGCACCAATATCAAAGAGAATGAGACTTTTCTTTATTTCTCTGATCATTTCAAGCAAAAGCACCTGCCTGTGCCACAAATATTGGCTGTCAGTGAAGACAAGTCTACCTACCTGCAACAGGACCTGGGAGACATCGCATTGCTTCATATTTTAGAAGAGAAAGGCACTTCAGATGAAGTGTACACTTTATTTAAAAAGAGCCTTCAAGAGCTGGCGCGCTTGCAGGTGCTGGGCGATAATGGTTTGGATTATAACCTGTGTCTTACCAATAAAGAATTTGGTAAGCAGGCTATTATGTCCGATCTGCTGTATTTCAAATTTTACTTTCTGGATGTGTTGCAAAAGCCCTACGACAAACAAAATCTTATTGATGATTTTGAGGCATTGAGCAATTACCTTACACATACTGAATACAAGTACTTCATGTTCCGCGACTTTCAAAGCCGGAATATTATGGTGCAGGATGGAAATGTCCATTTCATTGATTTCCAGGGCGGCATGAAAGGCGCTCCCCAATACGACGTGGCCAGTATGCTGTGGCAGGCTAAAGCTAATCTGCCTGACGAATGGAAAACGTCTTTGCTGGAAGATTATATGGATGCTTTTGAAGAAATCATACAAAAACCTCTGGATAGGGCCGTATTCCGCACCCAATACAATGGCTATGTATTGATACGGTTGTTGCAGGTGCTGGGTGCCTATGGATTCCGGGGATTATTTGAACGCAAGGCACATTTTCTCACCAGCATCCCTTTCGCATTAAAGAATTTAAAATGGTTTATTGAAAATAATAGTTTGGGCCTGGTACTGCCGGAATTCAGAAAGGTGCTGGAGATTTGTGTAGATGAAGAAGTTATTAAACGTTTTACACCCATCCAGGCAGATGAAGGCACACCTTTGGTAGTGAAGATCTGCAGCTTTTCTTATAAAAAGGGGATACCTGTTGATGAATCTGGCAATGGTGGAGGCTTTGTATTTGACTGTCGGGGCATCGAGAATCCAGGGCGCTATGAACAATATAAAACCATCCACGGGCGCAACAAGCCTGTAATGGATTTCCTGGAACGCCAAACCCGCATGCTCGACTTTTTAAATTCTGTCTATGACATTGTGGACATCAGCGTGGAAGATTACATCCGTCGCGGATTCAGCAACCTGGCTGTGAATTTTGGTTGTACCGGTGGTCAGCATAGAAGTGTCTATGCCGCTGATGCATTGGCAAAACACCTGAAAAACAAGTACAAGGTGAAAGTAGAAGTTTGCCATGTGGTGCAGGAAGAAAAGAAATGGATCAATGAGCTTGTTCCTGCTGTTCCAAAAGCTTAAAGCATAGCAGGAAAACTCCTGGCTATAATTCTGTTTTTCTCAAACCGGCAACTGGTAATAGTAATTTGCAACCGGTTGCCGGCAAATAAACATCCACCTCTTTATACTTCCACCTGCTCCTGCATTTTCTTTAATTGCTCCTCATTGGTCAGGTCAAGTCTGAGCGGGGTTATCGATACAAATCCGTTCTCTACTGCCCAACGGTCAGTACCTTCATCTGCCGGTTCCAATGGTGTCACCGTAAACCAATAGTGCTTTCTTCCCAAAGGGTCTACACCTGGTACTATTGTGCCATCGTATAGTCTTACTGATTGCCGGGTCCATTTAATGCCTTGGGGGTCTTGTGGAAAGTTTACATTGAAAAGGCTCAAGCCTGGGCTTTCCAGCAACATCTTTAAGGTCTTTTCAACATAAGGTTCCAACAGGTCAAAGTTGGGTTCACTTTTCCCTACCGGAGTACTCAGTGCAATGCCTTTAATTCCTAACAGTACAGCCTGTTTTGCGCCAGCCAGTGTTCCGGAATGCCACATCGAGTTACCAAGGTTGGGTCCCATATTAATTCCGGAAAGCACCACATCTGTTTTCGTATATAAGTGAGTTCCCAATGCAACGCAATCCGCCGGTGTACCGTTTACCCTGAAAGCTTCAATACCTTCAAACTGAATGGGCGATTTCTTGAAGGAAAGTGGCCGGGAATGGGTAACAGCATGCCCCATCGAAGACTGTTCAACGTCCGGCGCCATTACGGTTACGTCGCCAAAACGGGTAGCTATTCTTGCCAGTGCCGCTATGCCTGGACTGTAAATTCCGTCATCGTTGGTTATAAGAATTCTCATACTTATTCATTTTATATTTTTCATGCCATAATATTATTCACCCTCTTCTCAACTGTGGTACGTTTTTTAAGCTTCTAGAGTCTCAACAGCATTCTTATGAAGGTGGTAAAGCTTTTACACAATCCTGGTGCCGGAGATGAAGAACATTCAAAAGAAGAGTTGATGTCAACCCTGAGGGCAAATGGCTTTGAGTGTAGATATTCATCTACAAAGAAAAAAAACATTGGTAAGGACATTGAGACTGATATCGATATGTTGGTGGTGGCTGGTGGCGATGGCACAGTAAGGGACGTAGTGGGAGACCTTCTGGACAGAAAGATGCTGGAAAAAAACTGGCCTATTGGTCTGTTACCATTAGGTACAGCAAATAATATTGCAAAGACATTAGGTATTGAAGGTGAGACTCAGGACATTATTAGATCCTGGCAAGGGGCAAAAGTGAAAAAGTATGATGTGGGAAGGTTATATGATGTGCCCGAATCAAAATTCTTCCTGGAAAGTTTTGGCTATGGCGTTTTTCCTTACCTCATGCAGGAAATGAAAAAGACGGGTAAAGAAAAAATTGATGTACCAGAAATGAAGATCAAAGCCGCGCTTGAATTACTGCATGATATCATTTTATCCTATGAAGCTAAGCGGTGTATGCTGGAAATAGACGGGGTTGATCATTCAGGAAATTTTCTTCTGGCTGAGATCATGAATACGCGATCCATCGGTCCTAATCTATTCCTGGCGCCACAGGCCGATCCCGGAGATGGTCACCTGGAGGTTATACTAGTGCCGGAGCACGATAGAAAAAAGCTGGCGGCCTACGTTCAGCATAAAATAAACGGGATTGAGGAAGATTATGATTTCCATAGTATCACAGGAAAAAACATCCGCATCAGTTGGCATGGAACCCATGTACACGTAGATGATGAAGTGGTGAAACTAAAGGAGTCTTCAGAAATCAAAATTGAACTGAAACAAAGTTTACTGGAATTCCTTGTGCCTTAAAACAGTAAGTTATTGATTACAGACCCAGGACTTGCACTCCATGATCAGTAATCGATTAATTTTTGAACATAATCATTGAGTCTTGCCTTGGCTAGGAAAGTCTGCTCCAGCTCTGTATTAAAAGGAATTGGCGTGTCCAGCGATGCGCAACGCATAACTGGCGCATCCAGCCATTCAAAACAGTGCTCTGCTATCCATGCAACTACTTCTCCACCAATGCCGCCTGTTAAACTGTCCTCATGCAAAACAAGCACTTTGCCTGTTTTTTTTACCGAATAACGGATGGCTTCATAATCTATAGGAAGTAGGGTGCGTAGGTCTAGTATGTCAAGTGAAATGTCCAGGTGCTCAGCAGCATAGGCTATAGCCCAATGCACACCACTGCCATAGGTGATTATGGAAATATCTACGCCAGTTTGCACCTGGTTTGCTTTACCAATTTCCACTGTGTAGTATTCTTCCGGTACAGGACCAGTGATACTGCGGTACAATGCCTTGTGCTCGAAATACAGTATAGGATTGGGATCATTGAAAGCAGCATTCAATAGGCCCTTGGCATCATAAGGGGTAGAGGGATAAACGACCTTCAATCCCGACGTATGTACAAACCATGCTTCATTACTCTGGCTATGGAATGGCCCGGCACCCACACCTGCCCCGGTAGGCATGCGGATCACTACATCTGCGTTCTGCCCCCAGCGGTAATAGATTTTTGCCAGGTTGTTGACGATCTGGTTGAAACCCATGGTAACAAAATCGGCAAACTGCATTTCTACCATGCTCTTGAAACCTTCCAGGCTTAAGCCCAATGCTGTACCAATAATGGCACTTTCACAAATTGGTGTATTGCGGACTCTTTCTTTGCCAAACTCTGTTACAAAGCCTTCTGTGATTTTAAAAACCCCACCATATTCTGCAATATCCTGTCCCATCAAAATAAGGTTTGGATGCTTCCGCAGGCTTTGTCTAAGTCCTGAAGAGATGGCATCAATAAATCTTACGCTAGTTCCCTCAACTTTTAGAGAGGGGGTGCCATGATGTGCAGTTTCGCTTGTCGAAGTAGCTTCCTTACAATAAACCTCATCGAGCGAGGATTGAGCGCTGGTTGGCTCCTCCGCAACTGGAGCATAAGTTTCACCTAAACGGGCGGAATTAGGCGCGAGTTCCTTTTCAATTTTTTGTTTCAGTTCATTCCTGGTTGTTGTGATCTCTTCATTTCCCAGTATCCCCTCTTTCACCAACCACTCCTCATAATTCGTTATAGGATCTTTTTTCGCCCATTCTTCCATCAATTCTTTAGGTACGTATCTTGTACCGCTCGCTTCTTCATGGCCACGCATCCGGAATGTCATGCATTCCACCAGGTATGGCTTCTGTTCGCGGATGCAATATTCCCGGATACCTTTGATGATATGATAAACTTCCAATACATTATTGCCATCAATGGTCACCGCTTCCATGCCATAACCCTTCCCTCGATCTGACAATTGCTGGCAACGGTACTGCTCGCTGACAGGAGTGCTTAAACCATAACCATTGTTTTCAACCAGGAAGATGACAGGTAGGTCCCAGACTGCTGCTACATTCAGCGCTTCATGGAATTCGCCTTCTGAGGTGCCGCCCTCACCAGTAAAAGCCAGAGAAACTTTCTGCTCTTTTCGCAGTTTATAGGCCAATGCAACGCCATCGGCAACTGACAGTTGAGGACCAAGGTGGGAGATCATACCACAGATGTGATGCTCTTTACTGCCAAAATGAAAACTTCTTTCGCGTCCTTTGGTATAACCATCAAGATCACCCTGCCACTGCTTGAAAAGCTTGTTCAGTGGCATATTCCGGCAAGTAAATACACCCAGGTTGCGGTGCAGCGGCATGATCCATTCATCTTGTTGCAAAGCCATGGTCGCGCCTACTGAAATGGCTTCCTGCCCAATCCCGCTAAACCATTTGGATATCTTTCCCTGCCTCAACAGCAGCAGCATTTTTTCTTCAATAAGACGTGGCCATAAAAGATTTTTATAAAAATCGAGGAGGCGTTCCCTGCTCAGGTTGTAAGGGTGAAATTTCATCTCATGTAATACTTGTTCTTTAAAATTACATGATGAAATGATTTTCTAATAATCAATCATTAGCACCCACGATCTTTTCCAATGCCCAGCTTACAAAAGAAACAATCAGGCTGAATAAAAGTGCAGGCCACCAGCCATCAACAGTAAAACCGCTCACCAGGCTTGCCGTCCACTTGACCATCAGGATGTTGATCACCAGCAGAAATAGACCTAATGTCAGAATGGTAATAGGAATCGTTAAAATAACAAGGATAGGTTTGATGAACGTATTCAATAACGCCAACACCAATGCCACAATGATTGTGGTTTTGATATCCACGATATCAACGCCATCAAGAAAGTAGGCTGCTACAAAAGCGGCTACGGCTGTAACAAGAACTTTAATAATAAATCCCATATCAGTTTATAGTTTATGGTCTATAGTTTAGAGTTGCCTTGACAAATGTAAACTATAGACCATAAATCAATTGAGCGGAATTCAGACAACAACTAACTCATAGAAATGCTCTGGCGCCAGGTATTTGTTCGCCAACTGCTGCAATTCCTCTGCTGATACGGTTTTAATCGTTTGTATCTGCTTGTAAAAGAAGCTTTCATCCAATCCATTCAGAATAATATTTTTCCAGCGGCTGATGATGTGGAACGGACCATCCAGGTCTCCCAGGATGCTGCCCATCATATAGTTACGTACCAGCAACAGTTCTTCATCATCTATCGGTTCATTGCGCAAATCCTCCATTTCCTTATATACTTCAACAATTGTGGCCTCGCAAACATCTCTGCCCGCCTCTGTACTGATCATCCAGGCGCTTTGCTGAATATGGTTTTGCAGGTAACTGTGAATACCATAGGTATAACCCTTGTCTTCCCGAATGTTACTCATCAACCTTGATCCGAAAAAGCCACCCAGCACATTGTTCAATACCTGCACTTTCATAAAATCGGGATGGTGGCGGTTGGGAAATGGAGATGCCATCCTGATAGCGCCTTGCACACCATTGGGATCATTGGTAACACGGTATTTTTTTTCTGCAGCGGCCTGTGATTGATGATCAAATAGCTCCACTTGTCCATTTTTCAGGTCTCCGAAATACTTGTTGAGCAGTTCAATGGTATTTGAAGGCAATTTACCTGCTACAAATAAGATCATTTTGCCATTCTGGTAATACTGTTGGTAAAACTCCTGTATTTGCTCTCGGCTCACATTGTCAAAATCTTCAAAGTGGCTATAACGGCCATAAGGATGGTGCTCTCCAAAGAGGTAAGCGTCGATGAGCCGGCCTGCTACAAAATCACTTTTTTTCAGGTTCACATTCAGCCGTTGCTTCATGTTTTGCTTATAAATATTGATCTCCTCTTCAGGAAAAACAGAGTCAACGATCAATTCTTTAACCACAGGCAACAATTCCTCCAAATGTTTGGATAAACAGTGTAGTGAAAGCGTTGCCGTCTCATTATAACAGTGGCGGTTAAGGTAAGAGCCATAAAATTCAAAGTGTTCATTGATCTGGAATGCGCTTTTTTGAGAAGTTCCATTTTTCAGTAAAAAATTGGCGCTGGCGGCAATCAGGTTCTTTTTCTCAAACCAGTTACCCGCATAAAACACCCATTCAACTTGCAGCACTTCCTCTGTCCCTGCATCAACAGCATATACTTCTACACCATTGTTCAGAACATGTTTTTCGTAAGGTTTAAGTTTTAAATCAAATTCTACAGCGTCTTTTATTACTGGGGGTTGTTTACGATTGAGCATAAGTGAAACTAAAATATAGAATAATAAATGTGAAATGTAAAACAGCTCATATTAGCTGTTTGAACAGGATTCCGCTAAATACAGTGGCATCAGTATTTAACTTAGGTTCTTTGATAAATACCAAAGCGTATTGCAATTGCCTTCCCGGAAAATAGCATTGCTTTCCTCCAGGATATCCTGTACCGTTACCTGGTGATATCGTGACAGTTCCGTATTCATCAGGTTAGCATCGCCAAGCAATTCATAAAAGGCAAGGCTGTTGGCCCTGTTCATGATCGTCATATCCTCAAATGCAATGACACTCTCTGTTTTGTTCTTGCCCTTCTGTAATTCAGATTCACTCACACCATCTGTTTTCAGCTTTTCCAGTTCCCGGTTAATGGCAGCTTCAGCATCTTCAATCTTTACTCCTTTCACTAGTTTGCCTTCAATAGTTAGTAAACCTGGATCTACGGTTCCATGGTGATAACATTCAATATTAGAGAACAGCTTTTGCTCTTTTACCAGACTTTGGTATAAGCGTGAAGATTGCCCACCGCCGAGTACTTCTGTAATGAGGTCGGCTATATAATAGCGTTTGTCAACCCTGTCGGCAATATGCCAGCATTTGTACAGCGCGTCCAGGGGCACATCAGCGTGCACTTCCAGCTTACGGTCTGCATTCTGGGCAGGCTCTTTAGGCAACTGGCGGACATACCTTTCGCCTTGCTCTATCGGGCCAAACCACTTCTCTGCTAAGGTTCTTACCTGTTCAGTAGTTACATTCCCAGCCACTACCAAAATCGCATTGACAGGGCGGTAGTGTTTAAAAAAGAAGTTCTTTACGTCCTGTAACTGGGCATTTTCAATATGTGAAAGCTCCTTGCCTATGGTCATCCATTTATAAGGATGCACCTGGTAAGCCAGTTCGCGCATCTTCAGCCATACATCCCCGTAAGGTTTGTTGAGATAGTGTTCCTTGAATTCCTCGCATACTACTTTCCGTTGCACATCAAGACTCTTCTCACTAAATGCCAGCGATAGCATGCGGTCGCTCTCGAGCCAGAAAGCCGTTTCCAGGTTCTCTGCAGGAAGTTGTATATAATAATTTGTCAGGTCGTTAGTGGTATAGGCATTGTTCTCTCCTCCGGCCATTTGCAACGGATCGTCATATTCCGGAACGTTGAGAGAACCGCCGAACATAAGGTGCTCAAACAAATGGGCAAAACCTGTGCGGGAAGTATCCTCATCTTTAGCCCCCACATCGTACATCACATTAACCACTGCCATTGGGGTTGACGTATCCTGGTGAACAATCACTCTCAATCCATTGCTTAAAACAAAACGTTCAAAATTGACCACGTATATAATTGATTTATGATGATAAAATAGTCTGCAAGTTTACGGGATAAAACCAACAAGTGCAAAGACGAAGAAGTTTACCTACCTACCCCGTATCTAAGCCATATCTGCGCTATCCGTCTAACATTTGATTACCTCTGCATCCCTAAACCCCTTTCACTCCAACCCCAAACCCCAAACTTCAAACTCCAAATCTCTAAATCCCCTCTACTTTCTATCATCTATCACCCCCCATTCTTCCTTCTTCATTCGAATCATTCGTCATTCTGACCTCATTCCGAACATTTTCCCACCCCTTCGCCGTGATCTTATAGAGCCCTTATAGTAATCTTATAGGAAACTTACAGTAAAGTTATAGTAAACATATAGTAGAGTTATAGTAAACATTAGCCGTACATCCTAACTACATCCTCCTCGACCACTCCTATACTACTCCGGATCAACTCCGTATCTACCATATACCCACGACTTACTATCCCCTTTATCTAACCGACCATGCCTTCCGCATACCTGAAGCACACCTGAAGCATACTTACAGCATACCTGAAGCACGAAACAGATTTTGCCCCCACCTTATCCACCCAACCTCAATCCCCTATTTCCCTGCTCCGAAATCCCAAATCATCACTCATTACTCATCACCCCATTTCCTGACTGCTTCCTCTCTTTTCTCCTGAAAAGACTACCTGGTTACTTATTGCTTAGAATGCTCTTTACTTTAAATTCTATTTCCTTTAGCACTTCGCCACGCATTACGATGAGCTTTGCCTTTCCAACGGAGGCCTGAAGGCTGGCCTTGTAATGCTGTAAGTTTTGACTAAAATCTTTATTAACAGCCACAACGATATCACCTTCCAGCAAACCTGCCGCTTCAGCAGGAGAACCTTTGGCCACGTCTCCAACGATAATCTTGCCATCCTGGAAATAAAGTTCAATGCCAGAATAAATGTAATCGAAGGCATCATTGAAGTGTGAATTTGGAATCAGGTAAAAATCTCTTTTGTCATAATTGAGGATCAGGTTGAATCGTCGAATTATGTCGCTGCCCAGAATGCCGCCTAAATACGGGTAGGAAGTAATATTAAAATCGTCATCAAAAATATAGACCGGCACGTTTTTAAATTTATAGGGTCCCAGCCTTGCCTCTTTGATCACTGTCATGTGCATATCAATTTTACCGCCCAGTCCTTCTGCTTCTTTGGTGTATAACTTTCGTTTCTTATTGAGTATAGCACTGTCTTTAATAAAGTCAGTTGTCAGCATCAGATTTAAGCCTGCTCCCAAATCAAATAAAAAGCGGGTGTTACTTTCTCCTTCATCTTTTACCCGGACAAAATTCACGGGCAGGGTGGAAATAAACGGCCTCATTAAATAGCCACCCCTGGGGTATTTTAATAAACCTTTGGTCCAGAATTCCACGAAAGAGCTGTCATAGTTCACCTTGACGATATACCGGCTGAATACGGAATAGCCAATAATGCCGTCGATGCGCTCACCATATACAGCTGTCAGTATTTCATAGTTATTGACATGAAAATTCAAGCTATCTATTGTTAAACTAGGAAAATGCAGCTTTTGATTGTTGAGAAAGCTAACCTGCCGGATTCCTGCAATGCCACGGATAGTTCGGGTAGAAGCCTCCGGTTTTAACCCAAAATATTCTACCGTGGTAGAATCGAGTGAAATACCACCGGATCCGGTATCCAATATAAAGTTGAGCGAGTCGGGAAAAGCCGCAAACCTCGCATTTAACAAAATAACGCCTCCTGTAAGCTGCCGGAAGGGTATGCGGGCTAGTCGCTTGGATGGTTCAATAAATTCCTCCTGGCTAAAGCTTTGTAAGCAAGCCGCCAGGCAAATGATATAGATGACAAGCTTTTTCATCGGGGAAGAAGGATCGTTCATGGTTTTTTGGGGTTCGTACAGCATTCCTGAAAGGGAATAAACCATCAAACTGTATTAAAGTTATTCTAAACTCATCAACCGGAAAAACCATTCGTCCCTTTTGTTGATTCAGAACGTAAATTTGCAGGCTATGTCACTTTCTGAACTGTTTCATAAAGCTTTAGGCTTTGAAGATCTGTCTATAGAAGAAGGAATGCACCTGTTTGAACAGGCGCCCCTGACCGAACTGATGTATGTGGCCGATGAACTGCGTAAAAAGCAGGTGCCACATGGAAAAGTTACATGGCAGATTGACCGCAATGTGAATACAACCAATGTTTGTATTGCCAACTGCAAGTTCTGCAATTTCTATCGCATCCCAGGTCATGCCGAAGCTTACATTACTGATATGCCGGCTTACCGGAAAAAAATCCAGGAAACAATTAAATACGGCGGCGACCAGTTACTGTTGCAGGGCGGCCACCACCCGGAACTGGGCCTGGACTTTTATACCAATACTTTCCGCCAGATCAAGCAAGAATTTCCAACCATAAAACTGCATGCACTTGGACCTCCCGAAGTGGCACACATCTGCAAACTGGAAAAAATGAGCCATCGCGATGTGCTGATTGCTCTGAAAGAAGCAGGTTTGGATTCACTACCTGGTGCAGGTGCTGAAATCCTGGTAGACCGTGTACGACGCCTTATTTCTAAAGGAAAGTGCGGTGCTGACGAATGGCTGGCTATTATGCATGAAGCTCATAAGTTGAATATTACAACTTCTGCTACCATGATGTTTGGCCACGTGGAAACGGTAAGGGAACGCTTTGAGCACCTGGTAAAAATCCGTGAGGTGCAGGCCAAAAAGCCACAGGATGCTAAAGGATTCCTGGCTTTTATACCTTGGACTTTCCAGGATGTAGATACCCTGCTGACCCGTATACGTGGGGTTCATAATCTGACTACTCCCGATGAGTACCTCCGTATGATCTCGATCAGCCGCATTATGCTGCCCAATATCAAAAACATTCAGGCTTCCTGGCTGACTGTTGGTAAGCAGACCGCTCAGCTTTGTTTGCATGCCGGCGCCAACGACTTTGGCTCTATCATGATTGAAGAAAACGTAGTGAGTGCAGCCGGCGCTCCACACAGGTTCACCTCTAAAAGCATTCAGGCAGCTATTCGTGAGGCCGGTTTTGAACCGCAATTGCGCAATCAGCAGTATGAATGGCGTGAAATACCGGAGAGTATTGAGGAACAGGTTGTTAGTTATTAAATAATAACTGACTATAATGATAAAAGCCATGCCTGGTCAGGCATGGCTTTTCTATTGTACTATAAAAAAACTGGTCAATGTTGCTTCAGCAAATAGCCTTCCAACGCCTCAACTGCCTGGTCTTTTAAATCCGGGTCAATGGGGTCCTGGTCATGCCATTCATCATGCTCCCTCTTAATAGAAAACGTCGGTAGCCCTTCTTCCGGAGGTTCGGGCATGAATATATATTTCTCATGATCAAAATAGACATGGTAAGAGGCACTCTTGTTGCCGATGCTGATATTGGTAGTAAATATGGATTCCATATTGCCTTTTCTTTCATTTATATAAAAATGATGCCTTAAACAATATACTACCAATCTTTCATGGGAACTGTGGCCTGCCCATTAGATTTCAACGTAGATGCCGTCTTCTCTTACTTCTACAGGCCAGTGTTTGAGGTAATAACCTTCCCCCGTTACATTACGGCCATTCTTCATGCAAAATTTATAACGGTGCAGCGGGCAAACCACATTGCCTAATGCATCAATATATCCGCTTAAAAAGTACCCACTGGCGTGCGGGCATTTATGGGTAAAGGCAAATAGGGTGTTATTGAATTTTGCTATGCATATCTTTTTGCCGTTTGCAGTTACTTCTGCTATATTGTTGTCGCCAAATGGAATTTCATGAATATAATCTGCAACTTTTATCCAGCGGGGCTTATGGAACATAAAGAAGGGATAAATTAGAATGACGAATAAGGCTAAGCCTGTTCAGCCTGATCTTATTCGTCATTCATCATTCAAAAGAAGAACTCTGTTTTATATGGATACCGCACACGGTAAAGTTCTCTCACTTTATCAAGGATCGTTTTGCGCAGTTTGTCTATATTGGTTCTCTCCAGGGCAGAAATAAAAATGGCATTGCCTCCTGTTTGTTGCTGCCACCTTTCTTCCAGGTCTCTCAGAATTTCTTCCTTAGTCCCTGCTTCCAGCCACTCATCGAACGTATTCTTTATATACAGGTCCATTTTGTTGAATACCATCAGGATGGGCTTGTCAAAAGAGTTCAGTTCCTGGAGTGTTTTGTTGACTACGCCAATTTGATCCTCATAGTTTGGGTGCGAAATATCTACTACATGTATCAGAATATCAGCTTCCCGTACTTCGTCCAGCGTGCTTTTAAAGCTTTCCACCAGGTGGTGGGGTAATTTACGGATAAAACCTACCGTATCACTTAAAAGGAAGGGCGTCGTCTCAAATACGATTTTCCGGGTAGTAGTATCAAGTGTCGCAAATAACTTATTCTCAGCCAGCACCTCGCTTTTGCTCAACAGGTTCATGATCGTTGATTTCCCCACATTGGTATAGCCTACCAGGGAGACCCGTATAAACTCTCCCCTGTCTTTTCTTTGTGTAAACGATTGTTTGTCTATTTCAGCCAGCCTTTTGCGCAGAAGCGATATCTTATCCCGTACAATACGACGGTCTGTTTCAATTTCTGTTTCACCCGGACCCCTGGTACCAATACCACCACCTAGACGTTCCAGGTGCTTCCACATACCCCGAAGTCTTGGTAATATGTATTGATATTGTGCAAGCTCTACCTGGGCTTTAGCCTGTGCTGTTTTAGCACGGCGGGCAAAAATATCCAGGATAAGGTCTGAACGGTCGATCGTTTTTACATCAACAATTTTTTCAATGTTGGATATTTGCGATCCATTGAGTTCGTCGTCAAAGATCAAAACATTAATGTCATGCGTTTTGATGTAATTGGCAATTTCTTCAAGCTTTCCCTTGCCAACGAAGGTTTTACTGTCCGGGTGCGCCAGCTTTTGATAAAAACGTTTTACCGCAACGGCACCAGCTGTTTCTGCCAAAAAAGCCAATTCATCAAGATACTCCTGTATTTCATGTTCCTTTTGTTCTTTCTGAATGACGCCAACTAATACAGCCCGTTCCTGATGTGCAATTCTTTTTGTTGTATCCAGCATATGACCACGGATTTGCGGAGTTTGAATATAATTCTTAAGGATTTGATGTAAAAGTGTGCCAAGGTAATAAAAAATGCCGGTTACCAGTTTTGGGCATCCGGCATTTTTCTCTATCAAGAATACTTCATAAGATGTTATAATCCACTCAACATTATTCCAAATGTAAAAGGACGAATGGTTGGAGCTAAACCTTCTTTAAACAAAGGTGTTACTGCGTATGAACCGAAGATACTCAGGTTCCCGTAGCCAATGCGTCCCGTCAGGGAAATACGGTTCTGGTTGAAAAAGCGTTTTGTATTTTCTTTTGTGATATAGTCGTTCACTGTGCCGCCGCCCTTGTTTTGCAATTCCTTGCCTTTGGTATGGGCATTCAACAGCGTACCAATTTTGGCGCCAACAGCTATTTTAAAGCTCTTGTTATTGTTTTCAGGGTTAGCGTTATAGCGCAATTCCACAGGAGCTTCCAGGAAGGTGGTTGCAATCTTGAACTTTTTGAAATGGTTGGTATCACTGGCATCCCTGAATTGAAGGCTGGATGACGTTGATTTAATATCAACGATAGTTTTATCAAAATAAACATTCTCCGTACTTACGCCGGCTCCAATTGCTGCACTGAAGTGTGGATTACTTTTAAATGGGAAATCAAACATAAAATATGCATTGAAAGCCCTGTGAAAGCCGCTGGTGTTGATCGTGTCCGGCGTGCCATTCCAGGCAGTGTAACCAAATTGCAGGATAAGATGATCATTTGAACGGGGTAAGGTAACCGCCGGCTTAGGATGGACCGTGCTGTCTTTCTGAGCAAAAACGTGTAAAGCTGCTATTAAAATGAATCCGGTAAAAACTATTCTTCTCATATCAAAAATTAATTCAGCAAAAGTATTGGGTTCAAATGAATGATTCGAATGAGGAACCATGATTTAATGGTTTCAGGAAGCTTTAACTTATTCTTAATTGATTTGGTCTCAATAATTTGCTTACTCGTCGCAATATTTTAGAGCAGGTGTCTCATGCCGGAAAGTTGTTGCTAATTTGCCGGCATGAAAACAACTTATAAGAAATGGGTGGTTGCATTATTGCACATAGCGGTTTGGGCATTGTTGTTTTCTTTGCCTTTTTTGCTGCGTTCTTATGAAGATCATCGTCCGCCTCAGAGAGGTGGCGGGCATTCCAATCCCTCCCTGCATTATTTTATTAATAACCTGTACTGGATCGGTTTTTTCTATTTGAATGCCCAGGTATTGATTCCCAGGCTGGTTTATAAGAGGAAGTTCTGGCTTTATGGCATTGTTTTATGTTCTATATTTTGCCTTTGGCTGGTCCTGGGCTGGCTGACATTTCTTTTGTTGCGCAATCCGGACTCTTTTCACTGGCAAACGCACATCCTGTTTACTTTTTTTATATTTCTTTTCTTTTTTGCATGCAGTACGGCTTATCGAACCTTTCGTGATAAAATCATATCGGACCAGGTGGCGCAGGAAAGAGAAAACGAAAACCTTAAAACCGAGCTTACACTTCTTCGATCTCAGGTGAGCCCTCACTTCATGTTCAATGTACTGAATAACATGGTGGCGCTGGCCAGGAAGAAGTCGGACCTGCTGGAGCCCTCCCTGATCAAACTTTCATCACTGATGCGCTACATGCTTTATGAGTCGGATGAAGAAAAGGTTTACCTGGAAAGGGAAATTGAATACCTGCAAAGCTATATCGATCTGCAGCAGCAGCGTTTTGGAAATAACGTAAAAGTGAATGTGTCAATGGATATTGCAGATAACTATTACCAGATAGAGCCCATGCTTTTGATCCCCTTTGTTGAAAACGCTTTTAAACATGGTACCGGTCTCATCGATGACGCGATCATTAATATACAATTAAAGGCTGAAGAAGGCCTTCTCCGGTTTTCTGTAGGTAATAAATATGTTGAATCTGCGGATGAGGTGAAAGACAAAACATCTGGTATTGGACTGCCCAATGTACAAAGAAGACTAAATTTACTCTATGGTAACAACCATCGGTTGTTCATTACAAAAGAAAACAACTGGTTTGAAGTTAAGCTTGAGATTAAGATGACAAATGAATAACAGCTAAGCTTTTATTCCTATTTACAAACTATAAACTACAACTTAGTCATGCTGACTTGTCTTGCAATTGATGACGAACCGCTGGCATTGGAATTACTGGAAGATAACATCAGCAAGGTACCGTACTTGAAGTTGGTGGCAATTTGCAGTAACCCACTCCAGGCAATGAAAATATTGCAGGAACAACCGGTTGATTTGATCTTTCTTGATATCCAAATGCCGGGACTTACAGGTTTGCAATTCATCCAAAGCCTGAGTCAAAAACCCATGTTTATTCTGGTTACTGCTTATGAAAAATATGCACTTGATGGCTTTAATCTGGACGTTGTCGATTATCTGTTGAAGCCGGTTTCATTGGAACGTTTCATTAAAGCTTGCAATAAAGCATGGGAATTACATGAACTCCGTGCCGGATCCAAAGCTGTTAGTACGGAAACTCCTCAGGAATACTTTTTTGTAAATGTAGACTACAGTCTCCTTAAAGTAGAATTTGCCGACATCACCTGGATAGAAGGTCTGAAAGATTATGTAAAGATTCATTTGAAAAGTACCTCAAAGCCCGTCGTTACCCGCATGAGCATGAAGGGCCTCGAAGATCAATTGCCTCCATCGCAGTTTGTAAGAGTCCATAAATCCTTCATCGTGTCTAAAAAGCACATCACAGCCATCCGCAAAAACAGCGTCTTCATTGATGATATAGAAGTTCCGGTAAGTGAAGGATACAAAGATGCAATTGCTGCAATTATGGGGTAGGTATTCTCTGGATATTAAAGAGTTGTCCAAAAGTTGTTGGAGATTTATAAGGGACAACGTCATAGTTTCTTTACAAATGAGAGATACTTAATCAACCATCCGGTAGAAAGTTTTTAAGAAAAAAACTGACTTTAAGCAGAAGGCGTCAATTGTGAATAAGTTTTCACTATTGACGCTTTTTGTTTAATGGTATACCATTATTGCTTTTAAAATCAATCAGTTGTGACATCACCACTTTAAAAATAGAAAAACTCCTTTATGTAAGGTTAAGTGTAAGATAGTTAGTAGGTTACGAATGATTATTATAATGTGGAAAAGCACGTTAGCTTCATTGTTATATGTGCGTTCCGCAAACGATTGCGTAAATAATTCAGGATAGTGCAGGATAGTAGATGTTAATAAGATATTAATTTCGATTGATCAAACGTTAATCAACTGCTTTATTTACGCTAACCTATAGGGTTAGCCAAAAACACACTGCTTGCTTTATGAGAACAAAATTTCTACATACATTTTCTGCTCTTCAATCTACCTGTATTGAAAAGCGATTGCTGGCCGAAAAATCACCAACTTTTATTGTTTCTTCAATTATTCAGTGTTTCGTTCCGTGCTGAACAGAGTTACTGTTTATGATCGTTCAGCTACGATGAATGTGCGCTGCGCCCTCTCCCCATAAGTTTCCATAAAAACTTTTTTTACTTACTATGAACAAGTTTCTACTCAGAATTTTGCCCCTTCTTACTCTAGGAGTGCTGCTGGTGAATTGCACAAAAAAAGAGTGGGATGAATATTACGGAAGACCGGAAAACCTGGAGCCCCCAATTTATCAAATATTGCAGGGTAAAGGAAATTTTAAAAACTTATTAGCAGCTATCGACAAGGCTGGTTATAAGGATATTTTAAGTGCAGCCGGTTATTGGACATTTTTTGCTCCGCACGATTCTGCTTTCCAGGTTTACTTCAAAGAGAAAAATATTAGCGGCATCGATCAGTTGGATAGTGCAGCTTGTAAGAAGATCGTGACTTATTGCCTGGTGTACAATGCATTCAAAACGGACAGGATCGATGATTACCAAAGTGTAACTGGTTGGGTGACCAACGCTGCATTTAAGAGACGTACAGCGAGCTACACTGGTATTTACAACGGTAACGATAATTCCGGTAATGCTATCAAGGTTATTTCCAGTAACCGCAATAACAACGGGACTACATTTTATGTGGATGCGGACAATAACAACAAGTATATTCCTTATTTCGCGGATGGTTATATGGCCAGTAAAGGATTGACTGCCGCAGACTATAATTATTTCTATCCAAACACTACTTATACAGGCTTTAATGTGGTGGATGCTGTAGTAACAGAAAAAGATATTGCTGCTGAAAATGGTGTGATCCATGTGGTAAATAAGGTAATCACAACTTTACCAAGTCTGGATGAATACCTGGCAAGCAATCCGAATTACAGTGAGTTCAGAAAACTGTTTGAAAAGTTCCTGATAACATATGCATTGAACTCCAGCGTAACTCAGAAGTATCAGAGTTTGAATAACTCCACCTCACAGGTATTTACCAAAGTATTTAATTCTGCCCTGGCTTTCTCACCCAATAACGAGAACTTTTTGAAGTTGCAGGATAACGACGGACAGTCGAATTCCTATAGTATGTTTGTTCCAACCAACGATGTGTTGACAAGCTATCTCAATAATGTTTTGATGGAAAACTATCCTAACAAAAAAATTGAGGAGTTGCCTATAAACATTATTTACGATTTTATCAATGCTCATTTATGGCAAACAGCCGTATGGCCTTCTAAATTTACAACAACTTTCAATTCCCTGGGCGAAGAAGCTCGTTTTAGTCAAGCTGACATCATAGATAAGAGGATCCTGAGCAATGGTATTTTTTATGGTACCAGTAAAGTGCAGGAAGCAAATGTATTCAGCAGTGTTTTTGGTAGGGCTTATCTCGATCCGAATTATTCGATGATGACAAGCTTGCTGAGTCAGGAACTGAAATACCAGATATCCAATATCCGCCAGAAATATACATTGTTCCTGGTGAGCAACAAAGCATTGAATGATTCAGGCTTTTTTGCAGATCCTTCAGTAAGCAATATTGTAAATGAGCAATGGCGTTATACATCACCAGGTGGAGGTACCGTCATTACAGGTAGTTCGGCTTTGGTGCGTTTGCTGCGCATGCTGAACATGCATGTAGTTCTAGGCGATCAAACCAGTCTTTCTGGCTCAGGTGTTGTTCAAACCTATGGTGGTGAATTCATTACATATGATAATGGAAAAGTGCAGGGATCTGGTAATGCTGAGTACAATGCACCTGTTATTGTACAAAAAAGTAAAACTGCTAAGAATGGCACTGTATATTATATTGACAGGCCGCTGACCTATAGCAATTACGCAATTGGCATTTACCTGAAACGATTGGGAGCAGCCACAACTTCAGAGTACAACTATTTCTGGCGCTATGTGACCAGTACCGATCTGTATAATACAACTACTGATGAATTTAACTCTGGTCCTTCTACCGGTTCCTTCTATACCTTCTTTGTGCCCAACAAGTTAGCTATTGAAAATGCCATCAAGGCTGGTTTATTGCCGGGTACAGTTTCTGGTTCAACAGTAACGCCTAAGTTCACTGGTTTAACGAATCCTGAGATCGAATTAATTAAAAAATTCGTACTGTATCACATCCTGAATAAAAAATCTGTTGCAACTGACGGGAAGGAGAGTGGTTCATTTGAAACTCTGCTGAAAACGGCGAATGGTGATCCTACCTCAATTTTCGTGAGCAATAGCACGCCAAATGCAATGACACTTACGGATATGAATAACCGTACTGCCAGTATAGATATTGTCAATAGCAATAAGCTGGGTAACCGTATTGTGATCCATCTCATTAATAATTATTTGAAATATACATATTAACCACCGTCTCTTCTAATAAAAACTGGTATGTTGAAATATATTCAAACAATAGTTTGCTCCTTTGCACTCATCTGCCTGTGTGTATTGCAATCTGCAGGACAAGGTGCGGCGCCGGGAGCCGATAAAAGCATTGTAAAGGGAAAGATCGTGGATAAGCAAACAAGTTTGCCTATCAGCGATGTGTCCGTAACAGAGCTGGATGCTGATAACCGTATTGTTAAGGGTACAAAAACTGATATTGAAGGTAACTACGTTCTGAAAATATCGAACCCTAAACACAGGATCAGCATTTCCTACATTGGCTATAAATCCATTACACAAGCATATGGTGGACGCACCACAATCAATTTCCAGATGGAAGATGCGAACACAAGTATGAACGAGGTAGTGGTAGTTGCCAGCCGTAATGTGGACAATGGTATGATGTCTGTAAAAGAGCGGAACAACACCCTGGCAGTATCAAGAGTAAATGCCAAAGACCTGGAAGAAATGCAATCAGCCAGTATTGACCAGGCACTTCAGGGGCGTATGGCCGGTGTGGACATTACCGCTACCAGTGGTGATCCGGGTGCGGCCATGAATATCCGGATCCGTGGTGTATCTTCTATTAGCAGCACAGGCAATCCTTTAATTGTTGTGGATGGTATGCCTTATGAAACGGAAATACCCAGCGACTTCAACTTTGGTGCTGCCGATGAACAGGGCTATGCGCAATTACTGAACATTTCTCCGGCTGATATCAGGGAAATTACTGTTTTAAAAGATGCAGCAGCTACTTCTGCATGGGGTTCCCGCGCAGCCAATGGAGTATTGCTGATCAGCACCAAGAGAGGTGCACAAGGTAAACCTTCTATTTCTTATGCATTTAAAGGTTCTGCTTCATTCCTGCCAGAATCAATCCCAATGCTGAACGGTGATCAATATTCTACATTGATTCCGGAAGCCTACATGAACCGTATCGGTACAACAATGAACTCGCAAAACGTACGTGAGTTCAACTACGACCCTAACGATCCATACTGGTACTATAACTATAGCAACAATACAAACTGGATCGATGAAATTTCAAGAGTTGGTCATGTGCAGGATCATACTGTTAGTATGAACGGTGGTGGTGAGAAAGCAAGGTACTTTGCCTCTATGGGTTATTACGACCAGGCAGGTACTACCCTGGGTACATCACTGAAACGTATCAATACCCGTATCAACCTCGATTACAATATTTCTGAGAAGATCAAGATATTCACCAGTATCGCTTATACGCACACCGACCAAAACCGGAACTATCTAAGTGATAAAGATGGCGCAATCCGTGGTGTAGCTTATATTAAGATGCCAAATATGAGTGTGTTTGAATATGACGAACAGGGCAACCTGACTCCCAATTATTTTTCTCCTTTGTCGAATGTTCAAGGAACCTACAGCCGTATCTATAACCCGGTTGCTATGGCTTCAAAGGCTAAATATGCAGTGTTGGGTGAGAGGATCGTGCCTCGCTTCCAAATGAATTATGACATTATCAAAAGGGTATTGAAAGCAAGCTTCGATGTGCAGTTCGACATCAACAATACAAAGAACAGCAGCTTTTTGCCCCAGATTGCAACAGGCCGTAGCAATACGGAAACAGTTGTGAACAGGGCTTATGATGGCGATATTGACCTGTTCAACGTGAATACCAAGGCGAACCTGACCTATCAGCCTACTTTCAAAAATACGAACCACTCAGTGGTATCTTCTTTCAGCTTCTTCTCCAATGATTACAAATCACTGAATCAGGAGATAATGACTTCGAACACGGCTTCTTCTTTATTGGTTGACCCGGCTACTGCTTCGAGGACTCAGAATGAAGAACTGAAATCAGTATCAGGTATGTCGGAAACCCGCAGCCTGGCAGGTGTATTGGAAGCACAATATGGATTTAAGGATAAATACATGATCAAGGGTTCATTACGTGGTGATGGTAATTCCAAGTTTGGTCCTAATTACAGGTATGGTCTGTTTCCTTCTGTGTCACTTAGATGGCGTGTGTCAGATGAGAAATTCTTAAAAGGTATTAAGGGTTTAGATGAGTTTAGCTTCCGTGCCAGCTATGGAGAAAGCGGAAACGCTCCAAAATATGATTATACTTTCTTCAACAGGTATTCCACCTTTGGATGGAGCTACCTGGGACAAAGCGGCGTGGCACCATCTACTATGGAATTGAAAAACCTGAAATGGGAGACGATCCATGGTACGAACGTCGGTGCTAACTTATCTCTTTGGAATGGTCGCTTCCGTGCTGATGCCGACTTATACAGAAACAGGACAACAGATTTGTTCTTCAACGGTTTGCAGATTGCTTCTTATACAGGGTACAGCAGTGTGAATATGAACGTGGGTACTCTGGATAACCAGGGTTGGGAATTGGCAATATTTACTACGCCTTACAAAACAAAAAACCTTTCTGTTGATTTTAACTTCAACATTTCTGCCAACCAGAACGTAATCCGCGAGATCTCTGATTTATATCCCAGTAGTAAGGGTGATGTGACTCAATTAGGTGAGTACCTGCGCTTACTCCAGGTAGATAATCCATTTGGATCTTTCTATGGCTACAAGTTTAAAGGTGTTTATAAGGATAAAGCATCTACCATAGCACAGTCCCAGGATGGGAAGAACATTGTTGGACCTAATGGCCAGATCGTTTACATGCGTTTTAACTATCCGAATGTGGATTATGTATTCCAGCCAGGTGATGCGATGTATGAAGATATCAACCACGATGGTAATATCAACTATATGGATGTGGTTTATCTTGGAAACAGCAATCCTAAGTTTACTGGTGGTTTCGGACCTTCTATCTCATGGAAAAATAAAATTAAATTATCAACTTTCTTCTCCTTCCGTTATGACTACGATGTTGTGAATGGTACGAAGATCAATACTTCTGCCATGTACAATTTTGACAACCAGAGTACAGCCACACTGCGTCGCTGGAGAAAAGAAGGTGATGAAACAAGTATGCCCCGCGCGATCATAGGAGGTGGTTACAACTGGCTGGGTAGCGACCGTTATGTGGAAGATGCTTCTTTCCTGAGGTTCCGCACCATTACGCTTCGCTACACATTTGACAACAAAGCACTGTCTAAAATGAAATTGAAGAATATGAGTGCCTATGTAACAGGCGAGAATATTTTTACCATTACGAAGTATACAGGACAGGATCCTGAAGTGAATGCAACGGGTTCCGATCCTTTCAAAATGGCTTACGACTATTCCATGACGCCACCTTCAAGAAACATCATTCTAGGTCTTCAGATAGGTTTCTAAGAATGGTTCTCGGAAAATTGATTTTAATCTGAAATATTAACTCTATAAATGATAGTGCAATAATGAAGAATTTAGTCACATATGTTTGTTTGCTTGTCCTCATGATAAGCGCTTCGTCCTGCAAAAAATGGCTGGACCTGAAGCCACAGGATGGCATTGTGCGGGAAAATTTCTGGCAAACAAAAGAACAGGTAGATGCTGCCGTAACAGGGATTTATGCTTCCTTACTGACCAGTACGTCGGGATCAGCCATAGGGCCTGTGGAACTTTTTTTCCTGTGGGGCGAAGCCAGGACTGAAATGATTACACCCGGCTTTCAAGCAAATCCTGATGAGATTGACTTTGTGAACATGAACGTTCAACCAACAAACAGGTATAGCAACTGGAGGACCATTTATCAAACGATCAACTACTGCAATACTGTGATTGAACTGGCTCCTGGCGTCTTGGCAAAAGATAATACATTTACCCAGGAGCAATTGAACAGGGCGGTGGGCGAAGCGCTTACGATCAGGTCGCTCATGTACTTCTACCTTGTGCGCAATTTCAGAGATGTGCCACTAAAATTGGATGCTACGATCAGTGATGAAGACATTACACCAATGTCTAAGAGCAGCAGCGATTCTGTATTGTCCCATATCGTTGCTGATCTGAAAAGAGCGGAACCTTATCTGCCTACTACTTATGGAAATATCAATATTGATAAGGGCAGAGTTACCCGTTATACAGTGAATGCGATCCTGTCAGATGTTTACCTGTGGATGGAAAAATATAATGAATGTGTGACTGAGTGCGATAAGATCGTTAATTCTAATAATTTCGGATTGATTGGTGGCGGACAGGACATTTTTAAAGAGCTGTACTACGACGGCAATTCTAACGAAAGCATTTTTGAGTTGCAGTTTGACGCCCAGAAGTTGAATCCGTTTTACAACATGTTTCTATCCTCTACACGCCGTTGGGGAGCTTCTTCCCAGCTAATGGAGCAAGTTTTTGGTGTGGATGTTGTCAATACTGTGCCTTTGGAAGACTTGAGAGGAAATGGAACATCCCTGCGTGCTACCGACCTGACCATTTGGAAATATATGGGTGCCAATAGTTCGGCTACAACTTTGAGATCATCAGACCAGTCATTTGCACACTGGATATTCTACCGTTATGCTGACATATTGTTGAATAAAGCTGAAGCGATCAACCAGTTGGATCAACCATTGGAAGCATCCCGCCTGGTAAAAATGATTAGGGATCGGGCTCACGCTTTTGACTTCAATGGTACGATGGATTCTACCAGTAAATCAGGAATGGAAGATTTTATATTACAGGAGCGTCAACGCGAATTTGCATTTGAAGGCAAACGCTGGTATGATGTGCTCCGCAATGCAAAGCGTAATAACTATCAGAACCTGGGATACTTGCTGAATATGGTTGCTACCAGCATTCCTGCAGACCGTCAGCAGGCAGCATTTAATAAGGTGAGGGATTATAACAGCCATTACCTGCCAATCTATTTGTACGAAATGCAAACCAATAAACTATTGGTTCAAAATCCATTTTATAAATAATTAATTGCAAGCCATGAATAATAAAGTATTATTTATCCTCTTGGTTTCCATATTTTTTTCAACAAGTATGATGATCACAGGTTGTAAAAAGAGTGAGATCAATCCATATACAACCGGGGATGTGAACATCGTAGGATACCTGGAGAAGAACATTGATTCCTTTTCCCTGTTCAAACAGATTTTAGATCGTACCGGTAATTCAGCCTTTCTGAATGCTTATGGGGCTTATACAATTTTTGCTCCTACCAATTCCGGAGTAAAAACCTGGCTTACGAAAATCAATGCTGCTACAGTGGATGCCGCCGACATGACCAAGCTGCAGGATATGGTGAAGTTCCACCTGCTGGTAGATACCATCACCACTTCTGCTTTTAAAGATGGTAAGTTGCCTGTTCCGACGATGCTAGGACAATTCCTGGTAACCGGAGTGGGCGCCAAAGGAGGTGTCTCTTCTTATTTGGTGAACCGTCAGGCCATGATCTCCAAATCAAACATTAAAGTAGGGAATGGGATCATACATGTGATTGATAACGTGCTGGAACCTTCAACACTTACTATAGCAAAACAACTGGAGGCAAAAGCTGAATACTCCATTTTTGTTCAGGCTATGAAAGAAACTGGATATTATGATTTGTTGAATACAGTGGATGCTGATACTACCAAACGCTGGATGACTGTAATTGCCGAAAGCAACAAAGCATTTGCAGATAGCGGTATCACTTCTTATTCAATGCTTAAAGCTAAATATTCCAAAACCAGCAACCCTTCCAATACAAATGATAGCCTACACATGTATATGGCTTACCACATTTTGTCGGGTATTAAGTTTTTGGGTGATATAATTACCTCACCGTCTCATCAAACCCTGCAACCGCAGGAAGTAGTGAGTGTACAACTAAAGGACCAGGAAGTAGTGCTGAATGAAGTTGAATTCAATGGAGTATTTGAAAAAGGCATTACTGTCAACCGTACCAGCAGCGATAATGCGGCTACGAACGGTGTATGGCACGATGCACAGGCACATTTTACACTCAAATTCCGCAAGCCTACAGCCCTGTTTTGGGAGGTGACTACTTTCTCGGAGATTCTGAAACTGCCTGCCTATTATAAAAAGCAGAACTATACCTGGACCAGGCAGTCTGAGTCTGACCAGCCACTCAAGGATATTGTTTGGGGATGGGGTCCGTTGGCCGGTACCAACACCATTACTTATTACTACAATAGTTCTTCCAGCAATAGTATTACTGGTTATGGTGCTGTCAACTTCGATGCCATTCAAATGCCTATGGGTTTACCAAACAGGCCTATCTGGTGGGAACTAACCACACCTCCTATCATAAAAGGTAAGTATAAAGTATGGATATGCTATATTCAACGTAAGCAATCTTCGGGTTCCAACGAGCTTTGCCAGGTATCAATTAATGGGGACGTGATGCCGAATACAATGAATTTTACTCAAACCCGCCCTTCAGGTACAGATCCCGAACTAGAGGCGATAGGATGGAAACGTTATACAGAGTCAACGAATGCGATTTATGCGGGAAGGTTAGTTGGCGTATATGATTTCAAAACTACTAAACGACAAACCATTCGCTTTACGCCACTTAATGGTACACAGAATGACAACTATCTGGATATGATCCAATTCATTCCAATTGATGATCAATCCCAATACCTGCCTCGTTTTAAAACTGATGGAACTAAAATTTACCAGTAGGGGAAACAGGTATATAAACTTTATAATTGAAAAAACTGAACAAATGCGCATCAAAATAAACCAACTGCTTTTTTTAGTTTGTCTATTCGGCAGCATCATTCTTACTGGTTGCCAGAAATGGGAAGACCACAATGATGTTACCGACCAGGAATTGAAGCAGGACCTGTTTGTACAAATAAAGGGAAATACCAATCTGAGCAAGTTTGCCGAACTGATCACAAAGTCAGGCTACGATAAGGTACTTGCTTCTTCCAGAACATTCACTGTATTTGCGCCTACAAATGCAGCACTTGCGAGCCTGGATGCGGCTATTATTGCTGATTCTGCTAAATTGAGCGCCTTTGTTGGCAATCATATTACGACACAGACCTATTTCACAACGGGGGCTACTACTCAGTTGCGCTTGAAGATGCTTAATGGTAAATACCAGAACATGCTGAACAAGTCAATTGATGTAGCAACAATTGTGGAAGCAGACAAGTATGCAAAGAATGGTGTGGTACAGGTAATAGATAAAATGCTTCCTGTATTGAACAATGGATGGGAAGTAATTCAGACGGATGCATCTATTCCTGCACTGCAGAAGAATTATATGCTGTCCCTGTTTCAAAAAATGTTTGATCCTACCAATGCTGTGCAAATAGGGATCAACCAAACTACAGGAGAGCCAATCTACCAGCCAGGTACAGACTCTGTTACAATAAACAAGTTTTGGCGTAGTGTTTATGACCTGAAGGATGAAAGCAAACAATTTACTTTGTTTGTATTGACAGATGCTGCATGGACAAGTGAATTAAATAAATTCAAGCCTTTTTGCACTACTCTAACCAACAATGCCGATTCCACAACAAACTTTGCAAGCTGGGCCGTTGTGAAAGATCTTGCAATTGAAGGTTTATACAATGCTACCGCTACGACAGATACTGTTTTGTCTAAATTCAACGTAAAAGTGCCTGTAGACAAAGCCGCCATCGTACAAACAATCAAAACCAGCAATGGTGTAATCTACATAATGAATAAAGTGGATGTACAGCCCAGGCATAAGATCCAGCCCATCACCATCGAGGCAGAGAACTACCGAACTACTAGTGTAGACAAACGTGGTAATACTTATTTCCGCGACCGTTTAAACCCTGTTACTGGTAAAATCTTCCGTGATGTGAATGTATACAATCATGGAACTGTATTGTTCAACATCAACTACCGTGTTAATGAAGTGTACAGCGGCGTGAAGTACAAAGCTTACTGGGTAGCATTGAACGACTTCAATGGCGGAACGGCTTTCAACCAAAAGCTTGCTTTTGAAACACCTACTGCCAACACCTTTACCCTGCAAAAGGCAGATGGTTATACAGCGGTAAACGCTAACGTGTACACAGAAGTACTGCTTGGTGAAACTACGCTGCCAGTTTACAAACCTGTGCTGGATGTTTATCTTACTGCTGCCAATAGCGGCGCAGCGGCGGTGAACCCAATTGTTTGTGACTATATCAGGCTGGAACCACAATTCTAAATCTAATTCTTGTTAGCCATTTTATATCAGACTAATGCTTATAACGAGAAAGAATACTGATTTCAATTACATAAATAAATCTTTTCGGATGAAATTGATAATTGCTACAGCGTTTGTATTGGTAACGGGAACGCTGGCTGCCCAAAAGCTACCTGCTGCGGATACGATTGCTGTAAAGCATTCATCCGGTAATGAGTTGCATGTATCAGGTAAGATCATTGATGAAGCCAGTAAGAAACCAGTTGCTGGTGTCAGGGTACAAGTTGAAAATTTTTCGGCTGCTATTACAGACGAGAATGGTAAATACACCCTTAAAGTGCCTTCATACAAATCTACGATCATGGTCAGCGGAGAAGGAATGGATACCAAATACGTGCCACTGAAAGGAAGAAAGAAAGTAGATGTTTCTTTATTGGATGAAACCCATGAATCTATATATGAAACTGTGACGATGCCCGGTGGATTGCAGTCTAAAAAAGACGTAACTGCTGCAATTGGTCAATATAGTGTATCTGGCTGGCAGCAGATCACAGAGGTTCCTGATGCTATGTTGCAGGGCAGAATAGCTGGATTGAATGCCATTCGCCGTACAGGAACTCCAGGTGCGGGAGCGAATCTTTTCCTGCGTGGATTCAATTCATTATATGCAACTAATAAGCCATTGATCATCATCGATAACATGTTATACGATGCAAATGATTATGGTCAAAGTATTATTGCCGGTAATTACACCAATCCATTATCCATGATTGATGTAAAAGACATTGATAATGTAACTGTATTAAAAGATGCTTCCTCTATTTATGGTACTAAAGGAGCTAATGGTGCTATTATCATTACTACACTCAGGGCAAAAGAGCAGGCAACAAAAATTGACTTTGGAGCTTATACTGGTTTTAATGCTGCACCTGACCAATTACCGGTTATGAATGCATCTGATTACCGCACTTATTTAAGTGAAGTGCTGCAAAGTAAAGGTATGAGCAGTAGTGATATCGCGGCCCAACCTTACATGAACGATGATCCGAATAATCCATCTTACTCCACTTATCATTTTAATACAAATTGGCAAAATAAAGTGCTCGCGAATAGCATGACCAACAACATGTTTTTAAAAGTAACAGGTGGCGATAATATTGCTACTTATGGTTTAAGTGTTGGTTATATGAAAAACGAAGGTGTGGTAAAATCTACAGATCTTACACGCTATAATATGCGCTTTAATGCCGACTTCAATTTCTCTAAACGCTTTACAGGTAGCGCCAACATTTCGATGGCTAAAAATGAACAGAGCCTGAAAGACCAGGGAATAGCCGATAAAACTTCTCCAGTTTTCCTGGCACTTACCAAGGCTCCTTTCCTGTACGATCATGTAGTTAATAGCAAAGGTGTAGAAAGTCCCAACCTTTCTGATGTGGATACTCTTGGAGTAAGCAACCCTTCTGCTATAATTGCCAACATGCAGGCGTATAATAAGTATTACAGCTTTTTCGGTTCTTTTATTTTCAAATACGACATCAGCAAGTACCTGAGCGCAAAGACAATGATCGGCATCAACTTCAATAAGATCCGTGAAAATATATTTGTGCCCAGCAAAGGTGTCGCAAAAGATACATTGAGAAATGCGGTAGCAAACAATAGAATGGGTACTCAGGTAAAGAGGTTGTTCTCTTTATATAATGATACCCGTTTGGAATATAACCGCACATTTAGCCTGGAACACACATTGTCTGCACGTTTAGGCGTCCGTTACCAAAACAATGATGCGCAACAACATTATGCTTTAGGTTATAATTCGGCAACTGATGAACTGGTAACGGTTCAAAATGGGTTGGCTGCTCTGCGGCAGGTAGGAGGCGGACTAGGTGAGTGGAACTGGGTAAACTCTTATTTAGGTGCTGATTATGGATTCAGAAGTAAATACTTCTTTTCAGTAAGTGCAGCTATGGACGGTTCTTCGCGTTTTGGCAAACTGGCAAAAGAAGGCATTGAGATCAATGGATATAAATTTGCCGTACTGCCTTCTGTTGGTGCTGCCTGGCTGATCTCCTCAGAAAACTTTATGGCCAATTCCAAGATTAACCTGCTGAAGTTGCGTGCTACTTATAGCATGACTGGTAATGATGATATTGGAAATTACTCAAGCCGTCAGACTTACAGTCAGCAAAACCTGTTGGGTATGCAAGGACTTGTGCGTAATGGCATTGCCAACCCTGCCCTGCAATGGGAAACTGGCAATAAACTCAATGGCGGATTGGATATTGCGTTACTGAATGAGCGGGTTAGCCTGAACCTTGACGGTTATATCTCTAAGACGGAAAACATGCTGGTATATGAAAGCCTGGCTGCTTCGACAGGTTTTGCCACGGTATTAACCAACAACGGCAGTATGAAGAATGCAGGCTTAGAAGCTACTCTGAATGCTCGTGTGATCAATAAACAAAAATTGAAATGGGATATAGGCGTTAATGCCGGCATGTACAAGAATGAAATAGTGGCTGTACCAAATGGACAATTTACAACTGAATATGCAGGAGCTACCATCTTAACTGCTAACGAGCAGCCGGCCAACCAGTTTTATGGGTATACTACTCAGGGTGTGTTTGCTACCAGCGCAGAAGCGGCTACTGCCAATTTACGAAAGAAGAATGCAGATGGTTCTTATAGCGCATTTGGTGCAGGTGATATCAGGTTTGCAGATTTGAACGGGGATCATATAATAGATGAAAATGACCGTTCAGTTATAGGTGATCCAAATCCGGATTTTACTGGTGGCCTTACCAATCGCGTGATCTGGAAAAACTTTGAGTTGAACGCGTTGATCACTTTCAGCCAGGGTAATGATATATACAACTATGTGCGCTATAGACTGGAATCTATGAGCGGAGTGCAAAACCAACTGGAATATGCAAAGAACAGGTGGCGCAGTGAAGGACAGGTGACCAATACACCTAAAGCAACCTGGGGCGATCCACTAGGAAACAGCCGCTTCAGCGACCGCTGGATAGAAGATGGTTCCTATGCACGCTTACGCACCGTTTCCCTGCAATACTATATTTCCGTGAAAAGCAATATTGTAAACAGTGCAACTATTTATGCTACAGGCAATAACCTGCTGACCCTGACAAAATATAAAGGATATGATCCTGAGTTCAATGCCAGCAGCAGTGTATTTGCACAGGGTGTTGACGTAGGAATGGATCCTCAGTTCAAAAGCGTGACATTAGGTGTTCGCATTGGTTTATAATTCAGGTTCATCAACGGATAGAAGGAAAGCCTTGTAGCTTTATGAACCACAAACAAAAAATACATAAAACAATAAACCGGGCTCGGTTATGAGAAAGTTTCTGATAAAAAATGTTTTAGTTGCAGCTATGGCTGTAACAGGTTTGGTCTCCTGTAAAAAGTTGTTGGATGTTGAGCCAAAGGACCAATTGGACGTTTCACAGATGTACCGTAACGTGTATGATGCTGATGCAGCTATCATTGGGATATATGGTAAATTCCAGACTTTAGCAGAACGTTATATCCTGCTCAATGAACTGCGTGCCGATATGCTGGATTATACGGCTAATGCCGACGAGTACCTTCGTCAGTTGAGTACACACACAGTTACTAAAGACAACCCGTATGCTTCTCCTAAGCCCTTTTATGAATTGATCATCAACTGTAATGATGTGCTGAAGCATTTCAACATCATGCGCCAGGAGAACAAACTAAAGGAAGCTGAGTACAATCAGCGTTATTCTGATGTAGCCAGTATGCGTTCATTCCTTTATTTACAATTGGGCATTCACTATGGTAAGGTTCCATACGTTACAGATGCTCTTGAAACAGTGGATGATGTAAAGAATGAATCCAAGTTTCCTAAATTGGAATTCGATGTCCTTTTGGATAGTCTGATCAAAACAATGGAAGCAATACCTTTTAAAGATCAGTACCCAAGCGGAACAACATTGAATATATCCGTTGATGGATACCAGACAAACAAATTTTATATCAATAAAAAAATAGTGTTGGGTGATTTGTATTTGTGGAAAGGAAATTACAGAAAAGCTGCAGAGTATTTTAGGCAGGTGATGGAGACCGCCACAACAGGAACCCCAGGTTCACAATATTACATGCAGTATAAACTAGGCTGGAGCGGTTCCAGAACCAGTCCGGGTTCAGACGACCATTTTGTAAGATATACCAGGATGGGCGATGCTTCAACACTGGCATGGACCAATTCATGGGTAACCATGTTTGAAAGGGCACAGGATAATGGCTTTAATTATGAATGGATATGGGTAATACCTTTCGATAATAAATTTAAGCCAGAGAATCCTTTTGTAAAGCTATTCAGTCCCGTTGGAGGCAGTTATTTGGTGAAGCCTTCACAAGAGGCAATGGACCTCTTTAATAGCCAGACACAGTTAGCAGTTCAGGGTAATGGCTTACCTTATGACGCCAGGGGGAATTACACATGGCGTCATATTGGTAATCAACCGGTGGTAATGAAGTATCTGTATAACTACCTGGACAAGAATACCAGTGCGCCAGTGAATATTTTACAGAAGAATAGCAAATGGTTTTTATTCCGTCAGACACAACTTCTCCTTCATTTTGCAGAAGCTGCAAACAGGGAGGGCCGCTACCTGCTGGCAAGCGCATTTGTGAATAACGGCCTTTCTGGCGCTTATCCAGCCCCGGGAAGCGATGTGACGAATTATCATAATACGCTTTGGGATTCATACCCTTATAATTTCGATGCTAGAAACAGTGGAAGTTCTGGTGTTCCTTATTACCGGTCTGATTGGTACAGGCACCAGGGTATAAGAGCACGTGCCAATGTGGTTAATAATACTTACTCAGCCAGTGATAGTCTGGTTCAAATTGAAAACAGTATAGTTACCGAGTTGGGTCTGGAAAATGGCTATGAAGGCACTCGCTGGCCCGACCTGCTGCGCATTGCTTTAAGAAGAAATGAGCCTTCATTCATTGCTAATAAGGTTTATAATAAGCTGATTAAATCAGGAGCTTCTGCCGGGCTTGCTGAAGCTGCGAAGCAAAAACTACTCAGCAAAGATTACTACCTGCCTTTCAATTGGTAGGCTTCTCCAAAATCTCTTGTGAGAGCAGAGGCTTTGCATTACAAAAAGGCTGTACCTGGTACAGCCTTTTTTATTGAATATGATTGCCAGAGATAGTCAATTTTATTCTGATGTAAACAGCCTTATTTATACCTGTAATGATTATTGATTGTTGTGAATTCTGTTGTTTTTCATAAGCGTCAAACTTACAATTTCGGGATAGTACGGGATAGTTCATCACGTTCGGAAAAGTACTTTTACAATTCCTATCAATAAATTGCTATATGAAGAAATATCTTACTCTTCAATCCTATTTAATTTTTATCTCAGCACAAGCATTCGCATTGCCTGTAAGTAAACGTAATAAGCCATCTACTAGTCGGGGAAGGATAAATTTTTACACTTAAGTGTGTACGTTAACAAGTTCGTAAAATGGTATATCTATAATGTGTAAAGAAAAATGAAATCAATCTTCAGCATTTGTTTATTATTCGCCTCATTGCTTACCATGGCGCAGAAAGAAAGAATTGACAGCAACTTCCATTTGTACCTGCTGATCGGGCAATCCAATATGGCAGGAAGAGGACCTTTAGATTCAGAAAGCAAAAAAGTACACCCTCAAATACTGATGCTTGATTCTCAAAATCACTGGGTGCCTGCCACAGACCCCGTTCATTTTGACAAACCAAAATCGGTGGGAGTTGGTCCTGCAATCAGTTTTGCAAAAGAAATGCTTGGTAAAAGAAAAAACATAAGAATAGGCCTGATACCTTGTGCACTTGGTGGTTCACCAATCAAGGTATGGGAGCCCAATGCTGTTTATTTAAATGTTTTTCACCCCTATGAAGACGTAATAAAACGGGCACGGATAGCCATGAAACAGGGCGTATTAAGGCATACTCTGGCACCAGGGTGAATCGGATAATGACTCATTGCATGCAAAACTTTACCTGGATAAATTAGAAACGTTGATCAACCGGCTTCGCACCGATCTGCAGCAACCGAACCTGCCATTTGTGGCTGGCGAGATCGGTTACTTCAATAGAACCAATTATATCAATGGTGTCATTAACCAGTTGCCCAAACAGGTGCCTAATACAGCAGTGGTTTCCGCAAAAGATTTAACTGACAAAGGCGATAAGCTTCATTTTAGTACGCCATCAGCAAGAGAATTGGGTAAAAGGTATGCTGAAGCCATAAAAAAATTGCATTCAAATGGCAATACCCAGTGCGCAGAAAACAAAAATGAACCATTTAAAGATCCTATAGTTGTATTATGTTTCGACGATGCTGAGATAAGTCATTACACAATTGTCTCCCCTCTTTTAAAGAAATATGATTTTGACGCAACTTTTTTTGTCTGTAAAATGCCCTGGAAATCCCCGGTTGATTCCGTCTATTACATGAAATGGCCACAGATCTTTGAACTCTATAAAATGGGCTTTGAAATCGGTAATCACACTGGGCACCACAAGAACATGACTAAATTGAATCGTGATCAGATGATGCAGGAAATCAGTTATATCGAAACGAAGTGTAGGGAGAATGGCATTCCTAAACCTATTTCATTTGCCTACCCCGGTAATAGAGCAGATTCGTTGTCACAAGTTGTATTAAAAGACATGGGGTTTCGTTATGCCCGTGCTGGAGGGAGTAAATTTTATGAACCAAAACAAGACGGACACTTGGTGATACCCAGTTACACAATGGGCTCTACTGAAAAACTCAGAGAGCGGACAATGTATGCACTGAAAAGTTTACAGCCTGGCCAGATTTTAGTTTTCACCATACATGGCGTTCCCGACATCGCACACCCTGATTATACCACATCTGCGGAAGTTTTTACGGAATATCTGCAATACATAAAAGAACATCATTTTAAGGTGATCGCCATGCGTGATTTGGATAAGTATACAGTTTCTTATTAAAAAGAGTTTTAAATGGCAGTATCGTAATCATCATAGCAAACATTGCCTCCTGTTTCTACAGGAGGCTTTTATAATTTTATCAATTGTTTTGTATTCAATTTTAATGAATACTGATCATGAAATATATACTCTGTTTATATTAGTTTTTGGTTTTTGCTCATTCAGACATCTGTTTTATTGCTCGCAAAAAAGGTATTGTATGAATTTTGCCTGGGTTAAAGCTCAATCCTGATGTGCTTTATGAAAATTGAAAGAGTGAGCATAAAATATATAACCAAATTTTGTTTTAAACTATAGAAACTGGATCTGTAAAATGAAGACACTTAGACGCTTTTTGATCTGTTTTGCATTATTGTCAGCAATGAGCTCATTATATGCTCAAAGACACAAAGCTCCAATCATGGGCTGGAGCAGCTGGAATCACTTCCGCGTACATATTGATGAAAAAATGATCAGGGAACAAGCAGATGCCCTGGTTTCTTCCGGGATGTATGAAGCTGGTTACCGATTCATCAACATCGATGATGGCTACTTCGGTGGCAGGGATTCCTCCGGTAAGCTGTTTGCTGATGTAAAGAAATTCCCCTCCGGCATGAAATCCTTAGCTGATTACATACACAGTAAAGGTCTGAAAGCGGGTATTTATACCGATGCTGGCAGTAATACCTGTGGTTCAATTTATGACAAGGATAAAAATGGTATAGGAGTAGGAATTTATGGACATATCGGGAAAGACTGTAACCAATTCTTTAAACAATGGGGCTATAACTTTTTAAAAGTTGACTGGTGTGGTGGCCAACAAATGAAATTGGATGAACAAACAGAATACTTGAAGATCATTGATACAGTAAAAGCCATTGACCCAAATATATTATTCAATGTCTGCCGCTGGCAATTTCCTGGTACTTGGGCCATTCAAAAGGCTGACTCCTGGAGGATATCTGGAGATATAGAACCCAGGTTTTCTTCCATAATGAAGATCATTGACCTGAATGCCGATCTGTATCAATATGCTTCTGCCGGCCACTACAATGACATGGATATGCTGCAGGTAGGCAGAGGGATGAGCTATGAAGAAGACAAGACTCATTTTTCCATGTGGTGCATGATGAATTCACCACTGCTTGCCGGCAATGACTTACGCAACATGACCCGACAAACGGTAGAGATCCTCACCAATAAAGAAGTCATCGCACTCAATCAGGACAGTGGCTATATGCAGGCAAGAAGAATTCTAAAAGACAATGACATTGAAGTATGGATGAAACAACTTGAAAACAGCAGCAAGAAGAACGCAATTGCAATCCTGAACAGGGGAGAAGAAGAAAAGGTATTTACAATAAGTGCACAAAAATTAGGCATAAGTAACAAAAGCAAGCTTAGAGATTTGTGGTTGCACAAGGACTTGGGTACAATAGGAAAGGTGCAAAAAATCACCATACCCAAACATGGAATAGTTGTATTAAAAATCAATTAAACGATTCTTTATGTTGGAGAAAAAATTAAATCCCTCTATAAAATTTATTGCCTTTTTTGTTTTGTTATTAGGCAACCTGGGACAGTTGTGCGCTCAAAAAGTCAAAACCTCTCCTGTTGTAAATATGAGTTCCAAAAATTCGGATGGTAAAATTTTAAAGATGGTAACTGATCACAAAGGTCCTGTTATCAGTGCTGATCATCCGGATGTTTTGGCAAGTGCCAATCGTTCAGGATTTGAAACTGGGCAGGTGGTGAAGATCAATGATGTGTACCACATGTTTGTAAATGAAATGTTTGAACATCCGCACAGGGATATGCGCATTGCCTATTGGACCAGCAATGATGCCATCAACTGGAAACGACAATCCACCATAGTAAATAGTATCCCGGGCAGGACACCCTCTAATCCACGCTCCGAAGTGTGGGTGACAGGCGTAGTGTTTAATGAAGAAGAAGATGCCTGGAATATTTTTTATGTGGCTTACCGGGCAGGAGACAGCACTAAAGGAGAAATTGCCGGCAATGATTATGAGGGAAGGATATGGCGGGCTAAGTCTGTTGTAAAAGGCCGTGATGGCATTGCAGGCCCCTATGCCGATATGGGCATTATGATGGAACCAGATGAACACTCCCAGCCTTGGGAAGGCCAACAGGCAGTTGCCTGTTTTAATCCTTATAAAGTAGGCAATACATGGTTTTCGATGTATGATGGTCATTACCACACACCTAAAGGCCCATGGCCAACAGGCATTGCTTTCGCTCCCAAGTTAACCGGACCATGGACAAGAATGCCCGAAGGTTTTAACCCAATACCCGTAGCGGATGTATTTATGGAAAATGAGATCGTGTACAAATTAAAAGATGGGCGTTATGTGATGATTTTTGATTCCTTTGGCGATCATGAAATTGGATACAGCATCTCAAATGATGGCCTGAATTGGAGCAGGGAAACCCGGGTGAAAGTACAATCTCCTAAAAACTTGTGGGCCGAGGCAGGCGACCATTACACACGAACACCACTTTGTGCTATTGAAGAAGAAGATGGAACATTTACGGTAATTTATACTGCCATGACTAAAGTCAACAATAAGAACTTTTATGCCATTGGTAAATGCTCTTTAGCCTGGCAATAGCTGAACTCATTGCATTGCCACCTGTGAAGTTTATCATAGAAAATCAACTGTGTCATTAACGCTCCAAAAGGAGTTGTGAATTAAAATTGAGGCTATCAGATCTGAAATCATTTTAAACATGAAAATGAATCGATTCATTGTGCTTTACGCACTTAGTTATTTTACTCTGTCAAATGCTGTTGCAAATAGCAATAGGCTACAAGAACCAATTAGAATAGGAACCCGCTATATCAATGAAAAGCGTTATAATATTGCCGAGCGAGGAGCCATCGGTGACAATAAAACCCTTAACACGAAAGCTATTCAGGCAGTTATCGATGAATGCGCACAAAATGGCGGGGGAATACTCGTCATACCCAAAGGCATATTTGTGAGCGGTTCACTTTTTTTGAAACCTGGAGTAAATATCGAATTGCAGGAAGGAGCAGTGCTCAAGGGGTCGACTAATATTGACGATTATCCGAAACTCAGCACCCGCATTGAAGGTCACTTTGAGCCATGGCGGGCGGCATTAATTAACGGAGATAGGGTTGATCATCTTCGAATAACCGGTTTTGGTACGCTTGACGGTAGCGGCGAGCTCTTTTGGAAAGAGTTCTATAACAGGCGGAATGCTGATAATAAAACCACTAATTTAAACGTAGAACGCCCAAGACTGACCTTTATCCAAAATTCAAAGGATGTCAGGATCAGCGGCATTACCTATTTGAATTCAGGCTTCTGGAATCTGCATCTTTATCGCTGTCAGAATGTGACGGTAGAATACTGCCGTTTCCAGGCACCATCGGGACCTAAACCTTACCACCATGCCCCAAGCTCAGACGGCATCGACGTAGACAGTTCTCTGGACATTGTTATTAGCAATTGTTTCTTTTCTGTAGGCGACGATTGCATTGCACTGAAAGGATCAAAGGGACCTTTTGCCATGCAGGATCAAGACAGTCCTCCGGTAGAAAGGGTGCAGATCAGTGATTGCATATTCGAAGCCGGAGGAGGCATCGTCACCTTCGGAAGTGAAGCAACCATAGTCCGCAACGTAGACGTTAAACGTTGCATCACCCTTGGCCCAACAGTCTTGAGATTGAAACTTCGCCCGGATACTCCTCAACAGTACGAAAATGTAAGTATGAGCGATATTACCATGAAAAATGGAGCGGTGATTTTCAAGGTTTCACCTTGGACTCAGTATTTTGATTTAAAAGGACAGGAGGCGCCAAAGGCTTTGGTTCGTAATATTAAGATCTCCAATGTGCGTGGTACAGGCGGTTCTTTCGGCCAAATTACTGGCCATGATCAAACTGTGATCCGTGATATTTTGGTAGAAAATGTAGATGTACAATTGAAGAGTACAGACTTCCAGGTAGGAAATGTGCAGGAGCTGCGTTTCAGGAAAGTTAAAGTGAACGGTAAAACCATGCCTGTCCCAACTTCAGGAAAGACAGTGGAAAACAGTAAAGAATAAAAAATGATATAAGTGTCAAAGCTACAGTTTCGGGATGGTACGGGACAGTTGAGCATCAGCAGGAAAGTACTTTTATTATTGTATGTAAAGAACCCAAAGTCCAATCACTCGCATTATTAATTCAATTCATTAACTATTACATTAAAAAATGAGACAAACATTAACTACCCTTTGTTGGATAATAGCACTCATCACCAGTGTTGCTGTGCAATCCGTGAATGCACAAAGGGTAAAGTACAACTTTAACCCCGGCTGGAAGCTGTTTGTTGGAGATCCTGCAGACGCCTACAAGCCAGACTTCAATGACGCCTCCTGGAAGGCTATCACCCTGCCTCGGGCTTGGAACGAAGACGATGCCTTTAAAAAAGATATTGTCGATCTTTCTACCGGTATAGCCTGGTATCGTAAGCATTTCAAATTGCCTGCCGCTAGCAAAGGGCAAAAAGTGTTCATTGAGTTCGAAGGCATACGGCAGGCCGGAGAGTTTTACGTAAACGGAAAGCGTATCGGCATGCATGAAAACGGCGTAACAGCTTTTGGTTTCGATATTACAGATTTGGTAAACTTTGGGAATGTAGGCAACGTAATTGCTGCCAGAATAGACAACGACTGGAACTATAAGGAAAAGGCAACCAACACCAAGTATCAATGGGAGGATAAGAACTTCAATGCCAACTACGGTGGCATCTGCAAAAATGTTTTCCTGCACATCACACCAAAAATTTATCAAACACTTCCTCTTTTCACAAATTTGGGTACTACTGGTGTGTACGTTTACGCAGATAATTTCAATATAAAAGGCAAGTTTGCAACCATTCATGCGGAATCCGAAGTAAAGAATGAAAGCAATAAAGTCCAACAGCTTGTTTATGAAGTGTCTGTAAAGGATATGAATGGAACAGTATTAAAAACCTTTACAGCTGACCAGGCAACCATTGCTCCCGGGGAAACCAAAATTGTAAAGGCTGCTGCAGTCGTAAATGGATTGAACTTTTGGAGCTGGGGCTACGGGTATTTGTATGATGTCCAAACAACGCTCAAAGTGGCAGGCAGTGCGGTAGATGTGGTAACTACCAAAACAGGTTTCCGCAGTACCGCTTTCAAAGACGGTATGATCTATCTCAACGACAGGGTGATCATGGTGCATGGCTATGCGCAACGTACTTCCAACGAGTGGCCCGCCATTGGTATGTCCGTTCCCGCCTGGCTGAGTGATTACAGTAATAAACTGATGGTGGAAAGCAATGGCAACCTGGTGAGGTGGATGCACATCACACCCTGGAAACAGGATGTGGAGTCCTGCGACAGGGTAGGATTAATGCAGGCAATGCCTGCAGGTGATGCCGAACATGATGTGACGGGTGTAAGGTGGGATCAACGAAAAGCAGTGATGCGTGATGCAATAATTTATAATAGAAATAATCCAAGCATTATTTTTTACGAGTGCGGCAATGAGTCCATTAGCGAAGCGCATATGCAGGAAATGAAAGCAATTCGTGATCAATACGATCCAAATGGAGGCCGGGCCATAGGCTCCCGTGAAATGCTGGACAGCAAAGTTGCAGAATATGGCGGCGAAATGCTCTACTCCAACAAAAGCGCACATATACCCATGTGGGCAATGGAATATTCCAGGGATGAAGGTCTAAGAAAGTACTGGGACGATTATACGCCTCCTTATCACAAGGATGGAGATGGTCCTGATGAATACAGATCAGCTGCGACCAATACCATCCAGAAGAGACCGGATGCAAAGGTATACAACCGCAATATGGAGTCACATGCTGTAGAAAATGTAAAACGTTGGTATGAGTTCTGGCTGGAAAGACCTGGAACTGGCAAGCGGGTAAGTTCGGGCGGTGTAAATATCGTTTTCTCTGAAACAAACACACACCATCGTGGTGCCGAAAATTATCGTCGCAGCGGCGAAGTAGATGCCTTACGGATCAAAAAACAAAACTTTTATGCCCACCAGGTGATGTGGGATGGCTGGGTAAATCCTGAAAAGCCTCGCATACATATAATAGGCCATTGGAATTATGCTCCGGGTGTCCAAAAGAATATCTACGTGATTTCTTCTGCGGAAAAAGTGGAGTTGAAAGTAAATGGACAATCACTTGGCTATGGTGAGAAAAGCGATGGCTTCTTGTATACCTTTAAAAATGTTGAATGGAAAGCCGGGAACATCATCGCTATAGGTTATGACATAGCAGGCAAACAGGTGTGCACAGCACAGATCAATACTGTAGGTACACCTGTGGCTATTCGATTGACCAACATTAAAAGCCCTAAAGGTTTTATTGCAGATGGTCATGATCTTGCATTAGTGGAAGTGGAAGTAGTTGATGCGCAAGGCAACCGATGCCCGACTGCTTTAAATACGATCAACTTCTCTTTGCAAGGACCTGCAGAATGGCGCGGTGGCATGGCTCAAGGGCCAGATAATTGTATTCTTGCTCAAAGCCTTCCGGTTGAAAATGGCGTGAACAGGATATTGATCCGTTCAACAAGCAAACCTGGCCTCGTTACGCTGAAAGCCTCTGCCGACAGTTTGAAAAGTGCAGCCATATCTATTACAGCGCAGCCTTTTGCTACAGAAAATGGTTTGACTAAAGTATTGCCTTCCACTGCGCTCCCCTATAATTTGGAAAGAGGTCCTACGCCATCTACTCCCTCCTATAACATAATGCGCAGACCTGTGGCGATTGTGAAAGCAACAGCCGGAGCAAACACAGATTCTGCATTTGCCAGCTTTGATGACAATGAGTTGAGTGACTGGGTAAACGATGGACAATTGTCAACGGCATGGATCGAATATGAGCTGGAAAGAGAGGCTACTGTTAATGAGGTCACCTTAAAGCTGAATAACTTCCGTTCCCGTGTTTATCCTTTGATCATAACTGTTGATGGAAAAGAGGCTTTTAATGGAAAGACTGCCACTACCCTTGGTTATTATACCGTTGTCTGCAATCCCCAAAGAGGAAAAAAGGTAAAAATTCAGTTGGCCACCCTTTCCGAAGATCAAGGGGGAAACAAAATGGTGGAGGTAACAGGAAAAAAACTGGACGATGGTGTGGCAAGAGATGACGCGAAGGCTAAAGGAACACTGAGCATCATAGAAGCAGAGATCTATGAGAGCCTCCCTGCTCAAAACCTGTCTGCCGCAGCAAATAGTAGGTAAGTCTACAATAGACTTTTTAATTAGTTATTATTATAAAGGGTTTAAAATGCTAAATTAACTTTAACATCTTAAACCCTAATAAGTCATGAAATGGAAAAATAGCAGAGAGGGAAACCTCTTTGCTATTTTATAAAGCAGCTATCGTTCTCTATGTAATAAAAAAAGAGCAAATGAGATAACCTGAAATGTATCAATCAGCCGTTTTTTTGGTACGATCTGACGGTTCAGGGCGGCCAATTCAGAGTAGCTTCGCCCCTCAACCAATTTACATTTTCAACTATTATTGATTAAGATGCCCCATATGCGTATTGCTTGTACAAAAGTATTTTTGGCTCCCCTCAAGTTGATCTTTCTAGTGAGTATGCTGACTTTATCGCCGCACTCTTTTGCCCAAATCAAATTCAATAACATTCTTTATGGCGTGTCATATTACCACGAATATATGCCCTCTGAGCGCCTCGAAAAAGACGTACAGATGATGCAGGATGCAGGCGTATCTGTAGTTCGCCTGGCAGAATCTTCTTGGAGCGGTTTTGAGCCACAGGAAGGTAAATTTGAATTTGCCTGGATGGATCGAATTATTAACCGGTTGCACAAAGCTGGTGTTAAGGTAATTGTTGGTACACCTACTTACTCCATTCCACCATGGTTATGGAAGAAACATCCTGACATGTTGATTGAATACGCTGATGGTCGGAAACTGGGTTATGGCATTCGCCAAAATGTGGACATTACTAATCCAACATTCCTGGTGTATGCAGAACGGATCGTGCGTAAGATCGCCGAACACTATGCAAAGCACCCGGCCGTCATTGGCTTTCAGGTGGACAACGAAACGTTGACCCGTGGTGCTGCTAATCCAGGCTTTCAGAAAGGCTTTCTTGATTTTGTAAAAGGAAAATTTGGCACCACGCAAACCCTCAACAAGATCTGGGGTTTAAACTACTGGGGCATGGCGATGGACAATTGGGACGAGTTCCCGGATCGCAATTCTGTTACAAACACCGGTTACAAATTGGAATGGGAGCGGTATAAAATGAAGGTGATTGCCGACTACCTCACCTGGCAAACAAAAATTGTGGATGAATACAAACGTCCCGACCAGTTTGTGACGCATTGTTTTATGACCACTCCCGAAATAGACAAATGGGCAACCAGCCGGAGCATGGATATTCTGGGACTCAACAAATATCCTCCAACCCAGGATAAATGTTCAGGAGCCGAATATGCCATGGCTGGTGATTATATCCGTTCGGTAAAAAATAGCAATTACCTGGTCACCGAAACTACAGGGCAAACTACCGGGTGGGATTCAAAAGATCAACATCCGCCCTATGATGGACAATTGCGCCTGAATGTGTATTCTAACATTGGTTCCGGTGCCAATATGGTCGAATACTGGCATTGGCATTCCATTCATTACGGGCAGGAAACCTATTGGAAAGGCATCCTGTCGCACGACTTGGAACCTAACAGGGTGTATGAGGAAATGAAGAAGACTGCACTGGAACTTAAAAAATTTGGTCCACGCCTCGTGAATTTGAAAATAAAGCCCCAGGTAGCCATCCTTTTTAGTTACGATGCCAACCATGCTTTGAACATTATGCCTTACAAAGAGGGAAGTAATGCTTATCGCTCACAAACAGACCAATTACACCGCGTTCTCTATAACAACAGTGTAGCTGTAGACTTTATATCTGCTGATCATGTCAACTTTAAAGATTATAAGCTCGTAATTATTCCGCCACTATATGTCGCTTCTGATTCGCTGTTGAACGCTATAGCCGACTTTGTTAAAAACGGAGGTCAGGTGGTGATGATGTTTAAAAGCGGATTCACTGATCAGAATTCAATGGTACGTCCCGTTGTTGCGCCAGGGCCACTACGTAAGGCTTGCGGATTCTACTACCAGGAGTTTGCCAACATCGATGATCTAAAGCTGAAAGACAATCCATTCGCAGTAGCTGATAAGGATAATACTGTTTCAGATTGGGCTGAATTGATTATCCCCGAAACGGCACATGCTCTGGCCTTTTACGACCATCCATTTTACGGAAAATACCCTGCTATTACCAGCAACAAATTTGGAAAAGGGACTTTAGTCTACGAAGGTTGCCGCCCTTCTGACGCTTTACAGGAAAAGATTTTGGTATCGGCCATGGAACGTGCCGGTATAAAAACCAGCGACCAGGATATCCATTGGCCGCTGATTGCCAAGCAAGGCACTAATGATTATGGGAAAAAGGTTCATTTTTACTATAACTATTCTCCGAAAACAGATTCCGTGACGTACAACAATCCGGACGGTAAAGAACTAACTACAGAACGTAAAGTAAAAAAAGGCGAAAAATTATCGTTAGAACCCTGGGGCGTTCAAATTGTAGAAGAAAACTAATTCGGCATAACAAACCAGGAAAATGAACTGCTTATCTCATTTAGTTTTAAACCACGTATTGTAAAATGTATCGTTACACATTGTTGAAGCCTGGGATTGCCATTCTTTTTATCTGCTCCTTATTTACTTTAGGAGTCCATGCCCAGCAGGTAAAAGAAAATAAGATCTCAATACTGCAAAATAAGCAAAGCGGTTCGTTTCCATTAGTCACGGGTGGAAATGCATCCTCTATATATTTTGATGCAACGGATGCTCCGGTTGTGCGCATTGCCGCCAAAGCATTAAAGGAAGATATCAAACTGGTTACAGGTATTACAGCGGCGCTGGACAGTTCCAATGCCTTACAGCCCTATAGTGTGATCATTGGAACCATTGGAAATAGCAAATTGATTGATCAACTCATCTCCACTAAAAAGTTGAAGGCAGCTCAGATCAAAGGGTCTTGGGAAAGGTTTGCCATCTCTGTAATTGATCAACCTTTCGGCAAGGTGAAGCAGGCACTCATTGTTGCAGGCAGTGACCCTCGCGGTACTGCATTTGGCGTCTTTGAACTTTCCAAAATGATGGGGGTCTCTCCTTTTTACTGGTGGGCTGATATCACCCCTGTGCCTCAAAAGGAACTCTTTATTACAAAAGGTACTATCCTCTCTGCGCCTCCTTCTGTAAAATACAGGGGCATATTCCTGAACGATGAAGACTGGGGTTTGCAACCCTGGGCAGCAAAGACCTTTGAGCCCGAAACAGGCGACATCGGGCCAAAGACCTATGCCAGGATCTTCGAGCTGTTGCTGCGCCTGAAAGCCAATTTGATCTGGCCTGCCATGCATCCCAGCACAAAAGCTTTTTATCACTATGCTGGCAACCCAAAGGTGGCTGCTGACTATGGCATCATTGTAGGCTCTTCACACGCAGAGCCCATGTTGCGTAACAATGTAGGAGAGTGGAATGAAAAAACGATGGGACATTTCAATTACATCACCAACAAGGAAAGGGTTTACAGCTACTGGGAAGACCGGGTAAAACAAAGCAAGGGAAATGATGCCATCTATACTATGGGCATGCGCGGAGTGCACGACAGCCACATGGAAGGGGTTAAGGATGAAAAGGAGGCTGTTCCTTTACTGGAACGCATCATTGCTGACCAGCGTGGATTACTCAGTCAGTATATGGCTAAAGATGTGACATCCATTCCCCAGGCATTTACGGCTTATAAAGAGGTGTTGGACATCTATGACAACGGATTAAAGCTACCTGAAGATATTACCCTTGTTTGGCCAGATGACAACTACGGTTATATCCAGCGCCTGAATAACGAAAAGGAACAAGCCCGTGCAGGTGGTTCTGGTGTTTATTACCATGCTTCTTACTGGGGCCGCCCACATGATTACCTCTGGCTCAGCTCAATGCATCCTTCCTTGATGCGCGAAGAAATGATGAAGGCCTATGAGACAGGTGCCAACAGGTTGTGGGTGCTAAATGTAGGAGACATCAAGCCACTGGAATACAATATAGAGCAGTTCCTGGATATGGCTTATGATGCAACTCCCTTTCGGGACAGCCGGTATGTTCGGGTGCACATGAATCAATGGATCAGCAACATTTTCGGTAAAGAGCAGGCACAGAGGATAGGCCGTATTTTATGGGACTATTATCATTTAGCCTTTGAAAGGAGGCCTGAGTTTATGGGCTGGAGCCAGACTGAGCCTACCACCAAAACCTCCCTTACAGAGTACAATCACTTCTACTATGGTGATGAGGCACAAAGGCGCATTGATCAGTATGAGGCACTGGAAAAAGAGGTGAAAGCCCTCAGAGCAAAAGTGGATGCAAAAAGAGCAGATGCCTTTTACGAGCTGGTATATTATCCTGTAGTAGGGGCTTCTTGGATGAACAAAAAATTCTTGTACCGCGATAAAGCAGCCTTTTATGCAAAACAAAACAGGTGGAGTGCACTGGACTATGCAGCATTGTCTAAGGCGGCTTATGACAGCATTGTTACGGAAACGGAATATTATAATACTAAGCTTGCAAATGGCAAGTGGAAGTACATGATGTCCTTCAAGCCAAGAGACCTGCCTGTTTACCAGACTCCTGTATTCCCTGAAATGGCTATTAGTGGTGGGGAGGGTTGGAGTATCGCCCCGGAGGGGTATGTAAGGAAAGATTCTTCTCTTCTCAAAGAAGCGGCTACTATAACGCTACCCACCTTTGATGATATATACAAACAGAAGTACTTTATAGATATCTTCTTAAATGATAAGAAGCAGGTTGCCTGGGCATCTACCGTCTCCCACCCATGGATCAAACTTTCGCAAAGTAGTGGTGTGCTTTCGCCCGAAACAGGGAAAACGCAAATGCGCCTCTGGGTGGAGGTTGATTGGAATAAGGCCTCTAAAGAAGAACAATTATCTGGCAGTATTGTTTTCAGAGGAGTTGATAAAGAAAGGATCGTAGAAGTACAGGGAAGGAAATTAAGCAAACCGGAGTTGTCCCACTACAAGGGCTTCATTGAAAATAATGGTTATGTTTCCATAAATGCTACAAACTTCACCAGGCAAACAGCAAAGGGTTCCATGCATTGGAAAGTGATCGATGACCTGGGTTATACAGGAAAAACATTACAGGTATTACCATTTAAGACAAAAGAGGTATCCCTGTATACAGATGCAGAATCCATCAAAAAGAACAGTGCTTATGTGGAGTATGATTTTTACACCTTTACCGTTGCAGCTCCTGAAGTAAATGTCTTTACGCTTCCAACGCATCCCCTGAACAACAAATTCAGCATGCGCTATGCCGTATCTGTGGATAATGGTCCGGTGAAGGTTGTCGATTTCCGGACCTTTGGCAGAAGTGAGGAGTGGAAGCAAAATGTCTTAAGCAACAGGGCCGGGCGTAAAATACAACTGCCGTTTCTGGATAAAGGCAATCATACATTAAGAATATACTGCGTAGACCCTGGTGTTACTCTGGATGAAATCCGTATTGATCTGGGTGGACTGAAAAAAGCCTATAGCACGTTGCCGGAAACTAAATCTGAAAATGCATCAAAGACTGCATTTAAAAAAGCCTCCTTATGAAAATCATAATCAAAACTGTATTTGTCATTATACTTTTAATAAACTCTTTGGGTTCCAGTGCCCAAAAGCAAAAAGGGTATAGTGCTATTTATTCTGGGATTCCCCGGTACGATGATCGGGGTAATGTGGTGAGCGCCCATGGTGCCAACATCATCAAAGACAATGGCCGCTATTACCTTTTCGGTGAAAAACATTCAGACACCAGTAACGCCTTTGCCGGTTTCAATTGCTACTCTTCCACTGATTTGTACAACTGGAAATTTGAAAGTCTGGCGCTGCCGGTGCAAGACACCGGTAAGCTTGGTCCCAACCGCGTTGGCGAGAGGGTGAAGGTGATGAAATGTCTTGCAACTGGCGAATACATTATGTATATGCATGTCGACACCCTTGGCTATAAGGATCAATTTGTTGGTTATGCAACGTCAAAGACAATCAGCGGACCTTATAGCTTCCGCGGCCCCCTGCTCTTTGGCGGCAATCCGATTAGGAAATGGGATATGGGTACTTTCCAGGATCACGATGGTGCAGGGTATGTGTTACTCCACGGTGGTGATATTTACAGGCTCAGTGATGATTACAAAAGCATCAGCGAACAGGTACATAAAAGCATGACTTCTGGGTTTGAATCGCCTGCCATCTTCCGAAAGGACAGCCTGTATTACTTCCTGGGCTCGCACCTGACCAGTTGGGAAAGAAATGATAACGATTATTATACAGCCACCTCGCTGAAAGGACCCTGGACCTTCAGAGGCACCTTTGCGCCTAAGGGCACACTGACTTGGAACTCGCAAACCACCTTTGTTTTGCCAATTGAGGGTTCCAAAGACACTACCTTCATGTTTATGGGTGACAGGTGGTCCTTTCCCAAACAGGCATCGGCCGCTACTTACGTGTGGCAGCCGCTGACGGTTTCCGGCACTTTTCTTTCGATTCCAAAATATGTGGAAGCATGGCAAATCAATTCGGCGACTGGCGTTGCTTCACCGGTAACGATAGGTAAAACAACAATGAAGAGTACTGATAAAGGATTGATTAAATATTCCGGCAACTGGAAGCAAGACACCTTATCCGTAATGAGTTCAGATGAAAAAGATGCTTCTTTCTCGTTGAAGTTTAAAGGAACACAAATTGGCTTTTATGCCCTTTCTCGTCCCAATGGTGGCTATGCAAATGTGAGGCTTCAAAACAGCAAAGGAAAAACTGTTGTGTCTTCAATTCTCGATATGTATTGTAAGTACCCGGCGGCAACGCTTAAGTTTCTGAGTCCTGTTCTGGCAAAGGACAACTATACCTTAACCGTGACGGTCATGGGTGAACGCGGTAACTGGTCAGATAAAAGAAAAAGCGATTACGGCAGTACTGGCTATTTTGTGTCCCTCGATAAAATTGTCATCAATGAATAAAATGTCCAAATTGAAAATATGATGAAAACTCAAATAAAATCCTTTTTATTACTATTGTTCTTTCCCTTTGTGCTCTTTGCACAAAGCGCTGTCTCGTCTGATCAACAACTCAATATCTTTACACTTGGCGACAGCAATGGCACCTTTCCCGAAAGCTGGCCTAAGCAACTCAGGGTCACACTGCCAAATGCACAGGTCTTCAACATCAGCAAGTCAGGTAGAACAATCGGCTTTGTCAATAATGGTGACAGTACACTGAATTCGCTCCTGGTGATCGATGAAAACCTGAAAAAGGCAGCAGATTTTACAGGAGACCGTCCCTTTGACTTTATTGTTATCGAACTGGGTACCAACGATGCCAAAGCGGTTTTTGCCGCCCGGCAGAAAGAAGTGCCTGCAAACCTGGAGAAGCTCATTCAAAAAATAAAAAGCTGCAACTATCCGGCTATCAACAAGGCAAAGATCATTATCATCTCTCCACCTCCCTATGGCGTAAAAGCTGAGACAACTGAAAAATATACAGGCGGCGGTAAAAGGGTAGAAGAGATGAGCAAAGCCTTCCAAAAAGTAGCAAAACGGAATCAATGCCTTTTTGTGAATGGATTTAAAACTCCGGGTCTTGATATCAATACGATGGCGGAAGATGGTTTGCACCTGGATGCTACAGCCTCCAGAAAGTTAATAGAACCTGTTGTGCAAATCATTACCAAAGAGGCCTCTTCTTTTAAGAAGAGCGCTCCGGGTGTAAAAATCAATGAAATAAGAGTCAAAGCACCATTTGAGATGCCTGCTATCAAAGTTTCGGACTTTAGCAAGTCCCCGAAGATCAGCATCACCGAGTTGGGTGCCGTTCCTGGAGATAAAGAAAAGACATCACAGGCCATTGCAAAAGCAATCGAAAAAGCCAATGCAATCGGGGGCGGAGTCGTGGTTATACCTGAAGGAGAGTGGCTCACCAAAAAGATCCACCTGAAAAGCAATGTAAACCTTCATTTGAACAAAGGTGCCGTGCTGCTGTTTTCTGAAAATCCGGAAGACTACCTGCCTGCAGTGCACTCTACCTGGGAGGGCATGGAGTGCTATAATTATTCTCCCCTGATCTATGCTTACGAGTGTAAAAACATCGCTATTACCGGTGAAGGTGAGGTGAAAGCCAAAATGGATGTGTGGCAGGTATGGTTTGCACGCCCCAGGGCACACATGGAAAGCATCAAACGCCTGTACAATTTAGCCTGGAATCGCACGCCTGTGGAAGAAAGACAGATGGTAAACGATACAGCCCATCTCCGCCCACAGTTTATCCAGTTCAACCGCAGTGAAAACATTCTTTTGGAAGGCATCACCATAACCAACTCTCCATTTTGGACCATCCATCCTTATTTGTGTAAAAATGTGGTGATCCGAAATGTAAAGGTATACGCTCATGGACATAACAACGATGGCGTAGATCCTGAAATGAGCCAGAATGTACTCATTGAAAATTGCATCTTCGACCAGGGGGATGATGCAATTGCTATTAAATCAGGCAGAAACCCTGAGGGCTGGCGCTTAAAAACCCCATCCAAAAATATTGTGATCCGCAACTTGACGGTGAAGAATGGTCACCAGTTAGTGGCTGTAGGCAGCGAGCTTTCCGGTGGCATTGAGAATGTGTTTGTCGACAGTTGTACGGTAGTGGATGGCGCCAAATTAAACCACCTGCTGTTCATTAAGACCAATGAGCGCATGGGCGGTTATGTCAGGAACATTCATGCCACCAATATCAAGGCCGGTAAGATTGATTTGGGCGTACTGGGCATTGAGACCGATGTGCTGTACCAGTGGAAAACATTGGTGCCGACTTACGAAGTAAGGCTCACACCCATAAAAGATATTTACCTGGAAAATGTAGTGGCAAAAGATGTAAAATTTGTGTCTAGGATATTGGGACAAAAGGATCTACCGGTAGAAAATGTTTCACTTAAAAACATTACCACAGCTTCAGTGCAGGAAAAGAAATATATAAATGAAAATGTGGTAAACTTCAGAAGCAATTGATCTTACAACGGTGTTTCGTAGAGATTTCCTCAAAGAACTATCCACTGTATCAGTAGTAAGTCTTGGTTCGTTTCTCCGAATCTGCAGGTATGGAAATATGTTTACTTATCTAAGCCGGAACTCGATTATTGAAATAATTGTATTTTCGACGGATTGCTTTTTCCATGCGTATCGATCTGAAAATATTCACCTTACTGTTTTTCATGGTTTCTGGAGGCCAGCACTTAACTGCGCAAAAACTTAATTTCGAATATCTGACGGTAAAAAATGGACTGGCACAGAATACAGTATCAAGTATTGTTAAGGACAAGTACGGATATATGTGGTTTGGTACGTATAATGGGCTCTGTCGCTACGATGGATACAAATTCAAGGTTTACAGCACGATTCCCGGCGATACGAATTCAATAGCCAACAACAGAATACATTATATCTACAAGGATAGAAACGGCACTTTATGGATTGCCACTTTCAACTCTTCTATTTGTCGGTACAACTACCAAACAGACAATTTTACACGTTTTACACCTAACCAATTACCAAGCTCCATTCGCGACTCTACCAACCGCCTGCGTAATTTATTGGCTTTTCAAATTGCAGCAAAAGATCTGCAGGAGCATATTGGAGCATTTCAGCTTTCACCAACCAAAGAGCATATCGTATTTGGGACAAAACCCAACAATGTAGGTGGACTTGATGACAATAATGTTTATTGTGTTTACAAGGATAATTGCGGGATCCTTTGGCTTGGCACCGCTACAGGTGGTGTCAACAAATTAGATCTGAATGCCAAACCTTTCCATAGTTTTTCTGTTTCATCAGATAACAAAACCTCGGTAAATGCACCCATCCGCGCAATTTTGGCTGACAGTTCCGGTATTTGGCTGGGTACCCAGGATAATGGATTAGTTTTTATAAACTCAAAAACCAAAGTTGAAAAGCGCTTTATGCCAGGGCCTGCAGGCGAAAGTGTTAGATCAATTTTTAAAGACAGCTATGGTGATATATGGGTTGGGTACCGGACAGGGCTCGACAGGTACGATGTAAGGAGCAATAAATTGATCAATTACTATCATGAAAACACCGGAATTAATTCAAATAACTACCGGTTCTTATCCATAGCCGAAGATCCGGCGGACCGTTCAGTTTGGTTTGGCACTTTCAATGATGTGCTCAAATACAACCGCAAGAACAATACATTTGAAAAACAGGTATTGAACAAATATTTGGGCAAACCAAGTGCTGTTTGCTTGTTCTTTGATTCAAAAAATAACTTATGGATTGGAACTGAATATTTAGGTGTTATCCAAATAAAGCGCGATCCAAAAACCCATGCTTGGACAGATACAGTCAGTTATAATGGTGATGGCGTTAATCCCAAATTACCCGATGAGCGTGTTTATTCCATCACCGAAGACCGTCTGGGGAATATCTGGATTGGTACGGCAAATGGACTTTGCCGCATAGACCCCCGATCTGGCAAAGTCAAATTATATACAAAGCAGGATGGGCTTGCAGATCAATATATTGCGAAGCTATTGCCTGATCAACAGGGCAATATCTGGATCAGTCACAAAAAAGGCTTGTCAAAACTTACGGTTAGAACAGGCGTCATTCGAAATTATGCTGTTCAGGAAAGTATCCAGGGTTACGATTTTATGGAAGGCTCTGGATGCATCGATAAAACCACGGGTGATCTATATTTTGGTAATATGGAAGGTTTTGTTTCATTCCATCCCGGTGAGATCGCTGACAACCCCTTTCTCCCGGTCGTAGTTTTAACAGAGTTTCAGGTGCTGAACAAACCTGTTGGTGTCGGGCAGATGATAAATGGGAGGGTAGTATTATCCGCACCTATAAACATGACAAAGAAAATTACGCTTACCTATGAGGATCGTAGTTTTTCCATTGAATTTGCAGCACTCCACTATTCAAATCCGGAAAAAAACCAATACGCCTACATGCTGGAGGGGCAGGACAAAGATTGGATACAAACGGATGCATCAAGACGAATAGCTTCCTATTCGAACCTGCCAGCGGGTAAATACATCTTCAAAGTGAAAGCATCCAACAGTGACGGCGTTTGGAACCCTGCTCCAGCCACGCTTGAAATAATCGTGCTGCCACCCTGGTGGAGAACATGGTGGGCCTATTTGTGCTACACCTTTTTATTAATACTGGCCGGCTATCTGGTATACAGGCTGATTCTTGCCCGCCAAAAGTATAACCAGCAGATACTCACCGAAAGATTAAAAGCCGAAAAAGTGCGTGAACTGGACGAGCTTAAATCCCGGTTTTTCACCAATGTCTCTCATGAATTCCGCACACCATTAACATTGATCATTGATCCCCTGGAGTCACTTTTAGCCGGAAAACTATCCACTGAAAAAGTGAGGGATTATTATGCAATCATGCACCGCAACGCCCGCCGGCTGCTGGGCTTGATCAACCAGTTCCTTGATTTCAGGAAGCTGGAATCAGGCAACATGCCTCTTCATATAACCAGGCAGGATATTGTTGCATTTGTTCGTAATATCATGGCGGCCTTTGAGTTCCAGGCACAGCAACAGGATATAAATTTTACATTTCAAACAGATATCGAGGCGCTGGAATTTGGATTTGATGCGGATGTCGTAGACAAAATACTATACAATCTACTTTCCAACGCATTTAAATTTACTAGTGTGGGTGGCCGCATTACGGTGTCTTTGGCCGCTGCTTCAGAAAATCCGGGCCAGGTTGTATTATCGGTAAGGGATAATGGAGTAGGTATTCCAGCCAACTTGATCGGTCAGATTTTTGAACCCTTTTATCAGGTAGCAAGTAAGGAACATAACAATAGCGGTGGCACAGGAGTTGGCTTGGCATTAACCAAGGAACTTGTAACGCTGCATAAGGGTATCATTACAGTAAATAGTGGACCTAACATCGAAACCTGCTTTACTGTTATGCTAAGTAATCTCGCAGATGAAAACACCGGACTGTTTCAAAAAGCAGGGACGTCCGGCTTTCAAATGAGCGATAGTTCTGAGGAGTTTACTCCATTAGTTCAGGAGCAGGAAACCAATGCTGATCCAACCGTGGTGCTGGTGGTGGAGGATAATGCTGATGTGAGGAACTACCTTAAAATGAACTTAATCGCTGATTATCTGGTTATTGAAGCCCAAAACGGATCCGAGGGTTTCGAAAAAGCCATTGAAACCATACCCGACCTTGTCATCAGCGACATCATGATGCCGGGACTCAATGGGCTTGAACTTTGCCAAAAGTTGAAAACTGACGAAAAAACCAGTCACATACCAGTAATCCTGTTAACAGCACGGCAGTCAGACCAATCCCAGATGGAAGGTTACGAAACCGGGGCTGATGCCTATATCGGCAAGCCTTTCAGCTCAGCCTTGCTATTGGTTCGCATTAAAAACCTCATTGAGTCGCGCAAAAAGCTTCGGCAATTGTTCAATCAGTCTACCGGATTTAATACCCGTCTGGTGGGTACCAATGCTGCCGATAAAGCTTTTTTAAGCAAAGCAACCGGCATGATAGAATCGAATATGTCAAACAAAGACCTTAGTGTGGAATGGTTGGCCAGTCAGTTATTTTTAAGCCGGACGCAACTCTATCGTAAAATCAAAGCGCTGACAAACCAGTCAGTCCACGAATTTGTAACTACGATCCGGTTAAACAAAGCTGCGGAACTACTGCTTGAAGGTCAGTCTTCAGTTTCAGAAATTGCCTTTATAGTAGGTTATTCCGATTCCACAAGTTTCAGCCGGATGTTCCAGAAACAATTTGGACTGACACCAAAAAAGTTCAGCCAGCAGGGTAAAAGCGACCTTTTCTAAAAAGACACACTCCTTTTGATAAGCCCGTATTTAAGTATGGATTGCCTATTGCTGATTATAAAATGCCTATAATCAACCTGTTGCAAAAATAGTACAATAAAAAAATGTATCAATCTGCTGTTTTTTTGGTACGATTTGCCAGTCTCTGACAGATAATTCACAGTAGCTTCGTCCCTCAACCTATTGATATTCTACACTATTATTATATAATGTATTGCCCATTTATAATCTAACCATTTTATCAAATGTTACAGAGAAAGCTTCGCCGGGATAGTGAATTCTATATTACCGTTAATTACAAAAGACGTAACCAATGTTATAAGGTAAAGCATCAATCTTTAAATGATGAAGAAGAAATATTCAACATTATTTCTAATAATAGAACAGTCGTGGTAACGTCTAAACGGCCACAGTTTTGTACGCAGGTCATAATGGACTACAAACAGGTCTATACGTATGATGATCATGAGATTACCAATAAATGCCTTATGAATAGGATTATAGAAGCTATAGACAAACATGCGGGGATGGGCGCGGGCAAAAGATGAGATGGATAGTAGATTCAAATCAGCATAGTTCAGGATAGTCCCGGTGTGATATTTAAATAACTTGGCAAATGCTTAGGCACATTGAATGCTTGCCAATACAATTAAAAGTTATGGGCCAAAAACAAAAGATACTTGCCATTGGATATTTGCTACTCAGTCTTATAATAATACCATCAGCAAACGCACAAATCGGTAAACGTTTCCCTTCCGAGAAAAAAGTCATCAAAGACCCGGTCACAGGTACGATGCTCACCTTCCTTACCAGCACACCTGCAGGTGATTCAAAGATATATCCCACCCATAATCAGTGGACATCAGATGGACAGTGGCTGATCTACCGCACAGGGAGGGTACCCGGAGAAGCAATGGCGGTAAACGAGCAAACAGGAGAGATGGTACAGGTAACAGAAGGCGGTTACAGTGGAATGCTCAACATAGCAAGAAATTCCATGAAACTCTACTTCATGCGCTCTACGGATACTTCCTTAAGGAGACGAGGGGATACAGTCGCTGCAAGGGATCGATCTGTGGCACCCGTGCAGATCATAGAAGTTGATCTCGCCAAAGTTTTTGCCGACAGCAAAGCGGGCAAAATGAAACCAGCTTCAGAATACCAGCGCGTCTGCGGTACTACACCGCCTGAACTGGGTGCTGGTGGTGATATGGCCTTGGATGGTGCGGAAGAATGGGCATATTTTCGGATTAGTAAGGAGGAGGCTGCCAGGCATCTGCCAGCAAGTACCAAAATCGAAGGCAACTTTGGACCGCGCAACATGGGAGCAGGCCCATCCGGCATCGCTGCTATGAACATAAAAACCGGGGAGGTCAAACATGTTATCTCTGTTCCTTTTCAAGTGGGACACATTCAGACCAATCCTTGGGTGCCTGGAGAAATTGTCTTTTGCTGGGAAACAGGCGGCAAGTCGCCTCAGCGTACCTGGACGGTAATGTCCGACGGCACTGGCCTGCGCCCCTTGTATCCTGAATCAGAATATGAATGGGTCACGCATGAAGCAGTGATCACTCGCGACGAAGTGGCAATGGCGATTATGGGACACCGGAAGATTCCGGGCACTGACAAGCAGGTAGCTCTTGGTACATCTGTTTATGGTGCAAATCCAGGCCAGGAAGCTGCCTGGGGGCCTTCAGGAACCCGCGAGAAACCCACAGGGTTGGCTATTGTAAACCTGAGAACAAGAGAAATGACCATTGCAGGACAAACACCCAGTGGCAGTGGTCTATGGCACGTGCATGGTTCTCCGGATGGCAGGTTTGCCGTTGGTGATGATTTTTCACGCAGTGTATACTTGATCGACCGGCACACAAGAGAAATGATCATGTTGACTACAGGTCATAAGGAAACGGCTGCAGATCATACGCATCCGACTTTCAGCCCCGATGGTACAAAAATTCAAATACAATCAGCCATGCTGTCCAAAGACGGTAGGTCTATGAATATTTGCATCATTCCTGTGCCGGAAAACTGGCTTAAGAGAAAATACAGCAAATAAATATTCTGGTATTATTTCTCGCCTTTCGGTTGTCATTCATCTTTATTTGCTACCAATTGAAATTATGTGATTAAAAGATGATGAATATCACAAGGTTTCTGACTTTACGCAAACGTTTGCGTAAAAAAATATACCGATGCAGGACGGTGCAGGATAGTTCGTGTATACTAAATAGATAGTTTAGTCTTTTATTAACAAACTGTTTGCTGTATGATAATTCTTCGACTGCTTCGGGGGCTAGGTATGCCCTGTTTCTTTCTCCTTTTTTCCCTTTATGGTTTTGCACAAAGTTTTCCTGTGAGCGGTAAAATCACCGGCGCTGATGGACAACCGTTGGCTGGCGTTTCCATCCAGGTAAAAGGTTCTAACGCCGGCACAACGACCAAAGCTGATGGAACGTTTACCATCACAGTGCCTTCTGCTCAATCCATTTTAGTGTTTAGCTCTATTGGTTACACCAGCCAGGAAGCTTCTGTAAATGGTAAATCTGCAATCGCCATTGCGCTCAAATCTGCAGATAATAATCTGCAGGATGTAGTTGTTGTAGGTTATGGCACACGTAAGAAAAGTGACGTAACAGGCGCTGTTTCTTCTATTTCAGGCGAAAAGCTGCGCACAGTACAAACCACCAACCTCACGCAATCGCTACAAGGCCGTATAGCAGGTGTGGAAGCTACCCCAAGTGGTTTCCGTCCTGGTACAGGAAGCTCTATCCGCCTGAGGGGTAACCGTTCATTAAGCGCCAGCAATGAACCATTGTATGTGGTAGATGGCTTTCCTGTCAGCTATACCATTGATGATATGAACCCTGCCGATATTGAATCTGTGGACATCCTGAAAGACGCATCAGCAACAGCCATTTATGGTGTTCGTGGCGCCAACGGCGTTGTTCAGATCACTACAAAAAAAGGCAAGGCTGGTAAAATATCAGTAAACTACCAGGGCAGCCAGTCCATCGAAAGCATCATCAGGCCTATACAGGTGTTTGATGCATCCCAACTGGTAGATGCCCAAAGACAGGCATTCTTTGCAGATTCATTGTATACACGCGATATTAAAAAGAGGTCCGCGACCAATTCATTATATTATTATCCTGACGCTCTATCCGATATGGCCTTGTTCAGAAATAGGTTCGGCAGCGAAGAGCAGTGGAATTCTATTAAAGATGCTTATACCTGGGAGGTTTATGACCCGGTAAATAAGATTTACCGCGCAAAGAAAAGAGCAACAACTCCTGAAGAAAAGGCACTTTTGCAAAACCTCCAGTTCATGGGTGGCATGAGAACAGATAGCATTGATATTTACGATCCATCCAGGATCAAAAGCTATGACTGGTTGGATAATGTAGGGATCAGGAATGGCAGCACCACAAACCATAGCATTAGTGTGACAGGTGGTTCCGACAGGATCAAATCTTCTTTCAGTGCAGGATACTTTAATCAGAAAGGGATTGAATATGGTCAGGATTATACCAGGTATTCCATTGGTGCTTCAAACGACTTTAAGGCTGCCAGGTACCTCACCTTTGGCATCAGTGTAAACTATACAAATGCAACTACCAACACCAGCACCAGTTCTTATGGTAATGCTATTGGTATGATCCCGATGGTAACACCTTATGATTCTGCCGGCAACTGGGTGCTCATTCCCAACAAAGACGACCAGATCAGGAGCGCCATCAATGATCACAATACCGTGTTTGACGAAACAAAGACAAACAGGATATTCGGAAACGTTTATGGAGAGCTGACACTCTTTAAAGGATTGAAATACCGCACCATGTTTGGTTTGGATACCCGTAATTCAAGACAGGGCAAATTTGATGGCTCCCAGTCATCCATCCAATTGGGTAGCCCCGCCAAAGCATCACGTACCATTATTAACGCTTCTTCTTGGGTCTACGACAACATCCTGACATACAATACTACGATCAAGTCCAACCACACGATCAATGTTACCCTGCTCCAGGAATTGCAAAACCTGAACCGCACAGATACACTGATCATGTCGGCCAATAACCTGATCTTCGAATCTCAAAAATGGTACTCCTTAAACAGGAATACAGATGCATTAGTTACAGGTTCAGGTTCTTATGCCGCTGCCCGATATATGTCTTACATGGGCCGTGTGGAATATGGTTTCAGAAATAAATACCTGCTGACAGTCAGCAACCGTTACGACAACTCCTCTGTATTGTCTGAAGGAAACAAAGGTGCCTGGTTCCCATCTGCTTCTGTGGCCTGGCAAATTGATCGCGAAAACTTCTTCAGAAGCCAATCCGTACTCAATTCTGCTAAGTTGAGAATGGGTATTGGTAAAGTAGGTAATGCTTCTATTCCTCCTTACCAGACCGGTGGTCCTCTAGCCTTTACCAACTATAACTGGGGCAATGGACAGGCCGCCATTGGTTCTGCTCCTTTAACCTTTAAAACACCAGACCTGGGCTGGGAGAAAACAACTACTACAAACGTAGGAATTGATTTCGGCCTGCTTAAAAACAGGATCAACGGTGTGATTGACCTGTATAAATCAACTACTACCGACCAGTTGCAGCAAAGGTCAATTCCAACTGCCAACGGTGTGGGATACTTATTCTTTAACCTCGGTAAAGTAGAGAACAAGGGTATAGAAGTTACCCTGAATACACAAAACATTGTTTCAAGAGACTTCCGTTGGTCTACAGATTTCGTGTTCACTAAAAACAAAGAGAAGATCGTAGACATTGATGGCAGCGGCAACAGTAACTATGCCAACCTTTGGTTGATAGACCAGCCCCTCCAGGTATATTGGGGTTATAAACAAGAAGGCATCTTCCAATACAGTGACACTGCAAAAGGTGGCGCACTGGCCGACTACTATTGGAAAAAATCCGGTAATAAAGGCAATGTCAACTACCTGCCAGGCAGAATTAAGATATTTGATGCCAATGGTGATACAGCAATGAGTCCGGCAGACAGAATTGTTTTAGGCTCGCACAATCCTGACTTTACGGCAAGTATTGGCAACACACTGAGCTATAAAAACTTTGACCTGAACTTCCTGATTCATTTCCACGTAGGTGGTTTATATAGGGTGCCCCGTCCAAGCCTCGTAGGCCGCTACCAGACCTTTGAGGTGAATTACTGGACGCCATCCAACCCAAGCAATGAATACCAGCAGCCAACATCAACCAGTGATATTCCTTTCGGTTGGGAAGCAATTACTTATACCAAGGCTACTTATGCCAAAGTGAAGAATATTACACTGTCTTACCGTGTGCCCCAACAGTTAACTGGCAAGGCAAACATCAACAACCTGTCGTTCTATATCAGTGCAGTGAATCCCATCCTGATCCATGGTTATTCAACTTACGATCCGGAAACAGTGCCTTACAAGGAGTTCCCTGGTTCTACTACCAACAACACAGGGCCTACATCTTATAGCTACAGAAGTTATGTGATAGGCGCAAAGCTTGATCTGTAATGTTAACATTGATTCGTGTATTTGAAAAAAACTAAAAGAATGAAAAAGAACTTTCGAAATATAATTTGGATGGGTATCGGTGCTTTTGCGCTTACCGTAACCTCTTGCAAGAAATTCATCAAAGAAGAACTGGTAACGACACTTACCGAGGATTATTATAAAACTGATGCCGGTCTTGAAGACCTGGTAAAGTCTGCCTACACGCCTTTGCAATGGAAGTTCAGTGAGGAGCAGTCTTACGCCATGCACAACTTTGGCGTGGATGAATTCAGGGAAGGCGACCAGTTCAATAACGTTCGCTACAACGACTACGATGCCAACCTGAATGCGAATGATGCCTTTGTCAATGGCCTTTGGACAAATAATTATGCCGGTATCAGGCGGTGCAACCAGGGTATTGAAATGATAGCCAGTTATAATAATCCGGCATCAAAAGTACTGGGTACACAGGCGCAAAAAGACCTGCGCATAGCCGAACTCAAAGCCCTGAGAGGTTTATATTACTTCCAGATGGTGCAACAATTCGGGGGTGTTCCCCTGATCACATCAGTGCCCAGCGAGCCGCAATATGAGTTTCCAAGGGCTTCTGTGGCAGAAGTGTATCAGCAGGTCATCGGCGACTTGAAAAACGCAGGCCCAGTTTTACCTTGGAAATATGACGCTGCCAACAGGGGTAGGGCCACACGGGCTATGGCTTATCATTTCTTGGCCAAGGCTTATTTAACAAGAGGCAGTGCTGTTACAGACCAACGCGGACAAAAGCCTACCGATATGGACAGCGTGATTGTGTTTGCAGATTCAGTGATCACCAGGAGCGGCCATGCATTGGAAGCTGACTATGGAAGTTTATTCAATGCTGCTTATCCGGACGGCAGAATAGCCCCCTTGGGTGAGGTTGGTGCAGCGCCGTTGAGCAGCAAAGCAAAGATCGATGCCAACAATGCCAGCAACGAAATCATCTATGCGGCTCAATTCACTTCCAACCTGAGCCTGGCTTCATCTGCAGGAAACAACCAGACACACCTTTACTATGGTACGCAATATGATGCCGGTATGCCGGGTATGGCAAGGGATTTCTTCAATGGAAGGCCTTTCCGCAGGATGCGTCCTACTGATTATACCATTGATATCTATGATAAGATCAATGACTCCCGCTTCTTCAAAACCTTCCAGACTGTCTTCTATCGCAATGTTGCAGTTACAGCTAATGAAACTTTTCCCAAGTTTACTGCAGCAGATGCACCTAATCCAAGTTTGGTGGGTAAGCCAAGGGTAATGCCTGGCGATACAGCAGCCATCTTTATTGTGAACCCTGTTGACAAGCCATTGCTGACTTCCAACATTGCCAAAATGCGTTATTATGCTGTGTATGCGCGCTACAAGCAAACTACAGCCGGCGGTGCAGTATCAACAGATTTCTCACCCAATAAGTTCCTGGCGATGATCAAGTTCAATGATCCTATCAGGCTTACCTCTATCAATAACGAAGCCCGCGGTATCCGCAATGGTACGCTGGCTCGTCTGGCTGAGACCTATCTGATGATCGCGGAAGCTTATGGCAGAAAGGGTGATTATACCAAGGCATTGGAATATGTGAATGTGTTGAGAAGAAGAGCTGCTTATAAAGCAGGCGAAGCAAGAAGCCCGCAGATCTGGCAATTTATAGGCGGTCCCAGCACGTTAGACAATACTGAAACTAATAACTTGGCTACAATGACCCTGTTTACTACGAGTGCAGCAAGCGAGAACTACCCGGCTAGCGCTACCAGCACATCTTCGAGGTTCATTCATTTCATGCTCAATGAAAGAACCAGGGAGCTTTGTGGTGAATTTTACCGCTGGGAAGACCTGGTGCGGACAGAAACCTTCTATGAAAGAACAAAACAGTTCAACCCCGACATCAGCGGATCATTCTCTCAATTCCATAAGCTGAGGCCAATTCCTTACCTGCAAATGATTGCGCAAACAAAAAATGGCAAACCCATGTCTGCATCCGATATGGCCGCCTACCAAAATCCTGGTTATTAATTCAATAAGCATAATTTCTAAAGGGCAGTCCTCCGGGCTGCCCTTTCTTTTTCTTCCCCGTAGTATCTGTCATCTGACCAAAATCATACAAGCTCTTGATTTTACGCAAACGTTTGCGTAAAAAGTTGGCCTAAAGCAGGATGGTACAGGATAATCGGGCTAGGTGAATCATGTAGCTTGCCTACTGAAAAACACTTAATTGTAGGCTGTATGAAAAAAAACGCAGTGCTGCGAAGCTTGGGCTTCGCCTCCCTTCTCTTATTCTCTTTTGGCGCTTTCGCCCAAAATTTCCCGGTTACAGGTAAAATCACAGGTGCAGACGGACAACCTTTAGCAGGTGTAACTGTAAAGGTGAAAGGTTCAAACCTCGCTGCCCAAACAAGCGCAGATGGCTCCTTCCAGATCAATGTGCCTTCTCCCGATGCCGTTTTAGTGGTAAGCTATGTCGGTTTTGCCGAACAACAGGTGCAGGTCGCAAATAAAAAACAGCTTGCTGTTTCCATGGTGCCCCAACAAAACTCCTTGGAGAACGTAGTTGTGGTGGGCTATGGTACTCAGAAAAAAAAGAACGTCACGGGTGCGGTAGCTTCCTTGAACGCCGATAACTTGAACGAGCGGCCTGTTTCCCGTGTAGACCAGGCCTTGGTCGGTCAGTTGGCTGGTGTACAGGTAAAGCAAACCAGTGGTGCTTTAGGAAAAGGCATGAGTGTTCAGGTAAGAGGTTCCGGCTCCGTTACAGCCGGCAATGAGCCTTTATATGTGATTGATGGCTTTCCCTTGGCGCAGGCCGCTCCTAATGGATCAGGTAGCTTCGCTAACGGCAATCCCCTCGATAACATCAACCCGAACGATATTGAATCAATCCAGGTATTAAAAGATGCCTCTGCTGCAGCTATCTATGGCTCCCGCGCCGCCAATGGCGTTGTGATCATAAACACCAAAAAAGGTAAAAGTGGTAAAGCAAAGATTAACCTCAACTCTTACGTTGGTTTTTCGGAGGCAAACCGCAAACTCGATATGTTGTCTGCTGATGAATGGGTAGACAGGGCAACTGAAATGATCAATGCCCAGTGGGTAGCTTCCGGACCCGGAAGGACGGCTAGCCAGACAAACGAAGAGCGCCGTGTGATTTTAGGCCTTGCTCCAGGGGGTGTCAATACTTCTTACATGACTGATGACCGCTGGGCTCAGCCAGGCCATCCTGGTTTGCGCTACATCGACTGGCAAAACGAAGCCTTCAGAAAAGGCTTGGTGCAAAATCACCAAATATCCGCCAGTGGTGGAAATGAATTCGTAAAATATTATGTCTCCGGAAACTTTGCCGACCAGGAAGGTATGATTAAAGGCATGGACTACAGATCATATTCTGCACGGGCAAATGTTGAAGTCAATGCCAGCAAAAAGTTAAAGCTTGGTTTAAACCTTTCACCTACCTATTCTATTACCAATGATCCGGGTATAGAAGGTAAAGACAACATCCTGCACCAATTGGTGAGTATGACACCTGTCCAGGAAGATTCTATGGGCTTGTATCCAAACGTCGGCAACAATGGCCAGTATAAATGGAGCACCTCACCCAATAGCCCGATAGGTAAACTGGAACAAACCATAGGTGAGACCAAACGCTTCCGCACACTGACTTCTTTGTTTGGTGAATACCAGATCATTAAAGGCCTTGCTTTAAAGAGCACCATTAACTTCGATAATACAGATAACACTTCAAAAGGTTACGTTCCTTACACCATTTCTGGTCAGCTTCCTGCAAGGCAGGCTGCTAATTACCTTTCTCTAGCCTCAGGTTCGTACAGCACTTACAGAAGACAGACATTCGTTAATGAGAACACGCTGTCTTATAATAAAGTATATAATGATATCCACGATGTTTCCTTTTTGGCAGGTGCTGCTTATAACTCCGATAAATTTGATCGTTCACAAATGAACTCTCAAAATGGTTTCGGCAATAGCGTTGTGAACACTTTGAACGCCGCAGCTGCCATTACTGGGAATACAACAGAAACAAAGAATGTCCTGCTTTCATATTTTGGCAGAATTCAATACGGCTTCAATGATAAATACTTGTTCTCTGCAAGTATTAGAAGAGACGGTTCTTCCCGTTTTGGTGACAATACAAAATGGGGTTGGTTCCCTTCAGCATCTGCTGCCTGGAGAATAGCTGAGGAAGATTTTATGAAAGGAATTCCTCAGATCAGTGACCTTAAATTGAGAGCAAGCTGGGGTAAATCTGGTAACTACAACGTGGGTGATTACAGTGCCCAAGCCCTGTTAGCTGCATCTAATTATACATTCAATAATGCTGTAGCTTTTGGCCAGGCTCCTGCAAGCGTAGTGAATCCTGACTTAAGCTGGGAAAAATCAGAGTCTTTTGATGTCGGTCTGGACATCGGTATTTTGAGAAACCGCGTTACAGCATCTTTGGACTACTACAATAAATTAAATACAGATTTACTGTTGAATGTGCCTATTCCTGGTCTCACTGGTTTTAATTCTATGTTGAGCAACGTAGGGGAAGTAAGGAACCAGGGCTGGGAAATAGAATTGACTTCTCGCAACCTCGTGGGTAAATTCCAATGGAATACAAGCGTAAACTTTAGCCATAATTCCAATAAAGTATTGGCATTAGGTGAAGGCCAGGATCAAATTCTGATTCCATCTCTGTTCGATATTTCGCATAGCATCTTGAAAGTTGGGGAACCCATGAACAGCATTTATGTGGTGCGTCAGGATGGCATCTTGACTCAGGACGATATTAGTAAAGGCGCTGCCCTTTACGGTTCACAAACAGTGGGAGATCCTAAATATGTTGACGCAAACGGTGATGGCGTAATTGATGCTAATGACCGTGTGATCGTAGGTCATCCTAATCCGAACTATGTATGGGGTGTTACCAACAACCTGCGCTATAAAGGTTTCGATCTGAGTGTTTTGGTGCAAGGCCAGTCGGGGGGATCTATTTACTCGCTTTTCGGTCGTGCATTAGGAAGAACTGGCCAGGGCTTTACGGATAATGCTTTAGGCTTCTTCAGAGACAGATGGCGTTCAGAAGCAGACCCCGGTGCTGGTAAAGTGGGTAAAGCTTATTCAACCTTTGGCCGTATTAAAAATACAGACTGGTTATATCCTTCCGATTACGTGCGTGTACGCAATATTACACTCGGATACGATTTGGGTCAGCTGTTTAAGGGTAAAGCAGTTTCTGGAGCTCGCATCTATGCAACTGCCGAAAACTTCTTTGGCTCTGATAAATACAAAGGAGGCTTTAACCCTGAAGCTACCAATACTGACTTAAGCGGTAGCGGACTTTATCCTGAAGCTGGTGATTATGGTGGACTTCCTCTGCCAAAATCCTTGATCCTTGGTGTAAACTTAACCTTCTAACCTTTAAAGTTGAAAAGTGAATGAGTGACAATTCACCAACTCGTGACTAGTGAACTCATGAACTCAAAAAACATCACAATGAAAAAAGTATTTCTTCCAATTATAGCAGCAACCGTTCTGTTTTCTTCTTGTAAAAAGGAATTAGACCAGGTGCCCATTTCATCAGTTGCTACCGGTAACTTCTACAAAACACAAAATGATTTTATACAGGCCACCAACGCTGTTTACAACAACCTTCGTGGTTATCCCGACAGGCAGTTGAACTTGTCTGAAACAAGATCAGATAATTTATATGCAGTATCAGATGGTGGTGTTCGCGATTGGGAAGGTATCAATAGTTTTCATAAAACCATCGCCAGTAATCCATATGTAATCGAAGCATATAACTCGAATATTAATGGAGTATTCAAAGCAAATGAATTACTGCAACAATTGAAGGATAATGGCAGTAGTATTGTAACTGATGCTGCCTTAAGAACACGCATGGAGGCTGAAGCAAGATTCCTGAGAGCCTTTTATTACTTCGACCTGGTAAGATGGTTTGGTAAAGTGCCGGTTGTTGATCATCCGGTTTCATCTTCTGAAGCCTTGACCATTCCTAGAAGTCCGGTAAGTGAAGTGTATAAGTTGATTATGGACGACCTGGTTTTTGCTGCTGGTAATTTACCAGCTGTTAATGCAGCTGCTGATAAAGGCAAACCTACCAAATGGTCAGCTAAAGGTATTTTAGCCCTGGTGCATATGACCCGCTCTGGTCCTACCTATGGTATCGAAGGTCCGGGCTTGGGCTTGAACGAATGGAATGAGGCATATACATTGTTGAATGAAATAATTGCAAGCAACCGCTTTTCATTCCTTCCAAAATACATGGATATTTTCTCATACACGAATGAGAACAATGCAGAAGTAGTATTTGATATCCAATATATCAACGGTGCAACTCCTGTCTTGGGTTCAACATTCCCATGGGTACTGGTTCCCGACACATGGTTTCAATCTTTGGGTAAACCAACACAAGGCGGCTTAACGATTCGTCCTATTTCCTCTGACCTGGTGAATTCTTATGAAGCCGGCGATAGCCGTGATGATTCTATTATAGTAAGAAGTTACGTATACAACGGCGTAACAGAAAACCGCCCTTTCTTCAAGAAATACGTGGATCTCACCAAAGTGCCCACCAATAACAGGATTGACTGGCCAATCAACTTTATCGTACAACGCTATACCGATATATTAATGTTGAAAGCAGAATGTATCCTGCATGGTGCTCCTGGCACACAAGCAGATGTTGATGCTATTGTGAACCAGGTGCGTGCAAGAGCTGGTTTAACTACTCAGTTATCCGGTGTTACCCTGCCTCAACTCATGGAAGAAAGAAGAAAGGAATTTGCAGCTGAAGGTTCTCGTTGGCACGACCTGGTGAGAAGTGGTTTGGTAGAAACTGTAATTCCAGCCTGGATTGCCAAAGACGATGTACAAAAAGTAATGAAGCCTTTCGAGAAAAACTTCATCATCTACCCAATTCCCCAAGCCGAGTTGGATGTCAAAAAAGGATTGTACGAACAAAACCCTGGATATTAAATAAGACTTTCGCATATTTAGTTTCGTTGGCAGCCTGTCATTATCTAATGACAGGCTTTTTTTATCGATTTAATTACTCAAACTGGCTCTAAAAGCGGCCATTTCACCGCTAAATTTTAACTAGGCAGGATAGTGCAGGATGCTTGGGACCTACTAGTTTCTACTTTTGACCCCCTATTCTTTCACAATAAACTTGCTTTATGAGAGTTAATGTACTCGTGCGAAGCTTACATCTTGTAGTGCTATCTTTTCTCTTCTCATTTCATGTTTTTGCTCAAGGTATTCAGGTAAAAGGTAGGGTTGTTGGTGCTGAAGGCCAACCACTGACCAATGTTACTGTGCAGGTAAAAGGCTCCAATATCAGGGCCCTGAGCGACAATGAAGGTATGTATCAGATCAATGTACCTTCTCCGAATTCCGTATTGGTTTTTTCTTACGTTGGATTCAATAACCAGGAAACTGCTGTTAACAACAGAACCTTGGTTAATGTATCCATGACTCCTCAGAACAACGCTTTGGAAAGTGTGGTTGTAGTAGGTTATGGTACTGCCAGAAAAAAAGATGTTACCGGTTCCATAGCCACTTTTAATGCCAAAGGGATTGAAGAAAAACCCGTAACTCGTATAGACCAGGCAATGGTCGGACAAATGGCCGGTGTGCAGGTGCGCCAGCAAACTGGTATGCCTGGTCAGGGTATGAGCATTATCGTTCGTGGTTCTGGTTCCATTTCTGCTGGTAATGAACCTCTGTATGTAATTGACGGTTTTCCTTTGGATGTGGCCAGTCAGAACTCAAGCGGTGGTTTTACAGGCAACCCGCTCAATAACCTGAGTCCTAACGACATTGAAAGTATTCAGGTGCTCAAAGATGCGGCTGCTGGTGCCATTTATGGTTCTCGCGCTGCTAATGGTGTAGTACTCATCACCACAAAAAAAGGCCAGGTGGGCAAGGCTAAAATCGGAGTAAATGCAAATACTGGTTTTAGTAAAGTGGCTAAGAAGCTGGATGTACTCAGTCCTGAAGAGTGGATCGCGCAGGCTACTGAACTGGCTAATTATAAATGGATCACTTCCGTTACCGATGGCTCAAGAACAGCTAGTCAAACTACCGCTGAAAGAAGAGCTATTTTGGGTTTGGCCGCAAATGCTTACAACTACAACTATATGGTAGATGACCGTTGGTCAATGCCTGGGCACCCGGGTTTGCTGTATGTGGACTGGCAGGATTCTGCTTTTCGTACAGCTCCTTTTCAGAACTATGAAGTTTCTGCTTCTGGCGGTACCGAAGCTGTGAAATATTATGCTTCTGTAAACTATCTGGATCAAAAAGGTGTACTGTTGAATTCTGGTTATAAAAATTACGCCGGTCGTGCCAACATTGAAGTAAATGCTTCTAAAAGACTGAAACTGGGATTGAACCTGGCTCCTTCTTATTCTGAAACAAATGCGCCTGCTGCAGAAGGTAAAGACGCTCAGTTAATGAAGCTGTTCAACATGACTCCAATAGTAGAAGATACAGCTGGAATGAATACCGGTGCGGGAAAGAACGCAGTGTATGGCTGGGCATCTTCTTCATTAAGTCCTGTTGCTTTTTTAAATAATACACTGAACTTAACGAAGACCACCCGGAACCTGTATAGCTTTTTTACAGAATTACAGGCTGCAAAAGGCCTTACAGTAAAGAACACACTGAACTATGATGAGGCAACTGCTAATAAGAAAACTTATAACTCAGATTTTATAGGTGGTAATATTACCAATTACCTGACAGCTCCTGGTAAAAGTGCTTCTGGTTCTTATAGCGGTTTCAAAAAGCAAAACTTTGTAACTGAAAATACAGTAAACTACAGCACAACCCTTGCTGCAAAGCACAACGTGAACGTACTGGGTGGTATGTCTTATAGCTGGGCTCATATTGAAAACTATACCATGAGCACTGCCGGCGGTTTTGCTGACAACTCTGTGATCACATTGAACAATGCCATGGCGAGTACGGCTGGCGTAACCATCACTGGTAATACAACAGAAAGCAACAGCACAATGTTGTCCTACTTTGGTCGTGTACAATATAGCTATGATGGTAAATACCTGTTTTCTTCCTCTCTGCGTCGGGATGCTTCTTCACGCTTTGGTGCCAGAAGCCGTTGGGGAACTTTCCCTTCATTATCCTTGGGATGGAGAATTTCAGAAGAACCTTTCATGAAGTCAATTGACTTTATCAATGACCTTAAGCTGAGAGCAAGCTATGGTAAGAGCGGTAACAACAATATTGGTGACTACCCGATCTCTACGATGAGTGCTTCCAATTACAGCTTCGGTGGATCAGCTAGTACTACGCTGGCCTCTGGTAAAGTTGTGGGTGGAATTGTAACAGACAAATTACACTGGGAAACATCTAATACATATGGTGTAGGTTTTGACCTGGCTGTTTTAAAAAGCAGGGTGAATGTAACCGTTGATGCCTATCAAAAGAAAAATACAGACCTCCTGTTGAAGATCCCGGTTTTGGCAGCTTCAGGTGCTACTTCTCTTCTGATGAACATTGGTTCTGTGAAAAACGAAGGAGTGGAACTGAGCTTGAATACTATGAATATCATGAGCCACGGTTTCCAATGGACAACAAATGCAAACATTTCCTTCAATCAAAACAAAGTAGTGGGTCTGGGACCAGATGGAGCTGATATTCAGATAGCTTCTAACTACAGTGGCTTCAGTCCTTTCCTCTTGCAAATAGGTACACCTTTATATAGCTTCAACTTGATCCAGACTGATGGTATCCTGACTGCAGCTGATATTGCGGATGCTAAAGTGGCTAAACTGTCAGGCCAGACTGTGGGTGATGCCAAATACGTTGATCAGAACGGAGATGGATTGATCAATGCAAATGACCGTGTAAATGCCGGTCAGCCAACTCCTAAATATACTTGGGGTTTAACCAACAACTTCAAATACAAAGGTTTTGATTTGAGTGTTCAGGTATATGGCCAAATGGGTGGGAAGATATATTCATTCCTCGGACGCGCTATTGACAACCCTGCAAACGGAAAAAACACAACCTTAGGTGTTTGGCGCAACCGCTGGACTGCTGAAAATCAGGATTACAATGCTTCTCGTGGAAAGATCGGTATAGGTTATACGATTCCACAGTTCACTACCGATTGGTTGTATTCTTCCGACTTCTGGAGAGTTCAAAACATTACCTTGGGCTACAACCTGAAAGAAGTAATCAAAACTGGCTTCCTGAGTTCTGCAAGAGTGTATGCTTCTGCTCTGAACTGGTTTGGAAAGGATAAATATGATGGAGGTGTGAACCCTGAAGCTCAGAATACCAATGTAAGTGGCGACAGTGGCTTCCCTCTGCCTGGTGATTACGGCGCAATGCCACTGAATAAGACCATAACCTTTGGTATCAACTTGTCTTTATAGTGTTCTAACCTAAAAAAATGATGTGATGAAAAAGCTTACATATATAACCTCTCTTATAATACTTACAACATTAGGCTCTTGCACGAAAGAGCTTGACCAGCTGCCTGTTTCTAGTACGTCAACAGAAAACTTCTTTTCTAACACAAATGATTTTCAATTGGCAGTAAATGGTGTGTACAGTAAATTGAAATCTTACGCCACACAAGCCATGTGGATGAATGAAATGAGGTCTGATAACGTTTCGCCTGTATCTGATGGTAACCGCGACTGGCAGGGGATTAACGACTTCTCGCCTAATATTACAACAACAGCTTTTATCGCTGGTGCATGGAACAATGACTTCAATGGTATTTATAATGCCAATGTCGTTTTAGATAAATTGTCAACCAATGGTTCTGTGATTACTGATGCTACATTACGGAAACGTTTTGAAGCAGAAGTACGCTTTCTAAGGGCCTTTTACTATTTAGACTTGGTTCGTTTATATGGTAAAGCTCCTGTCATCGACAAGCCATTAATGGCTGATCAGGTAGCTAGCATTCCTAGAAGTTCTGTTGCAGATGTCTATAGTTTTATCATCAAGGATTTAGAATATGCAATTGCGAATCTTCCTGCTTCTTATACTGGCGTAGATATTGGAAGGGCAACTTCTGGAGCTGCTAAAGGGATTTTGGGATTGGTATACCTTACAAAGTCTGGTCCTACTTACAGTGTTGATGGTCCAGGTTTGAACAGTAATGAATATGGTAAAGCACTTTCTTTATTCAATGAAATCATTGCAAGCAACCAATACCAGTTCCTTGCAAAGTATACCGACATATTTTCATATACCAATGAAAATAACAAGGAGGTACTCTTTGATATTCAGTTCATGACAACAAACAACGGCGCTGAGTTCCCAAGCCAGTTAGTGCCCGATACTTATTGGGCTGGATTGGGTTTATCGAATTACGGCAATGGTTATGGTTCTGCAAGTTACAACGTAACAAAAGATCTGATGCAATCTTACCGCACAAGCGCGGGCACAGGTAAAGTGGATATTCGTGATACATTCTCAATTCAACATTCTTTTGCACTAAGCACAGCTGCCAATGCACAAATAGATACAACCCGTCCTTTTATTAAGAAATATATAAACATTGCTAAAAAAGGTACCAAACGTGACGACTGGCCGATCAACTTCATCGCACTCCGCTATACCGACATCCTGATGATGAAAGCTGAATGTATGCTCCATGGCGCTGGCGGCACACAAGCAGATGTGGATGCTATTGTAAACCAGGTGCGTGCAAGAGCTGGCCTTTCTTCCGTATCAAACGTTGACTTGCCTGCGCTGATGGAAGAAAGAAGAAGAGAATTTATCGGTGAAGGTTTGCGCTGGAATGACTTGGTGCGTGAAGGCATGGCAGTAACAACAATGAACAATTGGATCAACTCTGATAAAATGACTACCATCAATAAGGTGATTCCTCAATACGTGATCTATCCTATTCCTCAGGTTGAAATACAAACCAAACCCGGTTTGTATACTCAGAATGAAGGATATAATTGATAGGTTGAATTATTGACACCAAGATTGCTAAAAACTAGCTTAATTAGAGGAGGCTATATCAAAGTATGATATAGCCTCTTTTTATTGTCCCAAAACATTTCGGCAATGAACCAAACTCAGCTATTATTTGCTGAGTTTCACCCTTTTTTATATAAGGAATATAATAATTATGCAGCACAATACATGAAAAAAATGTCTATATAAATTGCTAAATTTAGACACTTTTTCACCCTTAACCATGCTATATGAAGAACACCTTTACTCAAGGCCTTTGCCTTGTCTTGCTCCTTTTTCTATTCACCCTTTCAAGTTTCGCTCAAAGTTTCCCCGTCACAGGTAAGGTGGTAGATGCGAATGGTCAGCCACTGGCAGGGGTAACCGTACAGGTAAAAGGTTCCGCAACCAGCGTTGTAAGTGGTCCGGATGGAACCTTTCAGATCAGCGCACCCTCGGCCAATGCTACACTGGTATTTAGCTATGTAGGATTTGGTACACACGAAGAAGCCGTAAACAACAGGGGACAACTCAATATTTCTATGGCACCCCAGGCCAATTCTTTACAGGATGTCGTCGTAGTCGGTTATGGTACCAAGCGCAGGGGCGACGTTACCGGTGCCATTGCAACAGTAAATGCTGAAAAGATCAAAGCAGTACCTGTAACAAATGTTACCCAGGCCCTGCAAGGTAGGGTAGCTGGCGTGGATGCTAGTATGTCTTCCTTTCGCCCCGGTGGTGGCGCTACCATTCGCATTCGGGGTAACCGTTCTTTAGGAGCTACTAATGAGCCCTTATTTGTTGTAGATGGCATTCCCCAGAGCTACAATATCGATGACATAAACCCCCTGGACATCGAATCCATGGATGTATTGAAGGATGCCTCTGCAACTGCCATCTATGGTGTGCGCGGTGCCAATGGAGTAATCCAAATCACAACCAAAAAAGGCAAGTCCGGGAGAATTTCAGTGGAATATAATGGCAGCTATTCCATTGACAAACTTTTGGAACCTGTAAAGGTTTTTAACGGTCCTGAATGGGCCCAGTATCGGAGGGATGCTTTTATCGCTTCCAGGAGTTATAATCCCACAAGAAATAGCCAGTCTCCAATTGGCCTGTATTTTCCGGACCCATTATCAGACTCTGCATTGTTTTATCAGGATTTGAATATGTGGGAATCAGTAGCAATGGGATATACTTGGATCGATAAATCCAGGTTTATCGCGGCAAAAAGACCAACAACTGAAGAAGAGAAAACCCTGCTGCGTAACCTGAAGCTTGCCGTGCTGGATAGTGTGGCCATTTATGATCCTTCGAAGGTGCGCACCACCGACTGGCAGGATTTAGCTTTACAAACAGGCCACACCAATAGCCACCAGATCTCCATTACCGGCGGTTCTGAAAAATTCAGGGCAGCGTTCTCCGGTTCCTATTTCGATCAGAAAGGTATTGAGCCCGGACAGGATTACCTCCGCTACACATTCAATCAAAGCTCAGACTTCAGGCCAATTAAGATCATCAATATTGGAAGTAATCTGAATTATACCTGGGCGATTCAAAATCTCGGGGCTTCCGTATATGGTAACTCTGTTGGACAAATACCTTTGGCCTTGCCATACGACTCTGCCGGCAACCTGATATTATTCCCGGGTAATGACGCACAGATCGTCAATCCGCTCAACGATCCCAATTCCATAATTGATGAAAATAAGATCAGCCGGTTAATAGGTAGCATTTTCGCCGAAATCCAATTGTACAAGGGATTGAAATACAGGGCTGCATTCGGAGTCGACATTGCTAATGTTCGCCGTGGCACCTTTAACGGAGCCATATCTTCTGTGCGCCAGGGCAACCCTGCCAATGCAAGTTACTCTATACGAAATGGCTTCACCTGGATACTGGACAATATAGTGAACTATGACACCAAAATTGGCGATAAGCATGCCTTGTCGTTTACCTTGTTGAATGAACTGCAAAAGATACAGGCAGATACAAGCACTACCTCTGCCGAAAACCTGACATACGAAAGCCAAAAATGGTACTCCCTGCAAAACAATAACCTGGCCTCGGTTACAGGAACAGGCAGTTTTGCCCAATATCAACTATTATCTTATATGGGTAGGGCAAACTATACCCTGATGGACAAATACATCTTTACATTAAGTATTCGTAATGATAACTCCTCCGTTTTCCCTGAAGGTCATGCCGGCTTGTGGTTTCCTTCTGGAGCTTTTGCCTGGCGGGTAGATGCAGAGCCTTTTATGAATAATGTTCCCCTATTTAATTCTTTGAAGTTGAGGTTGGGTTATGGTTCGGTTGGTAATTCTGCGATCGCTCCTTACCAAACTGCCGGTACATTAAATAGGAGTTTATACAACTGGGCAGATAATCCGGCAGGTGGCTATGCGCCGGGTACACTTCCTTTACCTGACCTGACCTGGGAACGCACCAATGCTTTGAATGCCGGTGTGGATTTTGGTATGATGAAAAACCGCATCACAGGTACCATTGACGTCTATCAATCTAAAACAATAGACCAGATCCAAAGTCGGTCCATTCCTGCAGCTTCTGGTTTCACTTCCGTACTGGTCAACTTGGGTGAGGTAAAAAACAAGGGTATTGAAATTAGTTTGTCAACGGTGAATATCAACCAGCCAAACGGATTCAGATGGGTTACCGATTTCATGTTCTCTAAAAACAAGGAAGAGATCAAAACGTTATTTGGAGAAAATGATCAGGATAATATAGGTAACCAGTGGTTCCTGGGCTGGCCGATCCGCACTTATTATGATTACCAGGAACAAGGCGTTTTTCAGTATGCTGACACTTTAAGAGGTGGAATTCTAGCTGATTATTACTGGTTGAAAGCTGGAAACAAGTCAAATGCGCTTTTACAACCAGGTAAGCTTAGAGTTGAGGATAGGAATGGAGATACACTGATTACCGAAGCCGATAAAACACAATTAGGCTCCCAGGTTCCCAATTGGATAGGCAGTTTCAACAGTACACTCTCGTATAAAAATTTTGACCTGGGTATTTATGTCTATGTAAGGAACGGGTCTCTGGTGCGCATATTAAGGCCGCAAACCAATGGCCGCCAGGTGGGGCCTTTTGTGAATTATTGGACACCAACCAACCCAACCAATGAATATAGCCAGTTGAACAACACAATAGATGTGCAGACTTACTGGCAATCAAAAAGTTTTAGCAGTGGGTCTTTTGTACGGGTGCGCAGTATTTCTCTGACATATCGCTTGCCGAAAGATTTCCTGGGTAAGTATAAGATAGGTTCAGCCAGTGTCTATTTTAATGCACTGAATCCCTTCTTGTGGGCCAAAGTGGATGACGTGGACCCTGAAACATTACCTTATGTTTCTTCTTATCCTTCCAGTAGTAATGCAGGTGGTGGACCTACCTCATATAGTTACAGAAGCTATGTGTTCGGTCTCAGGATAGGATTGCAATAACCTTTCACAATTCACCATTGACCATTCACGTCTCACGTCCTCAAAAACCCTTTAACATGAAAAAAGACATCCTTTATATACTGACCTCTTTAATCGTTTTGTCCCAGGCCGCTTGTAAGAAATTCATCGAAGAAGATCTGGTGAGCACTTTAACGTATGAATATTACACTACCGACCAGGGATTGGAGGACTTGGTAAGATCAGCCTATACCCCGCTTCGGTTCAAATATGAAAGTGAGCAATCTTATGCGCTCTGGAATTTTGGTACAGACGAATTTATTCTTGGTGACCAGTTCAACTTCAGTTATTACAACACGTACATCCCTCAATTAGGTCCTGCGGATGGTTTTATCAACAGCTTGTGGGTGAACAACTACGATGGTATCAACCGTTGCAATTTAGGGATAGAACGCATTCCTCCCTATTCCAATTTGGCTTCCAAAACTTTAGGTACCGAGGCGCAGAAGACCCAGCGGGTAGCCGAATTGCGCTTTCTGCGTGGCTATTACTATTTTCAGCTGGTGCAGCAATTTGGTGGTGTTCCCATCGTATTAAGTTCCAGCAGCCAGGTGCGTACCGACTTTCCCCGCGCTTCTGTTCCGGATGTTTATAATGTGATTATTAGCGACCTAAGGTATGCTGCTGAAAACTTAGCAGTCACTACATCAGATCTGGGAAGGGCTACAAGAGGCGCTGCCAATCACTTTTTGGCAAAAGCATATCTTACCCGTGGCAGTGCTGTTACAGATCAAAGAGGACAAAAGCCAACAGATATTGATAGTGCTATTTATTATGCCGACCTGGTAATTAATTCTAAAACCTATTCGCTGGAGCCAGATTATGCCAATCTTTGGAATGGCGTATATCCTACCCAAACCGTTCCTCCTTTAGGCGAGAATGGTAGCGCTCCTAGAGGCGATTATTCAAAGTTTCAGACAGCTCAGGCAAGTAAGGAGATCATATTGGCTGCTCAATTCAATACGAACTTAAACCTGATTGGTACTCAGGGAAATCAAACACATTTGTATTTCATCATGCAGTATGATAACGGTATTCCTGGTTTGGTAAGAACAGTGGATAACTTTAACGGGCGTCCTTTTCGACGTCTGGGTCCATCTGATTATGCCATAGACCTCTACGATAGGAAAAATGATTCAAGATTTTACAAAAGCTTTAGAACCGTATATTATTCCAATACCAATTCCGGCACACCAGTTTTTACTGCTGCCGATGCGCCCAACCCATCTCTTGTCGGAAAATTGAAATTTGGAATTGGCGATACAGCAGCCCTGTTTATTGTAAATAAAAAGTCTAATCCAATTCCTGCCGCAGATATTGCCAAATACCGGTATAAGGTTTTTGCCCGCTATATTTTGTCACCCACTGGAAGTATTCTGACGGGATATTCGAATAATAAATACCTGACTTTAGTGAAACACTTGGACCCCGTAAGAGTGACGAATAACTTTAATGAACAAAGAGGTGTGCGCGCAGGCATTTTGGCCCGTTTTGCAGAAACCTACCTGATTGCGGCCGAAGCCTATGGACGGAAAGGTGATTATGCCAAAGCTTTGGAATACGTAAACATCATTCGTCTGCGGGCAGCTTACCATCAGGGAGAAACGAAAAATCCGCAGTATTGGATGTTTGAAGGCGGCACGCAAGGTGATGTAGCAAGCACTTTCCCTGAAATGATGGCAACCGATGCCCTTTTTACTACCAATGCCCCTAGTGAGCTCTATCCGCCAACTGTCACCAGTACTGCCGATCGTTTTATCCATTTCATGCTCAATGAAAAAACACGGGAGCTTTGTGGCGAATTTTACCGCTGGGAAGACCTGGTGCGGACAGAAACGCTGTACGATAGAACAAAACTCTATAACAAAGACGCTACCAGCATTCAGCCCTTCCATAAGCTAAGGCCAATACCGCAAACACAGGTCGACTTAACCACAGAAGGAGGGCAACCATTAACACCTGAACAAAAGAAAAATTACCAAAACCCAGGATATTAAAAAGGAAATTTAAGATTTTGAAATTTAGGATTAAATGTATCTTTCACAGCTATTAGTTGACCAACAGCCAGGCTGTGGTCTGATCTTGATCTCGAATTTTAAAATCAGTGATGAACCGTAGAGACTTTATATCCCAGCTTTCCATATTTACAGCAGGAGCCTGCTGCACTCATGGGCAAGCAGGCTCCTTTGTTTTAAATGACGAATCCTCTTTTGCCAAACGCCTGCATCCTGTCGGCCGTGCCTTGGAAATGGAAGGCTATTATGTTTGGTGCAACAGTCCCATTGAAGGCGATGATGGAAAGATTCATGTCTTCTTTTCCCGTTGGGATGACAAAAAAGGAATGAGCGGATGGATCAACGGTTCTGAAATCGCCCATGCTGTAGCCGATAAACCCGAAGGTCCCTACCAGTTTGTGGAAACGGTCCTCGCCCCCCGGCCGGGTTATTTTGACGCCACTACCTGCCACAATCCTCTGATTAAAAAAGTGGATGGCAAATATTGCCTGTTCTATATGGGCAATTCCAACGGAAAGACCAATACAAAACGCATTGGCCTGGCTACATCTGATTCCCTCTACGGACCTTGGAAGCGACCCGACAAGCCTTTGCTGGAAGCCGGACCAGAAGGTGCATGGGACGATCATTGCACCACCAACCCCGCTTTCATCAAGCATCCCAATGGTCAGTACTGGCTCTATTACAAGTCTTGGAATACGAAGGAATACGAAACACAAACCGGTCCCATCAGGGGCAATCGTAAGTATGGATTGGCCATAGCAGAGAACCTCGAGGGGCCTTATGTAAAATATGAGGGCAATCCTGTGATAGACTTTTCCGGTAAAGGACAAAACCGTCAGTTTGAAGATGCCTTCGTTTGGCGTGAAAAAGGAAAGTTTAAAATGATCGCCCGGGATATGGGCGTGTATAATCATGAAGTCGGCCTCATCATGGACTCCAAAGATGGCAAGCACTGGAATGAACCCCTGATAGCTTATTACAGTGCCGATCATTATAATATCCAGCAACCCCCTCCGGCTCCCTACCTCAAAAGATACGGACGCTTCGAGCGCCCCCAGATCTTATTCTTAAAAGGCAAACCGGCCTACCTGTTCACCACCTCTCAGGGTGGCAAATACATGACCGCCTCCTCCTTCATCTTCAAAATTTTCTAACCCCCTTGTACGCCGGAAAGTCCCGCCAGCTCAGCAATACAGCTCACGCTAATGCTATTTTTTAACTATTAAATATCACAAACTCTTATTTATGATGGTTTCTTCCTGATTTTAATCATCTTTGCACCCGTTTAAAAATGTTTGCTTTGAAGTTTTTTAGGATAAAGCAGAAATTTCACTGCCGACAGGGAGAATAGCATAAACGGATTATTGAACGGAAATGAATCCGGCAGTCGTTTAAAGTGGAAAGAGCTCATTACTGCTGTAATATTTCTTCTCCTGTACCGTATCCTGATTACGTTTATTGCTTGCCTTACGGTAAACTCATACGAGGTTCGTCCTTGTATCAATATTTTTAATATGTATAATAAAATGCTGCAAGTAACAGTTGCCAGCTCGAAAAGTAAATTATGACAACAACTCTGCACCGATTTCACATCCCGGTAATGGGATTGGCCTATACGGTTGATTCCCCTGTAAAAGTGGCGCGGTTTGGCATAGCCTCAACCATTTCTATCATCGAAGATGGGCTGATTGAAATGATGCGCAGGTATTATTATCCCAAAATTGGCGAAACCTACGTTCCCATCACGCCCAAAGAGGATGACTGCCGTGCAAAACGGATTACCGACTATCTGAACCTGGTCAACCGTATGGTAAACGAGCAGGTTGAAAAGCTGAAAACCGCAGCTTTCGAAGCTGGCTCCGAAATAGTACAATACTTTGAAATGCTGCCCGAAGACAGCAAACTCAAACAACTGTACGTCCACTTCATCGGGCTCCAGGATAAAGAAGAAAAGGAAAAGGTCGAAGCCCTGCTGCGTGCTGAGATCAAAGCCGGCGCCATTGACGTCAACATCATGACCAAAGTGGACAAGAATAACTTGGATAAAGCCGGAAACGTTATCGAGGAAGGCTCCGACGCTTTGGCTTCCCTGAAAGGCTATGCGAAAAGCAACCTCTCAAATTCTTCCCTTATCTTTTCCGCTGGTATGAACCCACGCCTGTACAACTACCTGGAAAAATTCACGGAGTTTGACGCAAAGGGTTTGGGTCAGTTCGATAAAAAGATCGTCATTAAAGTAAGTGATTACCGCTCCGCCTTGATCCAGGGAAAATACCTGGCTAAAAAAGGATTTTGGGTAAGTGAGTTCCGCATCGAATCTGGTCTCAACTGCGGTGGCCACGCTTTTGCTACCGATGGTTACCTCCTCGGTCCCATCATGGAAGAATTCAAGAACAAAAAAGAAGAGCTTTCCGCTGCCTTGTTCCAACTCTACAACGCTGCTGTAAAAGCAAAAGGTGGAGAAGGCTTCAGCGAGCCGCACCCGATCAAGATCACCGTACAAGGTGGTATCGGTACGTTCGAAGAAGACGATTTCCTGAAGCGTTACTATAATGTCGACGCTACAGGCTGGGGCACCCCCTTCTTGCTGGTTCCCGAAGCAACAACGGTTGACCAGAATACCTTGCAATTGTTATCAAAAGCAGGTCAGGATGATATCTTCTTAAGTAAGAACTCTCCATTAGGCGTGCGCTTCCATTACCTGAAAGGCACCTCTTCCGACCTGGAAAAAGCATACCGCATTTCAAAAGGAAAACCGGGAAGTCCTTGCACAGAAAAGCAACTGGTATCCAATACGGAGTTTACAAAAGAACCAATTTGTACCGCTTCGCTCAAATACCAAAGGCTGAAAATGGAGCAGTTAAAATCCTTGAACCTGCCCGAGGCTGAATATAATAAGCAGTTAAAAGCCTTATTGGATAAAGAGTGCCTGTGCGTAGGGCTGAGCAATGCGGCTTCTAAAAAATATGAAGTTCCTTTCCTGAAAAATCAGGATGGCGTTACGATATGCCCTGGGCCCAACATTGCCTACTTTACCAAAATTGCTTCCCTGGCAGAAATGGTTGGGCATATTTATGGCCGCACAGACCTGCTTGGGCAGGTAGAGCGTCCGAACCTCTTCATCAATGAACTGGTTTTATACATCAATTACCTTGTAGAACTGGTCGAAGAAGAAGGCGTACCAGAGCCAGGTAGCAAAAGAGCTAAATACTTTACAGACTTCTACAAAAATCTGCAGGAAGGTGTTAGCTATTATCGTCAGTTAGCAGCTTCATCTGAGTTGGCTCCAAATACAGCAGAAAAGATGAACATCAACCTGGACGAAGCCGAAGCAGAATTGAAAAAGTTCTATAGTACTACCTTAGAAAAAAAAGAAGCAGCCCTCGCTTAATATCGGGGCTCTTCTGATAGATTCTTATAAACAAACAAGCAAAACCCGGTCCCATAACCGGGTTTTGTATTTCTTCCAATATTTCGCATATTCAAACCTCAATACTCCCGACGTTTTATATTTTACACTTCTACCCCGACCTTATAGGGACCTTATAGAGATGTTATAGAGATTCTGTGTTAAAAGTCAAGAGATTTTTACTTTAATTTTGTGTTTTAGGCGGCTGTATGCCAGCCTGTTTAGG
>NZ_JAOTIF010000013.1 GCF_025628885.1 Paraflavisolibacter caeni | reverse complement strand
CCTACATGTTCTATAAAGTGCTCAAGGCAGGTTACACCATCTGCTACCAGGCAGATGCCTATGTGTGGCATAAACATAGAAAAGATATGAAAGCCTTAAAACGTCAAGTTTATAACTATAGTAGGGGCCATGTAGCTTATCATTTACACACCTGGTTAAATGATAATGATTGGCGGGGATATAAAAGAATATTTTATGAATTGCCGAAAATACACATGATAAGGTTTGCGAAGAGTTTGGTTGGACGCAGTAACTTTCCCATATCCATGATATTATTGGAAATAGCCGGAAATATATTAGGTCCCTGGGCATTTTATAGCTCTTTATGGCGAGTTAAAAAGTTAGGCAGAAGTGCCCGCTATATTCCTCCAAAAGAAAATGCTACAATAAAGAACAAGAATGCTTATTAAACAAACTACGTATCTAAAAACTATTTAGATGATTGAAATGGTCTAAAATAATTGTTTCAACCATAAAAAAAATTTATAAAGCAATCTGTTGTAAACAAATTAAAAAATTAGTAGCTTTAAATCAGTATTATCCCGCTCTATAGAAAGAAATCTTATTTGTCTGATATCCATAATAAAATAAAAGTAGCTGAATGGAATTATAGGCGTAGCATATCAGACACTATGAAGCACTTTAAAATCCAAAATATTTTCTTCTCTCTTGGAATTTAGCTTTAGATACTTTAAGTACAGATCGCTTATATAAAACTTAATACTTTATTGCTTTATTTGAAAAGGCAGGTGGAAAGTAAATGATTTCATACAATCAAGGTATGAAAGGAGTAATGGTTTTAAGTCCTAACCCTATTTTGAAAAGTTGATTCAGATAATACCATTAAGGTATTATGATAGCCATTGAAATTTTATAAGTATTTATATACTGTACAAATTGAGTAGGATTTACAGATTATTGGACAATGTTTTAAAAGTGTACTAAATGAAATACATTAAGGAGTTAGATAGTATTAGAGCTATTGCAGCCTTAATAGTTATATTTCATCATTGGTTGCATGGGAAATTTATAACAGATAAATTTGATGGTGTTGCCATGTTCTTTGTTTTAAGTGGATTTCTCATTTCAGGAATATTGTTTGAAAATAAGAATAAGGCTGAAACTTTGGGTACTCCGAAAGTTCAGGCCTTTAAAAACTTCTTTTTCAGAAGGGCTATCAGGATATTCCCCATTTATTATTTAGTTGTCTTCTTTGTATTTTTTCTAGGGCATCAATCTCAGGCACATGGGTTCTTATATTATCTCACTTATACATCCAACTTTTATATTTTTCATACGCAACAATGGGGTGAGTTTACACATTTATGGTCCTTAGCTGTTGAAGAGCAGTTTTATTTTATTTGGCCCTGGATCATTCTATTCGTAAATAAGAGGAATATTTTAGCAATCATTATCACTTTTATATTAATAGGCTATATAAGTATATATGCTATTTATACAAGTCTACCAGGTTTTACTTTTCTTTTCAGAAATGGTTTCTCCTATATGTTAACTCCTGCCTGTTTGCTTTCTTTAGGTCTAGGTTCTCTTTTATCATGGATCAACTATTATAAACCCAATGTTTTACAAAACAGTTATTTATTTATATACTTAATTGCTATATTAAGTTTTACAGTAACCATTTTCAACAAGAACTATACAATTGCTTTTTTTGACCGCAGGATTCTTACTTCCTTGATCACTTTTGGGCTTATTGCTTACATCTATCGAAATAAAGAGAAAAGGTATTCGATGTTTTCATTTATATTAAGAAACAAGATTCTTATAGGCCTAGGCAAAATAAGCTACGGGATTTATCTATACCATTTTATTTTGCCCTACTACTCGTACAACGTATTATCTTATGTTAATAATGCTTTACCAGAGTTTTTGAATAAATATCAAAAGCCGTTATTGTTTGTAGAGAATTTCTTTATCCTTTTACTCGTTAGCATTTTGTCTTGGAAAATTATTGAATTGCCTTTTTTAAAGCTAAAAAAGTATTTTGAATACGGACAAGTGAACAAGCAGTCAAATATTTCTACTGTAGAAGTTGTAGTAAGATAATTTCTGTCTATCATAAATTTTTTATCTATTAAACATTTACAACATGATGTACAAACTAAAAGTGAAATTCCTTAAAACAACTTATGGATCCCTTCTTTGGCGTAAATGGAAAGTTTGGCGCGGAGAACACGTTGGAAGCTACCACCGCTTACCCGAATTTATTAGAAATAATGTTTTTCCCGGTGCAAGTTTTGTTGATATTGGATGTATGTGGGGGGTAAATGGGGATCATGTGTTCTTTGCTGAAGAATGTGGAGCAACTGAGGTTAAAGGGGTAGATGTTTTCGGCCCGACACCAGAATTCGAAGCGAAAAAAAGGGAGCGCAATTCTAAGGTGGAGTTTATTTTAGGTGATGTGGGTAATCGTAATACACTTGCCAGAATTGGTATGGTTGATATTGTTTTTTGTGCTGGAGTGTTGTATCATCATCCTAGCCCCTTTGATTTGTTAGTTGCATTGCGCAGTATTTGTAAAACTAAGTTGATCCTTAGGACTTCAGCAATTCCAGAAATGGATGGTTTACCTAATGGCGCAATATATTATCCTATGCTACAGTCAAAGGATCGAGAACTGTGGAGATTAAAATCTTTAAAGAAACAAGTAGGTATCTCAGATGCTTTTGAGCCAGATCAAGGTTATGGTAACTGGTTTTGGGGACTAACCCCAAGTTGTATAAAATCTCTTTTGGAAACAGCAGGATTTGCAATAGAATACAACTTTAAAGAGCCTTTTGCACAAACTTACATTTGCAAACCTGTAACTATTCCATTTGAACACCACCTGCCCAGTGAAATGGAAGCAAAGGAATTGGCAAGTTATATATCATCTAATCAATTAGCTCAACCTGCATAATCGATAAAATCCGTAAGAAAAATAAGGTTTTTGCCTTGTAGCATCAAAATAGAAAGTTTGTTCAAGATTATTTTATACCAAAAGTGTTCTTTGAAGTTTGGCTGTGCGGGTAAATAGTGTCCTCCTTCATATACTTAAAGGGGCCCATACCCGCCATTTTAAGTTGTTCCATACTTGAACTAAGCAATTGCTTATCCCAATGTAATAGGAAATTTTGATGGCGCTCTACAAGTACGGAATGTGGTACACCTAGCCTTATATCTTTGATAACAGCATCTGAACCATAAACTTGGTAGTTACGATAATTAAGGCCAGCACGCGTATTATCAAAAAACAATATAATCATTGAGAGAAACAAGCTCCATTTGACAATATTTCGCATAACAGGAAGTCCATAAAGTTCCCAGGCGCTATAGCAAATAACCAGTGTTGGTATAGCAAGTAATACATAACGTTCAGGCAGGCCTACTGTCGGCACCAATGCTGCACGTCCCCAACCAATTGCTAAAGCGAAAACCAAACTTGCGCCCAGGAAAAAGAATAACCCCAAAGCTCTTTGAAATTCTCTTCCTTTGGTTTTAGGAAGTACAAAAAGGAGTAAAATGGTTGTAGCAATAACCAGAGTCAGAGCGAATGCAGATGATAAGCGCCAGGAAATGGATGCTGCAGGACCATAGGCCAGGGCTAAAAACTTTGCGCTTGTTTTTAAAGTAGCTGTTATATTGGGGCTGGGTGGGTTCCACCATGGGCGGACATAACCTATAAAATAAACGCCTACGATCAGAATTGTTAATAATATAGCAGCATACAAAAGGAAGCCAACCTTTCGATTAGCGCCTGATTCATGGCTATGAAGATGTAAATATCCTTCATATGCTAACCAAGGTATGACTGGCATTAGATAAATAAGGCCATTTGCGCCGCATAAAGGCAGCGAGATTAAACAAATAGAAACTATTATAGCTAAACGAAAGCTAAGAAAATTTGAATACTGAACGATAATCATTATCAGTAAACAGGTTAATATGGTAGGAAGCACAAAAGTAAACTGCCAACTCCAGAATAAATTTGGCCAATTTCCGATGTGAAGTAATGCAATCGGGAAAATAGCATCTGTATAATCCGTTTTGCCTCCGCGTATATAATTAAAGAATTTGATGAGCATGGCAGAGAGTAACCCAATTGAAAGAACATTTAAAACCATTCCTGAACGAAAGTCGCCATTTGTTATTTTTAAAAAAAACAAGTAAATTAACTTTGGTAATGGAATACGATGTTCATTGTTTTGTTTCCAAAGCCATGAAACAAAATTTGGCTCGTTTCCTGTAAGCGGCTTAACCATTAGCCAATCTTCAGCAATGGGAATATTACGGCCATAAAGAATGATACAGATAATTGCTGCTAGCAGCATTATTGCCCATATAGCCCATACAGTAATCTCCGGCCCCTTTGTCAAAGCAGTATGAGATAATGAATAACCAGCATTTGGAAAAAATTTTATTGCAGGAATTTTTGACCTCATTGTATAAATATTCTTGAAGTAAAAAATAAGAAAATAGTCTCAATATAACAACAGATTAATTATCTAATACAATTATTTATGTCAGCAAAAAAAGAAAAGTTGGCAGGGATTGATGTGCTTTTACGCCGGGAGCAATATAGAGATAAGTATTGGCAAAAACGCGATCCGATTGTTAAAGACAGATTGCTTTGGCGGGCACAAAGCTTCCGTCATTTAGTCCATCTTTTGCCCGGTCAATCTATTTTAGAATTAGGTTGCGGTAAAGGACAATTTACCGAACAACTTTATAAAGTTTGCCGTGGTGAAAATTCTATTACTGCGGCAACATTTCAAAAGGAGATTACCGGATTGGACACGCAATATCCGTCCGTAGAGTTTTTGAATCTCTCATCATTTCCTGGTTTTTTAAAAGGAAGGTCTTTTGATTATATAATTGCCATGGACATACTAGATAAGTCAAACTGTTCATGGATATTACAAAATATGTACGATTTGCTGGCTCCTGGGGGGCAAATTATTCTTTATGAAAGTAACCCCTGGAACGTAATGTTACAAGCCAACAGGTTTGTGAATAAACTTTTTGGAAGTCCTGATCAAAGGCAACTGGTCAACCGTTCAAAGTTGTATGAACTTTTCTCCCAGTTAGGCTTTATAAAAGTATTTGCTGTATTCAACGACTTTGTGTATGCGCCTCTTACGCCTAAAGGAGTGTGGTTGCTTAGGAATCTTTCTATTCTTCTTGAAAATGTACCTTTTATCCGTACACTCGCCGGATCTATTTTAATTCATGCTCAAAAGCCTCCGAAAAATCTGCCTTTACCTCAAGTTTCTCTTTGTTATCATGAACAGTTAAAAGGTAAAGTATCTATAGTTGTACCATGTCATAATGAAGAAATGAATGTCGAACCTTTGGTTACATCGTTGGTCAGAATTTATGGTGAATATATCCATGAAATTATTCTTGTAGACGATAATAGCCTGGATAAAACAAGAGAGGTCATCGCGATGTTATATGAGAGATATGACATGATCAAGCCTGTTTTTCGCACACCTCCCAATGGCGTTGGTAGGGCAATTGTTGATGGCTACAAAGTAGCGACAGGTCAATATATTTTATCAATGGATTGTGATTTTCAACACCTTCTCCCTGAGATTCGCGATCTGTTTGATGCTGCGGCCAAAGGGTATGATGTTGTAGTTGGAAGCCGTTTTTCCAGGCATAGTGTTTTATTGAACTATCCATTTCAGAAAATTATTGCTAACAGAGCATTTCACCTTTTGGCCAGGATTTTGTTTTTCAGGGGTTTCAGAGACCTGACCAATAATCTTAAGTTGATGCGCCGGGAAGTAATTGAAAAACTCGAATTAACTCAACCTGGATTTGCTATCAATGCGGAAACAGGATTTCTTCCATTGTTAATGGGTTTCAAAGTAAAGGAAGTTCCTATTTCCTGGATAAACCGCACGCCTGATATGGGTATATCTTCATTTAAGCTATTGAAAGTTGGGGGAGGATACTGGGAAGTGTTATTCCGACTTTGGCTACAATTAATTTCTTTCAAAAAGAATTACTATCCTAATGTTACTTTCCGGAAAAGCTATGCTCCGAAAAGTTGATTTGGCCTGTCCTGGGAAAAACAAATCACACATTAAATTACACTACAATTATGCAAAAAATTTTAATTACAGGATCTTCAGGATTGGTAGGTTCTGAAGTTTGTTTCCACTTCGAAGCCAAAGGCTATGAAATTCATGGAATCGACAATAATCAACGGGCTGTGTTTTTTGGACCACAAGGGGATACCCGATGGAACCAGCAGCGCTTGCAGGCCGAACTGAAAAATTTTCATCACCATGAACTGGATATTAGAAACCGAACCGGGATCAATGATTTGATCCGACAAATAAAACCTGATGCGGTTGTGCATACTGCAGCACAGCCAAGTCATGATAAAGCTGCTGCTATTCCGTTTGATGACTTTGACACGAATGCGGTAGGCACACTCAACCTGCTGGAAGCTACAAGGCAATATGCCCCGGAAGCTCCTTTCATTTACATGAGTACGAACAAGGTTTATGGAGATGCTCCCAACAAAATCAGATTGAAAGAATGTGATACCCGCTGGGATTATGATGACGACACCTTCCTGAAAGGTATTCCTGAAACTTTTACAATTGATCAATCAAAACATTCATTGTTTGGCGCATCTAAAGTAGCAGCAGATGTAATGGTACAAGAGTATGGACGATATTTCAATATGCCTACTTGTTGTTTGCGGGGTGGATGCTTAACAGGACCAAATCACAGTGGAGTAGAACTACACGGCTTCTTAAGTTACCTGGTAAAATGTAATATTGAAGGTAAAAAGTATCTTGTGTATGGATATAAAGGAAAACAGGTAAGGGATAACATACATTCCTATGATATTGCCCGTTTTATGGAAGAATTTATCAAAACCCCAAGGTCGGGTGAAGTATATAATTTGGGAGGCGGCAAAAAAAATACCTGTTCTATTCTGGAAGCTTTTGCGATTACAGAACATTATTCCGGAAAAAAGCAGGACTATGAATACATTGATAAAAATAGAGAAGGAGACCACATATGCTATTACAGTGATTTAAGCAAATTAAAAGCTCATTACCCTGCATGGGATATTACCGTAAGTTTGGAAGAAACCATTCAACAAATTGTAAATGCCTGGATTAAAAAGTATAAGGTAAATGCAAGCTATGTACATTGATGATAACTTCACATAACATGTTATATTGGTGCATTTAATGTTTATTTACTCAATAGGATTTTTTTAGTAATAACTTTTCCGTTTACTTGCATGCTTACCAGGTAAATGCCGTTGGTTAACCTATCGTTTTCAACTTTAAGTTGTTTGTATTCACCTGGATTACTGTCTCCTGCAAAAACTCGCGTTATTAATTGTCCTTGTATATTAAATATTGCGATGGAAGCTCTTCCTTGTTTGGCCAGTGCGAAATTAATAACCAGGTTATTTTGCCCAGGCACAGATGATACATGTAAAACATCTTTTTTAAATTGCGATTCTGGGTTCGCACTTAATGCTAGGTTCATTTCAATATTATTATCTCTAGCTGTTATTTCATTCAAAGTAGATTGTGAAGCAGTTGTAGTGATCGGGGTTCCTTGAAAAGCACCAATATGAAACGTTGTTTTATTAACAAGGCTATTTCCCCAATAATCCTGTGAGCCTATATTTATATTGAATTGGGTCTTCAGGTTTAAACCTTTATTAATTAGAGCTGACGTTGATAATAACTTATATCTTTTAAGTGTTGTCAAATTCGTTGGATCGTTGAAAGTAACCCCCTGGGTTGTATCCGCAAATTGGGCATCTGTCTGAAGGCCGCTGGCAACCCCATTGATTTTCTCCTGACCTGTAGCAGACCGCCATGACGTGAGAGACGAATAGGTTGTGGCACCCCAGGTTATCTTGAATGTGCTGCCCGAAGACCAATAACTGTTCCCTTGCATCGTACAGGCAGATGTATTATAAGTTACCTGTATTAGTGGAACACCTCCCGTTGTTTGAAGTATATTGTTTCTTAGTTTTACATCCGTTATTGGGCCACTTCTTATGTAAAATCCTTTTGGCGTAGCTCCTGTACTTGGTTTAACAAATATGGTATTATTATATATTTTAACCGTCTGGATTCCTCCGCTAGTACTTGAAGCCCACATATGAATTGATCCTTGATCACCTTTACGGCCATCATTTTCGCTAATATTATACCTGATAGTGATATTTTTCATTAGGGGTGCTCCGTTGTATTGAGCAACCAAATACCCGCCTCCATAATTATCATGCGAATAGTTATATTGCATGACAGAGTTGGTACATCCTCCATCAAAATCAAATCCTCCTCCGTCTTTAGTGGTACCTGTTTTATTATGATGCGACTCATTGAATTGAAATGTAACGCTGTCTGACGCGTGGGCCCAAATACCAACTGGACCGCCATCCGCTGATTTATGCAGCCATCCATTATTATAGGATGTGCAATATTCTACAACTGCCACGTCTACACCTCCTAATGAGATTCCACTCCCACTATTTCCTGTTGTTAGTTCTGCTATTCCCGAATTGTTATACACTTTATTATATCCCAGGTAAACATTTCTTTGAATATAAGGTTGCATGGCAAAGGTTGAAATACCTGCCATCCCGTTATCATGAGAAATACAATTAGTAATGGAAATATCTTTAAAGCCGCCTGCCGTGGCCCAACTGCCAATGGAAATACCTGCTTCACGGTATCCAGATATATCTAGATTATTTAACCTCAAAAATGATAACCATTTGTTAGGTATATCCATATATATAGAAATTCCTGGCTTTTTATTAGTAAGGCGGTTTACTCCACTAACAATGAGATCCTTTATTATAAAACCTGCCGAATTGTATATATATATGCCAAATAAGGTATCACTGTTTATGGTTGCTCTGCCAGTGCCGTAAGAGCCAATTACAATTGGTTTAGTACTTGTACCGATATCTGTAGCTGTGAAGTATAAACTTCCAGGAAAAGTGCTGCCTCCCTGAAATAAAATAGTATCACCCTTAAAGTCTTTCAAATTAACCTTAGAAATTGTTTTCCATGGAGCACCTGTCGAAGTCCCTGTGTTCACATCATTCCCTAAAGGGCTAACATAATATGTAATACTATGCGAAATCAAAGACATCAATAAGATGCCAAACAGGAGGATAGAGGCCTTTTTCATATCAAACATTTATGAATGTTCATATAAGACTTATACAGATGAGTCTGTACAATGTTTCAAGAGAGATTCGTCTTAACAGGATGGGTTCTCTACAGTTTCTTGTCTTCAAGAGGTGGAGTGCGAATAAGAACAGATGTTCTGTTGTCATAGTGAACGCATATGCTCACTCTATGATTCCATAAGTTGAGGAAACTAATGCATGTTAAATATACTAAAGATTATAAAAGTTGTACCAATAATTTTTTAAATCACTACAGGTGATCTTGTTTGAATTTTAAATTATAGAGTTATAGAGTATCAGGAAATTCAATAATTACCATCGAGGATCTTTCTTAGCAATTTATTTTTAATTAAACTGGCAGGTGTCAGTTAAAATAAAATCATAACTTTAAAGTAAACTTTCCTCAACCCTTTGGAGCGCGCATTCTACTATCCTTCGAATGTCCCCCTTCCATTATCCCTTGCTCTAATCACTGGTACACAATTTTTACTGCTGAAGTAGTTTCTTTACTCATAAATGCTTAGACTATGAAATTGGGTTCTACATTTTTTTACCCTTCTCTATCGTTTCACTTGCCAATAACCTGGTTATTGGTTGTTCTGATTATTTCTGGCAGTTTTGAGGCTGCTCTAGCACAATGCCCGCCCATCAGCACCCTGCCCTGTGGCAATGTACAAGTGAGCCTGCCTGTTAGCCTGTCCTTCAGCAGCTCTGTGGCAGGAACCATCACTGATAAAAATGGAGCCGGCACCGGCTTTACTATGGTGGATGCCTACAGCGGTACCCGCCTCACCCAGGACGGCACCCCCTCCAATAGTAGTGTACCCGGCTATGAAGCCGCCCAACTCACCCTGGGCAGCGGCCGCTTGCAGATCCTTACCAACAAAGGCATTGCCTACCTCACCAACAATAACCAAATCAATGCCCTGGGTGTAAAAGTAGACAGCCGGGGCCTGTTGCGCCTGGAAACCACCCTCATCAATCCCTTCAATGGCACCTCCAGCCAGCAGGGGGGGCTGTGGTTTGGTCTGGGGGACAAAACCTTTGTAAAGCTGTCGGTTTCCGCCAATAAGGTGGAACTGCGCCGCGAGCTCAATGACCTCTCCAGTACGGTGAGCGGTACCTCCAATCCGGATCAGCGCATCACAGGAACTATCGCCAATCTGAACACCATGATCGTGCGCTTACGCCTGGTGGTAGATCCCACTGCCAATACAGCCGAGGGGTTTTATTCCACCGATGGGGTCAGTTATGTGAATGTGGGGGCGGCCTACAGCCCCAAGACGGTTTCGATTGCCGGCATGGGGCTGACGGCCAGCACAGCCTATGGGGGTATTTATGCCACCCACCGCAATGCCACCACAGCCGTGACTTATAGTTTTGAAGACTTCAGCATTTCTCAGCCCAGTGCAGGTAATACGGCTCCGGTGTTTTCCCCGGCCAGTTACAGCTATTCACTGCAGGATGATGCAGCTGTGGGTAGCCTGGTGGGGCAGGTGAGTGCCAGTGATGCTAATGGGGATGCCCTGAGTTATTCCATTGTGTCGGGAAATACCAATGGGGCTTTTTCCATCAATGCGTCTACAGGGCAGATCAGGGTGGCCAAAACCTTAAATTATCATAGCCAAAGCAGTTACTCCTTGGTGGTAAGGGCTTCGGATGGAGGAGGTCTTGCTGATAACGCTAGTACGGTTATTAATGTTGCTAACGGAACCAATACTCCTGATTTTAGTGCAATCAGCTGGGGTAGCGCTGCCAGTGAGCCATATGGAACTCATGAAATCCATGGGGCTGTAGTCGATGGTAAGCTGTATATTTTTGGAGGTTATGATATTCTAAAACGTCCTAGCTATTGGACACCTACCAAACGTTCATTTGTATATGATCCGGCTACTAACAGTTGGAGTGCTATTGCAGATTTGCCTCATACACCAAACGGTGCAGACTTTGGTGGTATCACCCATGAAGGCTTGGCTACAGATGGCACTGATATTTATTTTGCTGGAGGATATAAATCCAATTCAACGGGTACAGGCCAGGTATTTGGTACCAAACAGGTTTTCAGATATAATGTGGCAACAAACACTTATACCGCTTTGCCGAATCTGCCCGTAGAATTAGCTGCCGGGCAGTTACAATATCTAAATGGCAAACTTCATTACATGGGTGGGGCCAATTTGTCCCGTGCAGATGTTGCGATTCATTATGCGTTGGATTTAGACAATCTTCCTGCCGGGTGGAAGGCCATGGCACCTCTTTCAGATCCCCGCAACCATCCTGGTTCTGCTGTATTTGAAGGTAAAATATATTTTATTGGCGGAGCCCATCATCAGGATGCAGCAACTGTAACGCAAAAAACTGTGGAGGTTTATGATCCTAATACAGATACCTGGACAAGAGTGGCTGATATGCCGATTGGGCTGGATCATATATCATCGGCTGTTACTGTAATAGGCAACCGGATTTTGGTATTGGGAGGTGAAACGTCCCACAATGTAAAATCCAAGCGTGTTTTAGCATATACGCCCTCTACTAATACATGGGTAGATCTTACCCCACTACCCGAAACAAAATCGGCTGGTGTAGGCGTTACACTGAAAGGCGCTATCTATTATGCTGGCGGTAATTTTTCAACGCTGGTGCGGAAAGGAGCACCTGGAGCGGCAACCACGCAGCAGGTAGCAACTTTCACTCTCATTAATGCAGAGACAGACCAACCCATTCAGACACTTACCAATGGAAGTACGCTAAACTTGGCGACCCTGCCAAGCCGTAGCCTGAACATTAGGGCCAATACCAATCCGTCTACAGTAGGTAGCGTGGTGTTTGCCTTAACTGGCGCACAGACGAAAAACGTTATAGAAAGCCGTGCACCGTATGCGCTCTTTGGTGATAACAACAGTGGGGATTATTATGGCTGGACTCCGGCCACGGGCTCCTATACGCTAAAGGCTACACCTTTTACATCTACCGGTGGTGCTGGTACTGCTGGCACTTCATTAACAGTAGGGTTTACTGTGGTTGATCAGGCCGCGACTACATCTACAATTTCTGAAAACCAAACGCTTAGCCAGGTGAAGTTGTATCCTAATCCAAGTAAGAAGAGTGATGTACATCTGGAGGTCCAGAATATAGGCCAGCATGAAAAAATAACTCTTTATTTAATTGACATGAGCGGGCATTTATTGGAGGTGCGGCAATTAACCACAGATAATAATGGTAATGCCAGTACCATATTTTCAGTAAGTAAACAGTTGCTGGCTGGAATTTATTTGATTCAAATCCAGTTACCTCTAGGCCAGATACAGCGCAGATTGTTTGTAGACTAATCCTCAATCTTATCTGATTAAAAAAGGAAGCTTTTAACAAGCTTCCTTTTTTAATGCATGCATAATCAATAACTAACTATGTACCTTTTAAGGTTTTGGCAACCCTTTTTGAAAGTATAAAATTTTTAAAATAGGAACTCAGTAAGCGAATGATCCAATAAAAGCTCCTGATGTTTTTATTCATTTTCAAAGCTTGTTTTGCCAAAATAAAGGAAACTGCATTTTTATGGTCTTCTTTATAAATCCTGTAAGATGAACGTGCATAACTGATAGAGAAATTCTGCAAAGCTTTTTTTCTCACGTCTTTTCTTTTCCTTTCGGGCAGATACTTTTGGGAAATATCTATAACTTTTAAAAGATCTATATAATTCTGTTCTGATATAATACTTTGATTACTGATATTCAATTTACGAGTTCTGTACATGGCAAGGCAGGCCGGTGAAAAAGCCACAGGATAGTGTGCCGCTATCCTTATCCACATTTCCCAATCCTCTCCATATTCAACACCAAAAAAGCCCCCGAGTTTTTCATAAACCTCTCTTTTTACGACTACACATGGAGGCTGTACACGTTGCGCAGATGCAATCTTATAAAGCCAGTTATCTAAAACACCTGGCTTTTTCTTTAAGTAGGCGTTTAACGGTTTTGATTCATGACCGTCTTCATTAATAGCACAAAAGCTTGTTATTGCAGAACCAACATCCGGAAATTGATTAATTAGGGATTCAACCTCTGAATAAAAGCCTGTTTTTATCATATCATCCCCGTGTAAAAGATGCACCCAATAACCTTTTGATCTATTGAGGCATGTTTCAAAATTTCTCAGGCTTCCTACATTTTTAGGTTGCCTGTAATAGGAAATCCTCCCTTTGCCGATATCTTTAATTAGTGCTTCCACGTTTCCATCTGTACTACAATCATCCACGACTTCAATATGCATCCTTTCCAAACCGGGATCCTGGATAAGTACACTACGTAAGGTTCTTTCAAGATAATTGATACAATTATAAGTTGGTATCATCACTGACCAGAAAGGACGTTCGTCCTGAGTTGACACGGGATGAATCACAGGTGGGATTGGTGGAATGCGTTCATTCATCTGGATACTACTACAAGTCATTAATAAGTTTAAATATCTTTTTGCCGGTTGTTGTCCAGTTTAATTCTGTACAATATCGGTCATATGAGGAAAGGCAAAGTTGCTCATATTTCTGGGTTGACTGTGTTATTTCCTGGATATAATCAACCGCTTCTTCAATAAAGATCGACGGATCAAACACTTTCCCATTGATGTCATTGCGAACAATACAACTATTGCCACCTACATTAGTCGTGATACAAGGCATGCCGAAAGCATTGGCTTCAGAAAAAACAACAGGTGTGCAATCAGCTATAGTCGGAAGTAATAAAAAATGGCAGGTTGAAAATAATTCAGCTAGCTTTTCCTCCCCATCTATAGAGTCTTTTCCTATAAATCCATGATTAACGATGTTATTTTGCTCATTGATCGGCAACTTCCCTTTGATACCGGCAATATGTAAGGTAGCTTTCAATCCATTTTCATTCAATCTGTTGATAACTTCAAGAGCCTTGTCGCCTCCTTTTCTGATCCAGTCGACACCTAAAAAAAGAATGTGGATTTCATTATTGGAGGCTCTTTTTTTGATGATATTTTTTATGTCACAATACGCTGGTACACTCTTTAAGTTGGCTCCGAAAGGAGCAATTGAGATTTTTTTGGGGTCAGCATTGTAAAAATTGATTGCAGAATCTGCTGCCCACTGCGAGGAATAAATCAGTAGGTCACTATTATGAATGGCTTGCCTGTCAATCTCATGACCCTCAATAACGCACTGTTTAGTCAAATTTGAATAATTAGGATAAAGATGCAGAAGGCGCTCTAAAGTAGCGTCTGCATAAAGTATCCGTTTATATTCACTTCCTAAATGTGCCAGTACAATTGTGTTAGGAGAGAAGATGGCAGATCCCGCACCTAGTTTTTTCTGAATTATTTGTGCGTATGTCTTGGATACATTGATATTAAAGTGGCGGGAATATAATTTTCCTGCCATCCTTTTTACCAGATGTTGCTTCATGGAATGAAGTGATTGGAAGGGCGTATTGAGATTGTTAAGGTAATTCAAATCAAAACCCGCTTGCTCCAACATCACACCATAATAATAACCTAAGCCTGACCAGTTGTTTAAATTGGTAGCATCAAACACAGAGGCATAAGTCAGTTTCATTAAAATTGTTGTAATCTTTTAATAAAGCATTGGCATTTGTTCAGTGTCAGGATTCACAGGTTTGCACGAGCTAACATAGGATTTTTGGGGTAGAGGATTAAAGTAATTAAATGAATAAAATCTTGTTGCTTTTCACAGTTCAAATGTGGTATTCTGTCTAAATAAAACAAGAATACCGTTATTTATATGCTGGTCTTCGTTGAGGCTATTGAACTGCAATTTCCTATTTCTATCCCTCTTGGGTAAAGAACTACCTTAAAAAGTTTTTTCAAGCTCTGCTATACCAAATGGAGGAAAATCAATATAAATGAAATTAATATAATTTTTATTAATTTCAAAATACTTGAAATTTCTTTCCTTTTCTCAAAAAGCAAAGCCTGGCTAGATTGGTTATAAACTTTAGGGTCTTTCATACTGAATCTCATTAGAGGAATTGGAAAGTTACTTGCAAAACTGACCATGGAGTGCTTCGCATTAGGACTATCCAATAAACAAAAAAGGGCCGGAGTTTTCGCTCCGGCCCTTTTTACTATGAACTAATCCCTATTAATCTATTTTCTGGAACTTTTGGGTGCTGTCGATGCCTTCTCCGGCTATTTTCAACAGGTACATTCCGTGAGCTAAAGTAGAGATATCCACTTTGATGTTATTACCCGATAAGGTTACCGGCATACTCTTTACTATGCTGCCCGCCATATTGTAGATGGTCAGTTTGGCTGGCTGGTTATTGGCCAATCCATTCAAATCTACATTGATGGTGCTGGTGGCAGGATTGGGGTAGAGACGTAAACTTGTCGAAGAACTCATCTCCATATTGTTATCAGTTGGCATAGCCATACCAAGGTTACCTCCCTTCTTCACTGTAATAGTCACCGGAGCAGAGACAGTTACATTGCCGCTGTTGTCATAAGCCTTGGCGGTAATAGTGTAGGTGCCGGCTGCTACATTGTTCCATGTCCAGTCGTAAGGCGCTGCTTTTTCTGTTTGGATCAGGGTAGAGCCTTTGTAGAATTCTACCTTGCTGATGGTGCCGTCGACGTCTGTAGCTGTGGCAGTCAGGCGCACAGAAGCTGGTGCTGAATAAGTGGCATTGGCTTTCGGACTGGTGATTGTCACAGTTGGAGCCTGGTTAGCCTTCACCGTAATAGTTACAGGAGCCGAGGTGGATACATTACCACTATTGTCATAGGCTTTAGCGGTAATAGTATATGTACCGGCTGCTACACTGGTCCATGTCCAGTCATAAGGAGCTGCGCTAACTGTTTGCAGCAGGGTAGAGCCATTGTAGAATTCCACCTTACTGATAGAGCCATCCACGTCAGTCGCTGTGGCTGTCAGGCGAACCGAACCTGGTGCTGTATAAGTAGCATTAGCCGTAGGACTGGTCAATGATACGCTTGGCGCCTGGCTAGGATTCACCGTAATAGTCACTGGAGCCGAGGTAGTGACATTGCCGTTGTTGTCATAAGCCTTGGCAGTAATTGTATACGTACCGGCAGCTGCATACGACCATGTCCAGTCGTAAGGAGCAGTGCTCACTGTCTGCAGCAGGGTAGCGCCGGCATAGAACTCTACTTTGCTGATGGTGCCGTCTACGTCTGTAGCTGTGGCAGTCAGGTGAACAGAAGCTGGTGCAGTATAAGTAGCACTGGCAGTAGGACTGGTCAACGACACACTGGGAGCCTGGTTAGGATTCACAGTGATCGACACCGGAGCAGTAGTGGTGATGTTACCAGTGTTATCATAAGCCTTGGCGGTAATAGTATATGTACCGGCCGCTACACTGGTCCATGTCCAGTCATAAGGAGCTGCGCTAACTGTTTGCAGCAGGGTAGAGCCATTGTAGAATTCCACCTTACTGATAGAGCCATCCACGTCAGTCGCTGTGGCTGTCAGGCGAACCGAACCTGGTGCTGTATAAGTAGCATTAGCTGAAGGACTGGTCAGTGCTGCACTGGGAGCCTGGTTAGGATTCACCGTAATAGTCACTGGAGCCGAGGTGGTAACATTGCCTGTGTTATCATAAGCTTTAGCAGTGATGCTATACGTTCCGGCAGCTGCATATGACCATGTCCAATCATAAGGAGCTGCGCTAACTGTTTGCAGCAGGGTAGCGCCGGCATAGAACTCTACTTTGCTGATGGTGCCATCTGTATCTGAAGCATTGGCTGTTAGTTTTACATCAGCTGGTGCAGTATAAATAGCATTGGCAGTAGGACTGGTAAGTGACACAGTAGGAGCCTGGTTAGGCTTAACAGTAATCGACACCGGAGTTGAAGTGGTAATGTTACCAGTGTTATCATAAGCCTTAGCAGTGATGCTGTACGTGCCGGCTGCCACACTGGTCCATGTCCAGTCATAAGGAGCTGCATTTACAGTTTGCAACAGGGTAGAACCATTGTAGAATTCCACTTTGCTGATGGTGCCATCTGTATCTGTAGCTGTTGCTGTTAGTTTTACACCTGCAGGTGCAGTAAAGATGGCATTGGCTGTAGGACTGGTCAATGATACGCTTGGCGCCTGGTTAGGAGCTGCGCCTGTTTTCAACAGTACTACAGAGGTATAAGGAGCCAGGGTAATGGTGCCTGAGTAAGTCTTGTTCTTCATGTCTATATAAGTAGCATCCAATGCAATGGTCTTGCTTGTATTTGATGCATTGAACTCAAGACGCAGGTAATCATTGGGATCCACTGTGCTGCTCAAGGTCTTTGGCGCTTTATTGGAGCGGTCATCATGTACATAAGCCGACTGCCAACCAGAAAGGGCTAGTGTGCTGAGGACTTGTGTGGATGTGTACAGGCCTGTTGCTGTACGGATGGTGGTATTGTCGTCTATAGGACGTGCATAATAGTTGCTGTCTATAGTACCAAATGAATTGATGTCGCTACTTCCCAGGTAAGTATAGAAATAACCAACAGTTTGTGTCTTTGTCTTGGAAACATAGACGTTGTCTTTCATGTTCACTTGAGTAATGCGTGCGCCACCATTATCAAAGGTAAACTGCAACTGTCCTGAGTTATTGTCAAAGCTGGTATTGTCCCTGATGTTAAGTTTGTAGGCATTGTGCACATAAATACCAACCTTACCGCAGTTGGCTACTGTATTGCCTTGGATGTCAATACCGGCAGAATAGTTATCCAGGTAAATACCGGATGCTTGCAAGGTAGTTTTATCAGTGGTGCCTTCCTTGGCACCAATACCATTGAGGATGATATTGCCAGTTATCTTTCTGCCTACTCGTTCCACTTTATCAGGGGCTCCGGTATAAACGCCAGCACCATCATCTTTTACAAAACAAAAGTTGGTGATGAAGTTGTTTTTGATTTCAGTGTAATCTCCGGCAAAGCGGATGCCACAATAACCGCTGCTGTCAATAGTATTATATTGAACCAGGTTTTTGTCGCCATTAATGCGCATGCCTACACTTGTGTTGGCACCATTGTATCCCATACCAGCAAATTTGCCAGAGTTTTTGACGGTATTATTGGAGATGATCGAGTTATTAGTGCTGCTGACTAAGTAGATGCCAATGTTGTTGCTGTTGCTGATGGTGCTGTTATCCACCATTAATCCATTGGTGCTGCTAGCTTCAATACCATTATTGCCAGAATTGAGAATATTACAATTGAGGACTTGTGTGCCAGTGGAAGATTTGATGTATAGTGCATCATCATTGGCTCCTTCAAAGGTGAGGTTGCTAAGAGTAATATAGTTGTAACCGGAAATGTATACCTGGTTGTTCAGCACACTGGCCTTCACTTGATAGCTGGAAGGAGTGCTGGAACCAAAGTGTACAGTGAGTTTCTTGGTAGAAGCCTTGTAAGCCCACTCACCTTGTTTGTCCAGGGTACGTACATCATTTTGAATAAAATAACCATAGCCATCTTTTAGTGTATAACTTGCTGCCGGGCTATAGGTAATTGTGCCCCCAGAATGGGCGGTTATGCTTAAGCGGTCCAACGACCAGTGTGAACTGCGGATTACTACCTCTGCTCCGGCCCAGTTGGTGGAAGAGGTGAGTTCATTATCAGTAATAGAGTTAGTACCATGTGATTCAAAGTTCAGATAACCTTCATTAGTGGCATCTGAATTTGGATAGCGGCCAAGTTCCTGGGCTGCACCGTTCATGGTCACCATGGCAACCGAAGCGCCTAATGATGCATCCGTGCTTTCATAACGGCCACTGCCAATCGAAGTCCAGTTGCTCAGGGTAACAAAGCCAGTGATTACCGGGTTGTTACCACTGCCATATGCACCAATGGTAATGGGAGCGGCAGCAGTACCAGATTTGGTAGGTTTGATAGTACCATAAAAGGTTTCCCCTTTTTTAAAGAGAACCACGTCTCCGGGCTGAAGGGTACTAAAAATAGTGTTTAGCTTGTCAATACTTTTCCAGGGAGTAGACGGATTGGTTGCTTGCGTAGAAGAGTACGAATCATTTCCTGAAGTGGAAAAATAATACGTTGTTGCATGCACAAGCGAAGGGCAAAGGCATGCCAAAAATGCCCATAGCATTAGTGATTTCATAGGATATTAACTTTAGTAAAAAGGATTATTGGTAACGAAATTGGGTACGTAAATAAAATAAATAAAAGCTGTGTTTTAAAAAACGTAACAATTTATTTTGTGAATATAAGTGTATGTCATTAGCTGCTATTAGGGATAATTTGATAAAATTTACTTTAAAATGATATGGATTCGCTATTATATAAATAAAAGTGTTATTATGTGATTTTCATTTTAATATGTTGGTGATCGTTTGTATACTTTTAAGCATTGGCTATGTTAGTGAATAACAAACGGAATATATAATTGATATATCCCGTTTGTTATTATCCTACGGAATCACCATTTTTCAATTCAATTGTTTAATCTATTTTCTGGAACCTCTGAGAGTTGTTGATGCCTTCTCCTGCTACAGTCAACAAGTATGTTCCGGGAACTAAAGTAGAAATGTCCACTTTAATGTTGTTACCGGATAAGGTTACCGGCATGCTCTTCACCATGCTGCCTGCCATATTGTAAATGGTCAGTTTGGCTGGTTGATTATTAGTCAATCCATTCAAATCTACATAAATGGTGCTGGAAGCAGGATTAGGATAAAGACGTAAGCTTGCCGAAGCATTCATCTCCATATTGTTCTCAGTTGGCATGGCCATACCTAGGCTGGCTGCTTTCTTCACGGTAATTGTAACCGGAGCTGAGACAGTTACATTACCACTGTTGTCATAAGCTTTGGCGGTAATGGTGTACGTACCTGCAGCTACATTGGTCCATGTCCAGTCGTAAGGTGCTATTTTTTCAGTCTGGATCAGGGTAGAGCCTTTGTAGAACTCCACTTTGCTGATAGAGCCATCTGCATCAGCAGCTGTGGCAGTCAGGCGTACAGAAGCAGGTGCTGTATAAGTAGCATTGGCTTTCGGACTGGTGATGGTTACTGTAGGAGCCTGGTTGGGAGCTGTTGTACCAGTAGAACTTGAAGATGTTTTCATAAGCACTGCAGATGCATAGGGGGCCAAAGTAATGCTGCCTGAGTAAGTCTTGTTCTTCATGTCTATATAAGTAGCATCCAATGCAATGGTCTTGCTTGTATTAGATGCATTGTACTCAAGGCGCAGGTAACTATTAGGATCTACTGTGCTGCTCAGGGTCTTTGGTGACTTCTTGGAGCGGTCATCATGCACATAAGCCGTCTGCCAACCAGAAAGGGTCCTTGCGCTTATGACTTGTGAAGAAGTGTATAGGCCGGTTGCTGTGCGGATGGTTGAATTGTCATCTATAGGACGTGCATAGTAATTGCTGTCTAAAGTACCAAATGAATTGATGTCGCTACTTCCCAGGTAGGTGTAGAAATAACCAACGGTTTGTGTCTTTGTCTTTGAAACAAAAATGTTGTTTTTCATATTTATCTGGGTAATGCGTGCGCCAGTATTGTCAAAAGTAAACTGCAGCTGTCCTGAATTATTATCAAAGCTGGTATTGTTTCTGATATTAAGCTTGTGAGCGTTGTGTACATAAATACCTACCTTACCGCAATTGGCAACTGTATTGTCAGTAATGTCGATGTTGGCAGTGTAGTTATCCAGGTAAATGCCAGATGCTTGCAAGGTAGTTTTGTCTGTAGTACCTTCCTTGGCACCAATGCCATTCAGAATGATATTGCCGGTAATCTTTCTGCCTACTCGCTCCACTTTGTCTGGTGAGCCAGTGTAAATACCAGCACCATCATCTTTTACAAAGCAAAAGTTGGTGATGAAGTTGTTTTTAATTGTGGAATAGTTGCCGGTAAAACGAATGGCACAATAACCGGAGTTGTCAATGGTATTGTATTCAATTAAGGAGTTGTTACCATTGTCACGAAGACCCACACTGTTGTTGGCTCCATTGAATCCCATACCGGCAAAGATGCCTGAATTCTTGATGGCATTGCTGCGGATGGTGGTATAACTGTTGCCACCGGTCAGGAATATACCATTGTTGTTGCTGTAGTCGATGGTACTGTTTTCTACAAGCAACTTTGTGGTGCTGGTGGCTTCAATACCATTATTGCCGGTATTGAGAATATTACAATTAAGCACCTGTGTACCTGTGGAGGATTTGATATACAATGCATCATCATTGGCTCCTTCAAATGTGAGGTTGTCAAAAGTAATATAGTTGTAACCTGAAATGTATACTACGTTGGTTAACACACTAGCCTTCACTTGGTAGCTCGAAGGAGTACTGGAGCCAAAGTGTACAGTGAGTTTCTTGGTAGATGCCTTGTAAGCCCACTCACCTTGCTTATCCAGGGTGCGTACATCATTTTGAATAAAGTAGCCAAAGCCAGCCTTTAATGAATAACTTGCTGCAGGACTATATGCGATCGTGTGTCCTGAATGGCTGGTTATGTTCATGCGGTCCAGCGACCAGTGTGAACTGCGGATCACCACCTCTGCTCCGGCCCAGTTGGGGGAAGAAGGTAGTTCATTATCAGTAATAGAGTTGGTGCCTTTCGATTCAAAGTTCAAATAACCTTTATTTGAAGCATTACTGTTTGGATAGCGACCCAGTTCTTGGGCTAGGCCGTTCATAGTCACCATAGCAACGGTTGATCCCAGAGAGGCATTATAGCTTTCATAGCGGCCACTGCCAATGGAGGTCCAGCTACTTAAAGTAACAAAGCCTGTAATGACAGGATTATTGCCACTGCCGTAAGCACCAATAGTAATAGGAGCGGAGGATGAACCCGACTTATTGGGTTTGATGGTTCCATAGAAGGTTTCTCCTCTTTTGAACAGGACCACATCTCCGGGCTGCAGTGTACTCCAGATGGCGTTTAGCTTGTTGATGCTCTTCCAGGGAGTAGACTGATTGGTTGCTTGTGTAGAAGAGTACGAATCATTTCCTGAAGCGGAAAAATAATACGTTTTAGCTTGCACAAGTGCAGGGCATAGGCATATAAATAATGCCCAAAGAAGGGGTGATTTCATAGGATATTAACTTTGATTAAAGCTTAGAATATTGGTTTTTCAAATCAGAGTGTAAAATAAACCAATAAAAAGCCGACTCCGCTGTTAAAATGGGGTATATTTTCGTTGTGTAGGTAAAATCAACTAGTGATGATTACGAAGTATATTGTATGTGCTTCCAGTTTTGTGTGCGCGTGATAGCTTAAGTTTTATTTGTGTGTGATTGCCTTAAATTAATAAGATAGGTGTATATTCTTATTTATCAATGAATATAATATCTTATTTATATTCATTTTTTCGTTCCATAATAATAAAAGCCACAAAATTTTTTGTGGCTTTTATTATTATGGTGTTTTATGTAAAAGTAAACAGAGGTTTGTCTTCAATGGTTTAATCTACTTTCTGGAACTTCTGAGTGCTGTTGATGCCTTCTCCGGCTACACTCAACAGATATGTTCCAGGAACTAAAGTAGAAATGTCCACTTTGATGTTATTACCCGATAAAGTTACCGGCATACTCTTCACCATGCTGCCCGCCATATTGTAAATGGTTAGTTTGGCTGGCTGGTTATTGGTCAGTCCATTCAAGTCTACATAAATAGTGCTGGAAGCAGGGTTGGGGTAAAGACGTAAGCTTGCCGAAGCACTCATTGTCATGTTATTCTCTGTTGGCATAGCCATACCAAGGTTGCCTCCCTTCTTCACTGTAATAGTCACTGGAGCAGAGACAGTTACTTTACCGCTGTTGTCATAAGCTTTGGCGGTAATAGTATATGTACCAGCTGCCACATTGGTCCAGGTCCAGTCGTAAGGTGCTCCTGTTTCTGTTTGGATCAGGGTAGAGCCTTTGTAGAATTCCACTTTGCTGATAGAGCCGTCTGCATCAGCAGCTGTGGCTGTCAGGCGAACAGAAGCCGGTGCTGAATAGGTTGCATTGGCTGTAGGGCTGGTCAACGACACTGTAGGAGCCAGGTTAGAAACTTGACTAGAATTTACAGTAATGGTTATTGGAGCCGAGGTAGTGACATTACCACTATTGTCATAGGCTTTAGCTGTAATAGTATAAGTACCGGCCGCTACACTGGTCCATGTCCAGTCGTAAGGAGTTGCGCTAACTGTTTGCAGCAGGGTAGAACCATTGTAGAATTCCACTTTGCTGATAGAGCCATCTGTATCTGTAGCGGTGGCTGTCAGGCGCACAGAAGCCGGTGCTGAATAAGTAGCATTGGCAGTAGGGCTGGTCAGCGACACGCTTGGTGCTTGGTTAGGAGCCGGTGGATTAGTGATAGTTGAAGAAGTTTTCAAGAGTACTGCAGATGCATAGGGTGCCAAAGTGATGCTGCCTGAGTAGGTCTTGTTCTTCATATCTATATAAGTACCATCTAATGCAACGGTCTTGCTTGTATTAGATGCATTGTACTCAAGGCGCAGGTAACTATTAGGATCCACAGTGCTGCTCAGGGTTTTTGGTGATTTTGATGAGCGGTCATCATGCACATATGCCGACTGCCATCCGGAAAGGGTCCGGGTAGTAAGAACTTGTGAAGAAGTGTACAGGCCGGTTGCTGTGCGGATGGTTGAATTGTCATCTATAGGGCGTGCATAGTAGTTGCTGTCTAATGTGCCAAAGGTGTTAATATCACTGGTGCCCAGGTAGGTATAAAAATAAGCAACTGTTTGTGTCGTCGTCTTGGAAACAAAGATGTTGTCTTTCATATTTACCTGGGTAATACGCGAGCCTATATTATCAAAGGTAAACTGCAGCTGTCCTGAATTATTATCAAAGCTGGTATTGTTTCTGATATTAAGTTTGTATGCATTGTGCACATAAATGCCCACCTTGCCGCAATTAGATACTGTATTGTCTGTAATGTCAACGCCAGCGGTGTAGTTGTCCATGTAAATGCCAGATACTTGCAAAGACGTTTTATCTGTAGTACCCTCCTTGGCACCAATACCATTGAGGATGATGTTGCCAATCAGTTTCCTGCCATAACGTTCCACCTTGTCCGGAGAACCGGTGTAAATACCAGCAGCATCATCTTTCACAAAAGCAAAGTTGGTGATGAAGTTGTTTTTGATGGTGGTGTAATTACCGGTAAAACGAACGGCGCAGTAGCCAGAGTTGTCAATGGTATTGTATTCTATTAAGCTGTTGTTGCCATTGTCCCGAATACCCATGCTGTTGTTGGCTCCATTCTGTCCCATGCCGGCAAAGATGCCAGAGTTTTTGATGGTGTTGCTACGGATAGTAGTGTAGCTGTTACCGCCGGTCTGGAAAATGCCACTGTTGTTGCTGTAGTTGATAGTGCTGTTTAGTATTTGCAGCTTTGTGGTGCTGGTGGCTTCAATGCCATTGTTGCCGGAATTGAGAATATTACAATTAAGCACCTGTGTACCTGTGGAGGATTTGATGTACAGTGCATCATCATTGGCTCCTTCAAAAGTAAGATTGTTTAGAGTAATATAGTTATAACCTGAAATGTATATTACATTGGTTAGCACACTGGCCTTTACTTGAAAGCTGGAAGGAGTGCTGGAGCCAAAGTGTACTGTGAGCTTTTTGGTAGAAGCCTTGTATGCCCACTCACCTTGCTTATCCAGGGTGCGCACATCATTTTGAATAAAGTAGCCATAGCCATCTTTCAGTGTATAACTCGCTGCAGGACTGTAGCTTAAAGTATGTCCGGAGTGAGCGGTTATACTTAATCGATCTAGTATCCAGTGTGCGCTGCGGATCACTACTTCTGCTCCGGCCCAGTTGGGGGAGGAGGGTAGTTCGTTATCAGTAATAGAGTTAGTACCATGTGATTCAAAATTCAAATAACCTTTATTAGAGGCATCAGAATTGGGATATCGGCCAATTTCCTGGGCTGCACCGTTCATGGTCACCATGGCAACCGAAGCACCTAATGATGCATCAGTGCTTTCATAACGGCCACTGCCAATTGATGTCCAGTTCGTAAGTGGAACTAAACCGGTAATGACAGGATTGTTTCCGCTGCCATATGCGCCAATAGTAATGGGAGCGGAAGCAGTACCGGATTTATTAGGTTTAATGGTGCCATAGAAGGTATCCCCCCTTTTAAAGAGAACCGCATCTCCGGGCTGAAGGGTACTAAAGATGGCGTTTAACTTGTTGATACTTTTCCAGGGGGTCGACGGATTGGTTGCTTGCGTTGAAGAGTACGAATCATTTCCTGAAGTGGAAAAATAATACGTTGTAGCATGTACATACGAAGAACATAGGCAAACAAAGAGTGCCCAAAGCAAAAGGGATTTCATGGGATATTAACTTTGGTAAAATCTAATAATAGTGGAATATCGGTATCTGAATGTAAAGAAAAACATTATATAGCTGAGATAAATGTTAAAGTGAAATTTAATTTTGATAACTAAGTAGATACCATTATTTATAATTAGGTAAATAAGAGTAATATATGTTTTTCTGTGTTGCTTGTGTGGTATTGGGTAGTTATCATGTAAGTGTATACGCTTATTGATGGCTAGGGTTTAGTTTGTGATATTGGTTTATTGATGAAGAAAAGTTTGGTGTTCATTTTAAAAATGTATTATGTATGTTCGTTAAAATTGTTAATTATAATGCAATAGGGCATTGATGTTGAAAATATATGATAAGGGGATATGCTATTGGCATATCCCCTTTAATTTTAATAATCCGATCTTATTTGATATTTAAATGCTGCTGGAACTTACTGTAAGAAGCAAATAGCAGCTTGTCTTCAATGGTTTAATCTATTTTCTGGAACTTTTGAGTGCTGTTGATGCCTTCTCCGGCTACACTCAACAGGTATGTTCCTGGAACTAAAGTCGAAATATCCACTTTGATGTTATTGCCCGATAAGGTTACCGGCATACTCTTCACCATACTGCCCGCCATATTGTAGATGGTCAGTTTGGCTGGCTGGTTATTGGCCAATCCATTCAAGTCTACATAAATAGTGCTGGAAGCAGGATTGGGGTAGAGATGCAAGCTTGCTGAAGCACTCATTGTTATATTGTTCTCAGTTGGCATGGCCATGGCGAGGCTGGCAGCTTTCACCGTAATAGTCACTGGAGCTGAAGTAGTTACATTACCGCTGTTGTCATAAGCCTTGGCGGTAATAGTATACGTACCGGCTGCCACATTGGTCCATGTCCAGTCATAAGGAGCCAAATTTTCAGTATTGATCAGGGTAGAGCCTTTGTAGAATTCCACCTTGCTGATAGAGCCATCTGCATCAGTTGCCGTTGCTGTCAGGCGCACAGATGCTGGTGCAGTATAAGTGGCGCTAGCAGTAGGGCTGGACAGCGATACAGTGGGAGCCAGATTAGCCATAAGTGTACTTGTCGTGCTTGAGGCCGTTTTCAACAGTACTGCAGAAGCATAAGGAGCCAGGGTAATACTGCCAGAGTAGGTCTTGTTCTTCATGTCTACATAGGTGGCGCCAAGCGAAATGGTCTTGTTTGCATTAGAAGCATTGTAGACAAGACGCAGGTAACTATTGGGGTCAACTGTGCTGCTCAGGGTCTTTGGTGACTTCTTGGAACGGTCATCATGCACATAAGCCGATTGCCAGCCGGAAAGGGTCCGTGTACTCAGGACTTGTGTAGAAGTGTACAGCCCTGTTGCAGTACGGAGCGTTGCATTATCATCTAAAGGACGTGCATAATAATTACTGTCTAAAGAGCCAAAAGCATTAATGTCACTGGTGCTTAGGTTAGTGTAGAAGTAACCAACAGTTTGTGTCTTTGTCTTGGAAACAAAAATGTTGTTTTTCATGCTTACTCCGGTGACACGAGGGCCGATATGGTCATGTGTTATCTGCAACTGTCCTGAATTGTTATCAAAGCAGGTGTTGTTTCGGAGGGTGATCTTGTATGCATTGTGTATGTAAATGCCCACCTTGCCACAGTTGGCTACTGTATTACCTTGAATGTCAACACCTGAAGAATAGTTATCCATGTAAATACCAGAAACCTGGAGGGATGTTTTATCAGTAGTACCTTCACTGGCACCAATACCATTGAGGATGATGTTGCCAATCAGTTTTCTGCCATAACGTTCCACCTTGTCTGGTGAACCGGTGTAAATACCTGCCGCATCATCTTTTACAAAAGCAAAGTTGGTGATCAAGTTGTTTTTGATGGTCGTGTAATTACCTGTAAAACGAACGGCGCAGTAGCCGGATTTGTCAATGGTATTGTATTCTATTAAGCTGTTATTACCATTGTCGCGAATACCCATGCTGTTGTTGGCTCCATTGAATCCCATACCGGCAAAGGTGCCTGAGTTCTTGATGGTGTTGCTGCGGATGGTGGTATAGCTGTTGCCCCCGGTTTGGAAAATGCCACAGTTGTTGCTGTAGTCGATGGTGCTATTTAATATCTGCAGCTTTGTGGTGCTGGTGGCTTCAATACCATTATTACCGGCATTGAGTATATTACAATTAAGCACCTGTGTGCCTGTGGAGGATTTGATGAACATTACGTCATCATTGGAGCCTTCAAAGGTAAGGTTGGTAAGAGTTATATAGTTGTAACCTGAAATGTATACCACGTTGGTTAGCACACTAGCCTTCACTTTGTAATTAGAAGGGCTGCTGGACCCAAAGTGCACGGTAAGTTTTTTGGTAGAAGCCTTGTAAGCCCACTCACCTTGTTTGTCCAGGGTGCGTACATCATTTTGAATAAAGTAACCATAGCCAGGCTTCAATGAATAGTTTGCTGCTGGACTATAGGAGAGCGTGTGTCCTGAATGGGAAGTGATTTTTAATCGATCCAGGATCCAGTGTGCACTGCGGATCACTACCTCTGCTCCGGCCCAGTTGGGCGAAGAAGGCAGTTCATTATCAGTAATGGAGCTGGTGCCTTTTGACTCAAAGTTCAAATAGCCTTTATTAGAAGCATTACTGTTTGGATATCGGCCAAGTTCCTGGACTACGCCGTTCATGGTCACCATGGCAACGGTTGATCCTAAAGAAGCATTATAACTTTCATAACGACCACTGCCAACGGAAGTCCAACTACTCAGAGTGATAGAGCCTGTTATGACAGGATCGTTACCGCTACCATATGCGCCAATGGTGATGGGAGCAGAGGATGAACCCGATTTAGTAGGTTTGATAGTACCATAGAAGGTATCCCCTCTTTTAAAGAGGACCACATCTCCGGGCTGTAGGGTACTCCAGATGGCATTTAACTTGTTGATACTCTTCCACGGTGTTGATGAACTTTTGGCTTGTGAGGCGCTGTAAGAGTCATTACCAGAAGCGGAAAAATAATACGTTGCGGCATGCACAAACGAAGGGCATAGGCATATCAAAAATGCCCAAAGCAGTACTAATCTCATAGTTGGATACTAGGTTTTTAAAGGGTTTTTCAAAATGGGTTTAAGATATTAGTCTCAATCAGCTCTCAAGTCTTTGGGTCGTCTCTCAATTTTGCACAACCAAAGCAAACAACATCACTTTAATACCTCAGCAGTTTAAAAATCCTAGAGGTGGTGGCTATGAAAACCTGTCAATCAATTTGCTCATCCAACAATCAAATTGAGCTCGGTCTTATATTTGAACTCGGCCATTGTTAGCAAAGTTGGTGCCAAAGGCAGAGTTCTATTTGGTTATTTGAAAAAAAAGTAGTATATTTTATGATTTGCCCCTTGATATTCAGATTATAGAGAATGTATAATCAATTATTCTTTCTCTTAAGTATGAACGAAAGAGCCAATGATCTGTATTTAAGCACCATGCATCGACGTTATGAATGTTATTAAAAACAAAAAGCCTGTGATCAGTGCTTGTTTTCTGATCACAGGCTTTTTGTTTGGCCCAAAATGAGGAATTGTGGAGGTGACCGGAGTCGAACCGGTGTCCAAACATAACCGCCGAAAGCTTTCTACATGCTTATTTCCCAATTATTTGTCGGGAAAATAACCGGAAGAGAACGAACCAATTATTTCCTTAGCTGGATGGTACTTAAGCAACAGTCACAGCCTTCAGTTGCCGCAGCCTTTGCAGATTTGATTAAGCGGAGACACCCCGAAAGGCTAAAGGAAAGTCTCGGCCATAATGGATGCGCTAATTACTAATTAGGCAGCCATGGCGTAGTTAGATTCGCCATTTGAATTTTGAATATTCAGATTTACGAGCTAATTATCCAACGCTCGGCATGCTTACACTTTCAAAGATCTATGCTGTCAAAACCAAACACCCCCAAAGTATTTGTAAAACACGAAATTACGAATTATACACATCAGTTGCCGTGATGAGTTTCTTAATATTCACTTTATTTAAATAACCTCCAAATGTCTAACCCTAAAGCGTATGCCATTAAGCCCAATAATAATACCATGCCTACCATTTGGGCATATTCCATGAACTTGTCGCTTGGCTTGCGGCCCGTGATGATTTCAAATAGGGTGAATAGCGCATGACCTCCATCCAGTGCTGGAATAGGCAGGATATTCATAAAAGCCAGGATGATGGAGAATAAGGCAGTCATGGTCCAGAAGCGATGCCAATCCCAGCTTCCGCCAAATGTTTTTCCAATTGAGATTAAACTGCCCAGGTTGTCAGACACTTTGTGCTCTTTCGAAGTAAATAATAAGCGGATACCTGTAATGTAATCCCTAAGTGTATTGATGCCATAGCTAAATCCTGCAGGGATAGCTTCGAAAAACGAATAGTCTACTTTTTCTGTTCCTAGTAACACAGTAGGTGCTTGGGGATAGAAGCCAATGCTTCCATTTTCCTGAACTTTCACAGCTACTGTGGCTGTGTCATTTCCCCTCAAAACAGTAATGGGAATGACTTTTCCCTTATTTTGTTGTTTTAACCTTTCAAATTCATGGAAGTAGGTGACAGGTTGGTTATTGACCGACAGAAACCGGTCGCCTTTTTCAAATTTGCCACTGGCAAATTCTATTTTGGTCGAAAGACTATCTACAATTACCGGGAATCGCGGCGCCACAAAGCCTTGTCTTTGGTTTTTGGTCAGGTGACTGATAAATCCTTCCGGTAGTTTCAATGTAGTATCTTTTCCATTCCTGTTTACTTCCAAGGTAACTGCATCCGTAAGCATCAACTCTTTGGGTAAATTGTTCATAAACACCAAAGGCTCATTGTTAACGGCAGTTATGATATCTCCATCTTTTAAACCTACGGAAGTGGCCAGAGAATCTGTCGCAAGGCCATATTTCAGGTTTTTAACCGGCAATCTTTCCTCACCCCAAACAAATAAGATCATGGCAAACAGCACAAAAGCCAGGATAAAGTTGACCACAACCCCGCCAATCATAATGATTAACCTTTGCCAGGCAGGTTTACTGCGAAATTCCCAGGGCTGTGGCTCCAGTTTCATTTGCTCCTTGTCCATGCTTTCGTCAATCATGCCGGAAATCTTTACATAACCTCCCAGTGGCACCCATCCCAGTCCATATTCTGTTTCTCCAATCTGCTTTTTCCAAAATGAAAACCAAGGATTAAAGAATAAATAGAATTTTTCTACCCTGCAGCCAAACCACTTGGCAGGTAAAAAGTGTCCTAGTTCATGCAGGATCACCAATATGGAAAATGCCAGGATAAACTGCCCTACATTAGCAAAAAATGCCGACCAATCAATTGCGAGTAAAAACATAATGACCACCGATCCCGATAGGGATAATTTTAGTGATTTAAAATTTCTAAGTCGCAAATATCTTTAAATTTAAGTGGAACGCCCTACCCTTTATCAAATATTTAAAGAAGAGATTGGGAAGTCTTAACTTTCAGCCACTATGAAACAGCTACTTTACCTCCTTTTTTTCGTTTTTCTTGCTTTCACTTCTTATTCACAAATCAAAGTTCCTAAAGTCGAAATCATTACACAGGGCACAAAAACCAGCCTTCGTGGGCTAAGCGTTGTAAACGACAGGGTAATCTGGGTAAGCGGCAGCAATGGCACGGTCGGGAAAAGTACAGACGGCGGTAAAACATGGAAATGGGTGGCTGTAAATGGGTTTGAAAAAAGGGACTTTAGGGACATCCATGCTTTTGACGCCACTACAGCTGTAGTGATTGCCATTGACGCCCCAGCCTTTATTTTGAGAACAGTGGATGGAGGACAAACCTGGAAAACTGTATATCAAAACAATACAAAGGGAATGTTCCTGGATGCGCTTGAATTCTGGAACGAACAAGCGGGCATTGCGATCGGTGACCCTATTGATGGTAAAATATTTATTGCCCGCACTTTCGACGGCGGTGATAGCTGGATGGAAATCCCTGATCAATATAAACCACGGGCCGACAGTGGGGAGTCTTTTTTTGCTGCCAGTGGAACGAACATAGCAGTATTGGATAAGGATGAAGCGGTATTTGTATCTGGTGGCATTCGCTCAAGGATTTTCATACGCGACCAGGTGATGGATCTTCCCGTTATCCAGGGAAAACAGACCACGGGTGCTAATTCGGTGGCTGTAATGGATGCCAACAAGCGCAAAGGTGGTAAAACTTTAATGGTAGTTGGCGGCGATTTTAATGATCCGGCGTCCGACTCCCTAAATTGTTTTTTCTCAAAGGATCGAGGCAGGAGCTGGATGGCTCCAAAAGAGCCTCCGCATGGTTATAGGAGCTGTGTAATATATTTATCCGAAACCCGCCTCATCTCCTGTGGGCTTACCGGTGTAGATTATTCTTATGACGGAGGCAATCACTGGCAGCTGATTAGCAAAGAGGGGTTTCATGCCTGCGGCAATGCCCGGAACGGAGCTTCCATTTTTTTAGTCGGTGGCGGAGGGAAGGTTGGAAAAATTGCTTTCGACCCCAATGACAAAAAGTTCAAATAAAGTACGCTCAGAACGCTGATTTATTGGGATAGAAAAATGACGAATGAGCAAAGGCCTCTTCAACCCGTACCAATTCGTCATTCAAACTTGTCCACCTTTGGCGGATTCGAAACATTTACTTGAGTTCTTGCAACACTTCCCTCACCCATGGTCTTTTGCGAGGGTCTGTTTCAAAAAATCGGGTGGTTACAGTCCCTTCTTTATTAATAATGTAAACAGCCGGAATTGGTAAAAAAGCTTTCAGTTTTTGATTGTTTACAGCTAACAGGTCATTACCAAAGCTTTTCTGTCTGTTGAGGGTTCTTTCGTCCACTTCATATGCTACCTGGTAGGCTTTGGATACCTTCATTTCTTCATCATAAAGGATTGGGAAAACCGCTTTGGTCTTTTCAATGGTTTTGGAAATACCTTCAGAGGCTTCCGGCGTGATCGCAATCACCTTGGCACCTTTGTCTGTAATGAACTGTAAAGAATCCTGGAAACGTAACAGCTCCTTGTTACAATATGGCGACCAGTTGCCTTGGTAAAAGATCATTACAACCTGGCCCTTTTTGCGCAATTCCTTTAAGCTTATATCCACCCCGCTCTGGTCTTGAAGTTTAAATTCCGGTGCCTTGGAGTTAATAAATAGGCCTTCGGGTTTTTCTTGGGCAAATATGGAAAATGTGATCAGTAAGAAAAAGAAAGAAAAGAAAGTTTTCATATCGATAAGTTCGTCTTCAAAAATAATTTTTCTTATTCTTAAAATTGCTCTTTTAGAGCCAATTAACAGATTTCTTGCTTTTACAGTTTTAAAGTAAAAGCTATTTCTTAAACATGAAATAAACCGCGCCAAGCAGCAGGCCGAAACTGATCAAATAATTCAAACGGAAGGGCTCTCCCAAAGCCCATACTGCGAATACACTGAATACCACCAGTGTAATGACTTCCTGGATCATTTTTAACTGGAAAGCACTGAACCCTCCTGTAAATCCATAGCGATTAGCAGGTACCATCAGGCAATATTCAAAAAAAGCAATGAACCAGCTGAATGCAATTGCTTTCCAAAGAGGCCAGCCTGTATGTTTAAGGTGGTAGTACCAGGCAAACGTCATAAATACATTAGATACCAGTAAAAGAACAATTGTCCTCATCTTCCAAATTTTAAATAATGCCTAAGCATCGATCAGTACATTCTATTAAAGAAACACCTAATCCTGGTTTAGAATTTAGTTCGCCAAACTCCTGAAATCCACTGGCACAAGCTTACTTACACCAGGTTCCTGCATCGTAACACCATATATAACGTCAACCGTACTCATGGTCGTTTTATTGTGTGTTACGATGATGAACTGCGAGTTCTGGCTAAACTCACGGATCATTTTTGTGAACTTTCCTACATTGGCATCATCCAAGGGAGCATCCACCTCGTCCAGGATACAGAAAGGCGCTGGTTTGATGAGGTAAATAGCAAACAGGAGTGCTGTGGCAGTAAGGGTCCTTTCTCCTCCACTCAACTGGTTAATGCTACTGGGCCGCTTGCCTTTGGGCTTGGCAATAATATCTATACCTGTTTCAGCAAGATTGTCCTGGTTTTCGAGGATCAGGTCACACTGGTCATCTTCTGTAAACAGGGCTTTAAATACTTTCTGGAAGTTTTCCCGTACCTGGTTGAACGTATCCAGGAATTTCTGGTTGGCTGTCGACTCTACCTCGGCAATGGTTTGCATCAAACTTTGCTTGGCCTCCACCAGGTCGTTCTTTTGCTCCACAATGAAGTCGTAACGCTTCTTCATTTCCTCAAAAGCTTCAATGGCGGTAGGATTCACTTCCCCAAGGTTTTCCAGGCGTTTTTTCATTCTGTCCGATTTTTCCTGGAGTTCTTCAACCGGTGTTTCTGTTTCGCGCTCTTCATCCAGGATATCCTCCAGGTTGATCCTGAATTCAACATGGAGGCGCTCTTTCATACCGGCCAATTGCAGTTTTACCTCATTGAGCTTATCCTTGATCTCGCTCAGCAAGTGCTCTACCATTTCCTTTTCTTTTGTTTTATGGCGGAGTTCACTTTCCTTGGTATTCAACTGGTTACGTAAAATGTAATAAGCCTGGTCAGCTTCATTCAAAGCCGTTTGCTCTTCTTCTCTGCGGTGCATTAATTCATGCAGGCTTTCTTCAAATTCCGTCAGGTTAATGCCCGATTGAGCAATACTTTCTGAAGTTTCTGCCAATTGCTTTGAATTATTCTGAACCTGTGCATCCAGGTCTTTCAGTTGGTTGGTCTTAAACTGCAACTCCTGTTTCAAAGCGTTGAGTTTGCTTTGCTGGCGGGTTGCCTGAAGGTTCAGATTGTTGAATTGTTCATTTACTTCATTATACTGAACTTCAATGGTGCGGTATGCTGATTCCGACTTCTGCAATTGCTCTGAATTGTCCGCTAATTGCTGGTTTAGTGTCGTTAAGTCATGGCGTACAGATTCTATAGAAGTATGGGACTGGTCCAGTTGGTCCTCCAGGTCTTCCAGTCTTCTGCGGGACTGCGCCTGGGTCTGCTGAAGGTTTTCAATCTTGCTTTGTAGACCAAATACTTGGTTGTTCCACTGTTGTAATTCCCGTTCTGTCTCGCGGATCAGGTGCTCTTTGAGATTGGAATTAAGATCAATAACTTCCTGGTGCCTCAGTTTGATTTGCTCATTATAATCATCTACAATGGCTTGTTGGGCTATGATCTGCTCACGCAGCTTTTCCAGGTTTTTGGCGCGACCAATCTTTTTGCCTTCAAATAAGCCTACGCTTCCTCCGGTAAGAGCATATTTCCCTTTTACATATTTGCCATGTTTTTCTAGGAGCACAGCATCGTGACTGGCTTCTAAAACCGACTCATCATCAGCAATATATACATTGCCAAGGAGCCGCTCAGCTAGGCTGCGGTATTGAGCATCCACTTCAATGACGTCGAGGGCTGCAATGGTGCCTGGTGGCTGGTGACCGTCTTTATTGAAGCCATTTCTATTGATTTCATCCAGCAGGAAAAAGTTGGCTTTCCCTTTTTTAGAAGCATCCAGCAGGTGAATTGCCTGCAGACCTTCTTGCAGGTTAGCTACAACATAATAGTTTAGGTAAGGTTCCAATACATTTTCCACGGCAGCCCTGTATTCCTCCTTCACATATATAATATCGGAAAGGATAGGGGATGTATGGTTCCAGCCGGGATTATTGTGTAAGAATTTTACGCTTTCCGGGTAGCCTTCCATTTTATCTACAAGGCTTTTCAGAAGGTCGTGCTCGTTCTTCTTGGCATCAAGCTTACGGTTCTCCTCGGCCAATTGGTGTCGCAAGTTTTCCAGGAGTGCCTGGGTCTCTGCTATTTGCTCCTTTGTATTTTGATAATGCTCCTGTAATTGTTCCAGTTCCAGTTGCTTTTCTGCCAGTTGTTTTTCTTTCGAGGCCTTTTCCATTTCGAGGAGCTGGATCTGCTGGTCGCGGGCTTCGCGTTCTTCTTCCAACTGGAAAATGGCGCGTTGCACATTTTGAATGGAGGTGTCCGCAACAGCTACTTTCTTCTCCGCATCAAATTGGTCGCGCTGTACCTGTTGGTGGGCCGTACGAAGGTTGTTCAGGGTAGAGCGGTTCTCGTCAGCAATCTTGCGTTTGGCATCAACAGCGGTTCTCAGTTCTTCCAATTGTGCAGTCAAATCGTTCAAAGACTCTTCTTCATCCGCTATCTGCTGTTGTGTAAAACTGATGCTCTCCTGTATGCCTGCACTTTGTCCTGCTGCCTTCTGCAGGAATGCAGCCAACCCTGTTTCCCTTTCCTTGAGGTGTTCCAGCCGCTGGGAAGCCAGGTTTTTTTCATTTTCTTTGGTACGAACCTGCTGTACCAGCTCGTTAAAACTCAACTGCTTGTCATGAAGCGCCTTTTCTTTTTCTATGAACCCGGCTTTTTCTTCTTCCAGTGCGGCCTCTGAGGTTGCAATTTCCGACTCAAGAACTATACGTTGATCAGTTTCTTTATCGTGTTTTTCGTTTAAATCTTTATAGGTAAGGTTAAAGCCTTCAAGGGAAGCCTTTGCCAGTTCAATACTAATATCACGGTAATCTTTCTTGATCTCGTAGTATTTCTGGGCTTTTTTGGCCTGGTTTTCCAGGGTTTTAAGCTGGTTGTTGATCTCAAAAAGTAAATCCTCTATACGGGCAAGATCTTGTTCAGTTGCATCCAGCTTTTGCTTGGCTTCCTTTTTCCTTGTTTTATAGATACTGATACCTGCAGCCTGTTCCAGCATGCGGCGGCGGCTGTTTTCCTTGTCCTTAATCAGGTCGTCCACCATCCCAAGCTCAATAATAGCATAGCTGTCCGTTGAGACACCCGTATCCATAAAAAGATTTTGGATGTCTTTCAATCGGCATTGCACATCATTTAGACGGTATTCACTTTCTCCACTTTTGAAAAACTTCCGGGTGATCGTTACAGTATTAAACTCTGTAGGTAAAAGGTTCCTTGTATTTTCAAAAGTAAGACTCACCTCTGCAAGGCCGCTGGCATTACGGGTTTTAGAGCCGTTAAATACAAGGCTTTCTAGGTTTTCGGAGCGCAAGTGGCTGATCTTTTGCTCGCCGATTACCCAGCGTATGCTATCAACAATATTACTTTTGCCGCAACCATTGGGTCCGACAATTCCGGTAATATTTTCATCAAAGTTGACAAGGGTTTTATCAGCAAAGCTTTTGAACCCTTTGATTTCTAAAGATTTCAGTCGCACTTATTAGTAATAATTTTAACGGGCAAAGATAACAGTTTGGAAATTTGGGAATTTTATTTTATGAAACAGCAAACTGTTAACGATTTTAACAATAAACCCGTTTAGTAAATTCCTTTTTCCGCATTATCTTAACATAAATTACTAAAACCACAAATTCCTATGACCGTCATTGTACCCACCGACTTTTCTACCACCGCCAATAATGCTGCTTTTTATACAGCTAAAATGTTGACCGGCAATTATGATACAATATTGGTCTTATTCCATGTGTATTCCGACCCTGATGAAAAAGATGAAGTGATTGAATACCTGCATCAGCTTAAGGACGAAATACTGTCTGTAGGTATTGTTAAGATAGAATGCCGTTGGCAGGAAAGCGACGATTTTATTGAGAGCCTGAGCCGCTTGGTCCGGCATTTAGATGCCCGTTTGGTGGTCATGGGTATTAGCGGAAAAAATAAACTGGAACAAGTGCTTTTTGGGAGCAACACCCTGAAAATGGTAGAGAGAAATGTCTGTCCTGTCTTGATTGTTCCACCCTCAGCCCGGTTTTCTGAAGTTAAAAATGTAGCGCTTACCTACGATTATAAAGACGAGCAAACCAGTCTGCCCCTGGAACCTATAAAAAATATACTAAGGCTTTGCAGGCCCACCCTGCACATCGTTAATGTAAACAGTGAACATTATGTGTCATTAACAGAGGAATACCTGGAAAAAAGAGAACGCTTATTGGAATTGTTTAAAGAGTTTAACCCTGAGTTTTACTTTATAGGCACCTTTGATGTGGAAGATACGATCCTCACATTTGTTAGGGATAAAAACATAGACTTGCTGATTACAATTCCCCGGCACCATTCTTTGCTGAACAGTGTCTTCAAAGGTAGCACTACGAAAAGGCTTGCCTTTGAAAGTTCCATACCTATTTTAGCTGCGCATGAATAATGTAGTTAGATTTACAATATACAATTTGCAGTGTGCGATAAACCGTAAATTGTATATTGTAAATTGAATTTCACCTTGCATGAAGAACATTAAGCTGATTGAAGTGCCATCTGAAGTAGGTGCGGGAACGCGAGGCGCAAGCCTTGGGATTGATGCAATTAAAATTGCAGCTTTAGATTTTATGAGCAGTTTTTTTATCCATTTCCCTTCCGAAAAAATACAGCATGAAAATAAACTCTTATTTGAACCCATAGAATCGCCATATGCTAAACGCATCAAAGGCGTAATTACTATGTGCGAAAAAGTGAGTAAAGCAGTTGCTGAGACCATTAAAAGTAATTTCTTCCCAGTCATCCTTAGTGGGGATCATAGTAATGCAGCCGGATCTATTGCTGGTGTTAAAATAGCAAAGCCTCAAAGCAAGCTGGGGGTGATTTGGATCGATGCTCATGCCGATCTTCATACTCCATATACCACTCCTTCCGGAAATATGCATGGCATGCCACTGGCTGCAACCATAGGTGAAGACAATAAAGAATCTTCGGTGCACGACCTGGATTCTGATATTACAAAATGTTGGAGCAGTTTGAAAAATATTGGTAAAATATCTCCTAAAGTACTGCCTGAAGATATTGTATTGGTCTCTTTACGTGATTATGAAAAAGAAGAAAAGCATTTGATTGATAAATACGACATCAAAGTCATTACTACCAAAGAAGTGCGCAATAAAGGTGTAGAACAGGTGATTCGCCAAATTACACGCTACCTTAGCGACTGTACTGATATTTATGTTTCTTTTGATGTAGATAGCCTTGATCCTACGATTAGTAAAGGAACTGGTACACCTGTAAGCAATGGCTTAAGAGAAAGAGAGGCCGAAGACCTGGTAAGTAAACTAATGCAGAACCGAAAAGTTTGTTGCCTGGAAATAACTGAAGTGAACCCGACACTCGATAAAGAAAACCTTATGGCGGAAATTGCCTTTAATATCTTACAAAGAAGTGTAAATGTATTGCTGATGAGTTAAAAAGCTTCTGTTTAATGCACAGGAAGCCCGCATAGAAATGCAGGCAACCCTTAATGACAAATAGTACGTGTCAAACGTACAATTATTTTGGGTGTACCGCTAATCAATTTTTATCAATTTTTGGTATTATTTTATCAATTTTCGATACTTTTTTCAAGTATGAATAATTTCAATGATGAGCTTATTTTAAAAAATGATACTTGGATCAGCCTTGTGTTGAAGAGAATTTACTGTTTTATGATATGAGTTGAATGGAAAAATTGAATCTATTGTGATACATGTAGTTCTGAAATATCAATTTTTGAGAGATAAGGATCTAGTAATCCTACATTTTCAAATGCTCTGAACTTGTGCACTTTTTTTGATTTAATGCTATAGAGCACTTCCACGTAAAACCCTTCTACCTGGTATAAAAACACTAGGTAAAACAGCAAGTCCCTTTTCCCGATCAACACACCCTCATCAACTAAAGCGGTTGCTTTCTGATGATCATCGAGGATTTTAAAATCGTGAATAGTCATAAAAACAAGATAATAAACTGGCGTGTAAAATGCAATAGGCAAAAAAGATTGATGCTGCTGAGATTAAAATCTCATTAGAATTCCTTATATATGATGATTTGCCAGCATGAAACAATGATACATGATTACTTTTATGTAAATATAATCTCTACTGCTATGGTACAAACCTTATCACCAGAAGTAAGTCCATTACTTATTAATGAAATGCAGATCAGAAAGGCCAGGCTGCTGTTAAGAGCCATTGACCATGAGCTTAGGCAGCAAATATTGAACTATATTAATGAGCAAGGCCGGACTTCTGTAACCAATATTTATTCAACGCTGAAGTTGGAGCAATCTGTAGCCTCTCAGCACCTGGCTATTTTAAGAAAAGCTGGTTGCGTAAACACAATAAGAAATGGAAAACAGATACATTATAGTGTCAATTATTCCAGGCTACAAGAGTTACAAACCATTATAGAAGACTTCCTGGGTAAATAATCAAGATATTTTTTAATAAATAGCCCATTGCTTCAACAGGTAAAGGGCTATTTATTTTTGTATTTTCTTCTATTAATTTCTTTTCTTTTTCTTCCTCGAAGTACCGAGGTGCGCAATTATGGGAACTTATCTTGCCTTTCCCATAGCCCCGATTCCCTCAATAATCTCGGAAGTTATTGTTTGATAATCAAATACTAGCGCTAATTTCTTTCCTTTATTTTCTAAAATTTTCGAAAAATATTTTTTTTAAACCAAAATGTGCTTTAACTTTTCAAAACGAAAAACAACGAAAATGATTGCACTGAAAGACAAAACTCCAGCCCTTCAAGATTTTCGAACACAAATAGTCATTCCATAATTCAATCTGGTTTATTTCAATTTTTTAGTAGCCATTTTCAAAAGAAAAAGGGTGTAGTTAAACTATGCTCATTAAACAAAAAGTTGTCATATGAAACAATGTCTTCTCTTCTTTTTTGCCATGCTATTGATTACGGCAGTTCATGCGCAATCACGTCAGATTCAAGGGCGTGTTACAAATTCTGAAAACGGGGAAACGATGACCGGTGTAAGTGTCAAGGTAAAAGGGGGTAACCAGGGTACCTCCACCGGCGCAGATGGTCGGTTTTCCATCAACGTGCCTGGTAATGAATCTGTTTTAATTTTTTCTTTCGTGGGTTTCAAGGAGGTGGAAGTGGCTGTGGGTAAGCAAGTGGAGCTTGCCATCAACCTGAGCACAGATTCAAAAGCCATGGAAAACGTTGTAGTGATTGGTTACGGTACCCAAAAGAAACGTGCCGTTACAGGTGCGGTTGTTTCGGTGGGATATGATGAGTTTAAGGACCGTTCTTTTTCTAACGTAGCACAATCTCTGGCAGGTACAGTTCCGGGGGTCCAGATTGCTTCATCTCAGGGCGCTCCTGGTTTCGGCCCTACCATCAAAATTCGGGGTAACAGTTCGATTACCGCTGGAACTACACCATTATATGTAGTGGATGGAATGGCATTGGAAAACTTTGATCTGAACCAGATCAATCCGCAGGATATTCAGTCTGTTGAGATTTTGAAAGATGCAGCTTCTTCTGCAATTTATGGCTCCCGGGGAGCCAACGGTGTGATCATTGTTACTACCAAACTGGGCAAGGCGGGTAAAACACAGGTAAATGTTGCCTATGAGCAAGGAATCAGCAAAGTGACTCGCAAGGTGGATATGATGGATGCGCAGGAGTGGATTAAATATTACATTGATGCCAGGAATAATGCATGGGTTTTATTGGATCCTGTGAACAATAAACCTACTGATGATAATGCTAAACGGTCTCTGGTTAGTGGTGCAAAAAACTATATGATCCCTGACGATTTTCTGACAAATCCTGCGCAGTTTGGCAAAGGCACTGACTGGCAGGATGTAATGTACCAGACAGCACCAATGTCCAATGCTCAGGTATCGTTAAATGGAGGTACAGATAAAACCAGTTACCTCTTTTCTGTGGGCTATCTGGATCAAAAAGCCGTGTTGATTGAAAATTTTTATAAACGCCTTTCCCTGCGTTCCAATATCAGGCAAAAAATATCAGATCGGGTAACAGCTGGTTTAAACATTGCTTTTACTGGGACAAATGACCGTACCGACGGAACCTCTGGTAAAAGTGATGTAGTGAGCCTGGGATTGCAAAGTGATCCTATTTTCCCGGAATACAATGAAAATGGATATCTTGGCTTTTTAGATCCTAATTCTACCTGGAAACGTTTTCAAACATTTGGCGTGCAATTATGGAGCCCGCATTCCTTGATTTCCTATGCCGACAAATTAAACAAGACATATAATACGCTGGCAAATGCTTACCTGGAAGTTAAGCCTATCAAGGATCTTACCCTGCGTGCCAGCGGTAACGGAAACGTGACCAATACTAATAACAACTGGTATTGGGAAGCTGGCCAGGGTTACGGTTATTCAAGTGTGTTGCCTGCACAGGCGTCTGTAAAAACTACTTCAAACCTGAACTGGCTTGCTGAATTTACTGCTACTTACAATAAAACATTTGGTGATCATACGTTGGGTGCTGTTGCCGGTTATAGTTCACAAAAGAACAGGTTTGAAAACACCGCCATCAATGGGACTGATTTCCCCAACGACCTGGTTCGAACAATCAATGCTGCAGGTACCATTACCAAACCAGCCAATGCAAATTTCGCCGAAGAATGGTCATTGCTTTCCATGCTAGGCAGGGTGAGCTATGGATTTAAAAACAGGTATTTCATGAATGCTACGCTGCGTCGTGATGGTAGTTCAAGGTTTGGTGAAGATTCCAAGTGGGGTACTTTCCCTTCCGTTTCTGCTGCCTGGCTGGTTTCCGATGAAGGCTTCATGCGCAATATGGCGGCCATCAATACCTTAAAACTCAGGGTGAGCTATGGACAAACAGGTAACAACCTGATCCCAAATTATGGCTCCATTTCTTTGCTGGGTACTTCCCGTTATGTGAACGGTACTTCAGTTGTAAACGGTTTGCGTACGATATCTATCTCCAATCCTGGTCTTAAATGGGAAAAAACAGGCCAGTATAACATAGGTGCCGACCTGGCTTTATTAAAAAACCGGATCAATATTACCATAGATGCCTATAAGTCTGTAACAAAAGACATGTTGTTGAACGTACCTGTGCCTGCTTATACTGGTTTTACAACGCAATTGACCAATATTGGCAGCATGGAAAACAAGGGTTTTGAATTCGGCCTGTCCACAAAAAATATTGATGGCGGGGCTTTTACCTGGAGTACTGATTTCAATTTATCAATCAATAGGAATAAAGTATTGAAATTAGGGCCTAACAATGCGCCTATTGAAATAGATGAATGGGGTTATTTCGTAACAGAAGTAGGTCAGCCCATATCCAATTACAAAGGATATATTTTTGATGGTATCTACAACAACCAAAGCGAGGTTGATAAATCCATACATTATGCCGGTGCGGCACCTGGTGATCCAATCATCCGGGATGTGAACGGTGATAAAAAGATTGACATCAATGACCGTACTATTTTAGGTAATATCCAGCCCGACTTTACCGCAGGTCTTACCAATACACTTCGTTATAAAGGCTTTGAATTCTCCTTTATGCTGCAAGGCGTGTTTGGTAGTGAGATATGGAATCAGCAGACCCGTTTCAGCAAGTTCTGGAACGATAGCCGTAATTCCTATGCTTCTGTAACAAACTATTGGAAATCCGAACAGGAACCCGGCGATGGCAAAACATTTAAACCTTATGCCACTTATTCTGCCAACGCTCAAGGTAAAGCCGCTTTTATACAAGGATACTCTAACTATTGGATGGAGGATGGCACCTTCGTAAGAATTAAAAACTTGAGAGCCTCTTATTCTTTGCCAAACTCTGTTCTTAAAAAGACTCCTATTAAAAATGTGCGGGTATATGCTAATGCAGAAAACGTATATGTGTTCAGCGATTATGTGGGTTATGATCCGGAAAACAGTACCTATTCTGTCGGCACTTCTTCTGTACCAGGTGCTAACGGTGGCAATTCAAGCAATCCTCCGGGCTTGTTACTAGGGGCCGACTACGGAGCTTATCCGATTCCTTTAATTGTAACCTTCGGCGTTAAGATGGATTTCTAAAATTGTCCACGAACTTAAAAAGTTAGTAAAATGAAATATTCTAAAATAGCATATATACTCGCATTATTGGTACTAATAAGCAGTTGCAAAAAATCATTTCTTGAGTTAAGCCCTATATCTAACGCTAATACAAATGCAGTCTTTAAGACCAAGAGCGACTTTGACCTGGCTACCAATGCTGCTTACGCAACTTTATATACAATTTACGCACCCAAGGGGGCTATGTCGTTTACCGGTGAATTAATGTCTGATAATGCTACTGTCTCCACCTTGGCTATTTCTGGTTCGTTTACCATTGTGGATCAGCAGGCATTCCGCGATTATACCGTTGCGTCAAACAATACAGGTGTTTATCAGTTTTGGGTTGATTATTATACCTCCATGTACCAGATAAATATTGTATTGGATAAAATAGTAGATGCTGACCTGGATGATGCATATAAAAAACAAATCATCGCCGAGATGAAATTTTTGAGGGGATTGTATTATTTCAACTTGGTTCAGTTATATGGCGATGTGCCGCTGGTTACAAAACCGATCATTGGCGAGGAGGCTTATGCTATGAAGCGGACTCCTAAGGCAGATGTGTATAATTTTATTGTAGAGGAATTAAAGGCGGCAGCTACTGATCTAACAGAGCCAAGCAGTGAGCCTGCCAAAGGAAGAGCGACCAAAGGTGCGGCTAAATCATTGTTGGGTAAAGTATATCTTACAATGGGTGATAAAGCCAAGGCTGCGCAAATCTTGAAGGAAGTGGTAGACAGTTATGGTGGTTCTAAATACGACTTGTTGCCTTCTTTCACTTCCTTATGGGGAAATACAACAGCCCAAAAAAACACTAAAGAGTCGATTTTTGAAATTCAATACCTGGGTGGTGCTGCCAATCCTTACAGTTCTTTCTGGCCAGCTTTTGCGCCTTTTGAAAATTTTTCCATTACAAAATATGGCGGTGGAATGAATATGGTGACGGATGATTTATACAATGAATATGAGGATGGTGACACGCGCAAGGATGCGTCTTTTTATACTGGTTATACTAAAGGCGGTGTTTTTGTTCCTATCAAGTTCAATAAAAAATGGGTGGACCTTACGGCGCCGCTTGATGGAGGAGCAGAAGCCTGCAACAATAATTTCATAGTACTGCGTTACGCTGATGTGTTGTTGCTGCTTACCGAGGCTACCGGCGATCCGCAATACATGAACAGGGTAAGGGCAAGAGCTGGACTTCCGCTTTTTGGTTCAGCCGGATATCCTGCCGTCAAATACCCAACAATTGATCTTGCCGTTGAACATGAACGACGCATGGAGTTTGCCCTTGAATATCAACGTTGGTTCGATTTAAAAAGAACAGGTCGTGCAGTCGCTGTACTTACTGCAAAAGGAAAAGCAGTGAATGCTAATAAATTATTACTGCCCGTGCCACAATATTCACTGAACCAGAATCCCAACCTGGCACCACAAAATCCTGGTTATTAGTACTAAGTTGATTTTTATTTAAGCAGCAACCCGGTTTATAACCAATTAAGGTTATAAACCGGGTTTTTCCTTTCTCGCCACCTCACCAACCAAACGCCTCAACACCATATTCCTCATCCTTCCGCCTCCTGATTCATCCAAATCAGCATAGCTCTTTTCTCCTTCGTTTCACCCAACCTCAGTTTTATATTTACATTTTAGATACTACTTTTCTCATTTCCACCCCAACCTTACAGAGACCTTATAGAGATGTTATAGAGATGTTATAGAGACCTTACTCCATAGATACTCCGGTGTTACTCCCTGTCTACCCCGTACTAACTCCATATCAAAGCCATAGCTGCTCTACTAGTTTGGTATTTGTTTACCTCAGCATCACTAAATTCCCAAATCCGAAATCCCCCAAATCTCCCCTCTTTTACATAGCTGGAGTAGGTTTGGTGTATAGATCAAGCACTCATCAAGCACACTTCAAGTATACTTAGTGCACGAAACAGATTTTGACCCCTCCCTTCCTCTTGACCCTGAATCCATACCTGAGCCGTACCTGAGCCGTACTTGAGCCGTACCTTAGCCGTATCATAGCCGTACTTGAGCCTAGAAACCATTTTTCACCCAACCCATACCCTAATATCCTTATATCATTCCCTTTCTCCCATTCTTCATTCAAACTTGTCCGCCTCTGGTAGATTCGAATCATTTGTTGTTCCTATTTTTTACTATTTTTTTCTTTTATTTTCGATTTTATTGGGTTATTTCATAGAATATTATTATTTTTAAACAAAAAAGAAACTACTTGGATTTATGATTCCAAATCAAAGGCGGGAGAAAATCTATGAATTAATAAAGGAAGATGGTTCCGCCAAGGTCATTGACCTTGCAAGAATCTTCAAGGTAACTGAAGTGACCATTCGCCAGGATCTTGAAAAGTTGGAAAGGGATGGTCTAGTGATAAAGGAGCACGGAGGCGCTTTTCTAAAAAATATTAAGGATCAGGTGCAGGCATTTTCTCTGGCTAATCAGGAGAATATGGAAAAGAAGGAGTTGATAGCAAGCAAATGCCTGGAATACATTGAGAGTGGCGATACGATCATCTTGGATTCTGGTACTACCACTACAGAGATTGCAAAGAAATTGAAGGGTTTCAAAAACCTGACAGTACTAACGAATGCTTTAAATATTGCCTTGCTCTTGGGTGCAGAACCAGGTATTGAAGTCATTGTAACTGGCGGGGAATTCAAGCCTCCAACTTTGTCCCTTACTGGCCAGAAAGCGGCCGACTTTTTCAAGGGCATTAATGTGCAGAAGTTATTCCTGGCTACAGCAGGTATTTCTCTGAAGGCTGGTCTTACTTACCCAAGTATCAGTGACTTGGTGGTTAAAAAGGCAATGATTGATGCAGCCGATACCACTTTCTTGGTTGCCGATTCCACTAAGATTGGTAAGAGTGCTTTTGCCAGCCTCGGGGCTTTATCATTGATCGATTACATTATTACTGATGCTGCTATTGAGGATAAATTCAAGCAGGTGTTTAAAGACCATGAAATTGAGTTGATCATAGCAGGCTAAAGACTCAAATATGCTAAAAAAGAACAACGAAAAAATTACACTGGGTGTTATAATCGGAAACAGGGATTTTTTCCCTGATAGACTGGTGGGAGAGTGCCGTTCCGACCTTTTGGAAGCTTTTGCCAAAACTGGTATCAAACCAATAATGCTCGAAGAAAGCGCTACTAAACTGGGTGGTGTGGAAACATACCAGGAGGCCCAAAAATGTGCTGCATTGTTCAGAACATTCGCTGATGAAATCATGGGTATTCTGGTAGTGCTACCCAACTTTGGCGATGAGAAAGGCGTAGCTGATACGATAAAACTTGCAGGACTGGACGTGCCTGTATTGGTACAAGCCTACCCTGATGATTTAAATAAACTGGATGTAGCCCGTAGAAGGGATGCTTGGTGTGGTAAGATTTCCGTATGCAATAATTTTTACCAGTACGGGATCAAGTTTTCTCTCACAACAAAACATGTAGTGCATCCTTCAGATCCCGGTTTCCTCAAGGATCTTTCTGACTTTGCCGCTACCTGCCGCGTGGTTAGAGGATTGAAAAAAGTGCGTATTGGAGCTGTGGGTGCCCGCCCTGGTGCCTTTAATACAGTGAGATATAGTGAAAAGATATTACAGCGCAATGGCATTTCTGTAGTTACTGTAGATCTATCGCAAATCCTGGGGCATGCTAATAAGCTTTCCCTTGCTGATAAAACAGTTGTGGAAAGAATGGAGAAAATAAAAAGTTATGCTCCTTCAGGCCGTACGCCGCACGAGAAGCTGGTCCAGATTGCAAAATTGGATGTGGCGCTTAATTCCTTTATGGATGAATACGCCTTGGATGCAACTGCTATCCAGTGCTGGACCTCATTGCAGCAAAACTATGGCTGTAATGTATGTACCAGCATGAGCATCATGAGCGAGAATATGCTTCCCAGTGCCTGCGAAGTAGATGTAACTGGCACTTTAAGCATGTATGCGATGCAGTTAGCTTCAGGTTCGCCAAGTGCTTTGGTGGATTGGAATAACAACTATGCAAATGATGATGAAAAATGTGTTTTATTCCACTGTGGTAACTGGGCTAAATCATTTCTGCCCGACATTGAAATCAGCACTGCTCCAATTTTGGGCACAACCATAGGTGAAGAAAATACTTATGGAGCATTGGCAGGCCGCACCCCGGCATCGCCGCTTACTTATGGACGAATCAGCACGGATGATCCTAAAGGCATTATCAAAGCATATATAGGCGAAGGCGCATTAACCGATGACGAATTGAACACTTTTGGAACCAGGGCTGTTGCGAAGATTCCAAACTTGCAAAGATTGATGCAGTTTGTTTGTCGCAATGGTTTTGAGCACCATGTAGTCATGAATGCTTCCAACACCGCAGGTATTTTAAAAGAAGCTCTTGGGAATTATATGGGATGGGATGTATATCATCACAATTCCGCGCCTGATCCATTGACGGTAGGGAACTTCAATTGAGCATGTCCACAACAACAATAATTCTAAATAAGTAAATAATATTAAATCCTTTTCCCTGAAAGAGGAGTGTGTATAGGCTCCCCTTTAGGGGGTGGGGGTGTGGGGGATTTTCTATGACGGAAAAAGAATTAGCACAGAAATCAGTTGCCTACCGCAAAAGCATATTGAAGTATATAGTAGGCGCCCAGGCTGGTCATACAGGGGGAAGTTTATCCTGCATTGATATCTTAAATGTATTATACAACTGCGTTTTAAATGTGGATCCCGGAAACTTTACCTCTCCGGATAGGGACCGCTATATCCAGAGTAAAGGACACTGTGTGGAAGCTCTGTTTGTAGTATTGGCTGATAAAGGCTTTTTCCCTTATTCAGATCTGGAAACAATGTGCAGATACAAGTCTCATTACATTGGTCATCCTACCAGAAAGGTAAAAGGTATTGAGCAAAATACCGGTGCCTTGGGTCATGGCTTGCCCATCTCAGTCGGAACCGCTTTGGCGGCCAAGATGGATGCAAAAAAATACCGCGTTTTTACCCTTTTGGGGGATGGTGAATTACCTGAAGGTTCTAATTGGGAGGCCGCTTTGTGTGCTGCTCATTACAAGCTGGATAATCTTTGCGCCATTATAGATTATAACAAGTTACAGATCTCCGGACGCACTGCTGATGTATGCAATACAGATCCCATTGACAGGAAATTTGAAAGTTTTGGCTGGGAAGTGAGACACGTCGACGGGCATAATATCAAAGAACTGAAAGAAACTTTTGATGCCCTTCCTTTTGCGCAGGGGAAACCAAGTCTGATCGTCGCACATACAGTGAAAGGGAAAGGCGTCAGTTACATGGAGAATGGCCTCAAATGGCATCATGGTGTTCCTGGTAAAGAGCAATATGCATTTGCCATTGAAGAATTGGATAGAGTGATGGCTGCACTATAAAAACATCATCAAACAACTAATTTGTATTATCGTGGGATTAATCATTGAAGCTATAGGAACAGATAAAGCAAACCTGGAAGTATTTGCTGGTACGTTGCAAGAGCTGGCCCTGAATGATAGGGATATCATCGCAGTCACCAGCGATTCAAGAGGCTCGGGTAAACTGGCTCCTTATGGACAGCAATTTCCGCAACAGATCGTTGAGGTGGGGATTGCAGAACAAAACCTGGTTGGAGTTGCCGCAGGATTGGCTTCTGCAGGCAAAAAGGTTTTCGCTGTCTCACCAGCTTGTTTTCTGACAGCCAGGGCCTTAGAGCAAATTAAAAATGATGTTGCTTATTCAGATAATCCGGTAAAGCTGATTGGCATCAGTGCAGGTGTTAGCTATGGTGCTTTGGGTTCTACCCACCATAGCCTGCATGATTTTGCTGCTCTGAGGGCCATTAATAATATAATCATTGTAGCCCCGGCCGATAATTTCGAAACAGAACAGGCCATCAGGCTGGCTGCAGAAATACATCACCCGGTTTACCTGCGTTTTGGTAAAAAACCAATGCCCTTGTTAAAGCCAGCAGAAGATGGTGATTTTCAATTTGGTAAAGGCAGGATCATCAAAAATGGAGATGCCTTAACGATCATTGCTACAGGCGAAACTGTTTATCCATCTCTGCAGGCTGCAATCATGCTGGAGAAGGAACACAATCTCAGCACTACTGTTGTGAGCATGCACACCATAAAGCCTCTTGATTATGAGCTGTTGTCTGCAGTGGCTTCTACAGGCGCCCCTGTGATTACAGTAGAAGAACATAGCGTTTACGGTGGCTTAGGTGAGGCTTGTGCTTCTTTTTTGATGCAGAATGGCTATTCTAACCCCTTTAAAATAATGGGTATTCCTGACGAATATACAATTACAGGTTCCCAGGCAGAAATATTCAATCATTATGGTATTTCAAAAACAGGCATTGTTGCCACAGCTTTAAAACTGTTAAAAAGACAATAAACAGGAGTCAATTCCATGGTTTTTATGGATGATTTACTAATTTAACTAACGGTTGCTTACCTGATCTCTAACGATAATTGACCATGATAAAACATTTCCCTCAACCTTTTTTACTGCTGTTACTATCTCTGTTAATTGTAACCAGTAGCTGCAAAAACAAAGCAGCATCAGACCAACCCAGAAAGATCGCAGTTGTTGTATCAACTTTGAACAATCCTTGGTTTGTTTTCTTGGCACAAAAAGCTTCTGCCAAGGCAAAAGAGCTAGGATATGAAGCAAAGATTTTCGATTCTCAAAATAATACGGCTTTGGAAACCGAACATTTTGAAAATGCAATTGCTTCCGGCTATAGTGCTATTCTCTTTAATCCCACAGATGCTGAAGGCTCGGTGGCTAATGTGATGAGGGCTAAGGCTGCAAAAGTGCCTGTATTTTGCATGGACCGCGAAGTAAATACTACTGATGGTGCCACCTCCCAGATCCTTTCTGATAGCTATTCTGGCTGTGTCGCCATAGGTAGGTATTTTGTCGAAAAGCTGAATAAGCAAGGTAAGTATGTTGAGTTACTGGGATTAGTTAGTGACAACAATACTTGGAACCGCTCCAAAGGATTTCACAGCCTGGTTGATAATTACCCCGGATTGAAGATGGTTGCACAGCAAAGTGCTGACTTTGACCGCAACAAAGCCATGGAAGTATTGGAGTCTATACTCCAGGCAAACCCCGATATCGATGCTGTTTTTTGTGGCAATGATGCTATGGCCATGGGTGCTTACCAGGCTCTGGTGGCGGCAGGTAAAGCGGGTCATGTAAAAGTGTTTGGATTTGATGGAGCAGAGGATGCCGTCGACGCTATTAAAAACGGTAAAGTAGAAGCTACAGCCATGCAGTTTCCACAAGTGATGGCAGAAACTGCAGCTCAATATGCCGATGAATATTTTAAAGGTAAACGTGAGTTTCCAAAGAAGATGCCTGTCGCAGTAGAATTAGTTACGCAGAATAATGTCGGCGATTACATTGCCTACGGTAAGAAGGATGAAGGAAAATAACAGAAATCAGTCTTTCCATTCACCATTCACCATTTCAACCAGATTGCATGCAAAAGAAAGTTATCAAATATGCGCTCTCAATTGTGGCTTTGATAGTAGTAGCTTACAATTCTATTTATTTCAAAAGCCTTGATGAAGTAAAGGCCGCATCTGCGGTCAAGCAATTTGACGCTGCCTCCTATGCGCATCATTTCTTTAATAAGAAATTAATGCCCGGCATTGATAAAGCAGTTGAAATAGATGCGCTTTTAAAACTGGTTCAATCAGACCCGTCAAAGGCTTTTCTGTCTTACTCACATGCTCTTGGCATTGGTAATATCCGTTACTTCTTGGTAAAAGGAGAAGGAACCATCAAAGCTATCGGTGAGAATACAACCACTATTTCTTATATCAGTGATACCACCCAGAAGCAACTGGAAATTGCCACTGAATTTGTTTATGGAAATGCTATAAGAGATGCTTCCGGTCTAATCAATATCAATGAGTTCAACAGCACTATGGACTTTAATAATGTGTCTGCTGAGATCAATAAGATCGTTAGAAGTGAAGTTTTGCCTTCTTTCAAAGCCAATGGGAAAGTCGGTGATAGAATAAAATTCTCAGGTGCTATCGAATTGAATCAGGCGCATTTGAATCTGGATCATATTGAAGTTGTCCCTATCACTTTAAAGCTGGAAAGTAAATAAGTTACTCATCACTCTTTAATCATAAACACCCAACGTGCTTGCAGTCGAAAACATAACAAAGAGGTTTCCAGGAGTTATCGCGTTGAATAACGTGAGTATGGAACTATATCCAGGAAAGGTGAATGCCATTTTGGGAGAAAATGGAGCAGGGAAGTCAACGCTCATGAAGATACTTTCCGGGGTTTATCCTGATTACGAAGGGCGCATCCTTTATAAGGACGAACCTGTTTATTTTACTTCAGTACGTGAAGCCCAGGCTTGTGGTATCGCCATCATACATCAGGAATTAAATCTGATTCCATATTTAAATATCAGGGAGAATATCTTCTTAGGGCGCGAAATCCTAAATAAGTGGGGGCTGTTAGATAAAGAAGCCATGCGCAACAGAACAAAGGCTTTGCTGAAAAGGTTAAAATTAGATTTGGACCCAGATACTCCTGTTTCCCAGTTGAAGATAGGTCAGCAACAGGTAGTAGAAATTGCAAAGGCCTTACTGATTGATGCAGATGTGATCATAATGGATGAACCTACATCAGCAATTAGCGATCATGAGGTTGATGTGCTATTTGGCATTATTGAAAATCTCAGGAAGGAAAATAAGATCATTGTTTACATTTCTCATAAACTGGATGAATTGTTCAGGATTGCCGATCGGTTTGTTGTATTAAGAGATGGATGTTCTATTGAAAGCGGTGATATGAAAGGAATGGATCAGGATTCCCTGATTCAGAAAATGGTTGGCCGGCACATTAGTATCATTCGCAAGCAAAAGGAAGATCAATCTGTAAAGGATGAATTACTCCGCATCGAAAACTTAAGCTTGCGTCATTCAGATAAAGCTGAAAATGTTCTGAAGGATATATCTTTTTCATTAGGCAGAGGTGAAATATTGGGACTGTTCGGGTTGATGGGGGCTGGGCGTACAGAATTGATGGAAGCCCTTTTTGGGTTGCATCCAAAGCGTACAGTCGGCAGTATTTATGTCGATGGAAAACACATGCATTTCTCTTCGCCAGCTGATGCTATAAAGGCAGGTTTAGCTCTGGTACCGGAAGACAGGAAAAAGGATGGCTTGGTATTGGGAATGGATGTGCGGACAAATATTTGTCTGACTACGCTAGATGATCTTGAAACCGGAGGTTTGTTGAACCATGATAAAGAGTGTGATCTGGCAGAAAAATACATCGGAGAACTGAGAATAAAAACGCCATCAGACAAGCAGGCTGTCAATAATCTGAGTGGTGGTAATCAGCAGAAAATAGTATTGGCAAAATGGTTGGCTAAGAAACCCAAGGTTTTGATGCTGGATGAGCCCACTCGTGGTATTGACATCAATGCTAAGAATGAGATATACAATATCATATTACAACTGGCAGATGCAGGTATTGGGATCATTGTTGTTTCTTCCGAACTACCTGAAATACTGGCTATATCCGACAGGATACTGGTATTATCAGAGGGTCGGTTGACCGCTGAAATACCAGTAAGCAGCGCATCCGAAAATGTTATTTTAAAAGCAGCCATACCTAAAACTATATAATCAATGGAAGCCATAATCAAATTGAACAGCCAAAACAGTATAAAGAAGTACACCCGTTCTTTAGCGAGGTTCCAATCATTGATTGCCCTGTTTATTCTGTGTTTTGTATTAAGCATCCTGTCTGATAAATTCCTGACGATAGATAATGCATGGAATGTGATGAGGCAGATATCTGTTAATATATGTATCGCAACCGGAATGACCCTCGTGGTACTCACTGCAGGTATTGATCTGTCTGTAGGTTCAGTATTGGCATTATCTGGAGCGATTACAGCAGGCTTGCTAAGAAATGGTCTTGAATTTCCTTCAGCCAATCTATATGTTGGCTTCACGATTCTTGGAGCTGTACTTGCTGGTTTGCTAATAGGTGCACTTTTAGGTGTTTTTAATGGCTGGACCATCACCAGATTTAAAGTGCCTCCTTTTGTGGCCACACTAGCTGTGCTCACTATTGCAAGAGGACTCACAATGCTGTGGACAAAGGGCTTTCCAATTAGTGGTTTAGGTGAAAGTTTTTCCTTTATTGGGACTGGTTGGTTTTTAGGTATTCCTGTCCCGGTATGGATCTCAGGTATCATCGTTTTAATGGCTGTACTCCTTACCAGGAAAACCAGGTTTGGACGGTATATTTATGCAATTGGTGGCAATGAAAATGCATCAAGACTTTCAGGGATTAATATTGATAAAATTAAGATCGCTGTTTATACCATAGCTGGCGGACTGGCTGCTATTGGTGGTATCATTGTTACATCGAGACTTGATTCAGCTCAACCCAATGCAGGAATCACATACGAGCTGGATGCTATTGCTGCAGTGGTGATAGGTGGTACTTCGCTTTCCGGTGGTAAAGGCAGTATCATGGGGACAGTGTTAGGTGCCATCATCATTGGAGTACTCAATAATGGTCTTGTACTATTAAACGTTTCTCCTTTCTGGCAACAAGTTGTCAAAGGTTTTGTGATCTTACTTGCTGTAATCATTGATAAAGCCAATTCTAAAAATCAATAAGCTTCTTTTCATTAAATATTTCATACGACTTTTATGAACTCCGCATACATTCTGGCAATTGACCAGGGCACCAGCAGTACTAAGACTATTATATTTGATGAAAAGGGCAAACCTGTTGCTAGAGGAACAGAGCCATTAAAAACTCACTACACTGATAATGGTTTTGTAGAGCAGGATCCCGAAGATATTTATCAGAATGTGTTAACCTCTGTTAGAAAGTGCTTAGAAGATTTTAAAGCCAGTGGAGGAGATCTGGCACATATCAAAGCTTGCGGCATTTCTAATCAAAGAGAAACTTTCGTGCTATGGGATGATGAAGGCCGTCCTTTATATAATGCACTCGTATGGCAATGTAAGCGCTCGATTGATATCTGTAAACGTTGGAAAGAAGAGGGCCTTGAAGAAATGATCAACTCAAATACTGGCCTGGTGATCGATCCTTATTTTTCAGGAAGTAAACTGGTATGGTTGCATGAAAATGAACCCAAAATTCATGCAGCTATTGAAAGTGGTAAGGCTTTCTTTGGTACAGTAGATACATGGCTGTTGTATCGATTGACAGGAGGAAAAAGCTATAGTACCGATTATACCAATGCATCCCGCACCTTATTCTTCAACCTGCACGATCTTACTTGGGATAAGGAACTCCTTAGCACATTCGGACTTTCCCGTTTAAATCTCCCCGAAGCAAAAGCATCCTCTGCTTTGTTCGGACAAACAAGTTTTGAAGACCTGTTACCTTCTCCTATAGATATTACAGGCATGATTGGTGATTCTCATGCCGCTGCATTTGGGGAAGGCTGTTTCATGCCTGGTACGGCAAAAGCTACTTTAGGTACTGGCTGTTCCATCCTGATGAATATTGGAGAGCTGCCAAAGGAATCAAAGAATGGAATGGTGACTACCATTTGCTGGAGTACGGAAGATAAAGTGAATTATGCCTTGGAGGGCGTGATTGTTACCTGCGGTGCTACTGTAGAATGGTTAAAAAATGAATTAGGATTGTTCATTGATAGCAGGCAGACCGAGCCCATGGCTACTTCTGTTGACGATAATGGAGGTGTTTACCTTGTGCCCGCTTTTAGTGGCTTGGGTGCACCACATTGGGATATGAATCGAAAAGCATCTATTTCAGGCCTTACATTCGGGTCAAATAAAAACCATATTGTGAGGGCAGCTCTTGAATCCATCCCTTACCAGATCAAAGATGTCATAACCGCTATGGAACTGGATACTAATTTGGATTTGCAACAATTAATGGTGGATGGGGGCATCACATCCAATAAGTTTGTTCTACAATTTTTAGCAGACCTCCTAGAAAAGCCAGTAGTCAATATCGGACAGGCGGATGTATCTGCTTTAGGTGCTGCTTTCATGGCTGGATTAAAAGCAGGCGTGTATAAAGATCTGGACCATTTGGTCTCTATGAATAAAGGCGAGTTAATGATTCTACCCGCTCCAAATTCCAGTAAGATAAAAAAATCTTATGCAGGATGGTTGGCTGCAGTTGAAAACGTTGCAAAGGATAAGGTGCTGCAAGCAACCTCATAATGAATGATATAGTTCGGAAATCAATTTCTGGCATTATCCAAAAGTTAGGATCAGGCTTATTTCCTAATTTTATGGAATGAACCTCACTGAACAATATATCACACAAAAATTTCCTTTTTTTGAGAAAGACCTGGTTGCTGCAATCGTTAAGGTTGGAGAAGTCAAAACATTTAAAGAGGGAACAGTAATGATGCGCACGGGTCAATACATTCGGTCCACTATGATCATCGTGGATGGTCTTGTCAAGATTTACCGGGAGGATGATGAGGGAAACGAATTTTTCATGTATTACCTTGATGCGGGGAAAGCTTGTGCATTGTCAATGGTATGTGCGTCAAAACAGGAGACCAGTGAGTTAATGGCCAAAGCTGTAGCAGATACTACTTTATTAAGTATTCCACTACCTTATATGGACCAATGGATGGTTCAGTATAAAAGCTGGTACCAATTTGTTTTAGGTTCTTATCGTGAACGCTTTGAAGAATTGTTGCAAACCATCGACCATATTGCTTTCCAGAATATGGATGAACGTCTTGTCTTTTACCTGAAAAGACACCAGGATATGCAGAAAAGTAATATTATTTCCATTCCTTTTACAGAAATAGCACAAGAGCTGAACTCGTCAAGGGAAGTAATTTCCAGACTAATGAAAAAACTTGCTGATAAAGGCATTGTTAAGCTTCATCGTTCTTATGTTGAGATCATTAGCCTGGATAAAGTACTGGTGTAATTATACGAATGCTTTAATTTTTGGAGCGTTTATTTGGTGCTCGGCCGCACAGGCATTCCATAACTTATAACCACCTGAAAGATTGTAAATATCTACAAACCCTTTTTGCTTTAATATCCTATAAGCGAGATAGCCTCTAAGTCCTACCTGGCAATAAATATAAATGGCTTTGCCTTTTGGTAGTTCTTCCAATCTGCTGCGTAATTCATCTAATGGAATATTGGTTGCTCCTTCAATACTTCCTGCTTCGAATTCCTTATGAGTGCGAACATCCAGGATAAAAGCATCAGTGGCTTTTTCTTTGAATTCATCCCAATAAACAACATTCATCTGTTCTTGCAGTATATTCTCTGCTACGAATCCTGCTATGTTCACCGGATCTTTGGCTGAAGAGAATGGTGGTGCATATGCATGTTCCAGTTCTGTCAATTCATAGATGGAGCCCCCCCTTTGTATTACAGACGCTAGTATGTCCATGCGTTTATCAACTCCATTGTACCCTGCAACTTGGGCGCTTAATAATCTGCCGCTCTTTGGCGCGAAAGCTAATTGAATGCTCATCTGGGTAGCGCCAGGGAAATAGCCTGCATGAGATCCGCTGTGTGTAGTGGAAGCTATATACTCGATATTATTGTTCTTTAATTGTTTAACAGGCACTCCGGCTGTTGCCACTGTCATATCAAACACTTTCACAATGGCAGTATTGATAGATCCATTATATTGCTGCACATTTCCCATAACAAGGTTATTGGCACAAATACGACCTTGCTTATTGGCGGGACCTGCCAGGTAAGTATTAGACGATAATCCGGTAATAGGATTTAAAAATTCAATGGCATCTCCTACAGCGTATATATCAGGATCAGATGTTTGCAGGTATTCATTTACCAATATACCTTTCGCAGGGCCCAGTTTCAGTCCCGCATTTGCAGCCAGTTTTGTATCAGGCTTGACGCCAATAGAGAGAATAACAATGTTTGTGTAGAGCTCTTCTCCATTGCTCAAAAGAACTTTGATACCGCTATCTTCTTTTTTGAAGCCATTTACTGAGGTGTTCAAACGAAGATCGACACCTTTGGAGCGAATGTGTTGTTGTACAAGTGCCGCCAGAGGAAAATCAATTGGTGCAAGCACCTGCTTACCCATTTCTATGATACTTACATTGAGTCCTGAGTGTTGCAGGTTTTCTGCCATTTCCAGACCAATGAATCCGGCACCTATGACCACTGCTTTACCTGAAGCATATTTTTGCACATAACTCTTGATGAAGTCGGTATCAGTGACATTGCGCAATGTGAAGATTCCCTCCAACCCAATTCCTGGTAATGGGGGCCGCACTGGTTCAGCACCAGGCGCGAGTACAAGCTTGTCATAGCCTTCGTCGAATATTTCACCTGTTTGCTGGTTACGGGCAGTAATTGTTTTTTTAGAGGGGTTAATATTAATGACTTCTGTCATTATCCGAACATCAACATTAAACCGCTTATTGAAATTGGCCGCGGTTTGTACAAAAAGTTTGTTCCGATCCTGTATAATATCTCCTATATAATATGGCAATCCGCAATTGGCATAGGAGATGTATGCTCCCTTCTCAAAAATGACAATTTCTGCGTTCTCATCCAATCTTCTCAATCTTGCAGCTGTACTGGCACCTCCGGCAACCGCACCGACAATGATATATTTCATGTTTGATGATATACTTTTCAACAAAGTAAGTATAGAAAAATCCGGCCTGCTGTGACTAAAGTCACAAGAAAATGACCGTTCTACAGGTACAAATGTGCGATTGTTGTTGTATAAGTGAGCAGAGTGCTATTTATTGTGAAAGTTATGTATCAAACACTAACTAACATTACTATTGAAATGGGACGATAAGTAGGGTAGGAATGCCTTCCGTATTAAAAATAAATACTTGTAAGTAGTTGAATATAAGTTAGATATGGAAATTGAAGCAAGGACGAGCAAATGTTTAAAAAAAACACACAGCGAAATATTACATAAAGCGATAAAGAAGATTTCGCTATTTCGAAGTTTACTTTTTCGCTGTGTGCAAAGTTGGTATGATCAACGGGTTGATAATAAATAGGCTTTCAGCTGATCAAAATCAGGTTCCATGGAGATGCTGATTTTTTGTTTCGAGAGCAAACCCTGAACTGATTGGGGCACTTCTATTTTATGCCCGGATATGCGTTCTACTGCATCTGGAAATTTAACCGGGTGGGCAGTTTCCAGGAAATAACCTTTTTGTGCCGGATGCTCATTTAAATATCTCTCTAAAGAGAGGTAGCCAACAGCACCATGTGGATCTAGTAAGTAGTTGAATTCCTTGTAAACCTCGCTTATGGTTTGTTCGGTTTCTTCGTCCGTTACACTATAGCTGCTTAATTTTTCTTTCAATGTATGAAACTCATTATTGAAGATTTGCAGTATACGAACAAAGTTGCTTGGATTACCCACGTCCATTGCATTCGATAAGGTTGCTACTGCTTCTTTTGGATGATAGTTGCCTGTTTGCAGGTAACTAGGAACAATGTCGTTAGCGTTACATGCAGCTACAAAATGTTTTACTGGTAATCCTGATGCATAAGCCATCAGGCCTGCGCAGATATTCCCGAAATTGCCACTAGGAACACAGATGACTGGCGGGTTGCCTTTATCTTGCCACTGCTGGTAAGCAAAAAAGTAATAGAATTGTTGCGGAAGCCAGCGGGCGACATTAATAGAGTTAGCCGAGGTTAAAAATAATTGACTTGTTAATTCCTGGTCTGCGAAGGCCTGTTTCACCATTCTCTGGCAATCATCAAATCGGCCATTGATCTCAAGGGCTGTCACGTTTTTACCTAAAGTGGTCAACTGTAATTCCTGTATGTTGCTCACTTTTCCGGATGGGTAAAGGATGACTACATCCACGCCATCCACGCCATAAAAACCATTGGCAACAGCACCGCCCGTATCTCCTGAGGTAGCTACAAGTACCGTAACCTTTTTATTTTGTCCTTGTACGAAATAACCCAGGCAACGGCTCATAAATCTGGCTCCTACGTCTTTGAATGCAAGGGTAGGACCATGAAATAATTCCAGTGCATCTATTTTGTCGTTGATTTTTACCAGTGGAAATTCAAAGTCTATGGTTTCTTCTACAATGCGTTTTAATACAGCTTCCGGAATGGTGTCTCCTACATAAGGCTGAATTACTTTTAATGCAATTTCCGCTTTAGAGTAGCTGTTGATATTTTGAATTACATCTTGGGAAATTGAAGGAATGACTTCTGGAAAATACAATCCTTTGTCTGGCGCCTGACCAGCAATGGTCGCTTCTCTGAAGGAAACCTTTGGAGACTGGTTGTTGAGACTATAATAAAGCATTTAAGTTTTTACAATTTAAAATGAATAGAAAACTGATATACGGAAACCTTTTTGCGATCACATGCTTGGATGCCTCGTCGCGATCCGGCCCTGTGCGTTGACACTCTCCGCCTTAGGCGGACTTGGGAGTAAGCGTAGGGGCGAGGCTAACACCCTGATGATTGATCTTGGTCACATAGGTATGACGATCCAACCCAATGCGATCATATATTTCATTCATCAGTTGTGCTACCGCCTGCGCAGTTGATTTTTCTTTACTGAGCATAAATATGGAAGGGCCAGATCCGGAGATACCACCTCCCAATGCACCTGCTTCCTTAGATTTTCTTTTCACTTCATCAAAGCCTGGAATTAAAATACTGCGAACAGGCTCAATAATTACATCTTCCAGGGAGCGACCTATCAGATCTAAATCATTCTTCATAAAACCAGCCACCAGGCCTGCGATATTACCCCATTGCTTGATGGCATCTTTGAGTAATACTTCTTTGCGTAAGATCTGGCGGGCATCTGCAGTTTTTACTTCAATCTGTGGATGTACAACAGTTACATATAAGTCAGGAGCAGGAATGGTTACAATGTCCAGGGGGAAAATCGAGCGGATAAGTGTAATGCCTCCGTAGATACAAGGTGCAATATTGTCGGCATGTTTCACACCAGAAGCCACTTTTTCGCCAAACATGGCAAAGCGTACCAAGTCTTCCTTTGAAAATTTATTTTCCAGGAGCATATTGGCTGCAACTACGGCCCCGGCTGCACTGGCCGCACTGGAACCAATGCCACTGCCTGGTTTAATATGTTTGTGGATGATAACCTCGAAGCCTACAGAGTTGTCCAGTTCTTTTACCATTTCCACTAGTGGTGCACCAGCGGTATTACGTTGTGGATCGGTTGGCAGGGGATAGCCATCAGCACTTTGAATTTTAATGACAGGTTCGTCAAGCAATTGTACTTCCATAATATCGTAAGGTTCATGCAGGCATAAACCCAATACATCAAAGCCACATACAAGATTGGCTACAGTACCCGGAGCCTGGACTTTTATTGAATTGACCACTATATGAATAAATTAAAGAGTGATAAATAATGAAAAATGAGTAATGAGTGAGCTAACTCATCACTCATTACTTATAATTAAATTCTTGCAGCCCTGATAATGTCTGCAAAGACGCCGGAAGCGGTTACTTCTGCGCCAGCGCCAGCTCCTTTTACAACCATTGGTTGTTCAGGATAGCGATTGGTGTAAAACAGCACGATATTGTCTTTACCATACAAATGGTAGAAGTCGTGCTGTGGATCAATATGTTGCAAGCCCACCGATGCCTTGCCATTTTCATACTGAGCCACAAACTTTAGTTTCTTACCTTCTTTTTCTGCTGCTTTGTATAAGGCTTGGAAATGAGCTTCCTGTTTTTCCATTTCTTTATAGAAGTCTTCCACACTTCCCTGCATGCATGATTCAGGCATGAAAGGCGTGTTGGAAATATCTTCCATTTCAATTTCTTCTCCTGCTTCACGGGCCAGAATCATGATCTTGCGCATTACATCCTTACCGCTTAAATCAAGTCTTGGGTCAGGTTCAGTATATCCTTCTTTCTGCGCCTGCCTCACGACTTCAGCAAAGCTGCGGGTAGCATTGTAATTATTAAATACAAAATTGAGCGTACCACTTAAAACAGCCTGGATTCTTTTTACTTCATCACCGCTGCGCAGCAGGTCATTAAGGGTCCCTATTATGGGAAGACTGGCGCCCACATTTGTTTCAAAATGGAACGCTGCATTATGCTCACGTGCCAGATCCTTTAATTTTTTATAGTATACATAAGGAGCGGAGCAGGCAATTTTATTGCAGGCTACCACAGAAATGCTTTTGTCAAACAGCTGGTCGTAAACTTTTGCTACAGCTTCATTTGCTGTTACATCTACAAATACAGAGTTACGAAGGTTCCTGTTTTGAGCTTCATGTATAAATCCACTGAGGGTCATCGGAGCTCCAGCAGCTAACTCTTCTGCCCAACTGGTCAGGTCAATGCCTTCTTCATCGAAGATCATTTTTCTACTGTTCGCTAATCCCACCACTCTTATTTGTACGCGAAGGTTCTCTTGTAAATATTGTACCTGCTGGGCAATTTGTGACAATAGTTTGCTGCCAACATTGCCTGTACCAACAACAAAGAGATTCACCTGTTTATAAGTGGTTTCGAAAAATTCTTCATGTAAAACGTTGATAGCCTTCTTTACATCTGCAGTGGCTACGACTGCCGAGATATTCCGTTCAGATGATCCCTGGGCAATGGCACGAACATTTACCCCATTGCGGCCAACGGCACCAAACATCTTGCCACTGGTTCCGGGGTGACTTCTCATATTATCACCAACAAGAGCTACAATTGAAAGATTTTTTTCTACACTTAATGGGTTTACCTTCCCAGTCTCTATTTCATAGCTAAAAGCTTGATTCACTGCTTTTTCTGCCAGGTCTGCGTCACTTTCATTGATCCCCACACATATGGAATGCTCGGAAGATGCCTGGGTAATCAGGATTACGTTTATTGAATGATTGCCCAATGCTTCAAACAGGCGTTTGGAAATACCTGGTATTCCCACCATGCTGCTACCTTCCAGGCTAATGAGCGCTATGTTATTGATACTTGAAATGCCTCGAATGATATTGCCATTACGTTGCGCATCAGCCCGGATAACGGTGCCTGGATCCTCTGCTTTAAAGGTATTTTTAACCCAAACAGGAATGTTTTTCAGCAAAAGAGGGTGTATCGTAGGCGGATAAATGACCTTGGCACCTAAGTGTGACAATTCCATTGCTTCATGATAAGATATCTCTGTAATAGCTTTTGCATTACTCACCAGTCGTGGGTCGGCGGTCATCATACCAGAGACATCAGTCCATATTTCTACTTCTTTCGCATTGACTGCAGCTCCGATAATGGCTGCTGTATAATCAGAACCTCCTCTGCCTAAAGTAGTAGTGTTTTTATGGGAGTCAGAGGCAATAAAGCCTGGAACAATAAAAAGTTGAGCGTTTTCGCTGGAAAAATATTGCTGAATGATGCTATCAGTCTGAGCAAAGTCCACTGTAGCTTTTGTAAAGTTGGAATCGGTAATGATCAATTCCCTGGCATCTTTCCAATTATTCTCGATACTCAAGGCCGACCAGTAGGCCGAAATGATCTGTGATGAAATCAATTCACCAAAGCTTACAATTTTATCCTTAGTGCGGGGTGATAGTTCACCTAAAAGGAAAACGCCATTGCAAATGTCTTCAATCTGGTTGCACTGTTGCATTACCTTACTTAGAATGCTGCTTTGGTGCGTGATGGGTAGTAGGGCTTTTACTGTTACCAGGTGCCGTTGAATCAGTTCCTGCAATGTTTTCTTGTAATCCGGATCGCCGGAAGCTGCCTGAATGCCGCAGCGGAGAAGCATGTCTGTAACGCCACCCAGAGCTGATACAACCACTACTGTTTTATCTTTAGCAACACTCTGCTTTACTATATCAGTTACAATTTTGATGTTTTCTGCACTGGCAACAGAGGTGCCACCAAATTTAAGTACTTGCATTTATTATGTAGTTTTATTCAGCTTACAGGCTGAATGAGGAAGAAAGAAATGTTTTTTCAGGAATCGAAGCCCTAGGGCCCAAATGACAATATGATTAGTGACAACCCTTGCGGGTTGTGAAAATAGTTGTTGTAGCAGTAAGAATAGCCGGGGAAGCTATCACTAACATAGATTTAATATTTTTAGAATATATTGTCAAGGTCTGTAAAAAGAGCCAGCAAGATAGAGATTATTCAATAATTAAGCAAGAAATATGAAAAACATTTTAAAATAAATGGAGTTTGCTGTACTTTCAACCCCGATTTTGCTAACTGCTTGCTATCTGAACTTTTTTTCTGAATCAAAACTCAAAGCATTTAATGGAGCACCATCTATCACGCGGGCTGCAACAATTTAAAGACAAGGTTGGAATCAAGTTTCAATTGTTCAACAGCTTGTTTACTTCCCTGCCTTTCCACCGTATTGAAAAAACGGGCATCTTACTTTCTTTGCTTTTAAATCATTGCGAAGAAAGTTATAGAAAGAAAAAAAGTCCTGCGCAGGTGATCGAAGACTTTTTCGAACGCTATACCAATCTTCCTAATGAAAGAGAACGTATTGACCTGCTTTTCAGGTTTGTTCAATATGTAGAACGTCAGGTCGTATTATTTGATGCTTTGGAAGATGCTGCTTTTAAAGATGTAAATGATATCAATGGTGCAGGTACCTTAAAACATTTGGAGTCCGAAGTTGTTCAAAGTAATAGCCAGGAAGGATTATCTAAAAAGTTGAATGATTTTGCCGTGCGCTTGGTGTTGACTGCACATCCTACCCAGTTTTATCCAGGGCCGGTTCTTGGAATTATCAATGATCTTTCGCGCGCATTGATAGAAAACAATGCAAGCCAGATCAATCAATACTTACAACAGTTAGGTAAAACTCCTTTCTTTAAAAAGCAAAAGCCCACCCCTTATGATGAGGCTGTTAGCTTAATTTGGTATTTGGAGAATATTTTTTATAATGCTGCGGGCAGGATCATGTCTTTTCTGAAGGACCAGTTCCCCCATGCCATGGAACATAGTAAAAATCCTGTGATTACGATGGGATTTTGGCCTGGTGGAGATAGGGATGGCAATCCAAATGTAACAACAGAGACTACCCTGAAAGTAGCTGAAAACTTAAATTCAACCATTATAAAATGCTATTACCTGGATGTGCGTCGCTTAAAGCGTAGATTAACATTTAAAGGGGTAGACACCATATTAATTGAACTGGAAGAAAGGCTTTATCATAATTTATTCTTCCCGGGTCAGAATTCAGATATTACTAAGGATGAAATACTGCAAAAGCTTTACGCAATTCGTGAAGTATTGATCTATCAGCATAACAGCATGTTCCTTCCGTTGCTGGACAAACTGATCAACAAAGTTCTAGTGTTTGGTATGCATTTCGCTTCACTGGACATCCGTCAGGATAGCTCAGTGCACCACAGTGTGTTGGAAGCAATTGCTGCACAGGAAGACATACTGCCTAAGAATTATAAAGACCTTAGCGCGGAAGAGCGGATTAGTATTCTTACAAGGACAGAGGCAAAGGCCAACCCCGAGTTATATAAGGATCTTCTGATAAAAGATACCCTGCTTTGCATGGCAGCGGTTAAAGACATTCAAAAGAAAAACGGTGAAATTGGTTGTAACCGCTACATCATCAGCCAATGTAATAGTGCATTGAATGTGATGGAGGTATATGGCTTATTTTTACTGAGCGGGTGGAAAAAAAGTGAATTGAGTGTCGATATCGTCCCCTTGTTTGAAACGATTGACGATCTTAGACATGCTCCTTTCATTATGAAAGAGCTTTACGAAAACAAAGATTACCGCAATCATCTGGGTGCCAGGGGCAACCTTCAATCCATAATGCTTGGTTTTTCTGATGGAACTAAAGATGGTGGTTACCTGATGGCTAACTGGAGTATTTACAGGGCTAAAGAAGAACTGACCCGTATCTCGCGTGATTATGGCATTGATATCATATTCTTCGATGGTCGTGGCGGTCCCCCGGCAAGAGGAGGTGGTAAAACGCACAAGTTCTATGCATCAATGGGCCAGAATATCTCTAATAAAGAAATTCAGTTAACGATACAGGGACAGACTGTAAGCTCTAACTTCGGTACCATTGACTCCGCTCAATATAATATTGAGCAGTTGTTACATGCAGGGATTACCAACGATCTATTCCCTCGTAAAGAAAGGAGTTTAGAGGACGAAGATTTAAGAAACCTGATGGATGAACTCTCGGAAGAAGGCTTAAAGGCGTATACTGCATTGAAGCAACATCCGAACTTTTTACCTTATCTATCACATGTAAGTCCTTTGCAGTTTTATGCACAAACCAATATTGGAAGCCGGCCGGCAAAAAGAGGTGGCTCTTCAAAATTGTCATTGAAAGACTTGAGGGCTATTCCTTTTGTAGGTTCCTGGAGTCAGCTTAAGCAAAATGTTCCTGGTTATTACGGCGTGGGTACAGCATTGCAGGCATTGGATAAAAAAGGGAGGTTTGCAGAGTTGAAGAATTTATACAAGTCTTCACTATACTTTAAAACCTTGATCGATAATTGTGAAATGGCGATGAAGAAATGCTTTTTCCCATTAACTGCATATCTCTCCGACCATCCGCAGTATGGTGAGGTGTGGAATATGATTTATGCAGAATATGAATTGACTCAACGGTATATATTCCTTTTATCCGATAAGAATGAATTAATGGCCGATTATCCTGTTGAACAAATGTCTATCCAAATGAGGGAAAGAATCGTATTGCCATTAACAACCATTCAGCAATTTGCTATTGCATGCATCAGGGATATAGATGACGGAAAATTAATGAGTTCTTCAAAAGAAGCATTGGAGCGACTGGTGGTGAGGTGTTCATTTGGAATTATTAATGCTGGTAGGAATTCAGCATAAAATCAATATTATCTTTTAACTAAAAAAGCCACCCGCAGGTGGCTTTTTTAGTTTCTTTTCAACCATACTCCTAATTTACGATTATAGTGAATTGCCTTAAATCTTCCTCACCTCAACCACATGAAAGTCTTTCAGTTTATCCAGGAAAAGTTGTTCTTCTGATTTGGGGATTCCTAATTGCAGGCGACAAAAGAGCTGCATTTCATTTTGCATTACTACACAATGAAAACGTTTGACAACTACCATAACTTCATTCATCATGGTATAGTCAAACTGCAGTTCATAAGTTTCCAATACAGGCTTTTGAACGATTGGCGTAAGCTGAAGGGCCAGGGACGTTGATGTTTTATATGCATTGATCAGTCCTGGCACACCAAGCAGCGTACCTCCAAAGTATCGTACCACAATAACAGCAACATTAGTCAATTGCTTACTATCTATCTGTCCCAGTATCGGTTTACCTGCAGAACCTGATGGCTCGCCATCATCATTGGCGCGGAAGTTATTGTTGTCTGTACCAATTCTATAAGCAAAGCAATGATGTACTGCTTTGGGGTGTTCTTCTTTAAGTGCCTTTAAGTGCTTTTTAAAGTCTTCAACAGTTTGAATAGGGTAAGCGTAAGCAATAAATTTACTACCTCTGTCTTTGAATTCTGCAACTGCTGGTTTTTCTATAGTATGATAATAATGAGACATGTGCAATTAATATGATCAATGAATCAGGGACTGGTTTTGGTTAGTGAAGATGTGAATGGTATCTGTTGCAAAATGTTCCTTTATTTGTAATTGCTGATCCTTCAAAACAGGCGCAGGTAATCCATTGCCTACAAATAATTCTTCGTTTGTAATTATTCTTGCTTCATCCCAGATACCTTCCTCTATAAATGATTGTATCAAAAAGGCGCCACCTTCCACCAGTACACTTTGAATTTTTAATTGGTACAGAGCATTCACAATCTGCTTTACCAGACTAACATCTTCTGTTACCTGGTAATAGAAGAGAAGAGAAGCTGTTTGGTTCTTAAAATCATGAACATTTGTAATGCTGTCTTCTGGAAATACATGTTTTTTAGTATTGAAAATGATGGTAGGATACTTCCCGTTAAATAACTTCAGCGAAGTTGGCAGTCGTAGATTCATATCCACTACCAAACGGATTGGGCTATTACCTGGCCAAAGTCTTGTATTCAATTCAGGATCATCTAATAAGGCGGTATTGGTACCTACAAGAATCGACATTTCTTCACTCCGCCATTTGTGCACGATTCGGTTGGTGTATTCATTGCTAATCAGCAGGCGATCGGAGGGGGAAGAGGCTGTTGCGGCAATTTTCCCATCTCCGGTTTGCGCCCATTTCAAAACAATATAAGGACGGTGTTGTGTATGAAATGTAAAGAATCGCTTGTTCAATTCCTTGCATTGCTTTTCCAGTATGCCAGATTTTACCTCTATACCAGCTGCTTTCAACTTTTCTATGCCTTTACCGGCTACAAGTTCAAATGGGTCGCGACAACCAATAACTACTTTAGGAATTTTATGTCTGATGATAAGATCGGCACAGGGTGGTGTTTTGCCAAAGTGGGCACAAGGTTCCAAAGAAACATATATCGTGGATTTGTCTATAAGATGCCTGTGTTCAGGTTTGACGGAATTGATGCAATTTACTTCTGCATGAGCTTCCCCATATTTCTGATGATAACCTTCGCCAATTATAAGATTTTCATACACCAATACTGAACCTACCATTGGATTGGGCGCTACATTGCCATGGCCCAATTTTGCTAGTTCAATACACCGGTGCATAAATTGTTCATCTGTTGTCAAGTGAATTGTGTTTTAGTAGTTTAACCTGTAAATTAGTTGCTCAAAAATAAAGAAAGGATTATGAAGACAGGAGAGGCCGAACACTGGCTGTGGGAACAGCTTAAAGATATTTATAATGAAAGTGAAGCTGCAAAGATCGCATCTATGATATTAGAGCATATTACTGGCTTGCCGAGGGCGGAAAGGCTGATGAAGAAGGATGAACCCCTTGTGGTCGGTCAATCCCACTTGCTAACTGAATATTATCATCGATTAATCAATCATGAGCCGGTTCAATATGTGCTCAACGAAGCCTGGTTTTATGGATTGAAATTGTTTATGGATAATCATGTATTGATTCCAAGACCGGAAACAGAAGAGTTAGTCGACTGGATTGTAAAAGATGTGCGGAAGGCTGGCAAAGATGTTTTTGAAAGAAGGCCAGCTGAAGCTGATAAAACCTCTTCGCTCAAAATTATAGATGTGGGCACTGGTAGCGGATGCATTGCCTTAGCTTTAAAAAAAGCCATGCCCAAAGCGGAAGTGTGGGGCTGTGATGCGAGCGAGAGCGCTTTAAACGTGGCCCGAAGAAACGGATCTGAATTAAATATTCGTGTTGACTTTACTGGGGTGAACTTTCTGGATGAAGCACAAAGGAGACAATTACCTACCGTAGATATCATCGTAAGCAATCCTCCATATATACCGTTGAAAGATAAGAAGACAATGGATGTCAATGTGGTTGCGCATGAGCCACATTCAGCCTTGTTTGTTCCTGACGATGATCCCCTGATTTTCTACAAAGCATTAGCCGATTTTGGTAAACACCGCCTGCATGCCGGCGGATTTATATATATGGAGATCAATGAAGAATTGGGATTATATACAACCCGGCTTTTTAAGACGGAAGGCTATATCAATGTTGAATTAAAGCAGGATATGCAAGGGAAAGACAGGATGATAAAGGTACAAAAGGCACATTCTCCTCTGCACACTCCTGTATCCAAAGGGATCACATCTGCAAACAAGATTTAATAAAAAAATATAATAGACTCTCTCATCGATAAACGAACAGAGGGAGTGACTTTAATACGACTTAGGCAGGAAGTAGGTATGCCTTTGCTATGGAGTACCTATACTCCAGGGATACTGCGGGAATACTCTAGGTATACTCTAGGTATACTTTAAGTATGCTTAAAGTATACTTAAGCAACGAAAGATGAATGTGGTTCCGGTGGACAAAAGCGGACAAATGCGGTCACTTCCGGTCAAAACGGTCACAAGGGAATTGTATTTAGTAGCCACTATAATGCATCGTGCCCTCTCCTAAAGGAGAGGGCACGATGCAGGGAGGTTTTGCTTTTTTATTGTGATTTCCTGTCAACAGCCAACACTGTTTTAGCTCCCATTTCCCGCGCAAGGCGCATGACGCCGACCACGTATTCCAGGGGGACAGTTTTGTCGGCATTGATGACTATAGTAGGTTCCTGGGTTGTCTCTTTCTGAATCAAGGGCAACAAAGCAGTTTTCATTGCCGAATCACCATCAACACGTGTCGTACCCACATAAAAAATTTTATTCGCATCGATTGAAACCACCACAGTTTGTTTGGCCTTCGTATCGCTTTTCGCTTTAGGCGTAGATAGCTTGATAACATTGGGGTTTGCCAGTGTTGCAGCAATCAGGAAGAATAGTAAAAGGATGAACAAGATATCGTTAAGTGGACCGGTATGAACTTCTGCATGCGACTTTAATTTCCTTCTTATATTCATAAACACGGGTTGCGGGGTTAATCAATAAACAAGAATTATCTTGTAGGTTCCTGTAAAATGTCAATAAATTCGGCGCTGGAAGCTTCCATTTTATTAGCATTTTTATCTACCTGTGCATTTAAGTAGCTATAAGCTATATATGCAAGCAAACCAATGATCAAGCCTACAGCGGAGGTAATCATTTTGGTGTAAATACCATTAGCCATCGATTGAATTGTGAACTCTCCGGTAGATGCTAAGCGGTAAAACAACTGGAACATGCCCACAATAGTACCAAGGAAACCGAACATTGGAGCAATACCTGCAATCAGTGAAAGAATGGACAGGTTTTTTTCCATGTTGTATAATTCTAGTTTGCCAACGTTTTCCATACTTTTCTCAATCGCATCTATTGGCTTACCAATACGTTGGATGCCTTTGTCAATAATACGGGCAACGGGGTTGTTGGTGTTTTTTGCAAAGCTCCTGGCTGCACTTACATTTCCAGTGACAATATGATCGCGGACAATGTTCATAAAATTGGAATCAATTGCCGAGGCTTTGCGGATGGCCAATTGTCTTTCAACGAAAACAAAAATGGTAATCAGAAATAACAATAAAAGCGGTAACATCAGCCAGCCACCCATCATGAGCAATTCCCCTAAGCTTATACTTCCATCTCCATTGGCATCATTTTGAGCAACGGTTTGAACAGCCTTGGCCGCAGTGTCAACAATCTGAAGCAGATTCATCATACGAAATTTGTCATTAAAAATAAGGCAACGGTTAATAACGTTCCCCTTTTATGAATATTGTTTTGCAAATAAGAGGTAAAAAAAGAGCCGCTGTTTAAGCGGCCTTTAACTTTTTAAGTAATTTAACAAGAGTATGGATATTCCTGTTAAACGGTTTACAATTTTTGTTAGTGTGTAAAACCCTGAATATATTTTATTTATTGAGGGTTTTTAGCAGGTTGATCTCTGGATCTGATCCGGCAGGCTTCATCATCATAGCCTGAATCTGCTTCATAGTCTTTTCCATGCCATCTGCGCTGCCATCCAGGAAAATCACATTGCCTCGTCCATATTCGGCAAAGTTCTTAATGGCCTCTGTCCACATACTAAACAAGATAACGTTTGTATCCAGGTTTGCTTGTTTCATTTGTTCTGCCGCCTCTGTCATACCAATGGCTACTTCATGGCGGAAGAGTGCTACACCCTGGCCTCGTAGGCGCGCTGCTTCTCTTTCCGCTTCTGCTGCAATTTTGATGGCATTACCTTCAGCTTCAGCGCTTTTGGTTTTGGTGATCAGTAAAGCCTGGCCCTCATTTTCTGCAGCTGCCTTTAAATTATTGGAAGCTACTACCTTGCTCATAGAGTCAAGAATCACTTTGTCGAAAGTAATGTCTGTAATCTGAAGATCCTGCAGGTGATAGCCCCAGTCTTCCAAACTCTGGTCAACTTCTGTTTTTACATATTCTACGATTTCCCTTCGCAAACCTAAGATCTCGTACTGTTTTTTGGTCGCAACCAGTGAACGGATGTTGCCTTCAATTGTACGTATCAGGGCCTGCATAAAATCCCTGTCGCTAATAAACTTGAAAGCTACATTTTTTATGGTTTCCTCGTTAGAATTTTGTACTGAATACAGCAACATACTTTTGAAATAGACATTCGCCTGGTCCTGTGTTACAGCCTGGAATTCCAATTCCGCTGAGCGATTTTGGATGGAAACTTTTTTATATACCTGCTCCAAAACGGGAACCTTAATGTTTAGCCCGGGGCCAACAGTTCGCTGGTACTTACCGAACATTGTGATGACACCTACGTAGCCTTGGTTGATGGTGAACAAACCGCTAAAAACAATAATTAGGATCAGGATCAGCCACCAATAAGAAATAATAAATTCCATGATTCTTTTTCAGTAAATGTAAGAACCTTATGTTAAGGATGATATGATTTATGTATGAATGGTCTAAACAGAAGTTTTTCTTCATGATCAGATATCTTGCTCCAGAATCAGGCTTGCTTTTTCTTCCCAGATTCCTGCAAGGTGTACAATGGTTTCTACTGCTTTATTCATGTCCTGCACTGAAATGAATTCTTTTTTTGAATGGATAGCCTGCATACCGGTAAACAGGTTCGGGCATGGCAATCCCATGAAGGACAGTCGGCTACCATCAGTGCCGCCACGGATGCTTTCCATTTTTACTGTTAAACCAGAACGCTCAATAGCTTCCTTTGCATTTTGCACTACTTCCGGATACTGATCCAATACTTCTTTCATGTTCCGGTATTGCTCTGTTACAATGAACTCGAAAGAGGATTTTGGATAACTTTTCAAAACCTGCTTTACAAGCTCTTGAAGGAGTAATTCTTTTTCCTGCAGGCCCTCTGTAACAAAATCACGTATGATAAAATCAATGGTGCATTTCTCAGAAAGTCCATCTACTCTGATTGGGTGAATGAATCCTTCTTTTTTTTCTGTAGTTTCTGGGGATAAGCGGTCTTTGGGTAAAAGCGATAATATTTCACCTGCTATTTTTAATGCATTTACCAGTTTGCCTTTAGCATCACCCGGATGTGTGATGACGCCATGAATGATCAATTTAACGGCATCAGCACTGAATGTTTCATCTTCCAGTGAACCTGCTTCTCCGCCGTCTAATGTATAACCAAAGGTCGCACCTAACTTGTCCAGGTTTAGTTTTGCTGTGCCACGGCCTACTTCTTCATCGGGAGTAAATAATATTTTTATAATCCCGTGCTTAATTTCCGGATGTGTTATTAAATAGTGGGCAGCTTCCATGATTTCTGCTACACCTGCTTTGTCATCTGAACCTAATAAAGTGGTACCACTGGCTGTGATAATATCATGGCCGACCAGCTTTTTCAGGTAAGGCAATTCTGTGGATCGTAATACAATACTTTTATCATCAGGTAATACGATATCCTGTCCCTGGTATTGTTGATGAAGTATTGGTTTGACACCCGTGCCGCTCGCATCTGGTGCAGTATCTACATGTGAACAAAAACAAATAACCGGAACATTTTTGTTTGTGTTGGCAGGTATTGTCGCGTATACATAACCGAATTCGTCTACATGGGCATCCTTAATGCCCATTTGCTGTAGTTCTTCAGCCAATATACGTGAAAGATCTTTTTGCTTTTCAGTGGAAGGAATAGATTGTGATTGCGGATCACTTTGCGTATCAACCTGCACATAACGCATGAAGCGTTCTGCGGTTTTAAAAGAATAATTCTGAAACATGCGATAAAGTAAGAAAAAGATTAACGATTTGCAAAGTAAGATTTACGATTTTATTGTGTAGCATGAAAATGTACCGATAAGGGCCACTGAACAATAAAACCGTAAATCGTTGTAAATTGGAAATCGTAATTTCTTACGGCATGATGATCCTGGAAGGAGAGTTAATTTCAACCAGTTCGATATCAAAAATCAGGTCTTGGCCAGCCAGAGGATGGTTGGCATCCAGCACTACTGACTCTTCTTTAACTTCTACGATCACTACAGGAAATGATTGGCCTTGTCCATCGCTCATCGCCAACTGTAAACCAACTTCAGGTTTAATATCAGGAGGGAATTGGCTTTTAGGGAATTCTACAATCCTGTCCTGGTCTTTTTCACCATATGCGTCTGTAACAGGAATCTCTACTGTTTTTTTATCACCTATTTGCATACCCATTACACCATCATCAAAGCCTTTAATTACCTGCCCACTGCCTACTGTAAATTCCAATGGTTCTCTTCCTGCTGATGTGTCAAAAGTTTCGCCGCTCCGTAATTTACCATGATAATGCACCTTTACCTTATCACCGCTCTTTACCTGATTCATAATTGTTGTTTTTGTAATTAATTAAAATGATGAAAAATTTTAAATTGGCAGCAAGTTTTGATGTTTTGAACCTGACCTTCTCTATGCAATTTCAGAACCACACAGTTGAAAACAAGTGGGCAAGTTACGATTTCTGAATTAGATAGGTATGCTGCCTCTCATTGAAAATACAAACTATTCAGTATCATATCTTTTAACTTTATTGATGAGGTAAATATGAGTAAATTCAAACAGCAATCTGCAAATATCCACATGTTATAGCTTTAACAATCATAGCAGCAGTTTCTGCTTTATTTTTAGCCACGGAATATTGCCAATCGATCAAAAGATTAAAATGAAGAACATGATTATTTTATTGAGAACCGTATACCTGGTAATTGCTGTTATTTTAACTGTGGGTTGTACAGCACAAAAAATGGTAAAAACCTCTTCCAACAGCAAACCAAATATCAATTCGAAATCTTCATTGCCCATTACGAATCAAAAATCACAAATACAGCCAGCGGCTTATCGAATCAACCAATACCTTCCGCTCTTAAAGGGAAAAAAGGTTGCGGTTTTCGCTAACCAAACTTCAGTTATTGGAAATACTCACCTTGTAGATACTTTGCGTAAGCTGGGTGTTGATATTAAAGTGATTTTCGGACCGGAACATGGTTTTCGTGGCACTGCAGATGCCGGTGAGAAGGTGGAAAGTGGTGTTGACAGAGCAACAGGTATTCCTGTAATTTCTCTTTATGGGAAAAAGAGAAAACCAACTAAGGAAGATTTGAAAGGAGCGGACTTATTGTTATTTGATATACAAGATGTAGGTGTTCGCTTCTATACATATATTTCATCGCTGCAGGATTACATGGAGGCTGCTATTGAGCATAATCTTCCCCTGGTTGTATTAGATCGTCCTAATCCAAATGGCTTTTATGTTGATGGTCCCGTACTGGAACCTGCATACAAATCCTTCATAGGAATGCAGTCTGTTCCCATTGTATATGGTATGACCATAGGAGAGTATGCAAAGATGATTCTGGAAGAAGGTTGGTTGAGTGAAAAGTCGATGGAAGAATACAACAAAAAAGTACTGGCCGCAATATATCCTCCGGGAGCTGTACATTTTAGCCTGAAGGTAATTCCCTGTGAAAATTACACCCACGAAAGTTTATACGAGTTACCTGTGAAGCCATCTCCAAATCTTCCTGAAATTCAATCGGTTTACTGGTATCCCTCTACTTGTTTTTTCGAGGGTACGGTGCTGAGTGAAGGCCGTGGAACTGATAGGCCTTTCCAGATATTCGGACATCCCTCTTTACCTAAAAACCTGTTTCGTTTTACGCCAACTTCAAGAGAAGGTGCTAAGGAACCCAAACTGAAAGGCGTAGTTTGTTATGGATGGAATTTAAGTGGTACTACAGGGACTGTGTTGCAACAAATTGATCATAAGTTGCAGTTAAAATGGCTGTTGCAGGCATATCAACTCTTTCCTGATAAAGAATCATTTTTTCTGAAAACGAATACGGGTAGTACTAATGATTATTTCTTTAATAAGCTTGCTGGCAATGCAACCCTTATGAAACAGATCAAAGAAGGGGTTTCTGAAAGTGAGATTCGCAAAAGTTGGGAACCCGCACTTTCAAAATTTAAGCAAATCAGAAAGAAATATTTACTGTATCAGGATTTTAATGAAAAATAGCTAAAGACATCATATTATTGAACTAAACCCTCTACCGCATCACTGAAGGTTACTTTTTCGTTCATACTCACTGCCCCAACCCGGCACCAGTATTTTTTCCCTTTTTCAAGGTTCTTGAGGATAAATTTGTTAGCAGATTCTATATGACTAATCCATAAACTATTAGGCGTTATAGGATCAACTGTATATTGAAAGTTGTAGAAAATAGCCCCCACAACACGGCTGCTGCTCAATTGCAGTTCTCCCGGGTTTCTCCCTGCTGCTACCTGTAGGTTTTCCGGCTTGCCTATTTCAACAGGCGCTTGTTGCTCAAATCTGATATCAAAGCCTGAGCTTATGAGTTTTTGTTGATCTCTGTCAGCAATATACGAAACGTAACCAGCGAGACTTTGTAAAAGTCGGATCAGTTTCTGCCGCTTTTGAATTCTATAGATTAAGTTATTTTCCTTCATGAATTCAGAAAGGGTAGTGGAGATATCTTCAAGCGCAGGAGTCGGCTTAGGGAAATTGGAGTTGCCTGCCATTTTAGAAATGATATTTGAGGCTTTCATTTTAAGGCTGTAATCAGATAAATCATCAAAACCATTAGTCAAAATTGGGGTGCTCATAAGCTTACATTGAGATGATACAATCACACCAAACAACCTCCCTCGTTTACCAAAAGTATTGGTACAACAAATTTTATCATATTCTCAATATAATAGCTCAGTAGAAATACGGTTTTTTCAAACCTTTAAATAATAAATAAAGGGAGGCTCTCCTCCCTTTATTTGACCACAGTACTCAATTAATGGCCACTTAATATTGACGGCGCACTATTAATGTTGATAGGTCCGGATTAATCTTACGAATTGTAAGATATTTACAGTGGGTCGGTAGTTCTTCCTCTGCCAGCAATAAGGCTGATGATAAAGAGTATAAGGAAAATAAAGAACAAGACCTTAGCAATACCGGCCGCACCTGCTGCTATGCCGCCAAATCCAAAAATAGCTGCGATAATAGCAACTACTAGAAAAATCACTGTCCAACGTAGCATAGTTTTAAGTTTTTAGTGAAATAATAAAAGCACTAAGGCAGAAAGCATGCCATTATTACAACTATTTTGCTATTGAACAGCTTGTATTGCCTGGTGACGTATTGAAAATCCACTTCCCCTGCATTACATAATACAGTAATTTTATGGCTCTACTTTATTATCATTATACTCCCGGATTTAAATGGATGAAACCATATATAATCAACTCCCTGCTTTAAAAGGCCGTTTTTCTTTTCTGCCTTTATTAAGGTTATGGAAAGAAGTTAGTGAAGGTAATGATACTGCAGCTGCAAAAATTTGTACCCGTTTATGCCAGCAATTTTATAGTATCCCTGAATTACTGACACCAACAGATGACTATAGTGTTCTAGAACCTCACAAAGCCCTTATAGAAGAGGCAATGACTACAATTTTTCCTGCTTCTTTCAGTAAAAGAAAGGAATTGCATGCAGTGGCGATGCCCTTTGCCAGTAAACCTATTTACGCATCTTCTTTTTTCAGGTTCACTTATTTGGACAGCCATGACAATTTCGTGCTTCCAATGGACCCGCAGGTTGCAAAAAATGTAGCTGCCGCAAAGATTGAACTTGCATACAAACTGATACTTAAAAAGTGGTATGGGATTGACCTGATAGGAGGAAGTGCTTTCATTTGTTCTTATCCGGAGAGGACTCAAAACATACATAACTATTTTGAACTGGAATGGGATCCGCAGTTTATTGATATTAGTTGTTCTTTTGAATTGCCTCCATTACCAGATGAGTTTATACAAAAGTGTCACCATGTGCACGATTTGGTATTATACCCACAATTAAAGCAATTGCTTCCCCTGGAGCATTTTGTGTTTTACGGTTTGGTGATCACACGCATCAGGGAAGTTTCCGAACGGGAAACTGTAAATATTATCCGCACTATTTTACAAAAAGATGATTGCTTTGAAAACACGAAATGGCAGTACGAACTTAAACAGCAGATTCGTTACTTTCTACGCATGGAAGATGCAGATATTGGATTTACTATATTTTACGATGCCGGAAATGAAGTAGAATTGCCAGCTATTAATTATGCCAGCATTCTTCTTCGTAATATCCACAGAGTAGACCGGGTTATTGAGTTTAGCAACATTTTAAAACGAGAGTTGTCTATACGTCCGGACTATTTCTGGTGGTTACAGAGTCAGTCAGAGCATCCTAGCCAACTGGATAAACACCTCAAGAAAGAGGGTTGGAAAAGTGCGCTGATTACAGCTTTATACCATAATCAAAATATTATTGGCTGTATTGAAGTTGTAACCAGAAAAGGGGAACCTATAAAGAAAGAAGTTTTGATCGGGCTTGAACATATAAAAGAGCTATTGCAATTGGCCGTTCAGCAAAATCAACAACAGGTGTATAATAAGATCAGATATTTGGTAAAGCAACATTTTACAGCTGTACAATCTGCTGTTGAGTGGAAGTTCAATAACGCTGCTGTACGCTATTTATTAAAAGAACACCAGGGGCATGTTCAGGAAATGGAATCTGTGGTTTTTGAAAATGTTTATCCTTTATACGGAGGCATCGATATCCGGAATTCATCTGGTGAACGTAATAAGGCCATACAGCAGGACTTATTACATCAATTGGAATGGGTACAAAAACTCTTAGAGCGTGTAGGGCAATTGACTTCTTTCCCTTTATTGAATGAAATTCGCTCTTCAGTGCACAAACACTTAGGTTCAGTGATGCATTTCCTATTTGCAGGTGATGAACCTGTAATACAGAACTTTTTGCAAAAAGAAGTTGTTGACTTAATGCAATTTATCGCTAAAACAGTCCCGGAGTTTAGTAGTGAAATTGAAGCTTATTTTCAGGCTACAGCGTCAAATGATCACTTAATAACGATTCACCGGCAAAAGTTTGAAGAAAGTGTGACTGAAATAAACAATTGCATAGCACATTATATAGAGCAGGAACAGAAAGCTATACAGGAAAAATATCCTCATTATTTTGAGCGATTCGTTACAGATGGATTAGATTTCAGTATTTATATAGGCCAGTCAATAGCCCCGGGATTAAAATTTAATGCGGCCCATCTTAAAAATATAAGATTATGGCAACTTTCATTTCTGGCTGCTGCGGCAAGACGTGTCTATCAACTGAGTTCCAGCTTGCCTGTTTCCTTACAAACTACTCAATTATTGCTTGTATATAACGTGCCGATTTCTATTCGTTTTCGAAATGATGAAAGAAAATTTGACCTGGATGGCGTTCATCATGCCCGATATGAGATATTAAAAAAACGCATTGACAAAGCTATGGTGAAAGGGACAGGTGAAAGATTGACCCAACCAGGTACAATTGCTATTGTATATTCTGGAGACAGCGAAGTAAAAGAGTATTATCAATATATAGAGCACTTAAGAAAGCAAGGTTTAATAACAGGACCAATTGAAAACTGTGATTTAGAAGATTTGCAAGGGGTTAGCGGCCTGAAAGCTTTGCGCGTAGCTATTCAACTGGAGGAAACACACAAAAGAGTCCGCTACAAAATGAAGAAGGAGCAAATAAGTGAATAGTTTATGATATGGCTGGAGCTTTTTCTGGAGGATACATTTAAGTATCTTTCCGTCTCCCAAAATTCTTAATTAGATAAAAATGCCAAAATATACTGAACAAGTGATTTGGACTTTTTCATTAATAGCTCTCTTTTTTATGGATGTAACGCCATCCCAGGAGTCATTATGTTTGTTTAAGCACTTTGGCTTTGAGTTTTGTCCTGGCTGTGGACTTGGGCATTCTATCTATTATGCACTTCATTTTGATCTGATTCGTTCTGTCCAATTTCACATACTTGGACCATTTGCAACAATGGCGATTTTGTTTCAAATCTTGAAACCTTTTTTCTCAATAATAAAAATCAAACTAACATGAATCAACAATTGCTTATGATGTTACCTGGCATGGATCCTGACGAATTGGCCGTTATCCAAAGTATTACAAGAGATATGACTGATTGGGAGCAACAACAGTTTGTTGCTATTTACAAAGGCAAAAGAAAGGACCAGATGACAATGCTGGTGTTGACGCTAATCGGGTTTCTAGGCATAGCGGGAATACAGCGTTTGATAGTTGGTGATACAGTTCTAGGCATCCTCTATCTGCTTACATTTGGCTTTTGTGGTATAGGAACTATAATTGATATTATTAATATTAAGTCATTAACATTCGAGTATAACAGGAAACAGGCAATGGAAGCCGCCAATATGGTTCATATGATGAGAGGAGTACAATAATTTTCGAAGCTGTATTACGTCAAATTTGTTGATTTTTGCTGCCTTAAAATGCAACAGATCAATGAATAGTATAGATAAATTGCGTATTGTTTTTATGGGTACTCCAGAGTTTGCTGTAGCTTCACTGGATGCTTTAGTAGGGGCTGGTTATCATGTTGTGGGAGTTGTAACGGCTCCGGACAAACCTGCCGGCAGGGGTATGAAGCTGCAGCAAAGTGCTGTAAAAAAGTATGCACTCGAAAAAGAGTTACACATTCTGCAGCCTGAAAGATTAAAGAATCCTCAATTTCTCGAAGAGTTACAAGCATTAAAAGCTGATCTCCAGGTGGTAGTGGCATTCCGTATGTTGCCCGAAGTTGTATGGAATATGCCGCCATTAGGTACTATTAATGTGCATGGATCTCTGTTGCCCCAGTACCGGGGTGCTGCTCCTATCAATTGGGCTGTTATCAATGGTGAAAAAGAAACAGGAGTAACTACTTTTAAATTAAAGCATGAAATCGACACCGGAAATATTCTATTGCAGGAAAGAATACCCATTGGCGAAAACGAAACTGCTGGCGAAGTTCATGATAAAATGAAAGATGTAGGAGCGAACCTGTTAGTAAAAACAGTAAACGCCCTGGCTAATAGAACGATCGAAGAAATACCCCAGTCTGCTGCCAGCATTGAAGAAGTAACTTTTATAAAACATGCACCAAAGATTTTTACTGAAACCTGTCGCATTGATTGGAATAAGAAGGTTAGTGAGGTTCATAACTTAATTCGTGGCTTGTCTCCCTATCCGTCAGCTTTCACCACATTAGATGGAAAGACAATGAAAATATTTAGCTCGGAAAAGGAAATTGCTGTTCCGACGAGTGAACCGGGTGCCTATGAGACTGATAGAAAAACTTACCTGAAGTTTGCTTGCCCTGATGGCTATATCTATGTAAAAGAATTACAATTGGAAGGGAAGAAGAGGATGGGAGTAGATGATTTTTTGAGAGGGTATAAGTTCAACTGAAAAAAAGCCCCGATCTGAAGATCGGGGCTTTTTTTAATAATTTACCTTAACAATAAACTTATTCGGGTCTGAGATATCCAGGGCAGAAGCAGCCGCATTGGATATGCGAACTTCAAGTCCTTGGTTTTGACGGATGCCACTCATCTCTCCCAAAACTTTAGCATAAACTGCTTTGTTGTTTGTTGGGTTGGTTATACGAATGATCGTTCCTGGTTCTACATTATCCATTAAAGCATAATATTTTCCATCTTGCCAACCACTGGAAGTTTTGAAGATGCTTGCTGTAGCCGATTTTTCATTGTTAGCGGCTTTTGACTGCTGCTCAAACTGTGTTTTGAAATATCCCGCACCTCCCATAGCAACCTGTGGTGTACTGGGCGCTGCAGGCTGCTTTTCTGGCGCACGCTGATTTGAAACTGGTTCTGCTTTCTTTTGCTCAGTTACGGGCTGTGATTGGGGTTGTGTTGGTTCTACTTTTACATCTGTTTTAGTAGCAACAGGTTGCGTAGTTGCTGGTGCCGGAGCAGGATTGCTGGCCGCTACATTGGTTGTTGGAACCCCGCTTGCCTGCAAATAGCCAACAATGAGTTTCTGGCCAGGGGAGATGTTGTCGCTGGTCAGATGGTTCCATTTACGCAAATTGGCCATCAGTACTTTATTGTTTTTTAAACTAACCCGGTATAAACCTTCTTTATCTCCCACTTCATAGTAAACCGGGGTTCCCTTTTCATCAGTTTGTGAAAAATTAGTAGCATTCAGCGGGATCATGATAGATTGACCAATACTCAATCCATTTGCCATATCGAAGCCATTGAAGGCCGCAATATCTTTGGGTGAAATAGCATACAGCCTTCCAATAGAGTAAAAGTTCTCTTTGGCATTAACGGTATGCATTACATACATACCTTTTTCATTGCTATGTACCAATAAACCATTCTGCGCAAATCCACAGTAAGAAAAAATCGTTAGAATTAACAGCAATAAAGTCTTTTTCATGCAAATTGAATTTTGTTTTTCAGTGGTTAGATAGTGTTCGGATAGGCAAACAATTTCAGGGTCGCAAATTAGGGAATAAGGGAACGTGACTTTCAAATTTTCACATTTGCTTCAATATGCGAAATTCTTTAGGGTAATAATTATTTACTCTATTATTCAAGGCATTGATCCAACCTAGGTTGTGATTTTCATAAGTCATTATTTGCCAGCCTTTAACATCAGGCGTAATGCCTGCATCACTTTTTTGAAGGTACCGGATGGCTTCCTCATAAGTAAGAGGTAATTTAGGAATTGCATCAGCTACACAATTACTTAAGGCCAATGCATGCTCAGGTACCAATTTTTCTTTCATGACTTCCCCAATAGCCACCCCTGCATATTGCACATTTAGTGCATTTTTAACGATGCTATAGTTTTCAGTCAGCGACGAGGGTATGCCATAAATCAAATTAGCCTTGAACAACTGTACATCTTTTGTGTTTAGCCAGGGTAAAACAACGGCTTCCTCCTTTGTGGTTGCTTTTTCCAGTTTTGTCCCTTTCAACTTTACATCCTTGGTGCCTGTTGTTTTTCGGAAACAGGAAAGATAAAGTCCTTCACCTTTTACTTTATCGGGGAAAAAACGGTACCCCCTGGCCCCTGTACCAGGTGCCTTGCTTTCAATTATATGCCATTCCTTTTTTATTTCCAGAGGAATGCTTTGCATCTGCCATTCATAAATAAGCCAGTCTGCAATGTCTTCGTCCTCATCTTTGGAATAAGAGCAAGTAGAGTAAACCAGGATGCCATTTCCTTTCAGAGCAGGCAGGACATCGGCAAGGATGCGCTTTTGTCTGCCACAGCACAGGTACACATTTTCTTTACTCCATTCATTAATGGCCTCCTCATCCCTTCTGAAAAGACCACTTCCACTGCAAGGGGCATCGACCACGATAACATCAAAAAAGCCTATAAGCCTTGAGAAATGCTGGGGATCATTATTGGTCACAACAACATTTGTACACCCCCATTTAATAATATTTTGCTTTAAAATGCCTGCCCGGCTTTTAATCACTTCATTGCATACCAGCAAGCTGTCCGATGTCAGGAGTGATTGAATATGTGTGGACTTTCCCCCCGGAGCCGCACAAAGGTCCAGTACTTTCAAAGGTTGAGAAAGGTTTGTTGTTTGTTGCAGGGCTTGTTCGAGGAACATACTTGATGCTTCCTGTACATAATAACAGCCAGCATGGAATAGCGGGTCAAATGTAAATGAAGGACGTTGGGTAAGGTAAAAACCAGCGGAGGACCAAGGAACTTCATGGTCAATAGTGAAAGGTAATGGGTGAATATTCGCCAATTCACCATCTACCATTGACCATTTAGCCGGGTTGATCCGAATAGATGTGATCTGCTCACCAGATTGATGCACGTTTTCAAAAGCTTCACGGTCAAAACCAGTGACACCTTCCAGTGAGTTCAATAATTCTGCAGGTAACTTCACGCTGATTTTTCCCAAAAGTATAATTTTTACAAATCTGCCGTGAAGCGATCTATAGCCTTGAATTTGCCTAAAACTATACTGATTATTTCAAATTACAGGTTCTTGATTTCTCCAATGAGGTCTTGTAATACTTTTTTAGCATCCCCAAACAGCATTGAAGTTTTAGGTTGAAAGAAAAGCTGATTTTCAATACCTGCATAGCCTGGTTTCATGCTCCGTTTGTTGACAATAACTGTTTTAGCTAATTCGACATCAAGTATAGGCATACCATAAATAGGAGAGTCCGGATCTGATTTGGCAGCCGGGTTCACCACATCATTAGCTCCCAGTACTAACACGACATCAGTTGTGGGGAATTCATCATTGGCATGTTCCATTTCGAGGAGCTTTTCGTAGCTCACATCAGCTTCAGCCAGCAATACATTCATATGTCCGGGCATTCGGCCGGCAACGGGGTGAATGGCATACTTAACATTTACACCTCTTTCGTTCAATATTTTTTCAAGTTCGTGGCAGGCATGTTGTGCCTGGGCTACCGCCAGTCCGTAGCCGGGAACGATCATCACCTTATTGGCATATGCCATCACAACAGCTGCATCGTTGAGCGTAATCTCTTTGAATTGACCTTGATCTTTGTTGACCGCGGTCTGTGAGGCATTGCCTCCAAAAGAACCAATCAATACGTTTTTGAGCGAACGATTCATGGCCCTGCACATTAAAATAGTGAGTAAGGTACCAGCTGCACCAACCAGGATGCCACCTGTGAGCATTACTTTATTGTCGTATAGAAAGCCGCCGCATGCTGCAGCTACACCCGTAAACGAGTTTAATAATGAAATAACTACTGGCATATCAGCACCGCCTATTGGTAAAACGAACAAAATCCCATATAAAAGCGATAAAAGGAAAATGGCATAAAACACAATATAAACTGAAACAGGAAGCGTAATATTTATTTTGCTCAGTAAGGGATTACGAAGGTGGAGTATGCGCAATTCTTCAGGTCCCAGTCTAAAGGATGAATGGATCTGAATGATCAGCAAAATAGAAATGATCAGGATACCGCCTAAAAGTACGAGGTTAGAGACATGGTGTCCTTTAAAGGTTTTATCCTGGATGCGCCCGTTTAGTTTTCCCCAGGCAACCATACTGCCTGCAAATGAAATGGAACCAATGATCAATCCCAGTAAAACAGTTATGATCATTGCTGTAGGGACTGGCAGGACTAACATGTCTTCATCAATACCTGCTGTAGAATCATAAGCCTCAAAAATCCGGAATGTAAAATCAGTTGCTGCAAAGTGATTGAATTCCACCAATGAAATCAATGCCGCACAAGCCCCACCCATACCATTAAAAAGGCTTACCATTTCTGGCATAGCGGTCATTTTTACTTTTTTAGCAGCAGCAACACCAATGATTCCACCTATAACAAGTCCGGTGAAGATCCACCCATAATTATGTAGTTTGCTCCCATCTTCATCCTGGTATAAGAAAATAGTCCCAAATATAGCTAGAGACATTCCTGCAGCTGCTGCTAGATTTCCTTTACGGGCAGTTTCCGGGTGGGACAACATTTTTAAGCCTAATATGAACGAAACCGATGCAACGAGATAGAGAACGGTGAGAATGCTAATTTCCATCAGAAAGTAGGTTGGAAGGAATGTTATTAAATAATATTATTTGGATTGTGGGCTTTTTTCTTTTTAAACATCTCTAACATTCTGTCTGTCACAACAAAACCCCCAACAACATTAAGGGTGCCCAGCACCACTGCCAGAAAGCCAAGGATAAGTGCAGTGAAGTTGTTATTTTCTGCCTTGCCCATTACAATAATGGCTCCAATGATGACTACTCCATGGATGGCATTGGCACCGCTCATTAATGGCGTGTGCAATACGCTGGGAACACGTCCAATGACTTCTATGCCTACAAAAACCATCAAGATTACTATATAAATAATCTGCTGGTTAGAAGTTATCCAGTTAAAAAAGTTTTGCATAAGTTCAAAGATTATAAGAGATCAAGTGATAAAGGCATTTCATTTATCAAATTTGTACATTCATTTTTAGGCGTTCATGGACGATTTCACCATTATGAGTAATACAGCTTCCCTGTACCAGGTCGTCGTCCCAGTTCAGATTCAGGTTACCTTCTTTATTGGTGATCAGTTGAAGAAAATTTTGAATATTTTTGCCATATACCTTGCTGGCATCTGATGGCATTGTGGCGGGCAGGTTACCTGCTCCAACAATACTTACACCTTTATATATGACAGTTTCATTATCTATTGTAAAGGGAGTATTTCCTCCGGTCTTTGCTGCAATATCTATAACAATAGAGCCTTTCCTCATTTTATTCAGCATTTCTTCCTCAATTAATATAGGAGCCTTTTTCCCAGGTATTTGTGCTGTAGTGATGACAATGTCAGCTTTGGCAATACTTTCAGCAATGCGTTGTTGTTGCCGCAATTTATATTCTTCCGTTTGTTCCACGGCATAACCGCCTGCCTTGCTGGCATCGGCAGCTCCGTCCACTTCCACAAACTTAGCACCTAAACTTATTACTTCTTCTTTTACAGCAGGCCGGGTATCAAATACTTCTACTACTGCTCCTAATCTTCTGGCGGTGGCAATTGCCTGTAAGCCCGCAACACCTGCCCCAAGAATGAGCACTTTAGCTGGCGCAATGGTACCGGCAGCTGTCATAAACATAGGAAAGTAGCGGGGATATAGGTTTGCTGCTAAAAGCACAGCCTTATAACCTGCAATGTTAGCCTGGGAACTTAAAACATCCATGCTCTGAGCACGCGTTGTCCGGGGAAGCATGTCCAGACTAAAAACAGTTAAGCCTGCTTGTGCCCATTCCTGCACCGACTGTGGATGGTACAGTGGTTGGAAAGTGCCGATAAGGATTTTGTTATTAGGGATTAGTAAATCAGAATTCGGCTGCTGAATTGATAAGATAACATCTGCTTCCTGAATGATTTCTCTGGCGGAAGAAATCAAAGCTCCTGCGTTTTGGTAGTCTTCATCAGGTGCAAAAGCCCTGGCGCCAGCATTGTTTTCAATCAGTACACGGATGCCCTTTTTGGTAAGTTGAATGACAGCTTCCGGGAGAAGCGATACTCTTGTTTCGTTTGAAGGTTCTTTCAATACACCAATGATCATGGAAGAGTGTTTTGTATGTGGAAGGTACGGATTTAGAATATAAAGTTGATCTTTAAAACCGGATTGTAAAATGTTGTTTTTCTTTAAATTCCTTTCGGAAGAAAACAAATCCCAGGAAGAAAATATCCACTGTGCAACGTACAGAAGGATGCTGTTGAATCTCTCTCCAGGCACTTTCCATTTCTTCGCTCCAGTGAATATCGTCGAAAACCAAAATGGTATTGTTGTGAGATTTCTGGAGGAACTGTTGGAAGTAATTAATAGTGGGTCTATATCTATGATTGCCATCTATGTAGCCCAAATCAATGGAAGAATGTTGCTGTAAAACTTCTGGCAATACAACATCAAAGTTGCCTTGAAGGGATTGAATGTTGTTAAGACCTAATTTTCTGAAATTCTCATTAGCAACCTGCCGGATAGCTCCACTGCCTTCAATCGTTACGATCCTGGCTTCAGGATTGGCGATACTTAAATAAGAAGTAGTAATTCCCAGTGAAGTTCCTAATTCGATAATAGTTTCAGGTTGGTAATGCTTTATCAATCTGTATAAAAGCTGAGCATATTTCTTTGGCTTCAAGGCCGTGGCCGACACATCTTTTACTCTTTTCTCTTTTGTAGAATGGATACGGGAACCAGCACCCATGTCTTCTATATGGAGCAGGCGATTGTCATATTGCTGTTCTTTGCGTAATTGCTCAATAGTTGCTGGTGGTGTGTACTGGCTTTTGTTGTTCAGAACATGCAAAATAAAATCAAAGACAAATGGAGAATGCATGCCATGGCCTTTGCTATTGAACCCCGATAAGTAGTATCGTAAATATTTTTTAGCTAATTCAAATGAATTGTACACCAGGAAATTATAATATAATGTATAAAAGTTTGAAGTTATGAGACTCTGTTCCAGACCTGGTAAGTATGCTGATATGCATTTTTTTCATCCGCAGGGCAGTGGCGCTGACTGGCTAATTTCCATTCGCTATCGGGCAATTCAGGAAAAAAAGCGTCTCCATCAAATTTGTGGTGGATACGGGTGAGGTAAATCCTATTCGCCTGAATAAAAGAAGTTCGAAAGATTTCAGCTCCGCCAATCACAAAGATCTCTTTTACATCAAATTCTTTTGCTTTTTCAATAGCCTCTTCGATGGAGTGCACTACATCAACACCATCCTTTTGCCAGTCTGTGTTACGGGTAATAACGATGCTTTTGCGTCCCGGCAATGCTTTGCCAATTGATTCAAAAGTTTTGCGCCCCATCAGAATAGGCATGCCCCATGTAAGATTTTTAAAATACTTTAAGTCGTTGGGCAGGTGCCAGGGAAGCTTGTTATCTTTTCCTATCACATTATTTTCATCTGCAGCTACAAGCAAACTCAAAATTATACTTCTATTGTTCTTGTCAGCGTAACCAGGATCGTTATGCTCATTATTGTTGTTGTTCATAAAGTTTGCTTTATACCGCTACTGGCGCTTTAATAGCTGGGTGATGCTGGTAATTTCCTAGGGTGAAATCTTCGTACTTGAAGTCGAAAATGTTTTTTACATCCGGGTTTAGCTTCAGACTTGGTAAAGGGAAAGGCTGGCGTGAAAGCTGCAGCTTTACTTGTTCCATGTGGTTTGTATAGATATGTACATCACCAAACGTATGAACAAAATCCCCGGCCTGTAAATCACAAACCTGAGCAACCATCATCGTTAATAAAGCATAAGATGCAATATTAAATGGAACGCCAAGGAATACGTCCGCACTCCGTTGATACAATTGACAACTTAATTTCCCCTCCGCAACGTAAAACTGAAATAAGGTGTGGCAGGGCATCAGGGCCATATCGGGAAGATCGGCAACATTCCATGCACTTACAATCAGGCGGCGACTGTCAGGATTAGTCTTAATTTGCTGGATCAGGTCGCTGATCTGGTCAATCGTATTGCCATTTGCGCCGGTCCAGCTACGCCATTGTTTGCCGTATACTGGGCCTAATTCTCCATTCTCATCAGCCCATTCATCCCAGATGCTTACTCCATTTTCCTTAAGGTATTTAATGTTCGTTTCACCCTTTAAAAACCAAAGGAGTTCGTGGATAATACTCCTTACATGCAGTTTTTTAGTGGTTACCAATGGAAAACCTTCCTGAAGATTAAAGCGCATTTGATAGCCAAACGTGCTGATTGTGCCGGTGCCGGTTCGGTCACTCTTGTGTACACCGTTATCTAATATGTGTTGAAGTAATTGTAAGTATTGTACCATTTCTTAATCTAATTGGACGTTTATAAGATTAAGCCGGAAAATTAGTACAAAACTCACATTCCTCTTCTTTCTATTTCTTTCTTTATCAAATTCAATTCCCTGCTTGTCTGCCCTTTTACAGATGTGTTTTCCTCGGCCCGGCGCATTAAATAGGGCACAACATCTTCAATTGGGCCAAATGGTAAATACTTACTAACGGCACACCCTGCCAGTGCAAGATTGAATGTTATATGATCACTCATGCCATATAATTGGCTGAAATGCACATATGGATGGTCAAATGGCAGACCTTTTTGTTCCATCAGTTTCACTGCAAGCATATTGCTGTATTCATTATGCGATGCAATAACTACTCCTACATGATCAATATTTTGTATACAGAATTTAACTGCCTTGTTATAATCTTCATCTGTTGCAGTTTTATCAGTTTGAATCGGTGAAGTATATCCTTTTTCAGTCGCCCTTTCCCGCTCTTTTTCCATATATGCACCTCGTACCAGCTTGACGCCAAGTGTGAAGTTATGCTCCCTGGCGGCCTCCTCAGATTTTTTTAAAAACTCCAGCCGGTCATGGCGATAAAGTTGAATTGTATTGAATATGACCAGCCTTCCTTTATTGTACTCCTTCATCATTAACATGGTGATAGCATCAACCGGATCCTGCACCCAACTTTCTTCCGCATCTATCATCATTCCAATGTTCTTTTCACTTGATATATCACAAATACTACGGACCCGCTGATGAACTTTTTGCCATTCATTCAGTTCTTCATTGGATAATTGCTGGATCGCTCTGTCGTAGCGTTTGATCAGTGGCAAGGCTTCTGTAGTTTGCATCAGGGCATGCAGTTTTTCAAGCAGAGAATGCCTCGCTAAACCTGTAACCTTCACACTCATATATGGAATGTTGGGCTGGGTTGAAGCATAATTGATTACCCGGATAAATTCATCCTTGGCCTTGTCAAATTCTTCTTCACTTTCTTTGCCTTCAACACCATAGTCAAGAATGACCTGTACATTATATTTTGCCAGCTTTTGAGCCACACCTGTAACTTCTTGTAGGCTTTCTCCTCCTACAAACTGCTTGAAAATAGTTTTACGGATAACTCCTTTCACAGGTAGTCCCGATTTTATGGCCCAAGGTGTCAAAGCGGTGCCCAAGGTCACCAGCCATGAATTTGCCATTAAAGAAAAAAGCCTGTAGGCTTCTTTTAATTCTGTATTTGATTTATAAGCGAATGCTGTTTTTGTGTTGTCAAAAGATAGGATAGCTTGGGTCTCCATAATACAATCGTTTGAAATTTTTCAAAGCTAAGGGTTTACAATAGAAAAAAAGATGAGGAGTGTGTAGGTGAAAAAACTGTATGTAACCATATCAATCAAAAATTAACAAAACCTGTTTCCAATCTCTTGCCTTAGTTTTGGCCCAAATTTGAAACATGAAGGTGAAAACTCCTGCTGATAGTTATACTTCAATGACTGAAATAGTTTTACCCAACGATACGAATGTTTATGGCAACCTTATGGGGGGCCGATTGATGTACTGGATGGATATCGCTGCTGCCATTGCAGCACAAAAGCATTGCAACGCTCCCGTGGTTACGGCCTCGGTAGACAACATTTCTTTCGAAAAATCTATTAAACTAGGAAACACTGTTCATATTGAAGCAAAGGTTACCCGTGCTTTTAATACTTCTATGGAAATACATTTAAGAGTATGGGGAGAGGATTTTACAACGCAGTTTAAGTATAAAAGTAATGAGGCATATTATACTTTTGTTGCATTGGATCCACATGGAAGGCCCCGGCAGGTGCCACAATTAGCTCCTGATACAGATGATGAGAAACGACTATATGAAGGAGCTTTACATAGAAGACAACTACGTTTGATATTGGGTGGTAAAATGAAGCCTGGTGATGCTTCAGAGTTAAAAGCATTATTTGACCAGGAAGTGTAAGCGATGATATCTCAAAGGGGTGAGTTATAATTAATGGAGGAATAAATGTGATCATTCGTAAACCAGGATTCAATGATGCTGGTGCTCTTTGCCAATTTTATCAGGAGGTGGCAAGATGTGAAGGTGGCATCGCCCGGATAGAAGAGGAGATTACTTTAGAATATATTCGGGAAATAATGGAAGCTTCGAATGCTAGCGGATTAATGGCATGGATGAACCCTCATTACAATTTCCTCTAAACTTCTTGCAACTTCCAATGATGAGCTCCTTGCATCATGAATTTCTTGCTTTGTTCAATGGCGTCCATAACCTGTGTTAAAATGGCTTCTGGTGAATCGTCATAGTTAATGTTCAAGGGTTCTTTAAAAGTAACGGAAAGCTGAACTCCTTTCTTTTTAAATTTAAGACCTTTTTTATCGAAAGCTCGCCAAAAACCTTGTATCACTACCGGAATGACAATTGGCTTACAATGTTTGATGATATGAGCAGTACCCTTACGTCCTGGAGCAAAAGCTTTTGTAGTTCCTTGTGGAAATGTGATAACCCAGCTGCCATATAATGCCCTTTCAATTTTTCGGGTATCCGAAGGATCAAGCCCACGGCGTACCTCGACTCCATCTTTACGCCAGGTTCGTTTCACTGTTAATGCGCCGGCCAGGGCAAAAATCCGGCTGATAAAACTTCCTTTCATGGTTTCTTCTGCTGCCACGTAATAAACATTGGTAAAAGGGTTTAACAGGTAATAAGGAATACCCAGGCGATTTTCTTTTCCCCACTTTACAGCGCAAAAAATGTGTAAAAATGTGATGACATCAGCAAAATAAGTCTGGTGGTTGCTGACAAATAATACATTTTTTTTAGGCAAACTGCTAAAGTGTTCTGTACCACTAATTTTCAGTTTGTTAACGATAGCAATGCTAGGATAAAATGCAATTCCCACTATGGCATAAACAATCTTGCGTACCAGTTGAAACTCTTGCAATCTTTTCCAGAAACTCATGTGTAGGGTCGTTGAATATTTTAAAGATACAAATAATGCACCGAGTGGATGGTTGGGGAGCAGAAATGTGGAAAAGAAAAACCGCCCAGCTGGGCGGTTTTTTGATTGTACTATTTTTTAATATGAAACCTATGATAAATGCTATAGTTTAGAATTTGTAAATAGCTGCGATCAAACCAGACAATGTGCTTTTTTGCGATTCACCTGACCGATTAATAAAGACTTCTGTATCTGCATTGTCTAATCTAAGTTCAGGTATAATAGTGAGCCCATTGATTTTAAAGTTTGCAGATAGCGTGGTTTCAAATATGTTACCAGAAGGTAAAGCTCCCAATACGCCTTTCTTATTGTCAAAATATTCACCTCTGAGTGTTAATCCGAAATTGGAAGTAGGATCTGCGTTCAGGTAAAGGGCTGAACCCCACCAGCTATCGCTTTCGCCAAACTTAGCACTGTAATCTGACCTGGTTTTAACGCCCTGTACAGTGCCGTTATAGCCAATGCTGAATTTATCACTAATAGCTCCGGTAATAACTGCGTCTATCTGGTTGATTTTCGTTGAAGAGTCAAAAGTACCACCCTGGTAGTTCAGGTAAAGTTTTACTTTTTCTCCTCCATAGCTGTATTGGCCAATTAGGAATTTACGCGCAAAGCTTGCGGATTTTAAGTCGGTAGGGTTAGAGATGCCTAACATAAAACCGCTTTTGCCAGCAGTTAGGTCTGCTTTGACCCCTGTATGAAGGAATGGACCATAAGAAAACATGTAGCTCATGCTGTAGTTGCGATTTAGATAAGGGTCTACCAATTCATAGCCTACATGGGTTGCAAAACTACCTGCTGTGAACTTGAGGTTTTCTTTTGGTGCATAAGTGATGTAAGCTTGCTTGATGACAAATCTTGAAGTTAAATCCGCAGTTCCTCCGGCAGCATCCACATTAGCCACCCTGTCTGCATAAGAGAACTCATCAGCTCTTGTTCCAAATCCGAGATCTGCAACTACTCCAACCTTTCCCATGGAATGTTCCAGCTTTACGGAAGCCATTCCTAATTCGAAAGAGTTATGCGAGTTGGTGAAACTTGTTAAATTATTTGTAGTACCGTATTCTTTTTTAGGATTGCTAAAGTTAAAGCGATAATAAGCATCTACATATCCAGACACTGCAAAATTACTTTTGGTTTCAGTAGCAGTTGAATCTTGCGCGTGGGTAAAACAAAATGGTGCCAGGACTAGCAAACTGGTAGTAATTTTTTTTATCATAATTTTGATTTTGGTGTTTAGAAATATAGGTACAGCTCTGGGTTGTCGAGAGCCCGCGTGAGCTGTACCTTTTTAATAATCGTAAGAGAAGAGAGCGCGAGAATTGATTTTTATTCAGTTACAGTTTCTTCTTTGATCTGTCCGTTATTGCTAATAAGCAAAGTTCCTTGCATATATTTTTCATCGTGTTGAGAAGCATCCAATCCAAGTTCTTCATCTTCGGAGCTTACACGAAGTGGTTGTATCAGGTTGATCAATTTGAAGATGCCATAGGAAACTGTAAAGCTATAAGCAACAACAATAGCAAGAGCTTTTAATTGAGTAAAGAAGAAGTCGGGATTGCCATAGAAAAGACCATCAGCACCAGCTCCATTTACAGTCTTGGTTGCAAACATACCTGTCAGAATCATACCTACGATACCGCCTAAACCATGACAAGGGAATACATCCAATGTGTCATCCAGTTTGGATTTTTGTTTATAATATACAGCGATATTAGAAATGATTGCAGAAATAACACCTACAAAAATACTTTGTGGTACTGCAACAAAACCGGCAGCAGGGGTAATGGCTACCAAACCTACAACTGCACCAATACAAAATCCAAGTACAGAAGGTTTCTTGCCTTTTAATACATCAAAGAACATCCAGGATAAACCGGCAGATGCTGCTGCAGTATTTGTAGTCGCGAAAGCTGATACGGAAAGAGCATTGGCTCCTAAAGCAGAACCTGCATTAAAACCAAACCAGCCAAACCATAATAAACCTGTACCAATCAATACATATGGAATGTTGGCAGGTGGAATTTCTTTTTGTTCAATGTGAGCCTGGCGGCGTTTTAAAACCATCGCACCAGCTAATGCTGCACATCCGGCAGAAATATGTACTACTGTACCACCAGCAAAGTCTAACGCTCCCATTTTAAAAAGGAAGCCTTCTGGATGCCAGCTCCAGTGGGCCAGGGGAGCATATACTAACAAGCTGAATAATACAATGAATAATACGTAAGAAAGAAAACGAATCCTTTCAGCTACAGCGCCTACTACAAGACCTGGGGTAATGATGGCAAACATCATTTGGAAAAGCGCAAATAGACCTAAAGGAATAGTGGGAGCTAAACTCCAGGGTTCACCCGACATCACATTCTTAAAGAATAAAAATGTTGTTGGATCTCCGATAACGCCACCTTTCGATTCACCAAAAGCCAGGCTAAATCCGATGACAATCCAAAGAACGCCTACAATACCAGCTGCTACAACGCTCTTCATCATTGTGGAAATTACATTTTTACGATGTACCATGCCGCCGTAAAACAATGCTAAACCTGGAGTCATTAAAAATACAAGGGCCGTAGCTACGATGATCCATGCTATATCTGCAGAACTGTACAACTTGCCCCCATCATTAAAGGTCGGGAGTGAAGGGATAGTTGTTGCCAGAAGAGAAATGGCTGCAAGAATGATGAAAGGAATGGAACGCTTCAGTTTTAACATACAGGAGGTTTTTTTGTTATTAGAAAATAATATAATTATTAACTTCTATGCTAAATTAAGTTATTAGGATTTAAAATGAGTAGAAAAATACACATATTTAAAAATATAATTCAAAAAAGCGTCGTATGAGTATATATGTTTATGTAATAAAAAATGCTTTTCATGTTAATTATTAAGCTATTTTATGCGAAAGAAGGAGGGATGCAGTGCATTTGGTATGCTTTTTTTAAGAGCAAATTTTTAATGTACAATTAATTTGATAATTAAACTACGTTGGTGGTATATTATTAAATAGGGTTTAAAATATAAACGATAATAGTAATAACAACCTTTCTTTTTGGTTTTACAATTTCATTTATAAATACTGGAGATATTGATATATGATGGTATTCTTGGATATTAATACAATGATATAATTTAAAGACTGAAGGTTCTATTGTTTCTAAGTTTGTAAAGTTTATTAAATAAAAAAGGGCTGCAATGCGCAGCCCTTTTCAAGATCTATAATAATAGTTCTATAATGCCAGAAGGCTTCTATCTTTTGATTCTAATACAGAATGTTCCATCAGGTACTCATCTACCTTACGGGCACATTCTCTACCTTCACTAATAGCCCAAACTACCAGGGATTGTCCCCGACGGACGTCGCCTGCTGCAAACACTTTGGCAATATTGGTTTGATAGTGTTTCTCTGTTGCTTTTACATTGCCACGTTCATCCATCTCTACTCCCAACTCATTGAGTAAACCATGGTGTTGTGGATGTACGAAGCCCATAGCCAGCAGTGCCAGTTCACAAGGCATTTCCCGTTCAGAGCCTGGAACTTCCACGAACTGAGCTGGTTTACCTTCAGCTGTTATTTTCCACTCAAGGTCAACAACTTTCAACGCTTTCAAATTCCCATTTCCATCGCCAATAAATTCCTTGGTAGCAATTGCCCAATGGCGGTTTGCTCCTTCTTCATGCGAAGTTGAGGTCTTCAATAACATTGGGTAAGAAGGCCAAGGCATATATGGAGTTCTGGTCTCTGGTGGTTTTGGCATTAATTCAAACTGAGTGATCGACTTGGCGCCGTGTCGGTTTGAGGTACCAACACAGTCACTTCCTGTATCACCACCACCAATTACGATTACATTCTTTCCTTCTGCGCTTAATTCTTCTGCTAAAATATTGCTTTCAATTTTTGCATTTGCCAAAGGATCTTTTCCTGCAACTCGTTTGTTCTGTTGCTTCAGGAATTGCATGGCATAGTGTACGCCTTTCAGTTCTCTTCCTGGTACATTTAAATCACGAGGAACAGTAGAACCGCCTGCCAATACGATGGCTGAATATTCTCTTAGAAGATCATTAATGCTTACGTTTACACCAACATTCGCATTGCACTTGAATACAACACCTTCTTCTTTCATCAGGTCTATTCTGCGGTCAATAACCCATTTCTCCAGTTTGAAGTCTGGAATGCCATAACGGAGTAGACCTCCTGGGGCATCGTCTCTTTCATATACTGTAACCGAGTGGCCGGCATAGTTCAATTGGGCTGCGGCTGCAAGACCAGCAGGGCCTGAACCAACTACTGCTACTTTTTTACCAGTACGTACATGAGGAATACGAGGCCTTACAATACCTTTCTGGAATGCAATTTCAATAATGTGCTTTTCAATTTCCTCAATGGTAATAGGCGGCTGGTTAATTCCTAAAACGCAGGCGCTTTCGCAAGGTGCAGGGCAAATGCGTCCTGTAAATTCAGGAAAATTATTTGTTGATGATAGAATATCATAGGCTTCCTGCCAGTTTTTGCGATATACTGCATCATTAAATTCTGGAATGACATTTCCAAGGGGACATCCGCTGTGACAAAATGGAACACCGCAGTCCATACAACGAGCAGCCTGTTGGTTCAGTTTCTGCTCTGAGTACAATTCTGCAAACTCGTTGTAGTCTTTGATTCTTTCTTCAGGAGAACGTTTAGCTGGTAGCTCCCTGGTAAACTCTAAAAAACCTGTGGGCTTCCCCATATCTTAGTTTGTAGTTTTTTGTTTTTAGTTTTTCAGCAACATTTCCTTATTAACTTAAGGAAATGTTGCTGATGTTTTTATTCTCTTTTAGTCACTACCCTGATGCTCAGGCCTTGCTGCGCTGATGCTCCCTTTTAGGGGCTGGGGGTGTGGCTTGGCTTTTTAACCTTGAACCTTAACCTTTTCAGCTTTAGTTTTCAAGACTTTCTTGTAATCGATCGGGAATACTTTTACAAAGTTCTTCAACTGGTTTTCAAAATCATCCAGGATGAACTTAGCAACAGTGCTACCTGTATAATCGAAATGGTTTTGAATCATTTGTTTCAATTCTTCTGAATCTCCGTTTTCTACAGGATCCAGGTCTACCATTTCTTTATTGCAAAGTGATGGGAACGTTCCTTTAACATCATATACATATGCAATACCTCCGCTCATACCGGCAGCAAAGTTTCTTCCGGTATCACCCAAAATAACTACGCTACCACCCGTCATGTATTCACAACCATGATCGCCAACACCTTCAACAACTGCGTTAACTCCCGAATTACGAACAGCAAATCGTTCACCTGCTTTACCACGGATGTAGGCATTTCCTGAAGTTGCTCCATAGAAGGCCACATTGCCGATCAGGATGTTTTCCTCTGGAACAAATGAGGACTCTTTTGGAGGATATACAATTAAGCGGGCCCCGGATAAGCCTTTACCGAAATAATCATTGGCATCACCTTCGAGTTCCAGGGTTACACCTTTGGTATTGAAAGCTCCAAAGCTTTGTCCGGCTGTACCATTAAACTTAAAGTGAATGGTATCATCAGCTAAGCCTTCAGACTTATACTTCTTAGAAATTTCATTAGAAAGGATAGTACCAATGGTTCTGTCTGTATTGATAGTAGTAAACTCACCAAATACCTTTTCTCCTTTTTCAAGAGCAGGTTTAGCAGCTTCCAATAACTTCCAGTCAAGAACATTGTCAATACCATGGTCTTGCTCTTCTTGTTTGTACAAGCCGGTATACAGGGATGCTGGTTCTTTATACAGGATCGGAGAAAGATCCAGTTTGCTGTATTTCCAATGTTTGATATCAGGTCTTGCTTCCAGGCAATCTACCTGGCCAATCATTTCATTAACTGTTTTGAAGCCCAGTTCTGCCATGATTTCCCTTAATTCCTGAGTAATGAACTTGAAGAAGTTTACTACATGGTCTGCATCACCTGTAAAGCGTTTACGCAATTCAGGATCTTGGGTTGCAATACCTACAGGGCAAGTGTTCAGATGGCATTTACGCATCATGATACAACCTTCTACTACCAGTGCGGCTGTTGCCACACCCCATTCTTCTGCACCCAAAAGGGCTGCAATGGCAACGTCACGGCCGGTTTTTAATTGTCCGTCGGTTTGTACAACCACGCGACTGCGCAGCTTATTTTTTACCAGTGTTTGATGGGTTTCTGCCAAGCCTAATTCCCATGGCAAACCGGCATGTTTAATTGAACTGACAGGAGAGGCACCCGTACCACCATCGAAACCTGCAATCAGTACAACGTCGGCTTTGGCCTTCGTTACACCGGCAGCAATGGTTCCAACACCTGCTTTAGATACCAGTTTCACGTTGATCCTGGCTGCCCTGTTGGCATTCTTCAGGTCATAGATTAGCTGGGCAAGATCTTCGATAGAGTAAATATCGTGGTGCGGAGGAGGGGAGATCAAACCTACACCCGGAGTTGAGTGACGTACTTTACCGATCCAATCATCTACTTTATGGCCTGGTAACTGACCACCTTCTCCAGGCTTAGCACCCTGTGCCATTTTAATTTGTAATTCATCCGCCATTGTTAAGTAATAGCTGGTTACACCAAAACGGCCCGAAGCTACCTGTTTAATGGCAGAACGCATGGAATCGCCATTGGGCATGGATTTATAACGGATTTCATCTTCACCACCTTCACCGGTATTGCTTTTTCCACCAAGGCGGTTCATCGCGATAGCCAGTGTAGAGTGTGCTTCATGCGAAATAGAGCCAAAGCTCATCGCACCGGTAGCAAAGCGTTTGTATATATTTTCTGCTGATTCTACTTCATCAATCGAAATAGAAGGACGGTTGCGTTTGAACTGCAACAGGCTGCGCAGCGTACAGGCCTTTTCACTTTGATCATTCACCGCTTTAGAATACTTCTTGAACGTATTGTAATCGTTCAAGCGTGTAGAGTATTGAAGCAGGTGAATGGTCGTTGGATTGAACAGGTGGGCCTCACCCTTTCTTTTCCATTGGTACACGCCACCTACGGGCAGGCGATCAACAGGAACATCTTTTTTGCTGAATGCCAGGTTGTGTTTTGCAAGTGTTTCCTTGGCAATTTCATCAAGACCCATTCCCTCAATGCGGGATGTTGCACCTGTGAAATACTTATCTACAACGGTTTTGTTTAAACCGATAATTTCAAATATTTGTGCTCCCTGGTAAGATTGCAGTGTAGAGATCCCCATTTTAGAAAACACTTTCAACAGGCCATCGTTAACAGCTTTAATGTAGTGTTTCTTGAGGGTATCAACTTCTGTATCAGTTTGTAGCAAACCAGACAATTTCATATCACGGATAGTAGAAAGTGCCAGGTAAGGGTTGATGGCAGTAGCGCCAAAACCAATCAAACATGCAAAATGGTGCACTTCCCATACATCGCCGGCTTCAATGACCAGTCCTACTTGTCCGCGTTTTCCTTTGCGGATCAAGTGGTGGTGAACTGCAGCAGTTGCTATCAGGGATGGAATAGGAGCGTGGTCTGAGTCTATTGCTCGGTCTGATAAAATCAAAACTTCAAAACCATCATCTACAGCATCTACTGCATAACGGCACAAGCGATCCAGCGCTCTTTGCAGAGAACCAGCTTTGCCATCAGCACGGAAATAGCACTGCAGTGTTTTGGCCTGGAAGATACCTGTATCGATACTACGGATCTTTTCCAGTTCATGATTATTTAATACGGGCTGCTTTAATGCAACAGTATGACAATCCAGAGGATCTTCCATCAGCAGGTTTCCTGCACTACCCACAAAAGTGGCTAGCGACATTACCAGGCGTTCGCGGATAGGATCAATAGGAGGGTTGGTAACCTGTGCAAACAATTGTTTAAAATAGCTACTCAGGTGCTGAGGTTGATCACTCAATACAGCCAAAGGTGTATCCGTACCCATTGAACCAACGGGTTCTTTGCCATCTAAGGCCATTGGAGCAATAATGTTCTCCAGGTCTTCGCTTGAATAACCAAAAGCTTTTTGATACTTAAAGATCTGTTCGGTTTCCAGGTGTGTAAACAGTACGCGTGGTTCTGGTAATTCCTCCAGGCGAATTTTATATTTGTTTAACCACTCTGCATAAGGTTTTTGAGAGCAAATGGTTTGTTTCAATTCTTCATCAGAAATGATCCTTCCTTGTTCGAGGTCTACTACGAACATTTTACCAGGCTGCAAGCGACCCTTTTCCTTAACGATCTTTGGATCAACTGGCAATGCACCTGATTCAGATGCCATGATCACACGGTCATCCGTAGTTACGCAATAGCGGGAAGGACGCAGCCCATTTCTGTCCAGGGTAGCACCAATGATTCTTCCATCTGTGAATGAAATAGATGCTGGGCCATCCCAGGGCTCCATGAAAGAAGCATGGAATTCATAGAAGGCTTTTTTCACTGGATCCATCAGGTCGTTGCCATCCCAGGCCTCTGGGATCAACATCATCATGACATGAGGCAGTGAACGGCCACAAAGTGTCAACAGTTCGATCATGTTGTCCAGGCAGGCAGAGTCTGACTGGCCTTCGCCGATGATAGGCAGCAACATGTCCATTTCTTCCTTGGTGAAATAAGGAGAGGTAAAACTTCTTTCATTGGTCTTCAACCAGTTGACGTTACCTTGTACAGTATTGATCTCACCATTGTGTGCAATGTAACGGAATGGCTGTGCCAGTTTCCACGATGGGAAAGTATTGGTAGCAAAACGGGAGTGTACCAGGCCAAAAGCTGAAACTACCCTTTTGTTGTTCAGGTCAGGGAAATATCCTCTTACTTGGGTAGAGGTCAACTGGCCTTTGTATACAACAGTTTTGTACGAAAGAGAAGCAATATAGAAACCTATTGCATCTTTCTTAATAGTATTGTTTACTGTGTGAGTGGCATAGTTGCGTAGTAAAAAAAGCTTTCGCTCAAATTCATCCGGGTTATTAATGTGGTCAGGGCAGGCAATAAAAACCTGCTCGATTTCCGGCTCAACAGACAAAGCTGTAGGACCTATACCGTTAGGGTTTACCGGAACTTTGCGGTAAACCAGGATTTCCAATCCCAGCTTTTCAGCAGAACGGTTGAAAATGTCCCGGCATTCTTCCTTTAAACGGATGTCTTTAGGAAAGAATAAAACACCAACGCCATACTTACCAAATGCAGGCAGGTGAACGCCTAACTTGACACATTCGTCAAAGAAAAATTCATGCGGAGTTTGTAGCATAATACCCGCGCCATCGCCGGTATTATTCTCACAACCACAGGCACCGCGGTGCTCCATGTTCTCCAGAATAGTTAAAGCATCTGAAACAATCTGATGGGATTTATTGCTTTTAATATTAGCAACAAACCCAATACCACAGGAATCACGTTCAAATGCCGGAGAATACAAACCAGTGCTCATAATAAAATTAAAAGGATGAATATTAAAAAACTTTCTTACGGTTCGGATATGGTCTCGGGTAAAACATGGCAAGCGGGGGTCGAAATTACAACAAAATGCCCAACTGACGGGCTAAAAAACATTACATTCTTACTACTGAAATGTCTTGGAAATGTAATTTTTTCGCTTTTTTAAATAATTTTTTATCTATTTTTTTAAATATAATTTAAGATTTGGGCCTTATATATGAAAATTATTAAACAAGATCGAAATCTGTTAATATAAAGATTTTGCCTTTTTTATCGTCTATTAGACTGTTTCTTTATAGATATGCCATATAAAACGTTTCTTTTCTATACAAGATACCCAAATAGATTGTCATCTTTATTAAGAATAGTATAGTTAATATGGTGCCTGTCAAGATTTTTAACTAATACTTCATAATCCTTTGGAGATTGCAACTCTATACCCACCAGGGCAGGGCCCGTTTCCTTATTATGTTTTTGCATGTATTCAAAACGTGTAATATCATCATTGGGGCCAAGCACATGATTTACAAATTCTTTCAGTGCTCCAGGCCTTTGGGCAAAACGTATGAGAAAATAATGCTTTAATCCTTCATACTGTAGAGACCGTTCCTTGATCTCCTGCATTCGGTCAATATCATTGTTACTTCCACTGACAATGCACACTACAGTTTTGCCTTTGATTTTTTCAGCATAGTCATCTAAAGCTGCTATAGATAAAGCGCCAGCTGGTTCTGCCACCAATGCATCTTCATTATAAAGCTTTAGGATGGTGGAGCATACCTTGCCTTCTGGCACCAGGCTCATCTCATCTAAAACATCCTTGCACAGGGGAAAAGTTAGATCGCCTACGCGTTTTACAGCCGCACCATCAACGAATCGGTCAATGTTTTCAAGTGTTACAGGGTGTCCTGCCGCTAAAGCAGCTTTCATCGAGGGCGCACCTTCTGGTTCTAAGCCTATAATTTGTGTCTTTGGAGAAAAGGTTTTGATATAGGTCCCAACCCCTGCACATAAACCGCCACCACCGATGGGAATAAATAAATAATTAACATCCTGGAGTTCATCCAGGATTTCTATCCCGATTGTTCCCTGTCCTTCAATGATTCTGTAATCATCAAATGGAGGGATAAAAGTCATGCCGTGTTCAACAGTGAATTGCTTGGCTGCGATTGCACAATCATCAAACGTGTCTCCCACCAGTTTGATTTCTATAAATTGTTCACCAAACATCCTTGTCTGCTGTACTTTTTGCTGAGGAGTAATGATCGGCATGAATACCATACCCTTAATGCCGAGCTTCTTGCACGAAAAAGCAAAACCCTGTGCATGATTACCAGCAGATGCGCACACCACACCACATTGTAATTGTTCAGGAGTGAGGCTGCTCATCATGTTGTAAGCACCTCGTAGTTTGTACGAACGTACAACCTGAAGATCCTCACGTTTTAAGTAAATATTGGCCTCATACTTACGGGAAAGATTGGAATTAAACATCAGTGGTGTTTTGATCACCACGCTACTTAATCTTTCAGCCGCTTTCTGAAAATCAAACACTGGTTTTTTATGAGTAACTACCTCTGGCATTGTTGGTGAAAAAAGGGCTGTACTCAAAACCAATAATTAACGAACGTTAATTATTGGTTATATGGCACAGCCCTTCTTATGTTCTTAATGATTAAGCTTTTGCTTCTGCTTCTGCTTTCTGATTTTCAGGACGCAGACTTCTTACTGTTTTACCCGCTTGCCACATTTCACTGTCACGAAGTTCTTTCAGTTCTCCTTCCAGTTTCACGCGGTAATCAGCCTGGCTGTTTGAATCGATAGAGCGCTGAGCTTCTTTACCTGTAGCAACGCTGTCATACAATTCGTTGAAAACAGGTAATGTCGCATCACGGAACTTCTTCCACCAGTCCAATGCACCACGTTGTGCAGTTGTAGAGCAGTTGGCGTACATCCAGTCCATACCGTTTTCTGCAACCAATGGCATCAGGGATTGTGTCAATTCTTCAACTGTTTCGTTGAATGCCTCAGAAGGAGTGTGTCCTTTTTCACGCAATACTTGATACTGTGCTGCAAAAATACCTTGGATGGCACCCATCAAGGTTCCACGCTCACCAGTCAAATCAGAAAATACTTCTTTTTTGAAATCTGTTTCAAAAAGATAACCGCTACCCACTGCAATACCTAATGCAATGACTCTTTCTTTAGCTTTTCCTGTAGCATCTTGGTAAATAGCATAAGAGCTGTTTAAACCGCGGCCTTCCAGGAACATTCTGCGCAAAGATGTTCCGGAACCTTTAGGAGCAACTAGGAATACGTCAACATCTTTTGGAGGAACGATGCCTGTTTTTTCATTGAAGGTGATACCAAAGCCATGAGAGAAATATAATGCCTTGCCAGGGGTTAAGTGTTTTTGAACGGTTGGCCACAATTCAATTTGGGCAGCATCGCTCAGCAGATAGCAAATGATAGTGCCTCGTTGTAGCGCTTCTTCAATTTCAAAAAGAGTTTCACCTGGAACAAAACCGTCAGCAATTGCTTTATCCCATGTTTTTGAATTCTTGCGCTGACCAACGATAACATTAATACCATTATCCTTTTGGTTTAATGCTTGGCCGGGACCTTGCACACCGTAACCTATAACTGCTACTACTTCATTTGCTAATACTTCTTGTGCTTTGGAAAGCGGGAATTCTTCGCGTGTAACCACGTTTTCTTCCACACCGCCAAAATTTAACTTTGCCATGAACTTCTGATTTATTGATTTTTAATGATTAAACTATTTCTAAGAATTTTGATTGATTATCTCCCTTCCATCATCTAATATCTAATATCCCGTATCCGGAAATACCTCCTGCTGTAGACTCAAGAATTCATTTTCAATGACCTCTTCGCCTGGTTCCTGTTCTTCAAACTCTTTTAATTTCTCATGGAAACCACTGGAGTCTTTGATAATGGCGATCCGCGCACTACGCACAAATTCAATGAGACCGTAAGGAGCCAACACTTCGATAAGCTTTTCTGTTTCTTCACGATGTCCGGTTGCTTCAAATACAACGTAATCGTTCCTGATCACTACTGCTCTTGCACCATACTGGTGTAAAAGCCTTTCAACTTTTACCTTTTCTGCAATAACATTCGTAGGAACTTTATACAATGCCATTTCCTGCCAGATGATCTCTTCATTGTTGTTGTAATACGCTTTTAATACCTGCACCTGCTTTTCAATTTGCCTGACAAGCTTGTGCACAACTTCCTCGCTTTCATTGATGACAATAGTAAAGCGGTGAATGCTGTCTATTTCAGAAGGAGACGTATTAAGGCTTTCGATATTGATCTTCCTTCTGGAGAATATAATGGCGATCCGGTTGAGTAAACCAATGTGGTTTTCAGTATAAACGGTTATGGTAAATTCTTGTTTCATAAAATTAATTTAGATTATGATAGCCTGATCTCACTCACACTGCATCCCTGTGGTACCATAGGGAATACGTTGTTTTCCTTGCCTACCATGACCTCAAGAAGGTATGCACCTTTGTGGTCAAGCATAGCCTGGAGTGCACTCCTGAGCTCTTCCCTTTTAGAAATACTGTTGCCTTCGATTCTGTATCCCTTGGCTACTGTTACATAATCAGGACTTGCAATATCTACAAAGGAATATCGCTTGTCATGAAACAATTGCTGCCATTGGCGCACCATACCCAGGAATTGGTTGTTTAAGATTAGTATCTTAACATCAACCTCGCTCTGCATGATGGTTCCGAATTCCTGAATGGTCATTTGAATGCCGCCATCACCGATTATACCGATCACTGTCCTGTTTGGAGCACCGAATTTAGCACCGATTGCTGCAGGCAACCCGAAGCCCATGGTTCCTAAGCCGCCCGAAGTTATGTTGCTTTTAGATTGATTGAACTGTGCATAACGGCAGGCTACCATTTGGTGCTGGCCTACGTCAGTTACTATGATGGCATTTCCACCAGTCAGTTCATTGAGCACATTCATAACTTCTGCCATCGACATCACATCAGTACTCGGGTTCATTTCCGGGTAAATGCACAATTCTTCTTCTTTCTTTTGGTATGCTCTGAACTCAGCCAGCCATGCTTCATGTTGTTTCTGTTCGATCAGCTCTGTAAGCAAAGGGAGCGTTTCTTTACAATCACCCCAAACTGGCACAGCTACTTTTACGTTCTTGTCGATTTCCGAAGGATCAATATCCAAATGAATAATTTTTGCCTGCTTGGCATATTTGTCCAATCTCCCGGTAACCCGGTCGTCGAAGCGCATACCTACTGCAATAAGTACATCGCAATCATTGGTAAGTACGTTGGGACCATAATTACCGTGCATGCCCAGCATGCCAACATTCAAAGGATGGTCGGTTGATAATGCACTGAGACCAAGAATGGTCCAGGCAGCAGGTAAGCCTCCTTTTTCAATGAACTTTTTAAATTCTTTTTCAGCTTTACCAAGGATCACACCCTGTCCGAACAAAACGAATGGCTTTTTCGCAGCATTGATCAGTTGGGCAGCTTCTTCAATATATTCTTTACGTACAATTGGCTTTGGACGGTAGCTACGTATATGATTGCAACGTGTATATCCTTTGTATTCAAACTTCTGGATCTGGGCATTTTTAGTAATGTCAATCAATACTGGTCCAGGTCTTCCGCTCCTAGCGATATAAAATGCTTTTGCCAGCACATCGGGTATTTCTGTTGCGTCTGTAACCTGGTAATTCCACTTGGTTACAGGAGTGGTAATATTGATTACATCGGTTTCCTGGAACGCATCAGTTCCGAGCAGATGTGCAAAAACTTGTCCTGTGATGGCAACAATTGGTGTGCTGTCAATCATGGCATCTGCCAGGCCTGTAACAAGGTTGGTCGCACCTGGTCCACTAGTGGCAAACGTAACACCTACCCGGCCAGAGGCGCGGGCGTAACCTTGTGCTGCATGAATGCCACCTTGCTCATGACGAACCAGGATGTGTTGCAGCTTATCATTATAATCATATAGTGCATCGTAGATAGGCATTATGGCACCGCCGGGATAACCAAAGATGGTGTCAACACCTTCGGCAATCATTGCCTCTAAAACAGCAACAGAGCCAGTCACTTCACCTTGCACACCGCCTTTCGTTGAAGTTGAGGGTTGATTTGCAGGTTCCTGACTTTTAGTAATAGTATCTATATTAAGTTGAGTGCTCATTGTTTCTTGTTTTTTTAGTTCAAAGGGTCCTTCCTTTAGAGAACACTTGCAGGCTTCTTTTTAGGAACCTGGGGTGCATCCGTTACACAGCCGTTTGCTGCATTTTGAACGCACTGTGCATACTTATAAAGAACGCCTTTGGTTGCTTTTAATTGAGGTTGTTTCCATTGACTCTTACGCCGGGCTATTTCTTCATCAGCCACTTTGAGGATGATGGTATTGTTAACTGCATCGAGTTCAATCACATCTTCATCTTGTACAAAGGCAATCAAACCGCCTTCGAAAGCTTCCGGCGCAATGTGTCCGACGACGAATCCATGTGTACCGCCGCTGAAACGTCCGTCAGTAATCAAAGCAACTGATTTGCCTAAACCTGCACCAATGATTGCGGAAGTCGGTTTCAACATTTCAGGCATACCAGGACCGCCTTTAGGACCGACGTAGCGGATGACGACAACATCACCTGGTTTTACTTTTCCGCTGCTGATACCTGCAATCAGTTCAAATTCTCCGTCAAATACACGGGCAGGACCTTCAAAGCGTTCTCCTTCTTTACCACTGATTTTTGCAACACTGCCTTCTTCTGCAAGGTTGCCATAAAGGATTTGTAAATGGCCTGTTTTCTTGATTGCTCTTTCCAAAGGATGGATGATGTTTTGGTTTTCAAAATCCAGGTCTGGAACATTCGCTAAGTTTTCGGCTAGCGTCTTGCCGGTAACTGTCAAACAATCGCCATGTAACAGGCCATTTTGCAGGAGATACTTCATTACAGCAGGAATACCACCATGTGTGTGCAGATCCTGCATTAAATATTTTCCACTGGGCTTAAAGTCAGCCAGCACCGGTATCCTGTCACTGATTGCCTGGAAGTCGTCTTGTGTAAGATCGATATCCACGCTTTTTGCCATAGCCAAAAGGTGCAATACCGCATTGGTAGAGCCTCCGGTTGCCATGATCACCACGATAGCATTTTCAAATGCCTTACGGGTCATGATGTCTTTAGGCTTGATATCTTTTTCAAGCAGAACGCGAATTGCTTTTCCTGCTTCCTGGCACTCTTGTTTCTTTTCTTCACTGGTCGCAGGGTTGGAAGAAGAATAAGGTAAGCTCATCCCCAAAGCTTCAATAGCTGCAGCCATGGTATTAGCAGTATACATACCACCACAGGCTCCGGCTCCGGGACAGGCTCCTTTAACAACACATCTGAAGTCTTCTTCTGTAATAGTTCCTGCTATTTTTTGGCCTAATGCTTCAAAAGCAGATACAATATTCAGGTCTTGTCCGTTGTAATGGCCAGGGGCAATTGTTCCTCCATAAACCATTATAGAAGGACGGTTCAGCCTGCCCATTGCGATTAGAGATCCGGGCATGTTTTTGTCACATCCCGGCAATGCGATCAGGCCATCATAATATTGGGCACCACAAACAGTTTCAATGGAATCAGCAATTACATCACGGCTCACCAGCGAATAGCGCATGCCGTCAGTGCCGTTGCTCATGCCGTCACTAACGCCTATAGTGTTGAAGATCAATCCAACCAGTTCATTATCCCAGACCGATTGTTTCACGATCTTTGCCAGGTCATTAAGGTGCATATTACAGGTATTGCCATCATAGCCCATACTTACCACACCAACCTGTGCTTTTTTCAGATCTTCATCAGTCAGACCGATGCCGTACAACATCGCTTGTGCTGCTGGCTGTGTTTCATCTTGCGTTAGTATTTTACTGTATTTGTTAAGTTCCATGCCTTATTATGTTCTGTTTATGTAAATTATCTTTTATTGAATAATTATAAATGACAAGCAACGCTCATTACTTTCAAACCCTTCCCTCAATTCGTCATTCGAATCACTCGTCACTCAAATGATGGTCGACTTTCTCAATTCAATATTGTTCCTGTTCACATCTGTTGTGATCTTATTTTGCACAAAGTCAGAGATGAGTTCACCTATGGTGGATGTGAAATAATAATTGACGGGATCAATATCTTTTGTAACAAAGCCATTTCCTAAAGCCCATGCTACACCTGAGCGTATAAGAGAGGCTTCCTCCGTTAACTGGAAATATTCCAACATCATGGCTGCGGAAAGAATTGAACCAATAGGATTTGCAATATCTTTTCCTGCTGCTTGCGGGTAAGAACCATGAATGGGTTCAAATAATGAAGTAGATACGCCTACTGAAGCTGATGGTAATAAACCAATAGATCCGCCAATAGTGGCTGCTACATCAGAAATAAAGTCACCTAACAGGTTTTCCGTTAAAATGACATCAAATTGTTTGGGGTTTATAATAATTTGCACAGCTGCATTATCTGCATACAAATATTCAACCTTCACATCTTTATACTGATGTGAAAGATCCTTCACTACTTTTCGCCAGAGTCGGGAAGTAGCCAGCACATTGGCTTTATCAATCAGCGTAAGTTTCTTTTTTCTTTGTTTCGCCGATTGAAAGGCCAGGTGTGCAATACGTTCTATTTCACTTCTGGTATAAATGCATAGATCAGAGGCTTCTGTGTAGGTTTCATTGATTTTCTTTTCGCCAAAGTAAATGCCTCCGGTCAGTTCCCGGTATACTACAAAATCAACATCTTCCAGATACTTACTTTTCAATGGCGATAAATGAAAAAGTGCTGGATCAGTACTTACCGGCCTGATGTTGGCAAATAACTGCAGTTCCTGGCGTAACTTCAATAAGCCTTGTTCGGGACGCACATCGGCAGTTGGGTCGTTGTCAAAGCGGGGGTGACCTATAGCTCCAAATAATATCGCATCACTTTTCTTGCAGATCTCCAATGTCTCACTGGGCAAAGGATTTCCTGTCTTTTCAATCGCTCCGGCACCCATCAGGCAGTAAGTATAATTGAACTGATGCCTGAATTGTTCAGCAATAGCATTCAGCACTCTGATTGCCTGTTGGGTTACTTCCGGTCCAATTCCATCTCCCAATATGACTGCTATATTTTTAACCATTGATCGCCGTAAATTAAGGATGGTGTCCCATCACTATTAAAGATTATTCTTTCATATCGTTTAGTTGCTGCTACGCTCAAATTTCTTAACGATATGCCCGATTATGCTCGCCTATTGCTTACTTTTTTGATTAAGGGTGAAGCCTGCCACAGGTATACTATTAAGCAACGGTTGCTTCTAATTGATATTGCTTGGCCATTTCCATCAGGTCTTCTTCTACTACTTCTTTTTTAGCATCTGCAATCTTCAGGAACATGCCGTACAATACATCAATATCATTGCGGTTAAATTGGAAACCAAGCTTTTGCAGGCGGTAAGCTAATGCACTGCGACCGCTGCGTGCAGTTAAAACAATTTTACTTTGTTCTGCACCCACTTCCTCAGGGTTGATGATTTCGTAGGTAATGGCATCCTTTAAAAAGCCATCCTGGTGAATGCCGGAAGAGTGTGAGAAAGCATTGGCCCCAACAATTGCTTTGTTAGGCTGAACCGGCATACGCATGGTTTCTGAAACAAGACGGCTGATCGGATTCAGCATTTTACTGTTCACATTAGTATATAGACCAAGACCCTTGTGTTGTTTTAGGATCATGACGACTTCTTCCAGGGCCGTATTACCAGCTCTTTCACCAAGACCGTTGATCGTGCACTCAATTTGGCGCGCTCCGTTGATAACTCCCGATATGGAATTCGCGGTAGCCAGGCCAAGATCATTATGACAGTGACATGAAATCACCGCTTTATCTATATTCTTTACATTATTAATTAAATATGCTATTTTTTCTCCATATTGATGAGGGAGACAATAGCCTGTCGTATCAGGAATATTTACCGTAGTAGCTCCGGCTGCAATCACTGCTTCAATCACCTGCGCCAGGTAATCGTTATCAGTTCTTCCGGCATCTTCAGCATAAAACTCAACATCATCGGTAAAGTTTCTGGCCCACTTTACACACTGGATAGCCCGCTGTAAAATATCTTCTCTTCTAGAATTAAACTTTCCTTTAATGTGATAATCGGAAGTTCCAATGCCAGTATGGATCCTTGGCCTTTGGGCTCCTTTAAGCGCTTCTCCAGCTACTTCAATATCTTTTTGTACTGCACGGCTGAGCCCGCAAACAGTAGCATTTTTGATTATGCCTGCAATTTTACTTACAGATTCAAAATCGCCGGGGCTGGAAATAGGAAAACCAGCTTCTATAATATCTACCCCTAGATGCTCCAACTGTAAAGCCAATTCAATCTTTTCAGATGTATTTAGTTTACAGCCAGGGACCTGCTCGCCATCTCTAAGTGTTGTGTCAAAAATAAATACTCTGTTATCAGCCATATATTAAAAAATTCATTAAATGATTTAAGTGCCTAAAGTGTCGGTCTGGTTAAAGCGGTGATTCTATAAAAAAGCAGGCTGTTCTAAAACGATTGCTTGCTAATAAATACAAAAACAGCCTGCCGGACTGTAAAGTAGTTTCATAAAAAAAGTTGGAGAAAACAAAATATCGGTTACTTTACGGTGGTAAAACAAGGTGTAAAATAGCTAAAATCCTTCATAGATAAGGGTTTCAAGAAAAAAGAATTACGATGCCTAACCGTTCCGCTGATGCTCTGTTTCAACTCGTCCATTCGCTCCAAAAGTGGGAAAAACGCAATTTTAAGCTCTATGTGAAAAAAACTTCTTCCAGTGAAGAGCTGAAATTCCTCCAACTTTTTGATGCTCTTGACAAGATGAGTGAATATGATGAGGCGGTTCTGTTAAAAAAGGCTCCTTCCATCACGAAACAACAGTTATCAAATATAAAAGCTCACTTATATAAGCAGATTCTTGGTAGTCTTAGGATGTTGGAAAATGAAACGGATATCGATATTCAATTGCATGAACAACTGGATTACGCCCATATTTTATATAAAAAAGGCCTGTACCACCAAAGTTTGAAACTTTTGGATAAAATAAAAGATACCGCTAAGTCTCACAATCAGATGAGCTTGCTCGTACAGGTAATTTTCCTGGAAAAAAAAATCGAGTCACTTCACATTACCCGTAGTATGCAGGACCGGGCTACCCAGCTGACTACCGAGGCTAATACGGTAAATGAGCGTTTGATCATGATCACTCGTCTTTCCAACCTGGCCCTCGAACTCTACAGCTGGTATATCCAACATGGGCATGCCCGCAATGAAAAAGATGAGGCGGATCTGATTAATTTCTTCCGGCAAAACCTGCCTGAAGGCGCCAAACATGGAACTGGCTTTTACGAGCGGATGTACCTTTACCAAAGCTATTGTTGGTATGCATTCATTCGCCATGATTTTTTAATGTATTACCGGAATTGCCAGAGGTGGGTAGATATTTTCCATGCCGAGCCTTTTATGATCGAGATTGACACCGCTAATTATATTAAAGGTATGCACAACCTCATCAGTGCTCATTTCGACCTTCAGAATTACCTGAAATTCGAAGAATCATTGAACCGTTTCGAGGAGTTTGCAGAAAGCAAGATCGTGACAGGGAATGAAAACAACCGCATACAAGTGTTCGTATACCTGAATATCGCCCGGATTAATAAGCATTTTATGGAAGGCACTTTTGAAGAAGGTCTGAAATTGGTGCCACAGATTGAAGAAAAGTTGTCAGAATATACGCTCTACCTCGACAGGCACCGCGTCCTGGTATTCTACTACAAATTTGCGTCGCTTTACTTTGGCGGTGGTTATTATGATAAGTCTATCGACTACCTGCAAAAAATCATTAACTGGAAGACCGACCTGCGCAGCGATCTCCAGTGTTATGCCCGTCTGTTGCACCTGATCGCACATTATGAACTCGGAAACTTTGATATTCTGGAATACCTGGCTAAATCAGTTTACCGTTTCATGGCTAAAATGGAAAACATGAGTAGGGTAGAAGAGGAGATCATGAAATTTCTTCGTCAATCTTTACAAACACCCAAACATCAGATTAAGACCGAACTGGAAAAACTGCTACACCGCTTAAAAAGCCTCGAAAGGAGCCGTTTTGAAACCCGTGCCTTCCTTTACCTGGACATTATTTCCTGGCTGGAAAGTAAACTACGCAACGTGGCCGTTCAGGATATAATCCGCGAAAAGTTCCTGAAAAAAAGCGGAGCTGACAGTGTAGACGCAAGTTGATAAATAACTACATCAATCAAATCCCTCACTCATCATTATAAAATCATAATTCATCATTTGTCATTCTGATAATTCGTAATTCCCTCCCTACATTTACTGCTTAAAAAGTATACATGAGGAATTTTTTTATTGTACTGTTTTTCATCCCCCTTCTAACGCTTGCTCAAAAGAAACAAATTACCCTGGAAGACATTTACAAAAATGGAACCTTCCGGAGTGAATACTTTAGTGGCTTTGCCGGCCAGCCAGAGGATAGCCTTTTTGATCCTTTGAACGTGACCGATGAAACCGGCAAGCGCCTGGAAACTACCGATTTCGAATTAAGTGCCGATAAAAAACGCATTCTTTTCTTCAATGGACGGGAATACATCTACCGCCGTTCATCTAAATCAACGGTTTATCTCTACGATGTTGCAACCAAAAAAGCAATCCGCCTGCACCAGGGCAAGATCCTGCATCCAACCTTTTCTCCTGATGGCAATAAGCTTGCTTATGTGTTCGAAAATAATTTGTATATCTATGACATCCTGACTGGCAAAACCACGGCGGTGACCACAGACGGTAAATGGAACTATATTATTAATGGTAATTGCGACTGGGTGTATGAGGAGGAGTTTTCCTTTACCCGTGCATTTGAATGGAGCTCCAATGGAACTTATCTGGCTTATTACAAGTTTGATGAAAGCAAGGTAAAGGAATACAACATGACTTTGTACAACAATGGTTATAATGTTGATTACCGTTACAAATATCCTAAGGCTGGCGAAGAAAACTCCAAAGTGGAAATCCATCTTTACAATGTGGCCAATGGTCAGGATGTAAAAGCTCAATACGAACAGGGCGATATCTATATTCCACGCATCAAATGGACTCAGAACGACAGTAAGCTGGTCATATTCTGGATGAACCGCCTCCAGAATAACCTGAAGCTTTTGCAGACTGATGCAGTAACAGGCTCAGTTAGCCCAATTTATGAGGAGACAAATAAATACTATGTTGATATTACAGATGATTGGTGGTTTCTGAAAGATGGCAGGAATTTCCTTTTTGCAAGCGAAATGAATGGTTACAATCAATTGTACCTCTATAGCCTGGATGGCAAAAGGAAAATACAATTGACCAAAATGAAATATGACGTTGCTGAAGTAAATGGGGTAGACGAAGCCAATAGGCTGGTTTATTATACCGTTGCATATCCTACCCCTATGGATCGCAACTTGTTTGTTTCTGACTTTGAAGGAAAATCCACCAGGCAACTGACTTCCGGTAGTGGCTGGCATAGGATTGAATTTAATGGTAAGTTCACTCAGTATTACGATTATTATTCAAATATTAATACGCCACAAACTGTAGCTCTGTTCAATATCACGCGCAAAAGCAATAGTATTTCTGTTGATAAAAGCAAGACTGTTAGTGAAAACGCTAAATTAAAAAGCGTTTTAGCGCAGTATGATCTTGGAGGAGGCGAATTCATCCGGATTCCTAATTCAAAAGGTGATACTTTAAATGGTTGGATGCTGAAACCTGCCGATTTTGACGCTTCAAGGAAGTATCCTGTTTTGTTTTGTAACTATGGTGGGCCCGGTTCCCAGCAGGTGGCCAATCGCTTTGGAGCTGTAAGCTTTTGGCATCAGCTTTTGGCGCAAAATGGTTTTATTGTCGTGAGCGTAGATAATACCGGCACTGGTTATCGTGGCGAGGAGTTTAAAAAGAAAACTTACCTGCATTTGGGAGATCTGGAGATCCAGGACCAGATAGATGCAGCTAAATACTTGGGTAAGCTTCCTTACATCGACAAAAATCGAATTGGGCATTGGGGATGGAGCTATGGAGGCTTTATGAGCTCGTTGGCTATTACCAAAGGCGCAGATGTTTTTAAAGCAGCAATTGCGGTAGCACCTGTTACATCATGGAGGCTCTACGACAATATTTATACAGAGCGCTTTATGCGCACGCCCCAGGAAAATCCCAAAGGATATGATGAGGGCTCTCCTCTAAACTACGTTGACAAGATCAAGGGCAAGTTCCTGATTATTCACGGTACTGGTGATGATAATGTGCACTTCCAAAACAGTGTACTCATGGTGGAAGCTATGATTCAGAAAAATATTGATTTTGAAAGCGGTTATTATCCAAATAAAGCCCATGGCATAGTAGGGGGCAACTCCACTTTGCATATCTACCGGAAAATGACCGAATGGTTGAAAGAAAACCTGAGAGATAACAACACTCCTGTAGGGCAGGTAGCTGATAGCAGGAGAGGATTTTAAAGTTTTAAATTGATCTGAAATTAGTTTACAAAGACCTATATGATTTCTGAAATTCATATAGGTCTTTTGCTTTATGCTAATGCCGTCTCTTAAAATAATAGTGATCTTTCTCAGATTATTAAAGTGCTTGGTTCTCCCTATTTTTACCTGCATGAAAAGGATTTCACTCTTAATTTCGATTTTTATGCTATCTCAGTTTGTCAGTGAAGCTCAGGATGAAAGAATACCCCTCTATCCAGCCAATGCGATCCCTAATTTTCAGAAAACTTCAGAAGTTGAAAAAAGAGATACTACAGGAACTCTGCGTATTAGCCTTGTGCAGCAACCAGACATCACTGTTTACTTGCCCACCAGAGGAATTGCCACTGGCCAGGCTGTAGTGATATGCCCGGGTGGCGGTTATGGCATACTTGCTTATGACAAAGAAGGGACCGACTTTGCCAAATGGCTCAATGCAAAAGGCATTGCAGGAATTATCCTCAAATACCGCTTACCAAATTCAAAAAGCAATTTGGTGCCCCACCAATCTCCCCTGCTCGATGCAAAAAGAGCCATTCGTTTGGTAAGAGCTAATGCTTCAAAATGGAACATCCATCCAAATAAAGTTGGCATCATGGGCTTTTCAGCCGGTGGTCATCTGGCTTCTACGCTTGGTACCCATTTCGATGCAGGCGACCCTTCTGCGAAAGATGCCGTTGAACGCATAAGTTCTCGACCCGATTTTATGATATTGGCTTACCCGGTGATCACCATGAGCAAACCCAATACACACGAAGGTTCAAGGAATAACCTGATTGGTACCAACCCAACCGAGGAAATGGTAAAATTATATTCCAATGAACTTCAGGTAACCAAAGAAACACCTCCAACCTTCATTGTGCATGCTACCGATGACAAAGGCGTGCCGGTAGAAAATTCTTTATCATTTTACCAGGCATTGAAAACAAATGGTGTCCCTGCTGAAATGCACCTTTATCCAAAAGGTGGACATGGCTTTGGACTTGCCACAGGTCAGGGTTATTTGGAAACATGGCCAGACCGTTTAGCAGACTGGCTGAAGTCAATCAAATAATTAGTCAATCAATTATTAATAATCTTTCTATTCAAATCATTTCATGGCCCGCTCATTTTTAATCATTTTCTTACATATTTTAACTGCTGTTTGTCTTGCGCAAGCACCTGTGCAGAAAAAGAAACCGAATATTATTATCATCCTGGCCGATGATATGGGTTATTCTGATATAGGTTGTTTTGGGTCGGAAATCCAGACGCCTCAATTGGATGGTTTAGCCAAAGAAGGTCTTCGAATGACCCAGTTTTACAATGCTGCTCGTTGCTGTCCTACCAGGGCTTCTTTGCTAACAGGCATATACCAGCATCAGGCCGGTGTGGGCCACATGGTAAATGAAAGACCGATTCCTGCTTACCAGGGATTTCTGAGCGAGAACTGTGTTACAATAGCTGAAGTTTTGAAAGAAAATGGTTATAAAACTTATATGGCAGGTAAATGGCACGTTGGCGAGAAGCGTCCACATTGGCCTCTCGACCGTGGCTTCGACCGCTATTTTGGTTTGATCAATGGAGCCAATAGTTATTTTGGCCTCCGTCCTTATCGTCCGAATCAAAAGCTGACAATTGCTTTGGACAATGAACCTGTCCAGCCAGGTGAAGGTTATTATGCTACAGATGCCTATACGGATTATGCCATGAAGTTCATGGATGAAAACAAAGGCAGTGGAAAACCTTTCTTTTTATACCTGGCGTTTCAGGCGCCACACTGGCCATTACATGCATTAAAAGATGATATTGCTAGGTATAAAGATCGCTACAAAGAAGGATGGGATAAGATCAGGGAAGAACGTTTCAATCGCATGAAAGAAATAGGTATTCTGGGTAATAACGCTAAACTATCTGAAAGAAATGAAAAAGTACCGGCATGGAACACGCTTGCTCAAACGGATAAGGATAGATGGGCAGATAAAATGGCTGTATATGCTGCCATGGTCGACCGCATGGATCAGAATATTGGGCGCCTCCGTAGGAAATTAGAAGAATTGGGAGAGGATAAAAACACAATGATCCTGTTCCTTTCCGACAATGGTGGAAGCTATGAGCGGGTGGGTGGCCCAGGATTTACGCCCGAAATTATTGCAGCCAACCAACTACCGGCCAGCGATTCATCATCATTTACAGCTTATGAATTTCCCGGCGCTAATGTGAGCAACACCCCCTTCCGGTATTTTAAAAGGTATGTATATGAAGGCGGCATTGCTACCCCCTTTATCGCTTATTTTCCCGGTCTGATAAAACAGGGAATAAATAGCAATCAATCTGCTCATATTACAGATATTATGGCAACCTGCCTTGATGTGGCCGGAGTATCCTATCCTAAAACTTATAAAGGCCATAACATTACGCCTGCCGAAGGAACTAGCCTGAAGCCTTTATTTGAAGGCAAAAATTGGAAACGCAAGGATGCAATCTTCTTTGAACATGAAGGAAATCGGGCTGTCCGCCTGGGTGATTGGAAAATAGTTTCAGAGTATCCAAGCAACAAATGGCAGCTGTACAACCTGAAAACGGACCGTTCGGAGATTACTGACTTAAGTGCTCAATTTCCAAAAAAAGTGGCTGAATTAGCTGCCCTTTACGATAAATGGGCCAAAAGGGCAGGGGTCGTTCCTTTTGCACAAATAGATACTGGTGCCAGGGATTAAGTTTTGGAGTTCATGCTTAGGTTTACTTTTTATTATTAAAACGCCTGCATTTCCATGGTTCCACGGTTATTTTCTAAATTTGCCATATTAGCCACCACAAATAGTCAATAAACGAACCATGTTAAATGCGGCCTGTTGCTTTAACAGCTTGTTCTTTTTACTTGCTGTTAAATTTCAATTTAAATGAAACGAACCACCGTTAATATTTTTGAAACAGCTAACGATGCCATCCTCATTATTGATTTGGAAGGCATCGTTCTTGACTGTAATAAAAGTGCTGAAAGGCTATATGGCTATAATAGTCTCCAAATCATTGGCAAGCCATTTACTTTTTTGTTACCTCAAAACCGTCATATTGAATTAGACCGCATTTTTAATTCTGTTTTATCTGAAAAATCAATTCAGCCATTTGAATCAGAAAGGATTACTTCCAATCATACCTTAATAAAAGTATCTACGGCTTTTTCTCCTATTCAGGATGAACATGGAAAAGTTACCGGCATATCTTGCATTGAAAGAAAGTTAATAAAAGGAGAAACGATAGCGAGTAAAGCACAGGAATTGCTGGAAACTGCACCTGATGCAATGGTCATCGTAAATGCAGAAGGCGCAATTGTATTTGCCAATACAAAAACCGAACAGTTATTTGGCTATCGGAAAGACGAATTGGAGGGACAGGAAATGGAAATTCTAATTCCCCAGCGCTTCGCTTCACATCATAAAGAACAAGTTAGAAGCTTTATCGACAATCACAGGTCAAGATCAATGGGACATGAGGTCGAGTTGTTTGGAAAAAGGAAAAATGGTACCGAATTCCCCGCAGAAATCAGCTTGAGTCCTCTAACAACCACTGAAGGCATCTTTGTTTCGGCTGCCATTCGCGACATAACCGAAAGAAAATTGGCTGATCAAAAAGTAAACGCGCTGTTGCAAAGTGCACGCGAAGGGGTTTATTTATATGATTCTAATTTGCAGCTAATCCTGGTGAATGAGCAGGGCCGGAAGTATGCCGAGATGAGATCAGGCGAAGCGCCTGAGATTGGTCAGTATTTTACTGAATTCACAAGGGAAGATGAGATTGAAAGTGTTCAGAAGATCTTACTTAAAGTATTGAGCGGTCAAACCTATGATATTGAACGGAACATTCCTTCTGAGGAGGGGTCTCTTTGGCTGCATTTGACATACAGCCCTGTAAAAGAAGATGGTTCCATTATAGGCGTATGTATTGTGGCGAGAGATGTTACAGACCTGGTACATACCCGCGAAAACTTGGTCACCGCCCGGCAGCGGGCCGAGCAAAGCGAACGCCTCCAGGAGCAGTTCCTGGCCAATATGAGCCACGAAATACGCACTCCTTTGAATGGTATCGTTGGTTTGAGCAACCTCTTGCTCAATACTCCTTTAAACGTTCAGCAGCAAGAGTTTTTGCATAGCATTCTCCATTCATCCGACAACCTTCTGTTCCTGATCAATGATATCCTTGACCTTTCCAAGATTAAGGCAGGCAAATTCCGCATAGAAAAGATTCCGATGGATGTCTTTAAAGTAATAGAACAGGAATCGGCTCCTTTTAAACTAAAAGCCCAGGAAAAAGATATGAGGTTTTCTGTCTTGATGGACCCAGGCATCCCAAGAGCTCTTTTGGGTGATCCCCATCGCCTGGTTCAGATATTGAACAACCTCTTAAGCAATGCGATCAAATTCACTGATAAAGGATTTATCAAATTAGAAGTGGAACTGGCAGATAAAATTGCAGGTAATGCGGTGTTGAATTTTATTGTCAGCGATAGTGGTATTGGCATCGATGAGCAATTAGTAGAACATGTATTCGAAAGTTTTGCACAGGAGGGGAGCGATACAGCAAGAAAATTTGGTGGCACAGGCCTTGGATTGGCGATAACAAAACGCTTAGTAGAATTGCAGGGAGGTTCTATCAATGTTAATAGCACTAAGGGAGTAGGCAGCAGTTTTACAGTGAGCATCCCTTATGAGTTGTCTAGCCAGAAAGTTGTAGAAAATAAAGATGAATCCTTTGCTCCATCAGTAAATAATGATAAGCCGGATTTTACCGGGAAACGTGTTTTAGTGGCAGAGGATAATGAAATAAACCAACAGGTGATCAGGCACTTGCTGAAAGTTTACGGTATTGAAGTAACCATAGTTGCAGATGGGAAAAAAGCAATTGAAACCCTGGAGGCTGATCCTGCTTTTGATCTGATCTTTCTAGATCTACGCATGCCAGTCATGGACGGATTTCAGGCGCTGTCATGGATAAGACAAAAATTAAAACTGTCTATACCAATTATAGTTTTAACAGCTTCTGTGCTAAGAGATGAAAGAGATCGTTGCCTGGAGGCTGGTGCCAATGACTACCAGGCTAAGCCATTTTCACGGCCGGTATTATTACAATGCTTGAAAAGGTTTCTACACGGAGATGTGAAATCCTAAAAACTAAAACTTGCTTTCTGATTAGGATAGTCAAGTTTATAACTTTGGCGCTTCCCATTTACTGTTACATGCATGATATTGATTTGCTGGTCCGTGAAATCATGTAAAATTGAATTTTCAACATCCAGTTTTTTTACTGAAGGAATTTGGACTGCTTCAAAATAACAAAATGCGGCCTCGTTATCTTTTTCATAACCTACATAGTTTAGTTTTAATACAATACCATCTGCTGATATTTTTAAATGCTTCTTGATATAATCAGCGATATAACTTCCATTTTCAGCCCGCTTTTTTTCATCAGAAAGGTCGATGGCCTTTTTATAGGTCTGTTTGAGAATTCCTTCCATATCATCTGCAAAGATCTTACAGCTGATTTCTAACGATTTTTCCTGCTTATTGTGTGAAATTTCTGTGACACTCACATAAAAAGGGTGATAAATGTCCTGTTTAGAAACTTGTCCGGTTGCTGCAACAGAATGACTTGGAAAGAAAGTTACTGTAAACAAAGACATTGAAATCAACCACTTATAAAGCAGAAGCGCCATCGATACTTAATTTTGTATAGTTACAAAAGTCTGCTTTATTTTGAACGCTTAAATTTTATGAAAGGTTAAAAGAGGTATAATGAGCGATTTCGGCTTTTATTTCAACTTGGGGTGGGAGCATATTATGAGTGTGGAAGCACTGGATCATATTTTATTCATCTTGGTTTTGGCTGCAATTTATGTGTTGGCAGACTGGAAACAGGTATTAGTATTGGTCACCGCATTCACTATTGGCCACTCACTTACCCTTGTCTTAAGCACACTAAACTTGCTACAGGTAAAAACAGGGTTGGTAGAGTTCCTGATTCCCTGTACTATTGTGTTTACAGCAATTGCTAACCTTTTTAAAAAAGGGTATTCACCGAAAACCATTCAGGTTAATTACTTACTGGCGTTGTTTTTCGGGCTGATCCATGGCCTGGGCTTTGCCAATACCTTGCGTTTTATGCTCGCTCGAGACCAAAATTTGGGTTGGTCGCTTTTGGGCTTTAACATAGGCCTGGAAGTCGGCCAGATAGCTATAGTGTTCATAATACTATTGCTAGCCTATTTGTTCATTAAATTGCTAAAAGTCCCTAGGCACGACTGGGTACTTTTTGTTTCTGCAGGCGTTTTTACCCTCGCATTAAAAATGGCAATTGAAAGAAGTTGACTTTGAGTCTTTACAATAAACAAACATCAAATAATGAGAAGAGTATTATTTATTGGCATCCTGCAAATTTTGACCGGCGGTTTTCTGATGGCTCAGAACGATCAGAACAATCCCGGATCTAATCATGCCAATAAGTTTGAGCAATTAGGTTCTATTCTGCCGACACCTAATGAATACCGTACCGCAAGTGGTGCACCTGGTCCTAAATATTGGCAGCAGCGTTGTGATTATGATATCAAAGCAGATCTGGATGAACAGGCGTTAAAGATTATAGGCAGCGAAACGGTGACTTATTATAACAATTCACCGAATACGCTTACCTATTTGTGGCTTCAATTAGATGAAAATCAGCATAGCTCTGTAAATAATGCCAATTACCAGACAAGCAGCTCTATGCCTGCTCAGGTAACCGTTCAGTCCTTACAAAGAATGGAAGAGGACAAAACAGACAACGGTAACGGAGTTAATATTACAAAATTGAAAGATGTTCTGGGTAAGCCTTTGACCTATATCATCAATAAAACGATGATGCGCGTTGAACTGCCTGTGCCCTTGAAGCCGGGACAAAAGTTTGCCTTTATGGTGGATTGGAATTATAAAATTACCGACCGCATGGCAAGAGGTGGACGTGGAGGTTACGAGTACTTTCCCGAAGAAGACAATTACCTGTTTACAATCACACAATGGTATCCAAGATTATGTGTCTACAGTGACTTCCAGGGATGGCAAAACCACCAGTTTGCTGGTCGTGGTGAGTTCGCCCTCACATTCGGCAACTTTAAAGTGCAAATGACCGTTCCTGCTGACCATGTTGTTGGTGCAACTGGTGAATGTCAAAACTATGCACAAGTACTTTCTCCTGCTCAATTAGCACGTTGGAAAACAGCGCAGACCGCTAAGGAACCTGTTGAAGTGGTAACACTCGCTGAGGCAAAGGAAAATGAAAAAGATAAGGCTAAAACCAAAAAGACCTGGATATTCCATGCGAATAATGTGCGGGATTTTGCCTGGACATCTAGCCGCAAGTTTGTATGGGATGCCATGCCTGCAATGGTGGAAGGTAAAAAGGTAATGTGTATGAGCTTCTATGGCAAAGAGGCTTATGGATTATATCGTAAATATTCAACTAAGGCAGTTGCTCATACAATTAAAACCTATTCCAAATTCACAATTCCTTACCCTTATCCTGTAGCGCAGAGCGTCGAAGCCTCAAATGGAATGGAATATCCTATGATCTGTTTTAACTATGGTCGTACAGAAAAAGATGGTACCTATAGTGAAGCGACTAAATATGGTATGATAGGAGTGATCATTCATGAAGTGGGACACAACTTCTTCCCAATGATCATCAACAGCGATGAGCGCCAGTGGACTTGGATGGATGAAGGCTTGAATACGTTTGTTGAATACCTGACAGAGGAACTCTGGGATAATAAGTTTCCTTCACGTCGTGGACCAGCCTGGTCCATTACGGACTATATGAAACTTCCTAAAGATCAGTTGGAGCCAATAATGACAAACTCAGAAAACATTGCCAACTTTGGCGCTAATGCATATGCAAAACCTGCTACAGGCTTGAATATTTTAAGAGAAACCATAATGGGACGCGAACTGTTTGATTATGCTTTCAAAGAATATGCGCGCCGGTGGGCCTTCAAACACCCAACACCTGCAGACCTTTTTCGCACCATGGAAGATGCTAGCGCAGAGGATCTCGACTGGTTCTGGAGAGGTTGGTTTTACAGTACAGATGCAGTTGACATTTCATTGGACTCTGTGAAATATGCCCGCATTGATTTTTCTGCTCAACCACCCAAAGACACAATGGTTTTGCAAAACCTGGCGAAACCACAGGTGCCTGCATTTGATGATATTTCTAAAATACGTAACCGGAATACTGATTCAATTAGGTTTTTAACAGATGTAGATACCAGCCTGCGTGATTTTTATTGGCGTTATGCCCGTGGGTATGAACCTTATGATAGCAGTAAATATGGTGTCGCTATGCCTTCTAATCTTGAAAAGGTGGATGAAGCTACAAAACAGAAGTATCAGAATGCTCACTTTTATGAACTGACATTCAGCAATAAAGGTGGTCTTGTAATGCCAATCATTATTGAATGGACTTATAAAGATGGTACGAAAGAGGTTGACCGTATTCCTGCCCAGGTATGGCGCTACAACGAAAATAAAGTAGTGAAGCTCTTTATGAAAGACAAAGAAGTTGCTGCAATCAAATTAGACCCAATGAGAGAGACTGCAGACATAAATGAAAGCAATAACTCCTGGGGTCAAGTTGTACCGGAGCCTTCCCGCTTCCAGGTGTTCAAACAAAAGCAGGGTGCTGCTCGCGGTCAGTCAACTGGTATCAATCCAATGCAAAAAGCCGAGACCAAAAAGGGGCTTTAACTGATTCGTGAGAATATCTTCCCGGTTAATAAATTAAAAAACCACTTCTGTTAATGAAGTGGTTTTTTAATGGATCATATGCTAGAATGAATAATTAATCGCAGATAATCGTAAAAACAACATTTACATCTTAAATATTTGGATTTGATTTATCTACGACTATTTTTGCGGCCTAATTTTACCCCTTATGCGAAAAACTTACATGTTTCTGGCTCTTGTGAGCGTTGTTTCTGCTATTGCTTTTTCTTCTTGTGAAAAGATCAAAGAAAAGATTTTCGATTCTTTTTCTGCTAATGGTGCCGACTATGAGTTTACGATTCCTATTATTGCAAATACGAATGAGGCAACCTTGAGTACCACCACCGTGAATTTCAATGTCGACAGTGCAATTAAAGCCAATACTAAAGGCTTTTTTGGTGTTGGCATTTTAAAGCAGATAAACCCTGAAGAAGTCACGCTCAACTTGCTGAATGCTAATGACTTAAATAACCTTGCAAACTTTGAAAGCTTCAAAGTGCAAGTAACCACACCTAGTAACAGCACTCCAACGGTGATTGCATCTATGACAAATCCTGATACATATGCCGCAACAACAAAATTGACTGTTGACAATTCCAAGGATTTGTTGGACCTGCTGAAAGCTTCTTCAATTACTTATAAGGTTATTGGTAAAGCCCGCCGTATCACTACGCAACCATTGAAAGCTCAATTAATTGTAAAACTGAAATTCAAATAAAAATTTGAAATAGATAAGGCGTACTGAAATGCATAGTAACGTCTTCTGATTGAACGAAAACCAATTCCATTTATTGTAAAAGGCTGTCTCTAATGATCGGGACAGCCTTTTCTGTTTCTGACTCTTCCCTGTTTACTTTTGGTGAGCGCTTTTGATGGGCATCAGCTAGTTAATATCTGAATACGGTGTAATATCTTTACTGTAAATTTTGGCATAAAAGCATCTGGCAAGCTAACGGGAACACAACTTATAAAACATCATAAATGTTTCTTTAATGAGTGCAGTTATCAATTGTGCAGCATACTCAAATGGAAGGAGGATAGCAAATGTCAAGATTACCGATATCAGCAAATTTTTGAAACAGGAGGATAAATTTGTTTGGATTGGATTGCATGAACCTGACGAAAATTTGCTTTCAGAGGCTCAACAGCAATTTGGGCTTCATGATCTCGCCATTGAAGATGCGCACAGGGCCCACCAGAGGCCAAAGATTGAAGTTTACGGCGATTCTCTCTTTATTGTGCTTCGCACGGTACAGTCAATACCTGGAAAAAGGGAGCTTTTATTTGGGGAAACTCACTTTTTTTTAGGTGCTAACTTCTTGGTTTCTGTTCGTCATGGTTCCACATTATCATATGGCGATGTAAGGTCACGTTGTGAAACTACCCCCCACTTGTTACATAAAGGAGCAAGTTTTGCCTTGTATGCAGTGATGGATGCCATTGTTGATCAATACTTCCCCGTAGTCAACGACCTGGAAGAGGAGCTTGAAAGGCTAGAAGAAGATGTCTTTGCTCAAAAACCTAGCCGCGAAATTATTACCAGTATTTATCAATTAAAACGTGAGTTGCTGGAGGTGAAGCGGGCTATCTCTCCTGTTATGGAAATATGCAACCGTTTGATGCGTTTTGATACACAACTGATTCCTGATGAAACCCGCCCATATTTTCGCGATGTTTTTGATCATACGGTCCGGATTAACGAAATGGTTGATAGCACACGGGAGTTGCTGACCAGTGTTCTGGAAGTTAGTTTTTCATTGATCTCAATAGCGCAAAACGATGTTTCAAAGAAGTTTGCCGGTTGGGCAGCCATATTGGGCGTGCCGACATTGGTTGCAGGCGTTTATGGAATGAACTTTTCTTTCATGCCTGAATTATCATGGCATTTTGGGTATCCTTTTGTTCTGGGTTCGACAATTTTAGTCTGTTTAATTCTATATTGGCGTTTTAAACGTGCAGACTGGTTGTGAGCGGATGTTATTTACTTTTCAGAAGAATGATTAGGATCGATCCTGCTATCATAATAGCAGAACCTAAAAGCTTTTGCCGGATATTGGTTTCCTGGAAAATCCTGTATCCCAGCAATACACTTACTATGGTCGATAGCTGGAATAGCGATAATGCATATCCTACCTCCATATGGTCAAACACGTAATTGGTTGTAAACTGCATTGTACCAATGCAAAAAACAAGATATAAGTACTTGCTTGCGTCCTGGAAAGTTATTCCCTTTTGCCTACTGGAAATTTTGACTCTGTAAAAAAGTAAAAGCAAAAAAGAAAAAAGAGTTCCAAACCAGCACCAGCTGATGAAAGATATAACTGTAGAAGAGGCAAGTATGACTTTCTTGATAAAAACAGCTTCTATTGCGGTCAGCACCATTGCCCATATCCGGTATTGGATTTCTTTTCTTTTCAATAGCCCCCACGAGAACCGGTCTTCTGTAGTGTCTAAAACATAGTAACTTCCATAAATGATCAATGCCATTCCTAAGGCCCCCCATAAATTTGGCAATTCTCCAAGCAGGAAGATGCCAACAATAATACCTACAACAGATTTATAAGAGTTAATAGGCCCTAGCACCGACAGGTCTCCATGTTCTAATGCCTTTACCAGGAAACCATTGCCAATGCCACCAGCCAAACCACCTAATAATGAATAGATCCAGAATTGAGAAGGCAACTCAGACCATTTGACATCTATCGCCAGGAAAATACACCCGGCACTTAAAATAAAGTAGGTTAAAAAGTTCACCACTAATGGATGATGGCCTTTCTTGGTAAGTTGTTTTTGAAAAACATTGCCCAGGGGATTGGATAATATCCTCAATAATACAGCTATGCTGGTCAATAGTATTGATGTCACAATGAATATGGAAACTTGTTAAACAAAAAAGCACCGCTATCATGGCAGTGCTTTTTTATATGGATTACTTTATTTTAGTTTTAGATCATTCACCATTCTATCTCGCCTCCGCCATATCCGGTATGGCTTCCACTTTATACGCACCAGCATCCAGCTTTTGTTTCGTCTCACTGAAAGCTGTTAAAGTTTGTTCAATATCAGCATCAGTATGGGCTGCAGTAGGAATCAAACGGTAGATAATATGTCCTTTTGGAATAACAGGGTATACTACAATCGAGCAGAAAATACCGTAGTTCTCCCTCAGGTCCATAACCATAGCAGTTGCTTCTTCAACACCGCCCTTCATATACACAGGAGTTACCATGGTATCGGTGTTTCCAATATCAAAACCACGCTTTTTCAACCCTGCCTGGAGTTTCAGTGCGTTGTACCAAAGTTTTTCACGCAGCTCTGGCATAGAGCGTAGCATTTCAAGACGTTTGAGGTTCCCAATCACAAAAGCCATTGGTAAACTCTTCGCAAAGATCTGGCTGCGGATGTTGTAACGTATATAATCGATAATGGTTCTGTCACCGGCGATAAATGCGCCTATAGATGCCATTGATTTGGCGAAAGTTGAAAAGTACAGGTCAATGCCATCTTGTACACCTTGCGCTTCACCTGCACCGGCTCCTGTTTTGCCCAGGGTGCCAAAACCATGCGCATCATCCACCAGGAGGCGGAAATCAAATTTATCTTTTAGAGCAACAATTTCTTTGAGCTTGCCTTGGTCGCCGGCCATGCCAAATACGCCTTCTGTAATCACTAGGATACCACCGGCTTTTTGCTTTTCGATCAAAGCAGTTGCACGCTGCATTTGCTTTTCGAAATCTTCAATATCATTGTGCTTGAATACATATCTGTGTCCGGCATGAAGACGCAAACCATCAATGATACAAGCATGGCACTCTGCATCATATACCACTACATCATGACGGCCACACAGTACATCAATGATGCTGACCATACCTTGGTAACCATAGTTGAGCAAAGCCGCATCTTCCTTGCTGACAAATTGGGCTAACTCTTCTTCCAGTTGCTCATGGTAGTTACTGTTACCACTCATCATGCGGGCTCCCATCGGGTAGGCAAGACCATATCCTTCTGCTCCCTCTGCATCAGCTTTCCTGACCTCAGGGTGATTAGCCAATCCTAGATAGTTGTTTAAGCTCCACACCACTACATCTTTACCTCTGAATTTCATTCGGCTGCCAATTTCGCCCTCAAGTTTGGGAAAAGCAAAATAGCCATGGGCACGCTCACGGTGCTGTCCAATCGGACCATAATTTTTAACAAGCCTTTCGAAAATATCTGCCATAAAAGTTTACGATTTACAATTTTTGATTTACGATTTATTAAAAATCCCGGTAATGGGAACCCTTTTAAATTATACTCAGTACCTTTTTTACCGCTGATTTCTGTTTAATTCTGTAAATCGGAGTGATTCTGTAAATATATGGTCGCAAAAATAGGCATTTCAAACCGATGAGAAGTCCTTAGTTTATCCTTAGTTTATCATATATATAATTACGGCACAACATTTTGTGTATAGGTATAAAACAATCGTATGAAAACTAGGGATAATAAAAAACCTGCTTCTTCCAGGATTCCTGAGAACGATCCTTCTAAAGCAATGGACAGTAAAAAGGAAGTGGAGCAGTCAAATGACAACAAGATAGACCAGGATTTCCCTGGATATCCTCATTATCCGGCCCGGGAGGATATTATGGATCAGAGAAATGATTATAAAAGAGAAGATTTGGATGTAGAAAATCTTCCCAATTCTCGAAATCTTACTGGGGTTAGTCAGCGGTTTGCTCCCGGGCGAAACAATGAACAAACCGGGGAACCCTCGGCGCCGGGCGTCTCTGGTGACGACGATTTAGGCATAAAGGAGGGCACAGAGGCAGACGTAGATGACGATGACCTGGCAATCCTGGATGCAATCGACAATGAGGTCAGAACTCCTGGTGAGATTGGAACGCCCCAAAATGTTTCAACAGATGACCTCAATTCAGATCTGGATATTCCTGGTACTGAATTGGACGATGAAAACGAACTCATTGGTGAAGAGGATGAAGAAAATAATTATTGGAGCCTGGGCAGTGATCGTAGGGGCTTTAACGAAGAAGACCCTTATTCAGGGCCCAAAAGGGATCAGGAATAATCTTCTGTAAGCATTGTTCTGTCAGTTTAGGAAACAAGTAATATCCGAACGCCTATTCTCAATTATTTTTAGGATATTTCCGTTTGTAAACTGATCGAAAGGAAACCATGAATTACGCAAGCCCTTCACTTGAACACCTCGTTTACCTGCCTCCTTTTGCACGCTTTATACTGGACAATAAGCTGCAGGAGTATGTAGACCTGCAAGTGAAATTGTGCCAGGAATTGGATATTCCTTTAATGAAACATGTGAGCCATTTGCCACATGAACAATTATTAGAAATTGTAAAAGAATCTTCTGTCGAGTTTCTTGGTTTTCTTGCCGAAGGCAATTCAAACCTACAGATTGGTACAATTGTCAATAGGTGGCTAAACAACCAATGGGTAAATAGTCAATTGCATCAGTTAGATCAAAATGATGTGACTACAGAAGATATTGCCAGGATAACTTATATATGGAAAAAAGGCTTTCTTCAGATAATTCCGGAGTATAGCCTGCATATAGAGCAAATATTGGCCCTTATCGATGAGATCGACTTTTTCTTTGCTCAATCTATAGCTGCATTCACACATACTTATACGGACATTTTCCGTAAAAAGCTTGAAGAGCAAACCAGGCTTTCCGAAAAAGTCAATTCAGAACGTCTCCTGTTATTGCAGCAGTTGCAGCAAACCAATAAGATGTACGAGCAAGCCCAGGCGCTCAATCATATAGGACATTATATATTTAATGTCCAGACGAAAACTTCTGAATTTACAGATGAACTGGCACGCATTTACGGATTGGACCCTTCCAGTTTTAAGATTGACAATGAATATTTCCAGATGCTGAGACACCCTGCTGATAGCTCGCGGGTAGAAGATGCAATTGAAAATTTGCTCAAAAAAGGAGAGCCAATTGATATAAACTATAGGATTATCCTTCCAGGTAAAATAGAAAAGATCCTTCATCTGCGGGGTGAGCCTGTTGTAAACAATCAGGGTGAAATTGAAAAGGTAATAGGAACAGTGCAGGATGTAACTTCTTTTCAATTACTCCTTCAAAAGTTGCAACATAATGAAGCGATCTATAAGCAAGCTGAAATGCTGACTAACTTCGGAAATTGGAGTTGGAATATAGAAACCGGTAAAGTGGAATGGACAGACCAACTCTATGAAATTTATGGACTGGAACCGCAAAGCGAGGAAGTTAATTTAAATCAATTTATTAAATTGGTACATCCTGATGATAGGGAAATGGTTAAAAAATCCATTGAAAAGCAATATGATGAGAAAAGCAGGAATTATAAGTTTAGAATTATCACCGATAACGGAGAAACTAAAATTATTCACTCTGTATCTCAATTGTTTACTGATGAGGCCGGACGACCAGCCTATATGATAGGAACCGATCAGGATGTTACCGAACAAGAAAGACTAATGGAGCAATTACGCATCAGTAACAAATTGCACGAACTGGCACAGGCACTAAGTCATGTTGGTCATTTCGTATATGATTATAATAAGAGAACTGTTGAGTTAACCCCGGAAATAGGACGTATCTACGAACTGGAGCCCGGAAGAAATACTATCAGTTTTGAAGAGATCAGGAGCTTCAGGCATCCTGACGATATCAAAGCTGTCGACGAATTATTGAAGGCTGCATCAGTTAATAATGGAACCGTTGATTACCAATACCGCATCATAGTTCATGATAAGTTAAAAACAGTTCATCTCCGGGGTGAAATGATTACGGATGGCGCAGGTTCTCCTTTGAGAATGATCGGAACCATTCAGGATATCACCCGGCAGAAGAAAGTTGAACAACAATTGGTGGAACAGCAAAACTTTATCCAGAAGATCGCAGATGCCGCTCCATCAGTGATCGTTGTTTTTAGTATAACAACAAAAGAGATATTGTTCGTAAATCAGGGCTTTAAAAGTATCTTGGGCTATGATCCGGAGACATTGAAAAGCGAAGGCGCTTCCATGTTGTGGAGGATCATTCATCCGGACGATCTGCAGGATATGACGGAAAAGAGTTATCAGGCCCTACACGATGCCAACATGCATGGAAAAGAAGGTGAAAATAAAACGGTAGAATTCACTTTCCGTGTACGGCATTGCTCGGGCAACCTACTATGGATGCACTCTTATGGTACAGTTTTTAGCCGGAACAATGACGACAAGGTAGATAGCCTGATTTATGTCTCCTATGATATAACAGATAGTGTACAAGCTGGTCACAAATTGGCAGAACAGGAACATTTCATCCAGCAGCTTGCAGATGCGTCGCCAACAGTTTTGTACCTGTACGATGTCGAAGAGGATTGCTTTGTTTATGTGAATAAGGAAATCTATTTCATCTTGGAGTATACCGTGGAAGAAGCCCTTGAAATGAAAGGTGATCTCATTTCCAAACTTTATCATCCTGCCGATATAATGCTGTTGCCGGAGAGAAAAGGCAGTTCCACGGTATTCCAGCACAATAGCTCTATGATTCAGTTTGAATGCAGAATGAAAAAAAGATCTGGCAACTGGTGTTGGATGTTGGTACGTGAGGTGGTATTTAAAACAGGGCAGGATGGAAGACCCGTACAAATATTAGGAGCTGCCCTGGATATTAACCGTCGCAAAGAGGTGGAAAGAGACCTCGTACAAAAATCTATGCAGTTGGAGCAATCCAATTCCAGCTTGGAAGAGTTTGCCTATGTCGCTTCCCATGATTTAAAAGAACCACTGAGAAAGATTTCAACTTTTGGTGACCGCCTGATCGCACTACAACGGCAAGACGCCAATCCTGATGAAAAATTGTTCCTGAATAAAATTGTAGATGCTTCTCAAAGAATGCAAACCATGATTAATGATATTCTTTCAATATCGATGATCTCAGGCAACAAAGCATTTCAGAATTATAGCCTGAAGTCGATATTGGACGAAACATTGCAAACCCTGGAATACAAGATTGAACAGAAAAATGCGATCATTACTTCCGACCACCTGCCCGAAGCAAGCATCATACCGGCACAGTTCAGGCAATTGTTCCAGAACCTTTTAAGCAATTCCTTAAAGTTCATGAGAGAGGGGGTCCAACCTCGCATCAACATTACACACAAGTTTTTGAAACCCGACGAATTAGGAGATTATAGCCTGCAACCGTCAACCCAATACCTGAAAATTGAATTCGAAGACAATGGAATTGGTTTTGAAAATGAATATTCAGGAAAGATCTTCCAGATATTTCACCGGCTACATGGACGTGCGGAATATGAAGGCTCTGGAATAGGACTGGCGATTTGTAAAAAAATTGTCGAACACCACGGAGGTGTAATATTCGCTGCAGGTCGTCCTGAAGAAGGTGCAGTTTTTACTATAATTTTGCCTGCATGAGCACCGTTTATTCCGTCCTGATTGTTGATGATGATGCAGATGATCGTGAAATAATTCGCGACGCTTTCCAGGCTAACTATAACAGTACCGATTTTATATTTATTGAGAATGGCGAAAAGTTGATGGAATATCTGGAAAATTGTGAAACCCTTCCTGCTCTGATTATGTTAGATCTGAACATGCCTGGCAAAGATGGAAGAGAAGCGCTGAAAGAGCTAAAGATGCATTCAGACTTCCGGCAAATTCCAACCATCGTTTTTACCACATCATCCTCTAATAAAGACAGGCAGATGTCTTACGACTTGGGTGCAAATTGCTTTATTACCAAGCCCGATACATTTAATAAATTGGTTGAAATTACTCGGTCAATCGGCAAGTTATGGTTATCCTCAAATTGAATTTGATATTGCCAAAAGACTGCACCCCCTGATATCACTATTGTCCATTCTGCCCAAAACCTCAAAAGTACCACCAGGATGAAGCCGGCCAACATCGTCTGTGGCAATAAAACAGCATGAGTAAATATTGGCGAGGTCAATGATATTGATGGCTCCTGATACCTGTTTTTGAGTATCTGTAATGATCGTCAACGGGTCATCTTCTTCCCGGACTATGACTTTCATCCAGGACGGTGTATGAAAAAGTCCATCGCTGAATGAGTAGGCTTGGGACAATAGTTCGGTCATGCCATATTCTGAATGGATCTGGTCTACGCCGAAGGCTTGCTTCAACAGGTCATGTACTTCCGGTCGTAGCAATTCTTTTTTCCTGCCTTTCATGCCTCCTGTTTCCATAATGATGGTGTTACTCAACTTCAGGGGAAAAGCTGCAGCAAAATCAAGTAGGGCATAAGTCACTCCGATTAGCAGTGTCTTCTGGCCAGAAGCCTGCAGTTGCTGCAATGTTTGAAAAAGTTCTTCGAAATTGTATAAATAAAACCCACTTAGGGAATGCTTACTGGTTGCAATCATGTGCTGCACCATATATACAAGAGATGAAGAACTGCGCTCGAGGTAAGATGGCAATAAGCCTAAAATACAATAATCTTTCACCGGCCCATAGAACTGTTCAAATGCAGTCATAAAACTTTCTTCGTAGAGTTTTTCGTCTTTTACCAGGTGCCGGCTGGTTGCCATACCTGTAGTGCCACTGCTCTCAAATATTGCCTGGGGCTCGAAAGTAGTGGTTATAACTGGAAACTGCTTGAAAAAAGAAATGGGCAGAAAGGGTATTTGATCAATAGCGTTTACCTTAGCGGCATCACAATTTAATGCATCAGCATAACGTTTATAGACCGCATTATGTGCATATTGAAATCGAAAAAGCTCCAAAGCTTTTTGTGAAAAGTTGAGGTTCGGTTTGAAAATGCCACTGTTAGGTAAATACATAAAGTTGGAAATGAACGCAATGTATTAAATTTGTTTACTCCATAAATGTTGAGAATGAAGATTACTTATAGCGCCTTAGCATTACTTTTAGTTCTATTGGCTTGTTCAAAAAACGAATTTGAAACCAAACCTAAAATTTCGATCAAATCTGTTAGCTCAGAATTTATTCCCTTGGGAGGTAGTCTGGGTGTTCGTCTTGAATTTAAGGACAAAGAAGGTGATGTTGATGATTCGCTGATCGTGATCAGAGAAAGATTGAATATGAACTCATTCGCCCCTCCTTATCAGTTGAAATATGATATTCCGGAATTTCCGGATAAATCAAAAGGCGAATTCGAAGTCCTTTTACCCTATGCTACCGGGCTGGTACTGGGGTTGAACCCAATCGATATACCTGGCAGTGATAAAAATGAAAATGATACTTTGCGCTTAAAGTTTGTTGTAAAAGATAGAGCGAAAAATGTCAGCGATACTGCGATCATTGATAGGATAATTGTGAGCAGGAACATTACTCCTTAATAAAAGTCTTTTCTTTTGGTTCGGGTTCTAAAAGCATCATTCGATTTTTTTGTTTTCAGCAGCTTATACATTGCGTTCTGCGCAGTGATCATGGTTTGGCAGTCGTTCTACATTTTTCATCTGCCTGTACACTACGACTTCATATTTTTTGTGTTTGCAGGTTCACTCTGCAGCTACAGTTTCCATTGGTATTTGACCCCGGCTGCTTTTGGAGGGTCTTACAGAACCAATTGGTCAGTGCGCAACAAATGGCTCCATCTCTCTTTGTTCCTCGTTAGCCTGGTAGCATCAGTTTATTACGTTTGGCAATTAAGAGAACACTGGCAATGGCTATTGGCAACAGCCTTTATTACTTTCCTATACTCTGCACCTAAGATGCCTTTCCAGCCTTCACTGTTTTTAAGAAGGATTGCCATTGCAAAAACAATATTTCTTGCCTATGCATGGACACACATAACAGCCTTCCTGCCCCTGGAATTATATGATCATAGCTGGTCGAACAGCCAGCTTACATTTGTCGTCAACCGCTTCTACCTGATTTATCCGATCTGTATCTTGTTTGACTACCGGGACAGGGAAGAAGACCGCAAAGCCGGCATCAGGAGCATGATCACCCAATTCGACGAAAGGGGGGTAGATATTGTCTTCTGGGGATCCATGATCGCCTTTTTTATGACAGGAATACTAATGTACTTTCAGGGAATTTCTCTTCCTTATGCTACTGCCTTGATCATTCCGGGCATTCTTGTCGCCATTCTTTATCAGCCCTCAAAACGCAACATCTCCGACTATTTCTACTACTTTATATTAGATGGCTTAATGATGCTCTCCGCCCTATTACTCCCATTGGCGAAGTATTTCTCCTCATAACATTTTTCCCTAAATTCGTCATTCGCAACTTGTCCGCCTCTGGCGGATTCGAAACATTCGTCATTCCTAAATTACATTTGAAGAATAAATTGGAACTATGGCAAAAGCAGTGAAAAAAACAAAGGAAGCAAAAGCGAAATCTATTTTATCCAATGAAGCCCTGCAGTTCTTAAAAAACTATATCAATAACCCATCTCCGGTAGGCTTCGAATCCTCAGGGCAGCAAATGTGGCTCGATTACATCAGGCCCTTTATTGATGAAGAAATGACCGACCCTTATGGTACAGCTGTAGGCATTATCAATCCTGGTCAGCCATTCAGGGTAGTAATTGAAGCCCATGCCGATGAGATCAGCTGGTTTGTGAATTATATCAACAATGATGGTTTGATCTATCTGAAGCGAAATGGAGGCGTGGACCACCAGATAGCACCAGGCCAGAGAGTGATCATCCACGGAAAAAAAGGCCCTGTAAAAGCCGTATTCGGATGGCCTGCTATTCATACCCGTATCAATAATCCTGAAAAAGAGCAGGCCCCTAAAGTGGAAAACTTGTTTTTGGATTGTGGTGCAAGATCTAAGAAAGAAATAGAAGACCTGGGAATTTTTGTAGGCAATGTGGTTACTTACCAGGAAGGCTTTGATGAACTGGCTAATAATTATTTTATTGGCCGTGCATTCGATAACCGCATTGGTGGCTTTATGATCGCAGAAGTGGCCCGCCAGCTGAAAGCCAACAAAAAGAAACTTCCCTACAGTTTATATATAGTTAATGCTGTTCAGGAAGAAATAGGCCTTCGTGGCGCCGAAATGATTGCCCGCCGCATCAAACCCAATGTGGCCATCATTACCGACGTAACACACGATACCTCCACACCAATGATCAATAAAAACATTGAAGGGGAAACTTCCTGCGGAAAAGGACCTTCTTTATCCTTAGGTCCTGCAGTTCATAATAAACTACTCCAGCTGGTGCAGGATGTGGCCGAACATAAGTCTATTCCTGTGCAGCTAAGAGCTGTATCCCGTAGTACCGGCACAGATACCGACTCATTTGCTTATGCCAACGACGGTTGTCCCTCTGTGTTAATTTCCATTCCACTCCGTTATATGCACACAACAGTAGAGATGTTGCACCGGAATGACATTGAACAAACCATTCAGCTCATGTACGAAACACTGCTGACAATTACTCCTAAAACAAATCTTAGCTACTTTAGCTAAGATTTGGTTGAAATATATACGCTCTCAAAAGGCAAAGCTTCGTACCGGGATAAACATCGGCCTGAGCTTTGCCTTTGCTACAATAATATTTCATTCACCCACAAGCCCATTACGATGATTCAGGACTCTATTCAACTGCCCGACGGGAGAGCACTTGATTACAACATTTTCGGCCCATCGGATGGGCGGCCGGTTTTGTATTTTCATGGCACGCCCAGTTCTCGGCTCGAGCCTTTACTGCCATCTGTTTATGGGATAGATATGATTGCCCTTTTGCAAAAGCATCACTTACAATTATTATCTATTGACCGCCCGGGCATGGGTTTTTCAACTTTGCACCCCGAAGGCACATTTCTATCTTTTGCTGATGATGCTGCCGAATTACTCAGGCATAAAAATATCAGGCAATGCCCTGTCTTATGCTGGTCGGGTGGCGGTCCTTATGCACTGGCAATAGCGCACAAATACCCTGAGCTGATACCGGCTGTCTTTATGATAGCAGGCTTTACCATCCCTTTAAGCACACCTGGTCTTTTCGAAGAAATGAAAAGGAATAAATATTATTTCGCAAGCGCCTCTAATACACCCCTTATTTTAGAAGGCATATTAAATTATCTGGCAAAAAAAGAAATTACCCGGTCTTTTCCTCAATGGATAGCAGGTACGCCTGAAGTAGATTATGAATACCTGAAAGATCCAAAACATTTAATGCAGGTGGCATCTATAACACTACAGGAAGCTTGCCGTTATGGGAGTACTGGTGCTGTAAAAGAAGCTGCCGGTTATTTCAACGACTACGGCTTTTCTTTGACCGGTATCACGCAACCTGTCTTCTATTGGTGGGGATCTGAAGATGTCGAAATCATCAATCAACACCCCCATGCCATAGAACAACAAATACCTCACCATGCAATTTATTATAAAGAAGGTGAAGGACATGTCTCAATCTATATCCGTTACATTGAGGACGTGTTGGAAAAAATTGCAGACAGTCTAAGTTAACTGCCGAACCTTTAAACTCGTTAATATCAGCCGTAAGTCATTTTACAGAGTCTTCAGTATTTTATGGCATAATTGTGGTGCTTGTTCCACTGGTACACATCACGCTACTGATGCATAACTACTGGACCATTTCAGATCCAATCGCACTATAATCCATCCACGAGTCATAATGTTATCGCTATGGCTTTATTTAGAAAACCACAGAAGAAATTAATAGTTGCAGGCTTTTTGACTTTGTTGATTTGCGGTTGCAATATGTATTTCAAAACTACCACTGATCAATTTACAGTGACTCAAAAAACTGACTCGTTTGAAAGAGGGAAAAATCTGGTATTCAATATTTGCGGTGGTTGCCACTATGATCGTACTATAAACAAATTTGTCGGCAAACATTTGAATGACCTGCCCAAAATTGCCGGCACGCTTTATTCCGCCAACCTTACCCATTCCACAACCCATGGGATTCCGCCGCAATACACCGATGCCGAATTATTTTATCTTCTTAAAACCGGTATCAGCAAGACTGGAAAATTCATGCCCTACATGATGCGGCCTATGATGGCGGATGAAGACGTTAATGATATAATTCTTTACCTGCGATCAAACGATTCGAGCCTGGAGGCAGCAGATACCACGGTGGGTAAAACCCATATCAATTTAATCGGTAAGATCGGTCTGCGGCATCTGGCCAGCCCTCAGCCTTATAACAAAGGAGTTCCCAGACCTGACGAAAACAGTCCGGTGGCTTATGGCCGTTACCTGGTAGCGGTTATTGGCTGTTATCATTGTCACTCCCAAAAAGCAAGAACGCTGAATTATTTGGATGCGGAAAAGACAAAAGGATTTTTAGTAGGAGGCATGAAATTAAAAGGCCCGTCTGGAAAAAAACTGTATGGACCTAATCTAACGCCCGATAAGCAAACGGGAATCGGAAATTTTAGTGAAGAAGATTTTCGAAAGGCTGTCACTGAAGGAATAAGACCTACGGGGAAAAAACTCAGCCCTCCCATGCCTAAGTTTACTCATTTAACCGAAAACCAGGTTCATGCACTCTATTCTTATTTACAAAGTTTGCCGCCTGTGCATCATGAAGTCAAAAGGCAATAAGTAATGAGTATGTAAGAGGTCTCATGGCAAATACTCCTCCGTTTTAAATAGCAGCTATCCTCTTCACCGCCTTCTTCTGTGCCATGTAAAATAAACTCACCATCATCCATCCTACCCAAAATAAATAGGCCCCAAGATGAAACCGTTCACCCAGCAACCTGTGGGAAAGGTCATGCCTGAAATCATTATATGTGAAATAAAGCCCAGTCAGGGCTAATAATATGCATATAATATGGATCAAGTTGGCCCTTCCTCTTGCTGCTTTCCTTTGAACAGTTCCTTGTATCAAAAACAATAAAAATAAAACACCAAATACAGCCAGGGCACCTTGCCACCATACTTTCAGGAACTGGTACTCCCTGTAAAACATGGAAATGCCAGCCTTGCCAACCCATGATGCTTTGGATAAAAGATAACCTGATATCAATGACAATATAGCTATTAAAAAAAGTAGGAAGGGGGCGCGTTTCATATAAGTACTTTTTACGACAAGATAAGAAGATTATGGATCGGTATATCTCTCAATGGAAATTCGTAACATTGATGTATAAATATTTCAAATTTCATCAAAATGAAAAACGTATTTTCAACCCTTTTCCTTTTTTCCTTAGGAATTCTCTTTTCTCTTTCTGCATGTGCACAGGATCAGCAAAACCGCCCTAGTCCTGCAGCCAAATCAACAGGCAAGGCAGGCGGTGCCAACATTACGATTGCTTACAGCAGTCCAGCTGTTAAAGGCCGCACTATATGGGGTGAATTAGTGCCTTATGGCAAAGTGTGGCGCGCTGGTGCTAATGAAGCCACCACTTTCGAAACCGATAAGGATGTTAAAGTGGAAGGGAAAACTCTGCCTGCAGGCAAGTATGCATTCTTTGTAATTCCCAATGAAAAAGAATGGACCGTTATCTTCAACAAAACCGCAAGCCAGTGGGGTGCTTTTAAATATGACGAAAAACAGGACGCCCTGCGGGTTGCAGTGAAACCTGAAAAGTCAAAAGAATTCAACGAGCGTTTGAAATACGTAGTTGAAAAAGATGGTATTGAGTTAATGTGGGAAAACCTGGAAGTGCCCGTACATGTTAAATAGTCTCAGAAAGTTTATAGTTTGGGGTTTGGAGGAACCTAAACCAAACTCCAAACTATAAACTCCAAACTTGTCTCCATGTCCTACCTTCCTCAACTTCAAAAGATCCAGCAGTTTTTTGATAGTGGAGCAACGCGCAGCTATGAATTCAGAATGCAACAGCTGCAACGCTTTAAAGACGCTCTGTATAAATATGAGCAGGATATTTATAATGCCCTCTATGTCGACCTTAAAAAGAACAAAGAAGAATGCTGGGTTACAGAGATCGGCTTTATAGTTTCTGAAATCAATTATGCCCTGGGAAATCTGAAAAGGTGGATGAAACCACAAAAAACAGGAACAAATCTTTTGAACTTTCCCAGCAAAAGCTTTGTAATAAATGAACCCCTGGGTGTAGTGCTCGTCATCGGTCCTTGGAATTATCCTTTACAGTTAGTACTCACTCCATTGATTGGTGTGATAGCTGCCGGTAATTGTGCAGTAGTAAAACCTAGTGAATTTGCTCCTGCTGCCGCTGCTATTATAAAAAAGATACTTCAAGATGCTTTCCCCTCAGATTTTGTTTCAGTGATAGAAGGAGAGGGGCACCTTGTCGTACCTGGATTAATGAACAACTTCCGTTTCGGCCATGTATTTTATACTGGCAATACAAAGGTGGGCAAGATGATTTATCAAATGGCGGCACAGCAGTTGGTTCCTGTAACTCTGGAACTGGGAGGCAAAAGCCCGTGCATAATCGAGCCAGATGCAAACATTGATATGGCAGCACGTCGTATAGCAGTGCCTAAATTTTCCAATGCAGGTCAAATGTGTGTGGCGCCGGATTACGTGCTGGTGCACGAAAGCATAAAAGAGGAGTTTATTGTGAAATTGAAAAATGCTATTGATGCATTTTACAATGCCGATAATGTCCGTGAATATAACTATGGAAAAATCATCAACAAAAAACAGTTCAACCGTTTATTGACCTATCTCGTTGAAGGAACGGTTATATATGGTGGTTCCTATAATGAAGCCAGTCTGTATTTACAACCTACATTACTCACGAATGTTTCTGTAGAATCTAAGGTGATGCAGGAAGAGATCTTTGGACCTGTGTTGCCAATACTGACATGGAGCAATGATGAAGATGTGTACAGGATCATTGAACGCAATAATGATCCGCTGGCTCTTTACATTTTTACCTCAAGTGATGCGAAAGCTGACAAGTGGATGAAAACAATTTCTTTTGGCGGAGGATGCATCAACAATGCGAGCTGGCAATTAACCAATTATCACCTTCCTTTTGGCGGCCGTGGCAATAGCGGCATAGGAGCTTATCATGGCAAGTATTCCTTCGAAACCTTTAGTCATAAAAAGGCCATCATGAAAACTCCGACTTGGTTCGACCCTGCTTTGAAATACCCTCCCTTCAAAGGAAAGTTGAATTGGTTCAAAAAGATCATTAGGTAAGCGATGGTTTAGTCGCTAACCCTCTTTCCTACAATTTTTAAACTTCTTTCAATTCCATCCAGGTTAGCTATGTTGGGAAGCATAGCCCAGTCTTCAAAACCCAGTTGGTAAAATAATTGAAGGCTAGGCTCATTGTGCGCGAAAATGAAACCGAGAAGTGTTTTGATCTGGAGACCTGCACATTGATCCATCGCATATTGTAACGCTTGCTTGCCAATGCCTTTACGCTGGTGTGCAGCATCAATATAAATGCTGATTTCAGCAGTAGCAATGTACGCTATACGGCCATAAAAGTCTTGGAAGCTGACCCATCCCAACATTTCCGATTGATCATCTTCAATTACCCATAACGGGCGTCTTTCAGGCGTATGTTCATAAAACCAGTCCATCCTGCTTTTGACAGAAACTGGCTCCAGGTCAGCCGTAACCATCCGGCCAGGTATTGTTGCATTGTATATAGAAACAATTCCGGGTAAGTCATTTAAGTGAGCATCACGAAAATTCAGTTTCATGCTGCAAAATAAACGCCTTACCCGGAAAGAATTCAATTTAAGCTCAAACACCACCTCGCCGCCATCAATAACGATATTATTCGATCTAAACATTACCTAAGTTCTATTCTTAAATCGTGGTTATCATCTACATGTCTTTACCACTTCTGCATCATTCATGTTTATGAAATTTTTTATTACTATAAGTAAAAGGGCTGGATAGAAATCCTGCCCAGTTCAATCTAATATTCTATAAAAACCACACCTATATACGCAAATGCTGTTCCAAAGTGTTTTAATAAGTTGTAAACCATAATATTGTAAAAACTTCAATCTCAAAATCCGAAAATTGAGATGGCTTACTATAGAGCTTGTGGATTAATATACACATAAAAAAAATATTGACTTTGGACCAGGCATGGTCACAAATTTTATAAATATTCACAAGAATAGGCCTTCTTTTTGCTTGTTGCAAACAATGATCAATTAATTTAATCTGTTTCCATCTGGATGCATTATTAGCTTTTCATTTTAAATTTTTTATAAAACCATTCGAACCTATGATAAGTGAGCAAGGAAATGTGCAAGATGTAATTGAAAAAAGGCCAATCAAAGTATCTATAATCATTCCTTCTTATAATTCTGCATCAACAATAGCCGAAACAATACATTCTGTACAGAACCAAACTTTTAACGGATGGGAAGTCATTGTTGTAGATGATGGTTCAACAGATGAAACACGATCAATTATAAACAATTTGGTAGGAAAAGATAGCAGAATAAGCATTATAACACAATCTAATCAAGGGGTTTGTTCTGCACGTAACACAGGCATAACAAGAGCTCAATTTGATTGGCTGCTTTTTCTCGATTCAGATGATTGGATTGCTGACAATTACCTGGAGCGAATGACGAATGTTTTAAATGCTCATTCAGAGATAGATGGTGTACATTGTGGATGGACACGCGTTACCCCAGCAGGAGAGCTGGTAAGAGAAATGTATGGATCTGCATTGCATGATCTTTTCCCAGTTTTGGCCATGCATTGTCCTTTTGCTATCCATGCTTGTATCATTCGTAAATCACTGGTAGAAACCGCTGGCGGATTCGATACTTCTTTAAAGACATGTGAGGATTGGGATTTATGGTTGAAAATTGCACGTATAGGGGCAAGATTTGAACTGGTGAAGGAAGTAATGGCTTTCTATAGAATGCGCAGGCATTCTTTATCGAGTAATGCTACGCGATTTTTTAGGGATGCTATGCGTGTATTAACCCAGGCGCATTTTCCTGATGATCGCTTAAAAGGTGTGAACTTGCTTTATCCGAATGGTGAATCTCCAGAACTTCTACCCGTCAGTAAATTTTACATTACAATCTGGATCGCAGGTTATTTGATGGGTGAAGGACAAGATGCCAAACATTTACTATCGGCTTTGACATCAGAAAAAGCCCCTTCATTAGAACCCTATTGGGTAGCCGATAGTATTTTTGATGCTGCGATCGTTCCTAACTGTCAGACTCTTTCCCAATGGAACTTACTTTATCCTCAATTTGAACCGGCTATAGACGAGTTTCTTTCAGCTTTGGAAATTCAAAGTGAATGTCTGGGATTGGCTAAGAGAAGCAAGCTGAACCTGGTAAAAATGATTTTACAAGGAACGCAAATTAGCGGAGCTTTTTCTATTGGCCCATATTATACAACATTTATAGAAATAACAGAACCTATTGAAGATATATATGTTGAAAATAAAGGACTTGAACGGCTATACTGTGTGTTGAGAATGGAAGGGCAGCTACTGGGTACAATTGAATTACCTATTTGTGATGGAGTTGTTTCGGCTTATGTTTTAAAAGATGCAACTGCTAACCAATATCATTGGCCCATTCTGGGTCGATTCTTTGAAAATACTGTCTATTGTAAATCTTATCCTCAAAATACAAATGAAAGCAAATCATTTGAGGAGATACATAATACCATTGGTTGGACAACTTTCATGCAACAATTATGGAATCGGCCAGACTGGGATATAAACAAGTTTTATGATTCAGGCGTAAAAGAAACGTCTATAAAGCAAGTAAACGAAGCTGATGTAGAAGTTGTTGAAATCAGTCAGGAATTACCTGATATATTAACTACAACAGAAAATCATCATTTAATATTTTCAGTTGGAGGTGTGAATGCTGGCATCATCAGCATTCCAGTAAAAGACAACCTCATAAGAGCATCAGAGATCAGGGTAGCTATAAATGTTAATTCAGGCCTGGAATTATGTCGCGTTTGCGTACGAGAAGCATTGATTGGCAAGACACTTAAAGATCCTACACCTTTAGTTCAACGTCTGAGGCATGCATTTAATGCAAATAAAAGTCAAACTGTTTCCACTCAAAACAACATTTTTTCTATTACAGACAACAAGTTGATTACTGCTAACTCAATGCTATTAGGTCGAAGAGCAGGTCAAATGAATTTGAGTATTTCACGCCGGGCAGCTTTACCCTCCGCTACAGCAGCTCCCATAAGTGAAATGGCAAAGGCGTTCAATGAACCAGTCATTCAACTGCCTGCTAACCTGAATCAAGCAGATTATGTAATGTATGCACCAGAGTTCGTTGCACAATTGCAAGATGCACAGTGGAGTAATGCATTGGAAAACGAAGTAAAAGAAGTGAATGTTTATGGCCGGCAACATTTTGAAACGCTCTTTTCAAAACAAAAAGACCCTTGGAAGTATACTCATCCTTACGAGCAAACAAAATATGAATTTACTTTGTCACTATTGCCCAGGCAAAAAATTGATAAAGCATTGGAAATAGCTTGTGCAGAAGGGCACTTTACCGAACAATTGGCCCCACTTGTAAATAATTTAACTGCTGCCGATATTTCGAAAGTGGCATTGGAAAGGACCGCACATCGTTGTGAGCGCTTTGAACATATTAGCTACCAAAATCTTGATTTAGTAAAAGATAATTTACCGGGTCAATTTGAGCTGATTGTTTGCAGTGAAGTTCTGTATTATGTTGGAGATTTGAACAAGCTGAGAAGCGTCGCTAAAAAAATTGCTAATGCACTATTGCCCAAGGGGTATTTAGTCATGGCACATGCGCATCAGGTCATTGACGAACCCAAGAAACCTGGTTTTGATTGGGGCCTTTCGTTTGGTGCCAAGGTAATTGGTGAAACTTTTGCAAAAATCCATTCATTACGATTAGTAAAGGAAATACGCACTCCGCTTTACCGGGTTCAATTGTTTCAAAAAACAAAGCCCAATATATTTTCCTTGCTGCCAATAAATAAACCTTCTATTCAATTTCTCGATCAGCCAACACCAATTCCTGAAGATGTAATGGATTCTGTGAGGTGGAATGGGGGAATTCCATCTGGTACTACAGTCATCTCAAAGCTGTCAACAGAGAAACTGCCTATTTTGATGTATCATCGTGTGGCACCACACGGTTCCCAGGAAATGAGCAGGTACCGGGTTTCTCCTGGAGACTTTGAAGAACATTTAAAATTTTTAAAAGAAAGTGGCTACTATAGTGTCACTTTAGAAGATTGGACAACTGCAGTTACAATGAAACGTCCTTTACCAGGCTTGGCTGTCATATTTACTTTTGATGATGGTTACAAAGACTTCTATGAATATGCTTGGCCATTATTAAAAAAATACGGCTTCACTGCAACAGTGTTTTTGGTTTCAGGGCAGGTTGGTCAGCAAAATGCTTGGGATGAAGTATATGGTGAGAAATTGCCACTTATGGGCTGGGAGGAAATCATTGAACTACAGCAGCAAGGAGTGGAGTTTGGTTCACATGCAGCTACACATCAACCCCTTACTTCTTTAACACCTACCCAGATTGTGGAGGAAGGCATAAGATCCCGAACTAGCTTGCAAAATGAATTACAAAGACCGGTTCAACTAATTGCGTATCCATATGGTGATACAGACACTGTTGTGGCCCATCTTTTGGGAGCCTGTGGTTACACAATAGGAGTTACCACGGAAAATAGATTAAGCAGTTTTAATGATGATCCGATGCGTCTTCCAAGAATTGAAGTGGAAGGTCATTTTAAATTGGAAGAATTTATAGCAAAGTTAAGTTGAGTACATTCCAATTCTTAGCAACAGCTAAATAAACAAAAGCTATACCTTCTTGCTCATAAGCCAGTCATGTTGAACATCATCTCCCAAAACAAATAGCGTCTCATCAAACTTCTCAAAGCCCCAATAGTTGTAAAAGTCTAGAGCGCGCTGATTTTTTTCCCATACAGATAGCCATACAGCAGGTATATTCTTTTGTCTTGCAATATCGAAGATAGTTGACATCAGCAACTTGCCAACACCTTTACCAATCATATGATGTACAACATAAAGCCTTGCAATTTCAAGTGCTGGTATAATGCCTAAAGATCTTGGTTCTGTGTTTTCTCTAAGCTTGGCATAACCGACTACTTCATGGTCATTTTGAGCAAGTAAGAAAGTGTTGCCAGGTGCGCCAACCTCTAGCATCAATTTGCCTTTTGTAAATTGCTGGTTCAGGAACTTATCCATGTTCTCTTTGGTGTTCTGAGCAGCAAAAGCTTCATAAAAGGTCTGATGACTGAGGTCCGCTATAAGTTTTGAATCCTCTGTAGTTGCATATCGAATGTGAAAACTCATGAGATGCAATTTATTAAACTAAGCGAAGAAATCTTCGATAAAACTAAAAGCACCGCATAGTTCATGCGGTGCTTTTGCAATTGATGTTGGCTTACCAACTTGTCTGGTGTGTCGTCATAGGTTAAAACAACGACCGTGTCTATGCTTCTGTTTTTAGTCTTTACTGGAAGTGTCTGCTGTGTCAGATCCATAATCTGTTGTCGGTTCAGCTCCTGTATTGATTGTATCTGGTATATTGCCATTCACATTCTCAACACCCCTGTACTCGGTTGTTGTAGTGTCGGTGCCAGAAGTTTCACTGCCCTTCCCATTGTTGTTACAGCTTGCTCCTAAAAGTAGGATTGCAAGCAACAGACGATTCATAAAGCATGTTTGATTCCTTAAACCTCCAATAATTCTGCCAAACCCAGATCTCCACACCTTTTCTGGCTGCTTTTTTGTTGAAGCAGACAAAAAAGCATTTATGGCAAGAATTTCAATAAAAGGGATCTGGAGTGTTTTGAAACAGTCTTTCAAAGGCTTTGGGGATGATAAGGTAACCAAGTTAAGTGCCTCGCTTGCTTATTATACAGTCTTTTCTTTGGGCCCGCTGATGATCGTGATCATTTTCCTGGCCAGTATCTTCTTTGGACGAGAAGCTATAGAAGGCTCTATTTATGCACAAATGCAGAGCTTTGTGGGTAAAGAAGCCGCCCTTGAATTACAGCAAATTATTAAAAACGCATCCATTAGCAGTAAAGGTACCATTGCTGCGATCATAGGGTTTGCAACCCTGCTAATTGGTGCTACTTCTGTATTTGCTGAGATTCAGGACTCCATAAATAGTATTTGGGGCTTGAAGCCAAAGCCAAATAAAGCAGGTTGGCTGTTATTGATCAAAAACAGGTTACTTTCATTTTCAGTGATTGCCAGTCTGGGCTTTATATTGCTCGTTTCCCTGGCTGTTACTGCAGTAATTGAAGCGTTGATGAAACGCCTTCAGATGATGTTCCCGGATGTTACAGTAATAATTGTTTATGTTGTGAACCTGGTAGTCTCCTTTACTGTCATTACACTACTTTTTCTGGTTATTTTCAAAGTGCTGCCAGATGCGAAGATGAAGTGGAAAGACATGCTCGCAGGGGCTATTACAACTGCAATACTTTTCATGCTTGGTAAATTCGCTATCTCCTTTTACATAGGACAGAGCGATGTAGGTAGTACCTATGGAGCCGCCGGTTCACTGGTCATTTTATTGTTGTGGGTATATTATTCTTCTTTCATCCTTTATTTCGGTGCCGAGTTTACACTGGCTTATTCAAAACAGTTTGGAGGAGCTATAAAACCAAACGAATACGCGGTCTGGGAAAAAGAGCCTGCTGTACCGGGTGCTAAAGCTGAATTTGAGCCAGGGGAAATTGAGCAAATTGAACGGAACAATTCCCCATATTATGAAAGTTATGAACCTGTCCGGCCTAAGAAAAAAAGTAGCAAACCGGGCCTGTTTACAATATTCTCAGGTCTCTTGTTATATTTTGTTAGTTCATCTGGGAAGAAGTAAGGAGCCTCAAACTCCTAAATCCTTACTTTTGCGCCCAATATGGCAACGGATACAAATAAATTTCAGGCGCTTATTTCACACGCCAAAGAATACGGCTTCATCTTCCCATCTAGTGAAATCTATGATGGATTAGGTGCCGTTTACGATTACGGCCAATGGGGCAGCGAGTTGAAAAAAAATATTAAAGACTACTGGTGGAAAAGTATGACCCAGATGTATGAAAATATTGTGGGTATCGACGCCGCCATTTTTATGCATCCTACCACCTGGAAAGCCAGTGGACACGTAGACAACTTCAGCGACCCTATGATCGACAACAAGGATAGCAATAAACGCTACCGCGTTGACCACCTCATTGAGGCTAAAGCCGATGACCTGGAAAAAGGTGGCCATGCTGATCAGGCCGAAGTATTGCTGAAAGAGATGGATACCTTGCTGGCAGCATCAGACTTTGATGGCCTGAAACGGTTGATCGAAACTTATAAGATCTCCTGCTCTGTGAGTGGCACTAGCAACTGGACCGATGTGCGTCAGTTCAACCTGATGTTCTCTACCCAGATGGGCAGCGTGAGCGATGAAGCAAATGAAATTTACCTGAGACCAGAAACCGCACAGGGCATTTTTGTCAACTTCCTGAATGTTCAGAAAACAGGTAGGATGAAGATTCCTTTTGGTATTGCACAAATAGGGAAGGCTTTCCGTAATGAAATTGTAGCTCGCCAGTTCATTTTCCGTATGCGCGAGTTTGAGCAAATGGAAATGCAGTTCTTTATCCGCCCTGGCACTCAGAAAGAATGGTATGAGTACTGGAAGGAGGAGCGCATGAAATGGCACCTGAGCCTGGGCATTCCAGCCGAACGCTACCGTTTCCATGACCACGTGAAACTGGCGCACTATGCAGACGCCGCCTGCGATATTGAATACAACTTCCCGATTGGCTTTAAAGAAGTGGAAGGTATTCACTCCCGTACAGACTTCGACTTGCGCAACCACCAGGAATACAGCAAAAAGAAAATGCAGTATTTCGATAGCGAGATTAATCAGAATTACATTCCATATGTAATTGAAACCTCTATTGGTGTGGACAGAACTGTGATGATGGTAATGAGCGAGGCTTATGAAGAACAGGATTTGAGTACGGCGGAAAAGAAGGATAGCCGCGTTTTACTGAAACTCCCGGCTAAACTGGCTCCTGTAAAGCTGGCCATCCTGCCGCTGGTGAAAAAAGACGGATTACCTGACATCGCTCGCGCCATCATGGATGAATGCAAACCGCATTTCCGTTGTTTTTACGAAGAGAAAGATACCATTGGTAAACGCTACCGCCGTATGGACGCGATTGGAACGCCTTTCTGCGTAACTGTGGATCACCAAACTAAAGAAGACAACACAGTGACCATTCGTTACCGCGATACCATGCAGCAGGAACGCGTAAACATTTCCGAATTAAAGAATATTGTAATGCAGCAGCTTTCTTAACATTTAATTTGAAGCATGGTTGCGGCAGAGCATGTCCTACCCTAAAAAAACTATTATGAAGAAAACTCTTCTCTTAGCTCTATTATTTGTTGCGATTTCGGCTAGTGCCCAAAATGAAACAGGTTCATCTTCCGTTATCCCGGGACGTACTTCCTTTTTTGCTGAAGTAGGTGGACCGGGTATCTTATTTTCGGCTAACATTGATACCCGCTTTAAGCCTGGTCATCTGGGCTGGGGCGGCAGGATAGGTCTGGGCTTTGTAACCGCAGATGAAAATAAAGATGACGGAAGCGGTTATCCATACTATGAGCCAGCTTCTGTAGTAACTGTACCAGTGCAGGTGAACTACATATTCGGTAAAAGTTCTTCGCCACATACATTTGAAGCCGGTGCTGGTTTTACTTATATGGGCAGGAAATTAGAGATCCTGAATTTTTATGACGATAGGACATCTAATTTTTTCGGAACAGCCTCCTTCATGTACCGTCGTCAGCCTGTTAATGGTGGATTCACTTGGAGAATAGGTTTCACACCATTGATTGCAAAAGGTTATATCCAGCCTTTGGGCGCCGCAAGCGTAGGTTATAATTTTTAAAAGAAGTGTTTTTGACTTCAATAATTAAAATCCCCAACCTTTTGGTTGGGGATTTTAATTAGTTACTATCCATACAACTCCTGGTGTATGGCCTTTCTATCATATCCAATTTTAAGCAACCGTTCCTTAGCTTCATCGATCATTTCTTTCCATCCACAGAGGTAAAAAAGGGCAGGAGGGAGATCAGGGGAGCCGTTCTTTTTTTCCTCAACCAGGTTTTCATAAATGGCATGAACATATCCGCAGCTGCCTTCCCATTTTTCCCTTGAAAGGGTAGGGATGTAGTTGAAATGCGCTACTTCCTGTTCCATCCTCCTCATTTCCTCCAGGTATAAAAGATCTTGTTGTGTGCGGGTACCAAAAACAAGGTAAATGTCCCGGTGGGGGGTATTGTGGTTTTTAAGGTCATGGATCATACTTCGGAAGGGCGCAATGCCAGTACCGGTACAAATCATGTAAATGTCCTGTTCAATAACTTCCGGCAGTACAAAGATACCTTGCGGTCCTCGCAACGTTAATTCCGACCCTTCATGCACCTCATGAAATAGATAATGGGTGCCCGCACCACCTTCCAGTAAAACGATCAGCAACTCAAATACATTCGTACCATCCGGCCAGGAGGCAATAGAATAACTGCGCCATCGCTTATTAGGCTTCTCATGAATGGGGAGGTCTAGGGTAACAAATTGCCCAGGTTGAAAATCGAATGTGGAAAGTTCAGGTACTTGGATCCAGAATCTCTTGGTATTGATGGTTTCGTTTTCAATTCTGGTCACGATACCCTTGCGCCAGGGTTGTAGTGCCATAGTTCGGTTTTGTACAAATTACGATTTAAAAAGGACATTCCGGTAGTAATATAAGAACCGCAGTACATCTGTTTTCCAGCTATTTTATGGCCGTTTCTCAACCAATTTTCTGGTCATCTTGCCATTTCAAGGAAGTAAAAAAATTACAGTCGGTTCTTTTAAGTCAGGAGGTTTTTATCCTTTCCGCTAAACATATAATAAATTCTAAAAATTACATGATGAAATTTAATGATTGGCATAGATGTTGTCCCAAATACTGAAACTTTTAAAAAACTTATCTAAATATTTTTTTGTCGGACGGTTTAGGCTAAGGGACCAGCATTCTTGCTGGTCCTTCTCTTTATATTGGTATATTATATAATTCTTCGTTTGTTTCAATACCAAAATCTTATTCCCATAAATTTTGAATGGGATAGTGAAACTTCTGTTTACTGTATGTAAAATCGATTTACTGAATTTTCCTGTTATTTACGGTCAATGATAGTGAATCAGAGCAAAATTTCGTTTATGCATCCAAGTAATTTAATATCAAATAATTATCCTGAAATATTATATTGAGATGTTGATGTATAATATAAAGAATTTTAATTGAAAAAAAATAAATATTTAAAATAGAATTGTATATATATTTAAACTGATCTTTTTCTTGCCATCTAATTAGCCAACTCTCTATCACATACATTTCACACCTTATGAATGCTTGATCTAACCTAATAGAGTAATAACGCTCTGATTTTTTCACACCTTCTTTTCTACTGGTACCTCTATGAATAAACGTAAATAAACCTAAGAAGGACATGCATAGGGACTCGTGTGTTTTTTATCCCACTAAGAATTCAACTATGCAGGTTAACAACTATTGCCACAATTTAATTGCTGGTAAAAAAAAGGCTTATTTAATACAGTTTTATTCAATGATGAAACTGGGGCACTCTCCACCCGGAATGGCAAATCTTTATGTCATTTTTTTATTAATGATCTCATCCGGCTTTTTCACTCCATTCATCAACAAATGCTTTCAAAATGAGTAAGAATACAAACCTCAAATATTTTATCCTGCTTATTATTCCTTTTTTAATGGCTGTAAATATATATGGGCAAGCAGTTGTTTCAGGAAATGCACCCGTAAATCCTCCGGTAGGTGGGTTTCGGTTAGACGGTGATTTAAAAGCAAATACACCTGCCAATACTGGTGACTGGCTGCCCAATACAGTGGCTGGAGCGACAGGGGGATCTGTTTTGACTGCTGCTGGTGTACCTATTGTAAATACGACAACTTATCATCGCACGGATTTATATACCAATGGTGATAATATTTTTGAAGGTGGCTTGAAAAAAGATCATGACCTGAATTCTTATAGATGGAAATCGGGAAATCCAACTCCTTCAAAATGTGATATTAATAATTTTCTGATGCACATTTCTGATGATGCAAATGGCGATACCTGGATTACTTTGGCAGGAGACAGGGAGTCAACGAGCGGAAACAGCTTTATTTCTATTGCATTGCTCCAGAAAATGATGACAAAAGAAACAGATGGCTCATTTAAAAGTCAGGCTCCAAGTTCAACTGGGGGCCGTACCGTCGGTGATGTACAGATATCAGCTGAATTTACCGGTGGTGGCTCTAACCCGAATCTTTATTTAGAAGAATGGAGAAACGTTGGGGGTGTTTACAAATGGGTGACATTTTCGATAACGCCTATGCCTGCTTTTGGCGCTACAAATAGTGCTGTGATCTCAGGCATGCCTTATGACGTATTTGGTGGCACATCCTATAGTATTAATTCATTTATTGAAGTTTCTGTCAATATATCTGAAATTTACAGGAATACGGCCACGCCATGCGTAGGATCTATATCTACTATGTTTGTAATGACCAAGTCTTCCCAATCCGTAACTGCTGATCTGGCCGACTTTGTTGATCCTCTTCAAGTGAATTTAGATATCAATGTGGGTAAACCAACGGCTTCCGGCGCAACCTATTGCGTTGATCAAACGATTCAAAACCTGACCGTTACTGGTGAATCAGGGGCAACCTTTAAATGGTATAGCGATGAAGCTCTTACTAATTTGTTATATACAGGGAGTTCCTTTGCAACTGGGGTTAGCAATGCGGCCGCTTCGACCAATAATTATTATGTTACCCAAACTTTGAAGGGATGCCAAAGTCAGGCAACTCCTGTTACCTTAAAGATCAATCCTAATCCGTCAGCAAATGCCGGAACAGCACCAACTGCACAATGTCAGGATCCAACAAATGGCAACACTTTCAACTTAAGTGGCTCTGGAACTAATGGCAATCCATCTTGGGCCGTACAAAACAACCCGAATGGCTTAACCGTTGCTATTACCAATGGAGATACCTATACTCCATCAGTTAAGGTCAGTGGTGGTACTGGCAGTGTTACACTCCGCTTAACGGTGGCTAGTACTTCCACACCTTCATGTGGCAATGCTACCAACGATGTAACAGTTGTAGTCAATCCTAATCCTACAGCAAATGCAGAAGCCGCTCCTGCTGTTCAATGTCAGGATCCAACAAATGGTAATACCTTCAGCTTAAGTGGTTCAGGATCCAATGGCAACCCATCTTGGGCCATACAGAGCAATCCAAATAACCTCACAGTGGATCCTATAATAAATGGGAATACCTTCAGCCCTTCCGTCAAAGTAAGTGGTGGAAGTGGTAGTGTAACATTGAGATTGACTGTTAACAGCAATGCTACACCTTCATGCAGTAATACAACTAGTGACGTAACTGTTGTTGTAAATTCCAAACCGACGGCAAACGCAGGTTCAACGCCTGCTGATCAATGTTATAATACTAATGGCAATACGTTTAACTTGACAGGAACAGGTACGAATGGAACTCCTTTATGGGATGTGAAAAGCAATCCAAATAACTTCACAGTCAATATAACAAATGGAAATACATTGACGCCATCTGTTAAACTGAGTGGTAACACAAATGGTGGTAGCGTGACCCTAAGATTAACTGTGACTAGTAATGCTACACCTTCCTGTGGTTTTGCACAAAGTGAGGTAACATTAACGGTAAAAGCCCAGATAATTGGTCCTGATGCTGATATTCTTCCGATCATATGTACTGATGCAGGCTTCAAGTTAAAGATAAAAGACCCGGATCCCAACACCATCTATACAGTTACTCAACCATGTAATAGCGCATACAGTTCAAGCATCCCGGCCGGAGCTGGTGAAAAGGTTTTTGAAAATCTGAAATTTGCTGCTGGCTACAGAATTATAGCTACTAAGAATGGTTGCGATGCTGCGCCAAGTATATGTGGTGGTGAGCCATGCACTGATATTTGCCAAACAAACGCACCGCTAACTCAGGTCCTCAGTCAGCAAGGAAACGCATCAAGCATTAAAGGAAATGAAATTGCATCAACATTTAAAAGTACTGAGGTTGAAACTGTAAATGCTAGGATTGAAGCTGCAAAGACCAAAGTATTGGCTGCTCCAAATCCATTCTACAACAAGATCAAGTTCACTTTGGTATCTGAAGTTTCCGGGCAAGGGTCTTTGGAAATATACAACATGCTGGGTCAGAAAGTAAAGACTGTCTTCCAGGGTTATGTACAGAAAGGACAAGTGCAAAACATTGAATACAATGTTCCTGGTGCACAACGTTCTAATCTGATTTACATCTTCAAGGTGGGAGACCAACAAGTAACAGGAAAACTGATAGGACTTAAATAGATAGGCTAACCCAGGCTAAGCACTTGTAAATAAGAAGCCATCTCATTTGAGATGGCTTCTTTATAAATCAAACAAGTGACACACTCGTATTACACTTGTAAAAACTTGTCTTCCGTAGACTTTACATTCTGTTGTAAAATAGTTTCCAAAATCCCTGAGGAGTGTCCATCCGGGGTAATTAATTCGTGAAGTGAGAGCTTATTGAGTAATTGGTCTACTGTATACTGGATCATTTGCCATAAGGAGCGGGCAGAGCATTCAACAGAATTAGTACACAACTTGCCAATGCCTACATGAAGGTTACAGAACTCACTATCATAAAGAGCTCCGCCTAATGCCTTCAGCACATGGTTGATATTGATCTCTTTTGGGGGCCTGGAAAGAACATAACCTCCCTTGTACCCAGGCGTACTGTTAATGAAGCCTTCCATCCGCAAAATGCGGGTGAGCTTGGCCACATAGTGACTACTCAATTCTTCTGCTTCGCTCAGTTGGGGAATGCTCATGCCATCTTTATCCTGGCAGCGGGCAATTCGTATTAATATCCGTAGCCCATATTCCTCTTGTGCGGTTATTTTCATGCGTTGATTATCTGTTTTCGTCAATGGTTTCCCCGTATATATCGGGGAGGTTCAAACTCTTGGTTACATAAATCCTAATTCCAGTTGTGCCGCTTCCGACATCATGCTTTTGTTCCATGTAGGAGTCCAGGTAACAGCTACGTGTACATCATTCACACCTTCTATCTCCCTGACCTTTTGATCTACTTCCACCGGTATAGTTTGTGCAGCAGGACAACTCGGTGCTGTCAATGTCATAACAATCTGCACATTGTTGATGGGCAGAATAGAAATTTCATAGATCAGCCCCAGTTCATAAATGCTTACAGGAATTTCAGGGTCAAAGATTGTCTGCAATTTCTCTATTACTTTTTCCTTCAATTCTTCATTATTCATATTTCGCAACAATTAATATAAGTAATCAATAATTAAAAATCAATAATCATCAATCTCTTCACTCCAAACCTCAAACTCCCAACTTCAAACTCCAAATCTGTCATCTATCATCACTCACACCACCGCGTTCTTCACCTTATACGCCAACGCATAGTTCTTCATCTGCTTTACCATCGACAATAAACCATTAGAACGAGTTTGCGCAAGGTGCGAAGTCATGCCAATCTGGTTAATGAAATCAAGTTTAGCGTTGATGATTTCATCAGGTGTATGACCCGATAAAACCCTGATCAGCATGCTGATTAAACCCTTTACGATCACAGCATCACTCTCTGCTTTAAAGTAAACACGGCCATCCTTGTAATCTGCAACCAGCCAAACAGTCGACTGGCAGCCTCTTACTTTGTTCTCGTCTTTTTTATGTTCATTTTCCAGTGGCGGTAATCTCTTGCCCAGGTCAATAATGTATTCATACTTATCATCCCAGGTATCGAAAAGTGAGAATTCTTCTACAATCTCATTCTCTATTTCTAGTATCGGCTTATTATTGTTCATCAGGATAATAATTTAATGGCTTTTTGAAGACCAATTGCCAATTCATCTATTTCTTCTTTCGTATTGTATAAGGCAAATGAAGCCCTGGTGGTACCTGGTATGCCAAAGCGATCCATTAAAGGTTGTGCACAGTGGTGACCGGTACGTACAGCAATACCACGATTGTCAAGTAAAATTCCAAGGTCCTGTGGATGCACATTTTCTACCACGAACGATAATACACTGATCTTTTCTTTGGCCCTGCCAATGATCCTGATACCTTCAATCGCATCCAGTTGCTCTGTTGCATAGGACAGCAACTCATTTTCATGCTGTCTGATATTTTCCTTACCCAGTGCTTCTGTATAATCAAAAGCGGTCTTTAATGCCACGGCATCAGCAACGTTTGGAGTGCCTGCTTCAAACTTGTAAGGTAGATCATTATACGAAAACGACTGAAATGAAACTTCCTTGATCATTTCTCCACCACCTTGAAAAGGATGCATGCTCAGGAGCAGGTCCCTTTTCCCATACAAGGCACCAATGCCTGTAGGTCCATACAATTTATGGCCAGAGAAAGCAAAGAAGTCGCAATCAAGGTCAGTGACATCTATGTCTAAGTGCACTGTGGACTGGGCGCCATCCACTAAAACAATGGCGCCAGCCTCATGTGCTATTTTGATGATTTCTTTTACAGGGTTGATCGTTCCCAGTGCATTAGATACATGAACTACAGAAACTAGCTTTGTCCGCTTTGTGATGAGTTTTTTATATTCATCCATCAGCAGTTCCCCATCATCATTGATTGGGATCACTTTCAAAACAGCTCCCTTTTCCTCACACAACATAAGCCAGGGAACAATATTGGAGTGGTGTTCCATAGTAGAGATAATGATCTCATCTCCGGCTTTGATGTTTTGCCTGCCCCAGGTATATGCTACTAGGTTGATAGATTCTGTAGTACCCTTGGTAAAAATGATTTCCTCTCTCGATGATGCATTCAAAAACCTTTGGATGGCATCACGCGTCAATTCAAAAGCAGCAGTAGCTTCTTCCGCCAGCGTATGAATACCACGGTGAATATTGGCATTGATGTCGGTATAATAACGCGTTAATGCATCCAATACCACCTGGGGCTTTTGAGAAGTAGCTGCATTGTCAAGGTAAATCAGTCTTTTGCCTTTTACTTCCCGGCTTAATACGGGAAATTGCCGGCGAATGGCTGCTACATCATATATCTGTTGTATGGGGGCAGTTTGTATCATCTTTAAAGTTTTTATAGTCTACACCATTTCGTATCCAAGTCTTTCCGAAATCAGCTCATCTACATAATCCCTGATCACAGGCAGGTTGATGTGTTCCAGTACATTATCAGCAAAAGCATGCAGCATCAGTGAGCGGGCAGTCTTTTCGCTGATACCTCTCGAACGTAAATAGAACATAGCTTCTTCATCAAGACTACCTACTGTACAACCATGCGAACACTTCACATCATCTGCAAAAATCTCAAGCTGTGGCTTGGCATTGATGCTGGCTGAGTCAGAAAGCAATATGTTTTTGTTCGACTGGTAAGCATTGGTCTTTTGTGCATCAGGCTCAACGAAGATCTTTCCGTTGAAAACACCTGTGGCATTGCCATCCATAATGCCTTTGTACAACTCATTGCTGAAACAGTTCGGTTGCACATTGTCTACAACAGTATGATTGTCTACATGTGTGTCACCCTTCATCAGGTACAAGCCGTACAAATGTGACTCACAATGATCTGCATCCAATATTACATTCAGGTTGTTGCGCACAATACTTCCATCCAAAGAAATGGTAACAGTATGTGTATAGCTTTTGCCGATCTGCCTGATATGCGTAGTGCTCACCTGGCTATGACCAGCATCGTTTTGTATTTTGTAATACTCTGCATGTGCATCTTTTTCAACAACCATTTCCAGTACCTGGTTGGTGAAGCTTTCTTGTTCACCCATTGTTGAAAATGTTTCAACAAGCTTCATTTGTGCGTTCACGCCAACATAGATCAGGCTGCGTGGTTGCGACAGGATAGGCGCAAATCGTGCATCAGTGATGTTGTAGATGTAAACAGGATGTTCAACGATCTTCCCTTTACTGACATGAATGAATACACCTCCATGCACAAACGCAGTATTCAGAGCATTGATACCATCTTTCTGGTAACGGGCACTGTGACCAAGGTGCGTGGAAACGATTTCTTTATATTCATTTGCTGCAGCTTCTTCCAAAGGCAATACAGTAAGGTCTTTGGAGAATATCTTGGAAAGCTCGAAAGAAAAAATACCATTCACGAAAACCAGTTCATTGGCTTCTTCGTGGCCAGGTAAACGTACAGCATCTACTTCTGCTTTGGTTATAGAAACATCCGCTACGAATGGTACCTTGAATTCTTTATTGAACACACCGCTGATGCGGGTATATTTCCATTCTTCATGCTTTAAGCCAGGAATACCCATCTTGCTGAAAGCATTGAATGCATTTTGGCGAACCGTGCCCAGGCTGCTTTTATGATCAGCCTGTTGCAACTGCTCGAAATATTCTTTAAAAAGTTCTATAGTCATCTAATAAGGTTTTAAAACTGAAAGAAAATGGACTGCTCGACTATGACTGATTCGTCATTCAAATTACGCTTCTTCAACAGCGTCCACTACACTCTTAATAAAGTCGTATCCTCTTTCTTCCAGCTCAAGTGCCAATTCTTTAGTACCAGACTTCACAATACGTCCATTGTACAGTACGTGTACAAAATCAGGAACGATATAATCCAAAAGACGCTGATAGTGAGTTACTAACAATACCGCGTTGTCTTTAGAGCGCAGCTTGTTCACACCATTGGCTACAATGCGGATAGCATCGATATCCAAACCAGAGTCAGTTTCATCCAAAATAGCCAGCTTTGGTTCTAGCATCGCCATTTGGAAGATCTCGTTACGTTTTTTCTCACCACCAGAGAAACCTTCATTCAAAGGACGGCTCAAAAGTGACTGGTCTATTTCCATCATGGCCATCTTTTCTTTCATCAGTCGTAGGAAAGCTACAGCATCCAGAGACTCTTGCCCACGGTACTTGCGTACTTCGTTTACAGCAGTTTTAATAAAGTTGGTTGTGCTCAGACCTGGAATTTCTACTGGGTACTGGAACGCAAGAAACAAACCTTCCCCGGCTCTAGCCTCAGGTGACAATTCCAAAAGGTCTTTGCCATCAAAATCAACGGAACCATCTAATACTTCATAATCTGCTCTTCCGGCCAGTACAGATGCCAAAGTGCTTTTACCAGAACCATTAGGTCCCATAATAGCATGTACTTCACCCGGTTTGATGTCTAGATTAATTCCTTTTAAAATCTTTTTTTCTTCAATGCCTGCATGCAGGTTTCTTATCGATAACATGTTTTATTTGTTGATTATTGATTGTATTAATTATGAATCGGTGCCAGTTCCTTGTCCTGTTACCGGTAACTGGCAACCGGCAACCCCATTTTTAAATTCCCAAACCTCAAGATTCCGAAATCCGAAATCTTGGTTTATCCTACACTTCCTTCAAGACTGATTGCCAGCAGTTTTTGAGCTTCTACTGCAAACTCCATAGGCAATTGGTTCATTACTTCCTTAGCGAAGCCATTGATGATCAATGCTACTGCAGTCTCAGTATCGATACCACGCTGGTTGCAGTAGAAGATCTGGTCTTCACCAATTTTAGAAGTAGTCGCCTCATGCTCAGCTACAGATGTGCTGTTCTTGACTTCAATATATGGGAAGGTGTGTGCACCACATTTATCACCCAATAGGAGGGAGTCACACTGGGAGAAGTTACGGGCATTGGTTGCCTTTTTGCCCATGTGCACTAAACCACGGTAGCTATTGTTGCTGAATCCTGCAGAGATACCTTTTGAAACGATGCGGCTGCGGGTATTTTTACCGATATGCTGCATTTTGGTACCAGTATCTGCTTGTTGGTGGTTGTTCGTAACAGCTACAGAATAAAACTCACCAACCGAGTTGTCTCCTTTCAGGATCACACTGGGATATTTCCAGGTAATTGCTGAGCCGGTTTCAACCTGTGTCCAGGAAATCTTGGAACCAACGCCTTGGCAAATACCACGTTTAGTTACGAAATTGTATATACCTCCATTTCCTTCTTTATCACCAGGATACCAGTTTTGAACTGTGGAGTATTTAATTTCAGCCTTGTCCATTGCAATCAGTTCTACAACGGCAGCATGCAGCTGGTTTTCATCACGCATAGGAGCTGTACAGCCTTCCAGGTAGCTTACATAGCTGCCTTCTTCTGCAACGATCAGCGTCCTTTCAAATTGGCCTGTATTTTCAGCATTGATACGGAAATAGGTAGAAAGCTCCATCGGGCAGCGAACGCCTTTTGGAATATAACAAAACGATCCATCACTGAATACTGCAGAGTTCAAAGCTGCAAAATAATTGTCTGTCATAGGAACTACAGAGCCTATATACTTCTTTACAAGCTCAGGGTGGTCTTGTACAGCTTCCGACATGGAGCAGAAGATAATGCCCTGTTCAGCCAGTTGCTCTTTAAAAGTGGTAGCAATGGAAACACTGTCAATTACCGCATCTACAGCCACACCACTCAGGCGTTTTTGCTCATCCAGTGAAATACCCAACTTTTCGAAAGTACGCCTCAGCTCAGGATCTACTTCATCCATGCTGTTGAGCTTTACTTTCTGTTTGGGAGCAGAATAATAAATAATATCCTGGTAATTTATCGCAGGATACTTTACATTTGCCCAGTTTGGTTCTTTTAAGGTCAGCCAGTAGCGGTAGGCTTTAAGTCTCCACTCTAGCATCCACTGGGGTTCATTCTTTTTGGCAGAAATAAAGCGAACAATGTCCTCGCTCAATCCTTTAGGCGCCTCATCTGCTTCAATATGAGTAACGAAACCATATTTGTAGTCAGAAAGTACCGTTTGCTCTATAGTTGATAGTCCTTCATTCATAACAACATCAAATTTTTTAGCCTTGTTATTCGCGCAAAGGTAAGGCTCAATTTGTACAAAAAAGTATAAATAGTGATATTAGTTTTCTCAATGGCTAATAGTTAACATTTATTAAACCGTTAAAAAAACATTTGTAAACCTTTTTGCCCAACTTGAAACAAAATTCCTTGGCAAAATACTCTGCCAAAAGACTAAAAAATCTTGAACTTAGACAATCTTTAACTATAGAGCAGGTAATCCTCCTAACTGGAAAATAACCTTTATTTCACATATCTCAAAAACCCCAATCGAAACCTTACTACCACCAAACCTGGCCTAATAATTTGCATTTGAATTATTTTTAATTTATTCGTCATTCCCTCTGTTCCCGCTTCATTTCCCTTTGCAGCAATTCACTAGAGGTCTTATAGTAATCTTATAGGAAACTTACAGTAAAGTTATAGTAAACATATAGTAGAGTTATAGTAAACATGCTCCGTACATCCTAACTACATCCTCCTCGACCACTCCTATACTACTCCGGATCAACCCCGTATCTATCAACCCCGTATCTAAAGTATACCTACGCCCTACTATCCCCTTATCTATCCCACCCAACCATACCTTCAGGGTAGATCAAGTATAGCTGAAGCATACCTGAAGCATACTTCAAGCACGAAACAGATTTTGCCCCCTAATCCCTTAACTCATCCCTGAACAATACTTACCCCATGCTGAATGGATGCCTACTCCCTACTTACTCCGTACCAACTCCGTACTTAAGCCGTACCATAGCCGTATCTAAGCCGATGCTACCTCGACCATCCTTCGATCATCCTTCGACTATCCTTCGACCATCTTTCGACTATGCTTCGATCTGAATTGAGCAAATGCTCATAAATAAGGGGAAAACAACCTACAGGCAGAACGCCCTAAAAAGCCCTGAACGGAGGCAAGGGAACTGAGTCTAAAGATACAAAACCAACCCCACCCTCCAAGTTTTGCCCCCCAACTCCAAACTTCAAACTCCAAACTTCAATACCCCATACGTCATTCCCTCCATCCCTCAGTCCGCATCCAACCAGGGCCATGTGCGCGGTTGCTCTCCACCTCAGGCGGACTGGGGGGTGATCTCCAACAAAAAAAGGCCACTCTTCCGAGCGGCCTTCAATATCCTTTTTATCCTTTTATGAACTCATCATCTCACCGGTACCTCAAACTTCCTTACTGACTTTTCCTGTATGTTAATATCCTATTCCGCCTGATCTCCATAATCCTTCAAAATCTGGTTCAAGTTGCTTATCGCAACGATATAGTTGAAAAAACTGGACGATGATCGGAAGCATAGGAATCTTCACCTACAAAATAGGAGAGGACCTTCCATGAATGATTCCGGTCTGTTAAAATATAGTCGATAGTTTTTTCCGGAAGATCAGAAGGGTCTGTAGGTAAACAAGGTCTGCAAAGAGATTTGAATGTCTTTGTGAAATCACTCATCTCTTTGCTGTTTAAAGTGTCATTAAAATCCCCTCCCAAAACAACCGGCAGCGTTTCATTTTTTAAAACCTCACTGATTTTATTGTACTGAAGAATCCTGTTTTCCGGACTTACATAATCCATGTGTGTGCAGGCTATTCTAAGTTTTAGCCTGTTTTCCAGGGTGGCAGTTGCTGTTAACAAAGCCCTTTGTTCGGATTGTATGGATTCCTTTTTGGGGAGCAAATAAACCTTTGGATCTGTTAATTGGAATCGGGAAAGAATGGCAATGCCATATTCACCACCGCCAAAATCAAGTGCTTTACCAAAGTAATAATTCATCCCCAATTGCTTAGCAATAGCCTCTGCCTGGTTGATGTCTTTTCCTGAGCGTGACGTATGAACATCAATTTCTTGGAGAAAAACAATGTCTGGTGATGCAGATGCAATAACCTTTGTAACAGCTGCCAGATCGATTGTTCCAGCTTGGGCTTTTGATGGGGGATTGCAGTGGTGAACATTATAGGTCATTACTTTTAATTCAACGGGTGCACCAGGTTTTCTTTGTTTTGAACTTTCTGTTGTGCTGGTCTTTAAGACCCCGGAGCATCCTGCTAACGAAATAAACAGTACAAGACTCAGCTTGTATAAATTCAGTTGGAATTTTTTCATATTGTAATTGTTTTGGAAAAAAGAGCCGGCCAGGAATGGCCAGCTCGCTTTAACTATTAACTATTAGCGCCTAAACTTTTTACTGGATTAATTTTTCCTGCTTCAAATTTGAAAGACTCATTTTCCCCTCCCAAACCAGGGCACTGGCGCCCAGGATGGCTGCATCAGCTTCCTTGAGCTCACTAAAGAGCAGTTTCACTTTATTTTGGAAGATGGGCAGCAGGTTGCGTTCCATATGTTCCTTAACAGGTTTCATCAGGAGGTCTCCTGCTTTGATCACTCCACCAAACAGGATGACGGCTTCCGGAGAGGAAAACATCACAAAATTGGATAGTGCTTCACCCAGGATCTCCCCTGTGTAGTCAAATACATGCTGAGCCAGTTCATCACCCTGGAGAGCGCATTCGCAGATCAGCTTTGAAGTGATCTCCTCTTCTTTGTAGCCTCTCAAAAGAGATGGCTTAGTCCAGGTTTCTAGAAATATCTTTGCTGTTAAGGCAATACCTGTAGCGGAAACATAGGTCTCCAATGATCCATCATAGCCAGTTGACCAGTGCTTTCGGCCTCTGCGCGCAATGGTATGCCCCAGTTCTCCGGCAAAACCATCATGACCATACACCAATTGTCCGTTGTTCACAATGCCACTGCCTACTCCTGTTCCCAAGGTAATGACAATAAAGTCTTTCATTCCTCTTGCTGCACCATACATCATTTCGCCCATGGCTGCAGCATTGGCATCATTGGTCAGCCAACAAGGTAAATTGGAAATCCCACTAACAAGATCAACTAACGGTACTACCTTATTCCACGGCAGGTTCGGTGCATAGTCCACGGTTCCTGTATAATAATTACCATTGGGCGCGCCTATACCAATGCCTTTAATTTGATCAATTCCGATCTCATTTATTATCGGTTGTAAGGCACAATGTAATGCCTCTACAAATTCTTCTGCGGTCGGGTATTGGTTTGTCGGAATACTGCCTTTATAAGCAATTTTTCCAAGGCGATTGACAACTCCATATTTTGTAGAGGTACCGCCTATATCCACACCAATAGCATAGGGTTGGTTGTTCATAACTTTTCAGTTAAAAAGATATTTAATATTGTTTAGTGTCATGCTAATATGGTTTAGTGCCCGCCGGCTGCTGGCACATCATAATCGATACCTTTTCTTTTCAAAATGGCCTTGGCCCTGAGGGCATAGAAGGCCAGGTAGGCAAAACAGGCCACCCCTACCAGGTAAGACATCTGAATGCCCAGATAAGCATCCGAGGCCAGATACCCCTGCACCAGGCTCACTACCCCGCCCCCCATGATCATCATGATCAGGAAGGAAGCCCCCTCATTGGTGTGCTTACCCAAACCCGCAATGGCCAAAGTAAAGATGCAGGGCCAGAGCGTGGAACAAAACAGCCCCACCGAAATAAAGGCATACACACTCACCATCCCCTCCGAAAGCATGCCGATCAAAAGAGCGGTAATGCCCAGCAGGGAAAAGAGCAACAGCTGCCTAGCCGGGTTGCCCTTACTTAAGAGGTCCCCTATAATGAGGGCCAGGATCACCCCTGCATAGAGGTAAAAAGGCGTGATATCATGGCTGGCCAGCTTGTTGATCAACAGGAACACCCCAAAGGCCAAATAAGGCATCACAAACCTTAGGATGGATTGCAGGGACC
>NZ_JAOTIF010000012.1 GCF_025628885.1 Paraflavisolibacter caeni | reverse complement strand
CTTCCACTAAATTTATCATCTAAACATTATCTTCAAAGAACTTCTTAACTTCTAACCGCTAATCTAAAGGTCGCATCTGGTAAAATAGAGTAAGAAATTACCAGTTCAGAATTTCAGGGCAGATCTTAAAGCCTAAAGCTGTTAAGCGCTCCAGGCTTTTTGTTTATAGTTTTATTTTGATACCACCATTGATTACAAAACCATCTACAGGGGCATAGATATCTCTAAACACCGGATCATTGATAGAACCGGTATATATGGTGTCAAACTTGGTTTGCCTGGTGTCTGTAAAGTTTTCAAAGTTTACAAATACTGAGAAATGCTCCCACATTTTTTCAGCCATGAAACCTGCAGTCCAATAGGGTTTCCCTATACTGCCATCTGATAGTTTTTGGGGACTAAAGTAATAGGCTTCAAGGCCTATCTTTAGTTTCTCTTCCTTTTCATACATCAGGACATTATTTAAACGGTGGCGTGCGGTAAGCGGGAACCAGCTTTCTTCTCCATCAAAATGACTGGCCACATCAGCATAGGTATAGCCAATGAATAGCTTGAAGTCGTTATAAGTTACACGCAGATTTGTTTCCAGGCCTTTTGTATCTATATAGCCATTGGCATTGACAAAAGCCAAATCGCCTGATGAAGTACTTGTCAGAATTAAGGGTTTATTTAACCTGGTGTAAAAAAACAATTGATTTATTGCAATACCTGCTTCACCTAATTTAGCCCGGTAATTAACGTCAAAACTGCCACCGACAGAGCGTTCATTTCGTGTTAGATCCTGATCGATGGGTAGAATGTTCTGAAACTGTATTTTCTCTGATTCTTCATTAAAAACTGTTGGCGTTTTATAACCAAATCCGCCACCAATACGTGAAGTAAGTTTTGGGCTTATTTTAAACAGAGCTGAGATCCTTGGCAATAACTCAAAACCATATTGTTCTACGTAATCACCTCGCAAACCAGTTTCCAGCGTAAAGATGCTAACAGGGGACCAGGTGTTTTGAATAAAGCCTCCAAATGTATTGTAATGATAATCCCGCAGATTGCTGGTGGCTATTTTATCCTCTGCAAAATCGTCTGTTAGCAAATTTGCGCCTGCTACCCATTGGGTATTTTCACCTTTCAGGTTATAGGTTAGCTCTGAAAAGGTGGATTGCTGCAAACCCTTGAAAGCATAATCCGGGATCTGAATAAGCCTATCGAAACGGCTATAACTGTTTTTAAAGTTGAGGCTTGAATGTTTATCCAACTTATGATTAATATCGAACTGGGTAGTAAAACGGTCTGTATTATTTTCTTCAAAATAACCTTGTGAACCATTCTTAATATAATCCATGCTGCCGCCAATTCGATCTTCGGTTATGTAACTAAAGCCAATGTTGGCGTTCGTCTTTTCACCATAAATGAACAGCCGTGGATTGATGGTGTAGCGTTCAAATTTGGGGATGGCAGTAAGTCCGATATCGGCAGGATCATAAGGGCTGCCGGTGTTTCTTGACCCGAATACAGTGACTCCTACTTTGTTAAAGCGCTGGCTATAGAAGCCACTTAGGTCCAAACCCTTTGCTGAAGTGGCATTTGCCATAAAGCTGATTTCTCTTTTGGCGGTAGGTGTTTTTGATACGAGGTTAACGAGCCCTGCTATTGCGCCACCTCCGTATAAAGTAGAGGAAGAACCTTTGATTACCTCAACCTGCTTCAGGTCCAAAGGTACTATCTGCATGATACTAAGCCCACCGGCGAAACCTGAATAAAGAGGAAAGCCATCACGCAAAATTTGTGTGTAGCGGCCGTCTAAGCCTTGTATTCTTATGCTTGAATTATAGGAAGTGGCAGAGGTTTGCTGGGTTTGTATGCCCGTACTTTCATTCAGAAGCATACGTATGTCACCAGGTTTCATATTTCCTTTTTCTGTCAGTTCCTCACCAGAAATGGTTTCTACCCTGGTTGGAATATCCCTGATTGACCTGCTTGTTCTTGTTGCCATTACCACAACATCTTCCTCATGCTCCTCTCCTTCTTCGAGGAATACTTCAAAGGGCTGGTTTGAAGGTTGCGGCACAGTTATATCAATTTCCTGCTCTTCATGACCTACATAAGATATTTCAATAGAATAGTTACCTGCCTTCAGATTATCGAATGATACCAGGCCTGAACTGTCTGCTATTGCTGTTCTATTGAGTGATTTGATGGTTGCAGTAGCTCCTGCAAGGGGTTCTTTGGCTTCGGCGTTTTTTATGGATAGCTTTAATTTATGTTGTGCATGGGCACTAATAGCAGACAATGCTATTAGGCAAACTGATAGTATAAACTTCATGTTTTAATGAAAAGGTTAAAAAATAAAACAAAAGAAAATCTCAATAATAATTATGCCGCTTGGGGAGGGTGCAAGAGCTTAGAAGTATAGGAAGATAAAATAATATTGATCTTTTTTTCGTAATGTATGGTTATTTCAGGAATCAAAGCCGGAAGAGAAACTGGCTTTGATATACAGACAAAACCCAAACAGGATGAACAAGTAAAGAAGGGAGAACAATTACAGTCTTTCTTTTCCTCATGGTGATGACTGGCAGCAACCTGATCGTCAGCACAATCATCTAAAAGGCGGCAGGGCGTAAATGCGCTGATAAAAATGATCAGTAATAATATGAATGCTGCTGCTTTTTTCACGGCGCAAAAATAAAGCAACTTTAATATACCGGCTTACGTTATTTCCTTAAAAATAGGTTGATATGCCCACCTGTACACCGGCCAGCTTTGAAGGTGGGTTGCCTAACAGGTCTGTTTGCCAGTTGTAGCGATAGTTAAAGCGAATGACAGTTTGTGGGATTGGACGCCAGCTTATGGCTGGAACAACAGAAAAGACGTGGTCTGAAATCTTGCCTCCTGTAGATTTAAAATGGTCATTGTTCCAGTCTACATACTCGAAACGAACAGCAGCATTGAGGACTGCGTTTTCATAACCCAGCATGGGCTTTTTAATGATTGGTTGTACAAAGTCTATAAAACCTCCCTGTTGATTCCTCCCAAACTGTTCTGTATAGTTTTCAGGAATATCTACATTGATCCAGGCCCATTCTCCATTGATATAGGTTTTAACCTTTGGCAGCGTTGTATTAAAATCTATGGCGTATACATTTAGTCTTCTCTTTTTATCCAGCACTAAGCCATCTTCTTTATACTTGTTATAAACACCGCCCATGTAGGACAATCCTATTTCCCCAATTTTCTTATTACGCATGGCTACTTTTCCAGTGAACAAAGGACTTCCATTGGAGCTTTCTTCGAACCGGTCTTTATTTTCTTTGGCTGCAGGTAAAAAAGTTTTGTTCTCTTCGTTGGCAATAATACTTTCATCAAAGCCATTGGTGAGATAAGTCTCATATGCATATACCCAGTTGTTGCTGTATTTTTTTCCAAATAAGCCAAAGCCTACATTGCTCCAGGTTGCCGGCAGCATTTGGGTTGCTGAAATTGGTCTATCTACAAACTCCCATTTAGGACCATCATGGTTTTGATTGAAAGCTCCTATAGGATTCATTACTACACCACCTCTGAAATTTAAAAGTGGAGCAAATTCAAAATCGACGGAGGCGAACTCAATATTAATTTCTTTGGTGCCGTCTTCAAACTCAATTTCAGAAAGGAACTTGATGCGCTTGGCAATGGAAGAAGAGGTAAAGAGTGTCAGCCTGCGCATTTGGAACTGGTGTCCTTCCGAGATACCATTTTCCCGTAAATACTGATAATTGGCTTCTACGTAGCCACCCAACGCAACGGGAAGTTTGCCTGCCTGCCTGAAGGGTCGGTTGTACACTGCGTCCATGTTTAGTTGAAGACCTGATGTATCTTCAGTAGGTTTTCTGAGCAATTCTTGATCAATTTGCGCAGAGGCAGTTATGCAAAGAAGGGTAAAAAGAGTAAATAGGCAACTTGGTTTCATGATTGTTTTCTTAGATCAATAAATAGTTCTTTGTTGTTTACCGTTACGGGAAATATTCTTAGATCCCTATCTGCGGGACCATTGGTTACTTTTCCCCTGTTGTTAAACTCACTGCCATGAGCAGGGCATTGCAATACATCGCCAGAAGCTTGCAATTCTGTGCCTTGATGGGTGCAGCGCATCCACAGTGCAGTATATTCCTGTTCGCTAAAGCGATAAATGCAAATAGGATACTGGAGCGTTTCATTGCGTACAATGACAAATGAACGGTATGCAATATTGCCCTTCTGGTCCAGTTTAAATTCATCTTTGCTAAGTGTAAGACCGTCTTTGACTATTGTGCCTGAAATGTATCGTGTTGAGGTACAAGAACTAAAAATTGATGCTGAAGCTGCAGCACCTAAACAGGCTGCACAACTGTTCAAGAGGAAATCTCTTCTGTTCATCTGCGAATAACAATTATAATGATTCTAAGAATTTGATCAACCTGGCTTTTTCTACCTGGGAGAGATTTTGAAAATTTGATTTGCTTTGACCTCCTTCACCGCCATGCATCAGAATAGCTTCCTCTATGCTTTTTGCCCGACCATCGTGCATCAGGAAATATTGACCACCCTGGGAGTTTTTAGATAAGCCTAAGCCCCATAATGGAGGTGTGCGCCATTCGGAAGTAAGTGCGGTGCCTTCAGTATAGCCATCATCAAGGCCTACGCCCATGTCGTGCAGCAACAGATCTGTAAACGGAAAGAATGTTTTATTGGACAAGGCTGCAATATTTGAATGTCCTGTTTGCATTTGCGGTGTATGACAGGATGCACATCCGTTATTGATAAACAATTGCTTGCCGGCCTGTACATCCTGGTCATTGATATTTCGCTGAATGGGAGCTTTTAAGGTTTGCAAATAAAATATAACTGCAAGTACCGTTTGATTGGAAACCTCAGGATTTACTTCATGGCCGTTATAAGTGTCATAATGTTCATAAGTGGAGTTAATCCCCATGTCCTGGTTGTAGGCATTTACTGTTTGTTGCATGAGGTCGTACACGGCTGCTTTTTTGCCAAAGCGGCCGATATATTTACCATTTTTTATGGCGGCACCAGTACGGATTAATGAGTATTGTGGGGTGCTGATCCAGTTAGGCCGGCCCGAAATACCATCTCCGTTTGCATCATTGGGATCTGAAAGTGCTAACAGTGTAGCATCGGAAACAGCTTCCAGTAATCCGAGGCCAGTGTTTGCAGGAGGGGTGAACTTTGAAAAAGTAGCACCGGCTGGTATTTGCTCTGGCTGAAAGCCTACAATAGCCCTGTTTTGTAGTTGAGGACCACCAGAATGAAGAAATTGGTTACTTATAGTATCGGTTTGACCAAACCTTGTCAGGGTAGTAAATGGATGACCTTTACCATCGCCGGCATGGCAGGAGCCGCAGGAATTAGCAACAAAAAGAGGCCCTAAACCTTTCTCTGTTGTAAATATCTCATCATTAAAAGCGACATCACCTTGTAAGAAAATTCTTGTCTGGTCTGGGGTGAGGCCTTCTATGGGTCCATCCAGTATTTGATCATCAGAAGGCGCATCGGGGAAAACCTTATTACAAGAAAGATAAAGAAGCATAGATGCCGCTATGCCTGTTAGAACTAAAAGTTTCTTCCGCATGTATCGGGGATTTGCTTCAAAGGTAGAAAATGTTTGAATATCCAAAATTATTTTATTTGGCATCCCAAATTTTATGAACTAAGTCAAACCATGTACTTTTGAATATATGCAGCATTTTACACACCATTCGGAAGAGAACTATTTAAAGACTTTATATAAGTTGGAAAATGGGAAGGTCAAGAAAGTCAACAATATTGCTCTTTCTAAGGCATTAGAACTTAACCCAGCCACTGTATTGGAAATGGTAAGAAAGATGGCAGAAAGACAACTGGTTGAATTACTAGCTGACAAAACCATCCAATTAACGGATAAGGGAAGAAAAAAAGCGCTGCAGATCATTAGAAAGCACAGACTTTGGGAAGTGTTTTTAGTAGATAAGCTCAACTATAAGTGGAATGAAGTACATGATTTGGCAGAACAGCTGGAACATATAGAGTCAGATGACCTGATTCAACGCCTGGAAGCATTTTTAGGATTCCCATCAGTTGACCCGCATGGAGACCCGATACCGGATGAACATGGAAAACTTAAGAAGATCAAGACACAACCTTTGAGTGATGCGCCCATAAAAAAGAAGGTTACAGTGGCCAGTTTAGCCAATTCATCAAATGAATTTTTGAAATACCTTGACAAAGCAGGCATTTCAATTGGAGACAAGCTTGAGGTATTAGAGGTAGAGGCGTTTGACGGATCAATGAAAGTGTTGCATAAGAAAAGTTCAATTACCCTTAGCAATGAGGCTGCGAGTAATATTTTAGTAGTAGTTTAATTTTCAATTTACTATTTTGTTTGTCCAATCTTAGATTATTTTTTGTAAGCAAGAAGCCTAAGCGCGTTGAATACAACTACCAATGTTGATCCTTCATGAGCTATTACGGCTGGGCCAATGGATGCAATACCTAAAGGTGCGTCATTGTTGTTTAAGAGGGGACTGTAGAGTTAAATTCCTGGGCAGGGAGGAGCCTTCTTAACTGAGAAATTCTTCTATTGTTCTTTTAAAAATTATTTTCTTCCAATAAATTTAAAGAAAAGCCCGGATAATAATGTTTATCAAACAAAGAGCCTACTGGTTAATTTATTTTCTATGCATTCTTCTTGCAGGAATTTATTGCTTTAAGAGACCTCTCTATAATTGGGATATGTTGCCTTACACTGCTTTAATTCTCAATTTGGATCACTATAATGCAAAGGAAGCACATCTTCTTACTTATAAGCTTGCGAAAGAAAGCATCCCTGATAAACATTACCGCAATCTAACAGATAATTCACATTTATACAGGCGCACTATGTTCAATGATCCCGTGAGTTTTACTGAGCAACTGCCATTTTATGTTGTAAAGCCTCTCTATATTGGAATATCCTATTTGTTTTATAAGGCAGGAGTCGGTTTACCACAAGCTACCTTGCTCCCTTCTTTCATTTCTTACCTGCTTATCGCATTTTTGCTCTTTCATTGGTTGAGCATTTATTTAAGTATGCCCACTGCATTTGGTATTGCTTTATTAATAATGATATCATCACCGGTGATTTCTATAGCCAAATGTGCCACCCCTGACTGCTTGTCCACCTTTTTATTGTTGACCTCCTTTTATTTTATTATTGAAAAGCCTGATCTAAAGTCAGCCTATATCCTAATGTTGTTATCTGTTTTTGCACGGTTGGATAATATAGTTACCTGCATCATAATTTGGGGTATTATTTTTTTTAGTAAAAAATGGAATAAAAGAGTCTTAACCCGGGATTTTTTACTTTATTCCGGAGGTTTTATTATTTGTTATCTTTTTATTGGATTACTTGCAAAGCATTATGGGTGGAGCATTTTCTTCTATAATAATTTCGCTGACAGGCTTCATCCATCATTTAGTTCGGGCGCTCATTCTTCTTTTAAAAGCTATATAAGACTGATGTACGAGCAGGCAATGGGGGGAATTAACTATTCCCTCTTAACTGTGTTTATGGCATTACTTTTATTTTACATAAATAACCCTTTTCCCGTTAAAGAGCTTTCGTTTGAAAAGTTGTTTGCCTTATTTATTCCTGTTATTTTGTTTTTGCGATTTATATTATTTCCTGAAATCTCTGATCGATTTTATATTTCATTCTATATTATTATTCTTATACTCCTAGTCAAAAAAATTACTCTTGGCGAGTTGAGGAATGACATGCCAACTGCCGGAATTTGATGGATTCGAAAAATGGTAGAGATTTTGCTTTATTATGAATATCCATACCTCTACATGATCAATTAAGAGGGCATAAACTATTGATCGTACCCATACGTTAATCCATAACATACAACCCCATGAGATTTGCGCTCTTTATCTTTATTTGTTTAAAATCTTTAATCGCGTTTACTCAGTTCAGTAAAGATTCAATCATAAACAGGATCGTATTAATCGGAGGGGTGCAGTATGGAAGTCCGCCCCCACAAGCACTCTTTAAAGCTATTAGAGAAAAGGTGCCTCTGAATCAAAAAACAGCCCTACTCTTTCTTGGAGATAATGATATTTATCAGGTAAAGGCTATAGCGGCAATGATCAAGAAGAGTGATGCATCTGCTGTGTTTATCCCGGGAGAGAAAGAATGGAGCGGAGGTGGCAAAGCGGGTTTGGATTCCGTTATTTTGATGCAATCTTATATTGAAAATGTAGGATGCAAAAATATAAGTTTCCTCCCCAAAGATGGTTGTCCGGGACCTGAAGAAATCAAACTGAGCGACGATGTAGTTTTAATCGTCCTAAATACTCAATGGTGGCTTCACCAGTATCAAAAACCAGATATTGAATCGGGATGTCCGACCAAATCAAAGAGACAAGTTTATGATGAGCTTGGGAGCATTCTGCGCAAAAATTACAACAAACTAGTTTTGATTGCGGCACACCATCCTTTGAAGAGCAATGGCATCCATGGTGGAAGTTATGATCTCAAGCAACATTTGTTTCCCTTAACGGATCTTAGTCCCGGTTTATATCTTCCCTTACCATTAGCAGGATCCATCTACCCAATAATTCGAAATGCTTTCCCAAATGTGCAGGACCTTATGAATGCAACATATGAAAGCATGATTAACGATCTTAAGAAAACGCTGTCTGTTCATCCTAATATTGTATATATAAGCGGCCATGAAGAAAATCTTCAGCTATTAAAAGATAAAACACTCACTTATATAGTATCAGGTAGCGCAAGTAAGACCAGCCGTGTATCCAGGCGTAGAGAATCCTTGTTTACGAGTCCATCAAAGGGATTTGCTGTCATTGAGGTTGATAATAAACAAAAAGCGAAATTCTGCTTCTATGAAATAAAGGGAGAGCAGGCAACTTTAGTCTTCCAACAGCATATTCATGATTTTTCAAAACTGCCTGCACTAAAAGATACAACAACAAAGTGGATGCCTCTGGTACAGGACAATATAAAGGTGGCTGCCAGTTTACAATATAGCAAGCCCACGAAGTTGCAAAAACAATTGATAGGTGAAAACTATCGTAAAGAATGGGAAACTCCCATACTATTACCTCTATTTGATATTGGAAAAGTAAACGGGGGATTAACAATCAAAAAATTAGGTGGCGGAAAGCAAAGTAAATCGCTTCACCTAGAAGATGCAAATGGACGAGGATACAAGTTGCGCACCGTGGATAAAGATCCTGTTGAGTTTTTACCGGTATCATTAAGAAGTGGTTTGACGAAGCGCCTCGTTAAAGATTATATGTCAGCTCAGCATCCATATGGAGCCCTTGTGAATGCAGCAATTGCGCAATACACTGGTGTAACAGAGGCCCAGCCTCAATACTTCTTTGTGCCTAATGATACTGCTTTTGGCTTTTACAGACCATTATTTGCCAATAAGGTGGTGATGCTGGTAGAAAAAGATCCTTATCCTTATAAAGACACTAAAGGAAGCTATGACATTCTCAATAGTATAACAGAAAAAGCTGATCATGTAGTAAATCAGCAATCTGTTTTAAGAGCAAGACTCCTGGATATTCTTACAGGAGATTTTGACCGACACCTGGAACAATGGACCTGGGGATGGAAAGATACAGGTAATGGAAAATTATTTGAGCCGGTGCCAAACGACAGGGATGCCGCTTATTTTAATTCTGATGGGCTGCTGGTTCGCATGTTAGCACGAAAAAATTTATCTCTTTTCAGAGGCTTTACAAAAGACCTGTCTAATGCTGTTGGCCTGGGATTTAGTGCAGATGAATTTGACCATACCTTTTTAAATACCCTGGACGAAGAACAATGGAAGCAAGTAATAAATAAGTTTCAAAATGATTTGACAGACCAGGCTATAGAAAAGTCTGTACAGCAACTACCTCCGGAAATCTACGCCATCCGAGGTGAGGATTTAGAGGAAAAACTAAAAAGCCGACGTAATGTTTTGAAGGAAAGGGCTCTTGAGCTTTATAGAGCCATTTCAGAGCAGGTGAATATCTTAGGTAGTAATCAAAATGACTATTTTCAAGTTGCTCAGAAGAATCATATTCTACAGATAAAGGTATATGAACGGAAGAAAGGTGATACTACAATGCTTACCTATTACAGGAGCTTTGATCCTTCCATTACGAGGGAGATTCGTTTATATGGACTAAATGGAAATGATTACTTTATGGTGGATAGTTCGGTCCAGAAAAGTATTCCCCTACGCATCGTTGGTGGAGGAGGACAGGATACATTTGTAGTAAATGGTACAGGCAAAAACTTTATTTATGACAGATCTTCGGAGGCTAATATATTGTCCCGTGGAAGAAGCACTCGCAACAGGATGAGCAATCACCCCACAATTAATGAATATAAACTGAATAGTTATACCTATCAAGATAAAGGCCAATTTCCAGTATTCTCACTAGCTGCTAATTCTGAATATGGGTTGCAAATTGGCATAGGAGCGAATAAAAAGACATATGATTTCCGTCGTGAACCTTTTGCTTCTGAAACTTCTGTTTCCATCCATTATGCACCATCACAAAACTCCTATGGAATAAAATTATCTAACATCCTAAACGGCTGGAGGTTTGCAACGGGTTTGTTGACAACTGGTGAAATACAGAAGAATGCTATTCAAAACTTTTATGGAATAGGCAATGAAACTAAGAAGGACAAGAACAAAGCATTTTCTTATTACAGAATTAAGTACAACTATGCTGCAGTAGATCTGTTGGTTACAAAAAACTACTTTGACCAGTTCAATTTTTCCTTTGGCCCTAGTGCCTACTACTACTGGAACAATTCAAAAGAAAACAGCAAATGGCTAGCAGAGTCTCCAGATTACATTGGAATGGATTCCTCTTCAATGTATGAAACTAAGCTATATATTGGGGGAAGGGTACTGTTGAATGTAAACCACATGGATAACCTGTTATTCCCCACACAAGGCCTAAGCTGGAAAAACGAATTCACCTGCTATAGAAATATGCAGAAAAACAATAGTCCAATTTATGCACGACTGCAATCACATATCTTGCTTGCTTCGCCCCTGATTGATACATCAAGATTGGTGACATTGATAAAAGTAGGTGGCGGGCATATTTTCAGTGAGCAATATGATTTTTACCAGGCACTTGGCCTAGGCACTGAAAATAACCTGCGGGGATTTAGAAACTACCGATTTACAGGTAACTCACTTCTTTACAGCAGCATGGAACTTCGTTATAAAGCAGCTTCACTCCACTCCTTTCTTTTATCGGGCGACTTTGGCCTATTGGGCTTCGGTGATATAGGCAGAGTGTGGACGAAACATACCTCCTCGCAATTATGGCACACTGCTTATGGCGCAGGTATTTACCTTTTCCCATATCAGAAGTTCTTCCTTTCTGCAAGTATTGGTAAAAATGAGGACGGAGCTATTTACAATTTTACTATTGGCAAAACAATCAATTGGTATCAATAATGGTTAAAGTAACTGAATAATAAAAGCTTTATGGATAGATCCATAAAGCTTTTAAGCGCATTATTATTTTATAAAAAAATTAGTCGCTGCTCCTACCACGTAAAAGAGCGACCAGAAGAAGAATAAAAATAGCGCCTCCTACAATCCAAACTACTGGTGACATGAAAAAGCCACCTCCACCTTCGTTCTTATTAATATCAATATCAACCTTATGTTCCTGTGCAAAGCTTATCATCGTGAACCAAGCCGCTAACAGTGTTAAATAAACTTTTTTCATAAAATACGTTTTACACTAAAGAATTAAAAATTATGCCATAAAAGCGATCGTTAAATGCATTTCTCTTACATATTTGGGTTGAGAATGGTTGAGCTTTGGATTATTAATACTCATGCCGATGATTGATAACAATTTAAAATACAGACTCTTGTCACTTGTAAAAGCTGGAGAATGGTAGCAATAAGAAATACTAATTATTACTTCAGCATACATACACATACGAAGAGTAAACTAATATTAAAATGGGCAACAAATTTGCAATAATCAAGAAAAATAATAATTCTAAGCTCATTAGGCAGAGATTTATTGACAAAACTTAAAAACCAACGAATGGTAACATCGACGAATGCTTAGATAATCATTAATGATTGTAACCCAGCAATAGAATTTGGAAGAATTACTTGCCATAATTATTGGATGTACAATTAATAACTACAAGTATCAAAAGATGCTTTATGAGCGATTTTATAAATATGCCCTTAAAATTGTATACCGATATATTTACCACTATGATCAAGCAGTGGATGTTGTCAATGATGGATTTGTAAAGCTGTTTCAAAACTTTCAAAACTTTGAAAGTAAGGATCAAAGAGAAACTTTTAAGTTGTTTATTGGTTGGATCAATAAAATCATGGTAAATACTGCGATTGATGAGTTACGCAGACAACATATGCTACTCAAAACTGAAAGCCTCAGTAAATATGAATTGGAAATTGAAAGCACCAGTTTTGCAACTGATCAGCAAATTGTATATAAAGAATTAATAGAACTGGTAAGAAAACTGCCTCCTTCTTATAGAATAGTTTTCAATATGCATGTAATTGATGGTTATTCACACCATGATATAGCCCATGCACTCGGAATTTCAGTTGGTACCTGTAAGTCCTATTTATTCAAAGCACGTTTATACTTAAAAAGCTATATAAAGGAAATGAATGAGCCTAGGTATGAGTCCTTTAAACAATGAATATTAGAATAGTTGTGATCAGTTGGATATCAGAGGAAGTCTAACTGCCAGGTATAAGTTATTTGAATAATAGGAAGACCGAAAGAAAAGGGCTGACCTTTTTGGTCAGCCCCGGCTAAACTAATATGTACCGGCATCTACTTGCAATGCGGACTGTACTATTATTCGTAATTAATCGCTAGTAACCATTCGTTCCAAATTCATCTGCATTATTGATCTGATTCAAGAAGTTGAATGGAATGGGCCGGCTATAGTGTTTAGCGGCAACAAAATTTGTAAAAGCTGTTTTATTGTAAGCTTGTAATCGAGTTTCAAATGCTTTATTACGTTTCAAGAGAGCCCAACGGCTATACTCACCACAAAGCTCACGGGCATATTCATCAAAAACATCGTTCATCGTTGCTGAAGTTAACTGCATTCCAGTACCAGGATTGAAGTCTGCAATATTACGACAAGCGCGCCTGCGCAATTCATTCAGATATTGAGCGGCAGTGGCTCCATCTCCATTTGAATGAAGGGTGGCTTCAGCAGCGATCAAATAGACTTCAGCCATACGCATGATCATAATATTACCCAGTTTCTGCTGAAAATTACCACCCAGCCATGAGCCATCGAAGTTGTGATTAAACTTCATCATAGCCGGGAATAGGTTGGCAAGGCTCGACGGAGTGATTCCATTTGTTGATGTAACAGCTTTGTAGGTACTGCCTGTCGGATCAGACATATCGAACAAATCATCAATATTCACAGTAACATATCTACGCGCCTTTTTTTCTTCGGCGGTCAAAGGATCTTTGCACAAATATGGGAAAAACCTGTCTTCATCTGCAGGGGATAATCCGGAAAGCAAGATTGAAAAAAACAAGGCTTCTCTTCAATCTTAATAGAACCCGGTATCTATTGCACCGGGTTATTACATTCATCAACATCATCTATTTCAGTCTCTCTACCATCGGTGGCATCCACGAACCGTTGAGAATTGGCTGCTGCGGCCAGTAGGCCCTTATGTACATTGAGAAGTCGGCTCCTCCTGGAGCAGGAAGCCAATTTGATTCTTTTTCTGTACCGGGAGCAACACTTTGAACATAAATCGTCAATGATCCATCGGCACCCAACTTCAGTTGCTTGCTCTTGGTGCCCAGTGAATACCGGTTCAGTGGATTGGGCGAAAAGAGGTGTTCCTCATTGTATAGAGTCAGAGACCAGAAACCATTTACAGGAGGTAATTCTCCTTTTTGAAAAGTTACTGTGTATGCATTTGCGCCGTTGAGTCGCTGCCCTGCAGAATAAAAATCGGTATAGATGTATCGTGTTTCTTCGGATGCAGCATTGTACTGACTAAATACTTATTCAGTCAAAGAAAATGCAGGATTTTAATTGTAGCTTTTAAAACTGCAAAAAAGAAAGTTTTGCCTTGTATGGAATGGTGTAATGTGGTCTTCGTTTATACAGCGGATCTTCTTAAATCCAATTGACAGGACGTTGTTCAATTCCTCTTCGCAGTATATTTGAACAGGCAATCCGCTGCATTTAGCTGGACCTTTTTCAGAAAAGGTGCCTATAGTTAAATATCCTGAGACAAACTCTTTTGCTGTAGATAGGTATCTTTTTATTTGCTCGGAAGTGGTGAGAAAATGAAAGGTCGCCCTGTCATGCCAAAGGACAAATTTCTGATTAGGGATAAATTGATTAACATCCGAAACTATCCCCTTTACTTTTCTCGCTTTTTCACCCAACCTTTCTTTTGCTCTATTCAAAGCATCCTCTGATATGTCCAACACTGTAATATATTCAAAGCCTTCAGCAAGAAGATGATCTACAAGCTTGCTATCACCACCTCCAACATCTATTATACTAGCAGTTTTAGGTAAATTGAAGTTATGAATAAACTCAAGTGAAGTATAGGGTATTTCTTGTGCCCAGCTTACTTCATTGGGTTGCTTAGTTTTATAAACTTGTTCCCAGTGTTGCTTACAATTCATAATACAAAAATAAATTAACAACTATGATATAAACGTAACAAAAGTCACGCATGAAGCTGTACTATAGAGTATGATCAAAGAAAGACCAAAATACATTGATATGAACAATGAATGAAGCTTAGGAAAATGGTTCATACTGCAGAAAAAAGAGGGATAAATAGTAGTGCTTGATATCACTTAGACATACAGGAACAAGCAACTACTCATTTAAACCTGCCATCTACTTTGTTATTACATACAACCACACAATAGAGATAACAAATAAGCCAATCCAGAATTAATTTTGAGTAAAATATTAATTAGTTTATAGATATAAGTATAAGTAACTTTATATAGGATGTTCTATATCCGAAGCCTATTATTTGAACCCATATTTATCTATACTCTATCAATGATGATTGCTGAAGTAGGGAGCTAAAAATAAACATGCATTTCTATTCTACCGATTTGACCAATTAAAACTCGAAGCGGCTTTTTCAATAGGTTAAGAATTTCTCCCCTTTTCAGCCTGAAGAAAATAGAATTAACCAGAAAACAACACAGGCATAAACGGCCAATAAATCTGCCCACCAATACGGTAAATAATTCAACCCATGAAAATTGATCAGAATGATACAACAGCCAGGAAGAAAAAAATATCTCTAATAGTTTAGTTCATACAGATCCTATGTGAATAAGAAGCATATAGATAAAGACATTTCTTCTAATTTTTTGAAGCAAGCAGTAAAATGAAAAGGTTTGCTCTATTTTTCTTTATTCTTGCCTTACTACTAATACGGGTTTGCTCTGCCTGGACGCAGAATATTTTTTTCAATAAAGTGCGCCCACCTCAAGGAAAAGTTTTTATGCATGTGACTGGTATGGTTCAGGATAAGGATGGATACATGTGGTTTGCTACCAAAAAAGGACTTTTCCGTTATGACGGGTATGATATGAAAGTTTTCAATAACAACCCTTTAGATACGAACTCTTTGACAACTGACGCTTTAGAAGCTATTTGTATTGATTCTTCAGGCATTTTTTGGATAGCCACTTTTGGTAAAGGGCTAGAACGATTTGACCCAACTACTGGCATTTTCCAACACTATAAATATAACCCTAATGATTCCGGAAGTATTAGTAGTGATTGGGTACCGGCTGTTTTGGTAGATCATAAAGGAACGCTTTGGGTAGGAACAGGTGATGGACTAGACCGTTTCAACCCTAAATCGGGAAAGTTTATCCATTTTCGCAACCAGCCAAATGACCCAACTAGTATCAGCAATAACGCTGTAGTGGCTATTTATGAAGACCGACAGCACGAGCTTTGGATTGGAACAGGCAGCGTCTATGCAGGAAGTGTTGATGAAGGAGGGCTCAATCGAATGGATAGAAAGGAGGGTAAGTTTACCCGATACTTACATGATCCAAAGAATCCACACAGCCTTATCAATAACAAGGTGAGAGCTATTTATGAAGATAGTAAAGGCATTTTCTGGGTGGGTACTTCAGGTGATGGTTTACACACAATGAATCGGCAAAAGGGTAGTTTTCAAAGGTTCCCTTATGAACCGGCACATCCTGAAAAATTAAGCAGACCTCCTTTTAAAAAGAAACCATATTTAGACTATATAACTTTTATTACAGAGGATATTACTGGAGCGATTTGGATAGGGACAGCAGAATCAGGATTGAATTATTATGATCCTAAAACGAAAAAAACAAAGCATTACGAGAATGCAAAAGATACTGCAGGAGCTTTTACTGACAGAAATGTATGGGGGGCTTATACTTCAAGGGAAGGTGTGGTATGGATCAGTACTTTGTTCGGTAATCTTTATCGGATTAATCCACTGCGCCGAAATATACCATTTAATGAGTCTTTAACAGGTTGTGTCAATTCATTCTATGAGAGTCCGGATGGAGCTCTTTGGACAGGAACGCAGCAGGGATTACAGATTCAGAACTACCATGGAAATGGCAAAACAAAGTGGTTCGTTCACGAACCGGGCAATCCAGCTTCAATCTCCAATAATTCAATCGAGGTCATAAAAGCTGATAAACAAGGGAAAATTTGGGTAGGTACCCAAGAAGGCCTTAACCTGTGGGATGAAAATAAGGAAGGTTTTATTCATTACCGGCACAATCCTAAAAATAAGAGCAGCTTAAGCAATGACTTTATTTTGACGATATATGAAGATAAAAAGTCTGATTTATGGGTGGGAACAACCAAAGGATTAAACAGGATGGACCGCAAGACTGGTTTATTTACAAGGTATATTTTTCATCCTGAAGATACAAGCACGCTTGGATTGAATATTGTTACATCTGTTCTAGAAAACAAACAGGGCGAAATATGGGTGGGTTGCTGGATGGTGGGAGATGTACATAAGCTCAATACAGCAAATGGCAAATATGAGACCTACCTAAACGGAAAGGGCATTACCAGCCTTTTTGAAGATGCAAAAGGCACATTTTGGACCGGAGGCGCCGAAGGCCTATTTACATACAGTAAAGAAAAAAAGAATTTTGAACAATATGTAGACTCCAATACACTTACTAGATTCAGTTTTATACGATCCATTGTTGAAGATGATCACAGAAATCTTTGGATTGCTACGGAATATGGGATTTTTAAATTAAACCAACAACGAATTGTAACACAGATATTTGGTAAAGGCTATGGCATCTATGGGGATGATTTATGTTATCGCTCCAGTTATAAAAGTAGTGATGGTAAATTATTTTTCGGGACTTACTCCGGCTACTATACTTTTCTCCCTGATCAGTTGACAAAAGCAAACAAACCACCAAGTCTAGTTTTTTCAAGTTTTAATTTAGGTAACAAGAATTTTCATAACGAGAAGAATAATCCAAGTGGGGAGCCCTTTTTAAAAACGAAAAATATTTTGTTACATTATAATCAAAATGCCTTTACAATCAACTTTGCTGCCATTGATTTCGCCAATCCGGAAGATAATCGGCACTTCTTTATGCTGGAAAATTATGATAACAGCTGGAATGAGGCAAGCATAGCCCGAAAGGCCACCTATTTTAATGTACCGCCAGGAAAGTATGTTTTTCGTGTAAAAGCAGCCAACAGCGAAGGTATATGGGCTGAAAAGAGCGTTGACATAGCCATCTCGCCTCCATGGTGGGGCACATGGTGGTTTAAAATAATAGCAGTGGCATTGGTATCAACTTTATTGTATGTAACGATACAATGGCGCATGCATAAGAAGTTTCGCCAGCAATTGGAACATTCTGAAAAAGAGAAACTATTGGCACAAAAAGAAAAGCAATTGGCTCAATTACAGCACAAAACTACAGAGCTTGAAATGCAGGCGCTTAGAGCACAAATGAATCCACACTTCATATTTAATTCACTTAATTCCATTAATCACTTTATTCTACAAAACAATAAAATACAAGCTTCAGAATATCTATCCAAATTCTCAAAACTAGTGAGATTGATTTTGCAAAACTCACAGGCTGAATTAATTCCTTTAGAAAGTGAGTTGGAATCTTTAAGGCTCTACCTTGAACTGGAAGCGGTAAGATTTGATCATAAGTTCGACTTCAAAATTATTGTAGATGATGATCTGGATATTTCTGCAGTGAAAGTGCCGCCACTGATTATACAACCCTACGCAGAAAATGCCATCTGGCATGGTTTAATGCATAAAGAAGGTAAAGGTTATTTAGATATCGAATTGTTCGGACAAGATGATTTCTTGTACTGTAAGGTAACAGATGATGGTATTGGTAGAAAAAGAGCGGCAGAACTGAAAAGCAAATCGGCGGCTACCCATAAATCAATGGGCATGCGTATTACGGCCGACCGTATCGCCCTGTTGGAACAGAAAATAGATGCTGAAACCTTTATTACTATTACTGACCTATTACTTCCTGATGGTACGCCTGGAGGTACGGAAGTTATCATGAAAATACCGGAAGTTTATGATTAAAGCAGTGATGATTGATGATGAATTGCATTGTCTTAATGCGCTTGACTTTATGATCAAAGAATACTGTCCGGAAGTACAGGTACTGGAAAAGTGTCAGTCGGCTGAAAACGGTATTAAAGCAATTGAGAAATGGAAACCTGACCTTATTTTCCTGGATATCGAAATGCCCTTTATGAATGGATTTGAATTGTTGGAGCAACTGCCTGAAATTTCCTTCGCCATTATTTTCACCACCAGTTATGACCAATATGCCATCAAAGCCATCCGTTTTAGCGCTTTAGATTACCTGATGAAACCAATTGAACCTGGCGAGCTTGTTAATGCAGTAAAGAAAGTGAAAGAACAACGGCATTTACCTTTTGCAGAACAGTTCCAAATGTTATTGAAGAAGGTACAAGGAAAGGATGTAATCTTTAATAAGATTGCTGTTCCAACTTCTGAAGGATTCGAATTAATACTTGCCGATCAGGTAATACGTTGTGAAGCAGATAATAATTACACCCACATTTTTCTGAAACACAATTTGAAGATCACTGCCTGTCGCACCTTAAAAGAAATGCAAGAACAGATACAGGACTTCAGATACTTTCTACGAGTACATAATTCTCATATTGTAAACCTCAACGAAGTAAGTAAGTATATAAGAGGTGAAGGTGGGTACCTGGTAATGAGTGATGGCTCTAGTGTAAATGTTTCGAAGAGCCGTAAAGATTCGTTATTAAAATTATTCTAAACAGGTACTTGGTTCGTCGAAAATGTAGAAACTCCTTCTAAGTAATAAGAAAATCTATCAATATCCTTATTGCCGGAGTGATAAGGATGCCATTCATTTTCCCTAAAGGCCAACTGCATACTCATTCAATTCAAACACTCATTGATACTGGACTTAGGAGGAAGACTAATATACCTTTATTGGAGTCAATTGTTATAGATTCCTTCAAAAATTAAAGCCATGAAACCGAAACTATTTTTATTTCTTAAAACAATATTTATTTCACTAGTGTTTTCTGGTCTCTGTCTTGCTCAAGAAAATCAAATGGTTAAGTTACCTGATGTGGTGGCAACAACGAATCATGCAAAAGTAAGCCCCAAAGTTTTGGATGCATTTTACCACTATTTTCAAGATGTTAAAGACATCAACTGGACGAAGCTTGATGAAAACTTTTTTGTAAGCTTCATGATGAAGGATCAGCAAAGCAACGCATTATTTTACAAAAACGGTTACATGTTATATCATGTAAGCCATGGGTATGAAAGACATCTACCAGCTCAAATCAGGAAAAGGATCAAAACACACCCGGATTATTTTGATTACAACATCACCCATGTCATATACATCAACCAGGAGGATAGAAACGTTTGGGTAGCTTACCTTGAAGACAACAAAAATGTAATTCTAATCAGGATAGAAGATGACATGCTTGAAGAAGTTGAACGTTTCAATAAATCTTTATGATTCTTAAAAAATGAAATATGAAAAAGCTTTTTGTTTGTACAGCAATTGCTATTATAGCATTTAGCTCTTGCGAAAAAGAGTCCTTACAATTTGCAGAGGGACAAACACTATATACAAGCGCCATTGCACAAAGTGGAACACCATTTAATTTTGCCGAAACATTTGCAATACAATGGAATGCATGGAATGACTGCACAGGTGAATGGGTTGTATTTAGTGGTACAGGACACTATAGTGTCCATGGAGTTATTAATGATAATAAAGCGACCTTCTCTTTGCATTATAATACATCAAATGCTAAAGGCGTGGGGCTAACTTCTGGTAGGCAATATATTTCCACGGAGACCTTTAATTATACGAATAACGGTAGTTTTATTAACGAACAAATAGTTTTCCAGCAGAGAGGAACAATTAAATATATTTCTATCGGCAGCCTAGATAATTTTAATCTAGAGAATGATTGGCATCTTACCATTAATGCAAATGGAGAAGTTACTTTTTTCTTTAGCACTAATGGCCCTGTAATTTCATGTTAATAACTAGTAACTAGCTCAAATAATTAGATGAACCAAAGGAAAAGAGCGTCACATTGCAGCGATGCTCTTTTATTTCAACTATGCAATGATTGGTTTACCGCTATGCAGAGATGCAGGGTTAAAGCATTTCATACGGTAAAAGATAATCATGGCTGAAGCTATTGTTAATAATCCAATAATTAAAATAGAAGCTGAGAGCCCTAAGGTGTCAGCTATAATACCTGTAAGAATAGCACCAATGGCATAGCCCAAGTCCCTCCAAAGACGAAATATGCCCAGGCTTTTTGCGCGATCCTGGGGATGTGTGTTTTCAGCAACAGTGGCTAAAAAGGTTGGATACACCATTGCTGTTCCCCAACCTAGCAGTATAGAAAGTGCTATAAAATGAAACATGGTTGTGGCAAATAATAAAGCTATCAAAACAATACCCTGTAGCAGCATGCCAAGGAATAGCATATTTCTTTTACAGAAAAGATCAGCCATCGTGCCGGTAAACAACTGACCTACACCCCAAACTGCAGGATAGATGGCTGTTACGATGCCAATTTGTTCAAGTGAAAAGCCCTTTGAGGCTAATAAAATTGGAAAGATTCCCCAAGTCATCCCATCATTAAGGTTGTTGATAAGCCCAGCCTGTGTAACGGAGCCTAGGTTTTTATCCCTCCAGGTTGTCTGCCAGAAAATGTTATTGAGTCTTGGTATCTTACTACTGCCGGTTTCTGCAGCAACGTGGTGCTTTGTATCCTTTACCAATAGCAAGCTTCCAAAGAAACCCATTAATGACAAGACTACACCGATATAAAAAGGATAGGGACGCAGGCCATACTCAGAAGCGATCCAACCAGTCAAAAAAGCAACAACAGCTACAGCCAGGTAACCGGCGAATTCATTCAAGCCCATTGCAAATCCTCTTTGCTTTTCGCCAACGAGATCTATTTTCATAACCACAGTGCAGCTCCACGCTAGCCCTTGGTTAATCCCTAGTAAAACATTAGCGGCAACGATCCAGTTCCAGTTCTCAGCAAACATTAAGATAAAAGGAACAGGAATGCCAAAGAGCCAACCAATTATAAGGAGGTTTTTTCTTCCGACTTTATTAGCTAACGCTCCTGTAAAATAATTAGCAACGGCTTTAACAATGCCAAATACTACAATGAATGAAAGGATGGCTGTTTTGGCTGCAATATGAAATTCTACCTCTGCAATTTTTGGGAGGATGCTTCTTTCCAAACCTACCATACCGCCGACAAAAGAATTAATGATTACAAGCAATGTAAATTGTTTCCAATTCTCTTTTAGTCCAAGTTGTATCTCTTTCATGCTTACGACTTTTCAAAATGTATTACCAAAACCATTCAAAGACATTGTTGGTTATTCTATTTTTAGCATCCATTCCGTATTATTTATTTACCGGATAACCTTTGTCTATCCAATCAGCTTTTACATTACGAGATAAGTTCAGTAGCTTATGTTTGGTGAATCCCATTTTATTGAGCAGTGAAAAGGCGGGACGGATATTAGGGCAATTTATGAAAGGACAGCATCCGCAGTAAAGAACGATACTTCTGCTTTTGCTTTCATTTGCAAGCAATTTTTCTAACTTTTTTAAATTTTGTTTTTCACTCGTTGGCCCGGCTTCTACAGAACCTTTTATTAGACCAGCAGGGCCCACACTAATAATGAGCGGGAGCTCACTACCGGGTTTATTGATCATTTCAGCCAACACGCTGGGAGCCATAAGTTGCTCTGGTTTCCAGGGTTCATCTTGAAATTGTGCAAAAGCTGTTGCAACAATAAATATTGCCATAACTAAGGCACATGAAAGGATTCGGATTGTTTTCTTACTTAAAGAGTTCATTTAGAGCTTTGATTTTTTTTGATTAAATAAGTGTTGTATTAATGCAATTATGATCAGGAAACAGCACAACGGTTAGCACCTGCTTCCAGATCAATTGGATTAATACCTTCATAGTTGCCCAAAAGATTTTTCTCTGCGATGGAAAGGAAATTAGGTGGTGTGTCAGGTATTTTTTTTAGTAGTGAATTGATAAACTCTTCTTCCCTGCTTTGCAATAGTGCAATATTCTTCCTGGCTTCATCTATAGTGGTTTGCACGAGCATATCATCAAAACTCACTGGTTGACTGGTATGGGCTGGAAGTACAATGACACTATCAGGCAGTGCAAGCAATTTATTTAATGAATGGTATAAAAGCCTTGCTTTTTCCCTGGTTTCTTCAGGGTTTGCTTTCAGATCGGGGCGCCCTACTCCATTAGTAAAAAGTGTATCGCCAGTAAATATTATTTTATCAGCAATATAGAAACTGAAACTGTCCAAAGTATGGCCAGGAGTAGGTAAAGATTGAATTACCAATTTACCAATAAAAAAAGTGTTATTCTCCTTAATTGGATTAAAAGCAAACTGCACTTTATTGGGGACCGGCAGAAACAACGGCGCTTTAAAATGCGCTGCTACTTCTCTTGACCTGGAAAGGTGGTCGGCATGGATGTGGGTTTCCAGCACATACTTTACTGTGAGGTGATGCTGATTAACTAATTGAGTATATACCTCAACAGGAAGGGAAGCATCAATGATGACAGCTTCTTTGTTTGATGCAATAATATAGGATAAGCAGCCTTTGCCTGTGCGTCTGACTTGCCACAATTCAAAGCCTTCATATTGTTTGTAGGCTGTATTCCAGGCAAGGCTCCATCCCTTCATGCCATCTTGCAATGAAAAAGCGTTATAACCTCTCTGGCGAAGCATATCGGCTGCTACTAAACTTGCTTTACCTCCTGCACAAACGGTAACAACAGGCACAGATTTGTCAAGATGAACAACCTCAAAAACGGATGCATCATGCTGCTTTACCCGATGATAGGCATCTATATGAATACTTCCTGGTATCATCCATTCTGCTCTTTCCTGCATGGGTCGAATATCTATAACATTGACGGGTTCTCCTTTGTTGAGCATTTGCCTTAATAAATCTGTGGAGATAAGGGGTGTACTATTCATTATTTAATGAATTTTATTAGTTTTGAATAGAGGAAACTGGAAGTCCATTAGCTTTCCAATCCGGGAAACCTTCCTGTAAACGCTTTGCTTTAAAACCTTCTTGAGAAAGGATCTGTACTGCTTCGTCTGCAAAGACACAAAAAGGACCACGACAATAGACGATGTATTGTTTCGATTTACTTAATTTTTCTGTACGATCTAAAAATTGTTCAATTGGTATATTGACAGCACCGGGAATATGTCCAGAATTAAATTCCACTTCTGGCCGTACGTCCAGGAGAATGGTCTTCCCCGACTTCATCCTTGTCATCAATTCATCAAAACTTATGGCTTCCAAACTGCTTTTTTGTATACGGAAATCCTTAATCAGCTTATCAATTTCAGCCAAGCTTTCCAAGCCGATTTCTCTAAGGTCTTTCCAGGATTTGTATACATTGTCGCCTGCCAGACTGTAGTATATAAAATTGCCTTTCCGCTTTACTTGTAACAAGTTTGATTGCCTGAGTACCTGGAGGTGCTGAGAAGCATTGGCAACAGAGAGATTTGTTTCTCTAGCGATTTCCTCTACTGACCGTTCACCCTGACCCAGTAGGTCTATAATTTCCAGGCGGTGTGGGTTGGCCATAGCTTTCACCATTTGCGATAGCACAGAATATACCTTGTCTTTAAACTCCCTTTTGTCCATAACCAATGTTTTGCAATACAAATATAGATAAACGATTCAACTATTAAATATAATTATTGAATAGTTTTAAAAGAATACCTCAGCAAATTTTTGTTAAGATAACAGCTAACGCAAATAAACAATGAAGGAAAACAAGTATTAATAATTGTTTCATGACTAAAGCGCATTGGGATGAGTAGCTAATGGAGATACCCATATTTAAACTGATCAAGAACTGCCCCATTAGATTACAGGAACTTTTTTATAAGGCTTTGCGTCTTTTTAATAAACACTCCCCAATTATTAATATGGAATCAACCAAGAACAAACAATTCGATACTACGGATCTGGAGCAAAAAGTAAAAAGCATGTATCGGGATGTAGCTCTGCATCCAGAAAAAGAATACCATTTTTCCATAGGCCGGAAGCTGGCAGAAAATCTTGGTTATCTTTTAATAGACTTAGAACGAATTCCTACTGCAGCAGTAGAATCCTTTGCCGGTGTAGGCTATTTTTTTGATTTAGCTGCTATCAAAGAAGGTGAAACAGTGCTTGACCTAGGCAGCGGATCGGGTACGGATGTATTTATCGCTGCTTTGAGAACCGGAAAGACGGGCCAGGTGTGGGGTGTGGATATGACCGAAGAACAGTTGGATAAGGCAGAACGGTTGCGCAAAGAAACCGGCTTTGAAAATGTTTCTTTTTACAAAGGTTATATTGAACAGCTTCCTTTTCCCAACCAAAGTGTTGATGTGGTGATTAGCAATGGGGTAATTAACCTGAGCGCCCAAAAAGAACAAGTGTTTGCAGAGGCGGCTCGAGTGTTAAAACCCGGTGGGCGTATGGCAATTGCGGATATCATTAGCGAAAAGCAACTGCCGGCAGCAGTTGTGAGCAATACCACTTTTTGGGCTTCCTGTATAGGAGGAGCCAGCCAAAAAGATCAATATAGAAGCGCAATAGAAAATAATGGATTCCAGTTGGCGCAAATCAGAAACAACCCGCCCTATCATTTTTTATCCCAATCTGCAAAAGGAGCTTCACAACAATTTGGTGTAAAAAGTATTTCTCTATTGGCAATAAAAAAAAGAAATTCATGAAAACACTACTTTTCTCACTTTATTGGATAGTCTTAACCTGCTTACCAAACTTAGTTTACGCACAGCAGGAGCAACCCATGATAGGGCAGATTGCGCCTGCTTTTACACTTACTGGCCTTGATGGAAAAACATATTCCCTCGAACAACTGAAAGGGAAATATGTTGTCATACATTTTGCAACCACTTGGTGTCCATTTTGTAATGCAGAGGCTCCTTATCTGGAACAACTTCATCAAGCTTACAGGGACAAGGGTGTACAAGTGCTGATCATAGATATAAAGGAGGATAGAGACTTGATAGAAAAGTGGCTTCAACGGTTCAATTTTAGCTTTCCGGTCTTACTTGACGAAAACGGCGCTATCTCCACGAAGTATGCACCTGAAGGTGTTCAGCCAGACCTTGCAAGACATGAAGTGCCTATTGCCTCCAACCTGATCATTGATAAAGAGAGCAAGATCCGGTTTTATTCGCTACTCAATACAACCAATTTTGATGCAAAGCTGGTCAAGTTGAAACAGGAATTAGATGAACTATTAAGCAATGAAAAATAAATATGGCTTATTTGTGGATTTTCATATTGCCGATTCAACTTTTTTGGGGACATCAGACAGTTTCTGATATTGTAAAAGTCAAGGTGCCGGAAGCTATTGTTTATGCAGGTAAACGTTCTTTAATCAAAGTTGAATTAGAAGTAAAAAATGGTTATCACATTCAGGCTAATAAAACCAAAGACGAATTTATTATACCAACAACGCTCGAAATAAAGACTTATGAGGGGATAAGAGTTGAAAGAACAGTATTTCCTCCGGCTAACAAATTTCAATTGGAAGGAACGAACACATATTTAGATGTTTATGATGGTGTTTTTTCAATAATTATTACGGTACAAACAAATAGAAACATTCAAAGGCAAAGGCATGTGCTCCAGGCAAAACTTAATTATCAGGCATGCGATAACCAAAGGTGTCTTATGCCGAAAACAATTGAGTTTTCAATTCAGGTGGAAGTAAAATAACAATTATTCTTATTGAAGATACTTCTAAAAAGGGCTTATTAGGGAAGCTTAAGCCCTTCGTGTTTCGAAAGAATTGAATTTGAACAATTGCTGAAATCAAAAATCATGCAACTTTCAACAAATACTAATGACCGCCAATTGATCAATCGGCTTGAAAGCCTGATTGCTTCTTTATAAAATATTAACTGGCAAATTAGGAAGATGAGCTATTCAACGTCTCAATTAAGCACTAAATACGGATTTGAAAATCCTTTTAAACCAGATCCTTTGGCCATAAAGGCTTTACATTATCTAAATGATGGAAAACGTTTACTTGACGTCGGTTGCGGGGAAGGTGCAGACAGTGTATTCTTTGCCAGGCAAGGGTTCCAAGTTACATCCATAGACAATAATAAGGATTATTTAGGCCGTTTGCGTGCATATGTAAAAGATAACAGGCTTATAAATATTTCAGTAAGGAATGGGAATGTAATAAGATACCATTATAGCCAGAATTTTTATGATGTAATCAACTGTTTGCTTGTAGGCTGCTGTATGAGGCGAAGTGATTTTGAATACTTGTTACATTGTCTTAAACGCACAGTGAAACCGGCAGGTATTATTATTATGTCCTTACGAAATTATCTTGATCCGGAATTTACCGATTATATTTCTACAGAGGCAATGATTGAGCCTAATACTTTCCGGAAAAAGGAAGACTGCTGTAAGATCAGATATTACATTGAGAAAAATAGACTTCGTGAAGTTTTTTCAGATTTTGAAGTTCTGTATTATTATGAAGGTCTCGCACCTGACAAATACGAAGAGGTCCTACAACATGGAGATTCATACATCATATGCAGAAGGATACATTAATTTTTTCCTGTAAGAATGAGGAGCAAATGATTAAGACTATTGACACAGATGAAAAAAAGGAATTGACCGTTAGCTACAATGCGGAAGCACATTTATTAGAGTGCAACGAACCACATAAAGGGAGGAATCAATCCAATAGTGTCTCATTTAAAGTAGCACTTTTTCTTCAGCATTGAGTATCTTCAAGTAATGTAAACTACCATGTTCGCCAAAGTAAAAGAGTATATTAATCAAAGAATTCAGATTCCCGAAGAGGATTTAGAGAAAGCATTTGGCTACAGCTCTGTACGGCAATATAAAAAGGGTGATTACTTAATTAAGATCGGTGAATACTGCCGGTTTATTGGCTTTTTGAATTCAGGACTTATTGTTGGCACCATACTTAGTGAAGGCAAAGAGATTGCTTCCAATTTCACGTTCGAAGGTTGCTTTTTTACCTATACTGAAGGCATCAGCCAACATGTCCCCTCGCATAAAAACTTCATCGCCCTCGAAGATTGCGAAATGCTGATGTTGAGTAAAGAAAAACTGCCCCTGATCTTTTCTTTGAATGCAAAGTTTGAAACACTGTTTACCCAAATCCTGGCTGAAGAACTTAGAATTGTTTTGCTGACAGAACAAGCTAGTAAAATACAGTCTTTAGAAACAAGATACCTGAACTTTTTAAAGGACTATCCCAATGCGTTTAACCGTATCCCTTTAAAGTACATTGCCGGCTATCTGGGAATTGAAGCGCCGAGCCTGAGCCGTTTGCGAAAAAGGCTGGCCAGTAAATAAGAAGTTAACCAGGGTTAATTTTCCTTGACCCACTTCATTGTAGTTTCGGATAACCAAAATTTAAATTATGAATTGGGAAAAATTCACCTGGTTATTGTTGGATAATGCAGATAAATATTTCCTTATTGCTGGACCCGCTTTTTTGATCTTTTATGTGCTTTTAAAAAAAAGGATCAGCTATAAAAAGATTCAAATTACCTTCCCAAAACGGACCGATTACCAAAGGGAAATATTTTTCTCTACCCTTTCCATTATCATTTTCTCTTTTCCTCCACTGTTGTTACTCTATACTCCTTTAAAGCCTTATACTACTTTCTATTCAGACCTATCGGAGTATGGGTGGCTTTATGCCCTTTTGGCTTTCCCACTAATGCTTTTGCTGCACGACACCTATTTTTACTGGGCGCACAGGCTTATGCACCATCCAAAATTGTTTAAACGAATCCATCTGGTGCATCATCGATCCCATAATCCCTCTCCCTGGGCTGCTTACGCCTTCCACCCTTTGGAAGCAGCCCTGGAATCTCTCATCTTCGTCATTTTCTTATTTACCATTCCGGTACACAGTATTCATTTAATGCTGTTTTTCCTGTTCAGCTTGATTTATAATGTGTACGGACATCTAGGATTTGAACTGTATCCCAAAGGATTCAGCAAACATTGGTTGGGAAAGTGGATAAACACCTCAGTAGCGCACAACATGCACCACAAGTATTTTAAGGGCAATTACGGAATTTATTTTACAATCTGGGACCGGATAATGGGAACACTAAACCAGGAATACGATCAGAGGTTTGAAGAGGTTTGTTCCAGAAAGAAAACAGATAACACTAAAACCCAAAATAATGAGAAAGAGTCTGACAATACTTGTGCTCCTCATGTTTTCCTTAAATAACAGCACCTGTGGGCAAGTGAAGGCCGATGACATTATAGGGGTTTGGATGACGGTGGGTAATGAGCCCACAAAAATTAGGATATACAGGACCGGTGAAAAATATTATGGTAAAATTGTTTGGCTGAAATATCCAACAAACAACGGCAAGCCAAAGCTGGATACAAAAAATCCGGACAAAAACAAGCGCAACCAGCCAGTAACGGGTATGGTAATAATGAGGGAATTTCAATTCGATGGACGCGATGAGTGGGAAAATGGCAGGATATATGATCCAGAAAGCGGCAAAACTTATAGCTGCTACCTTTCACTAAAAGACAAAAATACTATGAAAGTCAGAGGGTACATCGGAATAGCACTTGTAGGACGGACAGAGGTCTGGACCAGGGCGGAATTGTAAGATTTTAGTCCTTTAATTGTTTAAATATTTGTTGAATAGAAAAACAGAGAGTTGAACAGAGCGTCGCAATAGAAGTTCAAAATGATATACAAAAGCTGGTGTCGTAAGCATTAGAAAAAATTTCATAAATGCTATTTCTTTTAGCTTTGGCGCTAATAAAAGAAGTATTTGCCTTTTTACCGTATTGTTATATTGACTACACAACGCCGGGAACCTTTTACAGGGATTAGACAGATCGAAAACTATAATGTCGATGCGGTGCAACACATTTATTTTTGCCTGGGGAACAAGTGCTTTGTTCACTTTCTACCATGATGTCTTTTGCCAAGGTGAATGGTTGGGTGAGCTTGATGTCCTGGCTGGAGGCACCGATTTTTACATTATCCCCTCCTCCATACAGTAGTAACACCTAGAAGGTTCATATCCTTTCCTACCTGCAGCTTTGTTTTTTCTATGATTAAAATGGTTTTCGTATGGTTAACATTTGGTTTCATATTTCTGTATACAATTGAGGAACTATTTATAATAAGTTTGATAATAGCCCCCTGTAGACACAGGGCGCATAACGATTGCTTGCCTAATACTGTTCAACTTTTATTATTCACTTTTGCTTATACTGTACTGCCGGTATCATCGGCTTTCTTTTTAATGGTGATTTCAATTGAATCTCCGGTTAATCCATCTGCTTTTGCAGAAACAGAGATTTTACCGCTCGGAAGCTTAATGTGACATTCAACGTTCGGGCATATTCCTGCATATTTGTTAAGCAGATAGCAGAGCCTTTGCCTGCTAATTAATATCCGGTATTTTGTTTCAATTTAAAATTCTTATCAAGTTCACTTTGCGGGAAGGGCAGCACATTATTCTTTTCACCAAACTTCATCTGAACACCACCAGGGTTTTTTAATGCTGATAATTTTGCATCCATTAGGTTCCAGCGCTTGAGATCATAATACCGGTGACCTTCCAGTGCAAGTTCCACTCTCCTTTCATGCCGAATAAAATCACGCAATGAACTTTGTGTATTATTCACTATTACATTTACAGGCGGCAAATTCACACTTGCTCTTTGCCTGATCTGGTTTAGGGCAGTATAGATACTTGCATCCGGACCGCTTAATTCATTTTTTGCCTCTGCATACATCAACAAAACCTCCGCATATCGGATATACACCACATTTTGATCGGTATTCTGCATTTTGGTATAACTAAAGTTACTGGGGTTGGTATATTTTTTCATCCGGTAACCAGTCTCTGTGGTATTATTATCATGTGCACTATTGGGATACGTGGGGTCTATTGGTAATTCTATTGACATTTGTAAACGAGGGTCCCTATTTGTGTAAGGGCTGGAGGGATTATAACCCGAAGTAGGGTCAGTGATCATTTTACCATTTGTCATTTCATATTCATCCACTAAATTTTGATAAGGCTGTACGGCTCCCCACCAGCCAACTTCAATATCAAAGCCGGCATAACCTCCCTGGTTGTTGTTTGGCGCCAGGTATTTAGTAGAAAACATAATTTCCGGGTTCCCCTGCTGTGTAGCTGTTTGAAACAGGCCACTATAATCCTGTGCAATGCTGAACTTTCCACTGTTCATAATCTGGCTGGTTAAGTCCACCGCCTTTTGCCAGTTCTTTTCATACAAAGCCACTCTTGCCCTTACGGCTAATGCACTACCTTTCACCACATGCCCGTTATAAGGCTGATCAGGAAGATTCGCTATTGCAAAATCAAGGTCTTCTTTAACAAAGGCCAATACATCTTCTTTTGAACTTTGCGCAATTTTTGAACTGGCTACATCGGGCGGTGATGTTTTATATAAAACGACCCCGCCAAAAGACTGCACCAGGTCAAAATAATACATACCCCTTAAAAATTTGACTTCTGCTGAATAGCTGTTTTTGGCAGCATCTGAAATAGGCGCCTTGCCAATGTTGTCCAAAAAGTAATTGCAGGCGGAAATGCCGCGATAAGGTGTATTATAAAACGTAGTATTAACACTGGTGGGGTTTATTATGCCCTGGGTTGTTGCTTTAAACCCGAAATAATCAAACCTGTCCCAAGCATTATCGGAATAGGCATCCAGCCATACTTTATATTGACTGTAAAAACCGCTTTGTAATCTTGCGTACACACCGCTAAGCGCCATCTGTACATCCGCTTCTGATTTCCAGAAAGTGCTGCTTGAAAGTTTATCCAATGGTTCTTTATCCAGAAAATCTTTTTTGCAGGACGTAAATACCTGTGCTATAAAGACTGAAAATATAAGTATGCTTATGAATTTCGTTTTCATTTTGTGCTGTTTTAATTATAAGGAAACTTTTAAACCTCCGCTAAATATCTTCACTTGTGGAAATTGGGCATAATTGCCCGACCCAGAACGTTCAGGATCAGCACCCGGATATTTTGTCCATGTAAACAGATTGCTTCCTGCGACATATAGCGTAAGCTGCTTTAACCAGTCAGCTTTTATCAGCTTTTGTGAAAATGTGTATGATAAATTGATACTTTTTAACCGCAGGTAAGAAGCATCTTTCAAATAGTAAGTAGATTGATATCCGCTCACACCGGCATAGCCCCTTTGATAAACAGCAGGTATCGTATTGCTGTGGTTTTGCGGGGTCCACGCATTTAAGAACTCGGTTGTTGGCGCCGCACCCTGGAAAAACGGATCAATGCCCCAATTTGATACAAGAAATTTCTGGCCTTCTACACCCTGGAAAAATGCGCTCAAATTGAATCCTTTCCAGCCTGCATTCGCGCCAAAAGAGTAGTTGTAATTAGGATATGGACTGAAGCTTACCCTGTCATCGGGCGTAATTTTGTTATCGCCAGTCATATCTTTAATTTTTATGTCGCCGGGCTTCAGGTTACCGGAATTGGGTTGGGCCGGAGATTTACTAATTTCATCTTGGCTCTGGAAAATACCATCCATCTGATATATGTAGTAGCTGTTGTAGGGGAGCCCTTCTGCAAACACGCCTTTAGTAGTAGCCAGTACTTTGGTAACTTTATTGTGGTTGGCAGCAATTAAAAAGTTAACGCCGTAGGTGAATTCTTCAATATGATTTTGATGTGAAAGGCTCAGTTCAACCCCTTTGTTTTCCATGGCGCCGGCATTAATTACAGGAGCCCCAAGCCCTAAACTTGCCGGCACATCCAATTGAGGCGCCAGAATATCGGATGTGTTCTTTTTGTACCAATCGAAAGTAAGGCCCAAAAGACCTCTTAATATATTCAGATCCAAACCAAAATCGGTAGTAGCTGTTTTCTCCCAATGTAAATTTGCCATATATAAGTCCGTAACTAAAACGCCGGGGCTGAGGGAGCCAGCAAAAGGATAAGCAGTGTTAGCAAATACGGCCTGGTAAGGATAGTTACCAATTTCCTGGTTACCTAATACGCCGTAAGAAGCCCGCAATTTTAAGTCTGTAAGCCAGGGAACATTGCCTTTAATAAATTTTTCTTCTGATACTCTCCATGCTGCAGAAGCGCCTCCAAAAGTTCCCCAACGGTACCTGGGGTCCACCCTTGAAGTACCATCATACCTGATATCGCCTTCCACAAAATATTTTCCCTGGTAATTATAGTTGGCCCTGCCAAACAAGGATTGCAATGCATATTCGCTTGCACTGCCGGAGTTCTCCCATCCGGTTGTAGGGCCGCCATTTAATTCGTTAATTGAATTGCTGATAAAATTATAACGGTTTCCGCCTAAAGAAGTATTCCTGTTGCTTATCTGTTCGTATCCGGCCAGCGCATTAAAATGATGATCGGTTCCAAAATCTTTTGTATAATTAAGTACGCTGTTTACTGTTAATGTAAGGTTTCTCGCTGAAGTTTGTTGCAGCCCGGTAAAAGGAGGGTTCCCGTTTCCGGTTTTTATATAGTTTCCGCTTGCATCAGGCTGGAACGCATAAGAGGATTGTTCTGTGGGATAGGAACGGTTCTTATTATCCTGGTTAAAGAAAACAAGCGCCCCTGTGTTTTTCCAGCTAAGGCCCTTCATGATATTAATATCTATATACCCCTGCCCGATCATGTTATAGTTTTTGGTGGATTGCGCACCCATATTAAATACTTCATCACCAGTACGGTTCACGTTGCCGTTGGTTGAATAATCCCTGTTCGCACGCCTGCCACTTCCATTCAAAAGGTAGGGAGAATAGGTAGGTGCCTGTGCATACATTAGAAGGATCAACCCATCGTTGGTGAAGACCGGAGCTAAAACGTCCTCATAGGACATATTGATATTGGTACCAACCTTAATCCATTTTTTCACCTTTGTATTATAATCCAGCACAGCATTATACCTGTCATAATCGTATAGATCAATAATACCTTTTTGCTTTTGATGTCCTGCCGAAACATAGTAAGTGGACAGATCATTTCCTCCGGAAAGGGATAAGCTGGTTGATGCGATTGGCCCGTTATGGAAATAATATTTTAACCAGTCGGTGTTAGGGTATTGAGGATTGCCTGCATTGTTTTTATAAGCATCGATCTGAGCCTGGGTATATGCGGCGGGCTGGCCGCTGCGCTGACGCGCTGCATTGAACATCTCCATGTACTGGACCGAGTTGGTAATAAGCTTAGGAAGCACTGTGGCGCTGGTAGTTCCAAAATCGGTGCTGAAGTCTATTCTTGATTGTCCCTTCTTTCCCTTTTTGGTGGAGATCAATATTACACCATTGGCGCTACGAGATCCATAAATAGAGGCCGATGCAGCATCTTTCAATACTGATATACTTTCTACATCATCCGGGGAAAGGTTGGAGAGGCTAGAAACAATACCATCTACCAAAACTAAGGGCGCGGAAGAAGCGCCATAAGACCCCTTACCTCTTATCTGCAAAGAACCCGCATCCCTGCCCGGCTCACCTGTGGGCTGCACAACAGTTAAACCTGCTATCTGCCCTTCCAATAAATTATTTAACCTAGGGGCAGGGCTTTGGTTTAAAGTGTTGCCCGAAACCGAAGCCACCGAACCAGATACGTTTACTTTCTTTTGTGTGCCGTAACCAACAACCACTACCTGCTCTGCACTTTCTATTTTAATTTTCAGTCGTATATTGATTGGCGTAGCTTTTGTTGCGCTAACTTCAGTGGTTTCGTAGCCAACATAGGATATTTGCAATATGCCTCCCCGGTCGGGAACCTGAATCCTGAAAAATCCAGAAGCATTGGAGCTAACTCCCCTGTCTGTTCCTTTTAATTTAACAGAAGCCCCTTCTAAAGGTTTTCCTTCCTCATCTGTCACCACTCCCGAAGCTTCAAAATCAGGAAGCGGAATTGACTGTTGTGTAACAGGAACTGCGGAAACGGCCTTTTCAGAAATAATGATCGTCCCGCTCGTGATTCTGAATTCTACCTGTTTACCAGTAAAACATTTGGCCAACACCTCCTGCACCTCAGCATTTTTAACTTTAATGGACACCTTGCCAGCTCTTTTAAGAACTTCTGATTTGTAAAAAAAATTCAATCCGGTTTGCATTCGGATTTCCCTGAATACTTTTGAGAGTTCTACATTCTCAAGTTCAAGCGATACTTTTTGTGCAGAAGTCCTGGCACTTGCATGAACAAGAAACAATAGCATAAAAGCAGTAAACAATTTCATAATACGCAGCATTTTTGACAAAGCATAGCTCCGCCGCTCTTTGGCAGCATCGTTAATTTTCATAATTTTCCTTAAGTTTTGGGTTAAACAATTGGTGTAATGTCATCACTTATTTATGCCTGTTTGTCCCATTATGCCCGGGGATGTTGCAACCATCCCCGGTTTTTTTATAACAAAATTTCAGGCTTGGTTCAGGTTTCTGTTTTTTAAATCATGTCATAATGTTGGTTTATTTAATTTTTATTTAGTTCTTTCTATTTTTATTTTTTTACCCTCTATACTGTATTTTATCCCTTCTGCTGCGTTTAATATCTGCAGCACGGTTACCAGCGATGACTTGCGGCTGATAATACCTGAATAAAGATCTGCAGGCGGTTTGCCTTCAAAACTCACTTCCAGGTCATACCACCTTGCAAGCTGCCGCATGATATCAGGCAATGTTTCATCATCGAAATTAAAATCCCCATATACCCATGCCAGTACCTTGTCAACATCGGTATTATCAATGGCCATTTGATCACTCTTGTTACTAAAAGCTGCCCGCTGCCCGGGTTTTAGGAAGCCCGATGAAGCACCTTTTAAAACCCTCACACTCCCTTCCTGCAATGTCACTTTGGTCTCTGCCTCATCATTGTAGGTATTAACATTGAAATGGGTGCCAAACACTTCGGTGATTACCCCATTTCCCTTTACGATAAATTTTTTTGCAGGATCTTTTGCCACCTCGAAATACGCCTCTCCGGTAATCTCAACAATTCTTTCATTTCCGGAAAATGAATTGGGATATTTTAATGAACTCTCACTATTGAGCCATACCCTAGTGCCATCATTCAATACCAGTGATACTACCGTACCACCACGAGGATTAACAAGCGTATTAAAAACAGTCTCTGTTGCATGGCCCTGGTAAACGATCTGTCCCTCGCTGTTTTTTACAATATTCACCCTACCCTGCTCAGTTAAAATACCTTTTTCAACACTGGAAAGAGCAACAGTTTCTCCATTGGCTAATTGAATAAAAGCCCTTTTTGATTGAGGTGCTTCAACATCGTTTTTTACTACTGTCGCAACTTTATTTTCTATAATATTATCATTACCCTTAAAAAATATTACGACTGTGGTAACTATAACACCTAACATGCAAGCCGCGGCAGTCCAATATTTCCAATTGGTTTGTTTTATTTTTTTCCGATGCGCCAGTTCGGTTTCTATCCTGTTCCAACCCAGCTCTTCATCATATGTATAAAACTTTTGCAGTTCCTTACTTACAAGTTCAGGATGTGTTAATTCCTCAAATAGCTGTTTGTTGATCTCCGATTCCTGTATCCATTTATTCAAAAAACAGGCTTCTTCGGAGGTTATAGTTCCATCGATAAAATTTATAATAATCTCTTCTATTTTAATATTGAGCATTGCTTTATTTGATTTGGTAAGGCCGGCTAAATCTGAAAAACAGCCTATTACTACTATATAGTCGCAAAAAGCAATAGTTTAACCATTGCTTTCCTGATTTTTAAAAAAAATTTTTACGATGGCCTGTAAAAAATCAATGACGGGAGAAAAATGATAAAATGATCAGAGAGGCCGCTGCTAATGAATGATTTTTTTGAGCAAGTGCAAGACGCAAAATATGCAAAGCTTTCGCTTTTTGATTTAATACGGTTTGGGGCATGATACCCATTTCGGCAGCAATATCTGAAGTGGTTTTTCCTTCTATAAATACAGACTTGAATACTTTTTTACACTGCCCAGGCAAATTTTCCACTTCTTCATAAATAAGCTGAAGCGCCTTAGCCCTTACTGTTTCTATTTCCGCAAACACATCATCAGTACTATCCAGGTATTTGAGTTCTTGTATGCCCGATTCCCTGCGCTTTTTGTTACGCCAGTGATCTGCGCATATATTGCGGGCAACCGTAAATAAAAATGATTTGATATCACTGATATGATCAAAATCTCTTTGTTTGTCAAGCAGTCTTAAAAAGGCCTCATGGGCAATATCTTCTGCTTCCGTTTTGTCATCAACAAGCCGTTCGGCAAAGTAGCATAGGGATCTGTAGTACATTAAATACAGCGTACGAATGGATTGCTTTTCGTCCCTGCGAAATCCATTAATTATTTCTCTATCATAAAGATTACGGATCATATAGCAATGCGTTAGTTTTCTGATTATTTCAATCTCAAATCCATAAGTTTCTAATATAGAACAACCCACCCTCCACTAAAATCTTCTGCACTAACTCAGAGGTAAAAGCGCTTTATTTTCAGGCCCAGACCAATGTTTCATTAGTAACTTGTTTCTGTTAAACCCTATCGGGTCAGAAATTTCCTTTTTTTAAAAATTATGGCAATAAATCTGAAATATTGACATGCAAACGTTTGCACAAAATACGCGATATGAGTTGCCGGGTTTGAAAGAGCTTATTTTTATGTAGACAAAGTTCTTCCCGAGCATGCAGAATTTAAATAGAGCATCCCATGATTTTAATGGACCATTCTATGAAATTGATTATTTAATTGAATCCATTTAAAGGAAGAAATGCCTGTGGCGGAGTAATCAAAAGGCCCGGATTAAATAGGTGGGATGGCTGTTGCTGAAACTTTACTAACTGCATTGCATTATTTCTAAACTTAGAAAGAAATACCGTAAAAGAAATAAGCCACAAGCAATTGCTTGTGGCTTATTTTCAGCGGACCGGACGGGACTCGAACCCGCGACCTCCGCCGTGACAGGGCGGCATTCTAACCAACTGAACTACCGATCCTTCAACGTCCACCGTTTTACCGGTGTACCGTTTTGGGGTTGCAAAAATAGGGGATTTGTGCATTCAAAAACAAATAGTTTGAATGCACAAATTTCCCCCCTGAAATATCAGAAATTCTTTGAGTAGTTTTCCTGCTAGGCTTCTACCCTGTCGATAACAGGATCAGGGCGCTCACCCAAAAATTCCACCCACGCTTTCTTAATACATGGATAATGCTTGGCTGCTTCAACAAGATTCATGAAGGCTACAAGGTTATCTTCAAACCTCTTCGCCAAAGCTGTATTATTGAGCGTTCCATCTCCATTGAACACCTGATGAGCCGATGCCAAAGAAAACATATCCGGGAACACCCTGGAACCAAGATGCTCTAATGGAATGCGCAACGACCAGAGCGCCCTGTTGCCCCCGACCATGGATGGTGAAGCTGACATCAACAAGCTATGTTTCTCATTAAAAGGTTGCGGACGAAACCTGGAAACCCAATCAATTACATTTTTTAAAGTCCCAGGCATGGAAGCATTGTATTCCGGAGATGCAATGATAAAGGCATCATTCTCTTCCAATCTTTTGCGTAATTCATTAGCTCCCGAAGGAATCCCGCTCTTTTGTTCCATATCGCCATTGTATGATGGACAATCAAATTCCTGCATATCTGCATAGTCGACTGTCGCACCATGCCCCTGAATAACAGTTGCAGCTAACTTTGCTAATTGTGTATTGAGCGATCCTGACCTCATTGAGGCAGAGAAAATAAGATAGCGTAATGATTCTCTTGATTCCATAATGATGTTGGTTTTGTATTTTATTAAAAAAACGGGCAGCCCGTATCAGCAATTTACTGATTTTAATGAATGATCAAAAAGCGGCTATGATCCACAACTGACACATCCATCCTCCATAGTACAAACTGCACCATCAGCAAAATCTGTTTCATTACTGCGGGGCTGCTTCTCTACTGTAAACTGAATTGCCTGCGATGCAGCTTGTGTTCTCAGGTAGTACATACCCGTCTTTAAACCCCTCTTCCATGCATAGAAATGCATAGAAGTAAGCTTGGCGGTAGTGGGATTGTCAACAAACAAATTCAATGATTGTGATTGGCAAATAAAGGCTCCCCTGTCTGCTGCCATATCGATCAATGAACGCTGTTTGATTTCCCACACTGTCTTATACAACTCTTTAATGTCTGCCGGTATTCCATTGATGTTTTGAATAGAACCATTGGCTGCAATGATCTTATTTTTCATATCATGATTCCACAAGCCAAGTGTCACCAGGTCTTTGAGCAAATGTTTGTTCACAACAATGAACTCTCCGCTTAATACCCTGCGCACATAAATATTGCTGGTATAAGGCTCAAAGCATTCATTGTTACCAAGTATCTGCGAAGTAGAAGCTGTAGGCATAGGCGCCACCAATAGCGAATTCCGAACGCCATATTTCTTCACTTCTTCTTTCAGTCCAATCCAGTCCCACCGATCACCTGGCGTTACGCCCCACATGTCAAATTGAAAAATGCCTTTTGAAACAGGAGATCCTGCATAGGATTCATAAGCACCATATTGCTTTGCCAGGTCTTTACTGGCAGTCATGGCCGCAAAGTAAATCGTCTCAAAGATGTTTTGGTTCAACAATTTTGCTAATTCACTTTCAAAAGGCAGGCGCAACCTAATGAACACATCCGCCAATCCCTGCACGCCCAATCCTACCGGCCTGTGTTTTAGATTAGCGTTTCTTGCTTCCGGCACAGGATAATAATTATGATCAATAACGGCATTCAGATTTTTAGTAACCTGGTAGGTCACTTCAAATAACTTCGCATGATCAAAGGTTCCATTTGTCACAAACTTCGGCAAAGCAATAGATGCCAGGTTGCAAACCGCTACCTCACCAGGTGAAGTATATTCTATTATCTCAGTGCACAGATTACTGCTTTTAATCGTGCCCAGGTTTTGCTGGTTGCTCTTGCTGTTGGCCGCATCTTTATACAACAGGTAGGGTGTGCCTGTCTCTATTTGCGCATCCAGGATCCTGAACCAAAGCTCTTGCGCTTTGATGGTTTTCCTGGCTCTGCCCTCTTGCTCGTATCTAACAAATAGCTCTTCAAATTCTTTTCCCCAGCATTCGTGCAGTCCAGGCGCTTCGCTGGGACAAAATAAACTCCAGTCTTCATTAGCCTCAACGCGCTTCATGAACAAATCAGGAATCCAAAGGGCATAGAACAAGTCCCTGGCGCGCAATTCCTCTTTGCCATGATTTTTGCGCAAATCCAGAAACTCCAGTACATCTGCATGCCATGGCTCCAGGTAAATAGCGAAAGCACCCTTACGCTTGCCTCCTCCCTGGTCTACATACCTAGCAGTATCATTGAAAACACGCAGCATAGGAATAATTCCATTGCTGGTGCCATTAGTTCCGCTGATATAACTACCAGTTGCACGAACATTATGTATGGATAATCCGATGCCACCGGCACTTTGAGAAATCTTAGCGGTTTGTTTCAGTGTATCATAGATACCTTCAATACTATCTTCCTTCATAGCCAGCAAAAAGCAACTGCTCATCTGAGGCTTCGGAGTACCCGCATTAAAGAGCGTAGGTGTGGCATGAGTAAACCAATGCTCACTCATTAGTTGATAAGTTTTCAAAACACTTTCAATATCCTGCTTGTGAATACCAAGTGCCACCCTCATATACATATGTTGCGGGCGTTCTGCTATTTCGCCATTAATCCGCAACAAGTAAGACTTCTCCAGCGTCTTAAAACCAAAATAATCAAATGCATAATCGCGGTCATAGATGATCACACTATCCAATAGTCCGGCATTATCCTCAATGATCTGCATCACATCATCAGCAATATGTGGCATTTGCCTTCCGGTGCTGGCATCAGTATACTGATACAACTTCCTCATGGTAGCAGAGAAAGATTTTTCTGTATTCTTATGCAAATTGCTCACAACAATTCGTGAAGCCAGAATGGCATAATCCGGATGATTAGCCGTTAATGATGCAGCCACCTCTGCTGCGAGGTTATCCAGGTCAGTTGTATGCACGCCCTCGTAGATACCTTCAATGGTTTTCTTAGCCACTTCAATCACACTTACCAGTGGACTCAATCCGTACGAAAGCTTTTTGATGCGTGCCGTTACTTTATCAAATTGTATAGGTTCTGTTTTGCCGCTTCTTTTAATGACGTAACTCATAAATAATATTGGTTTTCGTTTACTTCAATACTTATACATTCCAATCAAAAATCTTCTTCCAATGAAAAGGTCTGCCCCTCCTTTGCTGCCATTACTCCCGCCTTCTGGTAATCCCCAACCCTCTTTTCAAAAAAGTTGGTCTTACCCTGCAGCGATATCATTTCCATAAAATCAAATGGATTGACAGCATGATAAATCTTCGGATAGCCCAGTTCACTGATCCAGCGGTCAGCCACATATTCAATGTATTGTTGCATGAGGCGGGCATTCATACCAATCAAATCAACCGGCAACGCATCAGTGATAAATGATTTTTCAATAGTCACCGCATCAGTAATAATGGCGTACACTTCTTCCTGTGATAATTTGTTTCTGAGCATGCTATAAAGCAGGCAGGCAAATTCACAATGCAGTCCTTCATCGCGGCTGATGAGTTCATTACTGAAGGTGAGGCCCGGCATCAATCCTCTTTTCTTGAGCCAGAAGATGGAACAGAAACTACCACTGAAGAAAATACCTTCAACAGCCGCAAAAGCAACCAGTCGCTGTGCAAAGGTCCCATTGGAGATCCACCGCAATGCCCATTCTGCTTTTTGTTTCACTGCTGGCACTGTATCAATGGCATGAAAAAGTTTGTGTTTCTCGTGGGGGTCTTTGATATAAGTATCAATGAGTAAGGCATAGGTTTCACTATGAATATTCTCCATCATGATCTGGAATCCATAGAAACACCTTGCTTCCGGCAATTGCACCTCGCTCATGAAGTTCACTGCCAGGTTTTCGTTTACAATGCCATCACTGGCTGCAAAAAAGGCCAGTACATGTGAAATAAAATGTCGCTCACCATCATTGAGGTTTTCCCAATCCTTAAGGTCACTGCTTACATCAATTTCCTCTGCGGTCCAAAAGCTAGCCTCATGCCTTTTGTAGTGTTCCCATACGGTGGGATAATTGATAGGAAGGATCACAAAACGATCCTTGTTCTCTTGCAATAGAATTTCGTTCTCCGCCTGCATAATATTGTTTTATCGTTGAGCAATATGCTTCCGGAGCGATGCAAAGGGATGCTGATACAGCGCAAGAAGAGCATTCTTACGTAATGAATCAGTTCAATGCCTTTCACCCGAAAGCTATGAAACAGTAAGTTGATTCAGGCAGGTCTTCTGGCTTGTTCCGTTGTTCTAGGCCTTCCCATCCGCCTCAGGCGGACAGTGGCTTAAAGAGCGTTTGAACAACATGTAAGGAACTTACAGCTACGGGGATAGCGCCGGACTTTCACCGGACTTCCCTTTTAATACGATCCATAAAATGGAGTCATAACCAAAATCTGTCGCAAGATAATATGGCTTTACCGAGACAGGCTTAAGTTGTTTTCCACCTAATGTTGAAAAACAGCCAAAACCGCTCTAGAACTGTATTATTAAAACAATTTGTAATCAAACAGCCTCCGATGCGGAGGCTGTTTGATCCTAATATCATCTTACCATTTTCATTACTTGCTAATGTGATAGGCACTACATCGATTGTTTTACATTAGTTGATTTGATTTTTTCAAATAACTCCTGTTCTACCTGGTGAATGGCCCTGACTGTTTTCACTAAGGAGTCTGGTGTAACAGAGATACTATCAATATTCTGCTCCACAAGAAATTGTGCAAAGTCCGGGTAGTCAGATGGACCTTGTCCGCAGATGCCCACTTTCACATTCGCGTCTTTGGCTGTCCGTATCAACATACGAATCAACTTTTTCACTGCAGGATTGCGTTCATTGTATAAATGCGCAACCAGTGACGAATCCCTATCCAACCCAAGAGTCAGCTGTGTCAGGTCATTGGAACCTATAGAGAAGCCATCAATATGTGCAGCAAATTCCTCCGCCATGACAATATTGGAAGGGAGTTCTGCCATCAAATAAATCTGCAAACCATTTAGTCCTCTTTCCAGGCCGAATTCTTTCATGGTCGCCTGAACCAGCAATAATTCTTCCACCGTCCTGCAGAAGGGGATCATCATCACCACATTGGTTAAACCCATTTCCTCACGCACCTTGCGAATGGCTTTACATTCCAATCCAAAAGCCTCTTTGTATGCAGGAGCGTAGTACCTGGATGCTCCTCTCCACCCTATCATCGGATTTTCTTCAACAGGCTCAAAGTGATTGCCTCCCATTAAATTGGAATATTCATTGCTTTTAAAGTCAGAAAACCGCACAATGACATTCTTGGGATAAAATGCTGCAGCAATTTTGGCTATGCCATACGCCAGCTTTTTGATAAAGAAATCCTCTTCACTATCGAAGCCTTTAATGATCTTCCTGATTTGGGAAGAAAGTTCTCCATCATTGAGCGAGCGATGTTTGAGCAAAGCAAGCGGATGTACTTGTATGTAGTTGTTGATGATAAATTCTTCCCTTGCCAATCCGACGCCTTGATTAGGCAAGTGTGCATACTGAAAAGCCATATTGGGCGAACCCACATTAAACATTAACGGTGTCTGTATCGGGGGCAGATCATCCAGATCGATTTCTGATTTGATAAAGTCGATGGCCCCGTTGTAAATGATGCCTACATCACCTTCTGCACAGGAAGCAGTGACGATCTGCCCTTCTGCCAACCAATAGGTTGCGTTGCCACAACCTACAATAGCTGGAACCCCCATTTCACGGGCTACAATGGCGGCATGACAGGTTCTGCCACCTTTGTTGGTAATGATAGCCGCCGCCTTTTTCATGATGGGCTCCCAATCAGGATCGGTCATATCTGTCACCAGGACATCACCTTCCTGGAAAAAATTTCCATCGGCCACACGGCTGTCTAAGGAATAGATAATATTTACCTTGCCGGTAGCAATTTCATCTCCTACTGCGATACCTTTTGCAATTATTTTTTGTTCTTTTTCCGGGTCGTTGATATGATAATCAACCAGTTTACGATCCTTCTTTTGCGAATGGATGGTCTCAGGTCTTGCCTGTACCAAAAAGAGCTGGTTGGATTTGCCGTCTAAAGCCCACTCCACATCCATAGGGCACCAGTAACCTTTTTTGCGGGTGTAATAATTTTCTATTTCTACCACCCATTTTGCTAACTGGAGGATCATTTCATCCGGTATGCAGAATTTTTCATGCATGTTTTTTTCCGTGGGAATGATGCGCACCCTTTCATCGGGATCATCGCCATAAATCATCATCACATCTTTGTTTCCCAGCTTTTTTTCAATGATGGGGGTACAATCACTGTTCAAAGTTGGCTTGAACACTATAAATTCATCGGGTGATACCGATCCTTGAACGATCATTTCACCCAATCCATATGAGCCATTGATCACAACTACATCTTTGAAACCACTTTCCGTATCCAGGGAAAAAGCAACACCCGAACAAGCCAGGTCCGAACGCACCATTTTTTGAACACAAACTGACAGACCTAATTGAAAATGATCATATCCAAAACTTTCCCTATAAGAAATTGCCCGATCCGTAAAAAGTGATGCAAAGCAATTTCTTACGGCATCGATCAGTGCACCGGGACCTCTGACATTGAGATAAGTTTCCTGCTGGCCGGCAAAGGAAGCATCCGGCAGATCTTCTGCAGTGGCAGAGGAGCGAACCGCCACATCTGTATCCGGAATGTTGTAATAATCCGACAGCTTCAAATACGCTTCGATAATCAACTCACTTAGCTCTTTGGGGAACCTTGTGTTGCGAATCAGTTGTCGAATCTTCTTTCCGCCTTTTCTTAAGGAATCAATGTTGTCAAAATCGATCTCCCGTACATAGTTTTTGATGGCAGGTTCCAGGTCATTAGACTGCAGGAAATACTTATAGGCACTCACTGTGATCACAAATCCGCCCGGGATGTTGATGCCTAAAGGGGAGAGATGCTGGATCATTTCTCCAAGAGAAGCGTTCTTCCCTCCTACCCACAGCAGGTCTTCCAGTCCCACCTGGTTCAGGGGCACAATGAAGTTGGTTTCGTTCATCATTTTTTATGGTTTTGAATGGTTTACAAAATCCAGGGTAACGAGATTGTATAAGAAGCCCATATTGAACAGAAATCTGTCCAATAATAATTCTAATATGTTCTTCCAGGATTATTGCTGTTCTGAGAACGCTATGATGTAAGTATATGCGAAAAAGCGGATGCTTTGTATTACATTATCATTAAATCTTCTTAATCAAAAGTTACCACTTAATTTCCATTTTAACAACAAAACCGTAAGCACATTCGTTGATCAGACAATACTTTATGTATTTTCATGAAATAGAAAAATGGGAAAAAAATGGAACAGACCGTCAAGATCATAACGATTGAACAGGTTACTCATAATGTTAAACGATTTCGATTTGAAAAGCCTCCAGGTTTTCATTTTAATCCAGGCCAGGCAACAGAAGTTTCCATTAATAAAGAAGGATGGCAAGAAGAAAGGAGGCCTTTTACTTTTACTGCATTGAATGAAGCTCCTTACCTGGAATTCACGATCAAAATATATAGTGATCATCCAGGGGTTACTAACGAATTAAATACGCTTACACCAGGGGATGAATTGATCATCCGGGATGTTTGGGGCACTATTGAATATAAAGGACCCGGGTATTTCATTGCAGGAGGGGCAGGCATCACTCCTTTTATTGCTATACTCAGGCAGTTAAACAAGGAAAACAAACTGGAAGGCAACAAACTATTTTTTTCCAACAAAACCGACCGGGATATCATCCTGAAAGACGAATTGACTTCAATGCTTGGACCAAACGCTATTTTCATCATCACTGACGAGCAAAGCGAAAGGTATCAGCATGGTTATATCAACGAGCAGTTCCTGAAAGACAATATTGATGATTTAACTAAACACTTTTACTTGTGCGGGCCTCCGAAGATGATTGAAAATGTACAAGATTGTTTAGTAAAACTTGGAGCTTTCCCCGAAGCCGTGGTGTTTGAAAAATAAAATGATCCTTTTGCAACAGGAAGATATTGCTGAAGTAAAAAAGCCACCCGGCGAGGGGTGGCTTTTTTGATGCATCAAACTTTACTCAGCTAATTTGATCAATTTCACCACCTTTCTTTCCCGGCCCTGCCTTACTTCGATCAGGTATATACCTGGCCTGTAAGCTTCACCGAGTTGAATGGTTGCTCGTGACGGGACGATCTCTTTTAATTCGATCAACCGGCCAGAGAGGTCCATCACACTTAAACGTACATTGCCTTCAGCAGGACGGCCCTGGATCGTAAGTTTGGTAAAGGAAGTAGTTGGATTGGGCGATACCGACACTTCCAGTAAATCCCCTTGATTATTATCCTCTGCAACAGCCATTGCCTGCATGTTAGCCGTCGTTGCAGATATACTGCTTAGTGCTACTGTTTGAACGATGCCGTTATTGATCTTGATATTTCCACCGGCCAACACCTGCTCCTGAGTGCGGATACCGTCCCAATTGCTGGCAAACCATACACCCCCTGCCTTATTCCAGATCGTAATGCCAATCGCATCCCCGGTCCCTAGCTCGCCACGGTCAGTCATTTCAACCTGTATGGTAGCATTGCCATCTACAGATACGGGGGACATCGGATTGGTGATATCCTGTATGCTTGCTTTGCCATTGAAGGTGGCCTTACCCTGCGTAGTTCCCGTTGCCGAGGTAGTCGATAGTGATGTCAAGACATTTCCTTTGACCTGGTATACATGTACACCATCAGATTCTGTACGGCGAACGATCGTGTTGATATTGCCCTGCAGGTTGGTCTTGCTCTTGTTGAACTTGACACTGAACCCGAAGTTATTCCTGCTATCCACATCACCTGCCTTTTGCCCGGAAGGACGAACCAATTTGAGGTAGCCGCCACCGGTAATAAAGTCGTCCAGAGATTTGGAAACTGTAATGATCGTATTTTCCTCAGAAACATTGCGTTGGTAATAATTGCTCACCTGGATGCCAATGGTATAATCCTTAGCGTTGTTATTCCCAATGTCTACACTCCAGTTGTATGTGGCCGTTCCTACCTTTTTATCTCCAAGGTTCACCAATCCCACTGGAACCGTTGCAATGACGGTATTAGTGGTCCGGTCGATGAAGGTCACTGTCGCATTCTGAATATTCCCTTCAAAAGCATCCGTTGAAGCATCCCCGGTTTCAGCGGTGATGTCCCGTATGGTTGCGCTCAGGGTAACGGTGGTAGTTGAACCCGCACCTGTCGAAGCGAACAAGGTACCAGTGTAATAAGCCCTGGCATCTTCCTGCAGAATGTCGAAAGGATCTTCCTCTGAAGCTGGCAGGAACAGCTCGTCGCCGGCAAATTCCGATTTCACACTGTACGCAGCAGCCGGATCCTGATTGATCACCAGGTCAACGCTGGCAACCCCGGTTGCATCAGTTGTACCGCTTTTTGTTTGTGCCCCGATATCAAAACGTATGGTCTTACCTGAAAGCACTGTTCCTGTTGCCTGATCGGTAAGTGTAGCGGTCAGGGATTGCTGGTCTGAATATTGCGCTGAACCAGCTCCTGTATACACCAGGGTAACAGGACGTTTCTTCACTGTGACAATTGAGGAGCACTCTGCTTTATTGCCACTGGCATCTGTAACGGTAAGTGTGACTGTGTTGGCTCCCACCTGCGCTGCTGTAAAATTACTAGGGGAGACACTCAGGTTTACCACGCCGCTCTTGTCCGACGACCCGTTATTTACCTGCTCAGCGGTGATGGCCACGGTGCCGTCCAGGCCCAGGGTTACCTCAACCGGCTTGCACTGTGCGGTGGGTGCTTCCACGTCATTCACGGAGCCTGCCTGGCCAACCGCAAAGGTTCCAAAGTCTGTGTATCCCGATACTTTGGCATAGTACGGACTGGTTATAGTACCCGCACCCGTTATAGTGGCGGCAGATTCTGACCAGGAGTTGCTGTTGTACCGACCTTGCACTGAAGCGCCAGAAGGATTGAAGTTGGCACCCTGGTTGGCTGTCAACCAGCCCAAACTGATGGCCAGGTTAACGCCTGCTGCCGTACTGGGTATCACACTGTATTGTTTGTTGATCACTTTAGATGGATCACCTATAGGGTAATCTAAGCCCGTTTTTACTCCTACTCCAATAATATTGGCTGTTCCGGTATTGGTCAATTTGACCGGACTATATGTATTGCCTGAGCCTACCGGGAACAATACTTCAGAAGTGCTGACCCGGGATTTCAACAAACCTCCACCAGAAATGTTGAAGAACACGGTCTGGTTAAAACTGGTGTTGGTCACCACGATATTGGTAGCAGTGTTGCTTGAATTGATCGTTCTTGCTCCGGCATCAACCACACCGTTCGCCCCAATGTTCAGTGCCACAGAACCCACAGGTGCCGCACTGCCGGAAGGTATGAAGCGGATGGCATTGCCCATCAGCCAGGTTCCGTTTACATTGATGGTCGTCACACTTGCCCGGGTAGCATGACCAACAATACAGGAAGTACCGGTGGAACGCATGTCGAGCGTACCGTTGATATTGAATGTATAATTCCCGAATTCCGCGATGGTATTGGTCGTCGGGCTGCTACCGGCCTGCAGGTAACCAGAACTGCTCATCGTCACCGTTTTTCCTTCATTGAGGGTGATGCTAATGTTGTCATCATTTTGAGGATCAGATGTCCATGGCAAGGTTGTGGCCGTGGAATAATTAGCCCGCATGTAACTGGCCAGGTTGAGGTTGGCATCAATCTCCACTTCCGTATTCTGGGCAATGCTATTAACTGTGAACGTATTCAGATAGTAGGTACTGGTACCGGTAATGTAGACTGTACCACTTTTTCGATAGCCTTCAAAGTTTAACCGGTTGGTGGCTGTGGAACTGGAACCAACCGTACCAAAATTGTTGATGCTGCTGATCACCCGGATATTCCTTTGGGTAACCGTTCCGCTGGCCCCATCACTTGCTCCGGAAATCAGTGTCGCCCCGCTTTCTATAACCAGGTTGTTGGCTGTTGTGGTGGCATTTAACCGAACGGTATGCCCCGTTCTAATGGACACCGTAGGAGTTGAACTTGAAGGAAGCGTCGTAGTGGCATTCCAATTAGTCCCGTCGTAAACTTCCCATATATCCGTAGCCACTGAAGAAGTTCCCCAGTTGCCGCTTTCGGCGGACCGGTAATCACCCGCTACTGTAACCGGAATATTGGCTGTTTGGAAATTCCAGATGGTACCGGTGGTGGTGCCATTGTCATTTTTGCCATCGATCCTCCAGTAGTATTTTGTATTGGGATCCAGTGACGGAGGCGCATACGTGGATGTTCCTGCGGGCACATCAGCCACTTTGGTTAAGCTATTACTGCTGGTTCCCAGGTACACTTCATAAACATCTGCGTAATTGCCGCTCCAGCTCAAAGAAATGGTATTGTTATCCAGAAACAAATTGCTTGCATTGTTTGATGGGGAAAGATTGGCGGTCACAGTAGGTAACGTGCCTTCGGCCGGCGTAGTTACGGATGCAACCGGGCTGTAGATAGACTCGTTTAACGGGCTATGTGCCTTGATACGGTAGTAATATTTAACGCCTGATTGTAAACCACCATCAGTATATGTTGTTGTGTTCGCAGCACTATGGCCCACGTCTACAAAATTCACATTATCTGTGCTGCGTTCTAAGATGAAATAATCTTCGTTGTCGGAATTGTCTGTCCAGCTGAAGTTAACGGTGCTGGGTGATCCAGCTTTTGCCACTGGAGCATTCAGATTAAGGTTGGAAGGAGCTTCTACAAAGTTGGGGGTTTGAATAGCCAGTTCACCTGTTGCCTGCTTAAATACCCAAAGCAGTCCGGGCCCTGGTGTGGCTGGTTCGAATTGCGTAATTGTGCCAGAGATCGCAGCTGGTGTGCTGAATATCTTGAATACATCACCGGAAGCAGGCGTGCCGGTAAAGTTGATTTTCAGTGTGCCACCGTATGTGATGTTGCTGGTAACTGAAATCTTGTCCCAGGCATTGCCGGTTTTATCAATGTCAATAGAAGTTGTTGACGTAGCTTGAAGCGTCAGTTTGTCTTTAAGCGTGAGGGTACCTATAGAACCATCACCAGGTTCAAGCATACCGGTAACATCCACTTCCCCGGTTATGCTTCCTTTGCCGGCTAATGTTGCGTCTTCATCAACAGTTACCTTACCGGCACCAGCGTTATTACCATTGATGATCAGTTTCCCTCTGGTAACGGTTGTGGTACCGATATAGGTGTTGTTTCCGTTCAGGCGCCACAAGCCCTCCCCTTCTTTAACGATAGTGGTTGTGCCATCGCCATCGGCCGAATTGCCATAAAGATAGTTGTTGATAACACCGTTAAACGTTTCATCGGTTCCTGCGCCCCCTACGATATAAGTAGTAAAACCATGGCCAAAACTGGGCGACTTCGTTCCGCCGCAGGAAAGCATGGTGCCGGCATTTCCCGACAGGCCACCTAGATAAATGTTGTTGTTATTCTGATAGGTTGCAATTTTAGTGTTACCGGTGGTGACGATCCGGTTGCTGGGAAAGCCCACGCCGTTATCGATCATCAGGATGCTTCCGTCTGTCGTGTTGACGCCGTTGGCTACCAGGGTACCGGTAAAGTCGCTCCAGTCACCCTGGATCAGTTCCCTTAAATAAGGAATAGCATAGTTCAGGGTACCCTTGCCATGAACGGTCATCGATAGATTGGCATTCCGGAAGGGTTCAAAACCATTTACAGTGTTCTCATCCACGTACAATTGCATGGGATAGTTCTCCATAATAGTGGTGCTGCCATTGGAGGTTTTGTACGTGCCATTATGCAAGCGTAAAATGTTGGAGGTCCCGATCCCCTGACCATTGTCGATAATGTCCTCTGCCTCTGTCGCACTACTAACAGGCATCACCTCGATCGTACCGCCATTGATGGTGGTTTCACCGGCATATGGGTTGGCACTTTTCAATACCAACTTGCCCGGTCCGGACTTAGTCAATCCCCCATCACCGCTCAGGACACCGGTAAAGGTGACTGTGCTGCTGCTATTACTCACATTGAACTCAGTCGTTGCATCAATAATGGCGTTCCGGTCAGTACTAACGCTGCCGCCGGTGTAAGTCCACTTACCGCCTTTCCACACCCAGTTAAAGCCGTAGTTAGCAGACGCACCGATGGAAGAGGGCGCACCTCCATTGGCAAGTTTGTTGAATTCTATGGTGCCGTTCCTTAATACGGTGGCACCTGTATAAGTATTATTGTTTAAAAGGGCTAATGTGCCGAAGCCTGTCTTGTTCAAGGATTTGCTGCCAGCAATGTACCCGGGACCTGAAAAAGTATAGTTACCGTTGCTGTTCAATAATATTTCATCTGCCCCCATTGTGCCGGTGAGGTTAACGGTTTTACCGGCCGTGCCTGCTTCGGGAAACAGGAGTTTGCTGTTGTCGGTAAAGGCCACAGCGGTATTGGCCTGGTTGAGCCAGTTATTGGTAGTTTTATCCCAATCCTGGTTTACAGATCCCGTCCAGGTTAGATCAGGTGTAAAGTTGTTGGGGTCCAGGACCGGCACTTCCACCGGTTTTGCTTTGGCTATTAATTCGTTGGTGTAACCCGATTGAGTGGTGGCGTTGTATGCCTTCACCCGGAATGTTCCTGTTTCTTCGGGTTGCAAACCATTTATAGTATAATAGTTAACATTAACGCCAGTAGTACCAATTTGTTCCCATACTGCACCCACTTTTCTTTCCACTATATACCCCTGTTCTTTTTCAGTATAATCTAACCAGGAAAGTGTCAGACTGTTGGAAGTTGCGGATTCTAATTTCAACTTCATCGGCGCCCTTAAATATTCCTGGGAGTTGTTGGCGGTAATGCTGTTAATATAATTTTCGATGTTGGTATAACCTGAAGCCGTAATCACCATAGCATCATTCACGTTCGGGTTAGTACCGTGAGTCGTTTCCCAGGCATCAGGCATACCATCGTTGTCGGTATCCGTTCTTGCTGTGCCCGCCCACAAATTCCATGAGGTCGGCGCACCGAAAGGCAAAACGCTTTCGCTTCCAATCAGCTCCCCTTTTTGGCCTAACGATTTCACTTCGTTGATCACATAATAATCCGCATAGTCCCGGTAAGGCAGGCTTGCCCCCACTGTAGGCAACAGTTCCGTGAGCAGGTTTTGCGCAGGCACTGTGGGCAGTGAAGGATAGGCATATGGAGAGGCCTGGAAGTCCGGGGGACCTTCATATTCGTTTTGAGGGATCGTATATGGGTCGAACACACCATTCCGGTTGTTGTCGTAAATATTGTCCGTAGCATAAATATGGAACAGCGAATTACCCAGGCTAAGCGGCTGGACTCCATCCACCGGCCCCTGTATAAAACAGTTATTGGCCACATTAGTAAATGACTCCCCGCTGGATTCGCCTCCCATGATATAGGCACCGGCACTCCAGTTGTATACAATGTTATTGACATACTGATTTACACCCTTTACTTTGTTGTTGCGGGTACCATTGTCCGCATACAGGTTCCGGTACAGTGTGATGCCGCCATCACATTGCATCAGGCCACCCGCTGAATGCGTCAGCAGGCCCTGAGAAATGATACTGTTTTGAATTGTGATGTTTTGAGCAGTGGTGGAGTTGATAGAAAAGTTTTCATCCCTGCCCCAGGAAACGGAACAGTGGTCAAAAATAATATCATGGCCGCTGGCGAGGCCGTTAGCGTCTACCCCGCTGCTTCCGACAATCCCCATCCTGATCTTTATATAGCGGCAGATGGTGTTGTGGGCATTTGAGAAAGACCAACCGTTACCGTAAACGGTAATGCCTTCACCTGGAGCGGTCTGGCCAGCCAGGTAAATGTTACTGGATACGATCATCCGTTCTGTGATCCGGATCACACCGGCTACATCAAATACCACGATCCGGTTGGGAGCACTCACGGCGTCACGAAGGGAGCCTGGTCCTGAATTGTTCAAGTTGGTAACATGATACACTGAGCCGTATCGGCCACCAGTGGCATACTTACCAAAACCTTCGGCACCTGGGAAAGCCAGGGTTTGTGCATGGATCTGTTGAATGCAAAACAAAGAGAGGATCAGGGCAATAATGGTCATACCATTACCCCAGCAAGTGTAATTTTTCTTCATAGCAGTCCGACAATAATAAAATTGATTAAATAAAATGTTTACAATCGTTATTTAGCGTTATAGTATAACCGCTTTTTTTGGGGGTGTCGTTTTAAGTAATTGTGACTTTACAGCATGATTTTGAGAAGAAAAAGAATAGTGTAGAACTTTGAGTTTCATATGCAAGAACAAAGTTTTGAAATTAACTGTTCACTATATTACAACTGATCAATCAGTTGATTCATTCAATCGCGGATTAAAAATAGTTATTGCCCCAGAAACACTGTCCTGATCTGTCCTGTTCAACCCTAATTATTTATGCAAACGTTTGCGTAAATAAAATTTTCGGTTTTACATACCTGTTGACAAGGGGTCAGAAATCCACACTAAAAGATGCGATCCAAAAATTATCTGAACTAAACGGGCTGAAATAAAAAACGCCTGCCCTACATCTTCCGAAATAATATTCTGCAAATATGCCACGTTGGAGTTCAAGTTCTGATTCAAACAATTTTGTTCTTTGAGCCATAATCCCGGTACGTATTGGCTTGATCGGTCTAATTGCCAGTTCCGAATACAAATAAAAGAAGTTATTTTCTTGCGTTTTAAAATCAAACAGGTATTCACTTTCAGAATAGAAATCAAATTTCTTATACATGATCTCTGTTTCAAGACCAGGTGCCATGCCATTCGTATTTCCGAAAACAATGGCAGCCATGGGAACAATCACAAACTCCACAGGTTTACCAAATTTGAATCTTCGTCCTGCCCAAAGTGATGTGGTGTTCCGGTCTTCATAATTATAGCGGCCTTCCAGGTGTAGTGTTTTGTGACGGGCGTAAAAAGTTGGATTAAAAAAATCTTCCTCACCGGGAATGAAAAACATTTCTGCCCAGGCTGAAAAACGCCAGCGAGCGCTTGTTGAATCTATTTGGTTTTCCTGTGCAAATAATTTTAATGAGGCAAAGCCAATTAATAGCAATAAATATTTTTTCATGTTTATCCTCCTAATGCGATTGTTATTGCCACCAGTATTATTCCGATTAAAATCATTGAAATACTCATTTTCCATTTATTAAATCCCACATATTTGGCAACTGACCACCCACATAAGAACATCATCACTATGGCAACCAGGTTAGAAAATCTTAACGCAACCATTGTATCGTGTATCAATACAAATGGTACCACAACGGGAAATGTCGAAATAAATACCAGTAAAAAAATAGCCAGGGCTTTTTTTATATCATGACCAGTGAGACGTACACTCCTGTTTACTTCCGGCAGGTTCATCAATTTATTTCTTATTTGCTCGAGCCCTTCTGTTCCGATTACCGATGCTACAATTGGCGGCAAGGCATCAGAGATGTACTTTCTAACCTTGTCTGTTTCTGAAGAATTTTGAATCGCATCAAATATTACTTTATTCCTGTTTTTTTGGGCCAAAACCCCAATAAGATACATGACAGCATCGACAAGCCCCCAAGCAAGGTTACAACTAATGGCTCCAACTAGTAATTGCCTGATTTCCGCCCGGTGGGTATTGGCAATACTGATTGAACAGGTAAAACTGAGTGCCATTATTAATCCGAATAAGATCCCTTCGGCCCTATCCATTGGATCCAATAACCGTTTTGAATTGGTAATATCTTCCATATTAAATCAAAACTTGTTAAACTCGATACAGTAATCTTCATTCATAACTTAATCCTTCGTCGTATTGAAACAAACCATAGTTTGGCCCTTCCATATAGCCTGGCACGTCAGTCTTTTGTGTTTGTACAGCTTTTTCTGAAACAGGTGTAGTGAAGGGCATCTTCCCCGTTGGATTGAATTTACCTGTAACAACATCTAAAAGAGCATCTGTGGAAGTGCCAAAGGTGGCTAGAACACCTTTGATATTAGACTTCATTGCATCATTGTAAATTTCGTCGATCACCCAGGGATTGGTGTAATTGATGGCCAGAATAGTGGGCTTCTTTGCAGTTAAGCTATTTACATAACCAACATCAACCGCATTCTTTGATAAAGAAAGGTACAGTGGTGAGCCGTCTGATTCAAACAAGGATTTTGTGCCTGGAGTGATCCATAGCAGAATCACATCTGCCTCTTCAGGTTTATTTACAAATTGAACGTTGTAGTTATCAGCATTTGCCGAATAAATATTACCAGGGCTTGGAATACCTTTCCTTTGCAAATAAGTTTCAAAATAAACTTTTGTTCTTGGTTTTAGTGGAAGCACTTTTGTTTCGTTGCGCAACAGCACTATTGATTTACGCATAGCAAGGCTGGCCCTTTCCTGGAATTTTGCATTGCCAGCAATCCTTTCGGCTGCTTCTTCATCCACATATGGATTTTCAAAAAGGCCTAATGCAAATTTTTCAATCAACAACTTGTGTACTGATTCATCAATGAGTTTTCTATTTACGAGACCGCTTTTTACCGTTTCCAAAAGCTTTGCAGGATCAGCCGTACCGGAGTACAAGTTTACACCTGCTTCCAAGGTTCTTTTATACCTTTCTGTGATCGATAAATTCTCGGCACCCCAAGGCATCATTTCAATGGGCCCCGTATCTGAGTTGATAATACCTTCAAAACCAAGTTTATCTCTCAACAAATCACGGATCACCACTTTGTTATAAGCATAGGCGATCTTTTCATATTTGGTGTCTTTTGGAACAGAATAATAGGGCATGATAGAGGATGTACCTGCTTTGATGGCTGCTTTAAAAGGAATCAGGTTGTTCTCGAACATACCCCCTGGAAAGGTTTCGTATTTACCCCATTCAAAGTGAGGGTCTTGTCCTCCTTCGCCAGCACCACCACCCGGGAAATGCTTTGTAGTCAAAGCTACAGAGGTAGGATTCAACTTTGCACCCTGGAATCCAATAACAATTTCTGTCGTCATTTTAGCCACCCATTCTGCATTTTCTCCAAAGGTTCCTTCAATCCTTTGCCAGCGGGGTTCGGTGGAAAGGTCGGCCATGTACATATAACCTTTTCGCAAACCCGTAGCCGCCCACTCCTGGCGGGCAATATTTGCAAACTCCCTGACAAGTCCTAAATCCCGCATGGCAGATAAACCCAATTCACCGGGCCAGGTAGAGAAGGCTGTTTTACCGACACTTAATCCAATGGAGGCATCCTTTGTAATATGGTTGCGTGGATTTGAAGCAACAATAGCAGGAATACCTAAACCATCACTTTCACAAAGTGCCTGGAGTTTATTTCCCCATTCAGCTAAAATTCTTGCACTAACATTTGCCCGCAGGATAAAATGACGAAGATGAAATTGTGTAACAGCTTTTGTAGTGCCTGCTGCTGTCATGATGGGCACGGGTAGAGATTTATGAGTAAACATGTTTGTTGTAGTCACCAAATCCTCTTCATTAAAATCGCTTGTAATTGGCTCCTTATTTTTAGGTGCTTCAAAAGACCAATCATTTTTCAATCTTGTGGTGCTAATCAACATAAAGCCAACTTTCTCTTCCAGCGACATTTTAGAAAGCAAATCCTGGCTTCTTTCCTCATTGGATAATCGCCAGTCTTCATACCTGTCCAACCTTCCATTTTTATTTAAATCTTTGAATTTCAGCCCGTTTACAGTAAGGATTTTTGCTGTTCTATAACCCAATAAAGGTTGTTGGTCTTTTGTTTTCCCGTTTAATTGAGCACTTGTATGATTGTACAGAAGTAAAATAATTGCAATTGAAGTAAGAGAATGGGTAAATATTTTAAAATGCAAAGTCTTATGGACACCCTTGAATGAAGTTGATGTCATGGCAAAGCAATTTATCGTTATTGTTTTCGTATCGTTTATTGAATAAAGACAGTTAAGCCTGTAATCAATTCTTTGTAAAATTAGGAAGAAAGGAAGGTGATATGTTATACTTAATCAAGAAAACACTATGCAAAATCAGGATATTATCTACATTCAAAAAGGTGCAAAACCAGATATAACCGATAATGCCTGGATCTCGCTAGTTGACTTATGATCCTAAGTATTAAAATTATTTGACGGCAAGTTAGTATGTTGGAATACAAACTGGCTTGTAATTTAAAGCCAGTTTGTATTCCAATATTTACTTAAACTATGTGGCAAATAAGAAGTTGTCAAAATCATTTGACAAACCCTGCATCTCTCTTATTCATAAGTATGGTATATGCCACCATGCCTGGAAAAATTGGTTGAAGAGCTTACAGTTGTCTTATCTTTTAGTTTGAAGGAACTCAAAGGTTGAACCTTCTGAAGATAACTGCAAATTCATAGCTTTTCTATGATTGTTTTTACGGCATTTCCTCTTTCCAATGAATTATGCTCCAGCCAGTGACTTTGCTGCTGAGCCATTAATTGCGCCGTTTGCCAAGCCAGTACTTTTGCTTCTAATCTTTCCAAACATGCTTTTTTATTTTGTAATTGGGAACGATGATCAGAGGCTAATACCTGTATGCCTGTTGGTGTATGCGTACCTCTAACTGCTGTTTCCACTTTATTTACATGCTGACCACCTGGACCGGATGCTCTACACGTTTCAAAAACTACATCTTTAGCATCCCAATTCATCTGCTTTTCAACATTAAAAATAGCAACACCCACAAACCAATTTTTCCTTTTATAAAATTTCCGGTAAGGACTTTGTGCGATCCATTGGATAGTACCGCACCACTCCTTTGAAAACTCTTCGAGGTCTATGCCTTTTGCCATTATAGTGGAGGAAAGTAACGTGCCATTCAAATCACCTTTTTTATTTTCCAACACTTCCATTCCAATACCTTTTTTCCGGGCTTTTTCCAACATCATTTCTGCTACTTTAGCCACCACTCTGCAACATTCAACGGGACCTCTTCCCGAAGTTATCTGTATAATAATCTTTTCCATTTGTTTAATTTTATTCTTTGTTCATCCGAACAACTTTTGGCAAAAACCTGCCTTCTATTTGTACCAGGTCCTGTTGTGAATTCATAACTTTTTCTATGTTCTTGTAAGCCAAAGGATTCTCCTCAATACTGCCTCCAACCAGTGTTACGCCTGCATTAGATAGCATTTTTTTCAGGTCAGAAACCGTTGTACTTTCTTTTGCTCTTTTTCTACTCATAGCCCTGCCAGCTCCATGTGAGGCGGAATACAAGGCCTGCTCCACACCTTTCCCTGACACCAGATAAGCTGCGCTGGTCATACTACCAGGAATAATTCCCAACTCACCTTTATGAGCAGGTGTTGCACCTTTGCGGTGGATGATCACATTGCTCCCATCCGCAAGTGTATCCTGCCAGGCGAAATTGTGGTGATTTTCTACTAAAGCCACACCTTGTAACCCCAGTACTTTTAATAAATTAGCGTGTATGGTTTCGTGACAGGCTTTTGCATAATCTCCTGCCAGGTTCATGCTTAACCAGTACTCCTGGCCAGCCTCACTATCCATATCTAACCAAGCTAACTGTTGCGCCTCTCTAGGTAGCTTGCAAGTATCCATGGCAATTTTCGTGTAGTGCTGGGCAATGTTTGCGCCTAAACCGCGACTACCAGAATGGGAAAGCAATGCCAGGTATCTTTTAGGAGGTAGTTTAAGTACGTTGCCTGGAAATAACTCTATTGTACCAAATTCAACAAAGTGGTTTCCGCTGCCTGATGAGCCCAATTGTCTTGCTGCTTTTCCCTGCAATCGTTTCAATAGTTCTGTTTTGTTAAAAAGAGGGCTGTCCAAAACTTCATGTTCCTGTTTTAATTCCAGTCCACCTTCTGTTCCAAAATGCGTATACTCTTTTAAAGCTACTTTTAATTGGTGTGTATACCTTTTTAAATAGCTATCACTTTCATCTATAATTGTTAAAGCCATACGACATCCAATATCCACACCGACTGCATAAGGAACAATCGCATTGTATGTTGCCAATACACCGCCAATAGGGAGCCCATAGCCTGTATGAGCATCTGGCATTAAAGCGCCCTGTACCGTTACAGGCAGTGCCATAGCAAGTTCCATTTGCCGCTTGGCGCTTGCTTCAATTTCTTTTCCACCATAAATTTTGAGTTTGCCTGTTTCTTCTAATAAAGAGAAAGTTTTAAAAACAGGTACTTCTTCTTTCTCAATAAATGTTTCAGCTATTTTACCAACTACGATATCCTGCAAATATGCTGAAGGATTAGCTTTAATGTTTGTTAATAGCTTTATCAGATCGGCCTTTTCATGATGTTTGAAGTGTTTGGATAGAATGTTAATTACCAAACTTCTTGTTTGATCATTGGTATAGCCTAACTTACTTAGTTCTTTTGTTTTTATATTTCCCATAAAAGGAGTGTCTGAAGTTGTTGCCATTGAATACACCATGTAGGTGATGCAATGAATCTTGCAAATAGTGATACTTAATAGAATAACACATATGACAGCATGCAACCATGCACTGATGATTGCGGCATGTCGTTATGCGTCTTTACCATGAAAATAGTGCCCATGATTGATGCCCGGTAGAAGCCTAACCCAGAATTATAGTGCAGGCAAGTAAAGGTGAGTACAATGTATTTACCAATAACATTGCATCAATCCATAAAAAAATGTTAGCGTGCGTTCAACCTGCCATGTTAGGCCTGAATCAAGAGGGGCGATATGTAGATAAGTTCAAGCATAATTCCTTTTGTTTTAGAGTGATGAAATAAGGAATTGGCTGGCAAAGCTATATTTTATTTTCCAAAAAATAAAATTGCAAATGCTTTTCAAACAATACTGGGTTATTCCTAGGAATCTGGGAGATTGTTGCAAGGCAGGCCTTTTTGCTTTGTCAGCAGAACTTTGAACACCGAAAACTGGTAAAGAATAATAAGATGTAGTGGGAGGAAAATGGAAATTGGTTTTGATTTCTATTTGAGGGATAAGAAAAAAAGATTCAGGGAATTGTCAAGAGAAGCAGGCATTACCCCTCGGATTTTATCAAAAGAGTTGAAGGAACTGGAAATGAACGGTTTGGTAATCCGTAAGGTTCAGGATAGCAAACCTGTTACAGTAGAATACACCCTTACGCCTTTCAGCGAAACGCTTTCAGAGGTGATTATCGCCATGCACAAATGGGGGATGAAACACCGAAAACAGATTATTGGAGAATCAAAATAGGGAAATAAGGAAGGCTCTTGCTTAGTACTTCGACAAAAGCTAAATCTTATAGTCCATCACTAAGCTTCTCTACAATAGAGTCTACAGACAGGATCCTTTTGAAGGCTGCTGCAGTATTATGAACCTGTACATGCCATTCTTCTGCAGCTGTACCATCTGCACCGTCTGAAATATATTTCAAACATAAAAATGGAATCTGTTCCTTCATAGCAACTAAGGCTAATGAATAAGCCTCCATATCGATTACATCATATTCTGATGCAGTATGATTCATCTCAAAACTATCCCCCGTTCCGCATGTGCCTTCTTTCAGCCCTTCAATTTTCAATCCATACTCCAACACAGGTTCCAAACCAGAAAATGGTGTTTCATACAATCTAAAGCCAAGTCCTCTGACATCCATATCACGTTGAATAAACCTGTTGCAGCAAATCACTTCGCCCCGCTTGAATTTATTACTGCCTGCTGAACCTAGATTCACGATTAGACCTGGTTTCCGCTCCTGAATTGCTTTCGTTAAATTAAATACTGCATTTATTTTCCCGATCCCAACAAACAGTTTATTGAACTCTTTAAATTCCTCAGCGGCTTCAGATGAAAGTGCAAACACAAAGAGAGGATTCATTTTTGAAATTACAGATGCATCTAAATAACAGCCTGTTAGCTCATTCATGATGAAAAAATTATTTTCTGCGCAAGATAACATAGAAATAGTAAACCGACTTTGTTCTGAACTAGAGAATTCGGCTCGTTTGCTTTCAATAGTCATGGGCAGTAGTGGGGGATTTGCCGCCTAATGACTTCAAAACTTGTGGGCTGTACTGGATTCGAACCAGTGACCCCTACCCTGTCAAGGTAATGCTCTAAACCAACTGAGCTAACAGCCCGAAATGCTAATGCTTTTTATCTTATTTTCAGCGATCCAATTGTTATATAGTAATCGAAATCTAAAGTCATTAACGGCTTTTACAATTTAGTTCAAAGATAAGATATGTTGGCCTATCAAGTGATTGCTTTATACCGGATTGGGTCTTAAAGAAAATGCGTTATCTATTTATAATTTAAAAAATCATTGTTTCGTATTGCTTAAAGTCATTGCTGAACTTTATAAAACTGGCTGGATAGCCCACTTTTATAGCACCTAAATTATGATCCATCTTAATGGCTTTCGCAACCCGTAAGGTGGCCATGCTAACGGCTTCTTCAACCGTCACGTTCAAATATTGTATTGCATTTTGTACTGCTTCAACCATAGAAATAGAGGCGCCGGCAAGGTTGCCTTCTTTATTGCGATAAAAGCCGTCAATTAGTTTCGCATCAATAAATTCCCATTCAAATTCCTTGAGCTTCCTGCCCAGGAAACTGGAATCAGTGATTAAAAATAGTTTTTCTCTTTTCAATTTATAAGCAATCCTTGCAGCTGCATAATGGCAATGCGCTCCATCAAGAATGACTGGTGCAAATACATCTTCGTTGTCAAAAACGGCCCCACAATTCCAGGTTCGCGATGTCCCATTTACGTCATGGCATTATAAAGATGCGTAACGAGTGAGATGCCTTTAAAAAAATAATGCTTAGAACCACCGTTTATCTGGATATCAATAAAACCCGGTGCAATATTCCATCCTTCCAGGTTTATCACCCTTGCATCACCGGGTATGCTGTCTTCTATAGCGCAGACCCTGCCGTTCTCAATAACGATTATGACATTATCTATTACCTTTTCGCCTGTAAAGACCTTTCCATTAACGATAGCTGTCCTCATGCTTTTATATTATAAAAATCCTGATGAAAGAAATAGCAGGCAATATTATTGTCTTATTCCATGGTGCTTACACCATCAGCAGGTATAAACGTAAACATCCATTTTACCGGGTTTTGCCAGTCTGCGCCTTTGAAGGTACCAACAGGTGCTTTTATCAATACGCTATTCCAGCCTTTTTCCAAATAGATCTTTGTAGGTGCCCTGTACTCATATCCTTCATCCTGCAACGGAATTTCTGAATCGCCTTTTTGTCCACCTCTCTTCCAGACAGGAGGTGATACAGGTTTTCCATTTACCCAAACAGCACTTTCTTTTTCATCCCACTTGCCAACAGGCGGAGTATCAGTAGCAGGTGACCGGGAAAGATTGTTGAAACCAATCCAAAAATCTTTAAATCCGTCTTCATCGCTCCATAGCCTGGTTGTGGCGTACCAGGTTGTATTTTCTTTAGGGTTCATTATAACGCCTTGTACCAGAGGATGCCACCAATGGCGTAATACAATTGTACCACCCGTTACATACAGTGATGAAACTGATTTACTTTCATTGAATGATTTATTTTCCGGTTCAAAGCATTTAGAGAGATTACCGCTATTTTCATAAGGCCCATACAAGTTCCAAACTGTAAAAGATTGCTTAACGTAAGGGAAAGGCAGACCACAAAAATATTGATCACGGTGCTCCATCAGCCGCTGTTCAAATTGAGTAAAGGCAGTATCTGCTTTTGACTGAATAAAATTGGTGATCCATCCCTGATAACCACCACCGCGCCAGCTTCTTTCTGAAAAAGCCAACATGCCAGGATAAACGGGGTTCATTTTCAAGAAATCATCTTCTTTTGCTACTCTTCTGTCGTGCCAAATGCAGAGCGTTCCTCCTGATATATTTTTATCCTCTTTCATTCTGTCACCCAGTTGTCTATGAAAAATGGTAACTACGCTTTCCAATGGGTCCATGTGGTTCAGGTAAAGATGACGCGAATCAATATAGGTACATGCTTTATCCACGGCTCCATCTTTCATCCACAATTGCCGTATGGTCTTTTTATCCAGGTTGCCGCCAGGATCCCAGCCTATGGTTTTCTTGTTATGGCGGTGAATCAATGCTGTTATTTCAGGAAGAAAGTTCTTATTAGTGATCTTCACTTCATCTCCGCCAATATGCAAATAAGGCACATCGTATGTTGCACAAAATTCTTTCAGAATGTTCTTTACAATGGCCAGGCCGCTGTCACTTTGCATATCGAAGCCAAAAGCCCTTGTAAAAGCTGCACTATGGCCAGGCATATCAATTTCAGGGATCAAAGTGATGTATCTTTCTTTACAGAAGGCTATGAGTTCATTCAACTCATTTTCAGAATAATACAAGCCTTTATCTCTCAGCATGTTTTGTGGAGCGGTTAATTTTGGGTATTGCCTGAAAGCAAGCCGCCAGGCAACATCCTCCGTCAGGTGGAAATGAAAGATATTCAGCTTGTAGTGAGACATTATTTCAATCTGCTGCTTCAGGAGATCCATGGATTGATAATTCCTGCCAACATCAACCATGTATCCCCGCCAGGAGAATTGAGGCCAGTCTTTAATTTCACAGCCATCGACCATGACACCACTCCTCATGCATTGAAACAATGTTTGCAGACCATTAAAGATACCATGAGCAGTATTGGCGGTCAGGGTGATCTTTGAAGCATTTACTATTAAATGGTAAGCTTCTGATGATTGAGGTGCATCTACCTTACCCAGCTTTAATTCAATTTGCGGATCAGTAGCAACAGCCCTGTCAATTATTTGCAACGTTTTGCCTATTCGCTGCATTTCATGCTGTAGCAAACGAGCCTCTTTTAGTATTGCCTTATCATTGATCACGATTGCGTTACTTGCGTATAAAGGAAACTTTTCCTTTTTCCATTCTATATTTTGTGGTAATGGTATTAAAGATGCTTGCTTTGGCCTGTCATACACATAAGGATAAATAAGGTGCTTCCATAACATATAACCTTCACCGGTGAGATGCAGGCCGTCATTAGTGTACCGGGCATCTAACCAGCCATCGGCATCGACCAGCGAGGAGTAAAGATCAATAAAGAAATAGTGATGCGCCATTGCATTCCTGCTCAATTGATCATTTACCTTTTTCACTTCTTCGGCCTTGCTCATATGTCCGGCGAATTTTCCAAAAGAGCTGTTTACCGGGAAAATACTTTGTACATATAATTTAGTTGCCGGTATTTCCTGTTTCAAGTAATCAGCGATCCATAAAATGTTTTTCACAACGCTATCAGAAGCAATACCTCTGGCCAGATCGTTGGTACCTATGAGCAGGAATACTTTTGCAGGTCTGCGATTTATTATTTCATCTATGCGGTGAATGAGACCTGCTGTCACATCACCGCTGATACCACGGTTCTTGATGCGAAGGTCAGCAAACAATTCTGCCCATTCGTTTCCATCAGTTATGCTATTTCCCCAAAAGATGATATCTCCTTTTGTTTGCGGAATACTTTTGAAAAGTGTAACTCTCTGGTGATAGTAAGTAGAAAACAAGCTATCATGCAGTACTGGTTTCTGCAACTGGGCAGAAATAGAACCGTTAATGAATAAGAGATAAGTGATAAATTGTAAAAGCTTTTTTTTCATGATCTTCAGCTTGACTATTGAACAACTACTTCATTTTTCTGAAAAGATTTGATACAATCGTGCTTAACAATAAAGAACAGCACTCATTTATTTGCTGAACAACCTTATGCACAATGTTTTAATCCTTCTATGTATTCGAATAGCTGCCGAGGTGAATAGTTTCTTCCTTTTTTAAATAATCATTAAGTATTTGCAGGCAGTACCACTCCTGCCTGGGTAAATGAAAAGGCCCTTTGAATAAGTTGCCTTTAGCCGTTTGTGCAATGGTGCCATCACGATGCAGGTAACCAAACCATTCTCCCCTCTTTTGATCATGAAAATGCTGGTACGAATAATCATGCACCATCCTGTGCCAGTCCGCATATTTCTGATTACCTGTCACCAGGTAAGCGAGCAAGGTAGCAATGATGGTTTCATTATGCGGCCACCAGAATTTCATATCCTGCCAGTATTCCTGCACAGGTTTGTTGTATACATCCCTGAAGTATAATATGCCGCCAAACTGTTTGTCCCAACCTCTTTCCCACATATAGTCCAGCATTTTACAGCCAAGCTCAATCAGATGGGGATCATTATTCCTGTAGACCGCTTCTTGCAAAATAAACCAGGCCCCTTCAATAGCATGCCCCGGATTCAGTGTACGCCCATCAATATGATCAATAATGCTACCATCGGGAGCAACTTGTTCCATTACACAGCGAATGTCATCTTTTACGAAGTAGGTTTCTATTTCCTGTATCCATTTTTCAATCCATTCGTCACAACGCTCATCATTTATAGTTTCACGCAGTTGTTGCGCGGTGTTGATCATGATCATAGGAGCGCCTATACCTTTAGCAGAGCGTGTATCCGTAAACTTAAGGGGTAGCATCTTCTCACCGCTGGCATATGCAATGCACTCACCAAATATCTTCCTGGCGTTGCTGGCAGCTTCTTCATCTCCGCTGGCTTTGGCATAGGCAGCCGTCGCAATGACATAAAATGTTTCAGAGAAGAAATACCTTCTTTTGCGAACCGGCTTGCCATCTCTTGTGACATGAAAGAACATCCGGCCATCTGTATCAAAACAGTGCCTGTTCAGGAAATCATATCCCAGCTTTGCCCCTTCCAGCCATTCCTGTTTCCTCTCTACCGTGTTATATAATGTAGACAACAACCAGGTTGCGCGCCCCTGGATCCAAACTGCTTTATCATCATCGATCAGACTACCATCAGCATCACGCATCAGTAAAAAGCCACCATGCTCCTGGTCATAAGAACGGGGAAACCAGAAGGGAATAGTGTCGTTCAGTAATTGGTTGCTATAAAACTCTTTCAGATTCAGAAGGTCTTCTTTGCTATAACTCATTATACTGTTTGTTTAAGGTAAGGTAGAAAGTAGAAGCTGGCAAGCCTGCCTCATTCACCAGATTAGCACGGGTAAATGGTTGCCAGGCATATGCTACAGCTTTTATTTTTTCGTTAGCAGGTAAACTAATCTTTACTTTATTACCACTAACAATATTTGCTTGTGCGGGAATTAGTAATCCTTTGGTGGTAACCAGCTCAAAGCCTGTTAGCTGTTCATTGTTTGAAGCAGATAACTTCTTTGCAAAAGAAAAATCAATAATAACGCTCTTGCTGTCTTGCTTCGCAGATGTTACCATCGGGCCCTCTGCCGGGATATTTTTGTTGTAAGTATATCGTTCCGCTAAAAGCGCCAGGCGCTCCCCTACTTCTCTTTTTCTTGTCGGATGCACATCTAAGGAATCGCCAAGGTCTGAACTCACAGCCATATAAACGTTGGGAACCTCTTTTTGCAATTTGCGCTGTATTTCCCTGAAATGAGGCCATGACGGACGGTCAATGGACGATAGTTGCACGAAATAAAAAGGAAAATCATAACCCCATTTCTTTCTCCAGCTGCGTACCATTGTCTTAAATAGTGCTTGGTAGGCTTCTGGATTGTGCGTATTGCTTTCGCCCTGGTACCATAGTACGCCCTTTATAGGAAAGCGGGTTAAAGAATCAATACCGGCTTCATAGTTGTAACAGGGTTCATAGGGATGACGCTGGTTGGCTTTGATGGCATTCTTTAAATTCACATCTGCCCGCTCACGGCAGAAAGCCTGTATAAAGTCAGATTTACGCCAGTTGTCTAAAATATCAACCAATTGCTCATCATGCTCCATGGTATATCTGTCAATCCATGATTCTATGGGCGAACCGCCTACAGCTACCTGTATTAGACCAATAGGAATGTTTTCTTCAGTAGTTAGCTTTTTGCCAAAGAAATAAGCAATGGCTGAAAAGTCGGCAGCCGATTGGGAATCAGTAATTTTCCAATGGCCAGAAAAGTATTGCAGCTTGTTGATTTTATCCAAGGTTAGAGAATCCCAGGCAGCAGCATTGGTCTCTGCCAATTGATTGTATTTGAAGAGACGAAGCCTGGAGAGTCTTGAAGCTTCCTGAATCGCTTCTTTTCCTCCAATAGCATGCTGCAGTTGGAATGCCATATTCGACTGGCCAGAACATAACCACACTTCGCCAATCAATACATTTTTCAGGGTAATTACCGACTGCTGATTTTTAATGCTAGCCTCATATGGACCACCCGCCTGCATAGCAGGAAAGGCAATTTTCCAGTTGCCATACTCATCGGCAACTGTTTTTTGCTTATCCATATGAAAGGTCACTTCAACCAGAGTGCCTGCATTGGCTTTACCATAAAAATAAATGGGTTGCTCACGCTGCAATACCATATCATCAGTAAATATGGACGGTATTTGCAAACCGCCCACATCTCCGGTTAAAGCCTTATAGACGGTATGAGCTATGATAGAAGCGCCTTCAGCGTCAGGATGTAAATTGTCAGCAAACAAATCAGGACGGTTGTGCAAGGGCGTATACAAATCTATTAGCGCCGTATGGTTAGCCTTAGCTATTGCAGGAATCAATTCCTGAATTTGCCAATACCAGTCTCTTGTGCCAGACTTGAACCTTGAATGCCCGTTAAATATGGGTGTAAGCCTGCAGACAAACACTTGAATAACCGGATTTACTTTCCTTAATGTATCTATCAGCCAGGCGTAATCAGGTTCAAAGTTATCCCTGTAATCAGGCCAGTTCCGTGGATCGGTATCATTCAAACCTAAATGTACAATAGCTATATCAGGCGCAAATGCCAATGCCTCCGCAAATGCCTTGGTCTTATAATAAGGGTTATGGCCTTTGCGCAGTAGTGTAGCCCCGCTATGACCAAAGTTTTTAACCGTATATCTCTGTCCCATCAATTGCTGCAGGACGGAGGGATAGGACGTCAATTGCGGTTTCTTGTGCCCTGCTCCAAAAGTCACAGAGTTGCCAATGCAGGCAACCTTTAGGATGGTAGCCTGCTGTGCAGATACAAAGACATTTATACAAACCAGCAGTGCACCCAGTAAACACTTTATTGAAAAATGCGGCCGCATTGATTTCTCTTTATTATTTAATGATATCACTTACTGGAATACGTAAGAAGTAAAGATCTCTTGTACCCTCATATAAAATGCCGATGGTATGATCATCAATTTTTGTCAGGGCAGAATATCCATAAGTTGACCTAAAATCAAGTGCAACTTCATTCTCTGGCAACCACGATTCACCTAAATCAAGACTTGCTTTGATGGTTGTATTGAATCTAGCTGAAGTTGAGTTAACGTTACTGAAAAATAAAACATCTTTCATTTTTCCTTTTACATTCACCCTTGCTTTGATAAGGCTTGCCATTGAAACCGGGTCAGGCAATGCTTCATACGAGGTATGATGTTCTACCCAAGTTTTACCCATGTCTTTTGTTGTTGCGACGCTTCTGAACTTTCCCCGGTTATCCCGCATGTTCAGCATTAATGTGCCTGGGGTAGTTTCCACCACCTGGCTTTCAGTTGTATTCGACTTGGCGCCAATGCCACTCTTCCATGTTTTGCCATGATCTCCACTGTATATTATAGATGAATGTGGAATGCCTGGCTTCTTCGATTCGTCCCAGTATTGTGAGGCAAAAACAAGATTACCGTTTTTCATAGTAATGCCAGTCCCCGGACCATTAAAATATAAATGCCATTTGGGATCTTTTACCTGGTTTGTAATGCTGTAAGGTTTTGACCAGGTTAATCCATCATCATCACTGCTTACTAAAACAAACTGACCGGTCGTATCGGGAGAAAGCCCAGGTTCTGACCCTGCAATGGAACGGTTGCCCTTGCTCCATAATGCAGCCACCCAAATCTTTTTTGTTACAGGGTCAAATAAAACGGCAGGATCTCCAACACCATTGTTTTCATGCGGCGCTCCCATGTCCATTATGATCTTCATTGGCTCCCATGTTTTGCCTCCATCGGTGCTACGGCTCATGCCTACATCAATGTTTCCGGGCAAATCCCTGGTATTATCATACCGTGCGTCATATACTGCAATCAATGTCCCCTTATCTGTTGTAGCCAATCCTGGAATTCTGTAAGTGTGTACACTGTCTTCCCAGGCCGAACGGACAGTGATTCCAAGCCGGTGAATAGATGAAGTCTTTGTTTCCAAAGAATTTTCCAATTCTGGTGTCTTTAACTTTTCACCCGTTGCAGTGGTAAAATGAGTGACCTTAGCAATATACTTTTTATCAATATCTGCATCATCTTTCAACTTAACTATTAATAATACATATGTAATGCCGGGATAAGCTTCCAGGTCAAATGGAATATCTATTTGGCCGGAGAGTTTATTCACTGTTGCAAGGAGGATTGAGCTTTTGGCAATTGTCGGCTCGTTCTTGGTGTTATATACCTTTAGTTCCTCAATGGCATCAACAGCATTTTTATCTAATGTTAAACCAAGGCTTTTTAAACTCAAAGGCTTACCCGCAGGAACATAAACACGGATACGGAGCAGTGGATTAAAGTCAAACTTTTTTATTGTAGGGATCAGTGGTGAGATGTATGAGATCCGGATGCCACCGGGTAAGGATGATTTAAAGTTTGATGAGGATTTGGTTTGTGCATTACTAATCTGCGTGTACAATAATAAACAGCAGAAACAAAACCAATAGATAATTTTTTGCGTCTTCATTCTTTTTCAATTAATGATGTTCCTCATCCAAAACGTTATTTATTCTTGGATGAGGAAAACTAAGTTGAATAACAGTTAATTATATTTCATTAATAGCTTCAAATGTTTTTTCACTCTGCGCATTTTCAGTCTGCACATCCACAAAATCATTCATTTTCGGGCGCAGGAAATAAAGCTGAATAATGAGAGCGACCAGCACAATACCTGCTAGCATAGCAAAGTCTTTGCCCAGACTGCCTGCATCAGTTGACTTGCCTAACAGGTCTGTAATGAATGCCCCCGCAAATACTCCGGTCATGTTCATCAGTCCATAAGCCGTAGCCCTGTATTTGGAAGAAACAAACTGGCAAAGAATAGGCATATTGTTGGCATCGAACATCCCAAACCCAAAGCCGAAACAAAACGCAGCGCCAATCACATGAACTAATGAATGACCAAAACCTATGAGCAGTAAGGAAGGGATGGTCAACGCCAGACCGATGGCACTGGTATATATCCTGCCCCTTATATTTTTTTGTACCCACCGGTCGGACAAAATACCGCCAAAGATGACACCCAGGAAAGAGGAAGCTGCAATAGTAATGGTAGATAATGGACCTGCTTTTGCCATTTCTATTTGCAGGTTATTGGCAAAGAGCGTAGGCAGCCAGTTTTTAGTGGCCCAGCCTGGCAGACTTGGTATTGCAAAATAAAAGAGGATGATCCAAAAGGAAATATTGGTAAATAGTATGCCCAAACCTTTAAATAGCGATGTGTTGTCCTTCGGTTTTATTATATCCATTTCAGTACCTTGTTCCACTCCGCCCTTTTTCTCTTTGAGGAACAGGATCAATACAGTCGAATAAACAATACCAATCAGTCCAAAGGTGTGAAAGGTCTCCTTCCAGGAATATTCTGCCGCGATTGTAGCGCCAAAGCCGCCGAGTGCCTGTCCCATATAAAGCCCGGTCATGTGGATGCCCACGGCCAGCGATCTTGATTTGGGAGCATGGAAGTCAGCGATTAGTGATAGTCCTGCAGGGATATACAGGGCCTCACTTACGCCCATTATGGCTCTTAGCCAGTATAACTGGTTAAAGCTTGTAGCATACCCCATAGTATAAGTAACACCAGACCATACAAAAAGACTGCCCACGATCAGCCATTTGCGATTAAACTTATCCGCAATAATTCCTGAAACAGGACTCATAAATCCATAGATCCAAAGGAAGATAGCCATTAGGTAGCCAAAGTTGGTGGCCGACTGCAATTCTGCAATATCCATTTGCATGGAGGGCTTCATTGTGGATAGCATCTGCCTGTCCATGTAGTTCAAAAGAGCCACCCCCCACAACAGCCCGACCAATATCCATGGATAGTTTTTTGAGTATTTCATTTGCTATTAGATAATGTCAGTTATTTTTTCTTTCATTTACTAATTATCTTTCCTGCCAATACCAGTGGTGTTCTCACACCTGCCTTTATCTCACCACTTGGTATGATTACATATTTACCCCATTTACATGCAGTGGTAGTTACAGGCACATCAAAAGGAATACACCCTCCAATAGACCATTTATTTGTAATCGTGTTATACTGCAAAACTTCTTTGCTGAAACCCGGATGCGCTAATTGGACATTGATCTTTTCCCGGTTCAACTCTTCTCTTTTCTTTTCATCCTTTTCCTTACTGATTGCAGCGATCAGTCTTTCCGCTTTTTGAAAGGTTTCACCTTTATCGCCGCCAAACAAAAGGATGGAATGACTACCTGCTGCAACTCCTGTTCCTGCAGATAAAGGATAAGGTAATGACCTTTTTTCTTGCCACTGGTTTTTCAAAAAATCAAATGCATACACAGATGCATACAGGTCACTGATGCCGCTGGCATTTCTTTTTCTTCCGCCCAGGATATAGATAGCATCCTGATCTCCATTTGACTGTACCACCATAACTGCATGTGAAATGGGTTTAGGAAGATCTGCCAACTGCTTCCATCCGGAGGAAACATTGGCCAGGTCAAGGCTTAAGAACTTTGACGAAACGCCGCCATCAGCAGTTTCACCTCCCGCTACAAATACCCTGTTGCCATGGCATGTTGCCGCTGCGTTAGTTACTGGAAATGGAAGAGAGGGCAGATCATTGATTAAATTTTTTTTCCCAACAGGATCCCATCGCAACAAGATCACCTGATCCGAAATTCCTGATTCGTTCTCTCCTCCCGCATAAACGATCCCTCTTGATGAAGAGCAGCTGGCGCCATAGGCCGTATTCAAGGATAACTGAAAAACCTTGTCCAGTTTCCTGGTCACATCCCTCGTATCCATTTCATACACAAACACATCCTTGTAGTACCTTTTTTTGCCGCCATTCCAGGGTGCTTTGTCCGGGAAATTAGCACCTCCCGCAATGATCATAACATTGTTATGAATGCCCGCCAGGGTTCCTGCCTGCCCCAGCGGTTGATCATTGTCCGGGGATGCTGGTAAGGTGGCTGCTATCCTCCAATCAATCTGTATGCCTGTGTTTATTTGTGCTAACATCGTTTGTGTATTTACAATGAATACAAGTATGAATATCTTATGAAGCAGGAAACATCTCACCTGAAAGTCCTCACGATTTTACCAGTTCCGGAATAACAGATTTGAATGCATCAAATGATAAAGCTGCTACATCCTTGCTGAAGTTTTCAAAAGCTTCAGCACTCATGTTGGTAACAGGAATCCTGAATTCACCGCAATCCAGGCCGGCCAATTTCATATAAGCTTTGCCTGTAGCGATGCCGCCAAATTTGCCCAACAGCCGGATCATGTCGATGGATTTTTGCTGCAATGCCTGTGCTGTTTCCATATCTCCATTATTAAAGGCATCGATCAGTCTGTAATAAAGTGGTGCCGCATAATTGAAGGTACTGCCTACCGAAGCTTTGGCACCTAGTACCAATGCCGAGAGCATGTTTTCATCCCTTCCCCACAGCATATCATATTTGCCATCCTTAAAACGCAGGCATGAAAGAAAATCCATGAAATCTTCATGGGTGTATTTGATACCTGCAAAGTTAGGCACCCTGCCATCAATTGCTTGCAGCAGGTCGTACATGGCAAAGCCTACACCCGTAAGCACAGGTATATGGTAGTAATAAAAAGGCATATCAGGAACAGCATCTGCAATGGCCTTGCAGCAATCAGTCAGCCTGGTCACATTGGCAGGCTTGAAGTAAAAAGGTGCTGTAAATGAAACAGCATAGATGCCCACCTTTTTTGCATGTTTTGCAAGGTCTATGCAATCTGCAATGCTGGTGCCACCTACCAGCAGCATCACTTTGAAATCTTTATCATTCCGGGTGACGTCAGCCCAGGCATCTGTAACTGCTTTCTTTTCTTCGGTAGTCATGGAAACACCTTCACCAGTTGAACCGCAGATGAAAGCACCGGTAATATAATTGCTTTTAAGTAACTCGTAATACTGGGGTATCAATGATAAGTTTAATGAACCATCCTGATGCATGGGCGTAAAAGGCGCCGCCACTAATCCTTGTAAGTGCTCAATTTTCATATTTGGTGTTTATATCTTAAACAGTTGAATTTTCAAAACAATCAATAACCTGGCGTCTGCTCCAGTTTTGGATCCAGGTTCAACATATCCCGTGAAATGGGTAACAGTAATTTATAAGTATTGGAAGGAGCTAAATACTGCGGATTTATATATTGGAACACGAATTCGTTGCCTGCTCTTCTCAAGGCCCACCAACGCTTGCCTTCGCCAATAAACTCACGCAGATTTTCTTCCAGTATCGCTGCCATGTTCTGCTGAACAGAACCATTTACCAATGGTGTATATCCGCTGCCATAGGCTCTTTCCCTTATGGCGTTGATCTCGATAGAAGGATCTTCTCCAAGCTTTGTTTTAGCTTCTGCCAGCATCAGTAAAACATCTGCATAGCGGTAAACCGGGAAATCTGTACTATACACCTGTATGCCTGCATCTGATTTACCAATGAATTTCGTGAGCAGTACACCGGCAGATGAATAAGTGTTGCCACTTTTTCTATACATGACCCGGAAGGTATTGCTGATACGCTGGTCTGATTGTCCTGATGTGAGTTTATTAATCATGTCTGGTGAAAGGCCAATACGACTGGCCCCTGCCACTAAAGGATATGCATTAGCAACGGTTTGGCCTGTTGCAGGATCTATATAAAGAGTCCCTGCCTGTGTAGTATTCACAAGGATGTTGCCATAGGCGCTTATAGTTGCCTGATCTTTTTCAAAATTGATGGCGAATAGGATTTCCTTGTTATTAACTTCCCTGTCCGGATTGAAGTTATCCGCATAATTAGCATTCAAACCAAGCGTGGGCTGATTCTTAACTTCTTCCAGAGCCTGCTTTGCCGTGGTCAGATCAGCAGTACCGCCATTGAAATTTGTGGCAGACCATAAGTACACATCACCCTTCAGCGTTAAGGTTGCCGGGCGGCTCCAATAAATACGTTTGCTGCTCAGTGGGTTAAAACTATTGTCACCATTGAACAACCGCAGTGATTGCTCTATATCCTCTTTTATGAGCTTCATTACATCTTCCGGTTTGGCTCTTTCACGATACAATTCAGGCAGGTTGCTTACACCAGTCACAGGCGTTGTACTGATGGGAACACCACCCCAGGTTTTCAACAAGGTGTAATAAACATACGCACGCATGCCATAAGCTTCAGCCAGATAACGGTCTCTTTTGGCAGCCTCCAGAGGTGACTGAGGAAAGAGAGTGATCACCGTATTCAACCTGTCGATCAAATTGTAAAAGCCAGCCCATTCGGTTGCCGGTACATTGTCCCTGCTGATGTTATGTGTGTAATATTGTTTTGCACCTGCATCTTCAGATTCTGTATATAGCCCATCAGCCCAGATCTCCGAACGCATTTCACCTAAGGTGAATAATGCACTATGATAAGTTCGAAAAGAGGAATAAAGTCCATTATACAGGCCCACAGCAGCATTAGGATCTGTGAGTACTGCCTGCTGAGGGATAGAAGTTCCTGCAGTCACTTCCTCCAGTCTTTTTTCGCAGGAAGTGAAGGTAAGCAGCCCCGCGGCAAGGGCAATCGCTATATAGTTTATTTTGATTGTTTTCATTGCTCTGTTTCTTTAATCTGTTTATAAAGTAATGTTAGCACCAAAGGTTACGCGGCGTGGTAAGGGGAATCGGCCTACATCATTACCGCCCTGTTCCGGCAAGGTGCCATCATATCCGGTGAAGTAAATCAGGTTGGAACCTGAAACATAGAGGCGGAACGACTGCACTTTGTTGTTTAATTTCTTCTTTAAGAAAGCACGTGAAAAATCGTAACTAAGTGTTACTTCTCTTAAAGCCAGATAGTCGCCTTTTTGCCAGTAGTTGGCAGGTGCGGTAGTGCCACCGCCTGCATCTGTAAAAAAGTTCCTGCCATAATTAGCCCAATAGTACCGGGGATATTTGGCATCCGGGTTTTCCGGGGTCCAGGTGTCTTTGATATCAACCGGACCATTTTGTGAACCCTGCACCTGGCTCATACCTCTTAACCATGATTGGTTCGCTATCTTGAAGCCTAAGGAATAATCCATTTGCGCAAACAGGCTCAGTCCTTTCCAGCCAAAGAATGTATTAAAACCGCCCTGCAGTGTTGGAGTCGTGCGTCCAACATATACATAATCAAAGCTGTTGATGGTATCGTTGCCGTCGCGGTCCAGCCAGCGGGCATCACCCATGAGTCTTACACGCTTGTTGGTATAAGGCAGAAATGTATTATATACATTGGCATCTTTATCCAATTCAGCTTGTGTACGGTAGATGCCATCATACATAGGCGCATAAATTTCATCCAGACCCACTCTTTCGCCTTCCTGCAAGCCGCCTACCCAAACCAATTGGCCGGATTTCTCATCATAAATCTGGATAGCGCCCTGCCTGTTCTTTTCCAGTCCGTTGTCAGGGAGCGTTTTAGCGAAGTTCTTCACATGAAACAGGTTGGCACCCAGGTCAAGACGCAGACCGTCTGGTGTTGTTGGCCTTAATATGTTGGCCTTCAGATCCATTTCTATCCCCCTGTTCTGTAACTGTGACAGGTTGGTGGTAAAGCCTGAATAACCAGTCCACCTTGGAATGCTCAGGCTGGCCAATTTATCATAAACATTGCGTATAAAATAGTCAGTGATAATGGTAAGCCTGTTGTTGAACAAACCAAGGTCTAAACCGAAATTGGTGGATGTAGCGCTTTCCCAAACCAGTGCGGTATTGATGAGGCTTGTGGCGCCATAACCAGTGTAGCCATTGTAAATGCCAAGGTTGTTATACACCAGGTTGGTGGCAAAATCACCAAGGATATCATCATTGATATTCCCATTCTTACCCCAGCTGATCCTTGGCTTGAAAGTAGAGATCACCTGGCTGCCCGGTATTTTATTAAAGAAGTCTTCATTGTGCATATTCCAGCCGGCTGAAATACCGGGGAAGAAGCCGTAACGGTTGTCCTTTAGTTTGGAAGTGCCATCGTAGCGCAGGTTAACTGTAAGCAGGTAACGGTTTCCATAACCGTAATTCACACGGCCTATAGCGGAAGTCATCCGGTGCCAGAGATCATAACCAGATTGAGGTACACCTTCTGAAAGTGTAGCCCCGGTCAGGTAAGGAATTACGTCAGTTCCCTGGCCTGTAGCAGCTGCTCTGAAATAGTTATTCTTGCGTTCGAAATATTCACCACCAGCCATGGCTGTTATATTGTGACGGTTATAATTCTTGTCAAACTGGAGGAAAGCATTATAGTTGTATTGATAATAACGGTTAATGGCGAAAGAAGCCCTGCGCGTATTAATGATGGCGCCACCGGTACCATTCTGATATTCCTTGTTGAAGGTTTCATTGTTGTTGTAGCGTATAAAACCAGAACCGGAGGCCAACACTTTCAAATAAGGCAGTATGGTGTACTCAAGGTTTACTCCACCGGCAAAACGCTGCTCCAGTGTGTTGTTCAGGAATTTATCCTTAAAGTAAAGTGGATTTCCCAATGTGCTGGCGTCTACACCAGGCAAAATAGCGCCGGAGGAATCATGCGTTAGGCGCACAGTGGGTGCGATACCGCCAAACCTTTGGATCAATCCGCCGGTCAAACCACCGCTATTATCTGCAGTAAGATAAGAGGGCACTGATTTATCGTTATACGCATTCACATTCAGGCCCAATTTCAAAGCCTTGCCTACATTCAGCCCACCATTAAAATTCAGGTTGAACCTTTTTAAAGAAGATCCTACGACCATACCCACATCTTTAATGGTCCCTAAACCTAAAGCAAAATTGCCCTGTTCATTTGCCCCTGATACATTCAGGTAATGTTCCTGCAGACTGCTTTCCTGAAGGATCAGATCTTCCAGTTCCCGTTGAGAAATGGAACGGAACAGGATGCTGTCCACCTGACTGGAATTGAACGGATTAGGATCCACCAGTAAATTCCATTGCGGATCATTCAGTAAATTCCTGTTGGCATCCGTTACCAACTGAGTGCTGTATTTGCCGTCTTTAGCCGTCCAGGCTGCAGCCGGCGCCCAACCCCAGGAACCCGTTATCTGACCTTTGGCATTGTTGGCATCAGCAGTGGACCCACTGGCAATGGCAGCTTCATAGCGACTGGCTAAGCCACGCCGGTTCCACTTAATATAGTCTGCTGCACTAAGGTACTCCACTGGATTGCGGCGCACATAGTTTTGAGCGTATTTATAGTTATAATTAACCTGTGTTTTGCCTTTCTTGCCTTTGCGCGTCGTTACCAGCACAACTCCATTGGAAGCACGGGCACCGTATATGGCTGTTGAAGCGGCATCTTTTAAAAGGTCCATAGATTCAATATCTTCTGCATTGATCCCATATAAAGAGGGAACGATGATACCATCTACGATAAACAGAGGGGAACCACCACCTCCAAAATCAGTTCCACCTCGGAAAACGATATTGGGTGTAGCACCGGGGGCCCCGGATGTTTGCTGTACTCTCAAACCCGATACGGTTCCCTGCAAGGCTGTCGCAGCATTGGTGCGAGGTGCAGATTCCAACACCCGCTGATCCACACTGGATACAGCACCTGTGAGCGTGCGGCGACTTTGCTTGCCATAGCCCACCACAACTACCTCATCCATTTTTTTATCCGACGTTTTCAGGGAAACATTACGAATGTTGGAGGCACCTATCGATACTTCTGCAGGCTCATGACCTACGGAACTGAATACGAGTACATCATTGGCATCAGCCAAAATGGAGTAGGTACCGTCTGCTGCAGTTTGGGTGCCGGAAGGCTTTCCTTTTACTGTAATACTGATGCCCGCCAGCGGCGAGCCATCTTCGCTGGTTACCTTTCCCGTAACCTGTTTTGTTTGTGCATGGATGGTGATCCATACAAAGAATCCTGCTAATAGTAATAGCAGTCGCTGACAAGCAATTGCTCTCTTCATAATGGTTTACTTTAGGTATTATGTATGACATAATGAAGGTAAGTAAAAAGTTTAATTCACCAAATAATTTTCTTTTTTCTCTAAATATTTTTAAATTAATGATAACATCTTGCTTAAAACCCTATCTTTATATATTATTAAGTATTACATAATTAATTTCTATGATAGAGGCATCTGTTAAAGAAGAGATGAAATCTATAGACACCAGTTCTTTGGTGGACAGAGTGGAAGCCAATCTGGTAGGTTTACTGCAGCAAAGAAAACTGAAGGTGGGGGATGCTATTCCTAAAGAAATTGAACTGGCAGAAACCCTGGGTGTTAGCCGTACTGTGATCCGGGAAGCACTGCTGCGCCTGCGGGTCATGGGACTTATTGAATCCAAAAAGAAGAAGGGTGCTGTGATTACAAGTCCGGACCTCTTTGGCATCATTGATAAAAGCATGAACCCTTATATCCTTGACCAGGAAACTTTAAAAGATATGTTTGAATTGCGCCTGGTCCTGGAAATAGGCATGGCGGATTTCATCTTTCACCGGGTGAAGAAAGAAGATATTGATGAATTGAAAAAAATAGTAAGCAACGAGCCCCATGAAACGGAGCATTATTTGTTCAATATCGAACATGAAATTGCTTTCCATGGTAAGCTATACGAAATAACAGGAAATAATACACTGAAGAAGTTCCAGAAATTGCTGTTACCAATTTTTGATTATGTGCACCACAGTGGATTGCTGAAAAAGCCGGCAAATACAAAAAGGTTTGTGTCACATAAAGGGCTGGTGGACATTATTGAGAATGGCTCACCGGAACTGTTCCGCAATGCTATGCGCAACCATTTGGGAAATCACTTTGCCAGGATATTTGAATAACTAACAGCACCGTCTGAAATATATTTCAAACATAAAAATGGAATTTGTTCCTTCATAGCAACTAAGGCTAATGAATAAGCCTCCATATCTATAACATGATAAGTGGCTTGATCAGGTGTAACGCATCGGCATAGATCCGTTGGCACATGAAATAGTATAGTCAACATTAATTATGTAACTTACTGATCAACCAGTATATTCATGGACAAATTTTTACTTGCAGATAATCCAATGAATGATGACAGCAATGCTGTTATTGTACATACAGAAAATCCTGTTTCTATCATTGAATGTTTAGAAGGGCATCTAAAGCAAGCGGAAGATAGTTATTACAAGTTCTACTCCTTTATCAATTTGCAAGGGGAAGTGGAGAATTGGACCTTGTTGGTCCAGTTCCTTAATACAATAGAAACAGATTACGCAAAGCTTCCTGAAATAGCAGCCAGGATTTTAGATGATTCATGGGAATGGTATCAATCTTACATGGACTGGCAGGATAATGAAGATGATGATTAGCTTGGCTTGAACTCACAACATAAAACCAGCAATATCTTTAGAGGGTCAGTTCTTTATATCTTTTTACAAACCAATGGGTAGAGATATAATTCTCTGCAATGCCGAGGGAAATAAGAATTAGCCTGAGATAAAAGGAAAATGATTTGAATGACGAATGTGGAAGGATGAATGATGAATAATGTCCAAATAAAAAGTCGTTAAAGGACAAGGCTACACGTAGCTTGAGATGTCGTGGACGCGTCCCTATCGCCCGTTTCTAAGCTTGCAAGCAAGAGCGAAGCAAACCGAACTACTTAAACCCAAGTTACGTGTGAGTCTGTGTTATCTATTGCCTTTATTATAGTGTTTCTTTCAATATACGAGGTCCTTCAATGAACTTCCCTTCTTCATCCTTGGTATGTATTTGGACTAGTAGACTGGAAGTCAATTTTATTGTTACCTTTATACGGCAAAGCCGCAATTGTTCCCTCCTGGAGGAAAAAAGTATTGAACAAAATCCTGCACCCCTTCGTATTAAGGAAATCCAACTGCTTAGAAAGGCCATTGTATGTGGTTGATCTAAAATAAAATTCGCTAGGCCGATGAAGGCATCAGAGAGGATCTCATCATCAGAAAAAACCTGACAGCTTCTTTATATTTTTTTAATCCAAAAATCTAAAAATATGAAAAGGATATTCCTTCTTATCCCTGTTGCCTGCTTATTTTTTGCAGCCTGTAATAATCCACAAACAACTGCTTCCAATGAAAAAATGGACACAGCCGGCGAAAACAAAGAAGAGAGAAACAAAAAGATCGCGCTTGAAAGTGTCGATGGCATCAATGCACACAATATCGATATGGCTCTAAAAAATGTGACTCCTGACGCTGTTGATTATGGAGATGGAAGTATGGATGCTATTAAAGGCATAGACAGCATTAAAGCATCAGTTTCATCATGGCTAAATGCTTTTCCGGATGTGAAAGGTGAAAATCTAAAATCAGTTGCCGATGGTGATTTGGTAATGGTTTGGGGTGACTGGAGCGGAACCTGGAAAAACGATTTTATGGGCCAGAAAGCTACAGATAAGTCCTATAAAATAAAGGATGTGGATATATTTCGTTTTAATGATGAAGGAAAAATTACCGAACACCATTTTGTGCAATCACCCTTAACAAGCATGGTGCAGGTGGGAATGAAAATGCCTGAAAAATGATAGACTTAACACTATTTTACGGCCGATAGCCCCTTCGTTCAGCAGGGCAGATCGAGAATTATAATATCGATGCGGTGCAGCATATCATGCGGGTGAGGGCTGAGGAATCCTATAGAAGGGATCTGATTGATGTGGAGGTACAGATGATCTCAAAGACTAGTACTGCTGTAAGGAATCACCTGGAATCCTTTAAAAAGAAAAGGAAGGCGAAGAAGTGGCCTGGGGATAAGCCTTTTGTACAGGCATTGAGGCGGAGAGATTATTTCAACAGGTAGGGAACTGTGATTTGGATGGCTCTCACCTATAAAGAAATAGCCCGTTGGTAAACAACGGGCATATTTATAAATGTCCTAATCAAGCCAACAAGATAAATTCGGGTATTGATAATCGCAAGTACTAATCTTCTGATTTCACCAGGTATTCGTTTGTTGCAGGTTTTAGATTGCTATATACACCTCTACCCAGGGAAGTGATTATCTCAGCCGGTTAAGCATTGCGATCATTTTAAAGTCATGAAATTTATTATATTTATTATATTATTTGTTCTTACCCCCTACCCCATTCCAAAGCTGATCACTCCTTCCCTTGTTTACTTTCATCTGGCAAGATCATAGCCTTTACATTCAAAACATTGCAATTATATGATAAAGACAACTTTTTTCATTAGGCTTTTACCTAAAATAAAACGAGCATCATGAAAACAATTACCATCATTTTGTCATTACTATGTTCCTCTATGCTGACAAATAAAATAATAGCTCAAACAAATAAAGACATACAAGGAACATAGCGAATGATTTCAACAACTATTACGGGGCCTGATTGGTCCTTTAAAATGAATAGTTCAACTCATAATTTGACAAAGACGATAACATCAGGTAGACTCATCTTTACTATTTATAACAGGAAAACTGACAGCCTTGAAATTACAGGCCAGGGGAAAGCTATAACTAATGGCAATCAATACATTGAAACCTTTGAACAATCAACCGATAAAGATTTACTCAAGGAACCAGTTGTATTTACTTATAAAGTGGAGGGAGATAAACTATCTTATGAAGGGGGCACCAAGAACATGCATATTGTAGAAGTTCTGAAAAAAATAGAATAATGGTTATTTTAGCTGCCCCCCATCCATTTGGCTGATGATGCTGTTTACCTGGGTTTCGGTTGACTTTAATTTTTCCTGGCAGATGTTGATCAAAAAGGAGGCCCTGCTTACTTTATCGGCAAGTACGTCAACTGATACGGATTCGTTTTCTATTTCTGCAGCTATTTGCTTTAGTTCGTTGTATGCTGCTTCATATGATATAGTCTCTGTCATTGGGTTTGGTTTTGTTTTTTGTAACGCTTTCTACTACAGTATCGGTAAATCTGATCTTAATTTGGGAGCCATCCGGAATCGACTCGCCATTAGTGATGATTTTGCCATCATGGAAAACAATGGCAAAACCTTTCCTCAAAATATTCGCAGGGCTCATGACTCGTAAAATGGATACAAATGTATCTAAAGACTTGTTTTGACCAGCTAAGTACTTTTCTGAATTGGTTTTAATACTTGTACTGAGATTGCTTAATTCCTTTTGATGATCTTTTACGATTTGTTTGCTCTGAATAGAGATTTGCTGTGATACCATGGAAAGGTGCAATTTCTCTTTGTAAAGTATCGATCGGGCGCTATTGGTAATCGTCTGATAGTTATTCAGGCTTTCAGCTTTACTGTGATTGATTAAATTCCTGGCATTGTTGAATATGGAAGTACCTAATTGAGATAAATCCTGGTGTTTGAAGTGAAAGGTTTTTGAACTCAGTTTTACTTTGCTTACAAGGGCAGCAATCTCGTTACTTTTATGGATAATAACCAGTTTTTGATTGGCTATAACGCTGCTCATGGTTGCTTGCAGCTCTGATCTTTTATCATACAACATCTTTTGTGCAGCGCTGGTGATGGCCTGGTTGATATTTGTTTGCTCCTCTTTGTGCCTGGCAATGATATCCCTGGATTTGTTGACAATGAGGGATTGGAGGTGGGATTGCTGGAGCATCTTACCTGCGACAATAGTTTTCGACTTTGATGCTATTTTGTTCCTTAAATCCAATAATGCTTTTTCGAATGCCTGGTTATGAGCTATGATAAATTCTGCAGCTTCCGTAGGCGTTTTGGCAACGGTATGGGCCATTAAGTCGGCTATGGATTCATTGCGGTGGTGGCCAATACCTGTAATGATGGGGAATGGAAAGCTGGCAATGGTCCTGCACAATTCATAATTGTCAAAAATCAGGAAATCTGTTTGGCTACCACCTCCTCTGATGATAATGACGGCATCATAACTAACTTTTGAGGCACAAATATCATGGAGCCTGCTACAAAGGGCAGCTGCGTTGACATCTCCCTGAACGAGTGTATAGTATTTATCGATGCAGAACCGATAGCCAAAAGAGTTATGCTCTATGGTATTCTTAAAATCTTCGTACCCGGCTGCTGTAGCGGAAGTGACCAGGGCTATTCTTTGGATCACTGGTTTGTAAGCGAGTCCTTTATTGAAAGTGTGGTAGGTCTCCCCCATCTTCCGGATAAAGGAGGGGCAATCACGGAGCAGCTGCTTTAAGGTTTCTTCTCGCTGGCGTGCCAGATTACCAATGGTAAATTCTGAACTGATATCAACGACATTGAGTTTGATGCCGTAATTGGAATGGTAGTTTACAGAGACTTTGACAAGGACCTGCAGACCACTTTGAAATTTCTGGCCTGTAGCTTTTTCAAAATCATCAATCTTTTGAGCAAAAGATTCCCAGACAACTGCCTGGACCTTGGCCACTATATCGCTGGAGTTCTGCTTTTTTTCGACCAGGGCGAAATACCGTCGACCGGAGTTTTTCTGAAAGGTGTGGTCAGTAACATCAGCAATCACCCAAAAGAGTTTTTCCCTGAAATGTTGGGAGAACATTCGTTCTATGCTTCCCGTCAGCTGGGAAAGCTTAAAGGTTTTTATGTGCGTGGTGATTTCCAAGGGCGTCTAAATTATGCAGGAGGCAGGACAAAAACAACTAATATGATCTAAAAAATATACGAAAGTCCGTTTTGTGATCTTATCCTACTTTTACCGGGGAGCCGATTTATCCTAATGGCTTTCCCGTGCACCCTAAAGCATTTCGGATTGAGGGAAAATCTATTGAAAGCATCTTTCTCCGTTGCTATGAGAAAAAGGCTTCGGAAGAGGAAATTCAATGGTTAAAAGACTTTGCGATCTATTACATTCATGCACCGTGCTTTTATTTCCTGGAAGGGCTAAGGACTGCATAAAAATGCCATTGTTTTTAATTACTTTACCACGATGCAAGCATTTGGTCTCAATAGCCTTAAAATTGGACGTATTTAGACTATTCCAGCAGCACGCTCCTAATAACTTTTGTTAACTCCTTTGGAAAGCCTGTAATTTCAATACTTCCAAACTTGCTTATTTTGATTCTACCCTCGGGATACTGCTCCAGTTCATCTTCATAATCTTGCAACATCCTGGCTGATTCTAAAACGACCCTCTTATCCATGTCATCTGTCAACTCAGCAAACCCTTTGCCGTCAACATATATCTGGTTTAAGAGGTTCATTAACTTTTATATTTGACTTATTCCTACATGTAAAACTCAATATCAATAAGTGAATTCACTGTCCTTCTCAACACAAACAAATATAAATAATTTATTCACTGCGTGTAATAAAACAAGTAAGCGGAAACTAAATTTTCCAGCAAATCACTCTTACACAGGTATTTCTACGCTTAAAGTACATCCTTGGCTGCAAGGGTTTGGCACGACTGCTTGCCGACCCTGCCTGAGAGAGACCTTTTTACCTGGTACAGCCGACGTCGGGAGGCTGAGGGCACGCAAGTCTATTTTACAGTAAGATTCAAGCAAGTGCAAGATGGAGCGGTAACAGAGTGAAGCAGAAGGCGACGAGGGAGTTAGCAGAGATATTGTGTTGATATAAAAGCACTCATTATGTTCTAAAGATGAGGTAAGTCATAAGTATAATAATGACTATACTTATCAGGCTCAACCAAAATCCTATCATGCGCTCTCTTTTTAGCCATTGCAAGGAAGGATCATCTTGATATTTCATATGGGTTACTAAAATTGGTACAAGATTAAAACTTCATAAACATCACTAAACCTAATATAACACTAATTCGACAATATTCCTATTGCCTGAAGCGATGATCAAAAGATAACTACCCAATGTAATTCATTTGAAATGATCCTAAGATAAAACAGGTATCTTATCTTGTGCGATATATGAGTAGAGCTTCTCTTTGTTTTCAAAAGTCTTGCTGTGAATAATTTTAGTACAACAAACATCAAAGTGTACTACTGCATAACAATGATCCAATTTAAAAAGAACGATAAAGCTTTCATCCTTTTCCTGGCTTTCCAGGAAAATACCATTTTTTAATAAATACTTGTGTTGCTTTGGTTTATCCAGGAGATCAAATTGTTGCATTGTCATTGGTTATGTTTATAAATGGTTTACTAGGTGAGTTCTAAAGAAGATCAACAAGCAATAAATTTAAAAAAATACAATTTTGATAATAATACTATACTTTTAAGATGGATCTGAACAAAATCACCAGGCAACATGCCTTTAAAAAACATCCAACTATAACGATAATAAATTGCCTTTAGCCCTTATTCAGCCTGCAATCTTTGAAATCGTCTCTTTTAAATTAATGCATCAATAGTAATTAATACAATTAATTTACAACATCCTTATAATACTTCCAAGTAATCCTGTATTGTTTTCTAATTGAAAATCGAAGTGTAAATTGGGTTAGAATTTGAAGTGATATACAAAATAAAAAAAATCAATACTTATTAGCAAGGAACTCAATTGAGAAGTAGTTAGAGCTCCTGTTTATGAGAGGCAGGAATAAAGAATTTGTCATCTAACTACCAAGCACAAAGTAAGTACAATATTTTCCACACAACTTCTAGTGCCTTACTCAATATTTGCTTCATTTTTAATATGTATAATTTTATTGAATCGTCAAATACTTCCATCCTGTAAAGGGTACGGCTACTGTTCAGTATCTTATACCGGATGGTGCTCCGCTGCTAGCTGTTCTCATTAGTGCGCATTACTGTTAAGTTTCTGACTGAACATAGCAGTTAGTTTTGATTGCGGCCCTGCCTTCTTGTGGGGCTTTTACTTTTGTATCAGACCTTATTTGCTACTCTGTTGAAGTTAGACTTAACGGATTAGCTAAAGAGAAAATGAGAGATGTGGGGCTAGGTAAGTTGCTTGCAACTATACCGTAAAAAAGGAATCTCCATTTTCTTTTATTTTCTTCAGAGTCTGAACAGTACTTAAGGCTATCAACCGATAAGCAAGTGTAATCAATAAAAGGCAAGACGAAGGAGAAAAAAGGTCATTTGTTCACCTTAACCCCTTCACAGAGAAATGCAAACAATTTTTCGTCAGTGCATTGGTATTGACATTGCCAAAAGCACCTTTACTGCCTGCATTTGCCAGCAGTTTAACACTGGGCAAACCACCTGTTCACCGGTTAGCGAATTTGAGCACTCCAGGCACGGTTTTAACCAACTGCTTAAATGGGTTCGCAAACATGCCGTTGTGGCCCCACAAGCAGTTTTTGTAATGGAAGCAACAGGCATTTATTATGAGCCGCTTGCCTATCATCTACATGAGTTAGGTCAGCCAGTTTGTGTAGTACTACCTAACAAAGTGAAACACTATGCAAAGAGCTTGAATATTAAATCCAAAACAGACATCATCGATGCCCGCCTTATCGCTCAAATGGGAGCTGAAAGAGCTTTGGAAGAGTGGACACCGCCGGCAGAAGTTTTCAGAAACTTAAGGGCTTTGACTAGGCTTTATACAGACATAAAAAGCCAGAAAACAGCTTTTGTAAACAGACTGCACAGCATGGAAGCAGGGCATGAGCCCTTGCCATTCATTGTCAGATCCACAAAAGAGATGATTAGAAAACTGGACCGGGAAATTGACAAAACTAAAGCCGAAATCACCACCTTAATCGCTTCAGATCAGGGCTTACAACAAAAAGTAGATAAGCTGCTCACCATTAAAGGAGTGGGCTTGATGACCATAGCTATTGTTGTGGCAGAGACCCAAGGCTTTAAGTTGATCACTAATGTAAAGCAACTCGCCAGTTATGCCGGTTATGATGTGGTGCAAAGAGAATCCGGCAGCAGCACTAAAGGAAAAACAAGGATTTCTAAGAAAGGTAACAGCCGAATCAGAGCAGCCTTGTATTTCCCGGCACTGGTGGCTGCAAGACATAACAAGAACTTCCAGGGGATGTATCAGAGGATCAATCAAAGCAAAGCCTCTAAGATGGTGGGGGTTACGGCTGTGCAAAGAAAATTGCTGATTCTGCTATATACACTTTGGAGAGAAGATACTGTGTATGATGAAAACAAGGCCAATAAAACATCCGGAAATCAGGAGACTAAGTTTCTTCTTCGTCTCAACGACGCAGTCGTTGAAAAACAACAGGCAGACCCTAAAAGCCTGCCTGCACAAGATGAACTTCCGTTAAATCTATCAACTGAAGCTCTCCTTCGTCTATAATAAAGTTCAGATTTTTTTGGAAATCAACACAGTACCTTTTTTATTTCACAAGGATAGAAAGAATTCATAAAACTTGATTATGAATATTTAACATTTTCGTGTAGCCGTAGTTTTCCATGATGAATATTGTAAGCTATTGGTATTGTCTTGATTAAGTGTTAATACCTTTACCGCATGATATTTAATGAGAAAGAAAAAGACCAAAACACATAACATTGTGCAGCCTAAAGTTGAGATTCAGTTAGACCAAATCACCTTTGACACCACGTACTATACCAACCTTTACAGCTTTGCACCTGATGCCCGATTCGCTTTAACGAAGACTAAAAAAGGGGTGTACCTGGTCATGAACTTTGACGCATACCTGGAATCTATAGGCAACCCATTATTCATCCGCTTTGCTGATGATCATGTACTAAGCATGATGCCCGTAAAAGCTATTAGGCCGATACACAGCGCCTTTGGGTAGTTAAGCAGGGCGGTTTTCCTTTTAAAGTCCAAACTGAAATTCCATAAACTTTACAATTAATGAACTCAGCCTTTTCAACGTTTGCCTCTACCAGGTTAGCAAGTTGGAGATTTGTGCAGTGCAAAAGTGTGGAACTCAAATTGGCTCGACGGAGTTGTGTTCCAGATAGATCTGTTTCATAAAGATAAGCCCCAGTGAGATTAGCTCCAGTAAGATCAGAACCACTGAAGTGGGCGCCAATAAGGTTAGCTTCTTTAAAATTTGCGCCACAGAAGTTCGCCTCAGATAGATAACCTCTTGTTAGGTTAGAATTAGATAAATCGGCCGCGATGAGATTGGCTCCGATTAGATCGATTCCAGATAATTCAGCATTGCTTAAATTAATTCCATAGAGATAAGTTCCAGCAAGATTGGCCTCACTTAAATCTATCTTTTCTTCCTGATGTTCAATTCTCCATTTATTCCAAGCATCTACACCTTGTTTAATTATATGAAGTTGTTGTTTATTTGCCATTTTTATAAGTTCCAAAAAGGAGTTACTTTTAATGTAACGCCCTGATTATCAAGTGACCCTGCAGGAAACAGAACAGGCTCACAAAAGCCGCTACTGTATTAAGTTTCAAGCGACCAAACCATTTAGGAACCGAATAAAATGCTTGATTTTGATGGAATTTCGAAGAGCTAAACTGCTCTATAAATTAACAAAACAAAGAGGACAAATGATAGCAATTTGATTCAAATTCTACGAAGGCTAAATAACAATCAGGATCAGCGAAGACACCTTTTAGCCACCATGAAAGTAGATTCTTTTAGCCTACATAATTATTTTGGCATTTTACCTTGATGCATGATACTCTTCGTCCGTTACAGGTTGCAACCACACGGTTACCCCCTTTGCAGCATCCGTTATGGCAATTTGAATAAATCCGGTATCGCTGCTTGCCCCATGCCAGTGCGGAACATTCGGCGGGCATTTCACAACATCGCCTTTGCGGAGAAGCCTTTTCGGGCTGCCTTTTTCCTGGTAATAGCCCACGCCACCGGTAGCCAATAAAATTTGTCCGCCAGGATGTAAATGCCATTTCGTTCTTGCACCCGGTTCAAAGGTCACATTACCTACCTGTATGAAATTAGTACTGTCACTCACAACCAGTTGTTGAAGCCATGCAGTACCAAAGAAATTATCGTTGGTAATTTTTTGACCTTTTGGGAATATCGTATCTGCTGCTTTTTGTGCACCTGCATGAAAACTTAATGTGCACAAAACAAACAATAATGAGCATAGTTTTTTTTCGACCTGTTTCATTTTTCGGTTTTACTTTCTTCTTGAATTCATTACATTCGAGAGCACCTGTCTGCCGGCTTCGGCTTCTTTTTTCCCCACATTCATCTCAATAAGGGAAAGAAGATGCTTGAGCTGGGACTCCGTTATGCCAAGATGCAGTGCTATACCCATGTGGGATTGCATCATTGGCTCTACACCACCCAAATTAACAAGGGCCGATACAGTGGCAAGTTCCCTGTCTGTATAACTTAAAATGTCACGCTCAAAAATATCAGCAAAAAGGTGTTCTTTCAGAAACACCTCTATTTCGGGGCTAAAGGCTGCGTAGCCGGCCCGGGCCTCTATTTGCGGTTGCCCAGTGAGTGCTTCCAAGACTTTTTTTCCTCTCTCGAATTTGCTCCCAGTATCTTTTATAGGCGTGGCTTCTCTGCCTACTTTATCTGTAATACCTTTCGACTTTCTCTCATCTAACACCGACATAAACGATTGTAAGCCCCTGATGCTTCGGGGAAAGCCGCAATAGGCATAGAGGTGAACAATTACTTCCTTGATTTCATTGATCGAAAGTCCTGCGGCCAGTCCATCATTGAGTGCCTTCTTCAAGCCTTTCAGTTCGCCCTTGGCTGTAAAGGATGAAATGGTAACGATAGACTGATACCTTGCATCCAACGCTTGATTGTCATTTAAACCAGCCTGAGCCATTACATCAGGTGCAAAATAGAGTTGCGAAGCCATGATCGTGAGGAGAATAAATACTTTAATTGATTTCATACTTTTTTCCGTTATTAAAAAGAGAATTATGGCTTTCTCAGTTGATTATTGAAACAATAGTTAACGAATATCTACCGACTAAACACCTTATGAAGCTTTATTAATTAGTTTGAGCCTTTGCAACCATGCCTTCACTTTGGTTTCTGCCTCTTTCCTCTTTTCATCTTTAATAGCAAGATAAACACCGTCTCTTTCCACTCCACCTTTCATGGTAAAGCCTTCCAGTATTTTGCTATCCGGACACAAATCCTTTACCGTTTCGAAACTGCTTCCTACAGCATAGCCCGCATTTGTATTGAAAGGAATTACTGTTTTTCCATTTAGGTTATACTGGTGTAAATCTAATTAAAGTGCTACCAAAGTTCCGCCTACATTGTTTTGAATAATTTCCGCTATTGCCTTCGTATTATTTGTCCGTGACAGGTACACGATCAATATTTTGCCGGCGCTTAAAGCCGTACCCGACTCTGGTCGCATTTCATTTGTTTGGGAGGAAGAACAAGATTTTCATCGTATGCTACCGGATAAGTAAGCCTGTGAACGACAATGAGCCTTTAATTCGTTATATGCTTCTTCCAAAATGAGATTGCAGCATCCATCCTTCCGCATCTGTTCCTTTCCCTGTACCAAAACCATGACCAGCGGTTTGGTACCGGCGGTATTCTACTTCCACACCTGCAGCTTTTAAATTTTCAACCCTTCTATCTACCGTAGCGACATTGGCTATACCATCGTTGGCAGCCACAGAAATAAAGGTGGGAGGAAAACCGGATGAATACGTTGATTGCCCTGTATATGCAATAACCGCTGTAGCAGGCTTTGGAAGATTGCTGCCGCCATAAGCAGATATACCGCTTAAAGCAATGTTGCCAACCATCCTGGCGCCTGCAGAGCCACCCCATAAGGAATAATCTTTTGTGCTTACACCCAGCTTTTCCGCATTACTGAAAATATAGGATATAGCTGCCGCAAGGTCTTCGATGGCTCTTTGCTCACTACCAATACGATACCGGATGACAAATGCATTTAGTCCGTTCTTACTTATCTCCTGCGCCAGCGGAAAGCCTTCGTGCAACGAGCCTACATAACTAAACCCTCCCCCAGGACACACAATGGCAAATGGCGCACCGGGTTTTCCCCTGAAAAAGAAAAGCCCGGTTTGTTCCAGTGAACGATCCTGTTGCTTTTGCTGATCTGAATAGATGTTATAGAAAATGGTTTTGCCGCTGGCCACTTCATTTATCATGTGGTTGACGGAGGAGAGAACGACATCGGGACGCACATTGCTGTGATAAGGCATCAGCGACGCCACGTCTCTTAGGGAAGTGTTTTGGTAAGATGAATTATTGTCCCAGGGCAACAAAAGTTCTCCAAAACCCTGAAAGGCTGAATGGGTTGTAATATCTCCAACACGATGACTAAGTGTTAGAAGTGTGTCAATTGTAATATTTCCGCCTGCGTTACTCATGGAAATATCCGCCTCCTTCTTCGTACAGTTTGATAAAAGTGCCAATAGCAATACCCACTTCATCTTCAACATTTTTTATTGCTTTAATGCTGTGAATTATTAGGCGTCATCAGCCTGGTAAATGACAGCGAGCCTAACAGCCATTTGCCGCCTTCCTTTACATACACTTCCGTAACGATAAACGGATTAGTGACTTCGTTGCCACCTACCACTGCCAATAAAGTAATCCTGTTTAGCAGGATGGCGGTATTGCCAATCAGTTGAACAGATACTTCCTGAACATCGGCCTGTTTATACCAAATGCCGCCGCTTCTGATAACGTCGACTTCCTGCGCTTTTCCCCAGCTTCCGCCCATGTGCACAAACACTGACTTTTCGTGAAAGAGAGTGGCCAGCGTATCGGCTTTCTTCTCCGCCATCCAAATCCATTTTTGCCTGGAAAGACTGATGACTTCCTGCTCGGCAGCAGTGTAGGTTTTTGTTTGCTGTGCAGATGACCATTGCCCCCATAGGAGCAAAAAGCAAAGTGCCGGAATTGCAATTTTCATATAGCTGTTTGTTTATATAATGTTGATTTCGATATTTTCTATTTTGCCTCTTATTTTTTTGCAGGTGCTTCAACTGCGGAAAAATTCAACACAGCTTGAGGGAGTCGCAATCCTTTAATTTCAATCTTCGATAATTCTGTATTGAAGCCCTTTAATTCATCAGCAGTAAACCGTACGCTATCAGCACCGTTGTTCTCCAGCATGTGCGCCATCTGTGTTGTACCTGGGATTGGCACAACCCAGGGTTTTTGTGCCATTAGCCATGCTAGTGATATTTGTGCCGGGGTGGCTCTTTTCTGTGCAGCCCATTTTTTCACCAGCTCTACGAGTGCCAGGTTATTGGGAAGATTTTCTGGAGAGAAACGTGATTCCATGCCGCGAATATCTCCGGGAGCAAACCTTGTATTGGCATCAATAGCTCCTGTTAGAAAGCCTACGCCCAATGGGCTCCACGGTACAAAACCAATACCGAGTTCTTCGCAAAGCGGAATGACGGCCTCCTCCGGTCCACGCCACAGGAGCGAATATTCATTTTGAATAGCCGTAACCGGATGAACGGCATGTGCCCTTCTTACGGTTTGCAGCCCTGGTTCGGAAAGTCCGTAATGCAACACTTTTCCTTCCCTAATAAGATCTTTCATCAAACCAGCAACGTCTTCAATGGGAACAGCCGGATCCACACGATGTTGATACAGTAGATCAATGCGGTCAGTACGCAAACGTTTCAACATACCTTCAACCACTTTTCTAACATGGTCAGGACGACTATTAAGCCCAGGTAGTCGCTGACCGGTCTCCTGGTTTATGTTCCAACCAAACTTAGAGCAGATCACTACTTTGTCCCGGAAAGGTGCAACGCCTTCACCGAGTATACGTTCCACCTCATGAGGCCCGTAGGCCTCGGCCGCATCATAAAAGGTCACGCCACGGTCGAAAGCTGTACGGATGATGTTGTGCATTTCAGGACGGGAAGGAACCTCAGTTGTATACTTGCGGCTCATATTCTGGACACCAATGCCAACGCTGGAAACTTCTAGTTTGCCGAGTTTGCGCCGCGTGGTTACTTGCGTCTTAGATGTGGTTGTGTTTGCGCCAGCTGCACTCGCAGATGTTTTGCAGCCTGCAGGCAACATGGCTCCACCGGCCAATACGAGCCCCGCTTTGAATAGGTCTCGGCGATTAAAACCTGTAGTTGATTTCTCGACTGAATTGCCCATGTTATGAATGATTAATTGTTATATAATAGTTGAGCGATAAATTGCTAATGTTTACTATCGGTTAATCATTTTCTGCGATTGTTCATTATAGCGAGTGCCCTGTACTTCAATTTTTGAAAGTGCTTCATTAATTGCTTCAATATCCTTATCATCAAGTACTACATTTGTCGATCCAATGTTTTCCTCCAACCGATGCAACTTGGTTGTACCCGGGATCGGAACGATCCACGGCTTTTGCGCCAATAACCATGCAAGGGCAATTTGAGCAGGTGTAACATCGATAACGTTTGCCAATCTCTCAAGCAGGTCAACCAAAGCCTGGTTAGCTTTCCGGTTTTCTTCTGAAAAACGAGGAACGATGTTACGGAAGTCAGCCTTATCGAATGTTGTACGCTCATCAATCTTTCCGGTAAGAAAACCTTTACCCAGTGGACTGAACGGAACAAAGCCAATTCCCAGTTCTTCAAGTGTGGGCAATATTTCCTGTTCCGGTTCTCGCCACCAAAGTGAGTATTCGCTCTGCAGGGCTGTTACTGGTTGTACCGCGTGAGCTTTACGAATAGTTTGTACACCGGCTTCCGACAGACCAAAGTGCGCCACTTTTCCTTCTTTGATTAATTCCTTTACCGTTCCTGCCACGTCCTCAATCGGAACATTGGGATCTACACGATGCTGATAAAACAAGTCAATTACATCTGTTTTCAATCGTTTTAGTGCAGCTTCAGCAACGGCCCTAATGGTTGAGGGACGACTATCAGTACCTAATTGTGGTTTACCTTCTTTGAAACCAAATTTTGTCGCAATCACTACTTCGTTGCGGAATGGCTGTAATGCCTCACCAAGTAATTCTTCGTTTGTAAAAGGACCGTATGCTTCAGCCGTATCAAAGAAAGTAATACCTCTTTCATATGCTGCACGAATTAGATTAATTGCATCTTGTTTGTCTACTTCATTACCGTAACCAAAACTCAAGCCCATGCAACCCAGACCCAGAGCTGATACTTCTAATCCGCTTTTTCCTAATATTCTTTTTTGCATGATCAATTAATTATTGAATTAATAACTGGTTCAGATTTTATTTTGCATTCACTCGTTTTTTGAATGCTGTTTTATTTCAGATATCTACCAAAGAAATCTGTGATCTTGTTTACTGCCTGATTTACATATTCAGGTCTCCAATATGTTTGGATATGAGTAGCCCCTTCGATTAGAAATAACTCCTTGTTTTTTGCATTAGTTGCTTTGCTAAATGCTTCATCTGTCATATATTTTGTATCGGCTTTGCTCCCGGCCATCATCAACAGAGGCTGGTTGATTAAATCCATATTCGTAGCAGCATCCCAAGTCATTAAGTCGAGCAGGCTGCTCGTGGTGTATTTAAAAGTTGAATTTGGGTGTGCATGCGTTCTGTAGTAATACACGTATCCTTCACGATATAAATCGTTTGTGATTTTGGCAATTTCCTCATCTGTCGGGTTCGCCACACCTGCATAAGTCACTTCACCGCCAGCAACTTCTTTCGCACGGGCATCCGTAGCTTGCTTTAAACGTTCCTGGATTGTAGCTAATTGGGAATTCTGAAAGCCATTACGTCTTACCTCACCTGAATTAAACATACTCAAGGTTGCGACGGCCTTAAAACGTTTATCGCTCTGTGCTGCTTTTAAAGTATAACCACCGCCACCACAAATACCTAAAACACCCAAACGGTTTGCATCAACCCCTACATACCGGGTAATAAAGTCAGCCATACCATGAATATCTTCAATTCGGTTTGCAGGTTTATCCGTATGACGTGGCTCTCCGCCGCTTGCTCCCTGGTATGCTGCGTCGGCAGCAATGGTTATATAACCCAACTCTGCCAAACGCTGTGCATATAATCCAGCTGTCTGCTCTTTTATACCACCGTTAGGGTGGGCTACCACTACCGCAGGAAATTTCTTTGACGCATCATAATTGGCTGGTGTATAAACATTGGCAGCGATATCAATCCCATTCAGTTTATATTTCACCGGATGAATGTTTACTTTTCCTTTTTCATTTTTGGTAATGGCTCCTTCATATACCAAAGTCCAGGGGTTTTGTTGATGTCCCTTTTGAAGGGATGCTTCATTTGAAGTTGTTACTTGTTGAAAGCCAATCCCATTTTTTGTTGTTGCTTGATTACTCATGGTTTGTGCTTTTAAACTATTAATATTTGCTGTTGATAGCATTAATGATATTAGTAAGAATGCTAGTGTTTTCATTCTAGTTTATTTTAAATTGTTACTCCTAAGCAATTCAACCTTATGGACTGAACTGACTTAGCTTCTTTTTTTGCATTTTCAATATTTAAAGTGAGTTAAACCTCAAGTTTTCTTTCTCCCAGCCATTTGACCATCTTGGGATCGCGGTGATCAAAGAAGAGGCTTGCATTTGTGTCCAATGTTTTGATTGCTTCCATTTCTTCAGCACTTAGGCTAAAATCAAGGCTATTGAAGTTCTCCTCCATTCTTTCTTTGCGAACAGATTTTGGGATGGCGATAACGCCTCTTTGTGTAAGCCAGCGTAGTATGACCTGTGCAATGGATTTGTTGTATTTCTTACCGATGGATAGCAACAACTCATTGTGAAAGATGTTGTTTTTACCTTCGGCGAATGGGCCCCAAGACTCAATTTGAACATTGTTCTCCTGTAAGAACTTCTGTGTTTCAATTTGCTGGTGGAACGGATGTGTCTCAATCTGATTGACTGCCGGTACAATTTCATTGTGAACAATCAAGTCAATCAGCCTGTCAGGATGAAAGTTGCTGACACCAATTGCTCTAATCCTTCCTTCTTTGTACAAGTCCTGCATGGCTCTCCATTCACCATACACATCGCCGTATGGTTGATGCATCAGATATAAGTCAAGATAATCTAACTGTAATTTTTTTATTGAAGCCTCAAAAGCCTTTTTTGTTCCTTCATAACCGTCTGACTGTATCCAAAGTTTGGTCGTGATAAACAGTTCTTCTCTTGGCACACCACTTCCTTTGATCGCATTTCCTACAGCCTCCTCATTCATATAAGAGGCAGCAGTATCAATCAAACGATAGCCTGTGTTAATGACGTCCAGCACGCTTCTTTCACACTCTGCCAGGTCTGTCACCTGGAAAACCCCAAAACCAAGGATGGGCATCTCTACTCCGTTATTCAGTTTTACTTTTTGCATCGTATATTTCTTTTTGACTACGCAAAGGTCTTTTCATTTTTCTGCCTGCCAGGTATACAGATTCCGGTTTTTCCTACCAATATTGCTGATTAGCGACTGCTCATTCATAAAAGGGTGACAAAAGAGGTAATTTTGAATTTGTTAAAACAATAGTGATATGGATAACCTGCGACGGTTTGAAACCATCAGTGATTACAACGCCTTCAACAATAACGAAACGCTACACCCGCTGGTGAGTGTGGTTGACTTGTCAAAAGCAAGTCCCAGGCAAGGTTCCCGGATGTATTTTGGTTTCTACACCATCTTCTTAAAAGATGTGAAATGTGGTGATTTGGTATACGGTCGGCATACGTATGACTACCAGGAAGGTACACTGGTTTTCCTGGCACCGGGACAGGTGGCAGGCATAAATAGCAATGGAGAGACTTATCAACCGAAAGGATATGCACTGGTTTTTCATCCTGATTTAATACATGGCACTTCGCTTGGACGGAATATACAGGACTATACGTTCTTCGGTTACCAATCGAATGAAGCACTCCATTTATCAGAACGTGAACGAAAGATTGTGTTGGATTGTTTTTCAAAAATTGAATACGAGTTAGAGCATGCCATTGACAAGCACAGTAAAAGATTGATTGTATCTAACATTGAATTGTTCTTGAACTATTGCGTCCGTTTTTACGACCGCCAGTTTATTACCCGTGATAACGTACATAAGGGGATTTTGGAAAGGTTTGAAAATTTGTTAAACGAGTATTTCGAATCAGAGAAACCGCAAACAATTGGTTTGCCTTCTGTAGCTTATTGCGCCAATGAATTGAATTTATCTGCCAGCTATTTTGGTGACCTGATCAAGAAAGAAACTGGTAAAACAGCGCAGGAGTACATCCAAGTGAAGGTAATTGATGTAGCTAAAGAAAGAATATTTGACCAAAGCAAGTCTGTTAGCCAAATTGCGTATGAGTTGGGATTTAAGTATCCCCAGCATTTTACCCGGTTGTTTAAACAACGTGTGGGACAATCACCGAATGAATACAGGTTGTTCAATTGATATGAACTGTACTTAATAAGTAAAAGCAATTTATATCTAAAGGGGTGCCTAACTGAAACAATTAAGCTCCAGACAATTGATATTCGATTGCCTGGAGCTCATTATATACAGACCGGAGTGGTCTGCAACCTTCTTCAGGAATGCATTTTGATAAACAATTGTAGAATATAGCCCCTCAGAGGGCACCTTTACATTTGGTTTATTTTGAACTGATTATTCATCATTTCTTGTTGGGCTCGCAATTCTTTCCTAACTTTTATATGGAATAAATATTTATGAAAAAGTGGGTAGTGATTGTAGTGATGATCCTGTGTGGATTAGGCCTTTCGGCTTTTATAAGTGCATGGGAAATTGAAAAACCGGTACCTATACCAGCCAGTCCGCAAAGAATAGGAGATGCAAAACAGGGATGGCAGTATTTAATTACAGGTGATTATGTAAAAAGCGGTATTCCCTACAATTTATATTTATTAGGAGCCGGTGCATCAAAAGCCAATTACCTGCAAAGGGAAGGCTTTAATAAAAAATTGTCGTATGAATACACGGCCGTAACAGCCAAGAACGGCGAGGTACTTGCCGCACCGAACTGTCTGCAATGTCATGCTCAGGTTTTTAATAATGAGTTGATCATTGGCTTAGGCAATACTTCCATTGATTTTACCAACAACAAAAAAGTAAATGCCAAAAAAATTCAACATGTAGAATCGTTGTTAAAAACACTGTACCCTAAAAAGTACGAGGCTGCTGCTCCCTTTTTTACAGTGACCAAAACCATTGCACCGTATTTATATACAAAAGTCCGGGGTGTGAATGCAGCCGGACGTTTAGCCTATGTGCTCATTGCTCACCGCGATCCGAATACCTTTCAATGGACAAACCGTCCGATATTGGAAATTCCCGATGAAGTAGTGCCTACCGATACACCACCCTGGTGGTTGCTGAAGAAGAAAAATGCTATGTTTTATAACGGATTCGGCCGTGGCGATTTTGGACGGTTTTTAATGGCATCGAACCTTTTAACCGTAAATGATACGTCAGAATCGAGGCAGGTAGATGATCACATGCCGGATTTGCTAGCCTATATTTATTCTATCACACCTCCCAAATATCCATATCCGGTTAATGAAGAGTTAGTACAGCAAGGTAAAGTGCTGTTCGAAAAAAGTTGCTCCAAATGTCATGGTACTTATGGCGAAAAAGAGTCCTATCCGAATCTGTTGATCCCTGAAGCTATGATCAAAACCGATTCACTTCTGTTTAAGAGCAATTACTCCAATCCCCAGTTTGTCAATTGGTTCAATAAGAGCTGGTTTACACAGGGTGATCATCCGGCAAGGCTGGAACCTTTCGAAGGTTATATAGCTCCTCCTTTGGACGGCATCTGGGTCACTGCGCCCTATTTACACAATGGCTCTGTACCTACTTTGGAGGCGGTATTAAATAGTAAATTGAGACCCCAGTACTGGTCAAGAGATTTTGAAAAACCAGAGTATGATTACGAAAAGATAGGCTGGAAATTTTCAATTCATGAAAATGGGGATGGTACAACTGTTTACAATACTGATTGGCCAGGATACGGTAATTACGGACATTATTTTGGAGATAAACTTACCGATGCTGAACGAAAAGCAGTAATAGAATATTTGAAAACACTGTAAGGAAGCATCTAAGGCATCTTTAAGGCCTTATAACGGATATGATTAACTAATATGTATTTGCTCTTTGATTTGCGGATTGGACGAGCCTGCAACCATCCCAATGAGAAATTATGAAATTACTTCCAACTGAACATTAACATTTTTAACGATTGCGTTGGAATAAGGACATACTTTATGAGCTTTCTCTACCAGTTCCCTTGCTTTGCTTTTTTCAATACCAGGAATCGTCACAGCCAAAGCAACGTCTAATGCATATCCTCCTTCTCCATTTGGCTTCAATGCAACGGTTGCTTTGACTGTAGAAGGGCCTTCAGAATGTATTTTTTCCCGGTTCATTACCACATTAAGGGCACTGTCAAAACATGCTGCATAACCTGCCGCAAACAATTGTTCAGGATTGGTATAACCTGCTGGTCCTCCCAATTCTTTGGGTGTCCTTACTTCCAGTTCCAGAACACCGTCTTCACTTTGAACTTTTCCGTTTCGTCCACCAGTTACAGTAACGCTGGTTTGATATAGTGTTTTCATGTAAATGTTTTATAGGAAGTCGCCATAGGAGCAACTACTTGACTTTCTTTAATCATTCTCACCATTTTTATACCAGCAAGTGTTCATGAGTCAGATTCAATGTTCTTAAATCCAAGATTGTTTTGGTTTGCCACTTGATAAAACGATGTCTCCTTTCTATCCCATTATTTGGATGATTATACTGCCAATTTACCGTTTGTAGATTGGCAACTGACCTGGCGCTGCTGAGCTTTTTCGTCCCGCCACCTGCCATCAGGCCGGCCATGCCACGCGCGTAAAGCGTATCAGTCGCCTTTGTTACCGGCTTTCCATTCACCAATCCGGTGATGATGGAACCTTCGAAGCTGAGCACTTTTTCGCCACCCTCACCATCATCCTTCTGGGCTTTGATGATCGCTTGCTGTTCTGCGTCGGCAGTTACCTGCTTCTTATTCACTTTGCCCCGAATAACGACCAGACGGCATTTGCAATCTACGCCAAGATGTAGATAATAGCCTTTGGGAATAAAGCCGTAGCCGGCGCCCACGTGATTGTTCTCTGTGGGATTAAAGCTCATTTGCAAATGCTCACTTTTGGGTGAGAAGAGGTTTTAAGATCCCTCATTTCAACAATTATCTTAAGCAAATGAGCGTTAAGCTGATGTTTTAATTATAAATGTAAATGAGTTTTAGGTAAAGAATGGGTGTGAATAGATATGGCCATACATCCTTCTGGTTATGTTGTTACCAGTTATCTCACTTGTATTCAAGATTACCCCCAGGTCTTAAAAAAATGTTCATTCCCTTCTGCATTAACCGATACATTTGTATAATGAGCAAATGGGTTTGAATAGGCATAAGTAACATGCCAAAAAGAAGGCTTGGTAGTGCCTGTCAGCTTAATAGTATCCAAACTCGAAAAATGAGCAAGTTCCGAATCTGTAAAATACTTGCTCCTCCATTGTCCATCTGATGTATCACCTGCAAGCATTTGTCCATAACGGTCAGTCACGTAAATATTGGAAAAACTCTTTGATTCACCATTTTTAGAACAGCTTGTCAAGAAAAATGCAGCTAAAACAAATAATTGAAGAGTTCGGGTAATCATAGTAACATTTTCCAGGATAGGTCCTATTTGTGTAAACGAGACTTTTAGAGAAATAAAAAAGGAACCAACGTTCGATCCGAAACGCTGGTTCCTTAAAGTGACCCTGTAGGGAACAGAACAGGACCACAAAAGCCGCTACTGTATTGAGTTTCAAGCGATCAAACCATTTAGGATACCGAAAAGGAAACCGCATAAACTGCTTGAATTTGATGGAATTTCGAAGAGCTAAACTGCTCTATAAATTTACAAAATAAGAAGTACAAATGATAGCAATTTAATTCAAATCTTATGATACATGCCTATAACTATTAATGTCTAGGAAGTAATGAACTTCTATTACAAGAGGAAAGGTTAAGTAAATAGGATTCTGGAATCTACCATCCAGATCTTTTAATAGAATTTCCTATGCTTTTCTCCTTTTTATTTCGGAGTCACAATTCTATACTCTCTACTTAAACTAGTAAACTATTTGATGACAAGTTGTGATACTGGTTTGCTGATTGCCATTAATACAATTTCCGACCGGAATGGTCAACGAACATCTTTATCAGTCCGTGTTGGCTGATACTTCCATTAGTGTCACACAGTCAAAATGCCGCCAGTATACTTTCCGATCTTTACTGTGGTTAACTACTACCAATATGATCTGCAATATTGAGCTTTCACAGTAGCCAAAAATGAACGCTCGCATTGATATTTTGGATTAGGGTAGTTCTTTTCCGAAAGCGCTTTTAATTGTACGACTATCTTCCCTATAGGATATCCTTCGCTATCAACAATATCCAGGATCCCATCTGAGTTAGGCTGCTTGTCAAATGTTTTCAGTTTGCATTTAATATACTTTGCTCCTACTAAAACTTGAAATAAATTCTTGCTATCCTATTCCGCAGTAGATGTCTTGGAATACGGCGCAGGTTTACCAGGGATCAATTTGGATGATGAGTTTTCCATTCTGTCAAATTTACAACCGGGACTAAAAGTTTAATTAGAAGAATGAGGACTTATTTGAATATTAGCCCTCTATAATATAGCCCAACAATTTTTAACGATCATAGGACAATATCATCAATATTTTTGCTCAAAATTTTTATTGCATGGAAAATTTTAGGGATGAGGCATCAAAATTGAGCAAGGTGATCAAAATTTACAGAAGAAAGGAACATTTCAATCCCTTCGATCATTCCAAAGAAGTGAGTGCTGAAAATGACTGGGGCGCTTCTTTTTTCTACGCATCGATACAATTGCATACAATTTTGCAGCCTTATCATACTATCACAAAAGAGAAAGTCTATGAGATTTATACTACTTTTCAAAGAGAAACTGGTCTTAAGGTTGACGTTGATGGGCTTTTCAAACGTAACTGGCTTCGCATTGTAAACCAAAAACTAAACATTTCGGGCGTTATCCGTTACAGCGTTTTTGACATTGACAAAGTGGCGAATCTGAAGGGCGAATTTGGCTTTTTATCAGAATTGATGGTTGCACACGTCGATGGCAAGATTTCAGTTGCAGCCTTCGAGCAAGCTATCGTCGCATTCAATAAAACTCATACTATTGTCCTCGATGTAGCAGTAATGAAAAAAAACAATTGGATACAGGAAAAAGATGAGGTGATCACTATCCAAAATCTTGACTATTACAGGCCTCTGGTCGAATATGCAAATGATTTTCTTTTTATAAAAAAACTTCGTGATTGCCTGGCAGATGAAACTCAGAATAGACTGGTAATATCGATACATCAACTCACGAATCTTCACACCAGTCACACTGCGCTGTTCCCTGCAACCCCTTCGGTAAAAGATCTAATAGAAAAAAAAGTATTAACATCAAACGGCCATAATTATATATTGAACTTTCGTTGTCAAGACTCTCCGTTTAGCGGAATGATACTTGATAAGGCCGGAGCTAAACTCTGGAATTCACTCCTTGCAGAAGAACAGTTTTCTAACGATCTCGAAAGGATCAGATATTGGCATGACAGAATGGTTCACCACCATCACTGGTGCAGTATCAGAACATACTTTAACCTGGATGCTAAAAAAAGATTTCTTGATGCTGCTTTACAGGTCGTATTAACAGAAGAGGACCTTACGTCAGGTGAAGAAGAGTACCTGAAAATAAAACTGGATCAGGCACATCGCGTATCAACTATTTCCTATGTCTTATCAGAACATAAAAACGAACCGGAATTTCCGACAGATAGTGATCTCTTTGACCTATACGAGGGCATTGAAGCTATTGATAACAGATGGCAGCATCAATTGATGTGGCCGCAAGATGCCAGAGAAGATATTTTCTATTACATAAACCAGATAGTCAGAAATGATGAAGAAAATTCATGCGAACGAATACTTTGTCTATTAGAAGCTGGTTCTGCCAAACCATATGCACTTTGGAAAACTTGCTGGAATCTCTATTATTGGGAGCCACACATTATTCCTAACCTGCTCTACCGATCCAAAACAGCAGCGTTGGGTTTTACATTGCTGTGGAAGCTTAAAAAAGGCGAGAATGTTCTTGCCGATAAACCAATCGTATTTGAAGAAATAGCTACAAGTTGTTTTGGGTTATTGTGTAGGTTCCTAGCCACGAACGCAGGCCTTGATAATCAAGAAAAGGCAAAAGTAATCTTTCAATGTCTTTACATCTCTTTCCACGATAAAATGAAAGTTATCAGCCCGGATGCACAAAAAAACATGCGTCACAAGATCAATGCAACCCAGCTGGGGAATTCCCTTTGCGACGTATTTGAGCATGCTGTGCTTCCCGGAAGGGTTATCACTATTAACGGGCCAATAGAAGATTTATGGTATCCTGTAGTTCTGAAAGAGCTATACAAGCAGGTAGCCGATTATAAGCCTTTTGACTACTTTAGAAATAATTCCCTTGCTATCCCGCATGTTGAACTGGATTTCCTGCTATGGATAATGAAACTGGCAAAAAACCTGAGCGATAAGAAAATGTCTCGCGAACTGCAATCAATTATTATCCAAAAGTTTGTTTCATTTTATCTCGATTCAATAAATACAGGCAAAAAGGCAGTCTGGGATTACTTTAAAAAGACAACAAGCGAAAACGTTCCAATCTGGCACAACCAGCAATCTAACAATGGTTTGTTGGACTGGAAATCCATTTTTATTGCAATGGAGCAAGATAATATACTGGATGAATTTCTCAGTCCCACCAATCTACAAATGGAAGTTGCCCAGAATAAGTATGAGGAATATAATCGATTTGTCGCTAACAAAATCAGAACCCACCTTTCCATATTGCTTAATGGCTATCATACAATCTTTAAAGATCAGATAATCTTATCAGCACAAGGTTACCCCATAACCCCCACTCTCACTAAGCTGGAAAACAAGGTCACTTCTCTTGTAATCAAGTATTGTATAAATAAACCAGAAAATAAACAGATTGACATATTCGATTCCCTTTTTGAAAGAACATTCTGGAGTACCGAAAAAGAAGAACTACTGCCGCAAATTGGCAATGCACTTAATCGATTTTCAAAGGACAACAAGAATCGAATTTTAAAAGAACTCGTAAGTTCGGACCAGATCGTAAGATGTTTCAAGTTGCTCGAATTTGTAGTTTCCGAAAGTGATAAGGCAATACTTTTAAGTATTTTAAATAATCAGGATATTCAAAACTTCTTCTCAGAAACCTATACCAGGACCGATGCAGAATATGTTTTACAACAACTTGCTGAAAACAAAGTGTTTGCTGAGAAGGCAAAACAAGCGTTGACTATTTGGGAGAAGGTAAAAATTAAAAATAGTCATGCACTTAATGATCAACATGAGATCAACTGTTTTAGAATAAAGTTGCTTCTGGCTTATCATGACCAGGATGAAGAAAAAGTCGATCAGATACCTGATCCCAAACTTCGATCACATTATCAGGCCACCGAGTTTTCTGCATCCAGATCCCGAACTTTCTACAAAGCACTGGTGTATCTTACTAAAAACCGCGCTCCGGAGGCTTATTCAATTTTTGATACACAATTGAAGACAGAGGGAAGAGATAAAGTTTCGCTGGCATTGAACAGATTTGCTGCTAAAATACGTTGGGCTGACAATACAAGCAATGTAGATGATAAAAAAAGACTTTACCGGGAAGCCATAGACGAATGGAAACAGTATGAAAACACCCTACTGCAACAAAACGAACTGGATTTCGTAAAAGAAATGATCTGGCTAAACAAACTTTATGTCTATTCTGCTCTCACAGACTATCAGGCATTCGATGAATTGTTTAATAAATTGGAAAAACCACTTCAACTAAGTAAGGATTTTCTTGAACTGTCTGTCATGTCCCTGATCAAAAGAAAGATGCAGGTCCAGGCAGAATCGATTTTGTCCGAAGCGGAAGAATACCACAGGCTGTCAAATGGTAATGCTCCTGAATTCATACTCCGCCTTAAGACCCATGCGGATAATGATGACATAATTAAAGTTTTAAGGGAGCAGTATCTCAGGATATTTTCCCGCTCCGCGGAAAGTCTAATTAAAATACTGCCCCACAAATTCACGAAAGATTTTGGCTTACCAGAATTCATCTTGAGCGAACTCGTTAGTGTTGCTGAAGATGTGCTTACCTATGTCAACAGTGTTTCATCAATCAAAAAGGAAGACAAGTATTCAGACTTGCTTGTTCTTGCATTAAGTAATAGGTTTAAAAACTATACCTGGCATGTGGGAAATGCAAGGGGCGGATTTCCTGAATCAGGTAAATTAAATCCGGGAGAAATTGATTTTGCTATTTTCGGTCCGGGAGAAAGAATTACAATATGCGAAGCATTGATCCTAAAGGGCAAAAACGTCGCAAATGTTGAAAAACACAATTTTAAGGTCTTTAATTACGATGCAACCAGAAAATTCTTCTTCATCATAATTTACTATCTAGGTGATGAGAACAAATTCAAAGAAAACTGGAATGGCTATAAGACCGATTTAGCAAGCGTGATTGAGTTTCCATCAGGATTTGAGTTGGATGGGATGGTTGAAGATCTTTCTTCAACTTTTGGTAATGATTCAATAAAGACCGGGAAATCTTTACATGGCGCTACCACAACTTTATTCCACATCTTTATCAATATCAACTATCATAAAAGAAAGACTAGGGAAAAGGAAAGGACAGACAACTAATTGACTTTTTAATAATAATATATGGCTGAAAAACAAGAATACAAACTGGGCATTCTGGCTTACGGGTCACTTGTAGACGATCCCGGGCCTGAACTCAAACCTTTGATTGTTGATCGAATTCCTTGTCAAACTCCTTTTAATGTAGAATATGCTCGTTTAAGCGCTGGCCGAAGCGATGCACCAACAGTAATACCAGTTGCCGGGGAAGGCAAACCAGTAAAGGCCTTCATACTAGTCTTAGCTGATAATATTACTCAATTGCAGGCTGAGTCAATGCTCTGGCGACGGGAAATTAGGACCTCGGATTTATTGAGAACTTATAGAAGACCGGAGGAACCTCATATAAATTCAGTGTTGGTGGAAAGCATCAGTAATTTTCAGGAAGTTGAGACCGTGTTGTATACATCGATCAAATCAAACATGGGGATTCTGAATACGCCTCCTTACCTTGCACACTTTGCCATAGAGTCCATCCTTAATGAAGCTGGAGAGAAAAAGATGGATGGGTTACGATACCTGAAAAATAATATCGATAATGGAATTCTAACTCCTTTGACGTCCGAATACCGGGCTGAAATACTTAAACAGACAGCAGCAAAAGACCTTGATGAAGCAATTGAAAAGTTGGACAAATTAAGACCTGCCAATCTAGCTCGTCTGGCAGATATCAAGGAATTTGAAAAAAAAGTGATCGAAATAGCTGACTTTGTTTGTGAGTATGGAATTAAAAGTTCCATTGAAAACAGCATTACCGCTCAAGAGAAAATACAAGAGGCAATAAAGGGAAACCACGAAAAGTTCATTGCCAATTGTCATACAGGATTTAAGAAGGGGCAAAAACTAGCTCTTAGATTAATAGAAGATATCCAAGAAAAGGTGTCTACTCTAAAAAAAGAGCTTAAACTGGCGCATAAAAGTAGAAACAGAAACCGAATTGCTCAAATTAAATCAGACATTGAACTATATTGCTACAAAGAAAATGTTATCCGGCATACAATGGATTATATAGCATGGCAAATGATCCATGGACAACTGTATATTTCAAGGAGGTTATATAAGGGAGTGGAGGGCGATAAAATATTAAAGTATTCTAACATTAAGTCTGTAGAGGCAGTCGCTGATAAAATTAATGAGAGAGAATTAGATTTTGCGTTAATAACAGATATTACCAGTTATGTTCAAATCGGAGACTTGCTTTGTACTATTGATAATCAGGTAGTATTAGGAGAAGTAAAGGAAGGAAAAAGAAATCTTGAAATCTTGGAGGTTTTGGGAGAGGTTAACGAAGGTGAGGCAACAATGGATGAGATGCAAATAAAGTATAGTCTCACCAAAAAGGATATGGAGCAATTACTCCGACAAATGAAGCAAGAAGCAGAGTTGAAGAACGTTACAGACATAATCAACACGGACAAAGGTATTGACAGTTCAACTGGACAAGAAATCAAAATAATTACTCCAAAGGAAGGAACCCCACGTTTCATTAAAGAATTGTACGAACTTCGTAAACAACTTGATACAAGAAATTTGTGGGCGTATAATGTTATTGAAAACTGCCTCCATATCGGTATTTTCAAAGGCCATTTTAAATTTGTAGGAAAAGCTTTACTTAAAGGTATTGCCGAACAGGGCACCAAAAACTACTTCATAGTTGATTTCCTGAAAGTTATTGAGTCTTTAAACAAGCCGATATTTACCCTCCCTGTAGAAAAAGAATTTATTTTTGATATACTTTTTAAAAGAGTTAAGGTGTTGTTTATGATCGATCTAGATGAGTACATCAAACTGGCAGATAAAGTTGGCTTGATTGCAGAGTGGGCTACAGAAAGAGAGACTAACAAGACCAAAGCTCTTACAAAACACAAAAATTTATTTGTGTTTAATGGCCAGGGCATCAAAGTCTATAAAAAGGGAGTAGACAAAGATTACGCAGGACACTGGATTGCTCCAGGCACTTTTCATAAAATGTTCTTTGAACATATTTATCCATCTTACACACTTTATTCCTTAAATTATTTTATTGAAATGGAAGGTGAAACCCATCAATCAGAATAACAACCAAATTTTCGATCAATCATCTCTGATTATATGCGGGCTCCAACACCTATTCTATTTTTATCGAATAGAATAAGAATATACTTTCTTAAAAAGCAGAAATGCTTACACTTATTTTGCTCCAAAAAGCCTGAATAATATTACTGCTATTTTGTTGTGATGCGTAAACTGTATAATTCGAACCCACTTCGACCAAAATAAAGAATGCTATTGGAAACTAATAGCATTTTTGACTATTGTGGACCAGACAGGACGGCCCCCCTTTGGAATGCAGTTTAGATAACAATTGTAGAGTTGCCTTCTTTGAGATCTGTTATGAAACAGGCTCCACATACACTACTTCCCAACTTTCAGAGTTCAATTCCTTAAGGTGGCTTTGGTAACGGCTTTCATGAACTGCAAAACAAAGTAAATGAGTAGGTCTAGAAAAACCTACATAAGCCATTTTCATTGATTGCTTAATATATTCATGAGCATCACTTGCTAACGCTATTCCTTTTAACTGAGGAGCGAGTCGCTCAGACTCATAATTCCCAGTTTTCTTGATACTTTTTTGATAGAAACTCTCCAAATAAAGAGTAGCTGTGTGAGTTTGGCCTTTCACTGCATGCACTGTAGTAACTTCAATAGGAATTCCGTGCGGGCAGCAATGATTTGGACTTTTGGCCTTGGCTTCAGTTGTAGCCGGTTTAACACTTAAAGGGCAAACAGCGTTTAAAAAGGGCCTGGCTCCAATTAAAGATTTTCCTGGCCATAATGAGATAAAGTTGGTCAAGAATGCTTTTATTTGAGTTAATGCTGATGCATGATCTCTGTTTAATATTAGACAGCACCATTGATATAGTTTTAACTTCAATTCTTTATATGTATCAGGATTGGTATTCTGTAAAAACTTCAACAGAGTCCGCTTTGTAAATACTTGTCCACTAGAGTGTTTAACACCTGCAATACGTAAAACCCGCAAAAAAGAATTTAGTATATTTTTCCGAATGGAAGCAAACGATTCTTGATTACATAGGTGAAGATAACTTTCTAAACTCGGATAATTGATTTGAGGCTTTTCAGCCTCTTTTGAATAGGATTGATGGAAATCATTTATCCGAACTCTGCCTTCCTCCTTTTTTGTGGTCCAGCATATTGCTTTATAAACATTTTTGTCGCTTTGAGGAATATGCCCAGATTCATTAAAACGTTTAATCAGCTGAGCATACTGATTAATAACTAAGTGCTTATTAGAATCTTTATAAACTAATAGATGTGGCTTTATATCAATCGGCATCCCTTGTGGGGTTCTCCTTAATCCATTTACAGCAATTGGATGCAACGCCAAATTCTGTACCACTGCAGCCACTTGCGGGTGTAAACGATGACTTCCATTCAATTGTAATATTGACGAACGTGGCACCCAGGGGTCTGATAACTTAGACTCATCATTGAAAATAGACTGATTACGATCACCTATACGTTGGATCTGGCTTAAGCAAGTTGGATCCCCAAAAAGTTGCTCAATTATATCATATTGATGGCTATCCATATCCTGCATTTCATCTACAAAAACATAGCGAAACCGCTTTTGTATAATTGATTTGATTGAAGGTATAGATTGCATATACTCAAAACCTAATAAATAGGCATCTTCAAAACAAAGAATCCCATTTTCAAGGCAATCTTTTTTGATTCGCAATAATTCCAAATAACTTGAAGCATTTTTGTTCTTTAGAGGAAACTCATCCGAAGTAAAAGCATATCCAATTGTATCTTGATCCAAAAGGCGACTCTTAAATAATATTTTTTCTTTATCAGTACGATTATTCAACCAGTGTTGAAAACTTCTACTTGGCTTATGATGCTCTTGATACTCTTGATACACTTCATCATCGATTCGAACAGGCCTCTTTTTGAATTTGTGAACATAATAAGGCACTGCTAAAAACCGATCTACGAAAGATTGAATTGTGCCAATAAAATGTGGTTCTGCAAACAAGCGAGGGCAATGTTTCGCAATTATATGACGGATCTCTTCTACAGCCGCATTTGTATGAGAAATGACTAAAACATTTCCGCCCTCTTTTAAAGGAAGCTGCGCCTCAAGAATAAGTAGCTTTGCCAGTAAAGCGGTCGTTTTACCACTTCCTGGTACGGCTTGCAAGTCACATGTATGCCATTCCCGTATAAAAGTCTTACGATCATCATCGAATACCCCAGTTTTACCGAATAAAATATTCTCAGCTGTGTGAATTTGCTCATCAGTAACTACAAGCATGATCAATAGCATTTAAAAGGTAAGAAATACTTAATTCTGTACGCAAATCCGTAATAGTTTTATCGGCATTTAAGTTGTTTGCAAAGTGTTGTGCTATTATGGACTTTGAAATAGCTTGTTTTGCTACGTCAACTTTATTATCGCCAGAAATAATATGATTGTAAATCTTATATGCAATTTCCTCATCTGATTCTGTCCATTGTGTAAAATGGTTATCAATATTCAAAATGGCAGAACGGTATGCAGTAAGATCAGAAACTTCTTCCTCTTCTTTTTGTTCCAATAGAGCCTCTAAAACTGATTTATAAAACAATTTTCGAAGTTTGACTGATCTAGCCAAACAATATTCAAGCGTCCAAAATGGGGACACAAAGGTGATCACCACTTGCCCATTATATTTAGCCTGCTTATTTTGTTGTTGTGTTAATATTAAATTATCAATCTCATGAGCAGTATAAGGCACTATTTCTTTCCCCGTACCGTCTGCTTTTTCAACCTTTCTGCCATCTCCCGCCTTCAATGGTTTTACATCGACATCTGTAATTACAGCAACCTTATAGTGCATACTAATCCCATTTTTACGCTGAAACACCTTGGCATATCTTAAAAAAGCCGTATTGGCAATATTTACAATTGACACTCCCTTCGCTGTAAGATTGTGACCATTTTTTTTGGCGATAACAGGGAGAATAATTTCTTCTGCCCATCCTTCAACTAAAATAACACCTCTGGCAAAAAACATGTTTGCTTTGGTTACGTCCAAAAAGCGCTCTAAAAACGTATAATCAGTTGGCTTAAGTTGTGTATGTTCTTCTCCCATTGGGAAAGTTTTGCCTTGCTGACAGATTATTAAGTTTTTTAAAGGTATTTTAGAACCAATATTGGGACTATGGGTAGTAAAAATAAGCTGAACATCAGGGGCCTCATTGTCTAGTGTTTCGATTACTTGTAATTGGACCTGCGGGTGGAGGTGGGCTTCAATTTCTTCTACGAGACCTAACCTGAGACCATCCCAGTTTGTTTTTTGAAGATGCAAAAGCTCGGAGGCAATACAAAGCAAGTTATGGCTGCCTAAGCCCAAGTTATAACCATCTTTAAAAAGTAAGCATAGGGATTCAAGGACACTCTTTAGATCGGTATCGGTCATACGAAAATCTGTCTCTCTATTAGCAAATTGTTTGAGATATTTATCAATGACTTGCTTTAAACCTTTACCTTGTTGTTGATCGGGAGGTAAAGGCGCACCATTTGCCTCTTCACCTTTAAAATAAGCTGCAATCTCATTATTAAGTGTGGCTGCTAATTCGATAAAGCGATGCCCTTCCTTATCGCTAAAGGCTTCGTGAGAAAAAAGTATCTGAGAAAGCCTGGAATTCTTTTTAGAAGACAGCTCATTGGTGGCATCCCTAAGAGGCCTCAGGTAAGTTACACGTAATTTGTCTCGTGCTTCGGCAGTCAAGATATAGCCTTCGTGATCTGCTCCAGCTCTTATATCAGCCGGGATAATTTTCTTATCCGAACGACTTACATCTAAAAAAACCTTTAAGTAAGGTTTTGACTGTCCTCCAAGGGTCTCCCACCCGAGCCATTCTGTAAAGTTTTGGGCTTCATCTTCAGACAAGTCTTCAAACTTGCATTCAATTCGAAGCCGTATAGAATCCTTAAAAAAATCTTCGTGTTCTATACGCACCCATTCACCACTATGGGTCTTTAAAAGAAGCTTTATAGAATCAATAATGGCTGTTTTACCTGAGTCGTTTTCTCCTATTAGAAGGTTAATGCCTTTGTTAAACGATAGGGCTAGGTGTGGTTGGGACAGATCAAATGGTGCAGTCGCACCATATCGGCGAAAGTTCCAAAGCAGTAATTTTGATAAAAACATGGGTTAGTTTTGTGGATCCGTGTCAAAAGTAATAAGATTACTCTCTCATTAATTTGAAAAAATGCAAATCAGTGAATTTCAAACATTAAACTCTGATCTTTCAAACTAAGATTGGAATATCGGCCAACCGTAAGCGCAATTACGTTTTGAAACTCTTTTCAAACGTTAGCAATATGATGATTTTTATTTTTAAGAAATAACGTAGGGTACCTGCACCTCTTTTTTATTGATAGATTTGCACAATTTAATACACTATCTATACACTATCCTTACCTTCTACATGCTTCACTCCTACTCTATCCTAGCTTTTATCTAGTTAGGAATTGCCGGACTTTTTCCTCGTTGAGGCCGGTGTGCTCGCAGAATTCGTAGATGGTGGTGAGATCTCCTGGCTTTTTGTTGTACTTGCGGCGGATCTGGGCAATGATCTTGCGGGCAGTGCGTTCCTTCTTGCCTGTTATATTGCTGATGTCTTTGGCATAGATGACTATGCGAATTGGTACAATTTCCTGCATAATGCTGCAATAGCGGTACCGCTACTTTAGGTTTTGGGTATGGTATAATAATCTTGTGGTGAGGAACTTAAAATTAATCATTATTTATCATTTCTTGTTGGGCATGCAATTGTGTCCTCCTTGTCTGACAAGACTATTAAAAACTTTATCCTATGGCTAAACAAATGGGTATCATCAAACTCAAAGGGACGATTGGTGATATCACTTTTTACAAATCCCAGGATGGTTACCTGGCTCGCGAAAAAGGCGGCGTAGATGGTGACCGTATTGCAACTGATGCTGCTTTTGAAAGAACCCGGGAAAATGGTGCTGAATTCGGCAGGGCCGGTAAGGCTGCAAAGCTGCTGCGCATTGCCATCCAGGGCTTACTGCAAAATGTATCAGACAGCAGGCTGGCCAGTCGGCTGACCACTGAAATGGTAAAAGTGGTGAAGGCGGATGCCACCAGTACACGTGGTATGAGAAATGTGCTGGATGGTGAAGTGGAGCTCCTGCAAGGTTTTGAATTCAACATCAATGGTAAGTTGACCACTGCATTGTATGCGCCATATGATGCCACTATTAACAGGGCTACAGGCCAGTGTACCGTAGCGGTACCACCTTTCATTCCAGCTCATATGATTGCAGCTCCAGTAGGTGCCACCCATTTCAAGATCACTTCAGGAGCAGCAGAGGTGGATTTTGAAGCAGGAAAGTTTATTGTAGAAACCCAACAAACGGCTATTCTGCCTTTGGATAACATGCCAACAGCAGCTATTAGCCTGGAATCTGCACTTACACCGGCTAGTGTTCACCCGCTGTTCCAGGTATTGGGCATTGAATTCCTGCAACTGGTGAATAATGAATATTATCCACTGAAGAATGGTGCCTTCAATGCATTGGCATTGATCAAAGTTGAGGGTGTATAAGATACCATCCTGTGAAAACCATGGAAACCGGAGAGAGGTATAGCAAGCGCTCTGGTTTCCTTTTTCTTTTCTAAATCCTTTTTCCTTACTTCTTAATTCAGAGTTATGAAACAAATCATAAGCAGGATCCAGGCCCCTACTCCACCTTTTTTTGTAAAGCTTCGAAACATTGGCCTAGCACTTACAGCTGTTAGCATTGCTCTAACTACTTCACCATTGGCCCTGCCGATAGTGGTGGTCAAAATAGCCGGTTACCTGGCCATCGCCGGATCCGTGGCGTCTGCGGTGAGCCAGGCAGCTGTGGAAGGAGAATGATGTTATGGAGCACGTGTTCGACAATACCACTAAAGCAGGCACTACGGCAGGTACCATGCTTACTATCCTGGTGAACATCAGTAGTGAGGATCTGCTGAAAACGGTAGTTTTAGCTGCTGTGGGTGCAGCAGTGAGTTTCGTAGTAACTTTAATCCTGAAAGCACTGGTGCATTATTTCCATAAATGACTTCTCTCAATATGTTGTGGTGACCTATTAGAGAAATGAGGAAGGGCCGAGAGGCCCTTTCTTTATTTTAATACTCTACTGGGAGTACAAGGACTCCGCGTATAAGCCAGATAGTGGCCAGGTCATAAGTAAAATCGCATTGTGGCAGATAGTGGTAAACAAGGCGGTGGTGGTTGCCATCAGTAGCAGTGACGATAAAGCGGTCCTCGTTTATACGTTTGAGTTCCCATACTTGGAAGCCCTCTGCCTTGATCCGCCTTTTACATTGATAGCTGATGATCAGCTCAAGGAGCCAGTAGGCTGAGCAGATGTCTGCCAGGTCTTTTACTCCTTGTGAGAAGTAGATCCTAGAAGGACGGTGTTGGAAAAAATGGTCAGAGCCGTTACGGGAGCGGAAGAGATGATTTGCGTTTGTCATGATGTATCTATTTAAGTGGTTTAAAAAGTCATTTCCCAAAAGAAAAAAGGGAAAAAAAGAAAGCCTCCGCAGAAGCAAGGGCAATGCTGCAGACCAAATTTTTGGCTATAAATGTGGGCATTTGTAGCGTGGATGCAGTGCTGGCTTATTGAGAAAAGGCTGTGTTTATGGCCTTAAAAAATTTGGTAGCAGCTGCAGACCGGAAGTAGCAAGGCTTGCCCTTGCTACCTTGATTTGCTTTTTTTCATTTTCTTTTGGGATGGACGCAACAATGGAAATAAGCTATAAATGAGAAATACAAAGTGAACAGGAATGGCGTGCGGTGAAAAAGAAAGCAGTTGCGTATTCTTTGTTTTCAGATTAGCACTATGGAAGAGCTCATGCAGATTGGGCAACATCAAAACGCAATGAATGGCATTGAAACTGAATATGTAAAACTAATTTTGTTTTAAATTGGCGTATGACGAGATTTGTGTGTTAGCTGTAATTGTAAAATGGGAATCGTTAAATACTTAAAACTCGGAAGAATCAATCTTAATCCAATAGTCCGGCAAGTTGAAATTGCAGGCAGTCAATTTGTTTTGCCGTATGATCAAATCAGCGATTCAGAGTGGGGATATGTATATGAAAAATATGTTGGGCAAATTTTAGAAGATGAAGGTTACGAGGTCAGGTATAATGGATTTAATGGTTTTTTTGACAATGGAATTGATCTTATTGCAATAAAGGATGGGAACATAAATTTCATCCAATGTAAATTCAGAAACAGCGTTATTTCAAAAAGCGCAGTCGAATGGATTCTATATAAGGCTTCAAACAAGTTATATGAACAGTACAAACTGCACCATAGAAAACTGTTTTTCACCTTAATAGTAAATAAAAAGAGCGTAAACTTTTCAAAAAGAAAGCCTAAAGGATTTCAATTGAACTTTTCTGATATTTTAAAAGTAGAATACCCTATTCTTCAGTATTATCTTGATCATAACCATATACAAAATAAAATAACGTTGCAATTCAGAGAAATTGAAATGGTAAAATAACAACTACAGCTAACATCCAGTTGTTGCGAAAGCAGGGCTACAGTAGTATATTAGTGCAGTAAAATAGGAATAAACAGCACTGCATAAGCCAAGGATTAGCAACCCTGACCACCCTGCCTTCAGCAAAGCTGTAAATCCGTTATCTGCAATTGCTCGACACATTACCAAATTTAAAGTAAATTGATATGGCCAGAAAAGTATATTACAGCAAACCGTTAAAATATTTTTGGCAACATCTTTATCGGACTCAGAAAAAATTTACACCAGATTTTACGGATGACCAAATATTCACTTTACTTCGAAGAAATATTTTAGCTGCTCCTATGGGGGCCTTTGAAACTCCAGAGTCGAGAAGTTTGGTAATATCAGGGTTAGAATTATGGAGAGACGACTATAAAGGTGAGCTTTTGCATATTTTCTTCCTAGATAAACAATTACGGGACTTTCTTGAAAAAACTCCATTGTCGGATTTAGATGGTATTAAAAAATTCCTCTACGAAAATGGGCAAAGCAAAGATGTCATTCATTTATATTCAAAAGAACAATTCGAGTCTGTAGTATATAGATTTGCACTGCATTTGCCCTATGAAGCAGATGGATATGCCTTTTCCTTAAGCCTCGAAAATGATGGTAGCGTGGAACTATACTTTTCACTAGGGGAAAATGGTGGTCGCATGTCAGATAAATTCTACGCAGACGTGAATAAGAAAGGTGACGAAGTTTCACTAACCCTTTCAAAAATGTTTCGGCTTGCGATTAATACAATTGCCTATATGAATTGCTTCCCAGATTGTGTTGCTGATGGAGTGCCAAAGAATCTATTTGAAAGAAGCGAAGATAAGTCGGCGAGAAACTTTACTTTTCAGTTATCCGAAAAGATCAGAGATATCGATAATTCGCAACTATCAAAAATACCGCATTTTAGAAAAGGACATTTTAGATTACTTCAATCAGATTATTTTGTTAACAAAAAAGGGCAAATTATTTTCGTAGCTGAGGCAATGGTTAAAGGGAAGGCTAAGACAGTTTCTATGTCACCGGAAACAGATGACTTTAGTAGTAATGCAGCGAGTACGAATAATTGAATCTGCGTGAATTATGCAACTGCAAATAACATTGCATTGGCAATATGGCGGGGCGTGGTGCAAGTAATCAACTATAAATCGCTGTTCGGCTTTTGTTCCAACTTGACGAACAATACCAAGCTTTAATTCTTGACATCAAATTTTGTACATTAAATCGGCATCGGCTATCGGCTGGACGAACAATGAAAGCCGCCACAGCAGCAAGCCCTGTTCGTTGTGTGCCATTTAGAAAGATATGAACTTAGACAAAACACAAATAGGATTAGCCGGAGAATATTATGTTCTTGCGCAACTTACAGCTAGAGGCTACATCGCTACTTTGACATTAGGAAATACTAAAGGGATTGATATACTTGTAACAAACCAGGAAATCAATAAGTTTTTTAAAGTTGAAGTAAAAACTACTACCAACCCGCATAAAATAGAAAAGTTGTTTTCAGATAAACCAGCTTTTCATTGGACAATGAGTAAAAAGCATGAGGACATAAAAGACAGCAATCTTATTTATTGTTTTGTTCTTATTGAAAATGCTGGCATAATGCCAAAGTTTTATTTAGTGCCAAGCCTAGCAGTAGCTGAATATGTCAAGTGGCAACATGAGCATTGGATATCTACAAGGCCTGGCGTTATGAAAGAAACATCTATGCGAAAATTCAGAATTGAAATGGATGATCCCAATAATTACCTTGATAATTGGGAAATCTTCAAATAATATAAACAGTACACAACAAACAATTTTTTCGAAAAAAAGGCATCAGAATTATATTTAACCCATTAAACACGATTCAGCAGCCATGCAAATGTTAAGGGGTAAAATCCCAGACTTCCCTGCAATCACAAAGCTGTGAGGAACGTTGTAATACTACTTCCCTATTCATTAGCTATTAAGAGCGAATAAGATTTTCTATTCCTATTTTACTGCCAGCAAAGCGACACTGTTGTATTTGGTTTTAAGAAGCAGGGCACTGCCGCATACTTGCGGCACTTAGGGGCGAGCCGTTAAAGCCGCTGGAGTGAAGCCCGTTGTGCGGAGGGTTTTGCAGCATGGCAGGGCTGAACGGAAGCGGCTGCGAGCGCTGCCGGCTGGGGCGCACAGGAAAATGACCGTTAGGGAATGATGGGCGCACAGTGAACGGGGCGGAACGAGGCATGTTTGAGATATGGTATTGCGGCGTGGAAACATACGCGAGGGCATTGTGCCAGTGGAGCCCCGGAACGCAGCCGGCAGCAGCGCAGGCGAGCACCAATATGGGCAGCGGGGGGACTGAACCCTACTGAAGTGAATGACCGACGGAGTGGAGCGGAATGGAACCCAGTGAGCTATTGTGCGGATTGCTTGCGGAAAGGTATGTGCAGGACTTGGGGTAATGCTTGTGCGTTAAGGCGGAGCATAGCTTTTGTGTTAAGGTTTGGAGCATTGGCATTGAGTTGGGAAAGGCCTGCCATGCCTGGGAGCAAAAGTTTAGGGGCGAACGGGGGGAATGGAGCGGAACGCAGGAGGGAATGAACAAAGGTGGGTGAAGGACACAGGAGCTGCCCGAACGAAGGCAGAGGGAGCTGCAAGCAGCGTGACAAACTGCTGATCACCCGGAGGGACTTGCAGCGGCGCCAATACCATAAAAGAGACCTATAGACATTATTGGCGCTGCTGCAAGGGTTTGGCACGTCTGCTTGCCGACCCTGCCTGAGAGAGACCTTTTTACCTGGAACAGCCGACGTCAGGAGGCTGAGGGCACGCAGATCTTTTTTAATGTATAATTCAAGCAAGTGCAAGATTGCGTGTAGGCAAGCCCCGCCAGCCGGGCTAGTGGTGCTGCGTATTGTGAGTGTTGTGTTATGCTGCACCTGCTGCCTGGCTTGGCGGGGCTGTGCGGGGGTACGATTGATTGTATTTAAGGTATATTGGAATTAATTGAGGGATAGAAGCGATGGCAGTAAGCAGCTTTGTGAATGAACAAATGAGCGGAGCGAATGAGGGAATGAACAAGGCTGCTTTGCGGAGGGAAAAAGAAGCATGGGATTGTGAATGGTGGGTGTTGGCAAAAACTTTATGGCTGCTGGTTGGGTCTTGTGTTTTTTGGTGCAGTGATAAAGTTTTTTGTGCAGTGGGAATAAGAAGCGTTAGCTAGAAGCAGCTTTGTGAATGAGAGAGCGTAATGGAGCGGTCGGCGACGCCAGGAGCCGTTGCGGAGCGCAGTGAAGCGAACGAGTGAACAATGCTGCTGTGCGGAGGGAAAAGAAGCTTGGGGTAGTGTTTGGAGTGTGCTGGCAAAAAACTTTATGACTGCTGAAAAGATCTTGTGAGGTTAGGTGCAGTGATAAAGTTTTTTGTGATGTGGGGTTCATCTAAATAGATATACCTTTTGTAATTGCCCAATAGAATTACAGATCGCTGAAAGGATTATTCGCGGAATAATTGATTTTAAAATGGCACTCATGAATGCTAAAGCATTTGCGACGCAACGGAAGAGCTATCGGAGTTCCCTGAGCTGGTATTCTGCGATAATGAAAAAGGTGATGTTCAGCTTGCTTTACAATTCTTAATAGTCTGCTGAAATAAGTTTAATCCCTATGAGTATTTAATTGGGAAATACGTGAACTTTCAAACAGCTTACCTATTTGTCATCTATAACAATTTAAAACACCACTCATGAGAAATCAGGTCTTGAATGAACTGAAGGACATCAAGAATATCCTTGCCCAACTGGTCGGCACTGCGGATCTTCAACTAGAAGAACAATTCTCAAAAGAAGCAATTGACAAAGCCGCCAAAGTTTACCAAAAGCTGCAGATCGAACGGGGTGAATGGGTAGGGGATTCTGATATAAGTAAGTTCATAAGGAGCGCTCCATACAGACCCGGGTCGTTTCTGATTAAAGAACTTGGCTTTACCGCCTATTTCAGGAAAGGCCACAATTTCTATTTCCAAAAGAAAGCTTTGCAGGCATTGGCCGAAGAACTTAAACAGAGAAACGTTAACCTCGCCCGCTACATTGAGCTAAAAGCAGACCAGGAGAAGTTCAAAAAAACAATATCCAAAGTATCGTCCAGTAAAGGCCGAAAAAGCAAAAAGCCTTACGAGTTTCCTTCGGACGTAAAAGACATCACGACCTCCCCTATACCTGTCCCCTCAGTTGAACTGGTGAGGGAGGACCTGAAGCGGCTCAAAGAGGAATTCTTTGAATGCAAGCTGTCCGAGTACATTGACATCTACAACGGCAATCATGCAATGATGAAATTCATCTACCATTTTGAAAAGTACATTAAACCGGAGGTCAAAAGGCGCTGTAAGAAATGGGTGGACAGCTTCAATTATGCCAACCATGCGCTGGAACTCATCACGAAGAAAAAAGAGATCTTCGTCCCGGTAAAAGAAGAGGATATGTACCAGTTGTAAGTCTAGGATTTGGATCCTTTGCGTTTTTCTATTTTTAGAACTTCGGATTCCAGGTACATGGCTTTCTTACGCCCTTTGACAAGCTGGGGCTTTACAATGCCTTCGTTGATCGCTTTTAGAAAAACGGAATTGCTAATGCCGGCCATTTTCAAAGCACCCTCTTTTGTCAGCAACTGGTCCTGCTGCAGGGCAAGCTTTACTTCTTCCTTGATAATGGCCCGGAGTCTTTCAAAGAATTCGTCCATCGTTATCTTGTGCAGTAGAATTGATTCCATGCGAGAAATTAGTGATTTCCTTTGTCGTTTGCGAAAGTTTTTTAGTGCTTCCCAAGGCTCATCCCAATCAACTTGTATATTCCTGATTAACTTTTTATCTTTAACCAGAACGACAATAACACGGACTGCCGCTAGCGGCAGAAAATCCTTTGCTCGTTAATATATCTAGCAACCATAATTACAAATCGCTTATGTGCAATGGTCATAATCATCGAAATGGATGCCGTTGTGGTTGGGGAGGTGAAGGGCATTCAGGAAAACGGCCTGAAGGAATTCAAATATTCAATTCCCATACGATACAAAGAAAAAATATACATTCAGTTGAATACTTTAATGAATGTAAGTATACTTCCTATGTAAATCCAAATGCGAGATGTCCTGTTTGCGGATATCCTGTATACTTCTACAAATCAGAAAATGGTGGCAGAGTTTTTTTTGATGAATTAGGACCACCCTGGCCCAAACACCCTTGTACGGATATCAAATACAATGACGTTTCTAAGGCAATAAACTACAAAGACTTTATACCCAATTGGAAAATAAACGGTTGGATTCCTGTTACAATTAAAATCAATACCAAGAGGAACCCGTTTACATATATTGTCACTAGATTAGACAAGAAATATGGTAACAAAATTGAAATCAGAAACAATGGAGAGGAGTTTTCAAAATTTTGTAAAAATGATTGTTTACATCAAATTAAGAAAGTAGGCAATTGTATGTTATTATTCAGTTCTTATTCAATTTTAGAAGATAAAGAAATAACTTTTCAAATAAAAGTCGACCCATATACCCTTAGTAATTTTGTAAATACGTAGAGATACTAGATTACATATTTTAAATCACAAGCAGAGAACGTAACTACAACTGCAGCTTAATGAGTATTTGCAATAGCGAGGCTGACGAATGAACTATCAGCACTAAATCAATAATTATCTTCAAGCCCGACCAGATGTCAATGATTAAACAACGAATGTTACCTTCAGTAATAAAACCACGAAGGTAGATTGCAACAATAAAAACTTTTGTAAAAGGGATCAGGGAAGCGCTGGCGGAAAGCAGTATTGTGAATGAGAAAGCGGTAACGGAGCGTAGCGATCGGTGACAAAGGAGCCGTTGCGGAGCGTAGTGAAGCGAGCGAATGAACAAGGCTGCGAGTGGGTGGGGAAAAGAAGCGTGGCTTTAGTGGTTCAGGGCAGGGTGGAGAAAAACTTTTTGGCTGCTGACTGGGTTTTGTGATTTTGTTGCAGCTATAAAGTTTTTTGTGCGGTGGGTTTTATTCAAATTGATATACCTTTTGGAATTGCTCAATAGAATTACAGAACGTTGAAAGGATTGCGACGCAACAGAAGATCTATCGGAGTTATTACTGCTGGTATCATAATAATTATCCTGCAATTGAATTAGGGAAGAAGCACATGCTTTTGATGCTTTAAGCAGACTAGGCGGTATTGATTTGATCTCAAATTTCCGGATATTTAGCAAATGGCAACCAAGAAGAACTTTCCTTATCAAATCTTAGACCTTGCTGATCTGGAGGGTGAGCTGTGGGAAGATGTGCCGGGGTTTGATGGCGCATATCTTGTTTCCAACTTTGGAAGGATCAAATCACTGAGGCGGTGGCGAAATGCAGGTAAAGGGGGTGGTTACTATACTGAAGAAAAAATCCTTCGGCTGCGTACTTCTACAAAACCTAACCATCATCTGAAAACAAAAACATATAATGTTGGTGTTAGTCTTAAAATGGATGGTAAGGTAAGGTCTACTTCTGTTGCCAAGTATGTTTATTATGCCTTTGTTGCTCCATTTGACCTGGATGATCCGGAATTGGTTGTTTCCTTTATTGATTGTGAAGGTAGGAACCTGCGGCCTGAAAACCTGATCCTAACTACCAGGAGTAAATTATTGAAGAGAGCCTATGATCTTAAGAGGGCTGAAGTAGATTTCAAACTGCCGGTGTTGCAATTGGATATGGAAGGGAATATTGTGGCTAGGTTCGAAAGTATTACAGAGGCCGGCGAAAAAAAGGGTTGGAGTATTGGCGCCATCGCGGAGTGTACAAAAGGACATATTTTTCAGCATAAAGGTTACCGGTGGCAACTGGAAAATAAGGTGAAGAAAATAAGGCAGCCAAAGAAGGCAAAAGATGAAGTCTTTAACGAATACCTATGGGAAAAGATCGGAAAGCCAAGGACATCTCTGAAAACTCCAATTCCAGTACTCAATCTTAATCCGGAAAGCATGGAAGGCGAGATCTGGAAGCCTATTGAGGGATTAAACAATACGTACCAGGTATCTAATAGGGGCAGGATCAAATCGTGCAGCCGGTTCAAGGGCAATCAGGTCTGGCTAAAGGAACATATTTCAAAACTGGTTGCGGACGGCAATAAAAACAAGCCAACCTCTACCCTACTGGCAACCTTGAGCAAGGATGGTAAAAAATTCCAGCAATCAGTAGCCAGGCTTGTATACTTCCACTTTGTTGCGCCCTTTGATATTAGCGATAAATCAAAGCGTGTATCATTTAAGGATGGTTGCTTTTACAACCTGGTGCCGGAAAATTTAGTTTTAAATGTAAAGCAGGAGTTATCTATTAAATGATACTAGAAACGTATACGGTATAAACAAATCATACTACTTGTCAACATATATAATGTATTTTATGAGAACTAAATTATTGGAACAGTTATCCGCTGATCTTCAAGCAGATAGAATTGATTATAGTAAAGCTTTTGAAGTTTTAAAAGCACAGCCAAAAGCCTGGACAACTAAAGAATGGAATGAAAAGAGTAAACTGATAAAGAAGAATTATTGCGAGGACTGCAACACAACAGAAGGTCCTTTTGTAATACAACATACGAAGCAGCCAGTCGACTTCTATGAAATTTATAATCGGTTGTCATTTGAGCGGCTATTAGAAAAAACAACTGACTTTGAAGGCGTCTTCAAACAAAGAGTCAAGGATGAAGTGGAGAGGGAAATAGCTACCAATTTTGAGATGAGAGAGTCTTGCCCGGTTTGCAGGACAATTAACATACGGACTAGGAAAACAATGAGTCCTAAGTATGTATGTAAAGAGAATCATGCATTCGACACCCCTATTGTTTTGAAATATTACAAAAAGTCACAAACAACCGATATTGAAATCGCCCGAAAGAAAGGAGAAGAAATATTGCTCATTGTAGTGAAATTAAAGATGATCAAGGAAATACAAGAGCTATATGATCAGGAGATCGGCAGGGAAGCTTTATTGATTTGCATTGCTGATGGAATAGAATATATGGAGATGAAGCATACCAAAACTGCTTGTAAGAAATGTTCTTTTAAAGAAGATATGTTAATGATTTATCAGAAAGGAATACCTTATTTTTTAAGATTTCAAACTTAGAAAGACAGCAATTTTTCAATGAAAAGGATTAAACTGCAATTGAGAAATCTTGTTTATCATAAAACATTATCTTAGATTTATCTGTATTATAAATATATAAAGAACATTGTTCAATGAAAACTTATGTAGCAGATATAATACCTAAAATACAAAGGTTCAGCCAAAAGCTTGATGACTTGACCAAGCTAATGAACCAACACTGGGTTTCTATTGGCGACATAAATCAAAGCAAATGCGTTTATATATTTAGACCCAATAATCAATTACTTATTTCAGAAAATGGTATCGTACAAAAGGGCTCTTGGGAGTATTTAGGAAGTCAATCTTTATTATTCGAAACAAAGCATGAAAGCTATCTTCTAAAACATGGCTTTTTCGATGAGAATGTAATTGCATTAAAACTAGATAGTACAGACCATTACGCGTTTTTTGTAAATGAAACAAAATACCACAGTGAATTAAATAATATAAATGATATACTAAAATTTTTAGAAACTAAATACATAATAAGTAAAAAGGCTGGCAATAATTTAGGGACAACGGAAAAGCAAACAATCAATGAGGATGTTAAATTCAGCTATAAAATTATAAGCGAGAAAGAAAAATATGATCTTATTTGGGGTAATTTTATTGAATATGAAATCATATTCGCTGATAGCAAAAAACATAAACTTTACAAAGGCAGAAGTACAAGTAAATATTTTTATCTAGATTCAGTTTACGGTAGAAAATATTTTGACACATTCGAACAAGCTGTTTTTAATTTGTATATATATCTTAATGGTCAAAAGTTAGGCTAGACCAGGATTACTATTTGCTAATTGTGAAATTCCTAAAGAATGAATAATGTTGTATCCTTCAATAGAATTAATACCCGAAGCAAAGTTGTCTAGCACAGTAAACTTAAATCATACTTTATTTTTGATGAATTTCATAGCTTTACTAACAAAATTAGCATTTGCCTTATTATAGGATTGTAATATGGACCAGTCAGCGGCGGGAACCTTTTTCGGGGATCCGGCAGATCGAGAACTATAATATCGACGCGGTGCAGCATATTATGCGGGTAAAGGCTGAGGAAACCTACAGAAGGGATTTGATTGATGTGGAAGTGCAGATGATATCGAAGGTGAGTACTGCTGTAAAGAATTTCCATAAAGAGATACAAAAGAAAAGAGACGCAAAGAAGTGGCGCCCGGATACGCCATTTACCCCTGCATTGAGGCGGAAGGATCAGTACAAAGACCAAGAGATAATCCTGATTGGTAAAAGACGGGGACTGATATAAAAAGGTATTACGGGTGATAATTTTATTTGAAATCTTTTAGGGGCCCCACCTCTCTACTATCTCCAGGTACTTTTCTTCAATTCTAATCGCGGCTACATGAAACTGGATCCAGAACAGGTTGGCATTTTGTTCCTGGGATTTCTCTAGGTCCAGGTTACGGATGGTACCTACTTCTTTTGATGCGATATTCCTTTTAAACAGAAGATGATTCGATTTACGGATTGATCTTGTATTATTTCAGGCAGGATGGTTACCCGGTCGTTTTCATGGTGTGTCATGCGGCAATGGTAGGCAGAAAAAAAGCTCCACTAGAAAGAGGAGCCGCAACCAAAACTAACTGCTATTTTTAAAATAGTAGAACAAAGCTAAACACCATCTCGAATATTGTCAATGATAATCGTCAATTAAAAAACTACAAATTGTATGAGGACAGGTTGGGTGAAGAAGCGAGCTGCCTAAAAAGGCAACTCGCTGACAAAGGCATAAAGCTTGCAAGCATGAATATAATACCGACACTGGCGATATTTATAAACATGGAACTGGAGGCCTGCATCTACATAGCTGAAAACTAAAACTGCACTGGAGAAACGACGCTGACGGGCGGGAAGAAGCTTTTTCATATTTAAAAATTTTAGGGCAAGTCTTCTGCAAGCCTGGCTGGGTGGCAGTATAAATGATGGCCATTGTGCGTTTGGGTTAGTGTTTATGCTGCGCAGCCAGAGTTTTGTGAGGCTTGCTAATTTGCCCGTATAGAAATTTTTTAATGAAAAAGCGCCGGCCGGTCAGTTGTTTGTTGCAGGTTTAGTCTGCGGCAGAGAGGTTGCGTTTCAGGATTGTGAGTAGCGCAATGAATGATGCTTGCAAATTCAGCTTTTGCTTTTTAAGAGCTTTTTGAGAGCTATTTTCAATAGTTGATGAATGTGAGTAATGACAAGACAAAGATGAACGTAGTGGTTTCAGAAGGCGGTTGTGTGAAATAGACAAACCTTTATAAGAACAGATTAATAGCTACAGATGAAGTGTTAGGGAATAAAGGTTTAGTAAGAATCTTTTGCATTGATCAGCTTGAATTGTAAATTAGCATAATAGGTTCTTTGTAAATAAACATTTAATATGAAGACAATAGTGATAGAAATATCAGAAACAAATCCTGTTATAAAGTTTAGACTTAAGAATAGTAAATCTTTAATTGCTATTAGTATACCTGAAGATGTGGAAATAGAAGATAGGATTGCTGAAATAAACCCTGATACAGGCTTTCCACCTAGAAAGGTCATTGAACAAACTATTATTCAAATTTTGAAAGAAAATAATGGATCGGTTAAGATAAGGGATGTGGATTCAGGGTGGAATATATATGATGAAATCGCTGCAAGATTAGGTGTAAGTGTTCAAGCTAGAAAAAGGTTGACAAGATCAGGAGCAGAACCTGCATGGAGACCTGAAGTTGGATTTGCCAGAAAAAATTTAGAACAGAGAAACATTTTACTTCCAACTGAAGTTAGCGGACGTGGTGTCTGGACTTTAGGATAAATCAACTAAGATTATCCTTCGTTAAATTCAAAAAGGGTAAGTAAGACAAAAAGCAGATTTGTAACAGCAGTGTAAAAGCAGGAGAGAAATAATGAAGAGCAGACCAAATAGTAAGTGTAACATAACTGGGCGAAAAATTTACTGCATTATGAAAGGATGGCTGATTATACCGGTTGAATATAAAGGGGAGCAATTGGAGTTCAGGGGCAAACTGCTGAAGGGAAAGGGAAGGTATGGGTATAAGATCAAAGTGAAGGTGGTTGGAGGTGAGGTTGTGTTTGAGGAGGAAGTGAATGGGAAGTATAAGGTGGTTGAACAGGAACTGAAAGAAGGGGTAGATGCATCCTTAATACAGGCAATTGCTAATACTATTGAAGTTGCGGCAAAATAACTTGTTTGTTATTTTATTGAATAACCATGAAAAGACTGGCCATCCTTCAACCAGCTTCTGATCTTTTGTAACAATTCTTCAGGAAAGTCGTGGCCAAAGCGGTTTCTGTATTCTTCTTTATTGAATTTTTCTAATAAAGCATGGCAGGCCTTATAAAGATGATAAACCAGAACTGCTTCGTCCAGGATTATGGCCATTAGAACAGGCTCTTGAAAATCGATACTTTTATCAATCCACCAACCGTTTTCATCAAAACCATTAAGCTCCAGATCTTCTTCATAGTCCAGGTCGGGACTTTGGCGGATCAAGACATAGATTCGCCTGAAATCATCTCTTTTGAAGTCAATGACCATTGAGCCTTGAGCTTCCAAATCATGCGTACAACGGGAGCGGATACCCAGCGTGCCGAAGTATTTATCATGTTCACCAATACCTGGGAGGATATCAACTACAGCTTCAAGGAGGTCGGATAGTGCATTTGTAAGTTTTGAAGCTGAATAACTGGCATTTGTATTTTCTGCAGTGAAAGAAATATTAATCCAGCCGGCTTCCATATTCTCAATTTGTATGGAAAAGGGAATGTCGGCACCAATGAGGTGCCTGGATAGATCATTGAAGTGAAACTGTGAGAAGAGGTCCGGTATCATCATGCGAATCTTAAAATAACCTTTAAATATCGATTATGAATTCATTTATTCCATTATCCTCACAAAATTTTTTAAACGTTCTTAAACAACCTAAAATACTTTCCTCATCACGGCAATCTGATAAATCGAAACGTTTCGTAATAAAAAGATTGTCTGTGCCCTCTTCCTGGTAAATAAATTCATCGTTTGCATCTTTGCGTTTTGCCTTTTGAAAACTGTCACCCGGTTTCCAGGTATTACGGCCAACACAAAAATAAATTTTTGTTACAGCTTGTTCAACGGGTGAAAATGATTCAACAGTAGATTCTGAAATGTTATTCATAACATCGTAGAAGCCGGAATCACTTTGCACTGCAATGGCAAACTTGTAGCTATTGCCATTTATGGATTCATCCTGAAAATTAAATTCATAATCATACATATTCAACCAATCCCAAGCAAGTGTATCCATGTTTATGCCTGAGCCATTTTTAGGTGCATTATCGCTAAATAAAGCCCAACCACCGCGAATGTTCTTTGAAAGAGTGCCGGAGATAAATTTAACTGTATCTAATACCCTACGCTGATAAAAATATAATAAGCGATATGCCTTCCGCACATCAACAAAGATGTTTTCTAAGTCGGATTTTGATAATTGATTCATATTAATGATTTATAAATAATGCAGATTTATATTTCGCAGGCTAGACGGAATTGGTTTCCAGCGAAAAGGAACTTTAAGATTTGGAAGGTTACCGAGAGATGTATGATTTATTGAATAATTTACTGGCATCGTGTGCAATAACTTACCCGTTGAAAAGCCATGGATACTAAAAGCCAGAATCAAATCCGATAAAATATTATGGACTGCATTTACAGAACTTATTACCTCTTTAGATTGATTTAACTTCTCTTCTGCTTTTTGAACAAGTTTTAATATCCGGTGCCACCTACAGGTTGTAATATATACTAATGAACCACTTTCAATTTCTTCAGGACCTTGCTTTTCCCAACCACATTGCAAACCGCTCAAAGCAACATAAAACAAGGGCTTCCTCGCAGATGCCTCATATGTGTTATAATAGGACCTAATATGCTTTTTCCATTGATCCTTTATCTGTTGACCTTTATAATCATCCCGCTTGGCTTCTATGATTAAGTCAAACGCTTCAAACCTTATGAATAAGTCTGGTTCTGTATAATTCGTATTTTCCGTTCCTGTACTATCCCAATGAGGCCAAAATTCATATATAAGCATCCTACCACATTGTTTTGGAAAGGAGGGATAGTAACAAGCATTATAAAATATATCCCAAAAGAGCTCTACCGGCAGGTAAAAGAGTAATGAAAAAACGGAAGATGTTAAAGAATCTTCGGAGATTTTGAATAAAGCACGCCAGTTGACACCCAAGTTGATTTCCGGATTTACATTTTTTCCAAACTTGTTATTTCTGACTAAATGCAACATAATGCCGGCATGATTATATTACTAAAGATTTAAGCTGCTCAATGCCTGCAATGAACTTTACTATAGCATCCACGACAGTTTTCTCATCATCCTTGTGTAAATCATTTATTGACCAACTTTTAAGGCCATTGATTGTGCCCCAGATGGTGTCATAGTAACCTTTGCCACCTGCCTGCAGCTCAATGGACATTTTGGATCCATGAAATATGTTGAGGTTGTTCGAGGTAAACTCATACTCTTTACTTGAAAGAATACCTGAAATCCTCAGATTGTTTGATTTGCCATTGTGTATAAATGCTTCATACTTATTGCGAACATTTATTTGCAGAGCGTTTTCACGTTCATTGATATATACCTTTCTATTAAATGTGCTAGCAAGTGCCCTTTCTAGCTCTTCTCTCCAATCATTATATTCGGGCCTAACGAATTCACGCTTTTGGGTTGGTGTAGCTTTTATATACCTGGTATAATATTGATATAGCTGTTCATATTCTGCTTCAGTTTCTGTTTTCAGCGCTATGTCCAGTGAATTATTGTCTGAACTCAATAATAAGTTCATGGAGGATACTATGGCGTATTTTTCATTCAGATAGAGCTTGGTGTGCAAATTTGGTATGCTAATAGGGGCAAAACCGATTGCCTTTAATTCATTGATGCTTTCCCATTCGTTTTCCCTCACGTAAAACTCAACTTCAATATTGCGGCGTTTTAAATCATCGAAGCAGTTACGCAGTTTATACCATTTTTCAACTTTATAATAAGGACTGACGATGATTACTTTTTTATCAGCATCATCAAAAAGCGTCATGATTTCGCCTGATATCTGTTTTGGTTTAATTAGTTGCATAGGGAATCAAAATTTAATCTGTGTTGAGCGTTAATTACCAAACTTCTTTTAGCACATTTTTTCTTTCTATTGCATTTAGGACTACACTGCAAGACTCCCAATTAATATTTTCGATCTTGTCGTATTTGATTTCAAAGGGATGCCGCTCTGGTACGTTATTGATTATTTGCTTTGCTTTTTCTCTATCACCTAAGGCTACTTCTACCCATACATCTTCTAATACATCTGGTATTTGCCCAAATAAGGATTCTATATTTTTTAACCGATCAGACAGGAGTTGATGCACTCTGTCTTCCACTGAGTCTCTATACCTCATATTGTATATGAATACAGTATCCCTGATCTGCCCTATCCTTTGAATACGGCCTTTGCGTTGCTCCAGTTTTGTTGGGTTCCAGGGTAAGTCAAGATTAATGAGGGTACCCAACCTTTGCAGGTTCAGACCTTCACTGGCTGAATCTGTACCAAGCACCAGGCGAAGTTCACCGCTTTTTACTTTGGCTTTTATATCATCTTTCAGCATGGGCTTGAATGTACCATTCAGCATTATGCCGCTTTTGGTACCACCAGCATAAATGGCAATTGGTTCTTCCGGCAAATCAACTGTAAGTTGATTCGCTACCCATCTTATGGTATCGTAGTATTGTGAAAAAACGATACAACCCATTTCCAACCACTTTTTACCAATCAAATATTGCCGTAGAAAACCATATTTAGGATCTTTTTCACCATGTTCTTCCAACTCATCTATAAATTGCTGCAATAACTGTTTTTCCTTAGCCGTTAAAGTTTTACTCTGACTGACAGCAGTAATATCGCTTTTCTTTTCTTCATTTTCTTCATCCTGATCATCATCTTCCTCTGAATCAATTTGTTCCCAGGAACTGAGCATCTTTTCTGCAGTAATTCTTCCAGCTTCTATAGAACTACCTAACCTTCTTAATAACATTGTTTTTAAAAAACCCGCACTTTGCAAACGTCGTGCTAAGAGGTTAGAAAATTCCTCTGCAGTGGTATACGCATCCCGTAAATAACCCGGTAAAGCAATAGCCTCATTATCTTTTTCTCCAAACAATTCAACAACTACTGGCTTAAGATATTTTTCATTTGTTGAAGGATCTGTTTCGTTCTCCAGGTATTGCCTTGTTCGCCTGATAATATGGCGAATGAAAGGATTATGCTTGTTGAAAAAATCAGTTGTATTGTTTTTAATTTTTCTCCTTATTGGCGGGGTTAGCTTTTCAATTTGATCTCCAGGAATAACAAATCGGTGTTCATTGATATCTAATCTTGTTCTTACCTGTTCAAAGAATATTTCATTTCCATCTTCCGGAGGGAAAGGATTACGCATCCAATCCCAGACTTCCAATTCGTCCTCTGGCACATTTTGTTTTTCCACAACAATTTCTAAAGTCCTCGTAGGATTAGCCCAACGGCTCCAGGCATTGCCATATACCTGTTCTGAACCAACTCCTAGCATATCCAGCATATCATACGCTTCAATTGGGTCAATTTGGACTGGTGTGGCTGTCGCTAGTAATAGGCTTCTTGTTTTTGTTGAAATGTCATAAATGAACTGCATGAGGTTATTCCTATTGCCTGCAGTTGTCCGCTGCCTATCAGTAAACCTTTTTCGCCTAGCCCTATGCGCCTCATCTACGACTACACATTCAAATTCCATGGATCTAAGCATAACTGCAGCTTCACCACCGGACGTGATTAATCCTTGAGAAAGAATACCAACTTTCCTTGGACAATTCTTTAAATTTTTTATACCATTTGCAGCATGTTCCACTCCATTTTCATCGACCCATTGCCTTCCGTTCCATACTGCGGATGGCATATCTAATAAGGACAACATTTCGTCCTGCCATTGCCAGATCAGTGTCTTGGGTGCAAGTATTAAAACAGGTTTGTTACCATACAAAGCCATCAACTGAGCAGCCATAGCTAGCTGAATGGTTTTCCCTAAGCCAACCTGGTCTGCCAATACAAAACGAGCTCCCCATTTTTTATGAACTTCGAATGCTTTTTGAACAAAATATTTTTGGTGCGCCCATAAACCAGCCTCCTTTCTATAAACTGGGCTTTCTACAAAAGTGTTTTCCGGTTGTGGGTTCTCTTTCCACTTGTCTACATTAATTTCATAGCGAGAAGCAATGCGGCCAATATCTGAAATAACAGCTTCCGACAATTTTTGTGCATCCTGGTGGCGCCATAGGTAATCAAATTCATTTTGAACCCATTCAATTGCGTCTTCGCAATCGTCTTCCCACACCAATTCATAGTTCATTTTCCAGGCAGCATAGGTTTCGTTGCTGCTGCCCATAAACGAAGTTTTTGTTCCATTTTCTTTTGTTATCACACCGGCCTTTCCATGGATCAAGCCATGCACATGTGAGGGTAAAACCCTTACTTCCAATTTGCCACTTACTAATAAATCAAAAAGCTTTTTGAATCTCGGGTATGCCAATTCTGGCAATTTTTCAGGCTCCTTTCCACACCATTCGCGGCGTATGGCCATTTCCGCAGCTTTTGCGGTAGCCACGTCACGTTCATCCAGATCCGAATTACATACAATACGCACTTTACCTGTAACGGAACTTACAGCTTCACCTGCTACTTCCAGCAAAGAAGAACTGAAATAACCAGCTATGCGGTCGTAAGACTTCGCATTTTGCAGCCGATTATTTAGAAATGAAACATCCAGTTTGTGCAGGCGGGAAGAAAATCTGTTCATCATACGCTATACATGATCATTTTCTAAAGAACCTGCTAATAGGTTTGCTGCTTTTGCATCATCCTGCCAATGCTCAATACGGCTACCCAAGTTTTGGATATAACGAGTAACGGTAATTAGCTTTTGCCTTCTCGACCAATATTCTTTTTGTAGTTCACCTTTAAGATAATTTCTTCCCTCTTTGGGATCTTCTTTTACATGAGTTTCATGAACGGCGAACAGGACTTTGCGCAACATTGAAGCGCCAAAACCTTCATCGGTAAGCCCTTTATTTTTAAATTCCAGTGCGCTGCGGAGCCTTGTTTCATTTGCTTTACCAGTGCTTAGCAAGTTTTTATATTCCTTAATACCAAAACCACGAGCGAACTCCTGGTATACTCCATTGCGATATTCACCATGGGTTTCAACCTCTAAACCTTTTAAATAAAATTTCTCTTCAGGGGTTAAGGTTATCCAAAGGTCCTTATCAAGGCCTTCTGGCACCAAGTAATTCGTAGCGATTTCAACGGCCTTATCAATCAATTTCTCAACTTCATTTTTCTCTCCTTTTTTGCGGGGCTTAGTCAATTCATACTGCACATCTATGGGATGGATTTTACGATAGCTCGTAAGTACACGCAAAGCGGCAGCGTAGGCAGCCAATTGGTAATCGCTGTCACTGAAATTAGGGTCTTCTTTATCGTCAAGAGCAATCATTTCCTTTAGCTGCTCAGTAACATGGTATTCTACTTCAGGATAAACATCATTAATAAAGGTTTCTTCTTCTGTGGTTTGTTTGCGTAAAACCATACATACAGTTCCTTTAACATAATTTCCAGTCTTAAAAGCACTATCTGTTTCTGTTGATATTGTCCATGCAGCACTAACCTGTAAACCACTAGCCCAAAGTATTAAAGCCAAATCAGCCCAAACCGCCGAGTTTTGATGGGTAAACATTACAATTTGAGCTCCATTATCAGGCATATTCTTAGCAAGATTTGTATAGGCATCAACCATGCCCTTTTTAAAATCCTCACCTTCACCTCTAATTGCTAAAGCTTTTTTACCATCGGCATACCATTCAGGAAAATATTTAGGTATAAACTTCTCATACCATGATAAAAAGAAATCCGCCAACTCGTGATAATTAACAGCATCAGCATATGGTGGATCTGTAATCCAAAAATCACAATTATCTGAAATAGCCCTTACATCTAAAGTATTTATAACATCATTTTTCTTTTCAATAAACCAACTTCTGTCAGGTGTTATAAACCAAGATGTATTCATGTAAGTAAATGCCCTTACAGCATAATTTTGAAGAGTATTTAAAGCTAGATTGCTGAAAGTATCAGTTGGGCGCTCATTTGCAATTGATGAATCCCAACGAGAAAGTTTTGATCCCCAATTTATCATTCTACCTATAGAAACTAAACATTTTCTTACAGAATCTTTTAACGGAAATGCATCAAGTAATTCAAAAAAGGTTCCATATAATAATAATTGTCTAGGTGTGAATAAGTGATGCCAATATGTCCAACCTCTTTCTCGTTGCAACCTAGTTGTTTCTGTACCAGGTTCTATTTTTATTGAAGGGATATATCCATTTTGCTGCCATTGCGCAAAACGATCTTTTAATAAATCAAGTACTATCTTTTCTCTTTTTAAATCATCTTTATTTGGCGCTATATAAATTTTTCTAGTTTTTTCTCTTATCGTACCTTCTTGTTTTAAACTAGATAAATCTTGAACTTTAATTAATTCTTCTTTTGATAGCTCAACCCAGATGCTCTTACCATTTTGCTGAATCTTTTTTTCATAGTAAGTTTCTACATATCTTATGCAGTATAATCTTTCCTGAAAGACATCTTCTGGCTTGGGCACTACATCGGCATTTTCCCATAAGCGCAGCCCAAAAACAGACTCTTTGTCTTTAGTTTTATCACCACGCAATACTTGCATTGAAGTGCGAATGTCTGAATCATCTGGATTAACCATATAATTGCCCTGAACAGTTCCGGAATCTCGAGCAAATTGCATTTCAGCGTCACTTACGCCACTATGAATTTCAATGTCATAACTATTTGAAGCTTCGTTACGAACCAATTTTGCAATGGTTTTTGACTTTTCGCCAATAACCCAGCTCGGAGCCAATGGTATCCTGTATCCTGTGATCGGGCAAACTGCTTCTACACAATACAAATAAGCATCAGCCCGCCAGCCCTGTTCATTGTGTTCAATACCCCAATCTGTAATTTGTTTATCAGCAGCTTTGTACACTTCTTCCTGAGCCGTCTGAACTTCGTGTACAACTTCCCCACCACCGCCAATAATGTTCAATGCCGCCCAGGAAAGCAAAGCGGCCACAGGATTCAAATCGCTACCAAATGCGTCGCAACCTATTCTAGCTGCTTCAAAAGGTATTGATCCACCACCACAAAAGGAATCGCCCACACGAGGCTTGTGGCCAAATTGTTTTTTACCTAACTGCTCAACTAATTCTTGTAAAGAAGTTGCAGTTGTTCCCAGATGGCTGTTAATGAAATTCCATTCGCTAATTGGTAAATTATCCACGTGTTCAGGGCGAATGCAATACTTTAAACGGTCGTCATAGCCTAATTGTTTGAAGAGTTTTCTCTGTATGGCTAAAATTTCATCTACTGAGAAGGACTTGTCCCAGGTTAATTTTATTTTTCCATCTGGCATAGATACCTGGTTAAAATAACGAGTTAGGCCAGCCTTTTTTGCCAATTGAAAATACTCTTCGACTGAAGGACTTTTTTCTTTGCGCAACCATAGGCCTTCATCATCCATAGTCAGAATCTTCAGAAAAATCTCACGGTCCTTTTTAGGATCGTTAGATGCTGGCATCAACAACCCTAAAATAACAGCCCGAACTAATATCAATGGCTTTCGCCCCCACCACTTTCCTAAGCCAGTAAGCGTTTGGCCATTATTGGCCATTCGTTCTTTATAGCTTTCTTTAGAAACTTTAGAAACAGGGAATTGAGATTCTATAAATGACTTAATGGGCTTGCTGCCATCATTAGCCGAGGTAATGGAAGGCATTGCAGTTAATTCAGCGTCCTGTTCGTTTATCATAATAAAATTGATTAATAAGAAATTATTTAGAAGTTCAATAATTGCGCAGCATGGTACCAGTAGAGCCAGGCAAGCGGATAACCGGCCTTTAGCGGTTTGTTCAATGCGCTGAACTTTTGATGTTCAATACGCATAGTTTTATATCTCTCCGCGCTTATTTCTTCCAGCCTTTCCGGTGTAATCCCTGTTTTAAAACAGGCTGCCAGGTAAGCCAACCTTGCCGCCGCCAGCACCGCCTTATCAAAGCTAAAAGAAGCTTTTCTACTGAGATAGCTGTTCAGTGCTGTCACCCCTGATTTGATTTCAGCATACAATGGCGCAGTTACTTTTCCACCCATGGCCATTACAAATGAAGTTTCGATTATATCATCGTACACATCATTTTCTGAAACGTTTGATCCATAATATTTTGCTACCATGACAGCAGTTGCAGAAAAGCTTTGACGCACAGTGTCAAAGCTTTTTACTTTATCATACAAGATATTCAGGTCAAACAACTGCTTCGCTATTTCGACCGCTTTGCCTTTACCCGCTGGTATTCCGATGGTTGCCGGAGCAAAGGCCGTCAGCTTATCACCGGTAATGGCATCGATAGAGGGTACAATAACTTCCGCATGAGGTTCTTCTGCATGCAATACCGAATGCCTGACCGGGAGCACAATCGTTTCGGGGTAAGTGCTTTCTACAAAAATGATGTCCAACAACACTGGTTCTTCCGGATACTGTGCATTTTTGGATTGTTTGTAAATGAATTTATAATGCTCTTTAGGGACACCAAAGCTGTCACCAGTTCTTCTATTTTCTTCCCACCGTATAAAAGGCGAATTTTTTACAACCTGGTTAAAAACATCATGCAGATTAGCTGGCTTTTGAGTCATCATAATATCTATATCCTTTGAAAAGCGGTTGAAGCCATCTAACAAGAGCACTAAAGAAGTACCTCCTTTAAAAATAAAATTCAGTCCATTCAATTGCAACTGCTCCAAAAGCGTTAAAGCATACACCATTTTTTCAGCTAAATCGTAGCTATTGGCGTTAAATTCTTTTACTTTATCATCCAGCCAGTCGATAGTATAGGATTGTGGTTGAATCATCTTTCAATTAGGTCTATTGTTGCGCTGTCTAAAACATGAAGTTCTTTTATGTACTGCCAAATTTCAGTACGCTTTCCCCGCCTTGCTGAATAACTTAATAAGGTGCTAAAGTTTATTGCAAACTTTTCACAAGATTCGCGGAATATATTTTCCATTTCTGCCGAAAATAATAGCTGCCAAAGCCTATCGCAGTAAAGGTCAACGAGGAGTTTTTCCAATTTAGGCGTTCGTATGCCCTGGTGCAGCTCTTTCGGAGATTCTGAAATCATTGACCGGACCAGGATTGTTTCTTCCTTATCCGCAATATAATTGGCCCATTCTTCATCTGAAGGGCTCAGAAATGTTTGATAAGGAAAAGATTCTTTAAGATTTCTGAATACGGCCTCTTCAGAACCACTTTCGACTTCTACAATAGTTATACTCTTTAACAACTGAAGCGTAAGCAACTGATTCAGCCATTGAGTTGACCATAATTGATAGTTGAGATAAGGGAAGTTTTTCCTGATTTTTGAGTTTACCTTTTTAACGGTTGCGGTTATTTCCGGTTTAAAGATCCTTTTGTTGTTCAATCTATACCATCCTCTGCCAATATTTACAATGACACCTTTTGCCTTTAGCCTGTTTACCCTTACTTTCAAATTTTCTTCTGTAAGCACCTCTCCTTTCTGCTCATAAAAATGTCCGACCAGGTCCCTGCGAAACGGTTCATCCTGAGGCAGAAAAGCAATCAGCTCCTGAAATTTTAAGAATGTCTGCATTTTTGTTATTATCGGCAAAGATGGAGATTAGTGCCGAAAGTTACACTTGTTATTTTCTACAATTATATAAAATATTGCCGAAAGTTACCGTTTAGTCTTTTTCAAAGGCTTATTATATTTTTCCTCTTCCACCTCTTTCAACTCAAATAAGGAAGAACCGTCCAGATTGTCTAACATCGTCACTCTAGGTGTATTGCTCACCGGATTTTCTGTAAGTGCATATCGAATGGCTTTTCTCCAGCCAATGTTCCTGCCATATATGGCATGGCCGGTAGCAGCATTGGTCATGGTATAAAGCCACCAACGCTCTTCAGGCTTCAATCCCAGCCAGTTTTGAAGTGCTGTAGGAATCAGCGCAGCTTCGGCTTCTTCGATAGCCCAGCATAACAAAACGAGTTCTTTACCAAATAACCGGTTCAGGTAATTGCGGTTGTTTGCCCATTTACCAATAGGTGAATCTAACTCATTCAGCCTACGGTTAAATTCAGCTTTTACTTCGTCAGCTATCAGGTCCCACTTTTTACGGTGCAGGATCACTTTTATTTGCGTGTTCTGCCGGCCAATTTTATAACTCAACTCTGCCAGAGAAGCATCAGGATCATAGTTGAACTGTTCCGCCACTACCACATCTTTGGATAAAATATTTATAAGAAAGTGATGTTCACTTTCCTCTGGTATAAATCCAAAGCCCGTTATTTTTTTCTTACTGCTCAACTTCGTTATGTTTTAATTCCGTTTTTATTTCATGCAAATAATCTTCAAATTTCTGACCAGAGGGAAACTGCATAGCCGCAACTTCTGCACATACCTGCCCTTCGCCAAAAATGTTTTCTCTTATTTTGCCTACTACCTCTTCCAATTGAAGTGGATTGACCAGTAATTCATCATTCATACTCAATTCCACCCAACTTGCACCTTGAACAGAAACTAAAGAAAGATACAATTGAGCGTCATGTTTTTTTGCTTTTTCAAAAAAATCATACGTCTCTTGAGTTGATTGAAATGCCTGTTTTCTTTTCCACTTTAATGGCTTGTTTTTGTCGATAACCGGACCAGCATCATCACCCTTAGGAATATCAATTTTGATTTGACCGGAAGAGACATCGTCGCTCTGTGCAACAGCTAACACAAAGCTTGCCCCATGAGGAACAGGGAAAGGCGCATCATAACTTGCACCACCATTAACAGGATTGGAGCCATCAGTTGTATATTTTATAGAAGCAGCAGCAGGAGCTTCCTTCAATTCCAACATTTTTTGCCCCCCCTGATCAAAGACCCTGTATTTAAGTGAAATTTCATTTTTCCATAATAAAGGTGTGCCAGTTTGGTGTTTACCTGTGCTGTCTACACATAAAAAGGAAACAGCTAAATCCTTTGACTTAAACTCTTTATAATCTTTAATTTTTGCAGAAGCTGTAGTGGCAGTGCCCCCTACTTCATAGTAAACTGTATCCCCATTAACAGGCGTAATCTTTAGAGTAGTCTCACCAGTGTCTTCATCTCGTGCAATCTTTTGAATTCTAACTTCTGTGACAGGAAGCGGGAAAGGTCCTTTTTCAACCCAATTACTGCCATCGGATTTCCACTGGCCTTTGAAGATCATATCATCTTTCAGCTGGTCTAACGCATCTTGCTTATGCCATTGCCATTTTGTATTCATGGCTGCATTTTTCTTTATTTCATTCCATGGCATTTGCTTCTGAACGAAAATCTTTACTTCACATTGCTGGCGGAACAAATCGCTTGTAACGTCGGTAGTAAATTTCTGTGATTTACCTAAAGTGATCCGGATTTGTTCTTCACCGTCGTAATTACTATCTGTAAACTGCCCTGACAAAGTATCGCTCTTTAAACCCAAAGAATGTGGATACCAAAGCTTCACAAATGTTTGCTGTAATGCACTACGTAAATTAAATTGAATACTTTCCTGCAAACTTTCAGCATGTATATATTCGGAGGAATTTTTCTGGACATCCTGACGACTGGCCAAGTCTGCTAATATCTGGTTAATAGCCTTCCATTGCGCAGCATTTTCGTTGACTGATGCTAATGATTTATTATCACCGGATAAAAACATTATCCGATTTTTATATAACTGGTCTTTATAAAATTCCTCCAGCTGAGGATTTAAGCCGGCGGTAAAATGGGGCGTATAAATGACTAAAGCAACCTTATCCGGAGAAAGGACTACCTCATCTAAAGATGGTAGAACGTAAACCGTTTGGTAACAATCTTTTCTTTTAGGTTCAAACAACTCCTTTAGATAGTTGATCAAATCCTTCTTTACAGTTTCCGGATTGTAATTGCCGGAATATTCGTTTAGCTGGGCTACTACATTTTTTACATCTTTGAATAATAAATTACCAGCCCGATCCGTGTGCAGATACCAAGCTTCCGTTGTGAGGGGAATCAATACGTCGGTTTTTATACTGGATGGAACCCGGCCGGGCAATATGATGTTCTTAATAATATCATTTTCACTTAGACCTTTCAATCCTCCTGATATGCTGGAAAGCGAAGAGAGCAGTATTAATTTGGCTGTATCAGTTGACAATGAATTTCCAAACTTGGCATCAATTTTTTCGGCAGTTGCTGAACCATGATTTGCAATATCCTTTCCGATTGCATTAACCAACTCTCTGTTTACATTTTGTACTTCGGTTAAGGTATCAGAATCATTTAGATCAAAGTCAAAGGGATGAATAAGATAAGAGGCATCCGCCCAGCCATCTTTTTCATTAAACATTCTTGACAGGAAAGTTCTCATTAACCGGATCATGCCCCTGGTTTGTTGAAAACCCGGATTTTCTTTGAACCGGGCAAACAAATCTTTAATACCCGGGTGAAAAGGATAAGAATTTTCAATACTTGCAGCAAAGGACTCAGGACTATCGCTGGTCATGCCCACTAGTTTTGCTTCTTTTAGAGCTTCACCATAGGCAACAGCTATTTCTTTGATATCAGAAGGGGCAGCTTCATTTTCGAATAACCGTTTACGAAGAATTTGATAGATCTCGTCAGAATTCGGCTGAACAGGGGTAAAATCGCGTGCAGAACGTTTTGTTTGCGCATCCACGTTTCGCAAAACTTCATGTATCATGGTCATACCATCCTGCCAGTTTGCAGTTAGGTCGGACATAATCAAGCAAACGTTTTTCAATTCTTCTTTACCAATTGCAACCATCAAGTTGGTTAATGCTAAAGCCGTTTGAGTTGCTAAATCAGAATTACCAATTTGTTTCGCTTTGGCGCCTTCAAGGTAAAGCGGCAATTCATCTATCAGGATCAGTAAAGGTTCGCCTTTTAATAATTCAATCCAAGCTGTTTGACCTGGAGCAGATAAAGGCTCATAATAGTTTTTAAAAGCATCTTTCTTTTCCAGCTTTTCCGCGATAAAGCCCCATAAACCATATTGAGGCGTTTCATAGCCAGAAAAAGCCACTACCCTAACTTTTTTATCAAAGGCAGTTTTATAATACTTGCCCATTAAATGGTTGCGCAAATCCGGATGCTGAGCCAATAACCCCAACGCGATCATGTTGTGGGTCTTACCTCCACCCATAGTCTGTTTTAACCGGAAAATGCCATCATCGGATCTACCTTCAAAACGCTGTATTACACCCTGGTAAAGCGCTTTCATGCCGTCAGTAACAAAGTTTTCCTTGAAGAACTCGTTGGCATTAATTCTCCCTTCAGACATTAAATCTGTCAGGTCTAGTACAGTGTCTCTTTTGGACTTATCGAAAATTGAAGGACGTGGTGTTAGCAGTTGTTTTAGTGGCTTCATGAGTCTGGATAAATTTTATTAAAAAACTTTATCGTGATTTAAGTTTTTGGCGTTCGCAAATTAAGAAAAGAAAAGTACCATTATGTATGAAATTAATACATAATTCATGAAAGGAAAAATTCTATCATGAATAAGAGTTAAGTGCAATATTATATTCATTTTTAAAATCCAATCCTGTATCCAGGTCTGGATTGATCTGCTGGAAGGATACGTACATCCAAGCCAGCATTTGAAGATTGGAGAAGCTTTTGCCAGGAACTGAGGCTAAACTGGTGCGGGCGTCTTTGTCGCTAGGGTTTATGCCGAGGGCCCCTAAACCGGCTATTTCAAAAGCTACTTTTTGGATCGCTTCTTTTGGCTTGTCTTTGAAATATTGCAAGGCACCGATCATATACTGGATAATGGCAATTTTACCAATGGGATCTTGCATAGTGGTAAAAGTAGGCCCATCCTCTTCCCTATCCTGGTTGTAAGGGTCGGCAGCAATTTTATCCAACAGACTGTCAATATCTGTTTTTTCAATTGCTTTTTCTTCCGGAATTAATTCTGCATATTTTGTTAGCTGAAGATCCTGCTGCCAGTGGCGAATGATTTCGTATTCTTCGCCTGGCTCACGGTCATCTTTATATGTTAGCCATTCATCATAAAGGGTTTGGGCCTGCTGCAATTCGCTTTTAGGCGCTTTGAATGCATCCAAGACATCAAAACCAAAGAGAGATTTGAATTGAATGGCATTCACCAGGTTTAAAACACGACTGGCTGTAAGAATGAGTTTGGGCGTTAACTCCAGGATCTGTTTGGAAGTACAGCCTTTTATACCTTCTTCGATTAGTTGCTGAATGGAAAGAAACTGAACCGGGCGCAATTGCGGGTATTTGTCAAATAGAAGTTGTTCAATGAAAAGGTCAATGGGCGTATTGAACATCTGAGAGTTAATACCCGAAAAAAGGGAATTGAAAAAGTTATGGGTGTTTTCTTCGCTTATTCCCTGCTTTCTCAACTTCTCGGCTTCTTTGCGGAAGTCTTTAATAAACTGCTGACGGGAATCCTCGTGCGAAATAAACAATTCGTTTACACCGGCCGCCCGGGCTTCTTCAATGAATTGCAGATGCACCAACTCGTGCATAATTAGGTGAGGTGTGTAAGGGGTTTTTGCCCTGTATTTAACTATGTGGTGAGGCCTGTTGTATTTCTCTGCAAGTTCCAGTTTGGCAGGAGTGGCAATGGTGCTGTCCTGCTGCAGCAGTACCGGCTTATCGGAAATAGTTCTAATCTCAGAAATGTAATTATTGATAATGTCTTCATAATTCCTTTCCAAGGAGGCCTTGGCAGCATTGATGGCCAAGTTGGTAGCAGGTGGAACAACAGGATCTGTGGTTGCCACTCTCTTTAGAGCTTTTGTGGCCAGGGAGAATGTGGTATCCGGATCATTGGCCCTTTCTGCAAGCATGGCTAGAGCCAGGATGGCATTTGGATAATCGGGATTGATGCTATTGACCTTAAGGAAAAGAGCTTTAGCATCTTCAATTTTACCTTCCTGCATCAGGATTGACCCGAGGTTAGTAAGGGTAAAGTGATTATCGGGCTGAACTTCCAGGGCTTTTTGGAAATATGCCTTGGCCACCTGCCGGTCGTTTTGATGACGGGTAAAGATGTTGCCCATCATGACAAGAGCTTCCACATTGTTAGGGCCCCAGCGGAGTGCTTCAATAAGTGTATTGATGGCATCATCGATCCTTCCTTCGGATTCGTAAACCTGGCCTAAGATGCGGTGCAGGTTGGAATTTGTTGGGTTGGCGTAAATAAGTTTTTTCAGCAAAGGTTTTGCCTGGGCAAAGCGGCCCTGCTCGCATAGGACAATGGCTTTGTCATAATCTTTTTCCTGAGCTGCTATTGCTTCTGTGTCGATGGTGATGGTAATCAAGTCGCCTACGATGGTCACATTTGGTTTGATGGATTTATAGGAGTAATAGGATTCCAACTCCTGTTTAAGTTGGGTATGGTCATGAGTACCCTTTAGCGAAGGGAATAGGTTGAAAAGGAAATCATCAATTTTATGAACAATGGTGACCATTAGTTTTGTTGTTGTGGTGATGGGGTGCGCAATTTATTGATAAAAGGCAAGACAAACCACAACATGGATCAAGGAAACGGAAAGAAAGCTGGAAAATCCTGGCGAATGACACATTCAGGTCCTTTTATCTAAGGAATTGATATTGAATGAAATCAGGTTGAACATTTCGCGGCAGCGGCTCCGGACCCGGTTGCCATAGAGGCTTTCAATTTCCTGACTGTTTAGGTTGGTAGTGATGTGGGAGAGCATTTTGAAGCGGATGAATAGGTCGTAGCGGGATAGCAGTATTTCGGCCATGACATTGCAGACACTGCCATAGTGTTGTACGGAAGGCTCGAGCCCCAGGTCGTCGAAGCAATAGGTGACAGTGGTTTCGCTGTACTGATTGAAGGATTTGCGGGTATAGCGCTGGATGGCTTCGAAGCCTTCGATACCGAATTCAAAGGCAATTTCTCGGCAGGCTCTGACCATGTGACGACGTAGAACAGGGAGCACCTGGTTCATAAGCGTTATTAGAGTCGTTTTACCGCAGCCTACTGGTCCGGCGAGGATTATCCCTTTGCTGAGGTCGATCTTGTATTTTTGGGCTAAAGGAACATCTTGCAGGAAATATATGAGTAACTGCAGGATAATGCCAGCATCTTCTTCATAGAGCCGGAACCTGGGACCAAAGATTTCTTTTCCTTTCTTTTCGACGAGCATCCAATAGGCTGTGTAGTCATAGTGGCTCTGAATAGTTTTTATTTCGTGAGGTATGGAGGTATTGGGTTGGATCATTGTTTTGTTTTTGCGTTTTGGTATTAAGCATCCATTTGTGAGCAATGGATTTCCAATCTGTGACCGGAAGTGTTTCACTGATCATCCAGGCCTTGCCCTGGTTGTAGTAGAAAAATTTCTGGGCTTCCGAAAGGGGGTAGTTGTGCTGGCGGAAAAATGTTTCTACTTCCGGAAGTGTGGGACCAGCCCTCTCCTGCCTTTTCTTCTGCGTAGGTGGCTTTAGTGTAAGTTTCGGATTTTCGGCGCGGGGTGCTTTGTTTTCTTTTTGCTTCTGCTGTTTGGGTGTAACTGAAGAAGTATTGGATTTCTTTTTTTCCACATTATTTTTTTTATTTTTTTTTGTGGGTGTGTTACACACACTGTTTAACTGTTTAAAGTTTATATGTTTATAAAGGAGTACCACTTTTGATACTTGTCTAGTATCATTTTTGATACTTGCTGAGCCCAAAAGTGGTACTTGTCTAGTATCATTTTCGGTACTTGTAGAAGATGCTTTACAAGTACCACTTTTGGGACTAAACATATCCAATTGTTGATAACTATTTTTCTCTATTTCCCTGTCAAACCTTATCATGCTAACTGCCACCGGTAAGTATTTAGCAGGGGCTGGATAAAACAGGATAAAACCTGCGTCGTTTAATTCCCGTATGCATTTATGATAGGTGTTCTTGGATCCAATTTTACTGAGTTGCATGAGATCCTCCCTGTACACTGGAAATGGATTGCCAAAACGATTTATATTCCAGTAGTGGAATAGCGCCATATAAAGACTTACATGAAGTGGAGAAAGCGATGGATCTGCTTTGACTCGTTCAAGGAAATTGTTTAGATGCAGAATGTAGTTCACAATGTTAGTTTTTGGTTAGTGTTACTTTCTTTGTCTTGAAACAAAGAAAGTAACCAAAGATGGTTCAAGACTGCCACAATCGCTCCGCGTGTGTAGTCTTGCAGGCGCACAAGGGAACAGGCTTAGTGTATTCATATTACATTTTGGATTTGGTGAGTAGGGATTGTATGTAGTCGTAATCGTAATAGATGATCCCTCCTATTTTGGTATATTGAAGAGTACCGTTGACGCGAAGCGTTTGCAGGGTACCTGGAGATACCTTGAGTAACCTGCGCACTTCATCAGACTTTAGCCACTTTTTCTGTGTTGCCTGCTCTTTGTTAAACATCTGCTTCAGTTCACTGATTAAATCCTCTTTAAATAACATCAAATCGTGCCGGGTTAAAATTTCTACTGCCATAAAATTTGTTTTGTTTTAATGATGGAACAAAGAGAGGAGTTTTTGCAATATCACAGGGGTAGCAGGGGTACCGGTACCCCAGTGAAAGGCAGACTGGGACTGAGTTATGATTTTTTAAATAATATGAGTGAGTAAGAGAAAGAGAACAAATTCAGAATTGGGAGGTCAGCTATACTATATTTGTGACATGACATAAACAAGAAACTACATAAAAATATTTGATAGCGAACGCTATCTGAAGAGTTACTGAAAACCGCCAAACTTTCTAAACATCGCTCCGAAGATAGACCGGTCGCCTACGCTACGGCGTGGGCACGGTCTATTGGCGATGTTGGGGCTTGGCGGTCCCTCAGTAACCGTAGACATGTGTACCACGCTAATTTTTTTCTTATGAGTCGCCAACAGGAAATATTAAACACTCCTATTCAAGATCTTCCATTTAGTCCGGAACTGAAAAGTTTATTATTGGAAAAAGGCCATAAGAGCCTACAGGATCTTTTGAATGTTCCAGCCTACAGGTGGCATGACTATCCCTCCTTTACTTATCATCACCAGTATGAAATTGTAGATTACCTGCAGAAGTATGATTTGATGGATTTCCTGAAAGAAGACTGATTTGAATGACGAATCATTCGAATCCGTCAAAGGCGAACTCGTGACGAATGACAAATGCACATTAGAGAAAATATTTTTGGATAAGTAAGTAAGTTTTTTGTGGTCAATAGGATTGTGCTTTATTGAACATTTTCATCAAAATATCTTTAACTGATTCAAGAGCATTTGACTCAGTTGTATAATACTTGCTACGCAAACTTTCGGCGGAAATGGTTTCTGCCTGGGGAGTGCGGAATACCTTTGCAAAGGTTTTAAGAAGAGCTGATTGGTTCTTATTGGTCAACACCCCTGTATCCCGGGCTGCTCTAATTAAGATGGCGAGTTGCTGCACAGAAAGGGAAGTGTGCAGTTTTTCTTCATCATCCACATCTTGGGTGGGCATTGACTGAACATAAGAAGCATGTAAGCAGGCCTGTTGTTGATCCAAATAATTGATTTCTTCAGAGATCCAGGAACATATCTGTTCTTTTAAGCTTCTCATCTTGGGTTTGAAAGCAATGCCCGGCTTTTCCTGCAGTTGGTTTAACGTTTTAAGACCTGAGAGCAATGCATCTCTCTTTTGGGCTGGCATATTACATACAGCAGTGGTGGATTCAATATTAGACACATAATAACTAAACAAATCAGCCGTATTGAAGTTCATGTAGATCAGCAAGTCCATTAGCTGCCTGGAGGAACATGTGAAGCCTGACGATATATCTTTCAACTCAGTAACCAGCTCTTTGATGTAGGCGACCTTCTTATAACAGATAAACTCCTGGCTGTTGTGTTGCGTAAACTTTTGCAGATGGTTGCATACTATTTTCTTCAGCCTGGGATCAGTGCCAGCAAAAACAGTCTTTTCCAGTTGCCGAAGTTCTTTTTTAATGAGTGCTTGGGTGGCATGCAGCAAATGATCTGGTACCTTTTCTTCCTTGTTGAAGTATTTAGGATAATGGCATTCAATAAAATGCAGCAGCTTCTCCAGGCGCTTTAGGATGGTATCATACATACCATTGAGCGGAGAAGCAGGATCCATGTAGCTAAAGACTTTGTCCAGGAGGCGTATCAGGGCTGACTCACATTGGTAAATTAAGAGTACGAGAGATTGTTCATTTTCGATGTCTACAGACTTTTTAAGCAAGTAAGTTCTGATGCTTTCAGTTTCTGAAATTGTTTCATTGATCCAAATATCTAAAAAACGACAAGAGGCATCAATTCCTTCTGTATTGACAGGGTTAATCCGCACATTGATTAAATAATAAAGCTTTTCTAATGAGTTCTTCAAATTTTTTAAGTTTAGTTATGGTGTATTATCGTTAAGCTTTCAGTTTCCTACGATGCGCCCTCGCTTCATTGTTTAAATGAAGAGGCAAAACTTCCCTTATCAAACCTGTCAGGGGATTGATGAAATAATGCTTAGAACTAAAGGTGAATTTTGGCAGGGACAACCTGGATGCGCATTGGATTGGTCCCTTAAGGGTGTTTTCAGGTAGGTCAGCTACATTGGCATTCAAACAATTTGGTTACCAATGAAGGGAAATGATGGTTTGTTTCAGAAGGCTAATGTCTATATGGCAACCAAATGGGCGTTAAATATATTATACTTTATAAAAAAACCTGCCCATTTACCTTATAATTTTTTAAAGATAAAAGAGACAAGTTTGTATAGAATGTGTGAAGGTAAATGAGATAGTTTTATCTCATTTAATATAAATGGCTATGACTAACTACCAGTCTTGGCCACCTCCAGTTTTCCGGAGATCTTAGCTCTCACGTCTTTCATGTTCTTGCTCACCTTCACGTCGGTTGTCTTGGCGTAGATCTGAGTAGTGCGGATAGAATTGTGCCCTAGCATTTCGCTGGCAGATTCTATTGGGCAATCATGTTCCAGTAAAACTGTAGTGGCGAAGGTATGCCTGGCAGTGTGGGTGGTCAGGTTTTTATCAATGCCAGCTATAGTTGCCACTTCTTTGAGATAAGTATTATAACGCTGATTACTGTTGACAGGTAGCAGCTTGCGGTAAGCCTGGCAGTAAGGATGTTTTTTATATTTTTCGATGATGGCCAGTGCGATATCCATGAGCGGCACGTTTGCTTTGTTGTCGTTCTTACTACGGTCCTTGATCATCCATTTGGATCCATCAATCCAGGGGATCACATTTTCGGGGGTAAGTTTATAGGTATCCATATAAGCATAACCTGTAAAGCAACTAAAAACATAAACATCTCTAACCTCTTCCAGGCGCTTCATTGGCATTTCAGTATGATATAAATTAACCAACTCTTCCCAGGTGAGACGTTCGCGTTTTGGATTTTTGTAGGTGCACTTAAAAGCAGCCATGGGGGAAGTGGGAATGTATTCCTGCAGTACGGCATAGCGAAATACCTGCTTGGCGATCTTGAGGTATTTCCAGGCGGTGTTCATACAGATGTTTTCAACGGTGGTGAGATAATGCTTAAAGTCTTCGCCAAAAGTGTTCTTAACGTCCTGAATGAATTTTTCACTGGTACCATTCCTATGCTTCAGGAAGGCTTCGACCTTCTTCTTCCCTATTTCGAAGCGCTGCCAGGTGGCCATGCTTAAGGTGGGTTCTTTGGCCTGGGCCCTCTCCTTCATAATTTGATTGTATTCAGTGAATACTTCTAGGATGGTTTTGTACCGGGGTCCAATGCCGAGGTAGGTGTTTTTGACCATTTCGGCAGTCACTCTTTCGTGAATGGCCGATAACTGATCAAAAGTTTTCTGAAGGCCAGCTTTGATCTTTGCTAATTCCCTGTTGATATCAATAGCTTCCTGGTTGTTGCCTTTGGCTGCTCCTAGTTCTGCGTTCCAATTGTTGGCTATGATCTTTTTGCCGGTAGAGAATTGAGTGCGTTTACCTTCGATAGTGATGCGGCAGTAAATGGGGGCTTTGCCGTCTTCTGACTGTTTTCCTTTGTACAGCCAAAAAAGGATTGACGTGTTTTGGTTAATTTTCATGTTGTAGTGTGTTTTGGTAACCGAATTTTGATTGCTTTTTCTTTTTTTTGATGCTTTTTGCAGCCTTTTGCAATCCTCTTAAACCCACGTCTATCAAGCACTTCACTTAAATTCGGTAACCTAAAATTAGGAAGATACAATGGTTACCGAAATGGTTACCGAATGCATTGGTTTGAATTGGTTTGATTTGATGAAAGATTTTTGAAAATAGTTGAAAATCAATACAATTTGCAATAAAAAAGCCTCCGTTGAGGAGGCTGTTGTGACCCTGTAGGGACTCGAACCCTAGGCCCGCTGATTAAGAGTCAGCTGCTCTACCAACTGAGCTACAGAGTCATTTACGTGTGCAAATTAAAGGAAACAAATCCAAACAATAAAGCGATAAATAAAAAAGCTGCGGATGATCTTCCGCAGCTCCTTTCTAAAATTATTTATCAGAGATAATTACTTCCCCGCCATTTTCTTCTTCAGGTTTTCATCAATAGCATCCAGGAATTCTTCTGTATACAAGAAATCCTTGCCATGCTGAACCTTACCAGGCTTAATGGTCAATGCCAGGTCTTTGGTCATCTTGCCACTTTCCACAGTCTCGATACATACTTCTTCCAAAGCTTTACAGAAGTCAATCAGCTTTTGATTGCCATCAAGCTTTCCACGGAAAGCAAGACCTCTGGTCCATGCAAAAATGGAAGCAATAGGATTGGTAGATGTAGGATTACCTTTCTGATGCTCACGGTAGTGACGGGTTACAGTACCATGCGCAGCCTCAGCTTCCATGGTCTTACCATCAGGAGTAACCAGTACAGAAGTCATCAGACCAAGTGAACCGAAACCTTGAGCCACAGAATCACTTTGCACATCACCATCATAGTTCTTACAAGCCCAAACAAAACCACCGTTCCATTTCATAGCGCTCGCTACCATGTCATCGATCAGGCGGTGCTCGTAAGTGATGCCTGCATCAGCAAACTTTTGCTTGAACTCAGCATCAAACACTTCCTGGAAGATATCCTTAAAGCGACCATCATATTTCTTCAGGATGGTATTCTTTGTGCTCATGTACAGCGGCCAGCCTTTTTGAAGCGCCATGTTCATACAGCTTCTGGCAAAGCCACGAATGCTTTCGTCTGTATTGTACATAGCTAAAGCAACACCGCCTTCGCCACTATAGTTATATACTTCGTATTCTTGCTTTTCTCCATTTTCTCCTTGGAAAGTAATGGTCAACTTACCTTTTCCTTTCACAACGAAATCAGTAGCACGGTATTGGTCACCAAAAGCATGACGGCCAACAACAATTGGTTGATCCCAGGTAGTTACCAGACGTGGAATGTTTTTGATCACGATTGGTTCACGGAATACCGTTCCATCCAGGATGTTACGGATCGTTCCGTTAGGGCTCTTCCACATTTGTTTCAGAGTGAATTCCTTCACACGGGCTTCATCAGGCGTAATGGTGGCACATTTGATACCAACACCATATTGTTTAATGGCATTAGCGGCATCAACAGTTACCTGGTCATTGGTTTGGTCACGATATTCAATACCCAGATCGTAGTATTTAATATCAACATCAATATAAGGAAGGATCAATTTGTCTTTGATAAACTTCCAGATAATGCGGGTCATTTCATCACCATCCAATTCTACAACGGGATTGGCAACTTTGATTTTTTCGGTCATTTTATAAGCGCTTTTGAATAAAAATTGGCTGCAAATCTAATGTTTTATCAAAATGAATGGCTTTAATGCTATTTTTTTATATGTATTCTACGAATTGTCAGGAATTAGTAAAATTTCTAAAGAAACACTCCTTTCTCCAAATTAACCACTATACGCACGCCTCTCCCCATCCCCTCTCTAAATCAAGTTTCAGACAACCTAACAATAAACACCGGCACCTCCACAAGGTGACGCACAGCATCGATAGTCGTCCCGTACAACAAGTCCTTCACCCCGCTATGGCCATGGGCGCCTATTACCAACAGGTCCGCCTTACTTTCTTTCACAATGCGCGCAATTTCCTTCACCCTGTTTTTGAATCCCAACCTGCTTTCCGCAGAATATCCTTTGTCCTTCAAAATTTGTGCGTACACTTCCAGCTTTTCAAAGTCCTTCCTCGTCTCAAAGTCATCACTATCCGCACCTAATATTTTGGCCGGCACGCTTTCTACTACATGGATCAATACAAAAGAAGTATGTTGACTGGCCTGGCCGATAGCAGAAGATAATAAAGTATGGTCATGACGACTGAATTCAATCGCCACAGCAATACGACCATAAGCCGGGGGTTCCAGTCTGCTCACCTGCACATCCTCCCTGTGCACCTGCACAGATACAGGCTTTCTTCTCTTCTTAACCAACGGATAAAAAATGGCTACCAGCAATAAGCCTATAAAAAGCAATCCTCCAATTACAATCACTATTTTCCAATACACATTTTCACTGGTTTTAAAATAGTTGATGGCCTCCCCGGTTACCATCCGGATATTCAGATACACTAAAACGCCGGTGACTAACCACGCCATAAACTGCACTATTGGCTTGATAGAAAAAATACCCATTTTGCTCTTGTCACTCACAAAATGGATCAGCGGTATAATGGCGAAACCCAATTGCAAACTTAAAATCACCTGGCTCAATACCAACAAACTGTCAATATTATTCTCTCCATTGATGAGGATTACAATAACCGCGGGGATAATTGCTATTAACCGCGTCATCAACCGTCTGATCCAGGGATTGATCCGCAAGCGCAGGTACCCTTCCATCACGATCTGCCCGGCAAGCGTTCCTGTCACAGTAGAGCTTTGCCCCGCAGCAATTAATGCTACTGCAAATAATACCGGGGCCAGGCGCGTGCCCAAAACACTGTCAAGCAGGCGGTGCGCTTCTTTAATCTCAGCAACGTCCGTATGTCCTTTGTGAAAGAAAACTGCAGCGGCTAATATTAATATGGCAGCATTCACAAAAAAAGCAAGGTTCAACGCTATAGCACTATCTATAAAATTGAATTTAAGCGCCTGCTTGATACCCTGTTCATCGCGCCTGATTTTCCTGGTTTGTACCAAAGCTGAATGCAGGTACAGGTTATGCGGCATCACAGTGGCCCCAATGATTCCTATGGCAATGTACAATGCTTTAGGACCTTGGAGATAGGGGACAAAGCCGGTTGCGATCTGCCCGGCATCAGGCTTCGCAAGCAGGATTTCAATAAGGAACGAAATACCAATAATGCCGACAAGGCAAATTATGAATGCCTCCATTACCCTCATCCCCATTCGTTGCAATAAAAGGAATATGAAAGTATCAAAAACAGTGATCAGCACGGCCCAAAGCAGCGGAAGACCCGTTAACAATTGAATGCCTATTGCCATCCCCAATACTTCAGCAAGATCACAAGCAGCAATCGCAACCTCAGCAAGTATATACAATAAGAAGTTAATCGTCTTAGGATAAGTCTCTCTATTAGCCTGCGCCAGGTCTCTACCCCTTACAATACCTAGGCGGGCTGATAGACTCTGCAATAACAAGGCCATCAGGTTACTCATTAGTAAAACCCAGATCAATGAATAGCCAAATTGGCTGCCCCCTGCAAGATCCGTAGCCCAGTTGCCGGGATCCATATAGCCTACACTGACAAGATAAGCCGGGCCAAAAAATGAAAGTATTCTTTTCCAGACAGGTTTTGAGGAAGAAGTTGTATCTACACTTTGATGCACTTCACTTAAAGATGCATCAATGTTATGCTTATGATTCATAGGTAACAAAGATGTTTTTAGCAAGCTGCTCACTAATGGAAACAGTTGTATTCTTGACTTTTACTTCAATGGAACCATCAAAGTGGAAGTTATTCTTCACCTCCAGCTTCGTTCCAATGCGTATATTCTTATGTTGTAACAGCTCTAGCATTTCTGCGGACTGATTACCAACACGGCAAACCTCTGCTCGCTGATGCAGCGGAAGTTGAAGCAATAAGATTTCATTCGATCTCCTGAGCTTTCCTTTGCTGTCAGGGATAGGATCACCATGCGGATCAAACTTTGGGAAACCTAAATATTCATCCAGCTTATCAATAAGCCTCTTACTGCTAACATGTTCCAGCTCTTCAGCAATTTCATGCACTTCATCCCAGCCCAGGTGTAATTTTTCAACCAGAAAATATTCCCAAAGACGATGCCTGCGTACTATTCCTAAAGCAATCTTTCTCCCCTCACCCGACAAACTGAAACCTTTATAAGGCTGGTAATCCAGCAACTTTTTAGCACTCAGCTTTTTCATCATGTCAGTTACCGAAGCTGGCCTCGTGTTCAACTTTTCAGCAACAGCGTTGGTATTCACTTTCTCAGTGTCAGCCTGAAGATGAAAAATAGTCTTCAGGTAGTTTTCTTCACTATTAGAAATATTCACAACTCCGAAATTAAAATTTAGACTAAGCTAAAAATTAATTACAACTGGCCCAAAAATATTTCAGAACCATATGCCCCCACAAACAACCCCACTAATTAAAATTCTTATTGATACAATGCTACTAACCCCCTCCCTTACCCTTAATTTCACAGTTGCCCTCTTACCCCTCAACCTGGCACTTTTTGGTTTCACTATTTCTGCCTCATTGGTTCTTCATCATTTCCCCTAAACCGGAGTTTCCAACCCAAACCTCAATTTTCACCGTTAATTCTTGCCATCTCAGCAATGCAAAATGATTTTTTACCGTTTTTTAATGTGTATTCCGTACAAACTGTGTTTTTTCGCACTGTTATTCTTTGAAGGATAGCAGCTTCCTGGTTTTATTTGCAAGTTTTTTGTTTTATTTACATTAAATATTCTTCATGAAAATCGGGATCGGCTTTTTGATTTTTACAGCGGTGGTAGTTGGATGCGGGAATAACAAACAGGAACAACAGGAAGAAAAAAACTTTCAATATCAGGACTTCACGGAAAAGTTCAAATCAGCAACAGTACCATTTCAACTTTCCGATACGGCCTTGATCAATAATAAAGACACGGCCCAAATCCGCGATAAATCATTTTCAAGCCTGGTTCCGGATAGCACAAAAACAAAGCTCTTTGGAAAAAATGCCAGCGTTAAATATGTTCCACTTGCAAAAATAGCAGTGCCCGGTGCAGAAACTTATTACATCGTGAAAGCCTCCGCTGGATCAAAAAAATCAGCCCTGCTCTTCTCTTTTAATAAAGACCACGAGTTCGGTGGTGTATTTCCATTTTTGATTCCGGATGAAGAATCTGCTACTTCACAGGTGAGCACAATAGATAAAGCTTATTCTATTTCACGTAGTGTCTTCCGTAAGCAGCCAAATGACGTTATAGCTGAAGGAAAAGATGTTTACGTTTATAATAATGATGCAAAGGCTTTTACGCTGATCATGACCGATGTTCTGGACGAAAGAAGTGAGGCACTTGTGAATCCGATTGATACGCTCCCTGCCAGTCAGAAATGGACAGGCGACTATACAAAAGATAATAGAAACATCGTATCTGTAAGGGATGGCAGAAAACCCAACTCCTTACTTGTTTTTATCCACTTCGAAAAGAACAAAGGCCAGTGTAATGGTGAATTGAAAGGGGATGCAGAAATGTCAGGCGCTAATTCAGCGGTATACCGCCAGGGAGGCGACCCCTGCGTGCTGCAGCTAACCTTTTCAGCGAATTCGGTAGCCCTGAAAGAATTAGAAGGCTGCGGGTCCAGGAGAGGACTGGAATGTTCCTTTGATGGCACATTTAAAAGAAAAAAAACAGACAAAGACAAAGAAAAAACAGAAGCTAAAACAAAGAAAAAAGGTTAATAATTAGCCTGTAATTTGTTTGTAGATATTACATTTAATCTTTTACTATATTTATCTTATTAATAAAACAAGTCAGATGAATTTTAAAGCATATAAAGTCCCCTTTACCATCGACGAGCGGTATAAGAAAAGTGTGGCCTATTTCTCAATGGAATTCGCAATACACCAACCATTAAAAATATACAGCGGCGGTTTAGGTTTTTTAGCAGGCTCCCATTTAAGAAGCGCTTATGAACTTCGCCAAAACCTTGTAGGTATTGGTATCTTATGGAAATATGGCTATTATGACCAGGCCCGAAATCAGGACCAGACTTTACAGGTTACCTGGATGGAAAAACAATACAGCTTCTTAGAAGATACCGGTATTAAATTTTCCATTACAGTGCACGAACACCCGGTTTGGGTTAAGGTTATGTACCTTCCGCCAAATGTCTTCCAGTCTGCACCTCTGTTCTTAATGACTACAGACATTCCTGAAAATGATTACGTATCACAGACCATCACGCACCGCCTTTATGATGCGAACGTGGCAACGAAAGTGGCACAGTTCATTCTCTTGGGTGTTGGTGGCGCAAAACTGCTTGATGAAATTGGCTTCAAGCCGGATGTATACCACCTGAACGAAGCGCACGGCTTATCCGCTGCTTTCTATCTTTACCAGAAATACAACAGGAACATCGACGAAGTAAGAAAACGCCTTGTTTTCACAACCCATACTCCTGAAGAAGCTGGTAATGAAAAACACGACATCTACCTGTGTCATAAAATGAGTTATTTCTGTGGTCTTTCCGTACCAGAAGTAATGCAATTGACAGGTATGCCGGACGAACAATTCAACCACTCATTGGCAGCACTTCGTTTTGCAAGGATCGCAAATGGCGTATCCCAGTTGCATGGTGAAGTATCAAGAGCCATGTGGAGCAAATACAATGACATTTGCCCGATCCTCTCTATTACCAATGCACAAAACTGGCGCTATTGGGCAGACAAGCAATTGTACAATGCAAAAGAAGATGGTGATGATGCAACTTTCGATGATCGCAAAAAATATTTGAAGAAAAGAGCCTTTGAAATTGTTGCCGACCAAACAGGAAAGCTTTTAAACCCTAACGTATTTACCATCGTATGGGCTCGCCGTTTTGCCGGTTACAAACGCGCAGGTTTGATTGCCAGCGAAGTACAAAGGTTTGAAGCACTGTTGAACAACTCAAAATACCCTGTTCAGGTGATCTGGGGAGGTAAACCTTACCCGGTTGACTACCCTGCCATCTCTGAGTTCAACCACTTGGTGCACCTGAGCAAAAGATACAAAAGCGTAGCTGTTGTGATTGGTTATGAATTACACCTCTCAAAACGCCTGAAACAAGCTGCTGACTGTTGGCTGAACAATCCTCGCGTACCTCGCGAAGCCTCCGGCACAAGCGGTATGACCGCGGCAATGAATGGTGCTGTAAACTTCTCTACCAATGATGGCTGGATCCCTGAATTCGTACATCATGGCAACAATGGTTTTGTAGTACCACCTGCCGACTATCACCACATGTCAGTTCAGGAGCAGGACCAATACGATCTGGACAAATTGTATGAGATCTTACAAAGCGAAATACTGCCTTTGTATTATGAAGATTATCCAACCTGGAGGCAGATCGTTAAAAACGGTATGAGAGACGTTCAATTGCAATTCGACAGTAACCGCATGGCTAATGAATATTACGAATTGTTGTATAAAGAACGCTACAAAATAGAAGTACCAGCTTAATATTTAGAATATTATATAAAATTTAAAGGGTTTGCGAGATTAAATCAGTTCCGGTCCTAAAAACCAACTGATTTAACCTCCCAAACCCTTTTATATCTTTACCTCACCACGCACCTCTCTCCCTCCCCGCCATCTATCATCTATCATCTCACCCAAACTGTTTCGCAATCTCTTCAATCGATTTACTGCTAGGATAAAAACCAGCCAGTTTTTTGATCACCCCTTCCACCAACGCATCCGGACATGAAGCACCACTGGTGATCAATACGGTAACAGGTTCTTTAGCAGGCAGGTAATGCTCTGTCACCAACTCCTGGTGTGTATGAAAATTATAGTGCATGATCGTTTGAGCGGAAAGGATCTTTTCCTCATTATTGATAAAATATGTCGGCAGCTTCTCTTCACACAATTCGACAAGGTGTGAAGTATTAGACGAATTATATCCTCCTACCACCACAGCCAGGTCAGCTTCCGTCGCAAGCATACCGGTAACAGCACTTTGGTTATCATTAGTGGCATAACACAGCGTATCCCTCGTGTCCGCAAATCGCTCCCTTACAGTATCCTCTGTTAACTCATAGTGCCGCATAACGGTTTGCTTCAGGAAATCGGCAATGGCCTGCGTATCACTGGCCAGCATGGTAGTTTGATTCACAACGCCCAACCTTTGCAGGTGTTTCGTCACATCAAAACCTTCAGAGTACTGGCAGGCAAATTCTGTATAAAACTGCTCTGCAGGCTTTTCACCCGTAATGTACTTTGCCAGTTCTTGTGTCTGCTTCATATCTTTTACAACAACAGCCGGAGCATTAGCAGCCGCGTGTGAAAAAGTAGCCCTGGTCTCTTCATGGTTTGGTTTACCATGTATCACAATCGTGTACTCGTTTTTAGCGATCACTTCACTCCTGTTCCAAACCTTTTCTACAAATGGGCAGGTAGTATCGTAATTCTCTATTCGGATACCTATTTTTCTCAGCTTTTCCTCAATTTCAAGGGTAGTGCCAAAGGCCGGGATCAATACGATATCGTCTGACGTTAGTGATTCAAAAGGAATGATCTGCCTGCCGGCATTATCCTGCAAAAATGATACGCCTTTAGCCTTAAGATCTCGATTCACATATGGATTATGGATCATTTCACTAAGCAAATAGATCCGCTTGCCTTGATGTTCCTCCACCGTTTTAAAAGCAATATCGATAGCATTTTCCACCCCATAGCAAAACCCAAAGTGACGGGCCAGGAATATGCGGATAGGGCCAAAATCTAAAAGCGTAGGCGAAAAGTCCTTCTTCATCCGGTCTTCCTCTTTACGCTTTTTCTTAATAGCAGAGATCAACGGACTTCTATAAACAACAGGTACATCAAAGCTTTTCATTATATCATTTTCGAGCTGCAAAATTAACAAACCTTGAGTTAAGGAATTGGAAATTTGAAATTACCGCCTCTAATCTTTCAATTTTACCCTTTCCAACTGCCTGTTGCCTGTAGGCAATACCTTGATATGGGCATATGCTTCATTTTGTTTGCTCACTTGACAAAATATCTTTCAAGATATTTTGTCAAGTGTTCGGCATCAAAATCGACAGATTTGTAAGCAATATACATATCCGGCCGAATGAGGTAACATCCATTTTTCTTGATGCCAAACGCTTTATAAAGAATTTCGGTCTGCGATGTCATTGGGATAATTTCGATTGAAATAAAATATTTAAAAGGTTCAATAGCAGAAATTATTTCTTTTGGTATATTATCATAAAATATCAAAAAGCAAAAACAATTACCCTTTACTTTATTTTGAATATTGGTTTCATTTCCGTTTGCATCTTTAAATCGTATAAAAGGTAATCGGTCTCCGGGATGTGGCGCATCATTCGAAAATTTGCCAAATGAAGCATTCTTTGATAAGGATTTATTCCTGTAGCTGATCCCAATTTCTGAAATCAATCTGAATGCAATCCGTTGAATGAATTTTATTTTTTGAAAAAGGGGAGCTACCAATTTTAAAGCAACAGGAACTACATACATCCTGAATATTCTGGGAAAATAATTCTTACTTGTAACAACCTTAAATACTCGGTCTGTTGAACGGACAAGACGCTTTGCAATAGCTATTCGTTCTTCCGTGTATGTGTCAAGCAAAGAATCTTTCGCTTTTCCTTTAAGTACAAGAGCAAGTTTCCATGCCAGATTATAAGCATCCTGCAATCCTGTATTCATACCTTGTGCACCTACAGGACTATGAATATGTGCTGCGTCACCGGCAAGAAAGCAACGATCCTTGCGGAATGTAGAAGCGTAACGATGATGCGAGTGATATGCAGAAATCCATTGTGGGTCGTAAAGTTTCACATTCAGTTGAATTCTATTTGCAAAGTTCTTTTCTATATCTTCAAATGTTATTTCTTCCTTATTTTCCAGGTCCATTGGTATATTTCCTAATACCCTCCATCTTCCATTAGTAAGAGGGAAAAATCCTCCGAATGCTTTGTCGGCAAAAGTTAAATACATTTCATCATCCGGAATATCAACCTCAGCTTTACAATCAAGAACAAAAAGTGATTCCTCATACGTTTTACCACCAAAAGTGATTCCTGATTGCTCACGCACAAAACTATGTGCGCCATCTGCACCGATAATAAATTTTGACTTTATTATTTCTTCTTTTCCATCAGGAAGTTTCAAAATAGAAGTAACAGCATCTCCGTTCTGAGAGAAACTTTTTATTTCAGTCCGCCTGTCAACATTGTGGTTTTGACTACCAAGAAATTCCACTAAAATCCTCTCGGTCTGTGATTGTTCAAGCATCAGCAGGTTAGGGAACTTGGTAAGTCCTGAACCCATATCGTTTACAGCAATGCGCAATGCTTTTTTCCCATTAAAAAACGCACCTATTGCTTTAGCTGTTTTGCCACGCTGCAGGGCTTTCTCTGCAATTCCCATCTGGTCGAAAATCTCAAGGCTTCTTGCTTGTATAACAAGCGCACGGGACTGAGTAGTATGGTCTTCGTTTTTATCAATAATGCGAAAAGGAATGTTGTGCATTGCAAGTTGACAAGCCATCATCAATCCGGTTGGCCCTGCACCAACAATCAACACATCAATATTTGAATCAGGGTTCATTGTCTGAAATTGAAGTCGCAGTTAGCATTGCCCCAGGGGTTCAAAGTGTTTTTGACAATGTTATCACACATCTACCTGCTTAGAACTGTCCACTTGTTCATATCCAACGTTTTCTCCTGTCTGTTCTTAATATTTATAATCCACCAAACATTGAGTCCCGGTACAAACAAACAACCAATGCAGCCGTCAAGTTTACCAGTATAGACCGGATAGGTTATCGCCTTCCTACAGTTAAGTTACACAAATATTGAAGCGAACAAGATGTTTTGTGCATTTGTAAGAATCTTTAGATGATCATTTTGGAAGAAGGCGGCAAAAAACCTTGGATTCCGGATTTACCCATTCAATAGTATCTTTTGATAGTTTAAGTATGTTAGCTGTTTGATTAAAGGTAGTAGCAGTATCCCAGGTTCTAAGTGTTTTATTCTCATCTGAAAGTTCCCATAAAGCTTGATGATTCCAATTAAAAAAAGGTATACAAAGCTTATAGCTTCCATTAGAATCAAATTTATACCAGGCATTATCTAAATTCCAGCTGTTCGCATTACTCCCCTTTTTATAGACGATACGTTCATAGGAAGTATTCCAAAAAACAATATAGGTATCAAATTTCAAAGTATCCTTGGTTAAGATATTTTCCGTTTCCTGGGGGGAAGAATTATCTTCATTAATGTCCTTTTTACAATTTGATAAACTGATACAGCAAGTAACCATGATAGAAAGAACAATCTTTTTCTTGTAAGCCATATATATTTATTTACTAAAGTTCTTATCCATAAACAATAATTTATTTTAATACAATAATTCAAAGGATTATTAATAAAGAAGTATGTGATTGATCACTACTCAAAAACTATGCAAAAGTTTCAGCATCTCTCAACAACTTAACAACTGCTCCTATCCCCGATGCTTAGAGGCTTTTTTCCCACTCATATCTGGGTGGTGGGTCACCGCGATCTTCCTTCCCTTCTTACTCTTGTAATGCTTCTCAGCATAAAACTTACCCTCAGCCCCGGCTCATCACCCTCTCTACCCCAATAAAATCCAATTCATCTTTCGTAGCTTAAGTATACCTAAAGCATACTTAAAGTATACCTAGAGTATACCTAAAGTATACCTGTAGTATAATTGAAGGGTAGCTCAAGCTTACTTCAAGTATACTTAGCGCACGAAACAGATTTTGACCCCTCCCTTCTCCCCTAACTCTTGACCCTTAATCCATACTTGAGCCATACTTGAGCCGTACTTGAGCCATACTTTAGCCGTACCTAAACCGATGCTACTTCGACCATCCTTCGATCATCCTTCGACTATCCTTCGACCATCTTTCGACTATGCTTCGACCTGAATTGAGCAAATGCTCATAAATAAGGGGAAAACAACCTGCAGGCAGAACGCCTTCAAGGCCTTGAACGGAGTTAGGTGGAACTGAGTCTAAAGATACAAATCCAACCCCCACTTTCCAAGTTTTGCCCCCCAACTTCAAACTCCCATTCCTCCCAATCCCTGATTCCCCTAAATCTTGGTTCAGAAAAAATCTCCCCCAATCACCTATTTTTTCCCAACTCTATATTAGTTTTATCAATCGTACAATTCTTCAATAGAGAATTGTTTTTCATATAATCACAATACACTCAATCTTATTCAACTTAACTAACCAAAATGATAAAACTAAAAGTCAACCGGAAAGAATACAATGTTGACGTAACACCAGACATGCCCCTCCTTTGGGTACTTCGGGATGTCTTGGGACTAACAGGAACAAAATTTGGCTGCGGTCTATCACAGTGTGGTGCATGCACAGTTCACCTCGATGGTACCCCCATACGTTCTTGTAGTTTTCCCGTTGCAGCTGCTGTTGGTAAAGAGATCACCACAATCGAGGGTATTTCTGAAAACATCGACCACGCCGTGCAAAAAGCATGGATCGAACTACAGGTTCCCCAATGCGGGTATTGCCAGTCAGGGCAGATCATGAGTGCCGTTGCCCTGTTAAAAAGGATTCCCAAACCAACAGACGCTGACATCGACGCAGCCATGCAGGGTAATCTTTGTCGCTGCGGTACCTACCAACGCATTCGCAAAGCAATCCACCGCGCCGCCGAACTGTCACAAGCCTAAACCGTATTCACCATTGACCATTGACAATTCACCATTCACAAATTCCCTCATGCAAAAAACATCTTCAAATATCAACCGCCGCAACTTTCTTAGACTCACAGGCATCACTAGTGCAGGCTTCATTATGGGACTTTCCGCCAAAGGCAATAACGGTGTCCCCGAAGTAGCCAATTTGACCAATTCAGGTTTAAACAGCCTGGCCGATGCCACCGAGGCATTCGAACTCACCCCTTTCGTGGTCATTGAAAAGTCCGGTGCCATCACCATTTTCAATACCAAACCAGAAATGGGGCAGGGTGTCTTCGGAGCCATCCCTTCTTTGATCGCAGAAGAACTGGAAGTTTCCATGGATCAGATAACGATCAAACAAACTGGTGGCGAAAAGAAATTCGGTGGCGGACAATCTGCTGGTGGTAGCTCCTCTATCCGCTCCAACTACAATAACTTAAGGAAGGTTGGTGCCTCTGCCCGCGAAATGCTGGTGAAAGCGGCCAGCCAGCAATGGGGCGCCACGGTGGAAGAATGTTATGCAGAAAACGCCAAAGTATTTCATAAACCCTCCGGTAAAAGCCTTTCCTATGGCGATTTGGTAGAGGCCGCTTCTAAATTGGAAGTACCCCAGTCTCCTAAACTCAAAGACCCAAAAGATTTTAAAATATTGGAAAAACCAATGCCCCGCCCCGATACGCCTTTAAAGGTATCTGGCAAGGCTACCTTTGGTATTGATGTATCAGTGCCTGGCATGGTTTACGCTTCTGTTGAACGCACGCCAGTCCTGGGTAGCAAGCTGGTAAGCTTTGATGCAGCCGCCGCCAGGAAGGTCAAAGGCGTCCTCCATGTCGAGACTTCCACGCGCACTATAGGCATCTATTCCTACGAAGGCGTTGCTGTGATCGCAGAAAATTATTGGGCCGCATTGCAGGGACGTAAAGCGCTTAAAGTGCAATGGGATCACCAGGGTCATGATACTTTCAACTCCAAAACCTACGAGCAAAGCCTTCGCGACCTGGCAAAAACAGAAGGTGTTGTAGATCACACCCAGGGTGATTTTGATAAAGCAGTCGCAGAAGCTCCTGTTAAAGTGGAAGCCTTCTACGAAACTCCGATAGTTTCTCACTCTCCTATGGAACCAATGAACTGCGTAGCCAGCTGGCAGCAAGGAGACAAACTGGAAATCTGGACGTCCACACAGGTACCAGGCAGTATTAAAAAAGATTTCCCTAAAACCTATGGCATTCCGGAAGAAAACCTTACGGTACACACAATGTTTAATGGTGGTGGTTTCGGTCGCCGCTTATATACCGACTTCATTCATGATGCAGTCCAGCTTTCTAAAAAGGTAGGCAAGCCCGTGAAAGTGATCTGGACCAGGGAGGATGATACACAGCAAGGTCCTTTCCGCCCTATGACTTTTTCTGCTATGAAGGGCGCATTGTCAGCAGACGGCAAAGCAGTTGCCTTCCAGCATAAAGTGATTTCCCCTTCTATCGATGCATCGGGCAGGATGAACTATGACAAAACGAAATCAGACAGGGGCATGACCGAGGGTATCAGTGAGCAGAAGTACGAGATACCGAACATGAAAAACAATTATGTGTATGCCGACTTGCACATTCCCATAGCGGCCTGGCGTTCGGTTACTAGTTCCACACTGGCATTTGCACACGAATGTTTTATCGATGAAATGGCCGTTAATGCAAAAAAAGATCCGATGGCATTCCGCCTGGAATTGCTCACCAAGGATTCCGACACGAAGAATGTCCTGTTGAAACTGAAAGAAGTTTCCAACTGGGATAAGCCCCTGCCAAAAGGTTGGGGACGTGGCGTAGCACAGTATGAATTTTTTGCGGGCTTAGGTGGCTACGTCATTGAAGTTTCCAAAAAAGGAACAGGTATTAAAATCGAAAAGATTTATGCCGTAATTGACCTGGGCACAGTGGTCAACCCGGATACGGTAAGAGCACAGGTAGAAGGTGCTGCGGTCATGGCACTGACAGCAGCGATCAAAAACGGTATTACTTTCGAGAAAGGACAAGCAGTCCAATCCAACTTCCACAACAACCCACTGGTCCGTATCAACGAAATGCCTCCTGTCGAAGTACATATTTTGGCCAACGGAGGTCCTAAAATAAAAGGTGTAGGCGAACCCGGACTGCCACCTTTCGCACCAGCCCTCTGCAACGCCATTTTCGCCGCTACCGGCAAACGTATCAGGAGACTACCTTTCGATATCAATAAAGTATAATAGAATCTAATGAGCCATGAAGGAGATTAATGATATTATAAAGGCATATGAAGAAGCTCAAACACGACAAAAGCAAACCGCTTTGGCAACAGTGGTGCACGTGAATGGCTCATCCTACCGGCGACCAGGCGCCCGCATGCTCATTACCGAAGATGGTGAACTAACAGGCGCGATCAGTGGCGGTTGCCTCGAAGGCGACGCCCTTCGCAAGTCCCTGCTTGCGATCATGGAACAGAAGACAAAATTGGTTACATACGATACCAATGACGAAGATGATGCTAAAATGGGCTTAGGGCTGGGCTGCAACGGTATCATTCAGGTATTGATAGAATCCATCGATCCTTCTAACCCCAATAACCCTATCCAATTATTAAAAAAAGCAACAGCCATAAGGCAAAATGCCTCTTTAATAACCTTGTTTTCATTACAAGACAAAAGGGCCCCTCAACCTGGCCTTTGTTTATTGGTAACTGACGACCAATATATACTCGGCAATGCTGCATTCTTAAAAGAAACACAGCTGGAAGAAACATTGATTGCAAATGCAAAACAGGTAATAGCTCTGAAGAAATCTGCTTTTAAAAACTATATTTCCCAGGATCAAAACATTACGGCATTCATCGAATACATAAAACCGCCTGTCTCTCTTGTAATTATTGGTGCAGGAAATGATGTTTTGCCCCTGGTGAACATGTCCGGCATTATGGGTTGGCAAACAACTATAATAGACGGAAGACCTCATTACAGTTCAGGAGAAAGGTTCCCAGGTTCTTGCCAGGTACTCACCACGAAACCAGAAGGCCTATTGCAGCAAATCCCAATCGACGATCAAACAGCCTTCGTGCTCATGACGCACAATTACAACTATGACCTGGCAATGCTCCGTGTATTACTCCAACAGGACCTGGCCTACATTGGCATGCTGGGCCCCAAGAAAAAACTGACCCGCATGCTGGATGAACTCCGCGCTGAAGGCCAGGCGCTAACACCGCTGCAGCTTTCTATCATCCATAGCCCAGTCGGGTTAGATATTGGCGCAGAAACTCCTGAAGAAATCGCACTGTCAATTATGGCTGAAATAAAAGCTGTACTAGCCAGGCGGTATCCTTTTTTTCTTACAGAAAAGAATGATGTGATCCATGCCCGCTCAGCAACCCTAATCGAAGAAATAAGATTGAATTCCCTATAAAAGACCATACCATCAGTACCGACCAAAATACGACAAACAACTTTGGCATTATTCTGCTGGCAGCCGGTGCATCCAGGCGCCTAGGCAAGCCAAAACAATTATTACAATTTGACGGCAAAAGTCTGCTGCAGCATAATATAAATACTGCCCTGGGCGCCAATGCTAATCAGGTGGTTGTAATGCTAGGCGCCAATGCGGAAGCATTAGAGAAAGAAATTGATCAGCAAAACATACATGTCATTATAAATACTGAATGGCAGGAAGGGATGGCATCATCCATCCGTTGCGGTCTAAACGCTATACTTACAATGGCACCTTCATCAGATGGTATCATCCTAATGCTCTGCGACCAACCTTTTGTAACGGCTTCTTTATTAAATGATTTACTAAAAACACACAAAGAAACCAGCAAACCGGTCATTACCTGTAGCTACGGAAATACATTCGGTCCTCCCACCTTCTTCCATAAAAGTATGTTCAGCGAATTACTCCAACTCAAAGGAGACACCGGCGCCCGTAAGATCGTCCAGCAATACGCCAATAATATAGTCACAATTCCATTCTCCCAAGGCCACATTGATATTGACACACAATCAGATTACGAAAACCTGACCAGCGTTCCACCTCAGGCTCACTAACGGTCAACATCATACATTTCCCTCAACTTTCCCATTCGTCATTTGAATCATCTACATATCTGACTTTAGTCACCTTCTTGTCCTTTATTCATGCTTACTTTTCCGCCAATTCCCCAAACTAAAAATCTTGCCATGGAATTAGTAAATACACAACCAGTTCCAAAAGAATTAATAGAAGAAAAAGCAGTAACAGAAGTCATGGATGGTAATCAGGCTGCTGTACATATTGCTTACAAAACCAGTGAAGTCTGTGCTATTTATCCCATCACCCCTTCTTCAGCCATGGGTGAATGGGCAGATGAATGGAGCAGCGATGAAAGGACTAACATTTTCGGTCAAATTCCGAGGGTCATTGAGATGCAGAGCGAAGCCGGTGCTGCTGGTGCTATCCACGGCGCCTTGCAGGGCAGTGCCTTGGCCTCTACCTTTACCTGTTCCCAGGGGCTGCTGTTGATGATTCCCAATATGTATAAGATTGCAGGCGAATTAACCCCTACAGTTTTCCATATTGCAGCCCGTGCGCTGGCAACACATGC
>NZ_JAOTIF010000011.1 GCF_025628885.1 Paraflavisolibacter caeni | reverse complement strand
CCTAAACAGGCTGGCATACAGCCGCCTAAAACACAAAATTAAAGTAAAAATCTCTTGACTTTTAACACAGAATCTCTGTAGATTGGGGTGGAATTAGGTGTATATCAAATATGATCCGATGGGTCACGGTATGTGCTAATGATGAGCAAGAAAATTACCTGGGATTGCTAATTTTCTTGTTAGATGTATAAGACATATCAATATTGACAATTTCCCAATGGCCGCCGGGTTCAAAAGTAAGGTTAATGATTCCATTGACATCTTTCCCCACCTTCACGCCTTTTCCTGTTATCAATTTCCATTTTTTAAAAGGAAGTTTCAGTCCTGTTTTACCACCCTTTTCTGATACAACTTTTACTTTAACGACCTTACCTCCTACTTTTTCTGCACTTACCAGGAAAGCTCCTTCTGCACGCAGCTGATTAAAGCTGATATTTTGCCAGGATGCAGGTACAGCAGGCATGATCTCAATAAAGCCGGCATAGCTTTGCAACAGCATTTCCTGGAGGCCAGCAGCAAAAGCAAAATTACCTTCAAGAGTAAAGGGTCTGTAGGTACGTTTTGAATAACCAGATTTCGTCTGGTCACCGTTTATGTGGAAGCTATTGACTGAACAAAATGCTTTTGCAAATATTTCTAAAGCTTTGGCGGCCCCTTCTCCATCTTTAGCCCTGGCCTTTATATTCGATAGCCAAGAATACGAATAACCATTCCAGTTGTCGGGTCCCAGTTTATCTATTAAGCTAAGCGTATTTTTAATAATTGCTTGTGACTTTTCGCCGTCCTCCCACTTGATCAGACCTAATGGATGAATGGCCATGGCATGAGAAAAGTGACGGTGAGATTCAGCGTATGGATAGCCAGGAGCATACATCAATTCATTATTGCCCGATAAGGCGAAATCGTCGAATTGGGAAAGCATTTTATTCCAGTGAGCTGCATCACTTTTCAGATTCAACTCGTTGGCCAATTCAGCAGCAGCCTTAAAAACAAACTTCATTAATGCAAGGTCGTAATTGGTATTTTGAAGAAACCAGGCATCAATCCTATTATTATTGATTTCCGGACTGGAACTGATTGGAAGTTGCAGGAACCCTTTTTCGTTTTTGTAAGTAATACCTTCCAGGTGTGCAGCTACTTCCTTGAACCAAGGATAGGCGCGATCCTTTAAAAATGCTTTGTCTTTGCTGTATTTCCATTGAAGATAATAGTGATGAGCCAACCATGCAGAAACCGTTGGAGAAAGAGCATATTGGATCCACCCTCCCATTTCAGTTCCATCCATTGTGGTTACACCCGGAACAGCAATGCCATTACTACCAAAATAGAGTTTGGTATAGCGCTTATAATTTTTCTTGTTTTCATCCAGATGATCCAAGTAAGCAAGCGCCTCATCAAGGTGGTTTCCACTGTATGCCGGCCAGTAGCTCAATTGCGTGTTCAGGTCGTGGTGGTAATCTCCTTTCCATGGTGGTATTCTACCATTGTCTGCCGTCCATACACCCTGTAGTAAAATAGGCGGAGCTCCCCGGCGTGTAGACGCACCAAACTTGTATTGATCGCGGTACCATTGATTCTCTAAAAGGGTATCGGGCACATGTAAAGAAGACTTATTCCAAAAGTTCTTCCACCATGCTGCATGCGATTGATAATCAAATATAAACGATCTTAGCAAAGCATTCTTAACGATGCTGGACGAAGTGACATTTTCTTTTTTAATGGGAAACTGCGATGAAATACTCCAAACACCTTCTATTGTATTCTTATTTACCCGCTTCCAGCTCACACTGATGTTATAGGCAAAACCTCCCCAACCTTCCTGGTGGTAAGTGATGTTATTGCCATTCCGCTTAATAACTCCCTGCTTGTATCCAAGCCTTGACAGGTCGTTACTTTTAACAGAATCAGGATTCACAGTTTTATCCAGTTGGTACTTCGGTGCAATAAGTTCAGGCACAAAATCAGTTGTTACATTTTCAAACCTGAACCAGCCAAGGGGCTTTGTCGCGTGGACAAATGTTTTAAGGACAACACCGTTGCTCCATCTTACTTCAGACAAGGCTTTGTCCAAATAAAGATACACATAGTTAGCTTCGCCCCAATTACCAGTATTAAACTCCAAGGCTCCGCCAGGTATCTTGGTAGGTGCTGCTTCACGGTCGTATGGTGCATCGAAGTAATCCTGAACTATTTTATAGTCATTTTTCTTTACCTGTTCGTACACCCATTGATAGCTAAATTCCTTTCGGTGCAACCCCTTCATTGGTCGCTGATCCCATAGGTCGGAACGGTCAAGGGAAAAGCGCAGCTTATCGCCTTTTTGCCAAACCAACGCTCCCACCATGCCATTACCAAGCGGTATCGCTTCATCCCATGCACTTGCGAGCCTGGTAAAATGCAAATCGTGGCGAAGCTGTGGCTGCGCCCATGTTATGATGGAAAGAAAGAGATAGATTGAGGTAGTCAATATTTTCATGAACAGGCTGGCGTGTGATTAGATGATTAGATGCCTTACAGCAAACCTACTTAAAAATTCAAGTTACTCTTGCCTAAGTCCTTTGAAGTGGCCACTGCAATGCCGCGTTGATCCTTTTTATTAGTAGCACAATAAAAATGGTAAACGACGCCATTGTGTTTAATCACATAAGATTTATGCGCAAAGCGGTCGTCGTAGTTTTCTGATGAATTGATCAAGTCCTCCCCTTTCCAGTCTGTCCAATGAACCAAGTCGTAAGAACAGGCGAAACGGTTAAAGGCATCCTTACGGCCTTGCCAAAAAGCACCGAAGTAAAACATCACCCACACATCACCCATCTTCTGCACAACCGCATCACCAGTGATACCAACGGGATGGTGCATTACAGGCTCTTGCTCAAAGCGTTTCCAATTGATCATGTCATTGGATACAGCCATGCCAATTCTCTCAAACCATCTTGTTTTTACATTGTTAGCGGCAGAGTCACCATTAGCATTGTAGAACATGACAAATGGATAACCAGTTATTTTTTCTTTATCCCAAATAACAGAGCTCTTAAATATCTTCCTGTTTTCCCACCAGCGCACATCACTATCTTTTGATGTAAAAACGGGCCTGGATAAACGTTTCCATTCGTGAGGCCTGGAAGGGTTATTCTTCGTATATGCGATACTTATTGCCAGATCGCCTGCTTCATATCCCCTGGTACTGCCTCCAAAATAAGACATCCAATATTTGCCATTATATTTCTGCAACTGGTAACTTCCTCCCCAGTTATAATCCTGAAGTGCAATGTAACCAGCCTTCTGGTTGTTATCCCAATCGGAAGTATCAGAGAATGACATAGCACGTCCTAAAGTTTCCCAATGAAGCAAATCATTGCTTTTAGAAAGCCAGGTTTCATAACCCCGACCATTGAAAATCACGTAGGTCATATACCATTGGTCGCCTTTGCGAAAAACACTTGGACAGTCCACCTTTTTAGAATCATCTCCAGGAACTACTACCAAACCATATTTATAAGGAGTTTTCACTTCTTCATATACTTTTTGCATGATTTCCTGAGGAACCTCTCTTTGTTGCTGGGCATAAATACCGGAAGTAGATATTGTTACCAATAAGCAAGCGAACAACCAAGACAGGCATTGTTTTTTAAAAGGGACTAAATCTATATGGGACACGTTTTGAAGTTTTAAAGCAATATGGTGAATGACTGAGGTACATCTTCCTAAAAGCAAAACAGAAACAAAAAAACAACGGCTAAAATTAGACCCGTGGCCCAGCCTGCACAATGTCAGGTTTTACTTTAATGATGGAACATTTTACTATTCAAAGGCTTTTTTGTCTACCTAAAAGCCACAAAAATTAAATTGTTGACAAAACATTTATAATTGGAAATTATTTCTATTTTTAAGCCCATTTATTCTCCGAAATACCCCTTCCCAAAAGCAACACAGAAACAACCTCACAACAAAAAGCTTTTTAGTCACTTTCTATTGTTCAAGATTATCATGTTTATGAAAAAACAATTCAAGCTTGCTATTTTTCTATTAGGCAGCTGGGCATTCATCAATCCGGCAGCAGCCCAAACCAAGAGTTTAATGAACACTTCTGCAAGTCCATCAGCCGTTTTACATTCTGTTGACATGAATGATGTGGTTTGGACCAATGGCTTTTGGGCAGACAAATTTCGCCTTTGCAAGGACTCTATGATGCCAAATTTGCTGCGGACCTATATGGCCGCTGATGTTAGCCATGCCTTTAAGAACTTTGAAATAGCTGCTGGATTAGATACCGGCTCCCATTCAGGCCCCCCTTTCCATGATGGCGATTTTTACAAACTGTTTGAATCCATTGCCAGTATTTATGCCATTACAAAGGACAAGAAGCTGGACGAACTGATGGATAGAATCATTCCTGTCATTGCAAAGGCTCAACGCGAGGACGGATATATCCATACACCAGTAATCATTCAAGACAAGAATAATCCAGGTAAAGCCAAAGCTTTCCAGGACCAACTAAGTTTTGAGGCTTATAATTTAGGGCACCTCATGACGGCAGCCTGTGTACACTACAGGGCAACTGGCAAGACATCACTTTTGAATGTAGCCATTAAAGCCACTGAATATTTAAAAAACTTCTATAACCGCTCCACACCTGAGCTGGCCCGTAATGCCATTTGCCCATCGCACTACATGGGTATTATAGAGATGTACCGCACCACTAAAAAACCAGAATACCTTGAACTCGCAAAAAACCTCATCAATATAAGAGGTATGGTAGATAATGGTACGGATGATAACCAGGACCGCATTCCTTTCAGGCAACAAACAGAAGTTATGGGGCATGCTGTAAGAGCCAATTATTTATTTGCTGGTGTAGCAGATGTTTACGCCGAAACTGGTGATACCAGCTTAATGAACAGGCTGAACATCATGTGGGAAGATGTTGTTCACCGGAAGATGTACATTACCGGTGGTTGCGGCGCTTTATACGATGGCGTTTCGCCATATGGTACATCTTACAATCCGCCAATCGTTCAAAAGACCCACCAGGCATACGGAAGAGACTACCAACTCCCCAATGTAACTGCACATAATGAAACCTGTGCAAATATTGGTAACATGCTATGGAACTGGCGGATGTTGCAGGTAACCGGAGCTGCAAAATATGCAGACGTGCTGGAATTAGCATTATATAATAGTGTGCTTTCGGGAATCAGCCTTGACGGAAATAAGTTCTTTTATACCAACCCGTTGAGCGCGTTTGATGATTTTCCCTATACCCTGCGCTGGGCTGGTGGAAGGATACCTTATATAAAACTGTCTAACTGTTGTCCTCCAAACATAGTGCGTACGATAGCCGAAGTAAGCCATTATGCATATAGTGTATCTAATAAAGGTTTATGGCTGAACCTGTATGGCAGCAATGATCTTACCACCCACCTTCAAGACGGCTCCGAAATACGCCTGAAACAACAAACCAATTATCCCTGGGATGGCAACATAGCGGTGCAGTTTGAAAAAGCTCCTAAAAAGTCTTTCTCTGTATTCCTACGCATACCCGGTTGGTGCAACAATGCTTCAGTTAAAGTTAATGGCAAAGAGCAAAGTATTGCCCTGACGCCCGGCGAATATGCTGAAATCAATGGCAACTGGAAAGCAGGTGATAAAATTGAGCTTGTACTAGCTATGCCTGCTCAACTGATCGAATCCAATCCATTAGTAGAGGAATCCCGTAACCAGGTAGCTGTTAAAAGAGGGCCTATTGTTTATTGTATTGAATCGGTAGACATGCCGCAGGTTAAGATTGCTAATGTTTCGATACCATCGACAATAAAATTTCAGCCAAAGGAAATAACCATTGACAAAAGTGCGCTCTTTTGCCTGGAAGGTGAAGCCAAGCTTCTTAATGAGAAAGAATGGAAGAATGAATTATACAGGGAGGTATCGAATAGCGAACCGAAATCTGTGCGGGTAAGGCTGATCCCGTATTATGCCTGGGGTAACCGTGGACATTCAGAGATGTCGGTCTGGATGCCTATCTCGCGACAATAATTTTTCAAATTATCATGAAATAAAAAAGCCTCTTCAACTTTGAAACTAGTTAAGAGGCTTTTTTATACATATTATTAAAAATATTGGTTAATGAAACTTAAATCCAAGTTCATGTCCCAATTTATCCCTTTTGGTTTTCAGATAGTGTATATTGTGTGGGTTAGGATCTACCTGAAGCGGAACATTTTCAGTAATCTCCAAGCCATAACCGATCAACCCAACTCTTTTCTTGGGGTTATTAGAAATGAGGCGCAGCTTGTTCACTCCTAAATGACGCAAGATCTGGGCTCCTACACCATAATCGCGTTGATCCATCTGAAAGCCCAGATGCAAATTAGCCTCAACGGTATCCATACCTTCCTCCTGCAGACGGTATGCCTTTAATTTATTGAGCAAGCCAATACCCCTACCCTCCTGGTTCATATACAGAATTACACCTTTTCCGGCTTCATCCACCATTTTCATTGCGCCATGTAGTTGTTCCCCACAGTCACAACGAAGTGAGCCAAGGATATCCCCAGTAAAGCAAGAAGAATGCACACGAACTAATACAGGGTCTCCCGGCTTCCAATCACCTTTTATCAACGCCAGGTGTTCATTGCTTGTATTTTTCTCCTGGAATGCTATTAGTTTGAAGTGACCGAACCTTGTTGGCATATCCACTCTCACAATCTCTTCAATAAGAGAGTCCCGTTTCAGCCGGTATTCGATGAGGTCCTTGATTGTAATAATCTTGAAATCGAATTTTTTAGCCAATTCCATCAGCTCTGGTAATCGAGCCATGGTCCCGTCTTCGTTCAAAATCTCTACCATTGCACCAGCGGGCTCAAGACCTGCCAGGCGGGCCAGATCAATAGAAGCCTCTGTATGCCCGGCTCTACGCAGAACGCCACCTTTTTTGGCTCTCAATGGGAAAATATGGCCAGGGCGGCCAAGGTCTTCAGGACGGGTAGCAGGGTCAATAAGAGCCTGTACAGTTTTAGAACGGTCATGAGCAGAAATACCAGATGTACAACCATGTCCCAGTAAATCTACCGAAACTGTAAACGCGGTTTCGTGCAGCGCTGTGTTGTTATTTACCATCAATTCCAATCCTAAGGCATCGCATCTTTCTTCCAGTAAACCAACACAAATAAGGCCACGGCCGTGTTTACTCATAAAATTGATCACTTCGGGAGTAGCCTTACTTGCTGCTACAATAAAATCGCCTTCATTCTCACGATCTTCATCATCTACAACAATGACCAGTTTTCCCGCCTTTATATCTTCAATTGCACTTTCAATAGTATCGAGCATTTACAAATTTTTTGCAAAGGTAGGAAAGGTAGGGCTATCTAAAAGCTTTACCGTCATTCAACAAAACAATTATTGTATTAATTTATAATACAATAATCAGATATGCAAAACTTCAAACTCTTAGAGAAAATTGAATACATCTATAATTTCAGAGCAAAAGTCCCTTTACACAATCAATTTCATTCCAAATTTTTTACACATAAAAATAAATAATATTTAATACAACCGCCTCTTCTATTGCGGGAATGATTAACCAAGACAGGAAATACAATTATTACAACTGTTTGAATTTCAACAAAATACAATTAACATTAGTGCTGTCTAAATAAATATTATTGCAAAGTGCCACTACAAAAGACCTCTAACTTCCTTAAATACATCACAAATTGTTAACAATGTGTAAATAGAACAATCAATTAAGTTGTTTTCTTTGCAGGGAAATTCTGTACACATGAGAAAAATTATCTATCTACTAATCATTACCCTATTTAGCCATGCCCTAAATGCTCAGGTGACGACCGGTAGCATTAGTGGTTCTGTTAAGTCAGCTAAGGATGAACCTCTAGTTGGGGCAACAATTACAGTAAAGCATGAGCCAACTGGTTCTATCTTTACTACTACCAGTCGGTCAGGCGGCCGTTTTGATATTCAAAACATTCCTCCAGGTGGGCCTTACACAGTAACAACTTCATTTGTTGGATTTGAAAACTTCAAAAGGAGTGAAATTCAAGTTCCATTGGGAGAACGTTTCGACCTGCAGATCTCTATGGGAACATCTGCACAGCAATTGTCAGAAGTAACAGTTACTACTACCAGGAGTGGTAATACAGAAAAGACAGGCGCCACAACCAACATTTCCAGGAGGCAGATTCAAAACATGCCGAACATCAGCCGCAGTCTTACCAACATTACACGCGCGACACCGCAGGCAAACGGCAATAGTTTTGCAGGCATGAACAACAGGTTCAACAATATCACTATTGATGGTTCGTTGTTCAACAACAATTTTGGCCGTGGAGGTGATGGAATGGTACCAGGTGGCGCAACTTCAGCTATATCCATTGACGCCATTGATCAAATGCAAATCAACATTTCGCCTTATGATGTTAGACAATCGGGTTTTGTTGGTGGTGGTATCAATGCCGTAACCAGAAGGGGAACCAACAACTGGTATGGAACTGCCTATGGTTATTACAGAAACCAGGATTTTAATGGTGATAAAGTAAAAGGAATTGAAGTAGTTAATGCCAAACGTTCAACTAAAATTTATGGCGGAAGCGTTGGCGGCCCAATCATCAAAGACAAACTTTTCTTTTTTGTAAACGGAGAGTTTGAAAAAAGAACAAACCCCGGACAAACATGGTTGGCAAAAAGACCAGGCGAAAATGATAATAACCCTCAGGTCACTCCAGTATTGGCCAGTGATCTTGATAAATTACGTACTTACCTGATCAACACTTATAATTATGACCCCGGTGCCTATGAAGGTTATGATTTTGAAACTGACAATAAGAAATTCCTCGGTCGTTTGGACTGGAATATCACCAATAAGCATCGTTTAACTTTCCGCTATACTCAATCAGAAACCAATGATGATGACCAGGTAAATGCATCAAGTGTAACTGGTGTAACAGCCAACAGGATCAATAACAGCCGCCGTGGTGGTTCTACAGGTGGATTAGTTTACACAGGTACTAACTTTAAGAATAATACTGTAGTTAAGTCTGGTGTACTGGAATTCAATTCCAATTTCAATAGCCTATTTTCTAACCAGGTCATTGCCTCTTATACAGATAACCAGTTGCAAAGAATTCCAAACAGCAACATGCCATTTGTAGATATCATGAGGGATCCCAACAATGTTTATATTTCATTGGGTACAGATCTGTTTTCTTATAAAAACAGTATCAGTGACCAAGCCTGGAATATTGCAGATAACCTAACGATCAACCTTCAGAAGCATACTTTAACAGCTGGTGCCTCATTTGAATACCTGTCATTTGCCAATTCATTTTCCAGTGCAGGTGGTCCCAGCTACTATCGTTATAATACTTTACAAGATTTCCTTGATAACAAAGCTCCTGCGGTATTTGCCGTTACTTACGCTCCAAGTGATCGTACGACAATTGTGCCTGCAGAAGCAAAATTTGCGCAGTTGGGCGTATTTCTGCAGGATTTCTGGAATGTTTCTCCGAAGTTAAAAGTAACATATGGGTTAAGGGTTGACAAACCATTCTACCCATATGATGCCCCCAGAAACCAGGCATTAGAACCAGTTGTATTTAGAAATGAAGACTGGAGGCCGGAAGTTTTTGATGTAAGCCAATGGCCAAACGCAAAAATTTTGGCCTCTCCTAGAGTTGGCTTTACATACGACATCAAAGATAACAAATCGATTGTCGCAAGAGGTGGAAGCGGCATCTTCACTGGCCGGATACCATTTATTTGGCTGGTGAACCAAGTTGGTGATAATGGAGTTATCCGTGCTTTATACCAAGCAAATGCAACTGAGTTAAATAACATCAGGTACAACGCAGACAGGACCACATACATTCCTAATCCTGTACCAGCCGTTGGCACTACTATTCCAAGCGGATCATCCTTCAGTGCTGCTGATCAAAATTTTGAAATGCCACAAGTATGGAGAAGCAACCTTGCAGTAGATAAGAAGTTTGCTAAAGACTTTACATTTACTTTCGAGAGCATTTTCACCAAAATGTTGAATAACGTCTATTTCCGTAATGCCAACCTAGGCGCTCAAACCGGAACACTGGGGGGAGTTGCTGATAAAAGGCCAGTCTATGCAACCAAGTTGAATAGCAACATTAACCAAATGATTGCTATGGATAATGTTCAAAAAGGTTATAGTGCTTCATTTACAGCCATGGTTCAAAAAGCTTTCAGCAAAGGATGGGAAGGTAATGTAGCTTATACCTACACCATTGCTAAAGACGTGGCTATTGGCTCTTCTGATCAATCTGGTAGCGGTTGGTCAACCAATAACATTATCATGAATCCAAACAAACCTGAGTTAGGGTACTCCAACTATTCTATTCCTCATCGTGTTGTAGCCAACTTGTCGTACAGAATTGATTACTGGCAGGATAAAACTGCTACCACCATTGGTTTATTTTATTCAGGATCAGCACAAGAAAGGTATAGTTTCCGTTATGGTGCAGATATAAATGGTGATGGCGCAACTAATGACATTCTCTACATTCCTAAGAACGCTTCCGAAATACAGTTTGTAGAAGGTTTTAAAGTTGGTAATAATGTTTATACAACACAGCAGCAAAGTGATGCATTCTTTGCCTTCATAGATAATGATAAATATTTAAAAGAACACAAAGGTGAATATATGGATCGCTATGGCGCCAAATTACCCTGGTGGCACTCTTTGGATATGAGAGTTATGCAAGATTTCAATGTAAAGGCAGGCAATAAAAAACACAGTTTCCAAGTAAGTGCAGACGTCACCAACGTCCTGAATTTGTTGAACAATGATTGGGGTTACAGGTATTCTTATACTTTTGGAACCTTCCAGGATATGGGTATTTTAGGTGTACCAACTTCTGGCAGCACTTCGAACAACTCTGCGAAAGAAGCTTTCAATGCTGCTAATCCTAAGTTCACTTTTGATCCAAATGGTCCTAAGAAAGGTTACCAGCCAAACTACTCCACAAGCAGTACATGGGGTATTCAACTTGGCCTGAGATATATTTTTCAATAAATTATCTTTCCTTTTGATAAAAAAGCCAGTCTCTTTTGAGGCTGGCTTTTTTATTCTGCATGAAAAAATTAGAATAATTTTCCTGCAAGATGGGATCATTGTATTAGTTTATAATTGCTAATGTTGTATTTTAAAGTGTTTCTTTTTTCTTCATCCCAAAAACCATATTATGAAAAAGATAGGCATTTTGTTTGGCAGGGAACGTAGTTTTCCTATGGCCCTCATTGAAAGGATCAATGGCCGTGGAATCGAGAATGTATCAGCAGAGCCAGTGCGCATTGATAAAGTGGTTCAAGGAGAGAAAACCAGATATGCGGTAATTGTTGACCGAATTTCGCAAGATGTTCCATTTTACAGGTCCTATCTCAAAAATGCAGCCCTAACAGGTACAGCTGTTATCAACAATCCTTTTTGGTGGAGCGCTGATGAAAAGTTCTTCAATAACTGCCTGATGACAAGAATCGGCATTCCCGTACCGAAATCGGTGATTTTACCATCTTACGAGTTGCCATATGAAACCACTCATGACTCTTTCTCGAATCTTACATATCCATTGGACTGGCATAGCATATTTAATTACGTCGGTTTTCCTGCATATTTAAAACCAGTTGCTGGTGGTAATTGGCAGGACGTTCACCGGTTAAAAGATGCCGATGATTTTTACAGCAAGCATACCAAAACCGGTCAACTTGTGATGATGCTACAGGAAGCAATCGAGTACCAGGAATATTACCGCTGTTACTGTATCGGCAATAAATATGTACATATTATGCCATTTGAACCTCACAATAAACCTGGTGAACAATATTCAGTTGATTATACACCTAGCATAGAAAGAACCAAGCAAATAGAAGAAATCGTATTACAATTAAACACACATTTAGGATATGACTTCAATTCTGTTGAACTTGCTGTAAGAAATGGAGTTCCCTATGCTATAGATTTTTATAATCCGGCAGCAAATACCAGTTACGAAAGTATAGGTGAAGCCAATTTTGAATGGGTGGTAGAAAACCTGACCAATTATATTATTGAACGAGCCCTGTCGCACAAGGAAGGAGAAATGAACCTAACATGGGGCAAATTTATCCAGGAAAGTATGAGGAGCCTGGAGATGGAAAATCTTGTTTCCAGAACATGATGGCCTATGTATTCTATTCCTTGTACCTTGTGGCCTAATTATCAACTTTTTTTCCAGTAAATCGGTAATGCCTGCTATCAATTATAAGAACTTCACTTTGGGAGTCGAAGAAGAATACATGGTGCTTGACCCGGTAACAAGGGAACTTAAAAGTCATGAGCAAAAAATCGTTCAGGAAGGGGAAAAGATCTTTGCTGATAAAGTAAAAGCAGAAATGCACCAGGCTGTCGTTGAAGTTGGAACAGATGTTTGCAAAGATGCAGATGAAGTTTTTGATGATATATCGGTTCTACGAAAGACTATTTTGGAAGTTGCAGAAAGCCTTGGTTATAGTCTTGGTGCTTCAGGAACGCATCCTTTTAGCCAGTGGCAAAGGCAATTGATTACAGATCATGCCAGGTATAATGAAATTGTAAATGAAATGCAGGATGCTGCCCGGAGCAACCTGATTTTCGGCCTCCACGTACATATTGGTATGGAAAGCCGTGCCATGGCCAATCACATTGTCAATTCAACCCGGTATTTTTTGCCACATGTATTTGCTATCAGCACTAATTCTCCTTTTTGGGAAGGCAGAAAAACCGGATACAAATCTTACCGCACCAAAGTCTTTGATAAATTTCCCCGCACAGGCATACCGGAAAGCTTTGAAAGTATAGAAGCGTATGACAATTTTACAAAACTATTGATGAAGACCAATTGCATAGACAGTCCCAAAAAAATCTGGTGGGACTTGCGGGTGCATCCATCTTACAAGACGGTCGAATTCAGGATTTGTGATGTGCCGCTAACTGTAGATGAAAGCATAGCTATAGCGGCGTTGTTCCAAGCTATTTGTGCTAAAATCAGCAAGTTAAGGTCCCAAAATCTCAATTTCATACAATATTCACGTGCCCTAATCAATGAAAATAAATGGCGAGCAAGCCGATATGGCATAGACGGATGCCTCATTGACTTTGGAAAGGAAGAAGAAATAAACACCAGAAAATTAATTGAAGAACTTCTTGACTTTGTAGATGATGTCGTAGATCACCTTGGTTCCCGAGACAGGTTAAATGTTATTCATCAAATCCTTGCAAGAGGAACAGGAGCTGACCGTCAATTAAATGCATACCAGAAAGATGAAGATCTGATTAAAGTTGTAGATCATATCCGTTCAGAATTCTTGGCAGGAATAACCGAAAAAAAATTTTAAAAAAATAGCAGTTCTTCGTAGATTGTGTAGCGATTCCGCTAGATAGTACTCCCCTTTTACAGATTGGCACTGTTTTCGTTAAAGCAAAACCCAACGATTCCAATGGCACGCATATTTACTATTCGCTTCACATATGAAGATCACCCGCATCATGCAATGGTGTTTGTTAAAGAAACTCCCTTTTTCACAGAGTATCAGTTAAATATGCTTGAATTTGATTTGTTGAAATTATTACCCTCAGATAAAATCATTTCATCCACGCCCGATCATTTTACTTTCTCTAATTCGGTTGATTTTGAAAATTCAGACTTAATGAAAGAAATTATCAAAGCAATCAGTGAACATATTCATTCAGTCCACACATAATACATTTTCGGGAACCGAAAATTATCACTTATTGTTTTTATTACCTGATATTATATTAAACAAAAATTAATATAATATATTTACTATAAGACGGTTAAGTTTGCGTTTGATTTAATGCAATGATCCGGATCGCTATTTTAGACTTATACGAGGGCCATCTTAATGAAGGCATGCGATGCCTCAGACAGGTTGTGCGTCAATGGAGTGCTGCAAGCGGGACACACATTCAAGTTGATGAATTTGAAGTACGACAGAAGGTTGAATTACCCGATCTTTCCTATGATATTTACCTTTCAAGTGGCGGCCCTGGTAGTCCATTAGCCAGTGAAGGTTCAGAATGGGATAATGCATATATTAACTGGCTACAATCCGTAGAAGAATGGAACAAGGATGGAAATAGAAGCCAAAAAAAGTTTGTTTTTTTTATTTGCCATTCCTTTCAAATTGTCTGCCGTCATTACGGAGTTGCAGTAGTTACCAAACGTAAATCTTCAGCATTTGGTGTTTTTCCTACTCATCGAACTACTGCAGGTGAAAATGAAATTACATTTAAAGGGCTTAATGATCCTTTTTATGTGGTTGATAGCCGCAAATGGCAGGTTGTGCAGCCAAATCATGAAAAGTTAAAACGGAAGGGAGCTAAAATATTATGTATTGAAAAAGAGCGTCCACATGTGCCGTATGAAAGAGCCATCATGGGCATACGCTTTAATCCTTACATGATTGGCACACAGTTCCACCCAGAAGCAGATGCACAAGGTATGAGTCTTCATTTACAGAAGGAAGAAAAAAAACGGAACATTATAAAAGAATTTGGAGCAGAAAAATGGCATAGCATGGTGGAACAGCTTAATGATCCGGATAAAATCATGTGGACGTATTCTCATATCATACCTAACTTTTTAAGTAATGCTGCCGGAGTGAAGAATGATTTGAATGACGAATTGGGGGAAGACTCTGGTAGTTAGAAGCTATGATTTGATTACTGAACAAGGCCATGTAATTTATATTTATTCTTTAACAGTTATTAACATGGTTTAATGTTAGTAGTACATTTATGTCAATAGATTTGTGGCCTTAATACGGCAAGCAATCGTCAATTTGAGCCTTCTGTTTCAACAGAGGGCCTTTTTTTTGTTGGTTGGTATAAATTTTTATGGATAGTTATTTGTAAATTTTAGTATAAAAGATTCATGAAGCACCAGCTTTTTTCATGAAAAACAAAAACAAATGACATCTACAATTTCGCCAAGACGACGCTTGTTTACATCTTTACTTTTAACTATCGCTTTGAACTTCAGTTTATCCTGTTATGGGCAAACATCTTCCTCGCCAGATAGTATAACTATAGCCATTGCGCCTGAATATGATGAAGTAGGCAAAACACATCGCTTTTTCTTTGGAGAGAACTACCGAAAATTGTGGGCTACACCTGTAAAATTGCGGGTATTCAAGCTCCTGGAAGAGAAGGGCGGGCTGCAAATAGTTGAAAGAGGTGGGGGAATGCAAACTAAATCATTACGGTTAAAAGATTCATCCGGACGGGAATGGGTGTTACGTTCAGTTCAGAAAGACCCTGAAAAAGCTCTGCCAGTTAATTTGAGACCTACTGTTGCAAAGGATATACTTCAAGATCTCATTTCAACATCTCATCCATACGCAGCAATTACAGTTCCACCATTGGCAACTGCGCTAGAAGTTCCTCATACGAATCCTGAAATTATTTTCATGCCTGATGATCCTGCTCTTGGTGAATACAGGAAAGATTTTGCCAATACGGTGCTTTTATTTGAAGAAAGAGGACCTCTAGATATAGAAGACACTGATAATACTGAAAAGGTGTTGAAAAAAATGGAAGAGGACAATGATAATCGGATCGCTCAAAAACAGGTATTGCGTGCCCGTTTACTGGATATCATCGTAGGAGACTGGGATCGTCACGAAGATCAATGGCGATGGTTGAAGGTAAAAGACGATACAGGGACCATTTACCGACCCTATCCACGCGACCGGGATCAGGTATATTACATTTCAGAAGGAGTTTTCCCATCTATGGCTTCGAGAAAATGGATCCTGCCCAAATTTCAAGGATTCCAAAAAGATATACGAGACATCAACGGGTTTAACTTCAATGCCAGGTACTTTGACCGTACATTTTTAAACGGTCTGAGTCAGGCAGATTGGGAGGAAGAAATTGCCTTTGTTCAAAGCAGGTTAACTGATGAAGTTATTGCAAGTGCCATAAGGAAACTGCCAGATACTATTTATAAACTTTCAGGAAAAGAAATTATTGAAAAGTTAATTGCACGCAGGAACAACCTGAAAGAGGAAGGTTTAAAATACTTCCGTTTTATATCAAAGACTGTTGATATACCCACTTCAGATAAACGGGAATTATTCAAAGCTGATTATGGTTCTAAAGGAGATTTAACCCTTACCGTTCATAAGCAAAAGAAAGATGATAGTATTGGGCAAGTTATTTACCACCGTAGTTTTCAACCCAACATTACTGAAGAAGTAAGATTATACGGACGTGGTGGTGAGGATATCTTTATGGTAACAGGAGCGAAACATTCGAAAATCAAGCTGCGAATGATTGGAGGAGGTGACAGGGATAGTTTTCATTTAGAAAACAAAAAAGCGAAGTTGTATGTATATGACCGGAAAGATAAAGAAAATGTATTGCCAGCCCGTTCTACTGCACATCTTCGCCTTTCCAATGATAGCAGTGTCAATGAGTACAACCAGAAAAACTTCCGTTATAATAAGTTAGCGCCCAGAGCATATGTTGGGTATAACATTGATGATGGCGTAATACTAGGTGCTGGTCTCACATATGAAAAACATGGTTTCCGAAAGGAGCCATACGCGGTCATGCACAGGCTTCTTGTTGGACATGCATTGGCTACAAGTGCATTTTTTATTACCTATTCAGGAAATTGGAGACAAATTGCAGGTGGCAAGCTTGGTTTGAGCTTTGATGTAGATGCGCGGACACCCAATAATTCCAGCAACTTTTTTGGAGTCGGGAATGAAACTGTGTTTGATAAGGATGGAGGTAAATCAATATCTTATTACCGCACGCGGTATAATTTCACCAATACAACATTCAGGTTGAACAGACCGACAGGCAAACACCTGAATATCAGTGCGGGTTTGGCAGGACAATTTTACAAGAATTCAAGCAGCAAAAACGAAGGACGCTTCATCAATGTTTATGATTCAGAAAACCCGGAAGAAGATGTTTTTTCAGAAAAAGTTTTTGCTGGATTGGTTGGCGGTGTAGAACTGGATAGCCGAAACAATAAGTCGTGGCCAATAGGCGGTATTTATTGGAATACCACACTAACGGGAATGAGGCAGGTGAACAAACAACAAAATAAGTTTGGGCAGTTTGTCACAGATTTCAGCTTTTATTTTCCATTGGGAAAGGACAGCAATTTTGTTGTTGCTAACCGCATTGGTGCAGGAACAACCTTTGGCGAGCCTGCTTTTTTCCAGCAGTTGTATTTAGGTGGCAACCTTAATTTAAGAGGTTTCCGCAATTATCGTTTTGCAGGAGAATCGATGCTTTTTCATAATATTGAATTGCGGATGAAGCTATTTGATTTTACTTCTTACCTACTCCCGGGGACTTTTGGTCTCACGTTATTTAATGATGTTGGAAGAGTGTGGGTAGATGGAGAAGAATCGAAAAAATGGCATGATGGTTTTGGGGCGGGCATTTACATAATACCGGCAGCTTTGGTACTGATTCAGGGAACTGTAGGGATATCGACAGAAGGAGCATTACCGAATGTGTCAATCGGCTTCAGGTTTTAAAAATTAACTACGTTAGTTATACCGAATATTCAACAGTAATCAAATTACTGCCGGCAGGTAAGGTAATGTCTGTACCATTAAATGAAATACTATTTCCATCAACAGTTACAGCGCGAACTCCCTGGCCGAAACGGCAAGGAAAAATAAATGGGATACCTCCGGGAGCTTGAATGATCTGTATCTCAATTGTTCTGTTTTGTTTGTCATGAGTTAGTTGGTAAGCAAACTTTTCGCCAAATACTGTTGGTGCGTCTTTAACAGAGATCACTTCATCATTGTTTACCCAATCAGGCAAGATACCTGGGGCAATATAAATATGAGGATTGCTGTCTTCTGAAGATTCAAAAAACAAAATATCCCTTAATAGCAATATAAATTCCGCGCAGGCCCACCCATGAGGGATATCGCCCATGTACCAATTAGTATAGGGCTTTTCTTTAAAATCAGTAGCTATTGGATAACAATGTTGTTCGTTCCAGGCACCCATTGCTGCGAATACGATATCGCCTGGTCTACCAGATGTGCCACTTACTGGTGAAAAGCCTGCCTTTATCGTCCATTCTAAACACTGTTTCATTTTATAGATTTCTCCAATTAACAGAAAAGCATGTGCAAGTTGCAAGGTCAGATAGGGTCCATAGCAATTCCATGCACTGTCGTGCCTGAACCCTCCTTTTATAAAGTGACTCCAGATTGTATACAGTGTCATCCTTGCAGCGATATCAACTTCAGTCCCCAGTTTTACACCATCATATAAACGACATGGATGAAAATAGGCCGCCACACCGATAATAGTAGAATCCAGCCTGCCCACATCCGCAGGACCAGTCGGGATAAAAGTTTCCCAAAATCCCCTGCTATTTTGTTCCTGCAAAACCCACCTTATTGATTGAGCTGTAGCATTGGCAACGTCCTGAAATATTGCTCGGATCTCGGCAGCTTCAGGACGATTATATCTACCAGCTAACCTTAAAGCTTCCCACAAACCGGCAATGGCCCAAAAGTCATCCCAATAATGAGGCTTTTCTTTTTCACCTAAATGTTCTGCACTCCAACCAGCATTCAATAGCCCAAAAGCATCACGGTTGTCTCTAATCCAACGGCAGCCTTCAATCACGAAAGGAGTGAACAAACTTTCTCCAAAGTTTTCATCGCGGCCCAAGATCCTATCCAACCGTCCTATAGCCCAGAGTGCCTGACCATTACTATCCCATTCGCGATCATTCTTTTCATGCTCTCCTCCAAAAAAGCCATAAGCTCTTGCCGGTCCAATCCATTCGTCTTTATTGACATTAAATACTTCTGTGTAATGGTGACCGATTTGCCTAATAGAAAGTTGTTCATCACCACTCAACGCGCATGCAACTCCTTCAACCGAAGAATCTCTGATCCAAAAGGAATCGTAAATAGTTGGACCGGGATGAATTTCCCCATTATCAGATAAAATTAAAAGATTGGCACGGCAGACCCTGTAAAGATTCCATAATGATATTATGCTTCCAGGTAGTGAGGCCTGCAACCCACAGCCATCCAATTTATTTTTCCAATAAGCAAGGTTTTTGTTTTCCAAGGTTTCAGGATCTTCATTTTTCAACTCCAGAAAATCTGCATAACCCCTGTAATCATCAACTGGCAGTTTAATCTCCAATTCAAAAACAGAATTGTCCAATGGAAGTTCCCAAGCAAAAACACTACTGCATAAACCAGCTATTTCATCTGAAGCATTCGTTTCTCCATTCAAAGTTCCATTATGAGCTAATTGACTATAAGGATTATGGAACATGTAATGGTCCGGATCCGTTTCACCCTGATTGCCATATAACCCAAAAGTGTCGGGTTGCTTACTGAAAACAGGTCCCCAACTAGTATTCACACGAGAAAGCCAGGCTTCTTCCGGGATATATTTCATGTAAGACACGCCTTTATAGGGCTGAATACGCCCTGATTTGTATCGCCGTTGAAAGCAAGTAGGTCCATAAGGCGATACAGAAACACAAAGCATAAAGCGGTCATTATTTTGATCTGTCTGATCCACTTTTATCCTGGAAACTACTACAGAGTTCTGATCTACGCCTGCCGTTGTAGCCAATACCTTTTGGGAGACGCTGATTCCATTAACTGGAGTAAAATCGGTAATAATAATTGGGAGATAACTCTCTTCATAACGCTGTTTCAGGTGTTCGCCACCAGAAGTTTGGGGAAAATACAGCTCCCTTGTTCTTATATTAAAGAGAAAAAAGCTGACAGAATAGCGGTCATAAACAGGTTCAATTTCTCCAGCCTGCCCAATCAGGCTTTCCTGGTGGTGGTCTTTCACGCCTACCATACTCCAGTACCGATACAAGGCATTTGCTGCGAAAGCTTCTTCTTTACTACTGAAAAGTCCAGTATTGTAATCGTTGTGCCAATTTCTGAAGTATTGCTGTACCCACCAGGGAAGAGGAAAAGGCGTATTTTTTACACGCCACATAACTTCGTAAAAAGTTTGTTCAGGAGTGTAAGGCATCGTTGGTTAATGGTTTTAATGAATGTACAAAAAATCCAGACCCGTTTCAGACTAGGAGGTCATTAATTTTATACACAACAAAACATTATTTTCACAAAAAAAATCATCTCTATGGGACTGTTTAAGGGGGGTAACCCTGTTATATCTGAAAAAACATTTGAAAAAGTTTACCGGTACGAAGGCGATGCCATGACAGTACGTGGTACTGTACAAAAGTTCGGTTTGCTTTTGATCATGGTATTAGGAGCCGCTTCATTTACCTGGGGCTTGTTTTACAAAGGTGTTGATGTTATGCCCTGGATGTGGGGTTCTATGATTGGAGGCTTTGTATTAGCCCTTATTATTATTTTCAAAAAGGAATGGGCACCATACCTGGCATTAGGGTATGCATTGCTAGAAGGCTTATTCCTTGGTGCCATATCTGCATATTTTGACGCTGCACTTCCAGGCATTGTTATGCAGGCAGTAATGCTCACTTTTGGCACTGCAGGAGCCATGTACTTTTTGTATAACCTTGGTATTATCAAGGCCACCAATACTTTCAAAAAAGTAGTCATCGCAGCAACTGCAGGTATTGCATTGTTCTATGCTATATCCCTTATTCTGCGCTTATTCGGCATTCAAATGCCCCTTCTGCATGATAATGGAATGCTTGGAATAGGTATTAGCTTAGTGATTGTAATCGTAGCTGCCCTCAACCTGATCCTGGACTTTGACATGATGGAACAAGGGGCTGCACACGGTGCACCTAAATATTTTGAATGGTACAGCGCGTTTGGCCTGCTGGTTACCATTGTATGGTTGTACATGGAAATCCTGAGGTTGCTATCAAAGCTGTCATCAAGGAATTAAACATAAATACTTTTGTTTTCAAACAAATAGCCAGGTGCATTACCTGGCTATTTTTATTTCGTGTCGGCTAATTTTACTATCTTTTTCTGCTTCTTTTCGCTTTTTAATTCTCTTAATGCATCGGTCGCTATCCAGCGAGCACTTTTACTATCCCGGACCTTTAATCGTTCACAAACCTCTATAGCTCTATCCCTTAATAAAGAACTTCTTTTTCCTAATTGCCTTAATGCCCAATTTACCGCTTTTTTTACGAAGTTGCGTTCATCATCAGACTTTTCTTCTATACAGGAGAAGAAAGGTAAAAATTCCTGGTCGTTCAGTTTTTTTCGATGAACAGCCAAAACTGCAATTAAAACAAATCCAGCCCTCTTCACAAATTCTTCGTTCCGATCTACCCACTCTAAAGCCTTTTGGAAAGCAAAGGGAGTACGTTCGAACAAGTTGCTGCAGCATTGATCGCAAATATCCCAAGAGTTAAAGTCGAGCACCCATTGTTCCATTAAAGTTTCATCCACCTGCTTTGGATCGGCAATAAAAATTGCAAGCAACCTTGCTTCATGGAATTCGCTCTTCCATAACTCTAATGCCAGTGGATGATTTTTACCAATGCTTTTTGCCAATTGACGCAAAATAGGGATTTTTATACCGAAAGCTTTTTCTGTATTGATACCATAACGGCTCATGCCCTGGATGTTTACAAAATTGGAATGTTGCTGAAGGGTTTGCAAGATTTCCTGAACAGTCATTATTCAAAGCATTTAAGGAACAAATGTAAGTAGACCAATGGATCATGGTTATAAAACCGGTGCAAACTCTTCAGCCTTCCATTGCGCCATATTTTCATAGGTGTTCCATCTAAGATCAACCAACTGCTGGGCAACTTCCATCAGGTGTTTGGCTTCAGCAGGGTTATTCTTCTCCAGGTTCTTATAGCGCATTTCATTGAGCGCATAATCCTTCAGTTGAATGGTTGGACGAGGAGAATCCAGGATGAATGGATTGATACCCTTCTGGCGCAATTTAGGATTGAAGCGGAATAGCGGCCAGTAGGCACTGTTGACTGCTAACTTTTGTTGTTGCAATCCTTTGGCCATATCAATACCATGTGCAATACAATGGCTGTATGCTAATATGAGTGACGGACCTTCATAAGCTTCGGCCTGGCGCATAGCCAAAAGCGTTTGCTGGGGATTGCCACCCATAGCTACTTGCGCTACATATACATTCCCATAAGAGATCGCCTGCAAAGCCAGGTTCTTCTTCCCTACCCTTTTACCTGCAGTCGCAAATTTAGCAGTTGCTGCCATTGGAGTTGACTTAGAGGATTGACCACCTGTATTTGAATATACCTCAGTATCCATTACCAATACGTTTACATTACGGCCACTAGCCAGTACGTGGTCTAATCCAGAAGAACCAATGTCATAAGCCCAACCATCACCGCCCAACAACCATACACTGCGACGAACAAAATGATCGGCAACATATAACAAGTGTTTTGCAAAAGGGTCTGAAGATCGCTTCAAGGCTTCTTTCAGTCTTTGTACACGCATGCGTTGCAACATGATCTGGGACTCGGTTAATTGAGGAGCATTGAGGATGTCTTCAATTAACGAATTATCTATTTCTGAGCTTAGTCTCTTTAACAAGTCTTGCGCAATCCCTAATTGTTTATCTGCTGACACGCGCATGCCTAATCCAAATTCAGCATTGTCTTCGAATAGGGAGTTACTCCACGCAGGACCTTTACCATCTTTATTTTTCGTCCAAGGTGTGGTTGGCAAGTTACCTCCATAGATAGAAGAACAGCCAGTGGCATTAGCTACGATCAAACGATCGCCAAACAATTGCGTCAGGAGTTTTACATAAGGAGTTTCACCACAGCCTGCGCAGGCACCGGAAAACTCAAACAATGGTTCCAGGAACTGTGCACCACGAACTGAGGAAAAATCAACTTTTGAACGATCATTTACAGGTAGACTTTCAAAGAATTTGATGTTCTCTTTTTCTTTATCCAATATGGGAGCTTTGGCTTCCATATTAATTGCCTTGCGGGTATTATCAGCCAAGTTGAATGCAGGGCAGGCATCTACACAAAGCGTGCAACCAGTGCAGTCCTCTGCATAGATCTGCAAGGTGTAACGAGTTTCAGGAAAGCCCCTGGCACTAATATTAGCAGAAGGGAATCCTTCCGGGGCATCTTCCAAGCACTCCTGGTTGTAGAATTTAGCCCTGATCACACCGTGAGGACAAACAAAAGAGCAATTGCCACACTGGATACAGGTCACAGGATCCCAAACAGGAACGGTATCCGAAACATTACGCTTTTCCCATTGGGTAGTACCACTGGGGTAAGTTCCATCAATAGGCAACATACTCACCGGCAACTGGTCACCTTCACCCTTCATCATCACTGCTGTCACATTTTGAACAAAGTCTGGTGCCTGCTGAGGTACGATATCAGGAAAGCCTGATTGAGCAGTAACTGTTAAAGGAATTAAGACTTCATGTAAATGACTCAATGCTGCATCTACTGCTTTGAAATTCAGATCGATAACAGCTTTACCTTTCTTACTGTAGGTTTTTTCAATTGCCTGTTTGATCTGACTAATCGCTTCTTCTCTTGGCAGTACACCTGACAAGGCGAAGAAGCACGTCTGCATGATCGTATTGATTCGATTACCCATGCCAGCATTTTGAGCTACTTCATCAGCATCGATCACATACAGTTTTATTTTCTTATCAATCAACTGCTGTTGGATAGGTGCTGGTAAATGTCCCCAAACATCTGCACTGCTGTATGGACTGTTCAAAAGGAATACTGAACCTGGGTTTGCTTTCTGAAGAATATCAATCTTCTGTATAAAGTTGAACTGGTGGCAAGCGATGAAGTCGGCCTTCTCTACTAAATATGGAGCTTTGATCGGGTTCTTTCCAAAACGAAGGTGGGAGACTGTTTGCGAACCAGACTTTTTGGAGTCATAAACAAAATAGCCCTGAGCAAATAGATCTGTATTCTCACCAATAATCTTGATACTGTTTTTGTTTGCAGAAACGGTACCGTCTGCACCTAAGCCATAGAAGAGTGCAGCAGTCATTCCTTCATCTTCCAATTCAAAAGATGGATCGTAATCCAGACTGCTGTTACTTACATCGTCGTTGATACCAATGGTGAAATGGTTCTTTGAAACATCTTTCTTCAGTTCTTCAAAAATTCCTTTCACCATAGCAGGAGTAAACTCTTTAGACGACAAGCCATAGCGGCCACCTACTATTCTTGGCAAATGAGTCAATTGACCATCATTATAGGCTTCGGTGAATGCAGTGATAATATCTTTATATAAAGGCTCACCATCAGCACCAGGTTCTTTTGTGCGGTCAAGAACAGCTACTTTTTTTACTGAAGCAGGCAAAACATCAATTAAATGCTTAACAGAAAAAGGACGAAACAGGCGAACATTGATCACTCCGACCTTCTCTCCATCTTCCATCAGCTTTTTTATTGTTTCAGTTGCCGTTTCAGCACCTGATGCCATCATGATTATGATCCTTTCTGCATCAGGCTTACCATAGTATTCAAATAATTTGTAGAAACGTCCTGTAAGGCTTCCGAGTTTATCCATTTGCTGTTGCACAATCCCTGGTGTTTGTGCATAAAATGGATTTACGGTTTCCCTTGCCTGAAAGTAAACATCAGGATTTTGGGCAGTACCTCTTATGAAAGGATTGTCCGGATTCAGCGCACGTAAGCGGTGTGCAAAAAGTAAGTCATTATCGATCATGGAGCTGATCACTTCATCACTCATTAAGTTGATCTTACTTACTTCATGTGAGGTGCGGAAGCCATCAAAGAAATGGATAAATGGAATGCGGGATTGCATGGTAGCAGCCTGTGCAATCAATGCAAAGTCATGGGCTTCCTGAACATTGGCAGACGCCAGCATAGCGAAGCCTGTTGTACGAGCAGCCATCACATCACTATGATCGCCGAAGATGGAAAGCCCCTGTGCGGCCAAAGAACGTGCTGCCACATGGAAAACGGTTGCAGTTAATTCACCAGCAATTTTATACATGTTGGGCAGCATTAACATGAGCCCCTGGGAAGCTGTAAATGTAGTGGTTAAGGCTCCTGTTTGCAGAGCTCCGTGAACAGTACCAGCAGCACCTCCTTCACTTTGCATTTCAATGACGTCAGGAACATTACCCCATATATTTTTGATGCTTTTAGCAGACCATTCATCGCATAATTCGGCCATTGTGGAAGAAGGTGTAATGGGATAGATGGCGCATACTTCATTTGTACGATATGCTATATATGCTGCCGCTTCATTACCATCAATGGTTTTTATTAGTTTTTTCATGTTTTAATTCCCAATTACTTTTCACTGATTTTTTCTGATACCATTTCAATAGCATGAACCGGGCATTGCTCGTAGCAGACGGCACAACCGGTGCATTTATTATAATCATATTCATACCGGTTGCCGGGACCTAACTTAATCACGGCTTCTTCCGGGCATGATCCATAGCATCCATCACACTCGAAGCAATTGCCACAAGAGAGACAGCGTTGTGCCTCAAATAGGGCTTGCTCCGGTGATAACCCAGCCAATATTTCATCAAAGCTGGCAACCCGCTGTTCAGCAGCTAACATTTCCTGTTCGCGCTTTGGTGCTTCTGTTTTATACCATACATGAAGCTTTTCATATCCAACGAGCGGATGTTTCGGAGTTTTGATATAATCTGTTTGTTTCAGATAAGCATCAATGTAACGGGCAGCCTTTTTACCATGACCAGTTGCAATTGTTACCGTACGCTCGCTTGGGGTCATATCACCCCCAGCAAAGATTCCTTCGTGACCAGTCATCATATTGGGACCGACAATTACAGTACCGTCTTTCTTGAGTTCGACGCCAGGAATTTGAGATAGGAAGTTTGTGTCTGTATCCTGTCCAACAGCCAAAATGAGGGAGTCTGCTTCCAAGGTTTCATAGCGGCCGGAAGCTTTCAATTGGCCATTTTCCAATTCCATTATTTCTACCGTAAAGGTGGTATCATCAACAGCCTTAATGGTACGCAGCCAGTTGATCTTTACCCCTTCAGTCAAAGCTTCATCTGCCTCAAAGTCGTGTGCGGGCATGTTTTCACGATCGCGACGATAAATGATGAAAGCTTCGTCAGCACCTAGACGCTTAGCAGTACGGGCAGCGTCCATGGCTGTGTTGCCACCACCATAAACAGCTACCTTACGGCCTAACTTAGGCACATTACCTGTTTCTACATCACGTAAGAAGCTCACAGCGTCCAACATTTTAGCAGCAGCCTGTCCGGGGATGTCAATTTTTTTGGCGAGGCCTGCTCCAATGGCAACAAATACAACATCAAAGTTGCCTGCTTCTTTTTCCTTCAGGACATTATCTACTTTATAATTGAGTTTTATTTTAACACCTAAATCAAGGATACGCTGGATCTCGGCTTGTAATATATTACGTGGCAGACGGTAAGCAGGAATACCAAAGTGCATCATGCCACCGGCAACTGGTCCGGCTTCATATATTTCCACTTCATGGCCAGCTCGGGTGAGATGGTAGGCCGCAGATAATCCACTTGGGCCACCACCAATTACCAGCACCCTCTTACCAGATTTTGGAGTGGTACATTTAATTTTCCATCCTTCCTCCAATGCTTTATCACCAAGAAAACGCTCCACTGCATGGATACTAACCGGGCTATCCACAAAAGCACGGTTGCAGGCACTTTCACAAGGGTGATAGCACACTCTTCCATGAACACAGGGCATTGGATTCTCTTCTACCAACTTCTGCCAGGCCTCCTCATGTTTGCCTTCCTGAGCTAAAGCCAACCAAGACTGAATGTTTTCACCAGCGGGACAAGCATTGTTGCAGGGTGGTAAGAAATCCATGTAGACTGGCTTCTGCGTACGCAAAGGCCCTGTTCCTTTTGCATGGCCATGCAGATCGGTTGGCCTCGTCATGTCTTTGATCACCATGTATAATATTTATAGTAAATAGGATGTGAAGGGCCGAAATTAGAAGACATATGATGAGGATAACCTGACAATTATCGCTTCCAGGTTTGCTATTTATCAGTTTTTGTTTAAAGTTAGGACTGAAAGAAAGGAGGGAGAGAGAAAAGATTATGAATGATAGATGGTAGAGTGGATTTGGGATTTCGGAATTCGGAATTCGGAATTTTGTGATATTGAGATTTGGAGTTTGGGGATTGCCGAGAAATGGGAATTTACCATTTTCATGCTTTATCCTAGGCTTTGATAGGGCTTTGGTAGGGAGTAGGTATGGCTTAGGTATGCTTCAGCAACGAAGGATTCACGTAGTTTTAGTGCACTCAAAACAGGACATAAGCGGTCATTTAGGGTCGGATTGGAAAAGCTAATTGGAAGAAAGTAATAAGTTTTTTATTGCAGGGATTCCTCTCTCTTTTCCTTTTCCTTTAGTTCGAGGTAGCGCTGTTCGTTTTGCTCCCATTTATAGCGACTGGAAAATATGGTTAAAAAGATGGCGATACCTACAAGGGCAACCAGGATGGTTACCAGTATCGATGAATTGCTCCGGATGATCATATCGGCTTTTTTATACCAACCGGATAAAATGTTAACAAAAACAGCAGCCACCAGAAATACCCCAATAGGCAGACCAATGCTAAACTGGCGCAGAAATCTTTTGTTGTTCAGGCGGTTGGCCTCCCAATAAATCAAAAAGTCTTTTTCTTCTTTGGAGAGCATTTTAAAAAGTTTACTGGTTTAATCGTTCACAAGTTTAGCATTTGATAAAGATTCTCCGGTATAACTTGTGAAGTTATTAAAGCAAAAATTCCCGCTATAGGCGGGAACTTGAGGTACCGAGCAGATTCGAACTGCTGTAGGAGGTTTTGCAGACCTCTGCCTAGCCACTCGGCCACGGTACCAGGAGTATTAATGTTACTCGTTTTTTGAATCGGGTGCGAAAATAGGATATTTTTACCAAGTTAAAGTAGGTTTTTCATTTTTAATTTTCCTTTTGTCATGCAGCCAATTGCAGCATCAGAACTTATCATCAACGAACGTGGAGCAGTTTACCATCTTGATCTTCGCCCTGAGGAATTGGCAACTACCGTTATCACAGTCGGGGATCCTGGCAGGGTACCTCAAGTCAGTAAGTATTTTGATACCATAGAAGTCAAAAGGCAGCATAGAGAATTTGTTTCTCATACGGGCACTCTAGGTAAGAAGAGATTAACAGTTATTTCTTCTGGTATTGGTACAGATAATATAGATATAGTACTCAATGAAATAGATGCCTTAGTAAATATTGATTTTGAAACAAGGATCATCAAGGAAAATTTAACGACCCTGAATATATTACGAGTTGGCACTTCAGGGTCACTGCAGAGGGACATTCCTGTTGATTCTTTGGTTGCGGCCACTCACGGTCTTGGGTTAGATAACCTGTTGCATTATTACCGTTTAGAACATAATGAGGAAGAAAAGCAGTTACTGCAGTCTTTTTGTACTCAAACGCAAATCCAGGCACAAATGAGCCAGCCTTATATCAGCAGCGCTTCTCCCTCTTTACTTAAACATTTTGTTAAAGACTTTTTTCATGGCATCACCGTTACCTGCCCAGGGTTTTATGGTCCTCAAGGCCGAGTTCTTAGATTAGGTGTTAAAAACCCACAACTAATTAATAACCTTACTCAGTTTATCTTTGGCCAGCATCGTATTACGAATTTTGAGATGGAAACTTCGGGAATCTATGGATTAGGGCGGCTTTTAGGGCATCATTGCCTATCGCTCAACACTATTGTAGCCAATAGAGTGAGTAAAGAATTCACTAAGGATGGTAAGGCTTCGGTTGAAAATTTGGTCAAAAAAACGTTGGAAATATTAAGCAATTGTTAATCTATGCGCATTCAATTTTATAAATACCAGGGAACAGGAAATGATTTTGTGATCCTGGATAATAGAGGGCAACAGTATATTAATCTATCTGTAGAACAGATTAATCAAATATGTAACCGCCGTTTTGGTGTAGGTGCCGATGGTCTTATGCTACTGAATAATCACCCGGATTATGATTTCGAGATGAAATATTATAATGCGGATGGAAGAGAAAGCAGCATGTGTGGCAATGGCGGGCGTTGCTTGGTTAAGTTCGCCTATGATCTAGGGATTGTAAGGACGACATATAAATTCATTGCCATTGATGGAGCGCATGAAGCCACCGTTGATATCGATGGAACTGTATCGTTGAAGATGAATGATGTAAAGGAAATCAGGTATGTAGACGATCATTTTATATTAAACACAGGTTCACCGCATTTTGTGGAGCTTACAGAGGATGTTATGAAACTGGATGTTTATGAAAAAGGCCGAGAGGTGCGCTATAGTCCAGAATTCAAGGAACAAGGTATCAATGTTAACTTTGTCGAGCAATTGGAAGAGCCCGACCGGATCATTGTGCGCACATATGAGCGAGGTGTTGAAGACGAGACTTATTCCTGTGGAACGGGCGTTACAGCAGCAGCCCTAGTATGTCATCATAATGATAATGGATTCAACAGAGTGGAAATTCAGACACTTGGCGGAAATCTAAGCGTAGAATACGATAAAATCGGAGACAGTTACCAAAATATTTGGCTGCAAGGACCGGCATTGAGGGTTTTTTCCGGACAAATGGACTTTTAAGCAATCGATTCGTGGTATTATTAAGGTGTAATTTAAATTCCAAATTCAGTGATTCAGTACTTTATAAACATAGACCATAAAACGATTCAAACCGAAAAGCCGGAGAACGGAACATGGGTGAATGTGCTACCCCCCTTGAAACATGAAGAGTTTACTGAACTTTCGGAATTATTGGAAATTCCCATAGACTTTTTAACCGACTCTCTTGATATCGATGAACGGACGCGCTTTGAGGAAGAAGATAATGTGCGTTTGATCGTTATCAAAACACCTACTGTCAACAACTCTTTTAATGAAAGTGATGCTTATTATATTACTATACCCATCTGTATTATATTAACGCACAACCAGATTGTTACGGTAAACTCTTTTGAGAACCCGGCAATGAAGAAGTTTTTAAACACTTACCAGAACCGGCATCCAGACAAGAAAAACATGATGGTGCTGAAAGTGTTTGAAAAGGTGGTGCAGAATTTCATGGAGTATCTTAAAGAGATCAACCAGCGCAGAAATGTACTTGAGCAACAGTTGTATGACGCTAACAGGAATGAACAACTGCTTCAGTTGATGCGCATTCAAAAAAGCCTGGTGTATTTTGTTACGGCATTACGCTCGAATGAGTTATTGTTTATGAAACTGGAGCGGACAAACTTTCTCGGACTGAATGAAGATGAAAAGGAGTACCTAAACGATTTGATCGTAGATAATTCGCAGGCCCTAGAGATGGCAAACATTTATACAAACATCCTAAGCAGCACGCTGGATGCTTATGCCAGTATTATTGCTAACAACCAGAACCAGGTTTTGAAAAGGCTCGCAGTAATCACGATTGTACTTAGCTTTCCTGTATTGATCGCGTCTTTATTTGGAATGAATGTACCCAGTGGTTTTGAACATTCTCCTTATGCATTTTACCTTGTAGCATTCTTATCATTCACCATTTCAATTGTGATAGGCTGGTTTTTCCTTCGCAAGAAAATCTTTAGTTAATGAGTCAATTTAATATAAGAGTTTACGGCATTTTAATCAATGAAAAGGGACAACTTTTGGTTGCAGATGAGTATATCCGTGGAAAATATTATACCAAGTTCCCAGGTGGGGGGCTTGAATTTGGAGAAGGCACCAGAGACTGTCTCAGGCGTGAATTCATGGAAGAAATGAACCTAAAAGTGGAAGTGCTGGATCATATTTATACTACTGACTATTACCAGGAGTCCGCCTTCCGGCCGGGGCAACAGATCATTTCAATCTATTATTTTGTGAAGCCACTTGAACCCATCAATGTGCGTTTAAGTGATATTGAATTTGACTTTGATGAAGAACAGCTAACCCGTTATAATAAGTGCAATGAAATTGAAACTTTCCGGTTTATAGATTGGGACACAGTTAGTGAAGATAGAGTGACACTGCCGATTGATAAGATTGTGGTGAGGATGATTAAAAGTAATCACAAGCCAAGCCACACCCCCTGCCCCTAAAGGGGAGGGCAGCGCTGCAAAGCCGTAGCTATATATTATTCTATAAATAAGAAGCCCTCAACTGAATGAAAGTTGAGGGCTTCTTATTTGGTATATGTAGTAGATTATTTGGTGGATTGCATGGCAGCCAGTTTCATTTGTTTTGCGGTTTCGTGACCAAGATACTTTTCGATCCAGCCATGAATCAGGTAGATCACTGGGGTGAGGACAATAGCCACAATGAACTTGTATAAGTAATTTCCGATACAAATTGTCATCACCTGACCAAAGGACCAAGGCTGTATCCTAGCCGAAAGTCGTGGGGCGATATAAAAAGCAATAAATAACACCACAAAAGAGTCGATGAATTGTGATACCAGTGTAGAGCCTGTTGCCCTAAGCCAGATACCTTTCTCTCCAGTTGACTCTTTGATCTTATGAAATATGTAGACATCTAATAGCTGTCCCAGTAAAAAAGCAATCAAGGAGGCAATGATGATAGACTGGCTCTGCCCAAAAATTCCAGCAAATGCAAGATTGCTATCAGGAACACCTTTGTAGTAATTCTTTGCCCAGAAGTCTGCCGGGTATAATCCAATGGCACCAGAGAACATTAAAAAGGCGTAAACAATCAACACTATTGTAAAAAATGAGAGGAAACGCACACCTTTAGGGCCGTAATATTCATTGATAATGTCGGTCATTATAAATACCACAGGCCACAACAAAACACCGGCTGTTAGATTGAATGAAAAAGAATTGCCCAGGATATGAAAGTTAAAAGGATCTAATCCGAAAGTTTTCTCCAGAGAAAACAGTTTAGACCCCATGATTTCAGCCAAGAGCGCATTGGTAATAAAAAAACCTCCCAACACAATGAAAAGCCTGATAGACCTGTTTTTAATAATAGAATGAATCATTTAATACAATAATTATATAAAGAATTTGTATGATCAACATAATGAAGTTAGTAAGCACCAGCCACTTAGGCACCAGCGCAAATAAATTTCTTTTCATCAATAAAACAATAAAGTAAGTAATATTAATGATAGGGCTAAATAAGAAAACAGCCGGAAAGAAGCTTATAATAATCAAATTGTAGGCTATACTTTCTTCTTTAATAAATGATTTATATTGTAATGCAACTGCTAGCAGGAAAAATATATTAAAAATAAAAGCCACTCTTGAGAAAAACCGAAGCAACATTAGTTTGAAGTTTGTGGTATTAAGTTTTCTGTTGGCGTAAAATGTTGAACGAAATTAGGAGCGTAAAATTTATACTACAAATAAAATAGCCTTATTTTGCCCCGTTTATAAAAAACGGCATATGAATAAAAGCATCTTTCAAAAGCTGCTCCCTCATCTTATAGCAATTGTTACCTTTTTAGTTTTTGCCCTGATCTTTTGCCAACCTGCATTGGAAGGTAAGGTATTGCAACAGCATGATATTGTTGGGGCTAAGGGCATGTCGCAGGATGCCATCAACCATTATAATAAATATGGCAACCTCCCCCTGTGGAATACACATCTTTTCAGCGGGATGCCCAATTACCAGGTATTGATTAAAAGTCCTGATGTTTTAATCAGCTTTATCCATGTTCTAAGCCTGGGACTACCGGAACCGGCTAACTTTTTCTTTCTTGCCTGTGTTTGCTTTTACATACTTTGCTTAGCCTTCAGGGCAAACCCCTATGTGGGAATTTTTGGAGCGCTAGCATTTGCTTATGCGACCTATAACCCAGTTATTATCAGTGCCGGTCATAGCACCAAGATGGCAGCGCTTTGCTTCGCCCCTGCCCTATTAGCAGGACTAGTATGGCTGTATGAAAAAAAATACTGGATCGGTATTGCAGTGACGGCCCTGTTTGCTGCTGCGGAAGTTACCGCCAACCACCCCCAGATCAATTACTATCTACTCATTGCGGCTGGTTTTATGACGATCAGTTATTTGATCAGATGGATCAAAAATGGTGAATGGAAACACACTGCCATTGCACTCTCCCTAGCTGTATTAGGAGCAGTGCTTGGGGTGGCCGCAGCCGCGGTTACATTGTTCCCCACCTATGAGTATGCTAAATATACCATGCGTGGAGGAAAGAATATAGAGACCTCCCAAACCGGAGGAGTTGTAGAGAAAAAGACTACCGGACTTGACCAGGACTATGCCTTCATGTGGAGTATAGCAAAAAGTGAAGTAGTTACTCTGTTTATGCCGCATGCATTTGGCGGTAGCAGTTCTGAAACTTTTGATGAAGAATCCAAGTTGGTCAAAGAACTGGCTGATAAAAATATACCAGAAAATGCTGCTGTTCAACTGGCCAGTTCCTTACCCAAATACTGGGGTGGACTTGAAAGCACTTCAGGCCCAGCTTATATTGGTGCACTAAGCTTCCTGTTATTTGCCATTGGGTTAGCAATATTACGCTCGCATCACAGGTGGTGGATTTTGGCTGCTGTTGTTTTAGGCATCTTCATGGCGTGGGGCAAATACTTTTCCGGGTTCAACAGTATTTTATTCGATGTATTGCCAATGTACAGTAAGTTCAGGGCGCCGTCGATGGCATTGGTTATTCCACAATTACTCGTTCCATTAATGGCAGTGCTTTGTCTGCAGAAGTTGTTGTTTCAAATGGATGAGGAACAGCTTAAAAACAACTTTAAACCCATTTTGTATGCTGCAGGTGGACTAGTAGCATTGGCAGGATTTATTTACCTCGTCAACGATTATGGATCACCCATTGACGAGCAAATTATTGCAGCTTATAGTCAACAAGGAGGTGGAGATACTGGCCATATGATCGTAAGTTCATTGAAAGCTGCCAGGAAGTCAATGTTTGGAAGTGATATCATGCGACTAATCGGATTTGGTTTGCTACTTCTTGGGTTGTTGTATTTCCGGATGAAGAAAGTTTTGTCGCCAGTGGTTGTAGCCGTTGTATTGCTTGTGGCTAATACTATAGATTTATTCGCTATAGGCAAAAAATACCTGAGTGAAGATGTTTATGTTGATAAAGATGCTTATACGGATCTCAATTTTAAGTTGACTGCTGCAGACCAGGCTATCTTAAAAGATACCGATCCACACTTCCGTGTTTACAATCTTTCACCAGACCGATTCAGCGAGTCAAGAACCTCTTATTATCACCGTTCACTTGGTGGATACCACCCTGCCAAATTGAGGATTTACCAGGATCTAATAGAAACCCAGTTTTCCAAGAACTCGTTGAATATGCCAGTTTTGAATATGCTGGACACCCGTTACTTCCTGATCCCAGATCAACAGGGAAGTGGATCAATCAACATTCAGAAAAATGACAGTGCTATGGGTGCGGCGTGGTTTGTAAAAACATTACACCCGGTAAATGGTCCTGTAGAAGAAATCAAGGCATTGGACAATTTTGATCCAAAACATACAGCCTTCTTTGATAAAACTACCCAGAACATTACTGCTTCACAGGTAGCATTTGATTCTACCGCCACTATTCAATTGACTCATTATAATAATGATACTATTGAATATGTAACCAATGCGGCAACACCTCAGTTTGCTGTTTTCAGTGAGATTTACTATCCAGCAGGCTGGAATGCTTATATTGATGGTAAAAAAACAGATCATTACAAGGTTGACTATGTGTTGCGCGGTATGCCCATTCCTGCAGGCAAGCATACCATCACTTTCCGATTTGAACCCCAGGTTTATAAAACATCTTACAATTTAGTATTCTGGGGAATGATCATTGTATATATCCTGTTTTTCGGCGGCATTATTATGAGTATACGAAAGAAGGAACTGCAGGGGTATAGGAAGGAGGAGCTTTTGTAGTTTGGGGTTTGGAGTTTGATGTTGGGAGTTGGGGATCGCTGAATTGGGCGATAGTTTAACATTATTTCAATGGTTTTGCCTGACAGGCCAAGGGAAGCCTGTCAGGTTTGTTATTAAATTACAGTTTTGCGAATGAAGCTTTCAATCATTATCATCAATTACAAATCTGCTCATCATGTGCTGAACTGTATTGAAAGCGTATATAAAGAAACTGCCCGGCACACATTTGAGATCATTGTCGTAGATAACAATTCCGGGGACGATAGTGAAGAAAAAATCCGTTCTGCATTTCCAGGGATCATATGGCTACAAACCGGCTATAATGCAGGGTTTGCCAGGGCGAACAATGAGGGCATCAAAATAGCCAAGGGTGAAAACATTCTGCTGCTGAATGCAGACACCATTGTTCAGGGTGGCGCTCTAGATAAAACCATTGATCTCTTTGAACAAGATCAAGAAGCGGTGGCTTGTGGCGTTCAACTGCTCAATCCAGATGGTACTCACCAGATTTCAGGAGCGCATTTTATTAAAGGCAGTCTGAACTTTTTATTGCCCCTACCCTACCTTGGGCGTTTTATCCGATATATGGGTTATAGACTTGGGTCGAAGGTTCCCAGTGTTCAAACTGTTTCAGACAAAGTTGAAGTAGATTGGGTGGTAGGTGCCTTTTTGATGGTACGCAGAGATGTGTTGCCAAGTTCCGGTCTTTTGGATAGTGATTTTTTCATGTATGCCGAAGAAATTGAATGGTGCAGCAGGTTGCGCAAAAATGGCAAGCTTTACCTATATGAAGAACCCAAGGTGATTCACCTTGGAGGAGGTACCAGTGGTGATTATTATGAAACTGAAGAAAATGAAAACAGCAAAAACCTCTGGAATAAGAAGGGAAGACAAATACTGGTATCACAATTTGTCCGGGTCAGGAAGCAACATGGCATACTATGGTTTCTAATCATCTGGGCCATCTTTATTTTTGAAATTCCCATTTTTATTTTCGGGCTTCTTCTTGAAAAGATCCTGAAAGGTGGAAAGTCCAGGTTTTCATGGCAGAATGTTGGTGGCTATATTCAAAATATGGTCATACTGATGCGCTACTTTTTCAGAATTTTGCTTAACAAGCCGTTCTTTTATAAGGTTTATTAAACCATTTAACACCCCATGCAGCTTTCGATCATTATCATCAATTACAATACATTTCAGTTAACTTCCAATTGCATTCAATCAATCCAGGAAAAGGTGCAAGGTTTGAGTTATGAAATCATACTGGTTGACAATGCATCGAAAGAGTGTGACCCTCAGCTATTTTTAGAAAAGTTTCCCCACATTATTTTAGTTGTCAGCCATGAAAATACAGGTTTTACAGGAGGGAACAACCTTGGGTTACAACATGCAAAGGGGGATTATGTTCTTTTGTTGAATAGTGATACAGAACTGATCAATAATGCGCCCAAGATCTGTTACGATTATATGCTGCAACATCCGGAGGCAGGTATGACTACTGCTCAGCTACATTACCCGGATGGGCGTATTCAGTATAACTGCCGCAAGTTCAGAACGATTAGTTGGGAGGTTATGGAGGTGTTACCAGTTTACAAATTCCTGCCTAAGGAAAAGCAGGAAAAAACTATGCTGCATCACTATTTTGATCACCAGCACTTTATTAAATGTGACTGGGTATGGGGAACGTTTATGATGTTTCCTAAAAAGATACTCAAACAACTTCCAGGAGAAAAATTGGCTGATGATTTTTTCATGTATTGTGAAGACGTGCTTTGGTGCTGGGATTTTCAAAAACTCGGCTATGAAATTCACTTTATACCTGAAGCAAAAGTGATGCATGTACATAAAGGGAGTTCTTCGAAAGACAAGCTCATGGCCGTCAAAAAAATGGGCATAAAGAATCACGCAACTTTCATGAAGAAGTTCTACCCTGATTGGCGCTGGTATATGTTTGCTGCCATTTTTTATACTAAGCAGTATGCCGCACTTTGGCTGGGAAAGCTACTGAAGTAGTGAATGGGCAATAATTGATCTCATCAGTGATGCCAGTTGCTAAAGTCAATTTCCTTTATTTGATTTGCTGAGGACTTATATTTTGTTACGGCCCAGGAGATAACAGCATGACATTAAGGATTTTGAAATAATTCCATTTTTCAGCAGGCCTGCAGGAATTCTGTTTTGGAATTGAATGATGCGTTCAATAATCTGAGGCACTGGTCCATTATAGCCAAAAGCACATAATTGATCGACGTTTTTTACTGAAAAATTACGGATCAGCCTCCACCAGCCGTCAAACACAATCATATTCTTTAAATGCTTTGGGCCAGTTTTCTCCAATAAGAGTAAGCTTTCTTTCAAATGCACTTCCGGCACGCCAAATGTGTATTTTGTTACTTGCGCCTGGTTAATGCCTACATTGATTAAGGGCTCATCAATATAATATGGCCTTGTATTTTCCAAGTACCTGATATAAAAATCGATGTCCACTACGTACTTCATATTCCGATCGTACCAAGTGGTTTTATCGTTCTTATGCATGGTTACACTTGGGGGGCCTACTACATTATCTGAAATCAAAACCATAGGATTTTGCAATAGGGCCTTACTCCAGAAAGGTTTCAGCCTCATTTCCTGCATCCGGCCCGTTCCTTCATAAATATTCGTATAGGCGGAGAAGAAAAAAGTATGTCCAGGATGCTTTTTTGCAGCTTCGGCAAATTTTGCAAGGCTTTCAGGTGAAGAGAACCAGTCATCGTCATGAACCAGCTTTATCCACTCCCCTTTTGACTTGCGGATACCTTCATTCCAGTTTTCAGGAGTATTCAGATTTTGTGGATTTTTATAAAAATGAAGGGGAAAACTACCAGAATATTGGTTGCAAAGCTGTTTTACTTCATCATTTGGACTATCGTCTGTAACAATTACCTCAAAATCTCGATATGTTTGCACCGCTATTGATTGAAGCAGACGCTGCAGATAATCAGTACGCTTATAAGCAGGAATACAAATAGAAATAAAACAATCACTCATTAACGCAAATTTAAGATGGGTATCTACGAAAAAACCGGTATCAGAAAAATAGCAATATACAATGTTGAATTAATAACGTGGATAAGAACTTATGGGTTAAAAGATGGTTGGAGTTTATTTTCAGGTCTGTCAAAGGCAAAAGAACCTTTCTTCAAGATCAAAACTTCGTTTTTTAAAAATGATGTTTGGCTTCGTAACAATTATTCTGACCAGGCAATTTTCCGGCAAGTATTTTATGAGAAGCAATATGAATTAAAGCATATAGTACCGATTCAACCTAAGAAAATCATTGATGCCGGTGCCAATGTTGGTTTTGCCTCCTTGTATTTTTCTTACATTTTTCCTGATACAGAAATCGTTGCAGTAGAACCAGAGCCCAATAACTTTCACTTACTGGAAAAGAATACAACAGCATATAATAATATTATATGTAAACATGCAGCTATTTGGTATAAGGAAGAGAAGGTTAATATCTCTAATCCGGATTCATTAGCAGCAAGCTTCATGGTAGAAAAGACCAATGAGAATGCTATTCAAGGTATTACAATAGACAGTATCCTGGCAGAAAGAAACTGGGATCAAGTTGATATTGTCAAAATGGATATTGAAGGTGCAGAAAAGGAAGTTTTTTCTGGTAATAATTCATGGCTTCATAAAACCAAACTCTTAATTATTGAATTACATGACCGGTATAAGCCTGATTGTACCAAAACATTTTTTAAGGCTTTAGAAAACATAGACTACGAGGCTTACTTCCAACACGAAAACATCTTCATTCTTTTTAAAGAAAATCAATAATGAAACTTGCAGGTGTAGTTATTCTTTATAACCCGGATGAAGCATTAATTGAACGAGTTGATACCTATCGACACTATCTGGATAAACTAATCGTTGTTGACAACAGTGAGATATCAAACCAGGAAATTATTCGTCCTCTTTGGGAAAATAAGGATGTTCACTTCATACATAATGGTAAAAACGAAGGCATATCCAAACGTTTGAATGAAGCAGCAACCATTGCGATCAAAAATGGATTTGATTGGTTATTAACTATGGACCAGGACTCCTACTTTGAGAAGGGAGTATTTGATGCTTATCTGAATTGCATTTCGCAATATGAGAACATCGATAATGTTGCTATGTTTGGAATTGAATATGATGAAAGAAATGTTTCTCAATCCCCATGTGATTTTCAACAGGTAAACCATTTAATCACTTCGGGCAGCCTGGTCAATTTGAAAATTTTCAATGAATTAAAAGGGTTTGATGTAGCCCTATTTATAGATAATGTTGACCATGAATACTGCTTTCATGCGAAAGCAGTTGGCTATGAAATTGTAAAAGTCCAAGATATCTTTCTACAACACTCATTAGGAGTCGTATCACAACACAGGTCATTAAAAAACCTTTCTCTTACGCCTCGCACCCTTCATTCTCCAATTAGAATGTACTACACTGTTAGAAATTATTTTTATCTCAGTGAAAAATACTCAAAATTATTTCCGGAAGACATTAAGGAAATAAAGAAAAGTATTCTGAACAGGATTAAAAACAACTTGCTTTACAATGAAAAGCGGATGCAAGTATTAAAGAATATCATTAAGGGGTATGCCGACTATAAAAATGGCAGGATGGGGAAAATTTCCTGAATTTGACCTTATTACAGCTCAACATAAAACAGGCCTATGAAAAGGGCTGTTTTATGTTGAGCTTATGTTAATAGTTATTACTATTATATCAACAGGAGGTTACTAAGCTGATTTTTTCTAAAAACAACCGCATTCCTTTTCTTTTGTCTTGCGTTAATTGATAACTGATACTTTTTTTATAATAATACTCTAAATCAAAAAAAGCATATGGATTTTCTTTGATTACATCATCCAGGTGCTGAAAGCCTAAAGCGTTGGCTTCGTTAAATTCCACGATAAAACCTTCCGGCAATTTTTTATTTGCGATCCAGGCTGCAAAAACGAAGGGTAACCCGGTATGTTTGATCCAGGTTTCACCTAAATCATATATATATTTGGAAACATGGCGTTGCTGCAATGCCCTATCGCCTATTACCACACCGGCTGTAGTGCCTTTTATTTCGTGGCGGTACTCCTCTCCTTTTGCGTCGATCAAAACAACGTCCTTCTTCCAATATTCCCGCAGTAAGACTTTTGCCAGGTTTACAGATGTTCTTGATTGATAATCCAGGTAAACTGTTTTAACTTCTTCAATAGGCACTTCGCTAAAAATGCAAACTGAGGCAACAGGTCCTTCGCAACCAATACAAAAATCAGTAACAATATGAGCTTCAGTTAAATATGGAATTGCGGCTACAGGAATGAGGCCAATATCGATCTGCCCCTTTATTAACTGTTTTGCGATACTGGAAGGATAGTCTTCAATAAGGTCAATCCTATTTAAAACTTTATGGCGTTTAATGCCATATAACATAGGTTTTGTGTTCAGGTAACTAACAGCACCAACTCTTATCTTACGCAAATGATTTAATTTTGGCCGCAAAGATAAACCTGACCGCAATTTTATGGACTTAAATTCTCTTACAGCCATTTCAGCTATCGATGGAAGGTACCGCAGGCAAGTTCAGCACCTGGATGAATATTTTTCGGAATATGCCCTTATCAAATACCGGGTAATGATTGAAATTGAATACCTTTTCTTTCTATCACAGAAAAATTTTTTCAAGCTTTCACCCAAAGCTGTAAAGCATTTAAATGAACTGAAAGAGAATTTCAGTGTTGAACATGCAGCTCAAATTAAAGAAATTGAGGCCACTACCAATCATGATGTAAAGGCCGTTGAATATTTTATCAAGAAAGAATTGGAAAAGGCTGGCGAGGAAAGCGCAAAGGAGTGGGTACACTTTGGCCTTACATCACAGGATGTTAATAATACAGCTATCCCTTTACTGTGGAAGCATGCACTGGAGTTTGAACTTCTTCCCGCACTTTTGAATTTAAATACACAATTCAAGCTGTTGGCCACCCAATGGAAAAGTATTTCCATGTTGGCCCGAACACACGGTCAGCCAGCCAGCCCAACCAAGTTGGGTAAAGAAATCATGGTATTTGTTGAACGTATTCACAACCAGGTGGACCAATTAATTGCAATTCCTTTTTCGGCCAAATTCGGTGGAGCAACAGGTAATTTCAATGCTCACCATATCACCTTTCCTAAAACAGATTGGATTGGATTCGCTAATGAATTTGTTGATTCAGTGTTGGGACTACAACGTTCACAGTTTACCACGCAAATTGAACATTACGACAATTTAGCAGCCCATTTCGACGCCATTAAGCGGATCAACAATATCCTGATTGACTTTTGCCGGGACGTTTGGACGTACATTTCAATGGACTACTTTAAACAAAAAGTAAAAAAGGGGGAAGTTGGTTCATCTGCCATGCCGCATAAAGTAAACCCTATTGACTTTGAAAACGCTGAAGGGAACCTTGGCTTAGCGAATTCATTGCTTGAGCACCTGTCTGCTAAACTACCTGTCTCCCGTCTTCAGAGAGATTTAACAGACTCTACCGTATTACGCAATATTGGATTGCCGATTTCCCATACTATTCTTGCATTTAAATCTATCGAAAAGGGCATCAATAAACTAGTATTGAATGAAGAAAAGATCAACTTAGACCTTGAACATAATTGGGCTGTCGTTGCAGAAGCTATCCAAACTATATTAAGGCGTGAACAAATCCCTAACCCTTATGAAGCGCTTAAGGATCTGACGCGTGGGAAGTCTGAAATCAATCAAAAAGCAATTCACCACTTCATTGACACACTGGATATTAGCGATGCTGTAAAAAAAGAGCTGAAAGCTATTAGTCCCCATAATTATACAGGCATACATCCGGATTTTTAAGAATTTGTATTTGAACCCTTTAACTTCAATTAATTATTGAGTTAAAGGGTTTTTTTATAAAAAAGTAAAGGTTTCTTGCTATTTGTAACTTCAATAGCCTTGATAATCTATAGTTTTAAACTTAAAATCTGGAATTAATATTTTCGGCGCGTTATTTGCCTAAACAGGGCAAAGCCAAAAACAATGAAACAAATATTTATATGGATATGTATGTTGTGGCTATTGTTTTCGTGTGGAAAATCGAATGTTAATCTAAATTCTTTTAATGGAACATACGTTGGTTACTTCCATCGTGATTCTAAGGATACAGTTCAAGTTTCTTTACTTTTCCAGGAAAATCAATATAGCGGTTACAGAGAGAAAAAATTCTGTCCCCAATTAGGTAGAGGAACATTTGAACAAAATGAGCATAACATATTATTCGCAGGAACCTCAAATAGGACCTATCAAGATAAAACAGCCGGACCAATGTTAAACGGAGCATATTCTTACGAGATTAATGCAGATGGATCTGTTCGTATGTGGAAGAAGAATGGAAGCAATTGGGAGGAATTTATTCTGCGTAAGTCTAGTGACGAGAGTCTTGTGTACGGAATCATTACAAAAAAGTAGAGCATGTGAACTTATTACTTTCCAAACGAGTTATAATAAGAAATCAGCTTTCCCAAACTCTCGCCGGTTACCTTATTCATTCCTTCTTTATTCAAATAGGCATTCAGTTCACCTTGTCTATCACGCAGGATATCCGGGATATCTTTTAGCCTTTTAACAGGAATCAGTAAGTTTTTGTAACTGATAAAATATTTTTCACTGTTTTCTATATTCCTATTAGTTATTGCAGAATTATACTCTCTTGACTCCTCAATCTTTTTGATTATGTACATAAAAGCAGAAACATTACCACTTGTGAGCACCAGATACCAACCGTTATCCCCCTTTTGAACAGGATTTGGGAAGGCTGAATCATGAATGAAGTGATACTTTTTACCATTCAATGAATCATTAAAAATAACTTCCCTTATTTTAGACTCTGCTGTATACTCCACGCCATTATTCAAATATATAAACCTATGTTCCAGCAAATCGATTTTAGACATTACATTATTAAACTGTCTGCCGTCAAAAAGGATCACAGTTGCCGGGAGCCAATCACTAATAAAATAAGGAGTGCCTTTTTTGATATTTTCATATTTGACCGGTGCCTTTCCATGAATGGCATAAACCAGATCGGTGGAGTAATTACCTGTTATAACGTCGATGGATTGGGCATAAGTGATATGAGATAAAAAAGCAAATGCGGCAATAGGCAATAACTTTTTCATAGCCAAAATTGTACATATACAATTTAATTAATTTATTCCTATTACCGCATATAATTACTTATGAATCTCACTTGTGAAGTGGAATGTTATATCAGGATTATTGTTCCGCTCTGTATTCAAAAACCATTCACTTTGAGCCAGATATACCATATGCCCATCTTTGTCTTCTGCAATATTTGCCTGTTTAAAGCGGGCAAAGTCCTCCATTTTTTTTGAATCTTCTGAGGTCAGCCAGCAAGCTTTGTAAAAAGGCAAGGTATTAAACTGAACAGAAGCGCCATATTCATGCAATAAGCGGTACTGGATTACTTCGAATTGCAGTTCTCCTACACAGCCAATGATCTTTTTATTTCCACCAAACTGGGTAAACAATTGAGCGACACCTTCATCTGTCAACTGCAACAAGCCCTTTTCAAGCTGTTTTGTCTTCATTGGGTCCTTGTTTACCACTTCTTTAAAGATCTCCGGAGAGAACGATGGTATACCGGTGAAGAAGAAGTCCTCCCCTTCTGTAAGGGTATCGCCGATCTTAAAGTTGCCTGTATCAAACAATCCTACTACATCTCCAGGGTAAGCATCTTCAACCACGCTTTTTTCCCGGGCTAAGAAGGAATATGGGTTGGAGAAACGCACATCCTTATCGAGCCGGACGTGGTGAAAATATTTATTACGTTCGAATTTGCCAGAACAAACTCTAAGGAAAGCGATCCTGTCCCTATGTTTGGGATCCAGGTTGGCGTGGATTTTAAAGATAAATCCACTGAATTTGTCTTCGTGTACGTTCAAAAAGCGGGTAGATGTCTCACGGCTTCGCGGAGTAGGTGCAATCCGAATAAATGTATCCAGCATTTCCTTTACCCCGAAATTGTTGATCGCACTGCCAAAAAATACAGGTGCCACTTCGCCACTTAAATACATTTCTTTTTCCAAGGAACCGTAAACACCTTCAACGAGTTCAACATCCTCGCGAAGGATATCGGCATCCTTTTGGCCCAATTTTTCATCCAGAATGCCTGCTGACAAGTCGGAAACAGAGATTGTATCCTCATCTGTAGCCTTTGTATTAGGAGTAAACAGGCGAAGGCCTTTATTATGCAGGTCGTAAACTCCTTTAAAATCCTTTCCGCTGTTGATTGGCCAGGTCATTGGGTGCAGCGATATAGACAGTTCCTTTTCTATTTCTTCCAAAAGGTCGAAACGATTTTTACCATCGCGGTCCATTTTATTAATAAATACAATAACCGGTGTTTTGCGCATGCGACAAACCTGCATCAGGCGGCGCGTTTGCTCTTCCACCCCGTTTACGCTATCCACCACCAAGATAACGCTATCTACAGCGGTGAGCGTACGATAGGTATCTTCAGCAAAGTCCTTGTGACCAGGGGTATCGAGCAGGTTGATCAGTGAGCTTTCATATTCAAAACTCATTACTGAAGTGGCAACGGAAATTCCCCGTTGACGCTCGATCTCCATAAAGTCGGAGGTTGCGTGTTTTTTAATTTTATTACTTTTCACAGCGCCAGCCACCTGAATGGCCCCTCCAAACAGGAGAAATTTTTCTGTTAGTGTAGTTTTACCGGCATCCGGGTGAGAAATGATGGCAAACGTTCTGCGGCGCTGAATTTCGTTTTGATATTTCATAAATAGAGCTTTCCTGGGTATTCTCGGGTCAAATAAGCAGTTTTACCATAAAACGCTCCCTACCAGGCTTTACATTTTTGCGGTTGCAAAGGTAGGCTTCGTTGAGTTAAAGAAGATTGCAAAAACCGGCAAATCTTAAATCTGGCCACTATTAACAACTTCTAACCTTCACTTTTCCTGATAGTCACTAATTTTGCGCCGCATTATGATGGAAATTTATAAAGAGTTCTCTTTTGACTCAGCGCATTATCTTACCCAGGTACCTGATGGTCATAAATGCAAAAACATGCATGGCCACACCTACCGTTTACGTGTGTTTTTAAAGGGAAAACCTGACCCACAATTGGGTTGGATCATGGATTTCAAGGAATTGAAAGATATTGTTAATGCTGTCATCGACCAATTGGATCATAAGCTCATCAATGATATTCCCGGGCTGGAGAATCCCACAGCAGAAAATATAACAGTTTGGATCTGGAAACAAATTCAACCTATGCTGCCCCTTTTAAGCCGCATAGAGTTGTATGAAACTCCGACTACAGGTGTAATTTACCATGGAGAAGCGGTGGGATAACGAATTGTTCTCTTATAATATGTTATCTTGCTGCACATTATGATCTCCCGAAATGTCATAAAATATTTTCTTGACCAGAATCTGGATTTTCTGGATCATCGATGCTAAGTTGATTTTCTATATTATAATCCATGTGTCAATATTTGATTGACTGGTTTATAATTCATTACATCCTTTTCAACATACTGCGCTGGCTTTATGCGCGGTTTATTTATTACACTTAGCATTTATTTATAATGACCACGCAAACTTCTACTTCAGATAAGGCCACCTATTATATACAACTTGAAGAAAAACATGGCGCTCATAATTATCATCCCTTGCCAGTAGTGCTCACAAAAGGTGAAGGCGTATTTGTATGGGATGTTGAAGGCAAGCGCTATTTTGACTTTTTAAGTGGATATTCAGCTGTTAACCAAGGACACTGTCACCCCAAAATTGTAGCAGCCCTGATTGAACAGGCGCAACGACTTACCCTGACAAGCCGCGCTTTTTACAGTGATCTGCTGGGAGAATATGAAAAGTTTATTACTGAGTACTTCGGTTACGACAAAGTGTTACCCATGAATACTGGTGTAGAAGCTGTTGAAACCGCTATAAAGCTTTGTCGCCGCTGGGGTTATAGTCAAAAAGGTATTGCAGAAAACGAGGCTATCATTATTGTATGTGAGAACAACTTTCATGGAAGAACATCCACTGTAATCTCTTTCAGCACAGATCCATCATCTTACAGGAAGTTTGGTCCTTATATGCCGGGATTCAAAGTAATTCCTTACAATGATCTGCAAGCATTACAAGAAGCATTGCAGGATAAAAATGTAGCAGGTTTCCTATTTGAACCTATTCAAGGCGAAGCCGGTGTTGTTGTTCCTGATGAAGGATTTTTGAAGTCGGCAAGGCAACTTTGTGAAGCCGCGCATGTTTTATTTATAGCGGACGAAATTCAAACAGGTCTTTGCCGAACTGGCAGAATGCTGGCATGTGATCATGAGGATGTACGTCCAGATATACTGATATTGGGAAAGGCATTGAGCGGAGGAACATTACCAGTAAGTGCAGTTTTAGCCGACGATTCTATCATGTTAACCATTAAGCCTGGGGAACATGGCTCGACATATGGAGGAAATCCTTTGGCTTGTAAGGTTGCCATAGCGTCGCTCCGGGTGTTAAAAGAGGAAAGGCTGGACGAGCATTCGGCAACATTGGGTGCCTACTTTAGAGAAAAGATTCAACAATTGCAGTCACCTCTTATTAAGTTAGTCAGAGGTAAAGGATTGTTGAATGCAATTGTTGTAGAACATCCAGATAAACAGGCTGCCTGGAAATTATGTTTAATTTTAAAAGAGAACGGCTTACTGGCGAAACCTACACATGGAGACAAAATCAGGCTAGCTCCTCCTTTGGTCATCACTAAAGTACAAATAGATGAATGTGTGGAGATTATTGATAAAAGTTTGAAACAGTTGGTCTCTTAACGAGAGTAGGATTCCTCAGGCTCTTTTTTTTGTTTGGCAAGGGGTGTAAGAATCAGTGCAACCAGCATTACAATCGAAGCTACCAACAAAATGGTTAATGCAGGCTGGCGGACAGGACATTCTCCCCCTTCGCATTTTGCCAATAAAATGAAGTTGCGGAATGACCAAGCAAGGTTCAGGGTTGCGAAAAAGAGGTTTGCTCTTTTGGCCCAAATCCTTGGAATCAGCGTCAAAATAAGATAAACAGCAGTCAATAAAAAGTTGAAATAACCAGGTTTACCATAGTTTGTTCCAGAGGCATCGATACCGCTAATCGTGATGTTCCTGCTGTCTATGATTACCCAAGGAAAAAAACAGCTAACAATAACAACAACAGCTGCCAGAATACCAACCCATTTCATGAGGCGAAAATACGGAATTGATACCAGGATAATGGGATAATAAAAATAGGGCTAAAAGCCTGGCGTTTTAGATTTTCAAGCTTTTAGCCCTTACAATAAAATTCTATTTGTATTTATAGTTTGATACCAATCGTAAAGCTTAATACACGGTGTTTATTCTTATCATCAGCATTGCTATTTGATCCTGAAGCAATTTTTGCAAGGCCATATCCATAACCTAAGCCTAACACAATAGTTTTACCTTCAATGCCTGCAGTTCCATTCAGGCCATAATCAAAGCGCTTTAATTTTCCAAAACCAGCATCTTCTTCCTGATTGGTTGTTGTTGGATCGTCATTTGAAAAATCTATATCGGATTCACCTTTAAACGATGCACCTAGTGTTTTGCCTTCAATTTTATTTTTTCCTCCAATACCCATTGCAGCATATGGGCCAGCACCAATGTAGAAACTTGTAGCTTTTCCAATTGGCGCTTTCAGCGTTAAATTGACAGGAACTTCGATATAGTAAGGATTAAAGGTTTCCTTTACATAATTTATTGAAGAAGGACTACCACTTTCAGCCTGAGAGCCCTTGCCCGTAAAAATAATTCCTGGTTGTAATGAGATGGAAGAACTTAAAGGTACATCCCCTATAATACCGGCATTAAAACTGGTCAGCATATTCGCTTTATCTACGCTCCCACCATCAGTAGTAGAGATATTGGCCAAATTTAAACCTACACGTAATTGAGCAGTTGGTTCCAAGGCATCTTTCTTCTGGGCATACAAAGATGTGCTGATAGTTAAGGTTGCAGCAGCAACAAAAAGACTAGCTTTCATTTTCATAATTCACTTGTTTTAGTTCGTTTCGCTATAATTGACAAGTTTTTTGCCAAAACGTTTAATAACAACTCATTTTGATATCCCAAAACTTTATCAACATGCAAGACTTTATTACCTCCAAGATTTTGGAAAAAATAACTCCTTGTAGTCCAGCTCAAATCACTTTAACTTTTTTCAATAAGCGATAAAATAAAAACTTATTGACATTGAAACTTTCAAGAACTGTAATCCTAACTATTATAAAGACGATAAATCTGACAAAAGCGCAGAAAGATGTGCTTTAGAAGAGAAAAATAGTGGAATAGAAAAAGGAATGGATTCTAAAAATACTATAATTGCTAAATAGCAAAAACGTTTGTGAAGGAACAAACGTTTTTGCTTCTTTATAAAAAGTAAGAAGAAAATTATCTGGCATGATAGAAGATTATCAAACTCCAGAAATACTTTGGAGGTTTCGTAAGTTTCATTCACTAATCAGCCCTACGTCCACTGCCACGGGTTAAAGCGACCAATAGAAGAATAAAAACGGCGGCCCCAACTACCCAAACCCATGGAGCTGCATACCATGCTCCTCCTTTGTCAGTATTAATGTTGACATCAATTTCTTTTGGGGTTTCCTGGGCAAATGCAATGATGCTGAATAAGGCAATCATCACAGATAAATAAACCTTTTTCATAAAGTCATTTTAGATTATTATTTTAAAAAAAATGTGCCAAACAAATTTATATTCTTAAGTAAATAGTTAGCAAGGGCCCATCTAACAGTTCACATCATGCGTTAATTTCCAGATTCTTACTCTTCACTGGCATCACAAACCTTCTAAGCAACGGCAGAACATCTCTTTGATGCAGTAATTTATACTGAGCACTGGTATTTCCACTTCCTACTTTTATGGTAAAAGCTTTGTCTCTCAAAATCCGGAACATATCTTCATCAGTGGTATCATCTCCTATACAAAGAGTAAAATCAGGATTAAATCTCGCAACCATATTCAATGCGGTAGAACCTTTGTCTAATCCAATCATGCGCACTTCAATCACTTTGTTGCCATCTACAACCTGCAAAGGAGTATTTGTAATCAATTGCCGCAGGTTATTGAAAAGTTCCCGGGAACGAATAAAGCCAAGGTCAGGGCTTGTGTTCCTATAATGCCATGCAATGGTATTCTTTTTTTCTTCAATAAAAGAACCTGCACAGCGAGTTACAAACAATTGCAAAATGGGTCTTATTTCCTCTTTCCATTCTGGAGATGAAGTAGCCAATGTTTGCCAATCCTCATTTTTTATACGAAGGCATGCTCCATGTTCTGAAACCAGATTAATTGGAAGATGTCCTAACCATTTCTCCAAAGTTTCAGTATCACGTCCACTGATCACAACAATCTCATTATTTTCATCTTTTGATAATTGATCTAAAAGTTCAAGCACATCCTTGCTAGGCACTGCAAGGTTTGGTAATTTCTGGTATGGTATCAAAGTTCCATCGTAATCTAACAATATGCAACGTTTTGAAGCAGCGGAAAACTCATTCATCATCTTATCAATTGTAACGATATCCAGTACGTCAACCTTTAATTTGTCCTGTTCTCCTTTCACAAATGCCAGTTGATCCAAGAAGTCATTTATCCATTTCTTCACATCGTATTCTGCCAACCTTTTTTGCATATAAGAAAGACGATAACGTTGTTCGGTTAAAGGCATGGTCAATGCAGTATTAATTGACGTGGCTACTTCTTCAGAGTCAGTAGGATTAACCAGTATTGCCTCACTTAGTTCGGAGGCAGCCCCAGTCAGTTCACTTAAGATCAATACACCTTTATCGATACAACTCGCTACATATTCCTTTGCCACCAAGTTCATACCGTCACGCAAAGGAGTGATCAAAGCAACATCAGCAGTCTGGTACAAAGCACACAGCTCTTCAAATGAAAGGTGATTAAAACGATAGATCAGTGGTTGCCAGTCAAGAGATGAAAAACGCCCGTTGATTGTGCTTACTTGTTCTTCAATCTTTCTTTTACGATCTACGTAGGCAGGAATTACCTTTCGAGATGGAACCACATTAAAAATGAAAACTACTTTTCCTCTCCACTCAGGATATCTTTCTAAAAACTCCTCAAAACTTTTAAGACGATGGTCCAAACCTTTAGTATAGTCCAACCTGTCTACAGAGAAGATCAACTTTTTGTCATAGAATTTTTCCTCCAACCTTGTACAAATAGTCACAACAGCCTCATCTGTTATTGCATCCCTAAACTTCCTGTAATCTATACCTATTGGAAAAAGATCAGCTTTGATTATCCGATCATTATAATAAATCGAGTTGTATTGCGTTTCAACCCGCAATAACATTTTTACGGATTGAATAAAGTGCTGTACATAATCGTGTGTGTGAAAACCAATGAGATCTGCACCTAACAAGCCCAGCAATATGTATTGCCTCCATTCTGAAGGTAGCAGCCGAAAAAGTTCATAAGAAGGGAAAGGTATGTGTAAAAAGAAGCCAATAGCAGCGTCTGGTTGGTATTGCCTGAACAATTGCGGGAGGGCCATTAATTGATAATCATGAACCCAAATCACATCACCAGGCTGATAAATTTTATTTAAAGCATCAGCAAATGCCTGATTTACTAATTTATAAGCCTGAAAATATTCCTTTTTGTATTCTACTAATGACGGGAAATAGTGGAAAAGAGGCCACAGTATAGAGTTAGCAAACCCATTATAGTATGCATCATAAATTTCTTTGTCTACAAAAACGGGCTCAATACTAAAATCAGATTCCAAGGCATCCATGTCATTTAGTATTTTCCAATCCTCCTTGCTGGCATCCAGACTCCCCATCCATATCTGAGCTGTAAAATGATCGGACTGAGCCCGGGTCCGCTCCAAACAGCTTTTTATTGCAGAAACTAGCCCGCCTGAACTTTGACGGACGACTATGTCTTCGCCTGACCTATCTATGGTATATGGCAAACGGTTTGAAATTATAAGTAAACGGCCCATAGTATTGGATTTCTGTTTCACTAATTATTGAATTAAATCCAAAAATTAGACCAGCAGAGCTAAGTAGAGGATTATCTTTGCGGCATGGAAAACTTCTTAAAAGACCTATTTGTCAATCAATCATATGATGAAAATAGCTTTTTTCTAATCGCCGGACCTTGCGTGGTGGAAAGTGAAGAATTAGTTCTTGAGGTGGCAGAAAAAGTTTATGATTTGTGCAAAAAACACGGAATTCCGCTTGTATTTAAATCATCATACAAAAAAGCAAACCGGACAAGTGCTCATTCCTTTTCTGGTCTTGGGGATGAAATTGGCTTAGGAATTATTCAAAAAGCAGCAAAGAAATTTGGTCTACCAACAACTACGGACATTCATTCAGAAAGAGAAGCTGAACTGGCTGCCCAGTTTGTAGATATTTTGCAAATACCAGCTTTTTTGTGCCGCCAGACTGAATTGCTGGTTGCAGCCGGGAAGACTGGCCGAATTGTAAATGTAAAAAAAGGACAATTTGTTAGTGGGGAGGCCATGAAATTTGCTGTAGAAAAGATATATAACACAGGCAATAAAAAGGTAATGCTGACAGAAAGAGGTACCACATTTGGATACCAAGACCTGGTAGTTGATTACAGGAATATTCCATTAATGCAAGCAGCGGGTGTACCAGTTATCATGGATTGTACACATAGTTTGCAACAGCCCAATCAAACAAGCGGTGTTACAGGGGGAAATCCTCAATTAATTGGAACGATAGCCAAAGCTGCTATTGCAGCAGGTGCCGATGGATTATTCATTGAAACCCATCCGGATCCTTCTGTTGCGCTGAGTGACGGTGCTAATATGTTGCGTCTTGATTTATTAGAAAACCTATTAGTGCAATTGGTTAAAATCAGAAAAGCAATTACGGCCCAGGGGTAATATACAGATTTTACAGTTTCATAAATGAACAAAACAAAAGCATCACTATGCAGGTGATGCTTTTGTTTTGAATTTTGGAGTTAACGGATCCAGTTCAGAATCTAAGTTATATCGGTATGAAATTATTTGAGTAAATTTATAGTAGCTCTTTTTTTTACCTAAATCATTGCTATATGAACCTTCTTCAACGTATTCAAAGTGTTGAGCATTGGGGTGACGCGCATCATTCTAAGTGGCTGGATATATTACGTATAGCTTTAGGCGTTTTTTTATGCTACAAAGGAGTTGACTTTCTCTACCATATGAGTGAATTTATGAATCTAATGACTGCGAATGTGCCCTTTAGCGACTTAATGTTACTTATATTGGGACATTATATTGTTTTTGCGCATATCATTGGTGGTTTTCTGATGGTACTAGGTGTACTTACCCGATTTGCTTGTCTTATTCAAATTCCGATACTTTTGGGTGCGATCATATTTATCAATTCTTCCGGAGAATTGATAAGGCCATATTCAGAATTATTTATTTCAATATTGGTTTTGCTTCTGCTTATTTTCTTTTTGATCATTGGAAATGGCCCCTGGTCTGTCACTTTGAATGAAGATCAGGAAACGAGAAGATAATTTATAATATCAGAACTTTTTCAATGACTGTTGTTTTCCCAGTGGAAAACAGCATGTTAATTTTTACACTTTATCTTATTGCAAATGTTTCAGAAAAGCAATCAATAAAAATCAATTGCTTTTCTGATTACATTTGTTTATGCGCCGTTTACTCGAGGTCATTTCCAGCAGCTTTAAAATGGCTTTGCAGGAGCTTTGGAAAAATAAGCTCCGCACATTTCTTTCTCTTTTTGGTGTTACCATTGGCATCTTTTGCATCATTGGTGTTTTGGCGACAGTCAATAGTCTTGAGTATAATATTCGCAATGAGATCAAATCGCTTGGTACCAATACGATATATTTAGATAAATGGGAGTATTCTGGTGGGCCAGATTATCCCTGGTGGAAGTATGTTAACCGACCTGTACCCAAATACAGAGAAGTTGAAATGATCAAGGAGCGCACACCTACTGCAGAAAATGCAGCGTTTATCATCAACAGGATGGATAATGTGGAAGTTGATAATAGTCAATTGAGTAGTGTTATTCTTTATGGGATATCTGTTGAATTTCCACAAGTTCAGCCTGTTGAAATTGCATATGGCCGTTTTATGACCGATGCGGAATTTGACCAAGGCAGTAATGTTGTAGTCATAGGCAACCAGATTGCAGAAAAGCTTTTTGGCAATCCAGAAAGGGCAATTAATAAACATATTACCACAAGAGGAAAGCAAAACCGCATTATTGGCGTCATTAAAAAACAGGGCTCTCAAATGCTCGGCGGATGGCGGTTTGATCAATCTGTACTCATTACGTATAAGTATGCCAGGACTATCATGGATGAACTACACTCCGACCCATTGATTGTCATCAAGGGAAAAGATAACATTAACAGCAAGGTATTGAAGGATGAACTTGCTGGTTCAATGCGTGCAATCAGGAAGTTGAGTCCTACCCAAGAAGATAACTTCAGCCTGAACGACATCAACGACTTTAGCGATGCCATGAGCCAGGCATTTGTAAGCATCAATATCGGAGGCTGGGCTATTGCGGCCTTGTCTTTAATTGTGGGCATGTTTGGAGTGGCTAATATTATGTTTGTTACAGTAAAAGAACGTACAAGCCAAATTGGTCTGAAGAAAGCTATTGGTGCCAAAAAAAGTATCATTCTGACTGAATTTCTCCTTGAATCCGCATTTCTTTGTCTAATTGGCGGCATGGTTGGACTTTTGCTCGTGTTTATTATGACCAAGGTAGTCACACACACATTTGACTTCCCCATATTTATTTCAACTGCCAATATGGGACTTGCGGTTGGTATCTGTATTATGGTGGGTATACTGGCAGGCATTATACCAGCATCTCAAGCTGCTAAGATGGATCCGGTTGTAGCTATCCGAAGTTGAACAGAAATCCTCATTTTTGCACAGAGTTTTTGATTAAATAATTGGAATGGATATACAAAAAAAGTATGATCCAAGTACCTCTGACAGGGGAAAGGATATTATCATATTAGCTATAGAATCGTCGTGTGATGAAACATCTGCCTCCGTTTGTAAAGATGGAAAAATACTTTCCAACTTTATCGCCAACCAGAAAGTACATGAAAAATACGGAGGTGTTGTTCCAGAACTGGCCAGCCGAGCTCATATGCAGAATATTGTGCCGGTAGTGGATGTAGCCATACAGCAGGCACAAATCCAATTATCGCAAATTGATGCCATTGCATTCACCTATGCACCAGGGCTTATTGGATCACTGCTCGTTGGTAGCCAATTTGCCAAATCCATAGCTCTGGCACTTAATAAGCCATTAATTGCAGTGCACCACATGCAGGCCCATGTGTTGGCTAACATGATAGAAGAACGCAAACCAGATTTTCCATTCCTTTGCCTTACTGTTAGTGGAGGCCATACACAAATTGTGATTGTCAATAGTCCACATGATATGCATGTGATCGGCGAAACATTGGATGATGCAGCAGGAGAAGCATTTGATAAGTCTGCAAAACTTTTAGGGCTACCCTACCCAGGAGGCCCGCTAATTGATAAATATGCACAACAAGGTAATGGGAACCGCTTTTCCTTTCCAGAACCCCAGATTGAGGGTTTAAACTTTAGTTTTAGTGGACTAAAAACATCTATACTTTACTTTATTCAGGAAAACACTAAGAATAATCCTGAATTTATACAGGAAAACCTGGAAGATATTTGTGCCTCCATCCAACAGCGTATTATAAGTATTTTATTGAATAAGCTGAAAAAAGCAGCTGTGCAAACCGGTTGTAAACACTTGTGTATTGCAGGAGGCGTTTCTGCCAACAGTGGACTGCGGAAAGCCTTCCAGGAATTAGGAGAAAAGTATAATTGGCAAACGTATATACCGTCCTTTCAATATTGTACCGATAATGCAGGAATGATTGCTATTACTGGATATTATAAGTACCTGGCCGGCGAATTCTCGCCTTACAGTCAAAGTGCAAGCGCCAGGGCTGAATGGAAGTAAACATCGCGTATGCCCAATCCCTACTTTCGTTTTAAACAGTTTACCGTTCATCATGACAGAACAGCCATGAAGGTTACAACCGATGCATGCCTGTTTGGCGCATGGGTTTCAGAAAGGATCAGAAATGGACAATTCAATAAGCATCATGCATTAGAAATTGGTGCAGGAACAGGTTTGCTTTCTTTAATGGTAGCACAGCAAAATGAAATATCAATTGACGCTGTGGAAATTGATGCATCGGCAGCTGAACAGGCCTGTGAAAACATCAAGGAGTCACCGTGGAAAGAAAGGATATATATACACCATACTGATATATTACACTATAAGGATCATAAGCAATATGATTGCATTTTCAGCAATCCTCCATTTTATGAGCATGAAATCCAATCGTCCAATGACAAAAAAAACCTAGCCCATCATGGGGCAGGGTTAAAGCTCGAAGAGCTATTAAGAGTAATCTCCAATTTTCTCAGAAAGGATGGACTTTTCTTTCTATTACTTCCTTATAAGCGAATCGCAGAAATTGAACAGCTCCTTAAAAGACAGCAACTATTTCTCATCAATAAAATGGTGGTTCGCCAATCAGTCCACCATCAACCTTTTCGTCTCATGTTGATGGGAACGAATAAAAAAACAGACATTCCTGTAGATGAAAAGATCATATCTATCTGGGATGAGAACCGGCAGTATACAACAGATTTTATCAGTTTGCTGAAGGAATATTATCTGTATTTGTAGATTACTGTGAAGTCGGGAGTTTTAAAACTCCCGACTTCACAGTAATCATTAACTCTTAGGAAGGACGTAGCTTTTCACATCTTCCTTTGTAATTGTTTTATTGGAAAGAATGACCAACCGCTCTACTACGTTTCGCAATTCGCGGATATTACCTGTCCAATCGTATTCCTTTAATGAAGTCATCGCTTCATCTGCAATACTTTTTTTAGGAATACCATAATCGCTACAGATATCATCTAAAAAGCGATCAACGAGCGATGGTATATCATCTCTCCTTTCATTCAGAGAAGGAACATGAATCAATATTACACTTAGGCGATGATATAAGTCCAGACGGAAGTTCTTTTCTTCCACCTCCTTCATCAGGTTTTTATTTGTCGCGGCAATTACACGCACATCAACATTTATTTCTTTTTCGCCACCTACACGAGTAATTTTACCTTCCTGCAAGGCACGAAGTACTTTTGCCTGTGCACTATGGCTCATATCTCCTATTTCATCCAGAAAAAGGGTTCCGCCATTAGCCTGTTCAAATTTACCAATGCGTTGTTTAATAGCAGAAGTGAATGAGCCCTTCTCATGTCCAAATAATTCACTCTCAATCAGTTCGCTAGGAATGGCAGCGCAGTTGACTTCAACCAGCGGATTATCTGCCCGGTTGCTTTTTTCATGAATCCACCTAGCAACCAATTCCTTACCAACTCCATTTTCGCCAGTGATCAAGATACGAGCATCTGTTGGGGCGACTTTTTCAATTGTTTCTTTGATTTTTTTAATTGGTTCAGATTCTCCAATCATATCCTGAACCTTAGTAGCTCTACGACGCAATGATTTGGTTTCAGAAACCAGCGTATTTCGTTCCATTGCATTACGGATAGTGATCAGTAACCGGTTCAAATCCGGTGGTTTTTGAATAAAGTCATAAGCGCCCTTTTTAACAGCTTCTACTGCTGTTTCTATTGTACCATGCCCAGAAATCATAATAATTGGAACGTCCGGATTCTTATCTACTGCTTTTTGCAAAAACTCCAGACCGTCAATTTTGGGCATTTTGATATCACATAGAACCACATCAAAGGATTTCTCACTAAATTTTTTCAATCCTTCTTCTCCATCTGACGCTTCTTCAATCTTGTATCCTTCAAATGTAAGGATTTCAGTTAAAGTCTTTCTTATTGCTCTTTCGTCGTCAATAATTAATAAAGTAGCCATTCAAGGGTGATTTAAGGCGCAAATGTAATATCAAATTAAAAAGCACCTTGTGGAAAAAATTTTACACAGAAGTGGGATGGAACTCGTATTCTGTACTTATCCTTTTGTGTTGGGGGTGAGTGCTGGTCAATATAATTGACCGGCCTTCATTTTGAACAGTGATCATAAAATGCCAGCCATTGTCAGCATACCAATATATCTCTGTTTCATCATTATCATCAATGTGAAAAGATATATGCTCAGCATTCATTTCGCCATTTTCTTCCATTACGTCCAGCACTTCCTTTAAGCTACCTTTGACTGTACCTTTTAATAAATAATTATTTGCATGGTCATTACCCGGCTCTTCAATAAAAAGCTTAATAAAGCTGTAAGAAGTGTTATCAGGCATTTTCCTCAGATAAAAGCCGTCTGTCCTTAAACTAAAATGTGTATTCATATTTGTTACAATCAATGCTTGGAGCTAATATAAATAATTGGCAATTGAATATCTAGAATCTTCGAAAGGGTTTTAAATTATCGTGCCCGTCTTAGCATCAGAAACACGCATGATTGAATTTTATTTGTAATACATACATTACAATGTGATCATAAGCAGCAACCTTGTCTCTAATTAACTTACTGCCTCAAAACAGGAATGACGCTCCGGACTTTAGCCTGTTATTCCGGCTTGACCTGGACAATTCATTACAGTGGTCAGTTTGCCCGTAATCTTGCATTTGCCTTTACGGATCTGTTTGATAGTCTTTCTACAATTGTTGGGCTGGCAGAGGCCTCTAACCTATTAGATGAGAAAGGCGAACCCTTTAATATTAAACGATCTTTATTAACAGATGTAGTGTCAACAACCATTGCCGGGCTTGTTGGTTCAAGCCCTGTAACAGCATACATAGCATCTGCGGCATATAGGAATGCCACTGCTCCAGCTTTGGTGATCATTGATGCCTTTGCGAGTTTAGTACTGGTACTTGAATAAGCAACAAAGTATTATATTGCCCATTCACGATTATTGATATGCACGCCAATTGCATTAGTCAAATGGCGTGGTTTTATTATGAACATTGCATTAAGGCATTAATTAATTTAGATAACTATAATCGTTAGTAATATGCAAGGTCTTCCAATAACTGTCAGAAGGTCATTAGAACTCATTGGTATTTATTTTTTAGGAGTCATCATTTATGTAGGACAAGGAATTATCACACCATTGCTGACTGCCTTTTTTATAGCCATATTATTATTACCCTCCTATAGATTTTTCAGAAAGAGGAAACTCCCGGAAACTATTGCCATTTCTTTTTCGTTATTGATGCTAGTCATCATTCTGGGCTTGCTGATCTGGTTTTTCTCAGCACAATTCTCCCGACTTATAGAAGACTTCCCCCAGATCAAGCATAATGTAATGATGCACCTTAATTCATTGAGTGGATGGATCAATGAGAAAACTAACTTCTCAACTGAACGCCAGTTGGCATTGATCAACGAACAAAGCAATAAACTATTAAATTATGCCGGTGGGTTTTTAGGCGGTGCGGCAGCATCCCTGACCTCCATTTTTATATTCGTAGGGTTACTGCCGATTTATATTTTTCTACTGTTATTCTATAAAAATCTATTGTTGCGTTTTGTGTTCATGTGGTTTCCAGAAAACCATCACCATAAGGTTGAAGAAGTATTGCGTGAATCAGAAATTATCATCAAAAGTTATTTAATAGGACTACTGATACAGATTTCTTATATCACATTTCTTTTAGGCTTCAGCCTAATGATCATTGGCATTAAACATGCGTTGTTAATAGGAATCATCTTTGCCATCCTCAACCTGATACCTTATATAGGCGCACTTATAGGAAATATCATTGGCGTTCTGCTCACATTAAGTTCATCAGAGGACCTTTGGCCAGTATTTGCAGTTTTAATCACTATAGCTGTTGTTCAGTTTCTTGATAATAACATTTTAATGCCGAGGATCGTTGGTTCAAAAGTCAAGATCAATGCACTAGCCAGTATTGTGGGTGTTATTGTTGGTGGTGCATTAGCAGGCATCTCAGGAATGTTTCTTTCCCTGCCTTTAATTGCCGTGTTAAAGATTGTATTTGACAGGACGCATCATTTGCAGCAATGGGGTGTATTGTTTGGGGATGAAAAACCTAAATATAGTCCCATGTCGTTCCCTGTATTCAGAAAGAAAAGTAAAGGTGTGCAAAGGGAACTTGAAAAGGAAAACAAGATTGAACCTACTGAGAAAAAGTAAAAAGTTCTTTTATTCCTTATCAAATAAAACGGGTAACATAAAAATATAAGTTACCCGATAAGCATTTTAATAAAAAGATTTTCTGATGCTAGTTTTCATTCATTATTGTCGCCAGATGCTCAATTGTGGATAGATGGTTAAACTGCAAAAGGAGACTAAAGGAATACTAAACCCGCAATTAGTATACGCAAGCTTTCTTTTTTATTTTACTGGCTCCCAAAATCTGAATTGCTAATTCGCCTGAGATTTGTTCTACACCACATACTTTTCTAAGATACCATTTGTAGTCTTCGGTTTGATATAATTCAGTTAAGGAACCAGGTAAAAGGGTTATTTCCTGATGAAGAAATCTATGAGCCGCATCACCACTCACTAAAAATGTGTGTCTTACTTTCATGATACTAGATTTATAGATACAAAAATATACCAGCAGTCAAACTTACACTAGCGGATTTCTATGAAATAGATAATGTGATTGTATGAGTTTCGTCATATAAAGTAATAACATACATATAGGTACAAGAAGGCTTTCAGGGTATTTACTTAGTGTTAACAATCAAGGCGTTGTGCTTATTTAAAGAAATTCCAACTTATTGAATAGGCGGCAGCTACCATCTCAAAAAACTATTGTTAATCTTCGATAAGCGTATGCCTTTGCCTGACAGTTTAACACCAGACGGCATTTATTTTGATGTCATTTTATTAGAATTTGAACAATTTTGATAAAATGAAAATTCTAAAAAACTTTTTACAAACAACGCTGTTGCTAGTGATTGGAACAGCGACTTGTTTGCATATCGCATCTGCTCAGGAAACTGAGAAAGAAACAAAAATTAAAAACCTAATAGGCTCTGGGAATTATGTGTTTGAAGCTCAATCAGCCTTGCCATCACGTGGTCAGGTAAGGCAATTAACATATGGGTATGAAATAAGGGTTTCCAAAGACACATTGATCTCCTACCTGCCATATTTTGGCAGAGCCTATGTAGCACCAGTTGATCCTTCTGAAGGTGGCTATAATTTTACATCGACCGATTTTGAATACAATGTAAAAGAGGGAAAAAAAGGTGGCTGGGATGTTTCGATCCAGACAAAGGATCAAAGAGATAATAAAAAAATGGCACTCAAAATACAGGAAAGTGGATATGCCTCATTGCAGGTAACCAGTAATGACCGTCAGCCAATCTCCTATAATGGTATTATAACGGCTGTAAAGAAAAAATAGCGGATTATTTCTTTTAACTTTAGGCCTATACCTGACATTCTTCTCTTACTGTTGTGATAGTTGTTAGTATCGGACTTATAAAAAGCTGATAATAATTAAAGTTAAAAGACAGCAATGTCATAAAATAGAGTAGTGACAGCGTTTTAGTTTTACAGTATCAATAGAGATCAAAATACTCTAATAACTATTCTGCCACTTATAAATATATTTTATGAAACGATCAACAACTATAACTACTGTTCAGAGTAAAATGAATTTGTCTGAAGCCATTATGCAAAAGCTTGTAGACAGCCAGGCAGAAGAAATAGATTTCAACCCGTTTTTCACAGAATATAAAAAGGCCAGGTACAAGTCGACGGAGGGGATAACTGAAGGCATTATAGAAATGACATTCATCAGTGATAACTATAACAAACTCAACCGTATTTCTATACCTGTTGAAGGCTGCTTTTTATTTACGTGTGTAAAAAGTAGATTTGGTTTTATTAAGGCAATTTGGAGCACTTCTTTGAATTAATAAGCTCAACAAAGCTTAACGGAAAACCTATAAGGAGCTACAATCCTTATAGGTTTTTTCATTTCTGACGTTATCTTAGCATCATGTATACGATCCAGAGCAGTCAACTCAGTGTAAGCATAAAGACTAAAGGAGCCGAACTTACAAGCATTATGCATACAGGTAATGGTCTCGAATATATGTGGAATGCTGACCCGAAATACTGGGCTAAAACGTCTCCGGTATTATTTCCTATTGTTGGAACCCTAAAGAACAACACTTATTACTATAAGGGTAAAGCCTATCAACTATCACGACATGGTTTTGCCCGTGATATGGAATTTGAGGTCACTGATCATAATGAAGATTCTATAACATTTTCGATCAAGGATAATGAAGAGACGGCAAAGGTCTTTCCTTTCCAATTTGCCTTTGATATTACTTATAAGGTAGAAGATGAAGAACTTTCTGTTACATATTCTATTCAGAATAATGAGGTTTCTGAAGATATGTACTTTTCAGTTGGCGGCCATCCAGCCTTCAAATTACCTTTAGTAGAAGGCACTGCTTATGAAGATTACAGTCTTGTTTTTAATCAAAGGGAAACGGCTGGGCGCTGGCCAATTACCAAAGATGGATTAATTGAGCTCCACCCTAACCCATTATTGAATGACACTACTATTCTTCCTCTATCCAAAGAACTTTTTGCCAAAGATGCTGTGGTATTAAAACATGTCCAGTCCCATTCTGTGCGGCTACAGTCAGACAAGACCGAACATGGACTGGAATTCAGCTTCTCAGGTTTCCCTTTCCTTGGTTTATGGGCAGCGCCAGGTGCCGACTTTGTCTGCATTGAACCATGGTGTGGTATTGCCGATCGCATGGATACAGATCAACAATTGGAACATAAAGAAGGGATTATTTGCCTACCTGCACTTGGATCATTTGAGGTTACATGGAAAGTTATGTTCTTTTAGTGTATGAATTGAGGAATTATTGAATTTGCATCTTCAGTAAATCCCCCTCTTTCTGAATTGACTTTTTGACCACCATTTCTTCGATTAACTGGAGTAATTCATTGCGCATGTCTTCAGTGATCCTTGTCATACCAAACATGCGAGCAACAAAAGGAACAGCGGCTTCCGGGCTAATAGCCACAGCATCCTGAATGACTTTTTCAATAGCTAACCGGAGCTCTTCAGGTGCGATGTATTTCAACTTTCGAGAAGCAGCAGGTAAGTCAGATCGATCACGAAGTGTTGGCTGGAGCATGTCTGACAGCCAGAGAAACTCATCCTTCTGCACAATTCGGCCATTACCTATAGCAAACTTTGCGGCCAGCTTAATGTGCTCTTTGATGCGGGGACCAATTCTTGTTACACCGGCAGCTTCTACAATTCTTCGAGCGACTTCGTCAAAATGCACAGGGCTTTCTATCTCAACTACTTGTTCTACCCAATTAGCCAATCTTCCTACAGAATGGCGGTGTATTTCCTGTGTTGCAATCGAAGCAGGAAGTATGGCCAACTGATAAGCAGATAAAGAAGCAGATTCATCTGAAATACTTTCCCTGATGAGTGCTGTTTCTGCAACAACTTCGTCTTCATCTTCCTCATCCAATAAAGTTGCTTTCCATGCATTATCTATAGCCTCTACTACCCTTTTTAACTCACGATCTGGATTACGGAACCAGTCGGTGCTCCAGATCCGGTGCATTTTCCAGCCCATAGCTTCCAATACTTGCTGTCGCAGCCTGTCTCTATCGCGGGCTGAACGGGCAGAATGATAAGCGGCCCCATCACACTCGATACCTAAAATATAGCGACCCGGATTTTCCGGATCTACGATTGCCAGATCAATGTAAAATCCCTGAGAGCCAACCTGCTTGCGAACTATATATCCAAGAGCAGATAGTTGCTGTGCGACTACTTCCTCAAAGGGGCTATCTGCAGGATGACCTGTTTCTTGTGGAATGTTTAACTGGCCATGCTGAGCATAATGTAGAAAGCTTTTCAGAGCGATGACACCATAGCTTTTTGTACGGCTTGTATCCAGGTCAGCAGCAGTGAGATTAGTAAACACTTCGCAGCGAAGCTTGGCCCGAGTAATCAATACATTGAGCCTCTTTTCACCGCCTTCATTGTTCAAGGGACCGAACGACATACTGACATCTCCTTCTGCTGTGCGGCCATATCCTATTGAAATAAAGATCACATCCCGCTCATCACCCTGAACATTTTCAAGGTTCTTTACAAAAAAAGGCTCATGTGCATGACTGTTGAAAAAAGTTTCTATATCAGGATTGTTCTTTCTACTAATCTCCAGTGCATCTTGTATGGCCTCACGCTGAGCGGTACTAAAGGCTACTACGCCTAGACTCAGGCCAGGGTGCTTTCGAGCATGTTGCAATACTGCTTCAGCGACTATTTCAGCTTCTTTTGCATTGGTGCGGGTGTTGCCACGGTCGTAAACGGTATCTTTTAAATGATGGAAAAGCAGACCGGCATTGTGCTTCGATCCAGGACAAGGAAATACAACCAGTTTGTTTTCATAGAAATGATGATTGGACAGTTGGATCAGGGACTCGTGCCGGCTACGGTAGTGCCAACGCAACATACGTTGCGGGGCACCCTGAGCATCGCACATACCCAAGATGCTAGGCAGGTCGGCCGTAACGCTTTCTTCATCTTCCCAGTCGCTATTCATTGTATCGAAAAAGGAGGTTGGGGGTAATTGTTTTGTATCCCCCACAACAACCAGTTGCTTTCCTCTGAGCAAAGCACCCAGTGCTTCAACCGGACGAACCTGGCTGGCTTCATCAAAGATCACCAGGTCGAACTGCAAGGCACCGGGTGGCAGGAAATTGGCAATTGAAAGAGGGCTCATCATGAATACCGGCTTGATAGCTTGTATTGCCAGACCTGCCTCTGCCATCAATTTTCTAATGGGCAGGTGACGTGCTTTCTTATTGAACTCTGTACGAATTACCGTAACCTGGCCGCCGCCATCAGCTGAGGGCATTCCCTCCCAATGACGCAATGCTGCACGGGCACGGTTGTATTGGAAATTCAACGCATCAAGGCGTTTGAATTGTTTGATCACCTCTTCATGGGAAGTACGTTCAAAGATTCGAAGGGCTGCATTATTATTAATCACTGTCTGTAACAGGTATTCATACCAAGTTTTTTGTAAAGCAGCTTTTAAAAGATCTTTTGCTTCAGGCCAGCTCTCAGCAACGGTTGTCATGCTGAGCAGCTTTTCTTCAGTAGCAATATCAGCCAGGTTATTCCATGAAATGGCAAGATGTATGTCACTAATATTCCCTGCCCAGGATGAAAGCAACTGCATTTGGTATTCGAAAGGCTGGTGCAATAGGGTTTTACCCTGGAATCGGACCGATTCATTGAAAGCAGTTTTTGACACAACTTCACCTATAATCTTTCCATGAATACTTAGTACTTCGAGTAATACTTTATAGAAATCAGCAGCAATGGCTGGACTCTGGTGCAAGTCCAGATAATCCAGGATCTCTTTTGGAACGATGTTATCAGCCAATTGCTGATGGACAGAGACCAGATATATTGCAGCAGAATTTAACTCTTCCCATGCGGACCTTGCACCCTGCCAGCGAAGGCCAAATAAGTCAGACGCCAAAGACTCGTGATCTTTCAAGATGTTGGACAAACGTTTCGCTTCCAGAAGGTCGTCAACCCATTTCAATTTATCTTCTGTTTCCTGAGGTATAGGTTTTTTGCTAATGGCCTTAAGCCTTTTGATTGCGTTGTTATAAGAGCCAATCATGAACTTATACCATTTGCTGCCGTGGGCCACCAGTTCCTGCCTTATTTCCAACACATCCTGATCCCAGGCTTCCGGAAGGAAAATTTCTTCATATGCACGGTGCAATTCAGCCAGCCTCTTACCTGATTGCAGCACTTCCTGAATTTCGGCCTGTTTGTGTAACCAAGCCCCATGCCTGATATTCAAACCTCTTAGATCTGGTTTTATAGACAGCAATTGTGCACATGATGCCAGCTTCATGGACTCCTCCCGATTGACTGGTATTTTTACACCGATCGCTTCAGCAATTTCCTTTGATTCATCCCTCAGCACTTCTGCGGCTTCTTTTGCTGATCTCAATAATTCAGAAAGTATATCTTGTTCATGTGGCAGCATTACCCTTAAACCACATCCCCAAAACAATAATTGAGAAGGCACTCCTATACTCTTTAACCTTGCCTGGATTTTATCAGCAAGGACTTCGGCCCTTTGTATCTTAGCACTATCCAAGCCAGCAATATCAGGGAAAACAATGCGAGGTAACTGATGGTTGCTAATAGCTTTTGATAACTGCAGCAACAAACCAATCACCTTCTGGGCGGTCAAACCACTTTTACCAATTTCAGTATTGATTGCAAAACTATAATCATTTAATTCTTCTCTCAACTTGTGCAGTAAAGCAACTTCCTGCTGCAGATGGTACAAGGCAGGTCTACCTAGTTCCAATACTTTCCTCAACTCCTGATGCAGATCTTTTTTATTGGCTTTATGGCTATGCAGCTCCAGGCAGGCTTCACCCAGATTGGCATTGTCTAACCGACGCTTTACTACTTCCAAGGCAGCCATTTTTTCAGCGACGAAAAGCACCTTCTTGCCCTGCCCAATGGCATTTGCGATGAGGTTGGTGATGGTTTGGGATTTTCCTGTACCAGGAGGTCCCTGGATGACCATATTGCGTCCTTCATGCACAGCCAACATTGCCAACAATTGTGAACTATCGGCATCCACTACCTGAAAAAGCTGATCTGCGACAGTTTCCCTATCAATATGGGCATCTTCTGAGGCTGTTGGCGGAGCCTCGTTAAAGCCGTCATTGAAAAGACTTTTTAAAACATGATGGTGTAAAGGGCTATTTTCTTGCGGCCAATTTGTTACATCAAGATCATTATAGATTAAAAACTTTCCGAAGGAAAAAAAGCCTAGTGCAATTTCATTGCGTTCTACCTTCCAGCGAGGCAAATGATTGGTGGCGGATGCGACTTCATCAAAATAACTTTCCAATGAGAAGTCGTCCTCTTCGGGCATGTTGGGTATTGAAATGCCGAATTCGGCTTTCATCTTCGCTTGTAAGGACAGGTTCTCTCCTATTTCTTCCAATGTGTAGCGTAAACGAAAACGTTCGCGTGCGTTGGACCGGTCCAATGCAACGGGTACCAATACTAACGGAGCTCTACGTACTTCTGAACTATTCTCAGACTCGTACCAATGCAACATACCCAATGCGAGAAATAAGGTATTTACCCCTTGTTCTTCAATATTAGTACGGGCGGCATAATAGGTATTCAGTAATTTATGCTGGAGGACAGACTCTGATTCTGGAGTCTGGAGTTTTGTATCGTAGACTTCCTGGGAAGGAGTAGTAGCAGGTATTATCTCTAATTGCTTCTCTTTTTCGGGTCTAGGAGCAAAAGTCATGTTCTTGCCCTGCCCAATAAGCACATCGTATACCAAGGCGGACTTCTCGTTGACGATTAGCACGCCCCTGGTGGAAAGAGGCCTAAAATTCAATAAAGGGTTACGTAAGCCTAGATCGAGCAACTCCTTGCGGGAAGTTTCAAGCCTGGCGAGAATGGTATCCTGCATGCTATTGGACTTTTTACACTCTCGCAAGTTTAGGAAATAAATACGAATGATTCGAATGAAGAACGGGGTATTGAGATTTCGGATTTGGGATTTCGGATTTCGGGAGTTTGTTGGGTGTTGGAGGAAGGGTTCAAAACTTGGAAAGTGGGGATTGGTTTTGTACCTTTAGGCTCAGTTCCATTGCCTCCGTTCAGGGCTTTCAGGGCGTTCTGCCTGTAGGTTGTTTTCCCCTTATTTAGGAGCATTTGCTCAATTCAGATCGAAGCATAGTCGAAAGATGGTCGAAGGATGATCGAAGGATGGTCGAAGTAGCCTAGCCTTAAGTACGGCTGATGTATAGCTAAAGTACGGCTTAGGTATGCTTCAGCTAGGGAGTAAGGTCTCTATAAGTCGGGGTGGAAATGTAAAATGCATCATAGAAAACTGGGTATTTTGGTGATGGTATTGGAAACCTGAGCAGATTTAAAGATGTATTAGATTTTTGACAGTTAAAATACGTCGACTAATTTCGTAAGCGTAAATAAACTGCTTTATTCAATATCAGCCAAAACTGACCTTATGATTACTCTATCCTCTAAAAAATTCGGCCGGCAGGTACCTGCTATCTTTAGTTTTTCCTACCAGACAATTATTATTGCGCTCCTATTTATTGTTATTATATTTTCCAGTTGCTTTTCTCCGAGAAAAATGGATAAGTGGATCGATCAGCAATATAGAGATGTTCCGACTAAGGTAAAAAGCAATGATTACATCAGTGTAAAAATTGAAAAAACACCTTTTAAAGACAGGCTTTCTGAAACAAAGAAGGGCAAAACCAAGTTTATTCCTGCTTTATTTTACTATCAATGGGAGTTTTACTCTACGTCAACTTTAAATCCATATATACCTGTTTCTAATTTAAGTAATACGATATTGCCCTATGCTAATGTCAAGGGTCTGAAGAAAAAGCTAGATGGGCAAAAGCTGGAGCTTACTATAGAAAAAGTACCCTCCATTTTTTCTCTGAGAGACAAAGGCGCGATGATCTTTCTTGTTGTGGCATACACGGGTTGGGAGCATATTTATATTGAGCCCCAAACAGAGGAAATGGTTGTGTCTTACCGGCTGCTGAAAGATAATGTCGAAACTAAAAAAGGTGAAGTCACTGTTCCTAACCGTGACCAAGGCATCTCATTGAAGGCATTTCAATCAACCAAAAAACTTACCTGGAAATATTTGGAGCAGTATAACAATAACATAAAGGCAATGAGCAAAGAACTTGTTGACAAATTGCTTATAGAATTACAGCAAGAAGGAAATCTAGTAAAAGAATAGATGGTGTATATTTTGTTACCATCGCCGGGTTTTAAAACCTGGCGATGGTAATGGAAATTTAGGGTTTCTGCCATGTATTCTTCTCAAAGCTTTGGAAAAGAGCTTCGATCACTTTCATGTTATTAATGGCATCCTCCAGATCAGTTGGAACAGGAGTATTTTCCAATATTGCCTTTGAAAAAGCATCTCCTTGTAAGGTATACTGGTCTACCGGGTCAAACACAATTTCCTCGGTTCCCTCTTTTAAATGAAGCCATATACGAGTTGGTTTATCAGGCGGTGCATTTACAGGTATTTCGATTTCTATGCGGCCCTCAGTACCCAAAATGTTTACTCTTTGGTATGGCATCAATTGGGTAGAACAAGTAAATGTGGAAGTCCCGGTCGAGAAGTCAAGGATACCTGATGCAAGTCGGTCAGTTTGCGAGTTTGGATCATATTCTACAGTGCCCACTACCCTTTCAGGCTCTCTGTTAAACAGGAAGCGTGCAATCGAAATACAATAGCAGCCAATATCCATTATACCACCTCCGCCGGCGTCTTTCCGGTTGCGTATGTTATTCATGTCGACATTGTAATAAGAAAAGAAGGACTGAACTGTTTTAAGGGTTCCGATGCTACCATCATCTACCAGTTTTTTGACATGCTGCCATTGCGGATGAAAGCGATACATAAATGCTTCCATTATTTTAAGGTGAGGCATCTGTTGTGCAGCATCCAGGAGTTTAATGGCCTCTGCTGATGAAAGCCCAATGGGTTTTTCGCATAATACATGCTTGCCTGCCTCCAGAGCTTTCATTGCCCATTCCACATGCATATGGTTTGGCAGAGGAATATAGATCGCATTAATATCAGAATCACTTAATAACTCTTCATAGGTTCCATAAACCTTTGGGATACCCAAGGCTTTTGCGGCTGCCTGAGCCTGCTCGATATTTCTAGAAGCAATTGCAATGACATCGCAATATTTTCCTTTTTGCAAAGCCGGAATTACCTTTTCCCTGCCAATTTTTGCTGTGCTTAGTATGCCCCATCTGATTTTATTCATACTATAATATTTTTACTGACTGCAATGTTAATTGAGTATTGCTAAATTAAGTATAGATGGTATAAACAACCAATAGGTTTGATCATACCTTTCATCATAATTACCTATAATATAAATTAATAATAATAGTTTACATTTATATCAATTTTATTACCACCTCTACCCCATCCTAAGCCATTTAGAATTATCCCAATTCTGTTAGATCCTTACTCTTTGATTCATGGCAAATGCTCCAGGAATGGAGGGTTTCTATATGTAAATGTTTATGGATGCGGCCAAAAATATGGGCATCAAATGAAATAAATACTTGGTAATGGTTTTGAAAGATCAGATATGTCCTCTCGTACATGCCAAACGATTGAAAGAATTCGGCATCATTCAAGAAAGCTTACTCTATTATAATGATAGAGGCATTGTAATTAAAATACAGTCAGATTTTATAGCGTTGGAGCTCAAATCGGCAGATGCTGATTGGGTGATTGAGGAAGGTAACTATGTTTCAGCTTTTACAGTAGCAGAACTTGGTGCAGCTTTACCCAACTCTATAAACGGTATTCAACTAATCATGGAAAACAGTGAAGAAGTAAAGTATGTAAGTTATCCGCGCATTAAAACCACCTTTGGTAGATCAGAAGCACAAGCAAGAGCAAACATGCTTCTCTGGCTTATAGAAAATAAATATGTTTCTGCCAGAGAGGTAAATAAAATGATGACGGATACATAAATGGAACCAAGTACAATATGATATAAAAAGTTTTGTAATTTAATGTCATCATTCTCCCCCCTCTTTAAACGCCGCTGTGCTTTCTTGAAACCTGCCTCATTTATTTATTTGTCATCCTTAAAACTTTAGAAATGAAACCAGTATTTACAGCTTTGTTGCTTCTTTTTTGCTCTATTGCCTTTACACAAGACCAGAAAATGAAAAATGCTAAAGCGAAATCAGATAAAAAAGAGACGAAGGTTAAAGCTGAATATTCTTCAGAACAATTAGACATGCCTTATACGGCAGAGTATTCTTCCAAATTTATGCCTGGGAATCCAGCTCATGGCAAACTTATACTGGATATTTGGAAGGACTGGGATGACAATGTAACAGACCGGCACGCAGATATGTTTGCCGATACGGTATTCATGATGTTTCCAAACGGTCAGTCTGTGAAAGGGAGAGATTCTGCTATGTACCTGGCAAAGAAGTTCAGGGGCTCTCTTGCCAGCTCCAAGAGCACAATAGAAGCCTGGATGCCGACCAAGAGTATTGATAGGAACGAAGATTGGGTTTTGGTATGGGGACGAGAAGAAGATACAGATATGAATAGCAATAAAACCACGGTCTTGCTGCACGAAATTTGGCGAATTAATAAAGATGGTAAAATTGATTTCATGCGCCAGTATATGTCGAAGCCAACTGAATCAGCGAGCCAATAACCAGAAGTCTATAACAACCAAAAGCCCCGGAAATCCGGGGCTTTTGGTTGTTATCATTGCAATATCTTACCAACGATTTTTGTTGAAACCGCCGCCATTTCCGCGAAAACCACCTTTTTGAGGTCTGTCTTCTCTAGGCTTTGCTTCAACAACTTTGATCGTTCTTCCATCAACGGTACCTCCATCTAACTCAGCAATAGCTTTTTGAGCTGCTGCTTTGTCTGGCATTTCAACGAAACCAAATCCACGGCTCTTTCCAGTGAATTTGTCGTTAATTACTTTGGCAGAAGTTACTTCGCCATATTCGGAGAAAAATTGTTGTAAGTCTTCATCCTGAATGTTGAAGCTTAAATTAGAAACGTAAATGTTCATGCTTAGATTTTAATCAATTAAAAAATGCATCTGAGTCGAGGCAGGAAAGAAAAGGCAACTAATGAGTAGAAGATAACTTAACAGATTAATTATACGCTTTACTAAATGCGAGGCTCAAACTTGCTATGTAAATATAGTATTTCTTTTTAACGACAATGACTATGCGTAAAACAATATTTTGTTAAGTCACCATCCATTTCACGCTTATCCAATGTGTGCATATTGATGATAAAAAACCCCCAGTATTAAAAGGGGGTTCAAATAAATTCAAACAGATGGCTTCAACCCGAATACCATACTTGGCATACTTTCCAGACAGGATACCAGGTTTTTCCCGGAAAGATTAACAGGTTAAAAGGAAAAGGATTCCATCAAAAAACTTGCTTTACGAATTTAACAAAGATTATTTAAAAATAAAAGCTATTGTATCAAAAATGGGTTATCCGGATTAAACTTCTGATTTCGCTTAGTCTTGCGCCTGTTGAGCTGATTCTTGAGCCATGAAAAGATTCTCACTAACATAGGTCATGATTTTGGATTCAACAATTTGGTTGAGGGAAGCAAAAAAGTGACAAAAACCTGACCAGAAAAGAAAATGAATAAGATACATATAATAAGTATGATAAATTTAACAAATTATCTTCCTTTCAGGCATGGATATGAAAAAGCCCCACCTAAAAGTGGGGCTTTTTATCAATTTAACTTGTAAAGTTGCTGAATTAGTAATCCATGCCCATACCACCGCCTGGCATTGCAGGAGCAGAAGCAGTTTTAGGCTCTGGCTTGTCAGCTACTACACATTCAGTAGTTAACAACATACCAGCAATTGAAGCTGCATTTTCCAATGCGATACGGCTTACTTTAGTTGGGTCAATAACACCAGCACCAATCAGGTTTTCATATTGTTCAGTGCGTGCATTGAAACCATAATCGCCTTTGCCTTCTTTTACTTTGTTTACTACTACGCTACCTTCGATACCGCAGTTTTCAACAATCTGACGAAGTGGTTCTTCCAAAGCACGACGTACGATTTGTACACCTGTAGCTTCATCATTGTTCAAAGTTTGCAGGCTGCTTAATGCATCAACAGCACGAACGTAAGCAACACCACCACCAGGAACGATACCTTCTTCAACAGCTGCGCGGGTAGCATGCAATGCATCATCTACACGATCTTTCTTTTCTTTCATTTCTACTTCAGTAGCAGCACCAACATTCAATACAGCTACACCACCGCTCAATTTAGCAAGACGCTCCTGCAGTTTTTCGCGATCGTAGTCGGAAGTAGTATTTTCAATTTGAGATTTGATTTGGTTGATACGAGCCTGGATAGCATCTTTTTCGCCACGGCCACCAACTACAGTAGTGTTGTCTTTATCGATCACCACTCTTTCAGCTTTACCCAAATAAGTAAGGTCAGCATTTTCGAGTTTGTAACCTTGTTCTTCAGAAATCACGATACCTTTTGTAAGGATAGCGATGTCCTGGAGCATTTCTTTTCTGCGGTCTCCGAAGCCAGGAGCTTTAACAGCAGCAACTTTTAAAGTTCCGCGCAGTTTGTTTACAACCAGAGTAGCCAAAGCTTCCCCTTCCAGGTCTTCAGAGATAATCACTAAAGGAGCACCTTGTTGGGCAACTTTTTCAAGGATGTGGAGGATATCTTTCATGCTGCTGATCTTTTTGTCATAGATCAGGATGTAAGGATTATCCAGTTCTGCTTCCATTTTTTCGCTGTTGGTTACGAAATAAGGAGAAATATAACCACGGTCGAACTGCATACCTTCTACTACTTCGATACCGGTTTCGATACCTTTAGCTTCTTCGATAGTGATCACACCATCTTTAGAAACTTTTGCCATAGCTTCAGCGATCAGCTTACCAATTTCGTAGTCATTGTTAGCAGAAATGGTAGCTACCTGCTCAATTTTTTTGTTGTCATCACCAACTGACTGGGACTGTGCGCGCAGGTTTTCAACAACAACACGAACAGCTTTTTCAATACCACGTTTCAGGTCCATTGGATTGGCACCAGCGGCTACGTTCTTTAAACCTTCAGTGATAATTGACTGAGCCAAAACAGTTGCAGTAGTAGTACCATCACCAGCAACATCAGCTGTTTTAGAAGCTACTTCTTTTACCATTTGAGCGCCCATATTTTCAATGGCGTCTTCTAATTCAATTTCTTTTGCTACAGATACACCGTCTTTTGTAACAGAAGGAGCACCGAATTTTTTCTCGATTACAACATTGCGTCCTTTAGGGCCTAATGTAACTTTTACAGCATTTGCTAAAGCATCAACGCCCTTTTTCATTTTATTGCGGGCATCGGTATCAAAAAACAATTGTTTTGCCATATTAATTAATTTACGATTTACGATTTACGATTTTAGAATTACGATTTGATTCAATCCTAATGAAAGCTCATTCAACTCCGTTTGCGAAGTTTAATTTACACTATTGCCAGAATGTCACTTTCTCTCATGATCAGGAAATCTTCACCTTCGATGGAGATCTCAGTTCCAGCATACTTGCCATACAATACAATGTCGCCTTCCTTTACGGTAACAGGCTCATCTTTTTTACCAGGACCAGCGGCAATTACAGTACCACGCTGCGGTTTTTCTTTAGCTGTGTCAGGAATAATGATACCACCGGCAGTCTTTTCTTCTGCAGCAGCCGGTTTCACGATCACTCTGTCGTGCAGAGGGGTAACATTCAGTTTGTTAGCCATACGTATGTGATTTTAGTTTTTAAGTGAAATGATTATAATCACCCTTGAGCAGGGACGGCCAAAGGTAAACGATAATTATGCCAGCGCACCAGAAACGGAAAAAATTTCAGTTTTCAGCCATTAACAATGCTTTTAGAAAAAAAGAAAGCACAAAAGGAGAAAAAAAGTTCAGTGTTTGTGTCAAATTTTCAGTTCACCCACAATTGATTAAAAAATTCCCAAATATAGCAGACGCATGCCATTTTCTGGCAGTTGGTATGTATCAGTTTCCTTCCCAGGTGTCAGAGCAAACTAGAAACCTCAACCCAATAAACCCTAAACTTTACTATCTTCGCCGGCTTAAACAGTTCTATGATTAGCAGAAGAAATATAAGGGTGAAGGTGATGCAGGCACTATATACGATAGCCACCCTGGAACAGGAAGTTAAACCTGGAGAGCCGGCCAGACTACTGCAAAAGCATTTTGATCAATCTACGGAATTACTAGTCTACCTCATTCACTTTTTCACTGAAATCCCGGCATATGCAGAAACTGATGCATTTGTTCGTTCCTCAAAGCATCTTCCAAGTAATGAGGACCTCAATGTCAATACCAAAATTTCAGGCAATGAAATTATATGGCGTATCAAGGAGGATGTATCTTATGGAGCCCTCCTGGGAACGATAAAACCACAGCAAAAGCTAGACAAGGAATTGGTTCGAAAGTTTTATGTGCAGTTGTGTGAGACGCCTGAATATAAAAAGTACATTTCGACGCCAGAAAGAAATAACCAAGATGAAAAGGCCATATTAGATTTTATTTTAGAAGAATTATTGCTTCCAAGTGAATTGTTTGAAGCGCATATGGATGAACTTTTTATTAACTGGAATGATGATTCAGACATGGTTATTCAACTGCTGAAGAGCTATATACATAAGCCAGGATCATTAAATTTCCGCGAAATTGTATCACCAGACAAAATGCAGTTTGCCAAAAGTTTGCTGCAAACTGTTACAGAAAAGTCTGAACACCTTGAAGAATTGATTGTTCCTAAACTCAAAAACTGGGATGCCGAGCGGATCGCCATTCTCGATATGATCATCATGAAGATGGGTGTTGCAGAATTCCTTTATTTCGATACCATTCCTCCAAAAGTTAGTATTAATGAATACATAGACCTGGCGAAGGAATACAGCACACAACAAAGCGGACAGTTTGTAAATGGAATTCTCGATAATATCCATAAGGAACTGGTACAGCAAGGTAAGTTGCACAAAACTGATTTTAGAAAAGCATAAACAAGGATTCTATTACTTTTGCACGGCTAATAATATTTTTTTATATGCGACCACTTATCCTGGCATTTGCTGTTTCAGTTTTATTCGCCTGCAATCAAACTGATTCCAAAACCACCAATTCTGCTCCCTCGACAACTAATGCTATTGCAGACTCTGCTAATTTTACCGCTATTCAATGGCTAGATTCGATGAGCCAGAATATTGGTAAAGTGAAAAAAGGCCAGGTAGTAGAGATTACCTGGCGTTTTAAAAATATCGGTAAAAAGCCCCTGATTATACAGGAAGTTCGCCCTGGCTGCGGATGTACAGTTGCTGAAAAACCAGAAGAGCCAATAGCTCCAGGGGAAGAAAGTGTTATCAAAGGAAAGTTTGACAGCAATAATCAAAGTGAAGGCGAACATAATAAAATGATATCCGTTTTAGCCAACACGGTAAATAGTACTTATCACCAATTAAACTTCAGAGTAGAAGTAGTCCAATAAATTTTTATTCATTTAATCATTCACAACATGTATTTATTACAATCAGCACCAGGGGGTGGCGGATTCCAATTCATCTTTTTAGGTTTGATGATCGTTGTTTTCTGGCTGTTTTTTATCCGTCCTCAGGCGAAAAAAGCAAAGCAGCAAAAAACATTTATCGATAACCTTCAAAAAGGTGATAAAGTAGTAACTATAGCTGGGATCCATGGAAAGGTGAACAATCTAAACGAGGATGGCACCATTAATCTAGAAGTGAGCCCAGGTAGCTACATCAAGATCGAAAAAAGTGCGATTTCAATGGAGTGGACCAACCAGTTAAACAAGGGAACTACAGCACCAGTTGCAACTAAATAATGCTGTATTATAATTATATTTAAGGGAAGTGTACAAACAACACTTCCCTTTTTATTTCTATACAATTACAGTATTAGCTTACGGATTAAATACCGTACCTGACAAATTTAACTTTGATCATCAACAGATCTTCTTATGTTAAAAATTGGTCTAACCGGAGGAATTGGTTCCGGGAAAACTACAATTGCAAAAGTCTTTGAACTATTGAACGTACCTGTTTATTATGCAGATGCCGTCTCCAAAAGGTTGTATCACACCAATAAAGAATTAATGGAAAGCATGAAAAAACATTTTGGTGAGGATATTTATACAGGGGACCAGATCAATCGCCAAAAACTAGCGGCAATTGTTTTTAATGACGCTCAAAAGCTACAACTTCTCAATAAACTCGTACACCCACTAACCATAAAAGATGCCCAACAATGGATGGAACAACAAACAGCGCCCTATGTAATTAAGGAAGCTGCCCTACTATTTGAGAGTGGTTCAGTGGCTGGCCTGGATTATGTGATTGGCATCAGTACGCCCAAACACCTTCGTATCAAAAGAGTCATGGACCGAGACGGCGTAAGCCGGGAAGAAGTGTTGGCGCGGATGAATAAGCAGATAGACGAGGGAATAAAGATGCGTCTTTGTGATTTTATTATAGAGAATAATGAACAGAAACTGGTAATACCACAAATCTTAGAACTCCACAAAACACTTCTAAGTCTTACTAATAAATAATATAGCGAAATATTTTGGCCATAGCTTACATTTGGTGTTAGCTGAATAACCAACCTTAAACACATTCAGCAGAAAAAAACCTCCTTTTCAGGAGGTTTTTAATATTATAACCAAACCAAAGATTTAATTCTACTGATAATACCCTAACTATTTCAACTTTGCTAATGCGTCAGCTATGCGCGCCATAGCTTTTTCAATATTATTCATGTTATTGGCATAAGAAAAGCGAATGCACTCATTATTGCCGAATGCAGAACCTGTTACGGAAGATACATGAGCCGTATTCAAAAGGTACATACAAAGATCATCAGCATTATTGATCACGTCACCGTTTTCTGCTTTCTTACCAAAATAAGCATCTACTCTTGGAAACGCATAGAAAGCTCCATCAGGCATAGCCAATTCCAGGCCATCGATTTTACCTAACAATTCAACGATACGGTTTTTACGACGTTCGAACTCTTTTACCATTTCTATAGTAGCATCCAAGGGTGCAGTTAAGGCAACCACACCAGCTTTTTGAGCAACAGAGTTGGTACCGCTTGTAAATTGACCCTGGAGCTTCTCACAAGCCTTGGCAACATCTTTAGGTGCAGCGATATAACCAAGACGCCATCCTGTCATGGCAAAACCTTTACTCAAACCATTTACAACAATGGTTCTTTCTTTCATACCATCCAATTCGGCAATGCTGGTATGATCGCCTACATAGTTGATGTATTCATAAATTTCATCGGAAATGATATAGATATTGGGGTATTTCCGGAATACTTCGGCCAAACCTTCCAGCTCTTCTTTAGAATAGATGGAACCACTAGGGTTGCAAGGAGAAGAGAACATAAAAGCCTTAGTTTTTGGAGTAATGGCAGCCTCAAGTTCCTTTGGCGTAATTTTATACCCGCTTTTAAGGCTTGATTTGATTTCAACTACCTCACCCCTGGCAATTTGCACAAGAGCCGCATAGGTTACCCAGTAAGGAGTGGGAATGATCACCTCATCGCCTTCGTCAACAATACTCAAGATGACATTTGCAAGGCTTTGTTTTGCGCCTGTTGAAACTACGATATTTTCAATTGTATAGTCAAGATTATTATCTCTCTTCAACTTATGACAAACAGCTTCCCGAAGATCAGGATAGCCAGGAACCGGAGAATAATGGCTCCAATTGTCATCAATAGCCTTTTTTGCAGCTTCTTTAATATGTGCTGGCACATCAAAATCTGGTTCACCAACACTCAGATCAATTACATCATGTCCCTGAGCCCGCAATTCACGGCCCAATTTGGCCATTTTCAGGGTTTCGGGTTCGTTAAAACGTTTTAACAGCGATGAGATTTCCATTGAGGTAATTTTTGGGGGGCAAAATTAAGGAGTTTAGAATTATGATTTTTATCAGCAGGGACCAGATTCGTGGTCAAGTCAGCAGGATTTCATCTATAAATACTTTATTTAGATCTATAAATCCCGTTATGGAGGCTCATTTTACTCTCTAAAAGGGTTGTTATTTAAGAAAGGAATGTAATCTGAAAAAACTATATTTGCCCCTCTTAAAAAATACTGTGTATGCAATTGAAAGGCCTGGTCCGATTTTTCACTGTTCTATTAATCCTCTATTCTATCTACGAACTCTCATTCACATGGGTAGTACGTAGTCATGAAAACAAGATGGAAGCAAAGGCAAACCAATTTGTTTCCGCAAATTTCCCTAATGCTGACTCCACTACAAAAGAACTGGCATTCAAAGAGCGCCTGAAAAGATTGTTGGACAGCACTAAAGATGAAACTGTTCACTACGGAATCCAAGGGCCTATCTCTTATCAGCAGGCCAAAGAAAATGAATTAAACCTTGGTCTTGACCTCCAAGGGGGCATTAACGTAACGATGGAAGTTGAGTTGTCTGGTTTGCTTCGCTCTATGGCGAACAACTCAAAAGATCCTAACTTCCTGAAAGCTCTGGAAAATGCCAACCTGCGTAAAGCCAACAGCAATGCCGACTTTGTTACTCTTTTTGCTGAAGAATACAAAAAGATTGCTCCCAATAGCCGACTGGCTTCCTTGTTTGCCACTGCCGGACAGGATAAAATTAAAATCACTGATTCGGATAATAAAGTAATTAGCCAAATCCGCCAGGAAGCAAATGATGCATTTGATCGTACATTCCGCGTATTACGTACCCGGATTGACCAGTTTGGAGTTGCTCAGCCTAACATTAATCCAGATCGTGAACGTGGTATTATTACTGTAGAACTGCCTGGTATTCAAGATCAGGAGCGTGTTCGCAAGTATTTACAATCTTCAGCCAATCTTCAGTTTTGGGAAGTGTATAACATCAGTGAAATCGCTCCAAGCATTGGAAAAGCGGATGAAGCTTTCAATTCTTTAATGGGCGGAAAAAGTGTAAAAGCACCAGAAGCTGATACAACAACAGCAAAAACTGATACTACGACAAGTGCTGATACCAGCAAAAAAGATACTGCAGCCGGCCGTCTCTCTGAAGAACTAGGCCAAAAAACAGCTGCAGCTCCAAAAGTTAAAGAAGATACTGCCAGCAGAAAAACATTATGGCAATATATCAGCTTCATGGTAAATCCTCAAACCGGACAACCTGTTGATAATGGTCAAATCGGTCTTGTTGCTATCCGTGATACAGGAATTGTAAGAAGTTACCTTGAGAATCCTGCAGTAAGTTCCAACTTCCCTGCTGATTTAGTTTGGATGTATGGCATTCCTGAAACAAACAAAGAAAACAAAAAAGCAAACTTTGTCGCTTTATATGGTGTGAAAACTAAAGGCAGAGAAAAGGCGCCGCTGGAAGGTGAAGCTGTAGTTGAAGCCCGTTCAGACTTCAATCCTACTACTGGCCAGCCAGAAGTTAGCATGAAGATGAATCCTGCTGGTGCCCGCACATGGGCTGATCTTACCCGTGCTAATAAAGGTCGCTTCATTGCCATTGTTCTTGATAACATTGTTTATTCGGCGCCACGAGTAAATGATGTAATTGAGGGAGGAAACTCCAGCATCTCTGGTTCCTTTACCCCGGAAGAATCAACAGACCTTTCCAACATCCTGAAAGCTGGTAAACTGCCTGCTCCTGCTAAAATCGTTCAGGAACAAGTAGTTGGACCTACTTTGGGTAAAGATGCTATCCATGGCGGTATCATGTCCTTTGCGATCTCCTTCATCGTGATCTTCATCCTTATGCTGGTTTATTATAACACCAGCGGTTGGGTGGCTAACATTGCCCTGATCTTAAACCTGCTCTTTACGATTGGCGTATTAACAGGATTGGGAGCAACATTGACCGCACCTGGTATAGCTGGTCTGGTACTGACTATTGGTATGGCAGTGGATACGAACGTGTTGATTTACGAGCGTATTAAAGAAGAATTGACAAGAGGCAAGAATTATCAACAAGCTGTAAAAGATGGTTATCATCGTTCGCTGCCTCCAGTGCTTGATGGTCACATTACCACATTATTAACAGCCATTATCCTGTTTTCTTTTGGTTTAGGTCCGGTGAAAGGCTTTGCCACTACACAGATCATAGGTTTGTTATTATCACTTTTCTGCGGTATCCTGGTGAGCCGTTGGGTAACTGACATCTTTACGAGAAGAAACCATCACCTGACATATTTCACAGGCATTTCCCGCAGTATATTCCAACATGCCAATTTCAAGATCATTGAAAAAAGAAAGATTGCCTACATGATTTCACTCTTAGTGTTATTATTAGGTATTGGTGCTTTTATTCACGGATTTGATTATGGCGTTGAATTTAAAGGTGGTCGCAGCTACATCGTAAAGTTTGATCATACTGTAAATGTTGAGAAAGTTAGAAATGACCTTGAAAAAGCATTTGGTGAAAGTCCGGTAATTAAAACAATCGGAGGAAACAATCAACTGGATATCACTACAGCCTATCTGATTGATGATACCAAACCTGGTGTTGACTCTATAGTTGAAAATAAGCTTTTAGACGGCTTAAAAGGTAACCACCTACCAGCCAACCTTACTTACCAGCAATTTGATCAACAACACGTACTTGGTTCAACTAAAGTATTGCCAACTATTTCCGATGACTTGAAGAAGGGTGCTCAATGGGCTACGTTCTGGTCTGTGCTGATTATTGCGATTTATATCTTTATTCGCTTCCGCGACTGGAGATATTCACTTGGTACTATCGTTTCATTATTGCACGACGTACTGGTAACCTTGATCGTATTCTCATTCTTAAAAGATGTTGTGCCATTCCCTCTGGAGATTGACCAACACTTTATCGCTGCGGTATTAACAGTTATCGGTTTCTCTATGAACGATACCGTGGTAATCTTTGACAGAATTCGTGAATACAGCAAGCAAATGGTTGGAGCTACCAAAGAGACCATCATTAATAAAGCTATCAATGATACGCTAAGCCGTACCATTATGACATCACTGACAGTGTTCCTGACGCTCCTGATCCTGTTCCTGGTAGGTGGTGAGGTTACCCGTGGCTTTGCATTTGCCATGCTGATCGGTGTTGCCGTTGGTATTTACTCTTCAGTATTTGTAGCTGCTCCAGTATTGGTTGACTTAGGTGGGAAGAAAGTGTTGGGTGAAGACTTCATTTCTTCGCATAAAGAACCAGTAAAAACTAAGACAACAGCATAAGTATTATAGATAAGTATTTATTAAAAAGGCCTGTATTCGAATACAGGCCTTTTTGCTTTTTTATAGGATTATCTGTAGGCGTCTTAACGGTTGCTTTTATTTATTTTTGGATCGAACATGGTTATGAGCATATGAATCACTTACCACCATTAATCACGGATCTTGCATTGATACTGGGAGCAGCGGCTGCCATAACTTTACTTTTTAGAAAGTTGAAACAACCGCTTGTCCTTGGCTATATCATTGCAGGCATATTGGTAAGTCCGAATTTCACGCTTTTTCCAACTATCCTAGAAGTACATAATGTACAAGTATGGGCGGAAATAGGTGTTATTTTTCTTCTATTCAGTCTAGGTCTTGAATTCAGTTTTAAAAAGCTGGTACATGTTGGAGGGTCATCCTCTGTAGCTGCTACAGCGGAAGCTGTAGGTATGTCAGTAATAGGTTATGCAACAGGGCAATTGCTAGGCTGGTCATTTATGGACAGCATTTTCCTTGGAGCTTTACTTGCCATTTCGTCGACAACCATTATTATAAAGGCGATTGACGAACTGAATTTAAAGAAGAAAAAGTTCGCTACATTAGTCTTCGGCATCCTGATCGTTGAAGACATCATTGCAATTGCCATTCTTGTCCTGCTGTCCACATTCACTACTACAAAGCAGGTAGTCAGTATTGATACGTTTATATCCATACTCAAACTTGCTTTTTTTCTTATACTCTGGTTTATTACAGGCATCTTTTTTATTCCCTCTTTGTTAAAGAAGGCGAGCAACATATTGAATGATGAAATTCTTTTAATCGTATCCATTGCCATGTGCCTACTGATGGTTTTTTTAACAACACAAGCAGGGTTCTCTCCTGCTCTTGGCGCCTTTGTTATGGGTTCTCTGCTTGCAGAAACGACAAAGGCAGAAACCATAGAACATCTAGTAAGGCCTGTCAAAGATCTATTCGGGGCGATTTTTTTTGTTTCGGTTGGCATGCTGATTAACCTGGGAATGATGGCAGAATATATAGGGCCAATACTTCTCATTACAGGGGTTTGTATTTTAGGTAAAATACTTACTACAGGATTTGGAGCCTTTATCTCGGGCAACACGCTTAAGGTATCCATACAAACGGGCATGAGTCTTGCACAAATTGGAGAGTTTTCTTTTATTATTGCCGCTCTAGGTAATAGCTTAAAAGTCACTAGCGAATTCCTTTATCCCACAATTGTAGCCGTATCAGGAATCACAACTTTTACAACGCCTTATCTTATCAGGGCTAGCACACCTTTATTTAATTGGATCGAAAAAAATCTTCCTGAAAGGTTAAAGACTTCGTTGGCCAAGTATAGCTCTGAAGCAGTAACACTCACATCGGTGAGCGACTGGCAGAAAGTTATAAAGGAATTTTTGATTAACCTGATATTATTCTCGGTAATCATCATAGCCATTATTTATCTTTCTGCTTACTATGTATTGCCATGGGTGGGCATATATCTTGATGACAGTTTTGGACCTGTTGCAGCGTCGGCACTTACCTTATTGCTGATGGCACCTTTTTTATGGGGGCTAACAGTCAGAAACGAGCAAACAGACTCATTTGCAAGAATTTTTGCCCAACAAAAATATAAAGGCCCCATTTGGTTGATGCGAGGCATCAAGCTCAGTCTCGCCTTGTTTTTTATCATCTTTTTACTCAGCAGATTTTTTTCATTTGCCATAGCTTTATATGCGGCGGTATTGATGGCTACACTTTTTAGTATCCTCCGCAAAAAAATTCAGACACTTTACGATGCTTTGGAAAAAAGGTTTATAAGTAATCTGAATGACAAGGAGTTACAAGAAGAGTTAAAAGCAATGGAATTACAAGCAGGCAAAAGAAATGCAGCCCTAGCTCCCTGGGATGCACATCTTACAACATTTGATATTTTGCCAGAATCAGCAGTGATTGGTAAAACACTTGGAGAATTAAGATGGAGGGAACAGATCGGTATCAATATAGCTATGATCAAGCGTGGCAGACTGACCATTACCATACCCAAAAAAGATGATTGCATTTTTCCTGGAGATAAATTATATATCATATGTACAGATGTACAGGAAAAGAAAATGAATGCTATCCTTCGACCTGATAAGAAATTATTAGAAAGTCAAAAAGACATTCAAGTAGAGTTAGAAAAGTTCACAATCATGCATGACTCTCCTTTTGTCAATAAAACAATCAGCGAATCCGGGATTCGAAAAAATGCCACAGCCTTAGTGGTAGGGATAGAAAGAAATGGAAAACGCATTCTAAATCCTGAATCTACCACGGTTTTAGAAGTTGGCGACCTTGTATGGATTGTCGAAGAAAAGTCCTGAAATAAGTTGACTATTTACTTATACGGCAAAACTGGTTCCGCATCCACAAGTAGAAGAAGCATTTGGGTTTCTAAAGGTAAAGCCGCGACTATTTAATCCCCCCTGCCAGTCAATTTCCATTCCGAAAAGGTATAACTCATGTGCTTTTTCCATTATAAAGGTAAGCCCCTCAAACTCATATTGCTGGTCAGCATCCTTTTTTTGATCGAATCCCAACACATAAGAAAGCCCGGAACAACCGCCACCTTTTACGCCAATTCGTAAATAATTCGACTTATCAAAGCCTGGCTCACTCATCAAACGCATCAATTCCTGTAATGCACCTTCAGTAAATCTCACTGGTGATTGTGTTATTATTTCCATAAAACAAATTTATTAATAGCTGAACAAAACAATTGTCATGGAATTGCAGTTTCACAACTTCTTTATTTTTGCGGTCTGAAAAGTTTAAACGCCTAGGATACTTCAAACTTTTCTTCAAACACAAAATTTATGGAAGAAACCTCTATTTCACTTATTATTTCAGTTGTGGCTCTATTTATTGCTATCGTAAGTTACTTTCAATCTAAAAAACCAAAAAAAATCCAAGCTCCGAAAGAATTTTTCAATTCTATTCCGCTACAACTGCAGGCCTATGAGCGACTTGTTATGCTAACTGAAAGGATTGCTCTCCCTAACCTGATTAGCCGTGTGAGTCAACCTCAATACACTGCTAAAGAAATGCAAATGGTCTTGATAGATAACATTAAACAGGAGTTTGAGTACAACTCCTCACAACAGATTTATGTGAGCCGTGTTGCCTGGGAGGCTGTACGCAATCTCAAAGATCAGAATATGATCACGATCAATCAGATTGCCAATGTATTACCACCTGACGCCCGGGCCACAGATTTGAATAAACAATTGCTAGAAATCATTCTGAATCAAAAAGAAAAAGATATTCATGCAGTTGTTCTCGATACGTTGAACTATGAAGCGAAAGAAATCTTGAACAGGTAAATACGGCAATAACAACTCAACATTTCTTTATTAAGAATGAAAAAGCTTTACTTGTTGCTTTCCTTTATTATTATAAAGCAGATTGCAACTGCACAAGTACCCGACTTTATTAAAGATAGCTTAGACAAGTATATTCAACAGGGATTGAAAGACTGGGCTTTACCAGGATTATCCATTGTTATTGTAAAAGATGGCAAAACAGATATTTTAAAGGGTTATGGTGTTCGAAACATTCAAACCAGGGAGCCTGTTGACGAGCATACGCTGTTTATGATCGCCAGTAATACGAAGTTGTTTACAGGAACAGCATTATCTCTTTTAGAAACCAGAGGGAAGCTTTCTTTGAACGATCCGATCACTAAATATTTTCCTGACTATAGACTGTATGATTCCACAAGTACCAGACTAGTTACAATACGGGATTTGCTATCTCACCGGATTGGAACTAAAACCTTCCAAGGTGATATGACCTTTTGGAATACAAAACTGAACAGGCAGGAAATCATGCAACGCATGGGATTGCTGAAACCATCACAAGTATTCCGGCAGGATTATGGTTATTGCAATAGTTGCTACTTAACCGCAGGAGAGGTAATTCCAATAGTAACTGGCAAAAGCTGGGAAGATTTTATCAGAGATAGTATTGTATTGCCATTGCAAATGAAAAGTACTATGATACTTTCAACAGGAATTGGAGAACAGAAGAATGCAGCTACTCCTTATACAACAAGCTACACAGGAACTTTGCAGAAAGTACCCTACGACAATTGGAATAATCTCGCCCCTGCGGCATCTATTATCAGTAATGTAAGCGATCTTTCACACTGGCTATTGCTGCAGTTGGACAGCGGACGCTTCAAAGGGCGGCAGATCTTGCCTTTTCAAGTCTTACAAAAGACCAGGGATATCAATATAATAACCAGTAGCCGCAAATCCTCAATATTTCCAATACATTTCAGAGGCTATGGATTAGGGTTAACAGCATATGATTACAACGGCCGTGCTGTATATTCCCATACTGGTGGTGCAGCCGGAATGGTAAGCAATGTGTGTTTTGTACCTGAGGAAAGATTAGGGATTGCGATTTTAACCAATAACGACAACCAGGGATTCTTTGAAGCGCTACGTTACCAAATTCTCGACGCATATTTAGGAATGCCATATGTAAACCGCAGTTTGCAACAGCTGCCCGGCTTTAAAAAAGGAATGGAGGAACAGCTGAATAATATTGACGGCTGGAAAGCAAGAATAAAGAATAAAAAGCCGGAGCTACCATTAAACTCCTACACAGGTGTTTATAACAATGAATTATATGGAACCATCACTATTACCCAGACTGGGAATAAATTAAAAATCAGCTTCAATACACACCCTGATTTGCATGCGACATTAGTTTACATGGATAATGGAGAATGGCTTATGCAATATAATAATATTGAATATGGAATATTTTCAGTCCGATTTGAAATCAGTAATGGGAAAGTTCAGGCAGTAGTAACAAAGCAAAATGAATACGTAGAAACAGATGGCTACAGATTCACGAAAGGATAACATAATAATCACATACCCTGTTTTCTGTTATTATGCCTAGTTGGAAACAGAAAACAGGGTAGCTACATTTTTTCAATTTTCAAAACATTATCCCTTTTTCTGCTCTTTTGCCCAAGTATCTTTAAGGGTTACAGTCCTGTTGAATACCAACCGCGCATATGTATCTTTTGTATCCAAGGTGAAATAACCTTTCCTAAGAAACTGGTAGCGTTCGTTCATTTTTGCATTTTTCAATGCTGGTTCAGCATAAGCTGTAGTTACTGTTTGCAGAGAATTTTCATTTATATAATCTTTAAAATCTCCTTCTTCACTAGAAGGGTCCTCCACCTGGAATAAACGATCATATAGCCGCACCTCGGCAGTTATAGCGTTTTGCACTGCTACCCAATGCAGGGTGCCTTTGACATTAATTCCAGAAGTATCGCTTCCGCTTTTACTCTCAGGGATATAGGTGCAATGTAGTTCAGTGATATTACCAGCTTCGTCCTTGATAGCTTCATCGCATTTGATAATATATGCATGTTTCAAACGTACCATGCCGCCAGGGAAAAGACGGAAAAACTTCTTTGGCGGGTTTTCCATAAAATCCTCACGTTCTATGTACAATTCTTTTCCAAAAGGAATTTCACGGTTAGCGCTTGCCGGATCTTCGGGATTATCTTCACCAACCAGCATTTCAGCACCTTGTGTTTCGGGGTAATTTGTTATGACCACTTTTAATGGGTCGAACACAACCATACGCCGGAGGGCCACTTTATTTAAATGCTCGCGCACACAAAACTCCAGAAGGCCAACATCAATAAGATTTTCTCTTTTCGCTACACCAATGCGGTCGCAGAAATCCCGGATCGATTCAGGCGTATATCCCCTACGGCGTAGACCACTAATTGTAGGCATGCGAGGGTCATCCCAGCTTTCAACATATTTCTCCTGTACTAATTGCAGTAGTTTGCGTTTGCTCATTACTGTATAGGTGAGGTTCAAACGAGCAAATTCATATTGCCTGGAAGGAAATATTTCCAATTTATTTATAAACCACTCATACAGTTCACGATGGGGAATAAATTCCAGAGTACAAATTGAGTGTGTAACATTTTCAATGCTATCGCTTTGGCCATGAGCAAAGTCGTACATTGGGTAGATGCACCATTTATCAGCAGTACGGTGATGATGGGCATGCTTGATACGGTAGATAACTGGATCGCGCATGTGCATGTTTGGACTAGCCATATCAATTTTTGCACGAAGCACCCTAGAACCATCGGGATATTTTCCAGCTCTCATTTCTTCGAAAAGCTGAAGATTTTCTTCGATACTGCGGTTTCGAAAAGGACTATCTTTTCCTGGTTCAGTGGGCGTACCTTTCATAGCAGCAATCTCTTCAGCCGAAGAGTCGTCTACGTAAGCCAGTCCTTTGCGAATTAGCGTAAGGGCAAAGGCATACAATTGCTCAAAATAATCTGAAGCAAAAAGCTCGTTTTTCCATTCAAAGCCCAACCATTTTACATCTTCTTTGATACTTTCAACATATTCAGTTTCTTCAGTTACAGGGTTTGTATCATCGAACCGAAGGTTTGTGTAACCACCGTATTTTTTGCTTAAACCAAAGTTCAGGCAAATGCTTTTAGCATGACCTATATGTAAATAGCCATTCGGCTCCGGAGGAAAACGGGTTATAATGGAATTATATTTTCCACTCTTTAGATCCTCTTCAATGATCTCTTCTATAAAATTCAAACTTTTTTCTTCGCTCATGCAACTGTTTTAAGGTTGGCAAATATAAAATTTAGTTTATAGAGGTCAGTTGTGGTTTTTATTTTTTGAACAGTTATCAGTGTTTATGCTATAAAAACAACGCCCCAGTTGCATAATTCAGTAACTGGGGCATTGTCATTTCTTTTAATTATGACACTCGTTTAATTAACTATTGATGACTCCTTTGAATTCCGGGTAAGTTGAAGAGGACCCAATTTTTCTATTGGCCCTAAGGGCAGTATCGTTTTGCCATACACCTCGTTAATAACCTGAGCAGCACCAGTATAGACAGCGGCCAATCCACAAAAGATCCCATCAACTCCTGCAAAGTGCTTCAGGGTAATACTTTCGGTAGCATCACCAATAGCGAGCAAAAAGAAGAGTACTGTCAAGGAAGCAAAAACTACCTGCAAAGCCCGACTGATCCTTATTGTGCCTATAAAGAGTAAAGAAGTAAAAATGCCCCAAATTGCTAAGTAAGCCGCCATGGCAGAATTGGATGGAGCAGCCATCCAGCCTAATTTAGGCAATACGATCAGAGCGACTAAACTTAGCCAGAAAAAACCATAAGATGTGAAAGCCGTCAATCCGAAAGTATTTCCTTTTTTGGCTTCCAGAACACCTGCGCAAACCTGTGCGAGTCCACCATAAAAAATTCCCATGCCCAGAATCATTGCATTCATTTCGAATAAGCCTGTATTATGCAGGTTTAATAAAATAGTGGTCATACCAAATCCGAAGAGTCCAAGTGGTGCCGGGTTAGCAGTAGTATCCTTAACGGATAGAGCACTGTTGTGCGTCATTTACAAAGATTTTAATTCAATAAATTTTGTGTCAAGTCAAATACCGGTTTGCAAAATTGGAGTCTGGACTTTTTGGGCAAGCATAAAAAAGTCAGATAATAACATGAGATAAAACAGTTATTTATTAAAAGGACCAGAAGCGGAAACAAACATGTCTGATTTAAGATATCTTTTAATGATCCTGGCGACGGCTTAAAATTCCACCTGCGGCTTCACGGATGGTGTTAGCAAATACGAAGGCATTGCTATCTGTTTCAAAAACCAAGGTTTTAAGCTTACGAAGCTCAAGGCGGGATACAACAATGAAGATTATATCGCAATCTTTACCTAATTCAAAATTATTGGGCAAAAACCCTCTTTCCCCTTTATAAATAGTAATTGCCCTGCCCATTTCATTTAAAATGCGGTGTTTTATAGTTTCACTATGTCCCGACACAATTGTTACCCCCGTATGAGCCTCTATTCCCTCAATTACATAATCAATGGTGCGGGAAGCGGTAAAATAGGTAAGAATAGAGTAGAGAGAGGTTTCAATGCCAAAGCGGAATGCTGCAAACGTAAATATGATAACATTAATGGCTAAAATAAACTCTGCAATAGTAAAAGAAGTGCGCCTGGAGGCATATAGAGCCAATACTTCAGACCCATCCAAGGCGCTTCCTGACCTTAGTACTAAACCAGCTCCAAGGCCAATAAAAAAACCACCGAATATGGAAATGAGCAATTTATCGGAAGTAATGACAGGGTATTTGATCAAAAGCAAACAGGCACCCAACAATAAAACGGAAAAAAGTGTTTTGTATGCAAACCGGTGGCTAACTACAAAATATCCCAAACCAATCAAAGGTAAGTTCAGAAGAATGGTGGTCAATGCAAGGTCAAAATGATAAATTTCGTGCACCAGTAAAGCAACGCCTGTAATGCCGCCGTCAAAGAATAAATTAGGCACCAGAAATCCTTTTAATCCAAACCCGGCAATGATAGCACCCAGAATGATTGAAATATAATCACGAATTTCTCTTCTTTTCTTACTTTTTGGTTTTTGTTTCTTCTTACTACCTGCTTTGAGCAGATTCAGATTTTTGACCTTTCCCTCATTGCACTCTGTTTTTGCCTGCTCGGTAAAATATTGATGGGATTCGAGAAACCCAATTTGTTTAGCCTTCCACTCTTCCCGATTATTAATCAAGCCAGTTTCCCGTAATTCTTTATACAATCTTTCAGCAATCATGAAATACCGGTCTGTACCTAAATAAAATAAGTCAGCATCACACAGAAGAGCTGCCAGCTTATCTTTGGGCGTCTGAGGGAGTTTTGTAGCCATAATCAAAGAGCATATCTGCTCTATTTGTGGCTGTGTGAATTCATAATTGGGAAGGAATTTTCTAGCCAGTTCGCAGGATTGTTCCTCATGATTATCGTATGCTTCCAGGAAGCCAGAATCATGAAAAGCTGCTGCAGTATACAACAGGATTGCCTCTCCGTCGGCAAAGGTTTCATTCTTTGATAAATGCTGTACCGCCTGAACCACATCTTTAGTATGCTCAGCATTATGAAAAGCAAGGTTCTTTGGTAACTCAAGCTCCAATTTTCTAATTACAAAAGAATAGGCTTTTTCAAATTGCATGTCGAATACAATTAGGTGGCATTCTGAAGACAGATTGAATATAAATAATCTTGCTGTATTTATTAAATATTTGTTGAACAAGAAATCATTTCAACACTTCATACACTATGGAAGGATGGATTTTGTTTTTAAAGGTAAACTCGCCTATTTTTCTACATTCAAAAGATTCTTTTATTTTCTCATAAGAGGATGAACAGATTAATATTTGTCCTTCACCGGCAACTGATTGCAAGCGCTGCGCGGTATTTACGACATCGCCGATAACTGTATAATCCAAACGGCGAAGGGTTGCTGAACCGATATTACCACAAATCATTTCTCCGCTATTTACTCCAATGGAAACCTTTGGAGAAAAACCGTTCTGTATAGGTTCCTTTGGAACTTTTTCTAATTCTGAACGTACGGAAAGACATGCTTCAATGGCTCTGTCCAAATGGAAATCACCCCGAAAGACCGCCATTATTGCATCGCCAATGAATTTATCAATATGTCCACCTTGTGCAATAATCTCCTTTACCATTACATCAAAATACTTGTTTAATATCCTAATCACACCATCAGCAGGTTGATTTTCACTGATCGAAGTAAAACTACAAATGTCTATAAATGCCACTGTAGCTTCAATTGTTTCATTTGCAAGAAGAGCAGACTCAAACTCCAACCGGCTCATAAAATTTAGCACTGACTCATCTACATACATCCTTAAAATATGATTTTCACGAATGGCCTTCAGAGTTTCTTTTAATTCGCCGACATGCTGAATAGTTTTTTCTATTGTTAATTCCAGATCATTAAAATTCACAGGTTTACATACGAAGTCAAAAGCCCCCCTATTCATGGCCGTGCGTATATTTTCCATATCACCATAAGCAGATACCATAACGGTTTTCACCAAAGGATTAGATTCCCTTATTTTGTTCAGCAATGTTAATCCGTCTATTTCCGGCATATTGATATCACTAAGCACGACATCTACATCCGGATTTTGTTGCAATTTATTCAAGGCATCTCTCCCATTTAAGGAAAAGATAAATTCATATTTATTTTCCCGAATCTGGCGCCGGAACTTTTGCTTGATCAGCAACTCCAGATCGGGTTCATCATCGGCTACTAATATTTTGGCCATTCACTTTTATTTTTAATTTTTCTTTCAAAAGGCTAAAGTCAATCGGTTTAGTAATAAAGTCATCAGCCCCTAGATTCATCGCACTATTATAGCTTTCTGCATCAGCATACGCAGTAATCATTATCACTACAGGAGGGGGAGATTGGAACTTCTGTTTTATTAGTTTTAACAGTTCCAATCCACTCATGCCAGGCATATTGATATCAGAAAGTATCAGCACTGCTTCCTGGTCATGCTGGTCAAGATAATAAAGAGCTTCTTCTCCCGAAAAAGCAAAAGCGAATTCAACAATCCCTTCTTTAATTTCTTTACGGAAGCGCTGTTCAAACAACAGTTCCATATCCTTTTCATCATCTACAACCAATATTTTCATATAAGCAGATTTGATTAGTATTTAAAAATTAGCTAATTAACGCCAACAGGTAAATGAATAATAAATTCAGCAAACTCTCCTTCTCTTGTTTCAACAATAAGCTCCCCACTATGCTTTTTAGTAACAATATCATAGCTAAGAGAGAGCCCTAAACCAGTTCCTTCGCCAGTTGGTTTCGTTGTATAAAATGGTTGAAATATCTTGCCCATAACATTTTCTGGTACACCAACCCCGTTGTCTTTTACTCTTATTTCGACCTTATCAGTCAGTCTTTTTGTACACACAGATACTGTAGGCTCATAACCAATAATTTGGCGCTTTTTCTTTTCATTTACTGCATAAAATGCATTATTGAAGATATTCAACAGCACTCTGCCAATGTCCTGTTGAATGATATTTATCCTTCCGACTCCTGGATCAAAATTAGTTATGAGCGCAACATTAAAAGCTTTATCTTTTGCTCTTAGGCCATGATAACTCAATCGAAGATATTCATCGACCAGAGCATTAAGATCGGCAAGTTCCTTTTTTCCAGCTGATGCTCTTGAATGCTGCAGCATATTTTTTACAATTGCATCAGCCCTTTTTCCATGGTGATGAATTTTCAGGTTATTGGCTTTGATGTCTTCAATAACATTCATAACTTCTTTTGTTTTTCCAGAAAGTAATTCCTTCACCATTTCCAGGATCAATTCTTCATTTACTTCTGAAAAATTATTCACGAAGTTTAAAGGGTTTTGGATCTCGTGGGCAATTCCTGCCGTCAGTTCGCCTAATGAAGCCATTTTTTCCTTTTGGATGAGCTGAGACTGTGTTTGTTTCAATGCTGATAGAGCTTCCTGCAATTCTTCCTTTTGTTGGGTTAATTCCAGTGTCCGCTCCTGCACCAGCGCTTCCAGTTTAGCTTTCAGTTCAGCATCCATGCGAATACGAGCGGCTTCCTCTTCCTGATGTTGCCGATCCTTTAAAAGTGCCTTCTTTTGTTTATTGGATAAGATGAGCAGAGCGATCATCCAAGTAAAGGCTGCTGTATAAAAATAATCACTGTAGTCTTCAATAGTAAGGTAATAATCTGCCCAAATAACCTGAGAAAGACTCACCAGGAAAGATACCATCACCATCGGTAAAATGGCATAAAGGACTTGCCTAACATGTGCGAGATTAAAAATTCTAAAACTTGCTACGATGAATGCTAACAATATTATATCCCAAATTAAGATAATTAAATTCTCCCGTGGTAGGGTTATTGTGAGGATAAATAAAGCGGCAACCACGTATTGTGCCCAAAGCAGCTGTTTTTGCCACTTAGGATGGGGAGAAAAATCATTTAATGTTCTGCGCAGATACCTTAACAGGAAAAAAAGCAGAATCGGTTCAAAAGACATAAGGTGTACGTTTTAATTATTGCCGTATTCATTACAATATTTATTTACAGCAAATAAAGGAACTTACTTAAAAATCATTTCTCAAAGGCAACTGTACAATAAACTCAGCATATTCACTGTCTTTAGTTTCAACTTTAATTTCACCACCATGTATTTTAGTAATGATGTCATAACTTAAAGATAGCCCCAATCCTGTTCCTTCTCCTGTTGGCTTTGTAGTAAAGAGGCTTGTCTGTTTAGATCATCAATTTTTTCTTGCAAAGTTTTATGGTTAGAATCAGAGGACATAATGACTTTTGTAGACTCGGGTATTTATCAAACCATATAAAACTCCCATTGAATTCTGTCAGGATACTGAAATGCTACGTACATTTTTTTAAGGTAAAATATAACTTTCTAGGCTCCGAATTCAATTATAAGACTGCATATCTAAATCTAAGTGCAGTTAACCATTTATATCTTCTACTTTTTATTGCTCGAACACTTTTGCCAAGAACACCTTCATATCGTTCCAAGATGCGCTGTCCGCAGCCGGATTATAGGCAATAGGCATATTGAACTTTTTTCCTGTTTCAGTTGCAGCTGGATTTGTAAAAGCATGTGTTGCTCCCTGATACACTTTAAATGTATAATCTGCACCAATAGATTCCATGTTTTTGTTAAACGCATCTACATCCTTTTGCGGCACAAAACTATCTGCGCCACCATGGCAAACCAAAACTTTCGCTTTTAAAAGTTCCTTTTTAGCTGGGACTCCTTGCAATGCTCCATGAAAGCTCACAACGCCATCCAAATCTGCACCCAGTTTTGCTGCATTTAAGACAACCGCCCCCCCAAAGCAATAACCAATGGCTGCTACTTTGGAAGTATCAGATTGAGGGTAAGTTTTAATTCTAGCCAGCGCTGCATCTAAGCGAGTTTTAGCCAACTGTGGATCTTGAAAAAAGGGTCCGGCCAATTGCTGAGCTTCTTGGGGGTTATTGGCTAGTTTACCATCGCCATACATATCTACGGCCATAGCAAGATATCCCATTTCTGCCAATAGCTTAGCCCTCATACGGGGGTAATCGTTCAATCCCCACCATTCAGGAACTACTAAAACTATAGGACGCTTGCCTTCCTGATTTTCATTATAAGAGACATAACCTTTCATTTCAGTATTGCCCACTTTATAGTTTACTGAATCTTCTTTTATGGCGGCTTCCCTTTCAATAGATGTATCAGATTTGGCAGAAGTTTGGTGCCCGGCAGATTGTTGATTATTACAAGAAAGAACACTAATGCCTGCTGTAAAGACAAGGAGTATTTGAGAAAGCATCTTCATCGTGTTTCGTTTTAATGAATTATCCAGCTCACAAGAACCAACACACTTATAAAGTTCTATAAAAATGATGAATGTTCATAAGGCGATCAAAAAATCACAAAAGTTAGAATTGCTTTAAAAGCTCAATTTTTCCAATCAAATTATCAACTAATTTTAAATCAGGTCATAATCATTTATAATGCAATTCCTGAAGTACTATTTCGTTTTTATGTTGCTAGCATCCTTTTCAGCCTGCAACACAACGCATCAAAACAATATTTTTCCTTCCGAAGCATTTGATGCAAAAAGATTGGGAAAGCATATAGAGCAGTTAGCCTCAGACAGCTTTCTTGGACGTAAACCCTTTACAACAGGTGAAATCAGAACAATTACGTACCTGGAAGAGCAATATAAAAAAATCGGCCTAGAACCTGGAAATGCCAACAGTTACTTCCAAAAGGTGCCCATGATAAGTATCACTTCGGTAGCTTCTCCCCAAATAATTGTGCAGACAAAAAATGACCACTTTTTTTTGAATGGCCCTGATGATTATGTGATTTGGAGTGGAATTAACAAGCCAATGGTTTCTTTGGAACAAGACGAGGTAATCTTTGCCGGTTATGGTATAGTGGCGCCTGAATACAATTGGAATGATTATGCTGGTATTGATGTTAAAAATAAAGTAGTGCTGGTACTGGCTAATGAACCAGGATATGATGGCAGTGATTCTTCTCTTTTCAAAGGTCTCACTATGACCTACTATGCAAGATGGACTTACAAGTTGGAAGAGGCTGCCCGCCAAGGGGCCAAAGCCTGCCTGATGATACACTCGTTTAAAAGTACAGGACAAGCATTCAGTATCATTCAAAATGGGTGGAATGCCACACGCTTACGGTTAAATGAACAGTCAGGAAATGCGACTCAATGCCCTATTTCAGGATGGATATCGGAACAGGCTGCACAAAAGATTTTCGGAGCAGCAGAAGTTGATAGTTCAATTATTTATTCTGCCGGTAAGAGGGGGTTTCATCCTATGCAACTGAATGTAAAGGTTTCTGCAAATATTCGCGTGAAAACAGTATATAATCAATCGAATAATGTGATTAGCAAAATTTCTGGGTCAAAATGGCCTGATGAATACATTATTTACACAGCTCATTGGGATCATTTTGGCATTGGCAGGCCTGATGAGAAAGGAGACTCCATCTATAATGGAGCCCAAGACAATGCTTCCGGAGTTGCAGGTTTACTGGAAATTGCCGCGGCATTTAAAAGCATGTCGAAAAGGCCAAAACGCACCATTATTTTCTTGGCACTTACAGCAGAAGAACAAGGGTTATGGGGGTCAGATTATTATGTTCATCATCCTCTTTTTCCTATTCAAAAGACATTAGCCAATATTAATATTGATGGGTTAAACCCTTTTGAAAAAACAGTGGATATGACTATAGTTGGCCAGCCACAATCGGACCTGGAAGATCTTTTGAAAGATGCAGCAGCAAAAATGGGGAGAACAGTTGTTTATGATGGAGCGCCTGCCTCCGGATATTACTTTAGATCTGACCAATTCAATTTTGCCAGGGTCGGCATACCAGCTATTTATGCCGGTTCTGGTTCAAATGTAATAGGCAAAGGTGTAGAATATGGCAAAAAATGGAAAGAAGAATATGGCAAAAATCACTATCACCGTCCCTCAGACGAATACAATCCTGCAACATGGACCATGGAAGCTGCAATTGAAGATATTAAGCTTCTATTTATGCTTGGAAAACGGATTGCGTCACAAAAGACCTGGCCCAAATGGAGAAAAGACTCTGAATTTAATTCTGTGCGAGATACTATAAATTTAAAATATGAAAATAAGGCCCTATAATTTAATTAGAATGATTTAATGCCAACTCTCCCCTTTCCCACAGGATTTTTGTGCCAAACCCTTTAGTATTATCAGTCATTTTAATAGATTCAAGTAAAATTGTATATAATTCTCCTGATTTGGCCAATGCAAAAGGAAACTTTTTGTGATAATCAGCACTTGCATTCTGGCATAATGCATCCTCAGAAGGCAAAACGACCCCTGTATACTGAATACCTCTCAAAGCAAGGTAATTTAGTTTGCCTGGCAATATGGTCCCTGCAACATGCGGTCTTTGGGTGAGAAACTTTGAATGGTCGGAGGAAGGAGACGATTTAAAATATAACAAGCCCTCACTACTATTGAAAGCATAAAAACAATTGAAGGAATAAGGAAAACCCTTTTCATCCAGGCAACAAACAGTTGCAACTTTCTGTTCTTTAATAAAATCTAAAATTGATGCATTCATAAGTTTAATTTCATTTCAAAATCAATAGATAAGATATCGGTGATATTGCATTTTATATCAAACGCATTGTTGTTAACAGTTAACAATTATCTTTTCTTCCAACTGATTTAAGATTTTATCAGCTTCCTCCTTGTCGAAATCTACATGTTGCATTTTCTTTACCCCATAACCTGTAAGATCAATATGAACATCTGGTGTTAGATTGTGATTATCCAAACATGCTTTGCAACAAGCAAGAGGACATCCGTCTATGGCTATGATCTTTCTACCAGACAGAGCCGTTTTCACTAACTTCTTAACATTGCCCCCTACTCCAGCAATACATGACATCTCGGCCATCTTCCTTCTGTCCATTTGAACAGCCAGGTAATTCGCCATCTGTGCGGCGCTGGAACACCCCGAGCAAGAATAAACTATAGGCAAGGTTTCTGAAGCTACACAGTTCATAGCACATTTTTTAAAAACTGCAATTAAAGAAGTTATTCATTGTTTAAGGAAAAAAATGACATGATTTTCGTCAATATCCAGATTTCCTAGTAACTAAAGCAACCAAATTTTAAATTATTCAGTCTTTCGGAGAAATCACCACGATTTTATATTTTTAATCACATGAAGCACATACTTGTTACATTATTACTGTTGCCCTTTTTTGCCTTAGGACAAAATAATTGCACTATAAAAAAAACTAAAGACCAGTTTAGCCAAGAACCTAAACTTTCTACAGGATTTTTAGAATTGAACACAGGGTCCCTGTCTGTGGATGCGGATAGCCGTGAGATTGACTTTTTCTTTGTAATGAAGAATCTTAATGAATCAAAATGTTTTGATGATGCATCTTCAGTATCGGTTCAGTTTGATGAAAGTCGTTCAAAACTTAATTTTCGGAACACAGGGACCATGAACTGCGAAGGACTATTCCATTTTACTTTTAAAAATGCCGCAATTCCACCATCTGCTTTACAAAGATTAGCAACTAAAAAAGTAACATCTTTTACTTTAACCGGTAGTAGTGAAGTCAAAACCGTGATTACTCTTACTGAACAACAAAAGGATCAGTTGATGCAGATGGTTTCATGCCTGTTAACAGAAGCAAAAACGTTGAGAAGTAGTTAGTAGTTTTAAAACTAACTACTTAATGCTTTACTTATTAATTCTTTACCTCTATCATTGTATTTAAGACTTAGAGCGGCATTCCGGCCAGGTTCAGTCATTTTATTCCAGGTTTTTTGCAATATCCTGATCATTGTTTCATCATCATGTTTTTGCAGAAATTCATTATACTGAAATTGTAAAAATACCAGGCAAAGTGCGTTTTCCATTACCTGCACTTCATAATCCGTCCGCAACTGCTTTTTCAAGATAATGTGTTGTACAGCTTTAATAGAGTTTTCATCCATACCTGCCTGTAGCATGAACTCTCCGGCTTTTTCAGCATGAAGCTTTGCCAAATCAGTCCGCCATTTATGATATCCAATTTTATCGGCCGGATATGTTTCACGAGGCTTTTGCCAACGTCCTATATGCTGGCACCGGGACGCCAGTAGCAAGACATCGCTAGCTGCAGGTTCCAGTTTTTTTACCCAATGGTACAGCTGTAATGCATAAAAATACTCATATGGATATGTTACTCCATCCACAACAATTTTCCGTGGATCCTGCCTGTTGTAATCGTCAAACAATTCAATTGCTGCCTCAACTTTGTTCATAAACTTTAAAACTTTTTAGCATCCTGTTAATCACAAGCACTTTTAACTATTACCCAATATTGAACTCCAGTATCTCGCCAACTTTATACTTATAGAAAGTCTTCTCTACATGGATTAAATACATCTATCAATATTCCCGCTTCTTTACATACTACACCATGAACAAGGTTCGATTCGACAAAAAAGGTATCTCCTTTTTGCAACTGTTTTGTATTGCCATTAATTGTAACATCAAACTTCCCTTCAGCAACATAACTTGACTGAATATGGGGATGTTGGTGCAAGTCACCAACAGCGTCTTTTTCAAATTGAACTTTTACCATCATCACATTTGGATCATAATTCATAATTTTCCTTCGAACACCGGGTGCAACAGTTTTCCATTCCAATGCTTCTTCTTCTTGAAATGCTTTGTTCATTTTTTTAATTTTTGATTGCAAACATAGGGAATGTAATAAAGTTATAAAGTGATTAATAATTTAAAACAGAATATGAAATTGGCCATCTCCTAGCTTAACATAGAATAATTGAAACATCGTCTCACCTGGTTATCTCTAAAAAGCATAAATTGTAATAAATGAAACTAACAAGCACATCGATTCCTATAAGGAGAATATAGATATGGAATCTTTTGGACTTTTTTTTGTTACTAAATTTTAAAACTAAGGATCATGAGAAACAACTCATTTGAAATTTTGGTAGACAATGTTCCCTATCGTGTAAGGGTTGAACCTTTTGAATTCAACACAGAGACAAGGTTCAAGATTACGTACAATGGTAATCAGGAGCACATTTTTACATGGGATTCCAGAATTGGGGGACTGGCAGCAATTGACGATGATTCTTCTACTCTACCAGATAATCTTGAAAGAGCTATTGCAGAAAGACTACAAGCTGGAAAATATTAATTTTATGTTTAATTTAAATAAAAAAGCTCTCGGTATTGCAACCGAGAGCTTTTTTATTGGAAGTCGCTATTTACTAAATACTAATTAGTATTATCTGACCATAATTTTAGTCAGTTAAAGTTAAAATGTAAGTCTAAAAGATCCAAACACACCAAAGTTGGAACTGTTATAATTGCCATTAAGTGAATTTTCTTGCGGCAGTACTCGCCAAAGAAAGTCGACACGAAGTAGTTTGAAGATATTATCCACTCCGGTTCCTACTTCTAAATAAGTGGTGCCATTGAGAGAACGCATAGGATAATTGCCAACAAAGTTTAATAGCTTGTTTCCTGGTGATATATCTCCCCACAAACCTTTTGCTGTCCAGAATTGTCTAAATTTCAACTTCCTCGTGAGCGAGAAATAACGGAAAAGCCCATTACCGACGATATGTTCAATATTAAATCCTGCGTATCGATCTTGAACATACTCATACCAGTTCATCATATTAAATGCATACCGGTTATAATAATAAATCTCATTACCTGGTGCAACATCTAAAAACATGTAAGGTAATGTTCCATAGGTCTTGCCAGCAAATACGTTGAGATATAGACTTCCCAAAGGAGCAATTTTAACATTATCGCTAATGCTAGCAGAAATCTTATGAAAATCATAGCCGCTATTGAATAAACTAGCAATCCCCTTGGTGTATTTTACCTCTGCAATTGGCAGAGGACTACCTAAGCTGGATCTGTAAAATGTATTCTCTAAAAATTTTTCAAGGTATGCAAAACGTATGCGCACAGAAGTCTCAAAGGAAGTTAGAGGTTGGCCATGGTTCGAAGTAAAATAAAACTTTTCAGGTAAATTTTGCACAGGTTCATATTGTTTGATCCTGGATGACACAAGTACAGAAATGCCTGGATTCCACTCTTTAAAAAAGTCAAGGCGTTCCTCTTTAAGCTTAATAAATTTTACTGGTACGCCTTCTTTTCGGATAGCCAGTGCAAAAATATTATCTGCACTAATTGCATCATAATAGTTCTGCCCATAGTCGAAATCATTGAAATATGAGCCATATACATACATTCTGGGATGCCTGTTAAAAAGGTACATGGCATCAAATTCCCCCTTCCACTTTCGGTCTCCAAAGCCATAAGCTGTATAACCATGAAAGACCACCTTTTTGCTAAAATGTCTGTTGGTTGCCAAATCAAAACGCAAGCGAAGCAACTCCTGCGAATTAAAGCTTACCCAATTTTGCCACGGACCTATTTGGTAATTGCCAATATTGTAATAGCCTGTACCAATAAAATTGATCACATTAGTAAATCGCTTGAACTGAGGCATTGCTACCAAAGTATCAACCATTTTATAAATTGATTTTTCAGTACTGGTTAATGGTTCATGCCGAACGTCTACCCAAAAGCTATCAGCCTTATCCATTACACCTTTTGGCAAAAGGGTTTCTTCCTGTATCTTGTTTTTAGCCAGTTCATTGCCTACGGATATATCGTTAATAACAATATCCCGGTAAGTAGTTGTCTTTCTACCAATGTAAGAAAGTCCAAGCTTACCCATCAGGTTAAAATCAACTACAAATTTATCTTTGGATAAGAACCAAGTGCTATCATTAAGCAACCGATATTCCTGAATCAAACTCAAGCGTTCAACATAATTAATATTGGCTTCTTTCGTCAATCGCAAGTTCATTTTTTGAATAGCAAATGAAGTATCGTGCACCCAGCAATCTCCTTCAAATGTATTTTGGCCTTTGTGCTTCGGGATAAAGAAAAAATGAATTAGCCTTCTACCTGCAACATATTGAGTATCAGCCACTTTGTAATTATAATAAGCATCTCCATCATCACTAATGGGGCTTATAAACTTTTTATCAAATACCGGAATAAAGTTGTTGTAAAAGTTTACATTTTGATCCATGCCTCCCAGCAGTTTTGAAACACTTTCATTATTAACGCCAATAGTTTTTACTGCCTTAAAAACTTCTCTTCTCTTTAGAGGGGTTTTCTGATAATAATAATCCGATATAGCTTCTGTAAGGTAAACAGGCAAAAAAGTAGAGCCTTCTGAAGAATCAATATTATCTAAAACGAAGGCGAATGGCTTAATTAATTTTTTATTGTTGAGCTTTTCTTTATTTACATTTTTAAGGTCTAGCTCTAACTTGTTGTATAATTCGTAGGAAAAGTTATTAAATCTGTATCGATCATTCTTAGGCTTATTCTTTACAATTCGTTTCCACATCTGTAAGCCACGATTTACTTTCTTTGTAACAACAACTCCGATATTGATCTTACCGGGCTCCATCTTAATTAAAAGACTAATGGTGTCACTAGCTCCGGCAACAGGATTAATAAAGACTTCGTAATCCTGGTACCCAACAGAAGTTATCAATAAAGTATCTTTTGGCCAGTGTTGAAATAAAAACATGAAGGTACCGGAAGAATCTGCTAATTTGCCTGCGCCACTCTTTTTAAACTGAACAGAAGCGAAAGGTACTGACTCATTACTATGGCGGTCCATAACAATACCCTTAAGTACCTTTTGAGCCGATGAGGAAAGAAAACCAAAGCAAATAAATAAAGCCGATAGAAACAAAAGCCTCACTTTTATGAATATCCACCTAATCATGCCCCAAAAATAAAATAAATGTCAGTGTGCTAAAGAGGAGATGAGATAAGAGTTTTCTGCATTTTAACAGTGCAAAACTGTTTCATCGTTAAAAAATTAGCATCCACATATTAGGCGAATTCAATTATTATCTCATTTAGAAAGCGAGTTCCCTACCCGAATCTTAGCTTTCCTTATCTATTTTAGAATGTTCATTGCTGTTGGAAGTTTTATCTCTTGCAATATTTATAGGGTCTCCAAAAACGTAAAACATCTTCTTTCGTAAACCTTTTGCCCCTTTCAGATCCTTCCAAATATCTATATACTCGTGAAAATTAACATAAAATGGATTACTCTTATCTTCAAGTTGGTGTGTTAACCCATAAATAGCCTGCTCTTCTTCTTTTTGATAAGTTCCAAAGATTCGGTCCCAAATGATGAAAGTTGCACCATAATTTTTGTTGATATATTTTTCTTGGGAACCGTGGTGTACCCGGTGATTGGAGGGTGTTGCAAAAACGTATTCGACCAAGGGATGGAGCCTTGGAATATATTCTGTATGCACCCAAAACTGAAATAGTACAGCTACCTGGTTAACAACGAAAAAAATAACTGGATGAAAACCCATTAAAGATACAGGTAAAAAGAAAATAAGCTTTAGGTTTTGCACCCAACTTAACCGGAAAGATACAGTGAGATTGTAATGTTCCGCACTGTGATGCACAACGTGTGTAGCCCACCAAAATCTCTGTTGATGTGAAATGCGATGAGCCCAGTAACTGCAAAAATCAAAAATGATATAACATGGAATAAAAGTCCACCAGTTAAAATGCATCCGCCAGGGTAAGATGTTATACAACCAGATAATTAAATAAAAGATGCTTAATTTCAAAGTTGTATTGATAACAACATTACCAATGCCTACACAAACTGAGGCAAATGTTTCTCTCTTTTCATATAGATGCCTGTGTTGAAGACGAGAAATAAACCATTCAAGCAAAACGAAGAAAAACATGACAGGAGCAGCCCAAATAATAATATTAGGCGCTTTCTTTTCAATGTAATACATGTTATCAAAAGAAATTTCAGGCGCACCAAAAAGCGATGTTAGAAAATCAAATTCTATCATTTTTCTCCTAAACTTTATGAAATCCTTTAAAAAATACAGATCCTGCCATGTGAATACTAACATTTTCATCAAAATGGCAGCAATGAGTTGGTTATAAATATAATAAAAAAAGACCGGCTATATACCGGTCAGGGATTTATAGATTCATGCCATATATCAGGATATACATCACAGTTATAGTACTATTAAAATCCAATCTTATGACATGTAAATTTCATATATCATTCAGGTAGACGGCTTAGAATCTTCTTCACTTTCCCACCTTGAAGAAACTTTTTTATGAACATCTACGTTTTGCATAAACTCACCGGTTTCATCATCTGAATAAAACCCGTAAGCATCCACAAGCGTTCCTTTGCGTCCATCTGTGGTTTCAATAGCATATAGAATAGACATGTCGTCCGGATCTGAAATGCCTTCAAACCGGAAAAAATTTACAGCATTTACGTCTTTTGGCTTATAACGTTTATTGCTATCAGTCAGTGATTGCAAATGTTTTCTTTCCACCTTAAATTGATCGGTATATCCTTTTTCTTCCAGCCTTTTCATGCATTTTTCTAATTCAGACATGAAAGTTGGACTGTCGTTGGCCTCGTTGTATTTATCTGTACGACTTTCAAGTTTATTATTTGTATCCATAAAAAGATTTTTTGTTTGTATTTTTTAAAAGCTGCCCATTACAGCCGGTTAAACTCTTAAACTATATATAGCTAATTTGATGCCGGAGGAAAAATGGGTGTTTTGGGGTTAAATAAAGCCTTGAATTTTCAAATTGTTGACTTTTTTTCATTATCCTCAATTTCTAAAGTTCTGAGTCACCATTAAACCTCGAATACCTCCATCCAAGACACCAATACCTAAATACCCGAAACCCTTATGCAAGATATTGGCACGATGCCCTGGCGAATTCATTAAATTAGAATGAGCTAGCCGGATAGTTGGCGCTAAAGCGAGATTTTCGCCTGCATTGGTATAATTTACACCTCCTGACCTAAGCCTATCAGCTAATGTTTTGCTCTCTAATGTGAAATGAGAAAAATACCCTCTTGCAAACATATCTTTCGAGTGGGCCCTGGCCACTTTGGTAAGCTCAGGGTCAGGCTTTAAATCCGGGAGGCCAGCTTTCCTCCTTTCGTTATTAACCATTATTAACATTTGAGTTTCGAGGTCTTCTCTAACTGTTGGATTGTTGACAGTAAAGTTCAGCTTAACAGTTTCATTCGATTTTGGATGAACTGTAAGTCTATTGATCGATCTGCTAATGGCATCATTAAAAACCGGAGAAAGCTTTTCATCGATCCAGGAACTCTGTACAGCAAGCGTATTAGCGATTCGGCTTTGACGAGCCTCTTCAGTTATTAATTTCCAAAGAGGAAGTGCTAATAACAGGGTCGCAATTATAATAGCATTTAAAATCCCTTTAATAGAGCCTGGAACCAAACCCAAGAACTTATTGACTCCATGAGCATGGACATGATCCGGTGTTGCTCTTATAAACAAGTTTAAAATCAAGGAAATGATCATGCTTGCCACTATAATAACACCAATAAAAGCAACAGGTAAAGCCCATTCACCCAAGTTAAAATATGCACCTAACCAATCAGCAGTCTTTTCATAAAAAATAAATCCAACACCTATACTTCCCGTCCAAGTAGCCAACTCAATTGAAGAAACAATAAATCCTTTTCGCCATCCACCCCAAACAGAAAGCAAAAAAATAACAATTAAAAATAGATCAATCCAGTTCATTGAATCCTGTCCATTGGTAGTTGAAAGGTAGATGAATTATCAATTATCTCTAGTATTTTTCCCCTGCATTATTAAGCCTGTTTTTTGTTGACCGATCAGCTTTTTCGGTCTGTGCATCTCTCTCTGTCAACTCATCTTCCTGCTCTACTTCAAAGTCATCATCATAAGCATCTCTATCTTCTTTTGATTTTTGAACATTTCTAAATTCTCCTTCTTTTGGAGTTTTCCTTTTTTCCATTGGATTCGCTGGGCTGTTAGATTCAGCACTTTTTTCCGATGGATCCTGAGAAGTATTTTCTTTCTCTGGTTCTGACTGATGTCTTTTCATAATAACGGTTTTTGATCAATCATTAAAACATAATGCCAAAATAAAACAGGCTCTGCAGCTACATCAAAACAATTAACCATAAACACATAAGGGCATAGCATTTGTAAATAAAGGTTCAGAAAACGTAATCTTATGAAAAAAATATTATTAACAGCTCTGGTAGTTAGTAGCCTTGTGGCGTGCGAAAACATTGTAGGCGGTGTAAGAACAGAAAGAACTGATAGTGCAAAAGCGGAGATGTCACTTACGCCTGTTCAAAGAGATAATAGTATAACTGCAGCTAATGCCTATTCCGATATTTTTTTAGATAGTGTCCTTGTTGATGAATTTATAAAAAAACAGGCATTGAATGATACCATGGCGTTGCAATTACGCAATTTTTACAATGCAAGAAACTATCAATTTGCATGGTTAGCAAGTGATGGATTTACAGAACAAGGAAGAGGTTTCTGGAATTTATACGATTATCATTCAAAGGATTCAGCACTCAAGAAGTTTAATGACACATTATTTAACAAGAAGCTGGACACTTTGTTAGAAACCGATTCATTGTATATCTCTGCCAATGATTCCAACTTTGTTAAAACGGAGCTTGCCCTTACTCAACAATTTATTCAGTATATCAATGATAATAACGACTCTACATCTGAGCACCTGCAACAATTTATACCTGTTAGAAAGACTACAGTTCGTCAATTAGCTGATTCTATCCTGAATATTCAAGACAGTGGCCAATCTTTAACTCTTCATACTGATAGCATTCAGATATTCACTGCCAACCAGCAGTATTCATTACTGAAAGATGCTTTGAGGAAATATGATAGCATTGCCGATAAAGGTGGATGGCAACCCATTTTATCTACTGGCAATATATTAAAAAAAGGAGTATCTGCGCCAGCAGTAACAGCTCTAAAGAAACGGTTGCAATTAAGTGGCGATATGCCTGGTAAAGATACTTCACAGACTTTCAACGATTCGCTAGATTTAGCTATTAAAAATTTCCAACAAAGGCATGGACAGAAACCTGATGGTATCGTATCTGACTCACTGATTAGCATTATGAATGTTCCAGTTGAAGAGAGAATAAAACAGATTCTTGTTAACATGAATCGTATTCCCTGGATGCCAGTCCTGCAACAGGCAAGACTTATACAGGTTAACGTTCCTGATTACATGATGCATGTTTATGAAGATACAGAAGAAGTATTTAATTCGAAAGTAATCGTTGGTAAAGAGGGTACAAATACGATGATGTTCACAGGCAATATGAATCAAATTGTATTTAACCCCTATTGGAATATTCCAGCATCTATAGTACAAAATGAGATCATGCCAGCCATGAAGAAAGACCCCAATTACTTGAAGAAGAACAATATGGAGATTGTGCATCAAAATGACAGTTTACCTGTCATTCGCCAGTTGCCTGGCCCCCAAAATCCATTGGGCAAGGTAAAGTTTCTATTTCCTAACAGCTATGAGATATATTTCCACGACTCGCCTAACAAGTATCTTTTTGACCAAAGGAACCGAGCATTTAGCCACGGATGTATTCGGATAGCAGAGGCTCAAAAATTAGCTGAATACCTTTTAAAGAATAACCCAGAATGGACGGTTGATAAAATACAAGCAACTATGAAAAGTGGTAAAGAGCAGGCAGTTTCATTGAAAGACCAGGTACCAGTATCCATTACCTATTTAACAGCGTGGGTTGATCCAAATGGCCAGGTGAATTTTAGAAATGACATTTACGGTCATGATGCGAGAACAGCAAGCAAAATGTTTAATGGATAGTTAGAGATTTATTTCACTGGGGTATATTTTATTTAATGATGATAAAGTCATGGGGTGCAATATTTAATAACGCCCCATGACTATTATAATAAAAACACTACATCTTTAAAACCTGTTGCCAAATTTCGTTGTTGACAGGTATCCCATTCCGCTCATTTTCGATTCTAATTGCCAACGTTTTTTCTCCGGGATAATAAATCTTTCCATCACTAGATGCTGGCTGCGAACTTTTAGTATACTGAATTATTTCATTTATCAATAATTGATTAAGATGAGGAGCATTGATACATAAAAAGAATTGAGACAGGCCAATTTCGCTGCCTCCTGCGGTAATCTGCCCTACAGATTGACCGGCGCTTAAAGAAGCCACCAAAACATCAAGCATAAAAGACAATCCAGAGCCCTTCCAAAACCCAATGGGTAGACTACGCTGGGTAGCCCTTACCTGCTGCGGATTTGTCGTTAGCCTTCCCTCCTCATCATAACCGCCAGCAACCGGTAGCTCACGACCACTGAGTTCATACTCCTGCAATTTACCATAAGAAAATTGAGATAAGGCCATATCTAATACTAGATGCCCCTGAGGTCTGGGAATAGCAACAACCAAAGGATTATTGCCTAAACGAGGCTCGCGTCCACCCCAGGGAGGCATGTTTGCAATAGTGTTAGAGGTGCAAATACCCACACAGCCTGCGTCAGCAGCCTGCCAGCCGTATATCCCTCCCCTCATCCAGTGATTTGAATTTTTAACGGATACACAGCCTATACCTGACTCTTTGGCAATAGCAATGGCTCTATCAATTGCCAGTGTGGCTATATACATACCTGGCCCGAGCTGACCATCCCAATATTCAATTGACCCATTTTTACTTAAGATCTGAGGTTCTGTATTTAAGGCTATAGAACCTTTTTTTACAGCTTCAATAAAAACTGGAAAACGGTTCAGACCATGAGAATAAACACCATCCCTGCTGTTTTCAGCAAAAATGCGGGCAATGAATTCTGCTTTTTGTTTGCTGAAGCCGGTCTTGAGTAAAATATTATAGAATTGATCTCTTAAGATATTGAATGGGACTCTCATAAAAGGTTTCTATTTGGCTTTGGGTAAAATAGAGAGCAAGTTACTGTCAAAGTTCATTTATATGCAAAGCATTTTTGTGGCAAATACTACAAAAAAAGTTTGGTGATCAGAGAAGATATGCCGGCTTTTAAATATGGCGAAATATTATCTAAATTCATTAAATCTTATAAATATTGTTGATTATTAAGGTTTCTTTAAAGAATTAGAGCATAAGTTTTGCAAAGGGCACTATTTTAAACCGTATTTATGAACTTAGAAGTTGTTAAAAACATACATTTTTCAAAGCTGGTAAAGTCATCTGATAGACTTCGGGAATTTAATTTCAGGAAAGTTGGCGGGGCATCTGGTGGATATTTTCATGTCGATGTACCAGACGATCGAGGCAACCGCATTATCTTCCAAATGTACAAAAATGACGGGCAGTGGAGAATTGCAGATGAATATGTGCCAAATTGGATTGCTGCTTTGGAAGATCAGTTTAGTGAGGTGATTGAAGGAGAGATTGAATAAGAAATTAAAAATAATTATTTTAAAGTAATCCGGCTATTTGAAGCATTAGGCTTTTACATGAGTGAGTAAAAGTCTTTTTAAATATACAAGATCCTCTTTTTTCAGTATAAGCAACTGATTGAAACCTGCCTTTGATAGCCGATTAAAAACAATTAAAACATAGATTGTTGTAAGAGCATATCCAATGCTACTTGCAATGGCAGCTCCTTTTATGCCGAATTTAGGAATTAATGCAAAGTCTAAAATTAAAATAACAAGCAAGCACAAAATAGTACCCCAGAAATTTACTATTAACTTATTAATTCCGGCAAAATAACTTGCTAATATTGCTGGAATGCAAAAAGTTATTACACCTGGCAACAAAATTCGAAAAGGTATAATACAATTTGCATATTCAACACCAAATATCTGAACAATTAAATAAGGAGAAAATAAAAATAAAAATAATCCTGCAATAACATTGCAAGTATTCATAATCCTTATTAAACCAAAAATACTTTGTGCATTTTTACCTGTCTGTTTGCCTGCAACATTTGGAAATATAATTGCAGCAAATAAATTAGGTATGATCCAAAATAATTGAGCAAATCTTGTTGATACAGAATATAAACCTAATTGTGTTGATCCTTTATAATAATCAACCAACCAATAATCAGCTCTGTATGCAATAAATTGTAAGCAATTAGTTACAAAAGCAAGAAAGGAGTATGAAAAAAATAATTTAAATTCTGCTTTATTTAAAACTGCAAATAAAACAGGCTCTTTATAAATTATATGATACGTACATATCAGAGCAAATGCCTGAAAAAGATTACCCACAATATAAACGCCTAAAAAAATATAATGGTCCTCTACCTTCCAAATAGCCAAAATTATTAAACAGAATAGCATGACTAAATTTCCGGCTAAAACAATATTATTAGCTAACAAGTACTGTTGCTTCCCATACAACAAAGCATTATATTTTTCAATGGCAGAGATGCTTATAAAAAAACTAATACCTAACAAAAAGTCAGTTAAGCTCTTACCCTTAAAAAGCCAAAAAGAATCATCTAATTGAAAACATCCATATTCAAATATCGAAGTAAATAAAAGTTGAGTTAATAAAAGCAAGATAGTGACTGATACAACTTTAGTTCCACTAATATTCGTGGCAGCTAAGTTATAAGTAATTCCAGAACTAATACCAAATGAAGAAATCAGATTAAGTAGGGAAGCATTAGTAATCATTAATGTTAACAATCCAAAATCAGAAACGCCCACTATTCGTGTTAGAAATACTGTAGCCAAAAACATGACTATAGTATTTAAAATGCGATTTGCAGTATTTTGGATTAAAGCTTTTCCAAAAGCCACTCAAAAAATATTTATAATTAAAGAAAAGAAATATAGTCCAAATTATCAATTTGCAGATTTAATTAAACGAAAAATATAAGTAGGTATTTACTGTCTTTTATATTTAATATTACCCAATTCATTTTTTTCTTTCGTATTTTTAACCTGCATTAAATTAAGAGATAACTTTTCTTTTACTACGCTCATTCTGGAGGGCATGGCAAAGAACAAACCAACATTCTATTCTAACAATATTTATAGCCTCCCTCCTAGGAACCTAGTCAATTTCAAACCTATTTAAAATATACCCTAAATTAATTCTATATTTATTATTCTAAATTTAACAGTCAAATTAGTAGGTAGAACTTGCAGAATGTATAATATTTACAATGATAAAACTTATTTAAATAATAACCCCACCTGGCATGAGGAAGATGCTCCTTTAAAAACTGGTAAAATAATCGAATTATTAAATAGAAACAACATTCATTTTAATACAGTCTGTGACATTGGTTGTGGTAGCGGAGAAATATTAATTCAGCTTGCAAATAGATTAAATAATACTGTTAATATGTCTGGATTTGATATCTCAAAAGATGCTATTGCTATTGCAAGAAGAAAAGAAACAAACAGAATAAAGTTTGAACAAAGAGATGTTGCAGAAACTGTTGAAAATTATCACTTTGACTTGCTATTGGTAATTGATGTTATTGAACATATTGAGAACTACTTCAGGTTTTTAGATAAGGTTGCTTCATTAGGCAAGTATACTATATTTCATATTCCACTAGATATGTGTTTATGGTCATTATTTCAAGAGAAGATGCTAATTGAATCTAAAGAGAGAGTAGGTCATATTCACAATTTTACAGAAGCATTTATTGAAAGTATCTTAATGGATAAAGGGTTCAAGATAATCGATAAGCTATATACTGAACCATCATTTACAAATCAGACTTTTAAACAAAAATTGATTAATCAATTTAGAAAAGTTTTGTTCAAAATAAATAAGAAACTATGCACAAAAACTTTAGGCGGTTATTCGATTCTTTTACTAACGGAAAACCCTCATTGGTAAAATTTTAGGGTAGTTATCATGAATTCCCATTCTCTATCTTTAAACTATCAATGAGTTAGTTTACCTTTTCTATCTGCCAATAAATATCATTTAACTTCTTACTTATAATCTCGCAACTAAACATTTGCTTTGCATTTTCAGACATACTTCTACCATCAAAAGACAAATAATTATTGTATAGTTCTTTCATAGCAAAAACCAAATTATCAATATTCTGAGGTTCAATTAATATGCTATTAACTTCATTAACTAATTCGGGTATCCCACCAACCCTAGTTGCAATCACAGGTAAACCACAGCAAAGTCCTTCTCCTATCACACATGGAGAATTTTCAATGTTACTGTTTAAAATTAGACAATGCGATTGCTGCATCTCTTTAGCAACCTCATCATACAGCACCTCTCCTTTAAAATTGAGATTTCGACTGGGTATTCCTAGTTCTATCGCTTTTTTCTCATAAAAATAATTTTGATTTCCAATTAAAACTAATTGAACATTTGGATTTTTCTCATCTAGAAAGATTTTAAATGCCTGTAAAATACCATTTACATTTTTTAATTCAACCATGTTGGAAACATGCAAAAAAGTAAACCTCTTATATTTTTGACCAGAAAACTTAAAATAATTAGTATTTACAACATTTGGGACAAATATGAACTCCTTACTTGCTATAAGGTTGTTGATGCACTTACCAATAAAGGCGCTTACGGTTATTAGCCTCTCTGATTCATTTATGATATGAGCAAGAAGTTTTCTTACATATAATGGTTTTGTAAAAATATTGTCCTCAACTATGTCATTATAAATACCCCAATGTTCAGTAACCAAATATGGCACTCTATACTTTCTCTTCACCCAAAGAGCCAGCAACCCTGCTTTCCAAGGCACATGCACATGTACGCAATGTGGCAGACCATGCTTCTGTACATATTCATTAATCGCATTTTTGTAAATAGTAAAAAACCTGATTTGCTTTACCAGCTTTCCTAATATCCCACTACCCTTTTTGTAATAAATAATTTTTTCGGTTAACCCTCCTTGAGTATTTACTTCTTCGTCGGTACCTGAAATATCAATAGCATCCTGAAGATGTATTACATAAATATCATTGTCGATTGACGCAGCTTGGGCATGCCTTTGTATAAAGTCGCCATTGAATTTATCATACCTGTTTGGATACCAGCTAGCCAGCCATAATATGTTTTTTCTACTCATCAGAATACTCATTTATTTCGATGGAATGCAGAGTCATACCACCTAACCCGCTATAAACTTATCATTACATTCCGCAAATCACATTCAAATAATTTGTCTGATTATGAAAACGATGCTCGATTGTTTCTGTAATACGATAGCCTTCCGTTACTACAATATTGACCCATTTATGAAAAAGCGGAATAACAACAGGCTTGTTATTCCGCAGGGTATAAATTTTATTATCATTGATGATTACACGAATATTCGGAAAGTTCGTTAACACCTGGGTCTTTCGTGTAATACTAGATAATTTCTGGATTGAGTAGTTATTTTTTCAATGCTTTAATGATCTGTATAAACTCATTGGCATTTAATGAAGCTCCACCAACAAGTCCGCCGTCAACATCAGGAGAAGCAAACAACTCAACAGCATTATTGGCCTTTACACTTCCTCCATAAAGTATAGAAATAGAATCCGCTACTTCTTTACCATATTTATCGGCAATTGCTGAACGTAAGTACTGGTGCATTTCCTGAGCCTGCTCTGTAGTAGCAGTTTTACCTGTACCAATAGCCCAAATTGGCTCATATGCAATTACAATCTTTGTAATTTCTTCACTACTTAAATGGAACAGGGACTCCTCCAACTGCAGCTTTACAAATTCATTCTGTCCATTTTGCTCACGAACTGGCAATGGCTCACCACAACAGAAGATCGGCGTAATACCATATTGAAGGCAAAGATTTAACTTATCAGCCAGCATTTTATTTGATTCATTGAAATACTCGCGACGTTCGCTATGCCCTAAGACACAATATTGGATGCCGATAGATTGTAGCATTTCTACAGAAACTTCGCCTGTATAGGCTCCGCTTTTTTTATCATAACAATTCTGAGCGGCAACAAAATAATTATTCTTTCCTGCTATTTTTTCTTTCACCATCAATAAGTAAGGGAACGGTACAGCAAAGATCGCTTGCTGGTTTGAAGTCAATTCTATAGAAGCTCCCAATACATCATTTAAAAGTGTTTCGCCTTGCTGGATGGTCAGATTCATTTTCCAGTTAGCGGCTGCGATTTGTTTTCTCATATACTATTATATAAAATCAATAATGATCAAAGATATGTTTCAAGATAATTTTTTCATTTTCTGTGATCTGCTCATTTTTCAAAGACTTCCAACTATCTATATCTTCCAGTGCTTTTTCATACCGATATCTTTCAATGCCCTCACAGCCCCAGGAAAAACTGGAAATATATTTTGGCAGTAACCCTGCACCATATACATTGCAACTGACACCAACAACAGTTCCTGTGTTGATGGAAGTATTAATGGCTGTTCTTGAATAATCGCCCATAATCACACCGCACTTCAATCCTACATCCATAGCACCTCTAGGAGTCCATACAAAAACATCAGATGCATTATTCTTTAAATTGGAATTGGTTGTTCCTGCTCCAAGATTGCACCATTCGCCGATAACAGAATCACCCAAGTATCCATCATGAGCTTTGTTGGAATAGCCAAAGAAAACTGAGTTTTTAATCTCTCCCCCTACTACACACTTAGGACCTACAGTAGTGGCTCCATATATCTTAGTACCCATTTTCACTACAGCATCTTCACAAATAGCAATAGGCCCTCGGAGCATACATCCTTCCATCACTACTGCGTTTCTTCCAATATAAATTGGACCTTCACTTGCATTCAAATAGCAATGCTCAACCTGGGCGCCTTTTTCAATAAAAATGTTTTTGGGATGGGTAACTTTATTGGTTTCTGAAATAGGATGTGATTCCCTTTTTTTAGTCAATAGAGCATAGTCCTGTTCAATAGCCCACGCATTCATCTGGAAAATATTCCAGGGATACTTGATCTCCTTCATTTCTGTATCCAATTCAATCGTATTGGTAACCTTCAAATTATTGGGATCCAGCACCTCATTTTTCGAAATACAGTACACAACGGCTTTCTCAGGTACCGAAATGAACTCACCGGGCGACAGCTTCTTGACCAGCTTTGCCAGTTTGGGTGTAGGAAGAACATTGCCATGTACCAGATACAAGACATCGTCATTAATGGCTTCATCTACTACTATGGCCCTGTCCAGATCTTTGTAATCATCTTCAAACTTGTCGAATGAAGGCATCTTTAAGAACATTTCCCATTTCTCTCTTATCGTCAATATGCCAATGCGAATATCCTGTACCTGCCGGGTAAGGGTAAACGGAAACAGGTTTTCGGGCTGGCAGAATTCCTCGGTAAATACAATTTTTTCCATGGCATGAAGGTGTATGATGAACCGTGAAGGCCTCTATTCTGCAAGATTAATGAAAGTTACTGATCAATTGACTGATTATTAGGGTGAGTGATCCTAAACATGAAGTTTAGGAAAAAAAAATCCCGCTGGTTTAACCAGCGGGATAATATGATAAAGAAATATAACCTTATTTCTTTGCGTATTTCTTTTTGAACTTGTCAATACGTCCTGCAGTATCTACCAATACATTTTTACCGGTAAAGAAAGGGTGAGAAGTGCTGGAAATTTCCAGTTTCACCAATGGATACTCATTGCCATCTTCCCATTTAATCGTTTCTTTAGATGCAGCAGTTGAGCGGCTCAAAAAAGCAGTACCATTACTCATATCTTTAAACACCACATAACGGTAACTAGCAGGATGAATACCTTGTTTCATAATATCTTAATTTAATAACAGTGTGTTCTAAACTTATTTGGAGGCGCGAAAGTAGGATTTTTCATTATTCCTTCCAAATATATGGTTGTTAAATTTAGCTGCGCATATTTATATATTGCATAGGAAAATCAAGGTTAGATGACTTGCACAATTGTATAACTTCTTGAAGATCATCTATTTTCTTAGCGGTAACTCGGACTAGATCATCCATGATCTGGGCCTGAACCTTTAAACCTGAATCCTTAATTAGCTTTACTATCTTTTTTGCATCTTCTTGCTTTAGACCATTTCGCACAGGCACTTCCATTTTCACCACTTTTCCGCTTTGATAAGGCTCTTTACTGGTATCCAGGGCAGCCGGGTCGATTCCCTGCTTCATAGAACGGCTTATAAGCACGTCGATCAACTGGCGCATTTTCATGTCATCACCGGTCTCTATGTCAATCTTTGAATCCTTTTTGTTGAGGTTGATCTCCACTGGCGAGTCCTTAAAATCAAAGCGGTTTGTAATTTCCTTTTTAGTAACATTCACGGCATTGTCCATTGCCTGCATGTCTACTTTGCTAACAATATCAAAAGAAGGCATAGGTAATTTACGATTTGAGATTTACGAATTACGATTTGCACCTGCCATTGAAAGCAGTTTGCAGATTTACGAATTTTTGTTCAATGATGGGATAAAAATACAGCCTCTGCCCTCCTCTGTTTGGCTCATTATAAGAAATAGGAGTAAAAACAAATAGGCCCGGAAACACTTCCAGGCCTTTCTTCAATATTAAACTTCAAACAAAGCCTTCAATTATCCACCGTTTCCTACTCTCACACGATTCTGCTCGGCATCAGCGCCACCCGTCCTTCTTCTAGGTTGTTGCTCTTTTATGGGCTTGCCGAAACGGTAGGTGAATGATAAATTAGCTACACGGCTATCCCTACGGTTTTCAAAGTGAGCTTCAGTATTCTGCAATTTGATATCACCTCTTGGATACTGAGTATAAAAAATATCTCTTACATTCAATTTGACAGAACCTTTTCCTTTCAACACTTGTTTACTTATACCGGCAGAAAGCTGTCCCATTGGCTGTATCATGATCTGTCCTTCAACTCCCTTTGTACGGTAAAAACCACTTAGCTCAGCACTCCAACCCTGATTAAATTTGAATTGGTTGTTTACATTTAGTGTAAGGTTAGTTGCTTCTATATCGATCACCTCATTATTTCCATTGATTTTACCCCTAAATTTATTGTAATTGTAATTGGAGTAAATTATTGAAGTCCACCATTTAGCTGCCGGCACTTGCGCGCTAACTGATATACCTGCTGCATCACGCCGGCCAATATTACCCCTCTTAACAATAGTTGCATAGTCAGTTGATCCACTCAAATCTTGTCCTTGTTCAAAAGTTTCCGCCATCAGGTCTTTTGTTCTACTATAATTAAGGGTTGTAGTTAAAACGCTTTTGAAAGTATGCGTTAACTCTATATTATTAGTGAATTGCGGCTTGATGTATGGATTACCAGACTGGTAGGTGTAATTATCCAGGAAGAACAAAAACGGATTCAGATCCTGGTAAGCCGGGCGATCAATCCTCCGCCCAAAAGACAAACCAAATTGGTTATTCTTATTAGCAGCATAGCTCACAAACATAGTGGGGAATAAACGTCCGTAGTTGTTTTTGAATAATGAATCCTGCTTCTCCGGGTTGCCCAGTTGGTTTCCTTTGTAAGCAATATACTCATATCGTAAGCCGGCCTGAACACCAAACTTCTTGAACTGTTTGTTGAAATTGAGGTAGGCTGCGTTTATATTTTCATTGTACAAAAACCGGTTTGTTTTTTTGTAATCGGGCTCTTCTGAATGATCATAAACCGTAAAATAATTGGCTGAATTATCAGTTTCCACAAAGCTTGCTTTCAGACCGGCTTCTACCTTAGCTTCCTTTTTCAAAGGATGTACATAATCAACTTTTGCCGTATATATATCAATATTTACAGGCAGGTCACCACGTAAATCATCTGTACGTCTTTTGATCCAGGTTGGATTATAAGTGATGTTGCTGAAGGTTTGGTTGCTTGACGCTTTATAAGTAATATAATCAACATCCGAAGTCAACTCTCTCCCGGTTGAATCAAATTGATGACGAAAGTTCAGGTTCACAGAGCCATTTTTCCAGGTGCCTTTATTTTTACTTTCAGCATATACAATAGAATCTAACTGGCTGTCGGCATTTTGTAAAAAACTGGTATTCTTGCTGGCGAATCTATTAGGACTGATAAAACCTGTGGTCACAATACCCAAAGTAGTATTTTTGTTTAAGTAATAATCAGCACCCAATTTCACATTTGCATTTTTATTGCTGTTAAGCATTCGGGAAGTTTGCTCAAAAATAGCAGTCACTTGTCTGGAATCAGGGTCTGAAAATTTTCTATTAATCTCCAACGTGTTAAAGCCATTCCACTGACTGACACTGGCATTAGCAAATAGATTAACCTTTCCTGTGCGATAATTTATATTAATACTATTGTTGCTTTTCCAGTATTTCCCCTGCCCGTAATTGACGGTAAGATTTCCATTGAACCCTTTTTGTTTGTTTTTCTTTGACTTAATATTGATGATGCCTGAATTTCCCGACGCATCATACTTGGCTGAAGGATTGGTCATAATCTCAATTTGTTCAATAGCAGATGCCGGAAGACTTTTCAGATAATTGCTTAATTCAGTCGCACTCAAATAAGTGGGGCGACCATCTATCATCACCATCACCCCTTGTTTACCTTTCAGGCTGATATTTCCATCTTTGTCAACTGTAACCCCAGGTGATTTTTCCAGCACTTCCAGGGCAGTAGCACCAACATTGGTAACAGAAGCGTCAACATTTACAACCGTGCGATCAATCTTTTGTTCAATAAAAGGCTTTTTGGCAGTAACAGTTACGGCTGTAAGATCTTTGGGCTGAGCAATCAATTCAATAGCTTTTAAAGTAACTCCCGTTTGCTTTCCGTTTAAGTTTAAGATTTCGGAAAAACCTTTATTGTGCCCTACGGCAGACACTGAAACCAGGTACTTACCGGTAGATATATTGTCAAACTCGAAATGACCTGTTTTATCCGCTACAGAGAATTTCACAACAGACGAGTCAGTTGCCCTCAATAGAGAAATAGTTGCAGAAGTTATGGCTTTATGGCTACCATCAACCACGCTCCCACTGATTTTTCCAGCATTGGTTTGCGCATGAGCAAAAGAACTAATAAACGTTGCAATGGCTAAAAGGGAGAAAATTTTTCTCATTATAGTTGGCATTTAAGTACTAAGTATTAATGATTACAATCCAAAGGTAGGTACTATGCTTAGCAAGGTACATTGTTTTCTAGCGAACGGTAATTTTCAGGGATAACTGGTACGAGGGTCATGACTAAGATTATGACGCAGGAAATAGAAACAGGTTACAGATGCTCATTAATTAAAGCATAAGGCTTACATCATTCTTATACTTTATTCTATATATCAATAACTTATATAAACAATAGCTCGTAAACAATAAGCTCATTCATTTATTTTGTACAAAATTTTCCGGATGATAATAGCTTACCGAAGAGAAACGATTCTCCTTCCTATCGAAGCAATGCTTAAAGCAATGAAAAAAGCGCTTATGGGAGATGGCCTTCTATGGCTTGTTCATAGTATCTTGTGCCTTTATCATTGGATCTGCAAAAACTATAAACCAAAAAAATCTAAACCATAAATTCAATCATGTTTCCGCGAATCAACCCCACCACAACAACTGCATGGAATGCACTGGAGCAACATGCTGAACAAATGAAACAGGTTCATATGAAAAGCTTGTTTCAGCAGGAAAAGAACCGCTTCGACCAATATAAGTTTCAATTAGATGATATTCTTGTTGACCTGTCTAAGAATATTATCACTGAAGAAACAAAAAATCTTCTGATCCAACTGGCAGAAGAATGCAAACTGAGAGACGCAATCAGTGCAATGTTTGAAGGCGATTTTATTAATGAAACTGAAAACCGTTCGGTTTTGCATGTGGCTTTACGCAACTTCTCAGACCAACCGGTTTACTCAGCCGGCAAAGATGTCATGGAGGAAGTACGCCGCGTACAGGCTCAAATGAAAGCCTTTTGCAGTAAAATACATAGTGGAGAATGGAAAGGCTATACTGGGAAAAAGATCCGGTATATAGTTAATATAGGTATAGGAGGAAGTGATCTTGGCCCATTCATGGTAACGGAAGCTTTGAAACCTTTCCAGGTAAATGGTATTGAAACCTTCTTTGTTTCCAATGTAGATGCCACCCACATTGCAGAAACTTTAAAGAAAATAAACGCAGAAGAAACCCTCTTCCTGGTTGCTTCTAAAACCTTTACAACCCAGGAAACCATGACCAATGCTCATACCGCACGGGAGTGGTTCCTGCAAACTGCTAAAGATGAAGCTCATGTCGCAAAACATTTTGCAGCACTTTCAACCAATGAAAAAGAAGTGACCAAGTTCGGAATAGATAGGGCAAATATGTTTGAATTCTGGGACTGGGTTGGCGGCCGCTATTCATTATGGAGTGCGATTGGACTATCGATTGCCCTAACAATCGGCTACGATAATTTTGAACAATTACTTAGAGGAGCACATGCCGCTGACCAGCATTTTCTGAATGCTGACTTCAATGAAAACATCCCTGTATTACTTGCCCTAATTGGTATTTGGTATGTAAACTTTTTCGGAGCCCAAAGCGAAGCAATTTTGCCTTACGACCAATACCTGCACCGCTTTGCAGCTTACTTCCAGCAGGGAAATATGGAAAGTAATGGAAAAAGTGTAGACCGCAACGGAGAGGAAGTAACTTATGCTACTGGTCCAATTATCTGGGGTGAACCAGGTACAAACGGGCAACATGCCTTCTATCAATTGATTCACCAGGGCACATTGCTGATACCTTGCGATTTCATTGCCCCGGCACAGAGCCATAATCCAATTGGCGACCATCACCCAAAGCTCTTATCTAACTTCTTTGCTCAAACAGAAGCATTGATGAATGGCAAAACCGAAGAAGAAGTAGAGCAGGAGTTGTTGCAACAAGGAAAAAGTGTAGATGAAATAGCAAAACTAGCTCCTTTCAAAATTTTCCCAGGCAACAGGCCGACCAATTCTATTCTTGTTAAAAAGCTCACTCCCTTCTCCTTAGGCGAACTGATTGCATTTTACGAGCATAAGATCTTTGTTCAGGGCGTGATCTGGAATATTTTCAGTTTTGATCAATGGGGAGTAGAGCTAGGTAAGCAGTTGGCCAATAAGATTTTGCCCGAATTAAAAGGTGAAGAAACTGTAACCTCGCACGATTCCTCGACAAATGGGTTGATCAATATGTATAAAAAGATGAGGAAATAAAATAACACAGCTCGGAGCTATCCCAAATCCGCTACTCAAGCAACAAAAACCTGAAGTTAGAATTTATTCTAAACTAGATACAGATAAAGAAGAGGGTGTCTCAAAAGTAAGAGACACCCTCTTTTATTTTTTGATATTTTATTTCAGTTTTTCAGGTGGGTTTATGCACAATTGTACTGTATAAGTTCTTGGTGTTTTAGTGCTGTTCTGTATTGTTTTTGCTGCCAATCTGTATGGCCAGAGGAAAAACCTTAAAAGTAGTTTTCAAAACAAGTGACCAGCACCAGAGCGTGCTGTTGCCCCTTGATCTCAGCGAGATGATTGCATTGGATCATCCTGTTCGGGTGGTCAACGAGGTGCTGGATAAAGTGAATATCAGCGCTCTGTTGGCTCAATACAAGCCCGGAGGCACCAGTAGTTATCACCCCCGCATGCTGCTTAAAGTACTGGTATACGCCTACATCAATAACATTTACAGCAGTCGAAAGATTGAACAGGAATTAGCACAGAATATTCACTTCCTGTGGCTCAGCGCCCTCAATAAGCCCGATCACAACACCATCAGCCGCTTTAGAAGCAATCGCTTACAGCAAACTCTGAAGCCAATCTTTACCCAGGTAGTGGTGTTGCTCTGTGAAGAAGGCCTGCTGAGCATCAAGGAGCTTTATACCGATGGTACTAAGATCGAAGCTAATGCCAACCGCTACACCTTTGTCTGGGGTAATGCCATCAGGACCAGCAGGGAGCGCATCAAAACACAGCTCGATGAACTATGGCAGTATGCCCAATCCGTGGCTGCCAGCGAACTGGAGGATACCGACCCTTCCGGTTTTGATCCCATCGATGGGGAAAAGGTGGCTCAAACCATTGAGAAGATCAATGAAGCCCTCAAGGATAAACCCGTTCATAAAGACGTCCGCCAGAAGTTGGGCTATGCCCAAAAGCACTGGCCAGCGGCCCTGCAGAAATACGAGCAGCAGGAAAAGATCATAGGGGAAAAGCGCAACAGCTACTCCAAGACGGATCCCGATGCCACCTTTATGCGGCTGAAAGAAGATCACATGAAAAACGGTCAGCTCAAGCCTGCCTACAATGTTCAAATCAGCACCAACCATCAGTTCATTGCCTGCTATAGTATTCATCAAAATCCCAGCGATACCAATACCTTGATAGATCATGTGGGCATGCATATAAAAGAGTATAAGCAAAAGCCCTCCTCCCTTACCGCCGATGCAGGTTATGGCAGTGAAGAGAACTACCAGTGGCTGGAACAAAAGCGCATTACCGCCTATGTAAAACACCAGCTGTTTGATCGCAATCAAAGACAAGGGAATGCTAAGCATCAGTTTGACTATGAGGAGCAAAAGGATCAATACCTCTGCCCCGCAGGCAAGGTGATGAAAAAGGTGGACTCTTATACACAGCGCACCAAAAACGGATATGAACAAAACATTAGCGTATACCAGACAAGCAAATGTGCTGGCTGTCCTTTACAACAGCAGTGCAACCCAGGCCAGGAGCAGCGCAGCCTGCACATCAATCACAACAAGGAGCGCCTGGTGGCACAGGCAGAGCAGCGACTAAAAACAAAGCGGGGCATGCAAAAACGAAAACAGCGGTGCTGTGATACTGAACCCGTGTTTGCCAACATCAAACATAACCATGGCTTCAAGAGATTCCTGTTGCGCGGCATCAACAAAGTAAACGTTGAAATGGGCTTAGTAGCACTGGCACACAACCTAAGGAAGAAAATAGCCTAGAAAACTAGGCAAAAAGTACACTTATGTACTAAAAAGTTTCCAAACGCCACCGGAAACTTTCTATAAACAAAAAGCAAAACAAACTAGTATTGAAATCAAAAAGGCCGCCTCATACTTTTGAGACGGCCTCTTCTTTATTAAATCAATTACCCACAAACTGAAAAACCCTCCAGAAGATGAAGGGTTTGGTCTCATATATACTTTTACTTGTGTTTCTTACCACTTATCTACATCTTCAGATGTAGCTGCTTTTACAGGGGTCACTTCGCTGATTGAAGCAGGAGCTTCACTCACATTTCCAATTTCTTCAATATCATGTTCACCCTCAACATAATCGTCATGATTATAGGCGTCGAAATCGAAGTCAGGCATTAATTCTGTTTTAACGTAGTCAACAGCTTCAGTCAATGCTTTGATAAACTTGTTGAAATCTTCTTTGTACAGAAAAATCTTGTGCCTGTCATAACCATTATCATTGAAACGCTTGCGGCTTTCTGTAATGGTTAAATAATAATCGTTGCCACGTGTTGCCCTTACATCAAAAAAATAGGTTCTGCGCTTACCTGCACGAATCCGCTTGCTGTAAATGCTTTCCATTTTTTTGTCATTGTTTTCGTACGCCACAGTCGTTAAATTTTACAGTTAATAAAATGTTTTGGTAAAGTTGTTTGTTCCTCACAAATATAATATTGTTTTTCATACAGCCAAAAAGACGTACAATCAATCATTATGATTTTAATCAGTATATTTTTATTCTTCATTATTTTCCTGCATCTGGTGGGCATACATTTCGGTATAAATACCCTCTTTGGCTAAAAGTTCTGCATGTGTACCCTGTTCTGCAATGCGACCATTTTCCAGGACAATAATCTTATGAAAATTTATCAAGTTAAATATCCGGTGCGTGATAAACAGTGAAGTTTTATTGTGTAAATATTGATCTAATTGTGATAAAATAGCCTTTTCAGTCCGCGCATCTACGGCACTCAAAGCATCATCCAGTATCAATACAGGTGCTTCTTTCATTAAAGCGCGGGCTATGGAAACACGCTGTTTCTGCCCTCCACTTAGGGTTACCCCCCGCTCGCCTACTACAGTTTTATATTTTTCAGGAAATCCTGCGATGTCTCTATCCACCACAGCCAAGGCCGCAGCTTGCTCTACTTTAGTTTTATCTTCCTGCACAGCGCCGAAAGCAATATTGTTTTCTATTGTATCACTAAATAAGAAACCATCCTGAGGCACATAACTGATTTGTTGACGCAGTGATTGCAGCTCAATATCCTTAATATTAACGCCATTAAGTATAATTTCGCCTGAGGTAACGTCATACATGCGCAGCAGCAATTGAGCTAAGGTACTCTTCCCGCTACCCGTTCGCCCAATTATAGCGATCCGCTCTCCGGGCTTGATCTCAAGGTTGAAATTCTTAAGCGCATGGATATTCGTATGTGGGTAGATAAAATTAACGTCCCGAAATTCAATTGGGCCATGAAGCGCAACTTTCTTATTTGATTGATTATTCTGTATTGCTGGTTTAGTATCCAGGAACTCATTTAGCCTCTTTTGTGAAGCCGATGCTCTTTGGACCATACTGGCTGTCCAACCAATGGCACTTACCGGGAACGTTAAAAGGTTAATATAAATCACAAATTCTACAATAGTATCTATGCCAATATTGTGCTGTCCATTAATATAATAAAGCCCCCCGATCATGATGGTAAGCAGGGTACTCAAACCAATGAACAATGTCATAGACGGAAAGTACAAGGCCTCTACTTTTGCCAATTCAGTTGCTCTCCTTTTATAAGTTTCGCTGTTTTGTTCAAAAAACCGGAGTTGTGCAGTTTCTTGAGCAAACGATTTAATGACCCGGATTCCGGAATAAGATTGCTGCGCATTGGTTGTTAGAGAAGCTAGGGTAGCCTGTAGCTCTTCGCTTTTTCTATGAATTATGGTGTTGACCAAATAGATGGTAGCCGCTAATACAGGTAAGGGAGCTAAAACATACAAAGTCAGTTCCACATCCCTCCGGAACATAAAAAATAAGCTTAATGATATCAAAGAAATGAGATTGACCACATACATAATGGCAGGACCTGTAAACATCCTGACCCGGCTTACATCCTCCGCCATGCGGCTCATCAGATCACCAACTGAATGCGATTTGAAAAAAGAAGTATCAAGCTTCTGATAATGAGCAAACACTTCGTTTTTCTGATCATATTCAATATGACGGCTCATTACAATAATTGTTTGTCTCATAAGGAACATAAACAAGCCGCGCAACAAAGCAAGAATCAGAATAGTTATACCACTTAATGCAACCACACCGCTGACAGAATATTGCGATTGCTCAACTTTGGCAATGAAAGCTTGCACCAATATATCATAAGAAGGCCTGTTGCCACTTGGCTGATATCCTGGCAAATTCAGAGATCGCTGAACGTAATCAATAACAAATCCGGTAACCTGCGGAGCTAATACTCCAAAATAATTGGAAATGATAATAAACAAAATACCAATCCCAAGACGAAAACGGTATTTCCAGAAATATTTATTAACTGCTTTTAAATGCTTCAAGGCTCACACAATTTCTGCAAATGTAACTGAGGTTCTTGACTTTGTATTGCAACTAAGAACCAAAGACTTTAAATGACTATACCATTCTCCTGCACTCTTCAGCACATTGACGGCAAACCTTTGAACATTCCTGGCAGTGGTCATTTTCATGTTTTGCACATTCAACTGCACATGCTTCGCACATTTCAGCACAAATGCGGCATACTTCATCTGCTTTCGAGCTCCCTAAACTCAATAATTGTGCTGTTGCATTACAAATGACAGCGCATTCCATATCTAATTGAATGCAATGTGCCATCATTTGAATCTCATACTCCTGAGTACATGCAGATGCACAATAATTGCAAATAGACGCACATCTTAAACAAGCCTCAATACAACTTTGATTTTGATGATATCCGGTCATAATTAAAGCATTTGTGCTTATAAGTTACAAACTCTAGTCCAAACATAAAAGCCTATTTTCCTGATGGAATATTATATTAATGTCCTTGAATACAAGAAAAGATATTATTCAGAAATGTGTGGTTAATCCTTTTCACTTATACTACCTAGTTCATCTCATGCTCTCTTTTAACTTTGGAAAGCATTTTTACCACCTGCTCATCAAGAAAATATATTTACAGCCGCGATATTCACTCACCGCTTGCGTCCCCAATCCTATTCCCCTAAGTACATTCCCACCTTCGCCTTGGCATAATGTTTCGGGTATATTTCATTATATAATGCCAGTTTTATGATATTCACAAAAACACATCAGGACGAACAGCAGGCTGTTCAATTTATAAAAGAAAGAAGCATAGAGATTAATCAAATGGTAGACCTCGACGTACTTATTGAGAGCATAGGCAATAAGCGGATCGTAATGTTAGGAGAAGCCACCCACGGAACTCATGAATACTACACTTGGCGCAGTTACATCAGCATACAATTAATTGAACGAAAGGGGTTCAACTTCATAGCTGTTGAGGGCGATTGGCCAGATTGCTATAGAATTAACAGGTATATAAAAGGAAAAGCCGGTACAAGCGCCTTGGAAATCCTGAAAACCTTCGACCGATGGCCAACCTGGATGTGGGCAAACTGGGAAATAGCAGCATTGACAGAGTGGTTGAACAACTACAATAAATCATTGCAGTATAATCAAAGGATCGGCTTTTATGGGCTTGATGTATATAGTCTTTGGGACTCTCTTCATGCCGTCAGGGAATACCTTCAAAAAGTAGATCCTCAGGCACTTACAAAAGCCGAAGAAGCTTTCCTATGCTTCGAACCATACAAAAATGATGAAGGAACATCCTATGCTTATGCTTCAAAAATGGTCCCTGATTTATGCCAGGAAGAAGTTGTCGGGCTTCTTCAGGAGATCCGGCGAAAGCTTCCTCAATACGATTCAGATGAAGAAGTCGTATTTAGCACAGAGCAGAATGCCCTGATTGCTGTCAATGCCGAAAAATATTACCGTGCCATGATCAACGGTGGTCCTCAATCCTGGAATGTCCGTGATAGCCACATGGAAGAAACTTTAGAAAGGCTTCTGGACTTTCACGGGCCAGATTCAAAGGCAATTGTTTGGGAACACAATACTCATATTGGTGATTCGAGAGCAACCGACATGACCGATGAAGGTATGTACAATATTGGAGAACTGGCGCGCACCCGCTATCCGGAGAAGGATGTAGCACTTGTTGGCTTCGGAAGCTATGAAGGCACAGTTATAGCAGGGAGCAGTTGGGGTGCCCCTATGAAGAAAATGGATTTGCCAGAAGCAAGAGACGGCAGTTGGGAATACCTTTTACATCTGGCAGATGATTCGAATAAACTACTGTTCATGGAAGATTTCAGGGATACCCCTTTTTTCGATCAACGGATCGGTCACAGAGCTGTTGGGGTAGTTTACAGACCACATTATGAAAGTTATGGCAACTATGTACCTACTATCTTGCCTCAGCGATATGATGCGTTTATTTATATTGACAAATCATCAGCACTGCATCCACTTCACTTGGCACCACACAGCCATCAGATGCCCGACACTTATCCATTTGGATTGTAGTACACCCCTGCATTTCCAAATGGCATCAAACTAGGTAATAATGATAAGAATATCTTATATATGTTTTTTATCACCTGCATGCTACCATTTTTCATCAAGTTCATACAATAGCCAGTTAATTAATGTTAATCCTACATTTTCAAGGCGTCCTTTAAAATACTTTTTTCCGATTTGTGGCTACTTTTGGCGCTTAAACCTTAATCGCCAATACCTTAAGATGAAATATTTGTTATACCTACTGTTTTTTAGTCTTTCCGTAACGATGCTCTTAATATCCTGTTCATCAAAAAGAAAAAAAGAAGTTTCTGCAACTCAGGGGCAACGTGGGGGCATGAAGCCGCCTCCACCCAAAGTAGATGTTTTTATAGTGCAAACAGAAACTATTAGCGAAACGATCGAAGTGTCAGGAACTCTGGTAGCCGACGAAGCTACTGAAATCCATCCTGAAGTTTCAGGACGTATCATCGGCCTTTACATCCGGGAAGGTGCTTTTATTGGTAAAGGAGCAATATTAGCAAAACTGTATGATGGAGACTTGCAGGCTCAAAAACGTAAACTTGAAGTTCAATTAAAAATTGCTGAGCAAACCGAAAACCGCTATCAACAATTGGAAAAAATTGGAGGTATCAGCAAGCAGGATTATGACATAACTGCGCTCCAGGTAAGTAACTTACGGGCAGATCTGGATATCATAAACACATCAATTGCCAAAACCGTTATTCGGGCACCTTTCAGTGGTAAATTAGGTTTAAAGGAAGTGAGCGTGGGGGCATTTGTTACGCCCCTAAGCATTCTGACTATAATTCAAAAGACCAGCGATATTAAGATTGATTTCAATGTTCCTGAAAAATACATTAACCAAATTCGGCCAGGAACTTTTGTAAATTTCACTGTGGATGGCAGCGATCGCAATTACTCAGCATTAGTGATGGCCACTGAATCCGGCATAGCTCAGGCAACCCGTAGCCTTACCATTCGTGCTCGTGTGAAAGGAGATCAAACCGGTCTGGTTCCAGGTGGATTTGCCAAAGTAAAGTTGAACTTTGATCCCAATAGCAATGCTTTGATGATCCCTAGTCAGGCTATCGTTCCTCAGGCCAGAGGTAAAAAAACTGTTTTATTTAGTAATGGAACTGCAAAGTTTGTGGACGTAACAACTGGCGTACGCGATTCAAGTATGGTGCAAATCACAAGCGGATTGAATAAAGGAGACACAGTAGTTGTTACGGGGCTGCTCAGTGTAAAACCAGGAGCCCCTATCACCCTGGCTAAAGTAGTTAATCAATCATCAGCATCAATCCAATAAAATTGATTGCTGAAATATTTATAAAAAGACTATCTCATGAACATTTCAGAAATAAGTTTGCGGAGGCCGGTTTTGGCCATTGTGCTGAACATCATTATTGTGCTGTTCGGAGTAATTGGATTTAAGTTTCTGGGTGTACGCGATTATCCGGCCATTGATCCTCCCAATATCAATGTAAGAACCTCCTACCCGGGAGCTAACCCGGATATTATTGAATCGCAAATCACCGAACCACTCGAAAAAGCTATCAATGGCATCGCTGGTGTAAAGAATATTACATCCCTAAGTAGCTCGGGTTCCAGCAATATCAATGTTGAATTTGATTTAAGTGTTGACCTTGAAGCCGCTGCTAATGACGTCCGCGATAAGGTTTCTCAAGCCACTCGTTCCCTGCCCTCCGATTTGGATGCCCCGCCAGTAGTATCAAAGGCTGACGCCTCTTCTGATGCCATCATTTCAATGACGGTCCAAAGCAACACACGGAATCAGCTAGAAATAACAGAATGGGCCAATAACGTATTAGTGGAAAGATTGCAAACAATTCCAGGTGTAAGCTCTATACAGATTTGGGGAGAAAAGCGTTACGCCATGCGCATTTGGTTTAATCCTGAAAAATTAACAGCCTATAATCTAACGCCCAACGATGTACAAACAGCCTTGTTGCAACAAAACGTAGAGTTACCTTCCGGCAAAATTTCAGGTAATGCAACGGAATTAACGGTAAGGACTTTTGGCCGTCTGAATACTGAAGAAGAATTCAACAACATTATTGTCAAAAATGTCGCAGGTAGTGACGTCCGCATTAAAGACATCGGAGAAGCTGTATTAGGGCCAGAAAATGAAGAAACAGTCTTAAAAGAAAGTGGCATTCCGATGATTGCGCTTGCGATCGTGCCACAGCCTGGTTCGAATTATGTTTCCATCTCCAATGAATTTTACAAACGTTTCGAACAGATCAAGAAAGAAATGCCCGAGGACATCAAGCTCAACATTGCTCTCGATCAAACAAAATTCATTAAGAAATCCATTTTAGAAGTTGAAGAAACCTTGATCATTGCTTTTTTATTGGTGGTGCTGATCATTTACCTGTTCTTCAGGGACTGGTTGATTGCATTCCGACCATTGATAGATATACCGGTTTCACTGATAGGAGCATTTTTCATCATGTATGTTGCTGGTTTTACTATTAATGTACTTACTCTTCTGGCAATCGTTCTCGCAACAGGTCTGGTGGTGGACGATGGAATTGTGGTTACTGAGAATATTTATAAAAAGATGGAGCGCGGTATGAATAAATGGAAGGCCGCGAAGGAAGGCTCTAAAGAAATATATTTCGCCGTAATTTCTACTTCCATCACCTTGGCTGTAGTGTTCTTGCCAATTATTTTTCTGGAAGGTTTTGTGGGAAGATTATTTCGTGAATTTGGTATTGTGGTAGCAGGCGCAGTTCTGATTTCAGCCTTCGTTTCTCTTACCCTCACACCGGTTCTGAACGTAAAAATGACCCGTAAGGACGTACACAAACATTCTTGGTTCTATCATAAGACAGAACCGTTCTTTAGGGGTATGGAAAACGGGTATCAATCACTGCTGACCCGTTTTATGAAAGTACGCTGGGTAGCCTTCATAGTGATTGCAGTTTGTGCTAGTATCATTTATTTTATTGGAGGCAGTATTCAGTCAGAATTAGCCCCTATGGAAGACCGTAGCCAGTTCAGACTTCAAGTAACTGCACCAGAAGGCACTTCGTTTGATGCAATGGATAAATATATAGATCGCCTGAACAACTTAATGTTGGACTCTGTGCCCGAAAAACAGACTATTCTTTCTGTAACTTCTCCGGGCTTCAGTGGTTCTGGTTCAGCCAATTCGGGTTTTGTTCGATTAACTCTGGTTGATCCAAACGAAAGAGAGCGTTCTCAAAAAGATATTGTATCTATGGTAAACCGGAATCTACCAAAATATAACGAGGGTAGAGCTTTTGCCATTGAAGAGCAAACCATTGCTGTTAACCGCCGCGGTGGCTTGCCGGTACAGTTTGTTATCCAAAACAACGACTTTAATAAACTGGCACAAGTACTCCCACGCTTCCTGGAAGAAGCAGGTAATAATCCGACCTTTCAAAGTGTTGACGCTGACCTGAAATTTAATAAACCTGAATTAAGAGTAAACATTGACCGCTTGAAAGCAAGCGAATTAGGTGTTAGTGTTGAGGATGTATCTCAAACACTCCAACTAGCATTAAGTAACCGCCGACTGGGTTATTTTATCAAAGAGGGTAAACAGTACCAGGTAATTGGCCAGGTGGCACGTTCAGACCGAGACGATCCCATGGATCTGAAAAGCATGTATGTTAGAAATGCTGCTGGAAACATGATCAGCCTGGACAATCTGGTTTCATTTGAAGAAGCGACAACGCCTTCTACTATTTACCACTTTAACCGGTACAAATCTGCAACTGTTTCTGCAGGGCTGGCACCTGGTAAAACCATTGGGGATGGAATCAAAGCAATGCAGTCAATTGCAGATAAATTACTGGATGAGACTTTTGCAACATCACTATCTGGTAGCAGTCGGGATTATGCCGAAAGCTCAAGTAATATAGCCTTTGCATTTTTACTGGCACTGGTCTTTATCTTCCTGGTATTGGCAGCACAATTTGAAAGCTTCATCGACCCCCTGATTATTATGCTTACAGTGCCTCTTGCCATTGCAGGTGCATTGTTATCGCTTTGGGCGTTTGACCAAACCTTAAATATATTTTCTGAGATTGGTATGATCATGCTGATTGGCCTGGTAACGAAGAATGGTATTCTAATTGTTGAATTCGCCAATCAGAACCGTCTACATGGCATGAAGAAAGGCGAAGCTGTAATTTATGCTGCCAGCCAACGACTGCGTCCTATTTTAATGACAAGCCTTGCCATGGCACTTGGTGCATTACCCCTGGCTCTTTCACTAGGGGCTGCAGCAACTAGCCGTATTCCGTTAGGTATCGTGATTGTAGGAGGTATCGTGTTTTCTTTGATACTTACGCTCTTTGTAATACCTGCTATGTATTCCTACTTATCTTCCAAAAAGAAACGCAATGAACTGGAAGTAATGGAAGAAGCAGAACAGAAAGAAATGATCACCCAACATGAAAAACAGGTACACGCTCATGAACTCGAAAATTAAAAACTGCATACAACTGAATCCCTGGATAACAATTCCTAATCTCTTTGTTAGTATTGTAACATTCTTAGTATTATCCACTTCCGCAAAGGCACAACAACAGACACTGTCTATTGAAGATGCAATTGCCATTTCGCTGGCAAATAACTATGACATATTGTTGTCCAGGAATGATTCTTCTCTGGCAGCCTTGGATTATTCTTATTCAGTCTATGCTTTTGCGCCTCGTCTGAATGCAACTGGAGGAATGATCTATAATATTGTAGACAATAAAAGGGTACTCGCAAATGGTACTAAAAGAGATGGGAACAACATAAAGTCCAGCAACCTTACAGCATCTGTAAGCCTTAACTGGACACTGTTCGATGGCCTGAAAATGTTTGCAACACGGAAAAAGTTAGGAGAATTTATGGAACTGGGCGAGTTGCAGATCAAAAACCAGGTTGTTACATCTGTTGCCGAAGTAATGCGGACTTATTATGACATCGTCCGACAACAGCAACAATTAAAGGCCATTGAAGAACAGATGGATTTGATCAACGAGCGATTAAAACTGGCGCAATACAAACTCGATATTGGAACCGGCGCTAAACCAGATATGTTGCAGGCTCAAATTGACTTGAATGCCCAAAGGTCCGCCCACATGACACAACAAACCAATATTCTGAAACTAAAAGAACAGCTCAATCAGTTACTGGCAGTATCGGTGAACACCAACTATTCAGTTATTGATAGCATTCCTATTAATGCAACTCTTTCATTGGATGCTATTCAATCGGGCGTAACTTCTGTGAATCCACAGTTATTGATCACACAAAAGAATCTGGACATTGCACAGCTCACGTTAAAAGAAAAAAAAGCAGATCGCTTTCCTGTAATCTCATTTAACTCTGCTTACAACTTTAATCGCAATGATAATAAATCAGTAGTTGACCCCTATCAACCTTTATTTAACCAAAATAGAGGTTTTAACTACGGTTTAGCTGCGACTATTCCACTATTTAATGGCATGAATACGCGAAGATTGATTAAGTCCGCAGAATTAGACATAAAATATCAGGAATTATTATATAAAAGGGACCTTGCTCAAATTACCTCCAGCATTGCTAACGCATATAAGGACTATGACCTCCATAAGCGCACCTTGCAATTGGAAGAAGATAACATCAAGCTAGTCCGGGAAAATCTATTCATCGCGCGTGAACGTTACCGACTAGGTGTCTCTACTTTTCTGGAAATGCGGGAAGCCCAACGCAGCCTGGAGGATGCCAACAATAGGTTAATTGGAGCCAGATACAATACAAAAGTTGCTGAAATAGAACTAATGAGGTTAAGAGGCGATTTAGTGCAGTAATTGAATAAATTAAGCAAAAAAAAAATAAAAATTGAATGACAGCAACTTTCTTTGCAAACTACAATAAACTTTTACATTAGATGAACCAAACTCCTTCCGTCGGTATTATAATGGGTAGTGACAGCGATCTTCCAGTAATGAAAGCGGCAGCCGAAATATTGCAATTCTTTGGTGTTTCTTTTGAACTGACGGTTGTTTCTGCGCACCGTACACCCCAACGTATGATGCAGTATGCCGAAACTGCAAAAGAAAGAGGTTTGAAAATTATCATAGCTGGAGCTGGTGGCGCTGCACATTTGCCTGGTATGGTAGCAGCGATTACACCCTTGCCAGTTATTGGCGTACCCATTAAATCAAGCAATTCTATTGACGGATGGGATTCTATTCTCTCTATTTTGCAGATGCCCAATGGTGTACCTGTGGCAACGGTTGCTTTAAATGCTGCAAAAAATGCAGGCATACTTGCTGCTAAAATTTTAGGCGCATCAGACGAATCCCTTAGCAAAAAGATTACACTTTATATGGAGCAATTAAAAAAAGAGGTACATGAAAAGGTGGAGCATCTGCAGTCTGGTGGTTATCCTAACAACTTTGACGTTTAACCTGGCTTTTGTACAATTCTCCTTCCGCATCATCACTGGCTTTTTACAATATGCATTTATATGTGCTGGATGATGATGCGCCAGATCTACTGGTTCTGAATGGCGAATGAAGAAGTTCGGTTCTTCATTCGCCATTCGATTGATACGACATTACAGTAAACTGTTGTTCCAGGGTCAATGAAAAAGTATACAGTTCTTGTATCAATTCTTTACCATACACTGCATACCAATAAGTAATATTATCATGCCGTTCCTGTAAACCATTTTTAGGAAACAGATGGCTTCTGATAGCTGTAATTTGCCGCTCCTCAGACTCAAACTTTTTCTTTTCCGCACGTAGCATTTTCTTTTCAAGCTCCTTCAGCAGTTTCAACGATCTCGTTTTGATAGCAGCAACATGAGGAGCCAGGGTGGCATCAATAGCTTCAGCCTGCCTCTTTATTTCCTCATAAACTTCTTCAGCTTTCGACAAGCTTCCGTTGAGTGAAAGATTCAGTGTAGATGCTCTTAAAACCAACTTATTCAACAAATATTCTTCATGCTGAAAAATATCTTCCAGAGACAATGCAAGCTTTTCGATCTTGCGCTTCAATTTATCTTCTATTAACAGGAATGAATTACGAAGAATCAATACTGGAAAAGGAGTTTGATAATGATCAAATAAGGCTTTCAATTGAAGCCAGTAAGCGAGTTCACCACCTCCCCCGATAAAAATTATATTAGGCAAAATGGTTTCCTGGAATAATCCACGAAGAATGACATTCGGGCTAAAGCGCTCAGGGTGTTCGAGTAACTCTATTTGTATTTCTTCTAAAGTAAATGTAATTTCTGTATTGTGAACCTGGAAATTGTTGCCGTTTCTTATAATGCGTTCGCGGATATGATCCTTCAAATAAAAAAGGTTGATATCTCTTGGGTTTGCCTGAGCATTATATTGCTGTGATAAGTTTTCTGAGGTTGCTGATACTATGGCAGAAGGCTTTTGATTCAAAAGATCATCTTGAAATACGGGCAACATACATCGCTTTAAATCTGGATGATCAGGAATCAGTACAACCAAACCAAAATCAGCAAATAAGTGATGTACCAACTCAAATGTTGCCTGCTGGATAGTTTCACCCTTGCGGAATACCTTCCGGACGATCTCCATTATTTCACTCCCATGTGGATAGACACTCAGCTGACCTTCCAACTCATGAATGATCCTGATCAAAAGATCATCAACTTTCATCCTTCCAACTGCTCCTGTTTGTGTTGTCTGCCACTCATACTTCTTACCATCAACATTAAAATGATTCAGCTCTGCCAGGTCTGCATCTTCTGAGCCTATATAATAAACTGGAACAAAATGATATTCTGGGAATTGCTGTTGTAAATAATCAGCCAGCTTTATGGCATGAAGTATCTTATATATAAAATATAGAGGGCCCGTAAACAAATTTGGCTGATGTGCCGTACAAATAGTAAATGTATTTTCCGAAAGCAGGGCTTCTATATTCCCATTTACTTTTTCTGATGGAACTACTCCCCCATACTGACCTTGTAAAATCTTAACAAGCAAGGACCGATCAATAACTTGCGATTTCTTTAATTGAATAGCCTGCCTTATACCTTCTAATGTGGGCCTGAATGAATAAAATTGCTGCAGATTTGGGGCATCTTCTAAATAATCTATAATGATCTTAGAGAAAACTCCTGTTTGCTGATATGGTAACTGGTGAGCAGAAAAATGCATAGGAATGCGAAGTTAATTATTTGGGATTTGAAGTTTTAACATCGAAAACTTAAACTTATCCTCATGTATCGCAAATAAGTGAATTCAGGAAATACCAGATCATAGGTGCTTAGGTTTGGCAATTCCTGAATTCAATTTATCAATAATTATAAAAATACCTCGAACGGTTGATTTTCAGATCCTGCAGAATACCAGACTTAGGACTTATGGTAAAGTTAAAAGAGCGGTAAACACCTACTGGTGTTACACCGATAGACATTTGCCAGCAGTGCATTTCACGGTTGATGGACATAGTAAATGTTTGAAGCTTCTTCGTTATGACATCGAAGTAGCCATTCGTACTAAAGTTCCATTTAGGCGTTAAACTAAAACTGTTACTGAACGACAGGTTAGAGTTCAACTCGGTTTCAAAACCACTATAATCAGACTTAGGACGACGGTTAAAACCTAATGCAAATGAGAGACTGATTTGCCAGGGCACATTGAAATCTACAAACTCAGCTGGATTGCGGCGCATGTAATCCATTAATTGCTGCTGGTCAGCCACCAGGTTAGGATCTGTGATCCGATTCAGATCGGCAGCATCGGGCTGCTCTTGCTTAGTTTTACCTTCCTTTTCATCTTTGGTTTTACTTTGGAAACTGGTAGACATTGAAATACTTCCATAAGTTATCTGGCCAAGATTGAACCCTGGACCCTCCCAGGCAAACTGGTTAATGGGTCGGCCATATTGGTCTGTTTTATATGGAGAGTACAATGCGCTGGCTGTTAGGTTTATTTTTTCAAATAACGTGCTTCTTAAATAAAGGTTGAAATTTTGAAGCTTAAGTGAATCTGCCAAAAAGTTATAGCCGCTGTTGAATCCAAAGCCATCAATTAAACGGACTTTTTTAATGGCATTTTCACCAGTATCTTTTTTAGAGCGCCACTTCATTTCAAGATTGTTGTCAATACCAAACGAAATACCACCATATTGACCTTTACTGAAACCAGAACCCATCAGATTGCCCGCAAATTCAGAAAACTCCAGCTCACGCCCAGTACTATCCACGATCACTTTATAATAATGATGTTTGGATAGATCTGGCCGGTAGTTGATACTGAACGTTGGCCTCATAACATGTCGTAGCGCAGCAAGCCTTGAATTCCTGAATTGGAAGGTCCCAAATAAAGAAGTATTGAATCCTAAACCAAATGACATTTGTCTATCTGTAAATAGCCCTTTGCTATAACTTGTATCTAATTTTTTCGTAACATCATTCCATTTTAAATGTGATTGCTTTTGCAGCCATACTTCTTCATAGGATACTGAAGGGGAAATCAGTAATGGTCCCATTGGCGGTAATGAAAGAGTGATTGGAATCCGGTGCGATGCACCCCATTGCATGGTGTCAAGCAAATGATCAAAAGAAAATAATGAATCGTAAAATGAAATCTGGTTACGGAAGGAACCGCTATAGCCTATACCCAGTTTTTCATACCACTTTGGAGTACCCACTAATTCCTGACGTTGCAAAGGATAAAGGGTATTCACTGTAAAGCCAGCATCTGGTAATGTTAAATTAATTAGTCGGGTATTATTATTCTGGTTATGATTGGCACTCAGTGTAAGGTTGTAGGGTTTACCAGCCCAGTTTTTCGAGTATGCAATAGACGAACTCAACTGGTTCTGGAAATTTTTATATGGATTGTTGGCTACATACTGGTTGTATTTTGTAGAACCAGCGTTTACGTTGGCGGAAAATGATGTCCCTGGCCTTGCCCGCTGGTCAACGCTATGGCTCCAGTTAATCTGGAAGGTTTTAACCAGGTTATAATCAGGATCACCTTTAAAATTGAATTTCGTATGCTGCAAACTGAAATTCATTGATCCATTATATCGGTAACGCACCCGGTAAGTAGGGGTCAGTGTTGCACTCCAACCACCGTAAGAGTAAATATTTCCCCTTAGTGTTACATCAAAATTATCGTTCAATACTTTATAATAACCAACCCCTTCAAGCCCTACTCCAAAGTCTTCATTGGTAGTATACTGGGGAGGTAAAAATCCTGAATGTCGCCCACTGCTCAATGGAAAAAAACCAAAGGGCAGGTAAACGGGAACAGGAACACCCTCGAATTCAGGGTGAGTCGGACCTGAAACAGCTATTTTTTTATTTATGACCTTCAACTTGTTGGTCCTGAAAGCAAAGTGAGGCTCATCGAGGTTACAGGTTGTAAAACGCCCACGGCTAATAAAAACTGTTTTATCATCTATCTTTTTTATCTTCTCACCTTGGATGAACATTTCCTCCTGCTGTGTAAAGGTATTACGGGTAATCCCCCTTTGACTTTTGAAATTAAACGCAATAGTATCTGAATCAAATACATTAGTACCTTGTTCAAAATGGGCACGATTCAATACATCCCCTAAACTATCCCTGTCTGCAATGGCAGTCAGAATATGCGTCTCCTGGTCCAGTGCTACCACAGGAGCAGTAAGTGTTACATCTTTATAGGTGGTCTTTGTTTTACCATAAAGCAAAACCCGCTTTTCCGGCACCTGGATGACTGCACTATCTTCAGCTTCATAGTTTACAGGGGCCTCTAAAGTATCTTTTGATATTTTAAAGGAAAAAGTATCCACCCGTACATTACCAGGCGTTGTATCTCTATTAGGGACAGTATCCGTTTCTGAAATGATATTTCTGTTACTTGAAGAATCCCGAAATAGTGGTAAAGAAGGTTTTTTTTTACTGGAGTCTCGGTTCGGTTTGGGAATGGTATCCTGCCTTTTTGTTAAAAGGCTGTAAAATTCCCATCCACTTACTGGATGGGCTTCGCCTTTCCATGTTAATGCAGAGCAAAATGTAACAATAACAATACCCGAAAAGATTTTTTTTGATCTAAATTTGTGCATACCCGTCATAAGGCGTGGACAAATGTAACAGTTTACGCTTTTAACAATTTGTGAAGATTGCCTAAACTGGAAAAATAAATCTGTTATGCTAAAGAAAACATTGCTGATTCTTGGCTGCTTTTCTATCGTTACTGTACTTGCTTCTTTTACATTCGAAAAAAAGCAAAAAGCTATCAAAACCATTGTAATTGACGCCGGGCATGGCATTGAAAGTGATGGCGGGTATAACGGAGCTAAGGGTAGCTACTCCTATGAAGACGAGATCTGCTATGAGGTTTCGAAAAAATTAGTAAAAGAAATAGCTAAGGAATTTCCTGAGATACGTATCATAGAAACCCGGCCGGAAAGAACCATTGTCGATCTTCATGAACGAGCAAGAATTGCTAACCATAATAAAGGCGATCTTTTCATTTCCATTCACGTAAATGCAGCCCCTCCCATTACTCAAAGGGATTATCTGGGAACTAAGAAAGTGGTTAGTTATACAGGCAAGGGTAAAAAACGAAAGAAAGTAACCAGGGAAGTACCTCAATACCGCACTTATAAAATACCAAATCCGGCAAAAGGCACCGAAACATATATCTGGGGTTCTCATAAAAATGAGGATAAGGAAGTGGCCATGCGTGAAAACGCACCCATGTTCAATGAAGAAAACTATAAAGAAAAATACGGCGATATCGACCCCAACTCACCAGATTTTATAGCCCTGTCTCTTTTGAAAACCAAACAATTCTTTAAGCGCAGTGCTACGCTTTCCGGAATGGTAGAAGAACAATTTGCAAAAGTAGGTAGAACCAGCCGGGGACAACGCCAGCGTCAGGTAGGTATTTGGGTGTTGCAGGCAACGGCAATGCCGAGCATCTTAGTTGAAACTGGATATATTACGAACAAGGAAGAAGAAGATTACCTGAATAGCGAAAGTGGCCAGCAGGAAATTGCAGAGTGTGTTACCAATGCAGTAAAAAATTATATCACCTGGCTTGAAAAACAAGGAAATCAAAATTTAAATACAGGACAAGCTACAGTAAGCAATAATGATCAAGCAAATATGATGCAGTTCTTAAAGCAAATTGATGAGCACGAACACAGCAAATAAGCGGAATGACAAATGACTCCTCCCAATTCGTCGTTCGTCATTCAATTCACTCGTCATCCCCATCATATTGGTATAATTTTTTACCTGTTAAAGGCGGCCATTGAGCCGCTTTTTTATTGGGCAGAAATTTTATCGTTATTTTGGTCCCGGAAAAGGGATTTAAACGCTGTTAAACATAACTTCATGAAGATTAGTAACGAAGCAAAAGTTGGTATTCTAGCTGCATTTGCTATTTTAATACTTGTAATTGGTTTTAATTTTTTGAAAGGGAAGCAAATTTTTTCACGCAAGCCAACTATTTATGCGGTCTTTCCAAATATTGGTACTCTGGAAAAATCAAATTCAGTAACCATCAACGGACTGCCTGTAGGAACTGTTTATGACTTTAAACCAGCCGATAAAGAAGTTAATAATATTATTGTTGAAATCCAATTAACCCGGGATGTTTTGATACCGAACAACTCTGTAGCATTTATTGATGCTTCTCTGGTCGGATCAGCTCACATTGCGCTAGAAAAAGGAAATTCAAATATCTATCTTAAACCTGGTGATACAATTTCCACCCGTTTAGATGCCGGTTTATTAGGAAATCTAAGAACGCAGTTGACACCAACCCTGACAAGGGTAAATGAAACAGTAGATTCATTGAAATTTGTGCTGGGCAGTATTCACAGCATTTTTGACCCATCCACGAATGCAAACTTGCAATCAATGATTGCACATCTTACATTGTCTTCTGCCCATCTTTCTAAACTTTTAAATACGGAAACGGGGATGGTTGCTCAGGTGACCGGTAACCTCAATTCTGTTACAGGAAACTTGGCCCGCAATAATGAACAGATTTCAGCCTCCATTCGCAATATTGAAGTTGCGACTTCAAATCTCGCAAATGCACCGATTCCGCAAACGATAACATCTTTACAAAACACTATTGAAGAACTAAGAGGAACAGTGGCACGGTTGGATAAAAATCTGAATAACAATAACGGTACCTTGGGTAAGTTGATGAACGATCAGAAGCTCTATGAGCAAATGAACCAGGCCGTTTTAAGCCTTGAAATTCTTCTGGACGATATTCGTGTCCACCCCAAACGCTACGTTAATATTTCTGTATTCGGCGGCAAAAACAAATCCGAGCCGCTAACTTCGCCTTCAACAAAAGATACAGTTGTCGTAACTCTGGGCAAACAATGAAGATTCAAATAGTTTTCGTTTTTTTAGTGATTCTCGGCTTTCGTTATTCTTTATATGCACAAACACCCGTCGCTGACACCGCGAAAATTGTCCAAATCCTTGATGCACGAAGGCTGAGTTTCAAAAAGATTAACGACACCAGTTCTCTTCAGATATTAGCTGGAAACGTTAAGCTGCGGCAGGGAACAGCTTTATTTTATTGCGATAGCTGCATCATCAACAAACAGGCAAACGTTTTTGAAGCGTTTGGCAATGTCCACATCAACGACAACGATACTACCAATATTTATTCAAACTACCTGCGTTACTTCATCGACAAAAGGCAAGCTTACCTGAAAGGAAATGTAAAGCTCACCGATGGCCATGCCACTTTAACCACGCCTGAGCTTGATTACAATATGGTAAGCAATATCGGCACCTATACAAAAGGCGGTAAAGTTGTGAACGGGAAATCGGTTTTAACTAGTAAGGAAGGGGTTTACTATGCCGACCTCAGAGATGTATACTTTAAAAAGAATGTCGATCTTAAAGATCCGGCATATTCTTTAAAAGCAGACTCCTTATTATATAATACAGAGCTGCAAACGGCCCGTTTTATTTCAAATACTTACCTGCGCGACACCAGCGGCAGGGTGATCAGAACCACAGAAGGCTATTATGAATTAAGGAGTGGTAGGGCTCAGTTTACACAGCGGACAACAATAGTAGATCATGCTTTGACAGTTATCGGCGACCAGATTGCTAACGATGATTCTTCAGGAGTTATACAAATCCGGGGAAGAGGTGTAATGAGGGACACAGCCCAGGGTATTGCCATACTGGCTAATGAGATTTTCGTCAATAAAAAAACTGAGGCCTACTTAGCAACAGTTAAGCCCCTGATGATCGTAAAACAGGAAAAAGATTCTATTTACATCACAGCAGATACACTCTTCTCTGCACGACTAACTGATCTTAGAAAAGTAGCCGATACTTCTGTAAAACAAAATACGGACACATTAAAGAAGAGTTTTCAGGATTCACTAGTAAAAGCTAACACTTTAGATTCAGTGGCTATTAAAACAAGCTCGGATACATTGGTAAACAAAGATATTTCCGTCTCCTCTATGAAGACAAATTCTTTAACTAGCAATAATCACGACTCTTTGGCAAAAAAAGATGCTGCTATTAAAAAACAGTTCAGACTTTCCAACACCGAAACAAAAAAAGCGCCCTCTAAACCTGGTATGAATAAAAAACCAGGCGGAATAAAAAAGGAGGAAACGAATAAGTCTGACAGCACCAACCGTTACTTCGAGGCTTTCCGGAATGTACGGGTCTTTTCCGATTCAATTCAAACAATAAGTGACAGTTTATTTTATTCTTTCAAAGATTCCACATTCCAGTTATTCCAAAAACCCGTGGTATGGAGTAAAGGAAGCCAGATCACCGGAGATACGATCTATCTCTTTACAAAAAACAAAAAGGCTGATCGTATCAAAGTTTTTGAAAACAGCTTTTTGATCAATGAAATCCAACCCGGCTTCTATAACCAGGTAAAATCAAGCCGTTTGGATGCTTACTTTGCCGAAGGTGTCCTAGATTCAGCAAGAGCTAAAGGCTCTGCAGAATCCATCTATTTTTTACAAGATGAGGATAGCGCATACAGTGGTATCAACCAAACTTCGAGTGATATCATGGATGTCTTTTTCAAAGAGAACCAGCTTTCTAGAGTGGTATTCCGTAGGAGTGTGAAAGGAACTCTGTGGCCGATCAAACAAAAACAGCCTTCTGAAATGCGACTGCCAAACTTCCAGTGGCTGGAAGACCGCCGTCCGAAAACGAAATACGAATTATTTGAATAAAACTTAGTTTATCCTTGCAAGTTATTAATGGCAATTACACTGGGTTCTTATGTATTCCTAATCGTTTAATTCCCTATAACAATTTAACTTGCTCACTCAAAACCGTAGAGGATGAAATTAACTAAGTTGTTTAGGGCTTTTTTCCATAGTGAAAAAATTGGCGGTTTTATTTTGTTGGGATGTACGATACTGTCTTTGATCATTGCAAATTCTCCAATAAGCTCTACATACACTCAGTTCTGGCATCAATATGTCAACTTTTCATTCGATGGCATCGATCTTAATTATTCTATAGAACATTGGATTAATGATGGTTTAATGACCATCTTTTTCTTGTTGGTAGGCCTGGAAATTGAGCGTGAACTATATGTTGGTGAATTACATGAAATCAAAAATGCGCTGCTTCCTATTGCAGCAGCTGTTGGTGGCATGTTATTTCCTGCTGCCATCCACTTTTTGATCAATCAGGGTACAGAAACCCAATCAGGCTTTGGCATTCCTATGGCCACTGATATTGCTTTTGCTATAGGTATGTTGGCGATTCTGGGCAGCCGGATACCTCATGGGTTAAAAGTGTTTCTTACAGCTTTAGCAATTATTGATGACTTAGGTGCTATAATGACAATAGCGATCTTTTATAATACTGGCATTTCATGGTTATACCTTGGCATTGCATTAGGCATTTTTGGTTTATTGCTGGCGCTCAACCGGTTAAAAGTTTATAAATTGATATTTTACCTGGTCCCGGGTGTGATCATGTGGTATTGCATGATGAAATCCGGGGTTCACGCAACGATCAGTGGTGTTTTATTAGCGTTTGCTATTCCTTTTACCAAAGATGAAGATAGCAACCCTTCATACCGCATACAGCGGTTTCTGCACAAGCCCGTATCATTTTTCATACTTCCCATTTTTGCACTGGCTAATACAGGACTGATACTTCATGATGGTTGGGAACAAGAAATGCTTGGGAAAAATAATTTAGGCATCATACTAGGTTTAATGATTGGCAAACCACTAGGCATTATATTATTCAGCTGGCTAATGATACGTACGAAATGGAGCGCCCTCCCCTACCGGGTTACTTGGAAACATTTGCTTGGCGCAGGTATGCTTGCCGGCATAGGCTTTACAATGTCAATTTTTATATCAAACCTTGCATTTAAAGACATTGAATTAATACAGTTTTCAAAAATCGCAGTGCTTACTGGTTCTTTTTTTTCTTGCATACTGGGGTTGATCACGTTGTATTTTACTCCTCAGGGGGCTGAAAATAATAACTCATTATAAATACAATTTGTGTAGCCTTTTCCGTTATGATGCCAAATTGTTGGTCATGAAAAAAGAAGGCTTTATATTATTCACTTTGTTAATGATGGGCTTTTATGTTCAGGCACAGGATTACAAAACAGCTGTAGGCGTTCGGATAAGCAGCGCCGATGCAACCTTAAATAGTGGTATTTCTTTCAAGCACTTTTTTGGCAGTACCGCCCTGGAAGCATTGGTAACCTTTGGTGATCCATTTGCTATAGGAGCGCTTCTCGAAAAACATAAACCAACAGGGCCGGCAGGGTTAACCTGGTTCTATGGCGGCGGTGCTTATGTTGGTTTTGGTGATAATAGGTATTTTGGAGGTCAAGGCGTAATTGGACTTGACTACAAGTTCCAGGATGTACCTATCAATGCGTCTCTTGACTGGAAACCGGAGTTGAACTTTGTAAAGGAATTCAGTTTTGAACCAGCAGCAATAGGTCTGTCTATCAGGTTTACAATCAAATAAAAAAAGAAAATACGAGGCACAGAATCAATAATCTTGTCCTTCGTACCTCGTATTTTAAATTTATCCAAAGAACATATAACAGAGACCTATGGAAGTTAAAATTCCTATCAGGTCGGCTAGCAACATTGCACCTATTGAATAACGTGTATTTTTAATAGACACTGCTCCGAAGTAAACAGCCACAACATAAAAAGTGGTATCAGAAGACCCTTGCAGAATACAAGCAAGGCGGCCCGCAAATGAATCTGGACCAAAAGTTTTCATGGTGTCAATCATCATACCCCTGGCGCCACTTCCGCTTAATGGTTTGATCAACGCAGTAGGCAAACCATCAACGAATCTCGTATCTGCACCCAAAACAGCAAATAAACTCTTAGCCCCATTAATGATCACATCAAATGTCCCACTGGTGCGTAGTAAACTGATGGCAGCCAGCATACCTACTAAATATGGGATAATACGGACAGCAGTTTCAAAGCCGCCTTTGGCACCATCAATGAAAGCATCAAATACATTGATTCTTTTATACAATGCACCTAAAACGATAAGTATAAAAATCGTAAGGATCAATCCATTACTTAAAAGACTTGAAAAAGATTGCACTCCGTGAAGATCGAGGGAAGTCAGGTAAACTACCAATAAAGCAATAATTGCAGATAAGCCACCGACCCAGCCAAGCACCACAGGTTGCAATAAATTGATCTTTTGTTTGAGTGAAACAATGAACATAGCCGCCATAGTAGCAACAAAAGTGGCAATCATACAAGGCACAAAAATATCAGTCGGGTTGCCCGACTTCAATGCAGCCCTTGCGGCGATAATACTTACCGGGATCAAAGTTAAACCAGAGGCATGCAGGCATAGAAACATAATTTGTGCATTGGATGCGGTATCTTTTTTAGGATTGAGTTCCTGCAGACTCTCCATAGCTTTCAACCCGAATGGTGTGGCTGCATTATCAAGCCCCAAAAGGTTTGCAGAGAAGTTCATCATCATATGTCCCATTGCTGGATGCCCTTTTGGGATTTCAGGAAATAATTTAGAAAAGAACGGACCTATGATTTTGGATAGCAAGCGGATCCCCCCTGCCTTTTCTGCTATACTCATAAATCCCATGAAGAGCGCCATAATACCAATAAGTCCAATGCAGATATTGACTGCACTCTTACAGGTTTCAATAATTCCATCAGCCTTCTTGGTTAACCTGTATTGAATGGACCGGAAGGAATACACCTTGATAGCCGGATTCGCAGCTTTCAAATTTTTGACAACAGCAAGATCCTCATCACCGGCAATCACTACACTTGCCTGCTGCACCGAATCTTTTAATACATAACCATAGCTTGCTAATTGACTAACAAAGCTTTCTTTTGAAGCATAACCTGATTGCTCCGGTTGCCCGATCATCACATAAGAAACAGAATCATTGGGATCATCAGCTTTGCCAACTACCATCCGGCTGAAAATTTGTTCATCACCTGCAATAGACCTTATAACCGCTACAACAACTGCCACAATTATAAAAGCCGACCATATTCTGCTTAAAGCCATAAAATTTACGATTTATGAAGTACGAATTACATTTAATTTATATCCGGAGCATTCAAACGCTGAAGTTAAACGTTTCCTTAAAAAAATAACCTGCAATGAATACCTATCTTTGCGCGGCTCATATAAAAAGCAATTAACTACAAACTATAAACTATTTATGGCTTTACAAGCAGGTATCGTAGGGCTTCCTAATGTTGGTAAATCTACCCTCTTCAACGCGGTTAGTAACAGTGCCAAGGCACAGGCTAGCAACTATCGTTTTTGCACCATTGAACCCAATGTGGGTCTGGTTGATGTTCCGGATGAACGTCTGGCTAAACTAGCCGAATTGGTTCAGCCCAATCGTATTGTACCTACACAAATTGAAATTGTAGATATCGCAGGACTGGTAAGAGGTGCCAGTAAGGGTGAGGGCTTGGGCAACAAGTTCCTGGGCAATATCCGCGAAGTAGATGCCATTATCCACGTGATCCGCTGCTTTGAAGATGAGAACGTTTTGCGCGAAGAAGGCGCAATTAACCCTGTTAGTGACAAGGAAATCATCGACGCGGAGTTACAGTTGAAAGACCTGGAAAGCGTAGAAAAAAAGATCAGCCGGGTTGAAAAACAAGCCAAATTTGATGTTAAGGCTAAAGCCGAACTGGAAGTGTTGCTACGCTGTAAAGCCCACTTGGAGCAGGGTAAAAGCATACGTGAACTGGACTTGAACACGGCAGAGCGCCCTGCTATTGCCGATCTTTTCCTACTGACCGAAAAAGCGGTATTGTATGTTGCCAATGTAGATGAACCCTCCATGCACACCGGGAACAAGTATTCAGAAGCCTTGAAAGAAGCGGTTAAAGGTGAAAATGCGCAGGTAATTATCATGAACAACTCCATAGAGGCACAAATTTCAGAAATGGAGAATCCTGAAGACCAGCAAATGTTCATGGAAGAATATGGCATGAAAGAGCCGGCATTGAACCGCCTGATCCGCTCTGCCTATAAATTATTGAACCTCCAAACCTACTTCACTGCCGGCGTACAGGAAGTTCGCGCCTGGACCATCCACGAAGGCTGGAGGGCTCCACAGGCTGCCAGTGTGATCCATACCGACTTTGAAAAAGGATTTATCAAAGCTGAAGTAATCGCCTATAACGATTTCATCACCTACGGTTCAGAAGCTGCCTGCCGCGAAGCCGGTAGATTAAAGATTGAAGGAAGGGAATATATTGTAAAGGACGGTGATGTTATGCATTTCAGATTTAATGTTTAAACGAATATTCTGAAGGATTAATAAATATAAAATTAAAAAGGAAAAGCCTCAATCAAATGAGGCTTTTCCTTTTTAATTTTAATAATTTCCAAAGTTCCTTTGTCTTTCCAATTCTTGAAGCCGGCCTTTTTGTTTTCCCATTTTATACGCTACTATAACAGGTATGATCATAATGAAAATGAAAATGCATATAATAAGCAATATTTCATTCCAGCCTAAACTCATAAGATTAGTTTTTGGAAAGTTAGTTATTTATAACCTTAAAACAAAGCTCTTAACGAAGCCCTCCCCGTATGCACCGTTCTCGCCTCACCAGGCTTTCTCCCGTCATATTGAAAACTGAGTTCTATATTATTCAGCAGCCGCTTGGTATAATCAATTGTCCATAGGTAATTCTGCCCAGGCAGCAATCCATCCAGCATAATATAACTAACAGTTGTATTGGTTGGATAATCGTACCTGATCTGGTTGAAAGTCATACGCGTAGTAACAGAACTATTCTGCAACACATTATATTTGGTATCAAGGTTCAACGAATGTGACAACGACTCCTCGCCACCATATACAGAATGATTGTTTTTCTTTTCAAACTTATAACTACCCAAAATCCTGAACACAGATCCTTTTATAAATCCTAGCCGGGGCTCCGAACTGACAATATCAATCTCGTAATTTTTATTTTCAAATGAAGGCGTGTACAAAGCATTCAACCCATATCTGTTAGCCGCATCCAGTGTGAAACTCCTACCTATTTGCCAGCGCAACTTCAAGGTCCAATCGTTTACTTGTCGGCTTTCATAACCATATGTAAGTAATGCCTTTGCTGTAGTTAAAAAATTAGAAACGTCTAAACCCCATTTGGGTGAAAAGCGATTAAAAGAAAGCGTATTCAAAAAAGATGTGTTCTGTGTCAGTAAAGCGGTATCCTGGATGTCATATTTAAATGGATTAGCTTCAAGGTCTCCCTTTGCCACAGACTTTTTTGCTTTTTGCATGGAAGTCTGAAAATTCAGGCGGGAAATAAACTTCTTAAAGCCCTTTGCGGCCGGATCATTAACCCAAGCTTTAGGATTCAATGTAAAGTTATAATTCAGGGTAGTATAATTGGCTTTAATAAACTCATTGGTAGGGATCAGAATGCGTACAAACTTTGCCTGGTCACGGAACTGGGCCACTTCAAATTCGTTTAGCTCCTGCACACCATCTCCATCGTAATCATTCCAGGTATACTCACCCTGCCCCGCCGGAACTTCTATATAGGTGAAATCACGCTTCTGTTCCTGGCCTGTTCCCAGCTCATACAACACATTACCGGTAAGTAAACCCTTCCATTCATTGATCAGGTACTCTGCTCTGCCTAAAATAGTCCTGTCATCAGCCTCTTTAGACACTGCTTTATTATAAACCTGCAACTTGCGGTAAGTGGCATTGAATAAAAGCTGGTGCTTGTCTCTCTGCAGCAATTCTGCTTGCAGGTTGATGTTTAAGCTGCGGTCACCCTTTACAAACTGTTTGCCTAACGGATATTTATCTGTCCGGGTAAAAAAATTAAGCCCATATCTATTCTTTTTACTTTCATCTGTCTTTAAGTAAGCAGTATAGGTATCGAACGAAAAGCTCGTAAAAGATAAAGTATCGAATATCTTGTTTAGCACCTGGTTCTTTTCCAGGGCATAGCGGAAACCAAGTTTCAGGTTTGCCATTTCCTTTAATAGCTTACTGATATCGATTACTGGCTTGAAATAATACCCTTTGTCATTAATAGTATTAAAATTGGTGACAGTAGCACTGTTTTGAAAAGACCATTCTTTCCAACTGGAATTCTGACGTAGACTATTTTGCAAGCCACGGTAATGTTCACTTCGTTGGTAAGACATTAACTGGTACGAAAGCGACTGTCCGGCCTTGTTCTTCAAACCTGTAGAAAAACGGAAAATGTTTTCTGTAGCAGGCCGCAATACCAATGGCAATCCCCATTCCCTGGAAAATTCTACATAACGCAAACGTTCCAGCGGTCTGAACATTTGCTGCACATACTCATAATCAACAGTTGTTGTTAGATGCAATTCTTTTGACTTATTTAAAACCCCAATATTGGTGTATTGCATTTTTGCTGCAATACCCGCATCATCCCCGCCATCTTTAGATGAAATGGTATTCGCATCGTAGTTACTGACTGCAAATTCAGTTTTCAGCTTATTATGGGCGTTGATCTCATAGTCAGTTCCCACGCTGATCAGCTGCTGCTTTTTTGGCGTTACTACGATCATCACCGGTTCATAACTGCCTTGTTTTACGCCATTGATGGCCCCAACATATCGGAAAACTTTCCCATTAATACCACCAAAATCTGGTACATAACTCCCCCTGCCTGAGCCCACTTCGGAGAACGAAAGGGAATATTTTGCCACTGCCGGATCGGTAGAATACCGGTAAAAGGAATCTACAGATACCGTAGAATCGAATACTTTAGCGTATAAAACTTTGTCAGTCGAAAATGAATCTATTCCCACGCTTGGATAATAGGCGTTTTGTATGCTATCACCAATGTTGAAAAGAAATTGTTTCTGATCTGCATTTAATGACTGGTTGATCTGGGAGTTTTTCGCATCACTATTGCTATAAGCTCCAACCCTGAACTTCAACTTTTGATTGATATCAAATGCCTGGTTTACATACAAATTTGCATTCAGGTAATTACGGTCTGCATACTCAAATTCAATCTGGATGCGCGAATCTTTGGTGATCATCCGCTTGGGCATAAAGGTTACTTCCGCGGTATTATAGTTGATCACATAATCCTGGTCATCACCTCTTTGCAACAATTCTCCATCCAAAAACACCCTTTCTGTACCAGCAAGAACAATGAAGTAAAACTCATTATTGGCCCCGGAAAGCCGGTAAGGCCCCTGGTTACCTTCAAGACCCTGGAAAACATTGCGTGTAAACTTTCCTTTCGCAATCGAGCCACTTACCAAAGTGGAAGATTCCACCTGTTTGGAAACCTTATTGATAGTCTGAAAAGATATACCCTGTAGCCGTTTGTAAAAGTTCAGGAAATAAAGGTCACTTTGCCGGATATCAATATCACCAAGGTTTAATTGCCATCCTTTCTTTCTAAACTGCAAAAACACTTGGTCAAATTCATTTAACTGCTGCGTAGTGCCATCTGGTTGTAAGGGAATGTTATTGTCGGTAATCGCTGCGGCAATTTCAATACTATCACCAAGTAAGCCATTTAATTGTAAATTGAAATTGGAATTGACAACCGCATCCTGGTTATTCCCAAAAGATATACCCCGGCCAAAGCTGCCGTTGTATTGAATATTTCCAAAATTGAATATCCCTTTTTCCGGGCCTCCCTTCTCAGTACTTCCAAACACAAAAGCTGTGTTATTGATGATACTGTCAAAGTTGGCCCGCTGCACAATTGAATTGAGCCGGTAGGGAAATACCCGGTATGAAACAGTTATACTATCAACATCAGGTTTATGTTTCCAATAAATAACGGACTTGACAAAATCGAGCCGGTAACTGCTATCATTAATATTGACAACTGAAAAGGTTTGAGGAACAATGCTAAGCGCATCTAAAACAATGCTGTCCTTTGTAACTGCTACCTTTTTGATCCGCAGATTGGAAGATTTTGTTGGCTGAAAGGGCATTTGCGCCTTGCTGCTTTGCGCAAAGAGAATAAATAGAAGAACCGAAAATATGCAGCCCCAACACTTCAAAAGCAATAGTTTTTATCCCGTATAAGCGGCATTAGGTATGGATCAAAATGATTTTTCTATCAATTCCATATTTCATTTCACTCAAGTATACAAAATAAATTCATTTCCATCAAAAACACAGAAGCTGGCCATTTAGCCAGCTTCTATTTATCATAAAATAATCTTATTTATTTTATTTCTCTGTTGACAATCCCGCCCACAAATAATCCTTGTGCATGCGTGAAATATTAGTTACAGAGATTTCTTTTGGACAAACAGCCTCACAAGCACCAGTGAACGTGCAGCTTCCAAATCCTTCATTATCCATTTGAGCGATCATACTCAATACACGGTTCTTACGTTCAGGCTCCCCTTGTGGCAGTAATGCCAGGTGGGCCACTTTTGCCGAAACAAACAGGGATGCAGAAGCATTTTTGCAGGCAGCAACGCAGGCTCCGCAACCAATACAAGCTGCTGCGGCAAAGGATGCATCAGCCTTATCTTTCTCAATAGGAAGTGCATTACCATCTACCGCATTACCAGTATTTACTGATATATATCCACCTGCCTGGATAATACGATCAAAAGAAGTACGGTCGGTAACCAGGTCTTTAATAACTGGGAAACCATTGGCCCTCCAGGGTTCTACCACAATGGTATCACCATCTTTAAAGGCACGCATGTGCAACTGGCAGGTGGTTGTAGCATGCCATGGGCCATGCGGACGACCATTGATGTGCATGGAGCACGCACCGCAAATACCTTCACGGCAGTCATGGTCAAATGCAATCGGATCATTTCCTTCGCTGATCAGGCGCTCATTGAGCACATCGAACATTTCCAGGAAAGACATTTCGGAAGAGATGTCCTTTACATCAAAAGTTTCAAATCTTCCCTCGCTGTTTTTGTTTGGTTGACGCCACACTTTAAGTGTGAGATTCATATTATAATGCTCCATTAGTCTTAATGTGTTAATTTGGAAATTACTTATAACTCCTTTGAGTTGGCTTCACAACTTCGTAATTAAGGTCTTCTTTGTGCAACTGCCATTCGTGTTCGCCTTTCATTTCCCAGGCAGCAACGTACATAAACTTGTCGTCCTGGCGCAATGCTTCACCTTCTTCAGTTTGGTACTCTTCACGGAAGTGACCACCGCAGCTTTCTTCACGGTGCAAAGCATCTTTACACATTAATTCCCCTAATTCAATAAAATCAGCTACCCTGTTGGCTTTGTCAAGTTCAGGATTAAACTCATTGATACCACCTGGAATCTTCACATCGCTCCAAAACTCTTTCTTCAGTTGCTGTATTTCAACGATAGCTTCCTTCAATCCTTGAGCATTCCTGGCCATACCGCATTTATCCCACATGATCTTACCCAAACGCTTGTGTAAGCTTTCAACAGATTGATTTCCCTTGATACTCATTAGCTTCTCAATTCTTTCCCGCACAGATTTTTCAGCTTCTTCAAAAGCTGCGTGCGTGGTAGGAATTGACACTGTTCTGATATCATCAGCCAAATAGTTACCAATGGTATAAGGTATTACAAAGTATCCGTCAGCCAATCCTTGCATCAGGGCCGAAGCACCTAAACGGTTAGCTCCGTGATCAGAGAAATTACACTCTCCTAATGCATACAATCCAGGAATTGTAGTCATCAACTCGTAGTCTACCCACAAACCACCCATTGTATAGTGAACCGCAGGATAGATACGCATAGGTATTTCATATGGATTTTCACCTGTGATCTTTTCGTACATGTCAAACAGGTTACCATATTTTTCTTTCACAACCTCTTTACCCAAAAGAGTAATAGTGTCTGCATCAGCATTCGCTAGGTTACGTTTACTCGCTTCGATCTTGCCATAACGCTGAATAGCAGCAGCATAGTCAAGATAAACAGCCTGGCGTGAAGAACCTACACCATAGCCGGCATCACACCTTTCTTTTGCCGCGCGTGAGGCCACGTCACGGGGAACAAGGTTACCAAAGGCAGGATATCTTCTTTCCAGGTAATAATCCCTTTCTTCTTCAGGGATTTCACTTGGCCTCCTGGTGTCACCTTGCTTCTTAGGAACCCAAATGCGACCGTCATTCCGCAACGACTCGGACATCAACGTCAATTTTGACTGATGATCCCCTGATACAGGAATACAAGTGGGGTGAATTTGTGTAAAGCAAGGATTTCCAAACAGAGCTCCTTTTCTATGTGCCTTCCAGATAGCTGTTGTATTGCTACCCATAGCATTTGTTGACAGGTAGAAAACGTTTCCATAGCCACCACTGCACAATAATACAGCATGGCCAAAGTGACGCTCCAGTTCACCTGAAACCAAATCACGGGCAATGATACCACGTGCTTTTCCGTCAATCATTACGATTTCCAGCATTTCATGACGGGTATATTGTTTCACATTGCCTAATGCCACCTGGCGCTCTAATGCCTGGTACGCACCAATCAACAACTGCTGTCCGGTTTGGCCAGCTGCATAGAAGGTACGTTGCACTTGCGTTCCACCGAAAGAACGGTTGCTCAGTAAGCCACCATACTCGCGTGCAAAAGGAACACCCTGGGCTACGCATTGGTCAATAATGTTACCACTTACTTCTGACAAGCGGTGAACATTTGATTCGCGGGCGCGGTAGTCACCACCTTTTATTGTGTCATAAAAAAGACGGAATACAGAGTCACCGTCGTTTTGATAGTTTTTTGCGGCATTGATACCACCTTGTGCTGCAATAGAGTGCGCACGGCGTGGTGAATCCTGGAAACAGAATACTTTAACCTGGTAGCCAAGTTCGCCCAAAGCTGCTGCTGCTGAAGCACCTGCCAGTCCGGTTCCGATCACAATAATTTCAATCTTGCGCTTGTTAGCCGGGTTTACCAGCTTAACATGTCCCTTATAATCTTCCCATTTTTTTTCTAGAGGCCCTTCAGGAATTTTTCCATTAAGCATAACTTCTGATTATACTGATTTGAATGAATTGATTTTAACTTCTAACTTCTTGCCTCGCAATTAAAGAGGACTTACCCAATTTAAGAACATTGCAATAGGCATCAAAGCAAATAACACACACACTACAATAGTGAAACCATAGCCAAGGCTTTTCAGCATCGCCAGGTATTTTCTATTATGCACACCCATTGTGCGGAATGCACTGTGAAATCCATGGAACAAGTGATAGGCCAAAGCTAAAACGCCTAACAAGTAAAGAACGACAACTACCGGATTTTGAAAAGAGTTGTACATCTTAATGAACATGTCGTGCATCTCAACACCGTGATATTGCGCCTGGGGCAGGTTGTGCGTGATACGGGAAGGTATCCAGAAATCAGAAATGTGTAATACTAAAAACAGGAAAATCAGCGTACCTAGTATACCCATCGAACGGCTATACCATTTACTGCCTCTGTTACCCAGGTTTACCTGGTAACCTTGTTTTCTCTTTTGCCTGTTTTGAAGCTCTAAAGACCAGCCTTGAATTATGTGAAGGATAAAGCCGGCAAACAATACAATCTCTAAAAGGCGCATCACCATTGTTGAACCCATAAAATGTGACGCTTTGTTGAACATAGCTCCGTTGTCATTCGGATCAAAAATTGGAAGATCATAGAAAATACAGGCATTTAATCCGACGTGGATCACAAGAAATGTAATCAGGAACAAGCCGGTTAATCCCATCACTATTTTCTTTCCAATCGCAGACGTAAAAAAGAGAGACCATTTCATAAGTGGGAAAAGTAAAGGGTTGAAAAATTCGGGGCAAAGGTAAGTGTCCGTACTATAAAATGTTAATATTAATTAAATAATGTTTTGACTTTAAAGACCAATCCGTCTGCTAAATTCATTATCAAACTTCTTAAAAAGATGGAAAGGTTTGTATGTCCGCCAGTTTTCTAGTTCCACAAGCTCTATATAATAATTAATTTTAGCTTTCCTGAAATCATGCTGCGTAGATTCAGGCATATTGATACAAACAATCCATCCGGCTTCGTCAGTTACCTCTTCAAACCATTCCTGGTAATAGTCCTTATCTCCACTATGGAAGTTCAGCACATTCTCTGCTATGAGAATAAACTTGGTGATCCCCTCTCCTTCAAAGGCATCAATCACATCCCGCTTTAAGGTCATAATATCGTTCTCGATGGCATCGTTCCATTCGCCGATTAACTCCAAAATAGCATAATGCTCATCATAATCAGCCAGTAAAACTTTTAAATATAATGTCCTGCTGCCAAAATCATCCCATTGGGGATGGATATAATAATTATATACAGTTTTAGAAAATTCAAATTCAGAGTACTCCCTCTTATAAAAAGGCGACCGCTCATCTTCTTCGCTCACATATATGTGACGCCAGTTATAATATGGTTCTATATCGTGCATGAGTTTGATTTACAAATAAGCTAATGCGCTCACCCTTATCATTTATGGCTAATTGGTCTCGCAAGTTACAACACAAGTCACATTATACCACCAGCTCATTATCTCATCTGTAAGTGCACCTTTAAAAGCCCACCCCTTATCCTAATCACCTCATTTTCAAATTATTTTCCCTCCTCTACAGCCTTCTTAACACTTCCCCAATGCAACAATAACGCCTTTGCTTTTTCATAATCTTTTATAGACAATCTTTCCATTACTATTCTAACGCCCCTGTCAACTAACTTTTCATTTGTAAGCAGCATGTTGACCATTTGGTTATCTTCTACCCTTCCCAATTGGATCATTACTGTCGTGGAGATCATATTGAGTGTCAACTTCTGGGCAGTACCACTCTTCATCCGGGTACTACCGGTTATAAATTCTGGGCCTGTTTCAACAACAATAGGAAAATCTGCGGTTCGCTCCAGCGGAGAACCGGGGTTATTGGTAATGCACCCTGTAGTAATTTGATGTTTCCGGCATTGTTCAAGGGCAGAAACAACATATGGTGTTGTACCACTTGCCGCAATGCCTACAACCACATCTTTTTCATTGATATGATATTTCTGAAGATCCAGCCAGCCTTGATCTGTATCGTCTTCCGCATTTTCTATAGCCTGGGTGATGGCTTGGCTGCCACCTGCTATGATGGCGATTACTAAACCTTCTGGTACGCCAAAAGTAGGGGGGCATTCACTGGCATCTACAACAGCAAGCCGCCCACTGGTCCCTGCTCCTATATAAAAAAGCCTTCCTCCTGATAGCATTTTATCTGTAATTACAGTCACCAGTCGCTCAATCTGCGGAATGGCCTTTTCCACAGCGCCAGCAACCTTCTGATCCTCCTTGTTGATGTTGATCAGAATTTCATTGATCGGCATTCGTTCAATATGCCTGTAAGGGCTGGGATCTTCAGTTATTTTCCTAAAATCTACACTCGACTCCATTGTACAATTTAAATTCTACATTCTATTTTACAATTCGCTAATTCACCATTTCAAATGGCTCATCCTCTCTCCTTTTTCAAATTCCCAACATGGTATTTCACCAACCCCTCCATAGGGTTTTTCAATACTGTGCCCATTTCAAATTCATAGGAACTGCACAAATCCTGCAAAACATCTTTAAATCCGTAAGCAACACTGCCTACAAAGTTTAAAGGATACTTCCAAACTTCACGGTATCGAAGCAGGTGTTGGAAAAAAAAGTCATTCAGACCATCTTCCAAAATGTTTTCTACCATATAGTGCCCTCGGTTTTCAGCAAGGAATAAGGCAAACCCTGCTAAATAACGGTTGGGAAATGGCTTTTTATATACATTTTCAAGAATTTCAACATGATTGGTCACATATTGCGCATCAAACCTGGCACGCAAATCTTCATCAAAAGTGTCATACAGGTAATATTGCAACACTTTTTTACCAAGATATGCCCCACTTCCTTCATCTCCTAAAACATAACCCAATCCCGGACTGTTATTAACTATTTTCTTTCCATTATAATAACAGGAGTTCGAGCCGGTTCCAAGTATACAGGCAAGTCCCTTTTCTGTTCCACAACTGGCCCGGGCCGCCGCCATAAGATCAGTCTGAACCTCAACATCAGCTTCTGGGAAAACTTTCTGAAGTGCCGTTTTCATGCTCTTTGCATTAATAGGGCTGGCGCAACCTGTTCCATAAAAAAAAATCTCTTCAACCACAATGTTCTTTAATTTGGGAGCCAGCTCATTCCTGAGCACCTCCACAATTTCCTCGGTATTTAAAAAGTAGGGACTAAGACCCTGGGTCACAATATTCTTTTTACGACCTGGCTGAATCAAACACCATTCGGCTTTAGTTGATCCACTATCGGCTATGAGTGTCAATGGGTGCATAAGACTTAAAGTATTGTTGAAAAACAGGGAAGTTTTCACAAATATTTTTAAAACCTCCTATTTTGCAAGCTAAATATAAAATAGGACGAGTAAAAAATGAGAAATAAAAAATTGCAGGTGTGGTTGCCGTTGATTTTTTCCTTGATCATGATCTCAGGCATGTTCTTCGGCTTTAAACTCCACCAGCAAACAGGCAGTGCACGCGGCTTTTTTAAGAAAGACAAAAGAACATCCCTACAGGAAGCACTAGACCTGGTTCGAAACCGCTATGTAGACTCGGTTAGTCTTGATTCGTTACAGGATGGGGCCCTTCAGAACATGATGGAGCACCTCGATCCCCACTCAGTTTATATACCTGCTAACGACCTCAGTGAAGCCAATGAAGATATTGTTGGTAACTTCCAGGGTATAGGTGTCGAATTCAATATCTTTTCAGATACAGTTCACATCCTTTTTGTCATTCCTAATGGCCCCGGCGATAAGGCCAAACTGCAGATTGGCGATAGGATTTTAAAAGTGGACGATTCCTCCATTGTAAGCAAAACCTTGCCCAGCGCCGATATTAAACGCATGATCCGCGGTAAGGCTGGCTCAAAAGTAAAACTCACCATCCTGCGTAATAACAAACTGCAGGACGTTTTCGTTACTCGAGGAACGATTCCTATCCCTTCTATAGATGCAGCTTACATGATAGACGGAAGTACAGGATTTATCAAACTCAACAAATTCTCTGAAACTACTTACCAGGAGTTTATGGATGCTATGACCCAGCTAAAGGCTAAAAAAATGACCAGCCTGATACTGGACCTCCGTGGTAATGGTGGCGGTTTGATGAGCCAGGCTGTAAATATAGCCGATGAATTCCTGGATGATAATAAACTGATCGTTTTTACCAAGGGCACCAACTCCGAAAGACAGGAATACAGGGCAAAAAAAGAAGGTATTTTTGAGAAAGGTAAATTGGTTGTACTCGTTGATGAGCTTTCCGCCAGTGCCAGCGAAGTTTTATCAGGCGCTCTTCAGGACTGGGATAGGGCTACCATTGTAGGAAGAAGAACATTTGGAAAGGGCCTTGTACAGGAACAATATGTTTTAAGCGATGGCTCTGCAATCAGGCTTACTGTAGCACGTTATTACACTCCTTCTGGAAGAAGCATTCAGCGGCCTTACGAAAAAGGCAAGAAAGTGTATATGGAAGAGCTCTATCATCGTTATGAAGATGGAGAATTGATGTACGCCGATTCAATGCATTTTTCTAAAAAGGATTCTTTCAAAACAAATGGAGGAAAAGTTGTTTTCGGTGGTGGTGGTATTGTTCCGGATTATTTTGTTCCGGTTGATACCAGCTTATATACGCGTGGAGTAACCAGGCTTTACCTGGATGGCCGATTCAGCAACTTTGTTTACCAATACTATATCAAAAACATGAGTGAATGGCAGAAGTACCGTACTCCTGCTGAATTTGCAGTTAAATACCAGAATGTTAATGATGCTTGGGAGCAACTTGTAGCATATGCCGCAAAAGACAGTATTTATCTGAAGAAAATTCCTGAAGATGATAAAAAAGACATCCAAAACCGGATGAAAGCATATCTGGCCCGGTTCAAATGGCGAACGCAAGGATTTTACCAGGTCTTAGGAACCAATGACGATATGATCCTCAAAGCAAAAGAAGTCTTATCCAAATAATTATCAAACCCAAACAACAAATAAGCCCTGATATTCAATTATCAGGGCTTATTTGTAAATCCTTCCACTCGTCATTCAACTCACTCTCTCATAATCCTCTCTTCTTTCAAACTCAGTCCTCCGCCTCAAAGTTTCTTTTTTCTCTACCGCATAAGAAGCAATCAAGCCAAGCCCGCCGCCTATGGCGATCAATGAAAAGTAAATAGCTTCATTATCATAACCGCCCATGTTTTTATCAATAAAATAGGCCACTAATAAACCAATACCTGCACCTAAAAACAACAGCCCTGTCTTTAAGCTACGGTAAGGAGCCGGACTGTTTGCATATTGTTTGGGATTCATCCCTTTTTCTATCATGGCCATATTTTCCCTGGTTTTTAAATAAATAATGCCAAAAACCATAGCAAATGCGCCTAAGGGAACTAAAATTGGAACTAAAACACCTGCTGCGTCGCCCATTGTAATAAATTTTTATTGTTTTAAATGATTGTTTGCTTGTTTCAATATCTGACTATAGCTATTGGACCCAGGTTACAGATTTTGAAAACTTTTTTTAAAGAACTGGTTTTCAGAATATATGACTAAACCTCAAACAATCATGTTACAGCTAAGCTATCAAATTCCCCAAAACTCATCAACCCATTCCTCATTCCCTCCATTCCCTTTTCCCGTAAATTGCACCCTGTGCCTGTAACCTGTGCGCTCACTACCACGTCATAATAATTAGAATGTACACCACACCATCTGATACAGACATAATTCAGCAGGTATTAAAAGGCGGCCAGCAAGCCTATGCGACGTTGGTAGAGCGTTATCAAAACTATGTTTTTACTATTGTTTTAAGGTATGTAAAGAGTCGTGAGGATGCAGAGGAAGTAGCACAGGATGTATTTATTAAAGCCTATCGTTCACTGGCTGATTTTAAGGGAACCGCTAAGTTTAGCACCTGGCTTTATACTATTACAACCACTACCTGCATTACTTTTTTACGTAAGAAGAAATTGGAAGTACATTCTTTGGACAATGAAAAAGTATTTGTCGTTGCGGATAACATTGATGGCGGCATGAGCGCCAACCAGGTAGAGCAAAAGTCTAAAGTCAATATGGTCAATGAAGCCATTAAACTGCTTAGCCCTGAAGACGCACAGGTGATCACGCTTTTCTATAAAGGCGAACAAACATTGGAGGAAATTGCACAAACTTTGGGAAAGGAGGTGAATGCAGTTAAGGTGCAGTTGCATAGAGCGAGAACAAGACTGAAAGACAAAATGCAAAAGCATTTCAGTGCAGAAGTAAGAGATTTAAATTAATTAACCATTAGTGATCATAAGTTCAACTATTTAAAAGAGAACCAAATGAGTACCACAATAAATAATGAGTTTTCACATGATGAGGAAATGGAAGCCCGCATCTGGGCTTACATCGACGGATTGAGTGAAGAGAAAAGCTTCATTGAGCAACTAATTAGAGAAAATGCAGTGTGGCGAGCTAAATACAATGAGTTAGTAGAGTTGAACCAATTGCTGCATGCTACAGAGTTGGAACAGCCATCCATGCGTTTTACCAAAAATGTAATGGAGGAAATTAGCAAAATACAAATTGCCCCGGCAACTAAGGAGTACATTAATAAATACATCATCAGGGGCATTGCAGCCTTCTTCATCACAGTTATTGTTGGTTTTTTAATATACGGCTTTAGCCAGGTAAACTGGTCCGCAGGCAACGCCAGCAAGCACGCCGGTATTGACTTTACACAAGTCGATTATAGCCGGATGTTCAACAACACTTTTGTGAACCTATTTATGATGGCCAATATCATCCTGGGATTGATGTTGCTCGACAGATACCTGAGTAGTAAGAAAAAGCAATGGCAATAATTAACCTAACATCTTTAAAATAGCTTGATGACTCTCTGTATCATCAGGTTTGGTGTACAGCCCTTCTGTTTCCAGAGGGGCTTTATATTAAAACAGCCCCTATCAACTGAACTCATAAATTTGTCAATATCAAACGCTCAATTAATAAAAGCTTTTATCTATTATTAAACGGAATATCTCCCGACCATGCGCAAAATAATCTTAGGCGTCGCCGTTAGCCTCGACGGCTTTATAGAAGGTCCTAACGGCGAATACGACTGGTGCCTGACCGACCAGGACTATGGAATGCAGGAGTTTCTCCACCGCATTGACACCATATTTGCAGGACGAAAAACCTACGAAATGTCATTGGGCAAAGAAGATTTTGATCTCGGCTTTCCCAAAATGAAAGAATATATCTTTTCAAGAACTATAGATACAGTCCCTGAGGGCAAGACACTTGTCAGGGGTGATATTGAAAATGAAGTATTGAAAATAAAGAATAGTCCGGGCAAGGACATATGGTTATTTGGAGGGGCCTCATTAACCACTTCATTAATGAATCTTGGACTTGTTGATGTAGTTTGGCTTGCAGTGCATCCGATTATCTTAGGTAGTGGTAAGCCATTATTCAGCAATATTAAAGGAAGAATTCAACTTACCCTTACAGAAACAAAAACCTATTCCTCTGGCCTTGTCTCATTAATGTATAACGTAAACATGTTATAAGAAAATATTTGCCCTTCATTCAAATCATTCTTAGTATAAATAAAATAAAAGCCTCGGGAAAGAGGCTTTTATTTTATTTATACTACTCACAATGAATTACAAACCAAATACACCGCTATTCAGTTGCTGCAGCACCTGGGTTTTTTGGGCAGCAGGCACCAGGATCGAGATATTATGAGCACTACCACCATAAGAAACCATGCGCACATCACTACCATTCAGGCTGTTAAATACCTTTTGCAGGGTTTCAGCTGTTGCTGCAATTTCATTTCCTACAATGGAAACAATGGTTTGATTATTATCCACTTCAACTGTTCCCAATGCCTCTAACTCTTTCTTAATTAGAGTCAGGGCGCTGTCGTTATCAATTGTCAGGGAAACAGCAACTTCAGACGTGGTAATCATGTCGATAGAAGTACGATATTTCTCAAAGATTTCAAACACCTTACGTAAAAAGCCATAAGCCAGCAACATGCGGCTACTCTTGATTTTTACAGCAGTTATACCATCTTTTGCAGCCACAGCTTTTACTCCTTTTGAAGCAGCTTCAGATGTAATAGTAGTTCCTTTTGCATGCGGCTCCATGGTGTTCAACAACTTCACCGGGATTTTATATTGTTGCGCAGGCCATATTGAAGCTGGGTGCAGGATCTTCGCTCCAAAATAAGCCAATTCTGCAGCTTCATCGAAACTCAACTGCTCAATAGGAATAGTTTTATTCACTACCCTAGGATCATTGTTATGCATGCCACTGATATCTGTCCAAATCTCACAAACAGAAGCGTTAATTGCCGCAGCAATCAATGAAGCACTGTAATCGCTACCCCCACGCTTTAAATTGTCTACTTCGCCACGGGCATTGCGGCATATATAACCTTGCGTAATGAATAACTTATGATTACCATGCTGGGCTAATATTGAAGATAACTTATGGCTGATCACACTTACTTGTGGCTCGTCATTCTCATCAATGCTCATAAAGTTCAAAGCTGGTAATAAAACATGTGCAATGCCTTGCTCTTCCAGGTAAACACTGAATAATTTGGTAGAGATCAACTCACCTTGAGCCAGAATATCCTTATTTAACGCCTCACTATAAGATATCTTAAGGATGATGTTGAGAAATTCAAAATGCTCATTTAATATTGTCTCAGCCTTGTCAAGAGCATCTTCCGCAATAACTAATTCAGTAATGAACTGCTTGTATTTGGCTTCCAGTGCATCAATCTTTTGCTTGGCTGTTTCGCGGTCCCCCTTCGACAAAAGATTACCAATTTCCACTAATGCATTGGTTGTGCCGGAAACTGCACTTAAAACAACAATTTTAGACTCGTCATCAGTTGTGATGAGTTTTGCTACTTCATGCATGCGATGCGGCAAGCCTACACTGGTGCCGCCAAATTTCATTACTTTCATACCCCTGTCCCCTATAGGGGAATTCTTATTTAAGGTTAATAATTAAATGAGTGCAAAGAAAGAGAATTAAGACAGGAATTAAGCAAAGAGAGTCAGAAAATATTAAATATTGACTTTTTCTCCATATGTCCTCAACTTATATTAAAAAATTGAAAGAACGCCTAGTTTATCTGCCAGTCCTTTCAAATCATTGATCACAGCCGCATGCAACGGAATACCCAGTGTCATTCTTTCTGCTTCCATTTCCCTTTCCACATCCCCTGGTATCAACACAGGCTGATCAGGATTTACAGGCTTTGCACCCTTGAATCGCTTGATCCAGTTATCCATATGCTGTTTGAATTCATCAGCAGGACGGAATCCATCAATACGCATAGCTCCAAAGAAGTGACCGATACCTTCACCAGGCATGTTCTGAGGCATGGGCACATAAGCAGGAAATGGCGGCACCCATGGCCCATAATTGGCTCCACTTAAAACTGCTGAAAAAATATCTACTATAGAACCCAACGCATAGCCTTTATGACTGCTGCGCTCACGGTCACTACCCAAAGGCAAGAGTGCTCCTCCTTGTTTCAAAGCATGAGCATCTGTAACAGAATTTCCTTCTTTATCCTGAACCCAACCTGCAGGAGTAGGCATATTTTTACGCTGCAAAATCTCTAGCTTGCCATTTGCTGCAGTGGTGGTCGCCATATCAGCCACAAAAGGAGGCTCTTCGCCAGCCGGAACTACTACACATATGGGATTTGTACCCAACATACGTTCCATAGAAAACGTTGGTGCAACAAGAGCGCTTGCATTCGTCATAGAAATACCGATCATATCATGCTCTAAAGCCATCATGGCATGATAGGCAGCAATGCCATAGTGATTACTATTCTTCACACTCACCCAGCCTGTTCCAACATTCTTGGCTTTTTCAATGGCTACCTGCATAGCAAATGGAGCTACTACAAGCCCCAATCCGCGATCACCGTCTATAGTTGCTGTAGAAGGAGTTTCATATACAACTTTCACTTTAGGTTCCGGGTTAGCTCTACCCGCTTCAATAAGCCGGGCATACCCACTCAAACGCGCAATGCCATGAGAATCAATACCTCTCACATCTGCAGACAATAAAACTTTGGTAGCGAGGTCAATGTCCTGCTCAGGAAGCCCTAATTTCCTGAATATATCTTTTGTAAACTCTGAAAGTATTTGGTAAGGAAAGAATTGTTCTTGCATGGTGCAAAGTAAAGAAACAGAACAGTCTGAAAGGAAATTATCTGAACAGATCCTCCGTCAGATTCAATTCATATCCCCCTGTTTCATAATCACTACCAGGTGTTAGTATTCCGAATTAGTGATGAACATTTCAAAAAATCATGAACTGCGCTCCTCGAATGTAATCAGCCCTTCCCTTCTCTGTACCCGCCTTGAAATAAAAAGCCCCCGGATTCCGGGGGCTTGAAAGATGAAATAATTTATTTTAAAAAGGCAGATCATCCACAGCTTCTCCGATATCGCTAGGCACGCCTCCACCAGTATTTCGACCCGTTGCAGGCGCTTGGCTTTGTGCATAAGATCCAGGAACTGCAGGCGTTGCACCTTCTTTTCCACCCAATAATTGAACTTCTCTAACTCTTAATGAAAGAGAAGCACCACTTGTCCCATCCTGACGCGTAAAGCTTCTTACTTCAGGTGTGCCTTCAACAAATACTTGTTTTCCCCTGGTTAAGTAAGGTGAAAGGGACGTTCTGTCTGTCCAGTAGGCACAATCAACCCAGGTAGTTCTTTCCTGGCTATTGCCTTGACTGTCTTTGAATTTCTCAGTGTGGGCAATGGTAAAATTGATTACATTTTTACCGTTAACTGTGTTAACAACACAGTCCTTGCCTAAATTTCCAATAACTTGCATTTTGATCATAGTACTCAAATTAGGGATACAAGATACATCATTTATTTTGGTTCATGCAAGCGTTTCCCCCATCTATTTATCCACTTTTTATTAAATTCTAAAAGAAGACACAAGTATATTAATAATCAAACAGTTGTCCCTTTTACATGCATTGTATTTAGGTATTCAAATATCCTGTTGTCTGGTAAATTCAATCAGTAATTTTCTGCAATTAATTGTAGTATCAAACGAATTAAAATCGCTTCAAAATAGATGATTCCTTCTCGCAAACAGAATTCATCCTTGATCCCCCAATCACCCCTCTACTCCCTACCTTCAGTATAGCTGAAGCATACTTACTCCGTACCAACTCCCTACCTAAGCCGTACCATAGGCGTACTTTAGCTATACTTTAAGCGTACCAAAGTCTATGCTACCTCGACCATCCTTCGATCATCCTTCGACTATCCTTCGACCATCTTTCGACTATGCTTCGATCTGAATTGAGCAAATGCTCATAAATAAGGGGAAAACAACCTACAGGCAGAACGCCCTAAAAAGCCCTGAACGGAGGCAATGGAGTTGAGCCTAAAGGTACAAAACCAACCCCCACCTTCCAAGTTTTGCCCCCTCCCTTTATGCTCTTCCGTATTTTTTTGGCAATTAGGCGCCCAGTGAAATTACCTGTCAAAAACACAAAACTGTTGCGTATTTTTCCCAATTACACAAGATTATCAGCATTTTGCAGGAAAAACATACTGTTGGGCCAGTTTTTCCCCTAAATCATACTGCGCATTAATCTAATTCCCTATACAATTAGATTGAAATCTTGTATATAATATACTAAATGAGAACAAAATTCTTTTTAGCTGCAGTGGCTTAATAATTGTGATTTGATTGCAGTTATATAAATCATTTATGCCGAATACCTATCCCAACCTATTTGTACCACAAATTGAAGATCAATCCGTCCAATTATCTTCCATTTTGGATACCCTTCCTTCCATTGTATTTTATGTTGATAATGAATATCATATTAAATATTTAAATACCTCATTTGAAATCTGGTCTGGCTTTACAAAAGAACAGGCCAGAGGAAAACAATTGAAAGAAATACTGGATTATAAAACATTTGTGCGAATCAAGGACTTTATAGATAAGGCTTTAGCTGGAGTAGTAATTGATTTTGAAACAGAATTACTTTTCAAAAATGGCACAAAGCATCTAATGGAAGGCTCATTCAAACCTGACTTAGGTGATGCAGGTCAGGTCAAGGGGATTGTTGCATTCCTAAAAGAACGTTTACAAAAAATAGCAAATAACCTTGAATTCGATCAAAATCAGATCGCTACAAAAAAATCTGCTGATGAAAAACTATTATATGCTTTGAGGTCAAATGAAGAACGGTATTTTCAACTTGTTAATGGACTGCCTGCTGCATTATATACCTGCGATGCGGAAGGCCGAATCCTTATGTATAATGAGGCTGCAGCTGCCTTGTGGGGCCGCCGGCCAGAAATAGGCAAAGATCTTTGGTGCGGTTCCTGGAAGATTTTCGATTTACAAGGAAATCCGGTTCCTTTAGATAAATGTCCAATGGCATTTGCTTTAAAAGAAGGCAAGCCCATCAACCTGGCGGAAATAATTGTTGAAAGACCCGACGGTGTTAAATTAAATGTTTTGGCTAACCCAAAACCAATCCTGGACAGTTCGGGCAAAGTAGTAGAAGCTGTAAATATGCTGGTAGATGTTACTAGCCTGAAGTGGGCCGAACAGGCGCTTCGGGAAAGTGAAGAAAGATTCAATAAAATTGCAGACTCAGCCCCGGTTATGATCTGGATGTCAGGCACAGACATGGGATACAATTTCTTCAATAAAGGTTGGCTGGATTTTACAGGCCGCACACTCGCACAAGAAAAAGGGTTTAATTGGGTTAAAAATGTCCATCCTGATGATTTTGATCTTTGTATAGATACTTATACAGAAGCATTCGAAAATAAGGGGGAATTTAAGATGGAGTACCGCTTGAAGCGACACGATGGAGTTTACCGCTGGGTTATTGATTCCGGAAGACCTCGCTTTTCACCAGACGGGACCTTTATTGGCTTCATAGGCTCTTGTATTGATGTTAGTGATAATAAAATGATGGCCGAAGCATTAGAAAAGGAAGTGGAATTACGAACATTAGAGCTTAAACAAGTTAATCAACAATTACTTCGATATAATGAAGAACTGGAGCAATTTGCCTATGCGGCCAGTCACGATCTACAGGAGCCGTTAAGGAAGATCCAAACATTTGCAGGAATGCTGGTTGAAAGAAACTTTGATGAACTGAATGAAGCTGGCAAAAACTATTTATCAAAGATCCTTAAATCAACAGAACGAATGTCGGGTATTATCAATGACTTATTGTCCTATAGCCGGCAAAGTAGGCTTGATGAAATGTTTGAGGAGATTGACCTTAATTTAATTATTGAAAATGTACTTTCCGATTTAGAATTGATGATCCAGCAGAAAGGGGCACAGGTAATTTGTGATGTCTTACCGAATATCAAGGCCATTCCATCTCAGATGAGCAGGTTGTTCTATAACCTCATCAATAATTCACTAAAGTTTTCTAATCCGAATGTACCGCCAAAGATCACTATTTCAGCTAAACAGTTTGTACCAGATGAGAATGGGAGACTCCCTTCAACAATCGAATTTTTAGTCAGGGATAACGGTATTGGATTTGAACAGAAATATGCTGACCGGGTTTTCCAGCTTTTCCAAAGGCTGAATGATAAACATTCTTATGATGGAAATGGAATTGGCTTGGCATTATGCAAAAAGATTATTCAAAACCACTTTGGTGAAATTTATGCAGAAGCACAACCCAATGTGGGAGCAATATTTCATTTGAAATTCCCTTCCAATATTTTAGTTGAAGCGAAGACTCTGGCCGTATAGATATATCCCAGAAAAAGCACATAGATCAACTTTATACTCTTCGGAGCTTTATCTATTTGCTAAAATTCAATCCCTTTTCCTGCACCCCACCTTCTATTTGTATCTTTGCCCCCTTATTATGAGCAGAAAAGGTAAAGTTTTAGTGGCCATGAGTGGCGGTATTGATAGTACCGTTACAGCATTAATGCTTCATGAGCAAGGCTATGAAGTAGTAGGTATTACCATGAAAACATGGGATTATTCAGCCAGTGGCGGCGGAAAGAAAGAAACAGGTTGTTGTAACCTTGATTCTTTCAACGATGCACGCATGGCGGCTGTAGAACATGGCTTCCCCCATTATATCTTAGACATTAGGGACGAATTCGGCTCTTTCGTAGTAGAAAATTTTGTAGAAGAATACATGGCCGGACGTACTCCCAATCCCTGTGTTTTGTGCAATACCCATATTAAATGGCGCGCTTTATTAAAAAGAGCAGATGCATTGGGCTGCGATTTTATAGCTACAGGCCATTATGCCACTGTTCATCAACACGATAACGGTCGCTTTTTTATACGAAAAGGTACAGATGAACTAAAAGACCAGAGTTATGTGCTTTGGGGGCTTGAACAAGACCTGCTTAGCCGTACTTTACTTCCATTAGGTACATACCGCAAGACAGAAATCCGGCAAATGGCACATGACTTTGGATATCCGGAACTGGCTAAAAAAAGTGAGAGTTATGAAATATGCTTTGTTCCTGATAATGATTACAGAGGATTTTTGAAACGTAAGGTAGAGGGCCTGGAAGAAAAAGTGGCCGGAGGCAATTTCGTAGATAAGGCTGGTAAGATATTAGGTAAACACAAAGGCTATCCCTTTTATACCATTGGACAACGAAAAGGACTGGATATTGCCTTAGGTAAACCAGCTTTTGTTACACATATTGACCCTGAAACCAATACGGTTGTATTAGGTGATGAAGCAGACCTGGAAAAGGAAGACATGCGTGTTAGTAAAATTAACTGGATCAAATATGATGGTTTGGGAGAAGAAAGAGAAGCTATAACTAAAATTAGATATAAAGACAAAGGCAGCTCATCACTATTAATTCCGGAAGGTCGTGATGTAGTTGTGCGGTTTTACGAAAAAGCCAAAGGTATTGCTCCTGGACAAAGTGCGGTCTTCTATGAGGGTGATGATGTAATTGGTGGAGGCATTATCCAAAGGAAGTAAGGAAAATAATTAAACTATTCCCGATCATTATAATCTATGTTTAAGTGCCAGTAAGGAATTTCCTTACTGGCACTTATTTGTTTAATTGATTATTTTTATGCAACTATAACACTGCAAACTTTATGAAATTAATCCCTGCCTGCATTGCTCTTATTTTTTCTATTCTACTATTTAGCTGTACTGAAGAAAAAGAAATTTTTGATGACAGGGATGTTAATCCTGAAGTATTAAAAGCATATTTACCTTTAGAAATAGGGAAGTATATTACATATAGATTGGATTCTACTGTTTTTATTCAATTAGGTAGAGGTGAAGAAGTCCACTCCTACCAAGAGAAACATCTTATCCAGGGCATTGTAACAGATAATCTGGGGAGAACAAGCTATAGAGTGTACCGTTACATACGTGATTTGGCGGGTCAAAAAGGCTGGACACAGAATGGGACATACTATATTACTCCACTAAATGATAAAATAGAAGTTGTAGAAAGTAATCAAAGAATAATCAATTTAGCTGTTCCGATCAAGGAAGGGTATTCATGGAAAGGTAACAGCTACCTTCCATCAGATTTATATAGCTCAATCGACTTTTCTAGTATTAATAATTGGGACTTTACAATCAAAAAAACAGATGAAACCATTTCCTTAAACAGTGGAACTTATAATAATGTAATATCAGTTGAACGAATTAATGAAGAAAATGTCCCTGACACCATAGTGGTCACAAATAATAAAGCAATCATTCCTGCAAATGTGAGTGCAGCTCTGATAACCGGGTCCCCGACAGATACCGTAATTGTCACTGCAATTCCCCCATCAAATCCCTATTTAAATTTAACAGTCTATAATCGAACCAATAAACCTTTATCACTAAACAAAATAATTGTTCCAGCCAAGAAGACTAGAAGTTATGAATATGAAAATAATTCCTGGGTTTTTGGTAGCAGAGACTCACTAGGTAGAAGATTGGATACCGTATTATCAGATCTACCCAATGGTAGCAGAGGTTATGTTGTTGATAAATATGCAAAAAATCTTGGCCTGATTTATTCTGAATTTATTTTATGGACTAGTAATCCGAGCTATGTTGATTCAACTACCTATAAAGTTGGCATTAGCGTGAGACGAGAAATTTTAGAACATAATTAATTAAAAATGCACGTTCTGAAGTTTGGATTATTGCTGATATTTTTTTTATCAGCAAATTTGGCCAGCGGCCAAAAGTATCTCGTTCGATTTACTAATAAAGACAATTCGAGATTTACACTTTCCAATCCTTCAGCATTTCTTTCTCAGCGAGCCATAGACCGTCGCAAACGGTATGCAATTGCTCTTGATAGCACAGACTTACCAATATCTCCTGCATATATTGATAGCCTTCGATCAGTACAAGGGATAACAATTTTAAATGCATCCAAATGGCTGAACCAGGTATCTATTCAGATACCAAATATTTCTGCACTAAACAGGATCTCCTTATTTCCATTCGTAGCTTCCTCATCTTTAATAGCAAGTCGCTTATTACAAAACCATGATACAGGAATTGCTCTTTTAGGAAAAAAATCCTCTAAAAGAAACCGATTAAAACCATTAAAAGAGTCAAAAATCACTTACAATTATTTTGATTACGGAAGAGCATATAACCAAGTTCATATTCATAATGGTGAATTCCTTCATAATATCGGTCTACGCGGCCATGGAATGATCATAGGTATGTTGGATGCTGGTTTTCAGAATTATACTTTACTAAATGCATTTGACAGCATTAACGCAAATAACCAGGTATTAGGAACCTGGGACTTTGTAACAAATAATGCTACTGTTGAAGATGATCATGAACATGGAATGGAATGCCTTTCAATTATTGCAGGAAATATTCCCGGCTATTTTGTAGGAACTGCACCTAAAGCGAATTTTTATTTATATCGAACAGAGAATTCTATTACCGAATTCCCAATTGAAGAGCATGATTGGGTTTGTGGCGCTGAAAAAATTGATAGCGCAGGAGGAGATGTAATTTCTTCTTCATTAGGCTATTTCCAGTTCGACAATCCGCAGTTAAATCACACCTACGCTGATATGAATGGAAATATCACCATTGCAGCTCGTGGAGCTGATCTAGCTGCACGAAAAGGAATACTTGTAGTAAATGCAATTGGTAATGAAGGAAATGATCGTTGGAAATATCTTTCTACGCCGGCTGATGGAGACAGCGTTCTGGCTGTTGGTGCAGTGACAACAAATGAACAACCGGCTGTATTTTCAAGCTATGGTCCCTCCTCTGACGGGCAGATAAAGCCGGATGTGGTGGCAGTGGGGGCCGGCACATGGGTTCAATTGCCCAATAATACTTTAGGCACAGGAAATGGCACTTCATTCGCCTGCCCAATTATAGCAGGATTGGCAACATGCCTGTGGCAGGGATTCCAGGAGTATAACAACATGACTATTATTAATGCTTTACGTCAATCTGGAAGCATGGCCTCAAACCCGGATGATAGAATAGGCTATGGCGTTCCCGATGTTAAGAAAGCCGTAGCTATCCTGCTCAAACAATTTGCTACAGCCACCGCATCATTCAACAACTGCCGAACCACCATCAAATGGAAAAGTAAAGATGTATCAGCCATGAAATACGCGATAGAGCGTAAAACTTTAAACGATTCTACGTTTAAAATAATCGCTGAGTTTTCTGGCACAGGTACGGTCTTGTCTACTCGAAACTACGAATTGACAGATATACTAACTAGAATTGATTCTGGCCCGATCTTTTACCGTATCCACCAAATAATAGACACAACCTCCAGTTCATTATTAGCAGTTTACCTTGATACGGTTTCAGTGAACGTACAAACATCATGTGACGTCCTAAACCAAATCAATGTTTTTCCCAATCCTACACCAGGAAAGTTCACTGTTCAAACTGCATTTGATGAAGCAATAAGCAATTTAAAAATAGTAGTATTTAACGCTGCCGGACAAACTGTTTTTACACGCAAGGAAACCAAACCTGAAGGCTCCTTTAATTATATAATAGATGCCCCCCAGCTTGCCAACGGCAAATACTTTGTTAGTGTATATAAGGACAATGATTTATTGGAGACGAAGGAGTTAATTATTGCAAAGTGAACTAAGACATTAAAATCACACTGATTATAAATCTTTTAAATAAATTGACCAACAACCATGTTTTATCGAGTAACTTCGATAAAACTTCAGCATGAAAAAGAATGTATTTTTTTTCCTACTGTTGGTTAGTTACATGGCAGTAGCACAGGATACAACAGTCAAAAAACTTCAAGCTGAATCAGGCAGAGTCATACAAAAAGACCCTAAGGATACACTTCCGAAAATATGGAGAATAGGAGGTTTATATAACCTTAACCTGGCACAAGGTTCATTGCGCAATTGGGCTGCTGGTGGTGACGAGTTTAGCCTTACAATAACATCTATACTAAGCTTGTTTGCTTTTTATCAAAAGGACAGGCATAGTTGGGATAATACACTCGATTTCAATTTTGGTTTTTTACGCACGACAAGCCTCGGTAGCAGAAAGAATGATGACCGTTTTGATATTGTTTCCAAATATGGTTATGCGATTTCATCAAAATGGAATTTGTCTGGTCTATTTAATTTCCGTACTCAGTTTTTTAAGGGCTATACCTATTCTACTAATGTAAAAACTTTTGCTTCTGCATTTTTATCACCAGCTAACATTTTAATTAGTCCGGGGTTTGATTATAGACCTAACTCAGATTTATCAATATTTATATCGCCAGTTACTGCTCGCTGGGTAATTGTAAAAAATGATAGCATTTCAGCCAAAGGATTTTATGGCGTAGATCCAGGTGAACACAGTAAATTTGAACTAGGTGCATTTTTAACAGCGAACTATCTAAAAGATATAAACAAAGTTCTGACCTATAAAGGTCGGCTTGATATATTCTCTAATTACAGGCACAATCCTCAAAATGTTGACTTATTCTTTTCCAATATTTTTTCAGTAAAGCTAAGTAATGTGCTCTCTGCCAGTTGGAACTTAGACTTTATTTATGACGATGATACCAGACTATTTGGAGACAATGGAACGTCACCAGCCTTACAAGTTAAATCACTTGTTGGCGTTGGACTACTTGTGAAATTTGGACAAGGAAGAGAAAGGTAATTATTACTTTTATTTTGATCCTATTTAAGCCTGCTTAACAAATAAAGCAGCAAAAAGAGTGTCAGCTTTTTGTTGATAACCAGCAAAATAATGTTTACTTACAATCTGTAACGAACTCTTCTGTTGGATAAATTCTACAACACCTTCATTTTCTTCTTTGAAGACAGAACAAGTAATATATAAAAACAGTCCACCTTTCTTTAGATATTGACTTGCATTCAATACAATCTTTTTTTGTAAAGAAGCATAATGATTAATCTTATCCTCTGTAAAGAAATAGAGCTGTTCTGGTGTCCTACCCCATGTTCCGGATCCACTGCATGGAGCATCGCAAATAACAAGATCGTACAACTTATTATGAGTGAATTGTGGATTAGCGACATCCGCCACAAACCAATGGAAATTAGAAATACCAGCTTCCTTGAAACGTTTACGCAGGTTAAAAATAATGGACTCCCTTATGTCAGATACTGTAATCAGACTGTTAGGAAAAGTATCTTTTAGAAGAATGGACTTTCCCCCACTTGCTGCGCAGCAATCCCAAGCTTTTATACTTTTATTGGTATCTTTTATATATTCTACTAAAGGTACCAATACTTTTTGCGAATTGACATCCTGCACCACTACATCATTATTAATTTGCAAGTGGGCTTCTAGTTTAGTCGACGGTGAAACAGCCAAGCAATAATTAGAGATGATTGAGTAAGGAATTTCAGCCTTTTTTAATTTGTTTTGAACTAAAGAAACCTTGCCTGGTCTTATGCGGAGATATGTATCTGGTTGTTCTAGAAATGAAGAAGCGAAAGGTAAGTAATCAATTTCAGGTGAAAGATCTACTTGAAAAGGAAAGATATCTGCTACATCAAATGGTAGGTCCTGCTGAATGATTGTAAGTTTCTCTTTCTTAGCCATGGATACGGAATCATTCCATTGAGGTTTTACCAAAGCTAAAATGGGATTACTAACCTGATTACATAAATATAATGCTGCAAGTACTCTTTCTCCTATTTCTAAACTTACCAAAACCTTTCCTAAGCGGAAATAACAGTAACACAGATGTGTGATATTTTTTCGGTCTCTAGAGCCAAATTTTTTATGCGTATTAAAATACTTTTTAAGGAAAGAAGCTAAAGGTTCCTCTCCGTTATATTCCTTTATAATTTGAACTGCAGAATGAAGATAAGATTGCGCAAACATGTTGAAACAAAAAAGCGATTGTAAAACTACAATCGCTTTAGTCATTTATTCTATTTATTTTGATGATTAGAGCTGTAATAATGCTTTCATTGGATCTTTACCAACTAATAACATTTCAGGGTTCTCTAGCAACTCTTTTACACGCACTAAGAAACTTACGGATTCGCGGCCATCGATAATTCTGTGATCATAACTCAGTGCTAAATACATCATCGGACGTACCACAATTTCACCATTGACTACCATTGGACGTTCCTGAATTTTATGCATCCCCAAAATAGCCGACTGAGGAATATTAATGATAGGTGTTGACATCAATGATCCGAATACACCGCCATTGGTTATAGTAAATGTTCCACCCTGCATTTCCTCCATGCTCAGCTTATTATCTCTAGCCTTTCCTGCCAGTTCAACAACTTTCTTTTCTATTTCAGCCATGCTCATGCTTTCTGCATTACGGATTACTGGCACGACTAAACCTTTTGGAGCTGATACAGCAATAGAAATATCGCAGTAATCATGGGAGACTATTGAATCGCCATCAATATAAGCATTTACTGAAGGCCACTCCTGTAAAGCAATACAGCAAGCTTTGGTAAAAAAGCTCATAAAACCAAGGTTAACTCCATGAGTCTCCTTGAACTTGTCTTTGTTGGCAGCACGAATCGCCATGATTCGACTCATATCTACTTCATTAAAAGTAGTGAGCATAGCCGTTGTATTCTTTGCTTCTACTAAGCGACGAGAGACCGTACGGCGCAATGGACTCATTTTGTCGCGACGCTCTTCACGCCCATAAGGCTGCACTCCTGGCTTTAAACCTGGGTGGCTTAATGCCAGTAATACATCATCCTTCAGAATTTTACCATTGTAACCACTAGGCTGAATAGTTTTGGGATCTACTTTTTTATCTGCAATAATTGCCGATGCAACAGGCGTAGCTTTAATATCGCCTTGTAAAGCGGGCGCCGTTGGAGCTGGCGCGGGTTGGGCCTGAGCCTTTGCATCCTGTTTAGGAGCAGCTTCCGAAGCAGCTGGTTGTACCTGGGGCTGTTGATCTCCTATGGGCTTTGCTGCAGTTTCATCAATTTGTGCTACGACATCACCAATGTTCAGTGTATCACCTTCTTTTCCTACAACCTTCAAAATACCCGCCTGTTCTGCATTAACCTCGAAAGTTGCTTTTTCACTTTCAAGTTCAGCAATTACTTCATCTCTCTGCACATAGTCACCATCTTTCTTTAGCCATTTAACCAGAGTCACTTCATTGATAGACTCTCCTACTGTAGGAACTTTAATATCGATCATAAAAACTTATTTCTGATTTATTATTTATGTTTCCAGCATTAGTAATTCTATTCATTAGCTGCCATAGCATAAATCTAAAGATTTGCTTCTCACCTGCCATATTCAGCTTAAACAGCATTTATACTATACAGAAAAGGCTGTTTCTACTATCTCAGCTTGTTCCTGTGCATGTACTTTTGAATAACCAGTTGCAGTAGCAGCACTTGGCTGGCGACTGATAATTCCGTAATTAATGCCTTTTAAATGCATTTGCAAAAATGCAGCTGCGCCCATATTCAGGGGCTCTTCCTGAACCCAGAACCAAGTAGCATTGCTATATTTCTGATACAGGGCATCCAGTTGCTTATGAGGCAATGGGTATAGTTGCTCTATTCGAATAATCGCTACATCTGTATGATTTTCTTTTTGTTGCCTTTCTGCCAGGTCATAATAAACTTTACCACTACAGAACAAAACTTTCCTCACTTGCTCAGCATTCTGAACAAAAGTATCATCGATTACTTCCTTGAAGCCACCTTCAGTAAACTGACTGATATGAGAATAAGTATTGGTTAAACGCAGATTAGCTTTAGGTGAAAAGTTCACCATCGGCTTTCTGAATGGCCAAGTCAACTGACGGCGTAATGCATGAAAGAGGTTAGCTGCAGTAGTAATATTTGTCACTACTATATTCAACTCTGCACATAATTGCAGGAAACGTTCCAAACGAGCGCTAGAGTGCTCTGGTCCTTGACCTTCATAACCGTGAGGGAGCAGCATCACCAAGCCATTCATCCGTTGCCATTTTGTTTCAGCAGACGAAATAAATTGATCTATTATAATTTGAGCGCCATTAGCAAAGTCCCCGAACTGAGCTTCCCATAAAACCAGTGCATTGGGATTTGCCAAAGCATAACCATATTCAAATCCAAGAACTGCATATTCACTTAACAGAGAATTATAAATTCTAAACTGACCTTGCTGTTCTTGTATGTTATTTAGACGGTTATATTCTTTGTTATTAGTTTCATCATAAATCACAGCATGACGATGAGAAAATGTACCACGCTTAACGTCTTGTCCGCTCATACGTACATCCTTGCCATCTACAAGCAAACTTGCATATGCTAAAAGTTCACCCGTAGCCCAATCAACTTTCTGCTCTGTTTCGAATAACTTCACCTTATCCTGTAACAGCTTTTCCACTTTACGCAATGGTTTAAAACCTTCAGGCCATTGCATTAAATGATTAAATAATTTTCCAAATTGATCTTCACTAATAGCTGTTGCTGGCGATTGATCAAAGTCTTCAACTGTAGCTTTACGCAGACTTCGCCACCATAATTCTGGCTGCTGATAATTATAAGGTAAAGGATTTTGTTTTACTTCATCCAGACGTTCCTGTAAATCACTCCAGAACTTTTTCTCCATCTCCTTAGCAAGTTCCTGAGCTTCAGACTCTCCATTTTTAAGGAGGTATTGTACATAGGTTTCTCGAGGATTTGCATGCTTATCAATTAAAGCATATAGAGCAGGCTGCGTAAACTTTGGATCATCTCCTTCATTATGACCATGGCGACGATAACATACCATGTCAACAAAAATGTCGGAGTTGAATTCCTGGCGGTAGCGTGTTGCAATCTCGACACAGCGAATTACAGCTTCTGGATCATCACCATTCACGTGAAGAACAGGTGCTTGAACCATAGCTGCTACAGATGTACTATAATCAGCACTTCTCGCATCGTCAAAGTCTGTAGTAAAACCAATCTGATTATTGATAATGAAATGAATGGTGCCGCCAGTAAAATATCCCTTCAATCCACTCATCTGCAATATTTCATAGATTATTCCTTGCCCAGCAATAGAGGCATCACCATGTATAAGAATAGGCAATACAGAATCGAACTCAGAACCATATATTACATCGGCTTTTGCCCTGGAAAAGCCAAGAACAAGAGGATCGACAGCTTCAAGGTGTGAAGGATTGGGCATCAATTTAAGGTGAATCTGGTTACCATTGCTAGCTGTTACATCACTACTGTAACCCATATGATATTTCACATCACCGCTTCCCATTGTTTGATCTGGAATAGCAGTACCTTCAAACTCACTGAATATTTGTTCATACGTTTTACCCAGCGTATTGGCTAAAACATTAAGACGACCTCTATGTGCCATTCCTATAACAACTTCCTGCACATTATTTTCAGCAGCAGTATTTATAATTGCATCTAAAGCTGCAATCGTTGTTTCACCACCTTCTAAAGAAAAGCGCTTTTGACCAATATATTTAGTATGGAGGAACTTTTCAAAAATGACTCCTTGATTTAATTTATCCAGAACACGGCGCTTTGAACTTATTGACAATGGCTGTTGCATTGTCGTTTCAATTTCCTTTTCAAGCCATTCAAGACGATTTGGCTTAGTAATATACTGGTATTCTACTCCAATATGCTTAGAGTATATCTGCTGTAATCTATCTAAGATTTGCTGTAGCGTTGCTATTCCTAAACCTATAAACTGCCCAGCAGCAAAAGATTGTTGCAAATCACCTTCAGTTAGGCCAAAATATTTGAGCTCAAGATGAGCACCTCTATCCTTACGTTCTCTAATAGGATTTGTCTTTGCAATAAGATGACCTTTCTTTCTGTAAGCTTGAATCAGGTTATAAACAGCAAATTCTTTGTTTAATTGGCTAGAATCAACAGATGGTTCAGAAACTACAGTTTCACTTACTTTGCCATTTTGTGCATTAGAAATTGCGAAATCAAAACCTTCAAAAAATTTTCTATACTCTGGATCGATACTTTCCGGATTTTGAAGGAAATCATTATACAGATTTTCAATAAAAGCCGGATGCGAATGGGTGATGTAGGAAAAATCCTTCATTGAAAGGAGAGTTTACACATTAAAAATTGGGATGCAAATATCGTCTAAAATATTATAAACATGATTTTAATCAGCGGTTCATTTATTTTATTTTTAAAAAACCAACAAATAAAATAAAGATTAAGAAGAAAATCAGCCTAATCAAAAATATTTATCAACTTATTAGTCTATAATCGAAACAAATATTAGTCTTAAAAGCAAAAGCAAACACATAATTATAATCACAATGCATTTTAAACAAGTATTAAATCCTTTGCAATTTTTTATAAAAAATACACAAAGCAATTTAGTTATTTTAAAATAAAATGCATACTTTTGCCGACCAAATTCAAGAATACATGGCTAATCATAAGGCAACAAAGAAAGATGTGCGTCAGTCTGCAAAGCGCCGCGAACGTAACCGTTATTATGGTAAAACCACACGTAACGCAATTAGAGATTTAAAAGCGTTGACAGATAAAGCTGCTGCTAGCGATAAAATGCCTGAAGTTATTTCTATGATTGATAAACTTGCTAAGCGAGGTGTTATTCATAAAAATAAAGCAGGTAATTTGAAAAGCAAATTAACAAAGAGAGTAACCACTTTAGCGTAACTAGTTAAGTTTGATATACTTTATTAAGGCACCTTATAAGGTGCCTTTTTTATTTAATACATGACGGTAAAACTTTTCATGCGAGTTAAGTGTATCGTCTACTTATGATTCTTAATGAAACAATTACTAGAAGATTTAATCTATCTGTAATTTTAAACACTTCAGAATTAATACCATTTAATTTCCTTAGGTGTTGAGATCCAGGATATATTAATAGTTTATTAACTAGGGTATAAAAAACTTGTTGAGAGATCATTAAAGCGGATCATACTCCGGCAGGGTTGGGGAGCATTTGGGGAGGGGTATAAATACAAAGGCCTGTTCGCTGGGAACAGGCCTGTTGCAATAAGAATGGCGGCTACCTACTCTCCCGCATTTGGGTGCAGTACCATCGGCCATGGGGGGCTTAACTTCTCTGTTCGG
>NZ_JAOTIF010000010.1 GCF_025628885.1 Paraflavisolibacter caeni | reverse complement strand
AAATACAGTTACTACTTCCTATTTACACAACTTTTTAGGGTCTCCAAAAAACATTTGGTGGAATCTTAGAATACAGAACCTTTTCTTCTTAATCTTTTTTATTTTGTCAACTCTATAGTCAAATCTCAAAAGGGAATTGGATGGCGGCAGGAATTACAAAGGCCAATATCCTTATCCATAAATACAATAGGCATTTATATGTAAGAAACAAGCTAAAGAAAATACATTTTACTATTTTATACCCCTTTTTTTCTTAATTACTGCCCTAATTTTCATTTTCTCCTGGACTATTTTTCACAGATGCGACATAGCCAATTAGAGAAAGTTTGATTCTTTTACGCATTCGAGATTATGTTATTAAAATATTCAGATTAATCTTTTCCGAAGCAAACTTCATAAAGCTCGTAATAGCAAACAAAGTGATGGGTTTAATCCAAATTGCCAAATAGAAAAAGTATTATATGATACAAGGCTATTGGCACACATAACCGCCGTCCACCGACACCAAACTGCCCGTCATGAAAGAAGCTTCGTCGGAAAGCATGAAAGCCACGGCAGCCGCAATCTCTTCCGGTCGGCCGACACGGCCCCAGGGTTGCATGGCGTCGAGACTTTTGTAAACGTCTTCTTTGTTTTGGGACGTGAGCGACACAAAACGGTCCACAGCTTTGTGCAGCAGCGGGGTGTCAGTGGTGCCGGGGCAAACGCAATTGACGCGAATGTTAAACAGCGCGACGTCTATCGCCGTGCTTTTTGCCAACTGACCAATGGCGCCTTTGGTGAGGCCGTAAACCGAACTTTTCGCCTTGCCTACAAAGGTTTGGTCGCTGCCCATCAGCACAATGCTGCCGCTGCGCTGCGCCTTCATGTAAGGCAGCACTGAACGCACCGTGTAAAACGTGCCGTAGATGTTAGTGGCCACCACGTTGTCGAATTCTTCGTCGGTCGTTTCTTCCATGTCGGCAAAAAGGTGAATGCCGGCGTTGGCAAAAAGAAAATCAATGCGGCCGGTTTTGCTGAAGACTTCATCCACGGCAGCTTTGATGGCCTTGCGGTCACGCACGTTGCAGGGCACAAAGTATTTCATTTCGTCGTTGTCTGTCACTGCAAGGTCCAAGTTGTAAACAATGCAGCCTTTGCTTCGCAAAAGATTTTTTGTTGCCTGGCCGATGCCGCTACCGGCACCGGTTATGATGGCTATTTTGTTTTTCCAATCCATGGTTCGTTTCTGTTTGCCGAAGGCTTGAAAACATCGATCACTGGCTGTGTCACAAGCAACAGCCCGTTGGTGCCGGTGGCGTCAATCTGCTTCGACACAGTAAAGGTAGGCAAATCAATCTGCGTGATGTGCTTGTCTTGTGCATGCAACACAAAAGCAAAACGTTCGGCTAACTAAATGTTGATCGGCGTTTTGTCCGTTAGGATGTGTTTGACTACAGCGCTGGTCTTTGCGTCAACTATAATCACCGTATGAATCTTTTGACAGGTCCCCAAAACAAAAAAGCCAGCAAAATCAATGATTTGCTGGCTTTTGGTGCGATTTGATTCGCTTTTTGGTGACCCCGTCAGGATTCAAACCTAATCGGTGTAAGTCTTATCCAGCAAGGATTTTAGAGGATCCCTGATATTCAGTTCACCGAGTAGTTCACTCGTTTAAAATCAGCTTAAAAATACTGATTGGATGTGAAATTATTGTACTTATCTGAACTTTAGCAGAATTTAATTTTGATGTCAATTCTTTATTTACAATCAATACACTTTTGATGTATGGACCCGTGTTGGATCAAAAAGTAAGTGAGGATATGAAGATGTTGAGAGTAATATTATTCAAGAAAGAAGTTACGAATCAATTACCCGTAAAAGCTATCAAATAGTTTTGAAATTAGAAGACATTTGTTTCTGCATTACGAACAGTAAGTGTTATCGAATGGTGAGAAGGTGTTTTGTACATTAGCAACATTAATGGTTAAAACATTGAATACCGGTGATAGGAAAAGAATGTTGCTATTCTTTTTGGTTACTTTAATTTTAGGAAAATCTAATGTATTTGTTGAAATGCTAGTCTACAATCAGATTAATCAATCTAATTTATTTTGCTGTTTGTACTGCACTGGGGTCAGGCTGGTTACCTTTTTAAAGAATCTGGAGAAATAAGGCAGGTTTTCAAATCCTGTTTCTGTGGCTACTTCGACATAAGACATATTGGTTGTGGTAAGCAGGTATTGTGCCCTTTCAATTCTTTTTTCATGAAGACAGGCAAGTGGTCTTATGCCCGTATACTGAAAAAAAGTCTTGAAAAATAATCCTGGTGTTGATTGGCTCTTTCTGCAAGATGGGCAACCGCTAAATCCTGGTTTAAGTGGACCTGGATGTAACTGATGGCATCCAGGATCTAATTGTACCATTTCTGATTCAATTTCACATAGTCTACATGTAGCAGCGAAAAAAATGCTTTAACAATCTTCTGCTCATACCTGATTTTTACTGATCAGATTTATAGAGAAATGTCGGATTTGGATAAAACAAAGTCTTTTTCATGCAATGCTTCAGGCAGGTAGCTGATATAAATTTGCTTAAAGCAATTCGCCCTTCTCCTTTCATTTAATAAACCAGATTTTCGCAAAGCAAACATCTGCTGTTGAAACAGCGGATGATCTTTATGAACTTGTTATAAGCTTGTTGGCTATTTGATCATTCTCTATAGCGCAGAGCATGATCAATTCTGTACATCAGCAGTAAACTAATTGAATTGGAAAAGATGAAAGCTACTAACGATGCATTGCCCCTTTCGGAAAAAAGAACAGCGTTCTCTGCTGGTACAATCAAAGCATTGTTGAACTGCTTTTTATTACTTTTTGTTCTTTCCCTAAAAGCTCAGAAGGAAAATCCCTTCGGCAATGCGCTGATCCCTGATATGATTGCAGATGCCAGTATCCAGGAAATTAACGGCACATTTTATTGTTATGCCACAACAGATGGATACGATCAGGGTTTAAAAACATCGGGTCCACCGGTAGTCTGGAAGTCGAAAGACTTTGTTCACTGGAGTTTTTCCGGATTTTATTTTCCTTCGGCAGTAGGACATAAATACTGGGCGCCCAGCAAGGCTATTGCAGCCAATGGCAAATACTATATTTATCCAACGGTCAATGGCTTTATGTATCCGGCTGTTGCTGGTTCGCCTGATGGACCTTTTCAACTGGCAAAAGGTGTAGACAGTTTTTCTTTACCCTTTACTGCAGCAACCTTATTACAATCCAAAGATCCCAAAGGTCCGGCCGGTATCGATGCAGAAGTTTTTATCGATTATGATGGGCTGGCTTATGTTTTCTGGCAGCGCAGGTTTGCGGCTAAACTGAACCCGGATATGGTTTCTGTAGATACCGCCTCTATCATTAACATTGCTACACCCCGAAAAGGGTATTCGGAAGGCCCCATCTTTTTTAAACGAAAAGGCATCTACTACTACCTCTACACCCTGGGTGGGGATGAAAAATACCAGTATGCTTATGGTATGAGCAAAACCTCACCACTGGGACCATTCGACTTTCCTAAAAACGATATTATTTCCACTACCAATTACCAACACCAGGTCTTTGGTCCGGGCCATGGTTGTGTGTTTAATGTACCGGGCACCGATGATTACTATTTTGCCTATCTGGAGTTTGGCCGCAGGAGCACCAACCGGCAAACTTATGTGAACAAACTGGCATTCAATGAAGACGGAACCATTCGCCCGGTGGATCTAACCCTCAGCGGCGTAGGGGCTCTTCACCCTGTAGCGCGCCAAAAAAGCATCAAGGTGGTCCACGCAAAAGCCTCCAGTGTGCGCTCCGATCTGATCATTAAGCCGAATCAAGATTCTTTGTTTCAAAGAACAGAATCCTTTTCATCGCAGTTTGCTTTCGATGCGGCCAACGGCTCCAGGTGGATGGCTGCTCCGGAGGACACAGCTTCTTGGATCGTGGCCGATTTGGATAAGGCAAGGAATATCAAAGGCAGTGAAGTGTATTTTGTTCGTCCCACTGCAGGGCATGCCTATGTGCTGGAGTCTTCCGCCAACGGCACAACATGGAAGCCCTGTGGCGGGCATGCGGAGGTGGTTGTTCAATCGCCCCATACAGACAAGTTGAATATTAAAGCCCGCTATTTAAGGGTAAGGATAGGAAAGGGCGTTCCTGGTGTTTGGGAGTGGCATATTTATCAATAAGGAAACAACATTTATTTTTCGCATGATTCATCTCAGATCGCTATTGCTCTTGTTTTATTTGCAACTTGCAGGTTTATGCTTACAGGCTCAGATGTCCGGACAGTGGGGCGACCAGGGCAATGGCACCTATGTGAACCCTGTGCTTCCGGCAGATTACAGCGACCTTGATGCCATCCGGGTGGGTGAGGATTATTATGCCATCTCTTCTACCATGCAATTTTCCCCCGGCATGGTGGTGCTGCATTCCAAAGACCTGGTGAACTGGGAAATTATCGGCCATGTGGTGGATGACCTCCGCCGCATCAGTCCACAGTTGAACTGGGACCGGATGAATTGTTACGGCAAGGGCATCTGGGCGGGCTCCATCAGGTATTATAAAAATAAGTTCTGGGTATATTTTGGTACACCGGATGATGGCTTTTTTATGAGTTCGGCCACCAATCCTGCAGGACCCTGGGAGCCTGTGCATCAACTCTGGAAGGTAAGGGGATGGGACGACTGCTGTTCGTTTTGTGATGACGATGGCCAGTTATATTTTATTGCCACCAATTTTGCCCTTGATCCGAAAAGCAATAAAAAGTACAACATTCATTTATTTAAAATGACACCTGATGGGAAAAGCCTGATCATGGCATCTGACTCCATCATCCATCAATCTCACGGTAGTGAAGCCAACAAGCTGTATAAGATCAATGGATTGTATTACCACTATTTCAGCGAAGTGAAACCAGAAGGGCGGGTGATCATGATGGAACGCTCGAAAAGCATTTGTGGTCCCTGGGAGATCAGGCAATTAAACCATGTTGATAAAAGCAAGGATAAAGAGCCGAACCAGGGCGGACTCATGCAATTAAAAAATGGACAATGGTGGTTCTTTACGCATCATGGTTCAAGCGATTGGGAGGGCCGCACTGCCAGTCTTTTGCCTGTCACCTGGGTTAACGGTTGGCCCATCATTGGGGAGGTAGGTGCCGACACCATAGGCCGTATGGTTTGGACGGCTCAAAAACCAATTATTCTTCAGAAGCAAAAAATAAAGATACAGACCGACGACGATTTCAATTCAAAGACACTGCTTCCTCAATGGGAATGGAATTATCAGCCCCGAGCTGATAAATGGTCATTACACGACCACAAAGGATTTCTCCGGCTTTACGCTTTTAAGCCCATTAATCCCAATGAACATAAAAAAATATTGCTCCGGGCTGGCAATACCATTACACAGCGTAGCATGCGTACAAAAGCAAATATTGTTACCGTCAAGATTGATATAACTGGAATGGCTGACGGTCAATATGCAGGTTTAACTCACTTTTCGACAACTTCTTATAGCTCACTGGGTATCAAACAGGGAAATGGGACCCGCAAACTGGTATATAGTAGCAATGATGCGGATTCGGTTGGAATACAAATAGTTGGAAATTTTATCTGGCTACAATCAAGTTGGGATTACCAGGGAAACAACCGCTATGGCTATAGTCTCGACGGAAAAAATTTTGTACCTTTTAGCGGCACTACCCAACTCACCTGGGGCAGTTACCGCGGTGACAGGGTTGGTATTTTCAATTTCAATTCTAAGGATGAAAAAGGGTATGTGGATGTAGATTTCTTTAGGTATCGATATTCAAAATAATTTTTCAGTTATAGATTGCTAACTGCGTTGTTATATGAAAAGTCCCTTTGGAAGAAAAATTTGTGCTATTGCATTCTTACACTTCATTATTTATAATGCGTCATTTGCATCAGGTTATCCTATTAGCACTTACCTTGGAATAGACCAGGGTTTATCTAATAATTCAGTGCGTTGTATTTACCAGGATCATAGCGGTTTTATGTGGTTTGGAACTTATGACGGACTGAATCGATACGATGGATATCAATTCAAAATCTTCAGAAATAATTTCAAGAACAATCATTCACTCGTCAACAATTGGATCAATACAATAAATGAAGATACAAAGGGGAATCTTTGGATAGGGACAAGGCAAGGTGCTTGCATCTATCAAAATCTTTCTAACAGTTTTTCTCCTCTTTATTATTATACAGCTAATAAGAAAGTAGAAAAAGTTGTTTCAGTCATCAGGGATATTGAAACAGATCAGCAGGGCAATATGTTTCTTGCAACTGCAGATCTGGGCTTACTTTTTTTCCCAAAAGGAGATACCATTGCTTATAAAATATCATTGGCTGATGCTGCAAACGTTCCGTATGATGTAACTGCCATTAAATCAACAAAGGATCATAAAGTCTGGATTCTTGCGGCTAATAGAGGCTTGTATGCTTATGACTATAAAACCGGAACATTAAAACTTATAAATACAGCTATAAAGTCTGCCAATTGCATTGAATCGACTAATGGCTATTTATGGGTAGGGTCGAATGAGGGAGTTTCAAGATTTAATATCTCTTCGAATTCTTTTGATAAAATTTACAATGAAGCAAATAAAAAGTTAAGCTACAATAGTGTTGTTGGTATTACTGCAGATAAGAACAATGAATTGTGGATTGCAACAAATGGGGGCGGCGTTTTTATTCTGAATACTGAAACGGATCAAACTAAGTTATTAACGAATACAACTGATCCTAATTCTTTATCCAGCAATGCCGTTTATTCTATTTGGATTGACCAGCATTCAAGAAAATGGATTGGAACCTTAAGGGGTGGTATCAATGTAATCGATCCCAATAAAGAACGTTTTCAAACGATTGCTTCCAATCCTGCCACACAAAACACCCTTATCAACAATTATATTCTGTCGTTTTATGAAGGTCCAGACAATAATTTATGGATTGGTACGGATGGCGGAGGTTTGAGTATTTGGAACCGTAAGCTGAACAAGTTTACCAATTACCAGCATGAAGCAGGAAATCCGTATTCCCTTAGCGACAATTTTGTTAACCACATTAAATCAGATTTTCAAAACAACATCTGGGTTTCCACCTATCGCGGGGGCGTTGATCGTTTTAACAACGGAAAGTTTGAACACTATTCCTGCGTTGACCCCAATAACACCACGCTCACTTTACATCCTTTGGGCCCGAATCTTCTTGAAGACGCCGAAAAGAATTTCTGGCTAAGTACACAGCAGTACGGGCTTTTTAAATTGAACAGGCAGAAAAAGGTTTTTGAATTGTTTGACGACCGGCTCAGGGATATGTATACATTGAAGGAAGACGGGAACAATGTTTTTTGGGCTGGTGGTTTATCGCACCTGGTTCAAATTGATAAAGCCGGCAAAAAACATGTTTCTTATTTTATTGGTAAACCGGTCCAGGCCATATTGGAAGACCGCTCCCGTAATTTTTGGATAGGCACTGAGGGAGGGGGATTGATTTTGTTTGACAGAAAACAGGGTAAGATCATTTCCCGTTATACCACCAATGAAGGTCTTTGCAGCAATTCCATATTGACTATTTTGGAAGATTCGGAAGGTAATTTGTGGATGAGCACGTTCAATGGCATTGCCAAATTCAATCCGAAAAGTAAAACATTTAAAAACTACTACCAAAGCGATGGGCTGCAAAGCAATCAATTCAATTACAATGCAGCATGGAAATTAAGGTCAGGTGAGTTTGTATTTGGAGGTATCAAGGGATTTACTTTATTCAAACCTGAGCATATTAATGCAATAAATAGCAACCCAAGAATTTTTATAACTGATGTGAAAGTTGCCAATATTCCGGTGGAAGAAGATCCTTCACTCAAAACAAAAACATCTTTTAATCGTATTGAACTTGTTAGAGTTCCTTACAACAAAGCTGTTCTTTCATTTGAGTTTGCCGCATTGGAATATTCATCGCCAGCAAAGATTCAATATGCCTATTACTTGCAGGGATGGGATAAGGGATGGAACTACCCTGGAGCTACAAGAAAAGTTGTTTATACACACCTCTCCGAGGGTACCTATATTTTCAGGGTAAAGAGTACCAATGCGGAAGGACAATGGAACAAAGATGAAGTTCAAATCAAAATCATGATCCTGCCTCCTTGGTACAGAAGCTGGTGGGCTTATTTGATCTACGCAATGATGGTTGGTACGGCTGTTTATTTCTATTTGCAATACAGGGCAAAACAAACACAGCTTCAGTACGATGTAAAGATTGCAAAATTGAATGCAGCTAATGAACGTTCGGAAAGGCAAAGAAGCCAGGCAGAATTGGAAAAAGAAAAATTTGAGCGGGAAAAGCGTGAAACCGAACTCGCTCTTGAAAAAGCAGAGAAAGAAAAAAGCCTTGCAGAACTGGCCGTAGAAAAAGCGGAGTTAGAAAAGGAAAGGGCGGAAAGGGAAAAAGAACATGCGGAACGAGAGAAAGAAAGAATTTTAAATGAAAAAGAAAGAGAGATCAATGAAAAGAAGATTTCATTCTTTACCAATATCTCACACGAGTTCAGAACGCCGCTTACATTAATTATCAACCCGGTCAGGGACCTGCTGAAAAAAAATCCTGATGAGCAAATAAAAAATGATGGTGAGTTAAACATTGTTTACCGCAATGCAAGGCGCATGCTTAGTCTTGTTGACCAATTGCTTTTATTCCGAAAAGCGGAAAGTGGATTGGATAGGCTCAGGCCTTCTAAACTCAATCTACATGATCTGGCTTACGAAGTGTATTTATGTTTTGTGCAACAAGCCAAATCCCAGAACATGAATTATGTTTTCGATTGTCCAAATAAAAATTTGGAGATTTATGCAGACAGGGAAAAGCTTGAAATTATTTTATACAATCTTTTATCTAATGCATTGAAGTATACACCTACTAAAGGTGATGTCAGTTTATCTATTGATGACAGTGCGGAAGATGTTGTGATCAAAGTTGAAGACAACGGCGCCGGCATTCCTTCAGAAATTGGTGAAAAGCTTTTCGATAAATTTTACAAAGCGGAAAGAAGTAAAACAAGTTCAAAAGCCGGTTTTGGAATCGGCCTCTTTCTCGTAAAACATTTTACAGAACAACATGGCGGATTGGTTTCCTACAAAAGCCAGGAAGGGCAGGGTGCTACATTTATGTTAACGCTGCCAAAAGGAAAAGAGCATTTTGGTCCTGAAGTGACCATTTCTGAAACCGATGATTCACCGGCTTTCATACAGATGTTTAAAGTGGAGCCATTAATAGAAGAAAAGATCGAAGAGGCTGAGCCCATAACTGAAGTAGTATCTGAAAAGAAATCTATTTTAATTATTGATGATGATGAATCCATCCGGCAATACCTGGTTCGTTTGTTCAAGGATCATTATTTAATTCATCAAGCTGAAGATGGAACTACAGGTTTGAATACTGCTCGAAAATATTTACCCGATTTAATCATCTCCGACATTCACATGCAGGGCATGAACGGAATTGAGCTTTGCAAAGCCGTTAAAGAAAATGAGCAGTTAAGCCATATCCCGGTGATCATTCTTACTGGTGCAACCTCGAATGAATTAAAATTACGTGGAGTAGAAGGAGGCGCTGATGATTATATTATGAAACCTTTTGATGCCGAGTTGTTGATTGCAAGAGTTACCAATCTTTTAAAAACCCGCAACACACTTCAGAAATATTTTTATAATGAAATAACGCTGAATGAAAGCAATCTCAAAATCTCACATGAATACAAAGAGTTTTTGGACAAATGCATTTCAATTGTCGAAAATCACCTGGAAGATGACGATTTTTCTGTAAAAACTTTATATTCCGAAATGGGCATGAGCCATTCCAATTTATACCGAAAAGTTAAATCAGTATCGGGGCAAACTGTAAATATATTCATCCGGTTCATTCGTCTCCGCAAAGCCGCTGAGTTATTTATTAAAACAAATTACAATGTAAATGAAGTGGCTTTCAAGGTTGGCGTTAATGATGTAAGATATTTCAGGGAACAATTCAGCAAGCTTTTTGGAATGAATCCATCCGACTACATAAAGAAGTATCGCAATATACATGGAAGGCAGTATACGGTAAATAAAGAGTCGATCAAACCTAATAGCTGATTGGTTGCTTTGTTATTAATTTATTGCTTCATATGTTTCCAAAAATGAAGAGATTACCCCCCTTTTTTGAAGTTTTCAACGCTTAATGATCTTTATTTCACCCCGTAGTTTTACATCTAGGTTTCGGGCAATGTTGTGAAAGTGCCGCTGGAACTTTCACAATAATACCATATATAATATTTATCATAAACCAGGCAGCAATTGTTCCAATGCAGGCAGTAGCAGCATTGTTATTGTCCTGTACTTAGAAAATTGAAAGCATGAAAACACAATTTTCAATTACAAAGAAAAACATGCAAAAATTTCTCATCCTATTTTTTCTTTCTTGTTTTTATTGTTTAAAAACAACTGCACAACAATTGATTACTTATCCTGTTCCCCAGGCTGTTGTTTACTCGATGCATAACGACGATTACACGGTAAAAGTGCGAAAGCCAGGAGGTGAGTGGCAGGACTTGTATGAATACAATGTAAAAGTGGATCTCGATAAACCGCAGGATGCCTCCATGGTGTATTTCGATTTTTCAGGAACCGTAGAAGTATTTGTTCAAAAAAATAACGGCAATGTGCATTCTGTGAAAATCCGTCCATCTTCTTATGAAATCAAACCAATCTTAAATGGTAATAGCATCACTTTCACTTTAACCGATCCGAAAAAGATATCAATAGAGTTTGATGGCGATAAATTGCACAACCTGCATTTATTTGCCAATCCCATTGAAACCTTTCGTCCCGATCCCAGCGATCCCAATGTTGTCTATTTCGGTCCCGGTGTTCACATGCCGAAAGACCTGCCTGGAGACGCATTCAACATTCCCTCAGGTAAAACGGTTTACATTGCCGGAGGCGCTATAGTGAGAGGAAAATTGCTGTGTGATAAAGTGCAAAATGTTCGCATCCTCGGACGAGGAATTATTGACCAGCCACAAAGAGGAGTCGAGATCAGGCACTCCAGCAATGTTACCGTAGACGGAATCATTGTAGTCAATCCAAAACACTATACAATTTTTTCGGGGGGATCGGATCAAATTACCATCCGCAATTTGAAATCATTCAGTGCAAATCCCTGGAGCGACGGGCTGGATTTTATGAGCTGCAGCGATGTTAAGGTTGATGATGTGTTCATGCGCAACTCTGATGATTGTATCGCTGTATATGGACATCGCTGGGAATTTTATGGCGATGCCAAAAATTACTCGGTTACGAATTCTACTCTTTGGGCTGATGTAGCACATACCATCAACATCGGCGTTCACGGAAACACGGAAAAAACGGGTGAGGTAATTGAGAACTTACTGTTTAAAAACATTGAGATACTGGAGCTTGATGAAGACGATCCGGTCTCCGAGGGATGCATGGCCATTCAGGCAGGCGACATGAACCTGGTACGCAATGTTCGCTTTGAAGATATACAGGTGGATAATTTCCAGGAGGGGAAGCTTTTGCAATTAAGAGTTGCCTTCTATGAGAAATACAATGCTGCTCCGGGCAGAGGAATAGAAAATATTTATTTCAAAAACATCAGTTATAACGGCGTTAATAATGCTCCTTCCATCATCAATGGTTTGGATAAAGACCATCTTGTGCAGGGAGTAACGTTTGAAAATCTTCGCATCAATGGAAAGCTGATCACCAATATTGAAGAGGCAAACATTAAAGTAGGTGAATTCGCAAAAAATATAACATTCAAAAATTCACAGCCAACAAAAAAGAGTTTAACGAGTGCAACGAACTAAAGGCGAAGAAAAATTATAAACGATACAAATAGCCAATAACGGTAAAACCAAAGTCTTGCCATGAATCAAATGAAACACTTGTCATTTTTCCTGTTGCTTTTTTGCATCATTACTGCATCAGCACAAACCTTCGTTCATCCCGGCGGCTTGCATACGCAAACCGATTTAGACCGGATGAAAACACAAGTGGCAGCCGGAGCGCACCCCTGGATCGATAGCTGGAACGCATTGATTGCTCACCCAAAAGCACAAAATACATACACTGCAGCGGCAAAGGCCAACATGGGAGTCAGCCGTCAACGAGCTTCTGCCGATGCTGTGGCGGCTTATCTTAACGCTTTACGTTGGTACATCTCTGGCGATACTTCTTATGCAGCCTGTTCACGAAAAATTTTAAACGCATGGGCCTATGCGGTGAACCAGGTGCCAAGCGGTAATGATATTCCCGGCTTAATGGGCATAGCGATTTATGAATTTGCTGTTGCGGCAGAGATTCTGCGTCTTTATCCCAATTGGTCACAGGCAGATTTCAATCAATTCAAAAACATGATGACCACCTACCTGTATCCAAATTGCCATGATTTTTTAACGCGTCACAACAATACCTGTATCAGTCATTATTGGGCTAATTGGGATATATGTAACATGACAGCTATTTTAAGCATTGGTGTATTGTGCGATGATACAACTAAGTTCAATGAAGCAATTAGCTATTTTAAATCCGGGGCAGGCAACGGCAACATTACTAAGGCAGTTCCTTTTTTACATCCGGGAGGCCTGGGCCAGTGGCAGGAGACGGGCCGCGACCAGGAGCATGCGCTGTTAGGTGTAGGCATGTTTGCAAGCTTTTGCCAGATAGCATGGAACCAGGGTCAGGATATGTACGCCTATGATAACAACCGTTTGTTGGCAGGAGCTGAATATACCGCTCAATACAATCTCTGGAAAGAGGTTCCTTATACCACTTACAACAACTGTGATAACGTCCAGAACTATTGGGCTTCAGAACAAAACAGTGGTGGCCGCGGAAGGTTGCAACGTCCCATTTGGGAAATGATTTATAACCATTATGTGGTAAGAAAAGGCTTAAGCGCTCCCAATGTAAAAGCAATGGCAGAAGTGAACCGGCCGGAAGGATTTGTGCATGATGATAATATTGGCTTTGGTACACTCTGTTACACACTCAATGCATCGGCGTCACCTTATCCCGCATCTCCTGCTCCTTCTGCACCTGCAGGTTTGAAAGCAACTGCAAGCGTGGGAAAAGTATGGTTAAGATGGAATCCTGTTACTTCTGCAACCGGTTATAATATACTGCGTTCAACAACAAGTGGTGGACCCTATACTACGATTGCAACGTACAGAGGGACCTTTCCTTTATATGAAGACGCCAGTGTAACGAATGGCACTACCAATTACTATGTCGTATCTGCAATCAATCAGGCTGGTACAAGCAGCAATTCATCACAGGAAAGTGCCACTCCAAAAGCTACCGGTGCATTGCCTTCTGGTTGGTCGCATCAGGATATTGGAACCGTTGCCACTGCAGGTAGTGCCGGTTATGCTAATGTGAGTAATGGAACTTTTGTTGTGAATGGCTCCGGTGCAGGTATTGGTGGCGCTGCAGATGGTTTGAGTTATGTATATAAAACTGTAACCGGCGATGCCACGATCACTGCACGTCTTGCAATAAGTACATGGGGCAGTAGTGGTTCCCAAAAAACGGGCATCATGATCCGTGAATCGCTTTCTTCCAATGCTATCGCGTTCAGTATGACTTCAGGAGATGGAGGTGTTCGGGAAGCAAGATTTGGAAGCCGCACTTCCACAGGCGGTTCTATGGATTTTCAAACAGGTAATCTATATACCCGTGCTCCTACCTGGTTTCGTTTGCAAAGAGCCGGCAATAAATTCACTGCTTATCAATCAACCGATGGAAGAACATGGTTTGCTGTAGGTTCTCCTGTTACGGTAGCAATGGCCGGCACTTATTTCGTTGGATTGGCTGTTTCCTCCAACAGTTCCAATTTAAACACTGCTACATATGATAGCGTAATGGTAACAAGCGGGTCAATTACAAAGCGAAAAAACCATAAAAAATAAAATCAACAAGTACCAGCCCGGTAAGTGAATGAAAAGCTTGCAGGCGTAATAAATCTTTTTAGAACCAACAAACAATACCAGTTTTTAACCGATTAAACAGCCAGTATGATGAATTTTTTTACACATGGTACTTTACCAAAGATCAGAATGCTCAACTGCTTTTGGGTAACAATTATTATCTTTTTGCTTTCCTCAAATGCAACAGGGCAAACCTTTACGCATCCAGGAATTCCTCTTTCCAAGTCAGACCTTGAAGTTTTGAAGGCTCATATTAAGGCCGGAGATTATCCCTGGAAACAGGCTTATGATATTATGGCTGCCGATGGCAAGTCACAGTTGACTTATACTTATCAGGCTTTTGCTACGGTTACCCGTAGTCCTGATGTCAACCTTTACCGTTGGAGAAACGATATGACGGCAGCCTTTAATTTATCACTGATGTGGTATTTTACGGAAAATGAGGCCTATGCTGCAAAGGCCAGGGATATTTTAATAGCATGGGCCACTACCCAAACGGAGTTTGGAGGACAGTTGGGAAACCTGGACTTAGGGGATTACGCGTATGCCTACGGCGGAGCGGCCTCTATTCTTCGCGGAACCTGGAGTGGCTGGACGGCTGAAAATACTGCAGCCGTAAAAAACCTGTTTAACAACGTATACTGGCCGGCTTCAGGCTGTTCTTTTTATGCTATAGGGCCATCCAATAAAGGTAACTTGAGTATGGCCGCAGGTGTCGTGATCGCCGCATTTTCCGATGATCCTGCTAAAATAGCTCATATTGTCTACCTGTCGAGATATATTGCTTCTTGCGGGCTTAAAAATACCTTGCCCAGTGGCCAGAATGGAGAAAGTTTAAGGGACCAGGGACACGCCCACGGCACATGGAACAATCTGGCCTTCACGGCAGAAGTGCTGTATAAACAGGGTATCGACATTTATTCCGACCTGGAGGACCGGATTATGGCAAATGCCGAATATTTTGCCAGGAAAAATTTAAGCTTACCCATCGGGTTCGTCCCTTTTGGTACTATTGATGCCTATTATTTAACAGATATAACCAACCCCTGGGATATGGGAAGGTTTGGCCCTACTTTGGCTCACGGGGCTTATGTAGTCCGAAAGAAGCAAAGTTCGGTTTACCTGAACAAACTGCTAAATGCCATCCCCAGACGTTTTGACCCGGTAATCACCTGGTTCTATAAGTCGGAAGACAACTCTACGGCTACTGTTCCACCGCAAACAGAAATTGTCCCTGAGCCTACCAAAGTTGGAACAGGGGGCTTAACCTCTCTGGATATAGGCACGGCATCCCCTGCCGGAAGCAGTTCCTACAATAACAATGTGTGGACGGTAAAAGGAAGTGGGGATATATGGACCCATGGAGCGGATGCTTTGCACTTCGTGTATAAGGAAGTGACCGGAAATTGTTCCATCATCGCTAAAGTGGAATCAGTTGAGGGCACTGCTTCTAATGCCAAGGCGGGGGTAATGATCCGTTCCGATCTGACCTCTACTTCAGCGCAAAGGGCATGGATAGCGGTAACTCCGGGGGTGAAAGCCGAGTCGTTTATGCATGGATGGTCAGAACTAAGGGGCGGTTCTTATTATGAGAAAGCGTCCAGGCCCATACCTGGCATTCCTTATTGGGTGAAAATTGAACGTGTAGGGGAGATGATTGCCACCTATTATTCTCCTGATGGTGTAAGTTGGGCGGCGTCACACGAGGGCAGGTATACGGGCTTTACCGGCAAGGCCTACATTGGCCTGGCGGTTTGTTCCGTTGTCAATGGTGTTTTAAACACCTCTACTTTTAGCAATGTAAGTGTTACCGGAGGGCAAGGTGGAGTGGTTACTGCACCGGAAGCTCCGCATTCTATATATGCCTATCCCGGAGATAAACAGATGCGGGTAAGATGGCTATCCTCCTTTGGTGCAGTTAGCTATACGCTTAAACGCTCGACCTCTGAAAACGGTACCTATTCTACCATTGCCACAGGCCTTTCAGGAAATACGTTTCTGGATAATAATTTATCAAACGGTCAGACCTATTATTATAAGGTTTGTGCGGTAAATTCTGCGGGCACCAGTCCGGATTCACCAGGAGATGGAGGTATTCCGGAAGCGCCGCCGGTTCCGCAGGTATTGAATTCCGATAGTTTCAATGGGATATACCGAATTATAGTAACTCATAGCAATAAAGCAGTAGAGGTTAAAAATAGTTCAACAGCCGAAGGGGCCTTATTGGGACAAAATACCTATTCTTCTTCAAGTAACCAGCATTGGAGAATAACTCCTATATCCGGTACCGATTATAAGATTGTAAATCTGCGGAGTGGAAAAGCGATGGATGTAGTGAACAATGCCATAACCAATGGTGCACTTATTGAACAGCGCACTTATTCGGCTACAGATTCAGCCCAGGTATGGTCTATTAAGGACCGGGAAAACGGGACGTTCAGCATTGTTGGCAAACAAAGCCAGAAAGCGCTTGATGTTGCTAGTTCAAGTACTTTAGACGGTGCCGCAATAAATCTGAACAGATGGCTTGATAATCCAAACCAGATTTTTAGAATAGAGCCCGTCACGCCATCAGACATGGACTCCTCCTACCTTAAAAAGTTGGCTGAAGCCATAAAACTACGCGATACCACCCAAACGAGCGACTCAATTGTGGGAGGTAAATTTCCGGTAGCGGCCAAAGTACAGTTGAATGATAGCATCACGTATGTGCAGTCCTTGTACAATCCGCAATCAACAGTTTTTCAGATGAATGACTACGTTACGATATTGGAGAATGCTATGGAACGGTATAAGGCCTCTATGTATTACTATACGAATACACTTGCTGACGGGAATTACTATATCAAACCCCTTGCCAGTGATTCGTTATGGACCAGGAATGAGACCAACAAGCCTTTATTTGATGTGTCGAATCCCAATCCCTTAGTGCAAATGTGGAATGTGAAAAAGCAGGGAAACGGCAGGTATAAAATTACTTGTCTGAGCGCACCGCCTGCGGCATTTAGCAATTATATCTATGAGGACGCATTATTTGGCCGTAATGTCATTGCCTACTCAGACACTTACAATTCATTTAATATTTACTCTAACGGTACCTCGCATGCGGTTCAACGGGCACAAAATGCTGGAAACGGGTACTGGTATAAAAGTGGCAATCAAATACTTGCTGTACTTGGAAGTGATAACGATCCGGTTCCCTATAGTTTTCCGTTCCGTTTTGTACCGGTTGGAACTGTTCCGATAAGCCTGACTGCTTCGGCGGCGGATGGAAAGAACATCCTGGAATGGGATCCTATCGCCAATTTTGCATATAATATCAAACGTTCAACAACACCAGGCGGGCCTTATGCCACTATCGCCACGGTGAGCACAACAGCGTTCGCTGATACTACAGTGAATAATGGAACACCTTATTACTACATAGTCGCTTCGCCGGATGGTGTTGCCTCCAGTCCGGAGGTTTTGGCCTCGCGGAATGTAGGGAAGATTTATCTTCAATTTGACGAAACCAGCGGAAACCGTTGTGTCAGCAGCTGGGGAACTACTTATGGTACTTTAACAGCTACAGCAACACGTGATGCAGGGAAAACAGGAAATGCACTTAAGCTGGATGGGACAAGCACTTCTTATGCTACACTGCCCGCCGGAATTGTTAATAATGTAACTGATTTTACCATTTCAGCCTGGGTAAAAATGGATGCCCTTGCGAATTGGATGCGTGTGTTTGATTTTGGTAACAGTACTACTCAATACATGTACTTCACCGTTCAGGGAGGAACGACTACAGCGAATGGGGTAACATTATCAACTGTTAAATATGGAATTAAAAACGGAGGGACAGAGTTGAGTGTAACTTCTCCTTATGCCTTTCCATTGAATACCTGGGTACACCTGGCTGTTACTCAATCCGGAACTACAGCCAAACTGTATATCAACGGAGTTCTGAAATCAACTAATACAGCACTTAGTATTAATCCTTCACAACTTACCCCTACGGGTACTACTACCGGCACAAATTTAAACTACCTTGGTAAATCGCAATTCAATGATCCGTTTTTTAAAGGCTCAATTGATGAGTTTAAGATTTACAAGCGAGCTTTAAGTGCTTCAGAAATTGCAGAAAGTATGATGGTAGGCCAAACGATTACGTTCAACCCCATTGCTCCCAAATTAATGGGTGATGCGGATTTTGATCTTGACGCTACTGCTTCTTCAGGACTTCCGGTAGAATACACCAGTTCAAATCCATCAGTTGCAACGGTAGAAGACGGAAAGGTACATATTCTGACTGCCGGAACGACAATCATTACGGCTTCACAGGCAGGAGATGACGTTTATGGAGCAACATCACAGGCAAGAACGTTGCTGGTTGGTATTACCAATAATACTGAGCTCACTACTTTAATGGGCAGGCCATTTAGCTATACCATTACGGATAGGCCATACAGCAATTTTACAGCAACAGGGTTGCCTGCCGGCTTAAGCATAAATGCAACTACAGGTGTAATATCAGGTACACCTACGGAATATGGCAGTTTTTCTGTAGTTATAGGTGCCACCAATGACAGTATTTCTGGTACACAAACCATCACGTTAACGGTACAGAATAATATGGTAAGCAATGTTATAGTTGCAGCAGGAGATGCTAAAAACATCCTGGAATGGGATGCTATTCAGAACCTTACGTATAACGTTAAGCGTTCAACTACACCAGGCGGACCTTATACTACTATCGGAAGTGCGAGTACTACCAGGTTTACTGATACCAATGTTAGTAATGGAACTATTTATTACTATGTGGTTGCCGCAGTTGATAGTGTAGGGGAAATGCCTCTGAGCACAGAAGTACTGGCATTGCCTAATGATGGTCAGCTTACGTATCTGAAATTTGATGAAGCAAGCGGAACACGTGCTATTGATAGTTGGGGTGCTGCTCACGGCACATTAGCGGTCGCAGCAGCTCGCGATGCCGGGAAATACGGAACTTCACTTAAACTGAATGGTACGGCTGCTTCCTATGCTACATTGCCAACCGGAATCGTAAGTTCTTTATCCGATTTTACCGTTTCCACCTGGGTGAAAATGGATGCGCTTGGAAACTGGATGCGGGTGTTTGATTTTGGGAACAGTACGACACAATACATGTTCCTTACTGTTCAGGCAGGAACTACTGCTGTAAATGGCGTAACATCATCAATCGTTCGTTATGCCATTAAAAACGGAGGCACAGAGTTAAACGTAAGTTCACCTTATGTCTTCCCGTTAAACACGTGGGTGCATCTGGCGGTTACCCAATCAGGCAATACCGCCCGCCTGTATATCAACGGAGCTTTGGTATCAAGCAATACAGCGATCAATATCAAGCCTTCGCAACTTACCCCTGCGGGCACTACTAGCGGCACCACGTTAAACTACCTGGGTAAATCTCAATTTAATGATCCGCTATTTAGAGGTTCCATTGATGAATTTAAGATTTACAAGAGGGCTTTAAGCGATGCGGAGATTGCAGAAAATATGAAAGAAAGCCAAACCATCACCTTTAAAGCTCTTTCACAAAAACAGGTAGGAGATGAGGATTTTAATGCCGGTGCCATTGCTTCTTCAGGATTGCCCATATCCTATACCAGTTCAGATGAAAATGTAGCAACAATTGTCAATGGTATGATCCATATTGTAGGCAAAGGCGTTACTACCATCACTGCTTCACAAAATGGAGATAACACGTACCAGGCAGCTCCATCAGTTTCACAACAACTTACTGTTTACATGCCGCCAATGGTAATAACCAAAAACATCACTGCAGCGGTAGAAGCCAACGGAAATGTGTCTATCACACCACAGCAAGTAGATGATGGTTCCGTGAGCTATTCGGGCGCATTGACATTGAGTTTGAATAAAACCGAATTCAATTGCTCTGATGTTGGTGCTCCGATAACCGTAACACTTACGGCAACTGATGCAGATGGACATTCAAATGCAGGTACAGCACAGGTGACTGTTGTTGACAACACCAACCCATTAATTACAGCACCGGCTGCACAGTTCTTCTGCTACAGCAACAGCGGTTCTTACTCGATTCCTGCATTGAATGCTTCTGATAATTGTGGTATTGCTACTGTGCGTTACAGTGTAAACGGAGCTACTTCAAGGAGTGGTTCAGGAACTGATGCAAGTGGTTCTTTTAATGTGGGTGAGTCTACAATTACCTGGGAGGTAACCGACGTTCATGGTAATGTAAGCACCGCAACAATGACTGTAGCAGTGAACCCGGTAATTATTGCGAGCATTCCGGATGTATATGCAATGGATTCTGCAGTTGATGCGAAGAATACTTTGTATTTGGGATATGGTTCAACATCACTTACGGTAACTGCAACTACGTCGGGTGGTACTGAGCCCTACAGCTACCAGTGGAATACTGGGGAAACAACACAATCAAAACTTGTAAGTGTAGCAGGAATTTCCACAGCAACCATAACAGATAGCAAAGGCTGTTCGGCCACAGCATCTATTGCTATCAATGTCCTGGATGTAAGATGCGGTAACAACAACGACAAGGTGATGATTTGCCACAACAACAATACCATTTGTGTGGCTTCCGCAGCGGTGCAGGATCATCTGAACCATGGTGATCATTTAGGTGGCTGCACTTCGTCTTCCGTTGCCCTGGCCCGTGAGGGTAGTGTATTGGAAGAGGTTACCAACTATAGCGTGGTGGTGTATCCTAACCCAACTAGCGAAGTAGCAACTATCAAGGTAAGTAAACTGGAAGCAGGTGCTACCGTACAACTGTATCATGCAAATGGTGCCATGGTACTCAGCCAACGCCTCACTAATGCTACACAAGCTATTTCCCTGAAAGGATTGGCTGCGGGTATATACTATGTACAGGTTAGGAACGGCAATCAGCAGATGTATCAGAAGATCATTAAGCAATGATCAACCGACTAACAATATGATTTAAACTTAGGGATTTTCGCATATATGCGAAAAACGGGAGGGGGTTTCTACCCCCTTCCTTCTTAATATACGCTTTTTCTCTTATGTAATAATTTAACCAAAATACCAACCTAAAACTAACTACATGTCTTTTAAAATTATAGAACGATTAGAACGTATTGACCAACTAATTGCCAACAAAAAAACTGGCACACCTTCGGAACTATCAAAAAGAATGAAGGTTTCTGAAAGGCAATTACACAACTATCTCAACCTGTTAAAAAAGATGGGTACCCCATTATGTTATTGTGTTAAAAGCAAGAGATCAATGTGTTCATCCGGTTCATCTGGTTGAGGATGGCTACGGTTGCTTTTTCACCAGACTTTAAAACTTTGGGCCAGTATTATGTCTTTTTTCTTCAAAAGACTATTTTATACCCCTTTTTTGACATTTACCCGTAGGTTTTTCTTTTGCCTGACTAATTTGCAACTTGTGATAAAAGTGGAAAAATATCACTCTTTTCGAAATTTTCATATGGCAATCATCGGAAGGGGTTTTCTACCCCTTCCTCTTCTCCTTTCATTAAGGGGATATGAAGGGCCCTGGTCATAGGAGCCAAATCATTTAGAGATTCTCAAACTTAAAGAATAACATATGAAACACCATGTTCACCAAACAAGAAACATCCTGCTCATTGATGATGATGAGGACGACTGCCTGTTATTGATTCAAGCCTTGACGAAACTGTCTGAGCAGATGTCGCTAATCTGTTTGTCCGATGCCGACAGACTTTGGGAAGTGCTAGAAGATTGCAAACCCTGTATGATCGTTATTGATCTTTACCTGCCGAAAAGAAACGGTATTGAAATCCTAAAGATGGTTAAAGATCATCCAGGCTATAAAGACATACCTGTTGTGATTTGGAGCACCTCCAGTATAATTAAAAATGTAAATACTGCTTATAGTACCGGGGCCCAACTCTATTTGGAAAAGCCATTTGATTATAAAGGAATGGTGGCTGCCTCGCAAAAGATTATCAGAATGACAGCATTGAGGGAGGAGCAAACTCTACTTTTTTAAAAAGCTATTAATCATAACTAGTATATAATCGCTGCTAGTTAAATGATCCAACCAAAGAAAAGGTCATTTTGCACTTATCTACTCTATTCACTCCAAACTATTGTAATCATTAAATATCCCATGTGAAGCAAATTACCAGACTACTCTTCATTGTAAATGAAAATAATTTGTAACATTTGGTCAACTGAGGTTCAACCACCATTTTTCAAGATTTAGATTTATGCTGAGGGGTCTTGCGGGTGTTAACATTGAATTTGGGCTGACACTGTATAAAAAAAAGTGAATATCCCTTCCTGAGCGCTTTTGCCTCACGGTCGCTTCCTTTTACCCATTTTTTCGTTAAAATGATGGATTTACCGCCTTTATTTGGCAATTACCTCTCTCATGTGTCGTCATTTACCCCTGTACTTTTACATTGTCAATAAAACAAAAGACCAAAAAAATCTGCCAGTTACTAAAATGATTGCTTATCTACCATCAATTTCCAGACTCATCATCTTTAAATGGAAAAGACCAAATGAGTTTCAGTTCAGGGCGTCTTTAATAAGTCACCTCCCAGATTGGATGAAAAATCCTGAGAAAGAAATTTTTATAACCAATTCAACAACCACTAAAATGAGGCAAATTTACGCTAAGGTTGCCGTCGTTTTCCTTTCCGGCATGCTGTGGCTATTTCCTTCCGCACAGGCACAGGTGACCGACACGACGAAGACTGATTCAAAAACAGTTTCCACCAGCGAGTTACTAAAAACTCCGATGAGCGTCCCCATAATAAGTTCATTCAGTCCCTAAATAAGTTACGTACACCTGAAAATTGTACTCTAGCAAGTAGCATTGCTCTTCAGCCGGTAAAATATAAGTGTAAGATTTAAAAGATTTAGCGTTAAGCTTTTGCGTTGTTAAGTTCTCTTTTCAGTCTGAAAATGTTTTTTATTCTTTAAAAATAATGCTTGTCCATGCGCAAAAAGTGTAGTCAATCAAACTGATTAGGAAAAATTATTGATGCTTACATAATTCCTATTTCTTCCATTGTATCATTCTTCAGGTAACAAGAAGTAATTGAGCCGGTTGCAATCGCTCGGATGCAACTACATGGATCCTTATTCCTGTTGCCATCATGTTTAGCATATAAAACTATTAACCACTCATTTATTATGAAAGAAAATTTATACTGGATCTTAAAAAAGTCAAGCAATTTGTTTGTCTTTTTTGCCCTGCTCCTGTTTTGTAATCAAAGCATAGCACAGCAGCAGGTAACAGTCCAGGGTGTCGTTGTCGACAGTTCTGGCGGACTTCCAACTGTTAACATTTCTGTTGTTGGGAAAAATCAAAAACTGATCTCAGATGAACTGGGCCGTTTTAAACTTACAGTTCCAAGAAATGCAGTTCTTGAGTTTACTTTTACTGGTTATCAAAAGAAACTCATTCAACTGAGCCAGGAGAAGGTTGTTGATGGTATTATTCAACTGGCCATAAAAATGCTTCCTGAAGAAAAAGATCTGAGCGAGGTGACTGTGGTTGGTTTTGGCAGTACCCAAAAAAAGGCCAGCCTGGTAAGTTCTATTACTACAGTCAGTGTAAAAGACCTTAAAACACCTACCGGCAACATCACCAATGCCATTGCAGGCAGGGTGGCAGGCATGATCTCCTTCCAGCAAAGTGGTGAGCCTGGCCAGGGAACAGACAACTCTACTTTCTATATCAGGGGCTTATCCACATTTGGTACTGGTAAACAGGATCCTTTGATTCTTATTGATGGTGTGGAATCCACACCAACAGACATGGCCCGTCTTCAGCCTGATGACATCTCTGACTTTTCCGTTTTAAAGGATGCATCGGCTGCTTCGGTATATGGTGCAAGGGGTGCCAATGGTGTGGTATTAATCAACACCAAACGGGGAAAAGTGGGCGCAGCAAAGTTTATGGCCAGGAGTGAAACGCGTGTTTCTTCCAACACCAGGAATTTCAAATTTGCTGATAACGTCACCTACATGCAATTGGCCAACGAAGCTACCTTAACTAGGTCTCCTAACGCCATCCTGCCTTATACCCAGAATAAGATCAATCATACGGCGGCAGGTGATGATCCTGTTCTCTACCCGAATAATAATTGGATAGATCAATTGCTGAAAAAATACACCATCAACCAAAACTATTATGTAAGCGTCAATGGTGGTACCCAGAAAGCAACGTATCACGTCTCTGCTTCTTATGGCCAGGATAACGGTATTTTAAAAGTCGATCCCATCAATGATTTCAACAGTAATATCAGGCTGGCTAAATATTCGCTGCGTTCCAGGGTTAATTTGAACCTGACCAAATCATCTGAATTGATTGTCGCTATGTATGGCCAATTTGATGATTATAACGGACCCATTGCAGGTACTAAGTTTAAAGAAGGAGGGGCGTATATTTATAATCTGGCACTTGGATCGAATCCTGTTGCTTTCCCTGCCCTTTATCCCCGGGAAAAGCGTCCTTATGTGGGCCACCCTTTGTTTGGCTCTGCCCAAACGCAGGCAAACGGAGCATTGACCTCTACTTTATATGTGAATCCTTATGCCGAGATGGTAAGGGGCTTCAGGCAGTATAAAACCTCCAATATACAGCCCCAGATCGAACTGAAACAGAATCTTGATTTCATTACGAAAGGATTAAGCTTCCGTTCAATGGCATACCTCAGAAGGTATTCTTATTATGCTGTGGAAAGAAAGTATAATCCATTTTTCTATAATGCTTTGATCGGTCAGGATGGTAAATCATATGACATCATGGTATTGAATGACGGTTCTGCTACTTCTATTGGCACTGCCGGTACCGAATACCTCGATTATACTGAGAATGGGAAAGAAGTTGATTCGAGGCTTTGGCTGGAAGGTTCCTTAAATTATAACAGGCTTTTTGGAGATGTGCACAGGGTAGGTGGTTCGCTAATATCATATATATCAAGTTATGAGTCTGGAAATGCCGGGAGTGTGACGGCTTCTCTGCCAAAAAGAAACAATGGTATATCCGGAAGGTTTACTTATGGTTATGACGACAGGTATTTAGCCGAGTTTAATTTTGGATACAACGGCTCTGAGCGTTTTGATGCCAACCATCGTTTTGGTTTTTTCCCTTCTGCAGGCTTGGGTTATAAAATTTCAAATGAGAAGTTCTTCGATCCGCTCAAGAGTGTAGTCAGTGACCTTAAATTCAGGGCTACCTACGGCATTGTGGGCAACGACCAGATCGGAAAAGTGGAAGACCGCTTTTTCTACCTGTCAAATGTTAATTTAAATGATGGCGCCTTTAATGCCAGCTTCGGTAGAAATGATGGTGCCGCGATTTATGGAAGAAATGGTATTTCGATATCCAGGTATGCCAACCCCAATATTACCTGGGAAAGATCAAGGCAAATCAACCTGGGAATGGATGTTAATCTGTTCAATTCCTTTGAATTGATCGTTGATGCCTTTAAGCAATACAGATCCCAGATATTACAGCCTAAAACCTATATTGAATCTGCAATGGGCTTGATGGCCGTTCCAAGCTCCAACTATGGCAAGGCAGAAAGCCAGGGCATCGATCTTACGGCCAAATACGAAAAGAACCTGAATAAAAACTGGTATGCCAATGTAAGAGGTACGTTTACCTATGCTACCAGCAAAAAAGTAGTGGCTGATGAACTGCTATATGACAACAGCCTGGCTCATTTAAGAACAATCGGTTCTTCACTTTCCCAGGCCTGGGGATATATAGCCGAAAGGTTGTTCATTGATCAAAAGGAAGTCGCCAACTCCCCGACTCAATTCAATGATCGGGGTTTGCTGGCTGGTGATATCAAGTACCGGGATATCAATGGAGATGGTGTCATTACCACTGACGACCAGGTAGCCATAGGGTTTCCTCAACAACCTGAAATTATTTACGGATTCGGTTCTTCTATGCGGTATAAGAAGTTTGATTTCAGCTTTTACTTCCAGGGGTCTGCCCGCTCATCCTTCTTTATTGATCCAAATAAGATCCAGCCATTTTACCAGGACGGTGGCTCCCAAACCAATTTGTTGAAAGTAATCAGTGAAAGCCACTGGAGCGAAGACAACCGGGATATATATGCGTTCTGGCCACGCCTGAGTACCTGGAGGGTAAAGCCCAATAACGAAAAGTCTACCTGGTGGATGCGTAATGGCAATTTCCTGCGCCTCAAAAATATAGATATGGGCTATACGGTGGGCAAGGTGAAAAAATTGGGCTTAACCAGTGGGCGTGTTTATGTCTCTGCTACCAACCTTTTTATCCTGAGTAATTTTAAATTATGGGATGTCGAAATGGGAGGCAACGGCTTGGCATATCCTATCCAATCTGTATACAATTTAGGTGTTGAGGTTAATTTTTAAGTGCGCACATTCACAATCATGAACAAATATCATTACACCATGAAATGGAACAAATATATTGGTTTCGCTATACTCATTACAACATTAGCAGTAGGGGGAACTTCCTGTAAAAAATACCTGGATGTGGTCCCTGATAACGTAGCAACCATAGAACATGCTTTTAAACTCAGAAATGAAGCGGAAAAATATTTATTTACCCTGTACTCTTTTCTCCCGAAAAGTGGCGATGGCTGGTACAATGTAGGATTAACAGGCGGTGATGAGATCTGGTATCCCCAGAATGACCAGGCGCACTGGCATCCAATATTCAGGATCGCACAGGGGCAGCAAAATAAAGATGCTCCTTTATTTGATGAATGGGCTGGTGAACGTAAAGGCAATGGTACCAAGTTTGATCATCAAAAAATCTGGAGAGGTATCCGTCAGTGTAATATCTTTTTGGAGAACATAAGCGATCTTTCCAAGGTTCCGGACATTGCACCTTCTGAACGCGAAAGATGGATTGGCGAAGCTGAGTTTTTAAAGGCTTTTTACCACTTCTATATGTTCAGGATGTATGGTCCCATTCCAATTATAGATGAAAATATAGGCATCGATTCTGATGTAGATGGTTCGTTTTCCCGGCGCATGCCAGTAGATTCTGTAGTCAATTACATTTCCAGGACATTGGATGCTGCTTATGAAAAGTTACCTGCTAAAATCACGGAAGAAAACACGCAACTGGGAAGGATCACACAACCCATTGTGCTGGCTGTAAAAGCTAAATTATGGGTAACGGCAGCAAGTCCTCTTTTTAACGGAAATCCTGATTATGCCAGCTTTAAAGATAAAGAAGGAGTGGCCTTGTTCAATCCAACTTTTGATGCTGATAAGTGGGTAAAAGCCAGGGATGCTGTCAAGGCCGCTATCGAGTCCGCAGAAGCTAATGGACATGCCCTTTATGAATACAAAGTAGATTTCTTAGGCCTGACTGATACCACGAAAACCCAGTTGAATATCAGGAATGCTGTAACGGAAAGATGGAGTAGGGAGCATGTATGGGCCAACTCACAGATGTACTTTGTCAATGAATCCATTTGTATGCCTCCAATGGAAAGAGGAAGCAATACCAACAGAGGGCAATTGCTGGGCGTGTGGGCAGCCCCGCTGAAAATTGCAAAAATGTACTACACGCATAACGGAGTACCCATTGAAGAGGATAAAACACTCAACTTTAACAATTACGAACAATTGAGAACTGCTGCAACAAATGAAAGAAATTATATTGAGCCAGGTTTTTCTACGGCACGATTGAACTATGACAGGGAGCCTCGTTTTTATGCTTCTTTGGGCTTTGATGGTGGCGTTTGGTATCAAAAAGATGCCACATCAACTGGAAACGAGCGAAACACTTTTTATGTAAAAGCTAAAAATGGAGATAAAGCTGGATTTGGTGATTTTAAAAACTGGAATGAAACGGGCTATTTTATCAAAAAGCTGGTTCACTGGGAATCAACAACAGCAGGAACATCTGCCCCGGTATGGAAGCAATATCCCTGGCCAGAGATCAGGCTCGCCGATTTATACCTGTTATATGCAGAAGCATTGAACGAAGTTGAGCCTGCTTCTGCTACTGCAATTGCTTATGTTGACAAAGTAAGAAATAGAGCCGGATTGAAAGGCGTTGTAGAATCCTGGACCAACTATTCCAACAACCCAGGAAAGTTTGCCACCCAGGAAGGACTCAGAGAAATCATTCAGCGTGAGCGGATGATAGAGCTTGCTTTTGAAGGGCATCGTTTCTGGGATCTGCGCAGGTGGAAGAAGGCATATGAAGAATATAACAAAGACATTACCGGATGGAACGTTATAGGTAAAACTGCTGATACATACTATAAGGAGCGGGTCATTTTCAGTCAACGGTTCATTGCCCCTCGTGATTACCTGTGGCCCATTGGAAATTTTGATACCAGAAGAAATCCCTTTTTAGTGGAAAACCCGGGATGGTAGTACTTACTTTCAAAAACTAATGATATGAACTTTAGCATAAAACATTTGATTCTTTTTGTTACGGCTTTTGTGGCTTTACAATCTTGCCAGAAAGACGAAGGCCATCAGCCTGTCAGTAGTGATCAATCAATTCCTGTAGTTGTAAGCAATGTGCAGGTGGAAAACAGGCCAGGAAAGGCAAAGATCACCTATTCTATACCCAGCGATAAAAATCTGCTGTATGTAAAAGCGGAATATCTCCCCTCTTCAGGTGAATTAGCAGAAACTAAGGCATCCTATTACCAGGATTCTCTCATCCTGGAAGGTTTTGCAGATACACTGGAGCATGAAGTGAAGCTATATTCTGTATCCAGGAGCGGAGTGCAGTCTGCACCAGTAGTAATCAAGATAAAACCATTGGAAGCGCCTATCTGGCAGGTTTTTAAAAGCATCAACATTGTAAATGCCTTTGGAGGTTTTAACTTAACTGCAAGTAACCCAACCGGAGACAACATCTCAATCGTTGTGCTGACTAAAAATGTATTTAAGGAGTATGAGATCAATAACAATATGAGTGTTTTTACCAATGAAAAAAATATATTGAATAAGGTCAAAGGCATGGATACTGTAACCACCCGGCTTGGTTTTTTAGTAAAAGATCGGTGGGGCAACACAACGGATACGATGTATCGAGATATCAACCCGATTTTCGAAACACAGCTAAACCCGGTAAATTTCAGGGGTGTTGTTTTACCCGGAGATGCTCCACAGGTAACGAATGGCGCCAAATTGGAGTATGCCTGGGATAACCGTTTAGGATGGCCTTATACCAGCTTTACGCACCAGGTGAATGGAGGACCCCAGCCGCACATGATTACTTTTGATATGGGGATAACGGCCAAGCTTAGTCGTATCTGGATCCGTCCATACCCGGAAGGTACGCGCTATTACTTTTTAACAACAATGAAGAGATTCGAGATCTATGGCTCTGACAATCCATCTACTAATGGCACATTGGACAATAGCTGGACTTTGCTGGGAAGTTATGAGGTTGTGAAACCCTCTGGTCTTCCTTATGGTACGGATAATGCCCTGGACCAGGCTACAGCAAGTGCCGGATTCAATTGGGAGATCCGCCTGGATGCACCAAAAGTTAAGTTTCTAAGAATAAGGTGCCTGGAAAACTTTGCCGGCGGTACTGCCCAAAGTATCAATGAACTTAAAGTGTATGGAGATCCGCGTTAATCAGTGAATTCAACAATCAATTACTGGCAGCGGTACCTTATTACTGTACCGCTGCTAGTTCACTCACAATCATTACAAAATGAAAATAGCATTTGATAAAATAAACATGAGGAGGTTACCCGTTGTTTTTCTGGTAACTCTAACCCTTCTATCCTGTTCAAAATGGGATGATTTTAAAAAATATACTGCTGATGGAGAAATCCTGTATACTGGTAGACTAGACTCGATTTCAGTGTTTTCAGGTATGAACAGGATTCGCATCACCGGTAAGTTGAATGCAGACCCAAAGATCGTAGCTTTGAAAATCTTCTGGAATAATAAAGCGGATTCAGTAGCTTATGAAATTAAAAGAAGTAACGGAGCATTTTTTGATCAGACTTTTACAGTAGCTGAAGGTGTAAGAACCTTTACCATCTTTACGTATGATGCAGAAGGTAACTCTTCTGTTCCTGTAACGGTAACCGGGGTTTCTTATGGAGATTCCTATCGTCGAACGATCAATAACCGTTTGATTTCGTCCATTACCTATGTTGCGGCTACTGACAGTACGACAATAAATTGGGATGCTATTGATGTAAAAACAGCCTTACACACAGAGTTAAAGTATCCAAAAAATCCAGATGGTGATTCTGTGACGGTGATTACATCAGCAACAAATGCAAGAACTGGTTTAAAAGGATTCAATTATCAAACATCAAAGTTTACTTATAGAACCATATACCGTCCTGATTCTACCAGTATTGACACATTTGCCACTCAATATATTGTGCGGTAAAAGTTTTATCTGTACGCTTCTATCTCTTCAAACTAAAACTAATAAAATGAACAAGTACTTCCCAGTAATCTGCTTTGTGATTTTTTCTTTTTTGATATTGTCTTTTTCTAAAGACAATAGAAGTAATATCTCTAATTCTGCAATTGCCGGTTTTTGGGTTACTGGTAACCCGGCCGATCCGAATGCACCTTCCCATATGAAGGTATTTGAGGAAAACGGGAGTTATTATAATGTGGGTTTTGAAAAGGGAAACACAATTATGACACATAAAGGGGAGTATAAAATATTGGATGAGGGCCATTATAAAGAAAAAGTAACTCATCTGCGGTTTAACGCCAAATGGGATCTGAAGAATAAGGAGTTTGTTAATAGCTATGAGCTCAGTAAGGACAAGAAGTGGCTGGTGCTGAGCGGCGTTGTCTTTTCTAAAGATGGAAAGGATTCCCTGAAATGGTCACACACATATAGGAAAGTGGAGATCCCGGAATGATTTGACCTCAAGCGGACAAAACAGAACAATAGGAAAAGGGGTAGAAACTCCTTTTCCTATTACAACCTGGAAAATGAACTTAAGAATTAAACAGTGACGATAGTTGGTAAATAAACCTGCCCCATGGAATTACTCAGAATATTTTTTTTATATCCCATCGGAAAACTGGCAATTTTTAGAAGAGTCAGAGTCATTTGTTGTTTGTCAATGGTATTAACAACGGGTGTTACCTGTGCGCAGGTTGAGCAGATTGGGAATTTGAAGGCCTACCAGGCACCAGTTGGTGCATTATTAAATCACGATTTTCTTGTTAAGGTCCGACTTCCAGGCCAATCATGGCAAACTATTCCTACTTACCTTATTAAAGTTGACCAGGTGAAAGATGCGAAACACTCTACAGAAAATGCTTCGATGGCTTATTTTGATTTTTCAGGCGAAGTTGAAGTTGCGGTTAATTTCGTTAAGGGTAAGATTAAAAGTACACGCATTCGCCCATTATCATACAACATCAAACAGGTAACTGAAAACAACACGATACGGTTTAAGCTACGCAAACCTATGAACCTTTCTGTGGAGGTCAACGGTGATATTTTTCACAACCTTCACTTGTTCGCCAATCAGATTGACAATTTCAAGCCTGATAAAGCTGATACGAACATTATTTACTACGGGCCGGGAATGCATGAATTGCCGGGTGGAAGTTTGCACATTTCCTCAGGAAAGACCGTTTACTTAGCTGGCGGTGCGGTTCTAAAAGGGCAGCTATTGATCAATGATGCAAAAAATGTACGTGTACTGGGCAGTGGCATGGTGGATCAATCTGTGAAAATGGGTGTCCGCATAGCCAATTCAAGAAATGTGAGTGTTGAGGGCATCTTTTGTACCCAGTGTTTTACTGGCGGATCTGATAGTGTTGCCATCCGCAATGTAAAATCGGTAAGTTATTTCGGTTGGGGCGACGGAATGAATGTGATCAGTAGCAGTAACGTTTTAATCGATGGCGTGTTTAACAGAAATTCTGATGATTGTACAACTGTATATGGCACACGGTTAGGCTTTACCGGAAGTTCAAAAAACATAACCATGCGGAATTCAACATTGTGGGCGGATGTTGCCCACCCGATTTTGATTGGCACGCATGGAAATACGCCTGTTCCGGAAACGCTTGAGAACTTAAAGTATAGCAATATCGATATTCTGGATCATAAAGAAGCTCAATTAGATTACCAGGGCTGTATGAGCATCAATGCGGGAGATAACAACCTTGTGCGCAATGTTCATTTCGAAAATATTAGGGTAGAAGATTTCCGGCAGGGGCAACTTTTGAATCTTCGTGTTTTCTTCAACTCTAAATATTGTACTGCTCCAGGAAGAGGAATCGAAAACGTGCTGTTCAAAAATGTCACCTATAACGGAAATCATGCTGAACTATCCATAATCTCCGGCTATGACAAAGACAGGAAAGTAAAGAACATAATTTTTGAAAACCTGGTAATCAACGGAAAACCGATTACCGATGATATGAAAGGAAAACCAACATGGTACAAGACATCAGATATGGCTAGAATTTTTACAGGGGAATTTGTGGAAGGAATTGTTTTTCGTAAAGCCGGTTCAGAAGATGAAAACCTTACTCAATCGGTCCCAAATACAGCGAATACTCAATAGGTTTCCATGTTGTTTGCACAGCGTCAGTCTGTGATACGTCCCGGCGGGATTTGGCCTGATACTGAGGGCAATCATAAACTTCAATAAAATCAATTTATGGAAAGGCGAACATTGATTAAGGGAATGGCTGCTGCTATTCCTTCTTTTTGGTTATCCAGGGCATTAGGAAGTCATTATATATTTAGTGAGCAACACTTAGGTGAATCTATTGCAAAAGGGCCATTTAAGCCCACCTGGGATTCTTTACAGAATTACCAGACACCAGAGTGGTACCGAAATGCCAAATTTGGCATGTGGGCCCACTGGGGACCGCAGTGTCAGCCGGAAGCCGGCGACTGGTATGCCAGGGGTATGTACCTGGAAGGTTCCCGTCAGTATAAATACCATCTACAGAAATATGGCCATCCTTCAAAGTTTGGATTTAAAGATGTGATTCACGAGTGGAAAGCCGAGAAATGGGATCCGGAAGAACTTGTGGCATTGTACAAAAGTGTAGGTGCCCAATACTTTGTGGCTATGGCCAATCACCACGATAATTTCGATTTGTACAACAGCAAATACCAAAAGAACTGGAACGCAACGAAGATCGGACCCCAAAAAGACCTGATCGGCGGATGGGCCAAAGCTGCTAAAAAACAAGGTCTGCCCTTTGGCGTAAGCATACATGCTTCTCATGCCTGGAGTTGGTACGAAGTGGCACAACGTTCCGATAAAAGCGGACCATATGCAGGTGTGCCTTATGATGGCAATCTTACCAAGGCCGATGGCAAAGGAACATGGTGGGAGGGATTAGACCCGCAGGAACTGTATGCACAAAATCACCCGCTTAGTGAAAACAGCCATGATAACGGCAGGATACACAAGCAATGGAACTGGGGCAATGGCGTAGCGCAACCAACCAAAGCCTATATTGAAAAGTTCTTCAACCGCACGATTGACCTGATCAATCAGTATGAGCCGGATCTTCTTTATTTTGACGATTCGCAATTACCCATGTGGCCTGTTTCTGATGCCGGGCTACGTATTGCTGCTCACCTCTACAACAAAAGCATCAAAGATTATGGCCAGTTAAGAGCGGTAATTAACGGGAAAATACTGGACGAGGACCAGCGTAAGGCCATGGTGTGGGACATTGAAAGAGGACAGAGTAATAACATTGAGCCACTTCCCTGGCAAACCGATACCTGTATAGGTGGCTGGCACTATGAACGCGGAATATATGACCGTAATGGATACAAAAGCGCTAAAACCGTTATTCAGACGCTGGTGGATGTTGTAAGTAAAAATGGTAACCTGCTGTTGAATATTCCGGTACGGGGTGATGGTTCCATTGATGAAAAGGAAAGAAAGATAGTAGAAGAAATCGGCCGCTGGATAAATGCTAACAGCGAAAGTGTTTTTGGAACGAGACCATGGAAAATCTTTGGGGAAGGGCCAGCGCAACAAGCAGCCGCAGCCCTGACCGCTCAGGGTTTTAACGAAGGAAAGGGAAAGCCCTTCACCTCGGAAGATATCCGCTTTGTTACAAAAGGAGAAGCATTGTATGCTACTGCTTTGGGCTGGCCGGAAAACGGAAAGCTACTCATTAAAACTCTGGCCAAAGGAAGTGCAAACTATCCACAGGAAATTACAAGAGTGGAATGGGTGGCGAACAAACAACAATTATCCTTTGAAAGGACAGGGGATGGATTGGTAGTAAGTTTACCTGATATCAAACCAGAGGATTCTTTTGCTAACGTGGTTAAAATAGTTTGAGGTGGTTCTACAACAGAATTGATATGAAAATATTTCAAAGATTAATAGAGAAAACGCATACTAATTTCATTGTACATCTATTTCTTTTTTCGGGGTTTCCTTTTACTACACTCGCCCAGTCTACTTTAAAGTTATGGTACAATAAGCCTGCTACTCAATGGGTAGAGGCTTTGCCGGTAGGTAATGGACACATCGGAGGAATGATTTTCGGCGGGGTGGAAGAAGAACTCATCCAGCTCAATGAAAGTACCCTGTACAGCGGTGGCCCGGTAAAAAGAAACATCAACCCGGAAGCTCCTACTTACCTCCCGCAAATCAGAGAGGCCTTATTGAAAGAAGAAGACTATTCCAAGGCCAACCAGCTAGCCAGAAAAATGCAAGGTTTGTTTACCGAGTCTTATATGCCTTTGGGAGATCTTGTAATCAAGCAAAACTTTCAGGGGGCCACTCCTTCTGCTTATTACCGGGACCTGGATCTGCAAAAAGCCATTGCCACCACCCGCTTTACAGTAAACGGTATAGAATATAAGCGGGAAGTGATTGCCTCCGCACCCGCCAATGTGCTGTTGGTGCGCATTACAGCCAGCCGTAAAGGTGCTTTGAACTTTGATGTTTCTACCCAAAGCCAGTTGCGTTACCAGTTATCAATTCATGGTAGTAATGAACTGTTGGTCAATGGAAAAGCTCCGGCTCACGTGGATCCCAGATATTACAATCCCAAAGGCAGGGAGCCTGTGGTTTATGAAGACACCACTGGTTGTAACGGCATGCGTTTTCAGTATCGCATTAAAGCCATAAGCAAAGATGGTCAAGTGGTTGCCGATACCTCAGGGATACAGGTACGTGATGCCAGTGAAGTCGTTCTCTATGTAGCGGCCGCTACCAGCTTTAATGGGTTTGACAAATGTCCTGACAGCCAGGGAAAAGATGAAAAAGCAATGGCCGCTTCATTGATCAATAATGCCATTAAAAAAACTTATCCTTCTTTACTACAAGCACACACCGCAGACTATCAACATTATTTTAACCGTGTCTCCTTTACATTGAAAGACACGGCTGTAACTAACAGCAATCATAGCTTGCCTTCTGACGAGCGTTTACAGGCCTATTCCAAAGGCGCGTATGATCCAGAATTGGAGGCCTTGTATTTTCAGTTTGGCCGTTACCTGCTGATTTCTTCTTCCAGACCCGGCGGGCCGCCTGCCAACTTGCAGGGAATTTGGAACAAGGAATTAAGAGCACCCTGGAGTTCCAACTATACCATCAACATCAACACGCAAATGAACTATTGGCCCGCAGAGATGACCAATCTTTCGGAGATGCACCTGCCTTTACTCCACTGGATCAAAGGCCTGTCGGTAACGGGGGCCAACACCGCCAAAGAGTTTTACAGGGCCAATGGATGGGTAGCGCACCATAATTCAGAAATCTGGTGCACGTCCAATCCGGTAGGAGATGTGGGGGCAGGTGATCCTGTGTGGGCCAATTGGTATATGGGCGGTAACTGGCTTTGTCAGCATTTGTGGGAACATTATACTTTTACAAAAGACAAAAACTTTCTTGCTCAATATGCTTATCCTATTATGAAAGAAGCAGCAATGTTTTCATTGGATTGGCTGGTGGAAGATAAAGATGGTTATCTGGTTACTGCTCCTTCCACTTCACCTGAAAATAAATTCAGAGATAAGAACAGGAAACCACAATCTGTGTCGGTAGCCACCACAATGGATATGTCAATTATCTGGGATTTATTTACCAATCTCATTGATGCAAGTAATGTTTTGAAAGCAGATACCGCTTTTAGAAATATGCTGATCGAAAAAAGAAATAAACTATATCCGCTTCACATTGGCAGCAAAGGACAGTTGCAGGAATGGTATATGGATTTTGAAGAAACGGATCCATTGCACAGACATGCATCGCATTTATTCGGGCTTTATCCGGGAAGGCAAATATCAGCTAATCATACACCGGAATTTTTTGAGGCCGCTAGAAAATCATTGGAGATACGTGGAGATGCAGGTACGGGATGGAGCAGGGGGTGGAAAATTAACTGGTGGGCAAGGTTACTTAACGGTGATCATGCATACAAACTTTTAAGGCAGCTCTTAAATTACTCAGGCTCTGACAGTAAAGGTGGCGGTGGAACCTATCCGAATTTTTTTGATGCTCATCCGCCTTTCCAGATTGACGGAAATTTTGCAGGTACGGCGGGCATTACAGAAATGCTGTTGCAAAGTCATCTCGGTGAAATTCATCTTTTGCCTGCATTGCCATCTGCATGGAAAGAAGGATCGATAAAAGGATTAAAAGCAAGAGGAGCTTTTGAAATAAGCATCAATTGGGCAAATGGCTTATTATCAAATAGTGTTATCAAGTCATTACAAGGCGGAACGTGCGTTTTAAGAACAAATATGCCTGTAACGGTTAATGGCGTGAAAGCCAAGGTGAATGAAACTGGCAACGGATATCTTACAATTTTTGAAACACAAAAGGGGAAAGCTTATGATGTGATTGCTAACAATAGGATATATTATGACGGATCAAGTTTGAAAATTGAAGGAAAAGACTTCTTTATCTATAGTGCAGCATTTCACTATTTCCGGACTCCTAAGGAACTGTGGCGTGATCGTTTTATCAAAATTAAGGCAGCAGGGTTCAATACAATCGAAACATATATACCGTGGAATTTGAGTGAATTAAATATGCCCAGGGATATAAATGATTATTCCCAAATTGATTTTACCGATTTGAAGGAATGGCTGGACATGGCACAAAACGAATTCGGTTTTTACACCGTATTACGTCCCGGGCCATTTATTTGTGCAGAGTTTGCCGGGGGCGGTTATCCCCGCTGGTTAGCAAAATATCGCCCGGATGACGTTAAGGATTTCTGGTTGCGAAGCGCTGACCCTCGATACCTGGACTGGTGCGACCACTGGTATAAAGCAATTTGCAAACTGATAGCTAAAGAGCAAATTACAGCGAAGCCCAAAGGGAAGAAGGGTGTTATATTAATGCAAATCGAGAATGAATATGACTATCACAAAACGAACAACAAGGTATATGCTTTACAACGCATGTACAAGGCTGCTGTTCATGCAGGGGTAGATATCCCAATATTTACCTGTATGACTACGGAAAGCCGTGGTAGCAGGGACAGTCTGTTGTCTCAGGTGTTTGATTGTGATAATTATTATGTGGGAAAAAAAGATGCCATTACCTGTGCAAAGAGAATGGAAGACCTAAAACTGAAACAGCCGAATGCTCCGGGTTTTGTAACCGAATTGCAAGGCGGTTGGTTTTCGACTGTTAAAGGGGCATTAAGCGAAGAGCATTATTCCGACGACAAACATTTTTATGCATTAGGGATGATGTCCATCCTTGGTGGTTCAACAGGTATATTCCCGTATGTTTTTGTTGGGGGGACTCATTTTGCCGGCTGGGGTGCCCGCGGGCAAACCACTTCTTATGATTACAATGCTGCGATCCGGGAAAACGGAGCCTTATCCCCCAAGTATTACGCTGCCCGCAACCTGGGTCATTTTATCAAAACCTATGGTTCCCTGTTGATCCATTCACGGGGAGGTGTTTGTGTCATTCAAAATATCCCGTTCGAAGTGGCAGGCGGAATCCGTGTTGCACAGAATGGAACCAGGTTTGTCTTTTTGCATAACAGTTCGGCGCAGAGAGCCTCCGGAACGATGCTGATTCAGCCGGATAAAAGCGCTGACGCCGGTAAGCCAATGTACAATTTTGATCAGAACGAAAACAAGGTATTGATTCATCTGAACACAAGTAAAAATGCGGCTTTAGCCGGATTAGCCGATTTAAGCATTAACTATAGCCTGGAGCCGATGGAAACAAAGGTTTTGATCATTGCTTCGGGTTCAAATCCGGATCAGGGGAAGTGGTGGACGTACCAAAGTCCGGAAATGGAAAAGCAACAACCTGTTGTGGTGCGGATAAAAGAAGTTCAGAAGTGTGATGAAGATTTTAAAGCCAGATGGCAGCCGCTAAAGGAAGGTGTTTCACTTCCCGAGGTGGGAATCAATGACGTCAGGTATGTACTTTATCGTTCCCATTTCAAATTAACTCCGGAGGAAGCCGGGAAATATCAGCACTTGCTTTTTAATACTTTCTCCAGGGATATTATCAATGTCCAGGTTAATGGCAAGCTGGCTCAGCGGGAATACCCTTCAGAAACCTGGGCTGCCGAAGTTACCAGGCCAAGAGATAAATCCTTCACCTTCATTAAAGAAACAGATTACCTGAACCGTTTTGATGTAAAAAGTTTGTTGCATCCGGGCGAAAATGAAATTGTATTGGTATATGAAAATATCGGGCACGAGCATGGCTATTTTCCGATGGAAGAGCTGTGTGGTATTCGGGTAGCGGGTTTGGGCCAGGCGGACTCGGCCTTGCTGAAAAAACTAAACTGGCAGGTGTCCAGAGATTTAGCCGGGGTACAAAATGGCTTTACCCGGCCCTCGTTCAAGCCGCGCAAGTGGCAGACCATTTCATTAGATACGTTGAGTAATATCGCTCGTAAAGGGAACAATATTCAGCCTAAAGGAAAGCAGGATGCAATGTTTACCTGGTACAGAGCCGAATTTAAGTTGCCTGAGGGTGCTACAATCAATAATACATGGAGGTTACTCATTAATGCTTCGGGAAACGGGTATATCTATGTGAACGGTCATAATATTGGTCGACATTGGGAGGCCGGCCAGCAAAGGGAATATTATATCCCTGAATGCTGGCTTCATTCAGGAAATAAACCTAACGTCATTGTAATGGGCTTACGCCAGACCGTAAATGGTGCTGTTATCAAGGCTATGGAAGTAGCTTCCGATACAAATAATGCCGTATCAATGAATAGCTGGTGATTTTTGCTACGCCGGTCAGGCACAACTAATTGTAAACTAATAATTGTAAACTAATTGAATTAGAAAAAATGAAAACTACTATTAAAGCATTGCCTTTTTCGGAAAAAAGAACAGCGTTCACTCCTGTTACAATCAAAGCATTATTGCACTGCTTTTTATTACTTTTTGTTCTTTCCCTAAAAGCCCAGAGGGAAAATCCCTTCGGCAATGCGCTGATCCCTGATATGATTGCAGATGCCAGTATCCAGGAGATCAATGGAACGTTTTACTGTTATGCCACAACCGATGGATATGATCAGGGTTTAGCCACCTCGGGGCCCCCGGTAGTCTGGAAGTCGAAAGATTTTGTGCACTGGAGTTTTGCCGGGTTTTATTTTCCCTCGGCAGTGGGACATAAATACTGGGCTCCCAGCAAGGCTATTGCCGCTAATGGCAAATATTATATTTATCCAACGGTCAATGGTTTTATGTATCCGGCTGTTGCTGGTTCACCTGATGGACCTTTTCAACTGGCAAAAGGTGTAGACACTTTTTCTAGATCCTTTACTTCGGCGACTTTATTACAATCCAAAGATCCCAAAGGTCCGGCCGGTATCGATGCAGAAATTTTTATCGATGATGATGGGCAGGCTTATGTTTTCTGGCAGCGCAGGTGGGCGGCTAAACTGAACCCGGATAAGGTTACGGTAGATACCGCCTCCATCATTAAAATTGCTACAAAGCGGGAAGGGTATTCGGAAGGCCCCATCTTTTTTAAACGAAAAGGCATCTACTACTACCTCTACACCCTGGGTGGGGATGAAAAATACCAGTATGCTTATGGTATGAGCAAAACCTCACCACTGGGACCCTTCGACTTTCCTAAAAACGATATTATTGCCACGACCAATTACGAACGTCAAGTATTTGGTCCGGGCCATGGTTGTGTGTTTAACGTGCCGGGCACCGATGATTACTATTTTGCGTATTTGGAGTTTGGCCGCAGGAGCACCAACCGGCAAACCTATGTGAACAAGCTGGAATTTAATGAAGACGGAACCATTCGTCCGGTGGATCTAACGCTCAATGGCGTAGGCGCTCTTCACGCTGTACCGCACAAAAAAAGGATCCAGGTTGTCAACTCAAAAGCCTCCAGTGTGCGCTCCGATCTGATCATTAAGCGTAATCAAGATTCTTTGTTTCAAAGAACAGAATCCTTTTCATCGCAGTTTGCTTTCGATGCGGCCAACGGCTCCAGGTGGATGGCTGCTCCGGAGGACACAGCTTCTTGGATCGTGGCCGATTTGGGTAAGGCAAGGCATATCAAAGGCAGTGAAGTGTATTTTGTCCGTCCCACAGCAGGACATGCGCATGTGCTGGAGTATTCCGCCAATGGCAAAACATGGAAGCCCTGTGGCGGGCATCCGCAGGTAATGATTCAATCGCCACATATTGACAATTTGAATATTAAAGCCCGCTATTTAAGAGTAAGAATAGTAAGGGGTGTTCCTGGTGTTTGGGAGTGGCATATTTATTAAAAAGTAAACAACATTTATTTGAAGCATGATTCAGTTCAGATTGTTATTGCCCTTATTTTGTTTGCAACTGGCAAGTTTAGGCTTAAAGGCGCAAATGTCCGGAAAGTGGGGCGACCAGGGCAATGGCACTTATGTGAACCCGGTGCTTCCTGGCGATTTTAGCGACCTTGATGCCATCCGTGTGGGGGAGGATTATTATGCCATCTCTTCTACCATGCAGTTTTCCCCCGGCATGGTGGTGCTGCATTCCAAAGACCTGGTGAACTGGGAAATCATCGGCCATGTGGTGGATGATCTTACCCGCATCAGTCCACAGTTGAACTGGGACCGGATGAATTGTTACGGCAAGGGCATCTGGGCGGGCTCCATCAGGTATTATAAAAATAAGTTCTGGGTATATTTTGGTACACCGGATGATGGCTTTTTTATGAGTTCGGCCACCAATCCTGCAGGACCCTGGGAGCCTGTGCATCAACTCTGGAAGGTAAGGGGATGGGACGACTGCTGTTCGTTTTGTGATGACGATGGCCAGTTATATTTTATTGCCACCAATTTTGCCCTTGATCCGAAAAGCAATAAAAAGTACAACATTCATTTATTTAAAATGACACCTGATGGGAAAAGCCTGATCATGGAATCGGACTCCATTATCCATCAGTCACAGGGCAGTGAAGCCAATAAGCTGTATAAGATCAACGGACTGTATTACCACTATTTCAGTGAAGTGAAACCGGAAGGGCGGGTGATCATGATGGAACGTTCGAAAAATATTTACGGTCCCTGGGAGATCAGGCAATTAAACCATGTAGATCAAAAGATTGATAGAGAGCCGAACCAGGGCGGACTTATGCAAATACCGTCAGGAAGGTGGTATTTTTTCACCCATCATGGCAATGGAAATTGGGAAGGGCGCCCTGCCAGTCTATTGCCAGTTCACTGGATTGATGGATGGCCGATCATTGGCGAAGTAGGTGCTGACACCATAGGCCGCATGGTTTGGAGTGGAGCAAAACCGATATCATCTAAAAGGAAGATTTCCATTCAAAGCAGTGATGCGTTCAAAACCAACAGGCTAAACGTTTAATGGGAATGGAACTATCAACCACGAGCAGACAAATGGTCTTTAACAGAGCGCAGGGGGGTTCTTCGATTGTATGCTTTTACGCCTATTCATTCAAACAATAAAAGAAGCGTTATACTCCGGGCAGGAAACACCCTCACACAACGCAGTATGCGTACGTCTTCCAATGTTGCAACCGTGAAAATAGACATTAGCCAAATGGCTGAAGGTCAATTTGCCGGACTGACCTATTTTTCCACCACCACCTATAGCTTATTGGGCATCAAACAGGAAAAGGGCATCCGGACTTTGGTGTATGACAACAATGGAAAGGATACTTCAGGAATAAGGGTGCACGGAAAATCGATCTGGCTGCGATCCACCTGGGATGCAGGCGGCATTAGTCGTTATGCTTTTAGTATTGATGGTAAGTCTTATCAACCTTTTGGGAGCACTTATCAATTGACCTGGGGCAGCTACCGGGGGGACCGCATTGGAGTTTTTAATTTCAATTGTAAAGAAGATAAGGGGTATGTAGATGTTGACTGGTTTCGAAATGATTACGGGAAGTGATCATGGATGGTGCTTTGGAAAATGTCGGATTTGGATAAAACAAAGTCTTTTTCATGCAGTGGTACAGACGGGTAGCTGATCTAAATTTGTTCAAAGCAATTCGCCCTTTTCCATGCGCACAATAAAAACTCATTTTATGAATAAATTCCTGACCGAAACTAAATTTTCCAAGTTAGGTTTGGAGCTGAATTGCAAAATAATAAAATCAAAAAGATGGCGAAATGCAGTGTTTATACATTTTTGTTTATACTCCTTTTTACAGGCATAAATAGCAGTGCACAGTCTTACCAAAAAACGGACCTGGGGGTTAAGATCTCAATTAAGGGTAGAGAATTAGAGATGCAGGTTTACAGCCCCAGCATCATCAGGGTGATAAAATCGCCAGCCAGAAGCAGCCTAAACAAAGAGAGCCTTACTGTTATAAAAAAGCCTGGAAAAACAACCTTCAGTGTTCAACAACAAGGCGATGTGCTTTATCTGAAAACGAATCAGCTAAATGTGAACCTGAATATGAATTCCGGAGCCATTATTTATTATTCCCATTCGGGAGACCAGCTTTTAAAAGAAAAGGAAGAAGGTGTTATGTTTACTCCCTTTAATGATGCCGGCAACCAGACCTACAAGGTTTCCCAAGCATTTCAATTGGATCATGATGAATCTATCTACGGGTTGGGCCAGCAACAGGGGGGTAAAATGGTGCAACGCAATCTTTCGCTGAATATGGTGCAGGGGAATACGGATGATTATATTCCCTTTTTTCAATCCGTAAAAGGATACGGTATCTATTGGGATAATTATTCGCCAACCCAGTTTGTTGATAATAAAGAAACTACGTCTTTCACATCTGAAGTAGGAGAAAGTATTGATTATTATTTTATGTATGGCGGCAATGCCGATGGTGTGATTGCCTGCATGCGGGATCTGTCGGGGCAAGCACCCATGTTTCCTTTATGGACGTATGGTTTCTGGCAAAGTAAAGAACGCTATAAAAGCCAGGATGAATTAGTAGATGTCATAAAGCAATACCGCAAATTAAAAGTTCCCATTGATGGTATTATCCAGGACTGGCAGTATTGGGGTAATAATTACCTGTGGAATGCCATGGAGTTTTTGAACGCTGATTTTCCCAATCCGCAGAAAATGGTGAATGATGTGCACAACCTGAATGCACACATGATCATATCTATCTGGAACTCATTTGGCCCGCATACAAAACAATACCGGGAGTTAGATAAAATAAATGCACTTTTCAATTTTACCACCTGGCCCCAGTCCGGTTCTGAAAAATGGCCGCCGAACAGGGATTATCCCTCTGGGGTAAGGGTGTATGATCCCTACAATCCGGAAGCTAGAAATATTTATTGGAACTACTTAAGCAAAATGCATTCGCTTGGGTTGGATGGCTGGTGGATGGATTCCTCAGAGCCTGACCATCTTGATTTTAAGCCCTCTGACTTAGACAATAAAACTTACCTGGGTTCCTTCAGGAAAGTACGGAATGCTTTTCCTTTAATGACAGTGGGTGGGGTTTACACCCATCAGCGCAGAGTTGATTCCAGTAAAAGAGTGTTTATTTTAACACGTTCCGCCTTTGCAGGCCAGCAAAGGTATGGTGCCAATACCTGGTCGGGAGATGTAACAGCATCATGGAAAGCATTAAGGAACCAGATATCTGCAGGATTGAATTTTTCACTCACAGGCATTCCTTACTGGAATAGTGATATTGGCGGATTTTTCCTGTCAAGATACCCTAGGAAATTAGAGGATCCGGAATACCGGGAGTTGTATGTGCGCTGGCTGCAATTTGGTACCTTCTGTCCAATGATGCGTTCACATGGTGCTGATGCTCCACGCGAGATTTACCAGTTTGGGCAAAAAGGAAGTAAGTATTATGATGCTATTGAGAAGTTCATCCATCTGCGTTACCGGTTATTGCCCTATATCTACTCTGCATCATGGGAGGTAACGGCAAATCAATCAAGTATGATGCGGGCACTCATGATGGATTTTGCAAAAGATAAACAAGCATTAGATATCAATGACCAATTTATGTTCGGTAGATCACTTTTGGTAAGCCCTGTTACAGAAGCTATGTATATAAAACCTGGTACGGGCGGGCAAGGTTCCATGCAAGAGGAAGACTTCAGTTCCGTAAAATCTAAAGAAACCTATTTGCCTGCTGGTACGGATTGGTATGATTTCTGGACCGGAGAAAAACTTTCCGGAGGGAATAAAGTAAGCAAGCAAACTCCACTGGATATGATTCCTCTTTATGTAAAAGCCGGTTCTATTATACCTGTTGGTCCCGAGGTTCAATTTGCTGAAGAGAAGAAATGGGATGACCTGGAGATACGTGTATATCCAGGGGCTAATGGTGAATTTGTACTGTATGAAGATGAGAAGGATAATTACAATTATGAGAAAGGGGTTTATGCTACCATCACGTTTCATTGGGATGATAAAAAGAAGACTTTAATCATTGGTGACAGAGCGGGGGCTTTCCCCGGCATGCTTGCAAGCAGAAAGTTCAATATAGTAATTATCAATACTGATAAAGGCGTTGGAGAAAATACAGCTAGTGAATCTGATAAAGTAATAACCTATACTGGAAAAAAAGTTGCCTTTAAATTCTAAAGAAAACATAACAGTAAATATTGTAATGAAGTCAACAATTGTTTCAGTTCTTTTTTGTGCACTCAGTTCATGCATTGCATCTGCCCAGAAGCTAACGGTTCAATCACCCAATCAAAAAATTAATGTCGCACTTTTCTGTCAGCAAAATGGCGATGTTGGTGAATGGTACATCAAAGCGTCGTACAATAACAATGTAAAAACGTCGGAAGCGCTTCCTCGTATCGACCTGGGACTGTCGAGAAGCGACCAGGATTTTTCGAAAGAGCTGAAATTCATCAAGGCCGGTAAACCCCTGTTCATTCAAGAACAATATACTGTTCTGCATGGCAAAAAATCCGTGTGCAGCAACTCGGCCAATGAAGTAACTGTTTCACTTGAAAACCCCTCTAAAGCCAAATTGAACATCATCATCAGGGCCTACAATGATGGTATTGCCTTCCGTTATGAGTTCCCGGAAAAGCAGGGATCTTTTGTGGTCAAGGATGAACTCACTGCTTATACAATTCCTGCAGAAACCATGCGGTGGATGGAAAAATGGAATCCTGCCAATGAAGGTCTGTATACAGCTATGAGTGGGGATAAGGTGCAACAGCAGCAGTGGGGTTACCCGGCGCTGTTCCAGTTAAAAGACAGTGCCTGCTGGTTCCTGTTGCACGAATCGGAGGTGAACCAGAGTTATTGTGGTTCCAAGTTGAGTAATCTTGAGGAGGGATCAAAATATAAAATCACCTTCCCCAACCCAAAAGATGGTAGAGGAATGGGCGCATCAACGCCTACCATTACCCTTCCCTGGAAGTCTCCCTGGCGTGTGATCATCATGGGCAGCCTTTCAGATATCGTATCCTCAACTTTGGTGGATGATGTGGCTACGCCTTCTGTTGTCAAAAATACCAGTTGGATCCAACCAGGCCTGGTGTCCTGGAATTACTGGTCCAGCAACCATGGTACAAAAGATTATAAAACAGTTACCGCATTTGCCGACCTGGCAGCCGACATGAACTGGCCCTATACGCTTTTGGACTGGGAATGGGATGCCATGTCCAATGGCGGCACAGTTGAAGACGCCGCCAGGTATATTGTATCCAAAGGTGTGAAGCCTTTGATCTGGTACAATTCAGGTGGCAACCATACCTGGGTATCCTCCACGCCCAAAGACCGCATGCTGACCCACGAAAGCCGGGTGGAGGAATTTACCAAACTCAAAAATTTGGGATTTGCCGGGGTGAAGATCGATTTTTTTGAAAGTGAGAAACAGGACATGATCAAGTATTACCTGGATATACTGGAAGACGCAGCTCCATTCCAGATGTTAGTTTATTTCCATGGCTGCCTGGTGCCCAGGGGCTGGTCCAGGACCTACCCGCACCTGATGACCTATGAAGGCGTCCGGGGTGCCGAGTGGTACAACAACGGACCGGAATTTACCACGACAGCTCCCGAGCATAATACCATTCTTCCCTTTACCCGTAATGTAGTGGGCCCTATGGATTATACCCCCGTGACCTTTACCAATTCGCAGTTTCCGCATTTGACCTCCTATGGACACGAGCTGGCGTTGAGCGTCTTGTTTGAGTCGGGTTTGCAACACCTGGCGGACCGGCCGGAGGGTTATTATGAATTAAACGATGCTGCTAAAGCTTTCCTCAAAGTGGTTCCTAATGCCTGGGATGAGACCAGGTTATTAGAAGGCTATCCCGGCCGGGATGTGCTGATGGCCCGTCGGAAAGGAGCTGCATGGTACCTTGGATGCATCAATGCTGAAATCAGGGAAAAAAGAAAAACAATCAGGTTTGATTTTTTACCAACAGGAGTAAAGTATAAGCTGACCTTAATAGCCGATGGCGACCATGATAAAAGTTTTTCTACTCAATACAGAGTAGTTGATAAGGCTGGTGCCATTGATGTCAGAATGCTGCGCCGGGGTGGGTTTGCCGCTTCTTTAATACCCATACCGTAGTGCGAATTATTAAAAAATATATATCAAACAGAACTATGAAATCAAAAATACTTTTATTAATTGCATTGATACCTGCCATAGTAAGGGGGCAGGTTTATCAAAAGCACAGTTTACAACAAGACCGGCTTTCCATTCAGTTATCCGAAGGCTTGCTGCATATTGTCCCTTTATCCGAAAATGCGATCAGAGTACAATGGCAAAAAGAAGAGATGAAAGAGACACATGAATTTGTATTGATCAATAAACATCCGGTTCCTGCATTTCAATATTCAGAGACTCCATCAAAATTAAAGCTCAGTACTAAACAGGTTACTGTGCTTTTTGATAAAAACACTGGCAATATTGATTTTATTGATCAAACAGGCAAAGTCTTTTTAAGTGAAAAAGCCGGGAGCAGGAAATTGATACGGGATTCTATCCAGGGTGAACCCTGTTTTATTGCGGAACAAAGTTTTGATTCCCCTGCTGATGAATATTTGTATGGATTGGGGCAGTTCCAGGATGGACAGTATAACTTAAGAAATGTCAGCCGTAAACTGATACAGGTAAACTCACAGATCGCCATTCCTTTTCTGTACTCGAGCAGGGGATATGGGATTTTATGGCATCAGTATGGCCTCACGGATTTCAACCCTGCCGATCATGTGATCGCACTTTCAAAAAAAGATACAGCAACTGGTGGAAAGCAGGAGGCAGAAGTAACCACAACCACGGGTACACAAAGGGTTTCCCAGCAACAATCATTATACACTGGGAAATTTAGTGTTGATAAAGATGGTGCATATACCATGATGCTGGACCTGGGAGGCATGGATAGCCGTCACTTAGTAACCATAGATGGTACTCCTCATATAGACCAGTCAAACTTATGGCTCCCTCCGGCTGTTGGAAAAATGATCCATTTAAAGGCCGGGGAACACACCGTACAAGTGGTATGCAGGACATCAAATACGCCAAAATTATCGTGGAAAAAGGCAGGCAATGAAACCACTTTCCGCTCTCCCCATGCAAAATCACTGGATTATGTGATCTTCTATGGGAAAAATGCGGATGAGGTGATTGCTGATTATCGTAATTTATCTGGGAATGTACCCATGCTGCCTTTGTGGGCTTACGGATTCTGGCAGTGCCGCGAACGATATACATCCGGCAAGCACCTGGTTGAAACCGTAAAAGAGTTCAGAAAGAGAAAACTGCCCATGGATGTGATTGTCCAGGACTGGCAATATTGGGGTAAATACGGATGGGGTGTGCCGAAATTTGATGAAACAAACTATCCAAACCCTGACAAGTTTATCCAGCAATTGCATGATCTGAATGCTCACTTCTCTGTTTCGGTTTGGGAAAACCTGGATAAAAACTCTGATGTTGCTAAAGACTATATTTCCAAAAACCTGTACATTCCCAATAGTCCCTGGATTGACATCTACAACCCGGAAACCCGGCAAACGCATTGGAATGCTATAAACAAAAACCTGTTTCAAAATGGCGTTGACTCCTGGTGGATGGATGCCACTGAACCGGAAAATGATGCATTGGCAGGAAAGCAGACTTATTTTGGACCAGGCAACTTCTACAGGCTTACCTACCCGCTATTTGTCAGTAAGGCAATTTATGAGGGGCAGCGGAAAACGAACCCCCAAAAAAGGGTTGCCATCCTGACCCGTTCTGCTTTTGCCGGCCAACAGCGTTATGGTACGATCAACTGGTCCGGGGATATTGGCTGGGATTGGGATACATATAAAAGGCAGATTGTTGCCGGGCTCAATTACTCATTAACCGGGATGCCTTATTGGACCACAGATATCGGTGGCTTTTTCCGTCCCGGCCGTTCCCAATATACGGATGAAAAATACCATGATCTGCTTACCCGCTGGTTTCAATGGGGCACCTTTAATACTATATTCCGCATGCACGGATACCAGACAGAAACAGAACCCTGGAAGTATGGAGATACTGTTGAAGCTAATATGCGCCGCATGCTTGAGCTCCGTTACCGGCTGCTGCCTTATATCTACTCAGAGGCATGGCAGGTATCCAGCAAAGGCTCTACCATGATGCGCCCTTTGGTGATGGATTTCAAAAAGGATACAGCGGCCATGGGGCAACCTTACCAATACATGTTTGGTAAATCTTTTCTTGTAGCGCCCATCACTGAGCCAGGTGTCTCCACATGGAATGTTTATTTACCTAAAACAACTGCCTGGTACGACTTCTGGACGGGCAAGCGTTTTGTAGGCGGACAAACCTTACCTGTTGCTGCGCCGAAGGACAGGATACCGGTTTTTGTAAAAGCCGGTTCTATTGTTCCAATGGGTAAATTTTTACAGTACTCGTCAGAAAAAACAATAGATACATTGGAAATAAGAATCTATGCCGGGGCTGATGGCCATTTCAATTTGTACAGTGATGAAGGGGATAATTATAATTATGAAAAAGGCAATTATGTCCTGGTCCCATTTCAGTGGAACGAACAAAAGCAAACGCTTACGATTGGAAAACGGCAGGGAATATATCCTGGAGCACTGCAGCAATATATATTCAACATTGTTCTGGTAAAGGAGTCACAAGGACATGGAATCAAAATGAGCCCGGCTACCAAGAAAGTAATTTATAAAGGTGAAAAGACCAAAGTGGTAGTAAAGTGACCTTTCAACTGATTTATGTATAAATCTTAAAATAATGAAGAAACATTTCTTGAACTTCATTGCCGTTTTTACTGTATTGGTCAATCTGGTGAACGCACAACCTCCTGAAAAGCAAGTTCCGCAGGGCTTTGACTCTTTTTGATCAGAAATTGCCAATGGAAGGGATGGAAGATATAGCTTACATTAATTGTAAAATCATGCTCTCAAAATTTGATGAATTGCATCAAAGTTCGTCTACGTTGATAAACTGACATTGATCGCAGATGGACAACACGACAATGAGTTTACAACAAAATACTTGGTGGTGGATCAATCCGGTTCTGTGGATGTCAGGATGCTGCGCCGGGGTGGTTTTGCTGCAGTCTTGAAACTGTTACAATAACATGTTAGTCAAATTTACAGCCCCTATGATGTGAAGCTGAAGCGGATGACCAATTGTATAGATTTACAAAATGTTCAACAAAATTTCGATTATGAGGAAATTGCAAGTAACCGTCGCTATGGTGGCACTGAATTGCACTTTATTTACAGTAAGTGCTCAAGACCTGGTAGTACAGGTGAACAAGCCCGTTGCAGCAGTGCAACCTACCATGTGGGGTATTTTCTTTGAAGACATCAACTTTGGCGCTGATGGCGGTCTGTATGCCGAACTGGTGAAAAACCGCTCGTTTGAATTTCTCAAGCCGATGTTGGGCTGGAAAGAATTAAGGCAAACTGGTAAAGGCAAAACGCTCATCATCAACCAGGGAAATGAAAAGCCTCAAAATCCCCGCTTTGCACGCATCACTGTTGATAGCGGAAGTTACGGTTTGTCCAATGAAGGCTTTCGGGGTATGGGCATACAAAAAGGCAAGCAGTACAACTTTTCTGTTTGGGCCAAAAGTGGCGAAGGCAACCTAATCATGAAAGTGGAACTGGTAAACACTGCTGGTAAAAAGATCGGAGAGGCTTCCCTCACCAGCTTTTCCAATGACTGGAAAAAATACACGGTTTCTTTTATAACAACGGATACTGCCAGCAAAGGCTTGCTAAATGTTTTCTTTGAAGGCAAAGGGATGATAGATGTAGATATGATCTCCCTCTTCCCTCAGGACACCTGGAAGAACAGGCCCAATGGATTAAGGGCTGACCTTGTACAAATGCTGGCTGACCTGAAGCCAGGCTTTATACGTTTTCCAGGCGGTTGCATTGTGGAAGGCCAAGAACTGGAAACAAGATACCAATGGAAGAAAACAGTGGGCCTGCCTGAAGACCGGCAACTCAGTATCAACCGCTGGAATACAGAGTTCCCGCGCCGCTCCACACCTGATTATTTCCAATCCTTTGGTTTGGGATTTTATGAGTATTTCCAACTCTCGGAAGATATTGGCGCCGAGCCACTGCCTATTCTCAATTGTGGCATGGCTTGTCAGTACAACACCGGAGAAGTAGCGCCAATGGACCAACTGGATCCCTATATCCAGGATGCTTTGGACCTGATCGAATTTGCTAATGGTGACACATCCACGAAATGGGGCAAGCTGCGGGCCGATATGGGCCATCCGGCTACATTCAACCTGAAATACCTGGGCATAGGCAATGAGCAGTGGGACGAACAATACGTTGAGCGCTACCGAGCATTCGAAAAGGTATTACAGCAAAAGCATCCAGGAATTGTATTGGTGGGTTCTGCCGGTCCTGCGCCCAATGGTCCTCGTTTTGACTATGCCTGGAAAGAATTTAAACAATCAAAGGCAGGTCTAGTGGACGAGCACTATTATCAAAGCCCCGAATGGTTCTTTAAAAATGCTACCCGCTATGACAATTACGACCGCAAAGGACCTAAAGTTTTTGCTGGTGAATATGCCGCCCACAGTAAAGATGATAAAGACGCCGAATCAAAAAACACCTGGATCAGCGCTTTAGCTGAAGCAGCCTTCATGACTGGTCTGGAGCGCAATGCCGATATTGTACAAATGGCTTCATACGCACCTCTATTTGCTCACGTGGAAGCCTGGCAATGGAGACCTGATTTGATCTGGTTTGATAACCTGCGCAGTGTAGGAACTCCTAATTATTATGTACAAAAGTTATTTGCCAACAATAAAGGAACACTCGCAGTACCTATATTACAGTATGGTCATGTATTAACAGGAAAAGACAGTATCTATGCCAGTGCCACCATTGACCAAAACAAAAAGATACTTCAATTAAAAATTGTAAATGCATCCTCTGCGGCAAAGGGCTTCATGATCACAATTGAAGGTGCTTCTGTTTTTAGGGGTGGGGTTTGGCAGGTATTATCTGCCACCGATCCTTTGGCTTATAATACACTCGATAAACCAAGTTATGTTGTTCCTATTTCCACCCCAGTAAAAGCATCTGGCTCCCGGCTGAAAGTTCTTTTGCAACCCTCTTCTTTTAATGTGTTGAGTCTACCTTTTAATAAAAAGTCAAATTAGGCAAGTGTATAAAACTGTGTAATCAAAATGACTTTTATAGTTTTCGTGTGATTCACCATCTAAATTATCCCTACATAATGAATAACAAGTTTATACTGTTCGTTTGGCTTTTTGTTTTTTTCATAGCTCCATTGTTATTGTTTTCACAACCAACAGGAAGGCTGGTCTCTTTTCAATCACCTGATCAGAAACTAAGTGTGCAATTTTTAAAAGACCAGCAAGGGCATATCTATTATACATTTCAGGCTGATAAAAAACTATTGCTTCAGCCTTCCCGACTTGGCCTTGATATGCAGGGGGAACCTGTTTACAAAAGCAATCAGATCAGGTCGGTGAACAAAGTATGGAAACCTGTTTGGGGCAAGCGCAGCACAGTGCCTGACGTATACCGGGAGCTTACCCTTGTTTTTGATCTCTATACCATTAAGGCCAGACTCTATAATAATGGCTTTGCATTTCGATATGAAAATGCAGAAGCTGAGCAAGAACTGACGCAGTTCCACTTTGCGGATAATTTCACGGCATGGTATTATAAAGTGGAAGCTCATAACATCGGCCCTGAAAAACTAAAAGAAGCAGAGGGCATCCGTAAGCCTGTTATGACCATTAAGGCCGATGACTACCGCTATATGGCTGTTCATGAAGCTGCACTGGAAAGCGGTGAACCCTTGGTATTGTTGTCTGAGAAAGGAACGACCTTATTTCGTGTGCCTTCCAAGCGTGCCAAAGCCTGGCGTGTGATCCAGTATGGAAGAACACCCGGGGAGTTGATAGATGCTCACCTACTTGAACTTCTGAATCCTGAGCCTGCTGCCGGCACAGATTTTTCCTGGGTAAAGCCTGGCGTGGCTGTTTGGGACTGGCGTATCAACGGAGCGCAGGTAAATGGATTTACCTATGAAATGTCGCTGCCTTCCTGGAAACGCATGGTGGATTTTGCTGCCGCTAATGGTTTTCCTTCGCTGGTGCTGGATGCCAACTGGTATGGACCTGAATTTGACAAGCAATCAGATCCCTTAAAAGGCGGTAAGGTAGATCAGGTTCATCAGTTGATTGCTTACGGAAAGCAAAAGGGTGTAGGCATCTGGCTGTATCTGAATGACGTAGGCGGGAAGGCTTTCCCAATGGAGCAAACCATCAGACAGTATGGAAGTTGGGGAGCTATTGGAGTGAAATATGGATTCATGAGCGGAAACTATGAAGAAAAAAATAAGCGGACACGACTGATCACCCGGTTATGTGCTGAAAACCGTTTACTGGTTGATTTCCATGATGATCCTGTTCATCCTTATGGACAGATGCGCACCTGGCCCAATGCGGTAACACGCGAGTATTGTCAGGCTCAATTGGATGCCCACCGTGTATTCCAACCAAGGACATTTGTTACGGCAGTTTTTGTAAATATGCTGGCAGGTCCCCTTGATATGAACAATGGTACGATGGAGATGACACAGCAGGGCAGGATAGATAACCCAATGCCGGTGCCTTCCACTATTACAGCGGAGGCTGCCCGGACGCTGATTACTTTTTCGGGTGCTACAATTATTCCGGACATACCGGAGTACTATAACAAACATCCTGAGCTTCTGAGGTTTATCAGTGCAGAAAAAATGCCCTGGCAGGAAAGCAAGACCATAAGCGGTGACATAGGGGAATATATTGTAATGGCACGGAAGGCTGCAGATGGAAACTGGTTGATCGCTGCTGCTACGAATGAAACAGCTAGAACCATTAAAATTCCATTGTCCATCCTGGGCAAAGGGGAATACGAAGCGCTCATTATTCAGGATGGTACAGATGCAGATTTCCGGACCAACAAGGAAAGTTATTTAAGTGCAACAAGAGTGGTAAACAACAACCAAACGATTGAGGTAAAATTGGCTCCAGGAGGCGGAGCATGTATTTTGTTGCAGTCTAAAGGACCTCAATAATGCCACTTAGCAACTTTCAATTAAACGAGAAATGGGAAGCATTTAATTACCTTAATTACACGACATTTGTCTTGTATGCGCTTGTTTGTTAAGTTAATTGTGATTGCTTGCCTTTTCTGTACTGGTAATTTACGGGCTCAGCAGCCTGCTTATCATTTTCGACATCTTGATTTTAGCCAGGGTTTGTCGCATAATCAGGTAACTGCGATTTATAAAGACCGCCGCGGGTTTATGTGGTTTGGCACTTTCAGTGGCCTCAACCGGTATGATGGCTATGTAATTAAAACATTCCATCATTCTATTAAAGATTCCACTTCACTGAGTGATGATTATATTTCAAAAATTGTAGTCGGCCCTTTTAATAAATTATGGATTCAGTTAAGAACCGGCTTTAATATTTACGACCCTGTAACTGAAAGATTTGACCGCCGTGCAAATAAATACCTGCAACAATTGGGTCTCCCGGGCAACGGCCTCAGCGATATAGTTCAGGCAGGCACCGGATACTGGTTTGTTTATCAAGATAGCGGTATCTACTATTTTGAAAATAACAAACCGGTTGTTTCTTTACGCCCGAATAAATCCCTGCCACCGGTTACCATAGCAGATATAAAAACTGACTCAAAAAATAATATCTGGATTGTATATCGCAATGGCCTTATTGAAAAGGTAGATGCTGCATCAAAAAAAATTATTGCCCGAACAACCTTGCTGCAACAAAAACTGAATGACAAAAAAAATATTTACCGTCTTTTTGTTGATTCACAGGATGAATGCTGGATCTATGCAGGAGGTGTATTCAATGGCGCGTACAGGGTTAATATTAAAAATAATACGATTGAGCATATTGCGAAAGATGAAGGGAAGTCGATATTAAGCAGTAATATCATAATGAGCATGGCGGAAGACAATAAAGGACTTTTGTGGATAGCTACCGATCATGGCGGATTGAATATTCTGGATAAAAGAAACATGCGTGTTCAGGTGTTGGTTAATAAAGAGGGGGATGATAAAAGTTTATCTCAAAACAGTATTACAGAAGTATATAAAGATGATCTCGGCATCATGTGGGTTGGCACATATAAGCAGGGTATCAATTTTTATCATGAGGGCATTAACAAATTTCCTTTATACAATCACCAGGAATCAGATGCTTCCAGTCTTCCGTACAACGATGTAAACCGTTTTGCAGAAGATGCCAGGGGCAATATCTGGATTGGTACCAACGGGGGCGGGCTTATCTACTTTGACCGCACTTCTAACAGCTTTAAACAGTTCAGGCATAATCCCGCCAACGATAACAGCCTTTGCAACGACGTGATTGTGAGCCTTTGCATTGACCACAACAATATATTATGGATAGGTACCTATTTCGGCGGGCTGGATAGTTATGATGGTAAAACCTTTAAACATTATCGCCATAATAACAAAGACACAAACAGCCTGGCCGATGACCGCATTTGGGAAATTTATGAAGATAAAAATAACAATCTTTGGATTGGCACCTACGAAGCGGGATTGGAAAGATTTAATCCGAATACCAATAGCTTTTTTCATTACAGACCGAATGTGCCTAATTCAGTACATGCAGGATATATTTCCTGTATAACAGAAGACAGGCAAGGCAATTTGTGGGTAGGGACCTCCTACGGTATTGATGTGAAATTCAACAATTCAGCATCTTTCAAGCAGTTGCTTTCATCAAGTACCGGATTAAGCAACGATAATATTAATTCGATTCTCCAGGATAGCCGGGGTGCAGTTTGGGTGGGAACCAGGGATGGTCTTAACATCTATAATCCCGGTAATAATAGTTTTCAGGTCTTTAGAAAAGAAGACGGTTTGCCGGATAATACCATTTTGAATATTGTTGAAGATAAATTACAAAATTTATGGATCAGTACACCCAACGGCATTAGTAGAATAACATACAATGGCTCGCCAGCAAAAGGCTACACCATCAATTGCCTGAATTACGACCGGGCTGATGGCCTGCAAGGAAAACAGTTCAATTTAAATGCAGCCCTACGGACCAGTAGCGGGGAAATCATATTTGGTGGTGCTCATGGTTTTAATCTTTTTAACCCGGCAATTTTAAAGATCAATACCCATGAACCTGCAGTGGTATTAACCGGCCTGCAGGTGTTTGACCGTATGGTTGCGCCCGGCGAAAAGATCGGTAACCGTGTTGTGTTGCAAAAAGCCATCAGTGAAACAGACGTGATTACCCTTCGATACGATCAGGATATTTTTTCTATAGAGTTTGCAGCGCTCAGTTATATGAATACTCAAAAGAACAAGTATGCATACAGGTTGGAAGGATTTAACAACAACTGGCTTTTCACCGACGGTAACTCACGCAAAGTAACCTATACCAATCTTGATCCCGGAAAATATACCTTTTACGTAAAAGCATCTAATGAAGATGGCATTTGGAATGAAAAAGGTATTGCAGTGAACATCATCATATTGCCTCCTTTCTGGAAAACGCCTTGGGCGTATATGCTATATGTATTGGTGGGTCTGGTTATTCTATATGTTGCCCGGAGAATGATCATTCAGCGGGCCAAAATGCGTTTTGCCCTGGAGCAGGAAAGAAAGGAAGCGCAGCATATGCATGAACTGGACAAGATGAAGATCCATTTTTTAACCAATGTAAGTCATGAGTTCAGAACGCCCTTGACGCTGATTTTAACACCGCTCGAAAAAATGATAGGTTCGGCAACTGAGCCCGCATTAAAATCACAATACCAGTTAATTCACCGGAATGCCAAAAGACTGCTCAACCTGGTAAACCAGCTGCTTGATTTTCGAAAAATGGAAGTACAGGAAATCAAGCTTCATCCTGCTATTGGCGATATAGTTCAATTTGCCGAAGACATTACTTGTTCTTTTACAGATATTGCCGATAAAAAAAGCATTCGGCTATCTTTTGATTCCAACATTGAAAAGTTAGAAATCTATTTTGATAAGGATAAGCTTGAAAAGATCCTGTTCAATCTGCTTTCCAATGCCTTTAAGTTTACACCGGATGGTGGCACCATCGATGTGAACCTGGTTTATAAAGCGCCAGAAGAAGGAGCAGAGCACGGATCGCTGAGTATTCAGGTGAAAGATAGCGGCATTGGTATTCCGGCTGATAAACATGAACGCATTTTTGAGCATTTCTTTCAAAATGAAATACCGGAAAGCATGGCCAACACAGGTACGGGTATAGGCTTATCCATTACCAGGGAATTTGTGAAACTGCACAACGGAGACATTTCTGTAGAGAGCGAGCCGGAAAAGGGGACCTGTTTTACGGTAACTATTCCGGCATATAAAATCTTTAAACAGATGTCAACAGATCAACCCGTGCACATACCAATTACCAATAAGGAAGTGCCGACAGAAGAACCGGAGTCTGGCAAAGGCCACAAAAAGACCATCCTGGTGGTGGAAGACAACGAGGACCTGCGTTTTTACCTTAAGGAAAACCTGAAAGGGTCGTACCACGTGGAAGAAGCGGTGAACGGATCGGAGGGGTGGGAGAAGATTCAGAAGCTCAACCCCGAGCTGGTAGTCAGCGACATCATGATGCCGGTAATGGACGGCATTGAGCTGGCCCGAAAGATCAAGACCGACACCCTTACAGCCCACATCCCTGTGATCCTGCTGACGGCTATGGGAAGCGAGGAAAAGCAGGTGGAGGGCTTTGGTATCGGGGTAAACGACTACATCACCAAGCCGTTTACGTTCGAGATCCTGGCCTCCCGTATCCGCAACCTGCTGGCCCAGCAAAAGCTACTGCAGAAAAAGTTCCAAAAGCAGATCGAGGTCAATCCCAGTGAAATCACCGTGACCTCGCTGGACGAACAGTTCATTAAACAGGCGCTGGCTGCCGTGGAAAAAAACATGGACAACCCGGACTTTTCGGTGGAAGATCTAGCCCAGGAAGTGTGCCTGAGCCGTGCGGCCTTGTATAGAAAGATTCTTTCCCTTACCGGCAGGACGCCTCTGGAGTTCATCCGTTCCATCCGCATGAAGCGGGCTGCCCAGCTGCTGGAGAAAAGCGGCAAGACGGTGGCCGAGATTGCCTACGAAGTGGGCTACAACAATCCAAAACACTTCACCAAGTGTTTCAAAGAGGAGTTCAGGGTGCTCCCTTCCCACTACCTCCAGGAAAAGAGTAAGCAAAAAGCATCCTAAATGTGCCCGGCCTGCCCTGCGGCATGAGGCGGTACAGCTTTTCACAAATGCCTGAAAATCAAGGAGCGTAGACAAATGAATACCTAATCAGAGATATTTGGATACCCCGCTGAAGGGCTTGAGCGCCTAGTTTTACCCCGGGTTCAACCAACCCCATTTTGAATGAATTGCTGTATGTGGAAATTAAGTTTGCTTTTACTATTGACTGACAAACAATAAAGCCTAAACTATTCAACAACATGTTATTACTCAAAATCGAACTCGGAACATCCTATATAAAGTTGCTTTTTACACAAATAACACAATGAAAAGAATATCTTTCGTAAATCTGATGATGTTGTTTGCTGCTATGGTTAGCGCACAAAAGAACCAGCAGTATCAATTAAGTTCTCCCAATAACAAGATCCAGGTACTAGTTGATGCAGCAGGACAGCTGCAGTGGTCGATGTGGCATGACAAACAGCTGGTGATTGCTCCCTCTCCGATTGCAATGAAGCTGGAAGGGGACGAAACCCTTGGTAAAAATGTAAGAGTAATTTCTTCAAAGCCTGAAACAGTAAACAACACCATCAAACCTAACTTTTATAAGAAGGATATTATTCAGGATCAGTACAACCAGCTCACCCTTAACTTCCGGGGAGATTATGGGGTGATCTTCAGGGCTTATAATGAAGGAGTAGCTTACCGGTTTTTCACCAGGAGAAAAGGTAAAACTGTTATTAAAAATGAAGCAGCCAATTTCAATTTTACTGCAGATCATAAAGCTCTTATTCCTTATATGTGGGACTACAGAGAGGGTAAAATATTCAATTCTTCTTTTGAAGCCCTTTATGATGAACACAGGATATCAGAATTTGCCAAAGACTCCCTGGCACTTTTACCACTCATGGTAGATGTTGGACAGAACAAGAAAGTGGTGATCCTGGAAGCAGATCTGGAAGACTACCCCGGCATGTACCTCGACATCAATGATACCAGAAAAGGATTCAAAGGAGTATTTGCTCCTTTTCCTTTAGAAGTGAAAGTAGGTGGCTATGTAAACATGAATTTAATTCCTACCAAACGTGCTGACTACATCGCCAACACCAATGGCACCCGGGTATTCCCCTGGCGTGCTATTGTGATCAGCGAAAACGACAAAGAATTATTAGACAATGACATGGTGCAAAAGCTTGCTTCTCCATCCAGAATAGCTGATGTAAGTTGGATACTGCCTGGTCAGGTTGCCTGGGATTGGTGGAATGACTGGAATATCACCGGAGTGGATTTCAAAGCTGGCATGAACACGGCAACCTATAAACATTATATCGATTTTGCCTCCACCAATAACATTAAATACATCATTATTGACTGGGGCTGGTCAGAGAAAACTGACTTAACCAAAGTAAACCCCAGTATGAACATTCAGGAAATTGTTAAATATGGGAATGAAAGAGGCGTGGGGGTAATCCTCTGGGCCTCCTGGCAGGCATTAACCAGAACTATAGATACCATCTTCCCCTTGTATTCCAAAATGGGTGTGAAAGGATTCAAGGTAGACTTTATTGATCGTGATGACCAGATAGCCGTAGCATCCACTTTTGAAATAGCAAAGAAGGCAGCCGAGCATAAGCTGATCCTTGATTATCATGGTGTTTTTAAACCCACAGGTTTGCAAAAGACCTATCCGAATGTAGTTAATTACGAGGGTGTGAAGGGTTTGGAAAATGTAAAGTGGGCTGATGAAGATGCACCTCGTTATGCAGTAAGTATTCCATTTATCAGAATGATGGCAGGGCCTATGGATTATACACCGGGGGCCATGAGAAATGCTAATAAAGAAAACTTTAGAGCCATTGAAGCTGCACCCATGAGCAAAGGCACCCGGTGCCACCAGTTGGCCATGTATGTAATCTATGAAGCGCCCATACAAATGCTTGCCGACAGTCCTGATCAGTATAGGAAAGAGCAGGAATGTACAAATTTTATTACCAGTGTTCCCACAACATTCCATGAGAATGTTGCATTGGACGGAAAAGTAGGAGAATACCTGGCAATGGCCCGAAGAAAGGGTGATACATGGTATGTTGGAGCCATGACAAACTGGGATGCAAGAACGCTAACAATTGATCTGTCTTTCTTGGGAAATGGCAACTATGAAGCTGTGATCTTTAAAGACGGCATTAATGCCGATAAAAATGGGACAGATTATAAGCGCGAGGTGGTAAAGGTTAGCTCAAAAGATCAGCTGAAAGCCCAACTGGCAAGTGGAGGGGGCTGGGCAGCAAGGATTTATCCAGTTCGGTAATTATTGCCATCATAGCATAGAAGTTTTGGACAAAATAAAAATAAATTCGGTTACTGCATGTTCAGCGGTAGGCTTTGGTAAAACAGCAACAGGCGCAAGCTATCCTACGATTTATATCTGGGGTACCATCAGTGGCGTAGAAGGGCTGTACCGCTCAACCAACCAGGGTGTTTCCTGGACAAGAATAAACGACGATGCGCACGAGTGGGGCGGACCTGGTAATGGTCAGTTTGTTGTGGGAGACATGAACACATATGGGCGTGTTTATATGAGCACAGCCGGCAGAGGAATTGTTTATATTGAATCTGGCAGTATAGCGGGTGCCAATGGAGCTCTTACAAATATTATCCCGCAGCCGGATGTGCCTGTTCTTAAAGTTTCGGCATATCCCAATCCGGTTACCAGTGAGCTCACAGTACAGTTAACAGAAGAATTAAAAGGCGGTAAAATTTACCTGTTCAACTCCGCAGGGCAGATCGTTTTTGCAGGGAAAGCAACTAATACATTGCTTACGATCGACATGACCAATATGCCCGCAGATGTATATGTTTTAAAAATTGTTGCCGGTACAAAATCACTAGCGCAAAAGATTGTCAGGAAATAGACAATGACGTTAATCTTTTCAATCCATACATCTTATGGAATAAAGTCCTTCCCTTCGGGGAAGGACTTTTAAAACATCTGTTTGAAAATAAATGAAATAGTAAGCAAGATGAATAAATACTGTTTGATAATAATAGCTATGCTACTGATTGCTGATGTCGGCTTCAGCCAGGGAAATAATTACACACAGAACTATAATAAATTTGAGGGGCTTGCTCTTACGCCGCCTATGGGATGGAATAGCTGGAACAGGTTTGCCTGCCATGTAGATGAAAATATGATCAGGCAAATGGCAGATGCTATGGTTTCCACCGGAATGAAGGATGCTGGCTATACTTATATCAACATCGATGATTGCTGGCATGGAGAGCGTGATTCACTTGGTTTCATTCATCCTGATCCCAAAAGATTTCCTTCGGGTATGAAAGCCCTTGCCGATTATGTACATTCAAAAGGGTTGAAGCTTGGTATCTATTCTGATGCAGGTTCGCAAACCTGTGGCGGCAGACCTGGTAGCAGGGGTTATGAATTCCAGGATGCCCAAACCTATGCCAGTTGGGGTGTGGACTATCTGAAATATGACTGGTGCAACACAGAAGGCTTGAAAGCAGAAGGCGCTTATAAGACCATGGCTGCTGCTTTACGTAGGGCGGGAAGGCCTGTGGTGTTGAGTATATGTGAATGGGGCAATGATCAACCGTGGGAGTGGGGGCGAACTGTGGGACATTTGTGGCGCACTACAGGCGATATATTCAATTGCTTCGATTGTATTGAAGACCATGGTACCTGGAAATCCTGGGGGGTGATGCAAATACTTGATATGCAGCAAAATTTGCGCAGGTATGCAGGACCCGGGCATTGGAATGATCCGGATATGCTGGAAATCGGAAACGGCAAATTGTCGCCTAGTGAAGACAGAGCTCATTTTTCCATGTGGGCCATGGTAGCCGCTCCATTGATTGCCGGTAATGATTTACGCAGCATGACGAGTGAAACTATTGAAGTGCTAACCAATAAGGAGGTCATTGCTGTAAACCAGGATTCTTTGGGTATTCAGGGTTTTCAGTATGCAGTGAAAGACAGTGTGGAAACCTGGTTTAAACCTTTGAAGAATGATGACTGGGCCTTGTGTTTTCTCAACAGAGGCACTAAGCCACAAACTATAGAATTCAAATGGAGCGCGCAAGAAGTTGCTGATACGATCTTCCATAAACAACTTGATGTGAAACATACTGTTTATAAGATCCGTGATTTGTGGATGAAGAAAGATATTGGTACTACCAAAAAAGATATGAAAACAATGGTTCCGGCACATGATGTATTAATGTTGCGTCTTTCCAGTACCAAATGATTGTACTTATTTATTAACGGAGAAGGCTAATGCTATATATTTTTGAAACTTTTACGAGCGGTATTGGAGTTTATCGTAATTGGAATAGTGATGGTCCTACTATGCCACAGGTATATGAAGCAGCCATTTTTCAGGAAGCTATTACAATGACATAATTTCACTACAATTAATTTATCATACATTAAATTTCATTCCCAAATCTCATGAAAAAAAGAAGTTACCTATTTACTATAATGTTTTCCTTGTTGGCTGGTTTGCCAACATTATTTGCGCAGTTGCGTTTGCCCGCAATTATTGGCAGTCATATGGTATTGCAACAAAACAGTGACGTAAAATTGTGGGGCTGGTGTGCTCCCAGTGAAAAGATCAAGATCAATACCACTTGGGACACAACCACTTATTCTGCGGTTGGTTCGGGCAACGCAAAGTGGAGTGTGACGGTAAAAACACCTGCTGCAGGAGGGCCCTATAAGATATCTATTCAGGGGAACAGTTCTATAGAGTTAGATGATGTAATGGTTGGCGAAGTTTGGGTCTGCAGTGGGCAAAGCAACATGGAAATGAACGTGAACTGGGGGCTACCCTACCAAGACGAGGTTGCCCATGCTAACAACAAAAGCATCCGCTTCTTTCATATTCCAAAAGCAACGGCTGCATATCCCCAGGATGATGTGGCTGCAAAGTGGGTTGTTTGTAATCCGGAGGATATGAAGCGCTTTAGTGCGGTTGGTTATTTTTTTGGCAAGAAAATCCAACAGGAATTAAATGCACCTGTAGGATTGATCAATGCCAGTTGGGGGGGTACACCCGCCGAAGTATGGACGCCGGAAGAGCCGGTGGAAAAGGATCCCATCCTGAAACAGGCCGCCCAACTGCTGAATGCTTCGCAATGGTGGCCCGTGCAGCCAGGTTTTAGTTACAATGCCATGATCCATCCGCTTACCAGCTATACGATTGCTGGTTCGATTTGGTACCAGGGGGAAGGCAATACGGGTGTTGCGAATTCTTACCAGTCGCTGTTTACCACAATGATTGGTGCCTGGCGTAAAGCCTGGCACAAGGAGTTTCCTTTTTACTATGTGCAGATCGCTCCTTTTGCAGGTTACGGCAACATGAATGTTGCCCCCTTGCTCAGGGAGTCGCAAACCAAAAGCAGGACATACCCCAACACCGGGATGGTGGTGGTCAGCGACCTGGTGGATAATGTCAATGACATACATCCAAAGATGAAAAAGGAAGTAGGTCTGCGATTAGCGAATTATGCTTTAGTGCAGACGTATGGAAAAAGCGGACTGCCCTATAAAAGCCCGGTATATCAAAGCATGAGTGTTGAAAAGGACAAGATCCGCATTTCCTTTGACCAGGTTGGCAGTGGGCTTATCAGCAAAGGGGGAGCGCCTACCGAGTTTTATATTGCAGGGGAGGATCAGCAATTTGTTCCGGCCCAGGCTAAAATTGAAGGCAGTTCAGTGGTTGTATGGAACAAAGAAGTAAAAAAGCCTGTGGCTGTCCGGTTCGGTTTTAGCAATGGGGCGATGCCTAACCTGTTCACCAAAGATGGGCTACCCGTCAATTTATTCCGTACGGATGACTGGCCGGTTGATACCCCTGTTGTTAAGAAATAGGCAATTAGCCAATTGGCAACATGCCCATTGGAGGTTAACCGCATGAATGGTTTTCCAAAAAATGCATTAAAAAAAGCGCAGTCATTAAAACTGCGCTTTTTACTTTTTATTATATGGGTACTTCTAAAAACCTGGTTTTTAGAAGTTGATTTTTGTTACTGATGTTTTTTTCTTCTTTCTGGTTGACTTTTTAGTGTTGATAGAATGTAAACTTAAGCACGGTAAGTCTGTGCTATGACCCCCTTCGGAAAAACCTTTACCTCGCCCAACTTCAAGTAAAGCGGTATTTTTAGACCGGTGAAGATTGGCAACCCCGAACCTAATGCGACAGGATGGATGGCCAGGTGGTATTCGTCAATGAGACCTGTTGCTATTAGGCTCTGCATAAATCCCGCACCACCAAATGATACGATCGGTTTCCCTGGCTCGGCTTTAAGTTCCCTGATCACTTCAGCAAGATCGCCATCGAAAACCCGCGCTTCGGCCCAGGAAGCCACGGCGGGCGATTGCTCCCTAGAAATCGTTTGCATAAAATCGATGCTTTTAAATCCATTCTTTGTAAAAACGGCCTTGGGGATCTCGTTCATCGGTGCGGCAAAAGGTCCGGTCGCAGTCGGCCAGTAAGGGGCCATCGTCTCAAACGATTTCCTACCCATAATAATCAGCCCTGCTTGGCGGATTTTGTCGACACTCCAAGCCAATGACTCTTCGTCCCCAGTCTTGAAAAGCCAATCCTTTTGGCCATCAGAGTCGGCTACGAAACCATCGAGCGAGACCGACATCTTCATTATCAACTTTCGCATATTTAACTGATTTGTTTTCACAAATGTACCGAGCACCATCTCAAGCTATGGGGGGCTAAAACGACAATCTGAAGGGGCGATTGCGACTTGATCCTACCTTTGTTGAAAGTTTTTATTGATAGCCCTCCTATACAGAGGGCTTTTTAGTAGACATATAATTTGCACTTCAACATTTGATCGGATTGACTGTTACCCAACTATTAACCTGAGGACACTGTGCCTCGCCGGGTCTGAGCCTTGAAGAACTAAAAGTTGTTCGAAACAAAAAAGCTGATCCGATATTCAAAGGAATGTGGCTATGGATGCAACAGCAATAATTGCATGTACTACCCAAAAGCGCGATTGGCAAAGCACTCGCTTATAGTATAGAACGATGGCATAAATTGTTCATATATACCGCTGATGGCCGATTGAATATTGACAACAATCCGGTTGAAAACAGCATACCCCGGTAGCCTTGGACAGGAAAAATTATTTGTTTGCCGGATCCCACGAAGCAGCCAGGCGAAGCGGAATGTTTTACAGCTTACTAGGCACCTGTAAAATGCATGGTATAGAACCATATAGCTGGCTTAAAGATGTTCTTCACAAAATTGCAGACCACCCTGTAAACCGAGTTCAAGAACTACTACCTCATCACTATAAAAAATAATCCTTACGGATTTTAGACCAGCTCAACAATATGCACTTAGCCGAAGGGATACGATGAAATAAAATAATAATCAATTGACATTTGCCAATTTGTTTTCTAATATAAGCATATCATTACTCACCTTATTTTCCAGCACTTTCGCATATATCTGAGTAGTGGTAATTTTCGTATGTTCTAACATGTTACTCATTGTCTCAATGGGTACGCCATCGGTTTGAGTCACCGTGGTTGCAAATGTATGCCGCGCTATGTGAAAGGTGAGGTTCTATTTGATCCCGCATATATCCGCTATTTCTTTTAAATATTCATTCGTTTTGATATTCGTGATTACTGGCAATAACTTTCCATTCTTTTTTGCCCTTTGATAATCCCTATACTTTTCTAAGATGGCTAAAGCCTTGGGTAGGAGAGGGATGTTGGATTTTCCATCTGTTTTTTCCCTCATAGTGTAAATCCATTTTTTGCCGTCAATGACAATAACAATGTTGTCCTGCGTAAGTTGTTCTACGTCCACATATGCCAGGCCTGTATAACAAACGAAAACAAAAATGTCGCGTACTCTTTCCAGGCGTTCCATTCGGATCATTTTGTTCTCCACCCATTTTTATTCTTCTTCTGTTAAAAAGGTTCGGCTGGTTTTTTCCTGCTTACCCTCGTAACCAATAAAAGGATCTTTGTCTAACCACTCACTGGCAATAGCTTTGTTCACTATTTTTCTTATGCGCTGGATGTGTTTCATTACCGCATTGGTCTGGCAATTCCAGGTTGTACGTGCATAGAATTCAAGATCAAGGAGGAACTGTAGGTTGAGTATTTTAATTGCAATGTCTGTGATCCCATAACTGTTTTGCATAAACTCTTTTAAATGCCCCTGAGTTACTTTCCAGTTTTGACGGTACCTGCTGCATACTCATTGCCGATTTTTTGTTCTATTCCGCGCACAAACTGGTCAAAGGACTGGACTAGTGTTCTTTTCTTATGCTCCAGGCCTGTCATTTCATTTTAAATGAGCTCCGAGGTGATGATCTTTCCTTTTTCCAGGAAATGATTGTACAGGTTACGAGCCCCGAAAGGCTTCAATAGCGTTGTTTAATCTTCGGCTCTCTTCATTGGTACCCTTAACCCTTCCCTTACCTTCATTCCGTTTTCCAGGATCGACATAAGTTTTGGTGGAGAGTTCACTTCTTTTTCCATCCACAGTAATACGTAGATACACGGGTATTTGTCCCTCTTTGTTTTTCTTGTGCTCCCGGACAAAGGGGAGTAGTGAAAAGGTGTGTTTCCGATTCATACACTTCATTTTTTGGGTTAAAAATTCCGGGTGAACTCATATTGGAAACGGTGAAGAAAATTAGGCAGAAACGTGCACTTTGACCCCTTTCAAATCTGCAGTGGATAAGGCTTTCGGCGGAATCCGGTGAACCAGATTTTGGAAAAATTCCTGGTTCACCGAATAGTTTACCTACACGTTGCGAAAATTTGAATCTTTTGGTAGGTTAAAAAACAAAAAAGCCAGCAAAATCAATGTTTTGCTGGCTTTTGGTGCGATTTGATTCGCTTTTTCGTGACCCCGTCAGGATTCAAACCTGAAACCTTTTGATCCGTAGTCAAATGCTCTATTCAATTGAGCTACGGGGCCATTTGTTTTGTGGAGTGCAAAAGTAAGACGCAGTTGTATATCAGCCAAATATTTTTCATAAAAAACAGTAAAAACCTTTCAGCTTTTACTGTTTTTTATGAAAAGGAACAGATAGCTTGAACAATGTTCCACTTCTTGAAAATAGAGTCTGAAATGATTTTAATACTTCCACCTCACAAATGCCTCCATGGAGGCATATTGTGTCAATCCTAACTGGGCATACAAATTGGCTGTTGCCGCATTCCGTTCTTCGGCCCTTTGCCAGAATTCCCTTGCATCGGAACCCTGGAAAGGAACCATGTCTTTTTGCGATTGGTGGATGAATATACCATACCTTTTTTTAGATACCTGGTCGGGACTCATTGGTACAGCCATTTCAATTTCATCAATGCGCCATTCCTGCCATGCTCCTTTATACAACCATACCCAACAATCATTGATCCAATTGACTCCTTCATTTTTCAATCGGCGAAGTGATTCCATTACTATATCAAGGCAAACCTTGTGTGTACCATGAGGATCGGCCAAATCACCTGCACAATATACCTGGTGAGGTTTAATTGATTGTAGTTTATCAATAGTAATTTTTACATCATCCTCACCCATAGGTTTTTTTTCTATAGTGCCTGTTTCATAAAAAGGCAGATCGAGGAAATGTATATTTTCTTCCTTGATGCCAACATATCGGCAAGTGGCTCTTGCCTCGCATCTTCTGATTAATCCCTTAATAGCCCTGATTTGCGCAGTGTCCACCTGGTCATCTTTTTTCTTTGATAAATAACTACGCACCTGCTGTAGTATTTGAACAGACTTCTCATTATTGATGCCGGCTATATCTTCAAAGCCAACTGCAAAATCAAGAAAGCGGGTTACAAATTCATCGGTCACTGCAATATTGCCTGATGTTTGATATACCACATGAACATCATGTCCCTGGTCGTGAAGGCGCTGGAAAGTTCCACCCATACTGATAATATCATCATCCGGATGGGGTGAAAAAATAAGACATCGTTTGGGATAAGGAAGTGAACGTTCCGGGTGGTTCGGTAAATTCGCTTTTGGTTTTCCTCCCGGCCAGCCAGTAATGGAATCCCTTAACATATAATATACCTGGAGGTTTATATCATAAGCATCACCTTTTTCTACTATAAGGTCTCCTAACCCATTCTCGTTGTAATCGACATTTGTAAGTGATAAAATTGGCTTTTGGATTTTTAAGGCGGTATTGACAACAGCTCTCTTGATCATAAGAGGAGTCCATTCAATATCACCTGTGAGCCATGGGCTTTTGTAACGGGTCAATTCTGCCGCAGCAGAACTGTCAAGGATGAAAATGCAATCATTATGTTGTTGCAATAAACTGGCAGGCACCTGCTCTGACATATGATCCTCAACAGCACGCTGTACCACTGGAGCTTTTGCTGGTCCCCAGGCCAATAAGATAACTTTCCTGGCTTTTAAAATAGTGCTTAACCCCATAGTAATTGCCAAGCGCGGTACTTCTGAAATATTGGCAAACTCATAAACGTTGGCAAGTCGTGTTGAGTTTTCAAGATTGGTTAATCTTGTTTTTGAATGGATACTTGAGCCTGGTTCATTAAATCCTATATGGCCGTTATTTCCGATACCAAGGATCTGAAGGTCAATACCACCTGCTTCCTCTATTTGTTTTTCATATTCTATGCAATGTTGTTTGATCTGTTCCTTAGGAAGCTCGCCATTGGGAATATGAATGTTCTTTGCCTGAATATCAATATGGTGAAATAGTATCCTATGCATATAGTTATAATAGCTTTGCATAGCTTCACGCTCCATAGGATAATACTCATCTAAATTGAAAGTAATTACATTTTTGAAGCTCAGGCCTTCCTCCTTATGCATACGGACAAGTTCATTATAGAGGACTTTTGGAGTAGAACCAGTAGCTAAGCCCAATACACAGTTTTCTCCTTTTTGCTGCTTTTCACGGATGGTTTGCGCAATGATCTTTGCTGCGTAGTAAGAGCCTTCATTCATATCCGGGAAAATGAAACAGGGGATTTTTTCAAAAGCTTCGACCATGTTAAGGAATTTTATGTTCTTATTGATATGGTGTAATTGCTTTCAAAAGGGAAAAGATGTGTTTCATCATCATACTATAATTTACAAAATTTCTATTTCATCAAGAAATAGCCATGCTTTTTCACCTGCACCTGCTTTGCCTTCAGGAATTTTTCCAAGGTTTTTTATGTCAACCTGGATATAACGAGCAGATGTAGGTAAAATGGTTACCATCAGCTTACCATTTCCACCATTCATTTTGATAAAAGCATCTGAGCTGCCGGCTTTTTTGAAACTCTTGCCATCAGTTGAAATGGATACGTCTATGCTTTGAGGAGGGTATATCCAGCTGCCGGCAGAATATAATGAATGAACAACAATCGTATCAATTTTTTGAGCAGTACCCAGGTCAATGGTTGCTGAAATATCATTTCCATTATAACCAATGAACTCGCGGCTCCGGTTTAATCCTTTATCATTGATAATACCGTCTGTTAAAGTGAAAGCACCGTCTCCAGGGTAATTTTTGGAAGGAGGTTCATTCAATGTTACTTTCTTTCCTGTTGCTTTGTTGAATTGTAATGGAATGGTGACTGAATCCAATAATTTGCCATTTTTATAATAGATGCCTGTTATATGAGATGTTGCATTGATTACAAAAGGTGTCGTATAGTTTTTGGCAGCGCTTTTTCCTGCAATGCGGTACATCAATTTGCCGGTTTTATCCTTGGACTCAAACTTTACCAACACACCCTTATTTCCAGGAGCAGGAAGTAAAGCTGTTTTAATGTCAAAATAGGCATTGCTGTAGTTTGTCTTCCAAAGTTGGTAGCGTAGATATTGTGTTTGCATCCGTCTTTCAAAATCACTCCAGTTCTTTTTAGCTGCTGCTGTCCATAAAACTTCGCTGATTGCGCTCAACCTGGGAAAGATCATATATTCTACCTTACTGGGATACCGCATGTATTCTGTCCAAACATTAGCCTGTGCGCCTAAAATGTATTTAGCCTGATCCTTGTCCAGGACATTGGGGACGGGTTCATAACTATAAACTTTTTCAAGAGGGATATAACCGCCTATAGTAACCGAATCTTCATTTTGTGCCTGGGAATAATCAAAATAGCAATGGCTGCCCGGCGTCATGATGACATAATGATTTTCCTTTGCTGCAGCTATACCTCCACTTTCTCCACGCCAACTCATCACAACTGCTTTAGGGGCGAGTCCGCCTTCTAATATTTCATCCCAACCAATAATGGTGCGGCCTTTACTGTTCACATATTTCTCCATACGGTGAATGAAATAGCTTTGCAACTCATGCTCATCCTTCAAACCTTCAGCCTTGATGCGGGCCTGGCAGAGAGGACACGCCTTCCAATTCGTTTTAGGGGATTCATCGCCTCCAATATGAATGTATTTGGATGGGAAGAGCGAGATTACCTCATCCAGAACATCCTGTAGGAATTGAAAGGTGGAATCTTTTCCTGCACAGTAAATATCATCAAAAACACCCCATGTTTGCTCCACTTTATAAGGCCCTGAACCAGGGCAACCTAACCAGGGGTAAGCCGTCAATGCAGCAGAAGAATGCCCTGGCATTTCTATTTCAGGTATCACTGTAATGTGCCGGTCAGCTGCATATTGAACGATTTCCTTTACTTCTTCCTGTGAATAATAACCTCCATAACGGGTATTGTCATTACCAGTACCAGGGTAGCGGCCTATAATCGTTCCATCGCGCCATGCACCTACTTTCGTCAGTCCGGGGTATTTTTTGATCTCAATGCGCCAGCCCTGGTCTTCTGTAAGATGCCAATGGAAGTAATTCATTTTGTGCAGGGCTATATAGTCAATATATTTCTTAATGAAAGAAACGGGATACATATGCCTGCCAACATCCAGGTGAAGCCCTCTGTAAGCAAACCGTGGTGTGTCCTGGATCGTTAGATGAGGAATGACGAATTTGGAATCAGTTGCTTGGGACTGGGTTTTAGGGACGGGGAGGAGTTGGATAAGGCTTTGAATGCCATAAAAAGTGCCTGGGTAGGTATCCCCTTCAATGGATACTCCCTGGCTGTTAACAGTAAGCTGGTAAGCATCCTTTTCAGGAGCTTTAATAAATTTCCGGGTGGTAAGGCGAATCGAATTTTTTTGTGCTTTATTGGCTAAGCCCAATTTAAAGCCGTAATATTCTTTGAGGTAATCATTAAAGAACTGTGCAGCTTTCCGGTCTTCTTCATCCGGGACAACTAAAGCAGTTTGCCTGTTGAGTTCGAAACTTCCGCTTCCCTTAATGATACTTGCCGGCTGAGGGATTATATTCAAAGATTGCGAAAAGCATAAAGGTGCTGTAAATAAAACAAAGACTAAGGAATAAATCAATCGCATTTCTTCAATTTTCAACCTGAAATTACTCTATAGTTTTGAATGAAGTAAAACATCTTTACGTTGTGCAGGATGCCTCAAAATGACGGAAGTCCTTTTTCAGGTCATCGAATATGCAACGTTGTGTATGTACTGCATCCCGCAATTTAGTATGGTTATCCATTTTGATATTCACGAGGCCGGCGTCTGATAAATCCTTTGCAAATGCTGCCAGTTGTTTTTCTGCCAGGTGAAGGTCATGTTTCAATTCATCGATCACTTCTTTGTGCCGAATGAACTGGTTTTGGAAATGTTCTACCTGTGATGTGATTTCTGTGCTTTTGTGTTTAGAAATAATATTTTCCAAATGTCTTTCATAAAATTTTATTTCCTCTTTGCAAAAGTTCAATTCTGCTATCCATGAATTATATTCAAGATGCAGCTTTGGAATTGTAATTGTCTGAAACATGGCACTGAGTTTTTCTATGTTTTACCATTCCATGGGCACTTCTATTAATAAAAGATCTGATGCTACATTAGCTTTGATGTTTAAAGAATCAACTTCTGTTAATCCAAGTCCATCCCGGCGATTCAAAACGATATTATTGATGGTTACATCCCCTTCTAACAAGAAAGCGTAAACGCCATTGCCATTCTTTTTTATTTCGTAAATAAGTTCAATATCCTGATCAAGTTTGCCCATACTTAGCCATGCATCCTGGTAAATCTGTAAACTTTCTTTATCGCCCATTGGAGCAACGATTGCCAATAGCTTGTTTCTCAATTCATCGGTAGAAAATGATTTCTGTGCATAGCGGGGGAGTACGTTCTGCTTATTGGGGATAATCCAGATTTGAAGGAATTTCACAAGGCTGTCCTGGTTCATGTTTTTTTCAGAATGAGTGATGCCAATGCCTGCACTCATTACCTGGACGTCACCTTGTTTGATAACCTGGCGTGTGCCCATGTTATCTTTATGAACCAATTCACCTTCCAGGGGTATGGATATGATTTCCATATTCTGATGCGGATGCATGCCAAAGCCCATTCCCGGCGCTACTACATCATCATTTAAAACTCTTAATGCGCCAAAGTTCATTCTGGCCGGATCATAATAATCGGCAAAGCTGAAGCTGTGCCAGGAGTCGAGCCAACCATGGTTAGCATGGCCACGGGTGGTTGATTTATGAAGGGAAGGGGTCATGGGTGTAAGTTTTCTATGAACAAAGTTAAGATGAAGTGTTTTTTTCTTAAGGGGAAGGTTGTGAGAACCGGGCTGTTAGATAGAGAGTTGGAGGGCTGTTGGAGCGATGTTGATTGGGAGTAGATACGGAGTACCTATACAGTTAGACCGCAGTAAGGTCTCTATAACATCTCTATAAGGTCTCTAAAAGGTCACTATAAGGTCGGGAAAAATGAAAGGATTCAAGGTTTGGAAATTGAGTATTGGACAAATTATGATCCAATACTCAATGTTTTTTTGCAAAGATTTTTTCTTGTATTTACCTATGGAATAAATTAAATTAAAAATTAATCAGGATACAACTCCGCCCAGTTCCAGGCTTCTCTTTTTAATTTTCCTGATTTCAACGCTTTCTTCAATAGCATCTGGTAAAAGAATCAGCGAGGTATGGTTGAGTTTCCACCAATCACTGTTTTTCAATTCTTTATAATGGATCAGCCCTGTTAAATACTTGCCTTTTCCATCTTCATGAACTTCATCAATGCTCTCAAACTTTTGTTTGGGAATATCTTTCCAATGTTGAAAGCGAACGTAAACTTTCAGGTAATATTCTTCCGTAAGCTCTGCTGGCGCCTGGTGCAGCTTTTTATATTCATATTTGTAATCATATCTTAAAGCGGCAATGTCGCTCAGGACTGCGGAGGCCGTGGGGAAGGAGCCGGCGCCTTTCCCGTAGAAAAACTGCTTATCAGCAAAATGGCTTTCTATTTCAACGCCATTGAATTCATTCCTGACAAAATGCAGGGAATCAGAAGCCTGAACAAACTGGGGTAATACACAGGCCGCTATTTTTCCACTTCTCAATTTCCGGGCTTGTGCCACCAGCTTGATTCCTAAACCCTTTTCACCTGCAACCTTGGCATCCTGTGCGGAAATATTTTGGATACCATTAAAGAGCAGATGGTCTGTAGAAGTAATGATCCCATAAGCATGCATCAATAAAATACAGCATTTGTGGGCAGCATCCCAGCCCTGAACATCAAGTGTTGGATCTTTTTCAGCAAATCCCAGGGATTGTGCGGAAAGTAAGGCTTCAGGGAAAGTAAGCTTGTCTTCAAACATCCTGGTCAGGATATAATTGGTTGAACCATTTACAATGGCACGGATACCATGAAGAAGGTCATTATCGTAATATTCCTCCAGATTACGGATCACCGGAATGGAAGCGCAGGCCGCCGCTTCATATAAAAAGGGCAGATCTACCTGTCTCTGCAGTTCAAGGAGTTTGGTGAGATGTTCGGCGATCATTTTTTTACTGGCACTTACCACAGCCTTTCCGTTCAAAAAAGCAGTGGAAGCAATATGAAAAGCCGCATCTGCTTCATTGATCACTTCAACAATCACATTAATTTCAGGATCATATAATAATTCATCCCTATCCGTAGTAAATAAACTGGCGGGAGCAGCCCTTTTTTTACCCGGGTCTTTGATACATATTTTTTTTATAGTTGCCTGCAGGGTAGGAGTTTGCTGCAATGCTTTATACAGGCCTTCGCCAACAACGCCAAATCCGAAAAGGCCAATAACCAGTTTTTTGTTATTCATCTCTTTGCTTTTGATATTTTATAACACTTACCAAAAAGGATGTTTAAAGGAAAAAAAAAGCTCTTCCGGGATAAGGGGAAGAGCTTCGAATATTTTAGAGAGATTTCGTTAGGCTTTGATCCCACTTATCTTTCATGATTTTTTTACCATGATGGAGTTGGCACCTTTTCTCAAAACGAGAGAGGTTGTCAAGGCTTCAAAGGGCCATTTCCCTCAGCCTTTCTTGATAAGGATGTTTTTAAGAACTGCGGCAAAGATAATGGAAATGTTTACATATTTATAATGATTAAAATTTTATGAATTGCAAAAACTATGGTAAAGATTTAAAGGTTAAGTATTACAGGATTTAAATTTCAGGAAGATTGATCTGTTTCCATTTCGAAATGTACCTGATGAAAACTATTAAAGCCACACAAATTATCATGCGAATATTGGGGTCGGGAAGGAGATGATTTAAGGAGAGGTAAACAGTTCCCCCAATTGCAGATGCTGTAGCATACAATTCTCCTTTCTTGAGCAGGGATGGCGTTTTATTGCTGATGATATCAGCTACGAGCCCTCCAAAAGTGGATGAAATAACTCCCATCAAGACTGCGTAAACATTATTGATATGATTGTCAAGACTTATTTCTATGCCCCCGATGGTAAACAAGCCTAAGCCAATGGCATCTGTTAAAAAAAAGATGCGGTGAAACTTACGAATGTTTCTTTTCAATAAAAAAGCTATAAAAGTGGCTAAAAATATCAGGAGGAAAGCTAAATAATCATTCATCCATCCAATCGGATACCTGCCTATCAATACATCTCTTACAGTTCCACCTCCGTAAGCAGTAGCAAAGGCCATGACAAAAGCGCCAAATATATCCATAGAACTTGACCTTGCTTTGAGTGCACCTGTAAGACCAAATACAAAAATCCCGATATACAATATTACATCAATAAAATTCATATGTATTGTGACCATTATAACTAAATAAGTATTTGTTTAGGTTGAAAGTCAAAGTAATCCAGGTATGAATGCCGCTAATAAATCTTGTCTCACTTAAACAATGATCTTAACAACCATTTATGGAATAAGGAACAAAAAAAAGGTATTTATTCTTTTCTTTTGCCGATGCCCGCAGTATCAATCTGTTTTCAGACAGATCAAACGATTGCACACTGTTTTCATACTTTTAAATATTTACTTTTGGATAAGTGCTTCACACACACATAATTGCTCAACATTAAAATATGGTAAAAGAGAAAATTTTAGTGATTGGTGCCTCCGGACAAATAGGAGTAGAACTGACACTAGCCTTAAGAAAGATGTATGGATCAAGCGCAGTAATTGCCTCTGACTTAAGAGAAGAAAATGAATTATTAAAAGGTACAGGTCCTTATGTATCCTTAGATGTGATGAATAAGGAAATGCTTCATGTGCAGGTAATCAGGCAAGGCATCACTCAAATATACTTACTGGCAGCCATGCTCTCTGCAACGGGTGAAAAAAATCCTGCACTTGCATGGCATCTGAATATGCAAAGCCTTCTGAACGTTCTGGACATTGCAAGAGAAGAGAAATTGAGTAAGGTGTATTGGCCAAGCAGTATCGCCGTTTTTGGGCCAACATCACCCAAACAGGCTTGTCCTCAGCAAACAATCATTGAACCCATTACCGTGTATGGTATTTCAAAATATGCGGGTGAGTTCTGGTGCAATTATTATTTCAACAAGTATAACGTAGATGTCCGGAGCATTAGATATCCTGGCTTGATCAGTTATAAATCATCACCTGGCGGTGGTACCACTGATTATGCTGTGGAAATATTTCATGAAGCATTGGAAGAGAAAAAGTATACCTGCTTTTTAGAGCCAGGTACCAGTTTGCCAATGATGTACATGCCAGATGCGATCAGGGCTACAATCGAATTAATGGAAGCGCCAGCTGAAGAAATCAAAATCCGTACATCGTATAACCTGGCGGCAATGAGTTTTTCTCCTGAGGAGATTGCTGCAGAAATCAAGCGTCATATACCTGAATTTACTATGGAATATGCGCCTGATTACAGGCAGGATATTGCGAATAGCTGGCCGAAGAGCATTGATGATTCGAAAGCAAGAGCCGATTGGGGATGGAAACATGAATATGATCTGAAACGGATGACTGAGGACATGCTTTACAATTTGTCAAAAGTGAAACAAGAAACGTCAGACGTAAATGCTGAATGGTCAATGGTAAAGTAGGCCTGGTGTATTTGTAATGGTATTTAATGGAAGTTAGTAATTGATTTGGGAAAATTATTTCTATAAAATAATTATTAAGTTATGAATGAAAAATTTGTTACACGCATACAATCTGAAATAGAAGAAATCAAAAAATCCGGATTATATAAATCTGAACGCATCATATCATCCCCGCAGGGAGCAGAAATAGAGGTTGGAGGAAAAACTGTTCTCAATTTCTGTGCAAACAATTACCTGGGGCTTTCTTCACATCCAGCTGTAATTGAAGCTGCACATAAAACCATTGATGAACGCGGCTATGGAATGAGTTCTGTCCGCTTTATTTGCGGTACGCAGGATATTCATAAAGAACTGGAAGAGAAGATGTCGCAATTCCTGGGCACTGAAGATACAATCTTATATGCTGCGGCCTTCGATGCCAATGGTGGTGTGTTTGAACCGCTGTTTAATGAGCAGGATGCGATCATTTCAGACGCGCTGAACCATGCTTCCATTATTGATGGTGTGCGTTTGTGTAAGGCACAGCGTTATCGCTATGAGCACAATAACATGCAGGACCTGGAAAACAAGCTCCAGGAAGCTTCAAATGCCCGTAGCCGCATTATTGTAACAGATGGTGCTTTCAGTATGGATGGTACGATTGCCCAACTGGATACCATATGTGACTTAGCGGATAAATATGATGCCATCGTGATGATTGATGAGAGTCATGCTTCCGGTTTTTTAGGTAAAACAGGAAGAGGGACCCATGAATACCGTGGTGTGATGGGTCGTATTGATATCATTACTGGGACAATGGGTAAGGCTTTAGGTGGCGCCAGTGGTGGGTTCACCAGCGGACGGAAAGAGATCATTGATATGTTACGCCAGAAAAGCCGTCCTTATTTATTCTCGAACAGTTTGGCGCCATCCATTGTGGGAGCTTCCATTGCTGTTTTAGATATGCTGAGCGAGACTACAGAATTGCGCGACAAGCTGGAGCAAAATACAAAATACTTCCGCAGCAAAATGACTGAGGCTGGTTTTGACATTAAGCCAGGTGAACATCCGATTGTTCCCATTATGCTTTATGATGCTGTGCTGGCCGCCACTTTTGCTACCCGCTTGTTGGAAGAGGGAATTTATGTGATCGGCTTTTTCTTCCCTGTAGTTCCCAAAGGACAGGCGCGCATCAGGGTGCAGTTAAGTGCAGCACATGAACAACACCACCTGGATAAGGCTATTGAAGCTTTTACAAGGATCGGCAAGGAATTGGGTGTGGTTGGTAAGCAAATAGCTTAAATGATTAGGACCAGGCATGATTAGTTCACCTTCCTGGTCTTCCAAATAGTACATTATTTTTAATTACAAATCGAATCACATGAGAATAGGAGTACCTAAAGAGGTAAAGAACAATGAAAACAGGGTTGCGATGACACCGGCAGGTGTGGTACAGCTTGTTAAATTTGGCCATGAAGTATTCATCCAAAAAAGTGCAGGTCTTGGTTCCGGTTTCCGGGATGAAGAATATCAGCAAGCTGGTGCTACGCTTGTCGATACCGCTGCAGAAGCCTGGGATAATGACATGGTGATGAAGGTGAAAGAGCCAATTGCTTCAGAATATGGTTATTTCCGTGAAGGCCTGATCCTGTTTACTTACCTGCATCTTGCACCGGAGCCAGAATTGACAAAGGCATTAACAGAGAATAAGGTTGTAGGTATCGCCTATGAAACTGTTCAACTACCCAACGGATCACTGCCTTTATTGACACCTATGAGTGAAGTGGCTGGAAGAATGTCAGCTCAATTGGGAGCACAGTTTTTACAAAAACCAGATGGAGGGAAAGGGGTTCTCCTGGGTGGAGTGCCAGGTGTAAAACGTGGTAGGGTAACCATCATCGGCGGTGGTGTAGCTGGTACAAATGCATTAAAAATTGCTGTGGGCCTCGGTGCTGATGTTACCATCCTGGACGTTAATTCTGAAAGGCTCCGTGAGCTGGATGATATTTTTGGAAACCAGATAACTACTTTAATGTCCAGTCCGTACAACATTGCGCAATCAGTGAAAGAATCTGACCTTGTTATAGGGGCTGTGTTGATTCCGGGAGCGAAAGCTCCAAAGCTGGTAAATGAAGAAATGGTAAAAACTATGGAGCCTGGTTCTGTTATTGTTGATATCGCAATTGACCAGGGCGGTAGCTTTGAAACTACAGACCGGATTACTACCCATGATGATCCCACCTATGTAAAACATAATGTAGTTCATTATGCTGTAGCGAATATGCCGGGTGCTGTTCCCAGGACATCTACCATTGCATTGACCAATGTTACAGTGCCTTATGCTGTACAGATCGCTAATAAAGGCTTCCGTGCCGCTTGCCGGGAAAATGAAGCTTTATGTAAAGGTCTCAATACATTAGACGGGTATGTTACTTATAAAGCCGTGGCTGAAGCACAAGGTTTGGAGTTTGTTGATGCATCATATATTTTGAGTAAGGTGAAGTTTAGCTATCAATAAATTTCTAAATTTTTCTAAAGCCGCATTCTATAGGCATTTCTGTACCTATAGAATGCGGCTTTTTTTGTTCACCTTACAATAAAAAAGATTTATGATTATCTTGTTGGCAATTCTAATTTGCCATTATGAAAAGATTGATCGCCCTTTACATCCTAATGCAGTTCTTCAGCATGATAAGTCTGGCACAAGTGAAGGTAGAGCACCTGAAAACGGAAAACAGGGATAATCCAATTGGTTTGGATGTTGTGCTGCCCCGTTTTAGCTGGCAACTCAATTCCGTAAAAAGAAATGTGCTGCAAGCAGCTTATGAAATTCGCCTGGGTCATGAATCTTCTTTATCAAAAGAATCCGGTTTGGATTGGCAAACAGGCAAAGTCGCTTCAGATTCTTCAGTTCATGTAGTTTATAAAGGTAGTCCACTACAATCGGGAAAACGCTATTTCTGGCAGGTAAGGGTTTGGGATAATGCTGGTAAAGCATCTGACTGGAGTAAACCAGCTTTTTTCCAGATGGCACTATTGAATCCTTCCGATTGGAAGGCTAAATGGATTGAACCAGGGTTTGTAGAGGATTCAGTACTAAGGCCCAGCCCGATTTTCCGGAAGGAGTTTTCTACCTCCAGGAAAATTTCAAGGGCAACGGCTTATATCACTGCACATGGTTTGTATGAAGCTCAAATAAATGGCAAAAGGGTAGGAGATGCCTACCTGACACCTGGGTGGACTTCATATAACAAACGGCTCCAGTACCAGGTGTATGATGTAGCGGACCTGCTTCAACAGGGAGCCAATGCAGTGGGCGTAACATTAGGTAGTGGGTGGTACCGAGGTTTTTTAGCATGGGGTGGTAATAAAAATTCATATGGGAAAGATGCTGCACTACTCTTTCAGCTCCAGATCAGCTATAATGATGGAACATCCGAGACAATTATTTCCGATGAAAGCTGGAAGTCATCAACAGGAGCCATCCGTTTTTCAGAGATCTATCATGGCGAGACCATTGATGCCCGGCAGGAAAAAAAAGGATGGGCCACAGCAGGATATAACGATAAAGAATGGTCGGGTGTAAAGGTTGTGAACCATCCTATGAATGTACTGGTGGCAACTTTTAATGAGCCCATTCAGAAGCATGAGACCTTTAAACCCATTAAAATTTTCACAACCCCCAAAGGAGAACAGGTTATTGATTTTGGTCAGAACCTGGTAGGCTGGGTTATTGTCAAAGCAAGGGGTAAAAGTGGTGACACCATCAAGATCAATCATGCTGAAGTATTGGATAAAAAGGGCAACTTTTATACAGAGAACCTGAGGGCCGCTAAATCTGAAGGAAACTACATTCTGAAGGGAGAGGGAGATGAAGTTTTTGAGCCTCATTTTACATTTCATGGCTTTCGCTATATCAAAGTGACTGGGTATCCCGGTGAACTGAAGCCGGAAGATTTTACGGCTATTGCCCTGTATTCTGCCATGCAGCCTACAGGTAGCTTTACTTCTTCAAATCCACTCATCAACCAATTGCAGCATAATATTGAATGGGGCCAGAAAGGCAACTTCCTGGATGTTCCAACGGATTGTCCACAAAGAGACGAACGCCTGGGTTGGACCGGTGATGCCCAGGTATTCTCCCGTACAGCCTCTTTCAATATGGATGTCAATAATTTCTTTGCCAAATGGCTCAAAGATGTGGCAGCAGACCAATTGCCTAATGGTAGTGTACCATTTGTTATTCCAAATGTACTGGGACCTGGAAGTAGTGGTTCAGCCGGCTGGGCAGATGTTGCTACCATTGTTCCTTGGAATATGTACCTGGCCTATGGTGACAAACGATTGCTGGAAGAGCAATACCCCAGCATGAAAGCCTGGGTGCGGTATATGACCGATTCCAGCAGAAATTACTTGTGGAACAAAGGATTTCATTTTGGAGACTGGCTTTCCTTTATGGTGGATAATGACCTGGGAGGGAGAACTGCAATTACTGATAAATACCTGATCTCCCAATGTTTTTATGCCCATTCCACCCAGTTGCTGATCAATGCCGCGAAAGTATTGGGCAAAATGGAGGATGTTTCAAAATACACAGCATTGCTGCAAAACATCAAAGACGCTTTTGTAAAGGAATACGTTACCCCTAATGGCCGGATGGTGTCCGGCACACAAACTGCCTATGTTTTGGCGCTCCATTTTGATATGCTGCCTGAAAACCTGAGGCAGCAGGCTGCGGATAGATTGGTCGACAACATCAGGAGCTACGGTAATCATATATCAACAGGTTTCCTGGGCACACCTTACATCTGTCATGTACTTAGTAGATATGGTAAAACAGACGTTGCTTATAATTTGTTGTTGCAGGAAACATTTCCTTCATGGCTATACCCGGTAAAAAGGGGAGCCACCACCATCTGGGAGCGTTGGAATGGTATCAGACCAGACAGTACTTTTGAGCCGGCTTCTATGAATTCATTTAACCACTATGCCTATGGTGCCATTGGTGAATGGATGTACCAGGTGATGGCAGGGATAGATACTGATAATGAGGGTGTCGGTTATAAAAAGATCCGTATCAAGCCACAGGCAGGAGCTGGGTTTACGAATGTTGATGCAAGCCTGCAGACCAGGTATGGTTTGTTGAGATCTGCCTGGAAGGTAGAAAATGGCAAGTTTGTGTTGGATGTTGAAATACCTGCCAATACAACAGCGGTTATATATATCCAGGCAGAAAAACCTGAATTGGTCAGGGAGAGTGGAAAAGCATTGGCAACTTTGAATCAGAATGGTAAAGTTGAAATGGAACAGGGGTATGCGGTCATCAAAGTCGGATCCGGGAAGTATCAATTTACTACGGATTGGAAAAATGAACTGGCATTGAATTCTTCTTCCAATAAATAATACAAATCATCAGCGGGGCTCTGGACCCGCTGATCTATCTTAATTTAATTTTAATGCAAGGCTGTGATTCTGTAGCAAATTACCAAAATGCCCCCTTTTAATAAGGATTACCCCCTCTTATTTCCTTGCTAATGTTGTTAATTTGCCCCCTCAAAAGCAAATAGAAGGTCTATTTGAAAAATTGTCTTGCACATGAAAGCCATTAAAATCATCATTTGCTACATTTTCGTAACATCCTCTGTTTTTGGTCAGAAACGGCAAATAGATACGCTCAACGCTCCTCCTGCTGTATTGCCTGGTGTCTTTGCAGATCCTCATATTGCTGCATTAAATAATAAGTTTTATATCTATCCAACAACAGATGGTACCGTGGGTTGGATGTCTACCTATTTCACTTGCTGGTCGTCTCCCGACTTGGTGAACTGGAAGAACGAAGGCGTCATATTAGACCTGCCAAAAGATCTTAGTTGGGCTAAAGAAAGGGCGTGGGCGCCAGCCATAGCAGAGAAGGGTGGCAAATATTATTATTACTATTCAGCTGATGTAAACATTGGGGTAGCTGTCTCAGACAAGCCAACTGGTCCTTTTAAGGATCCACTGGGGAAGCCCCTTGTGGCAAAAGGCAGCAGAAGAGGACAAATGATTGATCCAATGGTATTTGTAGATGATGATGGAGCTGCTTATTTATATTTTGGCCAGGGACAGTGTAATGTGGTGAAGTTGAATGATGATATGATCTCTTATGATTCCACTAAAATGATCTCCTTCAAGCCTGATGGTTATAATGAGGGATCATTTGTTTTTAAGAGAAATGGGAAATATTACCTGATGTGGTCCGAGTATGACACAAGAGATCCACGCTATTCTGTAGCTTATGCTGTTGCTGACGCTCCAATGGGACCGTTTACCAAGGCCACTTTGAATCCTATATTAAAAGGTAAAGGCGTAGTGAAAGGAGCAGGACATCATTCGGTAGTGAAAGTTCCGGGCAAGGATGAATGGTATATTGTTTACCACCGTTTTAAAATCCCGGATGGTAATGGATATAACCGGGAAACCTGTATTTCGCCTATGAGGTTTGACAAGGAGGGGAATATTTTGCCGGTAGACGTTTTTGAAAGGGTAAAGCCGGTCACAATTAGAGTGAAGAAAAACAAAATGGCAATGTCTGCATTGAATAAGAATGATCATAAAACAGTGAAGAATAATTAATTCTAAAATTACTAAGCTTCGTTGTTTTTCTTAGGAGTGGCGGGGCTTAGGCTTACGATAACTGGATGTATGAGAATTGAATGTAAGGTATATGTTGTTGTCTTTATCATCATTCAGCTTCTTTATACAGGTAATTTACAGGCAACGGATCATCCACCAATTTCTTACCTGGGAATTGAACGTGGGCTATCCAACAATTCAGTAAGATCCATTTACCAGGATCATAACGGTTTTATGTGGTTTGGTACTTATGATGGTCTGAACCGATTTGACGGTTATGAGTTTAAAGTTTTTAGAAATAAGCTCGGTGATACCAGTTCTCTACCTCATAATTATATATACACGATCAGTGAAGACACTCAAAATAATTTATGGATAGGTACAGGCCAGGGGATAGGAATTTATAATCAACTCACTTCCAGGTTTAAGCCTGCCTATTTTTTACCTTATGGTAGCAGGAAAGAGGAAAAGATCACATGGTCAGTCAATTCAATAAAGACGGACACGAAGGGAAACGTATTAATCGGGACTGATGGGCGGGGATTGATCATTCGTTATAAGAATTCCGACATAGCTGTACAGATCCCCTGTAATTATATACAAGGAAAATCATACTATTCTGTTCAGTCCATAAAAATTGATAAAAAACAGCGCACATGGTTATTTATCAGGGACGTTGGTTTATGTTTATTGGATAACAGTTCCCATCAAATGCGACTGGTCAATAATTCATTGGTTACATCCAATTGCATGGAGTCTGATGACCAGGATAACCTTTGGATAGGAACAGCTAATGGAGTATACAAGTACTCTATCGCATCGAACTCCCTGGTTAAGCTTTATAATGAAGAATCAAAGAAACTCACTTCAGATATGATTGCCAGCCTTTATTATGATCAACAACATAAACTATGGATTGGCACAGAAGGGGGAGGAGTTAATATTCTGAACACCAAAACTGAAGAGATCAATTACCTTTTACTCGGAGCAAACAAAAATGAATCTTCCAGGGAATCTGTATTTACCATTTATGAGGATAGAGAATCCCGGAAATGGATGGGTACGCTGAATGATGGGATCATTAAAATTGAAGCTCACAACAACAAATTCCAAACAATTGCACATGATCCATTAAACACCAACAGCCTGGTCAATAATTTTGTTTATTCATTTTATGAAGATGCTGACAAAAACCTATGGATTGGAACGGATGGTGGCGGGTTTAGTATTTGGAACCGGAAACAAAATAGATTTGACAATTTCAAATATGAACCTGGCAATCCTTATTCGTTGAGTAATAATTTGGTTAGCTGCATCAGGAAAGACTACCTAAATGATATCTGGATTGCCACTTACGGTGGCGGGATCAATAAATTCAATAAGGCTACAGGAACGTTTAAGCATTATAAATGCATTAATGATGTTACTGGAACAGAGAATAAAGTAGCAAAACTAATTTATGAAGACCGGGATAAGGATCTTTGGGTAACTACCTTTCGCCAGGGAAAGTTGTATCGCTTCAACAGGGAACAGGATCGATTCGAAGTTTTTGATCAGCAACTTAATGACCTGGTCTCCTTAACTGAAGACAGATACGGGACCATGTGGGCCGGTAATCCAAGTCAATTGATCAAAATTGATAAACATGGTAAAAAACTTACCTACTTTGATTTAGGAAAGCCTGTCCGCGCAATATTTGAGGATAGGGGCGGAAATTTCTGGGTAGGAACGGAAGGCGGAGGATTGATTTTATTTGACAGGCAACAAGGCAAAATCAGTGTAAGGTATTCAGATGCAAATGGATTGAGTAATAATGCAGTGCTCAGCATACTGGAAGACAATAAAGGATATTTGTGGTTGAGTACCTTTAACGGACTTTCCCAATTTGATCCTGTGCGTAAAACTTTTAAGAACTATTTCCAGGATGATGGGTTACAGAGTAACCAGTTTGTATACAATGCAGCTTACCGGTTACAGTCAGGGGAATTTGTTTTTGGTGGCATTAAGGGCTTTAACATCTTTTACCCGGATAGCATCACTACCCGTCAAGGAACTCCTACTGTAAAGATCACTGGTTTACGCATCAACAATTTACCAACAGCATTGGAAAGCCGGTATGTTACTAAGGTCCGTGGTGATCAAATGGAGACACTGACAATTCCTTTTCATGAGGCGGTGCTTTCTATTGACTTTGCAGCCCTGGAATATACGGCACCCAGGAAAATTTCTTATGCCTATTACCTGGAAGGCTGGGATAAAGATTGGAATTATTCCGGAAGATTACGAACAGCAAATTACACGCATCTCAGCGAAGGAACATACTTGCTGCGCATCAAATCCACCAACGCAGACGGAATATGGAACCCGCAGGAGGTAAAGCTACAAATCATTGTCTTGCCTCCCTGGTACAGGAGTTGGTGGGCATATGTAATCTATTTGATTTTGGCAGGCGTTGCCATTTACAAATACCTGCAATACAGGACAAGGCAGGCAAAGCTTGCATTTGAAATGAGTCTTGCCAAACTGAATGCAGAAAAGACGCAAGCGCAATATTTGAAAGAAAAAGCTGAGCGGGAAACAGAACGCATCATTATTGAAAGAGATAAGGAAATCAATGCAAAAAGGCTTTCGTTCTTTACGAATATTTCACACGAGTTCAGAACGCCCTTGACCTTGATCATTAATCCTTTAAAAGACATCATCGATAAAAATGTTCAGGGTAAAACAGCTGATATAAATGAATTAAACATTGTTTATCGGAATGCACGTCGATTGCATAGTTTGGTTGACCAATTGCTGCTTTTCAGAAAAGCTGATGAAGGCGCTGACCAGTTGAAAATTTCACGTTTGAATTTTTGTAGTTTATGCAATGAAGTTTACCTGGCTTTTGTTCATCAGGCAAAAGCATTAAATATTAAATATGAATTTGATTGTCCCTATGAAACTTTAGAAGTGTATGGTGATCGTGAGAAACTTGAGATCATTCTCTATAACCTGATTTCAAATGCCTTGAAATATACACCTCATGGAGGAAAAGTAGTTTTAAAAATAACAGAAGGGGATAGCACCATTGATGTAGCTGTATCAGATAATGGTTATGGCATACCTAAAGAAACTGGTGACAAATTATTTGAAAGATTTTACCAGGTGCAACAAAAAGGAGTTCCTTCCAAATCGGGATTTGGCATTGGTCTTTACCTGGTTAAAAATTTTATTGATCATCATAAAGGGAAGATATGTTACTACAGTGAGCAAGGTGAAGGAACTACATTTTATATTCAACTTCAGAAAGGGAAGGAGCACTTACGTGAATTACCCATTCATGAAGAAACAATCCATAATACTGCATTCCTGAAGGAATTAGTTGAAGGAGGGGAAACTCTTAAAGAGAATAATACTTCGAATGAGCGTAAGACTGAATTCGAACCTTTAATTAATGAAAATAAATCTCTGTTGGTAGCAGATGACGATGAGCAGATAAGTCAATACATAGCGAAGGTTTTTAATGATTTTACTGTTTATCAGGCGCGTAATGGAGAAGAAGCATTCAGGCTTGCAAGTCAGCATATTCCAGATATTATCATCAGTGATGTGAATATGGATGGTATGAATGGAATTGACTTATGTCGAACAATTAAGGAAGATCCTTCATTAAGCCATATACCAGTCATATTATTAACAGGCAGCTCATCATCTGAAATAAAACTTATGGGCGTTGAAGGTGGTGCGGACGACTATATCACGAAACCATTTGAAAAAGAATTATTGTTAGCAAGGGTGGCAAACTTGTTAAAGAGTAAAAATAATCTTCAGAAATATTTTTACAATGAAGTCACACTTCAAAAAAATACTTTGAAAATATCTGTAGAATATAAAGAGTTTTTAGAAAGATGTATTGCCATAGTGGAACATAATATCGATAATAATAATTTCAATATTAAAATATTAGCGACAGAATTAGGAATGAGCCACTCCAATCTTTATAAGAAGGTTAAATCGATTTCCGGGCAATCTGTAAATGCTTTCATCCGGTTCATTCGTTTGAGGAAGGCTGCAGAAATTCTGATCAATACAAACCATAACGTGAATGAAACTGCTGCCGAAGTTGGGTTCAATGATCTTAAATATTTCAGGGAACAATTTTCCAAATTATTTGGTATGAATCCTTCAGAATATATTAAAAAGTACCGTAAGGTTTTTGGAAAATCTTACACATTGAATGAAGATGGACATAAAATGGAAAACTAAATCGAATACAATTAAAATCGATTTGTTTTTACTAAAAGCAAATCAAGATCATATTTGTTTATAATGCAAGTTTAATAATATTGTAATTTATTTCAATGAAGGCGATTAATTTGATCATTTTGTTGCTGCTTGTTTGCCCATTTACACCATGGGCACAGGGCAATGGAGAAAAAAAGAAGCAGAAGCATGCTATTTACAAGGCTAAAAAACAAAAGTATTCAGCTTATTTATTTGCCTATTTCACAGGTAATAAAATTAGTGAAGAAGCCATTCGTTTCGCTTTGAGTTATGACGGCTATCATTATAAAGCTTTAAACAATAACAACCCGGTGATTTCATCCGGAGCAATCAGCTCTACCGGTGGAGTGCGCGATCCTCATATTATACGCGGAGAGGATGGAAAAACCTTTTACATGGTAGCGACTGATATGGTTTCGGCTAATGGGTGGAGTTCTAACAGGGCAATGGTGCTTTTAAAATCCACAGATCTTATCAACTGGACATCCAATGTTGTTAATATACAAAAGCAGTTCCCGGGAAATGAGGAATTATTACGGGTTTGGGCGCCTCAAACCATTTATGATCCACATGCGGGTAAGTATATGATCTACTGGTCAATGAAACATGGTAAGGATCCGGATAAAATTTATTATGCCTACGCCAACAAAGATTTTACAGCCCTGGAAACGATCCCTAAGCAACTTTTTTTCAGTCCTACAAATGGCGCTTGTATAGATGGTGATATTATTAGTAAGGGTGGTAAATATTATTTATTCTTTAAAACCGAAGGTGAAGGGGCTGGCATTAAGATCGCTGTTTCCAATCAACTGACCGAAGGTTATGTATTACAAGATCGTTATGTGCAGCAAACAAAAGATCCCGTGGAAGGTTCAGGCGTTTTTAAACTAAATAATGGAGATGATTATATACTGATGTATGATGTGTATACCAAGGGCAAATACCAGTTTACCAAAAGTAGTGATCTTCAGAATTTTGCTGTCATAGATGAGGAAATGACCATGGATTTTCATCCCCGCCATGGTACTGTGATGCCAATTACAGCCAAAGAAGCTGAATTATTGCAGGAAAAATGGGGCAAAATTGATTTTAGCGCACAAACCGCCAAGTCAGTCAATAAATAACAATAAACTTTACTTATTAATTAAACCCGGAAAATATCACAAATGTTTGATTTACATGAGCATCCGCATACACGTTTGAACTTGTTGACAGGTGACTGGATCTTAGTCTCTCCGCATAGAACCAAACGGCCCTGGCAAGGAAAAGTTGAGACCCTTCCCCCGGATAACCGTCCCTCTTATGACCCCAAATGCTACCTGTGCCCTGGCAATGAACGTGCTGATGGCAGCATCAATCCAGTTTACAAAGACTCTTTTGTCTTTACTAATGACTTTTCTGCCTTACTTTACGATACACCGCATGGCGAGATCAACATCGACGATCTGCTCAAAGCTCAAAGTGAAAAAGGCATTTGCAGGGTGATCTCCTTTTCACCGGATCACTCCCTGACCCTGCCTTTGTTGAGTGTAGAAGGTATTGAAAAAGTAATCGAGCTGTGGCAGAAAGAATTTAAGGACTTATCCTCAGATCCCTCTATCCGCTACATCCAGATTTTTGAGAACAAAGGTGAGATCATGGGCTGTTCCAATCCTCATCCTCATGGACAGATCTGGGCCTCTTCCTCTCTGCCCCTCGAACTGGTGAAAGAAACCAGGGAGCAAAAGAAATACTGGGAAGAGAAGGGCAGGAGCCTGCTTTCAGATTACATCCAATTAGAGTTAAAGCAAAAAGAAAGACTCGTGCTGGAGAACGAGCACTTTGTAGCTTTGGTGCCTTTCTGGGCGGTATGGCCATATGAGACCATGATTGTCTCCAAACGCCATTTGCAAAACATCCTGCAGTTCACGGATGAAGAGAAGACCGCCTTTGCTGATATATTGAAGAAACTAACGGCCAAGTACGACAACCTATTTGAGATCTCTTTTCCTTACTCTGCCGGCATGCACCAGGCGCCTGTGAATGACGAGGAGCATCCTGAGTGGCACTGGCACATGCACTTTTATCCTCCCTTGTTGCGTTCAGCTACGGTGAAAAAGTTCATGGTGGGCTATGAAATGCTGGCCAATCCACAAAGGGACGTAACAGCAGAATGGGCTGCCGAACGTTTAAGGAGCTTAAGCGAGGTGCACTATAAAGAGAAGGTAAGCCAGGCTAAATAGAACTGGCAAAACAAATAGAATGATGGAATAATTAGATACATGGTGTTCAAGAAAAGAACACCATTTCTTTTTAAGTAAAAAGGGGGGTGATTTCTAAAATTTTTATGAAATCGTCCCCCTTTTTATGAGAATACCCCCCTTAAACGACTGGATTATTGCTTCTATTTTCGTTCGGTTGTTAAGAAAATCAAGATTTCTGGATTTCAGAATTATCAATCGAACGATTGCTCTATGCTTTATTTTATCATTCTTTCATCCCTAATAAGAAACAGGCTCCCTTATAAAATCCGCATTCCTGTTTTTTTATTTACTTCAGTCAATAAGTGTGCTTTTTACACTTTTAAAACCGTCTCTTTTTTTATCATTAAATATTAACTGTCATGAAAATTCGATTGCTCCAAATGGAGTATTCTTCGTACAAACCCGGACATTCCTGGCCGATTCTGGAGAAACTCAAGATTCTTATGTTAATGATCTTTTCCCTGGTTTCTGCATCACTTTTTGCTCAGCAGAGAGTTACAGGTAGAGTTATTGCCGGTGAAAGTGGAGTTAGTGGTGCCACTGTGCAGGTAAAGGAAACTAATGCGGCTGCAGTTACGGATTCTTCCGGAAATTTCAGCATTAATGCAACTCCTGGTGCTACAATTGTGATTACGCATATCAATTATGTATCACAAGAGGCAAAAGTTACCAGTTCCGGGAAAGTGAATGTTCAATTACAACCTACTGTTGCCCAGAGTATGCTGGAAGTGGTTGTTGTGGGTTATGGTACACAAAAGCGTTCTGATGTAACTGGTTCTGTTGCTTCTGTGCCCAAAAACCGTTTCTCACAATTACCTGTTACCAATGTCATGCAGGCGATACAAGGTGCAGTAGCCGGGGTTAACGTTTCTGTGAATTCCCCTGTTCCAGGAAGAACGGCAAGTTTACAAGTTAGGGGGATGAACTCCATTACAGCCAACAATTCACCTCTTATTGTTTTGGATGGTGTTCCTTTGCCCGATGATGCTAGTACCAACGATATCAATGCCAATGATATCGCATCTATGGAAATTTTGAAAGATGCTTCTGCTGTTGCTATTTACGGGGTAAGAGGTTCCAATGGTGTTATACTTATTACTACGAAACGTGGTACTACAGGCAAACCGATTATCCGGTACAATGTATATTCAGGCATTGAAAACATTATTGAAACGCTGAACCCAAGCAGTCCGGAGCGTTATGTAAAAAAATGGGCTGATTATAAAAAACAGAATGGTCTGAGTGATACAAGTATTCTGAACAATCTTTATGAAAGGAATAATTATTACGCTGGTAAAACTACCGATTGGGTAGATGCTGTAACACAGCAAGGCGTACTTACAGATCATAACCTGAGTATTTCAGGTGGTACAAAAGATGCAAAATATTATATTTCAGGAGAGTACCTGAACCAAAAAGGTGCTGTAAAAGGTTACCAATATAAAAGGATTAATCTTCGCTCTAACCTTGATGTAAATATCACTGACTGGCTTTCGGCCGGAACTTCCTTTTTCTACAATAACAACAATTCTGACGGTGGTCGCGCCAATTTCTACCTGGCCCATACAATGAGCCCATATGGATCACTATATGATGCAAATGGACAATATACTCTTTACCCGATGTATCCTGAATTGTTATACCTCAATCCTTTACTTGGTTTGACAACTGATCGCCTTGAGCGTAGTAATAACCTGACTGGTACAGGTTATGCTGAAATCAAACCAGGATTTATCAAAGGATTGAAGTACAGGATGAATGCTTCATACTCTTTACTTACCAGCCGCAATGGCACTTATGAGGGCAGAAGTGTTAATAACCAGTTAGGCTCCGCAACTACACAAAACACTGAAGCTAAAAACTGGATCATCGAAAATATCCTGAGTTATACAAAGGACTGGAACGAACATCATGTAGATTTTACAGGTTTATACAGTGCCCAAGAAAAGGTCTATTACAAGAATAATTCATCTGCCAGTGGATTTATTAATGATTATTCATCGTTTTATAACCTGAGTGCGGGTGCAACACAAACTGCAGGTTCTTACCAGGATGGGAGTAACAAATTATCTCAAATGGGGCGTATCAATTACTCATACGACAGCCGTTACCTGTTTACTGTGACTGCAAGAAGAGATGGCGCTTCCGTATTTGGCGCAAACACTACAAAGTATGGCGTTTTCCCATCAGTAGCCCTTGGCTGGAATCTACATAACGAGAAGTTTATGTCGGGTTTTGAGAAGATCAATAGTTTGAAATTGAGAGCTTCCTATGGTAAAACAGGTAACGAAGCGATTTCTATCAATGGTACCCAAACAACAGCAGGAACGAACAGAATTCCATTTAATGGTGTAACGACCATTGGTGTACTGGCAAGTAATTTAGGAAATGCCGATTTGCACTGGGAATCTACCAAAGGGTTGAATATTGGTGTTGACTTTTCTATATATAACAACAGGATCAGTGGTACAATCGATGCCTTCAGAACGAATACTGAGGATTTATTGTTAAAACGTAATATCCCGAATATTACCGGATATAGCAATATTCTGGATAATCTTGGTAAAACCAAGAATAAAGGCATAGAAGTAACATTAAATACTGTAAATATTCCTGGTAATAAATTCAGATGGGAATCAAATCTGAATTTTGCTTCCTATAGAAATGAGATCGCCAGCTTGTATGGTAATATAGACCCCGTTACCGGTAAGGAGGTAGATGACATCAGCAATGGTTGGTTTATTGGACAACCAGTGAGAGTGATCTACGACTATACTATGGAAGGTGTATGGCAAAAAGGAGAGGATCCTTCTGCTGTTGATAAAACCGCGAAACCAGGTCACCTGAAATTCAAAGACATCAATGGTGATAAATTAATTGATGATAAGGATAAAAGTGTTTTGGGCTCACGGCTTCCGAAATGGACTGGTGGCTTGACCAATACCTTTCATTATAAGAATTTTCACCTGAATATCTTTATCCAAACCTCACAAGGCGCATTAAGAAATAATGTGAACCTGACCTTTGCAGATGAAGGCTGGCGGATTAATATACCGTCTGAAATTAACTATTGGACAGAGGAAAATCCTATCAATGACCGTCCATCTCTAAGTGATCAAGCTCGTGCTGGCGCCAGGGGGTATGCTTATCCTAAAGATGCTTCTTATACGCGTATCAAAGATGTAACTCTGAGCTACACCATGCCGCAGTCGATCCTGGATAAGATCAAACTGGGTAGCTTAACGCTGTATGCAAGTGGCAGAAACCTGTACACATTTACAGACTGGCAAGGTTGGGATCCTGAACAAGACTTTACATTCAGAGGTTCTGGTGACTGGGTGAATAACTATCCTCCGGTTCGTTCGATTGTATTTGGCGCCAATATCACACTTCGTTAATTGTTAAACTCTGAATTGAAATGAAAAAAATATCAAATAAATTTTTACCGGCTTTATTACTCTTATTTATATTGCCGGCATGTAAAAAAAGCTTTCTGGATGAAACCGTGTATTCATCCTATGCCCCACAAACACTTAAAGATTCCTTAGGATTAGAAGCCTCTCTGATTGGATTGTATAATCATTATAGCAATTTCTATACAAGGAGTGACCGCCAGGGATGGTCGAGTGTGTGGCAGGTAGGAACAGATATCGCCAATGCTGCACAGCAAGAGGGTATTGAAGTTCCTTATTATAATTACTCCTTACTCAATTCGTCAGATGCAGGTGCTTCCTGGATGTGGACATGGTGTTATAAGATGATCAATAATGCAAACATCATCATTAAAAATGCGGAAGATCCTTCTTTAACAGCGATGTCTGAGGCCGGCAAAAAAGCTGCAAGTGGTGAAGCTAAATTCTTTAGAGCGTATGCTTATAATACATTAGCGACCCTGTATGGTAAGGTGCCACTGGTAACAGAACCCATTTCATCACCCAAAACGGATTTTGTACGTGCCCCATTGGATGAAGTTAATAAATTGATCGAGTCAGATCTCCTTTATGCTACAGCAAACCTGCCAGATGTTGGTAATGTGTCTACTAAAACCAATAGTATGGGCAAGCCTGCAGGCCGGGCCAATAAATACATGGCCATGCAATTATTGGCTGAAGCCTCTCTCAGAATGAATAAGCCCGTACAGGCAGAACAACAAGCACAAGCAATTATCAATAGTGGCAAATTCGGTCTTGTGAATGCCCGCTTTGGTTCAAAGGCCAATCAAGCTGGTGACCCTTTTGCTGATATGTTCATTTATGGAAACCAAAGGAGAAGCCAGGGTAATAAGGAAGTGATCTGGACATTTGAATTGGAGCCTAAAGCAAGTGTGCCAGATGGATACACGGGTAATCCTCAACAACGCAGGGTATGGGGCGCGGCTTACTACCAGATTTCAGGCATGAAACTTTCCGATAGTACCGGTGGCAGGGCCGTTGCCCGTTTGCGATTGAGCGACTGGGTAAGTTACGGTTTGTACGAGCAAAACGACATCCGGAATTCACATTACAATTTTAGAAGGCAGTATTGGTACAATGATCCCGCTAAACCAGATCTGTTAGGAAAGAAGGTGCCATATTCAGGATATGACACCATATTCAGGATTAATCCACATACTACGAAATGGTACCAGTTTGATCCCAAAGATGAATTTGGTTATGACATGATCAAGGATATTATCATCATGCGTTTAGGTGAAACGTATTTGTTGTTGGCAGAAGCTCAATTTATGCAAGGTAAAACAGCTGAAGCGGCAGTAACGCTGAATACACTCAGGTCAAGGTCAAATGCTTCTCCGATTACCGCTTCACAGGTTAATTTGGACTTTATTCTTGATGAAAGGGCCAGAGAGCTTGTAGGTGAGGAAAACAGGCGCATGACGCTGATGCGTACAAAAACCCTGGTAACAAGAGCAAAACGTCTCAATGCAACAAGTCCAATTAACCAAATGTCAGGTTTAGAGGACAAGCATCTGCTGTTGCCAATTCCTCTTTCTGAAATTAACCTGAACAAAGACGCTGTATTGGAACAAAATCCCGGATATTGATCATGATAGATCAAGTCTGATAACAGAACAGAAAAAGGCAATAGCTGTAATCAGCTGTTGCCTTTTAAAAAGTTGTATGTTAGTAGGATAAGAATTGAAGTAAAATGAATAAAGGAACTCTTTTAACCGTTTTGATGTTTTGTGTGATAACGGTTAATGCTCAAAAGTTGAAAAAAGCTAAGGTTAGCTTTGTACCTGTTGACACTGGCTGGGCTGCTAACTCTGTTAATACAGTTATTTTTCGAAAAAACTCATTAGTAACATTTGGTGATACACAATTCATCTCATTTTACGATAAAGACCGATATGTTGTGTTGGGTAAAAGAAAACTTGGTACACAAAAGTGGGAGTTGAAGAAAACACCTTATCAGGGTAATACGGCTGATGCGCACAATACTATAAGCATGATGGTAGATGGAGAAGGATATCTTCATCTTTCCTGGGATCATCATAACAATCCTTTACGTTATGCAAGGGGCCTTTATCCTGGTTCATTGCAATTGACAGAGAAACTACCGATGACTGGCAAGGTTGAAGGAAAGGTGTCCTATCCTGAATTTTACAAATTGCAAAATGGTAATCTACTGTTTTTTTACCGGGATGGTGGCTCTGGTCAAGGTAATCTCGTGATCAATCATTACAATACCGCGACAAAGACATGGACCCAATTACATAGCAACCTGATTGATGGTGAAGGACAACGAAATGCTTACTGGCAGGCTTGCACAGACACAAAGGGTACGATTCATATCTCATGGGTATGGCGGGAATCGCCTGATGTCGCTTCCAACCATGACCTCTGTTATGCCCGTTCTAAAGATGGCGGCAAAACATGGGAAAAATCAACAGGAGAAAAGTACATACTGCCAATTACAGCGGCAACAGCAGAAATTACCTGTGCTATACCTCAAAAAAGTGAGTTGATCAACCAGACATCCATGTTTGCCGATGCAGCAGGAAACCCCTATATAGCAACTTATTGGAGAGAACAGAATACTTCTTTTCCTCAATATCACCTGGTTTACAATGCCGGTGCAAATTGGCATACGCAAAATCTTCTATTTCGCTCCACACCTTTTAGTTTGAGCGGTGCAGGTAGCAAAAGTATCCCAATTGCCAGACCTCAGATCATTGCAAAGGAAAGAGGAAGCAAACTTGCGGCAGCTATTATCTTCCGTGATGAAGAAAGAGGGAACAAAGCTTCTATAGCCATTAATAAAAATCTTCAAAAACAGAAATGGATCATCAAAGACCTGAGTGAACATACTTTAGGGTCATGGGAGCCGTCCTATGATACGGAGTTGTGGAAGAATAAAGGAAGATTACACCTCTTTATACAAAACGTAGTTCAGGTGGATGCCGAAGGCATCTCAAATACAGCACCTCAAATGGTGGAAGTACTGGAATGGCAACCTGATTTTTAAATTGACTATAATATGATACGTATAAAAATAAGCTTACTGAGGATCATTACATTGATCACACTCTTCCTGGGAGGATGCACAACTCAGAAAAAAAATGGTTCTTCTCTTGCCACTTCAAAATCTGAAATTCTGGGTATTATCAATAAGGTGAATGGGTATTGGCAGTCGAATCACGCGCCTGCAGAAAGAGCATTCTGGGATGTTGCGGCTTACCATACTGGCAATATGGAAGCATATGACATTACCAAAAAGGATACTTATAAAAAATATTCAGAGGCATGGGCTGAACACAATCAATGGAAAGGAGCCAAATCAGGAAATAAAGAAGAATGGAAATACAGTTATGGTGAAACTGATGACCATGTACTCTTTGGTGACTGGCAGATCTGCTTTCAAACCTATATAGACTTATACAATCTGGATCTTATTAAGGATGAAAAAAAAATATCGCGTGCCCGCGAGGTAATGGAATATGAAATGAGTACACCCAGGAATGATTACTGGTGGTGGGCTGATTGCCTTTATATGGTTATGCCCGTAATGGTAAAACTCCATAAAGTGACCGGTAATACATTGTACCTGGAAAAGCTGCATGAGTACTTCAGTTATGCAAATAGTATCATGTATGACAGCTCAGAAAAACTGTATTACAGGGATTCGAAATACGTGTATCCTAAGCACAAGAGCGCTAATGGAAAGAAGGACTTCTGGGCCCGGGGTGATGGCTGGGTGTTTGCCGGACTGGCCAAGGTTTTGGAGGATCTGCCAAAGAATGATGTACACAGGGAAGAATACATAACCAAATTCAAGGGGATAGCAGAGACTATTAAAGCTTCACAACAACCGGAAGGCTACTGGACGAGAAGTATCTTGGATCCGGCGCATGCCCCGGGACCAGAGACTAGTGGAACAGCATTCTTCACATTTGGTTTATTATGGGGCATTAATAATGGCTATTTAGAAAAAGAAGAATATAACCTTGTTGCGTCAAAAGCATGGAACTATCTAACTACAGTAGCTTTGCAGCCAGATGGTAAAATTGGTTATGTACAACCTATTGGTGAACGTGCCATTCCCGGACAAGTGGTAGACAAAAACTCGACCTCCAATTTTGGTGTTGGTGCGTTTCTATTAGCAGCCTGTGAAATGTACCGTTATCTTAGCAAATAGTGATCATCCCATATTTAAAAATGTAACAATGAAAAAGATATTAATATCTCTCTGTCTAATAACCCATTTTGCTTTTGCTCAGAACAGCACAAACTCTTTGGGGAGCAAGCCTGTTCAGGATTTCTCCCGGAATAACGCCTGGGAAAACCCGTTGTTCTTTGAAGAGAATAAAGAGAAGCCCCATGCAACCTTTATGATCTTTGATAATAAGGCAAATGTTATAGCCGATGATTATACCCGTTCACCTTATTACCAATCTTTAAATGGTACCTGGAAGTTTGTTTATGTTGATAAGTATGCAAACCGCTCATTGGATTTCTACAAGACGGATCTTGATGATGCAGGATGGAGCAACATCCCTGTGCCTTCTAATTGGGAACGAAAAGGTTTTGGTATTCCTATCTATACCAATATCACCTATCCATTCCCAAAGAATCCACCATTCATAGGTGAGAACAATCCCGTTGGTACCTATCGCAAAACCTTTACTATACCCCAAAATTGGGATGGAAAGGAAGTGATGCTCCATTTTGGATCGATTACAGGTTGTGCTTTTGTATATGTCAATGGTGAAAAGGTGGGCATGACGAAAGCTTCTAAATCTCCTGCCGAATTCAATATAACAAAATACCTGAAGAAGGGGAATAATTTGCTTGCTATTCAGGTATTTCGCTGGCATGATGGATCCTATCTGGAAGACCAGGATTTCTGGCGCTTAAGCGGTATTGAACGGGATGTGTATTTGACCGCACTTCCGAAACTGACTATATGGGACTTCTTTTTAAAAGCAGACCTGGACAAACAATACAAAGACGGTCTCTTTAGTGCTGAAATAGACCTGCGTCAGTTTGCTGGCAACCTAACAAAGGCTGGCTCCCTGGTTTTTGAAATACAAGACAAAAATGGCAAGACTGTTTTTAGTAAACAACAGTCATTTACAACAGGTGCTGCTGAAATAGAGACAGTAAATATTAGTGGCGTTGTAAAAGACCCATTGAAGTGGAGTGCTGAGGTTCCTAACCTTTATGATGCTGTGATCACTTTGAAAGACAAGACAGGAAACTTACTCGTTTCTACCGGTACTAAGATTGGTTTTAGAAAAGTTGAGATCAGAAACGCCCAACTTTTAATTAATGGTGTGGCTACATATGTACACGGTGTCAACAGGCACGAGCATGATGAAGTGGAAGGTCATGTGCCCAGCAAAGAGCTGATGATCAAAGATATCCAGCTGATGAAGCAATTCAACATCAATGCTGTTCGCACTTCTCACTATCCCAATGATCCACTCTGGTATAAACTCTGTGACCAGTATGGCCTGTATCTGGTAGATGAGGCTAATATTGAATCTCATGGCATGGGTACATCTTTCCAGGTGAGAGGCGCCGATTCGTTGATTCATCCTGCCTATGCTCCCGAGTGGGCACCGGCTCACATGGACCGTTTCCAACGCCTGGTGGAAAGGGATAAAAACCATCCCTCAGTGATCATTTGGTCTTTAGGGAATGAGTGTGGTAACGGACAGGTTTTTCATGATGGCTACAAGTGGATGAAGCAACGGGATCATTCAAGGCCAGTCCAGTTTGAACAGTCTGGTGAAGATTGGAATACGGATATTGTTTGCCCAATGTATCCTCAGATCAGGCACATGAAAAGTTATGCAGATGATCAAACGAAAACAAGGCCCTATATTATGTGTGAGTACTCTCATGCAATGGGCAACAGCAATGGAAACTTCCAGGAGTATTTTGATATCATCCGGAGCAGCAAGCATATGCAGGGTGGCTTTATCTGGGACTGGGTAGACCAGGGCTATAAAACCACATTGCCTGATGGAAGGGTTTATTGGGCATATGGTGGTGACCTGGGTGGTTATCATCTGCAGAATGATGAAAACTTTTGCTCCAATGGATTGGTGGCAGCGAACAGAACACCACATCCTGGATTATTTGAAGTGAAAAAAGTATATGCTAAGATTCAGTTCTCAGCCAAAGATGTATCTAAAGGAGTCATTACTGTACAGAACCTTTTTGACTTCACGAACCTGGATCAGTATGATTTTAAATGGGAGTTGTACCAAAATGGGGACAAAGTTAAAGAGGGTACGTTTGCCGTAAGCCTGGCCCCCCATAGCCAAAAAGATGTGGCACTGAATATACCGCAATTCAAGGCAGTTGAAGGTAGTGAGTTCTTCCTCAATGTGTATGCCTTTACCAAAAATGCAACAGAACTGGTACCAGCAGGGCATGAAATAGCCAGGGAGCAATTCAAAACTGCCGGTGATTATTTTGCCCGTAGTAATACTGCAACTGGAAAACTAAGCATTCAAAAGGATGAAAATCGTTTGAGATTTACATCTGGCAACCTGAAAGGGGAGTTTGATCTTGGCCAGGGACGATTCACCCGTTATGAAATTGGAAACGCAGGTTGGGTCATTGCACAGTATCCTGAGCCTTTCTTCTGGCGCGCTCCAACTGACAATGACTTTGGAAACAACATGCAGGTGAACCTGGGCATTTGGCGCACTGCCCACGTAAATCGCACAGTGAAGGATGTTACTGTTGGTGAACAATCAGTTAATGGTTTGCCGATTAAAGTGGATTATGAATTGACAGGTATCGGTGTTCCCTATACAGTTGAGTACCTGGTACAAAATGATGGCTCAATAAAGGTGACAGCATCAATAGACATGACGGGCAGGGATTTACCTGAATTGCCTCGCTTCGGCATGCGCTTGCAATTGCCAGCTGATTATGATCACCTGAGTTATTATGGACGTGGTCCCTGGGAAAATTACAGCGACCGCAACACTTCTTCTTTTGTTGGTTTGTATCATGACAAAGTACAGAACCAGTATTCCTGGAACTATATTCGTCCGCAGGAAGGTGGATATAAGACCGATGTTCGCTGGATGTCTTTAACCGATAGTAAAGGCAGAGGGCTGAGGATTGAAGGTGTGCAACCTATTTGCTTTAGCGCACTGAACAACAGGACAGAGGACTTTGATCCGGGCCTGACCAAAAAACAACAGCACCCAACCGATATTAAGCCAAGGAATGAGGTTTACCTGAACATCGACTTAAAACAAAGAGGAGTTGGTGGCGATAACAGTTGGGGCGCGCTACCGCACGATCAATACCGCTTGTTGGAAAAGAAATATTCTTATAGTTATGTGATGCGCTTAATTGATAAATAATGCACTTTCTGCAAGAACCTATAAGACATCTTTATAGGTTCTTGCATTTAATCAGTTCAAACTTCAAAACAAAGACTGAAGTTTGCAGCTCAATAATACCCCCCCGATTTATGAAAATCTTGCCAAATAAGATTGCCTTACTAGTGTTGCATATACTGGCATGTAAAGCTGCATGGACCCAGTTATCTTCAACTAGCATCAGCAGTCCGGATAAAAAGATCAGGATTAATGTGTCTCTGGATCCTGCTCAACAAGCCTTCTATACGATTACATACAATAATGAGACAGTTTTGGAACCATCAAAACTGGGCGTAAAGAGACAGGATGCTGATTTTTCAACTGGCCTGAGCCTGGTTTCTTCTTCAGCAATCGAAAAAGTCACCGACTCTTATCAGCTGGTAAGTGGGAAGAGAACAAAGAATCAATACCTGGCCAATAAAAAGATATTCCACTTCCGTAATGCTGGCAATGATGCTATTGATGTTATATTCCAGGTATCCAATGATGGTGTGGCATTCCGGTATTATTTTCCCAGCACATCAAAAGATGTAAAGACAATAACATCTGAAGCAACCACATTCCATTTTCCAACGGCTGCCAAAGGTTGGTTGCAGCCAGCGCAAGTGGCTAAATCAGGATGGGAGCAGAGCAACCCTGCTTATGAGGAGCATTACCAGCAAGCAATCAACGTAGGTACACCATCAACGTATGGAGCAGGTTGGGTGTATCCCGCCTTATTTCAATATAAAAACACCTGGGTGCTGCTCACTGAGGCATCAATGGATGGCAAATATTGTGCAAGCAGGCTCAGCTCCGAATCGCCAAATGGTGAATATAGCCTGGCATTTCCTGACTCAAGGGAAGTCATTTCTGAAAATGGTCTGTTACCCACTTCAACATTACCCTTTGCTTCGCCCTGGCGTATCATCACGATTGGAAGCCTAAAAACAATAGCTGAATCTACATTGGGGACTGACCTCGCTGCTCCTGCAACCGCAATGAACCGATCATTTATTAAACCAGGAAAGGCTTCATGGAGTTGGATCAACTCAAAAGATGATTTTATTATTTATCCTGAGCAGAAGAAATATATTGATTTTGCCGCTGAAATGAACTGGCAATATTGCCTGGTTGATGCCGATTGGGATAAGAAGATTGGTTATGATAAAATAAAAGAATTGGCCGACTATGCAAAAACGAAAAATGTAGGTCTACTGCTTTGGTACAACTCTGCTGGAAATTGGAATACGGTAAAATATACTCCAAAAGGTCTGTTGCTGACGCATGAGAGCAGGGTAAAAGAATTCAGCAGACTTAAAGAAATGGGCATCAAAGGGGTGAAGATTGATTTCTTTGGCGGTGATGGCCGGTCCGTGATACAATACTATATTGATATCTTAAAGGATGCCGCACAATTCGATCTGATGGTCAATTTTCATGGCGCTACTTTGCCAAGAGGATGGAACAGGACTTACCCGCACCTGATGACCACAGAAGCGATCAGGGGGTTTGAAATGGTCACCTTTGGACAACAGGATGCTGATATGCAACCTACCCATTGTACCATGTTGCCATTTACACGCAACGCTTTTGACCCGATGGATTTCACACCAATGAATTTGTTTAAAATTCCTACCAAAGTACAAAGGAAAACCAGCAGTGGTTTTGAATTGGCGCTTGCTGTGCTTTTCGTATCAGGTATTCAGCATTTTGCAGAATCTCCGGAAGGTATGGCTCATGTACCCAATGATGTAAAGCAATTCTTACGTGACCTGCCAACACAATGGGATGATGTGCGATTCATAGATGGCTTCCCTGGTAAATATGTGATACTGGCAAGAAAAAGTGGATCAAAGTGGTACATATCTGGCATCAACGCAGAAAATACAGCCAAAGACATTTCCTTGGATCTTTCCTCTTTTGGAAAAAAGAAAGCAACCTTGATCACAGATGGTGCAGAACCGTTAACATTTGCTACAGAAAAAAATATTACTGGAAAAACTAAACAATTGACCTTGAAGCCCTCCGGCGGTTTTGTCATGATATTGGAATAGGTCATTCTTTTAAACTTTATAGAGCTAAATGCGCATTCATTTACGTACATCTACGATTGTTAGAACCTTTCTGGCAACGCTTTGCTGTTTGATCCTCTTTAGCAATTCCCATGCACAGGCTACAAAAAATTTGAGTGACAGGAAAGTATGGCTGGATTACATGGACAAAATCGCAAGACCTGTCATGCAAAACCTGGCAGCTGATCAACTAAAGAAAGCTATGTCGGTCAATCTTTCTCCAAAGATTGACAACGCTGCTTCGAGGGCAAAGGTTGCTTACCTGGAAGCTTTCGGAAGAACCATTTGTGGTATAGCTCCCTGGTTGAATACAGAAGGGGGAACAAAAGAAGAAGTTGCCCTGCGTAATCAATACCGTGAATGGACATTAAAGGCAATTGCAAATGCTGTCAATCCGGTTGCTATGGATTATATGGTCTGGAACGTTGCCGGTCAACAATTGGTGGATGCTTCTTTTCTTGCATTTGCATTGATACGGAGTCCCTGGTTGTGGGAGCACCTGGATCAAAAAGTGAAGGGGCAGGTTGTGGATGCGTTGAAGCTTACCCGGAATTTTGTTCCGGTCTATTCCAATTGGATCTTATTCTCTGGCATGATCGAAGCCTTTTTCTGTAAATATGGATTTGAATATGATAAGGTTCGCGTTGAATACGGCATCAGGGAATTTGCACAACACTGGTATACCGGCGATGGAATGTTTTCTGATGGTATGAACTTCAACTTTGATTATTATAACAGTTTTGTGATACAACCCTACCTGGCATGTATACTCGAAGTGACTTCAAAACAAACGAAATCTTACGATTTCTTTCTGCCGAAGCTGGATAAAATCAGTAAACGCTATGCCGAGATCCAGGAACGTTTGATCAATGCAGATGGCAGCTACCCGGTTACCGGCCGTTCAATTGTTTACAGGGGTGCAGCTTTTCATCACCTTGCCGACATGGTGTTAAGAAAACAGTTACCAGCTTCACTGCAGCCATCACAGGTGCGTGGGGCTTTAACAGCAGTTATTAAGAAAACTATAGGGGCACCATTAACTTTTACAAAAGATGGCTGGTTGAATATGGGGGTATATGGGAACCAACCAGGCCTGGCTGACTCTTACATTACAACAGGTAGTCTGTATCTCTGTTCCACGATTTTCTTGCCACTCGGTCTTCCCGAATCTGACGAGTTCTGGTCAGCACCAGCGCAGCCATGGACATCGGTGAAGGTATGGACGGGCCAGGATGCTCCTGCGGATCACGCTTTGGAACTTCATTAATCAAATATTTGCTCACTAATAAACCCTGATAGAATTCTATCCTTTACAATTAAAAGATGAAAAAACTAATACCTCTTTTTTTGTTTATTTGTAACGTGTCAGCATATGCGCAAGCAGATTTAATTACAAACATTCCTTCCCGGAAAACAACCAGCCTCAATGGTAAATGGCAATACATTGTTGATCCATACGAAACGGGATTTTACAATTACCGTTACCAGGAACGTAATGAGAATGATCGTGAAGCTTATTGGAACAGTGATATTCCTGAAAATAAAACAGACCGCAAGGAGCATGGTTATAGTGATAAATATACTTTGAATGTTCCAGGTGACTGGAATGCACAGGATCCTAAATTTTTATACTACGAGGGGTCTGTTTGGTATAAGCGTTCTTTTGACTTTACAAAGTCAGATACAGCCAATAAAGTGTTTCTCTATTTCGGAGCAGTTAACTACCAATCAGATGTATATCTGAATGGTAAGAAGTTGGGGCAGCATAAAGGAGGATTTAGCCCTTTTCAGTTTGAAGTCCCCGATAACCTGCTGAAGCAAAAGGATAATTTCCTTGTTGTAAAAGTCGACAACAAACGTAAGGCTGATGAGATCCCCACTTTAAATACAGACTGGTGGAATTATGGTGGCATCACCCGTGATGTTTTGCTTGTAGAAGTACCGCAAAACTATATCCGTGATTATTTCGTTCACCTCAAAAAAGGCTCTACAAATGAAATTGAAGGTTGGATCAAAAAGAGTAATAATGGCAATGAAGCCATTACGCTGGAAATCCCGGAACTGAAGTTCAGGAAAAAACTTGCAGCAACAGGTGATAGCATTGCCTTTAATTTTAAACTTTCTAAGCTCCAGTTGTGGTCTCCTGAAAATCCTAAACTTTATAATGTTGTTATACAATCCGCTTCAGATAGGGTAGAAGATAAGATTGGTTTCAGAAACGTGGAAGTACAGGGATCAAAAATACTACTGAACGGTAAACCTGTATTTTTAAGAGGAATTTGCATACACGAGGAAATTCCCCAGGAAATCCGCAGGGCAAACAGCCCGGCCGACGCCATTCAATTATTGAGCCAGGCAAAAGAACTTAATGCCAATATGGTACGTCTTGCTCATTATCCGCACAATGAACATATGACCCGTACAGCAGATTCTTTAGGATTGCTGGTATGGTCAGAAATTCCTGTTTACTGGACAATCAATTTTACAAGCAACGAAGTGCTTGAAAAAGCAAAGTGTCAGCTAAAGGACATGATCACGCGCGACCGGAACAGGGCAAGCATTATGATCTGGTCGGTAGGGAATGAAACACCTGTGCATGAAGCTCGGACAGCTTTTATGAGCAACCTGGTAAAAACAGCCAAACTACTTGATAGTACAAGGTTGATTTCTGCAGCCCTTGAGGTGCACAATACCAATGGCGTTCAGGTAATTGATGATCCCCTTGGCCAGTATACCGACCTGGTAGCTGTAAATGAATATTTAGGATGGTACAGCGGTTTACCCAGTAATGCCAGGACAGCCAAATGGGAGGTGAAGTACAACAAACCTCTTTTCTTTAGCGAAACTGGTGCAGAGGCTTTAGGCGGCTATCATGCCGACAGCCTGACCCGCTGGAGTGAAGAGTTCCAGGAATGGTATTATAAAGAGCAAGTGGAGATGATGAAGCGGATGCCGGAAAACTTTGTAGGATTATCGCCCTGGATCTTAAATGATTTCCGTTCTCCACGCCGTAACAATCCTGAATACCAGGAAGGGTGGAACAACAAAGGACTCTTTGATCAGAAAGGAAATAAAAAGAAAGCCTTTTACGTGCTGAAAGCCTATTACGACGAAATGGAAAAGAATTACAAAAAATAGCTTTTGCAAATGACTTTGTAATGCCGGTCACTAATTTAGTTGACCGGCATTTTTTTACCCGGCCCTTTCCGACATGACAGGTTACATACATGGAAGGGCAGGAGGGTGGCCACACCTCTTGAGTCCCCGTTTCAAGGCAATCAACAACACTCCCGAAAAACTAAAGACCATCAGTTATTATGACGTGGTCAACTTTGCCCGCAACATTTCAGTTCCGGGCTTCTATTCCTGGGGATACAATGACAATACCTGTCCACCTACTTCAATCTTTGCCGCAGTCAATACCATCAAAGCACCAAAGACCATTGTGATTACTCCGATTTCCGGCCACTGGCGTTTTGAAGAGACCAATTCCGAGTCCATAGAATGGATGAAAGAGCAACTGAAGAAATAATAAAAGAGCACGAACGATGAGTGACCGGTAAGGTGTTAACCAGCTCCTTACTGGTCACTTTTTTTTATGTTTAAAATCATTCTTCATTTCTGTGAATATTGGAATCATTAATTTTTTAGTTATTGAATATCAGGTGGTTAGAACGGTGGTTATAATTTCATACCCTAATCATAAACATTTCATCTACTACATTTCATAACTGCTCTATACTTTTATACTCGTTCACCCGGACACTGAATCAAAAATTTATTGCCATATGTTGAACAGTAGATTATTTCTTTTTTGTCTAGGCTTCTTATCATTCTTCACCAACAAAGCCTTTGCTGCACCAGACCCTTTCATAAAAACCCCGGATGGAATTATCGTATACACTGATTCGTTGGTTACCGGCAATTCCAAAGCTGTCAAGTTGGAAGTGGTGAGTGACTATATAATCAGGGTCCTGGCTGCCCCAGGAAAAGAGTTAGCCTCTTCTAAAAGTCTGATCACAGTTTATAGAAGAAATCCTTCATTGGTTTGGACAACAACTTCAGATAAAGAAAAAGTAACCTTGAAAACCAAAGCATTAACGGCAGTAGTTCAGTTAAAAACAGGTGCTGTAACTTTTTTCGATGCTGCTGGTAAAAAAATACTTGCTGAAAAAGGGATTGGAGGACGTTCCTTTGAACCGATCATTGTGGAAGGTCAGCGTTCATATTCTATAAAACAAACCTTCCAAACTGCTGCTGATGATGCTTATTATGGCCTTGGCCAGCATCAGGACGACGTATTTAATTATAAAGGTCAGCAGGTCTTTTTATTCCAGAACAATACAGAAGTTGGAGTTCCTTTCCTGGTTTCCAATAAAAATTATGGCCTTCTTTGGGACAACTATTCCCTGACCAAAGCTGGTGATACCAGGACATATCATTCCCTTTCTGACCTGAAATTGTACTCAAAAGATGGTCAGGTTGGCTGGCTGACAGCTACTTACAGCAACAATAGGAACAATCCTTCCGAGGCTATACTCCAAAGGGCCGAAACCGCCATTAACATGGAATACCTGAATGATTCCAAACAAATCCTGCCTGCTGAATTCAAGCCGGCAAATGGTGTGGTTACCTGGGATGGTAATATCGGCAGTGATTTCACTGGTGTTCACAAATTCAGGTTCACTTATGGTGGTTCAATTAAGGTATGGATGAATGGAAAGCTGATGATCGATCGTTGGAGAAAAGCCTGGAATCCAGCTCCTGCATTGTTGGATCTATCCATGCAGAAGGGCCAGAAAATTCCCCTGAAAATAGAGTGGATTCCTGAGGATCGTGAGTCTTATTTATCCTTAAAATGGTTAGAGCCCTTACCAACTGCCGACCAAAACAGCTTTAGTTTTTCTTCTGAAGCCGGCAGGCAAATGGACTATTATTTCATCTATGGTAACAACATGGATGAAGTGATCAGCGGCTACAGGTTTCTGACCGGTAAAGCCCCCATCGTTCCAAAATGGGCCCTTGGTTTCTGGCAAAGCCGGGAGCGTTATAAAACGCAACAGGAAATCCTGGAAACCGTCGCAGAATTCCGCAAGCGTAAGATTCCCATTGACAATATTGTTCTGGATTGGAGTTACTGGAAGGAAAATGACTGGGGCAGCCAGGATTTCGACGCCACCAGGTTTCCAAACCCCGATAGCATGATCAAAGTATTGCATGAGCAATACAATACGCGCTTAATGATTTCGGTATGGCCAAAGTTTTATGAAGGAATACCCGCTTATAATGAAATGGACAAAAAGGGCTGGTTGTATAAAAAGAATGTAGCTGACAGGCAGAGGGATTGGATCGGTAAAGGCTATGTGTCTACTTTTTATGATGCCTTCAATGAAGAGGCGCGTAAGGGCTTCTGGGATCTCATATATAAGAAGATATACAAAAAAGGGATCGATGCCTGGTGGATGGATGCCAGTGAACCGGATATCCTCTCCAACGTGTCGCCTCAGAAAAGAAAAGACCAGATGACAGGCGTGGCACTCGGGGCAGCAGCAGAATACCTGAACGCCTACCCACTGCAAAACGCTAAAGGTATTTATGAAGGACAACGCTCTGTTGATTCCAATAAAAGGGTGTTCCTACTCACTCGCTCCGGATTTGCTGGCTCTCAGCGCTATGCAGCAGCCATCTGGAGTGGTGATATTGGCTCCCGTTGGCAGGATATGAAAGCACAAATCCCTGCAGGCATCAACTTCTCGATGTCTGGCCTTCCGTACTGGACCATGGACGTTGGGGGCTTTGTGGTGGAGAGTCGTTTTGAAAAACCCAATGCAACAGATCTTGAAGAATGGCGCGAGTTGAATACCCGCTGGTACCAATTTGGAGCTTTTGTTCCGCTCTTCCGCGTGCACGGCCAATTCCCTTACCGGGAGATCTACAACATCGCTCCCGAAGGACACGCCGCCTACCAAAGTATGTTGTACTACAACAAACTGCGCTATCGACTGTTGCCTTATATCTACTCCTTAGCGGGCAGCACCTATCATCATAACTATACGATCATGCGTGGTCTGGTAATGGACTTCGCCAAAGACACAGCCGTTTTAAATATTGGCGACCAGTTTATGTTCGGACCATCCTTATTGGTGAGCCCAGTGTACAACTACAAACAACGGACAAGGGAACTCTACCTGCCCGATGGACAAGGTTGGTATGACCTGTACACCGGAAAGTGGACCAAGGGGGGACAAAAAATTATAGCCGACGCTCCTTACGAACGCATGCCGGTTTACGTGAAAGAAGGCTCTATTGTTCCCTTTGGACCAGATTTGCAATACACGGCTGAAAAACCTGCCGATACCCTTACACTTTATGTATATACAGGAAAGAATGCTTCCTTCCAGTTGTATGAAGACCAGGGTACCACCTATGATTACGAGAAGGGACTGTATTCAACCATTCCATTCCAATATAACGAGGGAAAAAAGACTTTAACAATAGGCGACCGGAAAGGCTCTTATCCGGGTATGCTTACAAAAAGAACCTTACGCATCGTATGGTTAACACCTTCCGCTCCAAAAACTTTAGACTTAGAAAGGAAGTCTAATCAAGAGCTCATTTATGAAGGAAAAAAACTGACTATCAAGATGTAAGCTCCCGGTGATGTACTGGTGGTAACTTCAATAGGCTTTAAGTCTCAGGAAATTAAAGTTGGTACATCCAGTGATATTAACGTAAAGTTTGATGAGGACTTTACCAAGATGGAGGATGTAGTGGTGTCGGGCCAGCCGGGTTCGGGCATGAATGTTATATGATGACCTTGAACATGCATGGCTGACCAATGCTCAAAACCAAAGAGGGATACCATACATGGGTGTTAGCGGCAGCCCGTATGAAAATGCGCCATTTGCAACATTTCAAACCTTAATCAGTAACATTTGACCACCCCTTATTTATATGTTGAGAGATATTTTTACAGAATATTTATTCAGAGAATTAATTCCTATATGCTAAAAATAAGATTGCTACTGTTTCTATTTTGTGTTTCGTTGCAAATTAATGCTCAACATGCTACACGTAAAAGTTTTAATGAAGGTTGGAAGTTTAAATTGGATAGCATTCAAACGTACAGCAATACTGGTTATAATGATGCTTCCTGGAGAAGACTGAATTTACCGCATGACTGGAGTATTGAAGGTTCTTTCAGTAAAGATCATCCGGCTACTCCTGGTGGAGGGGCATTGCCGGGAGGAATAGGCTGGTACCGCAAAACTTTTACGTTACCGTTGTCAGATAAAAACAAATTAATTTTCATTGACTTTGATGGTGTTTACTGCAACAGTGAAGTCTGGATCAATGGACATTCCTTGGGCATACGGCCTAATGGATATATTTCTTTTCGGTATGAACTGACTCCTTACCTGAAATATGGTAACGAAAAAAACATCATTGCCGTAAAGGCGGACAATTCAAAACAACCCAACTCACGCTGGTATTCCGGATCAGGTATTTACAGGAACGTTTGGTTGACTGTATCTGACCGGTTACATGTAGATCAGTGGGGTACTTTTGTCACTACACCAAAAGTAACGAATCAATCTGCTACAGTTCATATTACAACAAAAATTAAAAATCAATATAAATCGGAACTGCCATTTATACTGAAAACAACTATCTACACCCGGGAAGGGAAAGAAGTCGCGAGAAAAGATGCAAAAGGAAAGGCCGGAAAAGATGGTGTTGTATCTATTGATCAGTCATTATCTGTTACCAATCCTCATTTATGGTCCACAGAAGAGCCTTACTTGTATCAAACAGTGTCCGAAGTGCTATTGAATGGAAAAACGGTTGATGTGTATCGCACACCCCTTGGTATTCGTGATTTTCATTTTGATATAAACAAAGGCTTTGTCCTGAATGGCAAACCCCTGAAAATTATGGGCGTGTGCAATCACCACGATCTTGGAGCATTGGGCGCTGCCATTAATACCAGGGCATTAGAACGCCAGTTGGAGATATTAAAAGCGATGGGCTGCAATGGCATCCGCACTTCACATAATCCGCCTGCGCCTGAACTGCTGGAGCTATGTGACAAAATGGGGTTCATTGTTATGGATGAAGCATTTGATATGTGGGCGAAACAAAAGAATCCATTTGACTACCATTTAACCTGGAGCCAATGGCACCGGAAAGACCTGGAAGACATGATCTTGCGTGACAGGAACCACCCATCTGTTTTCATTTGGAGCGTTGGCAACGAAATACAAGAACAATGGGGCGATATCAGTAAAGGAGATACAACAGGAAGAGGCATCGCAAGAGAATTGGTGGCCATTGTGAAAAGCCTGGACACCACCAGGGCTATAACTACCGCTAATAATGAAACAAATCCCTCGAATAATCTGATTCAATCAGGTGCTTTTGATATGATTGGTTATAATTACAATCACCAGAAATGGGGCAACTTTCCTAAAGACTATCCTGGTAAAAAGTTCATTGTCACAGAAAGCACATCTGCCTTACAGACCAGGGGGCACTATGACAAGGTTCCTTTCGATACCATACGGCGCTGGCCGGAAGCCTGGGATAAATCACTCAAAGATGGTAATCCTGACTTTACTGTTTCTGCTTATGATCATGTGAGCACCCCCTGGGGATCGACACATGAAGAAAGCATCAAAGAGTTGATCAAAAACGAACATGTTTCGGGTATGTATGTTTGGACAGGCTTCGATTACTTAGGCGAACCTACGCCATATCCATGGCCGGCACGCAGTTCCTATTTTGGTATTATTGACCTGGCAGGTTTCCCTAAAGACGTTTATTACCTATACCAAAGCCAATTCACGAATAAACCAGTCTTGCATCTATATCCCCATTGGAACTGGAAAGTAGGGGACACAGTAGATGTTGTTGTTTATTACAACAATGCAGACGAGGTTGAATTGTTTTTAAACGGCCGGGCTTTAGGTACAAAGAGAAAAGAAGACAATGAACTGCATATTAAATGGAGACTCCCTTTTGAACCAGGCACATTGAAAGCTATATCAAAAAAGGATGGTAAAACAGTGCTGACATCAGCAGTCAAAACTGCCGGTCAACCAGCTAAAATCATATTGCAGGCTGACAGAAATAAGATAAAAGGAGATGGGAAAGATCTTTCTTTCATCACGGCAACTGTAGTTGATAGAGATGGTACTTTAGTACCTGAGGCTAATAACCAATTAAAGTTTTCAGTGAACGGTGAGGGTTTTATCAATGCTGTAGATAATGGGGGCCCAACAAGTCACGAATCCTTTAAATCCAACATCCGTAAAGCATTTAACGGACTTGCTCTTGTGATCTTGCAATCCAACGGTAAGAAAGGGAAAATTAAAGTCACAGCTCATGGAGACGGATTACTGGAAAGCACGATAGAAGTTGATGCAAATTGATAATAATAATATTGACGTTTTACATTTCATGGTTCCCGTTTTTTCATTTAGGCAAGCACGCACGGGTCAATGTCTATTGTGCCTGTGCTTTTTCCTTTTTACCTTTTTTGAGTCTTAAAAACCCTAACATTTGATAGTTATGCTAAGTTCATTTTCGAAAAAATTTTGTCTGCTGTTTTTAATGATGTGTTGTTACTTGTGCTTTCATGCCCAAACTGTACAAAGACCCGACGATTTGAAACTCTGGTTCAATCATCCCGCGACAAATTGGAATGAAGCTTTGCCCATAGGAAATGGTAGGTTAGGAGCTATGATCTTTGGTGGAATTACTTCCGAGCGATTGCAGTTGAACGAAGAAACCGTATGGACAGGCAATAGAAGCGATTTTGTAAATCCTGCTTCCAAGGCGGCCCTGCCTGAAGTAAGAAAATTGTTGTTTGCTGGTGAATATGCAGCTGCTCAGAAGCTGGCCCAGGATAAAATGATGGGAGATAAAAAGGTAGGAAGCAACTACCAAACCCTGGGCGACCTGCACTTGAATTTTGTAGTAAACGGAGAGATCTCAGACTACAGAAGGGAACTGGACTTGGAAACGGCCATAGCAAGAGTTAGCTATCGTGCTCAAAATACTACCTATACCCGCGAACTGTTTTCCAGTGCGCCGGACCAAACCCTGGTATTGCAACTCACTGCCAGCAAGTTAGGTGCTATCACTTTCGATTTACAATTAAGCAGGCCGGGTAATAAAGCTACTATACAAGTCTCTGGCAATGAAATCACAATGACAGAACATGTAGGTGATGGAGTAGGTGTGATAATGGCTGCAAGAGTGAAACTATTAACAGACGGAGGAACACTTCAGGCAAAAGGACAATCGATACACATTGAAAAAGCTGATAAAGTAACATTGCTGTTGACCGCTGCTACTGACTACCGCGGTGAAGATCCTTTACAAGTTTCAGCAAAGCAGTTAGCGGCCACAGAAAAGAGAAATTATGATGAAATCAAAAATGACCATATTGCCGACTACCAGAAATACTTCAAAAGGGTAACATTTGACTTAGGCACCACTGACGCAGTCTATTTCCCTACAGATACAAGGATTACTGCAATACAAAAGGGTAATATTGACCCGCATCTCATTTCTCTTTATTACCAGTTTGGCCGCTATTTATTGATCAGTAGCTCAAGACCTGGAGGTTTACCCGCCAACCTGCAAGGCATTTGGGCTGATGGCCTGTATCCACCCAGGAGTGCAGACTACCACATCAACATCAACATTCAGATGAATTATTGGCTATCCGAGATTACCAATCTTTCTGAAATGCACTTGCCATTCCTGAATTTTATCAACGACTTGCGGGCTGATGGCCGTAAAACAGCTAAAGAAATGTATGGTATGCCAGGTGCCGTTGCCCATTTTACTACTGACGCATGGCATTTTACGGAAACTTACGGGCAAACACAATGGGCCATGTGGCCTATGGGGCTAGCCTGGAGTGCACAGCATCTGTGGGAGCATTATTTGTTTACAGAAGATAAAACCTATCTGGCTACTTTAGCCTACCCGGCAATGAAAGATGTAGCCGAATTCTGTGCCGCCTGGTTGATCGAAAACCCCGTTACTAAAAAATTAGTATCAGGCCCTTCCATTTCTCCTGAAAATACATTTAAAACAAAAGATGGCGCCATTGCAACAATGGTCATGGGACCTACAATGGACCACATGATCATTCGCGATCTGCTGACAAACACAATTGCAGCAGGAAAAGTGCTGGATAAAGATGCTGCATTCCAGAAAAAAATGAGCTCCATATTGGCTCAACTGGCGCCTACAAAAATAGGAAGTGATGGACGCATCATGGAATGGACAGAAGAGTTCGAAGAACCCGAACCAGGCCACAGACATATATCTCACTTGTATGGTCTTTACCCGGGTAAAGAAATCACGAGTCAGCAGCCAGATTTACTAGAAGCTGCCCGGAAAACAATTGAGTACAGGCTGGCTCACGGTGGGGGACATACGGGTTGGAGCCGTGCATGGATCATTAATTTCTTTGCCCGCTTGCAGAATGGTGAAGCTGCTTACAATGACCTGATGGCCTTACTGCAGAAATCGACACTGCCCAATCTGTTTGATACACATCCTCCATTTCAAATTGATGGAAATTTTGGCGCCACTGCTGGTATTACAGAAATGTTGCTGCAAAGCCATGCAGGGGAATTGAACCTGTTACCTGCACTACCTAAGGCATGGCAAAAAGGAATGATCCATGGGATTGTTGGTAGAGGCGGATTTGAAGTAGATCTAGACTGGGAAGATGGAAACCTCAAAGAAGTAAAGATCTTATCCAAATTAGGCAACAACTGTAAGATCAGGTATGGAAACCAGGTAGTTGAAATCAAAACAGAGAGAGGAAAGTGGTACCAGTTCGATTCTAAGTTAAATAAGAAAAGTATTTAAACAAAGAATAAATCCCGAGATTATCATGCCATTCATTAATTGTAAAACAGGACTCATTGCAGCAGCCATTTTAATGATTCAAAATGTGCATGCTCAAATGCCTGCATTGATCAATGAACCCATCGATATAAGTCCTGATTTCCGAAACTTTGCCAATACTTATTTCCTGGGTGATAGCATTGCTAGCTTCAACTCTTCAACAGCTTCAGGTACCATAAAGTGGGAAAGGGCCCGTTACTTCCGACGCATGGCCTTTAATAATGAATTGGCTGTCCTGCGCGCTCAAAGTGGTGTCGTATTCCCGGAAGGAGAGTACGATGTGAATCCCGTATTACCATTTTCCATCCAGTTTGTATCACCGCGTACAATACGGTTACGTGTTCAAACTAGGAATCAGCCAGTCAATGAAGTAGATAGCCTCATGCTGGTACAAGAACCTGCAACAGATCGTTCCTGGAAATACGCAACAGCTAAAGGGGCACATATTTACACCAGCGTTTATGGATCTGTTATGATACACGATTATCCATTTCGTATTGAAGTGAGAAACGCTGCAGGCAGACTGCTCACCGCTACCAACCACAACAAGGACAATGAAGGAACTTTTACACCTGTAGTTCCTTTTTCCTTTATGCAGCGCTCTACAGACTTCTCTAAAAGCTTTGCCGCTTCTTTTACCCTTTCTGCCGGAGAAAAGATCTTCGGTTGTGGTGAAAGCTTTTCAAGACTGGATAAGCGGGGACAAAAAGTGGTATTATGGACAGATGATGCTAATGGTGTGCAAAATCCAACCATGTACAAACCCATTCCTTTCTTTATGAGCAGCAATGGTTATGGTATGTTCATGCATACAGCTACACCCATAACATGTGACATTGGCGCTTCCTACAATGAGGTCAACTCAATAATGATCGGCGACGATGAATTAGACCTGTTCATATTTATTGGCAATCCTAAGGAAATACTCAATGAGTACACAAACCTTACAGGTAAATCACCTATGCCACCACTGTGGAGTTTTGGCTTGTGGATGAGCCGAATCACTTATTCATCTGAAAAAGAAGTAAGGGATATTTCAGCCAAACTACGCCAGTATAAAATACCAAGTGATGTGATTCACCTGGATGTGGGTTGGTTTGAAACTGACTGGAGAACAGACTACAAGTTCTCGACCAGCCGTTTTACCAATGCAGGCAAGATGATCAGTGATCTGAAGAATGCCGGCCACCGTATTTCACTTTGGCAATTACCTTATTTTGTACCAAAGAACCGCCTGTATCCGGAAATTGTAAATAAGAAACTCTTTGTGCATAATGCAAAAGGAGACTCCCCCTACGATGATGTAGTACTTGATTTTTCCAATTCTTCAGCCGTTACCTGGTACAAGAACCAGTTGGATACTTTGCTGCGTTTGGGCGTAAGTGCTATCAAAGTGGACTTTGGTGAAGCAGCACCACCTTTTGGTTTATATGCTTCAGGGAAAACCGGTTTTTACGAGCATAATATGTATCCCATCAGGTATAACAAAGCTGTGGCTGAGATCACCAAACAAGCTACTGGCGATAATATCATCTGGGCAAGAGCTGCATGGGCCGGAAGTCAACGTTATCCTGTGCATTGGGGTGGTGATGCTGAAAACACTTCCAATGCCATGCTGGCTTCTTTAAGGGGTGGCCTATCCTTTGGCGTTTCCGGCTTTTCTTTCTGGAGCCATGATATTGGCGGATTTGTTTTAAAGACACCCGAAGAATTATACCGGAGATGGACACCCTTTGGTTTCCTGACTTCTCATACCCGCAGCCATGGTGCACCTCCCAAAGAGCCTTGGGAATACAGCAAGGCTTTCCTGGATGAATTCCGACTGAGTGCAGAAATGAAATATAAGCTAATGCCGTATGTCTATGCCCAGGCAAAACATTGCAGCGAAAATGGACTTCCAATGGTTAGAGCCTTATTTGTGGAGTATCCTGATGATCCGGGCGCCTGGACTATAGAAGATGAATACCTGTTTGGTTCAGATATGTTAGTAGCACCTTTTTTCCAGGATGGTGTTTATGAAAGGGATGTTTACCTGCCTAAGGGTAAATGGATCAACTATCAAAGCGGCGAAGTATACAATGGGGGGTGGAGCAGGATCAAAGGTGGAAAGATACCTGCAGTAATATTAGTGAGAGACGGAGCGGTTATCCCACACATAAAACTGGCGCAATCCACCAAGGATATGGACTGGAACAATCTGGAGTTAATTGTATACAATACGGACAATACAACAGCAAAAGGATATGTGTGCCTGCCATCTGAAAATGTACTACGTCCTGTTTCAATCAACAACAATACACTAGCTGAGGATCCTTTCAAAGGTGCAGTGCAGTGGAATATTCATGCTTATAACAAATAACGATGAACTCCACTTATAGAACGAAGGTCATTTTGTGTTTGACATTGCTGGCAGGTATTCTTTTTCGCACAGCCATACATGCACAATACCTGTATCCGTTTCAAAACCCCGACTTAGAAGCAGAAAAAAGGATTGATAACATCATTTCCTTATTGACCCTTGATGAAAAAATCGTTTGTCTGGGTACAAATCCATCTATTCCCAGGTTAGGCATAAAAGGCTCTGGTCATATTGAAGGATTACACGGCGTTGCCTTAGGTGGTCCGGGCGGCTGGGGGCGGCGTAAACTAGTGACCACAACTACGTTTCCTCAAGCTTATGGCATGGCTGAAACATGGGATACAGCCTTGGTGCGTAAGGTTGCAAATGTAGAAGGTTATGAGGCCAGGTATATCTTTCAATCTGAAAAGTACAATACTGGTGGCTTAGTGGTGAGGGCACCCAATGCAGACCTGGGCCGCGATCCCCGTTGGGGAAGAACAGAGGAGTGTTATGGCGAAGATGCTTATTTCAATGGATTGATGACGCAAGCTTATGTAAAAGGCCTCCAAGGCGATCACCCAAAATATTGGCAGGTGGCCTCTCTCATGAAACACTTCTTGGCCAATAGTAACGAGAACGACAGGGTGCGTTCTACGTCCGACTTCGATGAACGTTTGTTCAGGGAATATTATGCACTTCCCTTTAAAATGGGAATCGAGGCTGGCTCTAGAGCATACATGGCTGCATACAATAAGTACAATGGGATTCCTATGATGGTTCATCCTATTTTGAAAGAGGTCACCGTAAAAGAATGGGGACAGAATGGAATTATTTGTACCGACGGTGGTGCTTTGCGATTGTTATGGAAAGAGCATAAATATTATCCAGATAGTACCTGGGCCGCAGCTGCCGGTGTAAAAGCTGGCATCAACCAGTTTCTGGATCAACACACAGGTTCTATTCAAAAAGCGATACAGGAAGGCATACTGAAAGAAGGTGATATAGACGAAGTAATCAGGGGCAATTTCAGAGTGATGATCAAGTTGGGTTTATTAGATCCACCTGGTATGGTGCCTTACGCCAGCATAAAAGACGGAGCGGAGCCTTGGCTATCAGAACAAAACAAAGAATTGGTAAGAGAGGTTACCCGTAAGTCAATTGTACTGCTGAAGAATGAAGATGGATTCCTCCCTCTAAATAAAAACAGCATAAAATCAATTGTCATAATTGGCCCTTATGCCAACCAAGTATTATTGGATTGGTACAGTGGCACTCCACCTTATACAATATCAGTTGAAGAAGGCATCAGAAAAAAGTTGGGTGCAGGTGTTGATGTCCAATGGACAACAGGGCAAAATACAGACAGCGTTCAGATGCTGGCTTCTAAAGCTGATTATGTATTGATGGTAGTAGGTAACCACACTTGGTGCAATGCCGGCTGGGAACTATGCCCTACGCCAAGCGATGGAAAAGAGGCTGTAGATCGGAGGTTTATTTACCTGGAACAGGAAGAACTGATCAAAAAGGTATATAGGATCAATCCGAAAGTGATAGTTGCCTTGCTGGCCTCTTTTCCCTATGCAATTACCTGGACACAGCATAACATTTCTGCAATTTTGCACATGACACACAACAGCCAGGAACAGGGAGCAGCTCTAGCTGATGTTTTGTTTGGAGATTATAACCCGGGTGGTAAACTAGTGCAAACATGGCCCCGTTCCATGGAGCAGTTACCACCTATGATGGATTATAATATCCGTAATGGGAGAACGTACCAGTATTTTAAAGGAACACCTTTATATCCGTTTGGTTATGGACTCAGCTATACCACATTCTTTCTATCAGATTTCAATACATCTGCTAATGATATCAAAAGGAATGGAGTCATTACAGTAAACGTACGAATTAAGAATACAGGGAAGCTGAAAGGAGACGAGGTGGTTCAGTTGTATATACAGCACTTGAATTCAGAAGTAGCACGACCACAAAAAGAATTAAAAGCATTCCAGAGAATCAACTTATCTCCAGGAGAACAAAAGAACGTTCAGTTGAAACTGACAGCAGATCAATTAAGGTATTGGGACGAAACAACGCACAGTTTTGTTTTGGAGGAAGACAAGGTAAAACTGATGGTAGGAACTTCTTCTGCTGATATAAAATTCCAAAAAGTACTTAGTGTAATTAAATAAATCTCACTCAAAAGAAAACAAATGAAAGGAAACATTGTTAAAGCATCTTGTTCACTGGTTATAGTCTATGCATTGATGACGGCTGGTGGGCAGGCAAAAGCGCAAACAGCAAATGTCGATGCAGCTATTTTCCAGGGAGATAATGCTATCTACCAGAAAATCGAACAGCAAATAAAGCAAATGACCCTGGAAGAAAAAGTGGGCATGATCCATGGCAATTCTACTTTTACATCTGCTGGCGTAAAAAGATTAAACATACCAGAGTTAACGATGAGCGACGGTCCCCATGGTGTCCGCATGGAACATGATAATGATCATGTATTTGATAGTGCCACTTACCTGCCAACAGGTGTTTGTCTGGCTGCCACATGGAATCCTCAATTAGGCTATGCTTTTGGTTCCGTATTGGGCAGCGAAGCAAACTATAGAGGAAAGGATGTGATCCTCGGCCCAGGTCTGAATATTATCCGCTCAGCTTTAAACGGAAGAAACTTTGAATACCAGAGTGAAGATCCCTATCTCATTTCAAAAATGGTAGTGGGATACATCAAAGGTGTTCAGGATCAGGGAGTAGCTGCTTGTGCCAAGCATTACTTGGCCAATAACCAGGAAACAAGAAGAGGCAGCATCAATGTACTCATGAGTGAACGGGCATTGCGGGAAATTTATCTTCCCGGCTTTAAGGCTGCTGTTCAGGAAGGTGGTGTCTATACTGTAATGGGCGCTTACAATAAGTTCAGAGGGCAGTTTTGTACCCATAACGATTACCTGGTAAACAAAATATTGAAAGGAGAGTTGGGTTTCAAAGGAGTGCTAATGAGTGACTGGAGTGCAGTGCACAATACCATGGAGGCACTCTGGAATGGTACAGACCTGGAAATGGGTACCGATCTGGATATGCTTCCCAATCCAAATTACGGTAAATTTTATCTAGGTGATACAGTCATTGCTTTGGTGAAAGCCGGCAGAGTGGATGAGAAGCTGATTGATGAAAAGGTGAGAAGAATACTGTATGTGATGCACAAAACAGACATGTTTGGTAAAAGAAAGCAGGGCACTTTTAGTACAAAGGAGCACGCTCAAACAGCCTTGAAAGTTGCAGAAGAAGGTATTGTCCTTTTAAAGAACGGCAACTTGTTGCCTTTAAAGCAATCCTCTATAAAATCCATTGCAGTAATTGGTGTTAATGCTAACAGGCTGCAATCAGAAGGAGGAGGCAGCTCGCAGGTGCGTACTCGCTATGAAATCACACCTTTAGAAGGATTTAAAGCAATAACTGCTGGCAAAATAAAGATTTCATATGCTCCTGGTTATTCCATCACAAAAGGTGCTGGCCCCGACCAGCAAATGATCAATGAGGCTGTAGCAGCAGCTAAAAAAGCTGACATTGCAATTGTAGTAGGTGGATGGACACATGGTTATAATAAATATGACTGGAGTGACAATGCTTATGATGCTGAGGGTACTGATAAACCTGATATGGATATGCCTTTTGGACAAAATGAACTGATCAACGCCGTTGTGAAAGCAAATCCTAAAACAATAGTTGTTTTAATGGGAGGCGGTCCTATTGATGTAAGTAAATGGATTGATCATACACCTTCTGTGATACAGTCCTGGTATCCGGGAATGGAAGGCGGCAATGCTTTGGCCAAAATTATCTTTGGAGCAGTGAACCCCTCAGGCAAATTGCCCATGACCTTCCCTAAAACATTATCACAAAGTCCCGCACATGCACTGGGGCAATATCCTGGTGATAGTGTGATGGTTCATTACAATGATGACATTTTTGTTGGCTACCGCTACTTTGATACTTATAATGTGGAACCGCAGTTTGCTTTTGGTCATGGGCTTTCTTACACCACATTCAAATACAGCAACCTGAAAGTAGAGCCAGGAAATGAAAGTGCTACAGTTACATTCACTGTAAGTAATGTGGGCAAAACAGCAGGTGCAGAAGTAGCACAGGTGTATGTAAAAGATGATGAGTCAATACTCCGCCGTCCGGAAAAAGAGCTGAAAGGCTTTCAAAAGGTTTTTTTGAATCCAGGAGAGTCCAAAACGGTAACAGTGAATCTTACTAAAGAAGCATTTCAGTATTATAATGATATGCTACAGCAGTGGGTGTTAGAGAAAGGAGGCTTTACACTATTTGTTGGTAGTTCATCCAGGGATATTCGGTTGACAGGTAAGTTGAAATTGTAATAGGAAAGTAATCCGTTTTCCTCTTTAATTTTTATGCTCACATTTCTAAATGACTAAAACCTCCAGTATGGAGGTTTTTTTCTTTCAAACACGATAAATATTAAGTGAAGACCGCAAATTTTAAGCAAATAGCGTTCATTTATGCTACTGGGATCATAATTTTTTTTGAAGGTATTAATAATTTTATTGTTATTTTGGTAACCTCTGGAAGTGTGATTGCTAAATGGTAGGAATGCTAATGACTACTTTATTAACCATAACCATAAAAAGTATCAATTATGTCTCCATCACAAAGGTTCTTATCCAGACTTGGTATCACAGAACAGGACAACAAGGAAGAAGTCAATAAAGAAAACGTACAGGAAAATAGCCGGCGTTCCTTTTTAAAGAAAACTGCTTTGGGTGGTATAGCCTTGGGTGGAGCCTTTATGTTTTCGCCTATAGAAGAAGTGGTTGCACAAAGTACTTCCAAAGTAAGCCGTTTTTCCAAACCAACAGACTTGAAGATCACAGACTTGCGGTATTGTGTTACAACAGTTTTGGGTCGTACTGCCATTATCCGAATTGATACCAATCAGGGGATTTATGGATTAGGTGAAGTAAGAGATGGCGCAGATGTACGCTATGCATTGATTTTAAAAAGCCGGATACTGGGTGAGAATCCCTGTAATGTAGAAATGATCTTTAAAAAGATCAGGCAGTTTGGAGGCCAGTCTCGTCAGGCAGGAGGAGTTTGTGCTATAGAAATGGCACTATGGGATTTATGTGGTAAGGCATATAATGTTCCTGCCTGGCAATTGCTGGGTGGAATGTACCGGGATAAAATTAGATTATATGCCGATACGCCGGAAGCAGGATCCCCTGAAGAACAAAAAAAGCTGATTAATTATCGTGTAAATGATCAGGGATATACCTGGCTGAAGATGGATGTTTCAATCGGCGAATTAAAAGGCAAACCCGATACATTGGTAAACTCAAAATTCTGGCAAAATCAACAAGGAGTTTTAGCTCAGTGGGGAGATCTAAGCAATTATATGTCTTATGGCAATACACTACATCCTTTTACCCAAATACAAATTACAGATAAAGGCCTTGAAGAACTTTCTCGAATTGTAGAGAATGTGCGTGGCATGGTAGGCTACGACATTCCGTTATCAACAGATCACTATGGGCATTTTGATTATAATAATGGCATACGTCTGGGCCGGGCATTGGAAAAATACAGGCTCGCATGGCTGGAAGATATAGTTTCATGGGAATATACTGACCAGTGGAAAATGATGACAGATGCCTTGGAAACTCCTACACTTACTGGTGAAGATATTTATCTGTTGAAGAATTTTAAACCGTTGATAGATGCACGTGCAGTGGATATTGTTCACCCTGATCTGGCTTCATCTGGCGGACTTCTGGAAACGAAAAGAATTGGCGATTATGCTGAAGAGCACGGAATTGCAATGGCCATGCACCAGGCAGGCACTCCTGTTTCTTTTATGGCCAATGTGCATTGTGCTGCCGCAACACAAAACTTTTTAGCCTTGGAACACCATTCTGTAGACTTAACCTGGTGGGAGGATCTGGTGAAAACTACCGATGGTAGGAAATTAATCACAAAAGGATTTGCAAATCTTCCGCTTACAGCACCCGGATTAGGAATCGAATTGAATGAAGACGTAGTGAAACAACATCTTCATCCAGGTGATAAAAGCTATTTTGCTCCTACACCTGATTGGAATGATAAAAATTCACACGACCGCATTTTCAGTTAATAGTATTCCTTTTTCATCAATAATCCATGGATAAAGCGATTGCTCCTTCCCGTTGGTACCGTCTCATTCCATTTGTTTTTGTCACCTATAGTATGGCTTATCTTGACCGTGCCAATTTCGGATTCGCTGCGGCTGGTAAAATGGCTGAGGACCTGCACATTACTGCAGCCATGTCTTCTCTGTTAGCTTCTCTTTTCTTTCTTGGCTATTTCATTTTCCAAATTCCTGGAGCACATTATGCAGCCAGGAAAAGTGCTAAGAAGTTGATATTTTGGTCATTGATCCTATGGGGTATATGCGCTGCTGCTACCGGAATGATCAGTAATATAACCGTTTTAATGGCTATTCGTTTTATACTCGGTATTGTGGAGAGTGCTGTATTTCCAGCCATGCTCATTTTATTAAGCCGGTGGTTTACAAAATCTGAACGTTCGCGGGCCAATACTTTTTTAATTCTGGGCAACCCAGCAACCATTCTCTGGATGTCCATCTTATCCGGGTATTTGATCGATGCTTTAGGCTGGAGGTGGATGTTCATTTTGGAAGGCTTACCTGCTGTCATTTGGGCTTTCTTTTGGTGGCGACTGGTAGATGACAGACCTAACGATGCAAAATGGTTAACCCAGAACGAGAAACAAGAACTTGAAACACAATTGCTGAATGAGCAACAAGGAATCAAGCCAGTTAAAAACTATGTAGTAGCCTTCAAATCTAGAACAGTAATTTTATTATGTCTCCAATATGCTCTTTGGAGTATTGGTGTTTATGGATTTGTTATGTGGCTTCCTTCTATTATTAAAGCAGCACCAGATATGAATATCGTAAGAACTGGATGGCTGGCATCAATACCCTATATTTTCGCAATCCTTGGCATGCTGTGCACCTCCTATTTATCTGACAAAAGTCTAAAGAGAAAATCCTTTGTCTGGCCACTTCTCTTGATCGCAGGACTTGCTTTTTACGGTTCGTATTTAGTAGGAACCACTAATTTCTGGTTATCGTTTATATTGCTTGTTATTGCAGGTACTGCAATGTATGCTCCTTATGGTCCATTCTTTGCGATCATACCGGAAATATTACCTGCTAATGTCGTTGGTGGAGCTATGGCAATAATCAATAGTTTTGGAGCACTGGGATCATTTGCCGGTTCCTATTTTGTTGGTTATTTAAATGGAACAACCGGAGGTTTCGGTGCATCTTATATTTTCATGGCTGGTTCAGTTTTGTTATCGGCAATGTTTACAATTTTTGCAGTGAATGAAAAGAATGCACGCAAGCAAAAATTAACGCAAAAATCAAGCACCATTTTACCTTTCGAAAGATGAACATGCCATTTTTAATTCTTAATAAAACAAGACGATGAAATTGTATAAAACAAAAAAAGGAATTGTCGTAGAAAAATTGGATAGTTATTATTTGCTCAAAGACCAGTGCTGGGATACTTATGTAAATGATGACCAGCTTTATTCAAAACTGGAAAACGCAATCAAAGTTTTAAACCCGGATCCGGAAGCCAAAAAAATTATTCAATCAGATATTCAGGCACCTATACAAAGCCAGGAAATATGGGCATGCGGCGTTACTTATTACAGAAGTAAGGTTGGAAGGCAGGAAGAATCCAAAAATACCGGCGGCAGTGAGTTCTATGCCAGGGTATACGAAGCCGATCGTCCGGAGATATTTTTTAAATCAGCTCCATACCGTGCTGTAGGACCTGGCGAAAAAGTAACCATTCGCAAAGATTCTACTTGGGATGTACCAGAACCTGAATTGACATTAGCGGTAACTTCCTCAGGAAAGATCATAGGTTATACTGTAGGTAATGATATGAGCTCAAGAAGCATTGAGGGCGAGAATCCTCTCTACCTTCCCCAGGCGAAAACCTACGATGGTAGTGCTGCTATCGGTCCTTGTATATATGTTTCTGAAGAACCTCTGCCTACTGACACGTTGATTCAAATGCAGATTATACGCCAGGGAAATGTTGTATTTAAAGGAGAGATCGCCATCAATCAGATCAAACGGAAATTTCAGGATCTGGTATCTTACCTTTATAGAGAAACTTCATTTCCTTATGGTTGTCTGGTGATGACTGGAACTGGCATTGTTCCTTCCTCGGATTTTACATTGCAAAAAGATGATGAGATACGTATTACAATTCAACCTATAGGCACACTCGTTAACACTGTTAAGTAGTATGGAATTGACAGGAAAAAATATGATCGGCAATAAGCTTTCCAATGAAAGCAACGCAACTTTCTTTTGTGAAAACCCCGCAACCGGCAAAAAGCTGGAACCTGCTTTTTATGAAGCCTCACCAAATGAAATTAATGAAGCCATTGAAAAAGCAAACCATGCTTTTCAACAATATCGTAACAAGACAGGAAAGGAAAAGGCTGAATTTTTAGAAGCTATAGCTGATGAGATTTTAGCTTTAAATGATCAATTAATTGTACGGGCAATGGAAGAAAGTGGTTTGCCCGAAGCAAGATTGACAGGGGAGCGGGGAAGAACGGTTGGCCAGTTAAAACTATTTGCTCAATTGCTTCGCGAAGGCTCATGGGTAGATGCAAGGATTGATACTGCAGACCCTGATCGTAAACCACTTCCGAAGCCTGATATACGTAGTATGCAAAAAGCCCTGGGACCCGTAGGTGTATTTGGCGCTTCTAATTTTCCTTTAGCTTTTTCGGTAGCTGGCGGAGATACGGTTGCTGCACTCGCTGCGGGTTGCACTGTAATTTTCAAAGCACATCCCGCTCACCCGGGAACTTCTGAACTGGTTGGTCTGGCTATTCAAAATGCCGTCAGGAAAACAGGTATGCCGGAGGGAACGTTTTCTATGGTACAGGGAAGAAGCACAGATGTTGGAATGACCATTGTACGTCACCCTTTAATTAAAGCAATTGGTTTTACCGGCTCATATTATGGCGGTAAGGCTCTGTTTGATGAGGCAAATAAAAGACCCAGTCCAATTCCGGTTTACGCAGAAATGGGCAGCACAAATCCTGTTTTTATCCTTCCACGCATATTAAATGAGAAAGGAGAAAAGATAGCCCAGGAATTAGCTGCTTCTGTAACCTTGGGAGTAGGGCAATTTTGTACAAATCCGGGTCTGGTATTTATCGGGCAAACAGAAAATGAAAGCAAATTCATAGATCAATTATCAAGGCAGGTTAATGAAATAAATGCCGGTGTCATGCTTACTTCAGGTATTCAAAACAACTACCAGAAAGGCATAGAAAAGTTAAGCAGCATCGATGGTGTAAGTATTTTAGCTAAAGGGAAAAGTGATGGTGAAGGTGTTCGTGGTACACCACATGTTTTGCATGCAACAGCAGCTTTGTTTCAGCAAAGGCATGAATTGGAAGAAGAAGTTTTTGGACCTTCCACGCTAACAGTTACTGCAGATAGCAAAGAAGAATTATTACAGGTGGCAAAACAATTGAGTGGGCATCTTACGGCTACCATTCAAGGCACAGAGGAGGATTTAAATGAATACGCAGAATTAGTAACAATTCTGGAACAAAAAGTAGGTAGAGTATTGATCAATGGATATCCTACAGGTGTGGAAGTTTGTCATGCTATGGTGCATGGGGGTCCTTTTCCTGCTACAACAGACAGCAGAACAACATCTGTGGGAACACTGGCTATTCATCGTTTTACACGTCCTGTATGTTATCAGGATTTTCCCCAAAGCTTATTGCCTGCAGAATTAAAGGATGATAATTCTTTAAGCATTTGGCGATTAGTGAATGGTGAAAGAAAAAAATAAATTACGCTCCTTATTGTACCACGCATTATGGCAGATAAAAAACTAAGAAGCTATGATTGGTTTGGAAAGTCTGATAAAATGGGCTTTGTACATCGGTCATGGTTGCGCAATCAAGGTTACCCAGATGATTATTTTAGAGGCAAGCCTGTAATTGGAATTTGTAATACCTGGTCTGAATTGACACCTTGCAACGGACACCTGCGGGATTTTGCAGAGATTGTAAAGAGGGGTGTTGTAGAAGCAGGTGGATTTCCATTAGAGTTCCCGGTAACTTCTTTGGGTGAAACGATTATGCGGCCTACTACCATGCTCTTTAGAAATCTGGCAAGCATGGATGTAGAAGAATCTATTCGTGCAAATCCGCTGGATGGTGTCGTGCTTTTAACGGGTTGTGATAAAACAACACCTTCTACGGTCATGGGAGCCTGTAGTGTTGACCTTCCGACGATTGTTGTTCCAGGTGGTCCGATGCTCAATGGGAGATTCAGAGGAGAATGTGTTGGCTCAGGATCTTTTAATTGGGCCATAAAGGAAAAACAAAAAGTAGGTAATTATTCCGAAGCTGATATATTGGAAATGGAAATAGGGGTGGCAAGAAGTCAGGGCCACTGCATGACCATGGGTACCGCTTCTACGATGGCCTGCATGGTGGAAGCATTAGGGCTTACTTTGCCAGGTGCTGCCGCTATTCCTGCCGTTGACGCTCGTAAAAAAGTGATGGCGCAACTATCTGGAAGAAGGATCGTGGAAATGGTAAAAGAAGACCTGGCAATTTCTAAAATATTGACTCGTGAAGCTTTTGAAAATGCTATTGTCGTGAATGCTGCAGTAGGCGGGTCAACCAACTTTATCATTCACCTGCTGGCAATTGCAGGGAGAATTGGCATTGACCTGAGTTTGGAAGATTTTGACAGGATAGGAAGTAAAATTCCATTGCTGGTTAATCTCAAACCTTCAGGTAAATATTTAATGGAGGATTTTTATTATGCAGGAGGATTACCTGTCGTGTTGAAAGAGTTAAAAGATTACTTGCATAATGATGCTATAACAGTGAATGGAAGTAAGCTTGGTGATAATAATGCAAATAACATTTGTTACAATCAAGATGTAATTGCTTCTATTGATCAACCCTTTAAAAAAGAGGCGGGTATTGCTGTGTTGAAAGGAAATCTTTGTGAAGGTGGTGCGATCATTAAACCTTCAGCAGCTTCCCCGGAACTAATGAAGCATAGGGGCAAGGCTGTTGTGTTTGAAAGTATGGAAGACTATCATCAACGGATAGACGATCCTGATCTTGAAATAGACGAAAACTCAGTTATCGTTTTAAAAGGCGTTGGGCCTAAAGGTTATCCGGGCATGCCCGAAGTGGGCAACGTTGACCTGCCTGAAAAATTATTAAGAAAAGGCGTTCAGGATATGGTGCGCATTTCCGATGGCAGAATGAGCGGTACAGCTGCCGGTACAGTCGTATTGCATGTAGCTCCTGAATCGGCTATTGGCGGAACCTTGGCATTGGTGAAAGATGGTGATTTCATTGAGTTGGACGTAAAAGGTAGAACACTCCATCTGGATATAAGCGAAGAAGAATTAACCAAACGCAAAACTGCCTGGACGGCTCCGGAACCTTTGGCAACCAGGGGCTATGTGAAATTTTATATCGACCATGTTCAACAAGCGAATCTCGGAGCTGATTTAGATATTCTGCGTGGCGGATCGGGCTCGGAAGTAACCCGTGACCTGCATTAAAACTGAAACAAATATATTTTTTTTCCTTTTTTAGGGGATTCGCTTCTATTTATAAACTATTATCAAAATTATTTAGCCACATACTCCTTTGTATTTCTTGCCGTTTCAATATCCCTGGCAACATCAGGTCTGAGCTTTTCCCAATGGAAACGAAGATGGTCGTTTTCTTTCCAATTTTTATTGTCACTTTCACTAAAATGAACCAGGGGCATATCGTTGTATAAAGGTCGTGTTATATCAATAACCTTGTCCCAAAAACTCAGTGCATTTTTTAGGTGTTTTACGGCATTGTTTTTATTTTCTTCACCTCCTTTCACTCGATAGATTTGAAGTGCTACACCTCCTCTTAACTTTTCAGCAAAATGCAACCCTAAATTGGACCAGGCTTTCACATCTGCCACTTCATACATCAGTGAAGCATTCCGTGAAGTATTTATTTTTTTTACCAACTCCAGGGCTTTATGACAATCTTTTTCCAGCATACTGGCAAGGATAAGTGGGGTGATTTTGTTGGAATCAAAAGTTCCGCCAGTTGTTATTATGGCAACATAATCCTTTATAGATATAAAGTCCGGGTCAGTAGGAGGCTGGTTAATGAGCCTGTCAATAGATATATACTCAGCTCTCCTGGTTGTATTGTCCAGGGCCATAAATCCTTCACTATACAAGGTAAAATCCCAGGTAAAGTCAAACGAAGAAGCTAAACGTAGGGGAGTGGTTCCGGCAAGAGCGTTTGCTTCTAATAAGGAAGCAGCTTGCTTTCCATATCGCTTAATAAACTCTGCGCTGAAAACTTCATCAGGTGTTGACGGGTTGTATAGTAATCTACCCCAGAGTTTATAAAACAGCCATTGCCTTTGAAAAGCATATTTCCAATCAACACCTGTATTGATCCTGGTAAAATAATCTTTGGCAGGGATATAGGTTTCCGAACCTATTAAATAACCACCTACATAAGACTGGTTGTTGGTAGCAATATGTTTACGGATAAAGTCGGGAACACTCCAGCGCAAGCAAAAGAAATCTTCATTCCGCGCTGTCCAGATGATCTTGTACTCCTTTGGTTCTGGTGTAAAGTAAGTATCGTATAACTTTCCGCCGTGTACTTTTACCAACTTTGGAGTAGAATGTGCATGCGACCAGTTGTATTTCAGATCTGCCCATACGGGCCCCTCAATAAAATCTAATGCACCTTGTTCTTCAATTCTTTTCCTGGTTAGTTTTTCTGTTTCTATACTCGTAGGTCCTAACGACCCGCTAGTACTGGAAAATGGTATGCGATGGATCAATTTTGATTTACGCTTGGCCATGCGCATGCCTTCAATAATCGTTTCTTCCATCCAATCTTCTCTTTGCTGTGGAGTCATTCCTCCCATGCCTTCACCAAGGGTAAGACCAAATCCTGTAAGATCTGGATATTCCTGGAGCACCTGTGCGACACACTCACGTGTATATCGTTTAATGATTTCAGAAGTATCGCCTTTTACAAAATAATCATGCTGCAGGTTATCCATGGCTACATGATAGGCTTTTGAAAATTCAGGACTTACAAAGATGTTAAAGGGAACGAGATAGGTGTCAATACCTCTTTCCCTGGCCATCTGGAATATACTGCGGAACAGGTGCTGCCATTCCTTCATTTCCTTTTCATGAAAAGGACTTGCTTCCGGAAAGTTTTTAGGCCTGATCAGATAAGTATATGGATGAAGATTCCAAAGTGTAAGGGCATTGAAGCGGTTCTCCACCATCATATCCAAAAACTCTTTCCAATAATTCAAATCTTTGCAGGTCTCTTGATGTAGATCGAGCGCATAACTGTGTCGGTAGGTATCCCATGGCAAGTCAAACTTGATACCACGGAACATAAGATTTGGACGCTCGCTTTTCGGTTTGATTTGTTGAAGTCGAATTCCGTTATTGATATCTTCTGCAAGTGAAAGAGCTCCATAGATGAGCCCCCTGGCGTCCCCACCATGAATAATGATCTTTTTGCCTTCCAACTGTATAGAGAATGCCTCTGTACCTAATTGGTGATCGCTTGTATCAAGGCTGATCTGGTATTCAGCTTGTTCTTTTTGTAAAGCATAACCATGATGCAAAAGACTGTTTTTAAGTCGTTCAGCTGCATAAGTAGACTGTGGAAGGGATGGATCAAAAATCAGGTCAAAAGTTTGAGAAAAGGCTGAATGGTTCAGAAAGAAAAAAGCAAGGGTAATAAGGAGCAATACTCTTTTCATTGCTACAACTTTACATCTATTTTTTTACCAGTTTGCACGGCCAAATAGATAGCGTCGATAATTTTGAGATCTTTTACTCCTTCTGCTCCATCTACAGCTACAATAGGTTGTTTGCCATCCAGGATAATTGCAGCCATTTCGTCCATTTGCACTGTTTGGTGTGTCATATGAGGCTGGGTCAGCTCACCTTTATTTGTGCGCCCTTGGATGGGACCATATCCGGTTGCCGGTTGCAACTCAGCAAAACCTTCCTGCCCGTTTAAGTAAAAGCGGTCCAAAAAGTTCATATTATAGGTGGATAAGCAGGATGCGACTGCTCCACTGGGAAAACCTAATTGAAATTGAATGGTTTCATCAACACCTTCCTTGAATTTATCCAGGTTGGTTTTGGTTTCCTGTGCTGTGACCCATACCGGTTCTTCACCTACCATATAACGTGCACCATTGATGGAATAAATTCCAATATCCATCATAGCACCTCCACCCGAAAGTTGCTTATTCAGCCGCCATTGGTTAGGATCACCAATTCTAAAGCCAGATAAACCCTGGAAAAACATGATTTTACCCAATTCACCTTCTTTACGCATCCGGATAATTTCAAGTGTCTTTGGTTCAAAGTGCATCCTGTAGCCTACAAGCAACTTTACATTGGCATTATTACAGGCATCAACCATTTCCTGCCCTTCTTTGGCGTTAATAGCCATTGGTTTTTCGCATATCGCATGCTTTCCGGCTTTGGCTACTCTGATCACCTGGTCATGGTGTAAGGCATTTGGAGTGATCACGTAAACAGCATCTATGTCTGTATTATCCTTGATGCGGTCAAAATTTTCATAATTGTAGCAATTCTTGTCTGGAATGTTGTACCTGGATTGCCAGTCTTTAATTTTAGAAGGAGTGCCGCTAATAACGCCCGCTACTTTAGCTCTTTTACAGGATTGCATAGCTTCTGCTACCCGGTTTCCATAACTTCCCAGGCCCATAATGGCAACCCGTAATACCGGGCCTTCTTGAGTTTGATACTGTGAACTTTTATTGTCAGTGCAACTGGCCCAGCTTAAAAAAGGCAGACTAAATGCTGATGCTGAAATCTTTTGTAAAAAGTCACGTCGTGAACTCATAACAGGGATTTTGGATAAGGAGTATGAATGGTTCTGGATGATTTATCTATACAAGTTATGATAATTATTTTTTGGCATTCATAATAAGGCAGATAAAATTTTTTCTTTTTTATTTAGGGGATATTCATTTCAGTATACACTCTAAATTATGAAGGTAGATTGATGAAAACTGTTTGTTAGAATTTATATCGATATATTTCATTTCAAAATGTACTTGCCAGCTATGAATAAAACAGCAGTAATCATGATTGCATTTGTTTTATGCAATCTGTATGCACACGCACAACGTATAGGTGCAACTCCTGAATACGTCAAAATGTTGACTTCTGAATGGAAAGGTGAACGTTTCGCTGATGGGCGTCCCATGGTGTCTGATCTGGTTTTGGAAAGACTGCAATATTGTACCCTGGAGCAAATATGGGGTTATTTGGGTCGGAAAGGATACCGCAACCAGGTAGAAAAGAACTGGATCATCCTCAAGCCTGGTGAGACTATGGTAGGTCGGGTGGTAACAGCTCAATTTATGCCTTCAAGGCCAGACCTGGATAGCTTGATAAGGGCTGAAGGTAAAGCCGAAGGACGTTCTCAGAAAGGTGGGATCAATATCTGGCCCATTGATATACTGACCAAAGGTGATATTTACGTAGCAGACGGCTTTGGAAAAGTGAAAGATGGCACTTTAATAGGTTCAAGTCTGGGTAATGCCATTTATGGTAAAACCGGGAAAGGGGTGATCTTCTATGGATCTGTCAGGGATATGCAGGAGTTAAAAGATACAAAAGGTTTCAATGCCTGGGTAAAAGGACATGATCCATCTTACATCAAGGATATGACACCTACTGCCATTAATACCCCAATACGCATTGGTGAGGTTACAGTATTTCCTGGTGACATTGCCTTCGCTAATGAATATGGTGCTGTGTTTATTCCTGCCCACTTGGTGGAAGGCCTCGTGGCTGCATCTGAAATGACGGCCCTGCGTGATGAATTTGAAAGAGTGCTCCTGCAACAAAGTAAATATCCCTCAGGAGAAATTCATGGTGACTGGTCAGATAAGATCAAAAATGAATTCAGGGCTTGGGTGGCTAAATATCCAAAAAAATTAGCCATCACTTCAAAAGATATAGAAGCTTATTTGAGTAAAGGCGATCAGTAATTTCATTTTCAATTTAAATCAGAGATCAAATAATGAAATGCAATCTGGCTATTATATCATCACTGCTTTTTAGTCTTGGGTGCGGAGGTGCATTGTGCGCACAAACCATTCCGAAAGAGGAGCTCATCTTCTTGACGGCAGAGTGGAAAGGGGAAAGGTTTCCGGATGGTCGGCCTAAAATTGCTGACAATTTATTGGAAAGAGCGAAACATATAATGATTGATGATGCCTGGACTGTACTCAAAAATGAAGGGTATACAAACCAGTTTGAAAGTAACTGGAAAACAGTGAATGATACAACACCCGTAACTGGGCGGGCTGTTACGGCTATGTTCATGCCTAGCAGGCCCGATGTGGAGAAAATGATAAAAGAACGTGGAACGACCCAACAAGGTAGAAAGGGTAATACGAATTCCTGGCCTATAGAAGTGCTGTCAAAAGGCGATGTTTATGTAGCAGATGGCTTTGGTAAAATAGGGGGAGGAACTTTAATAGGGGCTACCTTGGCTAATTCGATCTATACCAAAACTGGCAATGGAGTTATTTTTAACGGCGCTGCCAGGGATTTGCAAGAGTTAAGAATGCTTCATGGATTTAATGCTTTTGTTCGTGATTTCCATCCCTCTTTCTTGGAAGATATGGTCCTGATGGGACTGAATACCCCTATTCGTATTGGAAATACAATGGTTTTGCCCGGCGATTTGGTGATAGCCCAAAAAGAAGGCGTTCTTTTCGTGCCAGCTCATTTAGCGGAACAAGTAGTGAATACGGCCGAATTTGTGATCCGGAAGGATAAATTCGGTTTTGAAATGGTGAAATCCGGCCACTACACGGCTGGCCAGATAGATAGCCAGTGGAACGACCAGATCAAGGCTGAATTTTTGAAATGGCTGGAACTGCATCCTGAACTAGGCAAGATGACCAGGGCTCAATTGGATAAATTAATGAGTAAAAGAACCTGGTAGCCTGCTTCTATAGAAATGTACATTTCAAACAACGAAAGGCTATTTACCTAATGACCAGTATTTACTGAGAAGATCCTTAGAGAATCGTCATTAATGCCTACAACAACCAGCTTGCTTTTGTCTTTTGTGTTTACGATAGTCATACTCCGCACGTCTCCATTGACGATAAATCCACTTCGAATTGGCGGCACCGGTATAAAACCCTTTTTTGTTCCTTTCAAAAAAAGCCCATAAGATGCATCATACCTTCCTGTCATGACTTCTGTGTGATATTCATTCCCCGCAATAAGTAAATCATTGATGCCGTCTCCATCAAAATCGTCACAAAGAATAGCATTGACGGGAGCAAACTGCGCCTCTTTCGGCAATGGATGCTTGATAAACTTCCCTTTGCCTGTATTTTCAAAATAACAACTGCTGGTTTCGTTACACATAAGTTCTATGACTCCTTCCTGGTTTTGAAAGATATCCTGAAAGGCGGCCATCGCATATTTCTCATGTTTTAAAAATTTCTTTTTTACTGCTGGTACCTGGTCTGCCAATAGGTCTCTGTTGATCGCAGGATACAAATGCTTACTTTTTTCACCATCTCGTATATAATAAAATGGTATTGGGTCAATGCTCCCGTTTTTATCCAGGTCTTTTGCAAATAGGATCATCGGCTCTGTAGGAGAAATATGGTATTTACAGTTTTGACCCAAATTGCCTGCAATTAAATCCAGATCTCCATCCTTGTCTGCATCAACCGCAATTAGGCTTCTCCACATGCCACTATTCTGATCCAGGCCTGTCATATTGGTGATTTCTTTAAATCTCCCTTTGATGTTCTTAAAAAAACGTATGGGCATCCATTCGCCGGCAATAATGATTTCTGGCTGTTGGTCTTGATCAACATCTGCCCAAACTACTGATGTGATCATACCGGCCTTTTTCAATTCCGGACAAACTTTTAGGGTGACGTCGGTAAATTTTCCATGATCGTTTTGTAATAGAAAGCTTTGTGGCGATGCAGGATAACTTTTCGAAACCCTTCCGCCAATAAATAGATCCAAATCTCCATCCTTGTCAAAATCCGCAGCCCGGACGCAACCGGCAATAGTTTTGACGGAACCCGGAATTGCTGTGTGATCTGGCTGAAAATTGCCTTTCCCATCATTGATAAACAAACGAGGCGTGTAATACCCGGATGTGTCCTCGTACCGGATATCACCATATGTAATCAATAGATCCTGATCTCCGTCTCCATCTGCGTCAAAAAAGAGGCAGTCCGAATCTTCCTGCATTGGATCCTTGGCAATTTGGCCGATGGATTGAAAGGTTCCATGAGCATCCTGGAGAAAGAGTTGGCCCTTGGAGTTAAATCCTCCACCTGCAAAAAAATCTTGCATCCCATCTCCATTCACGTCTCCTGTAGTTATAAATGGCCCCAATTGCGAATACTTTTGTGGTAGCAATCGTTGCCAGGCAAAGTCGTTTACTGGCACATCCTTGTGTTGATAGAGTGCATTCCTTTGTGAGGTTACATCCGTAAATAAATGAGCGGTAGGTAAGGGGGCAGGAGAGAAGGCGTCAACTGCTTTATTTTGAAATAGCGTAATTGCCTGGTCTGATCTTATATTCGTAAGGGTTTGTTTTTTATCGTTGCTCCAGGTCACTACCAATGAATCAACTTTGATATCACTACCCAAACCAAAAATCAGGGTTCTGTCCACTGAAGACATATAACCCCGGACAGGCATTTGTTCCTGCATTTGTACCAGTCCTTTCTGGTACACCAGCACCTTACTTCCAATTCCATCTTTATTGAAGCTGTTACCTCGTAAAATGACCTGTAAAGAATGATTGGTTTCTGGCTTGTTCTTTTGAATGGTGTTGTTGAGCAATACAAATGCATCTTTATTGATGTTATTCACCACCAGGTCTAGATCACCATCATTATCCAGGTCAGCATATGCGGCCCCACCTGATAAGGATGGCTCACCAATACCACCATCAATAGATTGATCTTTAAAGGTATAATCCCGGTTGTTGAGGTATAAATAATTTTTGAGCTCTACATGTTCCAGGGCTGCTAATCGCTTGTTGAGCAATTTCCGTTTTTCAATTTCTGAACTTAGGTTTTGCAGGGAGGCCGAGTACTGTATAAAATCTGCATTAATATAATCCCTGCCGATCCCGTTGGTGATGTGCATATCTTTCCAGCCATCGTTGTTAAAGTCAGCCATGAGTACGCTCCAACTCCAATCCGTTTCCGATATGTTGGCCAGTTGTCCTATTTCACTAAAAAAGGGTAGAGCAGTGTCTTGGTGTATTTGTACACCATTATTTAACTGTAGCATATTACGCATGAATTCTGGCTCATAACCTAAAGAACGCTCGAGTTCGTAACGCTCGTAATTCATAAAAGAGTAAGTCAGTTTTTTCCGTTCATTATATTCTGGCATCATATCCAGTGTGACCACGTCTGGCAAAGCATCATTGTTGATGTCAGCCGCATCGGCTCCCATACTCGAATAGCTCTGGTGTTTGAGTGTTCTGCTGATGCAATTGGTAAAGGTGCCATTCTTATTGTTCAGCCATAATTCATCATTGGATAAAAAATCATTGGCAACATATATATCCGGCCAGTTATCACCGTTATAATCGCTCACAGCAACACCCAATCCATACCCGTCTTCCTTTATACAGGCTGCTGCACTTACATCCGTAAAATGGGGATGCCCTTGGTGATGTGAATCTCCGTCATTGCGATACAGCCGGTCATTGGCAACTGATTTACCGCTGAGATCTTTTGGAAAAACATCATTGGCATTGGGGCCGTTCAAACGGTAATTAAGCAGGTACATATCCAGGTCACCATCTTTGTCATAATCAAGGAAGGCAGCTTGTGTCGAATAACCGGTATCTGCTAAGCCATATTCTTCAGCTTGCTCTTTAAAGGTGAGATCGTGTTGATTGATGAATAAGAGATTCTTGGAGGGTTGTTTTAGGTTTTTGCCGAAAACACAAAGGTAAATGTCATCAAAGCCATCATTGTTGATATCCACAATGCTTACACCGGTCGCCCAAACATGGGTAGCAACGCCTGCTTTTTCTGTCTGGTCTTGAAATTGAAGATGACCATTATTAATGTATAATCGGCTGCTCACCTGGTTGGCAGAGAAAAAAATATCCTTTTTCCCGTCATTATTGAAATCACCGATACCTACACCTCCTCCCATGTAGGCAAACTCACTGATCAGGGTGCTATCATTATTGTTTTCTGTAATGGTATTCTTAAAATAGATACCGGTCTTATGTGCTGGCAATGGTGTAAATAGGCTTTGTTTACCAGAACAGGCTTGTAATAAAATCAGTGGTAACAGGAAGACAGTGATACGATTAAAAAAGGATGGCAAGATCATGGAGTTTAGTTATTTGGATGGAAGGGATGACGACTGATCTATATCTGAGCTCTTGTTAAAGATAATGAACTTCAATTCATATTTAAATAATCATAAATGTTGTTTTATTAATGAAAATAGCACATGAAAAAGATAGTTGCAATCGGTTGCAATTTATTTTTTTTTGTTATTAGGATTATTATTAAATTAGTATGGTGTAAATCATGCATGATTGCTTTATGAAACGGAGCCAACTAATTAGTATTGCCATATGTACTTATAGCTTGGACTATATCACGTCTATTTTTGTAAATTCTACACTTTATTATAATTCTTCTTTCCTGGTTACCCTCGAGAACAATTTGCTTCAAAAACATTCCATGTTATCACAACGTTTAAACTCTTTAAACAATTACTAACCCTTTAAAATAATACATATGAATACGTTATAGGTACTTCTTTTAGAATGTCAGATCATATATGTGTTGTAACAGAACTATTTAAGGCTTTTACAGACAAAAATTACATTTATGAAGAGATTTTTAACGCCAGTACACTCCAGTCAACATGCTTGTGAAATTACTGCGAAACGAAAACCACGCTTTTTCACCTTATTCCTTATTTTTCTTCTCAGCTTCTATTTACCACTACAGGTTTTAGCTCAGTCACCATTAAACGTAAAAGGTAAAATAACAGATCAGGCTGGCGCCGGTCTTGGTGGCGTTACGGTGGCTCTCGAAGGAACTAAAACTGCAACATTTACCGATGATAATGGCAAATTCTCCATTGCAGTGCCTGCAAATTCTGTTCTATCTATTTCTTTCGTTGGTTTTGAAACACAAAAAATTACGGTTACTACCCAGGATGATATCAACATTAGCATGACACCGCTCAATGCAAGTTTAGCGCAGGTGGTAGTAGTAGGGTATGGTACCCAAAAACGGGCTACCGTTACCGGTGCCGTTGCCTCTGTTGGTGCAAAAACCATAGCCGAACTTCCTGTGCCAAATATTTCTCAGGCATTACAGGGCCGAGTAGCCGGAGTTCAGGTAACAAACAATGGAAGCCCTGGTACACAACCGATTGTAAGAATCAGGGGAATCAGTTCAATTTCATTTGCTTCTGACCCTTTATATGTCGTAGATGGATTTCCTACCGGTGATCTGTCAACGATTGATACCAGGGACATTGAGTCTGTTGACGTATTAAAAGATGCTTCCGCTGCTGCTATTTATGGCTCCAGGGCAACAAATGGCGTGATCATGATCACAACCAAAAAAGGTAGAAGGGATGGGAAATTACATGTAAGCCTGGATTCTTATGTTGGTTTTCAGAAAGTAACTGAAAGACTCGACCTCTTGGATCAGGAAGGATTTAAAAAATATGCACAAGCCTATAGGGGAAGCATCGTTCCGCGCCTGTTACCTCCTGAGGTGGACAAGCCTATTTATGCAGGCGCAACGCAAACTTATGGTCAGACAAATACTGACTGGCAAGATGCATATTTCAGGACAGGTTTTATGACGCAACACAATATTGGTTTAAGTGGTGGAAATGATGTGTCTCGCTTCTACGTTTCTGCAGGTTATATGGACCAGGAAGGGACTGCTCCAACAGTAGAATACAAACGTTATAACTTCCGTCTCAATTCAGACCATATCCTTAGTAGAGTATTCACCTTTGGGGAAAATTTGTATGCTGCCTATGGTGATCAACGTTATGATAATAATGAAACTGGATCAAGAACGAATCTGGTGAATGTGATCAGGTTTTTCCCTCAATTGCCTGTCTATGACCCTACATCAAATGGAGGATACAGAGGAGCGAATAGCGTTTTGGATGGTGGCGACCCAACAAATCCTGTTGAGGATGCAGAATTAAAGAATCCTGGTAACAGGATGACGGCAAAAATTTTAGGGACAGCTTATCTTGATATTAATTTTACAAAATGGCTGAAGCTTCGTTCTGCTTTTGGCGTTGACTATGCAAATGGATTGGATTATCGTTTCTCTCCGATATTTAATGATAATGGTACTGTTGCTGGTTCAAGTGCAACTGTGGCTACGATAACGAATAATCGTGCTGTTTCTACTGTATTGTTATATACTGAGCAACTTACGTTTGATAAAGCCTTTGGCGACCATCATATAAATGCAATTGCAGTTTATGAACAGCAGGGGCAAAAGATTAGAAACGAGAATGCAAGCGGACAACAGGCATCCAACGACCTGAAGACATTAAACAATGCCAGCAATGTAGCTGTTCAAACGCTTTATGGTGAAAATACCTTGATATCCATTCTGGGTCGTGTGAGTTATGACTTTGCAGGAAAATACCTTGTGAACGCTGCTGTTCGTCGTGACGGCCTTTCTGTTTGGGCGCCTGGTAATAAGTGGGCTACCTTTCCTTCTGTCTCAGCTGGTTGGAGATTAGACCAGGAAAATTTCATGAAAAACCTGACCACAGTTTCTGAGTTGAAGTTAAGAGCTGGTTATGGTATTACTGGTTTAAATGGAACTGTATTAGGCAATACGCCCTGGTTAGTAACAGTGAATGCGAACAGTGCCATTTATCCTTTTGGTAACAGCCTTTCCACTGGTTCAGCTTCTTCCATACAAAAATTAGGGAATCCGGAATTGGAATGGGAAAAAACAAAACAATTGAATATAGGTCTGGACCTGGGGTTGATTAGAAACAAGTTTACCCTATCAGCTGAGTTTTTTAATCGCAAGACGGATAATCTGATCTTAAGTGTTCCACTTCCTCCTTCTATGGGTTTCATCACTAGTTCAGTATCACTGAATGCTGGAGCAATGGAAAACAAAGGATTTGAGTTACAGTTGGGGTACAATGACAGGGAAGGCGATTTCCAATGGAATGCACTAGGCAACTTTACCAGGATCAGGAACAAAGTAACAGCTTTAGCCCCTGGAGTTACCAATATTGAAGCCGGGGCTGATAATGATTTTGGTGCAGAAAATATAACAAGAACAGAAGTTGGCGAGGCCATTCAATCTTTCTATGGCTATGTAGTGGAAGGCATTTTCCAGGATTCTGCTGAAGTGAAAAGCCATGCCAAACAAAGAGATGGAACAGGGCCTGGCGACCTTAAATTCCAGGATATCAATAAGGATGGTGTTATCAATACCAATGACCGTCAGTTTTTAGGTTCTTTCCTTCCTAAGTACAGTTATTCATTGAACCTGGGTGCTAATTATCACAATTTCGACATGAGCCTATTCTTTCAGGGCGTTCAAGGCAACAAGATATACAATGCAACCAGGGTAATTACTGAAGGTATGATTCGTTTCTTTAATGCAGGTACTCAGGTATTGAAAGCATGGACACCTACAAATAAAAATACAGATATTCCAAGAGCCGCTTCAGGCGATCCAAACCAAAATTCACGGCCTTCGACTCGTTTCCTGGAAAATGGATCATATCTGCGCTTGAAAAATATAATTCTTGGATACAATATTCCTAATTCGTCCTTGCAATCATGGACAAAAGGTGTTGTGAGCAACTTGCGTTTATATGTATCTGCCCAGAATCTTTTTACCATTACTGATTACTCAGGCTATGATCCGGAAGTGGGTAACAGAACGCCTACTACATCATATTTAACCAATGGTATTGACTACGCTGTATATCCACAACCAAAGGCTTTCCAGGTAGGCCTCCAGGTAGGCTTTTAAGGTGGAAACTAATCAACCAATGTTGATCAATTAAATCTCTGATTATGAACCCAAAAATATTCAAACAATTAATTACAGTAATTCTTGCTTTGCTAGGCATAAATGCCTGTACAGATAAGCTGGATGTTACTGATCAGAACAATCCTACTACTGAAACTTATTTTAAAACTGCAGCAGAACTTCAGAATGGTGTGAACGCTATTTATTCATCTTTAAGATCTGCTGAACTTGTGGGTAGGGAGTGGTTCTTTTTACACGATATGCGGGGAGGGGAAACAGCTCCGGGAGGTCCTCAGTTGGAGGCTCCAAGAGCAGAGTTATTGCTCCAAACCAATGGCGCTCCTTCAAATTCCGTACTGACAAATGTATGGAATGGCGCTTACCAGATGATCAATAGGGCCAATACGGTCTTTTCGAAAGCTCCGGGAGTGAATGATAACACATCCCTTAGAGATATATTGGTGGGAGAAGCAAAGTTTTTAAGGGCCTGGGCTTATTTTGAACTGGTGACACAATGGGGTGATGTGCCAATATATACAGAACCAGTTCTTTCTAATACTGATTATAAAGCAAAGTCTCCTGCCGCAGATATCTATGCGCTTATTATCAAGGATTTAACAGAAGCTGTTCAGGCTTTGCCTGTATCTCCATCCCAGCCAGGGCGGGTAACAAAAGGTGCTGCCAATGCTGTATTAGGTAAAGTGCAAATGCAGAAAGGTGATTATGCCGCTGCCAAAGAAGCGCTGCTGCAAGTGGTAAACTCAGGAAAGTATAAACTGATTGATAAATTCCTGCAAAATTTTGATGGGGATGTGATGTCTAGTGGTTCAAAAGTTGCCGATGGTCATGAATTCAATGAAGAATCAGTCCTGGAAGTGGCCTTTGTAGATAAGGGAGATAATAATTTTAACTGGGCTTATAATGGAGAGGGAATTTCTAGTCCTGTAAGTACCGTGCATAACCAGGAGTATGGCATTGTTTGGGGAAATGTGATCCCATCCAACCGTCTGTTGGACGAGTTTGACGACAATGATCCAAGATTAAAATATACCTTTTATCAACCAGGAGATCTGATTTTGACCTTTGAAGGAACAAAACCTGGTAAAGCACTGACCGCCGCTGATATGAACGTGGCCGCAAGTACACGGAAAGGCGTAACTGTAAAAAGAGTATTTCGCAAGTATTCAATTTACGATTGGGACAATAATGGCTTCCATCCTGGTGGTGTGAACCAGCGCCTTATTCGTTATGCTGATGTCCTTTTGATGCTGGCAGAAAGTGAAATTGAATTAGGAAACCTTGCGAAGGGAGCTGAATACCTGAATATGGTTCGTGCTCGTCCCAGTGTAAACATGCCTCCGCTTACTTTAACGTCAAAGAACCAGGCAATAAGAGCCATCATGAAGGAAAGAGCCGTTGAATTGGCCATTGAAGGATCGAACAATATAGATATCCTCAGATGGAGAAAGAAAGGCTATTTCCCATCCATTATGCCTGATCCAAGACAAGGCCAACAGGATTTATTGCCAATTCCTTCTTCCGAAACAGCCGCAAATCCATTGCTTCAATAAGAATTAACCCCAACCATTCACTTAAAGCCCCACAAATTTTATGATTTGTGGGGTTTTTTTGTACTTATACAATACAGTTTACTACTTTAAATAATGTGGAAAACACCTAAAATCCAGGCTTAGAAAAATCATCCTTCGCAGCTTCAGTATACCATAAGTATACCTAAAGTAGGGCTAGGGTATTCCAACAGCATCCCTCCATTCCCTCTACTTACCCCATACTTACTCCATAGCTAAGCCGTACCATAGCCGTACTTTAGGCATACCTAAGCCGATGCTAGTTCGACCATCCTTCGATCATCCTTCGACCATCTTTCGACTATGCTTCGATCTGAATTGAGCAAATGCTCATAAATAAGGGGGGAAAACAGCCTACAGGCAGAACGCCTTCAAAGGCCTAAACGGAGTCAATGGAACTGGTCCTAAAGGTACAAAACCAACCCCCGCTTTCCAAGTTTTGCCCCCTCACTTTACCTTTCTCCCAATTCACAATTCACAATTCACCATTGACCATTCCCCATTCCTCATCCCCTACATTCCCTTTTAACCGAATAGTGAAGGTATTTAACATGATATGACATTGACTTTTCAGCCTTAGATGATTTCCTTTGCTTCGGTTGCAAAATATTTTTACATAGATTGATAACTATTTCATTAAGATTCCAAAGTAACCTTCCTTCTGAAATGAAAAAGATTGCTATTTCCATATTACTTTTTTGGGGAATGCTTTATTGCTCAAAATTCCAAACTGTTCATGCTCAAAAAACAGGTGATAAAAAGACCATTACGTTAGTAATTCCTCCTTCGGCTCATCCCCGGATCCAATTTGGGGCTGAAAAGCTATCTATTATCTTGCAAAACTCAGGGTACACTGTAAAGCAGGAACACAGTGATAAATTACCCAAAAGGGGAGAGATAGTCGTGATTGGAAAGCTCGGAGATGAACTTTGGAAAAAAAGCGCTGCTACTTATGGTGTTCAACTTGAAAAAGTCCCGGGTAAAGAAGGCTTTACCATTGTGGAAAAGAAAAATGCCATCTTGATAGGAGGGGCAGATGAAACAGGAACTCTTTATGGTTGCCTGGAACTGGCAGACAAGGTAAAAGAGAAAGGCATCCTACCTGATTCAATATCCGTTACAGATCAACCAGAAATGGTCCTGCGTGGAGCATGCGTCGGCGTTCAAAAACCAACCTATTTACCTGGAAGAGGCGTATATGAATACCCATACACTCCGGAAACCTTCCCTTGGTTATACGACAAAGCTCTTTGGATTAGTTACTTGGATTCCCTGGTGGAGAATAGGATGAACTCGCTCTACTTATGGAATGGGCATCCCTTTTCATCCCTGGTGCGCTTGAAAGATTACCCATATGCTGTTGAAGTGGATGATGCCACATTTAAAAAGAATGAAGAAATATTCCGTTTTTTAACCGAAGAAGCCAACAAACGTGGTATCTGGGTGATCCAGATGTTTTACAACATCATTATTCCTAAACCCTTTGCTGAAAAGCATGGCTTAAAGACCCAGGACCGGGATCGGCCAATTATCCCCATTATCGCCGACTACACTCAGAAGTCCATTGCCGCTTTTGTAGAAAAATACCCGAATGTGGGTTTACTCATTACGCTTGGAGAAGCTATGGAAGGTGTTGGACAGGATGATGTGGATTGGTTCACTAAGACGATAATTCCCGGCGTTCAGGATGGTTTAAGAGCTTTAGGTAGAAAAGACGAACCTCCAATTGTTTTACGTGCTCACGATACCGATGCCCCAAGAGTGATGAAAGCTGCTCTTCCCTTGTATAAGAATTTATTCACCATGGCAAAATACAATGGGGAAGCTCTAACTACATATACGCCCCGCGGTCCATGGGCCGAATTACACAGAAGTTTAAGTGCTATTGGCACAGTACATATCCAAAATGTGCACATCCTCGCAAACCTGGAACCTTTTCGCTATGGTTCAGCAGATTTTATACAGAAAAGTGTAAAGGCAATGCATGATATATATGGATCTAATGGTTTACATCTGTATCCCCAGGCATCCTATTGGGATTGGCCATATGCTGCAGATAATACAGGAAAACGTCTGCTGCAAATAGAGCGCGACTGGATCTGGTATAAAGCCTGGGCAAGGTATGCATGGAACTGCCGCCGCGACAGGAATAATGAAATTTCCTACTGGAGCAACTTGTTGGGAAATAAGTTTGGGACAGATGCGCTGCAAGGTAAAAACATCTTAACTGCTTACGAAGAAACCGGGGAAATTGCACCAAAACTATTGCGCCGTTATGGAATAACCGATGGAAATCGTCAAACATTGACATTGGGTATGCTGATGAGCCAATTGATCAATCCCTTTAAGTACAGCTTGTTTACATTGTTGTATAATTCTGAGGCGCCGGAAGGCGAGATGATCATTGAATACGCTGATAAAGAGTGGAAGAAACAAGGTCATATTGGTGAAACACCGGTACAAGTAGCCAAAGAAGTAGTGGCCCACGGGCAAAAAGCTGTTGAAGCAGTTGAAAAGGCTGCTCCATCCGTGCAAATGGAAAGGGAAGAATTTACCAGGCTGAAGAATGATGTCTATTGTTATAATGCCTTGGCTAACTTTTATGCCGAAAAGGTAAAAGCTGCTTTATGGATATTGCATTATAAATATTCCAATGATATCAATGACCTGGAAAAAGCATTACCCTTCCTGGAGAAAAGTGTAGTCTTCTATAGTCAATTGACTGATTTGACAAAGGAAACTTACCTGTATGCCAACAGTATGCAAACAGCCCAACGGAAAATTCCCATCAGGGGAGTAAATGGCACTTTCAAAACATGGGTAGAAGTATTGCCTGTGTTCAAGAAGGAGTTGGATAACTTCAGGAAGAATATTGATTCCTTGAAATCTATCAAGTATGCTTCTGTTGAAAATACAATTCTGGCTTTAAAAAACGCGAATGTTACCTTACCTGGAAATACAGCTTTTTATTCCATTAATGAAGGCCAGCAGGTATATGCCGATACAGCTTTACTTATTAAAGCATATGCAGGAGAATTAAAAGGGCTGAAGGGTATTAAAATGGATAAAGCAAAGCAAATAGAACAAGGAACTTCAATCACATTTTCCACAACAAAACCTGTAAAACTTTTAGTCGGTTACTTTACGGTAAAAAATACCAATTACCTGAAAGCTCCTGAACTGGAAACGGATGCTAATGCAAATGAATATGGACAGGATGAGATTAAGATAGGTAATGCAGTAGTGGCCGGCGACCTTCCTCCGATAAATGTTCATACCTATGCCTTCAATAAAGGAACTCATACATTGACACTTGGCAAAGGAATGTGCCTGCTTTTAGGATTTATCGATGGTAACCAGGTTGTCCGGATGCGCGATGCAGGTTTGGGTGCTTCAGATAAAAAAGACATTGACTGGTTGTTTGATTAACCATAAATAATATTACATTAGTTATGCAAAGCAGTTTGCTTTGATCATAACTACTTCCCATGTATCGATTGCTGCTTGGATTGTCCTTTTTTATTATCGCTGTCTGCGCTTTTCCTCAAAATAGGAATAAGCCCATATTATTGAATGGAACCTGGGAATTTGAGCAAACCAAATCAGCATTTCCACCCTCACGTTTTTCAAGGAAAATTCCTGTACCAGGACTTATCCATTTGGCCAATCCTAAAGTAGAAGAATATCACAAATTCTTTAAAAGGCCGGAGCAGGTAAATGCTAAAATGGAACATAGTGTTTATGAGATAGATTATGTTCCGAGGTATAATTGGTATAGAAAAAAAGTTATTATACCTGCTGATGTAAAAGGATTGGAAGTAGTGCTCACCATCAAAAAGAGCCAGTATGTAACCCAGGTCTTTGTGAATGGTATTGATTTAGGGAGTTCAATAGAGTGTTATACACCTATTGATATTGCTATTACACGGGCCCTGAAATTTGGCGCAGAAAATGAAATCCTGATCAAGGTAGGTGACAGGTATTGGCTGCCTAGTCAGGCTGCTGGTGGCACTGATAAAGAAAAGGAACATTACCTGCCTGGAATTTGGGATGATGTCATAATTTCTTTTACCAATAAAATAAAAGTAAATAGAGCGCTCCTTCTACCAAGCCTGAAAGAATCAAAAGTAACTGCTAAACTGCTTCTTTGGAATTTAAACCATGCACAAGTGTTTTATGGTGAAACCATGCAGGATTCATCTGTGGTAGCAGTAAAAATTTACGAAAACAGAACAAGGAAACTTGTAGCCGGACAAGAGTTACCATTCGTATCAATTAGAGATCGGAATAATGAATTAACGCTAAATATTCCTATAAGAAATGTTCATCCATGGTCACCCGAAGACCCTTTCTTATATGTAGCAGAGATTTCTGTTTATTACAAAGGCTCATTATCCGATAGAATAGAAAAGAAGTTTGGCATGCGGGACTTTGAAAGGCGTGGAAAATTCTTTTACCTGAATGGAAATAAATACTTGTTGCGTGGTTCTAATATTACACTACAAAGGTTCTTTGAAGATCCAGATTGCAGCAACTTGGCGTGGGATACAACCTGGGTAAAAAAGATGCTTATAGAAATTCCTAAGAAATTGGATTGGAATGCAATGCGTATATGTGTGGGTATTGCTCCAGGCTTTTGGTATGATCTTGCTGATGAATATGGTTTATTATTTCAAAATGAATGGCTCTACTGGCAAAATCATGGCTGGGATGAACAGATCAAAAAAGAATATACCAATTGGGTATGGTCTGATGGTTCCCATCCCAGTATCGCAATTTGGGATGGAATTAATGAAAACTGGGACAACTACATTGGTAATGTTCTTATCCCTGAGTTGAAGCAATTGGATCCTACTAGAATATGGGATGCAGGCTATATGACTTCAACTTCCATGCACAATGACGACATGGATGAACCTCATCCTTATGAAGGAGTTAACTTCTCGGCAGATGCTAACCCACCGAAATATCCATTAGGTGATCTGAGTTACAAACCCGATATTATTAAGCAATCAGAGGAAGCCTCGTCTGCACAATTAGTGAATGAATACGGATGGATCTGGCTGTGGCGGAATGGACAGCCCAGCAAACTGACCGTGGGGATGTATGAGCATTATTTAGGCAAGAACTCAACTACAGAACAAAGATTTGCCTTACAAGCCTATTGGCTTCAACTGGAAACAGAATGGCTAAGAAGTAACAGGAATTTTGCAGGGGTATTGGCTTTTTGCTACCTTACAAATAATTATGGCTATACAGGAGACTGGTTTATTGGTGATGTCAAAGATTTGCAACCCAGCCCTGTCCTTTACTGGTTCAAGGATTGTTTTGCACCAGTGAATGTATTTATTAACCTTGAAGACGAGCGGTATGTTAAAGATGTCAAGTCACATATTCCCGGAGAAGATCTCCATTTTACGTTAGTTGGCTTGAATGATCTTCAAAATGAAGTACACGGAAAATTGAACATCCAGTTGATCAATTCCAAAGGACAGGCAGTTTTTAATGATAGTTTGCAAATAGCTCTACCAGCTTCAGATAGAATGACTATTCCTTATGCATTCAAATTGCCAGAAGTGCCCGGTGGATATTTATTAAAAACATCTTTCCATGCAGAAGGTGCACAAGGCAGCAAAATGAGCAGACGTTACATTAAGGTTGGGCAATTGATGGAATATAATTTTTATGAGTTACCTGTAACGGATAGCAAAACGTTTTAGTTAAATTTATAGAAACTTCTTGTTGAAACTATAATTAAGTAATCCCAAACCCGGTTTGATGAATACCTTTAACCGTGACCAGATGATTGATCAGATCAAAATCCCCAGGGAATGGGATTTGATTGTAATTGGCGGTGGGGCTACTGGTTTGGGAATTGCACTCGATGCCGCATGCCGCGGTTATTCAGTGGTCTTGCTGGAACAATCTGATTTTGCTAAAGCAACCTCCAGTCGTAGTACGAAATTGATCCATGGTGGTGTCCGTTATCTCGCACAAGGCAATGTTCCATTGGTTCATGATGCCGTACAGGAAAGAGGATTGTTGCTAAGGAATGCGCCTCACCTGGTGAAAAAACAGGCTTTTGTTATTCCTTGCTATAACTGGTTTTCTGTTTTCCAATATTTTACAGGTCTAAAGATCTATGATTGGCTGGCTGGCTCATATAGTTTGGGAAGTTCCAAATTTGTAACAAAGCGCGAAGTCTTGCAACATTTGCCAGCTATTAAGAGCTCTGGACTTGTTGGAGGCATAAAATACTTTGATGCGCAATTCGATGATGCAAGAATGGCCTTAAACCTTGCACAAACCTGCGCTGAAAAAGGAGGTGTTATCCTTAACTATTTCAAGGTTACTGGTTTACTGAAAACGGATCAAAAGGTCTGTGGAGTCATAGCTATTGACCAGGAATCAGATAAAGAATATCAATTGCAGGCGAAAGTAGTGATAAATGCAACTGGGGTATTTGTTGATGATATTCTTACAATGGATCACCCGGAAAGTAAACCATTAGTAAGGCCAAGCCAGGGCGTGCATTTAGTGTTGCAAAGATCTTTTTTAAACACAGATACCGCTTTACTCATACCAAAAACAGCTGACGGCAGGGTGCTCTTTGCTGTGCCTTGGCATGACCATATGTTGGTTGGTACTACTGATACTCCTATAAATGAAACTTTATTAGAGCCAATTGCCCTCGAACAAGAGATCGGTTTTATTCTAGACACAATGCAAAAGTATTTATCCCGCTCTCCTGAAAGAAAGGACGTTTTGAGCGTTTTTGCAGGTCTTCGTCCCTTGGCAGCGCAGAATGGCAAAAACAATACAAAAGAGATTTCTAGAGATCATAAGCTTTTTGTCAGTGATTCCGGACTAATAACCATTACCGGAGGTAAGTGGACCACCTACAGGAAAATGGCGGAGGAGACAGTTGATATGGCTATCATAACAGGGAACTTAGTACCTGTCGCTTGTCGAACAAAAGGTGTGCAAATACATGGATTTACTACTTCATTATGCGAAAGTCATTTAGGTGTCTATGGCAGTGATGCAGAGCAAATCAAAGAATTGACTGGGAAAAATCCAGCTTTAAACAATACATTGGTTAATTCATTGCCATATACCGAAGCCGAAGTGGTTTGGGCGGTCAGAAATGAAATGGCAAGAACAGTGGAAGATGTTTTAGCACGTAGGCTCCGGATCTTATTTTTGGATGCCTCGGCCGCAATGAAGGCTGCCGCTGGAGTGGCCAAAATAATGGCAAAAGAACTTCAATATGACAAAGATTGGGAAAGTAGCCAGGTGGAAAACTTTACCAGATTGGCAAAACAGTATTTATTTCCAAATAATAATCTAACGAATGAGTTTGCCCAATTACATCTTAGCGCTTGACCAGGGTACCACCTCCTCCCGGGCCATTGTCTTTAATCAGCAGGGAAATATAGTGGCGCTTGCACAAAAAGAGTTTGCACAGATTTATCCTCAACCCGGTTGGGTAGAACACGATGCTTCTGAAATATGGTCTACCCAGGCTGGTGTGCTTACAGAGGCCATCTTTAAAGCAGGCATTACTGCGAAAGATATTGCAGCCATTGGTATTACCAATCAAAGAGAAACCACTGTAATTTGGGATAAGGAAACGGGCAGACCATTAGGAAATGCAATTGTATGGCAGGATCGTCGTACCGCCGATTATTGCGATCAGTTGAAAGTAACACAAGGACAATTTATCCAGGAGCGGACAGGACTAATTGTAGATGCTTATTTCTCCGCAACTAAAATCAAGTGGATTCTGGATCACACGAAAGATGCCCGGCAGATGGCGGCTGAAGGCCGTTTACTTTTCGGTACTATTGATTCATGGCTGGTTTGGAATCTTACCGGGGGAAAGGTACATATCACGGATGTCACGAACGCATCCAGGACACTTCTATTTAACATCCATACCCTTACTTGGGATGACGAACTCTTGCAGCTCTTCGACATTCCTAAAAATATACTCCCCGAAGTCCGTTCATCCAGTGAAGTTTATGGAGAAACTGCAGGGCGGCTTCTGGCAAGTAAAATACCAATTGCTGGTATTGCTGGGGACCAGCAGGCTGCACTGTTTGGACAGATGTGTATCGATGTGGGAATGGTGAAGAATACTTATGGTACTGGCTGCTTTATGTTGATGAATATAGGCGAAAGACCTATTCTTTCAAAAAATAACCTGGTAACTACAATTGCCTGGAAAATAGGGGAGAAGGTGAATTACGCACTGGAAGGAAGCATCTTTATTGCTGGTGCGGTAGTACAATGGCTGCGTGATGGTTTAGGCATCATTTCTTCATCATCCGAAATTGAAGACTTAGCCAGGAAAGTGAATGATAATGGCGGTGTTTATCTCGTTCCTGCTTTTGCCGGTTTGGGCGCTCCCTATTGGAATGGCCATGCAAGAGGTACCCTGGTAGGTATGACAAGGGGCACCACTTCAGCACATATTGCACGGGCTGCACTGGAGAGTATTGCATATCAGACTGTTGATGTATTAAAAGCTATGGAAAGCGACTCGAACGTATCTATTAAGGAATTAAGAGTAGATGGTGGTGCTACCAGTAACAACTTACTGATGCAGTTGCAGGCAGACATGCTGGGCACCAAAGTGGTACGGCCCCGGATCACAGAAACAACAGCTATGGGAGCCGCTTATTTAGCTGGCCTGGCAATTGGTTTCTGGAAGGATATCGGTGAAATAAAAGAACATTGGAAACTGGACCAGAATTTTGAACCTGCCTCAGGTAATAACCATGCTTTACTCAAAGGTTGGCAAAGAGCCATATTTGCAGCGAAGGCATGGGCAGACTTTAATCCATAAAAAATTTCAGTTATGAGTGAATTTTCTGCAGAACTCATTGGAACAATGCTACTTATTTTATTAGGTAACGGGGCTGTTGCTAACGTGGTGTTGAAAGGAACGAAAGGTAACAGTGGAGGTTGGATGGTCATTACAACGGGCTGGGCCCTGGCTGTATTTGTCGGCGTAGTGATTGCCGCTCCTTATAGTGGCGCTCATTTAAATCCTGCAGTAACCCTTGCATTGGCAATCGCAGGGAAGTTTGCCTGGAGCAAGGTGTTGCTTTATATTATTGCTCAATTAATTGGCGCTTTTATTGGAGCCTTATTGATGTGGGCTGTTTATCGGGATCATTTTAATACTACCAGTGATCCCGATGCGCAATTGTCCGTATTTAGCACAGGGCCGGCCATAAAGAATCGCATTTTTAATTTATTAAGTGAAATCGTAGGAACCTTCGTCTTGATATTTGTGATCTTTTATTTTACCGGCGCTGAAATGGGTGAAGACAAAACTCCAGTAGGCCTGGGATCTTTAGGAGCTCTTCCGGTTGCGTTTTTAGTTTGGGCAATTGGGATTTCATTAGGGGGGACAACGGGCTATGCCATCAACCCTGCCCGGGACTTAGGTCCCAGGATTGCCCATGCTTTTTTACCCATCAAAGAAAAGGGAAGCTCCAACTGGAAATATGCCTGGGTACCTGTTTTGGGTCCCTTTATAGGTGGAGTTTTGGCGGCAATGTTATATCTGTTATTGAAAGGCTAAGAAATGTAGCCATTGTATATTCGGGCTTACCATTCATCGTTTACCCTGTATTTTTGCAGCTTTAAAAACAAAGTTGCATATGATTGATGCAGTAATATTTGATATGGATGGGTTATTGATCGATTCTGAACCCTTGTGGGATGTCTCTATGCAGGAAGTTTTTGCCACCCTTGGTATTGATATGTCCTCAGAATTGGCAGCTCAAACCAGGGGATTGCGGACAAGGGAAGTAGTTAATTACTGGCAGAACTATTTTAAATGGGATTCAGCCAAAAGTACAGACGATGTTTGTGAAGAGATCATCAATACGGTAACTGATAAAATTGTTTCGGAAGGATCGGCAATGGAAGGATTGCACTATATATTGGACTTTTTCAGGGCAAAGGACCTGAAATTAGGTTTGGCTTCATCTTCCCCTAAAAATTTGATCGATTGTGTATTGAGTCATCTAGATATTAAATCTTACTTCCAGCAAGTTTATTCAGCCGAGTTTGAGCCATATGGTAAGCCACACCCTGCGGTTTACCTTTCGTGTGCTAAAGCGTTAAAAACGAATCCGGTTCATTGCCTTGCATTTGAGGATTCTATAAACGGAATGGTGGCAGCAAAAGCAGCACGGATGAAAGTGGTGGCCGTACCTGAAGCACATAACCAACAAGACAAGCGCTATGCACTTGCTGATCTGAAATTGCCCTCACTATTGCACTTTACTGAACAACATTTTGAAAAGCTCAATAACTGGTAATTCATTCCACTCCGCTTACTTTCATATCCAAAACAAAAACCGATTCCGATGCAGTGATGAAAAGCTTGTTTCTTTCCTTACCATAAAAAGAGACATTTGCCGTCCAGTTTACAGGCACAGGTATTTGCTCTATCTTTTTCCCTTCTGAATTATAAACTGTAACGCCATGACCCGTGATGTATAGGTTGCCTTTATTGTCCAGTGTGATTCCATCAGAGCCTTGCTCTACAAATAACTGGCGGTCTTTTAATGTTCCATCGGGATTGATCGTATACCGGTAGGTTTTATTATCGCCGATGTCAGCAACATACAGGTACTTACCATCAGGCGTGCCTACAATGCCATTTGGCTGTTTTAAGTCTTCAGCAACGATAACTAATTCCTTTCTTCCTTTCGGTAGATAATAGACTCTTTGTTCGATAATTTCAGGTTCTTTCCTTGTCCAATAAGAGCGTTGGTAATAGGGATCTGTAATATAAATTCCTCCTTTTGAGTCTGCCCATAGATCATTGGGACCATTTAATTTCTTCCCTTTATAATCTTTTAATAAAACTTTGATCTTTTTTTTCGGACTAATGCTCCAAAGTTCATTTTGTGCATCCGCACAAGCCAGTAAATTTCCTTTATGATCAAAATACAATCCATTGGAGCGCCCTGTTTTATCCAGGAAGACAGAAAGCTTACCCTCGGTATCATACTTCCAGATCTTATCATTAGGTTGGTCTGTGAAAAATACATTGCCTTGTTTATCTATTGCTGGACCTTCAGTAAACTTGAATTGATTGGATACTAACTTCAATGTAGCACCATCTGCAATAATGCTGCTAGTATCCTTAACTTGTGTATCTGTAGTTTGTGTGCCCTCCCAATCAACAACACTTGAGGGTAAAGGATCTTTTTGTGCTAATATTTTGGATGAAATGATAATGGTAAGAATTGGAAGAAAGGCTTTCATAAAAGAGTTTAAGAATGAAAGTAAATAATCGATGGGAAATACATTATTGTAATCTTGTGATAAACTGTTTTCCGTCAAACCGCTCCAATTGGAAACCGTTGACTCGTTCCTTATCCTTTGTAAATTTTATTTTAAGGAATTCACTTGTTGCATAAAAATCGGTCTCACTGGCAGCATGTAAAATGTATTTGTTGCCAGGATCGACGTATAAGGCCAATCTTCCGCCTTCATTTTTAATTTCTATAATTTTTGAATTGTTGATACGATATCGACCTGCATATTTAGTAAGCAGTTCTGGATTCAATTGTAAAGATGGTCTTTCAAAAACATACTGAAGTCCACGTGCATACCCTTCCGCCTTATTACCAGAGTGTCCGGTATTTTCAAATATCCTTGTTTTAAAATATAATGAAGGATAATTACGACTGGCTAAATGTTTTGAAAATTGCTCAAATTCCGGTAATCCTCTTTCCACTTCACCCATGGTCATAAATAACCTGGCTGGAGTTATTGGTTTCTTTTCAAAATAATTTTTTTCATATTGATAGATAACATTGTAGTTCCAACCGATAGCAGGAGTGGTTGCAATATATCGTTGAAATAATTCTGGTTCTGTAAATAGTGCAAAGAGGGTAAACAAGCCACCAAATGAACATCCCATTAAACTTCTGTCCTGGCTATTTGCCTTGTATCTGGATTCAATAAACGGTATCAATTCTTTCTTCAAAAAATTTAGAAACTGTGGAGCGCCTCCACTTTGAGGTATGCTTTTGTGATTGGTAGTTGTATAATCTTTGGCCCGGAGACTATCTGGATTGGGATGTGTTCCACCCCAGGTAACGCCAACTATAATAACTTCAGGGATAAAGCCGTCATAATACTGTTCGCCGTATATAGAAGTCACTAAGGGAAAGTCCCATTGGGAATCCATTAAATATAAAACAGGATATTTTTTCTGACTGTTCTCATAACCAGAAGGTAAGAAAATTTGTAGCTCGTATTCCTGGTTGTTGATGGATGAGGTAATCCTTTGTACCTGGGAACCTGCAATTTCAACACGCTGCATTTGTGCTATTCCATGCAATTGCACAAATAAAACAATAATGAAGATTACGGTTGCTTTTTTCATCATTTATTTTTTAAAGCTATTTCTAACCCTTTGGTTGTAGTATAATATTTAGCAAGCATATTTGGTACTTCCCAGGCAGGCATGTTTCCATTTTTCAAATAGTCCAGGAAGTTTTGCATTACCCTGGCAAAATGGGCTTCATGACTTTCCCTGTATTGATCGGGAATGATTACTTCCCAACCTTTTTCTGTTTTCTTCAAACCTAATCGGGGATATTTGGTTTGGATTGTCTTAAATCTTTCTTTTAAGCTATTTTCATATTCTGGATTATTGTTTACAGGTTCAACATAAAGTGACGGTATATATTTTTGCTCAGCACCTTGTTGTATGATCAAATTTGCTTTTGTTCCCCTCATGATGGAATAATGTGTGTCTCCGGCACCCTCTGGCGCTTTATAGTTCCAGGCAACTTTAACCTTAGCATGTACACCACGTAAAGTATAATTTATCTCTCCATTGCTGTAAATGTTCAAAATTGTATCTCCGACAATGTCCTTTTTCAGGTAATTGGGGAATGTATCCAGTTTGGTGATCTTCTTGAATTCACTGATTGTCATCTCTGTAGGCCAGCGTTTTGCAGAGAGCACCTGGACATCTTTTGTATAATCCAAAGCTTGTTCAGGAAAGCATTCCCATTGTACTAAATCTACCAAATGTGTGGTTACATCTACAATCCCTTCACCTTGTTGTGCTACATCCATAAACCAGGCCGGCCGGGTTAATATTTCACCAGACACTGATTTATAAAAATGGTGTACACTTTCTTTGGTTACTGCGGGTTGATCTGGCGTTCCTTTTTGTAAGTTGCCAAACACTTCAGGTATCATAGACAATTCCTTTTGAAGGATGGTAGTTATTTCAAACCTTTCTGTCATGATATCGTATAGGAGCAGGTTTTTGTCTTTTGCTGTTTGGAAGGCGTTTTTTAATAATTCAAAATTTTGGCTGTTGATCACCATCGGTTTATCGGCAAGCACATGAAATCCTCCTTGTAAGGACCTGTCAATATATTCTGTCTTCAATTTATTATTGCCTGAAATCACCACTACGTTACCTGCTTTTTCAGAAAGCATCTTCTCTAAGAAATCACTTCCAGTATACACTTTTTCTTTCCACTTTGTTGGCTCCTCTTTCCTGCTGTTATAAGCATTGATCCTGTTTAAGTGTAACTGTACATCCGATCCATTGGGGGCATACACATGAACAACTGGGTCAACAATGGGATACATGGTCTTTTGTACCAGTGCAGCATGAAAGTGACCAGGATCCAATGTAATGAGTCGTACCTTGGCTATATTTTGCACAGTTTTATTTTTTTGCGATAGGCAGGAAATTACAAAGAGCAAAATGAGAGCAGTGGTAAAATATATTCTTTTCATTTGTTGATTTGTTGGATGATCATATCGCCGCTGGTGTCCTTTTAATTTCCTGAATTTCTACCAGAATCAGGGCAGAGTCTGGTAGAAATTCAGGGTGGTCAAGTTTGCTTATACAGGTATATTTATACCAATTGAAAAACTTTTATAACATTTTTATTTGTATTGTTGCTTCTGTTGTTTTCTTACTCGCTTTTGTTAGTTTATCTGGCTGACAGCCACCTACACTAATCAAAACCTTGCCTGGGATTGGTTTGGAAATACCTTTGTCATCTGCAATAGATAAACTCTGTGGCGTTAACTCAAACTGAACCACTTTGCTTTCTCCCGCTTTTAAGAAAATCCGTTGAAAGCCTTTCAATGACCTGATGGGAGCTTTCACATTCTTATCTACACTAGAAATATATAATTGTACTACCTCTTCTCCATCCATTTTACCCGTGTTGGTTACTCTTACGCTCACTGTATTATTATTCCGACCATTGACAGTAGCAGGCACTTTCAGGTTGTCATAAGTGAAGGTTGTATAGCTTAATCCATAACCAAACCCATATAACGGCTCGCCCTTAAAATAACGATAGGTACGATTCTCCATGGAATAATCGTTGAAATCAGGTAAATCTTTATCCCCTTTGTAGAATGTGACAGGTAATCTTCCTGCAGGATTATAATCACCAAACAAAACATCAGCAATTGCGGTACCGGCTGATTGACCAGCATACCAGGCATTGATGATAGCAGGGACATTTTGAGTTTCCCATGGAATTGCAATTGCACTACCCGTCATCATTACAAACACTACTGGCTTACCAGTTGATTTCAAGGCTTTCATCAATTCGGTCTGAACACTTGGCAATAATATCGAAATACGGTCTCCACCATTGAATCCTGGGTAATCTACTTTCATTTCTTCTCCTTCCAACTGGGGGGAAATGCCTCCTACAAAAACAATAGCGTCTGCATCCTTAATGCGATTAGAAAGTGCAGTAAAATCAGATTTTTTAAAATGACCAGCTCTAAGTCTAACGTTCGCCTTTCCATCTCCCTGATAGTATTCTACAACCAGTCGATATGTTTTTCCTTTTTCAGTTGGCAGTTTAAAAGTTTTTGCTCCCCATCTGTTCCTTGTCCAGGCGTTGAGCTGCTCCTTACCATCAACAAAAAAACGATAGCCATCATCTGCATCTAATTCAAAAGTGATATCTCCGGTATTGTTGGCTGTAAAGTCTGTTGTGTAGCGTGCAGAAAAATCATAGGCTTTCAAATTGCCAACTACGATCTCACCTTCCTGCCAAAGATGGTCGACATTGTCTTCAATACGGGTAAGTACAGGAACTCCGCTTAACTCTTTGTTGCCAAAGTATTCTGCTTTGAACCCTTTTTTCCCTTCAAATGAATACTGGTAGCTGACATCTGCATATTCCAGTAATGTATCATTTGTAAAGTTTAAACCTCGCTCGTAAACAACATCAACACCAGTCCCAACCTTATTCTTAATACCCTGTAAAGCTGTAACAATTTGCGATGGGATACCATTATAATTGCCCAAAACAGAAATGGAGTTATCCGCATTTGGTCCAAGCACTGCGATCTTTCTAATGTTTTTGCTTAATGGTAATGTATGATTTTCATTTTTTAACAATACAATCGATTGGCGGGCCATCTTTAGTGCATGCGCTTTGTGTTCGGCGCTTTCCAGAACAGCAGTTGGAGTCTGTGCATATGGAACCATTGAAGCAGGATCAAACATGCCCAGGCGGAAGCGGATCATAAAAAGCCTCTTAACAGAAACATCAATTTGCTTTTCAGTGATCTTTCCTTGTGCTACCGCCTGCACCAGTGCTTTGTAGGCAGCCGTGCCGCAATCAATATCGGTTCCGTGTAATACAGCATCAGCAGAAGCTGAAGCGGCATCTGGGTGCGTTTTATGATTCTTGAAAAAATCATCAATAGCCCAGCAGTCTGAAGTTACATAGCCTGTAAACTTCCATTTGTTGCGTAAAATATCAGTCATCAATACATCACTGCCACAACAGGGTTGGCCTCTGAATGCATTATAGGCGCACATAACACCAGCAACATTTGCATTCACTACTAGTTCCTGGAAAGCTGGCAAATAGGTATTCCATAGATCATAATCACTAACTGTTGCATTGAATACATGACGCAAAGGCTCAGGGCCGCTATGCACCGCATAATGTTTGGCACAAGCGGCTGCCTTCAAATATTTTGGATCATTACCTTGCAAGCCATTTACAAAAGCTTTACCCAGCATGGCCGTTAGAAAAGGATCTTCACCATAGGTTTCTTGTCCACGTCCCCATCGGGGATCGCGAAAAATATTGATGTTTGGGGTCCAGTATGTAAGACCTACATAGCGTTGGCCATTTTTCCCCATACTCATCGCTTCGTTGTAAATAGCCCGTCCTTCCATGGCTGAATAATCTGCCATGATCTTTAAGGAAGTCGTATCAAAAGTGGCGGCCATACCAATGGCCTGCGGGTAAACGGTCACTCTGAAAGGAGTGCGCGCCACACCATGAAGCACTTCGTTCCACCAATCGTAAGCGGGTATGCCTAATCGCTCAATTGCTGGTGCAGCATTCAGCATTTGAGCTACTTTTTCCTCAAGAGTTAACCGCGATACGACATCATCTACACGCTGCTCAAAAGAGAGATTAGGGTTTTGAAAAGGAAATTTATAGTTACTGTTTTGAGCAGCGCCAATAGCTGTAACAGCTAATGCTGATATGTTGAGTATTGCTTTCAGTAAAAACTTTCTGAAGAAAATGGCAGGTTTTAAACTGTTCATTGTTTTGTTATTTCTATTTAATATATTGTAGTTTACAATTTTAACCTCACTTCCGGTACACTTCGTCATTTCCAGTATATTCAAACCAATCAAAGTAAGCTATCGCATTGCTTTTCTTACCCAATGATGTGGCATACAGTCCAATTGTGCTACCCACTCATATTGATTCAACTTTAACTTCTTGAACCATTCCCGCTCATAGAAGTTTTTTGATTTTGTCTGACTGCTGTTAAAATACCTGCTGGCAAACTCCAGAAATGTTGGCCAGTTAGGTCCGGTAGTGTGACCCCCGGCATGCTGGCGAAATGCAATTTCTCCATCTGTGAGTGCTGTTTCCAATGGTGGAAATTCTGTAGTGCCTAGTCCTTTTTGCCCTAACAGCTGGTAAACTGGACTGGCATGAACACCGCCCAGGAACATACCTTTTGCATCAACCCATTGGCCTTCCACAGTGGGAGAACCTGAACTGATGAACACTGGACGTGGCGCACACAAAGCCACTAGTTCATGTGCATCTACAGGTAAGTCATTAGGTGTTAACGGTCCTGCATACTTGATAAAATTTCCTGCAAACCAGTGATATTCCGCAGAAGAAGCCAAATTCTCCACCTGCTCACCAAAAACACGCCTTAAGATCTTTGTTCCACCGGCACCTGATGAGCCAATGAAACCTATGGCGATCCGTGGTTCATATGCCATTGTTACGATTGCGGCTTTACCATACCTGGAAAGTCCTTCAATGACAATTCTTTTGGCATCTAACGATGGATCTGTTTCAAAATAATCTATAGCCCTGCTGGCTCCCCACGCCCATGCACGTAAAGCACCCCAATCATCGGGTTTGCGCGGTTTGCCTTTATTGACCAGGCCAATAATTCCCTGTGTAAGACCGGCGCCATTATCTGCCTGGTAGCTTGTTGGTACAATGACAGCTGCGCCCCAGCCTTTTTGCAACACCTGTTCCTGCCAGCTTTTAGCTACAGCAGTTCCCGGTGGATTGGGGGGCATCCTGAAACCTGGAGGGAAAACAAATCCAAACTCCATAATTACTGGTATGGGTTGATTGATTTGTTTCGGTGTGGTTAAAGTAAGTTGTATATCTACATTTATTTCAGGATAACTGCTGTTATCAACATGACCCAATAAGTTTTTAGTTACAGCTGCAATACTGCCAATAGTAGTATCTTTTGAGGAAATAACTTTCCAGCTCACTTTCGGCGTATGTGCCGGCACACGTCCATAAAATTCTTTATCAAATAGTTCAACGATCTCCGGGCGACGTTTTTGCCACCACATTTTAGCTGTGGTTACTTTTATTCCATTATTGAGCACTAAAGGATCTGGCAATGAGGTGTATGGTGAAGCTTTCGATTCATCGGTATTAGATGCATTAGGAGCCTGAGGATTCCCCGATGGTCCCGGTCTGGTTGATTGAATGTTCAACTTGCCCAGCATCCTGTTGTAATCTTCTTGTGTGGCCTTTTGAATAGCTGTTTTCAGGCTGTCATTATATTTCCAACTTTTGATATGCTCAGCAACTTCAATCATTGGAGCAATCCATACATCTTTTTCATTTTGCTTTAAAAAGTTCAGGAGTTGCCTGTGTGCGGGCAAGCTTACATTTAGAGAATGTTCACCGCCTACACCATGAAAGAGAAAGACTAACAATGAATTTGTTTCCATAGCCTTTTTTACCCATTCAATCATTTGCGCTCCTGTTTCTCCATTAACAGCATAACAATCAACATTGTACAGATCTATTTGATCAATTCGGTGCATTTGAGAACGTACTGCTCTTGCAGCAAGGAAATCATTTTTTACATATTGTATGAATGAAGAGTCTCCTACTTTCATATCACCGCAGGTATAAGCAAATGTTCTTTTCTTTTTTCCATCCAATGCTTCCAGCAACACATTGTTCATCCTGATCTCATCTACCATGCGTTGTACTGTATAGCGGCTCATATCATAATCTGGTTTTACCCATTCCCTTCCGGGTATATTACCAATACAAGGGTGAAACAAAGTGTGATTAGCCAATTCATATCCTTTAGCTGCTGCTTTTTTCCAGTCCGCTAAACGCTCTCTGCAACCAGGAAAATAGCCCGACAAATAGAATGTTGCTTTTAATCCCAATGAGTCCAAAAGTGGAATAGCATTATCCAGGTGAACATTCAACGCATCATCATAGGTAAGTACAACTGCACACTTTTTACCCTGCCAGGGCTGATTGAATTGTGCATGAGATTTGGAATATGAAATAATAACTACAATGAACAGTGATAGGAATCTATTCATTACATGCATTTTAAAATGAAAAGATCATGAATTATCATTATTTACTGATAGCAGTATACTTGTCTGTAACATCAGTTCTAAAAGGAGAGGCGGGTAATCCTTCCTTATTGTAAAGATTGGGATGATCAGGATTGTCTGCCCAGGCATAACGGACATACTTAGGATCAGGTATGCTTTCATTCCATACGATCACTTTATATCCTTCTATCTTTGCCTTAGCCCAGACAAACTTCCCGTCAGTGCCTGCAATGGCAAATTCACTCAGTTCTTCTCCGTCATTGGAGATCAAACCACTGCCCGCGTTATTGAATGTGATCACAATTTTACCTTCTTCCACTTTTGAGGATTGGTAGAGTGGACCTGAAGCAACAATATCTTTCCCTCCGTAAGCAAGTTTTTGTGCAGATAATGCTAATCGTAAGCCCACATCTTTTTTATTATCCGGGTGGATATCATTCCACTCTCCCAGGTCAATAGCCACTGCCATGGCAGTATTGGGCACAGATAAGGCTTTAAGTTGTGCTTCCCGCATCAAGGCCCAATTGCTTTCAGTAGGCGAGTAAGCTACCTCCATGAAATTGGGCAGTTGAACATACAAAAATGGTAAATCACCCTGATTCCACTTTTGCCGCCAATCTCTAATCAGGGCAGGTAGCAACTTCGCATATTCTTCTGGTTTACCTGCGTTGCTTTCTCCCTGGTACCACAGCATTCCTTTAATGTTATAACCTACCACGGGTGCGACCATGGCATTGAACAAGGCTGTCGGTTGGTTCTGAACGGACAAACCCGTAACCACATTATTTTGTGGAATGAATACATCTCCTACCTTGTACTCCCAATATCCCTTCAGGTCAAGTGTATCCCGGCCCGCTACCAGGCAGTAAGGCTTGTCCGGAACAAAGCCCCCTTTACCTGACTGATTGATCACCCGGATCGTAAATATATTCTTGCCAGGCTTGAGCACACCGGCAGGCAACAGATACCTTCTTTGTGGGTACTGGTAGGTGGTATTGCCTACCAGCTTTCCATTTACGTACAAATAGTCGGCATCTACAATTCTGCCAAGGCAGACTTTGGCTGGTACACCTGTCATTGATGGTGGCACCTCTATCTCTCTTCTATACCATACCACTCCATTGAGGTCTTTGATGCCCTGGTCTTCCCAGTAGCCGGGGATATTGATCCTGCGCCAATCTTTCGGAACATAAGATGCATCAAACCAGGGTTTAGGTCCGGTCAATCCTTTATCTGCCTCTTTTCTTTTACTGCTGGTGTAATTGTATGCTGCAACTGCCCTTGCCATACTATTGGTATAGGCTGTATCCTTGTTCTTTTGGATGGTCTGCACTACTTCAGGGAATTCCTTGAGCCCTTCTTCACTGGTCCATGCTTCAATAGGAGTGCCTCCTACACTGGTATTGATCAGGCCAATAGGTACCTTATATTTTTCATAAATGCTTCTGGCAAAAAAGTAGGCAACTGCAGAAAACTGTCTTACATCTTCAGGATTTGCCCACTTCCAAAAGCCAGTTGGCAAATCCTCTTTGGGGCCTTGCAGGTCCGTAAGGGTAGGAATCCAAAAATGCCTGATTTGAGGATAGTTGGCACTGGCAATATCGGCTGCATACCTTTCCTTATGCAATTCCATTTGGTGCACCATGTTCGACTGACCGGCACAGAGCCATACATCACCAATCAGGATGTCTTTGAGGGTAAGGTGGTTAGACGAAGATATGTCCATTTGGTAAGGGCCACCCGCTTTCATGGGTGGCAAAAGAATGGACCACTTGCCATCAGACCCTGTAGTTGTTCTGAATTGCTTGCCGTTGAAACGAATGGTCACCTTTTCACCCTTAGAGGCCCAGCCCCAAATTTTTACCTTGCTTTCCCTTTGCAACACCATGCTATCCCGGACCAACTGTGGCAGTTTTACCTGCGCTGTTGATATCATTGCATGGAACAATAGGCCAGAGAGCACAACCGTTCTGATACGCATAGAGGATCGTTTTTTACAGGTAAGGAGTGATGGTTTGGATAGTGCCGTCCTCATTATATTTTAGCTCTGTGACTTTCACACTCCTCAGGTGGGTAACTCCTTTGGATAAACTCGAGTCATGGTAAAACAGGAACCACTTGCCCTCAAACTCTGTTATGGAGTGATGGTTGGTCCAGCCAACCACAGGGTTGAGTACCACTCCCTTGTAGGTAAAGGGGCCATAAGGAGAATCTCCAATGGCATAACAGATATTGTGCGTATCACCTGTGGAATAAGAAAAGTAATACTTGCCATTGTACTTGTGCATCCAGGAGGCTTCAAAAAAACGCCGCTCGTTATCGCCTGCAAGCAAAGGATTGCCTGCCTCATCCAGGATCTCAATTTCTCTGACAGGCTCGGCAAACTGCAGCATGTCCGCACTCAGCTTGGCAACCCTTGGGCCCAACGCTACTTCATGTCCATTCGGTTCTGCATAATTTTCATTGTATTCATTACCCCGGTACCACTGCAGCTGTCCGCCCCAAAGGCCTCCAAAATACAGGTAGTATTGACCATCCTCATCCTGGAATACCGCCGGGTCAATGGAGTAGCTGCCCTTTATGGCTTCTGCTTCTGCTTTAAAGGGGCCCGTCGGTGAGTCGCTCACGGCTACCCCAATCTGGAAAAAGTCATCCGCACGTTTGGCCGGAAAATATAAGTAGTACTTCCCATCTTTACTTGCGGCATCCGGTGCCCACATTTGGCGTTGGGCCCAGGGCACATCCCGAACATGTAGGGCGATACCATGGTCGGTGGCTTCACCTGCAGGGTGCTCCATGGAAAGTACATGGTAATCTTCCATGGCAAAATGACTGCCCAGGTCATCAAAGGGAATGCCGGCTTCAATGTCATGGGATGGATAGATATAGATACGGCCCTCAAATACGTGGGCTGAGGGATCGGCAGTATAGATATGGGAAACTAAGGGTCGAGAAATGGCTTTTCTATTGAGTTCATCAAAGTCAATGTGGGCAATGTTTTCTTCTGGCATAATTGAAAAAGTTATTTAATGGATGTGAGGCAATCAACCTTGTAGGTTTCTATTTTATTATTTTCTTCTTTGCTTCAGCTCCCTTTCAAGCTGCAGTTCTGTTTGCTTATCAATGGAGTACCAGAACAGCAATATTGCACCTGCAATAAAGATCAGTCCTGGGATGGTGCTCACCAATAGCTTGATGCCATTGGTGGCACTGGCGGTCTGCACGGCTGTATCTGCCTGGTAACCAAAGATGCTCAATAGCCAGGTGGATAGTGCTCCCCCTACACTGAGCCCTATTTTCAGTCCGAAGATCATGGCAGAAAAGATGATGGCGGTGGCCCTGCGGTTGTTCTTCCACTCACTGTAATCCGCCACATCGGCAATCATAGCCCACAAAAGCGGAATGGTGACCCCGTAAATAAAGCCATGCAGGGTCTGTGTGAGGAACACTGCCATCACTGCCGTATTGCTATAGAAATAAATAACTAAAAGACAAAGGGCTGAAAGGGTCAGGAACACGCCATAGATGTTTCTTTTACCAAAGCGGTCCGCCAAAGGCTTGGACAGAAAAATGCCCAAAATCATGGCAATGGTAGAAAATGCACTGGTAAAGGAGGAGGCTGCATAAGGTGCACTGCCCGGCTTGGAAAACTCTTCAAAGGCTGCTGGATTGAACACTTTACTTAATCCGGCTATGATGCTATTAAAACCCACTCGATCCAAAAATTGGGTCTGGCTTGCTTCTGTGAGGTAATACTTGTAGTAAAAGATGTTCATGCCCCCCTTGATGGACAGGGTAATGAACACCATCACCGTAAGGGCCAGCATGATCAGCCAGGGTTTGTTACGCACTAGGTCTTTTAAATCTTGGCTGACCGGTGTCTTTTGCTCCCGTGGTGGGGTGATCCTTTCGCGGGTGGTCAAAAAAGTAATCAGAAAGCACACCACCCCGGTGAGGGAAAATACCAGCATCACCTGTTCAAAGCCTTTGGCTTTGTCTCCATGGCCTAAGGAAAGCGCAAGAGGCAGCAGCAGCACCTGGATGATGAACTGGGCCACCATCACGGCTACAAAGCGGTAGGAAGAAAGTGAGTTGCGCTCCTTCATATCTCCGGTGAGAACACCACTTAAGGCTGAATAGGGCAGGTTGTTGGCAGAGTATACAATCACCAACAAAAAGTAAGTGATGAAGGCATAAGCCACTTTGCCGCCTTCTGAGAAATTGGGCGTTGAAAAAGCTAACAAAGAAATCACGCCAAATGGAATGGCAGTCCACAACACCCAGGGACGGAACTTGCCCCAACGCGTGTTGGTGCGATCTGCAATGGCTCCCATCACCAAATTGAAGCAGGCACCCACAACACCACCTACCAGCATCACCAGGCTTGCTTTGGCAGGAGGAATTTTATAGATGTCGGTATAAAAGAAGGCCAGGAAGGCCATCAAGGTTTGGAAGATCAGGTTGGCGGCCAGGTCACCTAAGCTATAGCCTACTTTCTCCAGTACGGATAATTTCTGTGAACGCTCTTGCTCTTTCGGAGCGTTAATAGTTTGAGAGATATCTTGTGCACTTGTACTCATTTTAATTTGGATTTACTAGTGTGTTAATCCCGGTGTATTATGCCGGTTTATTTTGGGAGCGTTTTTCTGAAGAATTAGGTTGTTCTGCTATGCTCTTGGTCTTCACTTCAATGACCTTATAAAAAGCTGGCTTGGGTTTGAACTGCCTGTCGAATAGCAAAGGGTAATTAGTCCTCCCTTGAATGGGCCAGTCGTTGAGCCAGGACTGACCATCGTTCACACCCCAGAAGGTTACACGGCTGATTTGATCACTGTATTTGACAAACAGGCGGAAGAGATCTTCATAGCCTTTTGTAAGTTTTGCCTGCATCGAGTCAGGAAGGCCAGCTGCATATGGATTCATCCCTGCATTGTAGGCTGCCTTTTGGTTTACATCTGCGCTGTTGCCATCCCACGGGTTAGGCAAAACACCTAAATCCAGCTCCGTAAACATCACCTCAACACCCAGGGCAGAAAACTCTTGGATGCTTTGTTCAATGTCCCGAAGTGGTACATTGTAAGCCCTCCAGTGTCCTTGAATGCCTACACCATCAATGCGCACGCCGGCTGCCTTGAGCTTTTTGATCAGGGCAATGGCACCGGCTCTTTTTTGGGGTTGTTCAATATTATAATCATTATAGTAAAGTTTGGTATTCGGTGCTGCCTTTTGAGCCAGGCGAAAGGCGTCTATAATGTAGTCTTCACCCAGTTTTTCCAGGAAAATAGATTTACGTAGGCTACCATCTTCCTCCAGGGCTTCATTCACCACATCCCATGAGTAGACTTTCCCATCATACCTGGAGGCAATTGTGGTAATATGATCTGTAAAGAATTTACGCACAGAATCTGCATCTTTCATGCTGCGCATAAATGGGGGCAGTTGGCTGTGCCAGATCAGGGTATGAGCATTGATCGGTAAGTGGTGCTTTTGACCATAGGCTACCAGTTTATCTGCCAGGTCAAAATTGTAGCGGTTCCACTCTGGGTGGATCACTTCTGCTTTCATTATATTTTCTGGAGTAATGGCCCCAAACTGCTGGGGCACGAGCCGGGCCGCATTGGGCTCCTTCTCTTCTATTTGCGATGCATTGAGTGCAGTGCCAATAACAAAATCACTTTTATAAGTTTCCTGTAGTGACGGTATTTGTGTTGAACTTCCCACTTTCTTCATATTAGAGCAGCCTGTAATGAAAAAAGTAGAGAAAGCAACAGCTTGGAAGAATGAGCTAGCTTTTATCATGGGGTAATTGTTTTTTTAGTTTGATAAATGGTTTCCTGAGGTCCGAGATAAGATGTTTTTAATCCACCTAAATCGATAACCAGTTTTTGCAGTACTATTCCTGGATCCACCATATAGTACCTAAGTGTATGTTTCCCGGGCTTCAGAATCTTGTGCTCGGTTTTTTTGATGATGATGTTATTGGCAACCCAGCTGTTCCATATACTTGCATTGTTTTCTTCTTTGTTCAGTGTAATAACCTGTGGCTCTTCGTTATCTATGGATATTGCATACTGTAAACCTTCTCCTGTGAAGTTTAAAGTAGGAGAGAAGTAGGCATTCAGTACCCCTTTACTGCTATCATACACATAAAAGTCATATTCTGTATGTGGTGTTTGAATCTGCAATTGCTGTTTGGTAGCAGTTACAGGAAAAGGAGTAATGCCAGATCCGGTCCTGCCAATATCTGGAATCACTTTCCATTGTATACCACCTGTACTGATAGCCCTTGTATAATGTGCTGCTTCGATGGAAACATAGCCGTCTTTTTCAAAAAAGAGATAGCCTTTGGCTGTAGCGGGTAAAAGGTGTTCTGCAGTTTTTCTTACTGGCTCTGTTTTCACAGTTTCCTGCACGGCAGCAGTAGAGGACACATATTTTACTTCTGGCATTTTGTTGAACGGTGGTTGCTGCCAGTAAGTATAACCAATATGGGTCTGGCTCATCATGTGGTTCCATTTACCTGCAGCGATACTGTGGTAGTGAAGGGTGATGAGCGAATCCTGTTCATAAAGCTTTTTAGCTTTATCTGCATAGCCGTTGGCTAAAGCATTGTTCTTTTCTTCATAAAAGTGATTCAAGGCCACTGCATGGTACATCTGGTGCAGATTAGTGATTGCTTTTACTGGATGCAGCACCAACTGAAAGAAAGCATCCCTGTAGCTGTAGGGTAACATTGCATTGACTTTTTCAGCTCTTTGCAACAACTGGTTCCATTCACCAACCACTCTTTGCCATTCCTCTAAATTGTAGGTACGGGCATCCAGCAGTTCCGGCTTTCTTCGGGCACTGTACTGGGAGTAGAGACGTAACATATCGCCAATCTCTTTTGACTGTTGGGCACCAAATTGCTTTTGCGCCCAGGAGGTATAATAGCTTCTAAGATTGTCGGTATTCCACTTTTCCGGGTTCCAGGCATAATCAAGAAAGAAAGAAATGGGAAACTCCATAGGTTTGATGTCTCCTACATTCACAATCCATATCTGGCGGGCATCATACTCATAGGCTAGGTGCATTTGCTCCCACACCCGGGCAATGTTATTTGTATTGATCCATTTGTAGTTTCTAGGACCGCCTACATAATCAAAATGGTAATAGATACCATAGCCGCCACTACGAGGCTTTTCATTCAGTTTTGGAAGTTTACGGATATTACCCCAATTGTCATCACACAAAAGCAGTGTCACATCATCAGGCACCCGCATGCCTTTATCATAGTAGTCCTGTACTTCCTTGTATAAGGCCCAGAGTTGTGGTGTCTGAGATGCAGGCTTTCCGGTTACTTCTTCAATGATCTGGCGCTGGTCTTTTACAATTCTTTCTAATAATGCAGTAGCCGTTTCCCTGCTCATAGGCTCATCGCCATCACCCCGCATACCTATAGAGACAATTTTTTCATTGGTTGCACGCTGCATCCCGCTACGCCAAAATTCCTTTAGACGCACTTCATTGCTGTCGTAATTCCATTTGCCCTGGCCATATCTTCTCCACTCATCATGTGCACGCATAAGTGGCTCATGGTGAGATGTGCCGATAACAATGCCGTAGGCATCAGCCATCTTGATGTTGAGGGAATCATCATCATAAAAGGCGCTCCCCCACATGGCAGGCCAAAGGTAATTGCCTTTGAGGCGGAGGATGAGTTCAAATACCTTTTCATAAAATTTGTGGTTAAAACCTCCAAATTGCTCTTTGCTCCAATTGGATAAAGCTGGGGCTTCATCATTGATAAAGATACCTCTGTACTTTACTTTAGGTGCATCTGTGAATATTCCATTTTTTATGAAGATCTGTGTCTGTTTCTTTACCGGTACATCTGCCCACCAGTACCAGGGCGACACACCCATTTGGCGGGAAAGTTCAAATACACCATATGCAGTGCCTCTTCTGTCACTCCCGGCAATTACCAATGCTTGTTCAACTCCCTTAAATGGTTTGTTAACGACCTGTATCTGGTATGCTTCCCATTTGTTTTGTAACTTTTCTACATTCAGTTTTTTTTCTTTGATCAATTGCTGAATGAGAGATGAATGATCCAGGGAGCCTATGATGATAACTTGAGTATTGGAAATAGGAAATGAAGTTCGAATAATTGGCTTTTTGCCAGTCACCGCTTCTATATCATTTTGGAGGAGGGCCGCTGCTTTTATTACTAATTCATGATCCTTGCCATCAGTATAAATAGGAGTAGCTACAGTTGCAGTTACAACCGGAAAAGTACCAGACTGTTTGATATTGGTTACAATCTCTTGTGCATAGAGTTGTAATGCAGAAAAAAATATGGCAAGAACCGTGAGATTAAATTTTTGCATCATTGTACTTATTACAAAAGGATTGCATAATGAAGTTTGGAATCTTCAAATGGTCATTAAAACCCGATTGAATTTCCGCCATCAACAGGCAGTACGACACCAGTGATGTATTTAGAAGCGTCAGACGCTAGAAAAACAGCTGAGTCACCTATATCGGAAGGAAGGCCTAATACTCCCATTGGCGTTCTGGAAAGAGCTTTATGCTTTCTTTCAGGATCATTATTTAATGCTTTTGCTGACATTTCAGTTGCTATAAAACCAGGTGCAATGCAATTGACACGGATGCCTTTAGGGGACAATTCAACTGCCATTGCTTTTGTCATGCCTTCTATGGCGGATTTTGAAGCCGTATAGGCAATTACTTTAGGAATACCATACTGAGAAGCCATGGAACTGATGTTGATGATGGAACCGCCATTATTCTGAAGCATGTTTTTCACAACTTCTTTCGAAATCGCAAACACGGCAGTAACATTAGTAAGTAAGACCTTCTGGAACTCTTCATTAGTTACATCTGTGAACTCCTTTTTCATATTGATACCAGCATTGTTTACCAGTACATCAATATGCCCATATCGACTAGAGATATCTTCTACCAATTGAGGAATAGATTCAAGATCGTTCAAGTTGCAGCTGATAGGTTCACATAGTGCTCCCAGTTTCTCCTTTGCAGAATTAAGCTTTTGCATGTCCCTGCCTACAATGATGGTACGGGCACCATGCTCAACAAATTTTTCAGCAATAGCCAATCCAATGCCTGAACCCCCTCCGGTAACTATGGCAACTTTATTTTGTAATGAATTCATTATGTGTTTTTTATAAATGAATGTTTGAACTATCAGATGATTTTATATCCCCGGTGCATTTGGGAACTTTAAGCTTTCATAATATTCCAAAGTATGAGCAGGTTGTTCATACTGAGCGGGGATGGGCATCTTGGAAAAAGTCTGGAAATACAATAAACATGCGTCGCGCCACCATACAGCTTCCTTCTCCTGAATGTTCAACAACATTTTTACATGCTCAAAACGTTCTTTATCAATAGCTTTTTCCATCCCGGCCCATTGCGCCTGCATCGCCCTTACAGCTTTTACGCCTTCATTGTATTTATAGCACATCTCTTCCCAAAGTGTTCTGCCTGATTTCATTTTATATTTCCAGCTGACGTGATGAAACCACAACAAGTATTCTTCGGGGCAGGTTGAAATATCCTCAAACCTTTTCCGGACTTCAGGAGTATATTGGGCCAAAGCATTACTTCCCTTGGATGTTCTGTCAAAACCAATGCCTAATGAGTCAGCTTTGTGAAAGTAAACAGGATTCCAGTCAGCGCGGGGAGCTTTGTCCCACCAGGGAGCAGGACCATAGTGATGGCTATACCCCATGATGTGATGCAACCCTAAAGGCGTCATATAGTTCACCATCGCTTCATGTGAAGAGAGCATTATACTCTTGATGGAATTCAACAGGGTTGTATTATTGCTAAAAGTTTGGCGCACCCATTCATCTGCAATTTTCTCTGAAGTCAACGTATGATCCCACGCCAGCCTTCCCAGCGCATACCAGTTTGCCTGTCCAAATAAGTGACCGGTCCAGTTGCGGTCAGTACCAATGTTAGAAACAGCGGCCATGCCTGTTAATGTATGCCCATCCAGCCTGCCATCTATTACATTGGCTACAGTTGACCCTTTGCCTTTAGCGTAGGTATCTGCATCCAAAACTTCTTTGAACATAGGTGCTTCATAGACCAGGTTTGTCCCTTGACCCAGGTACTCCTGAGTCAACTGGAATTCCATCATCAGCGGTGTCTGTGGCATGGCTCCAAACAGTGGGTGGAAGGGTTCACGCGGCTGGAAATCGATTGGCCCGTTTTTCACTTGAACCATCACGTTGGGCCTGAACTTGCCATCCAGGGGTTTAAATTCAGAATAGGCCTGCTTGAAGCGGTCCTCCGGAGTTTCACCGCTGTAGACAAACGCTCGCCACATAACGATTCCTTTATACGGAGCCAGGGCATCAGCCAGCATATTGGCTCCTTCAGCATGGTTACGGCCATAGTTTTGAGGACCAGGCTGGCCTTCAGAATTTGCTTTTACCAGGAAACCTCCAAAATCAGGAATATATTGATAGATCTCTTTTGCTTTATCCTTCCACCATTGCTGCACTTGGTGATCTAAAGGGTCTGCAGTTTTCAATCCCCCTATTTCAACAGGTGCACTAAAGCGTGCAGTTAAATAAACTTTTATGCCATAAGGACGGAAGATGCTCGCTAACGCGGCTACTTTTTCCAAATACTGAGGTGTCAATACTAAAGCATTGGCATTGACATTGGTCAGGACTGTTCCATTGATTCCAATAGAAGCGTTAGCTCTTGCATAATCTTTATACCTAGGATCAATGTAATCTGGGAGTTTGTGCCAATCCCAAATGGAGAATCCTGCATAACCGCGCTCTACAGTTCTGTCTAGGTTGTCCCAATGGTTAAGTATTCTGTTCCGTACCTTGGGAACAGAAACTATAGATAAATTTTGGATGCCCTGGTGTGTTTGTAGCAGTCTTAAAAAATGGAAAACACCATACAATACACCCGCATCGGTATTGGCTGCTATTGCAATGATATTCTTGCCGTTGCGTTTTAAAGTAGTAATGGAAAAACCTTCATCACCAGTTTTTTGTAACTGTGGCAGTGACAATGATTTGATTTGGTTTGAAGAAGCTGGTGTCCCTATTAAAAGAGTTCCAGTAGTAAATTCTTTTTGAAGGGGAATTTTCTTGCCTAGAAGACCGCTCAGTCCAGTTATGATTTCTTCTTTTGCTGCTTCCAAACCTGGTGTATTGCCGTTGATTTGAATCCCTGTAATGGCAGCTCTATATTGCTCTAGAAGATTTTTATTATCTATTAAATAATAGCGGAGCCAAAGCTGGTAGCCGTCTTCTGCAAAAACAACAAATGAAAGAAAAAGGCAATAAAAAAGTAGAACAGCTTTTTTCATAATGGCAGAAAAAAATAAAGGTTGTTTATGATCAATTTATTATTGTCAGTGATTTTTAAATTCAATATGGATCAGCTTGATTTGATACGCATTGAAGATGCACGGACAATAAGATCTGCTCTTAACGTAATAGCCGTGGTGGCATGAATATTTACTGCACCACTTAAATGACTGATCAGGCTACGGGCAGCTACCTGTCCCATTTCATAACCGGGATAATTGATGGTTGTCAGGTTAGGCTCAGCAACCTTACATACAGGGTCATTATTAAAACCGACGAAAGCAATGTCTTCAGGTATCCGAATCCCCATTTTTTTGAGTGTAATCATGCAAACGGTTGCACAATTATCGTTGGAAACAAACACCCCGTCAGGAAGCGGCTTCATTTTGCTGATAATTTCTGCGGCTCTCACGCCAGCTTCCTGGCTTAAGTTATCTATTATTACCTGGTCTTCGCTATAAGGAAGTCCTGCTTCTTCCAATGCTTGCTTAAATCCTTCCAGCCTATCAATATAAACGTTCCTTTTAGGGATGGCTGTAAGATGTACAAGCCTTCGACATCCTTGTTGTATCAAATGCCGGGTTGCTTCATTGGCCGCTTTGCGGTTGTCAATAAGAATATTCATACAGCCGTCATAATCTGTTACCCGGTCAAAAAATATGATAGGTACCTTTTTCTTAAGAAAAATATCAAAGTGACTAAGGTCTTCCGTATCATATGCCAGGGAAACTAATAGCCCATCTACACGGCTATTAAAAAGTGTATTGGCACTTGAAGCTTCCTTTTTCACCTGTTCTGATGATTGGCTGATAATGATTTGATAGCCAAGATTACCCGCAGTGTTTTCAATACCTGCAATGACAGTGGACATAAAATAACTGTCCAGCCTGGGAACAATGACACCTATTGTATTTGTATTCTTATTCCGAAGGTTCCGGGCAAAGTTGTTAGTACGGTAGCCCATTTCTTCGGCCAATTCAAATATCTTCTTCTTTGTTTTCTTACTGATGGCCGGGTGGTCTTGTAAGGCGCGGCTCACGGTAGCGGGAGAGATCTCCAGCTTGTGCGCAAGGTCATATATGGTTACTTCTTTTTCCATCGATTGACAATCATTTGCCTTTGATTGGTATGCTAATGTAGAATATTTTTTAAAAAAAATTATGCAATCGGTTGCATTTTTAAAAAATCTTACGATCTTAGTACTGCCAAAGCAAAAAAAACTTGCCTCCATTCATCTAAAAACGATTGTTTATGTTTAATAAGGAACTGCTCCTAAAAAAAGTCACTGACTGCTTTTTTATTTCGGTTATTCCTTCCAGATTCTCAATATTCTTTTGTCATTCCTGCATTTAATAACTATAGTCTAAACTTTTAAAACCATCACTTATGAAAGAATCGGTTACAAGCCGTTATCTGCATGGGTCAGTTTTTCTGGGACGCTTGCCTGGGAATTTGATCACGATTGCTTTTTTATTATTATCTATTTCATTTTTGAGCCTGCCCCTTCATGCTCAAAATAATATTACAGTAAGGGGCGTAATTACTTCTAATAAGGGCGAAGCTGTACCTACGGCTTCTGTTTCTGTAAAAGGAACTTCCAAAGGTGTGACTAGTGATGCCAATGGCCAATTTGAAATTGCGGCTCCTGGCAACGCTACTTTGGTGATTTCTTCTGTGGGGTTCAGCTCGCAAGAAGTAAAAATTAATAATCGAACGTCAATTAATGTTATTCTAACTGCCGAAAACAAGGAGTTGGAACAAGTGGTTGTTGTTGGTTATGGTACACAGCGGAAAGAAGCCGTTACTGGTTCGGTTGCTTCAATTGGCGGAGATGTGATGCGTGATGTACCAGCACCTAATATTGCACAAGCCTTGCAAGGACGTTTAGCTGGTGTTGATATGACGCAGACTTCAACTAAACCGGGTGCGTCAATGCAGATTCGTATTCGTGGAACACGGTCACTGACTGCCAGCAATGACCCGTTGGTGGTGCTTGATGGGATTCCATTTCCCGGCTCTATAGCGGATCTCAACCCAAACGACATCAAAAGCATTGAGATTCTTAAAGATGCTTCGGCAACTGCGATTTATGGTTCACGCGGTGCTAACGGTGTAATATTAGTAACAACAAATAAGGGACAAAGAGGTCAAAAACCAAGAATATCTTACAATGCTTATCATGGCGCGCAAACTGTTTTTGCCAAATACCCCATGATGAACGCCCAGGAGTTTATTGCGCTCCGTAAAGCCGCCGGTCAGTACACAAACGGGGTTGATGAAGCCGATAGTATAAATACTGATTGGCAAGACATGTTTTATAGGACCGGTGCAGTAACAAGTCACGACTTAGGTCTTTCCGGTGGTACCCAACAAGGCAACTACAACTTCGGAATGGGTTACTATCAGAATCAAGGTGTAATTCCTACCCAGCAATACAAACGTTATTCATTACGTGGTTCTATAGATCAGCAGGTAGGTAAATTTTTCCGCTTTGGTTTTACTACAAACAACAACTATAATATAAGTGAAGGCAATCAGGTAGGGTTGTATGGTGTGTTGAGTATGTCTCCAATTGCTAATCCTTATAACACGGATGGCACATTGAAAAGAACTGTGAAAATGCCTTTAGATGAACAGTGGGTATCCACAAGAAGTAGGATAGAAGATTTGCAGGACCAATGGTTAAACGAAACTAGAGGATATGCAACATACAATGCTATTTATGGAGAAGTGAAAATACCATGGATTGATGGCTTGAAATATCGTACTAACCTTGGCCTGGATTTCATCCAGAATAATAATGGTAACTATACAGGTAAGGGAATAAACAGCACCACAGCTACAACCCCTTCTACTGCAGGTATCAGCAATTCTCAGACTTATCATTGGACACTTGAAAACCTATTGTCCTATGACCGAACTTTTGCACAAAAACATACTGTGAATGTTGTTGCCCTGTATTCCGCCGAGCAAAACAAATACAACAGGTCTTCTATGTCGGCAAAGGATATTCCCTCCGATGCTTTCCAATTCTACAATCTTGGCCAGGCTACCGGCGAAATTACTGTTGATCCCAACAACCAGGACTACCAGTTGTGGGGCTTAATGTCATGGATGGGACGTGTGATGTACTCATACGACAATCGCTATATGCTTTCGGCTACATTGCGCTCTGATGGCTCTTCCAGGTTGGCAGAGGGACATAAGTGGCATACTTATCCTGCTGTGTCGGCCGGATGGAATATCGGGAATGAATCATTTATGAAGGGGATCAGTGTGATCAATAAATTGAAACTGCGTGCAGGTTTTGGACAAACTTCAAACCAGGCTATTTCCCCTTACGCTACCCTTGGAAGATTGAGCACCAGACCTTACAACTTTGGCCCTAATAATTATGCCGTTGGATATTATGTATCTCAATTACCTAACGATAATTTAGGATGGGAGTACTCTGTTACTGGTAACTATGGTTTGGATTTCGCTGTTCTGAACAATCGCTTGTCCGGTACCGTAGAATACTATGTGACAAATACCAAGGATATTCTTCTGGGAGTTAGCCTGCCATCTACTTCTGGCGTGACTAGCTATACTGCAAATATTGGCGAAACCCAAAATAAAGGTTGGGAATTCAGTCTCAACGGGACTATATTGGACAACCATAATGGCTGGACATGGGACGCCGGTGTCAATCTTTATACCAACCGCAACAAGCTGGTCGCGCTTGCCTCAGGACAGACTCGGGATGAAGGCAATGCGTGGTTTGTTGGTCACAACATTAATGCAATTTATGATTATGAGAAAGTAGGATTGTGGCAAGAGAAAGATCAGTATCGTGATGTCCTGGAACCAGGTGGAAATGTGGGAATGATCAAAGTGAAATATACAGGCGACTATGATGCCAATGGTAAGCCAACAAGGGCGATAGGACCCAGCGACCGTCAAGTTATGGATGTAGATCCTGATTTTCTGGGGGGCTTCAACACCCGCGTAGCTTATAAAGGATTTGATCTCAGTACTGTAGCTGCGTTTAAAAGCGGTGGTATTCTTGTCAGCACCCTTTACGGATCTTCTGGTTACCTCAATATGATGAGCGGACGCAGGGGCAATGTTAAAGTGGACTATTGGACTCCGGAGAACACAGATGCCAAGTATCCAAAGCCTGGTGGCTTAGCAAGCGGTGACAATCCAAAGTATGGAAGTACCTTGGGTTACTTTGATGCATCATACCTGAAGATCCGCACCATCTCACTTGGGTATGACTTCAACCAAAGTCTGATAAAAAATCAGAATGTTAAAATGCGGATGTACTTCACCGTGCAAAACCCATTTGTGCTTATCTCTCCTTACCATAAAGAATCTGGTATGGATCCGGAAACCAACTCGCTTGGTAATGAAAATGCTGCAGTTACAACTGCTTACCAGAGTCGTATCTTGACAATAGGTACTAACTCACCTTCAACTCGCAACTACGTAGTTGGTCTTAATTTGACATTCTAAAATCATTATAATATGAAAAGTAAATATATAAAGACACTTAAAGGATCGGCAATTGTAATGCTGATGGTATTCTTAGCTGGGTGTTCTAAAATTTTGGAAGAACAGCCTCGCAGTATTTATGAGCCTGGTTTTTTTAAAACCGAAAATGGTGTTAATGGAGGTCTAACCTCGTTGTACGCCCACTTAAGGTATATATACGGACAGGCCTACTATTATAACACCTGCGAAACTGGTACTGATGAAGTTACGTACGCCCAGAGTGCAGATGAAAACTTTAAGGTCATGGACATTTCTGGTCAGGGGAATATTACGCCCACTAACAGCCGTGCTGATGTATTGTGGGGAGCTGCGTTCCCTAACATCAACACCGCGAGCGGTATCATTGAAAATGCTACGGCTGTAGGAACTATTTCCAATGCGTTGATTGCCGAAGCCAGATTCTTCCGCGCTTTCGATTATTTCCAGCTGGTGCAGACCTTCGGCGGTGTGCCATTGGATTTAGGGGCTGGTGTATTGAAGTTTAATACCGCGCCCGTAAGAGTTTCTGTGCGTAATACATTACCAGAGGTCTACACTAAAGCTATATTTCCGGATCTGAAGACTGCAGTAAACGATTTGCCGGACAACCCTCGTGTTACCGGTGCTGTAACTAAAACAGTTGCCCGTCTTTATTTGGCAAAAGCTTACCTGACTTATGCCTGGTGGCTGCAAAATCCAAATAATATTCCTACTTATCCGGAAACTGCCCGTATTGATCCTGACGGACATGATGCTCAGTGGTATTTTCAGCAGGCATACGATGTGGCAACAACAGCCATTAGTAATCCAGGTCCTTTCACCTTACAGCCAACATTCTATGACGTTAATGTGGGGACAAACGACCGTAACAAAGAATTGCTTTTGTTTGCCGACCACACGGAGACAAGTGAGCTTTATAACGCATCCAGCCTTACATATAGCAATGGCGGAGCTCCGGAAAATTTTGCCGGCTGGATGATGCAGTGGAACTATACAAATATTAGAAGTAGTACTTCCAATACATCATGGGCGGGTGTAAGTTCTGTACAACGTGAAGCTGAACAACATCTGGGACGTCCATGGACCCGTATGTGTCCCACTATAGCAGTTATTAAAAGCACCTTCGCCGACAAAACCAATGATTCCCGCTACGATGGTACTTTTGTGACGGTTTACCGTGGCAACTGGCCTAAAGGCGGTGTTTCTAATACTATATTGTATAATGCAAACAATATGCAGGTTAAACCAGGTGAGGCAATACTCACTTTCCTGAACGAGGAACCGGCTACACCTATTGATTATTCAAATTCAGCTTATAAAAGCAATATAGGTGCAGGTGTCCTAGGCGGAAGAGCCGATTTTGTGGTATCGCCGAACGGCATCAGCAGAATCGTATATCCAGGGCTTTGGAAGCTTGGCACTTACCGTACCGATAATGGAACCGGATTGGGACAGCCTAATGCAGCCAGTACACGTCCTTACAATATTGCCAAATTCTCGGAGCTTTACTTCATCGCAGCCGAAGCGGCTGCGAAAGGTGCAACTACGCAAGCTGGTAAAAGTGCCAGAGAATTGATCAATGTGATTCGTGCACGTGCTGGAAAATGGCGTTGGGACAATAATGGAAATATCGCCAAAGTTGAAGACCATAGTGCAGATATGACTGCTGCTACACCCATATCAATAGATATAGATTATATTTTGGCAGAACGTTCGCGAGAATATTACGGCGAAGGTTATCGCTGGTACGATTTGGTACGTACGCAAAAATGGATTGCACTCGCTTCTACTTATCAAATTAGCGGAAGCAACTACGGAGACCATACGCCGCAAACAATAACACGCAACATTCAATCATATCTCTATCTACGTCCCATTCCGCAAGGGCAAATGGATGCTTTGCAATTGAATGAAACGGATAAGAAAGCATATCAGAATCCCGGATATAATTAGATCAATTCCACAATGTGAAATAAATCGTGTAACAGAAAGTTGTTCTTTCCCCAAATTCCTGGGTATTAGATACTAACTTTTTTTCAAGGTCATGTTTGGGAAGGATGATTATTCATCCTTCCTTTTTATTATTTTTCATTAGTATTGACCAAGATATAACCTTTATGAGGAACTTAAATGATGATAAGGGTTAATTGCCATTGCTTTATGCACATTTGAGCACTCAATCTTTAAATCCTAAGGCCCAACAGAAAATGACAAGTGCGCTTTTATTGTTTAGTAATTTATTAGCGGGTAATAAAAAGTTAATCAGGTAGTGAGAAAAACTAAAAAACGTAAAAAGCCTCAGCTTATGAGCATTCAATAGATACCTTTATCTTAATATAAACAACAAGACTATGTTAATGGAACAAACCATGCGCTGGTATGGCCCCAATGACCCGGTAAGCCTGTGGGATATCAGACAAGCAGGATGTACCGGTGTGGTTACTGCATTGCACCACATACCTGTGGGCGATGTATGGACAATAGAAGAGATCAATAAAAGAAAAGCTTTGGTGGAAGAAGCTGGGATGACATGGACGGTGATTGAAAGTTTGCCTGTTCATGAGGATATTAAAAAGCAAACCGGTGACTATCAGCGATATATTGAAAACTACAAGCAAAGTCTGAGGAATGTGGCTGCTTGTGGACTTCAAGTGGTTACCTATAACTTCATGCCAATACTGGACTGGATGCGTACGGATATTTCTTACGAAATGCCGGACAAGAGCAAGGCTTTGTATTTCGAGAAGGCTGCTTTCATTGCTTTTGACCTGTTCTTGCTGAAGAGGCCGGGGGCAGAACAAGATTATACCGCTGAAGAAATAGCAAAGGCGAAGGCTAGGCTGGAAGCCATGAGCTTGGAGGAGAAAGAAACGTTGTACCGTAATACATTGCTTGGGCTGCCGGGTAGCGAAGAAAGATTTACGGAAGAGCAGATCCTGACGGCTTTAAAGACCTATGAGGGTATCGATGCAGCAAAGTTGAAACAACACCTGTTTCACTTTTTGCGTGAGGTGGTTCCGGTGGCAGCAGAAGTAGGATTAAAGATGGCCATTCATCCGGACGATCCTCCATATCCCATACTTGGTCTGCCAAGAATTGTGAGTACGGAACAAGATGCCAAAGAATTGCTGGATGCGGCGCCTTCACCAGCCAACGGACTTTGTTATTGTACGGGATCATATGGCGTGAGGCCTGACAATGACCTGCCAGGGATGGTGAGAAGACTGGGCGATTCCATTCATTTCATTCACCTGCGCAGTACGAAGAGAGATAGTGAAGGTAATTTTTTCGAAGCAGACCATCTGGCAGGAGATGTAGATATGTACGAAGTGGTGAAAGAGGTCGTTTTGGTAATGCGTAGGAGAGGGTTTTCTATTCCCATGCGTCCTGATCATGGGCACCAAATGCTGGATGACCTGAAGAAGACCACTTACCCGGGATATTCAGCTATTGGAAGGTTGAGGGGATTGGCAGAGCTAAGAGGGTTGGAGTTGGGAATTTCTAGGAGTCTGAAAGATTGACTATCTCAAAATTTGTTATGTTACTTATTTCCTTTTTAGAGATGAGGCACGGATAATGAGCTCCGATCGAATAATAATGGTGTTGGTGGTATGGATGGGAGCAACACCATTTAAGTGTAAGTGATTAATAAGATTATTTGCAGCCACAACCCCCATTTCGTAGCCCGGATAATCAATGGTCGTTAAGTTGGGTTCAACAATTGTACTGATAGGGTCGTTGTTGAACCCAACAAATGCAATATCATCTGGTATGCGGATGCCTGCTTTTTTCAAGGCGATCATACAACCGATAGCGCAATCGTCATTTGATACAAAAACAGCATCAGGCATGGTGTTCATTGCTTGAATAATAGCTGCCGTTTCAATGCCTGCCCTATGGCTCAGATCATTAATGATAACATAATCTTCTTTAAACTTAATGTTATGATCAGCTAAAGCTTGTTTATATCCTGCTAACCTTTCAACATAAACAGTTTGTCTGGGAATTGCAGTTACATGTAAGATCCGCCTGCAACCCTGGTCAATTAAATGTTGCGTGGCCTCATATGCTTTTTTCCTATTATCAATTATAATATTAGTCGCATGTTCATGTTCAACTACTCTGTCAAAAAAAATAAGAGGAAGACGCATTTTAAAAAATACATCAAAGTGAGAAGTATCAATAGTATCGTATGCCAAAGAAACTAGAAGCCCATCAACACGGCTATTGTATAAAGTTTTGACATTTTTAATCTCTTTTTCTACAGACTCGGATGATTGGCTGATGATAAGATTATATCCACTTTGATTAGCTACTTTTTCCATGCCTGAAATGACACTGGACATAAAGAAGCTATTGATACGTGGGATAATTACGCCAATTGTATTGGTACGATTATTTCGAAGGTTGCGCGCGAACAGGTTCGTACGGTAACCCATTTGTTCAGCAAGGTCAAAAATTTTTTGTTTGGTCTTTTTACTAACAACTGGATCATCATTTAATGCCCTGCTTACCGTGGCACTTGAAATGTTGAGCTTACGAGCTATGTCATAAATAGTTACCTCTTTTTCTGTACTCATATTATACTGCTCCCACAACTTTACAAATTAAGTATAAACTGTTTACTGGTAGGGTATACAAATTATAGATGGAATATAATTAAAAAATATGTAATCGGTTGTATATACTTAAGAAAACAATTAATTAGGGTTAACTCAAGGTGACTTTGCCCGACATCCTGGTACTATCTGTAATGCTCACTTGATTTTCATAAATTGAATTCATTACTTGAGATCTCTGCCTCACAGGTTAAATTCCAATAAAAATCGTAATCTGGAATTACTGTCGAATTATAAAATTTTCTACATATTTTTTATAATTGTAAAAAATACATTTAAATTAGCGTTCGTAATGATAGTACATATAAAGGATAAACTTTACTTTATTGAGAATCAAATGCTTGTGATTAATTTTTATAGATGAGCCGTGTGCCTTTATACCGAAAGGTTCTAAAATCAACTAATTGCTGGGATTGAATGTTACTGAAAAATTATAAGATTGTTTTGCCGGAAACTGCATCAATAATGTTGCAACAAGGGTGCTTCATGCTTAACAAAGTGAATTGTTTAACTACATCAAGCATGCCGGGAATTTCCAATCTTATTAATAAATACACCCTATTTCCTTTGAATTTTATTTCTTTGCGGTTCTAAAATACAGCCGCTTAATTAATATACTTTATAAGTAGACGAAAATAGTTTCTTGATAAATAATATATAAAATCGATAACTAAAAACAACCAATTACATGAAGTTTTTCATTGACACGGCGAATCTCTCCCAGATAGAAGAAGCCAATGCCTTAGGCATCTTAGATGGCGTAACCACCAATCCTTCGCTGATGGCCAAAGAAGGCATCAAAGGGGAGCAGGCCATCTTACAGCATTATATAACCATCTGTGAACTGGTGGATGGCGACATCTCTGCAGAAGTGCTTGCCACAGACTTCCAGGGCATTATCGAAGAAGGCAAGGTCCTGGCGGCCCTTCACCCTAATATCGTAGTCAAAGTGCCCATGATCAAAGACGGCATCAAAGCCATCAAATACTTCAGCGACAACGGCATCAA
>NZ_JAOTIF010000001.1 GCF_025628885.1 Paraflavisolibacter caeni | reverse complement strand
CTGCGGAGGCACTGGCTCAGATCCTCTGGCCGGTCGTAGGTGGCCACAACTATAGACACCTTTACTTCCGGAGAAAGACCGGGAATAGAACTGCCTGGTTGTTTTTTTATCAAGTAATGATTCTTTATTGCATGAAGGGCGTGGTTCCATGCACTTTCATTATTGATATTACGACCCACCTTTAAAATTGAAACACTAAAATGACGGGTGATCGCATCAGCTAATTCGTATTGGCTAATGTGATCATTTTTATTTAAAAAATTTATACTTCCTATCAAACAGCTATTGAAATGAACAAAAACTTGTACTTCCAAATACCCTTTTATGTCCACAATTGGCTTCAGAGGCTGATTGATTTCCACGGTCCGTATAGCCACATTTTCCTTTAATTCTATTTCAGCTTGTTTTAAAACAGGATTTGTAAACTTTAGCTTTTCATCAGGGAGCATCATTTGGTTTGCTATCCGGCAGGCCTTCTGATAACGGTTCATTCCGGAAAAGAACCCTTTCAGCTCAGCTGTGATCAAATCCCGCGGAAACTGGGTAGGAATCAGATATGAGTTAAACAGACGTCTTAAATGCCACCAACGCAACCACCATAGCCCTAAACGAATAAAAGCCCACCGCTCCTCAGGATACCCTTTTGCACTTCGAACCCAGAACGCATATAAACCCACACCATTATTGGTAATTTGTGTATATAATTTACTGATCTCGCGCCGGTGCCGGTGGCGTACCAGGGCTCTGGGTTCATATACCAGCTCATAGCCTTCTTTCAATACTCTAAAAAACATTTCTATATCCCCGCCACCATTTGTCACGGTGCCAACATCCAGAGCAGGATCAAAAAGACCAATTTGATCAAACAAGCGCCGGTGGAGGGCCATATTGGCTCCGGTACCAAACTGTCCTGCACAACCAAATAATGTAGCGGCTCTCTTATCTTTTTCACCTGGCAAACTCCAGGACTTTCGTTGAAACCCTTTACCAAATCCTCCGTACATTTCAAATAATACCTGTGCCTGGGTTTCCAATTCGTAAGGCACGACCAGGCCGGTAACAGCCATCACCTCCGGGCTTTCAGCAAACACACTTGCCAGGGCTTTTACCCAGCCTGCATCTACAATTACATCATCATCGGTAAAAGCAATGATTTCTCCTTCCGCTTCCAAAACAGCCCTGTTTCTGGCCCAACTAAGCCCTGGTCTGGGTTCGCATATGTAGCGTACAGAAGGATAGTGATTCTTTACCAAAAGCGCTGTATCATTTGTTGAAGGGGCGTTGTCTACCACCAGGATTTCCAGGTGGGGATAATCAAGCCCACAGAGCGCATCAAGGCATAAGGCAAGGTCCGTTGTGCGGTTACGCGTACAAACAGCCACTGTTACAAATGGCATGATCCCTGTCGGCTCTGGTGGTTTCACGTTAAATAAGTCCTCAATCCTTAAATCTTTCGGACTTTCAGAGGACAATAATCCATTTTGCAACAAACGATTAATTATAGCTGTATGATGTTTTTCAAGAATTTCTTTACTTATTATACTTGCATCAACCTGACCTCCTGTTACAGGTACATTGATATAACCAATCGGAGTGCCATGTAAACGCACTAAGCCTTGTAAGCCAAGATATTTATCCAAACCTGTAATACTTTCTATAGGTGCACTTAATTCGACATCAATCACTTTAATTGGACAAAGCATACGCTGACAGTTAATAATCTAAATGAGAAAAGAATAAATAATAAATGCTTCTCCCAAGGAAATTTGGTTTAAATGACAGTCTATTCATCAGTACGGAAAATGTGCTAGCTATGCTTAAACAATAGCTTCAAAACGTCTATCACTTTAACATTCTGCTTCCTTATGGAAAGTTATCTGACTATTTCCTAACTCTGATCTGAATCTTCGAGTTCCGGAAAGTGTCCCATACTTTTTTCGAACTTGTTTATTCCAACGTAATGTTTTCCAATAAGAAATAGGACTGGTGAGCATTCCGAATAATTCATACAGGGAAAGCCGTATTGGAATTTTAGTAGGATGGATTAGGTTTTTCAGGTTCCATTTTAAGAACCAATCTAATATAAAAAATTGAAGAATAGTAAAATGCCTTACCGTTTTTTTGCGAAAACAAACAATCAAATAACACCCAAAACTACAGCCATTATTGAAAATCTGCTTACTAAGAGCAGAATTTTCTTTCCTATGGTAGTGCCATACAAGCATAGTGGGTTCGTAAACAAAAAGGTGCCCTTTGTTTACCAGACGGTGGAAAAATTCAATATCACCGCCGCCATTACTTGGAGTACCGACATCTAATGCGGTATCAAACCCACCTATTTTCTGGAAAATTTCACGACGAAAAGCCATGTTTGCACCAATGCCAAAGTTGCTAGCCCATAGCAGCTGTTTTTCGCTGATCCCCCCCTTCCTTATAAAACGACGAAGAAAACCATGTCCCATTCCTCCATAGCCTAATTCGAAAACATGTTGTGCCTGTGTTTCTAATTCGGCCGGGGCTACATAACCACTGACGCCCATTACTTGTTTGTCAAGAAAAATATTGGCTATAGCCTGTAACCAGTATTTATCCACGATTACATCATCATCAGTAAAAGCAATAATAGGATATTTCGCTTCTGCTATTCCCCTGTTGCGTGCCCAGTCGAGCCCCGGGCAATTTTCCCTTACATAATGAACAGGGAAATTAGCAACCAATTGCTGTGTGTCATCATTACTGGGTGCGTTGTCTACAATGATGATTTCGTAGTTAGGATAAGGCAGTTGTAAAAGGGTTTGAAGACATTGAGCTAGTTGTGCTGTACGATTGCGTGTACAGACTACAACACTAATACCTTCATATGAAGAAGAATCGTTCTTTCTAACAAAAGACCTGGATAGAAATTCTTGAATAATGGCAGGACCAAGTTGCCTTTTTATAGCCATGCACAAATCTTCGGCAGAAATACTACCGGTTTCATTTCTCGAAAAGTTTAGCCAGCCAACAGGTTGTTTTTGCATACGGACCAATACACGGTAATGATCATATCCTTCTTCGAAAGGAATAGATATTATATTTCCGGGTATTTCCAGTTCAAGTACTTTAGTGGCCATGTTGACTGACAATAATATATTATTTTTTTAGATTAAGCCCTCACAATAAGCTCATCATTTTCCAAAGAAAAAGAAACCATAAAAGACTCAGATAGTTCTGTGGCTAACAAATAACGCAAATGATCTCCGTTGATTCGCTCAGCACCTGGCTTAAAAGGAATGGATCCAATTATTTGCTTTCCATAGCAAATATTAACACTACGAGGACGCAATTGATCTAACTTCTGTGTTGCAGCTAGTATGCCAGGCTTAAGATCTATCTCAAATTCTACATCTGGTGTTTCTTGCTCCATGATATAATTGGGTACAAAAAACATTTTTTGCTTGTCGGGCAATTCATCTAACCATCCCCTTAAATACCAATACCTGTGAAGATGGTAATTTAAAGCCTTCCACTTGCTCCTTAATTGCAATTTCTCTAAAACGAACATCAGATACTTTAAACATGAAGCAATGGTATCAGTGATTTTAAGAGAAGCCAATAAAAGAAAAGCTTTTTTATAGAGCAAAAAGGAATACTTTTTTTTAAACCTGCTCATTTGTAAAGGAGGTATGATCATGTCTCGATGCATGCACCAAAGCCTCACATCTGCTTTTCCATCTTCCCTTTTTCTTTTTAGAAAACGATGAATATCCGTTATCTCGTCTCGATGAATGCCCCAGGCATCTTTTGAAAAAATAAAATTTGCACCCAGGTTGATTAAACGTATGCCAAATTCATAATCATCACGATAATGTAAACCCGAAACAAAGCCTTGCGCCTTTTTGAATAGATCAGAAGAAATAGAAAAATTACTACATGAAAAATCTTTGTAGCTATACCGGTAACCTGGAATTCTCATTCGTTGAAATCTTTCTTCCCAATTTGCTTGCCGATCTATTTGATAATAGTCAGGGGATTCAGCCAAAGCAAGAGGCAAGTATCCTATAACAACTGCATCTTCTTTGTTTTGATGAGCAAGCATATGTGCCTCTGCAAACCCTTCCGATGGCTCTACATCATCGCCAATAAAAATAAACAAACTACCGGAGGCTAAAGAAGCCCCATTATTCCGGGCTTTTGCCGGCTCATCTACAGACATCTCATAGAAGATAAATTTAAATGGAGCTTTATAATTCTGTAACATAGCAACCGTATTGTCTGTACATCCATAAGCCACAACAATTACCTCAATTAATTGAACCGCATAGGTTTGTGATCCTAATTTATCAAGTAACCGCTTAACCGAATGAACCCGATTATGTGTAGATATAATGATACTTATGGTGGTTTCAGTAAGAATCATGGTACAGATGGTTTCGTTTTATTCTTCTTTTTGATTGTAAATATTTCCAAGGACCTAAAATACAACCTTGCAATTCAGTAACCAGTAAGCTTAAGGGTTGGCTACCCGGTCTCCGGAGAAGGGATTGTACAACATTAGGTAACTGAGTTCGTATAAACCAGGTATAAGCCAATTTTGGTATTCCCAATTGTTTTTCAACAATCAATAATCGCATCCAAAAAGCATAAACTCCAATTCCATATCCCCTGATTGCTTTTTTCGTTTCCTTCCAGGTGCGGCGATGCCGATGCCAACTTAATGCGTCTGGTTCATAGACAATAGTATAACCTGATAACAATAATCTTGCAAAATATTCATGATCACCACCTGATTCTGTAGGTGTACCAGCGTCTAAAGCTTCATCAAAAAGCCCCACAGCGTTTTGTACTTCTTTCCGGAAAGCCATATTAGCTCCTGCTCCAATCTTGCCTGTATTTAAAGGATGCCATGTATTAAGGGAGTATTCCTTACGATAGAACCCCTTACCAAAAGGACTGTATCTTTCAAAAGCTTCCTGAGCTTCTGTCTCAAGTTCATAGGGCATGGTCATCCCTGTAACACACATCACAAGTGGACTATTAAAATTGCGTAATAATGCTCTTAGCCAGGAGGGATCCGGGATAGCGTCATCGTCGGTAAAAGCCACTATCTCATTTCGAGCCTCTTCCAAAGCCCTGTTACGTGCATTATTCAGCCCTGGCCGATTCTCGTATATATATCGAATACTACCATAACTTTCCACCAATTTTTTAGATTCATCGGTTGAAGAACAATTGTCAATGACTAATATCTCCTGGCCATCATCTGGCAATTGCATTAGAGCATCCAAACAACGACGTAAATCTTCTGGCCTGTCACGGGTACATATAGCTATAGTTGCTTTGGGATAAGTAAAATCGATCTTGTCTCTTTCGTCCCAACCCAGGAAATCTTTAATCCAAACCTTTTTTAAGATTGGTTCGACTTCAGAAATGATTACTGGATAAATTTGCTCCACTCTGATACTTCCATTATTGATAGGGACAGTTATTTTACCAATTGGTTTCCCCTTGAACCTGATTAAAATAAACGCTTTTAAATAAGCTGTTAAGCCTGTAATTTCAGATGGTAGATTTATTAAATCAAGATCAAGTACCGCAGTCGCCATCCTATAAAAAGTTTTGAAGTAGACAGATTATAAGCATATTATTGAAAATACTTATTTTTTCCAAGATTTCATAGCGCCTCAATTATTGATTTACCTATATAAACAGGAATATACTTGAGAAACTTTCTTTGGCTTCATCCATTAGGAAATTAGATAATCAGCTTGATTACACAAGGCACTGCCTCATAGAAAAAGTTTATTACCAGCAGCTTAATGGGTAAAAGTCTTACTTTCTCCTCCAAAATCTTTCTCTTTTATCGAAGGAAATTTATTTTGAATGGAAGCCGTTCTTTTGGATATATTCATCAAAATATTCAAATCATTTACCGAATCGACCATACCGCGCAAATACCAGTAAGTCTGCTGCCTGCCTAACAATTTCTCCCATAATTGAAACATATGTAACCACTCTGCTACACGAAGTGCATAATTATAAATAAAGGCTTCCCTTTCAGCAAGTAATTTCCTTTTATAAATAAATTGTAGAGCTCTTTGGTAAAATGGGGGAATACCATCTACGAATTCCTTGATGACAGGTATTGAGTCTATCAGGTGCGGATATTTCTGATATAACTGAACAGCAGCTTTACCCTCTGAATATTTTCGGTTTAACCAACGGTTTAGATCTGTTATTTCATTATGATATCCCATAGCTTCCGGTTCAAATGCAAATTGAGCATCTGCTTCAATCAAGCGGACACCCAACTCATAATCTTCCTGGCATTTAAATGAGGCATCAAATCCTCCAACGGAGTTAAAAAGCTGAGCAGATAGAGAAAAATTCCCACTTAACAAATTACGATAGCTAAAGAGATGACTTTTATGCTTCATTGCATCAAATATTTCCTCCCACCACATTATTAATTTTCTTCCAAAAAAACCTTTCTGATTCTTCAATACAGTGGACAAATAGCCAATTACGACTTGATTTTCAGCTCTTTGATGTGCATTGACATGGGATTCGACCAATTGAGGTGAAGCTGTAATATCATCGTCCAAAAAAAGTAATACAGAACCAATAGCATGAGCCGCCCCTCTGTTTCTGGCAGCAGCAGCACCACTAGCTTCCTGTTCAAAAATTTGTAATTTGTATGGCGCCTTGAAACTCCTTATTACTTCAATTGTATTTTTTGTGCAGCCATCAGCAACAACAATCACCTCAAACTGCAACTTAGAAAAACTTTGGACAGAAAGGGATTTCAAGGCCTGTAACAATGCCTCCTCCCTGTTATGCGTAGGAATAATAACACTTATGATCATTTCTGCTCCAGACATCTTTATGATTTGAGTAAGATCATAGGATCAGCATGCTTCCAACTAAAGATTTACATACTATTTCCGGAATGCTATGTAATATAATCTTTTTAGCAATTTTAAAGCTAAACCATTTTTGGGAATCTTGCTTTATACTGTTTCACGTTTTTACAAGCATGTAATAAGAAAAGGATTGAAAGCCAATCTGTTGAGAAAAGCATTAGGCAAATTCAAGCTCCAGGTGCCACTATGATTATTGGAAAATAAGCCTTATTGCAGAACCAAATATTCCATAAATTCTATATACCAACCTATATGACAAGCATAAACGTAAACCAATGTGCCTAATGGCTAAAATGAAATGTATAACATACATGATAAGTAAGTTATTTTCTACACCTATTGCTGCCTGAAAAAGCGTTTCATTTATTTAGCAAAAAAGCCTGGTAAAGTTTTTGATATTTTAAAAATAGCTACCTTTACAAAGTACAGTAATATCCTATTTACTCCTATCCTTTTCCTATGCTAAAAATATAAAATGGTATTAACCTTGCATATAGGTTAGCAAAGTTTCAAAAATTAGAACTATTACTCCCCTCCCTAAGAATTCTAAGCATTCATCGTATTATTTATGATGACTAAATTGCTGATATGAACAAAATGTATCTGCTCATATCATCAATGCCAAAAGTAAGAAGGTAATCGTTGCACTCAGACCCACTTACTTCTCGATATCCTTTGACAAAATAACCGATCAGTTTGAATTTCTAATTTATCCTTCCAGAATTTCCGAATTATTGCTTGTCACTTTTAGCAAAGTGAATTTGTAAAAAATAAAATTCAAGAAATGGATAACGGCAGTACTGTTCAGTTATTTGATTATGATGTTTTTAATGCCAATTTGGATCAATTAGACACTAACTCTAAAACTTTAATCAATACGATTAATCTTTACTCTTATGCAATGGCTGAAAGAGACAGTCATTTTAAAGATGCATTATTGGAGTCTGATGTTTTACTTCCTGATGGGGTGAGCATTGTCATCGCTTCTAAAATTCTAGCAAATAAAAAAATAAAAAAAATTGCTGGAGCGGATTTGCATAAATTTTTACTTACCAAATTAAATAATGAGGGCGGGAAATGTTTTTATTTAGGTTCATCAGAAACCACCTTAAAAAAAATAATAGAAAGAATTTCTAAAGAATATCCCTCTGTAAAAGTGGGCGTTTATTCCCCACCCTTTTCCTCTCAATTTAATGCAACCGAAAATGCGGATATAATAAATGCAATCAATTCATTTAAACCAGATGTTTTATTTATAGGTATGACTGCTCCTAAACAGGAGAAGTGGGCATACATGCATAAGGATCAGATTGATGCCAAAATTATAGGATCAGTAGGAGCTGTTTTCGATTTTTATGCAGGGACAGTTAAACGCCCAAGCAGTTTATGGATTGATTTAGGGTTAGAATGGATGGGACGTTTGGTAAAAGAACCTAAGCGCTTGTGGAAACGATATTTATATTATGGACCTATTTTCTTTTACATATTATTTAAAGAAAAGTTGAAACGGTCTTTAAAGATTGATGGAGCACTGTAGTTGCCATGGAACACTTACTCCTTTTTGATTAGTTGGATTAATGGCTTTAAGAAAACGAAGGATATGAAAAAACACTTTATCAATTTTTTACAGGCTGGCCTTGTAGGGTTTGACATTATAACACTTAATTGCTGGGCTTTTATTGCATACTGGATTTGCGATAGCAGCATACCAGACGCTTTTCTGGCATATTATTCAAGGTTTGTAATAGTGCTCAACCTTTTGTGGATAGCTGTTAGTTGGATTGGCAAACTGTACCGTGAAGATTTTATTGTAACTTTTGAATCATTTTCCAGAAAAACATTTCGCATTTATTTTACCTGGATAAGTGCTGCAATACTTTACCTATTCTTTTTCAGGCAATTTGATCTATCCAGATCATTTATTCTAATCAGTGTGATAGGATACGGCTTCGTACTTTTTATTAACAGGCTTGCCTATTTGTCGCTCTTTAGACTCCTGCATAATCATATTCATTCCACAAGAAATGTCTTAATATTAGGCTATAATAAAGTATCCAAAAAAATTGTAGAATACGTAGAAAACAGTGGATTTGATGTAAGAATTATTGGATTTTGTGAAGAGTCTAAAAATGTTACAGAATTAACTACTTATCCAGTTATCAGCGGTGTAGAAGGAGCAACAAAAGCTTCTGTTGATTTTCAGGTCAATGAAATATACTCAACGATCTCTCCCGAGCAAGATCCAAGAATCTACCAAATTATGCAGCATGCAGACCAGGAATGCATACGCTTTAAAATTGTGCCTGATCTTTCTGTATTTATCAATTGCCCGGTAAGTGTAAGTTATCTAAATGATTTACCTGTTTTATCACTGCATAAAGAACCGCTGGATAATTTGGGTAATATGGTTAAGAAGAGGTTATTTGATATAGTATTTAGCCTTTTCGTTATAATTTTCATTCTATCCTGGCTTATTCCAATATTGAGCCTTTTAATATTTCTTGAATCTCCAGGACCAGTATTCTTTTTACAATACAGAACAGGTAAAGACAAAAAAATATTTAAATGCTTCAAGTTCAGAAGCATGAAAGTCAACGGCGATTCAAATTTACGCCAGGCTACAAAAGATGATGATAGGCTTACAAAAATTGGAAAATTTATCAGACGCACAAGTCTGGACGAATACCCACAGTTTTTTAATGTTTTGCTTGGCAACATGAGTATTGTGGGACCAAGACCTCATATGTTAAAGCACACAAATGATTATTCCAAATTGATCAGCAGATATATGGTACGACAATTCCTAAAGCCAGGAATAACAGGTTGGGCACAGGTAAATGGATTTAGAGGAGAGACAAAAACTTTGGATCAAATGCAACAAAGAGTAGAACACGATATATGGTATATGGAAAACTGGAGTCTTTGGTTAGATGTGCGCATTATATTTCTAACTGTATTTAATGCGGTTAAAGGAGAAAAAAATGCTTATTAAACAATAAAAAAATACCGGTCGTTGACCGGTATTTTTTTATTGTCATTCAAAGATAATCCTCTTCATTAGAAATAACTTGACTCGAAAAGTTAATTACTCACACCTTCCGCAAATTGTTTCATCTCATAAATTTTGATCATTGTATCAACAATTCGCTCTGAAGTTCTACCATCCCAAAGAGGTGGAATACCTGACTGTTTCCATTTATTGTCAATAATATCTTTGATATAAGACTCTAAATTTTCCGGATTTGTTCCTACAAGTACATTAGATCCAATTGAAATAGTTTCAGGACGCTCAGTCGAGTTACGTAATGTAAGACATGGAACATTCAAAACAGTTGCCTCCTCAGTAATACCGCCTGAGTCTGTAATAACAGCTTTTGAATTTTTAACTAAATAAATAAACTCTAGATAGCCCATAGGCTCTATCTGAATCAATTGATCATTGCTATACTTTAAGTTATCAAGAATGATCTTCGTCCTTGGATGTACAGGAAATAAAACCTTGTATGGAAATGTATATTCCAGGATTTTATCCAATAAATATTTTAAATTATCCTTGTCATCAACATTAGCGGGCCGATGTAATGTTATCAGAAAATATTCATGCTCTGATAAACCATGTTCTGTAAGTATTGAAGGCTTTTTAATCCTATGTAAATTTTGAAGCAAAGTATCGATCATGGTATTCCCCACAAAATGGATTCTTTTTTTAGCAACTCCATTCCTGATCAAATTTTCGTTTGCGACTTCGCTTGTTGTAAAAAAATGATCACACAAAGAATCCGTTACAATTCTGTTGATTTCTTCCGGCATTGTCATATCACCCGATCTGATACCTGCTTCAACATGAACAACATCTATACAAAGTTTTTTTGCGACAATAGTACAAGCCAAAGTAGAAGTAACATCACCAACAACCAATACAACATCGGGCCTGTGTGACAGCAATTCTTTTTCAAACTTTACCATGATGGATGCAGTTTGTTCTGCCTGAGTGCCACCTCCAGACTCAAGATTAATATGAGGTTCCGGAATATTCAATTGCTTGAAAAAGTTATCACTCATATTTTTATCATAATGCTGTCCGGTATGAATTAAGCGATAACTTATATTGTGTTCTTGTTTCCGGATTTCAATTGCTTTTAAGATAGGCGCTATTTTCATAAAGTTCGGCCTGGCGCCTGCTACTAGAGATATTTTCATTATTTACTTTTTTTATAGCCTTTAAAAATGTAGTAACCATCATATCTACGTTACTTCTTTTTGTTACCACTTCAGATACACAGGCAGCATTTTCGCTAAAAAATGAAAGGTTATCGGCCACCTCAACAATTGCATTTGCCAAACTTTCCTCATTACCAGCCTGGAACTTAAGTCCATTGAAACCGTTAATCAATAAATCATTTTCAGTTCCATCAGCTTTACTGACAATCATCGGCTTATTCATAAGTACAGCCTCATTTAATATCAAGCCTCCGGTGCCAGGCAAAACAATACAATCAGCAGCTTGGATATATTTTCCAACATTATTAATTCTACCCAAAAGCTTTACATTGTCTGCCAATCCTAAACTTTTAACCAGGTTTTTACATTCTTCGAATGTTGGCCCATCTCCGATCAAATAAGCATTTAATTTGTGATGGCTAACGTGATGACTAATGTGTATAGCTTTAATTAATAAATCCACCTTTTTATCTTTCCCCATTCCGCCACAGTATAGAAAATTAATTGAATCCCGATCAAATAATTCTTCTCCATTAACACCACCTAATTCATTTTCATATAAATCTAAATCAATACCATTGTAAGCAATAGCAATCTGGGTATCAGGATATCCGATTTCGACCAATTTCTCCTTTGCTGTTGAACTATATGCGATGTGATAATCGGCTTTATTATAAAACCTATTGATCGCAAAATCCCTGATAAGCCTTTTATAACCTGTAATATAATAAGGTTCCCAAAAACAGGTCCACATAATAACCTTCCGGCCAGAGCCTTTTGCCCAGTCAACAATTTTCCTGAAACTTTTTGTCCCTACATGAGCAAACAAAATAATAATCTGGGGATCAAATAACTTTACAGCATCAAACATGCCTTCATTATCACACATATTGTATATCCCAAGGTTTCGATTCTTTTCGGTATGAAATGAAACAGGAAAACTCAAATCGCCATCGTATTGCGGCCTTGCATCATTCTTATTAGATTTATGCCCTGCAAAAAGTTTCCACTCATATTCCTTAGCAGCAAACAGCTTTGAATAAAAACTGACACGGTATGGTGCCAACATATGCACAACAAAGGCGATTCTTGGTTTCATAATAAATCTGTTATAGAATGGTATGGTTAAATGATCATCATTTGCATGAACAGCCCAAAAAACTTATCCTCCAGCACCATGACAACTAACATTCCAGTATAGTTGCCACCATTTTATCTCGATGTTTTTTCTCCGAAACTATCAGCAAAAGGTTATCTATGAATTTGTCCCAGGTGTTAGAAAGATAATATCTTTCAATTCCTTGTTGCAACTCTTTAAGTTTATACTTATACTTTTGATCGTCACTCAAAAGTTCTCCTACAATGTTGAACAACCCTTGATAGTCATCATATGTAAGGCATGCTCCTGTTTTCTGCAGATCAATAAAGTTGCCTAAAGATGGTCCTATGATAACTTTCGAAGAATTCAATGAATGGATAAGCGATCCCGAAGAAAATGTATCATTATCCAAATAAGGCAATAAAATAATTTTGGACTTTTGAAAATATTGATATAATTCCTCTTCCGACAGAAAATGATCAATGATTGATACCTTCGATCCAGCAGCTAACTCAGTTAAATGTTTATAATAGTCCTTATTAGCCTTTCCAATGATAGTTACACCAAACGAAACATTGCACTTTTTATAGTTTTCAATAAATGCTGATAATCCTTTATAAGGAGTAATGTTGCCCCAAATAAGAACATCAATTGTTTCAGCATCATTAACTTCAGTTTTTTGATGGAATTTTTCATAAACCGGGTGATTCATAAAAATCACCTTGTGTCGAACTCTCTTAAAATGCTTTAAAGCATCTTCAGAATGAACAATAATATTTTGAGATTGCGTAGCGAAAAATTTACGCGCGAAATTTCTCAATAACTTGAATCGCTTAAAATGTGATTCCCGGTTATGGCAAACCCAAACAATCTTTCCTCCTCTGATTCTGAAAATCACCAAACCTAAAAATGAAATTATTATTTGAAGTATGCCAAAACGCAAATGCATGATATCCTCAGGCCAATTTAATACCATTACATCACTTTTAAAAACATACCTGAAAATATCAAGCGAGGCAGAGACAGGCTTCTTATTATAGTTCACAACTGTAACTCTTTCTGCTAATTTCTCATAAAAACTAATGATATATTCATTAGTCGTCTTTGGCGTTGGTTGTGGACTAAAAAAATAAGAAAATGATCCCATTTACCTAAGAAATAAATTGTTTAATAAAATTTTTCTATGCACTAATTCTTATTATGTTAATGATCGTATAGCCATTGAACCTTTTTTACCTCTTTTAAAATCATAAAAGCCCTTTATGTGGTAAAAAACGTTTCTAATTCTCATATTTTTTAAATGAAAAGCCATTTCATATAAAATGAAATAAATTTTATTATATAAGCTCATGTCATTATTAAATACGATGAACTTGTTACGGGTCATGTAGTAAGTTTTCAAATGGGATATTTTACGGGTTGTATATGAAACGTCATGAAATATCTTATGCTGGGGGCAATACAATATTTTATAACCCTTTCTTTTTAATCTGATGGAAAGTTCAGCTTCGTCAAAATACATAAACAAATCTTCATTAAACATTCCAACTTCGAGTACTTTACTTAAATCAAAAAGCACTGCACAACCACTAAATACATCCACTTCGTAGGATTGCGCATTGCACTTTATTTCATCAATAGAATGGTTAACGACTTTGCCTTCATTATACTTGATCATTCCACCTGTGTACCATGGATCGCCATTTAAATAAAGTACCTGCGGAGAAACGCCTGCTGCATCTTTATTTATATTCAAAATCTGAACCAGATCACCTATTAAATTATCATTACTAAAAGCATCAGGATTGAGTAGAAAAAAATACTTAAAATCTAGTTTACTTTCTATCAAATACTTTAAAGCAAAATTAATCCCACCGGTAAACCCGAGATTCGTGTACGAGCGCAAAATATGCAAACGTGCATCTTTAATCATCAAAAGTTCAGAGTACGTTTCCTCCGTTGAAGCATTATCAACAATTACAATTGAAACATCTACCGTGATTTCTTTAATAGAATCGATCAGCTTCCCTAAAAGATGAGAAGTTTTATAATTAATGATAATTACTGCAACTCTTGGTTTCATATAAAAATGATTAAATGGAAATAGAACTTACTACCTCAAATGGCAAACTCAAGTTCCTCTTCATTTTCTTCAACTTCCTCTGGTACTTCCTTTTTTTCTTTATACGATTTTTCAATAAGATAAAAAACTAAACAATAAAATGGAATTCCGAGCCCTTTGGAATAGTACTGGCTTGTGATTAAAAGAATAATTGAATAATAAGATAAAAGTTTTAAGAACTTACTGTCATTTGTAAAATACTTATTCTTTAATCCTTTGATATTTACGAATACTATATTTAAGACATACAAAATACCAAACTCATTAAAAGCACCAATAATTCCTACATCACTTCTATAGAAATGATTATAAAGTCTGATGATTTCCATTTCCTGACCATACCTTGAATAGATATGTGGGGTACCATTACCGGTAATCTTAGCAGTCCAATGGTCAGGCCAGTATTCATTAAGGAAAAAACGAGCGGCTAATTGCCTTACATCATCACCATACTTTAGCTGCTCCCTAGTCATATCGATATACTGCGCAAACAAAACATCCTTGAGCATCACAAGAACAGGTACAGCGATCAAAATGATCATTACAGCACTTAATTGCGCTTTTCCACGAACTAAAAATATTGCAATAAAAAGGCAGGCAAGTGCTGCCAATGCAAATTGACGTGTGCCATAACAATAAAAACCAGCCATTGCAAAAAGCACATAAAACAGATAATTTGAATTTTTCTTCGTTAAATATTGATAGAAGTAATAAAACATGAAAAAAGCGCCATATTGTTGTCCATAAATCATGAACCGGTATACGCCTCCTCTATAAATAGAATATTCATCTGAATCTTCTCTGGAATAAAAATAAGAAATCGGATAAGTAACCTGCTGAATGATGGTTAGAGATGCCCATACTAAACCAACAATAAGCATCATTTTGATGATTCGTTCACTTGGAATATCAAAGATCAGGAGTACAAAATAAAAGAGCCAGTAAAGATTAACTCTGGATATAATTAAAGAAAGCTTTAAAGGCTGATCATGAAAAATAAGCGCGCCATATGCACTCAACAAAGGAATCAGCATGAAGAAGAAAACATTTGCTTTAAAAATTTGTGTTCTCTTCAAGATAAAGTTATCATAAAGAACGATCAGCGAAAGGCACATCAACACAAATACCTCTAAAAGCTTACTCATCCCGTCAGATATTAAGCTACAAGACCAAAAGTTGATGCTAACCAAAACAGTAAATAAAATAAAACCATATTTCAATCTTGCATTGGTACTGCTTAAGTCCATGGTTAGAAAAATTAAGTTTGCTGATATCGAACTTTTGTATACTTAAAATTCTTTAATGATATTCTTTTCATTTATCTCAACAAGATCCTGGAACTTTTGTATATTCTTGATCAATTCCTCCTTAGTTGAAAACCACCACTTAGATTCTTCAATTTTCTTAATGACGCTATCGTCAAAACGTTTGCCGATTACCTTAGCTGGATTTCCTGCTACGATAGAATAAGGATCCACATTTCTTGTCACCACACTTCCTGCTCCAATGATAGCACCGTTACCTATATATGAAACATTAGGTAATATTATGGCCCATTCTCCAATCCATACATCATGACCAATAGTTAAAGTAGGTCTTTTAAGCGCATCTTTAGTAACATAACCTGCAGCAGGATTGTATAAAATTGGGTGCGAAGTAAACTTGTTTTTTGGATGGTTAGCCCTGAATATTCGAATCGTGGGAGCTATTGAACAATAGTTTCCAAATGAAACACCTGCCGGAACATTTTTTAAAGAAAAACACCCCCCATATGAACCATAACCAATTTTAATTTTATGTTTCTCTTCATATATCTGGCGAATAGTATTAGAATACATTTGCCCTCCTTCAGATTTAAGTATCATTCTTTTAATGAATCCTTTAAATCTTGAAGGAACAACAAAATATAGATGATATAGAATATTATTATATGGCATAATCAAGCCATTTTGATTGCTCTTTTAAATGTGCCCAAAAACTCCTTCATCAATCGTTTGGGAGATTTAAATTCCAGATTTCTATATATGTACAGATTATGAAACCTGAATAAGAATTGTTTTGCTATCATTGCTGCGATGATGCGCATACCTGCATACTTCCGTCTCCTGTATTGAAATGGTTGCATCAAACGCAACTTCTCTACAGGTAAACTTTTACAGAATATTGCCTCATCGTTAATGAGCTCATCCACAACTTGTTGTCCAATAGCCGTTCGGGTTATGACTAAACTATTTCCTTCCTTTTCAGTGAAATCCGGATATCCATTTTTTGTTTCCCATGCATCACCAATCGCTATATCGGCAAGCAACCCGATTCCTTCCGGGCAAATTTTACACCTGAAGCATAAATGTCGGTTTAGTACTTTACCCCATGAATCATTATAAGACTTGCTATATACTTTTCCACTGTTATCACTGAAAGAAAAATAACCTGGCCAACCATTACCTCTGTATGAAAGATTTTTGATTGGAACCTGTGGATGAAAATCTGAAATCAATTTTCTGGTTCCGTTGAAACTGGGCATACCCGCACAAACAATGGAAATAGTCAATTTAAATCGGTCTTGATAAGTGGGATAAACTCTTAAAAAATTTTTGAGTGCTGCAATATCACATGGCTTACCAATAAAACAAAAAATTTCATCTGATTGATTGAGTATTTCAAAAATATCCGAAAACATTAAGGCAGGAGCATAACGGGATGAGTTATTCCTTATTACATCTTCTCTATCATAAGACTTACGCAACTTATTTTGTTGGTAGTCATCCGCATCGCCCCCTACATGCAATACAGCATCAACTTTTTTATGCTCCAATAAGTAAATTGCTAATGCACTAACAACACCACCTGATGAACTTTTAGCACGAACTTCTTGATCTGCAGAAAAACCTTCATACAACTGGATAATCTTACCCCAAATTCGCTCATCTTTTTTCAACTCGTATTCATTACGGACATTAATAGACGGGCAGATTTCATTGATGACTCGCTCGCTCTTTTTATCCAGCCTTTTAAACTGAGGGTGAAAAAAACCATCATCCCGTAACTGCATTGTACAGTTTTCTTTTCCTAAAACTGCTTCACACAGTCCACAGCCTAAGCAAAGTCCAGACCTGTCTATCTCACTAATGACTGAATTTGACATTACTTATTGATTTTAATAATTGATTTTTTAGACTATCCAGCCTGTATGAAACAACATTGCTATTCAAATGCCCAATTTCCTCTTTAATTGCAAGCCGTTGATGATAAGCAGTTTGCAATTTTTCCAGTATAACATCTTCTGTTTCCTTTGTGCAATCACCCAACCATTTATATTGTAGGGTTTCACTAAAAAGTCCATTGAATTTCCGGCTATAAGCCATAGGAAATACAGGAACCCCTGAAGAAATTGCGGCAATACAAGCATGCATTCGGGATCCGAAGAAAAAATCCAAACTACTGATATATGATTTAGCCTCTATAGGAGATTTGAAAGCCGGAGCTAAAACAGATCCGGGGTATTTAAGATGAAATTCTTCAGCTACTGCGTAATCATCTTCTACAGACTTCCTCCTTGATAAAACGTGCGAAACAAAATGAATGGTTACATTGTCTTTATGCGCAAAATAATTGATGGCATTTTCGATGAGGCTCCGATAGTCTGCCTCCAAAGCGAATTGATTCTTTTTAGTATATCCCCCATTCCATAACAAACCTGAAATATTGATACCAACATGAATGTTTTCTTTATCAAACTTCCTTCTCTCAAAAGGCATATAAAAGGCGACATCAATCGCTTCCTTTATTTTATTTTCCGGTAAAAATTGAGCTGTGTAATCCAAACTTTGTTTATCCCGGGAAATAACCAATTTCATTTTCTTCATGGCCTTGAACGCCATTTCTTCATTTCGCTTTGAATTGAATGGGCCAATAGTTTGTGGAAGCAAAACCTGGGGAGTTCGTAACAAATTAAAAAACCTTTTGGAATTCAGGAACTTCTTATGCCTCTTATCTCCATAAATATCTGTGAAGCTGTCTCCTTCAGAAATATCAAAAATAATATCCAGGTTCAACAATTTCATAGTTTGACATCTCCTTGGATAAAGAACCAGCCTGGCAAGAGATTTCCATTTCGAATGATCATTTCCTAATACATTATTAAAAAATATTTCACAGTTGTTTATAGAAATTTTATCCTTTTCCTTCCCCCTGTTGCCGACCAATGTAAACCTTGCATCAATATTGTTTTCCCTACATACATCGTTCAATAAAGCCAATGACGAATATGCAAGAGCTGCAACACCTAAATTATTGCTATAAGGATTTGCCCAAATAATTCCAATATGAACTACATTTTTTTTATTCATCGAACCTATACCTAATTTAATTTTTCACAATAGAAGAAATTCCCACAATAGCAGACTAAAACTATTGAGCAATCGACAATGCTTAATCAATCTAAAAAGCATTGATTTTTTCGATATATCATTAAGAATATTGGCTTTCTTTATGCGTTCTGTCTTTCCAGCACAAAACTTCGGTATGATCACAGGGAGTAAATGGATCTGCGATGACATCATGTGCAGATATTCTCTTTTCCGGTGGAGGCAGTTTCATATAATTGCCATATTGCCTCTTTAAATAAGAATCCCAACTTTCCGGGACGTAAACTTCTGTATCCTCAAATTTTACCCTAAGCAGGCTACCTAGTTCCCTTTTAGTAACAAAAGTGCCATGTTTCATGGCACTGTAATATTGTAAATAATTACTGGAATAAACTAAAGGCAAGGGAGAATACTTTGAAATTGCCTTCAGTACCCTGGCCCTTTTCAGGTTATTATTGAAGCGTTTTAAGACCTTATTCAAAGTAACAACGAAGAAATTATGAGGTAGAAATGACCGGTCATAAACAAATATATCCACCTGCAGTCCTTCATGCCATTTCTTGTTTTCTCCATTAATATGTGTGTAACTACTATACTTATCCCTCAAACGTGCTTCAACATTACTATTTGGCGGGTAGTATTTATCAGTTTGAGGATTTTGAAAGAAAATATCATCAGGCAGTTCAGGCACTGCGTATTGAATAAACTTTTCATAATCATCTCTTGTCATCCCAACATCTAAATCATCATCCCAAGGAATAAAACCATTATGCCGCACAGCTCCTATGAGCGTTCCACCCGTAAGAAAATATTTCACATCATGTTTAATACACAAATAATCAAAAATCTTCAGCATTCGCAACATAACCAACTGACATTGCCGAAGAGGTGTTTCACCTTTTTCACGTTCATCGGGAAACAGATTCTGAAAATCTAACATATTCGTATGTTTAAAGGGACTCATGTGCTAAGTTAATTAAACATTAGGTTCATTTAAACATTATCGTTTCTTCTGTTAGAGCTCCATTATTAATTGCCTTTTTTACATACTGGCTTGTGATATCTAATACCTGACCTGTTGAATCATCCAGGAGAACACCCAAGGAAAGTAATGCTACGCTTCTCGCTGATAATAGAGAATCCAAAGGCTCAATACCAAAGGCTTTACGCCTCATTGGGGTATTTGTTCGCTCAGGATTGATGCAATTGATCCTGATAAACTGAGTATGCCACTCTTCAGCCAACGCCTGAGTCAGGTTCACTATGGCTGCTTTTGACGAACTATACAAACTATAATATGCCCGCCCATAAGTATATGAACTGGAAGTAAAATTGAGCATATGCCCTCTGCTTTCCTTTAAATATTCGTATGCAGCCAAGGCAACATGCACTGCCCCTAAATAATTTATTTGAATAGCCTCTACAATATCCTTGTACTCCATTAATACCAGAGGCTGTTTCACCAGAATACCTGCAGTGTTCACTACGTAATCGATTCTCCCATACCGTTCATGAATAGCTTTAAATTCATTCTGCAGCAAATTAAGATTGGTAACATCTAAGCCTGTACGACGACTAGCAACTACCACCTTGGCCTGGTAAGCTTCAGCAATTGCAGCCATTTCCGCACCAATGCCGCTTGTTCCGCCCAAAATAACAATCACTTTCCCTTTTAATTGTGCCAGGCTATGAGATGTCAGGTTATTGCAAATTGTCTTTTTGGTATTGAGTTGCAATAACTTATCAATTATCTGCAAATCCTCTTTATACGTTAATTTAATATTGTTATGCTCACCATTAACGAGGAAGATCTTCTCGTCAGGCAGATACTTCAGTACAACCCCACAATCGTCCGTTGTTTTGAAATCTGGATCTTTAAACGCCAGCTCATATGCAGTCTTTATCGTCTTCCACTTAAATCCTTGTGGTGTTTGGCCATTACGAAGCCTTTGCCTTACAGGAACAGATTCTATTGTATTTGTAATCGGATCCGCTGAAATAATAGTATCTGTAGTAGCAACTACAACATCGACAGCATTATAATAATCTAATGATTGAATAACATCTAGTATGATCCTGTCACTAACCAGAGGCCTGACGGCATCATGAAAAATCAGATTGACATCTTCCTGATCAGAAACTGGTTCAGATGCATTAATAGCAGCTACCGAAGATTCATATCTTTCCTGCCCGCCCTTGATCACCTTTTTCACCTTGCTAAAAGCACGACTGGAAACAATTTCTTCAATTCTTTCAATACAATTAGCACTAGAAACAACAATAATTTCATCAATGCTTGAACAATTCTGAAAAATTGTTATTGTATGCTCCACAATCGGCTTTCCGGCTAACTTCATCATTTGTTTCGGAATTTCAAATCCACTTCGCTCTCCATTCCCTGCCGCCAGTATAACCGCAACATTTTTTTTCCCCATTGCAAATTTCTATTTGTATGATTAAAGTAAACAAACCAATATCAGTAAAATATAATGACCACTTATCTTTAAGTCCGGTTAGGTGCCTTTCCTAGCTGTACCCTGAGCGCTTCATAAGAACGAACCAATAATAAATAATGCCTCAAAAATGGAATGGTTACACGGTCAATGATTCTAACTCCTACTCTCTTACCTAACATAAATCTCATGCCCGATACCCGGGGACGAAACTGATAAGCGAAATCAATGAAAAGCTTTAGCCGTTTCTTCTTTGGGTCCTTTTGCACGGCACCTCCATGCCGTTTTTCTTTTTTGATAAGTTCTGCTAAATTCCTTGCAGGATGATGAACAATGACATTTTCTACAAAATGAATATTAAAGCCTGCCTTTTGCGCCTTCATACCCCAGAATTTATCCCCCATTGACATCAGGCTTTCATCAAAACCTCCTATCTTGTCAAATACATATTTATGTACAAATAAATTCGCTGTCACACTTCCTCCTCCATTTTCAATTAGCCATTTTTGCGGAAATGCATATAATTGATTATATTTTTCTATAACAGTAGGCTTTGCCGATTTCTGTATAATTTGAATACTTCCTGCCACTCTATCACAGTTTGCATTTTCTTGCAAATAATCAACCGCATTTTTGATCCAGTTTTTATCAACTATACAATCAGAATCTGTAAAACCAATAATTTCACCTTTTGCCATCTTCAAAGCAGTGTTTCTTGCTGCATAAGAACCGGGTTTACTTTCATCAATAATTTTAAAATTTTGAGGCAAAACCAAATCCTTTGGAATAGCATCATTCGGGTCATTGTTTACTATAATCACTTCAAAGCTTTCACTTGGATAAGATTGCGCATTTAATGCATGAATACACTTTACCAAAAGGTGCCACTCTCTATAAGTCGGAATAATTATAGAAACATATTTAAAGCCTATATCCATCGTTTCATAAAAATTGAAAACTTAATTACTTACTCTAAGACTCATTATTATTGGATTTTTAATAAATCCTTTTATACTCCCTTAATTTGACCTGTCAGAATTTTCGCATAGTCATTTATATAATTCCTTGTTCGTCGCAGACTCTTCTTGAGGTAAAAGGAAAATGGCAGATTCAGCTTAAGCTCATCTATTGTTATCGTTACAAATTCTGGAATAATTTCCCGGTATGTCTGAAGATGTTCATAAATACTGATATTGACAGCCCTGTTAAACTCCTCATTGAACCTGTTTTGGCTAATCAAATATTTCTTGATTTCCAATCTTAAATTAATATAGTTATTTGCTATTTCAAAGCTTCTCTTTTTATTTGCACTTTTGTGTATTGAATTATTTTGAATGTATATATTGGTGAGCGGAATGGTGCAAAAGCTAACTTTCGCATTCAATTTTAAAATGCTGAAAAGAAGGTTGTACTCCTGCGATGAAGTTTTGCTTTCATCCCATCCATTAACCTGCAATAACTTATCTCTCTTCCATAAGTTACTACTCGTCCGACCGAGATTTGACATAATCAATCCAACCCAAACATTCTTAGTTTCAAGAAACTGGATGATAACCTTCTGAACGCCTCCACTTGTATAGTACTTATAAAAGGTGCTTAGAACTAAATCTGCGTTATTTTTCCGGGCTATTTTTAACTGCTCATCAAACTTTCCCGGCAATAATTCATCATCAGAGTCCAGAAACTGTATCCATTCACCTTTTGCTTCCTTCAGCCCTTTGTTCCGGGCAGCAGCACCACCCTTCCTTGGCTCCTGCAAAACCTGAATGAAGTCCGGGTACTTATTTCTATAGCTATAAAGTATGTTTAATGTTTGATCAGATGATCCGTTATCTACCAAAATTACCTCAAAGTCCTGATAAGTTTGATTCAATACACTTTCAATAGCCCTGCCAATAAACTCTTCACTATTATAACATGGAATAACTACAGAAATCATAATCAATTCATTAGTGATGCAACATGAATAACTATTAACTTATAATCCTTGTAAAGCAACCATTCGCTTGAACTTGTCAGAATTCTGAACCATATTTTCAAAATCTCCAGAAATCACTACATTACCCTTATCAAGCAAATAAATTTTGTCAACATTTTTTATAGTAGATAATCTATGTGCAATTACCAACATAGTATAATGTCCATGTAACTTTTCAATATTCTCCTGTATCATCAATTCTGTTTCAGAATCTAAAGCAGAAGTAGCTTCATCTAAAACTAAGATTTCAACATTTTTAAACATTTCCCTGGCTATAGAAATTCTTTGTTTTTGGCCTCCTGAAATTAACAATCCATGATCCCCTAACTTGGTCAACTCTTTTTGCTCCTGGCTCTCAACAAACTCTTTCAGCGAAACCAAATCAATAACTTCCCAAAAACGCTTCATGTTGGCAGGTGTAGGCTCTGCCCAAAATGTAACATTATTGAAAATACTGTCATTAAAAATCACCGGATCTTGGGAGATATAGCCGATTCTTTTTCTATAGCTATCCAAATTATATTCTGTTAATGAAATACCATCCAATAACACAGTCCCTTTATCCGGATTGATTAGTCCCATAATAATATTAGCCAGTGAAGTTTTACCGGAACCACTCTCACCAACAAATGCAACTGTTTGCTTTTGAGGTATAATTATATTTGTCTTTTGTAAAACTGTATTCTTGCCATATGTTAAACTCACATCTACTACTGCAATTTCTTTTCTTAAGGTATCAAACTCCTTCGCGCCCTGGAATTCCACCATTTTACTCATTGCCTTCTCTATTTTAGTAATGCTACGTATTGAACCTGTGTTCTGAATAAAGTTTTGCCAATACTGTTGTAGAACTACTAAAAAGTTAAGAGCCCTATAGAATAAAATAAGACTTAAAATAATTGAGCCTAAGTTACCACCCAGCCAGGTAGCCTGGATGTAAACGACAATAACCACAATTAAGATGATCATAGGCTCCTTGAGGCCCATGGTAATAGAATTATATCGGGCAATTTTTTTACTCAGAGCTTCCGTATTATCAATAACCTCCTTTAACTTAACAGAATAAGTACCGAGGTAATTAGTAGCCTTTAAATACTTGAAGTAATGCACAGCCTGGATCATGTAAGCATTAAAATTGTTTCCATTCTCGGAGATCTTGTATGATGTTTCCTGCAATTTTTTATAAATGCGGCTGTAAAGTAGATTGGTCAGTCCGGCGCTTACTGCCAATAATAGAGCAAACTGAAAATTAGCGAGTAATGAAAATGAAACATAGGTAATAAGCATTACCATAGCCTGGCAGTATAACAAATAGCTTCTGACTGCCTGGGACATCTTTTGAACTTCAGCAATGAAGTTGTTTTGAATGATCCCTGCTTCTAATTTTGTAAATCCTCTATAACTAATATTTTGTAGCTTGTTAACAAGTTTGTGACGTAACTTTTTCATGAAAAAGTAAACTACACCAGCAGTATAATTTACTTCCACATATCTCATAAAACCTTTAAATGAAAACAGGATAACCATAGTCGCTAATATAGATCCCAGCGTCAATGGAAATCCTATTCCTTTAATTGCATCAATTACATAATGTAAATTCCCCATCGAATCATTGGCCGCTTTCCCTTCATTGGCAACCGACTGTAAAAAGGGCATAAACATGGCGAGTCCTAAACCATCCAGAGCACTAACAATGATACTTAAGCAAATTGAAAAGAGCAGTTTATTACCAACTATACTATAGTAATATCTAAAATATTGTAAAAGATTATTTCCGTATTTTGAAATCATATCACCACCTTAAATCAACAAATAATTGATGGTTTTTCATTAGACTTGAAAAAGTCGTAGATATAGATTGAAATTTTATTTTTGAATTATAAGAAATACAAAACTTAATTACAAGCCATAATCCACAGTGTCCTCCTTTGGTGTAGAATTATAGCGCAATAAATCAGCTTGTACAATTAATTCCACATTTGTATTACTCACTTCAGCTACCAATGAGTAACCCAACGAAGGCAATACCAACTTTACCCTTTTTGAACTAATGCTGATGTCACCCTCCTCTTCACACAAATCACCATTTGTGATCTTTACCATTCCATTTATATTGACAATATTCTTTTCAAGTTGCACATTTATATGCTCATTTAAAAAACGCCTCATCATTTCAATTTCAATATCTCTAATCACAGCAGGCTTATCTAGCCAGAATACAAGGCTGACAATCCCATCAATCTTTTTCAATTCCGTAAGAAGTAAGGCATTTACCCGAACAAAAACAAATGATGTAAACAGGGGCTTATAAGTTACCTTTCTTCTATTGCCGGCCTCATTCAAATCTCTATTATAAGGACAATAATTCTCAATCCCCTTTCTTTGCAGATGATCAACAACCTTATTTTCCCAATTAGGCCGTGTATAAATTAAATACCAATTCATTTTACCCATACATTTATTATTTTATACATTTCCATATTGGCACTCATCCTATTTTACAATGCAATTTCTACCATCACTGATGATCAGTAGAATGCAAGTTTTTCTTTCTTACAATACCAAAAAAGTCCTTTAACTGATTGAAACCTTTCTGTTTTTAACACCATTTCGGTTCTTATATACATATTCATATCCAAATCCGTAACCGAATCCATAGCTACCTTTGATGAAACCTCTTTTCTTAATCCCATTAAATACAATAAATGGATTACTTAATGCTGTTACTTTATTACTCTCATCCAATATTTGCACCATGGTCTTAGGCGTATATCCATGACGTATAACAAAAAGGGTCTTATCACAATAACAAGAAAGCACATATGCATCTGTCACAGGATCAACCGGAGAGGTATCTACTAAAATATAATCAAATAACTCTTCGATATATGTAAACAATTCATTGAGTTTTCCATTCAAAAGAATCTCAGTTGGATTGTTACAATCACCCCCGGCAGGTATCACATATAAGTTATTATTGTCACTATATCTGATAATGTCCTCAACACCTACATTTCCCTCAAGAAATTCGACGAGTCCTTCTCTATCTTCCATATTGAAGATAGATGTAGTCTTTGGACCTCTCAAATCCGCATCGATTAGCAACACCTTTTTACCAGATGAGGAAAGACTTAATGCTAAGTTAGCAGCTACAAAACTCTTGCCCTCACCTGCAATACTGGAGGTAATAAGTACTTTTTGCTTGGAGACCACCCTTCCATGCAAACCAATGGCAGCTCGTAAATGCTGAAACTGCTCAGTTAAAAATATTTTATCAGGTCTGTTTACGACTAATTCACTTTTATTATTCTTTACATTCGTAATTTCAGCAGCAATAGGAATCCTGGTGTATTTCTCAATATCCGAACGGAATAATATTTTCCCTGTGAATAATTCTTTGAAACAAACCAAAGCAATACCTATAATAAATGAAAGTGCGAAAGCACTTAGGTATGCGGTGCTATTTTGAGGACTTACTGGTGAGTAATTGGAAAGAGCAGGATCAATTAATTTGCTATCAGCAAGTGTGGAAGATGAAGCCAAAGCTGTCTCTTCACGTTTTTCTAATAGGAAAGAGTAAACATTATTTTTAATGGATTGCTGACGGCTGATTTCTAATAATTCTCTTTCCTTTTGCGGGATAGTTTTTAGATAAGAATTATAAGCACCACTGGTTTCTGATACATTTTTTTTGCTTGCGAATAAGCTCGTTCTTTGATTGCGGACATTTTCTAAAATAGTAGGCCTGATGCGCTCTATTTCACTGGCCACAGCAACAACCTGTGGACTGTTTTCAGCCATTGTTTTCTTCAGCTTATCATATTCCAATTCTGCATCGTACAATTTTTGCAATAACTGTGACAATAATTGGTCATTCAAACCCAACGCAGATGGCACGATACCAACATCATTATTCTTGGATACCACATACCGCTCAACTTGGTCCAACACTGCAATCTGCATATTGATATTACTAACTTGCCGGTCATTATCACTTACATTTAGAAGAAAGTTTTTGCTTTGCTCGCTTAAGTTTACAATCCCCTCCTTTGTTTTATAATGCTGTATGGAACGTTCAATAGAATCCAGGTCATTAATAACATAGCGCAAACGCTCATCGATGAAAGTAAGTGTATTTGCTGCCATCAGGTTCTTTTCCTTAACAGAGTTGATCGAATAAACCTCTATTAATTCGTTTAATATATCAATTGCCCTGGAAGCCGATTCGTCCCTGAATGACAATCCCAATACAGTAGCGATCTTATTAGTTGGTTGGACACCAACCCTGGATGCCAAAAAGGAAGCCACATTGTCAGGTCTGAACAATGAAAAATAAAGCTGCTTGTGTTCATTGTTATCTGGATCCGCATAAGGATTAAGAACAAATTTAAGATCACCATATGGTGTATTGACCCAACTGCCAACAGGATAGCTCTTCCTATCTAAAGTAACGGTTGATTTCTTTTGATCATAATAAATAGGGATATCCGGCTGAAACATTTTTATATTCTCAGGTTCTTTTACTTCTATCTTTATAGGGGATGTCTCGTATGCATTAATTTTATTAAAACGCCCCTCTTCGGACACAGGAGCATACAGGTGTAAATTTTTGACCACTTCTTTCATGAGTGTCCTGGAACGAATAATCTCCATTTCATTCTCAACAATCTTTGAAGAAGTATAAATATTCAATGACTCTAGCATCCTGTTGTCATCAACACCTTTTTTCTCATCCTTGATTAATATGGTAGCATAAGCTTCATATAGCGGAGTTGAAAATCGTAAATAAAACCATGCACCGATACTACATAATAACAATAATAAAATAAAAAGAGGCCAGTAAGGTGCGAATCTGAAAAGGAGAAAGCTCAGTACACTGTCTTCCTTTTCTTCGGTCTTTATTTTTTTAACACTCATGAAAAATAAATTTTATCTTGTTATACTGGAATTACCTTGATACTCGATAAAAAAGCACTGATAATAATGTTAGAGCACTAAATATGGTGGGGAGCCATAACCTTGTATTGCTCACACTGGAAATCTTTGTCTTATTTGGCTTTACATAAACAACATCATTAGGCTTTAAATAGAAATAAGGGGAACTAAAAACGTCATTCTTGGTCAGATCAATTATTTTAAATGTTCTGGCACCATTTTCTTCTCGCAACACCATTACATCGCTTCTACTTGAATACAAGGTTAAATCACCTGCAAACCCGATTGCCTCCAGTAAATTTATTTTTTCTGTAGGTACATTGATAACAGTAGGCTTTCCCACTTCACCAAGTACAGTAACCTTAAAATTAAGATTGCGTATACTTACTATTGGATTCAAAAGCAATTTCTGTTCGATAAGCTTACGGGTAATATTAACTTGTAATTCTTCTTTGGTAAAACCTTCTGCTTTAATACTTCCAATGACAGGAAATTGTATATTACCTTCACTATTGACCAGATATCCTCCTAAAACTGCACCTGAACCAGTCCCGGAAACATTATTCGATACATTATAAACCAGTGAGGCTTCCTGGCTTAAGCTGCTCACCGTAATACTTAAAAGATCATTTTTTTGTATTAAAGGACTTGTATTTTGATATTGAATTAAGGTTGTTGAATCTTTCTTAATATCGAAATATATTGATTCACGTGTATTAGCACATGAAAAGAACAACGGCAATAATAAAATAAGCATCAATGATGAGTATCCGAACTTCATTATTTATGATTGAATATGAAAGTTTCAATACAGATTTAAATAAGATAATTCGAAAGAATATCGGATAAGGAGGAATATGGAATAGCAAACTTTTCAGTGGCCTTAAATGGATAATAGATTTACATTGGTTTTAAACGTAAAAAGACCACAACGTTAGCAAAGTGACACAGCACCTACTTGTTTGTTCTTTAGTGATTTTAACACTACATCAAACGATCAAGAACACTGTCACTAAAACTTAAATGAAAGTAACTAAATTTCACAATAATACAAAAATTAATTAACGTAAATGCCTAATAAACCCTTATATTAAAGCTTGCACTTTTAAAGATCGTTGTGAAAACTAAGGCACTGAAAATGAATGTTTAAAACAATTTCAGTGCCTTCGTATTGTAAAAAATATACATTAATAACTTACACTAAAAGCCATTTTAAGCTTACATATTTTACCTCAACATTTTTCATAACTTAAGGTTCCAAAACTTGCCAAAACCGGCAAACTCAAAATGCTAGCGTATGAGTAATTTAACCACTTCTGTTTTCCTTTCTCTCGAATTTATTTTCAAAAAATACACTCCAGGCTTGAAGTTGAATTTTGAAACATCTACCTCCATTGTCGATCCACTTACAATGAAGCTCGGCTTTGATAACTCAAATACCCTGCCAGTCATGTCAACAATCTGAAGTGAAATATTTTTGTAAACCGATTGAAACTGAATAAAGAACTTTTTATTGAGCGGATTAGGGTACACTATGGGTTTAACTAAACCATTATCCATACCCAAATTATCTGTTCTGGCATTTGTAATCAACGATGGAGTACTGCTGAATTGATATACTTCAACAGCACACACCATTGGCCTGTTCACTGTAGCCGAAAAGTCGATGTTCAATTTGCCATCACTCACCGTTACCGGAATGTTCTTAATGAGCGCCGAAGCTGACCCCACTTGCTGTGCCACATCAAAATTGATCAACTTGGGTTGATTCTCCACATTCACACTCATCACCCGTGAACCTGGTCCGCCAACCAGCCCCGCACCCGGATTACCCCAGTAGATCTCTGCAAAGTGCAACCGCACTACATAACTGCCATTAGCAATGGGAATCTCGTAGCGGAAAGGTTTCTTATCTGCATTGGAAGATTGCTCAATTAAATAGAGGGCATCCTCATCTGTAGCACTGATTTGGGTCAATTGAGAATTGGTAAATGGCTCCAGGTTGTCAAAGGCATAAGGCACATCAGACACCCAGGTATTACCGTTCACCGTTACATTGCTGGAAGATCCACTCTTGATGCGGAATGGCACACTAACAGTCGTACCTGTTGCTTTTCCAATTCCATATAGTGGCACCCTGAGTGGCGAATTAGAATTGTTATAATAGATCAGCAAGTCTGCGATCTTCAGCCCTTCCGAAATTGGGTTGAACCCAATGGTCAGACTGGTGGTTGCCTGCGGACTCAGAGTCGTGCTGACTGGCATAGCAGCAGTGAACTCTGATTTATTATCACCAACAATTGCAACAGAAGAAATGGTAATATCCGGATCACTGGAACCATTAGCATATGTCTGTCCCAAACTCTTCAGGTTAAGCGTAAAGGAGTTGGTACTTTGCAAAAGATGTTCTCCAAAATCAACAGCAGAAGGAGTCGCGCTGAGTGCTGAGTAGTAAGCAGTTCCGATTTCCGGTCTGATGTTGGTCACATAATAGGTATTGTCATTATAATCAAAGTTGGTAAACTGTGTACCCAGGTAATCATTGGAAACAATATAGGTATTAGGAATAATTTGCCCATTGGCATCATATGCCTTCCATACCCGTATACCGATCTTATGCCCTGTATTTTTTAAAGTATCAGTCCAGTCCTGGCTCCCAATTCTAAAGCCAAAAGCACCAGTTGGAGTGAAAGAGCCTTCGGCAGGGTTAGTGGGTAAACTTCTCCGTGGGAGCATAGATTGCGCATCACGGCCAATATGGGTAAAGACTGCATTCAAAGTGTTTGATCCTTTGAGGTGCCACCTGAAGGTTTCCGTGAAGGTACAGCATCCGTGATAAGCTGACATCTGCCGTATAGTTATAGGTTTGGAAGCATCAGCCCGCACAAAATAAGAAGAAAGAATCTCATCCCCTTTAGGCTTACTAGGGTCGCCATCATCAGGATCCGTACTGCTAAAACCGGTTTTTGTTTTGAATCCGAATACATTGATGATAGCCTGAGCACTAGGCTCAAAGACATCTTCTCCTTGTCTCTGCCAAAATCCGTTAAGAGCTAAGGTCTTAAATGGTGCATTGTCATCATTGGAAACGATGGTGATATTATCCTGCAAAAATTTATTCCTTGCTGTAGTAACTGAATCATCGGCGATAAATAACACTTGAAGATCCGCAAATGTGCCTGGATTGACAACAACTGGTATAGCCGATGGAGTATAGTCAACACCTTTTAGCTTAAACAACTTCCAGTCCTTTTGATTAGACAAAATCAATTTGCTGACAACTAATGGATTGATGCCCTTATTATGAATCCTGATCCTGACAGTATCGTGGTTTGCATTATAGGTAAACGGCGCTACTGTGTCTCTTGTCCATGGAGTCTGTATTCTTGATGCAACATAGAGCTCATTTGATGGGAACTTATCCAAATTCTCCACAAATAAAAGCGTGTTACCAGCAGGTACTTCACTAGTGGTTGTAATGATCAGCTGTGGTTGATTGAACGCATTTTCCTTGCTATTAAAAGAAATGGTTTTATTTTGATTAGCCGAATCTTTCAATACAAAGCTGGCTATCTTATCCGCGGCAAATTGAGCTTTCACTGTATTAGTAACATCCAGTTCATAATATTTTGCCACATCATTGATGTCTAATGAACCAATAGAAGTAGTGGCAGCACCAGGTGCGTTATTATAGTTAATGACACCTTCCGTCCATGAATCATCCGCAACGCCATGAACCGTTACTTTTACATTGGCTGTACTTTCTGTATTGCGGCCATAAATACGAAGCTTGGCAGATACGACATCATTAACACTGTTCAATGGGAATTTCAGGTAAGACTGCCGGGTAAAACTGCTGGCGGTAGCCCCTTTAACAACCAGAGCTGTATCAGATCCATAATTGGTATTCGCATAAGTGCCATTCCGCACATATGCATCAGCTATTGGCTCTATGTTAACCGTGGCGGCTTGCGCAGCTGTTTTTACGTTTTTAACGACAAATACGATATCCTGGAAATCGATGCCCGTAGTCGTCTCCTCAAATGCAACCAGATAAGTAAATGGCACCTCTACACCACTTGTATTTTTATATGGATAAACACGAACGTGGTGTGGTATACTTCCGGTGAACGTATTCAGGCTGTCCTCGCTATAAAGATGCCTGTTGCTAAAGAATGGCCAGCGGGAATAGAATCCAAAGGAAGCTGTTCCCGGATCATATGAAAGTGTACCAGTAAAGTTTACGTTGACAGTCTGGCCATTGGACACAGGATTATTGGAAACAGTTAATAATTCATGTTTAGAGGTACTATCTCCTGAATTGTACCAGCCCATTCCAACAACCGGGTTATTGGTTGTAGGACCAAACACGGCCAATGGTTCAATGGTAACGACTCCCGTATCTGCTTTAACAAATTTCTGGATGCTTACTTCATCCCCTAAAAGAGGGGCTTTTTGCAAACTTGTACTGCTGTTAATTACAGTTGTTGCCGCATTGTCATCACCCACTGAAATAGGTATCTCCAACAAATTTAATAATGCTTGTAAAGATGGCTCATTCGTTCCACCTGTTCCTGAAGTACCTATGCCCCTTAGAGCTACAGAAACAGTTGGGTTATTGGCATCATTGCTGGCGATATCAACTGATGCAGTCTTTAAACCCACAGTTGATGGATTGAAGGCTACTGAAATACTAATTGAATCACCTGGATTAATACCTGCAGGGAAAGTAGGTAAGTTACCCAATACAAACTGATCCGCATTTGTTCCGGTTAAGGAAATACCTGAAACGGTAAGAACACTGGTATCAGATGTATTTTTTATTTTAACCACTCGATTGATACCAACAGCTCCACCTATTACATCATTATCGTATATCTTCATGGGTTTGACGGTAATGAGATTTCCAACTGTAGTTGTAGATCCCTGAGGCCTGAGGAGGGTTATGATGCCTTCTCCCCCATATTCAGAAACATAGATATTACCATTTCTTACATCTTCCGTTAGATCCAATGGATCTATAAATCCAGTAAAGCCTTGTATGGATGCTCCGTCATTGTAACTTATAATATCATTATTAGCACCTCCAGGAGTAAGTGTAACAATATCATCGTTTTGGCTGTACCGTACCACCAATAACTTTCCCTTCAAAGCCCCATTGAATGTATTGCTCTTGTATTCTATTGCGCCATCAGGTGATTTATTGGCTTGAAAATCAAAAGCATAGCCACGCCAATTGGCATCAGGTGCAATACCGATAGGATAGGCATCTGTCTGACCAGGATCTATTGAGGTTGTGGGATTACCTCCATTCAATACATACTCGCCCCTGGAAGGATTGGGATGACCATAATACCCACCTGGTTTAACCCTGAAAAGAAAATCTTTCATGGTTTGCTGCACGTTCGTTAACGCTGGTATTGAAGGACCATTATAAGGTGTACCATCCGGCCTTATTGTACCAGCAACAGAGGCAGGCGAATTACCACCAGCCGCAGAACCATTGGTGGGTACATACAGCTCTCCATTGCTATGCCATACCAGGTCATAAGCATTTCTAACCCCTGAAGCATAAATAGTCAATGGTGCATTGGGAGCATAAGGATTATAAGTACCTCCTTCCGCAGTTTTTACATTTAATGGTAATGTTCCCAATTTTGTTAAGTCCAACCGCAATACAGCCCCTGTAAGCAAATGCTCATCTCTAGACTCCCAGGTCAGATCAGCAAGCCCCATGGCACTATTAGAGCCCTGGTTTATATACATGGCGCCATCCGGGCCAAATGCAATACTATTGGTCAGGTGATCTTTAGCCGATCTTGGTAAATTGATCAAAAGATCCTGAACATTTTGAAGATTATTGCCACTTAACCTTGTCAGCTTCCCGTCCCAATCAGGAGCATCTACAAACATAAAGGAGCCATGGGTCACATATGCAATCAGGTTATTGGCTGTTGACGAAGGGTCAAAAGTAAAGCCAATGGCTAATCTCGGCGTCCTGCTACCATAAGCATCTTGTAAAGAAAATAGCAATTCAGGATCTTGTAAAGTGCCGTCAGGGTTGATAACAAAGCGTTTAATGACCCCGTCAATACTTAAAGCATAAAGCTTACCATCCGGCCCGATCGTCAGACTGGAATGCCTACCCACTGTGTTGGATAACTTGATATGATCGAATTTCACATTAAGGAGTGCTTGCGTTGAAACAGCAGTCGTGGTGAAGGTACTGGAGTATGGAATAAAGGAAGCTCCTGACAAATCCTTCACACTATCTGTAATGGTAAAGACATAACTTGTGTTAAGCTTCAATGGATTATCCGGCACTAAAGTGATAGCATCTCCCCCTGCCGTTCCATTTGCATGCGCAGGCACATGGGTATTTGTCCCCTGTTCGGACAAATAAACGGAAGAAGAGGTCAAGGTATTATTATTAACACCACCATTAGGCAAGTTCAAAATACTAGTTGATATTGAAGTATTTTCACTCACATTTTGAGAGCCATGTTCAGGGCTTACCAGTACCACAGAAGGTCTTGCGCTGGTACTGGGCTGAATGATGATATAGTTTATCTTTGTGTTTGTCCCCCCTATTTGATCAACAGTCAATAGTCCATCCGCTACAGTTACAGAGATAGTTGCCGATTTGAAGCGGGTGCTAGTGGTAGGAACAAAATTAACAATCGCCGGTACCCCTTCTACATTAATATAATGTTTACTGTCTATATAACTACCATCTCCTACAGAAACTGTAACATCATAATTGCCATTGGCCGCCTGAATTTCCCATTTTCCTTCAATTGTGCTCGTTGGCTGCATATGCATAAATGTAGCCAGTAAGATATCAGAAGGCGTCGTTCTTTTACGGCCATATTGGGTCAAATTAAGCGGAGTGTTATCCGATCGCTTTACCCACCCATACGTATTGCCTGAACCTTGGTTAGCCCCTGTTCGCAGCCCAAATGGTTCTCCAAAATCCCTTATCCAGCCAGCCGGCGGTGTGGTGGCCGCATCCTGGAAATTAATTTTTAAATTAACGGGCGTACCGTTTGACCCAGCTTTTACTGTTAAGAATATATCTAGTGTAGCATTCTGATATCCTGGAGCAGAAGCTACTACCTTCGCTGAATATTTTCCAATGGATAAATTGGTGGCATCAAAATCAAAAGTGATTTCAGACCCGGTTGTATAATTGATACCATTTAAAACATTTCCGTTTACACTTAGCCATGCAGGCACACTTCCGTTTGCGTCTATGGCATTCAATTGTGCATTTACAGGAACATTATTGGAGGTAGAAATAAATTCAAGGAGACTTTGTGTGCCACCTTGTTCTACATCAGCATTTTGAGTAGATTGATTAAATAAGATAGCGTTTTCAGTCTGGCCACCTGTATTTTCGGTTATAATGACAAGTTGTGGCCGATTGAGCACCTGCTCTTTACTGTTGAATGTCAGCGTTTTATTTTGCTTTAAGGTGTCTTTTAACACAAAGCTCGCGATCTTATCTCCGGCAAACTGTGACTTTACAAAATTGGTTACATCCAGCTCATAATATTGTAATTGGCTATTGACACCTACAGTACTCAAGGCTGCCCCGGATGAAGCTGGCATATTGTTCCAGTTAATACTGGTTTCATTCCAGGAATCATTAGCAACACCAAAGCACGACATGTATATAAGAGCGGTATTCTCTGTATTATTACCATATACGCGCAGCTTTGCCGATACAATCGAATCAGTAACACCAGTGAGCGCAAATTTCAAAAAAGAGTATCGCTTAAAACCAGTTGCAGTTGTTGTATTGGTCTTCAGCACCAATGTAGGATCTGTCCCATAATTGATGGCAGCATAACTACCATCACGAACATACGCATCTCCTGCAGGTGTGACAGTCGTTGTGTCAAATGAAGATTGAGCTAAAACAGTGGTAGTCAATAAACTACAACAAAACACCAAAAAAAATAGCTTGGAATAGGATGCAACCTGAAAACGATTGAAAAGCGTAAAGATGTCTCTAATCACAGCTCCGGAGTTTAAGTTGAACAAATGGTTAAGGTGTATAAAATCTATACTTGGTTAAAAACACAGGAAATGAATACAAACTGTTTAGCATTCCTTAGGATATCTATTCATGCGCTCATTCACCGTTAACATCAATTGCCAGATTGATGATTCCATTACAAAACGAACAAGACCAACCACACAAACAATCGGGAATTTTCAGACAAGACCATATTGCAAAATGAAGCTAAACCTTGCCTGTTCTTAAAAAAGCTTTACATAATGATTGTAATACTTCTTAAGCCTGTTACAATGATAATTAACTAGGATATAAACAATTCAATCTTTGCAGAGGATATTAATAACGACACAGGGTAAAAAACGGATGGAGCGGATCGTTTAAGCAGGTACGGAGTTTACGGATTTAAACCAAAATTAAGGGATTTAAAAACTTAACAAAAAAATTTTATCTTCAAAGCATACATATTCTTTTAATAACTTTAAATAATTCAAATAGATAAAAAAGTAGAATATCACCTGCTTGTATAAAAAAATACATTTTAATAACTAGTTGCTACATACTGAAAGGACTAAACAAAATTGAAACGTTTCACATATTGAAGAGCTTATTGCTCCATAAAACTGACGAGTTTACATTTCCATTTTTCACTGTAAAATATTACTTTAGGGTAATTAGAATATTTTCAGAGCGGTACATCAACACATCACCATGTCAATAACAAATAAATGGGATTGGGAAATAGGAAAAAATGTAACTACTTGGAACTGGAATTTAAAGGAAATTTGGGCTTACCGCCACCTTTTGATCAATTTAGTAAAAAGAGATTTCACATTAAATTATCAGCAAACAATTTTAGGTCCTCTATGGTCCCTCTTACAGCCAGTATTTACCTTAATTACCTATGTAATAGTTTTCAGAAACTTAGTAGGCCTGTCAGTAGGCACATTGCCTCCAATATTGTTTTATTTTTCAGGAATTGTACTTTGGAACTTCTTCAGTGAAAGTTTCACAGGCACATCGAATACCTTTAAAGAGCACTTCTACTTATTCAGTAAAGTTTACTTCCCCAGAATTATTATGCCTGTATCTGTTGTATGCACACATTTTTTGCGTTGCTTACTTCAATTAGCATTGTTAATTCTGCTCGTTTTATATTATTGGCTTTTTCGGAACATTAATATCCATTTCGGCCTCAACTTACTGGGCGTGCCTTTATCTATACTTCTGGTTGGATCTTTAGGCCTTGGGGTTGGCTTGATCATTTCATTGATTACGGTGAAATACAGAGACATTGCAAACATGGTCAGTTTAGGTATCCGATTGCTGATGTTTATGACGCCTGTTATTTACCCATTGGCATCAGTGCGGCCAAGTCTGAAGTGGATTGTGGAAGCAAATCCATTGACCGTTTATTTTGAATTGTTCCGATTCAGCTTATTTGGTGAAGGCACAGTTTCATATTTAAATCTTTTAGTCAGCACGTTAATCACACTTGGAATTTTATTGACAGCCCTGCTGGTATTCAATAAAAAAAGCAATTCCTTATTAGATATCGTTTAACTTTTATGTCAGAAGTCATATTACAGGTTCAGGATTTATCCAAAATGTATCAATTGGGAGTGATCGGAAGTGGATCACTAAAGAGGGATTTGCAAAATTGGTGGTCAACCAAAATCCTTAAAAAAGAAAATCCATTTTTCCAGATACCTTCTGATGATGTTTTGAACACATCAAAAGACTTTATTTGGGCATTAAATGAAGTAAGTTTTGAAGTAAAACAAGGCGAAGCCTGGGGAATTATAGGTAGCAATGGTTCAGGAAAATCTACATTATTAAAAATAATTTCAAGGATCATTAATCCGACTAAAGGCTATGTAAGAGGGAAAGGGAAAGTGAGTAGTCTTTTGGAAGTAGGAACAGGTTTCAATCCGGAGTTTACGGGCAGGCAAAATATTTACATAAGCGGCTACATCCTCGGAATGAGCAAACAGGAAATCAAGAAAAAATTTGACGAGATCGTTGACTTTTCCGGTGTAGAAAAATTTCTAGATACCCCGGTAAAAAGGTATTCATCCGGTATGTATATGCGATTGGCATTTGCCGTAGCAGCACATCTTGAACCAGACATTCTGATCGTCGATGAGGTACTGGCAGTGGGAGATGTCGACTTTCAAAAAAAATGCATGGGGAAAATGCAGGAAGTTTCAAATAATAACGGCAGAACCATCCTTTTTGTGAGCCATAATTTACAGGCCGTAGGAAATTTGTGTAATAAAGCCTTATGGCTGAATAAAGGTAAAGCTTCTGCCATCGGTGAAACTTCAGGCGTGATCAATACATATCTCACCAGCTTAAAAAATGACCCGAAACAGCAATGGACAGCCCCAGATCTTGCACCAGGCAACTCCCAGATCCGTATAAAAAAGGCCTCAGCCAAGCCACAGGGTGAAACATCTGGCACCTTGATTACAGTAAACTCCCCGATTCAGCTTGACTTTGAATTTTGGTGTTTCCTGGATAATTGCTCTTTGAATGTTAATGTGATGCTGTTTACCGAAAAAAGGGAATGTGTTTTTAACCTGGGTACTCCCAGCATAACAGCTGAAAAAGGAATATTGGCTTTAACGTGTATCATTCCCAAAAACCTATTAAACAATTCCGGATACTCACTTTCACTAGTTGTGCTTAAAAACAACAATTTCAATGTCTGCGAGTTTACAGATTGCATTTCATTTGAAGTAGAAGATGTTCGTGAAGGAATGTACTATTATGGAGAATGGCCAGGTATTATCAGACCCCAGATTACGAGTTACTTATACGTAAAAGATACAGTCGAAAATGAAGCCTTAAATAAAGCGAAAGTTCCGTAAAGAGGAACCTTCGCTTTATTTACTATTGAAATTTATTCTAATTGCAGTTTAATAACCTCCGTATTCCTGTTTTCAGAAATGATTTTCAGATAATAAATACCCTGTTTTAACTGGAACCTTGAGAGATTGATTTCAACCGTTGTTCCTCCTTTTTGGATATGATATGCTCCAATTTCATTGACTCTTCCTAACTGGTCTGATATCTCAAGGTTTGCATTTCCCTCATAACCAGTTGGAAACTCGATCTTGAACTTATCCCTGGCCGGATTTGGATAAACTTTTGGTTTTGCCAGATCATTATTCATTTCAATGACATCGCTGATGGCTTGTGTAACTGATGCGCCACTGCTGAATTGATACACTTCCACAGCACACACCATTGGCCTGTTCACTGTAGCCGAAAAGTTGATATTCAACTTGCCATCACTCACCGTTACCGGAATGTTCTTGATAATCGCTGAGGCTGAGCCCACTTCCTGGGCTACATCAAAGTTGATCAGCTTTAGCTGGCCCTCTATGTTCACACTCATCACCCTCGAACCAGCGCCTCCAATAAATCCGGATCCCGGATTGCCCCAGAAAATTTCTGCGAAATGCAACCGAACTGCATAGGTGCCATTGGCTATAGGTATTTCATAACGGAATGGACGTTTATCTGCATCCGAAGACTGCTCTCTTAAATACAACACATCTTCATCCGTTGCACTGATTTGAGTAAGTCTGCTGTTGGTAAAGGGCTCAAGATTGTCAAAAGCATAAGGCACATCAGACACCCAGGTCTTGCCATTCACCGTTACGCTACTGGAAGAACCACTCTTGATCCGGAATGGAACTGTAACCGTAGTACCAGAGGCCTTACCGATGCCATAAAGCGGCACCCGTAGAGGTGTGGGTGAGTTGTTGTGATAAATCAGCAGATCAGCAATCTTCAACCCTTCCGAAACAGGCTTGAATCCTACTGTCAGCGTTGTAGTAGCCTGTGGCCCAAGGGTTGTAGCGGCTGGCAGGGATGCGGAAAACTCCCCGCTATTATCCCCTACTACAGATACTGAAGAAATGACAATGTTCGGATCTTTGGAGCCATTGGCATAGGTTTGTCCCAGGCTCTTCAGGTTCAGGGTAAAGGAATTGGTACTTTGCAGCAACTTTTCACCAAAATCAACAGCTGAAGGAGTGGCGCTAAGGGCTGAGAAGTTAGCAGTTCCTACTTCCGGTCTGATGTTGGTAACAAAATAAGTGTTGTCATTATAGTCGTAATTGGTAAATTGAGTACCCAGGTAATCATTGGAAACAATGTAAGCATTCGGAATTAGCCGTCCATTGGCATCTTTTGCTTTCCAAACCCGGATACCAATTTTCCGTGATGGATTATATATAGTATCAGTATGATCCCTCTTCCCTACCTTAAACCCAAATGCAGTCGTTGGATTGTAATTGGTATTTTCTGACGGCAAATTAGGAGTCGCCCTACGAGGCAACGAAGTTTGTGCATCGATACCAATCTGCGTAACAAGAGCAGGTGCCGGATCCACAGTTGGGTTGGTGCCTTTATTGAAGACTCTTAAATATTCTGTATAAATATTATCGCAACACCCATGATAGGCAGACATCTGCCTGACCGTGATAGGTATTGATGGATCTGCCCGGACAAAATAGGCCGAAATAATTTCATCTCCTTTCGGTTTCTTCGGATCACCTAAGTCAAGATCTTTGTAAGTAAAACCCGGATCTGATTTAAAATTAAATGCATTGATTACTTCAACTGCACGGGGTTCATGTGAGCCTTCACCCTGCTTCTGATAGATACCGTGAAGGAAGACAGTTTTGGAAGGAGTTTTCTTATCATTCGAAATAATTGTAAGATTATTCACTACGATCGCAACCCTGGTTGCCAGGTCTTTAGCAATAAATAACAAATAAAGATCAGCAGATGCTCCCGAATTAATGGTTAACGGTAATGCAGATGGAGTATAGGTAGCACCATTTAGTTTTGAAAACATCCAGTTCGATGTATTGGATAATATTAAATTGCTGATCACCAGCGGGTCGATGCCCTTGTTATGAATCCTGAGACGAATAGTGTCATGGTTAGCATTATATATGTACGGAGGCATTGAGTCTCTTGTCCAGGGGATTTGAATCCGGGAAGCAACAGGATGATCATTTGACGGAAATTTATCCAGGTTTTCTACAAAAAGCAACGAATTGCTCGCAGGTGCCGAACCAGAAGTAGTAATAACCAATTGTGGCCGATTCGATGCGTTTTCCCTGCTGTTTAAAGTCAGGGTCTTCACCTGGTTAGTAGGATCTTTCAACAAGAAGCTGGCAACTTTGTCTCCAGAAAATTGAGTTTGTACAAAACCGGTTACATCCAGGTCATAGTATTGCGCCACATTATTAACCCCTGCACTACTTAAAGCAGACCCACTGGCAGCAGGTGCATTGTTAAAGGTGATCCCGCCTTCCGTCCAGGAGTCGCTCACGCCATAAACAGACATATTCACAGTAGTTGCACTTTCTGTATTGCTACCGTATACACGGAGCTTGGCAGATACTACATTAGAGACACCTGCAAGCTGGAACTTAAGATATGATACCCGAGCAAAGCCACTGGATGTTGTTCCTTTGACAATTAAATTTATATCACTACCAAAATTAGTACCGGCATAGGTACCATTACGCACAAACGCATCCTCAATTGGCGACAATGTTATGGGAGATTGAGCAAACACTGATGCGCAGGAAAATGCACATAGAAATCCAAGTAGAAAGATAGGATCAAAAAAAGATTTCATGTGCTTGGCACTGTAAGTATGGTTTCTCTCTTTCACGTCAATAACTATTATGGGTTATTTAAAAGGTATTCTTACTATTTTATAAATAGTATAGCAACTGCAGGCATATCATAATATATATGAACGTGCGAATCGTTTAACCAGTTGCCTGATATAATAAAAACTCAAAGTGTTTTATTTTATCTTAATTGCTTCCCAACACACTTTGAAAAGTAAGGGTACGGTCAGAAATGGCACATACTTTTATCGCTACCTGTGCAGAATCATCTTTTTACTGTCTATTTGTTTATCATCAATCCACAAGCTATATACGTAAGTCCCGGCAGGTAATTCTTCCCAGGCAATGGTTATCTGGCCCTTTCCTTTGGTAAGTGACACTTTCTTCACTACTGTCCCCCGCATGTCTGTAATCACTAATTTCATTGAACGTGCATCCTGGGGCACACCGTAACCAATAACTGTATTATCACTAAATGGATTGGGCGCATTCTGTTCCAGGTATGCACTGGAAACAGACTGCTCAATTCCAACATTGTTGCCTGAAACCAAACTTGATGAAGAGCTAGTATTTGGTTTCAGCAATGTGATCTTCCCATTACCGCCATATTCAGAAACATAGATATTTCCATTTCGTACATCTTCTATCAAATCCAGCGGGTCTACAAAACCAGTAAAACCTTGTATTGAGCCCCCTTCATTGAAGCTAACAATATCTTTATTAGTACCTCCGGGGGTAAGCGCAATAATATCATCATTTTGACTATAGCGAACCACCAGTAATTTTCCTTGCAGGGCACCATTGAAAGTATTACTCTTATATTCAATAGCGCCATTGGGCGATTTATTGTTCTGAAAATCAAAAGCAAACCCCCTCCAGTTTACATCAGGCCTGGTACCGATAACATAAGCGTCAACCTGGGCCGGATCTGTTCCGGCTGTAGGATTAGCTCCATTCATTGCGTACTCGCCCCTTGAAGGATTCGGATGACCATAGTACCCACCCTTCTTAACCCTAAAGAGATAGTCTTTCTGGGTTTGCGGAACATCGGTTAATGCAGGCACATTTGGCCCATTGTAGGTAGTTCCATCAGGCCTTAATGTTCCATTGACTGAGGCTGGCGTATTACCACCTGCAGCAGAACCATTGGTGGGTAAATATAATTCGCCATTACTATGCCAAACCATATCATAAGCATTACGGATTCCTGAAGCATAAATAGTCAAAGGGGCGTTAGTCGCATAGGGATTGTAAGTACCTCCCCCGTCTGTTGTTTTTACATTTAAGGGTAAAGTACTCAATTTGGTCAGATCCAGCCTTAACAATGCTGCAGAGAGTAAATGTTCATCTCTCATATTCCAGGTCATATCCGCAGCCCCCATTCCGGATAGAGAACCTTGAGTGAAATACAAAGCACCATCCGGACCAAATGTAATACTGTTGGTCACGTGATCCTTGGATGAACGGGGTAAATTAATGAGTAGATCCTGAACAGTCTGAAGATTGCTACCGCTTAATTTTGTCAATTTTCCATCCCAGTCCGGCGCATTTTGAAATACATAGGTACAATGTGTCACATAAGCGATCAGGTTGGTGGCAGTTGAGGAAGGATCAAATGCAAACCCGACGGCTAACCGCTGTTTCCTGGTACCATAGGCATCCTGTAAAGAATAAATTAGTTGAGGCGTACCCAAAGTACCATTAGCATTGATTGTAAACCGTTTAATGATCCCATCAATAGTTAATGCATATAATTTGCCATCCGGTCCAATGGTCAAACTAGAATGCTTTCCGGTTGTATTGGTCAGTTGCACTTTGGTAAACGTCACATTGGGCAGTGGTGGCGTAGGTACCGAAGTGGTAGTAAACGCGCTGGAAAAAGGAATAAAACCTGCACCAGACAAATCCTTTACGCCATTGGTAACATTGAATACATATGTAGTACTCAATTTTAAAGGTGCAGATGGCACCAGGGTAATAGCATCTCCACCTCCCGTACCATTAACGTTTGCTGGTACAACAGGGCCTCCGGGTCCTTCAGTTAGAAAAACCGTAGCAGGAGTAATCGTTGCGTTATTAATGCCTCCATTTGGTAAATTCAGAACATCTGTGGATAAAGAAGAATACTCTCCAACATTTCCGGAACGGTTAGGCGGATTCACCGTTTCTACAAAAGGTAAGTTAGAAGAAGTAGAGGGCACTATGGATATGTAATTGATTTTAGTATTATTACCTCCAAATGCATCAACTGTTAAACGTCCATCCCTCACTTCAACAGTAACCGTTGCAGTTTTGAAGGGTGCAGTTGCTGTAGAAATATAATCAATAATCGCCAGGACCCCTTCTATATTGATAGATTGTTTGTTGGGACCGAAATAAACAGCATCACCTATTGAAACAGTTACATCATAAAGCCCATTTGGAATCTGGGCTTCCCACCGCCCTTCTATGGGGGTTCCGGCAAAATTCACTACATCATCAGCCTGCATATGCATGAGCGTAGCTTGCAATAAATTATTGGAAGGCTTACTTCTCCTACGCCCATTTAAAGTCAGATCTAATGGCGTATTATCCTCCTTATGAATCCATCCGTATGTATTGCCACTGCCTTGAAAAGCTGAAGTACGGACACCAAAAGGTTGCCCAAAGTCTTTTAGCCAACCTGCAGGTGGAACGGTAGCTGAATCCTGGAAGTTTACATTCAGACCGCTTATTGAGGGCTGTATAATAATATAATTGATTTTGGTGTTGGTACCACCAATAGCATCAACAGTCAATTTGCCATCGGACACAGTTACTGTAACAGAGGAAGACTTGAACCGGTTACTGGTAGTAGGTATAAAATTAACAATGGCAGCCGTGCCTTCTATATTAATGTAATGTTTGCTGTCTACATAACTACCATCACCTACAGATACAGTAACATTGTATGTGCCATTCACCACTAAAGCCTCCCATTTGCCTTCCGTGGCACCGGATGGCTGCATATGCATGAGCGTTGCTAACAATACATCCGAAGGACTAGATCTTTTTCGTCCATATGCCGTCATATCAAGCAGCGTATTATCCACACGCTTGACCCATCCATAAGTATTACCCGTACCTTGGTTTGCTGAAGTGCGCGCACCATATGGTTGTCCAAAGTCCACCAACCAACCTCCTGGAGGTACAGTTGAGACATCCTGAAAATTGATCATTAAATTAGTCAATGCATATGCGCCCTTGTTGCCAGTAGCAGAATAAGGTCCGGCTGAAAAATTAGTAGCATGGAAAACATTAGAAATGCTTGAAACCTTTGCCAAATTGATGCTCCTATGCTCCGTTACCGATAATCTGTTCGTGGCACCAAACTCAACTGTATTGGTTAGGAAAGATGAAATGTCAAGAGTTTGAAGGAACGGAAAAGACAATAAAAAAAACATTGCAGCAATAGCCGTTGATAAATTTAAAAAGCTGGTTCGCATGTTAAGAAATTTGGATGTTGAACACCTAACGAAAACAGCCTTTCATAGTTGGATCTGGTGGTAATTTTTAGGATTGATAGAATTGAACATAAAGCAGATAAGTAAGGTAGGCGATAATGACAATAGGCAAATCCTGCAAGTCTTTTATAAAAATAGAAACATTTAATCTATAAAAAAAAATATATATTATTGCAAAGCTTATTATCCCATTGAATAAGCATTGCTTAGCAATTCAAATTAGTCATCTATTCAAATTAGAAAATCAAATCTTAGCATTCCTTATAGAAGGCTCACCTGCATGAATATGCTATTGTTCAGTTTAATTATCGCTGAGATATTTCAACCAGAGTATAAGTAGCTTTCTCATGAAGCCTATTCATGTTGTTTATTGTTATATCCATTTGATAAATAGTAATTCTTTGACATAGGCATTATAGTTTTATTTTATTGTTAAGCTTTCAAAAATCAGGCCACTCATGCATAGAGCCATAATTGAGCTCTTATAATTTTCCGATTTTATACACAGCCCGATGATGAAGCTTATTTATTTAACTTTATCCATCCTCGTTAATAAATGGACAGCTAATAATTAGCACTCCTTCATTAAACGTTAATCTATGAACCAGCACTTCTTCTATATACTCCCTGGTAGTATAATGAAATCTTTTTACAAGCATCTGCTCCTGTTTATTAATCCCATCTATGTAAATCAATCAAACCATAATAAGCGTATATTCTTTTTTATTGTTAAACAATTATTTAAAGGCAACTATTCTGTTTACTTTTTCTTGTTTGTAATGAACTTCACAATCAGATTGTACGCACAAGAGATAGGAATGCCATCTACTTTGCCAAATGTCAGATATCACCTCACCTCAAGGCCATGGATTCCATTGAACATTTCTGAAAATACCTATCTGGATAAAGTTGAAGGACTCGTCAGAAGAACTGTAAACTTCCAGGATTCAAACGGCGCTATCATTGACCCCTACGAAAATAATGAAATGCAATATGCTACGCCATATTTTGCTAATGCGATTGCTACTTTAATTTCTGCTGGCCGTGCTTCAGATTTATTAGATGAAGGAGTATCCGCTATGAACAAGGCCACTACTGATGTAGCAGAGGGCGCTTCGTCGATACCAGACAATCATGGAGAATTTTTCCTGGCGCCCCTCGCAGTAGCAATTCCTCTTTATGCTCCCTATGTTTCAACTTCACAAATACAAATCTGGAGGACCAGGATGTCAATTCCTGTCAATAAAATTATCCGTGGGAGAACTCATAACTGGAGAACATATGCGATGAAGGGCGAATGGTATAGGGCAAAATATGGGTTTATACAAAAAGATAAAGCGGTGAACTGGATTGAAGACAGCTGGATCAATACACAAAAAAGTAGACTGATTAATAATTTATGGAATTTTTACCACGATTCCACCTCCAATCCTGATACATGGCCGTATGAATCAGCAGCAAGAAGTAATCTGCTGGCAATGGTTGCTGATGGATATGACGGTGCATCTCAAGGTGATATCTTAAACATATTAATGAAAGGAACTCAATCAAGCCTTTTATATCAAGATCCATCAGGGCAAGGTGTCGCGGGAGGACGTAGTGGGAATCACACCTGGAATGATCTTGTGTTAGCCAACAGTTTTGAAACCATGGCCGAAATAGCTTTCAATCAAGGAGATACGCTGCTGGCGGGTCAGTATCGCCACGCTGCAGCACTTGGATTCCAGAGTGTTCAAAGGTGGCAAAGATCTGATGGGACTTATTCTGTGACGAAAAATCATTTCGATCCTCAAATCAGAAACAGGTATGCTGGATACAGCTTTTTTACTAACTACAATGGCTATATGATGTATCACATAGCGGAGAATTATTTGAGACACAGAACTGCCATTGCAGAAAAACCTGCTCCAAATGAAATAGGAGGCTATACGATTGTAAGCGACACTTCTTTGTCTACTGCTATTGCAAATGCAGGAGGAATGCACATCGAAGTTTGCATGAGGGGATCTACAGACTTGAATAATGATCTTTATTGGACCACATTAGGCGTAGTCCGTTTTGCAAGGCCGGGCTGGGATTCACGCCTTGGTCCATCTGATGGCATCAGGGAAACTAAATCGGGCTTAGGGATATCTTTTGCTCCAACTTTTTTAGAGAATAATAACTGGGTAAGATTAGCAAGTTTACCTGAACGTTATGAAGCTTTTTTTTCCACACAGTTTACGCATCCTTTATTAGTACGCTGCCGGATAAACTATAAACCTAAAAGAGGTCAAACGGGACCAACTTTTACAAACGACTTCATTATTATACCTGATGGCATACTATCAATACTTACATCTTCTACAACTAATTACGGCATAACCTGGCCAATATTAACATTCGATGGCACATCTTACCTTAACTATCATCTTACATCTCATATTGCAAGCACATCATTTTCTAATGAATCTGATCAGCAAAACTTTATTGCCTTACATTCATCTCCTACAATTACAGCCACGGATACAACCCGGAGGAGTTCATATGGCGACCTTCTTCCTGTCAGAATGATTTCAGGAACTGATAGTAACATTACTTTTATATACCCCCGCAACATACAAGACCCCGATGCTGACTCTGTACAAAAAAGCTTTATTCGGAAGGGCAATGACTTCACTTCAATTCTAGGATCTGTCAAAGGAAACATTTATATAGGCAGAACTTCTGCAGGCGGTGAAGCATCAACTATAGATCTAAATAATGATTCAACAGCCGAAGCAACCTTTGACACTACTACAGGATTTTTGATGCAGCTACAGATGGGCGAAATCACCAAAATTGAAACAGACAGAGCAGTTACAGCAATTGTTTATGGGCAAACCATCAATCTGCAGCCTTATACTCCCGTGGACATTCATAATCCTCAAAAAGTTATCATAACGAATGTATTAGCGAGTGCTGATGACGGTAATGTCGCATTCAACACTATTGATAGGAAATACAATACGCGCTGGTCAGCCCAGGAAGATAGCCAATGGATCAGGTATTCTTTTGATACTATAGAAGTGATAAAAACAGTTAAGGTGGCATGGTACCGGGGAAATGAAAGAAAAGCCTACTTTATAATTCAGAGCTCTCTGGATAGCACTAATTGGACGACATTATATACCGGGCATAGTAGTGGCCAGACAACTCATTTTGAACCTTATCATTTAACACCTGCCCAGGCCCGCTATCTTAGGATCGTATGCAATGGAAACAGCATGAATTCGTGGAATGCAATTACAGAAGTGGAATTCATAAAGGAAGATGAATATTTTATTGATCCAACTCAAGTTACAAAAGCCAGGTAGCGATAATTACAAAGAACAATCACTTTTACTGGACAAGAAAGTACATCTTTAACGCCCCATGGTTCTTTACTTCAATCTCACCCCTGTATTCACAAGAAAACTCATCATTAATTTGCTGGTAGGTGGTTTCCGAAAGATTCACACGTCCCGGATTCGACATAGATTCCATCCGTGAGGCAATGTTTACGGTATCGCCCCAAATATCATACTGCCATTTCTTGGTGCCCACTATACCCGCCACAACGGGTCCTGTGTGTATCCCGATTCTAACTTTAAAATGTATAATGTCATCCGGTGCGTTCAGCTCGTTGTCCACCAGTTCGATCATTTCCTTTGCTGCATAGATTACATGCTTTACATTCTTTTGATCAGAGGTATGAAGCCCGGAGGCACACATGTACGAATCACCAATAGTTTTTATTTTCTCAAGACCATATCTGGTTGCGATCTCATCAAATCCTTTAAAGTAATAATCCAGGCTCTTCACTAATTGTTCTGGTTCAACTTGTGCCGCTAACTTTGAAAACTCGATAAAATCAGAAAATAACACAGAAACCTGGTCAATCTTTACTGCCTCTACTTTCCCGTTTTGCTCTAACTCCTTTGCAGTCTCAGCAGGTAAAATATTCAACAACAAAAGCTCTGATTTTTCTTTCTCTCTTGAAATCGCTTTATAATACCAGAATAATGTGGCCAGTATTACTGTCGTCAAACCAAGAATAATGAAAAGGGAAATCACAATGATCTGCTGGTTTTGTTTCTTCTTGTTCAACAAATCCACTTCTACCTGCTTTTGGGCTAGTTCATAATCTGTACGCAGGTCAGCCATTTTCTGCACAGATTTGATGTCATTCACGCTGTCCCTGTATACAATATGATCCTTGTAATATTTAAAGGATTCGGCTGGATTACCGGTTTGTTCATAGAGTTCAGACAGCTTCAGATCAGCATCGCTGATCTGTTCTTTCAGCCGGTACTGCCGGGCTAGTTCCAGGCTCCTGTGAGCATAGTTCAGCGCGATGTGATCCTCCCCTTTATCACGATAGATATCAGCCATAGAGAGGAGATATTCACAGATAGGATAATAATCTCCTGCATTTTCCAAAATCCCGATGGCCTCATTGATGTATTTTTCAGCTAAAGGGTTGACGCCAAGATTAGCGTACACCATTCCGATGTTCCCTAGGCTGTAGGCATACCCTATAGGGTAATTGAGCTTTTCAAAAATTCTTTTTGATTCCTTAAAATACAAAAGAGCAGAATCATAATGCTTAGTATTAAGCAATTCATCACCAGCATTCGAAATAGCAGATGCTAATGCAACAGAGTCCTTCGATCGGCGCAGGGTTGAAATGGCCTTATTATAATAAAGACTTGCATTGCGTTGATTATTGGAAATTGAATAAATATCAGCTATGGCTCCATAAGCGGTTCCTTCCCCGGAGAGAAAGTTTGCCTTGCTGGCTGCTTCCGCACTCTTGAAATAAGCATCCAATGCTTCATCAAGATCGCCTAGCAATCTTTTTTTATTTCCCTTTTGTAAATACCCCCTGTATAGGTATATGTAATTACCTTGTCTCTTGGCCAGGCTGATTAGTTCTTCTGCATATCGTAAAGCAAGATTAAGGTCTTTCACCTCATTGAAAGACAAATTTCTGAGCAACTCCAGTTTATCTGTATCATCTTGTACTCCTTCACGATATATCTTGGCCAGGCTATCCGCCACCTTTTGGTCCTGGGCAGAAACGAAATGGGTTATAAAACAAAGGAGGACCAGGAATATGCAATATGCTCTTCCTTGAAACCTCATAATTCAGTTTTAATTGTTGACCGAAATCTTTGGGTCATGATCACCTTTATCACCATTAGTGGTTATAAAGTATAAAGTGTAATCTTCCTCTTCCTTTTGCTTATCCAATCTATCTTTTATCTTTCCCTTCCAATTTTCAGAACCCTGGATCTTGGCAGGCTTATCCTTAAATACATCATCCCCTGTTTTCTTACTGTATTGAATTTCTTTTACTCCCGACTCTGGCTCGATAATCCAGGTTACAGTATCATTCTTATGGGCATCATCTACATCCCCATCTTTTGTCATCTCCAATTGCTTTTTTCCTCCAACTACTTTAATTCCTGTAATGTAAATGATGTGATCTTCCGGAATTTGACCTTTTTCCATTTTTTTTAATGTTTATGTATTTAATAAATATTCACTTCCGAATTCTAATGATATCATTGGGTATCAAAATTCCAAACAGGAAAACAGGATATTATGGTGTGGGCGTTTCCGGAAGGGGCAGGTCAGAACGCACTTGAAGATTTATTAATCTGTAATTTAAACAATTAAACTCAAAAAGCCACATCCCCTGGCCTGATAAATTTGAATAGTTTTCAACTAATCACTTTTTTCTTTAAGAACTTAACTTTTTTCTGATAATTAATGTTCTTTACCAGCCTGATTGCGGCTTCTCTGCCTGTTACAGGTTTCTATATCTGGTGGGGAGGTAAAAATAAAAAGACGAAACCAGCAAAAGTTTTAGTCGCATCGAAAACGATGTCTACAACTTAATAAGTCCCCGAAGCCCTACTCCCCGCAATAATGCTGATACCATCACCAGACGGTTAGTTAATCGATAGGCCGCTCCCAATCCTTGGTACAAGAAAAATATAGATAGTTCTATCGACTGAGAAATATATATGGCATAAATATCGTTACAAACTCAGTAACGTAAACAGCAGGAATGCAGACATAGACAATATTCATCATGAATAAATTGACCATAATATTACTCATCATAGTGTCACTTCAGGCCAATGCTACTGACTATTACTTTTCAAACCGTGGTAGTGATGCCACCGGCAATGGATCCCAAGCCGCCCCCTACGCCAGCATTGAAAAGCTGAACACACTCAACTTGAACCCTGGCGACAGGGTATTTTTTAAGCGAGGCGACACATTCTACGGCTCTATTACTTGCGGCGGGTCTGGTACCAGTGGCAACAATATTGTCTTTAGTGCTTATGGTAATGGAGCAAAGCCCATAATAACCGGTTTTACAACTTTATCTAAAACAACAAGCGGCAACTGGACTCAGATTTCAACTGTACCAAATATTTGGGAAACCACCAACCCGGTCAACAATGGCCTTTCTACAGAGCTAAGAATTGTGACTGTAGATGGCAGGGATATGGAAATGGGTAGGTATCCCAATCATACAAGCAGTTGGGGAGGCTACTTGAAATATGAGAACCACGATGGTGATAGTGCCATCATAGACAATGAATTGCCAACAACGACCAACTGGACTGGGGCTCGCATCGTCATTAAGTACGCTTCTTACATGATTGATACAGCCATTATTACACAGCACATTGCCTCCGGCGGTGGCTCAAGGCTTTCCTTTGACCCGGAAAAGATCAAAAAAAAATCCGGCCTCCCAAATAATTGGGGCTATATCATTTGCAATGACCCAAGAACATTAGATGTACATGGGGAGTGGTATTACGATAAATCAACCAAAAAGCTGCGGATCTGCCTTAAAGCAGGAACAACGCCGGCAAACTACACGATTAAAGTATCTTCCATTGCAAAAACCTTTACTGCCACTGACAGAAGTTATATTGTAGTAGATGATATTCGCTTTGAAGGCGCTAACGAATATGGCATATCGTTTCAGGGGTCGAAAAATGGCAGTAGTAATACAGTAGTGCAAAATTGTGATGTGCAATATTGCGGTTTGAACGGTTTACATTGTGGAGTCAATACTGATGCTGATTACAACTGGCTGGTACTACGAAACTTTATAGCCGACTGTCATGACGTTTCCGTTTATGCAAGAAATACAAGAGGTGTTACAGTGTATGGCAACACAATCAAACGGAACGGCTTATTGACTACCATGGGCGGGGTTGGTACCCAGGCCCTTATTGGTGTTTGGTGTGCCAGGAGTAATTATACATTGAGACGGAATTACATTGACTCTATTGGCTATGTAGGTACACGATGGACCGCATCCGATGTGATGATTGACTCCAACTATATAACCAACTTTACTTTGGTTATTGATGATGGTGGCGGTACTTATAGCGGTAATGGAGGCTCCGCCTCTAACCGTAAAGTCTTGCACAACGTAATTGTGAACGGGCTGGGAAATGCGGAGGGTACCAACCGTAAAGACTTCCGCTCTTATGGCATATATCTGGACAATTCAAGTAATAATGTGGAAGTCGCCTATAATATCGTAGGTAACTGTAAAGATGGAGCCTTTTACCTGCACAACAGCAAAAACATCAATGTACATGACAACTTGTTTTATGGATCTTCAATCGGGCAACGGCAGGTGGTTTGGATATGCAACGATTTGGATGGAGATCAAAATATGATCAGCCAGTTGCAGTTTAAGCACAATACGGTCATTGCCAGGGCAAGAAACGAATGGGTAATGAAAATCTTTGTGCGACCTGCAGATTCCGCTTACCTCGGGCTGATAGATGAAGCAAGTGGAGCCACTGCAGGAACCAACCTTAATAACGGCATCGACTCGAACATCTATGCAAGACCATTCAATCAGGATTCCGCAGCGATATATGCCATTTGGGGCACCTATGTTGCAGGCAGTGAGCAAAAAAGATATTATACAAATGCGCAGTGGGAAAAAGCGTTTGGTCATGATGTCCATACCGCCAACGCCCTAAGGCTCGCTGCTCCTGGAGTTAATGATGATAAGGCTTTTCAGTTTCACTATAACTTTTCGACGCAGGATTCTATCATAACACTTGATCGCTCTCTTATTGACTTTAAAGGTTCAGTTTATGCTCCAGGAAAGCAGTACAAGATGACTCCTTACAGCGGTGCAGTTTTTCTGGACTCAAAAGCCGCGCCACCACCAAAGAATAATAAGAGGTATCAACACAGCGACTAATCATTTAAAGCGTAATAATATGTTACAGCTGCCAATGTAAACATGGCAGCTGTAACATATATATTTACTTAATTTTCAAGTTCCATTTGTGTGCTGACAGCGATCCTATTCCAGGCATTAATAGTTACAATAGCCATGATAATTTGTGATAAATAGTTTTTATCAAAAATCTTTTCTGCTTTTTCGTAGATCCTTCCCGACAATCCAGTCTGATGAATCAAAGTAATTTCTTCTGTAAGTGCCAGGATAACACGTTCTTCCTCAGTAAACAAATCCGTTTCCCTCCAGGCGTTGAGCAAAAATATTCTTTGAGCAGTTTCACCATTTTTTAGTGCATCTCTTGTATGTATATTGATACAGAATGCACAACCATTGATCTGGGATGCTCTGATTTTAATAAGCTCCTTGTGCGTTTTGGTAAGTTGGGTGTCTTGAAGATACTTCTCTAAACCGAACATTGCTCTATACGCTGCAGGCTCAACTTCTTGAATGTTTAATCTTTGTTCCATGTGTATAGCTTTTTAATTGACTGCAAGCTATACAAGACAAAATCCCCAAAAATTAAACTGGTTTAAGAACGTGTTTTATTCCTGATTTCACTGAGATATTCTGGTGTAAAACCCAGGTATGATGCTAATAGGTATTGGGGCACTCTTTGGAGGAACTCCGGAAAATTATCCCTGAAGTGTAGGTACATTTCCTCTTTTGAAAAATCATAATGGTATTTCATCCGGATTTGTGAAGAAGCAAATGCCCGCTGGTAAACAAACCTGAAGTATCGCTCCATTTGAGGGAATTGCTGGAGCAGTTTTTCATATGATAGATAATCAATAGCTAAGACAACAGACTTTTCTACTGCCTGTATGTTAAAAGTTGCAGGGCCTTGATTTTCAAATGCAAAGAGATCAGTCATCCACCAGTTTTCGATCGCAAACTGGGTAGTCTGTTCTATCCCATTCTCTTTGATAAAGAACATCCTCAAACAACCTTCAAGTACAAAATATTGACACCTGCAAATATTTCCTTCCGTAACCAAATTCTCCTTTTTCTTTACATGAATGAGCTGAAAGAAATTGAGAATCTCTGGAAAATCCACTTCATTGATTTTGACAAACTTTGCAAGGTGCTTTTTGAATTGTTCTGCCATGTCTTTTATAATTAAAACCGCAAAAGTCCCGCTTTGTATAGAGTATTCACAGGTTTATTGTCCCAGAACAATTCAAAATCTTCCAAACCTGCTTTTTCATAGTCAGCTTTGATCATCTGAACAGTAAATGTTGCAGGATTATAAACACTAAGTTGAATCAACATATTTTCTAACCATACTCCTTTTTCAGGTTCTACATGAATAGCAAGTGTATTTTTTTTAGTTTGAAAGGTAAGAGACATCACCTCCCACTGGCTACCTTTTTTTGACTTTACAAAAGTTTCAGTCTTCGGCTGCTTACCCAGCCATATCACCTTACTGTTTACATTAAACGAAGAGTATTCCGGATCTTCAATCGCTTTCCTGATATAGTCAGCGGCAACACTCGTTTTAGGCACCTTGAAGTCAAACCATTTCTGCAAGGAATAATCAAAACAGTTGGCATGCATATAATTCAACAAGGCTTTATTCAACCCATAACCAAACTTTTCATGTTCAGCCCCTGATGGATCAATATGCTCTATGTCATTGTTAGCGAAAGTACCAATAACTTCTACCCGCTTTTGAACCGAAAATTTCTCAGGTTCCAATCCTATAGGGCTATGTGCTGTCATGGTAAACAGGTGCCAATATGCAGATTGAAGAACACCCGTTTCAAAAAGCTGTCGAACCATCTCGAGTGAGTCAATGGTTTCCTGCTCGGTTTGTGTAGGAAAGCCATACATCAGGTAGGCATGTACCATAATGCCGGCCTCAGTAAAATGTTTACATACCCGCGCCACTTGTGCCACGGTAATACCTTTATTGATCAACTTGAGCAGACGGTCTGACGCCACTTCAAGCCCGCCACTCACAGCAATACAACCCGAAGCCTTTAACAACAGGCAGAGATCCCGGGTAAAGCTTTTTTCAAATCGCACATTGGCCCACCAGGTAACAACCAGTTTGCGGCGGATGATCTCAATGGCCAGTGCTCTCATCAGGGCCGGCGGTGCTGCTTCATCCACAAAATGAAAACCATTCTGTCCGGTTTGCGCAATGATTTCTTCCATGCGGTCAACCAACAGGGATGCTGTTATAGGCTCGTAATTTTTGATATAGTCCAGCGAAATATCGCAGAAAGTACATTTACCCCAATAACAACCATGAGCCATTGTCAATTTGTTCCACCTCCCGTCGCTCCATAGGCTATGCATGGGGTTGATGACTTCAATAGCAGATATATACTGATCCAGGTAAAAATCGCTGTAATCCGGCGTACCTACCTGCCCCTGCTTGTAGTCAGTACAAGCTGTATTATTGATATAAGTAACTACTCCATCAACAAGTGTGAATGTCCGTTTTAGCTCCTGAAAAGATTTTTTCCCATCTATATATGCAATAAGTTGCTCCAAAGGCGCTTCCCCATCATCGAGTGTGACATAATCGTAAAATTCAAACACGCGGGGATCGCTGAGCGAACGTAATTCCGTATTGGCAAATCCTCCTCCCATCACAACTTTAACACCAGGGTAATGCTTCCGTATCCACTGCCCACAACGGAATGAAGTATATAAATTGCCGGGGAAAGGCACCGAAAATGCAACCAGTTTCGGCTGAATTGCCTCCATCTTTTGTTGCAGAAGGTCAATCAGTAGATAATCGACATAAGTATAATCCTGTTGCAGGGCAGCATATAATTCATCAAACGAGTTGGCAGACCGGCCCAGGCGTTCTGCATAACGGCTGAAACCGAAATGCTCATCCACAGTTTCCTTGATCAGATCACTCAGATCTTCAAGGTACATAGTAGCGAGATGTTTGGCCATATCCTGCGTACCCATACTCCCAAATGCCCATTGCAGATCCTCAAGCTGGGCAAAACGCTCTGCTTCAGGTAAAAATTCCCTTTTGCAGATCAGGTGGGCAAGTGTTGGGCGCTTACCCTGCAGAAAAAGTACCACATCATCAATAGTATTGATATAATCATCCTTCAACGCAATGATCCTTTCCACATTAGTAGAAAGTGACTGCAATCCGTTTTCCAACACTTGCGCTCCCCCTTTCCTGTTATTCAACTGTTCTTTTCCTTCTACCTTTAGAAAACTTTCTCCTGGTTGGCGACCCACAGCCTCTCGTTTACTTTCAATATGAGCAAAGAGCCGCTCCAGGCCACTTTTACAGAAAAGTGCCAGTGTAACTTCAATCCCAAGGTCAGCCTGGTATGCTGGAATATGTTTCGTGTTTAGAAACCCCTTAAGGTAAGCGGTAGCAGGATAAGGTGTATTAAGTTGCGTGAAAGGCGGAGTAATCAAAAAAACAGGTGCTTCCAAAACGGCTGATTTAATCTGCAAAAATATCTCTAATTAGTGATTGGATCACAACGCCTGTTTCCTGAAGTTTTCATAAATCTCTGCAGGATAACATTGAAAACAGCAAGTAATCCAAATAATGCCATTAAAGAGGTAGACCACGCCCAGCCGCCAATATGATAACATTGTATTGCCAGGAACGCACCCAAAGCTCCTCCAATAAAATAACTGGTCATATAAACTGTATTAATTCTGCTGTTGGCTAAATGATCTAACGAGTATATAATAGCAATATTAGTTACCTGGGTTGCCTGCACACCGATATCCAGTAAAATGACGGTAATCCATACTGCGGCAATTGCCCCTGGAGATAGTTTAAGTAGTAAAATACTCAAAAACGTAAGGCTGGTTGAGAACAACAACGACCTGGTTGTAGAACCTTTATCGGCCAACTTTCCGAAGATGGGTGCAATCAGGGCACCGGCTGCAGCAAGAAGCCCAAACATCCCAATACTTGAGGCTGAATAGTGAAACGGTGTACCACTTAGGTAAAAAGTAAGCGTTACCCAGAAAGCACTGAGCGTACCAAAAGCCAACATTCCCGTTATCGCAGACTGGCGCAGTTGTGGAAATCTGGCAAATTGCGCAATTGTCGATTTCAAAAGCCCGGTATAAGTCCCATTAAAACGTTCAGGTACCGATCTGAAATCTGCCTGCATTAAAATAGCAGTTCCCAATACCATAAGCGCTGAAATAATATATACATATTGCCAGCCTAGCCAGCTTGTTATAAAGCCGCTAAAAACCCTTGCGCACAGTATGCCCACTAAAATACCGGTAAATATTTGCCCAACTACTTTTCCCCTATTCTCCGTTACAAGGCTCGCTGCCATAGGCAAGACGACTTGTGCCACAACGGAGAAAGCACCAATCGCAAAACTCCCCAAAAACAGCATCCAAATATGAAATGAAAAAGCCATCAGTAATAGTGATACGATCAGCCCCATCTGCAAATAAAGAATCAACTTTTTCCTTTCGATCATATCACCTATTGGTGTAAGAAAAAATAAGCCGACCCCGTAGCCTATTTGCGATAAAACAGAAACGATGCCTGCTTTTTCAGTATCAATATGAAAACTTTGGGCAATAGCATTGAGAATAGGCTGGCTATAATAAACATTAGCCACGCATATCCCTGCTGTAGTCGCCATGATGAGAATCTGTGTTTTAGAAAGAGAAGCCATAACCAAATTGTTTTTATTCTTTTAATCCTGTATTGCCTTAATTGACAATACAAAGTTGACCATGGCAAGCACTTTCTATCAATGAACTGGTTTAGTAAATTATCCCGAACTAAATCAGGCAAAAAAGTTGAAATAGTTCAACTTTTTTGTATTGTCCTCTTTTTCCGAAGCTTTGAAAGGTATTCGGTAGTCATGCCCAGGAAAGAAGCCAATGCATATTGAGGGACGCGCATTGCAACATCTGAATATTGCTCTAAAAACAATTGATAGCGTTGTTCAGCGGTTTTCGTAAGGTTGGTAATCACCCTGCGAGCCATATAAGCTGCGGTGCGTTCAGCCAAAATCCTGAAAAAGGTTTCAAACTTATGATTTGCGCTTTTTAATTTCTGTTCGGTTTCAAAATCTATTTGCAACACAATACTATCTTCCAGGGCCATTACAAACATAGTGGCTGGCTGCTGAAAAATATAACTGTTATAATCAGTGATCCACCAGTCATCGATAGCAAACTGTATAGTATGCTCCTGGCCCTCATCGCCTATTACAAAAGCCCTGAAACTACCATGCACCACATAATATCTATGCTTAGCCGTGAATTCAGGTTGTACTATAAACTGCCTTTTCTTGATGATCGCTTTCTTAAAGCAACTGCAAAATTCAATGAGTTCATCCTCTGTAAAGGGCACTCTTTTGAGAACATGTTGTTTTAACTGACCGTATTCTACCATGAAAAGAAAAATATTATAGCTGTTTCAAATAAACCCTTCAAATCCAAATTCCGAAATCCGAATTCCCAAATCCCCATTACCATCTATCATCAATCATCTTCTCCTCCCCGATTCGTCATTCCAATTGTCCCTTATAGTAATCTTATAGGAAACTTACAGTAAAGTTATAGTAAACTTATAGTAGAGTTATAGTAAACATTAGCCGTACATCCTAACTACATCCTCCTCGACCACTCCTATACTACTCCGGATCAACCCCGTATCTAAAGTATACCTACGCCCTACTATCCCCTTATCCAACCCACCCATACCTATAGTATAGCTGAAGCATACCTGAAGCACGAAACAGATTTTGTCCCTTCCAAACTCCAAACCTCAAACTCCAAACTCATCCCCTCATCTATCTTCTCCCCCACTCGTCATTCCCAAGGTTCTCCTCAACCCCTCTTCAAACGTAACTGGCTGATACGCCAACTCCCTCTTGGCCTTACTCAAATCAAAAATTGTCCGCCCCGGCCGCTTGGCTGGTTGTTGAAAATTATCTGCCGTTACTCGTTTCACCAAACTTTCATCCTTCTCCAAATACCTGGCAACTGCACATGCCATGCGAAAAGGAGTTAACACCTCTTCCCCGGAAAGATGAAATATTCCAGTACACCTCTTCTCAATAATACTTATTATTCCATCTACCAGGTCTTCAACATAAGTTGGCGTTCGCACCTGGTCATCTACAATACTGATTACCCTTCCCTCTTGAAGTGCTTCGGCAACCATACTCACAATATTATGTCGCCCCTTCAGGCACTTGCCGTATACCAATATCGGACGTACAATACTCCAATCATATGGATATTTTTTAACCTCTTCCTCAGCCAAAAACTTCGTCTGCCCATAATAATTTACCGGGTCAGCTGCACTTTCCTCTCTATAAATATTTTGTACACCATCAAAGATGAAATCAGTGGAAAGAAAAATGAAAAAGCTCCGGAGTTGAGCAGCCTTCTTTAACAAATGTATCGTTCCTGTTACATTCACCTTATAGGCCTCCTCCCTGTTCAGCTCACAATCATCAGGCTTAGACCAGGCACCGCAATGAACAACTACATCCGGTCGATGCTTCTGAAATACTTCTTCCACTGAAACTTCATCTGTAAAATCCATTGACTCAAAAACAAATTGCGCAGTATCAAATGGAAGCCGGCTCGCCCCTTTGCCCGTAGCAATAATTATATTTTTTTTCAATAACAGCTTTTGGACAAGATTTTGACCAATAAAGCCATTGGCACCAGTAATCAATATTTTTTGCATACTTAAAAATAATAAAGACCAACATGAAACCAACTGTCACTCATAAAATCTTACGTATTCTACTCAATTATTAATTATATTAACAAAAATCATATCTAACCCATGATTTTAACCTTAGTTGCTTAATAGACACAATACCTTAATTTTGGCCCCTACTTGACCAGGGGTCGGTAAAATTTAATTCTTATAAGAAATTAAAATACAAATGCAAAAGAAAGTTAACCGCATTGCTGTGTTAACCTCTGGTGGTGACTCCCCGGGAATGAACGCAGCTGTACGGGCAGTTGTTCGCACAGGGTTATTCTATGGATTGGAAGTATTTGGAATTATGAGAGGGTATCAGGGATTGATTGAGGATGATATCTTTAAAATGGAATCCCGCTCTGTAGCTAATATCATACAACGAGGCGGAACAATTCTGAAAACTGCACGTTGTAAAGAATTTTATACACCGGAAGGTAGAAAAAAAGCTTACGAAGTTTTAAAAAGAAGAGGTATTGACGGCCTCGTTATAATAGGCGGAGATGGCTCATTTAAAGGAGCCATGGCCCTGAGTAAAGAATACGACATCCCCTGCATAGGCCTTGCAGGTACCATCGATAAAGATATTGCAGGAACTGATTTCACTATCGGCTTTGACACTGCTGTTAATACTGCCATTGAAGCCATCGATAAAATACGCGATACCGCCGATGCTCATGACCGGCTCTTTATTGTAGAGGTAATGGGCAGAGATGCTGGTTACATAGCCCTGCACAGCGGTATTGCTACGGGAGCAGAAAATATCCTTATTCCCGAGCGGAAGACTAATATAAATGCTATCATCGATTCTTTAGTAGAAAAAGAAAGAAGAAGAAAGCTTGTAAACATTATTGTTGTAGCTGAAGGTGATGAAATTGGTGGTGCCAACGAAGTAGCAAGACTGGTAAAAGAACGGATGCCGAATATCGATGCTCGCGTTTGTATCTTAGGCCACATCCAAAGAGGAGGTTCTCCTACTGGCATAGATCGACTAATTGCTAGCCGCATGGGTTATCATGCCGTAGAATGCCTGATCGAAGGCAGGCACAATGTTTTTGTAGGCATTCAGAATAATAGAATGAATTACATTCCGCTGGATAGTGTAGGCAAAAAGAAAGGAACCATTAGCGAAGAATGGATGAAAATTGTTAAAATTTTGGCCAGTTAATTTCAGCACGAAAACACCGCCTTCAATCATATAAGCTGGGACATTTTTTGTAGAAACAAAAAGTTCATTAAAATCTATTTTAAAACCAAAGCACTCTGCAATAAAGCAGATGCGCCAAAATCTTCCTGTTAAAGGTTAGTATTAATATGTCACAAAATTTAGAAAAGTATCTGCATAAAGAAATGGATATGCAGGCAGGTATTGAGCACTCCTTTCATCGCACGAAAATTGTTGCCACAGTAGGACCAGCCTGTGATACATATGAAAAATTATTAGAACTTGTAAAAGCAGGCGTAAACGTTTTCCGCCTCAACTTTTCCCATGGTTCTCACGAGAATAAAGCAGAGGTGATCCAACACATCCGCAAAATCAATAAAAAGGAGCCGTACAACATTTCTATCTTGGCCGACTTGCAAGGTCCTAAACTTCGCGTTGGCGAAATAGAAAATGATGGCCTTGAAATAGTGCCCGGCGATGTGCTCACTTTTACTTCCAAAGAAAAAGTTGTTGGTACTAAACAAAAAATCTATGTTTCCTATCCCAACCTCCACCAGGACGTGGAAATTGGAAACAAAATCCTGATTGATGATGGGAAGCTGGAGGTTGTTGTTTCTGAAATAACAGCTGAAGGAGATGTGAAGGTGATCGTTACATACGGAGGTATACTGAGACCTAAAAAGGGCGTTAACCTTCCCGATACAAAAATTTCTTTACCGGCACTTACTGAAAAAGACCTTGCTGACCTGGAATTTATTATAGGCCAGGAGGTAGACTGGATCGCACTTTCGTTTGTGCGGAAAGTTGATGATATCATCGACCTGAAAAGAAGGCTGGCAGAAAGAGGATGCAAATCCAAAGTGATCGCCAAGATCGAAATGCCTTCTGCCCTTGAAGATATCAGGAATATTATCCTGGAATCTGATGCCGTAATGGTGGCCCGTGGCGACCTCGGTGTTGAGCTGCCTGTAGAAAAAGTTCCAATGGCTCAGCGTGATATTATCCGTAAATGTATCCACCGTGCTAAGCCCGTTATCGTAGCTACACAGATGATGGAGAGCATGATCGACCGTATCAAGCCTAACCGTAGCGAAATCACAGATGTTGCAAATGCTGTGCTTGAAGGCGCAGATGCGGTAATGTTAAGTGGCGAAACAGCTACTGGCCAACACCCTGCCCTGGTTGTTCAAACAATGAAAAAAATCATCATGGAAGTAGAAAGAACAGAATACCGCTACAACCGTGAAGAAGATCTGAGACCTCAACCAAAATCTCCCTCATTCCTGAGCGACGCTATCTGTTACAATGCATGTAAAATAGCCCACGATGTAAATGCAGACGCCATCATCGGTATGACGCAAAGTGGTTATACTGCGTTTATCCTAAGCAGTTACCGTCCTAAATCTCCTTTGTTTGTCTTCACTAAAGAAAAAACTCTTGTCAACCAGTTAAGCTTAAGCTGGGGCGTACGTGCTTTCTACTATGGTGAAGAAGTAAGCCTTGACGATATCGTTTATGACCAGATCGATATCCTGAAAGAAAGAGGATTCTTGAAAGAAGGTAATATTGTTGTGAATACAGGAAGCACCCCTGTGCAACTGCATCTGCCTACAAACGTGATCAAGATCACAAAAGTGGTTTAATTCATCTCACATAATGACAAAAAGCCGGAAGCTAACAACTTCCGGCTTTTCATTTCCCTAACCTGTTCAAAAACCAAACGTTCTTCCTAAACTCCCCCTCTGGAAGCTAGAGAATATCATTTTACATTTACCCTTACTCCTGCGAAAAACCTTAATCCCTGGTTAGGCGCATATACATAGGAAGGATCAAATGTCAGCGCATAAGGATTCTCTTGAGAAGCCCTAACACTTCCATCTGTATGATACTCAACTTTCTTGTCAAACGGATCTTGCGCCCGTGCAATAATAAAAGGATTATTTTTTGCCGGTGTCCAGTTCAACAGGTTCTTGATTCCACCAAAAGCTTCTACCTGCCTGGATATCCACTTCGTAACTTGTATGTTTTGAATACTCCAAACTTCAGAATTTGGTCTGCGTGGATCTAAAGCATTAATAAGTGGCAGGCGCATCGGCCCATATACATTACCAGTATAATCCAAAGTAATACCTGGAGATGGAAAATTATACGTAAGCGCCCATGTGCCACTCCATCGCTCTGTCAACATCGGCCTTTCCTTAACCTTCTTGCCCGATCCATTTCTTTCTATCTTAGCAACATCCAGGTAAGTAAAGCCAAGATTTCCTTTCAATCTCTGTTGGATATTCATATCCAGATTCAAGGTAAAACCTTTAGAAAGTGCATGCCCATGCAGGTTATCATAGATGATCTTTTGCGGATCTGTATTATAATCTGCAATGATCTGGTTGTAAAAGTATGAATACCAAGCCGACACATCCAGGTTAAACCGGTTTGAATGGTTGCCTAACTGCCTTGAATAATTCAGGTTAACATTGTAGCTCTTCTCTGGCTTTAGAGCTTCCTTGATTTCAACTGACCTTGCGCCAGTTAGCGCGGCATGCTCTTCTGTAAATAAATTCACCACCCTGAATCCGGTTCCTGTATTCATCCTCAATACTTGCTTTTCATCCAGGCTCCACTTAAATGCAAACCTTGGTGTTAAAATCGCTTTATGAACTGGGTGATGATCATACCGCATACCTAGCAACAAAACCTTATTGCCATCTAATTTCCACTCATCTTGCACAAAAACACCGGGCAGAAAGTACTTCTCAGGGCGGTTGTCCCTGGTTAAAGTATCAATGGTTGCAGTAGAATTATCATCATAGTAATTGTAACGTCCCGCAGCGCCCACCAGGAAATTGTGCATCGGCAACAACTCTTTATCCCAAACCAGTTGACCAAAAACGATCTTCTGTTTTCCCATATAGGGCGTAGTGCCGTAATATGAATTCTGATCATGTGCCGTGGCTGAGAAAGAAAACATCAGCTTTTCCATCACAGGCAGTTGGTAGTTTCCAATCAGTTCCCATCGGCCTGTATAAATACTTTCTCCATATTCTTGATTACTACCCCTAAAATCTTTATTCCACTGCATTTCACCACCCCACCGGTCCTCATAAAAATATCGGGCAGCAATAGTAGCCATGCGGTTAAACTTGCGCTGTAGACTCCACTTATTGAAAACAGAAATCCTGTGTTGTAGGGTTACATCTGTAAAATTATCGCCATTACGATCCTCAGGATTTTGATAGTTAAAATAGTTGACACCCAGCAAAGAAGATATTTTATCCATCTTCCAGCGAAAGCCCAGGTCAACACTATGTTCTCGCCAACTGGTGCTCATAACATTGGCACTGAAAAGGGGTGCCTTCTCAGGTGATTTTGTGATGATATTGATCAGCCCTCCTACAGCCTCCGAACCATACAAACCTGAGGCAGGCCCTTTCACGATTTCTACCTGCTCAATCATTTGGCTTGGAATGCCAAACAACCCATACACAGATGAGAGGCTGCTTACAATGGGCATACCATCTATCGTAACCATTGTATATGGCCCTTCAAGCCCATTGATATGAATATCACCAGTGTTGCATACACTGCAATTGATTTGCGGCCTTACTCCGTTCACATTTTGCAATGCTTCAAACACGCTTGGTGCCGGGTTCTTTTTAAAGAACTGAGGATTGTAAACTTCAACTGCAATTGGACTTTCCAGTTTTTGCACAGCCCTCATTGTGCCCGTGATCACGACTTCTCCCAATACAGCGTTGGAAGGTTTCAAATCAATCAATAGAGTTGAAGTATCATGTTCCGAAAATTGAGCCACTTTATGGTAAGGCTCGTAGCCCACTACTGTAATATGAAGGGTTTGCTTTCCTTCCGGAAGCTTGAACTGAAAAAAACCGCTGGAATCGGAAATGATTTTTTGAGTGTTGGCAGAAACAGTCGCATTCGGCAATGCCTTGCCTTCACTGCTAACCCTTCCTTTTACAAGTATAGACTGTGCCTGCACACCAAGGGAAAACAGGCATAATAGACCCACCCATACAATGTTGGTATTTCGTTTCATAAATCGAAATTAAGTCATTATATGAATTTCCAAATACATTTTATTTGGCATGCCAAATAAAATCCTACAACCTAACCCTATAAATTTGCTTATGTCACATTTTGCACACCTCTCTGAAGAAAATTATTTGAAGGCGCTTTTTAAACTCAGCAGCAAACAGGTTAAAAAAGTGAATAACATAGCTTTGGCCAAGGAATTAGATCTCAACCCGGCAACAGTTCTGGAAATGGTTCGGAAACTTTCAGACCGCAAAATGGTGCAATTGATGCCAGACAAAACGATCCACCTTACTGAGAAAGGCAGGAAGAAAGCACTGCTTACTATTCGCAAGCACAGGCTCTGGGAAGTATTTTTAGTAGATAAACTAAACTATCAGTGGAGCGAAGTACACGAGTTGGCCGAGCAATTAGAACATATAGAATCCGAGGACCTGGTAAACAGGCTGGATGCTTTCCTTGGCTTTCCTGCATCAGATCCCCATGGCGATCCGATTCCAGACAAAAACGGCAAATTGACGCAAGTTCAATTAATCCCCCTTAAGGAAGTGGAATTAGGAAAAACCTACATCGTTCAAAGCTTTGCAGAAACTGCCGATTCCTTTCTTGACTATTTAAGTAAAGTTGACATCAGGCCGGCTATCAAAATCAAGATCCTTGATAGGAATGAATATGACCAGTCTTTAATTGTAGTGATCAATAAAAAACAGCTACATCTAAGCGAAAAGGTCGCCAAAAACATTCTGGTAAAACCCTGACCATCCACCATTGCCCATTCATCATTAACCATTCATTATCCATTGTTAAAATCAATCAACCCTATACGCATTTAACACAACATTTATTCTTTTATTTTTCTCTGGCACAAGATTCGATTTCATTTCATCACATTAATCGTTAACTATGAAGAAAATTGTTACCCTTTTGATTACTGCTGCGGCATTCACCACTTCATTTGCACAATCTAATGATATGGAAGAAGCCAAGAGAATCGTTCTTGGCGAGCGAAAAGATTCACGCACATCCTCACCTTCCAACGACCCTAAGGATGTGATTCTGGGTTCTGATGGCAGAAGAGTGGTTTACAATCCCAGAGATACCAGGTATCCTAGTGGCACTACATCCCGGTCCAGGACTGAACAAATAAATAGGGAGTATGATGCAAAGATTCGTTCTATCCGCAACAATCCAAACCTGTCCTCAGCAGAAAAAGAACGCATCATACGGGATCTGAATAATGAAAGAGCAAGAAGATTACGCGAAATAAACGGAGATAATAGAAGATATGAAGATCGAAGAAGGTATGAAGACAGAAGATATGATAGGAAAGATTGCGACGATGATGATAAGAATTACAAGGCCAAAAAGTCAAAAGGCAACAACGGAAATCATTATGGCTGGCAGAAAGGTAAGGGTAACCCTCACAAAAACATGTAACCTGGATTGACTTCAATAATAAATCGATTGATCCTTAAAAAAGGATGCATAAAAAAGCCCCGAAAACCGGGGCTTTTATTATTGCATTTTAAAATCTTCAAGAAACTTGGTTGTGAAATTCCCCGACCGGAAGCGCTCATCCTTCATTAACTGCAAATGGAAAGGAATGGTTGTTTTAACACCTTCGATTACATATTCACTCAAAGCCCTGTACATGGTATCAATAGCCTCTTCCCTGGTCTGAGCTACTGTGATTAGCTTTCCAATCATGGAATCGTAATATGGAGGAATCACGTAACCAGTATAAGCATGACTGTCCACTCGCACACCATGACCACCCGGCTGGTGTAATACAGTGATCTTTCCCGGGGAAGGACGGAAATCATTATAAGGATCTTCTGCGTTTATGCGGCATTCGATAGCATGCATCGCAGGTTCGTAATCTTTTCCTGATATCTTTTCTCCCATGGCTATTTTGATCTGCTCTTTGATCAAATCAAAGTTGATCACTTCTTCTGTTACACAATGTTCAACCTGGATACGGGTATTCATTTCCATGAAGTAGAAGTTCCTGTGTTTATCCACCAGGAATTCAATAGTCCCTACGCTTTCGTAGTTAATAGCAGCAGCAGCTTTTTTAGCAGCCTCACCCATTTTATGGCGCAATTCTGGTGTCATAAAAGGAGAAGGTGATTCTTCCACCAATTTCTGATGGCGACGCTGAATAGAGCAGTCTCTTTCACCTAAATGACAAACTGTACCATATTGATCACCAGCTATCTGTATTTCTATGTGGCGAGGTTCTTCAACGAACTTCTCCATATAAATATTATCATTCTTGAAAGCCGCCCCAGCTTCTGCTCTGGCTGTACTATAGGCACGTTCCATTTCGCTTTCTTCCCATACAATCCGCATCCCCTTTCCGCCACCGCCGGCTGTCGCTTTCAAAATCACAGGGTAGCCCATTTCCTTGCCAATGCTTTTAGCTTCCTCCAGGCTTTGCAACAAGCCTTCACTACCAGGAATAACCGGTACTCCCGCAGCGATCATGGTTTCCTTTGCCGTCATCTTATCACCCATTTTGGTGATCATTTCGGCTGTAGGTCCAATAAACTTAATTCCATGATCCTGGCATATCTGTGCAAACTTTGCATTTTCCGCCAGGAATCCATAACCAGGATGGATCGCATCAGCATTGGTAATTTCCACCGCAGCCATTAGATGAGGGATATTCAAATAAGAATCACTGCTTTGCGGTTTTCCTATGCACACAGCTTCGTCAGCAAACTTCACATGTAAACTGTCCCTATCGGCAGTCGAATAAACTGCAACCGTCTTGATACCCATCTCCCTGCAAGTCCGGATAACTCGCAAGGCAATTTCTCCACGATTGGCTATAAGTATTTTCTTGAACACGATTTTTAATTTGATAATGTCAAAATGAGCAACTGTAAAAATGAATTATGCATATTCCAAAGCTATTTTCATTATGTGAATAAAGTCAGCTTTACTTTCTGCATTTTGCGCTCCCATTATGTTTGCACTAATAGAAGTTCCAGGTTTGATAATTGATTAGCAAGTGCAAACTTTTCAATACTTTCCAGTTTTTCACAATACGAATCGTTGGATGAATCAAGTAAAATGTGAAAAAAAACACCTACTACTTCACATTTTCTAATTTGCCAATGAATTACATTGGCTCTACAAGAAAGAGCGGCTGATCATACTCCACTGGTGAAGCATCATCTACCAGTATTTTTACAATCTTACCCCTTACTTCACTTTCAATTTCATTAAACAGCTTCATAGCTTCAATAATGCACACAACTTTACCAGGAGTCACTTCATCACCAATAGCTACAAAGTCAGGCTTGTCGGGTGAAGGTCTGCGATAGAAAGTACCAATCATAGGACTTTTGATAGTCAGCAGATTGCTGACCTCTGGTGCACTCGATGCTTGTTTTTCTGGGGCAGGAGCAGCTGGCAACGCTTGTTGCGGCGCCTGGGATGGCAAAGAAACAGCAGGAAATGATTGCGGCATTGCTGTTGCCATTACCTGGGTAAAATGCTCTTCTTTGGATTTAATAGTAATTTTAAAATCTTTCTGTTCTACCGTTACTTCTCCAATATTTGAGTTGTTGACCAATTTGATCAACTCCTGAATTTGCTTGAAATCCATTTGTTTCAATTTTGTTTGATTTTGGTTTAAACAGGTGGGCTAAGTTAGAACTTCTACACTAAAATGATTAAATGATTTGCAGTGCATAAGTGTTTGCCCCTTAGCAAATACTTTTTGAATGCAATATAGAAAAAGAGCTCACAAAAGCTCTTTTTCTATCACCAAATCATTAATAAGAAGTTTATTTTACTCTTTCAACATAATCACCGGTCTTCGTGTTCACACGGATCATCTCTCCTTCATTCACAAATAAAGGAACCATCACCGTTGCACCAGTTTCCACAGTTGCTGGTTTTAAAGTACGCGTTGCCGTGTCACCTCTCATACCTGGCTCACTGTAAGTTACTAGAACAACAATTTTGTCCGGAAGTTCCACGCTCATTGGTTGCTCAGTCTCTGTATTAAACAATACTGAGACATTTTGGCCTTCCTTTAAAAACTGGGGAGCATCTACCATAGTCTCCGGTACAGCCACCTGTTCAAATGTCTCATTATCCATGAAGTTATAGCCGGTATCGTCCTTATACAGGTATTGATACTCTTTTCTTTCTACGCGAACAGGGAAAATATTATCCCCACTGTTCCAGGTTTGCTCAATAGTGCGGTTGTTATCCACACCTTTCAGTTTAGCCCAAACCTTTGCAGCAGCACGCGCTGTTTTGTTTTCTCCAAACTCAATCACTTTGTAAAGGCTACCGTCGAGCTTGATGATTAAACCGCGGCTGATATCTGAAGTAGATGCCATAAAAAAATCTCTAATTACTATTTAGAATTAAAAAATCAGTCGGCAAAACTATGACAAAAAGAGTGAAAGTGACAAACCGGACTTTTTTTAGTTTGCAGATTTTAATATTTCTCCAACCTAATCCACAATAGTTGAAGCAATCGTATGTTATTATTCCCATTTAACCATTTTCCTCAATAAAAACCTTTCTTTGTTGCATGAAAAAAATCATCCTTTTTTGTCTGATACTCCTAAGTTCTGCCTCCTACGCCCAGGTTGACAGCACCCTGCCTCCATTTAAACGCTTTCCCAATCTGCCACCCATACAATTACTCTTGGCAGATAGCACTACTAAATACACAAAAAAAGATATTCCTAAAAACAAACCAGTTCTACTCATGCTCTTCAGCCCCGACTGCAGCCATTGCCAACATACAGCCGAAGAAATGGTTCAAAGAAAGGATGAACTGAAAAACATAACTATTATTATGGCCACCCTGCATTCCATAAAAGAAATGAATGCCTTTGTGGACAAATATGGCCTTAATCAAATACCCAACGTCACTATTGGTAAGGACTTATATTATATTATGCCTTCCTTTTATGCTGTGAAAAATTTCCCCTACCTGGCATTTTATAACAAAAAAGGCCAATTGATCATGGGCTATGAAGGCTCTATGCCCCTCTCTAAAATCATCAACACATTTAAATAAAGCTCTGTTATAGGTCAATTTGCCTTGGTCCTTTCATAAACGACTTCCCTCTCCAAGGTCATATAAAACTTTTGCCTTTTACTTAATTGGAAAATGGCAAAGGCATATCCTATGTTACATAGTATATTGATCACATTTAGGAGGTTTAATATATTCCATCTGAAATCAACACTCGTTTTAGGGTAAATGGTAAGCACCTCGGTAATGATTGTATATACAAAAAAGAACAGGAACGTAATACTTATAATAAATATAGGATGATCAACTATTTGAAGAGAATCTTCCTTAAATATATAGTATAGCATATTCAAACTCATCAAAATAACCAGGAAGGAATAAAAAATAATATAATAAGAATATAATCTTCCTTCAGGAGCAAAAAACAAACCATCGCTTATCCAGGCAACCAAATACAGAGAAACAAAAAGGAATAACAACCATTTCTTTGAATGAAACAGCCCCCATCGTTTAAATTGCCAGGTAATAATAAGCGCCTCAAATAAAAAATATACATTATATACTTGACTCCCATCTATAAACTTCGTTCCAAGTGATATCCAGATAATTATTTCATTAATCATATTTATAAATAACAAACAGACTAATGGATAAAAATTACGTTCAATCTTCTTGAAATTAACGATGACAAAAAATAATGGAATCAAAACCGAGAAAGAAGAAATAAACATGAATTGAAAGCTGTCCATAGGATATTAATAACTATAACCAAAGAAATATTAAATAAAATAAAATACATATTAACCAATAATAGCAAATTAGTGATTCTCAAATAATGCAGAATACATATAACAAATATTAAACATTTGGTTGAAATTATTTTATGCTCTAAATTCTATTGCTGATAACCTATTGATCCTACCCTTTATGAAACAGTAATAAAGATCAGAAACTTTGGTTTTACTGATGTGCCTCATAAGCATATTATAACCATCGTAAAAAATCATACTTCTATTTTTTACTGTTCATCCCTACAGTACTTTAAACTCCCAGTTTTCTGGCAAGATTTTTTTAAGATTATAAAAGCTTATCAACCCTTCGCAGGCAGGATTATAAATTATTTGAAATGGCGCTCACCGGAAAATTTAAGGAGAGAACAGTTATGCTCGCTTCTGTTAAACAGAGGTCCAATCATGGAAGTTATTTTTCAAGCTGCACTCTTCTATCCATTTTTTTCCTGATTTCAGCAGTAGCAAATGCACAGACTGCTATCCCGGAGGTAAAGACAAAAACAGTCATCGCTGGAAAGCAGTACGACATAGACAAAACCTCCCAGGCGCTTTGGGGCCGGCACTATAGGGCAGAATGGGCAACCCCTGTCACAGTACCGGTTATCAACCTTGATACAGTAGCCGGTGGGTTGAATCCTGTAAAACTGGGCGGAGGTAGCCAATCCACAACTTTACACCTGGAAAATGATAAAGGCAAGAATTATGTGCTCCGCTCAGTAGTCAAAGACTTCAGCGGTGTGCTTCCCGAGATTTGCAAAGGCAGTTTCCTGGAAACGATTGCTATCGACCAGGCATCCATTGCGCATCCTTACGCTGCCCTTACTGTCCCTAAAATGATTGAAGCAGCTGGTATTTATCATACCAACCCACAAATTGTCTTTGTCCCTTACAGTAAAAGGCTTGGTTTATTCAATGCAAATATTGGCAATACCCTATGCCTTTTCGAAGAACACCCAAGCGGCAATCAGGAAGATGCCCCCAACTTCGGAAATTCTAAAAATGTAATAGGCACAGACGACCTCTTTAAAATTATTGGCCAGGATTATCACCACAAAGTTGACCAACTCGCTTTTGTAAAAGCCAGGCTATTCGATATGTTCGTTGGCGACTGGGGCCGGCATGAAGACCAATGGCGGTGGGCTTCGTTTCAGGTAGGGGAAGATACAATATACAAACCAATTCCCCGTGATCGCGATCAACTATACACAAAATTCGATGGCAGTATACTATCCATTGCATTGAAAGCTGCCGGCCTCGGCCATTTGGAATCCTTTGATTACAAAATCGCAAATATTAGGGAATACAATTTTTCCGCACGCCACCTTGATAAAAAATTGACAAATGAAGTTACCCGCAAGCAATGGACCGACATCGCCAAAGACCTCCAGCATGCCTTAACCGACACTGTTATTGAACAAGCCGTTAGACAATTGCCCCCGGAAGTATTCCCAATTTCCGGGCAGGAGATCATCGACAAGTTGAAGTCAAGAAGAAACCACCTTGTTAAATATGCAGATGAATATTACAGATTTTTAGCGTCCAACATAGATATCACCGGCACAGCTAAAAAAGACCTGTTTGAAGTAGAAAAGCTCGATAATAAAGAAACATCCGTAAAGATTTTTGGGGTTAATGAAGTTGGTGTTGATAAAGAGCCCTATTATCATAGGATATTCCTCCCTAAGGAAACTCAGGAAATCAGAATTTATGGACTGGATGATAATGACGTTTATAAATTAAAAGAATACAAACAAAATAAAACCAAAATAAGATTGATTCCTGGTCCTGGAAGAGATTCAATAAATGACGAATCCGAAGGCAGAGAAAAAATGAAACCAAAAATTTACGACACAGAAGGCTCCGGCTTCCAGACTTCGGGCAAAGTACACATTTCTTACAACTCAAATGTAAATGACTATCACTACGACGCCTTCAAACTGGATAAAAGTGGTTTCACAATGAAACCTGGCAACCGTTTGGGTATTGGCTATGCCATCCGTAAGGAGAAATGGGGTAAAAAGCCATTTGGAGTAGAGCACAGCCTGATTGGATACTATACAATTACCCGTGGTGGGCTCGCCGTAGAATACCGTACAACATTACCCCAACTGGTTGGGAAGTGGAATTTCGATGTTGGTGCACGGGCAGAGTTTCCTTTCGTAGTATACTTTTTTGGTGTGGGCAATAACACGGAACGTTCAAATAATCCGAATCGTTATTATCGCATGAGTATACATGAATTCAATACGGGGTTTGCATTTAACCGCTTGATCAAATCATCTCACTTCGTACAATTCCGGCCCTACTACCAGGTTATTAAGATTCTGGATGATAAAGATAAATTTATTGGCATGGCGTCCAACATCACGCCAATTCAAATGCAACAAAAATATTTCACGGGTGCTGAGGTTGCCTACAACTACATTAAATTAAATAATCCAAAGGCACCCACCCGGGGAATTAATTTCATGGCAGGAGTAAGCTATTCGCAAAATACAAAGATCAGTAGCAGAAATTTTACTCGTTATACTTCCTCCCTTGCACTCTATTTACCAATTTTAAATAACCTGTCATTTGCGGTTCGTGCAGGAGGCGCTACACTAAACGGGAAAGCAGAGTTTTACCAATTGAACCGCCTTGGAGGTAATGAGAATCTAAGAGGGCACCTTAGAGAGCGATTTTATGGGAAAACAACTTTTTACAACGATAATGAACTACGCTGGCTAATAAAAGTTCGAAGCTATGCCTTCAATGGCACAATTGGTCTTCTTGGCTTTGTTGATCACGGAAGAGTTTGGCAGCCCGGCGAAAAATCAAATAAATGGCACGTTGGCTACGGACCAGGAATTGTCATCGCTCCATTCGATAGACTTTGGCTCAACGGCACTTATGGGATATCTTCTGATGATACAGTTTTTCATTTGCAGGTAGGTTTCTTTTTTTAACACCCCTCCTCCCCTACCTTTGCTCCGCAAATTAGTTTCTCTTACATACAAAACTCAACACAATGAAAGTAACTGTTGTTGGCGCTGGCGCAGTAGGCGCTACCGTTGCAGATAACATTGCCCGGAAAGAACTTTGCAAAGAATTGGTATTGCTTGATATCAAAGAAGGAGTTTCTGAAGGAAAGGCACTCGACATGACCCAAACTGCAGCCATCCTTGGTTTCGACACAAAAATTATTGGCAGCACAAACGACTACAGTAAAACTGCTGGCTCTGATGTAGTAGTGATCACTTCAGGCCTCCCTCGTAAACCAGGCATGACCCGCGAAGAACTGATCGGGGTGAACGCTAATATCGTTAGAGGTGTTGCAGAAAACATCTTGAAGCACTCTCCAGATGCTATCTTGATCATCATCAGCAACCCAATGGACACAATGACTTATCTGGCCCTGCAAGCAACCGGTTTACCAAAGAACCGCATAATCGGTATGGGTGGTGCATTGGATAGCGCCCGTTTCAAATGCTACCTGAGCCAGGCACTGAACTGCTCTCCAGCTGATTTGAATGCAATTGTTATTGGTGGCCACGGTGACACAACAATGATTCCGCTGATTCGCTATGCAACATGGAACAGCGTGCCTGTAACCAACTTCTTAAGCGAAGAACAACAAAAACAAATTATTGCTGACACAATGGTTGGTGGCGCCACTTTAACCAAATTAATTGGAACCTCTGCCTGGTACGCTCCGGGTGCAGCTGGTGCAGCAATGGTAGAAGCCATTGTAAGAGACGAAAAGAAATTAATTGCTTGTAGTGTTGCGCTTGAAGGTGAGTACGGGCAAAATGACATTTGCATGGGTGTACCTGTAATCCTTGGCAAAAATGGCTGGGAAAAAGTAATCGACTATAAGTTGAACGCAGACGAACAAGCGCTGTTTAGCAAGAGTGCAGATGCAGTTCGCAACATGAACGATGTATTAAAAACATTGGCATAACTCCTCACAACTCAGTGAATTTAAAAGGGCTGACTCAAAAATATGAGCCAGCCTTTTTTAATATGATCTCCCACAAATGCTCAACATCCCTACAAATATTAAAGCCCAATCCATCCTTAATTCTTCAATCCCCCTATCCCCACCAACCCACTCAATACTTATTTCAGCAATTTCCACTTCCCAAACCAATACCGCCCCCTCCCCTTGCCACCCAACCCCACCATCCTTCCCCCCTGCTCTTACCGCTTTTTACAGGAATTGACCGCTTTTGTCCGGTTTTGACCACCAAAACCACATGCATCCTTCGTAGCTTCAGTATACCTTAAGTATACCTAAAGTATACCTAGAGTATACCTATAGTATACCCGGAGTATAGTTCAAGCACACCTGAAGCACACCTGAAGCATACTTAAAGCATACCTGAAGCACGAAACAGATTTTGACCCCTTCCTAATTCCCTCTTCACTTCCCCCTCCAACCCCAACCCCTACCTCCGAATCCGAAATCCCTCTATCATGCATCATCTTCTCTCCCCCATTCGTCATTCAAATCGTCCTTCCTGTCCATTCCACTGCGAAAAATCCTATTAATCCGCGGTTAATACACCACTAACTTTTGCACCCCAACTTTACCCTCATCACTTAGAATCCGGATAAAATAAATACCTTTTGAAAGAATAAGAGGAATCCTTTCCTCCTGGTTTTGAAGTTTGTATTCTTTTACTTTCCGGCCCTGAACATCAATAATATCGATTTGATACCTACCTGGCTCACTTGTTAATAAACTAACCGGTATGCCTTGTTGTACTGGATTCGGATAAACCACTACAGGCAAAGAAGAAAAATGAAAGACTGGAACGATCTCACTATATACAGCAGCGCCATTCAACAGCCTGAGTTGCAAACGATAATACTGGATACCTTGAACCAATGTACTGTCCCTGAACAAAAAAGAAAGGTCGAGAGGGCTACTTATAGATGATACATCAACAAAATTATTTCCAATCCTTTTTTGTAGAGTGATTTGAATTACATTATAAAGACTTCCCAACTCAGCTTTCAGCACAACAAAAGCATCCGTCTTTTCCAGTACATAAAAACCTCTTAAATAACAGCCTACACCTAGTGCTGCATAATTGATTGTATAGCTTTTTATTCCTGGTAATCCATCGACAACCGGAGCAACAGCATAAAACAATGATTGATCCTGCGATTTTTGTACCACTATAAAGGTATCCTGGGCCGCCGTAACAGGCTGCAAATATTGGTCGCCCAACCGGTAAATCTGGTAATTGCTGATTGCAGGCAAAGCATTCCAATACAATAAAAAAGAATCTTCACAATTAAAACCTACCTGCACCCTTGTTTGCTTGCTGATGACAAATGTATCAGATATAACCTCTGGTAAAGAATTGACAGACATACGCAGGATTGCCTTTTTCATAACATCCGGAGCCTGCCATCTATAATACGCTTTCTCCAGGGATACACGATCCGAAATGGTCTGCCAATTGCTGCCATCATACGAATATTCCAGCTTTGCGGCACCTGCCAGATCAGTTTGCCAGCGTAATATATTATTATCGCCAGCAATGATCTGACTACCATTAGAAGGAAAGGTCCACGTAAAACTATTTGCTGTATCCATTTGAATGGCTGCAAAGATCTTCTGCCTGTCTGTTGTGATCCTTGTTCCTTTTACCTGTAGTAAGTAAATGCCTGGTTGTGGATGATCAATTGTAATTTGTTCTACATTATTTAAAGTATCCAGCATCCTATGTGCCGGCCTTTGTAAAGAATCAACATGAGGAAATGAGCTAAGTACCCACGGCAACCAGCTTTCATTGGTTGCTGGCGATAGCAGCTTTGCATCAACATCGTTGACTAATGCCTTAACAGCATTAGGAGCAGCAGGAACATCAGTCCATGCTACAGTTACCTTTAATTGTAAAACACCCGCTGGGATAGATATAGGGAAAGTTTTTGACGCTCCACTGGAAACGGAATCAGATAAAATTCGGTTCTCCAAAACAGTTGAAACAGCTTTCCAGGCATTCAAGCTCCCATATCCGGAAGAATAATCAACATGTAAATTTCCAATATCATCAGCACTATTGATGATCACCGCTTTAACCAGTGCAGCATCCGGAGTAATCCCACTATGACTGTTCCTGTAAGCCTGTTGCACCAAAGCGATCGCTCCAGAAACCATGGCTGCTGCACCAGAACTGCCATCAGCTCCAAATGCCACTAGTTCAGGCTTAACCCTGCCATCAAAGGCGGGCCCTTTAGAACTCCGGGACTCTACAACATTAAATGAATCAACAGCACCTACAGTCAGTATGTTTTTAGCATGCTTGAAATTCCCGGTGAGGTTTCCATAACCTTTAAGACCAACGTATAAACCATTCGAGCCAGAAGTATCCCCTGAGTTGCCGCTGGAAAAAACATGCAACAAACCCGGATTATTTGTAGCACTTACATCATAAGCAAAAGCTTCGTTCCCGTAAAAACTTTCAACAGCTGTCCCATAGGAGTGATTCTGGATGGTAATATTATACTTTTGGAACACAGAATCAGGATCTGGTAAAAGTGAAGAAAAGCTGGAAGATGTAATAGTACTGGCAGGAGCTGCCCCCATTGCAAAAGGCGAAGAATTTGCAGCCCCGGCTGCTATAGTGGCCATAATAGAAGCATGCGTCGTCATACTGTTGGCGGCCCTGCCAGAATTGAAATAACGATTCTGGTAATCAATATCAGTAGAATCAAACTGCTGTTCCTTAATTGAAATGACTACCCCTTCTCCATTTACCTCGGGAAGTAAACTATGAGCATAATTCAACTTGTTCAGGGAAATATCAAGACTACCGGTAGTAAGTTCTTCTTTAGGCTGGTGGGAAATACTGGCAAATTTGGGATTAAACAGTTTCAGTACTTCTTCCAGTTGATCCTGCTTCACCTTTATTTTTATAATGTTTGCCGGAAGATAATGCTCCAATAACCTGAATTTTAGCCCAGTCCTTGGCAAGCTGCTGTCTTTATTGATAGCCACTACAATTTCTACGCTATCCTTCTCCTTTTTTGAAATTAATCGCTGCAGATCAACAGAAAGTTGCCGGTACCTGAATCTGCTGGTATCTTTTTGGGCAAAGCTTACCAGGAAGAAAAAAAAGGATATCATCAAAATAGAGGATCGCAGCATTAATCAAAGAAATTTATAATTTATTACCATCTTTTAAATAACAAATTAGCGAAACTCATCAAATCCGACACAACTCTTTATTTATTAAAAAAATTAAAGAATGATTGCATTAATTGTTAAAATAACCTATTTTGAAGCTTATCAATAATTCATCCCTTAAAAATTCGAAAACCACATGAAGAAGCTCACATTAAGTATTATTACTGTAGGTCTTTTAGTGACAAGTTTCGTATCCTGTAAAAAAGATGCCAAGCAAGCAACAAACAGCGTATCACAGGAAACATTGACGAAGATCCAGAATTTGGGATTTGGATCCCAGGAAGTACAAAAAATTGCCGGCGGCTACTTAGTTGAAGGTGATATCATATTAACTGAAAGCGAATTGAACAGTACTTCTACCTCACCTAATATGATTATTGCCCAGGAAGAGCAATACCGCACATTTAACCTGGTTAGCATTTCAAAACATCCTGTTATTAAAATAGCACTAAACAACAGCTCATCTCAGCATGAAGCAGCTTTTTCTGCAGCTTTAGATGAAGCTATCAGGCGCTACAATGCAGAAAATCTTCAGATTACCTTTCAAAGAGTGACCACAGGAGCAGATATTACTGTAGTTGCCTTTTATGAAAATAGCAGTACACTTGGATCAGCAGGCTTTCCAACCAGTACCGGTGCCCCATACAACCAAATCCAAATGAATACATACCACTATAGCACTGTAGTTGATCCAACCAATACCAACTACATTGCTACCATTATGTCACATGAAATGGGACATTGCATCGGACTCCGTCATACAGATTATATGAGAAGATCTTATAGTTGCGGTTACGGTGGAAACGAAGGACAAGCAAAAAATGGCGTTGGTGCCGTTCAAATTCCAGGTACTCCTTCAGGTCCGGATGCAAATTCCTGGATGCTTGCATGTATTGGAAGTGGTGTTAACCGTCCCTTCAATGCCAATGACAAAATCGCTTTAGGATTTTTATATTAATTTATTTTTGATAATCGAAAGAAACTGTTAAATTAGCATAAATAAGACACCCTTTTTATTATAAATATATGTTGATGATATAATAAGCCGCTGATAAACAGCGGCTTATTTATTTACTGATTTTAAAGCAATATCGATGAAGCTTACCTGAGAAGTCAAAAGGAGTCGTGACTTTTGTGATGTCTTTGATATTTGATGCTTTTATCTTTTCGTGCTCTATCTGAAATTTCCGGAAGTTTGTACTAAAGAACAACACGCCATCGGGACTTAATAAACGAACACATTCATTGATCAATTCTGCGTGATCGCGCTGAATATCCAGGAAATCGTCCATTCTCTTGCTATTGCTGAATGTTGGCGGATCCATCACAATGATATCAAAAGCGCCATCCTGCATTCTTCCCAATTCCTGTTTTACATCAGCATGTACTATTGAATGGCTTTTAAATTCAGGAAAGTTGAGTCTCATATTACGATCGGCCCAAACCAAATACGTTTTTGACAAATCAACCGATACCACCTCTTTAGCTCCTCCTGCTGCTGCGTAAACTGAAAAAGATCCGGTATAACAAAAAAGATTAAGCACCTTTTTATCTTTTGACAGCTCCCGAACCATCTGTCGCGTGACTCTATGGTCAAGAAATAAACCGGTATCTAAATAATCTACCAGGTTAACAATAAATTGTAAACCATTTTCTGTTACTACAAATTCACTTTTCGATTCTTCCAGCTTTTGATACTGACCCAACCGGCCAGCCTTGCGCTGTCTCATTCGAACATATATATCTTCTATCTTAACAGAAAGCACTTCAGACATTACAGCCTTACATTGCTCAAGCCACGCTTCATGGGCATCTTCCGACATTTCATGCCTGCGCTTATATTCAGCAACGTACAGCTTGGACTCATAAATTTCGACCAGCAAGGGAAATTCAGGCAAGTCATGGTCATAAACGCGGTAACAAGCAATGCCCTGCCTGGCTGCCTGCTTACTTAAATGTTTATAAACCTTTAGAAGTCTGTTGTAAAACATTAAAAATTTCTCATTCAATTGCTGCATTGCTAACTTTTTTAGAACTTCGATCTCTTTTCCTGAAATTTCAAAAGTAATCAAAGACGATGTATGCTATTGTAGATATTGAAACAACTGGTGGTTACGCTGCAGCAAATGGGATCATAGAAATTGCAATTCGCATTTTTGATGGTGAAAAGGTTACAGAAGAGTTTGAAACACTCATCAATCCTAATCAAACTATTCCTAAATACATACAGGCGTTCACAGGTATTTCCAACGAAATGGTGCAGGATGCCCCCCAATTTGAAGAAGTGGCGCAACAGGTTTTCACGTTGCTCCAGGGGAACATCTTTGTGGCCCATAATGTAAACTTTGATTACTCTTTCGTAAAAAGTCACCTGGAGCACTATGGTTATGGCTTCCATGAGAAAAAGCTTTGTACAGTAAGGCTTTCCAGGCAAATCTTTCCTGGCTTGCCATCCTATAGTTTGGGAAACCTTTGCCAGTCGCTGGAAATAGAGATCAATAACCGGCACCGCGCCGGTGGGGATGCCGGCGCCACAACGGTCTTATTTCAAAAACTCCTGGCAAACGATAAGGCCAATGCAATTGGAGCTAGCCTTTTAAGGAATTCAAAAGAACAGATTCTGCCTCCTAATGTTCCCAAACAACATTTTACCCAATTACCTTCAACGCCCGGCGTATATTATTTTCATGATCAAAAAGGGAAGGTGGTCTATGTAGGCAAAGCAAAAAACATCAAAAAAAGAGTCAACAGTCATTTCAGCAACAACTCTGACAGCCGGCAAAGACAAAACTTTTTACGCAATGTCTATTCTATTAGTTATAAGGAATGTGCAACTGAATTAATGGCCTCCATACTGGAGGCCGCTGAAATAAAAAGGCTTTGGCCCCTCTTTAACCAGGCACAAAAAGTCCAGGATGAAATCTATGGCATCTACGTTTACGAAGATCAGAATGGTTATCAGCGACTTGTGATTGACAAAAAAAGGAGGCACAGCCAACCTATTTGTAGTTTCCATTATAAAGTGGATGTACACAACTTCCTGAAAAAACTCATCACCAAGTTCGAATTATGTCCACGTTTGTGTTATGTACAAACCGACAATGAAAAATGCATTGGCATTGTAGAGAACTATTGTCACGGTGCCTGTGAACATCAGGAGCCAGCCTCCACTTACAATATACGGGTAGGTGAAGCACTGGCCTCTTTGAAAGAAAGACCTTCTTACATCGTATTTGATAAAGGCCTCCAGGAAAATCAATTATCCTGTGTCGTTGTAGAACAGGGTACATTGTTTGGCATGGGTTACATTGACCACACCATGAAAGATCATAGCATTGAACTATTAAAGGAACAGTTACAGCCTTTAAAAGATAATGCCTCCATCAGGCAGATTCTTCATCGTTATGCAGAACAAAATGCTCATAAAATAACATTTGTTTCTTACAATGGATAAAAGGCATCCATTATAACCATGCAAAATCTTTTGCCTGGGGCATTTCGCTAAACACTTTGTGTACATGCTCAGGAGGAGTAATCAGCTTTCTTTGCTGTGTATGCATCCAGGCGCCATCAACAGAAAGCCGGGCAGCAACAGTTGACTTATTTTTTATGATCTCATGTTGTATACTCCAACGGGAGAAATCAGGCCGGGCTTTGCTAAGCTGTAAAGAAATATGAATCTCGTCGCCCAGAATGATTTCCTTTCTAAATACACATTCTTCCCTGAATAGAATCGGCCCAATCTGAAGCTGGTACATTGCCTCTGCAGTAAGACCAAACTGATTTAAGAACTCAATCCTGCAAAAAGCCCCCCAATCGTAATAAACTGAGTGCCTTAAATGAAAGTTTGGATCCAGATCTGACCACCTGATTTGTACCAACCTCTTATAATCTTCCATATTTGTCGTTCTTTTTAAATTTTTCCTTGAAAAAGCGCTCATCGCACCCATTTGTTTCAGAATCTTAACAGCTTTTATGGGCTCTATTTATACTACACCTTTATTTTTGCAGATTCAGTTGCCAAATAAAATGCTGCAGCCGTGTAAAACAGCTACCCATGAACACTGTTTAAAACATCAAAACAAAAGCATTTTATAGAATTATTTAAAACAAAAGATTAAACATGAAGAAAACCGTAATTGCAGCTTGCTTATTTTGTGCAATTTCTGCTTCTGCCCAGGTAAAAAAGGCAGTCGCTCCAAAAACTCCTGCGGGCACAACAAAGACCTCTGTAGCATCAAAACCAGCAACATCAACGACATTAAAGAACCTGAACGATTCTGCCAGCTATGCCATGGGTATCAGCTTTGCTAATTTTTATGTTCAGCAGGGCTTTTCTAATATCAACGTTGCCCTGGTGAACAAAGCGATTGATGATGTAATCGGCAAGAAAAAAGTATTGCTTTCCAATGAGGAGGCCAACATGATCATGATGAAATATGTAAACCAGGCTCAGGAAGCTAAAGCGAAAGGAAACATTGAAGCCGGAGAAAAATTCTTGGCTCAGAACAAAACCAAGCCAGGTGTGAAAACAACAGAATCAGGCCTTCAATATGAAGTGATCAAAGAAGGTACCGGCGCTAAACCATTAGCTACCGATACAGTTACGGTTCATTATGCGGGCACACTCCTGAATGGTGAAGAATTTGACAACTCATATAAAAGAGGCGAACCTATATCGTTGCCTGTAAACGGCGTTATCCGTGGCTGGACAGAAGCCTTACAATTAATGCCACTTGGTTCAAAATACAAGCTGTACATTCCTTACCAGTTAGGATACGGCACACAGGGAGCAGGAGCAATCCCTCCGGGCTCAGTTTTAATATTTGAAGTAGAACTCCTTAAGATTAATGACAAATCGTCTTAATTTACTTTATAAATAAAAAAGAGGGTGTCTCAAAAGTAAAATGAAGGCGCTGAGAATCGCATAAATGAAAATTGATTCCACCCCCTACCCGAATAAAAAGAGGGTGTCTCTTACTTTTGAGACACCCTCTTTTTATTATGCATGCTCAATAGCTTCATGGGCCATTTTTAATGCTTTCTGAAACTGTTCTTTTGGAGTGAGTTGGGTATTATCCAGAATGATTGCATTGTCAGCCTTTCTCAATGGACTAATCTCACGATTGGAATCAATATAATCACGTAGCTCCAGGTTATTTTTTACTTCTTCCAATGTTATGTTGGGATTTTTCTCATAAAGCTCCTGGAACCTCCTTTCTACCCTTACTGCATTATCTGCAGTCATAAAAATCTTGAGCTCAGCATCGGGGAAAACGATGGTTCCTATGTCCCTGCCATCCATAACAATCCCCCTCTTCTCTCCCATTTTTTGCTGCTGCGCCACTGCAAATTCACGTACTTCCTTAATGGCAGCGATTTCACTAACCTTTTCTGCAATCACTAAATCACGGATCACATACTCAACATTCTCACTGTTCAGATACATTTCTGACTTTTCACTCTGAGGATTGTATATAAATTCCAGGCTAATGTTTTCTAAAGCTTCTTTAACAGCTTTTTTGTGCGTCCAATCAATATGATTGCGTAAAAAATAAAGGGTAATAGCACGATACATAGCACCACTATCTACATAGACATATCCCAAGGCATTAGCTAACTCTTTTGCCACTGTGCTTTTTCCACAAGACGACCAACCGTCAATCGTGATAATGATCTTTTTATTCTTTTTCATCAACTTCTACTTTTAAATCCTTCGATTCAACTTGGCAAAAATGAAAATAATATACTGAACAACAAAATAGAACCGCAGATCAAGGGGATTAGGAACGGATGAATTGGATTTCCGTGTAAGGAGCCAGTGGAATGGTCAATGGTGAATTGTGAATTGAAGGAAAGAGAGAGGGTGGGTAGAATGACGAATGGGGTAATGAGGTTTGGAGTTTGAAGTTTGAAGTTGGGGGTTCAAAACTTGGAGGGTGGGGATTGGTGTTGTACCTTTAGGCGCAGTTCCATTGCCTCCGTTCAGGGCTTTTTAGGGCGTTCTGCCTGTAGGTTGTTTTCCCCTTATTTATGAGCATTTGCTCAATTCAGATCGAAGCATAGTCGAAAGATGGTCGAAGGATAGTCGAAGGATGATCGAAGGATGGTCGAAGTAGCCTAGGCTTAGGTACGGCTGATGTATACCTAAAGTACGGCTTAGGTATGGAGTAAGTAAGGCGCAGCAACGAAGGATAATTTGGTTTTGAGCGGACAAACAGGACAAAGGCGGTCATTTTGCAGTCAAGGGGCAAAATGGTCAGGTGATTGTGGTGAGGGTGACAACAGAAATCGTGACATTGTATGTGGGAGGAACTTATTAGTTATTATGGCTGGTGGGAGATAATAAAAAAGGTGCTGACTCATATTCTGAATCAGCACCTTGTATTTTAGGGAAACCCAGTTTAAGCTTTCGCTTCTTCTACTGGCTTTTGCAGTTCAAACTTCAACTTGCCATTTTCCTTATCCAGGTCAGCCTTCAGTATGTCACCTTGTTTGATGTGCATATTAAGGATTTCCTCTGCCAGAGGATCTTCCAGGTATTTCTGGATGGCACGGTGCAATGGACGGGCGCCAAATTGCTGGTCATAACCTTTATCAGCCAGGAATTCCTTAGCATCCGGAGTTAATTCCAGACTGAAGCCCAGGTTGTTCAGGCGCTTCATAACACCTTTCATCAGGATGTCGATGATTTCAAAGATGTGCTCTTTAGTCAGGGAATTGAAGATAATTACATCATCTATCCGATTCAAGAACTCTGGCGAGAAAGTACGTTTCAAAGCTTTCTCAATTACTGCCTTATGGTTTTCGTCAGCATTTTGTTGACGGGCTTGTGTAGCAAAACCTACACCTTCTCCAAAATCCTTCAACTGACGAACACCAATATTTGATGTCATGATAATGGTAGTATTCTTGAAGTCCACTTTTCTACCTAAACCATCCGTCAACTGGCCATCATCCAGCACTTGCAACAGGATGTTGTATATATCCGGGTGTGCTTTTTCAATTTCATCTAATAAGATGACACTATAAGGCTTACGACGGACTTTTTCTGTTAACTGACCACCTTCTTCATAACCAACGTATCCCGGAGGTGCACCAATCAAACGGCTAACGGTGAACTTTTCCATGTATTCACTCATATCTATGCGGATCAGCGCATCTTCAGAGTCGAACATATGTCGGGCCAATGAACGGGCCAGCTCAGTTTTACCTACACCGGTAGGACCTAAGAAGATGAACGTACCAATTGGTTTTTTAGGATCTTTCAAGCCTACCCTGTTACGCTGGATAGCTTTTACTACTTTTCCGATTGCCTCTTCCTGGCCTACTACCATTGCCTTCATTTCATCACCCATCTTACGCAGCTTTTCCGTTTCTGCTTCCACCATCCGTTTCACAGGAATGCCTGTCATCATGCTAATCACCTCAGCTATTTGTTCCTCTCCAATCGGGTAACGTTTGTGCTTGCTTTCCTCTTCCCATTGAGATTTAGCCTTTTCCAGTTCTTCGCCCAAGCGTTTTTCAGTATCGCGCAAAGCAGCTGCTTCTTCAAACTTCTGGCTTTTCACGACTCTGTTCTTCTCAACCTTGATATCTTCTATCTTCTTTTCCAGATCGAGGACGTTCTGAGGTACATTGATGTTCTTTAAGTGAACTCTTGCACCTACTTCATCCAGCACGTCGATTGCTTTATCAGGCAACAGGCGGTCAGTGATGTAGCGGTCACTCAGCTTCACGCAGGCATCAATAGCTTCCTGATCGTAAATAACGTTGTGATATTCTTCGTATTTAGGCTTGATATTGTTCAATATCTGAATGGTGTCCTCTACACTTGGTGGTTCCACCATTACCTTTTGGAAACGACGGTCAAGAGCTCCATCCTTTTCAATGTACATGCGATACTCGTCCAAGGTTGAAGCGCCAATGCATTGGAGTTCACCGCGAGCCAAGGCTGGTTTAAAGATGTTGGAAGCATCCAGAGAACCAGAAGCTCCACCAGCACCTACTATAGTATGGATCTCATCAATGAATAAGATCACATCCCTATTCTTTTCCAGCTCATTCATGATGGCCTTCATACGTTCTTCAAACTGGCCGCGGTATTTGGTACCTGCCACTAAGGCAGCGAGGTCAAGAGAAATCACTCTTTTATCGAACAGTACCCTGGACACCTTACGTTGTACAATACGAAGAGCCAGACCTTCCACAATTGCGGTTTTACCAACACCAGGTTCACCAATCAAAATAGGATTGTTCTTTTTACGACGGGAAAGGATTTGTGAAACACGTTCGATCTCCTTTTCGCGCCCAACAATCGGGTCTAAAGTACCAGTCTCGGCCAGCTTAGTGATATCGCGGCCAAAATTGTCCAATACAGGCGTTTTACTCTTTGTGGCACCCGCCTGACGAGATTTTTGTTGTGAGTACTTTTTTTCATCATCAAAATCATCATCACCCTCTTCCTGATACTCAGCTCTAACGTCGTTGGACTTAACCATTCCTAGTTCTTGTCTAAAGATGTCGTAATCCACGTCAAATTGATTTAAGATTTGAGTTGCAATGTTTTCCTTGTTCTTGAGAATTGAAAGCATCAAGTGTTCAGTTTCTACTGTAGGACTTTTTAATGCTTTAGCTTCCAAAACGGTAACCCTGATTACTTTTTCAGCCTGCTTTGTCAGCGGCAAACTATTAATATTAGCAATGTTTTTACCAGTCTTATCTTTAACAGCCAATTCTACTTCCTTTCTCAGTTCATAAAGATCTACATTGAAGGTCTTCAAAATCCGCACCGCAGTATTATCACCTTCACGAATCAAGCCCAGAAGCAAATGTTCCGTTCCAATGAAATCGTTACCCAACCGCAAAGCTTCTTCCCTGCTGAACGAGATGATTTCCTTTACTTGTGAAGAAAAATTATTATCCATTTGTTTTCTAATTGCTTTATAACAATAATACGAATATTTTTGAGGGGAAGTTGAGCAATAATTGTTAACTCTTTTCCCCGAAGTAATTATGGAAGTCAAAACTGATACCAAAGAAAAATTTCATGCCATTCGCGTGGTATCCAGCCATTTAACTGCTAATATGGCAGCAGATCTATATGAACAACTTGCGCCTATTTTACAAACTAGTATTCCAAATGTAGTGCTAAATGTTAAAGATGTAAAACATTTAGATGAAGATGCAGCCGAACTTGTCGTAAAGTTACAACAACACTTTTATGATAACAATGCCTCTTTTGTGATCTGCAATATAAACCGCGAGGTAGAAGACTTTTTAGAAAAAGCAAATTTGCTTGAGTTGATGAACATCACGCCAACTGAAAGTGAAGCCTGGGATATTGTGCAAATGGAAGAAATTGAAAGAGAGCTGTTAAATGATGAGGGAGATGAAATCTAAATTTTATTACAGTTAACTTATAGTAATTAACCACGACAGGAGTCAATTCAACTACTCCTCTTGTACTTCTATGAACCCTACCTTACACAATATTATTGCACAAAATTTAAAGATTCCCGAAGGAAGTTTACATTTTGAATTGGTAGGTGGGGGCAGCATCAATGAGACTGGAAGGCTAACAGCTGATGGCCAAAACTTTTTTTATAAAATCAATAATGCATCAAAGTTTCCCCATTTGTTTCAAAAAGAAGCCAATGCCCTAAGGTATATTTCCAGCCAAAAAATTATTAAGGCACCTGGAGTATTACATTGTATAGAAACAGAATCGGAACAAGTCCTGATATTGGAATGGATCAAAAGTGGTACTAAAACTCATCAATTCTGGAAATCATTTGGTTCCCAACTGGCAGCACTGCATTCCATAACAAACAGCCATTTTGGGTGGGAAGAACAAAACTATATGGGCAGCATAGAGCAGTCCAATCCATGGACGGAAGACTGGAGTTCTTTTTTTGCCAGCCAGAGGTTGATGCCCTTGGCAGAGCGTTGCCTGCAGGCGAATCTTTTAACAGTTAAACATCACCAGAAGCTAGAAAAGGTTTGTGATCAATTGAGTGCTGTTTTTGAACCGGAGCCCCCTGCCCTACTGCATGGCGATCTTTGGAGCGGGAACTTTATGTGCAACGACAATGAAGAACCTGTCTTAATTGATCCTGCCATATATTTTGGTCACCGTTCTATTGACCTTGCAATGACTACACTTTTTGGAGGATTTGACAAAGCATTTTACGAAGCTTATCATTATTATCTTCCTTTGCCGAACAACTACCAAGAACAATGGAAGATTTGTAACTTATATCCATTATTGATTCATCTGTATTTGTTTGGCAGCAGTTACCGCCCACAAATCGAACAAACCCTAAGTAACTTTCCGGTTTAGTTAGGATAAAGCGAGTGTACTGCATTAACCTTAATTTTATGAAATGCTATCGGTGACGATTTTAGGGAACAATTCTGCAGTCCCGGCCTACAACCGGCATCCAACCAGCCAGGTAGTTTCGCACGACGGAACAAGTTACCTTGTTGATTGCGGTGAAGGAACGCAAATCCAGATGATCCGATATAAGATTCGCCGCAGCAAAATTTCGCAAATCTTTATCTCACACCTGCATGGCGATCATTATTTTGGCCTGGCGGGATTGCTCAATTCATTCAATTTACTTTCACATACAAGTGAATTACATGTCTTTGGTCCGTCTCCTCTACAGCAGATCATTGAATTGCAGTTTGCCGCAGCACATACGCATATGTGCTACCCGTTGCATTTTCACACACTGACGCAAAATGAAGTTTTGGTTGATAATGATAAGATCAAGATCAGTTGCTTCAGAACGGATCACCGTATAGAATGCTATGGCTTTGTTTTTGAAGAAAAAATGAGTAAAAGAAAGCTGCTCTTAGACAGGGTACGGCAGTTACGTATCCCCGTAACTTTTTACAGTAGCCTGCAAAATGGCCTGGATTACATTACATCAAGAGGAGAAAGAATAAAGAACGACACTGTAACTGCTGCGCCTGAAAGAGGGAAAATATATGCCTTCTGTGCGGATACAAGGTATGATGAATCCATTATCCCCCATATAAGCGGCGCAGATATGATTTACCATGAAGCCACTTATCATGATAATATGCGTGATAAAGCTTATGAACGTTTTCATTCCACCACCAAACAGGCAGCAGTCCTTGCAAAGAAAGCTGGGGTAAGAAAATTACTCATTGGGCATTTCAGTTCAAAATACAATTCGCTGGATACTTTTCTGAAAGAAGCTAAGGATGTTTTTCCCAATACAGACCTGGCTTTAGAAGGTTTAACCTATGAAGTACACTAAGTGAAATTCTTTAAGTGATACATATTAAGATATGGTAATGATTAAAACTTTATAGAGGGAATTAATTTTTTAGCACAGTTTTCGCCATAGGTCCGACACTATCAATCTAACCATCAACCTATGAAAGAAATATACCTGCCAACCAGAATTATCAAATGGATATTTGCAGCGGCCGTCGTCGTTCTTTTATCCATTTCAGTAATTCTTTATTTGAGCTTTAGCAACCTTTTCGCCTCTTATAACCTACTCAATCAAAGCAATTCCATTACACTAAAATTGGAGCAGGTCATTTCTTACCTGAAAGATGCAGAGAATTCTCAGAGAGGATTTTTACTAACAAACGATTCCATGTACCTTGAACCAAGCCGGGACTCACAGAAGAAAGTATGGCAACTCATGTACGAACTGGAAAATATGATTTCCGAGCCCCACCAGGAAAAAAACTTGTCAAACCTGAGAAGATTAACTCTTCAAAGATTTCAAAGGCTAGATTCAACAGCTGTTTTTTATGCGCAAAACCACGAGCCAGCCAGGAAACAAATGGCCCTTTTACAAAGCAATGTTACTATGGACAAGATCCGTCTGCTGGTCAGCAAAATGCAGACAGAACAGATGAATGCATTTATGGAAAGTGATAAGGAAAGAAAGAAGTATAGTCAGTTTACTCCAGCCCTGGCCATAGCACTGATCATCACAGCTCTTATTATTATTTCTGCTGCTTTTTATCAACTTTCCAGACAGCTCTCTATTTCCAATAATTTCCAGAAACAATTATCCCAAAGCAATATTGACCTGGAAGAGAAAAAGAATGAGCTGGAGCAATCAAATGAGGAGCTTGAATCGTTCAACTATATTGCCAGCCATGATCTTAAGGAGCCTGTACGGAAAATAAAAACTTTCAGCAGCATGATCATGGATGTAGATTATCATAAACTTTCAGAAAAAAGCAAGCACAACTTCCAACGATTGGTATTTGCCGCAGATCGTTTGCAGCTATTATTGAATGATCTTATGGCCTATACAAGGGTAAGTGCAGCAAAGGAAGATTTTTCAGAAGTAGACCTTAAAAGCGTGTTGCAGGAATTGCGGGAAAGTATGAAAGAAAGCATTGAAGAAAATAATGCTGTTATTGAAGCTCCCAACTTGCCAACGATCAGGGCGATCCCTTTCCAGATTACGCAACTGTTTGAAAACCTGATCAGTAATTCGCTAAAATACCGCAAAGACTGGGAGTCTCCTTATATTACTATTCAGTGCAGCATCGTTGATGGCGAAGAAAAGCCAGAACAGATTACCGGAAGCCAAGAACATTATCATAAGATTGTTTATAATGACAATGGCATTGGCTTTAGCCAGGAATATGCAGAAAAGGTTTTTGAATTATTTTCCCGGCTACACAGCCAAAGTAATTATCCCGGAACTGGTATTGGATTGACCATTTGCAAAAAAATAGTACAAAACCACAAAGGCTATATAAAGGTTCAGAGTGAAAAGGATAAAGGGACGAGGTTTGAAATTTACTTGCCAGTTTGAGTCGGAAATAGAAAAACAAAGCCCCGGAGCTTGGAAACATCCGGGGCTGTCAATGAATAATTTATACCAGGACTTATTGTAAACTTGCCAGGAACTTCTTTACCTGCACATGAATGCCTTCACTTAGCGGCACCAACGGCAGTCGCAATTGATTATCTATAACTCCCAATTCATATAAGAATGCTTTTACACCGGCGGGGTTATTTTCTGCGAACAGCAGGTCAAAGCCTTCAAGTAGCGAAAAATGCAAAGATTGAGCTTTTTCAAAGTTGCCATTTAAAGCTTCCAGAACCATGGCACAAAAATCTTTAGGGAAGCAGTTGGCTGCCACGCTGATCACGCCATCAATTCCACAAGCGATCAGCGGCAAGGTGGTATGATCATCCCCACTGGTTACCAGGAAATCTTTTGGCTTATCCTTAAGGATGTGCATACATTGGATCATGTTGCCACTAGCCTCCTTGATACCTGCAATATTCTCTACCTCTTTCGCAAGGCGCAATGTAGTTTGAGCAGATATATTAGAGCCAGTGCGGCCGGGAACATTGTACAAAATAACCGGCTTTGGAGCGGCTGCGGCCAAAGCTTTGTAATGCTGGTAAATGCCTTCCTGTGAAGGTTTATTATAGTAAGGGCTAGCGGATAAAATAGCAACAGCTTTTTCCAGGGGAAAACTTTCTATTTCCTTGATCACCTCTTGTGTGTTATTACCACCGATTCCAATCACCACAGGAACACGTCCGGCAACGGCATCACAAGTACGATTGAAGATTTCCAGCTTTTCTTCCTTTGACAAAACGGGAGTTTCGCCGGTAGTGCCCAATGAAACCATGTATTGTGCACCGCCATTGATAACGAAATTTATCAGCTTATCTAAAGCATCGTAGTCTACCGAATGATCTTTTTTGAATGGAGTAACTAAAGCCACACCAGTTCCACGCAATAAAGCTTTTAAAGACATAAAAAAATTACGAGTTACGAATTACGAAAACAATTTGTTTCTGTCAGATCCTTTGAAATCACATTAGCCTTGCGCTTCGGTGTTTGCTTCCTCCCAGAATCCCATTTTACTAAATTTCTCGATCCGCTGATTCACGCGATCTTCAACCGGTATTTGTTTTATTTCCTGCAATACCGGTAATATAAAATCTTTTAACATTTGAGCAGCCTGGTTATAATCCCAGTGCGCCCCGCCATCAGGTTCAGGAATGATTCCATCGATCAATCCAAAACTAAGCATATTATCAGCTGTCAGTCGCAATTGGTCGGCGGCCACCTGTTTCTTTTCCCAGGTACGCCAAAGGATTGAACTGCAACTTTCCGGCGAAATTACCGTATACCAGGTATTCTCCATCATAAAAACCCGATCACCAACGCCGATGCCAAGAGCGCCACCAGAAGCACCCTCGCCAATGATGACGCAAATTACCGGTACTTTCAGGCGGATCATCTCATATATATTGCGGGCAATCGCTTCTCCTTGTCCCCTTTCCTCAGCTTCAAGCCCAGGATAGGCACCTGGGGTATCAATAAAAGTAATGACCGGTTTGTTGAATTTCTCGGCCAGTTTCATCAGCCGCAGTGCTTTGCGGTAGCCTTCAGGATTGGCCATCCCGAAGTTGCGCAGCTGGCGCGCCTTGGTGTTGATCCCTTTCTGCTGACCAATCACCATAACGGTTTCTCCTTCCAACTGGCAAAAGCCACCCACCATAGCCTTATCGTCCTTTACATTGCGGTCGCCGTGCAGCTCCACAAAGTTGGTCATCATCTTGTCGATGTATTTCAATGTGTAGGGACGGTCCGGATGGCGGCTTAACTGCACACGCTGCCAACTAGTCAAATTTTGTGTGAGCTCCTTTCTTTTTTCCAGGATATTCTCTTCCAGGCGGGCAATTGTATCTGAATAATCAATTTTTTTGTGCTCCGAAGTATGTTTTAATCGCTCAATTTCATCTATTAAATCCTTAATAGGTTTCTCAAAATCTAAAAACTGTCGGTTTGCATTAGAAGGCATAGGTACATTAATAAAGGCGCTAAAATTAAGGAGAAATATATTATTCGAATCAGGATTTGTCCGAACCAGAATTTGGAAGGGCTGCACTACCAACAAACGGTTCAGACAAGGCACAGAAGATATGCCGGCAGCAATGGCGGGGGAACCATGCAAAGAAGGCAATGGCAGACCTAGAAAATATGTACCGATTTTGAAGAATATTATTCCGCCAGAAGATGTTCCGGAACCGGAACCTTAGCATGAATATGGCGACGGAAGATCCAAAGCTCCCTGATGTCACTTACCGGAATGGTTTTATGAGGAAAAACCTCTGTATTATCACTTACCAGGATCCACTCCCGGCTAGATTGACGGATGATTCTTTTCACCAGCAGGGAATCTGCTGTGAGGATCACATAGACATTCAAATTCTTGATATCCTGCCAATCTTCTGCATGTACCATGCTGGCCAGGATTACATCCCCAGAAGAAAAGGTAGGCTCCATACTATCTCCGTCGATCTCAAAATAACTCCATTGAGCGCCCCCTGGGTGGACACCTGGTGGCAATGAATATTTTTCAAGACTTTCGATGAAGTCTACCTGCTCATATCCTTTCACATAACCAGCCTGAGCCTTTACTCCTACCAGGGGCACCCAAACGGTCTTTCTTTCCACTTTTTGCTCGCGCCGCTGCACATGATAAGGAAGGGAAGATACTTCAGAAGTTACTGGTTGTCCGATGACAATTGCATCCTGTGAATAAAATTCACTCTCCCGCTCCCTCACAAATTTTTCAATGCGTAAAATCGTGCTCCGACTGACCTTTGTTTTGCCCTTTTCGATCTTATTTACCAACTCGCGCGTAATGCCCAAAGAGAGCGCAAACTGCTCCTGGGTCATACTATATAACTCTCTGATTTTCTTGATGTTATGAGCAGAAAACATAGCTGTTAAGCAATTGTGAATATAAATGTGAATTTCGTGTGGATAATGTGAAATTTTGTAACTTTATCCTTCACAAATTTAGAGCAAAAATTCACATTTCCAAACGAAACAAGCACATGAAACAGAAAGTGACAAGGGAGTTTAGTTTTCACTACCCACTCACACAAAAGGTTGTGCGCAATTACCGCATAGTAACCGAACGAGTTGGTGACCTAGTGGTGGAAGGAACGGCATATTTCAATCCGGCTGTTTCGCCTTTTGATACAGAAAACAGCAGGTATGATGTGGATATAGACTTTATTAAATGGAACGACACTGATATAAAACCAGTCATTGAAGTATCAGGGATGCTGGATGACATTACTGAAGCAGCTATCCGGTATGTTCCCAGCCTGTTTCTCTCCAAACCAGCCAATGGACTTGCTGCTTAAAGATTTTCTCCTGACAGATTACTAAAAAACTATTGAAAACACCATGAAATTAAGAAAAGCGACACGTCAAAAAGCAAAAATACGCCTTGGACTTTCTGCAGTAAGCGGGGGTGGTAAAACCTATTCAGCCCTTTTAATTGCTCACGGCATTAGTGGAGACTGGAATAAGATTGCCATTATTGATTCCGAAAACAGCAGCGCGGACCTGTATGCCCACCTGGGCGACTTCAATGTACTTCCAATGACAGCCCCTTTTACTCCTGAAAAATATGTGGAAGCGATAAAGGAATGCGAGAAGGCCGGCATGGAAGTAATCATAGTAGACAGCATCTCCCACGAATGGGATGGCAAAGGTGGTTGCCTGGAAATTGTGGAATCATTGGGTGGCAGATACCAGGACTGGGCGAAAGTAACCCCACGACACCAGTCATTCATTGATGCGATCACTCAAAGCACCAGCCATATCATCACCACTGTACGCCGTAAACAAGATTATGAAATGATCAAGGACAATAACGGCAAGTTAAAGGTGGAGAAAGCCGGCTTAAAAGAAGTAACACGCGAAGGTTTTGAATATGAACTAACCATTAACCTGGAATTGGATATCAATCACAATGCTACTGCCAGCAAGGACAGAACAGGCATGTTCATGAACAAACCAGCTTTTGTGCCAACTGAAAAGACAGGTGAACTGATTCACCAATGGTGCGAACAAGGTGAAGAAGCGTTCAAGGTACAACCCGGAAGTGAATGGCATGAGCGCATTCAGCAATGCAAGACTCAAAAAGAACTGGTGGAATTATACAATAAGTTTAAAACCGATGTGGATGTAAATCCGATTTTACAGCAATTAATTTCTAACCGTAGAAACCAGATTAATGGCAAAACACTTAACGCAGCATAACCCGTTACCGGCGATTCGCGAGGGCCTGACGAAAACTCAAATCAGCAAACTGGCCAGGCAATCGGTAGAGAATGTCCTGGAAGATAATAGCTATATTTTCCAGGTAGCTGAAGCTATTGCAGCCATGGAAGAATTTGCAAAGCAGGTGAGAAGGGATGAAAGGTTTGTGGAAATATTGCGCGACGAGATCATCAAGCATAATGGCAAAGCTGCAACACCCTCTGGCGCCAAACTGGAAATCTGCGAGGCAGGCGTAAACTATGATTACTCCCAGGATGCAAGCTGGCGCTCTTTGGAGCAAGAGATCCAGGAACTCACAGAGAAGCGAAAAGCATTAGAAGAAAAGCTACGCCGGATTGCACCAGGTAAAATGTGGGTGGATAACGAAACAGGGGAAGTTTTTGAAGGCCCTTTAAAAATTTCGAAGTCTACATACAGAATCACGTTGGGCAAATAAAATAAGCGAACATGAAAACCATCACTCAAGATTGTATTGACATTGTGAAAGAACTGGCGGGGCACGAATACTTGTACTTCGACACCGCCCTGGAGGTTAGAACATCTCCGCACACTTTCCCCTTCCAGGCCTGGGGCGTTTGCGCGAGTCCCCAGGACGAGCTGTATGTCATGGATGGAAACCAGGAATGGCACAAAATAGAACCCAATGTGGGCAATGCTTATCTGGTTTTGGGGAGCCTTTACCAACGCCTGCAGCTACTCAAAAGGAAATTTCACCCTCACTCCTTAAAAGGGAGGAGCAGCGCGGCATAGATTCGCAATGTAAAGTGTAAGTAGCATAGTTCTTTAAATAGATTATTAAATAAAGCCTTCGGTGACCGAAGGCATGAGGTGTAATTATGAATCTAAGAAACATGGTAGCAGTTCAGCCTGTCAAGGGGACAGGGACCCCTAAGACCACAGCTAAACGAGCGCCAAAACAATATGTAAATACACTGGAGTACGAGTTAATAACCAACCTAGTACAACAGCAATACAGCAAAGACGGTGAAGTAAACTTTCCGTTACTGCTGTCTATTCCACTCCAGGACCGCATCCCTGCACTGGTACAGGAATTCGGTGTTAAACGTATGTACCATTTATTACTGATGATCGTAAAAGCCTTTACTTTCTCATTACCTATACCTAAAACAAAAAAGCTGAACGACACCAGAATGAGTGTTTGCGCCTGCGACCTGATCCTGACAGCACAGGAAGACCAACTGAGCCTGGAGGATATTATTCTCTTTTTTGAAAGGGCTAAAGCCGGCAAGTATGGCTCCATCAAAAGCCTGATCAGCCATTACCAGGTAATGACCTTACTTGATAAATACCGGGCTGAACGGCATGAGGCATTTATGAAAATCAAAGATGAGAAGGATGCCGCTCTGAAGACTTTAGGCCCAACAGAAAAGACCTGTGAAGAACCGAAGCAGATTGGAGAGATATTGAAGCAAGCTTCAATATTTGATATGAATAAGCGAATGAGCGGATGATATTAGATTATATGCTAATAGCAAAAAAGGCAGCCTTTCTGCTGCCTTTTTTTATAGCTATACCAACATTAACTACAATCATATCGGGTATAATCCTTGCAGTATGATGCAAAAAAGCATGAAAGAGTTTTTTTCTGCAAAAGACTTTGATGAAACAATAATTACTTGTCCACATTGTAACTGGAAGGGCTTAGGATCTGAAACCAATATTATTGACTTGTACGGCATATCCAAGTTAAGGGAGGTACACTGCCCAAACTGTGACAACTTTATTGCAGGCCTTGAAAGAGAAAGTGATCATGGTAATCCAGAAGGGGATGAGTTGAGTAATCAACTTGGGTGAAGTTGTTAATCATCAAACATAAAAAACAATTTTCATATACATTGGTCCAAACTGAATAATCATCTTCCCTTAGCAATGAAAACGCATTCTTCCTTCATTCAGCCGATTGCTTAATTTGCAGGTATGAGTGCAGGAAGAGACCATTATAACAGGGCGCCAGGAGCAAAGAGTACAGTGCAGGAATTAAGTTTCAAAGACCGCCTATCGGCACTACGAAATCTACCCCAATTTTTTAAACTCGTATGGCATACCAGTCCGCGGCTCACTGCCACCAATGCTATCCTCCGGATAGCCCGATCTGCTATACCAGTTACTGTACTATATGTAGGCAAGCTGATCATTGATGAAGTAGTAGCGATCACGCACGGCGGTAGCACACAAGGCAGTACGCTGCATCTTTGGGAGCTAGTAGCCCTGGAGTTTGGACTGGCAGTTCTTTCTGATGCCCTGAACCGGGTGATCATCCTTACAGAAAGCCTGCTGGGGGACCTTTTCTCCAATTACACCTCTGTCAAGATCATGGCACATGCAGCCACCCTTGATCTTGACCAATTTGAGGATGCCAATTTTTATGACAAACTGGAACGCGCCCGGCAGCAAACTGTTGGCCGCACCATCCTGCTTTCCCAGGTACTAGGGCAGGTGCAAGACCTGATCACTATGGGCTTTTTGTCTGTAGGATTGATCACTTTCAATCCTTGGTTGATCCTGCTGCTCCTTGTTGCTGTGCTACCAGCTTTCTGGGGTGAATCTTATTTCAGTGACAAGAGCTATGCACTCTCGCGTGGGCAAACACCGCAGCGACGTGAACTGGATTACCTGCGCTATATTGGCGCCAGCGACGATACGGCCAAGGAAATCAAAATGTTTGATCTCTCCCACTTCCTGATCGACCGTTTCCAGACATTGTCCAACCAGTTCTATAAGGATAATAAGAACCTGGCTATACGGCGATCTGTGTGGGGCACGATCTTTACCCTGCTTGGTACTGCAGGGTACTATGGTGCCTATATAGTAATCATCCTTAGAACCATTGAGGGCAAGCTTTCTATTGGCGACCTTACCTTCCTGGCAGGCTCGTTCCGGCAATTAAGAGGCCTGCTGGAAGGTATTTTAGGCCGCTTTACCAGTGTATCACAGGGAGCCATTTTCCTCTCCGACTTCTTTGACTTTTTCAAGATAGAGGCCCGCATCAAAGCAGCCGTCCATCCAAGGCCTTTCCCTAACCCTATAAAGCATGGTTTTGTTTTTGAAGACGTAGGTTTCCAATATTCGAACTCAGAGCGCTGGGCGATCCGTCATTTAAACTTTACCCTACATACCGGAGAGAAACTGGCGCTGGTTGGTGAAAACGGAGCGGGTAAAACCACGCTGGTAAAATTGTTAGCACGCCTTTACGATCCTACGGAAGGAAGCATACACCTTGATGGCCATGACCTACGCGAATATGACCTTGCCGGACTTCGGTTGAACATCGGAGTTATCTTCCAGGATTACCTACGCTACCAGATGACAGCTTCGCAAAACATTGCAGTAGGTAATATTGAAGAAAAAGAAAACCAGGATCTGATTGTTACGTCTGCACAACAAAGTCTTGCCCACTACCTTGTAGAGAAGCTTCCGGGGAAATACGACCAGATGCTGGGCCGGCGCTTTCACCAGGGTGTTGAACTTTCGGGCGGAGAATGGCAGAAGATCGCTCTTGCGAGGGCCTACATGCGCGATGCCCAACTGCTGATCCTTGACGAACCCACTGCGGCACTGGATGCCCGAGCAGAGTATGAAGTGTTTCAACGATTTGCAGAGCTTACAAAGGGGAAGACAGCCGTTTTGATATCTCACCGCTTTTCTACGGTCCGGATGGCAGACCGGATATTGGTCCTTGAAAAGGGAGAACTCCTGGAGATCGGCAGCCATGAAGAATTGCTGCAACAAGAGGGAAGGTATGCGGAGTTGTTTCATTTGCAGGCGAAGGGATATAGGTGAATGAAGAATGAGTTGAATCCGCCAGAGGCGGACAAGCTTGAATGACAATGATTCAAATGATGAATGAGGAATGGGGTGAAGGGAATGAGATGAGGATATTAGGGTATGGGGTGGGTGAAAAATGGTTTTCAAATACCAGACTGGTTGAGCAGGTAGGGCTTAGATACGGCTTTAGTACGGAGTAGATGGGGAGTACATGAGGAGTAACTATGGAGTAAGGTCTCTATAACATCTCTATAAAGTCTCTATAGATCGGGGAAAAATGTAAAATATAAAACTGGAGGTTAGTAGGATGGAAGATACAAAATGTTGGAGAATATAGTATTAAGGTTGGGGGGGCGAGAAATGAAAATTGGAGAAAGGGTAATAATGGCCCTGAACACCCTGATTGTTCCAAGAGACTCTGTCATGAAAAAGTATAACCATTTTTGAGTCAATTGTATTTGGCATGGGTATAGGATTTTTGATATGTTACTAACTTTTTTAGTATTAAAATACTAAACATTTTAGCTTTGCATTATCAACCAACCCATTATGTCCAACTGCGTTCGAACAATAGCACATTATGACCTTGACGCCTTTTATGTCAATGTTGAGTGCCTGAAGAATCCACAACTCAAAGGCAAGCCCCTGCTTGTAGGCGGCAAGAGCGATCGTGCCGTAGTGGCAGCCTGCAGCTATGAAGCCCGCAAATTCGGTATCCATTCCGCTATGCCCATGAAGCTGGCGCGGAGGCTTTGTCCACAGGCCACCATTATCAGTGGTGATATGGAGCATTATAGCAAGTACTCGCGGGTCGTTACCGATATTATCAGGGAAAATGTTCCTCAATTTGAGAAAGCTTCTGTAGATGAATTCTACGTTGACCTAACGGGAATGGACAAGTTTTTCGGCTGCATCAAATACAGCCAGGAGTTGAGGCACAAAATTACTAAAGAAACAGGGCTTCCTATTTCCAACGGAGTGTCGACCAATAAGCTTGTGAGCAAGGTAGCGACAGATGAAGCCAAACCTAACGGTGAATTACAAGTGCCTTCCGGAAGAGAAAAGAAATTCCTGGCGCCACTGGATGTGTCCAAACTGCCTATGGTAGGTGAAAAGACAACGGCCCTGCTGCGGCAAATGGGCGTTATGACCATCCAAACCCTGAGTGAGATACCTGTGGAAATGATGGAAAACCTGATGGGCAAAAATGGTATTGAGTTGTGGCGCAGGGCGAATGGAATAGACGATACGCCGGTAGTACCCTACCATGAACAAAAGAGCATCTCCACAGAAACCACTTTTGAAAGCGATACCATTGATATCCGCTTTATGCAGGCACAGTTGGTAAAAATGACGGAGCGCATCGGGTTTGAGCTCCGCCAGCAAAACAAACTTACAGGCTGCATCACCGTAAAGATCCGCTATGCTGATTTTAATACACTGACCAGGCAGAATACTATCGCGTATACCTCCGCTGATCATATACTGCTCAAAAAAGTGAAGGAACTGTTCACCAAGCTTTATGACCGAAGGTTGCTGGTGCGCCTAATTGGTGTGCGCTTCTCTCATCTCGTACCCGGCAATTACCAGATAGACCTTTTTGAAGACACCACCGAAATGATCCGGCTGTACCAGGCTCTTGATTCATTGAATTACCGTTATGGCCGCTACCTGATCATGAGGGCCAGCGGGTTGCTTTAAACTTTTCCAGTATGTACCTTAATTGTAAAACATATTTCTCATATCGCTACGGCACATTCAGTACAGAGGAGTTGGTAAAGGAAGGTGTAGAAGCCGGCGCCACGGCACTTGCGCTAACCAATATTAACAACACAGCCGACATGTGGGACTTTTATGAACACTGTACCAGCGCCGGCATTAAACCTCTATTAGGCGCTGAGATCAGGAATGGAGATGAACTGCTTTATATCCTGATCGCGAAAAATAATGCAGGCACATTAACCATCAACCGTTTCTTAACCCGGCACCTGCAGGAGGCGCAGCCCTTTCCACAACGTGCAGTAATAAGCCCCGACGCCTTTGTCATTTATCCATTAGGCAGCATTGACCCCATCGAACTGAAAGACCATGAGCTGATTGGCGTACAGCCAGCAGAAGTCACCAGGCTGTTTTCCATGCACACAGCCTCCTACCCCACCAAGTTTGTCATCCGGCAACCGGTTACTTTTAAAAATAAGAAAGGATATAACCTGCACAGAATTCTCAGGGCTGTCGACAAAAATATTATTTTAAGTAAGCAAACAGATGAACACAGGGCTTCACCCAACGAAACCATATTCCCTCCATCCTATTTACTCCATGCATTCAAGCAATACCCACAGATTGTTACCAATACCTTGCGCATTATAGATGCATGCAGTTACCAGGTAGACTTTCGCGAGGATAAGAACAAAAAAGTATTTACCTCCAGTGCAAATGACGACCGCATCCTGCTGGAAAAGCTGGCGCTCGATGGTATGCGCAACCGTTTTGGTGATCACAACAAAGAAGCAGAAGAGCGAGTCAGGAAGGAATTGCAGATCATAGACAAGCTTAGTTTCAATGCATACTTCCTGATCACCTGGGATGTCATCCGCTATGCACAATCAAGAGGCTTCTTTTATGTAGGCCGTGGCAGTGGAGCAAATTCTATTGTTGCGTATTGCCTGCAGATCACAGATGTAAACCCCATCGATCTTGACCTATATTTTGAACGCTTCCTGAATCCATACCGGGCCTCCCCTCCTGATTTTGACATAGACTTTAGCTGGCAGGACCGGGATGAAGTGATCGACTACATCTTCAAGCGCTATGGGCGCGATCATGTAGCATTGCTGGGCATGTTCAGCACCTTTCAATACAATGCCATTCTCAGGGAGCTGGCCAAAGTATTTGGCCTACCAAAGGATGAAGTGGATGCCATTTCTGCTAACCCCGATGCCATCCTCAATGAAGACCAAATACAGCGATATATTCTATTTTATGGAAGCATGCTGCAAAACTTTCCCAACCACCTGAGCATACATCCAGGCGGTATGTTGATATCGGAAGAACCCATCTATCAATACACAGCTTTAGAAATGCCACCCAAAGGTTTTGCAACAACCCAGATCGATATGTTCGGCGCAGAAAAAGTTGGACTCTATAAGCTGGATATACTGAGCCAGCGAGGATTGGGACATATCAAAGAAGCCATCAAACTGGTACGGCAAAATAAAAACATCACTATTGACATTCATGATGTAGAGCGGCTGAAAAAAGATGAAAAGGTGGCTGAACAGATCAGGAAGGCGGATACCATTGGTTGTTTTTACATTGAGAGCCCGGCCATGCGGCAACTGCTCAAGAAGTTGCGTTGCGATGATTATATTACGCTTGTAGCGGCATCATCCATTATCCGCCCCGGCGTTGCCCAGTCGGGCATGATGCGCCAGTATATCTACCGGTTTCACCATCCTAATGATTTTGAGTACCTGCACCCCAAGATGAAAGAGTTGCTGGAAGAAACCTATGGCGTTATGGTATACCAGGAAGATGTGATCAAGGTGGCGCACCATTTTGCAGGACTGGATATGGGAGAAGCCGATGTGTTGCGCCGGGCCATGAGTGGTAAATACAGGGGAAGAAAAGAGTTTGAAAGGATCAGGGACAAGTTTTTTCTCAATTGTAAAGAATTCGGCTATTCAGACGACCTTACAAAAGAGGTATGGAGACAGATCGAAAGCTTTGGAGGCTATTCATTTTCAAAGGCACACTCAGCCTCCTTTGCAGTAGAGAGTTACCAAAGTCTTTTTCTTAAAACCTACTATCCCATGGAATTCATGGTGGCAGTTATCAACAACTTTGGCGGCTTTTATTCTACTGAACTTTATTTTCATGAACTTAAAAGAACTGGCGCTCATGTTCATGCGCCTTGCGTCAACAACAGCGATGAGTTAACGGATATTCATGGAAACGAAGTATACATAGGTTTTATACACATTAAAAGCCTGGAGAAGGAGTCTGTTTTGCACATACTGGAGGAACGCAGCAGGCATGGTAAGTATGCACAGTTGCAGGATTTTATTCAGCGCACAGATATTGGTCCTGAACAACTTAATATCCTGATCCGCGTTGGCGCCTTGCGGTTCACTGGTAAGAACAAAAAAGAGCTGTTGTGGGAAGCCAACTTTTTACAAAAGCGGGTAAGGAAGCATGCATCCGGGTCTTCATCACTTTTTCCAGCCAAGCCCTTTCAATTTAAGCTGCCAGAGCTGCACCATACTGCCCTTGAAGATGCACTGGATGAAATAGAGCTACTAGGCTTCCCTCTTTGTCATGTATTTGACCTAGTGGATGCCGACACGTCGTTGTACATCAATGCCAAACAAGTACCTGAGCACCTAGGAGGGCAAGTGGATATTCTTTGCTATTATATCACTGAAAAACCAGTACGTACCATTAAAGGTCAGTTGATGTACTTTGGAACATTCATCGACTCGAATGGTGATTGGGTAGACACCGTTCATTTCCCGGATAAAGCTATAAAGCAGCGGCTGACGGGTAAGGGCTTTTATCATATACGCGGGAAGGTTGTTGAGGAGTTTGGGGTTTATAGTGTTGAGGTGGAGTGGATAGAGAAGAAAGGTTTTAAAGGTATATAACCCTTGCAAACCGCTAAAAGTTTCTCCGATTATTAGGAAGAAACTAACACAATAGATTGCTAACTTGCAGGAAAGGAGATATTCAACCATGAAAAAGGGAATTTTGCTTTTACTACTGGTAAGTTCCGTTTTTGTCCAGGCTCAATCGCTAAAAGAGGCTCTGTTTAGTGGAAAACTGAAAAACAGGCCTGGTACGGTTGTCCGGAAAGGAGATGATTTAAATGCAATAACAGATACTGTCCAAAAAATAGATACCGTCCATAACCTGGTGGCTAATGATAGCAGCAAAATACTGACAGCGCCTACAGTGGACTCTTCTACCAATAAACTGGCTAATAAAACGGATTCTGCAGCCATTACACCAATGGCGAATAAGAACAACAACCCAACTCCAACCGTTCCAGATGCAACGGGGGTTGATGCTGCACCTGGAATAGTTGCTGCCCCGGTGGTTGCTGATGCCGCAACCGAAAAAGCTGCAGCTCCTAAGAACAACAATGTACTATGGAAGGAATACATAGACACTGTTTCAAGCACAATAAAAACAGAGGTCTTACCGTCTAAGAAAGTCAAAAAGGAAACCTATTATGTAACGGTTTCCTATACAATTGGTACTGATGGACAGGTAGACATTACTGATGTGGCCGTTTCGCCGGAAAATTCATTCCTGAAAGACAATATCAAGTCAAGACTGATCCAGGATGCGCCTAAATTGAACCCTGTTTTATCCAGCACAGGAGCTCCGCGCAAAGTGAGTAAAAGGCACAATTTTACGCTAACAAAAGAGTAGGATCAGCAGGCTAATAGGTTATCATTGATGATTGCTTAGCTTTCATCAATAAATGTCGAAGCTTTTAGATAAATTGGTTTGGATAAACCATATTTGATGCTAAGAGCTTCGACATTTTTCATTGCACTCCTTATGCGCACCGTTACTACTGGAGTTTTCCTGCAAATCAAACGTCCTTTTTCTACATATTGATAAGAACTATTTTTACCAACCGGCCCCATGCCTCATACTCTAAACCATGGGCTGAAACGGACAAACGTTTTATGGACAGCAAACATTCAGCAATTTTTGCAGGCAGCAGGCAACTAGAGGTAACAGATGAATCTTTAGGCATTTCGTTTCCTGTATTGGTGCATTACCCTACATATCAGCCTTCTACTCCGACGCCATTCGGACCTTATATCATGGATGTAAGTCCTCAAGCAGACATTATCGATGGACAGTTTCCACTTGCGATCATTTCGCATGGCAACGGAGGCTCTCACCTATTGTATCGTACAATAAGTATCTACCTGGCAAAGAATGGATATATCGTAGCGATGCCTGAACATTACGGCAACAACCGTAACAACAATGAATTAGCCCAATCAACCGAAAACCTGGTACTCAGGCCCAAACATGTAAGCTTAACAATTGATGCGCTCCTATCTGAGAAGGATTTAGGCAAGTGTATATCCCCCAATAATATTGGGGTAGCAGGACATTCGTTTGGAGGTTATACAGCTTTGGCTTTAGCTGGTGGCATTCCATGGACACAAACAGGACAAAAGGTAGAAGCGCCACATGATCCAAGAGTAAAAGCTTTGGTCTTAATGGCACCAGCGGCAGGCTGGTTCATACCGAAGGATTCTTTAGCAGAAGTTACCGTCCCAATTCTATTGTTTGCTGCAGAACGCGATCCATATACACCAAAATGGAACGCAGATGTGATAATTAATGGAGTTTCGGACAAATCGCAGGTTACTTTCCGCCTGATCGAAGGCGCAGGACATTTTTCATTTCTAAGTCCATTCCCTCCAGCAATGAAGCATCCTGGTTTTCTGCCTTCGACAGACCCGGAAGGATTTGACAGAGAGCAGTTCCACATAAAACTACCACAGGAAATACTGAAATTTCTAAACGAGCAACTACATGCATCATGATATCAAACCATGTAGCGTGTTTAAAGTAATTGGTTCAAATACACAACCTGGCATGATTGTACATTATTAGTGAGGAAATGTACTATGAATTCATGCGAAGTGCCATTCCTTTCTTTTTATTAAATTCACACTACTTTTCTTAACTCTTAACCCATAAAAACGTTCAACTTGAAAAATTCTTTTTACTATGTGCTCGTTGTGGTTATTTCGTTGAGTAGTGTTTTAGCTTGCGAGCCTTCTAACGGGAATGAAGACATCAACAGGGATACAAATACCCCTGCAGATACCACACAATGGAGCGGCTTTACTGTACAGAAACTATATGATCAATTCCGTAATCCGTGGGGTATGGCCTGGCTCCCCGATGGACGCCTGCTTATCACAGAACGTTCAGGTGAAATCCTTGTTTTTAAGGATGACAAGTTTACAGGTGAAAAACTTTCAGGAGTACCAGCTGTTTTTAATAAGGGACAAGGCGGATTGATGGATATTCAACTCCACCCCAATTACGCACAAAACAAATGGATCTATATCACCTACAGCAAGCCGGGCCCTGGTGGCGCTGCAACAGCAGTCATGCGCTTTAAGCTGGAAGGTAACCAGATGGTAGAACAACAGGATATTTTTGTTGCAAAACCATATCTACCGGCAGACTTTCACTTCGGAAGCAGGGTTGTTTTTGATAAAAATGGGTTTCTCTACGTAAGCGTTGGAGAAAGGGGTACACAACCAAAGGTGCAGCAACTGGATAATGACCATGGTAAGATCCACAGGATATATGATGACGGACGAGTGCCTGCCGATAATCCATTTGCCGGGCAAAAAGACGCAAAAGCTTCTATCTGGACCTATGGTCACAGAAATCCTCAAGGTATGGTTTACGATGCTGCAAATGATCGAATTTGGGAAATAGAACACGGTCCAAAAGGCGGCGATGAACTGAACCTGATTCAAAAAGGGAAAAACTATGGCTGGCCTAAAACTTCGTATGGTATTAATTACGATGGAACGATCTTAACCGAGTATAAAGAAATGGAAGGTGTAGAAAATCCTGTTCGCTATTGGGTTCCTTCTATAGCGCCTTGTGGCATGATGCTGGTGACCAGCAAGCGATATCCTGAATGGAAAGGGAATTTATTGATCGGCGCACTTTCCTTCCGTCTCATTGCCCGTGTTGAGTTATCAGGTACTAAGTTTGTCAAGGAAGAAGATTTAATAAAGGATATGGCTCGCGTACGGCATGTGGCACAAAGCCCTGATGGTTATATTTATGCAATCACAGAAGGTCCTGGCCTACTATTGAAACTGGCACCGAATAAGTGATGTCGAATGGTTGCCATCACTTATTTATGCAGAAAAAAATCACACATGCGTGGCCGTTACTTATCTTTAGGACTTAATCATTGATCCGGATGAAAACATTGACGAAACGAAACTATTTTTTACTGATTGGGGCCATTCTCTTTTTCACAGGCTGTTCGAATTTAAATAAGAGCAGAAGTAATCATGAGTGGGTAAAACTTTTTAATGGCCAGAACCTTGATGGTTGGATCGTAAAAATACACCACCATGATGTGGGCGTAAATTTTGGAAATACCTTCCGGGCAGAGGATGGCATGATCAAGGTCCGGTATGATCAGTATGGAGATTTTAATGACCAGTTTGCCCACTTGTATTATAAAACTCCTTTTTCTCATTACCACTTAAAACTGGAATACCGTTTTACCGGTGAATTGCAGAAAGGAGCTCCGTCTTATACATTACTGAATAGTGGTGTTATGTTTCATTCACAGGATCCGCGCACGATGCCTAAAGAACAAAACTGGCCCATTTCAGTTGAAATGCAATTGCTTGCAGGATTGGGAGACGGGAAGCCGCGCCCCACTGGTAATATGTGTTCGCCGGGTACAGACATCGTTTACCAGGGCAAGCAATATGATGGTCACTGCCTGAACTCAACGTCTAAAACTTATGATAAGGGTGAATGGGTAAAGGCAGAACTCATTGTATTGGGAGATTCTTTGATCACGCATATCATCAATGGAGATACCGTGTTGCAATACAGTAAACCAACTATGGGAGGTGGTGTGGTATCCGGTTATGATTCCACTTTATGGCAACCAGGCAAGCCATTAAAATCCGGATATATTGCATTACAAAGTGAAGGACAACCTATTGATTTCAGGAATATTGAGTTGAAGAATCTTGAGCGGTAATTACAGCCTGCATAACTTGTAATTATAAAAAACTATTCCTCTTCCCTGTCTTCACTGCGGTTATCGGGCCGCTTTGGCAAGGAAAAGTCCTGCATTCCGAATTTATAAGTTAAACTGGCCCGGAAGGTGCGTACATTCCTTCTTCTGTATGACTCCTGATAAAATGTTTCTGTATCGTAGATATTGCCGAAGCGATAGCTGTTGAACACATCGTTGATATTAAAAGTAAAAGAAGCCTTATTGTCTTTCAGAAAATCTTTCCGTAAGGCAAAGTCAAGCCTGTTTTGTGGAACATTTCGACCTTGAGCCGTTACCTCTCTTGATTCGTATGCTCCTATGAGCTGAAAACGCAGGTCATTCAGCAAAGCATTTTTTGCAGCACCAAAGTTGTAATTCAATGTCAATTTTCCTTCCCAGTTAAAACCTTTATTAATTAGTCTCAGTTCTCCCACATCAGCCTTTACATTCCGGTGTTGCAAGTTCACTGTTGGCACTATATCAAAGTGCGTATCAAACCTATGTTGAAGGGTCAGCTCTAAACCAGAGTAGTTTGTGTAACGGGCATTGATGAATGTATTCAGGATCGCATTCGTATCTATAGCAGCATTGTTCAACTGCTGGTATTGTGATGCACTGATGGTATCACTATAGCGGGTGATATCACTCTGGTTGTTGCGGAAATACAACACCCCCAGAAAATTTCCTTTTTTATATTTCTGGTTATAATTCAATTCAAAGGAATTGATGAACTCAGGCTTCAACTCCGGGTTACCCTGCCGCAAATTTTGCGGATCGCTAATATCAACAAAAGGGTTCAGCTGCCAGAAGCCCGGGCGCTGGATCCGTCGTGTATAATTCACCTGTAGCTCGAGATGGTCACTTACCTGTTTGGTTAGGAAAAGACTCGGAAATAAAGCATCAAACAAACGTCCTAACGTACTGGGATAATCGTAACCGAATTTTTGAGCACTATCTATTAATTCCCCTTCAAATTGCGATACTTCTACCCGCAGGCCGGCCTGGTATGAGAAAGTTTTTATTTTATTGGAGTAGGTGATATAAGCAGCATTCACCATTTCGTCGTACGAATAATTATTACTAAGCGGCAATAAAGTTTCCGAACCATTGTTTAGTGAAAATGAAGAAAAATAACTGGTTTGCCGGTTGATATAGGAGCGCAAACCTGACTCCAATTTCGAGTTATTTCCGGTAGGGTCAACAAAATCCACTTGAAAGATGTATTGGTCGAAGTTATTACTGCCTTTATTGCGCACACGGGCATCGACACCCAAAGGTGAGCCATCAGGCCGGAAAAACCGGTTTACGATATTGGCCACTTCACTTCCTTCGCCCCAACTGTAATTGAAATTGGCGCTTAATTCTTTCCCTTGCTCCGGGAATTTATGGGTATAATTCAGTTGAGAATTGTAGCGGTCGAACTGGTTTCTGCCTTCTGCTTCCCGTTCTCCAAAGCGTTCCAAAATATGACTGCTGTTTAAGTACTCCTGGTCTTGCTCTTCGTTGTTGGAGAATTTGCCGCCAACAATATTTTGTGTCAGAGAAATTGTCGAACGGTTGGAGGCAAAGAAATCAACACCAAAACGTACAGACGAAAAACGCCGATTTATATCATTCCAGGAAACCTGGTTAAAATAGTTGCTCACGGCACCACCCACTTTATTTTGCCGCAAGGTTTTTCCCTTTGCCATTCCGCCTTGCCGATTGTAACTGCCAATTGCAAATACATTGAATTTCCCCTGCCGGGCATTCAATGTAAGATTTCCATTCAGAAGATCGGGGTGCCCTCCACCTACTGTGGCAATACCATTCAGACCAACCCTCCGGTTGCGCTTTAGAACTATATTAATGATACGCGCAGAACTAGTTGCATCGAATTTGGCAGAAGGATTGGTAATTAGCTCTACGCGATCAATCTGATCTGCTGGTATCTGGTCGAGCGAGAGAATGGTGGGATGCCCGTCTACAAAGATCTGAGGCTGTACGTTGCGCAACAGAACATTCCCTTCTACATCCACCGAAACGGATGGTATGTTTCTTATTACATCCAGAGCAGTCCCTCCAGTTGCCACGATACTGTTTTCTATAGAAAATACTTTGCGATCAATGTCCATCTGTAGTGCTGGCCGCTGAGCGGTCACGCTAACACTTTCCAGTACCTGAGCTTCCCGTTTCAGTGAAATATTACCTAAGTCAATGATAGATGCTCGTCTTTTCAATATGATATTCTTCTCCCATTTTTCATAGCCAACACCTGATAAGGTTACGCGGAAGGAGTCTGCCTGTGGCAGGTTGCTAAAATTAAAATCACCATTGCTTTTGGTAAACATGACACTGACAAGTGTATCCTTTTCTGCACTGACACTATCTTGTAAATAAGCATATAATTGAACGGTAACTAATTCGATGCCTTTGCGGGTTACAGCATCTATGCACTTTCCCTGAATAGTTTTGTTATTGAAACTATTGTTATTTCTCTTTGTTACAGGTGACTTTTCAACATCAACCTGGGCTTGCGCAGTCAGGAGAAAGAAAATAGATAGTAAAAGGAGAAATGGTATCAAAAGCGAAAATCAGGCTATTTGAACATATGCCTATTAGCAAGGGTTGCAAAAAGAAGGCCAACTAAACAGCCAGGCATATCAACTGAAAAGCCACAAATAACTGATAAACAATCACTTGTGACTCTTTATTCTTACGAACAGGACTCGTCAGACCTTTAGGCATTAGCCAATGCACGGTCCAGGTGCACATAGCCACCATCTACGTGAATGATTTGGCCTGTGGTGTGGCTGGACTTTTCGGAAAGCAAAAACACCGTCATGTTGGCTATTTCCTCAGCCGTGGTCATCCTGTTTTCCAAAGGAATTTTAGAGGTAATCTGTTGCAACTTTTCTTTCGGATTTGGAAGGGTCTTGATCCACTTGTCGTACAAAGGCGTGTAACATTCCGCAACAATAACAGCGTTGACCCGTACCCCATGCTTGAGCATTTCTACGGCCCATTCCCTGGTCAATGCATTCCTGCCCCCATTGGCAGCAGCATAAGCAGATGTACCGCCCTGGCCTGTTTCCGCAGTTTTGGAACCAATATTTACAATCGCTCCCTTTGATTTTATCAACTCAGGGAGTGCAAAATGAGCCATTAAATAATAGTGCACCAGGTTGCTATGCAGGCTTTTCATAAACTTGTCATAGCTACCACTCTCCAGCCCTACCCCGTCATTGACCCCCGCATTGTTCACCAGGCCATCAATACGCCCCAACTCATTCAGGACAGCTTTTACAGCCTGCTCACAATCTTCGGGTTTGGTTAATTCAGCAGTTACCTGGAAAGCTTGTCCGCCAGCATCCTTAATTGCTACAACTGTTTTATTGTTATCGTTTTCATCTCTGCCAACAACTACTGGTATCGCCCCTTCGCTGGCCAGCACTTTGACAATGCCTTGCCCTATGCCTTTAGCACCACCGGTGACAATGATTACTTTATCTTTTAATCCTAAGTCCATTATTTAAGCTTTAATAGTTGTCGTTTTAACCTCTTTATATATTTCTTTGGTAAAGGCGATTACTTTTTGTTTGGAGGTACCCAAGCCATCGATACCCAGCTCTACGACGTCTCCTGGTTGCAAATACACCTGGGGGTTGAAGCCCAGCCCTACACCAGCTGGTGTACCGGTAGAGATCATGTCTCCTGGTAAAAGGGTCATAAAGCGGCTCACATAAGAGATCAGGAATGGGATTTTGAAAATGAGGTTGGCGGTGGTGCCATCCTGCATCATCTTCCCATTCAAGGACAGCCAGAGGCGCAGGTTGTCCACATCCGCGATCTCCTCTTTGGTGGCCAGAAACGGTCCTACCGGAGCAAAGGTGTCGCAGCCCTTACCCTTATCCCAAGTGCCATTGCGTTCCAGTTGAAATTCCCGTTCACTGACATCATTATGCAGTGCATAACCAGCCACATAGTCCATAGCCTCTGCTTCTTCCACATAGCTAGCCTTTTTTCCTATGATCACCGCCAATTCCACTTCCCAGTCTGTTTTTTGGGAGTCCCTGGGGATCATCACCTCATCATTGGGACCTATCAAAGCGGTAGTCGACTTCATGAATATTACGGGTTCTGCAGGTATGGTAGCGCCGGTTTCTTTGGCGTGATCAGCATAGTTGAGGCCAATACAAACAATCTTGGAAGGACGGGCAATAGGACTGCCTAAACGTTCGTCTGCCGATACCTTGGGAAGTTTTCCCTTATTGGATTCCACAAATTGTTGCAGGCGCTTCAGTCCGTCATTTTCAAAAAAGTATTCATTATAATCTTCAAAGTAATCCGAAACATCAAACCATTGACCTTCATGAATAATACCAGGTCTTTCTAATCCTTTTTCACCAAAACGAATCAACTTCATAGTATTGTATTGAATGGAAATTATCTTTTAATTATTCAGTTTTATAAATCCGCCATCAATGGGGTAATCACAACCGGTGATGAAAGAGGCTTCATCAGAACAGAGGTAGAGAATGAGACCTGCAATTTCTTCGGGCTTGGCCATGCGGCCAATAGGCTGGGTTTTAGATAACTTTTCAAACATTTCTGCTTCCTTGCCGGGGTAGTTTTTTTGCAAAAACCCATCCACAAAGGGAGTATGCACCCGGGCAGGGGAAATGCAGTTGCAGCGGATGCCCTCAGTGATGTAATCCTTAGCCACCGAGAGCGTCATGGCAGCCACCGCTCCCTTACTCATAGAGTAGGCAAAGCGATCCGGAATGCCTACGTTGTTGGCAATAGAGGCCATGTTTAAAATGATACCCTTCCCACTTTTTTTCATCAATGGAAGAGCCGCATGCAAACAGTTGTAGACACCTTTCACATTGACCTGGAACACCCGGTCAAAGTCTTCTTCCGAGGTGCTGTCACACTTGCCAATGTGGGAGATGCCGGCACTGTTGACCAGGATGTCAATGCGGCCAATGCTGTCAAACAGCTTTATTACCTGCCCCTGCTTCGTGACATCACAGGCATGGGCAATGGCTTTGCCATTTACTTTATTATTAGCTATAGTGCTTACAACAGCGTCCAGGGCGTCCGCATTTAAGTCCAGGGCATGCACCTCGGCTCCTCTTTCGGCAAATAAAAGGGCAACCGCTTTACCGATGCCACTGCCGGCACCAGTCACGACGGCTATTTTTCCTGCTAAATTGTTCATGGGTTTTCAATTAATTGTTATAGAGATACACCTCGTTTCCAGGGAATAAAATCATCCTGTCCCAACAGCACGGCCTTGGGCGTTTCCTCCCCGCTGGCGGCCCGGATGCAATACTCCAGGATCTCCTCTCCCATCTGTTCAATGGTCTTTTCACCGGTGATAATACAACCGGTATCGATATCGATGATATCACTCATTCTATTGGCCAGAGCGGTATTGGTAGCCACTTTAATGGTAGGACAAACCGGATTACCGGTAGGTGTTCCCAGCCCTGTGGTGAACAGGATCAAAGTAGCGCCAGAGGCTGCCTTACCAGTTGTAGCCTCCACATCATTGCCGGGGGTACACACCAGACTTAAACCGTCTTTAACGGCAGGCTCGGTATAATCCAGTACATCCTGCACAGGAGAGCTGCCTCCTTTACGGGCTGCTCCCGTGGACTTGATGGCATCGGTGATCAAGCCGTCTTTAATGTTGCCGGGCGAAGGATTCATATGAAAGCCCGAGCCTAGTTTTTCAGCCAGCTCATTATAGGATTCCATCAGGTGGGTAAACTTGTTGGCAGCTTCTTTGCTGACACAGCGGTCCAACATTTCCTGTTCCGCCCCGCAGAGTTCCGGAAACTCGGCCAGCAATACTTTTCCGCCCAGGGCCACCAAAAGGTCGGAAGTATAGCCCACCGCAGGATTGGCAGAAATGCCACTGAAGCCATCACTGCCTCCGCACTTCACACCAATAGTCAATGCACTCAGGGGAGCGGGCTCTCTTTCAATTTTATTGATCTCAATGAGGCCCTGGAAGGTCTGCCGAATGGCTTCACTCACCAGTTGCTCTTCACTTGCAGTCTTTTGCTGCTCGAAAATGTAGAGGGGCTTATCAAAGGAAGGATTACGCTTTTTCAGATCGCTGAGGAAATTTTCAACTTGTAAATGCTGACAACCCAGGCTCAGCACAGTGACGCCTCCCACGTTAGGATGGTCGGCATAAGCGGCCAGCAGGGCACTCAGTGTAGCGGCATCCTGGCGGGTACCACCACAACCACCACTATGGTTCAAGAATTTGATACCATCTATATTTTTAAACACCCGTGCGGAACTCTTGGCAGCCACGGGATAAAGGCTAACGTTGGAAATATCTTCCCCTGCCTGGTAAGCATGGAGCAAATCCCTAGTAAAGCTTTCATATTTATCACTTTGGGCATAGCCCAGCTCATTGTGCAGGGCTTCTTTGATCATATCCAGGTTGCGGTTCTCACAAAACACCATGGGCACAAACAGCCAGTAGTTAGCAGTACCAACTCTTCCATCACTGCGCTTGTAGCCATTAAAGGTTCTGTGTTGGTATTTGGAGACATCGGGCTTCAGCCATTGCTGCTGCAAGCCACGGTAGGCATAAGCACTGGCAGCATGTTTGGTATTGGCTGTAGTCATCAGACCGCCCTGAGGCACAGGAGTCTGTGTTTTACCTACCAGTACTCCATACATAATCACTTCATCACCTTCCTTCATGTCCCGAATAAAAAACTTGTGTTTGGCGGCAATATCTTCCTTAAGGATAAAATCTTGTCCATTATAGGCAATGGGCGTTCCTAAAGGCAAGTCCTTTAAAGCCACCAGTACATTATCCTCAGGATGTATTTTTAAAAAAGAATGAACACGTTCTTCCATGATTTGTTTAATTTTCATTTAATTGAAAAATCTGATCCATCAATATCCATTTCTCACCAGGTTTTGCCCATGGTAATGCCTGCTGGTATTTCCACATGAGCTCCTCCCAAGCTTGCACCTTTTCATTACTTTGATCCAGTTGCTGCTTTCTTTCAAAGCTAAAGGATTCATCCACTTCCATGATCATAAACATACGGTTGTGGCTGCGGTAGATGTCCAGGTTCACAATGCCGGCCTCTTTGATGGAGGCAATGATCTCCGGCCATACAGCCCTGTGGCAGGCTTCATATTCGCGGATCAATTCCGGATCATTCTTTAGATCTACGGTGAGACAATATCTTTTGTTCATACAGTATTATTGCGACAGTTAACTATGAGATAATTGAACACTTAATTCTTTGGCTTCTTTGTTGGTTACCAGGCGAAGGGAGAAATAAGCCACGGCCACAAAGCACAGGGCTGGTACCATATAGGCCACCTGGATGTGGAACAAATCAGACACACGGCCCATCACCAATGGCATGACCGCTCCACCTACAATGGCCATGATCAGCAAAGAAGAGGCCTGCTTGGTCCGCTCTCCCAGTCCGATCAGGCTTAAAGAGAAAATGGTGGGGAACATGATGGACATGAAAAACTGTAAGGCCACCAGGGCATAAATGCCTGCCAGGCTCTTATTCATCACTACTACCACCAACAAACCTATACTGATCAGGCTATAGAGCAACAGCAGGCGGGCAGCTGAAATATATTGCATCAGGAAGGTGCCAATGAAGCGTCCACCCATGAAGGCAAAGAGGGCAGCCGATAAATACAGGGCTGCTACTTTTTCATCCATGCCTTCCGCATAGCCGGCATAGCGGATGAAAAAGCTACCCACACACACCTGGGCGCCTACATAAAAGAACTGAGCCACCACCCCGCGCACAAAATTCTTTTCCTTGAAGAGATTTCCCTTTGTAGTAGTAGTTGCAGTACCCTGGGCTTCTGCAATTTCGGGAAGGGCGGTTTTCCAGATCAGTGCTGCAACCAGCAACACAATGATGCCGATGATGAGGTAAGGCAATTGCACAGCACTGGCTTCCTTGGTCAGAAAGGCATTCAATTCTTCGCTGCTCATACCCTGTTTGGTGGCATCTGAAATAGAGTTGCCTGTTAATATTACGGTGCCCCCGATCAAGGGAGCCAAAGTGGCAGCCAGGCCGTTGAAGGACTGGGCAAAGTTCAGGCGGGTAGTGGCCTTGCTTTCATCCCCTAAAGCATTGATGTAGGGGTTGGCAGCTGTTTCCAAAAAGGTCAGTCCGCTGGCAATGACAAAAAGGGCCAGCAGGAACAAGGAATAGTTGCGGGTACTGGCAGCTGGATAAAACAGGAAGGCCCCCAAGGCAAAGAGGAGCAGGCCAAAGACAATACCTCCTTTATAGCCGTATTTTTTCATAAACAACCCTGCTGGCATAGCTACCAGGAAGTAAGCAATGAAAAAAGCAGAATCGATAAATGCCGATTGCATATCTGAAAGCTGACAGGCCTTTTTCAAATGGGGAATCAGGATCGGGTTGAGATTATGGGCAAAGCCCCACAAAAAAAACAAGGAGGTCACTAAAATAATGGGAAGCTTGTACTTACTAGAACTTTTCATATGAATAAATTGTTTTAGCAATCGCATATTAATCAGACAGTATGCTCATTACTTTTACGAACTGCCTGTCGCGAATGATGTGTAAATGATCAGGAAAAGCAAAAAAAGAATTTATATACCAGCGGATCCATTATAAAATTGTCAAACTATTCAACAATTTTAGCATTAGCATTTCATTTACGCCCTTCAGATCACCAGTTTTTCAAGAAACAACACTTTTTTTCCATTAATGTATTCATAACCCTAAAGATTTTATAAAATAAACTATTTTGGCAGATCCTGTGCTCCATCCAAAGCTTTTACCGTTAATTTAGCTTAATAACCCTAAGTAAAGCGATGAGACCCCAATTGCTGAAAGTACTCAAAGGTCCAGGCCGTTCATTTAGTGTGCGCCAGGATATCGTGCCCCATGTAAACACCCGTTGGCATTATCACAACGAAGTAGAATTGATTCACTTCAAAAACGGCGAAGGAACGCAGTTCATTGGTGATAATATTTCCAGGTTCAATCCCGGCGACGTAGTACTTGTAGGAAGCAATCTCCCACATTATTGGCGGTTTGATGACGCTTACTTCGATGAGAGCTCCAAGAAAAGCGCAGATATCAGAGTTGCCCATTTTCATGAAAACTTTTGGGGCGAGCATTTCCTGGATCTTCCGGAAAACCTATCCATAAAAACAGTGCTGGAAAAAGCTAAAAGAGGAATACAGGTTACAGGAGAAAACAGCCTTATTGTAGCAGAAATACTAGAAGATTTATTAGTAGCTGAAGGTCCCCGAAGAATTGTTTTATTGATAGAGGCATTGAATACCATTGCAAACTGCAATGAATTGACACTTTTATCTTCTATAGGCTTTAAGCATGATCTATTAGAATCTGAAAAGGACAGGATCAGTGCGATTTACGAATATTCAATGAAAAACTTTAAGCGCAAGATCCAGTTGGAGGAGATATCGGATGTAGCAAGTATAAGCCCGAACTCATTTTGCCGGTATTTTAAATCCAGAACAAGAAAAACCTATTCCCAATTCTTACTTGAATTAAGAGTAGGCCATGCTTGCAAGTTGCTTATAGAAAATAACCTTAGCATCAAGCAAATTTGTTATGAAAGCGGTTTCAACAATTTTACTTCGTTCCATAAATATTTTAAAATTATTACAGGAAAAAGCCCACTGATCTACCAGAAAGAATTTACAACTAACTAACCAACTAACTAATTCATTGTTACATCAATTACACATTGAATAATATCTTACTAATACTATTGTAAGCAACAAGAGAATGGTTTATATAATATACATTTTTTTTGGGAAACGCCCTCACATAAACGCATAAATATTAATTTTTTTATTCAACAGTAATTGAAAACTTTGTATACAAATACATTACAATGAGAACCATCTTCATGGCAATTGCATGCATGTATGTCTCTATTTCTTGCTATGCCCAGATATCTGACGCTGAAGCAGATGCTGTTGCTAACCTATTAGGTGTTCAAAAGAAACAGGCCATAGCTAAGTTAGTCTCAGTTTCCGGAAAGGATTCCATCGCATTCTGGAAGCTTTATAATGAATACCAGGAAAAGAACCTTGCTATAGCCAAGAATAGAATTAGATTATACGAACAAACGGCTCATTCATATGGCAATATGACTCCAGCTTCTGCCGATTCGTTAGCGAAGAAATATTTTGAGAATCGAATGGTTCAGGAGAAGAGTCTCGAAGAGTATTATAAAAAGATCAAAGCTGCCACAAACTCTGTAGTTGCTTTTCAATTTTACCAGGCAGAAATCTACCTGACCACTCAAATCAGGGCTTCCATTATGCAGCAAATTCCTACATATGGAGAAATCCAACTTGCTGCTAAAAAGAAGCAATAATCTTTTTTACCTACCGGATAAAATAAATGCACTAAGGCATAACGGATTCTTGTGAAACCAGCCACCCATCACAAGAACCCGTTTCTATTGCTAGAACTGCGATGATCATTTGAGGATCGACGCAGTTCTGGGAATTAAAAGAGGTTTTTGCTTTTAATTGTAAATTCCTTTTTAAGGCGGATATCGGTGGACGAGCTGCCGATCATGATTTCAAATTCACCTGGCTCTACGGTCCAATTCATATTGATGTCCAGCAATGCCAGGTCATCAGGCTGTAGCGTAAACTTTACTGTCTTCTTTTCACCGGGCTGTAAATGGATGCGTTCAAATCCCCTCAACTGCATTTCATAGGTGGTTACACTTCTGATCTTATCTTTCAAATAAAGTTGTACCACTTCATCTCCTTTTAATTGTCCGGTATTGGCAACATCCACATAAACTTCAATGGTTCCTTTGGAAGCCGCAACTTCTGGAGAAACCTTCAAATTACTATACTCAAAACTGGTATAGCTCAACCCAAAACCAAAGGGATACAATGGCCCATTCACACTTGTTTTTCCATAACCATTTGGCCCGTCTGAAGGCTGACCCGCATGAGAACCGGGTTTAAATGGAAAATTCAACTCTAATTGCCCGGTAGTTTTGGGAAAGGTCATTGTTAACTTTCCTCCCGGATTGTAATCACCGAAAAGGGCTTCTGCAATCACTTTTCCACTAGAAGGACCAGGAAACCATGCCTCGAGAATAGAAGGGATATAGCGGTCGGCCCAGTTGATTGTCAAAGGCTGCCCGTTTATTAATACAAGCACCACAGGTTTGCCGGTTGCATATAAAGCTTCCAGCAACTGCTGTTGCCTGCCAGGTAAATCAAGAGATGTCCGGGAGAGGCTTTCTCCTACACATTTTTCATCCTCACCCAAAACGGCAATAATCACATCAGCATCTTTAGCTTTATCGACTGCTAGTTGCATACTATCTTGCTCGCCGTTGTTTAGCGGAGTAGAAATGACCTCTGTTTCCGGCCAGCCGGGATTGGTCACATCACAGCCTTTTTCATACATTACATTGATGCCATTTCCGGCTTGAGCCTGGATGCCTTCCAACACGGAAATAACCGGGTTATTGGATGGTCCATAACGGCTAACAGCATAGCCCTTTGCAGCTGCCAATGGCCCTGTGACCAAAATGTTTTTCAGATTGATTTTTTGAAGGGGGAGCAGGTTGTTTTTATTTTTCAGCAACACCAGTGATTCTCTATGTAATTGCAGGGAAACAGCTTCATCCTTTGTGGTATGAACCAGTTTATCTGCCTCCGCCGGTTTGCTAACATATGGTTGATCAAACAGACCTAGAACAAATTTCACGCGCAGCACTTCTCTTACTCTTTCATCCACATTGGTCATGGATAACTTTCCTTCTTTTACCAACTCGCGGATGTTGGTGATATATTCTTTCGGGCTGTAAAAATTGGTCCAAACATTCAACCCTGCCTCAACTGCCTGACGGGTAGATTCTTTAAAGTTCTCAGCGACATGGTGTTTCTCGTGCAAAAATTCAACCGCCCTGCTGTCTGAAACTACGTATCCATTAAAACCAAATTGCTGGCGCAGTAACTGGGTTAAAAAATAATAACTCCCGGTGACAGGTATACCATCCCAGTCGTTATAACTACTCATAACGCCCAAAGGTTTTGCCTCCTGGATCACTTTTTTAAATGGATACAGGTACAATTGGTGCATTTCCCTTGGCGCCACATGCGGGTCGGTCCTGGCATCACCATCACGGCCTCCCTTGGGAACGCTGTAGACTGCATAATGCTTCAAGGTAGAAGCAACACCCTGGCTTTGGATACCTAATACCATCTGCTTGCCCAGTTCTGCGATCAGGAACGGATCTTCTCCATAACATTCTACGACCCTGCCCCATCGCTGGTCTCTAGCCGGGTCTAAAATAGGTGCATATACATTCGTGTAACCAAGCGCCTTCGCTTCTCTGCCTACGATTTGTCCCGCCTGGTTGATCAAACCCTTATTCCAGGTAGCACCAATAGAAATGGGAGCAGGCAGTGGGGTTGCCCTGTCGTGACAAAGTCCGTGAATGCCTTCGTTGGTAAAATCAACAGGAATACCGAGGCGAGTTTCCTCTACAAACCATTTCTGAATGGTGTTTATGGCTTCAGCATGCCTGCTGAATGGATATGAATATTTGGATTGTGCGCTCTTATGATTAGGCAGGCTGTTTAATTCTTCATCAATATTGGCGATACCATCCTTCCATATTTCATTCTTCCAGTTGGCTGTAGGCATTTCATCTTTTAATACCCTTCCATAACCATAGAGTGTAGCCATCTGGCAAGTCTTTTCATCCAGTGTCATCTGGGATAAAAGATCCTCTACCCTTTTATCAACCGGTAAAAGCGGATTTTCAAAAACATCTTTTACACCATTCTTATTAAAATCAATCCAACCGTTATTGTAGATACTTTTTTTGCTTTGTGCCATCAGCACTGCAGTACTCAAGCAAATTGCAACAGTTAAAAGCCTCTTCATAGTTATTCGCAGGAAAATTTAATTTCCGGCAAATATATCCTCCATTCAATCCAATGAACATGACTTTTTTATAAAATGAAGTGATGCTATTACCCAAACAGGCTATCCAGCAGTTTGACAATTCAAAAGCGCCTCATGTAATGGGTAATCCATCTCATTATTCATATGCAGACTACGACTTATTTCATCAACAAGGTCGTTGATGTAGCATGGCTTTTCAAAATAATATTGAGCGCCATAACTATATGCTAATGCAATATTTCTTGCATTACTGGAGCCACTCCAAAAGATCACAGGAATATCCCTGAATGAGGGAATCGTTCGAATCAACCTTAAACATTCAAGGCCATTTTGCTTTGGCAAATGAAGATCAATAAATATGATGGAAGGCTTCGTATTTTCCAGGAAGGACCAAAGAGCTTCTGCAGAATTGATACAAAAAAATTCAATATCACTGGAAATTTTCGATACTGCCCTTTGAAACAAATAACAATCATCCTCGTCATCGTCAATCAGGAGTATGGATTTGTAATTAATAACTGGATCAAACATTGGCTTCTAAGTAAGGTCAGGATTATGGTTTACGTGTCTAAATAACACAATACTACGTGCGAATATATATTATTATTACATAAAGTGCAAATCAGATCAGTTGAAAATTGGCGAAACGATCGAGTAAATAATAAAAAAATAGCCAACTTTTCCCGGTTGGCTATTTCCTGTTTTGAAGGAATTGGGTGTTGAGCGTTTTTAGTATGCTTTTCTTAACATGTCCGCAAATTCATTGGGCAGCGGGCTGTCCTCCACCGCTTTGGCTGCTTTTTCCACATCATATTCAAAGCGTATGAACTCTACTTTCACTGTATCCTTGTCAAGTATGCTGCTGTCTGGGTTAATGGTTAATAAAACATAACAGCCATTGGGATTGCCGTCTTTGGGTTTACCTACTGAACCAATGTTAATGGCGTGGCGGTAGTGAGCGTTCTCCTGAGATTCTGTTGGCAAAACTCTGTGATAAGGTTTATGGGTATGACCAAAGCACATGATATCAGCATCGGCTTCTTCCATTATGCGGAGCAGGCTTTTTTCTTCTCTTTCTTCGAAGAGGTATTCATTGATCTTACGCGGGCTTCCGTGTACGAGCAAAAGATTCAATTTATCTTCGTTCAGCTGGAACTCTACCCTGATGTGTGCAGGAAGCGTGCGCAGGTATTTGCGTTCTTCGGGTTGTACAACAGAATCTGTAAAGGCTATAGATTGCTGACCCAAGCTTTTATCTTTATCTGTTTTATAGGCACATCCACAATCACCACTCATCAAACCAATGCCCTGGTCGTAGTTACCTGCAATGGTTGGAATGCGTCTGCGCTTGATTTCATTGATCACTTCATTTGGCCAAACGTTGTAACCTACCAGGTCTCCAAGGCAGTAAACTGCATCAGGGTTTTGTTCGTCAATACTTTTCAAACAGGCTTCCAATGCAGGAAGGTTGGCATGTATGTCACTAAACAGTGCTATTCTCATGATTAAGCGCTTTGTAATTGGGGTTGTTTATAATATTTATTTCTAAGCCAAAAGGCTACATTGACTAATGCGATCAGGGCCGGTACTTCCACTAAAGGGCCAATGACACCGGCAAATGCCTGCCCGCTGTTGATACCAAACACACCAATGGCCACAGCGATGGCGAGCTCAAAGTTGTTGCCGGCAGCTGTAAAGGCAATTGATGCATTCCTGGAATAGTCAGCTCCCAAGGCTTTTCCCATGAAGAAACTTACCAGGAACATGATGGCAAAGTAGATGACAAGTGGTATAGCAATACGCACTACATCCATAGGTATCTGCACGATCAACTCTCCTTTAAGGCTAAACATCACAACGATTGTAAATAGTAAGGCAATCAGAGTGATGGGCGAAATCACAGGGAGGAATTTATTTTGATACCATTCCTCACCTTTTGCTTTTAGCAACACCATCCTGGTAATGACACCTGCGGCAAAGGGAATACCCAAGTAAATGGCAACACTTTCTGCTATTTGACCGATGCTTACGTTTACTTCTGAACCACGAATACCAAACAGAGGTGGTAGAAGGGTAACGAACACATATGCATATACACTATAGAGTAATACCTGGAAGATACTGTTCAGGGCCACCAGACCAGCTGCATACTCGCGGTTGCCTTCAGCCAGTTCATTCCATACGATCACCATAGCTATACACCTTGCAAGGCCGATCAGGATCAATCCTACCATATATTCCGGGTAATCTCTCAGAAATGTAATAGCTAATACAAACATCAGGATGGGACCTATTACCCAATTGAGCAATAGTGAGGTACCCAATATCCTGGTGTTTTTGAAAACCTCTCCCATTTTCTCGTAACGCACTTTAGCTAATGGCGGATACATCATCAGGATCAACCCGATTGCCAACGGTATATTGGTAGTACCAGTTGAGAAGGAATTGATAAAGCCTGATGAAGAGGGTATAAAATAGCCGATGGCTACACCTGCTACCATCGCTAAAAAGATCCAAAGCGTTAAATAGCGGTCAAGGAAACTGAGTTTTTTTCTTTCCCTGGCCGGGGTACAATTGTTTGCTGACATTATTTGATTTTTAATTACCTACTATTTTACTTCTGCGTTCCATGATGATGGTATCGCGCCAGATGCCATTCATCTGAGCGATTCGTTCACGACGGCCCATGATCCGAAACCCGTTTTGCTCATGAATGCGAACACTGGCTGTATTCTCAGGGAATATGCTGGATTGTAAAGTCCAAATACCGTTCTGCTCACTTTCCTGCACTAACTGCCGTAAGAGCTGAAAGCCAAGACCATTACCTCTATACATTTCAGCTACATATACACTTACTTCCGCTACACCTTTATAAACAGGGCGGGTTGAGACATGCGAAAGCGCTGCCCAACCCGCTACTTTATTATCGATCAATGCTACAATACGACTATGTGGTAAATGTCCTCTATCCCACTCTTCCCACGATGGAGCAGACTGCTGAAATGTTGCCTGGCCTGTAGCAATGCCTTCCAGGTAAATAGCTCTTACCTGGGGCCAATGTACTATATGCAGTGATTGAAATAAAAACATATGTTCTATTTAGCAGCATCCAGCTTTAGGATCGCAACAAGGCGTTTCTGCGTAAACAGTAATGCTGTAGATACCTGTGCCAGATTGTTTAAATGAATCGATTTGTTCTGCTGACAGGTAATTGCTTAGAATATCATCGGGAATGACGATTTTCTTTTCCTTCTGCAGGGTAATGTTTGTAAAGCCACTGCTTTCGATGAGTTCCAGGTATGTTTGTTTTTGGATGGCACCGGCTACACAACCGGCATACATTTCAGCTGCAGAACGAATATTGTCAGGTAAAGTACCTTCCAGGACTATATCTGATATGCTGAAGTGACCACCAGGTTTTAGGACGCGGAAGATCTCTTTGAAAACACCGTCTTTATTGGGTACCAGGTTGAGCACGCAGTTGCTGACAATGACATCTGCGACATTTCCGCCTACAGGCATTTTTTCAATATCGCCCTGGCGAAATTCTACATTGTTGAAGCCTAACTTTTCAGCATTAGCCCTTGCTTTTTCGATCATAGCAGGTGTAAAGTCAATTCCTATTACCTTACCTTTTTCCCCTACTTCATGCCTGGCTATAAAGGCATCATTACCTGCTCCAGAACCAAGATCTATCACTGTATTTCCTTCTTTGATCTTAGCAAACTGGGTAGGCAAGCCACAGCCTAAGCCAAGGTCTGCATCAGGATTATAACCTTCCAACTGGTTGTAATCATCTGCCATAATGTTGTATACTTCAGTTGAGCAACAACCGGATCCGCAGCAGGAAGACTGATTGGTCTCTTTGTCCTGCTGGGCTATCGCAGCGTACTTCTCGCGAACGATCTCTTTTAATTTATCCTGAGATTCCATGGTATTTGATTTATTGCATTATTGTAATATTACGATCATTGATTGTAAAAAAAGGTCAACAACACTTATTCTTATTTTCATAAGCTACAAAGAAAGACGCCAACTGCTGCTTGTACTCTTTCCACACCTTTTCATCAATACAGTAACAAATACTGGCTCCTTCCACGGTTCCTTTGATCAGACCAGCAGTTTTCAGCTCCTTCAGATGTTGAGAAATGGTAGCCTGAGCAAGGCCCAGTTCTTCCACCAAGTCGTTACAAATACAGGCATTGGCTTTGATCAGCTCCTGGATAATCGCAATGCGGGCAGGATGGGCCAGCGCCTTCATCATTTGAGCGAGCTTATTTTGCTCTTGCGTGAATATTTCGGTTTTCGATGCTCCCATATCTATCGCAATATTACGATAACTATTGGTAATAACAAAAAATAGGGGCTGTTTATGAAAAAGGCCAATTGCTTGAACAGCAACTGGCCTGGAGTGAATGGATAGCCCTTCTTTTTCAAGACCCTTTATTTCTTAGGATGCACATAGGCTTCTGCCTTCTTCTGCTTTTTGTCTACTTTCTGTTTGGCCAGACTCATCCCGCATTTGGGGCAAGTACCAGGTTTATCGCTTTTCACATCCGGATGCATGGGACAGATATACAATTTCATCTCGCTCATCTTCATCGCTTCTTTTTTGGATTGCGTTAAAGGAGCATTGCATTTGGGACATCTGCCTGTCACGTTACTGACTACTTCCGGATGCATCGGACAGGTGTACTTAGCCTGAACAGTGGGAGCAGGAACATTCTTTCCTTTTACAACGTTGTTACCAGCCTGGGCAAGCATGACCTGAGCGCTTAACAGGATGGTGATCATTATAATTATCTTTTTCATTTTACTTAGTTTTTTATTTTGAATCAATGATTTAAACAGAGGAGCCGATTACAAAAGCATTGTTGACATGAACTTTACTTTTCATTGCCCTGGAAATCTTATTACGAGGTGCAATAAATGCTTTGACGAAAGATCAATTTATTGGCGTATTGAACTGCAGCTATATCAGTTTCATCGCCGGAGGGGAATGGTATCAAATTCTAAAAACGTTATTGAAAATAAATATGGGGACTCCATATTTTCCAAGGGGCGCGTTGATGCTATTAGCCCTGACTGTTGTATAGACGGTTATATGTGCAGTTGGTAAGTAAGAAAAAAGGAGGTTCAGCTTTACAGGGAACAATTTAATAAAAAGGGCCTGCTCCGTATTGCTGGCAATGTCCAAGTTTGCCGTTTTCAATTCATCCTTACAACAATCTTTAGATTTTATTTCACCAGTGCAGTCTTTTGAGTTATGGCCAGCAGCACATTTTTTGTCTGTACCTGTTAAGTCCCATGAAACCAATTTGCCCATACAGTAGTGGAAATGCAGCCCCATTCCACTTGCTTCAGAGAGATAGATGAGCGCTAATATGAAGACAAACAGCTTTTTCATAACTCCAGCAAACTTAAGAATTCACAAAGCGCTTTTCTATGATGCCGGTCATTGCATTGTCCAATAATTATCAATCGCCGTACGACAAGAAACTAATGCTATCAACGCTCAATTGACCGGAAGGCCGGGAAGCGGCACTCATTTTTATTCCCTGGTTTTTATTTTTCAATTAGATAAGGTAAATTAGGAAGTGTAACTTTATGTTGTTCAATTAGAATACCTATACTCCTCTACCCTGAATGTAAATACCTATTACCGGCTAATCTTGGATACAGTGTTGAAACAGTTCATGTAAACCTGGTATAAATGCTACGTTCTTTCTAAAATTAATTGTATGAAAAGAATAGTCATTTCCACACTGTTTTTCTCCTTAGCCATTTGCTGTTTCTGCCAACAAACAAAAGTTCCTAAAACATTGACCAGCCAGGATTACCTGAAAAAAAGCAAACGCCAGAAAACCGCAGCCTGGTTATTGACAGGAGCAGGCACTATTGGATTGATTACCACAATGACAATTGATGCAGGTCAGGCAGTTGAGGGAGGTCTAACAACATTATTCTCATTAGGCTATGTTGAGCCTGAATACCATTCTTACACAGTGCCTTACTTATTAAGTGCTGCCTGTGTTGTGGGAGGTATTACTTATTTCATTTCTGCTTCAAAAAATAAAAGGAGGGCCCGTTCCGTCTCAACTGACTTGAAAATGGGCAATATACCTGTTCTGCATCCATTCAGTATTGCAAAACGGTATTATCCTTCTGTAAGCCTACAGGTTGCATTATAGCATACAGATAATATTCGTGGAGCTTTGAATTTTGCACTTAGGACTTTTGGTTCAGGTGTGTGAGTTTAAAATTCCGGAATTCCACTTTCATGGGAGGTCCTACATGTACCTGAACGCCTAACAGGCCAGTCATTCTCCCGTTTACAGGATCATGATCGATGACTTCTGACATCAGTACGCCATTGACATAATGCTGTATGTGGTTTCCCTTGGCAATGATCTTATAGTGATTCCAACTACCGGGCGCATGGATGAAGTTCCTGAGTGAATCTTCTGATCCTAAAGACTGCAGTACCACTGAGGGTGTCCAAGTGTTGTTTTTGATGTAAGCCTGTAAAGAATCTTTTGCTACAGGAGGCAGTTCTACCCTTTGGCCACGTTTGGCAATGGTGGTCCGTCTGCGCTCTTCATAATTCATGCCGGTATAGTTGTCGTTACTTCTACCTCCAATGTCCCCTTGATAGCCCCTCAAAGCAAGAGGAATACTATCTATTTCTTCACTTCTATAATTAATACCACTGTTCCCATTTAAGGTAATCCTGTAGTCCACCTCCAATTCAAAATCCTGTACTGTACCACCACGCCAGATGAGAAATGAATTACGTTTGAGCAAGGTGGAGGGTGTAACCTCTCCGACTATACTACCGTTCTCTACTCTCCAGTAGAGCGGATCACCTTCCCATCCCTTTAATGTTTTTCCATCAAAAATCTGCTGGGTACCAGATTGTTTGCTGACAGATTTAGAAGGGGAGCAACTTCCTATTAAAAACATCAATCCCAAGAGGACTACGTAGTATGTATTGTGAATTTCCGGGTATGATTTTACTAATTGAATATACTTCTGAATAAGACGCTTCATTTTCATTTGTTTCTTATACGTTTAATGTCTAATTGTGAATCTTGCCATCACATAACTATACCTCTGTTAAACTTACTGATTTTGTACGAGCATAATGGAATGCATTATGAAGGCTTTCTTAAGCCATCAGGCAATACATGGCAAGTCGTAAGGCACTAAGCAATGTAAATGTTGCTATTTGACCACTTTCATTTTCTTAGTAGCTAATGTTTTATTATCTACAACCAGGGAGTAGTTATATACTCCACTGGCTAAAGCAGAAACATCAATATTGATGTTTCCGGATGTGCCCAGAGTAACCTGTCGGATACTTCTGCCTAAAGCATCAGTAATGAGCAGGTATGCCCTGTTGCTTCCCCCTGGTATGGCATACTGAATAGTAGCGGTGCTCTTTACCGGATTGGGACTAACGTCACTCAATTGAAAACTGTTTAAAAATGTATTGACGCTTCTTCCTTTTTTCAGGTTTATGATTTCTTCCTTTAATTGTTCTATTTGCTGTTGTTGTTCCTGCATAGCCTTGATCAAAAGAGGAATCAGTTCGGTATAGTTTACCGCTTTAAGGTCGGTATTTTCCGAAGGTTGTGATGGAATGGTTTTAATGGATGGCAGTCCCCCTGATTGTTCGGGTTTTGAAAGCCGGGCTAAGAGCGTACTCATCTTTGTTTCTTTGACCAGAGCAGGCAGTACTTCTGCTACATCCTGAGCTATTAAACCATAGTGTCTTCCTTTAGGCAGATTCATCAACTTAAAATTGCCATCCTGTTTGTACTCGTATTCTTTAGGCTGAAGCTTGTTAATCACTGCTATAGCACTGCTGATCTCAGTAATGTTTTGTTTGAGCATTCGATCAGAACTCTCGTAGGTTCCGGTAGTAAAAACATTGCCATCAAAATAACCAGCCCATTCAGGGCTATATCCAAAGACCCCGTAGTTGGTGCCTACGCCATAAACCCCATAAGAACCTTCACCGTAAGCGCCTACAACGTTACTGACCCCATAGATCCCATAGCTATTGCCCTTACCATAGGTGCCGACACCATTCGTAGCAGTACTAGTGCCACGGAGACCATAAGTAATGCTTTGCGCATCAACACCAGTATGCCCTCCCTGGATAGTTAAAGCAGGTGCAGTAGTAAAGCGGCCATTAATAGTAGCGCCATCGGATACAGTAAAGGTTCCACTTACATTCAGGACATTGAATACAGCCAATCCGTTGGTAAACGCTCCATTACCTACTACATGCAGTTTATAACTAGTTGAGGTAGTTCCGATGCCTACATTGCCTGCTACATACAAGCCATTGGCTGGTCCGCTGGAACTGCTGCCCACAGAAACCCCGCCATTGCTGTTGACGATTAGTTTTGACGAGCCATTGATCTGAGCCCTGAAGGGACTACCCGAAGCTGTATTGACCACCAGCTTCGAGCTGAGTGTGGTGGTGCCAGTACCAATGCCTACATTGCCCGAGGCATCCAGGCGCATGCGTTCTGCATTGTTGGTGAACAGCCGTAAGGGGATGGCATTGGTGGTACCGAGTTTGGAGGTAGTGGCTGAAGCATTGGAGTTACCAGCCAGGCTCCAGTAAGGGGAGGTATTTTGGGCCAGCGTGTCCTCAGGGATGAGGGCAATGGCCAGCGCCAATAGTAATAACCGTTTCATGGTATAGAAGTTTAATGATGATCACCGGAATGAAATCAAAGGGTGTCAAAATGAAAGCTGTTGAGAAGGAATGCCGGGCAGAAATTGATGATCCATTTGCTTCAAACCTGGAATCAAGCGCAATGTGGAAGAAACCTGGTAGTAGAATAAAACCTGATTGCACGAATCCAGAAAGCAACTGTGAAGGTACTCTCTTCATGGAAGGTGGACAATCTCTGCCAGTAGACAGGGCGAAGAGTTCTTTGTTATTGACACGGTAATAAGCACCCAAATGACGAGGCCATAAAAAATATACCATGACTTAGTAGTTCGTTTCCTTCCCGATGAATGGTATTTCCTGGTCTAATAAGATTCTTTTCTTCATTCTTGAACTACAGATTATGGAAAACATTCACCCTTTGTTGAATATTGCGTTTTTGCCATTTTCATGCTTTATCCTAGGCTTTGGTATGCCTTTGCTATGCCTTTACTATGCCTTTGGTATGGAGCAGGTATGGAGGGATTGATTCGAATGATGAATGACCAATGGGGAGAAAAGATGATAGATAATAGATGTGAGGTTTGGGTTTGGGTTTGAGGGAGGGTGTAGTGGTTAGGTGTCAAATGCCTAAAACTTCAAATTTGTAAAACTTAGAGAAGCTAGTTGAAATGGTTGATCTTGCCATTTTCGTTATCTCTAGCATGTTTTGAAACTTCTTTATATTCAACTGTTTTTTGCAATAGTCTGTATGATAGTTGTGGTTTTCCAATAAACAAATAGTGCTGTTGCACCATTTTTCTTTACTTATGTGAGTATGATTTATTGCTTCAATTTCTTTTCTCACTAGTTGATTCAGTATTGGAAACTTGTCTGTTCCCAAATTATATAGGTCAGCATCGCATAAAATCTGCTCCAGGAGGCTGGCAGGAGCCTGAGGCATCTTTGTGCCCAGAATACATTTTCTTACTGCATCTATGGTTCTTTCATCTAAACCATTAATGATTAAAAACTCTTCTGCCTTTTTTGCTCCTATTAACTCATGATTCAATATATCTTCATAATAGCCACTATCATGGAACCAAGCTGCAATAGTGCAGATAAAAAAATCTTTTTTATTTAACCTATAATGCTTTGATATCTCAGTCACTGCAGAAACTACACTTTCTGTATGATTCAAATTATGGTAAATGAAGTTTTCATTCCTATGATCTTTCATGTATGTTCTTATGTAGTTAGAAGCTCTTGCTACAAACACTTGATAATTCATATGAAAATATTTAATTGACATATACTAGTCTCAATAAAAAAGAATTTGTTACCCACTTTTCTGATAAAAAAGTCAGCGCTTTTAAATAATCCGCACAAATGGTAAGCAAAAGCCTGCTAATAGCAAAACGCAATAAATTGCTCCCTTTTTGCTCCCTTATCGGTATAATAAAGCGCAAACTCTTAATTATATTGAGTTTGCGCTTAGAGGTGGTAAAGAAGACATTATATGGACCTGAGATCACCTGGTCCTAAACCGGCGAAAAGGACCATTAGCAATCTTATTGCTTCCTTACCTGACAACAACCAGGCGTTTACTGTCGACCTGTTTTCCATCTACCCATAAGGTATAGAGATAAATACCAGAAGAAAATTCATTTGCATACAATGTGACCTGATTGTTCATGCTGTTCAACTCAATAGTCCGTCGAACATCGCCTTTCATACCTGTGATGACCAATTTGGCTGACAGAGCGTTGGCGGGAATATAAAAACGAATGGTCGTTTTGTTGTTAAAAGGATTGGGCACATTCTGTTCCAGGTTAGCAGCATGAACAGACTGCTCCACACCTATAACATCGCCAATGGTTTCGTTTTTTGTGGCCATTGTTATGACCTCAGTAGTTGTAGCGGTTGAGTTCGGTTTAAGCAGCGTGATCTTCCCTGTATTCCCCCCATATTCTGATACATAGATATTTCCATTCCTTACATCTTCAACAAGATCCAAAGGATCCACAAAGCCGGTGAAGCCCTGAATGGATGATCCATCTTTGTAATCAACAATATCATTGTACGTTCCACCAGGCGTGAGCGTGATAATATCATCATTTTGACTGTACCTCACTACGAGGAGTTTTCCTTTGAGGGCGCCATTAAAGACGTTGCTCTTGTATTCGATTGCTCCATCAGGTGATTTGTTGGCCTGGAAATCAAATGCATATCCCCTCCAGTTCACATCTGGCAAAGTACCTACAGGATAAGCATTTACCTGGGCCTTGTCTGTGTTCGCAGTAGGATTGCCGCCATTAAGCACATACTCTCCCCGCATAGGATTGGGATGGCCGTAATAACCACCTTTCTTTACCCTGAACAGAAAATCATTTTGTGTTTGCTGCACATTGGTTAAGGCCGGAACATAAGGACCATTGTAGGTAGTGCCATTGGGCCTGAGGGTTCCATTGACCGATGCCGGCGTATTGCCTCCGGCTGCAGAGCCGTTGGTGGGAACATATAACTCACCATTGCTGTGCCATACCAGGTCATAAGCATTTCTTACACCCGATGCATAGATCGTTAAAGGCGCAGTGGTTGCGTAAGGGTTATACGTACCGCCCCCTTCTGCTGTTTTCACATTCAAAGGCAGGGCACCTAATTTGGTTTTATCGAGACGCAGTACTGCCGCTGAAAGCAAATGCTCTGCTCTATTGCCCCAGGTTTGATCGGCTTTACCCATCGCACTGTTGGAGCCCTGGGTGAAATACAAAGCACCATCAGGCCCGAAAGCTATGCTGTTGGTCAGGTGGTCTTTCACTGACCTGGGCAAATTGATCAATACATCCTGAACATTCTGCAGGTTGCTACCGCTTAGCTTTGTCAGTTTACCATCCCAATCGGGGCCGTTTAAAAACACATATGTACTGTGGGTTACCCAAGCAATCAAATTCGTAGCTGTTGAAGCGGGATCAAAAGCAAAGCCAATGGCTAACCTGGGTGTCCTGGCGCCATAGGCATCCTGTAAAGCATAGATGAGTTGAGGCGTATCCAAAGTACCATCCGCTTTTATAGTAAAACGTTTAATGATCCCATCAATGGATAAGGCATAGAGTTTACCATCAGGCCCAATGGTGAGACTGGAATGTCTACCTGCCGCATTGGAAAGTTGCACCTGCATAAATGCAATACCGGATGTAGGATGAGGTGTAGCGGTAGTGGTGAAACTACAGGAATAAGGTATAAAGCCAGCGCCTGATAAATCCTTGACACCGCTGGTAACTGAGAACACATAAGTGGTACTTAATTTTAAAGGAGCAGAGGGCACTAAGGTAATGGCATCACCTCCTCCTGTTCCATTCACATTTGCCGGCACCCTTGTCCCGGTTGCTTTTTCAGCGAGATAGACAGTAGAGGAAGTTATAGTGGCGTTGTTGATGCCACCGTTGGGCAGGTTCAGAATACTCGTTGATATTGAAGCGTATTCACTGACATTTGTGGCGCCATATTCAGGATTGACGGAAACTACAGAAGGTCTCTGGACAGAAGCCTGCTGAACGATTATATAATTGATCTTGGTGTTGGTCCCACCAAATGCATCAACTGTTAAACGCCCATCCGTTACTTTAACCGAAACAGTGGCTTTTCTAAATCGCATACTGGTGGCAGGTACAAAGTCTAAAATAACTGGTACACCTTCCGCACGAATGGTATGCCTGCTATCAAGATAGGCCCCATCTCCTACCGAAACTGTAACATCATAAATGCCATTGGCTACCAGGGCTTCCCACCTGCCTTCAACAGGCGTACCACTAAAGCCAGCAATATCATCTGCCTGCATATGCATGAACGTTGCCAGCAAGGTATCGGAAGGACTACTTCTTTTACGCCCGTTTTTAGTCAGGTCCAGAGGCGTATTATCGTTTCTATTGATCCACCCATAGGTATTGCCTGAGCCCTGGTAGGCAGAGGTGCGTAGCCCGTAGGCTTGTCCAAAATCTCTCAGCCAACCGGCAGGTGGTATGGTTGCCGCGTCCTGAAAATTAATTTTAAAACTTGTCAAGGCAGCCATCGTTCCCGTTTCTGCTGGTGCAGCGAAGGTGTTGATGGGCGGGAAGGACAAAAGGATAACCACGACAGCTATAGCTGTCGACAAAGACAGAGAAGTCTTTCTCATGATAAGAAAATTTAGTAAGGTGTTGTTCTTAAAACTTATAGATTGCCTGAAGGATGTAGTATAACAAGATCAGAATTGCAAAAGGGAGGCGCCTATTTCATTAATTGTAAACTAAGACAGGCAAAAAGAAGTGAGGATCAATAGAGCATTTTTCTTGTATATACACTGGAAATTCACTCAATTGTATTTGAAGCACATCTGCACATTGATCAATATGCCACAGGTAAAGTCTTTTACTTACAATTATTCTTTGTATGATTTCCTTAAAAAGTATTTCTAACAGTCCCTGGCAGCAGGCCTGCTCCAGTTGTTCTATTGGAGAAAGATGCTGTGTGCTGATAGCGGTATTGGCTTTGCGCTTTTGTCTTTGAGCAAATGTAGTGTTGTCAGGAAGTAGTATTTCCAGTTGCAGGGGATTGTGTTGCATAACTTCTGGTTTAAGAGTGACTATTTAGAAGAGCAGGCCTGCATCATCATTTCAACGATGTATAATAATGTCTCTACTAAAGGAAAATTGTTACCCTGCTTTCCAAGAAAAATTTATCACTTACAGAAGTGTAGCTTATAAAGAAGTGAGGATTTGCTATGAATTGGCTGCCTAGTAGTATATTTTATTCAACCAAAACGAAGGCAGCCCAAAAATAAGGATGAGGGTATTTTGCTTTGAGTTGTAGTTGGGCTGATCTTAAAGCATCCTGTGGGCTTTGCCCGGTTAGCCAGTAGTGATAAAATAATATCATCAGCTGCATGGTGACTTTATCCGGCACCTGCCAGAGAGAAACGATCATTTGCTTGACCCCTGCCATCTTCAAAGCTCTTTGCAGACCAATGACCCCTTCATTGCCCTTGAGATCTCCCAGGGCTGTCTCACAGGCACTCAGCACCACCAGGTCTGTACTGCTCAAATCCATCTGTGTCAATTCATAAGCGGTGAGGATACCATCTTCTTTTCCAGCTGGCACCGGCTTTCCAGCCCAAGCATCATTAGCCCCAGCCAGCACCAGTCCACTACGAAACAAGGGATTCTGCTGCAGCGTAAAAGCACTACCCTGTCTTAGATCGGCTTCATTAGTTTTCTGTTCCCTTACCGGCAGGAAGAAGCCATGAGTGGCCAGATGCAATACCCCGGGGCTGTTACCACTGAAATGCTTGAAGGTTTCTTCTGTGGCCTCGGAGCCACTCAGGGTATTCACTTCCATGCCAGCTTTGGTCAATACTGTTTTTAAGCTATCCAGTTCTGCCTTGGTGTAAGGCAATGGCTGCCAGCCTGAAGTGCCGCCCCTCGCCTCTTTAGTGTCCCAGGTGTACAAATTAAAGTCTGAGATAGCGGTATTTACTTCATAAAGTCCCCTCGTGTTCGTCTTGTGTATTGCCAGGCTATTTTGGACTGAGTTACTAGGAGCAGAATAGGTAATGTTTCCCCAAAGAGAGGCTGTAAGTGATTTGCTGTTTGGTTGCGTTGGCAGAGCAATTGAGCGAGTGCTCAATCGTTGACGGAGCTGGTATTTGTCTATGAGCAGGTTGGAGGCATCTATAGGTAGTGCCTGAAAGGACAGACGATGCAACAGTCCGGCTGGTGCATAATATACCGTTTTAACTCCCTGCAGGTATTGTTCCAAAGGTTTCCAAACCAGTTGGTACAGGGAGTCAGCCATATTTCCTTTTCCTGTTTTCCTCCTGCCATATAGTTGGTCCACAGTTTGGAAAGTAGTGTTGGAAGAAGCGTATAAAAGACGCTGCAATTGCTTTTCCTCACAAAGGGGCAGGAAGTGAACCGTAGTATCCCCGGGTAACAGCACCAAAGCGGCATACATGACGCTGTCGGTCCATGTTCTGTTGTTGTAAACCCTAAAACTGTTTCTAATGTTGTACACTCTAAAACTAGTAAACTCCACAGCAGCTTCTCCCTTTTGCAGTTTTTGAGCGATGTCCTCAACGTCAATTTTCTGGTTTTGCAGTTGCTGACGGAAAGCAGCCGTAGTCCGGGAGAGTTGTTGTTCCAATGCATTGGTAGCTTCTTCCAGGCTGTCCAGATAAGAAACCCGTTGTTTCAGTGGCCGCAGCAGCTGTTTGCCCAAAAAGGCTTTATTGGCCAGCCACTCTTTATACAGCTGCAGAGCGATGCTGTCGCCGCTTCTGCGAATGCTGTTGAGCACACCTTTCTGGTCTTCCAACACCATTCCTTTCAAAGCCAGCTCATTCTCATATACCTGCTTTACAAGTGTTGCTTGGTGATTCTTTTGACCCAAAAGCACAGAAGGCAGATAATGGAACTGGTCGGATTCCCTGCTCAAAAAAGACATCTTCTCATTTTCGGATAAAGCAGTATAGGCTTGACGGATATATTTCAGTTCAGTAGCAGAAGCTTCCAAGAGCAAGGGATAAGCTTTATCCTGCCTGTTCAAGATACTGTAGAGAAAACCCAAGCCGTTTAAGTTTCTCAAATAATAGGGATGTTCTTCTCCCAGTACTTTTTTCCTAATGGCTAAGGCTTCCAGATGTAACGATACTGCCTTTTCATACTGGCCCAGATCCCTATACAAATAAGCCAGATTATTTAAAACACTAGCATAATAGGGATGATCTTCTCCCAATACTTTCTTTCGAATAGCCAATGCCTGCTCGTATAAAGGCAAGGCCGTTTCATAATGCCCCATTTCCCTATGCAGTATGGCCAAGAAATTTAAAGTAGTAGCATAATCAGGGTGCTCTTCTCCCAGTATTTTCTTTCTAATGGCTAAAGCTTGTTCGTATAAAGGCAGTGCCTTTTCATACTGGCCCATATTCAAATACAAATAAGCCAGGTCATTTAAACTGGTTGCATAATCAGGGTGTTCTTCTCCCAGTGATTTTTTCCTGATGGCCAAAGCTTGCTGATGTAAGGGGAGCGCTTTTTCATAATGAGCCATTTCCCTATATAAAAATGCCAGGTTATTTAAAACATTAGCAGTATTGGGATGATCTTCTCCCTGTACTTTAATTGTGATGGATAAAGCTTGTTCATATAGAGGCAGGGCTTTTTCATACTGCCCCATTTCTTTATACAGATATGCCAGGCTATTTAGACTGGTTGCATATTCCGGATGTTCTTCTCCCAGTACTTTCTTTTTAATGGCTAAAGCCTGCTCATATAAGAGCAGGGAAGTTTCATACTGGCCTAACCTCATATACACATCCGCCAAATCATTTAATGTGGTTGCGTACTCAGGGTGTCCTTCTCCCAGTATTTTCTTTCTAATGGTCAAGGCTTGCTGATACGGGAGAAGAGCCGTTTCATACTTGCCCATTTGGAAATACAGATTGCCCAGGCTATTCAGATTCCGAGCATATACAGGATGCTCTTCTCCATAGCAGGCTTTCGTAAGAGCCACAATAAACTGGCGGAGCATTATTTGCTTGTTTGGATCTCCTTTTGTCGCCCCCTGTTGTGATACCTTTGCGGCTGCAACCATAAAAGAATCTGCCTGCTTGCCGAGTTTTTCCCTACCTCCTGCTTTCAGCAACCAATCAAAAATGAGCCACTGCTCTTTTTCAGCAGCCTTTATCAATGGAGTGACACCTTCAGCATCATCAATATTCACCCGCGCTCCTTTTTCCAATAAATAGCTCACTACATCCAAATGACCAGCATCAACAGCCCACATCAAAGGTGTCCAGCCATCATTTTTGAGGCTTTTGGGATTGTATTCTTTTTCATCCAGAGGTAAGCGCAAAGTGTCGGCCAAGAATTGTAATAATTCCAATTTTCCCCTTCCTGCTGCTATCCCTTGCATGCTGCCGTAATAATGATCATCGACATTAATGCCTGCAGAATCACAAGCCTTTGCGCCCTGTTGCACCAAGAGCCTGACCAAAGGAAGATCACAATAATATGCTGCCCACATTAAGGCATTGGTTTCATTGCGGCCTGATACATTCATGCCGACGGTACTCTTCATGCATTGCTGCAAGGCCGTTGGATCACATTTTTTTATAGTGTTGAATAAGGTACTGTCTATTTGCCCTCTTGCCGGTGATGAGACCATAAGTAAGTATACCGGCAAGAGCATCCATAAACGGACCAGGCAAAAGTCAGCAAGACGAACCATATTGAAAAAGCATTAAGCATTCAAGGTATCAAGCACCTTCAATCATTGAAGCTGTTCAATAGTAACTGTTTCAACCAATAGGTTACATAGGTAAGAATCAAGCGCCGGTTCAACAAGCCATGAAGTAAAACTGCCTGCTATTAAATATAATGATTTTTTTTAAGTTAAATCTTATTTTTTTCACCTAACAAAAGGGTGTTCAAACTTCATTTTGACCTGATACCCGTTATGTATTACACAGTATAACGGACATTAATCCCCGACATCTTAGAAGTCAGTGGAAACCAAGGTTTTAAATCAACCAGCCGCCATGTTATTTTCTAATGAAAATAATCACCAATGAACATCTCAAAAAATTGGTATTGAACCAGGTAAATTAACCATAGTTGCGGCATTCCCTTTCATTAAAATTTTTTGTAAATTCATATTATGCACCCGGACCAAAAGTATATTGATGCATTATTAAATAATGACAGAAAATTATTGGGTGAACTTTACCAGAAATGCTTCCCAATTATTAGAAATATGGTGGTGCAAAACAAAGGTACAGAAGCCAATGCGGCTGATATTTTCCAGGAAGCTTTGGTTGATCTATTCAAGATCGCAAAGGCCCGGCAGTTGACCTTACAATTCTCCATATGTGCTTATATAAAGGGCATGTGTACCAACAAATGGCGCGATGAATTAAAAAAAAGTAACTCTGAGGGGGTAACATTTACAGATTTTGACAGACAGGATGATATAGGAGAAGACTACTTCAAGGTGGCGGAAGAACACAACTTGAAACAAGCCCGTCTGAATTTAATCAAAAAGAAATTAAATGAGATGGGCGAAAGCTGTAAAGAATTAATCCGGCTAAGCTGGGCAAGGAATGCAGCAGGCAAGAGAATATCAACAGAGGAGATTGCCAAAGCTCTTCATATAACCGAAGGTTACGCCCGAAAGAAAAAGTCAGAATGTATTGTAAAACTAATGAGGCTGGTCATGGATGATCCTGAGTATAGAAACCTGAAACACTAACAACATGAATGAAATTTTGCTTGAAAAAGTAAAGGATTACTTCAGTGTCAACATGACCCCGGAAGAGAGATTGCAATTTGAGAAGGACCTGGAAACCGATGAGGAGCTAGCTAAACTATTTGATCTTTACCAAACTATTGAAAATGGAGTAGATGATATCGAAGAATATACAGAGGAAGAAGCGGCGCTTAGAGATACGTTGAAAGAACTGCATGAAGAATATGGCATCCATGAAAGGCATCATGAACCAGAAGCGTTCATAGAAGCCCATACCTCAACTACCGAAGTTGGCAAAGTAAGAAGTATAAACCTGTGGAAGAACCTGGCCATTGCTGCTGTACTCATCAGCATTATTGCATTGTGCGTTATCTGGTTGGTTCCGGAAAGAAAAAGCAGCCAGGATATTGCCAACAAAAATGAAACAAAAGAACAACCGGTAAGCACCATTCCTGAAGACACGTCCACACTACCGGTGAACAAAACAGATGAACACAAGGCGATGCAGGAAAAGAGTGAACCTCAACAAAACAAGGACAGTATCCAATCTATAAAACCTTCCACCCTAACTAAAGAAGAACGTGAGGCTTTGTATGCCAATAATTTCAAAGCAGATAAAACACCTGCCCGTACTCCAGACCTTCTGAAAGATGCAATGGATCATTATAAAGACCAGGAGTACAGAGATGCGATCGCTACAATTGACATAGAGTCCATTCAAACATCTCTTGAAGATCAAAGAACAAGAGGAATACCGGACGAACAACAGAGGCAAGAAGAAAATATCACCCTATTTTATGCTCATTACTACAAAGCCATAAGCCACATGGCTGAAAATAAGACAAGTCAAGCGATACCAGAATTACGTAATGCATTAAAGAGGAGCCCGGATCAATTCTGGCAAGGCAAAACGAGATGGTACATGGCTTTAGCCAACCTGAAAACCGGTAAAGTTAAAGAGGCAACGGCGTTGTTAAAGCAAGTGGCACACTCAAGTCAGGCAAGGGAATACAGACTAAAAGCATTAAAACTAATTAACGACCTTCCTGTGCAATAAACCGACTCATGAGCATTAGATAAGGAAGGGAACCAGTTACAACAAAACATTTCTTATCAGTCATTCTGATTGAAAGCCCTTTTCATTCATTTTAAAAATGAAGCCATATGAGATTTAAGGTCATTAAATCCAAGGCTACCCTTTTGGCCCTTTGGTTGCTCACTCAACTATATCAAGCATTTGATGCAAATGCACAGACATCCACCAGTTTAGTCAAAGGAATTGTGCATGATGCCAATAAAGAACCACTTATTGGCGTATCGGTGATCATTCAAAATAACAAAACCAATTTTACTTCTGGAACAAGAACTGATACTACTGGTGTTTTCTCTACCCGTATTCCTGCCGGCGGGTCATATAGTTTTTCTTTTTCCATGGTAGGCTATGAGTCACAAACATTGTCGGGTTATCACATCAAAGAAGATACGACCTTTTCCCTGGTAGTTGAAATGAAATCAACCACTGCATCCCTTGACGAGATTGTCGTTGTTGGGTATGGCACCAGGAAGCGGTCTGATGTTACTGGAGCTGTAGCCTCAGTGCCCAGGGAGCGCCTATCCCTACTCCCTGTTACCAATACTTTGCAGGCCATTCAAGGTACTGTGGCCGGTGTTCATATTTCACAAGGTTCTTCTGTTCCTGGCTCTGCTCCAACTGTAGTGATCAGAGGTGAAAGTTCCATAAGTGCTTCTACCAGTCCATTAATTGTTGCAGATGGTGTTCCATTTAACGGCTCCATTAATGACATCAATCCCAATGATATTGCATCTATTGACATTTTAAAGGATGCATCTTCTACAGCTATTTATGGCACAAGGGGGGCCAATGGTGTGATCCTGATCACTACAAAACGCGGCCAGACAGGAAAAACCATCATCGCCTACAATGGCTATGGAGGCCTTGAAGACTTTGCTCATACAGTTAGGCTTATGGGTCCTGAGCAATATGTTCAAAAGTATGCAGACTTCAAGGCCCAGGCGGGGATCAACAATACAAACGTGTTGCCTAATGCTTTTGAAAGAGATAACTATGCGGCTGGTATCACTACAGACTGGATAGATGAAATTTCACAACAAGGATATATTCATAACCACAGCTTGCGTATTCATGGTGGCAATAAAGATGTCAGGTTTTATGTTTCCGGTGATTACCTGAAACAGCAAGGTGTCATCAAAGGATACCAGTATAACAGAGCCAGTATACGATCTAACCTGGATGCAACCATTACAGATTATTTATCGGTTGGTTTGAATTTGTTTTTTACCAACAATAATTATGATGGAGGCAGGGCGGCCCTAACCTTGGCTAACGCAATGAGCCCTTATGGAACCTTATACAATGCCGATGGCTCTTATGCTATTTATCCTATGTTTTCTGAAACACTTTATACCAGTCCTTTATTAGGTCTTTACTCCACCCGAAATGACAGGAGCAAAAACATCAATACCAACGTCTTTGCTGAATTGAAACCAGGTTTTGTCAAAGGTTTAAAATATACAATCAATACAGCGTATAGCTATGTGCCCACCAGTTTTCAAAGTTATGTAGGAAGGAAAGCTAATAACCTACTTGGTGCAGCCCAGGTGGACAATACTGAAACAAAGAACTGGCTGATCGAAAATTTTCTTACTTATGAAAAGGCCTGGAAGAAACATCATATGAATGCTACAGGGTTGTACAGTGCGCAGCAAACGAATTTTTTCTTGTCCAGTACCATTGCCACCGGTTTTATCAATGATGCTATTTCATTTAAAAATCTATCCTCGGCGTCTACAACGGCAGGAGCTTCCAATTCCTATCAAACCAATTTGCTGTCACAAATGCTTCGTGTGCATTATTCATATGACAGGAGGTATTTGTTTACAGCGACTGCCAGAAGAGACGGATACTCTGCTTTTGGATCTGCCACTTCCAAATACGGCTTTTTTCCATCAGCATCGTTAGGATGGAACATCAGCAATGAGCATTTCATGAAAAATGTGAAGCAGGTCGGCAATCTTAAACTGAGGGTATCTTACGGGCTTGTAGGTAACCAGGCGATCGCTCCCAATGCAACAGCCACCACATTAGCCAACGTTCGCCTTCCTTACAACAGGATCAGCACTATTGGCATTGCGGCCAATGTATTAGGCAACGACGATTTAAACTGGGAAAGTACTTATTCTGGCAATGTTGGCATTGATTTCAGCATATTACAAAATAAAATCAGCGGAACCATAGACGCTTACAGCACCAGCACAAAAGACCTCCTGCTATACAGGGCAATACCTTCCATTACAGGTTACAACCGGGTATTGGCAAACCTTGGTAAAGTATCCAATAAAGGGGTTGAGATCAGTTTGATGAGTCAAAATATAAACAACAAAAATTTCAGGTGGGAAAGCACAGTCAATTTTACAACCAACAAAAACAAGATCCAGGACCTGTATGGAGATGCCAAAGATGATATTGGAAACAGGTGGTTCATAGGCCATCCTATCAATGTCATCTATGATTATCAGATAGCAGGCGTATGGCAGGCAGGTGAAGATCCCAGTGGCCAGGATCCAGGAGCTAAGCCCGGAGATCTCAAGTTTGCAGATGTTGATGGCAGTAAGACAATCACTCCAGCAGATAAAGTAATCCTGGGGCAAACAGCTCCCAAATGGTATGGCGGGCTCACCAATACCTTTCAATACCGGAACTTCCACCTCAACATCTTTATACAAACTGCGCACGGCGTTACTAAATACAATCAAATGATGGACTTCAGGGACCTAGGAGGCCGACAAAATCTACCGGCAGAAGCAGGTTACTGGACAGCTGAGAATAAGAGCAATACAAGACCATCGCTGACCTATACCAATCCAAGGTTATACGCTTATCCCCAGGATGCCAGCTATACCAGAATCAAAGATGTTACTTTAAGTTTTACAGCACCGCAAAGACTACTGGATGATATAAAATTAAGCGGACTTACTATTTATGCCAGCGGTAGAAACCTGGCCACCTTCACCAACTGGGTGGGCCTGGATCCAGAGGCTGATTTCAGCAGAAACATTACAACCAGTGTTGCCACCAACGAAAATAACTTTCCCTTAGTACGCTCCATCGTATTTGGCGTCAACATTACACTTCGCTAATTCAAAAAACTTTAATAAGGTGAAAAAGCAATTCCTATTACCAGCAGTCATGATCATTACAGTAGTAACCATAATATCCTGCAAAAAAGATTTTCTCGACGAAACGGTGGAATCGAATTATACCTTAGGGACATTAACAGACTCCCTTTCCTTTGAATCTGCAATTGCCGGTATCCAAGTTCAATACGGACTCTGGCACACCCTGCAGCAGGACAATGTGACCTCACAGGGATGGCTGGCTGCCTGGCAAGTTGGTACTGATGTGGCCTATAATAAATCAGTAGCTGATATAGACCCCTATATGGTTCCCTATATCAACTATGAAAAGCTCACTGCCAGCGACCCTGTTGCGTTGTTTGCCTGGAAGTGGGCCTATAACCTCATTAATAACTGCAATATTGTTATTTCAAAAGTTGACCAGGTGCCGATGGGCCTGTCCAATAAAAACAGTATCAAAGCAGAAGCCAGTTTTTACAGGGCCTTTGCCTATCATACGCTGGCCACTTTATTTGGCGGGGTGCCTATTACCACCGAACCAACAACGGAGCCTAAAACAGATTTTGTAAGAGCACCTCTAACGGAGGTGGACCAGCTGATAATTTCGGACCTAACATTTGCCAAAACCAATTTGCCTTCCATCGGCAATGTTAAATCCAATGCAGGCGGAAAGCTGTATGCGCGGGCCAATAAGGCGATGGCTTCCCAATTGCTGGCAGAAGTATACCTGAGAACAGGCGAATATGCAAAGGCAGAGCAGGAAGCAGATGCCGTTATCAATAGTGGTGATTTCAGTCTGACCACTTCAAGGTATGGTATCAAGGTCAACCAGCCCGGGGATCCTTTTTCAGATATGTTCATTTATGGCAACCAGAGGAGAAGCCAAGGGAACAAAGAAGCGATCTGGGTACATGAACTAGAAAACCCCAATACAGTGATCGGAGGTCTTGGTCCAGCTTCGTCCTCTCTTTTTCCAGGTTATATCTTTGCCGGGCCACAGCATCGCAGGGTATGGGTACCGCGTTATTATAATCAAAAAGGCATGGTGATAGCAGATACTTTGGGCGGCAGGGGTATTGCCCGGATGGCCCTTACCTATTTTGTCATACATCAATTGTATGAGCCTGATGACATGCGCAATTCGCAGTATAACATCAGGAGAAAGTTCTATTATAATGATCCCACGAATGCCAATTATGGTAAGGAGGTAATCCCAGGCGCCGGTGTTGATACAAACACTGCTATTGTGCCTTATACCACTAAGTGGAATGCATATGATCCCAATGCAGCTTTAGGAGGTACCAACTCCATCAAAGATATCATTGTGATGCGTTTAGGTGAAACCTATTTACTGAAAGCAGAAGCACAATTTAAACAGGGCAATTCAGCCGGGGCTGCTGCTACACTGAATATATTGAGAGCAAGGGCCCATGCTTCACTCATCGCAGCATCACAAGTAAGCATGGATTTTATACTGGATGAAAGGGCCAGGGAACTACTGGCTGAAGAAAACAGACGCATGACCTTAATGCGCACGAAAACATTGGTAGAAAGAGCTGCTGGCCGGGGATTGAAAATCACAGGGCTGGCATCCAAACATTTATTGTTGCCCATACCTATCTCAGAAATACAATTGAACAAGGATGCGTTACTGGAACAAAATCCAGGATATTAAGTAAGTACAGGAACCAGACAAAACTATTGTAGTATGAACTCCTCATTACTAAGGGCACTCTTATGCCTGCCCGTTAGCATGTGCCTGCAGGCCATTACATCAACAGTAACCGGCAGGGCGGCAGCACAAACTTTTGATCCTAACCTATCATTAAACGTTGCCATGGATCAACTGGCGCTGGCACAAGCTTATCCCAATAAAAGCTCATATCCCCGCTCTACCAACCCGGATGGCACCATCATCAGAGTAACCGCAGGAGACTGGACCAGCGGCTTTTTTCCAGGTTCTTTATGGTTGATGTATGAAAGGACAAAAGATATTGCCTGGCGGACAAGAGCCGAGCAATGGACAGCAGGACTGCAAAGCCAGCAATACAACACCTCCACTCATGATGTAGGTTTTATACTCTTTTCCAGCTTTGGGCAGGGATACAGGCTCACTGGCAACCAGCAATACAAAACGATCTTGCTGCAAGGCGCGAAATCTTTGGCTACACGCTACAATCCAATAGTAGGCTGTATCAAGTCGTGGAATAATGCAAACTATCATTTCCCTGTCATTATCGATAATATGATGAACCTGGAACTCCTGTTTTGGGCCACAAAGGCGAGTGGAGATTCCTCCTTTTATAAAATAGCGGTACAGCATGCGCTGACCACCATAACCAATCATTTCAGACCTGATCACAGTTCCTATCACCTGGTTGATTATGATCCGAATACCGGGAAAGTATTGGCCAAGCTTACTTACCAGGGATTGAATCATTTGTCCGACTGGGCAAGAGGCCAGGCCTGGGGCTTATATGGTTTTACGATGTGCTACCGCGAAACAAAAGATACCAGGTTCCTTGATATGGCAAAGAAGATCGCTGATTTTTATATTACACACCCGAATATGCCAGCCGATTTGGTTCCGTTCTGGGATTTTGATGCCTTTGATTTTCGTGATGCATCTGCGGCCAGTATTGCCAGTGCCGCACTGATGGAATTGAGCCAGTATGTGCCGGAAAAAAGAGATGTGTATTACAACTTTGGGATCAACACATTGAAAACCCTTTCTTCAACAACATACATGGCAGCGAAAGGCACCAACAATTATTTCATCAGCAGGCACTGCGTAGGCAACAAGCCAAAGAATTATGAAGTGGATCAACCGTTAGTCTATGCAGATTATTATTTCATTGAAGCTTTACTGCGCCATCAAAAACCATCTCCCATCGTAATGGCTACAGGTGGAAACAATAGAATAACGTTGAAGTGGAATGTCTCGACAGGTGCCAAGTATTATAGTGTGCTAAGCAGTACCACCAGTGGAGGTCCTTATACCACTATAGCCTCTACTATCACCGGCATCCAGTATACCCATAGCGGCCTGAGTGCAGGAAAAACTTACTATTATAAAGTAACGCCCTGGAATGCCATGGGAGCAGGTGAGGCATCAAAGGAGGCCAGTGCAACTACCAATCGACCGCCATACGTCAGTATGACCAGTCCTGCGAACAATAGCGTTTTCACAGCGCCAGCAACATTTACATTGAAGGCAGCCGCTTCAGATCCGGATGGCACTATTAGCAATGTCAAATTTTATAAGGGGACCAGTTTTTTAAAAGCCGAATACAATAGTCCATACACTTGCGACATCAGCAACCTGCCTGCAGGCACATACACATTCACAGCCAGGGGCACTGACAACCAGGGAGCGCAAAGCAATGCTGCATCAATCACTATAAATGTGGCAAGTGCGGAGCTCATCACTTACAAGCGGCCATGAGGCAAATAAAAATAGAATGAGTTGGCTGAAAATTATTCAGTCTTCCCTTTGATGAAAATGGTATTAGTTCATATTACCTGGCGACGACCAGTTTTTTGCTGTCTGTTTGAGTGCCATTGATGTAAAGGGTATAGGTATAAGTGCCTGCTGTCCATGCAGCTGTGTTTACATTGAGTTGACCATTTCCTTTATTACTGATGGTGATGCTTTTGATGATGGCTCCTTTCATGTCTGTAAAGACCATGTTGGCAGTACGGCTGTTTTGGGGAACATAATAGCGGATGAGTGCTGCGCCGGTTGTAGGATTGGGTGTGCTTTGTTCCAAGTAAGCAGAAGAGAAAGGAGCAGCATTCATATTGTTCATCGTTATTAGTGCTTCCAGCTTTTCAAGACGTTGTTCTAATTGTTCATTGTTGCTTCTTAATGCATCTACTTCTTCTTTGAGTTGTTTGTTCATGAAGTTCAATTCCTGCACGGCTTTGACTAATGGCACCACAAATTCAGCATACCTCAAGCCATAGAAGTCCTGATTATTCTTTGGCTTGTCAATACCACTGAATTCATATTGCAGCTTCTTTGCTATTTCCTCGACTTCCTGGGCCATAAAACCAGTATGAATGACTTGAGCACTGGCAGCTTTGGAAGCAATCTCTTCCGCTGAAGGTGTCGGTCTTGCACTTTGGCTTTCTTTGTCATCGATGGCTGGCAAATCCTTATTAAGCGCCTTGTCCAATCCTTCCACATCAACTGTGTAAGTAACGGGTCTTAACTGAGTGATAAATGCCAGTCCCGGGACATCTTCCTTTACATTCTTTTTATACCTGCCATCAGATAGCTTGGACCAGCTGGCATAGCCACCAATAGAAGTGACTGAGCTATTGCCGATACGCACCTGGTTGGAGGCTTTAGTAGTTGCTCCATTCCCCAAGGCAGTAGTATTGGAAAGGCCGGAGGTGGAAGGACCTGCCTGATCACCTATCGCCGTATTGTAAGAGCCGGTGGTGTTGCTGTATAAAGTAGCAACCCCCAAGGCTACATTATCATGGCCAGAAGTATTAAAACGTAAAGCATGATAACCAATAGCTACATTGTAAGAGGCGGTGTTGGCATATAAAGCATAATAACCACTGGCAGTATTGTAAGAGCCGCTTGAGTTGGAGTACAAAGCATTCACACCTATAGCCGTATTATAAGCGCCGTATTTATTGGAATATAAGGCCCATGCACCAACTGCGGTACTGGCATTAGTAGTGGAGTTTCTGTATAAAGCAGCATAGCCAAAGGCGCTATTGTAAAAGCCTGTGGTATTGTTGTCCAAAGCATAGGCGCCATACTTTGTATTCGATTGTGCGGATACAGCATGCAAGTTGGGTGTAGTCACAAGAAGGAAGAGCAGGACTGCTAAATGAAGAAAAGAAGGCTTTGTCATAACAGAGGTGTTTTAGATGTGTACAGATAGGATGTCCATCAGCTAACCATAGAGTGAGTAGAGAAGAAGGCCGGCAGGTGGAGGAGTGCCTTGCAGAAAACGAGCTATTATATCAGTATTGATAGGGACGAAAGAAATCACTAACAATGGCAAAGCTACCGCAAATCTATCACCTGCCTAAAAGTAAAAGGTGGCACCAAATGGGGCCACCTTTCTACTTCTTTTCGAAGGCTGAGTTATTTTGCAACAGTCATTTTCTTAGTGGCTACAATTTTATCATCTACAATCAAAGAGTAGTTGTAAACACCTCTGGCAAGGGAAGTGACATCCACATTGATCACACCAGAGGCAGTAAGTTGAAAGGCTTTAATCTTCCTGCCCAAAACATCTGTAATCAGCAGTTGTGACCTGATGCTTCCTTCAGGTATGGCATACTGAATAGTTGCATTGCCTTTAACCGGATTGGGACTTACTTCACCAAGTTCTGCCCTGCTTAAAAATGCATCGAAGCCCTGACCAATTGAAAGTTTCCTCACTATTGTCTTAAGGTCATCGATCTGCTGCTGTTGTTCAGAATTGTTCTGCTGTAATTTTTCTATCATTTGCTGTTGCTCCTGCACTGCTTTAACCAGGATCGGAATGAGTTCTGTATAGTTAACAGCTTTAAAGTTGATGATTTCCCCATTTGTTTCATTTACCACTGCAGGTTCAGAGCTTCCAGCATTGGACTGACCAACTACGGGTGCAGCAGCTTTTGCTGTTCGGAACTCGGTTTCCTTTACCAGATCAGGAAGCACCTGTTCCAAGTCTTGAGCAATCAGACCGTAGTGCTTGCCCTTAGGCAAGTTCATCAGTTTGAAGTTTCCATCCTGCCGGTATTCATACGCTTTGGGTTGCAGTTTGTTAATCACATCTATAGCACTGCCCATGTCAGTAATGTTTTGTTTGAGTTTACGGTCAGACCCTCCATACGTTCCTGTAACATAGATATTACCTGCAAAATAACCTGCATAGGAACTGGCAGTGCCGGTGGAGGCATAAATGCCATAAGAATATTGTGAGTAGGCATTCAATCCCCAACAACTACCAGTACCTGAAGCATACGATCTAAGGGCATCACCACCAGCATAGTTACTAGTTCCATATACACCAGTATTGCCAAAGCCATAAACGCCAAAAGTAGAACTAGTGCCGTAAACGCCATAAGTACCACCCGTGCCATAAACGCCATAATAACCAACTCCATAAACGCCATAACCGTTGCTTGTGTTCGCGGTGGCATAGATGCCTCTGCTACCACCTTGTGCAATAACGCCGTAGCCAGTGCTGGTAGTAGCGGTTGCTGAAACGCCATAATTACCTCCTTGTCCATGCACGCCAATCTGAGTACCAGTACCAAAAACGCCATAGGTACCAGATGAGCCATAAACACCTATATATGGGCTGTTGCCATAAACGCCATAGCTAGTGGTACCGGTAGTGTTTCCATAAATAGCGTGACCTGAACTTAGTACATTCAGTTTATAGTTGAGGGTATTGGTACCGATCCCCACATTGCCTGTAATATAGGTATTGCCTGCTACATGCAGCTTTTGAGCAGGGGCGGTGGTAGCAATACCTACGTTACCTGAAGTGTTGATATAGACCCGGGTGGCATTATTGGTATACAGCCGTAGCGGGATAGCATTGGTGGTGCCCAGTTTGGAGGTGGTAGAAGATGCATTGGAGTTGCCCGCCAGGCTCCAGTATGGAGAGGTGTTCTGAGCACTTGAATGCTGCGTACCTAGCAAGATAGCTAGTGCTACCAACAAGGATAGATGTTTGCTCATGGTTATTGCTTTAAAGTGATAAATTATTGTAGGGCATAGGGCTATTCCACAGGTAAGGATTGAAGATTGTAGAGTTAAATAGAGAATGGTAGTCGATAGGGTAAACCTTACTGCTTAGGTAGGAATGGTGTTCAATAGAGAATTGTTCCTCTAAAGTAAAACCATTTATAAAAGTTTCAAAGCTGATGGGCAGCATAACTTTATTGCCATGACTACGTCAATGTGATCTACGGGGAAGGTGCCAATTGCAACTTTTGAATGGGGTGTTTTTATTAAAAGAGGGTGCATTTAGGTGCATTTGGGTGCAAACGCGTCCGAATGGGCACCACCGTGAAAATGATTGAATTCTTCTGCTATCATTGTGTTGAGGATGGCAATAAAATCAATCTTCGTTGTTGATCCTGCAAGGCCTCCTCCGGGGTTGACAACAGTTAAAATCCATACAATATCTTATGGCAAAACAAGCAGGAATTTTTAAGGTAGAGGGTACCATGGGAGATGTTACTTTCTACAAATCAGGCGATGGCTACATGGTACGCCTGAAAGGTGGAATCAGCGGTAATCGCATTGCTAATGATGCAGCGTTTGTAAGAACGAGGGAAAACGGAGCTGAGTTTGGAAGGGCCGGTAAAGCCGGGAAACTGTTGCGTACAGCGCTGAACAGTTTATTGCAAAATGCTGCAGACAGTAAATTGATCAGTCGCCTGGTTACAGCGATGATGAGGGTGATCAAGGCGGATGCCACTAGTACCAGGGGCATGAGGAATGTGATTGACGGTGAAGTGGAGTTGTTGCAAGGCTTTGAGTTCAACAGTGAGGGCAAACTTTCTTCGTGTTTGTATGCTCCTTATGATGCCAGCATCAACAGAGCTACCGGGCAGTTTAGTGTAGCGGTGCCTCCTTTTATTCCCTCTCACATGATCGCTGCGCCAGGAGGTGCTACTCACTACAAGTTTATTACGGGGGCTGCTGAAGTGGACTTTACAGCTGGCAGTTACAAGGTGGATACCAAGGAAACACCTGTACAGATCCTGGACAACATGCCTACGGCTGCAGTGAGCCTGGAGAGTACGCTGACACCTGGCAGTACGCATCCGTTGTTTTTGGCCCTGGGTATTGAGTTTTACCAGGAGGTGAATGGGGAGATGTACCCGTTGAATAATGGATCATTCAATGCGTTGACGTTGGTGAAGGTGGAAGGGATTTAGGGTGTTTGGAGTTTGAGGTTTGGAGTTTGGAGTTTGGAGGGAAGATCTTTTCCTATGATTAACTAAGGGAGCCGGGGGAGGGTGAAGCTAGTGTTCCGAACCCGGCTTTCAATTTTCAACAATTCAAATTATTAGTATGAAGACGATATTAAATAGAATGGCGGCGCCGACGCCTCCTTTCTTTGTTAAGTTGAGAAATATAGGGTTAGTGCTTACGGCTGTTAGTATTGCGTTGACGAGTGCACCAATTGCTTTACCGGTGGTGGTGATCAAGATTGCGGGGTATTTGGCAGTGGCGGGTGGTGTAGCATCGGCAGTGAGCCAAGTGGCTGTGAGTGATGAATGATGAGTGGTGGAGGGATTTCGGATGTGGGATTTCGGATTTCGGAGAGGGTGATAAAAAATGGGAGGGATATTATGCAGCATTATTTTGATCCGATGACGAGGGTGGGTATGATTACTTCGACAGTGCTTACTGTGTGGGCGAATATCAGGAGTGAGGATTTGTTGAAGACGGCTATATTGGCGGCTGTGGGGGCGGTGGTGAGCTTTTTGGTTTCGCAGGTGTTGAAGGCTGTTATGAGGTGGATAAAGAGGTAGTGGTGGGTTAGATGGGTGTATAAAAAAATGATCCCCTCCGTTTGGAGGGGATCATTTTTTTATCGGCGTCAGACGGTTGTTTTCATAGGATTATTTAAACGCCATTGCTTTTCAAGGGTACGATGTTTTCAAAAGTGATACGGTTGTTTCAAAAGTGATACGGTTATTTTCAATAGTAGTACGGATGTTTTCAATAGGATACGGATGTTTTCAATAGTGGTACGGATCAAAAATCAAAATTCAAAGAAAAATCAGCAGGTAGTTTTGTTTTCACATAGGTTATTGGATTATACAGTTTTCATAGGTCATTGTATGGTTTTCATTGGTTATGGATGTTTTTCATAGGTCATTGATTCATTGGAGACACAAAGCTATATCTGAATATTTGCCTTTGTGGGTGAGAATCGTTCAATGGGGGTAGGAAAAGGCCGAAATGCAGATTCCCGGAGGTGGGATTCTTAGCACTATATTGCTGTTTTTCAATGAGTTAGTGATTACACTTAGCTTTCGCATAGAGGAGATTAGGTGTTAATCCTAATCCAGATTGGTAATAATGAAAGGCTAGTTGATCAGCTTGTTTTTTGTTGCTGGTTGGTTAAAAAACAATTAACCAAGCATCGTCTTTTCCGTGCTGGCCTACAATGTCGCCATCATTGCTATTTGTAGTTCCTGTAACCAGGTAGGTGCCACTGCCTGTCGCCACAATGGAATTGGCTACATCTAATCCTGTTCCACCAAAGGGCTTTTGCCATTCTATACCGCCATTGCTATTTAATTTCGTAACCCAGGCATCTCCACTCACATACTGCCCACTCCCATTCACACTGGCAGTGCTTCCTGCCACCATACAACCACCGTCAGGTGTGGGAATAACTGAGTGCCCAACATCATCATTTGATCCTCCCAAAGTTTTTTGCCATACCTTATTTCCACTCCCGTTTAGCTTTATTATCCATGCATCCTTGCCGCCATGCAAACCAGTCACATCGCCGTCATCACTAGTAGTGTAACCCGAAATAATGAAACTACCATCTGTTGTGGCTGCTATACTCCAGGCAAAATCTACCATAGTGCTGCCGAAAGCTTTCTGCCACTGTAAACTGCCGCTTTTATCAATTTTGAAAGCCCAAAAGTCTAACGATCCATGCGTTGGCATAACATCTCCGTCTGCACTGTAAGCATTACTGTATCCTATAGCTACATACCCTCCATCAGCACTTTTAGTAACAGATATGGCCATTTCTGAATTAGTACCGCCATATGCTTTTTGCCATAGTAGATTTCCAGTGTCATCAATTTTAAATAACCATGCATCACCAGCACCAGTTAAGCCCGGTGTCACATGTTGCCCACTCACATCACCATCAGTGCTTGCCGTTACCGCTGCCACCAAGTAGCCACCATCTGAAGCTGCAATAATGGAAAAAGCCTGTTCATAACTTGAACCTCCATAAGTTTTCTGCCAGACCTTGTTCCCATTTGCATCAATTTTTACCAGCCAAACATCTTCGCCCCCATGCTTGCTGGTTACATCGCCATCACTGCTGGCAGTCCTTCCAACAATAATATAGCCACCATCCGGTGTCGCAATGATTGCATTGCCATTTTCATCTGCGGAACCGCCATATGTTTTTTGCCATTGCTTTTTTCCTTCTGCGTCCACCTTAACCACCCACACATCTTTTTTGCCATGGTTCGCACTGACATCACCATTGTTGCTCAAAGTGGAACCTACAGCAATATAACCTTTGTCCGGGGTAGGAATTGCTGCAGTAAATTCATCGCTCTCCGTTCCACCATAAACGTTGCGCCATGGTGTAAATTCATATTGATTCTGAGTGATGGAAATGTTCACTGCTTGTGCTGCATTCTCATCCGGCTTCACTACTATAGTGGCTGTCCTGTTTGTGCCAGTGGTATTACTCTCTTGTATCGTAACATACACCTTTGTATTGCCAACTCCGTTGGTACTACTGGTTTTTAACCAGGTAGCGGTAGTTGGATTTATTGATAAGGTCCATTTACCACTGTAATTGACAGTAAAAGAATCAATAGCTGTCGAATTACCGTTTAAGGTTATACTGGTGGTACTGGTATTTAATTGAGGGGGTGTTTCATTAGAATTGCCAGATTTCTGGCAGGACACAATCAGGAATGTACATATAAGTACAAGAAAATCAATTGGTTGTTTCATTAGGTAGCGAATTTTTGGCGGCAAATATACTGATGGTTTATCATATGTCCGGACCTGGGTTTGTTATTGAAATCATAATGATATTTTATATGATCAGGTATTATTGCAATTAATCAAACTAAGACTAACTAATTATCCTGAGATAAGGCTTTGCTCTATGAGACTGTATTATGTTTTAAAATTGTATGACCAGATACTTTATGGTGTTCTTAATCCCTGGACGAAAGACTCCAATTCAGCGGTGAAATACCAGCACCTGCTGCATGAATTGACTTTGGAAACGTTCCATGTGCGGCCGATATTCGATATGAATTTCCTGAAGCCGGTTGGGCCGAAGAGACAATATTATGCGGCTATTATTGAGCATGAATTTAGAAGCATACTTAGCGATTTCGACCGAGAGATGGGTGCTGCTAACAGTGAGGATGAGAGGACCTTCCTTGCTACTAAAGTTCTCAAAAATGTTGATCAACATTTAAGGAGAACGGCTTTTATTATCAATAGCAAAGGATATAAGAGTGACATCATTTTACCGCCCAGTTATTTTCGCCATACCACTGAGTGTGACACAGCTGATGCGACCTATATCCTCCAGCTGATGAAATTCCAGTTGATCCGCCTTTACCTGGAATTGCAAGAAAGGTATGCGCCTTATATCGACATGGAAGTATTTTGTGAGGAGGATATCCACCAGCACTATTTTGGAGAAACGGCACCTGAGCGGTCATTCATTGTAAAGGTGTGTTCAACATCTATCCATCCTGTGCAGACCACCTATGTTCCGTCAACTGAAAAAGTGTTCCAACCCAGGATGTATGATGTGAGACCACCTGTACCGGGTGTGTTGTCCTATGAAAAGATCGTTGCTAATCAAGAAAGATTTGCGCGGCTGGAGCGTGTGTTGTTTGAACACCATCTTATTGACCATGATTACGAGTTTCAACGAAAGCCCATGGGTAATTATTTAAGAATGGCGGCAATCTACCTTGTTGCTTTTCAAAAGGGATATTTTCAAAAGTATTACTTTATAAATGGGCGTAGATATACGCTTACGGCAAAGGATGTGCTGAAATTTTTCAATCGCAGGTACAATATCCATATTGATAAGCAATTCAGAACCCTTAGCAAGAAGGGAGCATTGAGCCGTTTCCTGGAAAATAATCAAAATAATCTCTGGATTTCCCTTATAGACAAGTTATGAAAGTCCGGATTTTCCCATAGTTCGTACCAGAGCAAAATACCAGGGAAGCTTATAAGAAACTGACGTTCAGCAACATGCGAAAAATAGAAAATCCGGATTTTAGCAGTTTGAATTCTTTTGCACAATTTCACACTGACTCCGGAAACAGGAGTTGACTTTAGCGCTGAAGTCCATTTTATCACAATAATCTTCGTTATTAAAATGGACGAAATTTTCAAACGACTTGATGAAATCGTAGGTCTCATCAAGAACCAAAGTATTTACCTGAAAGAGGTCATGACTTTCAGTGAAGCCTGCCTGTACTGCAACTTTCCCAACGCTCATATGTACAGGCTTGTCAGCCAGGGGGGCATTCCTCATTATAAACCCAATGGGAAGATGATCTTCTTCCGAAGAACGGAGCTGGATACCTGGCTGCTGCGCAAACGCAATTTTACCAAGGATGAACTGAAACAAGTGGTCACTTCTTTTTTACTGGAAAAATCAAACGCAGACAAGCTGAATGAACAATGGATCGACAGCCAGGATGTGATGCAGGCACTGCATATCAGCAAAAGAAAATTACAAACGTTGCGCGACAACGGCAGTCTGCCTTTCACCCATATCGAGCACAAACTCTACTACAAGGTCAGCGATGTAGAAGCCCTATTGGAACAAAGTTATGTAACCTCAAAACCCGATACTCATGGAACAAAATAAAGACATCATCATCACCAGGAAAGACATTCTCGATCTTACGTATTATGGCATGAAGGTGTATGCCCATATACTGCATCATTATTATCCCAAGGATGAAACGGTTCTTGTTTTAAAAGGCAAGAAATGCAAGCCGGCTAAAAACCCTTTCAACGGGGATGAACATACGCTGATGGTGTATCTCAGGAAGGATATGGCGATGCATTATGATACAGCCGTTCAAAGTTTTGCAGGCAATGTATTTGCTTTTGCCGCACAGCACTACCAACTAAAAGGAGCAGCTTTGCTGGAAAGGATCGACGAGGATATGGAGCTGGGCATTGGCAAAAAACAGGTAGAGCGCCAAACTAAAAAAGCCAATGGTCAAAAGCTTCAACATCCTCAACTTCCTCAGAATCCTCAAATCCCCATTTCCTCATTGACCCATTTTTGTCATCATCCGCAAAATCCCACTGACATGAAAAGCAGAAAAGTATATAAAGTCAGATCTCCTCAATTCAGCTATTTCAGGAAGCCCATCCAAAATACCGTGCCTCTTGGATATGGCAGCCTTGTGGATATTTATAAGGTCATTACCAGTACCCAGTTTGAAAATGTCACCCAAAAACTAAGGGCCATCACAGATAAAGAGAAAGCCCGTAAGTTTAAAGAGAAGAATTTTGATTATGTTACTTTTTCCGGCATTTTCTCCAGCCGGGAAAATAATGCATTGGTCATACATTCGGGGCTTTTCACTGTAGACTTCGATCATGTGCCAGATGTTGAAGGATTGAAGCGACTGCTGTTGAAGGATCCGTACTTTGTAACAGAAATGCTGTTTGTCTCTCCTTCCGGCGATGGGCTCAAGTGGATCATTCCCATCAATACTAATAAAACATCACACCAGGAGTGGGCCCAAAGCATTGGTGCTTACCTTTTTAAAACGTACGGGCTAAAGATGGATCCGTCAGGCAAGGATGTGGCCAGGGCGTGTTTCCTGCCTTATGATCCTAATGCTTATATCAATCCTAAATATTTACATTAATGGAAAGAAAAGAATTTGATCCACAGGATTGGATAAAGAAGGAGGATAGTCATCAACCGGTTTACCAGACTGATGCCTCTGAGGTAGAACTTGTCATCAGCAGCATAGAAGCAGCAAGGGTGGATATTACAGCTTCTTACACCCACTGGCGTAATATAGGCTTTGGGCTGGCCAGTGCTTTTGGCGCAGCTGGCAGGGAATATTTTCACAGGGTCAGTTGTTTTTATCCCCGGTATGAAAAAGGGGAATGTGACAAGCAGTATGACCAATGCCTGAAGGCTAAAGGCAGCGGTATTACGCTTAAAACCTTTTTCTATTATGCCCAACAGGCGGGGATAGCCACAGCCACACCCCCAACCCCTAAAGTGGAGTATCAACGCACAGGCTCTGAGGATCAGGCAATGCAGGATAAGGTAGAGCAAGAGCAGGTGCAGCAGGAGTTGCAACCGGAGCCCGGGCCAGCAGAAGAACTTGAGCAAGGGCCTCCTACCCTGCCTGCAGGGATTTATGAAGAGGTCCCCCATTTTTTAAAGAAGGCAGTTGCGCTGGCCACCTCGAATGAAGAGCGGGATATTTTACTTTTGGGATCGCTGGTGGCCCTGAGTTCCTGCCTGCCTAAAATTTATGGTATCTATGATGGCAAGCAGGTGTTTTCCAACTTATTCCTTTTTATTACCGCGAGAGCATCAGCAGGTAAAGGCCGCCTGGTGCATTGCAAGCAGTTGGTGTTGCCGATTCACAAGCACCTGAGGGAACAGGCCCGTTTGTTGAAAAAGGAATATAACCTGTTATTGGCCGAGTTCAACCAGAATGAAAAAGATAGTAGTGTAGAAAAGCCCGGTAAGCCGGCTGAAAAGATGCTGTTGATACCGGCAAATAACAGTACTACTGGTGTGTTTCAATTGTTGCATGAAAATGAAGGCAGGGGAATGATCTTTGAAACGGAGGGAGATACCCTGGCGCAGGCTTTCAAGAGTGACTATGGAAATTACAGTGATGGTTTCCGGAAAGCATTTCATCATGAGACCATTTCCTATTACCGGCGTACAGACAGGGAGTATGTAGATATAGACAGCCCTTGTATCTCTACTATTTTAACCGGAACACCTAAACAAGTATCCACTTTAATTCCAAGTGCAGAGAACGGGCTGTTCAGCCGTTTTATGTTCTACTACATGAGTGTACAGCCGGTATGGAAGAATGTATTCTCTTATTCTTCAGATAACAGCCTGGATGCTTATTTTGGCAAGCTTGGGCAGGAGTTCTTTCAATTTTACAAGCAACTGGAAGAGCAGCAAGAGCCTATAGAGTTCCAGCTTACAGAGGAGCAGCAGGCTCAATTCAATCAATTCTTTTCTCAAATACAAGTGACCTATATCAGTTTGAAGGGTGTTGATTACCTGGCGACGGTGCGGCGATTAGGTTTGATTGCTTTTCGTACCAGTATGATCTTTTCGGCTTTGCGTATTATGGAGCATGGCACTATTGCCAGGCAGCTGCTTTGTGAGGACAGGGATTTTCAAATCACAAAGGATATCGTCAAAACGCTTGTGAAACATGCATCCAAAGTTTTCTCTGAACTTCCTGAAGAAGAACAATTGCCACAACGTAAAGACCTGAAAGAACGGTTCTTTGTATCTCTGCCTAAAAACTTTGGTAGAAAAGTATACCTGGAGGCAGCCATCAAGTTAGGTATACCTGATAAAACTGCGCAGCGCCACATTGCTGAATTCTGTAAAATGGGTATGCTTCAGCATAATGGGCGTGACAAGTACCAGAACTTAGTTGTCGAGAAAATGGACATTTTGGGGAGGTGAGGAAATGAGGATATGAGGATTTGGGATATCGGCTATTCCTACCATAAAAAAGAAGCCGTATCATAGTTTTGATACGGCTTCTTTAGAAAATGTCTTTACCAGATTAATTATCCTGTTTCTCTTTGGTTCCTTGTGCCTTGAAAATAGAAAAGCCTAAATTGATGCCAATCCAAGGTCTATTCCTGTAAATCCATTGTCTTCCCACTTCTCCTGCTACCAGGTCGTAACCAGCAAATGCACCAATTTGAAATTTATTGTACTCGAAAAGATAACCAAGAGATAAAGTCAATGCGGACTGGTTTGATTTTACTTTTACATATCCTTGCGTCGTTGTACTATCTACACCGATAGAGGTTATACCAAAGCCGGCCAGGAAGTTATGTGCTATTTCATTTGGTTCGAAGGTTTGTTGATGTTTCCAACCAAACAATAATCCCAGATTAAAATCATTATCAAAATCGAATGGTACACGGTAGCCGCCCTTTTTTAAGTCATCACCACTACCAGGTCTTATTTTCACCAGGGTTGTTGCTGCACCCACAGTAAACCCACCTTTCTTTTCCCACTTCTGTGCACTTAATTCATATTCTGCTTTTGGTAAGATAAAATATTTTGATCGCTCATTTTCAACAACATATTCCTTATTGAGTGTGTCATTGGATCTCCACTCCAAAAAGCTTATCACATAATCACCATCTTTCGTAATCCTGTCAATCGTGAACTCCCAGCCTCTTTCAACCGTTTTCTTTATAACATTTGCATCCTTGTCCTTTTTTTCATTCCCAAGGGGATCAGCTTCTTTTAATTCAGTTGACTGGGTGAACTGATGAATTCCTTTTAGTAAATCCTTCTGTGCGAAAGCATAAGATAAAGTAAATAGCAGGCAGAGTGTCAATACATATTTTCTCATAACGTTGGTTTTTTGGCGTGCAAAAGTGAGGCAAGTTTTTTAGAATACAAATAGTCTATGTGTTTTTTTCTTGTCCTGATATAATATTTCGGATATACTATGTTGTTATACTACCAGATTATAATCCCGCATGTTTGCCCAGTAAAGGTGTTGATCATAAGAGGTTTTTGTCTTTTTATTTATTATTTTAAAACGATATTAAATCATATCGTATGGTGTTATAAAACATTACATTGCGCCGCCAAAATTTAATAACTGTTGTTATGAGTAAGCAAAACCTGCAAACTAATGTCCTGCCATTTGACTGGCCCGAGGAAACAATCCTGATGTATTTTAACAAGAAAGAACAACCGAATAGTTACCGGCTTAACAATAGCCGATTTCCTAAACGGTGGGCAACACTTTTCCCAGACCTGAATCCCCCAGACTTTATATATACATCTTTCGAGCAGCCGGAAGAAGGTTTTGTTTCACAAGCTATTGACGTAAGGACTGACCACCCAGGCTTTGTTCAACATTATTACCACCATAAGCTACATCAACACTTTAAAGAGCAAGATGAGCTGATTGTAGCACCAGGCTTCACCAATGGAATCAACATTTGGGAGCCTGAAAATGAAACGGCAGATTGTTATGGATTCGAGCGTTTTTTCCTGCGCGTGCAACTACGGACATTAAGTGATCTACCTGAAATGGTAATCGCTTACAAGGGGCCTATTGAAGTACTCAAGAGCAGCATAGCCGACAATATATCATTTGTACCGACGACTACTTTGGAATGGGTATTGGCCGGAAAGCGCCTGGCCAGATATATTGATTATGTTCGGGAAGGTAATGTAGATTTTGGTGGTGCATATCCTGTATTAAACAGTGGACTTAGAAAAGCCTTAGGCATGGCAGCACCTCCAAGAGGGCAACCTAATCAATACACAGCGCATTATCAATACATCAAGGACTTTTGCAGCCAGTACCTGTATACAGCAGCGTTCAGGGCATGCATCCCTGTTCTTAATCGATTTTTACCAGCCAATTCAAAGCTGGTGCAAGTTATTCATCAAAACAATCATCATCAACAGCCTGGCAAGCGTACCAGACAGGCAGAAAAAAATACATCATGGAATTAAAGCCACACAAGTATTGTCCTCATCCCTATATCCAAATGTTCTTTATAGCACACTACCAGGACCAGCACCTAATTGAAACTTTACAACAATATTTATTTAAAGGGCACGGGCAGTTTCCTGGTTTACACAGATATGTTCAATTAAACATCCACCCAAATGAGGAGTTGGATATCGTGTTTCATGATCTTGAGCATCCCTACCGGGAAGTTACGATTGCCTTAGATAACAATGCCTTCAACTGGTATGGAGACATCACTTATATTGCTATATACATTTCGCCCTATAAGGACATTGACGAGGACCCGAAAGCCAATGCATTTCACTATCAAGTGATCAATGCCCTATTAGAAAGAGGGATTACTTTACAAGTATTCAAAGCGGAGCAACTGAACGATGCCGATGCACCTCTTGAAAAAATTCTTGCCGATGCTGCAGTTGCCATGCTGGCCAAACTAGACGGGATTCCCTGGCGCCTGACTGCACCGGTGAAGCGTGAGCTTACCTTTGGCATCAGCGCTTTTAAAGGTAAAGCGGATGGTGTACCCTACCTAGGATGTGCGTGCAACTTTAGCAATGATGGCACTTTCGAAGTATTTGAAGTTTTCCAGAAGCATGAAGTCAAACTGCTTGCTGGCTTTATCAGTTACATGACCAGCAGATACATTTATGAACATGAATATCCATCAAGGATGGTCATTCATTTTTACAAGAAATTAAGTCCTAAAGAACTGGAACCTATACAAAAAGCAATAGAGGAACTGCAATTATCGAAACCCATTCCCATCTTTTTGATATCTATGCATCAAAGCCCTGATATTCTTGCCTTCGATATGAATTCGGAAGACAGCATGCCCAATAGCGGTACCATTATCAAGGTTGGACAACATCAATACCTGCTTTATAATAATGGGAAGTTTGTAAATGGGCATTTTGATCACAACAATAGTTTTCCATTGCCTATCAAGTTGGAATTTGACTGCACAGATAAAGGGCTGCTTGAAGATAAGGAGGTGGTTATTGAGCTGATTGACCAGGTGTTCCAGTTTGGCCATATGTATTGGGGTTCTTTGCCGCAGCAGGGTTTACCGGTGAGTGTTTTGTACCCGGAGATGATGGCGCGGACTCTACCCTATTTTAAAGATGGGTGGATACCGGGTTTTGGGTTGAGGAATCTTTGGTTTTTGTGAGGGGGTGTGGGGAACGACAAAACCCGCTACGAGAGCGGGTTTTAAAATTAATTTATTGGTGTACCGGTTGCACCTCTTCATCGGGCTCTTCGGTTGATTCTTCTATCTTATCGGAATCTTTGGAGCGGCGCAATTTTACCTGGGGGTTTTCCTGTGTGCCAACAACAGTAAACGGAATGCCAATAATGCCAAATGGAGGCAAGCCAAGCCGGCCCGTTAGATTTAGCTTGCCATCAAAGCTAACCTGGCCTTCGAAGCGGGGATGAAAACCAAAAACTTTCATCTTTGTGCGTTGGAGCGTGATGATATTGTTGGCAATACTTGTTTTGATATCTACTTTCCTGAGATTCGGGTTGTTTACACTATCCTTATTGGTAGCCTTGCTTACAGCACTGAATAATTTAAGACCATTAACTTTTACGTCATGTAAAGACATAACACCGCCGCCTTTGAGTGAAGGGTAGATTGGTTCCATGTTGGCATCCAGTTTACCGCTTAATTTATAATCCAGGGAAACTATGCCCTCTGTTTTGGATGCAGAGCTGGCAAGGTCATGAAAGAGGCGGATCTCATTATATGCACGTTTTATATCGAAACTGTCTGCTTTGATATGATATTCGAAACTTGCTTTGCGTGGAGAAATGCTTGCATATGTCGCATCCATCTCTATTGGTGCATTAATCAGTTCAAAACCCGTTTTGTTGAGAATAAGCTTCCCGTTGGCGATAGCCATACCACCTTTGAAGTTTTGTATTTCAAGGCTATCATATGTTACTTTATTGGCTGCAACATTAAAAGTAATATCGAAGTTGGAAGGAATGATCACCACACCGGAGCTATCAGCCGGAGATGCAGTGGTATCGCCTGCATAAGCCATAAATTCATCCACGTAAAAGTGTTTGGTGTTTAGATCAAAGCTTCCTTTCAGCGGTGCATTTTCCTGCATTGCGTAATTGACAATATTAAAAAGGTAGCCATTTAATGTGATGCCTGTTTTGCCGTAAACAGCATTGAATTTTTCGAACCACGTCTTTTCATTTTCAAACCGGAACAGCCCGGTCTTTATCATAAATGGCAATGGAAAGTAGTTGGAGTACAATGTAATATCTTGTAGCTCTGCCGTTCCAGAATTGTTCAGCCTGTTGTAACGGCCTGCAGTTGCATCGCTTTGCAGGCCCTGCAGTTTAAGATTGGTTTTTATAGTGCCTTCTACGTTCAGCCCTTCCTGTGAAAATACCTGGTATATCCTTCCAATATCAAGCGTGCCGCTGGAGGTAATGTCATACTTCAGATCTTCAAAATTCTCCAGGTCTGCTTTTATAGTGAAAGGCTGGCCTTCGAATAAGAAAGAAATGGGTTGCAATTCAAACTGCATATCGGCCAATGTGCCTTTGTCTGTAATTGCATTCGCCCTTAGCTGTATCTTTTCTATAGGGTGGGGATAATAGCTGGTTTTTAAATAACCATTTTGCAGGTTGATGTTCGCCTTTGTTACGGGAAATTGTTTTTGATCTGGCAGGTATTTACCTTTTAAAATCACATCAAGATTAAGGTCGCCGGCAATATCTATGCTTTCAAGCGGGTAATAATTTTTGATATTGCCGAGATGCAACAAAGCTTTTAGATCTGCATCTACATTGGTAAGATCGTTGAGCCTGAAATAACCTTTGATATAATCACTGAGCATATTTGCGTTTAACTGCTCAATGGACAGATCAGTATGTTTGTAATTTCCATCGGAGTTCGAAGCATTTAGTTTGAAACTGATGTTTTTAATATCCTGCGGTAATGAAGTGAGTTTGAAATAGCCATTGGTTAAAGATGATTGCAGATTAAAGGCAGGGATATTGGTAATGATCGTATCTGTTCCCCGTCTACCTTTTTGCACTACCGCCGTCTCATATTTTCCGTCTGCAGTAAAATGAATTCTATACTTTCCTTTTACGTCAAAAGGTTGCACACCAAATGCCCTGTCCCATTTCTCCAGGTCCATTTCACTGTTGATCTTTGCATGCAGCTCAGGTCTGCTTAGATTCTTAAGTTTAATAATGGAGCTAAAATAGTCCTTGTCGATATTGAAGAAGATGGAATCAATATTTACATACAGGCTGTCTGTATTCAGTGAAGGAAGTTTTGAGTCGAAATTGAGGAACAGATTTTTTACAGGAGAGGGTACGTTCTGGTTATTAATATATCCTTCGCGGATAGTCATCTTAAAACCGAGATCAGGCATGAGGTTTTGTTCTGCAATATATTTTCCTTTTAAGTAGGCCTGTATCTCCGTTTTTCCACCAAGTTTTGTTTTGCTAAACCAATCCATATATTCAGGCGGCAAAGCAGAAAATACATCATGCAAGTCACCTTTGGTAGCGTTTAATTCAAAGTCAATATTATAACCCTGTTGCAGGAGCTCAAATTTGCCGACGAAATCCACGGGCAGCGAATTGATCAGCAGGTCATTTTTAGTGAACTCAAATGCAAGTGAATTGGTGTTGATCTTTGTAACAAGGTCGGCCCTTAATGTTTTTGAGTTGATATAGTGTCCAAAGTTGTAGTCAAAATCGAACGTTTTCACCTGTATGTTGGAAGAAAGATCAAAGATGGCCTTGCTCAGGTCACCCTTGCCCACATAGTCCAAATTTTGCGCTTTAATAAGAAGGGGGATTGATAGATCATCATACACAAGGTTGCTGTTATCTATCTGTATTCTTTCGATCTTTAAAGATGTACCGGAACTGTCTGGTGATGCAGCCGAATGTGTAGTATCTGATTTATACACATTATAATTGGCAGCACCTTCCGCATTTATTTTTATAAAAATATTTGCTTCCGTAAAATATATTTCATCGATACTGATCAATTCAGAAAATAAAGTTGAAAGATCAATTCCCAATGCCAATTCGCCCGCATTAAGCAGTGTATCTTTCGAGTAGGGAGCAGAGCCCATCACAGAAATATCATACAGCGTAAGGGTAAGCGAAGGAAAATGATTGAAGAATGAAAGTCGTGCCTTTGAAAAGTTCAGTTCAGTGGTAATGGCATTGTTGGCCCATTTTTTTATTTTATCCGCCACGAAGCCCGGGAACAAAACAGGAAGCAAAAACATGAGCAGTAAAATACTGCCAATGGTGATGCCACTTATCGTGAGGATTTTTTTCATCACTTGTAAATAAAATTATAACAATTAAATGATTAGGATTATCATGTTTGGACATTGACATTTTGAATATGCCAAGAATTATAAATTTTGGTAAGTGAACTAATGATCAATTATGATGTACAAAAACTAGAGCTCGATGGGTTGGGAAGACAGGATTCAACAGATTCCGGTGGTTTACGGAATGGCACATAATAGTAATCAATTTAAAAAAGAGCAATTACCCTTCTTACAAAATCCTGTATTCCGCTTCTGCTTCTTGCTCCGCTTTTAAGCGATAGAGCTCCTCTAACCTTGTAAAGGGGGCTATCAACCGCTCATCCAGACCTTTACTTTCCAGCCGGCTAAATATAGTATATCCTTGTTGGTCAGCTGCAAAGATGGTCTGGTAAAGAGAAAGGAAAGATTCGCTTTGTTTTTGCAAAGAACGAATAAAATAGTTCAAAGGCTCTTTTAATTTGGCCTCCAGCAATCCTGTAATCAGATGGAGCAGGTGTGCGGCATTGGGTCTGCTCTTTTCCAGGGATAGACAAGCCTGGGCATATAACTCTTTAATAGGAATGCCCAACGCATGCAATCCCATGTTGATGAAATAACTATTGTCTTCAAATGGATTCACTGCCCAACTCTCCTGCATAATGTTTTCAAGGAATAGCTGTTTATTCTGCGGACCATTTAAAGCGGTTGCCAGCAGTATAGGCCCGCAACAAGAAGGAGATGCGTCACCTGCAGCATGTTCGTTTAGGCGAATGATCAAATCCTGCCGGTGGATCCTGGCTGCAGGCAGTACAACATAATCCGGAAACAAGGGCTGCTGCAAACACCTTTCCACCTGCTTTTCTATAACAACTTCATAGCCCTCACAAGAATAATTTAAAAGGGCCAGACAAACAGCTTCTTGCAGGGCCCAGCCCAGCTCAAATACACGGTTGTAATAATCTATCAATATTGGTAACGTATTTGGTTGACCAAGATAGCTGAGCGCCACTAAGGTTTCAGGAGGGAAGTCTTCCCTTAGCACACCATTACTGATGGCCTGAGTAAACAAGTCTTCCGCCATTCGATCATTCCCGAGGGTCATAACCACCTGCAACAAGTCCTCATGCTTTTGCAGTAAAAAAAGCTGGTAAACCTGTTCTGCATCTTCCTCAGCACCATATTTACAAATTGTATCTAATAGTGGAGGCCGCAAAAACGAATACCGATCCAGTGAGGCTAATGCTTGGGTAGCTTTCAACATAAGCAGTTAAATATCATTTACATCAGAATAGTTGTACCGTTTGTCGCCTGGTTTGATTGGTAATTGGCCAAAGTATATCGTTACCTGTTTTAGCTGCCGGTGCAGTTACTTTCTGCTCTGTGAGTAAAAAACATTCAAAATTGACGGCTTCGCTGTATTCAATTTTTATGGTTTTCCCGGCATAACTTCTAAGATCAATTGAAATCATCGACCAGTCTTTTGCTTTAGCACTGGGCATTCCCGAAACAGCATATGATGCGTAATCATTGATTTTTGATTTGCTTGAACGCATGATGGGCGCCGACAGTCCGTTGATTTTTACTGAAGGTGTAACCGGGCGACCAATCAGCAGCAAGTCGCATCTTGATTGTGCATTTGCCGGAACCTGCAAGGTGGTAGACATGTCTTTTTTATTTGTACTAAACTGAACTGGCTGTAATGGCCGCACGCCAGAAAGGGCCTTACCTTTTTCAAACTCAAAAACCATGGTAGCATAGCCTGGCAACACAATCTCCATGGCTTTGCCTGCAACAAATGTTTTTGGATAAACATCCTGGTAAGGAAAGACAACCCGGGCCCGGTACTGTTCATTTTTATTGCCATAAAACTGAACACTTTCATTAAACGGAACAATCAATTTTTGTGCAACCGCTTGCGGATTACGGGCTACCAAAACAGCTTTATTCCCATCCCATCCAATATATCCATAAGTATTTCCTTCATCGGGGCGGCCGCCACAATAAACTGTATTATTCAAAGCGCCTCGGTGTTTGGCGGCCCAGTTGTTGGTGGTGCAAAGCGCCTTCCAGTAATCATCGCTCATTACAGATGGAGAGATGTACCATTCTTTCAGCAAGGTTCCCCGGCCATAATGCATGATCACATATTCCAACCAGTCTTGCAAATTATCCTGTGGACTCTCCATTCTTCCATCGCTTGTTTTAATAATGCCATGAGTCATTAACCGGGATATGGGCACTAAGGGGCGGTCGGCCGGATTCCCAAACATGCGGTAGATATAAGTATCCCGGTCGGTACTGGCCATGGCCCTGGTTGATATTTCGGGCCAGTTCTTATTAGTACCATCATCGCCAGCCAGCATCCATAAATAATCGGCATACATGAGCCAGTATGGCGAAAACCATATCCAATTGGTCAGGTTCTGATGTATTTCAGGGTTTATTTTTCTTGTGGCGAGTAACATTTGAATGGCCGCATCCAGGTTGGCCTCGTGCCCGTGTCTTTCTGTAGGCGGATGCCCATTGCCTTCGCCCGCATCACTTAAATCATTAAAGTCGTGTTTGTAATAAATGACGCCGGTTTTCTTAGTAATATCCGGCAGTTGTTGCAGCATTTTATTTTTGTATCTGGCTGCCGATAAACTATAATACCTGCCATATTGCGAGAAATAACTATTCCGCTTTGCTTCTTTATATCCTTGCTGAATGCCCCAATCGATATTATTGGTGTAGCCGTTCAGCGACAGCCACATGCCAAAGCCCACACCTTCGGCTTTCAGCTTATCACTCATTTTCCTTACATCATCAAAGCCATTAGGAAAGTATTTTGGCAGAGGTTCCCAAATAGATTTACGATCCTGCCAGCCATCATCCACCACCATGGCATCCATTTTCACGCCATAGGGCGCAATCGCTGTTTTAAAAGAACGCCAGATATTCAACAGGCCATCACCACTCAGATCTTTTGCCATGGGCTCAAACCAGTTGTTGTAATGCAAAAAAGACCGGGGTGCTTTCCAGATGGTTGATAAATAATTCATGAATGCCTGTTGCACCGATTGCCCCGGCAAACTAATTCCACATGTTGCAGTCTTGCTCAGCACCTGGTATTTTCCCGGTGTGGTTTCGACGGCATAACCGGGAAAATGCATGAGCCGAAGCATTCCTTTTTCGCCCTTTGGCTCAATATCTTTGCCCTCCAGATCGATATAGCTGTAGTTGCCTACTTTTTCGTAATACCTGCTATAATCTTTTGGCGTATTGCCATCGGTATGCCTGCTATAACCTGCGGGATATTCCAAGCCAAAAAACCATTTCTCATTTACAAACACGGGTTCGCCCCTTCCGCCACCCGAGGCATTTCCTTCTATAACAAACCGCTCCGTTTCCAACCGGTCGATGGTGGCATTTTTATCAAAATCCAGGCTTACCACTTTGCGTACAAATGGTTCGCCCTGACGAATGCTGTATTTGATATGTATTTGACCTGGCGCATCGGCAGGATATTGACGCCCATTTTCTTTTTGATAGCTGACGATCAACCAGGAAGAATCGCCTTTTTGCATTTGTCCTGGTTTGCCCTGAAGGATATAATCATTCAGTGTCACCGATTGATTATCCATAAACAGCATGTGCAGTTCCTCGCTCTTTACCGACAATACATTTTTCTTACCGGCATCGGCAAATTGAGTGGTCAGCCATACTCTTCCATTAAACTTCAACGTTCTGCTTATTCGATCGTTCTTTAGCACAAGCTCCTGCGCATCACTTTTTATAAAAAGGAAAATAGAAAATATCAACAGTGTCCAATATCGTACCGGTGGTTTGCTCATTTGCAATGATTTGTAGTTTTTTTATACTGCAGGTCAAAAAGCTTCAAAATAAGAAAAAGAAAATGCAGCAAGTGTATGCAAACGTTTGTGCAAAAAAGCTGTTCATAGTTTTGCTGTCCTTTATTCTACTTTTGGGCAAACCGTTTCTTATTTATGAAGATGACCATTTGTAAATTTTTGTTGGTGGGTTCCGCAGTTGTTATGGCAGGATTTGTCAGCCGTCGAGCCAACCTACCTCACCCGTGTTGAAAATGGCTGATCCTGGTAAATGCGACTTAACAGATCTTTCCTTGTAGCAGTGTAACGAGTATTTGTAATACCTGGTTCGTAAAATATACCTGTACTTTAAAACTATCTTCTTCCTTTACAGCATCGATTCTGCCCGAATGCACCATTATTCCATTTTTAACAACCACATATTCTGCATACAACGACATTTCACCGATTGCAGGCGCTTTAGATGCAAAACCGGTGATACCTACTCCCCAATCGGCAATAAAAAGCCTACTTACCCCCAAAGCCATTTGTTCAGATACTTTCAAAGAAACAGAGTTCACTTCCAAGGCATGAACAGGATCTACAGATAAGTGTCTTGTTTTCTGCCCGATGTTATAAGTAGTGATACCACCCTGAAAAAACTGCAGGGCTTTGGTTGCGCCAGAAAGCGCAGCCTGCAAATGACCAGCAGTAACACTTTCTGCTACTGCAATACTTTCCTTTGCTTTAATCAATGCTAATGCGAGCGCATCGAGTGCCTGTTTATCGTATACCATAGCCGGATATTTAAATTCAAACGTTTGGGATCATGTAAAAATGTTGTGCCAGCGGTGGAAGTGTTTTCTAAAGAACGTTCAGTTTGTTTTTATTTACAATTATCTTGCGCAACGACTTAATACTGCATGAAATACTTATTCCTGTTTGTCTGCCTGCTCTCCGCATTCAGTGGTTCTACGCAAAATAGTGCTACCATTACTTATGATGTAAAGTATCATGGTAAAGAAGTTCCTGAAGGACGCATTAAATTATTCATTGACGGTAAACACGCGCACCTGCAAAAAGTGGCAGACCCGAACGCCAAAGAACAGTTTTACCTGGATTATGCCACGAAGCGCACCATGCAGGTACTGACCCTGCAAAACAATGCTCATGTTACTCAGCTGAAAGATTTTAAAGATTACGAACAACCTGAACTGCTGCCGGATACGGCTACCATTTTGGGATATCCTTGTAAGAAGGCCAAAGTGATCATCCGCTCCAATACTGTTGAAGTATGGTATACCAATGCCCTTCCGATTAAAGGCACCCCAAGCATTGGAACAACGCCGGGATTAGGACTTGTATTGAAAACCGTGAGAAATGGCGAGTATGAAGTAATCGCCACCAATATCAATACCGGCAAGGTAAAAAGTACAGAGCTTAACTGGCCAACAACTGCCGGTATGGGAACTATTGTAGATGCAGCTACCTATAACCAGCAGGTGATAGAAAGCAGATTTAAAACAATAACTGTTTTCAACCATGAACAGATCTCCTTTGGTTATGATAAGTCTAATCCCGCGGAGGGACAAGCCAATGTTACTTACCACTATGCCGGAGGTACCGTAATCCTGAAGAAGATCAAATTGCCTAATTACGTAGCAGGCACACAGTTATTTGCAGAGCTGGCACAATATTCAAACGGGGATGCTTATGACAGAACCGGTTCCGTGTTTATGGTCCCCCTGGATAAGCAAGAATCTTTCTTGAACGGCCTGCAAAAAGGCGTAAAAAACCTGCCTGTATATAAAGAGAAATACCAGGGCGTGGTGGCTACTGACCATTACCTGCCCACACTGGAACTATTGAGATTCTTTACTCCATTTGGCATCAACAAGTATAATAAGGTTTCCAATATCAAGGGATACAACTGGGCGGATTCGGCAGTATTCCGTCAAGATATCACAGAGCTGCAACCCCGTTTGCAGGATGAGGTCTGGATCGGTGTGTTTATCGGTAACTATGACAAGGGCGGGCATGTCGTTAGCCTGCGCCTGAAATACTACCCAGGAGATGGAGAAGAGCATCAAAAGCCTGGACGATTCATTTTACCCATTTTCAATACCACCAATTTAATGGAGATGGCTGGCCAGGAATATGGCACCATGTTCGATCATGACTCCCTAACCGTAACTGTGGATATTCCACAAGTTGTGAAGAACTTACAGTTACGGTATATTACTACCGGTCATGGCGGCTGGGGCGGCGGAGATGAGTTTAACCAGAAGCTGAACGAGATCTTTGTAGATGGTAAACGGGTATATCATTTTATTCCATGGAGAACAGATTGTGCTACTTACCGTTTGCTGAATCCCTCATCCGGAAATTTTACCAATGGTCTCTCTTCTTCCGACCTGAGCCGTTCTAACTGGTGCCCGGGTAGCCTGACCCCACCGGTATACATACCTTTAACAGACTTAGCACCCGGCAAGCATACATTCAAAGTAGCAATTCCGTTGGGGCAAAGAGAAGGAAGCGCTTTCAGTGCCTGGAATGTATCGGGATGTTTGATAGGAACAACCAATTGACAGCTTCCTGTTTCGTTTTAACGACAAAGCCTGTTTTCTTTTCCAGTCTGTCAAAGAAAATATCCCTTTAAAAATTTATTAACACTCCTGAAAAAATTTCACTTCCTGTCAAGTCTATGTTTGAAAATTTTTCAGGATCCTTGTCAATTTTTCACATCAAAAGCCTCTCGCACATTGCTTGTATTAATGAATAGCGAAACTTAAAAATGGAGATTTATATGGCTAACATCATGAAAAGTATATACTGATCTTACAACTTACGATAATAACATTTAGCAGCGTAATCAACCACCTGAATACCGAGATCTATCCACAGAGTTAGCAGAAGTAATAAAGGATGTTGGATACGATCTCTACTATCAAATGAAGGGAAATGCTTACATAGGTGATGAAGTTCACTCACAGTGGAGTGAAAGGTATCCTACTTGGTAAATGAGAAGTCAACCGGTTTGCTGTAATGACCAGGGTTCATTTTAATTATTGTTCTTCAGGAACACCTGTTCTAAATACGCCACGATATGCAGGCTTTATGGAATTGTGCTACCTTGGAGCAGGCGAAGTCTACAGCTAACAATAAGAGACTTGGCGTGGGAAGAACGGCGTAAAATCAATTAGAATGAATCAGCTAAAGCTTTGATCTTCTTTATACCAGGCGAGTTTCTGCAATAGCATCAGATAATTGGCTCTCTATCTCATACAGCCAGCGTGTAGTTCCTGGTAGAAGTTTCCAAACCCTTTTTTCCTTTTCCTTTAAGCTAAAAGAAATGGGCTTGTTGTTTGCATCTTTTGATGTGATGAAGAATTTAACGCCCTGGTAGTTCCTTATCATTGTAAATTCAAATATCCTTGTTTCATTTCCAACTACTATTTCCTTGGTAAAACTTTCCATGTAATCTAAATTTTAATGATAAATGTGAATGCATTAAAAAGCCCCGGCTTGCTAGGGCTTTTCTTAAAGACTTATGTATTAGTACCGGTTTTTATTATAACTGCCTGCGTTGTTGAAGTTTCCGCCGAAATTGTTACGGGCGGGCCTGTCTTCTTTAGGCTTGGCTTCCATTACTTTAATGGTCCTGCCATCTACAGTAGACTGGTCTAATTCAGCAATTGCTTTTTTGGAAGCCGCATCATCAGGCATTTCCACGAATCCAAAACCTCTTGATCTTCCGGTTTCCCTGTCAGTAATCATTTTAGCTGAGGCTACTTCTCCATAAGGCGTAAAAAATGCTCTTAAGTCTTCATCCTGAACGTTGAAGCTTAAATTTGAAACATAAATGTTCATACTTGATAAATAAAATAAATTAAAAATATCTGAGGAAGGCAAGAAGTAAGAAACTAACTAAGATGCAAATCACTAAGCAGAATAATTAATGAATACTGATGCGAGGCTCAAATTAACCCAGTGAAGATAAGCTTTATTTTGGCATTATCTGTAAAAAGAATCATAATGCATGAATAATGATTCGCCAAAAGTTTAAAAGTATAAACCATAGCTTTCAGCTATCAGTACATCTCTCCATTGTTGTATCGGTCTTTTATAAGCCTGGCCAACCGGCATTATTTCACGATTAAGAAAAAAGAGACCTAACCGATTATGCCCTTGTTGGAATGTCGCAGAGCTATGTGCATTGGGCCTACCCACAAGCTGTATAAAGACAGTCCTAAGATAAAAGACATCACTTCTCTTGTTGTGTGTTATTCATCGCCCCAGCGCATAGCCTTACCGACCGAAAGCATTGTTTGTTGGCACCCTGCAGCACGGACTAAGGCGGCATACCAAAGGCCAAAACAAATAATATATTTCCAGGCCATTGCGGCCTTGATGAATGTCTTGAACAGGATGAAAATGTATGAACTTCAAAACAATGGTATGTTTAGCGGGCGCATATGCAAGTTTGCCTTTCCTGACTAACCAGCCAAAGAACTTGAACAGGCAGTTGCGACGGTCATTAAAAGTTTTGGGTCCAAATTGCTCTTTGCTGATTAACACCGGTGTATCCTCCGGGTCATAGTCTCCCCACTTCTTGAGCATGGCCCCATTCTACACAGTTATTGCTATAGTCTATCTGCAGCCCATTTATGCAGCCTACGTGGAAAATAAAAAAGGAGCTACATTTCTGTAACTCCTTTATTTTTAGTGGTCGGGAAGACAGGATTCGAACCTGCGACCCCCTGGTCCCAAACCGGTAAAAGGAACAAGAAGAGTTTTGGTTATCAGCAAATTATAATTCGCCACCTTTTGTCTCTTGTCAAATTCTACTGCAGTTATAAGCTTTTGTAGCTAATGTAACAGTTACAATAGTATTAATAAGGTTTAAGTACTTGTCCTGTATTAGCACCAAATACACTCTTTCTGAAGCCGTATTCGAGCTGCTTCATTGTTACCGGCATCTCGCCAGGAAAGAAGGGAAAATATTGCGGTGAATTTTCAATAACAGTAGGACTAACGGCATTGATACGAATACCATTCTCTAACTCGATGGCTGCTGCCCGAACAAATCCTTCTATTGCTGCATTCGCTGCTGATGCATTGGCAAAATTCTTTTGAGGCTCGTGGGTCAACGCTCCTGTAATTAATGTAAATGAACCCTTAGGATTGATGTAATGTTGACCTATCAAGACCAAATTAATTTGCCCCATCATCTTGCCTTCCACACCACTGCGAAACTCTTTATCGGTTAAGTTTTTCCAAGGACCGACATAAGTAGGACCTGCTGTGCAAATCAATGCATCGAAAGCACCCAGCTTTTGATACATCTTTTCTATTGCTTCCGGTGATGTAATATCTACCTGAACATCTCCTTTTTTGCGGTCTGCTCTTACTATTTCATGCTCTTTTTCCAATGCATTTGCCAAATAGCTTCCCATAGTGCCTGACGCACCTACAATTACAATTTTCATTTTCTGCTTTTACTTTTAAATGATTATGTGAAACAAAATTCGATTGGATTGTAACCAGTTTAGTTGAATGAAATCTTAGTTCTATAGCACTTATTTCAAATCAAAAATGTTCTTCAATCAGATCTTTGTTAACCATCAACCCTGTTGTGGTGCCCATTGAGACTGCATTAGCAACTGTCCGCATACGGGTCGTATTGTCTCCACAAGCAAATACGCCGTGAATAGTAGTCTTTTGTGCATTATCTATTTTAATGTAACCATCAGACGTTATCTCACAACCTAAGGCTTGCGGAATGCTGCAATGTTGAACAAATGGAACCCGCGCGTACAAAGCCTTTACAGGTGCTTTGCTTCCATCTTTGAAAATGATATTTTGGAGATACCCGTTCTTATGTTCTAATCTTTCAATCTCAGCCTGCACTATGTTGATGTTGTGCTTTTCGAGCTTAGCTGTATGCTGGTTAGTAAGTGTAGATTTTCCGTTCGTATAAAGGGTAAGATCATTCGTCCAGTTTGAAATAAGAGAGGCAAACTCATACCCACTGTCTCCATTTGCCAGTATGCCTGTCTTCTGATGTCGCACTTCATAACCGTGGCAATAGGGACAGTGAAGAACACTGATGCCCCAACACTCTGCGAAGCCTGGAATAATCGGCATTGTGTCCTTAATTCCTGTTGCGAAGACTATTTTTTTTGCTATGTATAATTCGCCTGACTGAACCTGAATTTGAAAACCGCTCTCCGTTATAATGCCTGCGGTTGCCAATCCATCAAGAAAACTAACTGTTCCATACATACTAACTTGCTGCTTTGCGAGGCTGGCAATTTCTTTAGGTGCCTTTCCATCATTTGTAAGGAAGTTGTGTGAATGCGGTGTTTGCTTGTTACAAGGATATCCACTATCAATTATCAAAACATTTCTTAACGCCCTTCCTAAAGCCATGCCTGCTGCAAGACCGGCGTAACTGCCACCAATTATTATTACATCAAATTGCTTTTCACTTTTCATGTTCTTTCTTATTGAACTATTAAAAAATTGCAGCGGCAACGCTACACTGGTTAATATTCGCTCACAAAAGTAGAATGGGCAAAGAGGGGTATGGTAGGACGATTATAAAGTTGACCAGGATTTTTCTCAAGTTTTAATTATACTGCTTTCTAAATGCATCCGGTGAATGCCCTGTGTGCTTCTTAAAGAACCTTATGAAGTAGGAAACATCTTCGTAACCTAAATGGTCGGCTACATCTTTTACCTGGTTAGACGTGGCAAGCAAATATCTCTTTGCTTCGAGTATAATTTGTTCGTTGATGAGGTCTGATACTGTTTTTCCTACAGACGCCTTTGTAATGGCATTTAACTGATACGAAGAAAGGCTTAATAAGTCAGCGTATTGAGAAACATTTTTCATGCTCCCAATGTTGACTTCTAACAAACGGATCAACTCTTCAAAACGCTCTTGAGTGTAGCCGCTTTCAGTTTTTGCTATGCTTTTCGGATTGCGGCTTTGCCTGATGTATTCTATGAAAAAAAGATCAAGGTTAGCTTTTATTGCTTCTACGTAGCCTTCTTGCTTCGTGGTAAATTCATTGAATACACTGGTTAAGATAGCGTGCAGTTTCATAAACCGCGAAGCTTCCACTTCGCAGTAATTTTTACTTGATGCTTTCTTCCATCGCTGATCAGTAATTGTATTTTTCGGTTGATAAAACGATAGATCAAACTCCATCAAAAAGCCTGTACTATCTGCCATCAATTCAAGCCTGTGTACCTGACCAGGACGAAGGATGAAAATTGAGTTATTATGTACCTCGTATTGCATAAAGTCTATCTCGTGAATGCCTGTTCCTTTGTGCAAGGCAAGTACAAAAAAGAAGTCATGTTTATGAAGGTCGTGAACTAAATCTTTCCCAATAAGCACTTGCTGAACATCACGAATGCTGAACCGACCAGCATTGCTTTGCTCCCTTTGGGCAGAGGTTATATGTCTGACCGGTATTGTTTTCATTGCTTAAAGTTATTGATATAGTCCAAGAAGCAGCCTGTGTTGAAAATGGCTGATCCTGGTAAATGCGACAAAGCCTAAACCGATATACTTAAGGAAAGTTCTTATCAACTTCCCGTATATCTTCTTTAGGATAGTTGTACTCAGCTTGCAATTCTTCTTCTGTAAAAGTTAAGCTATTGGGATCAATAATTAATGCTAAGGCTTCGTCCAATCTAGCATATTTTCCTTCAAAGGCACTGGAAACTTCGTTTGTCAGGTACACAGTAAAACGTAGCCCAATAGGAGCGGATGTTGATTCACCATCATTAAAATGCAACAAATCCATTAGTTGTTTTTTATACTTCATGAGCCTTTGGTAAACATCAATTAAATGTTTATGAGTGATTTCTCCCGTTTCGCCTAATTGCCCTTCATTTTCCCGAACAGTTGTTTTGATCATAGCGATAATGCCTTCATATTCACGAATGTTTTTTCCTTTGATGAAACTTCCCGAAAGCAAAGCATTTATGGTTGGCAATTGATTCACCAAAAGAAGGGATTTAGCTTTACCAAGAAAATTATTTGATCTTTGACTAAACAAGGCTTTGGTTAATGCATTGATTTGCCGAAGTCTTACATAACGGGGAGGGCTTTCCTTTAATAAGCCTTCTTTCCACAACTTAGGATTCGGGGTCATCTTCGTAAACTCGATGATCTTCTCGATCAGATCAACAGCCGTGTATTGCTTGTAAGTATTCATTTGTGGATGTTAAATAATTTTATCGCACCTGCTGAAATTATGAAAAGAATGGAACATTCAGAGGGGACTGTTACTTTTTCAACCGGTTGTACTTCTTCAAAATCTCCTGCACTCTTGCCTGCGGCAGGGCATAGAGGGTATTGCCATTATTTCCTTTCATGGTCTCAGCCGCTACCATAGCGTTGATGATGGCTTCTTCGGTTGCCTGCACGGTGGCTTCATAAATCTTGTCCATCAGCTCTTTCGGGATTGATTTCCATGTCTGGATGGTTCCTTTTTCGTTGGCCTGCGGCTCCTGTGTACTAAACGCCAGGAAAATATCTCCCGAACTGTTTCTTCCTAATCCGCCTGTTTTTGCTACGCCCAGCGAAACTCTTTTTGCCACCAGCTTCAACTGGCTGGGTAACAGGGGTGCATCTGTTGCCACCACAACGATGATGGATCCATCTTTTCGTTTGTTGTTGTTCGTTACCGGCATCAGATCTGTAATCTCCTGCCCTACCGGAATGCCTGCAATCAACAGATCTTTTCGTCCGCCATAATTGCCTTGTACAAATACGCCAACGGTATAATTGGCTGTGTCGATCCTGATAGCCCGGGATGAGGTTCCGCTGCCTCCTTTGAACAGGAACATCGCCATGCCTGTGCCCCCACCTACATTGCCCTCTTCGACGGCACCTGCATGGGCATTGTTCAAAGCTTCCCACACATGCTCCTTACGCACATGCAAACCGTTGATATCGCTCAGGATTCCATCCCAGGTTTCGGCCACTACGGGCAGTCCGAATGAAAAGTCAAACATTTCCGAACCAGAGAAATGCTGCACGCCCCAGGCGCCAATCGCATCACGGACAACACCTACACTGTTGGTATTGGTGATACCGATTGGTCCATAGCCTAATCCGTATTCTTCGATCACCGTTGTTCCAGTCATTTCCCCGTCGCCGTTCAGACAGAACCAGCCGGCGGGGTAAGCCGCATTGGTTTTTCCCTTGGGAAGAATAACGGTGACGCCGGTGCGAACACCTTTTCCTGCCGTGTCTTTGATGAGGGTTTTATAGCCCACTAAAACACCCGGAACATCGGTGATGGCATTGTTGGCTGCCGGTGTTCCTTCAAAGGGAATGCCCCATGCTCTTGCACGGAGTTTGGCAGTTTGCGCAGAGAGCAGGTTAAAACAGAGAAGGGAAATACAAAGAAGAAAGAACCGATACATGCAAACTAATTTGACGCAATGTAAACAGAAATTCGTAACCGGATTGGGACCAATGGAAGGGGTTTGCCCGCGTTACATGTAGCAATACAAGGAAAAAAAGCTGTTCATAGTTTTGCTGTCCTTTATTCTACTTTTGGGCAAACCGTTTATTATTTATGAAGATGACCATTTGTAAATTTTTGTTGGTGGGTTCCGCAGTTGTTGTGGCAGGATTTGTCAGCCGTCGAGCCAACCTACCTCACCCCTCCAATCATTTATACCAATATTCAGTGATCAGTGCATTACAAAAAGGATTCTTTGCCTCAGACGGGATTAATTGCGGCCAGTTAAAGCAACATGGCAATTTTGGCATTGGCACTTTTAATGATGTTGACGGAGAAATGATCGTACTCAACGATACTGTCTACCAGGCAACTGCCAGCGGCCAGGTTGTACCGGTAGCCGACAGCCTGCATACGCCTTTTGCTACGGTTACATTTTTTAAAGCAGATACTGCATTTACCCTCAGCAATGCCGGTCAGCCGGCCATTTATCAATTGCTGCAACGCCACATGGAGCATAACCAGGTGTATGCCATTAGGCTTACCGGTACATTTGATTCCATGCGTGTAAGAAGCGTGCCCAAACAGAAACAACCTTATCCTACCCTTGTGGAAGTTGCACAGAAACAAACAGAGTTTCAATGGACAGACATAGCAGGAACAATGGTTGGATTTTTTTCTCCCGAATATTTATCGGCCGTCAGTGTGCCGGGATTTCATTTTCATTTCCTTGATCACAAACGGACCCGTGGCGGGCATATGCTGAATTTTCGTACAGCTACAGTAACCGTTGAACTGGGCCGGATGCAGTCGTTTCAGATCGGATTTCCGCATTCAGCCGATTTCAATAAACTTCAGTTAACCGGTATCGATAAGCAGGATATCTACAAGGCAGAACATTAATGGTTGATGTTTCAAAAATTACCACAATTCTATATCTGTAGTATTGATTATTATAATAGTAGTTAAATTTTCTTTTTTTCAGTATAGCATGAAGACTGAGCACATTCTATTTTGGCAAAAGAGACCAACCTCCATATCTCAGAAAGCTAGAAATCTACAGAATTTTTTAAATCATATCTTAAAATCACTATGGTTTGTATATTAGCATGTTAACAAATCTACCCCCTGATTCTAAAGAAAATTTATAAACATACCACTAACTGCCACATGAAAAAGTATCTACCAGTTATAAAAAAAATAAATGCACATGTAACGGATTTCAACTCATACTTGCGCAAAGAGTTTACTTTTCCTTTATTAAATGAAGACAAACTTAATGATCAAACTTATTATTTGAACCCAACAGGAAAAGAATGGAATGACTGCCAATTTCCTCGCAATCCTCACATAGGTGGAGTATATTTTTACATGGGGGAAACTGTTTCAAGAAGAGACGACTTTCATGTTTATATTGGAAAAGCATCCATGAAGTCAAAAATTGGAGAGCGGCTTTATAATCATTTTAAAAACTGCTGGAAAACAAATGAAACAATAATAAGGAATAATAGAGGAGAACCTGTCCTAATTGAATTGATTACTTCTATTCCTTTCGAAAACGAAGCTCTAATTTTTTTAGCTCCAGCTCTGGAAGAATATTTAATAGACAAATTACGTTCGGATTTTCCATTATTCAATATAATTGGCAATAACTAGTTACACCATTAAGCTCAAATACATTGGCGTCATATTGATTTGGAACTACTCTAATATTCATCATATGGCATATACTAGGAAGAAGCAATACATTTATACAATTGAAGACCATCCTTTTGATACATTTATTCCGCCAAACACTAAATTTTTAATAATTGGTACATTTCCTACTTATATAAACAATTGGAGGTACAAATTTTATTATTCAGGTAAAGGGAACACCTTTTGGAATATCATAGAAAGTGTGTTCAAAATAAAGTTTAAATATCATGAGGGTGACGAAGCAGTTGAAGAAAGGAAAATGTTTTTAAGAACTAAACGTATTGGAATAACAGACATGCATGTAAAGTTCTATAGGAAAAATAATTATTCTACGGACGAAAACCTTCATACGATTATTTTGAAAGATGTATTCCTACTACTAAATCAACATCCTACTATTGAAAGAATAATTCTTACCAGCAGAACAGAAGTTTTTGGAGCATTGGGACTTTTGAAAACATAATTTATGCAAAAACAGTTTCATTTTGACGCTCCGATAAGAAGGTCGGATAAAATATTAGTATGAAAATTCAATTGGGATGGTAAGGACATTGACATCGTAGTACCGTTTTCCCCCTCACCACGCCTAATTTCTGACAATAAAACAACATTAAAGGAACTAACCAGTATGTATGAAAAATGCTAAACCTAATGATAAAAAAGTACGAATTGCCAAACTAGGGATTAGTGCTGAGACGATGATGAACGTAATATCAAGCTGTAATTTCTAGCTTCATCTTTTGTATTTTTACCAGTGGCATTTTAGAACTGGACGTTCAATGAATACAGCCACATTTCCAAACCTTGTCCATTATGCGTAAATTTAGGTACCATTATGAAAGTAAAGGCGATTTCTAAAGAAGATGCACTGATTCTTGCTCAACGAGATGAATCACATTTTTTTGACCATAAGGCGTTACAGGTTTCTGGTCAAAAAATTCAAAAAATTTCAACTGCATTTGCCAATGCTGATTGAGGAGAATTTATTATTGGAATTAAGGATTCAAAGGACGAGCCTGATATAAATAAACGATGGGCTGGAGCAAACAAAATAGAAGAATTCAATCCTCATTTACAAGCCCTTTCAGAAATTATTCCAACATTGGACTTCAGTTGCACTTTTTTCACCTGCAAAGATTTCCCTGGTATGGTTATGCAAATTAAAATTGAAAAGAGTGCAAGTGTGCATGAAACTGCTGCAAAGGAAATTTACATTCGGAATGGGGCGCAATCAAATAAAATAACAGATAAACAGAGGGTAGTCGAATTACAATTTGCGAAGGGAGCCTCTTCATTCGAAGATTTTGTGGTTAGTACACTCCCACCAGAAACTATCTTTGAATCCGATGAAATAAAGTCTTTCTTGAGTGACTTTTCGCCAAAAACAGATCCTCTTGATTTTACAATTAGTGAAAATCTTATCGATCTGAAAAATTATGATCCACGTGTTTCTGGGTTGTTGCTGTTTGCAAAAAATCCGTCTGCGTGTTTACCTCGGAAATGTGCGGTGAAAATAATTAGATATGAAACAAAAGAGGATGAGCCAGAAAGAGATTACTTAAAAGAAACTATTGCAATTGAAGGTCCGGCATTCAAACTAATCACTGAAACGGTCGAAAAGGTAACAGAAATCATGTCTTCAATCCATGTCTGGACTCCAGAAGGATTACGGTCTATGTCCTATCCACCTGAAGCAATATGGGAAATTATTACTAACGCCATTATACATAGAGACTATTCAATATCTGATGACGTTCAAATTTTAATATACGATAATAGAATAGAAGTTTTAAGCCCCGGAAAGCTTCCGGGATATGTCACAGTTGACAATATTTTAGATTCAAGGTTTGCACGTAATCATAAGCTTGTAAGAACACTTAGCAAATATAAAAACGCCCCTAATAAAGACATTGGAGAGGGCCTAAATACTGCATTTGAGAAAATGAAAGAGTGGAAATTAAAACCTCCAATTATTGAAGAAGTAGAGAGAAATGTAAAGGTTACAATACCACATACTCCACTTGCTAGGCCTGCAGAATTAATTCTTGAATTCCTTTCTCATAATGATAGAATCAATAATAAACAAGCTAGAGAAATTACTGGAATAAAATCTGAAAACTTAGTAAAAGTCGAATTTTATAAACTAAGAGATGAAGGATTATTAGAAAGGATACCTGGGCTTGAGGGGCCTGCTGCTGCATGGAGGCTTTCTAATAAAGGAAGAAACTTTATAAAAAAATAAATACATAGCCAAAGGGTGGCTAACACAATGATCTTGGCTTTTTGCAAGTATTTAAATAATTTTAATTCCACTAAGCAGTATTGTTGCAACCCCCAACCTTCAGCAATATACTATGGCAACACTCAATTACTTTTTACAGCGAGGTAAACCTAATAAAGATCAACTTAATATCATTGATATCTTCAATGTTAAAGATTTGCTTTCGCAAAGAGGATTCGAATGTACGTCAGAAGGGGAAATCGAAGATACTTTGTTAGATAAAAAAGCTAATCCCAAATTTGCAAGGGATAGTAATTACATTCCTAATTGGCAAGTTTTTGAGGAATTTATAGAGAAATTTTGCCAAAAGAAATTTCGCCTCTTTGTAAGAGACATGATCTTTGGAAATACAAGTGCAATATCTCCTTCTGAAACAAGTGATTATGTTTTTAAAGCCTCAGCTGAAAACGAAAAGCGTTATTCAAATACTGTTGAACTTTTAATGGCATACTTGTGCGTTAAAGAACTGAAAGCACTATCGGCAAGTTATGGTGTAAAAGTTAAGAATGCTCCAGATGGAGGCGACTTTGATTGTCTCGCAAATTTTCAAAACTCCCTATTTCATTTTGAAGTAAAATCAGGAAGCGTTAAAAATATTGATGAGACTACGCTCCGATGCTTCCTTAATCGACATACTTTTTTATCACCAAATGCATCTGTTTTATTTCTTGATTATAAAAGTGGTAATAAAAATAATTTGGACGACCTGATACTAAAATTTAAAAATTTGAAATTAGATTCTATTAGAAGAATACGCCGAATAAATAGGATAAAGGATGGATCAAATAAGTTCTACACTCTTGGGGGAGACCTGATTATTGTAGATCTTCACAACAATGAAAATATTTTATCAAACTTGAGAAGTGCAGTACAGTATTTTCATAGGTATAATTCATTCAGTAACACAATGACATACCACAAGATCAATCCTGAAAATATGGGGTATGAATCAACGAAACTGTTTTATGAAAAGTAGGTCATATAACATGGCATTGCAGGGATGAAAAAAGAGCCTTTGCACAAAAGAATTCAATTGCATTGCTTTCTAATTTTATAAAAGACCCAATTGACAAACCAACTGATGACTGGCTTCGATATCAAACAGGAAAAGAATGAGTAGCAAAATCCGGATTGTGGAATAGCAACATGTTTAATTATCCTTGCTCTGAGCAACGGTTTGTCATTAAGCATTGTACACCAAAAGTAGCGGGTATGGTAAGATCGATTAGCTTAAGAAGCTACCGCTTTGCAGAACGTTTGATGGTTGCTTCCAGAATGCCTTTAAAGTTTGCTTCCTCAAAACCTATCCGAAAATCATTTAACTGTTTATTATTAGCTCTAGTCAAAGCGGCAATAATTATCCTTATATCATTTTTAAATACTGAAACATTTTTATATGCCTCTTGGTACTGTTCTGAAGAAATAGATTGAGGGTCCTTTATGGCAGACTTATAATCAACATAAAAGCATTCTTGTTTTAAGTTATCTGCATTATCCCACCATTGGTAATTTTCTATGCCTGATATCACTCCATAAAGGACATCAGTTACTGCTTTCGCATAATACAAAATGGCATTCTCATCTTTCTTTTTCTTTTCTATAGATACAAGACTCTTTAAAGCCATTATCACTGAATAAAACTCCTTAATAATGGAATGCCTTGCTCTATGGTTACGAAAAAGGCTCTTATAACCTTCAACTTTGCGTAAATCGAAATCTTTACTCTCCAGGAACAGCAATAAAGCTTTAATTATTTCCTCTGTTCCTAAAATAAGGTGGGCTACAGCATTTGAATATTCCCCTGCCGGAGCAAGAATTTCAGCACAACGAAAATGGGTATTTGCATTTTTCATTACGACTAGATAAACATTTGCACATTCTGCTCTACTAATGTTTAAAAAGTTTTGAGAGAAAGTTACTTCCATAAGATTCGGATTTTAAAATTCAGGCTAAACAGTCTTGCCCGTGGTAATTTTATACTTTTTCAACCTTGATTCATTGCCTTTTAACCTGTTCTGCTGATAGAATTGTTTTACAGCGGCAAAGCTTTGCAAAACAGTTTCATCTATCGTTTTTCCATCAACAGGTTTTTCTTTCAAATCATTAATGGTTCCGATGAAACTGATAACTATAAAGTAATCATCAACAATTGCACAACTATTGGATAAGTTATACTTTCTTATAAAGTTTTCAAAAGCTTTTTGGTCTTCAAATGTATAAACCCGATAAAGGTTAAAAGGATATTCAACATTTTTAATAAGAGCATTGCCTGTAATAGCTGGGTGCTTAATAAATGCAAATGGTGTAGGCATTGTATTGTTTATTTGGTACGGTTATGCTTCTGCAGCAATTGTTAGTATTTCATTCTCTTCATGCACTTTATCTGTTCCTTCAAATGCTTCTTTTAGTACTGCTTGCAAAAGCTGTTGTGATTGAATTTGGTTATTAAAAATATGTTGCTCCAAATTATTAATGTATTGTAGGAGTTGTTCAACTTTTGCAATTATTTGAAGCTGTGTGTTCATCGGTGGAAGTGGAAATGCTTTTTCAAGAATATCCTCTCTGCTTATACCGGGTATTGCTATACCTGATTTTTGATCTTGAAGTTTATCGTAAATAGAAGCTAAAAAGAGTTTTACAAAGTCTCTTTTAATTAAAACAGTTCTAATGGCCATTAATTGACGTCCTATAGCTACATTATCTTCATGAAGTAAATTTAATTTACCAACACCAGAACCCTTAACTGTGATTAGAATATCATCTTTTTGTGCAAAAACCTTTGGCTTTTCAGTCCACCTTGTAAATACAGGTTTTAAGTCTCCAAAATCAGATGGTCCTGTTAAATATGGAACTCCGACACCAACCTCATTATAGTCATGTGCTTCAATATGTTGCCCTGATATAAGACTAATTACCTCCCCTACCCTACACCACACCCATCCCTTAGGCAACTCAAAAGGAATCTCTCCATCCGCAATAGGTGGTAATTCTTTTTCCTTCTTCAGCTTGCCTTCTCGAACTAGCTTTTGTTTTTCAGCTTTAATGCGTTTTAATAATTCGCTAGCTGATTCATCCTCTTCATCCCGCTTTGTCAGCTTACCTTGTACAGCTTCCTGTAAAATGGTTTGACGGAGGAGTTGTAGATAGGATTGTTGATTATTTAGTTCGTCATTTAATACTTGTAACTTGTTCTTTATGAATCCAAACCTTTTAACTAATTCTTTTTGCTCTTCAATGTGTGGCAAATAAACTTCAAATTCATAAAACTTGTCAGCTTGGAGCCTTTGTCTATTTGTTGTGCCTTCACTTGCCTTAATACATGCTTCATTAAAGTGAGATGTTGTTGTCAGCCAATAAAAATAGTGAAGATCAATTATGTTTGTATTAATATCATGTGACCAAAAGTCGTTTGTTACAACCGCACCATTTAATTCATTTGGCACTATACCAAAAGCTGCATTTCGAGCATCAATTCCAGATAATATAAATTGGTTTGTTTTTATTGAATATAAGGTCGAAGACTTAATAGAGCTACCTTTTACAGTTGCTCTTTTAACTACACCTTTGTGATACATTCTGATAGTAACAAGTGTATATTCATCCTGTGCAATAATTTTCACAGGTTCCTTTACTCTTTTCAAGAAATCTCCAATCCTCACTTTTCTTCCACTCATACTAGCCCTTTTTTTAATTCTTCTAATAATTCATTGCTTTTCTTGAAAGACTTGCTCAATAACTCCATCAACTCACTGCTTGCATATTCATGTTGCTCTTTCACAACATTTGGATTTTTTATATCTAAATTATAATTCCTATTCTTAATCTCCTTCACACTCACTTTCCATGCATATTCATTCTCCACCCTCCTATTCCACCAAGCTTTTTCAAGGTCAAATTCTTTAATGCTTATCGGCCTTGTTTTGTTGTAGTTCTTTACTCCATCTGGATAAGGATGCTCAAAATACCAAACCTCTTTTGTAGGTGTATCTTTCTCAAAGAACAACAGATTAGTCTTAATTCCTGTATATGGAGCAAATACGCCATTGGGCAGGCGTACAATAGTATGTAGATTACATTTCTCAAGCAGAGTTTCTTTAATGCGTGTAGCCACACCTTCGCCAAATAAAAACCCATCTGGTAAAACTACACCACATCTACCACCATCCTTCAGCATCTGCATAATTAGCGCCATAAATAGGTTGGCAGTTTCCCTGGTACGGAACTGGACCGGAAAGTTCTTCTCCACACCGTCTTCTTCCATACCTCCAAATGGAGGGTTGGTTACTATTACATCGACACGACGCGTGCTAAAGTCAATGTAACTGTAGCTAAGCAAGTTGTCATGGTCGATAGAAGGCAATTCTATACCATGCAGTATCATGTTAGTTGTGGCCAGCATGTGTGGCAGGGGCTTCTTCTCTACACCCCAAATACCGTTTTGTAGCTTTGCCCTTTCTGCTAATGTTTTTACACCTTCGTTTCTTTGGATGTGCTCTATTACATTGGTCAAAAATCCTGCTGTACCGCAGGCTGGATCCAGCACCTTTTCACCCAGTTTTGGATTTACCATTTCCACTACAAACTGGGTTATTGGCCTTGGAGTGTAAAACTCACCGGCATTGCCTGCACTTTGCAGGTCGCGCAGGATCTGCTCATAAATATCGTTAAAGGCATGTCGATCTGCCTGAGTACTCAGGTGAATGTCGCTATTGATTTTGTTAATCACTTGACGCAGCAGCGTACCGCTTTTCATGTAATTGTAGCTGTCCTCAAATACATCACGGACCATGCGGACTGCATCTTTATTATGATGCAGTTTCAAGTCCTTTAGGCGAGGAAAGAGTGAATTGTTGACAAAGTCCAGCAACTCATCACCAGTCATGCCTTCTTCATCAGCCGCCCAGTTGCGCCAGCGCAGATCCTTAGGTATTGGAGATTTATATTCTTCATTAATGATTTCCCAATCGTTTTCCTTTTCATCAAATATTTTCAGGAAAAGCATCCAACCAAGTTGGGAAATGCGCTGCGCATCGCCATCAACTCCGGCATCTTTGCGCATAATATCTTGAATCGATTTTATGGTAGAGGTTAATACAGACATACTAATTATAGATAATTAAAATTCAAAAAGTGCTTATATGCTTTTGCCGCAATAACTTCTTCTTGTGGGTATATATATTCTCGATCTATAGGCAAATTTCGTTTTCTACCTCTGGAATCATGAGTTAAATAATAACAGATGTATTCATAAAGAGCCTTATGAATATTATAACATTTGATTTTTGGAAATATAAAAGGAGAACCTTCAATGATTTTTCCCAATCCCTGAAAAAAATATTCTAAGGGTTTATCGGAACTTGAATTATAAATGAATAAGCCTTTTTGATTGATAATATTTAAGTTTTGCTGGTTATAAAAAATATTAAAGGAAGGTCTACTTTTTAACTTAAAAGCAAACCCATCCTTCATAAAGCCAGGAATATAAGCAACCTTATATTGACTTAGAAATTCGTATCTTAATTCTTTCATACTAAATACACTATCAGATAAGCCAATATTTCTGTCTTTGTAACTGTCTAGGATTTCGTCTATATTTTTTAAAGCAGATTTCAAAACAGATAACAGATTTATAAGTTCAGGCCACCTTGTATCAATTATATATAATGAACAGAAATTATCTATATCATTATCCGAATCTGCATATTTCAGTCCATCTGTTGCGAAAAAGAGCGCATTATCTAAACTATATGTCCAATCCAATAAAGGTGTAGGTGCGCCATAATGTTGTAAGAAACTTAAAATGGAAAGATCATATGCAGGTTGTCCAAATGCTGTAAAAAACTTTTCTAATAGTCCATTTTGCCACTTTTTAGCATTATTGATTTGACTTTTTATAAAGTCATTATAGGAACAATTAAAGTTCTTTAATTCCTTGTTAGCCCATTTCCTTTGCGCCGAATTGAATAATTTATACTTTGCATCTGAGCAACCTCTAAATAATAAATTATCCTTTTGCTTTTCATTTTTAAATTCCTTTATGAAATCGTCGAACTGTTCTCTAGAATAGATTTCAGTCTGTTCAAAGTTTATTGATTTGCCTTTAATGTTAGGATACGTAGTTAACCTTGCCATTATGCTAATTTATATAGTTGTTCTTCTAGTTCTTTTATAGCACTCCTGTACTTATCACGACTCCCAAACCGCTTAATGATTTCAATAGGCGTTCCGAATTTAGTAAATGGATCAATTGATAATACCTCAGTGCTTTCTATTGTTGCGATGCCTTCATCAGCATATTTATCTAATAAGGCTTCCAGTACTTTCCGTGATTGTTCACCATACTTTACAAAGTAGTTACGCTTCTTTACATTGTTTGCCCGCTCCTTCCGGGTAAGGGGTTGTTGATCAAATGCAACATGGCAAATAAGATCGAAGAGGTCTACTTCTCTATTTACTGCATCCTGCAATGTACTTACCATTACCCCTTGTTCTTCCAGTTCTTTTATGATTGCAGCCTTACGGTCTGCTTCGTTCCATTTATTTAAAAATTCATTTAAAGAGGCATATTGTCCTCTAACGATTTCCTTGGTATAATCCTTCAGGTTTTTAGTAATCAGTTTCCCATTCACATCAAAATACAATTCCTGTGATTGTAATACAGACACATCAACTCCATTTACATAAACTTTCTCCCTTGGTGGGGTGGGTGGCTGAGGAACAGGCTTGGGTGTTCCTTTGGGCTTCTGCTCATCTTCATTAATATTTCCGTTGTTATCATCTTCATCCGGTGCAGGATAACCATCTGAACCGCCTTCTTCTTCATCAGGATCAACAGGAGGGTCATTTTCACCTTTTTCTTTTATTTTAATAGGGTCACCATCGAATTTTTTATCAGCAAATAACTTTGTAGCATTCCTGAAATCAAGAATAGTAAAATATAACTTGTCGAATGCCTCATTAATACGTGTACCACGACCAATGATCTGCTTGAACTCAGTCATGCTCTGGATATTGCTATCCAGCACGATAAGTTTACAAGTCTGCGCATCTACTCCTGTAGTCATTAACTTGCTTGTGGTAGCAATAACCGGGTAACGTTCTTCCGGGTTAATGAAATTATCCAACTCTCTTTTACCCTCATCGTTATCCCCTGTGATCTGCATAACATATTTGTAATTCTCTGCAACCAAGTCTGCATTCTCATTGGCAATGGCATAACGCATTCTTTCGGCATGATCTATATCAACACAGAATATAATGGTTTTAGAAAAACGATCAGTTGCTTTTAAAAACTCGGTGACCTTTTTCGCAACAGTTTCTGTACGTTCATCAATGACAATGTTTTTGTCGTAATCTTTCCTGTTGTATATCCTGTCTGCTACTTCATTTCCCTTTTTGTCTCTTTTGCCTTTTCCTGGCCTCCAACCTTCTTCAGTATCGGTATTAAGCGTGACTCTTATCACTTTGTAAGGGGCCAAAAACCCATCATCAATACCCTGCTTAAGAGAATATGTATATAGCGGATCACCAAAATATTCAATATTTGAAATTTCTTTAGTCTCCTTCGGTGTGGCTGTAAGGCCAATATGTGTAGCATTCTTATAATATAATAAAATATCTCTCCAGGCACTGTCTTCAGCTGCGCTTCCGCGGTGACATTCATCAACAATAATCAAGTCGAAAAAGTCTCTGGAGAACTGTTTGTATATATTGTCAGCGTCCTCACTACCCGATAGCCCCTGGTAAAGAGCGAGGTATATTTCATAGCTCTTGTCCACTTTACGGTTCTTGACAACCGTCATCTTATCCCTGAAGTGCTTGAAATCACCACGTTTGGTTTGGTCAACTAGTGCATTTCTATCGGCGAGAAAAAGTATGCGTTTTTTTACACCTGCCTTCCATAAACGGTAAACTATTTGGAAAGCTGTATACGTTTTTCCAGTACCTGTGGCCATTACAAGTAAAATCCTGTCTTGACCTTTTGCTACCGCTTCGATGGTCCTATTAATAGCTATTTCCTGGTAGTAGCGTGGTTTTCTGCCAGAGCCATCCTCAAAATAAGGTTGTGAAACAATTCTTTCTTCTTCGGGTGTCTGTATACCCTTGTAGCTTTTAAACTTTTTCCAAAGATCATCAGGTGAAGGAAAATGATCTAATGAAAGTTCCTGCTCAATATTTTCACTTGCTGTGCGATCATGAAATAAAAACCCATCACCATTACTGCTAAATACACATGGGATATCCAAAATCTTCGCGTATCCTAAAGCCTGCTGGATACCAGAACCAATTGTATGGTTATTGTCTTTTGCCTCAATGACAGCTATAGGATTAGAATTGTAGTAAAGGATATAATCAGCTCTCTTGCGCTCACCTCTGGCTGTTAATTTTCCTCGCACGTAGACTTTGCCGTTGGTAAAGGAAACTTCTTCTAAAATCTGCGTATCCACATCCCATCCTGCTTTCTGCAAGGCTGGTGTAATAAGTTTTGTACAGATATCACGTTCGGAAAGCAGTTTCTTATCGATCATTTTGGTTGTACTTAGCTCTGGTGAGGTTTAGAGCGATAAAAATAATATTTAAACTTTTTCAACCCATAAAAATCCATCTAGCTCAACTGGTTAAATGTAAATAAAATATCACAGATCAAAACAGCTTCGTTATTAGCTAACCAGTTTAGACAAATGATGAAAAACAAACAAGGTTGCCATTTGCAAAGAAGGATCTAACAGGCAAAAAATTCTGGTATAAGGGAATAAAGAGGCTTTGTTATTGGATTGCAAGGTGATCTTGATGCAGTAATGCGCTGAAGATGTCGTTAAGCAATGGGCAGGTAGTAGGACAAAGCAACAAACTAAAAATAACCTAGTGGCTCATGTACGGGCAGGTATGCTTCTCTTACGCAAGTAACTCCTGCTGGATTCCAGCTAATCTTCCACAAAATATGAAGATCGACACAAAGGAGACACTTTCTATATTTTCCTCGTTGCTTTAGAATCGTTAGAAATGCAATCGCATATAATCAATATCGCAGTCTTTATTTCATTCACATTGGTTACAAAATCCTTCCCAAGCTTAATTGGATAGTTTTACATTAAGAGAATTCACAAAATATTTACTTAATGTAAATGTTAAATGCGTTTACCCTCTATGGTTATTAATTATATTCACGAATAAATCTATATCTTATGATTAACGAGCAATTAATCTTAAAGCTGATGTCGTATATCAATAGAAAATCAGTTATCGGCCTCATGGAAGAAGGCTTTCCCGAATTTACCCGCGAAGAAAACGATCAGATCCCAGAGCTATGCTTCCTTTTGCGCAAAGCTGGCTTTCTTGATAGCAAACATAAGAATTGTTATTTCTTAACTCCTGAGGGTGAGGAAGCGTTAAAAAGAAAATTACCTATCGGTTAATTCCTGCTTTTTCTTCGATAGGCAGGTTTTTGTAAATTGAGAGGAAATTATAAAATTATTTTTATGCTAGATGATAAAAACCAAGGCTTTCCACAATCGGAACCTCCCGGACCGTTCGAGAAGGGCGGGGCAAACAGTTTTCCTTTCGAGGAAACGACCACAAGAATAAGAAAAGGTGATGACGGCAGCGCAACAAATGATATTCCAAGGGAATCACCAAATATAGAACCTAAGAAATCCACATCATCTGAATAGCAAATAGTGGGCTGCAAAAAAGAGGGGCGCTATAACAATGATCAACATGGAAAAGTTGAGCAGTGTCCATCTTTTTCTATTCAGCGTGCGGTTTTCTTTTATATCATTTTCATAACTCATGATCAGGTTCAAGATGACGTTTTTCTGACGGAGGTTTTCGTCAGCGCCCTCATTAAATGACCTGCTTTCAAATATTTTGCAGGGCGTCCAACCGGGTATGCAATAATCTTTTGGCAGAATGGCAGCGATCAGTAAACCGGAAATGATAGCCAAGACAACGCTGCCCCATATCGCCATTTCTAACATAAGATCCCAATATTTATTTGTTTCCCATCGGTCAATCGAATAAGCCACAAGAGCGATTAATAAGGCAGAAGTGAGGTTCAGCATATTAGTTGCTCGCTCTGTAATGATCTGCCCTGTATCGACGGAATCTTGAAGTTGCTTTTCTGCCTGTTCCAAATAGAATTTCGCTTCATCTAGCGAAGTCTTTTCAATCTTTGTCTCTTCGATGCGGTAAGTTACTCTTTCGTTTCCTTTGAGTAAGATTTTTTTAAGCCACTTTGCCATCGATTTTTTCTTTGCCAGTCGTGAAGTTGTTTGTGTCTGGGTGTTTCCCATAGCTATTTAGCCAAGAAGAAAAAATGTTGCTTGTTGAAAAATGCTTTAAGGCTTACATTCTATTCTTCTCCAAATAGAATTGCGTAAATCTGCTTTTGGCAATACTATTTGACAGAAGTCGTTATTTCACCTTAAATCGGTCGGTCAGGTCCTTAGTAATTCTAGAATTAAGTTCCGTGAAAATCGCTTTTACTCCTTCGATAACACTGTCCTTATCGGTAATTTTGAACTCAACAGTCTTCCATTCAATTTCCTTATAGTTAAGTTTTCTATTATCCCAACTTTCTTCAATATAACTAGCGTGAAAATAGAAAAAGCGTATGGCTTTTTTTGAAAGGAGGAAAACTATAACAAGGTTGTAGCTGTTAATATTCGGGTATTTTGAGTTTGCAATAATAGAAAGCCCCTTGAACGGCACATCAATTTTTAAATCGTAGCCATCGAGCTCATATTTTGCAGGCTTTTCTTCCTGCACCTGCGACCTTAAACGTATTTGATTTGATAAAGCAGAGAACACTTCATTTGGATCATCATAAACTCGAGTGTGAGTTGGTTTGGCAAAAAAAGCATTTGGGTTCTCTTTTAGCCATTTCCCAATCGTAATACGTGAAGGAACATTCTTGATTTCTTCAATAACAGAGACCTTCAATTCATACAATTCATTAAGTTCAGGAGCAAGTTCAAGCTGTGATACCACACTCCTAATTGTTTCCAATAATGTAATTGCCTCTTCCTTGGTACTAAATTCCTTTGCTTCACTCTTCACCATATCAGCAATATTCGGAGCTTTAGATGCAGATGGTGCAGGTGCGGGTTTAGCAGACAAACTTTTTAAATATTCTCTGAGTTGAGGTTTTATTGTACAAAACCTTTCAGTTAATTCAGCCTGAATTACAAAAAACGGTGTTTGGTCGCCGTTGTTTTCGAACTCATCAGAAATAAAATCAATAATATCTTTGTACCTTATTTCATCAGTTTTATGCAGCTGAATAGAATCAATAAAACTTTTAGTAAAGAAACTCATCTCATCGTTTTGAAATGAGGATTGAGTATTAAGTGAAGAGTTCAAAAAGTAACACTTGTTAAAAGTTTGTTTTGACGAATCAAAATATTTAGCAATTGCGTCACTTTCTTTAATATAACTTGTGCCAGATTGACAAGCATCAATTACTTTGATCACAAGTTTTGGAGACAAAGTTTTCAGCAAGGTATCAATCTCCATGTTTTGCAATGAAGTTTGTTTTCTCTTAGATGGGTCAAAGTCCGAAAGAAGATAATAAAACTCATTATTATAAAATTCACCATGCCCTGTATAATAAAAGAAAATCTCATCGATTTTCTGCCCTTTATTTACAGAAACAAAGTTTGTCAGTTCGTCTTTTACTTTAGCACTTTCCTCATTAGCATTAAGAATTAATGTTGAATCGAATTTCTCGGTCTTTGTTATTGTGTTGTGGATAGCGGCTGTGTCATTCGCACAACCAGGAAGATTATTTCTTTTGTCTTTGTATTCGGCTACGCCTATTATTATTGCTAAATTCATATGCAGTTATTTGATTGCTACCAAAGTAAAAATTCATGTACCTTCTTATCCCAATTCCAGCTGATTATCAACTCCTATTTAAACAAGTTTTTATATAAGATGCAAAAATAGCAACAATGAAAACGAATTATCTATTTCTTCTGCATAAAAACAGAGTTACTTCGAGAAAAATATGATGCGGGATGACTAATTTAAATACCAACTTTTTAAAATAGTGGTTTCAACAACAATGGTCGCATCAACCAGTCCAAAAACAATACGGTTACCTAGGAGAAATGGTACCTGTTAGTTAAATTTATTACTAACTCTATATAAGGTATATAAAAGATGTAAACTAAAAAGTACAAGTTAACGAAATCAGAATACGATTTACTTCTAATTGATTTTTACTACACAAAAAATAAAAGCCCCTGAAAATCAGAGGCTTTAAATTTAAAGTGGTCGGGAAGACAGGATTCGAACCTGCGACCCCCTGGTCCCAAACCAGGTGCGCTACCGGCCTGCGCTACTTCCCGAGAAAATTTGTCCAGCGGTGAGGGAGGGATTCGAACCCTCGGTAGAGCTTTAAGGCCCTACGACGGTTTAGCAAACCGTTGATTTCAGCCACTCATCCACCTCACCGTCCTTACCTGCCTTTGCAAGCGGGTTGCAAAAATAGGGAGAAATTATTTACAAAAAACACATCCTAAAAAAAAAATAAGCACATCTATTTTCGATGTGCTTAGATATACAAATTTTTGAAGGTTTGGCTCTCGTTATCAGTGCATTACATGGCTGCCAGCTGCACTTTCTGCTGTAATTCGAGTACGTTGTCCCTGAATACACCGTCTGTGTCCATGAGGTCTTTTACGGTCTGGCAGGAATGGATCACGGTTGTATGGTCCCTACCGCCAAAGTGCTCTCCTATGGTTTTCAGTGAATTCTTGGTGAAGGCTTTTGCCAGGTACATGGTGATCTGGCGGGCCTGCACGATCTCCCTCTTGCGGGTCTTCTGGAGCAGCTTGTCGTAAGGCACTTCAAAATAGTCGCAAACCATGCGCTGAATGGTGTCGATGGTGATTTCCTTGCTGGAGGATTTGACAAAGTTGCGCAACACTTTCTTGGCCAGGTCCAGATCAATGTCCCTGCGGTTGAGCGAGGACTGCGCCAACAAAGAAATCAAAGCGCCTTCCAATTCGCGGACATTGCTGTTGATATTATAAGCAATGTATTTCACCACTTCTTTCGGCATTTCCAGGCCGTCATTCTTCATCTTTCTTTCGAGGATCTCTATGCGCGTTTCATAATCCGGCATCTGGATATCTGCGCTTAACCCCCACCGGAAGCGACTCAGCAAACGCTCCTGTACACCTTCGAGGTCTTTGGGCGATTTATCAGAGGTTAATACTAACTGTTTTCCTGATTGGTGCAGGTGGTTGAAGATGGCAAAGAATGCATCCTGTGACCGCTCTGCACGATTAAAGAATTGCACATCATCGATGATGAGCACATCGATCATCTGGTAAAAATGAATAAAGTCGTTCACCGCATTGTTGCGACTATGGTCGACAAACTGGTTGATGAACTTTTCGGAGCTCACATACAATACCACCTTGTTGGGCAGCAGCCGTTTTACTTCATTTCCGATGGCCTGGGCCAGGTGTGTTTTACCCAAACCAACACCACCGTAAATCACCAGCGGGTTGAATGAATTGGCACCAGGCTTTTCCGCTACTGTTTTACCAGCACGACGTGCCACACGATTGCTATCCCCTTCCACGTATGTTTCAAATGTGTAGATAGGATTCAGTTGCGGATCGATCTGCATTTTTTTCAATCCAGGAATCACAAATGGATTTTTTACTACGGGTGTGTTGATCACCAGGGGAAAATTCATTTCATTGTTTGATTGTGACTTGTAACCATGTGCTGCAACGTCGACTGTTACAGGTTTGTTGCGGTTATTGCCACCATCCACCATGATCCGGTATTCCAGGCGGGCATCCTTTCCAAGCTCTCTTTTGAGCGTTTTCGCCAAAAGATTTACATAGTGCTCTTCAAGGTACTCATAAAAAAACTGGCTGGGAACCTGGATGATCAAAACTTTCTCCTTTATGGAGACAGGTTTTATGGGCTCAAACCATGTTTTATAATGCTGCCACTCCACGATGTCTTTAATAATAGATAAACAGCTGGCCCAAACTTGTTCGGCGTTCTTATCCATGTAAGTAGTTTGCAATTTTTTATATTCAGTATTGAACAGTCGTCTGATAGTTTTTCACAAGTTGTGCGTAACTAAATTTCGCTATTATAGTTGAACGAATTTCTAACAATCTGTGTAAAAAAAAATTTTTTCTTCAATCCTTTTTTTCGTAATTAAAAAGAGACCAAAACAATCCAAATTTTTTTTACATACTGACAAAAAAATTATGCACGTCCACTATAATTATCCACAAAAAACTTTTTAGGAATTGCCTGTCGAAAGAGAAATCTTTGGTCCGGTAAAATCGAGAAATCCTGAAAAGGATCGCACCAAAATAGCGCCAAAATTGCATTGCAGCTGAAAACGGAATCATTTACACTACCTAAACATTTCAAAAACTTACAACCACAAACGCAAATCTAAATATTAAAAGAGGAAACATCAATAGGTTATGAACATTAATTAAAATGAAGCAATCAAAGTTCCGGCTATAAAAAAGATATCCACCATCCATCCATGCAGGGCTGTTGGTGATTTTTTGCAACAAAAAAAAATTGAAGAGTTCCCTATTTATTAACTCCTGTTAAAACCTTGCCTGGACCTGGAAGACAAACCTTGAAGCATTATGGTCCGGAACCGCAAGGTTTTTCTCCGCATACTTGTCGAAGATCATCCCCAGTTCGAAGCGCAGGAAATATTCGTCTGCCAGCTGGCAGGACAACATTGGCATGCAGGTCGTCTTTTTACAATTGTCTCTTTTCTCATCATAGTTTATAAATTCGTAACGTGTAGACAATTCCAATGACTTTACATGCGCGGAATTCATCTTGTATTTAAGGTTGGGTAAAACGTAATAACCAGAGAGCATATAATTCTGCATCAATTTGCGATCAACTGCAGATGTATCGAATGAACTATTGTTGGTGCCTCTTTTGTATTCAGACTGCACTTCCAGTTCCCACGGTCCACCCAATTGTGCAACGTGATCAATATCAGCATTCAAGGCCCAAACCTTTTCGCCCTTTGATTTTCCAACGCCCCCGTTCAAACCCAGTTTTGTTTTCGGACGTATGCCCAACTCCACACGGGCGGGAAACAGTTTACCATTATCGTTATCCGTCAACTGGTTGCGGCCATTGCCATTGAACACACCCAGATAATATTTCACCGGTATGTTTGCCACTTTGGCAGATCCGAAAACAGTTGCACCTAACTGGAAGCTTTGCCAACCGTTTGCACCAAATGCATAATACTGGTTGGTCCATTCGAGACTTTGCAACAATTCTTCGGGGTAAAGGTCTTCCCTACCGAAATAAGGACGGAACTGACCCACCTGCAGGTTGAGGTAATCACTGAATTTATATTTTATTGTTGCCAGTTCCAATACTTTATTGGCAGGATTCCCGATAAAGTCTGTCAGGTTTAGGAGCACGGCAGCTTCTGCCCTTGGCGTGATCTGTGATTTCGCCTGGACCCTTGCTCTTCTTAAAGAAAATGCCGAGGTAGCATAATCACCCGGGACAGCATGGTATTTACCATTGATGTCAATATTTTTATCAAAGGCGGAGGTATAGCGTGCCAACATCATTCCTGATACCACTACTTTTTTGTCTTTATGGAGACTATCCTGAGCGTTGGCAGCAAAGAAGAACAGGCTATTTATTATTACCAGCAGGGCGTTTACCAGATTTGACTTCATATGAGGCAGTTTTGAACCAGCAAAGCTGAGATCATTTGCCCAGGAATTAAATGAACTACTTCAAACGGTACAATGATTTCCATCAGACCTGCGGGAATAACCTGATCAGAGAAAAGATGCAAACGGGCGGCTTACCGCATTATTTATATGGACACTATACATAATCATTTGCAAACATGACATTCGTCACCAAATTAGCATGTTGAAAAAGGTGTAACTTAGACCGGTTTTAAGGCAATTAATTGCAAGAAGTACTTCAGAAAAACAGTTGTTAACAGCAACAAGATCAAACCTCTCTTAAAAGGGACCGTTTGATCCGAGATGGAGATTGAGGGAGACAAATTGAGATAAGAAACAGTTCAAACAATCGACTGGCATCTAATATCGTACTCCTAAAAAACACCACTTCTGAACTGCTTGCATATCCCCGCAGACTCTTTGGAAGCCGATGTCGCTTAAGGCTTGTGTCAATTACTACTGCCAATTGAATTGTTCAGCGTTTCTTTTCCTGTCTGATTTTCTAAACATTTTAAATTCTGAACAATGACCACAATTTCGTCACCAAAAGCAGCTATTGATACTGCACTGGTGAGCGCTTACAAAAAATCGTTAATTAATGATCTTGAAGCTTGGGTAAATACCATCGCAGAACAAACCAAAGCAGATTCTGTTTACTGGTGTGATGGTTCAAAGGAAGAATACGACAGGCTATGCAATTTGTTGGTAGAGAAAGGAACGTTCATACGTTTGAACGAAGAAAAAAGACCTGGCAGCTTTGCCTGCTTCAGCGACCCGAGTGATGTTGCCCGCGTTGAGGATAAAACTTTTATCTGCAGCCGTAGAAAGGAAGATGCCGGACCTACCAATAACTGGATGGAGCCGGCAAAGATGAAGCATATCCTTGACAGTCTTATGGAAGGCTCTATGAAGGGCCGTACACTTTATGTGATACCCTTCTGCATGGGGCCTGTTGGTTCGCAATATTCCAGGTATGGCCTGGAAATTACCGACTCGGAGTATGTAGTTGTGAATATGCATATCATGACCCGCATTGGTGATGCTGTACTACCTTATATTAAAAACAACGACTACGTTAAATGTATTCATACCGTTGGTGCCCCGCTGCAAGAGGGAGAAAAGGATGTATTATGGCCTTGTAATCCCAATGTGAAGTACATATCACACTTCCCGGAAGATCGCCTGGTGATCTCTTATGGCAGTGGCTATGGCGGTAATGCCTTGATGGGTAAGAAGTGCTTTGCGCTTCGCATTGCTTCTGTGATTGCCCGTGAAGAAGGCTGGCTTGCAGAACATATGCTGCTGATGGGCGTAGAATCGCCACAAAAAGAAAAAGTATATGTTGGTGCCGCCTTTCCAAGTGCATGCGGTAAAACCAACTTTTCGATGATGATCCCGCCCCAAGAATTGAGCGACTGGAAAATCACTACTGTTGGTGATGACATTGCATGGATCCACAAGGGGGCTGACGGACAGCTTCATGCCATTAATCCAGAATCCGGATATTTTGGCGTAGCGCCAGGTACCAATTACAAAACCAACCCGAATGCGATGGATACCATCCGGGCCAACACCATCTTTACGAATGTAGCCGTTACACCGGATGGAGATGTATGGTGGGAAGGTTTGACCAAAGAAATACCGGAAGGACTTACTGACTGGCATGGCAAACCTTATGATGCTTCCAGCGGCAAACCTGCAGCACACCCCAATTCAAGGTTTACTGCTCCTGCTTATCAAAACCCTGCTATCGACCCTGACTGGGAAAATCCCAATGGCGTACCTGTAGCAGCCTTTATATTTGGTGGCCGCCGCAGTACAGCTGTACCACTGGTGCATCAATCTTTCAACTGGAACTTTGGTGTGTATACAGCATCTACCATGGGTAGTGAAATGACAGCAGCAGCATTTGGTGAAATAGGAAAAGTGAGAAGAGACCCTTATGCCATGTTGCCGTTCATGGGTTATAATATTGGAGACTATATTAATCACTGGCTGCAATTTGGCCGGGATCTACCCAATGCGCCCCGCATTTTCGCTGTCAACTGGTTCCGGAAAGATGATAAAGGCAACTTTATATGGCCTGGCTTCGGACAAAATATGCGCGTGCTGAAATGGATCTACCAGCGCATCAAAGGCAATGCATCGGCTGTTGAAAGCCCAATTGGCTGGGTTCCCCGTTATGAAGATATGGACTGGACAGGTCTTGATTTCAGCAGGGACGATTTTGCCAGGATCATGACCATAGATCGTGAACCCTGGAAACAGGAATTGTTATCACACGAAGAACTTTTTGAAAAGTTCTATGACAAACTACCTAAAGAATTCTTTTTCTTGAGAGAATTGTTGTTATCAGCCTTGTGGCGTTCACCGGAACATTGGGGGCAACAGCCGGAACAGGTTTAACCCCCAGCTCCGCCTGAGGCGGAGAGCATCAGCGCTGCGAAGCCTTGGCTGATTTCTGTTCATACTTCCTCTTAAAAAGAGGAAGTATGAACTTCTATTAATTTTTCCAATATGAAATGGATTATTGATCTTTTTACAAACCACTCTACGGTGGCTTTTACGATACTGGTATATGCTATTGTGATTGCTTCCGGTGTTGCTATTGGTAAGCTTGCTTTTAAAGGTGTGAGTTTTGGTATTGCCTGTGTACTTTTCACGGGCATCATTGCCGGGCATTTTGGATTTCAAATTGAAAAAGAAATCCTGGAATTTATCAGGGAGTTCGGGCTTATCTTATTTGTCTATGCTATGGGCCTGCAAGTTGGACCGGGCTTTTTTGCATCCCTTCAAAAACAGGGGCTTAAACTCAACCTCGTTGCCGTACTCTGTGTACTACTCAGTGTTGCAGTAGTCGTTACCATTTATTTTATTACAGATATTCCCTTGCCTAACCTGGTGGGATTAATGTCAGGCGCAGTTACCAATACCCCGGGTCTTGGTGCAGCGCAGCAAACCTTAAAAGACCTCTCCTCCTTACATCCTGAATTGCAAAACTTGCCACCGATGGGTACATTTTATGCTTTGGCTTACCCAGGTGGTGTATTGGGCATTATACTGACCATTATCGTATTTAAATGGATCTACAAAATCAATATTGAAAAAGAAAAGCAGGCCTTGTTTCAAAAAAGTCTGGAACACACGCCCCGTCCCAGTACGATCAATTTAAAGGTCACCAACCCATCGCTTAACGGCAAGCCTGTGCAGGCCTTATTTGATACGATGCAGTCCAATTTTGTTGTATCGCGTGTTTATCAAAACAGCCAGGTAAAAACAGCCTCCAAAAACACTGTACTACATGAAGATGATGTGATACTGGTGGTGGCGCAACCCAATGACTTTATAAGGCTTAAAACCATTGTCGGCGAAGAAAGCAAGATGGACCTCACGAAGATCAGCGGGCCACTGGTAGCGAAGCAAATCCGCATTACCCGTAAAGAAGCCTGTTCCCGTTCACTTGCGGATATGAATACCATTGATGAATACGGAGTTACTATTACCAGGATACTTCGGTCAGGCATCGAGTTTATACCCGACGGCCATACACGTCTTCAATTTGGAGACATTGTAACAGCCATAGGAGAAGAAGATGAAGTGCAAAGATTGATCAGTAACCTTGGCGATTCGGACAAGAAATTAAAAGAACCGCATATTGCGGGATTGTTTTTGGGAATCGCATTGGGTGTTATTGTTGGCAGTATACCATTTGTGTTCCCTGGCATATCCGTACCAGTGAAACTTGGTCTGGCTGGCGGTCCATTGATCGTGGCCATATTCATCAGCCGTTATGCAAGCCTGTTTCCACTTACTTCCTACGTGACACAGAGTGCCAATTACATGGTGAGGGAAATAGGCATTGTATTGTTCCTGGCCAGTGTTGGCCTTAAGGCAGGTCCTGATTTCGTCAATACGCTGACATCGGCTCAAGGCCCTGTATTCCTGTTGATCGGGTTCTCTATTACCCTGATCCCTTTGGTGGTTACAGCAATCATATCAAGACTGGCATTTAAACTGAATTACCTTGAGATCTGCGGACTGATGGCAGGTGCTTCTACAGATCCTCCTGCGCTTTCTTTTGCAACGCAAATAGCGGGATCGGATGCACCAGCTATTGCTTATGCAGGCGTTTATCCTTTGACTATGTTTTTAAGGATATTGTTGCCGCAGATATTGTTGTTGTTGTTATTGTGAGTGGGCTAACCATCGGAGTTTTCTTCATCGTTGATTCTCCTTATGCGAATGTGCTTAGCTGATTCTTTCCGGGTGATCAGCATGGGTATTGCTACACCTCCGGCGAGGCTCATAAGGATGAACAATACTTTGAGGCCAGAGCTTATTGTATCTGAAAGCACCTGTTCAAAAGACTCAGGAGGAACTGTTCCAGACAACTTCATCAGGCCGAGCATCATTTTGTATGCAAAAATTCCTGGCACCATCGGGATCACGGCAGGAATGGAAAATACAAGTGGTGGCGAATGTTTGTTATGAGCTGCATAAATACTGATCAATCCTATTACAATTGCTCCAGCTAAAGTGGCCATAATAACACTGACTCCCAGAAAATGCATCAACAACACTTTAGTAATTCCTCCTGCTGCACCCATCAGGTAGATCGATAACATTGTGCGTTTTGGAACATTAAAAATGACCGCAAAGCCAAGAGCAGCCAGTCCAAACCAGATACATTTTTCAGCAAAGGTTATCCATTCCATCTGTTAAGCTTTATAAATGAGGAAAGAAGTAAACAGGCCAAGGGCAATTGCAAAGGCCAGGATCAATCCATTTAATCCCCGTACGAGGCCAATTTGAAGATTGCCATCGATCATATCAGAAAATGCGTTGATAAGCGGCACTCCTGGTATTAAAAAGAGAACGCTGGTTGCAAATGCCGGTTCATGACCTATACCAAACTTTATTGGCAACCCGGCAACAAGCGTAGCTGCAAGGGCAGCTAAGTAAATGCACAGGTAAGTATTAAAGCCCTTTTTAACCGTTTCCTGCCGTACAAATAATCCTACCATCGAGGCGGTGAACGTAATGAACATGTCCGTTATGTCACCTCCATTCAAACGGCAAAAAGATGCACCAGCTAATCCAATCAAAACAAGGATCAGCCAGCGTGGATAATGTGGTAAGGAAACCAAACGATCAAGCTCGGCCCGAATCTGCTCCACACTCCATTTTTCTTCTACTACAGCCCAGCTCATCCGGCTGATCCCTGAAACTACTTTAAAGTTTGCGCCATGTGGAGAAGTTCTCTTCAGACTGCTAAAGAATTCATCGCTACCCTCTTGATGAAGGCTCAGTAAGATGGTTCTGTGCGAGATCAGCAGTTCTGTTTTGTATCCAAATGATTCTGCTATGCGGTTGATGGTAATCCTGATCCTTCCGGTATTAGCCCCCGAGCTCATCAAAACAGCCCCTATATTGAGGAGGGTCATACCTAACTCCTTTACCTCAGTTTGTGTATCTGAACCTGGTATCACGTTGCATGAGTTTTAGACAATGCAAAACTAAGCAGATAGTTTAGATACCAGTTTGATGAGAATCAATTGGGGAAGAGACTTTGAATATTTCGGATGTGGGATTTCGGATTTCGGAGTTTTATAGTTTGGGGTTGGGGGTTGGCGTTAGAGGCGGATGTCCTTTTCTGTGGGGATGGGTAAATCGATGTTTAAGTTGTTGAAATAATTTGTTTTTACTTGTTTAAAAAACCAGACAACGTCGGTCAAGTTCCAATGGCCATGGGTATCTGCCAGTTTAAAGAACAAGAGATACATCAATCCTACACCAGGCCTTGTATCCACATTATCGTTCAACTCTTTCCATCGTTTGGTAGTGGGCAGCTTGCCTGTCCGCATCCATTCACAGAACAAGCCATAGGAAACATCATGTTCTTCGATGACGGAATAGATGCGCAATTTTTCTATAACAGACAAGAGGGTTTCGTTTTGCAGTATTTCAATAGCAGCGTATAAACTCACGATAGAATGCCTCTTTATTGTAAAATGCTTGTACAAAGGATGCCTCACCAGCTTTGTCTTATCGCATTCTACTTTACCGATATCATGCAGCAAGGCAACAATCCTCAACTCATCCATGAGCTTTTGCCGGTCTATATTCATGCGATCCAAAATATCAAACAGCTTTGACTGGAAAGAGCTTTGCCTGCGATGAAAAACTTTATATATGTTTTCAGTAACTGCAACCAGGTGATCGGATAACATTACACCGTCAACATTGGAATAATGGCTATCGACACATTGAGTTGCCCGTGTCCACCAACCAGATTGAAGAATTTTTTCAAACAATACATCCTCCCGTGAAAGAGTTTGAACATTGTAAGAGCGATTGTAGTATCCTGGCAGCATGTTAGTTAGGTTATATGGCTATGCCAATAAAACTATAAGTAATGTCAATACCAAAACCTGATTTTGGTCAGTTCCCTTTTCCTGTCCTATTTTCGTATTATTGGTTAGTATTTAGCTTGTTCGAAGCATAACACATAGAGAGACCGCACATGCAGCAGAAAATAGTCATCAAAGTATTACCCTCCGAGTCAGAAGATCAGCAATTGCTCACGCAGATTGCAGCCCAGGCGTGCAGTGTGTCGACTGACCGGATAACAGGCTATAATATTTTAAAGAAATCCATTGATGCCCGTTCCAGGCAAATCTGGGTTAACCTGACCCTGCAGGTATTTATTGATGAACCCTTTCATTCCTTACCGCTCATTCCGCTGGAATTACAGGATGTGCACCATGCTAATAAAAGGGTTATTGTTATTGGTGCAGGTCCTGCAGGGCTGTTTGCAGCTTTGCGCCTGATTGAGCTGGGCATTCAACCCATTGTGCTGGAAAGAGGAAAGGATGTAAGAGCACGCCGCCGCGATCTTGCCGCCATGAATAAAGAAGGTATTGTGAACCCGGAAAGCAATTATTGTTTTGGTGAAGGCGGTGCAGGAACATACAGTGATGGCAAGCTGTATACCCGAAGTAAGAAACGTGGCGATGTTCAACGTATCCTCAGCATTCTGGTACATTTTGGAGCAGAAGAAAAGATACTGTATGAAGCACATCCACACATTGGTACCAACAAGCTACCGCATATTATTACAGCCATACGAGAAAAGATCATTGAATGTGGCGGCAAGGTGTTGTTTGAAAACAAAGTAGTTGACTTTATCCTGGAAAGAGATGAAGTAAAAGGTGTGCAGACAGCAGATGGGGAAACGATCACAGCCAGCGCCGTTATTTTAGCAACAGGCCACTCGGCCAGGGATATTTTCCACCTGCTGCATTCAAAAGATATTCTTATTGAATTCAAACCATATGCTTTAGGTGTACGGATCGAACATCCCCAGTCGCTGATCGACTCCATACAGTACCACACACCTAACAGGGGCGAAGCTTTACCTCCAGCTTCTTACAGTCTTGTACAGCAAGTAGAGGCCAAAGGAGTGTTTTCGTTTTGCATGTGTCCTGGTGGTATTATAGCGCCAGCAGCTACTGATGTAAATGAAATTGTGGTGAATGGCTGGTCGCCCTCCAAGCGCAATAATCCTTTTGCCAACAGTGGTATGGTGGTCACGGCAGAAAAGGCGGACCTCGCCAATTCCAGTGAGTTGAAAAAATATATCAAGAAAAACCATTTGCCCGCTACAGAAGCACTATTAGGGCTCTACTTCCAGCAAATGGTGGAACAAAAAGCATATGAAGCCGGTGGTGGGAATCTGGTTGCGCCAGCCCAGCGTATGACAGACTTTGTGGCTAATAAAACATCTGCTTCTCTCCCGATCTGCAGTTACTTGCCGGGCATTGCCTCTTCCGACTTGCGGCAGGTATTGCCCCCCTTTATTCACAAGTCGCTGCAGGAAGGCTTTAAAGCCTTTGGGAAAAAGATGCAAGGCTACCTAACCAATGATGCAGTGGTGGTAGCAACAGAATCCCGTACCTCTTCGCCAGTGCGTATCCCGAGAGACAGTATGACATTGCAGCATCCACAAATTAAAAATTTATATCCCTGTGGCGAAGGTGCGGGTTATGCTGGTGGTATTGTTAGTGCGGCGATGGATGGAGAAAAAGTGGCGGAGAAAATAGGAGTTTGGAGTTGATGGGGCAACTCCAAACTACAAACTATGAATTATTCTTTATCAAATTGTTTGGCGAGGAGGAGGTCTTTTTCTATTAACTGATTCTTTTTATAGGCTTTCCATTCAGCCTTCATTTTCTTTTTTACTTTCTTATCGTTTGCATTGGTCACTAATGATTTCAAACCGGGTTTGCCTGCATCTACCCAGCAGGTGTACCAAAAGTCGGCATTTAAATGAGCAGCCTTGAGTAATTGCTGGTTCACTGTATTGCCGAGGCGTTTGTTGTAAGCTTTAGCGAATTCAGTAGTATATACTCTTGACATTTTTCCATAACGCATTTGCATGCGGAATTTGGCTGAATCTTCAAGTCCTCTGGAGGCTTCTATTTCCTGCTGGAAAACATCTTTGAGTAAAACATTCGCTTCACGGGCTGCCTCCCAAATTGCCTGTTCAGGATTTTTTAAATATTTCGCTTTATGTTTTTCATTCAACTCAAATTGGGACAATTCAATTTCAGGTATGGTGCTTTCCCATAAGCTGTGTAAACCTTTCTGACCGGTGAGCTGACCATCATAGTTCATGGTCGTATGCAACGGGACATGTGCATCTGCAATATAGTGCCCCATGTCAGCAGCATAAAATAAGATGCTGTCCTTATTCTCCTGTTTAAAAGCATTTGTCAATCTTTCTTTCATGACCATCACCCAGTAAGGTACATATCCGTATGCGAGCAGTGTGTCTTTGGAGTATTTTGCTACTGCATTATCCCATTGGTGTGGCATCACCCAAAGAGCAGAATCACCATAAGCTTCAGCGTCGATATAATGCTTGGGCTCTTCACTCTTATCTGAATTACGCCGTTGATCAGGTCTCACAGAATTTTTTACCAGGTAGTCCATATTTTCATAAAAAAAAGGGCGCATGGCCTTTGGCAGTTGGTAAATGGCCAGTTGATTGATCGTGCGGTGTGCCAGGAAACCCCAGCCGGAAAGGAGTACTGTTCCTAAAATAAAACAAACAGACAATAAAAATCGCTTCCCTATTCTCATTAGTGTACTTTTACGCGAAGGTAATGGGAGCGAAATGTAAAATGTAAACAACCTAAACTACAAACCTTACATTCATAATGAATCTTTTAGAAGCAAACCATCTAAAAAAATACTTTGCGACACAAAAGGCCGTAGATGACATCAGCTTTTCTATTGAAGCTGGCAGCATCTTCGGGCTGCTTGGACCCAACGGCGCGGGCAAGACCACCCTGCTGCGCATGATCACCGGCATTTTTTATCCCGATGAAGGCTCTATATTTTTTGAAGGAAAAGCATTCGACCCTACAAAAGACCTGGCCAAGATTGGCTATATGCCAGAAGAAAGGGGATTGTATAAGAAGATGAAAATTGGTGAGCAGGCTTTATACCTTGCCCAACTAAGAGGACTCAGCAAAAGTGAAGCCATGGCAGGTATTAAAAAATGGTTCGAGAAACTGGAGATGCAAAGCTGGTGGAATAAAAAAGTGGAAGACCTGTCGAAGGGTATGTCGCAGAAGTTGCAGTTTGTGACCACTGTTTTACACCAACCTAAACTGATCATCCTTGATGAGCCCTTCAGCGGATTAGACCCGGTGAATAGCAACATCATCAAAGATGAAATTTATAATCTTGCCCGTGGAGGTGCTACGATCATTTTCAGTACACACCGGATGGAGCAGGTGGAAGAGATCTGTGATCATATTATACTGGTGAACAAAGGCCAGAAGATACTCGATGGCAGTGTGAAGAATGTGAAGCAGCAATTCAAACAGCATCTTTTCAGAATAGGTTTTGAATCAGAAGCCAATGGACCTATCAGTTCAGCTTTCGAAGTGATCAAAAACAATCCTGATCATTCCCTGACGGTAAGGATCAATGAAGGGCATTCACCCAATGATGTATTGCATCATTTTTTACAACAGGGAGACAGCATTATTTCATTTAACGAGATCCTGCCTTCGTTGAATGACATCTTTATTCAGTTAGTAGAAGGGACTGCACCGAGCAGGCAGTTTCAGAGGGCGAATGGTGAATGGTGAATGGTCAATGGTGAATACAATTTTTATTATTAAAACTTTTTCATAGAAAATGAATAAGACATTGCTGATTATACAAAGGGAGTATTTGAGCAGGGTTAGAAAAAAAACATTTATTCTTTCCACGATCCTTACTCCACTACTGTTTGTTGGATTAATTGCAGCAGTAGTTGCGATCACAGTGAATAATGCAACCAACGAGAAGGTAGCAGTTGTTGATCCCGGCGGCATTTTTAAATACAGCCTGCAAAGCAGCGAACAGGTTACTTATGACTTCCGTAAAGATGTAGACACCAGCAATTTTTCATCTAAGGGATATTCGGCTGTATTACTGGCGCCCAACTCAGAGATGAACAAATCATCCAACTTCAAGATCGTGTCGCATAAGAGCCTGAGCAGGTTTGCCAACGACCGGATCCACGACGATATCAGTAAGGCATTAGAAAATAACCTGATTAGCCAGCAACTGAAGATCGACCCCTTGTTAATCGATTCACTCAAACACCAGGCGGAACATGTAGGCATTGAGGCCGTGAAGACTGATGAATCGGGCAACCTAAGCAACAGCAACTTTGATGTAGCCAGCGGCATCGGGTATGTCACGGGTTTCCTTATCTATATTACTCTATTCATTTATGGTGTCATGGTGATGAGGGGTGTGATGGAAGAAAAGACCAATCGTATTGCCGAAGTGATCGTATCTTCTGTGAAGCCATTTCAATTGATGCTGGGAAAGATCATTGGCATTGGAGCTGTTGGTTTAACGCAGTTTTTAATATGGATCGTTTTGATCTCATCGCTCAGCGCGTTGGCAGCATCGTTCATACCGCCAGATGTTTTGCAGCAGGTGCACGATGCACAACAGCAGATCCCTGGTTCGGCAACACAAACATCAGAGGCTATTAATAAACTGGCCAGTGCACAACAAAGCCTGGCTACCATTAACTGGGGCTTGCTGGTTGCCTGCTTTATCTTTTACTTCCTGGGAGGCTACCTGTTTTATGCTGCTTTATTTGCAGCTGTAGGCAGTGCAGTGAACGAAGATGCACAGGATGCGCAAAGCCTTACTTTCCCTATAACCATTCCAATTATCCTGGGCATTATTATCATGATCAACTCTATCAATGATCCGGGCAGTTCGCTGGCAACCTGGGCGAGCATCATACCATTCTTCTCCCCTATTGTTATGATGTCGCGCATTCCATTTGGCGTGCCTGATACTGTTCCTTACTGGCAATTGGGATTGTCCATGATATTGCTGATCCTTGGATTCCTGTTTACAACCTGGGTAAGCGCCAAGATTTACCGTACAGGCATTTTAATGTATGGCAAAAAACCCACATGGAAAGAAATGATCAAATGGTTGACGAGGTAAGGAATATTATCCCACTAAATGTGATAAAATAATCCCGGTAGCCACTGCAGCATTCAGCGATTCAGCTTCGCCCCTCCTGGGAATGGTAATTTTCTGAGTAGCTAATTGCATTGCTTCCGGGCTTATCCCCTTTGATTCATTGCCAATGATCAATACTCCATTTCCAGCTTTACCGCAATCATAAAGAGACGTACCATTTAAAGCCGCAGCATATTTGGGAGCCTGTTCATTTTTCAGCCATTGCAGGTCATGATCGTAATACACATTCACCCTGGCTATGCTTGCCATGGTGGACTGAACCACCTTTGGATTGTACCTATCGGCACAGCCTTCACTGCATATAATATCTTTAATGCCAAACCAATCGGCTATACGTATAATAGTGCCCAAATTGCCAGGATCCTGGATAGTGTCCAGGTAAAGACAAAGCTGGTCTGAAGCTGAAGGCACCTCTGGTTTAAACTGCCTGAGGACAGCAATCACTTCATTGGGTGTTTGCAGCTGGGAAATCTTTTCCAGTGTCCGTTCATCAATCTCTTCATATTTTATTCCCTCTACAGGGTGTTGCTGCAACCAGTCTTTTACCGCGTAAATCTTTTCAAAGCGTTCGGGGATCAATTGTACCAGTTCTGAAACGATCTTTGGGCCTTCAGCAGTGAATAAGCCGGTTTCCTCCCTGAATTTTTTGTGGCGCAAACTTTGAATATCTTTAGCCTCTTTTTTACTAAGCATAGTTGGGTTTTAACATTATGTTTTATTCTTGGGTAAAGTCATACAGGCAATCACTTTTGATCTACGTACCGCTAATGATGCTCATCATTGTTTCATCCTGTACGATCATAAAAGGTTATCCTAAAAACAAACCTTTTATTTACCAAACTAATATCCATTTGAATGGCAAGTTTACTAAGGATCAAAAAAAGGAGCTTGAATCAGAATTATACCAACAACTCCATGACAGCATCATGGTACGTTCCGTGCGCAAATTTAACCCTTTAGGAATTTTCACTTTCTTTCTAAAAAAAGGCCCCCGTCTTATATATACAGAAATTGTAAAGCCTGCAGTGTTTGATAGCCTAAATGCAGAAAAGTCGAAAACATTTATGGCGGCGAAACTACATTCACTGGGTTATTACCGCGACAGCATCAGCTATGATACCAGCCTGCAAGTAAGGGGAGTTCAGAGCCGGACCACTGTGAATTTTCATGTAACACCGGGCCACCTCTTTTTAATAGATTCGGTTTTATTGAACCTTGCCACTGACACCGCCAGTAAAAATGATGACACACTTCAAAAAATTACGCTGGATGCGCAGAAGGAATCCCTGTTGAAAAAAGGAGAGGCATTCGCCATGCCGCTCATATCTACAGAATTTGACCGGCTGACAGATGTTTATCGCAATAATGGCTACCTGCGATTTTCCAGGGAGGAACTGCTTGCTGTCTGGGATACTGTTGGACTGGCCCTACTACGGCCCACATTAGACCCGATTGAGCAGGCAACACAATTACAAGAATTGAGACGCAGAAGGGAGAATCCAAGTGCCAGCGTGGAAGTACGCCTGCGTGAAACCGAAGACACGACCCGCCTTACACGCTATTATGTAGGGAACGTGGTTGCTTACCCGGACCTGTCCATCGATACAGCCACGCTGGTCCCATTTGAAACTTATTTACAAGACTATAAAATTATATCTTACCGGAACCTGTTTAAGCCCAAATTAATAGCACGAAATATTTACCTTAAGCGTGGAGACCTATACAGCCAGCGCAACTACCTGCATACAATAAACCGGTTTAACTCTTTGGGTGCCTGGAGACTGGTGAGCATCGATCAAATACCGAGAGATTTTTCTGATACAGTTGATTTTAGAATCAACCTAACACCAGCTAAAAAATACCTGTTCAACTTTGATATAGAAGGTAGTAGTAACCAGCAGAACAAGAATCCTTTTATTCCAACAGACTTGTTAGGCGTTGGTGCGAATGTCGGGTTGCAAAACCGCAACTTTGGCAAGGCATCTAACCAGGCCAATACAGGTGTGCGCTATGGAATTGAGCTCGAATCGAAAGACAAATTTATCCAGACCAACCAGATTGCATTAATCAATACTGTTGCGTTTCCACGCACGATCCCTAATTTGAATTTTATTCCCAGTCAATGGAAGGAAAATTCCAAAACAATTTTTGCGCTGAATGCATCCAATGTAGACCGTAAAGATTTTTTTAATTTGACTGCTTTCAATACTTCCTGGGGTTTGTTGTTTAACTGGAAGAATAAACTCCTTGGCATCAAATTACCAAATATTGAATTAACATTCCTCGATCGTGATTCATTACTTGAAGAACTTATTAAAGATAATAAATCATACAGTTATATTTTCAATGACGGGCTGGTTACTTCTTCCATCTACACCTTTTCACAAACCACTGCCAAGAAAACTGTAACCAGTGTCAAGCAATTTAATTTAGAACCATCCGGCCTGATCCTGGGCATGTTTAAAAATAAAACACTGGACAGTAGTCTTTACCGGTTCATCAAGTTGGATGCGGAGTTCAGGCAAACACGTAAATTAGGGCGTGATGAATTTGCATGGAGGGCCTTTGCAGGTGTTGGATATGAGTTGCCATCCACACATAACCGGAACAACACTTCGCTCCCATTTTTTAAACAATACTATGGTGGTGGCTCTAATAGTATGAGAGCATGGGCACTGCGCAAGTTGGGGCCGGGTTCAACGGTACAATCTTTTGACCAGGATGTTGCACCGGAACGATTTGGAGATATTCAATTAGAAACGAATGCCGAATACCGCTTTTTCATCACAGATATTGGAGGAGTTCTCATCAACAGCGCCTTGTATACCGATATTGGTAATGTCTGGTTTTTGAGAGAAGCGCCAGGCTTCCCCGGAGGTGAATTCAAATTCAACAAGCTTTGGAAGGACCTGGCCATTGGTACAGGTACAGGACTACGTATCGACTTTGGCTTTTTTCTTGTGCGGCTAGATTATGCTTATAAAGTAAAAAACCCCAGCCCTGATACTATTGAAGCCCAAAACAAATGGTTTTATAATTGGAAGCCGCTGAATGGGCAGTTGCAGTTGGGGATCAATTATCCGTTCTAATGGTGAATGGTCAATTGTGAATGGTGAATGGGGCATAAAAAATGACGAATAAGAATCAGGCTTTACTACCTAAACTTATTCGTCATTCGAATTTTTCTTCATTCATCAGGCTGTTGCCTCTTCCATCTTCTCTCTTAATTCTTTTACAGTCATGTTGTAGAGTACGCTATGCCTGTTGGCAACACGCTGTACCAGGTGAACGTGGGCAATGAACTCCTGCACGATCTGTATTTTATCGCTGGGGGTTACCACCAGCAATTGCAAATGCAACTGCTTACAGAGTTCCATCAGGTAAGTTGCTTTTTCCTCATCCTGGTTACTAAAGCTTTCATCTACAGCAATGAAACGGAGGCTTTTGGAATTCTTGCCTTCCTTGGTAATACCAAACTGGTAGGCAATGGCACTACATAAAATTGTATACGTTAATTGAGCCTTTTCACCACCTGACAATTGTCCCATCTGGCGATAGGTTTTCTTCAACTCGTTGGTGTTGCGGTAAATTTCATCGGTCCAAAACTCAAACCAGTTACGCACATCCAATACACGGGCCCTGTAGGCTTCACTCTCATCCAGGCTGGCAACGAGCGGTTGCACTTTATCCCTGAAGTGAGCCGACTTTTCTTCAAAGCTGCTTTGCTGCCAGTTGGCTGCCTGTGGCAAGGCTTCCAGCAATTTAGAACGGAACTCTTTAACGGTTGTATCCATGACATTCCGGATACCTAATTGAATAAAGGTATCGGGTAAGCGGTTGAAATTGATACCAGCCAATGAGCTATTCAGTTTGTGAATACTGTTCTTGATCTCACGCTCCCACTTTTCCATTTCCTCATTCAAACCACCGATCTTGTAAGTGATGGTAATGTTGATGTAGTTATCGAAATCCTTCTTGTACTTAGGCAGGTTTTCATTTTCCAGTTTACCCAGCCACTCAATGTATTCTTCTGCAAAAGCAGGATCATCGGGCAGGTGGTGCACATCTCCGTTCCAATCGGGGAAACGCTGTTGAATTGTAATGGAAGGTGATTTAATGCGACTGATGCTCTTTTGTAAAGCACCTTCTTCCTTGTGTAAACTTTCCCTGAGTTCGCCTACTTTTTTACTGATGGCCGATCTCAGTTCATTATACGTTTCATCAATAGTTAGCAAGGTCAAAGTGGCGAAAGCAGATGCGTATTGTTGCTGAAACTGCAGTAGTGCATCTTTGTCTTCGTCCTTGATCAATTGTAACAAAGGCTGCAGATGTTGCTGTTGCTGTTGCCATTGCTGCAATTGATTTGTGGTTAAAGATTCGTCCCTGATCAATGCTGTTCTTTCTTCATCTTTAGAAGAGAGCTGCTGTTGAATCGATTCCAGCTGCTGGGTCAATGTTTTTAGCTGGTCGTTACTTTCACGCAGGCTTTCAATTTGCTGTTGTACAGCATGAATGGACCGCTGCACGCTACCAGCATCCATCAAGGCAAAACCTTCGTGTTCCTCAATCTTTAATATAGCATAGGACTGTGATTGTAATCGTGCAGCCTTCCGCTTACAACGTTCAATGGTTTCATTCGACTGGCGAATGGTTTCCAACAAGACGTCTCTTTTGGTTAGATATTTGGCTTTCTTTTTTTCGTTGTTCCAACCCATTACATAACGGCCCGGATCATTTCTATCCGGACGGTCATCTTTCTCATGGCGGTCACGGTTCTTCACCAATCCATTGATCGTAATGGCCCTATCGTAGCGATCCAGTTCCGATTCATCATCTATGCAGAAATAATCAAAGCTTTGAATGATCTGCTGTTGTACCCATTCGCTCAGCCTGTGCTCAGGATGGAATTCCAGTTTCTCGTAAACAGTACCTTCATCTGCATAGGGCAATAACACGTCGTCAAATACCTGGTAATAAACCAGGCGCGAACGCAGGTTGGTATTGTTGACGTAACGGTTTACTTTTTTATAATACTTTTCAGGTATCAGCAAGCGTAATGAAAAGCCGTGCAGCAATTTTTCGAGGGCTGCTTCCCAATGTAATTCTTCTGCACGTACCTGCATCAGTTCACCGGCGAATGGCAACTCTGAGATATCTATTTTCAGTTCCGTACAGATCTCCCTGCGCAGGTTCACCAGGTGTGAAGGAATGTTGTTCTTTGATTGCAGCAGCGCATTCAACTCCCGCTCAACGTCTTCTTTTTCTTCAGAAGCCTTGCGCAAAACATTTTTAGCTTCAAAGTCATCTTCTTCGTTCAGGCGCTGTTCTCTTTCTATGCGGTGTTTCGCTCTGCGGGCCTCTCCAACAATACGTTTATAGGCGGCCTCGTCAGCAGCAACGGTTTCTTCCAGACTCAATGCAGTGCACCATTCCGAGAATTTCACATAATTGGATTGTACCAGCTGCAATTTATCATTCAGCGATTTGATCTCCTGCTCCAGTTCTTTCAAACGCTGGCCTGCTTTATTCTGCTCAATCTGGTTGCGGGTAGTACGTTCCTTTTCAGTTAATTCAGCGATGGATTCCTTGATTGCAGACAATTTATTCTGAATCTCTCTCAGAGATTGCTCCGCCTCATCAACGGCAGTATGCAGCAATTGATTCTTCGTATAACCGTTCCAGATAGCCGCTATATCTAACTCTCTTTGAGATACATCCAGTTGTTGTTTGTAAGCAGCATATGTCTGGTAATGCAATTCCAGTATCTTCAACAGGGAGATTTGCTCTTCGGCCTTTTCGATATTCCTCTGAGCATCCAACAAAGTGTTCAGGTGCTTTTTCAACTCCAGGAACTGCTCTTCCATGTTGCGTGGCTCCAACATGTGTGTGCGGATGAATTCATCCAGGTTGCCCAACACCTTGATACCAACGGTCTGGTTGAACAGGCTAAGGGCCTGCAGGCTTTGCATACCGAGCACATCAGTCAGACGCAAAGCGTATTTGGAGGCAGCATCAAACCATTCGATCTTCGGCTTGCCGCCATTACGGTTGTATTGCAGATCCATCCTGCGCTTCCATCCACCACCCAGGTCAAATGGAGTAAAATCCTCTTCAATGTGCAGCAGTGTATGTGCGACGGCAAATACCTTTTTCATCTCCCCGCCGCTGAAATAACGAACCTGGAACAGGGATACTTCCTGGCCAGCCTCGTTAGAAAAGGCAGCCATCAGGATGCTGTAAGCCTCCTCTTTATTTTCACGCAGGTATAAGGTTTTAGTAGTGCTGCCGTTCTCACTATTGATCGTACCGTAACCACCCAGTACATAGCTCTCCTCAGTCCGGTCGCCTTTTTTCTCGCTACCAGATGACTGGTTGTAGAAGCGGTACTTTTTTTCGGGTACGATTAGTGTCAACAAAGCATCGACAAACGTGGTTTTACCACTACCATTGGCACCTGTCAACAGGGAAGTCTCACCCAGTGGCTTAATGACGTGCACATGCTCGTCGAAAGTACCCCAGTTATACACTTCCATATATTGTAAACGGAAACCTGACTTCTGGTTATCCGTGCTGAATACGCTCAGTTGCATAGTCGTTTAATTGCTGTTTAAATTGTTCTAAAACCTCGCTGTCCACCTTTGCTTTGATGATCTTGCGGATGCGGAATTTTTGCTCGTCGGCCAGCTCACTGTTGCCCATTTTATCGAGGAAACCGTTTTCTTCAGCTTTATCGATCAGGCGGTCGAGTTCTTTGATGAACTTGACACGGCTGGCATTTTCTTTAAAGAACAGTTCTGCATACTCTTTGATCTCACGGCGTTTTTTCACCAATTCCCTGGTGGTTTCATCGCCGGTTTCAAACTCCGCCATCATATCGCGCAACAATACCAGCAGAATGCTTTCCTCGTATGTAAACGACCTCCTAACCATCCAGCTAACGGCAGCTTCCTCATCTTCTTCATTGGAAAAATGTTTCAGGTAAGCATAGCCGTCTCTTTCATCCAGAACCAGGGAAAGGCCCAACTGGTTCACAAAAGTTGTCAGCTCTGTTTTATACAACAGTAGCTTTTCCCAGTTTGATTTTTCCAGGTATTCTACCGGCCCTTTCAGCAATTTGATGAAGACCGGTGTAAATGGTAGTATTTTATTGTTGACCACGGATTACAGGATTATATATGGATGAATCAAATTTTCTTTTTATAGATTAGCGATTGAACAACAAATAGGGTACTTCTATAAACTTGTTACTCTCGCTGTTCAAGGCAATATGTTCGCTCATGCTACTCATGATCTGCGCCTTGCCTCCTTTGTCTTTAACAAAAGAGAAGTAGGCAACCACTTCTGCCACGCCATATTCCAGTCCGGTGATTTCGATGATCTCTCTTAAAGTAGCTGTATGCTTATCTTTTAATATATCTTCTACGTTCTGCCACAATTTTTTCTTATCCACAAAAGGAGCATTCAATAAGCGGCTGAAACGAGCCATATCTTCAATCGTCTCGCTACCGCTTACCGGTTGCCTTACCATTGAAGGCATGTTTTTAGGTTCCTGCTGCAGCCTCCTGTCCATGGACAACCTGATTTCTGCAGCTCCTTCCACCTGAATACTGCAGGGAACGCTATCGTTGTCCATTAATTGCAGCACCAGTTCCTTGATCCCTCCAATTTGCTGCCGCAGTCTTTTGTGTTGCGCCATTTCCTTTTCCGTGATAATACGGCTTAATTTTTCTGCCATTTTATCATTGGCCTCATACACCACACGTCCCTGCTCCAGCAACATGGATTTGATGTTGTCCAGGAAGTAGTAATCAGAATCAATATTCCTCAATTGGAGCAATTCCAATAACTGGCTGGTCAGTTGCCGCCATTCCACCTGCCCTGCTCTTGAAATCAGGAAGTCCCAGAAAGCATAGAAACTGCGTCCCTGGTTGCTGTTGCGCAGGGCATCATAGGCGTCGAAGGCATAGCCAACAATAGCGCCCTTATTCACTTCGGCTTTCGTGTGTTGTTCAACGATGTTGCGGTGGATCTGCCTGAAGTTGTCTTCTACTTCGCGGAAGTCGCCCAGCAGCTCGTAACAGAGGCGGGTAAACATTTCAAGGCGTTCTGCTACCTGGGCATTGCTGTATACTTCCACGGAAGCACCATGCTCCAGGGCGTTGATTTCCCTGTCGATGTCGGCACGCTTGCTCTTTAATTCTTCCAGGCGTTTGAAACGGTCGTCTTCAGTTTTTTCAACTATATCATGGAGTGAGTTGAACAGCATTTTAAACCGGCTCTCCGTTCCCACGAAGTCGCGACGGCTAAGGGTTTGCAACCACTGGAACACCTTTTCCGTATGTGCACTCAGCTGGTACATGGTTGTGCCGTCAGCTGCGGGAAAGTCCTGCAACAGTCGTTTTTGCACCCAGTTGAGCAGGTATTTGCGGGCGCGGCTTTCCTCATCCTCACCAAACTCGATCTTCGCTTCTTCCCAGTCTTCTACGCCTTCATTTTGAGAACTAAGGGCTTCGGCTAGAAGTGTAGTCAATGAAAATTCAGGCAGGGAGAAAACAGATTTTTCCTTGAACACCTTGTACAAAAAAGGCAGTACCCAATGCGCATTGCGCAAGCGCAACATGTGCAATGCCGGGGCGGTATCGAACAAAAAGCTGATGTCGGAGCCTTTCATGGTATTTTATCCAAAATTTTGGGCGGGCAAAATACAGTTTAAGACATTGCGAAATGGTATTTGCGCCAATTGTGTGGATAAAAAGATGAGTTTGTGGAATGATGGTGGATAAGTTACTTACCTGCTTCAAGCACTACATGTTTGATATTCTTTCTATTGTAAGTATACGTAATATGAATTTTCCCATCTTTTGCCTGGATTACAGCCGGATAGCTAAATTCTTCATCCGAACCGTTTTCCAAAATGCATACATCTTTCCAGTTCAAGCCATCTTTAGAAACAGCCACATTCAGTTTTTGGCGATTATTCCACCAGTCCTTACCCTTGACCGTTGGATTGTAAACAATCAGCTGTATTCCGTTTTTTAATGTAACAGCATCTGTCCCGGAATTTGGATTTGGCAATTCTGACCGGGATAAGGCCGTCCACTGATTACCATTATCCTGCGACCATGCATAAACGACTCTATCCTGGTCACTCCTGCAAACGATCTGCAAGCGCTTGTTTGGATATTGTAGAATGCTCGGTTGAATTACTTTAAACTTACTATTACTATCTACTGGAATGATTTTCCAGGTTTTACCTAAATCTGAAGATTTCTCAATATGCACCTTCCAGGTATTATCAGTTTCCACACTTGAAGGGCTCAGTATCGTACCATCCGCCAGTTGGACAGGCTTATTTTTGATAGGGCCCAAAACGCCCGCAGGAAGCCGCTCGGGTTGATTCCAGGTTTTCCCATTGTCTTTCGAGGTGCGCACCATGCCCCACCATTCCCGGGGATTAGGCCCTACTTTATAAAAAAGAAATAATTGATCCTGTTTTGCTTTGAACAGCACTGGATTCCAGCATGGATACCTTAGTGTATCATTGATCACACCATCTGCAATGATATAGGGTTTTGTCCATTGGTTGTTTTGCTTAGCGGTTAACCAGATACAAACATCCTTGTCTCCTTCCCTTGAACCAGCGAAAAAGGACACCAGGATTTCACCAGGCGATGGTTCTACAATACTTGATGCATGACATGCCTTAAATGGACCATCATTCACAATGATCTCTTCACTCACTTTTCGAAAAGCCATTTGAGAAAACCCTGTTGAAAACATAAAAAGGGAAAGCACAGTTGCTACAATCTGTTTCATAAAATCGCAAAAGCTCATAACGAATTTAAAAATCACCTTTACTATTGACGAATGGTGTTAAGCAAACTCCTTCCCTACCACGGTCCAGTCATGGTTTCCATAACCTTTTGCGATCCATTGATCCATCAGGGCCGCAATTGCAGGAATGATCGCAAGATCCGTCCCGCCTTGTTGCGCAGCTTCCAGGAACAATTGCGTATCTTTTCTGGCCATAGCCAACTCCCAGGAAGGCTTTGTATCATCCCCAACGGTCATTCTTTTCAACCTGGCCTGCACCTGGGTACCCGGATTCCAGGATTCTAAGAGGGACATCAAATCATCTGTAGCAATGCCAAGCGCTTTTGTCAACGCAAGCGTGTCTCTTAAACCAATTGTCAAACACACCAGGAATGCATTGCCAACAAGTTTGATGGCCGCTGCTTTTCCCACTTCGGGTCCATAATGAAGCAGCTTGCCCGTCATTTTGGATAATACTGGCTCCAGTTGACCAATGATATCCTGGTCACCTGACAACAGAATAAAGCCTGTACCTTCCAATGCATTCACAGGACCCATGAATACTGGTGCATGTTGATAAATGAAACCTTTTTCCCTCCATTCCCTTGTTCTCCTGATCGCTCCTTCTTTTGAGGTAGTCGTATGGTCTAAAATAATAACACCCGGTGCAAATCCTTCACTGGCAGCTTCCAACACTTCGTCAACTGAGGCATCATCTTTCAATGTGAGATGAACCAGGCTTGCCCCTTTCACGGCATCCTTTACATCACTGAATGCCTTCGCTCCAAATTTTTCAAGCTCCAATGCTTTGGATGTTGTACGGTTCCAAACCTGCACTTGTTCACCCCTGTTAATCATGGCTTTTACAAAGTTGGAACCTAACAATCCCATGCCTAAAAATGCCTTCATATTGATTTTATTTTCTTGTAGCCTGCAAGTTTATGAAATAAAAATTTAAGCGGCCTGTTGCTGAGTTTTATCCATTACCCCTACATTTGTGCCAACTTTAGGGGTGCCGAAAGGCTGAGATGATACCCTCGAACCTGATCTGGATAATGCCAGCGAAGGGAAAAGTGATCCATATTACTTCGTTTCGTCCATTCCTAAAGTGTCAATTTTTAACCTTATACCGGAATGGAAATTCAATTGAATAATCAGCCAAAGAAAATCAGTCCCCATAGTTCGGTCCAGCAATTGTTGGATGAAGTAGTTGGTGAAAAGCAAAAAGGAATTGCTATAGCTATCAACAACACTGTCATCCCCAAATCTGCCTGGACGCAACATCTCATTCAATCCAACGACAACATTTTGATCATTAAAGCTACACAGGGAGGATAATACAGCTCCTCATCTTACCACTCACGAAAACATTGACATGAAAAAAACGAATGAAGTTCCCAAGCAGGAAGTGATCACGACCGCTCCGCTTCCCGGATCCAAAAAAGTGTATGTACCAGGGCAACTGCACAACATAAAAGTCGCCATGAGGGAAATTACACTTTCCACTACCAAACTTGCCAATGGCAAAACAGAAGAAAATGCGCCAGTAACTGTTTACGATACCAGTGGTCCTTACACTGATCCGGAGGTAAACATTGATATCAAAAAAGGCTTACCCCGGCTTCGTGAGCAATGGATCAAAGACAGAGGGGATGTGCATGAATTGCAGGAAGTAAGTTCCGCATATGGAAAAGACCGGATGAATGATGCCTCACTGGATCACCTTAGATTCGAGCATATTAAGAAGCCATTGATAGCAAAGGCAGAAAGCACTGTGACACAGCTGCATTATGCTAAAAAGGGCATCATCACACCTGAAATGGAATATATTGCGATCAGGGAAAACCAACGCATCGATGCATTAAAATACCAACTCAATGGCCAGTATGAACTGCTTACCCAACAACATGCCGGCAACAGCTTTGGAGCCAACACACCGAAAGGCCTGATTAGTCCGGAATTTGTTCGCCAGGAAGTAGCTGCAGGCCGTGCGATCATACCCAATAACATCAACCACCCGGAAAGTGAGCCTATGATCATTGGCAGGAACTTCCTGGTCAAGATCAATGCCAACATAGGGAATAGTGCTGTTACTTCCTCCATCGAGGAAGAAGTAGAAAAAGCAGTATGGGCTTGTCGCTGGGGCGCAGATACCATCATGGACCTTTCTACCGGGAAAAATATTCATGAAACAAGAGAATGGATCATTCGTAATTCGCCTGTTCCCATTGGTACTGTACCCATCTACCAGGCCCTGGAAAAGGTGAATGGCAAAGCAGAAGATTTAACCTGGGAATTATTCAGGGATACATTGATCGAACAGGCAGAGCAGGGCGTTGACTACTTCACAATACATGCAGGCGTATTGCTCCGTTATATTCCGTTGACAGCAAAAAGAATGACGGGTATCGTTTCCCGAGGTGGTTCCATCATGGCAAAATGGTGTTTGGCACATCATAAAGAAAACTTCTTATACACCCATTTTGATGAAATCTGTGAGATCATGAAAGCATATGATGTCGCGTTTTCACTGGGTGATGGCTTACGCCCAGGCAGTATTGCCGATGCCAACGATGAAGCACAATTTGCCGAATTAAAAACACAGGGCGAACTGAATCAAATTGCCTGGAAGCATGATGTGCAGGTAATGAATGAAGGTCCCGGTCATGTGCCCATGCATTTGATCAAGGAGAACATGGAAAAGCAACTGGAATATTGCAAAGAGGCTCCTTTTTATACCCTTGGGCCATTGACTACGGATATTGCTCCGGGTTATGATCATATTACCTCCGCAATTGGTGCAGCCATGATTGGCTGGTATGGCACAGCCATGCTTTGCTATGTAACGCCAAAGGAACACCTGGGATTGCCCAATAAAAAGGATGTTAAAGATGGTGTGATCACTTACAAACTGGCAGCACATGCAGCAGACCTGGCAAAGGGGCACCCGGGAGCACAATATAGGGATAATGCATTAAGCAAGGCAAGGTTTGAATTCAGGTGGGAAGACCAGTTCAACCTATCACTAGATCCGGATACAGCAAGGGCATTCCACGATGAAACATTACCGGCAGACGGCGCAAAAGTGGCCCATTTCTGCTCTATGTGTGGACCTAAATTCTGCTCCATGCAAATCACCCAGGAGATCAGGGATTTTGCAGATAAAGGCATGCTGGAAAAATCAAATGAATTCGCCCTGGGTGGTAAAGAAATCTACTCCTGACATGTTGATTGTAATTTCTGATGCAGCAATGATCCAAAATGAAGCAGAGATGATCAATGCCTTATTTAATGAAGGCATGGAAATCTTCCATTTGCGCAAACCGGAAGCAACTGCATCAGCATTGCAACAATTAGTGGAACAGGTAGATCCTGAACATCGGAGCAAAATATCCTTGCATGCGCATCATCATCTGGCAAGCATGTTGGGGACGATGCGCTTACACTATACTGAGTCAAAAAGAAGATGCAGTACCCAGGTGGAATGGCAGGCATTACAACAGGGTGGTTTTCTCTTAACGACTTCTATCCACCAGGTAGAGGAAGCAGATAATTTATCCTGCTGTTTTGCGTATGCTTTTTTGGGCCCTGTATTTAACAGCATATCAAAGCAAGGATATGAATCCACGATCTCAAAAGAAACAAAGCTTCCTTCACCAGGAACAAAGTTGATAGCGATTGGAGGAATCCGGGAAAACAACCTGGAGGATGCCTTGCAAATGGGCTTTCATGGTGTGGCAATATTAGGTTCAGTCTGGCAAAACAATGATCCGGTTAAAAGTTTCCGAAAAATAAAAAAAACATGGAATTCAATCGTCCTATAGTGTTGAGTATTGCAGGCCTGGATCCCTGTGGGGGTGCAGGTCTGCTTGCCGACATCAAGGTCTTCGAGCAACATGAAGTGTATGGCTTAGGCATATCAACGGCCCAAACTGTGCAAACAGAAAATGCTTTTTACTCGATACGATGGGAAAAAGATATAAACATCCTGGATGCAGTATCCAGGATGCTTTCCCATTACGAGGTTGCCGCTGTGAAGATCGGTATCGTACAAAACCTTGGATCACTACACCAGTTAGTTTCTGTGATTCATCAAAAAAGCAGCAACATCAAGATCATTGTGGATCCTGTCATTCGCTCAACAACTGAATTCAGCTTTTGGCAGCAGGGGGTTGATGAAATCCTATTGTACCAGCTATTACAGAATTTGGAATTGATCACGCCAAACTACAAAGAAATCGTTCAATTGGTAAATGAGACAGACGCCATAGAAGCGGCAAAAAAACTGTCTCAATACTGCAATGTTTTATTAAAGGGTGGCCATAATGAAGATGAACCCGGCGTTGATTACCTTTTTATGAAAACAGAAGTGACCAGGCTATATCCCGGCACTTCGAAAATATTTCCAAAACATGGGTCTGGCTGCATTCTTTCTTCAGCGATCGCGGCACAACTAGCCAGAGGCAATGATTTGATCACTGCCTGCAGAAAAGCAAAAAGTTATACGGAAAAAGTTTTATTAAGTAACTCTTCACTCTTAAGTTATCATGTTTTCTAAACTTCAATACATATCGCAAGGTAATACAGCCAATGAGCAAATAAAAAATATCCAGGAAGCACTGGATGGTGGCTGCACCTGGATTCAGTTGCGCTTTAAAAAGGCCCAACCATCAGAACTCCTGAAAGTAGCAGCAATTGCAAGAAAATTATGTTATGATCTCGAAGCCACTTTCATCGTAAATGACCACGCCGACATTGCAAAGGCTGTGCATGCAGATGGCGTACACCTGGGTTTGCAGGATATGCCTGTAGCGGAAGCAAAAAAGATCGTTGGTGATCAAATGATCATCGGAGGCACTGCCAATACTTTTGAAGATGTGCTGCAGCGCTACCGGGAAGGCTGTCATTATGTAGGTGTAGGGCCTTTCCGTTTTACGAAGACCAAGGAAAAGCTAAGTCCTGTTTTAGGGTTACCAGGTTATGAAATATTGATCAATAAAATGAACGCAGAGGGTATCAGTATACCTCTTTATGCAATTGGCGGCATACTGCCTGAAGATGTTGAGTCCATCATGCAAACAGGCCTCTACGGCATAGCCATTTCAGGAGCCATCACTCATCACGACCATAAAAAACAAATTGTTCAACAACTAAATTCTTCCTTGTATGCAAAAGCTTACAATAGGTAATTGCCAGTTCAATTCACGGCTTTTTTTAGGCACCGGCAAATTCGGCTCTCCACAAAGAATGGAAGAAGCTGTACTGGCTTCAGGAACAGAACTGGTTACTGTGGCCATGAAACGGATCGATTTCGAAACAGAAACAGATTCTCTGTTGGCACATCTGCATCATCCGCACATCAACTTACTGCCCAATACTTCCGGAGTACGCAATGCTAAAGAAGCAGTATTTGCTGCCCAACTGGCCAGGGAAGCATTGGAAACAAACTTGGTAAAGCTGGAGATCCATCCAGACCCTAAATACCTATTGCCTGATCCCATCGAAACTTTAAAAGCCACTGAAGAATTGGCAAAACTGGGATTTATTGTTCTCCCTTATATACATGCCGACCCGGTTTTGTGTAAAAGGTTGGAAGAAGCAGGAACAGCTGCAGTGATGCCATTGGGCTCACCTATTGGCAGTAACAAAGGGTTAAAAACATTTGATTTTTTAGAGATCATCATTGAACAAAGTAATGTACCTGTAATTATTGATGCGGGTATTGGCGCACCTTCCCATGCGGCTAAAGCAATGGAAATGGGAGCTGATGCAGTGCTGGTTAATACGGCCATAGCTGTGGCAGGCAACCCTGTACAAATGGCTTCAGCTTTTAAACTGGCTGTAGAAGCCGGCAGAATGGCCTATGAGGCCAAACTGTCTAAAGCAATAAAAGGTGCCATTGCCTCAAGTCCATTAACTGAATTCTTATATGATGACCTTTAAAGAGCATTTCGACCGCTATAACTGGGATGAAGTTGCTTCATCTATTTTGCTGAAAACGGAAGCAGATGTGGAAGCTGCTTTAGCTGCCCCCAGGCGTACACTGGAAGACTTCAAAGCCTTGATCTCCCCTGCCGCTGAACCCTACCTGGAGCGAATGGCCCAAATAAGCCACCAAACAACCCAAAAACGTTTTGGCAATACCATTCAGCTCTTCGCACCCATGTACCTGAGTAATGAATGTAATAACATTTGCACCTACTGTGGCTTTAGCTTTAACAATAAGATCAAACGCAAAACCCTTTCTGCCGCAGAGATCTTACAGGAGATCAATGAGATCAAAAAGCACGGCTTTCAGCATATCTTACTGGTCACAGGCGAAGCCAACCATACCGTGCATGTGGATTATTTTCTAAAAGCGATAGACATCATCAAGCCTCATTTTGCCAACATATCCATCGAAGTGCAACCACTGGAGCAGGATGAATATAAAACCCTTCATGAAGCAGGTGTTTACTCTGTGCTGGTGTACCAGGAAACCTACCACAAAGAAGCATACAGGAATTACCATTTGAAAGGCAAGAAGTCTAACTTCTATTACCGACTGGAAACACCAGACCGTATAGGCCGGGCAGGCATGCATAAAATTGGCCTTGGTGTGTTGCTGGGACTTGAAGACTGGCGCACGGATAGCTTCTTTTGTGCTTTGCACCTGGATTACTTGCAGAAGAGATACTGGCAGACAAAATATTCCATTTCTTTCCCGCGGATCAGGCCTGCAGAAGGTGTTGATATTACAGACCACCTGATCAAAGACAGGGAGCTGGTACAGTTGATCTGTGCCTACAGATTACTCAATGAAGATGTAGAAATATCTATATCAACAAGAGAGACTGAAAAATTCAGGAACCATATATTAAAACTGGGAACAACCACTATAAGTGCAGGCTCTAAAACCAATCCTGGTGGCTATTCTGTTGACCCCGACACTCTGGAACAGTTCGAGATCAGCGACGAGCGATCTGCCGCAGAAATGGCTACAATCATTGAAAAGCAAGGTTATGAACCAATATGGAAAGATTGGGATAAAAACTTCCAGTCCAATAAACTCTTTTCCTGAATGTAACAACCCTGGCATCTGTTCCCGGAGGCCAGGGTTGTACTTTATCCGGATTGGGAAGCATTACTACGACAACCCGAGCTCTTGATGTAAATTCTCGATCCACACACTATGTAACTTGCTTTCAATTTCACGAACTACACGGCACATTTCTTCCCACTCACTTGAAAAAGCTTTCAGTTGCTTTTCCATTTCTTCCAGGTGATTCTGTTCTTCAGCAATGATGTTGCGCACACTTACAGGACTCTTATATGCACGTAACACATCCTGGTAAATGGGATATAATTCATCGGCTCTTACTTCAATGGCATAGGTCACCAACAGGTAAGCTGCATATTTTAAACGCTCATGCTTCAACTCATGCTTCGATTTTAAATAGCGACAAACATCAATGTCCAATTGATTCAAATAAGCATAACTTGATTTAGGAGCTAACAGGTACTGCCATTCATAAGTAGGACATGCATCTTTGCGGATCTTTTGTATTTGCTTTTTCAAGTAAAAAGCATGCCTGGCTTCTTCTGATGCATGTTTTAAGATCACTTCATTAACGAAAATCGGGTGCTCACACTTCTTGATCTTTTTGGCTCCTACATTTTCCATCATGGACAATGTATTCAGCCAATAAGCATGAAGTTCAGGCTGCTCAATGATTTTATGTAATAGTGCTTGCATGATTAGTGTTTTAAAACTTAAGTATATTTTTCTTGTAAATAATGCAACATGTCTATGATTACACCATATACAAGTTGCAATTCAGTTTGTGTAATACAATATGGCGGCATGAAATAAATGATGTTTCCCAGCGGACGTAACAACACGCCTTTACCAAGGCAAAAGTTGTAAGCATCATCCCTGATCAAATTAAAGTAAGAAGTATTTTCTGTCGTCTTGATTTCCAGTGCCAGTATAGTTCCTGTCTGCCGCGCACCTTTAATGAAAGGATGATCCTTGATATTTTGAAGAAAGGAATGATGCTCCTGCGCAATCAGCCTGATTTGTTGCTGCGTCTCCGGCTGCGTCAATATTTCCATACTCGCCAGGGCTGCTGCACAGGCTACCGGATTAGCAGTATAAGAGTGCCCATGAAACAATGCCTTCGTTGCTTCATCGGAATAAAAAGCCTGATAAATATCTTCAGTGCATATAGTTACAGACAAAGGCAAAAAGCCACCGGTAATCCCTTTGGATAAACAAATAATATCCGGTCTATGAACCAGGTGTTCAATAGCAAAGTTCTTCCCGCTACGCCCGAAGCCTGTCATCACTTCATCTGCAATACATAAAACACCATTTCTTTTGGCCACAGCAAGTAGCATATCCAAATGTTCCGGCTTGTACATCTTCATGCCTGCTGCCCCCAATACCAGGGGTTCAAAAATAAAAGCAGCCACATCTCCTTTCGAAGTCATTTGCTGCAGCATTTCTGTGCATTGATCAATATTGTCATCAGAAGGAAGAGGGATATGCACTACATCAAACAACAACTCCTGGAAGGCTGCAGTAAATACACTTCTTGCCCCTACAGACATAGCGCCGAATGTATCTCCATGATAAGCATCTTCAAACGCGATGATCTTAGTCTTTCCAATCTCACCCTTATTATACCAGTACTGCAACGCCATTTTCAAGGCCACCTCAACTGCAGTGGAACCATTATCAGAATAAAATACTTTGGAAAAACTTCCTGGTAATAGTGCTAATAATTTTTCAGCAAGTTTAATAGCAGGCGTATGGGTAAACCCCGCAAAGATCACATGCTCTAACTGAAGACATTGCTGTGCAATCTTCTCTGCTATGTAAGGATGGGCATGTCCATGTATGTTGACCCACCAGGATGAAATGCCGTCCAGGTATTGATCTCCATTAGAGCTATACAGGTAACAACCTTCTGCTCTTTCGATATGAATAGCCTCACCGGCTAACTTCATCTGTGTGAATGGATGCCATATGTACGCTTTATCTTTCTCTGCCCAGTTCATAAAGCTTTGTTTTTAGATCGCCAGAAATAGATGTAGCAAATTCAGCAATGGTTTCCTTGTTCAATTGTTCAAACTGCGGGATGGAAAAGAGCAAAGGCAAACCTGTATATTGAAGAATAAATTCTCTTGTAGACAAAACCTCTTCACCACTAAACACAATGCCCAGTGGGCGTGCACCTGCAAGACTCAATGCCTGTACACTCAGTAAAGTATGATTGATGCTTCCTAAGTAATTGTTGGAAACCAATACTACAGGAAGATTTAAATGTCTGATCAAATCAATATTCAATAAAGATTCACTCAAAGGTGTCATCACACCACCAGCTGTTTCTACAATAATAGGAAGATCCGAAGAGGGTATCGTAATCCCTTCCAGCGTAATAGAAACCTGATCCTCTTTTGCAGCATAATGCGGAGATGCTGCTTGTGTCAGGCAAAATGCTTCCTGGTGAATATTGATATCATTATTGACAACATTCTTTTTGATAAACAAACTATCAGATGCATCAAGGTCTCCGGCCTGCACTGGTTTCCAATAATCATATCCAAGTGCCTGGACCATGACTGCAGAACAAACAGTTTTACCTATACCTGTATGGATGCCTGCAACTACCAGGTTCATGTTAAAAATAATTTTATGGCTGTCAATAATTGATCAATTTGCCTGCAAGAATTAAAAGCATGCAGGCAAATGCGTAACCTTTCGGAACCTGCCGGCACAGTAGGCGACAAAATAGCTTTCATAAAAAAACCCTGTTGCCTTACGTACTCGGCCAGCCGTTTCACCCGTTCATTACCCGGCACGATAACACCCTGTATCGGAGAAGGATTGAGCAGGAAGCGTACATCTTCTATTGATGTCTCCCTGGCAACTTTTTGAAAATGATGAATGAGCCCAAACAGCTTTTCCCTTTGTGCAACTGCCATTTCCTGGTATGACCTTTGAATCACTATAAAGGCATGTGGAGGCATAGCAGTTGTGTAAATAAACGAGCGGGCATGATTGATCAAATAATCACGCAGCAGGGAACTACCCACCACTGCGGCCCCATGACAACCAAGTGCTTTGCCAAAGGTGATGATGCGTGCCCATACATCGTTTTCCAACTGATGATGACATACCAAGCCCCTGCCCTGATCACCATAGATACCAACAGCATGAGCTTCGTCTACGATCAATGCAGCCTTATGCTCTTTGCATACATCTGAAATTTCCTGCAAAGGCGCCAGGTCACCATCCATTGAGTAGAGCGATTCAATAACAACATATACTTTTCCTTCCGCCTGCTTCAACTTCTTGCGAAGATCATCCACATCATTGTGTTTGAACTTAAAGCGTTTTGCCAGGCTTAGGCGCATGCCATCAATAATGCTTGCATGAATATGTTCATCGTAGATAAATACGCTATGCTTATCGGCAATGCAGGAACACAAACCCAGGTTGGCCATATAACCTGTATTGAACAAAAGTGCAGCTTCTGCATGGTGAAAGCCGGCAACTATGCGTTCTGTTTTTTCAGCTAACGGAGAGTTGCCGGAAACAAGCCTGGAACCTGTTGATCCGGAGGCCATCTCTTCTTGTGATCCGGTACCATCCAGGCTCAATAAGTTTGATTGTGCCAATCCCAAATAATCATTGGAACAAAAATCAATCAGCCCCTCATTGCAGGCTAATTGACGCAGCAATCCTTCCTGCTCTCTTTTCTGCAAAGATTGAGACAGGTATTCATCTATCAAATGAGTGTGGATCATGGCGCGCTCATCCCTTTTCTGACACCAAATGAGCATGTTCCTGCTGTACATCCTTAAACGGAGCCCTGGGTGTTAGCCCCAACAACTGGAACATCAGCCTGTCTTCGTTGACGTCGGGGTTCGGAGTCGTGAGCAACTTTTCGCCAGAAAAGATCGAATTGGCACCCGCCATAAAGCAAAGTGCTTGCTCCGCCAGGCTCATTTCATTTCTGCCTGCGGAAAGGCGCACAACACTTTTGGGCATGATGATTCTTGCAGTCGCGATCATGCGGAGCATTTCATCGATACCTACCCGCTTGTTGTGTTCCAATGGAGTCCCTTTTACTGGTACCAATGCATTGATGGGAACTGAATCCGGATGTACCGGTAAGGTGGCTAGTGTGTGCAACATCTTGATCCGGTCTTCATTGGTTTCACCCAACCCGATAATACCACCACTGCATACAGTCAGTTTAGCCTTACGTACGTTCTCTAATGTATGCAGCCTGTCATCATAGGTACGGGTGGAGATGATTTCTGTGTAATAATCTTCCGAGGTATCTACATTATGGTTGTAAGCAAAACAACCTGCAGCCTTTAATTTTTCCGCCTGTTCATACGTCAACATACCCAGCGTGCAGCATACTTCAACGCCCATTTCATTGACAGCGGTTACCATTTCAAGTACCCTGTCAAAATCACGGTTGTCCCGTACTTCTCTCCATGATGCGCCCATACAGATCCTGGAGGCACCATTGGCTTTTGCATTCTGTGCATGCGCTACTACTTTTTCCAGCGGCATCAGCGCATGTACATGGACATCAGTATTATACCGGGCAGCCTGTGGACAGTAGGCACAATCTTCCGTGCATCCACCTGTTTTTATTGAAATAAGGCTGCTCACCTGCACTTCACTATAAGCATTATTTTCTCTGTGCACCTGTGCTGCCTGGAAAACCAGGTCCAATAAAGGCCGGTTATAAATTTCGGATACTTCCTGGAGCGTCCAGTTATTGCGTATGGTCATCGTTTCAGGATATTTTAAAGGGAGCAAAAGTAAAGGGATTCCTGGCAACTTAAACGCATGAAGAAAAAGTACATGTATAAATCAATGGCAGGTAGAAAAAATAAATTACTAATTCCAGCTGTGTCAAAATTACACAATAGTCTATTATAAACAGCTAAGCGAAAACTGGCTTGTATAACCGTTGATTGCACATGCAGTAATTAAAAAAATTCTTGAAAGGTTTATGGAAAAAAACAAAAGTTATATCTCAATAATAAACTTAACATATGGACGCAACCAAAATTTTAAAAGCCGACATTCTTGACATTCTCTTTGAGAACAGGAACAAAGATTACGGAGCTTACAATTTAAGAAAGACATACAACAGCCGCATTATTACTGCTTTGGCCATTACTGGCAGTCTTGCTGCATTTCTGTTTATTGCATCTTTTGCTAAACCGATAGAGAAAAATGATGCAAAAATTGATATAAGAGATGTTGTGATAGAAGAAATTAAAACAGATGATAAGAAACCGGATCCCCCTCCTATTACACCACCAAAACAAGAAGTACCGCAAGTGGAACATACTAAGCTTACAAATATTAAAATTGTAGAAGACGATCAGGTGAAGAAAGAAGATCTTCCACCTGATGTCACAACACTGGCTGATACAAAGATTGACGTAGTAAATATAAAAGGTACTAAAGATCCGGGTCTTGCAACGCCACCAGTTATAGACGATAATAAGAATGTAGTGGAAGTTCCCAAAGCAAAAGAAAATGAACCAGAAATTTTCGACAAAGTTGAGATAGAAGCTGAATTCCCAGGTGGTTTAAGTGCCTGGTCACGCTACCTGCAAAACAAACTGAATAGCAATACGCCGGCTGAAAACGGAGCACCTAACGGATCTTATACCGTTGTTGTTCAATTCATCGTAGATAAGCAAGGAAATATCAGTGATGTAAAAGCATTAACGAACCATGGTTATGGAATGGAAGAAGAAGCTATACGGGTCATCAAAAGAGGACCACAATGGACGCCTGCCATTCAAAACGGACGTAACGTAAATGCTTACCGGAAACAACCCATTACATTCATTGTTGCTGAATGATCATTCATTGAAACAGGTAACAATAAAGCCCACCGGAAAGTGGGCTTTATTGTTATTCTACTGCTGCATCCTTATTGTTTTTGAATCACCCCACAGCCAATCCTTTCCCCTGAATTACCTGAAGGCTGGGAAGTATAATCATCTACACCACTATGTACAATAATGGTCTTGTTGAGGATGTCCGTTTTAGGATCTCCGCCAATTGACCACAAGTCTGATTCCAGCTCCATGCTTGCTTTGCCACTGGCATCTAAATTTATGTTCCCTATATCACCTGAATGAAAGGAACTGCTGCCCCACTTGCCATGGTTACTGTTGGTGGGATTCCAGTGTCCCCCGGCATGTTTTCCCATTTCGCCACAATCTGCATGTTCGTGAATGTGCACCGCCACACTTTGATTGGCTTTGGTGGGAACAGATATATCCAGTTTCATTTTCACTTTGCCGCCCTGCATCTGTTCAAACTGAACAGTTCCTGTTACAGCAGTATCAGGTTTTGTGCCTGCAAGTGTAGCTATAGCTCCACCCTGCATACTGCTTTCTTTGTTGCTGCTGCTTGTTTTCTTTTCATTACTGCAAGCAAGCAACACAAATTGAGAACACAATAGAACAAATAATAGTTTGATTACAAATAATCTTTTCATAATAAAGTATTTTTTCTTGCATAAAATTCCTTAAAACTTTCATACCAACCTTACTGACCACCAATAGCCAGGAACTCTTTAATTCCATTCATTACGCCACTTGGGAAAACACCAATGCCTAAGAGTATGACGGCAAGAACAATCAGTGCTGCGTACATGGCATTGTAAAAAAATGGATGCAGCACTTTTTCTTTTTTAGCAATTGATGGCGCTTCCGCAAACAATGTAGTCAGTATACGCAGGTAGTAATAGATCCCCACAACGCTGGTAAGAACCAACACAATAACCGGCGCCCATAAACCCTGCTGTACGCCGGAAGTCAGCACAGCAAACTTACCGATAAAACCACCCGTAAGTGGTATACCTGCGAGGGATAATAAGGCAACAGTTAAAACTGCGGCAAGTATAGGATGACGCCAGAATAACCCCCGGTAACCTTCTAATTTTTCTGCATCCCTTTCTCGTGTAGATAAGAGTGTGATGATTCCAAAAGCTACCAGTGTAGTAATGGAATAAGCCAGGAGGTAAAACATCGAGGCTTCAACACCTGCCTCATTGCCGGGCAGGAATGCAACGATCAGATAACCAAAGTGAGCAATAGACGAATAAGCAAGCAACCGCTTGATATTATCCTGCCGCAGGGCCAGGATGTTACCAGCAATCATGGAAAGTATTGCCAGTGCGGCAAAAATGGTAAAGGCCAGGGAATTGGCCTGCAAATGAACAGCCTGTCCAAAACGGAGCAGAACAGCAAATACACCAATCTTTGAAACAGTAGCGATAAATGAAGTCACGGGTGCAGGTGCGCCCTGGTACACATCAGCGGCCCACAAATGAAACGGCACTATGGCCAGTTTAAAGCCAATGGCTACAACCATCAATCCTACCCCTGTCACAAATAAAGGAGAAAGAGTTGTACCTGTTTTCTGGGCTATTGCATTGAATTCCATACTGCCTGTTTCCATATAGATCAATGCCATCCCAAAGAGCAAAAAGGCCGAAGATACAGCCGCCAATACAAGATATTTCAAACCCGCTTCAACAGCATTGTTGCGGGTACGCAAGTAAGCGATCAATGCATATAAACTGACACTCAACAGCTCCAGACCGATAAAGAGTGAAATGAAATGCCGGCTGATGGTCAATACAGCGGCTCCAAGTGTACTCAGGAAAAGCAGGATATAATACTCTTTAGGATTTTCTTCCCGCTCTTCGAAATAGATGAAGGAAAACAAACCAACCACCAGCACGGAGAAAATGATCATACCCGTAAATATGGCGGCAAAGCCATCTACTACCAGCAAAGGAAGCACAGCAACAGGCAACACATCACGCACATACCACATGGCCAGGATGACACTGCACATCATTAAAAAACCAGTTACCTGGATAACAGTATGAGACTGCTTGAAAGCGATCAGCAGGATCACAATGATGGATGCTGTTGCTAACAGCATAAAGGGAAGTAAGGCAAGGAGTTGGACTGAGGTCATGGGATTGAGATTACAGATTGATGATTGTTCATTTCAAAACTGACGCTTTTCTCCATTCCTTTAATGACCGGAGAAACAAGGTTCATTACAGGTTGTGGATACAATCCAAGCAACACAATGGCAATAGTAAGCGAAGCCATTATCAACATTTCGCGCATACTTAAATCAGGCAGACTTATATGTGATGATGGTTGCCCCAGGAAAACTTTCTGCAATAGTCGCAGGGAGTAGAGTGCCGAAAATACCAGTCCCAAGGTTGCCAGGACAGTGATGACCACGTTGCTTCCGAAACTGCCCATCAGGATCAGAAACTCCGCAATGAAGTTGCCCAGGAACGGCAAGCCCAGCGAAGCCATAGTAAACAACATTGCGACACCTCCCATTGCCGGCATAGAGGTCCACAAACCACCCATCCTGCCAATATCTCTCGTGTGTAAACGTTCTTTCAACATGCCCGCTAATACGAACAAGGCGCCCGTACTGATACCATGTGTGACCATTTGCATCACCACGCCCTGCATCGCCATCTCCCTGAAAGCAAATATGCCTACCAGGACAAAGCCCATGTGACTGACAGAAGTGTAAGCAATTAACCGCTTGATATCGGTTTGTGCAAAGGCCAGCAGCGCTCCATAAATGATACCAACAACTCCTAACAGCATTGCCCACCAGGCAACATCAGCCGTTACCTGTGGAAAGAGGGGCAATACAAAACGGATGATTCCATATGCACCGGTTTTCAACAACAAACCGGCAAGGATCAAACTACCTGCCGTAGGTGCTTCACTATGGGCATCAGGAAGCCAGTTGTGGAATGGGACCATTGGCAACTTAATAACAAAGGCCAGCAGGAATCCCAGCATGATCCAACGGGCAGTAGAAGCCTGCATGGTGGTACCCAACAGGTCGGTATAATCAAAAGAAAAAGCGCCGTTTTGAGCCGATGCAATAAAATACAAAGCCAATATAGAGATCAGCATAAGCAGACCACCAGCCTGTGTAAAGATGAAAAACTTGTAGGCAGCATAACGCCGGTTGCTGTCGCCCCAAATGGCAATCAAAAAGAACATTGGTACCAGCATTACTTCCCAGAAGAAGTAGAATAAGAAAAGGTCCAAGGCAACAAATACGCCACTGATACCTGTCAGTGTAAATAAGAGGTTGAAATAATAAAATCCTATTCTCCCTTTCACCTCATTCCACGAACAGAGTACAGACAGTGTACCCAAAAAGTAAGTAAGCAATAACATCACCAGGCTCAGCCCATCCGCAGCCATGTGAAAACTGATGCCATATGTAGGCACCCATGCCGCCTTATAATCGATCAGCCATGCATTGGCGCCACTTGTTGGAACGCCACCATGTTGCCACCAGATGCTGCAAGCCAATATAAGATCGAGCAGTACAGCCAGTAGCGCCACCCATTTCACTACCTCTTTGTTCCATCGAGCCAACAACCAGCAAATAAGCCCCCCAGCCATTAATATGATGATCATCCAGGCAAGTATCATAAAAAAAGATTTGTTTAGTTAAAGTGCCATATATCACCCCCATATCTGCAGCCCCAAAACGAAAATGATCCCAATCAGCACACCCACTACATACCAGCGCAATGAACCGTTTTGAGAAAACGAGAACCATTCATTCAAGCGCTGGCTGGTAGTGGCAATACCCTTGTTCAACAGGTCAAAAACATCACTTTTATTGATACGGGTTAGAAAGTAAAACGGTCTTACAAATACAGTGTCATATAAGTCATCGAATCCCCAGCCCTTATAAAAGAAATTCCGCAAACTCAACATCGCAGGAGATGCCTTCCATTGTTCAAGAATCGAAGTATTCTTGTAATACAAAACATAACCGGCATACACCCCTAAAAGTGTAACAGCAGCTGCTACCAGTTGAAAGATAATTTCAGGAGGGTGCCCTTCCTGTAACAATGTTTCGGGCAGATACCTCTGAACAAGGTCAGAGAATAAAGAAAGATGTACCAGGTTGTGTGGCCACTCAATAAACCCTGCAACAATACTTAAAACGGCCAGGATCATAAGCGGGATGGTCATCGCTTTACCAGGACGCTCACCAATATGGGTCTTCATATCGCCCCAGAATACCACAATCATCAGGCGGGTTGTATAAAAAGCAGTAATTAAAGCACCGGCAATGGCAACCAACCATAGCATAGGATTTCCATTTTGAGCACTCCAGGCATACCACAAGATCTGGTCTTTACTGTAAAAGCCGGCACTGATCAAAGGCAATGCCGCCAATGCTGCTGCACCTGCCAGGAAAGTCCAGAATACAACAGGCATCCTGTCTTTCAACCCTCCCATTCTAAAGATGTTGTGTTCGTGGTGCAACGACTCTATAACAGCGCCCGCAGCAAGGAATAAAAGGGCTTTAAAGAAGGCATGGGTAAAGAAATGGAAGATGCCTGCACTCCATGCTCCTACACCTAAGGCCAGGAACATATAACCGATCTGGCTGATAGTTGAATAAGCCAGGATGCGTTTGATGTCAGTTTGCGCCATTGCACTACAGCCAGCCACAAACAAAGTAATGGCACCTATAGCTGCTGTTGCAGCCATAGCCACGGGCGACAATTGAAACACCACATGCATACGGGCAATGAGGTATACACCGGCAGTCACCATGGTTGCTGCATGAATCAACGCACTCACTGGCGATGGGCCTGCCATGGCATCCGGCAACCAGGTTTGCAAAGGCAACTGGGCAGATTTACCCATTCCTCCTGCCAGTAGTAATAAAGCAATCCATGTAACATTAGAAGCACCGGGCTGGAAGTGAGCGGGCGCTTGCGTCATGATTTCAGGAATGTTCAGCGTTCCTAATTCACGGAACAGCAGGAAGAGGCCAATAGCCATTGCTGTATCACCAATGCGTGTAATGTAAAAGGCTTTATTAGCTGCAGCCACATTAGCCGGTGTTTCATACCAGAAGCCAATAAGCAGGAAGCTGCACAAACCTACCCCTTCCCATCCTAAATACATCAGCACCAGGTTATCTGCCATTACCAGCAGCAGCATGGAACAGACAAACAAATTCATGCTGGCAAAAAAGCGTGCATAGTCACGGTCGTGACGCATGAAAGCGGTTGAATAAATGTGAATCAAGGCCCCGACAAAAGTGATGATGAACACAAATACAAGTGTCAATGCATCCATCCGGAGATCAATGCCCGCGGAAAAGTTTTCCGTTTGCATCCATTGCCACAACGTTTGAGTATAGGCATTCCCGGTAGGCGGTGATTGTAAAAACTGCATACCAATGAAAATGGTGATCAGGGCTGCAGCGCTTACAGAACCGGCTCCAATTCCTGCAATAATGCTTTTAGGCAAATGCCTGCCCGTAAGAGATAGTATTAAAAATCCAGCCAATGGCAAAGCAGGAATTAATGCAAGCAGGTTATTCATATTGCATAATTTGTCTTGTTATATTGATGAGTATTCTTCCGTCTTATCTCTCAATTCCCTAAGCTCCTGAACATCCAATGTCTTGTGTTGCCTGTGAGTTTGCATTACCAATGCCAGTCCAACAGAAACTTCGGAAGCAGCCATTGCAAGGATGAACAAAAACATCACCTGTCCATCAGGCTGTCCCCACCTCGCTCCGGCGGCTACAAAAGCAAGTCCCGCGGCATTCAGCATGATCTCAACTGAAACCAGGATGAAAATGATGTTCTTTCTTGTCAGCACACCAACCAATCCCAACACAAAAAGTATAGCGGCAACAATCAATACAGCCTGAGGGTTAAAGGGCATGATTATATGGTTTGGAGTTCAAAGTATATACGTCTGGTTCAACGGTGTTTCAGAGCATGAGATCTTTACTATTTCATGGCTTATACGCCACTGGTTTAGTCTGTTTCTCATCTTCAGGTTTCGTGCTTCTTACCTCTATCTTGGTACTAACTTCCTCTTCCTGCAAGAACCGGTGCAAATGTTTCTTCTTATGCTTACCAATATGGGCAGCACCAACGATACCAGCCATCAACAGGAAGCCCGTTAACTCTACGGCGATGATGTATTCACCATATAGTGACAGGGCCACTTTTTTTGAATCGATGAAGATAAAAGATGCATTACCCGTTCCTGAACGAAGCAGCAGGTAAATGATCTCTCCCAATAATACCAATGACAGTATGGATGGACCTAACCACACTTTTGGCAGTAGCCATTCTTTTTCCTGTTGTGCGGTTTCTGAGCCCAGGTTCAGCATCATCACAACGAAAATCATCAATACGATGATCGCACCTGCATACAAGATGATTTCAAGGACAGCAACAAACGGCGCACCGAGCGAAAGAAAGATCATGGCTACAGCCATAAACGAAACGACCAGGTACAACAGCGCATGGATCGGTTTATAACGCGTAATAACCATAATTGTCGCTGCAATAGCGATAGCTGATGATAAATAAAATAAGACATTCATTTTTTTAGTTTCTGTTTTCTAACACTCCCCTTTAGAGCTGGTACCACCAAAGCAGAGTTTGTCCCGTCATTACGGGAGGGTTAGGGTTTAGGGCAACAAACTATGCACGTCAACAGGCGGCTCTTCATTATCCCCTTCTCCTTTCCCCTTAACGCCGGCCTGGATGCCTGCTACCTGGTAAAAATTATATCCCGGGTATTTGCCCTGGCTATTGATCAGTAAGTCTTCCTTTTCAAATACCAAATTCTGGCGCTTGTATTCGCCCATTTCAAAGTCCGGTATCAACTGGATGGCATAGGTAGGACAGGCCTCTTCACAAAAGCCACAAAAGATGCACCGGGAAAAGTTAATGCGGAAAAACTCCGGGTAACGGCGTCCATTTTCATCTTCAGTTGCCTGCAATGCAATGCAGTCAACCGGGCAGGCCGCAGCACACAAATAACACCCGACACAGCGCTCACCGCCATCAGGATCTTTGGTTAATACGATCCTTCCCCTCCAACGCGGATGTAGTTTTACTTTTTCCTCAGGATACTCTATTGTGACCTTTTTCTTGAAAAGGTGTAAAAACGTCAACCAGATCGTGCGAATGTGACTAAACATAGAAATAGTTTTAAAGTCAACCGTATATAATAACATCTACATTTCCCATTCGTCATTCCGTCATCCCCTGGTCCACAAGGCCACTGCCCCCGTCACTAGCAGATTCACCAATACAAGAGGCAGCAATATCTTCCATCCCGTTTCCATCAATTGATCATAACGTGGCCTTGGCAATGATGCGCGGAGCAGAATGAAAAACAAGATGAAAGCAAAAGTTTTAATAAAGAACCAGGCCCATGGTGGCAGAAAGGCTGGTCCCAGCCAACCACCAAAAAACATGGTAGTCATCATAGACGAAATCAGTGTAATCCCGATATATTCCCCTACGAAGAACATCCCGAACTTCATACCCGAATATTCAGCATGGAAACCAGCAATCAATTCACTTTCAGCTTCAGGAATATCAAAAGGCAGGCGGTGCGTTTCGGCTATACCAGCAATAAAGAAAATAATGGCGGCCACAGGTTGCTTGATAATAAACCACATATCCTGCTGTGCAGCTACAATGTCTGATAGCTTAAACGAACCTGTTAGCATCACCACACCCATCAGGCTCAATCCCATAAACACTTCATATGCGATCATCTGTGATGCGCCACGCAATGCTCCTAACAGTGAATACTTATTGTTCGACGCCCAACCACCCAATACGATGCTGTAAACACCTATCGACGACATAGCCAGGAAGAAAAGCAATCCTACATTGAGATCCGCAACCACAATGCCCGGAGCAAAGGGGATAATGACGAAACTTAACAAAGCGCTGCCCACAACAATGGCCGGCGCCAGGACAAACACTTTCTTATCTGCAAAAGGAGGGATCCAGTCTTCCTTAAAAAACAGTTTTAAAGTATCCGCCACTACAATAAAAATTCCCAGGGGTCCAGCCCTGTTGGGTCCTAGCCGGTCCTGCCAAAGCGCCAGCATTCTCCGTTCCACCCAGATCAACCCGGCGGCAATATTCAGCATCACAAACAGAACCCCTACTACAATGAGAACATGTTGTGTTACGGTCATGTTTCGTATGTTTAATATTCTAATTTTTACCTTTCCCCTCCCGACCATATAGAGACCTTATAGAGACTTTATAGAGACCTTACTGCGGTCTAACTCCATAGGAACTCTATATCTACTCCGTACATACAGCCCTCTAACAGCCCCCAAACTCCAAACTCCAAACCCCAAATCTCCTCTACCATCTATCATCTATTCTCCCCCATTCGTCATTCCATCGATTTTCCCCCACTCTCCCCAACTCATCACAGGCGATCCCTGCAATCCGGCCGCAACAAGTGCAATCCCTTTGGGTAAACCTTTCTGAATCTTCACAGGAAGCATGCAACTTGTCCCATTAATCTTTAACTGCACAGATGAGCCTTCCTCAACACCCAGACCCTGCAAATCCTCAGCAGACAAAGCAATACTTGGCTGCGGTGATAATTCCTGCAAGGCCTTCGTATAGCTGCTGAGTTCTCCAGAACCCAATACATGGTATTGCGGCAGCAGCAGCCATTTCTGGTGCCGGACGGCAAACGCTTCTGGTATTTCATGAAAAACAAGAGGAGTTGTTTGGGTGGGTTCCTTAAATAAGCTAATCCCCGGATCACCTCCCTTTAATGAACCGCCAGGTTCTTCCTGGTACTTGGTCACGGCTTGCACTGAATTCCATCCCGGGGCCCAAAAGAAAGGAATCAAGGGTGCCGGTGGCAACCCCTTGAATCCTTCCATAGTAAAAGAAAACGGGGAATCGTTATCCTGTACTGGTTTTGGTTCGCTAACATTCCGGTCGGCCAGCATAGCTGTGCGTCCGCTATATCGATGCGGCTCCCGGGGAATACGTTCCCCGTGTATAGTAAAGTGACGTGGTGGAGAAGATTTGGTGATGCCTTTAAATTGCGGCAACACAGATTCCAGTTTTTCCAATAACTCATTCGGGTAATGGTCATGCCCGTTACCCGCTTGCATTTTTAGAAGGTACAAGTGCCACAACCACTTCCAACTTTCCTTAATAATTCCTTCAGCTGGCACAAACACCTGGAAGTATCGCTGGGCACGGCCTTCATAATTCACCAGTGTGCCATCGCCCTCAGCAAAAGTTGCTGACGGTATCAACACCTGGGCTTTTTCTGTTGTAGCATTGTGCAGGGAGTCAATCACCACAGCATTCCTGCAATGGCTAAAGAAATCATCAACCAGGGTTGCAGATATGTTACGATACAGGTCATTTTCCAGGACAACAACAGTAAAGGAATCCCCTTCCCTTTGCATCCTGTCAACTGCTTTCTCCAACGAAGGCGCCTGCATCAGGGCAAGCCCCATACTATTACATTCAGGCAGTGCAAAACCCACTTTTGCATGGCAAGCAGTAGCAAGGGTGACGGCAGCCGTCAAAATACTTTCATTATAACAAGTGATCCCACTAATAATCACAGGATTTTTAGCAGTTTTCAACGCATTTGCTATAGCCTGCGCTTGCTGCAATAATGATTCATCATTAGATACCCCAGGTAATGAAGCATCAAGTTCATGAGCGATTGCCCAACCCAGCCTTGCGATATCATCTGGTGCTAAGCACTGCTGGTGTGCAGCAATTTCATCAAGTGGTGAACCAGCGACCGTTATATTGGCCAGGAATCCTTTTTGATCCTGCACATATTCTTTAATAGCGGCATCATGCCATAGAGGCAGGTTGGTTTTCTGGGCTGCCTGTGCTGCCGCAGTCTTCACTACTGATTGACGAACTGCTAAGGCCATCATGGGAGCCGTATTCCAGATATCTTCGCCCAGGACGACAACTACATCCGACTGTTCAATTTCTTTCAAGGATGCACTTCGTATGCTTCCTGTTTGCATCCAGCCAGCTATCTTCCTGGTCAGGTATGCTTCAGCCTCGCTTACCCCCTGGTAAAAGTTATCATGGCCAACCAGTTGCATGAGGGCAAAATTGCTTTCCACAGAAGCTCTTGGCGAACCAATGCCCAGCAACTTTTGATGCGTGAGGATGGTACCCATAGAACGCATCAGTTCTTCTTCACTGGCAGCTTCCCCTGTTCTATTGCGAATTATAGGTTGCTTAATCCGGTTTTCACTGTTGACAAACTCATACCCATAGCGTCCGCGGTCACATATAAAATAACCATTCACGTCGCCATTATAGCGGTTCAGAATACAACGCAGTTCACCATAACGCTCACCGGCAATGATATTGCATCCCACACTGCAATGGTTACAAACAGAGGGCGCCATTGTCAGATCCCATTTACGGGTGTAGTGCTCTTTGAGTGTCTTATCAGTGAATACACCGGTTGGACAAACCTCTGCCAGGTTACCACTGAATGGACTTTGCAGCACGCCATCTTTATCTCTTCCGAAATAAACATGGTTATGTGCTGCAAAAACATTCAGATCATCACCCCCGGCATAATCCCGGTAGTACCGAACACACCGGTAACATTGAATGCACCGGTTCATTTCATGGTGTAGCAACGGTCCCAGGTACTGATTTTTATAGGTACGCTTCCTGAATGTATAGCGACGGTAATCATGACCAGTCATTACTGTCATATCCTGCAAATGACAGCTGCCTCCTTCATCACATACAGGGCAGTCATGTGGATGGTTGGTCATGAGCCATTCAATGATCTGCTCACGGAATGCCTTGGCAGTCTGATCATTGATGGAAAGTCTCATACCATCTTTCACGCCTTCCATGCAACTCATAACGAGGCGCCCCTTCGTGTCGGCTTCATCTTTATAGACCTTTACCGCACACTGGCGGCAAGCGCCAACACTGTTAAGTGCCGGATGCCAGCAGAAATAGGGCAGGTCAAATCCCAGGGTAAGACAAGCTTCCAAAAGGTTTTTACCTTCTTTTACTTCGTATGGTTTGTTATCGATGTATATAGTTGGCATGGTAGATTTTTAATAAGGACATCCCTTTTGATGAATATGTCTTTCAAAATCGTCCCTGAAATATTTCAAGGCACTTTGCAGGGGTTCCATGGCTCCTGGCGCCAGTGCGCAAAAGGTATTGCCCGGCCCAAGGAATTGTGCATGCATCTGCAGCAGTTCCAGGTCTTCTGTGCGCCCTTCCCCTTTTTCAATACTTAAGAGTATCCTTTCCACCCAGGGCAGCCCTTCACGACAAGGGGTGCACCAGCCACAACTTTCCTGCGCAAAAAAGTGCTGCAGGTTGTGCACAAAGCCAACAGGACAGGTTGCATCGTCCATCACGATCATGGTCCCTGTACCCATACGGCTTCCGGCTGCAGCAACTGATTTAAAATCCATCTTCACATCAAGATGATCCACAGTTAGAAAGTCGGTAGAAGCACCACCAGGTAATATGCCCCTGATTTTATAGCCATTCTTCATACCACCGGCATGCTCTTCAATCAGTTCTCTAACGGTTACACCCATGGGTAATTCCCATGCCCCCGGACGATTTACCTTACCGCTGACACCATAGATCTTTGTACCTGCATCTTCGCTCTTACTCAGACCTTTGAACCAATCTGCTCCATTATTCACGATATGAGGAATACAGCAAAATGTCTCCACATTATTGACAATCGTTGGTTTGCCAAACAACCCGCTGATCTGAGGGAAAGGAGGCTTAGCCCTTGGCGTGGCACGCTTTCCTTCCAGTGCATTCAACAAAGCAGTCTCCTCTCCACACATGTATCGGCCAACACCAGTGTGCAGGTGCATTTGCAGGCTCCAGCCGCTGCCCAGGATGTCGTTTCCCAGGTAGCCAGCTTCATAGGCTTCAGCTATACTTTTGCGAATGAGGGCCGCTGCTTTTTTATACGCCCAACGTAAAAAGACATACGATATATCAGCCTGGATGGCATAAGCGGCAACGATCATACCCTCTATCAACTGGTGTGGATGTCCCTCAAGGAGCAACCTGTCTTTAAAGGTACCTGGCTCCATTTCGTCTGCGTTGGCAACGAGGTATTTGGGATGAGGCGCATTTTCTCCCATTGGTACAAAACTCCACTTCATCCCCGTGTTAAAACCAGCACCACCGCGCCCCTTCAGATTACTCTCCTGCACCATCTTCTGAACCTCCTGTGGCGTCATCTTTAATGCTTTGCGCACAGCTGAATAACCACCCTTAGCTTCGTATTCTTTAAGGCTTAGTGGCTGTTGCAAGTTGATATGTTGGGTTAAGGGCTTTTCCATCAAGCATTTACTTTATTTTATTCTTTTAAACATTTTACTCATCTATCATTTGTATTGAGCCAGAATATTTTCCAAATCCTGAACCTGCACATCCCGATACAGGTCTTCTCCAACCATCAAAGCCGGCGCATGATCACAACAACCCAGGCAGGCATTGGGTAATAGTGTAAAGCGCCCGTCAGGTGTTGTTTCTCCAAATTTGATATGCAGGTGTTCGTGCAGTGCTTCGTACAGTTTTTTATACCCCATTACATAGCACGATATGCTATCACACAATAAGATCACATGACGGCCCACTGGCTTGCGGAAAATGAGGTTATAGAAAGTAGCCACACTATCCACTTCTGCCGGGCTCATATCCAGGTAAGCAGCTACCTCTTCCAGCTTTTCATCGCTTACCCAGCCATGGTGCTGCTGCACAACTTTTAAAGCTTCTATGACTGCAGCCTTTTTGTGAGGCACCAGGCTTACTTCGTGGTCAATTGCATGTATTTCAGATTCGGATAACATATCCTTTTTGTTGTAAGCTTTTTATTCAAACTTTTAAAATCATTATCGCTTTCACTTGCATCATATCAACGGTCTATGTCAGCCAGTACAAAGTCCATTGCGCCTAATATAGAAAGCAGGTCAGCCACTGTATATCCCTTGCTGATATAAGGCACCATTTGCATATGAGGGAATGATGGCGTGCGGATGCGAACACGGTAAGGAGAAGTGTTGCCATCACTGGTCAGGTAATAGCTGTTAGCGCCTTTGGTTGCTTCTATGCAACTCATAGCTTCTCCGGCTGGAATCACTGGTCCCCAGCTAACACTCAGGAAGTGGGTGATCAGTGTTTCAATATCCTGCATGGTATATTTTTTCAAGGGTGGTGTTGTCAGCGGGTGATCCGCTTTGTAACTGCCTTCCGGCATGTTGTTCAGGCATTGTTCAACAATGCGCAGGCTTTGCCGCATTTCTTCTACCCGTACTACAGCCCTGTCGTAGCAGTCTCCATTTTGTGCAATGGGTATATCAAAGTCAAACATTTCATAACCGGAATAAGGCCTCTTCTTTCTAAAGTCCCATTCAAAGCCACAAGCTCTTAGCCCAGGTCCGGTTACCCCCCATTCTATGGCCTCTTCCAACGTAAACACACCAATACCTTTTGTACGCCCCTTGAAGATACTGTTCTTTATCACCATACTATTGTATTCCTTCAGCTTTTTAGGGAACATCTCAACAAATTCCCTTACCAGTCCATCCCAGCCATTGGGCAGATCCTGGGCAACGCCTCCAATACGGAACCAGTTGGGATGCATGCGGCCACCACAGACAGCTTCAATGATATCGAATACTTTTTCACGATCGGTGAACATGTAAAACACAGGCGACAACTGACCAACATCCTGGGCAAAGGTGCCGAACCATACCAAGTGACTGGAAATACGAAACAGTTCACACAGCATAACACGGATCACTTTCACACGGTCTGGCACTTCTATGCCGGCAAGCTTTTCAACGGCCAGGAGATAGGCGAGGTTGTTCATCACTCCTCCCAGGTAGTCTACCCGGTCGGTGTAAGGAATGTATGTATGCCAGCTTTGCCGCTCCCCCATTTTTTCGGCACCACGGTGGTGAAAGCCTATTTCAGGAACAGCATCTACAATGTCTTCACCATCCAATTGAAGTACAATCCGCAGAACGCCATGTGTACCGGGGTGTTGCGGCCCAATATTCAGGAACATAAAATCAGCATCCTCACTTTCCCTCTTCATGCCCCACTCTTCAGGCTTAAACTGCAAAGCAGCCTGTTCGCGGTCCATGAGGTCTTCCATCAATTTAAAAGGCCCGATCTCTGTAGCTCTGGCAGGATGCTCTTTACGCAGAGGGTGGCCTTTCCATGTAAGCGGCATTAAGATGCGTTGCAGATGCGGATGACCATCGAAGCGGATGCCAAACATGTCATACACTTCACGTTCGTACCAATTAGCGTTTTTGAAAAGGGATGTAATCGAAGGCATGGTTGGCATATCACCTTCCGGTGCTACTTTCAACCTGATGAAACTATTGCGCTTATAAGAAAAAAGAGTATAGACAACAGTAAAGTCTTTTGATGGAAGCCCATTCGTTTTTGCCCGGTCTCTTTCATCAATTCCGCACAGATCATAGAGAAAATTGAAAGGTTGCTCAACCGAGCTCTTGAGGTATCTTAGGATGGATATAACTTTATCTTTAGGCACCCATAATGTTAATATTTCATCAATCGTTGTTTGCCGTTGAATGTCATTATCGCCAAAGCGTTGTTGCAGATTCTTCAATATAGCAAAATCGTCGGGCATCGGGTGTTTGTTGATTTTATGTTTCAATATTATTAATCCTATTCGTCATACTACATTCGATTCATTCGCCATTCCCTAGACTTCATCAATCGTCCTGAAATCCACCATATTCATTCTCTCCTCTCTCTTCTTTTCCTTCATGGGTGTCATTTGTGGTCTAATGATGCCTTGATCACCAATCACCCAGCTCAAGGGACGTTTCTCTTTCCCAACGGCTTCAGACAGCAAAACCAATCCCTGCATAAAAGCATCCGGGCGAGGTGGGCATCCGGGTACATATACATCTACCGGCAAGAACTTATCTACGCCCTGAACAACACTGTAGATGTCATACATCCCACCACTATTGGCGCAACTACCCATTGAAATTACCCAGCGAGGCTCCATCATCTGCTCGTGCAGGCGCTTAATGATCGGAACCATCTTAATGAAAACAGTTCCAGCGATCACCATAACATCTGCTTCACGGGGCGTACCCCGGATCACTTCTGCGCCAAACCTGGCTATATCATATTTACTGGTAATACTGGTTGCCATTTCGACAAAGCAGCAGCTTAATCCAAAGTGAAAAGGCCACATGGAGTTTCTCCGGCCCCATGCCAGCAAACTTTGCATGGAAGTCAGCATGATACTTTTACTCACCGCTTCTTCCATACTGCCGGTACCGGAAATATTACCTGTTGATTCGCTTGGTTTACTTAACCACCACTTCATATAATTGATGATTTTGAAATTTGGTGAATTAGTGATTTATGATCACAGGTCATCAGCCTTGCTCCATTTCACATTTACATATTCAGGCTTTCACATTTTCTCCTTTCCTCTTCCAGTAGGCTCTCAATATTTTCTTTCCATCAGGCCCAATATCCAGTGCACCAATGCCCCATTCATAAATCAGTACCACTACCAGTTGCACAATAAAAACAGTTGCACCTATGTAGCCGGCCCAACCTAATTCATAAAGCCCAAGTGCCCACAAGAAAAGAAACACCGCTTCCACATCAAAAATGACAAACAGCATGGCCACGAGGTAGAACTGAGCGGAGAAACGCAACCTTGCAGACCCGGTTTGCTGAATGCCTCCTTCATAAGGCAGTTCTGTTGCCCTTTCTTTATGCCGCTGCCCCAATAAATAGGAAAGGGTCAGCATAGCAATCAGTAAGAAAACTACAAGGCCTGCATATAACAGCAAAGGCCACAAAACAGTACTGGTCGTTTCATTTCCTGGCATACCAATGGGTTTGCGTTATTGAAAAATGAACAAGAAATGCTATTACACTATAAAAGAAAAGAAGCAGCTTTTTTTTGGATTGGACGTAGGCAAGATCTATCAGGCTTCAAAAAACCATATAAGCCGAAAAAATTAACCTGTAATGTAGTGTTCCAGGTTTTCAATAATAAAATCTTTTTCTTTGAGCATATACTTCACGACATCACCTATTGATATGATGCCTATCAATTCTCCACGATCTAAAACTGGAAGATGACGAATATACTTATTGGTCATCACTTGCATGCACTCTTCAATGGTATTATCTGGGATAACATAAATGGGATGGTCGGACATAATGTCTCCTACAACCGTATCTTTCGAAGAACGCCCCTTCAGGATTACTTTCCTAGCATAGTCTCGCTCTGTGAAGATTCCAACTAACTTTCCGTTATCGCAAACAATCAACGCTCCTACATTTTTTTCTTCCAATGATTCTAAAGCATCATACACAGAAGTATCTGGACTTACACTATGGACTGCATTGCCTTTTGCCTGCAATATGTTTCTAACAGTACCCATAACTAAGGATTTAAGACAAGAACGTTACTATTAAATTAAGCCCTTTTTTAACTTCAGCAAAAAAAATTATAGCAGTGTCTGTTTTATTACTTGCATTCCCCTGAGAAAATTATAATTCACTCCCCTAAAATGTGACGCCAATAATATAATCACTAACTCTATTCATGAAAAAGTAAGACCGTTACCGGACAAAGAGTTATACTTATTGCCGATAACAAATCAATTTATTTGCGGAAACCAATAGCTATATTACTGCTGGGCTTGTTGCTATTAACCAACCTTGAGTTACACGAGCTTGTGTAGCTGCCAATTCTTATTGAGCATTTCCAGGGACATAAGGCGGGTAACTTACAAATGACATTTTAGGGCTTTATCCTGTGCTTTGGTAGGGCTTTGATAGGGAATATGTTGGGAGTATCGATACAGGAGGTATGCTTTAGCGTGGATGAGAGGAAAGAATGACGAATGGTGAATGGTCAATGGTCAATGGTGAATAAAGGGAAGTGTAAAGGGAGGGGGTTCAAAACTTGGAAGGTGGGGGTTGGTTGTGTATCTTTAGACTCAGTTCCATTGACTCCGTTCAGGGCATTGAAGGCGTTCTGCCTGTAGGTTGTTTTCCCCTAATTTAGGAGCATTTGCTCAATTCAGATCGAAGCATAGTCGAAAGATGGTCGAAGGATAGTCGAAGGATGATCGAGGTAGCCTAGCCTTAAGTACGGCTGATGTATACTTATGGTACGGCTTAGCTATGGAGTAGGTAGGGAGTATCTATACTCCAAGTATGCTTCAGCAACGAAGGATTATATAAAAAAAGCCACTCTTCAGTGGCTTGGAGGGTGATTATATTCTTTTATAGCCTGACTCGTATATCCTTTTTATTCTGAGCACAACTAACTCTTTTACAAGTGGAATTTCCGGAGGGTGGCATCCATCATCTTTTTGATTTCATCATTGCATAAGTTACCGATGCTGCCTTCGTGGGTATGGTGCAGACCTTTGGTATAATCGAAGTTAAACTCTCCTTTTTCAATTTGATTACCTACCTGCTGGTATGCTTCGCGGAAAGGTATGCCCTGGTTCACCAGTTCATTTACGGCTTCTACGCTGAACAGGTATTTATATTTCTCATCTGCCAGGATGTTGTCCTTGATCTCAATGTTTGTGAGCATTAAGTGCGCCAGTTGCAAGCAGGCTTTCAATTCTTCAATGGCAGGAAACAGGATTTCTTTGGTCAGTTGCAGGTCGCGGTGGTAACCTGAAGGCAGGTTATTCAACAATAATGTCAGTTCGTTGGGGATGGCCTGAATGCGGTTGCATTTTGCACGAATGAGTTCAAATACATCCGGGTTCTTTTTGTGCGGCATGATACTACTACCTGTAGTCAACTCGGAAGGGAAGGAAATAAAATTGAAATTCTGGTTGATATAAAGACAGCAATCCATTGCCAACCTGCTTAAAGTAGCGGCAATGCAGCTAAGGCCCATGGCTGTTACCTTCTCGGTTTTACCCCTGGTCATTTGGGCGTAAACAGAGTTGTAGTTCAGTGAAGCAAAGTGAAGGGCATTCGTGGTGAAGGTCCGGTTCAGAGGGAATGAAGAACCATAACCAGCCCCACTTCCTAATGGGTTTTTATTAGCAACAACATAAGCCGCAGCGAGCATTTCAAGGTCATCAACCAGGCTCTCGGCATAGGCACCGAACCAAAGTCCAAAAGATGAAGGCATACCGATCTGCAAATGCGTATAGCCAGGCAAAAGCTTGTCCTTGTACTTTTCGCTGTTCGCGATCAACAAGTCGAACAAGGTTTTTACTTCGTCCTTGACGAGGAGGATCGTTTCGCGTAAAAACAATTTGATATCTACAGCAACCTGGTCGTTGCGGCTGCGGCCACTGTGAATTTTTTTGCCAATATCACCAATGCGTTGGGTGAGCAACAACTCTACCTGTGAGTGTACATCTTCTACATTTTCAGCTATGGAGAATTCTCCTTTCTGGATTTCCTGCTGGATGTCCTGTAATGCTTTAACAGCAGTTTCTGCTTCATCCTTTGTCATCAGGCCCACTTCTCCAAGCATCGTTACATGTGCAATGGAACCCTGCACATCATGTTTTGCAAGGAGCTGGTCAAATTCCTTATCCCTGCCCACTGTAAACTTTTCTATGATCTCAGAAACGGAAGTACTCTCTTTTTGCCAGAGTTTCATCTGTGTATTTTTTATTTTTAAATGATCAGGTGGAATCCGCCATAAAAGTTTTCATCGCTATTGGTATTATAGCATCAAAATTTTATGGCTCATTTCATAATACCTGATTTAAAAGTTTGATATAAAGATCAATGCCCTCTTTTATTTCGTCTATATAAATAAACTCATCTGCCGTATGGCTCCTCGCAGAATCCCCGGGGCCCATTTTTAAAGCGACAAATGGCATCAATGCTTTATCTGATGTTGTGGGAGAGCCATAATAAGTCCTTCCCAGCTTTATTCCTGCCTGCACAAGCGGATGCTCCAAGGGGATTCCTGACGAACGCAGGCGGGTACTTCTTGGCTTTGCATCGCACTGCACATTACTGCGAATAATATCCAGGACCTCTTCAAAAGTATACAATTCATTCACCCTGATATCTACCACAAATTTGCATTGTGCAGGCACTACATTATGGGCTTTGTTCTCGGTTTCAATGACCGTTACGCTCATTTTTACCGGCCCTAATAAATCAGAAACCTTTGGGAACTGGTAGGATTGAAACCATTCAATATCTTTCAGTGCTTTGTAGATAGCATTTTCCCCCTCATTACGAGCCGCATGCCCGGCCCTTCCCTGAGCCATACAATCCAACACCATCAATCCTCTTTCAGCAACAGCCAATTGCATAAGTGTGGGTTCGCCAACAATTGCGCACCAGGCAACAAAAGGGTTTTTAGCCCCGGCTCCAACGGATTGCAGGAATTCAGGAGCGCGCAATAGGGCTTCAATTCCATTTTTGCCGCTGATCTCCTCTTCTGCAGTAGCCGCGTAAACAAGATTGTATTTGAGCTCCTGCTGATTGTAATAATGTAGGAATAGAGCTAGCAGGGAAACCAGAGCTCCACCAGCATCATTACTTCCCAAGCCAAATAATTTGCCGTCCTTTTCTATAGGAGCGAAAGGATCCAAAGTATAGCCTTTATTAGGCTTTACGGTATCGTGGTGAGAATTTAATAGAATGGTTGGTTTTGAGGCGTCGAAATATTTATTCTTTGCCCAAACATTATTTAAATACCTTTCAGAAGGCACATTGAACGTATGTAAAAAAGCTTCGATCGCGGCAGCCGTGTTCTCTTCTTCCTTGCTGAACGAGGGAAGTGCAATTAATTGCTTGAGTAAAGAAATTACAGGATCCGCTCTGCTCTCATCACCGGGGGAAATATTGGATCTTGTATTCTTGTTTTGATCATTGATCATTTCAGACATCAATTATTGAATATAAAGCAAGGTGCACTAAAATAAAAGCATTATGCTTCTGCCCTGATTGTTGTTCCGGCTTGGCCTTTAATCAATTGGCCCAATTCTTCCGCCTTGCCAATGATCACTTTTTGAACCCCGCTGTTCAGTGCAGCAAATGCATTATCCAGCTTAGGGATCATGCCGGCGAAAATGGCACCTTCAGCTTTCAACTGCTGGTAAGAAACAGGATTGATCTCATTAATCACTGTTGAATCATCTTCCGCATTACGCAGTACACCGCTTTTTTCAAAGGAGTACACCAGACTTACATCAAATGCCTGGCTTAGTCCCTTTGCAATTTCCTGAGCTATAGTATCTGCATTGGTGTTCAACAATTGTCCTTGCGCATCATGCGTAATCGGTGCTACGACAATGTTGATATCCTGGTTCAAGAGGGTTTGGAACAAATCTGTATTGATGGCATCCACATCACCCACAAAACCATAATCGATTGCGGCTCCTCTCCTCTTATGTGCCAGGATTGCATTTCCATCAGCCCCACAAATGCCAATAGCATTGGTACCTGCGGCCTGCAATTGCGCTACAATATTTTTATTCACGAAACCAGCATACACCATGGTAACCACCTTCAGTGTTTCCGCGTCTGTAATCCGGCGGCCCTCCACCATTTGCTGAGGAATATCCAATTGTGCAGACAGTCTTGTAGCCAGTTTACCACCACCGTGCACCAGAACCTTCTTTCCTTCAACAGATGCAAAGGTTTTCAAGAAAGAAGACAGTTTAGCCTCGTCATCAATAATGTTTCCACCAATCTTAATTACAATGAGTTGCTCCATTTGTTGCTTGCTGTGATTAGAAAAGTATACTGAATACTTACATTTTAGAAAGAATTTCTGAAAGCACAGCCTGTGCAGCCCAAACCCTGTTACCTGCTTCATGGGTAACAATACTATTTGCACTATCCAGCACATCGCCGCCTAATTCCAGATTTCTTCTCACCGGAAGGCAATGCATCACCTTAGCATTGTTGGTTTGCTTTAGCTTCTCGTTGGTCAACATCCAGCTTTGATCGTTTGAAAGAATCTTTCCATAATCCTGGTAACTGCTCCAGTTCTTCACGTAAATGAAGTCAGCATCTTTCAGGGCTTCATCCTGGTTGTGGGTAATGGTAGCTCCTTTTGTGAATTGCCCGTCCAGTTCATAGCCTTCAGGATGTGTCACTACAAAGTCTGCCCCGCCCCAGGCGTTCATCCATTGTGCAAAGCTATTAGCAACACATTGCGGCAAAGGCTTTACGTGCGGTGCCCAGGTCAAAACCACCTTTGGCTTGCGCGCCTCTTTGAACACTTCTTTTATGGTGATGAGGTCGGCGAAGCTTTGTAAAGGATGTAAGGTGGCACTTTCCATGCTTACTACAGGAATGCCGGCATATTTAATGAATTGATTAATGTACAGTTCACTGTAATCCTCTTCCCTGCTCTTCAGTGAAGGGAAAGTTCTGATGGCCAGAATATCAAAGTACTTGCCCATGATGGGAGCCGCTTCTTTGACATGTTCTACCGTGTTGCCATTCATGATCGCATCTTCGCCAAATTCCAAAGCCCAGCCCTCCTGGCCAACATTGAACACAATCGCTTCCATCCCAAGGTTCTGGGCGGCGATCTGTGTACTAAGGCGGGTACGCATACTTGGGTTCAAAAACAGGCAACCAATGCGCTTATTGGTACCCAATGTTTTGTCTTTGAAAGGATTGGCTTTGTAATCCAATGCCTTTTGTACAAGGCTGTCGATGTTTGATACGTCCTTAACAGAAATGAACTGGTTCAATTTTAGCAGGGTTTAAAATTACAATCTAAAGAACTTCAATCAGGCTTTGCTTTCATTAGTCACTTCAACTTTTTTTTCGCCATTCAGCACATTGATCTCTTCCTGCAGCACATCTAAAAACTCATCAATTTGCTTGCGTGTAATGGAGAGTGAAGGCAGTAAACGGATCACGTTTGGCTTGGCTTCACCAGTAAATATGAAGTGTTTATATAAGAGATTCTTGCGAAGGTCTTTTAATGCTTCGGGTACGTCGAAGCCAATCATCAGGCCACGGCCTCTTACGTTTTGGATACCTTCAATTGTTTTCAGACGGTTCATCAGGTACTGACCACGCTGTACGGCTTTTTCGATCAAACTATCCTTTTCGATCACTTCCAGAACTGCAAGAGCGGCAGCACAAGCTAACTGGTTGCCTCCAAATGTAGTACCGAGCATACCGAACTTTGGCTTGATGTGGGGTGCGATTAAAATACCACCTATCGGGAAGCCGTTGCCCATGCCCTTTGCCATTGAATAAATATCAGCATTTACACCAGCATGGTCATGCGAAAAGAATTTACCGCTGCGTCCATAGCCACACTGCACACTATCCGCAATCAATAAAGCACCATTCTGATCACACAAGCGGCGGATCAACTGCAGGAAGCTGTCGGTAGCTACATTGATACCACCTACGCCTTGAATGCCTTCAATGATCACTGCGCAAACTTCATTTCCCTTTGTCTGGAAATAAGATTTCAGAGCAGCTTCATCATTGAAAGGAAGGAAGTCTACATTTTCAGTTTCATTTACCGGGGCTACAATCGCAGGATTGTCGGTAGCAGCCACCGCCAGTGAAGTTCTTCCGTGGAAAGCTTTTTTGAAGGCTACAATCTTTTTCCGGCCTGTATGGAAAGAAGCAAGCTTTAACGCATTTTCATTAGCCTCAGCCCCGCTATTGCACAGGAAAAGCTGGTAACCGGTCTTGCCACTTACTTTAACCAGTTTATCTGCCAGTTCCTGTTGAATAGGTATCTTAACCGAGTTGGAATAAAAGGCAATTTTGTTCAGTTGGTCTTCAATTCTTTTCACCCAATGAGGATGTGTATGACCAATACTGATGACAGCGTGACCACCATACATATCAAGGTACTGCACACCGGCATCATCCCACACATAACAATCTTTTGCACGTACAATGGTGATGTCGTTGAGGGGATATACGTTAAATAGTGTGCCGTCGTGCTCGGAGCTTGTTTTATTGGGATTAGTCATTTTGTTCTCAAGTGTTTAATAAATTAATTAAATTCCTTAAAAGCCCATGGGTTTTAAGGAAAGGCCGGCACATTCATCAAAGCCGAACATAAGGTTCATGTTTTGCAATGCCTGCCCCGATGCTCCTTTTAATAAGTTATCGATAGCTGAATGCACGACTAACTTAGAGCCCACTTTCTCGAGGTGAATCACACATTTATTGGTGTTAACCGCCTGCTTTAAAAAGATAGGAGTTGTGCTTATAACAGTAAAAGGATGATCATGGTAGAAATCCTGGTATAATTGATTCAGTCGTTCCTGGGTTAAATCCGAATCGATCTGTGAACTAATGAAAATACCCCTTGTGAAATCACCTCTCCAGGGCACAAAGCTGATATCTATCTGGCTACCAGGCTGCAATTGATGGAGTGACTGTCCTATTTCATGCAGGTGCTGGTGAGAAAGGGTTTTATAAGCCTGAATGTTATTAGCCCTCCAGGAAAAATGCGAGGTAGCAGCCAGGCTTTGCCCTGCACCGGTAGAACCAGTGATACCTGTAGTATATACATCATGCAGCATGCCCGCTTTTGCCAATGGTAACAAACCTAATTGAATGGCAGTAGCAAAACAACCAGGATTAGCTATGTTCTGAGCAGAAATGATCTTTTCTCTATTCAACTCAGGCAAACCGTACACGAACTTACGGGCATCGAATTTTGAGGTCTGTGTAAGCCTGAAATCCTGAGAAAGATCGATCACCTTTATTGTTTCCTCAATAATGTGCTCTTCCAGGAATTTCTTTGCTTCGCCATGACCTACACACAAAAACAAAACATCAATATCATTGCTCAACTCACCAGCAAATTTCAACTCTGTATCGCCCAACAGGTCCTGATGTACAGCATACACAGGTTTGCCCGCATTACTCCGGCTATGGATAAAGGAAACAGAAACATAAGGATGGTTGATCAGGAGACGGATCAGTTCACCACCAGTATAGCCAGCGCCGCCAATGATACCAACTTTAATCTTGCTCACACCCCGGTCCGCCATAAGCGGAGAGGGCTGGGCTGCGGGGCTCTTTTTTTTAGAAGCACTCATTGTTTTTAGAATTCGTTAGGTTGTGAATTAACAAATCGGGTCTGTGCGTGGATACTCCTTTTAGGCATTGGAGGTATTATCTTCCTGCACCTGGAAATAAATAGAAGTTTGATTGCCAAAGATCTTGCTGAATCCTCTTACATCTTCACCGCTCCAACCTGTATTCATTTCGCCGTACTTACCAAATTTGCTGCTCATCAAATCAAATGGAGATTCGATACCGATCACCTGGAAGCGGTAAGGAAGTAATTGTACGAATACTGTCCCGGTAACGCTTTTTTGGGAACTTTCCAGGAAAGCCTCAATGTCTCTCATCACGGGGTCCAGGATTTGGCCTTCATGCAGCCAGTTGCCATAGAACTGGGCCAGTTGGTCTTTCCAACCCAATTGCCATTTGGTCAGCACATGCTTTTCCAAAGCATGGTGTGCTTTTAAAATCACCATAGGAGCAGCTGCTTCAAAGCCTACGCGGCCTTTGATACCAATGATGGTATCGCCCACATGGATGTCCCTGCCAATGCCATAAGGTCCGGCAATAGACTGAACATATTGAATTGCTTCGGTAGGATGGCTGAATTCCTTGCCATCTACCTTTACTAATTCCCCTTTCCTGAATTCCAGTTGCAATTCTCTTGCTTCTGAAGCAGTTACCTGGGTTGGCCAGGCCTCTTCCGGCAACATGCCTTTAGAAGACAGGGTTTCTTTACCACCAACGGAAGTACCCCAAAGTCCTTTATTAATTGAATAAACCGCTTTCGCAAAGTTCATTTCTACGCCCTTGCTTTTCAGGTAATCAATTTCCTGTTCGCGGCTCAGTTTCAAATCACGGATGGGTGTAATAATTTCAACACCCGGGATCATAATATGAAAGATCATGTCGAAGCGCACCTGGTCATTACCAGCACCGGTGCTACCATGAGCTACAGCATCAGCATTCAGCTTTTTAGCGTGTTCTGCAATATGCAGGGCCTGGCTTAAACGCTCAGCACTTACACTTAAAGGATAGGTATTATTCTTTAAAACATTACCAAAAATCAGGTACTTAATAATGCGGTCATAATAGCCTTTTACAGCATCGATGGTTGTATGCGTTTTTACACCCAGGTTGTAAGCATGCTCCTCAATCTTTTTCAGTTCCTCTTCACTAAAACCGCCTGTATTTACAATAATGCTGTGAACCTCGTATCCTTTTTCCTCAGTTAAATATTTAACGCAAAAAGTAGTATCCAATCCGCCGCTAAAACCTAAAACCACTTTATCACCAGCTTTCAAACCAGTTTGCTGAGCTTCACTATTATTTGACATTTCCTGCATGTTTATGTTCCGGTTATTAATTGAAATTTTATAATACTGTTAAAGATCTCTGCCCTAACTGGGAAGGATTAAAAGTTAAAAAAATGTGTTAACATAGATTTGAAGCGTGAAGTTCCGTTCTGCAGCCTCTTCAAACGATTCAGGAAACGGCTTTGCTTAAATTGGAGTAAGCGTTCATACACTTTTGACTTCTTTTCAAAATATTCCTTTGTTTCTTCGGGCTTATAATGATCTTTCGGATCATAGAGCATAGCCGTGCAAAGGCAATTCTTCCGGTCTTTGCTCATCAGGATATCGTAATTCACGCAGCTTTTACAGCCAGCCCAAAACGCTTCATCCTGAGTAAGCTCAGAGTAAGTAACCGGCTCATAGCCCAGTTCGCTGTTGATCTTCATAACAGCCAGACCTGTAGTCAGACCGAATATTTTGGCGTCAGGATATTTTTCGCGGGAGAGATCAAAAATTCTTTTTTTGATGCCTTTAGCCACCCCACTTTTTCTGAAAGCAGGCGACACAATCAGTCCAGAATTGGCAACATACCCGCCATGGCTCCAGGTTTCAATGTAGCAAAAGCCAACCCATGTGCCATCTTCGGTAACCGCAATCACGGCCTTACCTTCATCCATTTTCTGGGATACATATTCAGGGGACCTTTTAGCTATACCTGTGCCACGAGCCTTTGCAGAGGCTTCCATTTCGTTGGTGATGATTTCAGAATAAATCTTATCTGCAGGGGTTGCTACCCTGATGATAATATTTTGATTTTCCACGCTATAAAAGTATTTAGGAAAAAACTATAAAAGGATTACCAGTCCCAATTAAAATATGAATGTTCGGGGAGATATTTCACTGATAGGGGCCTTGGTGAACGGGGCTCGTCCTATCAGCCCTCACGTCGTCTTGAAAGATAGCGGAAAAGGTCAAAGCAAACAGCATACACACCCGTAGCCATGAACGGGTGAAAAACAAAGTATTTAGTATGTGTATTAGAGTTCACTTTTCTTGAAGTTGGCGCAAAGTTATATGATAGCATAAAAAAACAAGCAAAAAATTTTCGTAATAATTCCACAACTTTTAGACATGGTTCATTATGCCAAAACCGAACCAATTGCAATTCAATCTAATTGAAGGAGGTTCGCTAAGCGTTGAATTGAAGGAAATTTCGGAAATCTGTTAAAATATTGCTAATCGCCCTTCCGTTATCTTTGCTTTATAACCCATGCATATGCAAAAATTGCTTGACCTACGAAACGAACGACTGGAAAAAATCCGACTGGGCGGTGGCAAAAATGCCATTGCCAAACAAAAAGAAAAAGGAAAACTTACTGCAAGAGAGCGCATCAACTATCTCATTGATGAAGGTTCTTCATTCACAGAAATCGGCGCATTCGCCGGTTTCGAAATGTATGAAGAGCAGGGAGGCTGCCCAGCCGGAGGAACGGTAGCCGGAGTGGGCTATGTCAGTGGAAGACAGTGTGTAATTGTGGCCAACGATCAGACGGTGAAAGCAGGCGCCTGGTTCCCCATAACGGGAAAGAAAAACCTGAGAATGCAAGAAATAGCCATTCAAAACCGGTTACCTATTATTTACCTTGTGGATAGTGCAGGCGTTTATCTTCCCATGCAAGATGAAATTTTCCCCGATAAAGAGCATTTTGGACGCATCTTTTATAATAATGCCCAAATCAGCGCCATGGGTATATTACAAATTGCTGCTGTAATGGGCTCTTGTGTAGCAGGTGGTGCCTATTTACCTATCATGAGTGACGAAGTTTTAATGGTAGAAGGAGCTGGTTCTATCGTCATTGCAGGTCCCTACCTGGTTAAGGCAGCAATTGGAGAAGACGTTGATATTGAAACACTTGGCGGTGCTGTTACCCATACCGAGATTTCCGGTATGGCTGATTATAAATTCAAAACAGAAGAAGAATGCCTTGACCAGATCAAAAGGATCATGGACAAACTGGGACGATCTGAAAAAGCTGGTTTTGACAGGGTGCAGCCTGTCGAGCCCAAAATAAACCCGGAAGAATTACATGATATTGTTCCACTGGACAACACCAAGCCTTATGATATGCTGCAAGTCATTGAAAGGATCGTAGATAATTCGGAATTTGACCAGTTTAAAGAAGACTATGGCAAGACTATCCTGTGCGGCTTTGCCCGCATTGATGGCTGGGCTGTGGGTATTGTTGCCAACCAGCGCAAGATCGTCAAAAGTAAAAAGGGTGAGATGCAAATGGGAGGAGTGCTGTATAATGATAGTTCAGACAAGGCGGCCAGGTTTATCATGAACTGCAACCAGAAGAAAATTCCGCTGGTGTTTTTACAGGATGTTACAGGGTTCATGGTAGGCACCCGAAGCGAGCATGCCGGCATTATTAAGGATGGTGCTAAAATGGTGAATGCAGTTGCCAATTCGGTTGTACCCAAGATCACCATTGTTGTAGGCAATGCGTTTGGCGCAGGCTACTATGCTATGTGCGGTAAGGCCTATAATCCAAGGTTCATTTATGCATGGCCTACGGCCAAAATTGCTGTGATGGGAGGCGAACAGGCCGCCCGTACATTGCTACAGATACAGGTGGCAAGCATGAAAGCTAAAGGAGCAAAAGTATCGGCAGAAGAAGAATCCCGCCTGCTCAATGAAATAAAGGGCAAGTATGAAAAACAAACTACTCCCTATTATGCAGCAGCCCGCTTATGGGTGGATGACATTATTGATCCACTGGAAACACGGAAAGTGATTTCAGAAGCCATAAACGCTGCCAATAACAACCCCGAGGTGCCGGAATTAAAAGTTGGTGTTTTTCAGGTGTGATTTCTGAAAACCTGTAAGGTTTTTCAATTGTTATAGGTTTTATTTGCAGCTCAGGTAATTTAAACTAGATGTCAAACCCAATTACAATTTACACGGACGGTTCATCGCGTGGTAATCCCGGACCCGGAGGGTATGGAGCCATTTTAATGAGCGGGAATCATTACAAAGAATTATCAGCAGGATATCGCAGAACCACCAACAACCGGATGGAATTGATGGGCGTTATTGCCGCACTGGAAGCATTAAAGAAGCCGGGACAACACATTACTATTTATTCCGATAGTCAATACATTGTAAAAGCCATTCAGCAGGGCTGGCTGAATAAATGGATGGCCACCAACTTTGCCGGCGGCAAAAAGAACAAGGATCTGTGGGTTCGCTTTTACAATTTAGCCAAAGGTCATCACATTAAGTTTGTGTGGGTAAAAGGCCATGCAGATAACATGTACAACAACAAATGCGACCAACTGGCAACCACCGCCGCAGATGGCAGAAACCTCCAGGTGGATGAAGGATTTGAAATGGATCCCAATCACTTAACATTATAACAAAAAGCCCTGGAGTCAAATTTCCGGGGCTTTTTGTTATATCTCAACAAATTAATCAACAAATTAAGTTATGCCAGGCTGTGAACTGTTTTTGGTTCAGCAACCATTTTGTTGATCAGGTAAAACCCGCCAAACAATATTCCGCAGAAAAACAGGTCGCCTACCAAAACATTACCGGCAAATCCATTAATCAGGCCGTATTCACGATAAAAAGCCAGGCCATCATTATAGCACATCAACAAGCCATCAAAAGTTTTAGGGCGGTTAAAACCACCACCACCTGCCCAAACTACAAAGTTGGAAGCCAGGAAATACATCAATGAGCCACTAACTGAAAAACCAATTACGTTGAGCACATTTACTCTCTTCATTAAAAACCCGAAAAGAGTTAAACCAGCAAAAAGCAGGTAATTGTGCCACTGACCCACATAAAAACCTTGAATTTCACTTAACCCAGCTACGTAAAGAGACTCATACAAAACATCTGAAAGCAGCATGGAAAGAAGTGGCAGTACAAATGCAAGACGTTTATTGCTAATAACAGCACCTCCAAAAATGGCTAAAGCAATTTGTGGTGCAAAACCGTAAGGACGTCCATCCCATACACGGTACAAAGCCGCCACCAAGATCATCATTCCAAAAATAAGCAGCAGGGATTTATTAAGTTTCATCAGTAAAAGTTTAGACAAAAGTAAAGAAACAAGAGATTTATTCCTCAATCATCTGGGGTACAGCTGCCCGATACACTTCGGCCGGGCTGTTGGATACCAGTTGATAAGAAGTTCCGGCACAAACAAACGCGGCTTCGCCCTTGGAAAGACTCAATTGCACACCCTCACCTTTTACGCTAATGCTACCATCCAGTACCAATAGTATTTCGGCGCTATAAGTCCGAAGTTGCTGTTCTCCATTTTGAAGCAAATACTGATATAACTCAAACTCTGGTGCGGGAGTTTTGAACTGTATTTCCTCCTGTTCGTGCGCATGAGCCCCTAAAATGGTGGGGATCGTTTCTTCAAAACGGACATGCTTCATCAGCTCGTGCACATCGATGTGTTTATCAGTTAACCCTGCGCGCAGCACATTATCCGAATTAGCCATAATTTCTACATTCTGGCCTTCCAGGTAAGCATGAGGCAATTGAGCAGGCTGATAAATACCTTCACCAACCTGAAGATGTACCAGGTTGAATAAATAAATAGAGAAGATACCACGGTCGTACTGCCCATCTTTACAGAAAGTTTCAGCTGCGCGTGCTACCCAGAATTCCTCCTGGCTTTTCAGCAATTCACCATTCTTATATAAAGGGAGCACCCTGGCGACCTCTAATCCCAAAATTTGGTTGACCTCTTCCTGATCCATCAACATCACTTTTTCATACAGGCCCTGGTAACCATTTTTTTCAAACTCTTCGAGTAAAAAGTCAAAATCAGGCACTGCAGAAAGTACTTCTTTGAGTTGGTCAGCGGGTTTAAATCCATGTAATAACCAAAAATCACTAAGTGCCACCATTAGCTCAGGCTTGTGATTTTCATCTTTATAATTGCGGTGAGGGGCTGTAACCGGTATTCCAATCGCATTTTCAGCAGCATATCCAACCTCTGCCGATGGTTTGCTGGGGTGCACCTGAATGGAAAGCATTTGCTTTACATCCAACACTTTGAGCAGATAAGGCAGCTCACCAAATCTTTCTACGACTTCCTGTCCTAAAGCTTTTAATTTATTTTGCTGTATCAACTGGTTGAGCGCTGTTTCCTGGCCATCGATCTCTACCGTACTGGAGTGATTAGGGTGTGCTCCCAGCCAATATTCGGCATAAGGCTTTTGATCCGGATTTTTTGTACCCAGCAAATTGGGTATATATTGAGTGCCGCCCCACGAATAGTGTTGTACTTTTCCTTTTAGCTTACAGATGTTTTGAAGTGTAGACATTAACTGTTATTTTGGCGACAAAGATATATGGCAGCACACAATCAACTAGGGCAAAAAGGTGAAAGCATGGCCGAAGACTACTTCCAGCGTAATGGCTATACGATCCTGCACCGCAACTGGCGCCACAGTCATTTAGAAGTAGACCTAATAGCTACTAAAGGTAAGTTGTTACATTTTATAGAGGTCAAAATCCGGTCTTCGCAAAAACATGGTTACCCTGAAGATAGCGTCACCACGAAAAAATTGAAATTCCTTTTGAAAGCTGCAGATGCATTCCTGTACCTCCATCCTCAATATAAGCTCATTCAATTTGATATCCTGTCCATCACACTCACCAACACTGAACCAGAATACTTCCTGATTAAAGATGTTTATCTCTAACCGTTGATCCGCTCTATCATTTTTTCCACCATTTTAAATGTTGCGGGGCAATATTGTACATTTTGCTTGTGTACATGCATATAGTTAACCATTCGTTTTTTTGTCAGGTGAGGAAAGCCGGCACAATCTGCAGGACGCACATCGTAAATCATACACTTATTATCATTGCGATTCAGAAACTGGCATGGACGGCTACTGTTCATCCATTCACCAGTTTTCGCATCCTGAACCAGCCATTTTTCTTTAAACTGCTTCATGGTCATACCCAGCTGAGCGGCAATGCGTTTGATATCCTGGAAAGTGTACGTAGGCGTCATTTCACGGCAACAATTAGAGCACAACAGGCAATTGGTTTCCGCCCAGACATCTTTTTCAATGATTTCAGCCAACGCATCCAGCTTCTTAGGCGGATTGTTTTCCAACTTTGTCAAAAAACGCCTTAACCTGCTTTTGTGCTTCAACATATAGCTTTTGAACTTGCGCCGGAAATAAGACATATGGTAACTTTTCCTCCGAAGTTATATGAATTCGATCAATTACATTTGCCAACCTTAAAATGAGTCTAATGAGATATTTATTTTCAATCATTTCTTTATCCTTACTCTTTGCAAGCTGCTCCAATAACAAAGAGACTGCCTCCGCTAAACCTTTTTGTGATACCACTTGCAATACAGACACTTTTAAATTTGCAGGAGATCACAAGCTGAAACCAGTAGTGACCATATCAGTGAACAATTGCATTGCCGACACGCTTTCATTCAGCCACGAAGCCATGCCAGCCAGCCGCCAGGTTCACATGGGCACCTATCTTGGCCACCTTGTACGCCTGAATAACTCAGCGATCAGTGCTTATTTCAAAGATACCAGCTATGTATGGTTAACTTTCAACGATTGTGCTACCGGACGCGGATATTTGCTGAAACTGCCATTCAATAAAAAAGAGAGCATCCGTAAGATGTCCAGTGCTATCAACAGTTTTGACAAAAAATTCGTACTTCCAGAAGACCTGCGTGCCTATGCTGACTACAGTACTATCTATGTAGAAGATATAGCTACCGGTAAATCTGAAACCATGACTTTCAAAGAAGAGTACAAGATTGACTGGGATAACATTCATGAAACTATTGACTCAGTTAACATCAGCCGTAACCGCATTTATGTTCAATTGAAGAAAGACGGACAAATCGTTCCAATTGAAAAAAATATAAGCTTATAATTATTTATGGTCTGTGGTTTGTAGGTCTACACTGAAAAAGACAAACCACAGACTTTTGACAACAAAACTTTCATGTGGGAGCCATACAAAAAAGGATTTAAAGCATACCTGCAACTGGAGCGTTCTTTATCTGACAATTCGGTTGAAGCTTACCTGGCAGATATTGAAAAACTAACGGCTTTCCTTCAACATACCTCTACTTTAAAGACCCCCTCCGAATTAGCATTAAGTGACCTGCAGTCATTTATTAAATGGGTTGCAGAAATAGGCATGACACAGGCCTCACAGGCCCGCATCGTTTCAGGTATTCGCGCATTTTACAAATACTGCCTGTTGGAAGACATCACCAAAACCGACCCAACAGTGCTCCTGGAAGCGCCTAAACTGAAACGCCACTTACCTGACGTATTGAGCTTCGATGAAATTGAAAATATCATAGCCCAAATTGATCTTAGCACTGCCGAAGGAGGACGCAATAAGGCTATACTGGAAACCATGTACAGTTGCGGCCTCCGGGTAAGTGAAGTAGTTAATTTAAAACTATCGCAATTATTCCTGGATGTGGGATTCATCCGAGTTGTGGGCAAAGGCAATAAAGAACGGTTAGTTCCCATTGGCAGCAGCGCCATCAAACACATTACTATTTATCGCAAAAATATTCGAGTACACCTGCCTGTTCAAGCTGGTGAAGAAGACATATTATTTCTTAATCGAAGGGGCAAAAGACTTACCCGTGTCATGATTTTTCTGATCATTAAAGACCTTGTAAAGAAGGCAGGTATCACAAAAAATATATCACCCCACACCTTCCGTCATTCCTTTGCTACCCACCTTGTTGAGGGCGGTGCCGACCTGCGTGCCGTTCAGGAAATGCTTGGGCACGAAAGCATTACCACTACCGAAATTTATACACACCTGGACAGGGAATTTTTGCGGAAAACTTTGGAAAAATTTCATCCAGGATTTACAAAAAATAAGCAATAAGGCATTTTTCTATGGCTTAACTTCACATCTCAACTGAGTTCCGATCCTTTGAAGCCCCCTCCAAGCCCTTGAAATATTCTGTGTTTTTTAATAACACGAAGATTCCATTGTTATGGATAAAAACTCAAATGCGTTGAATTGGTTTGAAATACCTGTTACCGACTTAACCAGGGCCAAAATGTTTTATGAAACAATCTTCCAAATTAAAATGCAAATAATGCCTGAGATGCTGGGCATGAAGATGGCAGCTTTTCCAGGGGAAGCCAAAAGTGGGAAGGTAATTGGAGCCATCTGCGAAAGTGAAGTACACGAACCTTCCATGGATGGTGCAGTTATTTACTTAAATGCCAATCCTTCTATCCAGAAGGTACTTGACCGTATTGAACCAGCCGGTGGACAAGTGCTCATGCCCAGAACAGAAATCACTCCGGAAACTGGCTACATGGCTTTTTTCATCGATACTGAAGGAAACAGGATAGGATTGCATGCCATGCAATAGCATTATTCATTTTCTTCCAGATAGGCTATGATTCCTCCTTTAAGATTATATAAGTTTTCAAAACCAAACATTTGCTGTAGCTCACGAATAGCACGGGCGCTACGACCACCTGATTTACAATGCACCACTACTTTTTTGTCGCGTGCAATTTTATAAGCATGTTCCGAAATTGAACCCAACGGAATTAATTCTGCGTTGATGTTTATACTTTCATACTCATGTGGTTCGCGAACATCTATTACTTGAACATCTTCTCCATTGGCTTGCCATTGTCTTAGTTCTCCAGGATTAATTTCCTTTATGTCCACTTCGCTGGTCTTTATACCACAAAACTGTTCATAATCGATCAATGACCTGATGGTAGGATTGGCCCCGTTCAGAGGATTATCCATACTTCTTTTGATCTTCAATACGCGGCTCTCAAAACGCAAAGCATCAAACATATAAAAACGGCCACTCAAAATCTCCCCGATACCGGTGATTATCTTTATTGTTTCCAAAGCCTGCACACTACCAATTATACCGGGCAAAACACCTAACACACCTCCTTCAGCACAATCCTGTACTGTTCCTGGTTCAGGTGGTACCGGGTAAAGATCACGGTAATTAGGCCCCAATTCCCCATCTGGCTGCCTGAAATTAAATACGGATACCTGTCCTTCAAATTGGTGAATGGAAGCATATACATTGGGTTTTCCAAGCAGGACACAGGCATCATTGATCAGATAACGGGTAGGAAAGTTATCGGTGCCATCAGCTACTACATCGTAGTCCCGAATAATGTCCATTGCATTTCCGGAGGTCAGCCTGGTATTGAAAGGCACAATTTGGATGTGTGGATTCAATGCTTCTAACCTTTTACGGGCAGCTTCAACTTTGGGTTGCCCTATAGATTCTACTCCATATAAGACCTGCCGCTGCAGGTTGCTTTCATCTAACAAGTCAAAATCTACAATACCAATAGTACCAACACCGGCTGCTGCCAGGTATAGTAAAACGGGACTCCCTAAACCACCACAGCCAACTACCAGTACCTTTGCAGCTTTCAACTTCTTTTGGGCTTCCACACCAAATCCAGGAATTATGATATGACGGTTATACCGGGCAAGCTCGTCCTGATTAAAGTGAAGATCTCGATTTTCCATAATTGACCATTTTGATTTTGAAGTCTATTAACATCAATTGCTGGTTTTTGAAACAATACCTCATTGCCAGGCTGGCAAATGATCCAACTCAATCAATTTCCCTTCTTGTTTTTGCCACCCTCTTGTAGTAGTGCCATTCGTTATGACCAGATACTCCACCGGAACACTGATGTTGTAGCGCAACACTTGTTCCAGGACTGCTGCACTTAACGGCACTTCTGGGGCTTTACACTCTACCATCAGCCATGGCACAAATGCCTTATTATATATAAGTATGTCGAATCTTTTTCTGAGGTTATTCAAAGAAACCTCTTTTTCTAATGCAATCAATGTGGATGGATAACCCAGTACCTTGATCAAATAGTTTACAAAGTTTTGCCGTACCCACTCTTCTTCTGTAAGCTGAAGCCATACTTTGCGGATGGCATCAAATATGAAGTGCTTCTGCTCCTCTTCCCTGATATTAAACTGTGGTTCAGGGTATTCAACATGAATCATGGACCAAACTTATTGAAACTTGACCGGGACTTTATAATATTCTTTATACCAGGCAACAAATTGCCTGATGCCATCTTCAATAAGCGTAGACGGATGGTAATGAAAATCATTTTCCAACGCAGAAACATCTGCATAGGTAACATGAACATCACCGGGCTGCATTGGCATCATTTGTTTTTCAGCTTCCACACCTAGCTCTTTCTCTAATAAATTAATAAAGTAAAGCAAGTTAACAGGCTTGTGATTACCTATATTATAAATACGATAGGGGGCTTTTGAACTATCGGGCGAGGGATTGGTATCCATCCATCCGGGGTCAGACGATGCTGGTTGAAACAGCACTTTAGCAACACCTTCCACGACATCGTCAACATAGGTAAAATCTCGCCTCATTTCGCCACCATTAAAAACTTTTATTGGCTTACCGTCCAAAATGGCATTTGTAAAAGAAAAATAAGCCATATCTGGCCGGCCCCACGGACCATAAACGGTAAAAAACCTCAAGCCAGTTGTAGGAATTTTATAAAGGTGACTATAAACATGCGCCAATAATTCATTGCTTTTTTTAGTGGCCGCATATAATGAAACAGGATGGTCTGTGTGTTGGTCTGTTGCAAAAGGGATCTGGGCATTTAAACCATAAACACTTGAACTGCTGGCATAAACCAAATGTTTTACCGGGTAACTTTTACAGCACTCAAGTATATTGGTAAAACCAACAACATTACTATTAATATATGCCAAAGGATTCTCTATACTGTACCGAACACCTGCCTGTGCTGCTAAGTGGCAAACAACATCGAAATGGCTTTCATTAAAGAGCTTCGATAAAATATCTCCATCTTCCAGATTAGCCTTAATAAATGAAAAACCATCACTTTTTGTGCTTTGGATCAGCGTATCAGGTTCAATTTCCTGTTGATTGATCCCAAGTTCCTGTAAACGGCCGAACTTTAATCCAACATCATAATAATCATTAATATTATCCAGACCAACGACTCTATGCCCTTCTGTCAGCAACTTTTTCACCAGATGAAACCCAATAAAACCAGCAGCACCAGTTACCAGAATTTTCATTATATATTTTTTAATTCTTGAGGCGCGAAATTATCAAGTAATGTTGTATGGAACCAAGAGTTAATTTTATCAAGCACAAGTCAGTCTTCCATGACCAGCGCACATATGTATAAAAAACATGTTTATTTTTCAGGACATCTTTTTATGAAGTCCTCAGTCCTTTAACACCAAGTCTCGTCTTAAACTATAAGTTATTGAAAGGGTTCCCTGTATCCCGGAACGTAGTTCGCTTTCTGATTCCCTGGAAATTTCAAGAACTACCGGCCCGCTCTTTAAAGTTTGCAGAGAACTTTTTTTAATAATAAGTTTCCCGTTTTTAACAGCTTCCAATTGATTGATGCCATTGCTTTTGAAGGCGGTATCCATCACAACCACCCTGACCACATCTTCTGGCAGTAAGCCTTCCAGCAGCAAAACAAGATCACCTGCTTTTGAAACCGGCCCACTAAAATCCGTTAACAGTGACATTGAGTGAAACTCAAAATCTTCTTTATGTTTTTTATTATCGGTGCTAGTAAACGTTAAGGCATGCTGCCCTTCAAATTCTGATACGGGATTTTGCAGTTCATAATAAGGACCCAAATACCGGCTACTATCCAATTTCATGGCATGTCCGTCTAATTCTATTTTCGACGGTTCTTCAAGGGTGAGTGCATTTTTCATTGTTTGATTTCCAAATAACCGAACAACACAGGTGGCCATTTCACTCCCCTCCTCTGCCCTTATATCATAATGAGCATATATCCCCGGCTCATTCCTATTTATTTTAACCACATCGTCATCGGTACATGAAGCCAGGATCAATCCCGCCATAACGAAACAAAATCCTTTCATACAGGTAAATTACAGATAATATCCAGCCAGATTGGTATAAAACAAAACAAATACCCTGATAGCAGGTTAAGGTTTCCCTATAGCTGTAAACAGCATTCCCAATTTCAATTATCTTTGAACTTTCTGTCAAAATGGCTTTGATCCAAGTTCAGCATCTTTTTTGACAAGGAATCCGGACAGTTAAAAACCTGTCCGACTTTAGATTTTATATTTTAATTATTTATTATGGGCTTTTTTTCAAAAATATTCGGTGGCAGCAAGTCTGAAAAAGATGTGAAAAGCATTATGCCGCTGGTATCTAAAATTAATCAGAACTTCAACGCTTACCAAAGCCTCAGCAACGATCAGCTTCGCAATAAAACGAATGAGTTTCGTCAACGTATTAAGGAATATCTGAAAGATATTGATGCAACAATTGAAGCAACGAATAAAAAAGCAGATGAACTTCCTTATAACGATCTCACAGGCAAAGATGCTATTTATCAGCAGGTAGATAGTTTGAAAAAAGACAGGGACCAAAAAATAGAAGAAATCTTAAAGGAATTACTTCCTGAAGCTTTTGCAGTAGTTAAAGAAACTGCCCGTCGCTTCAAGGAAAATGCAGAGATTGAGTCTACAGCAACAGAGCTGGACCGCGAGCTGAGCGTTACCAAAAACTATATAAGGATCCAGGATGACAAAGCTTATTTTCAAAATGCATGGACGGCAGCCGGTGGACAAATTACCTGGAACATGTTGCACTACGATGTGCAATTGATTGGAGGTATTGTACTACACCAGGGTAAAATCTCAGAAATGGCGACCGGTGAAGGTAAAACCCTGGTATCTACCCTGCCAGCGTATCTCAATGCCCTTGCTGGTGAAGGAGTACACATTGTTACTGTGAACGACTACCTGGCCCGTCGTGACCAAGAATGGAACGGACCCATTTTCGAATTCTTAGGGCTGACGGTGGATTGTATTGACAAACACCAGCCAAACACTGAAGACCGTCGCAGAGCTTATAATGCAGATATTACATACGGTACCAATAATGAATTTGGCTTTGACTACCTGCGTGACAATATGGTGCACACCCCGGAAGAAATGGTACAGCGCAAACACCATTATGCAATGGTGGATGAGGTGGATAGTGTATTGATCGATGATGCCCGTACACCATTGATCATTTCAGGCCCGGTGCCCCGTGGTGACGACCAACAATTCCATATTCTGAAGCCCCGTGTGCACCAGCTAGTAGATGCACAGGAACGTTTGGTCCGCGGCTTCCTGAACGAAGCTAAAAAGAAAATTGCCGCCGGAGATGATGATCCGAAAAGCGGAGGCCTGTTTTTATTCCGTGCCTATCGTGGTTTGCCTAAATATGGTCCGTTGATCAAGTACCTGAGCGAACCAGGCGTGAAGGTAAAACTGCTAAAAGCAGAGAACTACTACCTGGCTGACCAGCAGCGTAACATGCATATTGTAGATGAACAACTTCTTTTCCAAATAGATGAAAAAAACAAAGCCGTTGACTTAACGGATAAAGGACTTGCAGCTATTACAATGGCTGGAGAAGATCCCGAGTTTTTTGTATTACCGGATATTGGCGTGCGTCTCTCAGAGATTGAGCAGGCAGATATTCCGGCAGAAGAAAAATTACGCGAAAAGGAAGCGATCTTAAATGATTATTCACAAAAGGCAGACCGAATTCACAGTGTTCAGCAGCTGTTAAAAGCTTATGCTCTTTTCGATAAGGATGTAGAATATGTGGTAATGGACGGTGCTGTAAAGATCGTAGACGAACAAACCGGGCGTATCCTGGACGGGCGTCGATACAGTGATGGTCTGCACCAGGCTATTGAAGCTAAAGAAAATGTTAAGATCGAAGCAGCAACACAAACCTATGCTACCGTTACGCTTCAAAACTACTTCCGGATGTACCACAAGTTGGCGGGTATGACTGGTACAGCCGAAACAGAAGCAGCAGAGTTGTGGAGCATATATAAACTGGATGTGGTAACCATTCCAACCAACATCCCGATCATCCGTAAGGATGAGCAGGACCTTGTGTATAAAACCAAGCGCGAGAAATATAAGTCTGTAATTGATGAAATAGAGGCCCTCCGCAATGCAGGCCGCCCCGTACTTGTAGGTACTACATCGGTGGAAGTGAGTGAACTCTTAAGCCGCGCCCTGCAGGTGAAAAAAATACCACATAATGTACTGAATGCGAAACAACACGCCCGTGAAGCACAGATTGTGGCTGAAGCCGGTTTGGCTGGCGCCGTAACTATTGCCACCAACATGGCCGGTCGTGGTACCGACATCAAACTCGGGCCTGGAGTGAAAGAGGCGGGTGGTCTTGCTATTATTGGCACAGAACGCCATGAAAGCCGCCGTGTTGACAGGCAGCTGCGTGGTCGTGCTGGTCGTCAGGGAGACCCTGGTACATCTCAATTCTATGTATCGCTGGAAGATGACCTGATGCGTATGTTCGGCTCTGAACGTATTGCCGGTATGATGGACCGCTTTGGTTACAAAGAAGGCGAAGTGATCCAGCACAGCATGATCACCAAGTCCATTGAAAGAGCACAAAAGAAGGTAGAGGAAAACAACTTTGGTATCCGGAAGCGCCTGCTCGAGTATGATGATGTAATGAACAAACAGCGTAATGCGATTTATGATCGCCGCAACCACGCCTTGTTTGGAGACCGCCTTGCTTTGGATATTGACAATGCATTCTCTGTAACTGCAGAAGAACTGATCAGCATTTACCGCGAACAAGAAGATTTCGAGGGCTTCAAACTGGCTTGCATCGTCAACTTTGCTATCGACACCAAGATTGACAAAGAACAGTTCTTAAAAACAGATATGAACACATTGGCGGATCAACTGTATGTGGAAGCTATTGAGAACTATCAACGTCATAAAGATGATGTAAAAACCCAGGCTGTCCCTGTTTTCCAAAATATCCGCCAAACACAGGGCGCCCATATCGAAAATGTGATCGTACCATTTACTGATGGCCGTAAAGGAATCAATGTAATGGCCAGCCTGGATAAAACACTGGCTACCGAAGGTGAGGAACTGTGTAATGCTATGGAGCGCAACATTACCCTTGCGATCATTGATAATAGCTGGAAAGAGCACCTGCGCGCTATGGATGATCTGAAACAGAGCGTACAAACAGCCTACCTGGAACAAAAAGATCCATTGGTAATCTATAAAATGGAGGCTTATAACCTGTTCAAGAACATGAGCAGTGAAGTGAACAAGGAAATCGTTTCTTTCCTGTGCCATGCAAGTTTACCGGTGCAGGAAGAAGTGCCGCAACAGGTTCACGAGGCTCAAATACAAAGAACAGATATGAGCCATATGCATATGAACAAGGAAGAGATCGATGCTGTTGGTGAAGATTATGCAGCGAATGAAAAGGATTATTATGATCCTTCTGAAACTGCAGTCAAGCAAGAACCCATCAAAGTTGGGCCAAAGATTGGACGCAATGATCCTTGTCCTTGTGGCAGCGGAAGGAAGTATAAAAACTGCCACGGTAAGGATCTTTAATAAAATGATCATTCAGAAAATAAAAAATGCCGCTGTTTTGCGGCATTTTTTATTGAAGTTTGCCAATTATTTTTAACGCCATGACGATCGCAAAATACATTGACCACACTATTTTAAAGCCCAATACGACACTGGCAGAAATTGAAAAACTTTGTGTGGAAGCCACAGAATACGGTTTCGCCTCGGTATGCGTGCCTCCTTATTTCATTAAAGATGCGGCTCGATTGATCTCTGGTTCCCAGGTTAAAGTTGCCACAGTGATCGGTTTTCCTTTCGGCTACAGTCACTACACTGCAAAAGTCGCCGAAGTGAAACAGGCTATTGAAGATGGCGCTCATGAACTGGATATGGTCATCAACATTGTAGCTTTGAAAAACAAGGATCTTGATTACCTGGAGAAAGAAATAAATGCAATCACGCAACAGATTGCCGGTAGATCGGTTTTACTGAAACTCATTATTGAAAGTGGCATTTTAACAGATGATGAAATTGTTACCTGCTGCGAGCTATACCAAAAATATCCTGTACAGTTTATGAAGACATCAACCGGATATGCAGATAAAGGGGCAACAGTGGAAGCGGTGCAACTGATGCGTCAGCATTTACCGTCTCAAATAGAAATAAAAGCCAGCGGAGGTATCCGGAATTATGAATTTGCCAAAAGCTTATTGGATGCCGGCGCCACCCGATTGGGCTGTAGTGCCAGCGTTGCCATCGCCAAGGGCGAAAGTGTAGCAGGTGCAGGCTATTAACTTTATAGCAACAATGCTGGAACTATTTTTGGTTTTAATATTACAAAAATGAAAAGATGAAATATTTCTTATGGCTTGTTTTGGTGCTTGCCGGAACTACTGGTTTTGCACAAAATGATTCAGCCTTCCGTACCGCTTCGTCTGTCATTGTGCACAAGGATTCACGCATTGATTTGCTGGTAAAGAAACAAACCAGTATCAATGTTGCATCAAAAAAAATGTATGGGAGCACCATGCGTGGCTATCGTTTGCTGGTGATGAATACCAGTAAACGCGATGAAGCCATTGCTGCTAAAACAAAGGTTTACACGTATTTCCCTGAATTGAAAGCTTATCTTGCTTACCAGTCGCCTTTTTTCCGATTAAAAGCAGGCAACTTTAAAACCAGAGACGAAGCAGTGCGTTACCAGCAGCAAATGAAGTCGATGTTTCCTAAAGGGGTTTTTATTGTAAATGATGTCATTGAAGTGAAACCTGTGAAGGATGATAACGAGGAACAGGATCAATAAAACGGTATTGAATCATTGATCTGCATTATTGAAGCTGTAAATCAAAATTTAATGACGTATTCTCTGGGTTTCAACTTAATTTAATTAATTGATTACTGCTTATGGTTATTCAGAAAATTAAAGAATTAGCAAAACAATATACGGCTGAATTCATTGATATAAGACGTTACCTGCATGCTCATCCGGAACTGAGCTACCAGGAATTTGAAACTTCTCAACTCGTTCAGCAAAAGCTAAAAGAATACAATATTCCTTTTGAAATCAAATCGACCACAGGAGTTGTTGGCATTATAGGTGGGAAAAACCCACAATCCAGGATTGTAGCGTTAAGAGCTGACCTGGATGCTTTGCCAATCACTGAACAAAACGATGTACCTTATAAATCACGAAATCCAGGCGTCATGCATGCCTGCGGACATGATGTGCATACGACATGCCTGTTAGGTGCAGCTAAGATTCTTTCTCAAACAAAAGACCAATGGGAAGGAACAGTAAAATTGATATTTCAACCTGGTGAAGAAAAGAACCCTGGAGGTGCTAGTCTTCTGATTAAAGAAGGTGTACTCGAAAACCCTAAACCTCAAAGCATTTTCGCGTTGCACGTAAATCCACAGCTCGAAGTAGGCTTGCTCAGTTTCCGTGCAGGAAAGGTAATGGCGAGTGCTGATGAAATTTATATTACTGTCAAAGGAAAAGGCGGCCATGCGGCTACCCCACACCTGACTTCTGATCCTATTTTGATTGCCTCTCATCTTGTTGTAAGCTTGCAACAAATTATCAGCCGCAATGTAAACCCCTTCTCTCCTTCCGTTTTATCTATTACATCTTTCCAAGGTGGATTTACAACTAATGTAATTCCTACTGAAGTAAAATTAATGGGAACTTTTAGAGCGATGGACGAAGAATGGCGTTTTAAAGCACATGAACTAATTAAAAAGCAAACGCTTGAATTGGTACAAGCCATGGGCGGTGAAGCCGATATTCACATTGATGTAGGCTACCCATGCGTATACAACAATGCAGAGCTGTACCAACGTGCTAAAAGTATAGCAGAAGATTTCATGGGTTCCGAAAACGTTCAAGAAACTGAAATGCGTATGGGAGCTGAAGACTTTGGCTATTACTCGCAACAAATTCCGGGTTGCTTTTTCCGACTAGGAACAGCCAATAAAGCCAAAGGTATTACTGCAGGTGTTCACACCCCTCTTTTTAACGTAGACGAAGCTGCTATTGAAATAGGAATAGGTATGATGGCAACCTTTGGAGCTACTGCAAAATAAGTTTGTCGTTACTAATTCTGTGTGATGATAATAAGAAACCACTTTCCTGATCCGGTAAGTGCAAACCAGGAAAGTGGTTTTAATGGTCAGTTCAATCATCAACTATAAACTAAATATTACATATTCCTTCCTCTAGAACCAGAGTTCTTTCCTGAAGAAGAACTTCTGTTGGAAGAGGAACTGCGTCCGGAAGAAGTACTTCTTGAAGTTGAACTCCTTGAGGATGAACTTCCTGGCATATTTCCTTTTCCGGTTGAAGAGCCTCTCATGTTTGAAGCAGATGTTTTACTGCCGCTTGATGAAGCTTTACTGCTTGAAGAACCTGCTCTTCCTGCTATTGTACTTCTTTCATTTGAAGAAGCGCCCCTTGCAGATGAGCCACTGGAACTCCGTCCTGATGTTGAAGAAGTTTTTGATGTAATGTTTCTGCTGGTACTTCCCCTGTTTGATGATGCTAAAGATTTGGTTCCGAGTTTTGAACTTGTACCCCTGCTGGTGGATTCACTTCTTGTACTTTTTTCACTTGGGGTACCACCGGTTGTACGTCTGGTGCCCGTGCTGCTTTTTGAAGTTGTAGTACGTCCGCTTGATGCAGCAGAACGGCCACCTGAAGTTGAACTGGAAGTACGGCCGCTTGAACTGCCGGAGCGTGCACTAGAACTGCCGGAGCGTCCGATTGAAGAACTCCTTGAACTTGATGTTTTCGTCGATTGCGACTGACCTGAGCGCCCTGCTGTCGTAGAGCGTTTCTGGCTAGTTGTTTTCTTTTCTGCCATAATAATGGGTTTTATGTACTATTTCAAAACACATGCCATGGCTGCATAATGTGCCCGTAAACGTTTTATCTTTCGCTGCAGAAATCTGTTTGTATTTTGCGCTAAAATTCGAGCTGCCATTAAAACGGGAAATGATTTGAGCAGATGTCTCATTTATTTCTAACCAATATTATATGCAAAACAATTTAAGAAAACAAGAAGCACTGAGGTACCACGCTAAAGACCGTCCTGGTAAAATTGAAGTAGTGCCTACAAAGGAAGCGAAAACCCAACGCGATCTTTCTTTAGCTTACTCGCCAGGAGTGGCAGAGCCGTGTAAAGAAATTGCCGCAAATAAAGAATCCGTTTATAAATACACTGCAAAAAGCAACCTGGTAGCCGTGATCAGTAATGGTACGGCAGTCCTGGGGCTGGGGGATATTGGCCCTGAAGCAAGTAAACCGGTAATGGAAGGAAAGGGTGTATTGTTTAAAATTTTTGCAGACATTGACGTGTTTGACATTGAGATCAACGAAAAAGATCCTGAAAAATTTATACAGATCGTAAAAGCGCTGGAGCCGACTTTTGGGGGCATTAATCTGGAAGATATCAAGGCGCCCGAATGTTTTGTAATTGAAAAATCCTTGCGGGAACAATTGACAATCCCCGTAATGCATGACGACCAGCACGGTACAGCCATCATCAGTGCAGCTGCATTATTGAATGCCCTGCAACTGCAAAAGAAGAAAATAGACAAAGTCTGCTTTGTAGTGAATGGAGCCGGAGCTGCGGCAATGGCTTGTATGGAACTTTATGTTTCCTTAGGTGCATTGCCCGAAAACTTTTATGTATTTGATATTAAAGGTCCCTTACATCGTGGCCGCACCGACCTGGAAGCGTTTAAACTCAAATTTGCAAATGCAAGTGCCGAACTTACGCTGAACACTGCATTGAAAAACGCAGATGTATTTTTGGGCCTGAGTGTAGGAAATGTAGTAACTGCAGATATGATCAAAGGCATGGCCAAAAACCCTATTGTGTTTGCAATGGCCAACCCTGACCCGGAGATAAGCTGGCACGACGCTACTTCAGCCCGTAACGATATCATTATGGCAACTGGCCGGAGTGATTACCCTAACCAGGTAAATAATGTATTAGGCTTCCCCTATATCTTCCGCGGTGCACTGGATGTACGGGCTACACAGATTAATGAACCAATGAAACTGGCTGCTGTAAAGGCTCTCGCCGAGATGGCCCAATCGCCAGTGCCGGATATTGTAAACCTTGCCTATAATACTAAAACCATCACTTTTGGTCCTGATTATATTATCCCCAAGCCACTAGACCCTCGTTTATTAGCGACTGTGGCTCCGGCGGTTGCCAAAGCTGCCATGGATAGTGGTGTTGCCCAGCAACCAATTAATGATTGGGAGAAATACCGAGCCGATTTGAACCGCAGGTTAGGCCTCGATAGCCAGGTTATGGGCATATTAGGCAACAAGGCAAGAAGAGACCCCAAAAGAATTGTGTTTGCCGAAGCGGATAACGCCAAGATCCTGAAAGCTGCGCAAATCATCATTGATGAAGGCATTGGATACCCCATCTTGTTAGGCGACGAAACCAAAATACAAACTATTGCACAAGCCAATGGTATAGACCTCGAAGGGCTTCCTATCTTTGACCCGCGAAGCGATGCCATGGAAGAAAAACGCAATGCCTATTCTGAAGTATTCTTTCAAAAGCGGCAACGTAAGGGCTTTAATTATTATGAGGCTAAAAAGATCATGAAAGACCGAAACTACTTCGGCTGCATGATGGTAGAAATGGGTGATGCTGATGCTATGATTTCCGGCCTGACAAAAAATTATCCAGACACCATTCGTCCTGCACTTCAGGTGATTGGTACGGATGAAGGCGTAAAAAAGATTGCAGGCATGTACCTGATGCTTACCAAGAAAGGACCACTTTTTTTAGCTGACACAACAGTAAACTTTAATCCTACAGCAGAAGAATTGGCAGAGATCACATTGTTGACAGCTAGAGAAGTGCGCAACTTTAATATCATTCCACGCATAGCCATGCTGAGCTATTCTAACTTTGGCAGCAGCAATTCACCGGAAGCAGAATTAGTGGCCAATGCAAGGAAAATTGTAAAAGAACGTATGCCTACATTGATCGTAGACGGCGAAATGCAGGCAAGTACGGCTTTGAACAAAGAACTTATGAGAGAAAACTATCCTTTCAGTGAATTGGTGGATAAGGATGTCAATACAATGATCTTTCCTAACCTTGCATCTGGAAACATTGCATACAATTTATTAAAAGAGCTAGGTGCGGCTGACGCCATTGGCCCCATTTTGTTAGGACTGAATAAGCCAGTGCATATACTGCAACTAGGCAGCTCTGTCCGAAATATTGTAAATATGGGTATCATTGCCGTCACAGATGCACAAACAAAAAACCAAACAGCTACCCAGGAAGCCATTAACCGCTCACCCTGGTGGAAGCGATTGAAACGGAACAGGCAACAGGCAATGTGATCATGAATGAATTACTAATCTTAAATAACTATGAACTTTCTAAGTGAAGTTGGCAAGTATATCCTGATGTTAAAAGGTATGTTTTCCAAACCGGAAAACTGGAAAATGTACTGGAAAGAATTTATGCACCAATGTGCCGAAATCGGCATTGGCTCTTTGGGTATTGTAGCGATCATCTCCATTTTCATGGGCGCTGTATCCACGGTTCAGACAGCCTATCAGCTGGTAAGCCCACTTATTCCCCTTTCTACCATTTCCACCATCGTAAGAGATACTGTTATACTAGAATTCTCCCCTACTCTAGTATCCATTGTACTGGCAGGCGTAGTGGGCAGCAAGATTGCCGGAGAACTGGGGAATATGAGGGTTTCAGAACAAATTGATGCCCTCGAGATTATGGGTATCAACACAAAAGCCTACCTGGTTTTGCCTAAAATCTTAGGAGCCCTGGTGGTGATCCCTATGCTGGTGATCATTTCTATGGCACTGGGTATTTGGGGTGGACGACTGGCTGGCTCCGCAGCGGGTATCCTCTCAGGGACTACATACGATAAAGGACTTTTCGCGGACTTTATACCTTATAATGTTTTCTTTGCCATGGCAAAAGCCTACACCTTTGCATTTATCATTTCCAGCATACCGGCCTATTTTGGCTATCACGTAAAGGGCGGTGCCCTGGAAATTGGTCGCGCCAGCACCAAAGCGGTCGTTGTAAGCTGTATAGCCATACTGTTTGCCGATTATATATTGGCGGCTTTATTATTATAATAATGAAAAAAACAATTATTCGGAATAATGCACTATTGATCTTCGGCATTTTGTCTGTGTTGAACCTCATTATTTTCTATTACAGGGACTATTTCCAGTATAAGGCATATATCAATTACAATTCATTGTATATGCCGTATGATTCTACAGGCTCAAACAAATGGAAAGAATTCTATGAAAACCTAGATAAAAAAGAAATTAAGGAGGCAGACAACATTTTACAGAAGAATACCGAAATAAAGAAAAAAACCTCTACAATAGAAAAAGTTTTAACGATTGGGAATTTTATTTACAATGAATTCCATGCACAAACAGGAATGCCTACCAAGAATTCACTGTATTTATCAGCAATACCACTTTACAGGTTTTTAAAACAAAATAGAAAAGAAGAACTCTGGTGCGGACAATATGCTTCAATGATGCTTACTTTTTGCTGGTCGCAAAACATTGCAACTCGCTATATTGAAATCTTTCATCCTGGAAATCATCATACGATAAACGAATGTTTTATACCAGAATTGGGTAAGTGGGTAATGGTAGATATAACTAATAATATTTTGATATCTGAAACCAGACAGAATGGATATTTAAATTTTGTTGACTTTCATAATAAAGTAAACTCATTTCAGGAAATTTCGTTAGTCAGTTCAACAAATAATAAAATAGGAAAAAGCCTGTTGGATAAGAACAATTCATTTGTAACTACCTATTTTAAAGATAATGATCAGTATTATTTTTACCATCACATAAATTTAAAAAAGGCTTATAAATCAACAGAAAAAATCAAACGCTACTTCTTTCCCATGTATTGGTACGAGATTTTTAGTGAAAATCAATCAACTAATTTATTATTTTTTGTAAAATTAATATTTGTATTTGCCTGGTTATTAAGCCTCATCTATTTACTAAAAACATTGTTTTATATATGATCGAAGTAAAAAACCTAAAGAAGAGCTTTGAAGAGAAGACAGTTTTAGAAGACGTTAGCTGGAAAATGGAACCAGGGCAATGTAACCTGATTATCGGATCAAGTGGTAGTGGGAAAACTGTTTTTATGAAGTGCCTCGTAGGCTTATTCCGGCCCGATAAGGGTGACATTCTATACGATGGCCAGAACTTCACCCAAATGACCATTGAACAGAAAAAAGAGATCCGCAAAGAGATTGGTATGCTCTTCCAGGGCTCTGCCCTCTTCAGCAGCATGACTGTTGAAGACAACATCATCTTCCCCCTGAAAATGTTTACAAACGACAGCCACAAGAAAAAACTGGAAAGGGTAAATGAAGTTTTGGAAAGGGTAAACCTAAAAGGCAGCAACAAAAAGTTCCCGGCAGAATTATCAGGTGGCATGATGAAGCGGGTGGGTATCGCCCGCGCTATTGTGCTGAACCCAAAATATTTATTTGTAGATGAACCCAACTCCGGCCTGGACCCCCAAACATCTGGACTTATTGATAAACTTATTGACGATATCACCAAGGAATATAATATTACAACAGTCATCAATACGCATGATATGAATAGCGTAATGGAAATTGGTGACAATATCATTTATATGTACCAAGGCCGTAAAGAGTGGGAAGGCAATAAAAAGGAGATCATTTTCAGTAAAAATGAACGTCTCAACAACTTCATCTTTGCATCTGAATTTCTAAAAGACGCCAAAGACATGCGGATGCTGGAAGAAACTGGTCATATTCCCAACAACCGAGATATGCAGGAAATCATCAATAACGAGGAGCCTTTGATTCCGCCTGATGAGAATGAGCAGGTGTAGGTAAGGATAGACAGCGGCTTGGATTAAAAATGAAGGATCGAAGTATAAGAACTAATGTTTTTCTTGTTTATTTTTAGCTACCTTCATCTTGTATGGGCATATAAATAATATTAAATTTATTTTTATTTATAAGAAATTCCATAAAATGGCACCAAAATGCCGTAAAAACAAAACAAAAGACTAGAAACTCTTTTACTCACCCCTATCTTTGCGCAAAATTTTTAGGTCATGAACTTGCATGAATATCAGGCGAAAGAACTGCTAAAAAAATTTAATGTCCCCGTACAGGAAGGATATGCCTGTAGCACCCCACACGAAGCCGAAGAAGCTTACCGTCAAATCAAAACTCAATACGGCAGCAACTTTGCCGTGGTAAAAGCCCAGATCCATGCTGGTGGCCGCGGTAAAGGTAAAGTACGCGAAACCGGCGTACATGGCGTAAAAGTGGTAAAATCACTGGATGAAGTAAGCGATACCGCTCAAAAGATCCTGGGAGGTACACTGGTTACCATTCAAACCGGAGAAGCTGGAAAAGTAGTGAACAAGATCCTGGTAGCCCAGGATATGTATTATGAAGGGCCAACCGAGCGGAAAGAATTTTATCTTTCTATCCTGCTGGATCGTGCTAAAGGCCAGAATGTGATTATGTACAGCACCGAAGGGGGTATGGACATCGAAGAAGTAGCGCACCATACGCCTGAAAAAATATACAAAGAGTGGGTACACCCTGGTGGCGGCCTACAAGGTTTCCAGGCTCGCAAAATTGCCTTCAACTTAGGACTCCATGGCGAGGCCTTTAAGAACATGACCAAATTTGTAACCAACCTCTACAATGCATATGTAGGATTGGATTGCAGCATGCTGGAAATCAACCCGCTGTTTAAAGCAGCTGACAATAAAATTGTTGCTGTAGACTGCAAGATGAACCTGGATGACAATGCATTGATGCGTCACTCGGACCTGTCTGCTCTGCGCGACCTCACTGAAGAAGATCCTACAGAAGTAGAAGCAGGCAAGCACAATCTGAACTTTGTAAAACTGGATGGAAACGTAGGTTGCATGGTAAACGGTGCTGGTTTGGCTATGGCCACTATGGACATGATCAAATTAAGCGGTGGTGAGCCGGCCAACTTCCTGGACGTGGGTGGTACTGCCAACGCGCAGACCGTTGAAGCAGGATTTCGCATTATCATGAAAGATCCCAAAGTAAAAGCCATCCTTATTAACATCTTTGGTGGTATTGTACGTTGTGATCGTGTAGCTCAGGGTGTTATTGATGCCTACAAGAATATGGGTAACATCAACATTCCTATCATTGTACGTCTGCAAGGTACCAACGCCGAAGAAGCCAAGAAGCTGATCGACGAAAGCGGACTGAAAGTACAGAGCGCCATCTTGCTCAGCGAAGCAGCAGAATTGGTGAACAAGGCTGTAGCTTAAATAAAAAGTAATCATTACAATATACAATGATCCCGTTCAGCTTCCAAATTGAACGGGATCATTGTTTTAACAGCTATCCTCATCAAAATTACTGGATACCAGCTGTTAACAATAATGCCAATTTTTACTGCATCACGAATTTCTTCTGCATTTGCACAGGACCTTGTATATAATAAATGTAAACTCCAGTCTTAACAAGGTTTATTAATGTTAAATGGGTTAAAGCTCCTCCTCCATGGTTAATGTATTCAACACTTACCACCTGTCCTGCTGTATTCAAAATACGACACATGTATTTACCAGCCGGCAAGTCACTAATCTGCAAAGAAACCTGACCATCCTTAGCAAACACATTCATACCACTATATTTAGCTTCTAACCTAATGCTTACAGAATCGCTAAATATAAACTTACCGCTAGTTTCCACTGCCTTAATTCTGTAAACAATCTTCCCTTCTAAATTATTATTATCTATCCATGTATAAGATGCACTACCATTATCATTCTTAGCAGGAGTTATTCTCTTCACAGCATAAAATATTTGTCCACCAACTGACCGCTCAATATCATAATACGCAATGCCTGATTCTGTTAGATTGGTAAATTCCACTTCCACTCCGGAAGATTGCTTAGAGGCCCTTACATTGTAAAAATGAACTGGCAACACATCAAAACCGGCAATCCCAACAGCAAAGGGTGAAAAAGTAGCAATATTCATTCTGGTAGCCGTGTAGTTAACAGCATCAAAAGTACCTGATGGAGCATCCCAATTTCCATTTGTAAAATGTGAAATACCTAACCCTGTTCCATTTTCAAGAGCTGTCAAGACATTAGTTCCTTCCAGATTCTGGCCTTTAGGCCAGCTCAAACTTATATCTGTCGCTAAATTTTTAGTTCCTGTTACATCCCAAACAACATTGACAACATTCTTTCTTTGGGCTTCTTCCAGGGGGAATCCAGGTTTTCCATTTGCGGTAATACCCTTAAAAACAGTGATCCCGAAATCATTACTCGAGGAGGGTATTATTGTTGCTGGTAAATAATAGGTACCATTACCAACTGGAAATAAATAACTCGTATTAGCTGGAATATTAATTACATGCAAAATTCCCATTTGCCCACTATTATTTACTTGCGTAACAATATGCTTAGTAGCACTGAATGGCTTGCCTAATATTTCTTTTGAACTGAAATTTGTTAATGCTAATGTTTTAGAAACAGGAATCGTTAATAAGCCTTTATTCAAAGTAAGGACTTCATAAACATTAGCGCTTTGGGTCAATTCAACACCATTTTCATTGTCAATGATCAAATTATTGAACGTAGTTATAGAAGAACCATCTACTTTCTGACGGGCAGTTCCATTAAAGGAAATTGTACCAAATCCTGCGGTAAATTGATCTCCATTATTGAACCAATTACCTTTAATACTCAGGACATACTTACCCGCTAATAATAAAGGGGCTCCAGTTAAAATAGTGAAATTGCCATTAACTGTATGGTTTTGCCCAAGCATCCAGCTTTTCTGCATCGTGCCACTAATAATCAAATTATTATAATCAAGATCAGTTACTATCTGAGTATTAATCGGACCATCAGTTGGTGCTGTACTTCGATAGTATTCAACCGTGCCATTAGAACTGAGGCTATTTAAATCCCAATCAACATTAGTGCTGATTCGTTCAAAAGAGGCATCACTACTTCTACCCAAGCCTCCATGATTAATTGTTCTAATATAGCCATTTGGGCCCATAGTCAATTTTGTCATTCCTCCTTGCGGCTTTATTACTCCAATCGGAGAAGTAAAGTCCAAGGTACCATTCACAACAAGAGAGCCGTTGTTTGGAATTGTAATACTAGCAGTTGCCTGGTTCAAAGTAACGCCATCATCAATTGTAAGCGTTCCATTAATTTTAAATATACCTGATACAGATTTGATACCTCCTCCTGAAAGTCTTAAATTTTTATAATCCATTGTATAAATTGTTTGGTCACCATTCCTTGAATATTTAATTGTGGAACTACTTCCATTTAAGTATAGAGCAACGATTCCAGAACCAGGCATAGAGAACGGAATTGCACCAGCAAGATCAAGTGTACCTGTTCCCGGGCTAACATTTAGACTAAGACAAGACGTTGGTCTATTACCTCCATCTGAATCTGCGTCCAAAATGACAGTACCTTTAACCATAACAGAACCTGAACTTATATAGAATAAAGAATGGCCCAGATTATTACCATTTACTTCTGCTCTTACTATAAGATCACCTGAAATTTCTAATTCGGATATAGTCGATGTTAATGTTGAAGAGCATACTTGGATTGGATCTTTTATTATAGACCCAACTTTTACGGATTCACAAAATATCTTACCTCCGCCTTGAATTGTAGCATTAGTGCTATTGCTTGCAGCATTTTGAAGCAAAATCCCTTTGGTAACATTTAAAACAACACCTGGACTCACAGTTAACTGTCCTTGAATAGAACTCGTATTTAAAAATGTAATAGAATTAATTGCTGATGTCACAGAAACGGTAATGGTATGTCCTGGTTGAATAAAGACATTGTCTCCACTTTGAGGAACTACACCACCAATCCATGTACTTGAGGTCTGCCAGTTGCCATTGCCAGCAGATGTAATATCTGCAGCAAAGCAAAAAGAAATGGGAAAAGATAAATTTGAAATAACAATTGCTACAGGGAATAATATCTTCCTGTATAAAGATTTCTTTACCATATATTGAAAGTTAGTTTTGGTGTAGCCTTACACAGGTTAAGCCTAATTCTTATTATTCAGAAGATAAATAATAAGTTCAATATTAAAGACACATTAAATTTATACATGCGCTGTATAAAATGCAAGCTTTTCTAAAGTATTTTTTGCAAAAAACACTTATACGCTACTGAACTTCAATAAGATATGCTTGTCTTAAATATGCACTATCATTAACAAACCCATCTTATCAAAGATTGTCAACAATTAAAAAAGGCCCCACTTATGCGGGGCTTTTCTACTAATCTAAAAACTATTTTACTTTATCTGCATATTTCCAAAACTTCCCTTCACATCAATCCTCGTCTCTACCCAATTCATTCCAATTTTAGGATTATGTAAGCTATTTATATGAAAACTATACGTACCTGCCAATAGCTTCTGCCCGGGGTCATAAGAAGTAAATTGTAAAACACCATCAGCATTCCCAGGATAAAATTCTACATATGAGTATGTGTCTTTTTTATACCTGTAATTCACCTGTGCATCACCCTGAAGTCCGCCAACCGGAGAAGACACGATTGTGTATGCACCTACAAGACCAGGTTTCAGCTTTCCTTCATTAATAGTAAATTTAATATAATCGTTTCCTTGAGGATAAGGAATATCCACTGCCAAAATCAATTGCTTGCCCGTATTGTTGCTGCCAGATATCTTAATGGAATCTCTACTTAGTACAAAGCTCACAGAATCTGCTGTATTGCTGGCAGGATATGTAAACTTTCTTAATAAAGTTGCAGTCTCGTCAGGCAAATTCGAAACCGACCCTGGTTTTTGAACATCTTTTCTGCAAGAGCAGAACGAAATAACAACAATAAAAAGAGGTAAGTAGAAAAACTTCATATGCGCCAGGTATTTGTTCCCAAATCTAAAAGCGCCCCTACATTATGACAAATACAGGCATGTTAATTATTTTATAAGCAAGAGCAGTGGTAACAGACATGTATAAACGGAGCAAATAGACAGGTCTACCAATTCTTTGATGGTAATACAAGCAACAGAAAAATATAGGCCGGTGCGGAGAAAGGAAAGAAATGCACGGTCGACGGCCATATGACTTCATTTAAAGTAACAGCAAACAATCTGGTAGCAGAATCAGTTCAATACTTTAAAGACAACTTATCTCAACACCAATTCTTCCTTCAATTGCTTGATCTCTTCTTGCAACTTTAACTCTCGATCGTGTTTAGCAGCAGCTTCAGCATATCTCTGTACACGGGCAAATCGTTCTTTCCAGATGGCAGCCTGGTCCATTTCAGCCTGCAACGCCTTCATTTTTTCAATCAGGTTGTACCGCTTGACCAGCCAGTTCATGAGAAACAGATCGACCAGTGCACCGATACCGAAAAAGCCAGCTGTACACATCCATATAATTGCAGTCTTTTTCTTTTTCAAATAAAAGCGGTGAAATCCCAGGCAGCCAAAAAAACCAGCCAGCCAAAGCCAATAGGCATTTTGTAAAGATTTTGGTTTGAAATTATCCATTGGTTTAAAAGAATTGTTTTCTTAAAGCCAAAACATAGGGTTATGAGAAAAGGATTTACAAGAAATGCTTATTTCATCAGCAGTTAGTCGTCAATAAATTCTAATGGGTCGGAAGTTGGATAGGATGTTTAGGATCCTTCGGCAAAGTGCGTCTTAGCAAAAGCAATGCCTATTCTTTTAAAATGGGAAAAATTGCATAATAAAAATATCAATAACTAGCAAAAAAACAAATTAACATAAGGCAAATTATAAAAAGCTCCTTAATATAAAATAAATACCAAATATATTATAAGAGTTTTCCGTTCAAACCTCGCCGTTAAGATCACTTCCCAATCTCAATTTGATTTTCCATTTCCTTTTTAAATCGCCCCATATTAACATACAATATCATACAATCTACACTTCACCTTCGCTGCTAGCCAAACCTAAGTGTTGGTAAAGCTTAATTGTTCACATCCCATTTCCAGGTGCGAAAATTGTATCAACTTTGTGTCAAACCATTGCTTTTTAGTGAATAACTGTCATAAAAATGTGCATAAAGGTTGCCTGGAGTTGTGGAAACAAATAAAAGGCGAATGGAAAGGATATCACCTATTTCTGCCAGTATCTTTACAAACTGGCTTAGTGATAACACTTAGAGTTATAGCCATCAATACATGTTACAAGTCTGGTCGAAACCTTTTTGTCATTGATAAAAAATCAATGGTTTAACCTATTTTCTGAATTTTATGGATGTTTCAAACCTCAATCGCGACAAAAAGCAAAGAAGAAAGGCCTCTGTGGACCTGAGTACAATGGTGTATGGCAAAGTGCCGCCACAGGCAAGAGAACTGGAAGAAGCCATACTCGGTGCCGTTATGCTCGAAAAAGGAGCTTTTGATACCGTAATTGAAATCCTGAAACCAGATTGTTTTTACGTAGATGCGCATCAGCGCATCTTCCGGGCCATGCAAGGCCTGGCGAATAAAAGCCAGCCTATTGATATCCTGACAGTAGTGGAAGAATTAAGATTCCGCGAAGAACTGGATATCGTGGGCGGTCCATACTATGTTACAAAACTAACCAATAGCGTCGTTTCCTCTGCCAACATTGAAGCTCACTCGCGTATTGTGCTGCAGAAGTTCATCCAACGTGAACTCATTCGCATCAGTGGTGAAATCATCTCCGAAGCTTACGAAGACAGCACCGATGTGTTCGACCTTCTGGATATGGCAGAGAGCAAAATGTACGAGGTAACCAGTAACAACCTGAAAAATAGTTATAAATCCATCGACTCGGTACTGGTACAAACAATACAACGTATTGAAGACTTGCGCCACCGGAACGAAGATATCACCGGTGTTCCTAGTGGTTTCCCCAGCCTGGACAAAGTAACCTACGGCTGGCAAAATACCGACTTGATTATCCTGGCGGCCCGTCCTGCCGTGGGTAAAACAGCCTTCGCGCTTAACCTAGCCCGTAATGCGGCCCTGCACCCTACCAAACCTACGCCAGTTGCGGTATTCTCCCTTGAGATGAGTGCCAGTCAGCTGGTACAACGTATCTTATCGGCAGAAAGTGAGATCTGGCTGGAGAAAATTGCCCGGGGTAAGATGGAAGAACACGAAATGAAACAGCTCTATGCAAAGGGTATCCAAAGGCTCGCCCAGGCACCCATCTTCATTGACGATTCTGCCGCCCTGAACATCTTTGAATTGCGCGCCAAATGCCGCCGCTTAAAAAGTATGAATAATATCGGCTTCATCATCATCGACTACTTGCAGTTGATGAGCGGAACCGGAGACAAAGGCTCCAACCGTGAACAGGAGATCAGTACCATCTCCCGTAACCTTAAGGGTCTCGCTAAAGAGTTGCAGGTGCCAATCATTGCATTGTCTCAGTTAAGCCGGGAAGTTGAAAAAAGAAAGGACGGCGACAAAATGCCGCAGCTGAGTGACCTTCGTGAATCTGGAGCCATCGAGCAGGATGCCGACATGGTTTGCTTTATCTACCGTCCTGAATACTATAATATCAATAACAATGAAATGGGAGAAAGCAACCGAGGTGAAACGCACATCCGTATAGCCAAACACCGTAACGGTTCGCTGGAAACTATTGTATTGAGGGCCCGCCTGGAAATTCAGCGATTCTTTGATGATTCGGCCGGCAATTTTGGAGGAAATCTCCCATCTAACTTTAAACCGGTGCCAGATGAAGACGGTCCTCGTATGTATATTCAAACTGGTAGTAAAATGAATGACCTTCAAGATGATGATGATCCTTTCTAAACCTCTGATGATTACGGGAAAGTTCGGATAGGAATTAATTGAAAGCTTGAAATAATCATGGCCTTACCCTTTTTTTACATTGATGATATAGCAGCTGGTGATATCGTACTGGATGAAGATACATCCAAACATATCACCCAGGTATTGCGCATGAAGGTTGGCGAGCAATTGCTGTTAACCAATGGCAGGGGAATAAAGGCGTCAGCTGAAATCATCAATGATCAACGTAAAAAGTGCGAAGTAAAAATTTTAGAAACAGAAACTGAATTACAGCTTTCACCCAAAATAGCCATTGCCATTTCACTTATTAAAAACAATTCACGGTTCGAATGGTTCCTCGAAAAAGCAACTGAGATTGGTGTTAACGAGATCATTCCTTTGATTTGCGAAAGAACAGAAAAGGAGAAATTCAGGCATGAAAGGTTGCAGCAAATACTAATCAGCGCAATGCTCCAATCTCAACAGTGCTGGTTGCCTGTACTGCATCAGCCAACACTGTTTGAAGAAGTGGTGATTCAATCAAATAAAAATGGTCAGCTCCAGCAGGAATTTCACTATGAGCAGAAATATATAGCACATTGCCTTCCCGAGCAAAAGCAGCAACTGGCCGCATTCTCCACAAAACAATCATCAATCATCCTTATCGGCCCAGAAGGAGATTTCAGTCTTCAGGAAATCAATATAGCATTACAACATAAGTTTCAGCCTGTAGCTTTAGGTAATACCCGCCTGCGCACAGAAACAGCAGGTATGGTTGCAGCAGCACTGTTAAGAAATGTATAGTCGATAACCTATCAAAACTAATGTGCCTGATCGTCTGTTAAAACTTCCTCTCTTTGCACTGGTCCACGTAGTTCAACGGGTTTGGTTATACGCTTTCTCAGTCGCATATTCAGTAACTCTACGCCAAATGAAAAGGCCATCGCGAAATAAACATAGTTTTTCAAATGCAATTCATGCGCCTGCTCTGAATTCCAGCCTTCCATCAATAATACAACAGCCACCAGCACCAGAAATGAAAGCGCCAGCATTTTCAGTGTTGGGTGTTTATGAATAAAGTCAGAAATCTTCTGACTAAATAAAAACATGATTACCATCGCAATACAAACTGCAATGATCATGATTGGAAGCTCTTTAGCTATACCTACTGCTGTGATCATACTATCAAATGAAAAGATCATATCAACGATGATAATTTGAAGAATGGCAGCTCCAAATGAAGCCGCTTTCTTAGTAGCATTGTCTTCTAAAGCTGCTTCATCTCCTTCTAGCTTATGGTGTATTTCTTTTACAGTTTTATACAGCAGAAACAATCCTCCGCCAATCATAACCAGGCTTGCAAGGTCGAAGCCTCTGCCAAAGACAGTAAATAGAGGTTTCCCTTTTTGCTGCACCAACCAGCTCAGGCAGAATAACAAAATTACACGCACACCAATACCAGTCACCATCCAAAGCCTTCTAGCATTTAATTGCTTGCTCTTATGAAGCCGCCCCATGATGATGGAAACAAAGATCACGTTGTCAATTCCTAGTATCACTTCCAAAAGCGCTAGCGTAAAAAGACTAATTATATTATCTATTGAAAATAACCCTTCCATGGTCCAGATGTTTAATGTTTAATGAAATTTACCCGCTCATTGCCTATTGCAAATAGTACTTTACAACTGATCGCAGATTTTCTTTACAATAAAAGGGCCTTCATAAATAAAACCTGTCCATACTTCGCAAAGAATACCGCCTGCTTGCATTTTCTCTTTGGCATCATTGGCTGTAAATATGCCACCACTGGCAATAATGGGTATCGTTCCTCCTGTCTTTTTATGTATATAGGAAACGACCTCAGTAGCACGTTTTTGTAAGGGCAATCCACTCAAGCCGCCAGCACCTATTTCTTGAACCTCTTCATTTTTTGTTTGAAGGCCGCTCCTGTCAATTGTAGTATTCGTTGCGACAAGACCATCAAGATTGATTTCTTTAGCAAGGTCTACCACATCATCGATCTGGGTCCAGGTAAGATCTGGTGCAATCTTCAACAGAATAGGTCTAGGCTGCTTATAATCTTTATTCAGCGTCTGAAGGTGAGTCAGAATTCTTTTCAAAGCATCCTTTTCCTGCAGCTCTCTCAAGCCTGGGGTGTTAGGAGAACTAACATTTACGACAAAAAAGTCTACGTAGTCATGCAATGACTTAAAGCAGATCTCATAATCCTTCCATGCATCCTCATTAGGTGTCACCTTGTTTTTACCAATATTACCACCGATAATGAGTGGTAAATGCGTACGCGATTGGCCATTGCCCATGGATAATTGACGTTCTTTCCATGCCTTTAACCTCTTAGCAACAACTTCAACCCCTTCATTATTAAATCCCATTCTGTTGATCAGGGCTTTATCCTGTGGCAACCTGAATAATCGTGGCTGATCATTGCCCGGCTGGGCTTTTGGAGTCACCGTACCTATTTCAACAAAACCAAAGCCCAACATCTCCAATTCGCTCAAATAATTGGCATTCTTATCAAATCCAGCACCTAGGCCGATTGGATTTTTAAAAGTCAAACCAAAGTGTTTGGTGACAAGAGAAGAACCCCCATCGAGGCGTTTTGGGGAAAACAGTTTTGAAAGACTTTTACGGACAAAAGGAATTGAGCTCAAGGTTCTTAATCCGAACATTGAAATATGGTGCGCCGTTTCTGGCTGAAACCGGAATAAAATGCTTCTAAGTTGTTGATACATGGGGGTGCGAAGATAAGGATAGCGTAAATGAGATGGAACGACAAAACTCTACTTTTAAGGCTGAGTGTAAATTCTTAATTTTATAAGAACACAAATTTGAACATATGCAGGAAGCTTATATAGTAGCTGGTTACCGTACCGCAGTAGGTAAAGCAAAGCGTGGTGGATTTCGCTTCTTCCGGCCAGACGACCTGGCCATTGAAGTCATCAAAGGCTTGTTGAATTCTGTTCCTCAGCTGGATAAAAATCTGGTAGATGATGTGATTGTTGGCAATGCTGTACCGGAAGCTGAACAGGGCCTTCAGGTTGGTCGTATCATCGCGGCCCGCGGTATTGGCTATGATACACCAGGAATGACAGTCAACCGCTATTGTGCCTCCGGATTGGAAACAATTGCCATTGCCACTGCCAAGATCCGCATGGGTATGGCAGATTGCATTATTGCCGGCGGCACCGAAAGCATGAGCCTGGTACCTACAGCTGGCTGGAAGACAGTTCCGGCCTATTCCATTGCTAAGGATGATCCTGATTATTATTTAAGTATGGGACTAACAGCCGAAGCTGTGGCAAAAGAATACAATGTTAGCCGTGAAAGCCAGGATGAATTTTCTTACCACTCCCACCAAAAGGCATTGAATGCAATTGCCAATGGTTATTTCCAAAAGGGCATTTTACCCATTAATGTGGAAGAAGTTTACCTGGATGAAAAAGGTAAAAAGCAAAAAAGAACTTTTATAGTCGATACAGACGAAGGCCCTCGTGCTGATACTTCAATGGAAGTATTAGCAAAATTGAAACCGGTGTTTGCAGCGAATGGTGTAGTCACAGCCGGCAATTCTTCTCAAACCAGTGATGGGGCAGCTTTTGTTTTGGTCATGAGTGAAAGATTAATTAACCGGTTAAACTTAAAACCTATAGGGCGATTAATAGCCTGTGCATCTGCTGGCGTACATCCACGCATCATGGGTATTGGCCCCGTTGCTGCTATTCCTAAAGTGTTACAACAAGCTAATATGAACCTATCGGATATTGACTTAATTGAATTAAATGAGGCTTTTGCATCACAATCAATTGCAGTGATCCGGGAAGCTGGATTAAATTCCGAAATAGTCAATAAAAATGGAGGTGCAATAGCATTGGGCCATCCTCTGGGTTGTACCGGTTGCAAATTAACTGTTCAAATTTTAAATGAGCTGGAAAGAGAAAACAAAAAATATGGTATGGTGACAGCCTGCGTAGGTGGCGGACAGGGAATTGCCGGAATTGTGGAAAAATTATAAACCGCAGGGAAGTATTATTTAAGGCAGATGTGTTGATATCTTTTAACTCAACAATAAGCTCAATTGGTGAAAAACTAATATATTTGTGTAAATAACATATTTGTTGCGTAAATGTCAAATAAGTTAATATGTAAATCTCTGATTGAACATTTGTAGAAAGCTTATTGAGCCGCGACAAAGGAAAATTCAACTAACTGTGAATTCCATAAAAAAAGTCTTATACGCTGATGATGATTTAGATGATAAAGCTTGGGTAAGCGAGGCTTGCAAATCCATGGCTTCTCCAATGTATATTGACTTCGTAGAAAATGGAAAACAAGTCTTAGCCTATCTTGCTAACTGCAATGAAGACAGTAAACCCGCGGCCATTATCCTTGACTTAAATATGCCAACTCTTGATGGCAGGCAAACATTACAGCGCCTTAAAGCCATGCCTGAGTTTAAAGACATTCCTGTAATCATCGTTACAACCTCTGCCAGTAAAATAGATATGGAAATGTGCAAACGACTTGGCGCAGCCATGTACCTGACCAAACCTGACACTTATACTGGCTGGCAACAAATTCTGAAACAACTGGAACCACTTGTTATAGATTAAACACTAGTTTTTGATTCTGAAATTATCTATCATAGATTCCTATTCAAGCCGCTAAAAGCGGCTTTTTTATTTTTGTGCCCATTTCATTTAAGCCAAAGAAGTAAATGGCGTAGTCACGTTTGCCGTATTGAACCAAATTTAAACAACCGTTTCCTTCCGTTCTCCTATCTGCTGGCGCCACATGGCGTAGTACAGGCCTTTTTCTTCCAGTAAATTCTCGTGTGTGCCGGTTTCTACTACTTCTCCCCTCTCCAATACATATATCCTGTCAGCGTGCATAATGGTGGATAGACGGTGGGCAATCAAAATGGTGATCTGATTATTTAGTGCAGAAACCCTGCGAATGGTCCTACTGATCTCTTCTTCAGTAATGGAATCAAGTGCCGAAGTAGCTTCGTCAAAGATCAACAAACGAGGCTTGCGCAATAAAGCACGCGCTATGCTCAGGCGTTGTTTTTCACCGCCTGATAATTTAAGTCCGCCTTCACCTATCATAGTATCAAGTCCTTTCTCTGCCCTAGCCAATAGGTTTTGACATGAAGCCATCTGCAAAGCAGCAAATAAATCTTCCTCTGAAGCAACGGGATTCACAAACATCAGGTTTTCTTTTATTGTACCTGAAAACAACTGCGTATCCTGTGTCACAAAACCTATCTGGTTGCGCAGGTCATTGAAATCTATTTGATTCTCATCCAGTCCATTATAAAAAATTTTACCATCCAGCGGACGATACAAACCAACAAGTAGTTTCATGAGGGTCGTCTTGCCGGAACCTGAAGGACCAACAAATGCAATGGTTTCACCTAAAGTGGCGGAAAAGCTGATATCATCTATTGCTTTGTGCTTAGCAGTCTGGTGTTGAAAACTAACATTTCTAAAATCCAATTTTTCAACTGGTCCTAAATGTGTTGGTTTCAATGGCATTGGCTCCGGAGCCTTTTTCATCAGGTTCTTAAAATTGAACAGAGAGGCTTCTGCCTCGCGATAGCTTAATATGATGTTGCCGATCTCCTGCAAGGGACCAAAGATGAAAAACGAAAAAAACTGCATCGTAACCAACTGCCCGGCATTCATCTGTTCATGATATACCAGCCACAGAAGCATAAATAAAATGATTTGCCGCAGTGTATTTACAAATGTTCCTTGTATAAATGAAATACTACGAATGCGTTTCACTTTTGTCAGCTCCAGCCCCAGTATTTTGTATGTGTTTTTATTCAGACGATCCACTTCCTGCCCGGTTAAACCCAGACTTTTCACCAGTTCAATGTTGCGAAGAGATTCCGTAGTTGTACCAGCCAAAGAGGTCGTTTGTGCAACAATGACCTTTTGAATGGTTTTTACCTTCATACTCAACAGGTTAGAAATTAGCATGAGTAATGCAATTCCACCAAAATAAATAAAGGGTAACGACCAGTGAATACGAAACGCAAAAACAGCAACAATAACAATTCCCACGAATACTGTAAATAATATATTGACAAAATTGTTGATAAAACGTTCTGTATCTGTTCGAACTTTTTGTAAAATGCTCAATGTTTCACCACTACGCTGGTCTTCAAACTCGGCATAAGGCAGCTTCATAGCATGTTGCAAGCCGTCGGTGAAGACCTTGGCCCCGAACTTTTGCACGATCACATTTAGAAAGTAATCCTGGAAGTTTTTAGCAATACGGCTTACCATGGCGACACCAATGGATGCTCCTAAAAGTAATAAGACCGGCTGTGCAAATTTCCCAAACGGCCGGTAGGCTTCCGGGTTTTTAGAATAATCAAAAGCAAAGTTCAGCAGCTTACCAAAAATGATCGGATCAAGCATGGAAAAGCCAATATTAATAGCGGCAAGGAGAAGCACTAAGAACACCACCCATTTATAAGGCTTAAAATACTGCATTAATATCTTCATGAGACAATACGATTGTTTGTATACAGTTTATAGTTTTTTATTTGTACTTAAAGTTGACTTTTCTGGTTTGGAACTTTACTGAACAGACAAGTTCTTCCACCAGTAAGGACAAGTATAAACTACAACCGAAAACTACAAACTTATCAAGAGATTCTTTTCTCGTACTTCCGTATAGACCATCCCTTGCCCGTTAGCTCTTTCCACCATTTTTTCAGTAAAGGCAATTGTATGTGCTTTTTTTTCTCCAATTTAATAGCGCCAACATCCAAATGGTTTATCAGCTTTACCAGGCTTGGAATACTCTCTTCTTCATTCTTTCTAAAGAAAGTCTGAAGAAGTTTGCGGAATTCATTCAATTCGAAATAATCTGCAAAGTAATCATTTGCGGTTTTGATTGGCGGCTGTTTTTGAAAAGCATGACTGAAAGCAAAATTTACAGCAAACGGGTGGGGGATCTTTTGAAACAAACCATTGATCATTTCACCTGCATATTTTACAACATGCAACATGGAATTATTCAATCCAATAATTGCTGCATTATGAACAGGCGTTTCATGCACTTTAGCAGGTAATCCATCCATTTGATGTTGTGATTGGGATAAAATAGATTGTACTTGCTTGGCTACACTATTATGACCATTTGTTTGAGGCAATTCTTTCCTGTATAAAAAGAGTATCCCCTTTTCGATTTCCCCGAAAAGTGTTTCTAAAGGTTTTAATGGGTAAGTAGCAGTATCACAAATGAGAAGATTACCATGTGTAGTTAAGAAAAACTTTTGAATGATCTGCGCTTTTGCATGCGAATGCTCATTAAAAGGACCCGTGATTTCAATATGTGGGAAGAAAGTGAGGAAATCATCAAAAAGGCGGGGATGCCCTGTATGTACTACTACAAAGAGGCTGGGAGGCGGCTTAAGATTATAAACTGATAAAAGCTTAAGCAGGGCATAGCGGCACTCATTAGTACTGTGTATGCCTTCGGACGCATTGTACAAAATATAGTTCTGCATGCTGCAGATAGTTTATGTGATGGGAAAAGGCTGCGTATCAAGCTGTACAAACATCTAGCCAATTAACCAATATATTGCAGTTTACCTCCTGGCAGATGATGAATGTATTATCCGGCCCAGCCCTCTCTATCTAAACTCCTGTAATGAATGGCTTCAGCCAGATGCTCGGGTTTTATATCATCACACAATGCCAAATCGGCTATAGTGCGAGCAACTTTAAGAATGCGGTCATATGCACGGGCAGAAAGATTCAGCTTTGTCATAGCAGCTTTCAAAAGGTTTTGACCTGTTGTGCTTATCATGCAGATTTCACGTAATTGCCTGCTAGTCATTTGTGCATTGCAATAAATGCCGTGGCTGCTTTTAAAACGCTCAGCCTGTTTTTCCCTGGCTTTCATCACCCGCTCTCTGATTTCTTTTGAGCCTTCCTGTAATTTCATAGCTGATAAGCCATTGAAAGGAACCGGAGTAACCTCCACATGCAGATCAATGCGGTCCAAGAGCGGCCCCGATATCTTGTTCAGATATTTCTGCACGGAACCTGGAGGACAGCTGCATTCCCGATCCGGGTGATTATAGTATCCACATGGACAAGGGTTCATGGATGCTATCAACATAAACGATGCAGGGAAATCAATAGCTACCCTAGCACGGGAAATTGTCACATTTCTTTCTTCCATAGGCTGACGCATGACCTCAAGTACTGTGCGCCTGAATTCTGGTAATTCATCAAGAAACAGGACTCCATTGTGAGCCAGAGAGATCTCGCCCGGTTGTGGCACACCACCGCCGCCAACCAACGCCACATCTGAAATGGTGTGGTGAGGAGAACGGAAAGGGCGTCGAGAAACAAGGGTAGCATTTTCCGGCAACTTACCGGCTACTGAATGGATCTTAGTGGTTTCCAAAGCTTCATGTAGTGTTAGTGGGGGTAAGATGGAAGGCAAACGCCTGGCCAGCATGGTTTTACCGGCACCGGGGGGCCCTATTAGAATTACGTTGTGCCCACCAGCCGCAGCAATCTCCAGTGCCCGTTTGATATTTTCCTGGCCTTTAACCTCAGAAAAATCTAACTCAAAATCGTATTGAGACTGGAAAAACTCTTCACGAGTATCAACCGTTACAGGTTTTAAACTTTCTTCACCACTATTGAAAAACTCAATTACATCCCTAATGTGATGAACTCCGTATACTTTAAGGTTATTTACAATACCAGCCTCTCTGACATTAGCTACAGGCACAATTACTCCTTTGAATCCTTCTTTCCGTGCCTGTATCGCAATAGAAAGAGCACCTTTGATCGGTCGCACTTCACCATCTAAACTTAGTTCGCCCATAATAATGTACTGCTCCAGTGCATCATTATTGATTTGGGAAGAGGCTGCAAGTATGCCGATGGCCATTGGCAAGTCGAAAGCTGTACCGCTTTTTTTAATATCAGCTGGCGCCATATTTACTACAATGCGGGTGCGGGGCATCAAAAAGCCTATAGATTTAATTGTACTTTCCACCCGTTGCAGACTCTCCTTTACAGCATTGTCTGGCAAACCTACGATCAGGTATTTTGTTCCAGTTTCCATAGAATTCACTTCCAAGGTGATCGTGATCGCTTCTATACCATACACAGCACTTCCATAAGTCTTCACCAGCATAAGCAGTTAATTTTCAGTATACAGAATTTGAAAGAAGTAGCGACAAGAAAGGAATGAAGCAGTCTCATTTTGGTTTTGTTTGGGGTGGTAAGATATAGGTTTTGAATAAAAAATAAAATGATATAAGCGGGGATGAGGGATGATTCGAATGACGAATGGAAGAAGTGTAAAGTGAGGGGGTTCAAAACTTGGAAGGTGGGGGTTGGTTTTGTACCTTTAGGCACAGCTCCACTGACTCCGTTCAGGGCTTTTTTGGGCGTTCTGCCTGTAGGTTGTTTTCCCCATTATTAATGAACATTTGCTCAATTCAGATCGAAGCATAGTCGAAAGATGGTCGAAGGATAGTCGAAGGATGGTCGAAGTAGCCTAGGCTTTGGTATGCCTATGGTGGGGAGTATCTATACTCCAAGTATATTTCAGCTAGGGAGTATCTTGGGAATAGACAGGGAGTAAGTATGGGGTAAGTAGCGGGAATGGATGGGTACTGTTGAAATACTCTAGCCCTACTATCAATATACTTATGGTATACTGAAGCTACTAAAGATGAATTCTGTTGAAGCGGACAAAAAGGACGAGTGTTGACAGAAGATGTCAAAGTGGTTATTGGGTTTGTGGATGTTGATGGAACTGAACATTCAATTATTGAACCAGAATGAGTATATAATTTGCCTTATTGGGCACAGGAACAAAAGATGTATGAAATATGAGTTTTTCAAATAAATAGAAATACAAATCAGTTAATGCACAGCTTATTTATGATTTAAAGGGCGTAAAAACACTTAATTTTTACATATTTTAAAATTTATAAGCAGAAAAAATACAATTGGCAACAAAGTTGAATGAAACGATGCAGTCTTACTTCACTAAACAACCTCAAAACTTGACTATGAAAAAGCTCTTCATTGCAACTCTTGCATTTGTATTCGTTCATTGCAATACGCCTGAGCCGACTACAACCAATCCAGGAACTACTGATACCTCTACAATGACCAAGACAGATACGTCAATGATGGGTACCGACACAAGCATGAACAGAACAGATACCAGTGGTACAAGAGATACCACTAAACCAATGTAATAGAGGTATAAAGATTCTATTGAAGGCAATGCTTTTGCGTTGGCCAAGTAACGGGTGATAGCATTGCCCTTCTTTCCTCATGTCTTATCCATATACTTCAAGTCAGAATAAATCCTTACTTATCCCCAATCTGTAGTGAATGGTTCTGTTTTTGCTTTTCTAATATAAACAGTTAACAATGAACAGGCTTTCTTATTTATTGCTATTGGCTTTGGCAGTTTCAGCCACTCTTACTTCCTGCGAAGTGGTTGAAGGGATATTTAAAGCAGGCTTCTGGTCTGCAATTATCCTGATTATTGTAATAATCGCACTTATAGGATGGATTGTATCAAGATCCAGAAGATAAGTATGTAGTGAGCAGAAAATGTATGTGAAGAAGGGGGCAACTATTAATCCTAACATTAAATCACAAGCCTCTTGCACCGTTCTACTATCCAACTACTGAGGTTTCACTTTTCATTTTTCCTGCTGCCAGTATATTTGTTTGCTATCAGCCAGGCACCGAATGTGAACTGGCTCCATGCAATCATTGCTTTCGTGATCTTGCATTTGCTGGTATACCCTGCAAGTAATGGCTATAACTCATATATGGATCGAGACGAAACGCCTATTGGTGGATTAGAAAAGCCACTACAGCCCACAAAACAATTGTTTTTTGTTACTGTGGTGATGGACATACTTGCGGTTAGTTTATCAGTTTTGCTTTTGAATGTCAGGTTTGCGGTGTGTATTTTGTTCTACATTCTTGCTTCCAGAGCATACAGTTACCGGAAGATCCGACTGAAGCGCTACCCAGTAGTGGGATTTCTTACCGTTTTCGTTTTCCAGGGTGCTGTAGTTTTCTATGCGGTATATACAGCCTGTGTAGGCGCAGTTTCACAAGCAATTCCCATTCTGCCCTGTTGGATTGCCAGTCTGCTGATTGGTGCTTTGTATCCGCTTACTCAAATCTACCAGCACGATGCAGATCTCAAAGATGGTGTAGTTACCTTAAGTTACTTGCTAGGCAAAAGAGGTACTTTTATTTTCAGTGCATTGCTCTTTATCATTGCCACGATTTCTTTATTTATTTTATTCAGGCAGCAGGAACAGCTGGCTAAGTTTTACTTATACCTGCTCGTTACCTTACCGGTGGTATTGTTTTTTTGTTACTGGATGGTTAGGGTGTGGATCAACAACACAGCTGCAAATTTCAGGAACAGCTTGTTGATGAACCTGGTATCAACCCTTTGCACAATCATTTTTTTCAGCACTCTTATTTATACCAATCATATTGAGCAGGATCGTTTCAATAGGCACGGCAGTACCAGCATTTTGCCACCAGCAAAATGACATACTACAATTTATGGAGGCTGTGTATGCAGTGGGTGAAGCTGAAATGCGAAAGTTGCGATTTGTTTACCGTCAAAGCGGTATTCAGCAACGATATTCTGTATTATCCGATTACAGCCGCCCGGTAAATGAATGGAGGTTTTACCCTCAAAGTGAAAACCTGGAACCATTTCCTTCACTTGAGCAGCGAATGGCTGTTTTTAGCAAGCACGCACCACAACTTTCAATTGACGCTATCCGCAACTGTCTTGATGGCGTGATACACCACGAAGAAATCACTCACCTAATGACTGTCAGTTGCACAGGCCTCAGTGCACCAGGACTAGATCTACAGGTGATGGAATTATTGGATTTGAGGAAAGATATCTTTCGTACTTCCGTAAACTTCATGGGCTGCTATGCAGCTATCCATGCATTGAAGTTGGCGAATATTATCTGCAAAGGAAATTCAGCTGCGCGTGTACTGATTGTATGTACCGAACTCTGTACGTTGCATTTCCAGCGGGAAGCCACACCAGATAATATCATGTCGTCCCTGCTGTTTGCAGATGGTGCTGCTGCTGCCTTAATAGTACCAGAAGAAAGTGATTATAGAGGATTGGACATAACCGGATTTTATTCAGAAGTGATCCCAAAAGGAAAGCGGGACATGGCCTGGGAGCTTTCTTCAACCGGTTTTTTAATGACCTTAAGTGGTTATGTACCTGAACTTATAGAGGAAGATTTTTCGGGTGTTGTAGAACGTTCCCTGCGGTCTGAAATATTCTCACAAGATGAAATTACTCATTGGTGCATACATCCCGGAGGAAAGAAAATTCTTGAAGCCATTCAGAAAAGTACGGGCGTTGAGCCAATACAATTACAAGAGTCTTACCATATCTTAAAGAATTACGGTAATATGTCATCTGCAACCATATTGTTTGTGTTGAAAAATATTTTGCATCAAAACCAAGAAAAAAAGAAAGTCTTTGCCGCGTCTTTTGGGCCTGGGCTAACAGTTGAAACTTTTACTGCTGTATCGTAATTGATTGTTCATCTTAAAAGGAATTGAGCAGGAACGATTCTTTTTGTATTTTATTCCTAAAATCAATATTGATCCTATCAAACAGAAGTTTAGATCATATCAAAAAGAACTACTTGACAATCCATTTATTCCTTTTAGAGATATAAAAAAGAATATGGAGGAATTGGCTTTTATTAACCATCGGTTGGGCGGGCACCATATTACCCTTCAAGGAGTGAAAGCCTTATTAAAAAATCACAAGAGACAAGAGCCCGTGCAAATAACAGAAATTGGCTGTGGAGGAGGGAATAATTTATTCACCATACAAAAATGGGCAGAAAAAAATCATGTAAAGGTTGAGCTTACAGGTATCGACATCAATAAAGAATGTATTGCCTTTGCCAAGGAGCAGCCTCAAAATAAAGACATTCGTTTTATATGTTCCGATTACCGCTCGGTTATGCTTTTGCCCTCCAGACAAGTGGTTTTTTCATCCCTTTTCTGTCATCATTTTACTGATGAAGAATTGGTATTTCAATTAAAATGGATGTATCGTAACAGTTCCATTGGCTTTTTTATCAACGATCTGCACCGGCATCCCCTCGCCTATTATTCCATTAAATTGCTCACCAGCATCTTTTCAAAAAGTTACCTGGTAAAGAACGATGCCCCCCTTTCGGTAGAGCGGGGATTCATCAGGAAAGAGTGGAGCAATCTTTTTCAGCAAGCAAACATAGAGGATTTTACTTGCCAGTGGAAGTGGGCGTTCAGATGGCTGGTTATCTGTAGGAAGAAATGAGTCAACTTAATTCCATATATGATGTAGCCATTGTTGGTGGAGGCCTGGCTGGTCTTTCCTTATCTATACAATTATCTTCCAGAGGGTATACTGTGGTGTTGTTTGAAAAGGAGCGGTATCCATTTCATAAAGTTTGTGGCGAATACATCAGCATGGAATCGTGGAATTTCCTGGAAAGCCTGGGCTTTCCACTTACCTCATTATCTCTGCCAAGGATAGAAAAACTTCAGTTGTCTGCCCCTAACGGACGTAAGCTTACGGCTGAGCTCCCTTTAGGAGGCTTTGGCGTGAGCCGATATATGATTGATGCTAATTTAGCTTCCATAGCAAGAGCAAGAGGGGTTTTGGTATTAGAAGAAACCAAAGTGTCGGATATACTTTTTGATGATCAGGAGTTTATCGTTTCTTACCAGGATAAGGAGGATAGCAAGCAATTAACAGCAAGAATTTGTTGCGGCACTTTTGGCAAACGGAGTAACCTGGATATTAAATGGAAGCGAAACTTTTTAGAACATAAAAGTAGTCACCACAGAAATTACATAGGTGTAAAATATCATATAATGACGGATTGGCCGGCAAATGTCATAGGCTTACACAACTTCCAAGATGGCTATTGTGGTATTTCGAAAATTGAAGATGACCGGTATTGCTTGTGTTATATGACCACTGCAGCCAATTTAAAAAAGCACAATTCCTCTATCCCGGAAATGGAGCGGGAAATACTTTTCAAGAACCCCTCATTGAAAAAAATCTTTACCCATAGTGAAATACTTCCTGGTTTCCCCCTAGCGATCTCTCAAATCAACTTTAGCGTAAAAAGCCAGTTGGAAAACGGAGTGCTGCTACTGGGTGACGCCGCAGGCACTATTACACCATTGTGTGGCAATGGCATGAGCATGGCCTTACACAGCAGTAAGATAGCCGCGAGGCTAATTGAAGCCTATTTAAAGAATCTTATTTCCCGAGGCCAAATGGAATCAGACTATACCCGCGAATGGCGCCATCAGTTTTATAATCGACTAAGGACTGGCCGGATACTCCAAAACTTCTTTGGTGATGAGCGTTTGAGCAACTTGTTTGTTGGTATGTTCCAGGTGTTTCCTTTTCTATCCAAGGCGGTCATCAAAAAAACACATGGCCAACCTTTTTAAGAGACTATCAGTTTCATATCCAGCAAAAAGGCATATCATTTGCACTTAAATGGAAAAACAATGCAAGGTAAAAAAACTGTAGTGCTGGGTGCATCGCAAAATCCCTCCCGATATAGCTATTTGGCCTTACAGGAATTGCAGGAAAAGGACCACCCGGTATTTGCAATAGGTAAGCGGACTGGAAAGGTAGGCTCAGTAAACATTGAAACGGACCATTTGCCACTTGAAGGAGTAGATACTGTAACATTATATCTAAACCCAATGCATCAAAGAGAGTATTATGATTATATACTTTCCTTAAACCCCAAAAGAATCATTTTCAACCCCGGGACCGTGAACGAAGACCTGATGAAAATTGCCAGGGAAAACCATATCGAACCAGTGGTTGGTTGCACTTTAGTAATGCTGGCAACAGGGTTATATTAAACTAAAACAGGTACTACATTTTGCGGAAGTGCAGAGAGCCCAATTTTCTTCATGGCAAATCTGTACATCTATTTTCCGGCCTCGCATAATCTTTATTGTTTATTTATTCTTGGTTTCGTAACAGATTTTCAATAACTTAGGAAAACATCTTTTTATGCGTTGGAGAAAATTTAACGGGGAAACCATAAATCTTCCGATCTACCAGGCTGTTGAAGCTGCAATCAAGCGCGAGACAGCAGCTGGTTACAAATTAAAAGTGTGCATAGGCACTGACTCACAAGTAAAAGGAAGGGAAACAGAATTTGCTACCGTAGTTGTTTTTTTACGAGAAGGCCATGGGGGCTTTATGTTCATTCACAATGATAAAACACTGCTGCAGTACTCTATCAAAGAGCGGATGCTGGTGGAGGTTGCCAGAAGTATAGAGATTGCATATGAACTATGCAATCTTTTTACTTTATATGATGTAGATATGGAAGTCCATGCCGATATTAATACCAATCCGCATTTTAAAAGCAACGATGCCCTGAAAGAAGCAATGGGCTATATACTGGGTATGGGCTTTGCCTTTAAAGCCAAGCCGGAGGCGTTCGCCAGTAGCAGTTGTGCTAACCGGGTGGTGAATTAGTTTTCTTTTTCCATGGTTTACTAAGGAGCACTCCCACTATTATTACCAGTGCAAACAGACCTATAATGATCTTTTTGAACTGAGCGAGCTTTCTTTCGCTTTCCTGTAATTGTTCTGCAGGTGACAATTCAGGAGCCGGGTATGTTTCCTTCAAACTTTCCTCATTGGGTAAGGTACGTCCTTTCGCCCTGGCCAAGCTATCGCTCCATTCTTTAAAAATGTTGATCTCTGAATCTATCCTTTTTTGTAATTCAGCGGTATCCACTTCCACCTCATCCTGGGCAAATGAGCAATTATTGAAAATTAAAAAGAGGAAAAGAAATAAAATAGATCTATTATCTATTAAGGTCACAAAATATCGCTTAAGAATTTAAAATTTAACCTGTCTATTCAGCTCGCTGATGAAACTTAATATCTGCTTTCCACCTGTATGTTTGACAGCAGATGTTACAAAGTGTGGAGGTAGTTCTTCCCAGGTTTCGCTCATAGCCTCTAAAAATTGACGCACATGGGCAGCTGTTTCCTTCTGGGTTGTTTTGTCTGATTTGGTAAACACCAATGCGAAAGGGATCTGCCACTCACCCAACTGGTTAACAAAATCCAAATCAATTTTCTGCGGCTCATGACGACTATCGATTAGCGTAAATAAGTTGAGCAGGTTTTCCCGTTTACGAACGTAGTTTTCGATCATTTTTTGCCAGCTTTTACGCTGCGACTGTGAAACTTTGGCATAACCATAGCCCGGAAGGTCTACCATGTACCACTCTTTCCTATCACTGGAGATGATGTTAAAATGATTGATCAATTGTGTTTTCCCGGGGGAACCCGATACCTTGGCCACTTCTTTTTTATTACACAGCATATTAAGCAATGAAGACTTTCCTACATTGCTCCTGCCTATGAAAGCATACTCTGGCCTGTCCGGCTTGGGACAGTTATCTATTGAAGGACTGCTGATCAAATAAGTGGCGTTAATAATTTCCATGGACTGCAAAGTAACTCCTATTCTCCGTTACTTTGCAGGCTTATGACAGATTTTCCCCACGACAGCATAAAGCCTTACGACGTACAAGGTGGTAAAAAGGAGCAGGTAAGTGAAATGTTTGACCGCATAGCCGGCCGGTATGATTTCATGAACCGTTTTTTGAGTGCTGGCATTGATGTAAGCTGGCGCATCAAAGCGATCAAGGAACTGAAGAAAGACCAACCCCAGCATATTTTAGATGTAGCTACCGGCACTGGCGATATGGCTATTCGCGCATGCAAAATGTTGCATCCAACCAAAATTACAGGCATTGACATTTCTGCAAAAATGCTCGAAATAGGTCGCCAGAAGGTAGATAAAGAGGGCTTTAGCGGGAAAATTGAACTTTTGCAAGGAGATAGTGAAACCATCAATTTTGGAGATAACACTTTTGATGCAGTTATGGCAGCATTCGGTGTTCGCAATTTTGAACACCTGGAGAAAGGCATGAGTGAAATACTGCGGGTAATGAAACCAGGAGCGAGACTGATTGTACTGGAATTTAGTAAACCGAGAATCCCAGGAGTAAGATCATTGTATAACTTTTATATGGGTGTAATAGCACCACAAATTGCAAAACTCTTTAGTCAGAACAAAAGGGCCTATCAATATCTTAACGAATCAGCCAAAGCTTTTCCTGACCGAAAAGATTTTATAACTGTATTGAATAAAGCCGGTTATATAGAAACTTCTTTCAAACCACTCACTCTTGGAATTTGCTGTATCTATCGTGGGAGAAAGCCTGCTTGATCATTACAACCGGAACGGATCTTCATGCAAGATGAATAAGGCTTCAGAAAATATTCATCCGGATGTGATGACAATTTTTTTATCGTAAAGGCGTTATTCATTTCTATCGAAGGAGCAAATACCATCAGCTTTGAATCTAGACGATAGCAGTCATCCTATAATCGATTGGAAATAAATAACTTATGAATTCTGTGCATCAAGTGAATATCAAATCCCTGTACCGTAAAACGATAACACTCTTTATACTTTGTTTTATATTTCTTTCTTTCAACGCCAGATCTCAAAAAGTTCTATACCAGGAAGACCATGATAATAAGCCCTATTATTTTGGTATTACTCTTGCCGCGAATATGGCTCGTTTTCATACAGAACTTCACGAACAGTTTTTACACCAGGATAGTATTTTAGTAGCAGAGCCTCTTAACTCAGGTGGATTTTCACTGGGACTGCTTGCAACAGCAAGACTCAGCCACAGGTTTGAAGGCCGTTTCAATCCGCAACTGTCATTCTTAGACCGGAGTATTGCCTATAAACTAACATATCCTGAACATGACGGAGAAACAAGTATCAACAAAAAAATAGAATCGGTTATCGTAACCTTTCCTTTACAGTTAAAATTCCAGTCTGATAGGATTGGAAACTTCAGGGTTTACTTATTGGGAGGTGGCAAAATGGATTTTGACCTTGCTTCCAATGCCCGGGCACGCAAGGCAGAAGAACTGGTTAAGATCCAAAAGTTGGATTATGGCGTAGAGGGTGGTATTGGTTTTAACTTCTATTTCCCAAGTTTTATATTTTCTCCAGAAATAAAATTCAGTAACGGGCTGCGCAACATCCACAGCCGTGATGAAAACCTTAAGTTTTCCAGCGTAATTGACCGCATTCAATCAAGGCAAATTGTGTTTTCTATTCATTTGGAAGGATAATACTACATTCCTCCCCAACGGTAGCTCTCATGTTTTAAGCCAACCAGATCTATCACCCTATTCACCACAGTTAGGGCTGCATCTTCAATGGTTTTAGGATTGCTGTAAAATGAAGGCGAGGCCGGACATATAACGCCGCCAGCCAATGTAACGGTCTCCATGTTGCGGATATGCACAAGATTATAGGGCGTATCGCGCAAAACCAATATCAACTTTTTTCGCTCCTTAAGTATCACATCGGCACCACGTGTGATGAGATCGTTTGACACGCCGGAAGCGATCCGGCCCAAAGTACCCATCGAACAGGGAACAATGATCAACGCGTCGTATTGAGCCGACCCTGAAGCAAAAGGTGCTGTGAAATCTTTTGTAGAAAAATAACGCGCATTGTAATTTTTATAACCTTCGCCACCTATTTCTGTTTGCCATACAAAAGGAGCATTATCACTCATCGCAATTGACAACTCTGCCACCTGCTCTTTTAGTAATATTAATTTATCTAACAACAATTTGGCATAAATAGCTCCGCTGGCTCCTGAAATTGCTACGGCAATTTTTTTCATTCTTTTCAATTATAGGTTGAAATTACAGGAACACTAATAAATGAATTCAATGTTTTCATTTATTGCTGAAAGTTTTATGTGAAGAACCAGTTCCTCACTGAATTGGTTTTCACAACTAAACAGAAAGTATCTATTTAAAAAGGATATCCTATTGCAAAATTAAAGACCAGGTTTTCATCCCTCCAATCCGGGTTACCCAAATCCATATCCTTGAAGATCCATCTTTGACCTTCAGGCTGCCAGGGTTTATGAAAGGGCATGGCGAGATCAAGGCGCAGGATCAGGATGCTTACATCCAACCTTACGCCCAGGCCGGCATCGATGGCTAACTGCTTTATAAAGTCTTTCGATAGTTTCCCTTCTGCTTTGTATAATACAGTATCCTTCATCCATATATTTCCAGCATCGATAAAAACAGCGCCCTTAAAGCGCCCACCCAGGGGATACCGCAGTTCGGTATTCATTTCCAGTTTATAGTCGCCCCCGATCTCCGGGAATGTACTTTGCTGCAATTCAGTGGCCTGTGTACTTCCGGGCCCGAGGTGTCTTGGAATAAAGCCCCGCAGGCTATTGGCGCCACCAATGATATATTGTCTCGAAAAGGGAAGAAAAGGAGAATTCCCATAAGGATAACTGGCCCCGATGATCAGGCGATTCGCCCAATTAACATTTGGTCCTAACTTCCTGTAAAACCGGTAATCAAAAGCAGCTTTTAAATACTGCATAAAATACGAATCACCGATCTTGGTGGAAAACGGACCGTTGTTTCCTTTAATGAAGCCAAGGATAGTACCTGCAAATTCAACGCCGGCATGAAGATAGGAGGCATTCATTTTATGAGGCGGATTGTTGGTAACTATATATTGCATGCCGAGTGAAGGGATAATGATCGTTGGAAGCACAAATCCTAGGTTAGATTCATTACTCATTCGGGTGGTAAATGTATTCGTAAAATTAGCAGTATTGGTCACCGTCAGGTTAAGTGGGGTAAGCCGGTATTCCTTGGCTGCGGTATGACCCCACCTCCACTCATATCGGAAATTAAAAAAGTGTTCCGTATATAGATCCTGGTGCCTCACCCAATCATAACTAAGCGGGAAAAAAGTTCTGGGGAATTTAGTAAAATCATTGCTCGCCCTGAAAGGTGCTATTAGTTTGGGAATATTTAAGGACGCTTCGATTCCTAATCGCCAGTTATTATTAGCACTCAGTGAATCGTTCGGAGTCAGCTCAAACGAACCGGTTGCCTTGATCACCAAGGCTTCAGCCCCCCGGAAAATATTCTTGTCTGCCCATTGCAGGCTCAACTGCCCGCCACTGTAGCTATTGCTTCGGGTGAAACCGCCCAACTCGGTCTGTAGCTTCTTTTTCTTCAAAGGCGCCATATAATAGGTCACATCCATCAGGTCTTTACTGTCGGCAACTTGCGTAAACTGGGTTTTAATAAATCGAAAGGTTCCAAGACTATTCAACCTGACCTGGGATTTATTTTGCTCAGGCAGTGAATAAAGGCTGCCTTTTCGAAACGTAATGGCCCTGGAAAAAATATCTGGCTTAAATTTCCTTGCTGAATCATAAATATGAATCCCCTTATATTGTGGCAGCATCTTTACCTGGCTGTCGGGCAAAGGTTGTAGCGAAGTAAAGGGGGTGAGTACAACAACATGATTGATCCTATAGGGTGTTTTTGCCGCAGCAGGGATAGGTTGGTTAATGGCCCAATAAATTGCTGCCGTATAATTGTGATGATTCGTGTCAATATAGGTGAGCAACAAATCATTTTCAAAATAATAGTAACCCTTTTCCTTTAGCAATAAAGTAAGGCGCTCTTTTTCTGCTTTAATTTTTCCCACACTATATTGTTCACCGGTTTTCAGACGCGCTTCCTCTTTAGGCAATTGTAAGAGATCACTTGCCAATTGGCTGCTGTCCAGCCGCCACCTGATGGGTCCAATCATATAGGGGCGCTCCACCTTAGCCTGGTATAAAACCTTCAATTTCTTCTTAACTGTAATCGTATCTCCAACCACCTTGCTATTAAAGTAACCTTCGTTCTCAAGCAGTGTCTCCATGTTTTCAGCAATGGATGCAGGAGAGAGACTTCGGGAAGTCACCGGGGCTTCTCCAAACTTATTCCGGAGCCAGTATTTGATTCCTTTTTCCTTTTTGGGCTGTCCTATTGCATACCAAAGCCACACTTTATAAGGCTGCCCCAAAAGCATCTTATTGGTTTTAGGTGCGGTGATGTCAGCCAGTTTGTTTTTGAGCACTGAAGTTTTGGTTTTTACTTCCGGAGCCTTTTCAACTTCTACTTTAGCGCCATAATACAGCTTTTCTCCGGCTGGTAAACGGCGATTCACGCCACAGGAGCAACAGCCTGCCAGCAGAATAATGAAAATGATATTTTGCAGCCTCCTCCTCATTTTTCTTCATTGGGTAAATACTTTTTACGATGAAGCAATTCCTTTAGGTGATCATAAGATAACTCAAAAGTGAAACTAACGCCTACTTCAGTAAAATAGCCCTGTACGACAGCGTCGAATTCATTTTTCTGGTAAGCTTTTACCTGTAGATGTCCGTCTTTCGACAGTTTATAAGTAGTGGTGATATCAGGAACGTATTGGCTCCCGCTCTTTTGGGCTGATGAGCCGTCGTCGTTGAGAAGAAAGTTTTCTTCAACGGAAATAACCATCCGGTTTTGGAACAGATCTTTGGACATGGCCACTCCAAGATCTGTTTTCGATATCGGGTCATCTCCCGATTTATAGCTCGTCATGTTCACATCTATGTCAACACCTTTAATTAATTGGTCAGCCACCTGGTTCATGGCCTCCGCCAAAAAGCTGCTCACGCCTTCCTTTAATGCGTTATTTACATTGAGATTACTGCTGGCAACTGTATTAGACCCTTCTGCACTAGAGAACCGCTTGGTTAACAACAAAGAAAACACCTGCTTATTCATGGCTGAAACATCATTTCGAAGCCTGTCAAGTTCGTGTTCAATATCTGACCTCACTGAACTGTTCAGACTGTTTTTTCCTTGTTTTAATTTAATGTCAAAGGAAAGTACTGGTTTCGATACCGGCCCCTTAATCATAAATACAACAACAAAGGTTGCTTTTTGTGAATAGGCCTCGTCATCAATATCCTTGTAGTCCAGCAATCCTTTAGCACTAGTTTCTACTTCATATTCAGTGGTTACATCGGCCACAGCCGACATAGGGTCGCCATCAAATGTGATCGTGCTGCCTGCTACCAACATAAACTTTCCCTTCAGTAATAGATTGTTCATTTTGTAATAGCCGGATTGGAGATGATACACACCATTAATTCCCATCTGCCCGCTTTCCCCCAACCCTGCATTTAAACGGCCTTCTCCTTTAACGAGCAATTCATCATTGGTTGAAGGGTCAATAATGACGCTGAATACTGCATCCTTGCTTACTTTCAGGTCCAGGTTATACTTCAGTCCTTTGAATTCCTTACGTGCTGTAATGGAATCCTTTACCGGCGCCTCAATATCTGCACCTGGTAAAGAAAGGGTATCGATGTCAACAAAAACAATTCCGCCTTTCTGCCTTTTGATGGAATTGCTTTTGGGAGACAAAAGAAAATGAACACTGCTCTTTTCGTGCAGGTATGCATTTCCGTTAATGACGGGCTCTTCACTGGTGCCTTTAATAGCAACTTGTGCATCCAGGATGCCTGTGCCGTAAATGTGACTTTCCGCCTGGCGGACTGCATTCAATACAACAAGTTTTTTGGTCTCAAGGCTTAAATCCATCCCAACTTTTCCTATTGAAATTATTTTCACTTGCCCCTGCACGGTTAATGGATGGCCTAACGTATCAGAGATGATAAATTTCCTGAAGTTTATTGCAGGGTATTCAATATAGATCTTTTGTTTGTCTATCCTGTAAAGGGCATTGAAATCTTTAAGAGCAAACGTGACTGAATCCAAACTGATGACGCCTTGACCGCTTAGTGAGTCTGGAGAACCAGCCAACTGCAATTCTCCACTTATTTGACCGGATACACGGGTAAGCCACTCTTTCGTAAATTCCTGGGCCAGGTTGATATCAAGCTTTTGTAGCCTGGTATGCACGTTGATCCTCTCATGAACCGGGTGTATACTTCCGGAAAAATCCAACTGATTATTACCTGATATGCTTCCATTCATGACCAGGCTATCACCACTGGTATTGGAATGAAAATTAAGATCTCCAACAGGAATATTGTAAACTGCCAGGTTCTTTGCAATGATATCTCCTGTTAATACGGGCACCTTATTAATTGGTTGCTGAATATTGATATCTGCTTTTAGCGTGCCCTTTGCGATCATGGTATCTCCATAGGATGCAATTGCCAGGATATTACCGATATCAAAACTATCAATTCTGATATCTATAGGCGATATGGTTTGCCGATCCTTACTGTTGATGTATAATATTTGGCCTTTATTTTCAAGAGAAAGATTGTCCACAATAAAACCATCCTTTTGAACAGTCACACTATTGTCAATGGGTACTTTCCATTTAGAATAGTTAAGGTTTAAATCATCTGACAGCCTGAATATAGTTCTGTTCTTTTCGAATGTTACACCTACACTTCCCGAATAATACTCCTTACCCGTAGTGTCTTCTACCTTGCCCTTTACATCCAACTTGTCTTTCCGCAACTCGCCGGTAATATTTGGGGAAGCAAGCGGCTTAGCTCCGCCAAGTATTTCCCGTCCTGATAAAACAAACTGTATTGCCGAATCGGATGACTCCGCTTTAAATTGCAAATCATTACCCACATAATTGTCATACTGAATACTGGGAGCTGACATCTTAATAAAAAGAAAAGAATCTTTTTTGCCTGCATCATAGGTGCCATTTATCATTACTGGTTCATTGAATGTAAGCTCCGGCACCAATGAACTCAATAATTCATCTTGTGTCAATTTCACATCAACACTGGTCCGGCGATTCCGCATACCTGGCAGACCGAGATCTACATGTGCCTGGTCTTTCACCAGGTAAACAGCTTTCAATAAAGACGAGATTTCTGAGGAAAGCATATTAACCGGATAATTGCACCTCAGTGTTGCATTGATAAATGGAGCATTGGCCAATAGAAGAGTACTGTCCGGGTCAGATTTACAAATGAATGAAATACTGTCTGCAAAAACCTCCTTTCCCCGGACGGTGATTCTATTACTATCTGCCCTGATACTTGCATTGATTCGTTGTGGGCTTGCATAATCTGCATCAATATTGATGTTGGAGGCTACAATGATGCTATCGCCAGTAAGATGAATCTTATTAAGGTCAGCCCTCCCAATAAGAATATTCCCCTGCACAGCAGTGCCCCGGTTGCTGATATGACCCTGGAGGTCTATTTCTGTTTCCAGGTTGGGATCATCGATCCGTCCTCTTGCAGTAAACACTGATTTGGAGATTCCGCCTTCCAGGTTAATATTGGAATAGGAATACCCTTGGATCGTTGCAGATGCAAGCTGCAGTACAACAGTTGCAGCCAATTGGCCCATCTGTATTCCTCTGCCTTTGATCAAAACATGGCCGGTAGTTTTTCCCAAAATAGAATCAAGCCCTAACAATTTTCCGGTTTCAAATTGGTTGGCATCCAATTGAAAATCATAATCCAGTTGGTTGGGATCACTGATATTTTGAGCAGTTCCTTTAACATTCAATTGCCCTAATGTGCTGTTCAGCCTCAGATCGGCTGTAAGCTTTTTGCCAGTTCCCTGTATTTGGCCTGCCATAGCGACATCTCCGGGCAGCCTGGTATTTGCTTTTTCAATCTGGTCTAGAAGGTCCTTTGAAAGTATTTGTTTTTTTAGATGCAGTTGATCAATGGTAGCCTTATAAACTGGCGCGGTTGAGCCTCTGATATTCAAATCTATGCTGCCATTGAATTGAACCTGTTTACTGGAAGTTGTAAGGCGAACTTCTTCCGCCTTGAAGTTGAACAGGTCTCCCGAAACATTCGCTGAGACCATTATATTTTCGGATGGCAACAGCGAAACAGGTAATATTTTTTTTAGGCCGGGTTGTATCAACAACAGGTCTCCATAATTGATGGTTGAATTTTTAATCCGGACTTTGGGAGGGTTAGCAGCCTGGTAAGAACCAGGCCCGTAAGGCAATATAAGGTTTCCTCTTGTAGACAATTGAGACTGATTGATGGCGGCACTAAGATCGCTTACACTCAACAGGCTTTTAGTGAGCCGGACCTGGGCAGTCATTTTTTTAAAGTTAAGCTGATCATTCATCAGCAGGGAGCGGACATCCAGATTTGTGAGCAGGCGTGAAGAATCGAGATCACCATGAGTGATTACCAGGCTAATTCTTTGAAGATTGAGATGCTGCCAGTCTAATCCACCCTTTGCAGGAACCGCTGAATTATGGTAGGCAAATGAATTATTGTTTAACGTAATCGTGTCTACATGGATATCCCAATAATAATTTTTAGTGGGCGATTGCTTCTGCTCTTTTTCAGAAGCTACCTTCCTGGCCGGAATACAGCTCAACAGTTCAACAGTTGACTTGTTTATGCTAATATGCCTGCCCTTAATAGTTTGGCTGGCCAGGTCCAAAAATCCATCTTTGAATTGCAAGCTATCTACCAGGATATCAATACCTGTCTTATCGCAGGGGCCGTGGTATGAAAACCGGATGTTTTGTAACCCCAATTTATTGATGGCCACTACCAGGGCAGCCGGGTCAGCCCGGCTACTGGAAGTTGTTACAGGCTTACTATTTCCCGATGAGAATGAGTCAATAATGGATACCTGGCTGTTCATTAGCAGGAGTTGATTGACACGGAAAGTCGTTTTTTCCAGGTTAAGCTCATCAGGAGTACAGGAAAAACTGCCAATGACTGCAGAAAGGTAAAACTTCCCCTTCTTATCGTTTAAGCTAAACCTGACATTATCCAGGAAGAGCTTATTAGCCGACAATTGCATGGGAGTGCTTTTTGATGGGGCTGTCTTTGGCTTGGAAGAAGGCGTAAAAGCATCAAGGATGAACTGGAAATTGAAGGCGGTATCCCCGGCTTCGCGGCCTAAATGAAGCGTAATCTCCTCTAAACTAACCCCAGTGATATCAACTGTATTCGAAAGGAGTTTAAGGGGCTTGATTCCGGCATACAGGCGGCCACCGCTTAACAGCGTATCCCTTTTACGATCCAAAATGAGCACCTGCTCAAGGACGATCCAGTTTGGCAATCGGTAATCGATACTTCCAATATTCACCCCAGTCATCCATTTCTGTTGCAAATAGCTTTCAACCTTTTGTCTTACGATTGATTTGCCAATGGGTGTGTGGAGAAATAATAGAAAACCTGCAATTAAAAAAATAATTATTGCAAAAAAAATAACGGCTCTTTTGATCCATTTCTGAACCATAATTTTTAAAGTAACCTATTGACGTCACTAAATTTACAATAATTATTTCTGCTCTGTTTTTGCTGCCTGATCAGTGAATTTTTAACCGGCACAGCGTATCGTGTTCGTAAAAACAGCTACGGTCATAACTTGATCAATTGGTATATATTCAGAAGGGTATTATTTAAGTTTTCCTTCTTTAGCTTCTTCTTTCATCTTTTCATTAGCAACTATTGCCAGTTCTACACGTCGATTTTTCTTGCGATTCTCTTCGGTGTCGTTGGCATATTTGGGTTGCGTTTCTCCATACCCTTTTGTAGTGAGGCGATCTGCACTAACTCCTTTTGAAATAAAAAAATCCTTTACAGCATTAGCACGCTTTTCGGACAATGTCATATTGTATTCATCACTACCTGAATCATCAGTATGGCCTTCTATAACAATATTTGTTTCCGGATATTTGTTAAACACCTCTACAGCACTGGCCAGATCGCTTTTATAAGAGTCGTTGATTACACTGGAGTTTTTTTCGAACATAAGCTCCGATCCAAATGTCATGTTGATACCTTCACCTACCCTTTCAACCTGTGCAGTTGGTACGGCTTGTTTCAAGTCCTTTGCCTGGGTATCCATTTTCTTACCAATCAGATTGCCGGCAGCACCGCCAATGGCCGCACCAGCCAGTATACCCCAAATGCTTCCTTTGGTAACTGCTGCGCCTATAGCAGCGCCTCCGCCAGCACCTATTATAGTTCCTTTTTGTTGCTTATTCATGGTTGAACATCCAGCAAAAAGAATTGATGCGGCTGTAATGCATAATATAGTCTTTTTCATAGCTTAATTTTTTATTTACAAACCAGGGAAGCAAACATATCTTGTTTCATATCTTTCAAGCCCAGGGATATGGCTTTTTTTAATTCTACGCACACCTGGTCCCTTTCCTGTGCAGACATTTTACTTCGCAGCTCTTGCGTATTATTGGTATGGTATTTTTCCTGTAACATTTTCACTCGCGCATTGCTTCGTATCTCATACATCTCAGCGTCGGCCTTTCCCATTTCAACTGCTTTATCATATTGCACAAATGCTTCATCGTATTTTTTTTCATCACACAACATATCTCCTTTTTGTATTACATAGTTTGGATTGGAAGGATCTAAGGCCACGGCTTTCTCAAGAAAGTAATTGGCGCTATCAGCATTGTTTAATTGACGCCAATGGAATGCAGACATTAATGCATAGTTGGAAGCTCTAGCTTTTGTATCCTGATTTTTTTCGGTAAGAGCTATCAATTTTGAAAAGGTTTGATTGGCTGCATCAAATTGCTTCAGTTTATTTTGAGCTAAAGCTTTTTGAAAAAGCGCAGCAACACTCTTGTTTTTTGTTACTTTTAATGCAGCATCACTGGCCACTATGGCCTCTTCATATTTAGCCAAGCCGTTATAAGCTTCGGCCTTGCCCACAGCAGTTGCTTCTTTAGCATCTTTTGTCGTGCATGATTTTTCCATGGCAGTAAAGGCGTCAATGGCTTCCTGATATTTTTTTTCCTTTAATAAACTAATCCCATTATTGTTTTGCTCGCGGCATTTTTTTCCCATTGTAATTGTTTGAGCAGATACCGCAGTGTATATAAAAAAGGCGGCAATAAGTAATAAAACCCTTTTCATATCAATGTATTTTTGAGTTATGTAAACAAATCTGTTATTTCGGATAAACACCGGCCTGGCCTTCTCACAGGGCAGTAATTTTAAACACTGATCTTTATGATAGATTTACAAATGACTGTGCAGAAAAAAAACATTTAAAGGAAAGATCCCTTCTTTCCAACTCTTTTTGAAATAAGCTAAAGCGATCTGAAAGTATATTAAATATACAACAATTATTATTATCCATTTTAGTCACCATATGAACATCCCTCAAAATTTATTTGGAATTACTAACTTTAAGAAAGATAAGTTATCCGCATATTTTACCACCAAAATCATAGGTGTAAAGATTGTGTCCACAGAAACAGAATCAAAAAGCGATGTATAGGATTATTTCATGTAAACAGTTTTGAACCTGGCTAAGGCAGCCATCCGGGCTTTATTTAATACCAGGACATCACCCGTAACATTGAAATTATCCGCTGCTTGCAGGGCTTGCAAGAATTTGGTTTCTACTTCCAAAGCCGGACAGGGCCATCCGGGTGGATATGACCTTAGAAAGTAAGATCCTGTTTCCACTACCCAAATCATAAGTGCCGGAAATGCTGTTACATCCACCAATACCGATAAACCTGTTCTCCTCATCCTTAAAGATGATATGTGGCTCTTTGCGATATGTGCTGTCCACACTAACCGGTTGTCCATAAAGTTCAGTAAGCTTCCAGTATTTTTCCAGCAGGGCATAATATTCTTTGCTTAAAATATATTTACCGGCCAACCCACCAGAGATCTTATTGCCATTTTTATCCAATTGTGTCAAAGTATTTTCACCTACAAAGTAGCTGCTTTTTTCCTGGCCGTCCAAGGTTATCGTACTGCCCTCATTGTTCCAACTGAACTTGCCCGAATACTCGTGTGCACTGTCTGATTTGCCGAGGTATTTTAATTTGAGACGATAACTAAGATCTTTATTCAGATAAACAGTGGTTTGAATGCCCTGGCAATCGGCACAGGGAAGAACGCCCCGATAGATACCATCCCAATCAAGTGAGTTGCGGCTGTTATCAGACTTAGTTGATGCCATATTTTTTGTTGTAGTAGAAGGTGTCTTGCAGGTATAAAAGCCAATGATAAACGATATGAATATACTGGCAAAAAGTAGCTTTTTCAATGGTTAAAGCTTTATTAAGTCAATAGATTTCTTTAATCGAATTCACTAAAACACTTCATTCAATCCAAAGAAAATTCCATCGGACCCATATTTCCCTTTTGCAAAATCGGCACATAAAGTTATCCGACCTTGTTTTTTAAAAAGAACCCGTAGACCAACTCCGCCGCCTGGCTCCCATGAATCGAAAACCTTTGTATTATTATCATCTGAAGCGGATTGCAGATTAAAAAAACAAACCCCACTCAAAAATTTGTTACGTAAAATTGGAAACCGGTATTCGCTTTCTAAATATGCATAAGATGGACCTTTAAAGTATCCCAATGTATAACCCCTGCCGCTCCGGCCATATGTATCAGATGCTGTGCCAGGTAATCCCAAGTACGGTAATTCGCCGCCCAATTCGTAAGATGCCCAATGCCAAAGAGCTATGACATGTTCCGGGTTGCGCTTGCTTAAAGACCAATACTTTCTAAATTCATATTGAAGTTGTAGTGATTGCTTATTACTTCCCAGCCATACCGGATTAAAACAAAAGCTCAGATCAGCGTATATCCCTCCATAAGATCGTACAGGGTGTTCCCTTGTATTATATTGTAGAGTTAGTATAAAGCCGTTGAGTGAATACCCAGTTGTATCAAAGCCATTACGCAAACTATACCGTTTATGTGGCGTGCCCAACAAATTTGTGTTTTTTTCCTCTTCGATGTTTGAGAACATATTGATATTGATACCCGCCCCAACAAACCAATGCTGTGCAATTTTTCGATACAACTTTTCAAATAATCTTAAATAAGTATACTTAATGGGGTAGGCACTATCAGCAATTTTAGTTGGTAATTCATTAATATTGAAACCGTTGCCGCTACCACCTGCCCTTTTCTTTGTACCCAATCCATAATCTACCTGTCCGTACCGGGCAATTTGCCAGTTGCCTTGCCAGTTCCATCGATTTTGAGCCGTAAACAGATTATGCCTGAACTGTACGTTCTTTATTCCCTTGGAAGAATAAAAGCCTTCCAGTCCATAAACAGAATAAATAGTATTTTCCGGGCTACCGTTTTGCTTTCCACCGGATATTTTTGCACCAATTATAAAACCAAAACTTGGATTATATCCGAATGAAGGTAATAAAGCAATTCCTGTTTTTTTACCAAGCTTCAAAGTATCTGCCTTTCTCTTTGTTATTTTAAGAAAGACATCTGATATATCCATAGGCTGTACTGTATCCTTTTTCTGGGCCTCTGTTTTTTGTGCTTTTGAAGTATTCAATAAACAACATGCCGATACTGATAGCACAACAATAACTATCTGCGCAAAAGACTTACAGTTTTTTATAAGTAAATGCATAAAAAATTATGATTTGCGCTCATGAACTTACTTTTGATTATTGGAAATTCTTTAAAGCAGTTAAGCCTGACCGTACGAAATGAGTTTCTGCTGTAAAATCATAATCCATCCAATTTTCATTTTTGAAGATGTAATGATTTGACTTAGTTAAATAGGCGTTACAGATGTTAAGCAGTCATATGCAGTTGTTTTACAAATCTACTACTAATTCTCTGCTTTATTCAGCACTGGCCTGGAATAAGCCCTTTCAATCTTTGCCAATTTTTCTGAAGCAATTGTTTATTGGATTGAAAGGGATACTACAATTTGAGATATTAGACTACGTTCATTAAATATACTATGACAAAAATTTAGAATTGTATTCGAATATGAATGGCTTTATTTACTAAAAAGGCATTCATAATCATTAGAACTATTATTCATTAAGGTTGAAGCATAAAATTCGATACTTTTAAGCACTTATTCTGCTCATTACCATGAAGTTTGATACAGTTACGATAAAAGACATTGCCAAAGCACTTAATCTGTCAACATCCACTGTTTCCAGAGCTTTAAGAGGCAGCTATGAAATAAGCCCTGAAACCAAGAAGCTGGTTTTGGAGTATGCAGAACAGATCAACTATCGGCCAAATCCCATTGCACTAAGCCTAAAAGAGCGGAGAAGCCGTGCTATCGGTGTAGTTGTAAGTGAAATTGCCAATACTTATTTCTCGCAAGCTATCAATGGCATAGAGTCGATCGCTTATAACAAAGGCTATCATGTAATCATTACCCAAAGCCACGAATCACAGGAACGCGAAAAAGTGAACGTTCAGCACCTAGTTTCACGTTCAGTAGATGGCTTATTGGTATCCTTGTCGAGCGAGACATCTGATATTTCCTTCTTTAAGGAATTACATGAGAAAGGACTGCCTATTGTCTTTTTTGATCGTATTCCAGATGAAATTGAAACTCACAAAGTAGTTGCCAATAATTACCAGGGGGCATTTGATGCAACTGAGCACCTTATTTTTCAGGGTTTCAGAAATATCGCACATATCACCAGCTCAGCATTTCTATCCATTACAAAAGAAAGGTTGAGAGGGTATAAAAATGCTTTGGAAAAGCATGGTATTCCATTCAACGAAACTCTTATTAAACATTGCAATCATGGCGGTATGATTGTAGAAGAAGTTGAAGAGGCTGTGAACGTATTGCAGAAAGGGGAAAACAAGCCTGATGCTATTTTTTGTGCTGGCGACCGGATCACTATGGTTTGCTTCGGTATCATCAAGGAATTGAAATTAAATAAGGAACTAGGCTTTACCGGCTTCACTAATACCAACCTTGCCCATTTATTCTCTCCGACATTAACTGCAGTTCGCCAGCCAGCCTTTGAAATTGGACAGGTAGCCATAGAACATTTGATCCAAATCATCGAAAGCAAACGTCCTATTACAAAGTTTGAAACAAAAATGCTTGATACAGACCTGGTTGTTAGAGAATCTTCTATTAACGTAAACAAAGAAAAAATAAAAGCGAAATTGTAATTGCCTAAACTCAGGAACTGTTTTCGTATTAGCTGGATATCCCAAGCTAACATTTATTAAAAATTAATAAAGATTTTATTACATAAAAAAGCGCTCCAACTTTCAAGATTGAGCGCTTTTTTTATTGTATAAGAATGTAGTAAGCGTTAAGAGGTTATTTTCATTTTCCCAATACATTTCTCCAGGCTCTCTCTCCAGTTTTTCAGTTTGATACCGAACGTTTGCTGTATTTTAGTTTTATCAAGAACGGAATACTGGGGGCGCTGTGCAGGCGTAGGATATTGCTCTGTTGTAATTGGATTAACCGTGCAGGATGCATTGGAAAGCCTTTTGATCTCATTAGCAAAATCGAACCAACTGATCAAACCCTCATTTGTAAAATGATAGATACCGGGTACCCATTTGCCACCATCAATAATCTGCATAATTACCTCTGCCAGATCAGCAGCATTGGTAGGTGTTCCGTATTGATCAGCAACCACACCTATTTCAGGCCTGCTTTGCATTAACCGGAGCATAGTTTTTACAAAGTTGGCACCATAGGTGGAGTATACCCAGGCCGTACGGATTATGATCACATCAGTGTTCGCTTGAACTGCTTCTTCTTCCCCTTTCAATTTTGATTGGCCATATACATTGGCAGGATTCACCGGATCAGATTCCTTATAAGGTTGGGTTGCCTTTCCGTCAAATACATAATCAGTAGACACATGTACCAACTTAACATTGTGCCCGGTACATGCTTCGGCAAGATTTCGTACAGCCTCACTATTGATGGCAAATGCAAGTGTAGCATCTGTTTCCGCCTTGTCAACTGCAGTATATGCAGCGCAATTCACCAAGTAATCTGGTTTGATTTCTTCAATAGTTCTGTCTACTTCATCCTTTTGAACAATATCCAGATGTTCCTTATCATAAAAGAAGAATTGGTAACCTTTGAAGCGGGAAGCCAACTCCTTGAGCTCACTCCCCAATTGGCCATGTGAGCCTATAACAATGATCTTTTTCATAATTAAAATTGGAAATTGGAGACAGAATCCTTGAAAACAGGAAGCTGTAAATCTTTTTCAGAAACAATAGCTCTAGCTGGTTCAACTTTCCAGTCTATACCCAATGTAACATCGTCGAAACGGATACCGCCTTCACTTTGTTTATTATAAAGCGCATCGCATTTATACATTACTACGGCAGTTTCACTTAAAACTGAAAAGCCATGAGCAAAGCCAGCAGGAATCAATAACTGCTTCTTGTTATCCGCTGATAACTCGATACCAAAATGCTTTCCGAAGGTTGGTGATCCTTTGCGTATGTCCACTGCAACATCATAAATAACGCCTTCCAGAACCCTTACCAGTTTGGATTGGGCATGGGGGTTCAACTGGTAGTGAAGTCCTCTTATAACGCCATAAGAAGATTTGGACTGATTGTCCTGTACGAAATTGCAAGTAATACCGTTTTGATTAAAAACGGCCTGATTATAAGCTTCAAAAAAATAGCCGCGGCTATCTGCAAAAACGGTGGGTTCAACAATGATCAACCCCGGAATCTCACACTTTGTAAATGGCATGTCGAAAATTAAAAGGCAATGATCAATAATTATTAATTACTAATTATTGATCATTGCTTATTATCTATTGTATTTTATAATTAAAAGCTCCAGTAGGATCTACTTTTGATTTTGCCCCGGTAAATACCTTTCAGGTCAGCGATCAAGGCCTTGGGTTTAGTAATGGATTCAAAATACTGGTCATCCAGCGCAGCATAAGGCTCATGACAAACCGATACAATCACCGCATCATAGCCGCCATCCACTCCATCAGCCAGCTTAAAGCCATACTCATGATGCAGTTCCTCAGAGTCGGCATGGGGATCCACCACATCCACATTCAGGAAAAAGTCTTTGAGCTCGCGTACCACATCAGCCACCTTGGAGTTGCGGATGTCGCTGACATTCTCCTTGAAGGTAGCTCCCATCACCAGCACCTTGGCAGCTTTGACATCACTGACCTCACTGATGATGTGCCGCACCACTTTGCGGGCCAGGTAATGTGGCATATTGTCATTGATATAACGACCTGCCAGAATTACCCTGGAGTTATAGCCCAGCTCACTGGCTTTATAAGTGAGGTAATAGGGATCCACTCCAATACAGTGACCACCTACCAGCCCAGGGAAGAATTTCAAAAAGTTCCACTTGGTACCGGCGGCTTCCAGCACTTCATAGGTATTAATGCCCATTTTGTCAAAGATGATCGATAGCTCGTTCATCAAAGCGATGTTGAGGTCTCGCTGGGTATTTTCAATGATCTTGGCCGCCTCTGCCACCTTGATGGAGGAGGCCCTGTGCACACCAGCCTTCACCACCAGTTCATACACTTTGGCAATAGTATCCAGGGATTCGGCATCACAGCCGGAAACCACTTTGACGATGTTGGCCAGGGTGTGGTGCTTATCGCCCGGGTTGATCCGCTCAGGGGAATAGCCCAGTTTAAAGTCGACCATGTTTTTCAACCCGGAGAGCTTTTCAATAATGGGCAGGCAGTCCTCCTCGGTGCAACCCGGATAAACGGTGGACTCAAACACCACGTAATCCCCTTTTTTGATCACCTTGCCGATGGTCTCGGAGGCTTTTTTGACCGGGGTAAGGTCGGGCACATTATGATCGTCCACGGGGGTGGGTACGGCCACAATAAAAAACCTGGCTTCTTTTAACTGTTCCAGGCAGGAGGTAAAGGTGATGTCGCAGTGTTCAAAGGCTTCTTTTTCCAGTTCATTGCTGGGGTCGATGCCCTGCTTCATCATCTCCACGCGTTTGGCATTGATATCAAAGCCGATGACGGAGGTTTTTTTGGCAAATTCCAGGGCGATGGGCAGGCCCACATAACCCAGTCCGATCACTGCCAACTTTTCTTTTTTCGCTACGAGGTCTTGGTACATTAAGGTATTATATAATTATTTACTATAATGATTTAGAAGTAAATGGCTCATTTCACGCTTACGAACTCTTTGGGTTCTTTGGCCCATTCCTCTGGCGGCAGGGACTTGAAGTAGGCATAGGTGCGCTCCAGACCTTCCTTTCTGCCTACCATCGGCTGCCACCCCAAAATGTTCATGGCCTTTGTGATATCTGGCTGCCGCTGTTTGGGATCATCCGCCGGCAAGGGCTTAAAGACAATCTTGACGTCATTGCCCGTCAATTGCAGCACTTCCCTGGCAAAATCCAACAAAGAGATCTCGCTGGGATTGCCAATATTCATAGGCAAATCATAGTCACTCAACAGCAGGCGGTAAATGCCTTCAATCAAGTCATCCACATAGCAAAATGAGCGGGTCTGCGAACCATCGCCAAATACTGTGAGGTCCTCGCCCCTGAGGGCCTGACCGATAAAGGCGGGCAGCGCACGACCGTCGTTGAGGCGCATGCGTGGACCATAGGTATTGAAGATGCGTACAATGCGGGTGTCCACCCTATGAAAAGTATGGTACGCCATGGTGATCGACTCCATGTAGCGCTTGGCTTCATCATAAACGCCCCTAGGCCCTACCGGGTTGACATTGCCCCAGTACTCCTCAGTTTGCGGATGCACCAGCGGATCGCCATACACCTCTGAGGTAGAGGCCACCAGGATGCGAGCTCCCTTGGCTTTAGCTAGCCCCAGGCAATTGTGGGTGCCCATAGCCCCTACTTTAAGAGTCTGAATGGGTATTTTCAGGTAATCGATGGGGGAGGCAGGAGAGGCAAAGTGCAGGATGTAGTCCAACTTGCCAGAAATATGAATGTACTTGGTGACATCATGGTGGTAAAACTCAAAATCTTTGAGCTTAAAGAGGTGTTCAATGTTTTTCAAATCACCAGTGATGAGGTTATCCATAGCGATCACCTGGTAACCTTCCGAAAGGAAACGTTCACACAGATGGGAACCCAGAAAACCGGCTCCCCCTGTTATCAATACTCGTTTTTGCATGGTCTTCAGTTAATACACTATTAGGGCCATGAATAGCCCTAATAATGTATATATTATAGAATGGTTGTTATTGACTTACGTATTTACTGACCGTGGGACGCCCGATACTTTCATAATAAAACCCTTTCTCCTGCATAGCTGCTACATCAAAAAGGTTGCGGCCGTCGAACACCACCATTTCTTTGAGTGCAGAAGTGATCTTGTCAAAATCCGGGGTACGGAACTCGTTCCACTCTGTAGCTATGATGAGCGCATCTGCACCTTCCAAACACTCATATTGAGATTCAGCAAACCGTATCTTGTCACCAATCAAAGTTTTTACATTTTTCATGGCTTCAGGATCATAAGCAGTTATGACAGCACCATTTTCCACCAATGCATCGATAATCTCCAGAGCCGGAGCTTCACGGATATCATCTGTATTTGGCTTGAAAGCAAGTCCCCATAGGGCAAAATGCTTACCAGCAATTGAGCCGCTGTAATAATCTTTAATCTTTTGCACCAGGTGCTGCTTTTGGCGTTCATTTACTTCCATCACTGCAGAAAGGATCTGGAAGTCATAATCCACTTCATTGGCAGAATGCACCAATGCTTTTACATCCTTGGGAAAGCAGGATCCGCCATAACCAATTCCAGGGAAAAGGAAGCGCTTACCAATTCTTTCATCGCTACCGATACCTTTTCTAACCATATCAACATCTGCACCAAGGCGTTCGCAGAGTTGAGCCACCTCATTCATAAAAGATATCTTGGTAGCCAGGAAGGAATTGGCTGCATACTTGGTTAGTTCGGCGGAACGTTCATCCATAAAGAGGATGGGATTACCTTGCCGAACATAAGGCGCATACAAGTCTGTCAGTAATTTTTGGGCTCTTTCAGAAGTAGTACCGATTACGATGCGGTCTGGCTTCATGAAGTCATCAACGGCCACGCCTTCACGCAGAAATTCCGGGTTGGACACCACATCAAATTCGCCCTTATAGTTGCGGGCAATCGCGGCGTGCACTTTTTCCGCAGTACCAACAGGAACGGTGCTTTTATCAATAATTACTTTATAATCTTGAAGAAGTTTTCCTATATCTTCTGCCACACCTAATATATACTTTAAATCGGCAGAACCATCTTCACCTGGCGGTGTAGGTAGTGCAAGGAAGACTATTTCGGCATCCCTGATGCCATCTGCCAGCGATGTGGTAAACTGCAGGCGTTCCTCTTTGAGGTTTCTTTCAAAGAGTTTTTCCAGGCCGGGTTCATAGATGGTGATGCGGCCGCCCTGCAACATATTAACTTTTCTTTCATCTATATCCACACAGGTCACTTGATTACCCGTTTCAGCTAAACATGTACCAGTTACCAGGCCCACATAGCCTGTACCTACTACTGAAATCTTCATATTTGGAATCTATGGTTTAAAGGTTTACAAAACTTAAAACACTTTCTACTATGAAATTAAGCTGTTCCTCCTGCATTTCGGTATGAATCGGCAACGAAATTACTCGTTCTGTCAGCCAATCAGTTACCGGCAGGTTCACATTTGATGATATAAACTGCTGAAACATCTGTTGCCTGTGAGCAGGAACAGGATAATAAATCATAGAGGGGATATTCTTACTCGCAAGATACTGCTGTAATTGGTCTCTGTCAACCCCTTCAAGGATTAATGTATATTGATGAAAAACATGATGGCTATACGCAGCCCTGAATGGTGTAGTGATTTTTGAATTCCCTGCAAAAGCTGCATCATAGTAGTCTGCGACCTTTCTTCTTGCATCAATGTAACTATCGAGATGCCTCAATTTTATATTTAGGATGGCAGCCTGAATTGTATCCAGGCGACTGTTGCAGCCTACTAAATCATGATAATAGCGTTTGCTTTGCCCATGGTTGGCGACCATTTTTAACTGGTTAGCCAGTGCATCATCATTGGTCATAATAGCCCCCCCATCGCCATATCCACCGAGATTTTTTGATGGGAAAAAGGAAGTTGTTCCAATTGTACCAATAGAGCCGGTTTTCTTTTTGCTTCCATCAGCGTATATATATGCACCACCTATTGCCTGGGCATTGTCTTCTATGACATAAAGATTATGACGCCTGGCAATGTCCATAATTTCTTCCATAGGCGCGGCCTGTCCGTAAAGGTGCACAGGAACAATAGCCTTTGTCTTTGGAGTGATTGCTTTTTCTATTTCTTGCGGGTCAAGGCAAAAAGTTTTAGCATCAACATCAACAAAAACCGGTTTCAAGTTTAATAAGGCAATGACTTCCGCTGTGGCAATGAATGTAAAGGAAGGAGTAATCACTTCATCTCCAGGCTTTAGTCCCAATGCCATCATAGAAATTTGAAGTGCATCAGTACCATTGGCACATGGAATAACATGTTTTACATCATTATATTGAGCTAAAGAAGCAGCAAACTCCTGAACTTCAGGTCCATTAATAAAAGCACTGCTTTCGAGAACTTTTAAAACTGCAGCATCAATTTCATCCTTGATGTTTTGATACTGCTGTTTTAAATCTACCATTTGAATAGAACGCATTGTAAAAAGTAATTTGGAATTGGGAAACAGGAATATGCAAACAGGATTTCACCTATTTATATTTAAATGAGTGAGAAATGACGTTCAGTCCTAAATTCCTGACTCTTATTAATTAATTCCTTTTTTCCGAACGCCGCAAAAATAGTAAAATATGGATTGGAAGATTATTTGACTTTACTTTTGCTGCAATTGAAACTCCCTAGCACTTGATTTGGATTTATAACATCTTTATTTTTTTTTATCAGTTCATTGTTAAAATTGCCTCTTTCCGCAACGAAAAAGCAAAGCAATGGCTCGTTGGACGAAAAGATATATGGGCACAATTAGAACAACAATTACCATCCAAGGAACCAATTATCTGGATTCACAGTGCTTCAACCGGAGAGTTCGAGCAAGCTAAGCCGATAATTGAACAATTAAAAAATTCTTACCCTGCCTATAAAGTTTTAGTAACATTCTTTTCTCCCTCTGGATATAATGCTGCGCGCAAGTATGCACTAGCGGACTATAAATTTTACTTACCAGTCGACACCAGAAGAAATGCAGGACGTTTTCTGAACATTGTCCGGCCGCAGCTTGTCATATTTGTAAAATATGAATTCTGGTATCATTATCTAAAAAGCATAAGCAGTCGCAATATTCCACTCCTACTTGTCTCTTCGTCATTTCGTAAGAACCAGGCTTTCTTTAAATGGTACGGAGGGTTTTATAAAAAAATGCTGCATTTTTTCACCTGGATCTTTGTGCAGGACGTCTCATCCTTAAACATTTTGAATCAACAGCAAATTATCCATTGCAGTATCAGTGGAGATACCCGATTTGACAGGGTTGCGGCCATAGAAGAAAACTTTTCAGAAATCCCATTGGTGGCAAGATTTACCGCCAATGAAAATGTAATGGTTGCAGGCAGTACATGGCCTGAAGATGAAGAATTATTGGAAACGCTTGCCGCTCAATTCCCAGCGCTAAAATTTATTATTGCGCCCCATGAAATTAATGAAGGCCATATCCAGAATATTCAGAATAGGCTTCCATCACCAGCCCGTTTTTCCCAATTGAAAGATAATGAATCCAACCTTCAGGATTACCAAACACTGATCATTGATAACATTGGTATGCTGTCAAGATTATACAAGTATGGCAGCATTGCTTATGTAGGCGGGGCTTTTAAAACCGGGCTTCACAACATTTTAGAAGCAGCTGTATATGGAAAGCCCGTAATTTTTGGTCCAAACTATCAGAAGTTTCGGGAGGCAAAAGAACTGATTTCTGCAGGCGGGGCATTCAGTATAACAAATGCCGCCGACCTCCAGCAAAAAATTTCAATTTTATTAAATGATCAACATGCACTTGCAGTTGCCAGTGAAGCTGCTGCAAACTATGTAAGTAATAATAAAGGAGCTACTGCACGTATTTTTCAAACAATTCAGGAGAAACGTCTTCTTACCAGGTGATAAAAATGTTGTACTGAATCCTTGTAATCATCCCAGCCCAGCTTCACTTTCAGTTCCCTGTTGATCCAATATTCGGCTTCAGGAAGGATGTGAAAACCATTAATGGTCTTAATGCTACGTTCATACATCGTCTCATCGCCACGGAATAATTCATTCACAAAAACAAACCGGTCATTTACACCAATGGCTTTTCTAAGATCTTTAATGGGAGTTTCCTTGAGCACATGAGCCAGTTCCTTTTTATTCTCCTTTAGCCTATCATTCAGCGTTTCTTTTGATTCCCCAACAAGATCATTGATTTCCTTTTGGAGCTTCAAATCCTTTTTGGGCGGCTGGTATTGCGTTAATGTAGGAGCTTCCTCAATGGCATCGAAATGATTATCCATCACCAGTGGATGCACTATCTTTTCGGGCTCTGGCGCCGTTTCCTGAATCTTTTGCTTAGGAGGTAAATAAGGTTCATGTTCAGGGCGCTCTGCTGCAGTAACAACCGGAGGAATGTTAGGTACAGACTCCTGAGCTTTCTCTTCATTAAAATTTGGAAGTTCTTGTCCTGGTTGCTCAACCGCTTTAGGCACTTCAGCAACGGGATTCATATGAGGCACAGGTGGCACTCTGTAAATTGGTGGTGGTATTGGATGTCCTTGAGCAACAGGTTTTGCTGTATTTTGAAAGGTTTCCTCCACATGCTGTACAGGTGAAGGCATTTCCTTTTCTTCAGGTATGGATACTTCTTCAGTTTTCTCTGGAGCCTTCATGGATTTTGGCTCTCTATTCAAAACCGGGTTTGGATTTGATGGCATTACCACTGTAACTTTTTTAGTTACAGGTGATGTATTTCTTTTTTGAATCAGTAATAATTCATTTTGCAACAACTGAGTTGTAACCAACATGGCTTCTACCCCTTCATTTCTCTGTTGCTGCTGAATAAGTTTATCTATTAAAACCTTGACACGTTCCATTTGTTTATGGTACTTTTGGCCGCTAACGGAATGGTTAAGTAATTGTTTTTCATTGTAAAATGAAATTAAAATTACAACCGTATCCTGTATAATGCTACAATGACTGCTTAGAATTTAGCAAATGTTTATCGAACCGAACATAAAAGGAGAACGCCGCGGATGGATTGAAGTGATCTGCGGCTCAATGTTTTCAGGAAAAACAGAAGAGCTTATACGGCGACTTAAGCGGGCAATGATTGCCAATTTGAAAGTAAAAATATTTAAGCCGTCCATGGATGTAAGATTTGATGAAGCGAAAATTGTGTCGCACGATACGAACTCTATCATCTCTACACCAATTGACCACTCCAGCCAAATTCTAGAACTTGCTGACGATGCTGATGTGGTGGCACTGGATGAAGTACAATTTTTTGATGATGACATTACTGAGATTTGCGATGAATTGGCATTTAGAGGAATCAGGGTAATTGTTGCTGGTTTGGATATGGATTACCAGGGTAAACCTTTCGGCCCTGTGCCAAGTTTGCTGGCAAAGGCTGATTATGTTACCAAGTTGCATGCGATTTGTGTCCAATGTGGACATATTGCCAATTATTCATATAGAAAGACACCAAACCAGGAAAAGATCATGCTGGGCGAAAAAGATGTATATGAACCCCGATGCCGCAGGTGTTATTTACTGGACGGGAAAATAGATTAAAAGCATACTACTAACATTTAATAATTGATGATTTCCCTTTCACAAATCTGGGCTCTTTTTAAAAAAGACCTCCTGCTGGAGATCCGTCAGCAGTACACTTTCTATGGTATTCTTCTGTATGTCGGTGCAACGATCTTTGTTATTTATATGGCAATGGAACAAACAGAAAGCCAGGTATGGAATGGACTCTTCTGGATCATACAATTATTTATATGTATCAATGCCGTAGCCAAGAGTTTCTTACAGGAAAGCCGCGGGCGCATGTTGTATTTCCAGGCATTATTAAGTCCCCAAAACTTTGTACTGGCAAAGCTGCTTTTTAACTCATTATTAATGGTCGTCATGAGTGCAATCAGTCTTGGCTTGTTTATGCTTTTCCTGGGCAACCCTGTTCAGAAAATGGCAGAATTTTTTGGATTGGTGCTATTGGGTGGCTGGGGCTTAAGCCTTGTGTTCAGTTTCCTGGCAGCTATAGCTGCCAAAGCGCAACAAAGCGCGGCCATTATGGCCATTCTCGGCTTTCCGCTCATCATTCCTCAATTACTGATGCTGATGAAGGTTTCCAATACTTTTTTCAGCAAATCCAACCCCGAAATATTAACTACGGTAGTTTTACTCGCAATCATTGATCTTTTCGTCATTATCCTTGCGATTATACTATTCCCTTTTTTATGGAAAGATTAAAGAGATGAAACTCCAACCTTGTCTCCTTAAATTTGCTCAACTTTGTGCTTCGCAGCACTAAAGCGTTCAAAAAACATTTTATTCATTAAATTAAAGACTAATCAGTGGCTATGAAAAAATGGTGGTGGAAAATACTCTGCATCGTTTTACTGACTTATACTTTTATAGGAGGTTTATTATTTCCTGTTCCCAGGATTATGATCTTAAATGAAACCATTCGCAACCTGTACTTCCATGTGTGTATGTGGTTTGCAATGATGATTCTATTCACCATTTCTGTCATAAATGCAGTTAAATACCTCAATAAACATGACCTGAAGTATGATATCAAGTCACGGCAATATGCGGTAGTAGGTATCGTTTTTGGCCTGTTAGGCTATGCCACGGGTGTTATCTGGATGTCATTTACCTGGGCGGATCCTAATAATCCGGCAGTTGCTTCTTTCAGTGCTATTGCCAAGGAACCAAAGCTTATCGGGGCTGCCATTGCATTGTTGATTTACTTTGCATACCTGGTACTGAGGGATTCTATTTCAGATATAGATAAAAAAGCGCGGATCAGTGCTGTTTACAACATCTTTGCTTTTGCCTTTTTATTTCCTTCTATCTGGATATTACCCCGCTTGTTGCCAAGTTTACATCCAGGAGGGGAAGGCAATCCTGCTTTAAATTATAATGATATCGATGCCCGCATGAGATTGGTATTCTATCCTGCTGTTATTGGCTGGACACTATTAGGTTCCTGGATCGTAAGCCTTAAAGTGAGAATGAATATTTTAAAGGAAAAAGAACACCTGTCAGACATTTATTTACAAGAAAAAAACGCACCTATTCATGAAGCATAAACTGATCTCTACCCTTTTCCTACTGCTCATCAACTTCTTTGCTTTTGCTCAAAGTAAAAATGTGGAGATGGCTGATACTTTCCGCAGTAATGGAAAAATATATGTTGTTGTAGCTGTGATACTGACCATTTTTGCAGGCATCATTATTTATCTGATCCGCCTCGATAAAAAGATTTCCCGTTTGGAAAAAGAGCTCTGAGAAGTTTATTAATAAATGTTAATAGTATTTAGTTTTTTGATTTTGCATAATGAAAGCTCATCCTGATTATTCAATTATTCTAAGTTTGAAAGAATTATTGAATAATAACGATAACTATAAACTATAGACCATTAACAATAAACTCTTTCATAGCTTTAGGAAATGAAAACGATTGCACATGATACACACAAGAGAGTTCAACTTTACACAAAGCGTTAATCAGAGCTTTGATAAAGCTGCAAGATTTACAAAATGGGATACAGGCATTCTCAAACAAATAAAAGCATGCAATGCCGTATACCGTATGAAGTTTCCCGTACGCATGGATGACGGGCGTATTGAAGTAATTGAAGCTTACAGGGTACAGCACTCACAACACAAAACACCTTGTAAAGGAGGAATCCGTTTTGCCGCAGAAGTCAATCAAGATGAAGTAATGGCATTGGCTTCACTCATGACCTACAAATGCGCCATCGTGAATGTTCCCTTTGGCGGCGCAAAAGGGGGTATTAAAATCAACCCGAAGGCACACTCGCCTTACGAATTGGAAAAGATCACCCGCCGCTACACCGCCGAGCTCATTAAGAAAAACTTTATTGGACCTGGTACTGATGTACCAGCACCAGACTATGGGACAGGTGAACGCGAAATGGCATGGATTGTGGATACCTACCAAAGTCTTCGCCCTGGCGAAATAGATGCTGCCGGATGTGTAACAGGTAAACCCGTTACGCAAGGTGGAGTTCGCGGTCGCAGGGAAGCTACCGGACTGGGCGTATTTTATGGGCTGCGTGAAGTATGCAATATGCCCGATGTAATGGGAAGACTTGGATTGACTACAGGAGTGACCGGAAAAAGAGTGATTGTCCAGGGACTTGGCAACGTTGGCTATCATACAGCTAAATTCTTTCATGATGCTGGGGCAAAGATCGTTGCCTTGTCAGAATATGAAGGGGCTATTTACAATGATGAGGGACTCAATATTGAAGAAGTATTTGAACACCGCAAAACTACGGGATCCATACTCAACTTTCCCCAAGCCCATAACTTCGACAAAAACACAGATGCATTGGAATATGAGTGTGACATCCTTGTACCTGCAGCGTTGGAAAATGTAATCAATGGAGATAATGCTCCAAGAGTAAAAGCAAAGATTATTGGTGAAGCTGCCAATGGGCCACTTACACCAGAAGCCGATGAAATCTTCATTGAAAAAGGAACACTTGTAGTGCCTGATATTTACCTGAATGCAGGAGGTGTTACCGTATCTTATTTTGAATGGCTCAAAAATCTCAGCCACGTTCGTTACGGACGCATGGAGAAACGCTTCAACGAAAACATGAATGCACACATTCTTGGCCAAATGGAAGAACTGACTGGCAAGCGTGTAGTGGAACATGAACGGCAGTTTATTATGCATGGTGCCAGTGAAGCTGAATTGGTGTATAGCGGTCTTGAAGAAACTATGATAGACGCTACTCACGAAATCATGAACGAGTGGAAACGCAATCCTGATATTCCGGATATGCGTACTGCAGCCTTTGTTGTAGCCATTAATAAAGTGGCTAATGCATATGTAGAACTGGGTATCTTCCCATAAAAAGCATAAATCAGGTAATAAAATAAAAGCCCCGCGATCGCGGGGCTTTTATTTTGCTATTGTTTGTAAATTGCCCAAGTCCCAATCATATGAAGAGATTTTACATGCATGACGGAAAGGCACAAAAGGGGCCGTACGACATCGACGAGCTGAAGCAACAAAACATCTCGCCGCAAACGCCTATATGGTCCGATACCCTGAAAGACTGGACACCGGCAGGACAGGTGAAAGAGTTGCAGGAATTATTCAACAGCCCTCCTCCTCCTTATCATCATCCAATGTCAAATCAACAGCATACCTCCCAACCTTATAGATTGATATGGATCGCAGCATTGGTTTTAGCCTCTATTGTTTTTTTAGCCATTATCTTTTTTGTCAATAAGAGGAATATGGAAACAGACGGACCAACTGTAAGCACTGCTTCGACTGCTTCTCCTAAAAAACCTGGTATACAGGAATTGGATGAAAAGGAAAGGCAAAAGATCGCGTTGGAGCATGCCCAGGAGATCATTAACAGGGAATACCGAAACAACTGGAGCAAATACATCACATACCAATCCAGTGATTTTAAAGTTGGCTTTTTCGGTGGCATCAGTGATCTTGAAATCACTGTAACGAATAATACAGAGAGTATATTAGATGAAGTTGATATTAAAATAGATTATATCAAGGAAAGCGGTGATTTATGGGAAACCAAAGAGGTTGTTTTTTCCAATATCCAGCCAGGCACCAGCAAAACAGTTAAAGCTCCTGAAACCAGCAGGGGGATCAAAATAAAAACAGCCATCACCAGTATCACAGCAAAGTCACTATCCTTTTGTTACGACATCTCTCAAGAGAAACAAAGAAGAACAAACAATCCTACTGACCCATGGAAATGCAGGTAGTTTCATTACTTATAAAAATCTCCCGGTATAACTCTCCTTCACTTTTTTCAATCCTTCCGGTTTGCCGGCATACACCAGGCTGCCGCCATCATCACCGGCTTCAGGGCCAAGATCAATAACCCAATCGGCACTCTTGATAACATCTGTATTGTGCTCAATTACTAATATGGAATGTCCCTGGTCGATCAGGGCATTAAATGAAGCGAGCAGTTTTTTGATGTCATGGAAGTGAAGTCCTGTAGTTGGCTCGTCGAAGATGAACAATACTTTTCCGGCGGACTTGCCTTTGCCTAAGAATGAAGCCAGCTTCACCCTTTGTGCTTCACCGCCAGACAAGGTATCGGATGATTGCCCCAGTTTTACATAGCCCAAGCCAACTTCGCTCAAAGGCTTGATGGCGTTGCATATAGCTTTCTGTTCTTCGAAAAAGTCAAGAGCTTCATCCACGCTCATTTCCAGTACTTCAAATACATTTTTGCCTTTGTACTGAACTTCCAGCACCTCTTCCTTGAATTTATGACCATGGCAAACCTCGCAGGTCAAATGCACATCGGCCAAGAACTGCATTTCAACGATCTTTTCCCCTTCCCCTTTGCAGGCATCACAGCGGCCTCCGTCAACATTAAACGAAAAATGTTTCGGCTGGAAACCTCTTATTTTACTCAGAGGCTGGGAGGCAAACAGATCGCGTACATGATCCCATGCTTTGATATAGGTTACAGGATTACTTCGTGAAGACTTACCGATCGGATTCTGGTCTACCATTTCCACCTGGGTAATGGCATCAATATCGCCGGTTATGGCCCTATGGAAGCCCACTTTCTCGCCTGGTTCACCCAAATGTTTTTTCAGTGCAGGATATAAAATATGTTTAATCAAGGTCGTCTTCCCGCTCCCACTGACGCCACTCACGACGCCCAGGACATTCAACGGGAATTCAACTGTGATATCTTTCAGGTTGTGCTGGCGGACACCTTCGACAATAATTGATTCGCGCCATTTGCGCACCTTTTTGGGTGGTTCGATGGTGAGCTCTCCGTTTAAATACTGGCCGGTAAGGCTTTGGGGATTGCTAATGATCGCATCATAGTTGCCAGAAGCAATCACCTCGCCACCTAAATGAGAGGCAAGCGGGCCCATATCGATTATATAGTCTGCTTCACGCATCATCATTTCGTCGTGTTCAACCACAACGACGGTATTACCCAGATCACGGAGTTCCTTTAAAACCCTTATGAGGTTTTGCGTATCGCGGGAATGCAGACCAATAGATGGTTCATCGAGAATATATAAAGAATTGGTCAGGTTACTTCCCAGGCTACGGGTAAGCTGAATGCGCTGGCTTTCACCCCCACTAAGCGTATTGGCCAAGCGGTTGAGGGTGAGATAACCAAGTCCGACATTCAATAATGTATTGAGCCTGTGGTTGATTTCGATAACGATCCTTTTGGCTACGGTAGATTCGTATTCAGAAAAGTAACGGACGGCCTCTTCGAACCAAACGTTTAAATCTTTTACAGGCATCTCGCTCAGTTCGCCGATATGCCGGCCATGCACTTTTACGTACAAAGCCTCCTTGCGCAAACGGTATCCCTTGCATTCAGGACAGGTGGTACGGCCACGATAGCGGCTTAAAAGCACACGGTACTGAACTTTATACAAGTTTTGTTCTACTTCCTTGAAGAAGTCGTCAATTCCATAAACATGCTGATTACCTTCCCATAAAACGCGGTACTGCTCTTTGGTCAGGTCGGCAATGGGTTTGTGTACCGGGAAGTCGAAATGGCGGGCTGCCTTTACAAAACTCTCCTTCCATTTACCCAGTTTCTCTCCTTTCCAGGGCGCAACGGCACCTTCGTAGACGCTTAATCTTTTATCCGGAATCACCAGGTCTTCATCAATACCCAACACCTGAGAAAAGCCTTCACAAACCGGGCAGGCACCAAAAGGATTGTTGAAGGAAAACAAGTTAGGAGAAGGTTCTTCGAACGTCATTCCGTCCAACTCGAAACGGTTATTAAAATGCAGTAACCGGTTCCCGTCCACTTCAACATACACATCGCCTTCACCTTCATAAAAAGCTGTTCCTACTGAATCAGCCAGGCGGTGTTCGTCATCTTCGTCAAATTCTTTAGCAACAATGCGGTCGATCAGCACGTATACATTGGAAGGAAACTGAAAAGTCTTCTGAAAATCGACACTATTCTCTTCCAGTAAATCTTCGATCCGGTAAATAGCACTTTCCGACACAGGTGCTTCCTGCTGCGACACTGAGAGTTCAGAAACGTAAATCCTGGAAAACCCTTTCTGCATCAAGATGTTCAATTCCTCTTTAATATCACGGTTGCGGTGCTGCTTAAATGCGGTGAGGATATATACCTTACTTCCCTCCTTCAATGCCTTGACTGCATCCACGACATCTTTCACATCATCTTTTTTAACCACACGTCCGGAGACCGGAGAAATGGTTTTACCTACCCTTGCAAACAAAAGACGGAGATAATCGTATATCTCAGTCATGCTGCCCACGGTACTGCGAGGCGTGCGGGTAATTACTTTTTGCTCGATGGCAATAGCCGGGGCCAAACCTTTGATGTAATCCACATCGGGTTTGTCCATGCGGTTCAAAAACTGGCGCACGTAAGCACTCAGGCTTTCTGCATACCGCCTCTGCCCTTCGGCATATAATGTATCTATAGTCAATGAAGACTTTCCTGAACCGGACACACCGGTAACCACAATCAACTGGTTGCGCGGAAAAGCAACATCAATATTTTTAAGATTATGGACACGGGCTCCTTTTATGAAAATGGGTTCGCTTTTATGCAAACCACCCTTCGCTTCTTTTATAACTGCCTCTATTTTCATGATAAAAAACTTAGCAAAAATACGGGATTGCGGAATGCTGATTTGAGATTTAAGAATTTGGAAATTTGGCAGGGAGAAGTGGTGATGGATGACAGATATTCGATGATAGATGATAGATGGGTGGTGACTGGGCTGTTAGAGGGCAGTTGATACGGAATAGACAGGGAGTTCCTATGGAGTTACACTGCAGTAAGGTCTCTATAACATCTCTATAAGGTCTCTATAAGCTGGGTGGAAATGTAAAATGCAGCATAGAAAACTGAGGGGTTAGTGTGATGGGGAAATCATAAAAATTGTGGAAATAAGTGGATTGAAGAATTCCCATTTCAGCAATAAATATGGCAAATTTTTGAAATTAGTTAAAAAGTTATCGATTGAAGTGCTTGGCCTGATTTTTTAGTAGCTTATTTCTGGTATCGGGTTGAAAAATACTTTGAGGTTGCCATGTGTGTCTGAACTTTTGAGGATTAGAGGCCTGCCGATTCGTTTCCAAATCTTTCTACATCTATTTGTTAAACTTTTATATATATTAATGATTAACAGTATTTTTTGAAAAGAAAAAAGGATGAGCCTAAAAAGTGCTTGCGAAATTTAAAAAAGCATTTTACTTTTACTCTTGCATTTTATCCTAATCCGTAAAATAATAGCTTATCGTACGATTTTTACTCCAAGAATTTTTACATAATCCGCATCAGAAAATCTAATAAACGATTAGGAGTATTATGCCATCTTTAACATCACTAAACGACCATGAACTTGTAAACTCTTTTGTTGCAGGTAATATAAACGCATTAGAAACGCTGATATTGCGTCACAAGGATAAAATTTATACATCTATCCTATTTTTGGTTAAAGACCAGTACCTTGCTGAAGACATTTTCCAGGATGCTTTTATTCGCATCATTGATACCATGCGCAGTGGAAGGTATACAGAGGAAGGAAAGTTTTTACCTTGGGCCATGCGTATAGCACACAATCTTTGTGTGGATCACTTCCGCAAGGTAAAGCGTACACCAACCATTAAAAACAGTGAAGACCAGGATATCTTCGAAGTGCTCAATTTTACAGAAGAAAGTGCCGAAGATAAAATGATCAAAAAGCAAAGTCACAGCCGGGTGAGAGATATGCTTGACATGTTGCCAGAAGACCAGCGGGAAGTGATCGTGCTGCGTCATTATGCGGATATGAGTTTCAAACAAATAGCCAGTGTCACCAATTGCAGCATCAATACGGCTTTGGGCCGTATGAGGTATGGTCTCATCAACCTGCGCAAAATGATGACCCAAAAGCAAATTGCACTTTAGAATTACTGTTAACAATTCATATAAATAATGAAATGACCCACTTTCAACAAGGGCTCTTTTGTTGTTTATTTAAGCGAATGAACAACTCATAACCATGATAAGTTGTTCATTCGCTTTGCTATGACCAGTAATCAAGTCATTGTCATTCTTAATCTCCAACTGCACCCCAAACCGCATTTGTAGGAGGCTGATTAGGAATGACGCCCAATTATCCCGACTCACCCCGGTCCGCCTAAGGCGGAGAGTGTCAGTGCTGTATAGCCCTGACTGTTTATTTTCTTAAAAAATGAAGCCCTCAACTTTTTAAAAAGTTGAGGGCTTCATTTTTACGTTCGTTTATAAACCTTTTATTTCCTTAATCCTTAAAACGATTAATGGCTTCAAAGGCAAATTGACTTTTTTAAAGTCTTTATCATACACCCGGTAATCCATTTCCTTTGTGGTTTCAAATATTCCGGGATATTCAGTAATGGTCATATCCCAAACGTCAATGATCTCCACCTTAAAACGGGTACCTGGCATTACTTTTTTATAATCGGCATTTTTAACTGGGAGGTTAAACAGCCACGATTGATTTATCTCTTTGCCGAAATTGATAAAGTAATATCCATTGCCTGCGGTAGCAGTTTTATTATCGCGGCTAATGTCGGCTAATTGCAGGGAGTTGGGGCATTCCTCCACGAGTTTTCTAAGAAATGCAATCCGTTTCCAACTAGTGCCTCTAAAATGACCACCCTTGGCCCAGAAGATGGTATCGGAATCGTCCTTAAACATATAACATTCGCCATGGGTAACATAAGTACCGCCCATCACCCCATTTAACACCAAATACGTCATTTCCTCGGGGCTATAACGCCCCCAGCGGTATGGCAAATTCCCTTCATATCCCACTTCGTCGGAAATAATGGGCTTGTGGTAGATCTGACGCAACAAGGCTGCCGAACCGGGGCTTTGAACCGGTGATTCATCCTGTATGCTAACATGGGTAAACTCCGGCTTCCAGTAATCGAAATAGGTGGCAGTTGCTCCGTGTATAGAACACAAATGACGATAAGGATCGTTGGCGACAACGGTTTTGGCGATCAGATCCCAGTCCGCCGGAGTTTTAGCCTTTACATAGTCCCATTCATTGGCCAATGACCACCATACATTCCGGAAAGAGGCCAATCGGGCCGTCAGGTATTTGATGTAGCGAATGTTCGTTTCATTGATCATGGCGTCGAAACCCCAACGTCCTTTATCATAGGGATGAAACAGGATCAGGTCGGCTTCGATGCCCAGGCTATCCAATTCATCTATACAATGCTCCAGGCGCTGAAAAAATACAGGATTGAATCTTTCAAAATCCCAGACTTTAATCTCATTGCCCTTTTCATCCTTTTTAGTTCCTTTCAATTCAAAAGGATACACTTCCGGCTCTTCTTTGACCAGGGAATAATTTTTTGGAAAGACGCACATCCGGATTTTATTGAAACCCGATTGTTGCAGCGCATTCAGCGTAGCTTTTTGCACCCCTTGATCCATATGGTTCCAGGCGTATGCAGTCGTTCCAAATGGATAATAGGGTTTCCCATCAGCATACCTGAAACTATATACATCAGACACTTTGACCATGCCGTGATTGTTACCGCCAGGCTTTACACATTCTAAGGACCCTTTTTTATTGTTCAATTGCGACAGATTACTGGAGGTGGTATACCGCCAGGAGCCAAGCCTTGTTGGCATGAACCGTATTTTATAGTTTCCTTCGCCATCATAGAAACCGTTGACCGAAATGCTGGTGTCTTCCCCAGTAAAAGTGGCCTTTAGGCTGACATTGGTAAAAGGATTTTTATCGGTACCGGCTTTGAGGAGGACTTCATACCTGCCCCATTGCGCAACTTTTTGTTGGGCCGTTGCTGCCAGACCCGGTAGCACCATGTAGCAAAACCAGAGTATTATATTTTTTATTTTATTCATTTCTCTTTTGTTTACTTTCTTTTACCTACATATCAACTTCGAATAGTTACATTAATTTACGTTTTCCAAAGATATGGATTGGCTAGTACTAAAAAAATAGTAACAAATGCGGAGGCCTTGCTTCTAGTGAAATGATTGATAAGCTGTAATGGAAGTGTGTTATTGGATGGCGCAACCTCTCGAGCGCCATATAAAGGTTGGCTGTCGCCAACAGAAATGCAAGGCGTGTTTACCATCGCAATACCATGACCGCTGCCGGGTAAACCGGCAGGCAATAAGGCGCACGCACCATTTTCGAATTGACGTATTGCAAGACTGGGCTAAACGATGGGCCTGGTTGCTATTATTATTTCTTCATGGCATTCAAGCCGCATTGCAGCCATTGGACAAACTCTTCTGCAACAGGGGTATAAGATTTGGTTTTGGTCAATACTTTTTCATCGGGACTGATAATAGCATATTGCGGCTGCGAGACAGCATTAAAATTTTCCGATTGAAACGTGGCCCATTTGTCACCAACAGTAACAATAGATTTCTCAACACCAGTTTTTGTTTTGAACTGAACCTGTTCGGCCAGCGGCAATCTTTTACGCTCATCAACATAAAGTGATACCACAATAAAATCATTTTTCATCATGCGTGCTACATCAGGATTGGGCCAAACTTTTTCTTCCATACGACGGCAATTGACACAGGCCCAACCTGTGAAGTCAATGAGAACAGGCTTGTTCTTTTCTTTTGCCAGGCGCAGGGCTCCTTCATAATCGTTGATTATAGGCTCAATATTTTTTTCACAGTTCACCGGGTGTTTGTAAAGGCTATAACACATGGGTGGCGGGAAGCCGCTGATCAATCTAAGATTGGCCGCGCTTGTATTGGTAACACCAGGAACCAGATAGAGCGTTGCTGCTGCAAACAAAATGATGAACGCCCAACGGGTTTTGGTCATCTTCGGCTTACTATCATGTGAAAAACGGATTACTCCCAGAAGGTACAACACAATGGCTATACCAATGATGATCCAGATGGCTATGAAAGTTTCGCGTCTTAAAAAGCCCCATTGCTTGACAAGGTCGGCATTTGATAAAAACTTTACTGCCAATGCCAGTTCAAGGAAGCCCAGCACTATTTTAACACTGGTGAGCCAACCGCCAGATTTGGGCAGTGATTGCAACCATCCCGGGAATAGTGCAAATAAGGCAAAGGGTAAAGCCAGCCCGAGACCAAAGCCTGCCATACCGGAAGTCAACTGAATGGCACCACCATCGTTGGTCAGCGCACCTGCCAGCAGGGAACCGAGGATAGGACCCGTACATGAAAATGAAACAATTGCCAGGGTCAACGCCATAAAGAAAATACCCCAAAAGTCACTAATGCCAGATTTTGTATCTATTTTATTGGCAAAGCCTGAAGGCAGTCCTATTTCATACAAGCCAAAAAAAGAAAGAGCGAAAAAAATGAAGATGACGAAGAAGGCAAGATTCAACCAGATGTTTGTGGAAATGTTATTGAGCACTTCAGGGTTGGCCTGATCAACGATATGGAACGGCAAACTTAAAATCACGTAGATAAGAAAGATGCTAAAACCATACATCAAAGCATTCCTTACACCTTTCTGCCTGCTGCCGGAACGCTTGGTGAAAAAAGAAACTGTAAGCGGAATGAGGGGGAAAACACAAGGAGTGATCAATGCGATCAATCCACCCAGAAAACCAAGCAAGAAGATGCCTGCCAGGCTTTTATCTGCAGTATCATCATCACCACATATGGATACAGGATTGCCCAGATCGAGTGAAGATATCCTGATTCGCGTAGAAGCAGCTGTCCCCCCTTCAAGTGGAACGGTAAAATTAAAAGCGGTACCGGGGTAAAATTCATCCGCCTTTCCATAAGTATATAGCAAAACACCTTGTAAGGTTGCGGGTACAGGTCCCTTGATATTGATTAGCTGCTTCCAGGAAGTCGGGCTCTCATAAATCTTTACGGAAGTGCCCTCAAAAATGGAACTTTCCACTTTCCTGGCATTGCCAGAATCATTCATCTCGCTCACCAGCTGGATAGAAGAATCCGGAAACTGGAGTTCTGTTGTGGCAATATCACTCAACTTCTGATTGGGAGCATATAACTGCCAACCATTGGTATTGCTTACTGAAAATTGAACTTCATATTGTCCATTGCCTATTTTCCGGCTGGATACCTTCCATGGCAATACCGAGGAGGAATCCTGTGAAAAAGCAAAAGAGCTAATCAAGAAAAATAAAACGAACAGAAATGATGGTTTGCAAGAATTCATTCTACAAATTTTAAACAAGGCCCTTTTTATCAAAGGGGAACAGCCTTTGCGCACAGGGTTCCGGGCTTCAAGCTTATTTTAGTTTGATCTGCAAAGAAATGATGTTTGCCTGTAAATCAGTGCTTCTGCTGTAATGCCCGTACCGAAGTTCTAAAGTGTTCACATGCTGTATGCCCAATACCCCCCTTGGTGGTGCAAACCTAATACCTGTGCCAAAGAAATGACTGTTAAACTTTGACAGGTCATAATCAGAGGTGAAGTACTGATCGCTGAAATTGTGCAATTGGTAAGGCGCAAAGTAATCAGCAGCCGATTGGGAATAAAAGCGGTAATAAGGACTTATTGAAACAAAAGGGGTTAATTTAACCGGGGTCTCCAGTTCCGCCGTATGAGCTTTTACGCCCCAACCATCAGCATAAAAACGATAGAAAGAACGCAAAATGATCTTATCGCCTAAAAAGTAATTAGCCCTGATCCCGATGGGGAACTTTACACGGGTATCTGGCAGGGTTTCTGAATTCAAAGAGCCATCCTTAAAATATACACGCTGGTATTTTGTAGCCAGCAACCCGGTTTGATACACAGGTTCTGCAATAACGGACAACTGTAATCGTTGATTAATGACTTGTGCCAATGAAAGTGAAAGGCTAAAAGAATTGCGGTTAGGATTTTCATTCTTGTCCTCATTATAACCCCGCAACTCAATGGGATAAATGATATGCCATTGATCAAAATAACTTTGGAACTTAAGCCCAAACTCCCGGTTATTGTCTTTTGAAGCTTTGGTATAACTGGCACCAAAGCCTACAGAAGTGTAGTCAAACTCCTGGGAATAGGAAGCGGCAAGCCCGATTGATGACTTCTTTTTTTCATTCTGCAATGTCCAGGAAAGCGTTGGATAAATACGAGTATCAGAATAGGATGCAGAAGTAATTGTGGAAGGGTCAATTTTATCAGAAGAAGCGGAAGTGTAGTGATCTATACCCAACTCCAGTCCATAACTGTGTTTACGGGCCTTGCGATCATACTTTGACAATTTGAGTTCGAATGTATTTGCAAAGTCGGATAGTTTTTCAGTCCCAATACCACCTGTAACTGCGGAATTATTTCCATCCTGGTGGTAATAGCTGGAGACAAAGTTTACTTCATCTAACTGAAGTTTCCTGCTTTTATAATTTGCGGTATCCGCGCCCTGGGAGAATGCACTTAAAATACCCAGGTACATGCCTAATAGAGTTAGAGATATCTTTCGCATTGATCAGGGAGAATTTTGAGTAACGAATGATTCGAATGACGAATTAGTTGCAGCCGCAACCACCACCGCTTTTACCGCCATTGGCGCCGGAAGCACCTTCGCGGTAAGACTGAAAACTTTGTTCAAACCGCTGTGATTTACGGGCTGATAATTCCATTTCCGAATCATTGAGACGACTTTTCTGATACTCCTTTACTGATTTACAGGAGGAAAATGCGACAACAGCTCCTATAAAAAAAAGTGAAGTCCGAATAGCATAAGGCTTATTCATTTTTATGAAATTTTAATATTGTGCGTAGTATACATCTTATTATCATCATCAATAATGATGCAGGCCACCCCATGTAATTGATTGATCATATTCAACCCGGCCCTGATGCCCATGACCATAACCGGTGTAGCCATGGCATCTGCCAATTCAGCACTGGAACAAATAATGGTAACACTTTTTATGCCACTGACGGGCATACCAGTTTTAGGATCAATGGTGTGCGAATATCTCTTTCCATCAATGATGGCAAACTTTTCATAATTGCCGGAAGTAGCCACTGCCATATTGCTGATATTCAAGTAGGAGAAAGGATGTTTTGTATCAGGATCAGCAATCCCTACTGTCCACGGGCTTCCATTTGGTTGCCCTCCCCAAGTAATCAAGTCTCCAGCTGCATTTACAACGCCGCTTTGAACACCATTTCGCATCAAAATCTCTTTGGCTTTATCAGCGGCATAGCCTTTACCGATCCCACCAAAGCCAATACGCATTCCTTTTTCCTTCAAAAAGACAGTGCAATTAGCTTCGTCAAGAATCACATTCCGCCAGTTGATCAACCGGACCATTTGCCTGGCTGTTTCCTTATCAGGGAGCGCTGTCATGCTGGCATCAAAGTTCCAAAGGCTTTTATCAACAGATCCATAAGTAATATCAAAAGCACCTTGGGTCAATTTTGAAATTTTAAGGGAGCGGTAAACCAGGTCAAATACTTCCCGATCAACCTTTACGGGTGTTATACCAGCATTCCTGTTGATCAAAGCCGTCTGGCTTTCTTCATTAAAGGTGGTGAGCAACTTTTCAATGCGACTGATCTCTGTTACCGCCTCATCGATGCGTTCATTTGCCCAAGAGGCATCATTGTGAACAACCGTAATCTCAAAACGATTGCCCATCAGGCGCAAAACTTTTTTATGTGCTGTTTCTAGCGACAGGCTGCTATCAGCGGGGTGCATTCATTGCCGTATTTAATTCGTTTACGAACTGTTCCGGTGTTTCATTTGGAAGACCTTCCCATTGTTTCAAAATCTTTCCAGATTCATCGGTCAGAATGGTAAAAGGAAACTTTCCCTCAGGGTTATAACGGTCTGCCAATGCTTCATTCGCTTTCATTTGGTCTTTTGGTAATTGATTTTTTTTCAAACGCGGAAAGTCCGCGCGCACCAACACCAACTTTTCAGTAGCATAACTTTCAAAAGTGGAGGATTCAAAAATCTCCTTTTTCATACGGATGCAGGGGCCACACCAATCAGACCCAGAGAAGTTAATCAATATATACTTGTGAGACTGACCTGCCTCTGTTTTTGCCTGGTCGAAATTTGTAAGCCAAGGTGCAGGAATCAACCAAAAGGCAAAAACGAAAAGTTTGAAAAGAAGATGCATGGAAATTTAGTTATTTATGGTTATGAAGGGAAAGACAATACAATATAAAAATTCTCATTAAAGCATAAGCTTATGCTTTAATGAGAACGGAGAGGAACAACATTTATTTTCTGATGGTTCCAAAAAATGTAGCGCGTTAAGATTAATTTAACGCTACTGTAAAGTTCACAGTTTTGGGAGGAAGGCATTTTTTATCATCGCAGGTTTGGAACTCAAGCTTGCCGGCTACAGCAGTTTTAGCCTTTCCTTTAACAGTTACTTTTTGAATGAAATTCACTTTCTGGCTGTATTGATTTGCAGAGACATCCAGCTTTTCGTCTCTGAACTTTTCCAGTTTACCTACTTCTTTGACAGCACCGTCAAACTGCAACAGTGGGTTTTTCGAAAATGAAAAAGAAGTGGGTACCGCAATGGCATCATCTGGTTGATTTTGAGAATACAAGTGCCAACCCGGAAGAATACTTGCAGTTAAATGGATCTCGTAAATTGTGGGACTGATCTTCTTAGAGCTGAAAGCCCAGGATACAGGTGATTGTTGGGCAAAGGATAAACTACCAAATAATAATGAAGCAATTACAAATATTTTCCGCATAGAATACATCTTTTTGCCTTACAAATTTCCTGAATTGAATGCTTTTATCATGTTAAAGTAAAACGATAAAAGCCAATAATCAGCCAATTATAAAAATGCAAAATGAAGTTGCCATGAACCATCATTGGACACAGCAACTTCATTTTAATTATTTAGATATATGCCGGTTTACAGGATATATTATGCCGTTTCCAGAACCAGCGAAAACAACTTGTTAAAAAGCTTGCGGCCATCTGTATTGTGCAGAGCAGAAGAACATGCTCTTTCCGGGTGGGGCATCATACCAATAACATTCCTTTCAGCATTACAGATACCGGCAATATTGCGTACAGAACCATTAGGGTTCGCTTCTTCCGTTTCATTTCCTTCCTCATCGCAATATTTCAGCAGCACCTGGCCATTTGCTTCCAATTGATTTAAGGTCTGTTCATCAGCATAGTACCGACCTTCTCCATGGGCTACAGGGATCTTGTAAATTTCGCTGTCAGCATCTTTTATAAAAACGTTCCTACAAACAAACTTCTGGTGGGCATTTCGTAATAAAGCACCAGGCAGCAGGTGCGACTCGCACAAAATCTGGAAACCATTGCAAATACCTAATACCTTGCCTCCTCTTTGCGCAAAATCAATAACGCTTTGCATAATAGGGCTGAAACGTGCAATGGCGCCTGTACGAAGGTAATCGCCATAAGAAAAGCCTCCAGGCAAAACAATGCAATCTTCGGTAGTAAAACCGGCAAGATCACTGTTTTTATGCCACAGCATTTCTGACTTCTGTTTCAGGTCTATTTGCAGAGCTTCATGAATATCCCTATCGCAATTTGAGCCCGGGAAAACTACAACGCCAAATTTCATAATAGTGAATTGAGCCGCAAAGATAGTTCACAGTCTCAAGAGTTCCCGAGCTTCTATGATAAAGGCTTCAAAAAGTTTAGTTTCTCTTCCAATACTAGTTTACCAGTGCCGTAAAGTTGCTTAAACCTTCCACCCCAATTTTACAAACTGCATTACCAGGATGAAGGCAACAGTTGCAAAAAAGATTCCCAGGGATATCCACCTTTTTTTGGGGTACAGGTAGGCACTTGAATGAAAAGCAGCAAAGGGCGCGGTCATAAACAACCAGTTATGCAGGCGATTGTCTGCATTTATAAAGGGTATTGCCATAGCAGTGATCAAGTAAAGAACCAGCAAGGTCCAGTTCTTACGTACCTGGATCAGCATTCTGCGCAAATGTCCCCTGATGTAAGCTGCTCCTACAAAGAAGGGCACAAATAGCAAGATCGCAACAATAATGATCGAGGCAGACATCCGCATGTCGGGCAGACCAATTGTCACATTTGGAATTATGCGGTCAGGAGTCAGTTGATCGACCAGGAATAAATAAACAGCGTAAAAATAATAAGGTGTCAATGCCCCAATAAGCATCAATACCAGCTCATTAAAACGAAAGGGCTTCAGTATAGCCATTCCAAGGCAAAGCGTAAGCAAAAAAGCTGCGGAGGGGAAGAAAATAAAAGAACTAAAGCCAACAATGAGACCTATATTATAAACAATACCCTTTGCAGCCTGTTGGTTGTACAACCTGAAAAGTTTTCCGAAAGCCCAGATGATGAGCGTTGCTGCTACCAATTGAGGAGAAAGATAGCTCCATTCAGGTAAGAGCGAAGTGACCAGTAAATAAGCCATTGCAGGCAAAAAAGTTTGATGCGTGGTCATCCTGTATTCATTCACATAATGATTCAGCATCAGCGCCTGTACATATAAAATAAGGAAGGCAACAAAGGCAGATGCCGAACTGTTGCTTTCCGTAAGCCCCAGAAGGGAAGAAAAATAAGGGTATAAACCACCGTCAGTTGCTGTTGCCTGTAGCGGTACAGAATACAGGAACAGGGGTATTTTGATCAGTAATCCGAAAATGAACAGCACTGCAACATTTGCAGGCGATTTTTGTTTGAAAAGTGCAATCACGCGGCAATGCTATTAATTAAATTCCACTTTAGCAAAGCAAATGTAATTACGATAATAGCAGGGGATGATCATTTGCCGACCGCTCACCTGTTTTCCATATTTGGCAAGAAACTCATACCCCTTATCCAGATTTTTTAATGTTGGATTACGGTTGATCTTACCATCTGCAGTAAGTATCAAGTCGTTCAACAGCAATGTCCTTTTTTCTTCCTGGTTGTAGAGGAAATGGATCTGGCCCCCTGTATTCAGGATCTGATAGGAAATGCGATCGTCTGACTCATCATCAAACTGTCCCTTGTGAATCACATTGCTCCACTCGAGTTTGCCGGTATTATCAAAAGAAAGAACGGTAATGTTATCAGCATGATGGCGCATCGCCTGTCCGCGGTTGTAATACTGGTTGCGCCACCACCAACTGTTATAAGGTGAAGAATAGGAATAATAATCATATGCACTCATTGGATACCCATACAGGTAACTCCAGCGGTTCCAACTATTGAAGCGGGATGTAGTGTAATAAGATTCACTGCCTATAATAAAGCCACCATCCCTTTTTACAATGATATTACGGATAAAATAATCATTAAAAGCAGTTTTCACCGAGGCCTCACCCCTGGCTTCGGCCCTTAGCTCATCACTAAAGTTCACTGCATTTTGCATCACTGGCTGCCCGGATTGTTTATCCCAGCTATAGAAATAAAATCCTTCAACATTACCACGGCGTTGCTTATAGTAAAAAGAGGTAAGGAAATACCGTTTGTTATTATTATCTACCTTAATATGCGGCTCATCCAGGTAAAGCTTATCATGAGGCACCTTAACAGTAGTAAATGAATCAGCCATTGCCGGTTTCAGCACAAGGTTGGTTTCCACTACATTATCATTGCTGTTACGGGTAAACTTGGTAAATACCAGGTCGCCATCATTGTCCAGGTTGAATTTGTCCAGGAAATCATCCCGCTCTTGCATAGGCATATTCAATTGAGTTCTCTTTTTCAAATTCAATTCCTTGTCATATAATAAAGTAGTTACAACATAATTAGATTTATTACGGGAATTGATCTTAAAGACCATAATACTGTTCTTGTCCTCGCTGCTAACGGCAGAATAAATACGGTCACTACTGGAAAAACCAATATGAGAAGTATCTAATTTATAAACCTCTGAAGCCTTTTTTCCATTTTTATCTACTTTAACAGCGTCACAATAAACAACATTTTTACGTTGGTATTGGTACACCATGTAGGCGAAATCAGGGTAAGAAAAAAAATCGATATTAATCAGCCTGTCATAAGGGATATAATCATGGAGTACTTTTTCAAGCTGCTTCATTTCATTATCGTATACACTCACATAATTTTTCCCGCTAAGACTTTTATAAACTAAAAAATTACCGGAAACCTTACCAATCACTTCAAAATTCATACGGCGACTCTCATCACGCTCAGGTTCAGAATAGATGATCCGTTGGGCGAAAGTGGTACCGGATATTAGAAAAACAAAGAATAAAAACAAAAGACCATTAAACTTCATAGGAGAAAATTAACTGCTTAAAATTAATTGTTGCGCTGTTAATAAGACGTGTAAATTTTGAAGAAGCTGCATGAATAATATCAGAACCGGCTGTACTTTTCCTTTACTTTTTGGATACTTGGTCTAAAGTTGGTATATGAATCTTTGAAGTTTGGCATTACATTTAACATTAGTTTGAGGATTTATTTTGCACCCTTAATAAACGGCATATAGTGAAAGTTTCAACCAAAAGAGCGACGCTTGCAGGATTATTAGTGGCTTTGGGGATTATTTATGGCGACATTGGAACTTCGCCTTTATATGTTTTTAATGCAATTATTTATGGCAGAACCATATCTGAACCACTCATCATAGGCAGCCTTTCCTGTATCATTTGGACCATCACCCTACAAACAACGATCAAATACGTACTCCTGGTTTTAAGAGCAGATAACCGTGGAGAAGGTGGCACATTCGCCCTGTATGCCCTGGTACGCCGACGACGAAAGTGGCTGGTGATCCCAGCTATGATTGGCGGCGCAGCCTTGCTTGCTGATGGAATGATTACACCTCCCATCTCTATTACCTCTGCGGTTGAGGGCCTTAAAGAACTTCCAGCTTTCTATAATATTGAAGAAAATGTTGTTTACATTGTTTTAGTCATCCTGACCCTATTTTTTTTCCTGCAACAATTTGGAACAGCCTCCATAGGCAAATTATTTGGACCGGTTATGATGATCTGGTTCACCATGCTGGCAGTTTTGGGCGTTGTACATCTTACTGATGATCTTACTATTTTTAGAGCCTTTAGCCCTCACTATGCCGTCAACTTTGTATCCACCTACCCGGATGCACTCTGGATCATTGGGGCAGTTTTTCTCTGTACTACAGGTGCAGAGGCCCTTTATAGTGATCTTGGACACTGCGGAAGGGCCAATATCAGGACATCCTGGGGTTTTGTCAAAATATGCCTTTTGCTCAACTACCTGGGCCAGGCAGCATCCTTGCTGCACTATCATAAAGGAGTAACCATTACAGATGAGATAAGAAATGAGATAGGAATTAATGCCTTTTACGACCTCATGCCTCAATGGTTTATTATTATCGGAGTGGTCATTGCAACGAGCGCAGCCATTATTGCCAGCCAGGCAATGATTTCAGGTTCTTTTACCCTGATCAGCGAAGCCATGCGACTGAACCTTTGGCCAAAGTTCAAGATCCGCTACCCATCTGAAGAAAAGGGACAGTTGTTCATTCCTTCCCTCAACCTATTTATGTATATCGGCTGCGTAGTCATTGTTCTTTACTTCCAAACTTCATCAAGAATGGAAGCGGCTTATGGCCTGGCTATCATCGTAACCATGCTGATGACCACGATGCTGTTTTCCAACTTCCTGGTATTGCAGCGGGTGAAGCCAGTTTATATTTATACATTTTTGATATCTTATACAATTATAGAACTGGTCTTCCTGGTTGGATTGCTGCAAAAGTTCACACACGGAGGTTACATCACTGTGTTACTGGGCGGGGTGATGTTTGTTGTGATGTATGCCTGGCATAAAGCAAGGAAGATCAAGAACCGCTATGTGGAGTTTGTACGGCTGGAGCACTATATTCCCAAGATCCAGGAGTTGAGCAACGACCGCTCGGTACCCAAGTATGCCACCCACCTGGTGTACCTGACCAGTGCCGACAACCCCAAAGAAATTGAGCATAAGATCATCTATTCTATACTGAACAAAAAGCCCAAAAGGGCGGATATCTACTGGTTTGTGCATGTTGACACCCTGGATGATCCTTATACTGCAGAATATAAGGTGGACCATATCATTCCCAATGATATCATCCGCGTGGAATTCAGATTAGGCTTCAGGATAGAACCGCGTATCAACCTGATGTTCCGCAAAGTGGTGGAAGACCTGGTGGCCAACAGGGAAGTAAACATCACCAGTCGCTATGAAAGCCTGGAACGCAGCAATATTGTGGGAGACTTCTCCTTTATTGTCATGGAAAAATACCTCAGCCAGGATAACGACCTGCCGATCATTGAGCGCATGGTCATGAAGCTTTACTTCTGGTTGAAGGATGTCAGTCTTTCAGAAGAAAGGGGCTTTGGACTGGATGTCAGTACGGTAACCGTAGAAAAGTTCCCGCTGATCGTGGCACCCGTTACCAACCTGAAACTGAAGCGGATCGAAAGCTAAAACCTCACCGCTTTTTTCCTTTAGCCTTTCCAGTTTTTCCTGTCATGCCTAAATCCCTGTCAAACAGGTACATACCTCCTTTATCGTCCCCAATCAGCTTTAGTTTATCTAAAATATTGCGGGCCAGGGTTTCTTCTTCAATTTGTTCTGCAACATACCATTGAAGGAAATTGTGGGTAGTATAATCTTTTTCCTGGATACAAAGTTCTACCAGGGCATTGATTTCATTAGAAACTTTGATTTCATGGGATAGAACGATATCAAAGATTTCCTGGATGCCCTGAAAATCATTCTGCGGAGCAGCAAAAGCAGGCACGAGCCCATGGCCGCCGCGATCATTGATATAATGAAAAAGCTTCAACATGTGCATCCGTTCTTCATCGGAATGATGATATAAAAATGCAGCAACGCCATTATAACCTTTAACCTGGCACCAGGAGGCCATGGCTATATAATACATAGAAGCATACCCCTCCAGGTCAATCTGCCGGTTCAAAGCACTTTCGATTTTTGATGAGATCATAAACAGAGGTTTCTTGAAATTTACGCATTCCTGCTCTCTTTGTTAAGTTTATTTTAAAGAAAATTTGTTCATGTAACTTTTTGACGTTGCTTTGCCTCTAACCAATAAAGCCAGGACTATGACAAAACTTTATACATTCTTTCTTCTTTGCCTGCCATTTTTCTATTCCTGCAAATCTGCCAGCAAAGCTTATGAACAGGGTGATTATGAAAATGCTATAGAGCGATCCATCAGAAAATTGCAAAAGGATCCTGGTGACCGGGAAGCTAAAGAGCTGCTTCAGAGCTCCTATAAATTTGCTGTTGAACGCCACGAGGAGCAGATCCGCATTTTATCCAATAGCAGCAGCGACAGGAAATGGGAACAAATGTTCAATGAATACAATTCGCTGCAGCGATTGTACAACATGATCAGGCAATATCCTTCTTCATCAGCAGCTGTGCATGCGCGGGATTATTCCAGCTATATTGAAACCTACAGGGATAAGGCAGCCGATGCGCATTATGAAAAGGGGTTAAAATGGCTGGATGATGGAACAAAAATCGGTTTCCGGGAAGCTTATCATGAATTCAGGTCAGCTCTTTATTTCAAGCCAGATGATATTGATATCCAAAAACAAGTCCAGCTTTCTTATGAATCTGCACTGGTAAGAGTAGTTGTATTACCAATTGATGCCATTAATGGCAATTATTATTATAATAATAGCTCATTCCAGATGCGTAACTTCCAGGATCAGTTGATCAGGAATCTGAATTTACGCTCCAATGACAACTTTGTAAAATTTTACAGCACACTGGATACCCGTAGTGGGGCTTTCAGGCCCGACGAAGTACTGGAAATGCGGTTAGGACGCATCAACATAGGTCAACCCATTGACCAGCAGCAGTCTCGCCAGGTTTCAAAAGAAGTTGTGTCAAAAGAAATTGTGTACAGGAAAGACTCTATCGTTAAAGAATACACTAAAGTTTACGCAACCATCAATGTAATCAACAGAATACTGGTTTCCAATGGAGATCTTTTTGTTACCGCCAGAGATGAGAATGGAAAGATCTTTTGGTCCGACACTTTTATAGGCGAGCATCGCTGGAATACGGAGTTTGCAACTTATACGGGTGATGAAAGAGCATTAAGTGATAATGACAAAGCCCTCATCAACCGAAAACCCAATACTCCACCGGCCCCTGAAGCTATTGTTGAAAATATCTTCCGCCAAATCGAAGACAATTTATCCCTACGACTGAAAAACTATTACTTGCGCTATCAATAGGCGATGACAGATGGCAGACGATCATTTAAGAATTGCTCATCTGCCATCTATTCTTCAATCGGCACCACCTTTCTCTTTTGGTTCGATTTAACCTTTTCAGGAATTGCGGCGAGTATTTCTTTTTTGAGCGCCTGCACTAACCGGCGCTTCACATAATTCCGGTGCGTTGCAATGCTCACTTCCCTTACTGGAGCCGGCGCTTTAAAATACCGTAAATGCTTTTGCTGTTTAGGACTCATATCCAGTGTTGCCAATTCGGGAATAATGGTAATGCCGTCGTTGGTATCTACCAAGCGCCTCAGGGTTTCTATGCTGCCGGCCTCATATTCGAAATGGCTGCCTTCTTTACTGCTTTTACGTAATTGACAAAGATTGACAATTTGCGAACGAAAGCAGTGCCCCTCTTCGAGTAACCACAATTTATTTGGATCAATATCAGTAGGTAACACATAGCTTTTCTTATATGCTGCATTGTCTTTGGAAACATATGCTACCAGCTCTTCATAAAACATAGGGTCTTCATTGATACCCATTTCCTGTAAAGGGGTCACCAGGATCCCTGCATCAATACGGCCTTCCCGCAACCGTGCAATGATCAGGTCGGTAGTCAACTCATTCACCACCAGTTTAACCTGAAGGTATTTTTGAGTGAAAGCAGGAATAAACAGAGGCAATAAATAGGGGGCCAATGTAGGAATAATCCCTACCTGTAGCTGACCATGCAAAATCCCTTTCTGTGTTTGCACCACTTCCAGTACGCCATTACATTCTGCAACGGCTTTTCTTGCCTGTGCAATGATTTCAGCACCAGCCTGAGTGGGTACCACCGGCTGCTTGCTACGATCAAAAATCTGCACCCCCAATTCCTCTTCCAGCTTTTGGATCTGCATGCTCAAAGTTGGTTGTGTAACAAAACATTGAGCCGCAGCTTTTGCAAAGTGACGCGTATTGTCAACCGAAATAATATATTCTAATTGCGTCAGGGTCATTTAATAGGATTTATCTATTTTACTATAAAAATAATCAATTTCACCAATCAGGCTTTTCTAGCCATATTTGTTTCATTATAACAACACGCCTCTCAAACATAAATACTTACCGTTATAAGCAAACAAAAGTTAACCACAGCATCTGGCATTCCTTATTACCATCTCGAAGACACTCAAAGCATTGGTCCACGTGGTCCGTTACTGCTTCTCTGCTAATTGAACATTTTCGCCTTTGATTTGTAATTTATACTCCACACCCACTTTCAAGGCAAAATTCTCTTCTCCATGGCTCACGGGAAAACCAAAACAAATAGGGTAATCGAATTCTTTCACCTGATCGTATATTAATTCATAAGCATTTTTGCCGAAAGGCCTCTCCGTATCTTTACTATCAGTAAAACCTCCAATGATCAGTCCTGCCAGGTTTTTCAACTTTCCACTACGTTTTAATTGCAGCAGCATCCGGTCAATGTTATAGAGATACTCACCTACATCTTCTAAAAAAAGTATCCTGTTCTTTGTTTTATAATCTGAAGGGGTTCCTATTAAATGAGCCAATAAAGCAAGGTTTCCCCCAACAAGTACACCCTCTGCATCTCCTGTATGATTCAACTGGTGGGGCTGACATTCATATACCGCAGGCTTGCCCTCCATGGCATCTTTCAGGGATTGTATATACAGACCGTTGAATCCTTCGCCATTAAAGGCCGCGGCCATTGGCGAATGCAGCGAGGCAATTTTGAAGCAGGAATAAAGGTGGCAATGGAAAACAGTAATATCACTAAAGCCAATCAGCCATTTAGGATGTTTCTGAAACTTCTTAAAATTAAGATCATCTATAATCCGGCTAACGCCATAGCCACCACGGGCGCACAAAATGGCCTGCACATTTTTATCATCCAACATTTCCTGCACATCCTGCAAACGCTCTTCGTCTGTTCCCGAAAAATAATTATCAGATGAACTTTGAGTAGTATTACCCAACTTAACCTGGTAGCCCCAGTTTTGAAGTGTCTCAATACAGGTTTGCATTTTTTCAAAGTGCATAAAACCCGCAGGTGCAACAATCCCTATCGTGTCGCCTTTCTGTAAATAAGGAGGAATGATCATTATTTAATTTCTATTAATGTTGTTTCGTCTGATGTTACTTTCAATCGATGTTTCACCCCGCACTTCAATGCGAAATTGGCTCTCTGGTGGCCAACAGGAAAATCAAAGCAAACAGGATATGTATAATTTTTCACTTTACTCAATATAATCTCTTGCAAAGACCTTCCAAACTCCTCTCCCTCATCGTCCGGCTTTATGTTGAAACCACCAACGATCAACCCCTTTAACGTCTTTAGCTTACCTGTACGCTGCAGGTTCCAGAACATCCGGTCAATACTATACAGGTACTCACCAGTATCTTCCACAAATAGGATCTTTCCAGCCGTATTGATATCGGAAACCGTTCCGGACAGGGTCTCCAGCACTTTCAGGTTTCCCCCAACCAGGGTCCCTTCTGCTATCCCGGCTCTGTTACAACTATTAGGAAGGGCAGTATATGCCATTTGCTTCCCACTCAAAGCCTCTTGAATAGACTGTATCGTCTGCACCTGTATAGGCTCCGAAATGGCAAGGTCGTCAGGAAAACTATTACACATCTTTGAGTGAATCGTCGCAATCCCGCAGTTCCGCTGAATATGACTATGCAAAACCGTTACGTCGCTAAAACCGATGATCCACTTTGGCCTCAACTTGAACCGGGCCCAGTCCAACTGGTCTACTATTCGAACAACTCCATATCCCCCCCTGGCACACATAATAGCCTTAATAGAAGGATCATCCAGCATCTGCTGGAAGTCGGCAGCCCTTTCTTCATCAGTGCCTCCAAAGGAGAAATCCTGTTTTCCAATGGTATTACCAATTTTTACTTTATATCCCCAGCTTTCCATAATAGAAATGGCTGGGCCCAGTCTTTCTATGGTAATATGCCCTGCCGGTGCAGTAATGCCCAGGGTATCACCTGGCTTTAAATAAGGTGGAATTGCAGATATATCAGTTTTTATAGATAAATGAAGTGAAGCAGCGGCTTTGGCTTCCCGGATTGGGAAAACAAGAGCAGAGGAAAAGGCACTAAGGGCGGATAGAAAGCGCTTCCGGTTCATAATTAAAGATCACAATTTATTACTTGTTCATTCAAATAAAATCATTTAAAAAAAGCTTTCCGGTACTTTTGCGCAGATTGAAAGAATTGAAAATGACTACAGAAAATACAGCATCACAAGAAACTCCTGCTGCAGCTGGGGGTAAATTACCCAAAAGGTATCTGGTCACTTCTGCCCTACCTTATGCCAACGGCTTGAAGCACATAGGGCACCTGGCCGGGGCTTACATTCCTGCAGATATTTATGTACGCTACCTGAGAGCACAAAAAAGAGATGTGGTTTACGTGTGTGGAAGCGATGAACACGGTACGGCTATTCCTATCCAGGCCATGAAAGAGGGTACAACTTCCCAGCAGATCATCGATAAATACCACGCAATCATCAAGCAGAACTTTGAAGACCTGTCTATTTCATTCGATATTTACGACCGCACAAGCAATCCTATCCACCACGAAACTGCTCAGGAATATTTTACTTACCTGAACGACCGTGGCGAACTGGAAGTAAAAGAAAGCGAACAATACTACGACGAAGAAGCGCAAACCTTCCTGGCCGACCGCTATATCAAAGGAACCTGTCCTAATTGCGGCTTTGAAGGAGCATTTGGCGACCAGTGCGAAAGATGTGGCACTTCTCTAAGTCCGGACGAACTGATCAATCCGGTAAGCACATTAAGTGGCAAGCCTCCGGTTAAGAAAACCACCAAGCATTGGTACCTTCCTTTGAACAGACATGAAGAATGGTTACGTACCTGGATTTTGCAGGAACATGCTAATGACTGGAAGACAAACGTGATCGGTCAATGTAAAAGCTGGATAGACAATGGCCTGCTCCCCCGCGCTGTGACCCGCGACCTTGATTGGGGCATCAAAGTTCCCCTTCCTGATGCAGAAGGCAAAGTGCTCTATGTATGGTTCGACGCACCAATCGGATACATTAGCGCCACCAAACAATGGGCAAAGAATACCGGCAAGGACTGGGAGCCTTATTGGATGGATAAAGACACAAAGCTGGTGCATTTTATTGGGAAAGACAACATCGTGTTCCATTGCATCATCTTCCCTGTCATGCAAAAGCTGCACGGTTTCCTGGTACCGGACAATGTACCTGCAAACGAGTTCATGAACCTGGAAGGTGACAAAATGAGTACCAGCCGTGGCTGGAAGCTTGAAATGCAGGATTACATTGACGACTTCATCAAAAAAGAAAACGGCGGCCCTCAATTGGCGGACGCACTCAGGTATTACCTGACAACCATTCTGCCTGAAAATAAGGACAGCGAGTTTACATGGAAAGGATTCCAGGACGCCGTAAACAGCGAACTGGTTGCCATCTTCGGTAACTTTATTAACCGCACTTTTGTGCTGATGCACAAGTTGTGTCATGGCAAAGTGCCTAAGTTCCATAATGATCTTATTGACGAACAGGATAAAGGACTCATCGCAGAGATCAGCCTGACAAAAGCCAAAGAGGAAGACTTGCTGGAACAATACAAATTCCGCGATGCCCTGTTTGAGGTGATAGACCTGGCTCGTAAAGGCAACAAGTACATGCAGGACAAAGAGCCCTGGATCAAAGCAAGGCAGGTAGGTGAAGACGGAAACGTAACAGAAACAGCCCAGGCACAGATAGACAATTGCCTGCACATTTGTCTACAATTGAGTGCGAATCTCTCTATCCTCATCAACCCATTCTTACCCAACACAGCAAAGAAAATGTGCCACATGATGAAAGTGGTAGATAAAATGCTTGAATGGGGAAATGCAGGATCCATGAAATTATTGAGCGTAGGTTATTCCCTCCGCGCACCGGAATTATTATTCAGAAAAATTGAAGACGCAGAAGTGAAAACACAGATCGACAAATTACAAGAGGCAGTTAAAGCCAGGGAAGTTGCCGCTTCCCAGGTAGCCACCAATGAACAACCGGCAACAAACAATGAGCAAAAGGAAGGAACTCAAACCAATCCGGATCAAAGTGCCTCAGTAGAGGCCGCGGCCAAAGCCGAAATCATTTACGATGACTTTGCCAAGCTTGACCTCCGCGTAGGTACTATACGCTCAGCTGAAAAAGTAGCCAAAGCTGATAAACTCTTAAAACTTGAAGTGGATATGGGCTTTGAGAAAAGAACCATCGTTTCCGGTATCGCACTTCACTTTGCACCGGATGAGATCATCAACAAGCAGGTAGTAGTAGTTGCCAATCTTGCCCCTCGTAAAATGCGCGGCATTGAAAGCCAGGGCATGATACTGATGGCAGAAGACCAGAATGGCAAATTACATTTTGTGAGCCCAGAAACGGCAATCAACCCCGGCGCTACAGTGAGTTAACAGCATCACAAATACATCAAACAATTAAGCCGCTTCCCAGCGGCTTAATTGTTTATAGAGCCCCCGGTATCTCAGCTATTGTAATCTCTGGCACGAAAATTTAATAAGCCATCGAGTTAAAGACACATTAAATAAAGCCCTACATTATGAAAAAGATCTTTGCAATGGCATGTGCAGTGTTATCACTGACTGCATGCAAGAACAAAACAGGTACATCTACTGTTAATACAACAGATACCGTAACGACCACGACAGTTGACACCAGCACCGCCGCTACAACAGTAGATACAACAATGACAACAACCACTACCTCAACTGCATATACTCCGGGAGAAGGAGATGTCATTTATCGTGAAAAAAAGGTGATGGTTTACAAAAACGGGCAATGGGTAGTGACGGAAGAAAATGTAAAAATGGATAATGGTGTTGTAGTACACAAAAATGGAATTGTAATGAAAGATGGTAAAGAAGTGAAACTGGAAGACGGTGAAGTAGTGAACAAAAGTGGTAATATCTTCGACAAGACCGGTCACGCCATTGAGCATGCTTGGGATGCTACTAAAGAAGGTGTGGAAGATGCCGGTAAAGCAGTAAAGAAAACAGCTCAAAAAGTTGGAGAAAAAGTTGAGCATGCAGTTAAGGATGATAAGAAAGAATAATTACCATTGTTTATGTAATATCCCTGCCTGTAATATAGAATACTCGCAGGGATATTCTTTTATGCATCCAGCAGTCCTTTATCAACTCCATATTTTCCCGCCTGCAGTCAAATATTATTACCCACTACTTCATTACCCACTCATCCTATTAATCCCATCTTTTCAAAATAAAGCATTAATTTAAGCGCCTGAACTGTAACCATCCGACAACCTATTTGCACAATATGTCCGCTTCAAGGCGTAATATACTACCGAGACCAGTCATAATAATAGGCGTAGTACTGTTGATAGCTCTCGTTAGCCTCCAACTCTGGTTCAGTTATAACGCCTCAGGTTTCCTGGAGAACATTGTCAGTCAAAGGTCGCATGGCAAACTGAAACTAAAAGTAAAAGGCTTAAGGTTCAACATTTTTAGCAACTATGTAGAAGTGAAACAAGGCACACTTGTGACAGGCAATGCGCTTTCGAGTCCTGCTACTTATAATATAAAGCTCAGCAAACTGTCATTGCATGTAAGCTCATTCTGGCCTTTATTGTTCCAACGCGCTTTAATGCTCGATTCTGTTAAGATTTACGACCCTATTGTTGATGTAAACCGCTGGCGGGAAGATACAGCATCCATCTTCAACAAAAGCGATTTTTCCTTACCTAACGAATTAGGAAGAATGTACAACTCCCTTCTCGATGGACTGGAAGCTTTTGGCATCAAGAAGATCGTTGTAGAAAGAGGCCGATTCCGGTTCAACAATAAAATGGACCCGGACAGCCGGCCGGTAGTTCTTTCCAATATATACTTTAACCTTGTACGCCTGGCAGACGGCTCCATCCAACGGGATGCCTATATTCAGGATAAGCAAAGTGTAGAATTGCGCACTTACAACCAGGACATAGTACTACCAGGAGGAAGACACCGTCTTTCATTTAGCAATTTCCGTCTGGAACTTTTTCAAAAGCGGATTGAACTCGATAGCTGTACACTCACGGCACAGTCAACCGGCGCTTCTAAAAGCAGTTTTAATATCTTCTTCAATAAACTGCTTCTCGTTGGTGTGGACTTTAATGCTATGTACCGAAACAATCTGATTCGAGCCGATTCTGTTTACTGTATAGAACCGATGATCCATCTTGTATTTAATCGTTCTGATAGCTCACAGGCACAAGTGGTACAAACCAAATCCAAACCCGACCCCGAAAAAATACTACGCGATCTTACCGGCGATCTTGACCTTGCATTTGTAGGCGTGAAAGACGCAGGTATAAGAGTGGATATCCATGGATTAAAGAGCCGCTCACTTTACAATTCCCGTAAAGATGACTTTGCCATGCACCATCTGCGTATTAGTCCGGATTCTTCAATTCCTGTTAAAGTAGATCAATTTGACCTACTGGTAAGGGATTACAGATTGTACAACCAGGATAGTTCAACTGCCATTGGTTTCGATAGTGTGCATTTTAGTAACAATAAAATAGTATTGAGCAATTTTTCTGTTGTCACCACTCCTTCCAGGTTTGGCCCATCTAATTTTAGAAATTTCAAAATTCCACATTTCGAGCTGGTTGGACTCGATTGGTACGAACTCATATTCGAAGAAAACCTTTTTGCCAATGAAGCAACACTGTATAATCCTATTATTAACTATAAGGGAGCTCCACGCAATCCATCGAGAAAAAAGGCAAACTTGTTTCAAATACTAAGAAGCACGGATGCATTGCTTACACTTGACAGAATCAATGTTGTGAATGGCCAGTTGAATGTACAACTAGCATCTGGCACATCTATTCATTTGCAAAATGCAGAACTTGGCTTGCATAGCAATAAACTGCTGGCATCTAAAAACAATGAAGGCGTAAAAAGTGCCATTGACAATCTGTCTTTTAAAACCGGCATTATCCATCTAAAAAACCTGACTGCCAGGCTGGATAATGTACAATACACAGGTAATAAACTGGCCACCGCCCAAAGCCTGATCATCAATAATAAAGATAAAAGCGTTTATGCTACTGCTCAAAATGTCAGAATGAACAACCTGCTGCTGGATGAAAGTGCACAATCTGTTATTGTTGACGGATTGCAGTGGCAAAGCGCATCTATCAATTTATCAAATGCAGGCACCATTGAAAATGACTCTCATGGCAAGACCAATGTTTCTTTTCATAATATTTCCGGACACAATACACAAATCCAGCTCTCAAACAAGTCAGCAAACCTTTCTACCTATCTTCAGTCTATCAGCGCCGCTTCATTCGCCCTGGCGGGAAATCATCCTCCCAAAATTGAAGGACTCGTTATCAATGGAGATCAGCTTTCTTTTGCCAACGGCCCCATGACCATAAAAGCAGGTGACTTTTACATTGCTGATGGCGTACAATCTTATATTTCGGACCTTAAGCTCGATAAGTTTGAAAACAGGGACAGTTTTAAGGTGCGTTTACCTAAAGCAGCATTTTTATTGAACGTCAATTCTGTGCTTCACAACAATATTCAATTAGATAAAATACAGCTGCAAAGCCCTGATATTAGTATGAGCAAATGGCAGCCAATAAAACCTAAGGAGCATACTGGTAATATCAGATTACACATAGGAGCATTAACAGCCACAAGCCCTTCTATAAAAATTGTTGTCCATAGAAACGACTCTTCAAGCTTCATCAATCTGCCCAGGTCGAAAGATGGCCGGATATTGATCAATAAATTGACGATGAATCAGGATGGCACCACTATAGGAAAGCTTTCGCTGGAAAGTGAAGCTGCTACCTTTACTAAAACCAATGGCGAAACGCTTGGGGTTGAGAAGGGAAATATAAATGTTGAATTATCTGATATCCATTTATCGAATGGAGGAGCAAAACCCAGTTGGAATACCTTGCTCACCAGGTTATACCTTTCAAATCCCAATAGCTTTACAACACGCAGTGGAGGCCGCTTTTCTTTTGAAAAGGCTTCTGTTGGCAATTTTCAGCTGTCTTCCGAAACCATTACCGACTTTAATAAACTTGCGCGCTTAAACTTTACAGCATGGGTACGCACCACTACCGGTCAATACGTTGATAGCAATACAACGATCAAATGGTTTAATGCAGGTTACAATGCCGATGAAAAAGTAATGACACTCGATTCGTTTGTTTACCTACCCACCCTCTCCAGGGATTCATTGATTGCAGCCACCCCTTACCAAACTGATTACAAGACGCTTCATACCGGCCCTGTTCAATTTACTGGTTTCGACCTGGAACGGTATAATAAAGACAGTATTTTCATAGCCAATACCATCACCATTTATCGTCCGCTGATCTCGGTTTACCGCGACAAACGCCATCCTTTCCTGGGTGGCCAGGTTAAACCTTTGCCGGCTGAAACGATGAAGCAAATAAAACTGCCAATATCTATAGGCAAAATTAATCTGATCAATGGATTGCTCACGTATACCGAACTGAATCGGAAAACAAGAAAAGAAGGAACTATTGCATTAACAAACCTGGATGCGTCCCTGGGCAATATTACCAACCGGAACCTGCAACTGGGCGACTCCTTGTCTTTGAGCCTGGATGCCATGCTTTTGGACTCTGCCCAACTCCGTTTGCGGGTAAAAGAATCCTATACAGATTCACTGAACGGCTTCTTAATGACATTGCGTATGAGGCCCGCCTCTTCACTCACATTCTTAAACCCTGTATTGGTACCACTCTCCAATATCAAAATAACTTCTGGCGTCATTGATTCTTTGCACTTAAGAGCTATAGGCAGTGAATATGTTTCCTTAGGCGAAATGAACATGTTTTACCACGACCTGAAGATCAGGCTAATGAAAGGCGGTGACGAAACAAGGTCTACATTTATCCGCAAAATTCTTTCCGGATTGGCCAACACCTTTGTCATTAAAAAGGATAACAATGGACAAAGCAGCATCGTATATTTCGAAAGGCGCCGCGACCGTTCATTTTTCAATTACATCGTAAAAATGACCTTTAGCGGGATGGCATCAAGCGTTGGTATAAAAAACAACAAAAAATATATGCGCCGGTACCAAAAAGTTCTGCAAGAAGGAAACCTCCCCCCCATCAGGTTCGAAGATGCGCTGGAAAAAACACTGGAAAGCAAGAACGGTGGACAGGATAAGGGTATTAAACTTGGATTTAAGAACAGTAAAAATGAAAAAAATGATAGAATCGAAAGAAATGAAAAAAGTGAGAAGGAAAAGAACAGGTTGCTCCAACCTTGAGACAACCAAGAGCTCCAATTTCACGTTTCTCATATAACTGCACTCCATTAGCCATCTGGTATTACCTATTTTACATTTTAAATTTAAATTATGAAACGGATCGTTCTCATTTTACTGGTAATTATTATACTTGCAGTAGGCTGGTATGCCTATAGAGCTTATACAGGAAAAGTAAAGTCTCTGACAGAAGTAAAAACAGACGTAAAGATCAATGCAAAAGAATTGATTGCAGCATTTGAAAAAGATTCAGCTGCTGCTAACAAACAATATTTGGGAAAGGTGATGGAAGTAACTGGCAATGTAAAATCAGTTGAAAAAGAAGAGGGATCTGCCACTGTTTCCTTGGGTGAAAGTGGAGCAATGTCTTCTGTCAGGTGTAGCATGGATACAACTTATGTACAAGAGGCAGCGAATATACAGGAAGGAAATTCAATAACTGTTAAAGGTGCCTGCACCGGCTTTATGTCCGAAGAACTCTTAGGCTCAGATGTAATCCTTAACCGTTGCATCGTCGTAACGGGCAAAAAATAAATAAAATGAGAAACAAATTGTTTTTGGCAATCAGCTTTATCTTAATGACAGTTTTTGCTCAGGCACAGGATAAATTTTTCACCAAAAGCGGGAAAATCAACTTTTACTCAGTTGCCCCCCTGGAAGACATTGAAGCCAAACACAAATCGGCCGTAGCAGTTCTCGATACTAAAAACGGGACGCTACAGTTTTCTGCCTTAATAAAAGGCTTTGAATTTGAAAACGAAGAAATGCAGCAGCATTTCAACGAAGACTATATGGAAAGCGACAAATTTCCAAAGTCCGAATTCAAGGGACAGGTCGTCAACAATGCAGCCGTAAATTATCAAAAGCCAGGTACCTATCCTATACAGGTGAAAGGCGCACTAACGATCCGTGGTGTTACCAAGGAAGTACAAACGCCCGGCACAATTAAAGTAGACGGCGATGGAGTAAAGGCTGCTGCCACCTTCAATGTTCAGGTTGCAGATTATAACATTAAGATCCCTTCTCTTGTAAAAGATAAAGTTGCAAAAACTGTTAAAATAACCGTCGATACTAAACTGGATCCTCTGAACTAATCAATACTTCTTCAGAGGACTTAAATTAAAAAAGGTTGAAGGTATTACAATGATACTTCAACCTTTTTTAATTTAAGTTTATTGATCATTTATTTCCCTTTTGAGGTCAAGCTGTTGATATACACTTCCACATTTGTATAAAATTGATGTAGCTTATTTCCACTGGCATCTGTCGCATCATTTGCATTCAAGCCATTCTTCTGTTCCCATTCATCAGGCATACCATCAGCATCACTATCTTTTGGAGCAGGCAAAGATTGCAACACTGGCCAGGCTTTCGAAGATATACTATAATCAGTACCATGAGGAAAACCTCCTTGCACATCAATAAAACGACCTGTCCTGTTCCGAACATCTTTGATGATCCTTTGATCTAAAGTATCCCTGCGATAGGAAGCTCCGGCACTCTTCAAAACAGCCTCATAAGCTCCCTGAGGGCTTTGCATAGTTATAGCGACTGAAGAAAAAGGCGTATTCACTTTTGCTTGATCAGCATCTGCCTTGGTTCCATCTTCCATAATAACTCCCAACCAGTTATTGGTAGTAACTTCTGGTGCACCATCAATATAATTACCAGCAAGGAAAAACTTCCCAAATGGAATCTTTGGCTCTTTCTTATAAGGATTGACTACTCTGTTCTTTACCTTTTCATTGGTAGAAGGGCCATACTTGTAATAATTGTTCACAATGTTGTAATTACCACCTTCACCAGCATACACATTATTAACACCCCAATCATAGATTACATTGTTCCTGAAATCAGCATTTTCTATAGGACTGTTCCTGATACCATCAAAGCGTGGTGTCCTGCTGTTACAGTGAGCAAATAGGTTGTGATGGAGGGATGCATGCTTGCCGCCCCATATGCCACCGTAGCCATGATGCTCGAAATCAGTATCCCCTGTTTCAAAATGATAGGAATAGTTCAGAGGCTCAGATAATAAGTTCCATTGCAAAGTGGTACTGTCTCCTGCATAAACAGAACAAACTTCATCTGTACTCCAACTCATTGTGCAGTGGTCAATGATGATCTTATTGCGTCTGGTACCACCGAAAGCATCATCACCTCCAGCTCCATCGATCTTGCCCTTATTCTGATACCTGTCACCCATACGAAACCGCATATAGCGAACAATGATGTTATCACCACCCAATTGCACTGGGTAATCAGCAAGGCAAATACCATCACCAGGAGCCGTCTGCCCTGCTATGGTAATATCAGATTTGATAGACAATGGCCACTCAAGGTGAATAGTTCCTGAAACGGCAAAAACAACAATTCGAGGTCCCTTTGCCAAAACAGCATTACGAAAGCTGCCTGGACCGTCATCATTTAGATTTGTAACGACCATCACTTTACCACCCCGTCCCCCGGAAGTATATTTTCCCCAGCCTTCAGCGCCAGGAAAAGCAAGGGCTTGACCATTGGTAACATTCACCTGCTGATTGGCATCAAATTGTTTGCTTGAAACCACTTGCGCTTTCCTGGTTTGTGCACAAGCCTGCAGCAACAATGCAGCAGAAAAAATAGAAAGAATGAATTTATTGAGCATGTCTAAAAATAAATAGGTTGAAACAATTAAGGCTGCAAATAATGCAGCCTTAACCTTAATTAACTATCAAAAAAAATATTATCTCCATCTTGGATCACCAGCAGTTGCCTTACCTGCAAAGGTATTGTCCTTGATTTTAAAGTCGCCGGTAGCCGGACCTTGCCACAACTCAGTATAAGATTTAGTATAAGCAATTAAGTTTGGCAAATCATTAGATGTAAATACAACATCAGTTGTCTTATAGCTTCCACTTACATCAATATTTGTAGATGCACCAAATCTAGCCCCTCTAAATGCTGTTACAGGTGGAGTTGCGGTAGTTCCTTTACCAATTCCAAATATGCAGCCTGCAATCTTAATTCCGCCGCTGACATTATTGGTACCAGAAGTGCTGTAATCTATAAAATAGTTTCCACCCAATGGTGCTTCATTTATAGTACAATTTTCAACAGTTACCGTGGTTGAATTTTGTTTGCTGGTAATTACTTTTTCAGTCTTAAAAATAGTACTGTTCTTGATTGTGATGTTTTCGATCTTGCTTAAAGCCACATCTACATTCACTACACCATAGTTACCTACGCTATCAATTACGCAATCATTAATGGTGAAATTGGTGATGTTAACTGCAGCTGTCTGCAAACGCACCATCCCTCTGAATACTCTTGCTACACAAGATTCAAAGCTGAGCCTGCCTACATTTGCAGCAGCGTTGGCATTCACTACATATTTACCAGTATAATCACTACCTACCAGTTTCACATTCTTAAAGTCTATATAATCAATGTTACTTCCAGCTACCAGGTTAAAGTTACCTGTGAAATAAATAGTTGCAGGTTCTGTTACCAATAGATCTGAACCACTCAGAATAGTCACTGATTTATCAAGACTCAAACCCGTAGCAATATTGTAAGTATAACCTCTTTTCAAGATAACCGTGCTGCCATTTGGTATCAGTGGCAATGTATCGGCCAATACGGAAGGCCTGTCAGCTATACTCCTTAAATCAACCAAAGTACCAGATAATGGAGCTTTAGTAGTATAGTTGTCCCAACCACGAACAGTTGTACCGCTATATAAATACACAATGTATTGGGAAGAACCAGCTAATCCATTGATGATTTTATATTTATTAGAAACATCTGTACTTGTTAATGTTACTTCCTTAACCAGTGAACTGTCAGATCCTTTCAGCACTTTTATTGATGTAACAGTTGCACCACTGTTTGTCCAGCTCACTTTGATTGCCTCATCACTTACATCATTCACAGTAGGTGTTGCCAGGATAGTTGGGAACTTAGGTGTCTTAATACCTCCCAAATTGGAGTATTTAGAATTTTTCACGGTATCCTGAGCATTGGCCTTCACCTGTACTTGGTACAACTGGTTCCATTTCAAATCCTGAAAAACCGCATAGCTCGTATCAATGTTTATGGTTGCATCAATTGTACGGAAAGTATCACGGCTGATTTGAACAGTGTAAGAAGACGCACCGGTGATCTTCTGCCATGAAGCAGATACCCAGTTAGCTTCTGATACTAAACCTTCTTTTGCCACAGGCCTGAAAAGTCTTGTCGCCTCTGGTAAATCTTCTTTTTGGCAAGAGGCCAGGGCCATAAGCACAGCCCCAAACCCCAGAATTAAATTTCTCATCGTTATATAGTTAATTCTCACTAAGATGTTTTTTAAATTGATTAATAACCGTATTGCCCGGCATTTGTAACCGAACCAAGGCTGCTTGTAACTACAGAAGAGTGAACAGGCAGGATGTATCGTACAGGAACACTACCGGTATTATCAGCATATCCTCTCCACTGTCTTAAAACATAGTCCGCAGGTGCATTCGTTGTCGTATTGCGCATTGAAACCAACCAACTTACCTTGTAATAGCCATCCGGGTTATCACCTTTATTAGGCACATCTATTACTGGAACGTTCGTTGCTTTTGTGAACTTGTTCAACCAGGTAACAGAACCATCAGCGTTCTTCTTATAGTACATATAATCGGGGAGATTTGCATAAGTACCAGTTCCAGCAACAGCATCTTCTCCCATTTTAGTAAGTGCATTCCTGGTCTCAGCTACTTTTTTACCAAAAAGGTTCCAACGCTCTAAATCGTATTTACGGATACATTCGCCACCAAATTCCCATGCACGTTCGTTAACAATCGCATCAAAAAATGCGTCTTTGCTGCCTGATAAAGAAGCTACATAGCTATCCACCTTTTCAGCCCAGGCAGATTGAGAAAAGGCGCGTTGACGTACCTTTTTCAGGGCGTCCTGAGCAGCAGCTGTTGGGCCATTCAGTTCATTTTCTGATTCCGCCAACATGAGCAACACATCTGCATAACGCATCAGGGGCCAATTGATACCAGTACCTTTTGCTGAAGCAGAACCTAATGCTACAGGCACCATCATCCTGTTCCATTTACCAGGAGCAATTGAAGTTGCTCCGGTAGGAGTTTGTTTCAGGTCTTTATCATAATATATAATTGAGCAGGTTACATCCAACCGTTTGTCCAATGTATCAAATGAATGATAATAGGTTGGAGGGAAACCCAAGTAGTTTGAGCCAGAGCCATAAGGGTGCGTACCAGCATCCACTCTTATACCATTACACCAGGCTACATCTCCAAAACCAGGTTGAAAAGCCACTTCATAAAGTATATCAGAATTAACAGGCTTGATGTATTTATTTTCATTCATAAATACAGTCTTATAATCGCCAAGATCGCGAGGCTTCAAACTAACCAGCTTCTTAGCATAGGTATTCGCGACCTCATAGTATTTACGATAGTCATCCTTTCTGCGCATTTGCATGTCAGGATACAGCCAGTAACCACCACGCATCAAAGAAAGACGTGAGATCATTCCAATTACAAATTCCCTGTTGATGCGCTCAATACCATAATCCAATTGGTCAGCCCAATACATTTCAGGTTCAATTGCTATCAGATCATCAATCAATGTAGAGAGGATCGAATCCCGGCCTGCTCTTGGCAAATAGAAGTTATCACCAGCCCTTGTTGGGGTCGTTTTAAACGGAACGTCTCCCCAATGATTCATCAGCAGGTAATACCAATATGCACGCAGCGTGAGGGCTTCGCCTTTTAACTGCTTCATCTCTTTATTATCCTTGATAGCGCTTTTATCAATGCCTTCGACACATTCATTGGCCAGGTTAATAGCCTTGTACGCATTATTCCACACTGTACGTAAATCGGCATTGGCATCAGTTGCCTCAAACGACCAAATATCACGGCGGGAGTTATCCGGAGAAGCACCTACACCTCCACCTTCAATGTCGGTATTTCCGGTAAAGATGTTAGAAACACGGGAAGTAAATGCATCCTGGTTAAACAGTGCATATACGCTCAGCACAGCCTTCTTGGCATCTGTTTCATTCCCAAATACATAGTCTGAAGTAAATTCAGATTCAGAAGTTGTATCCAGGTACTTTTTGCACGAAGCAAAAAGCAGGGAACCTATTGTTAGACTAAAAAATATGATTCGTTTCATCTTAAATGAATTGTTTGTTGAAATTGATTTTCGCTTAGAAAGTAACGTTTAAACCAAAAGTGTATGTCCTGGACTTAGGATAAGCAGAATAGTCAACACCAGGTGTCAACTGGGAATAAGAACTGCTTCTTGTTGCGCTCACCTCAGGATCAAAACCACTGTATTTAGTGAACAACAATGCATTATAAACAGTTGCATAAGCCCTGAGTTTAGACAATCTAACTTTTGAGATCACGCTCTTTGGTAATGAATAACCAAAAGTCACGTTGTTCAGGCGAATGAAAGAACCATCCTCTATAGCCCAAGAGTGTACTACAGGAGAAGCTGTACCCATTGAAAATGGAGTCCAGATCTTCGCATTCTTATTCAATTCTGCCAATTCCGCGAGGTCTGTTACCAGATTACCGTTTGCATCAATGTACTTATAACGATCGTTATAATTCATTGTGTTCAGCATGTTACCATAGGTAGTTCTGTACAGCATGTTAAAGGAGATCTTGCCTGTATTGTAAATATCATTGCCATACACCCAGTTGAAGAACAAACCTGCATCAAATCCTTTATAAGTACCACTCAGGTTGAAACCACCCTGAGCTTTAGGCAATGCATTACCAATCACGGTACGATCTTTATCTGCAGTGATCAAGCCATCTCCATTCAGGTCCTTTAACTTCAGCAAACCAGGTCTTACACTCAAACCACCCATTAAAGAACCTACATTGGCAACTTTATCGTTTAAAACATAAGTCTTTGTTGCCGCATTATAAGAAGTGAAGTCATCTGAAGTATACATTCCATCAGTAACAAAACCATAAATCAAACCAACTGATTTACCAACTTCTAACATGTAGTCATCTGAAGACTTCAAATCCGTACCTGCCCAACCAGATTGATACCATTTTTGGTTCACTCCATCCAGCTGGTCAATCCTTGAACGGTTCATACCTGCGTTGAAAGAAGCAGTGATTTGAAGGTCTTTTTTATTGACCAATATACCATTCAGTGCCAATTCAATACCTCTGTTTGAGGTTTGACCAATATTTGTCAATTGAGAAGAATAGCCTGTATAATCAGGAATGGTTTGTTGAACCAACAGATCCTTAGTAGTATTCCAGTAAAGATCTAAAGAACCACTGATACGGTTTTTGAACAGGCTGAAGTCAGCACCAGTGTTCCGGGTAATGGTAGTTTCCCATTTAATATTGGGATTCGGAAGAGTACTACTAGCTGGTGTCCAGTAAGTATTGGAAATATCACCCCAACCATATGTTCTATTGTCGGATGGTGTCCATATTTGTCTCCAGGCGTTATTAGGAATGCGGTTATTACCAGCCGTTCCATAGCTAACCCTGAATTTAAGATCGTTGATAAATTCAACGTCTTGCAGGAAATTCTCTTTAGATGCACGCCAGGCCAAAGCTGCAGCAGGGAATAAACCCAGGCGGTTGCCCGGAGCAAATTTGCTGGAGGCATCACCACGGTTGGTAAGCGTCAACAGGTATTTATCTTTATAAGTATAGTTGATACGGCCAAACACAGAGAACATATTTTCACCTTCGTAAACAGAAGTGGAATGTCTGTCCTGTGTACCTAATGCCATATTAGCAAACAACACTTCGGGTGTCAGGTTCACGGCAAAATATTTAGCCCTGTTGAACTCTGAAAATCCTTCACCGCCTAAAACTTCCTGTCCAACCATCACATTGAAGTCATGATCGCTTCCAAGGTTGAAAAGATAAGTGAGGGTATTGGCCCAACGGTATTTTGTTCCGTTAGAGTTGGTAATTTCACCTAGAGGCAGGTTACCACCTACGTTCTTAGATTCACCGGTTAATGGACCATAATAACGTTTGTTCTGGCCGAAGCTCAGATCATAACCAAACTCAGAACGGTAAGAAAGATTCTTAATGATTGACCAGCTTGCGGCAGCATTCATATTCAACACTTTATCATTCCTTCTTCGGTAATCTTGTGCTGCAAGATCAATTGGATTAATAATGCTTTTCAGAAACTGCTCATATTCATCATCACCTGAACCTGCGGCAATTTCGTCCATCTTGATGGCATCAGCCAAACCATTGACAGGACGGGTTGTGATACCATCACCAATCCTGACACTTGAGCTACCAGAAGTACCGGCCCCATCTACAACAGTATTGGAAAAACGCGCCCCCAAATCCAACTTCAAAGCATCTGAAACAGCATGGTTTAATTTAAAGTTCAGGTAAGTTCTTTGATAGGCCGACCCTGGCATCAAACCTTGATCCTTGTTATTTGCAAGACTGAAGCTCAATTTTGTTTTGTCAGTTCCACCTGTAACACTCAGATTATGTTGCTGGGAAACTACAGGTTTGCCGAACAATTTATCTTGCCAGTCAGTTCCTTTCTGACTTTTATACAATTCAAGGTCTTCATATACACCAAAGTATTTAGTGAAGTTATCCAGGTCTGATTGACTTCTCACTTTTGCATATTCATACTGTGCCAGAGTGAATTCATATGGAGAAAGTACATCTAACTTTTTAGGAAGCGTTCTTAATTGGGTAAATCCATTATAAGATATAGAAGTTTTACCTCCTTTTGCGCTCTTAGTAGTAATGATAACAACACCGTTTGCACCCTTTGCACCATAGATCGCAGCAGTAGCTGCGTCTTTTAAGATGTCTATGCTGGCAATGTCATTAGGAGAGATATCATTCATACTACTTACCTGGAAACCATCCACAATGTATAGTGGGGAATTGTCCTGAGTAACAGAGCCGCCACCCCGAACACGAATAACGATTTCTGCACCCGGAGCACCATCAGTAGTAGTAACTGAAACACCAGGCATTCTACCGGTAATGGCTTCAGCCGCACTGGAAACCGGCACTTTTTCCAATTGCGCAGCATTCATTGAAGATACTGTTCCAGTCAGATTCTTTCTTTTTGTGGTACCGTAACCAATTACAACCACCTCGTCCATAGATGAGGCCTGTTCTTTCAATACAACCGTAACATTTGCTTTCCCATTAACTGCCACCTCTTGTGTAGCATTCCCTACATAAGAAAACACAAGGGTCACATTCAGGTCAGGCACCTTAATACTGTAATGGCCTTTTTCGTCAGTCGTTGTCGCTGTAGTTGTTCCTTTTACTTTGACAGTTGCACCGGCTAGCGCTTCACCGTTTTGCTTCATTACATCACCGGACACAGTTACATTCTGAGCCCAGGTAGTTACAAAAGCAAACAGTAAAAGCAGCAGGTACGAAATTTTCATTTTCATATTCTAAGCTTTAGTGTTTAAAAAGTTTATATTGATATACATAGAATTCCCTTTACCGGAATGGCATCTCATGGTCGCTGGGGTAAAAAATCGAGAAGTTTGGGAAGAGGTTGTAATGTAGAAGACAATGCGACAGGCATCGTTTGCAATGCATGTTTCTGGTGAGATATGCATGTTACAACCGTTTTACTAACACATCATGCTAACCAGATGAAGCACCTGGGCTTAGAAAAAATCGTGTAGTCAATGTTTTGCCACAAGCAATCAAATTCATAGTTGCGTTCAGTTTGAATTAATAATGATCATTCCTGCTAATGAACCACCTGGCTTCATTAAAGCTTTAATCATTAAAGACGCAACAAGATCAAAATAGGGGTACTGCCGTTGAATATTTTTTTTAAACTTACATATGGAGCTTAATAACCAGCATTCTGACTGAGGTTGGGATTTACGTCACGTTGGGTTTGAGGGATAGGCAAAAGCTCACTTTTACCTGGTGTAAAACCCATGGCAAAGGCGCTCGCAAATCTTTGATGACTGCTTCCTCCCAACCACCAGTTTACCCTTGTTTGTCCTGCAGGAGCACTAATAGCAGGACTAGGTTTGTAAAATGAGTTTAAGAAGGGGTTGAAATCATCTACATTAGACCGCATCGGCTTGTCGACAAAATATAGATAAGAAGGCAATTGAGAGGCATCTTTAGCATATGCAGGGCCATCTTCCATATAAGTAAAAGGTGTAAATGCAGGGCGGGAAGAAGTTGTAGTTGTAGCCCACGTATTAAGCCTGGCCCTGGTTTCTGTAATAGCAGTTGCCAAAAGGTTCCAACGGATCAAATCATATTTCCTGATACCCTCACCACCAAACTCTAACATTCTTTCCTTTACTAAATATTTAAAGAAAGCTTCTTTTCCGGAAGTGGGGATCACTGGGGGTGTCTCTTTATATGTTCCACCATGTCCCCTTAAATTTACTTTCCGTACTGCTTCAATGGCAGCAGTTGTCGGCCCATTATTCAATTCATTTTCAGTCTCAGCAAACCATAACAAAACATCAGCGAATCGGATAAGCGGCCAGCTTAACTGCATATTTTGTAAACTATTGTTCGTTGCAGGCCTGTTTGATGTGGTAGAATTACCGGCACTGAACACATAACTGGGGTTGGTTACCCATTCTTTTCTGAATTTACCATCATTGATGGCATTGATGGAATGGCCGGTTTTAATGGTATCAAAGGTGATTTCGTACGGCACGCAAGTGACATCTCTCCTGACATCTGTTGAATCAAACATATAAAAATAGGTGGGCAAAATATTTAAGTTGCCTCCTCCTACTCCATTCACTCTGGTACCAGTCTGAATCCCCAATTTACTATCTGCATTGCTCCCATATGCCATAGAGGCCACCATCATAAATTCACCTGCCGGATCATTGGTATTGTGCGCAAGCAAATAGTCTTTAAAGATGCTTTTATAAGATGACAATAATGAATGTTGATCGGGATGTGCTAAAATTTCTGCACACTCATCATGAGCAATTTTATAAAAATCCAGATAATTAGAAGGACGGATCAATGCCCCTCCTGTAACCGGTAAAGAATACCCGCCCCTGGTTAAAGCTATTTTTGCTCGCAGTGCTTTCGCAGTACCTTTTGTAAACCTTTCATCTACAGCATCTCCGATAGAGGTCACTTCTGTTCTCCAGGGTAATAAGGTTTGCGCCAGCGCCAGATCAGACAATAGTTGGTCATAAATGCTGTCACGACTAGTACGGGATTTAAACAAATCGGTCTCAAATTGTGAAGGTTGCCATTGTACAGGTATATCGCCAAAATTGCGGCAAAGCTCATATAAGTACTGGGCTCTTAACACCAATGCTTCACCATGCATTCGCTTCAATTGAGCTTGTTGCAAAGGGCTTCCACTTTTGTACAACTCCATTTTTGGTATATTGTAAATACACAGATTAGCCCTTTCAACACCCTGATACAATTGGTTGAATGGGTTCGTAATCTGAAGATTTCCAGGAATACCCAGGTACTTTGCCAAAAGCTGGCCTTCATCATTTGTCTGTGTATTGGTACCCTTTTGTATTTCGTCTGTGTCATATGGCCAATAACCGCTTAGGCGGATGCCATAACCAAAATCCCCTGCCATGGGACCATACGCGCCAAGCAACGCTTTCCTGGCATTGGGCATATTGTCAAAAACATAAGTAGCATCAAAAGAGGAAACGGCTTCCGGAGAAAGAAATTTTTTACACGATGCAAAATGGCTACAAATCAAAATGAGAAGGACTGTTTTGATCAAAAGTTTTTTGTTCATCGTTTGCATAACACTAATAAATTATAGATAAAGCTTATTTAAAAAGTTAAATTAACGCCAGAGACAAAGGTCCGTGCCCTGGGATAAGCAGAGTAGTCAACCCCCATTGTTGTGGGATCATTTCTTCGTGCATTTACATCCGGGTCGAAACCGGTGTATTGGGTAAACAACATGGGATTATTCGCTGTAATATAAAACCTTAAACGATTGAGCTTCAACCTATTCAACAAAGCTTTTGGCAGACTATACCCAAGTGTTACATTGTTGACACGTAAATAAGAACCATCTTCTACAGCAAACTTTTGAGGATTGAAACTTACAGTTCCGGTTGATGGAAACCAGATTTTTGCATGGGCATTTGTTTCAGCTAATAGCTTGGGATCAATACCAACTACTGCATTGTTCACAACAGCCTGAATCAATTGACCATTGGCATCAATCATTTTCCACCGGTCTTTCATTATGGAAAGTAGGTTAATATCGTTGCCTACCGCATTACTGTATTCCAGCTTGTTAGCATTGAAAATATCATTTCCATAAGAAAAGTTCAGAAAAAGACTCAGATCGAAATTCTTGTAGGAGAAGTTTTGTGTGAATCCTCCAAAAAAGTCGGGTTGTGCATGACCAATAATAGTACGGTCATTGTCCAAATCGATCACGCCATCACCATTAATATCCTTGAATTTTGGCGATCCTGGCTGAACACGGTCACTTAACACCTTGCTGTGATCAGCTATACCGGCTTTCAATGTATATTCATATTGGAATTGCGAGTACGACGTGTTGGAATAAGGCTTTACATCAAAATCATCAACTGTAAAAAAACCATCATTGACCAGGCCGTACATCAAACCAGTTTCCTTCCCCACTTGCAAAATATAATCAGCAGGAAAGTTAGCGGTGCTGAACCAGCCAGAGTTCCGCAATAATTGCTGATTATTGCCTAAGGATACAACCTTGTTTTTATTAAATGCGATGTTAAAATCCAAGTTCCAGCTGAAATCGCCTTTGCGGACAATTTGAGAGGATAGTTGCAATTCGATACCCTTGTTTTGAGTGGTACCAATATTTTGAAACTGATTTGTGTATCCACTGGAGGTTGGTATAGCATTATATAATAAGAGATCCTCAGATTTGTTGGAATATGCATCTACAGAGATATTGAACTTGTTATGTAGCAAACTGGCATCTATACCAATATTTTGAGAAATGATCTTTTCCCACTTTAACCGCTCGTTTCCCAGATTATTAGGAATAAAGGTGCTGTTCAAAATATTATTCAAACCATAACCACCATTGAAAGAGGAAACATATGTAGTTCTATAAGCAAAAGGATCAATACGGTTGTTGCCTGAAGTTCCATAAGAAAGCCTTAATTTAAGGTCATTAACGAAAGGCATATTACTAAAGAACCGCTCATTCCCCAGACGCCACGCAAAAGAAACAGAGGGAAAATAACCCCACATATTGGAGGGAGAAAAAATGGAAGTGCCATCTGCGCGTATCGTAAATTTCAGCAGATATCTTTTATCATAATTATAATCTATTGTTGAGAAAAAAGATGCACCCCTATATGGCTCTTCGCTGGAAACAGGATTGGGCTGAATTAAAGTTCCTGAAGATGTTGCTGCTAATTGAAGATTATTGAATGCTTCGTCAGCAGAAATACCAACAGGAAACCAGCGAATTTCCTGTGCGAAGCTGTTTTCAACACTCTGCTGCGTTTCTTGTCCCAAAAGAATGGTCAGCGCATGTTTACTATTAAAAAGCTGGGGATTTGAATAGGTAAATACATTCGAATTAGTAAATGATTTCCGGCTGGTATTGCCTAGATAAACAAGAGGCTGCTTCTGGTTAGTTTTTGAAGCGAGCGTGATCGTATCATCAAAAAACTTATAATTACTCAAAGTGACGTCATAACCTAAGGTTGTCCTGAACTGTAAATTCTTTACAAGCTTGTACTGTAAATAACCACTCATGAAATAAACATTCGTATACCTTCTTCTGACTTCAGCAGCAGAAAGCAGCAGTGGATTAATGATATTGAGCCCATTTCCAGCATTGCTGATATCTAAGTTCGGGTCATAGAAATCCTCCGGATGGTCTTCGAGAAGCAAAGGGCGGTATCGAATATAATTTCGCAACCTGTTAGAACCTGCGCCCCCTTCATTAGAAGTGCCGGCACCGTTTATCCTCTGATAAGTGTACCGGAAATTGAACCCAGCTCTAAGTTTACTATTGGCCTTATGGTCAAATTTAAAATTTGCTGATCTACGCTCTAAATCAGAGTTAAGTAAAATACCATCCTGGTGATTGCCGGTCAGGCTCAGATTGTAAGTATTTTTATGATCGCCTCTCGAAATACTGATATTATTCGAATGTTGCAAAGCATCTCTACCCATTGTTTTTTCCTGCCAATCGTAACCAGTTATCTTGCCGTAATAGTTTTTAATGGAACCAAAATTGCCCATATTACCGGTATAGCGGCTGATTACAGAAGTATCATTTCTCCATAAAGCTCTCTCCCACTGATATAAAACAAATTCGTAAGGATCCATCATATCCAGCTTTGATGCCAATTGCTGTACGCCAACAGAACCATTATAGGAAACCTGGATTTTACCGTTGGTGTTCTTTCCGCCTTTTGTTGTAATTACCAAAACGCCATTCGCTCCCCTGGCACCATATATTGCGGTTGAAGCTGCGTCTTTCAAAGCATATACCGATTCTATATCTTGCGGATTCAAAACATCCAGTGCATGCTCAACAGGCATGCCATCTACGATGTATAATGGGCTGCCATCACCCGTAATGGAATTCCGGCCCCTGATATTTATAGTAGCTTCAGCACCGGGAGCTCCATCCGAAAGACTAATCTGCACGCCTGCCAGTCTGCCCTGCAAAACGCTAACCAAAGAGTTTAAAGGGTTATCCTTCAATTCCTTAGCTTGAACGCTGGATACAGAAGCCATTAAATCTCTGGGACGGACGACTTCATAACCTATGACTACTACATCTTCAATCTTGCTTTCAGCATCCTGAAGCTTTATGGTAAGATTGTTTTTATGTCCAATTACAACTTCTTTCGACTCTTTATGCACATAAGAAATGATTAATATAGATGTAGTATCTGAAACAGTAATGGTGAAACTGCCATTTTCATTAGCTACTGTTGCATTTTTTGTACCCTTTTCAATAATAGTAGCAGCCGCTAGCGGTTCTCCTTTAACATTGACTACTTTTCCTGAAATTTTTATGGGAGATAATAGGTTCGTATCACTTACGGGAGCAACAGGCTTATCGATGATCGCTTCTTTTACAACGATTGTCTTATCAACTATAGCGTAAGTTAAAGGTAGTTTTGAAAAACAAAGTGTTAGAGCCTGTTCTAATGATGCATTTTCAATTGAGACGGTTACTTTATCGTATTTTTTCAGAAGACCATCAGCATAAAAAAATGAGTAACCAGTTTGGTTTGTTATTTGTTTGAAAACTTTTTCAAGTTTACTATTCTTTTCTCGTAAACTCACTCCTTGAGCAGACAACCTCGCTCCCCCAAAAGAAAATAATATGGCAACCAGAAACACTATTACTCTCATTAGATCCCAATTACCTAAATTTTAGAAGAGAAGATTGATAAACGATTCTTATATGAACAGTCAAAAGCAATCTTTGGCATAAATTCAAAATTCTAAGTTATGGCGATAATCCAAATCTGGCAATTATTTGGTGTAAACGAAGTTGTAAAGAATTGTTACAACGCTCCAGTCAGTCATTTCTCAAACCTTATTTTATTAAAAATAAAAGGAGGGGTTCCCCCCTCCTTTGCTTGCCATTCGAAACAGTTTTTTTGTTTTACTATTTTATAATGACCTAAGTATATACACCCTATTTGCCTGTGTTGACAGGTCATACTCGTACGTTTTCTTCAATTGAGGTTTATTCAACTTTGCCTTCTCTGAAATGAGGGGGTCCTTAATCTGCGCTACGGTATAAAAAGAATTCGGATTCACCCCTTTTGCTTCTTTAAATGGTACCTGGCCCAAAACGCTCAGTGGATCATATACCCTGATCCTGCAATTACCTCCTAATTTAGACGTCACCTTCACCTGGCTAACTTTCCCTTCCTTCCAGCTTATATCCAGCAAAAAACCTCCTCTCGCCACAAGCCCCTTTACAGTGCCATTGGGCCATGCATCTGGCAAGGCTGGCAAAATATGAATAGCTCCATCATGAGACTGTAGCAGCATTTCGGCAATGCCTGCCGTACAACCAAAATTACCGTCGATCTGGAAAGGAGGATGGGCATCAAATAAATTAGGATAAGTACCGCCATGTTCACTTTTTGCTTCTATAGGCGCAGGCGTCAACTGGTCGGCTATCAGCTTGTAAGCTCGATTTCCATCGAGCAGGCGTGCCCACCAGTTCACTTTCCAGCCCATGGACCAGCCGGTCGATACATCACCCCTGTACACCAGGGAAGTTCTGGCCGCGTCAAACAATTCCGGATGGCGGTATGGAGAGATCTGATTACTTGGATACAAGCCATACAAATGCGAAATGTGACGGTGCTTGTCATTGGGCCTGTCCCAATCCTGCATCCACTCCTGCAATTGACTGTGCTGGCCTATTTGCATAGGTGGCAGTCTTTGGATCATGGTTTGTAAGGTATCAGCAAAAGCGCCATCAGTACCCAATATCTGGGCCGCCCTGATAGCATTGGAAAATACATCAAACACCAGTTGGTTGTCCATGGTAGTCCCGGCAGCTATAGAAACACCACTCTGGTAAGAGTTTTCCGGCGACATGGAAGGAGCCACCACCAGCCATTTGTTTTTAGGTTCTTCCTGCAAAACATCCACGTAAAAAATGGCTGCCCCCTTTACAACAGGGTATACCTCCTTTAAAAAAGCCTTATCACCGGTGTACAGATAATGCTGCCATAGATGTTGACTCAGCCAGGCTCCGCCCATGGGCCACAAGCCATAAAAAGCACCATCTACCGGACCAGTGATTCTCCACAGGTCAGTATTGTGGTGAACAGCCCAACCCCGCGCCTCGTACATTTTGGAGGCACTTTCTTTCCCGGTCTGTGCCAGATCCTTAAGCATGCCGAAAAGCGGCTGGTGCATTTCTGGCAAATTAGTGACTTCGGCAGGCCAGTAATTCATTTCTGTGTTAATGTTGATGGTGTACTTGCTATCCCAGGGTGGGGACACCTTATCATTCCAGATACCCTGCAAATTGGCTGGTTGCGTACCTGGCTGGGAACAGGAAATCAACAGGTAACGTCCAAATTGAAAGTAAAGCGCCGCTAAATGTGGGTCATTGCCTGAAGCAAATTCCGCTATACGGACATTGGTAGGCTTTCTTGCAGCCTCCGTAACACCCAGATCCAAAGAAACCCGGTCAAAATACTTGCGGAAACTCTTGATATGTTCTGCCCTGGCTGTAGCATATTGCTTGCGCACAGCATTAGAAAGGAACATTGCTGCTTTTGCGGCTGCATCGCCACTGAGGTCTTTATAAGTCTTAAAGTTAGTACCAATGGAAATATAAAGAGTGGCTACATCAGCACCCCTGATTTGCAGACTGCTATCTGTTGTGCGCACGCTTCCCCCTTCTACTTTGGGCTGCACCTGCGCCTCAAATTGTATCCGCCCTTTTTTATTGTCAACATCACCGCTTTTTCCGGAAAGTATAAGTTTGCTACCCGCAGCTTTCACATTGTACACTTTATGCGGACTGTTCATCACCAGGTTGCAGTTAATGCTTTTAGGTTTACTGGCAGTCAGCCTTACAATGATCACCCCGTCAGGAAAAGAAGAAAAGATTTCACGCCTGTAGACCACCCCACCAACTTTGTAAGAAACTGTAGCTATGGCATTTTGAATATCCAGATCACGGTAATAGTCTGTTGCATTTTCCTGGCCAGGAAAATGAATAAAGAGATTACCTACAGGCTGGTAAGGCATGCCATAATTATTATCCGGAGCAACCTGCCTGGGTATTTTGCTGTTCGCCTGTTCCTGCGCTTCTTTATACTTTCCTTCAAAGATCAATTTGCGAACTTCCTGTATGGTTGGATACAGGCCCTCCACCACATTGTTGCCTGGCTCTCCGGCCCATACGGTTTCTTCATTGAGCTGCAATTGTTCCTGAGCAACATTGCCAAAGATCATAGCTCCCAAACGGCCATTACCAATGGGAAGCGCCTCATTCCAGTTCGATGCAGGCTGTTGATACCAAAGTTTTAAATTGGATAACTGATTATTTTGCGAAAACGCTTGCCCATAAATGAGCAGCAAAACAAGAATATACGACCGGATCATGATAAACTTATAAATTGTCTTAACCTGTTTTGAATTCTTTGCTAATACTAATTGATATTGAATATTCCTGCGCTTGCCCCATTTTCGAATACAACCTTATTTTTAACGGCGGATGTATTAGTATTTACAACTTTTATGTTGCTGCTTTCTGTATTTAAAGATTACTGAATAGGCTCTACCCTGAAATAGTCGAAGTCTGCATAACCTGCATCATTGATCTGGGTCTGCCTGGTGCAGAACAGCCCCACCTTCGCACCGATCCACCTGCCTACTTCAGCTGTGAACTCCTCGCCCACTTCTGTGTACTTCTGTCCATCCACACTATAACTAAAGCGACATTTTCCACCCTTGCTCACTTTCACTCTGAAGAACACAGTGGAATCCTTCATCTTCATTATCTCCTGCTCCACTTCAGGTTTACCTCTTTCGGCATCCTTACCCAATGTATAAACCAGGTAAATCCCATCCTTTTTGCTCTTCAAGGCCACATTGGCATAGCTGAAGCCCATGATGGTCAGTCCCGCCTTTTCATTTTCCAGCTTGTTGTTAGGGGTAAAGATCATCTTCGTAGTCACCATGAACTCCTCTGCGGGAAATTTCTGCAACAGCACATTGGGCATATCCCAAAGATTGCGGGCACTGTCTGCCTTATCTGAAAACAACCTTAAGCTTCCTTTGGCTGTATTCAAGAACGCCCAGGTGCCCTTGGGATTGGCCATCCACTGCCACTGCAGCCCCAACACTGTCCCATTAAATTCATCACTGTCCGGAGGAGTAGCTATGGGATAACTCTTGCCCACATTGGGCTTTTTGTAGGTCAGCACCGGCTCTCCTTTGCCATCTCCATCTTTGTCCACGCCAATCACTGGCCAGTCACCTACCCACTTCATCGGTTGCAGGTGCACAATCCGGCCATAGGCTTCTTTGTCCTGGAAGTGGAAGAACCAGTCCTCGCCTGTAGGGGTAGTTACCCAAGCCCCTTGGTGGGGTCCATTGATGGGAGAAGAGCCCTGGTCCATCACTACCCTTCTTTCATAGGGTCCATACACGCTTTTTGAGCGCAGTACCAGCTGCCATCCTGTAGGAACACCTCCTGCCGGAGCAAAGATGTAGTAGTACCCATTACGCTTGTAAAACTTAGGGCCTTCAAATGTAGGGTCCAGTTCATGACCGTCATAAACCATCACACCCGCATCCAGGGTTTTGGTACCCTCCGCGTTCATTTTTTTAACCACCACAATGCTTTTGATACTTGCCCTGCTGCCGGCATAGGCATGCACCAGGTACACCTGCCCATCATCATCCCAGAGCGGACAGGGATCGATGAGTCCTTTACCGCCTTCCACCAGCACTGGCTCACTCCAAGGACCAGCGGGATTTTTGGCTTTGGTAAGATAGATGCCAAAATCCGGATCCGGGTAATAGAGGTAAAACTCCCCTTTGTGGTAGCGGATGGCCGGAGCCCACACACCATTCCCATGCTGGGGTTTGGAAAAATGTTCAAAAGGTGGTTGGCGTTTAAGAGCATATCCGATTAAAGTCCAGTTCACCATATCCTTAGAATGAAGAATTGGTAAACCAGGAATATCTTCAAAGGAAGAAGAGGTCATATAATAATCATCTCCAGCCCTGCATACATCAGGATCAGAATAGTCGGCATGAAGCACCGGGTTTTTGTAAGTACCATTGCCCAGGTCAGAAACCCAGACTTTAGAAACAAAGGGCTTCTGTACTGCCACATTTTTAGTGGCCACACCACCATCTTTTTGTGCTGCTGCACTCAAAGCAGCTACACAACCAAAAGCAAACAAAGTTCTTTTCATCAGTAGTTCTATAGTAATAATTAAAAGTTGAATTGTTTATAGTTTATAACCAATGGCCCTAATGTTTGTTTGCCACAGGCTCCGCAGCGCTGGCGCTATCCGCCTTAGGCGGACTGGGGAGAGACTTGGCCTGCTCTGCATACTTCAACATATTCAGCAACAATTGCAGTCCTACCACGTTAGCAGCATTTTTTTGAGACGTATTGAAAGTAGTCATGGCAGCATTCTCGCCATCTCCTTCCGCCTTCTTTTCCATCTTCACATCTTTCAAACAAGAGAATAGATCCAGGGCAGACAAGATCACTTTCCTTCTTCCATGTGGTATCACACTCAACGCAGAATATACTTCCTGCTTGTGATCGGACACGCATCCTACAATGGTTTCTCCATTGAAAATACGCAAACCTAAACGGTTTTTATTGTAAGTAGCAAAGCATTGGTATTCCCAATTAAACACACAATTCTGTGGCAACCCTGCAAATAAAGGATGCTGCTTTACAAAGTAATTACCACCATACCATGTGGTACCCAACTCTTTCAGACCGCGATAATCGATTACTTCCTTACGACCTAAGAAAGTAGCCCACTTCTCAATATTTCCTACAACAATCAAAGTATTACCTTCATTTACCCATTCCAGTATTTCTGTTACCAAAGGATTACCAGTTTGCTGAGGCTCGAATGCTCCAACCACCAGGTATTTCCCTTCTGGTCTTCCGTCTTTAAACTCTTTGAAGTTGTTGACACCTGCAGATTGTAAAAAGTTGGTCAACACTCCACTGGTATCAGCAACCATTCCCATAGCAGGAACGCCTGTAGCATCCAGGCGAACAGCGAACAATTGGTCATCTCCTGTAGCAACTGTTCTATTACCTCTTTTCAATTCAGCTGTAATTGTTGTATAACCTTCCGAAGATGGAACAAACATCAAACCTTGCGTCAGTAATTCTCCATATTTAATACCTCCCGAAACCTTTACTGGTACCGTTTTGCTCCACACAACCTTTCCACCTCCATCAGTTGCTTTCACATTGAGTTCGAAGTCACCCTTCACATCCTTTTCATTCACGATGAATAGATCTACCACTGTAGTATCTCCAATAGCCAATACCTTGCGGTTCATCTTCACTGCCACATAAAGCGGTTGATTATATCGGGCAATCAGGTTTACATCTCCCTTGGGATTACGATAGTTATCAACAATACCAGAGTGGTTTTCCAGTTTCATGCTTTCCCAGCCATTTACTGCATAACCATCAACAATGTTGTTGATGCGGATGTTTTCTATAGCCCTGCCCTGGTAATAATAAGCTACATTACCCATTGCCTTGGTCAATGCATCTACAGAAGGAAATGCCTTGCTGAAACCTTTTGTTTTTAAGAAATTGTCATAGGCTTCATACCACTTCAGGTAAGCATCGCTTTCCCAGCCAATATCCTTTCCTCTTTTCAAAATATCATCCCTGATCAGTTCCAATCTCGGCGGAGCACCAATGGCGCCTTCCTCTCCATAGTAAATGATCTCGTCTTTATGATCAGTATAGCGCAGGTATTTGGTCGGACTACTGTATAAGTTATCATGATATGTACCAGGCCCTCCTGCATGGTGCTGGTCAAACCAACCATAATCCCTGAATGTAAAATCATAAGGAAGTAAGTGAAGTTTGAAGCGTGGATCTGGTCCCATCTTGATATCACCATTAGAGGAATTGTATGTAATGATCCTGGTTTCATCCAACTTGTGTGCAGCAAGCATTTGTTGCCTGTCCTGCTCCTGCGGCTGTGCACCACGTTCATTATGCATATTATAAATGACAAGTGAAGGATGATTGCGGTCGCGGCGGATCATACGAAACAACTTTTCATTGCGGACAGTGAAGTAGTAACTTGCCTGCATCTTACCCAACGAATCAGTAGCATTGAATCGATCTGCAGGATACTGGTTGCCGCCAGGTTCTTCAAAGTAAAGAAGCCCTAATTCATCAGCATAGTCCAATACAATCTGCTGACCAATGGTGCGGTGGAAATTGAGCATATTTAATCCAATGCTCTTGGCAACCATAATTTGTTTTTTAGCCAATTTATCTGACGGGGTAATGCCATTGATTGGCCAGAAGCCCCAGCTAATGGAGGTACGCAGTACAATGCGATTCCCGTTAAGATAGTATTGTTTATCACCGGCTACGTCCCTTACTTCGAACCAACGGAAACCAAAGCGCTTGTTTAAAGTATCAATAGAACTGCCGCTTTTTAAAGTAGCAGTAAGTACATACAAGTTTGGATCATCAACACTCCAAAGCTTGGCGTCATTAAGAGCGATTGTAAAAGTCTGGGTGTTGCTTCCGTCTGCAACATTTTGAACGCTATATTGTTTTTGAAAAACCATTTTCTGCGCACCTTTTGCTTCTTTGATCTGTATCAGCAAAGCGCCGTTTACAGGTTGACCTGAAACATTTTCAGTAGTAACAGCTACATCAACCTCGTTCTCCTTAGGCTTATTCTTCACAAAGATGTCGCTGATGTAAGCCTTATCCGTAGCTACAAGTTGCACCTTGCCAGTAATGCCTCCAAAACCGTGAGTAGGCTGAGTCCTGTAAGCCCCCCACATAAAATTTTGAGAATCACGCCAGTCAAAGTTCCCATTGGGATCAGTGATGCGCACAGCAACTTCATTCTCCTTACCATAGACAACAGCATCTGTAATATCCACTTCAAAAGGTGTGCTGTTCACCAGGTCATAGCCCACCAGCTTTTGATTGACAAAGACTTCGGCCCTGAAACGTACTGATTCAAACTGGAGTGTGATGCGTTTGCCCTTTAATGTTGCAGGTAACGCAACCTTTGTGGTAAACCAGGAAACACCCAAATAATTACCCGATACACCAAAGGGATTACCGTTATTACCCCAGTAAAATTCTTCAACGGTTGCAGGAAGATGAACCATTTTACCGTTAGCGCTCTGAAGTGCAGCCCACCCACCAGTGGGTTTATTGACAGGTAACTTTTGTATAGCAACCGGAGGCGTGTATAAAACATCATTCTTCCACTGGGCTGCAGTATCCAGCCACAGTTTCCAGTTATTTCCTGAAATATTTTTTACAATTCTACCTTGCTGTGCAGAGACGTTTAAGGAAATAAAAGATAACAATAAGCAGATAGTTTTGGTTTGGATTTTCTTAAGGAACATCATATTTTAAAATTATGGCAGCGTTAATAATGGCAGCTTTAGTTTTTATTAAGATTTCACGATGATTTTCCTGCCTTCTATTTCAAATTGCACCTTGCCTGTAAGTTCTAGTATCTTTAAAAGCTGCGAGATATTTACATTTCTTGAGATCTGTCCGGAAAACCGCTCCGAAATTTTATCCCTGTATTCAACTTCTATATCATACCACCTGGACGCCTGGCGCAGAATGGTCTCCAGATCAGCACTTTGAAATTGAAACAGGCCATTTTTCCAGGCTATTACTTCATCAAGGTTTACATCATTTTCTACCAGGATTTGCTCACCCCTACCTATCGCAGCCTGCTGTCCGGGTTTCAACATACGGGTTTGTGTGCCTTTAGAAACTTTTACACTTCCCTCCAGCAAAGTGGTAAGCATAGCCGATTCATTATTGTAGGCATTGATATTAAAATGAGTACCCAACACTTGTATGTCCGTCCCGTTGACACGAACATGAAAAGGCATAGTAATATTCCTGGCCACTTCAAAATATCCTTCACCCTTTAGCTCCACCACCCTTTCCTTCCCGGCAAAAGCTGCGGGGAAATGAAGGCTGGAGGCAGCATTAAGCCAAACCTTTGTTCCATCTGCTAAAACCAATTGGTACTGCCCACCTTTAGGCGTGGTGATCGTGTTGTATAAAATTTCATTCGGCTTGCCATTCTGAGAATGATAAGATACTTGACCGTTATCAAGCATTATAATTTTCACCATATCCTGCTGCGCCAAAGTTCCTTTCCTGGCACTATCCAGCACAATTTCAGTTCCATCAGCCAGTCGCAATATGGCTTTATTACTGCCGGGAGCAATATCTTTATTTACTTTGGGTTGTGTGCTGATAGCGATTTCCTGTTTTGTCTTTTGTGATTTCCACAACCAAAAAGCCCCTGAACCAAGTAATAAAATGAATACTGCCGCCACCGCCATTCGACGCCAATTCATGCGCACCACTTTTGCCGATTTCTCTTCCCTCCTGATCGCCTTTTGTACATTTTCCTGGATCTGGCCTAATAACGCACTGTCTTCATCAGACTCAAATGTGTGTTCCTCCAGTTCTTTATCTAAAATAGCCTCCAATTGCTCCTGGTGCTGTTTTTCTTCCAGCATCCTGTTTAGCTGCACACGCTCTTCCTCAGAAAGAGATCCTGACAAGTATTTTTCCAATAAAGCTTCAACAGATATCTTATTCATATTTTTTCAGATTGAGACCTTAACGGCACAGCAATCTTCAATATAATTAAAGACGCATTGAATTGACAATAGGGGTACCTGTATTTAGACTTTTTCAAAACTTAACCGAGTTTAGTAAAATGATAAAAAATATGGTAAGGTTTACCTCAGCATGTGTTCGCATGTATGTCCTTAGGAAATTCAATGACCTGCCAATATGTTTTTTTACCGTCTCCCTCGACAGATTCATCTGCGCTGCAATCGCTTCATAAGAAAGCCCTTCATCCCTACTTAATAAAAAAGCTGTTTTCTGTTGCTGGGGCAACAATTCAACGGCCGTCTTCAAATGTTGTTGCAACTGTTTGAAAGAAAGCTGCTGGTCAGGAACAACTCGCTCTTCCTTATAAACATCCACAACATCCGGATCAAGCGGATTAGCTAACTTCTTCCTTAGTTCGCTAATAATGTGGTTTCGGGCCGTGATAAACAAAAAAGAATCAAAACGCTCAATTTGAGGAAGCGTCTCCCGTTTTTCCCAAATCTTTATAAATACTTCCTGTACAATATCCTGTGCCTGATGGGATGACTTCAAATAGGTAAGAGCCTGACCATAAATATTGTTCCAATAACGGCTCACCAGGACCGCAAAGGCTTTTTCATGGCCCTCTGCAATTTGCTGCAACAAGAGTCTGTCATCGCTTAAAGCGTTCTTATCCATATGAATCCTGATTGGCCGCTTCCCGGAAAATTTACCAGGGCTTTCAAAATTAAGCAAATGAACACTTAATTGAATGACAACACTCAATTTATAATACGATTTTAAGGCCACTTACTCAATAGCACTACCAACAATAATTAAAATAGTACCATTTTTCATTAATATAGTAGTTATCATCTTCATTACACACCTAAGAGCCTGAGAATCAAATAGCGAACCCCAAATTGCTTTGATTACATTTTTGTTTGGATTACATTTAAATGATAGATCAGATCTATAACCGCTCTAAAAAATATTCATATGAAACTACGTGTCGTGGTTTTAGGTGCCGGATTCGGAGGTCTTGAACTCAGCACCATTCTTTCTGAAAAAATGGGAGATCAGCTCGATCTTACCCTAATAGATAGAAATGATTCATTCTTTTTCGGATTCTCAAAGTTAGATGTCATGTTCGGTCAAAAAGCACCTGAAGATGTACGACTCTATTACAACAACATCCGGAAACTTGGTGTAAAATTTATCCGGGACACCATAACTTTCATAGACCCTGTAGCAAAAATTGTAACAACACAGCATGGCACATACGAAGCCGATGTATTGGTAATTGCGTTGGGTGCGGATTACGATATTGCGGCAACAACAGGACTTGCAGAAGGTGGGAATGAATTTTATTCTTTTGCAGGTGCAGAACGTTTAAGAAATGCACTGCCTACCTTTTCAAAGGGTAAGGTAATTGTAGGAGTGTGCTCTGCCCCTTTCAAGTGTCCTCCTGCGCCAAGTGAAGCAGCTCTGCTCATGCATGATTATCTTACCCAGCGTGGTATCCGCAATGAATGTGAAATTAGTATTGTCATGCCCTTTGGATTGCCAATTCCCCCATCCCCGGATACATCAAAAGCATTACTGAAAGCTTTTGCGGAACGCAATATCAATTTCATTCCCAAACATTTTATTAAGGCCATTGATCCATCGCATAAGGTTGCAATTCTTGATGATGAAACTGAAATGCCTTTTGATTTGTTTTTGGGAATTCCCAAACATTGTGTTCCGGAAGTGGTTGAGAAAAGCGGTATGACGGTGAATGGATGGATCCCTGTTGACCGGACAAATCTTAAAACCCAATATCCTAATGTATATGCTATTGGCGATGTAAACAGCGTAGGTACACCTAAAGCCGGCGTGTTTGCAGAAGGGGCTGCAAAAATTGCTGCGGCATCCATTGTTAAAGAATTTAGGGATGGAGAACAACCATTACCTTATAAAGGAGATGGCACGTGCTATGTAGAATTTGGAGGTGGCCAGGTGGGGAAAGTATATGTTGATTTCTTTTCAGGTCCTTCACCTTTTGGTATCTACACAGAAGCCTCTGTTGATCTTGTTGAAGACAAACATCAATTTGGTTCCAGTAGAGAAGCCCGTTGGTTTAATGGAACTCCTAATAGCGCATCATGAAATATTCTTTTCTATAACCGCTGCTGTCCATTGGACGTTGAGCGCCTCCTACCGCTGTACTGCGGGTAGGATCTGGTTTATGTCTAAGATCCAACAGTTGAATTAATAAATATATGCTTTAGCATAGATGGTGTCGATCAACTGTTTTGACACCAGCGATAGTTATTTATTTATAGGGTTTCCGGTTGCTGTCCATGTGGGTGAATTCATTTTTAGTCCAGTAATTTTTAAAACATAAGCAGCATCACAAGGTGGGACGGATGGTAAATTTACCTTTAAACCAGTAGCATTCTGACTGAAGGTAAGCTGACCTTTTGAGCCCAGCATAGTAACGGAGGTGATCTTACCTTGAAGCGACTGACCTTGTGCAAGAGATGAGATAAGTATTGAAGCACCGGGCCATTTACCAACGATGATGGCATAGAGCGCATCTCCTTTAACAGTAAAGCGGATCTTATGCGGCCCATCCTCGCCAAATTGAATCCAGTTATGCGTACCGTAGATGGCATCGCCATTCACATCAAGCCATTTACCAATATCGAGCAAAGTTTCCTGCTGTTCCTGGGGAATGACACCGTCTGCTTTTGGTGAAAGATTGAGAAGAAGAGTGCCGTTCTTACTTACAATATCTACTAACGTTCCAATAATCGATGCCGCACTTGCCACACCCATATCACTGGTATATCCCCAGGTAGAACCGATCTTACTGTCTACCTGCCAAACCCCTGTGCGTATGCCCGGCGGGATTCTTCCTTCAAAATCAAGAATGGAGCCGATGGTTGTAATATTGGTGCCTGCAGGTGCAAAGGCCGCTTTTTTAGTGCTTATCGAAACTTCCTTACCCCATTGTTTTGCACGGTTGTAATAGTAAGCTGCTATCTGAAGCTTTAAAGGGTCAAGGTAACGCTGGTCAATACCATTGTCGAACCATAACATATCGGGCTGGTATTTATCAATCAGTTCTACATTGCGCTCAAACCAGTTAACTAAAAAATTCTGGCAAGCCGTATCGCTTCGATCAGCTACGTTGTAAAAGCCTATCCAGTTCGGGTCGAAAAGGTCAGCTTTTTCCGCTTTCATCTGTTCCAGCATGTCAGCAGGGGGATTGATGAACTGGAAGTTTTCTATCCCATGATTAGATACCCCGAATTTAAGGCCCTGTTTACGCACTGCTTTGCATAGTTCGCCAATGAGGTCACGTTTTGGCCCCATTTGTTTGGCATTGTAAGGCGTAACCTTGCTATCCCACATGGCAAAATTATCGTGATGCTGAGCAGTTGGAATTACAAACTTTGCCCCCGATTTTTTGAATAGTTCCGCCCACGCATCTGCATCAAATTTTTCCTGGTTAAATAACGGTATGAAATCCTTGTAACCGAATTTGTCCTGCGGCCCGAAATGTTCGCTATGCCAGGCAATCATATCCTTATTGCCATACATGTGCTTTTCGTACCATTCACTTTTATAAGCAGGTACTGAATACAACCCCCAGTGCATAAACAAACCAAACTTTGCTCCCACAAACCATGAGGGCACTTGATAATTGGCTTGCAGGGATTTCCAAGATGGCTTAAAAGGTCCAGGCGGAAGTTTAGATGGAATCTTTTTTACTGCCCCCTCTACTACCTTAAGTGTTGTTTCCGGCGCCATATCGAAACCGTAATCATTTCCAGCTTCGCCTATTGCTGTGTTGAGTGGCCTTGTAATCGGAGGATCGTGTTGCGGCATGCCGGACTTCGCGGCGGGTAGCGTTTCTTTAGAGGTCGCCTTTATTTGAGCTTCTGCAGGTAAAGTATGTTGGAACATGAAAACAGAAGCGCCAAAGAGTAAATGCATGAATCGTTTTGTCATAAGAGATAGATATCAATTTCTGATGATATAGGTTGACATGTTTGTCCTGGTCATTTCTTTGTTAGACTTCGGAATATTAATCTTTGTATGAACTATATAAGATCAACACCGGTAACCTTTAAAGTATAAGCATTTTCACATGGCTTTTGAGCAGGTAATATTACTTTTAAACCTTCATTATCCCTTGTGAATTGAACCTTTCCATGGCCGAGTAATTCAACATTATCAATCCTGCCCACTTTCTGCTCGCTGTTCGTAGACAAAGGTCTGATCACGACTTGCTGCCCTTCTGGCCAGCCCATAAAGAAAGCGTACAAGTCCTTGCCTTTAGTAGTAAACCGGACATCTTCATGTGTAAATTGTTTGCGGTTTCTTTCATTAAATTGCTGGGCCGAATTCACTTCTTTTTCATTTTTGGTTATCTGTGATTGCGGACCCTCTCCATAGATCTTCCAAGGCCTTGTTGCATAAATGCCTTCGCTGTTTACTGCCATCCATTTTGTTATCCCATCCAGAACCGTTAATTCATCGTTATCCAGCATACCGCTTGCTGGTAACGGGAAGTTGAGCATCAGGTTTCCATTACGGCTTACAATATCTACCAACAGGTCAACTACTGTTTTTGTTGATTTATAACGACCTACTCTTTCCCTATTGTAATGCCAGTCTCCAATACAGGTATCGGTTTGCCATGGCTGCGGCCAGATGCTCTCCACTACACCACGCTCTACGTCAAATACGCAAATGCCAGTTCCCGGAGCCGAATCTTCGGGTCTCTTACTGGTATATACCGCCTGTGTTTTTTCGCCATTTTTATTAGCGCTTTTATTATACAAATGCGCTAATATGCTTAAGCCATGTTCTTCAAAAGGCATATGACCATCACAATACAAAAGATCTGGTTCATATTGATCAACCAGGTCTTTTATCCTATCGAACCAATGCCTCTTCCAACTTTCAGGAATACCATTTTCATCCCAATCAAGCTTGCGATTAAACACTTCTTCGCACCGGCCATAATAGTCAAAATTCTTTGGATCTGCACCATCATAAGGAACTCCTGCCAATGGACCATCTTTATCACTCCCTTTACTGGATGAAAACCATTTATAGGTAACCCATAAATGATCACTGATACCAAATTTTAAACCATGCTTCTGTGCTGCTTTTTTAAAGAGGCCCACTATATCTTTCTTTGGTCCCATATTCACAGAATTCCAGCGGTTATGTTTAGAGTTCCACAAGTCAAAATTATCATGGTGCACACCCATAGTCATAAAATATTTAGCACCAGCTTTTTTATATAAACCAAGCAGGTAATCGGCATCAAACTTTTCAGCTTTCCAGGCAGGTATGGTATCCTTGAATCCAAACTTGGATGGATGACCATAAGTTTTCACATGGTGTTCGTATTGTTTATTACCTTGGATATACATGTTACGGGCATACCAGTCGCCAGCTTCAACAGCCGATTGTGGGCCCCAGTGCGCCCAGATGCCAAACTTTGCATCGCGGAACCAATCCGGAATCTGGTAACTCCTTAAGGAAGCCCTTGTCCCTTCAAATTGTCCCTTATCTATAGGCAAAAGTTCAGTAGGAACTTTGGTACCCGTATTGCTTAATGCAAGAGCAGGATTCAGTTGCAAAGCAGGAACCCCTATGGCAAGGCTCTTTAAAATGTTTCTTCTTGAGATAGGCATTTTATATCGTTTTATTTTTAAAAAATTGAAGAAATTATTCTTGATCAGCCGATTTCAATCATTGCTTTAATAACTCCATTGGCTGGATTTAACCACTGTTCAAATTCATCTTTCACCTTATCAAACAAAACCCTGTGTGTAATATAAGGTGTCGGATCTACTTCTTTACTCTTCATAGAAGCAATCACATGTTGAAAGTCTTCTCTTGTTGCATTGCGGCTGCTCATTAAGGTGGCCTCTCTTTTATGAAATAGCCAGCAAGAAATAAGCAATATAAGAAGCCGAATCAATGAAGGCTGATTGGGCATCACTCAACTGGCAGGCTTTCTTTAAATGCGGAATCAAGATAGGATTCAGGTTCAAAGCAAAGCCCCATAAGAAGAAAAGAGAAGTAATCAGAATGATGGCAAAGCTCGTTTTCGCTGTTTTCATTGAATATGCATTAATAAATGAACAACTGTATAATATGCTTTTTTGCCTTGGCAGAATACTACCATTTTAAATTAGGTAGTAACTTAAAAACATTACTAACCTAACTTAAAATGGTATCAATCTAAATACATTGTACTTTACTACGTTCCTGTAATATCCGAATCAGAATCAAAACCGATTTAATAACCAGGGTTTTGAACGAGTACTGGTTTATTTCGATCAACTTCAGTTTGAGGAATAGGCCAGAACTCATACTTACTCTCATATTTTGTTTTAACAGTAGGAGCCAACGGATTGGGAATGAAGCCATTTAACTTTTGTTCTGCTATGCCCCATCGTCTCAAATCAAAATAACGTAAGCCTTCCATAGCAAATTCCACCCTTCTTTCATGTCTTATACGTTCCCTCATTTGATCTTTTGACAAACCTTGCGGTAGTGGCGGCATATTAACACCTGGCCTGGCTCTAACTTCATTAACCTGCTGATAGACAGAGGCATCCGGTCCCACTGCTTCATTTTGAGCTTCAGCATACATCAGCTTGATGTCTGCAAAACGTAACAAGACATAATCATTATCATCCAAAGCACCATAATCTGGATTCACCAAGCCAGGTGTCAACCATTTTTTTACAGCATAATAACCTTCTATCCAACTGTCTTTTCCTGGAGTGGCTACTGAAAGATCGCCAGTAAATGGCCACCCTTCAGCTTTGGTATCACCGGGCATGAAAAACGTCATGGTCTTTCGCGGATCTCCAGCCTCATATTCGTTGATGAGATCCTTGGTACCCAGCTCACCTTTCCATCTTTGCAAGTGAACCGCAATAGCAACATCCTGGTGCTGGATATTGGGAAGCAGGTATTTCACAGAAAACATAATTTCTTTACTATTGTTCTGATCTGGCTTATAAAAATTAGATGCATAATTGGGATTCAAAGAATAAAAATTGTCAGTAATAATTTGCTTGGCAAGAGCAGCCGCTTCTGCATATTTTTTTTCAAAAAGCAACACCCTTACTTTATAACCTTGTGCAGTGCTTTTTACTGCATGACCCGAACTATAAGTTGTATTTGGCAAGGCGGCAATGGCTGAATCCAGGTCGCTTTCTATGAACTTAAGTACATCAGCTCTTTCTGATTTAGCTAATCCATTTTTATAATCCATCCCAAACGGATCATCCTTAACAATAGGTACATTTCCATACAATTGTGCAAGCCAAAAGTAGTTGAAGGCCCTTAGAAAATAGGCTTCACCCTTATAAGCTGTTAATTTATTCCCCGAAAGCACTTTACCAACATTGGCAAGAAATGAATTGATAGCTGCAATAGCACGATAATTATTGACATAATAGTTCGCTACAAATTCGCTTGATGAAGGCGTAATACCCGATCTAAGCGCAGATGTACCACCACCATAATTATATTGGCCATAAGAATCGTCACTGTAATTATCCCAAGACACGATTGTGTATTGCGAAGTTGCATAACCTCCACCGCTAGCATATAGGTAATTGTATAAACCTGTTAATGCCAGGTCTGCGTCTGCTTCTGTCTTCCAAAAAACAGTAGTAGATAATTGATCTGGAGGAGTCACATCTAACAAGTCCTTTTTACAGGAGCTAAAAAACAAAGAAGCAATGAAACAATAGTGTATGATATATTTTGAATAAGATTTCATATTACACAATTTAAGAGGTCGTTAAAACTGAACATTGGCACCAAAAATAAAAGTCCTGATTTGCGGGTAGGTTACATAGTTACCATCCCCTCCTCTTTCTGGGTCAAGGCCTGGATATTTACTAAACGTTTTTACGTTATCGGCAGAAAAATATATTCTTGCTGATTTCATTCCAGCTTTAGCAACCAAACCAGTAGGTAGCGTATAACCTACCTGGATATTCTTCAGCCTTAAAAAAGATGCATCTTTCAAAAAATAAGTAGAACGATAATTCTGAACCGGTGCATAACTATCTGCTACATATATTTTTGGCATTGAATTGGTTGGATTGGTTGGTGTCCACCTGTTTCTCCAATCAGTAGTAGGAACAGATCCTTGCCTGAAAGGTTCTATACCCCAGCCGGTGACATAAGTTTTTTGGCCTTCCGATCCGTATAACTGGGCGCTGAAATCAACATTCCTCCAATTGGCTCCAAGATTGACTGCATACTGGTAAGAAGGATATTTACCGCTTATATAAGTACGATCTTTGTCATCGATTATTCCATCTCCGCTTATATCTTTTATTTTTAAATCACCTGGTGTTGGTGTCACTGGTTGCTTGGGTGATTTATCAATTTCTTCCTGGCTTTGGAAGATACCATCCCAAACATACAAATAATATTCATCCAGCGGGTGCCCTTCTTCCCTAATGGTTGTATTACCAATTTCGGTTTTACCATATTCTTCCAATGTGTTTTTGTACGTCTGGAAGTTAACGCCAACATTATAAGAAAAGTCATTAATGATTCTATCTCTGAATTGTGCGGAAAATTCTAATCCTTTGTTTCTAACTGCACCATCATTGATGGTAGGCGCATTTAAACCCAACCAAAGTGGCACTTGAGAAGTTCTCAATATATCAAAGGTGTATTTGTTGAACCAATCTGCCGTTAAAGAGAATTTATTATTAAATGCAGTAAGATCCATTCCTATATCAATGACCCTGGTGGTTTCCCATGTTAAGCCGGGATCAACCAATGTACTTGCAGAATAACCCGGTGATATTGTGCCTCCAAACACATAGTCCCTGTTACTGAGGGTAGGCTGGTAAGGATAAGTACCGATATTCTGGTTGCCCAGCTGGCCCCAGGAACCCCTGATTTTTAAATCATTCAACCAACGTACATCTTGTAAAAAGGATTCTTTTGAAATTCTCCATCCTCCCGAAAATGAATAAAATAAACCCCACCTGGTATCTTCTGGTAAACGGGATGTTCCATCATAGCGGATACTAGAACCTAAAAGATATTTATCCTGGAAATCGTAATTCACATTTCCGTACAGAGAACGGATTGCCCATTCAGAAGAGGTACCATTGTTGGTCATTCCATTAGTTGGCCCTGCATTCAACTCTCTTAAAAGGTTGGTTGTAAACTGGGTGCGACCGGCATTAAGATTGCTGGCCTGGTTATGTTCCTGCTGGAAGCCGCCAAAGGCAGAAACATTATGATCGCCCAGCATCTTCTTATAGCTTAATTGGCTATAATAAACAGTGTAAATATTATCACCTCTTCCCACATTCAATCCAGGTGTTCCAACATCCAATAGTCCTGCCGAACTCATATCGTTATAAAAATAAGTTTGCACGACCGGCCTGAAATCATTTGATTTAAATGAATTATAATTCAATCCAGCCCTGTTTTCCCAGGTTAATCCCTTTAAAATTTCTATATCCATAGAAAGGTTACCCTGCAAATAATAATCATCTGATCTTACCCTAACATCTTCGCCCACTAATGCCACAGTGTTTTTATTTCCCTGCTCATTTGGGTAAGCTCTTTTGATCCACTTACCATCAGGTGACTTTGGTGGATAAAGTGGTGATTGAGCAAGTGTAGAGAGGAACATATCACCCGAACCTTGGGGTGGGTATTTCCTGTCACCGTAACGAGCTTGCAGATTCGTACCAATTGTTATACGCTTATTAACTTTTGATGATAAACCAAGATCCATGGTATATTTCTTATACTCAAATCCTATCATCGTTCCTGGTTGATCAGTATATCCAAGACCCAGACTATAACTAGTATTTTCCTTACCACCGCTAAGATTTAAATAATGATTATGGGTATAGGCTGTTTGAAAAAGATCATCCAGCCACTTATGGTTGGGATACTTAACCCTGTCAGTTGCATTTCTATATAAATCAATTTGCGCCTGTGTATATAATGGCTGGCGGCCTGAGTTTCTGTATGCCTCATTTGACAATTCCATATATTCTGCAGAATTGCTAATGACATCAGGAAGGCTGGTGGGATTTGAAATGCCTAAATTGTAATTATATTGAAGAGAGAAAGCTCCTTTTCCCTTCTTTGTTTTCACAACTATTACACCGTTGGCACCTCTTGACCCATAAATAGCTGCAGAAGCAGCATCTTTTAATACAGTAACAGATTCAATATCATTTGGATTCAATACAGTCAAATTGCCCGGCAAACCGTCTATAATCACTAAAGGGTCATTACCAGCACCACTAAATGTGCTAACACCCCGGATCCGCAAACTCACCCCTTCATTACCTGGCTCTCCCGATCCTTGTATTACTTGCAATCCAGGCAATTGACCCTGAAGTAAAGTAACAGGATTGGTCGCAACCCGCTTATTCAATTCCTCTCCCGAAATACTAACTGCAGCACTTGTTAGTTTTCTTTTAACCTGCGTACCATACCCTACCACAACTACTTCACTCAATTTTTGGGTAGTAGATTGCAATTGAATATTTAAAGCTGTCCTATTCCCTATGGCCACTTCCTCATTTCCATAACCAACTGAGCTAATTAAGAGCGTAGCATTTGGTGGGGCACTAATTGTAAAATTACCGTTCGCATCTGTTTGCGTAGCTGTTTGGGTTCCTTTTACTTGAATGGTAGCACCTGTTAAAATTGAATCCCCGGCAGTCACCCGACCTTTTATTATGTGCTGGGCATACAAAATGGATGATAAGAAACTAAAAGCTATAAGAAGATAAGGCCTAAGGCTTTTTCGGGAACGTATAATTCCCTTTTTGTAGAAGAAAGGTTTCCTCCAGGTTTGCAAGCAATTTTTCATGACTATTTTTTAAATTTAAGAAAAGATGGCACCAAAAGGCTGCTTAGTTAAATGAGGTGGATAGTTTTAGATTTCTTTTGAAAGAACATCCCTGTAGAAACAGGAACGTTTTGGATTGTTTGCCATATGAAAATCTTACTATTTACTACAATTTAACTTTCGTAACCGCCAAATAGATTTGATGTGTTTTTGTAACAATATTTTTTCCCAATAAGCCAGCCCGCTAGCTATAATAAATAAGGCACTGAGAAAAAATGCATAAGACCTTGTTGCAGCTGCTGGATAAAACAAAAAGGCTCCAAATGCAAATAAGAGAAGGCCAAGGATAATACCGCCCTTGTAACCAAAACGGTTCATGAATTTACCGGCCGGAATAGCCAACAAGAAATAAGCAATATAAGAAGCCGAATCAATGAAGGCTGATTGGGCATCACTCAACTGGCAGGCTTTCTTTAAATGCGGAATCAAGATAGGATTCAGGTTCAAAGCAAAGCCCCATAAGAAGAAAAGAGAAGTAATCAGAATGATGGCAAAGCTCGTTTTCGCTGTTTTCATTGAATATGCATTCAAACAGCCCCTCATCCCACTTTTACTTGCTGCTCCTATAACTGGAATATCTTATCCATCAAAATCCACTTTTCCCCTGCCTTCGCCCAGGGAAGTGGTTGCTGAAATTTCCACATGAGACGCTCCCATTCCTGCACCTTTTCATTAGCCTCATCCATTACAGATTTCCGCTCAAACGAAAATGACTCATCTGTTTCCATGATCATAAACAGCCGGTTGCCAGTCCGGAAAATCTCCATATTCAGTATGCCGCTATCTATAATACTTTCTTTCACTTCAGGCCAGACCATTTGATGCCAGGCTTCATATTCAGCAATAAGAGCAGGATCTTCATTAAGATCCAGGGCTAGACAATGTTTTTTCATACGCAACTTGATATACTGGCCTGTTGTTCATGAATACAACCCAGTTTTTTTTATTAGAATATCCTGCTCGTTTATTAATAAACAAAAGGTTTACAATTGTATGATCAAAGTTAACTATGGTGCACACCGGAACTGTTATCTGTATTAGACTTTCTTTTATCTGAATCCGACTATTTTTATAAATTTGTTTACCAGAGAAATTAATTATGAGCAGAAGATGGTTAAACCACTCATTCTCTTTATTGCATGTAGACCATGTACGATTAAATCATAAATGGAATTATACCAATGTAATAAGCCCTTATTACCGTATATATTATATTGATGAAGGAGAAGGCTTTATATTAAGCTCGAAAGAAACTATAAAACTAGAAGCCGGATACCTTTACATAATCCCAAGTTTCACTTTATGTAATTTGAAATGTTCAGCTACGCTAAGCCAATATTTTCTTCATTTATTTGAAGAATCGCCCGATGGTATCTCTTTATTCTCCAACAACCGGACGCTGATGCAAGTACAGGCAAATGATATAGATATTGCTAACTTTAAAAGGATACTGCAAATAAACCCTGGCAGGGGTATCAACCGTTCAGACAACCCCAAAGTATACGAGAAGAATGTCTATTACAAAGAGTATCAGGAATTAAATAACATGCAGCGTGATGCTGTATACTTGGAAACCCAGGGGATTATTTTACAATTGCTCTCCAGGTTCTTAGATTCAGAGAAATTCAAACAAAAAAATGCGGCTTCCATTCCCTCAAAAATCTTAGAGGCAATAAGCTATATACAGCTCAATTTAGATAAGGACCTTACAGTTGTGAATTTGGCAAAAAGGGCGAACCAGAACCTGGATTATTTTTCAAGGTTATTCCTACAATATACTGGAGAGAGACCTCATGCATACGTTCAGGAAAAGAGGATTGAAAGAGCACAGTACATAATTACAACTACCAATAAGTCCTACTCTGAAATAGCAGAAGAAACAGGATTTGAAAGCCTGCCCCATTTCTCAAGAATCTTTAAAAAGGTTACCAGTCTGACGCCTGGTCAATATAGACAGCAAAACCACTCGTTTAGTATGTTTCAATAACCTCTTACACAACCCATCCTTCAATTTTCAAATAACCGAGCAAGCGCGGATCATCAGCGGACATAGCTGGAAGCCAGAGTTCGATTGGCTCACGGTCCCACCAAAGGCCCTCGGGATTACCCGGAGGTGCAAAGCAGTAATGATACAGCACTGCCCGGATATAGCGCGGTGGCTTGTCAGGGAAGGGATTGACAGCAAACAAACCCACAGCACCAGGATCATTATGAAGGAGCTTCCATACTAGATGCAGCGTCCAGGGATACCTGTTAGGCGACCCCATAGCGGCGAACCACATCTGCCAGTCAAGGCGCAACTGGTAGGGCGCTATCTGGGGTGGCCGCTTGTCCAGGGCGACTGGTAAGCCTTTGTAGATATAGGGTTTCCAGTCGGCTCTGTCGCTGGGATACTCGTCGCTTGTTCCCTCAAACACCACATTGAAACGTTCCTTTCCCACTGTTCCGAAGGCCCCATAGGTATTGACAAGGCGCAGCGGGTTGAAGGAGGTGTTCATGACCTGCCGCCTGGAGGCTAGGTTCTTGACAGGACGATAACTCAGAAAGCCAACCACTGCCATTACTATATAAGCGGTTACTTGCTGAGGAATGGATACCCTGGCTTGGACAGTAGCAATCTGTGCCTTGCGGACAAGCCAGCGGGGCAGCACCTTTGCCCAGAAGCCATCGTCCATACAGGCCAGGCCAGGGATGATCGTCAGCCAGTTTAAGATTGAGAGGTTGCCGCTAAGGATAATACTGCCCTGGAAGATTACGATCACTGCCCCCGCAACCTGCCTTGCTAGACGTGGCCAGAACACAAACCATGGCGCACCCAGTTCGGCCAGGTGATTGAACCACACGCCCATTTTCAGAACTGGACGTGGCAGGAAATGAAACCACCGGCTCAGGGGATTGGGAATGGGCTGGGTCTCGAAGTGGTAATAGAGGGCGGTGCCTTCACGCCATACCACATTCCCGCGGATCTTGATCAACCCTGAACCAAGCATGATGCGAAAGATCAGCCACCGGAACAGAACGATGATGGGCAAGGGCGGTGCGTTACGGGGAAATGGATGCATGTCAAGTAAGGGACATAGAAAAATAGCTAGGAATCCGGTCTCTGTAAGTTGGCTCTCCCAGCCGTATCCATACCACTCCTGCCCTACATGAACAATAGATAGATAAAGAACCCAGAGCGCGATCAGCAGTGGGACATTGGCATATCCTGCAATGACCACGCAGGAAAGCACCAATCCGGTCCAGGATACTGTTAAAAGAGCTTTGTCAGAATGCCGGTACCAGAAAAGTGAAGGCAAGCGCCTGATGGCGGCTCTTTGAGAGCCCAATACACGACTCACCCGCTTCAGGTAAGGCCCTACAGGAGTCAGGCCCTTAGAGCCGATCAAAGGAAGGATCTGCCGCACAGCCACAAGGAAAGCTACCCCATAGATGACTCCAACCATCCGAAGGATCAGAAATCGGGTCAGCCAGTTCCTTTCACTTTTCACTTATTAAAGTTAATGCTTATGCCTCTTTTCTGCTCCTGCCGGGCTTTGAATGTCATTCAGCACCTGTCTTGCATTGGCCAGCTATTCCACTTCTTCTCCTTCATCACCATCCTTGGTATAAATGGCAATGGCACCGCCAGGCGCACCCCATCCTCCCAAAAACGGGCTTTTTATAACCTTGATCATGGCAATGTCATGCACAGGCAACATATTGAGGAAGCCGGCATCTACACGGATTTCATCAACAAAGATGGCAGCGGGTTGGTTGCGCAGATAAGGAATGCGGATGTTTCTGTTGGTATATACCTGGAGGCCAGCCACCCTGCCTTGCAACCAATCCAGTACATTAAAGTAGCTATTGGCCCCAATGGCATTATTGTCATTCACCAGGTCAAAGTAGGTTCCATCAACAGTGCTGAAAAGTCCACTGGTGTATTTTTGATCCAGCTGTTCTTCCCTGCCAAGAGGTACATGACGGCCTCTTTGGGCAAAAGTTGCTATGGTCAGAAGTGAAATAAGAATGGTAAGTATGCACTTTTTCACGGTTTACTACTCCTTTGTATTTCAGCTAATATTTTATCCCGAAATACACTGTTATAACAGAAATAAGTATGCCGGAAAGAGGTAAGGAATTGTTAGTTTTTTGCAGGCTTTCCGACCTCTAAAAAAACAAACGGAAAGGGCTTGCACCCTTTCCGTCGTCATTCATTGCTGAACTTATAATTGCTAAAACAAATTATTGTTTTACAATTTTGTGAGTAGTGATCCGCTCACCATTTCTTACCACCACATAGTAAATACCAGCCTTTAACCCTTTAGCAGGTATACTGTACGAGCTGTTGGTTAACCGTTGTGAAAGCACCATTGCACCACTGGCGTTATACACTTGCAGCGAAGCACCCGCCTGTAACTTGCTTACATTGATGTTGATGTGATGCGCTACAGGATTAGGATAAACCTTAACCTGGTAAGCAGTTGACTCTTCACCAACGTTATGGGAAGAAACCACAGAAGCTATAGCATTGCATCCGCCCAGCCGGTCGCCATGAGCCAAATGATCCTGCACATCTTCTGAAGAAATGCAGATCTCTTTGCCGTTGTGGCAAACCTTCACTTTGCTGTTGTCCTTACCACAGCTTACATCTAAAGTATTGATCACAATAGAGGTAGAAGCAACACACTGGTAAGCATCCTTTACTGTAACAGTATAGGTACCTGCAGCACTCACGGAAATAGACTGATTGGTCTGTCCGTTATTCCACAAGTAAGTGTAAGGCGAAGTGCCACCACCAGCTACAGTATTAATATGAAGCAATGTAGGTCCATAGCCAAGGTAGATGGTGTTCTGTTCATCCACAGCTGGATTCATAGCATATACATCAGGAATGCTAACGGTCAAAGGAGCATTCACCACAATTGTGGTCTGAGCAGTGCTTTCATTTCCATGGCCATCATCAACTACCCAGTTGATGGTACTAGTGCCCACACCAAAGCTACCACTGGCATCAGCGCCGCTTCCACTTCTGGTAGTTGCTCCACTGATGGTATAGCTGATGTTTACCGCGCTGCACTGATCCGTTGCTGTCAATTGAGGAATAGCATAAGTGCCGCTGGTATGATAACACTGTGTGGGCACAGTAGGTATATTCGTAATCACAGGCTTGGTCACATCCTTCACCACCAAAGAACCATTGACATAAGTAATGCGATAGTTGGAAAGGCCTGTACCTAAGGCATTATTGGGAACTATAGGATAAGTACCAACGCCTCCTCCAGTGCTATTGAATGCAACCTGGTTAACGGCATCACCAGATACAAGTCCATCTGCAATAAATGCTGTAGTACCCAGCTCCATAACACTACCACATTCCATAGTCTGGTCAGCAGCAGTAATGGTCAATGGCCTTTGACCAATAGTAATCGTAGCTGTAGCAGAAACCGGAAGATAGTAACTGTTTCCTGCAAAGGACGCCGTAACGGAATAGGTTCCGGCACTTTCAGGAGCACCTTCTAAAACTTGTCCCTTGGCATCTGTATAAGCAAAGCTCACTTCAGGGCTTAGCTTGTCTGCTTCACCACCTGTACCATAAGCAAAACCTGCAGCCGCATGTGACTGCCCATCATAGGTAAAATTGCCACCTTCCAGATGAATAGCAGCCCCGGCTTTGGAATAATTGGTAACACCAAATGAAGAAAACGAGCTGATTCCGGAAACTGTTGCTGTATACGGATCCGCAGTCGTTCCGCTTCCACCAGGTGTTGCAGCCGTGATGTTCCAGTTGCTTCCTGCATACTTCATAACTGCTAATAATTGCGCAAGATCAAATCCACTAGCCTGATCAGCAGCCTGCCATCCGAACTTGGCAGTCACATTGCTTCCGCCTTCAACATCCTCACTGATTTCCCATTGTTTATTCACTACTTTACTTGCATCAGTAACGGGATGGTCAAAGGCATTTTTAACATTTACAGCGAAATTATCGACAGTACCACTGTTGGTTAATACAACCGGGTTATAACTGCTGGATGAAGTACCGATAGGGAAGGTTACAGCTGTTGTTCCTACCGCTCTTTTCAAACTTCCATTTTCTGAGGTTATGAAATAATTCCCTCCCAGGTTCAGGTTGGAAGTTTTCGTAGCATCCACCAATCCTCCATCAGCTATCGTCAACAATACTTTACCGTTGTTGGATGCTGAAGGTGCACTGTTCACAGTATTGAATCCGGTCCCCAGTTTTAAAGTTCCTCCTGAACCTATATTCAGTGATACAACCGATGAAGCATTGGTTGAATAGGCAACCAGGTTGGATGTAGTTGTAGTTGCACTCAGATCTAGTGTACCATTGATATTATAAGTATAATTACCACCAGGATTTGCCGTGCTGGTTCCTGTTGGACTGAATGATCCTGAAGGATGGGTCAGCTTAACGGTTTTTCCGGGATTGATCGTCAGTGTAACGTTCTCGTTCACTGTATTACTGCTGTTATTGTAATATGCCGTAAACGATCCGCTGTTATAAGATAAACTCACATCCTGGTCAAAGATTACCTTCAGTGCATTCGGATTGGCAGGTAACGGACGCAGGCGGGTAATTTTAGATACACCCGAACCTGTCCACAATACAGAAGCACAGGCTGGATTAAATTCCAGGGTGATCAGATCATCCGGGTTGGCATCACCTCCAAATACACCATCATTCTGGATGATCACACTAGCGGCAGAACCGGCACCAATGCGCAGGGTTTGTGAACCTGGTGTTGCCCCATAACCGCCATTGCTTTTAAGAACAGCACCGTTTTCAATGTACAGGCTGTTCACGCCCTTTAATCCATCAATCATTACGGTATGCCCGGCTCTGATGGTAACATTTACATTGCTTGGCTGAACACCTAACCCTTGCAAAACCCACGACTTGGATGATGCACTATATTTTTCCCAGATGGAAGTTGCATTCGTACCATTGCCGCTGGATGCGTTGGTCCAGAAGCCTGAACCAGCAGTCCTGAATTCACCATCTAAAGGAACACTGGGATCAACAATAGCTACATAACTGTTATGGGATGCTAAGCCAGCTTTAGAAGCTTTTACATAGTAATAATAGATGGTTCCTTTTGCAGGCACACCATCAGTAACACTGAAAGCTACGATCTCATCGCTTCCTCCGTTTACTTCATTGATCTTTGTAAAATTGACATTGTCTGTGCTGCGGTATACCTCGTATAACACACCACTCATAGGCCAGCTTAAGTTCCAGCTAAGTGTAGTATTGGAGGCACCTCTCTGAGCACGGAAGTTAGAAACAGCTAATTCAGTGGTAGCAGAACCATTTAATGCAGGGAAAGTAGTAAATGGATTCCACGATCCAAACAGGTTGCTATTTACATAATAAGGCGCAGCTTCTGCATCAGTCAATTGCTTCGACCAGGAAACACGTTGACTAACATCAACAGGATCACCATTGTATTTCCTGCTTTTATATTCTGCATAAGTAATGAGTGAGGTATTAGTTGTGGAATTCCAGACAGACCAACCTGCAGGCATAACCGATGTACCCATTACTGTATTAAGAAACACGGTTTTTGATTCTTTTCCCTGATCATTTTGCCAGGGTCTTCCTAAAGAATAACTGGTAACCCCGCGGTTATTAGGAATTCGGCAATCCCTGAATACTTCACCGTATGTCTGTCCGGGCGGCGTATTGGCCGCAGTAACGTAACCTCCGGAGTTGCCATCAACCCGGTCCCTTCCGTAAATGATACAGGCATCAAATGCCGCTGTCGAAGCACCGAATATAAAGTCAGTATTTCCATCAATGTAACACTCTTTAAAATAGTGCCTTTTGCCATCACCATTGTGCCACACCGTATCCTGGCCACTGATGAAACGGCAATTCTTGAAGGCACAACGGTCACCCACCACATACAAAGCAAGCGCTTGCGGGCCATCTCCTACATAACCGGATGCATTTTCAACAGTAACGCTCATCATGAAAAAGTCACTGGCATTCACTGTAAGAGTTGCAGATGTGCTGGTACCAATCGTAACTCCATTTTCTACTTTACCGGAATAGGAATCCCAGCTAATGATCGTATTGGCAGCACTTTCTCCTATAAAATGTATGAATGGTTTATTAGATGGAATATTGACCTTCTCAACGTATTTACCATTCGTGATATAGATAATGTATGGAGTGGTCCGTCCTGTAGGCGCTGCATTAATAGCAGCCTGGATACTGGTATATTGACCACTGCCATCCAATGCCACCACAGCGTCTGCATTGGCTGGCGTGTAGATAACCACAGGAGCAGTTGTTGCACCGCTTACTGCAATCGTAGCTGCAGTCGCACCATTGCTGCTTGTGGAAATATTCCCTCCGTAGGAGCCCGCCTCAGTAGCATTCAACCTTACAAATGCAGTTTCGTTAACACTGTTATTACTAGGCACAAAACTCAATGATGTACTCCAGGTATTGTCATCATCTGATAATTCAAATCCTGAAGGAACAGTAACCTGTACATTCCCTGAAAGATTGCTACCAGTAACCGTAAACTGTTTGGAAGCAGAAGGCGTACCCACAGTCTGGGAAAACGAACTGATACTGCCTGAAAGAGAAACAGTTGGTACTGATACATTCAAAGTGCTCTGGACTGATACAGCCTGCGAATAGTTAAAGGCCTTATCTGCTGTGAATATATGATAATAGTATGTCGTACTTGCTGCCAATGCAGCTACACTTCCATCATCGGTAAAATTGGTAGCTGTCCCTGTATAGACAACGACATTGTCAGAACCCATCGTATTGCCGGCAACATAAACACCATTGGCATTGGGCACAGGTGCTGTCGCAGAAGTGCTCCGCACTACAACATAACCACCACCATCAAAGCCACTGGCAGGAGCTTGCCAGCTAACAGCAATATTGTTGACATCAACACTTTTGTTAGCAGCTGGCGATATTACGGCATCCGGAGCTGTAACATCAAATGAATTTCCGGGATAAATTACATAGTCGTCAATATCAAAAAACGGGGATTGCGGATTTTCCACTTTAACACCGCCAAATGTATTCGTAACAGTTACGCCACTTTGGGTGGTCATTACACCGCGGAAAACTACCCAGTCGGATAAAGCTGTACTATGCAGCACCACATCTTTCTGAGATGTGGTAGTTCCGGTGCTGCCACTCATGCCACCTACTATACTATTATAACCACTCAGGGATAAACTTCCAGCTCCGGCACTGGCAGCTTTCTTATACCAGAACTGCACCACATAACTGGTGCCTGCCTGCAAAGTGGGAGATGTTAATACAGGTGATACCAGGTATTTAACACTGGTACTGGAGCCATTCCAATGCATTACTTTAGAACCTGTACGTGCACCGCTACTCAGTATTTGAAAATTAGAAGAAGCTTCCCATTTAGACGTTGAAGTATGAGAAGACACTGTAGCATAAGAACCTGGAGTCTGGTTTTCAAAACCACCATCCATATCCGGGAAAGCACCTATTGGTTTGCTTTGCACTAAAGGCGCAGGCACCGACGTTGTTCCATTCACTGCAAAACTAAGTGTAGGAGCGCCACCGCCGGAAGCGACAATATTTCCGGAATAAGCTCCGGTAGCCGCTGCATTCAGGCGCACACTGATCGTAGTGGAAGAAACAGCTCCTTCATTGGCTGTTAAACTTACACTATTGCTCCAGTTGATGCCATCAGTAGATACTTGGTAATTGGCTGGCGCCGAAATGGTGATATTACCGGTAAGATGTGCACCGGAAACAATAAACGTCTGCACGGCAGAAGGAGCGCCAGTTGTTTGTGCAAAACTGCTGAAACTTGGATTGGCATATATCACCGGATCGGTATTGACAACCGGATTGGTAAGGCTGTTCAGGTAATTTTCCAAATTAGTGAAACCATTTGCAGCGACAATACCCCGGTCATCGGAACTATTGAGATTTAAGCCATTGGCAGTTTCCCAGCTGTCAGGCATACCATCATGGTCACTATCCACTGGAGCCGCCGTAGCATTCAGGTTGGGCCAGGCCGTCACCGTCTGCTCATATGGCGTTCCATGGGGATATCCACCTTGCACATCAATGATGCGCCCCGTGCGGTTGCGCACATTGTTTACAATCCTTTGGTCCAAGGTATCTCGATTAGGCAGGGAACAACCCGAACCCTGCAATACCGATTCATAAGCATCCGTAGCCGATTGCGTGGTCACAGGATACCCTAATTCAAAAGCACTGTAAGACCGCACGGTAGCCAGATCTGCAGACCCGCCCTGCGGCACTACACCCCCGGACCAGTTGTCCGCAGTATAGGCAGCAGAACCATCTACATAGTTGCCCTCCACAAACCACTTGCCATAAGGAGTAGAGGTACCATAACTGGGATTACAAATCCGGTAGCGCACCCCACTGCTGGTATTGGGGCCATACTTGTAATAGTTGTTCACCACATTGTAATTGCCCCCATCACCCCCATACACGTTATTGATACCCCAGTTGTAAATAACGTTATTGCGGAAATCCACATTCTCCACCCCTACCGTGTTGGGGCTGTAAGTGCTGATACCGGCAAAGCGGGGGTTGCGGTTTCTACAGTGGGCAATGAGGTTGTGGTGCATCGTGCCTCTCTTGGCCCCCCAGATACCCCCATAGCCATGCTGCTCATAGTCCACATCCCCGGTTTCAAAGTGGTAGGAGTAGTTCAGGGGCTCAGAAACCATACACCACTGGATGGTGAGGTTGTCCCCCCTATAAATGGTCAGGGCCTCGTCCGAGCTCCAGCTCACCGAGCAGTGGTCGATGATAAGATTATTGGACCCCAGGGCACCAAAGGCATCATCGCCTCCACTGCCATCCACCGGGTTGCCATTGGCATCCAGCTTCTTTTGGTTTTTGTCCCCCATTCGGAAGCGCATATAACGTACAATGACATGGTCGCCACTGATGGAGACAGGGTGGTCGGCTACACAAATACCATCACCAGGAGCGGTTTGACCAGCTATCGTGGTATTGGCCTTAATGCTCAATTTGGAATTCAGGTGGATGGTGCCTGATACCCGGAACACCACGGTGCGGTAGGTAGCCGGGGCTGTGAGGGCATAGCGCAAACTGCCGGGCAGTCCGTCATCACTGAGGTTGGTGACCTCAAAAACGGTGGTGGGCGTAGAGGGTGTCCCCCTACCCCCGGTGGTATACATACCAGACCCCTCCGCTCCGGGGAAGGCAATCTGTTGCGCATTGATTGTGCTCGCCCTGAATAGGCCCAGCACAATCAATAAATAAAACAATAGCAGCTTACTGCGTGTGTAAAACATACAATCTATAGGTTTTGATTTAAAACTCGTTGATGACTAAATGGTGAATGAAACTTTCTAATAGCACACGATTACACAGATAGCAACCATCTCTTAAAAACAGGCAATACTTTGCATATCCTCAGATTCACATCCAGGAATTTGTAGAATAATAAAACTATATGGACAGCCTGGTAGTACTTGCTAAAATTGAATGAGAAAACAAATGGTTCGAATTCTGTAAACGGATATAAACAGATGAACCCTTATGCCTAGGTAATATCATAGATTAACTGTAAGGAATAGGTCTTCTTGAAATATTACATTCAAATAATCCCGGGAACATATCTCTAATCATCTATTATAAAACAGCTTTGACCCGGAATTCAAAGAATTGCAAATTCAAATTCATTCAATCCTTCTGGATGATGCGATTGATGCACAGGTAATTTTGTGATATTAAATGAAGAATTAAGATCAGGTTTCTAAGTAAGCATATGGATTATAACAAGAAGGTGAAATGAAAGGGAACTTTGTCTTAAACTTAATTTTCGTTCCCTCTTGATAAGACATAGGGTTCGGAAGACACCAGCATAACGATGTCTGGGCAAAAGCAATCAATTTCATAATTGTGTATTCGGTTAGAGTTAATAATGATCAGATCATTTGCTCTTCACTAACTCAAGCATGAACGGAAGTGATCACAACTCGTCCAATTTTATATTGAGTCTCCACCACAATGATTAAAGACGCAATGTTTTGAAAATAGGGGTACCTACCATTCAATTATTTTTAAAATTTTCAAACCAGATACCCACCACTCTCCTACTCAGCCCCCCTTCACTCCAAACCTCAAACTCCAAACTTCAAACTCCAAACCTCAAAATTCCGAAATCCCAATATCCCCTCTTAAACCTCTCATCCTTCCTCCACCATCTTTCCTCCCCAAATTCCCTTTCCCCTGTTTATCTTTGCGGCCTTTAGAAAATATATACAATGACCATCTCCTACAATTGGCTGAGCGAATATTTACCCGTTAAGATCGACCCCGAACGACTTTCCCGCATCCTGACCTCCATTGGTCTCGAGGTGGAAAAGATGGAAGTGTTTGAAGAAGTAAAGGGAGGACTCAAGGGCCTTGTCATTGGCGAAGTGCTCGAAACTGAAAAGCACCCCAATGCCGACAAACTGACCGTAACCAAAGTATCTACAGGCGGAAAAGAACCCCTCCAGATCGTTTGCGGCGCTCCCAACGTAGCTGCCGGCCAGAAAGTAGTAGTGGCTACCGTAGGCACCACTATCCACCCTACTGCCGGAGATTCCCTGACCATGAAAATCGCAAAGATCCGCGGTGTGGAAAGCTACGGCATGATCTGCGCTGAAGACGAGCTTGGCCTGGGCACTTCCCATGCCGGTATTATGGTCCTGAACGCCGACGCCAAAGTGGGCCAAACAGCCGAAGAGTACTTCAAACCTTATACAGATATTATATATGAAATAGGCCTTACCCCCAACCGCATGGACGCCATGAGCCATTGGGGCGTGGCCCGCGATGTTTGCGCCTATATCACCCACCACGACAAAAAAGAAGCTAGACCGGTAATGCCGTCAGCTCCTTTCAAAGTGGACAATCAGTCACTGAAAATCAGTGTAAGCGTAGAAAATGAGAATGCCTGTAAACGTTACGCTGGCGTTTGCATCAGCAACATCAAGGTACAGGATTCACCAAAGTGGTTGCAAAACAAATTGAAAGCCATCGGCCTGCGCCCTATTAATAATATAGTAGACATCACCAATTTCATCCAGCACGAAACCGGCCAACCGCTGCACGCCTTCGATTATAACGAGATCAAAGGCAGCAAAGTGGTGGTAAATACATTACCGGAAGGCACGCCTTTCGTTACCCTGGATGAAAAGGAAAGAAAACTGAGCTCCGAAGACCTGATGATCTGCGACGCAGAGGAGGGCATGTGCATTGCCGGCGTTTTCGGCGGCCTGCATTCAGGTGTGTCCGAAAAAACCACTAACATCTTCCTGGAAAGTGCCTGGTTCGATCCTACTTTCATTAGGAAAACTTCTTTCCGCCACAACCTGCGGACCGATGCGGCTACCCGCTTCGAAAAAGGCGTGGACATTTCCAATACGGTTAGTGTGTTGAAACGTGCAGCGGCTTTAATGAAAGAAATAGCCGGAGGAGAAATTGCATCCGATATAGTAGATATCTACCCTGATCCCCAGCCCAAACAGCAGATCGTTTTCAAATTCCAGTACCTGAAAAAGTTGAGCGGCAAGAACTACCACCCGCAAACGATCAGGAATATCCTGCAAAGCCTGGGATTCACCATTCTTCGTGAAGATATCGACGCCCTGTTCCTGGAAGTTCCTTATCACAAACACGACATCAGCATCCAGGCCGACCTGGTGGAAGAGATTCTGCGGATCGATGGTCTGGATAATGTGACCATCCCAACCTCTATTACCATCACACCTGCAATTGAAGAAAACAAAGGTGCTGACCAACTGAAAGAAAAGATAGCGGGTATATTGGTGGGTAACGGCTTCAACGAGATCCTGACCAACTCCATTACCAATTCTAAATATTTTACAGAGCTGGAACTGAGCCAAACCGTAAAACTGCTCAACAACCTTAGTATCGAACTGGATGTAATGCGTCCCGCCATGCTGCCTACAGCTTTGGAAGTCATCGCCTTCAACCAGAACAGGAAAAACAACGACCTCAAGTTCTTTGAGTGGGGTAAAACGTACAAATCCGCAGAAGTGGGCAAATATGAAGAAACCTCCCATTTCTGTATCTATTTGACAGGTGCCATGGTTGAAAACCATTGGAAAGGAAAGGGCAAACCCGCCGACATCTACTACCTGAAAGGAATCGTGGAAGCAGTATTCCGGGCTGCCGGTGTTACGGTTTCCTTCGCCACCGGGGGAAGCACAAATAGTTTGGAATTAGCCATTACTGGTTCAGCAAACGGTACCAGGCTGGTAGAAATGGGTAAGATATCCGGCAAAACAGCACACAAGTTCGACATCAAGCAGACTGTTTTCTATGCGGACATCAACTGGGACGTGTTGGTAAACCTGTCTTTGAAAAAGAAGATCAGCTACACAGAAATATCCAAGTTCCCTGCAGTAGAAAGAGACCTGGCCATCGTAGTTCCAAAAGACTTGAAGTACGAAGCCATCAAAGGTCAGTTGGACAAGTTACGTCTCAACAAGCTGCAGCACATCCAGCTGTTCGATGTGTTTGAAAGTGAGAAACTCGGTGCCGGCAAAAAATCCATGGCCGTCAATTTCACCTTCCTCGATGAGGAGAAAACCCTCACCGACAAGGAAATCGACTCCTGGATGAATAAAATAATGACAACGCTCGAAAAAGAACTCGGCGCAGAGATCAGGAAATAATTAACCAGGCAGAGGCTTGCCATAGGAATACGATTGATCGCTCCTTTGACAAGCCTCCGTTTTATAATCAATCCTTTTATTTTCAGGCGCCCTGGAAAACACTTTTTCAAATTAGTTTTAGAATATAGTAAGAGCAAACTAATGAATGAAACTTCAAATAACGAAGAATATAAAAGCTCCCCTTCAGGCCCCGTTCCTCCAAAACGAGTGACTGAAGAAAACAATCAGGGAGACACCACCTCCGAATCTGGTGGCGTAGATGCTCAATTCAATATAATCAGCGGAAAGCTGCAGCAATTAGCCAGGAAGCAAAACCGCTTGCAGAAGGAAAACGAACAACTCAGGCAGGAACTGGAAGAAAGCCGTAAAAAACAGGTTTCCTACGAAAAAAAGATCATGGAAGTGGAGCACCGCATCACCGTTCTGAAGCTGGGCTCAGGAGATATGGCCGAAAAAGACAAAAAGCAATTTGAGAAAACTTTGAATCAATACATCCGGGAAATCGACAAATGCATAGCTTTTCTAAGCCAATAATCCCATTTCACGCCCCTTATTATAATATTATTACAATAGTACAATATGAACAATCTCATACCCACCAACTTAGTCATAGGCGATCGCACCTATAGAGTAAAAATTCACCCCAAAGACGAAGAGGTAGTACGCAAAACCGTAAAAACCATCAACGATAAAATAGTAGAATACAAAACCCAGTTTGCCGGCAAAGACCTCCAGGATTATATTGCCATGGTCCTCGTTTGGTTTGCTACCGAACAAAACGCAGCTATCTCCAACCAGGTAAACCTCGACAATGTGAGCAGCCGCCTCCAAACCCTCGAGCGCATGATCGACGACGCCCTTGAAGACAAAGAATAATTTTACCAAACCTCATAAACTCACCCCCACCATCCTTTGTTGCTCCGCCGTACCTACTCCGTATCTAAGGCATACCTGAGCCTATAAAGCCTTATCTGAGCTATCCATCTAATATTTAATTACTTCAGCATCCCTAAATTCCCTTCACTCCAAACCCCAAACCTCAAAAACTTAAATCCTCTCTACCCTCTATCATCTCTCATCTACCACCTACCTTCTATCATCTTCCCTCCCTCCATTCGTCATTCCTAATATGCCTTATAGTAATCTTATAGAAAACTTACAGTAAAGTTATAGTAAACTTATAGTAGAGTTATAGTAAACATTAGCCGTACATGCTAACTACATCCTCCTCGACCACTCCTCTACTACTCCGGATCAACCCCGTATCTACCATATACCTACGCCCTACTATCCCCTTATCCAACCCACCCATACCTTCAGTATAGCTGAAGCATACTTACAGTATACCTGAAGCACGAAACAGATTTTGACCCCTCTCTTAACCCTAACTTATACCCCTACATCCTATTATCCCAATATCCAATATCTCCCCTCTTAAAGTGCAGCAACAATTCCGTTCAGGCACCAGGACGCCCCTCTTTATGCTCTAGGGTATGAATTCCTTTCCTATCATTGAACAGACTTTGTATCTTCGCCAACCTACTGCTTTTCAGCAGTATGTATTATTTTTAACTATATAAGAACAAACAATTTTTCAAAACCGATTAAATGGACTCAATTATTCTGTCTATAATTGTTGCGATTGTTGCCTTGGTTGCCGGAATTATAGCCGGCAAATTCATCTTTGCAAAAGATACCCGGCAAAGGGTCGAAGAGGCCGAACAGCATGCCCAAAACATCATCAGGGAAGCCGAGTTAAGAGCGGAAACTACTAGAAAAGAAAAAGAATTGGCCGCTAAAGAAAAGTTCGTACAACTTAAAGTGGAGCATGAAAGAGAGGTTACAGAACGGAACCGCAAACTGAGCGAAAGTGAGAACCGCATCCGCCAGAAAGAATCTTCCTTGAATCAGAAAGCAGACCAGTTGGACAAGCAGATCAAAGAAAACGAAGCGATCAAGCAAAACCTGAACAAGCAGATTGAAGTGGTAAGCCTGAAACAGGCAGAACTGGACAAGCATCAGGAAGAGCAAACCCGTCGTTTGGAAAAGATCTCTGGCTTAACAGCCGAGGAAGCAAAGGCTCAATTGGTTGAAAGTCTGAAACAGGAAGCCCACTCCCAAGCCCTCGCTTTACAGCAGGATATCGTAGACGAAGCAAAGCAAAAGGCCAACAAAGAAGCTCGCAAAATTATTATCCAAAGCATTCAACGCACAGCCGCTGAACAGGCAATCGAAAATGCCATCACCGTATTTAACCTGGAAAGCGACGAGATCAAAGGCCAGATCATTGGCCGTGAGGGTCGCAACATCCGCGCTATTGAAGCAGCCACTGGTGTTGACCTGATCGTAGATGATACTCCGGAGGCCATTGTCCTCTCCTGCTTTGATCCCCTGCGTCGTGAAATCGCCCGTTTAAGCTTGCAGCGTCTTGTGGCTGACGGCCGTATTCACCCTGCCCGTATCGAAGAAGTGGTAGAAAAAACCCGCCGCCAACTGGAAGAGCAGGTGATGGATATTGGCGAACGCACTGTGATCGAGTTAGGCATCCACGGTCTTCACAAAGAACTGGTGCGCATGGTTGGTAAAATGCGTTTCCGCTCCTCTTATGGCCAAAACCTGTTGATGCACAGCCGTGAAGTGGCCAATCTTTGTGCCGTAATGGCTTCTGAGCTCGGCTTGAACCCCAAGCTGGCTAAAAGGGCTGGTCTACTGCACGATATTGGTAAAGTTCCTGATGAAGAAACAGAATTAAGCCATGCCTTGTTGGGAGCTAAACTGGCCGAGAAGTATGGTGAAAACCCTGCAATTGTAAACGCCATCGGCGCCCACCACGACGAAATGGAAATGCAGTATGTCATCTCTCCTATCGTCCAGGCCTGTGACGCCATTAGTGGTGCACGCCCTGGTGCCCGCCGCGAGATCATGCAGCAGTACCTCCAGCGCATTAAAGAACTGGAAAACCTGGCTACTAAATACAATGGAGTGGAAAAAGCCTACGCCATTCAGGCCGGCCGCGAGTTGCGTGTCATTGTAGAGGCAGACAAAGTTTCTGACCAGGAAAGTGAACGCCTTTCATTTGAAATTGCCCAGAAGATCCAGACCGAAATGACCTATCCCGGCCAAATTAAGGTAACTGTGATCAGGGAAAAACGAGCAGTGAACGTAGCTAAATAAAGACCCTTATAAATAAGAAGCCCTTAGCTTGAAATGAGCTAAGGGCTTCTTATTTACGAATTATATACAACCCCGCATCCCTCCGGTCATCAGAGACCTCCCCTATTTTATTTACCATCCTCATCACAGCCTTCAACCATTGCCATCCCCGCCCAGAGTCATTTTAACACCAATTCACCTCCCTTTGCCTCCTGCACTTTTCCAAATTCCTAAGTAGAATCCTGCTCCCCCTCGTCCGTTTTAAATTCTATCTTTTACATTTATCTTTTCATTATTCACATTTTTTTCAACTTCACCTATCGTAATATCAATCTTTCCCCTTACCTTTGCCGTCCTTAAAATTTCATGTTATGAACTCCGCGGTGCAATATGTTCACGAGCAGTTAACCGGTAAAAAAGTATTTCCGAAGTTTAAAGCAGGCGATAACATTACTGTTAATTATAAAATTATTGAAGGAAGCAAAGAAAGAATCCAATCCTTCAAAGGCGATGTAATCAAAGTACAAGGCCAGGGTTCTACAGCTACCTTTACTGTGCGTAAAATCTCTGACGGTATTGGTGTTGAAAGATTATTCCCTTTCTTTTCTCCTAATATCGACTCTATCGAGTTGAATAAATCAGGTCGTGTGCGTCGTGCTAAACTTTTCTACCAACGTGAACGCAGCGGTAAGAGCGCAAGGATTAAAGAGAAAAAGAGAGCTACAGTGGCAGCAGCTACAGCTTAAGCCTTTGTTAATATTTTTGAAAGCGGAAGAACTATCTTCCGCTTTTTGTTTTTAGCAATCAAACTGATTGTACATTGCTCCTTATTATTTTTATAACTTTGTAATCATCTCTTTACAAATAAATTTATAATTTATGAGCCTTGGTTGGAACGAAATTCTGCTTATCCTCCTGGTTGTACTCCTGTTATTTGGTGGCAAAAAAATACCCGAACTGATGCGTGGCCTTGGTAAAGGTATCCGTGAATTCAATGATGCCAAAAGCAATGTGCGCAAGGAACTGGAAGAAGGCATGAATGAAAAAGAAAGACAAACAACGTCTTCTACTACGCAACCTTAATATCCAACATTGGGATGTTAAGTGAAGAGGGCATTAGCAGCTTATACAACCGACTAAGCGCTTGTTAATATTTATTAAAGCGGAAGAAAATCTTCCGCTTTTTGCTTTTATAAACAAATGAGTCTGTAACTTGCTTCCTGTTAAAAAAATGTTTTCATCTTTTCAAATCCTTTATTTATGAGCCTTGGCGGAAGTGAAATCTTACTAATCCTGGCAGCCGTGTTATTGTTATTTGGTGGTAAAAAAATACCTGAACTCATGCGTGGTTTAGGGAAAGGTATGCGTGAATTCAATGATGCCAAAAACAATATCCGTAAAGAAATAGAAGATGGCATCAATGTAAAAGATACCCAGGAGGCACCGCCGAAACAAGCATAAATTATTATAGAATTCCAGTGTCGTTTAGTTATGTTTCTCGCAAAGCCTAACTAAACGACATTTATTTTAAAATACATTCTTAACTGTTCACTGCTTAATATATCACTTTGTTTTCCTATACATCTATCCCGCAATATCAGTCGCAACTAAAGACCGGAGCAGTTACCTGCGTACAAGCTGTAAAGCATTATTTAGAAAATATCGAACAACAGAAGCACCTGAATGCTTTTGTGGAAGTTTTTGGTGAAGAGGCATTGAAAAGAGCTGCGGAGTTAGACGCCTTACCAGCAAATGCTGAAAAAGGCAAACTTCATGGAGTGGTTATAGGAATCAAAGATGTTATTTGCTACAAAAACCATCATGTTACTGCGGCATCAAACATCCTGAAAGATTTCACTTCTCTTTATTCTTCTACAGCGGTACAGAGACTGCTCAATGAAGGAGCCATCATTATTGGCCGGCAAAACTGCGACGAGTTTGGTATGGGTTCTACCAACGAAAACTCGGCCTACGGACCGGCACTGAACCCTGTTCAGAATGATGTAGTTCCGGGAGGCTCTTCAGGCGGTAGCGCGGCAGCCGTGAAAGCCGGATTGTGTATGGCTTCCTTAGGTACAGACACAGGTGGTTCAGTGCGCTTACCAGCTGATTTCTGCGGCATTGTTGGTGTAAAGCCTACTTATGGACGGGTGTCCCGTCATGGGCTGATCGCTTACGCTTCTTCTTTTGACCAGATTGGAGTTCTGGCCAGCAATGTAGAAGATGCAGCCTTGATCCTGGAGGTAATTGCCGGAAAAGATGAGTTTGATAGCACAGTTTCAGTAAAAGAAGTAGGTCCATACAGCTCGGTTTCAATTGAAAGCGATCGCAAATACCGAATCGCCTATTTTCCGGAGTGGCTGGAGCATCCTTCGGTAGACCCTGAAATATCTTCACAACTGCAGAACCTGCTCACATCCCTGAAAGAAAAGGGCCACCAGGTAGAACCAGTCCATTTCAAACTGACGGAATATATTGTTCCGACCTATTATATCCTGACCACGGCAGAGGCATCTTCCAACTTATCCCGTTTCGACGGAGTTCGCTATGGGTACCAGGAGAAGAAATCATTCGGCGAGCTCACGGACTTTTATAAGCAGAACCGTTCAGCAGGCTTTGGAAAGGAAGTAAAACGTCGTATTATGCTGGGAACATTTGTGCTTAGCGCAGGTTATTACGATGCTTACTTCACCAAAGCTCAGCAGGTAAGGCGCCTTTTACAACAGCAAACAGAGGAAATCTTCAGGGACTTTGATATTATTCTGGCCCCCACCTCCCCTACAACAGCCTACAAATCAGGTGAAAAGATCAAGGACCCGCTGGCTATGTACATGGGAGACATTTTCACTGTTTTTGCCAACCTTGCCGGCATTCCGGCCGTCAGTTTGCCACTTTTTAACCATTCCAATACACTTCCTTTTGGTGTTCAGGCAATGGCAAATCGATTTGATGAAGTATCTTTGCTACGCTTTTCGCATCTGTTAATGAAGTGAAAGTAAGTGCCTCATTAAAAAATTGGTAATGCAGAAAGTTTTATTGTTAGCCATATTCCTCACCGGGTCTTTCATTAAAGATACTGCAGCTAAAACCTGGCAAGGAGGCGAAGCAAACTACATCCTGCACGACTCACTAATTAAGGGGGTGATACCTGCTGATCCCAAAGAAGGATTCAAAGACCTGTTTGTCAGAACTACGGCAAAGGGCTTAAATGTCAATAAACTGAATCCCCTGGCACTAAACTTTGTTCAGGATTATATGAACCGCTATAGTGCCCACTTATATGACATGAAAGGCTGGGGTAAGCCTTACTTCGACCTGATGAACGGCATTCTGACACAACACGGCTTACCAAATGAGTTAAAATATCTATCTGTTATTGAATCCAATCTTCATTCTTATGCAGTTTCATGGGCCGGTGCAGTTGGGCCCTGGCAGTTTATGCCTGAAACGGCACGCAACATGGGATTAAGAGTAAATTCTTTAAACGACGAACGTACTGACTTTTTCAAAAGTACACATGCTGCTGCCCGTTATTTGACCCAGTTGTATGGGCTATTTGGTGATTGGCTCCTGGTGATTGCAGCTTATAATGGAGGTCCAGGAAATGTATATTCAGCAATGCGCCGAAGCGGCAGCCGCAACTTCTGGGATCTGCAATACTACCTGCCGGAGGAATCCAGAAACCATGTAAAGAAGTTTATTGCCACTCACTATATTATGGAAGGTGATGGTGGGGTTACTACGCTGACAAAAAAGGAAAGGGAAAACTTCATGCTGAATGAGGCGCTTAAGCCTGCGGCTGATGATGACAAATCTGAAACAATGAATGTAAGCGGTAAATACAATTCCCTGATTATTGCACAAGTGATTCAAATAGACCTGGTGGCATTCAACCGCCTGAATCCAAACTTTGATAAGTTACTGTCAGCTAATGGAAGTTATGACATGCGTTTACCTTCAGATAAAATGTTATTGTTCCAGGCAAATAAACCACAAATACTGGAGCAATCTATTCGTTTAATGCTAACAATGGACGGCAGGTAATTTATTGTTTTAGGCCGGGTCAATATGATTAGTAATCATCCATGAAGAATCGTTAACTCGGCACCCAGCACTCTCTTTATCGCTTCCGCTTTGAGCATACATTCTTCCCACTCTTTTTCTGCATCAGAGTAAAAAGTAATACCAGATCCAACCTGGTAAGACAGGTATTGGTTCGAGGCATTATACATAATACTCCTGATCACCACGTTGAAATCAAAGTTGCCATTAGGATCAATATAACCAACTGAACCGGAGAAAATGCCTCTGTTGGAAGGCTCGTATTGATCTATCAGTTGCATTACGCGGTACTTTGGTGCGCCAGTCATAGAGCCCATTGGAAAAGTAGCAGGGAGTATGGCAGAAAATGGAACATTGCCATCCAATTCTCCGCTTACAGTGGAAACCATCTGATGCACTTGAGGAAAGGTATAAATTCCATACAATTCATCCACTTTTACTGTAGCACCCTTGCAAATCTTTGAGAGGTCATTGCGTACTAAGTCTACCACCATTACGTTTTCAGCCCGCTCCTTAGAGCTAGCCAGCAACTCTTCTTTTAATCGCCTGTCTTCTGCTTCATCATCCAGATTTCTTTTTGCAGTGCCTTTCATTGGCTGTGAAAGAATTTTTGTTCCTTCTTTGGCGATGTATCGTTCAGGGCTGGCACAAATAAGGTATTTATCATTCAGTCGATATAAAGCGGAAAAAGGTGTAGGAGAAACAGCAATGAGTTTTTGATAGATAGAAAGAGGTTCTATGATAGCTTTTTCTGCATAGAACTCCTGGCAGAAGTTGATCTCATAACAATCACCTCTCAAAATATGTTGCTGCAGTTTCCTGATGGTTTGCAAGTATTCAGCCCTGGTGATACGTTGCTGGATATTTAAATTAGCATGTGGCTGTATTGCATGCTCTTCTTGCTGCATGATTTGTAAGTATACTTCTTCCGGAGATGTAGCTTCAATACAAAGCTCATTGCCATTGATCGTCAGGATTACTTCAGGAACAAAAAAGAAAAAATCAGGGAAATGTAATGAGTCGGGCTTGTTATTGCTTAAGCCATGCAGACTTGATTTCAGGTTGTAGGCAATGTGACCGCAACTCCAGTCATTTTGCATTGCCAGGAAGTGGTCAAGTTCAGATACATCGCTTGTATCCGAGCTTATCAATGCACGGACGCCAACAGCCAATAAACATTCGTAATAATGTGGCTGGAAATTATAATGCAGGTTATCCAAATAACAAAAAATGTTGAACTGATTAGCCCAGTTCAACATTTTTGTTTTTACCTGCACTACATCACTAACTGAATAGCTTCTCTTAGCCAGGATATTTAATTAAATAATGAATTAAAAGTCTTCGTCTTCGTCATCAAAGCCCGAGTCGTTAAACAGATCCATGTCTTTGAAGTCTTCATCATCTTCGAACTTAACATCCTCCTCCTCTTCTTCCCCTTTCTTGCCACCGCCTTTTTTAGATTTAGGCAGATCAAACTCTTCGAAGTCCGGATCCCAATCATCTTCTTCATCATCTATATCCATATCTTCTTCATCATCAAAATCATCCTCGTCTTCATCCTTTGCAGGAGCCTTTGTAGCGGACTTCTTTGGAGCTACTTCTTCTTCAATAGAAGCTTCATCATCTTCTACTTTCTTTTTGGGGGCTCTTCCTTTGGCCTGTGCTATTAAAGTATCCAGCAATGTGCTTTCTTCAAACATTGGTTCTACAGTTAGTATCGACATATTCGTAACATTAAGCGGTGTAAAATTTCAGCGAAGTTTTTAATTAGCCAAATTTTCAAAAACATTTTTTTGTTGCCTCTAAAAGACTTTGAAATCAGTTTTTGGTAATCTGGTTTCTGAAGCTTGCAAATTTATTTCCAAATTCTCAATTTCAAGCTACAGATTCATCATATTATTTATTTACTTTAATTAACTGATCACGACCAGGTCCATTGGAGATGTAGCTAATGGGCACTCCCAATTTTTCATTTAAGAAAGCGACATAATTCTTCATTTCCTGAGGCAGAGCATTAGACTCTTTGATTCCTGTTGTATCAGTATTCCAGCCCTTAAAGCTTTGGTAAACAGGTTCGATTTTGTTCCAGGTCATTTGGAATGGCACCTGAGTATCTTCTTTCCCGTTGATCTTATAAGATGTACAAACAGACAGGTCGCTAAAAGCATCAAGAACGTCAGCTTTGGTCATGATCACCTGAGTAACGCCATTGATCATGCAGGCATATTGCAGGGCTACCAGATCCATCCAACCGCAACGACGAGGTCTTCCGGTAGTAGCACCAAACTCATGACCAATCTTGCGCAATTGCTCACCAGTTTCATCTTCCAATTCTGTTGGGAAAGGACCGCTACCTACCCTTGTACAATATGCTTTGGATACACCGAAAACTTCTTTGATTTTCTGTGGGGCAACACCTAATCCATTGCACACTCCGGCAGAAATTGTGTTGGAAGAAGTTACAAACGGGAAAGTACCGAAGTCGATATCCAGCATGCTTCCTTGTGCACCTTCGGCCAGTACTTTTTTGCCCTCGCTGATCTTATTATTGATAAAGTATTCGCCGTTTACAATATTCAGGCTGCGCAAGAATTCAATAGCATCCAGGAATTCTTCTTCCCAGGCAGTAAGATCTTCTGTAAAGTTGTAATTGTCCAGAAGCTTTTGGTGCTTCAGGCGCAGCTTGATATAAGACGTTGTAAAGCTTTTATGCAACAAGTCACCTACACGCAAAGCGTTACGGCCCGTTTTATCCATATAGGCAGGTCCAATACCTTTTAAAGTAGAACCGATCTTTTCATTGCCTTTAGCCATTTCAGCAGCTTTATCCAATGCACGGTGTGTAGGCAGGATCAAATTGGTGCGCTCAGAAATAAAAAGGTTCTTGCGGAGGTCAACACCGAAAGCTGCTACGGTTTCAGCCTCGCGACGGAGGGTTACCGGATCCAATACCACACCATTTCCGATCAGATTTACAGTACCCTGGTGGAATACACCAGAAGGAATCTGGTGAAGCACTATCTTTTTGTCACCCACATAAAGCGTGTGACCAGCATTAGGACCGCCCTGGAAACGAGCAATTACATCGTATTGAGATGCGAAATAATCTACTATTTTACCCTTGCCTTCATCGCCCCATTGAAGACCCAGTATAACATCAACCATAGAGGAGTTATTAAATTGAGTGGCAAAAGTAGGGGAAATCTCAGTTTTGAGGGTGAAGTTAGCGGGTTGAAGTTCAAAGTTTGGGAAGAACCAGGTAACGTTGGGAATAACGAATAAAAGGAAGTGTAAAGGGAGGGGGTTCAAAACTTGGAGGGTGGGGGTTGGTTTTGTACCTTTAGGCGCAGTTCCCTTGACTCCGTTCAGGGCTTTTTGGGCGTTCTGCCTGTAGGTTGTTTTCCCCTTATTTATGAGCATTTGCTCAATTCAGATCGAAGCAGAGTCGAAAGATGGTCGAAGGATAGTCGAAGTAGCATCGGCTTAGATACGGCTGATGTACGGCTATGGTACGGCTTAGGTACGGAGTAGGTAGGGAGTAAGTATGGTTCAGGGATGAGTTGGGGATTAGGGGGTCAAAATCTGTTTCGTGCTTCAGGTATGCTGTTAGTATGCTTCAGGTATGCTTCAACTATACTCCAGGGATACAGCAGGAATACTGTAGCCCTACTTTAGGTATACTGATGGTATGCTTCAGGTATACTTGATCTACGAAGGATGAGTTGATTTTAGGAGGATAAACAGGCAAAAGCGGTCAGATTTGCCTGAAGGAGATGGTTTTGACTATTGAAATAATAAACCCCATCCGATTGTTGTAAGATGGGGTTGAATTGTTATGAGATAGACTTGATTGAACTTTTATTTTTCTATTAATCATTTAAGCGTTTGCTTCTGCATCGAAGCGGTCGACAGAGTGGATGCCTTTCAGGTCTTTGAGGCTGATTACCAGTTCATCCAGTTCTTCTTTGTCATGAACAAATAGCTTGATACTACCCGAGAAAATACCTTCTTTTGATTCAATCGTCAGGGCGGAAATATTGAGGCCCATATCTCCACTGATCACATTGGTAATTTTGTTAATGATACCAACGTCATCCATACCAACAATCCTAAGGCCGGTGAGGAATGATATTTCCTTGTTCTTAGCCCACTTCGTTTTGACAATGCGGTGCCCGTAGTTGGACATCAGCTTGGTAGCATTGGGACAGGAGGTGCGGTGAATGGTCAAGCCTTTGCCTGTGGTTACAAAGCCAAATACATCATCGCCTGGGATGGGTTTGCAACAATTGGCCAAGTTGTACATGATCTTATCGCTGCTTTCGCCAAAGATCACCAGTTCAGCATCCTTCTTTGGAAGGGCCGGATGGATAATTTCCGATTTAGGTTCGATATGTTTCACTACTGGCTTAGGTGCTTCCAGCCTATCGCCAATGACCTTGAATTCCTTTAAGTCTTTGAGATCGATATTTTTTATTGCGATCTGGTAATAAAGTTCGAGACCGGAGTTTACTTTATACCAGCTGATCAGCTCATCGATATTATGGTGATTGAAGGTAGCTCCTATCCCCTCGAGCTTGCGCTGGAGTGTATATTTTCCTTCCTCGGCCACTGCCTTCTTTTCTTCCTTCAGGGCGTCCTTAATCTTGGTACGAGCCTTGGCGGTTACCACGAAATTCAACCAGTCTTCGGAAGGCTTTTGCTTGTTGGAAGAAATGATCTCCACCTGGTCACCGCTGCGCAGTTTGTGGCTGATAGGCACCAGCTTGTGGTTAACCTTAGCACCGATACATTTAGCTCCGACCTCACTGTGCACTAAAAATGCAAAGTCGAGCGCGGTAGCACCGATGGGCAGCATTTTGACGTCGCCCTTAGGAGTGTAGACATAAATTTCCTCGGCAAGGAAGCTACGCTTGAAGTCCTGCAGAAAGTCGACAGAGTCAACATCCTGGTTGGTGATGACTTCCCGGATCTGGGTAAACCATTTATCAAAACGGTTTTCGTTGTGGGTACCTTCTTTGTATTTCCAGTGAGCGGCAAGTCCTTTTTCGGCGATTTCATTCATACGTCTTGTCCGGATCTGCACTTCTACCCACTTGCCCTGTGGGCCCATTACAGTCGTATGCAACGCCTCATAACCATTGCTCTTTGGATTGCTCAACCAGTCGCGCAGACGCTCAGGAGAAGGGTTGTATTGGTCTGTAATCATCGAATACACCTTCCAGCAGTCCTCTTTTTCTTTTTCCTGAGGAGAATTCAAAATAATACGGATAGCGAAGAGGTCGTATACTTCTTCGAAGGACACGCCTTTCTTTTTCATTTTATTCCAGATGGAATGGATGCTTTTCGGGCGCCCGTATATTTCGAAATTCATCTCTTCCTTATCCAGGCTATCCTTGAGGGGCTTGATAAATTCGTTGATGTAGCGGGTCCTCTCCCTTTTGGTCTCGGCCAGCTTACGGGCGATTTCCTTATAGGTATCCGGCTCCAGGTACTTCATGGCCAGGTCTTCCATTTCCGTCTTCATATTATACAACCCCATGCGGTGTGCCAGGGGAGCATATACATAAACGGTTTCGGAAGAAATCTTCAACTGCTTTTCATGCTTCATGCTATCGAGCGTGCGCATATTGTGCAGGCGGTCGGCCAGTTTTATCAAAATAACCCTTGGATCATCCGTAAGGGTTAAGAGAATCTTTTTAAAATTTTCGGCTTGTTGTGAGGCATTGACATCAATTACGTTCGAAATCTTGGTCAAGCCGTCCACAATTTTAGCGATCTCGCTACCAAACTCGCGTTGAATATCATCGAGGGATATATCAGTATCTTCTACAGTATCGTGTAAAAGGGAGCAAATAGTAGAACGGATACCCAAACCGATTTCTTCCACACAAATTCGAGCTACAGCCAGCGGATGCAGGATATAAGGCTCGCCACTTTTGCGACGCATACTTTTGTGCGCATCGGCGGCCATTTCAAAAGCATGACGTATCAATTTCCGGTCGCCGGACTTAGCACGGGACTTCAGGGCACGCTGCAGGGCACGATACTCCCTCAGGATCAGTTTCTTTTCCTGCTCTTCATTCAAATTATATTTAGGCTTTTGCGCGACAGTCTCCATACGTCACGAATTTAGGTTTTTTATTAACTGTTTTTTTTAACAAGAAAAAGGATTAACAACTTGTGTAAAAACCCCTACATTTGCAACCCGATTGAGAATTGAAGGTTCAAAGTTCAGTGTTCAAAGTCGAATTATTTCAATTAAAATATCGAAGAGCACGAATAGCTAAGAACTTCAAATCAGTAATGCGGATGTGGCGAAATTGGTAGACGCATTAGACTTAGGATCTAACGCCGCGAGGCATGGGGGTTCGAGTCCCTCCATCCGCACAGGACGAATGTCGAAAAGGAACAAGGAATAAAGATTAATGAAGTGAAGAAAATGTTCAAAATGCTCCTGATCCGTATTAGGAGGTCTACATTCAATGTTCAATATAAAATGATGGACATTGAAGCGTGAAAAGTGAACCTTCATTTAAGTTCTTTATTTTTTGTTCCTTGTTCGTTATTACAACTATACAACAATAGAAATTTATGGCTACAGTAACTCAGCAAGAGGTTGCTCCTTTACACAAGCATTTAAGTGTTACTATCAATAAAGAAGATTATCTGCCTTCTTTTGAGAAATCATTAAAAGATTATAGCAAGAAAGCCAATATTCCTGGCTTCAGAAAAGGCATGGTTCCTACCGGCCTTATCAAAAAAATGTATGGTCCTTCCCTGTTCACTGATGAAGTGCTGCGTGTAGTGGATCGTGAAATTTTCAAATACATTGACGCAGAGAAGCTTGACATTTTTGCACAGCCACTGCCTGTAGATCTCAACATTGGACAACTGGATGTCAACAATCCAATCAATTATACTTTCACTTTCGAAGTGGGCATGAAGCCTGAGGTAAAAACTCCGGAACTGTCTCAACAGACCCCTACCCGCTACAAAGTGGAGATCACAGACGAAATGCTGAATGAAGAAGTGGAGCGCCTGCGCACCCGCTTTGGTAATATGACTGAACCTGAGTCTGTTAACAGCGATGAGAACGTGCTGAATGTAACTTTTGTGGAAACCGACGCAGAGGGCAACGAAATTGAAGGTGGCATCAGAAAAGATAATTCCCTGCTTGTAAAATACTTCAAAGAAGAATTCCGCCCCAACCTTATGGGAAAGAAGAATGATGACGTATTGCAAGTAAACCTGGAAGAAGTTTTCGGTGATAAAGAAAAAGAGTGGATCGTAAATGATCTTGGCCTGGACAGTGCAACAGGAAAGAATTTTAAATTGATCATTACAAAAGTTGGTCTTGTAGAACCACGTGAGTTGAATGAAGAATTCTTTGCTCAATTGTTCCCTGCTGAAGAAATCAAAACAGAGGAAGCTTTCCGCAATAAAGTAAAAGAAGGGCTTCAGGCACAATGGGATTCTGAAACCCGCAATCAATTGCACCATACGTTGTACCACGTATTGCTGGATAACACACAAGTGTCCTTCCCTGAAGACTTCCTGAAACGCTGGATCAAAACGCAAGGAGAGAACAACCAGCCTAAAACTGATGAACAAGTAGAGCACGAGTTCCCTGCATTCATCAACCAGTTGAAGTGGAGCCTGATCACAGACAAATTGATCCAGGAAAATGATATCAAGGTTACACAGGAAGATGTGCGCGATTTTGCCAAGCAACAATTACTTGGATACATGGGTGCGAGCGCCCTTGATGAAGAGCAGGATTGGGTTCGTGACTACATCGACCGTATGATGAAAGACAGGAAATATGTTGAAGATGCATTCAACCGTCTTCAAACTCAAAGGTTGTTTGAATGGGCTGAAACTAAGGTGAATGCTACTGAGCAACCGATTAGCAAGGAAGAGTTCATTAAGATGAATGAAGAGCATCAGCATCATCATCATTAATGGAATGATGAATGATTTGAATAACGAATTAATGAAGAGCGAGAGGGAGGAAATAGAATAAGAATTATTATTAATTTATATAGTTTATAGAATGGAGAACTGATCGCTCAGTTCTCCATTTTTTTTGAGTCCTTGGCTGTAAAGAAGCATCTTATTAAAGAATACATTTCCTTTTCTACTTTTTATCGAATATCTTTCATGGTAAAGAAGCTCTTGCCTCTTTTTGTGCTCTGCCCTTTTGTCGCATTTTTTATATAGCACAGTATTTGGTATGACACAAACACTTAAATTGCTTTATCATTAACACTAGACGATATGAGTTTTCAATCAGAATTTGAAAAGTATGCCGTGAAGCACCTCGGCATGTCAAGTAATACCCTTAACAGTTACTCCAAGCACATGGTAACTGCCTTAACACCGAACATCATTGAAGAGAGGCCCATGAACGTAGCTGTTATGGATGTATACAGCCGTTTGATGATGGACCGCATCATCTTCCTTGGCTATCCCATCAGTGACGAGGTAGGTAATATAGTAACAGCGCAACTTTTGTTTTTAGATTCTTCCGACCGCACCCGTGATATTAATATGTACATCAATTCGCCGGGTGGAAGTGTATATGCCGGTTTGGGCATTTATGATACGATGCAGTTTGTATCCCCTGATATTTCAACGATTTGTATTGGAGTAGCAGCTTCCATGTCGTGTGTACTTCTTGGAGCTGGGACAAAGGGAAAGCGTGCTGCATTGAAACACTCACGGATCATGATGCACCAACCTAGTGGTGCGATTGGCGGCCAGGCCAGTGATATTGAAATTACTGTGAACGAGATCCGTAAGTTGAAGAAAGAACTTTATGAAATAGTGAACCGTCATACCGGCAGATCGATAGAACAGATAGAAGATGATTTCGACCGTGACTATTGGCTTACTTCTGAGCAAGCTAAGGAATATGGCTTTGTTGATGAAGTGTTGCTGGTAAACGCGAGGAAAGAGAAGAAAGCAGAGTTGAAGGGATGATTTGAAAGACGAATGACGAATTATTTGGAAAGGGACCGGATGAAGAATTGGGAAAATGATGAGAAATGGGATTGGATTTTAATAAGATTCGAATAGGTAGATAATCAAGTTCTTATATTTAAAATTTGACAAAAGATGTTTTTAAAAGACGACATATATAGCCGCTTACCACTGATGCAACCACAACCTCAGCCAAGCCCGGAACCAGGAACTCCGGAAGAACCTGAGACAGAGGAAGAAAGAGAAGAACGTGCCCAAATGGACACCCAGATGCTGTACAAGAGACTGGAAAAGTACTTTTTCCAAACCCGCAGCATTTATTTATGGGGCATAGTTGATGACAAATCGGCTAAGGACATCGTAACCAAACTGATGTTGTTGGAAGCTGATAAGTCAGGAGAAGAGATCAAGTTTTTCATCAGTAGCCCTGGCGGCTCAGTTACCAGCGGCATGGTGATCTATGATACCATGCGCATGATCAAATCGCCTGTAAGTACCATCTGTATGGGATTGGCAGCATCTATGGGAAGTATCTTACTGAGTGGAGGCACTAAAGGGCGCAGGTTTATATTTCCAAACGGAGAGGTTATGATCCACCAGCCTTCACTGGGCGGCCATATCCAAGGTGTGAGTGCTGATATGGAAATCCATGCGGAACAGATCAAACGCACCAAAGAAATGGGGGCCCGTATTCTGGCTGATAACACAGGTCAGACGTTTGAGAAGGTTATGAAAGACTTTAACCGCGACTATTGGATGGATGCGCAGAAGTCCATCGAGTATGGTATTGTGGATAAGATTATAGACAAGCTGTATTAGGAGAGATGACTGATGATAGATGATTGATTATTAGTTATTGATGAGTGGAAATTGAAGAGAAGTGTAAAGAAAATGTAAAGATCTTGTTATGAAAGATCAAACATAATAAACACTTTGACTTAATAAATCATTCATAAACAGACTAATTCTTTCTTAAATCCTTTAAAAAACCGTTGTCCTGAGCCAACGGTTTTTTAATTTTGCAGAATGCTTTAAGCAGCGTTCTTATTAAATAAGCCTTCTATATAAATAAATTAATCAACTGTTAATGGCTAAAAACTTATTACACTGTTCCTTTTGTGGCCGAAGCCGGGATGAGGTCAAAATCCTCATTGCGGGCCAGGAAGGGCACATTTGCGAAAATTGTGTAGAGCACGCCCGTGAAATCATTGACCAGGAGCTGATGATCCGTGACGAAAAGGCACCTTCTTCTTTTAAGCTCACCGTAAAGAAACCTATTGAAATCAAGAAGTTTCTGGATGAGTATGTAATTGGGCAAGATGAGGCTAAAAAGGTTTTAGCTGTGGCAGTTTATAACCATTATAAACGTTTACAATATAAAACAGCCGAGAATTCGAGCCACGAGATTGAAATTGACAAGAGTAATATTGTAATGGTTGGGGAAACCGGTACAGGTAAAACTTTACTGGCCAAGACAATCGCGAAACTGCTGAATGTACCATTTGCTATTGTTGATGCTACTGTGTTTACCGAAGCAGGTTATGTAGGTGAAGATGTGGAAAGCATTTTAACCCGTCTGCTGCAGGTTTGTAACTATGATGTAGCAGCTGCAGAACGCGGCATTGTGTACATCGACGAAATTGACAAAATAGCACGCAAAGGAGATAATCCTTCGATCACCCGCGATGTGAGCGGAGAAGGTGTTCAGCAGGGCATGCTGAAGCTTCTGGAAGGCACCGATGTATTGGTGCCACCACAAGGAGGCCGTAAGCATCCTGAACAGAAGCTAATCAAGATCAATACACAGAATATTTTATTCATTTGCGGCGGTGCTTTCGACGGCATTGATAAGATCATTGCCCGTCGTGTACAAACGAATACGATTGGTTTTAATGTAGACAAGCAGTTGCAGGAGAACATGAAGAAAAACCTGCTCCGTTTTGTAAATGCACAGGACCTGAAAGCGTTTGGCCTGATACCCGAACTATTGGGACGTCTTCCTGTGGTTACTCACCTGGATCCATTAGATGCGATCACATTAAGGTCGATCCTCACAGAGCCTAAGAATGCATTGATCAAGCAATATGTCCGACTGTTTGAGCTAGAAGGCATCCAATTAACGATTGAAAATGAAGTGCTTGACTTCATGGTTGAAAAAGCTATGGAATACAAGCTTGGAGCGAGGGGTTTAAGAAGTATATGTGAAGGCATTTTAACCGATGCCATGTTTGAACTTCCTTCTTCAAAAGAAAAGTTCTTTACTGTAGATATTGATTATGCCACCCGTAAGTTTGATAAGAGCAAACTGAGTTTGCTAAAGGTAGCATAGTCGGGAGATAAACATCTTAATCATTAAAATCAGAATTTATGTTTGACAACATGTTTGGTATGAACAAAGGAAAGGCTGAAGGCCAGGTAAATGAATTGGTAGACAGATTAAAAGAAAGGGCTGGGCTGTCAGATGAGCAAGCGAATAATGTGCTTGAAACACTTAAGGATTTTGTTGTAGAAAAGTATCCAATGCTGCAGGGCGCAGTAGAGAGTATTTTTGGAAATAAGTAAGAGACTTATTGAATCTGTTTAATATTTAAGCTAAATTTTATATTCTTTTTTTAAACAAAAAAAATCCCGTTGCTAACGGGATTTTTATTTGGGTACATTTGGTTTCTCCAGAAATGTAAACTCTCTTTAGCTGCAACCCATGCTATTACCACAGTTCAGGCACTTATAGCAAGTACCACTTCTTACAGTAATATGACCACAGGTATTACAAGCAGGAGCGTCGCTTTGCATGCTGCGGGCGGCAACGTTTACAGCACCTAGGCCAGCATTTTCATCTTTAACAGCGACTTTTTGAGTTTTTACGCTTTGAGGAGCAACAACCCGAACACTTGACAACTCTGGTTGACTAACCGGTTCGTCCCAATCGTCTTCACCAGTATTCATTACTTCCGGTTTATCAAGAACGTGAACCAGGTCGGTTCTATTCAAGTATTCATAACCGAGAACTCTGAATATGAAGTCAACAATCGAAGTTGTTGACTTAATGTTTGGATGCTCAACAAAGCCTGCTGGATCAAATTTAGTGAAAACAAATTTCTCTACAAATTCTTCTAATGGAACTCCATATTGGAGACCTATCGAAATTGAGATCGCAAAACAGTTTAACATACTACGCATTGTAGCCCCCTCTTTTGCCATATCAATGAAGATCTCACCCACAGTACCATCGGCATATTCACCAGTGCGCAGGAATACTGCCTGGCCGTTGATCTTAGCTTTTTGTGTAAAGCCTCTACGTTTTGCAGGCAGCGCACGTCTTTCAACGATCATAGCCAACTGACGTTTCAGCTGTGTATCAGGAGATGCCTGTACTCGTTTCTGCACTTCATCCAGTAATTCTTCAATGGTCAGCTTGCCCATGTCGATAATACCCAGGTCAGCTTCCATTACCTGCGCCTCTTCGTCCTTGCCATTTTCCCCTTCTTTCTTCTTTTTATCACTCTTATTGCTCAAAGGCTGAGACAATTTAGAACCGTCACGGTAAAGCGCACACGCTTTTAAGCCCAATTTCCAGCTTAACATGTAAGCATCTTCAATTTCTTCAATTGTTGCTTCGTGCGGCAAGTTGATTGTCTTTGAGATCGCACCGCTGATGAAAGGTTGTGTAGCACCCATCATACGGATATGGCCGTGTGCATGGATATAGCGCTCACCTTTCTTACCGCATTTATTTGCACAGTCAAATACAGGCAGGTGTTCGGGCTTCAGATATGGAGCACCTTCAACTGTCATGGTACCACATACGAAGTCATTAGCTGCATCGATTTGTTCATCGGTGAAGCCAAGTGCTTCGAGAAGACTCCAACCAAAGTCGTAGTATTGTTCCGGAGCAAAGCCTAAACGTTTCAGACATTCTTCGCCTAATGTATATACATTGAATACAAAGCCGATCTCGAAAGCAGAAGCAACAGCTGCGTCCAACTTTTTAATCTCAGATTCAATGAATCCTTTTTCGCTCAATGTCTGGTGATTGATGTAAGGCGCGCCAGAGAAAGTACCGCTACCTACGGCATATTTAATAATGGCGTCTGTTTGTTTTTGGTCATAGCCCAGGTTTTTCAAGGCCACAGGAACTGACTGGTTGATGATCTTGAAGTAACCACCACCTGATAATTTTTTAAATTTCACCAATGCAAAGTCTGGTTCTACACCGGTGGTATCGCAATCCATTACCAGACCAATAGTGCCTGTAGGAGCGATTACAGTTGCCTGAGCATTCCTGTAACCATATTTTTCACCCAGTTCAACAGCTTCATCCCAAGCTTTGCAAGCAGCTTTCAGTAAATAGTCAGGGCAATATTTTGCTTTCAGGCCCTGAGGCTTAATGCTCAGGTCTTCGTATTCATCTGCATCATAGGCGGCCAAACGGTGATTGTGCATTACCTTCAGCATCGAAGCTTTATTTTCTTCATAGCGCACGAAAGCACCCAAGTTCTTCGCCATTTCAGCTGAAGTTTTATAAGCCGTACCTGTCATGATGGCTGTAATGGCACCGGCAATAGCGCGGGCTTTTTCACTGTCGTAAGGAATACCGCTTACCATCAGCATGGTACCGAGGTTGGCATATCCCAAACCAAGCGTTCTGTATTCATAGCTTAATTGAGCCACTTCTTTAGAAGGGAATTGAGCCATCAACACAGAAATTTCCAGAACGGTTGTCCATAAACGGCAGGTATATTCAAAGCCTTCTACGTCGAAGATGTTCTTTTCAGTATCAAAGAACTTCATCAGGTTGGCTGAAGCCAGGTTACAAGCAGTATTATCGAGGAACATGTACTCACTGCAAGGGTTAGAGGCCCTGATTTCGCCACCAGCTGGGCAGGTATGCCATTCATTGATGGTTGTATTGTATTGGGTACCGGGATCCGCACAACGCCAGGCTGCATAAGCGATCTGGTTCCACAGTTCACGGGATGGAACTTTCTTCATAACGCGGCCGTCGGTACGTGCGGTTAGTTCCCAGTCCTCTCCTTTTTCCAATTTTTCGAAGAAGGAATTAGGGATGCGTACTGAGTTGTTAGAATTTTGGCCACTCACTGTACGGTAAGCTTCACCTTCGTAGTCGCTAGGGTAACCAGCAGCAATCAAAGCAGCTACTTTCTTTTCCTCTTCTACTTTCCAGTTAACAAACTGAACGATCTCTGGGTGGTCCAGGTCGAGGCAAACCATCTTGGCTGCACGACGTGTGGTTCCGCCGCTTTTGATAGCGCCAGCAGCGCGGTCACCAATTTTCAGGAAACTCATTAAGCCTGAAGAAGTGCCGCCCCCACTCAGTTTTTCACCTTCAGCGCGAAGGTTAGAAAAGTTTGTACCAACACCAGATCCGTATTTAAATATTCTGGCTTCACGAACCCACAGGTCCATGATACCGCCATCAGAAACTAAGTCGTCATCAACACTCAGGATAAAGCAAGCGTGAGGTTGTGGTCTTTCATAAGCTGAAGTAGAATTCTTCAACTTACCGTCTTTAGGGTCAACATAATAGTGTCCCTGAGGCTTCCCTGTAATCCCATAGCTCTCGTGCAATCCTGTGTTGAACCACTGTGGAGAATTGGGTACACACATCTGGCCAAGGATGCTATATACCAATTCTTCGTAGAAAACCTCTGCGTCCTTTGCACTGGCGAAGTAGCCATATTTTTCACCCCAAACTCTCCAGCAGTTAGCCATGCGGTGAGCAACTTGCTTTACCGAAGTTTCACGCCCGGTAGTACCATCCGGCTGAGGCACGCCCGCTTTACGGAAGTATTTCTGGGCAAGAATGTCCGTAGCAATTTGGCTCCAGCCCTTAGGAACTTCCACATTATTCATTTCAAACACAACCTCTCCGCTTGGATTGCGGATGACAGAAGTGCGGTAGTCGTACTCGAAGAGATCAAATACAGAAGTACCTTCTTTGGTGAATTTGCGTTGGAAGGTTAATCCTTTGGTCGTGGTTTTCTTTGCACTGGCCATATTGTTGAGTTTAGTTTTCTTTTCTTTCGGAGGCTCCTTTTCCTTAGGAGTCTCAATATTCTGTGCAGTTGTTTCAGCTTTAATCTCTGCGATAGTATCAGCTTTTGGAGCTAAACTTTCAGCAGCTTTTGCTGAGTTTTCGACATTCTTCACTGGATTCTCTGAATCCTTAGCGTTTTCAAAGTTGTTTGGACTATCAAATAAGTCTTGAAAGAGATTCATTTCCATCCTCAAAAGTTTTGCGGGAGAACGAAAATATTTTTACTAAGTGAAAATACAGGGCCATAGATATGCACACGTGTGCATAAATCAGGTGAACAAATCGTAAAAAGCAAGCTGGTAGTGATTTTCAGAATTTATGCACCTCCTTTTGGAATATTTGAGGATATTTTTTTTTGGTAGTCAGGAAAATAATTTTTAACTACCAGAAAGTCCTTTAATATACGTTTTTTCTGTGAAAAATATTTAAAAGAAGCGGTAGTATTTATGTTAAAAATCCATGCAATCACCCGTTACATTATATCATAATTCTTTGTTAGCGGTGACGATTTTCTATACATGAAAAAGATCAAAAAAAGACTCCAAAATGATCTATTTGGCAGCATCAATTGTACCAGTCCTTTTTAACCATCCCGGATTCCAAAAACTTTTTTGCATTTTTGCAGCAACATAACCCTTGTGGATGACTGTTTATCAATCGTTACTGGAAAAGAAAAAGAGCGGACAAAAGTCTTTTGCCATTTTAATAGACCCGGACAAAACAGGGAAATCTTCATTACATGCTGTAATTGATTTAGCCTTGGAATCAGGTGCTGACTATTTTTTTGTAGGTGGCAGCCTTGTGATTTCCAATCAGCTCGATGAAATTGTTTTAGAAATAAAAAAACAATGTAATATTCCTGTAGTCCTGTTCCCAGGCAGTCCTTCACAAATCAGCAGGCATGCCGATGCCTTGTTATATTTATCTCTCATTTCTGGCAGAAATCCTGAATTATTGATCGGGCAACATGTTATCTCTGCTCCTTTTGTAAAAAAGAGTGGGTTGGAGATAATTTCTACAGGTTATATGGTTGTTGATGGCGGAGCGCCTACTACGGTTTCTTATATCAGCAATGCGACTCCTATTCCTTCTGATAAAAGCGATATTGCTTTATGTACGGCTATGGCGGGCGAGATGCTGGGCATGAAACTGATTTATATGGATGCTGGCAGCGGTGCTAAAAAAGCCATTTCTGAAGAAATGATTTCAGCTGTTGCAAAAAACATCGATGTACCACTAATTGTTGGCGGGGGTATCCGTGATGCAGAAAAAGCGTATCTCAATTGCAAAGCAGGCGCAGATGTTATTGTTGTAGGCAATGCCATTGAAAAAGACATTCTACTCATTAAAGAAATGGCAGCAGCGGTGCAGGCTAAGGTTGTCATTTAAGCGCAGGAACGCGGGTAGGGGTATCATTTCCTGCAATAATGGTTCTGCTACTCTCTGCTATGGCTTTAATGATCTGCACCATGTTATTCAAGTCCAGGGTTTCAACTTCATCTTCTACAGAATGGTAATATTTTTCATCATCCATTTTGGCTGTTGAAATTGTATGCGCAGGAACACCCAGCCTTGCTAGAGTTGCATTGTCGGAGCGATAAAATAATTGCTGTTCCGGGTAAGGATCAGGGTAAAAAGAGAAAGCTGTTCCCTTCAGATTTTTCTGCATGATCTTACCCATGTCAGTTTTTTCAAAACCGGTAATGTAGGCAGTGTTCTTACCCCACTTAGATGTAGTGCCAATCATCTCTATATTAAACATAGCAACTACCTTGGCCGGATCGAATTGCTTAGAAAAGTACTGGGAACCAAAACCTCCAATTTCTTCAGCGGTGAAGGCAGCAAAGACCAATGTACGATCGTTGTTTGCTAATTGCTTGAAATACTGTGCCAGCATGATCACAGCAGTGGTGCCTGCGGCATCATCGTTGGCTCCGTTATAGATGCTATCGCCATTTTCCGGGACCCCAACACCCAAATGATCGAAATGTGCAGAGAAAATGACAAACTCCCCGGGCTTTGTTTTACCCGGCAGAATGCCAACAACATTATTCAATTTTGGACCTTCGCCAGATAAAGATTGTCCAGGTTTCAGGTTGAATGTTTGCAAAAACTGGCCACCTGCTATGGGTTGCAATCCAATGTGTTGAAATTCTGAAGCGATAAAGAGGGCTGCCTTTTCACAGCCTTGGGTTCCAGCTTTTCTACCCTGCATACTGTCTGCAGCCAGGACCTTGATGATCTTTTCGGCCTCTTTTGCTTCAAATACAATACTTTTTGCCTGAGCACTAGCAATGAAGTGAAAGGAAATGAGTAAAAAGGAAATGGCTGCTTTTAGCATGGCTTATAATGATATTGAAAATTAGGATATTGGAATATTGCAGCCGTTTTTACAGGCTCATCATTTCTTTAAATTTCACAGTCTGCCTGCGGCTTACTTCAATTTTTTCTCCCCCTTTTAACTCCAGAAGTAAGCCCCCGTTAAAATAGGGCTCTATTTTATCAATCATTCGCATATTCACAATATGCTTTCGATTGGCGCGGAAAAATACTTTTTCGTCCAGGCGCTCTTCCAAGGCATTCAGTGATTTTAATATCAGTGGTTTATTATTGCCAAAGAACACTTTTGCATAGTTCCCAACGCTTTCAAACAGGCGGATGTCGCTTAATTTAACAAACCAGCAGCGTTCGCCATCCTTTACAAAAACCTGGTCATGTTCAGTAAGCAAGCTCCTGTTGGCATCAGTGGCAGTTGTATTATTGCTGTTACTATTTTCTGCGGCATTCAACTTGTGAATAGCATCAGCCAGACGTTTGGGTTCTATGGGTTTTAACAGGTAATCCAAAGCATTTACTTCAAATGCTTTTAAGGCAAATTCATCATATGCAGTTGTGAAGATCACATGAGGAGCGCGATCCAATTCGTTGAGCAGATCGAATCCAGTTTTGCCAGGCATCTGGATATCCAAAAAAATCAGGTCAGGGTTCAGGTTTTCGATTTTGGAAAGCCCCTCATCAGCATTAGCCGCTTCATCCACGATCTCTATTTCCGGGAAATCCTGCAGCAGTTTTCGCAATTCTGTTCTTGCCAGACGTTCGTCGTCAATAATTATTGCTTTCATTGGATGAATTTATAATTTATTGTTTGGAGTATGGAATTAAGCTTTACAGTTGAAGATTTATTATTTTAAGCAGGTATCATCACCTTTGCTTCTACTAATTGTTCGTTTAGCTGCCTAATTTCAAAACTGGCTTTATTTCCAAAAAGCAGTTGCAGTCTGTCCTGGGTACTAGAAAACCCGAAACCGGCACGATTTGCACCCCCATTCAAATGCCCTGTGTTTTGTACAGCCAACAGATGGTAATTATCTTTTATTCCGGAAATGATCTTCACCATACCACCCTGAACCTGTTTGCTGATTCCATGCTTAATCGCATTTTCTACCAGGGTCTGCAACATCATTGGCGGCACTTGTTTTTCCAAGGTTCTATCTTCGACGTCATAGACCACTTTCAGCCGGTCTTCGAAGCGCATATTTTCCAAGGCCAGGTAGTCTTTTACTATTTTCAGCTCTTCGTTCAGACTAACAGTTTCCCCTTTCTCTGTTTTCAAGCTGCTTCGTAAAATATTGCTCAATTCAGTAACTGCTCTCCTTGCCCGTTCCGGATTTTCATCAATCAGGGCGCGGATACTGTTCAAGGCATTGAATATAAAATGAGGGTTAATGTGCGCCTTGATCGTTTTCAGTTCCAGTTCCTTTACCATGGCTTCCAATTGCAGGGTATCCATTTGCTGCTTCCGGCTTTTCATGATATAATGGTACATGAAGTAGATAAGGTTCCAGATAAACAACAAGGAAACACCTGTACTGAAATTGTAAAAGAACAGCTTATGAAAGGCCGCTTTTTTATTCCTGATGGTTAGCCACAGATCGCACACCTGTTCGAATGGTGTTTGGATCATAGCCATCAGGATAGCAAATGTAATCGTCAGAATAATGAAGATAATTACCTGCTGCTGGAGGCTTCTCAATAAAATTGATGAGCGGCGGATGATCATCCGCATCAAATGAGAGAAGATAATACCTATTTCTACAAAGAAAAGGACACGGAAAATAGTTTCCCGGCTCAATTGGTCAAATAAAATGGCGAAAAAGATGCTAATCAGAGCATATACACCCCACCCAACGAATTGAAAAGTCCAATAACGGGCATTAGATGGCTTCATATAGCAAAGCTACTTTTTCAGTGCATGGCATCAAAGCGTATAAATATACCAACGGGGAATATCTGATTTAAAAGGAAAATTTCCACACCTCATCAGTGCAAACACTTATTAGAATAAAATAACAAGACGGCAAAATATATCTATTATGATTTAATATGTTATTTCGCTAATTGTAATTCATTAATTTAGAGCCCGGCTAAACCCGTAACGTGAAAAAGTTCCTAATCCTAGCCCTATTGATTTTGTTTCAATTCTGCTCTTTCGGGCAGGGCCGTGTTGTTATTAATGAATATTTACCCTGGGCAAGTAGTGGCTGCAATACAACAACCGAATTTGTTGAGTTGTATAATTTCGGACCAGGACCTGTAAACATAGGGTGCTACATTTTAACAGAAGGAGACTTTTCCATTACCATTCCCTCTAACACAATTTTACAACCTGGCCAGTATTATCTTATATCCGGGCAAGACATATTACCCAAGGGCTGCGGTAATTTAGACAGTGCGGTCCATGTTAGTCTCAATTGGACTACCTGTAATTGTACCAGCGGCACTATACCAACAAACAATGATGGTCTTTTTACTGATGGGGGCAATGGAAATGAGCAGGTGGTTTTATTGGATCCGAATCTCAATGTGGTAGATGCCCTTGTACGTGATCCATCAGCAACCGAGGCGTCTGCATTTATCCAAACCTCCACACTCAATGGAAATTGCACTTCAAGGAGCTTTGACCTGGACTTGATAAATATTCCATATGAAACAGCCGTTGGACAATCGACCGGCCGCGGCAACTCGTTTGCCCGTATTATTGACGGTGATTGCAAATGGATCAAGGAATCTACCCAAAGTGCAAATGCCCCTAATTATTCGCTTGGCGATGCTGCCTCCATATCCTATGAATTAACAATTACCAATTCGATGGAGTGCAATAACAGTAAAGGCGCTATTTCCATCAATGTCATTGCCACAAGCTATACGGACATATTCCCTATGAATTACACCCTGGCTTATGATGCAGACAACAATCAATTATTCTCATCTTCCGACCAGTATACCAGTGGTGTAGACAACACCCCAAGCAGAATTGATATTAACGATTTAAAGGCCGGTAACTACCGGATTACGTTATTTACTCCGCAGGCCTGCAATTCAAAAACTTTTGATTTTCAAATCCTGGAGTGCAGTACTGTTTTACCGGTGCATATATTGTCTTTCAAACACCTGAAGACAGAGGATAACAAGCAAAGTTTTTCCTGGGCGATCAGTGAAGTGGAATCTGTTCGTACTATCCTATTGGAGCAGAGTAATCATAACAGTGGGTTTACGACTGCCTTTCATCAGACTATCGACGACCGTTCGTCTGGCACACAAACATTTTCAGCTGTCATACCGGCTTCAGAAGCCAGGTTTTTCAGGCTACGTATTACTTTAAAAAACGGAAACGTTATTTATTCGGGCATTATCAGCACGCATTCTTCCATTTCTGTTACTGCCAGCAAGTTGTGGCCTAATCCGGCTAAAGGATCTATCACAATACAACCCGGAACACCATTGCCCTCCCAGTTAAGCTATAAAATTTACAATCTTCAAAATAGCCTGGTGGAACAAGGTGATTTGCATATTGGGAGTAATCAATACAATTTTACGCTGCCCGTTCATCATTTATCTAAGGGGTTTTACCAAGTTTTTATTTATTCCGTCGACAATTTTAAACCAATTTCGTTGCGGTTTGTTAAAGATTGATGAAGGACGGCTTCTGACTGAAGGGAGGTTGGTAGAAGATTGCTGATTAGGGAATTGAAGGTTTAAGTGAATTGGTGGGAAGAGAAGATGAATCGGTAATAAAGGGCGGTACAGATTAAAGATAAGTGTTAATAGTAGGCAGGTGAAGCAGTGAACTTTTCAGCAAGATGAAATAATGGATTATTTTTACCCCTTAAATAGCGGGCATGCACATAGAACCAGGGGCGTTGTTAAGAACAATACAGAGTCCCGATGACTTAAAAAAGATTCCACAGGACAAGTTGTACCAAGTATGCGACGAACTTCGTCAATATATTATTGACGTCGTGAGCGTTCACGGAGGACATTTTGCGGCCAGTCTTGGTGTTGTGGAGCTTACAGTTGCCTTACATTACGTTTACAATACTCCGTATGATCAGCTGGTATGGGACGTAGGACACCAGGCTTACGGTCATAAAATACTCACCGGCCGCCAGCAATTTTTCGAGACCAACCGCAAATACGGCGGCATCAGCGGTTTCCCAAAACGCAGTGAAAGCGAGTATGACACCTTTGGAGTTGGCCATTCTTCCACCTCTATTTCTGCGGCCCTGGGTATGGCTATGGCAGCAAAGTATAAGGGAGAGAAGGATAGGAAATCAGTTGCTGTTATTGGCGATGGCGCTATGACAGCCGGTATGGCCTTTGAAGCCCTGAACCATGCAGGGGTTGCAGATAGCGATGTTCTGATCATTTTGAACGACAACTGCATGAGCATCGACCCCAACGTGGGTGCCCTGAAAGAATACCTTACCGATATTACCACCTCTCATGCGTATAACAAGTTTCGTGATGATGTATGGAAGTTGCTGGGCAAACTGCCTGTAGGAAAAAACTTTACCCGTGAAATGGCTTCAAAGCTGGAGGCAGGCATAAAAGGTATGGTGAGCAGGAGCAGCAACATGTTTGAATCGCTGAACCTACGCTATTTTGGCCCTATTGACGGCCATAACATCACTAAACTTACGGATACTTTAGCTGATTTAAGAAATATTCCAGGGCCTAAGCTTTTGCATGTGCTGACTGTAAAGGGCAAAGGTTATGCACTGGCTGAAAAGGATCAAACCAAATGGCATGCCCCCGGCTTGTTTGACAAAATTACCGGCGAGATCTACAAAAAGAAGTACGACTTACCCCAACCTCCTAAATACCAGGATGTTTTCGGGCACACTATTATAGAACTGGCAGAACAGAATAGTAAGATCTTTGGCATTACCCCAGCCATGCCTAGCGGCTCTTCGTTGAAATTCATGATGGAAAAGATGCCTGATCGTGCTTTCGATGTAGGTATTTGTGAGCAACATGCGGTGACGCTTAGTGCCGGTATGGCGACCCAAGGCATGAAGGTATTCTGCAATATTTACTCGTCTTTTATGCAACGGGCGTTTGACCAGGCTGTGCATGATGTGGCCATTCAGAAGTTACCGGTCGTTTTCTGCCTGGATAGAGCAGGATTGGTTGGAGAAGATGGCCCCACCCATCATGGCGCTTATGATATACCATATTTCCGCTGCATTCCGAATATGATCATTTCGGCACCGATGAATGAGGCAGAACTGCGCAACCTGATGTACACCGCTCAATTGGACAGTACAGAACTTCCCATTGTGATTCGTTACCCAAGAGGCGAGGGTGTGCTTTCAGACTGGAGGAAGCCATTCGAAACTGTCACCATTGGTAAAGGAAGAAAATTAAGGGATGGAAAAGATATAGCCATTCTTTCGTTTGGCCACCCTGGGAATTTTGCAGCAGCCGCTATCCGGGACCTCAGGACTGATAACATCACACCTGCCCATTATGATATGCGTTTTGCAAAGCCACTGGATGAAGAATTGCTACATGAAGCGCTGGCCAAATACGATAAGATTATTACAGTAGAAGATGGCTCTGTAGTTGGCGGCTTTGGCAGTGCGGTGTTGGAATTCATGCAACAACATGGCTATAAAAATGATGTACGTATTTTAGGAATTCCGGATCGTATTGTAGAACATGGTACGTTGAAAGAACTGCACCGTGAGTGTGGTTATGATGCGCAGGGAATTGCGGATGCAGTGAGAGAGATGATGAAAGAGCGGGTAGGAATGACAATAGTGGGATGATTCATGAATGCTTACAGTTTCATGAAGTGATTCTTTTTAGAGGTTTTGCAACGAAGGGGAATACGGTTGTGCCCTACTGTAGGCTGCAAGTAAATGCCGGTATTGTTCTTCATTTAACTTGATCCTCTATTTGCTTCTGATACTAGAATATTGAAATATTAGTATAACTGAAGAAGAGAGCAATAAATGATAAAAGCGAGTTGTAAAAACTCGCTTTTATAAGACAGTTAGTGCTGTACCCTAAATATTCAAGTGGTATAGGATAGTGGCTTAGCTTTTTCAGGATATTGGATGCAAATGTTTTTCTAAAGATTATTTGGATAGTATTGTCTTTCAAAGGATGATATAACAAATCTATCCAAACACCTCCAACACCCACCTATTAATCGTTCAAAAAACGTTTTAACATCGACGAAAGCGGAAAAATGATCGGCGAAATCCAAAAAAGATGGTTAAAATCTCCAAAAATGGAGGTAAACAACATTTATAATAAATGCATATGCTCCTCGTCTGTCAGACCTTCTTCCGTTTCATTGTACTCCAAAAGAAAGTTATTACGCCCATCTCCTATCATAATACGCAAGTATTTCTGTTGTACTAACTCCAGCATAGACAGGAATACGAAAATGGCATGCACGCGATTTTCGACTACTTCAAAAACCTTTTCAAAGGACAAGCTACGCTCACGCTGTGCAATCGAGATCATGTCTGCTTTGGTGTGCTCCATTGTGTAATTGTACTGCACCACGGTGTGTACGGGCTTATTGAAGCGGTCCTCATACTTTTGCATCACACGCTCAAAAGCTTTCATCAACTTGAAGAGTGTAATTGTCTGTATTTCAGTACCCTCCCCGGCCTGCTCTCCTATTTCTATCATTTCTTTCTGAATGTTGCCCCTTTTTGCCATCAAGATCCTTTCGGCCTCAAGTTCTGCCATCCTGATAGCAGCTTCCTTGAACTTTTTATACTCCAGGATCTTATCAACCAATTCCTGCCTGGGGTCAATTTCATTGCCCTGTTCATCCAGTTCCTTGCGGGGCAGCAACATTTTTGCTTTAATACGCATCAGGGTAGAAACGAACAAGATGAATTCGCTCGAAAGCTCAATATCTAATTCCTCGCCTGTATGGATATAATTCAGGAAGTCGTTGATGATCTTTGTGATAGGTATATTATAAATATCCAATTCGTCTCTTTCGATAAAAAAGAGCAAAAGGTCGAACGGACCTTCAAATTGAGGTAGTTTTATTTGATAGTTGGTAACCAAAGGAAATTATTTAAAAAATAAAAATCCCGTTAACTAACGGGATGTAACAAAAATATCAACTTTTTAAAGTATCAATGAGGTGCCAGGCTGTAAATAATTATTAATTATAATTTATTAATCATTTGCCATTGAGCACACAGATCATGCTTTAAAAGAAAAGTGTCATACCTTTTGAGCATTGGTTCCATTCACCCTCAACTCATCCCTGATCTCCATCAACAATTTTTCCTGTAAAGTGTATTCTGGCGGAGCGGGAGCTACAGGAGCTTCTTTTTTACGCTTCATAACATTCATGCCTTTGATGACCATGAAGAGTGCAAGTGCCACAATAAGGAAATTGAGCACAGATGCCAGGAACTTCCCATATTTAACACCCCCCCAGCTAAGAGCTTCCAGGTCTTTCAGGTTAGCGGCTTCGAGCGCCGGAGCCAACAATAAAGGAGTAACTACATCGCTCACCAGTGAAGAAACAATAGCACCAAAAGCAGCTCCAATCACTACGGCAACTGCAAGGTCTACAACGTTACCTTTTAAAGCAAATTCTTTAAATTCCTTTATTAATCCCATAGCATAAGTTTATATGTTAAGATACAGCATTTATAGTTTAATTATTCGGTTTTTCAGGCAGCGAAGGAAATTTCATATTCAAAGCTTTCAATGCATTCACTAATGTTTGGGTAATGATAAATTCTTTATACCAGTTTTGATCGGCAGGAACTACTACCCAAGGAGTCGCATTACAAAATCTGAACACGTCTTCATACATCTTGCGGTATTGATCCCAAAGATTCGATTCTGTAAAGTCTTTCCGATCATATTTCCAATGCTTGGTTGGGTCTTCCAAACGCTCTTTTAAACGCACCTCTTGTTCTTCCTTTGATACATGCAAGTAAAATTTCAGAATTTGAGTAGAATTAGTCGACGCAAGCATTTCTTCGAAATTATTGATTGCATTAAAGCGAAGATGCGCTGTCTCGTCATCACATAATTTATGGACACGGGTTACTAAAACATCCTCATAATGAGAACGATTAAATATCTGAATTAAGCCCTTACCTGGTGTATGTTGATGAATCCGCCATAAGAAATCATGGGATAGCTCTTCTTGTGTAGGTTCTTTAAAAGACTTGACGCGAACCCCCTGCGGATTTAAGCTGCCAAATACCTTACGGATAGCCCCATCTTTGCCGCTGGCATCCGGGCCTTGCAGTACTACCAGGACAGCATGTTTTGCCTCGGCATACAAAAGATACTGCAAACTATCTAACTCCTCTAAAAGTTCTTCTGTCTGCTTTTTAATTTCTTTTTTATCCAGGTGCCCTGGTGCTTTTGTAGATATTTCTGATAGCAGATACATAAATGAATATTTATGATTTTTTAATACCAAAACTTCACCTTTGCTACCGAATTTATGCAAAAACAAAAAGTAATCAACTGGTCGATTTTTATTTTGCTATCATTTATCTGGGGCAGCTCATTCATCTTAATGAAGGTAAGCAAAGAAGATCTAACGGGTGTGCAAATTGGTGCTGTACGTATTTTTTCGGCTGGTTTCATATTTTTGGCACCAGCTATTTTTCATATTTCCAAAGTTCCAGTCAGGAAAATCCCATTGATCATTTTATCTGGCATATTAGGCAACTTATTGCCGGCTTTTCTTTTTGCAATTGCAATAGAAAAAAAGATAGACAGTTCACTTGCCGGCATTCTTAACTCGCTAACTCCTTTATTTGTTATCGTTATTAATATGCTCTTTTATAAAGCCAAACTACCCAGGCAGAAAATTGCCGGCGTGGTGATTGGCTTTATTGGTTTATTGGTATTAAGTTTCTCTGAAGGAGGTATCAGTTTTCATAATTCCGGGTATGCCCTATTGATTTTAGTGGCCACATTATTATATGGCATCAATGTTAACCTGGTGAGTCACTATTTAAGAGATGTGAACCCAATACACATGGCCACAATTTCTCTGGCCATTATGAGTTTCCCTGCAGGTGTTATCGCGTGGCAGCAAGATACTTTTGCATTATTACAATATAATGTTTCAGCCCGCTGGTCGTTTGCGGCAGCTGCCTTGCTAGGAGTAGTAGGCAGTGCATTTGCAACAGTTTTCTTTTATTATCTTATCAAAAAAGCAGGTGGTCTTTTTGCCACGATGACAACCTATGCGATTCCTATTGTAGCTATTTTCTGGGGCATCTTAGCAAATGAAAACGTAACAGCTATACAGATCTTTTGTCTAGGCGTGATCTTAGGTGGTGTTTACCTGGCTAATAAATCGTAGAGAGGAGTTTAGAAGAATTTAAAAGGTCTAATAAGTTCTTATTGTTATTCTTAACTCATTAGACCCTTTAAAATTATTTAAAAAAAGCCTGGTATTTAGACTGCCATAATATCTTTCTCCTTAGAGGCCAGGTGTTTATCTACCAATGCAATGTATTTGTTCGTCATTTCCTGCACTTCAGCTTCTGCATCTTTTGCTACGTCTTCGCTTAGGCCATTCTTCTGCAATTTTTTGATGCTTTCGATGGCATCGCGACGGATGTTTCTAATAGCGATTTTAGCATGTTCTCCTTCACCCTGGCACCTTTTAACCAATTCCTTACGCCTTTCTTCGGTCAATGGAGGTAAAAAAAGACGGATAATAACACCGTCATTCTGAGGGTTGATGCCGATATTAGAAGCTATGATCGCTCTTTCAATAGGCTGAAGCATGTTTTTCTCCCAAGGCTGGATGGTTAACGTACGAGCATCCAAAACACTGATATTTCCCACCTGGTTGATTGGAGTAGGAGATCCATAATAATCTACCATAATTCCATCCAACATTTGAGGATTTGCTTTGCCGGCACGGATTTTCGCCAATTCTCCTTCCAAATGCACAATTGCCTTTTTCATGGAATCTTCTGCTAAATCAATAGTTAACGACAACTCTTCTGACATAGGTATCTTAGTTTAGAAAGCGCAAAACTAAGGAAGGAATCATTATGGCGAGCGCAAATATTCAGTTTTATAACTTACTGGTCAACAGCAACTTTTTCGGGCTCCAATGAAATGACCTTTGTCCGGGAAATGCTTCTCACATTAGGTTGTAGTGCAGGCACTTGTTTGTTGATTTTTTTAGCTTTTGGCTTTTTGCCATACAACAGGATAGCCAGAAACCCCAGGGAAGCAGCCCCCAAAATGCAGAGCAGAAAGTTGGGTCCTAATAAGCGACCAAAATAAGCCAGGCTAATAAACAATACATTCAAAAGAAAACAGCAGGCTGTTACATATTTATGATTTAAACCTCTATCCAGCAACAAGTGGTGTATGTGATTGCGATCAGGAGAAAAAGGAGACCTTCCTTTATAGATCCGGATGCTAAATACCCTTAAAGTATCCAAAATAGGAACCATTAAAACAGCAATACCGATTCCAACAGCAGATTCAAGGTGAAAAGGAACAGCAACAGAATCTGCCACATTGATAAACTTAATCACCAAAATAGAGTTCAATAATCCTATCATCAGCGAGCCGCTGTCACCCATAAAGATCTTCGCAGGATGAAAGTTAAAGATCAAAAAGCCTATCAGACTCCCTGCCATGGCAAAAGCCAAAAGTGAAAAAGAGGGCAACCCTGCCAAATGAAAATAAGTTCCAAAGACTACCATGGAAAGTAATCCCAGCATGCCAGCCAGGCCATCAACACCGTCAATTAAATTATAAGCATTAATGATCAGGATGATTGTAAAGTAGCTCAATCCAAACCCTATAATATCAGGCAATTTGGTAAAACCCAATATACCGTGCATGCTATCAATGCGGATGCCGCCCAGGTGAACAAGAATTGCGGCTACAGCTAGCTGGCAGATAAACTTTTTACGGGCCGATAATATTAAGATATCATCTTTTAATCCCAGGAAAAAAATAATAGTAGCCGCAGCAAAGAAATATTGGAATTCAGGATTGGTCTTATTGGAAATAAAAAATAAAGTTGATAAAAAGAATCCTATAAAAATACCTACACCACCCAGTGAGGCTATTGGTTTTTTATGAATCTTACGATCATCGGGCATATCATACAGCCTTTTTTCATTGGCTATCTTGATAATTGCAGGTATTGCTAAGTATGTTAAGATAAAGGATACAGAAAGGGTTAAGAGCACGAAAATCATAATGCAGCGGTTTATATGGTGCGTAAAATTAGTACTAACAATCCAAACATTAAATATTATTTATTTATTATGCTTTTTAGCACCTTATTATTTAAAGACCGCTTGCCCTTTTTGTATTGGTTGAAGATTTCTCATTTCGGTTGGTTAAAAGGTTATGAATGCAGCTACACAGCAAAAATATTATGCCAGCTTTTTTTTCACGTAAGCATTAATGTTCAAACAAAAAAATTAAGCAGTTACATTTTAAGTAGAAATAACTCATCAGTTAATGTCTTTTTATTTTCCTCTACCCCTCACCGATATATTAAAATTGAAAAGAATTATAATAAAATATTCATGCAATGTTGTTTTTTCTCTACATGCCAAATCTTATTCCGACCGTAGGCTAAACTCCTGTCGCGCTGCTTTTCTGGCTGGTAACCAGGATGCCAGCACGGCTATAACTAAAACGGTTATGCCAACCAGTAAAAAGTCTGACAGGGACAGTTTGACAGGAAAATAATCAATCAGAAAAGTGCCGCCCTGGAGGGGGATCAATTTAAAGTTGACTTGTAGAACTGCTAAGATAACTGCTACCAACATACCGGAGCAGCCGCCTATAACGGCCAGCAGCACTCCTTCGCTCAAGAAAATCTTTTGAATGAATGACCTGCTGCCGCCCAATGCATGCAAAACACTGATGTCCTGTTGTTTTTCTAGTACCAGCATCGTCAATGCTCCAATCATATTAAAGGCTGCCACAACCAGGATCAAAGAAAGAATGGCATAGATCACCCATTTCTCTGCCCGCATTACCGAATACAGGCTTTGGTTTTGCTCGTACCTTGTTTGAACCAGGTAATGATTACCTAATACCATTGCCAGGTTTTCTTTAACCTCATCAGGATCAGCATCCTGGTTTAATATCAGTTCGGCCGCTCCATACTGATCAGCTCCCAATCCAAGCATTCTCTTTAAAAACTCAAGGTTCGTTATGGCATATTTATTATCAAAGTCCTGCTGAATTAAAAAGGTTCCAGAAGTATTGATTGTATCTGCGCTGATTGAGTTTAGTGGGTTAGACAAGTCCACTCCTGATTTTTTGGGAAGGTAAACCACCAAAGGAGCGAGACTCCTATCGCTTTGAACTGCTACAGCGTTTTCAATTCCAGCACCCAGCACCAGGAGCGGGAAGTCGGCATCGCCGGTCCGGAAATTTCCTTTGACGATATGCTTTGATACACCTGTTACTTTAGTATATTGGTCATCTACACCTTTTAAATAAATAATAGATTGAAATTCTCCGTTTTGCAACAATGCTTTTTCTTCCGCAACCAGGGAAATATTCATCACGCCCTTTACTGACCTGATTTTGTTTAACTGCTCCTGGCTAAGGGTGATCTGTTTACCGGTTGCCGGAGAAACCCTGATATCAGGATAAAAAGAAGAGTAAAGAGATTTTACAAGGTCCTCAAAACCGTTAAATACACTTAATACCAGGATCAGAGAAGCCGTTCCAATGATGATGGCGAGTATACTGATCCAGGCAATTATATTTATAGCATTTGTAGTTTTTTTTGCTTTAAAATAGCGCCAGGCGAAGAGAAAGTTCACGAGTTTACAGGTTTACGGGTTCATGAGTATAGGATCACTCCTAAGCGCTAATCTTCACTGGTCTCCTTTTGATCTTTTGCGCCTTCTTCTCCTTTTTTTATTTCTTTAAATATTTCTTCCATTTTGAATACATGGTCAAGCGTTTCGTCAAGGAAGAACTTTAATTCCGGAATCCGGCGCAACTGCTGTTTCACCCTGGAAGCCAGTTCCTTTTTGATTTCCCACTTATGATCTTCTATCTTTTTTAAGGCCACCTTTGCTTCTGTCTGAAATATGCTTAGGTAAATTCTTGCTTCCAAAAGGTCAGGAGTGATCTTCACTGTTGATATAGAAACCAAACCGCCATTGAGCATATTCAATCCCAGGTGCTGAAAGATGCTGTTCATTTCTTCCTGAATCAGCCCACCTACTTGCTTTTGTCTTTTTCCTTCCTGCATATATTAACCTTTATTGGATGTAAAAGTAGTTACTTTTGCCGCGTTTAAGACATCAAACCCGGTCCTTTCCTTAGTTGTTCCTATGAATTCGGCGCCTGGTTCGGTCAAATTACAGCATTAAAACCATCATGAAGAAATACGGACGAGTTTTCCAATATCTAAAAGATTATAAAGGACAAGTACTCATATACTTTTTGTTTATTGTTCTGTCTATTGCATTTTCCATTATTTCCCTGGGTATGTTGATGCCCTTTTTAGATCTTATTTTTAAAGGAGAACAATCAGGCACCGGCAGCCTCATCAGTGCAACCAGCAACCCCCTAGTTAAAGTTTTCAAGAATTTCTTGTTCCAGCAAATTTCCAAGGGCGAAGATGGCATTGAAAGCAAAACCAAGGCACTAGGCATCATATGCGGTTTGATCATTGTTTCCATTTTCTTCAAAAATCTATTCCTTTATCTTTCTAATTATATATTAAATCCTTTAAAGAATAAAATAGTCAACAGGCTACGCTCGGAACTTTACAATAAAATACTACAACTCCCAATAGGTTTCTTTACTGAAAAGCGTAAAGGCGACCTTATCAGCCGCATTACAAATGATATGGGAGAAGTTGAGTCTTCAGTTGTGGGTACACTGGAAGGCTGGATAAGGGATCCTCTTACGATTATTATTAATCTTTCTGCCCTTTTCATATTAAGCCCCCAGCTTACTTTTTTTGTTTTGCTGCTTATACCCTTTGTAGGGACTTTCATCGGCAGGATTTCACGCTCCCTAAAAAGACATTCTTCAGAAGCGGCTCTGCATTATGCGGATTCAGTTTCCGTTTTGGATGAGACATTGTTAGGCCTGCGTGTGATCAAAGCATTCAATATTGAACCATTACTGCGTAAAAAGTTTTTCAGTATTGATAAAAAATTATTAGAGGCCAAGAACAAAATGATTACACGCCGCGACCTGGCATCACCCATGTCGGAATTTTTAGGCGTTATGGTGTTTTGCGGTATTCTATATTTTGGTGGATCGCTGGTATTGAAAGGAAGAATTATGGAGGCATCGGCTTTCATTACCTACCTGGCCTTATTTTATAATATTATCAACCCTGCCAAATCACTTTCCACTTCGTTCAGCAATATGCAAAAGGGGACAGCAGCCATTGGACGCATAGAAGAAGTATTGCTTACAAAGAATACAGTAGATGATAATATAAACGGGAAAAGGCTTGAAATCTTCCAGCACAGTATTGAACTGCGTAATGTTTCGTTTGCGTATGATGGGGTCAGTGTATTGGAAAACATCAACCTGAAGATAGAAAAGGGAAAAACGGTAGCATTGGTAGGATCATCAGGTGCAGGTAAATCGACCCTGGCTGACCTGGTTCCACGTTTTCATGATGTTACAAGCGGAGAATTGCTGGTAGACGGCGTCAATATAAAAGAATACTCCCTCGAATCGGTAAGGGATCAAATCAGTATTGTTACACAGGAACCTATTTTATTTAATGATACGATAGCTGCCAACATCCAGTTGGGTAAGCAATCTGCAAAACTGGAAGAGATTGAAGCGGCGGCCAAGGTAGCTAATGCCTACCAGTTCATTACAAAGAAAGAAAGAGGGTTTGATACTAATATTGGAGACAGGGGCAGCAAACTAAGCGGCGGCGAACGTCAGCGCTTAACTATAGCCAGGGCCGTTCTGAAAAACCCTCCGATTTTGATATTGGATGAAGCTACTTCTGCGCTCGATACAGAAAGTGAACGACTGGTGCAAGACGCCATTAATAATATGATGCAAAACCGCACTTCTATTGTAATAGCCCACCGCCTGAGCACAATCCGCCATGCAGACGAAATCATTGTGCTGCAGAAGGGCAGGATTGTTGAAAGGGGTACACACCAAGAGTTATTGGAAAAGGGAGGGTACTATTACCGGCTGGTACAGATGCAGGAGGTGAAGTAGGCCCCCTTATTTCAACACTTCACGGCTGATGACGATTTTTTGTATCTCGCTGGTTCCTTCACCGATGGTGCATAGTTTGGCGTCGCGGTAATACTTTTCTACAGGAAAGTCTTTGGTATAACCGTACCCACCGAATATCTGAACGGCATCGTTGGCAACTTTTACGGACATTTCACTGGCATAATATTTCGCCATTGCAGACTGCGTGGTTACAGGTTCATTTCGCTGTTTCAGATCGCAGGCTTTGTAGATCAGCATTTCTGCAGCAACAATCTCAGTAGCCATATCTGCCAATTTGAAAGCTATTGCCTGGAAAGAAGAAATGGGTTTATCAAACTGTTGGCGCTCTTTTGAATATTGTAAAGCGGCCTCATAGGCACCTTTGGCAATACCAAGTGCAAGTGCAGCTATGGAAATTCGCCCGCCGTCCAACACTTTTAATGCCTGACGAAAGCCATCACCCACCTCTCCTATGCGGTTCGCATCCGGCACAACGCAATTAGAAAAAACCATCTCTGTTGTTTCGCTGGCGCGCATACCTAGCTTGTTTTCTTTTTTACCCCCACTAAAGCCCGGACTGCCTCTTTCAACAATAAAGGCAGTAGCATTGTCCTTAGTACGCGGTTCGCCGGTACGGCAAATCACCACCGCCACATCTCCGCTACGGCCATGCGTGATCCAATTTTTAGTGCCATTGATCACCCAATGATCACCTTCGCGGACAGCAGTACAGCGCATATTGCCGGCATCGCTACCGGTATTGGGTTCGGTAAGCCCCCAGGCTCCCAGCCATTCAGCTGTTGCTAATTTGGGCAGGTATTTTTGCTTTTGTATCTCATTGCCAAAAGTAAGGATATGTCCAGTGCATAATGAATTGTGAGCCGCAAGGCTTAAGCCTATGGACCCATCTACTTTGGCAATTTCTTCTATAATGACTTTGTATTCATAATAGCCTAATCCCGTACCACCATAATGTTCCGGAACCAGAACGCCCATTAAGCCGATCTCTCCCATTTTCTTAAAAAGCTCAATAGGGAAATCCTGGCTTTCATCCCATTTCATTACATAGGGTTTGATATACTGTTGTGCGAAATCCCTTGCTGTTTGTGCGACCTGTGAAGTAATTTCTGAAATCTCGAAATCCATAATTAAGGGTTAAGATGAAAAAGCAGTCGCAAAGAACTGCTATTCCAAATATAAGCATCCAAAAGGGGATTTGGAATATTGATCTTATAAATTCAGAATCAACCCGTCGTAAGCAAGGTGCCTGCCAGAGGGGAGTTCTTTTTCTATTTCATTGTGCCGGCCTAATTGGTGCGATATATGGGTAAAATAAGCATCCGGGATCGCCAATTCATCAGCAAGTTCAATAGCTTCACTTAAGGAGAAATGAGAAATATGAGGTTCCTTTCGCAATGTATTCAGTACTATGACCTGGCTTCCTGCAATCTTTTCCTTTTCTCCATCTTCAATGCGGTTAGCATCTGTAATATAGGTGAAAGGACCAAAACGAAAGCCGTAAACCGGCATCTTTAAATGCCAGACCATAATGGGCGTTACAGGGATATCTCCAATATAAAATGGTTCTTCAGTTATGGTATTTAAATCAATTTCCGGAATGCCGGGGTATTTTTTATCTGCAAAAGCATAAGCAAACTCACGCATCAATCCGTCTATTGTCATTTGATTGGCGTATACCTGCATAGATTGTTGCTGCAGGTAATTAAAAGCCCTTATATCGTCAAGACCTGCTATATGGTCCTTATGAGGATGCGTAAATAATACAGCATCCAGCTTTTTTACCTGGGCTCTTAACATTTGATAACGGAAATCAGGTGTGGTATCAACCACTATTGTAGTCTTAGGAGACTGCACGAGAATACTGCTGCGCAGGCGTTTATCTTTCTTATCAGACGATGTGCAGACATAACATCCGCAAGCGATCATAGGCACTCCACTGCTGGTGCCCGTTCCGAGAAAAGTAATGGTCAATGGCGGACTGCTCACGGTGTAAATGTAAACCGCGGATTGATAGGATTCATTATGATTACCAGTATTCTTACAAAAATTTCTGCTGCCAGTTAATTACAAATAGTTATTAATCAATAATTATTGATTGCCTGCTTGTTCCTCAGCACCACTTTGCTTTACCCGGCTCATGATGTCGTGATAGACTTTTGCGCTTTCAGGAGAAAGGGTGCTGGGATCAAAATTGAATTGAGGAATCAACTCAATCAAAGCATTAATTCTTCCTTCCAGTGTCAGGAATTTATTCAGCACCACTACTTTTTTTTGTTCCAGGATACAGTATCCGCTTTGAAAGGTTCCTCTTTCATAGCGGATCACATAGTGCTGTTCTTCAACAAGTTTTTCAATTTTATTTAATGTTGTTTGTGTGTATTTCATAATTCAGCTATTTACTAACCATCTTAATTACCGGTACGATCATTTCTTCGAGACTTACACCGCCGTGCTGGAAGGTGTTGCGGTAATAGTTTACATAATGATTATAGTTGTTGGGGTAACATAAGAAGGTATCCTCACCAGCAAAGATGTAGGAAGAGTTTACTGTTGGAACGGGCAGGCCGCCTTCCCTTGGATCGCGGAAGGCCAATACTTCTTTCGGATTATAATTCAAATTGCGACCATGTTTGTAACGCAGATTGGTGGTCGTCTGCTTATCGCCAATAACTTTAGCCGGTGTTTTAACACGTACACTACCATGATCTGTAGTCAATATCAGTTTAATATTTTTATCAGCTACTTTTTTCAATGCCTGGTGAAGAGGTGAATGCTCAAACCAGGAGGCTGTAATGCTGCGGTAACTGGTTTCATCGCCAGCCAATTCTTTCAGCACCTCCATCTCTGTTCGCGCATGGCTCAGCATATCTACAAAATTGTATACAATTATATTCAGGTCATTTACCAGGAGGTTATGAATGTTATTGACCAACTCAAGCCCTGCCTGGTTGTTCAGGACTTTAGTATAGGAAAAGCGCAGGTTTGTTATTCCGAGTATTTTGAGTTGAGATTGAAAGAATTCTTCTTCAAATAAATTTTTTCCTCCTTCTTCGTCATCGTTTTTCCATTGCGTAGGATAACGCTTTTCTATTTCGATAGGCAGCATTCCGGCAAAGATGGCATTACGTGCATAATGAGTGGCTGTAGGCAAAATACTATAAAAGGTATCTTCCTCCATTATACGAAAACTTTCAGCAAATATGGGTTGTATGGTTTTCCACTGGTCAAATCGCAGGTTATCTATCAATATTAAAAAAGTAGACGTTCCCTTTTCAACATGAGGCAATATCTTTTCCCTCATTAATGTATGGGACATCACCGGCGCTTTGGATCCTTTGTCTTTTAACCATGAAGCGTAATTGCGGGAAATGAACTTAAAAAATTCAGTATTAGCCTCGCCCTTTTGTGTTTGCAGCACTTCCTGCATTTCAGGGGAATCGCTTTTCTGAAGCCCCAACTCCCAATACACTAGTTTTTTATAGATATCCATCCATTCATTGAAATCAGGGTTACTGTTCAACGCCATAAATAAATTACGAAACTGCTGCTGGTAAGCAGAAGTCGTCTTTTCTGCGACAAGGCGTCTATTATCAATGATTTTTTTTAAACTCAGCAATACCTGATTGGGTCTCACCGGCTTAATAAGATAATCTGTTATCTGACTCCCAATGGCTTCATCCATCAGGTTTTCTGTTTCATTTTTTGTGATCAACACTACTGGAATCTGGGCGTTGATCTCTTTAATTTTTGCGAGTGTTTCCAGTCCTGTGATTCCAGGCATGGTTTCATCCAGCAGCACTACATCTACTACATTTTCTTTTACATAATCGATTGCATCAAAGCCATTCGTAAAAGTTTGTACTTCATATCCTTTATTTTCCAGGAAGATCTTTTGCGATTGCAGACTTTCAATTTCATCATCTACCCAAACTATTTTAGCCAAAACCATGTTTATATATTATTTACGATTAAGGAACTACGATTTGAACTTTGAAAATTACCAAATATGTACCGCATAAAGCAGAAGAAAAACCAAATATAGCGGGAACGATACACCTTGACATATTACATATTGATTATCAATCACTTATCGTTTCTAAAACCTTCTATAAAATAAAAACTGTCTCTAGAGCCTGCAATTGCGGAGATCATATATTGGTATGATTAAAGACGAGTTTATTTCTAAATGGCAGGAGCTTTTGTTATTCTACCTTCGCACTTTATTTTACATTTATCTTATGGCCTTACGCAAAATTATCAATGACCCTGTTTATGGATTTATAACGATAGACGATCCGCTGATCTTTAAAATTATTGCACACCCTTATTATCAACGACTCCGGCGAATTCACCAGATGGCTTTCGCTTCACTGGTATACCCGGGAGCCGTGCACACGCGCCTGCACCATTCGTTAGGAGCTTATCACCTGATGCATAATGCCCTTAATGAATTGCGCAACAAGGGCGTTGATATATCCTTAGAAGAAGAAAGAGGTGCCAAGATCGCCATCCTGCTTCACGATATTGGCCATGGACCTTACTCCCATGCACTAGAAAGAAAACTGCTTAAAGGGGTACACCACGAACAGATCTCGGTAATGATGATGGAGCTTTTGAACCAGCAGTTTGATGGCAAACTGCAAATGGCCATCGATATTTTAAGTAGCAAACATCCCAAACAGTTTCTGCACCAACTGGTTTCAGGACAATTGGATGTGGACCGGATGGATTATTTAAGCCGGGATTCCTTTTTTACCGGGGTAGCAGAAGGAGTTATAGGTTATGACAGAATTTTAAAAATGCTGGCAGTACACAATGGCGAGCTTGTAATTGAAGAAAAAGCAATTTATTCAGTAGAAAAGTTCCTGGTAGCCCGACGGCTTATGTATTGGCAGGTGTACCTGCACAAAACTGTAGTAGCGGCAGAAAAAATGCTGGTTAAAATAATTAAAAGAGCACAGGAATTATTAGAAAATGGTATAGAACTGCATGCAGCTTCTGAAGCCCTGGATTTCTTTTTAAAGGACCATCAGTATACCAACGACTTTAGAAATCACCTGGAGAAGTTTTGCTGTCTTGATGATACTGATGTTATGTGCACCCTAAAAAACTGGTGCAACCACCAGGACGTTGTACTTTCCCTATTGTGCAAAGGCTTGGTTAACCGAAGGTTACTGAAAGTAGAATTTCGAACTGAGCCTTTTTCAAAAGAAGAAACAGAAGAAAAGTGTTCTAAAGTTGCCCGCCAACTCAATATTTCTGACTATGAGGCTGGCTATTTGGTATTTAAGGGCGAAGCAGTGAATACAACTTATAATCCTAATGACGAACGTATTAAAGTTTTGTTTAAAAATGGTACAGTAACTGATATTTCTAAAATTCAAAATGCTTTAATTCATCAACACTTCGCCTCCCCTGTTAAAAAGTACTACCTTTGCCGCTTTGAATAATTTTGCGACTTAAAAAGCAAGGGCAATAAAAGTTGAAAAAGTTAACAATCTGGTAATTATAATAAGTTAAGGAAATCTTACCTATTGAATACCAATCAGATAGCAATTTCAATAGCTTTTTACAAGCGAATGTTCATTAAACTCTTTACAATAAAATAAGTCAATACTGGTGCTCATAAAGCTTTGCCCGGTATTTTATTTTAATTGAACGATTTGCTGACCTGAAACTCATTTTACTATTAGCGATAACAACAAAGTATGCAGTTTACAGCCGCTCAGATTTCATTTTTAATAAATGGAAAAATAGAAGGGAATGCCGAAGCCGTCGTAACTTCTTTTGGAAAGATAGAAGAAGCGGAACAGCATCAACTTACATTTTTCGCCAATCCTAAATACGAAGAATTTCTTTATACGACTCATGCATCGATTGTCATTTTAAGCGAGGGTTACGAACTGAAACACGCTGTCCGTCCTACGCTTATCAGGGTTCCGGATGCCTATTCAGCATTTGCCCTGCTTTTAAGTAAATATGAAGAAGTAGCCCGCCAACAATTAAAAGGCATTGAGCAACCATCCTACCTTGCACCTACGGTGACATTAGGTACGGATGTTTATATCGGGGCATTCAGTTACCTAGGCAATCATGTAAAAGTCGGAAACAACACCAAAATTTATCCCAATACCTATATTGGCAATAATGTAAAGATTGGTAGCAACTGCATTATTCATCCTGGCGTTAAAATTTATCATGATTGCGTTTTAGGCAATAATGTGATCATACATGCCGGGACTGTAATCGGCGGTGACGGTTTTGGCTTTGCACCACAGGCTGATGGCTCTTTCAAAAAAGTACCACAAATAGGAAATGTGGTGATTGAAGACCAGGTAGAAATCGGTGCCAATACCACTATTGATCGTGCTACCATCGGATCTACCTTTATTAAGGCTGGAGCAAAGCTGGACAACCTTATCCAGGTTGCCCATAATGTGGAAGTTGGTAACAGTACCGTGATAGCTGCCCAGGCAGGTATTTCAGGTAGCACTAAAATTGGTAACCATGTCATGATTGGTGGCCAGGCTGGAATTGTAGGACATATTTCCATAGCTGATGGTTCTAAAATCAATGCACAGAGTGGGGTAAGCAAATCGTTGAAAAGCCCTAATACGGCAGTTACCGGTTCCCCAGCTTACGATTATACCAGTGCCTTGCGCAGCCAGGCAGTTTTCCGTAATTTACCTGAAATGGAAAGACGAATCCAGGAATTGGAAGAACTCGTCAGGCAATTGGTAGCAGAAAGAGTGAATAGCTTATAATTATTATAAGCATATAAATACATTTATAAAATTTGTTTATAGCCCTGGCATCGACCAGGGCTTTTTATTAGGCCTTTGAAGAAGTATAGCCCCTTCATATTACAGTTTTAGCTGTAGATGTTATATAAATGCCTCAAAGTGCAGATTTAAGCCTTGAATTCTTGTTTTTTAACGTCTTACAGATCCATTAAGCGGCTTATTTTCGATATATTTGCAAGAATGGGCCACGCCCAGTATTATTCAAATATCTAATTGATAATGAGCGATATTTTAGATTCGATAGCAGCGCCGGCACCTGCAACAACTCCTAATTACGGGGCCGACAGTATCCAGGTTTTGGAAGGATTGGAAGCGGTTCGTAAACGTCCCGCGATGTACATTGGTGATATTGGTGAAAAAGGTTTACACCACCTGGTGTACGAAGTTGTTGACAACTCAATTGATGAAGCCCTGGCCGGTTATTGTAAAAACATTACCGTTAACATTCATGAAGACAACTCCATTTCTGTTCAGGACGATGGCCGCGGTATTCCTACCGGTATGCACGCCAAAGAAGGTCGTTCTGCGCTGGAAGTGGTTATGACGGTTTTGCACGCCGGTGGTAAGTTCGACAAAGGCAGCTATAAGGTTTCGGGCGGTTTACACGGTGTGGGTGTAAGCTGCGTTAACGCATTGAGTACAAAGTTGCACGTAACAGTGCAGCGTGAGGGAAAGATCTTTGAACAGGAATACCGTCGGGGCATTCCGCAATATGCCGTACGTGAAATTGGCGCCAGTGAACAGACTGGTACAGGAGTTCACTTCTGGCCTGATGAGACCATTTTCATTACATCCACCTACAAAAAAGATATTCTTGAAGGTCGTTTGCGGGAATTAGCTTACCTGAACCGTGGTATCAGCATTACGCTGCATGACTTGCGTGAAAAAGACGAGGAAAGTGGTCTGACCTATTCAAAAACCTTCTTCAGCGAGGGTGGCATCGTGGAGTTTGTGGAAATGCTGGATAAAAACGCCGGCCGTACCTCTTTGCTGCCTACAGTTCTGTATGTAGAAGGCCGCGATGAAAAAACCAATGTAGCTGTTGAAGTTGCTACAACGTATAATGACAGCTTTAACGAACACATTTATTCTTACGTAAATAATATCAACACCATTGAAGGTGGCACCCACGTAACTGGTTTCCGCCGTGCTTTGACCCGTGTGTTCAAATCTTATGGAGACAAACAGGGCTTGTTTGAAAAAGCCAAAGTAGCTATTGAAGGAGATGATTTCCGTGAGGGTCTGAGCGCCATTATTTCGGTTAAAGTTCCTGAGCCTCAGTTTGAAGGCCAGACCAAGACCAAATTGGGTAATAACGAAGTAAGTGGCGTAGTAGAAACAACAGTTTCGAAAGTTTTAGAAGCTTACCTGGAGGAAAATCCAAAGGAAGCTAAAAACATTATCAATAAAGTAATCCTGGCAGCTCAAGCAAGGTTCGCTGCGCGTAAAGCCCGTGAACTGGTACAGCGTAAAAGCGTACTGAGTGGTGGGGGCTTACCTGGTAAACTGGCAGATTGTTCTGAGCGGGATGCTGAGCGTTGCGAGCTATTCCTGGTTGAGGGTGACTCAGCGGGTGGTACGGCTAAACAAGGTCGCGACAGGAGCTTCCAGGCCATTCTCCCCCTCCGCGGTAAGATCCTGAACGTGGAAAAAGCCATGGAGCATAAGATCTACGAGAACGAAGAGATCCGCAATATGTACACTGCATTAGGTGTGACTGTCGGAACTCCGGATGATCCCAAAGCCTTAAACCTGGCAAAACTCCGCTACCACAAGTTAATTATCATGACCGATGCCGACGTGGACGGAAGCCACATTGCTACACTGATCCTAACCTTTATCTATCGTTATATGAAGGAGATGGTAGAGCAGGGTTATGTATATATCGCCCAGCCACCTCTTTACCTGGTGAAGAGAGGGAAAGAACAGGCTTATGCGTACAATGAAGAGCAACGCAAGCAGCTGGTAGAAAAATTAGGTGGTGGTAACGAAGGCAGCGTACACATTCAACGTTACAAAGGTTTGGGTGAAATGAACGACGATCAATTGTGGGACACCACCATGAATCCGGATACCCGCACACTTAAACAAGTTACCATTGAAAGCGCCGCAGAAGCTGACCGTATCTTCAGCATGTTGATGGGCGATGAAGTGGCTCCGCGCAGGGAGTTTATTGAAAGCCATGCGAAATATGCAAGGATTGATGTATAAACACTAACAATAAATTCAAATAAAAAAGGCCAGGGGTTTACCTGGTCTTTTTTATTTGGGTTCGTAAAACCAGCATCTCATTACAATACTAATTTCATATGGATAGATCCGTTTAGGAAGAACTCGTGGCATGTAAATTTGTATTAATGTAATAATTAAAACAGATATATGGAAAGCAGTGAACTCACGGTAAAAAGGAGAAAAAGCAAGTTTGGCAAATACCTCACCATGCTTTTTATTTTCATTATTTTAGGTTTGGGCATCTATATTTATTGGAATTATTTTTACACATACAGCAGTGGAAATCGCTTTGGCTTGCTACAGAAGTTTTCTCATAAGGGCAACATTTTCAAGACCTATGAGGGAGAAATGATATTGAGTAGTGTCAGAGGATACAATAATGTTCCCATAGCTTCAGAAAAATTCTTTTTCTCCGTTCAGGAAAAAAATGTTGCAGACCAACTCATGAACATGCAAGGAAGGTATGTTACAGTTCATTACCTGGAGAAGAATGGTACTCTGCCATGGAGAGGAGAAACCAAGTATATTGTAGATAGTGTAAAAGAACAGTAACACCCGCAAGAATGTCAATCAGCCATTTAAAAACTTTCTTTCCCTATTTTTATGGCTTATTAACACACGATGCTTTACATACCTGACCTGACCCGGTATCACTCAATGGAATACCGAAGATGCGGAATCAGCGGGCTTAAATTACCAGCTGTTTCCCTGGGCTTATGGCACAACTTTGGCCATATTGACCCCCTGCAAAATTGCAAGAATATCCTACGTACTGCTTTTGATAATGGAATAACGCATTTTGACTTAGCAAATAATTATGGCCAGCCTGCCGGTTCCGCTGAGGAAAATCTTGGGAAGATTTTAAAAGAAGACTTTCACAGCCATAGAGATGAGCTGATCATCTCTACCAAAGCAGGCTATACCATGTGGCCCGGCCCCTACGGGGACTGGGGGTCAAAAAAATACCTTGTTTCCAGTCTTGATCAAAGTTTGAAACGCATGAGACTGGATTACGTAGATATTTTTTACCACCACCGTCCTGATCCGGAAACACCACTTGAAGAAACCATGCAAGCTTTGGATTTGATCGTCCGTCAAGGCAAAGCCTTGTATGTAGGCATTTCCAATTATCACCCCGAGGAGGCAGCGAAAGCATTTGCCCTGCTAAAGTCTCTTGGAACGCCCTGCCTAATTCACCAGCCTAAATATTCCATGTTCGTTCGTTGGGTGGAAGAAGAAGGGTTGCTCTCTTTGCTGGAAAAAGAAGGAGTGGGCTGCATTGCGTTTTCGCCACTCGCTCAGGGGCTTCTAACTGACAAATACCTGAAGGGCATACCAGCCGGCTCCAGGGCATCGCGTCCATTAGGTAATGGTGCTATTGTGCAAGATGCCATTACTGAGGAGAATGTCAGGAAAGTAAGCAAGCTGAACGAAATGGCGAAAGAGCGGGGTCAATCAATGGCGCAAATGGCTCTTTCCTGGGTGTTGAGAGATAAAAGGATTACATCTGTCCTACTGGGCGTAAGCAAACCAGAGCAAATTACCGATTCTATCAAAAGCCTTGATAATTATGCCTTCAGTTCTGAAGAACTACAAACTATTGATCAAATTTTAAAACCACAAACACTTACCGTTCAATAATGATACAAAACAACTACGACACTTCAGCACTTTACAATAAGTTTAAAGAGCTCTTTGGTACAGAACCGCTTATTGTGCGTTCTCCCGGCCGTGTAAACATTATCGGTGAACATACCGACTATAACGAAGGCTTTGTGCTGCCAGCAGCTATTGATAAAGCTGTTTACGTAGCCATACACAAAAGAGCTGATAACAAAATACGTCTTTACGCCAACGAATTCAATGAACATTTTGAAACAAGTTTACCTGATGTAAAACCCGGCGAAGGATGGTCAAACTATATTCTTGGAGTAGTGGATCAAGCAATAAAACGTGGTTATAAATTAAGTGGGTTCGACCTGGTAGTGGATGGCAATGTGCCTTTTGGCGCCGGCCTTTCCTCCTCAGCTGCCGTTGAATGTGCTACAGCATATGCTCTAAATGAAATTTTCGGTTTGGACATTTCCAAAACTGAAATGACAGGTATTGCCCAAAAAGCAGAGCATACATTTGCAGGCGTGATGTGTGGTATTATGGACCAGTTTGCTTCTATGTTTGGTAAAAAAGATCATGTAATTAAACTCGACTGCCGTTCATTGGAATATGAATATGTGCCGCTAAAACTAGAAGGATATAAAATCCTTTTACTAAATACCAATGTCAAGCATTCCCTTTCTTCATCTGAGTATAATACCCGCCGTGCACAATGTGAACAAGGTGTAGCCTGGGTGAAGGAACATTATCCCCAGGTGAATAGTTTGCGTGATATCAGCATGGAAATGCTAAATGAACATGTTGCACCTAAAGATGAAGAGATTTACAGAAGGTGTAAATATGTGGTGGAAGAAATCAGCCGCCTGCTGAATGGTTGTGAAGACCTGAAAGCCGGTCATGTAGAAGCATTGGGTAAGAAGATGTTTGAAACGCATGATGGTCTGAGCAAAGAGTATGAAGTAAGCTGTAAAGAGCTGGACTTTTTGGTTGATGCGGTCCGCAATAATCCAAATGTATTAGGTGCACGCATGATGGGAGGAGGTTTTGGAGGTTGCACCATCAATATAGTGAAGGAAGAAGCTATTGATTCTATGGTAGCAGCCATCAGCAAGTCTTATCAAGAGCATATGCAGTTAGAGCTAACCGCTTACATTGCACAGATTGAAAACGGCACATCAGTAGTTTCGACTATTACACCAGAAACGATCATTGCTTAATCTGTCTGAACCTGGTTTTGGAAAGATCAAAATGATAAATTTGAATAGAAAGAAGCTGGCCCTAAAGCCAGCTTCTTTGATTTATGCAACAGTTAATCTGAATATGGTCTGGGAATCGAACTTTTCGCCGGGATTTAATGTTGTGGTAGGGAAGTTCGGTTTGTTAGGTGAATCAGGAAAATGCTGGGTTTCCAGGCAAAAGGCAGTGCGTTTGTCATCTGTGGCGCCATTGGGAAACTTGTTTTTACCGGGCATGAAGTTACCGGTGTATAGCTGAATGCCAGGTTCTGTTGTAAACACCTCCAATTTAATTCCACTTTTATCACCAATTGCAGCAGCAGCAAAAGTTAACCCGCCATTCTCTTGATTCAACGCAAAGTTGTGGTCATAGCCTGATCCATTCTTTAGTTGTTCATGTTCGTTATTGATCCTGGCGCCAATAACTGTTGGCTGGCGAAAGTCGAAAGGAGTTCCTTCTACTGATTCAATGGTTCCAAAGGGAATAGATGTTTCATCAATTGGCGTATAATGATCTGCATTGATTTGCAACAAATGATTTAAGATCGTACCACTCCCTTGCCCATTCAAATTAAAATATGCATGGTTGGTGAGGTTGATAATTGTAGTCTGATCTGTTTCTGCTTCGAAGTGCAATTGAAGTTCGTTTTGATCAGTCAGATGATAGGTCACTTTAATCTGCAAATTTCCAGGATAACCTTCTTCACCATCCTTTGAAAGATAGTTGAAAACAACTGTAGCTTCATCTTTCTGCTCTGCATCCCACACAACATCATCAAAGCCTTTGATACCGCCATGCAAATGGTTAGGGCCATTGTTAGTGGCAAGCGTGTATTCCTTTCCATTCAAGGAGAACTTTCCAAAAGCGATACGGTTGGCATAACGACCAACTGTAGCACCATAATAAGCATCCTTTACATTGAAGTATTGGTCAAGATCGCTGAAGCCGATATTGACATCAAGCCTGTTCCCTTCTTTATCAGGCGCAGCCAAGCTCACCAGCTTTGCACCATAGTTCGTTACAGCAGCTTCGATATCCCCTTTTTTCAGATGGAATAATTGGATTCGCTTGCCATCAATGGAATGGTTAAAAGCAGTTGCTGGCGGAAGTATTTGCTCCATATTGTTCATATTCATTAGCATAGATTAGAATAATAAGATAATGTAAAATGCAAAATACTGAATGTATCATGGAAAATATCTGACATTTCCTCAACCTGTTTAGATTTGCTAACTAAATAAACATTCAATGAAAACCTGTTTCAAGAAACTATTTTTTCTTTCCTTCCTGTTTTCTTTTGCGTTTATGGCAAATGCACAACACCAGATTGAAAAAATCTGGGAAACCGATACAACTCTGACCACTCCGGAATCAGTTTTACCAGCCGGCAGTATTTTATATGTTTCATTGATCAAAGGAGCACCCTGGGAAGCAGATGGGAAAGGCGGCATTGCCAAAGTTGACAGAAACGGAAAGGTGCTTGACGCCTCATGGGTTTCAGGATTGAATGCGCCCAAAGGAATGGGATTGTCTGGCAATAAATTGTTTGTAGCAGATATTACAGAAGTTGTTGTCATTGATACAAAGACTGGAAAAATAGACCAGAAGATCGCTGTTGATGGTGCACAAAACCTCAACGATATCAGTGTTGACCAGAAAGGAACTGTTTACGTATCCGACTCTAAACTGGGTAACGTGCACCAGATTATCAATAACAAACCCACACTTTATTTATCCGGCCTTAACAAGGTGAATGGCCTCAAGGCTTATGGCAATGACCTTTACATGTTGACAGCAAAGGATGTTTATAAAGTTGGAAAGGATAAAAAATTAATTACTGTAGGTATCCAGGAATTGGGCGGAGATGGTATTGAACCTATTGGCAATGGGGATTTTGTTACCTCTACCTGGGCTGGTGTACTTTACTATTTGCAAAAAGACGGGAAACTGGAGACACTGATGGACACCCGTGAACAAAAAAGGAATGTCGCAGATATTGGCTATGATGCTAAACAACGCATTATTTATGTGCCAACATTTTTTGCTAATACAGTTGTAGCATATAAGTTGAAATAGATTATTCTATGATCAATTAAACCTTGACATGTTTAAGAATTTGGATTGCAGCCTCTTCAATGTTTTGTGCATTATAGTCTGGTGTACGCACCTCATTGACTAGGTAATCCTTTTCATTTCCATTGTCTATCAAAACAGTTTTGCAACCTGCTTTTTTGCCAGCCTCCACATCATTGAGCATATCACCGATCATCCAGGATTGAGACAAGTCGATATCCAGTTCCCTGGCGGCTTTTAATAACATGCCAGGCTGCGGTTTGCGGCAGTCACATGCTATTGCATATTCTTTTATGGCAGCATTGGGATAGTGGGGACAATAATAAAAGCCGTTCAATACCACGCCCTTTTCTGCCAAAAGGGTTTCGATCTTATGTTGCACATGGAGCAGCGCTTCCTCTTTAAATAAGCCACGGGCAACGCCCGATTGGTTGGAGACGATAATCAGTAAATAACCAGCTTCCTGCAATTGAAGCAATCCTGCTAATGCACCTTCCTGTAAACTAATCTTCTCCGGATCAACATTATAGGGTATATCCGGGATCAGGGTACCATCTTTATCAATAAAAATTGCCTTGTTCTTACCAGAAGTCATTTTGCAAATATCAGGCTTTTAGAACCGATTGCCATCGCAACCTCCTACTCTCTTAGTTGCAACTTATTATTGATAAACGCTGCAATTGTTTTACCTTGTCTTGCTCCTGCATCAACACTTGTACGGTAATGAATTCCGCCATACACCCTGCTGATGGAAGCTTCCTGCGCTGCCTGGTCAAAAGATTGAAAATTGCGCTTCGAGCCAATATATTCCAAGTCGCTGGTGTCTTCAAAAGCAAAGTTATCTCCAAAGCGTTTGGTAAGCACGGTAGCTGCGGCTGCTGAAATCCCGCTATGTCCACTTGTATATTCCGGGAAGGCTGGTGTTTGCAACATTGGCTGCCAATTGCGGTCTATAAGCTCGTTGATTACTGTAATAGGACGAACTACCTGGGAACGGTATTTTTCTTCCCAGCAAGCGATAAATGTATCAAACATTGCAATAGATGTTACTACATAAGCTTGTGCAGTTTCTATAGCGTTCAGTTGCTTCTTTTTGCAGGCTATAGCTGTAATGCCTATCCAATGTCCTGGCGGGGTAATTTTTTTGTTGGCATACATTAGGTGGCCGGAATGTTCCATTACAAAGGGATTATCATCCCAATAATGCGCAATGGTTCTCTGTTCTTCTGTGAGGTTATTACCAATCGTATAAACTTCTTTTACCATCTTATAAAAATCACTTATTGTATCCACCTTGTAGAGGGGTGGAGGTGGGCATTTAAATTGTGCAGCTGAATCAAGTGCTAAAGGCTTGATCAGGCTCCAATAAGGTTCTGTTCCATCCAGGTAATCTGGCGGAGTAGGTCTCCATTTTCCCGCCTGGTTGTTACCCAGAAATTTGGCCATGCCACGAGTTTCCTTATAATTATCCTTTGCTGCTCTTTCCAATACCTTATTTCCAATAGCCTCTCCCAAATCAAGAGAACGCTCGTAAGTGTCTATATCAAGGAGTGATTTAAAATCTGCATAAACCTTATTCTGATAGTTAAGCAACGTGTCTTTTGAGAACGTAATTTTTTCTGCCACCGTAAAAAATGATTTGGTAGCAGCCAGTAAATAATTGTATTGTTTTCCTTTTTCAGGAGAAGGCATTGGCGCAAAGCCGTTCAGCTGAGCAGCCAGTGAAGGATATCCTGCCTGCTCAAAACGGATTGCTTCATAGGCCGCCAAAGAAGTATAGGAGTAGATACGGCTGGCAACCGGTGGACCAAAGACATCGTGAATGATCACTTCGGTTAGCTGCTTCATATTGCGATGAAGCAGGTTGGGATCAGCCAGCAAATGATCATCAGCTTTTTGACCTGTTTGTTTACATGATGCGAGAAAAACAAAGGACATCAAAATGAGCAATACATTTTTCATGGCGGTCTATTTCAATACTTGCTTTTCAGCAAAATAAAAAAGGGGCCTTTCTTCCAGTCACTTGATGGTGTCATCAACTGCGGCCCGCCAGAATAATTTCCCAATACAAGATCAATCGTTCCATTACCGTCCAGGTCTCCAGCATCCATTGTCAACCATCGACCCAACTTACTTTCGGGAAAGGTGGAAGGCGTATACTTGAAATTACCTTTATTTTCAAAATATACAAAACCTTCTTCTGGTTGATGTGCATAATCTGCAAAAAATGAAATAGTGGCAATATCCAGATCTCCGTCTCCATCGTAATCACGAGCTAAAGCTTTATAGCATCCATTAATTGGGTAAAAGAATCTTTGCTTAAATCTGTTATTACCATCGTTTAAAAAAATATAAACACCGTGATAAGGCTTTAATACTTTGGAGTAATCGGCGTTATCGCCACAGGTATATACAATATCCTTAAAACCATCTTTGTCGCAATCTACCAATTCAAAAAAACTTGAACCATTCAAAGGAGGAAAGCGCAATACCTCGTCTTCTCTGAATTGCCCTTTTCCCTTGTTGGTATACAGAAAAACACCTTCCCTACCCTGGGCAAACAAAACCCAAAGATCAGGCAGGCCATCCTTGTTTTCATCTTGAACATAAACTTTAGTGGCCCCAGCTAAAGGTTGTAAGACATGTCGCTGGAATTTTCCATTTCCCATATTCTGAAACCAGGACAAGCTCCCGTTTAAGAAGCCAAATTCGCAAACCACAAGGTCCATCTTTCCATCAACATCCAAATCTGCCTCTGTAATTTGCACGGGCCGGGCCAAATCCTTGATGATCACGCTTATATCCTGCTCCAATTTACCTGATGCGTCAAAATGAACATAAGCCAGTTTTCCAAATCTTCCATTGTTAGGATTGAGTTCCCCTATATCGCAGGCCAGCAGCTTGTCTTCCTGAAAGTCTATATCCACAATAGAGCCCTTGGAGTTCAGCGAATCCACCACTGCCAATGAACTATCGTAGACCCAAAGTTTTTGTGATTTCAAATCATGCAGTAATAACCTGCGTTTTTCAATTTTAATATAAGATACTGTTGGATCGAAGGAATTTGAAATGGGTATTTCAACATCAAAAAGTGGCAGGCCTGTTCTAATTGGCATTTCGCGATTTTGGCCAGGCAAAGAATCAGGGGCAGTTGCCGAATAATAATCCAGTATATGCTGCCATTCAACCGCAGACAATACAGGCCTGGAAGGATAAAAGCCAGGTTGCAAATTCGGGTCTTTCCTAGCTGAAGGATAAACTTTAAAATCATAAGCAAAAATGCCAAGGTAGGGTCCCATATTAGGCAAAACACCTTCTTCCCAGCTTTTAGCATTTAACTGTGAAGGCTCTGGAAGCAAATGACATGACTGGCAGTATTTTGCAGCTAATTGTTCGCCTTTTCGAATGCTGGATACAGGAACATTTTTATGCGACTGATTTCTATGATAGTTCCGGCAGGAATAAAACATGACCAAAATAGAAGAGCAGCTCAGAAACCCATAAATAGCCTGACGCATTTTGATCATCTTGGTGCTGAAATTTTTTCTGATTTGAAATTAGTTTATGAGGCCAGAGTCCCGCTAATGATCCTCTTTCTTCCCTTGCCATCCATCACTTCCACTGAAGTCACTTTATTGTTTATGATTAAAAAGCGTCCGGACTGTGACAGAAAAGAAGAACCATAATATACTTCTCCCCTTTGTATCCGCCCATCCTTATATCTTATCAAAAAACTGACATCAGAAGGCTGTAAGGGAATACATTGAACCCTCTTTTTTAATTGGAAAATCTTCAGTGGACCTTTGTTCTGACTGGCTACTAAAAGGCAATCACCCGATTGAGAACGTAGTTTTACCAAGGCCTTTCCATTGCCTGGAATAAAAATGCCACTGTTTAAAATTGATAAAGATGAAAAATTACCTTTTCCGTCACCTTTCAGGTATAACCCATTTAAAGCATCATAGCGGCCTACCGATACCTCTGCTCCATAATCATTGCCATTAATGACCAGGTCAAGGTTACCATCACCATCAAAATCCTCAGCAACCATACCATTCAGAACTGAAATCTGCGCCTGCATGGGCAGAGGAAGCAGAATAAACTTACCATTTCCATCATTGCGCATATAGGCCGATTGCAGATAATTTGCCTGTAAGCGCAATGCATCTTTGCGCTGCTCTTCCGTAAGCATCTCATCCATTGGTGCTATGGCAAACGAATGATAATTCTGGAACTTCGTTCTTAAACTAATCATTTGTTTTATCACTTCATCTCTTAGGTGTGCGGGGAACTCTTTCCTGGTTGTATCATTTTGTGATACCGGTAAGAAAAGTGATGGGAAAGCATCGTAGCTGCCATTGTTGTCAAAATCTTTAGCGGTAATGCAAACCGGGTATTTTTCACTGGCCCGGTAGAATGAGTTTTTACCCAGGTTGCCCACTATATAATCTACATCACCGTCGTTATCAAAATCACCAGGAGCAATTGTATTCCACCAACCGAATAAATTTGAAATAGGGAGATGAATATTTGTAAATCTGCCTTTTTCATTGCGCAGTAAAGTAATTGGCTTCCATTCTCCCGCAAGCAATAAATCTTGCCAGCCATCATGATCATAATCTGTGAATAGAGCATCACAAATAAGACCAATGTTGAGCAGCGGCTTTGCTATTGAAGCAGTGACATCTGAGAATTTGATCACTCCATTTTGCGAATCATTTCGGTAGATAAAACTGGAAACCGGTTTAGGATAATTCCAGGGATCAATACGGCCGGCAATAAACAAATCCAAATCACCATCGTTATCATAATCAGCAGCACGAACACAGGATTTACTGGTTAGATTCTGCGGCAGGGCAGTAGTATCTGGAGTAAAATTTCCTTTCCCATCGTTTACATACAACCTGTCCCGGTAAGCAATACTGTTGGCTGGTGCTTCATATCCGCCACTGGCCACGTATAAATCCAGATCATGATCTCCATCAGCATCAAACAACAAGATACCCATATCTTCTGCACCTTTATTTGTCTTTTTTTCTTGCAGGTTTCGTTGAACAAACCGGCCATCCAATTGCTGTAAAAAAACTTGTTCACCATAGTAAAAAGAACCGCCGCTAATGACATCCTCCAGGCCATTTCCATCTACATCTCCAACTGCCAATGCAGGCCCGTACTCAGTAAACTTGTGAGGCAATAGTTTTTGAATATTGAAATCCACAAAATCACTGTCCTGATGCACATACTGAATGTTGCGTTCACCAGTTACTTCACGGAATATTGCATTTTGAGCAACAGTTTCATGAGTAAAGGAATAATGCTGAGTGGCATTCTTAATGTTTACTTTCAACAATTGGTCAGCCTTTATGTTCTGCAATAATTGCATTTTGCCATTAGGCCATTTTATAACAACAGAATCAATAGATGCTACGGCTCCCAAACCAAATTGCGGGTCTTGCTGAATCGATGATAAATAGCCACGGTAAGGTGTTTGTTCATATACCTGTTGTTTGCCCTGGTAATAAAGTTCTACCCAGGTTCCAAAGCCATTTATATTCATTGTATCGCCTTCAAGGTGGATACGGAGATAATGATTTTTTTCATGGTTGTGTTCCCTTTCTTTGTTTTTATAAATAGAAGCTTCATCGTTAATGTTATTCACCACAAAATCCAGATCACCATCATTATCCAGGTCAGCATATGCAGCACCATTGGCAAACGTTGGAGTTGCTAAGCCCCATGCTTTTGTTACATTTTTGAACGTAAGATCACCATTATTCTTAAATGCATAGTTTGCAATCTTTACCTGTGGAATTTGTTCCAGGATTTCCTTTTTAGAAGCCAATAGCCAAGCCTTGTTTCGAAAGGTTATGAAATCGTGATCAGTAACATCTTTGGGAAAGCCATTGGTAATGATAATATCACGAAAGCCATCATTATCAAAATCAGCAACTACCGGTGCCCAACTCCAATCAGTTTCAGCCACGCCAGAAGAAAAAGCTATGTCACTAAATATAGGTACGCCAACAGAATCGTTCTGACCTAACCGCGGCCCTTGATTCAACTGCACTACATTCCGAACATATTGATACTGATAACCGTAATATTCATTGTTCTGGTATCTCTGATAACCTAATGGATTCAACATCATTTTTTTGCGAAAGTTGTCCTCAGGATTCATGTCAGCTTCAATGACATCCGCCAGGCCATCATTATTGATATCCATCACATCCTGCCCCATTGAGTTTTCGGAAGTATGCTTAAAATAAGTTGCTGCCTGATCGGTAAAAGAACCATTACCATTGTTGATAAAGAGATTGTTATTGGAAAGGAAATCATTAGTGACATAAATATCTTTCCAGCCATCTTTATTGATATCCGTAATATTTACCCCGTGACCATATCCCTCAACAGTTATACCTGCCTCCTTTGAAACATCAGTAAATACAGGATGCTTCAGATGATTGTCCCAGTCATTTCGAAATAGTTTATCAGTATTAGGATGTTCGCTGTTTTTTAAAATGGGCCGGAAGGTATTTGGATACTGGTCTTTCACAATTTCATTTACCAACAGATACATATCCAGGTCTCCATCATTGTCGTAATCAAAAAAAGCAGCCATGGTTGAATGACTGGTATCAGCCAGTCCATATTCCACTGCCCTATTTATAAAATGAGGAATCCCTTTGGCATTCATCCCTTCATTGATGTACAAAAGGTTTTCTCTTTTTTTAGGGTTTGATAGCAAAGAAGCAGAAACGTATAGATCCATCAAACCATCATTATTGATATCCACAATGCTTACGCCGCGGCACCAGCGGCCATCACCACCAACACCTGCATCATCCGTAATATCTTCAAACTGAAAATCACCTTTATTCAGGTACAGTTTATTGGAAACCATATTGGCCGTAAAGTAAATATCCTGTAAGCCATCGTTATTAAAATCGGCAATACCAACACCACCTCCGTTATAGATATTTTCTACATTTAAAATATTAAGTGTATCGTCATCTTCTATTTGATTATTGAAATGAATTCCGGAATGAGAGGAATCAATTTGTTCAAACATTTTTTTACCCTGGCAGCTAAAAGCAACTGCAGTGAGAAGAAGAAGCAAAAAGCGGTGATATATGGTAAGCATTGTATCAGGTAAGTTACAAAGAATGCTCTAAAAAAACCATATCGTTACATGATTCAAAAGCATATAGTATCAATAACACAAACAGGAAGAACCACCTTAAGAAAGGTGGTTCCGTATAATTATTCCGTATGGTTATTTCTGAATAATAAAATAAATGTTCAGCACTCTCAAGGCCCAATTAGTAACCAGGATTTTGTTTTAAAGTTGCCTTACCATCTTTCATACTTTGAGTGATAGCGAACTCTGGAATAGGTAAGTACTCATGTTTTCCTTTTTGAAAAACAACGCCTCCTAATGCAGAAGCACGTCTGGATGATTCTTTAGACAGGTATTCACCATTTATAGTTTCGGCTGCAATGCCCCAGCGATTCAGGTCAAATAAACGATGGCCTTCCATTGCCAGTTCCAGTTTTCTTTCAAAGCGTACGGCCTTCCTTGCCTCATCTTTATTCGTAAAAGTTGGATATGGACCAATGACATAATTAGCAGCATTTGTTCCGTCATCTTTTTTTACCGGCGAAGCAGCGGCTCTGGCCCTTATCATATTCACATATTCTGTTGCCTTGGCTAAACTACCAACCTCCACTTCAGCTTCTGCAGCCATCAGCAATACATCAGCATAACGCATGATGGTATAGTTCAAGGCATCGTTATTCCAACCCCAGCCTACTGCACCTGCCAGTGTACCAAGATCTGCTTTATAAAACACATTTTTCTTAGGAGAGTAAGGTCCGCCCCAATCAACTTTTCTAATCCAGCTTCTACCGGGGTGAATTCCCCAATCCAAATAAGGAATGCCTCTCCTTCCTACAGACCAATCCAGTCGTGGGTCAAGATTACCGGCATATGGAGTAAAAGGTTCAGAGGAAAGTAAGTTCTCATCACTTGTAACATTAGAATTGTTATAAGTATCAAGCAAAGGCAAACCAGCAGAATTTGTTTGATAAGCATTTACCAGGCTCTGTGATGGTTGAAAAAATCCACAACATCCTGCTCCAGGCGTTGAAGGAGAATGTGGAAAAGCCAAAGTCAGATCGTAACTTCCATTGGTATTAGATCCATCACCATAAGACGCTTGTATTGAAAAAATTGTTTCCCGGTTATTTTCTGTAGCCACCCTGAAGTTTTCATGATAATTGATCGCCAACTGATATCTAACGCCTCTGCTGGTCTTCCCATTTGCAATGATCTGGTCAAAAAGAGGTTTCGCTTCAGCAAATTTATTCTGGAACATATAAGCTTTTGCCAGGAAAGCTGCTGCAGCCCATTTATTGGCCCTGCCAACGTGTGGCTTCACTTCATCTAGATTATCAAATGCGAATTTAAAATCTGCTTCAATCTGTGGCCAGATGTTCACATAATTGCCACTGCCATCGGTATTGGGAACTTTAAAATCTGTTACAGTTTCGTCAATAAAAGGAATGTTACCGAACACCTTCTTCCCTTCAAAATGATGATGTCCTCTTAAAAAGCGAGCTTCGGCCTCGACCTGTTTTTTCTCAACATCACTCATATCCTTAACCTTAGGCAGTAATCTCAACACCTGGTTGGCCTGTCCAACACCATCCCAGATCCCATTCCATTTATTTAAAACATAAGGGTTACTGAATTGCACTTCAAAACGCATAATAGGGTTTAGATCTACCTGGTCAGTTGGTTCTGTGCCTTCGTAAGCATCTCCCCCTAATACACTGCCCCAAAGCCAATTGCTGGCGCCCGCATACCAGGTAGCTTCATTACCATCCAATGTTGCATAAGCATTGATCAATGCGCCATTAAGCCCTTGCTTGTTGGTGAGTTGCGCTTCAGTATAAACGCCTTGGGGGGCAGGCTCTAAAAAGTCGTCTTTACAGGCATATAGGACAATCGTGACTGCAACCAGTGTTACAAATAAATATTTTATCAATATATTTTTCATACTTAGTAAGATTTAAGGATTAGAAAGAAACATTTAATCCTAAGAGAAACTGCTTAGGAGTTGGGAACCCGGCTCGATCAACACCTATAAAGGTATCGGTTGAAATATCATCTACCCTGTTGTTGATCACGCTCAGATCTGGATCAGGGCCACTGTAATTAGTGATGGTGAACAGGTTTTGGGCCTGAACATACAACCTGATATTAGACATTCCTATCTTGCTGATCATGCTCTTAGGCAAGGTGTATCCCAATTGAATGTTTTTGGCTCTTAGATAAGAACCATCTTCTACATAGTATGAGTTAGAGTTAGCGCGGACAAATGAAGTAAAACCGTTTTGACCAGGTTGCAGTACTGGAAGTTTTGCATTCGTATTTTGCGGGGTCCAGGTATCGTTTAGCACTCTTGTGCTTACGCCACCCACAAACACACGCATATCAGTGTAATACTTTGTATAGTTGTATATTTTATTGCCTTGATTCCAAAACAGGAATAGGTTGAAATCAAAGTTTTTCCAGTTGAGTCCCAGGTTAGCACCTAATTGGAAATCAGGATGTGGACTGCCCAATATTACCCTGTCTGCTGTCGTTATATCTCCATCACCGTCTATGTCTTTATACTTCCAGGTGCCTATAGTTCCTGGGGCGCCATTAATCTTAGGTCCCCTGTTCACATCCGCGTCGGTATTGTAGAAACCATCAATCTGGTATCCGTAAAAAGAAGAAATCGGATCTCCTGCACGGGTTATTAAGGCATTATTTAAACGATCAAAATTTACCAATCGAACCGTACCTTCCTCATTCATTTTTGTCAGTTCATTCTTATAATGAGAGAAGTTCAGCGAAAAATCATAATTCAGATCAGTGGTAATGGCGCCATGGTGGTTTACTGAAATCTCAAATCCACTGTTGCGCATAGTGCCTATGTTTTCCTGCGGCTGCGTAGCAAGAGGCTCTAAACCGTTTCTCAACTTGGGCACCAACAGGTCTTTGGTGTCATTATGGTAGTAGTCAAAAGTGAAATCCCATTTCCCCTGAAAAATGGTAAGATCCAGGCCAATATTCTTAGATTCAGTCGTTTCCCATTTGGTAGAAGGATTTCCAATCGTGCCTACTCTATAACCTGTAACAGCAGAAGTATTATTACCGCCAATATCATAGTTGGTTGAGCCTGCAGTAGATGTAAAGGATGTATATTGATTGAGTGCACGTACATTACCAATACTGCCCACTTCACCCCAGCCGGCACGTAATTTCAGATCGGTTACCCAAGTGAGTGATTTCATAAAGTCTTCCTCAGAAATACGCCAGCCTACACCAACAGAAGGGAAATTAGCATAACGGTTTTCCGGACCAAAAACAGAAGCTCCGTCTCTTCTTATCGTTGCGTTCAAAAGATATTTTCCTTTATAAGCATAATCCGCTCTTGCAAATAGAGAACTAATCGTTACAGTTTCTAAGCCTGGGATGTTTTCCTCGTCCAGGTTGTAATTGAAAACGTTTCTATCACCAGGTAACAGCCCGGCTCTGTCAAGCTGTATAAAATCGTCATTGTCAAAATCAAACCTTTGTCCAGAAGCACGCACAACCTTGAACTTCCTTTTAATTGCTTCGGTGCCCACCAAAATTTTCAGGTCATGATCTGTGGCAATTTGTTTTTGAAAAGTTAGCGTATTGGTCCAGGTCCAGTTAATGCTGTTGTATGTCCGCTCATTTAATTGAGTGACTGCCCGGTTTTCTGCACGTTCATATGTCTTTCTTGCTATATCTCTTTGATACTGACTACCTAGATCAACGCCAAATGAAGTACGTGCGGTCAGGTATTTAACGGGAATAACTTCTGCAAACACATTTCCAAAAAGCTTGTAATAAATGTTCTTGTCGTCAGAATCCCTGATCAACGTAGCAAGAGGACTGGAACCATTTCCCGATTCACCAACAGCATTACCTCCAAAACCGCCTTTAATGTCGTAAAGAGGTATATAAGGTACCATTCTATATGCCCAAGACCAGGCGCCTTCCTCTCCTCTTTGATCACCACCGAGGCGGTCTTCATAACTTACCTGGAGGTTTTCTCCAAATCTAAAGTAGCTTTTGGGCTTAAAACTGGTATTGGCACGAACCGTATAACGTTTATAATCTGTATACTTGAAAACTCCTTCCTGGTCAAAATAATTCAATCCGACAGAATAAAGCGCCTTATCGGTACCCCCTGTAGCAGTAACCTGGTGGCTTTGGATAATGCCATTTCTAAGAACGGCATCAAACCAGTCAGTCCCTTCGGGTGTGGTTTTTAATATCTGGTACAAAGGATCCAGTGAATACAAGGAAGGATCTGCTTTTGGATCACCAGCGGGAACACCACCTTTAAATGCGGAGCTTACCACAATATAATCAGGGACTGCAAACGATCCATTGGCACCAAAAACCGGGTGTTTATAATTCAATGCAGGGTCATTACTATGAGTTGTGGACCTTGTCAGGTACTCCATATATTGACTGGTGTTCAGCAAATCAGGTACCATGTCATCTGTAATGGTTTGAAAACCTACGTAACCATCATACGAAACCTGGGCCTTTCCCATTCTGCCTTGCTTTGTAGTGACGATCACTACACCATTGGCAGCCCGCGTTCCATAAACAGCTGAAGCAGTGGCGTCTTTTAATACCTGCATGGATTCAATATCCTGTGGGTTTAACGACGATGGATCTTCTGTAGGAACTCCATCAATTATATATAATGGGTTGTTGTTTCCGAACGATTGGAAACCCCTGATCCGTACAACAGCACCAGAACCAGGCTGCCCAGTATTGCTTACCACAACACCGGCTGCACGGCCCTGTAACTGGGCGGATAAGTTGGCAGAGGGTGTTGATTTAAGATCTTCTGTATTCACCACAGAAACCGCCCCGATAATATCCTTTTTTTTCTGCGTTGAGTACCCCGTTACCACTACCTCGTTTAGTGATGTAGTAGTTGGTTTCAGTGAAAGGGAAAGATTGTTTTCTGCCCCCAGCGGAATTTCCCTTGTTTCATATCCTACATATGAAACAATGAGGGCCTCCCTGCCAGCAGGAACAGAAATGCTGAAATTACCATTATCATCTGTCAATGCAGCGAGCGTTGTTCCTTTAACCGTAATGGTTGCCCCCCCAACGGGTTGCCCATTCATATCGGTTATCTTTCCCGTAAATGTCTTCTGCTGTGCAAATAAAAGTGAAGTAAAACAGGTTAGGCACAGGGCCAATAGCAGCCTCCGTGCAATTAGTTTCAATGGCATAGCAAGCAATTTTAGTGTGAGAACATTAAAATACTACTATTAATTTAACCCTTTTTTTTGTTAATTATTTCCTAAAACCAGATTTTAAATTTTGAAATATCGAATACCTATAAAAAAATATCAACTTGGCTATATAAATATTATTGTGACAAGGATGCTGTTCTATGAGTTCTCCTCTAGTTACCTATTTCAACACCTGCATATCCAAAATTCCTACTCCACATTCTACATATTTCGCAAAACATCCTTTAACTTCAGATTTCGCTTAATAGACTTTCTTAAACATTGCCATATGAATTTAGACAGGAGATCTGTCCTAAAAAATCTTTTAGTCGTTACCGGAGGAGTGATCTTTCTTCCATCTTGCCTGCATAAAAACGATGCAACAACATCTATTCAACTGAAGAATCTCGCCCTGACGGGCAATGACGAGCATTTGCTGGCAGAACTCTCGGAAACCATCATTCCAAAAACAGATACACCTGGAGCGAAAGACACCTATACACACCTTTATATCTTAAAAACGATAGATGATTGCAGGACAAAAGAAGATCAGAAGAAGTTTGAAAAGGGCCTAAAAGCTTTTGGCAAGTTTGTTCAAAAAAGCACCCAAAAATCATTTATAGAGTTAACGCCCACTCAACGGGACGGTGTTTTACTGCAAATGGAAAGAAAGAAAAACGTGCCCGAAGATGTCCAGGCTTTCTACAAAACAATAAAGGGATTAACGATTCAAGGTTTTATGTCCTCAAAATTTTATTTAACTAAAGTGCAGGTCTACGAATTAACGCCCGGGCGCTTTAAAGGATGTATACAACTACCACAACCCCTGAAAGGGAATAAGCAACATGTCTGAGGATGATTGAGCGAACCACAATTTTCTTGAATTCCAAATATAGATTTTCATGGGTAATGATATTAAAAACCGCAGGTTTGATGCAATTGTTATTGGCTCTGGCATCAGTGGCGGATGGGCAGCCAAAGAACTCTGTGAAAAAGGGCTGAAAACACTGGTATTGGAACGTGGGCGTGATGTCAGGCATCTGAAAGACTACCCTACCGCCAATAAATATCCCTGGGAGTTTGAGCACCGTGGACAAATGCCCAAAAAGGTCGAGGAAGAGAATCCGATTGTAAGCCGTTGTTATGCTTTTCGAGAAGACGCTGCGCATTTCTTTGTAAAAGACCAGGAACATCCATATGTGCAGGAAAAGCCATTTGATTGGATCCGGGGCTACCAGGTAGGCGGAAGGTCTTTACTTTGGGCCAGACAAACGCAACGCTGGAGTGACTTTGACTTTGAAGGCCCCGCCCGTGATGGTTTTGCAGTCGATTGGCCGATCAGGTACAATGACCTTGCTCCCTGGTACAGTTACGTAGAAAAATTTGCTGGTATTTCCGGTAATAAAGATGGCTTACCGCAACTACCTGACGGTGAATTTCTGCCTCCCCTTGAACTAACCTGCGTCGAAAACTATTTCAAAGATTTTGTAACTAAAAATTATAAAGACCGCCATATTATTTATGCCCGTTGTGCGCACCTTACTCAACCACAGCCTATGCACCTGGAGCAAGGAAGGGCGCAATGCCAGAAGAGAACCTTATGCCAGCGCGGTTGTCCATTTGGCGGTTATTTTAGTTCTAACGCTTCTACTATTCCATGGGCGGAAAAAACAGGTAATCTTACCCTGCGTCCTTATTCTGTAGCTCATTCTATCATCTATGATGAACAGAAAGGAAAAGCTACCGGCGTCAGGGTAATCGATGCCCAATCCAAAGATGCAATAGACTTCTATGCACCAATCATTTTTGTAAATGCCGGAGCACTCAACACCAACCTGTTATTACTCAATTCAATATCAAAGCGATTCCCCAACGGCATGGGAAATGATAACGGCTTGCTGGGCAAGTATGTAGCATTTCATAATTACCGTGGTCGCATTTCAGCACAATACGATGGATTCAAAGATTTTACTACAGACGGACGCCGTCCTACCAGTGCATATATTCCAAGATTCAGGAATGTATTTAAACAGGAAACGGATTTTCTACGTGGTTATGCAGCTGGATTTGCCGCAAGCAGGCCAATGAAAATAGATGGTAATGCCTTTGGTTTACAACTTAAAGAAAACCTGATGAAGCAGGAATTAGGGCCATGGAGTGTGAATTCGCACATAATGGGGGAAACCATTCCGAAAGAAAGCAATTATGTTGCCCTAGATCATAATAAAAAAGACGAATGGGGCATCCCTCAGTTAAGCATAGCCGTTGATTATGACGACAATGATGAGAAGATGCTGAAAGACTTTTTTGAGCAGATGACAGAGATGTATACCAAAGCAGGATTCATAAATATCAAAACCACGGACTCCAGACAAGCCCCGGGTTTGGACATTCATGAAATGGGCGGTGTACGTATGGGCCATGACCCCAAAACCTCGCTCTTAAATAAGTGGAATCAGTTGCATACCTGTACCAATGTCTTTGTGACAGATGGAGCCTGTATGACTTCTACATCTACACAGAACCCATCATTGACCTATATGGCATTAACTGCCAGGGCAGTAGACTATGCACTAAAGCAATTAAAACAGAATGAGATTTGAAATTTAAATCAACATCTTCCTGATTTCAGCTGTTTTGTAATCAGGGCAGGCTCCTGCATAAGAAGCTATTAATGAGCCACTGGCGCAGGCAAAGTTCAGCGCCTGCTGCACCTCTGCTCCATTCAATATCTGGCACAAAAACCCGGCAAGAAATGCATCACCACTGCCCACTGTATCAGCTACCAACACCTTGTAACCCGGATGCTCAAAAATCTTTCCCTGTGCATTGATCATTGCGCCATGCTCGCCACGTGTCACGATAATTAAAGGAATATCCAATTCGTCCTGTACTTTTTTTAGCTGATCGATCAATGAATTGTAATCACCATACCAACCAGCAAGTAAGTTCAACTCTGCTTCATTCAATTTCAGAATGTGTACACCATGTAGCAATTGAAGCGCCAGGTTCTTATCAAAATGTGGAGGCCGGATGTTAATATCAAAGACTCTTTTTTGAGCACATTCCAAAAGAGAAAGCAGTGTATTGCGGGAGATTTCACTCCTTGCACCCAGACTGCCGTGGACAAAAAATCCGGCGGCCTCAACTATCTTCTGCATATCCTCATTCCACTCAATAAAGTCCCAGGCAACGGGTTGCACAATTTCGTAAGTCATTTCATGATTGGCACCCGGGCGTGCATACACAACACCAGTTTGATGCTGGTTGTCTGATTGTATATAATCTGTTACAACATTTTGCTGTTGCAACAATTCCAGCAGTTTTTTACCACGTTCATCGTTACCAATTCGTGAAATCATTGCAGTATTGATTCCATGTTTGGTCAAATGATAAGCCACATTCATGGGAGCCCCACCGGCTTCTTCGCCTGAAGGCAATATATCCCACAAGATTTCGCCAAAACAAACAACAGAGTATTGAGATTCCATGGTCAATATGTTACAATACAATTTAAACTGTTTTCGAATAATAGATCACTATTTTTTCTCACATACAGGAATATTCCGATTCCCATTATTTATTTATAAGGGCTGATTGAATTCAATATCTTCTTCAATTGTACGTACTTCATTAAATGCTAAAATAATATTAGCAAAATGTTATTTAAAGAATGTTTTCCCTTATTTTTGCACTGCTTAAATAAAAAATTGACTGCCTGGGGCTTTCGAAAGAAAGCCCTTTTTTTTGCTTACAGATTTACATCTCTACATGTACACAGATCTTTAGGACAAGTGTTTCAAACATGGTTCATCATTGCTTATTAAAAGAATGTTAAGCTGCTGATATTTCACCGTTTTGTTTATGTCATTCCCAACAATCTTGCATCAACAGAAAAAGTAAACACTATGAAAAGAACAATTTTTATCTTATTAAGTTTCCTTGCTGTTTTCACTGTGAGCGCACAAGAGTTTTATAACCGCCAGAGAGTTGTCAATGTACAAGCATCGGCAGAAACAGAAATCACACCAGATGAAATTTATGTGCAGGTGATCTTGCAGGAATATGATAAAAAAGGATCCGGAAAAAAAGTTGACATTAACACCATCAAGAATGAATTCTTAAGCCGGATGAAAAAGCTAGGTCTCACGGAAAAAGAAATCAGTGTACAAAGCTTTAGCGGATCGGACGGTAACTATTGGTATTGGTATAAAAAAAATAAGAAAAATCCCGACCTTAAAGCTTCTATTAATTATCTAATCAAATTGGGTTCTGTAAAACAAATAGAAGAAGTGGTACAAAACCTGGACGACGAAGCCACGCAAAACTTTTTCATTCAGAAAGTTACACATAGTAAAATAGAAGACTATAAGAAACAGTTAAAAGCACAGGCATTGAAACAGGCAAGAGAAAAAGCAAACTTTATGGCAGAAACATTAGGAGCACAGGTTGGAGATGTATTGCAGATCAATGAACCACAAGAGATCATAATTAGCCCGTATATATATAGAGACGCTATGAGGGTACAAAAAGCAGAAGCTATGAGCACGGCAGATGAGCCGGCATTGAATGTAGATTTTAAAAAGATCAAACTCCGGTTTGAAGCGCCAGTTTCATTTCTATTGAAGTAAAGGCTGACAGTTCTTTTAAAATTGAATGCCCCCTACATTGCAGGGGGCATTCAATTTTTCAGGATATTAATTCAAATAAAAGGATGTTATATTGGATTTATACACGATGCTGTATTCGCTTATCTACATTTCAGATGGTTTATATTTTTGCTGCTCAATAGCTGCCCCTAACTCATTAACTATATGGATATTATTGCAATCAGACTCCCAATAGTTTTCGCTTTTATAAAGAGCCAATAACGCAGGAGGCTGGCCTTCCACATTACAATCATCCAGCTTTGCTTTATAAAAATCCTCACCCACACAGTACACACTGTAAAAAACAATGGACTCCTGATAAAAAAGCGCAGCTTTAAACTTCACAGCCATATAAACAGTTTAGATATTAAATCTAATAAAACATCAGGCAGAAGTCCCTCTTTTTACTCCAATCAGGGCATTTAATAGGCAAAAAGGACATTTTTATCGATGAAATTGTGAGCTTTCCGGCTTATTTAGCAACCAAAACATCAAGCATTTTCTCAGCAACCAGGGCATTTCCTTTTTCATTCAAATGCACGCGGTCAGTAGTTAATATCCCGGATTCTTTATTATCAGGGTTATTTTTCAAGTTATAATCAAGAAAAGCTTTTCGAAGATCAACCAGCTTGCAGTTATTGGCTTTAGCCAGATTCCGGATCATATTGGCATACAGATTCAGGTCGCCATCCTGCTGGTTAGTATAATCAGTTCTTTCACCGATAACCGCAGGTGTTGCCAACACCACCTGGATACCCTTTGCTTGTAGTTTCTTAATAATAGCCTGATAGAAGCGCTCAAACTTTTGCGGATCTGTACCAGTACCGGAAGTTGTCTTGTGCCAGACATCATTCACGCCAATGTATATAACAACAACATCCGGATTCCTGGCCAATACATCATCTTCCATACGCAGGTATAGATCATATACTTTATTTCCACTAATGCCTGCACCTATTAATTCATATTGCGATGAAAGATTGTTCTTAACAAGGGTCTCATTCATTTTGGTAATATATCCTCCCGGATTAACACCCATTTGCGTAATAGAGTCACCAAAGAGAATGACGCGGGTCTTTTTTTGAACGGTCATCGAAAGTGTAATGATCGCTAATAAGAACATTAGTAGTAGTCTTGTTAATCGTTTCATTGAAATGAAGTTTACAATTTTAATTTTAAAGATAAAGGTTCAGCTATTACTTTAATTTGAGATTATTTGATACTGGAAATACCTCTAACCCTGATGGATATACCGCCACCAGGTTGCCCGCTGTTATTGGTGATCGTTACACCTGCGACTGAGATGGTTCAGTTTTAGCCGAACAAACCGGCTTGTACTAAAACATTATTTTTTTCTGTCTGACCTGATTCGTGGTTGCTGATGACAATTTCAGAATATCCTTTTTTGATCATCAACTCTTTCATAAAACGGTAACGAGGAACATACCGTGTAACAAATATGAGGTAACATACATCTCCATCCTGTTTGTAACTAAGTACGATTGAATGATATCCTTTTAAATTTTTCAATCCACTTAAAAAGGTTTTAACTATAAAATGTTCTCTTTGCTGTGCGTTCAACCTTCCGGAAACAGTCTTCAGCATATCAGCCGTTGTTTTACCAAATATTGTTTCCAGGTACTTTGCTTTAAATGGATTTTCAATCATCCTTTCCAACAAGGAAAACGGAATCTGAAAGAAGCAATCAATGTTTCCATCCTTTATATATGAAGACAACAATTCCAGGTTCAGATCTTTTATATGAAATGGATCAATAGCTAACAGTGATGGAAGAAGGCGGATTTTTTGCAGGTTACAGATGAGATCATCAAAAGAAATCCCCTTCTCAAACAGAGGTGCATGCGTCAACTTTTCAACGCATTCCATATTGGCTACTGATTGCTTCAACTTGATAAGATTTTTAGATTCCTTATCACAAAATATGGACACAAGCATATTTGCCATTTCTTCACAGGCTGCAGCATTCCTTAACAGGAGCAGCGGAGTCGCCTTTGATCCATCTTCATATTTTCCCGAACCAGAGAAGAAATCAAGAAAGCCGATCTTGCCGCCCACTTTTTTAGCAAATGGCACAACCACCTTTGCCCAGTGGGAGAAATACGAGACAACTATATTGTCCTTAACAGCTAAATCAGAAAATTGGGGTACGCGAAAACTCGACTGCATGCTAACAAAATTAGCAAGTTATTTAAAATCATTGTTGCATATGATCAGACAAATAAATATTGAAAGGCAGTTAGTACTTGCCACTACAAACAGGGTCCGGGTAACAGAACATCATTCCAGCCATGGATAATGAATTCAATATCAGTATAATTTGCTTAACTTTTAAACGCGTTTCATTCATTTCATGATCCATAATTTATGCCCTGAAAACTATTTTTGTTTTTATATTTTTTTCAATTATTTTTTCTAAATTTAGTATGCAGCTAATCAAAAAAGATGGCTGTCTTAAAAAATAGAACAGGTTCTTCTTTTTAGCATTAATTAGACCGCTAGCTGAATCACTTTCTTTGATGACCCTTAACAAACCGCATTTAGATTTAGAAAAGGGAGAAGAACTAACAAACTACTGCTTCCAAGTAACAACAGGCTTAACTCATGTGTTTAAAGGAAACTCATGAATAATATTGTTGTTTTGTCAAACTAGGTGTACCCTTTCACAGTTTCATTAACACTTAAAATAAACGCTATGAAAAAAGAAAACACCTCCCTTTTCAGCAATCTTTTTGGTGCTAAAAAAAGCCCGGCGCCAGATCCTGGAAAGTCAACTCAAGTGGTCATTTCTTCCTACTCCCAGCCACACGTGCTACAACAAAAAATGAAGGAAGAAAGATTAACCCATGGCGAAACAGTGACTGTAAACATTTCACCAGTACGCCTGGAAAGTGATCAAGGTAGAATGACTATGTATTTCTGCCCCATGAAGAACATAGAAGTTCTTGCAACTATTAACAATGGAGATGGCGGCAGCCTTCCAGCACAAGCTACGGTTGAAGGACTTTCTGTGCCAGAAGATTTGAAACCAGGTTTGTACAAACTTAAGAATGTGGTATTATCATCAAATGGAACATTGCAGGTAAAAGCTACCAGTAAAACAGTATGGGAAAATGCATAATCGCGAATATCCTGATAAAGTGTTTCCCAATGGAGTAATCATTTTTTGAATAATACACAGAAGAAATAGGGGCTCTTGTTATTGATCGCCAGTTTAACAACTCGCAAAGCTAAAGTTGCTCAATAACATTCCAAAGCTCCTATTTCTTTAAGACAACGAATTACTATTCATCAATTTTTGCTAACTGATTTCAAATGAAAGAGGCTAACTCCTATTTGGAATTAGCCTCTTTTATTTTTGTCCACTCAAAAAATGTCCGTTAATAACGGCCATCTTTTTTATCCATGTCACGACCAATAACATAACCGCCGCCTGCACCCAACACACCACCGATCACAGCACCCATAACCCGGTTCTTTTTATTGATCACTGCACCTGCAGCTGCACCAGTGGCTCCTCCGATCACAGCACCTTTTGCCGATTTACTCCATCCTTTTTTAGCAGGAGCTTCAGCAGTATTGGTTGATTCAGACCCTATCGATCCGGCACCTGTATTGCTGTTGCTGTTTTCAGATACAGAGGTATTGGATTCTGAATGTTGTTCAGCTGGCTTAGCGACAGGCTTTGCTGCAGGGTGATATGTCTTTTTCGCCTTTTTTACCGGCGCCGCCGCTGCATACTGCACTGTGGCCTTTTCTGGTGTTTGTATTTCTGCTATTTGTTGTTGCAACTTCCACATTTGATATTCAGCCAGGCCAGAAGTATCCGGCTTTACAGCCTGTACTTGCTCAACAGCAGGTGATGCAGCATCAGTTTTAGGATTATTGCTACAAGCTGCAAATACTACAGCGATACTAAAAAATGGTAAAATTCTTTTCATAAGTTTTATTTTATTTTTTTTAATTCCGTTTTCCGGTGTTCTATATTATCTGACTGAGCACGAATGAAAAGGTTTTAACCACTATTGTTAAAAGAAAATAAAATACCTGATCAGTTACCAAAAAAAGAAGAGGTTGCCTCAATTGTAGAGACAACCTCTGAACTATGATGTAATGATATATTAAGTGCTTCAATAATTCTGAAGCGGGCAGGTCAATAACTCTTTATGAGCTTAAGCTACCTTTAAATCTTCCGCGAGCACTTCAACTTCTGCTGATTTCACAGTTTTAATGATTCGTGCAGCAACTTTATATGGATCAGCGGCACTATTTGGACGACGGTCTTCTAACCATCCTTTCCATCCTCTTTCTACAGTTCCGATTGGAATTCTGATAGAAGCGCCTCTGTCTGAAACACCATACTTGAATTCATTAATAGCTGCCGTTTCGTGCTTACCTGTTAAACGCAGGTGATTATCCGCACCGTATACTTCAATATGTTCGCTGATTACCGGACGGAAGGCTTCGCAAACTTTTTCATAGATCTCACGGCTTCCGCAAGTTCTCAACACGGTGTTAGAGAAGTTAGCATGCATACCACTACCATTCCAATCCAGGTTACCCAGCGGTTTGCAATGCCAGTTGATGGCTACACCATATTTTTCACCAATTCTTTCCAGCAGGTAACGAGCAATCCAAATCTGGTCGCCAGCTTCTCTTGCACCTTTCGAAAAAATCTGGAATTCCCACTGACCAGTAGCAACCTCAGCATTGATACCTTCTACATTCAAACCGGCTTCCAAACATGCGTCAAGGTGTTCTTCAACGATTGCACGGCCATATGCATTACGCGCACCTACTGAACAGTAATAAGGACCCTGTGGCCTGGGGAAACCACCTTCAGGAAAACCAAGAGGTTTTTCTGTTTCCGGATTCCACAGGAAATATTCCTGCTCAAAGCCAAACCAGAAATCATTATCATCATCATCAATCAACGCTCTACCATTACTTGGATGGGCTTTACCATCAGGACTCAATACTTCGCACATTACTAAATATCCGTTTTTACGTTGAGGATCCTTAACGATAAAAACAGGCTTCAATAAACAATCTGAAGAACCCCCCGGTGCCTGCTCGGTTGAAGAACCGTCGAAACACCACATAGGGCAATCTTCCAATTTACCTGAAAAACCTTTTTCAATTTTAGTTTTGCTACGAAGGCTTTGTACTGGTTGATAGCCATCAAGCCAAATGTACTCTAGTTTAGCAATGGACATATTTATTTATTTTTTATTTTATATGACGTTTTGTTAAGTAGTCCAATTCTGAATTACTGCCAAGGTTCAGGGGGTAAAGGGTTATTAATCAATACTGTCAATCCAACCAGGATTGAAAAACAAAAAGGCATTGCCCTCGCAATTGCTTATACAAAAACTGTAAGCAACACCTTTAAGTTGTTGCGATTTGTAGCGCTAAAATAGAAAACTTTATAAAAAAACAAAAATAATTATTATTTTAATATTTGTAATTACCCTAAAAAACGAGATAATCTCCACATTTTCATAAAAAATAGGCTTAACATACAAAAAACAACCACTTAATTAATACACCATTAGCAGCAAAACATTTATTGTATATTATCATAATACATCTGCTAATCATTAAATATTGGAATGTTTTACTCATCAACAATGGTAGCAGTTGATGCGTAGTAGATACGCCTTAGGTACGGGGTAGATACGGAGTATATATGGAGTAGATAGGGAGTATGTACGGCTAATGTTTACTATAACTCTACTATAAGTTTACTATAACTTTACTGTAAGTTTTCTATAAGATTACTATAAGGCCTCTAGTGAATTACTGCAAGGGGGAAATGAAGTGGGGAACAGAGGGAATGACGAATGGGGGAGAAAAGATGATAGAGGGGAGAGGGGATTTTGAGGTTTGGGGTTTGAAGTTTGGAGTGAAGGGGTGTGAGCGGTAGGATGGATAGTAGATGAGAGATTATAGAAGGTAGATGATAGAGGGATTATTGCAGGACTAAATCAATAAAAGCAAATAAGAAAGATGAAGTCAACTATTTCAAAGTTTTGCTTTCTTTACATCCTGTATGAAACCCGAATTATATTTTGATATAGGTTCGACTGAAAGTGGTGGTAGCTTGTACCGTATTCAGCATGGAACAGAGCCTCCCTCCTATTCATATCAACACAGTACTTATGATGAATCTAAAGATGAGTTTAAAGTATTTGAAACAACCTACCCTTCTTTTAAAGCATTCTGGCAGGAACTAACCAAGAACAAAGAATGGTTCTATCTCCACCCGCTTTACGTTCATCCGGAACAAAGGGCTTTTGTGCAACAACAATTGCAGCATGTTAACTGGGATATACATCCCAATAAGAAATGGCAGGAAAGCCATCAGCGTCAATGGAAAAAAGTATTAACTGATCCAAAGGATTATTACAACCCGTTCTAGAAGATCTCAATAAATAATACCGTTTTAATATGAATAGTGAATGGTGAATGGGCAATTGTGAATAGTGAATGAAGGGTGATGAGGGATGAATGGGGAGGAGGGATGAATGGGGAGGAGTCAATGGTGAATGGGCAATATCCTAAACAATATCCATACTAACCATTTGAATGTGGTATCAATTTCAATATAAAGCAGGCGACAACATGGGTTGTCGCCTGCTTTATTATACGAGCATTAATGACTAGTAATTCAATAGAGAACCAATATTCACCGGCTCAATTTCCAAACGCTCACACCAGGTTAAAAAACGATCATAAATTTCATCAAGCACTTGCTTTTGCTGCGGTGTTAAAGCCAACACATGTGCCCTGCTGATGGGGCGTATGGGTAACCCTCTTTTACTTAAAAAGTATTTTGCACATAAAGGATAAGCCTGGTGGATCAAAGGATCCACACTGGAGAGTTCAGATTGCAGCCATTTAACCTCTTCCTGCCTTTCCGGATTGGTAGCATTTTCACACATCCACACCATGACTTCCGGATAAAAGTTACCAGATATGGATGACATTCCTTTTGCACCCATTTGCAATGAAAACATGGCGTTCGGTGTATGTGCGTCATAAAACTCGAGCTTATTGCCTTCATGCTCTTTTAATACCTTCAGTTTTGCCTTAACCTGCTCCAACTCTATTGAAGTGTCTTTATGATAAACAAAACGGTTGGTCTCTAACAATGAATTGAATACATCCGCACTAAGTATCCTCTTATAAGGTGCAGGACATTCATACAAGCCCATTGGAATATCGCTGGTCAGTTTCAACATCTGATCAAAGTTGCGGATCAGCACATCATCACCATCTTCTACTTTGGCAAAGTGCCCTGTAATTAAGATTACAGCATCAATACCTGTATCATAAATCCTTTTAGTAAACTCTGCTTTATCCTCAATAGTCAGCCCAAAAGAACCCGTAGCCACCACAGGCACCCGGCCATTTACATACCGGGTAACATGTTGGGTCAATTCTAAACGTTCATCTTCACTAATACTATACATCTCGCTACTCAGGCAATTGGCAAAAAAACCTTTTACACCCGCAGCTAAATAAAAATCAATTAACCTTGTTACGACCTCAAGGTCAACTTTTGCTTTGAGGTTGAAGGGTGTGATCATTACAGGTACAAACTTCTTCTCGCTATTCATATTGATTTCTTTAAGTTGAGTGGTGATTTATGTTGTTTTTGCAATGCCACCCCTGTTAAAAAGATGCTTAAAGCACCAACAACAATCGTCATATTGGCATGTAGGGGATTGCGCAACATGGGCGGAAAAGATCCTGTTTGCGAAAAGGTCATCCAGATAATGATCAGTGTACCTGTGATCACTGCAATCATAGCTGTTGAACGGCCAGCATGACGGGCAATCATACTTAACGAAAATATCCCCAGCATACCGCCTGCAAATATTCCAGACAGCTTCCACCACAGATCAAGTACACTGTTGACGCCAATAATGCTAACACCAACCGCAGTTGCCAGCAGACCAATAACAATAGTAGCTATGTACAGGATGCGCAGCTGTTGCTGATCAGTAATGTTTTTATTGATGTATCGTTTATGTATATCCAGCATGTAAATAGTAGCTGAGCTATTAAACCCGGAACTGATCGTGCCCATAGCAGCTGAAAGAATAGCCGCGAAAATTAAGCCTACAATACCAGATGGTACTTTATGTACAATAAAGTGTGGTAAAACTTTATCACCTATCTCAGCATCAGTTAGTACAGCAGCTTTCGCAGCAATAGCTTCTGCAGTTGCCCCTGTTCCTAACTTAATTGCCGCAACTTGTTGCTTGACATGAAGCAGCATATCAGGATGCTGGTGGTAGTAGGTAAAAAGACAGGTACCAATAACAAAAAACATCAAAGAAGAAGGCAGGTACATGTAAACACAAAGCCATAGAGATTTGGAGGCTTCCTTTACATTAGCTGCAGTATGATACCGCTGCACATAATTTTGATCAACACCAAAATTGGTCAAATTGATCAATACGCCATATAGGAATACAACCCAAAAAGTGTCCCTGGTAAAATCAGGCTGGAAACTACCCAAACTTAACTTATCACCAGTGATCGAATTGTGGTAAATCTCGCTGACGCCTCCCCTGACGCCCCAGATCACCAACACCAAAACCAGGATAGCTCCAACAGTTTTAATGATACTTTGCACGACTTCGGTCCAGATCACAGCTTCCATGCCCCCCATAACAGTATATACCGTAACGACAGCGCCGGTGATCAGGATAATCATACGAATATCAACACCAGTAAGGGCATTCAGTGTTAAACCTACACCCAAAAAGATAGTACCGGTACGGGCCAGTTGCGTTAACAGAAAACAGACAACTGTATAAGTCCTGGCCCAGGGACCAAACGTTTTTTCAAAATGTTCATATGCAGAAACCTCACCTGTTTTACGGAAGAATGGGATCAGGAACTTTGCGGCAATAAAAGCAGCTACCGGCAATGTGAGCGTAAATACAAAAGAGTTCCAATTACCACCAAAAGCTTTACCTGGGTTACCAATAAAGGTATTACTGCTTAAATAGGTACCAAAAAGCGATAAGCCAATAGCCCATCCCGGGATCTTTCCCGAAGCTGTAGTGAACTGTGCCGTGCTCTTGTTTTTCCTTCCCAGGTAAATACCCATTAAAATCATGGAAAGAAAATAAACAACGATAATAACAATGTCTATAACAGGCAATCGGTTCATAAAATCATATTTGGCTGGCTTAAGGCTGCTGAAATAAAGTTAACAGTACTGCATAGGATAACAATGTCAGTATTTACTGAAAGAATGGACTATTTCACTATATACATTAGAAGACAACAGTAGATGAGTATTATTTTCTACAAGCTCAACTACTGGATTCTACATTTTGAAGCTATTGAAAATGAATTTCTTATAAAACCAGGTTGAAACACCCTGATCATAATTCTGGAATATATTTTGTCAAAGTAGTACTGGTTTTTCATAGGATATTAGATTTTTAGAACAGGGCAGGATTTCTATCCAGCCCTTTTTTATTATCATCTTTCAAACTTCCCTATTCTATTCACTCATAGCAAACCAGTTTTTCATCAAGAATAATAAAGCTACTTCCGAAAGTGAGTGGATAAAATTGTTTCGCTCTTTTTACTTTCTGATCTTTTACAGATTTCTGCTCAGAAACAGGAACCAGGCAGGGAGATTTCACCTCATGCTGTGTTTCATTGTTTACAATAAAACATAAAAGTTCCAGTGTGATTACAAATGTTATCCTCAGCATTATCATTTTATTTACCGTGTGGAAAATCATTTATTGCCTGCAAGGTGATGAATGATCAATTTCCCCAGGATGAAATGTGATGAAAAGGCAGAAAATTGTGTTCGCCATTCAGGATGCCTTTTATTTACTAAGTTCAATCCATAAAACTCCGGACGGTAAAAAAGGTGGGATTGGAATAGAGCTTCCATCACTATTTCATAAGGTTTCGTCACATTTGCTATATTCAACTATAGCTTTCGATTAACATTGCCGTCAGAAAAACTTACTATGAAAGAATTCATCAAAAGAACAGTCAACTTTACCAGGGTTGAATTTTGGGCGGCAACCACAATATTTGTTTTTGCAATTTTCTTCCTTATTACCAACACATTAGGAAATGACTGGAACGCTGTTAAAAATACTTCCGAAAACATACGTATCCCCTTTGACTACTACTTTACTTCAAAACTCCTTCGATATACAATCCTATACCTTGCATTTTTACTGTTAAATTTTGTTATAGTTCCAAGGTTGATCAGAAAAGAATCATTGGTCCTGGATATCCTATTGATTATATTGATCTTCCTGGCAGTAGGCCTGGCCTTTGGCATCATCAATACCCAACTGAAACGACTCCTGCTACCTGGCTACCAGGCCAACCACGCAACTCATATTTCTGTCATTCAAAATAATTTTCTTTTTGCAGCCTGGCTTTTATTACTCATGGGTTTTTATTCTGTGATCAAATACGCCAGCTTGTATCTTTTAACGCATGCTGAAACGATTCAATCAAGGTATAAATTCGTTGCACCCGGAAGTTTGGTTGCATCTGTTATATGGATGATCACCATGTTCCTGTTATTAACGGTCACCACAGAGGAACCTATTAAAGCAATATGGGGTACTATTCTACCATGCTCTATCCTCTTTTATTCCTATGCCTTTCAATTCCTGATTCCCCAGTCTCTCTACAAAAAGAAACCTTTCCGCGCCTATATCGGGAAAACCCTGCTTATACTCATTTTAGCATTTATACCCGTTGCGTTATTGGGCATGTTACTTACCAATCATGGAGATCCAGGCCTGGCCATCAGCTCTTTAAATACAGCAGTTCAACTATTGATCATCATGCCGCTCACCTGGGTGCTTTATAAACGGCATATGCGTGGAAACGAAGAAATCAATTACTTGAAAAAGGAATTAGGACAATCTCATGCACATTTCGACTTTCTTAGATCCCAGATCAACCCTCACTTTCTTTTTAATGCCCTGAACACGATTTATGGTACTGCTTTACAGGAAAACGCAGAGCGTACCAGCGAAGGTGTCGAAAAACTAGGTGATATGATGCGGTTTATGCTTCAAGAAAATATGCAGGATAAAATTTCCTTATCGCGAGAAATTGATTATGTCAACAACTATATCAGTTTACAAAAACTACGGACTGACGCCAATCCGAATATAAAAATTCAAACAGAAATTGAGCAACAGGTCAACATCATCCAGATCGCACCCATGTTATTGATACCTTTTGTTGAGAACGCATTTAAGCATGGCATTAGTTTCAGGGAACCCTCTTATATTACAATCACGCTAGAAGTCAAGGATCGTACCTTATATTTTGATGTATGTAATAGCAAGCATACAAGACAGGAAAATGACCCTGAGCAAAATAATAGTGGCATCGGTTTGAACAATGTAAGGCAACGTCTCAAGATGTTATATCCTGGCAAACACGAACTGGTCGTGCGTGAAACGAAAAAAGATTTTTTTGTACACCTTACCTTACAGCTATCTTAATCAAAATGAAAGCAATCGCTATTGATGATGAACCCATTGCTTTAGAAATTATTAAATCGCACGCTTCTAAAGTACCATTTATTGATTTGAAAGCTGTATTTACTGATGCTTTCAAAGCGCTGGAGTACCTGCAAAAAGAAAGTATTGATTTGATCTTCCTGGACATCAAAATGCCGGATATTTCAGGGATAGACTTTTACAACAGCCTGAGTAAAAGGCCGCTCCTGATTTTTACCACAGCTTATACAGAGCATGCTGTCACCAGTTTTGAAATGGATGCCATAGATTACCTGTTAAAGCCATTTTCCCTGGCCCGTTTTATTAAAGGATGTAATAAAGCCTTTGAAATCTATAATTTCCGGAACAATGCTGAAACTTCTGATCATTTGTTCATCAAAACCGGATATGAACAAATCAAAGTATTGTATGAGGATATACTTTATTTAGAAGCAACGGGCAACTACGTAACTTTTGTATTGAAAGACAAAAACATCCTTGCCCGCAGTACTTTTATTGAAGCCATCAACCTCCTGCCCCCTGACAAATTTGTAAGGATACATAGATCATATCTTGTGGCCATTCAAAAAATAGATAAGGTGGAACGACACCAGGTAACGATACAAAAAATCAAAATACCGGTTAGTGAAGCTTATAGCCAGGAGCTTTCTGATCTATTGAAAAGGTAATTTAAGGAGAACAGTCACCGTATGCCTGGAAAAGATGAAGCCTGAAATTCTTTTTATAGCATAAACAAAGAGTGCGGCAAATTGCCGCACTCTTTGTTTATGCTATTTGTTTGACTACTTACTTTGCTGCATGTACAAATTCTAACGCTTTATCTAACTGCACATCAATGTTACTTTTAATAGCCGTAGTATCGTAAGCTATCTGGATATCGGGGGTAATGCCTTTGTTTTCATAGCTAACCATGTTTTTATCTCTCATAGCCACCCCTGGTGTATATACCTTCACAAAATTAGCTGCAGTAAACTGACCACCTAAGTAACGAATATCCTGAGGTGGGATCTGCCCGGTACCACCCCATGTTTTCGTACCTACCAAAGCCGATTTAGGGAAAATGGCTTTTACAGCCATCGAGGTTACTTCTGACATACTAACAGAATTATTATCAATCAACACGGCAACTGGCTTGTTGGTAAAATCGATGGCAGCCGGCTGAGGATGCACATAACCTTTCATCCAAGGTGTGTACTCCAGTCTTCCTGTTCCGTTTTTTGTGTGCGTATAACAAAAATGTTTAGGCTCTGTAATCAAACGTCCCAACAGAAAATCCAGGTCAGATACATTTCCCCCTCCGTTTGAACGCAAATCGATGATCAGCCCGTCTATAGAAGGGTCTTTAGTGTAGCGGAAAAAGTTATCCAAAACTGGCTTAAAAGGGTAGGCTGTTGTATTATTATATAAATAGCTTGCTAATATTTGGAAGCTAGGGAACTCCAGATACAATATATTTTTATTATTTCTCTTAATAACGCCCAAATTTACTACTATACTATTACCCACCATTCCTGCTTCAGGATTTGTCAGATAATTCTGGGGAATCGTCTGGTCAAATACTTTTCTCGGAATTGGAGCTGCATCTCCTCTCAACTGATGCCGGATAGCGACCGGCTGAAAATTATAGCCATCAATCTTATAACCTTGTACTACATAAGAAGTTTTACCATTAAAAGAAAGTTCCAAATGCCCGTCCGCCAAATCCTTGGTCATATCTACCAAATACTGGGTAGCTAGCTGAGGATTATTCGGATCGTCCTTATGTTTATCCAAAAACTCAAACCGTGGTTTGTACGTTTTATAGATATCGTCCCAATTCACTGTTTCTATATCCCAAAAGACATAGTTAGTATTCATTCCATTCCAAAATGCATCAAAAACTTCGGTATAGTTTTTTCCTGTATAACTTGTTAGTCGATCTTTTGGTTCAATATCTTTTCTACAGGAAGTTACAACCAATCCAAGGGCACACACAACCAACATACTTTGTATGTTTCCAATGCCCATTTTTCTTAAACTATTATTAATGCGTGTAAACATAATTAATATCATTTTGAAGTCAATAATGACCCCCTTTTCTATTTACTATTAATAAATTGAATGGCTCTTTCCAATTGAGGATCAACCCCTGTTTTCAACATTGTAGCAATCCCGGCATCTGTATACTTGACTTCAATATCTGGTGCAAATCCTGAGAAGTTAAACTTGCGATTTTCATCTGTTATAGCCGAAGAAGACATCCTTACGAAAGCAAATGATCCCAAAGTAAATGGCCCTCCGAGAGCAGTGGTTGCATTGGTTGAAATCAACCCTGCAGAACCAAAAGTTTTCTCACCAATCAAAGTCACTTTAGCATTTGGCAAGGCTTTAAATGCCTGAACCATTGTTTCACCCAGCCCGGATGTATAAATATCTGTCAGGATAATAACCGGGCGGGAAAAGTCTTTCGCATTCGCCTGTGGCGTAATGCTCATAGGTAAAAATGGAGTATAATCTAACCTCCCTACACCCGACTTATATCTGGTATAGCCAAATAAAGTTGGCTTGGTAGTAAATTGTCCTACTAAGTAATCAACATCTTCCAAGTTACCACCTCTATTATTGCGGATGTCAATAATTACCGCATCGCAATCTTCCTTGTGGATAGCATCATAGAAATTTTTAATAACAGGACGGGCAGGAGGTCTGGTGCTTGGAATCGTACTGTTATACCCCTCCTTTATCATGAAATTGTTCATGCTCGTGTACAGGATATCCTTCGACCCTTTGGATATTCTGCCCGTTATGATTTGAAAAATTTCAGCAGTATTAATATTCCGATATTGACCATAGTCAAATCCTGATAAATAGTTGTTCTGAACAATATGATCAAACAAGGTATCTGGCAACGCGGCATGAGTCTTCAGAGTCCTGAAAAGTTTAGGCATGAACACTACATAATCCTTGTAATATTCGCCATCAAAAGTAAAATTACCTCCGGAAGGAATATTCAGATAAAACTGCCCATCGCACAGTTCTTTGGTCATATCAGCCAAATACTGAAAACATAGATTTTGTGTGCTATCAGATAATGGCTTGAGGTCTAAGGAATCAAAGCGGGGCTTATAAATTTGATACATACTATCCCAATTCACCGTTTCGATATCCCAAAACACATAGTTGGTATTAACTCCATTCCAAAAAGCCTTGAAAAACTCTCCGTAATTATTGATCTCATAATCAGAGGTCAACTCACGCTTCATTATCTCGTGTTTACAGGAAAACATCCCTGTAACCAATGTTAATATAAGGGCACATTTTAAAATGTGGCGACCCTTAAAATATTTATTAGAATACATCATTCTTTGCATTATTAGTGTTCATACAATTACACATCAACAATAACAGCTCTTATTTAGCTGATGAATGGTTCTTCACTTTGAGCTTGGGCAATTGATATTGCACGCCCACCAATATGCTATAATTGTCATTATACTTTGGCGTCTGATTTTCAGAATATGCCTTTTGCAAATCCGTCAGAGCAGGAGTGTATCTGCCTTCAATTGAGAAAGTATATTTTTTATTAGGCATATATTGAAGCCCTACTCCGGCCAGGCCACCTAGCTGAAACCTTCTGTCTCTTACTTCTGAAAAAGTATAAGCCTCATCGTATGGCAAATAGTTGTTTGGATCCATAGACGACATGGCTCTGCCTTTTACATGGCCACTCATCCAGTATTCAGCATATCCTCCTAAATTCAGAATACCATACAGACTTTGATGCTTTGTAAATTTTCCTCCAAATCTGAATTGAGCCATTACAGGCAATTCAAGAAACGTATTTGTTGATTGCTGATACATCGGAGAATAATAGTCCGTACGTTGCATCTTAAAGTTTTTCTGAATATAGGTAGGCACCGCTTGTATGCCTCCAAACCAGGAGCGTGAAGGAAATGCATAACGTACGGACACCCCTGCTGAATAACCATATAATGGTTGATAATCAAGAAACGGCTTATCAGAAGCATTAGTAACAAGATAGTTTCGGTTAGCACCGGCTTCCACTCCTACATACAATTGCGCCTGCAATTGATTCACACACATCAATGCTGATACACACAGCATTGTAACGATCTTTTTATACATATTAACTATTTAAAATTCTTTTATTGTAATTTAATTGGCGATGCAGAATATTTTTCTGTTTTATTTATCCATGCGGCTCCTAATGCACCGGCATCATTGATTCCCCATGCCCAAATGGTTCCATCTGACTTTAAGGCATACATAACACTGCCAGACCCGACAAGTGTACTTGTTGTGAAATTAGGCATCTGCACCGGAGTGGTATAAGGTATAGAAACAGAGCCTAAACCCATTTGACCATCCGAGTTTTCTCCTACATTCCATACTGTTCCATTTGTTTGTATAAAGCTTGTGTTAGATAAATGAGAGGAAATAGACCCAATTGACTTGCCGTTGAAGAACGATATATTTGTCAATGTGGATCTGTTAGTTCTATCTCCCAATCCTAATTGACCATTAAGATTTACCCCTGTACCCCACAGTTTACCAGAATTATCAATAATAAATAGATCATTTCCTCCAGTAAATAATTTGGCAACACTACCTGCCGGATTAGGTATCAATACAGGTGTTGTTCTTTTGAGATTATCACCAACACCCAATTGCCCGGATGCATTTATACCCCAGCCCCAAAGCTCTCCATTATTCTTCAGAGCAATTACTTCAGAACCGGTAACATTCAATTGCTTAACATTGCTAATCGGTAGTTGAACAAAAGAGGACTGCATATCTTGTGCAGGCAGTAGAAATACATTCCCAAAGTTTCTTCCTGACCCCCAAACCGTACCGTCTGGTTTCAGAATAAATACCTCTCCGAATGTAACTTCAATATTCACAGCATTATCCATAAAAGGTACTCTTGTCATAATAGGAGTTCCATTTCGGTTGCCTATCCCCAACTGACCGTATTGGTTGCCAGCTGCCCAGGCAGTACCATCTTTCAGTTTTATTACACTTGCAACTTCACCGCTAAACAGTTGCACCGCATCATATACCGGCACTTGTGATAGTCTATTGCGGCTGCTGAAATCTCCCAGCCCTAACTGACCGGAAAAATTATTTCCACAAACCCATACAGTACCATCGTTTTTCAAGCCCATCACATGGCTATAACCCGATACAATACTTGTAAACACAGGAGCTTGTACAGCACTCACAGTTATTCTAACTTTATAGGTAGCTTTCTTACCGGCTCCCCACACAGTGTACTCCACAGGATTAGTAAAGTTTTGCTTTCCTTTGGGACTAATGCTATCTGCATAAGTAAAAATAGTAGGCTCCAGTGCTGTTATATCTGTACCATAGTCTACCATTAGCTTGATTGCAGTATCACCAAGTATCATCCCCTGGTAAGGCCTGTTAAGCTTAGTGTTGCTACTTGTTTTCTCCAACCAAAAATCATCAATTCCGGCTTCACTATTGGATTTTGGCGTATATTCAGTTTCTTTGTTACATCCCAACAATGATACTACTGAAAATAGGACAAGAGATAAAGAACCTAGTTTAAAATAATTAGCCTTTCTTCTCATAATCTTTTTTTACGTTTCATCCCAACTAACAGCCGGGATGAAATTTCCTCATTTTATTAATTACACTTGAAATACTCAGGAGAATAATCGTTACAAACTATATTTCCATTATCATCATATACTATAATCTGTGCAGGAGTAATTGCCAGCCCTCCGGTCCTTCTTGCCATAACCAACGAATAGTTATCTTTTGTTGCGTTATTTATTCTTACTGTAGCCAATGAAATTCCACTAGCATCCAAAAATTGAGGCACACGCAATCCCCCAAAAAGATTTTGAGGATTGGCAGCAAATATGGTTGGATGCCTGGTAGCCTGCCCGAAAATAGTACACTCTGCTGTTTGAGTAGGAGAAACACGCGCATCTTTGTATAGCAGATAGTAATCATCCATTCCTGTTGCTGCTGAATTATTCGCAAACCAGTAATCCCAGCTTTTTTGCACTCTTATATCCAAATTTTTAAGTTGTGTACAACCATCCAAATACAGAAGTATCAAATTAGGGTTTTTAGTCAAATCCAGATTCCTTAGTGGTGTTCTCATCATTGTTGCGGAAACCAACTTTGGATTTTTACTGAAATCAAGAGTATCAATATTGGCATCATCAAACCCTACATACTTCAATTCAGAATTTTTTGTCAAATCAATACTAGTCAAACTATAACAAAATGAGGTGAACAACCAATATAGCTTAGGATTTTGCGTAACATCAATCGAATTGATAGCACCACAACTTTCAAAGAACAAACGCCCAAGATTAGGACAGGCAGCTGTATTCACAGATTTCAAAGAAGACAATCCATAACACATCAAATGCTGAAGATTATTAGTATTTGCAACATTCAGGTTGTTGAGCCTTGACATGGCAATCAGGTTAATATAATTGAGTGCAGGCAGACCAGAGAAATCCAGTTTTCTGGCAGGCATATCAGAAATTCTGATAAAACGCATGCTGGTACAACCACTTACATCCAGAGATTGCAAATCCTTATTAACAAGAAGTTTCAGTGTATCCAACTTCATTGTTGCAGAAAGTACCAGGGTATCAATTGCACTATTACGCACAATGAGCTTGCGCATGTTCGTGAAGTACTGAATACCTTTCAAACTAGCTACTTGTTGCCCATTACAAGTTACCGTATCGATATTCATGGTACCTGTGAAATTTGTTACCTCTGCATTCGTAATGTTAATACGTTTTCCTGTATTATCAAATGCATTAGGACAAACATTAGCTTTCAGATAAACCCTGAAAACACTATCAGGAATAAGTTTTAAAGTAGCAGTTTCCTGAGGATTGCCATTATTATCTGTAAGATCTTCAGGCGCAACCGATTTTTTAGAACAGGCAAACAATAAAATACTGCTTACTACCATCACTGACGCCAATATGCGTGGCAGAGAGAATATATTTTGTTTCATAGCAAATTTTATTTTTTATTATTTTCTATATTATAAAGGATTTTGTTCGATAATCTTTCCAGAGGCATCAATCTCTGCCTGAGGAATAAGAAACTGCCATTTTATATCACCGGCAGGAACCGACTTTTGATAAGATTTATAAAACGTGTGTCTGCTTCTGTCTAAAGGCTGGTTCAAACGCTTAAGATCATAAAAGCGGAAACCTTCTCCCCAAAGCTCAATACGTCTTTGAAATGAAATTTCGTTTAGTAAGGCTGTACCCGTTTTAGTAGAAAGCATATAAGCTGCATCCCTTTGCTTTGCCAATGGATATAATGCTGCAGCAGCCTTTGCACTATTACCCATCTGAGCATTGGCTTCAGCTTCTATTAAATACATTTCAGATGCACGCATCAATGGTAAATCACCTATACTTAGTTCGGGATTCGCCACTTTGAATTTACGTTGCATAAACTTCACACGTGTACCAACATCTTTTCCGGATGCGTCTTTTGGAACAGGGAACGAAAGGTTTGCGCCTGTTGAATCCCATAACTGCCAGCGAACATCTGTACTGGGAATTAACCTGTACACAGAATCCAACATAGCTCTTGGTGAACTAATGATGTTTTGTGAAGGGAAATTGCACGACATATAAGCGAAGAAAGATGCAAAATAGGTCGTTTGATTTTCCTGCTGATGCGATCCCCACATCCATTCAGGGTTATTGTTGTCGTTAAACCCTGACATATAAGATACCGAATCCATAAGTGCATAACCGGACCGGGCTGCTGCTGCCATAGTGGCTGCGGTAGACCAATTCTGCTGGGTCAGGGCTACTCTTGCTTTGAAACCTTGCGCTACACTTTGATTCAGATGCGACTTATTGGCACGCTTATAACCATCCAACAATAAAATAGCACTATCCAAATCAGAGTTAATCAGATTATACACCACTGCTACACTTGCTCTTGGTTTCACGGGTTCCTGACTATGACGAACAATTCTCAATCCAAGTCCTGTATTAGTGCCATTGGCATTGAAGCGTTCTCCATACAATTGTATCATCTGAAAGTAAGCCCACCCACGGTAGGCATAAGCCTGTCCTAAGATAGCTTTCTTATCTTCCTCACTTCCCTTAGAGGCTTTTACATTATCTATCAGAAGATTGGCATTGTTGATAATCTCATAATAGAAAAAGTAATTGAAATACACTAATGCAGACAACTGATTCCTATTGGTATTATACCACAGGTAGGGAGCTATATACCAGTCCTGAACAGACGATAGGGTAATATCGTCTCCCATTGCATCCATATCCATCATATTGGCACCCTGACCAACCCTGTCCTGGCGTCCCATATGCGATGTATACAAAATCCTGTGTATCCCATTGAGTAATTTCCAACAACCATCGGTTGTTTTTAGGGCAATGTCCTCGCTGATGCGGTCGGTTGCCGTAGTCTCTAAATAAGACTTTTTGCAAGAAACCAGCATACTGATTGCAACAACACAAATAAGAATATTGATTCTATTTATAATACGCATATACTATTTTATAAGTTGGCTACAACACCTAATGAATAAACTCGTCTTGGCACAAAACCGTTAGTAGTGGTTCCGTTAAATGATTGCAATACATTCATCCCCTTCCTTGCAGAGAATTGATAAACATTTTCTACACTCAGATAGGTTTGCAATCCTGCCAGCTTTAACTGTTTCAGTACCGAAGGTTCAAAACTGTATCCCAAATTGATATTGTTTACAGTTAATGAGGTTGCGCTAATCAACCACCTGCTTGAACTTCCGTCAAAGTCACCAGAGCGTCCATAGTCCATACGAGGAATGTCAGTTTGATCACCAGTTTGCTTCCAACGCCCTGCTATATCTGCACTCACAGCTTGACCAAAGGTTGGTGACATCAGTGTTGCATACAGACCATCATAGGCCAAACCACCTATTTGATAAGTAAACAGTACATTTAAAGAAAAGTTTTTATACCGTACATCGTTGCGCAGGCTACCATACAAATCAGGAATAGCTGATCCATGGTAGTCATATTTAGCACGAGCAACTGTCGTAGTATATCGTTCACCCATTATGGTCTTATCAGGATAATCATATGGAGCACCATCATCATAGGTATTTTTAGGATCTAACACAAATAACGCATCACCGTTAGCAGGATCTACACCTTTATAGGATATTAACCAAAAATCATAAACAGAGTGTCCTACAGACAGTTTTTTGGTACCGGAGACGATTTCCTTATTGGTTTCAGGCATTTTGGTAACCTTGTTCTCCAGGGTTGAGGCATTAAGCACCATTTGCCAGTTAGCCTTTTTGGTCTGAAGCACTGTACCAGTTACAGATGCTTCCCAACCACGATTATACATACTGCCTATATTTTGCCAAATAGAATAAACGCCACTTGGTGTACCACCACCCGACAATGGCTGTGGCACTGCAAATACAAGCCCGGTTGACTGCTTATCGAAATATTGAACATAACCGGAGATCCTGTCTTTGAACAGTGAAAACTCAATACCGAGATTCAGGTTATTCAACGACTCCCAGGTCAGGTCCTTATTTGGTATCACTGCGTAGATATAACCTGGTTCCTGAGCATTGTTATTGGACATATACCCACCTTGATAAGCGTAGCTTCCCACGGCATCATTACCTACTTTACCATAAGATGCCTTTAGCTTCAACTCATTGAGATAAGGTAGATTGACGTATTCTTGAAAGAATTTTTCTTTGCTGATGCGCCAGGCTCCACCTACTGACCAGAAATTGGCCCAACGCTTGTCTGTTGCGAAGAATGAGTTACCATCTCTTCTTACAGATGCAGTCGCAAAGTAAGTTTCATTAAAATCGTAACTAATACGCGAAAGATAGCTTTCAACGCGTTTAGCAATAGAGTAAGAATTTGGCATCTCGGAAGAAGTAGAATAGTTGCCTAATTCTAAATTGTTGCCGGCAGCAATTTGTCCTCTTACTGAAGCACTTGTTCCACTTGACTTACGATCATAATTTTCATGACCAATCAACGCCTCAATATTATGTCCATCAAAACGTTTGGTGTAATTTAATAGTTGGTTAAAGGTATAACTCCTTACAACATCGCTACCCCTAGTTAGTGCACCCGAAGGAGCACCATCACCAATAATTGGGTTCATGTATTGGTAAGACTCGGTAGTTTCCTGATCCAAACCAATATTAGAAGTAAACTTCAGATTTTTATGTAGCGCAACATCTATATTGGTACGTGCGCCTAAACTAATACCGGTAAGATAGTTTACATTGAGCAGACCTTCTGCCAGGGCATTACGACCCAGAGCAAAAGGACGAAGACTACCGGTATGAACACCATCATCATATTTAGGTTTGCCATTATCATCCAATATATATGCACCGGTTGCATCATGTGCATACACCGGATAAATAGGCCCCATAGAACGGGCAAACATGAATGGATTGACGTATGCATTACTAGAAGTCGGCGTTTGGTTGGTGTTTGTAGATGAGCCATACACATTCAGCCCTGCTTTAACTTTAGAGCTTATGCGTGCATTAGCATTTACACGTCCGTTCCAACGCTTGAAGTCTGAAGTAGGCGTGTACCCATTCTCACCAATGTATCCCATTGAAGCATAATAATCGGCTGTTTCATTACCACCATTGAACGAAACGGTATATTCCTGTCTGTAACCTTTACGGGTAGATGCTTTCTCCCAATCAAGATCGTCTGGATAAAGCAATTTGGCATTGGGATTCAGCTTTCCTTCGCCATCTACAATTTTATCATCAGGAACATTAAAAGGGTTATACCCCAACATTGACTTAATGTCTTCTGTTGCATATTTATCAGCCAACATACCACCCTGGCTACTCACCAACCCATTTCTGTAGAACTCCCACATCAGCGGATAATATTCATATGCATTTACACGGGCATATTCGGGTAACATACGCTCACTAAACCCTTGCGAGGTTTTAAACTGCACCGCTGGTTTTTTATTCCTGGCACTTCCTTTCTTTGTAGTAATCAGGATAACACCATTACTACCTCTCGAACCATATAATGCTGCCGATGCGGCATCCATCAGGGTAGACATAGAGGCCACGTCTGCGGCATTGATACTGGCCAGGTCACCATCATACACAATACCATCAACAACAATCAGTGGGCTGCTGCCTGCGGATATAGACCCAAAACCACGAACTCGGATATTTGGCGAACCACCTGGCTGACCACTACTCAGTGTACTCTGAATGCCGGGTGCAGCACCTGTTAATGCTTCGGCCAGGTTCGTTACAGGCCGCCTTACCATCTGGCTGTCGGATATCTGGGCAATGGCTCCTGTCACTGCCGATCGCTTTTGTGCGCCATAGGCTACAACAACCACCCCTTCAATTGTCCTTACATTACTGCTGTCCTCCTTCCATTTCTGAGGTCTTTGATAAATGGGGATTTTGGAGGTATCCACCACCGGTTTGGATGCAGACCGGCCGGGCCCCTGTTGCTGCGCATCGGAAACAACAGGAAAAGCGCCCAGGAACAGGGCAACGATTGTTACGGATAAAATTTTTGTCTTCATAGAACACTTACACATTCATCTCCACAGGGAGCCATTAAGAGAATGACCAGGAATGTAGTTTTTAATTGATTATTTATTCAGGGAACGCAAATTTGGATAGCCGTTATTAGTACCTGCCACCACATTCCATACCGCTGAAAAATCCCAGTTCAGGAATGTAGCTTTTGTTTTCATCTCTTCAGTTGTTTTTCCATTGGCGGTAATGCTATTATCCTGGGCAAGCGATCCATCGCCTCCTCCCAGATTAGCCCGACCGGTAGTTGTTTTATCCCAATAATTAGTGCATACGCCACTGAAAACAAAGACATTATTAGGCGTATTGCCCACAAGCCCTCCTATCAGGTAAGGAGCTGTATCACTTGTCGACACGCGCGAAACAGCACCCATAGCGTAACAATAGGTAACAGAAACAGGGCCTGCAGCAGGAGAGATTTGCCCGATCAGCCCACCAATACGTGATCCTTTATGAAAATTTGTATTAGTGCCATTAGCACCAGCAACTGCACCTGTTGCATAACAATTTTGAATACTACTGGTAGCAGGCGAGATAGAATTCACGCTACCGATCAGCCCTCCAAGACTATTAGAAGCTACTAAGCTACCTACAGTATTTTCAGGCGTTTCTTTCACGCTGCCGGATGCATAACAGGTTTTAACAGCAGATGTATTGACGTAACCAATAAGTCCTCCTATAGACGCTCTACTCTGCACAGAACAGCTTGAATAAGAATCGGATATATCACTATTCAAAGCCCCTCCTATCAATCCTCCCGCGTCACTGGCTGACTTAATAGCGACACTACCCGCTGAAGGCGTTAATGCAGCATAGCATTTACTAATTGTAGAATTACTGATATAGCCTAAAAGACCTCCTGTATATGTTTTTCCCGATATTGACGCATTGCCGGTTACATAACAATTTGTAACCGTAGTGGAGTCAGCAGCCCCTAAAAGGCTACCCACTTGACCAGTTCCATTCTCCCTATCATCAAGATCAACGATGCCTTCAGGACTCAGTTGAATGCCTATATTTTTGAAAGTAGCACGCACCGCCAATCCAAATATGCCATCGCCATTTTTACCATTTTTACCCGGAACAAAACCGTCAGGCGGAGGTACTCCATCAGGACGATTTATAGTGGCGAAGTTTTTTATAATGTGATTCTGACCATCCAGTGTTCCCCTGAACGCCACTTTACCTCCATTTACATAAGTGGCGCCAATAGAGTACCATCCATTATACTTATAATCACTGATGCCGGTAATCGCATTGGCATTGGAGGCTGTCATATCAGGCAGTTGGATATCGTTCATCAATACATAACTGTCATTTAGCCCATTACGAATATCACTCAACTGCTTAGGAGTATAAATGCCATAAGGATTGTTCACTGCATCATATACCGGGGCGGTTATTTGCACAGAATAGCTCTTACCCTGGTTAGTATTGATGGTGTAGGTTACTCCTTTTGTATAATCTTTGGCAACAGCCGGATCAGGACTGATGCTATAACCCGCAGGCAAAACTGCTGCTGCACTCAATTGTGTTACATCACAACTGCGGGGCATATTTTTCAATACCTGAACAGCATTATCAATAGAGATAGACGTAGTATCGGCGCCGAACTTAAAGGTGACGGCCTGAAACTGGGCAACCTGCGATTCTTTTTTACAGCTAAATAGGACTGATGCAAAAAGTAAAGCGCATATTGCTCCTGATAATCTATAGTTCATGAATAATAATATTTATGGATGAATGTAAAGCCCTGCCTAAACAGGGCTTTACGATTAATGACAAATTAAAAATTAAGGATACACTTGCAAATTCATCCAATCTGTCTCGTTCCTAAATACTCTTATACGTATTTTATAGAAAGTAAACGAGCCATCAGCTTTTGTTCCTACAACCAGATAATAATAACTAGGATAATTAGTATTACTCATCGTATTCGAAGTAGGCGTACCACTAATAGCACCCGTAGCGGTATTAAATGTCAACCCAAGAGACGCAAGAGTTGGCGTAGTGGAAGTTGTCGGATATATAGCATAGGTTCCACCTCCTAAACTACCAACAGCTGCCAATTGAGTAGTAGTGTAACCGGGATATCCATTCGGAGTAGCTGTCGCTACACTTACCGGCTGATTTTGAAGGAAGGCAAATGAATTACTTAACTCGGATCTTTTCATACCGGAACTATAAGTAAAGTAGGGACTATTGGCTACAATTTTCACATTAAATGTACCAACAGGACCACCGGGTGCCGCATTGTTAACAGTCACTGCACGATCAGCAATCGTCGCGGTTCCGGTTTTTGCAGCGCCGGAAATAATACCGGTAGCAGTTGCAAAGCTAAGACCATCCGTAGTGCTGCTATACGCAGGACTCACACTATAATTAGATGGCTGACCAGCCAAAAGCAAAGGATTCAGATACATGGCAGGTATAGCAGCGCCTGTACCTGTTAAATTAGTACTATCATTCCTGGTGAGATAAATGGTACCACCCGATACGATTCGCGCACAAACAGTATCTATCAGACTACCACTAGTCCAGGCCAACATATAGTTGATTTGCGGAGCTATAGCTGTAGCGTCAATTTTCAAAGGCACATTCACATCCGTGTATCCACCAGTATTCATACCGCGCACCACAACAGTTACATTAGCCGCTGCCGTAGGATTGCCCCCGATTTTCCCGGTTGTAGCATCCAGCGTTAAACCTGCAGGTAAAGCAGGACTGCCTGGCGCAATGATATATTTCTTAATCAGACCAAGGCCAGAAGGCGTTAGTAGAGTTGGTTGAAGATTAGGACCAATATCAGTACCTGCTGTAAAAGATCCTTTGAACGTGTAGGTGAAGTTCGGTTTCCAATCATTAAGAATAAAGCTTATAGTAGCAGAGGCCGCTTTATTGGCAGAACTGATACCTGTAATGGTAACAGTATATGGTCTTGGTACTTCAGTGGAAGAAGTCAGTTTAGCCGGCGAACCACTTATTTGACCTGTTTGGGGATTAAAGGTCAGACCATAATAAGACAGACTGTCCGGGTAAGGTGATACAAAATACCGACTGAATGTACCGGCAATGATAGTAGGCGATAAAGGCGTAGTGTTCAATGCTGTTGAATTTAACTCGAAAGTGTAAGTAGGCGTGGTACCATAATTAAAGCCAACTGTTCCTATAGCAAGGGTCAAGGTGTCGGTATCAAAACCACCGGGGCCCATAGCCTTAACAACAAACTGGGTGGGCGTCAGCGTATCGCTGGGCGTACCGCTGATAACACCACTGAGCTTATCAATCACGATGCCCTTTGGCAGCACTGGAGATATTGAGTATTCTGTAATGGCGCCGCCCGTACTATCAGGCCTTACCGGCAGCAGGGGCGCATCTTCAGAACAAACTATTATTTTTTGTGCATAGGCAATAACCGGCGGCTTGGCTACATCCTCCGACTTCTTACAGGCAAACAGTAAAGCAATCGTTAACATTGTAAGCAGCGAGTAGCTTACATACTTTCTTGAAAAACAAAAGTGCATAATTCTCATAATAAAAATGGACGTTTAAGGTTTATAGGCATACGTAAATAGACGTTCTCTCAGAAGAACCAATGATGATAATCGATAAAGCTGGTTTAAATGCCTCTATACCTTTCATCGTTGTTAGTTTCCCTGTTTTGCTTTGTATAACACAAAAGCAAAATCAATTGGCGTTTTACAAATTGTTTTGTTTTAGCAATAAATAATGTTAATAATGCTGGTTCTGTTGATGGTATTAGAGGTCCATATAAAAATGGCGAGTATGATATTATAGGTAAAATCCCAGCAAATAGATAATTGAAATCAACAATAGCTTATTCTCATGTTCGAACTCTTACAACTTATCAGTACCACCGAAGCGTTAAGGTACGATGGTTTGAAAACCCAGCAGGAACGCATTGTACAAAACCGGAACATTAAATGACGAACCTCAAATTACAAATGACGAATTTTGGTGTATTAAAATCATGTTTTTATCCTCCAAAATAAACAGTTGGTCAACATGGTGCCTTTAGGATTTCTTTAAGAAATCACGTTTTATAAGGAGAATTAGAACATTTTTTTATAAAGCAGGATTTTTTGTACAACAGAGTGGCATATGCGCAGGGGGCCTAGATGGTGAATTGCATTTTGACAGCCATCCCCAGGCCCCTTTTCCTTAAGCGTAGTTTTTATGTAGCCGCAGGCGTTTGTTTTATACTGTGTTATAACGAGTACGAGATGTTTGCCCGCAAAGGAAAATGGGAATAAGGAGACAGAGCATAATATCCAGCGCGTTCAATTCGTTATCTCGTTTCATTTTTTGGCAATTTTATGCTGGTCTCTTAAAACTTTATAATGTTTAAGCACCATGTAAGCCCTATAGTACTTGTAAATATTGCTCACATACTGAACCGGTTCCACCCCGATATGTTGTGCCGCTAAAATCTCTACATTATTAAACCATTCATTTGCATTCAGACCTTTTTCCATGGCCTCTCTTCTTAATTTTCTAACATTTCCGGGTCCCGCATTATACGCTGCCAATGCAAAAAGATGTACGTTCAATGTATCCATTTGTTCCGTGGAAAAATAATTGTCAATTAAATATCGCATGTATTTTACACCAGCATGAACATTATTTTCGGCATTTTTTATATTGGGTATATTGATAGGAGGATTTGCAGCTGTAGAAGGCAGCAACTGCATTAGACCTACCGCGCCGGCATGGCTCACTGTTTCCTGCTTCAATTGAGACTCCTGGAATGCCTGGGCTGACAGTAACAGCCAGTCAAGTGAATATGCATTTCCGTATTTTTGAAACAAGGTTCTAAAGTTATTTAAAGCCGCCAATGCTTCCGGGCTTTGAGCGTTACGCAACCTTTCTTTATTTTTCAGGTATTTGTCATAGAGCATGTTCCCGGTCGTCGTTCCCTTTCTTATAGTCGGAATAAATTTATTGACAGCGGCTTTTAATTTTGGTGAATTTTTCCTGAATGCCCATCCATATGACACGTTAGTTTTAACTGCAATATTCGTGTATACTTTCAGGTCCTTATACACACTATTCCAAAGCGTTGCAAGATCCTCAGCAATTATGGTGTAGGGGATCAATCCTCCATTTACCATTTCAAGCATATCTTCCGCTTCAAGATAATGACCTATAAATTCAATATGCACAGGTTTGAGACCGATTCTTCGAAGCGAATCATTAAGCCTTATTAATGAAGCCTGGTAACTGCTGTTTTCGCGTATATATATATGTTGACCAGCGAGATCCGTAATTGATTGAATAGGCGGCGCCGAAGGTCCTCCTACCACAATATCTTTTACACCAGTTACAGTTGGTAATGAAAAGTCTATTAGCTTCTCTCGCTCTGGGGTTATCGTATAACCCGATGCTATCATATCCGCGTAACCATCATTCAATAATTGCAAGATATGCTCCCGACTGACGGGCATAAAAATGACATGTACCCTGGGAGGATTGAAGTTCAATTGCCTGTTCAGTTCTTTCTCAAAAAGATTGAGCAGGTCATAGGCAAGACCATACCTTTTCATTCCTTCAACGTAGTAGTAGGTTTTTGAGTAGGGGACAAGAACACGTATATACCCTCGAGCAATTATACTATCCAGGTCGCCAAATGCAGTTTTTGGCAATCCTAATATCTCATCCTCAGCAGCCCAATGAAAATAGGAAATGCTGTCACCTTTTATATTGATTGCGTATGACTCGGCGGTGTCAGTAATTTCGGGATCTAATCTTACTGATCTTACAGTTGCATTCTCACATGCAAAATGGCAAACAATTACCATCAAAAAAATACAAAAATGGATAAATCGTTTCATTTTCCCACCTCCTCAAATCGTTACCATTTCAAAATTTATGTTGAGACATGATTAGGTTGCAGCGGGTACTTTTGTCTTTGCCTTACACACTAAGTATCGGCTTTGTAAGTTCCTGTAAGCCCATCCTTATTTAGTGCCAGAATCAATTAGAGTTTTAGTTTTCGAAGTTATGATTTTGCCTATATATGAGGAATTCAGTTTAACTGATTCCTTTTGAAACTTATGTGTATCTAATCAAACGGGAGAGCTAATAAGTGCCGGTACTGGCCCACCAAAACCACCAGTACCCCAGGTTATAACCACTGTCCATACTCGCGGTCAAAGTCGGTATAATCAATAGCAGCCCATTTTCCTTCTTCATCGATAATGCCATGCTCAGTTGATCGCTTCCAAAAAATTCCACAAAAAATCAGAATTTAACTGTATTCAGATGCTTGTCAACTAAAATGCCATCAATCGGTTTCAAATCAAAATCCACTTTACGCTTAGCCTTCAGCTTTATGACAAACAATTCTGCTGTTCCTTCTAATGGTTCTTCATCGCCTATATTGACAAAAGTGGGATACAATGCTTTTTTGCCATTACTGTGCAGTCGGTCATTAGTCATGTTCTCCATGTTTTTCACATTGACCGGAACAATGCCTACAAATTCAAAATCCTGTTGATTGTAAGGTAATGCAAAACTTAAAGCGTTTACCGAATTTAAGTTGACGCCGTTTACTTTTATTTCAACCACTTCGTCCTTGTTGTATGAGATTTTATCAGTGCTGATCTCCAGTTTCCCACTTAAGTTATCCTTTTGATCCGAGTTCACAACACCATCAAGACGGGTGGCTACATTAGAAATATCGAAAGCATCTATCAAATCATTTTTGTTCACATCACCTTTGCTTACATAACCTTCAAAATCATTATCGCCTTTTCTTAAACCGGTGTAATTGATATAAGAAGTAAGGTCGTTATCATCAATCCTGTGATCGTTATTAATATCGCCGGGAATAAAGCTTTCAGAACCAGGCACTCTGAAAACATATAGCTCACGGCCCGATCCATAATCGCCAACACCACTGGTTACAGATATTTTGATATAACGTGCCGTAGGATGATTATTGAATATAAATTCTTTTGTATCTCCGTTCACGGCCCAATCAAAAAACCCTGCTTCTTTCCAATTGATTTTGTCCATACTATAGAAGATGCTTCCTTTCAGCAAAATACCATTGCCTTTGTCACGTGGCAAGTATTGAATTTTGTCCAACTGGTTCACCGACATCAGATCCATCACTATATCAAATGGAACAGCTTTGGCACCCCATTTCGTATGCCACATACTACTTTCATCAAAATCAAACAATTTTGAAATTTTACTGCCGCCCTGATCAGGCACAGTATTTTCAGCAACAATATTTTTAATGGCAAACTCCAATGGATTTTTCTTTGTGATGGCTGAAAACTCTTTCCATGCTGAACTTCCGGTTTTGTTTACAGAACGCAGTTTGAAACTGTATTTTGTTTCAGGCCTTAAATCACCAAACAATAAACCAGTGTCCCTGATATTCATGTAACGTTGCCCGTTAAATTCAATTTCATAATAATCGGCGTTGGACACTCTGCTCCATGTAGGTTTCAGTGTATAAGCTTCTGTGTTGGAATCTAAAACCTGTGCTTTTACAGGAGCTGTTATTACACCGGATAATTTGTGTAAATGATCAGCAGGCTCAAAACGGAATCCGTTTATGGTGAGCATTACCGCATTAGCGATAATATCTGTTGCGGCAACTTTTACAAGTAACTGAGGGTTTTTAATCATTTTCACTTTTTCAAATTCGCTTCCTTTGGTAGCAAACTGGTTCATGTTGGGAGCGGCATCATAGAAATAAATATTGGTGCTGTTTACAAAATTTTCTTTGGATGCGGCTCTTGTTAATCTTACAGTTTTTGTACCTACCTTAACACTAACTGCTGTAGGTTGTTGTGTTAGGTTGATGCGGAATTCAGTCGTTTTGCTTTTTACAAAGCCACTGAAATTTGCTTTTGTTGGATGAACCGTAATAATGGCTGTGTTATTTGCTACAGAAGATTGGATCAAAGTAGTGGCGCCTTTGCCTTCTTTATAGTCTTGTGTAAGTCCGTCGTCATCATATTCGGTAAAAGAAGTTTTACCTGCAGGATACACTTCATAAATACGCAATCCTTTATCAATCCCTGAAACATTATTATTCGGGTTGGTCATGGGAATGATTGCTCCGCTTTTAACGAACACAGGCAGTTTCCAGATTGGCGCTTCAAAATAATTGAGAATACAACCGCCTTCATAAACATCACCGGAGAAGTAATCAATCCATGTCCCCGTTGGTAGATAAATGCCATTGCGAATATCATTGCCTTCTTTATCTGATTTGGTTGCCATATAAATCGGCGCAATCAAAAAAGAAGGACCATACAGGTATTCATATTGTGTGGATTTGCCTAAGGTGTATTGATTCGGATAGTCCAGAAACAGGGCGCGCATTGTTGGCAAACCGTTCACCGCTTGTTTGGCAATACTGTATGCGTATGGGATAAGTTCCGATTTCAATTTTAAATAAGTGCGATTGATAGAGGTGGTAGGTTCGTTTAATGCATGCGGATATTTTTCGTTGGCGCCCCATCCGTCCATGTTCAATTGCATGGGAGTAAAAGCTTTCCATTGAAAGTCCCTCGTATTGACAATTGGATTTCTTCCGCCAAAAATGCCATCCATATCGGAGGTGATGTTGGGTTGCCCGGATAATCCCGAACCCAGGTAGGTAGGAATATGAAAGCGGATATATTCCCATTGGCCGCCGGTTTGATCGCCGGTCCATATGGTTGCATAGCGCTGTGTTCCAGCCCATCCATCCAGGGAAATGATAAAAGGACGGGCATTGTTGCCATGAAGCGGCGTGATCTTCGCTACATCGGAAACACCATTCAGGCCAAATGAATAACCTTGTCCCACCCAGGCCACATCCGTTTTCAACACCCGTACACCGGCTACGCCTGTTTCTTTCACAATGTCACGTTGCAATAAAGCGCTGACACCGTCTTTAGGATGCAGGTCCGACTGTGTCCACAACCCGATTTGTACACCTTGCTGCCTTGCATAGTCGCCAAAAGATTTTAGATTTAGAATATTACTGTCCAATTGACTTGTTTGTCCGTAACCAGCTCCATATCCATCATTGGGAAGTATCCAGCCCAAAGGCATGTCGTATGCTTTATAACGGTCAACCACAGCACGGGCCGAAAACTGGTAATTATTTTTTTCTCCATTCAGCGATTCTTTAATTCCGCCATTGTCCTTCTGGCTTTCCTTATAACGACGGCCATCTTCAAATAAAATTCCGTTGGTATCTTCTTTCCAGTAATCCCTGTTGTAAGCATTCAAATGGCCTTCATAAAAACCAAATTTGGGGAGTAGAACCGGATGGCCGGTAAGCTGGTAAAAATCATTCAACAGCGAAACCGGTTTTTGATCAATCATAAAGAACACATCCAAATAGTTGGTTTCATGCGAAAGGATTACAACGCCTTTTCTCTTTGCGCCGAAATCGTATTTCCCTTTTTTGAAAGTATGCCACATCAGGCCATAACCGTTCGTGCTCCAGTAAAAAGGTGTGGGAGAGGCCACGCCTTCGTCGGTCCAGCTATTCTGGTTTTCAATGGCAATCATTTTTCCTTTATGCGAGAATCTTCCGTTCTGCACACCGCCACCATAAAAATATTCCTGGGGATTTTCTTTCAGCTCCAGAGTTACCTGTTTTTTGTCGAACTGAACGGGTGCAAGCGTTTCCACTACCTGCTTATTTTCCTTATTGAATATTTTCAAACGGGTTGAAGCTTTTTCCAGCTCAATATTTATTTTCCCGGTGCTGATGTTGATCTTGTTACTATTGCTGCTTACCTGCAATTTTGAAATAGCCTTTCGCGGACTGTCCACTAAAATTTTTGCAGATGGTTGTGCTTCAGGATCGCGGAAGGTGCTTACTGTCTTATCATAGAACAAGCGAAAAATATTATCACCATAAAAGTCAAGTAGCATACGTTGCTGGTTCGAAAGTCTTACTTCCACCGTGGTTGCATTTATCTTTTCGGCATTTACAATCCGCAATGTATCTTGTTGCAGTTTAGGATTTGAACCGTTTGGATTCTGCGCTGTGGCTTTAAAGGCAGAAAGTACCCAAAATGTCAGGAAGAAAAAGAGGAGTATTGAAAGCTGCGATTTCCTTTTCATTATCAATGAAAAATTGGTTATAGTATGCAAGCAAGTTAAGAACCAATCCGGCCAGTACTTCAAGCAAACGTTTGCGCAATATTAATCAGCTTCCCAGTTGTTTTTATCCTCTTCTTTCAATTTTGGTGCTGGTTTGGCGTCTGACATTTGGTAAAAACAAATCGGTACTTTCTAATTTGTTGAAAAGAGAGGAAAAACAAGTAAAAGCATAGTAAAAGCAACAAAGAGAATATGTGGCTACTTTCCGATACAGAAAATACAAACCCGCTACTGGAGCGGGTTTCATTATTTAAAGGTACAAATAGGGAACAAAAAGATAAAAATTAAAGTTTTTAAGGCAGGAAATCAAACTTACTTTCCAGTTTGGAAAGTAGAAAATTTTCCTTCCAACGTTGAAGCATTTGCGATGGCATGGCAATAGCGAACTGTCAGCCGGAACAAATGCTTAATTGAAAAACTGAAGTTGAAGATAACAACAAATGTTCAACAGCGTAGTGTCTGCCGAAGCTAAAGCCGATTAATGATTTGCAGCCGAGTGTTTAACGTCCAGCCATGCTATTGTAAATGCAATGTTAGTGGTTCGGGCTTCTTTTATTATTGTCCACTTTTGGTCAAAAGACTTAGAAACATCTTCGAACCCATTGCAATTCCAAATCTCTTATTAGGACGGATGCTTCTTATTTAAAACTTTTCCAAATTTTCTGATTTGAATAGTTCCTTTGTAATTATCCGACAATTCTCCGCCAGCTCGTTTAGAGTACAGGTGATTACATCGAGATTTACAGGTAATCCGTTTTTAGTCTCTACAAAGTCAATGTAAAGAACATTCTTTTCGCTAACATTATGTGTGCCTTTTAATTGCTGGAATATATCGAAAGCCCGTTCCTGGTCGTTTCCAATAAAGAATTTTGCAAATCCCTCAAGTCCGCTGGGCGTTTTTAATGTTAGCGTTATATAAAATTGAGTTTCCATAAAATTTGGTTTAATCAGAATTAACCAGGTTTTTTACATAAACAATATCTTTGAGAATCGTCATCCATATAGATGATAGTAACAAGGATAGCCCAATCACTGCCAGGGATGATTTAAAGAAGTTGTAGTCAATAATATTCAATTGATGAGCCAATGAACAAGCCAACAATCCAAATTCCCCTGTTTGCGACAATAAAGTACCGGCATACATACTGTCCCGCCAGGAAAATTTCATTAATCTAAATACGATAACAGATAATAAACCATTGATAAAAAGTATGCCGAATGTTAGCGTAATAATGATCGGATAATGTTCCCGGATATAATGCAGGTCAAGCATTAAGCCTACAGATAGAAAGAAAAGAGATACAAAGAAAATTTTAAAAGGACGCAATACGTTTTCAAGCCAATGGAATGCACTGGTACGTCCAATATAAACTCCAGCAACGAAACTTCCGATGGCGGGGGTAAGACCTGCAAACGAGGTAATCAGGGCAAACCCAAGACATATTGCGACGGCAGTAAACACCTGCAGCTCATGATCGGTTCCTATCTCCTTGAAAAACTTTAACTGGACAAGATTCTTATTCCTTATCGCTCTCAATAAGAAAAATATCAAAACACAGCCTATTAACGAAAACAAGAGTTTAGTAATGTCGTATTCCCCTTTGCTTAAGAATTGCAAAAAGGTAAGTGTCGGCGCCAGCATAAGATCCTGAAGCAAGAGTATGTTCAGCACAGTTTTTCCGATCTGTGTAGATAGCTTATGATTTTTTCTTAAAAATTCACTTACTACGGCTGTACTATTGAAAATAAAAGTGACCGCAAGTAAGAAAATATATCCGGTATTCCAACCCAGCCATTTACCTAAAAAGACTGAAAAGATAATACTCAATAATGTCCTGACACTTTGTGCAGTAAATGATTTCAATAAAAGAGTTCTATTTCCAGGGATATTGATTTCAATTCCCAGAAAGAACATCAGTAGCAGGATCCCTACATCTCCTAATACAGAGATATTTTCAGGTTCTGAAAAGATGCCAGTTATATGGGGGCCAAGAACTATTCCGGCAAAAACGTAAGCTACCAAATAAGGCTGATTTAATTTTTTCAGCAATACAATTAAAAGTAGAATCAGCAGACACATTACGCTTATAGCAAACAATAAATTGTGCATACTTCTTCACTTTATACTCTCATCAGGATTCAAAACCTAAAATAAAAGGGTGGAATGATTCGATTCCACCCCTCCCACTTTCCAAACAAAACCTCACATTAGCTTTACTTGATTTCAATGTTTTTGGAAAGCCTTTTAGTCTTTTCATTTTTAGCCAGTGTCAAGTGCAGAATACCATCAGTATAGGTTGCGTTAATTTTATTTACGTCAACGGTATCATCCAGAGTGAATGATCTGCTAAATGACCGCTGAACATACTCATTATGAACCCAGCCTGCTTTTTGAGAACTGTTATTTTCACTTTTGGTGTTAAAAGAAATAGTGAGCAAGTTGTCGTTGATACTGATGTTGAAGTCCTCCTTCTTACATCCAGGCACAATCACATCCATTTCATACTGATGGTCTGTCTCACGAACATTGACCGGGACAGTGCCAGTTGTAAGCTGACCTTCAACATTCCAAAAATTGTCATCAAAAAAACGGCGTAAACTATTTTGGAAGATGTTGTCAACTACATTTCCAAAAGTAACTGATGGGGTATCATTTTGCCTTTTAGCAATAGCGGTTGTCATACAAACCTCCTTTTTTTAAAATGGCTGTAACAGACTTAATGCCAAACAGTTAAAAGAAAAAAAATGACATTTTTTGTGTCATTTTTTCATTTTCTGAGCTTACAAAACTGTCCAAATTTCTTATGCTAATCTGATTTATCTATAGTTTTCCCTTCGGATTGACTTCTTGTTAATTCTGTGATAGGTTTATAGCGTGGGACTTCTTGTTTGTTTGCAAAGGTGTCGTTATAGCCTGACCGGTAACGATTTAGGAGCTTTGCGTTCGTGTGGGAAGTCCATGAACCGTCAGTCCTGGATTAAGATAAATTGCAAAATTGAAATACTGATGTTTAACCTATGTACAACAGCCCACATGACGCAAAATTCAAGTTAGCAGCACCAGTAATTAAAATTCAAGTTAGCAGCACCAGTAATTATGGAAACTCCAACCTTCTTGTCCACAGTAGGGTGTCGGGAAATGGAATGTCCAACATATCAAAAGTCGCTTTTGAAATTAGCAATTCACATTTCTGTGGCTCATTGTCAATATAGATAACAGGAAATGACCTGTTCAAAAGAGCTTTTTCCGCACCTTTCACAAACTCAGGAAAGGAAGCCTTTTGCTTATAAATTTTTCCGTCTACTGTGTAGGTGTAGTCTAAGTACAGTCTTCCCTTATAGTCATACTTAAAAGCAAAAGGTACACCTGAAGTGATTACACCCCTTGATTTAAAAGACGCTTTTTCTCGTGAGGTATACCACAACCCAAAAACAACTAATACAACGATGAAGAGCGAAACTCCAACTATGTCTTCTTTCCTTATTCTTTTCATGTAACTATTTATTATTGCGCCTATTACCGTTCTGTTTGATTTTAATATTAAATTATTTATAATATCACATTCATTCCTTAACTAACTTTATCATAGATAATTCAAAACTACCTTTCTTTTTACGGAGGTAGTTTACAAAGCCAGTGTTCCTTGTTATTGTTTTTACTTCAAATTATTATCCGCTCCCTTTCTGAACAAAGGGCAAAGAAAATAAGCAGCCGTTTCCTTTTATCCAAAGCCGCACCCATGTAATCTTCACACGTTCTTCTGCTACCTGTCAAAAGCCGTATGCTGTCTAAACCTGCAAATCATTTTTTAATCCTTAAACTGCTTTGTTATGAAAAAGATGATTACCGCTTTATGTCTGCTCTTTAGTTTAAACGCCCTTTCCCAAACTACTTACTTTGTAAACGATAATGCATCCGGTGTCAACAACGGTAGCTCCTGGACAGATGCCTTCACCAAACTGCAGGATGCCCTGACAGCTGCAGTGAGCGGTGACCAGATCTGGGTGGCTGCCGGCATTTATTATCCCGATGAAGGAGTAGGATTGACCAATAACAACCGCTCTCATTCTTTTCACCTGAAAGATGGGGTAGCCATTTACGGCGGTTTTGCCGGCACAGAAACCCTGCTTAACGAGCGCAACGTAACGACCAATGTATCAACCCTAAGTGGGGATATTGACCAAAACGATCTTGCTCCAGGTGGCGGCAATAACAACAACGCCTTAAATGTGGTGCAAAGCAGTAGTGTGGGCAACAGCGCCCTATTGGATGGCTTTACCATAACAGGGGGGAATGCCAATTCTTTTCCGGATAATTTTGGTGGCGGGATGAGTAATTCCTCTTCCTCTCCCAGCCTGGTTAATTGCAGCTTTTCAGGAAATTTGGCTGGTCTTTCGGGCGGAGGCATTTATAACACTTCTTCTTCCCCTATACTCACCAATTGCAGCTTTTCAGGAAATATTGCTTTTATTAATGGCGGAGGAATTTTTAATAACGCTAATTCTTCTCCCGTACTCACCAATTGCAGCTTTTCAGAAAATGGGGCTGATGTTGGCGGGGCCATCCGTAATGACAATTCTTCTGCTCCCAGTCTGACTAATTGCAGTTTTTCAGGAAATACGGCAGGAAGTTCAGGCGGCGGAATCGCTAATTCTTTTTCTGCGCCCAGTCTGACCAATTGCAGCTTTTCAGGAAATACGGCTGGTCCTTCAGGCGGCGGAGGTATTTATAACTTTTTCTCTTCTCCTACTTTTACCAATTGCAGCTTTTCAGGAAATATGGCTTCTGGTTCTGGTTTTGGCGGTGGAGGAATCGCTAATGACAATTCTTCTCCTACACTCATCAATTGCATCCTTTGGGGCAACACAGTTGATCAGATTCTTGACGCCGGCGGCAGCACTGTGGTTACCTATTCCATCGTGCAGGGTGGCGTTCCCGGCACGGGCAATTTGGATCAGGACCCACTGTTTGTGGATGCAGCAAACGGGGATTTGCACTTGCAGACGGGCTCCCCTGCCATTGATGCAGGTCTGAACAGCGCCAATTCCACAACCGTTGATCTGGATGGGAACCCTAGAATTGTGAATGGCACTATAGACATGGGTGTCTTTGAGTTCCTAAGCACCACTGCCCCTCTTGTGATCACCTCTGTTACAGCCACGCCAGCTTCGCTATGGCCCCCCAACCACGAGATGAAAGAAGTACAGGTGACTGTCGTAACTAGCGGAGGTAATGGAAACACTAATTGCCAAATTACAGCTGTGTCCAGCAATGAACCGCAAAGCGAAGGTGCCAAAGATGACCTTTCTCACGACTGGCTGATCACAAGCCCTGACAAGGTGCTGCTACGCGCAGAACGGAATGGGAATGGTAATGGACGGATTTATACCCTTACGGTTACCTGTACGGATGTTGGTGGTAGTAGTGCTTCCAAAACTGTTACTGTTATAGTACCACATGACCAAGGTCATAAGGCTGACATTGCCCAATCCGAGCGCAGTGAAGCCATAAGTGAGGAAGCCGGTGCCTTGCACATCACCGCTTCGCCTAACCCAAGCACGCACTCCTTTAATTTGACCATCAGTGGCGGCAATGAGCAGGAAAGCATTTGGCTACGGGTAATCAACACTCATGGCAAAGTGGTGGAACAAAGACAAAACATTAAATCCGGAGAGACCTTGCAAATTGGACAGGGTTATGCAACGGGTATGTACATAATCGAAATTCAGCAGGGCGGTGAGCGAAGAACTATCAAAGTGGTGAAGCAATAAGTTTCTAAAAGCAAAAGGCTGTTAAATACATAAATGGCTGTCTTACAAAGAGGCAGCCATTTATGTATTTATAATAAGAATGGACAGTAACCCTGAAGCCCGTTGTTTTAGGTGATATTTGTTTGACCTGAAAGGACTTGAATCTTTCTAATATGTGTATCCATTTGATGATTGATCATCTGGTCATAGTCAGTTGGCTTTTCATGTCTTTTATTCATCAAAATGAATAACTCTAGTCCAAGTAAAAGTAAAAACCAAATTATGTAAACAATAGTTGCCGGAAGCGACCTAGAAAGAAGGCTCCACATTATGTTCAATTCATCTAAAAAGCCTGTTTTTGCTTTCAAAGTTCTTTCTACTGAACCACGTAAATTAGCCAAGGAATCCTCTTTTGCTATTTTCAACTTCTGCAGTGTTGTAATTTGAGTGTCTAAGGCCGCAAGCAAAGCAGCATTAGGATTGGGAACCTGAGATTTAGTGATTGTTGGCTTGTTGACATAGTTAGTATTGCTTTTCGTCCCGCTAGAATCCGTTACAGTATGTGTTACAGGAACAGGCGACATTTGAACAGTAGTAATTGTTGTTAGTGGATTGTTTGCTACATCCGTCGCCAATTTTGTTCTCTGACTATCTTTAGACAAGAGTTGATTGTTTAGTTCAGCTATTTGTAATTTCCTTTCCGCTGCTCTCTTTGGATAAATGTTTTCTACTATATTATTAATAAACTGCTCCTTTTCTAGGTCAATATCATCTTTGAATATTATTTGATCTATAATCAAGGAGCCAATAATGTAAACATCCATACACAATTGATTAAAAAAGCCCCTGAAATAGAGGCTTTTACACGATTTACTATGTTTTTGTTATTTGCTTATTTTGTGGGCCTACTTTCCAATGCAAAACTTAGAAAATATATAATCCAACTGGTCATCATTAGTTACTTCACCAGTGATCTCACCCAGGTACTGCAAACAACGGCGAATATCAAGCGCTAATAAATCACCTGGCAGCTGGCTATTTAATCCTTCCGTAATGTCCTGTAAAGAACTGTTTACTTGTTGAAGGGCATGATAATGACGTGCATTGGTAACAATGGTGCTTTCAGTCTGCGCCTTGTCTTGCAGCACGATATCAACCATGCGCTCTTTCAATACTTCCAGGTGCAACTGGCTTTGAGCTGATATATAAATAACACCACTGCATGATGAAAACTTATTTCTGATTGTTTCATCATCTTCCGCATCGGTTTTGTTACCAACCAGTAAATACAGCAATTGCTGGTGTTGCATTTCTGCCGCAACAGCTTCTACTTCAGCGAGAAGCATCTCATGTACATCAAATAAATAAAGTACTATATCCGCCTGCTTCATTTTTTGCAGGCTCTTTTCAATACCTACTGTCTCAATAACATCATGCGAATGATCGCGGATACCTGCTGTGTCTATGAGCCTGAACAGAATACCGTCGATATTGATGACTTCTTCAATAGTGTCCCTAGTAGTACCAGGTATGTCACTGACAATAGCCCGATCCTCATTTAAAAACGCATTCAATAATGTTGACTTCCCGGCATTGGGCTTTCCGATAATAGCCACGCTGACACCATTCTTGATAACATTGCCAAGCCGGAAAGAATCAAGAAGTTGCTCCGTCTGAACTTTTATTTTTTTAACTAAATGCTCCAGTTCTGTCCGATCTGCAAATTCCACATCCTCCTGTGAAAAATCAAGTTCAAGCTCAATGAGGGCAGAAAACTTGATGAGTTGCTCTCTAAGCTCACTCAATACCCTTGAAAAGCCTCCCCTGATATTATTCAAGGCTGTTTTACGAGATGCTTCCGTATTGCTGGCAATAAGGTCGGCAACAGCTTCCGCCTGGGTCAGATCCAGCCTACCATTCAAAAAAGCGCGAAGTGTGAATTCACCAGGTTTAGCTAACCGCGCCCCCTTTGCAAGGCAGGTATCTATAATTCTTTGCTGAATGAAAGGTGAACCATGGCAACTTAATTCAATCACATCTTCACCTGTATAAGAACGAGGTCCTTTAAACAGCGATACCACAACTTCATCAAGAACCTCTGAATGATCCTTTAGAAAACCTACATGAATAGTATGTGTTTTCTGTTGGTGTAAATCTTTATGAAATAAACTATTTACAATATCAATTGCCTGCTTTCCACTCAACCTGATCACTCCTATAGCCCCAACACCTGGAGGAGTTGCCAATGCTACAATGGTATCTTCCCAACCGGTTAATTTTAAACTCATGGAGGTCAAAATTAGATAGATAAACAAAAAAATCCCGTCTTGCGACGGGATTTGTATTGAATTGCTTTTGACCTTAATTTACTCTTCAGCAACAACGAACGTAATTGGCTGCTTACGGTAAGCGTTTACGTTACGTCCATTTTGAATAGCAGGAGTCCATTTAGGACCTCTTTTTATCGCGCGGACGGCTTCTTCTTCCATTCCGTATCCATGGCTGGTCAGTGCTTTTACGTCACTGATACCACCTTGTTTGTCCACGATAAATTGAACCATTACTGTATAAGATCCGGGAGGCGCTCCATTTTCGATAGGAGTGTTGTTGTTAAGGTTTCTTTGCAGATACCTGGCCCAGGCGCTTAAACCACCAGGGAACTCGGCTTCTACTTCCACCTTTTCAAAAACCTTATTTTCATCTTCCACTTTAGGAGCTTCAACCACCTTCTTACCTTCATCCACTACAGGAGGAGCAGCAATACCAACATCTTTAACACCTTCCTGGCTTACTACGTCGATCTTAGTGTCTTCCAGCTTTTCTACTTCTGGTGGAATATCCTCTTTTTTCACCTCTTCATCTTTAACAATCTTAGGAGGTGTAAACTTTGTCATTTCCACCTTTGGTGGCTCTACCTTTGGCGGCGGCGGCGGTGGAGGCGGCTCATTTTTCTTTTCCTCTTCCTGTTTGATATCTTCCAGCACTACTTCTTTTACTTCTATTGCTGCAGTCTTATTGCTTTCCAATGACTGCACTATAAAGAAGTAAACAAATAGAAGCGCTGCGACACCAGCAGTAATCGCCAAAGCAATCCAGATCCGCTTGTTGTACGTCTTTCTTAAGTGATAAGCTCCATATTCCTTATTTCTGCCCTCAAAGACAAGATCAAGGATATCGGCGCTTAAAATTTTGTTTGCTTCCATGTTTGAAATTTGTTATTTAGATGCATGAGCATCCAATTTTCATAAACTTTTCCAGTTTATTTTATTTTCCTCCTGCACCTTCAGTGGCCTTTATCAACTGCATTTCCCCGTCAGAAATATCAACCAAAGCAAAACGTTTTACTTCGTTAATTGTCATTTCATCAAGTATGTCTACCGTATTTTTATAGGTAGCTTCCGGAGTTGGTTTGATCACAACAACCATATCTTCATCAGAAGTATGCTTTTTCTTGTCGATAAGTACTGAACGGATACCTTTTTCAGGATCAAAAGAACTTGATTTAAAGTTAGAACCATCCGGGGACAACTGACCTTCATAGTAGAAGACATGATTGTCTTTACCAAGCATCACAGTTAATGCTCCTGATTCTTTAGCCTTATTCAGCTCTTCTTCATTTTTGGTGTCCTTCGGCATATACAGGTCCATAGTAGCTGGCGAGCTCATCGTTGATGTAAAGATGAAAAACGTAATGAGCAGGAAGCCAAGGTCCACCATTGGTGTCATGTCTACGCGGGTAGACATTCTTTTCTGCTTTTTGACGCCAGGCCCTTTTTTATGGCCACTATCGCCACCACCAGTATCTAATGAAGCCATAACTTACTTTTTGTGTTAAAAAAATTATTTACTGCTAGAAGAACGAATTACTTGATTTGATTCCTTGTTTTATACAAAGCAGATCCAACAGGTGCATCTTCCGGAGAAGTCACTAATTGGAATTTGTAAATATCATTCTTCTTAAATGCGTCCAAAACATTCTTGAAATCAGGATACAAGGCCGCATTATCACCTTTGATCAGGTAGTTGATCTTTTTACCTGCTAAAGACGTTACTGCATCACGGATCCAGAAAGTCAATTCGTTGTTGGCAGAATCGCGCACAGGTATACCAGATTGAAGAACATTTTTCTGATTTTCAAGTGGCTGTGATAGTAAACTCTTCAATTGCGTGAAGGGAACACCAATGGACACAGACTTCACAAAATTGTTCATTTCAGCTTGCGTTAACCCTAAGTTTCTCGTTGTGTTCAGGTTACTGATCACACTCATCTTTGCCTCAGGATCGTTTTCAACCAACATGGTAAAGAATACCCTGCCTTTTCCATCCAGCTCAACCATTACTGCGTCATTTGCCGGCAGTTCCTTGGTAGAAACAGAATTAGGAGTGGTAATCTGCACGGGTTCCGGCGGCTTCATCTTTGTCGCCATAATGAAAAAGGACAGGATCAAAAATGCTATGTCCACAAAGGGAGTCATATCATTTTCTGTACTTTTTCGAGGAATTTTTACACTCGGCATGATTTAATATTTTGTATTGAGATGCATTAGTTTCCAAAATCCATAAACTTTTTTTGCTTATTTGTACAAAGAAGCAAAAGATTGGGTCAGGGTGAAACCAGATTCATCAATACCGTAAGTGATGGCATCAATTTTAGTCGTAAACACGTTGTACATTACCAGGGAAACTGCCGAGGTACCAATACCCAAAGCCGTATTATACAGGGCCTCAGAAATACCTACCGCCAACTCAGATGCAGCACCGGCACCACCTTCTTCCCCTAACTGGGCAAAGGAGCGGATCATCCCCATTACCGTACCCAACAGGGCAACGAGTGTACCCAGAGATACAATGGTAGACAGAAAAACCAGGTTCTTCTGCAGCATTGGAAGCTCCAGGGCCGTGGCTTCTTCTACTTCTTTTTGGATGGCCAGCACCTTTTGTTCGGTATCCAGCTCACTGTTGTCGATCATTTCACGATAGCGACGAAGACCAGCTTTCATCACATTGGCTACTGAGCCTCTTTGGCGGTCGCACTCAGCCAGGGCAGCATCCACATTGCGGTTGGCCAGGTGGTATTGTACTTTGCGGATAAAGTCTGCAATAGATCCTTTTCCTAATGCTTTTTGGATGGTCAGCAAGCGCTCAATGGAGAAGGTAAACACCATCAGCAACAAGCCGATCAACAAAGGCACGATGATACCACCTTCATAGATGCGGTGGAAGGCACCCTTAGGTCCACGGTGTTGGGGCCAGAAGCCGCCGGCGGGATCGGGTTGTTTAAAGCCATCCTCCGAACCAATGATGAATCTCCAAATACAATAACCGGCTACAATACAAATCACCGGAGCTAGCCAGGAAATGATGTTGCTACTCTTCTTAGCCTGCACGCTTGTAGCCTTCACTGATGTCTTCGTTGCAGTCGGTTTTGACTCTGCCATTTTCTTTGAATTTTAAGTTTAGAAATAAAAATTTAAATAGTAAATAATTCAGGGTCACAATTCTAAGGAAAAATTGTGTGAATTAGCATAGTATTTTCAATTTTTTTCAACGTTTTGTTCCCATGATTAAAAAAAATTAACTACACATGACCAAATAAAGGTGCGACTCTGATTTTTAATAGGCTGATGCATTTCCTTACTCATAACGCAGAGCTTCAATAGGATTTAATTTCCCCGCTTTCAATGCTGGATACAAGCCTGCCAACAAACCGACCACGCTACAGATAGAAATACCGTAAAACACCCAATCCCAAGGCACCACAAAACCAGTCTTTAATACTATTGAAAATAAGTTCCCAACTAATATGCCTAAAATGATTCCAAACAAAGCACCAAAGAAACTGATGAGTATGGCTTCTAATAAGAACTGAAGACGGATATTCTTGCTCTTTCCTCCTATTGCCTTGGCAAGTCCTACTTCCTTTGTTCTTTCAGACACGGCAACCAGCATTATATTCATTAATCCAATAGCGGCCCCGATCAATGTAATCAAACCAATAACAGTAGCCGAAATCGTTAAAAAGCCGAGGCTGTTCATAGCCTTTTCGGCTACACTGTCACTCCTGTCTATAACAAAGTTACTTTCTTCTGTTGTATTCAACTTACGAATGGCACGGAACTGTCCTTCCGCCTCACCCATAGCATTTTCAACCTGGTTGATATCATCAGCCATCACCCCGATCACATACGAATTTGTATTGCCATAATACTTCTTGATATTATTATAACTGGAAATAACAACATTATCCCGGCTGAAACCAAATGTTGACCCTCTTGAAGATAATACACCTATTACCCTGTATTGAATTCCATTAATACGTACTACCTGGTTGACAGCTTTTACAGGACCGGCTTTAAATAGCTTTTTAGCTACATCATTTCCTAACAAACAGAAATTACTGCCCGATTGCATGTCCTGCCTGCTGAAATTGCGTCCAGCAGCCAATTGAAATCCATTCAATATTAAATAGTTTTCATCTGCCCCAAAAACAAAAACATTCGGACTTGTCTTTACCGATCCTTTATTGACAATTGCATTCCTGTTAGCTAAAACAGAAATACCTACCGTTGCGGGGAATTCGTACTTTTCAGAAAACCACATTGCCTCATCATCCGTAATACGTTTGTTTAAATTTGATTTTTTTTCTCTTTTGGCTCCTTTCTTCGATAATTTAACCTCATTATTATTGTTGCCAAATTGAAAATTACGCTCCTTATAACGGATTGTAAAACCAGAAGCGCCCATGGAAGAAAAACTCTCTGTGAGCTTTTGATTCATCGCCTTAATGGCTGTTATAATGCCTACAAGAGCCATAATGCCAAATGCAATGATTGAGATGGTTATTCCTGTACGCAATTTATTACTGCGTATGGTACGAAATGAGATAGATAAAACGTCAGTTATTTTCATGAAAAAAGGTTTCCTAAATTAGGAAACCTTTCTTAAAATAATTATTTTTTTATATCGCTTAGAAATAAAGCCAGTATGTCAACAGGTTGGGGAATACACCTAGAATGATTGTCAATGCAGCTACTGATACCAATGTGTATTTATAGCCCTGACTGATTTCTATAGATTGTTCCATGCCATCCTTAAAATACATGGCTTGTATTAAGCGGAAATAATAATAGACACTCACAGCTGCCATTAATACTGCAAATATGACCAGCCATATGCTGCTTCCGGCAGCAATGGTTGCACGCAACATATAAAACTTTGACAGGAAGCCTGCCGTCAATGGAATACCTGCTAAAGACAAAAGAAAGACCACCAATGAAGCTGCTATAACAGGCTGGTGCTTGGCAAATCCATTAAATCCATCAAAGGTGTAATCCTTCATCTTGATGAGTACGGAAAAGATACCAATGGTAGCCAAAGAATAGGCAGCAGCATACAGCAATAAACCTTCTTTGGCATCAGCATTTAATGAATAAATGGATAACATCATGAAACCAGCTTGTGCAATACTGGAATAAGCCAGCATACGTTTAACACTCTGCTGGAATACGGCCGTGATATTGCCGATAAACAACGTTGCTGCAGTAATAATAGCAACAATTAATCTCCACTCAGGACGAATGTTGCCAAAAGCTTCATCAAACAAACGCATAAAAGCTATAAATCCTGCAGCTTTTACAATCGTTGCCATAAATGATGTAAATACTGTAGGAGCTCCATCATACACATCAGGTGTCCAGAAATGAAATGGAGCTGCTGAAACTTTAAAACTAAGTGCAAACAATAGCATCATGACCCCGGCAATCAAAAGAAGAGAAGTGTTACCAGTTGCAAATTCTATCAGATCCAAACGGAAAGTGCCTGTAGCGCCATAAATCAATGCTATGCCCATCAACATCAAACCTGTTGAAAATGAACCCATCAAAAAGTATTTCAGAGAAGCTTCAATACTCTTCAGGTTACGTTTATCAGAACCTGTCAATATATATAAAGGAATAGACAATATCTCAATCCCCAAAAACAAGAGTAACAGGGATTTGAATGAAGCTGAAATTACTACACCACTTAATATAAAGAAGATCAGCGCAAAGTATTCACTATAATTGACACCTACCTTCTCCATATCTTTCGAAGAAAGCAGGAAAAAAACTAATGTAGAAAGATTGGCAATCAGGCTAAACAAAAGAGCGAAACGATCAAAAGCCAACATTCCAATAGTGTTAATATGGAAGAAAGCAACACCCCGCATTTCGAGCATATTCGCAATGGTAACAACCACCAGCAAAATAATGGCGAGGCTCCGGACAGCGCTTTTCTGTTTGAACATAAAACCGCTGAACATCATAATAACAGCGCTAATAGCCGATAATATTAATGCATTCATAATTACTTGATCAAATAAGCAACGTTTGCTTCTTTTAAAATTGTTTCCACAAAACCATCTGTAAGGTTAAGCAGCGGTTGAGGATAAATACCAAAAACCAAAATCAATAATACAATTGCACCTAATGAAAACTTTTCATTGATACTGATATCATGTGCTTTTGCTGTAATTGCATTGGCATCTCCATAAAGCACTTTCTGGATCATATTCAGCGTATAGACAGCCGCTAAAATGATACTGATACCTGCTAAAGCAGCGAATACGATGTTGTATTTTGTTACTGTGGAACTGAAAATACCATTGAACATCATAAACTCACCAACAAATGCATTGGTTAGAGGTAATGAGATATTGGCCAGTGCAATGATGACAAATAAAATGGCCAAAGCCGGAGCTTTTTGCGCTATACCACCCAATTCAGACATTTTACGTGTTTTAAACTGGCGTTCTATTAATTCTACTACGATCCACAAACCCAGAATGTTGATACCATGGTTAAACATCTGCATCATTACGCCTTGTAATCCACTTTCAGTCTCAGCAAAAATTGTGGCAGCCATCAAGCCGATGTGAGCAATGGATGAATAAGCAATCAAACGCTTCAAATCGTCCTGGCGCATCGCAATGATTGATGCATATATAATACCGATGACAGCCAGGCTCATCACAAAGTCTCCCCAGGAATAAGCAGCGATTGGCAAAACTGGAAGCACCCAGCGAATCACACCAAACACACCCATTTTAACCATAATGCCACTCAATACCATTGTTGTCGCTGTCGGTGATTGTTCATAAGTGTCTGGCTGCCAGGTGTGAAAAGGGAAAACAGGCATCTTCACTGCGAAGGCTACAAACAACAACCAGAATACAAAATATTGATCTTTTACAGGGAGATCCAATCTGTAGAATGATTCAATAGAAAATGAACGGTCAGGCGTCTGAAAATACAAGTACAGCAATCCGATCAGCATCAATACAGAACCTGTAAAAGTGTAAATAAAGAACTTGAAAGTAACTGGTATTCTTCTCTCGCCGCCCCACTGGGAACATAAAAAATATACAGGAATAAGCGCGAGTTCCCAGAAAAAGTAAAACAGCAAAGCATCCATGGAGGTGAATACACCGATTAAACCAGCCTGCGTCAGCAGCATCAAAGCATAAAAGTTATATGCCTTCCTATATTCGGTTTTCCAGGTTGCAATGAATATCAGGGGATATGATATTGCAGTTAATAAACAAAGAAGCTGGGACATTCCATCCAGCTTAATAGTAAAGCTGCTACCTAAACTTCCCATCCATCCAGCGGAAAATTGCAGGCTTGGAGCATGATCTGGTAAAGCCAGCGCGACCAGGGAAACAGCCAAAGTAGCAATAGATACTAGTAAAGACCAGGTTTTTGCCGATTCGCCTTCTTTCAAAGCAAAAGAAACCAATCCGCCAATTAATGGAATTAATATTAATAATAAAACAACCATATTAGTTCGATTTACGAAGTACGATATCGATTTTGAATACCTCTTCGTTTTTTATAAGCTATTATCTAGTCACTCCTATTCAGGTTCAGATTACCTCTTCAGAAAAAATTCCAGTACAAAAAACAGTAGCATGCTCAATACCATCAACAATAAATAATTACCTACCAGTCCGCTTTGTAGCCAACGCAACTGGCGGCCTCCGTAAGTAACCAACTTCCCTACTCCATTTACCAATGCATCAATGCCAAGTTTTTCAAAATAGTTGTTGGCAATACCACCCAACTTATTTATTGGCTTCGAGACTAAGGTATCATACAATTCATCAACGTACCATTTGTTTTCCAGCACCTTTCCAAATGCTGTATATTTTTCTTCCTTGTAGGTTCTGTAACGCATCCACGCAATTAATATAGCGATGATAGCGATACCTGTTGTCAGGCTCATCAACAGTATTTCGGTGGAATGTTCAATATGGTGAGTTGCTGATGGAACGACAGGTGAAAGGAATGCAGCCAACTTTTCTCCTCCATGTGTAAATACTTCAGGCACTCCTACAAATCCGCCGATAATAGAAAACACCGCCAGAATAACCAGGGGAACGGTCATTGCTGCAGGGCTTTCATGAACATGGTGCCGCTGTTCTTCATCTCCCCGGAAACCACCATAAAATGTGATAAACAGCAGACGGAACATATAAAATGCCGTTAACGCCGCTGTAATCAACCCAATAGCATATAAGAATTTATTGTGTTCGAACGCACTTAATAAGATCGCATCTTTTGAAAAGAAACCAGAGAAAGGAGGAATACCAGCAATAGCGATGCAACCAATCAGGAAAGTCCAGTAAGTAATTTTCAACTTATTCTTCAACCCGCCCATAAAACGGATATCTTGTTCTCCGCTCATTGCATGTATCACACTACCAGAACCTAGAAACAACAAGGCTTTAAAGAAGGCATGGGTCATCACATGGAAAACCGCGGCAACATAAGCTCCGGTTCCTAAAGCCAGGAACATGTATCCAAGCTGGCTGACTGTTGAATAAGCCAGCACTTTCTTAATATCATTCTGTTTCAGAGCAATGGTTGCTGCCAATAATGCAGTAGCCGCGCCAATGATGGCAACAATATTTTGCGTCAGGGGTGCAGCTGAATACAAAGCGTTACTGCGGGCGATCATGTAAATACCTGCTGTTACCATTGTTGCCGCATGAATTAATGCAGAAACTGGTGTCGGGCCGGCCATGGCGTCTGGCAACCAGGTATACAATGGAATCTGGGCACTCTTACCAGTGGCACCAACAAACAACAAAATTGTGATTCCAATGATATCTGAAGATGAAAGCTTTCCTACGTTGGCAAACACTTCTGTATAATTAGCAGTTCCCAATTTTGCAAATAACCAGAACACAGCCAACAAAAAGCCCAAGTCACCAATCCGGTTCATGATAAAGGCTTTGTTTGCCGCATTATTGTAATTCGTATTCTTAAACCAATAGCCAATTAATAAGTAAGAGCACAATCCCACGCCTTCCCAGCCGATGAACATGATTACATAGTTTGCACCCATAACCAGGAGCAGCATTGAGAACACAAAGAGGTTCAGATAGGAAAAATACCTTCCGAAATGTTCTCTTTTTTCTTCATGCATGTAAGAGGTAGAATATACATGGATAAGAAAACCTACTCCCGTAATGATCAGCAGGAACAATGTGGAAAGCTGGTCAATTTGGAATGCAAAAGGAATTTTTAAAGTGCCGGCTTGAATGAAGTTAAAATAATGAATAGGCGTAGTGGAATAACTCCCATTAAAAAAGATCATCAGGCTAATAATAAAAGATACCAGGACGGTACCGCATCCAATGATGCCAATCAGACCCTTTGATAAATACTTCCTTCCAAGGCCATTGATTAAAAAGCCAATAAAAGGTAGCAGTGGAATTAGTGCAATCAATTTATTCATACTCCCAATCCGATTTAGGCGGAAAGTTTATTAACACTCCAGGTAACTGGAAGTGTGTTCTTGTTAAGTAAACTATTTTCTATTTTATGAACTCATATGTTCCGCCCCTGGCGGATAACAGCTTAGTGCTTTAACCTGTTCAGGAAATTAACGTCAATTGAATGCGTATTTCTAAACATCATAACGATAATCGCAAGCCCAACACTAACCTCAGCCGCCGCTACCACCATGATGAAGAATACAAATAATTGACCGTCGCTCCCGGCTAATGGATCCTTTGCAACATTTGCTATATGATGCATTTTGGAAAATGACACCAGTAAAAGGTTAACCGCATTCAGCATCAGCTCGATACACATAAAAATGATAATGGTATTCCTGCGGGTCAACACCCCCACGATACCAATTACAAATAATGCGATCGATAGAAATATGTAATATTTAATATCCATTGTATAATATAAAAGAACCTTTAATCAATGCTACCTACAATAAAATGGCGACTACTTCTGACATCTGCCATCTCTCTATTCGTCATTCCTATCATTCTTTCTTACCAATTACCACAGCCCCTACCATCGCACTTAAAAACAAAATACTGCTGATTTCAAAAGGCACTACATATTGGTTGAACAAGACCTTACCCAGGTTCTGTATTAACCCTATTTCACCGGAAGTCAAGTCAGCCATATGTGTTTCTGTCTTGCGCAAAACAGCAATCAGTACCAAAAGCAGGCAGCCGCCGGACACGGCACTTGCAAGTTTTAACCATTTGCTTTTTTGTGGTTCCGTATCCTTGCCTAGATTCATCAACATGATCACAAACAGGAACAATACCATGATAGCACCAGCGTAAACAATAATATTTACAATGGCCAGGAATTGCGCGTTCAATAAAATGTAATGACCAGAAATGCAGAAGAATGTAACGATCAGCCATAAAACACTGTAAACAGGATTTTTACTGGTGATCATCATCAGCGCACTGAAAAGCGCGACAATAGAAAGAGTCCAGAATAGTATTTGAGTGATGCTCATTATGCGGTTAGTTCTTTTATTTAATGTCCTTGCCAATTGTACCTTTCGCCTTGGCGTATTCTTCAGGTTGTGTTACAGGGTTAGGTATTAACAAATCCTCTTTTTTATAAATAAACCCTTCCCTGCCATAATTCGCTGGTGTAAAGGTTTGAGTTAAATAAATGGCGTCCTTTGGACAGGCTTCTTCACAAAAGCCACAGAAAATACAGCGCAGCATGTTGATTTCATATTTAGCTGCGTATTTCTCCTCCCTGTACAAATTCTCTTCACCAGGCTGACGCTCGGCGGCTTCCATGGTGATTGCTTCAGCTGGGCAGGCTACGGCACAAAGGCCACAGGCAGTACAACGTTCACGGCCTTCTTCATCACGGTTTAAAATTTGTACGCCCCTGAAAACAGCCGAAAATGGACGCTGTTGCTCAGGATAATTGATCGTTGGTTTCTTTTTAAACAGGTGACTGAATGTAATGCCCATTCCTTTAATGATCGAAGGAAGATACATTTTCTCCATGGCCGTCATTGGCCTGCGATCTACCTGTTTTGATCTTTTTGTTAATGCTTGCATATAGATACAGCTTTTAGCTATTTGCCACGAGCTGCCGGTTTTAATTAAAAGGTTCGCAAAATTATATTGTTTCTAGCAATAGCCAACTTTATTACTAAGCAGTAAAATAGGCTGGGCTTCAGTTTTATCGATTCAAAAGCAAAACTACAACTGCAGTAAGCAGCATATTCGCCAGTGCCAAAGGCAACAACTTTTTCCATCCAAGATTCATCAATTGATCGTAACGGAAACGGGGAATAGTCCAGCGAATCCACATAAAAAGGAAAATAAACAGGACAGCCTTCAACATCAAAACGCCAAATCCAACAACGCCTACCCACCATGCATTACCCCAGGCACCTTCATTCACAAAAGGAATATCATATCCTCCAAAGAAAAGTGTAGCCATAATCACACTGCTGATAAACATATTGATGTATTCAGCAAACAGGTAAAAGCCCAATTTCATGGATGAGTATTCCTGGTGATAACCAAAATTCAGTTCATTTTCTGCTTCCGGCAAATCAAAAGGAGTTCTGTTACATTCTGCCAAAGCGCAGATAAAGAAGATTAAAAAACCCAGCGGTTGGTATATAATGTTCCAGCCATGTTGTATTTGCTCTTGAACAATAACACTCAATCGCAAAGAACCTGAAATCATCAGCACTGCAATAAGAGCAAGACCCATTGCCAGTTCATATGAGATCATCTGTGAGGCGCCCCTGATTGCGGCAATTAATGAAAACTTGTTGTTCGATGCCCATCCTCCTATCATAATTCCATACACACCAAGGCTTACCACGCCAAATACATAAAGAATTCCAATATTGATATCTGCAATCTGCAATGGCACCTGGCGACCGGCAATCTCAATAGTTGTTCCCCATGGAATCACTGCGCTGGTCATGGTTGCAGTGATCATTGCCAGCATTGGCCCAAGAATAAAGAGGAATTTGGACGAAGCTAAAGGAATGATCTCTTCCTTCATAAATAACTTTAATCCATCAGCCATTGGTTGGAGCAAACCGAAAGGCCCGGCCCTGTTTGGCCCGCGACGATCCTGTAAAAATGCAGCGATCTTCCTTTCTGCATAAGTACTGTACATTGCTACTACCAGGGCTATCGTTACGATAGCGGCAATAAGTATGAATTTTTCAAGGACAATAAACCAGTCAAATTGCAACAGGTACATAATTAACCCCCATCCTCTAAGAGGATTTATTTTTGATAATGTCTAGTAATGAACACTTTTATATGAAATGGCTTTAAATTCAAGGTGTTTCAGGATTTGTAGAATCCGTTCCTTTCGGATTGGCTCCCTTTCCTGCTTTCAAATCAGTAGGATTATGCCCTACAGCCATTTGATTGCCATTAAAAGTCTGGCCAGTTGCCGGACCTTGAATTTCGTTCAGGTCAACAGTATTCACATCACTTATTGAATGAATATCCATCAACAACTTCGGCTGTCTGCCGTCCATGACAGATGTGAAAGTTTCTTTCGGCTTCACAACATTCACATAATGGCCGGCATTGATCACAGAATGCCTGTCCAGTCTCGTGGGGCCCTCAATTACCCAATCACTTACTTTCTTTTTTTCAAAGCGGCATTCATTACAGATCCAGTCTTCTACTTCACCCCATTGATCCTTGCGGGCAGTTACCCTCAGCACATCATCCCCCCTCATCCATAATCTAACTTTCCCCTTACAAGTAGGGCAGTCACGATGAGCATCTACAGGTTTTGTAAACCATACCCTGTTTTTAAACCGGAAAGTACGGTCAGTCAAAGCACCAACAGGGCATACATCAATGACGTTTCCAATAAATTCATTGCCCAGGGCTTTCTGAATGTAAGTGGCTATTTGTGCATGATCTCCTCTGTCCATAACACCGTGTTCCCTATTGCCTGCAACCTGGTCGGCTGTATAAACACAACGGTAACACAATATGCAGCGCGTCATGTGTAGCTGGATATAAGGACCTATGTCAATACGCTGGAAAGTCCTGCGCTTAAACTCATAACGGGTAACCTCCGAACCATGTTCATAGCTCAGGTCCTGCAAGTCACATTCACCGGCCTGATCGCAAACAGGGCAATCCAACGGGTGATTGATCAGCAGAAATTCCACGACCCCCTTGCGGGCTTCCAAAACAGCAGGGTTTGTTATATTCTCTACTACCATTCCATCCATCACAGCGGTACGGCAGGAAGCCACAAGTTTTGGCATTGGCCTTGGATCAGCAGCAGAACCTGCAGCTACCTTTACAAGACAGGTACGACACTTTCCGCCACTGCCCTGCAACTTGCTATAAAAGCACATGGCTGGCGGCACAACATCACCACCGATCTTGCGGGCAGCCATTAATATGGTAGTGCCTGGCTCTACTTCAACAGTGATATTGTCTATGGTTACTTTCAATAATTTTTGTTCCATATCCCTGATCCGCTTAAACCGCGGATTTGATTTTCATATTATTTCTTTATTGCTAGAACATTGATCATATACCTGCAATTGCTTCAGCAGGTTTGATAGGATCTGCATAATGAGCCAATCCGAAATTCCTGATCTGTGCTTCATCCGGATGTGTAACATGCCACTCGAATTCATCGCGGAAATGACGGATAGCAGCGGCTACCGGCCAGGCTGCAGCATCTCCCAACGGACAAATAGTATTGCCTTCTATTTTCCGCTGTATATCCCACAGCAGATCAATATCGCTCATCTTACCCTTACCATTTTCAATGTTGTTCAGGATCTTTTCCATCCAGCCGGTTCCTTCACGGCAGGGTGAACACTGTCCACAACTTTCATGACGGTAAAACCTTGCTAATGAGAAAGTATGACGCACAACACACTGATCCTCGTCCAGGACAATAAAACCGCCAGAGCCCATCATAGTCCCCGTGGCAAAGCCGCCGTCGGCCAGGCTTTCATAGTTCATCATCCTTGTTTCTCCCTTTGCCGTTTTCAACAGCAAATTAGCCGGTAAGATCGGAACGGAAGATCCGCCCGGAATACAGGCCTTCAAGCGCTTACCATTGGCAATACCACCACAATATTCATCACTGAAAATAAATTCTTCTACAGAAATGGTCATATCGATCTCGTAAACACCAGGTTTATTCAGGTTGCCACAGGCAGAGATCAGCTTGGTTCCGGTCGACTTGCCTATACCAATTTTAGAATACTCTTCAGCCCCAATATTCATGATCGGCACTACTGCTGCAAGGGTTTCAACATTATTGACAACGGTGGGACTGTCCCACAAACCTTTTACAGCCGGGAATGGAGGTTTGATCCGTGGGTTACCTCTCTTTCCTTCCAGGCTCTCTATCAGTGCAGTTTCTTCACCGCAGATATAAGCCCCGGCACCACGTTGTACGTAGATCTGGCAATCAAAGCCGCTGTTCAAAATGTTTTTACCCAGCCAGCCAGCCTGGTTGGCTTCTGCAATGGCTTGCTCTAAAATGTCTACTATCCAAGCATACTCACCTCTTATATAAATATAGGTCCTGTGCGAACCCAAAGCGTAAGAAGAAATGATGAGTCCTTCAATAAGCAGGTGTGGGATGAACTCCATGAGGTAACGGTCCTTGAAAGTTCCTGGCTCCGACTCATCGGCATTGCAAACCAGGTAACGGGGCACCCCTTCAGGTTTGGCCAAAAAACTCCACTTTAAACCGGTAGGAAAACCAGCTCCACCGCGACCGCGCAAACCACTTTTCTTGACTTCTTCCACAATGTCTGCAGGCGACATTTTAAATGCCTTCTCCACAGCAGCATATCCGCCATTTTTCCGGTAAGTATCATAATAGCGGATACCTTCAATATGTGCTTTATCTAGTAATAATTTTCGACCCATATATACTATCTCTAAAGAGAAGTTTTAACGATTAAACTCACAAAGAATCTAATAGTTAAATATTTATTTTGTTATTATATATTTTTAGCTCTTTGGCGCAATCTTCACAGCCTGTCTTGCCCATATCCGCCATTTACCGTTTTCTTTTTTCCAAACTTGTAATATGCCGAGATTTAGCGGGGTTTCCACACCTTTTTCATCTACACTGATCGCACGAAAATTATGACGTACGATTGCCGTCTTTTTATCTACATCAATGCTTAACCTTTCAAATTCACTGTTTTTATAAGTTGTCTTGCTAACAGCTGCATTATGAACCATTTCTTGCTTTTTCTCCAGGTTACCACCGGAATGCCCATAGGTAACCCTGTCACTTACCAGGTCATTCAGGGAGTTACTGTCTTTTGTAGCAAAAACAGCATTGCTTAATGCTTCTACCCTTTTCCAAACTTCCTCATCTTTTGATTGTGCTGATGCTCCGAAGCAAATGATTAAAAAGGCGGCTATCAATAAAGATCTCATAGTGTATCTATTAAATGGTGGTTTTTATCAGTTTTGGAATCATACCATCTCCAAATCCCTAAATCTCCAAATCAGCAATACCCTAGTTATTCGCTGCAGCATTCTGCCTGCACTCCTCAACGATCTGGTCTATTCTTTCTTTCGTCAGATGCTCTTTGAAGTATTTACCCATTTGCATCATGGGTGCATAGCCACAGGCACCCAGGCATTCAACAGTTTTCAGGGTAAACAACCCGTCTGCCGTAGTCTCCCCCACCCCTATATTCAGCTTCTCTTTGATATAAGCAATAATTTCATCGCTGCCACGCAACATACAAGGCCCTGTTTGGCAAACTTCAAATACATATTTACCAACAGGTTTCAAATGATACATACTGTAAAACGTAGCTACTTCATAAACTTCAACGGGCTTTAATTGAAGCAGCTCCGCAACATAATCCATTGTTTCCGGGCTAAGCCATCCCCACTCTTCTTGCGCCAGGTGCAAAACTGGGATCAAAGCACTCTTTTGCTTTCCCTCCGGGTAACGGGCTACAATTTCTTGTACTTTACTTAGTTTTTCTTCTGAAAATTTCACTTTTTCAATTTGAAAATTTGAAAACTCTTTTAATGATCTCAACTTGTTTCGTATAAGGGATCATCTCATTTCCTAACCGTCCATCTCTCCTGCAATCAAATTCAGGCTACTCATCACAATAATAGCATCACTAAGCATACTGCCTTTTACCAATTCTTCAAAAGCCTGGTAATATATAAAGCAAGGACGCCGGAAATGCAAACGGTATGGGCTTCTGCCTCCATCGCTGATCAGGTAAAAACCCAATTCACCATTACCGCCTTCTACGGAATGATATACTTCACCTGGTGGAATATCAGTTTCACCCATCACTATTTTAAAGTGATAGATCAAGGCTTCCATTTTGGTATAAACGTCTTTTTTCTCCGGCAGGTAATACTCTGGAACATCAGCATGAAACACGGTTGCTTCTTCACCCTTAAAATCCTGGATCTTTTGGTAGGCTTGTTCTATGATGCGTAGCGACTGCCACATTTCCTGGTTGCGCACCAGGTATCTGTCGTAACAATCACCGGTTGCACCTACAGGTATCTCGAAGTCAAAATCCTGGTAACTACTGTAAGGAGTATGAACCCTCACATCATAGTCAACACCGGCAGCACGAAGATTAGGACCAGTAAAGCCATAGTTCAATGCCCGCTCAGCACTGATCGGACCAGCACCAATTGTACGCTCCATGAATATCCGGTTGCGGGTAAAGAGATTTTCAAATTCTCTTAATACCCCAGGGTACTCCTTTAAAAACTTTTCAAGTTTGGTAAAGGCGATATCGTTAAAGTCCCTTTCAAAACCACCAATTCTTCCAATATTGGTAGTCAGGCGGGAACCGCACACTTCTTCCCAAATTTCATAGATCAACTCCCGGTACTGCATTACATATAAGAAACCAGTATATGCCCCGGTATCCACACCCACAATAGAATTACAAATCAGGTGATCGGCTATACGGGCCAATTCCATAATAATTACCCGCAAATAGTCAACCCGTTTGGGAGTATGAATGCCTAAAAGCTTTTCACAGGTCATATGCCAACCCATATTGTTAATGGGCGCAGAGCAGTAATTCAGGCGGTCTGTAAGAGGAGTGATTTGGTAGAGAGCTTTGCGTTCCGCAATTTTTTCAAAAGCACGGTGAATATAACCTACTGTTTGTTCCGCACTTACGATCCGCTCACCATCAAGCTCTAAAATATTTTGAAACACACCGTGGGTAGCTGGGTGGGTAGGCCCTAGATTGAGCCTTGTAGTGGTGGTTTCAATGCTTCCTTCCGGAAGACTAATATGTTTATCTGTTATCATGAACCTAGTTCTCCAAAGATATTTTTATACAACCTGTCCCCCTTCCGGAAGATTAGGATATTCTGTATGATGCTTATCGTCAGCTTGCTTGTTGCCAAATCCCATACTTCCGCCCCTGCCAAACATTTCATCATCCTTATCTATACGGGTTTGATCTTCAAGCGGGAATTCTTTCCGCTGGGGGAAATAGTCCATTTCATCTACATTCTGGATGCGTTTCAGGTTGGGATGCCCAACAAAATTAACCCCGTAAAAATCATACGCCTCACGCTCCTGCCAGTTTGCGGTGGAAAATACCCCCGTTGCTGTATAAACATCGGGTTGATTGATATCAGTAAACACTTTAAAACGAATTCTTAAGTTATCTTCCAGGTTGTGCAGGTGATAAACTACAGCCAGTTCCCGGCCCTTGTAAGCAGGGTAATGTACAGCTGCCAGGTCAGTTAAGAACCTGAATTTCAACGTTTCATCATCATATAAGAAATTCAGTAATTTCAGGTTCATTTCCTTAGGCACCTCAAATGTGAGCATACCATAAGGTTCTTCAAAATTGGTAACCTGGTCTCCGAACTTTTCTACCAGCTTCTGTTTTACTATTTCGTTTGTCAGTGACATGGATTGATTTTTCCCTTAGCTGATTTGCTAGTTATTGTATTCCGTAACTTTCTAATAAATGCTTGTACTGCTCGCCATTCCTGCGACGGATACTTTCTTTTCCAATGAGGTCTTGAATACGCATCACCCCATCAATAATGGCTTCTGGTCTTGGTGGACAGCCGGGCACATACACATCTACAGGTATAACCTGGTCAATACCCTGCAACACACTATAACTATCGAATATGCCACCGCTGCACGCACAGGCACCAACAGCCATAACCCAACGGGGTTCTGCCATTTGCAGGTAAACCTGGCGAACCACTGGTGCCATCTTCTTTGCAATAGTCCCCATTACCATCAGCAGATCGCACTGGCGCGGCGAAAAGCCCACACGCTCAGAACCAAACCTGGCTAAATCATAGTGAGAGGCCATGGTAGCCATGAATTCAATACCGCAGCAGGAAGTAGCAAATGGTAAAGGCCAAATGGAGTTTTTCCTTGCCAACCCTACCACATCGCTTAGCTTAGCCGCAAAAAACCCTTCTCCTTGGTATCCTTCTGGCATATTTGCGACACTGATGTCCTCTACCAGGGGCTTTTGATTTATATTAAACGCTACAGGACGAGCCATAAATACCTCCAAACCTTAAAGGAGCATTGCGTTAACTCCTGATCAGGTAATTTCTTTTGTTGTTAATAAATAAATTAAGAACCTTCTTTCTATAACCATCCAATTCCTCCGCCTCAGGCGGACTCGGGCACTAATCTTCCCAGTCCAGGGCGCCTTTCTTTATGATGTAGATAAAACCACAAAGAAAAAAGCCTACAAACATAACTACAGCCCAAAAACCGCTCCAACCCAAACCTCTGAAATTCACCGCATAAGGATAGAAAAAGATCACTTCAACATCAAATAACACAAAAAGAATGGCTACTAGGAAATATTTAATTGCCATTGGCTGTCGCGCTTCACCATGACTTTCTATACCACTGGTGAAAGTTTGCAGTTTGTCCGAAGTGTGACGTTTAGGACCTAGTAAGTGGGTAACGACCATCAATAGGCCAATGAGCCCGACTGCAAAAAGAAGCTGTAATCCAACCGGTAAATAACTTTCAACACTATTCACGTCGGTAACGGCCTTCGTGAGATTCGCTTGTAAAAAATGGAGCATATTGTTCAAATCGCATGCAAAAATAAGTGAGTATTCGTAATCTTTCATTTAATATTTTGACGGTTTTATGACACCAAAAAACCCTCCGTTAACGGAGGGTTTTTCTATATTTTCTCAAAATTGGTCAAAATGGCATATGAACAACCTTGAACTTCGACTTTTAAGGCTAAACCTACTTACCGGTGGTCTTCACCTTCCCTTTCTCTGATTTGTTCTTTGTATCAGGTTTCTTAGCGGGCGCAGCAGGTTTACTCAAAAGACTAATATACTTCTGAAGATTTGCATTTTCCGGATCGAACTCCAATCCTTTTTTAAAGTAAGTTATCGCAGCATCCTTATCTTTCTTGACATTGTTATGATAACCGCCAAGATAACCTGCAGCTTCTACACCATAAGTCTTAAACTTTACTTTATCCTTTGCGGCAACGTTCAACAGTTGCTCATAAGCAGGAATAGCCAAACCTTGCTCCATCGTTGTATCCATCTGCGCTAGAGAACGAGCACTCCACAAGTGTCCGTAAATGCTGTCCGGAGCAATGCCAATATACATTTTTGAAATACTGTCGGCTTTCGCGTAATCACCACCTTGGTAATAAGGCACCGCAATATAAGAGATCAATTCTGTTGGGTTAGGCTGGGCCTTTGCAGAATCTCTCAACTGGTAAGACAATAATCTCAGATCAGCTTCATACGCTTTCTTACCAGCAGCCTTGAAACGCTCGATGCCTGCATTTAAAATTTTTAACTGGTTAGCCAGTACACTATCCATAGTAACAGCCTTGTAATAGCTTTCTCTTACGATAGCTGGATTATCCTTTCCGCAGGCATCTGCCTGTAAAATATAATCATTACCAGCTATATCTTCCTCTTTCGCCTTAGCAAAGAACTGACCTATATATTGACATGCAGTTGCAGAATCACCTTTTTCTACATAGCTGTAGCTAAGCAAACGGAAAACACGGGGGTTTACTTTTTCACCAGCAGTAGATACAATTTGTTTACCTACACTGATAGCTTCATCATATTTCTTTTGAACAAAAGCTGTTTGCGCTTTGATATAATCATTTCCAACACTTGGATCTGAGCTGGAAAAAAATTTGTTTGCATACTCTTCTGCCTTGGCAAAATCTTTTTGATATAACAGGTAATAATAATACAGTTCCTGGTATGCAGGCGCAAACTTGGGATCGGCAGCAAGAGCCTTATTCAGATTCTCCGTCACGATATCCCAGTTTTGCTGTGTTTTGTATAATGTAGCCATGCGGTAATATGGCTCAGCAAACTTTGGATCCAACTGCGTTGCCTTCATATAATTGGTAATCGCCTGACCACCATTATGTTTTTTACGGTAAGCATCGCCAAGCGCCAAATAGATAGTAGCATTAGTCGGAGCTATTTTTGCCGCATCATTCAGTTTTGAAATGGCATAATCCAGGTCACCATGCTTGTCTTTTTCTGTATATGCATCAACATTTGCACGGGCAATTGCAATTAATACATTAGGATCCTGACCTTTCTTGCCCTTGCTCTGGGTAATAGCAGTTTCAAAGCGCTGCCTGGCTTCTGCAGCTTTGCCTTCTGACAGTTCCACTTGACCCATACCTGCTAAAACCAATGGAGCATTGCCATTAGCAGCTAAAGCCTTTTCATAAACACCGCGGGCATCAGAAACGTAATCTTGATCAAGATAAGTTCGTCCCAGCCAATAAACAGCCTCTAGGTTATTGGGATTGGAAGCAACCATTTTTTCGAAAACAGATTTAGCACTCTGGTATCTTTCAGCATAAATGTGATTGATACCATCCTGTACACTTTGAGCAAATGCCTGAATGGACAAAAGGGCAGCAAAAAATAAAACTATTGCTGATTTCTTCATTGTGATTTTTCTTTTAAAGATGATAAAAAATTTGAACAGGTAAACTTTGTAATTGTTAAGATTATTCTCTCAAAGTAGCAGGCCTTACATTAAATGATAGTTTAGCAGGTACCAGGAAAGCTCTTCTAAAAATAAGTTGTCCTCGTTGCCCACTTAAAAAATTGGCAAATCCTTTACCCAGGCCTACATTCCTTTCTTTTAATGTATAAACCAAATCTCGTACCATTGGGTAACGCCGGGCATAGATATTTGCCTGATAGGGCTGAACATATCCACCGGGATTGTCTGTACTTTCTATATGCGCAACCTTAACTTTTTCCAAAAAAGACCTTTGTAAAGAGTCCTGGGGATTCCCAATCCAACTAACCCCGATAAAACCCACAGCATCCTTGTTTTTGGACACATAATCAATTACGCCTTCACTACTGCGGGCAGCTACTACATTACTACCCAACTGATCACCCCGCAGTACGGAATCGATTACAAACCGCACAGTGCTGGTAGCCTTCACTCCATCAAAAACCGGTACCAAACTCTTCTTCAGATTACCTTTTAGCAAATCTTTAATTTCTGCCATAGTAAACATTGAATCAGAAGAAGCAGGGTTTACAATGACAGAAATGGCATCATAGGCTATGGTCATCTTCCTTGGCATCAGCTTTAAGGAGTCTGAAAAAAAGTTCTCCTCAGCCTCTGTGTACCCTCTTGTTGCAATGACCATACGAATGCTATCTACAGCAAAATCCTTCAGGCATTCTGCCTCTGGCTTATAATGAACAATGATTTTAGCATTAGGGTAAGATGATTCAAATACTTTTATTTGCGAGTCAATTACCGGCTGAAATGATTCATCGGCGCTGACATGGATGGTGCCTTCTTCTAAGGTTTCACCTGGTTCATTTGATGTGTCTGACCCACCACAGCTAGAATTGAAAAATACTACAGCCGCCAATAAGCAGACCAATTTTATCTTTTGCAAAAAATTCATGGCTCTTTATCTAAAATAATTCTTCTTATACCCCCTGTAAATTCTCCAACCTCCGTACGCTATAAATATAAGCCCGATCAGCTTGTCCATGGCTGAAGGCTTTCTTGGAAATATATTGATATCTAAAATATCATATAACATAAAATACAATCCTATCAAAAAGAATACTGTTCCCATCCCATAATCTAAAATAGAACGCATCAACGAAACCTGCTTTCTTTTTTCATTTTCATAATCATTCATAATAATATTTGCTATTGCCTGTTTAAATATCGCTCTTCCGGCAAAAAAAGCAAAATAACAATTTTTCGCCTAAAGATTTTATTGCAGCTATATAAGCGCATCCTTTCTAAACATGATGGATAGTGTACTAATGAGCTGCAAATTACCAAACACCTCATCAATAAATAAACTGAACGGTACATAAATTAATATTTAATATTTATCGGTAAGCTTATTGTTGAGATGCATTGAAAAGCAGTTTCCATAAAAAAATCTTCATCTCGTAAGTTTGCAGCATGAAAATTTTGATGGTTTGTTTGGGTAATATTTGCAGGAGCCCTATGGCTGAAGGTATCCTGGAGCACAAAGCCAAAAAAGCCGGACTGAACTGGGTAATAGAAAGCGCAGGCACAAATGGCTACCACATAGGTGAGCCACCACACCGACTATCCCAAAAAGTAGCCAGGCTGAATGGCATAGATATATGCCACCAGCGGGCAAGGCAGTTCGTTCCGGAAGATTTTGACCGCTTCGACAAAATATATGCTTTGGCAGATGACGTGCTGGATGAAATTCGCTGGATCGCAGGCAAAAAATTCAACTCCTCAAAAGTTGATCTGCTGATGAATGAACTCCAACCAGGTAAAAACCTTTCTGTTCCCGACCCTTGGTATGGCACTGAACCAGGTTACCATGAAGTATTTAAAATAATTGATGAGGCATGTGAACAGATCATCAGCAAATATGCTGACGTGAAAATGAACAAATGACCTCACCTGAATTTGATTTTTCTACTATTGATTAATGAATCTTAAATAATGGCTAAACCAAATATTCCGCAGGGAACAAGAGACTTTGGACCCGAAGTAGTTCGTAAAAGGCAATATATTTTCAATACAATTAAAAGCGTCTTCGAGTTGTATGGTTTTCAACCTTTGGAAACACCCGCCATGGAAAACCTGGATACCTTAATGGGAAAATACGGTGAGGAAGGCGATAAGCTGATCTTTAAAATCTTAAACAATGGCCTGGATAACCCTGCTAAACACCAGCAAGCTAAAGAAGATTTTGAAAAAGTGCTCCAGGGCAAAAACACCAAAGGCATCACGGAAAGAGCATTAAAGTATGACCTGACGATACCTTTTGCGCGTTATGTAGCAATGAATCATGGACAGCTCACCTTTCCGTTTAAACGCTATCAGGTACAGCCCGTATGGCGCGCCGACCGGCCACAAAAAGGTCGTTATCGCGAATTCTACCAGTGCGATGCGGATGTGGTGGGCAGCAACTCCCTGATCAACGAGGTAGAGTTCGTCAATATTTACCACCAGGCGTTTATAAAGCTAGGCCTCACCAATTACGACCTGCGCATCAACTCACGTAAAATATTAAGCGCACTTTCTGAATTATGTGGCGGTGCCGATAAAATGACTGACATTACCATTGCTATTGATAAATTGGATAAAATCGGCCTGGATAAAGTAAAAGAAGAATTGAGCCAGAGGGGATTAAATGGTGATCAAATAAGCATAATTGAAAACTATCTCAACATCAATGGCAGCAATGAAGAGAAACTAACACAAATCAAAACGCTCCTCGCCAATTCAGGTACAGGCAAAAAAGGCATTGAGGAAATTGAATACGTCCTCACCAGCTCAACTCAAAACTCCAACCCTCAAACTGTTAACCTTTCTATCGACTTTACCCTCGCCCGCGGCCTCAACTATTACACAGGCATCATCTTCGAAGCCAAGGCCCCGGCAGAAGTAAAGATCGGCTCAATTGGCGGTGGCGGTCGTTATGATGACCTGACTGGACTGTTCGGTGTTCCTAATGTTCCCGGCGCTGGTATTTCCTTTGGAGTAGACAGGATATATGACGTATTGGAAGAATTAAAACTCTTTCCGGAAACCGTTGCCCAGGGCACAAAAGCCCTGTTCTTCAACTTAGGATTAGAAGAAAGTAAAACCGCTTTTCGGTTACTGCAGCAGGTAAGACAAGAAGGCATTGCCGCCGAGATATTCCATGAACAAGCAAAAATGGACAAGCAGTTTAAATATGCCGAAAAGAAGAACATTCCATACGTAGTGATCATTGGCAGTAAAGAAATAGAAGAAAAAATCTGCGCTGTAAAAGACCTGCAAAAAGGGGAACAGCAAAAAATACCTTTTGAAGAATTAGCTACTTTCTTGTCTAAATAAAAACTTTGGTTTAACGGCTTCAATCTCCATATTGAAGCCGTTAAACTGCTTCATAAATCACACTCGCCCCCTGCCCTACCCCCACACACATGGTAGCCAACCCATATTTACTGCCCCTGCGCCTCAATTCATGCAATAAAGTAGTTGTCAATCGCACGCCACTACACCCCAACGGATGTCCTAAAGCAATAGCACCCCCATTCACGTTTACGTTTTGCAGATCGATACCCAACTCATAAATACACGCAATCGATTGGGAGGCGAAAGCCTCATTCAGCTCAATAAGGCCAATGTTTGCTATCGATAAACTTGCCCTTTTCAATGCCTTTTGTGTCGCGGGGACAGGACCGATACCCATAATAGCAGGATCGACACCGGCAACAGCCATTGAAATCACTTTTGCCAAAGGTTGTAAACCATATTTTCGAACAGCACCCTCACTTGCGAGCAATACGGCCGCAGCCCCATCATTGATGCCGGATGAATTCCCGGCTGTTACTGTTCCATCTTCTACAAAAGCAGGTTTCAAGGAAGCCAGCTTTTCCATTGAAGTTTTCCGGGGGTGCTCATCAGAATCCACCCATTTTCCCGTAGCATCAATTTCTACTCCTATCATTTCTTTTTTCCATTTTCCCTTTGCTAAAGCAGTAAAATATTTCTCCTGGGATTGCAAGGCAAATTCATCCTGTGCTTTTCTGGATATCTTCCATTTTTTGGCTACATTTTCAGCAGTTTCACCCATACTATAAGGATAATGCAAACTGGTCAGCTTATCATTCTTAAATCTCCAGCCTAGAGTAGTATCTGCCACCTCTACAGTACGCTGGAATGGAGCTTCAGCCTTTTCCATTACAAACGGTGCCCTGCTCATACTTTCCACACCACAGGCTATAATCAGTTCGGCATCTCCACACATGATCTGCCTGGAAGCATCCATGATAGCCTGCAAACCAGAAGCACATAAACGGTTAACAGTATTGCCGGCCACAGTTACCGGCAAACCGGCCAGTAAAGCAGCCATTCTTCCAACATTACGATTGTCTTCCCCTGCCTGGTTAGCATCGCCGGCAATAACATCCTCAATTTCACTAGGATCAACTCCTTTATTCCGCTCCATCAAAGCTTTAATTACATGAGCAAGTAAATCATCCGGTCTAACAGTACTTAAAACGCCTCCATATTTTCCTATGGGCGTCCGGACTGCATCAATTACATATACATTTCGCATGGGGGAACGTTTAATGGGTTTAATCAGCTTAAATATAACTTAGGTTTTCCTAAAGTTACTGTTAACTACGCGTTCCCTTCCCCGCCTCTTGGTATCTTTGCAGAATGGTAAAAACTGCAAGCAAAAACATCAGGCACTTATCGATAACCGAACTGGAACAATACTTCGAAGCCATAGGCGAAAAGAAATTCCGGGCTAAACAGGTGTGGGAATGGCTTTGGCAAAAAGGGGCACAAAGCTTTGCCGACATGAGCAACCTGAGTAAAGACCTGCGCCAAAAGCTGGGCGACAACTTTTTTTTGCCTGCTATTACCATGGATGCCACTCAATACAGCGAGGACGGCACCATTAAAACCCGTTTTAAAACCCATGAAGGGCATTTATGCGAAGGCGTATTGATCCCAACGGATAGCCGCAATACGGCTTGCGTTTCTTCCCAAATTGGTTGCTCCTTAAGTTGCCGCTTTTGTGCTACTGGCTATATCGAAAGAAAACGTAACCTTGACTTTGACGAGATCTACGACGAAGTTGTTCTATTGAACAAGGAAAGTGAAAAAATATATGGAAAGAAACTTTCTAACATTGTGTTTATGGGAATGGGTGAACCGCTGCTGAACTATAAGAATGTGTTAAAAGCTATTGAGCGGATAACTGCAGAAGATGGATTAGCCATGAGTCCTCGCCGCATAACTGTATCCACTGCTGGTGTAGCAAAAATGATCAAACAGCTTGGAGATGATCAGGTTCGCTTTAAACTGGCTCTTTCACTTCATGCCGCTAACGATACGAAGCGTAATGAGATCATGCCCATCAATGAAACCAACAACCTGAAAGCAATAGTGGATGCGCTGAATCATTTTTATAAGCAAACAAAAAATGAGATCACTTTAGAATATATTCTCTTTAACAATTTCAACGACAGCAAAAAGGACGCTGACGAACTGATCAAGATCTATCGCCAGGTGCCTGCCGACCTGGTAAATATTATCGAATACAACCCGATCGACTTTGCTAAGTTCGAAAAACCTTCCGAAGAGCGCATGTCAGAATTCATGAGTTATCTGGAGAAAAATAAAGTCAACGCCCGCCTGCGCCACAGCCGCGGTAAAGACATCGACGCCGCCTGCGGTCAATTAGCGAATAAGGGCTAATACCCCCGGTCCGCCTTAGGCGGAGAGGACAGCGCTGCGTAGCCTTGGCTGTATTATAATATTTATAAATAAAGCCCTCAATTAAAGTGAGGGCTTTATTTATAAAATAGGTTTTGTGCGCTGATGCTCCCCGCTTAAGGCGGACTGGGGATGAGGCCAGGGTATTAACCTTATTTAACTATTTAGTTTAAACCTCAGCAGTTTAATCCCGTCTATTATTCTTTCACTATTAAAAACAAAATAAAAAGATATGAAAAGAATAATCTCCGGCGCGCTCATCTTGGCAATTACAATAGGCTCGGCCCAGGCACAAACTACTCGGGAAAAACATGAAGGCCATAAAAAAGAGTACGGGATGGCTTACGACCAGTTGAATCTATCAGCTGACCAAAAAACAAGTGTGAAAAAGGTCAATGAGGACTTTAAAATGAAAATGGATGATTTGAAAAAACAGGACAAGCTGACTGTCGCTGAAATGAAACAACGCAGGCAAGACTTACAGGAACAACACAAGACCCAAATTCAAGCAATCCTGACTCCTGCTCAAAAAGACCAACTGGCTAAAATGAAAACAGATAGGAATTCAATCAATGAGGAAGACACAGGAAGATTGAATAATAATGGCAAAGCCTTCGGGAAAAAAGGTAAAGATTTGCAAAAGGAATTGAATCTTTCAGATGACCAACAGGAAAAAGTTGCTCAGATCCGCTCCAGTTATAGGACTAAAATGCAGACCCTCCGCAACGACAGTTCAATATCCCAGGATCAAAAAAGAGAGAAGATGCAGGAACTGATGAAGCAACAACAAGAAGAACTGAGATCCGTTTTAACAAAAGAACAGTTCGAAAAAATGAAGTCCGCGCGCCAGGAACAAAGAGCACGGAATACGAAATAACTTTCTTTAAACTATTGATTCCAAACAAAAGGCCGCGCTGTGCACGGCCTTTTCTATTTTTGTGCATATATTTTAAAGAATGAAAAAACAATCAGGGTTTGAGAAATTCATCAAGGGAAAGAAAAAAGCTGGGACTGTAAAGGAAGAAATCAGGCAGGAAAAAAGAAAGTTGCGCAAAGAAATTGAAGAAAAAAAGAAAGATAGATTCAAATTCCAGAATCCGGAATACAAACCTCAACAAGAAGGAAAAGGAAGTTCACGCTTTACCATAAAAAAAACAAAAACATCAAGAGACCAAAGCGAAAGACCCGAAAGAAGAACGTCTTCAAACTTCAGAACACAGAGCTCAAAATCAATGCATAATGCATCTGAGCCTGTGAAAAAAACATTTGGAGCAAAAAAGCCGGATCTTAAAATCACAAAAACACAAAATCAGCAATCCGACCAGATGCCTCTGAACAAATACATCGCCCATTGTGGTGTATGTTCACGCAGGGATGCCGCAGAAGTGGTGAAAAGCGGTAAAGTAAAGGTAAATGGAGAACTGATCACCGAACCAGGCCACAAGGTATCACTCGATGACGCAGTAATAGTAGCAGGTAAAAAAGTTCACCCGGTAAAAAACCTGGTGTACATCCTCCTGAATAAACCCAAAGACTATATCACAACCACTGATGACCCCCAGAAACGTAAAACCGTTTTAGACCTGATCAACCAAGCTACCCAGGAAAGAGTATATCCTGTAGGAAGGTTGGATAGAAACACATCTGGAGTACTGTTACTTACCAACGATGGAGACCTCTCTCAAAAATTGACCCATCCCAGTAATGAAATCAGGAAAATATATGCCGTCACATTGGATAAACCATTAGAGAAAAAGCATTTTGAAGAAATCCTGAAGGGTGTCACTTTAGAAGATGGCGTTGCCAATATAGATGTTCTTGCTTATTCTGACTCGAAAGACAAAACGCAAATCGGAGTAGAACTGCACTCCGGGCGCAACCGCATTGTTCGCCGCATATTTGAACACTTCGGCTATGATGTCAAAAACCTGGACAGGGTAATGTTTGCCGGCCTGACCAAAAAAAACGTACAAAGAGGAAAATGGCGATTCTTGAGTGAAAAAGAAGTAAGAGAACTGAAATACTTTAGAAAGGGAAAATAATAACAGCACTAGTGAACATCAAAAATTCGATTATACAGGAAACGGATGATTTCATTGCAGTCAACAAACCTTCTGGTATGTTGACCATTCCGGACAGAGAAGGAAAACCTGCCTTAAAGAATTTCCTCCAACAGGCATACGGGGAAATTTATACCGTACACCGCCTGGACAGGGATACTAGTGGCATTGTGGTATTTGCACGAAATGAAGATACGCATAAGCAACTCTCCCAATTATTTGAAGGCCGCGAAGTGGAGAAATATTACCAGGGACTGGTACAAGGAAAACTATTAAGTCTTTCGGGTACTATAGATGCAGGGATCATGGAGCATCCTGTAAAAAAAGGAACCATGGTGATTAATAAAAAGGGGAAAGCTTCGGTAACAGACTATGAGGTGTTGGAAAGCTTTCGTTTTTTCAGTTGGATGAAATTCAGGATTCATACTGGCCGCACCCACCAGATCCGTGTACATATACAGAGCCTTGGTCATCCTATCGTCTGTGATGAAGTGTACGGTGACGGCAAACCAGTCTTTATTTCTTCCATTAAAAAGGACTATCACCTCTCAAAGAACGAAGAAGCCGAAAGACCTATTCTGTCTCGTCTTGCCTTGCATTCCTGGAAACTGAAGTTTACACTTAATGGCAAAGAATACGAACTGGAAGCAGAATTGCCAAAAGATCTGAGAGCATTGTTGCAACAACTGCGAAAGAATGCATAATAAAACTCCGGTAAAGGCAGGTTTAGCCAATCAGTAAATCATTCTTTAACAATTAACCCTCAATGTGCAAAAAGAATAAAACTCTTTGCACATTGAGGGTTTACCTTTTAGAGAACTGTTACCTCCTATTTACTGCAGTATAAATTTTGAATGCTGCGTTTTACTACCACCCTCTATTGCGATTACATACATACCAGGCTTGAATGCACTGCAATCAATAGGCAGATACATGATCGGTGCTGCCTTTGTTGTAAAAATCACCTTACCTGAAATATCGTATATCCTAACAGTTATTGCTTGCGCTGCCAAAATCTCCTCATCAGGAATAAAACAGTTAAAACGACTGCCCCTTACAGGATTAGGCTGAACTGCGAACTGCTTATTGTCAACTTTGTTTTGTATAGCAATCACCTTTGAATAGGTATACTTTCCATCAAGGTCAACTTGTTTGATTCGATAATAATTAACCGAAAGCGGGGTCAAATCAGTAATGACATAACTATTTGCTCCCATTCCCTTAGTATTCAATCGGCCAATAATATTCCAATTCGTACCATTACTACTCCTCTCGATTTGGAAATATGAGGTATTGACCTCATTAGCTGTTTTCCATGTCAACTCAATACTATTCTGTTTTTTAGCTCCATCAAAGGAAACCCACGTTAGCGGTAGCACAGTATTAGTTGTTGATGCAGCTTTGGCAAAAACAAAGTCACTAAAAGAATAAAAAGAGTTAGAAGTAATGGTACCTGCGCCCGACATGCTGCTTGCCGACCCTTCAATGTTGATCCATTCAGCACCCTGGCTCTTGGCTATTCTTAATAAAGAGTAATCAGAAATCTGGTCACTCAGGTCATAAGTTAAGCTGACTACTGCGCTACTTAAATTAGAATTATCGCTCGAACTGATATTGTAATAACGCACATCAGATATACTTGTTAAAGAAGAAGGTAATGTTCTTGCAGATGGAGTCCCGTTAAAAACTTCGGCAGTGTATGTTGTAAGTGTACTTGTTTTTTGGTTGAGGGTTAAGATCGCTGGCTTATAGGAACCAGACTTACCAATAGGAAACGTTTTTGTACCACTTGTAGCTCCTAAAGTTTGCCTCAAAGGACCAGAGATATAACTATTATTACTGCCTCCGGTAACAGATGCAGAACTACCCAGCGAAAGCAAATTTGTAGAAGAACTGGTCACAATACCATTTGCCAATGACAGTGCATTGCTGACACTTACTGGCGTATTCAGTAGAACACTACCACCAGTAGCGTTGCTCACGGTAAGATTGTAAAGGTTTTGTGCGGATGTACCATTGATGGTCTGAGCACCACTCCCATTAAGAGTCAGCGTACTGTTCCTAACCATCAGACTTCCATTATTGGTAAAATTACCGCCAACTGATACAGTATAATTATTGTTCGTCACATCCAGTGTTCCGCTACTGATCAACAGATCCCTGCCAACATTTAAATTCGCGCCAAGGCTCAAAACTGCTCCAGTTGGAATCTGCACAGTAATGTCTCGAACTTGACCAGAAAGTTCAGTACCTGTTGTTTTTGATAAACTTGTTATGACATATACAACATCATAAATACTGCTCTGTGTAATGTAATTGCTTAAGCTGCCCTCCACTATTTTGATGATACTGCCTGAAGCCATAGTTAAATTACTTCCGTTTGACAGTACCCCGTCCAACAGGGTAAGTGTCCCGGTCACCAGGGTTGGATTACTCAAAGCTATGATGCTTGTACCATTATTTGATGTTATTGCTGAGATTTCAAGATTACTGAATGTACCATTTCCTTGGATATTGGTATTGCCATCCAGTATTTCATAGGTATACTTTCCAGTACCAGTAGCCGTACCATTGTTGATAATACCATTTGAAGTTCCTAAAACCATTACATTATTTCCCTGGTTATGTAGCGTTGCCCCTGAATGAATAGTCAAAACATTATTGACGACTGACAAACCAGAAGAATTTGAGGCAAGGGATTTAATGCCGCTGCCACCTATGATCAGGTTATAGTAAGGAATGTTAGATATGGTTTGATCACCCGTGGCATTATAGGTAACTGTAGTATTATCTGCTACATTGGTAATTACAGGAACTGATGTATTACTTACGGTCAGGGATGAATTAGACATCAATTCTACGGAAGCTTCTAAAGAATAATTTGATGGGATCGTCAATTGAGTAGCATTGCTACCATCTCCAATAACCATTTTAGAATTGTTTCCGGTAATCTTAATGTTTCCCGTAAAAGAAGAAGTAGAACGGTTTCTTAAGAAAAACACTTGCCCTTCACTGGTAAAGTTAACAGGCGTTGTTCCTGAGCCATCAGTACTAGATCCCCAGGTAGTAAGGTTTTCTAAATTTCCGGATGACTTTGAATAGAAAAACGTTTGGTTAAAGTAAACAGTAATCTTAATGTAATCCACCTCCACCTGAACGTCCTTTTTTCCTTTTTGCCGGGCAGCAAAACGAACACCAAAACCTTGACCTGTAAAGTCACTTGGATTCCAGGAATTGCCCCATGTATCTACAGAACTTCCATAAACGAAATTGGTTGCAGAAGAGGGCAACGAAGTAGTTGTTGCCTTATTGACACTGATTTCCCTTCCTCCTTTAAGTAAGGTCACCTTACTGACTCTGATGTTCCCACTTAAAGATTTTTTCAACCTTATCGTTACTTCAATACCATTTATAGTTGCATTGGATGGAATGTATTTCGCTTGGCTGGTATTGCTAGTCTGAAAACCCCAGTCTACAGCATCTATTTCATTGGTGTATTTATTTGTACCTGAAATAAGTGAGTAAGCAAATTGATTGTCATTGTTCTGCATTGCAGACAGAACATTCCAGGTGCTTGCACTATTCACAGTACCGGAAATGTAGCTGGCAGCCAATGAACTGGTCGCACTATACTGACCTGAAGCAAAAAAATAAAGGCTTACAAAGATTAAGGAGAAAAAGAGTCGGGGTGTTTTCATGATTACAGGTACCAATTAACAGTACGCAGTAAAAGTATTTCTCAAACACACACTAAGTAAAAACACTTGGATTACCGGGTTATAACACACGTTGAGTTGTATGAAAAAGGCGACAAAAGACTGGCATGTTTTTAATTATTTCTTAACTAAAATACCCTGCCGAAGCAGGGTATGTAAATCTTGCAAGAATCTATAATTTAGAGGCGCATCAAATACTTTCAATAAATCCTACCGCCACAGTATTGTTACTGTACTCGTCAATCAAAATAAAGGCACCATTATGCGGATTATCATGATATAAGTCCGCGAAAATAGGTTTAGCAGTTTTGATACCCACTTCACCAATATCATTCAACTTAAACTCCCTTACTTCGCTTTTTTCTTCTATGGTATTCATATCGATCACGTGACCAAACGACAACACCTTTGCTTTGATTCTGTTCACACCATGCTGCAACAAGAAAGTCCTTCCTGCAGTCAAAGGCTGCTCACTCATCCAGGTCAGCTTTGCTGTAAAGGTGCTCACCTGTTGATAAGGCGCTCCTTCTATCACTAAAGTATTACCACGGCTGATATCAATGTCATCAACCAGTTCAATATTTAAGCTTTCCCCGGCATGAGCCTTTGTCACCTTTTCATAACCGGAATAAATAGCTTTAACAGTTGACTCACGAAGTGAAGGAAGAGCGATCACTTTTTGGCCAACTTCAATGGTTCCGCTTACCAGCTTACCGGCATAACCACGGAAATCATGATATTCTTCACTGTGAGGACGGATGACAGATTGCACGTGGAAACGGGCTGGCAAATTTTCATCCTTTGCGTGCACAGGCAGATTTTCCAGGTACTCCAGCAAAGGCTTGTCTGTATACCATGGCATCTTTTCAGAAAGCGTTACTACATTATCGCCATACTTTGCAGCCAGGGGTATAAAGTGAAGACTGCCTTTAAAACCGATCTTCTGGGCAATCCCTTCAACATTTTCTTTAATAGTATTGAATACAGATTCATCGAAGTTCACAAGGTCCATCTTGTTCACCGCAACGATCACTGTTTCAAGTTCCAGCAAAGAAGAAATGAATAAATGGCGGCGGGTTTGCTCCGATACTCCATTCCGGGCATCAACCAATACGATAGAGGCTTCTGCGTTGGAAGCACCTGTGATCATATTACGAGTATACTCTACGTGACCTGGTGTATCCGCAATAATATATTTACGGGTTTCCGTAGCAAAGTAAATATGGGCTACATCAATAGTAATCCCTTGCTCCCTTTCAGCAATCAGTCCATCTGTAAGCAATGAAAGATCTACAAAATCAAGACCCTTGCGCTTGCTCGATGCCTCCACAGCTTCCAGTTTATCTTTTGTAATGGATTTTGTATCGTACAGCAATCTTCCAATTAATGTACTCTTTCCGTCATCCACGCTACCAGCAGTAGCGATTCTTAAAACATCCATTTATGTTTATTATTAGTAGTTTAAAATTAGAAATACCCCACCTGTTTCCTCTTCTCCATTGCCGCTTCGGACCTCTTATCATCAATCCGTGCTCCTCTTTCAGAAATGGTAGCTTCCTTAATTTCTTCAATGATCCTGTCAATAGTAACAGCTTCTGAAAGCACAGCAGCCGTACAGGTCATATCACCAACCGTTCTGAAGCGGACAGTTGCCTTAAAAGGAACCTCATCCTCAGTAGTATTCAGGAAAGGAGATGCAGGCCAGTACATGCCATCACGCTCAATAATTTCTCTTTCGTGCGAATAGTAAATGGAAGGAATAGGAATACCGTCTTCTTTGATATAGCTCCAAACATCCAACTCCGTCCAGTTAGAGATCGGGAATACACGTACATTTTCACCAATATTGATCTTGCCATTCAGCATATCGAACAATTCAGGACGCTGCTTTTTGGCATCCCACTGTCCGAAATCATCACGTACAGAAAATATCCTTTCTTTAGCCCTTGCCTTTTCTTCATCACGACGAGCACCACCAATACAGGCATCAAACTTCAATTCCTCAATAGCATCCAGCAGGGTCACAGTCTGCAGCATATTACGGCTGGCATATTTACCAGTTTCTTCCTGCACTTTGCCCAGGTCTATGCTATCCTGCACATAACGTACGATCAATTGCATACCAGACTCTTTAGCTAGCCAGTCGCGGAATTCAATAGTCTCCGGAAAGTTGTGGCCAGTATCAATGTGCAACATTGGAAATGGCACCTTCGCAGGATAAAATGCCTTGCGTGCCAGTTGCACCAGGGTTATGGAGTCTTTTCCGCCTGAAAATAATAAGGCCGGACGTTCAAACTGGGCAGCCACTTCCCTGATAATGTAAATCGCTTCATGCTCCAGTTCTCTGGGGAAAATATTTTTTTGTTCGCTCATACTATTTATTTTACCAAATGCAAACCACATTCTTTATGCGAGGCTTCCCACCACCAACGGCCGGCACGAGGATCTTCACCCGGCTCAATAGCGCGGGTACAAGGCGCACAGCCTATAGAAATGAAACCTTTGTCGTGCAAAGGATTATAGGGAACATTGTTCTTTTTGATGTAGTCTAAAATTTCTTCATAAGACCAATGCAGCAAAGGATTGATCTTATACATTTTTTTGTCAGGCAACCACTCTACCATAGGTATGGATTTACGGTGGTCATTCTGTGAGGCCCTTAAGCCTGTAATCCATACAGTAGTACCCTGCAAAGCCCTATTCAGAGGCTCCACTTTGCGTATCCCGCAGCAGGTTTGACGATTCTCTACCGACTCATAAAAAAGGTTGATTCCTTTCTCACTGACCATATTTTGCACAGCTTCAGCCTGTGGAAAATAGGGCTGTATCCTGATCTTATACCTGGCTTCTGTTTTTTCCCAGGTTTCATAGGTTTCATTAAACAACCTGCCCGTATCAATGGTAAATATGTTCACACCGATCTTATTGCGGGCAATAATATCGGTAAGCACCTGGTCTTCCTGGCCAAGCGAAGTGGAGAACTTTACCGTACCGGCAGGAAACAACGCAACGGTTTTTTTCAGCGCTTCCTCTATGGGCAGGTTTTCAAATGCTTGTTGTAGTTGTGATAAATATTCCATTTTAGTGCAGGTCGCTTTTATTAAATCGGAGTGCAAAGATGCACTCCGATAAATGTTCATTCAAAAAGTTATGGCAAATTAAAACCTAAACCTTTTAATTGTCCAGGTTCGGCTGAGGCGTATAGCGCAGGTATGGCTTTATCACCTTCACTCCCTTAGGAAATTTCTGGATGGCATCTTCTGTGCTTACGGCTGGCACAACAATCACATCTTCACCATGTTTCCAGTCTGCTGGAGTAGCCACGCTATGATTAGCGGTCAGCTGCAAAGACTCTACTACACGCAATACTTCATTGAAATTGCGACCAGTAGAAGCAGGATACGTGATCATCAGCTTTATTTTTTTATCAGGCCCAATCACGAACAGGGAACGGACAGTAAAGTTTTCAGAGGCATTCGGGTGGATCATGTCGTACAAAGTAGCTACTTTCCTATCCTCATCAGCAATAATGGGGAAATTAACTTCACAGTTTTGAGTTTCGTTAATGTCCTTAATCCAACCTAAGTGCTTATCCAATGGGTCAACACTTACTGCCAATACTTTTACATTACGTTTTTCAAATTCATTTTTCAAAAGTGCTGTTTTACCCAGCTCTGTTGTACAAACAGGCGTGTAATCTGCAGGGTGAGAGAACAAAATACCCCAGTTGTTACCAAGATATTCGTAAAAGTCAATTTCGCCCGCAGTGGTCTGTGCTTTAAAATTGGGAGCTGTATCCCCTAAACGTAATGACATGTTGGTTATGTTTATGGTGAATAATTGTGCGAAAGTAATCGAAAAACAATAGCCTACCAAATGAGTAGACTTGCTTTATATTAACTATAAGGTTTTAAATGCAGCACCGGGTTCTTATCCTTAAGTGCCAAATCCGCCAAAGTCCTGTTTTCCAGGATGTTCAAAGTCGCATCTCGCACTTCCACTAAAATATCGTGCAGTCCACAGAACTTTTCATTGCAGTTTTCACACCGCTGGTAAAAGTATAGACTGACGCAGGGCAGCATCGCTATAGGACCATCAATCATCCTGAAAACAGTGGCAATTCGGGTATCTGAAGGCTTATTTTTTAAAAAATAGCCCCCTCCTTTCCCCTTTTTGCTGTCCAAAACACCCGTATTTTTAAGCTGCAACAAAATATTCTCTAAAAATTTCAATGGTATTTTTTTCTGTTCTGCTATCTCAGAAATCAGTACTGGCCCATCATTATATTTCTCAACAAGATGCGTTAATGCTTGAAAAGCATAATAAGCCTTTTTTGTAAGCATATTTTCATTAAAATTTAACGAAACCTAAAGTCTAGGCAAGGTACTAGCTTTTCTAAAATTCAGGCTCTAATTCAAGTATATAGGAAATAGATGAATTTTTCCGAAGCATAGCTGCAACACCACAATACTTTTCCAGCGACAAGTCGATGGCCTTTTTTACCTTTTCGCGGTTCTCTTCACCAGTCTTGAGCCGGAACACGATATGCAAATCCTTGAAAACCTTAGGATCCGATTCTGTTTGTTCGGTCTGAACTTCTATTTTCAAATCAGCAAAAGGAACGCGCATTTTTTCAAGTATACTGACAACATCAACGCCCGTACATCCAGCCAAACCAGTTAATAAAAGGGCCTTAGGACTAAATCCGTTATTACTGTCAATATGGATGGAAGAGTTTTTATATGTGCTCTCAAAAGCAAGTCCTCCCTTCCAGGTTGTTTTTGTATTCACTGATGATAATATAATTAATGATAATAACTATTCTTTCTTCCCGCAGACCTCATATAGCTTACTATAAATTTAAACTACAGCATTATAACGATCTTCAATAAACTTCCAGTCTACTACCCGCCACCAATTATTAATATAATCGGCCCTTTTGTTTTGATAGCGAAGGTAATAAGCATGCTCCCATACATCCAATCCCATAATGGGAACCCCTTTAAATTCAGAAACATCCATTAAAGGATTGTCCTGGCCGGACGTTGACCCAATGCGCAATTGATGATCACCATCCACTACAAGCCATGCCCAACCACTACCAAAGCAGTTCTTGGCTGCCTCACTGAATTGGGTTTTAAAACTGTCAAACGAATGAAAGCTGTTATTGATCGCTTTAGCAAGCTTTCCGCCAGGCTCCCCACCTCCGTTGGGTGACAACAGCTTCCAAAAAAGTTCGTGATTATAATGTCCGCCTGCATTATTACGCAACTTGGCGGAATATTTGGATACACGCCGCAGGGTCTCTTCAAGTGGCTGAGTCATATTTACCCCTTCACTCTTTGCAGCATCTTGCAGATTGGCAGAATAACCTGCTGCGTGTTTGGTATAATGGATCTCCATCGTAGCTCCATCTATAGCATCGCTCAACGAATTATAGGAGTAAGGTAATGGCTGTTGCTGAAAACCTGTAATCAATTTATCCGCACCGTAGCTGGTTTTCTTTACGAGTGAACAACTGGAAAGTAAAGACGTTCCTACTGAAAGTCCAATGCCGGCTTTTGCTGAATTCATCAAAAACTTCCTCCGGGTAGTTAAAGGCGCCATATGTCGTTTTTGTAAAGATAGGAGTTTGAAACTCACCAACTTATCGCCCATCTATAATCCGTCATCCTCCGCCACCTGTCTTCTTTTCAAATTCAAAAACGAACGGCCCTTACGCCACAAACGGAAATAAACTTCCTTATTGAATAACTGGGAATCCTTCCTCGCCTTTTCAATCAGGAAAATGCCAATAGGTACAAGTACCACTGTAGATAGCCACATACCTGCAATCGGCTGCCATTTACCTTCTTTAGCAAACTTTTCTCCCGTAGTGCCTAAAAAATAAAACACCATAAAGAAAATGATAGAAAATATCAGGGGACTCCCTAAACCTCCCTTTCGAATAATTGAACCCAAAGGAGCACCAATAAGAAACAAAACAAGGCAGGCCAGTGAAAGTGATATCTTCCGGTGCCACTCAATCTTGTGCAGTCTCAGGTACCTTTGTTGCTCTTTATACTCTGAACTAACCATTTCATTTACTGAGCGCATCGATTCAATAGTTCCTGATATTTTCTGCCTTACTGATAACTTGATTGAATCGGGTATCAACTGTTGAATGTTCTTAACTGCCAGCTTTTTAGGAGCTTTCCAATTGCTGTCCAGGTAAGGCAGAAACTCACATGAATACAAAACCTCCCTTTTCACTCTTTGGGTAAACTTTGCATTGTCTTTTTTAATAGAATCAATGGCCCTGGACAATTGACGCATGCTCAGCATTCTATGATTGTTCTTGTACACGCTGTCATCCGTTCGCTGAAATTGAAGGGCACTCAAATCAAATTGCTTAGTGTATTCCTTAAATCCTAGCCTGATGAATTCAGTTTGAGCCGTGGAAGAATTGCCTCGCTCCTGGTAGCGCCATCCATTTCTTAAATTGAACTCCAGGAAACGCTTATCAGCCGAAACACGCATGATGCCGTGATCTGCAATGATAAAATTGTCCTGCAACGTACTCGTCTTTTCGTATATGATAATATCACTGATCGTACTGTCATTCTCTCCCTTCTTTCCTACCTTGATGGCAAATCCGGGAAGTTTATCATAAAAAATACCTTCTTTCAAGTCAAAGGCAGGCTTGGCATAAACAATATCATTAAGCAGCGTTTTCGATTTCAAATTGGCAACAGGGATCAGGTAATTGGCAAAAGAAAACGCAATTCCACAAATAAATAAAGTAACAATAAATAAGGGCTGCATGAAGCGCAATAGGGATATTCCAGCCGACTTGATTGCGACAAGTTCATAACTTTCACCCAGGTTCCCAAAGGTCATAATAGACGAAAGCAGAACTGCCAATGGTAATGCCAGCGGCACCAATGAGGCACTTTGATATCCAATAAACTCCAGTATGATACCTGCGCTTAGTCCTTTACCTACAAAGTCATCTATATACAACCAAAAGAACTGCATTACCAATACCATCAGCACAATAAAAAACGTAGCGACAAATGGCCCGATAAATGCTTTTATGATCAGCTTATCTAATTTCTTAAACACCAGCGCCTTGCTTTAATAATTAATTTTAAATAATGAAGAAAACAAAAATACATCTTTCACCCACTGAGATGGATTTGATGTGTAATGCTTCTATTATTTTAACGAAGAATAAAATCCTGCATCAGGTAAAATTGCTTTTAGAAGAATTACAGGCAGAAATGCTGGAAACAAATTTTGAATATGATACAAACAACATCTTTGCCATCCCCCCAAAAATTTCAAAAGGAGAGAACTACCTCGGGTTACCTTACCTGGTGTTAGACTATCCAAGAATTTTTACCCAATCAAACACATTCGCCATAAGAACCATGTTCTGGTGGGGACATTTTTTCAGCAGCACCTTACACTTGGCAGGCCAGTATGCAACAACCTTTAGAAACAAAATAGAAAATCAATACCAGCTTTTATCCAGTCGCGATTACTTCATTGGCATTCAGGCTGATCCCTGGCAACATCATTTTGAAGAAACAAATTATAAAAAGATCAGCACCATGCCTGAAATTCAATTCCAGGAACATTGTAGCCAGGATCATATAAAAATTGCTGCAAAGTGGCCTTTAATGGATTGGCCCGTTGCAGCAAACCATTTATTCATTAGCTGGAAAATGTTCCTTCAACTCTGTTTCGAAACAAACTCAAAAAAGTATTGACTTAATTCCCAAGGCGATGGAAAAGATCCTTCACCTGGTAATCCCACAACATACTCTGGTCTTTAATTTCTCTTTTCTCAGCAAAATCCTTGATAACAAGAATCGTTTGATTGGTTACTTCAGATTTTTCAATTCTAAATTCAAAGTATTCCTCTGCCGGAGCATGAGACCAATGAAAGCGAATATATTTCTCTTCTTCACGCTCGATTACTTTTGCAGTGTCATTAGATCCGTTCCAGGAAAAATTAAACACCCCATCTCTTTCATCAACCTTATCAGCAAACCACTCTTGCAAGCCGCTGGGTGTTGACAAAAACTCATACAAAATAGTTGGCGAACATCTCACAGGATATTCTAAGGTATATAGCTGTTTTTTGCTCATTTTATCTTTTTAGGACAGTTCGGGGGCTGCAATAATAGAAAAATTATTAATCCGCCAAAATTTTTTTCAATAAATTATCGCCTTTTGTCCTAAAAAACAATTTTTTCACTTTTCATTAAAATAAATTTTGGAGGAATCAGACCTTTCCATATTTTTAATCAAGTTTCGCGATCCTTATAGCCGGAACAGCTATAACACCGTGTGATGGATATTTTAGGAAAAACCAAGACTAATAACCTACAAAACACCACAAACCTTAACTAGAACCTTAAATAACCATCTTAAATACACCCCTATGAGTATGCGTCAACTAAAGATTACGAAATCAATCACCAATCGTGAATCTCCAAGCTTAGAAAAGTATCTTCAGGAAATCGGTAAAGTAGACCTTATTTCAGCGGAAGAAGAAGTCCGCCTCGCTTCCCTCATTAGAAAAGGCGATCAAAGAGCCTTGGACCGACTCACAAAAGCAAATCTCCGCTTTGTTGTTTCTGTAGCTAAACAGTACCAAAATCAAGGACTTACACTTCCCGACCTGATTAATGAAGGCAACCTGGGCCTTATTAAAGCAGCTCACCGTTTTGATGAAACCAAGGGCTTTAAATTTATTTCCTATGCTGTATGGTGGATACGCCAAAGCATTTTACAGGCCATCGCCGAACAGGCCCGTATTGTACGTCTGCCCTTAAATAAAGTAGGTCTGACCAATCGCGTACAAAAAGCATTTTCACAACTGGAACAGGAATTTGAACGCGAACCTTCAGTGGAAGAAGTGGCCGAAATGCTGGACTTGGAAACAGATGAAGTTTCCGCTTCCTTGGGCACAAATGCCCGCCACGTTAGCGTGGATTCCCCCTTCGCAGATGGTGATGAAAGCACTTTATTGGATATATTGGAAAACCCCAATGCAGAAAAAACGGACGAATACCTCGACCACCACGTATCAATGAAAATGGAAATAAACCGGCATCTGGAAACCCTTACCGAAAGACAAAAGGAAGTGATCTGCTACTTCTTCGGCATTGGTGTAGACCACCCTCTTAGCCTGGAAGACATTGGCCAAAGGTATAATCTCACGCGAGAAAGGGTACGCCAAATCAAGGATAAAGCAATTGTAAAACTGAAATCCAACCATTGCGCAAAAGAACTACGCGTTTTCTTGGGTTCCTGACAATAAATTAAATCCCCTTATCATCCTATTTTTGCAACCGTGGACGGACGGAGCACTCAATTGAGGCCCGGCAATCCACGGTTATTTATTTTAATGTATAAAACCTCAATAAATGTTTGAATCATTACAGGAACGATTAGATGGCGCCTTTAAACAGTTAAAGGGAGAACATAAAATCACTGAACTTAATATTGCATCCACACTTAAAGAAATACGCCGTGCATTGGTGGATGCTGACGTAAACTATAAAATTGCAAAGGAGTTCACAGACACCGTAAAGACTAAAGCTGAAGGCGAAAAAGTGATCAATGCCATCAGTCCAAGCCAGTTAATGGTAAAGATCGTAAAAGATGAACTGGTAGAACTGATGGGAGGAGACGCAGCAGAATTTAATGCAAAAGGCGCCCCCGCTGTCATTCTGATCGCTGGCTTGCAAGGTAGTGGTAAAACCACTTTCAGTGGCAAACTGGCCAACTATCTTAAAAAGCGCAAAGGATTGTCTCCTATTTTGGTGGCAGCCGACGTTTACCGCCCTGCCGCGATGGAACAGTTACGCGTTTTAGGCGAGCAGATAGGCATTGATGTTCACATCGAACCGGAAAATAAAAACCCGGTAGAAATAGCCCAGAATGCAATACGCGATAGTCGCAGCAAAAACAAAAATGTAGTGATCATTGATACTGCAGGCCGCTTGGCAATCGACGAGGCAATGATGACCGAAGTGGCCAATATTAAAGCCGCCGTAAATCCTCAGGAAATCCTGTTCGTCGTTGATAGCATGACCGGTCAGGATGCTGTAAACACGGCAAAGGCATTCAACGACAGACTCGACTTCACCGGCGTTGTGCTGACAAAGCTGGATGGTGATACCCGCGGTGGTGCAGCACTGTCTATTAAGTATACTGTCGATAAACCTATCAAGTTTATCAGTAGCGGTGAAAAATTGGATACCCTCGATGTGTTTTATCCCGAACGGATGGCACAACGTATACTCGGCATGGGTGATATTACCACACTGGTAGAAAAAGCCCAAATGGAGTTTGACGAGGAACAGGCCCGCAAACTGGAAAAAAAGATCCGCAAAAACCAGTTCGACTTTGCCGACTTCAAACAACAACTGGAGCAAATCAAACGTATGGGTAACCTGAAAGACCTGATGGCCATGATCCCTGGCGTTGGCAAGGCAATTAAGGATATCGATATTAGCGACGATGCCTTTAAAGGCGTTGAAGCCATGATCAATTCAATGACTCCTTACGAACGTGCCAATCCTGATGTCATCGACGGCAGCCGCCGTAAACGCATTGCCAACGGCAGCGGAAAAGATATTGCCGAAGTAAACGCCTTCATGAAGCAGTTTGAGCAAATGCGCGAAATGATGAAGATGATGAATAAAATGCCAATGGGAAGAATGATGCCGGGAATGAGGGGATAATAAATTTTGATACTGTTTCTATTGAATTAAAAAGACCGGCCCATAAGCCGGTCTTCTCTTTGGATAAAGGATATTTACTTATTCCTAACTTAATACTTTTAACGCAAGTTGGAAGTTCACAGTGAGATCATTATTGACATTGATAAAGCCCATTATATTTTCAGGAGCAGCCAAATCAAAATCAGTGAAAAACAACTTTTCTGCTCCTTTCAGGTAAATAAATTCACCCGAACGTGTTGCCATAAGCATGATACGGATTGTCTTGGTTTTACCTGCAAGAGTAATATCAACATCAGCGGTAATTCGCTCACTCTTTGCACCTGCATCAGGTAAAGAGTTAAGACGACGGAAATTCATCAGGATATCAGGATGTATTTTGGACTTGATGATTTTCCTGAAATCTTTTGTAAGAAAAGGATTTGAATTTTTAAAATCATTCACTGGCAAATGCACGGTTCCTTTTTTAAAAACAGCCTGTGCCTGCTGTGCCAACAAAACCAATGTGTCTTTACCAGAATATTCTTTGATATCAAAAGTAAAAGTGTTGACATTAGAAGAACCCAGGATAGATATCTTACTTTCTTTACCAACAGTCCAGATTTTTACATTTTCATTGTCTCCGGCTTTATTGAAACCGGCAAACATTGTCAGTAAAATAATCAGCCATTTCATAAAGAGTTCATTTATCGATCCTGGGTCTTATTTATTGATTCAACCCTTTCATGGACAACTTAGAAACCTACTACAGCTTCAATTACTACACCATTGAACTTACCATTGTTAAAAACGCTGGCAGTTGGGTAGTCTTTGTATTTTTGAGTTACATATTCACCTTTCAGCAGAACACTCTTAGTTAAGAACCAACCAGCAGCAAAAGCTGTACGGTCTATAGTAACATCACCATTGTAAGTAATCACAGGAGCAGTAGTAACATTAGCCAATCCAATTTTAGCTGTATTGTAGCGGGCGCCGACAAACAGGTTTTCTGCTTTACCAAAACGGTAAACTAAATCAAGTGCAGTTTGTTTCATGTGTCTTTTGACACTTTCTGTTTTAGCATAACCACTTGCATTTTCGTAAGAACCGAAGAACTCAAGACCACCAGCTTTTACAAAAGCATTGAACATAGCAGCATCCAATTTCTTAGAGAAGCCAGGTCCTGTACGGCCAGACCAAGCGTTAGCAGTACCAGCAGATGCAGTTTCCATTACTTCCTGGTAGTTAGAACCTGTACGGTCACCTGTTGATTGAGAACCATAAAGAGTCAGACCACTACCTGCAGAGCTTGAGTTATGGTAGTAGCTACCGGTAACACGCAATCTTACGTTTTCAGCAACTTTGTTGTCATAACCAAGTTTACCATAGATAGATGGGTTTCTGTTACCATTCTTATCAGCAATAACGGGTTTACCATTAGCCATTGCGTTACCATCAACTGAATCAACGTTACCTTTGATCATACCGCCAGTAACACCGAGCATACCGATGAAGCCATTCTTTTGGTAGTAAGCTTCACCGCCGATTTCTGTAGTGAAGGCATCAACGATGTAGTTGTCAGCAAATGGGTTGTAAAGTGTCTGACCACCATCAGAACGACGGAAGTGAGCATCACCGTAGTTGATTTCCATGTGACCAACTTTTACAGTCACATTTTCCATCAATTTGTTGAAGAATGCACTTTTGAAAGGCAGTTTGTCAAATTGAATGTAGCCACCTTTCACCCAAGTTTCGTTGTGGTGACGAGCAGACAAGTAAGAAGTTACGTTCAGACGGATACCATCAGCTAATTGAACATCAGTGTACAGGTTGGCTTGAGAAGTCATGAAACCAGATGCAAGTGGATACAATTTAACTGCAGATCCTGGATTTTCATGTTTCAAATTTTGCCACTGTTGAGTGAAGCCGGCACCAATACGAAATCTTGGTCCTTCGAAAGGAATATCAGCAGTTTTTTTAGTTTCAAACTGATTGATACCTGTTTGATCATAAGCTCTCCAATTAGTTGGTCTTCCATAAAATTCTTTGAGCTCCTGTGCATGTGAAGAAACTGTACTTCCCATAGCAAGTGCAACTCCCAACGCATAGAGTAAATTAATTTTTTTCATTGCTTTAATTTTTAAGATGATATTTTGGTTATTTATTGCCTTTAATTATTGACCTGTCTATTGAATTAGCCGTTGAATTTCAAGTTGTACTCTACAGTCACTACATCACCAACTTTTAAAGCACCCAGCATAAAGGTTGGAGGTTTCACACCAAACTCACTCATTTTAATTTTTTGTGCACCGGTAATAGTGATGGATTTGTCAGGATTTACAACACCATTGGCTACGAGTGTTACAGGTTTAGTTACACCAGAAATAGTAAGGTTTCCAGTTGCTTTTACCACGTATTGATTGTTTGCTCCAGGTGTAACAACTGCAGAAGACATGTTGAAAGCGATTTTTTCGTACTTGTCAGCTTTTAATGTGCTGTAAGCCCTTGAATCCATAAGGCTTTCATCACTCTTCAAACCTTTCACAGGCATTGTAAAGCTTAATGCGCTGAGTTCAGTAAGCTGGTTAGTCCCTGGTTTTAAGTCAAACTTTGCACTTAAACTTGTGCTTTGAGCCTTCATTTTCCAGTCATGCAGGTTGGAAGTCCCCAGCACTTTTATATCAGAACTACGTACACCGTTTTGGGCATTTACATATAATGAACTGATAAGTGCAACAATACCTAACACGGCGGTTAGGATCATTTGTCGGATAATTGGAAGTCGTGCTGATAACGCGGTTTTCATTTTATTCATGTTTTATGTTAATTTTTATTGACAAGTCAAAAGTAGAGTCAACCTCAAGCGTAAAACATGACAAAGGGGGTTTGAGAGATATGATTGTCGTTAAAGAGGGACATGACAAAAAACAGATGGCCCCCTCTCTTATTACAATTAATAATTATACATTATAAGACATAAGCCTCCTGTTTTTTTACCAAAAACAAGATATAAATGTCTGATAACCAAAAAGTAACCCTTTAAAGAAATCTGTCAAAGGAAAATCTTCAACTTATTAATAGAATTATAATACAGACAACAAAAACAGACTTTTATATCCTTGATAAACAGTGATCAGGGTCAACATATAATCTTTTTTATGTCCTTTCCTAAAACTCCTCATCTTAAACATTTATCTGATCCATCAATCCCTTTTTTACCCTACCTCCTACCCCCATTTAAACAGTAGCTGGTCTGTTAACCAAAACTTTACAATTATATATTGACTTTTAATGAACTCTGACTTACATTTGCTACGTAATTTTTATTTATTCAAGCATTTAAATGTCTATTTAAGATGCCAGTTAAAATCCGACTGCAAAGACACGGGTCTAAGAAGAGACCATTCTATTTCATCGTTGTTGCCGATGCTCGCAGCCCTCGCGATGGCAAATTCATCCAGAAATTAGGTACGTACAATCCATTAACCAACCCTGCCACCATTCTATTGGATCGTCAGAGAGCTTTGGATTGGCTGCAAAAGGGTGCTCAGCCTACCGACACTGTGCGCAAACTTTTATCATTCAAAGGAGTTTTATTCCTGAAGCATTTGCTTCGTGGTGTATCTCTTGGCTTGTTTGATGATGCAACAGCTATGCAAAAATTCCAGGTGTGGCATGATGAGCATGAAGCTCAAATCAGAAAACGCCAGGAAGCTGCTCAAAGGGAAAGAAGAACCCGTAGAAATCCGCCGTATCGCAGGCCAGAACGTAGGCCTGAGAGCCAATCCGGTGCTCAGGGATAATCATCCATGCCTTAAAGTAGTTGAGGTGGCAAGCAATTGCCACCTTTTTTATTCAATATCTACTCCCCCCTACCTATCATCTTTCTTCTACCATCCATTATCCATCACCATCCATCTGTCATTGATGGGCTTTGTATTTCTAACTTTTTATTTCGTACTTCGCACCTTCAACCTCGAACTTTTTATATGACTGAATATTTCAAGATAGGTAAGCTGGTCACTTCTTTTGGACTGAAAGGTGAGCTGATATTAAAGCATAACTTGGGGAAAAAAACCGCCTTGAAAGGCCTTCCGGCCATCTTTATTGAAGAAAGAAAGGATTCTTTTATTCCATATTTTATTGAAACAGCCCGTATCAAAAACGAAGAGGAAATCTATTTAAAATTACAAGATGTAAATACGCGGGAAGCCGCTATCAAACTGGCACAAAAAGAAGTGTGGCTTCCTGAAGAAGAATTCAAAAAATTCTCTTCCAAATCTTCTCCCATCACTCTCTTGGGGTTTGACATTGTAGAAGATAAAAAAGTTCTGGGCAAGATCCTGGAAGTAATTGAACAGCCGCACCAACTGCTCTGCCGGATCGAAATCAATCAAAAAGAGGTCCTCATTCCTCTCCATGAAGACACGATCCTGAAAATTGACAAAAAGGCCAAACAGGTAATCGTAGAATTACCTGAAGGCCTTCTTGAAGTCTATTTATAATTAAAACATGCGCACATACCCAATTAAACATGGGCCATTTGAGGTCTTCTGGGCGAATCCATGATCACAGGAAACTGCCCGGTCGAAATACCAACTTTTCTCATGGTATTCCTGGCCTGAACCATATGCCGTTGTTCATGTGCAACAATAAAACGTAAAGCATCACCCAACTTTAACCTGATGAATTTGCTTAAGCTAATAGGAACCTTAATGGCATTCAGGTCCCTGTCTTTGGAAGCGTCCAGCAACTGAAGCAGCCTCTGTTGATGCTGGAAAAACTCATCAAGTACATTATTCACATTAAGGCTATTAGGGAAAGTATAATCTTTCATAGCCTTCATTTTGTTCTTGACTTCGAATACATTGGTGGGCTTCATCAATTTAGTGAAATACTCCCCCCAAAAACCAGAATTGAACCAGGCATTCCTTGTATCATTCCTTACAGACAGGGCTTTTTCTATTTGTGGTAAATGAAAACGATTATACGCGTTTAAATGTTCCATGACCTGCACTACGCTCCATGTTTTTTTATCTAGCTGGTAAATAAGCTTTGCTTTATCTGCTGTCTTCATTTGCTCTGCACTGGCTATAATTTTATGAACATCGCCCTTTAACTCATTGATCAGGTCTTCAGTTTTAAACTTCGCCATAATGATAGTTTTTTGAATACTATTCAAAATATAGACCATTATAGAATTGCCTCCCATATGGACTTCCGAAATGCACACTTTCAAACTCTTTTCCCGACTTTTGGCAAATGTCACATCCTGTTAAACACATCGCACATTTTGACCTGGATGCTTTTTTTGTATCAGTGGAGATCTTAAAAAATCCTGAACTCAAAGGCAAACCATTAATTGTAGGCGGCGATGGTCAGCGGGGCATTGTGGCTGCTTGCAGCTATGAGGCACGAAAATTCGGTATCCAAAGCGCTATGCCGGCACTAACGGCCAAACGCCTATGCCCAAACGCTATCTTCCTGAAGGGAAGCTATCACGAGTATAGCAAGTATTCACGCATAGTAACAGAGATAATCGGCAACGAAGTTCCTCAATTTGAAAAAGCCTCCATAGACGAATTCTACTGCGACCTGACAGGCATGGACCGCTTTTTTGGTGTAAGCCAGTACACCCGGGAATTAAGAGAAAAGATTATTAAAGAAACTGGTCTGCCCATATCTTATGGACTGTCTACAAGCAAATTGGTAAGCAAAATGGCTACCAATGAAGCCAAACCCAATGGATACCTGGAAATACCCGCTGGTAAAGAAACAGCCTTCCTCTGGCCTATGAATGTAGATAAAATTCCAATGGTGGGTAAACAAACCACCATTCAATTGCATAGCATGGGCATCAGCACCATTGAACAACTCGCCCATACTTCATTGGACCTGCTGGAGTATCAATTTGGTAAATCGGGGAAAAGACTATGGGAAAAAGCCCGCGCCATTGACGACAATCCTGTGGAACCTTACAGCGAACAAAAATCACTTTCCCATGAAAATACGTTTCACCAGGATAGCAATGATCTAAACTTTCTGCATACCGAATTGGTAAAACTAACCGAAGAAACAGCTTACGACCTGCGACAGGAAGAAAAGCTAACGGGCTGTGTAACCGTAAAAATTAGGTATGCAAACTTTGAAACAGTTTCAAGGCAGGAGGTCATCGATTATACCGCTCTGGATAATGTATTATTAGCCAAGGTTAAGAACCTGTTCGGCAAATTATACAGGAAAGGAGAAAAGGTGCGTCTTTTAGGTGTACGCTTTAGTCAACTCGTCCCCATGACGCTCCAAATGAACTTGTTTGATAACGCGGAAGAAAAACTGGAATTATTCAAAGCAGTAGATGATATCAAAAAACAGTTTGGAAACAATCTCTTAAAAAAAGCAGCAACAATATCCCGCTCTTCAAAAGAAGACCAACCTCCTACCCCCTGATCTATCCAAATCAGCATAGTTCTTTTCTTTCCTACTTAATTTCGCATCTTTCCTTTCCCAACCCCAGTTTTATATTGTACTTTTTAATGCCAAATTTTACATTTTCTCCCAGGCTTATAGGGACCTTATAGAGATGTTATAGAGACCTTATAGTGACTTTATAGAGACATTACTGCGGTCTAACTCCATAGGAACTCCCTGTCTACTCCGTACCAACTGCGCTCCAACACCCCATCAACGCCTGCCCGCCATCTACCATCTATCATCTAACATCTATCATCTTCTCTCCCCCTTTAGTAATCTCCAAATAATTGAGTAAATTTCTATTCAAAACCCCTGCGATATGAAAATCTTAAAAAGCATCCTCCTTATTCTACTTTCTATGGTTTTGATCGGCAGTATTTATGCAGTTGCATCAGGAAGAACATACCTGTTCAAAGCAATATGGTATAATTTCGCAGGCATTGATGATTACCAGGTATTCACCAACAATACAGTAGCTGCAGCAGCTCCTCAACCATGGTCATCTGCTACCTCTTATAATAAAAAGAATTTACCCGCTCCCCTGTTATCAATGCTCGAAGGACTCAATACTATTGGATTACTGGCAGTAAAAAACGATTCAATTGTATTTGAAAGATATTGGGATGGATACGACCAGGCATCTTATTCCGGTTCCTTTTCAGTCACCAAAAGCATCACAAGCCTGCTCATAGGCATTGCCTTAAAAGAAGGAAAGATTAAATCACTGGACGAGCCTATAGGAAATTACCTGCCCGAATTTAGAACCGGGGAGAAAAACAAAGTTCGTATAGTAGACCTCCTCACCATGAGCAGTGGCAGCGACTTTGACGAATCCTACGCCAATCCTCTTTCTGTTACCACAGAAATGTATTATGGAAGCGATGTTTACAAAGTAGCAACAGACGTTAATATCATTCACAAACCAGGAACCTTCCATTCATATAAAAGTGGAGATTCACAATTATTAGGACTGCTTTTGGAAAAAGCTACTGGCATGTCACTAAGCCAATACGCTTCCAAAAAATTATGGCAGCCCCTGGGAGCAGAACATCCGGCATTGTGGAGCACAGACAAAGAAGGTGGGCACGAAAAAGCATACTGCTGCTTTAACTCCAATACACGCGACTTTGCCCGCATTGGCCAACTCATGCTCGATAGCGGCCGCTGGAAGGGGCAGGAGATCATCACTAAAGATTATTTTATCAAATCAGTCACTCCCTGTATGATCCCTGATGAAATAGGAGAACCTTGCAATTATTACGGTTACCAGTGGTGGATATTCCCTGCAGATGAACCCATCTTTTACGCCCGCGGTATCTTAGGCCAATACATTATTGTAATTCCCTCAAAAAAGGTTGTACTTGTACGCTTAGGCAAACAGCGCTCCGAGTTAAGGATCAATGGAGCCCCTGCCGAAGTAGATGCCCTGGTCAAATGGGGCAAGAGTTTATAAAAATGAATTGATCACCAAAATAAAAGCCATCCGCAACCCGGATGGCTTTTATTTTATATTCAAAATGAAACCAATAACCAATAATCAATGATGAATGATGAATGATGCCATTTTGTAAAACACTAACTTACGACTGTGGCTTTTCCAACAACTTGAAGAATTGATCAAGCTGAGGTAAAATCACAATGCGTGTACGACGGTTAACTGCTCTTCCTGAAGCATCGCTGTTATCAGCTATTGGCAGGTATTCGCTACGGCCACCGGCAGTCATGCGCTTAGGATCGATCTTGAACTGGTTTTGCAAAATACGTACTACAGAAGTAGCTCTCTTTACACTCAAATCCCAGTTATCAGCAATGGGGCCACCTTTGATGGGCACATTATCTGTATGTCCTTCAACCAAAAACTCAATTTCAGGACGGCTGTTCAACACTTGTGCTACTTTACCCAACACAGTCATAGCCTTGTCAGATACGTCATAGCTTCCGGTTTTAAACAACATCTTGTCAGAAATAGAAATATATACTGCGCTCTTTTCAACTTTAATTTCTACATCGCTGTCATTAATGTCATTCAACGCGCTCTTCAGGTTCATCACCAATGCCATATTCAATGAATCCTTACGAGCCATGCTCTTTTGCAGATCCTGGATATATAAGTCTTTTGCTCCTATATTGTCCATAGACTTTTTGATACTTTCAGCTTGGGCGCTGGAAATTACTGAAAGGTCTTTCAACTGGGTTACTACCACATTGTTATTGTCTTTCAGGAAGGCAACCTGCTTGTTCAGGTTCGCAATTTCAGATTCATACTGGGCTTTCAAACGGGCCATAGCCTCAGCATCTTCACGGCAGGTTTTCAGATCTTGCTGCACTTTCGTATAAAACGAATTCAGTTCTGAATAGCGAGCCTGTTCTTTCTTTAATTTTTTACCACTGACACAGGATACGAACAAAAAAGATCCTGCAGCAATCGCCATTAAATAGGACTTGTTCATGCAATTAGGTTTTAGTAATGGAGACTTGTTTATTGTTTTTTTTACTGAGTGCAAAGAAAGTCATTGAAATAATTACCTGATGAATACCTGGGATTTGCAGTGTTAAAAATTGGCAAAATCACTGCTGATATTAGAAAAATGTACAAAACAGGCAACTTACATAGACATTCCTAATCATAATATCAGCTAACACTTTACGTTCGCTCCTCATATATAGAGTAACCACCATGAATTAAAGTAGGATAATAGGATGGTAAAATTTAGAATAAACAAAAGCCCCGGCAGAAATTCCGGGGCTTTAATCTTTAGTTACAGTTCTTTAGGCAGTTGGAATCATTACTTTTTCTACATTATAAACCTTCAATACAGGCTTTTCTGCAAAATAATTTTCCAGCATTGAAACCAGTTTTCTATATGTACCACTGGAATCGTATAGATCCGCATCGGCTTTAGAACTCCATTGTGTCATAGAAATATAATCTTCTGTTTGATCTACTGGCTCCATCATTTGGACATCAATAAGTCCTTGTTGTTTTAAAAGAATTGGAATAATTTCTTCCTTGTAAACTCTTAAAGCTTCTTGAAGGTTTGCAGGAGAAAACTTGCAATAAGTTAAACGTACATACATAATTACCTCCTTTTTAAGTGAAGTGAAGACTATTCTAGGTCAGATCAATTTGTTGTCAAGGCGGGGATTGGAATAGCAAAGGTAGATGCGCAGCAACAATATTTCAATGACCATGATCAAAAATTAAAACAATTGCTTCTGCTGAAGGCTAAAATAAAAGCCCCGCATTTCTGACGGGACTTTTATTTTGATTACCTGATTCCTTCTGGCCACTTATCAATATACCATCATATTTTCCAATGATCAGAAGGTTAGATAATTACAATTATTTGAATAATATCATAGCGTAGGAACTAACAACTTTTCCGCATAATACGCTTTCACGAACGGCGGCTTTGCAAGAAAACTTTCAATCTTTGTGACCATTCTATGGAATGTTCCGCTGAATACATAAGCATCCGAATCAGCTTTCGTCTTCCATAAAGTTACTGCAATATATTCATTCGAAGGCTCGGTTGGTTCTAATAACATGAGATCGATCAAACCTTTCTGCGATGAAACAACTGGAACAATTTCTTCCATATAAACTCCTTTTGCGTCCTTAATTCTGGAAGGAACAAACTCGCAGTAGGTTAAGCGTACATACATGATTGCCTCCTCTTTTGAATTGTTGCAAAAATCGTTTCAGAGGCTGCGGATATAAATGATAATCAAAAAGTAGGATTTACCGCCACAAAAGTACACTAATCATTCAAACGACAAATTTTAAATTGCCAACCCAACCTTATGAATGTTCTCCCTCACATCACATTAAAAACCCTTTTATTAAACACTCCTCACCCTCAATATTCAAATATCACAATATCCCCTTTAACTGCCTTCTCTTACCCTGTCAGCTCCACTCTAACATCTGTCATCTATTATCTCCCTTTCTCTATTCGTCATTCCCTCCATTCCCATCATTCCCCACCTCTACAATAACTTAATCTTATGACTAATTAAACGATAAAACAAAGAAATTTGCGCCGCAATTGGCGGGATCTGTGTATGTACAAATATTTATTATTCTTTATTATTTTACTTTCTGCAGTTAATGTTGAGGCGCAAATATTTAAAGTGCATGGAAAAATTGTTAACAGCAAACAGGAACCTTTACCTTACGTTACCATCAGGGTAAAAGAGACCCAGGCCGGGTTGATGACCAGGCAAGACGGAAGCTACGAGCTCAACCTGGCTGCAGGCAATTACCATCTGGCTCTTTCAATGATTGGCTACAAAAACATGGAAGTTCCTCTTATTGTAAATGATAACCTCCAAAAAGACATTACACTAGAAGAAGAATCACAAAATCTTTCAGAAGTTGTAGTCAAAGCCAAGGTAAGAGACAGGGCTGAAGAGATAATGCGGCAGATCATCCGGAAAAAAGACAGCATACAGGCAGCAGCCGGAGCTTACTCCTGTAAAGTATATATCAAAGCAGTTCAGGAAACTTCCGGATCAAAAGATCAGGAACAAGTAACGAGCAGCCTCAAAAATGACAACGACTGGCAGGGCATGTCAATGGCCGAAATATTATTGCAATTAGATAAAGAGGGAGAAAACAAGATCAGGGAAGAAAGACTGGCTGTGAAGAAAGGTGGCAACACCAAAAGACTCTTTTACCAATCCGTTACAGAAGGCGACTTTAACTTTTATGACAATCTGGTAAAAGTACCAACAATATCCCCTACTCCCTTCGTGTCTCCCATTAGCTACAACGGGCTGGTAGCTTATAAATTCAAAACCATTAAAGTTCAGCGGTTTGGAAAGCACCGTATCTATACATTTTCTGTAAAACCCTTACAAGTCACCAATGCAACCATTGAAGGTGAACTTACTGTTTCAGACAGTGCATGGGTAGTGCTGCACGCCCGCTTCCGTTTTCCCAAATATCACTTACAGGAATTCGACTTTTTTGAAGTTGAACAGGACTTCAGCTTCGTCAATAATACTGCTTGGATGCTTACCCGTCAACAGTTTACCTATAAAACCGGCAGTAGCAGGAAAACATATGCAGGACAAACGGAAGTCACTTATTATGATCACCAACTCAACAAACGTTTTGACAAGCGCCACTTTACCAATGAACTAAGCGCCACCGCAGCTGAAGCTTATGAAAGAGATACTACATACTGGCAAACGGTACGCAGTCGGCCTCTAACAGATAAAGAAGCCATTTTTTCACATTACCAGGACAGCATGCAACAGGTAGCCCTTTCTAACGTCTATCTCGACTCTGTCGATAAATTGATCAACAAGATCACATGGAAAAAACTAGGCTTTTTTGGTCAATCCTTCCACGATCATCGAAAAGAGCGCACCTGGCACCTGTCACCACTCATTACTTTATACAAACCTTTTGCTTTTGGTGGAGGTCGTCTCAGTGCTTTTGCATATTACTCTAAAACATTTTCTTCTCGTAAAAACCTGAATGTAAACACCGACCTAAGCTATGGTATTCGTAATGGAGATGTGAATGGAAACATCGAGCTGTCAAGGATGTACAATCCATACAACCGTGGTGTTTTCAGAATGTCAGCTGGAAGAGACTTTGCTTTTATCTATGAGGGAGATGCCTGGATCAACATGATCAAACGCAACAACATCTATTTGAATAACTATATAGGTGCAGGCCACGGCATTGAAATCATAAACGGACTTGTGCTCAATACTGATGCCCAGATCGCTTTTCGCCGTTCCGTTAACGAATATAAAACCGGCAAACTGGTAGACAGTCTTTTGGGCGATAGATTGGATTTGGATAATAACAGTGCAATCACTTTTCAGCCTTACAATGCCGTTTATAGTAAAGTGAAACTGCAATACACGCCTGCACAACGTTACAGGCGCGAGCCAAAAGAGAAGGTCATTCTAGGATCAAAGCTCCCGACCTTTTATGTACAGTGGGAAAAAGGTATTTCCGGTATTGCAAGTAGCAAAATAGACTTTGACTACCTGGAGTTTGGAGTAGAACAAATGATGAACCTCGGGTTACTAGGCGTTTCAAAATATACCATCAAATCAGGTGAATACTTAAACACAACTGACTTGAGACTGATTGACTATAAGTTCCAGCGCCGCGGCGACCCGCTTATGTTCATGAACCCCCATAAGGCATTCCAGTCTCTCGACTCTACCTTCCCTGTCTTCAAACGCTTTTATGAAGGTCATATCTTCCATGAATTCAATGGCCTGTTCCTGAACAAGATCCCGCTGTTCAAAAAGCTGCAGTTACGCGAAGTTGGTGGTGGTGGTTTTCTATATGCACAGGAACGCAACCTGACGTATGCCGAATTGTTCGTAGGCATTGAAAGAGCTTTTGAATCCCCCTTCAACCCATTGGATAAATTCAAGATAGGTGTTTATGTGGTAGGCGCTGCTGCCAACCAATTCAGAAATCCTGTCCAGTTCAAAGTAGGCTTCACCACTTGGGATAAAAGAAGGAATAGATGGTTCTAAAAAACCACTATTCTTCTTCCATAAACTCATCCAGTTCCCTTCTTTGCTTCTTAGTAGGCCTCCCAATCTTACTGGGACGTTTACCGGTATGGAAGGAAGCTGCCTGGAACTGGAGTCTGTCCAGTTCCTCCTGGGGCGTCACATCTATATAATACTTGATAGCTTCAGAATAAGCCATACGGTTATGCAATAACCCCGTCACCTTGACCACCCACTTTTTAGCTTCAGTCTTCACCTCATATTCATCACCTACAGATACATTCTTTGCGGCTTTTACCGAAGTACCATTTTGCTTCACTTTTCCGGTATCGCACGCAGCAGCAGCCATCGTTCGTGTTTTAAACAACCTGATAGCCCATAAATATTTATCAAGACGCAGTTTTTCTTTTTCTGCCATAAATAAAAATTATCTACAATTATTAAGTCTCAAAGATTAAACCTGAATCTCTTTCTAAATGGTCTTTCTGCTTCTTTAACAATAATAATCTTGTTCTGCCCTACCCCTCAGCCGTCTCGCTTCCTTCATTCCTCCGCCCGCCCTAAGCCGTACCGACTCAATACCTTCAGTATAGATCAAGCATACCTGAAGCATACTTACAGCATACTAACAGCATACCTGAAGCACGAAACAGATTTTGACCACTAATCCCCTCAACCTCGAATTCCAAATCTCAAAATTCCGAAATCTCTAAATCCCCATCTCCTCCACTATTCTTTCTCATCAAAAAAGCAAAGCCGCTCATGAATGCGAACATTATGGAGCGGCTTCTCTTATTACTTCAGATCACTCCTAGCTCTCCGCAAAGAACTTATGGAAGTAAGGAATGGTCTCAATCCCCTTGTAATAATTCTCAAGATTAAACTTCTCGTTAGGCGAGTGCAGGTTGTCACTATCCAAGCCAAAACCCATGAAGACGATCTTCACGCCTAGTTCTTTTTCCAGTATGGCACAAATAGGAATAGAGCCACCTCCACGCACTGGAACAGGCTCCTTGCCAAAGGTCTCCTTTATAGCCTTGGCAGCAGACTGGTAGGCTTTGCTTTCAATTGGAGTCATATAAGCCTCACCACCGTGATGCTCAAACGCATTTACTGAAACAGAAGGCGGAGCAATCTTCCTGAAATGATCCAGTAATATTTGCGTGATCTTTGCTGAAGATTGATTAGGCACTAGCCTTGCCGAGATCTTTGCAGTAGCCTTTGAAGGCAACACTGTTTTAGCCCCCTCTCCCATGTAGCCACCCCAAATGCCGTTTACTTCCAGAGTAGGACGGATACCAGTTCTTTCATTAGTAGTATATCCTTTTTCACCCCATAGTTCTTTTACGCCGAGGTCTTTTTTATACTCCTCTTCATCATAAGGAGCCTTGGCCATCAGCTCTCTTTCTTCTGGTGTTGCTTCTACCACATCATCATAAAAGCCAGGAATGGTTATATGGTTGTTCTCATCATGACAGGAAGCGATCATTTTTGCTAGTATAGTAATAGGATTGGCAACAGCGCCGCCATAAACACCGCTGTGCAAGTCGCGGTTAGCACCTGTTACTTCTACTTCAATATAAGATAAACCTCTTACGCCAATATCCAGCGATGGGTTCTCCATGCTGATCATAGCACTATCACTGATCAGGATCACATCAGCCTTCAACAACTCTTTCTGTGCAGCAATAAAGGCGGCCAGGTTAGGAGAACCTACCTCTTCCTCTCCCTCGATCAGAAATTTTATATTCGTAGGCAGGGATGCCGTTTTGATCATGGTTTCCATGGCCTTCACGTGCATATAAAACTGCCCCTTGTCATCTGCACTTCCCCGGGCATATACTTTACCATCCTTTATTACTGGCTCAAATGGCCCGCTGTGCCAAAGTTCCAAAGGATCTGCTGGTTGTACATCATAATGGCCATAGACCAATACCGTAGGCTTAGAGGGATCTATGATCTTTTCACCATACACTACTGGATGACCTGCTGTTTCCATTACCACTGCTTTATCAGCACCTGCATCCAAAAGGTTTTGCCGCACCTGCTCGGCGCAACGACGCATATCATTCTTGTGTTCGCTTTTAGCGCTTATCGACGGAATGCGCAGCAGGTCAAGCATTTCCTCCAGAAAGCGTTCTTTATTCTTTTCCTGATATTCCTTCCAGGCTTGCATAATTTATAATTTTAAGTGAACTTAATGATGAAGTGATAAAGGTAAATGTCTGGGCGGGTATTTGATAGTATTTAATTAAAACCGTTCCTTATTATAACTTTGCGGCCCTAAACAAAAAGCTTCATGGTTAAATGTGTTTGTATCGATGATGAGAACCGCCCTGCAGAAATACCTGTGGATAAATGGGTGAAAAAGGATGAAGAATACCGTATTACACATGTTTATTTTCATCCAAACCAGGGCATACAGGGGTGCACGCTCTATGAAAAGCCCCTGGACGAAAGTTGTAAACCTTATGAAACTTTTAAACTTTCCCGTTTTGCTATTCACCTCGAAGATCTTCCCGCCTTTATTGAACTCTGTAAACTATGTACAGAATTAAATGAGGTGGAAATTAAAGAACTAATAGAAGAATCCGAACTGCAAACAATATAAAACATTTCAGGAAAGAAGAGCATATCTTCTGATGAACGTATACGTTCATCAAACAGTAATGATTATTCCGTTCTATCAAAACAAAGATCAGGAGGAGGAGTTCCATCCCTGCCTCATGATTGATGGAACGGAATGCTCATGATTGATGGAACGGAATAATGATATTCCCTTAAATGTGTCTGATACACAAAGCTTTCAGAATGAAAGAGTAAGTATTTGCCTGATATTCCTTCATCCTTGCATACAAGCATTTCAACCGCACTTTACAGGTATTGACCTAATCATGAAAACAGGAACAACTCTACAGGAGTAGTTTTGCCATCGTTAACAACTTGGTAGTAGAATACTTTGAAAAACCTGATAATCTGTACCCCACGGGTTTACAACTTTCTTTAGATACTATGGATGCAAATAAAGAACATATAATTCTTTGCGTGGATGATGACCCGGATGATTTACACCTGCTTCAAATTGCATTAAAGGAAGTTGGCTCAAATCATAAAATTGTAGAGGCTTACAATGGCGAAGAAGCTTTGATAATGCTGAAAGAAATGAAGCATAATGGCAATTTGCCTTGCCTTGTCGTCCTGGATATTAATATGCCGAAGATTGATGGCAAACAAACACTGGTATCCATTCAAAAGGATGAAGAAATGAAGTCCATGCCTGTTGTGGTTTTTACCACATCATCCAACCCGCTGGATCAATTGTTTTTTGCAAAAAAGAATGTGGAGTTCATTACCAAGCCTATTCAATACAATACGATGTTTGAAGTCGCAAACAGGCTTTTAAGCTTTTGCAAGGTGTAAAGCTCCCTGCAATGGTTTAATAGGAACAACATCTCATGATATCATTACCAGTTTAATGGTAAATACAGAAAAGCCCTGGACAGCCAGGGCTTTTCTGTTATAAATCAATGAATTGTTAATAAATTCTTATAGATAACTTATTCTTTTAGTTTAAGTAATAGCAAATGCACCTATGGGATTCTGATGCAATTTTCAAAAGCATTTTTTAAAATATTCTTCACTACATTGCAAAAAAAAGCCCCTTGTAGAAACAAAGGGCGTCTAACGATTGCTTGCCATATGAAAAGAGATAATTATATTCTTTGTGCTGGTTTTTACAGCTTTAAGCAATTTTTCATGTAAGGATTGCTTTATCTTAACGATTGTTGCCTGCCGTATCACTCAATTGCTGAAACAAAAATAAGCACTAATGATGCGGTATCTAAACAAATATTCAGAAACAACATCATGTCAAAAGAGTTAATTTTTTGTTGAAACCCTTTACAGCATTGAGTTTCGAAAGATCGTTTATATTATGTCCAACCGATATTCAGATACGTTATTTCAGTTGATTCACTCTTTAGAGAAGTCCGAAAAAAGGCACTTCAAGCTCTACATTAAGAGAAGTTCTGCCAAGGAAGACTTGAAAGTAGTGCAGCTTTTCGATGCCATGGATAAAATGCAGGACTATGATGAAAAACTGCTGCTAAAGAAAATGGCCGGAACTGAAAAGCCTCAGCTTTCTAATTTGAAAACCCACCTTTACAAACAAGTATTGGCGAGCCTGAGGCTTTTGAAAAAAGCAGAAAACATCGTACTCGAACTGAACGAGCAGTTAGACCATGCCCGTATCTTGTATTTCAAAGGGCTTTATCAGCAAAGCCTGAAAATTTTGGATAAAGTCAAAGAGCAAGCCAACGCATACAACCAGGATACAGTATTAATACAAGTAATATCTCTGGAAAAGAAGATTGAGATACTTCACTCCACGCGCGGAATGCAAAACCGTGCAGACCGCCTGACCGCTGAAGCCAATGATGTACACGAAAGGAGACGGAATATTACTCAACTCTCCAATCTTTCCCTTCAATTATACAGTTGGTTTGTAAAGAATGGTCCCGCCCGGAACGAAAAAGAAGAAATAGGCGTTAAGCAGTTTCTCCGTGAAAACCTGCCAGCTAACGCCCACAAACATACAGGCTTCTATGAAAGGCTTTACCTCTACCAAAGCTACTTTTGGTATGCCTACATACGCCAGGATTATTTAATGAGTTACCGCTATACACAAAAGTGGGTAAACCTCTTTAAAGAACAGCCCTTTATGATCAATGCCGAAACAGGACATTACATAAAAGGAATGCACAACCTGCTAAACTCCCTTTTTAACCTTCGTAACTACCAAAAGTTTGAAAAGGTGCTCCGGGAGTTTGAAGATTTTACAGAAACAGGAATTGCCAAACACCACGATAACTTCAGGGTACAAACCTTTGTCTATATAAGCAGCGCGAAAGTAAAACAGCATTTCATGGCCGGCACCTTCAAAGAAGGCCTCTCGCTGGTTCCTTATATGGAAGAAAAGCTGGAGGAATATGCATTGTTCCTGGATAAGCACCGGCTACTTACGTTCAACTATAAAATAGCCACCTTATACTTTGGTGCGGGAGATTATGAAACTTCCATAGACTACCTGCAGCGCATCATCAACGAAAACATTGATGTAAGAAATGACCTTCAATGTTATGCACGCCTGCTTCACCTGATGGCGCATTATGAATTGGGCAATTATGATATCCTTGAATCGCTCATGAAATCGGTCTACCGGTTTATGGCTAAAATGGAAAAGCTGACCGTTATGGAAGATGAAATGCTGAAGTTTGTCCGCTCTTCTTTCCTGATTTCACGCCATAAATTGAAACAAGAGTTTGAGAACTTTTTACAGAGGATAAAGCAATATGAAAAGAGTCGCTTTGAGGCCCGTTCATTTGCCTATCTGGATATTATTTCATGGGTTGAAAGTAAGGTATACCAAAAACCTATGAGCACAATCATCCAGGAAAAATACCAGAAAAGCAAAAAAAGAGTGTATCAGGAATATTAATGCCAAATGGATATTCCTATCCCCAGAGAGACGTTACCAACGCAATCACAGTTATTTTCTTCCCGGAGAAAATAACAGCCTGCAACCCTCGTACAGGATTGGCACTGCTCAAAGAGAACCCGGATATACTTTCCCTAAATAGCATACCCCTGCAAAGCATAGATTGGGCTAGGAGAGAGAAAGTAACGTTTCTGGACTTCATTTAAAGTATGGTTTTGCTATAAACGAAAAGTCTAATAGCCCATATTACCATTAGATCTATATTTAAGCTGGTTGTGTAACTATGACACAAAAATGAAAGTTTAAAGTAAAAAATCTAAAAAGGGACGACAGAACCAATCATTGCTCTAAAAAAAATCAACTTTTTTTTAGAAGTCTGATAACAATCATAACATTTATTAAATAAGATCAACGATATTTGGTAAAACGACTTGCCATGCGAACAGTAAAAAACGTCCTAGAGACAAAATCTAAGAGATTTAATACCGTTTCCCCAGAAACACTCGTTATTGACGCTTTAAGCCAGTTGAGCAGCCTGAACATCAGCTACCTGATAGTCATGCAGGGCGACCAGTTTAAAGGGATATTCACCGAACGAGACTACAGCAGAAATGTCATTCTAAGAGGCCGAACCAGCAGCACCACCCCAGTCCAAGAAGTAATGTCTACAGATTATCCTATTGTTGATATTACAGACACTATTGCTTACTGTATGAGGTTGGTCAACATGCACAAAACCCGCTACCTTTTAACATTTGATGACAACCATAAATTCGCAGGCATTATTACCATTCACGATCTTCTAAGACAAGCTATTTTAGATACAGAGGACAAACTAGATAACAACCTGGCAGTACAGCTGATTAATCAGGAAGAAGCAAGACATTTTGTTTTTTGATCACTCACGAACGAAAGTTTTAAATTTTAATTCGTACTAACGCTAATTGCTTAACAGAACGTCAAACAAAGAAGAGGCAGCTAAGCTATTCTCCCTATTTGTTTGACGTTTACCATTTTAATGTTCCTGTTAAGTTAGATGACCTCTCCAGGTAAGATCAGTGCTTATTCATCACCTTCTCCCATAACTTAGGAATACGCTTGATCCAAACAATCTCCTTTTTCTTTTGCATGGCATCTTCCGCAGGAGAGCCAAAGTATTTCTTACCACCCTCAAGGCTTGCTGGCACACCACTTTGAGCATACAATTCCGCTCCTTTTCCAATTGTAAGCGTTTTGCTTACACCAACCTGCCCCCATAAAATAACATTATCCTCAATAATCGTGGCGCCAGCTATACCTACCTGTGCAGCAAACAAACAATTCCGCCCCACAACTGTATCATGCCCAATGTGCACAAGATTATCCATCTTAGTACCGGCACCAATAACTGTATCCCCACTTACACCACGATCAATCGTACAATTAGCTCCAATCTCCACGTCATTTTCAATGACTACCCGACCACAGCTCAACATTTTCTTGTAGTGAACATCGCGGTTTGTTTTCTTATTATAATAGAAAGCGTCCGAACCAATGATAGTACCTGGCTGAATGATTACATTATCGCCAATAATGCAATGATCCATGATTACTACATTAGCATGGATAATACAATTGGAGCCTATTCGTACATGATTGCCGAGAACAACACCTGGCATAACAATAGTATTTTCGCCAATGCTCGCCGAATCACTAACAGGCTTTTTTAAAGGTTGAAAAGGACGAAATTGCTGAACGATAGTAAGATAAGCCTCAAATGGATGTTCTACTAAAAGCAATGCCTTGTGTGAAGGAAAATCAGTCTTTTGATTGATGATGATATAAGTTGCCGCAGAGTTAATACACTTATCATAATATTTTGGATGATCTACAAACACCAGGTCTCCTTCTTCTACCTTGTGAATTTCATTGATGCCTGTAGCAACACCTTGTTGATTGCCGATAATTTCTGCTCCAATCAATGATGCTATTTCGGTTATTGGAACCGGTCGTTCAAAACGCATTTTTTAGATAAAGATAAAGGGAGTTTGGAGTTTATGTTTTGGGTTTATTGTTAAAGGGATAATTACTCAATGAACAAAGCAATGAACAATAAAATCAAGTTTACTCATGATCATAATACACAATGACCAGTACAACTGAGACCAAATTTTTAAGTTCAAAATCATTAATCCACAACACAGATTTAAAAATGTGAATAAAAATGTTCCTAATTTTTTTTAGTATGGAAAAAATATTTTTTAATATTGTGATAGGAAATTTATTTCCTGTACTTACTAACCCATCTACATATTAGCCTCGCGATCGCGAGGCTTTTTTTATTTTGATCATAATCATCCCTTGCCGCACATGATTTACAAGAGAATTCAAATATCTTTATCCTTTATCAAAATGTACTTACATGCTAAAATCTATGACTGGTTTCGGAAGGGCTGAACGCACTGTTGGCGGGAAAACTTTTTTAGTCGACATCAAATCATTAAATGGAAAGCAGTTTGAATTGCAGCTTAAGATGCCAGCTTTTTTGAAGCCATTTGAATTTGATATCCGAAGAGTGCTATCTGAAAACCTATTGCGGGGATCGGTTGACTGTATGATCAGTTTAAAAGATACAGGCAACGCCAAGCCTGTTACCATAAACACCCAGCTTGCCAAGGCATATTACCATTCACTCGCATCCCTGTCTGCTGAACTGAATCTTGATCCTTCCTCTATTTTAAGCACGCTGGTGAAACTTCCTGAAGTAATTACGCCAACCAGTGAAACGCTTACCGACGAAGAATGGAATGAGTTTGAAAAAATTCTCCTTGCTGCTATTGAAGACCTTAATCAGCATCGTGTAGAAGAAGGCAAGGCATTGCAGGCAGATTTACAACAGCGCATTGACAATATTATGATCCAGCAGAAGAAAGTAATAGAACTGGAACCTCTGCGCCAAAAAAAGATCCGGGATGGAATTGTAGGACTCCTGGAAGAAAGAGTAGGTAAAGATGCTTATGATGGTAACCGGCTGGAACAGGAACTGATTTATTATATTGAGAAGATCGACATCAGCGAAGAGCAGGTGCGACTGACCAACCATTGCGAATACTTTCTCTCAGTGATGATCGATGAAGAAAACTCAAAAGGCAAGAAGTTATCTTTTATACTTCAGGAAATAGGCAGAGAAATCAATACAACTGGCTCCAAAGCTTATGACTCAACGATCCAAAAGTGCGTGGTACTGATGAAAGACGAGTTGGAAAAAGCAAAAGAACAGGTGTTGAATATATTGTAAATCTAAAAGCCCATAAAGTCCGGAAGACGAATATTGAAGGATACATTCTTTCGGACTTACCTCCTTTCCACTTTCTGGACTCGTTTCCATTGCTTTACTTTTGCAAAAAACATTTGATTTTGAAAAAGGAACGTAAACTATACTTTACTCTTTATACACTGCTACTCTCCTGCCTATTGCTCTCTTCGTGTAGTAAAATTGATCTTTATGAAAAAGTTTCCAACATGCCACGCCATGAATGGAAGAGTAGTTATAAACCCAAATTCGAGTTTGCCATAAGCGATACATTGTCGCCTTACCAATTATATCTGATCTTCCGGCACAACGAAAAATATAATTACAACAACCTTTGGCTTAATCTGTACGTCCAGGCTCCTGGTAAGAAATCAGAAAAGTTTACACTTGAATTACCTCTGGCTACAAACGAAAAGGGATGGATGGCAAGTGGCATGGACGACCTGTATGAACACAGGATTCCCATTACACTCGATCCGGAAAAGGTAAACTTCTATAAAGCCGGTAATTATACTTTCATCCTCGAAAATATCATGCGCGAAGAACCTTTGCAAAATGTAATGGGGGTAGGGATCAGAATGGAAAAGAAAGCACAATAAGCAACGGGCAACAGGCAAACGACTAAATTAGCCATTACCGATTTGCCTATTGCCGATTGTCTAATGCTTATTAATATTAACTATTATGGCTGATGAAAGCAGAAGGAAGCTACGTCGGGCAACGATCATTTATTGGGTATTGTTGCTTTACATCGTTGTAGCCTTAGCCTGGTGGTTCCTGGTTTTAGAAACGCAGAACCATCAAATCTATCAACTGAAGATGGATAAGATTGAACATATGCGTTCCGATCCTGTTAGCTTTAACAAGGAACGCTTATCCATTGAGGATCATAGAAAGAGAAATACCATCAGGCATATTGGAGAAGGCACAACCTTCTTATTGTTCATTATCCTGGGTGCAGTCTTTATCTTCCGCTCTGTAAGACGGCACTTTCGTCTACAGCAGCAGCAACAAAACTTTGTAATGGCGATTACGCATGAATTGAAAACGCCTATAGCTGTGGCTCGCCTTAATCTGGAAACAATGCAGAAACATCAGCTAGATGAAGCCAGGCGCAGTAAACTAATGAAAACAACGCTGCAGGAAACGCTGAGGCTTGATATGCTCATCAATAATATTCTACTTTCATCACAACTGGAAGGCCACTCATATCATATCTCAAAAGAAGAACTGGACTTTTCCAGGCTGGCAGCAGATGTGGTACATCAATTTTCTTCCCGCTACCCCGATCGTCATATTAAGGAGGAAGTTGAGTCTGATGTAACACTTTATGGAGACCCCCTTCTATTAAAGCTGCTGATCAGTAATCTTCTGGAAAATGCCAACAAATACTCTCCTCGCGAAAAACCGGTCTCCTTTCAATTGACCCGTAAAGACAAGGAGATATTACTGCAGGTGGCAGATGAAGGACCAGGGATTGAAGATGTCGAAAAGAAAAATATCTTTAAAAAGTTTTACCGGATAGGAAACGAACAAACACGCAATGCGAAAGGAACTGGCCTTGGACTTTACCTTTGTAAAATCATAGCACATGACCACAAGGCCTTTTTTACAGTGACGAATAATAAACCTCTAGGAAGTATTTTTACCGTACACTTTGACGCTAAATAATCTGGAATGGAACAAACAAAAAAGCCATCGATCCTTTTAGTGGAAGATGAAGAAAACCTGCACGAAACATTAAAAATGAACCTTGAGCTTGAGGGATACGAAGTAACCTCAGCTTATGATGGTGCCGCAGCTATGAAGGCATCCCAGAACGAGTATTTTGATTTGATCATCCTGGATGTAATGATTCCTGAAATTGATGGTATCAATGTAACCCAAAACATCAGGCTGACCAATGATGAAGTTCCTATCTTGATCTTAAGCGCAAAAAACACCAGTAGTGACAAAATACTTGGCCTGAAGAAAGGAGCCGATGATTACATGACCAAACCTTTTGATCTGGAAGAATTATTACTCCGTATTCAGAAACTGATCAATAAGAGTAAAAAACTACAGGAAAAGACCACGATTGGCGAAACCTATGACTTTGGCGGCAATAGTATAGATTTTAAAGCTCAGGAAGCAAAGACATTAAGGGGAGAAAAGCTCCAGTTGAGCAAGAAAGAAGTAATGCTCCTGAAATTATTGATTGAAAACAAGAATGAAGTAGTGCCCCGTGAGAAAATATTGCAATCTGTTTGGGGTTATAACGTATACCCCACTACGAGAACAATAGACAACTTTATTTTGAACTTCCGCAAATATTTTGAGGAAGACAGCCGCACTCCTAAATTTTTCCATTCGGTAAGGGGAGTTGGTTATAAGTATACGGAGGTTTAGGGGCCGGGGGTACGCTGGGGGTTATAAGTCCCCCAACTGCGGTCTTATAATAATTTCTTCAACAGTTGCCTGCAGAGATAACTGGCTGGCAGTATATACTAATTGGGCAATATCATCGGCTTGCATGATTCTTTCCTCTGCGACAAATCCCTTCCAGGAATCAGTGAATACAGCGCCGGGTATGAGCGTTGTTACCTTTATTCCGTGAGGCATTAATTCATGCCTTAAATTCTTTGAAAAACCATGCAATGCAAACTTACTGATGCTATATGAACCACCGCCCGGATAAGCCTTTAAACCAGCAATAGAGCCCATATTAAATATATGACCGGACCGCTGCTCCATAAACCTGGGTAATAAAGCCCTGGTAAGGTGGTAAGCACTGCATAAATTAACATCCAGCATTTCTTCAAGCGCTCCGTCTGGCTCATCGGATACATTGCCAGGAACAAAGGTTCCTGCATTATTGACCAAAATATCAACTGAAGACGCCTGTTCCAGCACCCACCTGGCTAAAAACTGAGCCTGTTGCTTTTTCCCCAAGTCAAATGCTTTGGCATGCACAGCAACAGAAGGAAACTCTGCCTTCAATTCTTCAGCAGCCGGTAATAAACTCTCTTCGTGACGGGAACTCAAAAACAAATCATATCCATTTGCAGCAAATTTCCTTGCAATAGCTTTGCCTAATCCTCTGGACGCACCAGTAATAACAACATTCATAGACTTCATTTTGGAGGTGGACGAATGTAGAGAGAAATGCCGAATAATTTGTCAATTGGAAAGTTTGGCATTTAGAGCTTTGTATTTTTGAGCCCTATCATGAAGTATAAACATATATTTTTCGACCTGGATCATACCCTCTGGGATTTTGATGCCAATGCGAGGCAGACACTTGAACAAATGCACTTCGATCTGAAACTGGCAGAGAGAGGGGTTCATGACTTTGAGCTCTTTTATAATAATTATCTGAAGCATAATGAAAAACTGTGGGAACGCTACCGCAAGGGATATATCAAACAGGATGAACTGCGCCTGAAGCGAATGTGGCTGGCTTTATTGGACTTTAAGATTGCAGATGAAACATTGGCAAGGGAAATGAGTGACCTGTTTTTACAGTTGCTACCAAGCCGCACCATCATCTTTCCTCACACCAAGGAAATTCTTCAATACCTTACCAATAAGGGTTATCAACTTCATTTAATTACCAATGGCTTCGAAAAAGTACAGCTATGCAAGTTGCAAAGCTGTGGATTGGACCACTTTTTCAAGGCAGTAATCACTTCCGAATCATCCAACAGCCTAAAGCCTGAAAAGGAGATATTTGAGTTTGCCATGAGTCAAACAGGAGCTACTGTGAAGGAAAGCATTATGATTGGAGATACGATTGAAGTGGATATCGCAGGTGCCATAAATGTTGGCATGGACCAGGTACATGTGAATTACAGCGGTGCTGAGCAAAACCTGAAGCCTACCTATACGGTTAGGACACTGAAAGAGCTGGAAGATATATTCTGAGCTGGACTGGAGGTATGGAATTAATAAAAAAGCCCCGGATGGGGCTTCTGTTTTTAGGTTGTTTTTGTGAAGTGCCAACTACAATTTCTCTTGTTGGCATTATGGTGGTTTGTCTTCTTCTGAGTCTCTTTTTTCACGGCTTCTTTCTTCGCATCTTCTTTTACAGCTGGTTTCTTCTCAACGGTTGCATACACTATGGTGGCCGTGGTTAGCAGGCCTGCGGCTGCAAACAGTAAGGGCTTTTTCATAGCTGGTGTTTGCGTTAAGATACAACAATTTTCCAGCAATACTAGCAACCACTTACCATTTTCCCAGGACTGTTACGCCACCCTTTACTTTTTGGTTGATCTGGACATCAATCTTTGTGTCTAAGGGTAATAACAGATCCACCCTGGAACCAAATTTAATAAAGCCCATTTCACTCCCCTGCTCTACTTTGTCACCAGGCTTTAAATAGTTGACAATACGCTTGGCAAGTGCACCAGCGATTTGCTTCACCAGGACTTCTTTGCCTCCGGCCCGATAAACAACAGAATGTCTTTCATTGTCGGTAGAAGACTTGGGATGCCAGGCTACAAGGTATTTCCCTGGGTGATATTGGCTATATACCACTTCACCAGTGACAGGATTACGATTCACATGCACATTCAAGGGGCTCATGAATATTGAAAGCTGGATTCTCTTGTCCTTGAAATACTCATCGGGCTGCACCTCTTCAATTACAACAACTGTACCGTCGCAGGGAGCTACCAAAGAATCCTCTCCTATTGTATGTGCGCGCCGCGGAATGCGGAAAAAAGAAAAGATAAATAGCAGCAAGCAAAAGGTAACAACAAAAATAAGCCAGCTAATCAAGGGTGAATAAGCACTGATAAAAAACAGGGTAACCAGATTGATAATGGCAAAAATGATGATTGCGATAGCAATACTCCTATGCCCTTCTTTGTGAATTTTCATGTATTAAACTAAAACGCCAAAGTTAGGTGTTTGCTATTAACCTCTGAAAGGGATATTGACATATTGGAATATCTGCATGATGAATAGAGGTTTGAGATAGTGAAAAAAACTTTTCAGGGCTCAAGTACGGCTCAAGTAGGAATGAGGGGGATGGGAGGGTCAAAATTGATTTCGTGCTTCAGGTGTGCTTCAGGTATACTTCAGGTATGCTTCAGGTATGCTTCAGGTATACTTGAGGTACGAAGGATACATTTGGGTTTGGGGGACAAAACCGGTCAAAAGCGGTCAAAGCGGTCAAAATGGCCGGGGTGGAAACAGGTGAACTGTACTACATCAAATTCGTATGCTTTACATTTGTTAAAAAAAGAAATGCCGACCAACGAATGGTACAAGAACTGGTTCAACTCACCCTATTACCATAAATTATATTTTGACCGCGATGAAGCTGAAGCCAGGAAGTTCATAGAGAACCTGTTAAACCATTTTAAACCAGAAGGCGACAGTCGCATCTTAGATGTTGCTTGCGGGAAAGGAAGGCACAGCAAACTGTTAGCGACCAATGCTTATGACGTAACAGGTATTGACATTGCAAGTGACAGTATCCAGTATGCCAAACAGTTTGAAAACGGCAAACTTCATTTCTACGTTCATGACATGCGCCTCCCCTTTTGGGTCAACTATTTTGATTATGCTTTCAACTTTTTTACCTCCTTTGGTTACTTCAATACAAGGCGCGAACATGATGATGCGATACGGACGATCGCCGGATGCTTAAAGCCAACAGGCACTATTTTGTTCGACTATTTAAATGTTCACTATGTCGAAGACAGGCTACTGCACAACGAGGTGAAAACTATAGATGAAACACAGTACGAAATTCACCGCTGGCACGATGATTCGCATTTTTTCAAAAGAATTATTGTTACAGATCCCAATTTAAAAGAGCCTTTAGAGTACACGGAAAAGGTAGCCAAGTTTAGCCTCGGAGACTTTACCGATATGTTATCTTTTCAAAAAATGCAGGTAACAGAGGTTTTCGGTGACCACGACTTAAATTCCTATGATGTACGAAAAACACCCAGGATGATTGTTGTGGCAAAGAAAATCTAATGCTCTCCGCCTACGGCGGACTGAGGGTGTGCAGGTCCTTATTATTCATCAGCATCCACTTTGCTGTTTCGTAATATGCGGTCGTAACCTGCGACAGCTTTTTCTTAATTGAATCTTCCTGGGCAGAGGAAAAGTATTTTCCAGGCATCAGGTGCAGTTCTTCTCTTTTGAAATTGAGATTTTTGGTGAAATAATAGTCATCTGTAAGCATGCCGATCTGGCCTTCGTCATGATAGATAATGAAGGCATAGTCGTTATTCTTCCGTTTATGCAAAACGTCACGCCCAAGGGTGGTATTGATGTAAGACTGCCCGGTTAAGCCGGCGATAGTTGGTAAAACATCAATTTGAGATACTACTTCACCTCGTTTTTGCGGAGTCAGCAATTTAGGCGCATAAAAAAGCAACGGCACATGTTCGTCAGTCAGGCGCTTATCAGTCCAAACTTTGGGATACACTTCCCTTGCATTGCCTGAAACGCCATGGTCGCCGATGAATACAAAAATGGTATTTGAAAAATACCGCTCTTTGCGCGCAGCTTCAATGAATTTCTGAATGCAGAAGTCTGCGTACCGGAAAGAATTAAACTCATCTACAGATTCAAAACCATATTTATGCAAAGAATCAGGGTGCAGATCCTTTCTTTCAAATTCAGATTCACTTTCAGGGATCATGAATGGGCGGTGGTTGTCAGCAGTCTGCACAATGGCAAAAAAGGGTCTTGTTTGCTTTGCGAGCACCTCATTGGCTTCCAGGAATAAGTCTTTATCCGAAATCCCCCATACATTGACAGGCTTCGCTTTAAACCTGCCTTCCGTAAACATTTGCAGGCCTTTGATATTCTGCAGTATGCCCTCAAAGTTGTTGAATGAGGCACTTCCACCCAGGAAGTACATTTTCTCATATCCCTCAAAATGGTTGATAATGGTATGTTGCTTTATTGCCTCGGGATTGCGGGTTGAAAATTTAGACAGTTGTACATCAGGGATGCCGGTCAATGTAGCAAACAACCCCCTGGCTGTTGAGAAATGGGGCGTAAAGCAACGTTCAAAGAAAATTCCGCTATCGGCTATCGACTGGAAAAACGGCGTTGTATTCAGCAGATTCCCACTCATGCTGCTTTTATACATGCTGAACGATTCACACAGCACCAATACGACATTTGGCTTTGACTCCAGGGAATGGACGCCCGGCGCCATTTCACGGCGGTAGGAAAACTCTTTGGCAGTTAATCCCATCCATTCGGCAACGACAGGAAAACTCTCCCTCGCCTGCTTTTCATTGAATTGCGGCCTCCGGAATTTCAGGGTAGTGAAAAAATTTTGCAAAGGATTCAGGGCCAGATAAGATTTAAAGCTATCCTGCAAAACAAATGCACGGTTCCATTTCAACGGCTGCAGGCCGGCATTGCCATACACTAGCAAACCAAAAAAGACAGAAGCGATCACAAACCACTTCCTCCGGTAGGGAATTCCCAGCCCTTCTGTTTTGGAAATAACATAAATATGCATTTCCCGGAACATGCGCCGCAGAAGCAATACAGCAATGATCAAAGCCAGGATCAGCCAGAACATCGGGTATGATTGCCATAACATGGATAATGAGATACCCGGATCTTCCATGAAATTCAGGGCGCTTGCATTGAGGCGGGTTTTATTGTAAGAAAAGCATCCAAAGTCCGCTGCAAAGAAAAAAACGACAAAAAAAGTGGCAAAAGCCAGGTACCAGGTCCATATTTTTTTATTCCGCTCAGAATAAAAAGGCGATAAAGCCGGCCACATGCTGATCAAAATAATAGGCAATAACAATAAACTGATCCAGCGAAGATCGTAACGCAGACCCAGTAAAAAAGAAGGCAAAAGATCAGTAATTGATTGATCTTCAGGATGAAATGCAAAATATGTAACCAGCCGGAAACTGGTGAACATCAGCAGGTAAATCCCTAAAAGATTGATGATCCAAAGCAATGTTTTGGGTAAACGGGTTTTCGCGAGCATAATTTATTACTGTTTGGCAGTTTAGGCTTGAACATTCAAACACCACCTTTGCACTCCGCAAAGCAACAAAATTTTAAGTGTCACGAAAACACAAAATCGGCGAAAAGGTCTCATTCTCTTACATTTGCGACATGCAGGCCGTTATAATAGCTTCATCAGTTTGGGAACAATTGGATTTATGGGATAAACGGCTGTTTATAAAACTGAACAGCGGGTGGACCAATCCTTTTTTTGATACCGTACTTCCTTATTTCCGCGATTCTGTTTTCTGGGCGCCCCTTTATTTATTTGTTTTGGCTTTTATCACACTCAACTATGGCAAAAAAGGCTGGTGGTGGAGTATAGCCTTTCTCTGTACCATTGCGATTGCCGACATGGTGAGCAGCCGGGTTTTCAAAGAAGGTTTTGAACGCTTGCGCCCTTGCAATGATCCCTTCTTTTTCGATCATGTGCGCCTGCTGCTCAAACACTGCGCGGGAGGATATAGCTTCACATCTTCGCATGCAGCTAACCACTTCGGCATGGCAACTTTTGTAAGCATCACCTTATACTCCACTTTTAAAAGGTGGATCTACTTAACTTACCTATGGGCATTTTTTATTGCCTATGCTCAAATCTATGTAGGTGTGCATTATCCGCTGGACGTTTTGGGTGGAGGAATATTGGGAGTCTTGGCAGGGCTTTTGACAGCTACAGTATATATTAACAAGGTAGGAAAATTAAATTTAGAGTAACTTTCATTCCAAATGGACATAATCATATTGTTGGGGCTAATTTTTTTGAATGGCCTTTTTGTGATGTCGGAGATTGCGCTAGTGTCCGCTCGTAAAGCCAGACTAGAAAGCATGGCCGAAAAAGGCGATAAAAAGGCAGAAACGGCACTGAACCTGTCCTACTCCCCTGAAATCTTCCTTTCAGCAGCACAAATAGGCATCACCCTGATCGCCATTATTACGGGTGTTTATTCAGGCGAGCGCTTTAGTATCTACCTGCAACCCTTAGTAGAAAAAGTAGATGCATTTAAGCCTTATGCGGAAACCATCGCCACAACATTGGTTGTCATGGTGGTTACTTTCTTGTCTATTGTTTTTGGCGAATTGATCCCAAAGCGAATTGGGCTGACCAGCGCTGAAAAAATTGCGCGTATTATGGCCACGCCCATGCTTGTCTTTTCAAAAATTACACACCCGATTGTTTGGTTGCTGAATATCACAAGCAATTCATTTTTTAAGCTTTTCAATATTAAAAGCTCTAAAGATGATACCGTGACTGAAGATGAAATTAAAGCCATTATCTCAGAAGGTACAGAAGCAGGCACTATTGAAGAAGAAGAAAAAGAAATGATTGAACGGATCTTTCACCTGGGTGATCGCAATATCACATCCCTTATGACACACCGGAGCGATATCGTGTGGTTTGACATTAATGATAATGAAGAGAAGATCAAGGAAAAGATTATGTCAGAGCCTCATTCAGTCTATCCCATTTGTGATGGTGAAATTGATAACATCAAAGGAGTGGTTTCTATAAAGGACTTGTATGTGGCCGACGATATGACCCTGTTCAAAAACTTAATGCATCAAGCCTTGTTTGTGCCAGAAAACAATACAGCCTACCAGGTGATGGAAAAATTCAAGGAATCAAAAATCCATTCTTGTTTTATTGTAGATGAGTATGGCAGCTTGCAGGGAATGATCACATTGAACGATATCCTTGAAGCTATCGTGGGCAACATTCCGCAGACCGAATCTTTAGATTACGAAATTGTAGAACGGGAAGACGGCAGTTTTCTCGTTGATGCGCAAATTCCTTTTTACGACTTTCTTAGCCGCTTTGAAAAACAGGAATGGGTAAATGAAAGTGTTCATGAATACGACACCCTGGCAGGATGCATTTTATATGAACTGGAACGTATACCTCAGCCGGGAGATAAAATGCAATGGAAAGGCTTCACATTTGAGATCATGGACATGGATGGACACCGCATCGATAAGGTGCTGGTAACGGCAAGCCCGGAAATACTTGATGAAATGGAGGAAGAATAAGCATTAATGCACTCCGTCAAGGCACCTACTTTATCAGTGCCTTAAACGGGGTGCAGACAAAATACATTCTTGTTCAATTATCTTATAATAACCAATCGTTTACTGTCTACCTGTTTTCCTTCTACCCATAAAGAATAGATATAAGTACCCGAAGGCAAAGTGCCTGCATCTAATGCTATTTGGCTGGAGTTCTTGCCGTCTAAATCGAACACCATATTCACCATTCCGATCATATTAGTAATGACTATTTTAACAGAGTTAGTATTGGCTGGGACAAAATAACGAATGAGCGTATGATCACTAAAAGGATTTGGAGCATTCTGTTCCAGGTATGCTGAATGCTGCTCAATATCTGTTACACTGTTTTCCGGATCGTTATTTGTATTCATTGTGATCAACCCGGCAGCAGAAGCGGTTGTATTTGGTTTGAGCAATGTTATCTTTCCATTACCTCCATATTCTGATACATAAATATTTCCGTTTCTTACGTCTTCTACCAGGTCCAGCGGGTCAACAAAACCTGTAAAGCCCTGGATCAAAGCTCCTTCATAGAAATTGACAATATTGTTGTTAGTACCGCCAGGAGTCAATACGATAATATCATCATTCTGGCTGTATCGAACTACCAGTAGTTTTCCTTTCAGGGCCCCATTGAATACATTGCTCTTATATTCAATCACACCATTCGGTGATTTATTGGCTTTGAAGTCAAAAGCAAATCCCCTCCAGTTTATATCAGGATTCGTACCCACCGGATACTCATCAATCTGGGCTGGTTCTATGTTGGAAGTGGGGTTCCCACCATTTATCACATACTCGCCCCGCCTGAGATTGGGGTGTCCATAATAACCGCCTTTCTTCACCTTAAAGAGAAAATCTTTCATTGTTTGCGGCACATTTGTTAAGGCTGGTATAGATGGCCCATTGTAGGTAGTACCATCAGGCCGCAGTGTACCATTAACCGATGCAGGCGTATTGCCACCGGCCGCTGAACCATTGGTAGGTACATATAGCTCTCCATTGCTATGCCATACCAAATCATAAGCATTTCTAACGCCTGATGCGTAAATAGTTAAAGGAGCATTGGCTGCATAGGGATTATAAGTACCGCCTCCTTCTGCTGTCTTAACATTCAATGGCAATGTACCCAACTTGGTTTTATCAAGACGCAGTACTGCCGCTGAAAGCAAGTGCTCTTCTCTATTCCCCCAGGTTTGATCAGCTTTACCCATCGCACTGTTAGAGCCTTGGGTGAAATACAAAGCACCATCCGGGCCAAAAGCAATGCTGTTGGTCAGGTGGTCTTTGGTGGAGCGGGGTAGATTAATTAATACATCCTGAACATTCTGTAAGTTACTACCGCTTAGTCTTGTCAATTTATCATCCCAATCAGGAGCGTTTAAAAACACGTATGAACCATGAGTGACCCAAGCGATAAGGTTAGTAGCAGTAGATGCAGGATCAAAGGCTAAACCAATGGCCAATCTGGATTTCCTGGTGCCATATGCATCCTGTAAAGAGTAGATCAGTTGAGGAGTGCCCAACGTACCATTAGCGTTGATGGGGAAGCGCTTAATCACACCATCATCCCTTAATGCATATAACTTTCCATCCGGCCCGATGGTGAGACTGGTATGTCTCCCGGTCGTATTGGTTAGTTGCACCTTATCGAATTTGATACTGAGTTGAGGAGTAGGTGTTGCAGTAGTTGTAAATGTACTTGAGAAAGGTAAAAAAGCAGCACCAGATAAATCCTTAACACCACTGGTCACATTGAATACATAGGCCGTACTTAGTTTTAATGCTGCGGAAGGCACGAGGGTAATGGCATCACCGCCTCCTGTACCATTTACATTTGCCGGCACCGGGTTACCGGTTGCCTTTTCTACCAGGTAAACGTTAGCTGTAGTAATAGTAACATTATTGATGCCGCTATTGGGCAGGTTCAATATATCGGTAGATATTGATGTATAATCACTGATATCTTCTGCTCCATGTACAGGGTTGACTCTTGCCACTGAAGGCCTTAGCGCAGAGGTTTGCTGAATGATTATATAATTGATCTTTGTATTAACACCTCCAATGGCATCAACTGTTAAAAGCCCATCTGTCACTTTTACCGAGACAGTGGCTAAACTAAATCGTGTATTGGTAGTACCCTCAAAACTTAATATTGCCGGCACCCCTTCAACATTGATCGTATGCTTGCCACCTGTATAAGCACCATCACCCACTGAAACAGTAACTTCATAAATGCCATTGACTACCTTGGCCTCCCACCTTCCTTCAATTGGAGTACCGCTAAAACCAATAATATCATCTGCTTGCATATGCATCAATGTAGCCTGCAGAAGATCAGAAGGACTGCTTCTTTTACGTCCATTTTTAGTTAAATCCAGAGGCGTATTATTATCCCTGTTGATCCATCCATAGTAATTGCCTACACCCTGATAAGCTGAAGTGCGTAATCCATAAGCCTGCCCATAATCCCTTAGCCAACCGGCCGGGGGTATGGTGGCAGCATCCTGAAAGTTTATCTTTAAATTCACCAGGTAGTTGGTTTCATTTTCCTCAGCAATTGCAGCATAGGAACTGGCAGAGAGCATGAGCAATAAAGTAACCATTACAACACAAGCGGTCAGGCGCAGCAAATCGTTTCTCATAACAAGAATTTTTAGAAATGATAAAGAGCATTTCTCTTCACAAGGGGATCTTTGTTTGGTTGTAATGAAAGATGTACAATAGATCTCCGCTTCATTGTCATTTCATTTCTTTCCGGAAGGAAAGCGTTGGATCGTTTGTATAAGGGGCTTGTAAATGCAGGTAAACAAAATGCTTTCGCATACGACTTAAGTTGTTACGACAGCTTTCTTAAGGGAAGTGACTGCAACGAAAATCAAAAGGCAGGATGCTGAAAATTATTTCATTCAGCCGTTAGTGTAATATACAGGATTGCAATTACCCGCAGGAAATAAATGATGCAGCAAATACAATGATAAAGGTAATCAAATATCAAAACAAAATATATAAAACGAGAAATATAACTAACTTTCTTACAGGAAAGTAATATACTGTTTGAATGTATCATTACAGTACTTAGATCATCCTGGCAGACTTTCAGTAATTTTAACAGGCTCATTCATTTTACTAAATCCTTGTTTATGAATGGCGTAATTCCTTGCCTCCTGTTTTTATTTTTTGTTTCCTTTTTCCAGGAAGACTATAAGGAAAAAAGAGAAGGTATGGTGAAGTTGCAGATTGAAAAACGAGGCGTGAAAGATGCAGCAGTATTGAATGCCATGCGACAAGTAAAGCGGCATTTGTTTGTTCCTTCCAGCAGCATTCCTGATGCTTACAATGACGGGCCATTACCAATAGGCTACGGGCAAACGATATCACAGCCTTATATCGTTGCTTACATGACCGAAGCCATCAAACCAAAGCCAGAATATAAAGTCCTGGAAATTGGTACAGGTTCCGGGTACCAGGCTGCTGTGCTCTCTCCTATTGTCAAAGAAGTTTACACCATCGAAATTGTTCCCCAACTGGGCACTGCTGCAGCTAACCGGTTGAAAAAGTTAGGATACAAGAACGTTCAGGCAAAAATTGGTGATGGCTATTATGGATGGAAAGAGCATGGCCCCTATGATGCTATTGTTGTTACGGCAGCAACAGAATATGTTCCCCCTCCTTTACTGGAACAATTGAAAGATGGCGGCAGGATGATCATTCCTATTGGTTCTCCTTTTATGACCCAAACGCTGATGCTGGTAGAAAAGAAGGGGAAGAAAGCAACAACCAAGAGCTTGTTGCCGGTTATGTTTGTGCCGTTTACCAGGGAAAAGAAATAGTGACAAGTACAATAAAATATAAATTACTACTATCCATAGGACTGCTTTCGGCAGCTATCATTGCATTCCAACTGGTCTTAATGCAGATCCTGTCCATTGTTCAATGGCATCATTTCGCCTATATGATCATTTCGGTGGCTATGCTCGGATTTGGTGCTGCAGGAACGGTATTATCCCTTTCCAGGACATGGCTATTGAAGCATAGCGAAATCATGGTTCCTGTTCTTATGATGGTATCCGGCCTTTCCATGTCGTTCGTTGTTGGCTGGTCGCAATCATCCTTTACACGCTTCGATTCCTATCTTGTGTTTGCTGATTATCGTCAAGCAGGAAAACTGCTCCTTACCTACCTTCTATTCTTTACACCATTTTTCTTTGGTGCCTTAGCGATCGGGATCCTATTCGTGCAATATGTTGCATCCATTAGTAAAATATATTTCGCAGACCTGTTTGGATCAGGGATGGGAGGTCTCTTTGCCCTTGTACTTACCTGGATATACCTCCCCCAGCAACTCCCAGCCATCATCTCTATATTACCCATCATAGCCGGTATCATTATTTTACCTGGCAGATCCAAATCAAGAGCTCTGATCATAATCCTTTCTTTTCTGGTCATCCTCTGGCAACTAGCGCATCCTCCGCAACTGATCCCTTCGCAGTACAAAGACATTAGTAAAACCCTGCTTCTTCCTGAAGCAAAGGTTACCATACAAAAGTCCAGTCCCTATGGATTCGTACAAACCGTCACTTCTCCTGTACTGCGTTATGCACCGGGATTAAGTCTTACTGCACAAAATACAGCCCGGGTAAAAGCAGCCGCCTTTGTTAATGGTGACTGGTTTGGGCCTATTACAAGCTGGAAAAAAGAAGATAGTTCTTTCATTCTCGACTATACGACCAGTGCACTGCCTTATGTCATGAGGAAAAGAAATAAAGTACTGGTACTGCGCACCAGTACAGGTATCGACGTTGCACATGCTGTTAGCCATGACGTGGAAAGCATCACTACAACAGAGCCCAACTCTGTTGTGCTTTCTTTATTAAAAAAGGAACTGGCACTTGCATCAGATTCCCTCTTGTATCAGCCTAAGGTAATGAGCCAAAGAATGGAGCCGAGAACTTTCCTGATGATGGATACAGCCAGGTATGATCTCATTGTGCTCCCAATGACAGGAACATTTGGAGGTTCATCCGGGTTATATGCATTGCAGGAGCAAGCCATTATGACCCGGGAAGCTTTTCAGGAAATGTGGCTTCGATTAAATGAAAATGGTGTGATCAGCATCACCTCCTGGATGGACTACCCGTTACGAAACCCTTTGAAAGTTTTAGCGACCATGGTGGAAGTACTTTACAACTCAGGAATAAAAAACCCCAGGGCACATCTTGCTGCCATCAGGAGTTGGGGTACCATAACCTTCGTCCTGACCAAATCACCTGTAACGGTAACTGAAGTGGCCAACATCCGGAAGTTTTGCGATGATATGATGTTTGATCCTGCCATACTTCCCGGACTGAAAGCGGAAGAGCGCAGTAGCTACAACCAGTTGCAGGATGAACGTTTCTTTCGATATATAGACCAAATCCTTTCGGAGAACAGAAAAGCATTTTATGATGAATATGATTTCAATATAAAGCCCGCAACTGACAACAAACCCTTCTTTTCACAGTTTCTACGATGGGAAAACCTCAACCGCCTGTCACATTTCTTCGGCACCCGGTCCATACCTTTTTTTGAAGTAGGCTATTTCCTGGTACTGGTTACGCTCGTACAAATTGCAATTGTCTCTTTTGTACTGATCCTGCTTCCCCTTTTCAAGCTGGGGTGGAGTGGAAAGAACAAGTTTAGTATCCTGCTTTACTTCAGTGGCATCGGATTGGGTTATATGTTCGTAGAAATCGTGCTCATCCAGCACTTCATTCTATATTTCGGGAACCCTGTTTATGCTGCTTCAGCAGTCCTTACCTCCTTACTTATTTTTTCAGGCCTAGGCAGCAATGTATCGGCCAGGTTCATTGGCAGTAAAAAGGATTCGTATTTACTCTTTGTGTTGATTGCTCTATTGTTACTGATTGATGCTTTTGTATTGATGCCTCTTTTACAAAACACAATACATGTAAGCCTGCCTATTAAACTGGTCATTGTTTTATTACTGATGGGTCCTTTAGCCTTTTTGATGGGGATGCCTTTTCCCTCCGGTTTGTCGCTTGTTTCAAAATCTAATCCTGAGGCCATACCATGGGCATGGGGCGTGAATGGTTGCATTTCAGTGATCAGCACTGCATTAGCAACCATTCTTTCTATTGAACTGGGATTTAATTGGGTGTTGTTCCTGGCAGCCCTGGCTTATTGTCTTCCTGTTATAGGCTTGTCCTGGTTTTAATATTCTTCATTTTACATTCCTATTCTTTTTATACTGATTGGTAATGATGGTATTACCAATTGCATCTGATTGAATATGCAACCAGTGATCTTCATCTTCCAGGACAATGTAGTAAGTAACTCCGTCCTCTGAGGTATCTTCAGTAACACCATATACTTTTTTGCCAGCAAATTTTCTTTTGATCTTGGACAAGATAAACGGAGGCAAGTGTTCTTCAGTATAATAACGAATGGTTCTATCAATTGTACCGTTGAGCAAAAACCTCATTCTACAGCTCACCTGGTCATTTATAAAAACGACCTCGTACATCAAATCAGTCTTATACCATTTTACCTGCTCGGCTTTGGGAAAAGCATTCCTGAAGTCTTTTTCAATAGTATCACTCATGTCCGGAGTTGCACAATAAAGCACTTCTGTTATCAGCAATGCGAAGGTTAAAAGAATCAGTTTCATAAATAAGATTTTGAGGTTAAAGGCTTTTCGCTGAACCAAAATTAACCATTAGTATGTATGAGCAAATTGAATTATTTTTGTAATAACCATTAGCAATATTCATACATATGGAACTTCGACATCTTAAAATGATCCAGGAAGTTGCCCGCACAAAAAGCCTTACAAAGGCTGCTGAAAACCTTTATCTCTCGCAATCAGCATTAAGTCATCAGTTAAGAGAAATTGAAGATCATTTCCAGGCACAACTATTTATCCGTCAAAACAAGCAAATGCTGCTTACGAAGGAAGGTGAGGTTGTATTGTTATCGAGCCAACGTATACTGGATGAAGTGGAAAGAACCACAAGGCAGATCCGTTTGATGACGGAAAAGGATTGTGGTGATATCCGGCTCAGCACGGAATGTTATACTTCCTATCCCTGGTTATCAGGATTTCTAAGAGCATTTCAAGCTCTTTATCCAAAAGTAGATATACACATAAAGGCAGAAGCGACAAGGCATGCCTTAGCAAATCTTTTAGAAAACAAAATAGATGTTGGCATTTTTGAAGACAACAAAAACAAAAACCTTGTATATACGCCTTTGTTCTCAGATGAACTTTTTGCCATTGTGTCACCAGGACATCCGTGGACAAAGCGTAAATGGATAGAGATAGAAGCTTTTCAACAGGAATCATACATCATGTATAATATTCCCCTTGAGGAAAGTAGAATGTACAACCTTATTTTTCAGAATGGAAAACCTGTCAAGTTATACCAGGTGATGCTGACAGAGGCTATCCTTGAAATGGTGAAAGCAGGAATAGGAGTAACGGTACAACCGCAATGGGTGGCGGCCCGTTATTTAAAGTCTAAAGAGTTGAATGCAGTTAAAATAACCAGGAGGGGCCTTAAGAGAACCTGGTATGCAGGTGTGTTAAAAAATAAAACAATTCCATCCTATATGGCAAGCTTCATCAATCAGCTGTCAAAACATATGAAGCTATCGGAAGAAAATAAAGTGCAGGTTTATCTTGCCAACTAATAAAATCATTAGCATTCCGGGTGCAGCATACTTCTTCAGGTATACTGCACCGGGATGCTGAGTCACATCATTTCTTCACTCCGGAATTTACAATCCTATCTGCCAATTCAAGTTTCAGGTCTTTTATATCAGCCAATACGATCTGCGCCATTTTACGCGCTCCCAATTCATTGAAGTGTGTATTGTCTTCAACACCTTTGGGATAATTGGGATGTTCACCGGGTTTCAATTGGTTGAATAAAAGTCTTGAGCCTTCTACACCAAATGACTGCAATAAGTCCTGGCTTTGCTTGTCCAAATCAATTAAAGGTGTTTTGTATGCTACAGCAACAGAACGTACAAGAGCTGAATATATATCGTGAGTACCCTTGATCTTGCCTGTGGTAGAATCAAATGATCTGCGTGCTGCAGGCGTGATCAAAACAGGAGTTGCTTTTTTGGCTCTTGTTTCATTTATAAACTTCGCCAGGTTGGCCTTGAAAGCATCTTCAGTAGTATAACTTTTCTTTGTAGGCACTTCATCATTATGACCAAACTGGATGAAGACATAATCACCTGCTTGAAGGTTCTCAGTCACAGGCTGCCAGCGGCCTTCCTCAATAAACGTCCTGGTACTGCGGCCGTTTTGCGCACGGTTGTCCACTTCAACAGTTGAATCGAAGAAGTAAACAAACGGCATACCCCAGCCAGTTTCGGGATAGGCTTTCGATTGCTTGATCGACATGGTAGAATCACCAATGAGATATACTTTGATCTTCCTGGGAGCCATTGTGAAAGACAAGAGGAAGAGGACACTGAACAGTCCGAATACTTTAAAAAAACGATGTGACATGATGATTAAATTACTGATTTTGTGATTTCGATATTTAGGAATATCGTCAATTGCTTATTTCTTTTTGAACACCTTATCCAAAAACTGAACAGTATAATTGACTGTAGGTTCAAACCATGGATGAAAGAACCAGAAAGGATGCGGTGTGTCGGGTAAGGTATGCTCTTCATGATAGATCCCATACTTGTCAAGAATCCTGATCATGTCATCCCTACCAGCATGAAAGCGGGGAATGGAGCTGTTGATAAAAATAATGGGCGGCGTATGCTTACCTGTATGATTCAGGGGAGCAGCTTCTTCCCATACCTCCGGCTTTTCCTGGTAAGTGCCACCTAAGAACTCTGAAGCAGCTTTTCCTTCTACCGATTCCGGGTGATGGAAAGCAAGCGTGCCATCAATATTTACAATCGCCTCCACATCACTCGACTGCTTTGCATTGCCACCTGGGCCTTCAAACTTTGCTATGCCATTAGTTGTACCTGCCAAAGCAGCCAACTGTCCGCCTGCGGACATGCCTAAGGTTGCAATTTTACTTTTATCAATATTGTATTGTTTCGCATTCGCCCGGAGCCACCTGATGGCCGCCTTTACATCCTGTACGGCAGCAGGATATTGAGCCTCCTGTGAAAGCCGGTATTCAATGGTCATGGCCACATAACCCTTTGCTGCCAATTGTTGCGCTATGGGAACATTCTGAGATTTATCTCCGGACCTCCATCCTCCTCCAAAGATCATGACCACTGCCGGATACCCTTTCTTTGATTTCTTTGCAGGATAAAACACATCTGCAGACAACTCCCTGTTACCCATAGTACTGTAAATAATGTTCTCTTTGCTCTTTACGCCTTCAGGCATTGCCGGTTGTGCTACCCGGATATAAGGCCGGCCCTTACTTTCTTTGATATAAGTGCCATAAACCGTAAAGGAGGTATCTCTTGGAATACTTTGTGCGGTAACAAGAACAGGTATCATCAATACCCAGGCAACCAGGAATTTCATTTGTTATTTTATTTATTCAAGGTTTGAGGAATAATGCCCATTTCAATCATCCAGGCTTCACATAAGGACGTCCATTGTTCTGTAGAACCAGGATTATTGCGCAATGCAATAGCATGACCACCCTGCGGGAAAATATGCAGGCTGGCTGATACGCCTTTCTCCAGCAAAGCCCCATAGAACAGTAAGCTATTCCGTGCACTCACTGTTTTATCGTTAAAGGCATGTACCAGGAAGGCAGGCGGCGTTGTACTGGTCACTTGTGTTTCCTGGGAGAATTTCTCTATGAGCTCACTGGATGCATCTTCTCCCAACAGGTTCTTGCGGCTGCCTGCATGTGCATAAGGCCCCAGGTTAATCACCGGGGACACCAGGATCATGAAATCAGGTCGAAAAGAAATAGCATTCAATGAATCACCAATAGCAGAAACATCGTTTGTTTGCGTACCCGCCATGGCAGCCAGGTGACCTCCGGCAGAAGAGCCCTGTACGCCAATTTTATCGCCTTTGATGCCCCATTTGGATGCATTGGCACGTACAACACGAATAGCTCTCTGTACATCCTGTAAAGGGCCTAATTCTCTTTGTTTCAGATCCGGGGAGTTGGGCAAACGGTAATTCAGAACAAAAGCACTCATGCCCATGGTATTGAACCATTTGGCCAACTGGGTACCACTGATGACATAAGCCAATCGTTCATAACCACCACCAGGGCAAATGATCACTGCCCCGCCTTTATTTTCCTGGGCGGATGGCAAGAAGGCATACATGCCGGGTGTACCCACACGGTAGACCCTTTCATTGGCAATGCTATCTTTCAGGTTCATGCCCTTTGAGTTCGGCATTTTTCCTTTTGGCCAAAGTGGAATGAACTCCTGTGCCATTGCTTGCAAAAAAGTAAAGCCAACCAATAGTATCAAAAACGTAAAGCGCAACATATTGAAAGGGGTTGAAAAATTAATAGCAAGAATGAGCTACCTACACTCTTGGAATCCATGAAACTTCTAAATTAAAGATCTTTTCCAGGGTATATTTTTTTACCTCCCTGCGGGACAATTGTTTAGACCACTTCGCTCTTTCCTTGATTTTTGCCCCCTCTCCCCTGCTCTTGTATTCTGCATAAAGAACAGTCCTTTCATTTTCCGGGTTGCGCCAGTTGTCCCAGGCAACAGGATGAATATGGCTGCCCATTTCCGTATTGATAAAAACAGTCTTTGCATTCGGTCTCCAGGGCCTTCCGAGTAAAACTTTAGTTGCAGAGGAATCTGCAACCAGCCTACAATCAAAAAAGACATAGCCAAACTTCTGCATCGGAGTAGTAGATGCAGCCGTGATGTAGGAATTGGTCAGGCTTTTGATGGTGCAGTTCCGGAACACAACAGTGGCTTCACCGAAGATAAAGTCTGTCGTACCTTCTATATAACAGTCTTTATAATACTGGCGACTATTGTTGGTTGCCGTATATAAGGTATCCTGGTTGCCGGTGAGTATGCAGTTGACAGCTACGAACCTGTCGCCTTCCACGTGCAGGGCTACAGCCTGTCCTACTCTGCCCGCAGTGTTTTTGATGGACAGGTTTTCTATGCTGCAGTCATCACCCTGTACCAACACTGTGTATGAAGTGTAAGTAGTGAATTTATCTTTTCCAAAAGCATCCTTTCCTCCAGGGTAAGCTTTGCCGGAATAATCGTCATTGCAGATCACCGTACTGTCTTTACTCTGTCCAACCAGTGATATTCTTTTTTTCCAGGAAGGAATCACCAGCTTTTCATTATAGACGCCATTCTTGATATAAATAGTTACCTGCTGTTGGGAAAGATCACGCACTGCATTCACAGCTTCCTGGATGGTCTTGAAGTCGCCGCTCCCATCTTTAGCTACGGTGAACCTGGATGGGTAGTTAACAGTCTGGGCAAAAGTGCAAACAACAAAAAAGGAAAATAAGGTAAGGAACAATAGTTTATACATGAATTGCTTCATTTGAAGGTGAATGGTGAATGGACGATGGTCAATGGTGAATTGGCAATTGGTAATTTATTTGGTTGGTTCCCAATCGCCGAAAATGTTCTTCAGGGTATACAGGTTTGCTTCTGAATCGGTTAACTGGTGCGACCAGGTAGCCCTGTCACCTGCAGCGGCGCCATCGCCAAATGTTTTGTATTCAGCGTAAAAGGCCGTCTTTTCATTAGCAGCATTACTCCAGTTGCTCCAGCCTTCAGCACGCACTATTTTATCCAGCCTGCAATTAATGAAAACGGTTTTAGCATAAGGTCTCCAAGGCCTTCCCAGGAGGAATGAAGCTTCAGGAGCATTGCCTGTCAGATGACAGTTCAGGAACACATACCCAAACTTTTTATTTTCAGGAGTTGAAGCCGCAGTGAAGTAGCCGGATGTTTTACCAAATAAAGTACAACTATCAAAAACGGCAGTAGAAGACCCGAAAATAAAATCTACAGTGCCTTCTATATAACAATTCTTGTAGTATTGCCTGCTCTCGCGGCCGTAGGTATACAAAGTATCCTGGAAACCAAGAAACCTGCAGTTTTTGAACTGCACCCTGTCGCCGGATACAAAAACGGCAACGGCCTGTCCTACTGGCCCGGCTGTATTCTGGAAAGTAATATTTTCCGCCGTGAAATTGTGGCCATAAATGTAAAACCCTGAGGAGCCGGAAGTGCCCTTTTCTTCACCAAAGATGTTTTTCTTCTGAGCGTAATCATCGTAGGTGATGATGGTCTTGTCCAGGCTTTCACCAATAAAGGTGACAAACTGCTTGCTTTCAGCTAATACCAGCTTTTCTTTATAGACACCATTTTTGATCAGGATCCTTGTTTCTTTTTTGCGGAAGTCGGGAACAGCGTTGATGGCTTCCTGGACTGTTTTGAAGTTGCCACTGCCATCTTGTGCTACTATAAAATCATAGACTGCATTAGCGAAAACTGAAGAAGAGACCAACAGCAAGCACAGGATCAACTGGAGACAATATTTCATCATATGGAAGAATGTATTAAGGCTTTTAGATGAACTGTAAAGGCAAGTGTATTTAATTTACCAGAAACAGAAGCTGATAGGCCCATAATTTTTTACGCAAACGTTATCGGGAACGATGCCTTGGAAAAATTTTGGGTTTATTGTGGAAGAGGTAACCAGAAGTAGATTGGAATGCTGATTGTTTTGGTCAAAGGTTGATCTGGCTATGGGGATATTATTATTAGATAACCCCGCGGAGCGGAACAGGTTTTGACAATTTGAAAATGGGGTGAGGGGAATGATATTAGGAGATTGGTGGGGTAAAAGTGGTTTTCTAGGCTTTTCCTAGGCTTAGCTATGGATTCAGTAGGGCTCAGGTAGGGCTGAGGAACGAAAGATGAACCGCGGATTTGCCCGATTAGAAAGGGATGAATAGGATTTTTTAATGGAGGAGTCGGGGTTTTATTGGAGATTGAGAAAGGGAAGAAAAGATGCTTTTTTGAGGTTTAGGAACGAAGGAGGCATACTGTTGTCCTACTCTAGGTATACTGATGGTATGCTTCAGGTATACTTGAGGTACGAAGGATCCCTACTGGAAACCTGAAGGGGAAGCGGACAAAAGCGGTCATTTCCTGCCATTTTATGCCAAATCGGCCAAGAGGTTTTTGGTTGTGGATGGGTAGGAGTAGCTTTAGGGGATAAATGGATGAGCTATATGAATCAGGTCTATATCAATAGTAAAGAAAGGGTGGTGATCAAGGATGGCAAAAAGGTACCTAGACTGCTGTTGGGCATGATCCGGGGCTCGATTGGGAAGTGTTTTGTGGTGAAGCATTACAGGGGCAACAAGAAAAAGAAGTGGAAGAAAAGGATTGTGATCACCAAGTACCCGGACATGAGTGGCATAGTGGCCAGTGAAAAGCAGCGGGTAAGGAGGGATTTGTTTAAGGAGGCAGTGGTCTATGCCCAGTGGATCCTTGCTGATGCTGAAAGGAAGGAGGCATTCAGGAAGACATTACCGAGGAAGAAGCGGAAGCATGTCTACCAGGCAGCCATCCGGTTGTATATGAGGATGCAGGGGGATAAGCAGTGGCTGAGGAAGCAGCTGGCGGTGAGGGGGATGATGAGCACAGGCAGAAGGGAGATGGTGGAGTTTGTGAATGGGCAATTGTCAATGGGGAATGCTGGTGGAGGGAATAGTTGGGAGCAGTTGGGAGGCTGGAAGGTGGTGTGGCAGAAAGAAGAGGCAGTTGAGCTTGAAGTGGAAGAAGGTTGTATGATGAAGGATGGTTGTTTAGCAGTATTGCGGATTTAGCAGCGGGTTTGGAATCAACATTTAATCAGTATTCCCCAAGTATTTAACTTGATCCGAATAAAATTAAAAATTTTTCATGCGGAGGGGGGTATGAGACAGTGAAACATTAAATAGAGAAAACATTGGTTTTAGGAGTATCCCTGAAGTAAGAAAAGTGATAGGGAAGAGATTAAGGATAATTACTTCCTGATAAAGTATGACGTGAAGTGTATTGTAGGTCGTGTAAAAAAAGTTTCAATCCCAAACCTAATTATAAAATTCAACTATCAATTATGGAATAGAATCCTATTGATTATGCTTATTAGATTAATCATAAGTGAAAATTGATAGTAATAAAATCTATCAATAAGTCTCTTTAAAAGGGTACTCCATTTAATATTTATTAATAGCCAAAGGGAAATTTTCCTATTCAGGCAATTCATTAAATTAGACTTTTGACATACCTTAGTGAACAACCACTCCTATGTGGTAGTCACCTAGAGCCAGGTAATGCTGAAAAGACTATTCAGAAAGAGCGAGAAAGAATTCGTGCTGATCTCTGATAACGAGGACTATTACCCGCAGTTTATTCTTCTGACTGAAGATATTAAAGAGATATGGCTGGTAAAGAGAAAACTGGACTGGGAGATGTCACCGCCAAAGCGGTTTGAAATAAAAGTTTGACATATTATATTATATACCAAAACAACACACTATGAGACTATTACTCATTTTATTTTTCTCTCTTGCTGTTTTCGCATCATGTGCTGATTCCCTTTCAAAAGAAGCAGAGCCTTCCAGTTCACCTCTTCCAGAGAAACCAGTTGACAAGGATTATAAGTGCATTACGTATATTGATAGCTTCATTAACGTTAATAGAGAGGCAATCAATAAAAATAAAGCACTAAGGGAACACTATGAAGGATTGGTTACACAAAAGCTACTCCCTTTAATTGATAAAAAAGGCCTTTATGATAGTATCCCATTCAAATTAGTTGCAACAACACTCCACAATGGTGTTGCGTACGGTAATTTTATTTTTGATGATGATGTCCACTATATCAAAGTTCAATGTATTATAAAAAAAGAACAACTTGACAACCTGAAAGAAGACAGCCAGTATTTAATTAAGTTTAAAACTATCAGGTTTGAAGATGGCGTTTCATTTGATAATTCATTTTCAGAAATAGAACTTCCTACAGTCAATGCTTACCTAAAATCGTTTACTCCATATTAAGGTGCAATAGATTCTAATAATATAAACCCAAAACAATACTTATGTATTTGCTTGAAATTGAACCAAATATTTTGGCTGTTATAATCTTTCTTTCGATTATAGTATCACTAGTAATAGGAAAACTCATATTTGGATGGTATGCAGAAATAAGTAAACGCAATGCTTACATGGAAGAAACAAACAATCTGCTGAAAGGTATTCTGGAAATATTACAGAAAAAAGATCAATCCAATAATAAGCTAACAGATTTGAATGATCCAAGAGTGATGGAAATGATAGAGAAGTCTTTCAAAGAAAACAAATAACATCCAAAACAATAATTATGAGAAAGCCAATCTTTACCTTGATTTTATTGGTCCCCTTATTAGCATTTTCACAAAAAAAAGGAAAAGCAAAAGAAGTAGAATCTGACACAACAGTTCAAATTCCCTTTGTCAATGATGCTATTATTTACTCTGAAGTAGTACAAGTTGATAGTACATCTGCGACAGATTTATATCAAAGGGCTAAACGATTTTTCGTGGATGCATATAAAAGCGCCAATGATGTAATTCAAATGGATGACGAGAAAAACGGCGAAGTAACAGGAAAAGGAAACTTTAAAGTATTTTTTGATAGAGGGGCATTAATTAGTGGTGTATCAACTAGTGTTAAGCACACAATTTCCATATATGTAAAGGATGGGAGATATAAATACGAGATCAAAGATTTATCAGTGAATTATTATGAAAGTGGTTCAAGAATTGGCACATCGTACATTTCAGGCCACGAAGTGAATTCTCCTCTGGAAGGATTTGCCAAATCTAAAATGAAGATGCACAAACGGTACATTGAAGCTGTTGACGCAGAAATAAGAGCAACAATCAATCTGTTAAAAGCTGCGATGCTTAAAAAGCCAGAAACAAAAAAATCAGATTGGTAAGCTTAGTACAAACCCAAACTACACTTTTAATACACCAAACCAAAACTAACAAAATGGCCTACAAAAAACCTCCAAACCTAAATACCAAATACGGAAGAAGAAGAGCCAGGCAGGAAGCTTGGGAGAATTATCAGAAAATGACACCGGAACAAAAGGCTGAACATGACCAAATGGGGTGCTTTATAACGTTGGTTATTTTAATAGTTGTAGGCGGCCTTATTTACCTAGTAGCTGGTCCAAAGGCTTTATTAAAATGGCTGTCACATTGATAAAAATCCGAATTCGACTTTTAATAACTAATCCCAAAACTAACCATATGCCTTTATTTATTCCAGAGGAGAGTTTCGAGAAAAAAGTAACCAAAGAAGATATATACAGGGAAGTAGATAAATTTCTTACCCGTCTTTTTAATGGAGATACTGGTGGGCTTTTTGAAATCGAAATTGCAGCTGCCATACCTATCCTTGAAAATAACAGACTCATATCCTATCGTAATCCAGCTAATAGACGAACCTCCATTATTGACATTACCCCTACAGGTATAGATATTGTTGAAGCAGGAGGTATTCAAAAATACTTGGAGACAATTGAGCAGGCAGAAAGAGAGCGGCAGGAATCAGAACGGTTACTGGCACTGTCCACCATGGAGGCTAATGAAGCTCAGAAGAAAGCAGCCAAGGACAATAAAACCTTTGCAGTCATCAACATGATCATGGGGGTTATAAACATTGCATTACTAATATGGCAGTTAATAAAAGCTGCAAAATAAAAATGATCTTATTATAGGCTAATAGCTCTTTTTGGTTCATAAAGCAAAAATAAACCAAAACGTACATCATGTTTTTTAATAAGGAAAAATTTGAGTTCAAGGGTATCAAATACACACCTGAATTTAGTATGCCAAAAGATGATTTTGATTTCTGCATAGAGTTTTATGCTAAAATGAGATCCTTGAATAAAGTCTACACTAAGAAGGACATTAAAACGATCTCAAAAGGGATTGGATTTGATGTTACTGAATATTTTCATTTCCCAGAGCTTAATAATAAATCTATTAAAGATGGGGAGAAAATAAAGCTACCAGAAACAAGTATTGTATATAGGTTTATTTCTCCTATTGAAAATCAGGATGATGAGGCAAAATCAATTGTTTCCAAATACCTGGATGAAGAAAAAGTCTATACTAGGACAGAACTCGAAAAATTATCATTAAAAGCAGGAGTTTCCCTTTTTGCTCGCTGCAAGTGGGCTCAATATATTCTTGTTTCCGAAAATGACATTCAATATATCATGCCTTCAATGCAGAAAACATAAGAAATACAACTATATGGATTTACTGAAATACGAATTCATGAAATCGGCCCAAGGATCCATCAATGACTTGATTGGCCAACTAGTAAGGGGAATGCGCCATATATATTATAATGTCACTATTGACCAATATTCAGCAAGTTTACCTGAACTTCAAGAAATTGAGCAAATACTTCAAAGAGAAGACCAGGAGTTAGGTCGTGAACCGCGTAATTATTTAAAAGAGATTTTGGAAGAGTTAGAAGCTGAATCAAAACTAGAAAGTAAATTATTGGAAGAAATAGAAAGATCCGCAAAAACAATTGTTTCGGCTTTATATGAACCAGATTTTTCACTGGAAGATTTTGGCTATGACTTTAAAAAGAGTGAAGCTACATATTGGCTGGAGTTTTACGGGTATAAAAAGAATAAAGGAGTTGATAGTTCCTTACTAATCGTAAGGGATGTTTTCAAGTCTATTTGCTACAAACACGGGATTATTTTTATTGATAGTACACTGGATGAGGAATAAACAATTTTTGTGGTCCCCACAAGATCAAGAAAGATAGCCTGCAGCCTGGTAAAGATTGCACTGATCGTTGATGCTGAGTGTGGGGAGCTGGTGAAGTGGCATTTTTTAATCTATTCATTAATTATATAACACTAAAACTAAAATTAACAAATGGCAGAACAAACACTTCAACTAGGGGATGTAGTAATCCTAAAATCAGGAAGTCCAAAAATGACAATAGCATCTTCAGTTTTCGCAAACGGAAACGTTCGAGTTTATTTTTACGATACCAATAAACATGAACTTTTAATGAAAGAATTACCATCTGCAATTCTAAAAAAAGATGATACACAGAACATTACTTAACCTGATGCATTATTAGTCTGAATTCATTGAAATAAGTTCTTTCAACTAACTGGGCTGGCACCCTGTTCAATGTGGCTCATTGGACTATATAGGAGGTCGGATCTGGAGTTTGCTATCTCATATCAACTGCTAGCAGAATAACCAAAGACGTTATAAGCTAAGCTTTAAAACTCCTTGTAGTGACAAAACACTACAATTCCGACTCTATGAATCAAAAAAGAAAAACCTCAAGGTTTTCAGACATCCTTGAGGTTCTTACTAAAGCGGTAAGTTTAGCTACTAAACTGAAGTCTCTGATAGATCTGTTTTTATAAAGACAGGCCACCTGATGAGACCGCTATCCGGCGATGCCAGTCGCCGATAGCTTTTGTAAAGATAGTCACAGAATCCTAAACCTAAAAACTAACAGCAGAGCAGCGAGTTTTATAGACCACATTACAGAGTATTTAACTGATGAAAATAGAAGATTATCTACCAAAGCTGCATTCGTCATCTTGGCGTTGTTCATGATTGTTCTTGTAGATAATATTCTAGGATTTTCCTTTCATTACAGAACTGATAAAAAATTAGAAGAATTGCAAAAAGTAGCTGGAATCATAAATGATACATCTGCCGATCGCACAACAAAAGCATATGCAGCTGCTCTTCGATCTGAAATTATGGACCGGCAGAACATTATAGATTATTCACTCTCCTTTTTGCGGAATATCAAATGGGCTAGCTCTAAAAGTGACCATACAAGTAAAACGATAGCGGCTGATAAAACAAAAGATGTTCCTATAAAAAATGATATATTATTTAAGTTTACGGTTTCTGGTCTTTATATAATAGCTGGCCTCATATTCATACCAATAGTGCTTATTTTAGACAAAAAGTCGCCATTGCATGTAAGAATTGCCTCAGGTTTGGCAGCCGGTTTCATTATTGTTATGTTTTCATCACTGTTCAACTGGCTTTTTGGCTTCATTCCTATATTGTCAAAAACCACCTGGGCATGGAACTATGGGTTAAATTTTGTAGTTCAGGCTATTATACTTTTTTCATTTGTAATGCACTCTATGAATGCCAACAAATCTTAAGCAGTTATAAAGCTAAATTAATTAGTAACTCAACAATAAGCAAATTCAAGCTCATCAATAATCCTGCCCAAATTCACCGGTAACAAAACCGGTAATAATGTACTCGTGCTTTCCATGAATACCGAGTTCTTAAAATAATAAAACCTGCTATGGGCCTGCGTTTCAGAAGAGCAAGGAAAGGCCGCATCATTCTCAAAATCTGCTGCTTTTACGGGTGCTCTGGTTCGATTCCTGTCCTGAGCACTTACGGTGTAGATTGGAAGAAACAAACAAATAAATAAACTTTCCAAGTGAGCTTTTGGTGATAGAAATTACGCCTTTCAATACTCACAAATGTTTTATTTTGTGGCCATGAAAACAACCATAACTGCTTTAGCCCTACTACTTTCACTTTCATCCATTGCTCAGAAAATTGAAAAATATTTTGATTATGCTTGGAGACCCACCGACGCCACAACTGCCCGATATTATGCCTTGATTGAAAAGAAAAATTCTCTTTGGCTCAGAAAGGATTACTTTATTCATGAAGGCAGACTGCAAATGGAAGGTCATTACAAGGACAGTGCTTGTAAAAAAGAAGAAGGTAAATTTTCTTATTACCATGCCAATGGAGCATTAGAATCCACAGGAGCTTATACAGATGGAAAGCGTCAGGGCCTTTGGCTGCGTTTTCATGAAAATGGTATGACAAAAGACTCCGTAACCTACGTAAATGATAATGTTATAGGTACAAGACTGTGTTGGCATTCTAATGGATTTCTTTCAGATTCCTCTGTCATGATTGAAGACGGTAGCGGTGTATCAGTAAGTTGGTTTGATAACGGCAATCCGTCTGCTGCAGGTAAGTATGCAGCAGGAAATAAAATGCATGGTAAATGGCAGTTTTTTCATAAAAATGGAAAAACTAGTGCAGTTGAAGTTTATGACAACGGTAGACTTCTGTCCAAACAATACATTGATGAGGAGGGAAACACCCTTTCAGATACGACCAACAGGGATCGGGAAGCTAGCTTTCCCGGTGGGCTAAAAGCCTGGCAGAAATATCTAGTCAAAAACCTTTATTTTCCTTCTCAATGGAAGCTGGCTAATGCAGATATGGCAATTGTGGTCGTGGACGCAGCGATTGATGAAGAAGGAAATGTCACTGATATTAGGCTTACTGCTCCCCTACATCCTGACTTTGATCAAATTGCTTTAAATGTGCTGCGCAAGGCTCCTAAATGGAACGCAGCCGTTTCCCACAATAGAAAAGTAAAATTCTATTTTCGTCAGCCGGTGGTATTTCAGCAATAGCATTTAGAACTTCGGGGCTGCAAACAGAACGCTTATATGAATTAATGCCAATACGCAAACATTGAAATTAGAAATGCTCAGGGACGATGGCAGTTTGACCGGAGCATTTATCCGCCCTACTAAAAGGTAAGTGGCTGAGATGAATTCCGTTGCAAGGAGCTTATGCTTAAAGAGGGTGCCCGCTGGGGCACCCTCTTTAAAACAACTCTATTTATCCTGGATCCTTTCTGTAAAGGACCAATAAACAATTCTTACCACTTTACCTATGTGTGGCATTTAGCAATTTCAAATTGATCAAATAAGCACCCGGTACCTGGACCCGCATCGGTATCCTGACCGCATAATCATAAAGATCATCCTTAAAATACCCGCGGAAATGGCTGTCGGTTGTACCCTTGTAATAATTCCCGGCTGTATTCGAACTCCACGTGGTGGTGCTGTCCATATGTACAAATGCGGTTGGAATACGGTAGTACATATTAAATCCATTTCCCAGCGTGACAATGGGAAATGGCACCAAAGGATATTTAAGAGTTAAAGCCGTGTCCGTTGGCGTAAAAGTGTCCGGTGCATAATCCTGCAAATTCTGCAAAAAGGGAGGATTGGGATTTAAGCCCGAGTTCGGCCGTTTCATGATCTCATTTTTTTTAGGGTTAAACACCACCCCATCCTTGTCGGTTATCTTAATGATCACAGTATTAGGCGTATCGGCAAAACGGGTAATGGTTTCCACTACAAAGGGATTATTATTGCCATTAAACATAACCCCATTGTTAGCTCCTGCCGCCGTATTGGCAATTAACCTGCTGAGGCTATAGGCGCCAGTTTCCGGTGTGGTTTCAATTTGTTTACCATCTTTCAGAATTAAGGTCATCGCTTTTTCGAAAACCTTGGTTCCAACCGAGTTTGACACTTCGATATCAAACGTATAAGAACCTAGGGGAAGGTAAATGGTTCCGGGGTTGACTTCAAAGCTGCCGTTGCTCTCATTAATGGAGACCGCCTGCATATTGACGATTTTTCTTTTGGCCATGATCGCGGAATAAGTCACATCGATCTTGTTATCGTATGCAGCTGTCCATACGGATACAGGATAGGTTTTTGAAAAAAGACTATCAACAATCTTTCCGGAAGCATCATAGGCATGCAGCATTTTCACTTTGATGGGCATGGTGGAACCATCCCCCACCAGGCTGTAAGAATTGGCCACTCTGCCCCGTATTGCCGTAAATTCATTGATACTATAATGCATGGTAGGACTAATAAATCCCTTATCAACTTTGGTGCAGCTACCCACCAGGGCAATAACTGCGGCCATGCATAAACCATATAATATTTTCATCTTGATAATTTTTGTTTGTTTTTAATAAAATGAATGAAGGTTTTCATCCCCGGCAATTTTCTGTTTGCTACTGTCTGAAAAACAGGGAATGTCCCGAAGAGAGTACATGCACCACGCCGTTTTTGGTAAGAATGCCTGAAGTGGTGCAAAGGATATCAGTTGTATTTGGGGTATTGCCCACTTTATAGGGATGTGAATAATAAACCACCCGTATAGGCGACGAGAAATTATTATTATAGCCAAGACCGGACGTAACGGTTTTGTAGGAAACCACCGCTGTATCATTTGCCAGGCCGGTGGGGTATTTCACGCCAGCTTCCGTAAGCTTATCAAAGGTCAATGGTTGTGCAATCAAATACATTTGCAGGGAATCCCTGGTCCCCTTGATATTGTTGGATAGGTAATACAACATGGAATCCAGTCCCCATTTGGAATTTTGATTAATCGTGTTTTGAACGATCAGTGTACGGGCCGACAAATAATTGTAAATCGTCCAGTCGGTTGGCGGGAAAAAGCTGGCTCCCTGTGCATTGATTTTGTCTTTCAATCCTGCCGCATCGATCATTTGTACCAGTGTATCAAAGGAAGAATGGGATTTCAAGAATTCATAGGTTGTTTTGTCCTTATAAATATTTACATCCTGCACATCCCCTGTAATATCATCTTTTTTACAAGCAGTGAATGCCAGTGTAAGCAGTAAACAACCAGAAAATAATTTTAAAAGCATATTGTTCATAAAGTGAATTGTATTGTTAAAAGAATTCCAGGTCTTTATTTATGTTTCATCCACCATGGATTTTGAGTCAATAAATTATCATATGGAAAGAGCGTGTTCATATCCAGTGGCCAGTAATAGCCTTTATTGGCAGGCGTCACGCGGTCGGTCGGGTAGCCAACGGCAGGAAGCCATCCCTGCGCCTCGTTTGTTCTGACCAGATCATAAAACCAGCATCCTTCGCCCATCAATTCCCTTCCCCTTTCTACTATGATCTCGTCCAACATGTCGTACGCTGTAGCAGGATTGGCATAGCTGTTAATACCAGCACGTATTTGTGTCTGTTTAAGCAAGTTGCGGGCTCCCTCCACATTACCGGTTGAGGCTAATGCCTCAGCATCCAATAACAAAATATCGGATAAGCGAAGCAACACCAGGTTATTGTTAGCATAAAGACCAGTTTTATCCTGCGGATTCTTGTATTGGATATTACTGTACTTTAATAACATATACCCAGCTTCATCTCCGTTAGTAGCCGCAACGGGTTGCAAGAGTTTGGTAAACCTGGCGTCATTGTGATCGGAAAACAAATAATTCGTGGTTCCACCATTGGGAATCACCCAGCAATTTTGCTTTGTATTATTGAGAACTTCGCCTTTCAGAAAGACACTAAAAAAGCCCCCATCTGTTTCTGATGTAAGCGAGCTATTGGTTGCGACCATCGGCAATTCGAAAATACTTTCTGCCGATTTCTGGCCTGCCCAGATATTGCTATATGTATTCATGGGTTCAAGGCTGTACCCACCTTCGTTAATTACTTTCGAGCAATATACATGAGCGCTGTCGTATTGGTGCTTCCAGGCAAAGATGTGCCCCATCAATGCATAGGCCGATCCTTTGTTGGCTCGTATGGATTTGGAGCGATCTCCATTAGCATAGTTCAGGTAGCCCGAGGCAACCCTTAAATCTTTCAGGCAACTATCCAACACCTGGTTTTCCGGACTGCGCGGTACCGGTGGAATATTACCGTAATCCACGTCGTTGTAGGTTTTAGTGACATGCACAGGATCGCCCCAAACCCTTATCATATAAAAATAGGCGTAGGCCCTTATAAACAAAGCCTCACTCACGTAACTGTCTTTAACCGCCTTCGAAGAAAAAAGGCCATCTGCCATTGCAGGCACATTTTGCAACACCAGGTTGCATTGAGCAATCAACCTGTAAAAACGACTCCAGTCTTGTAAGTCGCCCTCTCTGTATGGAACGTAGGAATAATTGAACGCTGGACTATTACTGGATTTTACCGCATTCAGTGTCCAGTTAGCGTTATAGGAGCAATGAAATAAGTCGGTTGTCAAGTCCCCGAAAACAAAATGGGATGAACCGGTTCTCAAGCAGCTTCGCAGCTGAACATACATGGCCAGTGAGGCCTGCTCCACCGATTGCTCAGAGGTCCAGAATTTAGCGCCGTAAGTAGACGTGATAGGTGCCTCGTAAATATATTTTTTACAGGAGCTGCCTGCAAGGATCAGAACCGATAAGAACAAAAAAATCACAGGGTTCAAACCAGTTTTTTTGTATGTATACTTTATCATAATCTTTTTTTTAGAAGGTAATATCAAGCCCAATGGTTAGTTTTTTAGAAACGGGATATAGTCCACCGGTATAGACGCCCAGTTGATCCACCAGCTCCGGATTCGGCATGCTTGAATTTTTAAGTGTGAGCACATTGTCGAGCATTGAATACACCCTTGCTTTTTTCAGTTTTATCTTTTTTAGAAGAGTTGGAGGCATCTCGTATCCCAATGAAATGGTCTTTACTTTAAAATAGCTGCCATCGGTAACAAACATGTCCGAAATAGCAATATATTGGTAATAGCTGCCGAGCGCAGGATTAATTGTCGGGAAGCTGGCCTGGTAACCTCCCTTGGCTGCAGCTTTGGCCGGTGTCCAATAATCAATGCCTGTTAAATCAGGTAACCTGTTTTCCGCAAATTTGCTCATGCTCGAAGAATATCCCCCGGTAATATTGGCTATTTGAGACTGGAAATAGGTGTTGTACACATCTCTTTTCAAGGTAAACACGCTGACAATACTCAGCGACAGATTTTTATACGAAAAATCGTTTACCCAGCCGCCTGTAAATTTGGGATTAGGGTTTCCTGTCGGCATTCTGTCTCCATATTGATCGCCGTTGTCTTCGCCACTCCATACATCAAAATCCTTATTCAGGTCGAGCCATTTGGGATCACCCGGCACCACTACGTGATTGCCTTTGAAATACGTAACTTTTTTACCCGTCAGAGGATTGAAGGGAATTTCACTTTCATAGTTGTACACGCCCAGGTATTTTATCTGGAACATTTCATAAACCGGTTGTCCTACGGAATAGATCCTGCTGATGTCGCCCGCATCGGTAATAACGAACGTACGGTTGTTATTGGGAAGTTTGGCAATCAGGTTTTGATTATGCGATAAAGTCAATTGCGTGCCCCAATGAAGCTTTCTATTTTCGGGAAGTATATTGGCGCCGAGGGTGATATCTACACCCCGGTTGCTCACCCAAAGATCATGGGCATTAAACTGTACATCGCTATAACCGGTAAAAAACGGGAGGGCAAATTGGTAATAATCATCTTTCGATAACTTATCATACACATCTACCATAATATTCAGCCGGCTTTTCAGCAGGAAAAGATCCATACCCAGGTTTTTCTGAATGGTTTTTGTCCAGGTCAGATCATTCTTGGTTAAACCGTTGCTATAACTTGGCTGGACGGACTGCACGCCATTATAATAACCGCCGAGCTCATAGGAATTATAAGGGGCATAAAAATCACCGGAATTGGTACCGGCCACCCCATAGCTGGCACGCAATTTCAGGTAGTCGATCACCCCGGAGAACCTGCTCATGAACTTTTCATCCGACACGACCCAGCCCAAACCGGTGGCCGGGAAATATCCCCATTTGGAATTCGCGCCAAAACGGGAAGAAGCGTCACCACGGTATGAAAGATAGAGCATGTACTTTTTATCCAAATCATATTGTACCTGCCCCAGCACTGAAAGCAATCCCGAAGCGGCATACGAAGAACCTCCAGCCATATCGGCCTGTGCCACACCACTCACCACCTGGATATCGTTGGAGGGAATATTATACCCGGATACCCAGTTACTGTTGGTTATATCTCTTGAAAATTGCTGGCTGGCCGTGGCCACCAAACTATGTTGATGTGCATTTGTTGCCAGGGTTTTTGTATAGTTAAGTCCTTGCTGAAAAAATAAAGTGTTATAGGACCCTTTATTGGATTCGGCATAAGAAGCACTTCCTGCTGGTCTTACCGAAGCAATTTTATCATTCCGTGAAGGCTGGAAATAATCCCTGTAGGAACTGGATATATTGGCAGATCCCTGGATATTGTATTTTAAGGAAGGCAGGATGTCGTAATTAAAGTTTAAGGACGCTGAAAGCTGGTCATTTATATTTTGATTTCTTAACTGGGATGATACACCCAGGAAAAGAGATGAATCCCCGGCGTTTAACCCATAAAAGGAAGAAGGAACGGAACTACCGGATACGGGTGTGTTATTATCGCTGTTATTGTATTTCATACCTCGTAGCCTCTCGCCTCTCGATAATCCAATTACAAGTTGTGTATTTAGTTTTGGACTAATCCTGAAATCAAAATTACCTCTCAGGCTATAGCGTTTAAAGCCAAAGCTTTGGATGATACCCTGTTCATCATAATAGTTAAAACTGACACGGTAATTCAAATTTGAAGTGGCGGCCGAAACAGAACCATCTATGTTCTTGATCATACCTGTTCTGTAAAATAAGCCCTGCCAGTCGGTAGCATGATTATAAGAAGGGTTTAAACTATCAGTCAGTATTTGAGGAACAATGGAGGCAATTTGGGTAGGTGTAAGATAGCTATTAAGAATGTTCATTTTCTCTCTTCTCTCCTCCGCCCCTGTAAGCGTTTTCAGGAGTTGAGGGCGTTGGGTAACGCCCACGTAGCTATTCAATCTGAATTCGGGAGTACCGCTGCGTCCTTTTTTGGTTGTAATATAAATAACACCATTTGCCCCCCGGGAGCCCCAGGCTGCCGTGGCCGTGGCATCTTTTTGAACCACAACTTCTGCTATATCATTGATATTGATACCCGCTAAATAATTGGTCCCTGTGGTACCAATCGCATTATCAATATCACTGGTGTTGGTAGGCACACCGTCAATCACATAAAGCGGACTGCTTAAGGCGCGGGACTGGGCTACATCTGAGTTACCAATATCGGTACTTACCTTTGAGTTTCCACGCACAACAATGGTAGGCGTAACCCCCGGCTCACCGCTGGTGATCTGTACATTCATACCGGCTACACGCCCTTGCAGTAATCCATCGACACTGGGTGCTGGCATGTTTTCAATGGCTTTCCCGGTTACGGTCGAAATCGCTGAAGTAGTGCTTCGTTTTGACTGACGCTGCACACCCACCACTACGATTTCATCCATTACCTTATTGGTTGATCGCAGCACTATGGCCAATTCACGCTGGCCGACGATCTTTATTTTTTCTGTTGCAAACCCTACATAGCTCACTTCCAAAACGGTCTGGCCAGCGGGCATATTAATGCTGAACCGTCCTTCTTCGTCTGATAAAGTGCCGGTTTTAGTTTGAACTACTTTAACCGAAGCTCCCGAAATTGGTTTTCCGGATTCATCTTTAATTAACCCGGAAATAACAGTTGTCTGGCTGTATGCACTAAAACTGATTAAAAGCATCAGCGCGAATAAAATGTAGCTGGCATGGCAGAAAAGCTTCAACTCTACTTGTAAAAAGTTGAACAGGCTTTTCGCACTCTTGTGTTGCGCACAATCTACATGAGTGTTTCTTTGCATTTTTAAGTGTATTAGGTGTAAGAAAAATGACATGAAATAGAAATGACTATAGGTATCGGGTCGCAAAAGCCCAATCTCCGCTTATCGTATAACTGTGTCCGTTATAAAGCAAGCCTTTTATAAGTATCCAGCTTTACAAAACAGTATTATACTGCGGTATTTCTGTATGATCTGTCAGAGATGATATGACGATCTTGGGCCTATGGCATAGCCCGGATCTAGTAAGGAACTTTACAGCATATTATAGCAATCGTTTAGAATGAATTTATTTTTCACAGGGGACCAAACGATTACTGAAGTCATCGTTCAATCAGACCTGTTTGTTACCTGTTTTTCTCTTCCCGCGTAAGCGATCAGCAATGACTCACGTTTTCTTTTGGTGCACCTGAAGTTTCTTCTCGAGCGCCCCAAAAAAATCGTTTCATCATCAAAACTTGATCGTATCTAAAACGCCAAAGTGAAGTTAAAGGATATCATAATCACAAATACCAATGCAGGATGTGCAAACGATTGTTCATTTTTTATTCGAGACCTTCAACAATGTTTTCGCATATTGATTACAGTTGGTATATTTTACCAGCCGGTGGCCGGGCATTTCCGAAGAACTACATGCGATGTTTTTTCCACTTATATCATTTAACTTGAAAAACTAAATCTATCAACTAACGTTCAAAATCAATAAAACATTTAAGGTTATCAAATATGGAAGGAAAACAATTTACAGGTTAGAGCAAAAATGAGTCGAGGAGAAGAGACAAAACAATAGAGCTATTTACAATTATTCTCCATTTAAAAATCTATTAATGAACAAGGAAAAAACAATCGGATTCTTATTGATTGCAGGTGCAATTGGTGTATTTATTCCATACACTATTCTGACAATTACCTTTGAATATCCAGATATATTGCGGCAAAATACAGGAATTGTATTGACCAAATTTCATGAAGGAGGGAGTTCACTAATTTTAACATGGTGGGCATTTGCAATGCTTGGCTTGCCCTTACTGATCGCTTATATCCTCATTGGTCGAAAATTCGAAAATAAACTGGACTTCATTAAATGGGTTACCACATTTGGTGTGATCTCCGGCATTGTTCAAATCATTGCATTGTTGCGGTGGGTATTTGTTGTACCTATAATAGCCAATAATTATGTATCAGCTGGTGATGCTGCTACAAAAGCCGCCGTCATAGTTTCTTTTCAAACAATCCACCAGTTTGGAGGCGTTTTATTAGGTGAACATATAGGTCAGTTATTTACCATCATCTGGACGGTTATGATATCGTATGCTTTCATCAAATTGAATGTATTTCCAAAATGGGTTAGTTGGTTTGGAATAACAGCTTCCTTTATCTACCTGATGGCACAGGCTGAACTGTTTGCTACAGTCATTCCCAACTTTCCGGTTTGGGATATGGCTGGCTTTATTGGCAGTACGCTTTGGTTGATTTGGCTAATAATCATTGGCATTAAATTTCTAAAAATGGAAAACAAGTAAGATGATAATGTTGCTGATGTTTTTCTCGATCTGTTTTATTCTTAATTATTGCTTTAAAATTCCACTTTGTAATTGAGTATTGGAATCAACCCTGTCTGGTAACTGGTAACCACCTTTCCTTTTTCGGAATCATACCAGTCGCCGTAAACATTAAGGCGGTTCGTAACGTTCTGGATATCGAGCGATAGGGTGCTGGTCAGTCGCGAGCGGTTCCAACGCAGACTTAGCCTAAGGTCAGTCCGGAAATAGGGGTCATTTTGCTGCGTATAGGCCTCTTTTTCGTAGTAAATGCCATAGCCGGCCTGGCGCGAGGCATCCAGGTTGATGGGAGTAGTGCGCAGGCCACCAGCGTACAGGGTGCGAATGTTGATGCCAAAGGTGCGCAGACCGTTAGCCGACAAAAATTCTTTTCCGCCAATGAGATTAACAATGTAGCCCCCGTTAAAGCGAGTATTGCGCTCTACCCCGTCAGCTGCAGTGTACTTGCTTTGGTACAATGAGGTACTGAGGGTATAATAGAGCCGGTGGGCCAGGTATTTTTCGAGCGACAGCTCCAGGCCATAGTTGCGACCGGTACCGCTATTGACCAGCGGATCAGTGATGTATTCACTCTGCACATTCAGCATGGAAAAGGTGCTGGTATCAGAAGTAGCTATGGGCACATCATAGAGGTGCTGATAATAGGCTTCGGCTTTCAGGGCCAAGTTGCTTCCCAGCCAGCGGTGATAAGAAACCACTCCGTGATGGGCACGGGTCAGATCCAGGTCCCGGTTGGGATGGATCAAACTGCCATCGGGCTGTTGCACCTGGGCAAAGTATACACCCATGGCCTGTATTTGGCTATGGCCACCATAGCCAAATGAAAGCGTGTTCTTTTTATCTATCTCCCATTTGAGGGAAGCGCGCGGCTCCAGTGCCATAGTATTATTGTAAAGTAGTTGCAAGTAGTGCAGCCCACCATTAAGCGTCACGCCCTCCAATATTTTATACTGCCACTGGGCAAAGCCCTGTACGGTTTGGGTGGTGCCCTTTGAGTTGATTACGACCTTCAACGGTGCTGTCTCATTTTCCTTGGACTTCTGGTAATAATCGGACCCGATAAAAGTGACAATAGCTCCACCCCTTATTACACTATGCGAGGAGAACTTATGATTGAGCGTTGAGGTCAGCGTGGTTTTGCGCGTAGTAAAGCGGTCGATGTAGGCGTCCGACAACGAGTAATTATCCTCGATGTACTGGTAGTCGTCACCTATCTTGCTATAGGACGTGGCCAGCGCCGATCGCAGGTTAGTTCGCTGCCCCAGGGAAATGCTGTGCGTCAGCCCTGTGGCGGCCGTGTTGGACACAAATCGTGAGATGTAGCGGTCGCCCTTATCCTCCCATTTAGAAGAATCCTTATCGCCGCTGATGTCTTGCGAACTGAGGCCGCCAAAGCCAAAGAGTGAAAAGGTACCCGCCCGTTTCGTGGGTACATATACGTGGTAGGACAAGTCCTGGAAGTCGGTAGAGCCAGCTTCCAGGGCAACGCCCATTTTACCCAACAAGGACAAGGTAGAGTAGCGGTAGTTGGCCAGGTAGGAAGCCCCACCCTTCCCACTAATGGGACCTTCTGCGGCAGCGTTGAGGCCCAGGAAACCAGCCTGCAGGGCATACTCACGCTTTTCGTTGTTGCCCCGGCGCAGCTTCAAGTCAAAAACCCCACTAAGCGCGTTGCCATACTCGGCGGCAAAGGCCCCCGTAATAAAGTCGGAGTTGGAGAGCAACTGTGTACTCAATATGGAGATACCACCCCCACTGCTGCCTGTACTGGCAAAATGGTTGGGATTGGGTATATCTATCCCTTCCATACGCCAGAGCAGCCCTGTTGGCGAGTTGCCCCTAATGATAATGTTGTTATTGCCATCATCGGAAGCCATCACACCAGGAAAGGCGGTGGCCATGCGCGAGGGATCGTTTACTGCCGCGGCGTATTTCTGGGTTTCCTCCACGGTAAAGGCACGGGCTGATACAGTGCTCATGTCATTGAGCGGACGGTTTCGTTTGCTTTTGGCCTGTACCACTACTTCTTCAGCCATCTTAAAGCGGCTTTCCACAGCAATACTGAGCACGTTTTCCTTGCCGGAGATGACATTGATATTATCGAGCAAGACTTCTTTGTAGGAAACATGGGTAATAGCCAGCTGCTGTACACCAATGGGCACAGCCGAAAAGCGAAAGGCTCCGCTGGCATCGGTCATGGTGGTAAGGCCCAGCGCCGGCAGGCTGACAGTAGCACCCTGAATGGGAGTTTGCAACACGTTGTCCACTACCACTCCGCGCAGTTGCTGGGTAAGAAGAACAGTCGTTTTTCTGGATTCTACCGTTTGAGCATATCCGCTGAGGTTGATGCCTGGCAAAAAAGCCATGAGTGCCAACAAGCAGGCTACAGTTTTATGTTGACGATGCCTGGTTGAAAAGGCAGCAGCGGTTGGTGTTTTTCCTGGGAATAGCCGTAAATTTTGGCTCTTTTGGGTTTTGTCCATCCTGGTTGGTTTTAAAATATAACAACCAGGCAAATCTTTACCCCTATGCACCCATTAAAAAATTTGATCTCTGCGTCCCACCCTAGCCACCCTTTAACGCTTCCTACTTATCAAATGTGTTGACACGGCACAGCATCCAAAACGCACATTTTAGTCAATAGCTATTACCTATTCAATAAAACTTTTTTGGTTAAGACTTCTCCATTAACAAACATACTTACCAGGTATATGCCATTGGTGAGCTGATCTCTTTCTACTCTAAGCTGTTTATTTTCTCCGGCATTTACTTCTGCTGAAAAAATATCTTTTATCAACTGTCCTTGTAAATTATATAATACTATTGATGTTCTTCCGCGTTTTGCCAACGCAAAATTTATGATCAGATCATTTTGAATTGGGTTTGATATGACTTGTAAAATATTCTCTTTAAGCTGTGGCTCCATAGGTGTACTTAGCGACAGGTTGGTACTAATATCAGGTCGGGCAACGATAATTTCCATTGTGTTGCTGATTGGAGTTCCCTGGAATGCTCCTATATGAAATGTGGTCTTGCCAACAAGGCTTGTACCCCAATAATCCCTGGTACCCACATTAATACTAAACAGATTTTTTAGGTCCAAGCCTTTATTAAGGAGACTTGATGTGGATTTCAGTTTATATCTTTTAAGGGTGGTCAATTTTGTAGCGTCGTTGAAAGTAACACCTAAAGTTGTATCAGCAAACTGGGCATCTGCTTGTAAACCTTTCGCAATTCCGTTAAGATATTCCTGTTTGTTACCTGTCCCAGTTCTCCAGGCAGCCAAAGAAGAATAAGTAGTAGCGCCCCAGATGATTTTGAATGTACCGCCTGAGGGCCAGTAACTGTTTCCCTGAAACAGGCAGGCAGATGTATTATAAGGAACATATACAAGAGGAACACCTCCGGTTGTTTGGAATATGTTGTTCCTCAATTTTATGTCTGACATCGGTCCGCTCCTGATATAAAATCCTTTAACTGAAGCGGTAGAACTAGGTTTAGTGAATATGGTATTATTATAAATTTTAACCGTCTGAATTCCAGTACTGGTACTTGAAGCCCAAATATGAATTGATCCTTGATCACCTTTACGACCATCATTTTCACTGATGTTATACCTGATGATGATATTTTTCATTACAGGTACTCCGTTATACTGGGCGAGAAGATATCCAGCTCCGTAGTTATCGTGCGAATAGTTATACTGCATGAATGAATTGGTACAGCCTCCGTCCAAATCAAATCCTCCTCCGTCCTTACTGGAACCTGTTTTGTTATGATGCGACTCATTGAACTGAAAGGTTACGCTATCTGATTCGTGGGCCCAAATTCCAACAGGGCCACCAATATTAGGAGCTTTATGCAGCCATCCATTGTTGTAGGATGTGCAATATTCTACAACTGCTACATCCACACCTCCTAATGAAATACCGCTTCCAGTAAGTTCTGTCGTTAGTTCTGCTATACCCGAATTATTATACACCTTATTATATCGTAGAGAAACGTTTCTGTGCGTATAAGGTTGCATGGCATAAAATTCAATACCAGCTTTACCATTATCATGGCAGTTACTATTAGTAATAGATACATCTTTAAAACCGCCTGCTGTGGCCCAACTGCCAATAGTAATACCTGCATTCCTGTATCCATACGCTTCTACATTCTGTATGCTCAGGTATGACAACTTTGTATTGGCTTTGTCCATATAAATAATTATGCCTGACTTTGTATTAGTAAGACGACCCGCTCCGGTAAAAACCAGGTTTTTAATAACAAAGCCCGCAGCGTTATAAATATATAATCCTGACAGTTTATCACTATTTATTGTTGCTTTACCAGTACCATAAGAACCAATTATAATTGGTTTAGTACTGGTACCAATGTCATTGTTTGTAAAGTTCAAACTTCCATAAAATGTTTTTCCTCCCTGAAACAAGATGGTATCTCTATTAAAATTTTTGGAGTTAACCTTAGAGATTGTTTTCCAGGGACTACTGGTTGAAGTTCCTGTGTTGGCGTCATTGCCAGAGGGACTTATGTAAAAAGTAATACTATAAGAATCAGAAGATAATAAACAGTAGGCTACAATTAGGCTAATGGAAAGGTGTTTCATAAAATACTAAATTGATGTTCAAATAAATAATGATACAATTGCATCTAAAGGGTTTGTCTGAATATAAAAGACCTGCTACTGGAGCAGGTCTTGCATTTTTATTTGGATAACAAAAAGTCACAAAATGCACCAGGAGTGTCGGTTTTGGAACAGTAAAAACATTTAATTCACGGGCAACAACAATCACTCCGAACTAGTGATGACAGCGTTGCGCACCTGTTTTTTTACTGCACACCTGAGATGGCCTTATAAGGCCATTGCTGTCAATAAACTTATAAGATGGAATGTATATATATGATATGAATCAATCAATTATAGCTGGACTATTTTTAGGGTTAAAAGAATTCCACACCCATGTTTAAAGTCTCATTATTTATTATGAAAATCGAAAATGTACTGAAATTGCAAAACAGTTACTAATTGAAGGGACAGTTAAACTGGGTAATTCTATGCCTATTTATTCTACAAATCTGGCAATAACCATAAGGGTCTAATATTACTTAACAAAGTAACCTACCTTCTGACTTCACTGCGGGCTTACTTTCGTAATAACGTTTAAACTATCCTTTCGCGGATTGTTTTCCTCCGCAACTACAAACGTAATCGGCTGTGTTTTATATGCAGTTACTATATGACCATTTTGCTTAGCAGGCACCCATTTAGGACCCTTTTCAATTAATCGTATGACCTCCTCTTCCATGCCGTATCCTTTTTTAGTTAGCGGTTCTATAGCTGATATACTGCCAGATTGATCAACAATAAACCTTACCAATACAGTATAGGTACCCGCAGGAGCTCCATTTGTTACAGGGACAGTAGCATTACAATTCTTTTGCAAATAACGCGCCCATGCCTCTATACCCCCAGGAAATTGAGGCATTTCTTCTGCTTTTTCAAAAACTATATTACCCGCATTGCTAAGTAAAGGATTGGCATCTGACTTCACCTGTGGGTTGGCTTTTATAATAACGCCTGAACTATCCTTTGGCAGATTGCCTTTATCCTCTATTACAAATGAAATTGGTTGAGTATAATAGGTTGCCACGTTGTGGCCATTTTGTACAGCAGGAATCCAGTTTGGTAAAAGTCTTATGACCCTAAGCGCTTCCTCCTCCATTCCATAGCCGTAGCGAGTCAGAGCTGTGAAATCGGAAAGCTTGCCATTTTCATTTATAATGAACCTGCACATCACATTATAGGTTCCCTTCGGAGCCTTATTGGCAACTGGAACGGAAGATTTCAGGTTCTTTTTGAGAAATTCTACTAAAGCATTTTCTCCTCCTGGAAATTGCGCAGGCTGTTCTACCTTTAAGAATACCTTATTTTTATTGGGTATTGTATCTGACACCGATTCCTGCACCATTTCACTATTAATCTGTCCGGCATAGCGTTCAATGGCGTTTAAAATAGCTTGAGCTACTGCCTTTTGATTGGCTTCTCTTTTTATAAATGCCATGTCCGTTTTATTTGTCATATAACCACATTCAACCAACACAGCAGGACAGGTATTTTTGTCCAGGACGTAGACACCAATCTTTTCCCTTTTTATTATTTCAGGAAAAGTTTTGTGTACAAGTTTTAATTGATCGATCAAAGCTGAACCTAAGAGTTCACTTCTTTGCTGAATAGCAAGGTTATTTCCGGAAATAAATACTTCCATACCATCTGATCTTTTTGCTTTTGGCGGGTTGGAAGAAGGTAGAGCAGCTACATGCAGAGAGATAAAGAGATCTGCCCTGTGTTCTGCTGCAATTCTTACCCGCTCTTCAAGATTCACAATGTTTTTGTCTGTCCTGGTCAGAATGATATGTAAGTTCTTGTTGGAATTTTCCTCCTTTATTCTCTTGGCGATCTCCAATACCAAATCGTCTTCGTAAATACCGTCAACTCTGGCACCATCAGGTTTGTTGCCCTCCCTATAACCATGCCCCGCATCAATGACAACCGTTATGGGCTCTTTGGCGTTCACAGCATTTGCAACCACTTCTTTTGTTTTCAGGGTAAAGGCAAGTCCAACAACGGCTAATACAGGCAGGGCCATTAACCGGGCGATATAGCTAAACCGCGGATTGTGATTTTTTGTAAGCATAGCAAGGCGTCGTTTTATTGAGGATTTAAAAAATGGATTCGTTAACTGGTGAAAAGCTCCGGGACAGGCAGCCTGTAGAATCATGGCAGCCAAAGCTGTGGCACCGGAAGAGCCTACTGATTTTCGGTCGGCTATAAATTCGTGGATCATGCTTAGCTCTTTTCTGATCAACCAAAAAACCGGGTTGCACCAAAAAAGGATCAGTATCAATTTCATGAGCAATTTATCCAGCGAATGTTTTTGTTGCACATGAATCATTTCATGCTGCAGGATCTGGCGGCCAGTCTCGCTCTGAAGATCAATATCAGGATTCCAGAAAATGTACCTGAAAAAAGAAAAGGGAGTACCTGGAGCATCCGTTTCAATAAGATTTACATTGCCACTCGTCTGAACAACATGGCTACGTATGAGCTTTTGCATGTTGAGCAGGGCACGGACAAACAGAAAGGCAAATACGATGGAAATAAGTATATAAACCAACTCGCCCAATTGTTCTCCAGACAACGTTGTATGCTGGTTAGCTACTGAAATCTCATCTACGTATTGATCAGCAGAAGCCACCACCTGCACAATTTGAATCGGGCCTTGTGGTGCCTGGGCTCTGTGCTCCATAATTGGGAACTCAAGACATGGTATAACCAAAGAAAGTACTGTAATGATGAGCAGATAAAACCGGTTCCACTGGTGAAATTCTTTACCCTGCAGGGCAATCTTGTAATAAAGAAACAGGACTGCAGAACAGATAAATACTTTCAGCAAGTAATAGGCAAAAGCAATCATTTCTTTGATTTTTTTAGTTGTTTTAAAAGGGCTTCCAGGTCCTCCAGGCTCAGGCTCTTTTCCTTCACCATAAAGGATACCGCATCACTGAACGACCCATCAAAATAGCCTTTCACCAGGCTCTTCATCGAAGCCTTGGAATAAGCATCTTTACTGATCAGGGGATAATACTGGTGTTGGCGGCCAAATGTTTTGATGCCTGCAAATTCCTTTTCGACCAGTATTTTCAGCATAGTGGCTACTGTATTCTGGTGTGGTTTAGGCTCAGGCACGGCATCCATCACATCCCGGATAAAACCTTCACCTATCTTCCAGAGTACCTGCATGATCTGCTCTTCGGCTTTGGTCAATGTTTTCATTTGTAATGATTTCGAAACGAAGCTAAAACTAAAAATTTAGTCATACAACTAAATTTTTAGTTTTAAGAAAAGAAATTTTCAAAACTCGTAAATCAATTACCTTATTGCCCAAAAGCTTGTTTAATCAATATTTAAGATTGGCTAGTTCTTAATTGGAAAATTGTTTACAGAGAAGGGCTAGAAATATTATATGAAAGAAGAAACAATGACAATATTCGAAAGATAAATTACTTATTAAAAGACTTAGAATAATTGACTAAAAAAAACAGAATAAGTGCCTCCGGCCAGGTTTTTCATTTAATCGCTACTTGAACTATCACAATCAGAGGAACTATCGGAAGAACTATCAGAATCATAGCTATCCCAACCGCCTGAATTATTATCATCCCAATCACCCGTAGCACCGCCTCCACCACGAGGATTTGGCATTACGTAATGGCAGGATTGTAGTAAAGATTTAGTTGTAATGGAATTAAACCTGGGCAGCTATTTGTTCCAATCTCAGTATTTTATTCTTCAATGCAGCAACACGCGGATCATCCGTAATACCTTTCATTACTGGATGTTCAAACATATAATTGATCGGGCCCATCTTTTTTTCGAGGCATTGGTTTAAGTAATAAAAAACTTTATCCTTATCCCCTAACGCCCACCACACCATTAGAAGATCACCGTCAATTACCGTATCAGGTTCCTGTCTTTGCCTTTCTTCCATCTTAGCAATAATATCAAGGGCCTTTTCTCTTTGACCTAGTTTGGCGTATGCAAATCCAATCGGCGCTAAACCTTTATAGGTATGCCGGTGCACCCGTTGTACATCTTTGAAATACTCAAGCGCTTTTTCCCAATCGCCCTTCATTCCCACACACCATCCCTTAGTTTCTTTAACAATCCTCAATTGCGGGTTTATTTCTAATATTTGGTCTGAAATTCTGATGGCATCGTCATAACGTTCATTAAAAAGATAAGCCTCAGCAAGATGATGATTCGTTATGGGTGAAAGTGGATCAATTTCTATAGCATGCTCCATCGTCTCCAGCGCCTCTTCTTTTTTACCCACTATTAAATAATAAAGCATTAATACCTGATAAGCTCCCATTGAAGCAGGGTTCAAATGAATGGCTTTTTGAAGAGACTGATAGGCTGCATCCCATTTCCTGTCGAAAAACAAAAATGCACTGGCCTTTGCTATATGGCTTTCAGGAATGCTGTCATCAAGTTGCATGGCTTTTTCACTAAACCTGTGCACAATATCAAAAGCTTTTTCAGATTTCAACTGTCCGGTAGCACCGAGATAAGAATAGGCAGCAGCAATCATGGCGTAAGCCTGGGCATATTCCGGCTCAAGTTTGATCGCCTGCTCAAAACATTCGATTGCCTTGTAGGCATCCGCCGGAGTTATCTTGTTCCAATAATGAAGTCCTTTGAAATAAAGTATATAAGCTGTAGGATTTTGAGTTGAAGTCTTTACGAGATGTTCTTTTTGGGAGGCCAAGGATAAGTTTTCCCGCAGCCGGTTGGCAATAATGCTGCTGATTTCGTCCTGTATCTGGAAAATATCATTAAGATCTCGATCATAGTTTTCACTCCAAATATGATAACCATCCGATACATTGATCAATTGAGCGGTAATCCTTACCCTATTACCAGCCTTTCGCACACTACCTTCAAGTATCTTGTCAACATTAAGCTTAATTCCTATTTCCCGAATATCATCATGTTTGCCTTTGAAAGCAAATGAAGAAGTACGGGAAATAACCTGTAGCCCATCAACTTTTGTAAGCGCATTCAGTAATTCTTCTGTAATGCCATCACTGAAATATTCATTTTCCGGATCGGGACTTATATTTACAAATGGTAAAACGGCAAGGCGGTTGGATGGCGGTTTTAGTTTTCCTTTTAATTCACTACGCACAGGGACTGTAAGCCCAGGGTTCGAAATCGCAAATATCCTTACTGGATTCTTTACATTCTTTAACTCGAAATAGCCCAGTTCATGTGTTGAAATGTCATGTTGGTTTTTCAAATCATCGATTACCTTTTCCGTAATAAACACACTCCCCGGTACGGCAAGTGATTCAATTCGTGAGGCAAGATTGACCCCATCACCATAAACCAGATCCTCTTCAATGGAAATATCGCCAGTATGAATGCCAATTCTCAAATCCACTTTGGGTGCTTGCTGCAATTGCCTTTGAATTTCTATTGCACAGTTTACCCCGTCAATCGCACTGCCGAATATGCTTAGTGAACCATCACCATAATATTGCAGAATTTTCCCGTTGAAGTCCCGTACAGATCCTTCCAGCACTTCTTTCAGTCGTTGCCGGTTGTTTTTTGCCAGTTCTTCGTTCTCCTGCATCAATGCAGTGTAACCCACCATATCTGCAAACATTATAGCTGCAAGCTGACGCATAAGTAAAATTAAGAAGATTAGAAAAGTAATGTTTAACGAACCTGCTCCTTCAACTTAATGCAATATTACTTCCACCCTCCGCCCAAAGAACGGTATAAATTTACCATTGCACCCAATTGCTGGCGCTGAATGGATGCCAGGTTCAACTCAGCCAGTATTGAACTTCTCTGTGCTATGATTACTTCCAGGTAATTAGCCATATCACTCTTGAACAAGAGGTGAGCATTAGACACAGCATATTTCAAAGTATCTACCTGGCTTTTTGCAATCTGTTGCTCTTGTTTTAATTGCTCCACTTGCACTAATGCATCTGTCACTTCTCCTGTCGCTAACAGAACGGATTGTCTGAATTGAATGACAGCCTGCTCTCTTTGCAGTTTCGCTATTTCGTATGCCGTTTTTAGTGCTCTCCTTGCAAATATTGGTTGCGAAATAGTACCTGCCGCCAAACCAAATAAAGAACTAGGAATCTGGAACCAATTATTGGATTGGAAGGACTCTAATCCCCCGCCCGCTGTGATGTTCAGAGCAGGGTACATATTTGCCTGCGCCACACCAACTTTCGCATTAGCTGCTATTAACGCCATTTCCTGTGACCGGACGTCGGGCCTTCTACTCACCATAGAAACCGGCAATCCGGCAGAAAGATGATCTGCCATTGAAACTTGCTGTAATGATGTTCTACGTAAAGGTGTACCAGGAAGTTGCCCTGTTAAAATATGAAGAGCATTTTCTTGCAGGGCGATATCCTGTTCAAGCAGAGGAATTAACAATGCTGTAGTTTGCCTTTGTGATTCTGCTTGCTGGACAGCTAATGAATTGCCAATGCCTGCATCCTTTAGCAACCGGGTAGCCTGTACAAATGTATCATTTAAAGCAAGGTTCTTGTGGGTTATTTCCAATTGCTTATCAAGCATAAGCAGGTTGAAATAACCTTGTGCAATATTTGCTACGAGCTGAGTCTGCACCGCCTTCGCGGCCTCATAAGTTTGAACGTACTCTGCAAGAGCTGCTTCTTTTTGCCGGCGTATTTTTCCCCAGACATCAATTTCCCAGGACATACTGACAATAGCCAGATAATTTTCAAGATGACTTTTACCCAAAAAGCTCTTTGTACTGATTCCTGTTAAACTGTTCTTTGAGGGATAATTATATTGACCTGTTACTTCGAAGTTGAATTCGGGCAGTTGCAAAACTTTTGATTGTTTTAGCTGTTGCTGCGCAATATCAATTCTTTTTATGGCAAGTAACATGTCGTGATTATAAGTAATTCCTCTCCCTATTAAATCTTGTAAAATAGTATCGGCAAAAAACTTTTTCCATTCTATATCAGCTATACTGCTGGTATCAGAAAAACTTACCGGATTGAACTGCTTTGGTAATTCTAATTCCGGTTGTTGATATTCTTTTCCTACCCTGCATGATGAAACGAAAATAATCAGTAGAAAAAGACCGAAATATAATTTATAGTTGATGCTATGTATCATATACTACGTAGTTGATTTCATTGAAAATATTATTCTACTCAATGATTCATAGTGGAAACATCTCTATGATTTGGCCTACCTACAACTTTCTCTTGCAGGTATTGAAAAATAACAAACAATACAGGAGCGATCAATACTCCGAGAATAACGCCGGAAAGCATACCGCCTATAGCGCTTATACCGATAGAATGATTTCCGAGGGCAGAAGCGCCGGTAGTCAATGTCAATGGTATCAATCCTACGATAAATGCAAGAGAAGTCATCAAAATGGGACGCAGCCTGAGTCTTGATCCTTCCAGGGCAGATTCAACAAGCCCCATACCGGATCTTCTGCGCTGTACAGCATATTGAACAATCAGGATCGCATTTTTCGCCAGCAAACCTACGAGCATGATCATGCCTATCTGGACGTATATATTGTTATCAATGCCAAAAAAGCGAATAAATGAAAACACGCCTAATATCCCTGTGGGAACCGTTAAAATAACAGCGAGCGGCAGAATGTAACTTTCATACTGGGCACACAGCAGGAAGTATACAAATATGACACTGAGCAAAAAGATAAAAGCTGTTTGGCTACCTGTTTTGACTTCTTCTTTTGTTACACCTGTCCATTCAAAGGCATATCCTCTGGGCAATACCTGTTTCGCAGTTTCTTTAATAGCTTTAATGGCATCACCTGTACTATATCCCGGTTTGGGTAAACCGTTGATGGCAACTGCATTAAACAGGTTGTTACGTGTTACTGTTTCCGGACCAAACACACGTTTGAATGACACTAATGTTTTAGCCGGCACCATTTCACCAAGGTTGTTCTTAACATAGATGCCTTCCAGTGAATTGGCGTCGGCACGATAGGGAATATCAGCCTGCGCCATAACGCGGTAATATTTTCCAAACCGGTTAAAATCTGAAACAAAGCTGCTCCCATAATAAATCTGCATGGTTTGCATCAGCTCGCTGATAGATACGCCTAGTTGCTTTGCCTTTATATTATCCACTTCAACCATATACTGAGGGTTGCCTGAGGCAAAGGTTGTAAAAGCATATGCGATTTCTTTCCTTTGCATCAGGGCGCCGATAAAAGCATAAGCCGTATTGCCCAAACGGTCTAAGGGACCATTCGTCCTGTCCTGCAGCATAAATTCAAAACCGCTCACATTACCAAAACCCTGCACCGTGGGAAAGTTAAAGAAGAAGGTGTTGGCGCCTTTTACCTGGCTTACCTTCTGAGTTAGCATACCGGCAATCTGCTCTGGATTTTTCAAGGCCCCTCTTTTATCATAGTCTTTCAGCCTGATAAACCCGGCGGCGTAAGAAGAGGCATTGGAAAAGCTGATAAAATTCAGCCCATCAATAGTATATAGGTGATCCGTCATTGCCTCCTTTTGGATAATAGTGTCAATAGCTTCTGTAGACTGGCGGGTTCTGTCCAACGAACTGCCGGGAGGAGTAGTAACGGCATACAAAACAAAACCCTGATCTTCTGTAGGAATAAACCCGGTCGGAGCTTTATTTGCCAACCAGAAGCTGGTAGCTGCTACAACCGCCAAACCCGTTAGAGCGATCCATTTGTGACGGATCAAAAATTGCAGGCTCTGTATATACCGGTTTGTTATGGCGCTAAAACCAGCATTAAAACCGTCGAAGAAACGCCCTGCAAATCCTTTGTTCGTCTTATGCACATTTCCTTCCTCATCACTATGCAGGTTTTTCAAAAACAACGCACACAAAGCAGGACTAAGCGTTAATGCATTTACAGCAGAAATTAAAATGGCGATAGCAAGTGTAAATGCAAACTGCTTGTAAAACACACCTGCAGGACCCTGCATAAAACCAACTGGCACAAACACCGCCGCCATTACCAGCGTGATGGATATGATGGCGCCTGAAATTTCATTCATGGATTGTATCGTAGCTTCCTTTGCAGGCAGTTTCGTTCGCTCCATTTTGGTATGTACAGCTTCCACTACTACAATGGCGTCATCCACCACAATACCAATTGCCAATACCAATGCAAATAAAGTAAGCAGGTTAAGTGTAAAACCAAACAACTGCAAAAAGAAAAAGGTACCAATAATGGCAACAGGTACGGCAATAGCCGGGATCAAGGTAGAACGGAAATTCTGAAGGAATAAAAATACCATGATAAATACCAGCCCGAATGCGATAAGCAAAGTTTCACGCACCTGGTAAATTGACGAATCCAAAAACTCTTTGGAGTTATACATAGTGGTGGTCTTTACACCTTTGGGAAGACTGGTAGAAAAATCATTCAGCAATTTCTCCACCTCTGTCAGGATATCGTTGGCGTTGGATCCGGCTGTTTGAAAAACGGCAAAACCAGACACCGGCTTTCCATCCATCCGGCTGTTCGAAGAATAGGTATAAGACCCAAATTCTACACGGGCCACATCCTTCAAACGGAGCATTGAACCGTCAGGATTTGCCTTAATGACAAAATTTTCGTAGTCTTCATTTTGGCTTAGCTTACCCTTATACTTAAGTACGTATTCAAATGTTTCAGGGCTGCTTTGGCCCACGCGTCCAGGAGCTGCCTCCAGGTTTTGATCCCTGATGGCATTCAACACATCCTGCGGAGAAAGGTTGTTTGCGCTCAGCCGGTCGGGCTTCAGCCAGATACGCATGGAATAATCTTTGGTACCAAATACCAAAGCCTGTCCCACACCGGGCACACGTTGTACCTGGGGAATAAGATTTATTTTTATATAATTTTCCAGGAAAAGTTCATTATACTGCTTAGGGTCGTCACTTGATAGTGCCACAAACATGATGATACTGTTCTGTACTTTTTGCGTGGAAATACCCGACTGGATTACTTCCTGCGGTATTTGACTAACGGCTTTGGATACACGGTTTTGCACATTGACAGATGCAATATCGGGGTCAGTGCCTTGTTTGAAGTAAACGGTCAACGTCATGCTTCCATCGTTACTGGAGTTGGAAGTCATATAGGTCATGTTTTCCACGCCATTGATGGCTTCTTCTATAGGAGTAGCTACTGAACGTGCCACCACTTCGGCATTGGCGCCCGGGTAAAATGCCGTTACCTGTACACTCGGCGGCGCAATATCGGGAAACAAGGTAACCGGTAATGAGAATAGTGATAACCCGCCCAACAAAAGCAGAATGATAGATATAACCGTTGATAAAACGGGCCTCTCAATGAATCTTTTAAGCATGAGCTTCCATTTTTGTCTTTTGATAAATAATTATTCTAAGGACGTCAGGAAATTGACAGACTTTTAGGCTTCCGGACTTATAGAGGTTTTACCTTAAACAAGCTATCTGTTGATATCGGCTGCGGCACAATCACCATTCCATCTTTCAGGTTGCCAATGCCGGCAAAAACAATTTTTTCATCGGCCTTCACACCGCTTTCAACAAAATAGTAAGCTTCCGTTTTACCTGAGATCATCAAAGGTTTGCTCGCAACTTTATTACTATCGCCTACAGCAAAAACATATACTTTATCCTGTATTTCGAAAGTAGCTTCCTGAGGTACTACCAGCGCAGTCTTCAGCTCTTTTGCTATACGCACTTTGCCAGTATTACCGGAACGCAATAACCTGTCCGTGTTAGGAAAAGCAGCCCGGAAAGTGATTGCTCCAATCGTGTTGTTGAACTGCCCGGCTACAATCTGTACTTTACCTTTCTGCGGATAAAGGCTGCCGTCAGGTAATACCAGTTCGACAGGCGGCATCTTTTTTATCTTTTCCTCAATCGTATTGCCTTCATTCCGATTTTTGAATTGAATAAAATCATTTTCGCTCAATGAAAAATAAGCATACACTTCTTTTATGTCTGAAATAACAGTCAATGCTTGCGGCGTATTCATGAGTACAAGACTTCCTGTTTTGAAAGGAATTCTCCCGATATAACCATCTACCGGTGCTTTGATCGATGTATATCCAAGATCGATCTGCGCACTGGCCACCATAGCTTGAGCCTGTGCTACATTGGCAACTGCAGCATCATATGCTGTTTTGGCCGTTTTGAGCTGCACATCCGATACAACATTATTCTGAACCAGAGGTGTCAGTTTAGAAACATTGATTTCTGCATTCGACAAGTTGGCCTTAGCAGCAGCCAAACTTGCTCGTGCATTATTCAATTTCTCGCGGTATGGCCTTACGTTGATCTGAAATAAAGGTTGTCCCCTTCTTACATAAGCGCCTTCGTCAACATAAATCCTTTCCAGGTAACCTTCCACCTGCGGACGTATTTCTATATCCTTTATTCCTTCCAGCGAGGCTGAATATTCCTGGTAAGTAGTGGCAGGCATATTGATGACTGTTACCACCGGTAATGATGGTGGTGGCTGAGTCATATTTTCATTTCCGGATGATGGATTGCATGCATAGTAAATTATGATTGTACCTATGCTACAAAAAAACTGTTTTGTTTGCTTATTGGTTATAGACTTGAACATGGTTGTAAGGATTTGAAAAGCATGCTGCTTTCCAGTTAAGAAATGAATAACAAGATGTTTAAACATGCTGCACCTGTTGACCATAATAACAGGTATAGAGAGTAGCTATTGTGACATTCATGAGTACGGTACCAGGGTATTTGAAATTTGGTACACATAATCGTTGGTTTCGATGAAAAAATTATCTAAAAAGAGAAGTATAAAAATACTAAATTTTTTAGTACTAAAAAATTATTAAAATAAAAGCTTAACCCAGATTTTTTATAAACCCTGCAATGGCATCTTCCATTACCATTTTGTTTAGTTCATTGGAGACCCCTGTATTTTCCATCATCTTTATGGAGTTCAACCCGTGCAATATGGACCAAAATGTATAATATTTCAGACAAGGGTTAATATCCGGGTTTTTACTTTTTTCAATAAGCTCAGAAATTGGTTCCATTATCAATTTCCTGAAATTGGCTCTTTCAGGTATACATTTTTCCAATTCACAACCAGGCATCCCCAGGCCAAACATCAACTGATAATATTCTTTATTTGTTGATGCAAAATTCCAGTACGCATTTGCTATATTTTTCAACTGCTCAGCAGGATCATTGGACTTTTCTTTTGCCTTCAGAATCTTTTTGGCTAGCAAGCCAAACCCTTCTTTACCAAACTCCAGCAGGATAGCTTCTTTACTACCAAAATGCTCATAAATAACCGAAACGCTATACTCAATGGCATCAGCGATCTTCCGGATCGACAGAGACTGCCAACCCTCCTCTTTTACCAACTGCCAGGCAGTGATTAATATCCTGGCCTTTAGCTCTTCTTTTTGTTTCAATTTGCGTTCGGCTATCCCCATACTGTTATTTTGTAGAACACTGTTCGTAAATATAGCGATGTTCTATGACTTTTAAAAATTATTCTTTTAGGCTGCTGTCTCTTCTGTTGTCATACTATGACAATATATTCAACTTCTGCCATTGGCATTTCTATTGCATATAGTAATTGTGAAGGGATTGCTATAGAAGATACTTATATTATTAAAACTCATAACCCTTATGAACAGGCAAATCATCATCAGTTGTCTAGCAGCAGTACTGCTCTTTAACAATTGCGCCAGGAACCCTGTAACAGGCAAGCGCGAGGTGGTACTGATGTCTGAACAACAGGAATTGGCGATGGGAAAAGAAGCAGACCCGCAGATCATTGCGCAGTACGGCTTGTTAGACAATAAAGACTTGCAGAACTTTATCACTGAAAAAGGGAAGGCAATGGCAGCCATCTCCCACCGCCCCAATATCAATTATGAATTCAGGATACTTGATTCCGACGTACTGAACGCCTTTGCTATACCAGGAGGATATGTTTACTTTACCAGGGGCATCATGGCCTATTTGAATAATGAAGCACAGTTTGCAGGCGTATTAGGCCATGAAATAGGACATATTGCAGCACGCCATTCTGTGGAGCAACAACGAAATGCTATGCTGGGACAAATAGGATTGATGGCAGGCATTGTGCTAGCACCAGGTCTGTCACAGTTTGCAGAAACAGCCTCACAAGGGCTTTCTTTATTGTTACTCAAGTTCGGACGTGATGCTGAAAGGGAAGCCGACAGATTGGGTGTTGAATATTCTTCAAAAATTGCCTATGATGCCAAAGAAATGGCAGGTTTCTTTACTACCCTGGAAAGAGAGCAACAGAAAGGCGATGGCGAAGAATTGCCTGAATTTTTATCAACACACCCTAACCCGGGAGATAGGCATACAACTGTAGCAAAATTAGCTACTGAATGGAAACAAAAGCTAAACCTTACCAATGCGAAAATTAACCGTGATGAATACCTGAAAAGGATAGAAGGCATCGTGTATGGAGAAGACCCCAGGCAAGGTTATTTGGAAAACAGTGTATTTTATCACCCTCAATTAAAATTTCAGTTTCCTGTGCCACAGGGCTGGTCTTACCAGAATACGCCCCAGGCTGTACAAGTTGCACCCAAAGATGGTAAGGCTATGATGATGCTGACGCTTGCCCAAGGTGCTAATCCCAAAGAAGCAGCCAATGCAGTATTACAACAATACAAGTTGCAAGTGGTAGAATCAAAGGAATTAACAGTAAACGGCCTCCCTGCTTTTGCCATGATAGCCGACCAACAACCGCAGCAACAGCAACAGGCTGCAGTCAGAACATTGTCTTACATTATCAGGTATAACGACATCAACTATGTATTGCTTGGCGTGTCCGGCCTGTCAGACTTCAACAACTACGCGCCCACTTTTCAAAATACGATGCAGAACTTCAGGCAGTTAACGGATACGTCCAAGTTGAATAAAAAGCCGCAACGGGTTCGCATCAAAACCGTTGCTCAGTCCGGAACGCTGGATCAAGCATTACGCAACCTGAATATGCCAGCCAACAAGTTGGAAGAACTCGCTATTTTGAATGGCATGCAACTGAATGACGGTGTAACCAAGGGAATGTTGATAAAGGTGATTGGAGAATAAACACTCCCAGTCCGCCGCAATCATGCTATTTACGTTCGACGATTTAGCTTTCGGATTTTTGGAAAGGCTTCTTTATTCTATCGAGAAGACTCGGGTTTTCTTCTCTTCTCTTTTCCCTTTCCTTCCGCTTTTTTTCCCTGGCTTTTATTCTTTGCTTTTTTTCCCGTTCTTTCTTCTTTTGCGTTTTCTTGTCCCAGGTAAATTTATTTTCTATAGGAAAGTAGTATCGAAGGGTAACGTATAATGTATTCGCCTTCAGATCTTTATCTCCAGCCAGGAAATTAACGCCATTCACCAGGTGAAAACCCAGTAACCTGAAACCAACAGACGGCCCCGCTCCATACCTGCTTTTTCCATTAAAATCTGTAAAATAAACCAGGTTGCCGCCATAGGTCAGATTAACACGCCCCCGTTTCATCCACATGCCAGCCTTATAGCCGATTACATGGTCTCTGAAGTCATATTCAATATTGGCTGTTGCTCCCGTGATGTGCGGTTTCAGCAGGCTTAATTTACGCCAATGCGCCTCTCCCCCAAACTCAAACGAAGTTGCCTTGCCCTTTTGAATACCAATGATCGCTCCATAGTTGCGCTGGTACAACTTTGCATAGGGCGGTCTTTCAGGAATCAATACCTGGTCATTTTGGAAATAAGTTGGATTATTATCTGTGAAACTTGCAAATGAATATTGGGCGTGCAGTGAAAAACCTGGCAAAAGAAATAGAAGAAAACACAGATTTATTTTCATAAAATATTGATCCTACCGCACAAAAAGCAGGCTGATGATGAAAAAATTGATTACCAGCATAGATAACGATTTACCGGCAGATTTATTTCAATTTATTCATGATCAGTCTGCTTTTCATATTGAGAATGCTCCCGGACCTTAGTTTACAGTTACTGCTTTTCTGCTCACTGTATGCGCACTAAAGTAACCAAGGGCCCCTCCTTTGATATTGGTTTCCGGGTTTGCAGGAGAAGCTGAATCCTCCTCTCCTGTTGCCCCCTGGTATAAACTAAACCAGTATTTATAAACGTTATTATCAATACATAACATATCAACCCCCACACTATCTCCCTTTTTCAAATCATTGTCATGTTGAAAGAGCGTAGTCGTATTGAGCCTTCCATTTGAAAGCACATCATTCTGAACAAAGATGTCAGTTGATTTTTTCCCATTCAGGTATTGGATAAAACGGTAAGCATTTCCTTTTTCAGCAGGGTCCCGGAAGACAATATTGGGCATTAATGTCTTATCTCCCATCATATCCATTGAGGAAATATACAAGCTGTCAATAGCAACAGGATTCGGCATAGTGGACTGCGCAGTAAATTTATTTCCTGATATATGAACCTCCATTGTATATGTTGTTCCGGGCTTACCGGCGAGGTTATTTCTATAGATACCGGGAGCACTTTCTAAAAGCGTTGAGACGACACCTTTATCATCTGTAATGGTAACCTGGGCACCACTTACTCCATTAAAAGTATTATCATCATCCAGGTTCAGGGTTTGCGAAATTTTCACTTCGCATTTCCCGGTTTCATTGGTCAGAACGCCTTCGACCACATATTTCTTTTCTGCTCCTTTCACCTTTACATCAACTACTTTTTCACAGGAGGCCAGGAAGAACAAAAACAACAACGGTACTATATAATTTGATACTTTTTTCATGATTAAAATTTAAAACTGTAAGCAATAGATGGTACATACTTGAACAGTGCATATTGCACGGCTTCCGTCTTCTGTGGATTGTCTTCCTTTTCACGGAAGTTAACCGTGAAAGGATTCTCTCTTCCATATGCATTGTACAGGCTGAAAGAAAGCTCGGAACTAAAACGGCCTTTTTGCTTCAGTTGCCGGGTAGCACCCAGGTCAAGGCGGTGATAACTGGGAAGCCTGTAGCCATTTCGCTCGGTGTAGTAAAAAACAGGGCGGCCATCTAAAATGTATTTTCCGGCAGGATAAGTAACTGCATTACCGGTAGAGAACACCCAGTTGGCAGAAACTGTCCATTTTTTATTAAGCTGGTATGAACCTACTACAGCAATATCGTGCGTGCGGTCCTGTCGGGCATTATACCACTGGTTGTTGTTAATGCCATCAATAAGGCGCTCGGTTTTAGATAGAGTATAACTCAGCCAACCAGTAAATCTTCCTTCGCGCTTTTTCAACAGCCATTCAGCTCCATAGGCACGCCCTTTTCCAAACAGCAGTTGAGATTCAATGGCATCGTTTGTATATATATCAGCTCCATTACGGTAATCAATCTGGTTTTGCATGTCTTTATAATATGCTTCCAGGGTAAACTCATATTTGTTATCGGCAAAATCGCGATAGTAGCCAACAGATACCTGGTCAGAGATCTCAGGCTTTATGATATTGGAACTGGCCACCCATTTGTCGCTTGGATTAGAAGTAGTGGAATTGGAGATCAGGTGCAGGTTTTGCACGTTCCGCACATATGATGCCTTAATTGAAGAACGATCGTTCAACTTGTAACTGGCAGCGACCCTTGGTTCAGGATTGATATACGTCTTCACAAATGCTCCTCTTTGATAATGCGTGGTATCTGTAACATTCCCATCTTCATCAACCGAATAATAATCACCTGCTCCCAATACGCTGAATGAAGTCAGGCGAACACCATAAGTGAAATTGAGTTTTTCACTTGCCTTCCATGAATGTGAAAAGAAGGCGGCATTTTCCCAGGAATATCTTTTCTGCAGGTAAAAATCGGCAATACTTGAAGCGTCACTGGCCCTTACTTCCCCGGGACGGATCGCATGATAAATAGAATTGAAGCCAAACCGGAAAGAGCTCCTGTTGCTCAAATACCATTGGTAATCCTGCTTGATGTTCCAGTCGCGGATCTGAGAGAAAATGGTAAAATCATCCGCTTCATTCCTTACTTTGATGTTGTAATTGTAGTTACTGAAGATCAGAGAGGTATTGGCAAAGAGCTTACTGCTAAAGATATGGTTCCACCTCAAAGTACCGGTCCCATTGCCCCAATCGATGCCAAATTTGTTTTGAACGCCTAATACATCACGACCGAAATAGCCTGACAGGTAGAGGTGATCCCTTTTACTTAACTTATAATTGATCTTTGCGTTCAAATCATAGAAATACAATTTATTCCTGTTGATGGAAGAATCCGGAGATAGTTTTAAAAACATATCTGCATAAGTTCTTCTACCGGATAGCAGGAAGGAGCTTTTACCTTGCTGTACGGGTCCTTCCACATTCACTTTCGAAGAGATCAGTCCTATACCTCCACTAACTGCATAATCCTGGTTGTTGCCTTCATTCATTTTAATATCAAGAACCGAAGAAAGCCTTCCTCCATATTGTGCAGGCATGCCACCCTTGTAAACTGTAACATCCTTGATAGCGTCAGAATTGAAAGTAGAAAAGAAACCCATCAGGTGCGAAGCATTGTATACAGGAGCCTCATCCAGCAATATCAGGTTCTGGTCAGCAGCACCGCCCCGCACATAAAAACCACTTCCACCTTCTGCTGCAGGCTTGATGCCCGGCAAGAGTTGAATGGTCTTCAGTACATCACGCTCGCCAAACAACACAGGAATATTCTTGATTTCAGCAATCTGCAATCGTTCTACACCCATCTGTGGGCTACTGATATTTCGTCCCCCTCTCCTGGCCATTACCACCACATCCTGCAGTTGTTTCTCTTCGCTTTGCATGCTGATATCCTGTACTGTATTCCGTTGAAGATTGATATCAAGGGAAAAGGTCTTACTACCAACAGCACTAAATTCAATATGATGTTTTCCTGCTGGTAGTGAAAGCGCATAAAAGCCATACTCATTAGAAGCAGTTGCAATAGAAGTACCTGCAACTCTAATGCTGACAGCCATTAACTTTTCTCCTGTCCGGCCAGACGTGATGGTACCACTAATGGTAAAACGTCCTTGCGCAAATCCATGCTGACTAAAAAGCATGACAGCAAAAAATACAACTGCCCATGCTTTTATTACTTTTAAACAATGTGACATATCGGTTTCCATTTTTAAGCACCGCAAAGCTAACTGCCTTGCGCAGCCTAATATTTACATAATATTTGAAAATAGTTATAAGATTCGGGCGCAAAATTGATATGCAGTTGATATGTGACAGTGTTAAACTTTTTGAATGGACAATTGGAAGGATGAATAATAAAAAAGCCGGCACTTGGAATACCGGCTAAATAAGTCGCTTATTATGAACCCGATTTACTGTTTCTAAGAGGCTGCCATCTCAATTACCTTCCTCACTTCATTGCTATCAAACGCTGCTTCAATCACGCGCATCACCAGCAAACCTTCTTCAGCAGTCACTGGCAAACGTTTGTTATTGACCAATGCTTCATAAATGCCATTGAAATAATCTAGATAATTGCCCTGCAAGGTTGGTACATGCATACGAACGTCTTGTCCACCTTTCACCACATGAAGCAGACCTTCTGCCAATGTTGGTTCTTTACCCCAATCGTTATTACCAGGCTTCATGCCAGCCTGCAACTCTGTTTCCTGCACATCAGCCCGCTGCTTCAAAAACGAACCATTGCGGCCATGAAGAATAAATCCTGGCAGAGGCTCTTTTACAAAATAGCCACCTTTAAGGCGTACACGAAGGTTCGGATAGTACAGCAGGATATCCATATTATCAATGATCTGTGATGAAGGTCTAAGAGAGCGCAAATCAGCAAAAAGAGCTTCCGGCTCACCAAAGAGTTGTAAAGCCTGGTCAATAATATGGGGTCCTAGGTCATGCAAAATTCCGGTTCCTGGTCCAGGCACTTCTTTATGTTGTTTTGGACTCAGTATGGGATTAAAACGGTCGAAATGTATTTCAGCTTCAACAATCTCTCCCAGCAGTCCTTCATTGATCACCTTCTTCACCGTTTTAAAGTCACTGTCCCATCGGCGGTTTTGATAAACGGACAGGTATCTGCCTTCTTGCCCGGCCAGGGAAACCAGCTCTTCTGCTTCTTTCACTGTAGACGTAAAAGGCTTTTCAACGATCACATGCTTGCCTGCCAGCAAAGCAGCCTTTGCATATTCAAAATGAGTATAATTAGGTGTATTGACAATTACTAATTCAACAGAATCATCAGCCAAAAGTTCCTCTAAAGTTTTATACGATTTAGCTTCAGGATAGTACTCCCTGATCACATTTTTACTACGCTCCCACGCGCCTGCTAAAGTAAATCCAGGATGCAATTGCAAAAAAGGTGCATGAAACACCCTTCCTGACATGCCAAAAGAAAGAAGTGCCGTATTGATTGATCTCATGATTAGGTTGTTTAAAGAATAAAGATATTCTTCCACGTATAATTCGCAGCCTCTTTGCCTGTTAATTGTTTGCACCCATGAATCATAATTTCATGGAAGGTATGTAAGGAATTTGTCCATTTTGCCCACTCCCCAACATTTTCTCCCTGGCAATATCCGCCAAGCTTTTGCATTTTCCCTTCCTACAAACCCCGGTTTTATATTTTACATTTTCTATGCTACATTTTACATTTCCTCCCCAACCTTATAGAGACCTTACAGAGACCTTATAGAGATGTTATAGAGACCTTATAGAGACCATACTCCTAGGTTACTCCATAGGTACTCCTATTGAACTCCGTATTGACGCCCCCCAACCCGCTCCCTCAGCCACCTAAACTACCATTCCCCCTCAATCACCAATAATCAATTATTAATTACCAATTATTTATCATCACTTCTCTCATCTGTCATCCATATGCCCCCATTCGTCATTCAAATCATTTGTCATTCCTTCCGTTCCCTACATTCCCATCTCCCCCAGTTGACTCGTTCTCATTTTTGAATTATCTTCATAAGTAATAGTTGCATAACTAACTAATTCACTATGACCAAACGAATCATCAGGAAAGTAGCTGTTTTAGGCAGCGGCGTTATGGGTTCCAGGATAGCTTGTCATTTTGCAGGAATAGGCCTCCAGGTTTTACTGCTGGATATTGTTCCGGAAGACGCAAAGGAATCGGCAAACAAGCCTGCCCGTAATAAATTAGTCAACGATGCCCTCCAGGCAGCCATCAAAAGCAACCCCTCCCCTCTATATTACCCGGATGCCGCAAAAAGGATAACGACCGGCAACTTTGATGATAACCTGAAAGATATTTCCACCTGCGACTGGGTCATTGAAGTCGTCGTGGAGCGTCTTGACATCAAGCAGGCTTTATATGAAAAAGTGGAACAATACCGGAAGCCCGGCACGCTGATTACCTCCAACACATCGGGCATTCCCATACACTTGTTGAGTAAAGGCAGGAGTGATGACTTCAAAAAGCATTTCTGTGGCACCCACTTCTTCAACCCTCCACGCTACTTACGGTTGTTAGAGATCATTCCCACAAAAGATACCGACCCCGAAGTCGTTTCCTTTTTAATGCACTATGGCGACCTGTTTTTGGGCAAAACCACCGTACTGGCTAAAGACACGCCTGCGTTTATTGCCAACCGTATAGGTGTCTATGGCATCATGGCTATCTTTGGACTTATTGAGAAAATGGGACTAACCATCGACGAAGTAGACGCACTTACCGGGCCTATCATTGGCCGCCCGAAGTCCGCCACTTTCCGCACAGCAGATGTTGTAGGTATCGACACACTGGTTAAAGTGGCAAAAGGGGTTTATGAAAGCTGTCCCACCGATGAAGCCAGGGAAACATTCCAAATCCCAACCTGGCTGGACAAGGTTGTAGAAAATAAATGGCTCGGAGATAAAACAGGCCAGGGCTTCTTCGCTAAGAAAAAAGGAGAAAAGGGAGAAAGAGAGATCTACACCCTTGACCTGCAAACATTTGAATATAAGCCACAGCAAAAGCCAAAGTTCGCATCAGTTGAAACCGCCAAGCCGGTTGATGACTTAAACCAACGTTTGAAGATGCTGATGGCTGGCCAGGATAAAGCCGGGGAGTTTTATCGCCATTTCCACTTTGGGCTATTCTCATATGTTTCACACCGCATTCCCGAGATCAGCGATGAAGTGTACCGTATCGATGATGCAATGATGGCGGGCTTTGGTTGGGAGATCGGAGCTTTCGAAACCTGGGATGTGCTGGGTGTTGCATCTACTGTTACCAAAATGAAGGAAGCCGGTTATTCAGTAGCACCTTGGGTAGAAGAAATGTTGGCAGGTGGGCACCAATCGTTTTACAGAATTGAGAACGGCAAAAAACTATCCTACGACCCGCAAAGCAAAAGCTATAAACACATACCTGGCAGCAATGAATTCATTATACTAAGCAATTACAAAGACAAGCTGGTTTGGAACAACAACAGTTGTAAGGTCTATGACATTGGTGAGGAGGTGCTCGGTATACAATGGAGTACCAAGATGAACACGATGGGAAGCGATGTATTGGCCGGCGTGACTAAGGCAATTGAACTGGCAGAAAAGAACTTTAAAGGTCTTGTAATTGCCAATGAAGGCGCAAACTTTAGCGCCGGTGCCAACGTAGGCATGATCTTCATGTTTGCCGTAGAACAGGACTGGGATGAACTGGATATGGCCGTACGCATGTTCCAGAATACAATGATGCGCTGCCGCTACTCGTCTATACCGGTGGTAGTGGCTCCTCATGGTTTGGCCTTAGGGGGTGCCTGCGAAATAAGCTTACACAGTGATAAAGTTTGTGCAGCGGCTGAAACCTATACAGGGCTGGTAGAATTAGGCGTTGGATTGATCCCCGGCGGTGGCGGCACCAAAGAGTTTGTAGTACGCGCTTCTGATGAAATGCACCACGACGAGCCGGAGACCATTACCCTCAAAAACCGTTTTCTCACCATTGCCACAGCCAAAGTTGCGACCTCAGCATTTGAAGCTTTCAACCTGGGCATTTACAGGAAAGGCCTGGATGAAATCTCTGTGAACCAATCACGCCGGATAACAGAAGCCAAAAAATCAGTACTTGAACTATTTGATAGCGGTTATGTACAACCTATCCAGAGAAAAGACATCAAAGTACTCGGCCAAAGTGCATTAGGAGCCTTATATGCTGGTATACATGGCATGAACCGTGCAAACTATGCAACCGACCACGATGCATTGGTAGCCCGGAAACTGGCTTATGTAATGTGTGGCGGCGACCTGAGCGAGCCTACATTGGTCTCCGAACAATACCTGCTCGACCTGGAGCGGGAGGCTTTTCTTTCACTCTGTGGAGAGAAGAAAACCCTGGAGAGGATCCAAAGTGTGTTAAAGCGCGGAAAGCCAATTCGGAATTAAAAAAGATTTAAGCACAACATTTGCATAAGTAGCAGTGAGCCAAATGTGAAATGTCAAACCTGAAATAAGTTCTCCTTTTGATGTTTGGCGTTTCATATTTAATTGTTAAAATGTCTATGCCCAGAAACTTTTTTTATTACCGCCTGCGCACCCTAATTGTCATTTCATTGATCTGGATTGTTTTCGGGATCGTATTTTATGAGAACTTGATCAGAAGGGCTTACGACCTGGGAGTGCAAGTTTCCATGCCGGAATTTTCTTTCACTTTCGGCATCATCGGTTTTGTCATTACAGGGGTTCTGATCTTCTTCCTGAAAAAGGCTTTTAACCACTTCCCTGTCTGGCTGGCCAGTATTTTTAAGCTCCTGATCACGGTCTTCTTGTTTTTCATTATTGCCTTCCTATTATTGATGGGCTATTTTGTCTTTCATTACCACCGCGACTTTGATCACTTTATCCATAGCTTTTTTACCAAGATCGTCAGAACACGGACATTCAATATCTTCCTGATAGATATGGGCTTAATGACCCTGCTCTCGATTATCCTCCTTGAGGTCACGGACAAATACGGCCCCGGGCTGTTCTGGAGGATGCTGAGCGGTGAGTACCACAGACCCAAGATTGAAAACAGGATCTTCATTTTCCTGGATATGAATGCCTCTACTACGATTGCTGAACAATTGGGCCACGAGAAATACTTCAGGTTGCTTAGAAACTTTTTTAGCGATATTACAATTTCTGTATTAGCCAACAATGGAGAGATTTACCAATATGTAGGCGACGAAATGGTGCTCACTTGGCTCAATACACCTGAAAACAAAGCGCACAGTCTTAAATTCATCAGGAACTCCTACTTCCTGCTGAAACGAAGAGAAAAATTCTATAAAAGAAAGTATGGAATTGTTCCTGAATTTAAAGTAGGCGTGCATGCCGGGGAAGTCACTTCCGGGCTGATTGGCATTATCAAACGGGATCTTATTTATTGTGGCGACACAACGAACACGACAGCCCGTATTTGTGGTATGTGTGCGGAACTGGAAGAGCCTTATTTATTATCAAAGGACTTTCTGAATGACTTTCAACCTCCAAGTGGCTATAACATTGAAGAAATTGGCAAAATGGAGCTGAAAGGGAAACAGGAACCTATTAAATTATATGCTCTTAAACTGGAAAGCTAATGGGAGAAGTAGAATTAGACGCAGGAAAACAGGTGCTTTTGATTCATTCACACATTATTACGTATGGCAATGCTGCCGACGAACAAATTACCGAACAATTACGTGAAGAAATAGAGACCATGTGGAATGAGCCAGCAGCAACCATTTCCTTTGACAGCACCAACTTCCAGGTGATCTTCAGGATCACCGCTGAACTCAACAAAGACATCCCGGAGTTGGAAGTACTACAGAATGACATTCCCCGTAACAATTATTTCAGGATAGAAGATTTCGCAATTGGTAATATTTCTTTTGTTGATGGCCTTGGTTGCAACAGTGGTTATTTCAAATTGGAAAACTTGTATAAAGGCTCTACCACAGCAGCTCACGAATATGGCCATACTTTAGGACTGGATCACCCGAAAGACCTCGACATCAGGGGAAAAGGAGTGCCCGGTATCATGTATCCCAGGGGCACCCTGGTAGACCCACCTTACCAATACGACCCATCTATACCTGCTGGTGCCAAAGGCGGCACCATGCATCCCATGTTCCGAAAAGTCTTGCCGGAAGACATCCGTAGCCTTAAACTGCATAAACTAAGATTCCACAACCGCTTATCCGTGATTGGAGAATTCTCGAATGTTTACCATTGGCCACATAACCAAAATATGCAGGCGTAAATGCAATAGAGAAGTAATTATCGTAAATTAGGATATATCATTCTCACCTAAACCAATCATATGAAACGAGGTTTCTTTTGCCTTTTGGCAAGTTGTGCCTTGCTCTCTTCCTGGGCACAACCGCGACTCCCTGCAAACTATTATTGGCAAAAATTAAACAATGGACTTGAGGTTGTTGTCATTGAAAACAACCGCGTGCCATTAGCCACCATTGAAATTGCCGTTAAAAATGGAGCTTACACCGAAGGGCCCGAATATAGCGGTTTATCCCACTTGTTTGAACATATGTTTTTTAAAGCCAACAAGGACTATCCCGATCAGGAGAAGTTCATAGAGCGCACCCAAGAGTTAGGGGCTATTTGGAACGGGACCACAGACGTAGAGCGGGTGAACTACTTTTTTACATTTGATAGAGATAGCCTGGAAGCTGGCTTAAAGTTTATGAACGCTGCTATGCGCTTTCCAATTTACCGGGCCGAGGATATGCAAAAAGAAAGACCGGTTGTTGATGGTGAGTTTCAGCGGGCAGAAAGCAATCCCGGATTTCAATTATGGATAGAAAATAGCAAAAGATTATGGGGAGATTTATTTACCCGCAAAAACCCCATTGGAGATCACGAAATCATTAATACAGCTACGCCTGAAAAGATGATGGTGATCAAAGACAAATACTATCATCCAAACAATTCTATTCTGGTCATAACAGGCGATATAAAACACGACCAGGCTTTTGCCCTGGCAAACAAAATATATGGAGACTGGCCCAATAGCGGCTTTGATCCACAAGTGAAGTTTCCTATCCCTGAATTTAAACCATTAACGAAAACAGACTACTTCATTAAGGAATCTTCTATAGCGCAAACACCATTTATAATGCTTACTTGGCAGGGCCCTGAGTATCGTAAAGATTCTGCAGCAACTTTGGCTGCCGACATCTTTTCTACAGCGCTTGAATTGAATGCTTCAAAATGGCAACAGGCCTTGGTCGATAAAGGATTAGCTACTAATGTGAGTGTCAACTATGTCACAAACCGGTATGTAGGACCTATCCAGTTATTTGTTGTTCCCAATCCCGATAAATTAAAGGAATGCTATGCGGAAGTAATGAACCAAATCAACCAGTTTGGCGATCCCAATTACCTGACTGATGAACAGCTGCAAACTGCCAAGGAAGTGTTTCGCCGGAATGAGATACGTCAAAATGAAAAGCCCTCCAGGTTATCCATGCAGTTAACCTATTGGTGGGCGAGTACATCCCTGGATTATTTTACGGACTATGTAGACAATGTAATGAAAGTTACAAGACAGGACATAACTAATTATGTCAATAAATATATGAGGAACAAGCCGTTTGTTGCGGGTATGATCATTAGTCCGGAAATGAATAAAAAATATAATCCTGGCGAATTCTTTAAATCAAAAGACTTGTGACATGAAACATATTCTGAAACATATTATCCTGCTTACAGTATCTGTAGCACCTGTATACCTTTTCGCTCAAATGGGCGAACCATATGAAATGAATATCAATGGGGTTAATGTAATCGTTCAACCCAGCGGCAACGAAATAGTAGAAGTCAGGACGATCATCAAAGGCGGCGTTCAAAATTACCCTGCCTCTAAAGCCGGTATCGAGAGTCTGTCATTAACTGCCCTAACCGAATGTGGTACATTAAAAGACGACAAAAACGCTTTCAAAAACAAACTGGATAAAGCGAGTGCCCAAATGAACGGCTACACAGAAATGGATTATGCCACCTTTAGAATGAACTGTATAAAAAGTGATTTCGAAACAGTATGGCAGTTATATACAGATGCCATGACCATTCCCAAATTTGATACAAAAGAATTTGAGCGCATCAAACAGGATGCTGTTACGGTATTAAGAGCCAATGAATCCAACCCTGATTATGCGATCAGGAGAATGGCACAACAATTGGCTTTTGCTGGTAAAGACTACGCTAAAAACCCACAAGGCACAATAGAGATCGTTAGTAAATTGACATCTGAAGAAACTAAAAAATACTATCAAACCATTTTCAATCGAAATCACTTATTAATAGTGATTGTTGGCGAGATAGATAAAAACGACCTTCAACAAAAGGTACAAAGCTTCTTAGCAAAAATACCTGCCGGAAAACCCTTCACACCTAAAAAAGAATCTTATGCTCCTTCAGCTAATTCAATGAAGTATGAGGAAAAAGAGTTTGCGACCAACTATATTCAGGGTATTACCAGCGCCCCGCAACCGGGTACCCCAGACTATGATGCTTTTATCCTGGCAATGCGTATTTTTTATAACAGGCATTTCGTGGAAATAAGAAGCAAAAATGGCCTTTCTTATGCACCCGCAACCTGGTTTAGTGGAGGGTTAACACCTTACGCCAGTATTTATGTAACCACAACCGATCCCAATAAATACATTGTAATAGCCCGCCAACTGATTGATAAAGTAAAGAAAGAAGGTTTTAAAGAAGAAGAACTCAATAACATAAAAACGGTTTATGTAACCCAAACATATTATCAACAGGAAACCAATAGCGCCCTGGCTGGCGCACTAGCCTCAAATGAGGTGATTAACGGCAACTGGCGAAGAGCTTATACGATAAAAGATGACATGAAAAAAGTAACCCTATCTGATCTGAACCGCGTTTTTAATAAATATATCGGCAATATAACCTGGGCTTACCGGGGCGATCCCAAAAAAGTTGAGACCAAAATGTACACACAAAAAGAATTACCACAAATGCCCCAGGAAATTAAACCTTTATAAAAAAACGGCCTCCACTCAGGAGGCTTTCTTTTGTAAGTTTTGCACGGCCGCTTCTATTGTAGGAAACAGGAATTGAAAACCGGTCTCCTGCACTTTTCTGCAGCTTACTGTCGCGCTTTTCAAAACTTCAATGCTCATTTCACCTAAGACAACTTTAAGAGCTAATTGGGGCACATGAATAGGCACATAGAAACGGCCACTTTCTTTGGCTATAGCAAGCACCAACTCTTTATTGCTGACAGGGTTTGGAGCTACTGCATTGTAAGCCCCCTTCCAGTTTTCATTCTCTATAGCTTCAATATACATACGAACAAGATCATCTATATGTATCCAGCTTATTACTTGCCTTCCACTTCCTAATATGGCAGCAGAACCAAATTGCAATGATTTTCGGAACTCTGGATAAGCGCCACCTTCTTCGCTAAGGACAATACCTGTACGCAGCTTCACAAGTCGTTTCCCTAATTCCATTACAGGTTCAATACTTGACTCCCATTGCTGGCAAGTGCGACCTAAAAAAGAATCATCGGCTTTGTTGCTCTCAACAAATGGCTGAGGGTTTGGCACCTGGGGATCAGGTCCATACCAACCAATTGCTGAGGCACAAACCACAGCCTTCACATGATTTTTGGTTTCTTGTAAGGCTCTTACCAGCAGTCTGCTACTATTCACCCTGCTGTCTACGATTTCTTTTTTTCCTTTATCAGTCCAACGGCTACCAGCTACGTTAGCGCCCGCAAGGTGCACTATATAATCAGCTTGTTCAATAGCTACTTTATCAATTGCCTGGTCTTTTATATTCCATCCGGCATACTTTATCCTTTCCTCATTGTCTTTTGTTTGCTTTGGCTCCCTCGAAAGAATAATGACATTATAGCCTTTGCCTAATAATTCTTTCGTCAAAACAGTTCCAATCAAACCAGTTCCCCCGCTAATGAGTACAGTTGCCATAGTATTTTCTTCTTTTAGGTAAGCAAAGTTCGATGATTAGCATAATTGCAGCCAAGAATCATCTTTGTGACCAGTTTATAAACAAAAATCCCTGTTTGATGGGCAAACAGGGATTCAATACAGTAATTTAAAGCCATCAATTGTTTATAAATTCTTCTAAAGCCCTTTCAGCCAAGGCTCTATATTGTTCTAATTTCAAAGGTTTTGTAAAACAAGCATCGGCTCCCTGCTCCACACATACTTTATTAATAAGAGCTGATTGCGCTGTACTTAATACAATTTTTTTGATATCACGAAACCGCTCTTGTTCATGTAATATCTTCAAAAAGTCCAAACCATCTTGTAAAGGCATGTTATAATCAATAACAATCAAGGAAGGCAGTTGTTCATCTGACAGCCGGTTTAGATAAATCATCGCCTCTCTTACACTGTAGGCTTGTTTTAATCTTACCTCAGGTGAAGCTTTTGAAAAAGAAGAAGACAAAAATAGAAGATCATCCGCATCATCATCTACCAAGAGTATCTTAGCAACTGGGACGGATTGGTTTAACACAGGGATTCTGGCAAGCTTTTGCATCGTTACTTATCTGTATTTATAATGTTCAATTTTCCTGCTTTGTTCACTTTAGCAGGAAAGACCGGCGCAATGTTAGATAAATTTGATGAAACCAAATTTGATTTTACTACAATTTAAATCATAGGTAATGAAAACTTCTCTTATAATTAACTTTCATTAACAATCCTTTAGCATTTCAAAGACCTCTCTGGTTTTAGCACTTAGGCTTTTAAATACCGGGGCACAAACATCTGATTTAATAAAAACCCCCGCTGGAGAAACAGCGGGGGAACAACTAAAAACAGAAGCTTCGATATATTGCTTCATTGAAACAAAGATGATGCTGTTGGAAAACAGCAGGTAAAAAGTCTAGTCTGGCTTTTTACCATCTAAAAATGTATTGATGGTACTAATATGTGAACCACTTTTACCATCGGAATTAACAGTATAGTTACTATAGAAATTTTCAACAGAAGATGAATTGTTGAATAATTCCATATTGCGGCGGATATACGCTGGCACTGTTTCAAACTCATTATTCGGGTCAGCAGCATTCACATTGAACGACAAGTTGCGCAATTTTTGTAGCCGTTCAGCTGATCTCCGTCTTTGTTCTTCGGCTGCGTCTCCGGCTTGACGGAGTTCATCTGCCTGAGCATTAAAAGGTTGAGGAGTCTGGTGGGCCTTTGTATCGTCCGCCGCAGGAATGTCATTTCGAATCACTAATTGCATGTTTAAATCATCATCCTCAATTTTTGCAAAAGGCTTCGAAACCGGTTCTTCTCCAGATTTAGAAGAAGATGCATCTTTCTTCTGATCTGTATAAATATTGGATGGTCTGGCCAGATAACCACCCGACGCTGCAGACGACGGGTTATCTTGAGGGCTTGCAGGATTGCCAGCCTGTGCAATTATATTCTGGTGCAACCTCGCAAATTTTTCATCTAATGCCTTTTTCTTCATTTCCCATTCCATCTTTTCAGGATCAACTTCAGGTTGCCTGGGCTCCTCCTTAATCTTCAATTGCATATGGAAAGATGACTCCTCGTTGGCCTCCCTGGGTTGTTGAACATAAGGACTCTTCTTCTCTTCTACGAAAGGCAATTGATGCATTTCAATATCCAATTCTGCTCTTGGTTCTTCAACTAATGTAGGAGCTAAAGGATCAATTGGTTCTGAAATTATTTCTGCTGTTGGCTTAACAGGTTCATTGGAACCTCCCAAAGTCATAACGATCTTCTCTTCTTTCTGCGGCTCTTGCTTAGCATTAGAAGCAGCTTTCTTTGTAAATGGATCATGATACTGGAAGCCTGTAGCAATCAGCGTAATTCCCAATTTTTGATCCAAGCTGTTATCATAACCCAAGCCAAGGATCACATCAGTATTTTCACCAGCCTGGCTTAACAGGTAGTTCTGGATGATATCGACCTCATCCATGGTAAATTCATGTTCTCCTTCTGCTGAATTGATGTTGATTAGTATCCACTTTGCACCACGGATCTCATTATCATTCAATAATGGAGAGTTCAACGCTTGTTCAATTGCTCTTTGAGCGCGATTTTCACCATCACAGGCTGCGTTACCAAGTATAGCAACACCACCATTCTTCATTACTGTGCATACATCGGCAAAGTCAACATTGATTTGGCCAGTGCTGTTGATCACGTCGGTAATACATTTAGCCGCTGTAGCAAGTACATTATCAGCCTTGGCAAAAGCCTCCCTCATTTTCAGGTTCCCGAACTGGTGACGCAGTTTATCATTACTGATCACCAGCAGCGTATCAACATAGTTTTTCAGGATTTTGATACCTTCTTCTGCTTGCAACTGACGTTTTCTTCCTTCATAAGCAAATGGAGTAGTAACAATACCTACAGTTAATACACCCAGGTCTTTGCAAATCTTTGCGATAATCGGAGCGCCACCGGTACCGGTACCACCACCCATGCCAGCAGTCACAAAGGCCATCTTTGTGTTTACTTCCAACATGCGTTTGATCTCTTCCAAAGATTCCTCTGTTGCCTGGCGGCCAATCTCTGGATTAGCGCCGGCCCCGAGACCTTGGGTTAAATGGGGACCAAGTTGAACCTTGTTAGGCACATTGCTTAAAGCAATAGCCTGAGCATCTGTATTACAGATAATAAAGTTTACGCCTTCTATTTGCTGGCTGTACATGTGGTTTACAGCGTTGCTTCCACCACCTCCAATACCAATAACTTTTATTATGGAAGATTGTTCCTTCGGTAAATCAAAATGGATCATAAAAAATATTTTGTGCGCACACCAGTGTGATTGCAGTTAATGTAATTGAATTGCATAGGACGGAAAACTCTTTTTACAACTGCCTATCCTCTTCTTCTTTAAAAATCTCAATCAGGCTGTTTTTGAACTTTCCCCAGAAATTGTTTACACCACCTCTTCGTGGCCGTTGTATTTCAGCCACCTCTGGTTCCTGTTCCTCCTCCTCTTTTATGGTCTTCAATGTTTCGGGTACTACTACTTTTCTATAATCTTTCTGGAACTGTTTACGATTATGTTCATAATCATCATAACCTTTCAAGATCAATCCAAGACAAGTAGCATAGGTTGGTTTGGCTAATTCTTCAATATGACCTGCAGCTAGATGCTCTGTTGGCAAGCCAATACGACAATTTAAACCTGTAACATACTCAGCTAACTGAATCAGGTGTTTCAACTGGGAACCACCACCGGTAAGAATGATACCTCCATTTAGCATTTTGTTATCCAAACCAACTTGTTTCAGATGGTAGGTAACAAAATCCAAAATTTCGCTCATTCTCGCCTGAATGATATTCGCCAGGTTCTTCACACTGATTTCTTTTGGCGGCATGCCACGCAAACCAGGAATGGTAATGTAGGCATTGGTTTTAGCTTCGTTGGCCAGAGCACTTCCAAACTGTACTTTCATTTGTTCGGCTTGTGCCTTCAGGACACCCAAACCAGTCTTGATGTCATTAGTAATGTTTTCTCCGGCAAACGGGATAACCGCGGTGTGCTTTAAAATACCTTCATAAAAAACTGCCAGGTCTGTAGTTCCTCCACCAATATCCACAATAGCAACACCGGCTTCAAGATCTTCCTGGGCCATAACAGCTGAAGAAGAAGCGAGTGGTTGTAGAACCAAGTCTTTTGTAATCAACCCTGAGCGTTCTACAGAGCGATTAATGTTTCGAATGGCATTCTTATCACCGGTAATGATGTGAAAATTGGCACCTACTTTAACACCTCCATATCCAATAGGGTCGGGAATGTTTTGAAAATTGTCCACTGTAAACTCCTGAGGGATCACATCAATGATCTGATCTCCGGCAGGAATGTAAGTCTTGTACTGATCTGCAATCAGTTGATCAATCTCCAATTGTGAAATTTCATTTTCAGTATCACGACGTACAATGTCACCGCGTGTTTGCAGGCTTTTAATATGATGACCTGCAATACCGACATAGACTTCGTTTACTTCTAGGCTCGGATTGGAAGCATAACAGTTTTCAAGGGCCGTTCGAATAGCTTTAATAGTCTCATCGATGTTGAGCACCTGCCCATGTTTCACGCCGTTAGAGTTTGACCTGCCGAAACCAAGGATCTCAAGCTTGCCAAATTCATTCTTTCTGCCGGCGATCACGGCAATTTTAGTTGTTCCAATGTCGAGCCCAACAATAATCGGTTGCTCGTTGTTCATGTTTATGTTGTTTTTAGTTGTTTTACCAGATATTGATCTGTTATGGCTTCACATCGGATTGGATCTTTTTATACCTACAGGCTTTCTAACTCTTAAGCCTGCAAGCTGGAATACTATTTTGTTTTTGTTTTATGATGACTCCGTTGCTATTATCAGGCAACAGAATTAATAATGTACAACATTGAAAAATGCTAGTCACATACCCAAAACAGTACTCATTCATCCTCGCTTTGGCATTACTGCTTTAGGACGTTTTATTTCTTTTTTCGGCTCACTGGTCTTCACTTTCTTATCCTCAACCGAAGGTGTTTTTATTTTGGTTTTTACAGGTTCTTTTTTAAGAACTGGATTTATATCATGATGAGTCGAACCAGAATCTTCTTCTGATTCAATAGTTGCTGCATAATTTATAGATGTAGAATCAACGCGTTGAGCGATTGAACGTAGTGATGCCTGTTGCAAGCTATCATTCAAATGCATCAATTGACCTGTTTTCAATAATTCTGCAATATTTTTTTTCAACTGAACAGAGTCAACTGAAGAAAATGCACCTTTTTGTATGGCCACAACCTGTCCTTCGTATTGCAAATCGAGCACACTGTACTTATCAATTCCTGTCTTACTTAATACCTGCTTATAAAAAACTAAAAGTCTTCTCAGTTTTTGATCTATAAATTCAGCCTTACCAATACGAATGATATGGCTGCCAATAACCGGGATTAACTCAAACTTTCGGTCTTCCATAATGTCTACCTGAGCTATCTGTGAATTCCAAAAAGTTTCTTTATCCAAAAAGACCGCAATTTGCTTTATTTCATTCAATAAAATGCTGTCTTTAGCCGACATTTTTTTTGCTGCCACAAAATTTGTGAAAACCGGAACTCTGGCACTTACCTTTTTCAACAAGGGCATGCGTAAACCAGATGAATCGATGTAAAATGAATTGCCATTTTTTGCAAACACCCTGGCAATTGGCTGCCGCTCTGTCACTATTACGTGCAACACACTTCTGCTGTCAAAATAAAGTTCAGCATCCTTAATCCACGGATTATCTTCTAACAAGCTCTCCAACCTTGCAAGATTTATCTGGGTCAAGGGTCTATTAATTAGGCGGTCATTTGTTCCAGCTTTAAGAATTTCAGAAATATCAGTTTTCCCAATATAATATTTTTCACCTGTACCAATGATAGATATGGATACTTCCTTGCACTTATGTTGCTGTTCCTTACTATTTGCAGCAACCAAGAGTGAAATGAATCCGCATCCAATGATGGTCACTATTACGATCCAAAATATTTTCCGTATCGTCCTGTTAAAACGCAAACCAGTTGTTTATTAATTTTTTAATTCCTTTATGCCTGTTCAATTATTTTCTTTAATGGCTGCACCAGTGTATCTATATCGCCAGCACCTGCCGTAATGATCACTTCTCCAAACTCCTTGTTTAGCGTTTTTACATACTGCTCCATCCAACTCACAACATCTTCCTTCTTTACAATACTCTTATGCTCTATATCAATATCAGCTAATATCATTTCACTATTTACCCCTTCAATAGGTAATTCCCTGGCTGGGTAAATAGGCAACAAAACCACCTCGTCTGCCAGTGATAAACTTCTGGCAAATCCTTCTGCGAAATCTCTTGTACGTGTATACAAATGTGGCTGAAAAATAACCGTAATCTTTCTTTGCGGAAACAAACTGCGGGCACTTTTCAACAAAGCCTTTAATTCCTCAGGATGGTGCGCATAATCATCAATAAAAACCGGGTAACGATAAGCTCCTTCCTGATGCACCTCAGGTGCTATTATGTATTCAAACCTTCTCTTTACCCCTTTGAAAGCTTTCACTGCTTCTTTGATCTTTTCGCCATCTATTTTAAGGTAATTCGCTATAGCCATAGCAGCCACACTATTCTCTACATTGTGCATACCGCCTATTCTTAATTCAACATCATTCAGCCCTCCGCCATTCCACAGCACATTATATTTATAACCACCATTTTGGATTTGGATGTCACTGGCAAACACATCGGCACTCCCATTTTGTAAACTGTACGAAATTTTGTTTCGAACAGTTACTTCCTTCAATTTGCTCAGGCCGAATTTACCAACCAACAAACCACCTTCTTTAACCCGGTTTCCAAATTCAACAAAGGTTTGCTGTAAACTAGCTTCATCACCATATATATCAAGGTGATCTGCATCCATAGATGTAATGACTGCGATATCAGGTGACAACTTCAAAAAGCTCCTGTCATATTCATCCGCCTCAACAACACATACATTATTTTCACTGCTCCAGAAGTTCGTTCCATAATTCACAGAAATGCCACCCAGAAAAGCATTGCAGCCATATCCAGTATGTCTCAATATGTGACCAATCATTGTAGTAATGGTAGTCTTTCCATGCGTACCAGCAATACAGATATTAAATGACTCACGTGTAATGGCTCCCAACACATCACTTCTCTTCACCACAAGAAATCCATTTTCCTGGTAGAACACTAATTCAGCATGATCTTTGGGAACAGCAGGCGTAAATACGACCAAATCAGGATTTTTAGGAGCCAGATCAACATTCTCTTCATAATGGATTTTGATACCAGACTGTTCCAATTCTTTGGTTAACTCAGTAGGCGTTTTATCATATCCTGAAACAGGAACTCCTTTAGCATGGAAATATCTGGCAAGATTACTCATACCAATACCACCTATGCCTATAAAATAAACGCCTCCAGACTCTGAAGGGGAATCAATTATGCGCTGAATGTCAATTTTCTCTTTCATGAATTTGAACCGTTGGCTCGATTTACTTTACCTGTTAAAATCGAATCTTAATAATCACATTATTAGTTTACTAATACTATCTTACTTTAGTTACTTGCTATTTTATCGTTTTGACGATTTCCTCGGCAACAACTATGTCAGCATTTGAAACCGCCAATCTTGCAATATTTTGTTTTAACTCATCCTGCCCTTGTTGATTCTTTGATAATTCTACAATAGCTGGAACAACTTTATCGATAGCTTCACTGTCTTTAACCATTAGAGCCGCTCTTTTGTTTACCAAGTTCATTGCATTGGCGGTCTGATGATCCTCGGCAGCAAATGGATAGGGCACAAAAACTACAGGTTTTTTCACAAGCGATAATTCGGAAACAGCCATTGCTCCGGCTCGGGATACCACAATATCCGCAGCAGCATAAGCCGTTTCCATTTGTGTTATGAATTCACTTACCCACACATGTTGCTTCCCAGCTGCTCGGTCTTTTGCTTTTTGAGCATAGGGCTTACCGGTCTGCCATATTACCTGCAAGTTGCTGTTCAGCAAGTCATCCAAGTGAAGATCAATTGCTTCATTGATTGACTTAGCCCCAAGACTACCGCCAACTACTAATACAGTCTGCCTATCATCGCCGAATCCAAAAAAACTCAATGCGTCCCGCTTTGACATTGTAGCTTCTACAATACTTTTCCTTACAGGATTACCTGTTATCATCAACTTCTCAGCTGGAAAGAACCGCTCCATTCCATCTGTTGCGACAAAAACCTTTGTGGCTTTTTTACTCAGAAGCATATTGGATTTACCGGCAAACGAATTAGATTCGTGAATAAAAGTTGGAATTCCTTTCGTCTGTGCATATCGCAAAACAGGGAAAGAGGAATATCCTCCCACGCCGATTACTGCATCAGGCCGAAAACCATCCACGATGCTCCTCACCTGGAAAAAACTCTTCAACAATTTGAAAGGCAATCCAAAGTTTTTAATTAAAGAACTTCTGTTGAAACCTGCAATGTCAATTCCTTTTATCTTATATCCTGCCTGGGGCACTTTCTCCATCTCCATTTTCCCCTCTGCTCCCACGAACAGTATCTCAGTTTGTGCATCAATTTTTTTTAAGGCATTTGCAATAGCAATTGCCGGGAAGATATGTCCACCAGTGCCACCTCCTGCTATGATAAACCTCATTCCTGCTCTATCCCCTTTTGACGAGAGAGACGCGCCATGTGTTGAGAATGGAGAGAAGGAAACATTATGCATTTTATTTGACAAATCTTCTTTCATGATCTTAACTATGCTTCGATAAGTTCAGTTTTTTTCTTTCTTGAAGGCTTTTCAACTAATGAAGAAACATTCTCTTCTGATGCATCTTCGTCAACTGGATTATCTATTTCACTTATTTTTTCGTTTTCTAAAGCAACCTTTCCTTCTAATTGTTCAACATTCCTTGCCACACTCAAAATAATGCCAATTGACAAACAGGTAAAGAGGAAACTACTCCCTCCCATACTCACCAAAGGCAGTGTAACACCTGTTACTGGAAATAAATTAACGTTAACAGCCATATTAGCCATGGCTTGTAATACTAATGTGAAGCTTAACCCTAATGCCAGGAATGCGCCAAAGGCATATGGGCACCTCTTGAATAACCTGATGCTTCTAAACAAGAAGACCAGATAAATAAATATTATGAATGCCCCACCCATCAATCCATACTCCTCAATGATGATGGCATAAATAAAATCGTTATATGCTTGTGGTAAAAAGTTTCTTTGCTCACTATTGCCCGGCCCAACACCCAATACTCCACCTTTCGCAATAGCAATTTTGGCCTGATTGACCTGATACATATTATCATTATCGGTCTCTTTTCCACCATAAATAAAACCTTCTACACGACTGACCCAGGTACCAAAACGTGCAGTAATCCTTGAACTTTTTTCTTTAGTGGTAACTTCCTCTCCTCCGGATGTCTGATGTTTAATTACGGCAGACATCACTAATATGACAAGAGGAATCATTGCAACACCTATAACTCCCAATAAATGTTTACCACTAACTCTTCCTATAAACAACAATACCATGCAACTGGAACCCAGGAGCAAGGCAGTAGAAAGGTTGGCTGGTGCAATGAGCATACAAACCAATCCAACTGGCATTATTATAGGAAGAAATCCTTTTTTAAAATCTTTTATAACGGATTGTTTTCTACTTAACAAGCGGGCCAGGAATATGAATAAGGCCAACTTAGCTAAGTCAGAAGTCTGCATCGTTAGATTAATAATAGGAAGCTTTATCCAGCGGCTTCCTTCATTCAGTGTAACACCAAAAAATAAGGTATAAAATAATAATGGTATAGATAGAAAGAACAAGATTTTAGCAATCCTGGAATAGATCGTATAATTAACCCGGTGAGCAAAATAAATAACACAAAAACCAACTACGATAAAGGCGACCTGTTTAAACAGGTATACCTCAGTATTGCCTTTGTACATTTTATACGCCAAGGAACCTGTAGCACTATACACAACTAATAATGACGCAAGCACCAGTAGCAATACAGATGCCCAAATTACCTTATCGCCCTTTGTCCTTGGCCGCAAATTGCGCAACGGTGATTGTATTTGAATTGGTTCGGTCATTTGATCTTTATGTGGTGCATGAAAATTGTGAACAACTGGAGGTTCGATCTACATTTACAGGTTTCTCACTGCTTCTTTAAACTGTGTTCCTCTATCTTCATAATTCTTAAACAAATCAAAAGATGCACAGGCCGGGCTCAATAATACAACATCGCCAACCGTTGCCACTTTGAAGGCATCGTTAACAGCCTCAATAGCACTACTTGTACTTACAACCTTTACCACATCTTTAAACTTCTCTACAATCTTCGTGTTGTCGACCCCCATGCATACGATTGCTTTCACTTTTTCCTGTACCATTTCCATGATAGCGGAATAATCATTACCCTTATCAACGCCACCCAGAATTAGAACTACTGGCTTTGTCATACTTTCTAGGGCAAACCAAGTAGAGTTTACATTGGTAGCCTTACTATCGTTGATAAACTCAACACCGCGAACGGTTGCCACTGGTTCCATGCGGTGCTCAAGGCTTTCAAAGGTCTGTACTGCTTCGCGGATCTTGTCTTTGCGAATGTCTACAGTAGAACCTGCCACACATGCTGCCATAGTGTTGAATTGATTATGTTTACCTTTCAAAGCAAAATCATAGACGCTCATTTCCATTTGTTCGCTTCCTGTTTGCACATGCATTTCGTCGTCTTTAATAAATGCACCTTTTACAACTTCCTGTTTCATGCTAATAGGTAATTTATTTGATTGAATTGAGTTTTCTCTTAAATAATCAGTTATCACTTCGTCATCCAGGTTATAGATAAAATAATCATTTGAAGTCTGGTTCATCGCAATGCGAAACTTGCTACTGATATAATTTTCAAACTTGTAATCGTATCGATCCAGATGATCTTCAGTAATATTTAATAATACAGCTATATCAGGACGAAAAGTTTGAATATCATCCAACTGAAAACTGCTGATCTCTGCCACATACCACTCTTTCGGATCTTCAGCGATTTGTTTAGCAAAAGAATACCCAATGTTCCCCACCAACGCACAACTCATTTCGGCCTGTTTACACATATGATAGATGAGCGAAGTAGTTGTGGACTTACCATTGCTACCAGTAATGGCAATGATCCTGCTATCACCTTTATGCCTGTATGCAAGCTCAATTTCACTGATCACCGGAATACGTGCAGCCCGCAGTTTTTTTACCCACTGGTTCTTTTCCGGTATACCCGGGCTTTTCACTACCTCATCTGCTTCCAGCAATCTTTTTTCATCTATTTCTTTTTCAATGAATTCTATACCAGCTTTCACCAATTCATTGCGATAACCTTCTTTCAAAGAACCTTCATCCATCAATAACACATCATAGGCTTTTGCCTTTGCAAGCAAGGCTGCGCCAATGCCGCTCTCTCCTCCACCTAATATGACTAACTTTTTATACATTGTTTTCATGCGTACGATAAAGGCTGTTTTTCATAGCAATAAACTCTATCTTAGTTTCAAGGTTACTATGGAAAAAATCACTAGTAACAGCGTTACGATCCAGAACCTTGTAACAATTTTTGCTTCGTCATACCCCTTCTTTTGATAGTGATGGTGCAATGGGCTCATCAAGAATACCCGACGCCCCTCTCCATACTTCTTTTTGGTGTACTTAAAATAGCCAACCTGAATCATTACACTTAGATTTTCCACCAGGAATACACCACAGAATATAGGTATCAATAATTCTTTATGAACAATAATCGCCAAGGCTGCAATAATTCCACCTAATGTAAGACTACCGGTATCTCCCATGAACACCTGGGCTGGGTAGGCGTTATACCATAAAAAGCCAACACAAGCCCCAATCATAGCACCAATAAAAATTGCCAACTCTCCCAGGTTGGGGATATACATTATATTGAGATAATCAGCCAATACCAGATTACCACTTGCATAGGCAAATATGCCGAGACAGACTCCTATCAATGCAGATGTTCCAGTTGCCAGCCCATCCAATCCGTCTGTAATATTTGAACCGTTTGAAACAGCCGTGATAATGAAAATAACAACGCCGATATAAAGCAACCAAGTATAATCACGCAAACCATTTGGCAACAACTTGGAATAATTAAATTCATGAGACTTGACAAATGGGATCGTAGTGATCGGCTCCTTTGCTTCAACGAAATATTTGATTCGATTATTTACCTCCCGAGCAATAACAGTTGTTTCACCCGCTTTAGGAACACCTTGATATTCACGCCAGGTTTTCACATTATTATTGAAATAGAGTGTTGCACCAATGATGACTCCTAACATCACTTGTCCGAATATCTTGAACTTTCCAGCCAGCCCATCGTCATCACCCTTTTTATATGCTACGCCTTTTTCCTTAGCCTTTTTCTTTGCCCTCAGTTTCAGATAGTCATCAATGAACCCGATGATACCCAACCAGATCGTGCTCACAATCATCAGGCGGATGTATACTTTTCCTAAATTGGCCAGCAATAAGGTTGGAATCAAAATTGCCAAAATGATGATGATACCACCCATTGTGGGTGTCCCCCTTTTACTGTGTTCGCCAGCCAAACCAAGTTCACGAACAGACTCACCAATTTGTTTACGCTGCAAGTAATTAATCAGGCGCTTGCCATAAACAGTGGTAATGAACAGTGATAAAATAACAGCCACTAACACTCTGAATGTTATGAACTGGAACAGGGATACGCCAGGAAACTGGTATCCTGCAGTTCTAAACCATTCAAAGAGATGATACAACATTATTATTTACAGTTTTAGATTTACAATTTTGGATTAAGTGTTCTACTCTTAAATTATTTTCCTAACAACTCAAACATTTCTTTCAACACTTCCTTGTCATCGAAATGGTGTTTTACACCATTTATTTCCTGGTACTTTTCATGTCCCTTACCAGCGATGAGTAAAATATCTTCCGGCTCCGCCATGCTTACTGCTGTTTTAATAGCCTGTTTACGATCTGCAATTGATACAAACTTTCTACGCGCAGCAGTGTTAAGTCCAGCTTCCATTTCAGCCAGGATTTGTAAAGGATCTTCACTTCTCGGATTATCAGAAGTAAAAATCACTTTATTACTATGTGCACAAGCTACCTCTCCCATCACGGGACGTTTTGTTTTGTCCCTGTCGCCACCGCAACCTACTACTGTGATCACCTGCTCCTCTCCACTTTTCAATTTTTTGATAGTAGCCAATACATTCAGCAAAGCATCAGGAGTATGTGCATAATCTACAATACCTATAATCTTTTCCTTTGGTGAAATGATATAATCAAACCTTCCTTCAGCACCTGTACTATTACTCAGCGTTTGCAAAACATTATATTTGTCTTCGCCAAGGCAAACTGCAGTGCCGTAAACAGCCAAAAGGTTGTAGGCATTGAATTCTCCTATCATACGAAAATGCACTTCCTGATCATTAACCATCATTTGCAAACCAGCCAGACTATTTTCAAGGATCTTCCCTTTAAAGTCGGCCACACTTCGCAAGCTGTAAGTATATTTCTTAGCTGCAGTATTCTGCAACATCACTGCTCCCCTTTTATCATCAATATTGGTGATAGCAAATGCAGATGCTGGCAGTGCGTCAAAGAAACCTTTCTTAGATTTTATATATTCATCAAATGTTCCATGATAATCCAAATGGTCATGCGTGATATTGCTGAATATGCCACCGGCGAACTCTAATCCTGCAATCCGTCTTTGGTGCACAGCATGAGAGCTAACTTCCATAAAAGCATGACTGCATCCCTCGTCAACCATTTGCTTTAATAAAACATTCAAGCTGATCGCGTCAGGCGTCGTGTGTGTTGCCTGAATTACCTTGCCTGCAATCTGATTTTCTACTGTACTTACCAGCCCACACTTATATCCCAAAGCTGTAAATAACTTATACAACAGAGTTGCAATGGTAGTCTTTCCATTGGTTCCTGTTACACCTACCAGTTTAATATGCTGTGAAGGCTGCCCATAAAAGTTATGAGCTATAACACCAGCAGCTTCTACACTTTTCTTTGTTTGTACAAAAGTTACACCCGGATTTTTCTCCATTGGCAACTCTTCATAAACAATAGCCACAGCACCCTGGCTAATTGCTTTTTGAATGAACTGATGACCATCAACAGCAACCCCTTTCACAGCAATAAACAAACTCCCTTTTTGTACTTTCCGGGAATCGATCTGGACATCACTGATTTGCAGATCAGTATTTCCATCAATCGCTTGCAATTGCACCTTATATAATATGTCCGATAAGAGTTTCACTTAATTCAATAAAAGAGTTATTGTCTGATTCTTAGTTATTCTTGTTCCTGGTATAATATCCTGCGCAACCACTTTCCCGCGTCCCTTTACTGCAACCTTCACATTCCTGTTTTCAAGTACATATAATGCATCTTTCAATGTCATGTTGCGCACATCAGGTATGGTCTTACTATTCATCTCTGCCGCTTTCACTACCGGTTTACCAGGATTGGTATAAACGGTGTTCCAATCAGCACGGCGAGCAGAATCTTTATACTTCATACCAACAGTAAGCAAAATGTTTTTGATATCATCACCATAGCCGGCATAAGCATGCAGTGAACTATCGGGTATCAATTGCACTGGTCCTATCTTTTTCCTCTGCACATACATTGCATACAACTTGGTAGCAACTTCTTTGAACACCGGAGCCGCCAATTGTCCTCCATAATGTATTGCAGCATGAGGTTTTGTTTTCACTACTACAATGCAGGTATATTCTGGCTGATCGGCAGGGAAATACCCTACAAATGAAGCCTGGTATACACCATCATAATATTTCACATCTCCACCTGCTACGTGTGCCGTACCTGTCTTACCAGCCACAGAAAATGGAACATCTTTAAAAACATCTTTAGCAGTTCCTTCAATCACAACAGCCTCCATACACTTCCTGGCATCCGCAATAACCTTTGGTTTACAAATATTTTCATCGATTACTTCAGGCAAAAACTCCTTCACAGCCAAACCGTTACTTTGTATCTTATTTACCAGATAAGGACGCATCATTTTGCCTCCATTGGCAACGGCATTATAGAGCATCAGTGTTTGAAGAGGGCTTACTTCTATGGCATATCCAAAGCTCATGGTCAACATAGCATGCAAGCCTTCCTTATTGCGTTTCCATCTTGGGATAACAGGAGGTTCTTCACCTACTAATCCAATGCCAGATTTCCTATCCAGATGAAAGCGGTGCAAATAATTCTTAAAATCTTCAGGCTTCTCAGCAAAGGCTTTGAAAGCCAATTTGCTAAATCCAACATTTGAACTATGGGCAAATATTTCGCGTACTGTTAAAACAGGTTTAGGAGCCCGCTCGGCATCAGTTACATTTCTTACACCAACAAAAGCACGGCCTTCAGAACCTACGTCCACCAGGTCTGATATTTTACTATGCCCAGCATCTAACACTGCAAGCAGAGTAGCTAACTTGATGGTTGAACCAGGTTCATTTGTTTGAAGCGCATAATTCAGATTTTCGTCGTACGCTCCGTCTTTACCATGACCAAGGTTAGCTATGGCTTTGATTTTACCTGTCTTTGTTTCCATTACGATGCATGTGCCCCATTGCGCTTCACTCTGCACCATCATCTTCATCAATGCATTTTCAGCTATATCCTGGATATTGACATCAAGCGTTGTAATTACATCTTTCCCATTCTCAGCTTCAATTTCATATCCCTCAACCGGTACAGCGGCACCACCAGCAATAAATCGAACAAGACGCCTTCCGGTTGCCCCTTTTAGCATAGTGTCGTACGTCCTTTCAAGGCCCACATTCTGTGCATTTTCCCGGGCAAGCCCTATCGTTCTCTTTGCCAAAATGCCAAAAGGGTTCAAACGTTTTGTTTTTACTTCAGCTATAACTCCACTTTTATTTCGCCCCAATCGAACCAAAGGAAATTCACGAAATGCCTTGTATTGATCAAACGAAAGATTTTTCTTCAGCAGGTAGTATCGGTTCTTTTCGTTGTATGCGAGTTGCAACTCTTTCTTATATATGTAGGTAGATTTATCTTCAAAAAAATTAGATAAGGCTATAGCAAAGGAATCTATATTTTCACGAAAACGTTTTCCATTCTTATCGCGCAAACCTTCTGCGCCAAAATCCATATAAACATCAAAGAAAGGAATTGAGGTACTCAGCATCTGACCATCCTCACTATAAATGGTTCCTCTTTCTGCATCCAACTCAACCAGTTTTTGATGCAAACTATCAGATAAACCCCTCCAATAATCTCCTTCAAACCTCTGAATATAGAACGCACGCCCCATCACCACCAGGCTCAGTACAACGATCCCGATGAAACTCAAATACACTCTCCACAGTATGTCGCTCTTTACTTCCAAATTCGCGATAGTTTAATATTGTTGGTTTATTAATTTTCTTCATCCCTTTCATTCACATTTGCACTATCTATCAATACGACCGGCGAAATCGTCAACTCCTTAAGCCCCAAGGGCTCAACTGCCTTCACCAATTCGCTTTGCTTGCTTCTGAACAACACCTCTCCTTTCACTGTTTTATATTCGTATTGCAACTCCTTTAATTCCTTATTTGTCTTACTTATCGCTCTTACCGTTTTATCAGCACTATGACCATTATAGATATATACAACAGCCAGAGCTGCCAGAAAAAGAAAGAACGGTATCTGTCTAACAATTGCCTGGTAATTCAGCAAACGTTTCCAAAAACGAGCATCTCTATCTTTCTTTTGTTTTTTCATTGGATGGTTTTACCAATAATCTGATAGCTCCAGATAATTCGCGCCTTACTTCTTTTCCGCAATTCTCAACTTCGCACTTCTCGACCTCGAATTTCTTTTGATCTCATCATCTGTAGCTTCAATGGGTTTTTTATTAATTACCCTTAATTCATTTTCTACCCTGGTGATTCCAAATGGATTTTCTTCGGGCGTCTCAAAACTGCCATCGCGAAAGAAAACCTTCACTAACCTATCTTCCAAAGAGTGAAAAGTTATGATAGCTGCCCGTCCTCCACTCAGCAACACCTGAGGCAGTTGCTGCAACATTTCCTTCAATGCTCCAAGTTCATCATTCACTTCTATGCGCAATGCCTGAAAAACCTGTGCGAAATACTTATTAGGATTACCTTTTACAATATCCCGCAAAGCCGTTTTAAAGGCATCTATTGTCTGAATGGGTGCTACTCGCCTTGCTTCAACAATTGTCCTTGCTAAAGTTTTTGAGTTTGTAACCTCTCCGTATTGCTCAAACAACTTGTGCAGTTCCTGCTCCGAGTAAGTGCCAATGATATCAAAGGCCGTCTTTTCCTGCCGCTGATCCATGCGCATATCTAATTGCGCATTGAAACGTGTAGAAAAACCGCGGCTTGCCTCATCAAACTGAAAACTACTTACACCCAAATCCGCTAACACACCATCAACTCCCTTTACTCCATGCAATTGCAAAAACCTTTTCATATGACGGAAGTTGTGTGGTATAAACAGGACTCTTTTGTCTTCAGGAAGATTTCTCTTCGCATCCTCATCCTGATCAAACGCAATCAACCTTCCTTCAGGACCAAGCTTTTCAAGAATTGCCCTACTATGCCCCCCGCCGCCAAATGTGCAATCCACATAAATACCATCAGGCCGAATATTCAACCCTTCAATAGTTTCCTGCAGGAGGACCGGAACATGATAACCAGCCTCCAAACTCCCTTTCTCTTCAGTACGACTCTCCAGAAGGGGGATATTGCCACCCTGGCCTAAGTCCAACTTTTCATTGTCCTTCACTCTTTTCTTTTCTTTTTTCGCTTTCATTAGTTAGCCTTCATTTACCATTACTGTTTGCGCCAGGCTGCTGAAGGCATCAGGCGAATAAGATTCAAAGAACTGCTGGTATTTATCTTTTGCCCAGATCTCAATTTTATCAACCGCCGACGCCAGCACTATATCCTTTTCAAGACCTGCATATTCTTTTAAATTGGCCGGTAACAAAAGTCTTCCAGCACCATCAGGCTCAACAATCGTTGCTCCATTTAAAAAAAAACGACGGAACTCCCTCACTTTCGGATCAAAATCATTCAATGTTTTAATCTTGGCGTAAAGTGGCTCCCAGCTTTCCATTGTATAAAGGCTCAGGCATTTTTCAAATCCTCTGTTAACCACAAATCGAGTACTTTCACCCTCTGGTAGTTGTTTTTTAAAACCAGCAGGTAAAAGAAAGCGACCTTTAGAGTCCAGAGTTGCTTCAAATTCACCTAAAAAGCCTGTCATATTAAAAGAGGGAAAAACCAAGTATTGACACAAAATAACACCTTTTCCCACTTTTGGATTAGAGTTTTTTGGCTTTAATTTATCCACAAGCCGAGGTTATTTCACAACCCTTGTGAAACATACGTTTCATGATATAGTATTTTTTCTATCGCAAAATGGATGTGGATTTCATGTGAATTATTGTGGATAAAATGTTTATAAAGCAACTTGACAATAAAATACACAATAGAAGAGGTGTTAATTACAAATAATTTGCTCATTATCAGCCTTTAAATACTGATTTTTGCGACCAATAAAGAAATGAAATGAAGGTTACAGCGCATGAAATCTTTATAAAAGATTACACGTATTCATTGCCTCAGGAAAGAATTGCAGCATTTCCATTACCGGAAAGGGACCAATCCAAGCTCCTGGTGTATAAAAGTGGGAAAATTAGTGATGATGTTTTTTACAATACTCCTGAATACTTAGAACCCGGGGCTACTTTCATTTTAAACAACACCCGTGTTATTGAAGCACGCATTCTTTTTCATAAGCCAACCGGAGGGGTTATTGAAATCTTTTGCCTGGAGCCAACAGATGAAAATAATATTGAAAATGCCATATGCCATACGGGTCCTGTACGCTGGAACTGCCTCATAGGAGGTGCATCCAAGTGGAAACCCGGCCAGGTTTTACAAAAACAACTATTGATCAATGACAGAGAGGTAGTGCTTTCTGCGCACTATATTGATAAACTTGTTGACAGTTTCGTCATTGAATTCAGCTGGCAGCCATCAGATGTAAGTTTTGGAGAGGTGGTGCATGCTGCCGGAGCTATTCCATTACCACCATATATTAAAAGAGAAGCATTGGCAGATGATGCAAACCGGTACCAAACAATTTTTGCAAGGTACCAGGGATCAGTTGCCGCCCCAACAGCAGCACTGCATTTTACAGATACCGTATTCAATAAGCTGTCTGAAAAAGATATTCATCCCTCCTATATAACTCTTCATGTGGGAGCAGGCACTTTTAAACCTGTGAAATCGGAAACCATTGCCGATCATACCATGCATGCCGAGCATTTTCATGTTTCCCTGTCCACACTCGAAAAACTTGCGGCATCGCAAGCCATAGTTGCCGTTGGCACGACCTCTTTGCGCACCCTGGAAAGCTTGTACTGGATTGGCATCAAAGTAAAGAGGTTACAGTATATCGAAGCAGAGGAACTTGTGTTAGAGCAATGGGAAGCATATGAATTGGAAGAAGACAACATCAGTTATATTGATAGTATTAGGGCTATACTAGATTATATGAAACAGCACAATATGGGAGAAGTTTTTTGCCGCACCAGCCTGATCATTGTTCCAGGCTATACCTTTCGATCAGCCAAAGCCCTGATTACTAATTTCCATCAGCCACAATCAACATTGCTGTTGCTAGTGGCAGCTTTTATAGGTGATGAATGGAAAAAAGTATATCAACATGCATTGGAAAATGATTATAGGTTTTTGAGTTATGGGGATAGTAGTCTATTAATACCATAACTATACCGATTGGACTTTTTAAGATTTCGGAATATACTTTGGAAACTCGATGGTAAAGCTACTTCCTTTCCCCAGAGTGCTTTCTGCCCTTACCTTCCCACCATGGGCTTCTACTATGTTTTTTACATAGCTAAGTCCAAGGCCGAAACCTTTAACATTATGGATATTACCCGTATGGGCGCGGTAGAACTTTTCAAAAATGCGTTTCAATGTTTCACGGGACATTCCAATACCGTTATCCTCAATTCTTATGAAAATGCTTTTACCGTTTGAAGTGGTTGAAATGGAAATTTGAGGAGGCACGTTATCCTTTGAATACTTAACCGCATTATCCATCAGGTTATTAATCAGATTAGATATATGAACCTCATCAGCCTCGATCATGTCGTTATCTGCCTGAAGGTTGGTCTCCAACTCACCCTTTTTTTCATCCAGGCGTAATATAAAGTTGTCGGCCACATCTTCAATGATCTGGTGAATATGCAATGGCTTTAAATTTAAATCCACCTCCTGGCGCTCCATCAAAGCCGATTTCAGGATTGTTTCTACCTGACGGTTCATTCGCTGGTTTTCCTCTTTTATGATACCACTGAAATAACCAAGTTTCTTTGGATCACAGATTACTTTATCATTTCTAAGCGCATCAACAGCCAGGGAGATAGTAGCTAGCGGAGTCTTAAATTCATGGGTCATGTTGTTGATAAAATCGTTTTTGATCTCACTCAACTTCTTTTGGCGTAATAGCGTATGAACAGTAAGATAAAAAGCAGCAATCACCACAACAATCAATACAATAGAAAAAATCATTTGCGGCAAAAGGCTTTTAGCCACAATATTTTTAACACTCGGCACCACTATGATCAACATTTCATCAAATGAAAGGTTCTCTGCGGCTGAACCACTCGGAGCGATAAGGGGATAATGATAAGAAAAATGACTAGTAGAATCATCATACCATGCAGCAAACTGGCCAGATTGCCTTTCAAAATACGTAATCATGTTGCTGTTCATTAATGCCAATCCGAATTCGAAAGGGACATCTTCGAGATTGTGGGCGTTGAAAGCAAGATTGATTTTGTCGTAAATTTCTTTAGTGGTAAATCTGTGACCAACGCTGTAGGGCCGCGCCATTTCCAAACTAAAGTCGTCGCCAAAGCCTGGAAATATTTTATTATTAGGCGCTACAGGCGTTGCCTTGTATTGAGCTAAATCCTCTCCTACTTTTGTAGCAACATCTTTTACTTTTTGTTTTACCTGGTCTTGCTTCAGAAGCAGCATATTTTGCAACCAGGATATCTGTATAAAAATGATACCTATCAAAGAAAGGGTAATAAGACCTATTATGATTGGAAAATTGCGTTTCACAAATTGCTGATGGTTGATAAAGTTGTGTTTGCAAAAATATTGGTTCGGCCCTTATGTAATGTTGGCATAAGATTGTTATACCCTACTTTTAACACATAATGTATTATATTAACACTATACTTTAACTATATGATAGAACCTGCGTCCGGTGTTTTGTTAATTGCTGACCCCTTTTTAAAGGATCCAAACTTCATGCGGACTGTTGTGTTTGTTACTGAACACCAGGCAGAAGGTACTGTTGGGTTTGTAATTAACCGCCAATATGAGAATACACTGGATGAGTTGATCCCGGAGATTGAAGGGCATAAAATCCCAGTTTATTATGGAGGTCCGGTTCAGATGAATACCATTCATTTTCTGCATCGTTGTCCGGAGGACGTGCCCGGCGGGCTGGAAATTATGAAGGGCGTTTATTGGGGAGGCGACTTTGACAGCGTAGTAGATGGCATTAAAAATGGTACGATAAACTCATCAAATATTCGCTTTTTTATTGGGTACTCAGGCTGGAGTGCCGGCCAGCTGGAGTCTGAAATGACAGAAAAAACCTGGTTGACTGCTGAAGCTACACGCAACATCATTTTTCATCCCAATGCAGAGGAGATCTGGAAAGAGTCGCTTAAGCAGTTGGGAGGAGAATATGAAATGATGATTAATTTCCCAATAGACCCGCAATTAAATTAACCTCTCCTGCTGTAGCAGGAGAGGTACTACGCTCCTTGGAGCGTAATGGACATGATGTAATTTTTTCACTTACTCCACAATCACCTTCTTATCTTTTGGATATTTCACGGTGTAATCAATAGAGAGTTTTTTCTCAGTTGCGGGCGGCAGTGTAAACTTCCAGGTGGCAATTCCAGTTTCCTTATCCACTTTTGCATCCGGAGCGTGGGTTGCATCCACATCGATTTCCTTGTTTACAGATACAGGCAAGCCATCCTGAACTATGATATTCACTGGAATTTTCTTGGTGTTACGAATAGTAGTCTCGTATTTCCTTGACTCTGTGCGATTACCACCAATCAAGGATTTTGAGCTCATTTCCTTTACCAACCTGCGGGAAACTTTAACATTGTTGTCTTTTCCCAGAGCAATTGAAAGTGTATCAGATATTTCGGCCAGATCGATATAAGATTTGCCGAGGAAGGTGCCCTCAAAGTAAAGGCTGGCTTCACCGGATTGAAGGTCATAATCCTGCCAGTTCACAACCTTGGCTGTGAGGTAAGCTGCAGGATCCAACTTAGGTGCAGAGTAATATTCATACAATGTAGGAATGGAAACGCTCTTGATACCAATGGTGGTAGTTTTGCCGTCTGTCTCCAATGTGTACTTTTCATCTATTTTATAAACGACAGTTGTTGGCTGGTACTGGGTGGATACATCGACGGTTTGAATTGCCTCCTGTTTTACCTGCTTACTTGTCCGGGATGCATCTATCCCGGCAACCCGGCCCTCCAGAGCAGGTGCTCCATAACCTACAACTACTACGTCATCCAAACTATGGGAAGCCTCTTTCAACTGAATGGTAAAATATCCGGGCTTTAATTGTATTTGCCTGGATTGATATCCTACAGATGAAATAACTGCTATGCTGTTTTGAGGAAAGCTTTGCAGCTTAAAATATCCATTGGCATCAGCAGTTGTACTTGTTGCAGTGCCCCTGATCGTAACAGAAGCTCCGACTACAGGTTCACCTCGTTCATTTACCACTCTGCCTGATGCTGTGCCAGGCTGCTGTCCCTTGGTACGCAACCAGGTTATAGAGGGATCATAAAAGTTTAACATCCAGGCCTGAAGGGCAGATGGAGTCGCATTATCTCCGGGATTACCTGTGCTCAATAATAACTCTACGTCTTTCCAGGTTTCTCCACTGCGCTGAAAGACATTAGCATTCATCAAGACACTTAATGGCTGGGCAATGTCATTCACCCGCACATCATAAGTAGGATACCAGCCTGCATCCCGCACAGTATAAAGAAGGCTAAATTTGACATTACGAGATTCTTTGCTATCTATCAATGCTGTAACTACATAGTTGACGCTATCTTTTTTCCTGCTGATCTCAGCCAACTGGGCCCTCATTCTTTCAAAATCGGCCTGTTGCGCCTGTAGCCGCTTCTGTATTTCCAGTTGCTTTTGGTATACTTCTGTCAAACGCAGGCGTTGCAGATCCAGGGCTTCCTTCAACTCTGTTGTTTTTACCCCTGTTTGCCCACCTATGGATTGGTTTTTCACCAACATAGCCTCTTCATTCTTATAAACTTCAAAGAGCTTATTGTCCAACTCTATTTTTTCTTTCAAGGAGTTGCGCTTTTCCAGCAGTTCTCTTTCGTCCTGCTCTATTTTTCTCTGGCTTAAAAAATCTTTAGTTGTTTGAACCGATAGCAGGGTAATATTGGCATCGGCCTTCAACTGGACACTTTGCTGTTCCAATTGATTGCTCAATCCACTGAAGATAACCTCTGTGCGACCCGGTAGAATTGCAACACCAGATGTACGCACCACCTGGGCACCGGAAGAAAATATAGTTACGTTCTGAACAGATGTTTCTGCGTTGAGTTTCCTGTTTTGAGCAAATGATTGGCATACAAGGAGCATACAGAAGAAGAAAAGCGATGGTCTCATAAGTGTATTTTATTGGTTGATGCAGTTAATAAGGATATTACATAACCATTCTAAAAATTTTTACAATAAAAAAGGTACTGTTTTAATTTCCAAAAAATCTGAACTTTATTATAGACGAAGGAGAGGCTTAGTCTCCTGATTTCCGGAGGTTTGATTTACCTTGTTTTCATCAAAGACTGTATCGTTTTTCCAAAGTGTGTAGAGCAGGATCAGCAGTTTTCTTTGCACAGCCGTAGCCCCCACCATCTTAGAGGCTTTGCTCTGATTGATCCTTTGATACACCCCCTTTGAAATTCTGGTTATGCCTGGAGGCAACCAGCGCCGGAAAATGCAAAGCCGCTCTGATTCGGCTGTTGCCTTTCTTTGAAATCCGGCTCCGTTTTTTGATACTGCTGCCCGACTGAGTTTCCACGACATCGTAACCGGCATAACTAGCCAGTTGCTTTGCATTGTTGATCAACTTAAAGCCTTGGGTCTCTGCCACAACAATGGCGACTGTGATCAATCCTACGCCTTTGATGGTCATTAATTTTTCTACTTTTTGCTGAAGCCAGGACTCTGATTGGATCAGCTTTTCAATCTGCTTTACCCATTTTTTGATTTCACTGTCCAGTTTTTTGATCACAGACTCCGTAGAGTGAACAATGAAGGCTAAAGGTTCATTGCCTGCCTGAATCGCTTGCAGCCTGTTGGTAAAAGCGTTTAAGTCTGTATACAATCTGGTCAACTCTCTGAGTTGCTTCAATATAGGGGAAGGTGGCTGCCACAGTTTCAAAGATCTTTCTGCCCCCATTTGTGCAATGGTGCGGGCATCAATGACATCCGTCTTTGATTTAACATTGAGGCTTTTAGCATAGTGCTTTACCTTATTGGGTAGCAGCACGGCTACCTGCAGGTGCAGCTTGCTGAGATGGTAGGCCAGTGGCTCATAATAGATGCCGGTGGCTTCCATGACAAAGACCAGTTCACCCAGGGAGGCTTTGCTCTTGCCTACCCACTTGAGCAGTTGGTTGAAGCCTGTTTTGCTGTTTTGAAACGGCACCACTTCACTGGTGATGATGGTGGCGTTGCTGTAAGAGGTTGCCAGACCGGCAGTAAAGGTGGCTTTGGCTATATCAATGCCGATGCTTTTTCGAACAATGGTTTGCATAGAAGAGAGTTTAAAGGTGAATGACCTTGTTTTCTCCCTCGTCTTGCCTTTTATGATTACACTTGCTTGCCCTGAAAGGCAGCCTTAAGTACTTGTTCAGACTCTGAAGAAACATAAAGGAAATGGAGCATTCCTTTTTTACGGTATAGTTCCAGGGGAACTTACCTAGCCCCCGCTCTCATTTCCTTCTCAGGTCACTTGGCTAGTTTACTATACCAACTTAACCCATTTATCTACTGAGTACAAAAGTAAAAGCCTCCGCTTGTTGCGGAGGCTTTTTTATTGTAAAAGAAGTTGCATCTTATTCGATAACAGTTGCGCCTTCTACCAGAACGGTTGTTTTATTATTCAGCACTTCAACGAAGCCACCCTGGATATCGAAGTTGGATACGTGGTTTTGCTTGTCTCTTAACACTTTCACACGGCCGGCCTTTAAGGCACTCACCAATGGAGCGTGTTTGTCAAGCACTTCGAACGAACCGCTAATGCCTGGCATTTGCACGCCATACACTTCGCCACTGAATAATTTACGTTCCGGAGTTAATATTTCAAGTGTCATAAAATCAATTTGAAGATTATCCTTGTGCCTGAGCCAACAGCTTCTTACCTTTTTCGATAGCGTCGTCGATTGTACCAACCAGGTTGAAGGCAGCTTCAGGATATTCATCCACTTCACCGTCCATGATCATGTTGAAACCACGGATTGTTTCTTCAATTGGAACCAGTACACCTTTCAGACCAGTAAAGGCTTCCGCAACGTGGAATGGCTGCGACAGGAAGCGCTGTACTTTACGAGCACGGGAAACGATTTGCTTATCTTCATCACTCAACTCATCCAGACCAAGGATGGCGATGATATCTTGTAATTCTTTATAACGCTGAAGGATCAATTTAACCCTGTTCGCAGTGTTATAGTGAGCATCACCTACTACCTGAGGCATCAGGATACGAGAAGTAGAATCCAGAGGATCCACCGCAGGATAGATACCTAAGTCGGCAATCTTACGAGACAATACCGTAGTGGCATCCAAGTGGGCAAAGGTTGTTGCCGGAGCCGGATCGGTCAAGTCATCCGCAGGTACGTATACGGCCTGTACGGAAGTAATAGAACCGTTTTTAGTAGAAGTGATACGCTCTTGCATCAGACCCATTTCAGTAGCCAGGGTTGGCTGGTAACCTACCGCTGAAGGCATACGACCCAGAAGGGCAGATACCTCAGAACCGGCCTGGGTGAAACGGAAGATATTATCAACGAAGAACAGGATGTCACGACCACGGCCAGTGCCATCACCATCACGAAAGTATTCAGCGATTGTCAGACCAGACAAGGCCACGCGAGCACGGGCACCTGGAGGTTCGTTCATCTGTCCGAATACGAAAGTGGCTTTAGAGTCAGACAGTTCCTGCATGTTTACCTTGCTCAGGTCCCATCCACCTTCTTCCATGCTGTGTTTGAAAGCGTCGCCGTATTTCATGATACCAGCTTCGATCATTTCACGCATCAGGTCATTACCTTCACGAGTACGCTCACCTACGCCGGCAAATACAGAAACACCAGAGTAAGCCTTTGCGATATTGTTGATCAATTCCTGGATCAATACGGTTTTACCTACACCAGCACCACCAAACAGACCGATCTTACCACCTTTTGCATAAGGCTCGATCAGGTCGATTACTTTGATACCAGTAAATAATACTTCGGTAGCGGTAGAAAGATTTTCAAACGAAGGTGGCTTGGCGTGAATAGGACGGCCATTTACCTTCGGAACAGGAGGTAATCCATCGATAGGATCGCCAGTTACATTGAACAGGCGGCCTTTGATTTCATCGCGGGCAGGCATCGTAATTGGAGCACCAGTATCCACTGTATCTAAACCACGGGTTAAGCCCTCAGTACCATCCATTGCAATACAACGAACACTATCTTCACCCAGGTGCTGCTGTACTTCGAGCACCAGTATGTCACCGTTCTCGCGTTTAATTTCTAACGCATTAAATATTTCAGGCAACTGTCCTTCGAACTGCACGTCCACAACAGCGCCAATGATTTGTTTTACCTTACCAACTTTTGCCATAAAAAGCTTTTAAGAGAAGTTTTTTATAGGAACCAAGGCTGCTACCGCCCTCCTTTCCTTTTTTCAGGGTGCAAAGGTAAGGGTACAAAGTTTATCAGCAAATGATAAATAGAAAGAAGTTGAGGGAATGAGGAGTGGGGGTAGAAAAGATGATAGATTTGAGGTTTGAAGTTTAGGGTTTGGAGTGAAGGGGTTAGGGAGGGGTAAAAATCTGTTTCGAGCTTCAGGTATGCTTCAGGTATGCTTCAACTATACTTCAACTATACTTCAACTATACTCCAGGGATACGGTTGGAATACTCTAGGTATACTCTAGGTATACTTAAGGTATACTTAAGGTATACTGAAGCAACGAAGGATGAGTTGGGTATTTGGACATATAAGTATTTTAAATAAAATTAACAGCTTGTTTAGAATTGATGGGATGACATATTCCGGAGACAGGCATCTCCCCTTCCCTAACTTTGCCGGATATAATTTTATGAGAAAAGCATTAGCACTGGCATTAATTGCTACCAGCCTGGCCATTATGGCGCATCTGACTATGCCCTCAAATGAAGCATGTCTTAATAAAGCCAGAAAGGAATTCAAAGAAAACAAACTTCCAACCGTTACCACCGCTCAAAAAGTCAACACTCAACTTTTAGCCGAAACCCTGGAAACCAACTTTATGGAAAGCCTGGTGATTGAAGACAGGTTTTTATATAAAGAAATTTTCCTAGATAAAGGAACCAGAACAAGCATTGGCTGGGGCGCCTTCGGATGGGTAAATATTAATTTAAAGTAAGGACATCATATTTCATATAAATAAAAAGGATACTTATAACCGCTCTTCAATAAGATAGGTATGGCCACATTAAAAATTTTAACGCCGCCCGAGGTTTCTCCTTCCAATTTACCTACATGAGCATGTCCGTGGAAAGCGGCGTCTACTTTGCGACGGTTCAAAGGTTCTGATAAACGGGAGGAGCCCAAAAAGGGATAAATGGGTTCCGGTTCACCGATCACTGTTTCTTTGATGGGGGAATAATGCATTATGGCAATTTTCTTACTGACGGAGTACTCAGCATCCAAGCGTGCCAATGCCCGGTCCAAATGCAAAGCTTCATCAACGGCTTCCTGAACAAAAGCCTTCATAGCACCTTCACCAAACATTGAAAGCATATGTTTATCAAAACCACCTCCAAAGCCTTTGACCCCGGCAATGCCCACATCTTTAATGGCAACGGCTTCACCATCAAGCATGTGCACACCTTCTTTCAGCAGAATTTGCCTGATCAACTTATGACGTCCTTTTTCGTGGTCATGATTCCCCAAAACTGCCACCACAGGGATGGTACAGGCCTTTAGTTCTTCAACCAATACCTGAGCCTCTACCTCATCACCAGTATCTGTCAGATCGCCACAGATCACTAATATATCTGCCTGCGCAGAAACTTCCTTGAAATAGTCTACCCACTTGCCTTTATCTGTTTCCCGGATATGTATATCACCAACAGCTGCTATGCGCGTTTTTGCTCCATTCTCCATAAGCGGTTTTAAACAGTTGTTATTGTATATGATTTATAATTCCATTCTTTAACATCTACCTGATACTGTGTTTGATCAATAACAGGGCCACGGCAAACCCTTTCTACGGGTTCAGGCAATTCATATTGTTCATAGGCACGGGACATCAGTTCATCAAACAGCCATTTGGGTATGATCTGGCGGTATTCGGAAGGATATACAAACTGGAACTGGATCAATTGGGCCAATAAGATATGCCAATGTTGATCCATATGTCTCATCAGGCGGTGCCAATTGAAATTTTTCCCAGTTTTCAGCCATAGGTGATTCACGTCTGCCCCGTCGTAGCGTTCCCGGTTTTGGACATACAGCTTACACCAAACCAACTCTTCGGGGGCAAGTAGCAGCACATCCAATCCCATAAAGCGTGCTTTTGTTGCATGTTCAAACCAGGAATCATTTACCCGACAAATGTTATTTACCGTATCAAAAATGACATCGATGAAGTATTCTCCGTGGAAGATCTTGGCCAGCCAACGTACATCGGTGAGCTCTGTACGGTAACCTTTTTCAGAAAAGGTTTTCAGTATCCTGGGATAATCACGTGATTTACAAAACACATCCAGATCTTTTGTATCGCGGAAAATACCTGTATGATGAAAAAGGGCAAAAGCTCCGCCCAACAAAAAAGGTGATCCACTTTCCTTTAGTATTTCAAGGGCTTCCTTATAAAACGTATGCGCCTCTTTCCTTTGCTCTTCAGTTACTATCATAGTTTTAATTTTTTGCTCATCTATAAACATATCCATGCTTTATGATAAGCTCGTGAAATAGATACTTAAAGAAACGTGCCAATCAGGGGAGAGATATGAAGGTTTTGGAGGGTGATTTCTTTTTGCAATTCTTTGTTGATTATGATGCCGGCCTTTGCACCTTCGGCGGCGGCTACTACTACGAAATGCATATCCTTGTCGGCATCGCCGGCTACATAAAGACCAGGTGTGGATGTTTGCTGATAGCGGTTGGTGACTATAACTCCTTTTTTATTTATTTCACAATCAAAGGTTTCTGCAAGATTACATTGCTGCTCATAACCATTCACAAAAAATATTGCATCGCAGTCCTGTTCTTCCCCGTTTTTGAATACCACCTTTTTCAATTGACCGTTCTCTCCTACTACCCGAGCAATTGGATTGGTTTTGATTGTAATGTTGCAGGCAGCCAACTCTTCTTTTTCATGTGGTTTTATTTTATGCTTTCCATCTGTATACAAGGTAATATCAGGACTCCAACCCTTTAATGCAAGCGCCAATTCGCTACCATTTTTATCTCTTGCATATACGCCGATCTTTTGATTACTCACTTCCCATCCGTCGCAATAAGGGCAATGGAAAATAGAAGTGCCGTATAGTTCTTTAAAACCTTCGACATCCGGGAGTTTATCTGTTAGGCCTGTAGCGATCAATAATTTCTTTGCGTAATAAATATTACCATCTTCATCCTGAACCTGAAAGTTTCCCTCTTCATTTTTACGAGCCTTGACTACTTTTTTATTCATCAGCTTAACGCCATACTTATGCATTTCCTGGCGGCATATCCTGATAAAATCTGCCGGCAAAATACCATCGCGGGTGAGATAGTTATGCATTCCATGCGAGTAGCGGTTGCGGTACTGCCCCGTATCAAAAACCAATACTTTGCGGTGGCATCGACCGAGCACCACTGCGGCGTTCAGACCAGCGGGGCCACCACCGACGATTATTACATCCAATAATTCCATTTCGTTTGATTTTAAGCATTTACACCATAGCCATAACAGTTGGGCAATAAGTGCTTAAGAGAATTAGAAAGTAACAAACTTGGTGCTAAGGTTTTCTTCTTCCTACATTAAATGCAGAGGGAACGATTTGAATGACGAATGGGAAGAGATGATAGATAATAAAGAAGCCCTCATGAGATGTGAGGGCTTCTTTATTTATAGGAAAACTTTATTAGTACCTGTAATGTTCTGGTTTGAATGGACCGTCTTTTTGGAGGCCGAGGTAATCGGCTTGTGCATCGGTCAGTTCGTCCAGTTCCACACCAATTTTGCCCAGGTGCAGGCGTGCAACTTTTTCATCAAGATGCTTAGGCAGAACGTATACTTTGTTTTCGTAGCTGTCTACGTTGATCCACAATTCGATCTGGGCCAAAGTCTGGTTGGTAAATGAGTTACTCATCACAAAGCTTGGGTGACCAGTAGCGCAACCGAGGTTTACTAAGCGGCCTTCAGCCAGGATGATGATGTCTTTACCTTCAACGTTATAAATATCAACTTGTGGCTTGATAGTGTCTTTGGTATTACCATAATTTTCGTTCAACCATGCCATGTCGATTTCGATATCGAAGTGGCCGATGTTGCAGACAATAGCTTTGTCTTTCATCAGGCGGAAGTGCTTTCCAGTGATCAGGTCGCGGCAACCAGAAGCAGTAACTACGATATCAGCTTCTTTCACTGCATCGATCATTTTCTTCACCTCAAAACCGTCCATAGCAGCCTGCAGGGCACAAATCGGGTCGATCTCGGTAACGATCACGCGACAACCGGCACCAGCCAGGGAAGCGGCAGAACCTTTACCAACGTCGCCATAACCTCCAACAATAGCTACTTTACCAGCCAGCATTACGTCTGTAGCGCGGCGGATCGCATCAACCAAAGATTCTTTACAACCGTATTTGTTGTCAAATTTAGACTTGGTTACAGAGTCGTTTACGTTGATGGCAGGAACAGGCAGGGTGCCTTTAGCCATTCTTTCGTACAGGCGGTGAACACCGGTAGTTGTTTCTTCAGAAATACCACGAACGTGTTGTACCAACTCAGGATATGTATCCAGAACCATGTTGGTCAGGTCGCCACCATCGTCCAGGATCATGTTCAGCGGACGGTCAGCAGCACCGAAGAACAGGGTTTGCTCGATACACCAGTCAGCTTCTTCCAGGGTTTGGCCTTTCCAGGCAAACACACCAATACCAGCAGCAGCAATAGCGGCAGCGGCATGGTCCTGAGTGGAAAATATATTGCAGGAGCTCCATTTTACTTCAGCACCAAGAGCTACCAGGGTTTCGATCAGTACAGCGGTTTGGATGGTCATGTGCAGGCAACCGGCGATGCGGGCACCTTTTAAGGGCTGGCTGGCGCCATACTCGGCACGCAGAGCCATCAGACCGGGCATTTCAGCTTCTGCCAGGCGAATTTCCTTACGTCCCCACTCGGCCAGGCTCATATCTTTCACCTTATATTTAAGGCTAAAATCAATGTTTGATTTAGTTAATGATGACATTTATCTCTTTTTTAGGGTTGCAAAAATAGAATATATAAATCAAATGGATTGAAGCCTTTTCTCCATAACGTAATCGTTCATGAAGAAACCATTACCGATGTCAATATCTTCAGAACGAATTGCTTCAAAGCCCATTTTTTCGTAGAAGGTCTTTGCTTTATTCAGGCGATTCACGTTTAACTGCAGGATCTGGGCACCCTTGGTGGTGACCTCATTGATGATCTGGCTAATGATAGATTTGCCTGTGCCCCTCCCCTGGTGAACAGGAAGCACATACAGTTTGTGCAGCCTAAAAATGGAAGGCTCGGTCTCGCTATAGGAGGCAAAACCTACCGGCACACCTGCATTATATACTATAATAAACTGGTGTTGCTCATCCATTTGCCTGCGTATTGCTGCCGGGCTGTACATGATCTCAAGCATGTACATGATCTGGGGCTGGGTAAGTATGGTCGAATAAGTTTGAGGCCAAACCTGCATGGATAAGGTCCTGATGAGATTGATATCACTTATAGATGCATTCCTGAATGTAAGCACGGGAGATTGTGTAAATAACCGGAGCGAAGTTATATGATGTTGGTGCAATAATTTACGGCTGAGGGTAACGGAGATAAAGAGTGAGCCGAGCGCCCCACCAAACAGCAGCAACTCTGAGACATATTGCTTCACCCAATTATTTTCACCCAGGAGCAGGAACAAATCGTAGGTACCATGCATGAGGGTAGCCCCCAGGAAACTATACCAAAGCAGTTTTTTCCTGTTGGGCCAGTCGAACTTTGATTTCCCGAGGTAATAACCCATAATAACGCCGAAAGTGGCATGGGCAGGCACGGAGGTAAACATACGTACGAATGCCACGGGAAAGCCATGCAGCCATACATAGCCCACATTTTCTAATGTAGCAAAGCCCATGCTTACCATAACGCTGTACACAATGCCGTCGAGCGGCTCATCAAAGGTGGGCCGTCTATAACAGTAGAAGCGGAGTACTATGAATTTAAAACCTTCCTCCACTGCTGCTATCAATAAATAAGAGGTTAAAAAAACAGAAAAAACTGTATCGTCGGGGTCGTTAAAAAGAGAAGTTTCCAGAATACCAGCCGGAACAATGGTCAGCATGCCATAAAAAAAGCTCATCAGCAGATATTTTGTCGGCTCCTGGTCGTAAACGTCCTTATAGAAAATGAATAAGCATACTGCTAAACTTGGCGCTATGGCCAGGGCCATCAAAAACATGCCATCACATTTATAATAAATTTAAGAAATCATTAGCAGTTTAGAAATGGAGTTTTAAACCAATTAAAGATTTTGATGTTTCAGGATTAACTTCAAACTTTAAACCCATAAATTCAAAAGATCCAACTTAAATTTCATGATTCGAATTCAGGTACTGGCACTCATCCTTCTTTCATATATCAGTTTACAGGCTCAGCAGTTTGGCGCTTTTCCACCCTCAGTAAAATGGAAACAGATCTCAACAGATACTGCAAGAATCATTTTTCAGCCCCAGGCAAAAGCGCAGGCTCAAAGCATCGCTGCCATCATTCATCAACTGGCAGCCCAGCAACCCAACCCCTTGGGTGACCGCCTGAGAAAGATCAACATCATATTACACAGCAATACCACGCTGGCCAACGGCTATGTGGGATTGGGACCTTACCGAAGTGAATTTTACCTGGTGCCTTCGTCCAATACAGTAGAAATGGGCAACCTTCCCTGGCACGAGCACCTGGCAGTGCACGAATACCGCCACGTACAGCAATACAACAACATGAACAAAGGACTGGCTAAGGCTTTCCGCCTGATCTTTGGAGAAGAAGGACAGGCAATAGCCAATGGCATAACTATCCCGAACTGGTTCTTTGAAGGCGATGCCGTCCATACGGAAACAGCTAACACGCCACAGGGCAGAGGGCGACTCCCCTATTTTTTGAGCGGCTACAACAGCGTATTCCTGGAAGGCAAGCAATACAGGTTGATGAAGATGCTGAATGGATCTTTAAAAGATTATGTACCCAACCATTACAACTTTGGCTATATGGCCGTGAATTATGGCTATGAAAAATACGGCAGTGACTTCTGGGGTAAGGTGATCAATGATGCGGCTTCTTTTAAAGGATTAGCTTACCCCTTCCGGCAGGCTATTCAAAAACATGCCGGTGTATCGTACCGAAGCTTTATCAAGGATGCACTGCAACACAGCCAGCAAACCTTACAACCGGACAAAGGCTACACCACTCCCAAGGATAAAACCGTTACCAATTATTATTTCCCTCAATTCATATCTCCAGATTCCATCATTTACCTGAAAGAAAGCTACCGGTCATTACCAGCTTTCTATGTGCGTACCCAGGGTGAAGAACATAAAATAAAACTACGGTCCATTTCAACAGAAGACTGGTTCTCCTACCGCAATGGAGTAATCGCCTACACAGCTTTTGCCACTGATGCCCGATGGGAACTGATTGATTACAGTGATATTGTTTTACTTGACATTCAATCCAAGAGAGAGCGTAGACTGACCAGCAAGGGGAAATATTACACACCGGACATTTCACCTTCGGGCAAAAACATCGTGACTATTTCTGTGAATGACTCTACGCAAACCGAGTTACAGCTTTTAGATGCGGTGACAGGCCAAGTACATAAAAAGGTGCCAGCACCCAAAGGCACTTATTTTTTACATCCCCGCTTTTTAGATGATGAAAACATCATCTTTATAGAACGTGCTCCGGATGGCTCTATGAGTTTGCACAAGAGGAACCTGGTGAATGGGAATAGTGAAACATTACTGGAAGCGGGCTATAATACTTTGGGACACCCGTTTGTCCAAGGGGAAACCATTTATTTTACATCCTCAGCTTCGGGCAACGATGACCTGTATGCGTTGAGAGATGGAAAGTTTTACCAACTGACTTCCGGACAGACGGGCCATTATTATGTTGGCGCCTCTGCAGATAGTCTTGCCTGGGCCAGTTTTACAGCAAAAGGATTGAGGTTACAAACGGCATCCATGAAAACCTTGCCATGGACCGAAGTGACACCTGCCACATTAAGAAGGCCGGTAACTTCGTATGATGTTGCCACAGTATCGAGTAATGTCTTGGCTACACCTACACGTGATTTCCCTGTAGCCCGTTATGCAAAGTCTACGCGATTGTTGAATATTCACAGTTGGCGTCCCTATTATGAAGACCCAGAATTTACGTTCAGTATTTTCAGTAATAATATCCTGAACACTTTGTCCAGCGAGCTATTTTACCGTTACAATCAAAATGAAGAATCGCATGGAGTAGGTGTCAATGCAATTTATGGAGGATGGTTCCCGCAGATCACGACAGGTGCGGAATATACATATGACCGTCATGTTTATGCCAATCGCAGGCTCATACTTATTGATCAATTTGAAGCAAGGGCAGGATATTTTATTCCATTAAATTTTTCAAAAGGCAGAACATACAAGTATTTTGGTATTGGAAGCAATTTTGTATGGAGGCAACTGGAATCGAAAACCAAGGGTATAGAACTTGCTGACGGGACCCAGCCTTATATACATAACTATATTAGCTTTACGCAGCAACTACCCAAGACACGGCAGCATATCTATCCGAAGCTTGGATATAGCCTATCCGCTGCACACAGACAACAGTTAGACTATAATGGCTACCAGGTTAATGTTAATGGACAAGTATACCTGCCCTCTTTTGGTAATCACAGTATTGTACTTTCAGGCAACCTTCAACAAAGAAATGAAAAGGGTGTTTTTTTCTCCGACATGTTCCCCTATTCGAGAGGGTATAATGACTTTGGTTTAGATTCCGCCAAGATGTATAGAGCCTCGGCAAATTACCACTTCCCTATTGCTTATCCTGACTGGGGTTTTGGCGGGCTTATTTATTTCCAGCGTATTCGGGGAAATGCCTTCTATGATTTCAGCGAAGTGTATTCAAGGGATAATAAACAGAGCGCCTATATGCAAAGCACAGGAGCAGAACTGTTTTTTGACGCCAAGGTTTGGAACCAACTGCCGGTGACGATTGGTGTCAGGTATAGCTACTTGCTTGATCAGCAGTTTGCGGTTAATGGGAACAGAAATGTTTGGGAGGTGGTGCTGCCGGTGAGTTTGATACCGAATTAGGGAAAAAGTATGACACTGCGGTAGTAAATGCTCTACCTCATCGGCAAAGAGCATTTACTACCCAAGGAGTTCCGAAAGGAAATCCCCTGCAGCGCCACAGAAGAACAGGGTAAACATCTATTTTATTCTTACAACCGATAAAGCATTGATCACCGGCACACCGGCCAATGCGCTGAATTTAATTTCAATACCTCTGCCGTCTCTTACATCAATGATGTACTTAAATGGTACAGCCACCGCTTCGCCAAACTGTTCTTTCAGATTTAATTGTCGAAGAAAGCGAGAGCCATTGATATCCACATTAAAAATTCTTTTCACGGCTTTACCAACTGTCGCATCGGCACTCAGGTTGTATAGAGATTTCTGCATCTGAGCCTCCGATAACAGTTCTGCAAAGTAAAGGCTCACTTCGTATTGACCGTCTGGCACATCAAAACGGTATGAGCCGGGATCAGTTTGTTGTGTCTGAAATAGGGGCTCATCCTGCGTACAGCCAATTTCACGCTGCGATGCCGGACGACTGCCTGCCCGGTATCTTTTACCGGAAGTATAACCCCAGCTTCCCTTACTGTATTCCTGGTCAGCCAGCCAGGTGCATTGATTCTTCTCATCATAATAAGAATAATTCGAACCGGCATTTACATGGATAGCAGGAAACGATTCTGGATGTTTGCTCAACGGAAAATCCCAAAGCCTGAATTGAATTGTTGCTGCATCTTTTATCACATTGCCACCGGCTGTGCAAACCGCTTCAAGCAGATTGCTGCCATTAGTAAATGGCACTTCGAAAACAGCTTTATGATCAACAACTGATTTTTTTTCCAATAACTGTCCTTGCAGAAACAACTCAATTTCCTGCTGATTCGAATAGATGGTTACTGGCTGTTTACAGAAATTTTCATCCGTTCTAGCTGCACAGCCTTCTCGTTGAGCCCAGCCTTTGGAAGCAATGGACACCAAAGGGGTTTTCTGTAAATAAGCCTGGTATAAGAAGTAACAGTCTTTGAGCTTACGGTCTAAGGTTAACAGGCCTTTATTATTTACATGTGGCGTGGCATCAACCCTTGGTTCTGCATAAAAGTCGACAAATGCCCATACAAATGCCCCGGCAATAAAAGGTCGTTCCATGATGGCTTTAAGGTAATGCTCGTGGTAGATATTCTGGTACTCCATCGAAAAGTCGAAGCGCTCAGGTGCGAAGCTGCGTACCCGTGGGTCGGCACCTGCGCCATATTCTGTGATCATTACCGGCTTGTCTGGATATTGTTTATGAAAGTTATCCATGAATCGTTCAAAGTCACTTAGCTTTTCACCATACCAGCCTTCATAAATATTCCATCCGCAGATTTGAGGTAAATCAATCAGGCCTGCATCCCGATAACCTTCGAACCATTCGGCATTAGGAATCATAGTAAAACGGTTTTTGTCTTCTACGTGCAGAATACTGTCAATTGAAACAGCCAGGCGGTTTAATAGGCGCATGTTTTCAGGCTTCTTCGGCTTGTTGTTGTTCAGCATTTCGTTCATGTAGGCCCAAACAAATATGCTGGGATGATTGTAGTCCCGACGTACCAACTCTACGGCCATGTTCAAACAGTTAGTGCGGAAATCTTTACTATTTTCATGAATGTAATTGACAATTGGAATTTCCTCTGTTGCAATGATGCCCAAACGGTCGCATGCTTCCAGTATTGCTGGATCCTGCTGGTAATGTGCAATCCGAATACAGTTGCCGCCCATTTGTTTCAACAGTTCAATATCATGTACATGTTGTTCGTTGCTCAAAGCAAAGCCTTGGTGTGTATAAAATTGATGGCGGTTTACTCCAATTAATTTCAACGGTTTTCCGTTCAGGATAAATCCTTTGGCCGCATCAAAAGTATACCAGCGTAAACCAAGCGGATGGGAAACCTGGTCAATAAGACGGCCATTCGAATCTGTAATTTCTGTGGTAACAGTATACAAATATGGCGAATCGGGGCTCCATAAATGGGGAGTGGGAATCGAAAGTCCGTTTTGCTCAGCCTGAAATAATTGATCTGGTAAAATTGTAACTGCAGTTGATTTTGTTGCCACCATTTTGCCGCCAGCATTAGTAATGCGTGTATGCAGGAATATTTTTTGTTTGGTTGTTCCATCGTTTTTTATCGTAGCACGAAGCCGGCATGTTGCTGCTTGTTCTGTCACAATCGGTGTTTCGATGAAAACACCATTAGAGCCGTTGTTGAGCAAGTCAAAATGAACGGTATTGGTTGTAATCAGGTATACATCCCGGTAGATGCCTCCCATAAAAGAGAAATCGGCGTCCAGAGGCGGAATATCTTCATTATGCCTATTATCTACCTGCACGGTTAATACATTTTTTTCACCTAATCTTATCAGCGAAGTAATTTCAAAACAGAACGAACCGTATCCGCCTATATGTTTTCCAGCTGCAATACCGTTTACAAATAATTCACAAACCTGATTGGCTGCTTCAAAATACACGAATATTCGATGGTTCAGGTAAGTAGAGTCAAACGAAATTTCTTTAAGGTACCAGGCGCTCCCCCGGTAGTAGCCATACTTTTCATCCTCACCATCTTCCGCATTAAAACAATGTGGGAGGTTTACCTGCTGCCAGTCTTCTTTTTCACGAAGCATTTCCTGCAATCCGGCTGCATTACTTTTATGAAATTTCCATCCGGCGTTTAACGTTTGCACAATGCGGCTGCTCTGGGCAAAAACGGCTATTGAAAAAAAACTGAAAATCAGGAATAAGATTAGTCTCATATTCTATACTATGATTAAAGTTCCCTCCCACGCTGGAAGTGACGTTGAATGATTTTAGCAACGTTCCTGATTGGCAGGACAATTGCCTGTGTCCTTAATGATCAACTTGATTGATCGCATGAAAATAGATTAAGCTTTTGTTTAAATGTGCAAGTAGCTATGATCAAACGATTGCGCTAGTTTGTTTGAAGATTATCATTAGTACAGAATTCGATCTATGGTGTTTGATGTAGGACGAAAAAGGTGGGCCTGACGGCCAGGGCAACAAACCTGATTCAACTAAAAGGCTATAAAATAAAATCTGGTGAACTTGAATTAATTTAATTTAACGTTGAAACGAATACCTACTAACATGAATGAAATCAAGAAAGAAGACATCAAACAAGAAGTGTTTGACCTTTACGACGATTATGCCCACAACCGGATTGACAGACGCAGGTTTGTGCAACAGTTATCCACCTACGCAGTTGGAGGCCTTACAGTAGCTTCACTTATGAGTTTCCTGATGCCCGATTACAAGGGAGCCATCCAAATTAAATCAGACGATCCCCGCATCAAATCAGAATACATCACCTACCCCTCTCCCAAAGGAGGTGGCACCATCAAAGCACTCCTGTCCATGCCTGTAGATGCCAAAAAGAAACTGGGCGGCATTGTCGTTGTGCATGAAAACCGGGGGCTGAACCCGCACATTGAAGATGTGGCCAGAAGGGCCGCCCTGGCCGGATTTATCTCGCTGGCTCCTGATGCCTTAACGCCATTGGGCGGCTATCCCGGCAATGATGACCAGGGCCGTGAGCTGCAAAGCAAGCGGGACAGAAATGAAATGCTGGAAGATTTCATCGCTGGCTTTGAGTACCTGAAAAACCACAAAGACTGCAATGGCAAAGTGGGTGTTGTGGGTTTTTGCTTTGGTGGCTGGATTGCCAACATGATGGCGGTGCGCATTACGGATCTGGCGGCAGCTGTTCCCTTTTATGGAGGGCAGCCAGCGACCGAGGATGTGCCTAAGATCAAAGCCCCTCTCCTGTTGCATTATGCCGCCCTGGACACCAGGGTGAATGAGGGCTGGCCAGCCTATGAAGCAGCGTTAAAACAAAACAAAAAGGAATATAAGGCCTATATGTATGAAAATGTCAACCATGGCTTTCATAATGATACCACGCCCCGGTATGACAAGGCAGCGGCTGAACTTGCCTGGAAGCGTACCATTGACTTTTTCAATGAGCACTTAAAGTAATGAAAAGCAATAGTGGATGATATTGCGCCAATGTTGTCAATGACGCAGTATCATCCACTAACTATTCATCATCTACCAATTGATGGCCATGGTCGGGACGCAAGGGGAAAAGAATTTATTTAAGATCAATTTTTTATTGTAGGGTAATATCAAGCAATTCTTCTTGGAAAGCATCAAATACTTCCTTCAGCTTGCTTTTGGCATCGGTTCCATAATTGATTAGAAAAGCATGGGCTACTTTTTTGTTGGGAAAATAAAAGAGATTTCCTGTGTAACCCAAGTCTCTACCAGAATGCCCTATGCCTGCATTGTCACCTCTATCTATAAACTTTTTCATGATTCCATAGCCATACTGATTGGGGAAATCGGGCTTGCCGTAAGTTTCCATAATCTGTAGCGACTTTGGACTAATACCGAATTCAAAAAGGTAGTATGGTAATTGTGGGTAAGTAGTTATGAAAGACAAGAGATGTTTAGATTACCGCAAAGCCATCAAAGAAAGTGAACAGCAATTGCTTACACTGGAACGACGCCAAACGAAAGCTTTGTTACGCGATCGGATGCGTTTTCTGCGCCTGCTGAAAAGTGGGGAATGTACCTCTCAGGCTCAGGCCGGAAAACTCATCGGACTAGGTCTGAGAGGAGCAGAAAAACTCTGGAAAAAATACAGCCAGGGAGGCGTGAACGCTTTACTTAGCTATCCTTATCAAGGTAGAAAAGAAAAGATCAGCGAAGCCCAAAAGCAGCAACTGAAAGCAGAACTGGCAAAGGACCAGAGTCAAAGCCTGGCTCAGGTGGGTCAGTATGTGGAACAACAATGTGGGGTGCACTATACCACTCCTGGCATTTACTACATGCTCAAACGCCTGAAAGTGAAGAAAAAGACCGGTCGGCCCGTGTACCATGACAAGGATGCAAAGGGGGAGCGAGCCTTTAAAAAAAAGCTTTCCCACCCTAAAAAAGCGTTATGGTAAGCGCACCTACTTTGAGGATGAAATGCGTAGTGGCACCCGCTCGCAGAGCAAAAGAAGATGGCCCCCTCAGGGGCACCGTCCGCTGTGCCAGGTAAAACTGGGCTATGAGTTCACTTACCTGTATTGTGCACTGGCTCCTGCTACAGGGGCGTTGATTGCCTTAATGCTGCCGGAGATGACCCGGGCGTGCTTTGAAGTGTTTGTGGATCATTTTCAAAAGCAAACCAGGCAGCTGCATGGTCATCACCCGGTAGTGCTCATAGCGGATAAGGCGGGCTCGCATCAAAGGGAAGTCTGTGCGCAAAGGAGGATTGCCTTGCAGCATCTACCCAGGGGCTGTCCGGAGTTAAATCCTGTAGAGCGATTCTTTGAAGAGTTGCGGAAAGAATTGGCCGATCACCTCTTCGATAACCTAAGGCAAGTGGAGGATTATCTAGCCCGGATACTGAAAAAATACTGGCAGCATCCAGAATTAATTATCAAACTATGCCACTATCCTTATATGCGAACAACTTAATTTAAAACGGTATAATACCAAATTGACTTTGGTTTGGCGTAGTATTTTGAGTAGATAGGGAATGACAGTGATCGATTACCACAAAGCGATTAGAGAGGCTGAAAAAACCTTGCTTGAAAGGGAAAGAGAACAAAGCAAGGCATTTTTAAGAGACCGTATCCGGTTTTTGCGGTTGCTAAAAAGCGGGCAATGTCCTGCACTGAAGCAAGCTGGCCAACTCATAAGTCTTAGCCTGCGAAGCAGCCAGCGGCTATGGAAACTATACCAGCAAGGAGGCCTGGCGGCTTTACTAAGTTATCCTTACCATGGTAAGCCCTGCCGGTTAAGTAAAGAGCAAACGGCGCAATTAAAGGATTACCTGAGTCAGGATGGCGTCCAATTCCTTCATGAAGCAAAGGCCTATATTGAGCAGCGTTTTGGCCTTCGTTACTCTAGAAGCGGTCTGCATAGGCTCTTTAAGAGAATGAAAGTGAAAAAGAAAACCGGCCGTCCTTCCAATTACCGTAAGGATGAAAAGGGCGCAAAAGCTTTTAAAAAAAGTTTAGAGCGATGGTAAAACCCTACCGGGGCCGCTACTACTTCTTTGATGAGTTGCACCGGTACAAGAACGGAGGTAAAGCGACGCTGGACTCCACAAGGTCATCGTCCGGTATGCAGAATAAAACTGGGTTATGAGTTCACCTATCTATACGCAGCCCTGGCTCCAAAGAGCGGAAGGCTTATAGCATTGCTGCTACCGGATATGAGCGGGGATAGCTTTGAGATTTTCTTTACCTATTTTGAACAGCAAGTGGATAAGCTCCACAGGAGAAGGAAAACGTTATTGATTCTGGATCAGGCATCAACCCACCAACACAGGGAAAAGAAAAGTAAGGTGGTCATAAAATATTTACCCGTTGCCTCTCCTGAGCTAAATTGCGTAGAGCGCTTCTTTGAGGAACTCAGAAAACCCTTAAGTAACCACATTTTTAAGGGTATAAATGAAGTGGAACGTTTTGTCTGTAGGGTATTAAAAAGATGGTATCTGCATCCTAACCTTATTATTAAATTATGCCTTTATCCCTACATGTTATATGACAAACCAAAGTAAAAATGGTATAAGATCCTATAATAAAACTCCTATATAATTTAAGGCTTTGTAAACAAAATTCCAGTTCACCCTATTCTAGTTCCCATCAAATAACCACATATATAGGCAAACCTTACAAAATTATATTACACACAGGTACAAGACTATTCCTATTTTGACATTTATAAATGATATTTTGATTATTCGAGAAGGAGGTCGTATCTGTTTTGTTCATCAAATATCCATTTAAAAAAGTACATAAAAAAAGTGATGAGCGGGTTCGCTCATCACTTTTCAGTTTATTGAATTATGATTAATTAAAAGATCGACTTCGCAATGCCCATTTCCAAGCCTCTTAATTCTGCCAAGCCACGCAGGCGGCCTATACAAGAATAGCCAGGATTTGTTTTCTTTTTCAGGTCATCTACCATTTGATGGCCGTGGTCGGGACGCATAGGGAGGGATACTTTTCTCCTGTTTTGCGTGAACAGCAGGTTCTTCATAACACCGTACATATCTACATTACCTTCAAGGTGGTTGGCTTCGTAGAAGTTACCTTCTTCATCGCGTTGTGTGCTTCTTAGGTGAATGAAGTTGATCCTGTCACCCAGCCTTTCTACCATACCTACCAGGTCATTCTTTTCGATTACGCCGAAAGAGCCGGTGCAATAACAGAGACCATTAGCTGCATTTGGGATCGCTGCAAAGAATTTGTTTACATCCTCTTCCGTGCTCATGATGCGGGGCAGGCCGAGGATAGAATATGGAGGATCGTCCGGATGAATGGCCAGCTTCACACCGGCTTCTTCAGCTACGGGTGCGATTTCGTTAATGAAATAAAACAGGTTGCTGCGCAAACGCTCTGCATCAATACCATTATAGCGATCCAGTTCTTTCTGGAATTGTTCTAATGTAAAGCTTTCTTCAGAACCAGGAAGACCAGCAATGATGTTACGTACCAACAGTTTCTTTTCTTCCTCACTCATGGCATCCAGGCGCTTCTTTGCTTTTTCGATTACATCTGCAGGATATTCTTTCTCTGCGCCTGGTCTTTTCAACAGGAATACATCGAAAGCAACGAAGGCGGCCTTTTCAAAACGCAATGCCTTTGAACCATCTTCTACAGTAAAAGACAGGTCAGTCCTGGTCCAATCGAGCACAGGCATGAAGTTGTAGGTAACGATGTTGATCCCGCATTGCCCCAGGTTTCTTACGCTCTCTTTATAGTTTTCAATGTATACTTTAAAATCGCCTGTCTGCGTTTTAATGTGTTCGTGTACAGGAACACTTTCCACTACTGACCATTTCAAACCCACTTCTTCAATCATGTTCTTACGCTTCATGATCTCTTCCACAGTCCAAACCTGTCCATTGGGAATGTGGTGAAGTGCAGTAACAATGCCGGTAGCCCCAGCTTGTTTGATGTCCCATAATGAGACCGGATCGTTAGGCCCAAACCATCTCCAGGTTTGTTCACATAAATACATAGGAATATAAATTTTTAATTGATATTAAATAGAAAATGCATCAAAGCCACCATCAACAACGGCCACTGTGCCAGTAACAAATTTAGAAGCATCGCTGATCAGGTATTGAATGGTTCCAAACAGTTCTTCAGCCTCGCCAAAACGGCCGAAAGGTGTATGGGCCAGAATTGTTTTTGCCCTGTCGGTATGCGAACCATCGGGATTGGTCAGTAAGGTCCTGTTTTGTTCTGTCAGGAAAAAGCCCGGAGCAATGGCGTTTACCCTGATACCAGGTCCTGATTTGATGGCCAGTTCCGCAGCCAGGTATTTTGTAAAATTGGTAATCGCAGATTTTGCAACACCATAGCCAACTACACGGGTAAGGGGACGCAGTGCAGACATGGAGGAGAAAAACACAATACTGCCTTCTTTCTGCTTTGCCATTTCCTCTGCAAATACCATGGTCGGAATCACTGATCCAAACAGGTTCAAATCCACTACTTTTTTGAAAGCATCCAGCTCCAGGTCGAAAATAGTTTTATCAGGCGAAATAGTTGCCCCCTGCATATTGCCACCAGCGGCATTGAGCAGCACATCTATTTTTCCATACTGCTGCAGAATGACAGCCTTATTTTCTTCCAGGATCTCTTTGGATAAAACATCTGTTACCAGGAACAAAGCATCACCGCCTTTTTCTTTAATACCGGCAACGAGTTTTCTTCCATCTTCCTCGTTCCTGTCTAGAATAACGATTTTAGCACCTTCTGAAGCCAGGTATTCCGCTATCCCTTTACCCAGGATGCCGGCGCCACCTGTCAGTACTACAACCTTGTTTGAAACATCAAATAATTTGGACATTACGCAGTGTTTTATATGGTAAATAATGATTGTGTTAACGTAAACACACAAATTTTTAAGAGGGCAAATATATTTGGACCCACAAGATTTTCCAACTTTATTTGGAAAAACTGACAAGACTCATATCAAAATGTGTTTACGTTAACACTTTCCAATTTCTTATACTTATTTTTGCAACTTATCACATTTTTGAGCAAGGATGGAAGAAAACAAGAATATCAGGATCATAGACATCGCGAAAATGGCAGGTGTCTCCATTGGGACTGTAGACAGGGTCATTCACAACAGGGGGCGTGTGTCGCAGAAAAAGTTGGAAAAGGTGAAGGCTATCCTGGAACAGTTCAACTATACGCCCAATATTATTGCGCGCTCCCTGGTTTCTAAAAAAAGCTATAAGCTCATTGCTTTGATTCCCTCTTTCGCTGAAAATGAATACTGGATGTATGTTGCTCAAGGCATTACCAAAGCTGCAGAAGAAGTTCGGGCCTATGGTGTAGTGGTAGAACAGCATCATTTTAACCAGTACGACAAAACATCTTTTGACCGGGCTATCGAAGCCATTAAGTCCATCGAATTTGACGGGATTGTCATCGCCAACTTTTTCAAAACCAGTGTGATCACTTTGTCTGAATTCCTGAATGAAAAGGATGTTTCTTACGTATATATCGACGCCAACATTTACGATCAGCATCCCCTTGCTTATTATGGAACCAATTCTTACGATAGTGGCGCCATTGCTGCGCAAATGATGCTGGAAAGGATTGATCACAACAAAGACATCCTGGTTTCCAAGATCTCCTACCAACAGGATGAGCTTTCCAACCAGGTGTTGAACAGGGAAAAAGGCTTTCTGGATTATCTCCAGAATGCCCGGTACTCCGGAAAGATTGTAGATGTCCGCCTGAAAGTTGAAGATCCTCTGTACAATTTCAATACACTGGACCAGATATTCCGGCAACATCCGAACGGGGCCATTGCCGGTGCTATTACCTTCAATTCTTCCTGCCACATCCTTGCTCATTATCTAAAGGAAAAGGAGATCAGGGATATTTATTTAGTGGGTTACGATCTGATTGAAAAGAACCGGGCCTTGCTTAAGGAAGGAACCATCAAATTGCTCATTGGCCAGCGGCCGGAGTTGCAGGGGTTCAACGCTATAAAGGCCTTATCCAACAAAATCATCCTGGGTGTGGATCCTGAAAGGATCAATTTCATGCCTATCGACTTATTGATCAAAGAGAATGTTGATTATTATAAAGATTTTTAAGGCTGACGACCACCTTTCCGTTAACATCTGGTTAACCTCTTTTTAAGCCGTTTTAAAAATACAGTACCGAGCTTTGTTTCAGCTTTGATGCTTTTCATGCTAATGCCCTTTTTTCAAAGTCACCGGTAGTTTTTAGTTACAAGTGTACACCGGGAGATTGATTCAGTCGGTTAAAAAGCCGGTTTTCTAATCGGCTTTTTCAATTTAAATGGTGAAACTGCTATGACAACTTTGTTTTTAAAAAACGGGACATTGAGCCGGTTTGCAAGAATGGTTGGTGGTTATTCAAAAACATACTGGAGAGAGGCGATTGCACTACTGGTATTGTTGATCAGCATTTACTTTTTGCGTAAGGAGCGACATGAAATGGCGACACTTTTGCCTCATTTGCAAAAGGCCGACCCAAACTGGTTGCTCATCGCTGCTGCGGTTACCATATTGTTCATTGTATTGCAATCAGGTATTTATATCAACAGCTTCCGGGCTATCAAGAGCAGTATAAGCTGGAAGCATGCAATTGAACTTTTTTTAAAGCGCAACCTGCTGGCTGTCTTTTTACCGGGAGGTGGTGTCAGCGCTCTTGCATACGTACCCTTCAATATAAAAAAGGCCGTTGGAACGAAATCAACCATTCACCAGGCATCTGGCATTTTTGCATTTGCCGGGATGCTTTCCACATTGATCGTTGGTCTACCTGTGCTGTTTCTTAATATAGGTGATTTTAAAAGCCAGGCTATTACAGGCCTGGCTATCACCACTTTGCTTACCCTACTGGTCATACTGTTATTTACTAATTTGAAGAATAAAGGGTGGTGGCACCAGTTCCTGCAGCAAAGGTTTCCCGGCCCATACAGCCATGTCAATGGTATTATTGATGCAGGGGTGGATCACAAGCAATTTGCCCTGGCTATTACGAATTCCGTTGGTGTAGAACTTTGCGGGATTATTCATCTATATATTGCCATGCTGGCCATAGGCGCTCCGGCATCTTTACAAGCAGCAGGTATCGCCTATATTGTTGCCACCTTACTGATGGTAGCATCACCATTCTTAAAAGGTTTAGGTGCGGTGGAATTATCCATTGCCTATATTTTGAGCCGCTTTGGTTATGTGCCGGTACAGGCATTGTCTATTGTTATCATTTACCGGGTATTCGAATTCTGGCTTCCGTTAGTAGGTGGCTTGTTTGTTTTTTTACTGAAAGGAAGAAGTATTTTCTTTCGCATTTTCCCGGCTGTTTCTATTTTCCTGTTGGGTCTTATCAACATTATTTCCGTGATCACGCCACCCGTTGCGCAGCGTATTCACCGGGTGAGGCTACTGATGCCTGGGGAAGCTATTCAGGCTACCAACCTGCTGGTATTGTTTGCAGGATTTGTGCTGATCATTACAGCCGCCTTCCTGGTGAAAGGTCAGCGTAATGCCTGGCGACTTGCCCTGGTAATTTCATTTATTTCACTGACGGGCCACCTTATTAAGGCTTTTGATTATGAAGAAGCATTGATAGCAGGAACTGTCTTTGTCATATTGCTCTTTACACAAAAGCATTACCGCGTAAAGAGCAATCCGAAGCTTATACGCATGGGCATTCAAATGGCGGTCATCTCTTTAGCTGTGGTGCTGGTTTATGGCTTTATTGGGTTTTACTTCCTTGAGAAGAGACATTTCGGAGTAGACTTTACATGGCAACAGTCGCTGATAAACTCCATACGAGGCTTTTTGATGTTACAACCAGAAGGCTTGCAGCCATTGACAAAGTTTGGACGTGAGTTTCTTGGATCATTTCATGTACTAGGATTAGGTGCATGGTTGTTCCTGTTTTATGCGCTGATCAAACCTTACCTGCGCATGACCCAACCGCAGCTGACGGCAAGAGAAAAAGCAGAGCAACTGGTTCAACTATATGGACACTCTGCCCTGGATTATTTCAAGCTGACCAATGAGAAGTTGATCTATATTTCCAAGCATTATGATGGGTTTATCTCCTATGCGATGAGTGGTGGTTTTGCTGTTGTGTTGGAAGAACCGGTGTGCAGTGAAGCAAACAAAGTTCCATTGCTCAAGGAGTTTGAAGAACATTGCCGTAAAACAGGGTTGAAAATAGCTTTTTACCGTGTAGATGAAAGCAGTCTTAACTATTTCTCCAAGCTCAAAATGAAAAAGCTTTTGATTGGCCAGGAAGCCTTATTGGACGTTACTGCATTTGATTTAGGCGGGAAAAGCAAGAAGGCATTGCGCAATGGGTTGAATAGCTTAGAAAAAAAGGGGTACTACGCCAAAGTTTGCACACCACCGCACAGCCCGGAGTTCCTGGCTCAATTGAAAAATGTATCAGATGAATGGCTCCATACATATCATCAAACAGAGCTTGCTTTTGCACAAGGAACGTTTGATGAAACGATAATCAAAATGCAGGATATCGTAGCTCTTTTTCATGATGGGTCAGTAGTAGCCTTTCTCAACATCATTCCCGACTATGCACCGAATGAATGCACTTATGACCTGATACGTAAGGTTGCAGATGCACCCGGAGGCTGCATAGATGGATTAATTGTGCAATTGATTGAATATGCCCAACAAAAAGGCCTGCGCAACCTGAATATGGGATTAGCGCCATTGTCGGGAATCAAAGAACCAGAGAATGCCGCAGAGCAGGTAATGAAATATGCCTATGATCGCTTCAAGCGCTTCAAACAATACCAGGGAGCAAGAGAATTTAAAGAGAAATATGCATCGGCATGGTTAAACAAATACCTGGTCTATGAAAATGATTTTGACCTGCTGCTACTGCCAGCTACCTTAAACAGAGTTATGAAACCCAGCAAACTGAATAAATCATGAGACAGGTCTTCCTTTTATTTTTTGTATTGTTCACCGTAGTTGCCCGGTCACAAAGCCCGATGCCAGTGGTCACGCTCAAAAGTATAGATACCGGCAAACCTCTCATTTTCTTTATTAGTGGTGATGGCGGCTGGAAAGGCTTTGCTCCTACCCTTGCAAAAACATTCAACAACAAAGGTTATCCAGTAATGGGTTTGGATGCCAAATCTTATTTCTGGACCAGGAAAACACCGGAACAAGCGGCTAAAGATATCGGCGCTTTGCTTGTCAGTTTTTTGAAAGAAAGCAAAAACAAAAACTTTATTCTGATGGGTTATTCCTTTGGTGCGGATGTGGTTCCATTTATTCAAAGCAGGCTGCATAAGGAACTTACACCAAGTCTGATGCATACCGTTTTATTATCGCCATCACCAAAAGCGGATTTTGAAGTGCATATCATGGAAATGATGGGCATCATCAAATCGAACGGCCTGTCAGTGGCAGAAGAGATCAGCAAGTTAACCTGTCCTGTAACGCTGGTCTTTGGCAGCGATGATTCCAATCAATTGATGATCCCCAATAAGGCCAATTCTATTCACTCCATCTACTTACCCGGCAATCATCATTTCAACGATAATATAAATTTGTTAGTCAATAGCATTATTCCGGAGATCGATTAACCAGAGATAGAATAGAAATGTTGGTTTGCTTCTTATGGCATATTAAACCTGTAGCCTGTTTGGTGAATGGTTTCGAGAAACGCAGATGGCTCTGATTTTAAATATTTGCGCAGGCGTGCAATAAATACATCCATGCTTCTTCCCAGGAAATAATCGTTTTTGCCCCATACATGTGTCAGTATTTCTTCCCTGCGCATGATCTTATCAGGATGCTGACAGAAGAATTCAAGAAGCCTTGCCTCCCTTGAGGTTAAAGTAATTTCCTCATTCCCGGCTATTATCTTCATTTCGTCAGGAAGAAAGCGAAGTTTCCCAATTATATATTCCTTTGCAACCTGCGAAAACAACATTTTATTCCTTCTTAAAAAAACATACATGCGGCTCAATAGTTCCTTCATACTGAAGGGTTTTGTAATGTAATCATCTGCACCTGTTTCAAAGCCTCTCAGCTTGTCTTCTTCCATTGACTTTGCAGTCAGAAAAATAATAGGAACCACATCATTTTTCTGCCGTATTTTTTTCGCCAGGCTAAACCCATCGCGATTGGGCATGTTTACGTCGAGCAAACAAATGTCGGGCTGTTTCTTTTGGAACTGCTCCCAGGCCACTTCGCCGTCTGGGCAATTGATCACCTCAAAGCCCTCTTCTTCCAAATTGTCTTTGATGATAAAACCCAATTGCAAATCGTCTTCAGCTATCAATACTTTAGTCTTTTTTTCCATGATCATGAAGAAGCTATAAGGAAGGTAATATACAAAGCTATTTTCTAAAGCCTATACCGTTGGGAAGCTTAATAATAAAGTTACTGCCTACCTCAGGTATACTTTCTACTGAGATCTTTCCCCCATGAGCATCGATGATGCGTTTTACAAATGGCAACCCCAATCCAAAACCTCTTCCCGGAGACTGCTCACCATTAGTCACCCGGTAAAATTTCTTAAAAATTTTATGCAGATGCTTGTGCTCTATACCTTTCCCATTATCCTTTATCGATAATACAAATGTCTTGTTCTCATTGTTTGTACTGATGATCAATTTGGGATGTTCTGCATATTTCAATGCATTTTCAATCAAGTTGGTCACAACGATCAATAAATAACCACGATCAGAGAGTACCTTATCGTTTACTGCATCCAAATGAAGTTCGATTGTGGCCTTCTTATCACTGATCAAAGGCCCTAAATTATCCAATGATTTTTCTATGACAGGATGCAGGAATACTTCAGCTTTGTTCAACTTCAAATGGTTTGATTCTGCATAAGCATAATGCAACAGGCGTTCTATTTGGTCCTGCAGATATTTTCCCTGGTATTTCACAATACCTGCATATTTCAAGAGCCGCTCCGGCCTGTTCCCGATTTCCGGATTTTCCAGGGTCTCTGCTGCCAGGTTGATTACAGAGACTGGTGTTTTAAATTCGTGTGTGAAGTTGTTGATAAAGTCCTTCTGCGTTTCGTTCAGGAACTTTTGCTGGTAAAAGTAGTAAAGGCTCCCTCCGAACAAAATCAAAACCACTAATAATAATGCGCTTGTAATGAGCCAAAAGTTCATTAAGGATAAAATATATTGCTGTCTATGGGGGAAAAACAAGGTTATGTGCGGATAGGTTTCGTTTGATAGAGGCAACTCTACTTTATAAGCATTTTTGGATGTAGCTGAAGGCAAAAATGCCTGGAATACATACCGTCTTAGCCGGCTGCTATACACCCCCATAAAACAGTCTGTAAAAATATTTTCATCTTCTAGTTCTGCATGCATGTAATAGGCCAGGGAGTCATTGTTCACAGGTTCAGTGATGCGTACAAAATAAGTCTGGCTATTTTTCCTCCAAATCAGGTCGCTCAGAAGTGTAGCAGGATCAATATCGCTGTTGATATCGTCGTAAAAGTTACGTACCGCCTTGGCTATGCTGTGGTCAAACTCTTTCTGTTCAAAATTATAAACCTTTTTCAGCCATATCAGCTGAAATATAATGATGGCTGCAATGACCAGAGTACTGATAAAGATCGTCAGGCGTATTGTTTGTGAACGCAAAATCATTATATTTCATTAAAGGTAAACTGACCTGCTCCTTTCACAAAATTATCGACGGTTCAATTGATTTCTGGTTCAAGGATGTTATCATACTAAAGGCCTGCACTATTAGTGCAAGCCTTTGCCATTTTACTAATTGCAATTCAGGAACATTCTTTATTTGGATTTAGGGGCAGTCGAATTTTTATGTTGGCTGTTATGGTGTTTCACATGAGACTTATGTGTTTTCTTAGTAGCCGCAGTGCTTTTATTTGCTGAAGGTTTTTGATTGGCAGTACTTTTCATTTCCTGCTTTTGTTTCATTTCAGCCTGGTTATTTGCAGCAGGAGTAGTACTGGGTTTAGCCTCAGTTGTCTTAGCTGGCGCAGCCTTGTGTTGTGCAGCAACGGCGGGTTGTTCCTGTTTAGTTTTTGTCTTAGCAGTTGTTGGAGCCTGCGCGTGAACGGTACCAACTACAAAGAACATGGCTAGTACAGGGATGATCAACTTTTTCATTGTTATTTGTTTTAAGTGAGTAATTTTTTTGCTCACATAAAATTAGACAAAGCATCATGCTTCCAGCATTTTCAAGCCGCCGTTAACCGGTGTTTAACAGCCATTAACAAATGCTAAAAAATCCATTAATCCAGAATTGCTTCAACTGTTTTCTTACGAACACCTGTGCCTTTCAAAAGTTTAGTTTTATCCAGTGACCTGCCTGTTGCCAACCCTACGACAAACCATGCCAGTCCAATAGTACCTGCTGCAAATAACAGATCACCAAAAGCACGCATCCAGCGTAAGTTCTGCATAACCGGTTGTTGCAAGAACTCAGCGGAACGGGCATACCACATACCATGCTCTATACTGGCCATCGTTTGCAAAATACCAACTGGCAACACGCTGATCACAACCATTAACAACAAGCCTATATTAATGCTCCAGAAGGAGAACTTCAACAATCCATTCTTCCATGCATACTTATTGTATATGCCTCTTAATACAAACAGCATTAAGCCTATCCCCAACATTCCATATACGCCAAATAATGCAGTATGTCCATGCACTGGTGTTGTATTCAAACCTTGCATGTAGTATAGAGCAATTGGAGGGTTGATGACGAAACCAAAAATACCAGCGCCCAGGAAGTTCCAGAAGGCGACAGCGATGAAGCAATAGATTGGCCATTTATATGCATCCAGCCAAAGTGTGGATTTACTCAACTGGTAATTACCATAGGCTTCAATACCTAATAATACCAGCGGCACTACTTCCAATGCACTAAAGGTGGCACCCAGGGCTAATACAGCAGTTGGTGTACCTGAAAAATATAAGTGGTGGAATGTGCCTAAAATACCACCTGCAAGAAATATAATGGTAGAAAATAGAACACTTACGGAAGCGGTTTTAATTTTCAACAATCCCATACGTACAAACAGGAAGGCCGAAACAACAGTTGCAAATACTTCAAAGAAACCTTCTACCCAAAGGTGCACCACCCACCATCTCCAGTATTCTGCAATAGCAAGATTGGTATGACGCCCCCACATCAAACCTGCGCCATAAAACAGGGCGATAGCAGTTGAAGCAATCATAAACATAATCAACAGGTTCCTGTCTGCAGACCGGCTTTTGATGGCAGGCGCCAGCGCACGGTACATTAAAGTAAGCCATAACCATAAGCCCACAAACAAGAAAATTTGCCAAAATCTGCCAAGGTCTACATATTCATATCCCTGGTGTCCAAACCAGAAATTATCAATCAGTCCCAACTTTTGCATCACGCCTAGCCATTGACCAAGCAGCGACCCTCCAACGATAATAAGTAAAGCGATGAAAAGGAAATTCACACCCAGGCGTTGAAATTTAGGTTCGTAGCCAGATACAGCCGGAGCGATGTATAACCCTGTTGCTAGCCAGGATGTAGCAATCCAAAAGATCGCTAATTGCACGTGCCAGGTTCTGCTGATAGAATAAGGCACCAGGTTGGCAATGGACAAGCCATAAAAGCCATTTCCTTCTACTCCGTAGTGTGCTGTAAAAATGCCCAGGAATACCTGCAAGACAATAAGAGCGGAAACTACCCAGAAGTATTTCAATGTAGCTTTCATGGAAGGTGTAGTCACGATACTCAGTAAAGGATCCTTCTTTGGTAAATGTTCCGGCTCCACTTCGTCTTCTTTTGTTCTAGCATGTTGATATACCAATACACCAATACCAAACAGGAGAATGATCACACTGAAACCAGTCCACAAAACAAGATTACTGGCAGGCGTATTGCCAATAATTCTGTCCGGAGGCCAGTTTTGAGTATAGCTCACTTGAGATCCCGGCCGGTTCGTTACGCAAGACCAGGAAGCCCAAAAGAAAAAGGCATTCATCAGGTGCATGCGGCCTGAATCCTTGATCGTGTTTGCCGGAATAGAATATGCTTTACGCAACGATTCTTTGGAAGGTTCATTCATAAACAAGCCCTGATAGTGCTCACTTGTTGCGGCAATTGCCTCTGCACGCAGTTTAGAAACAGTGATTTTACCAGTTTCCGGATCATATGTATTCTTTCTGATATCCTGCTGCAACTGCTCTTTCAAAAGCGCCTGCTGCTCTGTTTTTAACTGGTAAAACGGAGCATGATAAGTTTGTGCGGCCATCTTATCCAGCATGTAGATGGATTCCCGGTGCAGCCAGTCCGCACTCCAGTCAGGAGCCTGATACGCTCCATGGCCCCATACGCTTCCAAGCTGTTGGCCACCTATAGACTGCCAAACATTTTGTCCGTCTTTAATTTCTTCCCGGGTAAATAATACCTTACCATCTGGAGTGATTACCTGGACAGGAATGGGTGGTGCTTTTTGATAAATATCGTAACCATAAATCCCTAACACCAGGAAAGAAGCCCCTACTACCAGACTAAATGCAATCCAAAGCCTTTTGACACTTTTCATATTTAGATTAAATTTAACGCAAAAGAAGTATCGCAATACTTTTATTAATTTGAGAAAAATCAGGAGTTAAACTTGATTTAGATCAGGTGAAAACAAAAAATTACTCCATATGAGAGCTTGGAAAATATAGCAAAGTAATTATGAATATGAAACCATGAATCGCATGTGGTAAATGGCAAAAAAATTTGGATATTATTTAGAAAATTTCTTAACTTCAATACGTCATTTTACAGGACACTTTTCAACAAAAGTCCTACGACAGTAGGTTCCAAGAATATACGATATATTCTTCGGATTCATGACTTGAAAGATTCATTTTCACAGCATGATTTATGTAAAATAAGTATTGTTTTTTGGGTTTTGTAAAATGATTGAGCCCCTCAGAAGTGAGGGGCTTTTTATTTCTTTTATTTAAAATTAACGCTTCTAAAACCTATAAAAAGGCTATAGGGGTAAACTCTGCTTCAAGGGATATGGCTTGAGCCTTAACTTTGCACCCAATTTATCAGCAATACTATATCTATGAATTTTCTGGAAATACAGGCAACTGAGTTTCAGCGCAGGCATATCGGTCCCGATGAAAATCAAACAGCAGAAATGCTCCGCACTATCGGCGTTAAAAGCCTGAATGAACTGATTAACAAAACCGTCCCTTCTGACATTCGCATGAGGCATGAATTAAACCTACCTCCTGCGATGAGTGAAAACGAATATCTTCAACACATTAAGGAAGTTTCCCTTCAAAACAAAGTATATAAAAATTATATTGGGCAAGGCTATTATGACACCCTTACCCCAGGTGTTATCCTGAGGAACATCTTTGAAAATCCAGGCTGGTACACCCAGTATACACCCTACCAGGCTGAAATAGCCCAGGGCCGTTTGGAAAGCCTTCTGAACTTCCAAACCATGGTCAGCGACCTTACCGGTCTGCCCATTGCCAATGCATCGCTGCTTGACGAGGGTACTGCCGCTGCGGAAGCGATGACCATGTTCTTCCATTTTCTAAACAAGGTAGATCATATTACCCGTCCTAAGTTCTTTGTCGATAATGAAACTTTCCCGCAGACAAAGGAGGTATTGATCACCCGTGCTGCGCCTTTGGACATTCAACTGGTGTTTGGTGATTATCAGGCCGCCCGATTAGACAACACCTATTTTGGTGCCCTGGTACAATATCCAAACAACAAGGGTGCCGTTGAAGACTACCGTGGTTTCATTCAGCAGGTTCACGAGGTGGGTGGCTTTGTTGCCATGACCACGGACCTCCTGGCGCTCACCTTGTTAACACCTCCCGGCGAATTGGGTGCCGATGTAGCCTGTGGTTCTGCCCAGCGCTTTGGTGTTCCCATGGGCTATGGTGGACCTCATGCAGCTTTCTTTGCAGTTCAAGACGAATTCAAGCGAAATATACCTGGCCGGATCATTGGAGTGAGTATCGATGCTCAAGGCAACCGCGCTTTGCGTATGGCGCTTCAGACCAGGGAACAGCACATTAAAAGAGAAAAAGCCACCTCCAATATTTGTACAGCACAAGCACTCCTGGCCAACATGGCTGCGATGTATGCTGTATTTCATGGTCCTGACGGGCTGACCAATATTGCCAAAAGAGTAGCTTTGCTGACGCAAACACTGGCTGAGGCATTGGACAATCTGGGCTTTAAAGTTGTTCACAAGCATTTCTTTGATACCATTCTGGTACAGGTTGATGATATTAGGCCGTTCCGTGAAAAAGCTGAACGCCAACGCATTAATTTCCGCTATTTCGACAACAAGCATATTGGTATTTCCTTAGATGAGACCACCACTACTTCAGCGCTCTTCGATGTCATTAACTCTTTTGTGAATGATATAGACCCAGTCTATTTTGAAATACAACATGAGGCATCACTTTATCACATACCTTCTACTTTAACGCGTACATCTGAATTTTTAACACACCCGGTATTTAATTCACACCGCAGCGAAACGCAGATGATGAGGTATATTAAAATGCTGGAAAATAAAGACTTATCGCTCAATCACAGTATGATTTCCCTGGGCAGTTGTACCATGAAGTTGAACGCTGCTTCTGAAATGATCCCTCTGAGTTGGAATCACTGGAGCAAAATGCATCCCTTTGCCCCATTGGAGCAGGTTCAGGGTTACCAGGCTATTGTAAATGACCTGAGCGAATACCTTTGCGAGATCACAGCCTTTGACGCTTGCAGCCTTCAGCCTAATAGTGGCGCCCAAGGTGAATATGCAGGATTGTTAACCATTAAGGCATATCATGAAAGTAAAGGAGAAAGTCACCGCAATATCATGCTGATTCCAATTTCAGCCCACGGCACCAACCCGGCTAGTGCAGTTATGGCAGGAATGAAAGTTGTAGTGGTGAAAGCACTTGAAAACGGGTACATTGATGTAGCGGACCTGAAGGCAAAAGCGGCGCAGCATGCTGCAAACCTTTCTGGTATTATGATTACTTATCCAAGTACCTACGGTGTTTACGAAGAAACGGTAAAAGAGATCACAGATATTGTGCACCAGCATGGCGGCCAGGTTTACATGGATGGCGCCAATATGAACGCTCAATCAGGTCTTACAGCTCCGGGACTAATCGGTGCTGACGTTTGCCACCTCAACTTGCACAAGACCTTTGCTATCCCTCATGGTGGTGGTGGTCCTGGCATGGGTCCTATTTGTGTAAAGTCACATCTGGCCCAACACTTACCTAAGCATGTTTCCTCTGCCCCTTATGGTTCGGCCTCCATCCTCCTGATCTCTTATGCCTATATCCGGATGCTGGGAGCAGATGGTGTACGCAAGGCAACTGAATATGCCATTTTGAATGCCAACTACATGTTATCGCGCCTGAAAGGAGCGTTTGATATCTTGTACACCAACCATAACGGAGAATGTGCGCACGAGTTTATTGTTGATTTGAGGCCATTTAAAAAGAGAGCAGATATTGAGGCGGTGGATGTAGCCAAACGCCTGATGGACTATGGTTTTCACGCACCTACAATGAGTTTTCCTGTTCCGGGTACCATTATGATCGAACCTACAGAAAGTGAAGATAAAGAGGAACTGGACCGCTTCTGTGATGCTTTACTGAGCATCCGCCGTGAGATCGATTTAATTGAAAATGGCAGCCTGGATAGAAAGGATAATCCATTGAAAAATGCGCCACACACGCAGCAAGTGGTTTGCAGCGACGACTGGAAGAAGCCTTACTCTCGCGAGATGGCAGCCTTCCCTCTTGACTATGTAAAGCTGAATAAGTTCTGGCCTTCCGTAGCCCGCGTAAATGATACCTACGGTGACCGGAACCTGCAATGTACCTGCGAGCCTGTCAGCAGTTATGCAGAGGAATCCTGATTGAATTGATCAATAAAGCTCTGAACAGAGCACCCGCATAGACTTCATAGCTAAAAAGCAGCCCAAAGTGTAAATCCCCGGGCTGCTTTTTAATTTACCGCAAAAACAAATCTAACTAACCATCATTTCATGACATTTCGCATATACATGACTGACATTAATCATTGATTACGCCATAGTTGATTATTTAAATTTATCGGGACTTTGAAGAGGATTTACCTATCTCTTAACCATACCAAATACAGATTCCGATGAAACTCAAAGCATCGACCAAGTTCACATTATCCATTCTCTTTGTATTGCTCACTGTTTTTTCTTTTTACGCTTATTACTATTACAAACATTACAAGAGGCCATATGCGGTGCTCATAAGTCCGGAAAATAAAATCCAACTAGTGAGTGAACACGCATCTATTTCCACCAGCATTTTAAAACTACCCAATGGAAGCATCAATAGGGCAACCGTTAAGCCCTCAACGGTTTATTTGAAAGAAGCATCAACTGGTGCGATAATACCGTCAAGACTAAGCGTTTCGCGTAAAGGAAATGTAATCACCCTGGTGCCGAATCATCCTTTGAAATTAAACACTACCTATATTTTCACTGTAACAAGGGGTGTAAAAGACCTTTCCGGGGCCTCATTTATTCCTTATACATCAACCTTTACTACCGGTTCAGCATCTTCAAAAGAACTGCTCGATGTAAAATTTGAAAAAGTCCGTCTGCCAAACGCCCCGGCTATGTATTCCTCGCTCACGTTTGGACCTGATGGGAAATTATATGCGCTGGGCATAGATGGGATCATCAGCAGGTTTTCTGTGCTTGGCGATGGGACCTTAAGCGATCCTGAATTAATTTATTCCCTCCAGGATGCATCAGGTAAGCGGCAGCAGCGGTTAAGTATAGGTCTTACATTCGACCCTTCATCCACTGCAAATAATCTGATTGCCTACGTAAGCAACAGCACATTTGTTTTTCAGGACGGACCTGATTGGGATGGGAAACTCACCCGTTTAAGCGGTCCAAAACTTGAAAACGTTCAGGATCTTTTGATCCACTTACCCCGCTCTTATAAAGATCACTTAACCAATAGTCTTGCCTTTGGCCCTGATGGCGCTTTATATTTCCCGCAAGGCAGCAACAGCGCTTTGGGAGAAGCGGATAAAACATGGGGGTTCAGAAAAGAACATTTATTATCAGCAACTATTTTAAGATTGGATTTAAAGATGTTGGGAAAAGTGTTACCCTTAGATGTAAAAACCCCGGAAGGTGGAGGCACATATAATCCCTATGCTCCTGATGCACCATTGACTATTTATGCAACGGGCATCCGCAATGCATATGACCTGGTATGGCATAGCAATGGGGAATTGTATGTACCCAACAATGGTTCTGCTCCGGGGGGCAATACACCGGCTTCCATTGCAGGCGCCCGCAGACCGGATGGCTCCCTTTATAAAGGGCCGTCTATACCCTCTTTAGCCAAAGTGAAGCAAATTGAAAAAGATTTGCTGTTCAGGATACATAAGGGAGGATACTATGGCCATCCTAATCCTTTACGTGGCGAGTATGTATTGAATGGAGGCAACCCCACCGATTCTACTGATCCTGCACAAACAGATGATTATCCTGTTGGTACTCTTCCGGATGCCAATTGGCAGGGTTTTGTCTTTGATTTTCACAACAATAAGTCGCCAAACGGAGTAATTGAATACAAGAGTAATGCGTTTGGAGGTGCATTGAAAGGTAAACTTATCATAGCACGTTACAGTACGGATGATCTAATTACCCTATCGCCCTGCAAGGTCAGAAAAGGCATATTGAATTTTGTAGAAGGTTCTGCAATAGAAGGATTTTCCGGGCTCGTCATGCCATTAGATCTGATTGAAGATACAAAGACCGGGAATATCTATGTTTCTGAATACGGCACCGGGGGCATTTCCCTGCTAAGGCCGAAAGTAACGAACAACCCAATATCGATGATGAATACGCCTCCTCGCTAAAAATACCGTATTAATACGCTTTTTCTGAGTACCTACACGTGGTACATTCGCATGGTTCAACTAACATTAGGATGGAAACCACGACACCATACAATACGAAAGAAAACAACATTGATCTTTGGGAAGCCTGGATTGACATGCAGAATTCCGGGAAAAATCAAAGAGGCACACTGTATATAATTGGTGATGTTGTGATTAACAACAGGATATTAAGGCCTTTCTTAGTTAAAAAAGAAGCAGTTCATCCTACAAAGGATGAACTGCTTCTTGAAGTGATCCCACACATCATATCAGAAAATGGGTACACAGTTGAAGTCTTTTATTCTGAAGAATTGCAATCCCCCAACCAGTATAAATCGATAACTATTTATTCTGGCAACATCCAGATTGCAAAAATTACAGAGATCGAAGTTCTTTTATAAAAACAGATGCCCAACCATACGAAGTCAGGCAATCAAAACTATCTGCATTTTCATCGGGACCTGTTAAGGTGTAAAAGCCTTGCAGGTCTCCTTTTATCTCCAGATCTAGCTTAGTTACCAGCCTTAAACTGCTCAATCAAAACTGTATATCTTATGCTTAATTGCATAAACCACTATACCAGCCGTATTCCTTGCCTCTATTTTGTCCTGGATCCGGTCCCGGTAGCCTTCTATGGTCCGCACGCTCAAATGCATCAACTCTGCAATTTCTTTATTTGAAAGCTCCTCACATATATAACGCATCACACTTAATTCGTTCTCTGAAAACAGCGGCTTCACTTTTTTGTAGGGATTATAGCTGCTGGTAGCCAGTAACCTGGTCAATTTCTGCGAAGTATGTTCACAGAAATAAGTCTGGTCCTTTGCAACTGTCTGGACTGCAGCAATAATCTCATTTTTATGGGCATTTTTCAACAAATAACCTTTTGCTCCAGCTTCCAGCATGTCTATAATCAGGTTTTCTTCATCAAACATCGAAAGTGCGATGATCCCTACATGGGGCATGTCCTGCATCAACTGCTTAGTAGCCATAATCCCATCCATTACAGGCATTTTTATGTCTGTAACAATCACGTCAGGCTTCAACTCATGGGCAAGTTTGACCAGTTCCTGTCCATTGGCAGCTTCGCCTTCGAGCTTGATAGATGCCTGTTTTTTCAGCATTACCCGGAAGCCATCCCGGAAGATTTCATGGTCATCAGCAAGAATAATGCGGATGGGCAATAAATAATTACTCATGTTTGTTCAACGGTATTTCAAAAGAGTATTTAGTTCCCTTATTCACCGCAGATTCAATATACATGACGCCCCCGATCATCTCTGTACGACTTAAAAGACTTCTGAGGCCAATTCCTTTACCTGTTTTAGAAATAGCATGATAATCGAATCCTGATCCATCGTCACTAGTAGACAAAATTAGCAGGTCATTCTTTTCATGCATCATAATTTTTAATTCTGTTGCTTCAGAATGTTTTATGGTATTGTGGATGATCTCCTGGATAATGCGAAATAAGTGGATGGATTTGTGCTCATCAACATTGACATTTTCAGGCAATTCTAGTTTAATATGCAGCGGACTTGAATTTTTAGTATAATCGACAAATTGATGAACGGCCTGCACCAATCCTTTCCGGGTTAATAAACTAGGAAGTAAGTCGTAGGAAATTTCACGCATGCGTTTGATCAGCCCATCAATATGTTCATTTGTTTTTTCAATCTCGATCTTATCATCTTCATCTGTAAGCTCAAAACTGTTGATCTTTAATTTCACTGCGGCCAGCATAGGCCCCAATTCATCGTGCAGGTCAGCAGCTATTCTTGCCCGTTCTTTTTCCATTGCTGTAATTTCAGCAAGAATATTCTGACGGTTTAATTGCAAATTTTTTCTCTGCTGTCGTACGATGGAATAAATAAAAAAGATAATAATTACACCAATAACAAAGCTGATGATCAATACTGCAGTGAAAAGGCTTGTCTCTGGGGCATCCATAGAATGGCTAAAGCATAAATTAGGTTACAAAACAAATTGGCAGACATCAAAATGTAGTTTATATTCTCCTGGAATACAGAACTTAATTTGAGTCCGTAAACGAAAAAAGCTTCCGTTGTAACCGTTAAAGTATAAAAAATTATAAAACCACTGCAAATAATAAATATCGGGTTCCTCAGAAAGTTATTTCTTTCCTTGAATAACATACGATTGATCATATTGATACTCATCATGATCAGCGCAAATGAGTAAAATATTCTGAAGTAGGAATTGAAGTTTGAAAAACCAGAGATGAAGATAATATCCAGTCCCCAGGAGATGCAAAAAGTCATCAGCAAGGCTTGATAAAACCTGTGGTTTTCATCAAAAAGACGCCACCGGTAAAATTGCCAGGTGACAAGTAGTGATTCGATTAAGTTGTAGATATTAAAGTTGACAATGTTGTAGTGCCCTGTAAACACGAGACTAGTACTTATGATTTCGTTGATGGTCCCGGTCCAGATAAGGATGAGAAAGGGGTGGTAAACAGGATGTATACGGCGGAACCGTACACATCCTATTATTGCCCCGATTATTATAGAAAAGTTGAAAATATAACCAATATAAGGATTCATTCAGCCTTCTGAAATAAATTAGCTATTTAAAGGAGAGTTAACTGGGCAGGTGGGCGGACATTTAGTGCCGTTTTCCACTATAGGATCAGTCAACATTTCCCCTGCTTCAGTGGCGCTGCTCGATTTGTTTAAAGAAACGGGAGTGAGTATGTCATTACCTTCAGCATCCACGCCAACAATGACAAGGCTTACTTTATCATCATCTTCCATTCCAAAATAAATACGCAATTTGACACATCCTGGTTGCTGTAATAAGAAATCGATCGCTGATCTGTCAAAGGTTTCAGAATAAGGTAAAAGATGCTTGTCTTTGTATTCGTCTTTTACAATCTTGTCTTTATCTTTTTTAAACTTACCAGTGAGTTGTTTCGCTTTCGCTAAAGAAATGAATTGATCTGTTTTGATTTCGATTGATTCCATAAGCAGGTTTTAAATTTCCGGCAATTTGAGAAACTATTTTGATAAAAATAACCGTATAAATACGTTTTTTTATTTGCCAATGGAAAATTAGCCATTTGATTGACAAGCCTATGGAATGAAGAGACTGCCTTGCATGCGCGTGTTCAAGGCAGTCGCTGTTTATTTTATTTCTTAGGGATTTTCAACTTCCATCCCGGCTGGATCAGGTTTGGATCTTTGATCTGGTCTTTGTTAGCGGCATAGATCTCTGGCCAAGGGACTCCGTACTTTTGGCCTATTTTTGAAAGGCTGTCACCCTTTACTACTTCATATTCTTCTGTAGCAGGGGTTCCGCCACCACCCGCCACTAAAAGGTTCAAAACAAGATCACCAGAGCGGTAATCAGGGTCTATCTTATTGAAAATATCCCAAATTTGCTTTTTTACATCTTCCGAAGGTGCATTGCCGTCGATATATAATACATTACCCTCTTCCCGCACCTGCAGGTTAGTAACACCGCTATTGGTAGCGGCGTCTATTAATTGCTGGTATTTTGCCCTTAGTGCCATAATAGTTTATTTAATCACTAATTGGTTATCAATTTTTTTTGGCTTTAATGCGTTCAGATCCATCATCAATTGTTGCAACCTGTCTTTTTTAATTTCTCCCCGGAGTGTTACTACGCCATCCTGTACGTCGGCCTGTACGCCCTGGTAATTGGCAAGCGTCTGGTTAACAGAAGCTTTTAACGGATCATCAGCTGTTACCACAACTGGTGCTACAGTTATGTTGTTTACAACCTTTTTAACCCCCTTGATATCCTTTACAGCCTGTTCGGCATTGGTTTTACAAGGCGCATCATTACACTGTCCGGTTAAGGTTACAATACCATCCTTGACAGTAGCATTTACACCTGCAAAACTTGGATCGGTCTGAGTTTTCGTTGCTATCGCTGTTTGAATTTCCCCATCATTGTTTTTCTGTTTGCATGATTGAATTTGAAAGCTAAACAGTAGAATTAATAATGCAGGTAAACTGAATTTAAATCGAAGTACATTCATTGCTATTGATTTTTGATTTAAAAAGAGAATGTTTAAAGCTGAATTGATCATTCGCTAGAGTTTACCGGTAATTAAAATCCTCTCAAGACTCTTGAAAAAAGACCTCCTGTGCTGCCGATACCCCTGCCGCCATTGAGCATCCCAATTAATGAGCCGAAGCCCCCAAGCATTCCACCCAAACCACCGCCTAAACCACCTACTCCACCACGACTTCCGCTCCTGAAACCTTTGCGCACAAGTCCGGCTAAAATGATTGGTCCTGCCACACCCAATAATCCTTTCGTCAAACTGCTTAAATTAATACCTGCATTCTTCAACTGGTCTCCCAAACCTAATGATTCTAAAAACCCTTGTGACTGGGCTTGTTCAGGAGCCAATTCAGTCTTGGCAGTCTTTTGAACAAACTCGCCTAAAAGTGAAAACTGTTGCTGATTGATGTTGAGGTACTGTGCAATTTTTTCAATATTGGCTTTTTCTTCCGGAGCGTAATTCTGATCCGACTCCGCAAATGCAATCAGATCCGTTATCAATGAAAAACGTAAATCGCTACCTTTCAATATATCCAGGCACTTCTGCAGTTCCTCACCAGATAATTCGGTAGCAGCATTTCTCACAGATTCTTTTTGTTCTGGTGAAAGCTGGGCAGAATCTGCTAAGGCCTCTAAGAATTCAAGTTCTTCTTCCGATGCTGTTTTATCAGCAGTTGCAATGGATGCGATAGCTCCGATGTAAGCACCTTTCTCTATGTCAGTATAATCCTTAAGTAGTTTTTCAGGTTGTTCCATTTTTTATTTTTCATTGAATGATTCAATTTTCGTTCCATGCAGCAGCCCGCATTCTATAATTCGTATGCATATTATCGTTAGAGTATCGACAGAAGTAATCAAGGATTTTCAATTAAACTGGACCAGGAACAGGTACGTGTGGATTTTCCAGCAACCTCATTCTATAGGCATTCATTGCCATTTTACCCAGGTGGTCCACCATCCGGTAATTAGCAACATAACCAATCACGGCCCCGATACCGGGAATGAGTTGTCCCAACTTTGCCAGGTCTATATAATCCCTGTATTCCTGTTGAAATTTTCGCCAGTTAAACAAATGGATATCATCAGGTAATTGTTCCTTTTTTAGATCCCAGTCCTTCATTTGCTCAAATACATCACGGCGATGTTCCTGGTTGCTGAATGCCAGTTGAAAAATATGTAGTATGTATACGCGTTCCTTATAATCCTTAACTGAGAAACCATATAGACTGGCGATATCAAAAAGCATACTTAGCTTGATGCTCAAAAAAATAGGGAAATCAGCAAGGCCTAATAATAGCCCCCCGGCGCCTGTAATGCCACCTTCCACTGCTGCTGCATGTTTGTATTTATAGATAGATTTCTGCACTTCCGCTTCTGCCAGTTGCAGCGAAACATTGTGAAGTTGTTGCTTGGATGTGTACTTAGCGCCGAACAAGACGCCTCTTACCATCTGTTTAATGACTGTAGTAATTGTTTTATGTATCTTTTCTGGTATATAGCTGTTGAGTTTTGTCTGAACACGACTGGAAATTTTATTGAAAATAGAAGGCCTCCTGGTCATTTTATATTTCCAGCTAGCTAACTCCCGGCCTGCCATTTGTTCGTAATAAGTCATCAATTAACCATAGCAAAAACAAGGCCTCCCTTTCCTGTTACTTTCTGCAACATTCCTTTACTGAACATATCGGGATGGCAGAAAGTGCTCATAATTAGGAGGCCACGGGTGGGGTTTCTACAACCATCTTTCCATTTCAATATACTATTAGTCTGGCTATCGGCTTCTTCCTTCCGAAGCCCTTGTAAACTCTGCTTCAAAACCTGCTTCACGAACAAAGTGTCTTACCTCATCGGCACTTAACTTATCGGTTTCTACCTCCAGCAGATATTCAGGGTCATTCATATTCACATGCCAGTGCTCAATTGTATGGTCTTGTTCCAATTGATCGAGTTTCGGCTTTATTTGCGTAACACAACCTAAACAATTAATATTCGTCTTGAAATGGTAAGTACTCATACTTTACTTTTTCAATTGCTACAGCCAATCCTGTGCCTATGTCGGACACTGGCATTCCTTCTGCAAATATTCTATTCCAAACCAGTTCTATGGATAAGTTGAATGAGTTCGATGTTATTGTTGTTGGGGCTGGCGCTGCAGGTTTATCGGCCGCATTAGAGTTGACCAAAGCAGGAAGAAAAGTTTTAGTACTGGAAGCCCGCAACCGCATAGGCGGAAGAATATACACAATCGAAGATGAAGGATTTTCCCAGCCCTTAGAAGCCGGAGCAGAGTTTATACATGGTCAATTACCTCATACCTGCACCTTCCTGGAAAAGGCAGGGATTAAATATGAAACCATTGGCGATAAAATCTGGCATGTAACAGATGGTAAAGTGCATAGGGAAAAAGAATTTATTAAGGATTGGGACCTTTTGATGAAGGCTTTACAAGAGCTGAAGCATGACCAGACTATTGAAGAATTTTTAAATAGCCATTTCAGTAATGATAAGTACAAGGAATTAAGAGAAACTACACTACAGTACACCCAGGGTTATAATGCGGCAGCACCTGGTAAAGCCAGCACACTGGCCTTAAAAAGGGAATGGGAAGCAGAAGATGACGAGCACCAATACCGCATTGAACGAGGCTACGGTCAGCTCATGGACTATTTCCAAAAAGAAATTTCCAGCACTGGTGGAACCATAATTCTTTCCGCTCCGGTAACGCGGATCAAATGGAAGAGGTTTGAGGTTGAAGTAATCACATTGAATAGAAAGAGCTATTATACAAAGCAAGTACTGATCACGGTTCCCTTGGGTGTACTACAGGCGCCAGAAGGCAGCGACGCCAGTATTACCTTTTCACCTTCCCTGCCCGAAAAATATTCAGCCATACAGCTCATGGGCTTTGGTGCTGCCATTAAAATACACATCCAATGCTTGAACAACTTTTGGGAAGAGAAAAGCTTACAATATCCCATGAAAAATGTAGAATTCATATTTTCAGATGCTTTTATCCCTACCTGGTGGACACAGCACCCTAATGACAATGGACTGCTTACAGGCTGGCTCGCCGGCCCTAAGGCTAGCAATCTACAAAATGCCACAGATGACTTCATATTTGAAAAAGGAGTAGACGCTCTTTGTTATATTTTTTCATTGGGAAAAGCAACCCTGCTTCAAAAGATTATCGGGCATAAAATACACAACTGGGCAGCCCAGCCTTTTAGCTGCGGTGCTTATTCTTATGCAACATTGCATACTGCTGATGCTATCAAGGTGTTAAACCAACCTGAAGAAGACACTCTATTTTTTGCCGGCGAAGCGCTAGTGACCGGCCCCATGACAGGAACGGTAGAAGCAGCTTTAAACAGCGGTGTTGACACTGCCAGGAGAATGATAACAATCAAATCATAAACAATTAATATACATGAAGCAATTTCTGAAACTCAACATTCGTTGCTGAGCCATACTTGAGCTATACTTGAGCCATACCAAAGCCTAGGCAAGTATATTCCAACAGTATCCCTCCATTCCCCCTACTTACCCCATACTTAAACCGTACCTAAGCCGTACCATAAGTATACATCAGCCGTACTTAAGGTTAGGCTACTTCGACCATCCTTCGATAATCCTTCGATCATCCTTCGACCATCTTTCGACTATGCTTCGATCTGAATTGAGCAAATGCTCATAAATAAGGGGAAAACAACCTGCAGGCAGAACGCCCAAAAAGCCCTGAACGGAGTCAAGGGAGCTGTGCCTAAAGATACAAAACCAACCCCATCCTCCAAGTTTTGAATCCCCCAACTTCCAACTCCAAACTCCAAACCTCAATACCCCATTCGTCATTCAAACTTGTCCGCCTCTGGCAGATTCGAATCATTCGTCATTCCCTCGGTTCCCCTAGATCTCCCCAAATCCAGGTTCAGACATTCCACCCCCCGTTCGGCACGAATTTTTAAACAATATTATTTAAAAGCGACTATGGCAAATTCAGACAGAGACAGGAACTTTTCTGAAAATGAAAGAAACCGGACTCCGAATAGAACTGAACAGCAATCATCCGTACCTAATGACTTACCAGATTCTCCTCGTGATGCAGAACATTTGAAAAATGAAGAAACTTTTATAGAGCTGCCTGATGTTTCAGATATTCCGGGACAGGAAAATGTGAGTGTTCCCCCAATGGGCGAGTTGGCCGACACCACCATTGCTTCTGATGATGAAGAAGGTGTACGTGTTTTTGGGCGTGATGATAGCGAAGATTTCACAATGGGTACAGAAGCTGATGTAACGCGTGAGGAAAGGCGAACCCTGGCTAGCGACGATTATATGCCTACAAAAGATGAAGACAAGCTTATCCAGGCATCAATGGATAATACAGACTTTCAAGGCGAATCTCTAAATGAAAAAGGTTTTGGCCAGTCTTTATCTGGCAAGGATCTGGATGTGCCCGGAAGCGAAGTGGATAATGCTAATGAAAGAATTGGTGAAGAGGACGAGGAAAATAACGAATACAGCATCAGCGACAATGATGATGAAAATAATCCTCCTTTGGGAACATCGTAAATCAGAGGATGATTCAAATTTTATAACATTTTCCAAGCAGTGGAAGAAATTGTGTCCGAATGACTTGTTCATCATCATGATGATCAGGCTTTCGGACTTTTCATTTTCCGACGAATCAAAAACCATTTTACCGAGGCACCTTTTTTGTACCACTTCAATTAAACCACCCAAAATGAAACCACTACTTTCAAATACGCTCTATTTTACAGCAGGAGGCTTAGCTGCGGTATTACTGCTAGGGCAATTTGCTTTCAACGATAATAGAAAAGGTAATAAAGAAGAACCAATTGTTTATGAATGGCATACACCGCAACTTCCTAAAAGAATATCTTTTGCAGGTGAGAAAGTTCCTATTCAAAGATGGGATGTAAAAGAGCGGTTTGATAGAGAACTGTTGTTTAACTCTTATAGTCAAGCGAATATTCTTTACATATTAAAACTAGCAAATCGCTATTTTCCAGTAATAGAAGAACGACTGAAAGCGAATGGTGTACCCGATGACTTTAAATATATGGCAGTAGCAGAAAGTAATCTGCAGAGCGGTGCCCGCTCCCGTTCCGGAGCTATAGGCTTTTGGCAATTTATGAGCGATACGGCACCAGAATACAACATGCCGGTTAATAACCAGGTTGATTTCCGTTACGATGTAGTAAGATCTACTGATGCTGCTTGTAAATATTTGAAACAAGCTTATGTAAAATTAGGTAGTTGGACGGCAGCAGCAGCTTCTTATAATTGCGGCCAGAATGGCTATAGTAGCCAAGCCGCATATCAAAAAACCAATAATTACTACGACTTGCTTCTACCAGAAGAAACCAACCGTTATATCTTCCGCATTCTAACATTTAAGCATTTGATGGAAAACGCAGAAGAGCTTGGTTATAAATTAAGCGAAGATGAAAAATACCATGTTATCCCAAGCCGCACAGTAACAATAGACAGTTCTATTTCTAATCTCGCTCAGTTTGCACTTGATAATGGTACCACCTATAAGATATTAAAACTTATGAATCCCTGGTTACGTGACAGAGACCTGACCGTACCCAAAGGAAATACATATAACATATTAATACCCGAGAAATAACAGGAGTTCAGAATTACAATCAATTTTGATTATAATTTGTAAAAAGTGTTGCCTATAATGAATTCCGGAAATATATCTTTTTGAGAGGATGAAACCTGTGCGGCCCGTTTAGCCAGTTCCAAAACAGACCTCTTGGTAACTACCTTGTTCTTTACAGCTACAGTCTTTTGATATTTGGTTTTACAACAATTCGTCCGATTGGCAGTTGCAAAAGAAACTGAAGCCAATAAAACAGAAAGAAAAAGTATAAAGGATATCTGTTTCATAACCACAGGCTTTATTGATAAGGTAGGAGCAAGTTTGTTTAATCTTAATTTGTTTTGCAATTATTGATGATCACTGTCAAGGTATCTCTAAGCATTCCTAACTCCTCTTGTGTTACATCATGTAAAGCAATAGCCCTATTCTGCGCAACAACTTTAGCTATATCTTTCATCAGCGTCTTGCCTACGGATGTTACTTCCAAATGAAACCTTCTTCTATCCGAATCATGCATTTTACGCTCTAAGTATTTTTTTTTGATCAGCAAGTCAATGATACGGGTAACGCTTGCAGCGTCTTTGAACACTTTTTCAGCAATTTCATTCTGACTGATGTCCGGCTTTTCAGTTAAAGCCTGCATTACCAACCATTGATCAATTGTTATTTCCAATCCCGCTTCATAAAGCCTTTTCTGCGCAAATTGACGATAGGTTTTAATAGCCTTATCTATAGTATAAAAAATAATTCCTTCCAGCTTCTCCATAATTGCAAATCAAAGATAGGACAATAATTGATATATCAACTAAATCATAAAGAAAACTTTCATTTTCCATAACATATTTACTCAGCAATAGACAACTATTTTCCCCACTTCTTCCAATATTGAAGCACAGAAAGTTCCTTCATTTTAGTTTCAAGCACGATATCGATGTTTTTTCCATAAGTGTTTATCGGTTCATGCACCCAGTCGGAATGCGCTTCCTTTTTTGCATTAGGGTCTTCATACTCTTTGCGGGATGATGAGAAATGAAAGATGGGTTTCAGGCTCCAGGTATTATAAGCAGCATTGAAAGCTTCTTCCTCGTTTTGCAAGCCTGGATGAAGACGATGATGAAAATAATCGAACACAATGGGTATGCCGATCATTTCGTGCAGGGATAACAGGTCGGATACAGCAAACAAGCCAGGTTTGTCATCATTCTCTACAGATAAACGACCACTCAGGCTTTCAGATAGCAATTTAAAATTCCGGGCAAAGCGTTTTAAGGTTTCCTTTTTGTCGCCATAAGCACCTCCAACGTGAATGTTGATCTTATGCCAGTGTGTAGCCGGCAAGCCCATAAGGTCAAAAATTTGTGCGTGTAGCTCTAAGTCCTTTATTGTGTTTTCCAAAGTAGATCCACTTCCTGCTAACTTATTAAATGGTCCGGGATGTGAGGTCAGGCGAACAGGATGCCGGCCAACAGCTTCCAATACTGAGCGGATTTCAGTAAAATCAGGTATGCTTTCTAATTTGTATTCAGAGGCCCACGGGAACAACTCCGAAGTAACTCTAAAAACATTAATTCCATGTTCCACATTCCATTCTACAATTTTCAAAAGGTTTTGTACATTTTTAAGTGTCAATTGAGAAGCATACTGAATGCCCTTTTCCAGGAAAGTCTTCCTGATCATACTCCTATTGGTCATAATTCCTTTTTCAGCAAGCGTAACATTAATACAGGCATAACCAAGATTCATATCATAGGTGTTTTAAATTCTTAACATGATTCTATAAACACATCACCCACCTAAAAGTTCAATCACTAGTATAAACATGCCGAAATACGCTTATGGAATTTTATCCACATGCGCAGCCCCACCTCCGGCCACCCATTAGTGCTCTTGCAACTATTAACAGGGAGAGGTGTCGCTTTTATGTTAAATTATTACCTATCACCAATTGCTACTAACACTTACCTTATATAAGTGATTGAAAATGCCTTTTCAATCACTTATAAATTTTTATTCAATAAGCTAGGTTAAAGCCAATAAATTGTCTAACTCAAAACTTTTAATCTCAACTTCTCCTCTATCAGGCATCTTTTTTGAAACCGCAGAGTATATGAAGTATATATTTATTTATCTGGTAATGATATGTAGTCTGGCAGTTGCATGTGGTAATGCCCAGGATAGTGATGATGATGAAAACGGCTCTGGAAATGAAATAAAGAATGTTTCATCCAGAAACCGTAGCATTAATAAGAGCAACTCGTATAGTGACCTGTTTATGGACAGCAGTACGGTAGAGGCTTTTATAACAAAAAAAAAGATCCCAGATTCGGTTGCCCGCCGTATCCGCAGTTTCTATAATACACGTAATTATCAATATGCGTGGTTTACCAGTGAGGGGCTAACAGAACAGGCAAGAGGCTTCTGGAGCTTACATGAATATCATACCTCAGAGTTTAAAGACTCTGTTTTATTAAACAAGGAATTGCAGAGAAAAATGGATGCTTTAACTGTGGAAGAAGACCTTGCAGTAAATACATCGAATAAATCCATCCAACAGATAGAAATCACACTTACGCAACATTTTATTCATTACGTTGAGGCAGCCTACCCCGACGGTTATGTAAAACGAAAGGAAATGGAGCGTTTTGTACCCTACCAGAAAGTAAAAGCAATATATCTAGCCGACTCCCTGTTGAACAAAAAGCATAAGGATAATAAATATTTTGAAGATGTACACCCTCCTTACCGAAAGCTCAAAGAACAGTTGGCAAAATATACAGAAATCGTGAAGAACGGTGGATGGCCTATGATTCCAGAGACTCAAAAGAAACTGAAAAAAGGAGACTCTGCGAAAGTTATTACAGCCATAAAAAAAAGATTGCATATTACTGGTGAATTGCCAGGCACAGACACAAGCCGAATGTTTAATGACACACTGGAAATGGCTGTAAAAGATTTCCAGTTGCGCCATGGATTTAAGAATACTGGTATTATCACTGCTGTGTTGATCAAGGAAATGAATATCCCTGCGGACCTGCGTCTGAAACAATTATTAATGAATATGGGCCGCATGCGCTGGTTGCCAAGTGAACCTGCCGGAGCATTGATGCTTGTGAATATTCCTGAATTCATGTTGCATGCATACGAGGGCAACCAGCGGGTGTTTGATATGGCGGTTGTAGTGGGGAAGGAAGGGCATAATACTACAATGTTTACTGGAGACTTGAACCAGATCGTGTTCAGTCCTTATTGGAATGTGCCCGAAAGTATTGTGAAAGATGAGATCATCCCAGCATTAGCAAAAAATCCATCCTACCTGACTAGCCAGAACATGGAAATTGTCAAACAAACAGGTGAATATCCTGTAATCAGGCAATTACCAGGACCTAATAATGCTTTGGGTAAAGTAAAGTTTTTGTTTCCCAATAACTATAATATTTACTTTCACGACACGCCATCCAAAAGCCTTTTTGAACAAAGCAAACGTGCGTATAGCCATGGGTGCATCCGATTAAGCGACCCTGAAAAAATGGCCAATTACCTGTTGCGAAATCAGCCGGAATGGACACCTGACAAAATCTTCGAAGCCATGAATGCTGAGGAAGAAAAATACGTGAAGCTTAAAAACCCCGTTCCGGTAGTCATCACCTATTTAACTGCCTGGGTAGATGACGATGGCAAACTCAATTTCCGTGAAGACATATATAAACACGACCAAAAGCTGGAAGAAAAGATGTTTCAATAAATGTTTATAATTATTGAAAAGACAATCAACAAAAAAACATAAAACATAAACTATCTTACATTTGCCACATTCAAAACTGTACTGAATGCACCTGGTTGAAGTAACCAATTCAAAGTTGGCCAAAGAGTTTTTGCTGGTGAATGTGGAAATCAATAAAGATAATCCCAATTACATCCGACCGCTGGATAAAGACATCAATGAAGTTTTTGATCCGAAAAAGAATAAAGCATTCCGTTTTGGCACTGTCAAGCGTTGGATTTTAAAAAATGATTCCGGTGAATTGATTGGACGTATCGCAGCTTTTGTCAATAAAAAATACAAGACCAAAGGAGATGATGTACCTGTTGGCGGCATTGGTTTTTTTGATTCTATTCATAACCAGGCTGCAGCCGACATGTTGTTTGATGTAGCCAAACACTGGTTGATGCAGCAGGGTATGCAAGCAATGGACGGCCCTATTAACTTTGGTGAACGCGACCGTTGGTGGGGACTGGTTGTTGATGGTTTTCAAGAACCATTGTATGGAATGAACTACAATTCTCCTTACTATAAAGAGTTATTTGAAAACTACGGTTTCAAAAACTTTTTCAACCAAACTTGTTTTGGGCTGCATGCGAAGGAGCCCGTAAGTGCAAAGCTGCAAAGCCGACACGCGACTTTTGCAGACAAACCAGAGTTCAAAGCCAGGCATATTGATAAAAGACAATTGGAAAAGGCTGCACAGGACTTTACAACCGTTTACAATGCGGCATGGGCAGGACATGGTGGCATGAAACAGCTTAAGAAAGAACAGGTGGTACAAATGTTCAGGAAGATGAAACCAGTGATGGATGAACGTATTGTTTGGTTTGTGTACCATAATGATGCCCCCATAGCCATGTTTGTCAACCTTCCGGATTTGAATCAATGGTTCAAGCACCTGAATGGCAAATTTGATCTTTGGCACAAGCTTAAATTTTTGTGGGTAAAAAAGACTAAACCATGTAAAAAGTTTACAGGTATCGCTTTCGGTATTGTTCCAGAGTTTCAGGGCCTGGGCGTTGATGCTTTTATGATTGTGGAGTCAGCCAAAATCATTCAACCTCATACTGAATACAAAGAATATGAAATGCAATGGATTGGAGATTTTAATCCAAAGATGATCAATGTTGCCTATAGCATTGGTGATACAATTGAAAGCCGCCACCTGGTCACCTACCGCTACTTGTTTGACCGCACAAAAGAGTTTAAACGGCACCCGATTTTAATGTTTTAAATGACGAATGATGAATAAGTTTAGGGCAAATTGTCTTATTCATCATTCTTTAGATTCTCAGTTCCTTCCACTCCACTCTTTTGTTCAGGATTGCGTATTTAATGGCTCTCTGCTTGGGCGTTAAAGTAGAACCTGCGGTTTTTACTTCAATAAAGTGAACAGAGATACTATCGAGGTCGGTTTCCATATTATTAAACACGATCAGGTCGACCGGGCTCCCAATAAAGCGGGCTTCTTTGGGGTTATAAGGAAAGATGCCACCAAAGAAAGGAATGATGTGCTCGGTAACTTTTCCAATCGTCACGGCCTGGCTTTTTTTAATAGCATCCTGCCTGATGATGCCTTCATATTCAATCTTCCAACGCTCAAAATTAGCTTGGGCGACAACGGATTGTTCAGCGGCGATGCGTTGCTGTTCCACCTGTAAAACTGTATCCTTGAATTGCTCAAACTTTTCATGGGCCATTTCATGCACTTTTATTTCCAGGTCAGACAATACTTTGGATTGCCTCAGCAACTCAGCCTCCAGGTCACGTCTTTGTTTATATTGCTGGAAAAGCAGGTAGAATGCAGCCAGCAATAACATTCCAAGTATACCAGCAAAAATTTGTAAAACCTCCATGGTAATATTATTTAACAGGCGATGTGTAATTAAAAATGAGCAAACATTACACCTCTTAAGCAGTTAAACACAGGAAGGGAAGATGTAGACAATTTGTGCACATTATGATCTTGATCTCGTTAAAACTGCGCACAGATTAGCGCACTTCCATTACCTTAGCAACCGAGTCAGGAGACATTAGCCGCATGGAAAAGTTTATCGTTTCTGCCAGAAAATACCGCCCTCAAACCTTTGATACGGTTGTGGGGCAGCAACATATTACCACAACTCTAAAGAACGCCATCAGGAATCACCAATTGGCGCATGCCTTTCTTTTTTGTGGTCCCAGGGGTGTTGGTAAAACCACCTGTGCCCGCATTTTGGCAAAAACCATTAATTGTGAAAATCCTACACCTGAAGGCGAAGCTTGTAACCATTGCCACTCCTGTAAGTCGTTCAATGAAGGTACTTCATTGAACATTCACGAGCTCGATGCCGCCTCTAACAACTCGGTAGATGACATCCGGGCCCTGGTAGAGCAGGTACGTTTTGCACCACAGGCAGGAAAGTACAAGGTCTATATCATAGACGAGGTACACATGCTCAGTTCGTCAGCTTTCAATGCTTTTCTGAAAACGCTGGAGGAACCGCCACCGTATGCTATTTTCATCCTGGCGACTACTGAAAAGCATAAGATATTACCCACCATCTTAAGCCGATGCCAGATATTTGACTTTAAACGCATCACTCTTCAAGATACAGTAGACCACCTGCATGGAATTGCCATCAAAGAAGGAATCCAAACTGATGAAGCAGGCCTGCAAATGATTGCCCAGAAAAGCGAGGGCTGTATGCGTGATGCATTAAGTATCCTGGACAAAATTGTTTCCTTTACCGGTGGACAGGTTAGCTACACAAATACCCTGGAACACCTGAATATCCTTGATGCTGATTATTATTTTAAATTAATCGACAACATGCTAAAGCAGGATTTGGCCGGAGCTATGCTGTTGTACGATGATATCAATAAAAAAGGATTTGAAGGGGATTCTGTGTTGAATGGTTTTGCCGAGTTCGCTCGTAATCTTTTGATTTGCAAGGACGAACGTGTTGCCGGATTGCTGGAAGTCGTGGAAAGTTTCCGTCAACGTTATGCCGAGACAGCCCAAAAAACTGAAGCCGGTTACCTGGTAAGCATTCTTAACATCCTGGCAGAAGCGGAACTCAATTATAAAGCAGCCAGAAATAAGCGCCTGCATGTAGAGATGGCATTGATCAAACTTTGCTACCTGCGCCAGGCCCTGCAACTCACCTCTGACGGGAGTACTGTTGATAAAAAAAAAGTAGTTGATACAGCAAGAGCCGTAGCTTTTAAAAACATCAATCCAATAAGTGTTCAACCTGATGCCTCAGCACCAGTTAATGTGCCTAAACCCGCACCGACTCCTGCTCCTGCGGTAAAGCCGTCAGTTGCATCAGCAGTGACAAAGCAGCAACCGGAAGAAGCTAAACTGATCATAGAAACAGAGCCTGTGCACAAACAAGCTGTGATCAAAGAACCTAAAACGGCTTATACTCCACCACCGCCTCCTTCTCCCCCTGCGCCAGGTAATACTAAATCCAAACTGGGATCCCTGCAATCCTTGCGTCAGCAGATACAGGAAGTGCACAACAACCAGGTGATCCGGGAAGATCTACCTTTAGAAATGTCCAGTCTTCGGAAGGCATGGGACAAGTTTATTGAGCAACTGAAAGCTGAAAAGAACCCAGCATGGCAAAGTTTTGAAGTAGCAGAACTGATGATTAAAGACGCCAATAGTTTTGATGCTACAGCTAACAACAACATCAATCAAAAGTTCCTGGATTTTGAAAGAAATAAAGTTTCGGAGTTTTTAAAACATGAATTGCACAACCGCCAACTTCAGTTTTCTGTTATACTCATAGAAACGGAGCAGATACAGGAAGTAATCGAAGTACCATTAACTTCCAAGCAGCAATACCAAAAAATAATTGAACAGTTTCCTATTGTACAAGAACTAAGGGAAAGACTGAGACTAGAACTAGATTTCTAGGGAGCAGGAATGCAACCAACCGTTTCTAACTCCTAAGCACATTCACTTATTATTATAAAAAACTCCAGCATTTTTTGTTAAATAATAAGATCTTAAATATTATTGCTACATAGTATTTAAACAACATCAAAACTAACAAAGCATGAAGGAGTATCGTTCGTATCCTATAGCCTTTTATGGTAAAGGCAGTGAATATTTTAAAATACAAATTGTAAACACCATTCTCAACATTCTTACACTTGGCCTTTACTATCCCTGGGCTAAAGAAAGATCTCTTAAATACCTGTACAGTAAGAATACTTTCGACGAGACACCTTTCGTTTTTTCCGGAACGGGCAAAGAAATGTTCAAAGGTTTCATTAAAGCCATTGTCATTTTGGTATTACTCTACGGTATCTTTACCTATTTTGCCATGCATGATCATCTGGGGATTGCAGCACTGATTATATACGGTGGTATTCTTGCAATAACACCCTTGGCTATTCATGGTTCTTACAAATACAGAATGGCCAAAACAAGTTGGAAGGGCATCCGTTTCGGGTATACAGGAAACAGGAAGGAATTGATTATTCTCTTTTTTAAGGGCATCTTCTTTACATTAATAACCTTTGGAATTTATGGTGCATGGTTTACAATTCACCTCAGGCGATATGTATTGTCCAATATCAAAGTAGGAAATGCACGCTTTGTTTATACCGGTGACGGAAGTGATTATTTTGGACTGAATTTAAAAGGTTATTTCTTGTCTGTTCTGACTTTAGGCATTTACAGTTTCTGGTGGCAGAAAGAATTATTTGAATACTTTATCAACAATCTCCGACTGGAACAAGATGAAGATGCGGTCTTTTTTCGCTCAATGGCTACAGCTGGCGGATTTGCAGGCCTTTTAATTGTAAACGCGCTAATTCTTGTCTTTACTTTAGGTTTGGGGTATGCCTGGGTGGTTACTAGAACAATGGAGTTCGTAATGAATAACATTGAAGCTAGTGGCTATTATTCATTCGAGTCGCTGCAACAGGCCCAGGAAGATTACAGCGACGCAACTGCTGATGATATGGCAGACATTCTTGACTTCGGCTTTGTTATTTAAATGGAGAACTGTACTATTTTATATTTTGATGGAAGCAGTGCCCGCCCCTCACAGGTGCGGGTATTGCTTTTCAATGGCAGGATACACATTCATGATGGCGAAGACGACCATTTCTTGCAGAGTTTTCCTTTAAAAGGTTCATCATATAATCAGGTAGGGTTTACTCATTACGTATATCTTGATACCAAAGGATTGCAGTATTTGGAGTTTACCGGTGAGCACCCTTTAGCAGAGGGAATTGCCAAACAGATTTCAAATGCAAATCCCAGTTTAGTGCAGGACCTGATGCGACAGAAAACTGTAATATTAGTCACCTTATTTATTCTTTTGGGAGTAGGATTGTACTTCTTCATCATCACTCTTATTCCTTTTATTGGCACTAAAGTGATAGGAGTACAGGAGGAGATCAGGATTGGTAATCAACTTAGGGAAATGACGATTACTCAAGAAGCCACATTTGGCGTAACAATTGACACAGCAGGAACACATCAATTGCAAAATTTTGCAGATCATCTGAAACTGAGCAAGCGATACCCAATACGGGTAACATTGCTAAAAAGAAATGAAGTCAATGCATATGCACTTCCTGGTGGGCAAATCGTAGTTTATTCTGGAATACTTAATAAAATTAAAACTCCAGAAGCGCTAGCAGCTCTGTTGGCACATGAAAGTACCCATGTTAATGAGCAGCATAGCCTCAAGTCATTATTACGCAGTGCAGCTAATGGAATTATAATATCTGTTATTTTTAGTGATGCCACTGGCATCTCCGGAGCATTAGTAAGCAATGTGGAAAATTTAAACGGTCTTCGCTATTCCCGTATGTTGGAAACCGAAGCAGATGAAAAAGGCATGGAGCTTCTGTTGAAAAATGAGGTCAGCGTTGATGGAATGCGCCAGCTCATGAAGACGACCCTGCAGAAAATTGAAGATATTCCAAGCAGTCTTTCCTTCCTTAGCTCACATCCACTTACTAAAGAAAGGATCAGGAATGCAGAGCTTTTTATCAAAAAGCATCCACAACGACCAACTACCAGGGAGGACTTGAAGATCATATTCCAAGAGTTAAAGTGACGCTGAATTCTGTCCCATTTAATCTAAGAAAACAGGAGATTCTTATAACGGGCCTTTTAATAAACCCTTGAATTATTGATAATTGGAATGTTTACCGACTTCAGGCACCAGACTTCAATCTTAAACCAGAACGCTCCCATTTACAATTCCTTGCAACTTTTGCTGCATTTCCATTAATTTCGGCCCTTCAAAACTAAAAATCATATTTTTTGATATGGCTGAAGTTATTTTAATGCCTCGCCTCAGTGATACCATGACAGAAGGGGTAATTGCTGCATGGCACAAGAAAGTAGGAGACCAGGTTAAAAAAGGTGATCTTCTTGCTGAAATTGAAACCGATAAAGCTACGATGGAATTGGAGAGCTATAAAGATGGCACTCTGTTGCATATAGGCGCAGATAAAGGTGGTAAACTTCAGGTAAACGACTTGTTGGCTATCATTGGCCAGCCGGGAGAAGATATTTCACAACAAATTTCCGGGGGTCAGTCTCAGGCTGCTGCTCCTCAACCAGCGGCCCAGGAAACTGCACCTGCTCCGAAAGCTGAAGGAGACGTACCATCACAAGGTGGAGCTTCGGGCATTGATATCAGTAAAATTGAGGAAGTAGTGTTGATGCCTCGCCTTAGTGATACCATGACTGAAGGGGTCATTGCTGCATGGCACAAGAAAGTAGGCGATGACGTAAAGAAAGGTGATCTACTGGCTGAGATTGAAACCGACAAAGCCACGATGGAGTTGGAGAGCTACAAGAATGGTAAATTATTATATATAGGTGCAGAAGCCGGACAAAAGATTGCAGTAAACGAGCTTCTTTGTATTATTGGTGAAGAAGGAAAAGTTGATGTACAAGCTATTGCTGCAGCGTCCAAAGGTGGCACAGCCCAAGCAGCTCCAGCACAAGCCGCTCCTGCCCAACAGGGAACACAAGCACCAGCAGCACCTGCCCCACAGACACAAGCAGCTGCACAAGCGGTTCCAGCTTCTGCTTCAGTAACTCCTGAAGGCCGCATAAAAGCTTCGCCATTAGCTAAGAAAATTGCTGCAGAAAAAGGCATTGACCTTAACCAGGTACAAGGAAGTGGTGATAATGGAAGAATTACGAAAATTGATATAGACAGTTTCGTTCCTGCTCAGAAAGCGGCCGCACAGGCTCAGCCACAAGTTCAAGCCCAACCTCAGGCGCAGGCACAACCAGTTGTACAAGGTCAGGAAGGCTATACAGACCTTACCAATTCGCAAATGCGTAAGGTTATTGCACGTCGTTTGAGTGAAAGCAAGTTCACTGCTCCACACTTCTACCTGACCATGGAAATTAACATGGACAAGGCAATGGAAGCCCGTGCAGAAATGAACGAAGTGAGCCCAGTTAAAATCAGCTTTAACGACATGGTAGTAAAAGCTGTTGCCATGGCCCTTCGCAAACATCCTGCAGTAAATTCTTCATGGATGGGTGATTTTATCCGCCAGTACAGCCATATACATATTGGTGTAGCAGTAGCAATTGAAGATGGACTGATCGTACCAGTTATTCGCTTTGCAGACCAGAAACCACTTAGCGTGATCGCTGCAGAAACCAAAGAACTGGCAGGTAAGGCTAAAAACAAGAAACTTCAGCCTAACGAGTTTACAGGAAACACCTTCACTATTTCTAACCTGGGTATGATGGATATTGAAGAATTCACAGCCATCGTTAATCCACCAGATAGCGCGATCCTGGCAGTTGGACGCATCAAGGAAGTAGTGGTGAGAAAAGGTGAAGGCTTTGGCGTTAGCAATGTTATGAAAGTAACTCTGAGCTGCGACCACAGAAGCGTGGACGGAGCAGTTGGAGCTACGTTCCTGCAAACGTTCAAAAAATACCTGGAGAATCCGGTGACAATGCTTGTCTAGTCTATACCTGGATTTTGGGGATTTCTAAGATTACTAAGGAAATTTGAATATAGACCTATAAGGATTTGAAAACCTTATAGGTCTTTTTTTTATGCCTTTAATTCTCTACGATGTGTCCTTCAAACAACAGAGCAGTATTTGGATCCAGAACAACCTTTGCGGGTTTCCTGGAAATAGGGAATGAAAAGGTTTCTTTGGCCTTTGTAATGAAGACCTTATGAACCGTTTGTTTTCCTTTGGCATCTAAGATCCCTATTTCTAAAGGGAACTGATATATGTTTTCACCTTTTTGCTGGATCGTTAAATAGAAATTATTCTTTTCAAACTTCCATTCTCCATGTATTTTCGGCAGCCCTGGCTGGAACAACCATTGATCAAAAAATGGTTTGAGCACTTCTCCTGAAACTTTTTCGGCTACAGCCTGGAAGTCCCTTGTCTCTGCATTGCTTCCCTTATACAGTTCATAGTAAGTCTGAATGACCTTTTGGAAAACAGTGTCACCTAATTTCCCACGCAACATATGTAATACCCAGGCCCCTTTTTCATAGCTGTTGTCGTTGAGCAGGTCCATCAAAGCAGAAACAGAATCAACAACAGGTCTCTTTGTAACCTTGTTAAACTGGATCACTTCGTCTCTTTGTTCCCTAAGGCGCTGCTGCAACATAACCTTCCCATATTGGCGCTCCATATAGATATCGGTCATATAAGTAGCGAAACCTTCGCTTAACCAAAGGTGGGGAAAGCTTTTTTCTGTGGCCATATTGCCAAACCACTGGTGTGCAATTTCGTGCGCTATCAGGGCTTCTGACCTTCGATCTCCAGTAACTGATTTCTCCGTGTAAAAGATCGTGTTGGCATTTTCCATTCCACCGAAGATGGTCTTTGATTGCACGTTCGCAAGCTTTTTAAATGCATAAGGCCCAATATAATCGATAAAGAATTTTAAGATATGGTCAGCCAGTTTGTAATCATAAAAACCCTTTTGCTTATCCTGCGGATAGACCCAAGCGGTTACCGGGACTGGCGAACAACTATCCACTCTAGCAATGGCAAATTGAGCAGCACCAATGACCATTACCTTGGTTGAAATTGGTATTGTTTCTTCCCAGTGTGTCAACTTTCTAGAATTGTCCAAGGCAGCTTCTTCCATTTTCACGCCATTTGAAACTACCTGGTAATGAGCAGGTGCTGTCACCAAAAACTCGACAGAGGCTTTGTCATCAGGAGCATCATTGCAAGGAATCCAATGGTGCGCCCGATTGGGCCAGTTATCTGAAAAGAAAGTACGGTCGCCATACTTGTTTTTGGAAATGATCAAGCCATCTGCAGGGATGCCACTATAATACAACTGTACAGAGCTTATAGAATCGGCTGCCTTCTTTAATTGGATGTTGACCTTGTCGCCTGCCTGTTGAAACCCTGCAATATTATCACCTTTAATACTATCGACCTTCATCCCTTTTCCGTTGTTTTTTACCTGAACAAGGTCGAGTGAAAAGGAAGACTCCGGATGTTTGAACCGGGCTTGTACTTCAGCCTCGCCCTGGATACGGTCAGTCTCGTCGGATAATTGCAAATAAAACTTATAATGCTGGACATCAATCTGTTGGGAAAAGCCAAAGCAATATGAAAAAAGAAATAAGACTATCAAAAGTTTTTGCATCATAGGTAGTTTGTACTCTAGTAAAGTGTAATGCCTTAACTATTACAAAGGTGGTAACCAGACGTGAAAGGTAGGGAAATCCTTCTCATGAATAGTAAAACCGAGGTTATGAGTACTGTTTTTAACAACACTTGAAAAAGAATTGCACGGGAAGACGATAAATGCTAAGGGAATGATATTAGGATATTAAGATATTGATTGTGTAAAAATTGTTTTCTAGGCTCAAGTACGGCTAAGATACGGCTAAGGTATTGATTAAGAGTCAAGATTTATGGGGGAAGGGAGGGGGTTCAAAACTTGGAAAGTGGGGGTTGGTTTTGTACCTTTAGGCTTAGCTCCCTTGACTCCGTTCAGGGCCTTGAAGGCGTTCTGCCTGTAGGTTGTTTTCCCCTTATTTATGAGCATTTGCTGAATTCAGATCGAAGCATAGTCGAAAGATGGTCGAAGGATGATCGAAGGATGGTCGAAGTAGCATCGGCTTAGGTACGGCTGATGTACGGCTTAGATATGGAGTTGGTACGGAGTATCTAGGGGGAATGGAGGGATAGAGTTGAAATACTTTTGCCCTACTTTAGGTATACTGATGGTATACTGAAGCTACGAAGGATGCATATTCAAATCATGAATCCAGGGTGTTTTGTTATAGTTTTTCGAGCATTTCTACTACTTTTTCTCTCTTTAAGATCACGTAGCCAATCCGGTCGTTGGAAATGCCTTCTTTTAGCTGGTAGCTAAATGACAGCTGGTCTTCATGGACGTTGGTCTCGAAATATTTGAAAGCGATATTGGGGTACTGTTTCAGGTCCTCTCCTATTTCATATAAATGCGTGGACAGAATGAAAAGGGAATTGTGCATCTTAATCAAACCTTTGATCACAGTCAGGGAACACTTCATTGCATCCTGCACGTTAGTTCCCTTGAACAATTCATCGATCAGCACCAGCCACTTTTTACCATCGTTAATTTTATTAATTGTGTTTTTGATGCGTTGCACTTCGTTAAAGAAAAAGCTTTCCCCTTTTGCAATGTTATCCACAACATTGATGTTGCTCAGCAGGCCGTCGAACACGGTTAGCTCCATATTTTTTGCAGGAACTCCCATGCCCATATGGGCCAGGAAAACTGAAGACCCCACGGCTTTAATCAGGGTGCTCTTGCCGGCCATATTAGCTCCTGTTAGAAAAAGGAAGTTCTGGTCTGGGTTCATCATCAGGTCGTAAGCGACTGGTTTTTCGAGCAAGACATGATAAAGGCCTTTTGCATTCAGATAGGGTTGATCCTGTTCGATGAACTTCGGGAAATGCAGATCGAACTTTTTTACAGCCATCGCCATGGAGTACCAGGCATCCAGGCGGTGAAATACCTCCATAAGGTCCTGAGTATCAGATCTATAGTCGGCTTTTAAGTGGTAAGCGAAATACAGGTTTTGCATAGCATTGAACCTTGCATCAGGCGCAGCTTCAGACAGGCGACGCAGTGGCTCAGATTTCAGGGCCCTGCTGATGCGGTCGATGTAAAACTGAATCTGTGCTGGCAGTTCCACAGACGACAAAAGATCTGCCAGCTGCCGCATACCCCGGTAAAAATCGGCAAAGTGCTTTACCGAATATTTTATCATGGAATAGTCGGGCCCATGCAGGACCTTGTAAACAAGGCTGTTAAAGGCATTCTGGCTTTCGGGTACAGGGTCGAGGCTATAATCCAGGAACTTATCCATGACGAGAATAGTTCCATTGGATATATCTGTAGGCCACTCATCAATATGATCCAGCAGGACCTTGATTATGGCTTGTGTACCGAGTATGCGTTTCAAGTCGGGGTGCGGCTCAGAGAAAAAACGACGCAGCCATTCCTTACCGCCCAGGGTACGGGTAAAGTTGAGTTTGTGGAAAATAGAAAATTCTTCTTCCGGGTGAAAGATCGAAATGTCGTTGAATGTGATTTTGTCTATTTGCATAAGCCATTCACACCTCCAGTCCGCCAGAGGCGGAGAGCATCAGCGCTCCCCTTTAAGCGGAAGAATTTTATCCTTTGAATAGAGGATGATTAAAAAATTATTTTCTAAAAGAGCTTTTACTATCAATATTGGTTGCTTCGTGCCTATTGTTTTGGATATTAGCGCTGGAACAACAACCTCTGCCCTTTTATAGATTCATTCCACTGCCCATTTCCATAAACTAAATTTCCATTTACAAAAGTATGCGTCACTGCTGCGGGGAAGGTTTCGCCTTCAAAAGGGCTCCAGCCGCATTTGGACAGAATGTTGTCTTTTTGAACAGTGGTTGAATTATTCAAATCAACGATTACAAGATCGGCAAAATAGCCTTCGCGTATGTATCCCCGCTCCTTTATTTGAAAACAATCAGCTACCGCATGACTCATTTTCTGGGCAATTTTCTCCAATGAAATCTTTCCTTGCTTGTGATAATGCAGCATTAATAAGAGAGAATGCTGCACTAATGGGATGCCTGCGTGCGCTTTTTCGTAAGGTTCATTCTTTTCATGCCAGGTATGGGGCGCATGGTCGGTAGCAATAATGTCCAGGCGATCATCGAGCAATCCTTCCCACAAGGCAGTTCTATTATGTGGTGCTTTAATGGCCGGGTTACACTTGATCAGGTTTCCCAACTGTGCATAATCATCAGAAGTGAAGTGCAGGTGATGCACGCATACTTCGGCAGTAATGCGCTTTTCCTTGAGCGGCAGCATGTTGCTAAACAACTGAAGCTCTTTTTCTGTACTGATATGCAGGATGTGTAAACGACTATTGTGTTTCTTGGCCAATTGGATTGCCTTGAAGGAGGATTCGAAGCATTCTTCTTCATCGCGAATGATGGGATGATCGGCTGCTGTCAACTCTGCCTTTTGGGATTTTATCCGTTGCAGGTTGTCTTTGATCATTTGCTCATCTTCGCAGTGGGTAGAAATCAGCAGTTCTGTCCCGGAGAAAATCTTATCTAAGGTCAGGTAATTATCTACCAATAAGTTTCCGGTAGAAGAACCCATGAAGATCTTCACGCCGCAGACCCGATCCTTCTTTTCATTTGTTTTGAGGACTTCATCCAGGTTATCGTTCGAGGTACCCATAAAGAACGAATAGTTAGCCAAAGACGTACGGGAAGCAATACTGTATTTTTCCTCAAGCAATTCCTGTGTGAAGGTTGCCGGGGAAGTATTGGGCATCTCCATAAAGCTGGTGGTGCCACCGGCTACAGCCGCTTTGGCCTCTGTATAGATATTGGCTTTATGGGTTAATCCTGGCTCGCGGAAATGCACCTGGTCGTCGATAACCCCGGGTAATAAAAATTTTCCTTCCCCATTTATTTCCACAACAGCACCATCCACTGTTATATTTGGAGCGATTTTTTCTATCCGTTCGTTTACCAAAAGGACATCAGCAGGTTGAATGCGTCCTTCATTTACCACATTGATGGCCTTTAACAGGTACTTTTGCATAACTTTTTTGAAATTTTTAAACGATACAATGGCTTGCTACGGTTGAAGTGGCTTGCCGGAGTTTTAAACATGTCGCATGCAATTTAAACAAACCCTATTACGAGCCTCCATTTTGTTGGCACCGTTTGCGGCTCAATCGCAAACCACTTACCTACCGCAAGATGCTAAAGAAAACATCATTATTGAAAGATTGGAAATAAAAAATGGCACCGACTCTGTTTTAAACTTCTCCAAAACCAAGCCTTACAGCCGCAAGCACTTCATTTCACGTATCGGCCGGATGGATTCGACCCTATCGCTTTCAAAGGTGGACCAGTATAATTTATACAGCGCAATGGCAAGCAACCTGGAATGGGCCACTGGTGAACGAACTGATTACCTAAGCAAGAAACCCATTGCCAAACATTTTTATGTGACGCCTGCCAATTTTTACGAGGTCAACACAAAGGACTTCTTCCTGGCTGTAAATCCTGTTTTTCAATATGTTGTCGCCAAGGAGAAGGACAATGACGAACACCTCTTTTTAAATACGCGCGGTATTACCCTACGTGGGCGCATAGCCAACAAGGTAGGCTTTGCAGCTTATGTGACTGATAACCAGGAACGTGTACCCACGTATGTAAACAGTTTTATTAAGGAACATGATGCTGTTCCGGGAGAAGGGTATTATAAAGATTTCAAGGAAACAGCATATGATTACTTTGATGCTCGCGGACACTTTTCATTTAATGCAGCCAAGTTTATCGATATCACGTTCGGGTACGATAAAAACTTTATCGGTAATGGTTACCGCAGCTTGTTTCTCGGCGATTTTGCAAACAGTTCCTTATTCCTGAAATTGAACACCCGTGTCTGGAAACTGAACCTCCAGAACCTGTTCATGGAGCTCAATGCAACAGAGCCAAGAGGAGCAGATCACCTGCTAGGCAAGAAATATGCAGCTATGCATCACCTAGACTTTGCAGCAACCAAATGGCTAAATGTAGGGTTATTTGAAGCTATTGTATTTGGCCGTAAGGATCACTTTGAATTCTCTTACCTGAATCCTGTTATGTTCTACAGGTCCATTGAGCGGCAAAATGGAAGTATAGACAATGCTTTTTTTGGATTGGACGCCAAAGCCAATATTGCACACCGATTCCAGTTATATGGACAACTGCTACTTGATGAATTCAGTTTGTCGGAAGTTAAAAATCATGAAGGCTGGTGGGGTAACAAGTGGGCTTTTCAGGGAGGAGTTAAATACATTGATGCATTAGGTATTAAAAACCTTGACCTTCAGTTAGAAAGCAACCGTGTGCGTCCGTTCACTTATTCTCACGGTGATTCTGTTGCGAATTACACGCATTATAATCAGCCTTTGGCACATCCGTTAGGGGCCAACTTCCAGGAGTGGATCGGTATTGCCCGTTACCAGCCTGCCCCCAAATGGATACTCCAAGCAAAAGGTATTTATTATATGCAAGGGCGTGACACATCCAATACCAATTCATTCGGTAGCAATATCTTTCTTCCCAATACCCCCACTTACAGAAAGAATGTTTATGGTTATGAGGTTGGCTCAGGACAACGCACTCAGGTAGGATTGGCATCTTTCTTACTCTCTTATGAACTGAAGCAGAATCTGTTTTTGGAGGGGAATGCTTTATTCAGGAAAGAAAGTGCGATTACCACAAAAAACACATGGGTGTTTTCTACTGGTATCAGATGGAATATGCATCGAAGGGAGTTCGATTTTTAACTGGATGCAACACAATCGGGACAATTGGCTGATAAGCTGAACCTTTTTCCGAATACCTGAAGATATCTACTATTAAAGAGGCTACGAACATTTCGGATGGAAAACAGGCTGTTCAGAAAATCCTGGAAGGCTTTCAATCTTTGCTTGCAGTTGAGCGGGATCTTTTGCAGCTATCTTCAGAGGCCAATGATGAAGGGACCTATGCACTTACGAGCGATTACATCCGTGAACAGGAAAAGCTGGTTTGGATGTATTCTGCGTATTTGAAATGACCTGAACAAGGTTGTGAATGAGTAATTTTTTGTATACAGGATTCCTAACTAATTTTGATAACTCACCCAAAACCTTTAGTTATGACTCCGATCAAAGGCTATGCTTATGGCGAGTCCAGCCTGGAAGCATCGCCAATTACCATTCATGATTTAGACCTGCTCAAAAAAACTCTTCTTTGGTCTGATGAAGATGACCAATTTCTGAAGTTAGCAGGAGAAGTACTCAAAGACCAGGTTAATGATGTGCTGGACCTGTGGTATGGTTATGTTGGTGGCAATCCGCATTTGTTATATTATTTTACAACTAATGGCCAGCCCAATACAGAATACTTATCAGCAGTCAGAGAAAGATTTGGTCAGTGGATCCTGGATTTATGTCAGAAGCCATACGACCAGGACTGGCTTAATTATCAACACGAAATAGCTCTTCGTCATTACAGTACAAAGAAAAACAAAACTGATGGTGTGGATTCTGTCCCCATCATTCATTTAAGGTATCTTGTTGCATTTATTTATCCCATTACAGTCACTATTAAATCATTCCTTGCTAAAAAAGGGCATTCCCAAAATGAAGTGGAGAGCATGTATAATTCCTGGTTCAAGGCAGTAACATTAACTGCGCTGTTATGGAGTTATCCTTATGTCCGGGAAGGAGGATTTTAACTGATTCAGAAATCAAACTCAAGATTCTGAGCATCCATATTTAAAGGTTTACTACCTGTAAAACTTTGGACAAATCTTGCATTGTCCAATGCGGCGTTGGTAGCGGTATTATTGAAAAACAGGTAAGCTTTGCTTACTTTGTCAGATCCCTTTATTTCATTTACCACCTTCTTTAAAAAGGCTTCGTCGTAAGCTGAATAGTATAATTTCGGAACGCCGTGAAACCTGTAGTAAGAAATGGCATCATTTGCAACCACTTTATCAGGGAGGCCCGGATAGCTAACGCCACAAAAGATCACGTGGTGCAGCCATAATTTCTCCTTTACATCGTCCCTCCACCAGCTTTCATGCCTAAACTCCACAACATTTCTAAAAGCCGGGTGAATATGGTTCAAAATTTTTTCCAGGTTTTCTTCTGAATAGTGATACTTCGGGGGCAATTGAAAGAGTACGCATCCCAACTTTTCTTTTAAACCAAACTGAAGCAGGTTGTAAAAATCATTGAGTTCAGCATGAGCATCATTGAACTGCTTGGTATGAGTAATCACCCGAGGCACTTTAACAGCAAATGAAAAGTCTAGAGGCGACCGCTTATACCAACTTTCCAGCATGCTCAGTTGGGGAAAGCGATAAAAGGTTACATTTAGCTCCAACGTATTAAAATGCCGACAGTAGAACTCAAACCACTTAGATTCGCCTAGTCCTTTTGGATAGAAGTTATTTTTCCAATCCTTGTAATGAAAACCAGAACAACCGATGTACCATTCAGGCATGAGTATAGGAATTTAGATTAAAAACTAAAAAACCTTACCAAGAGTCGACTTTAAAAGAAATTGTTATTTGAACTATCCGTTTTAAACGATATTTATTGGCCGGCCACTTAAAAAAGCTTCAAGGTTCTTTGCAGTTATATCCATTACTCGTTGCCTTGCTTCCCGGCTCATCCAAGCATTGTGCGGTGTGATGATACAATTTTTTGCTTTCAATAAGGGATTTGTGTCCTTGGGAGGTTCAACAGACAAAACGTCTACAGCGGCGCCAGCTATGCGGCCCTCGTTCAGGGCATCTGCCAAATCATGTTCATTGATTAATGGTCCGCGGGAAGTGTTGATCAGAAATGAAGAGGGCTTCATCAACTGCAACAGGTCTCTATTTACAAACTGGTTGTTTTCATTTGTCAATGGCAGATGCAAGGATACCACGTCGCTTTGTGCAAACAGAGTGTTCATATCTGTAAATTCACCAAGGTCAGTATCCTTTTTGTTTCTGCCGGTATACAGTACCTGCATACCAAAGGCCTTTGCTATTTTTGCCGTTTGCTGGCCAATATTTCCTAATCCTACAATACCTATTGTCTTGCCATCCAACTCAGTTAATGGAAACTTTGTATAGCACCAATCTTTTGCGGCCACCCATTCTCCACTGGCAACCGAGGTAGCGTGAACGCCAACCCGATTTGTCAGTTCCAATAATAAAGCAAACGTATGCTGGGCAACGGAGGCTGTTCCATAGGCGGGCACATTGCAAACTATGATCCCTTGCTTTTTAGCAGCTTCTATGTCGATAACGTTATAACCTGTAGCTGTTACACCTATGAATTTCAATAATGGAAGTTGCTGTAAGGTTTCAGCCGTAAATGGTACTTTATTGGTTAGTACAACCTCGGCATCCTTGCAATGCTCAACGATCGTGTGAGCAGGCATCCTGTCATAAATTATTAATTCACCCAGCTTTTCAACTGGCGCCCAGCTCAAATCCCCCGGATTTAGTGTAAACCCGTCTGTAACAACAATTTTCATCAGCGCATTATATATATTTCTCGGCTTTGGGCACGAAGTTCAGGAACGCGGCCATATTGGCTTTGTATTTACGTTTATCCAATTTGTAGTAAAAAGCTCCTTTTTTAGAACCAGTTTTGTCTTTTTCGTTCAGTTTCACTAAAAGTCCTGTTGACATCAATTTACGGGTAAAATTGCGGCTATCGAAGATGGTATCGTAAACAGCTTCATACAGGTTTTGTAACTGAGGAATTGTGAATTTAGGGGGTAATAATTCAAAAAGAATCGGATGCAGTGCAGCCTTATAGCGTAAATGTTTTTGCGCTAACCGAACCATATCATCATGGTCAAAAATCAAGCGTGGCTTCTTATTTAGCAGATACCATTCAGGATGATAAGCTTCGTTGATCTGCTTTTCGTATTGCTGTATGTCGATCAAAGCGAAGTAAGGAATTGAAATTGTTCTCTCTTCGGGGTCCCTGTCTGTATCGCTAAATGCCTGCAATTGCTCCAGGTATACGCCTTCCAGGCCTGTTAACTGCTTTAATACACGGTTGGCAGCTTCATCAAGCTTCTCATTTGGTTTCAGAAAACCTCCCATTAAGCTCCATTTATTCTTCTCTGGTTCAAATCCTCTTTGAATCAATAAGAGCTTAATATCCTTCCCATCAAAACCAAAAATGATACAATCTACGGCAACAAGAATATGTTGTTGATTGGCATACTGGGTCATAAACTGGCATCTTTTAAAGTAAATAAGTCAATCGTTCCGGTGTTAAATTTTAGCATGAAAATATAACATATAAATGTAACACCTACAATTATAAGTAAATACCTTTGAAACTTCATGATTTTACGCCTGCTGTCGATGAAAAAAATGACTTGCAGGCATTTGTATTTTAATAAATTACTATAAGGGAGCATAATGAATTATAAAGCTTTTTTATTTGACTTAAACGGAACCATGATTGATGATATGGGATATCACACAAAGGCATGGTTCAGCATTTTGAATAATGATTTGTCTGCAGGACTTAGTTGGGAAGAGGTAAAAAGTCATATGTATGGCAAAAATGAGGAGTTGCTTGTGCGCGTTTTCGGACCAGACCATTTTAGCAAAGAAGAAATGAAAACGCTCTCTGTCGAGAAAGAAAAAAGGTATCAGCAGGAATATATCGCTCATTTAAAACTGATACCAGGTCTTGACAAGGTTTTGAAAAAAGCTGCAGATGCGGGCATTCAAATGGCCATTGGCTCTGCTGCTATTACATTTAATATTGACTTTGTAGTTGACAATCTGAATATCCGTGATTATTTCAATGCTATTGTGAGTGCAGATGATGTGGCTTACAGTAAGCCTGACCCGGAAACTTTTATTAAGGCAGCAGCTTTATTGGGCGTAGATCCTAAAGACTGCCTTGTATTTGAAGATGCCCCCAAAGGTGTAGAAGCCGCCCTTCGTGCCGGGATGGATGTGTTAGTGATTACTACAATGCACGAAAAAGAGGAATTTGCAGCTTATCCCAATGTGATTGGGTTTATAAAGGATTATGAGGAGGAGTTTGTGGAGGAATTGTACTCACAACCACACCCCCAGTCCGCCTGAGGCGGAGAGCGTCAGCGCACAACCCTAATCTGTAAAGGAAGATCGACAACGCGCGAGATAAATAAAAATTAAAAGGTTCTTATGTGTTGAAATGTTTTTACCAGTTTAGAACCTTTTAATAATATACGCTAGCAAGTTTTTCTTAATCACAACTATAGGCTAAAGTATCCATTTCCACTTTCCGAGGAGTGAATTGGAAGCCGTCGTAGAATTTCACGATTTCCCGGAGGACTTCGTCAATTTGTTCGACTTCTGTTATTGTAACCAGTCGTAAACGAAATTCTTTGATATTGGGGAGGCCTTTCAGATAATTCGTATAGTGACGGCGCATTTCATTGATGCCGGGCTTCAGGCCTTTCCACTCTACAGAGCGGTGCAAATGCTGGCGAATCACTTCTACCCGTTGCTGAATTGTTGGAGGCGGCAGGTGCTCGCCTGTTTTGATATAGTGTTTAATTTCATTGAATATCCAAGGATAACCAATTGCGGCGCGGCCAATCATCACGCCATCCACGCCATAAGTATTTTTGTATAAAACTGCTTTTTCCGGAGCATCAATATCACCATTACCAAAGATGGGAATCTTGATACGAGGATTTTCTTTTACCTTGGCAATTGGGTTCCAGTCAGCAGAACCTTTATACAACTGACAACGGGTACGGCCGTGTATGGATAAAGCTTTAATGCCAACATCCTGTAAACGTTCTGCGACATCTTCTATATTAATTGTGTCGGCATCCCATCCCAGGCGGGTTTTCACTGTAACCGGCAGTGTAGTGGATTTTACTACAGCTTTGGTCAGCCGCACCATAAGATCCACGTCTTTTAAAACAGCAGCACCAGCACCTTTGGTCACTACCTTTTTAACGGGGCATCCAAAATTGATATCTACCAGATCAGGTTGGGTAGTATCCACAATTTTAGCGGCCAGTGCCATTGCCTCTTCATCACCACCAAATATTTGGATTCCAATAGGCCTTTCATTTTCAAAAATGTCTAGTTTCTGGCGGCTTTTGATGGCATCGCGGATCAATCCCTCACTGCTGATGAATTCCGTATACATCAGGTCTGCTCCGTTTGCCTTGCAGACGGCCCTGAAAGGCGGATCACTCACATCTTCCATTGGAGCCAGCAGTAAAGGGAAATCTGGTAGTTGTATGTTGTCTATTTTTACCATTCAGAGTTTACAATTTAACAAATTCACGCGCTACGAGTTTGCCGGTTCATTAGTTTCTTAGTTTAAAACAAGGTTAGGAGCTTATCTTGCAGCCGTTTTTCTAAATAGAACCGCAAAAATACATTACAGAAAGGGAGGAGATATGCAATCTTATCTTAAAACAAGACCAGTATGGATTCAACTGTTGCTATTTCTAGGAATGGCATTCGGTACCTGGACAATTTTAAGCCTAACCGCAGGGATCATTGTTACCAAAATTACAGGTATCAGCTTCTTAGAGTTAAGCAACATGAAAAACTGGGATAATTCCAATCTGAGCAATAAAGTTGCAGTGCTCAGGACATTGCAATTAGCGCAGTTTCTTGGATTATTTTTGATTCCCAGCCTCTTGTTTGCCTATTTTTCTGATCCCAAGCCTGATCGATATATTGGCCTGAAAAAACCATCAAATCATATTTTTTGGTTGTTAGGTATTGGCGCAATGGTCATATCAATACCATTGGTTGAATATTTAGGGATGCTGAACCGAACGTTTGTTTTTGGTCCGGAAACACAAAGGTGGATCCAAAGTAAAGAGGAAGAAGCCTTGAAACTGATCCAGTTTATGCTCAGCAAGCATACGCCCTGGCAATTGATCCTCAACCTTATTTTTATTGCTGCTTTCGCAGCGATTGGAGAAGAGCTTTTCTTCCGTGGCGTTTTGCAGCGACTATTTATTAAGGCATTTAAAAATCCCTGGGTGGGCATTTTAGTGACGGCCATGATATTCTCGGCCTTTCATTTTCAATTTTTTGGTTTCCTTCCCAGAATGGCTTTAGGAGTTCTGTTAGGTATGATTTATTGGTTTAGTGGTAGTCTCCTGACTGCCATTGCGGCTCATTTTGCTTATGATGCCTTACTGGTGATACTTGCTTACCTGAAACCGGAACTAGCGGCAGATGCTGAAGCCACTATGTTTGACCAGTCGAACCTTGCCTCTGTTGCTTTGATCAGTGCGGGTATTGTTGGCGTCATTGTATGGCAAATGATCAAGCGTTCCCGCAGTTCGTATGTAGATGTGTATAAACATGACACAACTAAACCCCATGACTTCACTTTTGATTAAATAAAATGGCATTCAACTGGCAAACGTTTAAAACCCGTACCCTAACAGCAATCGTTTTTGTTGTTGTCATGATGGCTGGCCTGTTATGGAACCGCTGGTCATTCTTCATTTTATTCTCTGTAGTTCACTTTGGTTGCTGGTTTGAATATCAAAAGCTTATTGCCAAGATCAATCCTGACTATCCAGCCATTCCACCGGCTCAAAAATATGGCGTAATGCTGGCCGGGTGGTGCATGATGCTCTATTTTACGAACGCAGAGATCAGGATAGCAGGCGTCCGACTTAACGAGGTTGGATTCTGGACGGGATTGGTGTTAATGATCCTGCTACCCCTGCTGATATTGCTACAATCAAGAAAATTCTTTTTGAAGAATCTTGGATATTCATTTTTTGGACTGCTCTATATTTCATTGAGTATAGCCCTATTGATCGATCTGCGCAACTATTGGATCGAGGATAATTATCAATTGAACCTGATCATTCCTTTATTGATCATTTTCTCTTTGTGGGTGAATGATACGATGGCATATGTTGTAGGTTCCTTCATTGGCAAGACCCCCTTCTCTCCTATTTCTCCCAAAAAAACATGGGAAGGCACGATCGGTGGAATGATCCTGGCCATTATTGCGATGAGTTTGATTGCTTATTTTACAGGGAAGTTATCACCCGTACATACCGCTATTATAGCTACCCTGGCAGCGATTTCAGGCACCTATGGAGACTTGTTTGAAAGTAAGCTGAAACGCATGGCAGGCGTCAAAGACAGTGGCCAGATCATGCCCGGGCATGGTGGTTTTTTAGACCGTTTTGATTCGCTACTATTTGCCGCGACAGTGGTTTGGGTATATGTGCAGCTGGGTTTGAGCGGGTTCTGAAGCAGGCAGCTTATATTTGCAGCATGGATCAAATTGTACAGCAAATAGAAGCCTATCGTAAAGAAATCGAAGGTTTAGAAATTGTTACTCCCCAACAACTCGAAGAATACCGCATTAAATTCCTGGGTACAAAGGGTATTGTAAAAAGTCTCTTTGGTGAAATGAAGAATGTACCCAATGAAAGAAAGAAGGAATTTGGTCAGGTACTGAACGATTTCAAGCAATTTGCTGAAACAAAATACGAAACTGCCAAAGAACAGTCTGCAGGCAATGGCCAGCAGGCTGTAGAAGAAATTGATCTTTCTCTTCCTGGCGACGCTATGCAGACAGGATCCCGTCATCCTATCAACCTGGTGCGCAAAAGGATACTTGATATTTTTAACCGACTGGGCTTTGCTGTAGCTGATGGTCCGGAGATCGAGGATGACTGGCATAATTTCACTTCGCTGAACTTACCAGAGCATCACCCGGCCCGCGACATGCAGGATACTTTTTACATTCATCAGAATCCAGACTGGCTGCTGCGCACACACACCAGTAATGTGCAAACCCGTGAAATGGAAAAAGGGAAACTTCCTATCCGCATCATTTGCCCGGGAAGGGTTTACCGAAACGAAACTATATCAGCCCGTGCTCACTGCTTCTTCCACCAAGTTGAAGGCTTATACATCGATGAACACGTAAGTTTTGCCGACTTAAAGCAGACTTTATACTTCTTTGTACAGGAGTTGTTTGGAAAAGATGTGAAAGTGCGTTTCCGTCCCTCCTATTTTCCTTTCACTGAGCCTAGTGCAGAAATGGATATCAGTTGTTTGATCTGCGGTGGAGATGGTTGCCGCGTGTGTAAACATACCGGCTGGGTGGAAATCCTGGGCTGCGGCATGGTGCATCCAAAAGTATTGGAGAATTGCGGTATTGATTCCAATAAATATACCGGATATGCGTTTGGTATGGGCATAGAGCGCATTGCAATGCTACTCTATCAAATCAACGATTTACGCCTCTTTAGTGAGAATGATGTGCGGTTTTTGAGGCAGTTTGTCTGAACCGCGGATTTGCAGCATTAAAAAGATTAATGAGTTAATTTATTGCCTATTGCCAGACTTGAGATAGTTTGATTGAGGGGGAAAACATGGCTTGTAGACAGATTTTAACCCTGTCTATGGAGACTACTTTATATTCTTTACTCCTTTTTCCTTCTTTCAATTCCTGGTTCAGGATTATCCAACCTCAGATTCTGTAGCTGCCGTCAAAAATTCTGCCTGACTGCCGGGGTTTTCTATATCAAGCTGAGGAGCATTTTTCGAAGGCCTTTCTTCTTTTTTTGCTTTCTTCTTCATTACGAACAAAAGTATCAAACCGGCTGCCCATGCAGACAACATGCCGACAATCATGGGTATTGGCAATTTTTGTTTCATAAGAAAGTGTTGATTCTTAAAGTTACGAAATACAAATAAGCCAATATATGATAAACATTCGTGCCAGAATATGGGCGGGGCATTCCTTTACACTAATTGTAGGTAGCGGAATTGATTGAGTGCTTATTTGTTCTGAGTAAAAGTTGCTAACTTTTATAATTGAAATCCTTTTTGAAATGCACCTTTCAACCATTTGTATCTGCGGAGCAGGAACTATGGGCAGTGGCATAGCCCAAGTAGCAGCATCGGCTGGTTTTAAAACCATTTTGTACGAGGTAAATGGGCATGTATTGCAAAATGCAGCCAACAAACTGCAAAAGGATCTTGCCGCACTTGTAGAAAAAGGGAAGATCGATGAAGCTGCAAGAGCAAATATTTTCAACAATCTAACATTCACTTCAGAGCTCAATCACTGCGTTGCAGATTTGATCATTGAGGCCATTGTAGAGAATATGGAAGCTAAGGCTGCCTTATTGCAACAATTAGCCAAAATCAATAAACCAGAAACTGTTCTGGCAAGCAATACTTCTTCTCTATCTATTACACAACTGGCTAGACAAGTAATCTATCCTGAAAGAGTAGCTGGTCTTCATTTTTTCAATCCAGCTCCAATTATGAAGCTGGTAGAAATTGTAAAAGGAGAACAGACCGGCGATGAGATAGTACAGTCATTAGTAAACATTATACAACGCATGAACAAAATACCTGTAGTGTGTAAAGATGCTCCAGGATTCATTGTCAACAGAATAGCACGCCCTTTCTACATTGAAGCCCTTAGACTGGTAGAAGAAGGGATTGCCGACTACCCTACTATTGATCGACTGATTGAAGCCAGAGGCTTCAAAATGGGTCCCTTTCATCTGATGGATCTAATTGGCAATGATATTAACTATGCCGTTAGCTGTTCGGTTTATGACCAATTAAATCAACCAGATCGTCTCAAGCCCTCATACTTACAAAAAGAAAAAGTTGAAACCGGAGCTTTAGGCAGAAAAACAAAGAAGGGATTTTATAATTATGATGCCCCCTAGTCCGCCAGAGGCGGAGAGCATCTGCGCACAAAGGCATAATTGTAGCGTTCTTAAAATTTGTAAAATATCCAATTGGCAATTAGATAAAATTTCAAACTTGTAGAAAAGAGATGTACCCGTAGTTTTGCGCTTTATAAATTAAACGGGCTCAGCCTATTTTTGAACAAGCATACTAAATTGAATAATACATCTTCGCAAATAACGGAAAACAACGATCAAAACGGACCTGAGGGTCAGAACTCACCTACTACAGACGGAGTTGAGCGTGTGAGGAAGATATTAGTAACAGGAGGTACTGGTTTTTTAGGAGCTTATGTTTTGAAGAATTTGGTTGAAAAAGGCTTTTCGGTTCGTGCTATCAAGCGCACCAGCAAGCATCCTTTTTACATCCCCAGGTCCATTATGGAAAAAGTGGAGTGGGTAGAAGGGGATGTACTGGATGTAGTAGCGCTGGATGATGCCATGCAAGGCATTGATTCAGTTATTCATTCGGCCGCGGTTGTTTCTTTTGGAAAAGCAAACCGCCATGAAATGTACCAGGTGAATATTGAAGGAACTGCCAACGTTGTGAACATTGCGCTGGAAAACAACATTAAGCGACTGGTGCATGTAAGTTCAGTGGCTGCCCTGGGCCGTACTCCCAAGTCTGAGCTGGTGTCGGAAGACAAGAAATGGGAAGAAAATAAAAGCAACACTCACTACGCTATCTCAAAGCATAAAGCGGAACTGGAGATTTGGCGAGGAATTTCTGAAGGACTTGGAGGTGTTATTATCAATCCCAGCACAATTTTAGGCTTTGGCGACTGGCACCAATCCAGTTGTGCTATTTTCAAAAATGCCTATAAAGAATTTTCCTGGTTTACCGCTGGTGTGAACGGGTTTGTTGGCGTAGAAGATGTTGCAGAAGCGGCAGTACAATTATTATTATCTGATATTACAGAAAAACGGTTTATTGTCAATACTGAAAATATTTCCTTCCAGCATCTTTTTAATATGATTGCGGAAGGTTTTGGTAAAAGAAAGCCTTATCGCCAGGCCACCTATAAAATGGGTGAAATTGCCTGGAGGCTGGAAGCGCTCAAATCCCTATTTACCGGCCAAAAGCCGTTATTAACAGCAGAAACAGCAAAAGTTGCGCATAGTCATACCCGTTTTAATAACAGTGCTTTGCTGAAGGCATTACCACAGTTTTCTTACACACCATTAGAAACAGTTATCAGTGATGCCTGTAAAAAATATATGGAGGCACTAAAATTGGGGTTGGTGACGTTAAGGAAATGACAGAAACCTATGCAGTGACAAATGTAGAGGAATGATGACAGATAAATAATTAATTATTGTTGGAGTGATTTGGAAGATATTGAGCTTTAAACAACAAAATTCTTATGAAAAATATCATTTTACACCGTACCTGTTTATTCTTATTCGTTACCCTTATTTCTTTTTTAGGACATACGCAAGCCATTATTAGTGGAAAAGTAGTGGATTCAGAAACTAAGACCCCACTGGAAGGAGCATCCGTATTTGCCCAAAACACTACCAGAGGTGTTATTACCAATAAAGAAGGTGATTACAGAATCATATTGAATAAAGGGGGCTATGAACTTGTCATTTCTTTTACCGGTTACTCCAGTCAAACGATCAACATACAGGCAGATGCTGACAAGCAAATAGATATTGAATTGAAGAAGGAAGATAAAAGCATGAGTGAAGTAGTGATCACCAGCAGTAACGAGGTGCCTGATGGCCTTGAAAAGTATGGGCAGTTTTTTCTCAAGAATTTTATAGGGGCTACCCCTTTTGCAGATAGCTGCACATTGAAAAATCCCGAAGCATTGAAGTTCCTGTATTACAGACGCTCTGATAGATTGAAAGTTCTGGCAACAGAGCCACTTCTAATTGCAAACAATGCACTGGGCTATAACCTTAGATACGAACTAGACTCGTTTGTATTTTACAATAAAAACTCCATCTGTTCTTATCGAGGCAATTGCCTGTATACTGTTATGGAAGGAGATACTGCACAACAAGCTTTATGGGCGAAGAACAGGCAACAGACTTACTTAGGTTCCCGTCTCCACTTTTTGAGATCTTATTATGACAGCACGCTCAAACAAGATGGCTTTACTGTGGACATGCTGTCGCGGACAGATGCACATCAATTCCAACGCCTGGCAAATCCTTATGATACATCATATTACTACTATAATGACTCCACTGGTAATGCGGAACTTTGGTTTCCGCAAAAAGCAAGTATCACTTACACGAAGAAAGCACCAGAAGCAGCTTACCTGCAGCAAAGCCACCTGCCACTTAATGTAAAAATGCAAATCTCTTACGTAGACTTGTCTGATGCTATTCTAATAAAGGAGAATGGTTATTTTCTTGATCAGCGCAGTTGGACGGCGCAAGGTTACTGGAGTTGGAAAAATCTAGCGGACCAACTGCCGTATGACTATGAACCTTGAGCGGTGTTGGGCAATTTGCCAAGGAGAAGGCCAGGCATGAAAGGGTTCAAAAGATCATGTTAATGATCTTTCAGTGCCGGCATACTTACCAATCAGGTGAAAAGGTAATTACTTTTTAAACTCAAGGAAATTCTCAAGCCTTAGATGAATGCATTAACCAGAATAAACAGTAATACAATAATGCCTACGACTCTTAGAGCGATCTTGATTGAGGTTGCGCTAAATAACTGATTCATGGATACTAGAATTCGATTGTTACGGATTTGCAAAGTTGGATCGTCAATATTAATCAGGAAAAAAGAATCGTCAAAATATTATTTTTTGCTGGTAAATAAGAACATTTAATCGATCACCAGGATTTGTTTGAAATTGATCAAAAAGACTGACGTATCCTTATGACTTAATTTAATCATATACTGATCATAATCAGCTTTTTATGGCTTTATATCATTAGTTTTCAAAGCCGCTTCCTCTACATTGCACGCGCTTTTTGGAATTAGATTCATACCGTCCAATATGCAAAACATGTTCAACAAGGGAACGAAACATCAACATTATAATGCTTGCTTATAATCACGTTCGATGAAAATACTTTGGAAATACCTGCATCCTCAGAAAAGGCTAATCTTCTTTTCGTTGGTATTAGCGACTGTGGCACAACTACTTTCATTAATAGACCCAATTATATACGGTAAAATCATTGACACATTTGCGTTGAATCCTGGAAACAAGAGTCATCAAGAACTTGTTATGGGAGTACTTAAATGGTTGGGCATCAGTATTGCGATCGCAACCGGTTCCCGTGCAGCCAGGGCTTTCCAGGATTATACTTCCAGGCTTGCAGTTCAAAAGTTCGGAATGCGCATTTTTAATGATGGCTTAAAGCAGGCACTCCGGCTTTCTTACCAGGAATATGAAGAACAACGAAGCGGCGAATTGGTATCTGTGTTACAAAAGGTCAAGTCGGACACAGAGCGTTTTATGAACACTTTCATTAACATTCTGTTTTCATCTCTTGTTGGCCTGAGTTTTCTCATTTGGTACGCCATCACTAAAAATTGGCTCCTGATCCCTGTTTTCCTTATCGGTATTCTTTTATTAGGGTCTCTTACGGGCATGTTATCTAAAAAGATGAAAGCAACCCAACGGGCCATCAACAAAGAGACTAACCGGCTTAGTGGCGCCATGACAGAGTCGCTCAGGAATATAGAACTGGTTAAAAGCCTTGGATTAACTTTCTCAGAATTGCGCCGTTTACGCGATCAGAATCAAAAGATATTTGACCTGGAAATGACCAAAATCCGTAAGGTTCGCTCCCTAGGCTTTGTACAAGGCGCAACCATTTTGCTTTTAAAACAGGGAATCCTGTTTGCTCTTCTTTGGCTCATTTTCAAGGATCTACTTACACCCGGAGAATTGGTGAGCATGCAAGCCATTTCATCTTCGATATTCAGTCCTCTACAAGACTTAGGACATATTATCCTCAACTACCGAGAAGTTGAAGCTTCCATCAACAACTTTGATCATTTGATGAGCAAGCCTGTTGAAAAACGGCCAGACGATGCCAAGGAATTGGGGCATTTGCAGAACATCCGTTTTGAAAACGTATCTTTCCGGCACCGCACAGCCCAAACCAATGCCATAGAAAATCTTTCATTTTCTACAGAAACAGGTGAAACTATTGCTTTTGTAGGTCCTTCCGGTTCCGGTAAATCGACCTTGGTAAAGCTACTGGCAGGTCTATACCGGCCAGTTAGCGGAGAAATCTACTATAATGAAGAGCATGCTTCAGTAATACACTATAATGAACTGCGCCGGCAAATTGGATTGGTGACACAGGACACACAACTTTTTGCAGGATCTTTCAGGGAGAACCTGCAATTTGTAAAACCACATGCTACTGATGCAGAAATGCTTCTTGCGTTACACAAAGCTTCGTGTGATGAATTACTTGCCCGCTCGCCAGATGGTCTGGATTCTATTATAGGTGAAGGCGGCATCAAGCTTTCGGGAGGAGAAAAACAACGTCTTTCTATTGCCCGTGCGCTGATACGTAATCCCAGACTACTCATTTTTGATGAGGCAACATCTGCACTTGATTCACTTACAGAAGAAAATATTACTGCTACAATCCGTAATATTTCAGCCAGCCGCAATCAAATCACGATCCTGATCGCTCACCGACTTTCCACCATTATGCACGCTGATGTAATCTATGTCCTGGAAAATGGTGAGATTGTTGAAACAGGTACCCACGATAACCTATTGCTGCAAAAGGGCCTGTACTATGCTATGTGGAGACAACAGATCGGTGAGCGGAGGGGCACAGTGAAGAAAATAACAGATGGTTGTTAGTAGAACCTAGAACCAGGAAAAAAGTTTGATTGTCAGGAATCCATGTTAAAATGAGTGCACCATGCCGAGGCCAATAGCCCCGTTTTGGTAGGTAGGCATGATCATAGTATGGGATGACTTTTCCTTTCCTTCTTTTACAAACAAGTTCTTCATTTTGGGATAGAGCCAATAGGAAATACGCGTAGATAAAATGCCCACGCCAGCCCCGGCAATAACATCATTGAGCCAATGTTTGTTGTTGTACATCCGTAAAAAGCCTGTGCCGGCCGCTACAGCATAGCCGGCGATGCCGTACCAAGGAGAGAGGTGCTTGTACTCCTGCCGCATGAACTCAGCAGCAATAAAGGCTCTCGTTGTATGGCCAGAAGGAAAAGAAAGGTAATTGGAACTGTCCGGACGAATCTCATCTGACAAACGCTTAACAGAGGAAACGATACCAGTACCGATTAAATTAGACATTCCGTACAGAAGACTACGATCAATAAAGTTATTCTTACCCTTCACTCCTGCTGCATTGAGCACATACACTGCTACTGCAGGAGCCATCAATGAAAAGTTATCAATATGTAAAGGTTTTCCGTTTCCATTATTTCTGTCTTCCCACAATCCCTTTCTAACGGCCAAATTCACACTTTTAAGTTCTTTATTTGATAATGCGAATGCACCATAACCGATCATAGCTGTAGGAATCAAGACAGCCTTTAAAGAAATTGGCTTAGATACAATAGGGGCCTTTGTAATGGTCTTTGCTGAATCGCCTGCTACATTTAAAGAAGTATCGCTTATTAAATGGCTTACACTGTTATTAACTAATGAGGAAGATGAACGTTCAATTAAAGTTGAATCGATCTGTACTGAAGTAGAAGATAAATCTTTTTGCTGAGCCCAAACAGATGCTGCAGGGCAGATTAAGCCTACAGTAACAAAAAGGCAAAGCAATGTTCTTAGCATTGTCATGGTTTACAGAGGATGATGGGTAAACAATTAGCTCATGAAAAGTCAGCCATTATGCATGGACTCATAATTATGAACCAAGCTGCAATTTACATTGAGCCAAAGGGATAATATTTCAAGAGCTTGTTATTTAACTAGTTGCTTACAATTACTATCCTCGCAGTAAAGCTACCAAAAATGTTGTTAAAGCCATTTATTGGACACCTTTCAGGTTAATCTTTCCTGCAGCCCTCCTTTTATATTCCTGCTTATATACTGCTTTTGTAACAAAATGCCCGATGGAAGCACCAATAACAATATCACTTAACCAATGCCGGTTGTCATACAGTCGGGAAATAGCAGTCAATGATGCCAGTGCGTAGGCTACCCAAGGCACCCATTTCTTATTATTATATTCCAAAGAGAATGCAGTTGCTACGGCAAAAGCTGTGTTTGTATGCCCTGATGGGAAACTGGTATATTCTTCGCCGGTGAATGGAGGTGCAAAATCGAAGGGATCATCAGTACGGGTTGGCCGTTGCCGGCGGATAACAGATTTTGCGGCGATATAGAATACTGTTGAAATTGCTAAGGATTTGGCTACAGACAAGGAAGCATGCTCCATGCGCCGATTGTGTGTAATGATGCTTGTTGCATACATACCAGCCAATAAAAATGGTGGGAAACGATTTCCTAAAGGATATAAAATTTCTGATGCCTTATCAAATACTTCATTCTGATTCCGCAACATCATTTCCTGGACAGGTTCATCCAGGGTAAGCATTATGATACCTGTTCCACCAATAATAGTGGCAAACTTTGCCCAATCCCTTCCTTTCCAATGCAGAGGCGTAGTTGCCGCGTATTTGAAATCTGTCCAGTAGGATTTTAAATAGGTCCCATTAATCCTGTAATAGTATCCGGGAACAGAATCTTTAGATTTTGCATCATTTAATTTAATCACAGTGTCCATTCCCTGCCCAGGCGGAGCAACAAAAGCAGAATCAGAACTTTCCTGAGCAGTTGATGGTAAAGCGGAAAAGAATTGCAGAAAAAGTAACAAGGCACAAATAGGAGTTCTCAACTTTTGTATAAAAGGTTGCATTAGCCTAGGGTGTTTAATACAGAATTGCTTATAAAACAGATGCCTGTTTTATTATATACTTATCTATTTATGTACTATGATTTTTATGCCAAGATGTGCAATTAAGCTATTAGAAGTCATCTTCTTCAACTTTCAGCTATCCAATTGATGTAGCAAAATCATGTGCACCCGTATTGACCCGTTTGAGCTGGTAGTTTACTTGTTTAAAATGTCCTTTGACACGGGAACAGAAGGAACGGAATTATTGCCCATCGAAGCTGATTGCTTTTTTTTATTTGAAGACATGTTCCCTAAGAGAAACAAGCAGGCAATCATGGCCGAAACCGATAAAGCAATCCAAAAACCGATTTGGGAGGAAACTCCGGGGATGCCTGCATCTGCAGCAAAATGAGCACCTAAAGCTAAGGATAAAGGGTAAACAGCTCCTTTAGAAAGAAGAATACCAGCAAGGATAAATCCCCAATCAAGTCTTTTCCACAACCAAATACCCCCTAAAATCAATGGGGGAACCAAGAGGGATAAGTCGAGGGCAAATACTATACTTGTCGGGTGGCCAGTCATAATAATTATAGACGGCACTATATCTGCCGAGATAAACTGATATATCTGAGTTGTATAGACGCTCAATAATCCGAATGCCAATAAAAACATATAGCCGCTGATCCACTTAGCAGGAACACCATTTTTAAACTTCCAACCGATGGCTTCAACATCAATGGAGAGCAATCCAAAGATCAAAGTAAATATGGATAGTGTAAATATTGCCACATAAACCAGGAAGAATGCGTTGAAGGCTGATCCAAACAGGTAAAAAGCATAATTATACAGCATATAATCTACCATACCTAACCATACAAGTTGAGCCCTTTGAGAACCACGCATTGAAAAGATCAAGGAAACAATGAGCAGGGGAAGTGCGATTATCAAAGTGACAAGATCAGTTCCCCGCCATGCAGTATTTACAAAAAGATTATCATGGTAAAGTCCCTTGATCAAGAGCCCACCGATTGAAGCTACCAGGGCGAGGATAACAATCACTATTGTTAAACGATAAGCAGATCTATGCATACCTGACATATTGTATGTTATGAGTCATGGTTTCGTAGAGACAGATACCTGCTTTAAAAGATAAATTTACTATTGAAAGTTATTTCTGCAAAAAGCATGCGACTCAAAGAAGGAATTTCATCAATAGGAACTAACGACATATAGCTGTAACCTTTTTTCAGAAACATGCATCCAATAGAAATAAACCAACGAAAATGTTTTACAAGAAATTATTAACGGCTATTTGCCTTTTGCTGGCCTCCTATTCATTTGGTCAGGCCATCACCCCCAAGGAAAAGAAGGCCATATTTGACAGCACCCGGAAACTTTTTGCGACTCATTACCACTTTAAAAGCAGCGTAAAGCCTACCCTGGAATACCTTGATAAACAATGGAAGTCAGGCCGTTATACAGCGCTTAATACCATAGATGCTTATAAAGACTCATTGTCCCGGGACCTGAAGCATTTTACACAGGACGGGCACCTTAACTTCTTTTACCTGACACCTGATATTGCCAATGATACAGCGCCAAAGCCACAGATACCATGGGGATTGATCAATGACAAGTTTCTGAACAATGGCTTCACCAAGTTGGAAATACTTCCAGGAAATATTGGTTATATAAGAATTGAGGCTTTCGGGTCTCCGGATCAAATTGTACCATCAGCCTTTTCTTTTGTTCAAAATACCGATGCCCTGATCATAGACTTAAGAGGAAATGGAGGTGGTATGCTTTCCAATGAGGTAATCAGTTATCTTCTTCCTGAAGACTCGATCCTTGTAAACACCATTTTTTGGAACGACCATACTGATAGCATCTATACCTATCGTAAGTTAGCAGGTCCGCGATACCTAGACAAGCCTGTTTATTTACTCACAGATAAAGGTACTTTTTCCTCGGCAGAAGAATTTGCATACGATCTTCAAAATATGAAAAGGGTAATGATCATAGGTGAAACTACAGGAGGTGGGGCTAATCCAGGTGGGACCATGCCTGTTTACCGCTTCAAAGATGGATCAAGACTTGACCTATATGTATCCATGGCTCATGTTGAAAACCCGATTACGAAGACGAACTGGGAAGTGAAAGGTGTTCAACCGGATGTGCAGGTTCCTGCAAAAGATGCATTACAAAAAGCCCATATGATAGCACTTGAACAGTTGAAACAAAAGGAGCCTAATAATGAAGTTCAGAAAAGGTATAAGGATATTATTGAGCGAGTGGGTGTGGGGAGGTGAATGGTGAAACGTGGATGGTGAAGTAGCGCTTTAAGGGCGGCGTTAGAGATAGTAAAAAACCCCGAAGGAATTCATGGCTTCGAGGTTTTAGTTTAAAACCAGTGGTATTGAAACCTTTGGTTTATAAAAAAAGTTAGCTTATTTATTCATCATTTGTTTTGCTTCGATGCTAAGAGTAGCATGAGGCACTGCGCGCAAACGAGCTTTATCGATCAATTTGCCAGTTACGCGGCAAACGCCATAAGTTTTGTTTTCAATGCGCATAATGGCTTTTTCCAGGTGGTCAATAAATTGAATCTGGCGGCTAGCCATTTGGCTCAATTGTTCTCTTTCCATACTCATACTTCCATCTTCCATTGTCATATAACGACCTTCATCCATTTCACCGCTCTCATCCTTCCTTGTGATCAAGCCTTGTAAATAAGCAAGTTCTTTTTTGGCTGTTTCTAGTTTCCTATTGATCAGCTCTCTAAATTCGGCCAACTCGGCATCAGAATATCGCATAGTAGGTTTCTGTTGTTCTTGATTTTGATTATTATAGTCTAACACTGATTTAGTAAACTCAGGTTCGTATTTAACGGCTTTTGATGTTGTTGTTTTTGGTACAGAAACAGGCTTTACCGATTCTTTCCTGGATGCTGGTTTTTCTAAAGGCTTAATAGCGGGCTTTACTTCCTGAACTGTCGGAGCTTCAACGGAAGCCTTCTTTACAGTAACAGGAGGTTTTGCAGGCTCATGCTGTGCAACTGCCGGGGATTTTTTTACCGGTGCAGCCGTTTTTCCAACCGCGGTTCCTTTTTTTACAGAATGGGCTCCTACAGAATGGGCTCCATTCCTAGTAGCCACCTTCTTATCCTTTATGGATGAGGCAGCAGGTTTTGCGACCTTAACTGCAGCCACAGAACGTTTAGCAGGAGCCGCTTTTTTCACTGGCTTTTTAGCTTCGGACTTTATTGATCCGGTAGCTTTAACAGGTTTCTGACTTGCAGCTTGTTTTGCTGCAGTTTTTTTCATGGGTGTTGCAGCTTTTGCCTCCTTTTTAGGCGCCGCTTTTTTTGTTGCCATACCAATTACTCCTTTTTAGAAACGATGACCTTCAACACATTGTCATTTACTTCTATTTCTATGCCATCGTTAATATCGGGTGCTAACTCTAGCTTATCTGCCAGAATTTCAGCGCAAATATAATTGTTAAACTTAGCCAAGGACTGCTGTATGCCATTATTGGCAGCCACTTTCACTTCTATCCTATCTGTAACATCAAAACCACTATCCTTCCTGATTTTCTGAATCCTATTTACGAATTCCCTGGCATCACCCTCCTGAACCAATTCAGGTGTAACATTGATATCAAGGGCTACTGTTAAAGGCCCCTTACTGGCAACTGTCCAACCTGGGATATCCTCACTACTAATTTCCACCTCGCTAAGGGTCAACTCTACAATATCATCTCCAACGGGAAGTGAATATCGACCTTCTTTTTCAAAAAAAGTAATATCATGCTGACTAAATTTTGACAATTTAGTATTTACCTCTTTCATTTTAGGGCCGAGCTTCTTTCCCAAGGCCTGAAAGTTAGGTTTTATTTTCTTTTTAATAAAGCCTTCCGTATCTGTAAGGAACTCAATTGCTTTTACATTCACTTCTGCGAGTATAAGTTCTTGTACTCTGTGCAATTGTTGTTCCATAGCAGGGTTGAGTACAGGAATCAACACCTTTTGAAGAGGTTGCCGAACTTTAATATTCGCCTTCTTTCTAAGAGAAAGAATAAGAGATGAAGCATCCTGGGCTAATTGCATTCTTTCTTCCAGCAGCACATCAATTAATTTCTCATCAGCATCCGGGAATAACAAGTGGTGAACAGATTCAGCGGTATGCCTACCGGTTACAGCATTTAAGTTGCGGTAAAGCTCATCACTGAAGAACGGAGAAATAGGCGCCATCAACCGAACTACAGTTTCCAAGCACTCGTAAAGGGTTTGGTAAGCGCAAATTTTATCCAATTCGTACTCTCCTTTCCAGAAACGGCGGCGACAAAGGCGTACATACCAATTACTTAGGTGTTCATCCACAAAGTCCTCGATCAAGCGGCCAGCTGTGGTTGGCTCATAATCGTCAAATGCAGCTTTGGTCTTTTTGATCAAAGTATGGAGGGAAGAAAGGATCCACTTGTCAATTTCAGGACGATCTTTTACCGGGATGTAATCTTCCTTGAACGTAAATCCGTCTACATTGGCATAGAGCGCGAAGAATTGATATGTATTATATAATGTACCAAAGAATTTGCGCTGTACCTCGCGAATACCTTCAATATCAAACTTCAAGTTGTCCCAAGGAGATGCGTTGGTCACCAGGTACCAGCGGGTGGCATCGGCGCCAAAGTCGGCAATTGTTTTAAACGGATCGATCACATTGCCGAGGCGTTTACTCATTTTATTGCCGGCCTTGTCCAGAACCAAGCCATTGGAAACGCAGGTTTTGAAGGCCACGCTATCAAACAGCATTACGCCAAGGGCATGGAGGGTATAGAACCATCCACGCGTTTGATCCACACCTTCAGCGATAAAGTCGGCAGGGAAGTTATGATTAAAGGTTTCCTGCTTTTCGAAAGGAAAGTGCCATTGGGCATAAGGCATGGCACCACTATCAAACCAAACATCGATAAGGTCTGGCTCGCGGCGCATTGGCTGGCCTGAGTCTGACACGAGGATCACGTCGTCTACATAAGGCTTGTGGAGGTCGAGAATGCCGTCGTGCAGGTAATGGGTATTTACATCACCGCCTAAAACCTCATTGGCTTTACGGATCTCGGCATTGAGCTCTTCAATTGAGCCAATGCATTTTTCTTCGGTGCCCTCCTCCGTTCTCCAGATCGGAAGCGGCGTGCCCCAGTAGCGACTACGGCTGAGGTTCCAGTCCACCATATTTTCCAACCAGTTGCCAAAGCGGCCTTCGCCAGTAGCTTTTGGTTTCCAATTGATGGTTTTGTTCAGCTCGACCATCCTTTCGCGCAAAGCCGTTGTACGGATGAACCAAGCATCCAAAGGATAGTAAACCACCGGCTTGTCGGTACGCCAGCAATGGGGGTAGCTGTGTTCGTATTTTTCAACCTTGAAAGCCCTGTTCTCCTTTTTCAGTTTTACAGAGATATCCACGTTTACATCTACATAACCAGCCTCGTCTTTATAATCTTTTATATAGCGTTTGCTGAATTCGCCCAGGCCATCCACGAACTTTCCTTCGCGGTCTACCAAGGTTAAAATACCAATATTGAATTTCTTACCTACCTTAAAGTCATCCGCACCAAAGGCTGGAGCTGTATGCACGATACCAGTACCATCTTCGGTAGTCACGAAGTCGCCCAGCAACACCCGGAAAGGTTTAGCATCAGGCGTTACTGCCTTGATGGCTTCCAAAGAATTGGCCTCATATGGAAGTAATTGCTCATATTCCAGACCTTCCAGATCTTTTCCTTTGAATTCAGCCAGGATTGTCCAGGGCAGGTGTTTTGTTCCTTCAGTATATCCTTCAAAATCACCATTCTCTTCTTCGGGCTTAAAGTACTTGCCCAGGAGCGCTTTGGCTAATACAAGATTTACAGGAAGGTGGGTATAGGGGTTGAAGGTTTTCACCAAGACGTAGTCAATGTTGGAACCTACTGTCAGACCGAGGTTAGAAGGAAGGGTCCAAGGAGTGGTCGTCCAGGCGAGGAAGAATACTTCCGTGGTTGGAGCCGCATCGAAAAGGAACTTGCTCTTTTCGTTTTGCACCACCTTAAACATGGCAATGGCGCTGGTATCCTTTACCATTTTGTAGGTACCGGGCTGGTTGAGCTCGTGAGAGCTTAAACCTGTACCAGCGGCGGGTGAATAGGGCTGGATTGAGACGCTTTTATACAGCAATTCCTTTTGGTAGAGCTGTTTCAGGCACCACCACAGGCTTTCAATATATTCATTGGTAAAAGTAATATAGGGATCTTTCAGGTCGACCCAGTAACCCATTTTGGTGGTCAGGTCGTCCCACTTGTCCTTATAGCGCAAAACGGCTTCGCGGCATTTCTGGTTGTATTCTGCCACGGAGATCTTTTTGCCAATATCCTCTTTGGTAATGCCTAATTCCTTTTCTACTCCAAGCTCTACAGGTAAGCCATGGGTATCCCAACCGCCTTTGCGCTGTACTTTGAAGCCGCTCATGGTTTTATAGCGGCATACGAGATCCTTCAGGGTGCGGGAAATGACGTGGTGGATGCCCGGCATACCATTGGCGCTGGGGGGACCTTCGTAAAAGACGAAAGGCTGGGCGTCCTGACGGATTTCAATACTTTTTTCAAAAGCGTTTTCGCTCTCCCATTTTTGGAGGATCTCTTTTTCAATGGAAGGCAGGTTAAGATGCTTAAACTCTTTATAGCGATTGGCCATAAGGCAGATGACTTAAATTAAAAATGTTTGCAAAGGTACGAAATGGAGTTCACAAGTTGGGGGAGAGTAAGGCAGCTATGGCTTAGATACGCCTTAGGTACGGAGTGGATACGGAGTATATATGGAGTATCTAGGGAGTATGTACGGAGGATGTTTACTATAACTCTACTATAAGTTTACTATAACTTTACTGTAAGTTTTCTATAAGATTACTATAAGGTATAGGCTTGGAATGACGAATGGGGTAGAAAAGATGATAGAGGGTAGATGATAGAGGGGATTTCGGAGGTGGGATTTCGGATTTCGGGATTTTGAGGTTTGGGGTTGTGAAGGAGTTTTAGGGATTAACAAAAAGGCTGCTTTGTAATATAAGAGCAGCCTGTTCGTAAACTTTTATACAATAATTATTAGATGTGCTATTGAGCCGGTTTAGCGGCAGCTTTTTCGGCGGCCTTTTTGGCTTTTACAGCATCTGTATAAGCTTTATACATTTCTCTCCAATTACGGCCGTGTGTGTTGAAATACTGCTCGCACTGGGTTTTATAGATTTCAAAGATGGCTGAAATCTGATTCATGTTTTTGAAGTCAATTGCTTGTTCGCGAGCCAGTTTCAGGTTAGTCAAAACAAAAGCCTCTTCTTCAGGCGTCATGTTTGGCACAATAGCCTGATAGCCCTTCAATGTGAAAGCCACTTTGCCGACGGTGTATTTATCAAGAATAACTTCTACCTGCTCTTCGGAGAGGTCTTTGCGCAGACCAGCCATCAGGTCCTGGTGAACAGATTGAGGCATGGCTGAATTTGCGATGATCTGCCTATCCAATTCGCTCAGACGTTTACCTGTCACTGGATTAATACCAGCGGGAACAGTTGTAATAAGATGTTCGTTGTGCCAGTCGCGGATGGTTTTTAAATGAGTCGCAATCAGTGTCTTCAGGCGGTCTTCTTTTGAAACATCGTTCAGGTTGAGGGAAGACACCCACTCTGCAGCTTTCTTTTCCTGATCCACATCTGACTTTGCTTTGGCTTCAGCACTCATTGTAGAGATGGCCGCGGCCTGTGTTTGTGCATGGGCAGAAAAGGACATCGTAGTTGCCAACAATAAAACTGTACAGATCAAGCCGGGCTTCTTTGCATATTTTCTCATATAAAGCAAGATTTGAAACCTAAAGTACTTCAAGGCAGTCAATCAGCTTGATCCTCAGGTATATATTACATTATGTTGGTAAGATTTTACCAAATGGAGTAAGGTTAAGCGCTTTGAAAACAATGTCTTGTTGTTACAATCAATGATAGTGCATTGAGATGTAGGCTCATATTGACATTGCTATAAACATTGATTAATTTGGCAATGAATTAATTGAGATCAATAAAAAAAGCGATCTAGTAATTCTTATTTGCACAGTTGATTCAAATAAGCCAGTTTGGACAAGCCAGATAAAGGCCCGTTTCACTGATTCTGCCCTAAAAAATTCAAGACCCAATAATGAAGTGTGTCAAGTGTTGATTTAGGAAGAAGCCTATGAAAAACACCTTTTTATTATTTAAAATGAGATGATGAAGCAACAACCAGAGGATCATTTTATGTTTAACCGAACCTTAATCTCTCTCGGTTAATGCCTCTTTTCGCTGTTGTTCCAAGTCAGCTTCTTTCTGCTTGCGATCATCATTATTTTCTGCAGTTTGAGGCAATCCCGGAGTGCCATCGCGATTTACTTTTACGAATGCGCGATCTGTATTTTTCAGAGGTGCATCTTGTTCCTTCAGACGGTCTTTATTATTTTCCATAGTATTTTTTGAAAACAAGGATAAATTTTTATGCCAGTATAGGTTATAGTTGATTAGAGATACAATTAAATATAAACCACATCATTTCTGTTGCCTGGAGATACTGCTGCCTGAAAAGGACACCTGTGAAGACCGGTCATTCTTCAAATCCAAATGGCCAATCGTACAATTATGCAGATTCAGCCGGGAGTTCTCCAGCGAAATTTCAGCCCCAGAGGCTTCAACTTCACTCAACGAGATCTCTGAATTATTTCTGGCTGTGATTTGTAAACGATTATAGTAGACCTTTCCCTGGGCAGAATGGGGACGGGCATAAACACTGGAACTGTCTAACTCCAGGAAAAACGATGGAATAAAAGTACTGTCATTATCGTAGTTAAGGGACAGGCCTGAATTCGTAGCCCTTACCCTGGCATTTGGGTTTATATGCAATTGAACTATTCCCTCGAACTCGTTACTATGTGCAGGGGCAGAAATAAATAAACTATCTCCTCTCTGTACAAATTTGACTTTAAAATTTTCGTCTTTTCTTTTTGCGAGTTGTAAACTTGCCGAGTCTGAGCTATAAAGGGAAATATGGACGACATTCTCCAAAAACACGTAATCAACATTATGAAGTTGAAATACCCTTTTATCCCATTCTTTTGAATATTCTAAATTAAAATCTCCGGTTTTGTATTTGATGTATACGGCAGCGTACAGGCCACCCCAAAGGAGCAAGGCAGTTATAAAAGCTCCAAGCAGAATCTTATTACTTGTTTTCATTAGGAAAACTTTTTAGATTTAATGAGATTAATAATTCATGAGAAGTTTTGTAACACATAGTTCTCATATTCCTGTTTTAATTCTTCTATATTCATGTTCAGCAAGTAGAGGTTTCTGAACAATAGCGGCAGTTCTTTTTGCATGAATTCTTTTTTACGGTATTGAAGCGCTTGCTGTACCGCGTTGGATGAAACAAAAAGACCGATCCCCCGTTGGTTGTAAATAATTTCCTGCTGTTGCAAAAAATCGTAAGTGCGCATTACTGTATTGGGATTGACCTCCAGTTGCATGGCCAACTCACGCACAGAAGGAATGCGTTCTTCCACCATCCATTGCTGCAACAGGATCTTCTCACAGACATAATCTGCAATTTGTAAGTATATAGAACCAGATTCCCTGAATTGCATAATTGTGATTTTAAATGAAGGGAAAGACTTAAATTTCTTTTTCTTTAAGACTGAAATAAGTGGCGCACCATAAAATGGGAGGCACAGTATATCTGAAAAAAGATAGATACATTGTTGAATGCCATACAGGTAGTCGTACCTCATTTGCGCCACCTGGAGGCAGTGGTATCTCATCTATGCCACCTGTGTAAAGATGATATACCTGCATATCAACTGAAAAACGGCCACTTAGGATGTGCTCACTGAAATACGCTCCCCCTGAAAGAAAGAAAAAATATATAAGGACCAAAGCAATGGCTGTTTTAAGAAAGCTGTATCTCCTAAAATAAACTGTACCCAACAGGAAAGCCGATTGTATGACCAGGAAGGCTCGTATGAACAAAGATGCTTCATTGAGAGGATCATGATCCCGCACAAAAACATTAATTACTTTTGATGGGGTATAATTTAAGCCTAATGATTCAAAATTATTGGCATTGAATATATTGGCAAGAAAGTTCATGGTCGTATTCACAAAATAAAAGGACAGGGTGAACACAACAAAATAGAGAACAATTCCGAACAAGAGGCCGCACAACAACTTTTCCAATACCGATGCAGGCATCAAGAGGTAATTGATACCTCTAGACCTAGACCCCAATTCGCTGAAGAACTGACTGGCATAAATAGAACCCGCCAAAAGCAGGCTGATGAAATAGGTCCGTACCTGAAAGTCGGCCCCGAAATTATGATACCTCTTCTCTTCAAACAGCATTTGATACACAAACCATAAAAATAGCAGCCCGATAAAGGCAATGATGGATAATGAATACCGTTTTTTATTGTCAACCCAGTGTTTACTAACCAATAAAGCGAAGCGCTGAAAATTAAATACCTGATTCATGAAGTTGGTTTAAAGGATTAAAAACATCTTTGATCATGTCGCCGTTGACCATAATGGCCTTGTAAAGGAGTTCGAGGTCGAGCTTGCTTTCTTCCCCGCTTTCATTGCGGCTGACCATGGCATTTCCACGAAGAGAAGGCTCTACATAAAAAGCTTCCCTTGTTTCGCTTTCATCAAATGAAACATGGAAGGACAGTTTTTTGGAAATTTCCTCTATGTCCTTGTCAAACAATATTTTCCCCTCATCAATAATCGTAATGCGGTCAATAAGGTTTTCCAGATCCTTTACCTGGTGAGTGGAGATAATCATGCAACGTTCTTCGTCCAAGGCCTCTGCCAGCACTTTGCGGAAACGGCTTTTGCTCATAATATCCAGGCCATTTGATGGCTCGTCCATCAATACATAACGGGCATTGGTAGCAAGAGCGAAAGCAATCATCACCTTCTTTTTTTGTCCATAGCTCATACCCTGTAAAGTACTCCCCTGCGGAACGTCGAAATCTGCGCAATACTTCTCGAACTGCTCATGGCTGAACCGGGAATAAAACGGCGCATGATGCTTTAAAAATTTACGGATCGGCATATCGGGCAGGTGAAATTCTTCCGGCAATAGGAAAACATCCTGCAGGAAGCTGGGCAGTCTCTGTACAGGTATGTTTGTATCAACCGTTATCTTGCCATTTTGCGGATACAATAATCCTGCAATGATGCGCAGGAGGGTAGACTTGCCAGCCCCATTTTTCCCCAGCAAGCCATAAATGTGACCGGGCGAAAAATCGAGGTAAAGTCCATTAAATACTTGCTTCTTTTTGTAGCTAAAGTGAAGATCATGTAGTCGAATCATATTTAGTGTTTTGGTGTATTACTACAATAGTACACCGCTAATATATAAAGAGAACCGGAAAAACCAAAAGTTTTTTTAGAAAGACAATAAAAGATTCTACCAAACCCCAACTGCCCCCTAGTCCGAATAAGGCTGAGAATACCTTAATCCTTTAATTCTCCTAAATACTCATTTAGATTCTAACATTAGGATGAACGGTTACATTTTTTTATTTTAATTCTTTAACTTGTTTGTACAATTCAATTACCAATTGAAAATGCCGAAGCCATCCTTTTCCTAGTTAAAAACTACACTACCAGCTTACAATGAGGAGGTTTTCAAACCAATCCCTCTCTTTAATGTTGCTGGTGCTTCCCTGAATCTTCACACTTTTCCCTTATATAAACTTTAATGATATGAAACCATTACTTGCGATCGCTGTCTTATTGTTATGCTTACCGGGATTTACACAGACCAAAACTGCCAAATCCCGCCCGGTAAAGCAATATACCATTGAACAGTTTTATAAGAATACAAATTATGGTGGCGGAGCTTTTTCGACTGATGACCAAAAGCTACTTGTAAACAGCAATGAAAGCGGTATTTACAATGCATATGAAATCAATATTGCCACGGGCGAGAAAAAGGTATTAACGAAATCAACCAAGGAATCTGTTTTTGTAAATGACTATGTACCGGGCACGAATGATATTATTTATAGTGCAGATAAAGGGGGCAATGAAAACGACCATCTTTATCTACTCAAAAGCGACGGTACAGTCAAAGATCTCACACCCGGTGAGAAAGAAAAAGCTTTTTTTGGAGGTTGGAGCCGCGATCGTAAATGGCTTTATTACTTATCCAACAAAAGAGACCCCAAGTTTTTTGACTTCTATAAGATGGATGTAGCTACCTGGACGCCAACGCTTATTTATCAAAATGAAAAGGGCTTTGATGTGAGTGGCATTTCTGATAATGAACGCTACCTGGCACTAGTACAGCCTGTCACCACTACTTTTTCCAACTTATTTCTTTACGACCAGCAGACAAAGCAAATGACGAAACTGAATAGTGACGACAAAGAAAGCAACAACTCCCCCGCACAGTTTTCCATGGATAATCAATCGCTATATTATATTACCGATGCAGATAATGAATTTCAATATGTGGTGCGGTATGATATTGCTTCAGGACAAAGGGAAAAGGTCTTTGAATCTAAGTGGGATGTTATGTACATGTACACATCTTTTAATGAAAAATACCGTGTAATTGGTGTTAATGAAGATGGCCGCAATAAACTTTACCTGTTTGATCATAAGACCGGTAAAGAAGTAGAATTTCCTAAAGTAACCGGTGGCGACATCAAGTCTGTGAATATTTCCCAAAGTGAAAATAAAATGCGCCTCACCATTGGCGATTCTAAGTCTCCCAATAATTTATATGTATATGATTTCGGCACAAAGGAATTAAAGAGACTTACCAATTCATTGAACCCAGAAATCAACCCTGACGACCTTGTGAATGCGGAGGTAGTGCATTATACATCATTTGACGAACTGGAAATACCGGCCATTTTTTACAAGCCACACCAGGCTAGTTCCAGTTCTAAAGTTCCGGCTATTGTTATGGTGCATGGTGGTCCAGGTGGCCAGGCCAGGATCGGATACTTTTCCCTGATACAATTCCTTGTAAACCATGGTTATGCGGTGTTGGATGTTAACAACAGGGGCAGCAGCGGCTATGGAAAAACATTCTTCAAAATGGATAACCGAAACCATGGTGATAAAGACCTGAAAGATGTAGTTTGGGGTAAAAAGTATCTTGCCTCCCTACCCTATATTGATGCCAACAAGATCGGTATCATGGGAGGCTCATATGGCGGTTATATGACGCTGGCAGCTTTGACTTTTCACCCTGACGAATTTGTAACTGGCGTTGACCTTTTTGGTGTAGCGAACTGGCTACGTACTTTAAAAGAAATACCTCCTTACTGGGAATCGTTCAAAAAAGCTTTGTATGAAGAAATAGGCGATCCCAACACGGCTGATACAGTCCGATTGAAACAGTATTCACCATTACTCCATGCATCCAATATCAAAAAGCCATTGCTTGTATTGCAAGGAGCCAATGATCCGCGGGTACTTCAAATTGAAAGCGATGAAATAGTAGCGAAGGTGCGGAAGAACAAAGTGCCGGTTGAATATATTGTATTTCCTGATGAAGGACATGGATTTGTAAAGAAAGAAAATGAGATCAAAGGCTATGGGCAGATATTGACGTTTTTGGACAAGTACTTAAAGGGAGCCAATAATAAGGGCGCTTATAATAATGGCCAGGCGAAGTCTAATGAGAAAAAGCCTATGTAATATGCATGCTTACATTATTGCTGCAATAAAAAGGGATGCCAAGTTGTTTGGCATCCCTTTTTATTGGCCATGGCTATGAGTAGTTTCTTTATTTCTGATCTGTTTATAGATCTTAATTGCACTCATTAAAACTATAATGAAGCCAACCAGTCCTACGAGCCCCCACACAAGGCTAATGCTTTGTTTTACAGTTGCCAGCATGACAATGGCGATGAGGAATATGGTTGCAACTTCATTCCAGATACGGAGTTGTTGGGAAGTGTATTTGAAAATTCCTTTTGCTTGCTGTTTGTAAATGGTATGGAGGGTGAAGTGGTAAATATACAGGCCAAGTACAAAAGCCAGTTTTACCAACAACCATTCAGGGATAAAGCCTAACATGATCCACACCCATGGTCCAAAAACGAGAGTCAATATGGCTGATGGCCAGGTGATGCCCAACCACAAACGTTGGATCATAATGGAAAACTGTTTTTGAAGGATAGATCGTTCTGGTTCATTCTTTTCCTGCGCTTCGGTATTATAAATAAACAGGCGAACAATATAAAATATCCCGGCAAACCAGGTGACGACGAAAATAATGTGTAGTGCTTTAATATAGAGATACATGGTGGTGAATGATCAGTAAATCAATAATTAGTAATATTTAATAATTCTTTCTATTTTATTTCAACACCATCTCTTTGTTTCCCTGTGCGTATTCTTTAATCCACTTTGCCAGGGCGCTGACCCAGAGTGGGTGGACATTCAGGCAGGGGATCATTTCGAAGCTTTCACCTCCGGCATGTAAAAAGGTTTCTTTGCCTTCTTCGGCTATTTCTTCCAAAGTTTCCAAGCAGTCGCTCACGAAGGCGGGGCATACTACTAATACTCTTTTCACACCTTCTTTAGGTAATGCTTCCAGGCGTGCAGCTGTATAGGGTTGCAGCCAGGGATCGCGGCCAAGGCGTGACTGGAATGAAAAGCCCCATTTCTCTTTAGGGATTTGCAGACGCTCTGTCACTATTTTGGTTGTTTGCCAGCACTGATGGCGGTAACAATATTCATGTGCGGGCGAGGGTGTATCGCAACAATTTTCTACTTTGAGGCAATGCTTTCCGGTAATATCTCCTTTATATATATGCCGCTCCGGCACACCATGGTAAGAAAATAATATTTGATCGAAAGGCTGATCCAGGTAAGGCCGGATGCTTTCGCAAAGTGCATTTATATAATCAGGATGATCGTAATAAGGTTTAATTGTAGTGAGCCTGAATTTATAGCCACCCTTCTTATACTGCTCTTTAGCATATTCGACAGCCGTTTCGTAACTGCTCATTGCGTAGTGGGGATATAAAGGTACCAGGATCACTTCTTCCAGGTCGGGATTTTTTACCAGTAGTTCATCGAAAGCAGCTTTAGGAGAAGGATTGCCATAACGCATTGCAATCACTACTGGTTCCTCAATTTCTTTAGCCAATGCGTTTCTCAAATCTTTGCTGATCACAATCAATGGAGATCCTTTATCAGTCCAGATAGATTTATAGGCTTCGGCTGATTTTGGCGCGCGAGAAGGAATAATGATTCCTTTCACCAATAAAGCCCGCAGCAACCAAGGTTTATCAATTACCCTTTCGTCCATTAAAAATTCATCAAGATATCTTTTTACATCTTTCACTTCAGTAGAATCCGGTGAACCCAGATTCATTAAAACTACAGCTCGCTTCATGACAGAAATTTGAGAGAGCAAATGTAAATAGGCAGCGCCAACTGTGTATCGAAAGTGGTTGAATCGATCCAAATCAATTTCCAATATGACAAAAGTCAGTCACTTAAATGACACAGCAATGACAGAACTTTTTCACTCTTACGAGACCCTAGGGGTACTTTTGCAGTACGATTCTGATCTATTTATACTGAATGGAAACCAATTATCACAAGAACATATCTAATTTTTTTATAGCAGGAATCAATTACAAGAAATCTGACGCTTCTGTGAGGGGCCAATTTGCAATTGGCAACGAGCAATATGCCCAAGTTTTAGAATTGGCCAGCACTAAAGGGTTAAATGAACTTTTCATTCTATCCACCTGCAACCGCACTGAGATTTACGGCTTTGCTTACAACAGCAACCAGTTGATAGATGTATTGTGCTCACAAACTGCCGGCGATGCGGATACTTTCCATAAAATGGCTTACATCAAAAATGGCGCTGAAGCTATTGAACACCTTTTCAATGTAGGAGCAGGCCTGGACTCACAGATACTTGGAGATTATGAAATTGTGGGCCAGATGAAGATCGCAGCAAAGTTTGCCAAAGAACATGGCTTTATTGGTGCATTTACAGAGCGTTTGGTTAATTCGGTTTTACAATCTTCCAAGCTTATTAAAAATAATACAGAGTTAAGTGGCGGTACGGTTTCGGTTTCCTTTGCCGCAGTTCAGTACATCAGAAGCAACGTAAAAAATATCCGTAAGAAAAATATACTCTTGCTGGGTGTAGGCAAAATTGGCCGTAATACCTGCAAGAACCTGGTAGACTACCTGGAAACCAAAAATATTACACTGATCAACCGTACTGAAGAAAAAGCACAGGAACTAGCCACAGAATTAGGTCTGAAGCATGCGCCGATCGAGGCACTTGAAGAAGAAATTAAAAAAGCTGATATCATTTTGGTTGCTACCAACTCTTCAGAACCCACCATATTACATCAACATGTAAAAGACTGTGGTCAAAAACTGATCATCGATCTTTCTATTCCTTATAATGTAGAAGAAGCCGCTCAACTCCTTCCCAATGTTCAACTGGTAAATGTGGATGAACTCTCAAGGCTGAAGGATGAAACGCTGCGTAAACGGGAAGCCGAAGTACCTAAAGCGAAAGCGATCATCTCTGAATTAATGATGGAGTTCAAGGATTGGCACGAAATGCGCCGCCACGTTCCCCTGTTGAAAACAGCGAAACTGAAGCTGAAAGAAATTCACAAACATCCACAATTTGAAGCGGCCTCCATTTGCTGCAGTAAAGAAGCAGATATCCGTATTCAAAGAATCATTAACGAAATGGCTTCTAAAATTCGCGTGCAGAACCAAGGCGCCTGTCACTACTTTGAAGCTATCAACAACTTTATGGCCATTGGTGCCGTACATACATAATGAAGATTTTACGTATTGGAACAAGAGAAAGCCAGTTGGCTGTATGGCAAGCTACATTGGTGCAAACGCTTTTAAAGAATGCCGGAGTGTCTTCAGAACTGGTTTTCATCAAAAGCGAAGGGGATATTGACACTGTTACACCTCTTTATGAATTAGGCGTTCAGGGTGTTTTCACCAAAACCCTTGACGCAGCCCTGCTCAACGACCGTGTTGATATTGCTGTACACTCCATGAAGGACGTGCCAACACAACTTGCCAAAGGTATTCGCCAGGCCTCTGTGCTTAAAAGAGCTTCCTATAAAGATATATTTGTTTATAAAGACCCCGCTGACCTGGAAAGGCTAGGTTATGCGAATGGTAAATGGTCCATGATGAATAGTGCGTCTCCAACTAATAGCGCATTGACTAGTGACGATTTACCATTCACTATCGGAACGTCCTCTATTAGACGTATAGCCCAATGGCTCAACCGATATCCGGGCCACAGGATTGAAAACCTCCGTGGTAATGTAAATACCCGTCTGCGAAAAGTTGCGGAAAGTAACTGGAACGGAGCTGTATTTGCGGCCGCAGGAGTTGAACGTATAGAATTGCGGCCGCAAAACTCTGTAGACCTTGACTGGATGCTACCAGCTCCGGCCCAGGGCGCCATCATGGTTGTTTGCCGTGAAGACGATTCATTTTCATTTGAAGCCTGCCAGCCTTTCAACGATGAGGCGACTGCTTTATGTGCTAAAATCGAGCGCGATTTCTTAAGGACTCTTATGGGAGGCTGTTCCACACCTATCAGCGCCCTTGCTACAACCAGCAATGGTTCAGTCACGTTCAAAGGAAATATCATCAGTCCAGACGGTAAGCAGAAAGTAGAAATAGAAAAAGCATGTGCTACTTCTGATGCTGGCACTTTGGGAATTTTGGCAGCAAATGAGCTGCTCAGTGAACCATCTGGTGCCAAAATTGTCCAGGATATCCGCAATGCCAAGAAATAATCTGAACATATTGAGTACCCGCCCACTGGATGCACAACTTATAAAGGAAGCTGCATTAATGGGAGTTTCCATAGAATGCCAGTCATTTATTGAAACCCAGCCTATTGTTTCGCAGGACCAGCAGCTTTTGATCAAAGAACTGGCACGCACCCCCTTAACAGTGGTCATTACCAGTATGAATGCAGTTGAAGCGATCAAAGACCATACAGGAACAGAGATAAACTGGGAAATATACTCTATAGGCAATACAACACGTCAGCTTATAGAAAGTGTATGGGGTACTGGTAAAGTAAAGGGAACAGCAGAAAATGCTTCCGCTCTTGCGGATGTAATTATATATAGAGGTGTAAAAGAAGTTGTGTTCTTTTGTGGCGAACAAAGAAGAGAAGAGTTGCCTTTAAAATTAAAAGAGCAGGGGATCAGTATTAAAGAAATGGTTGTTTATCGCACCATTGAGACAGCAAAGCCTGTTTCTAAAAAGTATGACGGTGTTCTATTTTTTAGTCCTAGTGCTGTAAACAGTTTTTTTTCATATAACCAACCGGCTTCGTGTGGTGTGGCATTTGCGATTGGCAGTACAACCGCCTCTGCTTTAAAGGCAAAAGGCTGCGACAGCATTGTTTCTGCCGATACCCCTGGTAAAGAGGATTTGGTGAAGAAAATGCTGGCTTATTTCCGTTTTTAGAAAATCGATCAATAATTCCACTATAGATCCTTCAATGGTTTAAAGTCTTTGAAGGAGAAAAAAATTACCAATGAGCAATTTAAAAAATGATTTACTGCTTCGTGCGCTAAGGAAAGAAAAAGTAGAACGCCCTCCTGTTTGGATGATGCGCCAGGCTGGCCGTTACTTACCTGATTATATCAAATTGAGGAATCAATATGATTTCTTTACGCGTGTGCAGACGCCTGAACTAGCAACAGAGATTACCCTTCAACCTGTGGACCAGGTAGGTGTAGATGCAGCTATCATTTTTTCTGATATCCTGGTAATTCCACAAGCATTAGGTGTAGAGGTATTGCTTGAAGAAGGTAAAGGTCCAGTGTTGCCTAAAACCATTAAAACCCAAAAGGATATTAATGAGTTGCAGGTTGATGGAGCAGCAGATCGTTTACATTATGTGATGGATGCTCTTTCACTCACCAAGAAAGAATTGAACGGGCGAGTGCCACTAATTGGTTTTGCCGGCGCTCCTTGGACAATTCTCTGTTATATGATCGAGGGTAAGGGCAGCAAAACATGGGAGAAAGCCAAACAATTTGCGTTTACCGAACCTGAGCTAGCACACCAACTGCTTCAAAAAATTACTGATGCTACTATTAGTTATCTGCAAGCACAGGTAAAAGCCGGTGCAGATACCGTGCAGGTATTTGATAGTTGGGCAGGATCGCTTAGTCCTGAAGATTTTAAAACATTTGCACAACCTTACCTGCTGCAAATTGCAGATGCTGTAAAAGACCATGCGCCTGTGATCTTATTTCCGAAAGGCAGCTGGTATGCTTTAAAAGACCTGAGCGAAAGTAGCGCATCGGGCATTGGCCTGGACTGGTCGGTGACTCCCCAGATGGCAAGGGAAATGACGGGCAAAAGGATCACCTTACAAGGTAATTTCGATCCTGCTAAACTACTAGCGCCTATCCCTGTAATCAAGAAAGCTGTCAAGGAGATGATCGATGGCTTTGGCGCACAAGCCTATATTGCCAATTTAGGTCACGGCATTACGCCTAATGTTCCTGTTGATCACGCCAAGGCATTTGTGGAAGCGGTGAAGGAATGGAAGGAATAATTATGAAGAGGTGTCTGGCTATATTATTTGCAGGCTTGTTTTTAGGGATCAGCACGTTTGCACAGCTACGCCCGTTAGGATTGGAACTGGAAAACTTCTCTTATCCCTTCCCTGTACACTATATTCATTTACATATTCAAAAGCAAAATTTAAAGATGGCCTATATGGATGTGCAACCAGCACAGCCGAATGGGCAGACAGTTTTGCTTTTTCACGGTAAGAACTTTTCCGGCGCTTATTGGGACAGCACGGCAAAAGCACTTTTGGCCAACGGGTACCGCGTGATCATGCCGGACCAGATAGGATTTGGAAAATCATCCAAGCCTGCCATGTTGCAATATTCCTTTGCTCTTTTAGCTGACAATACCAAAAAACTATTGGATAGTCTACAAGTAAGAAAAGTGAATGTGCTCGGTCATTCAATGGGCGGCATGCTGGCAGTAAGGTTTACATTGATGTTCCCGGACATGGTGGAAAAGTTGATCCTTGAAAATCCTATAGGACTTGAGGATTATAAAACAAAGGTCCCCTACCAATCAGTTGATATGGTTTACCAAGGAGAGCTGAAGCAAAGCTTTGAAAAGATAAAAGCCTATCAAACCGAAAATTATTATGGAGGCAACTGGAAACCACAATATGAAAAGTGGGTAAACATGCTGGCCGGGTGGACACTCAACCCGCAATATCCTATCATTGCATGGAATGCAGCACTTACAACAGATATGATCATCAATCAGCCCGTTGTATATGAGCTGGACCGGATCACGGCTCCTACCCTACTCATTATTGGCCAGCGAGACCGTACTGCTTTGGGTAAAAACCTGGTTTCTGAAGAAGTCAGGAAAACAATGGGCAACTACCCGGAACTAGGAAAGAAAACACACGAACGTATTAAAAATTCAAGGCTTGTGGAGATTGATCATATTGGTCATCTGCCTCATATTGAAAATTTCAGTGCCTTTATCAAGCCACTATTAGATTTTCTCAAGCAATCATAAATATGAATTCAACAGAAAAGAGTTTACTTAAAGACCGTTTTCATCAATATATTTTGCAGTTGCAAAACTCAATTTGTACTGCACTTGAAAAAGTAGATGGGAAAGCGAAATTTGAAGAAGATCAATGGATACGTGAAGAAGGCGGTGGTGGAATCACCCGTATTATAACTGACGGGGCCGTATTTGAAAAAGGGGGTGTCAACACCTCTGCCGTATTTGGCAAACTTCCTGAAGCAATGCAGCAGGCGTTCAAAGTACCCGATAGTCATTTTTTTGCCTGTGGTTTGTCATTAGTAATTCACCCGGTTAATCCCTTTGTTCCCACTGTTCATGCTAACTGGAGATATTTTGAATTGTACGATACCAAAGATAATAAAATAGACTGCTGGTTTGGCGGCGGTTCAGACTTAACTCCTTATTATTTATTGGAAGAGGATGCGGTTCATTTTCATTCTACACTTAAGAATGCAATAGATCCATTCGGGGCAGATTTGTATCCAAAATATAAAAAACAGTGTGATGAGTATTTTGTGAACAAGCACCGTAATAATGAAAGGCGTGGCATTGGAGGCGTATTTTATGATTACCTACGCCCGGAAAATGATACGGAGGCTGAACGATTATTTGAATTTCAGCAGTCTAATGGAAATGCCTTTATACCAGCTTACGCGCCTATAGCAGAAAAAAGGAAGTTAACGTCTTATGGAACCAGGCAAAAGGAATGGCAGGAAATCAGGAGGGGGCGCTATGTAGAGTTCAACCTGATCCACGACCGGGGTACTTTGTTTGGTTTGAAGACCAATGGCAGGATAGAAAGTATTTTAATGAGTTTGCCAATGACTGCGCGCTGGTATTATAATTACCAGCCTGAAGCAGGCAGCGAGGAAGATAAATTGTTGCAGGTGTGCTTGCATCCCAGGGATTGGGTGTGAAATAAATCAGTACCCAATTAAAGGAATTAGGAAATTTGGCATCTGAATACCATTTCAAAATCACAATATCTCAAAATCAGAAATTCAAGATGTACTTACAAAGAAGAAATAGAATACTTAGGACAAACCCGTCTATCAGAAGCCTGGTAGCAGAAACTATATTAACTCCCAACGACTTTGTAGCTCCTTTATTTATTGATGAAGGTGAAAATGTAACTACTGAAATCGCCTCCATGCCAAATTACTTTCGCAGGTCAGTTGACTTAACTGTGAAAGAAGTAAAGGAACTCTGGAGTATGGGTATTAAGAGCGTTTTATTATTTATTAAATGTAAAGATGAGCTGAAAGATAATGAAGGTACGGAGGCAGTGAATCCTGACGGATTGATGCAACGCAGCATTAAAGCCATCAAGGATGCTGTTCCAGAAATGATCGTTATGACGGATGTGGCATTAGATCCCTTTTCCTCATATGGTCATGATGGCATTGTAAAAGATGGTGAAATTGTCAATGATCCCACTGTAGAGGTTCTGGCACAAATGAGCGTGAGTCATGCCCAGGCCGGAGCGGATATTGTTGCTCCCAGCGATATGATGGATGGCCGCATCGCTGCTATTCGTAATGCGCTGGAACAAAGTGGTTTTAGCAAAACCGGCATCATGTCCTATAGCGCTAAGTACGCCTCTTGTTTTTATGGTCCATTCCGTGATGCACTGGATTCAGCCCCGGGCTTTGGAGACAAGAAGACTTACCAGATGGACTATGCCAACCGCATTGAAGCCATCAAGGAGACTTTAATGGATGTAGAGGAAGGCGCGGATATTGTAATGGTAAAGCCTGCTATGGCGTACCTGGATATCATTCGTGAGGTAAAAAATGCAGTGACGGTGCCTGTAAGCGCCTACCATGTTAGTGGTGAGTACGCCATGATCAAGGCAGCTGCAAAAATGGGATGGCTGAATGAGGAAAAGGCCATTATAGAAAGCCTGACCTCAATCAAAAGAGCAGGCGCTGATTTAATTGCCACCTATTTTGCCAAAGATGCTGTTCGTTTAATTGGATAGTATAATAAACCCAACCAACTGATTTATGAAAATTTCAAAAAGCCAGGAATTATTTGAGCGAGCAAAGCAAAGCATACCGGGCGGTGTGAACTCGCCGGTGAGAGCGTTCAAAAGCGTAGGCGGCACGCCGATTTTTATACAAAGAGCAAAAGGAGCTTATTTATATGATGAGGATGGCAACCGCTATATAGATTATATCAACTCATGGGGACCGATGATCCTGGGCCACGCCCATGACTCGGTGGTGAAAGCCATTAAAGAAAAGGTCCAATATTCCACTTCTTTTGGCGCTCCTACAGAATTGGAAATTGAAATGGCCGAACTGGTCAAAAGCATGGCTCCCAATATTGACCTGATCCGTATGGTGAGCAGCGGTACTGAAGCCTGTATGAGTGCCATTCGCCTGGCCAGGGGCTATACAGGGAGGAATAAGATCATCAAGTTTGAAGGTTGCTACCATGGTCATGCTGATTCCTTCCTGGTAAAAGCTGGCAGTGGTGTAGCGACTTTTAATATTCAGACTGTTCCCGGAGTTACCGGCGGTGTTGCATCAGATACATTAACGGCCCCTTACAATAACCTGGATGCTGTCCAAAAACTGGTTGAAGAAAATAAAAATCAAATTGCGGCCATCATTATTGAGCCGGTTGCCGGCAATATGGGTTGTATTCTTCCTCAGCCAGGCTTCCTTGAGGGATTGCGTCTACTTTGCACCCAGGAAGATATTGTATTCATTTTTGATGAAGTGATGACCGGCTTTCGCCTTGCCCCGGGTGGTGCCCAGCAACGCCTGCAAGTAAATGCCGACCTTGTGACTTACGGAAAGGTGATTGGGGCGGGCATGCCTGTAGGAGCTTTTGGTGGGAAAAGAGCCATCATGGAGCACATTGCGCCATTGGGTAATGTTTACCAGGCTGGTACATTGAGTGGAAATCCCCTAGCTATGGTAGCAGGCTATGACTTGCTTACTGAGCTCAACAATCATCCATCTATTTACCAGGAACTGGATGAAAAAGCCATTTACCTGAAGGCAGGGCTGGATAATGTTCTTCGTGAAAGCGGTGTTCCTTATGTTATAAACCAACTTGGGTCTATGCTGAGTGTACACTTTAGCGAGCAGCCCGTCATTGACTTTGCGACAGCATCAGCTGCCGACAATTCTCTTTTCAGTAAATTCTTTCATCATATGCTCAGTAATGGCATTTACCTGCCGCCATCAGCTTTTGAAAGCTGGTTCCTGAGTAATGCTCTTACTTATGATGATCTGAATGAGACTATAGAAGTAGCGAGGAAATTCTTTTCTTAAAAACAATGCCGCTCGTTGAGCGGCATTGTTTTTAATGCAAAAAGTAACTTACAATTCCCACCAATATCAATACGATACCACTTATGCGTTTTTCATTATGCTCTATGAATTCTGCACTTAACAGGTTGGCTCCTTTATAACCCAGGTTTACCAGAAGCAAGATGCCTGAAATACTCACAACTGCATATACAACTGCCATTCCCATAACTACCCCCATACCATATACGCCAGCAGTTAGAAAAAGGCTCTCCACTTCAAGGCAGGGAGAAAGAAACATCATTACAATAAAGATCAGAATCCATTTTCTTTTAGATCTTTTATATGCAGCTACATCCTGCTGACCGCTATGGTGATGATGTGGAAGATTTACAGAAAAATAGATCAAACCAAATACTATAAGCAGGATTGAAGATGTAACATGAATGATTTGTCCATAATCCGACTCCAGTTCATTGCCGATATACCCAAGTACAAGCCCGAGTGCTACTGTGCCCAGTACATGTGCCAAAGCAGCCAGGAAAGTAATGCTGGTCACGTCTTTTGCCTTCCATTTCTCGGCACGGGCGACGGCAACCAGCGGCAGCCAATGGTTAGGAATGAGGGCATGGATGATTGCTAAGAATAAGGTACCAGCTAAAACGCTAAACATGGAGAATATAGAATATAAAATGTAAAAAGTAAAATGCAGATATGAAATGCAAATGTCAATATTTAAAATGTAACAGGGAAGAACTTACATTTTAAATATTGACATTCCAGACTTTATATTTTACCGGAATAGTAATTCACAAGGTTTCAGTCCTGTATGTTTTTTAAAGGCAGTTGAAAAGTGTGAAATAGAAGAATAGCCCAACATCAAGGATACTTCCGTTACGCTAAGCCCCTTTTCATATAATAGATATTTAGCATGTTCCATACGTTGACTTTGGTAAAACTCAAAAATGGTTGCCCCGAACATTTCTTTGAAACCTTTCTTCAAATAGCACTCATTCATCGCTACTTTCCGGCTTAGTTCCTTGATGGTAATGGGCTCACCGATTTGCAGGATGAGGATGTCCCTGGCCTTCAGAAGTTTTTCCTTGTCGGCTTCGTTTGACAGGAATCTGCAGGTAACAGTTTCAATTTCTTTTTCACCCAGTATGCAATCCATACTGTATAAGAGCAACATTTGTGTCTGGGCGTTCACAAAGATGTTTTCCAGCGTATCATTATAATTATGGTTCAACAGGCCATCCAGCACCAAGCGCATGCGGTTGCAAAGCGGAATGATCTTAGCAAAAGAAGAAGGATGCCGGAAAGAAAGAATCTCATCACTCAATTCGACGCTATTCTTACGCGGTTTTGCAAACTGGGATAACACTGTTGAGGTAAAAACAAAACTTAGAATGTTGATGCTGTCAAATTTATCATTGCAATTTACAGAGGTGTGCGCTTTGCAATGGCCACAGTCTGTTTCAAATTCTTTGCAATACATATTAGCAGAAATGCAAAAACGAAGCTCCAGATGGGCTTTCTCGGGTTCATTTTTTACCACATGGTATTTCAGCATGCCAGTATCTTCAGCCATCCAATCCTCGGGTTTTACAAATCTTCTAATTGAATAGTGCACAGAACCCGGGATTTGGCGACGGGTTTCAAAAACCAGTTGCTGGTGCATTTCTGGCCGTTCGGCAATTGCCTCAAATGTGGTTGCTGCTTCCTGCATGATCAGCAAAAATACGCTCAAATAGTCGAGTAAAGAGTCAAGGTAATGTCAAACACACATTTTAGCTGGTAACTGCCACTTGCCCATTGCACCGACCATTCAAAAATCTTTTCCGAAACTCCGTTTTAGGGGTTGATGGTATTTTCATACTTTCGCCGCATGCAATCGGAAAACTGTATAAATCAGGAATTTCAACAAACACTAGCTGCCGAAGTAAGAATCGATGGCATAGGCATTCATAGTGGACAAACAGTTGAAATCGTGTTAAAGCCTGCGGATCCCAATACGGGGATCGTTTTTCAAAGGGTAGACTTACCTGGAAAGCCAACTGTAAAGGCTGATGTCGATAATGTAGTAGAAACCACACGCAGTACCACCATTGAATCAAATGGAGCGAGGGTCAGCACCATTGAACACCTTATGGCTTCATTGGTTGGGTGCGGCGTTGATAACGTTCTAATCGAGATCAACGCGCCGGAAGTGCCTATCCTGGATGGCAGCGCTTCACCTTTCGTGGAAGTAATAGAAAAGGCTGGCATTCAAAAACAAAATGCGGTCAAAACATATTATATACTGGAGCATAACATCAGTTTTGTTGATGAAGGGAAGAAGGTGGAAATGGTAGCCCTACCCTATCACGAGTACCGGATCAACACGCTCATAGATTTTAATTCGCCGGTTTTAGGAACCCAGCATGCTGCATTAAAGCATATCTCTCAATTCAAGAATGAGATATCTCCATGCCGTACATTCTGCTTTTTCCACGAGTTGGAATACCTGCTCGACCATAATCTTATAAAAGGTGGTGATGTAAACAATGCTATTGTAGTTGTAGATAAGCCGGTAACTGAAGCCCAGGTTTCCCGATTGTCGAAGATCTTCCAGAAAGAAAATGTGCGGGTTACAGAAGGCGGCATTCTGAATAATCTTGACCTCCGCTTCCCTAATGAACCGGCACGTCATAAATTACTGGATGTCATTGGCGACCTGGCGTTAGTAGGCTTTCCATTTAAAGCCCATATTATCGCCAATCGTCCCGGACATTCTTCGAATGTAGCTTTTGCAAGAAAGATCAAGGAACATATCAAGAAAAACAGGCATAAACAGGGTATTCCCAAATATGATCCTGCAAAGGCGCCATTGTTGGATGTACATGCCATTGAAAGAAAGCTGCCACACAGATACCCGTTTTTGCTGGTAGACAAAGTAATTGAATTGACCGAAAAGGTGGTTGTCGCAGTTAAAAACGTTACTTATAACGAACCATTCTTCCAAGGGCACTTTCCAGGTAACTGTGTAATGCCTGGTGTATTGCAGGTAGAGGCTCTTGCCCAAACTGGTGGCATTTTGACCATTCCGGATGATCCGGAACATGATTATGACACTTACTTTTTAAAGATCGATAACTGCAAATTCAAGAATAAAGTTGTGCCAGGTGATACCTTGATTTTAAAAATGGAATTATTGAATCCGGTTCGCCGTGGCATTTGTGAAATGAAAGGAACTATTTTTGTCGGCGATAAAGTTGTTACCGAAGCTGACCTGGTTGCTCAAATTGTAAAGAAACCCAAAGTTAGATTATGATTTCACCGCTGGCGTCTGTTCATCCCAATGCAAAACTGGGCAACAATGTTACAATTGAACCTTTTGCAGTTATTCACGATAATGTAACCATTGGTGATGACACGCATATTATGTCTCATGCTGTCATAATGCCTTTTAGCCGGATTGGCAAAGGCTGTAAGATTTTTCCTGGTGCTGTAATTGGTGCAATTCCGCAAGATCTAAAATTCATAGGTGAAGAAACTACTGCCGAAGTAGGGGACTATACTACCATTCGCGAATGTGTTACTATTAACCGCGGTACTCAAGACAAATGGAAAACCGTTGTAGGGAGCCATTGCCTGATCATGGCTTATGCACATATTGCCCACGACTGTCATGTAGGCAACAACGTTGTATTGGCCAATAGCGTGCAACTGGCTGGTCATGTAGAAGTTGGCGATTATGCGGTTATTGGTGGTTTGACAGCCGCAAAACAGTTTACACGAATAGGCTCTCATACTTATATCGGCGGACAAAGTTCTATTCGAAAAGACGTTCCACCCTTTATTAAGGCTGGGCGCGAACCTATGAGTTACGCGGGTATTAATGTTATTGGTTTGCAACGCAGAAACTTCCAACCAGAACAAATACAAACGATTTCGCAGATCTATCATATCCTCTTTGTTCAAAACCTCATTACTTCCAGTGCATTGAAACGTATTGAAGAAGAGGTTGCTGATGGCGAGTTGAAAAAAAAGATCATCGATTTTGTATTACAGTCCAAGACTGGTATTATTAAAAGGTATTCAAAAAATAATGTGGATGAAGATTAAGCTTTCCGGAGCCGGTAAGCGGTTTAACCGCGAATGGATTTTCCGAAATGCTGATCTTGAATTTCTTTCAGGCATATCTTACGCCATTACCGGACCCAACGGGTCCGGTAAGTCCACACTTTTACAAAGCATAGCAGGCATGTTGCACCTAAATGAAGGTTCTATTAGCTATGCAAGTACCAACAATAATATTCCACCAGATGAGGCATTCCAATATATTTCTTTCAGTGCCCCTTACTTGGAAGTGATTGAAGAAATGACCCTGGTTGAATTCCTGAAGTTCCACTTCCAATTCAAAAACTACCTGGAAGGAATGAACGCTCAAGAAGTAATAGAAGCTATTGGTTTGCAAGCTGCTGCCCAAAAACAGATCCGTTATTATTCGTCGGGAATGAAACAGCGTGTAAAATTAGCTCAGGCCATTTTTACCAACACTCCGGTTGTTCTACTGGATGAGCCATGCAGCAACCTGGATATACAGGGCATAGAGCTGTATCATTCCTTAATTCAAAATTATTGTAAAGAACGGTTGGTGATTGTATGTTCGAATGATGAGGTGGAGTATAGTTTTTGCAAAGAACGTATAGCAATTACTAATTTTAAAAGCAACCTACGAGGCCGTGCTTTTCGTCGTGACACTTAATAATTGTAACCAATTGTTCTTTTAAAACTGCAAACTCTTCTTTTCCGAGCAGTTCTTCATACTCCTTGTCCAACTCACATACTTTTTGCCTGGCGTCAATTACCAGTTTTTTACCTTTCTCTGTTAAATGAATGATAGAGCTACGTTTATCGTGGCTATCGGTTTCTGTTACAACAAAATCCAGTTCAATTAATTCTTTGATTACTTTACTCATGGCCTGTTTGGTGACCCTTGCTTTACGAGCCAGCTCATTATTAGTAATACCGTCTGGGTGAATATTCATCAGTACAGGCATGTAAGCCATTTTGAACTCTTCATATCCTTGTTGCGTCAGCTCATGTAAAGCCCAATTGTCAAACTGTCGCTTTAAAAGCGAAATCACTTTTCCCCAAGTCAGAGGCCTGGCTGCCTGCAGTTCCTGCAATTGTGTATTTAATTCAGTTTTATTCATGCTCTGCAAAGATAAGAATAAGAAAGTAGTAAACTAGTTTGACTATTTAGTAAACTTAGTTTACCTTTGTGTCCACAAATTTTCACCGATGGAAAGCAACAATCAAAAAGTTCACAAATCCAAAAGACAGTTAAAACCAATCACCTTTATTCTACCGCTCATTTTGATCATCGGCGGATCGTTCGGCTACAAAAAGCTGATGCATTCAATACATTATGAAAGTACCGATAATGCACAGCTTGAAAGTAATGCAGTACCGGTCATCAGCCGAATTGCCGGGTATATTGATTCTGTGTATGTAGATGATTACCAGGAAATCAAAGCCGGACAATTATTGCTAGTACTTGATGACAAGGAATATCAAATAGCTGTATCACAGGCAGAGGCTGATCTTTTGCAGGCCGAAGCTGACCTGGCAAGTGCAAGAGCTGCTTATGTTAATGTGGGGGCCGCAGAAAAGGTAGCTTCTGCGAATACCGATGTGTTGCAGACCAAATTAGCAAAAGCCCAAAGCGACTTAACGAGGGATGAGGCCCTGTTTGCTGACGGCTCTATTACACGCAAACAGTTAGATGACAGCCGTTCTAATGTAGAAACAGCTCGTATGCAACTGATTGCAGGAAGTGAGCAAATCAAACAGGCATCTGTGCAAGGAGGAACGGCTTCGGCCCTTATCCAAAAAGCACAAGCAACGATAGCTACCCGTAAAGCTGCCTTAGACCAGGCAAAGCTAAGGCTGAGCTATACTCACATCTATGCTCCAAGCAATGGCCGTGTAGGTAAAACCAATCTTGAAAGAGGTCAATATATTCAACCGGGGCAATCATTGACCACAGTTGTTAACAATGAAACCTTCTGGCTGGTAGCCAACTTCAAGGAAACACAATTGAAAAGTCTAAGCATCGGACAGCCTGTTGAAATAACACTTGATGGTTATCCTGATAAAAAGTTCAATGGTAAGATCACTTCATTCAGTGAAGCTACCGGAGCCAAGTTTTCGCTTCTGCCCCCAGATAATGCATCCGGAAACTTTGTAAAAGTAACCCAGCGGGTTCCTGTAAAAATAGAGTTTGAGAACTCCACTGACCTTAAGCCTATTTTAAAGGCAGGATTGAGTGCGGAGGTGGATGTAAGGGTAAAATAAAAATAGTTTATGAATGCAACTAAAACTCCGAAGGGATTTGCCAAGTTTATCATAGTACTGACGACAGTTACGGCAGCTGTAATGGAACTAATAGACACGTCTATTGTCAATGTAGGTCTGAATCAGATTGCGGGCAGCCTAGGTGTAACGATAGAAGACATCAGTTGGGTGATCACCTCTTATGCCATTGCCAATGTTATTATAATACCGCTGACAGGATTCCTGGGAGAATATTTCGGACGGAAAACCTATTATATAGGTTCTATGATTTTGTTTACAGTAGCATCATACCTCTGTGCCGAATCGAATTCACTTGTAGAAATCATACTCTGGCGGTTTATGCAAGGTATTGGAGGGGGTGCACTTTTGTCAACTTCACAGGCTATTCTATTTGATGCTTTTGAACCAAAAGACCGGCCGTTAGCCTCTGGCTTGTTTGGTATGGGATTGATTCTTGGCCCTACACTTGGCCCTACTTTAGGAGGTTATATAATTGACAACTTTAGCTGGCCGCTCATCTTTACGATCAACATCCCTATTGGTATTATTGCTACAATATTGGCGATCTCATTCATTGATCGTAAAGAAGGAGAAGGCAAAAACAAGAAAAATATAGAAATCGATTATACTGGTATTTTACTATTAACAGTTGGTATCGGCTTTTTACAATATGTACTGGAAAGAGGCGAAGCTGAAGACTGGTTTAATAGTAACCTGATCAGGATTTCCTCACTCTTTGCTATTGTAGGCTTGGTTGGGTTCATCTGGCGGGAGTTGAGTATTCCCAACCCGGCAGTGAACCTAAGGGTATTGGGTAATCGAAATCTTGCATTTACAACCATCTTCACGTTTGTGATTGGTTTTGGGCTGTTTACTTCTGTATTTGTTTACCCTGTACTGGCACAACGTGTTTTAGGGTATACACCTTACGAAACCGGACTTTCACTTTTACCACCGACATTGATAGGTGTGGTGATGATGCCGATTATTGGTAAGCTAATGTCGAGAGGTGTTTCTCCTCTTCCTTTTGTCATTGCAGGCTTTTTACTATTTGCTTCTTACGGTTGGTTAAGCGGGTCGGTGAGCAATGATGTCAGCCGATGGGATTTCTTTTTTCCATTGATTTTAAGGGCTTTGGGTATTTCGATGGTGCAACTGCCACTGATCAACCAGGCGGTAGCAGGTTTGCGACCCAATGAATATGCTTCCGGTATTGCCTTGAACAATATGATCAGGCAATTGGGAGGTGCGTTTGGAATTGCACTGGCTAATAATTATGTCGCGCATGGATACGCCCAACACCGTACTGATTTGCTCAGTAATATTTCAGATAATAGTACAGCAGTAACACAGCGAGTAGCAGGCCTTACCCAGAATTTTCTGCCAAGAGCTTCTGATACTTTCCATGCCCAGGATATGGCTTATAAAGTATTGGATCTTACCATAGACAAACAGGCCTATTATCTATCCTACCTAGATACGTTCAGGTTGATCTCTATCTTTTTCCTGCTTGTTTTACCATTGGTAATCTTTTTAAGAACTAAGAACAAAAATGCCAAGCAGGCGATGGCAGCAGCAGCCGAAGCTCACTAGGAGCGATGATAGACAAAGATTTAATTCCCGGTAACCTTTATTATTAAAATTTGATTCATGAAAAAAATTAGCATAAGTATATTTTCAATATTGGTTTTGTTCCACGCCCAGGCTCAACAGGCCAATACTGAATTGAATAACATCATTCAGCAGTCGTTTTCTTATTTCCCCAAGATCAAGGAACTGCAACAGGCAGCTACTATAAGTGAGCAGAAGGTTAGCCTGGCAGAAAAAGGGAAACTTCCACTGGTTAGCGGAACAGCTTCTTATAATTATGTGGCTCCTGTTGCAGAAGCCCAGTTCCCTTTAGGAAATACATTAAAAGACATACAGTTTCAGCCACACAATAATGTGAATGCCGGTATTAACATTGTCCATTCAATTTATGACTTTGGAAAAACGCGGCTGAATATCGAAAGGGCGAAACTTGATCTACTGCAATCAAAGAACAATATTGAAAACACAAAGGCTCAACTGGCATCCCAGGTTGCAGGGATCTATTATACCATTATCTACCTTCAAAAAGCGATTGATGTACAGGATTCAGTGATCAGCGTACTGGAAGCCAATAAAAAACTGATGGAGAACAAGTTCAAAAACGGTGATGCCTTAAAAATTGACGTACTGACACTCCAAAACAATATTGATATTGAGCAGAACAGGAAAGTGGATTTGCAAAACAACCTGGAAAAACAATTTAACCTGCTGACCTATGCTACCGGCCAGGAAACAAGGGCACTGAAAACAACCCAGTTTGACTTTACAGCGAATGCTTCAGCTGTGAATGACGCTTTAAAATCAGCCCAAATCAATAACTATGACTTCATTATTGCGCAGCAACGCATCAAACAGGCTGAAACAGAACTTGCCCTAGTGAGACTGGAGTCCAAGCCAAGCATCAACCTGAATGGGAGTACAGGTTTCCGCAATGGTTACCAACCAGTGATACAGGATGTCCGTTTTAATTATGCAGTAGGCGCAGGTGTAAGTATCCCAATTTTCTCAGGTGGGAGGTTAAAGCAACAAAACAAAATTGCTTCAAGTGTTGTAAAGCAAAACGAATTGGTTGTAGAAACCCTGAACAACCAATATGAAAAAGACATTAAACAGGCGATCACAGATATCAAATCTAACCAGGAGCGACTGAAGAATTCGCACGAACAAATAACTATTGCAAAAGAAGCATTAAGACTGGCCCAGTCCAGGTACAACAACGGACTGAGCACCAATGTAGAATTATTGAATGCCAACACCAATGTACAAAAGGTTGAATTGGCAGCAATTCAATACCAGTATCAATTGACCCTAGCCAATATTGAACTGGCGAGACTTACGGGAACTGTTTACTGGGAATGACGAATGATTCAAGTGACGAATAAGTTTAGGTTGATGAGACTTTTGCTTATTCGTCATTCATATTAGCGCTGGCTGGCTATGAGTAAATTCAGATCTGTATATTTCAGACTAAAGCGTTCGCTCAGGTGAAAGTTGGTCAGGGCTCCTTTGAACAAATAAATGCCACTTCGCGCATGAATGTTATGCCAGATGAGTTTTTCAAACCCGCCTTCGTCTCCGGCCTTCAGCAAAAGAGGCATCAGCACATTACTAATGGCCTGCGAAGCTGTACGGGCAAAACCAGATGGAATGTTGGGGACACAATAGTGGATTACCCCATATTTCAAAAAGACCGGATTTTCGTGTGTAGTGATTTCAGAGGTTTCAAAACACCCACCCCTATCGATGCTTACATCGATGATCACGCTGCCCTTACGCATGCTGCTGACCATTTCGTCTGTTACAACTATAGGTGTACGACCGGTATCGGAACCCAGGGCGCCAACGGCCACTTCACAGGTCTTCAACTGTTTCGCCAGCATTCGAGGCTCGATGACGGAGGTCCAAAGCCGGTGACCAATGTTATTCTGCAATCGCTTTAAACGATAAATGCTGTTGTCAAACACTTTTACGGATGCACCTAATGCCAGGGCAGCCCTTGCGGCATATTCGCCTACAATACCAGCACCCAGGATGATCACTTTGGTAGGCGCAATGCCAGATATCCCACCTAACAATACGCCTTTACCATGGTTGGATGAGCTCAAATATTGAGCTGCGATCAACATGACAGCGCTCCCAGCAATTTCACTCATACTGCGTACAATGGGATAAGTTCCGCTATCATCTTTCAGATTTTCGAAAGAAATCGCGGTAATGCGCTTTTCCATCATCTTTTGCAACAATTCTGCTTTCAAGATGCTCAAATGAATGGGAGAAATGATCATCTGGTTGAATTGCAGCAGCGGGAGATCATCCTCGACAACTGGAGCGCTTTTTACAAGAATGGGGGCCTTATATACATCTTCACGGTTGTATACAACTTTAGCCCCGGCTTCGCTATAATCTTTGTCAGCAAAATGTGCTGCCTCACCTGCGTTGTGCTCAATAGTTACATGGTGGCCATTACTCACCAATACACTTACCGCATCAGGAGTAAGGGCAATACGATTTTCCTGTAAAGTGATCTCTTTAGGAATTCCAATATGAACTTGCGCACCTTTGGGTTTAATATCCAGTGTTTCTTCTAAAGTTTCAAAACTGAATGAGGTGCTGATAATGGGTTTTTGCTGGGACATAAGCAGGGCCTTGCTTCCGAATTTAGGGTTACAAATTACGATCTTATTTATAAAGCGCAGCAGATGGGATTTCCACTTTTATTTCACGCCGGCTTTCATTTACCACTTTTATGTGTAAATGAACGGTATTTTCATCAAAAAGCCATTCTGCTTTAGCGGGCCATTCCACCAGGCAGATTTCCCCACTGCCTATACAATCTTCGACACCTGTCTGTAGTATTTCTTCCCGGCTATTCAACCGGTAAAGATCAATATGGTAGATGATCTTTTCAATACCGTCTTCTTTAAAAACATACTCATTAATAATGGAAAATGTTGGACTACTTGCTGCAACCTGTACACCTTTTGCACGACAAAGAGCAGAAACCATGGTGGTTTTACCAGCTCCCATTTCGCCATGCAAGGCAAAAACTTTTGCATTACCCACGTGTTTCCAGAATGACAGGGCAAATTCATTTAATTGCTCCAAATTGATTTCCTGAACCATTTTGCAAAGAAAAAGGGATTTTTAACATTGTTTGCAACAGGGTTGAAAAGATAACAACTCCTGAATATAGCCACCCCGACAGGGTTGAATAAATTTGCATAAAAGACGAATAGCATGGAAAAAGTTCAATGGAAAGTGGAAGGCATGGATTGTGCCAACTGCGCCTTGACTGTTCATAAATACTTACAAAAGAATGGCGCGGATCATATTGCGGTGAACGCAATTGACGGTGATGTTTCTTTTGAGCTGGCCAAAGACAAAACATCCCTGGAAACTTTAGCCAAGGGAATAGAATCCCTTGGGTATAAAGTTGGATCTGTGCATCAAGAAACAAAAAAGAAAAAGCCATTCCTTTCTACTAACCTCAGCCGTTTCCTATTTTGCCTGCCTTTTACTGCGGTGCTACTGTTTTTGCACATGGTACCTGGCCTGCATTTTCACGCACTCATGAATCCGTGGGTTCAACTGGCCATAACATTGCCTGTGTTCTTTGTTGGCATGCGGCATTTTGGGCGCTCAGCCATTAAAAGTATCCGTAACAGGGTACCTAATATGAATGTGCTTATTACCGTAGGTGCATCTTCTGCTTTTATCTACAGCCTTATCGGCGCCATTTTCAATTTAGGAACTGATTACCTGTTCTTTGAAACGGCTGCAACCATCATCACATTGGTGTTTTTGGGAGAATACCTTGAGGATGCCTCCATTCAATCTACCCAACGTTCTTTAAAAGCTTTGGTGAAATCACAGAAAGTGATGGCTAATATGATTGCCTTTGATGATAAGCACCAGGAACATATCTTCCCTGTAGAAAACACCCAATTAAAGTCCGGTGACCTGATATTGATCCGAACAGGCGAACAGGTGCCCGCCGACTGTAAAGTATTGTGGGGTGAAGCCCAGGTAAACGAATCTATCATTACCGGGGAAAGTGTGCCCGTGTATAAGACAAAAAAAGATAAACTGATAGGCGGTAGCATACTGGAGGATGGCACCATAAAAGCCTACGTAACAGCAGCCGGCGACGATACGATCCTTTCCAATATTCTCAAACTTGTCAAGAAAGCCCAGGGAGAAAAGCCGCCGGTACAGCAACTGGCAGATAAGATCAGTGGGGTATTTGTGCCAGTGGTTTTATCCATTGCCGCCATCACTTTAGTGGCTAACTGGCTGATCTTAGGAGCCTTTACTCCAGCGCTCATGCGCAGCATTGCCGTATTGGTAATCGCATGTCCCTGTGCAATGGGGTTAGCTACCCCTGCAGCCATTGCAGTTGGCTTAGGGCGTGGCGCCAGGAATGGTATCCTGTTCAGGAATGCGAAAAGCCTTGAATTGTTCAGAAATGTCACACAAGTGGTTTTTGATAAGACCGGCACGCTCACCACCGGAGCATTCGTTATTGGTGATTGGAAAGCCATTGGCATTGATGAGGAAGCGTTTAAGAGGATCGTTTTTTCCCTGGAGAAGTATTCCAACCACCCATTAGCCAAGAGCATTGCAAAGCACTGGCGGACCAGCGAGGAGACCAGGTGGCAGCAAATTGAAGAAGTAAAAGGCAAGGGCATGCAAGCTACGGACAAGGAAGGAAATCATTACAAGGCAGGCTCTTATACGGTTGCGAAACATCTAACAACAGATCATACACACAACATTTATATTGTACGCAACAATGAATTAATTGGCTGGATAGACCTGGAAGATGAGTTGCGCCCTGAAGCAAAGGATGTAGTTCGTTATCTGAAATCAAAAAATCTTAAAACTATTTTGCTGAGTGGCGACCGTTTGAAAAAAAGCCAGCATATAGCAGAGGTATTAGGACTGGATGAAGTGATCGCGGAACAGACACCGGAACAAAAGCTGCAGACAATTACCGACCTATCAGCAAAGACACCAACTGTCATGATTGGTGATGGGATCAATGATGCTCCTGCCCTGGCTAAAGCGACTATTGGCATCTCCATGAGCGAGGCTTCGCAACTGGCTATGCAAAGCGCCCATGTAGTGCTGATGAACAGCGGCCTTAAAAAGTTGCCTACCGCACTTGGGTTGGGAAGGCATACATATATGACCATCAAACAAAACCTCTTTTGGGCGTTCTTATATAATATAATTGCCATTCCTGTTGCAGCTTTTGGTTTCTTAAGCCCCACATTTGGCGCCTTGGTCATGGGCTTAAGTGACGTGGTACTAGCAGCTAACTCGGTAAGATTATTCGTCAAAAAAGTCGATTGAATGACGAATGACGAATATGTTTAGGTTGTACTAATCAGTATTCTAATTTCGCACTTCTAACATACTTTTTTGACAGAGATTCATTCCATACTGCAGCAATATTGGGGTTTTGAGGATTTTCGCCCCTTACAAAAAGAAATCATAGATTCGGCATTAGAAGGCAAGGATACCCTGGCATTATTACCTACAGGAGGGGGCAAATCTATTTGCTTCCAGGTGCCGGCACTGGCCCTGGATGGCATTTGCATTGTGATCTCGCCTCTGATTGCACTAATGAAAGACCAGGTTGAAAACCTGAATAAAAAGGGGATACTCGCGGCGGCCATCTATTCGGGTATGTCGCGCAGGCAGATTGTGCAAACTTTGAAGAATGTTGCCTATGGGCCCTATAAATTTTTGTATGTATCGCCTGAGCGGTTAGAGACTTCCCTATTCCTTGAATACCTGCCAGCAATGCATGTAAACCTCATTGCTGTTGATGAAGCGCACTGTATATCACAATGGGGATATGACTTCAGACCTTCATACCTGCGTATAGCATCATTGAGAGACCACTTGCCAAATGTCCCAGTGCTTGCTCTGACGGCTTCTGCTACAGAAGAAGTGCAAAAGGACATTTGTAAGCAACTGCAATTCAAAACGCCCCACATTATCCGGCAATCTTTTGAAAGAAAGAATCTGAGTTACAGTGTTTTTAACGTGGATTCCAGACTGAACAAACTGGCGGACATCCTGTCAAAAGTTCCCGGAACGGCTATTGTTTATTGCAAGAGCAGAAGGCGGACAGTAGAAATCGCCAGCCTGTTGCAGATGCATGGGTTTTCAGCCCAGCACTACCATGCAGGCTTAACCAATGAAGAGCGGGCACAAAGCCAACAAGGCTGGATCGAAAATAAAATAAAGATCATTGTCTGCACGAATGCTTTTGGTATGGGCATTGACAAACCGGATGTGCGGGTTGTTGTGCATGTAGACATACCAGACTGCCTGGAAAATTATTACCAGGAAGCAGGGCGTGCTGGCAGAGATGGCAAGAAATCTTATGCAGTGTTGTTGCATGATGAAAGGGATATCCAGGAACTTTCGGAGTTGCATACCAAACGATTTCCCTCCTTTGAGCAAATTAGAGATGTTTATTATGCCCTGGTGAACTTTTTACAAATACCAGCTTACAGTGGCCTGGACATGAGTTATACATTCCGATATGAGACTTTTGTCAAGAACTTCAAACTTGACAGCTTTTTATCTTTGTATGCGTTAAAAGCGCTGGAACAGGATGGCTGGATCGACTACAATGAAAAGAGTTTTACGCCATCAACGGTTGTTTTCACTACTTCAAAACGACAGTTGTATGACTTTGAAAGAATCCACCCTGAATACGAACCCCTATTAACAACTATGCTGCGCACCTACGGAGGCATATTTGATTATCCATCCTTTGTTTCCGAACAGTTACTAGGCCGCTTGCTGAGAAAGCATGAAGATGAAATCAAACGGCTATTAAAAGAAATTACAGCCTATCATATTATTCAATACAACCCGCAGAATGATGAACCCCAGATCATCTTTAGAAGGAACCGTGTGCCAGCCAATGAGTTGACAATGGATCTTACTGCCTACAATAAACGAAAAGAGACATTTATCAGGCGAGCTAAAACAATGATTGATTATACCAGGTGTATTCACTGCAGAAGCAGTTTTATCAATCAGTATTTTGGAGACAAAGATAGCAGCGAGTGCGGTGTTTGTGATAACTGCCTGCGCCAGAAATCCTCAATTCTAAAAGCAGAAGAATTTGAGCAAATCACAGCTGTTATTATTAAGCATCTTTCCGATTCATCTTTAACATTGGCAGAATTAATGTTAAAGGTGGATAACATGAATAAGGAAAAGGTGCAGAAAACATTGCAATTTATGCAAAGAGAGCAAAGAGTTATAATAGACCCCAAGGGGCTGATATCATTAAACTAATAAAGAAGGAGCCCATTCAGTTCTGAATGGGCTCCTTCTTTATTAGTGATCAAAAGTGATCAAAATAAATTCCCTGAGAAGAAGAAATCTGGCCGTTCTTTGCTGGTATACTGGCCCAAAATAATTGTAGAAGTCAATGTACCTGTCAACCTGAAATTATCTGTCTCTAAATAGTCCAAAATCTCTCTCATACTTCCTTCTACCTGCCGCCCATATTCGTTTTGTCCTGTCCTTGTAAATTTAAAATACCCGTTGTTGTCTACTGTATAGGTATAATTATACTGAGCAGTCAACAGGTTGGTGCCCGGATAGGCATAAACATTCATATTCATTGTTCTATTTGTTGCATCAAAAACAAACTGCGTATAGGTTAAATCCAAATTATACGGTCCTGATTTCAGATTCGCCTTTACCGCATTGTATTTTGCAGTAAATGTAGCTGATTGATTAGGCAGTGGTTGTGGAGGAATGCTGATCACCTGGTAATCTGTCCCTCCTATCATACCTGCAAGAGAAAAAGAAACAATGGTAGAAGTTTCATTCGCGAACTCAACTCTCCTGCCACCTGAGTTGAAATAATAAAGCTGTTTTACATTATCCCATAAAAGGTCCTGAAAGGCATAAATTCCAATTGTAACCGTGTCTTTAAAGTGTAGGCCGGTCAAGGTATAACTAAATGGAGTTTCAATTATTGAAGAGAGGTTTCCACTTGCTGAGAAATTGTAGAAAACCACCTTTCTAAGGAAAAGGTTAAAAGAAGGAACGGATAATAAATTACTTGAAGCAACGAAATATAAATATTTATTCTTATCCAAATAATTCGATGTAAAATTTCTAATAGTTTTTAATCTTCCCTTGTTAAATGCAGAATCAATTTCTACCTGGGTTGCCTTTATCATTACAGCTTCACTTTTATTAAAGTTTCCTTTTAATATAATAGTGTCGCCTGGTGTAGTTTTTACAAAAGAATAATCAAAGTCGGTACCCCATCCAAATCCTTGTTGAAAAGTTGGACTGGTACTAACTTCAAAAGTTGGGTCGGCAGGAATATGTAGGTAACTGTACGTATCAAAATAAATGGAGGGGCGCTGAACTGCTTTCAATCGGTATCCGCTTTCCTTTGGCGTCGCAGACATTACTGAATCATAATCAGACACCATGGAAACTCTATTTGCATCGGTGAATTTCATAAAATAAGTAAAGCCTCCCACATCAATCTCCTCAGATTGCAAACCATGGGGGTAAACATACACTTTCCAACCCGGAGCTTGTGCTAACGCTTGTTGAAAACTGCTTAAAGTTTGAGAAAGCCGTTCGTCAGATGTTTGATCAAAAAGATTGTCTGTTTCTTTTGTACAGCTGCCAAAAACAACTGCTAATCCTAAGATATAGAACAGAATATATTTAGACATACAATGAGTTTATTATAAAAAATAATGACGTCTTTATTGCCATCATGATCATTCAAGTAGCAACCCAACAAAATAGGCAGAAGGATCTTGCTGTGGCGTAAATACCGATCGCAACTGAAAATCTTTATTCGGGTCTTTATACCAATCTATTCTGAATTTATTATTACTAAAATAATTGAGTAAAGGAGCAATGCCCGACTGAATAATCAGGCCATTAGAATTGGTTCCGACATATTTAAAGCTGTAAACATTGCCACCATCCTTTGTAATAGCATACACAAAATGTGCTGCTGATAAAGTATCCCGGCTTGCATTCCGATAAAGTGCAGCAAGAATTATCGTATCATCTGCACTAAAAAACATATAAGTTGAATCAAGTAGCTCACGTCCCCCAACTCCTTTTAGGCCTAATTTGGCCTGGTTATACACTTGTATAAAACCTGGAGATTGAGGCAAAAGTTTCGGAGATGAAATGCTTACGAGTGAAGAAGAATATGCCTTCTCAAAACCAAAATAAGCTTCAATAGCAGGTGGTGGACCAGCTAATTTATTAATAGCATTCTGGGTTCTTTGCTGTAAGCGATAAAAGTCGATATTCCATGACTGTTTGAAATAAGAAACCACAATTTCTTCTTTTCTGCGGAGATCTGCCTGTGCTTCGGGATTGGTGATCGAAGCAATCATTTCTTCGTAAACCTCCTTGCCATTAACTAACATTATAGATACCATCTCAACAAAGTCCTCGTCTGGTCCTGACATGGAATAAGCTGTTATGAACCCGTTCTCCCTGGCCTCTTCTTCGCTAATATTAAACCAGGTAGCAGTATATCCTGTCGAGATACTTTTATATTCAACAGGATAAAGTATATTCTGATGTAAGATATGGGCAAACTCATGCTCAATCGTATGCAACATTCTTCTCAACTCGATGATGTTACTTTGATCAAAATTGTTGATTGTATATAAAGCAATTTTGTTCCCACCTTCTGCCTGGCCCAAAAGTATCTGGCCAAAATCGTATTGAGGACTCCCTACCAGGATAAATTCCTTTGGCGCATATTTCTTGATAAATAAATCACTGCCTGTCTCCTGTGTATATGGATCAATCCATATTCGCTTTACAGCCGTCATTACCGGAATCACTTTGTTTTCATCGGGCGGCACTAAAGTTTTATCCAGTTGAACCTCCCAAGGATCCCAACGGTACTTTGTTTCAATGTTGTACGTTTTTGTAAGGCTGTCGTAAAGCCATTTGTCAATAGCGCCTTTCGTCCAGGTTTCCCCACCTAAGGTATCAGGTAGCGGACCATCCAGGTTTTCTTCTTTTTTGCAAGATGCAAGAACAAGCAGTACACAAAAAATGGCAGAAATTTTATTAATAAGTTTCATCTGTTTACTTTATTTTTCTAAATGTCAGATGGAATTAACGCGGGTTTAAAGGAATACCAGATAAACTCGCCTCCTGTGGTATTTGTAATACCCTTCTGAAATCATTGGCGCTAAGTGGAATTCTTAACCCATCATCTGTTGTATGTACAATTGGAATTTTTAACCGAAGAATATCAAACCATCTTAGCCCCTCGTGCATAAAGCTAACCCTTTTAAAGTCCAATCCTGCACGAACCAAGGCCCCCATGGTATCTGTTGGCATTTTGTAATAGTCCACAACCTTCTTTGCAGTAAGATCATGCTGGGCACTATTGTATGCTCTTATATTTTTACTTATCCAGGCATTTAAATCGGCTAATGCTGCAGGATAGTTTTTCAATCTTGCATAAGCTTCAGATCTATTAAACAAAACTTCTTCGGCAGTGAGCAACGGAATCGTATTATACGGATCGCCTATATCTGCATTGATACCGGCACGCACGAAATGTTCGTAAAATTTAGGAATGTTATAGTACTGAACGCTGCCATAGATATTATACCTAATTGCATAAGCGCCTCCTGTTACATTTTGACTAAGGAAAAGTTCATTCAATAAATCGCTTCCCAACCCGAAACGATATAAAGGATAACTACGACCCCAAATTGAATTAGCTTCCTGTAATAGAATATTGGCTCTTTCTGAGGATTTAGTGTAAATGGCCTGTAAGTCAAAATATTGCAAATCACTGTACGAAGTATTCCAAAAACGCAGGTTTTCAGCAGCACTCCCAGAAAAAGCCTGTTCGGCATGTGCTATTACCTGAGGATAGTTACGTTTAAAAAGGTAAAAACGTGATGCAAATGCGTGTGCAGCTCTTTTTGTAAAATGAAATTTCGGAGCATTGCCGTAAATGCGTTCGTCAATTAATGGAATGCCGTCCAACAAATCCTTTTCAATCATATCATAAACATAAGCGACTGTTTTGCGGTCATATTTAGCAAACACTTGCGTTTCGGGTGTAGTTACATAAGGAATGCCCTGATCGGAAGAAGCCGTCGCAGGGTCATAAGCCTTTGCAAATAGGGTCACCAGCATAAAATGAGCATAAGCTCTTGCTACCAGAGCTTCACCACGCTGCGCTTTAAATGAGTTTTGATCCGTTGCATCATTAATAATTTGCAAAGCCTGATTGGCTACAGCAATGGCTTTATAACAGGAATCCCAGTAAGCTTCGGGAGAATCTAATTCCTTGGATTGCACATCCTGAAACATATAAGACTGCCTATTGATCAAATCTGATGGATCGCCGGCACCTCCCCCACCCTTATCTTCTGCATTGTCTGACATAGCTTCGCAGAATAAAATATAATTAGCATGGGGGTAAGCAGTAGTCAATAACAAAGTAACCTGGTCGGGAGCTGTAACCTCAGTCCGGTTATCTGGCGGTTTTTCCAAGAACTTTTTGCAGCCTGCCAAAGGCAGCATGCTGATTAAAAAGATATATGTTAGTATTCTTTTCATATTGTTACCGGTTTTTTTAAATACCTACTTTTAAAGAGAGGACAAATTGCTTGTTTATTGGAAGAGCGACACCGCCTGCATTAAAAAATTCAGGATCCTGCCCTTTTAGTTTCGCATCCGAATAGATCAACCACAAGTTGTTTCCTACTAAGTTGACTGACAAAGAGTTCAGTTTGATCTTTTGCAAAACACTTGTGGGCACATTGTACATTAACGAAATTGTTTTCAGCCTAACATAACCACCGTCTACCACACGAGCTGTTGAAAAGTTGTAGTTATTGTAAGGATAAGCACTGGCATTATTCAAATCTCTCCTGGTATACAAATCTGTAATGGAAGGGATATTGGTTATTTTTTCATCACCAGGTAACGTCCATCGGTTTTTAAATTCTCCGGGCAAGGCACTTAAATCTGAATATGTGCTGCTGTATACAGGCGTTAACCTTATTTTATTTCCGAATTGATACGTAATTAAAAAATTCAGGGTGAAGTTTTTATACCGGAAAGTATTGCTGAACCCGCCAGATAAGGTAGGGTCCACAGGTCCTTCGTATTTTAAGTAGGATGTAGTATCACTCTGTAAATAAATAGCATAGCTGGTATCGCCTTTTTCGTTGGTTACAAACTCGGCTACGCCATTTTCGGGATTTAAACCAGCAAACTTTATAGAAAATAAACCACGCACGGGGTAACCTTCCTTAGCACCACCTTCGGGTTTTACCAGGTCAAAAATGGTAGGGTTGTTTTTTGCATTGGTAATTTCATTTTCATTATATCCAGAGGTCAGGTTAGTACTCCACCCCCAGTCGTTATAATTGAAAATTTTCCCGCCTATGGTCAATTCAAGCCCATGTGATTTTAAATCTGCAAAATTAGCAGCCTTATACACCTCACCACCTATACCTGATGTTTTTACCAAACTGATTAAATCAAAGCTATTCCGGTTGTATGCATCTGCAGTTATGTTCAGCCTGTTATTGAATAGTCCTATGTCGAGGCCAATATCAGCTTCATACTTCTTTTCCCAGGTAAGGTCTGCATTTTCCAGGTTCTGCAGGGAGATAGCGGCCTGTGCATCTGAAAGATAAGGCCTCTTAGTCAGATCTGATTTTAAAACTACTGTGGAGTTGGTGGCACTACCATAACTCGCATTTAGGCCATAGCTACCTCTTAATGTCAGATAACTAATCGAATTAACATTATCCATGAATTTCTCCCTGTCTACATTCCATTTTCCCGATACAGTCCAGGTAGGCAACCAACGTGCTGATTGTGACTTACCAAGGCGGTTAGAACCATCCTCCCGCACAGTACCATTCAATGTATATTTTCCCTGGTAAGAATAACTGGCATTAGCAAAAAAGCCTACAAAGCGATCGTATTCATTACCCATGCCATAATAGGCGAAATTATTTTCCAGTGTTTGTTTTAATATACGATAATCAACAAAGGGAACACCACCATTCTCGTATTGGTAACCATAACCTGTATTGGATGCGCTCTGCCTATCTGCATATTTAACCTCCTGACCAATTAACGCAGATACCTGATGGTCATTGTCATTAAAAGATTTTGAATAGTTAAGCACGTTTCTAAAAGTGTAATTCACTAACTGGTCTTCTGCACGGTTATAAAATCCACCATAGGGCAGCACCACTACTGGAGGCAGGCTTGGATTGTCCGGATCGCGGTAGAGGAATTTATTTCTTTCAGCTACAATTGAATTGGGTGCAGCACGGTAGGCTTCCGCCATGTTGGAGTTTTCCTTAATTTGATGTTCCCTGCTTGACTTTACAAAACGCATCGCACCAAAAAATTCATAGCGCAGATCGGGGGTAAATTTATAAGATGCGTCTGCCTGTAATTTAAGATCAAGTACATTCAGTTTGATATAATTATTATCCAGCTCATTAATGATATTAAAAGGCGCAAAATTCATTTTGAAATATTCCAGGTTTCCGTTTTCATCGTAGGGCGTTAAGGCACGACTTGTATTTAAGGCATAACTGAAAGGATTGATATCGAAATCACGGTCATATGCACCTTCCACAGGATTGCTCACCCTACTTACAGTGCCTGGTGCAGTTTGCTGCCTTACGGAACCTGTAATAATAAAGCCTGCAGCAAATTTGTTTGAGAAATTATAGTTGTTGCGGAAATTAGCCGTGTACCTGTTCACTTTATCTGCAATGGTCCAACCCCCATCATGATAAAAGCTGGTGGAAAAATAAGATTGGGCCTTTTCAGTACCGGATGAAATACTCAAAGCATGTTCCTGAGTCAGAGAGTTGCGGAACAATATATCAAACCAATCGGTATTAACTTTGGCGTACCGACTTAAAAAAGCACGCCTGCCTTCGGGGGTATTTTCCACTGCAAACCTGCCGGTGGAGTCGGGTGTACGGATCAATTCATCCATTTTACCATAAACTCCAGTATTCGGACTATTTACCAAGTCTGAAAAAGGCAAGAAACCTTTACGTTCGATTTCCGCATAAACCGACATCTGGTCTAATGAATTCATGATGTCGTAATTTTCATAAGTAGGCTTCAATTGATAGCTAAAATTGCCTGTGTAAGAAATGGAAGGCTTGCCGGCTCTTCCTTTTTTTGTAGTAATCACAATAACGCCATTCATTGCCCGTGCGCCATAAAGTGCAGTAGCCGCAGCGTCTTTCAATATGTCAAATGTTTCAATATCGTTTGCATTCAAACCGGCAACTGCTGAACCCAGCAGTGTGTTTGGATCGCCCGATGCCAATTGATCATTGGAAACATTCACCACATCTTCCAATACTACGCCATCAACTACCCACAACGGCTTGTTTTCACCAGAAATTGAGGTAGCACCCCGGATGCGTATTTTAGGTGCTGCGCCAAACGTACCAGACACATTTTGAATCGAAACACCTGCCGCCCTACCCTCCAGCATGCGACTCACATCGATAACTCCTTCAGTTTTTACTTCGCCAATTGTCAATTTTGTAGCTGCACCAGTAAACTGGCGCTTATTGATTCTTTGAAAGCCTGTAACCACAACATCCTGCAAGGTGCTTGACTCTCTTTGTAAAACGATATGCGGCCGAAGCAACTGTCCCCTGCTCAACTGAATTTCCTGTGTTTCAAAGCCAACACTACTGATTACCAATGTTGCATTTTGTTTTACACCATTTAAGACGAATTCGCCGGATGTATTCGTAATTGCTCCATTCTTTGTACCCTTTTCTGTTACAGAAACGCCGGATAAACCCTGGCCTATACTATCCGTTATCCTACCGCGGATAGTAGTATCTGCAAAAGCGGATTTCCAATTGATCTCTTTATTGAAATCATCAATTTCAGATTTAATCGATAAGCTACCATGCTGCTTTTCATGATTAACAAGTTTACGTTCCGGTGAATTGGAAAGCGCCTGCAAACCCCAAAAAACAAGAAAAGCTGAAAGCATTAGCTCAAATAAAATTTGCCGGTACGGCAGCCGGGGATTGGTTCCGCCCAATGCTTTTTTTGTCATAGCGTCATTAATTAGTAATGAATATAGTTTTTTAGTGTTCTCATTCATTAGCACATTGTATGCTGTAATAATATCTGAAGCAGGATTTATGGTTACGAGACAGTTTGCTTCCGGCACATCACTGTTTGCAGATTTTATCCAGGTGTCAACTTTCACCCAATCACACAACCATAACAGGCAAAGCAATTTATTCAAACATCATCCGTGTCTTTCCGGAAATCGCAATTGGAAAATGATATTATCCTGAATTCATTAGCTCCATAGAGGAGACAGGTTTTCATAACGGATCTCATGACAATAACCACTTTTCCCGGATCAATCTCAATATACGTTAGGTTATCAATATTAGTAAATTTTTAACCACTATTAATCATTGATTGCAAAAATGTTCTGCTTGATGACTTGTCTCAATTTTGATTGGGTGGAGCAGGGAGGCTGTAGGGGAAGAAAGTATTCTTTTGAAAGGTTTAGGAACGAAGGAGGCATACTGTTGTCATACTCTAGGTATACTGATGGTATGCTTCAGGTATACTTGAGGTACGAAGGATCCCTACTTGAAAACTGGAGCTGGGAGAGGACAAAAGCGGCCATTTCCTGCCATTTTCTGCCAAATCGGCCATAAGGTTTTTGCTTGTGGGTGGGGCGGAGTAGCTTTAGGGTATAAATGGATGAGCTATATGGAACAGGTCTATATCAATAGTAAAGAAAGGGTGGTGATCAAGGATGGCAAGAAGGTACCTAGACTCTTGTTGGGCATGATCCGGGGCTCGATTGGGAAGTGTTTTGTGGTGAAGCATTATGGGAGCAGAGGGGAGCCTGGAAGGGGGTATGGAAGGCAGTAGGCCATTTTTGTTGTCTTCAGTTGAGCATTACTGTTAGGCTCATGCAAATTGGCAACGGGTAGAACTTGAAAGTTTAAGAAAGATCAGGTAAATCAACAGGTTGAGATGCTCATAAGGAAAAAAAAAGCCCCTTGTAGAAACAAAGGGCGTCTAACGATTGCTTGCCATATGAAAAGAGATCAAAATAATTTTCAGGCTGGTTACACAGCTTTTGTAAAACGATCCGGGTTCTGTTCACTATATCTTTTCGCTCTCGTTTTGTTTCACAAATGTAGGTTCGAAATCAAGCCTGTAACCAACAACTTTTTTCCTATACAATCATGCCAAAAGCCACTGACTTCCTCTAAAACCCTTTGCTGTCTTCATTTTTACGGTCACTTTCTATTATATCCAACTCATTTTTTACACTCCTATCAACATAAGGGATCAATAATTTCTGTGCAAGAAAAGGTCATGAGCGGGGGTTAGTCTACCAATATCCATCTAAAGGTGCTGTAGTTTCATACCCCATATATTCATCGGTACGCTGCTCTCTTTCTTTTTGATCTTCCTTATCTGATTTTGTAAGTGCCTTTATGGCCGCTGCAGCTGCTAATCCGCCGATCACATACAAAGCAACAGAAAGCACTTTCGTTTTTGAACTCCGGTTTGAATAGCTATTATCAAGTCCCATATATTTAGGCAGGAACAAAGTACCTAAACCTGAAGCAGCCCCAAGGATGACACCACGAAGAAAGACATTCTTCGGTTTGCCCGCTCCTGCAAGGCTATAATAAAGGCTGTTCAATACAATATCACCGGCAAGAGCCCAATTGCGCAACTGTTTTTGTGAAGGCACAGGTTTATTGGCTTTGTGTAAAGTTTTGGCAAGGACCTGCATGCCCAGCTTGTCCTGACGGGGCGCCTGGCTGTCTGCTTTTCTTACCAATTCGTGTACAACGGTTAGTGCACATGCTCCAGCAAGTCCACCAGCGAATGCGGTTGATGTTTTCATTTCAAATATTTTATATTATCAACTGTCTGTTATCATATCTATAAATAAAATGCCAGCCAGCAGAGCTGGTCAAATAGAGCAATTTTTATGCTGAAAGCTGTTATTTAAGCAACAAACTTGGCAATTTGTAAATATTTATGCCCAGTTTCCTACTCTTATTGAAAAGTGGCACGCATTGTCAACTGTTGGCGCATGGATGAAAAGAGCAGGCCAGGAGGCAGTTGTCCGGTATAATGACACTAAACGGGATCCCGCCAGGACAGGAGATAAGCGAATCGTTTCTGTTTGGGTTTCCTATTTTTACCGCATGATCAAGGAACAAGAATTAAGACTCGGGAATTTTATACTACAAAAGATAAATAACAGGATCAGTATGGTACCATGCACTTTTGAGCATTTTGACCTGCTGTCGAAGGGGGACGCCAAATTGCTCTTCCCGGTAGTATTGAAATCTGAATTACTGGAGAAATACGGATTTATAGAAAATAAGGACTATCCACTTGCACCCAGTGCAAGGGAGTTCATTTTGACACTCCCCATTATTGGCAATAATAAAAACGAGATTTTTGCCTATATAAAAAGTAATGGGGAGTGCTTTGGCCGTGCAACTGTCAATGGCTTACCTGCCAGCAACAACTTTTATCACTTACATCAATTGCAGAATCTTTATTATTTCCTAACAGGTGAAGAACTTAAGACTGGCCGCTAAAAAGTAACTTTTTTAAGAAGGACAATTACACCTATTATTTGTATTCAGTTTGTAATCTATTGATCAACTCTGCGACCAGGGCAGTCCAGCCGGTCTGATGACTTGCACCAAGGCCAGAGCCCGTGTCGCCATGGAAATATTCATAGAATAGTAGCAGGTGCTGATTTTCTGGCTTTTGGTAGAAAGGGTTATATTTTCCATGTAAACGCCGATTTCCATTTTCATCTTTCTCAAATAAACTGATAATACGGCGGGTCAGTTCGTCTGAGATTTGTAAAAGATTCAATCTATTTCCGGAACCAGTTGGATATTCTACCATTAAACTATCCTGGTAAAATTCGCCATACCGACGCAAAGCCTGGATAATGAGGTAATTGATCGGTAGCCAAACAGGCCCACGCCAGTTAGAGTTACCACCAAACATATCAGAAGTAGAATCACCAGGTTCATATTGAATGGTATGAGTATAACCAGTCAGGTAAAAAGTGTAGGGATGCGTTTCGTGATACTTTGACAATGCCCTGATACCCCCAGGTGATAAAAATTCCTCTTCATTCAGCAGCCGTTCCAGAAGATGTAACAGGCGCTCTTTCCTGATCAGGGAAATCAATGTGCTTTCTTTTTTCCCATGTTCTTCGTATGGCCAAAAACGATTATTTTTTAAACGGTAATTTTCAAACCACTTAAAACGCTTTTTGAAATCAGAGAGCTTATCAAAGATCTTTTTTTCAATTATAGAAACTGCAAAAAGACTGATCAAACCTACAGCAGACTGGATGCGTAACTGTTGGGGCTCATGGCCTTCAATGAAAATGGCATCATAGAAAAATTTATCTTCATTGTTCCACATATAGTGAGCATTCAAGGCCTCGGCAATAAGCACAAAGTGTTCAAAAAACTTAGTAACGGAATCTTCGAATGAAATGTCGTGTTCCGCAATCTCCAGAGCGATATCCATCATGTTTAAAGCATACAGGCCCATCCAACCTGTACCATCGGCTTGCTCCAACTGCATGTGCTGAGGCAATTCCAGATTCCGGTTAAATACGCCAATGTTATCTAGCCCCAGGAAACCACCTTGAAAAATGTTATTACCATTGGAATCCTTCCGGTTGATCCACCAGGTAAAATTGATGATCAACTTCTGGAAAATCTTTTTAAGAAAAATAATATCGCCTTTCCCGGTTTGCTTTTTTTCCATATGATACACCTGAAGGGCGGCCCATGCCTGCACAGGAGGATTCACATCACTGAAGTGCCACTCGTAAGCAGGCAATTGCCCATCAGGTTTCATGTACCATTCCCTCATAATCAACTGCAATTGGTTCTTGGCGAAAGAGAAATCAATCATTGCCAGTGCAATACAATGGAAACCAAGGTCCCAGGCTGCGTACCAGGGATATTCCCATTTATCAGGCATAGCAATTATATCCTGGTTTTTCAGGTGATGCCAGTCCCAGTTGCGTCCATTTTGTTTCTGACGGTTTACCGGCGTAATACCATCGCTTGTATTTAACCATCTTTCAATGTCATAATGGTAATATTGTTTGCTCCAAAGCAAACCAGCTATGGCTTGCCGCTGTATATTGGCCAGGTCTTTTGAGCAACCTTTAGGACAAAGGGAGGCATAAAAGTCATTAGCTTCTTGCTTGCGGACGGAAAAGATGGTTTCGAAATGCGGTGGAAAAGGAACATCATGCATTTGCTTACTTAGCCGGAAATAAATTGTTTGGGTTGCCCCTCCTTTAATTTTTAAATGATAGACAGGAGAAAACTTTGTTCCTGATTTTTTCTGCTCCAGTATGTCCAAATTTTCGCCTTTGATGATAGCATTGTGAAAAGCATCTTTTGTAAAAAGCGACCGGTTGGTTCTTCCTGTAACAATCTCCGTATTGGTTTCATTTTCTGTGAACAGATAGTGTTGGGCCAGAGGGAAATAAAAATAGTATTCGCCCAATCGATGGTAAGTTGCTTTTACGGAATGCTCAGTTTGTAGTGTAATGGATGGTTTTTTTTCATTGGCGTTGTATTGCCACCGATTATAAAACCATAGTGTAGGCAAGACAGTAATTACAGCAGGCTTATGATAGCGATTCTTAATTTCTAACTTAATGAAAATATCTTCCGCATTTTCTTTTGCATAGGTAATCAGCACGTCAAAGTATTCGTTATTATCAAACAAACCGGTATCCAGAATTTCGTATTCAGGCTCAAACCTGGTACGATTGCGGTTTTCTTTGCGCAATTTGTGGTAAGGAAATTCCTGTTGGGGATATTTGTACAAATATTCCATATAATAGTGAGTAGGCAGATTATCGAGATAATAATACAATTCCTTCACATCTTCGCCGTGGTTGCCTTCACTATTTGCTAGTCCGAAGAGTCGTTCTTTTAGTATTTTATCTTTCCCATTCCAGAACGCAAAAGCAAAACAAAGGTTTTGAAAAAAGTCGGAGATGCCAGCAAGTCCGTCTTCGCCCCACAGGTAAGTGCGACAATGTGCATGGTCGAAAGGGAAGTAATGCCAGGCATCGCTATTGCTACTATAGTCTTCCCGAACTGTTCCCCATTGCCGCTCGCTCAAGTAAGGCCCCCAATGTTCCAAGGGAATTTTCTTATGATAATTGATTTCGAGCCGTTTATGTTCTTCAGTCATTTTTTGTAGTCTTTGGTTAACATTATCTTTCATACAAACACAGCAGTATGCTCGTGCAATAGTTGCAAGAGCAATAATGGAACCAATCTCAACTATACAGGAAAACACTCAGGAGATCCCAAAACGATCGGCCTGGCAAAGGTTAATCCTGGAATAAAAGATGATGATTAAAAATATCCCTGTTACCACAAACACATTGGCACAATCTTGCTGCTTGTTTTACTAAAGCATCATGCTTTTTATTCCACCAAAAGTGCATTTGAGTCATTCCAAATCAAATGAGCATTTAAATGAACAGGGATCTCCCATTTAAAGAACCAGGGCGCTTATTGATCTTATTGCTTTCACTTATTCTTGTCAATAGTTTATATAATCAATTTGCATCTCATCAAATTGATTATAGTACCTTAAAACGAGATGTCAAATCATCCGGAATGTTTCTGATAAAGCTAAATAAAGTAAGCAAAACACAACTTTCAGCTTTCCAGGCAATCTCAGTTACAAGTTTCACATTGGTAAATGCAGATAATGAACAGGACATTCAAACCTTAAGTAATGGAACAACCCTAAACCTGGCTACCCTGCCCAGCAGAAATTTAAATATACGAGCTAACACTAGCCCGGTTCAAGTACCAAGTGTAGTATTTAACCTGAGCGGCAGGCAAAGCACAACAAAAACTGAAAACATAATACCTTATGCATTGTTTGGTGATAATAATGGCAATTATAATTCATGGACACCATCAGTTGGCTCTTATACGTTGAAAGCTACACCCTATTCAGCAACAGGCGGAGGAGGAACGGCCGGCACCGCCTTAACCGTGAATTTCCAGATCGTAGATAATAACGGCGGCGTCATTACAGGGTCTCTCAAAAAATGGCAGCCAATTACAATTGATTTTACAGGTCCTCCATCGAGCCAAAGCAGTGTATCGCCAAATCCTTTTCTTGATTATAAACTTCAGGTGACTTTCTCGCACGCAGCTACCAGTAAAACTTACAATGTGCCTGGATTTTTTGATGGTGATGGAAAGGGCGGAGCAAGCGGTAATTGCTGGAGGGTGAGATTTAATCCTGATGAAAGCGGGACATGGAAATATGCTATTTCTTTTAGAAAAGGGACGAATGTTGCAATTGACCTCAACCAGTTGGCAGGATCGCCAGTCAGCATAGATGGTGCCACCGGTAACTTTACGATTGCTCCCGCAGATGCCACTGCTCCAGGCTTTCTCAGGCATGGCCGGCTTGAATATTCAAATGGACTCTATCTGAAATGCCAGGATGGTTCTTATTGGATCAAGGGTGGAACAAACAGCCCTGAAAATTTTATTGCGCTCCCGTTTTCCAATCATATTATAGATTGGAAAAGTGGCGACCCTGACTGGAATAATGGCCAGGGTAAGGGAATCATCGGAGCCCTTAACTATCTGGGCAGCTTCAATGTTAATTCAATCTATTTCATGCCCATGAATATTGGTGGTGATGCACAAGATACCTGGCCATTTGCAGGACCAATTGTTAAATCAGGAAGTTCGGGCAATGATAATGTACATTATGACATCAATAAGCTTGCTAAATGGGAACAAATATTTAGTCATGCTCAAAAGAAAGGCATCCTGTTGCATTTCGTCCTGAATGAAGCCGAAGCTGCAAACAAGCAGGAATTGGATAACGCAACACTGGGCAAAGAACGCAAATTGTTCTACCGTGAATTGATAGCCCGCTTTGGTCATCACAATGCCCTTGTATGGAACCTTTGTGAGGAATATAATTATCAGCTGCCCATACAGCCTTCTATGATTAAGTCATGGGCTCAGTATGTTCTGGATGTTGATCCATACAATCATCCTGTTACAGTACACAATTATGGGAATCCAAATACAGCCTGGACACCATTTTTAGGAGATTCCAGGTTCAGTGTAACCTCTTTTCAATATGCCGGGTCTACGGCCGGCAGAGGTGCCGAAGTGGAATCATGGCGTACAAAAACAAGTAATGCAGGCAGACCTCTTCCGATTTGCCTTGATGAATTAAGAGTAACTACAACCTCTAACATGATCATTCAGCGTAAGGAGATTCTCTGGCCAACCTATTTTTCAGGCGGCGCAGGACTCGAATATTATTTTGGAAGCCTTGATCAATCACTTCAGGACTTCAGGCCCTATGAACCGCTTTGGACGTGGACGTGGTATGCACGAAAATTTATGGAGGAAAATCTTCCATTTTGGCAAATGCAGCCAAATGACGGCTTATTGACCGCAGAATCAACCGCCTTCGGCGGAGGCCAGGTATTTGCGAAAACAGGCGAAGTTTATGCAGTGTACTTACCCAATGCATCACTTGGAGGCACCCTTAACCTTACGGGTGTTCCTGGCGTGTTTCAACAAAGATGGTATAATCCACGTACTGGTGCTTTTGAAGGATCCATGAAAACGGTAACGGGAGGAGGGAATATAAATATCGGGACTGCACCGAGCTCTAATACCGAAGATTGGGTCGTACTCCTTATCAATAGCGCTGTAATTGTTAGAAACAAAGAGATATTAAGAAATAAAGGCTCCTGATTGCTAATAACCAGGAGCTTTTTTGGTTTGCCCAATAACTATGCTTGTCCCTGGTTGCGGCCAACTTGTTTTTCTTTTGCCTTGCGCAATTGCTTTTGCAAAACTTCAACAGTATCTACAACAGCCTGCTCAAAAGAAGGGCTGCTTCTTTTTGCAAAGGGGTCATCGCCAGGCATTTCCAGTCTAATTTCACAATAATTACTTTCAGGGTTATTATCGGCGCCATGGAATAATACTACGTTGGCACGAATGATCTGATCCTTACTAATCAATTTATCCAGTTTTTCATGAATAAAGGCCTCCAGGTCGTTACTGGCCTTAAATCCGAGCGATTGAATAATTATGTCCATATGAAATTGTTTTACAGTTTAAGGTACAGAACTATTTTCGTACCAACAGGGGTGGCCGGGAATGATGAATTGGTTCTGGCGGAAGTGACAATAACTTATTCGTCAATCAAGAGAGTTTTACAAAAAATTAGGTTCCTACCTTTTATTTCTTTTTTTAAATAGTTAAATTGTATTATCGCAGATGTAATACAAAAATTAAAGTATGAGCAAGCCGCGCAGACTATTCGATTGTCTTGAAGAACAGCTAAACATGGGATCTGTGGAAACAGCGCTTGCCGCCAAGGAAGATGGCAAGTGGCGCAGATATAGCACAAAAGAAATCATCGACATTGTAGACAAACTGGCGGCAGGACTATTAGCATTGGGTATTAGCGGGAACGATATGTCTATTGAGGGACGGGATAAAATAGCCATTCTTTCAAAAAATCGCCCGGAATGGATATTTCTCGATCTTGCTGTACAAAAGACAGGAGCCATCCTGGTTCCGATTTATCCAACCGTACACATTAGTGACCTTGAGTTTGCATTGAATGATGCACAAGTGAAAATGGTCTTTGTCAATGATGCCGACATGCATCAAAAAGTTCAAAATGTACTCATCAAAACACCATCTGTTCGGGGCGTTTACAGCTTCGAGAAATTAAATGAAGTAAAGCACTGGAAAGATATTCTATCAGAAGGAAAGCATGAGCATTTTAAACATTTGACGTCTATATCTGAGCGTATTAATACTGAAGATTTATTTACCATTATTTATACTTCTGGCACGACCGGTACACCTAAAGGTGTTATGCTATCGCACCACAATGTACTCAGCAACGTAATGAGCACATTACCCCATTTTAATCTAAGCAAAAAGACCAGGGTGATTAGTTTTCTTCCGCTGAATCACATTTTTGAGCGTATGGTTACATACCTTTTTTTGTTTTCCGGCGCCAATATTTATTACCCTGAAAATCTCGATAATCTGGGTGATGCATTGAAGGACGTAAAACCTCACATGTTTACCACTGTACCCCGCCTGTTGGAAAAAGTTTATGAGCGCATTATGTCAAAAGCAGAAGCGCTTACCGGTGTCAAAAAGAAGTTATTCTTCTGGGCACTCTCGCTAGCCAATCAATATGACATCAAAAAACCAGGAAGTTATTCTTACCGCCTGCAGTTGCGATTAGCCAATAAAATTGTGTTTAGTAAGTGGCGGGAAGCACTGGGTAATGAAGTTCAGTTCATTGTTACAGGTGCGGCGGCCTGTCCTGTAAAAATGATCCGGATTTTTACAGCAGCAGGAGTACCGATACTGGAAGGCTACGGACAGACTGAAACATCCCCGGTTATTAGTGTAAATGGTTTGAAGCCTGAGCAAAGGATGTTTGGAACTGTAGGGCCAGTAATTGATGGTGTTCAGGTAAAAATTGCTGAGGATGGGGAAATCCTGTGCAAAGGCCCCAATGTGATGATGGGCTATTATAAAAGACCCGACTTAACAGAGGAAGCGATCAAAGACGGCTGGTTACATACAGGTGATATTGGCACCTTAGTAGATAATTTCTTTTTAAAGATCACCGATCGTAAAAAGGAAATATTTAAAACTTCAGGGGGCAAATACATAGCACCCCAGCCTATTGAAAATAAAATGGTGGAAGATCCTTTGATTGACCAAATCATGGTAGTTGGAGCAAATAAAAAATTTGCCGGAGCATTGATTGTCCCTGCTTTTCATGTTATGAAAAACTGGTGTAAAAGCAATGGCATAGATGCTCATAATAACGAGGATATGATTGTGCATCCGGCTGTAAAACAGCGCTTCAAAGAAATAGTAGATGAACTCAATAAGAACTTCAGCCAGGTAGAACAAATCAAAAAATTTGAACTCCTGCCTTATACCTGGTCGATTGAAGGCGGCGAACTAACACCTAATTTAAAATTGAGACGTAAAGTGATTATGGAAAAATATCACCTAATAATTGAACGAATTTATCAGTAATAAAATTTGGAGATTTGAAATCTCCAAATTTTATTCATCAAATTCCTCTTCCAAAATCATTGAATCTTTCCCGCTCTCCAGTATTATTTTCCTGGCGTTGAGGAATTTGGTCATCTTCCCTGTCATTCTGAACCTGTATGAATTCATCCTGGTTCTTTAACTGATGATCTGTTTGTGTAGGCTTCGGATATGCCTCAGGTCGTTGTTTTATGTCTTTATCTTCTTTCATAATTATTTTTTTAAGCAATGAATGGTTAAAGTCAATACGCCCCGGAACACATTGTTCGGGGCGTATTGAGTTGTCAATTAATAACTAATATCCGTTCTAAATCAACGGATTACATTCCGCCTTTGTCGCGTTTGGTGTCACTAGTTGTACTGCCTCTTCCAGCGTCTCCACTATCCATTCCTTTTCCACTGCCACCTTGCTGTGAACCCCAGCCAGAGCCAGAACCAGATTGTCTTCCACTTTGGTCACCGCTTTGAGTACCACTGGTACCTTGTTGGCTACCTTGCTGGCCCTGCTGAGAGCCACGTTGGGTACCCCCCTGTCCTTGCTGGGACCCCATGCCGCTTTGGCCAGATTGGGATTGGTCGCCTGTGTTAGAAGATCTGTTTTGATCTTGTCCTTGATTTTGATTTCTGTTTTCTGCCATAACTGTAGATTTTAAAGTCAAAAAAAATTAAGGGTAATGTTTATAATAAAAACATCGTGCCCAAATAAAAACATTGTGCCCATCAGCTTTTGACTTTAAGGCGGTTCAATTATTACAAATGCAGAGTTTTCATAAACTGCTTTAATGTAGAAGTAAATCAACAACTCACAAATAGTATATAAGGCATGAAAATCAACAGAAGAGTTTGAAAATCAATAGTGGAACCTAGTAAGCAAGTTGAAAAAACTGAACAAGAAGAACAAGCGATGTGCCTGTAAATATTTAAGAAATCACCTTACTCACGATCACACGCACTTGAAATAAAATCCTTTTAAACCTTCAAAAAAGCCCTTGTATATTCCTGTTTATACAAGGGCTTTTAATTTGTGTTCATTATTATTCAACAACATTCTGCCCGTCGTAATCACTGCCGCTTACACCTCTTTTAGTGGATAAACCGGAGCCTCTTGTTCTTACATTGCGACCAATAGATGCTCCAGATTCCAAATCAGAGATTCCCCTGTTTCCTGAAATCTGGTGTTTACTACCAGCATTTAAATCATCGCTGGTGGTTTTCATGTTTTTAGTTTTACGTTCGGGTTTTCTATTTTGATTTCTTGAATTTTCTGCCATAACCTATCATTTTAAAATGAAAAAAATATTGTTTTTCAAGTGAATGAATCATCAAGGTCACATTGAATTTACTACGCAAGCAGCCCAAAAAACTATGCCGTTTTGTACTATGTTTATCAAGTGAGGCATTAAATTCTTAAACCTCTTTCAGCTGCTGCAAAGGAAGGATAACAATAAATGCAGCGCCTTCATTTTCTTTACCTTCTGCATAGATTACTCCATTATGATTCTCTACAACTTTACGGCATAAAGCCAGCCCGATGCCTGTACCAGGATATTTGTCTTTAGTATGTAAACGCTTATAAATAGTAAAAATCTGCTCGGCGAACTCCTGGTTAAAGCCAATACCATTATCAGAAAAAATAATCTTACAGTAATCTTTACCTGCCCTAAGATTATGCTTCAACCGTTCATCTTCAGAAAGTACTGAGGTTTCAATTTTTATTACTGAGGGTCGATCCTGGGCAATGAATTTAAGGCTATTAGAAAGGAGATTATAAAACAACTGATTCATTTGAACTTCTACAGCTTCGACTATAGGAAGGTTATCCACCTGAACTGTTGCGCCCTTCTGTTGAATGACCACTTCAAGATCGGTCATTATGTGATGAACAACTTTATTGAGATCAACTGAAGTAAATTGTACAAACTCAGTTTTATTGATCAGTCGTGAATATTCAAGCAGGTCTTTGATCAGAATACTCATGCGTTTTGCTGAAAAACGAATCTTTTCAAGCCAAACCTGTTCATCAAATGATGACTTCGAAAAAATGCTGCTTTGCAGCTGATCACTGAAAATCAAAATTTTTCTAAGGGGCTCCTGCAAGTCATGCGAAGCTATATAGGCAAATTGCTCCAGTTCTGCATTTGACTTTTTTAAATTCTCATTTGCATTCTGCAATTCATGTGTTCGCTCCTGCACCATTTTTTCTAACATCTCTGCACTTTTTTCAAGTGTTTCCCGGGCCTGTTTCTGTTGGGTAATATCCATCATCATTCCAATCAAACGATGTGCAGCTCCATCATGGTTAAAAAATGACCTGCCTGTTGATTGTATCCAACGCAATTGTTTATCTTTTATACCAATAGCACGGAATTCTATAGTAAAATGGACATCAGCCCCTGGTGTCAGATGCTTTTGAAATTCTTTTAAAACGCTGTCACGATCTTCGGGATGAATTGCCTGCACAAAAAGATCATAATCAATGTGGTCATCCGTTGATAAGCCAAACATTTTCTTACAGTTGGCCGACCATATAAGGTCTCCGGTAATGGGGTAATAATCCCATGTACCCAAGGACGTTGATTCAACTGCAATACGGAGGCGCTCTTCACTTTCCAGTAAACTAGCCTCTGCTTGTTTGCGGTCGTGAATATCTATAGCTGTCCCAATGAAACCCTCAAACTGGCCGTTAGCCATTATACGTGGCACGCCTTTATAAAATAGCCAGCGATACTCTCCACTGGCAGATTTCATGCGGCATTCTAATTCATATGGCTTTCTTAACTCAATAGCATATGAAAAGACTTCGTTTACATATGCTTCATCTGCTGGATGCACCCTCTGCCGCCAGCTCTGACCAGTGAGTCCTATATATGATGTAAGACCAAAATAATCCAGCAAAGCCTTATTTGCATAAGTTACATTGGCATCTGCGCCTGCTATCCAAATAAACATCGGAGCCTGGTTTGCCAGTGAACGGAACCTCTCCTCGCTTTCTTTCAACTCCTGCTCTGCATTTTTTGCAGCTGTTATATCCATCATGCTACCCACCATCTTAACCGTTTGCCCATCTTCGCCTCTAATGGTATATCCCCGGTCAAAAATGTAAACATAATATCCATCCGCCTTCTTAAAGCGGTATTCAGCAGACCATTTGGTACCGCCATAATAAATGACATTATGAATAGAGTTGATCACCCTTTCTCGATCATCCGGGTGTATGTGGTTATACCAGAATTCAGCTCCTGTTTCTTCATTCTCGTACCCGAAAAGCTTCATAAATCCTGATCCCCACCATATAACATTCTTCTTCAAATCCCAGTCCCATACAGCATCATGCGTTGCATTGGCTACTGCACTGAACCGTTCGTTACTTTCCTTTAACCTTATTAAATTCCGATTTCTTTCGAAACTGTACTTTATGGATTTATATAAACGATCAGCCGTAATTTCTTCTTTCAGCAAAAAATCCTGCACGCCATTTTTTATTGCTTCAATGGCTATATTTTCATCATTCTTTGCTGAAAGAAGAATAACTGGTATGCTTTCAAATAAAGTCCGAATATTCAGATAAGAATCAATACCAGAACGCTCAGATTGGGGAAGGCTTAATAAAATAAGATCAATTGTGCTTTTATTCAGTTCATTTTTGGCTTCCTGAATGTCAGAAACGTTATATAAATGGCCAATTTTCAGCAGGCTAGACCGCAGCAACTTTCCTAGCAAATGAAAATCTGCAGGATTATCCTCAATAATTAGAATATTTATTGCATTTGAGTCAGTTGGCCTCATCTTCGTTTCTGGGTTACTTAATTATCTAACGAGGGCGAACAAAATTTAGCAATAAAAAACAAGCAGAAAAAAAGAAGTTTCCAGATACCAGGAAAGATTACCAGGAGCTGGAAACTTTTTTATTATTTAGCAATAACAAATTAAGATATCAGCTTAGCTTCTGAAGTAAGCTCCTGCAGCCCTGGTTTCAACAATTTAGAAATAGGGCAGTTTTGTGCTGCATTTTTTACATCTTCCTGGAATTTTTCTTCGCTGATACCAGAAACCCTTCCCTCAACAATGAGATGAGACTTTGTAACAGCACCGTTTTCGAAAGTAAGCTCGCACCTTGTTTGAAGATTCTCAGGTGTAATGCCGCTTTCCCCCAAAATAAATGTTAGTTTCATGGTGAAACAACCAGCATGGGCCGCCGCAATCAATTCTTCGGGGTTAGTACCTGAACCATCTTCAAAACGGTCTTTAAATGAATAAGGTGTATTGTTTAATACACTGCTTGGTGTTGTAAGATTTCCTTTTCCTTCTTTTCCTGAACCGTTCCAAACGGCTGTTGCTTTACGTATCATAAATTCTAAATTAAGAGTGTTATAAAAGGCTAAATTAAGTATTTGAAAGCTGGAATGTAAAAACAAGAACAAGTTTTCAAAGCTAAAGGCAACTAATAACAAACAGAATGAAAAAAGATTCAATCTATACATCAACCGGCCTGGTCAACTCCCCACTTAAGCTGGTCTCCAGGGAAGCTCTTAACTTATCATTCGACAGGCCCTTTCCCATGAGGTACATCAACTTCGTGACAGCAGCTTCAAAGGTCATATCATAACCGCTGACCACCCCCATTTCTTTTAGACTCCTGCTTGTATCATAACGTCCTAATTCAACTGAACCTGCCTTGCACTGAGAAATATTTACAATAGTTTTTCCATTATTGATCGCTGATTGTAAAGAATTCAGGAACCAACCTTCTGTACTAGCATTGCCAGAGCCAAAGGTTTCCATTACAATGGCATCAACATCTGAATGAAGTATAGCTTCCACAGTTTTTTTGGGAATACCTGGATACAGCTTCAGTACATTAATTGAACATTTCATCTCTTTATGCACGTTCAAATCACGGTTATTGCAGGCCATAATATTAGTATCATGAAATCGCAGGTGTACTCCGGCTTCAGCGAGTAAGGGGTAATTGGGCGAACGGAAGGCTTCAAAATTTGAAGAATTGTATTTGATGGTACGATTGCCTCGAAACAATTGAAAATCAAAATAGATACTTACCTCGGGGACTTTTGCTTTACCGCTTTCTTTTGCGGATGCAATCTCGAGGGCTGTAATCAAATTTTCCTTTGCATCTGTGCGTATTTCACCAATAGGTAGTTGAGACCCCGTAAACACAACAGGCTTGTTCAAACCTTCCAACATAAAACTCAAGGCTGAAGCGGTAAAAGCCATAGTATCTGAACCATGCAGAATCACAAAGCCATCAAACTGTTGGTAATTTTCTTCTATTTTACTAGCAATTTCCACCCAGATACCAGGGTGCATATCTGAAGAGTCAATGATCGGATCAAATGAATGAACAGTTATCTGGTAATCCAAACGCTTTAGTTCAGGAACATTTTCTACAATCTGACTAAAATCAAAAGGCCTTAGCACACCGGTCACCGGGTCATTAATCATCCCGATTGTACCGCCCGTATAAATGATCAGAATCCTGGTCATAGCTATTTTAACTTTACAATATCCGTTATAATTTATATACAGAAACACTTAACTTTGAAGACGTTCCTCTATTGCTGCGCTTTTCAGCCTTCCTCAAGGCAGCAGTAGTCTCCCAAAATGGCTGCACATATTTCCTTAAAAAAAATAAAACTATGGGAAGAATCTTTACAGTTGACTTTAATTACGGGAAAAAGGAGTATCCTGCACTGGTAAAAATATCTGCTGCTCATAACTTTTTTTCCGTTAGCTACCACATAGCCGATCCTTCCCTGCATCATTTACTTCCTGGTGGAAAGGTAAACTACAATAACGTAGATGGATTTACCAATATACAAGGCAACAATATAATTGTCCTTGACTTGATAGAATGTATCACCATCGCAGTTGAAAAATATTTGCATTTACCGCAAGAAGTGTAACCCATCACGCCTCACCCCTTGTCCAGCTCATTCTAGTCCGTCGGCTTCTACAATCTGGTAGTGTATGGCATGCGGCAGGGGTTCAATGGGACACCCCTTACTAATACCCCAAACTTTTGTAAAAGCAGCACCAAAATACAAGATCAGTGAAGAGTAAAATACAAACAATAAAAGCAGTACAATAGAACCAGAAGCGCCATACAAGTTATCTATGTTACTGTATGAAAGCAACCAATGCAGGATCAACCTTCCCAAATTGAACAACAGGCTCGTAACAAAAGCTCCTGTCAAGGCAACATGCCATTGCGGGCGGGCATCAGGCAGAAAGCGAAAAACAAACGCAAACCAAATAGTCACAATCACTACTGAAACCAAGTAATTCAATACACTATTGAAGTACCTGGCAGCATTAGGCAGTAGTTCTTTCATGTATCCCCACAAAAAAGCCTGCCCACCTTCTGCAATAAGACCTATTACAAAGAGAACACCGGCCAATACAATTACCATAATGGAAATAAGCCGGCTTCCTAAAACGGCCTTAAAGGGTACTCGTTCTACAGCCCTGATCTTCCAAACCTGGTTCAGCGAACTTTTAATCACTTTGAAAAGAGTGGTGGCCACAAAAAGCAGAAAGATAAATCCACCCAGGGTAATCAACCAGTTTTGTGCCATCCGCCGGAAAGCAGTCAGTGTAGCAATCACCTGCTGTGTGCTTGAAATACCAATAATATCTGATAAATGATCAAATAACTCCTTGCTGATCTTTTGCGGATCAAACACCAGACCTAGCACCTGTATCAGGATGATCAGGATGGGAGGAAGTGCGAATGTTGTAAAAAAAGCAGTCGCCCCGGCCATACGCAGGGGATCATTTTTTCCTAACTCGATATATGCCTGCCTAAAGAGTGTACCAATTTTTCCAGGGATGAATGTTCCCTGTTTAGCTTTTATTATTTCCATTTGGTTGTTTCTTCCATGTCTCAAAAGAGGACAAATTATAATATTTCAGAATTCAGTAAGGGAAACATACCGTTCAAGTAAAAAAAATCAGGCTTGGAAAGAATCTTTTTCCATTTATGAATGAGAAATACCAACTTGCCTTTGATACAATTTTTCTCATGTGCGTGGCCGCTGTTCTCAGCAATACCACAGAACTCCATTAAAGCATTTAAATTATACGCAGGTGGTCTTTACTACCTGCTTATTATTTTCAACCTGCTAAAGAATGACCTGTTATAAAATAGCCTGGGAGTGATTGCCCAGGCTATTCAACTATCTTTATTTTGGAATGAAGTTTCAAAAGATAGCAGAACTATGTTAGCTGCCCCTTTGCGTACCTCCGGTGTTAATCTTTTTAGTAAATCCTGTCGAGGTCTTTGAACCTTTGAGTATGAATTTAGACTGAGAACCGGTGTTTTTTGAGGCGCCATTCTTTTTATCGCCTTTTTTCCCTTTAGGTGTAAGCAATCCCATAGTGTATTGTTTTAGAGGAAACAAATGTAATTTATTTAAATGACGAATAATCCGATTGATGAATAACGAATAGGAGCAAAGTAGTATTTATTTCACTCCAAATTTTAATTTTATCCCTACAACCCAGTACATGAAACGATTCTACCTTTTTATTTTTCCTTTACTTTTTTTTATTAGCAGCTGCCGGCAACAGAACACTGAAGAAGGCCTACACGGAAAAGCAGTTAATATTCCAGATGGTGATACGTTCACCTTACTAACCAGTGACAATAAGACTATGCGTATAAGGCTGTATGGTATTGATGCGCCTGAACGGGGCCAGGATTTTTATCAAGCCAGTAAACAATACTTAGGAGACCTGTTGAGGGGAAAAAACATTACTGTGAAAGTACGTGATACCGACCAATACAAGCGAATAGTAGGCGAAGTATACCTAATGGATAAACGTAATGTCAACCAGGCTATGATTGAAGCTGGCCTGGCATGGCACTATAAGCAGTTTTCAAAAGACTATAACCTGGCAATTGCTGAAGAAAAAGCAAAGGAAAGACGTTTAGGACTATGGCAACAGCCCAATGCACAGCCACCATGGGAATGGAGAAGGGACAAACGGAATAAGAGTAAGCGAAAGGTTATGGATAAAAGCTAAACTGTATCCCTAAAAGAGTACAGTTTAGCCTGCATTGAAGATCTAAGCGCTTTTATCAGCAACCGGTCTATTGTTTTTCCTTTTGAAGTTCTTATTATAATGCTTTGAAGAACCGTTACTCTTAGGCCTAGGAGCTTGTTTCTGATCTGCCACAACTTTCATTTTGAATGGGTGCTCTTCATTGACCAGGATGGGCTTAGGAATCAACTTGTTGATATCCTTCAGGTAAGCCCTTTCTTCCCGGTCACAGAAAGAAAAGGTGATACCACTTGCCCCGGCCCTACCGGTACGTCCAATACGGTGCACATATGTTTCCGGCACATTAGGCAGATCAAAGTTGATAACATGCGTCAGGTTATCGATGTCAATACCGCGGGCGGCTATGTCAGTAGCGACTAACACTTTCAACCGGCCACTCTTGAAGTTCAACAATGCCCTTTGCCTTGCCTGCTGGTTTTTGTCGCCATGAATGGCATCAGCCTTGATATCTGCTTTCGAAAGTGCCTTGGCAATCCGGTCAGCACCATGCTTTGTGCGGGTAAAAACAAGTGTACGTGTAATTGCTTTCTCCTGTAAAAGGTGCACCAGCAAGGATTGCTTATCTTTCTTCTCGACCATGAATACCGACTGTTCAATGGTTTCAACAGGAGTAGAAACTGGCGTCACTTCCAGTTTAACAGGATTATTTAACAGGGAGGCTGCCAGGTCGGCAATTTCCCGTGGCATTGTGGCTGAGAAGAATAAAGTCTGCCTTTCCTCAGGCAGTTCTTTAATAATTTTCCTGATATCCCTGATAAAGCCCATGTCAAGCATACGGTCAGCTTCATCCAGCACAAATACCTCCAGGTGTGCCAAATGAACATATCCCTGGTTCATCAGGTCCAGCAAGCGGCCTGGCGTGGCAATCAAAATATCCGTCCCATTCCGTAATGCAAGGGTTTGTGTATTTTGCGAAACACCGCCGAAGATCACATCATGCTTTAAACCAGTATGCCTTCCATAATCATGAAAACTTTCGTCTATCTGCAATGCCAATTCCCTTGTAGGAGTTAATACCAACGCCCTGATATGTTTATAACCATTAGGATTCCTGTTTTCGGCGTGTAAGAGTTGCAGGGTCGGTATCGCAAATGCAGCTGTTTTGCCGCTGCCTGTTTGGGCACATCCTAACAGGTCTTTTTTTTCTAATACAACAGGTATTGATTGTTGTTGAATGGGAGTAGGCGTTGTGTAGCCTTGTGTCTTAACAGCTTTCAAAATGGGCTCGATAAGACCTAATTGTTCAAATGTCAAAATAATAACTAATTAAATATCAATAATATCAACTATCACTTGTTCATTAAAAATACAAGAAAGAAGTTGCTTTTTATATATACGCATCATCATTAGGACTTGACAATGCTTTGCAGGATGAAGTTAATCGAGCCTTAAGAAGAGAGCGGATATAATATAGGTAAAGATATGGAATGAAATACTAAGGGTTTGGTAAAACAGCCGTTCCTGGAGCCCCCTGTCCAAATCTTCACTTGCACATAACTTTAAAAGTTTTGTGCAACGCTAATGCATATGTTCCTGTCTATTGATATAAATAAAGCACAGAGTGAGCGTAAGATTTCTGAAAGATCAGACACTCTTCACTTTAAAAACACACAAAGTTTTAATAAAGGATTTGCATTAATAAATTTACAAATGCCTGAAAATTAACTATTTTCGATAAAGACATGTCTCCTGAAAACCAACGGATTGACTGGTAAAACACTCGGATTTCAAAATAACCTATTAACAGTCTTTTGCTATGAAGATGCTGCGTTTGATGATTTTATTTATTTTTTTTGGCCTACACTCAAATGCCCAGGATTTTGCGTTTAAAGCCGGCGAAAAGATCACCTATACCGTTTTTTATAATGTAATTGGATTATATATCAATGCTGGAACCGCTACATTTTCTACAACCAGGGTCAACTTTCAAAATTATGATGCCTACCATGTAGTTGGAGAGGGATCTACCAATTCTAAATATGACTGGATCTTTAAGGTCAGGGATCGCTATGAAAGCTATTTTGATGCAGATGACCTTAAGCCAATTAAATTCATTCGAAATGTAAATGAAGGTGATTATAAAAAGTATGAAGAGGTAGTTTTCGACCATGACAATAAAATTGCCATCACCAAAAAAGGTATGATCAAAATACCGCACCAGGTGCAGGATGTCATCAGCTCATTATATTATGCCCGGAATCTTGACTTTAATAACTATAAACCGGGTGATAAAATACCTTTCAACATGTTTTTAGGCGACGAAGTGTACAATATGTACATTCGGTATGTGGGTAAGGAATCGGTAAAAACCAAGTACGGCAATTTCAATGCAATCAAGATAAAGCCATTGCTACTGAAGGGCCAGACTTTCAATGGAGGAGAGAAAATGACCATATGGGTTACCGATGATCCGAATCACATACCGGTTCGTATTGAAAGCCCCATTGTGGTGGGGACCGTAAAAGTAGACCTGGTGGAATATCAAAATCTGAAGCATCCACTGACGGCGCTTACCAAGAAAAAATAATGCGTTTTTTGTCTACTATCACTCATCTATTAATCTTCAACTCAGCAAGAATTTCATATGATCGAAGCCGTGACCAATGATCATAGATCTGCGATATAATTATCAATTCAATTACACCTATCCCCTACAATAATGAAGTGACAATATGCAGAGCTTGCTCATCTGAATCTGCAGCTATAACATTGAAAGGCAGGTATCTAACTCTAAAATATCCTAAGGAAATTCGGCACCAGGTTGTATGATCTATCATATACTAGAAGCCCTTAAAAATGCAAAACTATCCCTGGATTGCTTATAGTTTTTTTATTAAATGTCGAAAATCTATGTATCAACATTATATTTTTTGATCACCCTAGAAATTCATAACTTCAATATCTTTAAAATATAGCTCTGTAACCGTCTTCTATTCCCTGAAAACTTCTAAATCCATAATTGTCAGAACTAATTGTTGAAGGCTGGTATTTTTCAATCGTATTGGCGTTTATAGCTGCTCCCATGCAGCAATCAGCAATTTAAAGTAGTTTTTGTACTCCCTGGAAATCAAAGAATCCACTTCTATGGAACAGCTGTGTACCTAGCTGTCAACGTCGAATCATGGAGCTGACACAGCCCAATAATAGCCATTTGCATATTAAGTCTGAAAATCAAGCACATGGGCCATAAGCTCTATTTAAAGTCCGGCAATGTCTGCAACATCTTTCTGTTGCTTATAGGCATCATGTTTACCTCTATCTCTTCCGCACAATTGTCCTTAAGAGATATGGTAATTATAGGTGGTGATGGCTCATGTCCTAACGGTCCTAACCAAACACCACCTTCTGGTTGCGGCGTGTTTATTTCCTCTTCAGCCATCGTACGTAGTGGTTCGGTGAGCAGTTATTCATTTATAAAAACCAATAGTGATGTTATTATTAATGGAAATATCCACAGCGGCGGCAGGGCTGATCTGGGTAATAATAACAATATAGGCGGCATTATTACTGTTGCCAATAGCAGTTCCCAATCAGGTTCAGCCTTATTAATTGGTAACAATGCAATATTGAATGGCAATATTGATGTGGCAGGAAATATTAACATCGGAAGTAGCCAGGTCAATGGCAAGGTTACTCACCCTTCTGGTACGACCTATACCGGTCCGGTACCAAAGGGAGGAGAAGTTATTGACACCCCGAGAATTCCGGCTTTGCCACAGATGCCAGCTATCACCAATTTCCCAAGTGCGGGCACAAAGGATATCACCAATTCAGGAGCAATCACACCTGATAAACCTTATCGGAATGTCAAACTAAATGGGAATAAAACCCTTACTTTTTCCGGGCCTGGAACTTATGTTTTTAATTCAATCAAAAACACAGGTTCTATAAATAAATTGGTTTTTGACTTCCAGAACAGCCCAACCGGTATCATCAAAATATACGTACATGGCGATGTGGATTTAGGCAAGTCCTCAATTGAGATCATTAGAGGCGGCAGCCCAAATCGTATTTATGCAGAAACACACGGTAACGGAGCTACCTCCGCCAACAAAACGACGGCCTGGAACATTGCCAATGGTTCTACAGATGGAACCTTTATAGCATGGCAAGGAACCATCTGGGCACCTTATGCGGCTATTAGTATTGGTGCGGGTACCAGTTCATCAAAAGCCATTGGCGCACTCTGGAGCGGTACTCAGGTAGTAATCAGCAGCGCGATTTCTATTGAGCATGCACCATTTGCAGAGCTGAAACTGGACTACTATCCTCCTGAAGTAACTGGTAAAACAGATTTGAAAATAGGCTCTCTATTAGCTTCACTTGGAGAGAACTTTGGAAATGTTACAGATTCTGCAAAGACTATCTACATGCTTAAAAATGATAGTGTTTATATCGATGCCATCGCATTTGAAGGCATGAAAGGTCAACTATATAATGAATTAATAAAACCAGAATATGGCCTTAACCCGGATACACTTCCCAATGGCCCATACAGCCGCACGATCACTGGATTATTCCCAATTGCCAATCTATTTAAACTGGACCAAATCCCCTATGCCCAGTACTATAAAGAACACACGCCTGCTATAGACAATGTTGGGATTACTCAAACCCAGGGCGATAGTGCGATGCAGACCAACTTTGTACGACAGGCTTACAATCTGAAAGGCACAGGCGTGAAAATCGGAATTATATCAGATAGTTACAATACTTTGGGAACAGCTTCAATCGGAGTTGGCAATAAAGACCTGCCAGGCACTACGAATCCTGACAATTCCACTCCGGTTCAGGTACTAAAGGAATATCCATTTGGAATACGGCCGGACGAAGGGAGAGCCATGGCTGAAACTATTTCCGATATTGCTCCCGGAGCCACACTTGCATTCGCTACAGGATTTATTACACCTGGCGATATGGCGAACCGGATCATACAGCTGCAACAGGCTGGCTGCGACATCATTGTCGATGATGTGACCCATCCTACAGAGCCTTTCTTCCAGGATGGACGGATCGCAAAAGCAGTTGAAAATGTTTCAAGTCTTGGTGTCACCTATGTTACCAGTGCTGGCAACTTTGGCGATAAGGCTATTGAAGGAACCTTTAACCCAAGCCCAGCCCCTGCACCACTTACAGGTCAATATGCGCATAATTTCGGCGGCGGAGATATTTATCAGGGAATCACACTGCCACCGGGCACTTACACTATTGTATTCCAATGGGATGACTTCTCTTACTCATCAGGCCAGCCCGGAGCACAGAATGATTTTGACCTTTATATGGTCAACAACCCAGCAAGCACACCGCTTCAATTGATCGGTTGGAACAGAAACAATCTAGGTGGCGACCCTATTGAATTCTTCCCGGTAACTGTTTCCACAACTACCCAGACCAACTTCATGATAGTAAGAGCTTCTGGTTCAGGAAATGTCCGATTCAAAATCATTGCGTTCAGAGGGAACCTGATTTTTAATGAGTACTGGCAGGGTAAATCTACCTGTGTAGCTCATGCCAATAGCAAAGACGCCATTACTGTTGGCGCCGTACGTTACTCTCAAACGCCACCTTATGGAGTAGCGGCTCCTGTTCTTGAACCATTCTCGTCCTATGGCGGTTTGGTAGTAAATGGTACAGATAGAATGAAACCAGATGTGGTAGCAACAGATGGCGGAAATACAACATTATATATGGGAAGTAACGATGTTGACGGGGATGGCTTTTTCAACTTTTTTGGCACCTCTGCTGCTGCACCACATGCTGCTGCCGCAGCAGCTTTACTGAAAGAAGCCAGAATAAGGTATTCCCTAACAACACCAACACCTGCGCAATTGAAAACTCTTTTAATAAATTCAGCACTGGACATGGGTGTATCAGGATATGATCCAAGCACGGGCAATGGTTTCATGAGACCTTATGTTGCCATCCAATCCTTTGCTGCCCCCAGAGCGTTTCTTGAAGAGCTATCCTACCAGGAAGGCGTAGTACCTGGCACACAACCCTTCACCTGCAAGGTGAAAGGAAAATTTATGAAAAACACTTCAAAGATCATTTTCAATGGCACGCCTTTGACGACCACATTTATCAATGAAAACGAACTTCAGGCCACTATACCAGCGTTTGCAGGCAATCCACCGCTACAGGTAACTACACCGTTCATTTCAGCCAGTCAATTAGATGGCGGCCTCTCCAATACGATCCGTTTCTTTGATGTTAAGCCAGTAGTTACCATTATTGCCGACGACACAACAAAGAAGTTCGCAGAAAAACTTCCGGCTTTCACAGTTACCGTTAAAGTAGATAATGTCTTATTAGAAAACACTGGCTATACATTAGATCAATTGGGCCTTACCCCATTACAATTGACCACACTGGCAACTTCTGCAAGCCAGGTAGGTAAATATGCTATTGTCCCCAAGAGAGATTTTGATCCTTCAAATCCAACTGATGTTGAATTACAGGCAACTTATGACTATGAGTTTGTCAATGGTATATTGACCATCAATAAACTTCCATTGAAGATCACACCAAAGAATAAAACTTTAACGTATGGACAGAAGATAACACCGTTCCAATTCACTTATGAATACAACCAGGCAAATATTGATAATGCAGTTGGATTACCAAATCTCCTGGTATCTCAACACCAGAACAACGTAATTGATACTGCAGTGATCCTTGTCAGCCCGTATGCTGTTGCTAATGGGGAAACATTAGATGATGCGGATTTATCAAATATGGGCGCGCTTGCAACGAAAAACACATTAGACAGCGCCAGCCAGTTGGTAAATCCCTATGCTGTTGCCAATGGTGTTCCTGCTCCGTTTTCTACCAGGATCATCGAATTAGCTCAGGAAGCTGTCTTTCAATACCTGGCAACACCAAATTCAACCTCACTAACCAATCCTTATGCTGTAGCGAATCCCTATGCGGTTGCGAACCCTTATGCTGTGGCCAATCCTTATGCTGTAGCCAATCCATATGCGGTGGCCAACGGTACTGCTGCAGTGAACAACATAACTCTCAGCAATGCTGCACCGATTCTCAATAGTGAAACCGTGACTACCACCAGCAACAATAAGCTGATATTGATCATAGACTCCTTAGATGTTTATAGTTCTAATGCCTCCATAACAAACATCGCTTCCGTCAATATGATTACAGGCTATACAGCAGGCGTATATAGGGTTGTACCCGGAGCATTTCTCAACGGCAACTTCGAATTATCCTATGGACTTGGTACACTTACGATCAATATCTCCGACCTTAACGTAACAGCAAAAGACACATTCATATTCCAGGGCGGCACCTTACCGAAGTTCACATCAACAATGACAGGTTTCCAATATTTTGACAACCAGCAGGTCACAATATCATCAGGCCCTCAATTTACACTCTCTCCTACTTACACTGGCAATGCCGGCGAATACACGATCACGCCTAAAAACGTACAGTTTGTATTTCCGGTTACATACAACCCTTTATATAAACCGGGAACTTTAATTGTAAATCCAAAAGGCAAAGGCGCCAAAAAGATCAAGCCATTCCTGGAATGTGTAGCCTACGTACCTGATGATCCATCAGGCTTTGACTATATTGCTTACTTTGGTTATACCAATGATAATAGATCAACAATATATGTTCCGGTTGGTGAGGATAACTTCTTTACAGCAGCACCAAATTCTTATATCGGTCAGCCACCTGTAAAGTTCCTGACTGGCACCCACAGGTTCCCAATACACTTTGATGGAACAAAATTGATCTGGACAGTTGCCACATTTGATGTGAATCAGAAAAGTTCAGTGGGTAGCAGCGCCAGTTCAACCTCTAATCGCTGCGGAGCCAACAATGTTATAACCAGTATACAAGCCATGCCGCCATCTGAGCGTAATTTGGAACAAACAAGCCCGGAAAGAAAGATTGCTTATCCAAATCCAGCCACCAATATGGTCATCATTGATGCGATCAGCGGAACGATCAGTACACAAGCCATCCAGGTATACGATGCTTACGGAAGAAGCTTTGGCGTTCATCATGTAAAAAAACTATCCGAACATAGTCTTGAAATCAATATATCAGGTTGGGCACAGGGAACTTATTTCATCAGGGCAAAAGTTGACGATAGATATGAAACATTCACTGTATTGAAAAAGGGTACACAATAACAGATCTTACCCTATGAATGCAATATAGATATCTATGTAAAACAGTAAAGTATGAGAAGTAAAATTATTGTTGCGTGCGTTTGTTGCTTTACATTGATCATTAAAGGTTCAGGGCAGTCTCCTTCAGACGTACAAGCTGATACATCTGCATTGAATACCCTATTGGCCAAAAGCAAAGAATTGGCTGGAAGCAATCCGGACCAGGCCATAAGCTACAGTTTGCAAGCAAAGAAACTGGCAGATCAAATTAAATTCCCTAAGGGTACTGCTTTGGCATTAAAAAACCTGGGATTTGTTTATTTCTACCAGAGCAAGCCCTTTGAAGCTATTCAATACTGGACTCAATCACTGGAGGTTTTTAAATCTATCAAAGACCTGTCAGGGGTTTCTAACATGTTAAACAACATAGGCGTTATTTATAATGCACAGGGCGACTATGAAAAAGCATTAGCAAACTACCTGGCTTCTTTAAAGGCAGGTGAACAATCTGGTGATCAATTAAGGATCGTTACAGCCTTGCAAAATGTCGGCAATGTGTATGCTCTGAAAAAGGAAACTTACGACAAAGCCCTGGACTACTACCTCAGGGCCCTGGACCTAGGCAAAACGGTCAAAGAATATAATGACATTGCAGGCACCTCCGCCAATATTGGTGAAGTATACTTTAATAAAGGCAAAGATTCTTTAGCGCTGCATTATTATGAAGAAGCATTAAAAGCTTACAGGGATGCAAAAGATGAAAGCAGCTTGCCTTTTGTATACAACGCTATTGGTAAGGTTTATAAAAAACAGGGAAAGTATGATGAGGCCTTGAGATTTCACACCAAGGCATATACTGCCGCCCAATCAGTTGAATACAACAGAAAGCAATTCATGGCACAATCACTGTTGGGACTGGCTAACACCTACAGAGCGAAAGGAGATTTGCCAACAGCATTAGATTACTTCAGTAAAGCAGAAGTCATTGGCAGAGAGATCAATGCGCTTGATGAACTGAAAGATATCTACCAGGGTTTATCTTCTGCTTATGCCAGTGCAAAGCAATATGATGAAGCCTTCAAGTACCAAACCCTTTTTACAGATGTAAAAGATACTTTGTATAACATAGAGACCGATAAAAAACTAACAAGAATGGAATTTGACTTCAACCTGCAGAAGAAACAGGGTGAAATCAATCTCCTTACAAAAGATAAGGCCATAAGAGAGCTGGAGGTGAAACGACAGAGACAGGCGAAACAGGCCCTTATGCTGGGACTTGTGATGTTGGGTGTCATAGCGTTTATTATTTTCCGCAACTTCCTGGCAAAGGTGAAAATCAACAAGATTCTTGACCGGCAAAAAGCTCAGATCGAACACCTGCTTTTGAATATACTTCCCTCCGAAGTTGCCAAAGAGCTGCAGGTTTCTGGCACTGCTACGCCAAGGCATTATGAAAATGTTTCAGTCCTGTTTACTGATTTTAAAAGCTTTACAAGTATTGCCGATAAAATGCCGCCGCAGGAATTAGTAGAAGAGTTGAACAGCTGCTTTATGGCCTTTGACAACATTATTGAAAAATACAACCTTGAAAAAATAAAGACCATTGGTGATGCTTATATGTGTGCCGGAGGCATACCCACCCCAGATAGCGACCACCCCATCAGGATTGTAAAAGCGGCTATGGAGATCAGAGAGTTTATTCACGGTTATAACAGCAAAAGACTGGAACTAGGACTTGCTGTTTGGGACATCCGTATTGGCATACATGTAGGCCCAATAGTGGCAGGCGTCGTTGGCAGGAAAAAGTATGCATATGATATCTGGGGTAGTACAGTTAATATAGCCAGTAGAATGGAAAGCAACGGAGAGCCAGGACAAATCAATGTATCAGCTGCTGCCTGCGAAATGGTCAAGCATAAATTCATCTGCACCCCCAGGGGAAAAATATATGCTAAAAACATTGGTGAAATAGATATGTACTTTGTTGAGAGCGAACGCGAAACTCCGGAAGGCGGATCTGTAACAGTGATTATGAGAGAGGATGCAAAAAATATAACGCAGTAATTTCATGCCTGCATAACCGCATTTTTATGCAAATTGCACCTCAATTTTCATAAAACAGATTAAAGTACCCAATTAAATGCAAGCAATTGAGCTCCGGAAATGTAACCTTGAAGATATATCCATTTTAAGGCAGGTAGCCTTACAATCGTACCAGGAGCATTACATGTATTTATGGACAGATGATCAATATGCATGGTGGTATATGGATCGCTCATTTGGTGAGCAAAGTTTACTGCAACAAATGAATGATCCGGATTCCACTTTCTATTTTGTATTGAATCATGACGAAATAGTTGGTTTTCTAAAAATAAATAGGAACCGTTCATTTAATGAGACATCCGCCGGGGAATGTATAGAATTGGAACGCCTTTACCTTTTGAAGAAGGTTACGAACAAAGGCATTGGAAGGGTGGCTGTTCAAATGATTATTGACAAGGCAAAAGAAGATCATGTAAAAACAGTCTGGCTTAAATCGATGGACACTAGTAAAGCAGTTCAATTCTATGAAAAAATTGGTTTTCATATTACCAAAACAGAAATCCTTCCTTTTGAAGGATTTAAAGATGAGTACCGTGACATTCATGTTATGCGCCTGGATCTAACCGCACATTAATCTGCGGACAGTTCTTTCAGGAGATCTGCTATATGTAAAGGCATTGTAACCATCTGTAACAAACCGTCCTTTATAGGCCACAATTCCTTCGGCCGGTCCCAATAGAGTTCAACGCCATTATTGTCCGGATCACGCAAATAAAGCGCTTCTGATACGCCATGATCAGAGGCGCCGTCCAATGGATACTGTGCATCTTTCAATCTCTTATAAATAATGGCCAGATCTTTACGTGTGGGATAAAGAATAGCTAAATGATAGAGCCCTGAACTATTGTGCGGTGCAGGTCCTGCACCTTTGCTATGCCACGTATTCAATCCGATATGGTGATGATATCCCCCTGCTGAAACAAAGACGGCATCTTCCCCATAGTATTGGGTCACTTCAAACCCTAAGAGTCCATGGTAAAAATCAAGGGCTCGTTTCAAATCAGCTACTTTTAAGTGCACGTGCCCAATTTTGGCTTGCGACGGGATCACATAATGGTCATCCATAAAATTACAGTTGCTAAAAAACTAATTAATTATTATGCCACGCTTCACGCTTTATTAGTTATTTTGAAGCGCTATGTATGAGTTGTTTTTCAAAAAGCTTAATGAAAAGGTTTCTTTTACCCAGGAAGAACAGGATATCATCAGGGATTATCTGACACCAAAAAAAATCCGTAAAAGACAATATCTTTTACAGGAAGGTGAGGTTTGCAAAATGATCGCCTTTGTGGAAAAGGGCGCATTAAGATCCTATTCAGTAGATGAGAAAGGTAATGAGCACATCATCCAATTTGCACTGGAGGGATGGACGATATCAGACCTTTATAGCTTCCTGACAGGAGAGCCGGCAACCTATAATATTGATGCACTTGAAGATTCTGAATTGGTATTGATCAGCAAATCTGCCCAGGAAGAGATCTTAAAAAAATGCCCTAAATATGAAACATATACCCGGCTCCAGGTTACAGGTGCTTATTTAGCCATGCAAAAAAGATTGACCTCAATTATCAGCCAGCCTTTAGAAGAGCGATACAACAGCTTTATCAATCTCTATCCCGACATTGTTCAACGTGTGCCGCAACACATGATCGCTTCCTATATGGGATTAAAGCCTGAAACGTTGAGCCGCTTACGCAAAAAAATTGCGGAGAAATGATCGGAATGGGTAATGAGTGATGAATATGGTCACTAACACTCACCACTCATTACATTTAATTGATTTCGGTCAATGTTTTTTCTTGCTTACACTCAATGGAGCAGGCCCTTACACTGGAGTAGTTTTGCATTATTAAAGACAACAAAATGCAAACAAAGCAAACCATAAATATAATTGGAGCTACAGGCAATATGGGCTCTGCAATTTCCCAAAACCTATCCAAGGGAAATTACAGGTTACTTCTTTATGCAAGGGATCAGGAGAAGATTGAGCCAATCGTTAATGAAATCAAAAATGCAAACCCTGCCGCAGACGTAGAAGCGATTGATAGCAACTATAATGGCTGTTGGGAAGCTGATATCATAATTGTGGCAGTTCCTTACGGGGCACAAAATGAAGTTGCCGAAAAAATCAGGGAGGTAGCTAATCAAAAGATCGTGATTAGCATCGCCAATCCTCTTAACGAAACTCATACCGGATTGGCAACAGCTCCGGACACAAGTGCAGCAGAAGAATTACAAAAATTACTACCTAACTCAAAAGTGATAAAGGCATTTAATACCACGTTTGCCGCCGACTTTTCTATGCCTGTAATTGACGGCAAGCAAGTAGATGCCTTTATAGCCGGAAACGATGCAGAAGCCCTGCAAACAGTTTCTGAACTGGTAAGTACTGTTGGGTTCAATCCAATAATTGCAGGCGACCTGACAGTAAGCAGAACCCTGGAAAACATGCAGCTGCTGCTCATCCAATTGGGCATGAAGTACAACTATAATTGGCTGGCAGGCTGGAAAATTTTACATAACTAATCAAAAGTGATACGAAAACAATTTATAAAAACAATCATAACAGGAGTAGTAGGCATGACATCTTTATCGGCCTTCAACAGGTTTACAAGCGATTTAAAAGAGGATGGGTATTTAATGCCTGTTCTCTTCATTGGGCATGGTTCTCCCATGAACGGAATAGAAGACAATGAGTTTAGCCAACGCTGGACGAAAATGGCAAAGGAAATTCCAACCCCCAAAGCTGTACTAGTGGTTTCAGCACACTGGCTGAGCAAGGGAACCCGCATCACTGCAATGGATTTCCCAAAAACCATTCACGACTTTGGAGGATTCCCTCCGGAACTATTTGCAGTGCAATATCCTGCTCCGGGTGATACTGCATTGGCAAAAGAAACAGCATCCTTGTTGAAGTCAACCCATGTTGAATTAGACCATGATTGGGGATTAGACCATGGAACATGGACAATAGTGAGGCACATGTACCCCGAAGCCAATATTCCTGTGCTTCAGTTGAGTATAGATTACGCAAAAGGTCCACAATATCATTACGACCTCGCTAAGGAATTGTACGCACTGCGCAAAAAAGGAGTGCTCATTATTGGGAGTGGCAATATGGTTCACAATCTCCGGATGGTTGCCTGGGATAAATTGGATGCCTCTTCTTATGGCTACGATTGGGCGCTGACTTTGAATGAAAAATTCAAGCAATTGATTGCTGATGGCAATCATACACCATTGATCAATTATGATAGTCTTGGCCGAGAGGCTAGACTCGCCATCCCAACTCCTGATCACTATCTGCCTCTTATGTACACATTAGGATTAAAAGGGAATAAGGATACAGTATCTTTCTTTAATGATAAAGCTGTGGGGGGCTCACTTACCATGACTTCAGTTAAGTTAGGTTAGTATCGCCACATTGTTTAAGGCTTAAAAAAACATTCTATGCAAAAGAAAATTGACCACCTGCTTGAGGGCAGGAAAAAAAGTATAGGTGAAGAAACCATTCTGCAATCTTTACCACACAAAGACTTTCGCTTTGCTAGTCCTTTTATCGTTTTGCACCATTTACCTCCCCACCTCTACCCAGCAGGATCACCTCCGGAGCGGATCCATCCCCATCCACACAGAGGCTTTGCGCCGGTAACATTCATGTTCCAGGGCGAAGGTTATCATAATGATACCAATGGATATAATGGAGTTTTAAAATCAGGAGAAGTGCAGTGGATGTTTGCCGGGAAAGGCTTGTTACATAGCGAAGGGCCAACAAAGAAATTGCTTGAAAAGGGGGGTAACTATGAATTTGTACAGCTGTGGGTAAATGTTCCTGCAAAATACAAAATGGAATCGCCCTATTATCAACAAGCAAAAAAAGATGACATGCCCCTGCTGTTCCAGGAGGAAGGCATTGACCTGAGGCTGGCAAGTGGATCTTATGATCACCTGAATGGCCCTATCAGGACCTTCACCCCTGTAATGAGCGCTTTCGGAACTGTAAAAGGAGAAAAGTCATTTCAATTAAAAGCGATTGAGGGTTACTGGACATTGTTGTATGTACTGGATGGAACGATCGTAGTCAACAACGAAATGGAAGTTTCAGGGCATCATTTATTGGTCTTTAGCAAGGAAGGGACAGAAATTCAAATTCAGACCAGAACAGATGCAAAATTGCTCTATCTATCGGCAGAACCCATAGAGGAACCTGTTGCAGCTAAAGGAAATTTTGTGATGAATACACAGGAAGAAATAGAGCAGGCTGAAAAGGATTTTGCTGAAAGGAAATTTGGCACATTGGATTTTTAGAAGGATTATCGACCTTTGAACGTGCAGGTATCACGAATCCACCATTAACCATTAATATTCCTTTATGAACCAATTGATCACTGGCATACATCATATCACTGCTATCGCAGGTGACACTCAAAAAAATATTGATTTCTATACAGGTATCCTAGGCTTAAGACTGGTAAAAAAAACAGTCAACTTCGATGACCCCGGCACATACCATCTTTACTATGGCGATGAAAAAGGTCTGCCCGGAAGTATATTGACGTTTTTCCCCTACGGGGGGCTTGTACAAGGAAGACAAGGAAAAGGCATGCTGAATACCACTGCTTTTTCGGTTCCTTTATCCTCCGCTAACTACTGGATGGATCGATTGAAACGTTTCGATATAAACTACAAACAACCTGTTGAACGGTTTGAAGGCGAGCAGGTAATTTATTTTGAAGACCCTGATGGCCTGGGGCTGGAATTAGTATTCACAGACAAGGATACGCGACCTGGATTTACCTATGGGCATATTCCAATAGAACATGCAGTTAAAGGTTTTTACAGCGCTGAAATCTGGGAAGAAGGATATGAACGTACCGCCGGTCTGCTTACAGAACAATTGAATCACAAACTCATAGCAGAAAAGGGCAACCGTTTCCGCTTTGCAGCTAATGACACGCCTGGCAATTACATCGACATTATTTGTTCGCCGGATAGCTTAAAAGGATTAGCCGGCAGTGGAACAGTACACCATATTGCATTTGCTACACCCGATGCATCAACGCAGGCCGAAGTACGTGTAAAAATTTCGCAAAGAATGCTGAACCCCACTCCGGTTATGGATAGAAGTTACTTTACCTCTATTTATTTCCGCGAACCAGGTGGGGTATTGTTTGAAGTAGCCACATCAGGTCCCGGCTTTGGAATTGATGAACCTGCAGAACACCTGGGTGAAGCCCTTAAATTGCCGGAACAATATGAAAAATACAGGAAGGACCTGGAAACTACATTAACACCTATTCAAATCAATCCAGACAAATACAAATAAGATGCACAAAAGGCAATTAATTACCGGGGGAAAAGACATTACAGAGGCTACAAAGGTTTTATTGATGATTCACGGTAGAGGCGGCAGCGCCCAGGACATTCTTTCCTTATCTTCTTATCTTGAGGTGGCTGATTTTACATTATTAGCCCCCCAGGCAACCAACAACACCTGGTATCCTTACTCTTTCATGGCGCCGCCAGCTCAAAATGAGCCTTGGCTCAGTTCTGCAATTGACCTCCTGAAAGGAATCGTCAACGAGATCATGAGTAATGGCATATCCACAGAAAATATCTATTTCCTGGGTTTCTCTCAGGGAGCCTGCTTAACACTTGAATTTGTAACGAGAAACGCGACCCGCTATGGAGGAGTAGTTGCATTTACAGGTGGCTTGATTGGTGATAAGGTCTATCCGGAAAATTATAAAGGCGATTTCAATGGCACACCTGTCTTCATAGGCACCAGTAATCCCGACCCACATGTGCCAGTAGAAAGGGTTTATGCAACCTCAAATATTCTAAAGGACATGAATGCCTCGGTGACGGAAAAAGTGTACAACAATATGGGTCATACCATCAACCAGGATGAGATCAGCTTAGCCAACAGCCTGATATTAAATCCTTCTTCCATACATACATGATCATCTTCAGTTGTAAGGCATTGATGAAATGTTAAAACCTGGAAAATCTGTTCAAATCGGTAAAAACTACCACAAAGACCATAATTTATCCAATAATAAGGCATGTACCTCTAGTACCTTTGCAGGCATCTCAAAAAAGGTAAAGCAATGATTACTGCTCAAAACGCAAAAACCAATGATATGGCTACAGATTTGAAGGAAGGAAAACCTGGTTTTTTCAACATTTTTGCCTGCAAATGCCCAAGGTGCAGACGAGGTGATATGTTCATTGATAAAAATCCCTGGCATCTGAGAAATACCATGAAGATGAGAAAAGAGTGCCCAGTGTGCGGTCAACCTTTCGAACCGGAAGTAGGTTTCTACTTCGGTGCGGGTTATGTTTCTTATGCTCTAACAGTTGCACTCTGTGTAGCCACACTTGTTGCATGGTGGGTTCTGATAGGGTTTTCATTTCAGGATAACAGGTTCTTTTACTGGATGATCTTCAATGCCGTTTTTTTGGTTGCGTTACAGCCATATTTAATGAGAATTTCCAGGACAGGCTGGCTGGCCTTCTTTACAAGATATGATCCCAACTGGAAAAACAACCCTACTCAAAAAGTGGAACGGGACAATTAAAGAACATCAGAATAATTGGTAATCATACTGCCCCAGAGAAAAACTGAGGCAAATAACTTTAATTTGCCGGTTTCAAAGAGGAAATCATGTTCGACTTCAGGTTTAAAGTATTTCATACAGTAGCAAAGCGGCTAAGCTTTACCAAGGCAGCCGCAGATTTGTTCATCACGCAACCTGCAGTCAGCAAACACATACAGGAGTTGGAGCAATATTTCCAGGTACCCCTGTTCAACCGAAAAGGCAACCATATTCAATTAACACCTCAAGGGCAGGTTTTATTACAGTATACAGAGCAGTTGCTGAATATCTACCGGAACATGGAGTTTGATATGAACAGCTTCTCCAATCTGCACAAAGGTTTATTGCACCTCGGCGCCAGTTCTACTATAAGTCAATATGTGATTCCTTCTGTACTGGCCGACTTTCATAAGAAATACAAGGAAGTCAATGTCAGGTTGATGAATGGCAACACGGAGCAGATTGAGCAGGCGCTCCTCAATAATGATATAGACATTGGCATTATTGAAGGCCAGTCAAAGAATAAAGACATAAAATATGTTGAATATGTAAAAGATGAAATTGTGCTGGTCAGCAATGTCCATCATGCCCTGGCAAAGAAATCTTCCCTTACCATTAATGAACTAAAAAAAGTTCCGCTCCTGGTCAGGGAAACCGGTTCCGGCACTTTGGATGTGATCGCCCATGCCCTCAAGCCTTTTGGAATTACGTTCTCTCAATTGAACATCGAAATGGAATTGGGCTCAACAGAAGCCATCAAAGCCTATTTAAGAAATTCTGACTGCATGGCCTTCCTTTCCATCCACTCAGTTTTCAACGAACTTTCCAGCAACTCATTTCGCATTATGGATGTAAAAGGGCTATCCATTGAACGCTACTTTTACTTTATTCAAAGGCAAGGCGCTTCCGAGCAGCTAGCCAATTTATTTATGCACTTCGCCCAACAGTATAACTTTAAGTTATAGCTCATAATAATTTACGATTTCCTTTCCCGGCTACATGCCTTCACCTTTGCGTTGCAATCAGCATTCATTTTAAAGAAGCACGCAAGCCCGAAGTATTATGCAGTATCAACAACAGAAAGGAAAGGTAGTCTTAGCAGGTGCAGGTTCTGGCGACCCTGAATTGCTCACCATCAAGGCATTTCGCTATTTGCAATTTGCAGATGTGGTCTTAACTGACCGCCTGGTGAGTGATGTCATCATCAATGAATATGTAAATCCTGAAGCGGAAGTGCTGTATGTGGGAAAACAATGCCGCCGTGGCGCTTCTACCCCACAAGCCACTATCAATGAACTGATGGTGGATTATGCAAGGCAGGGCAAGTTGGTGGTACGGCTGAAAGGAGGCGATGTTTCTATCTTTTCAAATGTGTTGGATGAATTGCAAACCCTTGTACAAAACCAAATACCCTACGAAATCATTCCGGGCATTACTGCGGCTTTAGGCGCTGCCGCATACGCGGGCATGCCACTAACAGCCAGGAATTATTCAACAGCAGTCCGCCTACTGACTTGTTATGATCCCAGCGTGATTACTGAAGAATACTGGAAAGAATTAGCAGCGACCAACGATACCCTTGTATTCTACATGTCTGCTGAAACATCATTTTATGTTGCTCAAAAATTAACCGAAAATGGTATTGAACAGGAAAAACAAATAGCGGTTATTGAACAGGCGACAACGCCTTTGCAGGAAATTCACACCAGCAGCCTCTATGAATTCAATGAAAATTACGGCCATGCACAATTCAAATCGCCATCACTGGTCATCATAGGAAAGGTAGTAGCACTGCACGAGCAATTCAAATGGCTGGAAAATCGCCCCAGCGATGTGGAATACTTTAAACCGGTGGATGTAAAAGCAGCCACTCACGTATTCGCCGAAAGAGCCTGATTCACCATTGATCATTCACAATCTCAATCATATCACAAAATCTAAATAAACGAAAGCCCATGATCGCATCCCTGAAAATGAAGTTAGTAGAAGAGGTAATGTCCAGCTTTACAAGAGAAGAGCTCATTTGGTTTAACGGCTATGTTGCAGGCGCCATTTCAGCGGGTGGCCAGGTACAGGTCCAGGAAGCTGTTCCGGCAAAACCTTCCGTTAATAAGATCACCATTGCTTATGGTACCGAAACAGGGAATGCAAAAAAGCTGGCAACAGATTTTGCTGCCAAAGCTAAAAAGTCTGGTATCAATGCGAAGTTGGTAAGCCTGGATCAATACCGTCTTACTGATCTCCCCAAAGAAGAACATTTTTTAACAGTGATCAGTACCCAGGGCGAAGGCGAGCCTCCGGCAGGGGCTAAGAAGTTCTATGATCATATCCATAACAACAGCCTTAAGCTGGATAAACTGAAATATAGTGTACTGGCTTTAGGCGACACCTCCTACCCTCTGTTTTGTAAAGCGGGCGAAGATGTTGACGCACAATTAGGAAAATTGGGTGGTGAAAGAATCGCCAACTTGCAGAAATGTGATACCGACTACGAAACTGATGCTACAATTTGGTTCACGCAGGTTCTGGAGGGTTTGAACAATCAAAGCAGCGGGACTGCGACAACAAAGGCACCAGCCATTAAGAAATCAACAGGTAAAAAAATATACAAAGGCAGCATTGCAACGAACATCAACTTGAACGACAGGGGTTCTAAAAAAGAGACCCACCACATTGAAATCATTGCTGAAGATCTGGAATACCTGCCCGGAGATGCATTAGGTGTGATCCCTGAAAACCCCGCACATCTGGTTGCAGCAATACTTGATCTATTGGACGTAGATAAAACATCCTCTATTACTTATAAAAACGAGCAGATTAGTACAGAAGAATTATTCAGAAAGAAACTGAACATCTGCTATCTGCCAGAAAGAGTGGTGAGTAAGTATGCAGGTTTGGTAAAGCAGGATATACCAGTTACAAGAATCGGTCTACTGGAACTACTGCGTATTTACCCGTTGAATGAGACGATTCAACTTGAAGATCTGGTGGAAGTATTGGAACCCATTGCACCCCGCCTTTACTCTATTGCTTCATCACCGGAAGCCCATAATGGTGAAGTGCATATTACTGTAGCAAGAGATAAATTCTATGTGAATGATGAAGCACATTATGGTTTGTGCTCCGACTATTTGTCGCAACTACAGGCTGATACCGAATTTGAATTTTATATCCATAAAAACAACCAGTTCCGCCTGCCTCAGGAAGACAAAGACATGATCATGATCGGGCCAGGCACGGGTATCGCCCCCTTCCGTTCTTTCCTGGCACACAGGGATGCAACAGGTGCCAGCGGACGCAACTGGCTTTTCTTCGGCGACCAGCATTTTGTTACAGACTTCCTGTATCAAACCGAATTGCAGAACTGGAAAGACACTGGTGCACTCACGAACCTGAATGTGGCTTTCTCAAGGGATCAGCAAGAGAAAGTATATGTACAGCATAAAATGCTTCAATATGGACAGGAGTTCTATGAATGGTTAACCAACGGAGCTTCTGTTTATATCTGCGGCGCTAAGGACCCAATGAGTTTCGACGTAGAGGATGCAATCCTTCAAATCATTCGCCAACATGGCAACAAAACCATTGAAGAAGCAAGTGAATTCATCTCACAATTAAAAGAAGAAGGCAGATTCCATAAAGATGTATACTAAAAAATTATTGGTTAAGAGTAAACGGTTCTCACTCAAAACTCATAGCCAATAACAGGCAACTCACTAATTTCTAACAAATAAAACCCATTGAAATGAGCTTAAGACTCGGAGACACAGCCCCCAACTTTAAAGCAGTAACAACAGAAGGTGAAATTGATTTCCACGAATACTTAGGTAATAGCTGGGGTGTACTCATGTCCCACCCTGCAGACTTCACGCCAGTATGTACCACTGAAATCGGAAGAACATCACAACTACATGAAGAATTCAAAAAGCGCAATGTAAAAGTATTGGTGGTGAGCGTTGACTCCGTAGAAGATCACTACAACTGGATCAAAGATGTAAATGAAACTCAGAATACCTCCGTTCAGTTTCCATTGATAGAAGACAAAGGACGTGTAGTTTCCGGATTATACGACATGATCCACCCCAATGCCTCTGCCACTGCAACTGTTCGTTCTGTATTCGTGATTGGTCCTGATAAGAAGATCAAGTTGACAATTACCTACCCTGCTTCTACAGGCCGCAACTTTGTGGAGATCTTACGTGTTCTGGACTCACTCCAGTTAACAGCCAATAACGGTGTAGCTACGCCTGCTGACTGGAAGGATGGTGAAGATGTAATTGTAGTACCTGCTATCAGTACCGAAGATGCAATTAAAAAGTTCCCTAAAGGAGTTAGAGTAGTAAAACCCTACTTACGCTATACTCCCCAACCCAATAAAAACTAATTAGCAACTGTTTAGCTCCTATGTGCTCATGATTTTTTTTCAATTGACAATGAGCATATATAAAAGACGATGATTGTACAACTATGGCAAAAAGTAATACGAACCTGTCTCCTACAGAGAAAATAAAGATGGCCAGTGACGGCCTGCGCGGAACCATCAAGGAAAGCCTGCAAAATGAGATCACAGGGAATATCTATGAAGATGATCACTCATTGGTGCGCTTTCATGGTATGTACTTGCAGGACGACCGTGACAGAAGAGAAGAAAGAGCAGCGAAGAAACTAGAGCGCCTTTATTCTTTCATGATCCGTTTGCGTTTAGCCGGTGGCTTCATGACACCAGAGCAATGGATAGCCCTACATCACATTGCAGGTGAAAATTCAACCGGGGTCATTAAGATTACAACAAGGCAAACAATTCAACTGCATGGTATTTTAAAGTCGAGGGTTAAACCAACACTGCAGGCATTTAACGAAGCAGGTTTAACCACGCTGGCTACCTGTGGCGACATCAACAGGAATGTGATCTGCACTTCCAACCCCAAGGAGTCGCCTGTACATGAACAGGTGTTTACAATTGCCAAACAAATCAGTGATCTGTTGCTGCCTAAAACAAATGGTTATTACGAAATATGGCTGGATGCTGAAAAATTAGCGGATAAACAACTGGAGGAAGATCCTCTATACCAGGATCGTTATATGCCTCGTAAATTCAAGATCGGGCTGGCGATTCCTCCGAACAACGACGCTGATGTGCTCACCAACGATCTTGCACTCATTGCAATTGTTGAAAACAATGAACTGAAAGGTTTCAATATTGCTATTGGAGGTGGTATGTCATCAACACATGGCAATCCCGATCATTATCCACGTCTGGCCTCAGTTTTGGGCTTTGTAGATACCGAAGAAAAGGTATTGAAAGCGGTGTATGAAATCCTGACCATTCAAAGGGACTACGGTAACCGTAGCGACCGCAAGCTGGCCCGCCTGAAATATACAGTTGACCGCCTTGGCATAGAATGGTGGAAAGAAGAATTGGAAAAAAGATGTGGATTCACCATTGAAAAAGCTAAACCTTTTGCTTTCAACAGGCGGAAGGATCATTATGGCTGGGAGCAAAACCATCAAGGCCTTTGGAATTATTCAGTATTTGTTGAAAACGGAAGAGTACTGGATGATGAAAAGGTAGCATTGAAAACAGCTTTGCTGGAGGTAGCTGAAACAGGGAAAGCTAATTTCCGTTTCACATCTAACCAGAATGTGATCCTTGCCGACATCAGTAAAGAAGACAAACCAGTGATACAAGAGATCCTGGAGCGTTTTAAGATCATCGAACATACCAATAATCCTTCTGCCCTTCGCAGCAATGCAATAGCATGTGTTGCCTTAAATACCTGTGCCCTAGCACTAGCTGAATCGCAGCGCTACTTGCCAACACTGATTTCCAGGATAGAGCCACTGCTTCAAAAGCATGGACTGGAAGATGAAGAATTAATCATGCGCATGTCCGGCTGTCCAAATGGCTGCTCCCGTCCTTTTGCTGCAGAAATAGCTTTTGTAGGAACGGCTTTAGGTCACTACAACATGCACCTGGGTGGCGACAGGTATGGCTTGCGTTTGAACAAACTCTATAAGGAAAGCCTGAACGAAAGCCAGATCCTATCCGAATTGGATAGCATATTCGGCGAGTTCAAGCAACAAAGAAAAGAGGGTGAAACATTTGGCGACTTTGCGAATGCCCGATATGTTAATGCATAATGCTTAACTTCCTAATTTACAAAAAGCTGCCCTTGAAAGGCAGCTTTTTTATTGAACGTCAATTTTCAATTTGAATACCTTTGTAGTCTCAGTCCAACGGTTGTTTCCCCTATCTATTTCACCATTTCCTAATTTCAATTATATATCATGGATGTAGAAATACTATCCCGTATACAATTTGCCTTCACCATTTCTTTTCATTATATCTATCCGCCTTTGAGTATAGGCCTCGGTCTCTGCATGGTAGCCATGGAAGGGCTGTACCTGAAAACTGGCAACAAGATGTACGAGGACATGACCAAATTCTTTACCAAAATATTTGCCCTGATCTTCGGCCTTGGTGTTGCTACTGGTATTGTGATGGAATTCGAGTTTGGCACCAACTGGGCAACCTACTCCAAATATGTAGGCGATGTCTTTGGCTCAGCCCTGGCTGCTGAGGGGATCTTTGCTTTTGCTTTGGAGTCAGGTTTCCTGGGAGTAGTGCTTTTTGGCTGGGGCAGGGTAAGACCTAAGGTCCACTTCTTTGCAACAGTCATGGTATTTCTGGGTTCCATGTTTTCAGCTATCTGGATCGTAGTGGCAAACTCCTGGCAGCAAACACCAAGCGGTTTTAAAATCGCAGGACAAGGCATGGAGGCAAGAGCAGAAATCACAGATTTCTGGGCCATGGTCTTCAATCCCTCTTCTGTTGAACGGGTTTTGCACGTTTGGGTGGGCGCATTCCTTGCTGGCGCTTTCCTGGTGTTAAGCATCTCAGCTTATTACCTGTTGAAGAAAAAGTATATTGAATTTGCTCAATCAGCTTTTAAGATTGCACTGGTCATTGCAACGATATCTTCATTGTCTCAATTGTTCCTGGGTCATAGATCGGCAGAAGTGGTGGCAGAACACCAACCGGCTAAACTGGCGGCCATGGAAGGCCATTTTGATTCGCTTGCAGTTGCTGATATGTATTTGGTAGGTTACGTGAATAAAGAAAAAGAAAAAACCTATGGCTTAAAAATACCAGGCGGACTTACCTTTTTAACCCACCAGGATTTTACCACTCCCATCAGGGGACTAAAAAGTTTCCCTAAAGAAGACCGCCCTGGCTCAGTGAACATAGTGTTCCAATCCTACCACATCATGGTAGCTATTGGCATGATCCTGATCGCCCTTACATTGTATGCGTCCTGGCTATGGTGGAAAGGAAAGCTGTTTGAAAAAAAGTGGTTGCTACAGATCTTTATGTTCTCTGTACTCTTACCTCAGCTCGCCAACCAGATGGGCTGGTATGCAGCCGAAACAGGCAGGCAACCCTGGGTGGTGTATGGCCTGCTACGGACTTCAGATGCACTTTCAAAAGCCGTAACGGCTAACCAGGTATTATTTTCGCTCATCCTGTTTACACTGGTGTACACACTTTTGCTCATCCTCTTTTTATACTTACTTAATAAAAAGATCCAACATGGACCGGATACCGACTTTGTACAACACAGTCCGAAACTAGAAGAAATGGCACAACAATTTTAAAATCAACTTTATGGGTACCTTCTTAAATATAGATTATTCCACATGGTGGTTCCTGGTAATTGGCGCAGTCTTTACCGGGTATGCTATTCTCGATGGTTTTGACCTCGGAGCCGGAGCCCTGCACCTGTTTTTCAATAAAGAAGAAAGCAGGCGTATTGCATTGAATGCCATAGGTCCGGTATGGGATGGTAATGAAGTATGGCTGGTAATTGGCGGGGGAACCCTCTTTGCTGGTTTTCCCAAAGTATACGCAGCGGTATTTTCTGCCTTCTATATCCCCTTCATGCTTTTCCTCACCATGCTGATTTTCCGTGCGATCTCTATCGAATTTCGAAGTAAAGAAACAATGCAATGGTGGCGTAAAACATGGGATGTCTCTTATTGTATTTCCAGCGCCATGATCGCACTGATGCTAGGCGTTGTCTTGGGAAATGTCCTTATCGGCATTCCTATAGATGCCAACGGGAACTTTACCGGCAGCGTTTTTTATTTCCTGAATCCATATGCCATCATGGTAGGTATCACCACCCTTGCGCTATTTATGATGCATGGTGCTATATTCCTGGTCATGAAAACAGAAAGCCGTTTGTATGCCAAGCTTACCGTCATGGTCAAGAATACGACAATCTTTTTCGCAATCAGCATCCTGCTGTTAAGCTTTTATACATTGTTGTATGTACCACATTTAACCAACACGATCCGGCACAATAGCTGGATGTTTGTAATACCTGTGATTATGGTTTTAAGTATTGCCAACATTACACGTCAGATCACCAAAAGGAAATATTTATATGCCTTCCTTTCATCTTCTCTTACGGTAAGTTTGCTGCTTGTAATTGTGGCCATTGAACTGTATCCGAAACTGCTGATTTCAACCACCAACCCGGCTTATACACTCACGGTTCTCAATTCAGCCTCCTCTTCCAAATCGCTGGAGATCATGCTGCTCTTTGTGGCCGTTGGGGTACCATTGGCCGCGTTATATACTTCATTTGTATTCTGGACCTTTAAAGGAAAAGTAAAACTGAACGAAATGAGTTATTAAGAAATATAGAAACAGGACACAATACTTCAATATCCATTAGCACACTTTATGAACACGATCACACTTAGAACCATAAAACAAGAGGACAACAAATCTTTAGCATCTATCATCCGTACCGTATTTGAAGAATACGATACCGCCAGGCCAGGTACTGTATATTTTGATCCTACCACCGACGATCTTTATAGCCTTTTTCAAACACCCCGCTCTGTATGTTGGGTTGCAGAAGTAGACGGGCAATTAGCAGGCTGCGCCGGCATATTTCCAACCCCAGGCTTGCCTGATGGCTGCTGTGAATTTGCAAAATTCTATTTAGCATCTTTTGCAAGGGGGAAAGGCGTAGGAAGGAAGTTGATGGAGCAGTGCCTAAATACAGCAAAAGAACTTGGTTACAAACAGGTGTATTTAGAAAGCCTGCCAGAATTTAATTCAGCCATCAGCTTATACGAAAAACTGGGCTTTCAACCGCTCAATGCCCCCCTCGGCAATTCAGGTCACTTTGGCTGTAATATCTGGATGTTGAAAAACTTGTAAACATATTTGTTTACTACCTTTAGTCATTTGATCCCTACTATGAAATTATTCATTAAAAACATGGTCTGCTCCCGGTGCATTATGACTGTAGAACAGATTCTGAAAGAACACGGAATAAAGACTGAGAAAGTAAACCTTGGCGAGGCCGAACTGGCAGAACCATTGAGTGATACAGAACGAGATCAAATTAACCAATCATTACAGAAAGTTGGCTTTGAATTACTGGATGATCTAAAGAAACAACAGATTGAAAAGATCAAAAGCCTGATCATTCAAAAAGTACAATCAGGAGAAATTGAAGAGCACTTTATCCTGAGTAACTTCTTAGCAGCCAGCATGTTCAAAGACTACTCCTACTTAAGCAAGCTTTTCTCCGAACAACAAGGCATTACTATCGAACAATTCTTCATTCAACAGAAGATAGAGAAAGTGAAAGAATGGCTGATCTATGATGAATTCGCTTTGAATGAGATCTCATGGAAGCTTGGCTACAGTAGCGTACAACACCTGTCAGCTCAATTCAAACGGGTAACTGGCATGACACCATCCACTTTCAAAAAAACAGGTAACGTCCACAGGAAAACCTTGGATAATATCTAACTCGCCCCTTTTTAAAAGTGTTATTTAGCATTAAATGTTTGCCTTGTGCTTTGATGCTCTCCGCCTTAGGCGGACTGGGGGCGTGCTGGGGATTGCCCAGGATATAACTTTTATCCATAATCATATAACAGTCACACCGACGCTTGTTAGGACCTTTGCAGTATACAAAATCGACAGAAATGGATACTACAAAGAACAATACTATAGAGTTACCACTGGAAGGAGTTGAAAGCGAACATTGCGCTTTGATCGTTGATAAGGGACTGGCAAGAGTTCCCGGCATCACTTCACATAAAATAGAATTGAATAATCATAAAGCAGTGATTACCGCAGACGACAGTGAAGCTGCTCAAAAGGCTGTCCATGCAATCAGGGACCTGGGTTATGGGGTATTTACTATCAAAAAGACATTCCCCGTTACAGGCCTGAGTTGCGCGTCCTGTGCAGCCAGCACAGAAAGTATGGTAAAGTCTCTACCCGGCGTCATCAATGCAGCTGTCAACTTCGCCAGCTCGTCACTGCAGGTTGAGTATTTACCCACTGTTGTTACACCACAGCAAATGCAATCAAGTGTTCAATCCATTGGGTATGACCTTGTCATTGAAGATACTGAAGAAGCAACAGAAACATTGGAAGATTTACACCACCAAAAGTTACTGTCATTAAAGCAATATACCCTCTGGTCTGTGGCTTTATCGGTGCCCCTGGTCATCATAGGCATGTTCTTCATGAACATTCCTTATGCAAATTATATCATGTGGGCGCTGGCAACACCTGTAGTCCTGGTATTTGGCCGCCAATTCTTTATCAATGCATGGAAGCAGGCAAAGCATCGTTCTGCCAATATGGATACCTTAGTAGCCCTAAGTACTGGTATAGCATACATCTTTAGTGTTTTCAATACCCTCTATCCTCAGTTCTGGCACAACAGGGGATTGCATGCGCACGTATACTTTGAGGCGGCTGCTGTTGTCATTGCATTTATCTTATTGGGCAGGCTTCTGGAAGAAAGAGCAAAGGGCTCCACATCATCATCCATCAAAAAACTAATGGGACTGCAACCCAAAACTGTTACGGTCGTTCAACATGACGGACGTATTCAGGAAATAGCCATTAGGCAGGTACAGGTAGGTGATGTGATATTGGTTAAGCCTGGCGAAAAGATCCCTGTAGACGGCACGGTGATACAAGGCGGATCCTACGTAGATGAAAGCATGATCAGTGGCGAACCTGTACCTGTTGAAAAGCAAAAAGACGCCAAAGTATTTGCAGGCACAATTAACCAGAAAGGCAGCTTTCAATTCAAGGCAGAAAAGGTGGGTGGAGAAACGCTTCTGGCGCACATCATCAAAATGGTGCAGGAAGCGCAGGGCTCAAAAGTCCCGGTTCAGAAACTGGTAGACAAGATCGCAGGCATCTTTGTTCCCATTGTCATCAGCATTGCCGTCATTGCATTTATTGCATGGTTTTTATTAGGTGGAGAAAATGGACTAACCCAAGGCCTGTTAGCCCTGGTAACAGTCCTGGTTATTGCATGTCCTTGCGCCCTTGGCCTGGCAACACCAACCGCCATCATGGTTGGCGTAGGTAAAGGAGCAGAAAACGGCATACTGATCAAAGATGCAGAAAGTCTGGAACTGTCACATAAAGTAAACGCCATTGTTCTGGACAAAACCGGAACCATCACAGAAGGCACACCGGAAGTAACAGATATATTGTGGGTAGAAGAAACCAGTGATAACAAGGCTATTTTGTATAGCCTGGAAAGAGCTTCAGAACACCCATTAGCAGAAGCAGTAAGCAAACATTTAGCATTATCTGGTTCAGTGCAGCTCTCCAACATACAAGCCATTACAGGCGCTGGTATTGCAGCCTCTTTCAATGGTGAAAAATACATGGTAGGCACTTCAGCATTACTTCAGCAAAATGGTATACAACCAAATGAAGGTGTAACTAAATGGAGCCAGCAAAAACGGGCAGAAGCAAAAACTGTGGTATTTTTTGCCAACAGCAAAAAGGTGTTGGCTGTCATAGCAATTGCTGACAAAGTAAAACCTTCCTCACGCCAGGCCGTTCAGCAATTGCAGCAGTTGGGCATAGACGTTTATATGTTCACAGGAGACAACAGTCAAACAGCGGCGGCAGTAGCCGCGCAGGTTGGTATCAAAGCGTTCAAGGCAGAAGCTTTGCCTCAGGATAAAGCAGAATTTATAAAAGACTTGCAATCAAAAGGTAGAATCGTTGCAATGGTAGGCGATGGTATCAATGACAGCCATGCACTGGCCCAGGCCGACGTGAGCATTGCAATGGGCAAGGGAAGCGACATCGCTATGGATGTAGCCAAAATGACGTTGATCTCTTCCGACCTGTCCCGCATACCTGCTGCGTTGAAACTATCCCGCAATACCGTACGTACGATCAGGCAAAACCTCTTCTGGGCTTTTATTTATAACATCATTGGTATTCCCATTGCAGCTGGTTTGCTCTACCCCATTAACGGTTTTCTGCTCAACCCGATGATTGCAGGCGCAGCAATGGCCCTGAGTAGCGTGAGTGTTGTAACCAACAGCCTGAGGTTGAAATGAAAGAGACTTTAACCTTGAGCCTTACTATAATCTTGGTTTCGCCCTCACATACTGGTCCGGCCATGGAATATCCTCTCCTAATTCAATAGCGGCATGCAGAGGAAAATAAGGATCACGCAATAGCTCCCTGGCCAGCAAAATGAGATCGGCCCGGTCATTCTGTAAAATAGCCTCTGCTTGTTGTGCTTCAAGGATCAACCCAACAGCACCAGTTAAAACTCCAGCCTGTTTACGCACTTCTTCTGCAAAATGAACCTGGTATCCTGGTCCTGCGGGGATCTGTGCATGAGGTACATTTCCCCCGGATGAGCAGTCAAAAAGATCTACCCCTTTATCCTTCAATACCCTGGCCAACTGCACGGTGTCTTCCAGTGCCCATCCACCTTCAGTCCAGTCCGTAGCTGAGACCCGCACAAATAGAGGGTAATCATCAGGCAACAACTGTCTAACGGTCTCCACCACTTGTACCAGCAACCTGATCCTGTTTTCAAATGAACCACCATATTCGTCTGTCCGATGATTACTTAAAGGAGATAAAAACTGGTTCAACAAATAACCATGAGCAGCGTGTATTTCAATCACTTTAAAACCTGCATCCAGTGCACGAACAGCAGCCCGCCTGAAATCAATAATTACCTTTTGAATCCCTTCTTCATCTAATTCCAATGGAGTATCTGTGCCTTGAGAAAAAGGAATAGGACTTGGCCCTACTATCTGCCAGCCTCCTTCAGCTGCACTTAGAAACTTACCGCCCTTCCACGGCTCAGTATGACTGGCTTTTCTTCCCGCATGAGCCAATTGAATACCTGCCACAGAGCCATGTGCATGAATAAAGTCTACAATTCTCTTTAAGCCAGCAATATGCCCGTCTTCCCAAATACCAAGGTCTAATGGCGAGATCCTCCCTTCTGGAGATACAGCCGTTGCTTCAAAGATCACCAACCCGGCACCACCTATTGCCCTACTTCCCAAATGCACAACATGCCAGTCATTTACAAAGCCATCCGTACTTGAGTATTGACACATAGGAGAAACTACGATCCTGTTCTTCAATGTTACACTGCGTATTTGCAGTGGACTAAATAGTTTAGACATGTCTTTTCCTTAGTTAATAAATGAAACAATAAAACTCTCCAATCAATTTCAATGAGCAGCAGTATTACTCTTTCGATTCCCGGTTTTATCTAATGCAGCTCTTAGTCCTTTTGCCAATTGTTCAGCATTTCCTATTCCCCAATAATGCAGGAAAAATATCCTTGGTTGCTCATGCACCATATGATTATGAACAGCAACTACTTCAATACCACTTTCTACCAATGCTTTAATCACTGGCGCGACTTCATCTTCCTGCATCGTAAAATCTCCGGCAACAGCAGCTCGCTCGGCTGTACCCTGGAATGCAGCCCAGGTATTAAATCCAAGAAATGAACTTACCGCCACACCATGTTCACGTAGCTGCACATCAGGCCTGCCAATCGTGTACTTATAAACGCCCTTACTCATTTCAGCTTTGTATCCTAAAATATCATCCAGCATCTTCGTATCAAGTGTATTCGTAACAAATTCAGCTGAGCCAGTGCCCTTTGCCGGATCAATGCCTCTCGCTTCTTTTACTTTATCTAAGACAGCCTTTACCTTCTGAGCCATTTGTTCTGTATTTCCTGCACCACCTAAATGCATATACAAAACATTAGGATGATTACGAACAAAGTGATTATGAATAGCAGTTATGGTCAATCCCTGCCTGATTATTTCCTGCTGCACTGGCTTCAAGTCATTTTCTGTGACCACAATATCGCCCATCACCATAGCTCCGTTATGAGAGGGGGTAAAGGCAATCCATGTCCCTAACCCCATTGCAGGAATAATTTTAAAGCCATCTACAATGACGCTCAGATCATTTTGCGGAATCGTTATTTTGTACTCACCATTATTTGATTTTCCTTTCAATCCTGTAATGCGTTCTATGGCTGTGGTATCCAATGGAAGAAAAGCTTTCATTTTATCCTCTTTTACATTAGTCTTATGTTGTGCTGCAGCTGGAAGACAGAGTGTAATAGAAAGAATAATCAGAAGTAGATGAATAGATTGGATAGGTTTCATATAAAAAGAGTTAAAGGTTATCTACAATTTGGATTGTAATTTATGAATTGCAAATAACCAGGCAAAACTGCATAAAAAAACACCTTATCAAATAAGATCGACAAGGTGTTTGTGCAAGTTGAAAGATGACCTTCTTACTTCCATCTTCTATTTTCATTTTCAAGCTTATGCAGCTTGCAGGTATTCCTTCAATGTAATCCTGCCACTCATCAACTGGTTATATAAATGGCCTTTATTGACATTTGCTTTTTTAATCGACCTAACCAGTTTACGGTCAAAGAACAGGTCTTTAATCATTGTTTTCATGTTGTTCATCGTTGTTTTCATGGTTTTATATTTTAGCGCTCTGCACGGGAATCGAACCCATAATAAACTCAAAACTGTATTGTCCCATTAATGACATCAGAGCATAGGCTCAGATGGCAAGCTTTAAGGGGAATGGCAGGCTTTCAAATATTCAAAAAGCAAACAATCCGCGAGCAGGCAGCTCAATATATTGAGATAGAATACAAAATCAATTTTATAAATGGTCAGCTAACTTCTAATACCATCATTGTAGTCATACAAAGATAGTAAAAATTTGTCACAAAGTGTACCAAACACACATTTGGTGAGCTATTTTATGAAGCCTTTAAAAGTTTGCTGACCTTTTAGAATAACTAAAGGATCAACAACAACCGACAGAAAAGACTACTTCATTGTTTCAGTCTTTTCCTTAAAAATCTCAAACTTTTGCCTGATAGACACCTTCATACTGTTGATTAATGACTGGTGTTGAATGGAATAATAATGTGGCGTTTTGAACTTTCCGTTGTAGATTAGAAATAAAATACAATTCTTTCCCAGGTCTTCTATCAATTCAGGGTCACTTAAATAACACCAGAAATAATTAGGTTCTTTATGTAAGGAATATTCTATCTCACTCTCGAAAGTTTTGCCATTGTAGCTGAAAGAAATTGTATTCATACACTTTGCCTTTAAAATTGTTACATGACTGACTTCAATAATATTTATTTGCTAATATGACAAGCCGAGAAGAATATTCAAAGGATACGCAAAAATGTAGCTTTCAAAAGATATGCTAATTTATTTAATTTCTCTTGATTAACCCAGAGCATAGAAACTCTAAAGGCAAAAATGTTAGTTCGATGTACTATGCAACAAAATTGGCAGGATTATGAAACAGAAAAATATGGACAGTGTAAGGTAAAAATCCGGTTGAATCGTCATATTGATTATTAATAAATGGAGCGTCGGTCAAATACAGTTACTGATTCATTTAAAGAATATAGTAAACGGCTTTTTGCCTTTATAAGAGGCAAAGTGCGTACCGATGAAGACGCCGAGGATATTTTGCAGGATGTATGGTTCCAGTTATCGAACACCACAGAGATCATTGATCAGATAGGTGCCTGGCTTTACCGGGTAGCCCGCAATAAAATAATCGACCGGTATCGAAAGAATAAGCCTGAAGCGCTGGAAGATTATATTTATGAAACCGGGGAAGGGGAATGGGAATTCAAAGAGATCCTTTTGGCAGACCCCAGTAATCCTGAAGTAGAATACCTGAAAAACCTATTCTGGGAACAGCTTAATGAGGGACTTAGTGAGTTGCCTGAAGAACAAAGAGCGGTATTCATTCTAAATGAATTGGAAGGCCAAACCTTTGCAGAAATAGCAGCAACAACCGGAGAGAACATCAAAACACTCATATCCCGTAAAGGATATGCTGTAAAACATTTACGCATAAAACTCCAAACCCTTTTTGAAGAATTTTTAAATTATTAAATTTCTGATATGGAAAAGAAAAGGAGACGCTTTTATTTCATTCCAATCATTATAGTGACTGTAGTTCTAATCATAAGTGGCGTCATCATGCTTTTATGGAACAACATTCTTACAGATGTTTTGAATGTAAAATCAATTACGTTTGGACAGGCAATTGGCATGTTCATTCTGAGCCGGATACTATTTGGTTCCTTCCGTCCGGGGCCACCAGGTGGTTTCAGACGAGGAGGACCGCCCTGGAAAACCAAGCTAATGAATTTAACCCCGGAAGAAAGAGAGCAGTTCAGAAGAGAGTGGCAACAACGAGTACAAGCTAAAAATGAGGATGAGAAAGCTGAATAAAACAGATATTCAAACAAATTAAGAGGCTGTATCAAAAGTATGATATAGCCTCTTTTTTATTGGAGGAAGTTTAAAAAAAATAAAACCAATAAAGTAAAAAAATAAGTTGGCCGTCTACTAGAGAAAGGAACATCATTAACACTTAAAATTAAAACTATGAGATTTCCAATAAAAGCAATTCTGGCAGGCTTAATTATAGGAGCTGCATTGTTCTTTATACCATTTGGTTTTCCATTCCTGTTCTTTTTCTTCTTTATATTTTTTATTGCCAGGTTTTTCTTTTGGAGACCCTGGGGGATGTGGAGTTATGGATACGGACCTCGTTGGCCATATCGGGGTAGCCGCTTCCGCGACGACATTATACCCATTGATGGACAATTCCCAGGACAAGCAGGCGTATCCAGAGAAGGTGAAAAACGAATAACTATTCAATAACACTTTTAACCATTCAACTATGAGACAAAGAAACTTCTTGATTGGAGCGCTGGTTGCTCTTACAACATTTATTGCCTTATCTGCATTTGTTGGTCGCAGAACCTGGGGTTGGCAACGTGGATGGCGTTATGACCGTTGCAATAATGAAAACAGGCGTCTTTACAATAATGAAGATCCTAATCGCAGACCATTACGTGAAGTACAACCTTTTGATGATTCAAGCTCATTTAGATAACATGCATCAATGATTCAACCATGGAAAACAGACCATATCATTACCATTACGGGTTTGCGGCAACGCGCCACTCCAATGAAACACCTGTGAATATTATAGAAACGGAGCGTGCGTATATCCTCTATTTATACGCGCCCTCACTAGCAAAAGAAAATATCATTGTTGCTACAAAAAATGATATTCTTTCTATTCGTTATCAAGGTGAGAAAGATACTCTAAACAGGCGCTATACCAGAAGAGAATACAGGCCAGAAGAGATAGAACGATCTTTCGATTTAAAGGGTAAAATAGATGTAGACAGCATCAAAGCCTCTTATGCAGAAGGCATTCTGACTATTGAATTACCCAAAACGGATACAGCTATAAGACAACTACAAGAAGTCTCTGTTCGTTAAGGGCATTATGCCTACTACATAATTGTAATAAACTTTCATTTTTACATTAAGAGTAGGGGATCAATACCATGCAGAAATGCAGATAAATCCTTATATTGTAAAAAAACTATGAAAAAGATATCTCTGCTGTTATTGGCTGTGAGCTTCTTTTTCTTCTACTGTACAGCCAATGCGCAACAAGCGCCGTCTAAGAAAAAAACTCAAAAAGAAAGTAAAAGTCAAAGTTCTTCTCCCGCATTCAATGGAGCATGGCAATCTGTTGACGATAAGGAATTTGCCATTGTAAATGATGGTTTCTTTTCGAGTGTTGCACAGGATTCAACAGGCATTTGGAGAAATACCCATGCGGGCACATACACTGTTGAAGGAAATAACAGCATTACATTCAAAGTTTTGTATTCTTCTTTCCCCGGACGAATAGGATCCTTGCAAACTGTGGATTATGAGTTAAATGGTGATACACTCATCATAAAGTGGTTTAAGAAATTAGTGGATGCAAGAGAGGGAGACATCACCAATCGAATGCCAAAAGGACAGCAAACAAAATACGTACATGCAAAACAATAAGCAAGTAGATATTATTATCATTCAATATTGAATCAAAGAGGCGTTTGAGGGGGATCACCTATAACCAGTTCTATTGAACCGGCAGTGGTGTCGTCACCTGAGCTAACTTTTTCCGCCATAGATGTAAGCAGTGTTTTTACAGATTGGTCATAATCGGGAGAGTCTATTACTTCTTTCAGAGATTCAGGGTTCTTCCTGATATCGAAGAACATCATTTCTAAATTATGTGCATCTTCCGGAATTAAAAGGCATACATATTTGCCGGCAATGAATACTGGGGTGTCTTTGTCATATGCCTTATCCAAAACAAGAAGGTTATAAGATACAGTCTCTTTATCCATGGAAATGGCCATAGCTCCATCATTGCTGATATGGTTTACGTAAAGTTTTGTACTCATGGTTATTTAGTTTTTAGATACCGCCTTTAAACAAAACAATATGATGTGCACTGCAAAAATAAAACCGCCCCATAAGTCAGGAACTTATGAGGCGGTAATTTCTTTAGTAGCCCGGACAAGAATCGAACTTGTATCTAGAGTTTAGGAAACTCCTATTCTATCCATTGAACTACCGGGCCGGCGGTCAACATCTACAGACAGGAATCTGCCTGTGTGGGGTCGCAAATATAAAGGATACGGTCTTTATGACAATACCCCTGCCCTTCTTTATTGTCGATTATAACTAAAAGTACATTGATTTTTACCCTTATAAATCAAGAGTTGAATAAAAGATGAGTTATTCTGAAGTTGAGTTCTGGATACATGCGAAAACCCTGTTCACGATCTCAGTACAATAAATTAAGTTGAACTCGTACAAGTCCCCGGAAGAATAGAATTGCTCTAATTGCTTTTGCAGCATGGCTTTTGCCCTATTCAGCCGGACTTTTACATTAACTGGCGTAATATCTAATAAATCAGCAGTTTCATTAACGCTAAACCCTTCAATTTCCCGTAAAACGAAAACGGTTCTATAGTGTATAGGAATCTGTTGAAGACTTGCTTCTAAAGCATTTAGAAGTTCCCTGTTTACAATGATCTTTCCTAAGTCAGCCTGCTCCCTCCTTGAAAAAGTAGGCACTACATTTTCACTGATCAGGTCGCTGTTCTGAACTTCATACTTGAAATGTCCATATTTCAGTTTGTACAGACACTTATTGATGAGGATCTTTGAGAGCCAGGTTTTATAGGTTGCCCGGTGCTCAAAGTGCTGTAATTGTTGAAAGCCAGTCACATGGGTTTCCTGCATCAGGTCTTCTGCGTCCTGATGGTTGAATCCGTAACCCCTGGCTATTTTATAGAGTATGGGGTTATATCTTCTAATGAGGATCTCAAACAAGGCTGTCTCACCATCCAAAACTCTTTGAATGATTTCTTCATCACTGCTAATGCCTATTTTCTTGAGGAGATGATCCATAAAAAGCTCAGTTAATATTACTTATTATAAACTTACTCTGCAGTGCATACACACTTCCCAGAGCATGTTTATATATTATAGATTTACTATCATCACCAAAGGTTACAATTTATCTATATTTTTTTAGTAAAAACATCTGCATTAGACTATTTACAAGTTCTTGTAACCAAAAGAGCTGCCAGTTCATCTATCTATTAAATCTACAACTATGAGTACTATAACAGCAGATTATGCAAGTCAAGCTCCTGCAAAAGCAACAAGTCAGGTGGAAAGGGTGATTTCCATTTTAAGATGGACCTATGGATTGGTTCCCATTGCGGCCGGAGCAGATAAGTTCCTCCATCTATTAACGGATTGGGATCAGTACCTAGCCCCTGCAGTAACGGATATAATTCCTCTCCAGCCACATACTTTTATGAGTATAGTCGGAATCATAGAAATTGTGGCAGGTATAGTCTTGTTAATTAAGCCCAAAATTGGAAGCATTATTGTGAGCTTGTGGCTGATTGGCATAGCCATCAATCTCTTATTAACTGGAAAGTATTTTGATATTGCGGTAAGAGATATTGTAATGGCAATAGGGGCTTTTTCACTATATATGCTTTTAAGTGACACAAGGTACCATGAATAGAAGGAACAAACTTCTGAATTCAACATTGACTTAGCAGACAAGAGAATCACAAATAATAAGGGCCCAGGACTAGTTAATCCGGGCCCTTATTATTTTGTAGCATAAGGAGCTATCAGGACTAGACAATGCTGCTGGAATATATTAATCCAAGGTATAGGTTGGGGGATCAAATGCTGTTTCGTGCTTCAGGTATGCTGTAAGTATGCTTCAGGTGTGCTTCAGGTATGCGGAAGGCATGGTCGGTTAGATAAAGGGGATAGTAAGTCGTGGGTATATGGTAGATACGGAGTGGTCGAGGAGTATACAGGGAGGATGTACTTAGCATGTACGGCTGATGTTTACTATAACTCTACTATATGTTTACTATAACTTTACTGTAAGTTTTCTATAAGATTACTATAAGGTACAATTGGAATGACGAATGGGGAGAGGGAAGATGATAATGATAGAGGGGATTTAGAATTTTGGAGGCGGGGTTGGGGGATTAGGGATGTTGAAGTAATTAAATTTTAGACGGATAGCCCAGGTACGGCTTAGATAAGGAGGTTGAAGTGCAGTGTTTTCATTAGGTGGGGTTACTTCAAAAGTTAATAATCAATGTATTAGCGGTTTTATCTGAGGAATTATACATTAAAGTTTATTTAGTTGTTTTGCAACTTTTTAAATAAATTATTATTTCATTTGTTGTTTTTAATTTTTTTATAAAAGTTTGTGAAATTATTCCGATCTTGCTGTCCTAATTAACGAGATTGCTAAAAACATTGAACGAACGAAAGCTTATGCCATATAAAAATCCCTATTGTCGTAGAAAGCTAATACGACAGCCCTATTTTGAGCAAGCGCTCCTCAGCACGTCTACAAGCGAACAAATTGAAAAAAGCATTCCGTCAACGACCAGGGTATTGAAAAAGCCATTCAAATACGAATATGTAATTGGAACCGGCTTTGCTCACTCCGCCAATGGCTACATACAAATAAAAGTTTCCTTTAAACCAGATAATAACAAATAGCAACTGTTGCCATGTACTAGCCTGTTAGCGGGTTGTTATTCCAGATATTGGGACTAGCATGCCCGGCTTGATGGTATTAGGAAAGTCATTTAGTGAAGCGGGCAACAAAGCATCACAGTTTAATCATCGAAAAATTTAAGGATTTCAGTACGCATCAATAATAGCAATGGCCTTATTGTACTGGCCGAGCTACATTTTGATGTTGCTTGAAACAAGCTGTTATACTCAAACATATAAAAAATCCGGAAGTGACTATAAATGGTAACAGGAGTGAGCCGGACGCATTTGGCAGGCACCTTCCAACAATTTATCAGCGTGTATTAAATGCCACGACTAACCGAAAAAACAGTAATGGAATTATCAGATCCAGAGCGTTGGATAGAGTTCAATGGAGTAGTGGCGCTAGCAGTAAATGAACATAAAAACTCAATAAAAAAGAATTATAACACTTAAGATCCTGTGCATTTTAATAAGTGTAAACTCTGTACTATAAAACAAAACGACATGATCAAAACAACAAAACGACTACTGCTTGTCATGCTATTCAGTGTTGGAGGCATGCTTGCATATGGACAAAAAAAACTAACCGTAACGGGTATAGTTAAAGACAACCAGGGTAATATTATACCCGGTGCAACAATTAATGTGAAAGGCACCAAAAAATCAGTAGCAGCCGATGTTAACGGACACTTTGAACTACAAGAGGTTGCCGATAATGCAGTCCTGATTTTTAGTTCGATTGGTTTCGCAGCACAGGAATCGGTAGCTTCCGGAAACCCAATTACGATCATTTTACAAAATGATGAAAAAATCAATGAGGCCGTAGTAGTAACCGCATTGGGCATTAAAAGAGAAGCCAAAGCTGTTGGTTATTCAGTACAAAAAGTGGATGCAAAGGATTTGGTTAAAGTTGCTCCCCCCAAACATCTCTCAGGGGTTAATGGGCAAAGTAGCAGGCTTAAATATTACAGTACCCAATGGTGTTGAAGGTAGTTCTCAAAGAGTTGTGATCAGGGGAAACAATGTTCTGTTTGGTAACAACCAACCGCTTTATGTTGTGGATGGTGTTCCCCTCTCAGATGGGCAAATGGGCTTAAAGCAAAGCGACGGTACAGGTTTTAATGTAGCAACCGCATCTTATGGTACTCCGGATGTAGGTGGTACTCAAACTGACTGGGGTAGTCGGTTGAACTTTATCAACAGTGAAGATATTGAAGATGTGAACGTTTTGAAAGGACCCACAGCTGCGGCTATGTATGGCGCCCGTGGTGCAAATGGTGTGGTATTAATTACAACCAAAAAAGGTTCAAAAAAATCAGGATTTGGTGTTGAATATTCATTCTCTACCAGGTTTACAAAAGCTTATTTGTTCCAAGACTACCAGGATCAGTATGGTAGTGGTGGTGCCATTGGGCTATGGACTGCCGATGAAAGTAAAAAATTACCCAAAGATGCTAATGGCAATTATCGCTACCCCGCAGAAGCTCCATGGTCAGGCTCTGGCGTAAATGATAAGTTTACCCAGTTTGGTCCTTTGCCTGGTGGTAAAAACTATTGGGATTATTTTAGTTGGCCAGGAGCCGGACTTTCCTGGGGTGCAAAGATGAATGGCCAGGAAATTATATGGTGGGATGGCCAAAAACGACCTTATTCCCCCGATCCAAATGCAGCCAAATCATTTTTCAATACCGGAAATACAACAACACATAACGTTGCTTTTTCAACCGGTGGGGATTTGGGTGCTTTGAGGGTTTCACTCAATCATTCTGAAAACAAATCCATTATTCCCAATTCCGGATACAAGCAATCTTCTATTAACACGGGTTCAAATTTGAATATTTCGAAAAAGTTAAAAGCTGAAACTGTTGTTACGTATACCAACTATTCCAGGAAAAACACGCCAAGTTTGGGTGATAACAACAGTATTAGTAAGTTCCTGACGTATGGTTTCCCTGCAGATTATACACAGATTGAACGCAATGTGTACAAAAATGCTGATGGGTCTAAGAATAAGTTTGATAACTCTCAATATCCTATGAGTTATCCTTATAGCAGTTATTCAAATTTGTGGTGGCACACATTTGAGGAAAATACAACACTGAACAGGGATCAGCTAATCGGTTCTTTAAAACTGAATGCCGAAGTAACTCCCTGGTTGAATTTGATGGGAAGAACAGGTATTGACATGTCTACCAATAAATTTGAGACAAAGAACACTCCTATTGATGCAGCCGGGTACCAAGGAAGCTACGGCTTAGAAATGAACAAGGACTATACTGTTTCTGGCGAATTTTTAGCTACTGCTCACAAAAATGGTATCCTGCCTGACTTAGATGCCAATGTAAGCGTAGGTACAAGTACATGGTCTAACAAGTTTGAAGGCTCATCTGCTAATAACGCAGGACCTTTTGCCAATCCCAATTTGTATTATTTAAGCAATACTACAGCTACGGTTAATGCTGGCTGGTTGCCTACTTATTACAGGCTGGAAAGCAAAATCAATTCTGTTTACGGTTTGATGAACCTGGCATACAAAAACTACCTGTTTTTGGAAGTAACTGGCCGTAACGACTGGTCATCTACATTGCCAATCAAAAGCGCCTCTTATTTTTATCCTGCAACCAGTTTGAGCTATGCATTTACTGAACACTTAAAATCGGTTCAAAACTGGCTAGACTACGGTAAATTACGCGTTGCTTATGCAGGAAGTGCCAACGGTACTACACCTTATAACACGACAGCTTTATATAATTCCGGCACATTTGGTGGGGTAGTAACAAGATACCTCGAATCTAATTTGCGTCCCATTAACCTGGAACCCCAGCGTTCAAAATCAGTTGAATTTGGTACGCAGTTAGCTTTCTTAAAAAACAGGCTTTCTCTTGACTTTACCTATTACAGGATTAAATCAACCAGTCAAATCTTAAGTGCACCTTTAGCGCTTTCTTCTGGTTTCCAGAACAAGACATTCAACACAGGTGCGATGCAAAACAATGGTATAGAGTTCATCGTGAGAGCAACGCCTGTTCGCAGTCGTGACTTTGAATGGATGCTTACTTTGAATGGAGCCCATAATAACAACAAAGTGCTTTCTCTATCAGAAGGTATTGATAAATATTACCTGGGAACAGTATTTGGCTCCCGCACAGGCGCTGTTATGTATGCCAAAGTGGGAGATCAATTTGGTACTATTTACGGTCTGGATTATAAATACCTGAATGGTCAAAAAGTTGTAAGAAGACTGATGGATAATACGAATACCACTGTAGTGGGTACACAATATGTTACCACCAATGATGTTGTTCCTATTGGTAATGCTACTCCTTGGCTTACCGGAGGATTGGGTAATAACTTCAAATACAAAAATTTCAGTCTGTCTTTCCTGACTGATTTCAAATTGGGTGGTGATGTTTATTCATTTGATTATGCTTCTGCTATGGGAGAAGGTAAAGCTCCAGAAACGCTAGTTGAAAGAAATGGCGGCGGCTTGCCTTATACGTATCCTGATGGAACTAAAGCCAATCATGGTGTAATTCTGGATGGCGTTTTCGAAGACGGCAAAAAGAATACAGATGTCGTAAACTATATGTTTAAATATGCAGGCCAGTATGCTGCATGGTCTAACGTGGATATGCCCAGAAGCAATGCCGTGTTTGAAAATACCTGGGTGAAGCTGCGTGAATTGTCATTAACATATGATATGCCAGCTCAAATTGCCAAGTCTTCCAAATTCCTGCAAGGCATGAGCGTTTCTTTGATCGGCAGAGACCTGTTCTATTTTTACAAAACACTGCCTGATAATTTAAATCCTGAAGGTGTTTCTGGTACTGGTAATATGCAAGGTTTCCAATGGGCTTCACTGCCTGGAACAAGGTCTTTTGGCGCTTCAGTCCGTGTGAAACTATAAGCCAGGGAATTTATAACGATCAAATGAGTTATTTGAAAATTTAAAATGTTGCAGGAGGATTTGCTTCAGAATTGTTGATGAAATTATTTCCATAATTAATTGTTGTCGATTACAGTTTTGATGCAAGCCACCTGCTTTATATCAAAAGTCAAAAAAATGAACATAAAAACTTTAACCTTGGGTGTAATGGTTGCTGTCGGTATCAATACTCTTTCGTCTTGTACCAAGGGGTTTGAAGAAATGAACAAACCATATAATAAACCCACTTCAGCTTCTATAGGAGATTTGTTTAATTATAATATTTCCACTTGCCAAAATTCTTATCAGGAGCAGGCAACTTACCATTCCTTTATTTATGAAATAACCCAGCAAGCTACCCAGTATGCAAGTTCGGGTTACAGAATGGAAAATGCTTCGAACGAAATGTGGGATTCGTATTATAAAATGCTGGTCAATTCCAGGCAAATTGATACCCTTATTGCAGCAAGTCCCGATAAAGCTAAAATGACCAATATTTTGGCTATGAATAAGGTGATCCGTGCTTTCAGAACCATCAAAATGACTGAAAATTTTGGAAGCATTCCTTATTTTAACGCAGGTAGAGGACAGTACGGAACAGGAAATTACAAGCCCGCTTATGACAAGCAGGATGTAATTTATAAATCCTGTATCAATGATCTAAAATGGGCCGTTAATAATTTCAGTACCAGCGCGGACCAGATTTCTTTAGGAAGCAGTGAAACATTGTTAAAGAACAATATTGCCCAGTGGACGAAATTGGCAAATTCACTCAGGCTGCGTGCGGCAGTTACTATGTATGACAAAGACAATGCCTTTGCATCTGCTCAAATTACAGATGCCCTGAATAAGCCTTTACTCGTTGATGGCGAGGATATAGGATTGTGGCCTTCAAAAACTCCAGGTTTGGTATTTGAAATGCATGCATGGTCTTTTTCTGCCAACCAGTATATCAGGCTTGGTACCACCATGTGGAATCAAATGTCAAATAACAATAACGATGATGGCAGTGGTATTTTTGATCCACGTTGTAAAGTTTTCTTCGAAGGAAATAATGCAAGTAAATGGGTTGCGTATCCTCAAAACCCTACTACCAGCACACCATCTGAAGGCGGGGGCCCATACGATCAGGGACGTTTTACCAATTGGGCAAACAAAGGCACCGGATGCATTTATTCTCCTTTCAACTTTTACCATGAAGATAAAGTGTATATGCCGGAGCTTTGGATTACAGCAGCCCAGGTACATTTCTACCGCGCAGAAATTTACAACAGAGGTTTAGGTGTAACAAAAAATTCAGCAACTGCCAAAAATGAATATGAAGCCGGTGTAAAAGCCTCTTGCAATTTCTGGATTCAACAGGCAATGAATTGCGGCATCTGGACAGTTAACAAACCCGCCGCACTTCCTACGGCTACTGAATTTGCTACACTGCTAGCTAACCCAAAAGTTGCCTACAGCCTTACCGACGAGGCTGCAGCATTAAAGAGCATTTATACACAACTTTGGATTGATGGTTTGCGTCAGCCCAATGACATCTGGACTTTGTTTAGAAGAACCGGAGGCAACTTGCCAAAAGATCTAAACAATAATGCTTATTGGCAAAATAATTACGGTATTTATCACCGTTACACTTATCCTACTTCGGAACAGGATTATAATTTCGAAAATTGGAAAGCAGAAATTGGTGCTTCTGACTCTTATGGCACTAAAATCTGGTTAGAAAAATAATTTACTCCAGTTTGTTTATGAAAAAAGCCGTCTCAAAAGTGATTTTGGGACGGCTTTTTATTTTCTGTTTAAGGATGAACAAGAAGGTTTGGTGGATGAAATAAGCAATTACATATAGTTGAATAAAAAGAGAGACCGCCTCAGAAATGGGGCGGTCTCTCTTTTTTGGAGGTTATTTTAGTAGCCCCAAGGGTTGAAAACTCGAACCTTTTACTTCAAGATTTACGGGATTTATGTCCCTTACTGGGCATTTCTGGGTAAATCTGACCCATGCAACGTTCGAGGTTTTCGAGGTCTATTCTTGAAAGGTGTAGTGTGACAGAGCATTTAACTCCATCACACATTCTAAGACATTTCATCTATACTTGTGGTATTGCTCCAATTTGTTGAAGTAATCCAAGCATATCCGGTTGCCCATATTCTTCAACGATCTGTCCATTAGAAAAGCGATAGAAGTTTATAGCCTGAACCGTTATAGTCTTTCCTGTTGGTGGCACGCCAAAAAATATTCCATTGTGTGTTCCCCTCATAATAAAACGTGCAGCAACTTTATTCTCCTCAACAACCTTATCTTCCAATGACCATTGAATATCACTAAATCCGCTTCTCATCATACCAATAATGGAAAGATAGCCACCAGGTCCGTGCATTGGCTCTGGCTGACCCGGAACATAAAATTTCGCATCCGTACTAATAAGTTCTTCCGCAAGTTTTTCGTTTGCAGTATTGATGAACGCTACAAAGCGTTTTATCAATTGTATGTTGTTTTCTATTGACATAATGATTTAAGTTATTTGGACAAAAAATTACCTTCCACACACCTCCCTTTGCTTCAATTAAGCAAATGCCATAGAACTGGATAGTTCACGATAGGCATTCGCTTGCTGTTGAAGGGTTGTAGCTACCTGCTCGGCTGTGCCTACGGCATCAGCACCTGCAAGGAAACGTAGCGGCGGCTTTTCCTCATTTGCAATCGTTACCAATGCCCGCGCCAATTTTGCCGGGTCACCTGGCTGCTGACCATTTGCACCTTTCCAGAATTGCATTAGCTGTTCTCTTTTTTCGCTGTAGTCTGCTATTGGATTATCAGCATACTTTGTTGACTGCTCGGTAAGCAACTCTGTTCTAAAGAAACCAGGATTTACAATCGTGGTATTTATGCCAAATGGTGAAACCTCTGTTTGAAGTGCCTGTATAAATCCTTCCAATCCAAACTTGGATGCCGAATATGCGCTACAGAACTCTAAACTGGTTAGACCAGCAGTAGAAGAAATTGCTATGATATGCCCTGAACGTTGCTTACGCATAATTGGCAAAACGGCACGGGTTACAATCATAGGACCAATTAAACTTGTCTGTAATTGTTGCCCGATTTCCTCTTGTGTTAATTCCTCAAAGAAACCTGCAATAAAGTTTGCAGCATTGTTTACCAATACATCAATCCTACCAAACTTTTCAACCGCTGCATTCACGGCAGCATCGGCATCTGCCTGCTTAGTAACATCCAGCTTTACAATCAAAAGGTTTTCGTCTTCACCCAATGCTTTAGCAACACTGTCAATATTTCGACCAGTTGCCACCACTTTATGACCTGCTTTCAAAGCAGCTTTTGTAATATCTACGCCCATACCACGACCTGCACCGGTTATGAGCCAAACTTTACTATCCATGATTTTTATTTTAAAGATTTTTAGCGAAAAACCCTGTCAACTTCTTTGTTACCTGTGGTACATACTGTTTGCCATCATACAAGTCCATGTGAGTTGCACCTTTTATGATAAACAATTCTTTGTCTTTAGAAGCAGCCTTTGTGATAAGTTCCTGGCTGTGCCATAAAGAACCTGCTTCACTTCCGGCAATTAATAACAAAGGTTGTGTTAGTAGCTGGTCTGCCCCATCGAAACCGTTGAATGAAACAAGGTAGGGAAGGCTCGTTAGCAGCATCTTGTTTTGTGAGTTTGGATGCCCGCCCCGAGAGGTACGATAATAGTCGGCAGCTTCTTGCAAGTCCAGAGGTGCTGTTTTGTCTCCTACTTCCGGCACATAGGGCACATAAACGGGTGCAGTTCCTGTTGCTTCTGCTGTACGCTGCTTAGCAACTGCTTCAAGTATCGCAATCTGTTCTGCCGCTGACGCCTTACCATCCCAGCCTTTGCGAGTTGCTGCGCCTACATCTACAGCACTTACAGTTGCAAGAGCTTTGATGCGGCGTTCAGTCATTGCTGCTTTTACTGTTGTTCCACTGCCGGCACAAATACCCATGCCACCGATGCAAGCCGCATCAACATAAGGAAGGGTAACAAGATAATCCACTGCACTGTAAATGTCTCCTACACGGTTCATAGGGTTGTCGAGAAAACGAGGTAATCCCTCACTTGCTCCTTGATGTGAAGCATCAAAGGCAAGTGCCACAAAACCATTTTCTGCAAGCTGCTGTGCATACAAACCTGCTGTTTGTTCCTTTACGCCACCACCTGGGTGTACAACTACGATAGCAGGATACTTTTTGTTTTTATCAAATCCAGCCGGTAAGTAAACATTACCTGCCAAGTTCAAATTGTCTTTTTTGAATGTTACAGCCTGAACGGTTGTATTCTTTCCTGCCGATGTTTGTGCGGTTGCTTTTAATCCTGCTGTTAGCGTAGCTAAAAGTGCTACTAAGAAGATTTTTGATTTCATATTTATTGTTTTATCTGATTAATGATGCAAAGCTCACAATAACCCTGACCAATAAATAATGAAAAACAAAGGAAAAAGTATAAAAATCAAAGGTGGGCTAATCGTACAGACTTTGGTATTTCACCTGTTTTCTTTTTAAAGAAGTTGTTGAAGTAGGTAGGATATTCAAAACCAAGGGCATAAGCAATTTCAGCAATGCTCCAGGTCGTATGTTGCAGCAGTGCTTTTGCCTCGCTGATAATTCGGTCGGCTATGTGAGCCGTGGTAGGTTTGCCGGTGACTTCCTTTACAGAACTGTTTAAATAATTAACGTGAACAAACAAGGTCTTTGCAAAATCCTGTGCTGTCTTTAACTCTAATGGACGCTCTGTAGTTTCAATTGGAAACTGGCGTTCCAGCAATTCAAGAAACACTGCTGTAATTCGCTCCGAAGCAGTTGTCTTTTTTGAATGGCTTTCTGATGGCTGCAGTTTAACCGCCTCATGAATTATAAGGTTAATATAGTTGCGTATCAATTCATCTTTGAAAGCGTAATCATTTTCCTGCTCTGTAAGCATTCGCTTGAACACACGAATAATAAAATCCTTTTGCTCTTCATCTAACTTCAAAATAGGTGTGCCGCCGAGTTTAAACAAGGGAGACTGCAGAAGGCTTTCGGAGCGGTCGCCTAACTTTAAAAACTCCTCCGTAAAGAGGCACGTGTAGCCACTGAACTTCGCTGAAACTGCCTCACAAGAGTAGGGAATATTGGGATTGCCAAAAAACAAAAAGGTGTCGTCTGTCTCTAAACTCTTATCTGCATAATGAAAAATAAACTTTCCTGTCGTCAGGTTGATTTTACAAAAATCCTTCCGACTATAGGTGTGGCCAGTATGAGCCTCGTTGTCAATTTCATAGACTTTGAAGCCCTTCAGCTTTAATTCGGTATTGAAAGCTGAGGTTTGAGACCTTTCCTGATTGTTCATCAGGCAAAGTTAAGAAAATCAAATGTGTCTTTTTGATAGATATTATCTCTGAATATTACGATCATTTGATGAGAAGATCATTTATTAACGTGAAGGTTCTATTGGCAACTCGAACAAAACAGCAGGGTATTATTGACCCTTTTTAACCATTACCGTCCCAAATCTGCCCAAACCTTCCCGTTTCTGACCAAATGGGACATTTGTAGCCCGGACAAGAATCGAACTTGTATCTAGAGTTTAGGAAACTCCTATTCTATCCATTGAACTACCGGGCCGAGGGGGTCAAGACCAAGGAAATACAGAACTTTGAATAATGGAAATTCATCAAGCGGCTATAACCCTGGCTGAAACGAAGGGCAAAATAACAAAGATTTGTTCAAACCCTGCCTTATCTTTGCAAACCTTTTAAAATTTTATATGAAATTCTACAATTGGCTTATAAAATACCGCCTTTATATCGGGATTGCCCTGATTGTTGCGGGCATTTTGCTCAATGTTACCGTAAGTGGCTTCTGGCCTGTGTTTCCGCTCTATTTTATTGGCCTTATATTGATTGCCGGCCATTTCTTTTTTGGCCCTTTACGGCTTATCCAGGAGCACATGGAAAGTGGTAATATGGAAGAGGCCGAAAAGATTGTCAATTCCATAAAATATCCCAACCTTTTATACAAGCCGATCCGTTCTGTTTATTATACCCTTAAAGGTAATATGGCTATGATGAAGCAGGATTTTGATACGGCTGAAGTGAACATGAAAAAGGGCCTTGACCTCGGTATGCCGATGAAGGAAGCAGAAGGCGCCTCTTTATTGCAAATGGGGATGCTGGCTCTGCAGAAAAACGACCTGAGAAAAGGCGAAAACTACATTCGTGAAGCCCTGCGCAAAGGTCTGCCTGATAAAGAAAACCAGGCTGCCGCTTACCTGCAGATGTGTAGCATTATGTTGAACAAACGTGAGTTTCGGGCTGCCAAGGATTTCTTCCGCAAGGCTAAAGGTTTAAAGCCTACAACGCCCCAGATCGTAGACCAGATCAAACAAATTGAGAAATATATATCAAGAATTCCTGGTTAATTCCAAGCAATTAATCATAAAAAAGCTATCTCATTCAATGGGATAGCTTTTTTTATTGCCCCTCTCCTTTCCACACACCAAATAACTCCTGCACTTTTAAATACCGGTAATTAAATATCTTGTTCAGTTGACTTTTAACGGTAATTGCATGGGCTATATTTCCCAAGAGACCAAAAGGAAAAGCATAATGCACAATGTCCGTCATTTCTACGCCACCATCAATAGATTTAAAATGATGCTGGTGATGCCATAATTTGTATGGCCCTTTGCGCTGTTCATCTACAAACATTTTCAGTCGTTCAACATGCGTAATTTCTGTCAACCAAAAAATTGGTATGCCGAGCAGCGGTTTCACTTTATAGGTGATGATTTGTCCTGTATATATTTCATCGCCATACACCTGGTTGGTGATCTTCAGATTCAAGAAGGGAGGTGTGATGGTGAGTAAATTATTGGGGTTAGAAAAAAAATTCCATGCCTGTTCCAGGCTGACAGGTATTCTTTGTACGCGTTTCAAATGATAGATCCTGCTCATAATTAAAGAACAACTAAGCGGTATTATTGTTGGCTCATAAAAAGAATTTAGAAGCTACTTAGCAATAACAAAAATAAAGGGCAACTGCATCTGCAGTGCCCCTTATTTCACATAGGGTTTATGATGCCGGGACCCTATAACCCGTTTTCTTTATAAATTTCTGCTTATCGTTTGTATTAGAAACGACCATCTCTTTTATCCATACCACGGCCAATGGCATAACCACCACCAGCACCTAATACACCACCGATGACAGCGCCAACAGCACGGTTCTTCTTATTGATGACCGCACCGGCTACGGCACCCGTAGCACCACCAATTACAGCACCCTTAGCAGCTTTGCTCCAACCTCTTCTGGCTTTCGCAGTATTGCCGGATGAAGATGACATAGAACCGCTTTGATAACCATTCGAACGGCTTGAATAACTTCGGCTTGAAGTTCTGCGAACAGGTGCGGATGAATAGGCTGCAGTACTTGCTTGCGGAGCAACTAATCCAGCGTTCATATTCTGCATTTCATACATCTTCATCATTGCAGCTTGTTGCTTGAACGCCTGGAATTCTGCCAGTCCAGCGGTATCTACAGTCGATACAGATTTCGTCGTATCTGTAGACGGGTTGTTGGAGCAAGCAGTCATAACTACAGCGATGGATAATGCAGCTAAAATTTGTTTCATAGTAGAATGTTTTTAATAGGCGAAATAATTTGGTTTATACCGCTCAATTTGCTAAGACTGTGCCAGTGAAAGCAATTAATTGTTAAAGGAATCAGGGAGTTATAGCATTAACAATTTCTTGATTGGGAAGAAACATTACGTTGATACAAGCGTGTAAGAAAGAACGAACTACAATTTTGTCCCACACCATTTGCAATATTCAGCATCGAGGTCATGGCCTTCTTTTCCGCAGCCCGGACAAACCTCATTTTTTTGATCTCGTTTTCTCATTGCCAATGTCACTTCAGTTGTAATGATACCGGTGGGAACTGCAATGATCCCATAACCTAATAGCATAATCAAACTCGCAACAAACTTTCCAAGAGGTGTAACCGGAGATATATCGCCATAACCTACTGTAGTAATGGTAACAATGGCCCAATAAACGCTGTCCGGAATACTGGTAAAACCATTCTCTCCTTTTTCGATCAGGTACATTAAAGAACCAAGTATAATCACAAGAAATAAAACTGTCAACATGAATACGCTGATCTTCTTGGAACTTGCGCGAATTGCGGCTCCCAGAAATTGCTGATTAGGGTAAGTTGCTCATCGCCTTCTTAGTGCAAGTTAAACGTTAAAGGATCAAAGTAAATGCCCAAGAGGCATAGGTTACAAAGAGCGATAGGAAGTAAACTTGAATCTGAAACCTATTGAATAGTCCATAAAAAAAATGAGTGATCAGCCTTGAGCTGGAATGCTCATTACTGATCACTCATCATACTTTATTAGATATAGGGATACTTAGATGGAATTAACTCCAGTTTCTTGAAAATACCTTTTGCAATAGGGTGGTCGTTCTTGCAGAAGCGTTATTGCGCACTTCGATCTCTTTCTCGGCCATTTTTCTAAACATCGCTTCACTTACTAGTCCTGCCATCAGGTTGGCCATATCGAGATTAAGCCTGTTGCCAGCAATCCCCTTTACAGGTTTAATCAGCTGCTCCCACTGAGCATTCAACTTGTATTCATCTAAAGCAGCCTGCATAATAGGCGTAATAGAACGACGGAGACTATCGCCAGCCGAAGTCCTCAAATAATCCGTAGCTGAAGTACCACCACTTTTGATAATACGCATCGCATCATTGAACTTCATGTTGTTTATGCTACGGGTAAAAACGGGGACTGAAGCAGCGGCCGTCTTTTCTGCAGCCATACTCAAGGTTGTAGTAAAGCGGTCAACTTCGGAAGTTAACCCCAGGGTATTTAACGTGGTGAGTACTTTCTTCACCGGTTCAGGAAATATAGTTGTCATGATCGCGTCTTTACTGAAAGAACCGGCCAGAGAGCTTTCACTTGCCCCCAGTTGCAATAACTGGCGTACAGCGGCAGCGGCGTCGTTTTCATTGAGACGGTAACCTGATAAGATACTACTACAGGAAAACAATAAGGGTAATACTAAAGTCAATAATGTCGGGATAAAGATTTTTTTCATATTATCATTTTAAGTGAACTAAAAAGCTAGAACCATGAGTTACAGACTAAAAAAACATGCAGAAGTTTTACTGCATATTGTTAAAAAATCGCAATAGCTTTATTTATAAGATCCAGATGTATTGGATCGCTATTCCTGAGGTGCCGAAGGTATTGGATATTATTGATGAGTATAAAACCATACAACAAAAAGCTGAGATGTTTTCATGGTTTAAAAATTGATTGTTAGTTACATTTGAAAAACTAAAACAAATCACAGATATGGATATTGATCAATTTAAACAGTTGACTCTAGAGCAAAAGCTTTCGGAATTGAAGTTTAATGGCAACCTGCTGGGTCCTTATGAGCGCAACAGTGAACAAGGGAATAAGGTTCCTGGAGATATTTATGAGCTACATGACTTTTGGGTTTATTTGAGCGAAGACGAGAAAACCGTCATCCCATCGAGAAGAAATCCTTTACAGGTTTCTTAACCTGAATGTATTGACTATCAATAAGAACATCTTTGTCCGACGTGCATCTTTATGATGCAATAAATAGCAAAAGCCAAACCTGGAAAGTAAATATTACTTTGCAGGTTTGGCTTTTGCTATTAAAAAGATAAAAGTTGAACTATTGCACAGGGTACTAACTGACTACTGCGCAGTAAACCAGATGCACCATCTGAACAATGGGACAGGAAGTATAGTAAGCTTATGCGTTCTTACCAACAAGAGAACATAGTAAGAACGCAGATCTGTCAAATATTAGTACCTGTTGCGAGGCTTGTAACCACCATCGTCGCTTTTGTTATAACCACCGCTGCCACCGCTGCCGCCGCTGTTATAACCACCGCCACCTTTGTTGTAGCCACCGCCACCACTATTATAACCGCCGCCCTTGTTGTAGCCACCGCCACCGCGGTTTCCGCCACCCTGGCCTCCACCTTTATTGTAACCGCCGCCACCATAGCCGCCACGGTTTCCGCCGCCGCCATAGCCGCCGCCACCATAACCACCGCCTCTGTTGCCTCCGCCGTAGCCACCGCCACCTTGCTGGTCGCCAGCTTCTTTAACGACTAACGGTTTTTTCCCGAGTGAGATATCATTTAAATGCTCAATGGCATCTTTTGCATCTTGCTCGTTTTCCATTTCCACGAAGGCAAATCCTCTGCTTTTGCCGGTTTCTTTGTCCATCGCAACTTTGGCAGACACTATTTTTCCGAATTTCTCAAAAATTTCAACCAGTTCATCGTCGTATAAATCATACGGAAGGCCTGCAACAAAAAGTTTCATAAAAAAAAGTTTATAAGAATTTACACTAAAACAGGGGACAGGTTTTTCATATATGTAACAACTGAATGTCTATATAATTTCACTGACCTCCTCAATTAATACAACGTGACGTTTGTTTATCAACGCTTCGCCACAGTAATTTGTTTACATAGTTTACGAAAGTAATAATTTCGTTCCGTTGGCAATTAACACCAAAAAATTGATTTCTAAATTGACTTACAGAAATTTTACCAAAATAGGTTATTTCCAAATAAATTATTCCCCAAATGTGCAATTACTGTAAACAACAAACAACGATTTAGAATACCAATACTGCACCAAATCATTAGTTTCCTAACTGATCCATTCAAACCAAGGCCAACTGCCACGCTTGCCGGCGCCCCAACAGTCAGGGTGCCTAAAATTCCTACTCCTATAACGCCGTACTTACGCCAAATCTTATCAATCAGGCTATTTCGAGGTTTATTTTCTTTCAATTCTTTCTTTTTTGAAAAATACAGCCTGAGTCTATCACCAAGAAATGCGGTTAATATTAATCCAAGTAAACTACCTGAAACACTTGACAGGAAAATGGCCAAAGGAGATAGGTGAAAAGCAAAACCAGCAGGAATCGCCGCGTAAAATTCAAAACTCGCCAAACCCACCACGGTTAAAACTTTCAGAAGCATTGGATTCGTTTCAATTAAACGAGTGAAGGTAAATGCCATGGCCTATATATGAATCATATGGATATGTTATAGTTTTCTAAAAAGCGTACTAAATGACGAATGATTCGAATGACTAATGAGGTAGATAGAGAGGAAATGAGCAAAGGAATGTGTAAACACTTCCCTTTGCTCATTAATTTGTTTGAAAGTTAATATATTTCACTAAAAAACTATTCAAGTGGGATGCGCTGTGCGTTTTTGGCCAGCCATTGATCAAAAGATTGCAGCTCAGGGTTTAATTGGCGGGAAAAAGTCACATCACGCACTTTGTTCAACTCCTGTTCAAAGTCGCGATAGAACTGAAACATGTTTCCCAAGTCGTCGGCTCCGGGAAAGCCAAACCCACGATATGTTTCAGGAGACACGCTATTAAAGCGAATACCTTTGGATAATGCTTTTGAAAGTTTGGCAGCCATTTCCTGGCCGGTTAACTGATCGCCAGCAACGCCTATTAATTTGCCAATCATTTCTTGTCCACGTTTAAAAATTCCATAGGCGCATTTTCCAATATCCTCTGCAGCAATACCAGCCATTTTCTTATCGCCAATAGGAAAAGTAATAGAATAGTTTCCATCTAATTCTTTCTTAGGCCCCATTCCAAAATATATCATATTTTCCCAGTAAAAGGAAGCCCTTAAAAAAGTTGCAGGCACACCCATGTCTATAAAGCATTTATCTGACTCTCCTTTAGCATCAAAATGCGGCACTTTATATATACCCTTCAAAGTTGGCATATGGTCATTCTCCAGGGGAACATATTCGCGGGTATCTTCCAAGGTAGACCAGATTACATGTTGCAATCCGGTTGCTTTAGCAGCTTCGGCCATTATTTTTGCTTCAGCCGCTTCTTTTTCGGGTGAAAAATGAGCCCAATAAAATGTAACAAAATAGGCTCCGTATGCTCCTTCCAATGCTTTATGAACAGTGGAAGGAACATCAATATCCGCAGTTACTAATTCTGCTCCCATCTGTGCCAGTTCCCGGGCTTTATCAGAGTTCACGTTCCTTGTTGAAGCACGAACAGCAAATTCGCTATTAGGATCATTTAAAATTGCTCGAGCTAATCCGCCGCCCTGGGCGCCAGTTGACCCAAAAATGGTAATGATTTTCTTTGAAGGCATAGAATCTTGGTTTGTATGTTAATTATGAAGAATAGGGATACGAAAGAAGAAAAATAGTTTGCTTTCAAAAGGTAGGAAGTTGAAAATTACATAATCCAGGTCAAAGTTGGAACATCTAATTTTCATGAGGCAATATTAAAAGTAAATGAAGAGCCTGGAAATGGCTAAAGGGATACAAGCCCCACCAGTTTCATCAAAATATCTTTTCATTGGCACCAAGACCATTGATACCAATGAAAAGATATTATGGTTTAGGGATAGAGTGGAACTCCTCTCTTTTGAACAACTTTTTCGAGGGATCGAGCGTGGGCCACCCTTCTTCGTCTATATATAAGGGTTTGATGTTGAGCAAGGAGGCGCCATTGGCAGCACGGGTATAGGCATGGTAAACAAAAAAATGGGACTGAGCGCTGATGTAAAAGCAGCAAAGAAACAGAATAGCGTACATTGGTTTTGTAATCACGGGCAGTGAAGTTATAATGTGAAGACAGAATCATTAAATATTGATGCCACCACTTACTTCTAGGCGCTGGCCATTGATCCATTTGGCATCATCGGTACAAAGGAAGGCTACTACCCCACCAATATCATCGGCATTACCTACACGACCTAAGGGAGATAGGCTGCTGAGGCGCGCTTTCATATCGGGGTTACTGCGGATTGCGGCTTTATTGAAGTCTGTTTCAATTGGTCCGGGCGCTACTACATTTGCACGAATACCTTTCACCCCCAACTCTTTTGCAACATATTTAGTAAATACTTCTATTGCGCCTTTCATTGATGCATAGACAGAATAACCGGGATTGGAAAACCTTGTTGTACCAGTAGAAATATTAATGATGGCGCCACCGGGATTCATGAAAGGCACCAACTTTTGCGTTAAGAAATATATCCCCTTGAAATGTACATTCAGGAAATTATCAAATAGTTCTTCTGTTACTTCCATAAAGGGTACTGTAGCACCCATGCCTGCATTGTTCACCAGGAAGTCGAATGAGCCCGTACTGAATTGGGTGTTTAAAGTTTTCTTTACTTCTTCTACAAAGTTGTTCAACGACTCAAAATGAGACATATCCAATTGCAGGACTACTGCTTTTTGTCCTAATGTTTCTATTTCCTGAGCAACCTTTCCCGCTTCTTCTTCATTGGTGCGGTAAGTCAGAATTACATCTATTCCTTTACGGGCAATACTCAATGCCATATCTTTTCCAAGGCCACGACTCCCACCCGTTACGAGGGCAATCTTTGCTTTTAGCATAATGGTTCAATTTTAAAATGTAAATGCAAAGCTATGGTGGTTTACCAATGATTAAGCTTCTCAAAAACACGTATTTTGCATTTCCCTATATGCACTAGCCTTTTGGAAGGCTTTGATGGATAGAACGGCAATTCAAGAAAAGACTGAATACGTCATCATCCGTTTTCAATAACATGGTAAAAAGATCATCTATGAGATGAACAGGATAGAAACCGAGTTTAACCAGTTTTTCTTTTGAACTTGAACAAGGAATCTACCCTTTATTTTTGACCACCGTTATATCGTAAAATATATAACGACATCCCATTAGCCTTATAGTCTTTTTAAATGCTAAGTGCTATCGATTGTTAAGATTATGGAAGAAAAGGTACCTGATAACGACTGTTTGCCGGATCAACAAAAATGTAAAAACACAAAAACTGCATCATGAGAAAGAAATCAAGACCAGGTAATTCATTTTTGAAAAAATCTTCCACTTTTTTATTGACAGGAGTGAGTATTGCGGCTACAGGACAAAGCACGAATCAGACGCCTATAGATACGTTCAATAAACTCCAAAGCCTGGATGAAGTGGTGGTATCCGCTTCAAGAGTATCGGAAAAACTGTTAAGTGCACCGGTGAGTATTTCTAAGCTCAGTTCCGGACAAATCGCACAAACTGCCTCTCCTTCCTTTTTTGATGCCATTGGCAATATGAAGGGCGTGCATATGATTGTGCCCAGCCTTGGATTCAAAATCATTAACACCAGGGGATTTTCCAATACCACCAATGTGCGATTTGTGCAGTTGGTAGACAACATCGATAACCAGTCGCCACATATTGGTGCCCCTATTGCCAATGTGTTGTGCCCGAGTGACCTTGACATCGAGAATCTAGAAATTGTGCAGGGCGTTGCATCTGCTTTGTATGGTATGAACGCCACCAATGGTTTGGCTAATTTTAAAACAAAGGATCCTTTTTCGGTGCAGGGATTGAGCATTCAACAACAGTTTGGATTGAATCATGTAGATGATCCAAACGGCGTGGGCCCACAATTGTATAATGCATCCAACCTACGATGGGCTAAAGCATTTAATAGTAAATGGGCCTTTAAAGTCAATGCTGGATTTACCAAAGGCTATGACTGGATTGCCAACGATCAGACAGACCTCAACCCAAAAGCAAACCAGACCACTAACCTTATGGGCCAGGATAATCCCGCACTTGACCCGGTGAGCAGTTATGGTAATGAATCCTCCAACAGGAAGACACTAACGCTCGGTGGTAAAAACTATGTAGTAGCCCGCACAGGTTACCTTGAAAAGGAGGTTGTGGATTACCATTTCCAAAACATCAAAGGAGATGTAGCCTTGTTTTACCGCCCCGGCAGGGACAGAGAGTTCTCTTATACTTACAGGGCGGCCTTTCTTAATACGGTTTATCAACGGTCAAACAGATTCCGCCTGGAAAACTACCTGTTGCAGCAAAACATATTTCAGTATAAAAGCCCTCTTTTCCAATTCAGGGCGTATGTAAACAGTGAAAACACGGGCGATTCGTATAACCTTCGGTCTATGGCAGAGAACCTGGATGTCAGCTTTAAGGGTACCAACCAGTGGTATAACGATTACTCCAAGGTTTTCAATGATGCAGTTTCGAATAATTCGCCTGTTGCTGAAGCACACCATATTGCACGGCAAGCAGCGGACAACGGCAGGTATCAGCCCGGCACAGATGCGTTTAATCAAAAACTGAATGAACTGAAAGACATCAACAACTGGGATATAGGCGCCGCCCTTCGGGTAAAAGCCCATTTAATTCATACAGAAGCCACACTGGATTTAGGAAAGTTGTTACAAACGAGGTACAACTTGCAGGTAGGTGGCAATTTCAGGGAATATGTAATTGTTCCGGATGGCAACTATTTTATCAATCCCAAGACTACTGACAAGAATCTTGTTTATAGCAGTTATGGTTTCTTCATACATGCATCGAAGGAGTTTTTCCAACAAAGATTGCAATTGAGCGGAGTGCTCAGGGCCAGTAAAAATGAATATTTCCAAACCAACTGGAATCCCCGTTTGACAGCGGTGTATGCTGTTTCGAAAAAAGACTTTGTACGCTTTTCCTACCAGAATGGCTATCGTTTTCCCAGCATATTTGAAGGTTTCTCGAATATCAACAGTGGAGGGGTAAAGCGCGTAGGAGGCTTAAAGGTAATGTCTGACGGCGTATTTGAGCAATCCTGGCTGAAAAGCTCTATTGATGCATTCCAGGCGGCAGTGAACAAGGATGTGAACACTCAAGGGATGACAACACAAGCAGCGATAGACAAGAACAAAGGGCTTTTGAAACGGAATAACTATTCGTATTTAAAGCCGGAACAGATGAATTCGTTTGAAGTTGGTTACCGCAGTGTATTGCTTCATAACAAACTGTTTGTTGATGTGGACGCCTATTACAACATCTACTCCAACTTTATTGCACAGATTGAAGCCAGTATACCCAATACGACAGATAGCTCCGCAATTCCAGCAGCATTGTATGATAAAAGTAAACAAGCCCGGTACCGCTTGTGGACCAATTCCAAAACTATTGTTCATAATTACGGAACGGAACTCGACCTGCGCTATGTGATCAATGATCATTATTCTGTTTCCGGTAATGTGAGTTATCAAACATTAAAAAAGACCGATAAAAACGATGGCCTGGAGGATGGCTACAATACTCCGAAATGGATCGGCAATGTCAGCATCAATGGCAATAATGTTTATAAGCAACTAGGCTTTAACATTGCCCTCAAATATCAAAGTCAATATTATTACCAATCGTTTTTAGTGAATGGGAATGTGCCTTCCCTATGGAATGCTGATGCGCAGATGAGGTATTCTTTTGTAAAGCAGAGTCTAGATGTAAAGGCCGGGGCTACCAATTTGTTGAATCATTACTACTATTCTATATTGGGGGGACCCCAAATTGGGGGATTTTATTATACAACTCTCACTTATCATCTCCATTAATGAATAAGGCGTGATTGTTGAAATGAAACTAATGAATGATGAATAGTTTCTTCAATGAATAAATGAGTGAAGAGTTTTGGTGATGTGTGAGGAGAGAGTAAAAGATCCCGCTAGTACGCGGGATCTTTGGTTATAAGGAATTCTTTATTTTATTTTTCCCGTTTTTCGAGGTATCTAACTATAGCCAGGCGGATGTCTGTTTGTACGTTCGGTTCTGACGCTGGAGCATCGTAAACCTTTACAAGACCAGGATTGGCAGGGGTTAGATAGCCCAGATTGGCTTCGCCGCCTGTTAACAGGAAATCGCTCAGTGCCACGCGGTAAGTTCTTGCCGTATCAACAGTATTTCCATTTAATGTCCAGGTGTTATTTAATTCATTGAAAGCCAGGGTTTCGTTGTAGTGCAGGAAACCACCTATACCTTTGTTCGCTTTTCCTTGTTGCAGGGTTTTTACCAGCAGGCTTCCCTTCATGTCTACCTGTTTAATGCCGCCACCAAAGGGGAGGCTTCTTAAGATATCGTACTGAGTAACCGGAGGCGGAAGCATATCATCTACCCTGATGGAACCAGCATTGACAATGACCACTTCAGCTTCGGGCACAGCATCAGCCATTGCAGCTGTAATTATTCTTGTCAGGTTGGTGTTACCGCTCCGAACTGCACTTTCCAGGCCATTCAGCGGCTTGCCCGAATTGATTACCACCTTATTGGCATCAAAGCCGGACAAGCTGTAGCTTTTAGCGGCGATATCCACCCATTTTTGAACGACGGTGTTGGTACTGCTGTCAATAGCTGTTTTTTCATTAATGTAGACCAGTTTGGGATCTACGTTCAGTTTATGTTTCTTCTTGTTTATGTCCAGCTTTACTACGTAAGCAGACTTGGCATTGGCGTGGGCCTTGGTTATGAATACATTGCCTACTTTTTCTAAGCGCATATCGTGTTCATGGCCGCCGAGAATCACTGCAAGGCCTGGCAGTTCTTTGGCCAATAGCCTATCATCGGCAATAAACTGGTGCGTCAAGGCAACTACTGCATCTACAGAATCTTTGAGGCTATTGTATAGTTCTTTAGCTGTAGACAACGGATCGGTGTAGTTGACAAAGGAGGCTTTATTGAATGGGAGGACTAGGCCGATAAACCCGATCCGTGCAGTGGTGCCATCTTTATCTTTTACTTCTTTGATGAAGGTTTTGGGGAAAGGAGGCTGATTGCTTGCTGTAGTCTTTGCGAAAGGAGCGACCATATTTCCCTGTTTATGGAATGCATTGGAGGAAATCCATTGGAAATCAGATTCATTGATGCGGTCCTGCAGTTCCACTTCGCTGATATCGAACTCGTGGTTGCCGAAGATAGCAAGGTCGGTGCCCGCGCTGTTCATGGCTTCTACCATCTGGCGGCCACGAATGCGCTTGCCTTCGTATTGTAAACTGTTATAGACAGAAGGACTCAGGAAGTCGCCGGCCATGACCAGGAAGGTATTGGGATTCCTTTGCTGGTACTGCTTTTTCAGCGTAGCCACTCTAGCCATCCCTCCCTCCCTGCCACCAGCAAGGGGAGCTATTTCATAAACGTCGTTGACCTGGACAAATACCACTTCTATCTTACCGTCGTCCTTTGCAGGAGCCTTGCGCAATGCAGAACAAGATGCGGTGCCTGCCAATAGTACCAGACAGGTAAAGCGCAAAATGTGTTTCATGTATGGGAAAGTTTGATTGGGTGGCAAATTTAGGCAGGAACAGGGTAGCCCAAAAAAAGATGCAGCAGGAAAAATTCATTTCCCGCTGCATTCAGATTTCTCATGTGTAACTATTATAAAACTAAAGCGAGGCGTAATTTATAGAAAAAGACGAAAATTTACAGAAATTAATTCTTCAAAATTGTAAACTCCACCCTTCTGTTCAACTGCCTGTTCTCGTCTGTATCATTAGGCACCACAGGTTTGGTTTCGCCATAACCCTGCGACCTGATGCGATTAGGAGCTATACCTTTTGAAAGGATATAGTCCATCACAGAACGAGCCCTGTTGTCAGACAGCTTGAAATTATATTCGTCAGATCCCCTGCTGTCTGTATGCGCACTCATTTCAATCTCTATTGCAGGATTCTCATTCAATAATTTTACCACCCTATTCAGTTCCCAATAGGATTCCGGCCTCAAATCCCATTTATCAAAGTCAAAGAACACATTATTTAACCGAACCACCTGTCCAATTTCGATGGGAACCAGAAAAAGGTCTTTGTGCACCTCTTTATAGCCGACCTTGATCAAAGAATCAAGGTTCAGATTCTCAGAGACGGCAAAAAACTTGTCGGCGGTTGCATGGATGCTATAATTTTTATCGTAAGGCAGTACCACCTTAAATGAGCCATCGTTAGGACTCGACAAACCGTTGCCTGCAATGGTACCATCGGGTAAGGTTTCATAAACCAAAGACGCGCTGAGGGGCAGCATGGTTTTGGCATTAAATACATTGCCGCTCACAATTACCACAGGGTTCGGCTTTTCTCTCTCCAGCAGCTTTACCCGCACGATATCACTTTCGCCGAAGGAATTGACATGAGAGCTCATGTAGGCATACTCCCCACCAGCATCCATGGTAAAGAAGGCGTCCCAGTCGGGAGTATTGATCGGACTACCAAGGTTTACCGGGTCGCTCCATTTCTGCCAGCTCTTATCGAGGCGCTTCGTCATCCAGATATCGTTATCACCCACGCCGCCCGGACGATCGCTGCTGAAGTATAAGGTTTCGCCATCGGCAGCCAGGTAGGGTGTCATTTCGTTGTATTTGGGCAGGTTAATCTTCTTGCCAATGCTTTGGGGCTCAGACCATGTACCATCCGGTTGCAGGAAACACGCATAGATATCGTTGTTGTAACTGCCTTTTACTTCTGACATATAGAGCAACAGTGTCTGGCCATCGTGGGCCAGGGTAGCACCGTATTGCTGGCCGCGGTCGTACTTTTCGAAATTCTTGATCATCAGCGCCTGGGGCTTACTCCAGGAGCCATTCTTTTTCCGGTAAGTCAAGCTGACCCCATTGCCGGCGTAGTCTCCATCGATAAATGCATTACGAATTAAAAGCCGGTTGTTATCAGGTGATATCCAGAAGACAGCATTAAAGAAGTAAGTATTCAGAGGATATTCCATGTGCACGGCTTCAGTCCATTTGCCTGTGACAGAGTCTTTTTGCGAATACCAAATATCCTGTGAATTTCGGATGGAATTATATTTTGTATTGTAGGGATGATTCTGACAGATAAAGTACAAATGATTCCCATCCGCAGAAATGGTAGGCCGGAGTTCCGGCAATTCGGAGTTAATGTTGATCCCGATGTTCTCAATTTTGACAATAGTATTAGCATTAATGATATTTTCTTTCTGGGGCACCAGTTTTCCAGAGGTATCATTAACATTAGAGGGCTGGGCTTTGGCTATCAATGCACCTGCCAGTAGCATTAGTACGAAGGCTTGCTTCATGGGTAAGGACTTTATAAATACGTATTGGCATCAATGTTACAGCTAAGTATTTGAAAGTAAAAAAGATCAATAGACTTATCTGTCGCAATACTTATATTCCCTTATTTTCTAACACATATATTCCTTTTGTTGGCAATGACATCAATACAGTGAGGGGGCCTTAACAGGAAGCAATACGGCACAGTTTTTTACCAGGTAGCACTCCAATGTAACAAACCTGCTATCAACTTATACGCCAACCAAATAATTGCTGCGATGACCAGGAATAAAATGATCAACACAGGAATGATCACCTTCCAGGCACTACCCTTATGCCGGCCCTCCCTGTAATGCTCCTGCATGAGGCGCAGGTTGCGCGTATTGGATTTGAATGCAAAGTCGAACAAATCGCCGACTAAGGGGATTGAGCCAATGAGGGTATCTATTAGCACATTGACGACCATGCGGGCCAAGACATACCCGCTGGCTCCATTGCGCGCCATGATCCATAGCATATAACTTGATACAGCAAACGTAGACAGGTCTCCGACGCCTGGTACCAGGCCAATGATGCCGTCGAGGCCAAACCGGAAGTTAGTGCCCGGGATACGGAACTGGGAATCCATCAGTTTTGCCAGGTATTCGACTTCTTTTAATCCCCTGCTTTGTACAACTGCTTTTGCCATTGTTGAATCAATTTTACTTTCTTTCTGATCACGGTCTTATAGATGTGCAGGTGAAAACTGTGCCAAAGAGAGGAGTGACTGCAGATTTCGAGGACTGACTGGTTGCAGAAGAGGTTGTTTTTATTTGCCGTGCGTGAACTTCAGTATGAATATGATGGTTTAATTTCATAGTTTAATTAGCAGGTATGTTTAAACAGTACTGCATACTCTTTGTTTTTAATTTTATTGCATCCACTGTTGCAGCACAGCGGCAATGGATGAATGGTTATTTACAGGATAGTGCTACACATTTTCCCATTGCCGGGGGAACAGTCAGGAATGCCAACACAAACAGAAGCGTACTTACGAATGAAAAGGGTTTCTTTCACCTTGAAGTAGCGCCTAACGATGTTCTGTATGCGCTTGCTCCTTCTTACAGGTATGATACATTGACCTATTCTATATTGTTCACGGATACGGTTACGGTTTACCTGGCACCAGCAAGTGAAGTATTACCTACCATTACTGTTACTGCGTCTGACAGCAAGTACAAGATGGATAGCATGGAGAGGAGAAAAGAGTATGAAGAAAACATGGGTAATATGGTCAGAACAGCTTCAAGTAATAACACAACTGGCGCCGGTATCGGTATCAACCTGGACCGTTTTTTCAAAAAGGAGTACAAGAACAAGAGGAAGTATGAGCAAGCTTATTTAAAGGCGGAAGAACAAGCTTATATAGATTACAGGTTTTCGCCACATCTGGTTGCGTATTATACGGGATTGAAGGGCAATGATCTCAGAGACTTTATATACCGATATACGCCCAGTTATAAATGGCTGCGTGAGCACCCTACTAATGAGGCGGTGTTTTATTATATCAATGAGAAGATCAAGGAGTGGCGGAAGGGAAGAGGGAAAGGAAAATGACGAAACAATGGAATGATGGGAATGACGAATGATTCGAATCCGTCAGAGGCGGACACGTGCAAATGTCGAATGGGGAGAACAGATTGTGGATGACAGAGGATAGAAGGGGAACAGACGGGGGAATTTTACAGGCTTAGGTATGGAGTAAACAGGGAGTACAATAGGAGTATATATGGAGTAACCATGCAGTAAGGTCTCTATAAGGTCTCTATAACATCTCTATAAGGTCTCTATAAAGTCTCTATAAGCCGAGGAGAAAAAAGATGGGCAATATGTAGTATTTTGTGTGAGATATAGAACACATTCAACCAAAACTGAAGTTACCAAACCCCTTTGAAAATGGCAAAAATTGTCCCTTCCCTTATTAGCTTGCAAGGAACATTATATGATGTCACTCATGTAAACAGCAAGTCTTACCCTGCTCATACACGGGCAGTGAGAGGCACTTATAAACGAGCTATCTGTAATAGTGTACTTGAGCAGAACTCAATGCTGACTTCTTTATTGAATAAAGCCGCTAAACCGGTGCATGATGCATTAAAGCAACTAGCAGGTCCATTTAAGCAGCGAGATTTATGGCAACAATTATTGAGCAGGATGCGGAGTGCGTCTTCTCCTACCCTCTCCGGATTGTATAGAACACTTGAAAGTCTGGAAATTAATAAAGCTTACCCGCTGGGCCGGCGAGTACCAGTGCCACAAGTCGTGGTGCGTAGCGATAAGGAAGGTCTCATTCTGAACATGACGGCGATAGGGCATCCAGTATTTGGAAAGAAGGTGAAGGCCGAGCAATACTGCTATGAGTTGTTTGTGCTTTGGATGAATAAGGATGGGCAACTATGTGGAATTGAGCATACGGGAACTGAATGGATACAACTTTCAGCACCGGTGCCTATTTGTGAGTTTTGGATTGATCATCCAACAGACGGGCAGTATTATATACTTTGCCTGAAGCTGCAGGCTGGACAAGCGGAAAAGGAAGTGGAGAGTTTTGCAGGTATGGGGATGAGGATTGTTGGGACGGGGTTATGGGGTTAAAAATGGCGGTTAGGGAATGTTTATACTCAAACCAAACTTTGATGAACCTCTAGATGATTTCAAAGAATACATGCACTGATTCAGCTTAATTTATTAGACACCCATACACTTATTTGGTTTATTAATGGAGACAAGGAACTTTCTCCAAAAGCAAAGACAATAATCGAAAAAGAGGACGCGGTAAACTTTGTTAGTATTGCAACCTTATGGGAAATAGCTATGTATCTTTATTCAAAGACGGTATAAAAGAATGTAACATTGGCAGAAACAGTGTGGATCTTTGTAAACAATTTAAATGCATAAACTTGAAAATAAAAATTGCTTTTGTATTGATTAGTATTGTCCTTTTTTCCTGCGGAGCAGAAAATGGGGAGCAGGCTTCAAAAGTTGAACCGAAGCCCATAGTAGGAACCTGGAAGTTGCTTAAGGGCACATTAATAGAACATGGTGATACTACGGTTACGGACTACACCAAGGCTGTTTCCTTTATTAAAATCATCAATGATTCGCACTTTGCCTTTTTGCAACATGATCTGAATAAGGGTAAGGATTCTGCTGCTGTCTTCGTTGCCGGGGGAGGCCGTTATACTATTCAAGATAGCTCGTACACCGAGCATTTAGAGTATTGCAGCGCCAGGGAATGGGAAGGCAATGACTTTGCGTTTACAGTTTCCATCCACAATGATACACTTACCCAGTATGGAGTAGAAAAGGTAGAAAGTGCTGGAGTGAACAGGATCAACATAGAAAAGTATGTTAGGGTGAAAAATAATGAGCACTTAAAGTAAGTTAACCCTCTGGCCTGTTGCAGCGGATTTGTAGATAGCTTCCACGATGCGGATGTCGCGGAGGCCTTCTTCGCCGGGAACGAGCAGGGGTTTGTTTTGCATGATGGCCACTGCATCATCATCCATCTGTTTGGCTTGCTGCCAGGGGACTGAATAAGGAAAATGTATTTCACCTAACGGACTGCTGCCGCTAAGGCCTGCATAAGATTGATAGGGAGACATGTTGATGTCTCCTTTTTCGCATTTAATGTGGAGCTCGTTAATATTTTCTCCGAAACTGGTTTTGATATCAGCCATAACTCCGCCAGGAAATTCAAGTTTCGCTACCGTGGTTTCATCGAGACCATTCTTATAGATCTCCGGACGAGTGGTAGAGGTTTGGGCTGAAATAATTGCTATAGGCTCCATACCTGTTCCTAGTCTTGCGCCTTGAATGGAATAAACACCCATATCATACAGCACACCGCCACCCATCTCCTTCTTTTGTTTCCAATGATCAGTGCGGTTATCACGGTAACCGGCAGCGCAATTGAGGCTCTTTACTTTGCCTAAGAGTTTATTGTTTACAATCCGGCGCCACTCCTGGGTGTTGGGTTCGTGTTGCAGGCGGTAGCCGATGGCCAGCGTCTTTTTGTTCTTTTTACAGGCATCGATCATTTCCTGGCACTCTTTGGCTGTCATTGCCATTGGCTTTTCACACCATACGTGCTTACCAGCGTTTGCTGCCCTGATTGTATACTCGTGGTGCATGGAAGGAGGCAACACTACGTAGACTACATCTATATCAGGATTATTGGCGATCTGGTCGAAGTTCTGGTAGTTATATATGTTCTTGTCGGGGATGTTATATTTTGCCTTCCATGTTTCGGCCTTGGAAGGCGTTCCGGTTACAATGCCTGCCAGGTAACAGCGCTTTGTTTGTTGCAAGGCAGGTGCGAGCAAGTCGGTACTATAGTAACCGAGACCTACCAGAGCAACACCGAGACGATCTTTTTGCTTCCTTGTGGCAGAAAGCAAGGTGTGAGGAGATAAGATCAAGCCGGCACTGCCCAGAGCTATTGTTTTAATAAGATTTCTACGGGAAATGGATACCGTGTTTGAATTTTCTGAAGCAGGTAAGGGTATGAAGGCGGGGGCAATCTTTTTCATGGCATTCGTCTTGAGTAAGGAAAAGGGTTATAGCTTATGAAGATAAATTATTTTTTATTTGTGGCACCGTCATATAGAGTACACCATAAAATTATCTACAATGAAAGCAGAGATGCTGTTATCTTTAAGACTTTGGTATTGAACATTCATTGTTCAATAGATCTATTCATCCTAAACAACACGCAACTATTTCACTTATGAAAAAAGTTCTTTTTGGTTGTTTCTGTTTTTCTGCCGTTATGCAGCTTTGTGCACAAAGCAATGAAACTCTGGTGAGAAAGATTGCAGACCAGATCATCAATGAAACAAAACTTGGTTTTGAAGGTACTGAGAACAAACAGTTCTACGCTTCTTCGAAAGATATCCCGGAAAATACAAAGGTGAAATACGCATCGCCATATACAGGCTGGCATTATACACATGGCGTTCTGAATATGGCCATGATCAACCTGGGTAATTACCTGAATGAACCCAAGTATACCAATTATGCAGCACAACACGTTGCTTTTGGCTTTGACAATTACAAGGTATTCCAGCAACGTTTTAAAAATGATGTAAAGCATTATACCTATCCATATGGCGAGTTTTTTACTATGGATGAACTGGATGATTTTGGAGCTATGAGCGCAAGTATCATTGAAGTTTATAAAACAGTAAAGAAACCTGAATACAAGGAATACCTGGAAAAGGCCGCCAAGCACCTGACAGAAGAGCGCCTTCGCCTGGAGGATGGTACTTTTGTGCGGAAGTTTCCTTATCAAAATACATTATGGGCAGACGATTTGTATATGAGCGTACCCTTCCTGGCCCGTATGGGTAAACTAACTGGTCAGAACAAGTATTTTGATGATGCCATCAAACAAGTGATCAATTTCAATAAATACCTGTGGGATGCTGACCGGGAGATCTACTGGCACATCTGGTACAGTGATTTGAAAAGGAATGGTGTTGCTCATTGGGGCCGCTGCAATGGCTGGATCATGCTGGCACAAATTCACCTGCTGGACCAGCTGCCTCAAAACCATCCCAAAAGGAAAGAACTTATTCAGCTCCTGGAAAGACAAATCGTAGGTATTGCAAGATATCAAAATGCAGAGGGCTTGTGGCACCAAATACTGGACAAGAATGATTCGTATACGGAATCTTCCTGTACTGCCATGTTTGTTTATGGCATTGCCCATGCCGTGAACCAAGGTTGGATCGATAAGCGTTATGCCTCTATTGCAACAACAGGCTGGGAAGGATTGAAGAAGCATAAGATCAACGAATTGGGACAATTGAAAGACATTTGTGTAGGCACAGGTATACAGGATAATCTTGCTTTTTATTACAACCGGCCAGTTGGTTTGAATGAGAAGCATGGGACCGGACCGTTGCTGGATGCGGGTGTGGAGATATTGAAATTAGAAAAATCGGGAAAGTAAAGTACCCCCGGTCCGCCTAAGGCGGAGAGCATCAGCGCTCAAGGGCTCACAATTGTAGTTCATAATTTTATGCTCATTAGGATAATGATAGCTGCACATAATTTACATAAACACAAAAGTTTTCTATTTATTCTTTTCAGTGCCGTTGGTATTTCTGCAAATGGACAAACTGCAGACTCGTCAGGTAAAGATGTCTTGCAGGAAGTTGTGATCAAGGCGTATGAACAAGGCAGAAGATTACAAGAAGTGCCTGCTGCCGTCAATTATATAGGAAGGTCGACGCTGGAGCGTTTTAGTCCTACTTCCATTGTACAGGCAGTGAATACAACTCCAGGTGTACGAATGGAGGAACGCTCTCCGGGAAGTTACCGGTTCAATATCCGGGGCTCTTCGCTGCGGTCTCCTTTTGGTGTGCGCAATGTGAAGGTGTATTACAATGATATTCCCATCACAGATCCGGGAGGACATACTTACCTAAACCAATTGGGTTATTACAATTTCAACTCTATAGAGGTGATCAAGGGCCCGGCAAGTAGTTTATATGGTGCAGGAACCGGTGGTGCCTTGCTTATTGAAAGCCTTGGGCAAAGCGAACAGCCATCCATCCATACAGAGTATACTACAGGAAATTATGGCTTACACAATGTTTATGGCAGCATTACAACAGGATCAGGAGAAAATGCAGGAAAGGCCAGCTACCAGCACCAAGAAAGCAATGGCTACAGGGATCATTCGAGATTAAAGCGGGATGTAGCGAGTTGGAGTGGACACTACTGTTTTGGAGACGCCAAGGTTCTGAAGACTAGTTTTTTATACGGGAACCTGTATTATGAAACGCCTGGTGCATTAACCAAAGCTGAATATGATGCCAACCCAAAGTCTGCAAGACCGGGTAGTGCTGCTTTCCCGGGCGCCGAAGCGGCTAATGCATCCATCAGACAAAAAACATTTATTGCCGGCGCGTCTTATGAACAGCCTGTATATCAAAAGTTGAAAAATAAAACTGCATTATATGGCATGTTCACAGAACTGCGTAATCCAGCGATCCAAAACTATGGCCGGAATTCGGAGCCGCATGTTGGAGGAAGAACAAGCTTTATTTTCAGTCAGCCTTTACAGAAGGGCAACCTGAATATTGATGTCGGAAGCGAGCTCCAGCAAGGTTTTACCAGCGTGAGCATATTCAAGAATAACGGAGGAAGTGCAGATTCCTTAAGAACGAGTGACGAGATCAATAACCGCCAGTTACTGGTCTTTTCGCAGGTATCGCTCGATTACAATGCATGGACGTTCAATGCAGGAGGCAGCCTGAATTTCTTCAAAATTAAATTTCAAAGATTTTCACCAGCAACGGCAGGAAGACAGGACAGGACATTCAATAATCAATTCGCTCCCCGACTGGCCATCCTCAGGAAGTTCCATCACCTGAACATTTACACGAGCGTTGCCAAGGGTTTTTCACCGCCTACTACTTCAGAACTGTTACCTACCGGCGGGGCCGTGAACCTGGGCCTCAATGCCGAGGAAGGCGTGAATTATGATCTTGGGATCAAAGGCACTATTGGGAAAGCGGTTTACTTTGACGTCAATGCTTTCATCTTCTCGTTGGAAAACACCATTGTACAAAGACGTACTGCAGGCGGAGGAGATTATTATATCAATGCCGGTGCGACGAAACAACATGGCATTGAAACTTACATCAGCTATCCCCTGCTTCAATCCGGTGGTTTCATGGACAGAAGCCTGTTGTGGCTTAGTCATACATGGCACAACTTCCATTACAAAACCTTCAAGCAGTTGAACAATGATTATTCAGGCAACAGCCTTCCATCTGTAGCGCCGCATACCATCTCTACAGGTTTTGACTTCCTGGCGAAGAAAGGGTTACTGGGCACAGTAAGTTATTTTTACAGTGACCGGATCCCACTGAATGATGCTAACACTGCTTATGCCGATGCCTATCATTTGTTGATGTTGCAACTAGGTTATCAAAGGCTGATACAACAAAAGTTCATGATGAAGGTGGTTGCCGGTGTTGATAACCTGCTTGATCAAAAGTATAGTTTGGGTAATGACATCAATGGTTTTGGCGGCAGGTATTATAATGCTGCGGCCGGAAGGAATTATTTTGCATCGGTGGTGTTGGAGCTGAGGGGGAAGAAGAGATAGCTGGATATTGTAAAGTTCTATTTTCGATTAGCCGGGCCGTGATCGTAGCTTAAAATGCGGGCCATTTTCCAAGTGCCATCTTTTAACAGCCATACATGGGTGAACTTTGCCAAGCCATCAAGTCTTTCAGTTCCTTTTTCAATGATGTAAAAGACATGTTCACCAGAAATGACCGCACCATAGATGACACCGGAATTCTGGAGCGGGAAGACCTTAACACTGCCTTCAACAGCTTCGCGACGAAGCCTGAAGGTATTGGTACCACAAAGGTTCTTTTTCATATTTGAGATGATGCCATCCAATCCTATTGTCATGCCCCCTTTGTCATGATAGAACTCCACGTCATTTGTAAAGAATTGGGGAAAGCTTTCTGTGTCGCATTTATTGTATGCCGCCCAGAAGAGGCTGTCTTTGTGCAGGATGGTCGCAGTTAGTTCTTGCAGGTTTGTCTGGGCCCATAGCTGTGAGCAAAAACAGAAGAACATTAAAAATGCAAGGATAGCATTGATGGTTTGTTTCCTGATCATTTGTAACATATTAATGCGTTCTAATTTAATTTATTATTTCAGAACAGATAGCGTAAAACAAGCAAAACTGGCTAAAGAGGTAAATGTTCTAACAGAATGAAATAGTTGCCACTTGCTACGAATCGATTCCCAATCGGATGGAATCTCCGCAACAGTCCAATGTTTTATCTGATTGTCTATAGGAACCAAAATTAGTAATGTAATCAGCAGCGTAATAATGATTAGAACAAGAGCTGTAAGGTTCAAATAAAATCCTGTTGACTTTTTTTGAGGATAAAACAATAATGATAAAAACATAAACAAAATACACGAAGGCATCAAAATACGCATAGGTACAGCTACATTGGCTATAATTATTTTCCCGATGTGAATAAATTCTGCAGCCGAGAAATGTTCTATAGAACGGGTAAGCGTAAACCATGTTCCCCAAAAAACTCCTGATACAAGAAGGAGAAGGAATAGGCTAACAAATTGAATAAGCTTTGTTTTCACTTGATTGAAACTTTCTCATTCTTAAATTGAATATGAAGATACTAAGAATATCATCTGCTCACCAGCCGATGCCATAGTCTTCACCATAGTTGCTTGAGCCACCCCAAAAGCTGCCATGCTTCCAGTCGAAGTAAATGGCATTGATCGGCCCGCTGGTACGGTCGCCAAAGCTCAATGTGTAGCCCATTTTTTTCAGTTCATTGCGCACAGTTTCAGGCGTATTGTTATTTAATAAAAGCTGTCCAGGACGAGGTTTACGATCATCATTTTTCGTACCTCCAAGTGAAAGCCAGAGCTGGTTGGAGTTGATATTGGCTGCTTCAGTGGCTTGTTGCACATTCATTCCAAATTCAACAATGTTCAAAAAGAACTGGAGCAGGTTTTGATCTTGTGTATCACCTCCCTGAACTGCAAAAGATAAAAAGGGTTTACCGTCTTTCAGAGCCAGTGATGGTGTTAGTGTTACCCGAGGGCGTTTACCGGGCTGCACCACATTGAACGGGCTTAGCGTCGAATCCAACACAAAGCTTTGCATACGCTGACTCATACCCACACCTGTATTACCGGCTATACAAGCAGGCACCCAACCACCACTTGGCGTTATAGAAACGACCCAACCTTCCTTATCTGCAGCTTCCACGCTGGTGGTGCCCAACCACAACCGTTGCTGATACTCTATTAATGAAGAAGTGTTCCGGATATCATGCACCGGGGCAAAGTTGCGTTTGGTTGTATCCATTTCATAACCACGCTTTTTCAGTAACGCAGTGTAAGGATTGGCTTTCCCTTCAAATGGGTAGGGATCACCAGGACCTATACGCGGGTTGTTTTGATCAAATTGAATTATGGAAGCTCTCTGCTTCGCATATTCCTTACTGAGCAATCCTTTTATAGGTTCCTGAGGTTTGAAATACGGATCGCCATAATAAAAGTCCCTGTCGGCAAAAGCCAGATTCATTGCCTGGTAAATAGTATGGATGTACCGTGCGCTGTTGTAACCCATGCTTTTCAAGTCAAAGTTTTCCAATATGTTCAGGGCCTGTAGCATAGCTGGTCCCTGCGTCCACTGTTGTAGCTTATATACATCAATGCCCTTATACGCTACTTTGAGGGGTGCTTCTTCTAGGGGTTTCCAGCGGGCCAGATCTTCCATTGTGATCAGTCCTCCCTGCTCCTGGCAACCGCGGACAAACTCCCGGGCAATATCTCCTTTATAAAACCGGTCATAAGCTGCCATGATGGCTTCTTTACGGCTTTTTCCTGCTTTCATTGCCGCCCGTTCTGTCTCCACCATTTTTGTCAGGGTTTGTAGTAAATTCTTCTGCACAAAGATCTCACCTGCATCAGGAGCTTCCCGGTTTTCTCCCGGATGTGTCAGAAACACTTTTTTACTGTAGGGCCATTGCTTGATCTGATCCTTATTCCGTTCAATACTGTTAGCAGTTTGCGCTTCTATTGGATAACCTGCAGCCAATTGCAAAGCAGGCGCCAGTACCTGTTCCAGGCTCAGGGTGCCATAGTTAGCCAGCATGTAACATAGTCCCCCAGGAGTGCCGGGTGTAACAGCAGCCAATGGACCATATTCTGGAGGGAAATTGTACCCTTTATTCTTAAAGAATGCTACTGTCGCTCCTGTAGGAGCAATGCCAAGGGCATTAATGGCAATTACTTTCTTTGTTTTTGGGTTGTAGATCAGCGCCTGTGTTTCTCCACCCCAGCTCAACATATCCCACATGGTGCAAGTAGCGGCCAACATGGCACAAGCTGCATCAACGGCATTACCTCCTTTCTGAAAGATCATCGCGCCAGCTGTTGCTGCCAGTGGCTTTCCGGTTATAGCCATCCAGTTTTTCCCATGTAGTACTGGCTTTTGGGTTTGTTGTGCAGATGAGGTATGCATCAATGCCATGAGTATAAAGAGTGTCCAAAGGAACTTCATGCTTAGTCAATTAGTACTTAAAGTTAGGATGCCTGTTGTTGTTTTCATTAAACAGAAATAAGATTGCAGATTTGCTGTAGCTTTATTGAAGCTATGCGGATACTATTGGTCTTGGCTTTTGTTATTTGCACCATTTTTTGCAAGGCACAAAACTTAAAGCTGCCAGCCAAAAAAATAACGCCTTCATTAGAGCTGTTCCTAAAAAGAAGTATTAAGCCTGATAGTATAGACATTCTATTGTCTGTTCAAAATTTTACGGTACTTGGCCAATGGAAAAAAGATGTGCGCTTCATTTCCAGCTATAGCCCGGCGAATACTATTGTATGCAGAATCAATACCAGTAGATTGATGCAATTGATCAATGATACTTCCGTTGTATTTGCAGATTTGTTAAGAAAGCCCAAAGAGGAACTTGCAACTGCTGAGTTTGACTTATCCCTTAATCAATTCAATGTTGTTCATCGTCTTTTTCCTTTCAACGGCAGCAACATACATGCTTCATTGAAAGAGCAACGTTTTGATACTACTGATATTGATATTAAAGGACGTTATTTTAATTCAGGTATTGCAGCGCCCAGTCTGACAGGTCATGCATCCAGGATGGTTACCATGCTTGGAGGAGGGGGTAATTCCTCCCCTTTCAACAAAGGAGCCGCTCCGGGTGTTTTTGTCACATCATCTGATTTTGTCAACCTATTACCAGATGCAGATTCCATTTACCAACAATATCACATTAGTATTCAGAATCATTCCTACGGAACAGGTATCGAGAATTATTATGGAGCTGATGCAGCGGCTTTCGATGCCAGCATATATCACAACAACGCTCTCATGCATGTATTCTCAAGTGGTAATTCAGGAACAAGTACACCAACCGATGGAACTTATTCCGGCATCTTGCAATTTGCTAATATGACCGGCAGCTTTAAGATGGCAAAAAACATCATTACAGTTGGCGCTGTCGATTCATTCAACACCGTAATGGAGCTAAGCTCGAAAGGTCCTGCTTATGATGGACGTGTCAAACCAGATCTAGTGGCATTTGGTCAGGACGGGAGCTCAGGATCGGCAGCTTTGGTGTCAGGTGCTGCAACATTAGTACAGGATGCTTATTTGCAAACACATGGAACCTTACCTTCCGCGGCTTTATCCAAGGCTGTTTTATTAAATAGTGCAGACCATGACCCTGTAAAGGTGATCAATTATACAACAGGTTATGGAAACCTGAATGCTTATGAAGCTTTAGCCACTATAACAGCAAATCATTTCTTTGAGGATGAAGTAAAAAAAGGGCAGACAAAATCCTTCTCACTAGATATCCCGGCCAATATTGCACAATTTAAAATTACATTGGTATGGACAGATACACCTGCCATAGCCAATGCACCTAAAGCATTAGTCAACGACCTGGATGCAACACTTTCCTTTTCCAACACAAGAGAAATTTGGTTGCCATGGGTACTGAATTCTTCTGCCAACCTGGATTCTTTGCAACTACCACCCACAAGAAGAATTGATACACTTAATAATGTGGAACTCATTACTGTTGATCATCCCCAACCAGGCCATTATATTTTTGAAGTAAAAGGCAGCAATATAGTAACGGCAGACCAGAAATTTGCTGTCGCATATCAACTAGATACAATTAATCATTTTACATGGACCTACCCCTTATCTACAGATGTGCTGGAAGCAGGGAAGACTCACCTATTACGCTGGCAAAGCAATATACAGGATAGTGGTTATTTAGAATGTTCTTACAATAATGGCGCCTGGCAAAGAGTAGCCTCCAATATTTCTGTTCAAAATCATTATACAAAATGGACTGTACCAGATACATCCATTACTGCCCAACTAAGATTCACCATACCATCCCTAAATATGATTAGCGAGTCGGAAGTATTTACTATATCAAAGCTTACAGACATGCAAGTTGGCTTTAACTGTACAGACTCATTTATGTTACATTGGAACAATGTCCAAAATAACGGTTACCAGCTATACCAATTGGGAGATCAATACATGGAGCCTGTATCCACTATACAGGATACATTTATTGTATTACAAAAATCTTTGTCGCCAACTATATATTATGCAGTTGCGCCTAAAATAAATAATAGAACCGGGCTAAAAAGCTACACGATTGATTACCGGACCCAAGGTGTTGATTGTTATTTTCAAAGCTTTTATGTTTTACTGGAGCGCGAGAACACAGCAGATTTAGCTGTAGGTATAGGCAGTACTTATGGTGTGCAACTACTCTCCTTTCAAAAATATCAAAAGGATGGCTTTTCAAACATCTATACAGTAGCCGGGCTATCAGGCCCCACAAGCACCTATTTTACATTTGTGGATACCGTCTTAACAAAAGGAGTCAACAGCTATCGAGTAGCATTAACATTAACCAATGGCCATACCATTTATAGTTCAACAGAGTCTGTATTCTACTTTCCTGATAACCCTGTCATTGCTTTCCCCAATCCTGTAAGACAGAATCAATCATTAAGATTGATCGCCCAACAACCTGGCGTTTACTCTGTTGAAATTTATGATGTCATAGGTAAACTTATGTATAAAGGACAACTTAAAGATATCAACCAGGAGCTGCCAGCTGTATCCTTATCCAAAGGAGTTTACTTATTCAGGTTTTATTCAAAATCAGGGGAAGCGTTCACTAAAAAGATATTGGTCTATTAATCAATAAACTATTTAAAACACCTATAACAGATGGTTTACAAATTGATTTTATTAACAGTGCTACTATGTAGTTGTAAACTGAGATCAGTTCATCATACCTCTCAACCGGCCCAACTTGTTGGTAAATGGAAAATGACTCAATATTATGCTGATATTGGTGATGGAAAAGGAAACTGGCAGGAAGCGGATCAACAGAGAACAATTGAATTCAGAAAAGACGGCGTATTTATAGATTCTGAACATAAAAATGCAGGCAGGTATGTTTTATTAGACAGTACCAATATTAAAGTTGTACCTGAAGATACCACTAAAGCCTATAATGTGAAGATCATTGAATTGAATGATACCAGTTTAGTCCTTAGGCCTAATTGTATTGAAGGGTGCGGCGAAAAGTATATCAGAATAAAATGATTATATAGCGCTTCTAACTTTATCTGATGAAGAGCATGCTTCTAGCATACAGCATGCTCTTCATCAGATGGTAAAGCAGGAAGAGTCATTCTAATACAACCATCTTAAGGCAATTACGTCGTTTGCAGTAAACGGCCGATTAGTTCCATTACCTATACAAGCCAACATCCAGGATCCTGCTTCAGCTCCTGAAGGTGTTCCGGGAATCAGTTTTGCTCCAACAGAGCCTGCACCCTCATTAACCGCTGAACCGCCGCAACTGAATGAACGATTAAACCAGTCTGTATGGCGGAGACCAATACAATGACCTATCTCATGTGCAAGTATTGTAGTTTTTGTATTCGCTGCCCAACTATTTACAATAGAAGCATTTACCAAAATTTGGGTATATGGATTACCTGCATCAGAAGGGAAGCCGGCTGAAGCTAAATAAGGAGATCCTGCCGGAGCAGGATTAATTACAATATTACCTCCGGAAGTAACTCTTACAAATGTTAATAGGAAATTCGTAGTCGTTGTCTTTAGGGCATTGTACCTGGCTATAGCTGCATTTAATGCTGTTACATAAACCGAAGGCAATGAAGTTGATACACGTATAGTAATGGTCCTGGGTAAGCCCAATACCGTGTTACTGGTACGGTATTGTTCCTCACTACCCACTCTAAGTATTTCCATTTTAGGATTGCCGTTGAGGTGTTCATCTGTAAGCAAGATATCATCTTCCACAAGATAACCTCCCTCAACCTTCTGAACAGAGCTTATACCGAAGCCTAGTTTCTGGATCTTGCTTAAAACGTCCTGAGAGATTGCCTGTTGTGCCTCTGATTCTTTTATATCTTTTTTACAAGCAGTAAGCAGGAGCGCCATAATAAAGAATACTGCAAAGAGTAGTGTGTTTTTCATTGTGAAAGACTTTATGATTAAAAAATGAAATACCCAACAAGAGAAATGAATGACATCCGGTTTATACAGGATAAGCTTATATAGAGCCAACCAGATAATTAAACTCAAACTTTACAGCAAAGATTTTGATCAAAGGGGCAGGATCGTATATTTTAAAAAAGCTGATCTTATGCAAGAATATTTACATGCAAGTTATATACATTATATTTTAAAACCAAGCTCATTAACACTAATTGCACTAAAACAAATCAGAATGAAAAAGACCTTACAACAATGCGTAATACAACTATTACACCATCGTAAAACTACGCTATAATTTCAGTTAGAAGCCATAACAACTGGTTCAATTAATTACACTTAAAAAGCTACTTACTTAAGCACTATGAATTTTCCAGACTGCACCCACACCTTGTTTTTAGTAGTAAGTGTACAGCGATAATAATAAATGCCCTTTGTAAGAGTTATAGCATTTAACTCAGTACTGTACAAGCCTGCATTATGCTTAGCCTTCACTACTGTAGTGACCTCTCTTCCCAGCACGTCATAGACCTTGATGGAAACATCGCCATCGAAGGGCAACTCATACTGAATCTTCGTCAATGAATTGAATGGATTAGGTGCAACGGAAACCCAAAACCGCTTAGGACTTTCCTCCATCCATTGAAGCGCATCAGTGTTTTCAGTAATACTGTTCAAAGAAGGTGATGCATTACAACTACCCAACTGATCGCCATGCTTTAAATGAGCAGCCACGGCACTGTGGGAGATGCAAAGTGTCTTTCCCTTATGACACACCAGTACCTTGTCTCCTTTTTTGCCGCAGTTAATGTCTGTTACAGAGCCTTGGGTGTATTTGATAGTGACATAGTCTGTTTGAGAATCTATTCCAAAGTCATATCCTACAACATACACATTTTCATTTGCGCCTACAACAATAGAGACTCCTACATCAAAACTATTGCCCGGACCATTATACCGTTGTACCCATTTCTCATTGCCGTTGGTATCATATTTTATAGTTGCAATGTCAGAAAAGGATTCACTTCCATAACTTGTTCCTGTTACATAGACATTGCCAGAGGCATCCACAAACAAGGATGTTGCGATATCAGAATTATTCCCTGGGCCATTGTAGCTTCTTACCCATTTTTCATTACCATTGGTATCATATTTTATGGTGCCGTAGTCATCACCCGTTCCTCCACCATCAATTGTCCCTGTCACAAATACATTGTTTAAGGCGTCAACTGCCAGGGAATAGGCACTGCCTCCTTTATGTCTTCGGACCCACTTTTCTTTGCCATTGGTATCATATTTTACAGTAGCATAGTCATTTACTCCAGTACTGCCAAGGCTCCCTCCTGTGACATAAACATTGCCGGAACCATCCACTGCTATTGAACCGGGAAAATCAATATCATTTCCCGACCCGTTGTACATTTTTATCCATTTCTCATTTCCATTAGCATCATATTTTACAGTGGCATAATCATAATTAAAACCGGTAGCACTGCTAATGCTGGCACCAGTTACATATACATTACCAGAAGCATCCAGGGCAAGGGCAATAGCTATATCTGAATTATTCCCCGGGCCATTATATCTTCTTACCCATAGCTCGTTTCCATTGGTATCATACTTGACGGTTGCATAATCAGAATTGGTTTCCAGATCATCGCTGTAACCTGTTACATAGACATTCCCCTGAGCGTCTACGGCTAAGGATGCAGCGATATCGGAATGATTTCCAGGACCATCATACCATCTTACCCAAAGCTCATTGCCGGCAGCATCATACTTAATCGTTGCATAGTCCCAACTGCCTCCGCCACCAACGCTAAAGCCAGTTACATACACATTACCCTTTGCATCTACAGCGATAGAAGTTGCCTGATCAAACTCATTGCCTGGTCCATTGAACCTTCTTACCCAAAGTTCATTTCCGGCTGCATCGTATTTAATAGTAGTATAGTCACTCGCTGTTTCCTCACTAACCAGCCCTGTTACATATACGTTCCCGGAGGCATCGACTGCCAAATCATAGGTATAATCAAATTCATTTTCCAGGCTATTATATCTTCTTACCCATTGTTCAGTAACCTGTGTGAAACTTAGCATTGTGAGTAAACAATGAAAGAGAAGCAATAAGGCTTTCTTAAACAGTTGATTTTTTTCCATAATCTGGTTTTTATGTTACCATAAAACTTACTCCTTTAGCATCACTACGACCCTGGCATTCTTCTGTTCAGAAGACGAGATAAATACCTTGTATATTTTATCATTTGCGGTTACAATCATTAGTGAGGTATTGGGTGGAATGGAGCCCAGGTTGTCGGCGACCATGATCAACTCATGATAAGGCTGCGTCGCATCAACCTTGAGTTGAAAGGTGATTGGCTTTTGAGATAGCCTGGCTTTGGAAACAATTAGCTTGTTGTTGTGGTAAATGCTGACTGTGTCGCCATCTACTTCACCATTGTCGTAAAGGCTGATCGTCAGCTCACCTGGCTTTGCTTCTATTAGCCTGATCAAGGGGTTAGCCCGTGAACGTAATACCTGCGGTGCAGGAGTAGATATTGCCGTTTTTTGATTGGGTACAGTAAGAACATGTACCGGTGAGTCCTTACTACTTTTCAGGACAGGAGCGGGTTTTTCTGCAGTTTTAATAACAGGTTGTTTTACCTGTTCTTTTTTCATTTCAGGTTTTGGAATATCGGTTGGTTTCTTTACTACAGGTGTTGTAGACTGCTTTGGTTTGGCTTTTACTATGGGCTGCAGCGGAATACATTCCCGGACGCTAATATCGTCTAAAGCGAAATCGTTTCCGCAGCCCCCTATTGCATTGTCCTGCATGGTGAGCACTACTGAGGTTTCACCGGCTGGCATGGTAAAATAACTTACAGATTTCCTCCATTGGGGAGATGTGCGCTGCTCCAGTTCTCCAAGGCGAAACGAGGCAATATTCTTCCCGGAAGGTGTTGCCAACGAGAAAGAAATCACCGGAGACAGAGAGGAGCAACAGATATGTAAGCGGCAAACATTAATCAACCACAATGCCAGTTCGTAGGTTTTATTGCCTGTCAGTCCACTGATGGTACGATGAAAGAAAACACCGCCTCCCGGGTAGGCATTCACCAACAACATATTTCCATCCGTGTCACCTGGGGTATGGTCTTCCGTAAGTGTGAACCAGTCGCCCTCAAAGCAATTGGATGTATAGGAAGTAAAAGTATAATGGCCATCAGTTGGGCAACCGCCCCATATACGCCCGTAATTTGATAGCGGAAATGTGTTAAAATCCTGCACATTGTCGCCCCTGCCGAAATCAATGTGAGCAATAAGGTCCTGGGGTACGCAGCCGCCTTGTTGCGCCCGTGCTTTATGCAACAGGCCAGCTATCAGCAAGAGCGCCAGAAGAACGCTGCACAATAAAATTGATGGTTTCATATTGGCGTTTTACATACGGAGGGCTTTATTAAAGTTATTAAACTATTAGCACCTTTCTAGCCAGAAGATGACAGATGGCAGAGGACAGATGACGGGAGGTGAAGCAATGATGCGATTTTGATTTCAAATTGTACACTAAATATTCTAAATTTCCATTTCTACCTTAAACCAAAAAGACTTGCCATGTCCAATCGACGTCATTTTTTAAAACAAACCACGACCTTTTTAGGGGGCGCAACGCTTCTGTCGGCTCTTGACAATAAAGCTTTTGCACTTTTTCCTCAGCGTTTAGCGCCTAGCGACCAGGTGAACATTGCAGCCATTGGTATTGCAGGTATGGGTTGGGCCAATGTAAAATCGGCTTTGAAAGTACCGGGTGTAAACCTTGTAGCGCTATGTGACGTAGATAAAAATATATTGGATAAACGCATGGGCGAGTTGGCCAGTCTTAATGTAGATGCGGCTAAAGTGAAAACTTATTCCGATTACCGTCGTTTATTGGAGCAAAAAGATGTTGATGCCGTCATTATTGGCACCCCCGATCACTGGCATGCCCTGATCATGATCGATGCCTGCCAGGCGGGGAAAGACGTATACGTGGAAAAGCCAGTGGGCAATTCCATTGAAGAATGCAGGGCTATGGTTGCTGCACAAAAAAAGTACAACAAGGTGGTACAGGCGGGTCAATGGCAACGCAGCCAAAAGCATTTCAGGGATGCAGTTGACTTTGTGCATTCGGGACAATTGGGAAACATCCGCACTGTGAAAGTATGGTGTTACCAGGGATGGATGAAGCCCGGTCCCAAGGTTCCGGATTCTGCACCTCCGGCTGGCGTAGATTATGCCATGTGGCTGGGACCTGCAGAAAAGCGCCCCTTCAATTCCAGCCGCTTTCATTTCAATTTCCGCTGGTTCTGGGATTACGCAGGAGGTTTGATGACAGACTGGGGCGTACACCTGCTGGATTATGCCTTACTGGGCATGAAGGCTCCTATTCCCAAAACAGTAGCTGCCCTTGGAGGCATTTTTGCCTATCCGGAATTGGCACAGGAAACGCCTGATACGCTGACCGCGTTGTATGAATTTGACGGTTTTAACCTGGTGTGGGATCATGCCATGGGTATTGACAATGGCTCATATGGGCGCGACCATGGTATTGCTTACATTGGCAACAATGGTACGCTCGTCCTGAATCGTGGCGGCTGGGAAGTGATCGAAGAGAAACACAGTGGAAATAAAGTAAGTAAACCACTGCAACCATCAGTAGATAATGGTTTGGACAAACATTGGGAGAACTTTATTTCTGTAGTAAAGTCCCGTAAAATGAAAGAACTGAATTGTCCTATTGAGACAGGCGCCCATGTGGCTACCGTTGCGCAAATGGGTAATATCAGTTTCAGAAGCGGTCAACGAGTGGTTTGGGACAAAGCCAAGGGAAAGTTTACGGATAACAAACTGAATGAGCAATACTTAATGGCGGAATATCACAATGGGTATAAGTTGAAGACGGTTTGAGACGTTGTAAAAATTAAAATCGCCGCTCCTTTGACAGGGCAATAAAATGCAACCATCAGGCCACTCACTTCGCAAGTACCACTGTTCCCTTTTCCGAGCGGACGGGCTCTCCCGAAAACTGGTAGGTGCAGGTCCATAAAAAAACATTAGCATCCTGGCTTTTTCCATTGATCCTTCCATCCCATCCCTTACCAGGTTCGGAGGAAGTGAAAACCAGTTGTCCCCAGCGATTATAAACTGAAAACCTGTATTGTTTTGTATTGTCGTAGAGTACTGGCTTAAACGTTTCATTCCTGCCATCACCATTAGGAGTAAAAATGTTAGGAACATAAAACCTCTTTCCACATTCTTTTTGTCTTACCAATACTGTATCTCTTTGCTTACAATTATTATGATCAACCACTTCCAGCCAGTACATTCCGGGATCTCTTACCTCAATTAAAGGAGTCGAAGCAGAATTGCTCCATAAGTATTGTTTAAAACTTGCAAGAGCTGCCAGTTCCACTGAACCGCCGTTGCAAAAGGAGACATTAGCCGGTAAAAAACCACCAGATTTTGGATAAAAGGAAACCACTGCTGTATCGCTGGATGAAAAACCGCAAATGTCTTTCACCTGAACAATATAACGCCCGGGCGTAGTTGCTGTATGTATATTAGCTGTAGAGGCATCTTGCCATAAATAAGATGCATATCCCTGACCAGCTTTTAAAATAACTTCCGTTCCCGGACAAATCGTAACATCAGGCCCAAGGCTTACCGGGGGTGAAGGTTTAAGTACAGTCAAGGCTATTTTATTACTTATAGCTGAAGTTGAAGCCAAGCAAGCACCACTGGTAGTCAGCTCACAACTAATCGCATCCCCATCAACTATAGCCTGATCTATATACACAGAGGCATTTGAGCCTGTCTTCAAACCATTCTTTTTCCATTGGTAAGCAATACTATTACCCACATCTGTCGCTATTGCATTGAACGTAACCGGAGCTCCGGGAGCCCATTTTACGATGCGGTTATTGCCCATGTCAGGTATATAGAGATTGTCTGAAGCATCAACAAAAATGCGAACCGGATTTGCTAATTGATTCAGACCTGTGCCGCTACCATTTCCACCTGCGACAATAGAACCATTGCTTGATATGGAAACAGCCTGAGAGGCCCCAACAGCAGCACCATTTAGATTCCATGTTATAGATGAAACAGCACTATTCAGAGTAGCCTTTAATACAGCCCCCTGGCAAGTGTTACCTGATATAGCAACAGGAACATTGTTGCATTGACCGTATAAATTCTGGCAAATAACAAAGAAGAGAAATGCAGTAGTTAGTTTGGCAATAGCTTTCATAGCCTTTACGGAAAAAGCATAAAGCTAAGCTGAAAAAATTAAAAAATAATGGCTAGAATAAAGACTGGGGAAAGTCCGATCGCTACCAGTCCTTCAGCAGAATTGCCATTATCGTTTTGTCCGTTAATTCAGGACAAATAATAAATCAATAAATAAAAAAAGATAAAACTTACTAGTTGCTTCATGGGGTATCTATTCTTTAGTTTACGGAAATAAAATTCTCAACAGGAAATTGGATGCTGTTTTTCATAATTGGTAGCCTTCAACACAGCACCCTGGCAAGTATTGCCTGCAGTAACAGGAGTTTAGTTGCACCGGGTATAAAGATTCTCCTCTGTAACTAAGAATGATAAAGGATTCACTAGTTTGGTATAGTATTTATTACTTATGTCACAAATATAAAGTTATAAAATGTAAAATTAAATGTCAATCCAAATGCTCATTATTTGGAGAATATAAGGAGCAAGGATCGCTGTAAAAATTCCGTTCATTATAAGTCCTAAACTTGAGAAAGCTCCGAAGTTGGAACTGATCTGCATAGATTTGGATGTACCCACTGCATGCGCTGCCGTACCCATGGACAATCCCTGCGAAATGGGATTCTTCACCCGCGCCAGCTTCATGATCGCATAGCCGAATATGGAGCCAAAAATGCCCACCACAATTACCACGGAAGCTGTTAACGGAGGGATGCCGCCAACAGCCCTGGATACTTCCATTGCAATAGGTGTGGTGACAGACTTTGGCGCCAGAGACAAAATCACTTCTTTAGGAGCCCCCAATAGTTTGGCTATGAGCACCACACTGACTACACCAGCAATGCAACCTGCCAGTTGCGAAATGAGTATCTGGAATGTTTGCTTCCTGATCTTTTCCAACTGCTGATACAAGGGTACACCTAATGCTACCACAGCCGGCTTTAAGAAAAACTCAATCAGCTTACTGCCTTCATGATAGGATTCGTACTTGATGTTGAATACGGAAAGAAACAGAATGATTATGATAATGGATACTAAGATCGGATTCAGTATAATTATTTTGGTCTTTTGTTGCAGTTTCTGGGCCAGGTAATATACCAGGAATGTAAAAGCTATAACAAAAGTCTGGCTTTGAAAAAAAGAGATCATGGTGCTTGTTGTTTAATCATGGGTGGTGGCTGTTGAAACTTTGGATGCACCTTTTTTTCTCAGTACCTGATGCACCCAACCAGTTACCATTAGAATGATCACAGTACTGCCTAGCGCCGATATAACAATTGGCCAAAAGGATGCCTGTATCACTTTTAAATACAGCATAATAGCGACCCCTGAAGGCACAAAAAAGAAAGCCAGGTTTTTAGTAAGTAAGTCTGCTATTTCTTTTACAGATTGCACCTTTATCCATCCTGCTCTGAGGGAAACAGTCAGCAAAATCATTCCGATTATGCTTGCAGGAAGTTTAATGCCAGTGAGCGATACGATTAACTCACCTATTGTCAGGCAGCCCAAAATGATTGCACATTGCTTGATCATATTCAATGAGATTTTCTTAATAATCTTTTTAAAAAGAAGTCTTCATGAGCAGAGGCAATACGTTGAATTTAAAGCAGATTGTTGCTGAGGAAAAATAATCTACGGAAACAAAATTAAGCTTTAGTGTGTTTAACTATTGCCAATTGCCTATACCCATCCATAAATATCTCTGACTAAAAAGAGGTAAATTAGTAGATTCGCCGCACTTCATGAAAAACTGAAAGGTTCCGTCTCTTCTAAACAGCTATTCAAATTACGCTTATTACTGCAAAACCTTTCTGTATGGAAACGTTATCAACAACATTCACTGCCACCACATTGGAAAAGAACCTTGTGCAAACCGCCCGTGATTTAGGACCATTGATCAGTCAAAATATCAGCGAAGAAGAAAACAACCGCAGACTTTCCAAGCCTGTGCTTGATGAATTGAGAAAAGCAGGGTTCCTGAGGTTGTTCCTTCCAAAGTCTTTAGGAGGTCTTGAAGCAGACCCCATAAGTACGGCCAGGGTCATTGAAGAAGTAGCCCGTCATAACACGGCTGCAGGCTGGTCAATGATGGTAGCCAATTCAACAACATGGTGGGGCGGCCGTTTGCCTGAAAGAGGGATTGATGAAATCTTCAGGAATGGACCTGATACCTTCATTGCAGCAGCCTTTCATCCCCCAATGAATGCCAGTCCGGTTGATGGAGGTTTTAAGATCAATGGAAAAAATCCGCTCTTCAGTAATGTTCATGAAGCTCAATGGATCTTTGTAACAGCCTTTGTGATGGAAAATGGGCAAATGAAAATGGTGAATGGGCATCCTGAAGTCATTGGGGCGTTTATGAAGCGGGAGGACTGTGAGATTCTTGATACTTGGTATACATTGGGCATGAGAGCCACAGATAGTAACGATGTGGCAGCAAATGATGTATTTGTCCCGAATCACCTTTTTTTCCCACTCGTGCCGGAATTTCAGCCTAACTCCTATTACAAAAGCCTGCTCTACCAGTTCCCTGCAATTGGAGCCAGTGTAGCCTGCCTGTTAGCGCCGGTGGCCTTAGCCGTTGCACGTAATGCCATCAATGAACTAAAACAAATAGCAGAGAAGAAGACACAACTAGGATCGACCGTAACCATCAGGGAAAGAGGAGTTGTGCAGCGGAAATTGGGCATGGCAGAAGCTCTTGTTCAATCGAGCCGTGCATATTTATATCAAAAGATTGCAGAATGCTGGAATCAAACACTTGCAGGAGAAAAATCATCACTTGAAGAAAAGGCAGGGTTGTTACTAGCAGCAACTCATACCAATCAAAGCTGTGAACAAGCAGTGGACATGATGTATTCGGCTGCAGGCAGCGCAGCTTTTTATGCCAGGAATAAAATAGAACATTATTTCGCAGATGCGCAGGTAATCAGGCAGCATGGCTTTATGAATGACAACCGTTATGAAACAGTGGCGCAGGTATATTTGGGTCTGAATCCAGACCTACCTGTGATCGCGTTTTAAAGTAAAATATATCATGAAAACCCTTAACTTGTAGTATAGATCATGTTAGAAAGCAGGTCCAGCCTTTAACAGTCATCAGTATGCTACAAGTGTTATCATACCAAATAGCCGATAGTATAGACATCAAATTGTTCAAGGCCTACTTTAAAGCAGAATTACATTACAGCGACGCCGATGAATTATTCTACAAATTAGACCAGGATCATTTCATTTACGTGTTCAAGTATGGCGTGGTTTGTTTTTTAAATTATGATCCTGTAAAGGTCTCAGAGTTCCTGAAGGTGATTTCGCCTTATTGCAAAAACCCATCTGGACAAACGTTAAGTGAAGAATTCCAGATTGAAACCGGCACTAAAGAAAACAGGATAGGGTACAATAAGATCGAGATCACTTCTGCAGATACCGATGTATTGCGCCTGATTATGCTGAACGTTTCCCAATCAGTGGCCCTCGACTATTACTCTGAGCAAGCCAATATGTTATTGGAAGAAACCAATAACCACACCATGCACCTGGAACGGAAAGGAACACTGGCTATCCCGGGAAGAAACCTGAAAAAGTATATTGGCAAAACGCTCAATCTTAAAAATCGCATTGCAGAAAACCTGTACATCTTTGATGCGCCACCAGAAGTTTGGGAAGATGAAAACCTCAACAAAATTGATACTGATCTCAAAAAGACATTCGACTTGCAGGAACGCTTCAGGAACATCCAGGAAAGCTTAAGTATCGTAAAAGAAAACCTCGAGTTGTTCAAAGATATTCTTCAGTACAGGAACAGCACCCGCCTGGAATGGGTGATCATCATCCTCATATCTATAGAAGTTATTCATTTCATCATTGCTACCTTATTTTGAGGGCTTCATCTACCAACCGTTTCAACTCCGTATAACGTTCGTGCCTGCCCGTGTTCTTTACATACATTGTAAAGAGGAAACCGCAATACTTCTTTTCATTATCTACCCATGGGAAACTTCCGAATAAGCCAGGGCTGGTAACACTATTACTTCTTTTAGCATTGGTATCATCATTCATCACCCACTCTCCAAAGCCATAACCCCAGTTACCGGCTTCAGCCGGTGCATATTTCACCACCACATCTTTTGCTACACGGTCCCGCTGCATTTCAATGACACTTTCTTTACTTAAAACCTGTCTTCCATTAAATTTTCCCTCATTAAGGATCATCACCAGGAAATTCATGTAATCAGACGGCGTGCTCCAGGCGCCTCCGGCGGCCAAGGGAACTTTCTTATGACCATAATCCGTATTCTTCATTTGTAGTGGTGCAGCAATCCGTGAAGCAAATAAAGTTTCAAAATCCTTACCGCCAATTTTTTCAATTACTGCGGCAGCCATTTGTAGTCCCACATTACTGTAATGAAAAGTCTTTCCCGGTGCTCCTTCCATAGGCAGCTGTGCTATTTGTTCCATTGCTTCATCCATGCTGTTCACATCTTTCATGGCCTGCAGGCTTTCCTTCAATGTACCTGACGCTATCCCTGTAAGATGAGAAAGACACTGCCAGATCCTGATGTTGCCTTTGCCATACTTTGTAAATACGGGCAGGTATCTTCCTACGGAATCTTCGAGGTTTAATTTTCCTTCATCTACAAACGTCATTACGAGGGCGGCACTGTACCATTTGCTGCAACTGGCCACCATTTGCCTGGTACCAGGATCAAAATCCTGTAACACTTCATCAGCTTCTTTATTTGTCCTATTGGCAATAAATCTTCCAGCTATTTTTTGCCTCCGGCTTAAATTATTTTCTGATTTACTGTACACAATTTTGCCATCTTTATAGACCATTAGAACGGCTCGGCCGCCAATCTCTGACAGGTTATATTGCAACCAATGATCTACTTTACTGAAATCGTATTGTGCATTACTATTTTGAAAAAACGAGAGTAGAAAAATAATTAAAAAGAGTTTTTTGCAGCAAGAAGCGATTAGTGATGGCATTAGCAATAGAATTTATGGTCGGACTGTAAAATAAGGACAAAGTTTAAAGCTTTTTAAAGAACACCCTCTCATTTCCCATAAACAAAAAGCCATTAACTATATCCTTCTTTTTCGTAAAGTGTACATCAAAATACAGGTCTGGCTGGACAAAGAACACATTATTGCCAGCTGCTTTTAAAGAGATCAATTCTTTGCCTGGCTTGGCCACCAGTCCGCCATTATCTATTAATATGGTTACAGTATCTTTTCCGGCTCCTGCATATCTGCCTGTGTATTGTTTTAATTGTGTTGCATCAACAGGTACCTCCTTATAAGTGAACTTTGTATGTGACAGCATCCATTGGTACAGGCTGTCGTTGTTATAGGTAGTGTCCCAACTATTGTGATTAGCATTGGGATAAAGCGTAAATTTTACTGATGAATTGTATCGTCTTGCAGCGGCCACCATATGTTCACTCTGTGCCGGTAATACGACATCATCCTTAGCGCCATGAAAACACCAGATGGGCACATAGCGGAGTTTCCATGCTTCGGTAGTATCACCACCTCCACATACAGGAGCAATTGCGGCAAATTCTTCCGGGTGTTTCATGGCAAATGCCCAAGTTCCAAAACCTCCCATGCTCAATCCTGTTAGGTAAATTCTTTTATCATCCACCCGGTTTGTTTCCTTGATGTACAGTAACAATTTGTAAAGATTTTCCGGCTCCCATCCAAAAGGCAATTGGGCTTGTGGAGAAACAACAATGAAGGGAAACTTTTTTCCTTGCTCTATTAGTTTGGGAAGACCATGAACTTTTACCTTTTGCAGATCGGTCCCGCTCTCTCCACTTCCATGGAGAAAAATTATTAAAGGCCACCGCTTTGTGGTGTCCTGATCATAACCATCTGGAAGCGACAACAGGTAATCGGTTTCCTGGATAAACTTTTGAGCCATTTGTTGCGCTTGTGTAGATAAGCAATTGAAGTAAATGATAAAGGTTACAGAAATAAGGCGAAGTATTCTTGCTATTTCCATGCCATTGATTTTGTACTGGAAAGATAATCAATAGCGTCATGAAATGTAAATCAGCCTTTCCACCTGGCATTTTATCTAACCGCTTGCATATAAAACCAATATCATCAGCGGATTATTCGTAAATTAATGATACTGTATCATTCCTTCACTTAAACCATGCGATATGCATTGCCTAACTACAAAAAGACTTTCATTGTTTTTTTTGATGGTCATTTACTCGTTAACAGTATGGTCACAACAAATTACCATGCCCCGCATGCCTAGTCCTGCTGCTATGGTTTCGCAAACCATCGGTATCTCTACTGTTACGGTCAATTACTCAAGACCTTCAGTTCGCGGGCGGGAAATCTGGGGCAGCCTGGTTCCATATGGATGGAACAAGCAAGGCTTCGGCAGTAACAATGAGGCACCCTGGCGTGCCGGCGCCAATGAAAACACCACCATTACATTTACACATGATGCTGAAGTGGAAGGACACAAAATACCAGCAGGCACTTATGGATTGTTCTACGCGATCAATAAGGACAATACCGGTGAAGTGATTCTATCCAAAGACAGCAAATCATGGGGGAGCTTTTGGTACAACCCTGAAAGGGATGCCATGAGAGCTAATATCCAGTTGCGCACCATACCTATGACAGAGCGACTTACTTATGAGTTTGATAGCATCACAAAGAATACTGCTGAATTATTGCTGAACTGGGAAAAGAAACAATTCCCCGTAAAAATTCAATTTGCAGTAGATGAAATCGTAATTGCAAATGCTGAAGAAGAATTAAAGGGTCCACTTGGATTCACCTGGCAAGGCTACGCCAGTGCCGCTAATTACGCAATCCAAAACAAGGTTTATGCAGACAAAGCACTTGCCTGGATTGACCAGGCAATAGCACAGAACCGCAATTTTACTACACTCAGCATTAAAGCAAGGTTACTTAAAGAAGCTGGAAAAACAGCAGAGGCTGATCAATTAATGAAGGAAGGTGTAGCCATTGCCACTGAAAATGAGCTGAACACTTATGGTTACCAGCTATTGGCCAGTGGCGAGATCGATAAGGCCATAGAAATGTTTAAACTCAATACCCAGCGCCATCCTCAAAGCGCCAATACCTGGGACAGCCTGGGAGAGGGCTATGCTACAAAAGGTGATAAAAAGAATGCGATCGCTAATTTTAAAAAATCTTTGAGCATGAACCCTCCGCCTAATGTAAGGGCTAATTCGGAAAAGTTTTTAAAACAATTAGGAGCTATGTAAATACCTCCCCCGGCCAGCATTAATTGTCCATCATACCCGGAATTCCGGGTATGATTTTTTATTTACATTGGCCAAAAGAACGAAACATGCGAGACCAGGCGATAAAAAGAGTAATCATAGTAGGGGGTGGATTTGCCGGAATTAATCTGATCAAGAAGTTATCTAAAGACAAACGTTTTCATATTACGCTTGTAGACATCAACAATTACCACTTCTTCCCTCCCCTGCTTTACCAGGTAGCAACAGCATTTATCGAGCCATCGAACATTAGTTATCCTTTCAGGCGATTATTCCAGGAAAAAGAAAATCTGCGGTTCCACATGGGTAAACTGCTAAAGGTGAATCCGGAACAAAATACCATTGAAACTGATTATTGCAAACTGGAATATGACTACCTGATATTAGGAGTGGGGACTGAAAGCAACTTTTTTGGGATGGTCAACGTGCAGGAGCTATCCTTACCAATGAAAACAATTGATGACGCCTTGAATCTGCGCAATCATCTTTTGCTGAACATGGAAAAGGCTGTGCGAACAGATGATATAAAAGAAAAGGAAAAACACCTCAACATTGTTATTGCCGGGGGCGGCCCCACCGGTGTGGAATTGGCAGGTATGCTGGCTGAATTGGGACGATATATTGCAGAAAAGGAATACCCCGAGATCAGGGATCTCAGGTCGCACCTTTACTTAATTGATGCGGGTCCTGTGCTTCTGGGTCCTATGAGCAAAAAATCGCAGGAAGAAGCGACTGAGGTTTTAACAAAACTGGGTGTACGCATTATCAGGAACACTGCAGTAAAAGATTATGTTGATGGAAAAGTAATATTAAGTAATGGGGAATCTATTGATACAACGGTTTTGATCTGGGCTTCCGGGGTTATTGGCCGTGAAGTACCTGGCTTGCCCAAGGAAATCATTGGGCGCTCCAGAAGGATCATGGCTGATGAATACAATAAAGTAAAGGGTACACATAACATTTTTGCCTTGGGAGATATTGCTTTGCAAACTCATGACGAAAGATATCCGAATGGTCACCCTCAATTGGCCCAGGTCGCGATCCAGGGAGGACAGTTGCTGGCAGATAATTTAAAAAGGATACTCGACAACAAACCTTTAAAACCTTTTGTTTACAATGACAAAGGCAGTATGGCCATTATCTCCAAATACAAAGCTGTTGCTGACCTGCCCAAAGTTTTCTTTAAAGGTTTTATTGCCTGGGCCATTTGGCTGTTCATTCATATCATTCCGCTCATAGGATTCCGTAATAAATTGCGCCTAGCCTTTACCTGGTTCTGGTCGTTTATTACCAACGATCCAACGCTTAGGCTTATCATCAGACCTCGCGAGCAAGATAAAAACTGTTAGAAACGCCATTTGTAACAACTAATAAAGTGAGCCCTGAGCGCTGACGCTCTCCGCCTCAGGCGGAGCCGGGGGTGTGCTTGGGGGCTCGCACCTCTTTCAGGAACCTTCTTTCCTCTATTAGAAAACCATTTCCTTTTTTACAGATATGAACTTTTACATTTTCCATACTGGGCGTATGATTGTCTTGTATATCCAAAATGTCTGAATGTCTCATCTCACTTCCATCAATAATCGTAACCCAACCACTACCGATCACCTCTATATGATTTCCTTCTGAAACTACAATACCGGTATCTTCTCCTAGGCCAATGCCAATGCTTTCCGGATGCAATGCAACTACCTGTGCCAGCCGCGCAAAGCGGCCACTCCTTTCAAAATGGGAGTCGAAAATGACATTATCGATAAAGTGCAACCCATGCATGATCTTTACATGACCTTTCAGATGAGTAAACATAGCTGTGCCTTTATAGATCATGACCAAGCCCATAGCCATAGCACCGGCAGAAGTGCCGGCTACCAATAAATGCTCTTTCTGATAACGACTCCTGATGGCATGAAGGAACTCGGTTTTATGAAATACTGTACCCAGGCGCTTTTGTGTACCGCCAGTGAACATTATACCATCGCAATCCCTGATCCGTTGAAAATAGCCCTCATTAATATCCGCACGGCTGCGAATATGCATCACACCAACATTCTGACAACCAATAGTAGCAAAAGATTCCAGGTATTCATTTCCTCTTTCAACAGGAATTGAAGAGGCCGTTGTGATCACTTCTATCCTGGCATTTACCCCTCCAGCCTCATCAACAATACGACGGAGGATACCATTCTCTATAAAGTGCGCCAGTTCTTTGGTACCCAAACCTGACACCAGGTGTTTTGTCACTCTTTGTTCCGCCCCTCCAACTGCTATCAATTTGCCGTTTGGTATGATCATATTGGGTTGTCTTGTTTTGTATTTTAGCATATTTGTCTACATACTATGAATTTTAACAAATGACTCATCCAAAATAACGCCTCCCCATGAACAATATGCTATTCAAATTTATCATCATTCCTCTTCTTTTCTATATTGTTCTATGTGGTGTCTTATTTCTAATTCAGGAAAGACTCATCTTCTTTCCGGAAAAACTGCCTATGGATTATACCTTTCATTTTGACCAACCATTTGAAGAGATTAGGATCAAAACAGAAGACCAAAAATTATTGCATGGAATCCTGTTTCAAGCAGACACTTCAAAAGGATTGATCTTTTATCTACACGGCAATGCAGGATCACTACGGTCATGGGGAGAAGTAGCTAAAACTTATACAGAATTGAATTATGATGTCTTCATTTTAGATTACAGGGGATATGGTAAAAGTGAAGGTTCTATCACCAGCCAAAAAAAGTTGCACCAGGATGTCCTAATCGCATACAACGAAATGAAAAAGAGATATCCTGAAGGTAAGATCATTGTATTAGGCTACTCTATCGGAACAGGCATGGCATCTAAACTAGCGTCCACCAACTATCCCAGGTTACTCATCTTACAAGCTCCTTTTTACAGCCTTGCAGATATGATGAAGCATTATTACCCAATCATTCCAGGATTTATTTTAAAATACAAGCTGGAGACAAACAAATACATCAAAGAATGCAAAATGCCAATTGTTCTGATACACGGAAAACAAGATGAAATCATATATTACAACTCTTCTGTCAAACTAAGAGAATTGATAAAAACAACTGACACACTGATTACAATCAATAGGCAAGGGCACAATGGAATGACAGATCATCCTGAATACTTAAAAAACATCAGGAAGATCTTGAGCAATTAAATTGATAGCAAAACACGATACCTTTTCACAAGGACAATAAGACCTAAACATTATTCTCCGGTCTTCACTACCTTCATCGCATAGTGCCTTGGATGCACTGCCATTTCATTGCCTTCAAGGCTACTGATCTTCAGCAGCAGCATCCAGGGCCCTTTCTGTGCAGGCAAATCAACAGAAAGTTCACACAGCTTTTGATCTGCTTCAATGGAGTATACCTTCGATTCCACACTATCCACACGCAAGCCGCTATCTTTTGTAGCATCACCTTGTACTACAATTGCTTCAAAATAATAATCAGTTACTATACCGTTAAGCTGCTTCACCCTCCCTTTCCCAATTGGTATCGAAATATGCAGCGAACGATCTGCCTGCTCAACCTTGTAAGGATCCAATACCAATTTATTGAACGGATGCTCAGGCTGTAATTCCATCCCATCTAAAAAAGTAAAATCAATAATTCCCTTTCGGTTCAATGCTTTCCGCAACGCCCCAATAACACGAACTGTAAGCCTTCCGGTTCGGAGCCCTCTTAAATAAGGACGTAGTTTATCCACAATCCTTTTAGCTGCAGGCCCCGTCACTTTCGATGCTTCTGCATTGCGGGCCAAAACATCATTTACAGGTGCAGGTTTTACACTGCCTCTTTTACGCCGCCAAAAGGATCCTTCTTTGGTTTTAACCAATATGTATTGCGATCCATCCGGGGGAGGAGGCGTACTCACCCTGTTGCTTCTTTTTTTTGCCATAGTACTTCTTTAACTTTTTGAGTTTTCATGTTCATAAACTACATGAACATGCGCATCTTTCTAATGGGTCACCATATCCTTATAGTAAACTTACAGAAAACTTACAGTAAAGTTATAGTAAAGTTATAGAAATGCAACTCCCTACTTACCCTTCCACAACCCCGTATCAACCCCTACCATCACTCAACTACCACGCCGATCCCAGTTATCCACATTGCTAAATTCAATAGCAAATCCTGTCTAACTTTGACTTATGTCATTGCTCCGCGAGAAACTCCAGAAAAAGTTTACAGAAGAATACAACCGTTTGAATGAGCAACAGCGTAAAGCTGTTGACCAGATTGAAGGCCCCGTTATGGTGATTGCCGGTCCGGGTACTGGAAAGACCCAGATCCTGAGTGCCCGCATTGGTAAAATCTTATTAAGCGATGCCCTGATAGAACCTTCTAATATACTTTGTCTCACCTATACCGATGCAGGCGTAGTGGCTATGCGGAAGCGGCTGTCACAGTTTATCGGTCCTGATGCTTACAAAGTAGCCATCTATACTTTCCACGCTTTTTGCAACGATGTGATCCAGGATAATCTCTCACTCTTCGAAAAAACTGCTCTTGACCCAATTTCAGACCTGGAGCGCATTGAGCTGATGAAAGAACTGATCGACTCTTTCCCTAAGGATCACCCCCTGAAGCGCTACCGTGGGGATGTCTATTTTGAGATCAAATCGCTGCAGTCGCTTTTCAGCATGATGAAACGCGAAGGCTGGACATCCGACTTTATCTGCAAGAAGATAGATGAATACCTGGATGACCTGCCGTTGCGCGATGAGTATATCTGCAAACGGGCTACCAGGGAGTTCAAGAAAGGCGATGTGCGCATAGACAAGATCGAGGAACAGCGGGAAAAGATGGAAAAATTGAGGGCAGCCTGTAAAGAATTCAACAGGTTTCAGGAAATGATGCGCCTGCGCAACCGTTATGACTTTGACGACATGATCAATTGGGTGATTGATGCCTTCAAGGAGAACGAGGTCCTGCTGCGCAACTACCAGGAACAGTTTCAGTACATTCTGGTTGATGAATACCAGGATACCAGCGGTTCTCAAAACAAGATCGTGGAGCTTCTGATCAACTTCTGGGATAAACCGAATGTATTTGTGGTTGGCGATGATGACCAGAGTATTTACCGTTTCCAGGGTGCCAACGTTGAAAACATGTTGCAGTTTGCCAAAAGCTACGAAAAAGATTTGCTCACAGTGGTACTCACCAACAATTACCGCTCAACGCAACCCATTCTAGATATTTCGAAAACCCTGATTGACCGTAACGACGAACGTTTGGTAAAGCAAATTGAAGGTTTAAGTAAGGATCTTCGGTGCAGTCACGATGGATTGAAAAACCTGATCCACGCTCCTATCATCCAGGAATACGAAACGCAGCGTGATGAAATGATCAACATTACCCTGCAAATTGAAAAACTGGTCGCACAGGGGATTCCGGGCAATGCCATTGGTATCATTTACCGTGAAAACAAATACGGTGAAGAACTGGCGAACTACTTAAGGTTAAAAGGCTTGCCATTTTACAGCAAACGCAATCTCAACATCATTGACCAACCCTTTATCCAGCAACTGTTGCTCGTATTGAATTACCTACGGGCAGAACACGATCTGCCCTATAGCGGGGACGAAATGCTGTTTGAGATCCTGCATTTCGAATGGTTTGACATTCCGGCTATCGAAATTGCGAAAGCGAGCATGCAGGTAGCTGAAACAAGACATGGAGGCAGGAGCACTTCACTGCGGCAGTTCCTGAACGAAAAGATGACCCAGCCGCCAGCAGATTTGTTTTCGCAGCCCATCCTGCCAGCCATCAAAGAGGCTGTTACGATTTTAGAGGGCCTGATAACTGCCGTGAGCAATACTACCCTGCAATCCCTGGTGGAAAAAGTAGTGCGGGAAGGAGGTTTCCTGTCACACATCATGCATAGCTCCGAAAAGTCATGGCTGATGCAACTGCTCACCGGCTTTTACGACCATGTAAAGGACGAAACCCGCCGCAGTCCATCATTGAAGCTCGAAGAGTTTATGAACCGCCTCGACCTGATGGAAAAAGAAGGTCTGGTTCTTCCATTGGTACAGGTTGCCGGCAACGACAAGGGCGTCAATTTGATGACAGCACACGGTTCCAAAGGGCTGGAGTTCGAATATGTTTTCTTCACCGGCTGCAACTCCGGTTGCTGGGAAAAGAAAAGAAAACCATTTAGCGGTTTTAGTTTCCCAGATACTTTATTCAGTACGCAAAACAAGCAAAACGATACCGAAGAACTCCGCCGCTTGTTTTATGTAGCTCTTACCAGGGCCAAGAAACATTTGTACATCTCCTATCCTAATTACACCCTGGATGGCAAGCAGTTGGAGCCCTCTATGTTCATAGCCGAAATCTTTGAGCACCATATCCTGCCCACAGAAAAGATATTCCTGGATGCAGATGTTGTTACTGAATTCAATGTTTTACAGTTTAAAGACAATACCGCGCCTGAAGTGGCTCACCTGGAAGATGAATGGGAAGAACGCATGGTGCAAAACTTTGCTATGAGTGTATCAGCCCTGAATAGCTACCTCAAATGCCCTCTTGGCTTTTACTTCCAGAATATTGTCCGCATTCCTTCGCCTAAGAACGAAGCTGCAGAATTTGGTTCCGCCGTGCACCATGCCCTTGAACAATTGTTCCGGAAGATGCAGGCAACTGAAAGATTCCCCTCTGCAGATGAATTCATTAGCGACTTCACCTGGTACATGCGCCGGCATCGCGAAAGCTTTACTAAAGAAGAATTTGCCCGCAGGCTAGAATATGGCCAGCAAATATTGTTAGCCTATTACGACAATTATATCTATAGCTGGAATAAAGTCACATCCATCGAAAGACGCATCAACAATGTCATGCTGGATGAGATCCGCCTGAAAGGTGTACTCGATAAAATAGAATTCAGAGGAAAAGATGCCACCATCGTTGACTATAAAACCGGCGACCCTGAGAAATGCAAGGAAAGACTAGCCCCTCCAAATGATAAGGAGCCTAATGGAGGCGACTACTGGCGCCAGGCGGTATTTTATAAACTGCTGATAGATCACTTAACAAGTAAAGATTGGAATGTGACCGCCGTGGAGTTTGACTTCGTGGAGCCTGATAAAAAGAAACAATACCGTAAAGAGAAAGTACTGGTTACTGATGCCGACACCACCACGGTAAAAGAACAGATCAAAACAGTTTGGAACAAAGTACAAAACCGCGACTTCTATACTGGCTGTGGCAAGGAAGATTGTCACTGGTGCAATTTTGTCAAGACCAATAAAATGGCCATTGCCCTGCACGAACTCAAGGATGATGAACCTGAGCGCAGCTTTAGAAGGATGACGATGAATGCGGTATAAGCGGTTAAAGAAATCCTAACAATCCCTCTCAATCCTGAAGATCCGTAGTTAAATCCGCGGTTTTGGGTTTATGTTTGCGCCTATTCATGAAAAAGGAATTTCTTTTTACAGTTTTTACTCTGTTCATCTTCATTATCAGCATCATCTGCGGTCCTGGCTGTGCTAATATCATTCCTCCATCTGGAGGCCCTAGGGATTCCATCCCTCCGGTATTGGTGAGCGCCTCGCCCAAGGATTCTACAGTTAACTTCAAAAGTAAAAGCATTACCCTGACTTTCAATGAATTCATTGATTTGAAAGAAGTCCAGAACAATCTGTTGTTTACGCCGATCTTCGAAAACGTGCCTGTTATTGAAGCTCGCCTGCGCACACTTACCATTAAGATTCGAGATACCCTCGAACCCAATACGACCTATAATTTCAATTTCGGACAGGCGATACAGGACGTTAATGAAGGCAATCCTGTAAAGAACTTTGTTTATACTTTTTCTACCGGTCCGGTGCTGGACTCCCTGGAAATCAGGGGCAAGGTAATCCTGGCCGAAACAGGCAAAATAGATTCTACCTTGATTGTAGTCCTGCATAAAAGCATGGATGACTCTGCAATAGTAAAACAGCGTCCCCGCTACGTTGCCCGCCTGGATAGTGCAGGCAACTTTCGTTTCCGGAGCCTGCCCAAAGATACTTTTGCTATTTATGCAATAGGCGATGCAGGCCTGAGCCGTCGCTATACGAGTCCTACACAAGCCTTTGCCTTTGCGAATGCCCCTGTTGTGGCCGGGGCAGATTCCCTTTTTACTTTATATGCTTATAAGGAAGAGGCTGAAGAAGAGAAAAAAAAGACACCTGCTGCAACCAAAGGAGGTGGCGCTGCCGAAAAACGGCTCCGTTTTACTTCCAACCTGGAAAGCAACCAGCAGGACTTGCTGAAGAATTTGACCTTGACGTTTGAACGCCCCCTACGCTCATTCGATTCTACGAAGATGCGCTTAACCACAGACAGCACCTTTACCCCGGTTGCTCAATACAGACTGGGATTAGACAGCACCCAAAAGATACTGACCTTGCAAACGCAATGGAAAGAAGCCACGGAATACAACCTGGTTATTCAAAAAGATTTTGCTGAGGATACATTAGGTCGGAAATTATTAAAAGACGATACACTTTCCTTCACTACCCGCAAAAGGTCAGATTACGGCAACCTGCGCATTCGCATCCGTAACGTGGATACCGCCAGCAACCCGGTATTGCAGTTCATTCAGAACGATAAAGTAGTCTTTTCAGCTTCAGTTAAATCAGGAGTGTTTACCCAAGCCCTATTCCCTCCTGGTGAATATGAATTGAGAATGCTTTCTGATACCAACAACAACAGCAAATGGGATCCCGGTCAATTCTTCGGGCCAAAGAAAAAACAGCCTGAAATTGCACGCCCTATACAGAAGAAGTTAACAGTAAAACCGAACTGGGATAATGAGTTAGAAATAACAGCGCCATAGCGGTATTTTAACAAGGCAAACCGCCCTAAAAAAGGTAAATTTGCACCCTTATGCAATTCTCTAGTGCTTTGTTAGAAACGGCTGTAAATGAGTTTGCCAAACTGCCCGGGATAGGTAAAAAAACAGCCTTAAGGATGGTGCTTCACTTGCTGAAACAGGAGGCATCTGATGTGCAGCATTTTAGTGATGTCGTAGCTAAAATGCGTACAGAGATCAGGTTTTGCCATCGTTGCCACAACGTAGCGGATGCCGACATATGCTCTATTTGTGCCAACTCTATGCGCAAACAGGAGATCATTTGCGTAGTAGAAAACATCCGTGATGTAATTGCACTGGAAAGCACTCAACAGTACAGCGGCACTTACCATGTGCTGGGTGGTGTTATTTCTCCGCTTGATGGTATCGGACCTTCCCAACTGAACATCGATACCCTGATCCACCGGACACAAAAAGAAGAAACCTGCGAAGTGATTTTTGCCCTTAGTCCAACCATTCAGGGTGACACCACCATCTATTATATCCAGAAGAAGCTGCCAGCAAATATCAAGGTAACTACTATTGCCCGAGGTATTGCCTTTGGCGGCGAATTGGAATATGCAGATGAAATGACCCTGGCGCGCAGCCTTCAAAATCGTCTGCCGGTAGATAGCTATGTTTCCAGCAAATAGTTTATTTTCGCGTCACTTTAGGCGGATTTGTTTATTGTTCGGCCGGTAAACAGAACTAATAAACGTCAGAAACTTCCCTTTTGGTTTCCTTTCGTTTATTAGGCTCGTATTGATGAGGCCATTGGCAACAATGCTTGTATATACTTGTTGCATGGCTAAAACCATAATATTCATATCGTCCGGCAACTCCGCCCCATAAAACAATATAACCATGGCAAACATTCAAGATATCCTCAAAGAACGCATCCTGGTAATAGACGGTGCAATGGGTACAATGATCCAGCGGCACAAACTGACGGAGGCTGATTACCGTGGCGAACGTTTCAAGGACTGGCCATCAGACCTGAAAGGCAACAACGATCTTTTATGCCTGACACAACCTGAAATTATTAAAGGCATTCACAAAGAATACCTTGCTGCCGGCGCCGACATTATTGAAACAAACACTTTTAACTCCCAGCGTGTTTCACTGGCAGATTACGGCATGGAAGCCCTTGCTTACGAGATCAACATTGTAGCGGCCCAACTGGCAAAGCAGGCAATAAAGGAATTTCAAACAGCTTCCGGGGTTACCAATCCCAAATTTGTCGCAGGCGCCATTGGCCCCATGAATAAAACCCTTTCTCTCTCTCCTGATGTTAACAATCCGGGTTATCGAGCGCTTTTATTCGATGAAGCAGTGGATGCTTATTACGAGCAAGTGAAAGGACTGGTAGATGGCGGCGCAGATCTATTATTAATTGAAACGATCTTCGATACGCTCAATGCTAAGGCAGCCATATTTGCCATCAAGAAATATTTCCGTGAAACAGGAAAAGAGCCACTGCCTGTTATGATCAGCGGAACGATTACTGATGCATCAGGCCGTACTTTGAGCGGACAGACATTGGAAGCCTTCTACACCTCTGTGGTGCATGCCAAACCATTGAGCATAGGATTGAATTGTGCCCTTGGTGCCAAAGAAATGCGCCCTCACATTGAAGAACTGAGCCAGATCTCGGCCTGTTATACCTCAGCTTATCCAAATGCCGGTTTACCCAATGCAATGGGTGAATACGACGAAGCGCCCGAAGATACCGGACACTTTATTGAAGAATGGGCCAAGGAAGGCTTTGTGAATATTGTTGGCGGCTGTTGTGGTACCACCCCCGATCACATCCGTCATATTGCAGAGCATGTAAAAAATATTAAGCCAAGGCAATTACCTGTGGTAGAAGCTGCTTTTGAAATCACGGAAGCATAGTTAAAAAGTTGTAGTTCAATTAAAGCATATGTCGCAAACTGTTATCAAACCATATTTACGCCTTTCTGGCCTCGAACCTTTGGTTGTTCGCCCCGAATCCAACTTTGTCAATGTTGGTGAGCGCACCAATGTGACCGGCTCTAAAAAATTTGCCCGACTGATTCGTGAAAATAAGTACGAAGAGGCGTTGAGCGTTGCCCGTCAACAAGTGGAAAACGGCGCCCAGATCCTGGATGTAAATATGGATGACGCCCTGCTTGATGGCGTTAAGGCCATGACCACTTACCTCAACCTGCTTCAAAGCGAACCTGATATTGCCAAGATCCCTGTCATGATCGACTCTTCCAAGTTCGAGATCATTGAAGCGGGCCTGAAATGTGTACAGGGTAAGTGCGTTGTGAACTCAATTTCTCTGAAAGAAGGTGAAGAAAAGTTTATAGAACATGCGATTATTTGCCAGGCATACGGAGCTTCGGTAGTAGTAATGGCATTCGATGAAAATGGCCAGGCCGATAACCTGGAAAAAAGGGTAAGTATTTGCGAAAGAGCCTTTAAGATCCTGGTCGAAAAAGTAGGCTTTGAACCCCAGGATATCATCTTTGACCCCAACATCTTTGCCGTTGCCACGGGTATCGAAGAACACAATAATTACGCTATTGACTTTATTGAGGCTACACGCATTATCAAACAAAAGATGCCGCTTACTAAAATTAGTGGTGGCGTCAGCAACGTTTCGTTCTCTTTCCGTGGTAATGACCATGTTCGTGAAGCCATACATTCTGTGTTCCTTTTCCATGCTATAAAAGCTGGTATGGACATGGGTATCGTAAACGCAGGCCAGTTGGTAGTATATGATGAGATTGAACCTCAGTTAAGAGAGTTGTGCGAAGATGTCATCCTGAACCGCCGTCCCGACGCTACTGAGCGACTGGTGACTTTTGCTGAAACTGTAAAAGCTAAAGGCAAGGAAGAAAAGAAAGACGATGCCTGGAGAAATACTACTGTAGAAGAACGCCTGAAACATGCCTTGGTGAATGGTATTACCGACTTTATTGATGCAGATACGGAAGAAGCCCGCCAGAAATACCCTAAGCCTTTGGATGTTATTGAAGGTCCGCTGATGGCCGGAATGAATGTAGTGGGCGACTTGTTTGGCGCGGGTAAGATGTTTTTACCCCAGGTAGTGAAAAGTGCACGGGTAATGAAGAAATCTGTGGCTCACCTCACTCCATTCATTGAAGAAGAAAAGAAAAACAACCCCCAAGCCTTACAAAGTTCGGTAGCTAAAGTATTAATGGCCACTGTAAAAGGAGACGTTCACGATATTGGTAAAAACATTGTTGGTGTAGTACTGGCTTGTAATGGATATGACATCATCGACCTGGGTGTAATGGTTCCGGCAGATAAGATACTGGAAACTGCAGAAAAAGAAAAAGTTGATATCATTGGTCTGAGCGGATTGATCACACCATCCCTGGATGAAATGGTACACGTAGCCCGTGAAATGAAGCGGCGTAACATGAAGCAGCCGTTGCTCATTGGTGGCGCGACTACTTCACGTATGCATACAGCGGTGAAAATTGCACCGGAATACGACAATGGTGTGATGCACGTACTGGATGCTTCGCGCAGTGTAACGGTAGTGGGTAATCTGTTGAATGCTGATCAGAAAAAGACTGTGCTGGCGCAAACCGCAAAAGAATACAGTGACCTTCGTGCCCAGTTCTTAAACAAGCAAAAATACAAAGCACTGATTCCTTACGAAGAAGCAGTGACGATTAAAGAATATTTCGACTGGAAATCGTACCAGGCAGTGAAACCTGCCGTTGACGGCGTTAAAGTATTCCACAGCTTTGACCTGGGTACCATTGCCAAATTCATTGATTGGGGTCCGTTCTTTATTGGTTGGGAAATGCCTGGGCGCTTCCCAGAAGTATTGAGTGACAAGATCTTTGGCGTTGAAGCTACGCGCCTGTATAATGATGCGCAAAAGCTGGTGGAAAAGATCGTTTCAGAACAATGGTTTACTGCTAATGGAGTGATCGGCTTCTGGCCAGCCCAAAGCAATAATCGTGATACGGTGATCCTTCAAACAGAAAATGGTGAAGTAAAGCTGGAAATGTTGCGTCAGCAGTTAAAGAAAGCGATTGGTCAGCCCAACTTCTCTTTGGCCGACTTTATCAACCCCAACAAAACTGATTATATGGGGGCTTTTGCTGTAACCATCAAAGGAGCACAGGATTGGGTGAAGAAGTTTGCCGACGAACACGATGAGTACAACAAGATCATGGTGCAAATTCTGGCGGACCGTTTTGTAGAAGCTTTTGCAGAATGCCTGCACCTGCAGGTAAGAAAGGAATACTGGGGTTATGAAAAAAGCGAAGCCCTTACTAACGAGCAATTGATCCGTGAAGAGTACAAAGGAATCCGTCCGGCACCAGGCTACCCTGCCTGTCCAGACCATACGGAAAAAATCAAGCTCTTCTCGTTGTTGAATGCAACTGAAAATGTGGGCATTGAATTAACAGAGAGCCTTGCCATGAACCCTCCGGCTTCTGTTTGCGGCTGGTATATCGCTCATCCGCAAAGTCATTACTTTGGATTGGGTAAAATCCAAAAAGACCAACTGGAAGATTATGCAGAACGTAAAGGCATGAGTCTGGATGAAGCTGAAAAATGGTTAAGGCCGGTTTTGGAATAGCCCTATTGAAGTTTTAAATATTCTGATAAAATGCAAAGGCCCTGTCATTCAGGGCCTTTGTTATAAAAATGATGTTACAAAGAGCATTGGCGAGCTACAAGCGAGTACCAAGGGCATAGATAAATTGGTCGGCACTGAGTGCAGGATGGCGCCAGAATTGTCCCAACCTAACGATTACTACATTATTGATGGGGTTTACATAAATCACCTGGTTAAAGACCCCCTGCGCACTAAAAGCTCCACTCCGGTAACCTACCCGGTAACGACCATTGACCTTCCTTACTGAACTTGAATAAGCAGTTTGCTGCTTATAAGAAGCTGCTTCCAGGGAATCATCAAAGAACCGGGAATTATAACGGCCCCACCACTGGTTTTTATACCCCTTATACAGTTCCATAGAGTCTTTATTGGCAACAGTAGCTACCATATCTTCATTCGCAATCTTTTTTCCCTGCCAGCTACCACTTTGTATATATAATTGCCCCAACTTAGCAAAATCACGGGCAGTAGCATTTAAACCAGCAAAAGCAATTTCCTGCTTACGCTTTTTGCTATCAACATTCCATGTAGCATTGAATTCAGCACCCAAGGGCTGCCATAACTTGTCTTCCAGGTAGTTAGAAATCTTTTCTCCAGTTGCCCTTTGCAGGATCAGGGCGAGCAACTGCGTATTGACGCTACGGTATTGAAATTGCTTGCCAGGCTCCTGTTCAATATTCAATCTTAAAGTGTGTTTTAAAATGTTGTGACGAAACCCCAGCTTGATCGCATCATCTTTAAGGTTATAATACCCTTCCCTGAACTGAATACCACTACGCATATCCATCAAGTGCTGAATGGTGATGTTGGCAAATGCTTCATCTCTTTTCAGTAATTCCGGTAAATAGTTGGTAATAGGTTCATTAGTAGACCTGATCTTACCCTCATCCAGGGCAATCCCTATCAATGTACCAACAAACGACTTGGCAACAGAAAATGATGGCAGTAGAGATTCACGTTTAAAGCCATTAAAATAATGCTCGTATATAATACTGTCGTTTCGAATTACCAGGAAAGCTGCGGTCCTGGAATTTTTTAAAGACGTATCCAGGAATATTTTTAAATCTGTATACGCAGGCAAAGAAGCGGCATCCGTAAAAGGTGTTGAACTCTTTGGCTTGTGAATAACAACTGAGGGAAGACGCTCATGATCATCAAGCTCAAATTTGCGCACTTTATAGGCACGAAAAACATAGCAGGACGAAAAACTGCATAAAAACACAAAAGATAATATCCACCTCATGGCAAAGAAACTTTAATGAGCCATAATATTCATCACTCAATTGCATATGCAATTTCTTTACCGCATTTTCCAACTATCATCCACGTTTCTCTGCGGGCAGATTCAAGAACGTAATATCCGTAATTGCTTTACATAAAAGAGGCCGCACAAGGCGGCCTTTAAGAAAACTTTACATCTATTAATCAGGCATCAAGAATACCATTCTCCAGAAGAGCCTCTTGCAGTTGCCGGGGATTTTGAAAGTGAATACTTGTAATCCCCAGTTGTTCTGCTGCCTTGATATTGCGTAGGCTATCATCAATAAATAGGGTCTCCTGCGGCTTCAGATGATAACGGTTTAACAGCACCTGGTAAAATTCGGGGTGTGGTTTCCGCATTTTTTCTTCACCACTTACAACTCTCCCATCAAACCAATATAGAAACTCGTAAAGTTCCAAAGCTATTGGAAATAACTCTGCGCTCCAATTGGTCAAAGCATATAATTTATACTTCCCACTTTCTTTTATCTGCCTAAAAATCTCAACAGTATCATGGATAGGACCACCAAGCATTTCGGCCCACTTACCATAGTATGCTTCAATGTATTCTTTCCACTCCGGATGCTTAGCTACTAATTCTTCAGTAGCCTCCTTGATGGAACGGCCCGCGTCTTGCTGCTCATTCCACTCCATAGTGCAGATGTTCTGGAAAAAGTGCTTTTTCTGCTCTTTATCTTCGAACAATGGATCAAAAACATAATCCGGGTTCCAGTCAATCAACACATTACCCAGATCGAAAATGATTGCTTTAATGTTTTCCATATCCGCAAAAATAAGAGTTCGTGGGCTAGTTCGTCGATTAACGCTTTTCAAACAGCCACCAAAACCGCTTCCTTGGTTTAACTTTATAATTCTGCATGATATATTTGCGAATGTGATCCATTGCTTCATGTACATCATCGGTTAGCAAAACCAGCGACATGTCCTGTATGGAAATTGTTCCTTTTTCGGCCATATGCTCCATGACATCTATTAGCGGCTCATAATAATCTTTACCGAATAATACTATTGGAAAGCTATGAATGGTTTGCGTTTGTACAAGCGTGAGTGTTTCAAAAAACTCATCCATAGTACCGAATCCTCCCGGCATGATAATAAATGCATAAGAATATTTCAGGAGGATTACTTTACGCACAAAGAAGTGTTCAAAGGTTACCCATTGGTGCATATACTTGTTGTGTACTTGTTCAAATGGCAGTTGAATATTACATCCTACTGACATGCCGCCACTTTCGTAAGCTCCGCGGTTGGCAGCTTCCATAATACCGGGTCCGCCACCAGTCATTGTGGTGAAGCCATAAGCTGCTATTTGCTTTCCGAATTCACGGGCACATTTATAATACTCATTGTCTTCTTTAAATCTTGCTGAGCCAAATACGGTTATACATGGTCCTACAAAATGCAAACATCGAAAAGCAGTAATGAATTGTTTGAAAACTCTCCAGGCAAACCCTATTTCATAGCTTCGGCTTTTCGGACCATCTAAATAAACTTGTTCTTTCGGCGGTATTATAGGGTCAGTTTTTTTCATTGGCATTGATCCTTTTTAAAGTTTAAGATTTAATGAATTAAAGTTCTACGTTTAGAATGCAAAGTCCAAATAATGACCACGCTATTTCTTTCTTAATTCATCATATTAAATGCCGTATTTTGCCCAATTGAAATAAATTACCAGAATATGTGGATTGAATGAATTTCGGATATCATTCATTTATATTTCACGTTTGACGTTTCACAATATGAGAATTATTAGCTATAATGTAAATGGCCTTAGAGCGGCCATGAAAAAAGGTTTTTGTGAGTGGCTGAAAACAAACCCTGCCGATATTATTTGCCTTCAAGAAGCTAAAGCACAGCAAAGTGATGTAGACTGTTCCGTTTTTAAAGAGCTTGGCTACTACGATTACTGGTTCTGCGCACAAAAGAAGGGATATAGCGGCGTAACTGTTTTGTCTAATATACAGCCAGATCATGTATCGTGCGGTACCGGACACCAGGTAAGTGATGATGAAGGAAGGGTAATACAACTTGACTTTGGCAATATGCGCCTGATCAACGCTTATTTCCCATCAGGAACATCCGGAGATGTTCGCCAAACTTACAAATATCAATGGCTGGAAGAGTTTTATGAGTACGTGCAGCAATTAAGGGAAAAATATCCCAACATAATCCTATGCGGAGATTACAACATTGCACATAGGGAAATTGATATTCATGATCCGGTACGTAATAAAAACACCAGCGGATTTCTTCCTGAAGAACGTGTATGGATGGACAAATTGTACAGCAACGGATGGGTAGATACTTTCAGGGAAATTCATCAGGAACCTGATCGTTATTCCTGGTGGAGTCAACGCTTTCCAAGTGTAAGACTTGCTAATAAAGGGTGGCGTATAGATTACATTTCAGTAACAGAACCCTTACAACCACTGATTAAAGATTCAGAAATATATCCGGATGTAAAACATAGTGATCATTGCCCCGTGTACGTTGAGATAGAAATGTAAATTGCATCATGATGAATGAACAAAAAAAAGAGGGTCCTGGCCTTATATATAACGTAACCATGAAGGTAGAACCCTCTATTGCAGCAAGCTGGTTGCAATGGATGTTGGAAGAACATATACCTGAAATAATGTCGACCAATTGCTTCCTTGACTACCGTGTTGTAAAGATTTTAGAAGCGGATGAATCTGAAGGTCCGACCTATGCTTTCCAATATCATGCAGCAAGCAAAGAAAAATATCAAACCTTTATTGACAGATTTGCGAATATCCTTCGTGATAAATCATATGCAAAATGGGGTGACAGGTTTATTGCCTTTCGAACAATCATGGAAGTAGTAAAATAATAACATACAGCCTTATCTGTTAAACACCGGTAGGGTTTATTTCAGGCTCAGAAAGGCTAAAATGCAGCTATAGCAAGGGTTTCAGGCGACCAATGCGCAATAGACCAAGTGGCATATTTTATTATATATCTTCAAAACCCTTGCCAGATAAGGGTTTTAGCTCATTGAAAATATTTTTGATTTTTATGAAAAATATTTTGTCTGAATTAAAAACCGTCTAAATTTGTTGCTATCAACTTTTTTTAAAAAAACTACTATGAACAAAGCTGAATTGATCAACAAAATTGCCGAAGATTCTGGTATAACCAAAACCCAAGCTAACGTAGCTTTAGACTCTTTTGTTGAAGCAGTAACCAAAACCCTGAAAGGCGGCGGAAAAGTAACCCTAGTTGGTTTCGGAACTTTTTCTGTTTCTAAACGCGCTGCACGCAATGGCCGTAATCCGCAAACCGGTGAAGTAATCAAAATCAAAGCAAGAAAAGTTGCCCGCTTCAAAGCTGGTAAAGAACTTTCTTCCAAGTTGTAATGATTGCATAAATGCATTGTAGCTCCGTATTGTAATAATACGGGGCTTTTTTATTCATTATATTTAAGATATTTGCACAAAATTTTAATTATGGGTAGAGGAGACAAAAAAACCAAAAAAGGAAAAATCTTTAAATCTTCTTTTGGAAAATCAAGACCAGCAAAAGCTACAAAGAAGAATACAGCACCTTCTCAGGAAAAGAAGGAAGCGTAAATAGTTTATAGTTTGTGGTTTGTAAAAAAACCACAAACTATAAAACTCAATCTCATTACGGAGCCAGTCGTTCAACCTTCCAGGTCCCGTCTTGTTGTAAAGTGTATTGAATCCTATCATGAAGACGGCCAGGACGTCCCTGCCAGAACTCCACTAAAACCGGCTGCACATAATAACCACCCCAGTGTGGCGGACGCACGACTTCTTTGTTTTTGTATTCTTCCGTCAATTTATCAAACTGAGCATCCAGCCATTCGCGGCTTTCAACTACAGAACTTTGAGGTGATGCCCAGGCTCCAATGCGGCTTCCCATTGGTCTTGATTGGAAGTAATCATCATTGGTAGCATTATCCGCTTTTGATACTAAACCGACAATACGTACCTGCCGCTCCAGTTCTCCCCAGAAAAACACAAGGCTAGCTTTCGGATTTTCATCTAATTGCATTGCTTTGAAGCTTTTGTAATTGGTGAAGAATAAGAACCCCGCGTTACTAAAACCTTTCAAAAGCATCACCCTGGCAGAAGGCACACCATCAGCCGAAGCTGTGGCAAGAATCATAGCATTAGGCTCTTTTATTTCGCTTGCTACTGCTTGTTGCCACCATTTTTCAAACTGGCTTATAGGATTAGAAGCTACATCAGATTCGTGTAAACTTTGAGCTGTATATTCTTGTCGCAGGTCTGCGATACGTCTGTCCATAATTGCAATTTTTAGGTTGAGGTTAAAGAAGGTGCAATTTCCTGTTATTCTGCCTTATTAAGCATTGATTATGATCAGCTATTTGTAAAAAAGCCCCGGCACATCCATATGCAACGGGGCTCGAATAATGTCCAATCACCTTATTAGCCTTTTACCAGCGTTCCAACTTTCTCGCCTGTTACCACTCTCTTCAGGTTTCCAGGAGTGTTCATATCAAATACCACAATAGGCAGCGTATTTTCCATACAAAGTGTAAAGGCGGTCATGTCCATCACTCTCAGGTTTTTAGAGATACACTCAGCAAAAGTGATATGGCCATATTTTGTAGCAGTAGGATCCTTTTCCGGATCTGCCGTGTAAATTCCATCTACCCTGGTTCCTTTCATGATCACATCAGCTTTTATTTCAATTGCCCTCAGAGAACCAGCCGTATCAGTGGTAAAATAGGGGTTACCTGTTCCTGCACCAAAAATCACGACCCTACCCTTTTCCAGGTGACGAATGGCCCTGCGACGAATATAAGGTTCGGCTATTTGTTCCATTTTAATAGCACTTTGCAGGCGGGTATAAACGCCAATTTTCTCTAATCCAGCCTGTAGTGCCATACCGTTGATCACTGTAGCCAGCATTCCCATATAGTCTCCATGAGCCCTTTCAATCCCGGTCTCAGCTTCGTTCATACCACGGTAAATATTACCCCCGCCAATAACAATAGCCACTTGAACGCCTAAATCAACAATGGACTTGATATCGTGTGCATATTGACTGATGACACCGGCATCCATTCCGAAGCTCTTATCACCCATTAATGACTCACCGGAAAGTTTTAGCAGAATTCTTTTATACTTAGGTAGCATGAGGATTGTTTTTTCGGCTGCAAAGAACGGATTTTTTGGGGAATGTCAGAACGAGGATTTAATCTCTCATTTTTATCAATGCTGTTATGGGATAGCGACTGTTTTTATAGCTCATCATATCAACTTTAACTGCACCAACCACGATAGGACTTTCAATACGCACTGGTATTTTATTTTCGTCGTCAGTGACCCAGACCGTCATTTTTTCACCTCCTGAAAAAATAGTGCCTTCAATCAAGAGAGGTTTGAACTTTATAGCTCTGAACCTACCGTATTTGGTTTTTACTTCCTCTTTGCCCAGATAACGGACGTACATATTAAAAACGTCATCACCCAGGAACATACTGAACGGGATCTTGTCCCCTGCCTTATATTTATTGAAGTTGATGTTCCGGGCATAATAAATGGCACTCAGTACATCCTGTACGCAGTCGGGCACTTTAAAAACGCCTTTATTAGTAACTGCAGTATTGGCATTGTGGTTAAATGTAATTGTCTCAAACTTCTTATAACCACCTTCATTTACATCCCGGATAAATTTCAGGGGTTGCAATGAAGCTGTATCTATGTAACTTTCATAAAGATCCCTTACCTTATATATCCAGTCGTAAGAAGGATTGGTCCTTCCTTCACCCTTTAAGTGATATACCGGGTTTCCGTTCAGGCGTTCAAGTGTAGCAGAAAATACAGCAGTTCCAGCATTAACATACAAGCCAGCTACGGAATAATAAACTGTATAATAGATTTGCTCGCCAGCTTTAAATGCTTTGTTACGGACACCGCAAAAGTTATCATTCAACGGGGCAGCAGCTTGCATAGACATGCACAAAACACTAATAAAAAATAAAAAAACGTATTTATTAAACTTCATTTTCTCCTTTGAAAAGTTTAATGCCCAAAAATAAGATACTACCTATAATGGCAGGTAACACCAGGTTTAGGAACCAAATGGTGACCGATGTAAGTCCCACCCCGAGGCTATTTGCACTATATAACCCCATCAGCTGCAAACTGATTTCTCCTCTAAGTCCAACCTCTACTAAAGATATAGACGGAATGACGGCCAGCGTCAGGAATAAAAGAGCCAAAACATTCCAGACAATTGTCACTGGCACAAGCACGCCAAACAAAGCAAAAAGCAAATAATATTGGCTTACAAAAACAAGGTAGCGCAAAAAAGAGAGCAATAATAATTTTATTAACAGTTGTATTTCAAATGTTCCTAAAGTTTGCACCAGGTACAGAAAGCGTGTTTGCTGCAACCATTTTTCCAACAATTTTCCTATAAAAGCAGTTTGAAAGTAAAGTAGAGTTAACGTTAAACCACCAGCAAAAATGCTAAAAAGGATAAACTCATAGAAGACTTCGCTAACGTACTGCGCTTTTAAAAGATCCGCCTTTAAAAAAATAAACGCAATCATCCCGGTAAAAACAGTAACCAGCAATTGACTCCAACTACCCACCAGCGTTACTGAAATGCTTTTTAACCGGCTGCCGTCAGGCAGGTACCTCATGCGGCCAAAATATTCTCCAACCCTGTTGGGTGTGGTTACAGAAAAGGATACACCACACAAGATCGCTTTAAATGCAGACCAGAATCCGACATCGTAAAATGAAGCAATGGACAGTTTCCATTTCCAGGCTTCAATCGCCCAATTGAAAAAAATAAGCACTACAGCTGCTAATAAATACCACAATCGATAAGACTTTATGGCTTGTTTTATGTGCAGCCAGGAAGCTTCAAGCTGAGGCTGGGCTTCAATTTGCCGGTATATGGAGAATGCCAGCCAGAGGAACAAAATAGGACCTAAAAAATAATTGATGAAGATTTTGATATTTTTGTTCCGCTGCATGAAGCAGTAAAAATAATCACGTCCTTGCAAAAGAAGAATAAAATCATATTAGGTATTGACCCTGGAACTCTTGTAATGGGTTACAGTGTTATCGAGATTTGTGACAATACCATTACTGTAACCGACATTGATGTACTGAAACTTTCTTCCAAAAAGGACAACTACCTGCGGCTGCAACTAATTCATCAAAAAGTATGTGAATTGGTGGCACATTACCGGCCCAATGAATTTGCCATTGAATCGCCATTCTTTGGCAAAAACGTTCAGAGTATGATGAAACTAGGAAGAGCACAGGGCGTAGCTATTGCCGCTGCTATGACAGGAAATATTCCGGTTACAGAATACTCTCCTAAAAAAGTGAAGCAATCCATTACGGGTAATGGTAATGCCGATAAAGAACAAGTATGGCAAATGCTGCAGCGCATTACTTCAATTCCTGACAAACCTAAATACTTTGATGCCACCGATGCTTTGGCAGTAGCCATTTGTCATCATTTTACATCCCAAAGGCCCTATGCGACAAAAACATCAGTAGCGAAAAGAACTTCGAAAAGTGGTTGGGGTAAATTTATTGAGGCCAACCCGGAGAGGGTGGTTTAAAAATGAAAAAGGTCTAAAAGTTCAATTTTAGACCTTTTTCATTTTTAAATGACTCAATTCTTAAAGATGTTGTAAAATCAGCTCCTGCACTTTCTTCAGTTGCTCGTCAGAAGCTTTTGGCTTATGCTGCGTGAAGTTAAGATCATTGGCACTGTTGATGGGGATCAAATGCACGTGTGCATGGGGCACGTCCAGGCCAATCACCTCAATACCACAGCGATTACAATGAAAAGCTTTTTCAATTGCCTTTGCAATGGGGCGGGCAAATACCAGTAATTCGGACAAATAGTCATCGCTGAGGTCAAATAAATTATCAACTTCGGTTTTGGGAATAACCAATGTATGGCCTTCGCGAAGGGGAGAAATATCCAGGAAAGCAAAAAACTTTTCGTTTTCGGCGATCTTAAAACTTGGAATTTGCCCTGCTATGATTTTGGAAAAAATGGTCATCAGTTTAATTTAATAATTTGAAAATGAGCAAATTATATACTGATCTCCTCCACTTTAAATTTCAACACACCTGCTGGTACAACAACTTCTGCAATATCACCAATTTGTTTACCCAGCAATCCCTTTCCTATTGGAGATGAAACCGAAATTTTTCCAGCTTTCAGATCAGCTTCCTTCTCACTAACGATCTTATAGGTAACTTCTTTTTTAGTGTTCAGGTTAATCAGTCTAACCTTGGTTAAAATGGAAACCTTGCTGGTATCTACCCTGTTCTCATCAACGATACGGGCAGTGGCAATCTGCCCTTCCAGTCTTGCAATCTTTGCTTCGAGTAGTCCCTGAGCTTCTTTAGCTGCATCATATTCGGCATTTTCTTTCAAGTCGCCTTTTTCTCTCGCCTCAGCAATTGCCCTTGAAGCAGCTGGCCGTTCAACCCCCTTTAAATGTTGCAATTCTGATCTCATTTGTTCTAGTGTATCCTTAGTAACATACTGAATACTCATACAAACTCCTTTTAAATAAATAAAAATTTACCCCAATGCCTGTTTCAGTACCAGGGATATTAGTTTTTTGTTAAAAATTGATTTTACCTAAGTTTTCCGGTCTGATTCCGAACAAGTTGCGATTTATAAAAGTTCACAACCATTTGCACACTATCGCTTAGTGGAAACATTTGTTCAGGTACAGACGAAAAAAATAGCAACGCTCCAGTTCATAAACTGAAGCGTTGCATAGTAGTGATGTAAAGATAATAATATTACCTTTTTATAAAAAATGATTGGGGGTGAACTTTCAAGACATTAGGTAAAAACCATCTAAAATTTGCGATTTTGTATGATTATTTTTTGCCATTTGACGTCAGTAAGGGACGCAATGCGTACAATATACATCCCAGGCGTCCAGGCTCCGATATCATCCAGGTTGATTACATTTTCACCTTTCCTTGCAGCAACGCTTTTCCAGTAAACCGTTTTACCTGCAGCACTTACAATTGATAAGTCCACATTTTGCTGTTTATCTGAAAAAATAGAAATCTGTGCTTTTTGGAAAGCCGGATTAGGATATACCGACAGTTTCAGAGAATAAGGAAGCTGAAGCTGCAGAGGAGTACTTGTAAACTCACTGCCATCCATCACGGCCCTGATGCGATAAAAAACCTTCTGGGCATCTGCTGGCACCGAGCCATCTCCATAGGAATAAGCCTTCTGGGTAGCATTGGGATCAGCATTTGTTACCACAGCGATGGTTTGGTAAGTCTTTCCATCAAAGCTTCTTTGCACTTCATAATATTTTGCTTTCCCATTGATGATAGAGGCCCAGTTCAGTGCAGCCTTGCCACCTACGAAGTTGCCATTCAGGCGGATGTCCTTGGAATCCAGTACGGTACAATGGGGATCATAGATGATGTTGATGGTGTCGGAGGCATAAACTCCGCAACCGTTCATCAGTTGCTGATTTACAATATACGTACCGGGACTATTCACATAGATAGAAGTGCTGTCTTTCCTGGTCAAAATATTACCATCAGGTGTTGACCAGGTGTAGACGGATGTTGCATAAGGATTGAGCACATTAATCTTACTGATACCATTTGTAGTACAAAGTATGGATGTCTCTGCCGCCGCTTCAACTTCAGGCGACAAAAAGAAATCAAATGGGCCAACAAAATCCTTTAACGACGAACTAAAAGAAGTGGAAGTCCTGGTCTTTGCCAATATTCTTCTGAAGGGTAGACCGCAGGCGCTACCACCCAACAGGGTAACAGGATCTAATCCTAACTTGGTCAGGTTTACAGAAAACTCCAAAAATTCCCCTCCGGTAAAATTGTCAAGTATATTGTTTCCGGCGTCCAAAAACTTGAACGGACCGGCCCAGGTACCAGCACTTGATTGCACTCCAGAGTAAAAGCTGCCTGTTGTTTTGGGCCTGATAGAAGCATAAACATATTGTGAACTTGCAGAGGCACCATCATATATAAAGTTTCCCGAGCCGTCCTTTGCCCAATTAAAAGCAGCCGGTGTGATATTTAAGTCATTTTTATTCACCCAGATCCGGGCTTCAATAAAGGTAAGAGAAGCAGTACTGTATTCTGCGGTAAAAATGATGTCGCCTGGCTTTAAAATATTTCCCTGGGCGTCAAAGGTCCAAGAGGTATGCCCTTCATCGGGACCATAGTTGATAAATTTCCTACTGGCACGACTATAAAAAATATCGGTCTGGTACATTTCAAAGTCAAAATAGCGGTTACCGGTAATACCTATTATGGAGATACCGCCAAACAGCCACAGGTCATAACTGGTCGTCGGTCCCGATCTTCTGACGTGCACGAACATATCTTCGATATCATTTTTATCAGGCACCGACTGTTCAACAGGAGCGGTCCAGTCGGCTGGGCTCATTCCATTTTTACTACCAGTGGTAAAAGTAGTAGAATCGGGGCCATGATAATCCCGGATGAGTACTCCATCAATCAACATGCGGTTAAGCAATAGCGAATAAGATGGGAAACGCATTGGGCGGTAAAAGGGCAACTTACGATATGCAGGATCAATGGCATAGCGTGCAGCCATTGCAGCAGCGCCAGTGGTATCGATGATAAAAGTGCCTGCGCCAGTAATGTTTTTGTTGGTACCATCAGAAAACCAGTCATCACTAGCAACCACACTATCTTTTTTACATGAATTAGCTATTAATTCTGCATCCGCACCAAAATTAGCATTGACAACTGGATATATATACTGCGCATGCAGACTCGTACACAGAAATAAGAATAAAAGAAAGAATAAGGGCTTTCTCATATAATTGGTTTATAAGGATAATAAGTTCGTGAAACACATAAACGAGCTATGAGTAATCATTAATCCATAATGCCACATTGCTATAGAGGCTTGGAAGAACAATCATTTATTTGAATTTATATGTTATAGTATAGAAGCTGACCAGATTATTGCAATACTGTCTCTGCTAACCTAACAATGCATTTGTCAATAATCAAAGCTTTTTTGCATGTTACAGAGCTTTCGAATGCTGCAGTTGTTTAAAAGTTAAAACAAAGCAAGAGAAGAATAATGCAACAATTGAGTAAAAATTAAATGTTTTCATAAGGTTTAAATTTTAAATAAAATTATCTATGTTTCTTGCCAAAATCAATAACATGAAACACTAGTTTATTACGCACTTGTTACCTTAAAACAGCTACGGGTAAACTATTAGAGAAAGTGAAATTGCGATGGGTAAAGTACGATGTACGAGGGGCAGGAATGGAGAATGGTGGCCGGATTACTTTAACATTAACGACAACTAAAAGAAAGCCTGCTTAAATTTCACAAAATATCACTAGGTGCTGTAGAGACGCATAGAATGCGTCTCTACCCCCTATTCGTCATTTTTCATCTACTGCGACAATTTGGTTAGCACCCTTCTATTCAATCACCAATGGTTTACTGCTCAAATGCATTATTTCATGGCTTGTCGTTTTGTATGACAAGTTTTTGCCACTGGATACCTTCTGCAGATGTGATCCGCACAATATAAAGCCCGGGCGTCCAGGAATTGTTTTTAGTCAAAGTGAAAACATTGGCTCCCTGCTTTAAAGAAAGGTCTTGCTGGTAAACCGTAATGCCTGCAGCACTCACGATTGTTGCCACTGCTTTTTGCTGTTTCTCTGAAAAAATAGAAACATTCACATTCTGGTATGCAGGGTTGGGGTATACAGTCAACTTTACAGAATAAGCAAGTGGAACCAGAATCGATGAACTAATAAATTCTTCATTGGACATTATTGCCTTTATGCGATAAGACACTTTAAGGGTTTCCATTGGCACCTTATGATCCAAATAGGAATAAGACTTCTGAACAGCACCTGGCTCACTATTTTTCTGAACATAAATGGTTTGGTACGATTTGCCATCAATACTTCTTTGCACTTCGTAATACCTGGTTTTATCATTTATTGCTGACGTCCACTCCAGCAAAGGCTTCCCTTCCATAAGCCTTACCTTCAGTTGGATATCCTTAACGTCGAGGACAACACAGCTTGGATCATTTAACACAGTGATTGTATCCCTCGCATAAGCTCCACACCCATTCATCAATTGCTGGGTTACGATGTACATGCCTGGCTTATTCACATAAATAGAAGTTGGTTGTGTTTCATTGATAATATTACCATCTGGCGTGGACCACGTATAGATGGATGTTGCATAAGGATTGAGCACATTGATCTTACTGATGCCATTTGTGTTACAAAGCATGGATGTTTCAGCCTGCGCATCAACCCTTGGAACCGTAAAGAACGGGTAAGGTCCTACAAAATCATTTAACTCAGAACTAAAGGAAGTGGAAGTCCTGGATTTTACCAACACTCTTTTAAATGGAAAATTACATGCAGAGTTCCCCCATAAAGTAGTAGAATCTAATCCTAACTTGGTCAGGTTGACCGAAAACTCCATAAATTCAACGCCAGTAAAATTGTCCAGTACATTGTTACTGGCGTCAATAAACTTGAAGGGGCCTGACCAGGTACCAGCATTTGATTGCACGCCAGAGTAAAAATTGCCTGTCGTATTAGGTTTGATAGCAGCATAAACGTATTGTGAACTTGTCGAGGCACTGTCATAAACAATCTTCCCTTGGCTATCCTTTACCCAATCGAAAGCTGCTGGAGTGATACTCAGATCATTTTTGTTCACCCAGATCCGGGCTTCCAAAGATGTAAGGGCTGCAGTGCTATATTCCAAAGTAAAAATGACATCTCCCGAACTGCTGACCTTCCCCTGTGTATCAAAAGTCCAGGAAGTATGCCCTTCATCAGGACCATAATTGATAAATTTTCCGCTAGCATGATCATAAGAAATATCAGTTTGGTACATTTCTAGGTCAAAATAACGGTTACCAGTTGTACCTATAATGTTGACACCACCAAACAGCCACAAGTGATGATTGGAAGTATTTCCCGATCTTCTGACGTGCACGAACACATCTTCAATATCACTTATATCAGACATCGTCTGTGCATTTGGCGTACTCCAGTCGGCAGGACTCATACCATTTTTATTGGCACCTATTGTAAAGGCTGTAGAATCAGAGCCATGATGATCACGGAGGAATACTCCATCAATCAGCTGGCGGTTAAGCAATAGGGAATAAGCCGGAAAACGCATGGAACGGTAAAAAGACAACTTACGAAAATCAGGATCGATTGCATAACGTGCAGCCATCGCAGCAGCGCCAGTGGTATCGATGATTAAAGTGCCTGCTCCAGTAATGGTACTATTGGTACCATCAGAAAACCAGTCATCACTAGCAACCACACTATCTTTTTTACATGAATTAGCTATTAATTCTGCATCCGCGCCAAAATTAGCATTGACAACGGGCTTAAGATATTGGGCATGTAGACTCGCACACAGAAATAAGGAAGGAATAAGAAAAGTTGGTTTCATTAAATTGGATTTTATAAATGAAGTAACACCTATTATAAAATAGGCCCAAAAGCAGAATAGAACTACACTAAAAATGACATCTATATTTAAAAAGTTTTGGTCAATGACAATTCAGACCGTCTTACATTATAATAAGAAGGATTTAATGGACACTCATATGAAGTCATCATGCGCAGTTTATTCTTAAAGCCAATACCTGCTTTGATCAAAATAGTATTTACTGATCTTGTGCTCACTCCATAGAAAAATGTTGTATTGATTTTGTCCGAAGATTCTATCATTGCACCCAACAACGCGCTGATTTCCTGCTGCCTTGGTGATGATGTTCTCCAATGTAAAGTTTCTCGCCACGTCATACTTGTAAGATGCAACTTGGTATAGGCACTAAGGTAAATGATAGCATTACCTGTAAAATCTACTCTGCGACCCAAATACCCAGTACCCTTATGATCAAAACTATTGCCTGGACCAAAAATGTGATAGATGCCAATACCTGCTTCTAAGGTTACATCATCTCCATTATAAGTGTAACAAACTCCGGTGTTTACATCTGCATAGTCTGTCTTACCCTTAAAAACGCTATCATATTTAATGTAAAACCCTCCACCCGACAAACCTTCTTCATAATAGGGCCTGCTACGGTCTACTACACCTTGAGCCAAAGTAACCTGAGCACCCAGACTGAATTGGTGCTTACTAAGCTCCCAGGTAAACTTATCATGATCAGAGCCTAAATGTTGTGCAAGTGAGAATGCCAGAAATTTTCCTGTTAATGCAAAATCAGGATGAAAGTTTTGATAATAGCTTACGCCTATTCCCCAAAAACCTGTTTTGTTTTCTAACTTAACATCAGCAAAACCAGTTGCATGAAACAACACGGCGGGCTTAACACTCTGATAACTACCGAGTACACCTATCCGCGCTTTGCCTGAAAACTTTCCAGTTAGTGCGGGATTCACCATCAGCGGAGCGCCTTCGTATTGCGAATACTTAGCATCCTGGGCTTGTGAGACAATACACAAAGTGCACAACAGTGCTGTTAAAACAGCCAACATTTTCATTGTAACGATTATACTTTATAAACAATTAGTACCTACTCAGCATGCATTTTGATCACTCTTTATCATAACGACCATGGTAAAAAAAACAATCTTTATATCAAGCCACATACTCCAGTTTTCAGCATACCAGAGATCATAATTTACACGTCTTTTCATATGCTGTAATGTTTTGATTTCTCCCCGGTAACCATTTACTTGAGCCCAGCCAGTCATGCCAGGTTTCACAAACTGTCGGACCATATATTCTTGGATGAGTTTCGAATAATCATTAGTATGTTTCAACATGTGAGGTCTGGGACCGACTACGCTCATATTTCCAATTAATACGTTGAGAAACTGAGGAAATTCATCCAGACTTGTTCTCCTTAGAAAGCTTCCAACTTTTGTTAGTCGTTCATCATTTTGTGTTGCCTGTTTCATATCAGCATCATTATTTATCTTCATACTCCGGAACTTCAAACACTGAAATTGTTTATTATTTCTGCCTGTACGCTTTTGTTTAAAGAATATAGGTCCAGGGGACTCAATCCAGATGAGAAGGCCAACAACTGGAACCAGCCATGGCAGAATAAATATGACTACAAACAGACTTACAACTATATCAAATAATCTTTTTAAGATCCGGTTTCCTGCCTCATCTAAAGGTTCTCTGCGTAAGCAGAGTACTGGCATATCATTCAGGTAATCGATATGGAAAGAATGATTCATAAACAGACTCAGGTCGGGTATTACTTTGAATCGAATACAGCACTGATTAGCCTGTTGCATGAGTTGGTAAATTCCCAAATCATGTTCCGGAGCAATGGTTGAGAAGATTTCATCTACCTTCATCTGTTCTGATAACTCCATGGCTTTTTCAAGCGGACCCAAAATGGGATAATGTGTTAACTCCTGTATATGCTCTGCTTCTTCGCAAAAGCCAAGAATTTGAATACGTTCATTTTCTTCTTCCAGATAAGAAACTAACTTTTTAGCGGTATCATTATAGCCCAGGATCAACACCCTACGAGTAAAATATTGATAGTGGCAGAGATAGGAACGTACAACTAGGTAAATGCAGCGGTTGACCAGAAGCATAGCTCCCTGACTGCACAACAAAAATGCTACAAAGGACAGAGATAGTTTAAATTGATGAGCAAAGAACAAATAAACAAGTACAAGCACAAGCCAAAAGAAATACGTATGTATGGTGCGCCTGAAAAATAATTCAAATGAAGAAATATACTTTTCACTATATAGGTTGCCCGCGATCAGTACAACCAACCAGGAAGTATTTAGCCACAGATTCAAACGGGTATACTCTTGGCTATTAGAAAACGTTTCAAACCACAGCATCCCAAATTGCTGCAGCATGATGAGTACGTTCAATGAAATCAGGTCCAACCCAAAAACACAAAACTGCTTCAGGCGCAGAAATCGTTTATTCATAAGCAATCAATAAAATGGAAATATTACGCTTACTCCAACAATAATTTTGAAATAATATCGCAGAAAATAATTTAAGGACGATCTTGTCTAAACAGCTTTTTATTATCCAACTTGCCGCAAACTATTAAATGGCAAGTTTGTTGTCTGAAACGAAGCACAACTTGATTCAACATTAATGATGTTAATTTTATTCAATATACAATTACTAAAGCGTTTAAAAATAAGGCACTCGATAAAATAAGAAAACAAGATGCAGACAAAACTATAGACACACAATCTGCAAAGTTCATTACTGATTATTGTATCCAAGTAATCAGCCTGAATGATCAAGAACCAGTGTGAAATATAAATACCAAATGAAATGGGTGCGACCGGTTCAAATATTCCTAACGTTTGTTTAAATCCAACCCATTTCATTTTCTTCCAAAGAATTGCTAAAAGAATAGATATTATAGCAAATGAAAAGTGTCTTAATTCTAAAAAGGGACTAACGCCAATACTGAAACTGCTATTTTTATGAAGTACTACATTTAGTATTAGAATAAAAACATGTAATACCATAATCACCAAAGGTGTTTTTAAATTTTTAACCGTAATCTCAACTTTATTCAGATACAATTTCGCCATGTCAACCCCTGCCCACCATATCACCAGGTACATGAGCACTCTATTAAGGAAATTTGGGTGTACCAGATAGGTTAAAGCAGCAATTGCACCTATAATATAGACAACTGCAGATGATCTTTCCTTTAGTTTATTGACTAGGAAAAAGAATAACATGTAAAACCACCATTCATAGGATAAAGACCACAAAGGAGAATTACCCAGAAAAGGTTCACAGATTACATTAGGTTTCAGAAACGATATGTCCTGCAACATAAATATATTGCCCCAAAACGTCCACCAGTTTATCGGTCGAAATCCGTTTAGAGAGATAGAAGACAATACATAATGTGCAATAAAAACTATAATCAAGGGAAAGTAAATACGCAGCAAGCGTTTTAAGAAAAAAGTTCTAAATGACTTATCTTTTGAGTAACTGTATGCGTATTGAATAACAAAGCCGGAAAGCATAAAAAAAAGAATAACGGCTTCCTGCCCAAAACTGAACAGAAAAGAAATATCATTTCCGCCAATAGATAATTCCTTGGAAAAAATATGGTGCAGTACAACATAAACCGCGGCAAAGCCACGAACTGCTTCCAGTTTTACCAACCTTTTACTTTTATTTACCACGTTTCAAATTAATGGACTCACCTGCTAAGGAAATGATCAGGAACTTTAAAATAATTAATTAAAATGTTTGATAAACCTCGACAAAACTTCATCCATCGAAAGATGGTCTTCAACGTATTTACGAGCATTTTGTTTAATTTCAGAATGCTCCATAGAACAGATCCTTATTAGAGCTTTAGTAAATTCAACTTCATTTTCCGGTTCAACCAATATGCCAATGTTATTTTCATCAACCACCTGATAAAGGCTAGAACCTGGGTTCGCAGTAACCAACACCAATCCACCAACGGCTAAAATGTTATTGAGCTTTGAAGGCATAACTAAATCACTTGCACCTTTCTTTTGAATAACCAAATGCACATCCGCCATGTTGAGGAAAGCATTAAATCCATCTAAATGCTGCAATGGAAAAAAACAAATATTATCCAATCTTTCTTGTATAGCAGTTGCTTCTAAAATATCTTTATAAGGTCCTGTGCCGCATATAACAAACTTTAAATTTTTATGTGCTTTTAACTTAGACGCAGAAGTAAGAATCATTTCCAGGCCTTGCTTCTCACCAATGGCTCCTGAATAAAGAATGATTTTATCATCTTCAGCAAAACCAAACTGGTGCTTCAATTTTCCTTTTCCAGTCAGAGGATAAAAGTTTTTCAGATCGACCCAATTTGGTGAAAAAACTACGTCCTTCATAGTTTTTTCCTTCATTTTCCTGATCATACCTGTTGAAACAGCGCTGACCACATCAGCATTCTTGAGTATATACTTTTCAACATTGAATAAGGTATTGATTAAACCTTCAGATTGAATCATGTTTAACTCTTTAGCTGCATCAATTTGCAGATCCTGCACATGATACAGAAACTTGGCGCCTCTCAACTTTCGATACAATACGGCATGAAGACCTAAATAAAACGGAGGTACCACTGTAACTACATAGTCAAACTTCTTTTTGGCAAGTATCCTAAGTACACTTAACAATGATGACAGGTTAAATGAGACTTCCTGGATCAATCTTTTTAGCCCACTTGGCTGGCCAGGTACATATTGAGGACAACGATAAACAGTTATATCAGAGCTATTTCCCTTAATCACTTCTTTTTTATACCACTTATTTGAATAAGGTTGCTGAACTTTCCATTGAGGATAATAAGGAGAAGTTGTAATGACAGTACAATCATACCCCCGGTTAGAAAACCAATTGATCATTTCTCCATTGTATTTGCCAATACCGGTTTGCTCTGGAGTGAAATTTCCACCAATTAACAATAATCGTTTTTTCATATAGGATACTATTGAATCTTCAAAAGATAATTTGTTGGCTTTATCGATTGCGCTGTTCTCTCATTTTTATTTGAATCAGGAACTCATAATAACTTACATTGGCACAGTAGATAAATCCCGGCACACCTTCCAGAAAACCAAGATTAAGAAAATAAGCTTGTATAAAACGCAGAATAGGCCAACCAGGCAATCTACTTGCCCAGCACCTCAATGCAGCATTACGGACACTGCCATGGCGTGAAAAAATATTTTTGAAAGATGGACAATTATAAAGCCGGGCCATTGCTTCATGAGACGAATATATATTATGACGTTCCATCCAGTTTGACCAACCTTTAGAAAAGCAATAATGTAAATAAGGCACTTTAATATAGTTAATGACGCCAATGACAGATTCCTCCTTTTGCCCATGACCAAAATCGGTAAATTTTGCTCTACCTTTTCGTAATAACCTGAATTGCCACTTGGGGAAATTATCGCAATGTTTCAACCACTTTCCTTCCAACATCATCTTCCAGCAACAATAAAATCCCGCTACGTTTTCTCTGGCATTGCTCACTGCTTCAAAAAGAGCAATCCGAAATTGTTCGTTCACAATCTCATCTGCATCCAGAAAAAGAATCCATTCATAACGAACCGGCAGATGATCCAGAGCATAATTTCTCTGCTTTGCAAAACTTTCAAAAGGATTGGATGAAACGGAGACCCCATGATTGTATGCAATCTCAATAGTCTCATCTGTGCTGCCTGAATCCAGAACATGCACATCATCAGACCAGGCAACGGATTGTAAGCAAGCAGGTAGATTGATTGCCTCGTTTTTTGTTAGAATAATAACACTGATCATTGTTGGTTGCAATACAAATCAGCTTTAATTGATAACTTTCTATCTATCATAGGTTTGCAGGGATGACCGGCACACACCATCCATTCAGGCATATCTTTCGTCACAACTGATCGCGCTCCGATCACACAACCAGCACCTACCGTTATCCCAGGATGAATAAATGCCTCGGCTGCAATCCAGGCATGATCTCCAACTTGAATAGGCCTAGTGATCAATGGGAAACCAGGTTGGGTATAATCATGTGTTCCTGCACATAAATGCGTCCCCTGTGAAATAACGGTACGGCGGCCAATAGAAATTTTACCTTGGGAATACAATTTGACACCACCAGCAATGCCACATTCATCACCTAGTTCAAGATTCCATGGCGCCCATATGCTAACGCTAGGATATACGTGAACACCTTTTCCTACCTTTGCTCCAAACATTCGAAGAAGAAAACTTCGCCATGCATACATTGACTTAGGAGAAAAACGAAAAAATAAAAAACTGACCATTCCCCAAAGCAATCTGCCCAATCTGTTTTTAAGCGAAAATGATGGCCCTGTATACGTATCCTGGTTATGCATATTGTTGAGTCATTTAATTCAGATACTAACTGCCTTTAATAGCTTTCTTGCAACAGGTGCAATAGTAAAATTGGTTGCAAAACAATCCTTGGCACTCTGTCCCATTACTTGCCTTTCTGCTGGCGATAATCGTTCCCAACGCTCCAGTAAGGCCATGACTCCTTCAACTGTATCTTCCGCCACAAAGCCTCCGCCAGCACCTTCGATCTCCCGCCAAATGTTCACCTGCTTGGAAATCAGTACAGGCTTACCACAAGCCAACGCCTCTACTACTGCAATACCGAAGTTTTCCTGGTGACTAGGTAATACAAAAGCTTCGCACCCATAAATAGCTCCCCACTTAACCATACCTGTAAGCATACCAGGGAAGAACACATTGAAACGCAGTTGAGGATTCTCTGCAACCAACTCCTGCATCTTTAGTCCGTAAGGTGTTTTGCACCCCGGGCCAGCGATAATTAAGAGCGGAAATCGTTGATTGTATTTTAAGTTGTCCTTTATATGGGAAGCATATGCTTTGATCAACAAATCCACTCCTTTTTTTGGATGGATCCTGCTTAGAAAAAGTAGATAAGGGCGGCCTGCTACAAACGGGCACTTTTCATAGAATGCTTCACTCATTGACATATGGAAGCAAGGTGGGTTCTCCAACCCATACCCTATATTAATTTCCCTTTTTGGGTAATAAGATCGAAATGACTTTCGTGCTAAATGCAGCTCTTCTGCACATGTAAAGAGTACACCCTCTGCATTATTGACAACGCGTCCTTCAATAACTTTCCAGTAGATCCAATTTCTTATTGCCTTGAGCTTCCTGTTTGAAGCCTTTTGAAAGTACGGATCAAGCATGCCATGAGGCATGATAAAAAACCGAGGTCCCCGACTTTGTTTTAAATTATATTTTCCTGTGCTTTTTCGAAGCTTTTGAACAGCATCCCAAACTGCAAACCCGTGATAAAGCCAAAGTCCATGTACAATCACTACATCAAATCGACTTAGGTTTTTCAGCAGCCAAGGCTGAAGTTTAGAGCCATATTGCCAGGGCCCTCTCTTTGGACCAAGAGGATGAATAGGAAATGCATCATTGCCCAAAAATGAAGAAGAAGGTTCATCAAGGCAAACTACTTCATTATGAATGCCCAACTTTTTCAACTCTGATATAGAATTACGAATGCCTTCACACGGCCCGCCTGTTTCAGGATTCATACTAGCAATAACACGGAGAATTTTCATCCGAATAATACTTTTGTAGTACTTTTTTGTAAATCATTTCTATGTTCGAAATAGCCACTTCCGACTGAAATCGTTTTACATTTCTCAGCCCGGCATTCACAACCTCCCTACGATCTTCTGATGAAAGTTCAACAACCTTGTTTAATACATCGGCAGCCCCTCTTGCCCAGGAAGTCACTGCTGCTTCACAATTGGGACGACGAGAAATGAGAAATCCTGCACCACCAGCAACTTCTGTCATTGGTGCTTCGTTAGTAGTGATAACTGGACAGCCTGATGCCATCGCTTCAGCGATAGGCCAACCAAACCCCTCAGAAAGTGAAGGAAAAAGTAAAACTGAAGCTCCGGAATAAGCCATACGGACTAATTCATCATCAATGCCGCTGAGCAAATGAATATCATCCTTAAATGAAGATTGAGAATAGGTTCGCAACAAATCTCGGCTAGGCGAGGCACCAATCATAATTAAGGGCAGCTTTGCAGAACTATTAAAACGCCAGGCATTATATATTTCAATAACACCGATTCGATTTTTATACCATTGATTGCCCCCAACATGAAGTACATAGCCTTTTGATAAATCCAAACATGTTTTTTGCGCTAATATATTTCTTGCATATTCAACATCCTGCAGACCAAAAGGTTGGTTCAAACCATTATATATGACTTCTGATAAGGAGGGAGAAGGAAGAAACCGATGAAGATCCTCCCTTGTATTTTCTGATACAGAAATAAAATGCTTTCCTCTCGAAAACCCCCGGCGAATCAATCTTTGATATTGCTTTCCTGTCCAACCTGTTGCATGCTCTGGAATTTCACCCAATGCTGATTTTTGAGCAAGAAAATCATGGCAATGAATAATATGAGGTAATGTTGCGACCTGAGGCACCCATAGTCCAAGCGACTGATCCGCAAACACAAATAAAGTATCTCGAGAACAAGTCTTTATCCTGCGACTTATCTCAATAGGAAATAAAATGTACTGATCAAGGTAGCCCATCCACTTTCTCATAGACTTTGGCAATGGAAGCAAAAAAAACCGTGACTTAGGTCTCCACAGTTCAACTTTATGACCTCGCATCCTCATTCCTTTTGCCAACATCTGTACATACTTTGGCATACTTTGAGAACTAAGAAAAGGAGGATGTGTAAAAATTACAAGATTCATAAATGGAAACTTTTCAAATAAGAATCAGAACAAGCTATTTTCAATCCTATTATTTAGTTGGTAGAAAGGTTAAATATTAGTTACCTAATTATTCTATTTAAGAACCTGGTAAAAGAAGAAACCAAAAAATACAAAAAAACAAGTTGTATCCAGTCACGTAACAAGAATACACTGAAACTGATCAGACTTTCATTATTAAAAAAAAGAAAAATCGTTGTAAGTGCCATCAGACCGCACAGGCTGAATTCAAATTCCGCGGTAGTTCCATTCGTAGAGTTAATAGAGCTCCTTTTAATAGAAAATAGATCAAACAGGTAATATAGCGGGATCATGAGTAGTCCAAGAAAAAACAAATACCACCATCCAAAAGCAGCCATCCCGGTACCTGCAAATTGTCCTAAACGAAGGCTTCCTAAAACGGAATCATCCGCTATTGCTTTATAATACAAATAATCTCCAAATGAAGAAGAATTGGTCTCAATTTTATTTATATCAATGTGCAGAGCATCAAGGATAGGATTTGGAAGGGTAACAATGAATCGATCAAAGGAAAAATTCAGCATATCACTATCATGATCACCGATTTTTGTTGCATTTACAAGACTGGCATCATTGAATTTCAAGTTACAGAACCTGGCTAGAAAAATGTTATTCAAATAATGCTCATCCCAATCAAGCTCTTCACTACTAGCAGCCTGTCTGTATGCTTGAATCGCTTCTTTATCTTTAAAAGCCTCCAAGGTAAGGTCAACCAGGTTTGACCTGGATACTTCACCACGCTGATTCCGAACCAAGACCATTGCTGTGCCGAGATCAGCTGCGGGACCGTCAAAAAGCCAAAATGCAATCAAAACAATCAACAGGTTGCGTAAAGTGAATAGACGTGTACGGAATACTCCAAGCAAAAGCCCTAGCCCAAATGCCAATGCAACAGAGGTAAAACCTAACATGAACGCGGCACGACTATTTCGGCCTATGCTTACGACAAAAAGTAAAACAGTAAATATTGCCAACCCGGGCAGTAATCCTTTTATCTGCGATTGTTTCCGGCCATACAATCGGCCGACAGCAATAAAGAAGGGAGCATAAGTGAAAGGGATAAGTCCTTGGATAAATTTATCGACCGGTCCTGAAACTTCATGACCAATTGATGGTGAATAAAAATAAACATAAAACATTGCACCTAACCCGATAATTCCCATCAACCAAATTTGAACATCGGATGGCACTTCGAACAAACCTAATCTTTCCAGTAACTTTGGCAAACCATTCGTACTTAACTTGTTCCGCTTAATGAGCCTTCTGTAATATGCATGAGAGATTATTAGAATAAAAAGTGCTAAAGTTGAGTGAAGAAAAACATCATTAGGCAATTCCAAATTATATACAAGTTCTTTACCCTCTAATGATGTAAAGACCAACGGAAAAAAAAATTGTGTGCAAGTATAGCCAAGGATGCAGAAAGTAGATAAGGTATACTTTTTTAACGTTACTGGACGAAGAAAAATATTTATTACCATTTTCCAGGCTAATGATACACAACCAACTGCGATTATATTAGTAAAACTCCACCAAAAGACACATTGATAGACCGATGAAATGACAAGCAAGATCCACGACCATCGAACAATCCTAGAGAGAAATCCTGTATCGCCTTTGCGTCCAAAATGAATGGAATCCGCTTCAGGTCTATTAAAATTCAATGCTATTGCATTTTTATCTGGATACATGAGTAACATTCATCAAACAGTAAACATTTTTTTTACTATTGGAACAGTGACAATAATTTTCCTGGCACGTTCAGTGGCAAGTTCTGGTAATACCTGCCAATACCGCCACACATTCCAATATAAAAGAAGTAAAGAGCCAATGAGAATAAAACATTTTACCTGAGGAAAGCATATCATTGTACCCATGGCCCCTGCCGCAATCCAAACAGAGTTGGATACTATATGGAAGGAACGCCTTGGCCATGACAAACCTGCTTGGATCATCCAGCGACTGGCAACAATTTTGTAACCGGCTGCAGCGATCGCTTCTGCTAATAATAAAGACGCTCCTGCTCCAAGGATCCCGGCAGCAGGCACCAATACCCACATACCACCCACCACCACTATGGCGGCAAATGCCGAAATTGAAAGTTGTGGCTTCAGTAAATTGTTACCTTTTACTACAGCTATTGCAGGTTGTGCTAACGCATATACGAGAACAGTTTGGGAAAGCATGGCAAATAGCCATGGATTGAAAGGAATTTGCCCTCTAGTCCAAATAGAATAGAGAGGTTTGATGACCGCTTGCAACACCACTACAGCCGGTGCTAATATAACCACGACTACAACCCACACTGTACCAAAAGCCAATTCAATGCGCTTCTGATCACGTTGATGCAAAAACCGCATCAACTCTGGCATAAGAGGGTTTGAAACAGAAGCCATTCCCTGTAAAGCGACATTCGCACCGGTACGCATAGTAGAAAATGCTGCCAAACCAGCAGCACCAGAAAGAGGAGTTAAAATCAGACGTACGCCCTGCTGACGAGTATTTTCAAGTAAGTTTCGACCGCTTATTATTATAGAATAGAGCAAATTTTTCCAGCCAAGCTTCAAAGAAGGTTTACCAATAATTATTTGTTCCCTGCGGAATAAATGAAATATGTCTAAATATTGAAAACCACTACATGCTATCGAGGCGCCAGCGGCTACCAAACTAGTTATAAGCAGATCAGCACCAAGGACAACAGCAACTACAGGCGCAAATATGGAAAGTGCAGCATTAAGAACCCCCCACCATGACATCCGTGCATAATAGCCAAAAGGTGCCAAAGCACGGGTAAATAACCCTATCATACTAGTACATATGAGCCAGACAATTCCCTGTAGCAATAATGCTATACCAGCATCGTATAGTATTGATCGATCCACCAATTCAAGTTCTCCAAGCAAAGAAGGCAACATTCCGCTTATTAAGAATATTATTATAAGCAGTACTTGAAAAATGCTGAGACATACACCGATGAAAACACCAGAAGAAAGGTAGTTGCTTAACTGCTTCCTGTTGTCCTTTCCTATTCGCAAAAACTCAAATTCAAGGAAGGTCTGATGTCCAAAATCCAATGTATAAATAACATTAGCCAATGCCTGCACAGCCAACCAGATGCCATAAGTCTCTACTGTCCAATGTGAAAGGTATAAGGGTACCAAGGCCAATTGAGAAAGCATGGTAACACCAATGCGGGCCCAGGCGGCAGAACTTCCTGATATAACTCTTAATGCAGTGGACATACCAATAAACAGAAGTTTGTTATTTTGCAATCAGTTGCGTCTGCTTTGGCATCACAGGCTTCATTTGAACCACTTTAGCAATCTCTTTGGAAACTTGTGCTACAAGCGCGTATCCTAAGGAAGGAAGTTGAACTTTCACCAGCTTATCGGTTAACTGAATATCCTGACCATCCTGGTACATGAATTGGCCATTCATTTCAGTTATTTTATCCTGAACGCTAACTCCGGTCTTTTCTAATTGCACATTATTATGTTCACCTAAAAACTTTGTGATTACTTCAATTTCCTCATTGCTGATAATGGCAGGTTTACCTAGCCAATAGACAAAGTTCAGAACGCCTTGGGTCTTCTTAATAATAAAAAGCTCTTCCTCTTTGATACGAACAAATACATATGACTTGAATAGAGGTTCATGTATTAATTCCTTTCTCTCACGCCAGGGACGTACCAGTCGATTCATTGGACAATAATGCTCTACTCCTTTCCTGGCCAACTGGCCAGCTACTTTCTCTTGCCATCGTGGTTTTGTGTATAAAACATACCAAAGAGGTTCCTTGTTCATCGGATACGGATTTAAAATAATGAATTGATTAAACAGGCTTCGCCCACCTCAGTTACAGAGCTTTCCTGGACAGAGCAAGTTTTTACCAGCCTAACAAACAGTTTCAAATAGATTCTTAATTGCGCTGTAAAAACCTTACAACCTCAAATATTCTGTTTCAATGAAAATGCATGTTTATATTCCACCATACATTTGCTTTTTAGACACTAAACATTTAAATAGCTTCTTATCCTTCTTCTGAATTGACCACTACTTTTTCCCTCTTCTACATACTCATAACCAAAACTATAACTATGACTATAGCCATATTTACCGAAACCTTTTTGCCTAATGCCGTTAAAGACGATTGCTATGTTCTTTAAGCTTTTAATCCTGTTCTGCTCTTCAAGTCTTTGTATAAATACTTTAGGAGTATAACCATAACGGACAATAAAGAGAGTGGCATCACAAAGCGGCGATAAAATATGAGCATCAGTAACCGGATTTATTGGCACGGTATCTATAAGGATATAATCAAATGCAGCCTCGAGATATGCAAACAGTTCCTGTAGCCTACCATTCAGGATCAGTTCTGATGGATTGGCTGGTAACGGTCCAGAAGGAATCAGGTAAAGGTTATTAGTTTCAGTTCTTTGGATAATTTTCTCTGCATTATTTTGCCCAAGCAGATAATTTGTTATTCCTACATCATTTGAAACTCCGAATTTGTTACTAAGTGCAGGTTTGTGCAGATCAAGCTCAATCAAGCACACTTTTTTACCAATTAGTGACAGACTGATGCCCAGGTTTGCAGTTATAAAACTTTTCCCTTCCCCGGAAATATTGGATGTCACTAAAATCTTCTTCTTCCTGGAATTAATGCCCAGGAAGCCGAGCGAAGTCCGCAAGTAACGAAAATGTTCAGCAACGAGCGTCCTCTTACCCTCAGCAATGACAATAGGACTTTTCGCTTGTGCAAACACAATTTCCCCTAAAATTGGGATTGAAGTATATCTTTCAATTTCAGTATGCGATACTACAGTATGGTTTAGCAATTCTTTAAAAGTGATGAATCCTACACCAATGCCGAAAGCCATTATTACACTGATCAAATAAACAGTAGTCTTTTTCGGGCTTACGGGTAGCTCAGATGACTCTGCTCTATCGATAACCCGGCTATCAGCCACAGTGGAGGCATAGGAAAGTGCAGCTTCTTCGCGCTTTTGCAGGAGGTATGTGTAAATATTGTTCTTAATACTTTGTTGCCTGCTAATACTTAGTAACTCTCGTTCCTTTTTAGGAATAGCCTGTAATAAGGAAAAATAGTGATTATTATGAGTTATCAATTCAGCCCGCGCAGCTTTCAAGCTGATTCGTTGATTGGTAATGTTTTCTAAAATGCCCGGCTTTATCTTTTTGATGCCATCCACCATTGCCACTACTGTAGGATTGTTTTCCGGCACAACTTTCTTCGTCTGTTCATACTCTACCTCAAGACTATACAACTTTTCCAATAATTGCGTCAAAACAGGATCAGAAATGCCCAATGTTGAGGGAACAATGTTCCCTTTTTCCTCTTTACCTCTTACATAATTTTCTACCTGGTCCAGCACCGCCAATTTCATGCTGATGTCGTTAATTTTTTGATCATTGGCACTTACTGTTTGTAAAAACACTTCGCCCTGTTCACTGATATTAGTGATGTTGTTTTGTGCCTTATAACTTTGTAACTGGCCTTCAACAGAATCCAACTCATTCACAACATACTTCAAACGGTCCTCAACAAATTGCAGTGTGTTTGCCTCTAACGAGCTCTTATCCATAATTGCCGCCCGGTTATACACAGCAATCAATTCATTAAGTATATCCTCTCCTCTTTGCGACACTTCATCTTCAATACCTAACTCAACGAATGTCGATTGTTTGCTGGAAGGAGTTACTTTAATACGGCCTGTAATTTCCCTTGCAGCCTTTCTAACTTGGATCAATGTAAAATATAATCGTAACTTTTGCGCAGAAGGATGATAATTCTTATTTAATATGAATTTAATAATGCCAAAAGGCGTTTCTTGCCATTTGCCAATAGCATAAGCTTTGCCATTAATTTTCACCTCTTGAGATTGCGGGTAAAACGCAAAATAGACTTTCTGAAAAGGTTTCAGAGAGTCTGGATTTTGAACCACCACTTGAATGGGTGAAGTGATATAGGCAGACCGATCAGAAAATTTGCCCTCAGATGTAACTGGGGAATAGAGGTGCAAATTTTTGACAACTTCCTGGGCCAATGTCTTCGACTGTAAAACTTTTATTTCATTTTCTACTATTTTCTTCGACCCAAACATGTCCAGTGCTTCTAATGCTTTTGAATCGCCTAACCCTTTCTTTTCATCTTTTATTAATATACTGGCAGTGATCGCATAAACAGAAACCTTATTCCTTAAATATAACCAGGCCCCCCCTAAGCTCATGATAATCAGGATCAGGAAAACTGGCCAATACGTCAAAAACTTCACTACTGTTTCACGAAAGAAGTTATCATCAGATTGATCATGTTCATATCGTTTAGTAGATTCCTGCATACATAGTAAATTATTTGATCAATTTGGTGATGACAACAACGGCAATTGATACAGCACTTAAAATAGCTGGCAATAATTGCTGCCCGCGGCTACCCGCTGCGGCTTTCGCCTTACCAGGTTCTACATACAATACATCATTGGTTCGAAGGAAGAAATATGGCGATTGTAAAATATCTGAAGAATTTAAATTCAAGCGAACTACTGTCTTTCGATCACCTTCCTGTCTTATCAATACTACATTTTCACGTTTCCCATAAATGGTTATATCACCAGCCTGCCCTATAGCTTCCAAAATGGAAATTTGCTCACTAGGCACATTAATAACACCGGGACGGCCTACCTCGCCCAATACTGTCACCCTAAAATTGAGGTGCCGGATGTTCACAATAGGATCAAATAATAACTTACGATCAATAAGTTGATGTGCAATTTCTTCTTCTAATATTTTTTTAGTGAGCCCTGCAGCTTTTATATTTCCCAGCATAGGAAACCGGATAGATCCATCATTACTTACCAGATATCCCTCAACCGACGAATGATTGTTAGCCGAAAAGCTACTGATGTTTGTGGCAAAATTCGGTGCATTAAATACTTCTGCAGCTTGGGAGCTTAGGCTACTAACAGATATACTTAGCCAGTCATTTCTTTGAAGGACGTACTCTGTATTCGATTGTGCAGCAACTAAAGAAGTATCATGTATATTATTGAAATAAAGTACATTCTTTGTACTCACACAAGAAGTACAAAAAAGGAGTAAAAGACCCAAACAAAAACAACACACTCTCATTACCGGCCTTTCTTAATTTATTATCGATTTACTTTGCCGTGATTGGCAACCGTATTTTTACTAACAACAGCTTTGGAGAATTCTTCTTTAATAATAGAAGAAGATGATGCAAGACCTATATAAAATAAGCCAAGCAATGTGTAAGAAATAAAAGTTTTCATGGGTATTGATTTTAGATAAAAGTAACTACCTTATTTACCAAAACCAATAACGTCAAATACTAGTTTATTACTTACTAATATCTTAAAAAATTATAAATGAAAACTATTAATAATTGTAAATCTTCGTAGGAAATCTACGAAACAAGGGATTGAAATCACGAGGAGTTTCATTCAATCATGTTTTACCAAACAAGGATTAAGTATTATTGATTATTAAATTAAGAATTTGTGTTGAAAGATGTGTCGCAACAATCAATAATCAATAATACTTACGCCCACCTTGATGGAATCACTGATAATTTTATTTAATGCCCAATTTATCCAGTAATACTTCTGCCATCCGAAGATAAGCTTCATAACTGTAACCGGCAATATGTGGCGTAATAATGACATTGGGCTGCGCAGCCAGGAAATCCAATTGTTCCCTTTCTGTTTCAGTATACGTTTTCAACTTTTCATTTTCCAATACATCCAGACCTGCACCTGCTATCTGCCCACTCTTTAACGCATCGATCAAAGCAACAGTATCTGTAACAGGTCCGCGGCAGGTAGAAAGGAAATAAGGCTTTCTTTTGAGTGAAGCAAAGAAATCCACATTGGCCATATGAAAAGTTTCAGATGTCAGTGGCACATGAAAACTGACAACATCTGCATATCGACAGATTTGTTCCATATTAGCCTCTTTTACATAACCCTCAGCAAATCCAAACTTATATTTATCATAGGCCAGCACTGTAACACCGAATGACTGCAATAGCCGTCCAAAGGCAGATCCGTTGTTGCCATAACCAATAATGCCTACAGTTTTACCACCCAACTCTACGCCACGATTTTCATTGCGCAGCCAGATACCTTTTTTCACTTCATCATACGACTTAGAAATATTGTTCATCAGGTTGAGCAAGAGTCCCAGGGCATGTTCCCCTACTGCATTGCGGTTGCCTTCCGGAGTACTTACACATTGAATGCCTTTTTGCACTGCATAATCTTCATCAATCAGCTCCATTCCACTGCCTAAACGCCCTATCCATTTTAAATGAGTAGCCGCATCTAATATGCTCTTATCAATTTTCAACCTGGTAGTTACCACCAATCCTTCAACACCAGGAATAGTTTCCAGCAACTGTTCGTAGTTAATTGCAGGCTGGTAGTCAACCTGGTAGTCAAGCTTTTTAAAACGTTGTATTAGCGTTTCATGAACAGGGGCGGATATAAGAATTCTAGACATTCTGAATTAAACTTTTACTACAAACAAATTATTGCATTTGAAAACTTAGTTGTGCAAAATCAGTCACAGATAATTGTTCGGCACGCTTGGCAAAGATATCCTGTTGCAGTACTTCAGGACTGAAAAGGCTTTTACATGCATTGCGCATTGTCTTGCGTCTTTGCTGGAAAGCCGTTTTCACAAGACTAAAAAATGCCTTATCCGATTTTACGGCTATGCTCTCTTTTCGGGGCAGCAGTTTGATCACAGCACTTTTTACTTTGGGTGGGGGTGTAAAACTTTGTTCACTCACTTCAAAAAGATAGACCACATCAAAATATGCCTGTACCAGCACACTGGTCACACCATAAACTTTGCTGCCTTCTTTTGCAGCAATACGCTGAGCCACTTCTTTTTGAAACATGCCCACCATGCATTCCACATCATCCTTCCACTCCAGTATTTTAAAAACGATCTGTGTAGAAATATTGTATGGGAAATTGCCCACAACGGTAAACCTGTCTTGAAAAGGTTTGCCTACATCCAGGATACTTTGGTGAATGATTTTGTCCTGCAATTGTGGATATGTATGTTTTAAATAGGTTACTTTTTCTTCATCGAGTTCCACCGCCTTAAAATGCACATCAGGCAATTGCAGCAGGTATTTCGTCAGGGCACCGCCCCCTGGCCCTACTTCAACCAGGTTTTTGAAAGGACATTTGGTGAGCTCTGCCACAATATTCCTGCACACATTTTCATCTTTTAAGAAATGCTGCCCCAGCGATTTTTTGAGGGTGTAATTCATTGCTGCAAATGTAAATGCAAAAGTTTAAATTCATTTCTGCATACCTAGACAGATACAAACCTTCACTCATCTGAAACGCTATTTTAGAATATATACCTTCCGGAGGAAGTTCTTGTCCTCTATTAGCGATTTGAAATAAAATACCCAAGAAGACAAATCGCGTACATCCCAACCAAAAATAAAAGTTGCATAAAACAATTAAAAATAATTGAACATCAAGTATTTGCTTTTGCATAATTTACTATATATGTTCATAAATGATTCACCTTATCATAATTTAAATTTCCCTCAGCTACAACCCACTAACTAAAGCCTTCTCATTGTACCTTTACGCCTAATTATGACACCAAACAAACCCATCATAGGCATAAGCTGCGGCGACATCAACGGTATTGGCGTTGAAGTAATCATTAAATCGCTGGCCGACCAACGACTCCTTGATCAGTGTACACCGGTCATTTTCGGCTCTCATAAATTGATAAACTTTTACCGTAAGTCAGTCCCGGATGTTCATTTTAATTACCAGATGATCAAAGACTTCTCCCGCATTAGCCCCAAGCAGATTCATGTATTCAACTGCTGGGAAGAAGAAGTGACCATTACCCCCGGCCAATTAAATGAAACAGGCGGTAAGTATGCAGTAAACTCTTTACTAGCGGCTGCTGAAGCCTTGAAACAAGGACACATCCAGGGATTAGTGACAGCGCCTATTCATAAAAAGAATGTGCAGGGTGAACAATTTAATTATACAGGGCATACCCCATTTCTAAAAGATATTGCAGAAAGTGAAGACGTGCTGATGCTGCTGTACACCGATGATCTGAAGGTTGCCCTGGTGACAGAGCATGTATCAATAAAAGATGTTGCCAGCCAAATAACCAAAAAAGCAATCCGCTCTAAGCTAAACATGCTGCATCAGAGTCTGCGTCAAGACTTTGGCATCGACAAACCTAAGATTGCCGTGCTGGGATTGAACCCGCATGCCGGTGACGAAGGGCTGATCGGAAATGAGGAGGAAGAAATCATTAAACCTGCCATCAAAGAAGCTAAACAAAATATGCTGGTGTTCGGGCCCTTCAGCGCAGATGCATTCTTTGCACGTAGAAGTTACCTCCAGTTTGATGCAGTTCTGGCTATGTATCACGATCAGGGGCTGATCCCCTTTAAGACCATTGCGGTTGGTGAGGGCGTCAACTTTAGCGCAGGCCTGCCGTTTGTCCGCACATCGCCCGACCACGGGACCGGCTTTGACATTGCAGGAAAAAATGTTGCAGATCCGACATCCTTTTTGACCGCTTTGTTTGGTTGTATAGACATCCTGCAACACAGGGAAGCGTATGAAGAACGCAACAGGAATCCTTTGCGAAAGATTACTGCGGAAGTCCTGAAGAATGTTGAGGACGAAAAGATCGATGATTCTATTGACGCGAAATAACCTTACCTCCTAGCCCTTGCCGCAGTGGCGGGAAGGGCCATTTCTTATTTATTCATCCAGCAAAACCCTTAATATATCCAATTTTAAGAGTAATTGATCTAGAGATAAAGTGATTTCCTTTTAGTTTGCATTAATCACTTTTCTATGAATACGGCCATCATTAATCAATTTCCCAATACACTGATTCCCGAATATGCTACCATTTATCTGGAAGCTAAACTCAGGGAATTAGAAGATGCGTATGCAGAATGCCTGGGTGACAATGTAGATGCTCATACGCTAACCATGCTTTGGTCCAGAATAAAAGCCATAAAAATGAAATTAGCCCTCAATCAATAAGTTGGTCAATTTTATTATTGCTCACCGTTCTTCTTGCTATACCTTACAAGCATTCAAAATATTTTCTACAAAATGCTTTGAATAGTTATTAACCCCTATTATGTTTGTAGTATATAGACCAACTTAACCTGAGTAACCTTAACAACAAGATCCTAAAGAAACCAAGTGGTCAGGCTAACAAAGCAGCCCACATCCATTAGTCCTCATTCTACGAATTTCCACAATCCATTTTCTGCGAAAACTTTTTTCACAATGGCATTGCTATGCCGTTGAAACCAACCGTAACCCTTTAAACTATCGCTGAATGAAAAAAGTTGTACCCACTCTTTTGCTGACCCTTGCCATGCTCTTTGGCAAAGCACAAACTTCCCGCTCTTTATGGTTCAATGAACTCATCCCTGATGCAGGCACTGGCAATAATGAATACATTGAGTTCTATAATTCATCCAGGGATCCGATAGCGTTAGATTGCTATGTTGTTGTGTCATACTTTGACAAATTACCCGGGAGAGAAGAGGCTGTCTATATATATGACTTTCCAAGTAATGCCGTAATTAAAGGTTTATCACGTTACCTGATTAGTTCAGGCAGCCCCGTAAATTTTAGAGGTGGTACTTATACGCCGTCGGATCCAACCAGTTTCAGCAATTGGAATAGTAGCGGCGCAGGAGGATCACTTTTAAAATATACATATAGCAATGGTAACTGGGGGGCAGGTGAATCTTTGAATACAGACTTCAATAACTTCATTGCTGATGCAGGTGGAATGGATGCTACTCTGTTTCTCTTTAAGATCAACAGTGATGGTACCATATCGTTTGTCAATGGCTTTGTTGCCAATCCCCGAAGTTCGGATGTTGAAGCCTTGATAAATCATTTGAAAACATTTGCTCTTTTACCAATTACACCTGTGGGCAATTGTTTTACATCAACAGTTAATCTCGACTTTAAATTGATAACTTATAACAATATTGATATTATCTCATTAATAGAAGCTCCCGGAACTGGAAATGGATATGCCAAAAAAAGAGACGGACTATGCGGAAACTGGGAGAAGACTTCACAAGGTGAACATACTCCCGGTACATCAAACAACTTTGGAACAGTAACTTCAAATCTTACAACAATTCAGGACTATTCCTGCAATACGGTAAGCTTCTCAATAACAACTAACGGTTCAACGACCTACCCAATCACAGTTCAGTTGTTTTATGATAAACCCCAAACGGGATTTTTTGAAGCAACAGATGAATATATTACTTCCAAGTCGGTTGAATCTTCTGCCTCAGCATCCAATACGTTCACTGTCCCCATTAGCAGCCGGGCTGTATTATTAGTATACCAGACTTCTCTTGGATGTTTGGGTAATGTAGCGGCATTAACAACGACATGTTCTGTGCTTCCGGTCCGCTTACGGTCTTTTACTGCAGCCCGCAGCAAGCAGAAAAAAGAACAGGTAGTATTGAAATGGGAAACAGCCAGTGAGCAAAACAACCGGGGCTTCAATGTACAGCGCAAAGTATCGGGAGAATGGAAGAATATAGCTTTCGTAACCTCCCAGGCAGGCAATGGCAACAGCAATACAACTTTATCTTACGAGTATACTGATATCAACAATTTTAGCACGGCAACACAATACAGGCTGCAGCAGGTAGATATGGATGGCAAGTCAGACTTCAGTGATGTAAGAACCGTGCTGAGCACCGAACAAAACGGCGGTTTGGTCGTTTATCCCAATCCCGGCATCAACGGAAAGGTTAACGTACTATTCAAGGAGCAAAATGCAGTAAAACAAGTAATCGTAAGTGATGCAAGTGGCAGGCTGGTAAAGCAGTTCCCCCAAGTAAAGGACAATAACCTCTCTATAGAGGGTTTGCCAAGAGGCTTCTATACCATAAAAGTTATTGACCGCTCGACAATGGTCACTTCTGTTGAAAAGGTAATTATAAACTAGCGATAATTTAAGGTTGGTTACTCCTTACAAGGGGATGCCTTTCCAGGCAAATCCCCTTTTTCTTATTATACATGTTGATTATTTTCAATTTGTTTCTTTGCTGCCGTTGTTTATTATCAGGTATAAATGGCCAATATTAAAGGGAAAAGAATTATTATAGATTTCTTTGTAAAAACTTGCATTAATAAAAAACCCCTATTAAGTTTGTAGTAACGAATACAACAAAACTTCCTCCACCCTTTTGAAAACAGCCTTGCTTGCATAGAAAACAGGCTTTTTACCTGCATCAATTCAGCTCGTACAACCAATCTCTATTCTGGACAACCTGAACCTGGAATAAACACCAAGGATCACTCCAATCCACACCTGTTATAAGCCACATCATTGACAACTTGATTCTTTAAGCTGTCCTCACTACACTGCATAAACGCCATCCTTCTTCCGTGAGAAAACTAAATCACAAGGCACTACTATGCCCCAAGGCCATTGAAACGCCACCAACATTTCTTCAATTTAAACCATCACGAGATGAAAAAAATTTTATCCACCATTGTATTATCATTGGCAGTACTTTTTGGGAATAGTCAACGTTTCCTTTGGTTCAATGAATTGGTTCCTGATCCTGGCAGCAACGAAGACGAATATGTTGAGTTCTTCAATACATCGCCACTAACAATTTTCTTAGACTGTTACGTTGTAGTTTCTTATTTTGATAATGGGACTGACAAAGGCGTTTATGTCTATAATTTTCCAACCAATGCTGCAATAAAGGGGCTATCTTACTATTTGATCAGCTCAAATAATCCGGTAAGATATAAATCGAATACTAATCAGAGTTTTACACCAACAGATTTAAACAGCTTTTCTAATTGGAATGACATTGGCTCTGGTGGTTATATTTCAAAGTACACTTATTCCAATAATCAATGGAGTGGACCTACAAATATAAATGGTAACTTCAGAGATTTCATGAACATTCAAAATGGAAATGATGCATCACTATTATTATACAAAATAAATAGCAATGGTACCACTTCAATTGTAAATGGTTTTTTTGCAAATTCCTCCCTATCAGTTCCAACAAAAATTACAAGTCTTACTACACCTTTACCTATTCCTCCAGGAAGTATTTGTGCTAATACCTATACTACAGTCAATTTAAATTTTACTGGCATAACAACAAACAACGTGGATGTATTCCAAGTCCAGAGTGCAGCTGGGAATAGCCAAGGCTACGCAAAATTAAGTAATGGCTTGTGTGGTAATTGGAAAAAAACCCAAAGCAAAGGTGAATTTACACCTGGAGAATCAAACACTCTTGGAGGAGCAACTTCTAGTCTTACAACAACGCAAAGTTACATATGCAATACAGTAAGCTTTTCTATAACACCAGGAAGTTCCACTACCTATCCGATAAATGTCCAATTGTTTAATGATAATCCCACAACGAATGTATTTGCAGAAAATGATGTATTAAATGCTTCGTATCCTGTAAATTCAGCAGCCTCAACTTCTAGTACTTTCAATGTACCTAGCAAACAGCCTGTATTTCTGATCTATCAATCTTCTTCAGGATGTTTTGATAAAATAGTATCCCTAACATCCGAATGTTCTGTCCTTCCAGTCCACTTCTCATCCTTCACCGCAGCCCGCAACCCACAGAAAAAAGAACAGGTGCTGTTGAAATGGCAAACAGCCAGTGAACAAAACAACCGTGGCTTCAATGTGCAAAGGAAAATAGATGGACAATGGAAAAACATAGCCTTTGTATTCTCACAAGCAGAAAATGGCAACAGCAATTCCACGCTTACTTATGAATACAAGGATCCAAATGTTTCCAATACCGTTACACAGTATCAAATACAACAGGTTGACTTTGATGGAAAGACCAGCTACAGTGATATTAAATCTGTTATAGGTCAGGAACAAAAGAGCAGTGTACTTATTTATCCCAATCCTGCCGTAGACGGCAAGATTAAACTTTTGTTCATCGAACAAGGCGGTTTGAAAGATGTGATTGTGAGCGATGTGAACGGCAGACCAGTGAAACAGTTCCACCAGTTGGCAGATATGAATCTGACAATAGAGGGACTGAAGAGCGGATTTTACACCATCAAAATAATTGATCGCACTACAGCAAAAACAACCGTAGAAAAAGTGATTATAAAATAGTGATAGTTTAAGGTTGGTTACTTAGCAAAGGGGATGTCTTTCCAGGCTGTCCCCTTTTCTTTTTAAGTAAAAAAACTTCATTATTTTTTAAATATTTTTTTAGAACACTTGCAAAAAGAAAATAAGCTTATTACTTTTAAACTACTAAGTAACACCATCCTCTTCATTATCCTACTTCGAATAACCAACTCCGTTACATTCCACTCCTTGATTAATCTAAACCCTAAACCTATTCTTACACCATTTTCTTCCAGCATCCTAAAAGCCTGCCATCCAATCTTACAAAAGCCGATGATATAGTAACTACCTCCAAATTCAGAAAGGCCAAGCTATAACCCTACTTAAACTATCACACAATGAGAAAAGTATTATTTACTATTCTGCTGGCTCTGCCATGCCTCTTCGTAAAAAGCCAGGTTATTCTAAATGAAGTTTATACCAACCCAGGAAGTAACAGGCATGAATTCTTTGAACTGTTTAATGCAAGCCCCAATGATGTAGACCTGGATTGCTATACTTTAATAACATTATTTGAACAGGATAAAAAACTTGGTATTTATGTTTTAGACTTACCCAAGCTCACCATTAAAGCAAAATCATTCTTTGTTGGTGCATCTGCCAAAACATTTAATGTGCAACAAAAAACAGGCAAAACTGCAGATTTTACATGGAACGACTTCAATGATATAAATCCAGCGACTTCAGCAGGTACCGGCTCCTTAAAAGGCTATGTTTTAAATAATGCCAATAATGGATATGAGCTTCCATTCACCCCTACTGCAGGCTTCAATGACCTTTTTCCTGAATTATCAACTAAAGCTGCCAGCGGAGTGGTTTACGGAGTATTCCTATTCAATAAAGATACTTATGTGAATGGCTTATTAGCTGGCTATAAAGGCCTTGCTGTTCCAAGTGAAATCACAACTTTGCCTTCATTCAACGTAACGTCAAATTCGGCATGTGGCTCCTTTACAATCAATTGGCAATATGTAATATCAGCGGAAAGTGTAGTCCAGGCAGGTGGTAGCGACAACGGCTATGCAAGGATCAAGGATGGTATTTGCGGTACCTGGATAAAAACTGCAAGTGGTGATGATCACACACCAGGAACGAGTACAACTAACTTATCGATCTCTGATGGAATACTGATTAAAACAACAGAAACTTATTCATGCGGACCATCCGTTCAATTCAGCATATTGAACACCTCAGAACCTGCCGCATTTCCTGTTACTGTTCATCTATACATGGATAATGCAGTAACTGGTGTTCTGGGTGCAAATGATACGCACATTGATCCTAGCCAAACAATAAAACAGGGAAGCAATTCTACCACCTATTCATATAGCGTACCTAACCCACAGAAGTCATACCTGATGGTATATGAAACAGCTTTAGGTTGCTTAGACAGAGTTGTTTCACTATCCTGTTCAGTCCTGCCGGTTCGCTTCAAGTCTTTTACTGCTGTTCGCAACCAGCAAAGAAAAGAGCAAGTATTACTCAAATGGGAAACTGCAATGGAGCAAAACTGCCGGGGCTTCTATGTACAACGCAAAGTGTCAGGCCAATGGAAAAATATAGCTTTTATATACTCTCAATCTGAAAATGGCAATAGCAACAAGACACTCACTTATGAATATAAAGAAATGAATACGGCTAGCGACGCATCTCAATACCGGATACAACAAGTGGACATGGATGGAAAGGCCAGTTATAGTGAAATCAAATCTGTGGCAGGTTTGGAACAGCAGGCTGAAGTATTAATCTATCCCAACCCAGCGCTGAATGGCAAAGTGAACCTTTTGTTTAGTGATCAGGAAGGAGCAAAAGATGTATTCGTAAGCGATTTGAATGGCAAAGTAGTAAAGCAATTCCGTGAAATAAGAGGGAATAACCTGCTCATAGAAGGACTGCAAAGTGGATTTTACTCCATAAGAATTATTGATCGCCAAACTTCTAAATCAATTATTGAAAAGGTTATTATAAAGAAATGATAGTTTAAGGTTGGTTACTCATAACTAGGGCAGCCTTTCCAGGCTTGCCCTACTTTTTCAACAAAAAAATTTCCCGGCAATTTCCCCTTCTGATCAAAGCGACATAAAAGCTTGATCCCCAAAATGATATAATGTCACTATCCAATTTTTGCCTACTCAATACTTATTCCTTTCAATACTTTTTTATCTTTTTTTCTAACAAGCTCTTGCATTAAGTTTAAAAACATACTATGTTTGCACCGTAAATAAGTATTTACTCCTACCGTATCCTACATAAACAAACTAACTTATACATCACCCTTAGCCATTCAAAATCCATTTTCCAATAGGCCCATCTTTGATTCAAGGCAACTTGAATGTTTTAAAGCTATGCTGGTACATACTGGTATGGAAAAGATGCTTTATGTTTTAAATATCCACGATCCAAAAAACGCTCCATCCACTCCTGCAAAAAGCCATTAAGCAAAGCAACAGTCCTCCTACCCCTGAAGACCAAACTAACATCGTATAACTTAAACTATCATGCAATGAAAAAAATTTTACTTACAATTCTCCTTGTACAAGCATTGTTTTTGACTACCATTTTAAATGCTCAATCCGTTTATTTACAAGATTTTTCTTCAGCTACTAATTCAAGTCTTACAAATGCAGGATGGATTATCTCCAATAACACACAGGTTCAGGAGTATTATAACCCAAGTGCATGCTCCATAAAAGATAAAGGCTTGGGAACACCAGGAGTTGGTAAGAATGCGCCTATGGGTATTCTTTTACCTGCTATGACTTATGATGCATCGAAACCTTATCTCCTGGTAAACTTCGAACTATATGTATACAGATCCAACGATGTTGGTAGTAATTGTACTGTACAACCTTTTCAATGTACTACAGTTGTTGAGGCATATATAGTTCCCACTTCATGGAATAAAGAAACAACCCTCCCCACTGGCAATCAAGCTTATGCAAGCCTTCCTGGTTACCAAATAGTTTATCCAAATGCTAATAACACTGTTGCCTTCAACAATATTAGTATGCCTAATGGTGTTACCCAGTATAGGATACTTCTAAACTTTAAGTCGTCAAACGGTGATTGCACATCAAACGGAATAAAATACGTTTTTGATGACTTCAATATTGTTAAGTCATCTTGTTCAGGAACTTGTACACCTGTTACGAACAGTGATTATTTTAATTCCACAAAGCAGTCATTCGGAAATCCAATGAAAGGAAATGTTTATGGTGGCTATGCACCATGGGCATCAAATGTATCCCCCGGTTTTGAAATGAATTCATTAAGTGAACTGCCTGCTACCAACAGCGGTACTGATTATGATTTTACAAATCCTGCATTGAGCCAAATGACTTTTACGCTCATAAACCCCGCAAACCCTTTAACTGTTGAAGCAAACACAGGTACTTGTATAGGCACTCCTAACCCGGGAACATTAGCATTTAGCTCAGACGGAACCTTTACTTATACCAGAGGAAGTGATTGCGTAACAAGAGTATCGTTCACTTATAAAACTCGCAATACAAGTACGAATTTAGAATCCAATACATCAAAAGTTACAATTGACCTTGCTGCGAACGTAGTCCTCCCCGTCCACTTCCAATCCTTTACCGCTTACCGCAATCCCCAAAGAAAAGAACAAGTGCTGCTGAAGTGGGAAACAGCCAGTGAGCAAAACAACCGGGGTTTCAATGTACAACGCAAATTAAACGGTCAATGGAAAAATATAGCCTTTGTATTCTCTCAAGCGGACAACGGTAACAGCAACACTGGCCTCGCCTATGAATACAAAGAAATCAACACAGCTGTTGGCACATCGCAATACCAGATCCAGCAAGTAGATTTTGATGGCAAGACCAGCTATAGTGAAGTAAAAAGCGTTGTAGGTGTGGATCAGAAAACAGCCGTTCAAGTCTATCCTAACCCTGCTGTGGATGGAAAGGTGAACCTGCTGTTCAAAGAAACAAACAGCCCGAAAGATATAATTGTTAATGATGTTAATGGACGTATAGTGAAACTATTCAAAGAAGTATGGGACAATAATCTGACTATTGAAGGATTACAAAGCGGATTTTACACCATAAAAATTACTGACCGCCGCTCTTCAGAAACGATTGTTGAAAAGGTGGTTATAAAGAAGTGATAGTTTAAGGTTGGTTACTCAACACAAGGGCTGCCTTTCCAGGCATGCCCTTCTATTATTATAACCAAAAGTCTACAGCAAACATTACAACCACTTCTTTCGTTTGAACCACAGGTACAATACCAATGCCACGATCAGCATAAAAAGGAGTGCTGAGGGATAACCCCATCTTTTGGTCAGTTCCGGCATGAAGTGAAAATTCATACCATAAATACCTGCGATAAAAGTCAGTGGCATAAAAAATACAGAGAAAATGGTCAGAATCTTCATGACATCATTAGTCCGCTGCGAAGAATAAGACATATTCAGGTTCATCAGGTTATTGACATCGTCAAGCACCTGGATATATAGCGTTCGCATTTTAAGGTGCTGATCCCGCATATCCTGTAAAGCGGCCTCCTCTCCAGGTTTCACAAGTATGTGATTGAGTGGTTCCAACATCAGCATCAAAGTTTTATGCGCAATTGAAGCTTCCCGCTTAATAGTGTATAGCGAGTCCATCACGTTGGCTTCCGATGTTTTCATCATGGTCTGAGACTCATAAAAGTCTACTTTTTCCGAAAGCCGGTTAGCCGGGTTTTCATAAGTTTCCAGTACATTCCATGCAATGCGTGTTAGCAAATCAGTCTCAGAAGTGCACTTACTAATGAACTTCTCACGCAGGACCGCCAGGAAAGGAATTTCTGATAAATGGATGCTGATTAAAAACTGGTCTGTAAAAAAGATAGCAATTTTATTGGTGAGGTCTTGAATTGTAGCCAGCGGTTGATCAAAGGAATGAGCGTAATAACGAAGAATCAGAAAATGAACGCCATCTACAAATTCGTATTTAGGCAAATGCTCTGGCTGTAAGCAATCTCTTACCATATGTGGATTCAGGTTATACTCCTTACTTAACTGCTCCATCTCCTGTGTAGTAGGGTTGGTAACATCAATCCAGTTTATTCCTTCACAGAAAGGTTGTATATAGGTTGCCATACTTGGTGCATTATAGCAGCTCTACAAAGCTAATTGATTATACAAAAAGTCCCGAAGAGTAAGTAGTATGAACTTTGTTTCAAAAACGCTCAATAAAAAAGGTGCAATTCAGAACAAGGAAAATAGCACTTGTTTCGAATTGCACTTATATTAATAGCTAGTCTTATTGTTTTATAAACTTAGTCTGCAGTACCCCCCCGTCAGCTTGAACCATAAGGACATAAGTTCCTGCAAGGAGTCGCCTGAAGGAATCCGCTGGGATCACATTCTGCCCCTTTAGCAACTCTATCTTGTTCCTGATCAGGATTTTACCCTGCATATCACTTAACACATACATGGTCTTCTGATCCTCTTTCACTCCAATTACAATAGAAGCTTCACTGTAAACAGGATTGGGATGAACACTAAGCTTGCTGCCAGTCTCAGTAGCACTTATGGAAACAACGCTACTAAACATGAACTTGCTATCATGATCCACCTGGCGTATGCGATAGTAGGCTGTATTTCCCACTGGTGAAGCATCAAGGAATTGGTACTTTTTAATCGCATCATTAGTTGTTTTAAATGCAACTTCTCCGATTTTAGTATAGCGGCTTCCGTTTATGCTCTTTTCAACTTCGTAGACTTTCACATTTTGCTCATCCGAAACCGTCCATACCACTTGTACTCCATGGCTGTTTTTGGTTGCTGAAATGGATACAAAGTGAACTGGTAAAACTGAATAGGTCGATAATGCGAATAGTGAATTACGCCAGTCACGTTCAGTACTAGTAGAAAGCGTTTTTTGCGCTGGAGATTTGCCCCCAGCACCCCCAAAGCCTGCTATAGTTACAATTGGACCATTATTGACTGCGCTTTCAAAAATATCGTCCAACCCATCACCATCTGTATCAATACCTGAAAGGGTGACATTGTCATCAGCCTTTCCATTACCGTTAAAGTCATTGCCTTCAACAATATCTAGGTCAACATCATTGTCTGAGTTCAAATCTGTATAATCAGGATTATCAGTACCATCAGTGTTTACAGGCACAATACCTAAGCCCCCATAACCAACAAAGTTATCATACTGGTTATCTATGCCATCGCCATCACTATCTGATCCTGTGGGTAATTGATAGCTTGCTGTAGCCTGCCCTTCCACATTATCCGAAATTCCATCATTATCCGAATCAATATCCAGATAGTTGGCACCTCCTACCCCATCAGTATTAGGAATGTTCAAAGCCGTCCCCCCCGAAGTACCATCAACAAGATTACTCCAGCCATTAGCATCAGTACCACCATAAGCAACTCCATCAACTATACCATTACTATCAGAGTCTGTAACATTAGCTTCCCTTGCATCCACGATACCATCATCATCGGAATCAAGGTCGTAAGGATTTGGTAAACCTTTGCCATCAAGGTTGGCTTTGGGATAGCTATCTGGCTTACCATCATTGTTACCATCAGCACCTGTAATAATCAAAGCATTGCTTGAACCAGTCACCGCATTTGCCAAACCATCACCATTCGAATCCCAACCTGCAATAGCCGTAGCATCCAGCTTACCATCATTGTTTGCATCTGTGCCACCAGCTTCAACTACATCAGGTATACCGTCATTATCACTATCCAGGTCCAGGAAATTCTTGATACCATCACCATCTGTATCTAGGTTGGATATTGCTGTGGCATCATAAATATTAATCAGTCCATCATTATCAGCATCATTTGAAGCAAATGTTCCTGTGTAATCTACCTTTCCATCACCATTTGTATCAAATCCGCCAGCTTCCACCAAATCAGGAATACCGTCATTATCAGAATCAAGATCAAATTGGTTGATGATGCCATCTTTATCAGTATCATAAGCATCTACAACACCATCACTATTAGCATCAGTCGAAGGGAGACCACTGCCGGGTGAAGTATCCTTATAATTCAAAACTCCATCCCCATCAGCATCACCTGTAGCATCATAAGTAGCCGTTTCATTCGAGTCGAGAATACCGTCGTTATCATCGTCAATATCTACAACATCTGCAATGCCATCACCATCGTTGTCTGAAACTGTGAGTGTAATGGCTGTAGTAGAAGTACCGCAATTGCTTCCGGATAATTTCAATGCAGATATCCGCAAATTGTAAGTACCAGGTGTTAGAAATGCATAGCTGGTTACAGAAATGGTCCCAGAGTTGCCAAACACAGATGTGCTTTTATCTACTCCACTCATATCTTCAAGTGTATACAATACCCCTGATTGAGACCCCGAAATATTGAAAGTTGTTTTACCATTAGCATTACCAACTGTAACTGTAGTAGGTGAAACAGATGGCGCATTTGGAGCTGAACAAGAAATGTTCACACTTCCCGAACAATCAGTTTTTTCAGCACCAGTTGAACTTTGTGTGGTAGTTGTAAGTACTCCTCCTGGATATAATGTATTAGCAGTAGGCGTAATGGTCCAGGAAGTTGCATTGGTAACACTTGCCGATCCGGCTAAGGTACCATCTTGGTACAATCGCACTGTTCCGGTAAAGGAAGCACTTAACGAACCTGAAACTGAAGTTGATGCATCATTATATGAACCAGTTATTGTTGGGCATATTGTTGTCGCAGCTAAAGCTGACACTGTAGCAGATGCAGTACTAACACCACATGTGCCGTTTTGAGCTGTGGCATAATATGAAGTTCCTGTTGCGGCCGAAACACTTGTAGTCCAGGTGCCCCCACTTTGAACTGTAACCGTAGCAAGCAATGTATTTGCACTATTGTACAAACGGATTGTTGTTCCAGTTGCTTCTGTAGATGTACCACTGATCAGGGTACCATTTACAAGATTCCCTGTACTGTTGGTTGTAATGATGGGTGGTGCAGTAAAGCATACAACTGTTCGAGTTGCTTTGGCACTTACACATGATCCTGAAGAATGGGCATAGACATCCACTATATCCCCTGAAGCTAAAGAACTTGTTGTGAATGAATAATTCCCTCCTGTTGCCGTAGTAGTAGATTTCAGTTGGCCATTGATAAAGAGACGTACTGTTGCGCCACTTGTTGCAGTACCAGAAATTGTTGTATTACCAGTATATAATGTGGCCTGCGTAATGATTGGTGTTGCAGTAGTAGATGGACAACCATTATTATCATTATAAAAATAATAGTAATCAGATTCACACTTACCAGGTTCCTGGATTGTAACTGCGTATTCCCCGACTGTCACATCTGCTTGACCACCCGAACAAGGGTTTGAACTATTTGTATTAACATTATCATAAGTCCATCGAGTTGAAGCGCCAGGCCGATCAATTTTATAAGTAGTAGTTGTTTGATCTGCAAAAAGAGTATATCCAGATGATGTAACTGTATATACGCGAACAACTGCATTTGCAGGAGCTGTACCGTCAAAACCACGGTTACTTGCACAAGTAAGTGTTATGCTAGAAACAGACGACATATTCGAAGGCAAACACCCTAAAGCCGTTACTGAATTTGACTGTAGACAGGATGATTCCCCACTTGCCTGCGCCTTCGCATAAAAAACATCACCACTCGCACTTGTAACTCCACTAATGCTCCATGTACCTCCTGTCGAAACAGTTGTGGTTCCTACAGACGTACCATTCTTATATAAGGTAATTATTGCAGAAGAAGGTCTAGTTGCATCAGCTTGAGTCCAGGTTCCTGTTACAGTTACGGTTCCCGTCCCAATCGAACTGTTCAGTGTAGGCGCAGCAGTACATACAGTGCTTGTAATTCCTGAACCAGTGCTTAAAACATCATTAGGAGTAAATGCTGGCTGACCATTAATTATTGACTCCCAGGCCTTCATATAATCATTTCCGTCATACCCATAAATATCAGACTTCGGCCCACCTATTGATGCCTGTGGAGACATCACAGTGGTTGCTGATACCCTGATAGGAGTGGTTGCGGTGACAGACTTAGTCCCCCCCGCATATTGCAAATCAGCCAATGGAACATAAAAGTCATACAGATAATCTGGATCACCAGAAACAGCAGAATATGCAATTGATATCTGGGAATTTGAATTAATCGGAAATGTTTTGTAAGCAGTTGTTCCTGCATCATCCTTTCCATCAACATCATAGATAGCTACTCGGAAATTGGTTTCTAATACTACTTCCAACTCAAAACCCGGATTTCCATTGATACCAGTTGTTGCAGGCTTATAATTAGGATCAGCATATGGTCCTGAAGGCCCAAATAAACCATCAGCATCAATCAATATGCTGTAACCTTTGGAACCAGAAATAATGCTGCCCAACCGCAGGCGGAAGAGCATATTGGTTCCATCATTGAATATATACATACCACTCTCATCATTAGAAATACGTACTAAATCAGAGAAAAGTGTATTAGGCCCACGCATCAGGTCTGAAGTAGGCTCTAATTTAAAAGGAGGTACAACCTTATAGGGAATTTCACTGTAACCAGTTCCTACATCATTGGTTACAAATCCACTATTTGTTGGAGAAGTAAAACCATCCTGGTTCTTATCAAGAACTGAATTATAAGGGCCACCAGCAGGCCTCACAATCAGCCCAGGCGTTTGTGCTTGGGTGATAATACTAACTAAAAGAAACAAAGAACAAATTAAGTTTCTCAGACATCTGAATTTCGCAGCAGTTTTCATAGCATTAGGGTATATTATCTATCTTTACTGCCGCAAAGAAACTAAGTATTTACATTTATTCAACCTTAATAGTTGAAACCTATATTTTTATCCGTCCAAATAGAACTTTTGCATGTCTAAGTATTTACCCTAAATTCTTAATCAAAATTTTAACCTAACAAAAAAGCCCCTGGTTCAACACCAGGGGCTTCAAAAATTATAAGAATCTAATCTAAATCATCTTATTTAAACTGAGGAATCAGGCTATTTGCCAAATCCACCATCTTCTTGATGCCATCATCAGGTAAAGCACCTTTCTTAAATTCAGCCAACACATCCGGAAATTTGGATTCCATTTCCATCAGGAATTGTTCTTCAAACTCCTTCACGCGACGAACAGGCACATCACGCAACAAACCTTGAGTACCCAGGTAGATAATTGCTACCTGCTTTTCTACCGCCATTGGGTTATACTGAAGCTGCTTCAGGATCTCCACGTTACGGGCACCTTTATCCAATACCACCTTAGTAGCAGGGTCAAGGTCACCACCAAATTTAGAGAAGGCTTCCATCTCACGATAAAGTGCCTGGTCAAGTTTCAATGTTCCTGCCACTTTCTTCATCGATTTGATCTGAGCGTTACCACCTACACGGCTAACCGAAATACCTACGTTGATCGCTGGACGGATACCGGCGTTGAACAGGTTACCTTCCAGGAAGATCTGTCCATCAGTAATAGAGATCACGTTAGTAGGAATGTAAGCAGATACGTCACCAGCTTGTGTTTCAATGATTGGAAGAGCGGTCAGAGAACCACCACCTTTCACCATGTGACGGATGCTCTCAGGCAAGTCGTTCATGTTTTTAGCCACTTCGTCATTACCAATTACTTTGGCAGCTCTTTCCAGTAAGCGGCTGTGCAGGTAAAATACGTCACCAGGATAAGCCTCACGGCCAGGAGGGCGACGCAACAACAGCGATACTTCGCGGTAAGCCACGGCTTGCTTAGAAAGATCATCATAAATGATCAAAGCAGGACGTCCGGTATCACGGAAGAACTCACCAATAGCAGCACCAGCAAATGGAGCATAGAACTGCAATGGAGCCGGGTCTGCTGCAGAAGCCGCTACAATGGTTGTGTATTCCATTGCACCAGCATCTTGTAAAGTCTTCATTACACCAGCAATCGTAGACGCCTTTTGTCCTATGGCTACATATATACAATAAACAGGTTTACCTGCTTGATAAAATTCCTTTTGGTTGATAATGGTATCAATTGCAATGGCAGTTTTACCAGTTTGGCGGTCACCAATGATCAACTCACGTTGTCCACGACCAATGGGAATCATAGCGTCAATTGCTTTGATACCAGTTTGCAATGGTTCTTTTACAGGCTCACGGAAAATTACACCAGGGGCTTTACGCTCAAGTGGCATTTCATAACGATCACCACCAATCGGGCCTTTACCGTCTATTGGTTCACCCAATGTGTTGACAACACGGCCAACCATGCCTTCACCTACTTTAATGGAAGCGATCTGTCCAGTACGGCGTACTTTCGCGCCTTCCTGGATGGCACCCATTTCACCCATCAATACTACACCTACATTGTCCTCTTCCAGGTTCAATGCAATGGCACGCACACCATTTTCAAACTCAACCAGTTCGCCGTAACGAACATTGCCCAATCCATAAACGCGGGCAATACCATCGCCAACCTGCAACACTGTACCTACTTCTTCTAGGTCAGCAGTTGCATTAAAGTTGCTCAATTGCTGACGCAATATGGCACTTATTTCATCTGGTTTTATTTCTACCATAAAACTGTATAGTTTATATATTTTAGTTTATTTTACTAAGAGACTAAATGAATCAAGACGCAAAGTCTTCTTTTTTCTCTTAATCTATTGAATTTGATATACAAAGTCATTATTCTCAAACTGACGAGCAACCTCTTTTAATTGAGCAGCGACACTGGCATCTACCAATTTATCACCAGCTTGCAGGGTAAACCCACCAATGAGGTCTTTGTTCACCAATGATTCCAGCTCTATGTTTTGCATGTCACTGGTATTCTTGAGCTGTGTAACAATTGCTCTCTTTATTTCATCACTAACAGGTACTGCAGTCGTTAGTTTTACCGAATGTATATTTTTCAACTCCTTGTATTGGTTAATAAAAGAAGTGATGATCTCCGGTAATGCAGCTTCACGGCCTTTAGTTATCAGCAACTTATTAAAAGATGCTGTTAAAGTCGAAACCCTTCCATCTGTAACGGCATCGACAATCTTGATCTTTTTATCTGCTTTGACTATTGGACTGCGCAACAAATTCAAAAAATCCTTGCTGCTTTTGGTCAAACCTTGCAACAGCATCATATCACTGTAGATCTTTTCCAGCTGACCGGTTTCCTGTGCCAGGTCAATCAAAGATTTTGCGTATCGGGAGGCTAAACGAGGACTAGGCATTTTGTTCCTTTTGAAAATTAGTTAAGTTTCACTTCACCTACCATACCCTTGATATGGGCTTCCTGGGCTTCTTGAGTAGCTAATTCTTTACGCAACACTTTCTCAGAAACTTCAACTACCAGTTTACCTAATTGGTTTTTCACTTCAGTGATAGCAGCCATCTTCTGAGCATGAATTGCTTGCTGAGCCTCGGCAACTACTTTAGATGCCTCGATCTTTGCTTGCTCTTTTGCTTCGTTAATGATCCTGTCCTTTGTCTCACGAGCCTCTTTCAGCATAGCACTTCTTTCTTCACGAGCTTTCGCCATCAATTCTTCGTTCTCACTTTTCAATTGAGCCATTTCAGCTCTTACCCTCTTGGCACTTTCCAAAGAATCAGCAATTGCTTTTTCTCTTTCACCCAAAGAACCTAAAATTGGCTTCCAGGCAAACTTTCTAAGAATAAAAAATACAATTAAAAACGCCAGCAGCGTCCAAAACAACAATCCCAATGAAGGAGTTAATAATTCCATATTATTAATGTAAAATGTAAAACACTTTATTTAATAAGTGACCCAACTTCTCAAACAAGATTTCGGCCACTAAAACCACATACATTTCTAAGATCTCTTCCCCTTACGCTCCGCCTTTGGCGGATTGGGGGTTAACTGCACCCGCCGCCCTGTGCTTAAGGTGCAGTTAATGATTTCATTGCCCACTTCAATAAAGAAAGGAGCAATAAAGTTCCTAAACGAACATCGCCAGGATACCGGCAATAACGGCAAACAGAGCCACACCCTCGATAAAGGCTGCAGTCAGGATCATGTTTGCACGGATGTCGTTAGCAGCTTCTGGCTGACGTGCAATTGATTCAACAGCACCTTTACCAATCTGACCGATACCGATACCAGCAGCGATAGCAGCTAAACCAGCACCTACGGCACCACCTGCGTTTGCCAGGGGAACTGCACTCAACAATGTGAATAAGAAATCCATGTTTGTGTTTTTATATTAAAATGAAAAAGACGCTACTTATTAAATAATAACAGGCTCTGTTGGTGCCTGGTGATGATCATCTTCACCATGATGTGTTTCCTCAACAGCCTGGCCAATGAACACAGCTGTAAGATTGGTGAAAATGTATGCCTGGATAAAGGCGATCAGCACCTCAATTATATATATAAATGATGCAAAAGCTACAGAAACAGGAGCAAAACCTACCCCTACACCTTTACTTATTGCGCTAAAAATGAAAATCAATGAGATCAGACAGATGATGATAATGTGACCCGCCAACATGTTGGCGAAAAGACGTATGATCAACGCAAACGCTTTTGTGAAAATACTCAGGATCTCCACTGGCACCATAATGAACTTGATACCAAAAGGTACTGGCGGATTCATAATGTGACCCCAGTAATGCTTGTTACCATTTAAGTTAATCACCAAAAATGAGAGTACACCCAAAACAGCTGTAAAAGCAATATTGCCAGTTACGTTAGCCGAACCTGGAATTAGACCAAATATGTTATTGATTAAGATAAAGAAAAATACAGTGAGCAGGTAAGGCATGAACTTCTTGTACTTGTGACCAATATTTGGCTTGGCCACCTCGTCACGTATAAAAGCAATTACCGGCTCAACAGCGTTCTGGAAACCTTTAGGCGCAGTGGTTACACCCTGACCTTCACGATAACGCTTGGCTACACCAGTCATCAACCATACCAATATGGCAAGTGCAATGAACATTTGCACAACATTGCGGGTCAGAGACAGGTCATACACTTGCACAGAAGGATCAACCGGAACAATCTTATTTTCTACCAAACGATAACCGTCTACTTCTTCATGTCCATGGTGAAACTTGGAAGACATGAAAGTAGACAAACCTTTTTGCGGAGAATATAAAATAACAGGCAAAGGAATAGTAGCATGATGCTCTTCTCCATCGCTACCCTTGTATGAATAGAAATGGAATTCGTGCGCATCCATTACGTGACCGAAAATAACTTCCTTGGCATCGAATTTGTTCTCCCCTTCTTCTTTAACGCCTTCCTCGTGAACCATTTCCTCATGGCTGGTTTCACCTTCATGTTCCTGGGCAATTAATATATTAGAAAAAGTAAGGCTCAACATTGTGAAAGCCGCTACCAACAAGCATTTGACACGATTGACCATCATACGGTTCCTGAAATTTGGCGCAAAGATAAGGAGTGAAGCCGAAATTGAACTTTGATTTTGGTCTTTAAAATCGAATAAAATTGCCCAAACGCCGAATTATGAACTTTTAACTTTTCAATTGGAAATCAAAGAGGAACCTTATTGAACAAGAGCCTTTTTTGTCCTTTATCATACTTTATTGTGCGTTGACATGTATCGTATGCGCTTTCTTTTCAAACTGCATCTGGTGCAGTTTAGCATAAAATCCACCCTTTTGCAGCAGTTCTGTATGAGACCCAATCTCTTTGATCTCTCCCTTATCCAGCACAATGATCTTATCCGCCCGCTGAATCGTAGAAAGGCGATGGGCAATAATAATAGAGGTTCTGTTAGAGATCAGGGTGTCAATTGCCTTCTGGATCTTCTGCTCACTTTCGGTATCCACCGAAGAAGTAGCCTCATCCAGAATCAAAATAGAAGGATTATACAATAATGCCCTGATAAATGAAAGCAATTGCCGCTGCCCCAGCGACAAAGTGGCGCCACGTTCCATAACATTATAATCATAACCGCCAGGCAATCGCATTATAAACTCATGCATATCAATCAGTTTGGCGGCCTCTTCAACTTTTTCTCTGCTAATGTCCGTGTTGCGTAGCGTAACGTTATCCATTACAGTACCAGCAAAAAGAAAGACGTCCTGCAGCACCACTCCTATATTTTTCCGCAAAGTCTCCGTATCCCATTGGTCCACAGACACATCATCGATCAGGATCTGACCACTATTGATTTGGTAAAGACGGTTCAGCAAACTAATGATCGTAGTCTTACCACTGCCTGTATGCCCAACTATTGCCACTGTCTCTCCTGGCTGAGCTATAAAAGAAACATCTTTCAATACAGGCTGATCTTTTACATAGCCAAACCACACCCTATCAAATTCGATCTTCCCTTTGACTTTTTTGGGTTTATAGGCTGTTTCCGGACTAGGAGGCAGGAAATCTTCGTTGTCCAACACCTTAAACACCCGCTCGCTCGAAATAATACCCATCTGAAGCACATTAAACTTATCTGCAATAATGCGCAACGGCCTGAAAAGCAGGTTGAGGCAAAGAATAAACGCCGTAATAGTACCCGCTTCAACAGCCTCCTTACTTCCAAACCATACGATCAAACCAATGGATGTAGCCAGGATTATTTCTACCAGCGGGAAAAACACCGAATAAGCAAAAATGGCTTTAATATTAGCATTCCGGTGCTCTTTATTGATCTCATCGAACTTTTCAAACTCTTTCTTCTCCCTGGCAAATGCCTGAACAATCTGCATTCCGGTCAAATGCTCCTGCACAAAGGCATTAAGGCTTGAAACAGCATTCCGCACTCTGTGAAAAGATTTGTTGACACTTTCTTTAAAATAATAGGTTCCCAGGATCAAAAGAGGAAAAGGGATGAGGCAGATCAAGGTCAGTCGCCAATCCACCCAGATCATATAACCCAGCACACAGATAATTGACAGAAGGTCCGCCAGGATGGGAATGAGCCCTTCAGCAAAAATGTCGTTAATCCGCTCAATATCATCAACAGTACGGGTGGTTAGTGTACCAATAGGTGTCCGGTCAAACTGCCGTAGGTTCAGATGCAACACCTTTTCATAGACCGTAACCCGCATATCCTTCACCACAGCTTGCCCCAGCCAGGAAGTGATGTAGGAAAAATAAAACCGCAGCCACGTTTCCAGTAACAAGAATAAGATTTGAATAATAGTGATATTGATCAGCGCATTCGCCCAATGGTTGCTGATGTATTTGTTTACAGTCAGTTGTATCAGGTAAGGACGCACTGGGGTAAATGCAGCCAGCACAATAGCGAATGCTATTGAAATATAAAACCGGCTTCTATAAGGACGTGCAAAACTTAAGACTCTCTTTAAAATCGCTAAATCAAAATTTTTCTTAGGTGTGGGGGTACTACTCACTCGTTCCTATTTTAATCTACAAATCTAATTCGAATCATTCGTCATTCCCTTCATTCTCATTTCCCATCTGAATCTTATACGCTTTAATAAAAATCGCACCCAGGTTTTTATGCGGAGGTATATAATCCTGGAATCCTTCCTTGTCATTAACCATCCGCCCAAACTCTTGCCAGAAAGGTATCCACTCAATATTGCTTCCATTGCGCATCTTTTCCATCAAGAGATTAAAGAAAGGCTGATTGATAATAGTCTTTCCAATTTGCTTGGAAGCAATAATATGGGCGTCAGGTGCATGTTCCAGTACATCATGAATCAGGTGATACCCGCCACAGGAGCCCAGGAATACGATTTTTGCCGAAGGTTGTATCTGCTTTATAGTATAAGGAGCATAATAGCTATGTCCACGATGGATCACAACAGAAGGCTCTAAGCCTTTTCCCGCCAGGTACTCATCTAAAGCTTCCTGTGCTTTTTCATCACCGTCATCCACGTCTGGAAATGGTTTATTGGCAAATATCCAGACTGCCTTTCCTTTTAAAGATGAGATCACCACCCATTTATCAGCATACGAAATTCTCCAGTTAGAGTTCGAAAATTGACGTAAAAAGCCATTATAGGCATTCTGGCCGTCTTCATCACCATAAAAGAAAACCTGCATCACCACCCGTTGGCCGGTATCAGCCAAATCTTTATAATTCACATTATAAACAGGTGGAATTCCAAATTCCTGGGTGAGGTCCACCTTATTAGTAGTATCAGCAGAGAGGAATAATTTGTACAGCAGGTTGTACATGATAGTGCCACGCTTATTCTGACCCATGTTTTTGTCGTAATTCCATTTGGTCAGGTCCAACATGTACTTGGCCAGATCCTTATTCCCTTCATATATACTAATATAAGAGTCCGCAACGTCCACGCCATCTTCCAAACCTTCCGACTTTTCCAGACCGTTCACAAATGCAGTCATCAACGATTTGGACTGTTCCTGGTTAGGGAAGGTCTTCAAAAACGAATTCAACGTATTGTAACCTGCAGCCATCTTGATGAACTTTTTAAACCGGTCAAACGAAACGCTCATCATCAGTGAATCACCCCTATTACCGATCTTTTGCATCATGATAGGATAAACACCCTTTGTATAACTGGATGTATATATTTCATTCTCACCAAACACTGCCAGGTAATATAATTCCTGGGGAGTTAATTGATATAAGATACGGAAACGCACAGCATCCGACTCTTCATGCAAGGCATTGATGGTTTTAATAAAAACATCGTTAGCCTTTTTTTCCAACATATCAGTTAATGCTCCCAATTCCCATACTTGTTCTTTATTTTGAATACGTTTCACGTAATCCAGTCTTGTTTTCACCAGCAGCCGGTAAAATTTTACGTTATCATCCTTTACCGAATCTATCGACCCCATAGTTTGACGTCCTTTCAGGATATTATCTAGAAAAGCAAAATAAAATTGCCCCCCGCGGCTCTGTGCCATTTTTGAAACCGTCCGCACCAGGGGATCATCAATCTGTCGAATAGCCCATCCTAAACGGTTATTAGCTGCCGCAAAATCATATAAAAGACGTGGATACTTGTAAGCCGCCACCTGGATAAGGCTGTCACGGAAAGGAACATCGGGATTGTCCTTCAACATCAGGAATGTCCGCTCCGGATGCAAGTGAGCATACTGGCGCATCAATGCATATCTTGAAACCTTCACACCGGCATTGCCATCAAAAGCACCGCTTTCCACCACAAGCATTCCCACCTGGTAGGGAGCATTGATAATCAGGGGTTCAATGGACTTTTTTCTTTTATCAGCCTCTATAGCCTTCTCGTAAGTATCTAATGCCAAAGGCAGGTAGCTGGCAGGAATTTCTTGTTTTTTGAAACCTGCTGTAAACTTCTTAAGCAGGTTTTCAATACCACGCAAATAAGCAACCTTATAGTTATGGGCCGAAACCGTATCCTTCTCAATTTTATACTGAAGCGAATCTACCCTTTGAGTAACGGCTCTGGTAACCAGGTAGTTAATGTTTTCATCTTTGGTTGCCAGGAATTCTCCATCGGCCCTTCCATCTGCCGATAAAACGTTCTTTTGCTCGCGGTCAATATAGCCATGAAAAAGTTGTCTTTTAATATCCGGCACAAACTTCATATCTGCACTCGATTGCGCCATTAACTGCAATGTTCCAGTCAACAACCCACCAGCCAGTAGTATTTTGGAAAAGGAAAGCATAATTAAGAATGATTGCAAATTTAGTACCTACCTGTAAACCAACTCGTTAAAACAATCAGTCTACTTTCTACCAAAATACATTTTATTTACTCATAAACCTCCCTTATTCTATACTCATTCCCGGCACCTCTCACCCTAACATATCTCCACTACTCCAATCACCCAGTCCATTTAGATCTCAATTTGACCGCATTTGGCAGGAAATGACCGCTTTTGTCCGCTTCAACAGTATCCATCCTTCGTACCTTAAGTATACCTGAAGCATACCTTAAGTATACCTAAAGTAGGGCTACAGTATTCCAGCAGTATCCCTGGTGTATAGTTCAAGCATACCTGAAGCACGAAACAGATTTTGCCCCCTAATCCCTTAACTCATCCCTGAACCATACTTACCACATGCTGACTGGATGCCTACTCCATACTTGAGCCGTACTATACCCGTACTTAAGCCGTATATCAGCCGTACTTAAGTCTAGGCTACCTCGACCATCCTTCGACTATCTTTCGACTATCCTTCGATCAGAATTGAGCAAATGTTCATAAATAGGGGAAAACAACCTGCAGGCAGAACGCCCTGAAAGCCCTGAACGGAGGCAATGGAGCTGAGCCTAAAGGTACAAAACCAACCCCCACCCTCCAAGTTTTGCCCCCCAACTCCCAACTCCAAACTTCAAACTCCAAACCTCAAATCTATCATCTACCCTCTCCCCATCCATCATTCACCTATGACCATTCACCATTCCTCATTCCCCTCTTCTCTATTAATTTTATATTAACTCTATGTGAACAGAAAATCACTTCTAGCCATAGAAGTCAAATTCTCGTACGTTTGTGAACAAAGAAAACCTGTTGATAATGAATACTAAGGCAAGAAAAGTGTTAATTGCCGATGACGAACCGGATATATTAGAGATATTAAAGTACAACTTGGTAAAGGAAGGCTATGACGTAACAACGGCCAAGGACGGTGATGAGGCACTTGAAAAAGCAAAACAAACCCAACCCGAAATGGTGATCCTGGACATCATGATGCCACGCAAAAATGGTGTTGAAGTTTGCGAAATATTACGGGCGCAGCCTGCCTTTAAAGAAACCTTGATCCTATTTTTGACAGCCTTGAATGATGAAGCTACTCAAATCAAAGGGCTCACTACTGGTGCCGATGACTACCTCAGCAAACCCATCAGTCCCAAAGTCTTCCTGAGCAAGGTTCAATCACTTTTCCGTAGGATCAAAGAACCAGAAAATGCTATTATTAAGGTAGATGGTCTCATCATCGACCCTGAAAAATTCATTGTTGAGTACAACGGACAAGAGATCATCCTGGCTAAAAAAGAATTTGAATTGCTATATCTGCTCGCCACCAAACCCGGCCGCGTTTTCCTGCGCAACGAAATTCTAAGTCAGGTATGGGGTAATGAAGTAATCGTTGGCGACCGCACCATCGACGTGCACATCCGGAAAATCCGCCAAAAGCTCGGCATTGATTGTATAACAACAGTAAAAGGAGTGGGATATAAATTTGAAATATAAAATCAGGAATAACCAATTAGGGCTATTGAACATCATGCATTAATTAGGAGACATTGATTATTTTCAATATTATTCCTTGCAACTTGTTCCTTTTTCCTTTCACGTTTCACTATTTCTTTGATCCTGCGGTTTGTGATTCATCATCATCAATCCTTATACAATTTTGGCCTTAACATCGTAACTTATACCCTTATTATTAATAATTTACTTCGTACCCAACCATCACATTGTACTTTTTGATTATGCTTAGTGCAAAAAACTTTTCTCCCCGTCAGCTCTCAGCCCTTACTGCTCTTATTATTTCAATTCCTGTTGCTATGGGTATTGGAATGTTACAAAAAAGTTGGGAAGCAACTATCATTTCTTTTGTAATTGTATTTACTGGTGTGTACTTGTTGGTAGACTTCATCTTTCAACAATTCATTTACCGGAAGATCAAATTGATTTATAAAATTATTTACCGCACTAAGGCCAGCAAGAAGGAAGAAATGTATTATAAATACATCCTGCCACAGAAAAGTATTGATGAAGTTCGGGAAGATGCTGAAGCCTGGGCCGTTCAGCAAAAACAGGAAATTGAGAGCCTGAGGAAAAACGAAATATTCAGAAAAGAGTTTTTACAAAACCTTTCGCACGAATTCAAAACCCCGGTGTTTGCTATACAGGGATATATTGATACACTCCTACAGGGTGCTATGGAAAACCCGGATATCAATCGACGCTTTTTGGAAAAAGCTAGTCGCAATGTGGAGAGACTGGCAAACCTGATACAGGACCTTGACGAAATTTCCAGGCTAGAACGTGGCGAGTTGAAATTGAACAAGCGCAATTTCGTAATACAGGATGTCATTCGCGAAGCTTATGAAGGCCTTTTCATAAAAGCTGAACAGCAGCAAATCTCCTTTTCCTTCAAAAAAGGTTGTGAACAGCCCCGTGTAGTATTTGCTGATAAGGACAAAATTCAACAGGTAGTTGTAAACCTTATTGAAAACTCAATCAAGTATGGCAAAGTAAACGGTTCTATCGTTGCCAGCGTTTACAATACAGATGAGAAAAATGTTTTGATAGAAATAAGCGACGACGGTATGGGCATTCCTGAACAGCACCTCTTACGCGTGTTTGAACGTTTTTACCGTACCCAGGAAGGGCGCAGCCGCAATATTACCGGTAGTGGTTTAGGACTGGCTATTTGCAAGCATATCATAGAAGCCCACGGACATAGCATTCATATCCGCAGCAAAGAAAACGTAGGTACCACCGTAGGCTTCACCCTCGACGCCAGGAAAGACCAGTCCATCCAGCCGAAAAACTTTTAAGGTTGTATGCCCTCATCATATCTTCAATGTGCCCTCAGCTCCGTCTGCCAGCCTTTGTCCTGTTACCACCGACGCGGCTATTTTAAAGAACTGCACCATCTTCCCCGTTTCGGCATCCCAATAATAGCAATTCTGTGGCTGCACACTCAGAAGACATAAGTTAGGATCATCAGCCCCTTGTGGAAACCAGGCTTTTACCACAGGCGACCATTTGTCTTTCATAACCTGTCGGTCTGTAACAACCTGTGCCTTACCCCAGACATCCAGGTAACTGTCCTTCCCTGGATGCGCATAAACAAGATGCACAGAATGATCTGTACTTACCTCCTCTACCTTGATAGAACGTATATCACTAAAAAACCATAGTGTGCCACTGTCCTCAACTTCTATTGTCGCCATCGGACGTGTATGATCGCCATTCTTGTTATGAGTAATGAACATACACACATTGATGTCCTTAACAAGCTTCTTGAATTTATTCAAAGCTTCCTGTTCCTGAAGGTTCTTCTCCATATGAACTAAAAATTAATGATAGAATAGCCGATAAATCTTAAAACATTATGCCAGTATATACTCCCTTATACCGGCCTACGCTTCACTTAGTAAATGCTCATCACCACCCCTAACTCCCTACTGCCATTTCCGCTTCTCCAATCAGTCCTATTGCCTTCGAATGCTCAATTGCTTCCTCACTATGTTCAAAAAAGCAACAGGGTACCCCCGACGCTTCTATTTTATCAAGCACCTGAACCACTTTTTCCCTGTTCTTAGGATGAACATCCCTGATATACACTGCATGGATCCTGTTTGGAAAATGTTCTACAATTGACGCATAGATAAATGGATCCATTTGCGAGCTGTCCCCCAGTAAAATAAACTGCTGACTGGGGTAAGCTTCCAGAATACGCACGATCCGCATGAACTTGGTATGGTGATTATTTTGTCCCGTCTTAAACAATTGGCGGAATGGCTTCAGCACATTAAGCAGAAATACGCCTCGCGGTATCCCATTAATGGTCGTAAATTCCAGAATATAATCATAGAGATTCCACTCGCTGCTAGAAACATAAAAGAAAGGATTGGGAGCATTACCTTCCGTATTGCCTTTTGCAAGTAATTGATAATGCTTGACAACACCCTCAAACGGCTTGCGGCTCCTTGCATTATGGGTAAATAGCACATACAACCGCTTGCGCAGGTTCGCCGAATGTGAGATCAGGAATGTATCATCTATATCAGAAATAAAACCATACTGCGTCTCATAAGGTATGTAAATAGCCCCGGAACCCTTGGCTTTTTCATTTCCATGCTTGTCCCTCAATTTGACATGCATTTCATGCCACCCGTGTAATAGTGGAGGCTGGTCTACCCAACAAAACCTGAAGAATCCGTCAGTATCTGTATGAACAGTATGCTCTATCCCTTCCCACTCCATATGAACGGTAGCTCCTCCTAAAGGCTTTACAAAAAACATTCTTAGCAATGCAACAGTGTTATGAAGCATTCCTCTCTTATATTTTTTCCTGGGTAAAGGTCCTAGGCGGAGTACGTGGCCATAAATCACCATCTGCTCCGGATGCCCATAACCATGATACACTTTGATAACAGGTTCGTTCGTCAGCCCAAACCAATTAAGCACTAGTGTAGACCAACTTTTTTTATTGCTATATTTCTGGTTACTGATTTGCATAACACGTAATTGGTTAATAACCGATAGTGAATAGTGAATGGTCATTTACAAATCGTAAATTGTATACCCTAATGCTTTAATGTAAAATGCCTTTCACAGGTTCGCCATTTACATTAAATCAAATGCAATAAACATGCAAGACGAAAGGCAAAAATTATTATTTGTCATTAATCCCGTATCTGGCGGAAAAGAAAAGCACAATAGAGAAGCAGAGATCAGGAACTACTTCAAAAACCTTCCCCATACCGTTGAGTTTTACCTGCTCAACGGCAAGTCTGATAAAGTCTCTATTCAACACCATGTTAAGTCAGCTAATCCCGACAAAATAATAGCAGTAGGGGGCGATGGCACCGTGAAATTGCTGGCCGATATGCTGAAGGGAACTGACCACATCCTGGGAATAATCCCGGCCGGCTCAGCCAATGGAATGGCAAAAGAACTCAACATTCCTATAAACATGAAAGAGGCACTAGACATTATTGTTCATGGTCAGCCACAATTAATCGACGCCATACTGATCAATAAAAAAGAAATTTGCCTCCACCTCAGCGATATGGGCTTGAATGCCATGATGGTTAAATATTTCCACGGCTATAATAAAAGGGGAATGTGGGGATATGCACGCTCTATCTTCCGGGTTTTATGGGAGAAACAAAAAATCTATGCAACTATAATTACAGATAATGTCACAATAAAACGGAAAGCTTATATGATTGTCCTGGCCAACGCCAGTCAATACGGTACAGGCGCCTCAATCAATCCTTCTGGCAAACTGGACGATGGCCTTTTTGAAATAGTTGTGGTAAGAAAACTACACTTATGGACAATCTTGAAAATGTTGTTAAAACATAAAACTTTTGACACTGAAAAAATTGAGATCATCCACACCAAAAAAGTTACACTTACTTCTCTAAGAAAGAGTTATTTCCAGGTCGACGGTGAATACAGAGGCCGGCTTAGAGAAATAAGAGCTGAAATCTATCCTCATTGCATCAACCTCATGCTCCCCAGAAACAGTATAGTATAGAACTAGAGTATAATACAATTTCCCTATGCCTATACGCTGAAAGCAGTTTAACTGGCTATCATGAACATTTAAAAATGAAATCAACCTCTAATGATAGAGATCTGTTACTACCTAATTTTTTACTTCCTCTGAAAACAGCCACAAACTCCAATACAGTTATTTTATCCTATTTATCTCAAATGCCCATTAAATTAACAAACCAGTAAACTCAAAAATTGGCACGAAGTTTTTACCCGAAGTATTACTAAACTTTTAATTATGGATAGATTAGAGTTAAAAGGCAAATGGAATGAATTAAAAGGTAAAATTAAACAAGCTCATGGTGATCTTACCGATGACGATTTGAGATATGAAGAAGGAAAGGATGAAGAATTATATGGCCGTTTACAGAACAAGTTAGGTAAAACACGTGAACAGGTAATAGACTGGCTACGCGGCCTTGACCGCCCAAGTGGCCGTCCTTAAATTAGAGAAGCTCCCGGAAGGGAGCTTTCTTATTCTACTCAGTGCCTTTCAGTAAATAAAGTAATCTGTGTGCAAAACCTATCTCTTGACCTTTAATTAGCTTGTTCAATTAACTGAAAAATCAAATCAATAAGCCCTCTCTCCGCCGATTGATCTTGAGCAGGCCTGCCGATTCAAATTTGTCCCCCTCCGGCCAATCCATATTGACTAGGGATAAGTGAACTTAAAGAAAGAGGTTGTTTGGCAGCAAAATACTGACGCATTCTTGAAGTATACAAAAGGCTTGAATATTGCATCCCATTGCCTGGGCCACCATCCTCTCCTGCTCAATTCTTAATGCTTATTTTTGCTCTATGCATTATGTGTCAGCAGAAAATATCTCGAAATCATTTGGTATAAAACCTCTTTTTGATAATATTTCTTTTCATATTTCAGAAGGTGATAAGATTGCTTTAGTAGCAAGGAATGGTGCAGGTAAATCTACCCTGCTCAAGATCATTGCAGGAAAGGAATTTGTAGATGAAGGCAAGGTTTGGACAAACAAAAATGTAGATGTTGCTTTTTTTGAGCAAGAACCGAAGTTGGAAGAAAACAAATCTGTCCTTGACAATATCTTCCACCACTCCCATCCGGTTATCAATGCCATCAAACAATATGAAGCAGCAGTTGATACTGGGAATGAACAGCAAATAGCAGCTTGTCTTGTTCAAATGGATGAAATGAATGCCTGGGACTTTGAGGCCAAGGTAAAACAGATATTCGGCAAGTTGAATATCCATCATTTGCAACAAAACGTTACCACGCTAAGTGGCGGACAGCGCAAACGGGTAGCATTAGCCAAAACCCTGATCGATATCGGCTTTGAACACAAGCACGTTCTGCTTATCATGGATGAACCGACCAACCACTTGGATGTGCAAATGGTTGAATGGCTGGAACACTACCTGAATAAAGAAAATGTAACGCTCCTGTTGGTTACTCACGATCGCTATTTCCTGGATGCGGCCTGTGATGAGATATGGGAACTGGACAGAAGTGAAATGTTTGTCTATAAAGGCGACTATGCTAACTTCCTGGAGAAAAAAGCAGCCCGTGAAGATAGCGAAGCAGCGTCTATTGATAAGGCTCGTAACCTGTATCGTAAAGAGTTGGAATGGATGCGCAAACAACCAAAAGCCAGGACCACGAAAAGCAAAAGCCGTATTGATGCCTTTTATGAAGTAGAAAAAAAGGCAAAGCAGCAAATACAGGAAGAGCAATTACAATTGCAAGCCAAAATGAACCGTCTTGGTGGTAAAGTTGCTGAACTTAAAAAGGTTTATAAAAGCTTTGGAGAAAAAGTTATACTGCAAGGATTTGATTATACATTTAAAAAAGGTGAACGGGTAGGAATAGTCGGTAAAAATGGTGCGGGTAAGTCTACTTTCATCAATATTATTCAAGGTATTGAGCAACCAGACAGTGGTAAAATTAACATTGGAGATACGGTAGTTTTTGGTAACTATTCGCAACAAGGCTTAGAAATTAAAGAAGACATGCGCGTAATTGAGTATGTCAAAAACATAGCAGAGAATTTTCCTCTGGCTAATGGAGGCTCGCTAAGTGCGTCACAATTCCTCAACTTGTTTCTTTTTCCACCAGAACAGCAGTACACCTATATCAGCAAATTGAGTGGAGGAGAGAAGCGTCGTTTACATCTACTGACTATTCTATTCCGAAATCCTAACTTTCTAATATTAGATGAACCAACTAACGACTTAGACCTACCGACATTAGCTGTATTAGAAAACTTTTTATCAGAGTTCGGAGGTTGCCTTCTAATTGTTAGCCACGACCGCTATTTTATGGACAGGCTTGTAGATCATTTATTTGTATTTGAAGGCGAAGGACAAATTCGTGACTTCCCCGGCAATTATTCCCAATATCGGGATTGGCAAAAAGCACAGGAAGATGAAATTAAAGAAGAAAAGAAACCAGAGCCAATCATCGATAACGGTAATACTGCCACCAAATCAAAAAAGAAGCTTTCCTATAAAGAACAAAGAGAATTTGACATGTTAGAAAAGGAAATCGCTTTACTTGAAAAAGAACGTCAGGAAATTTATATCAAACTTAATGATTCCAGCTTACCTTACGATGAGTTGCAAAACCTTTCGGAACGATTAGGAGTCATTAACAATACAATAGATGAAAAAGAAATGAGGTGGCTCGAACTCAGTGAAATGTCATCATAAAAACAAAGTATGGCTTTCCATCATTATTGAAGATTGAAATCCTATTTATCTTGTCCACATATGAAGCATAGAAAACAGTAAAAATCAACTTTATTCATATGCCTTCAATTGAAGTTCTGTTATTTAGATTAATGTTAGTCATTATAGTTAGTGGACTGATTGGAGCTGAAAGGGAATACAGAAATAAATCAGCAGGTTTTCGGACGATGATATTGATTTGTCTAGGCTCTTTTCTATTTACTACATTCTCTTATTATATCACAGATAATAGTCCTGATAGAATTGCATCGAATATTGTAACAGGTATTGGCTTTTTAGGTGCTGGTGTAATCTTTCAAAGTGAAAACCGCATCAATGGATTAACTACAGCTGCAACTATATGGTCGGTTGCAGCATTAGGCATGGGCATCGCCGCTGGTCAATATATACTTGTTTTATTTTCAACGGCTGTAGTATTAGCAGCTTTACTATTATTAACTAAGTTAGAGAAATGGATTGATTACAAAAATCAGTCAAGAACTTACAGAATTGTAAGCTCTTACAAGAAGAATGAAATTAATAAATATGAACAATTAATTAAAGAAAACAAGCTGCATTATAAAATACTCAAAAAATCAAAAAGAGAAGATGATATAATAGGCACATGGATAGTAAATGGGAAAAAAATAAACCATCAAATATTTGTTGAAAAGTTATTGAATGATCCTAGTGTTAAAGAGTTTGATTTCTGATTTAGATAATAAGCGAATTACTTCTTTGTTCCTATCAATACTAGACTTGAAACTTATTCTATTAGAAGATTTTCAGAAAAGAAGTCATACAACTTTGTTGAGAGATTATTAAAGTGGATCATTCTCCGGCAGGGCTGGGGAGCATTTCGGGAGGGGGTTAAAAGCAAACAGCCTTTCACTTGGGTGTGAAAGGCTGTTAAGTAAGAATGGCGGCTACCTACTCTCCCGCATTTGGGTGCAGTACCATCGGCCATGGGGGGCTTAACTTCTCTGTTCGG